>NZ_JQML01000001.1 GCF_000744705.1 Streptacidiphilus albus JL83 | reverse complement strand
CCGGTGGCTCCTTCGCTCGATGGGGTGACGCGAAGTCACGAGTTAGCTGCATCAAAGTTGTGTCGCGGCTAGACTCTGTGATGTGAGAAGGGTTCCAGAGGATTCAAGTGAACCGCAAAATTGTCTGGCTTAAATACCTCTCGAAACTCTTGCGAGTGACGCTGTGGATTGACATAGAAAAGGATGGTAAAGCTAGTGACTTCAGACCAAGGGATCAGCCGTGCCTGGCCTCACTGCACTGGATTGTCTTCTCCGGGGAGCCCGCGCCATACGAGTCAGCGACATCGTTCGCCCCACCGAACCGGCGATCCTGACGGACCTCACGATGCCGGCCGACCCCAACAGGTTGCGCCGGGCCATGGCCGTGAGCTCGGTACCGGACGGCATCTGCATGTGCCTCGGAGACATCAGGTTCGAGTTCCTCGACAGCAACAGGTCCACCGCCGTGCCGGCCGCATTCGGCGGAATCGCACCCCGGATACTCGCCCTGTCCAGCAATCGGGGGGTGACCCCCCTGGAACGCGGCCGGCGCCGGAGGTCAGCCCTTGCACCCGCGCTACTGCCACCGACGGAGCTGGACTCAGTCCAAAGGCCTGCTATCCGCATTTCGGCTGTCGCTTGAATTCCAGGAAAGGAAAATCGTCTTCATGGCGAAGAAATTGCGCCCGCACCAGGAAGAGGCGTGCGACGCAGCAGTACGACTTCTGACGCTCCCGGTGTCCGGTCTCGTGCCGATGACGGGGCTGCGGTGCCAGATCCGGGCGGCGACGGGTTCGGGCAAGTCACTGACGGCCGTTCATGTTGCCAACCGGCTCTACTCCGAGCGCACCCTGGTCCTGGTGCCCTCACTGCCGCTGCTGGAGCAGACGGTGAAGGTCTGGCAGGAGGAAGGCCACGGCGGGCTGATGGTCGGGCTCTGCTCGCTCAAAGCCGGCGAGCAACCTCCGGGAATCCGCTGCACCACCGATCCCGCCGAGCTGGTGGCCTGGACGAAGGGCCCGGGGAAGACCACCGTCTTCGCCACCTATGCCTCACTCGGACTCGGACACCTGGAAGAGGCGCACCGGCGGGGGCTGAAGCCGTTCTCGCTCGCGGTCGTGGACGAGGCGCACCGCGTTAGTGGCCACGCCGCGCGGCCGTGGGCGGCGATCCTCGACAACACCCGTATCCCCTGCGACCGGCGCCTGTTCATGACCGCCACCCCAAGGCTGTGGGCGATCAAGGACAGCGACAGACAGCGCGCCGCGGCGGCCGGGATCGAGGCAGCCGAGCTGATCGCGAGCATGGACGACGAGGCCGTCTTCGGCACCGTGGCCAGCGATTATCCACTCGGAAGGAGTATTTCCGACGGTACGGTAGCCCCCTACCGCATCGTGTGCGTCGACGTGTCCGACCCCGTCCTGCAGGGCCTGGAGCAGCAGGGGGTGGACGAGCGGTCGGTGGAGTACCGCGGAGCCCGGCTAGCAGCCCTGCAGACCGGACTGCTGACCGCCTGCGCGCAGTGGGACCTGAACCGGGTGCTGTCCTTCCACCACCTGGTGGCGGAGGCCCGTGCCATGAGCACCGGCCTGCACGACGTCGCGCGGGCGCTGCGGGAGCTGGAACCCTCGCTGCACCCACGCCCCGAACTCATCGGCACCAGCTGGCTGGAATCCGCCCACACACCCGCCGAACGGCGCGCGGTACTCGGCACCTTCGCCTCCCTGGTCCGCGACGACGGGTGGCGCCTACTGCGCTACATCCTGTCCTCAGTCAAGACCATCTCAGAAGGCGTAGACACGTTCGAATGCGACGGCGTCTACTTCGCGGACGTCCGCGGCAGCATGGTCGACCTGGTCCAGGCCGTCGGACGGGCCCTTCGAATGCAGCCCGGCAGCGGAAAGATCGCCACCATCGTCGTCCCCATCATCTGGGGCGCCGGCGAAACCGGCCGGGAACTACTCACCTCACCGGTGTACGACGGACTCTCGAAAATCCTTCTCGCTCTTCGTGCCCACGACGCCGCAGCCGTTGAGCGCCTCGCGATGCCCCAGTCCGAATCCCGGCCACCCCAGGAACCCAGCGACACCGACCCCGAGGAACGACGCTCCGCCCGCACCGGGGAGCAACTGCTGACCTTCTCCACCCAGCGCGACCCCACCCTGATCGCGGCCTTCGTCCGCACCCGGGCCATGGAGCCCGACCGAGCCGAGTTCCGGCGCGGCTTGGAAGAACTGATCACCTACAAGCAGACGTTCGCCAACGTGAAAATCCCCTACGCCTATGTGGCGCCCTCCGGGCACCGGCTGGGGGTCTGGGTCGCCGACCAGCGCCGCTACGGCGCCGCTGACGTCCTGGACGACGAACGCCGCAACCTGCTGAACGAGCTCGGGTTCGTATGGTCGGCGTTCGACACCGCCTTCACCGACAACCTCACCGCAGTAGCCGGCTACGCCGCCGAGCACGGCCACGCCTGCCCGCCAGGCGAAGCAGTCTGGGGCGGGCGCCCGGTCGGGGTCATCATGAAGAACTTCAGGGCCGCGCAGCGCCGAACCGAAGCGCTGGAACGCCGGGCGGCGGCCGGCGAGCGGGAGCTGGACTGGACTGGGGCGCTGCCCGCCGACCGCAAGGACGCGCTGGACGCCATCGACCCGGCCTGGTGCCCAAGCGGCTGGTCCCTGGAGTGGCAGCGCAGCTTCACCCTCGCCCGGCGCTTCGTCCAGGTCGGCGGGAAGCTGCTGGACGCGGAACCGGGCACCGTCGCCGCCCAGGGCGAAGACCTCGCCGCATGGGCCCGCGTCCAGCAACTCGGATGGAACAAGCTCGGACCGGCGCAGCAGTGGCTCTGCGAGCACGTCCTCGGACTGGAACCGCTGGCACCGGAGGAACGACCCAAGGCGAAGGTCACCCACGCGGAGAAGGAACGCCGGAACCTCGCTGCCGCCGCCCAATACCGGAAGCGGGAAGGAAACCTCGACGTACCCCGCAGCCACAAGGAGCAGCTGCTGCTGAACGACGGTGGCGAGTCCGAATCCGAGAGCAACGACGGAGAGAACCCACAGGTGGTGACCGTGGCGCTAGGGCTATTCATCGCCAACAGCCGCGCCAGGAAGGCCACCATCCCCACCGAACGCGCAAACCGGCTCACCGAACTCGGCATGAGATGGCAGTAACGGCGGTGGGCGCAGCTGGCGGCGGCCGGGGTCAGATGCCCCTCCTTCCAGCAAGCAGCGGACCGCGCCTCGGTGATACCACAAATAAGCCGGCATCCGGTCCCCCGACACGGGTGAGCGCGACCGCTTCCGGGGACTGGCACCGGGCTCCCAGGACCTTCACGACCCATGGCCCGGCCCGTCAGCGGACTCATCGCCGTCGCGCAGCTCCCCGGCGACGGCACGGTCGGCGGAGCTGCCAGGCCATCGCCTGCGGTTGGCCAAGGCGAGCAGAACCGGGACGAGGTACCCCACCACATCCAATCGCTTGTCCTTGTCGGTCAAGAGCACCAGGACCACCAGCGTCACGCAGATGACCGCCGTTACTCCGACAGCCAGAATCGCGAGCGCGCCCGCACCCTGGGAAACATCGGACGTGATTAAAGACCACGTCGATGCCCTGTCCGTGACCACGCAGTCCTCCAATTCACCAGCAGGCTTCCTTCTCCTGCCGCTACTGTGCTTTATCGATGAATGGGGTCCACACATGAATAATCTGCGTGCAGCGGTCGCGGAACGGCTGGGGCAGTCGATCAGCGACGGCATGTGGGACAAGGTCGTCGAACTGAGCTGGGACGGAGACTCGGTCACGCACAAGGACCCCGTCGGCTGGCTCGTCGGCCAGATTAAAGATCTTCTCGCGGCCGCCTCCTCCATGAACGGCCCGGTACGGCGGCACGACGACCGGCTTCAACCACCCGGCGAAGCCGTCGCCGCGCGCATCGACGCACTGTCCACGATCTACGCCGCCTGGGCCGAGCAGAACCACAGCGTCCAGTTCTTCCGCGCCAGCAGACTCGTCGACCGCACGACGGCCGGGTACGTGGCCTTCGCCAAAGGCGAGGGCTCCTACCCGGACTACCGGCTGCTCGAAGCCGACGCGGTCGACGCGTGGATCGGCGAACGGCACAGCGACGCACACGTCCGCGAACTCATCACCCAACGCGCGCCCAACGAGAAAGACCCGACCATCGACCTGTGGTTCATCGCCGGCAACCAGGAACGGATCCTGACGGTCGACGCTCGCCACGTCCTGGGAGAGCTCGCAAAACTCGCCGAGAAACTCGCCGACTGGTACCACTGGCGGCGCTCGGAGGCCACCAACTTCATCCTCGCCGGCCGGACCCCCGAGGTCTTCCTCTACACCGGCTCAGTCCAGCTGCGCTACGGCACAGACAGCGCCACCACCCGGGTCACGATGACCCTGGACCCCACGCTCACCCCTGCCCAGGTCTCCGACATCTACCAGCGCCTCAAAACCCAACTCCACCGCGCCAAGGCACAACACTCCCTTTCCGCCAAGCAGTACACCCTCGCCCGACACATCGGCCCGCACGTCGCCATCAGCATCGACCAGCCCGGCCGGGTCAGGCGCCGAGGCCGGCCACCGGCCACCGGACCGACCGGCCTGGCTCAACTCATCGACCCTCACCCCGGACACACCTGGCACACCCTGCGCCAGAGCTGGAACGAGGTCTACGCCACCGGCGAGCACACCGCCTGGCGCTACGACAGCACCAACACGAGCAACTTCATCCGAGACGCACAACGAGCACTCGTCCACCTGCTCGACCCCGGATGGCGCAACCCGCCCCCACCCCTCCCACCAGCACAAGCCAACCAATGAGCCGTCAGAGCCCGCGCCCCGCCATAAACGGAGCACGGGGGCACAGGACAGGGGGGCCATGAACCAGGTCGGGGCTTTGCGGATCGCACCGCTCCCCTCGGAGACGACGTGGTCGCTGCTGGGGCGGGTCGCCGCCCGCTACGGCATGTCGGCCACCGACCTGCGGACGGCGTGGGAGTGGCGCAACAACCCCCCGCGCTCCCCCGGCACCGGCGGGGTGCGCCCCGACGCCGAGGTGCTGCTCGACCCCGCCGGGTAGGACCTGCTGGCGACCATGTGCCGCACCGACCCCGCCACCCTTCAACGAGCCCTGCCCACCTGGACCAACGCGGCCCTGTTCAGCGCCCCGGTCACTGAAGGCCGCCCACAGGGCCGCTGGCAGTCCGGAGCAGCGGCCCACGGCCCCGTCGCCTACGCGTGCCGGCTGTGCACCGCCCGGCGCACCGGACAGCAGGTCGTCGCCATGCGCTACCGCCAGGGGTGGCAGCGCATCTGCCGGCGCCACCGGCGCTGGACCCTGGGTGCAGGCGAGGGCCACGGTCTGGAACACCTCGACCTGAGCGGCTGCCCGGAGATCGTGGCGGCGCAGCGCCGGTGGCCGGTCGTGGTCCGGCGGGCCGCAGCGGACGGGGTGGCGCCGGGGGCGGTGTTCGCGGTCGCGCGGGCGGTGGTGTGCCAGTGGTGGGAGCTGGCCCTGGAGTGGAAGGCCGAGCGGGTCTGGCCCGCCCGGCTGCACCGGCTGGCCGGAGGCGACGCCGGCGAAAGGTTCTGGTGGTGGCGCTCGGTCGCCCGCGAGGCGGCGATCTTCCCCGAGGTCATGGCCCTGGCCCAGGCCCTGCTCGACCCGGCCGTCGCGGACATGGTCTGGCAGGACAGCGGCGCCGAGAGCGTCCAGCGCTTCCCGCCCGACGGACAGTTCGGCCAGGAACTCGGACGCAGGCTCGGCCGCCCCTGGCTCGGAGCGGCCGGCGCGATCCCCGACAGCAGTGCCCTGAACGCCTGGTGGGGCGCCCTGGTACGCAGGCGCCGCAGCACGGGACAACCTGGCGACTGGGGACAGGACCCCTGGTGGATCAAACGCGACGACCAACCCGCCTCCACCGCGGCACAGCTGCGGACCCTGGCTCAGCGCACCGACGGCACCATCGCCTGGCGCGCCACCGTCCCCCGGCCAGAACGCAGCTGGATCAACGACAGGATCCGCGATGCCACCGAACTCCTGGCCGCCCTCGACGTCCACGACACCGCGCCCCTGGCCACCGCCACCCAGGACCTGATCAACACCCTCAACCAGACCATCGCCACCCTCGACCAAGCAGTCACCGCTGTCGCCAGCGCCGCCCACACCGCCGGCATCCCCCTCGACCACCTCGCCACCTGGACCCACATCCCCGCCGAAGACCTCCAACACGACATCGCCAACCACCAAACCGACATCGCAGACCAGTACGGCCACCGACATAGCGCACCGCACGCCTAGGGGCCAGCAGCACCTGCCCGGTCCGGCCAGAGCAGCCCAGTCAGACCCGCTCGCTGTCCGCTTCCCCCGGGGGTGCCAAGCCCTCGACGAACAGGGCCAGGCACTGGAATTCTCCCCCGGTCCCTGGCTGCTGGGAGTACGGCCGCCAGCGCAAGGGGTAGGTGCCGCGCAGGACGCGGGTGTTGGGGGCGTAGTCACCCCCGCCCCACAGCAGCGTCCCGCTCAGTTCGCCGCCTTCGTGCAGACGGAACTCATGATCCCGGGACTGCTTCGCCAGCGGCTTCGGCACCCGCCACAAGGCCGGCTCGTTGCTGATCATCAGCGCCAGGCCGTTCTGGTCCGGCCGGTCGCAGAACCTCTCCAGTCTGGCGATGTCGAACACGAAGTCCCGACGGGCCTCGTCGGAGACACCGTGCGACTTCAAGGCGTACCGCTCCTCCGTCGGGGCAGCACCCACGATGCCGTTCCAGGCACGCTTGACGTACTTGAACTCCACCGCCGTACGCCCCAACGGACCAAGACACAGCAGGTCCAGATGCTCGACACCCTTCGAGACGGTCTGCCGCACCTCCAGACGACACTCCACCTCCGGCGCCAACCCCCACAGCACCCGCGCGAACGCATGCTGCAGATCCGCCTCCGAATGAAACACCGGCCGCACACGCGCCAGCACCGCCAATACATCCGACAGCTCCACCTGACCGGCTATCAGGTCAGTGGCAGAACCAGACATGCAGATGCCGACCGATTCCTCGGGCGGGTTCTCAGTAGCCATGGAAGCCTCCAGCAGAGCGATAGGGGTTCAAGACGATGAGGCCCTGGGCCCGGCCGCGGTCCGGGACGGAGCCGGTGCTCCCGAGTTCCTCATCGCGTCGGTGGCGTGGGACGGGCCGCGCGCAGCCAGCACTCGACAGCGGCGAAGTCCGCACCGGTCAGGCCCGCAGCGGCGTCGACCCGGTGCAGCAGGGCCGGCCCTGGATGGTGCGCGGCCATCCACCGCCGGTCAGCACCGGTGATCTCGTCGTCCAGCCAGACAAACGGCGCCCTCCCGCCCAGGCGAGCAGGCCGCGCGTCTTCCAGTGCAGCCCGTCACGCCCCTCGTCCTGATCCGGCTCCGGCCACAGCACGACCGGCAGGCGCGGCAGGCCCAGACGCGGTGCCACGCACTCGTTCGCCTCCTCCATCCAGGTCGTGGCCCACACCAGCTCGCATCCCAGCGCGACCAGCCGGAGCCCCAGGCCCGGATCAAGCCTGGACAGCAGAGGATTCGTCCCGACCGCCCCCAGCTCTGGCGCATCCGGGAAGGTCGGGTAGCCGCCCGGCAGCTGACGGGGCGTCGCACCGAACGGGATCAACGGACCGTCCACATCGAGGAAGAGCAGCGGACGCCACGCAGAATCGGTCACCGCCGCACCATAGCCCAGGGCGGCAGGCTTCCGACTCCGGCAACCGGCTTGTGCGGAAGGGCGGAGCAGCCGGGCGCGGGGCCGTCGATCGAATCGCTCACCGGCGGGCCGGACCGAGTGAGCAGCGGGGATTGTTGATCTTCGTGGTTGGGCATCGCTTCACCGGCAGTAGTGCCGCTGACGGCCGGGCTGAAGGGGCGCTGTCGCGGGGAAGGCAGGTTCGGGCCAGGGGAGGGCCAGATGACACGCCAGAGGTCGATGGCGCAGCAGTTACTCGACGCCTATCAGGCGAAGCAGAGGGCGAAGGCCGCCGCTTTGAAGAAGGAGGCGGCGGAACGCGAACGGCTGGCCAAGAAGGCCGAGCAGGAACGGTTGCGGCGCGAGCGGCAGGAAGCCGCGCGTTTGGACAAGGAGCGGGCGCGGCTGCTGTCGGTCGGGGAACGGGAACTAGCTAAGCAGGAACGTGAGGCCGCGCGGGTGGAGCGGGAACTGGCGCAACGGCTCGCGGCGCGTAAGCGCACGGCCGAGCAGCAGGAACGCGAGCGGGTGCGTGCCGAGCAGGAGCGCGAACGCCAGCGACAAGCGGCCGAGGTGCAGAGCTTGAAGGACGAGGCGGCCCAGCGCACCGACGCCGTCCAGTCCTTCGTGCAGGAGTTGGAGTCTGTTCTGCTGGACCGGCCCGGCGACCTGGGCGACTACCGGCGCAAGGCCGAGGAGCGCCTGCTGCAGGACGGCCCGCAGGCCTTCGCCGAAGCAGTCCAGAAGCTGCTGCTCCACTCGCCGCTGCCGCCGGGATGCCGGCCCGCGGTCCGGGCCGCCTACGCGCCCGAGGCCAAGCAACTCCTCCTGGAGGTCGACCTGCCCGGGCAGGGCATCATCCCGCAGGCGGCGGGGTACCGGTTTGTCGCCCAACGCCGCGAGGTCGTGCCCCAGCCCCGCAAGGACGGCGAGACCAGGGACCTCTACCGGCGCCTGGTCGCGCGCCTGGCCCTGCACGCCATCGAGGAGGGCTTCGCGGTCACCAGCCCCGAGCTGGTGGAAACCGTGCTCTTCAACGGGCACGCGGACGCCAAGGACCGCGCCACCGGGCGCCCGGTGCGCCCCTGCCTGGCCAGCGTCGTGGCCGAGCGCGAGGCCTTCGCCGAACTCGACCTCGGCGAGCGCGAGCTGGACCCCGCGCTGTGCCTGCGCCATCTGAACGCCATCGTCTCCCCCCACCCCTACGACCTCGAGGCAGTGGCCCCCGTCGCGGAGTTCGACCTGACCAAGTACCGCTTCGTGGAGGAGGTCGACATCGTCTCCGGCCTCGACAGCCGACCGGACCTGGTGAAGATGGACCCGTACGCGTTCGAGCACCTGGTCCGCCAGCTCTTCGAGGCCGTCGGACTGGAGGCATGGACCACCCAGGCCAGCCGCGACGACGGCGTCGACGCCGTCGCCATCAACCGCGACCCCCTGACCGGGGGTCTGTGCGTCATCCAGGCCAAGCGATACAAGGACGCCGTACCCGCCGACGCCGTCCGCGCACTGGCCGGCGTCATGGCCGACAAGGCCGCGGCCAAGGGCATCCTGGTCACCACCGCCTGGTTCGGCAAATCCAGCCTCGACTTCGCCCAACGCACCGGACGCATGCAACTCATCGACGGACGCGGCCTCAAAGCCCTCCTCAAGGAGCACCTCGGCATCGACGCCCTCATCGGCCTGCCGAAAATCCCCCGCGGCTGGCACCCACAAGACATCCAATAACACCACCACACCGGCCGGCAGCCGGATGAGCTCAGCCTGGTCGACAGGCATGCGGCTGCAGGCATGCCCTGCAGTCCGCTCTGAATCGGACGGCCTACTGCGTTCCGCTTGGTCCATGGGGCCGGTTCTTCGGCTCGATGTCGTCCACATGCGTGAGCAGGAAGTGCGGCCCCTTGGCGGTGGCGTCCACCACCATGGAGGTTCGAAGATTTACCCACAGGTAACTACCGCTCTGGTGTTCGAGTCGCACTTCGGCGCGTCCACCAACGGCCAAGGTTCGCTCAACCAAAGGGCGATCCTCCGGATGGGCCAGCGACACTAGAGACAGGCGCCGAAGCCCAGCGCTGGAGCGGCCGAGAAGCCGGCAGAATGCGTCGTTGACCTGACTCATTCGCCCATCGGTACGTCCGTGCTCGCTGTTTTGATCCGTAATGACCACTCCACTTGGAGCGAACTCAAACGCCGAGCGGAAGCCCTCCTCGCTGGCCTCTATCGCTGCCCGCTCTCGCTGCATACGGACCAGTGAACGCTGCAGCTCAGCGCGTAGCCGTGCGTTGCCGATGGCGATCGATGCCTGTTGACAGAACATCTCCAGGGCCTCTCGTGCCGAGGAACTCGGGCGAAGACCGTTTCGAGGCCGATCTACACAGAGCACCCCTAGCAGTTCGCCCCCGAGGCTGTACATCGGGGCAAGAAGCATGTCCTCGGGATCCCACGGAACCTGCTGCTCCTGCGTAGTTGCTGCTGTCACCGGCCTCTCAGGGACCGGGCCGTGCACAGCGCCGCTGCGCTGGTGGTCGATGAAGATCAATTCCCCCCACCGCTCGCCTGCGGCCATCAATCGCCGCCAGGACTCGTCGGAGCCGACTTGTCCCAGAAGCTTCTCAACCTCACCATCGACGCCGCTGCTGTCGTCGTCGGAGACCGCCCAGACCGCGGCGACCACAAGGTCGCCGTCTGGACGCACCAGGTGGACGGCAGCCGAGTCGAAGCCGAGGTTCACCACCGCGCCCTCGACTACAGCCTGGAGCGTGCCTCCGAGGCTGCGTGCGGAGTTGATGTCGGCGATCCCTCTGTTGAGAGTCCGCATCTCATTCGTCGGTTGGCGTGGTTGGCCACCCTCGGCGGCTGCCCGCCAATCCTCAGAGCCCGCGTCGGAGCCCTCGGTGCCAGCAGAGTTATCCCACCGAAAGTCGCTGCTCAGCGGGTTGTCTTGATCTGTCTCGTGGTTGCCTCGGACGCCGCTCTCCGGACCGGACGGTCCATTGGTTTGGACCGTCCGGTCATCAAGGTCGAGATCTTCGCGGGCCTCCCGAGTGAGTTGCTCGCTTTGCTCGTTGACCGTCCGGGCCTTCGCCAACGCCTGCGCCACATCACGCAAGAACAGCTCTTCGCTATCGGCGGCCTCTGGCGTGGGGGCCGGGAGGTGATCGTTGCTGGTGCCCGGCGCGCTTTCGGCACCGTTGCGGAGAAGGTCCAGATCGTGCTGAAGCGCCTCGGCCCGACGCTGTGCGACATCCCTGAGCTGCAGTGCCTCACGTCGCTCCGTTTCGGCGCGTGCTCTCTCCTCCTCGGCCTGCCGCAGCTGGTCCTGTGCTGTTCGGAGCTTGAGCAAGACGCGGGTATTTGCCTCCGGGTAGGGGTCTTCGTCGACGACGAGACTGTCAGCACGTCGCTGCAGGTCAGAGATATTGACCTGCAGCTGGTTGATCATCTGAACCAGGAGCAGCACAAGCTGGGTGCTGTTACTCAGAGCCTGATCGCTGCGGGTCTTCGCCTCCAAGGCACGGAGTAATTGGCCCTGGGCTTCGATGGTGTATTGCTGATTCCGGACCAATTGTGCCTGGCCAGAGCCGTCGCCGCTGAGGTCTTGGGGCCCGGAGAGCGGTGCAGCCGTGTGACTGCGGACGCAGGCCCACAGCTCCCTCGCCTGTACCAGCCGCGGCGCGGCAGTGGCATGGTCTTGGGAGCAGACATCGACCACGGCTTCGGTGAACTCCATGTCCAAAGCCCGGCCTGAGAGACGGGCAGCCACGGTCGCCCTGCTAGGGATAGGTCCAGCGAAGTGATCTTGTGTGAAACCGGCGATCAGCCCGTCCAGGGTCAGTTCGGCTTCGTCTACCCATGCGCGCAGCTGCGACGCCAGATCGTTGAGCTCCTGGTTGCGACCCCGTAGAGGACCCCATGGCCGACCGCCGACTCCGCCCGCTCTGAGTGTGCTCAACTCTCACCCTTTCTTGCAGCCTGCGCCCCCAGACAAGCAGGGGTTGTCTCACCTTGTCTGCCGGACGACAAGACGAACTGGATCGGACCATGACTCTGCTGCGCTATTCGGTTATGCGGTGAGTCGGTAGCTGAGGTGGGTGAGTCTGCTGGCGCGTGACAGTGCAGGTGGGGTTCCTTCGGTGCTCCAGTGGGCGTCGAGGCGGATGACGTTGAGTGCGGCGGCGGAGAAGGCGTGCTGGAGACGGACCTTGGGCAGGCCGCGGTAACGGGCCCGGCGGATTCCGGTGACGTCCAGGGCCTGGTTGATGGTGCCCTCGATCCCGGCGCGCAGGGCGTACTTGGCTTGCCAGGTATCGGTCTTCTGCTCGGTGCGGGCGGCGGTCAGTGCCTGGTGGAGCTCGCGGGGCTGGAGCGTGAGCATGCGGGTGCCGCGTCGCGAGGCGGTGCACTGCTCGCGTGCGGGGCAGGGCCGGCAGTCGCTGCGGGCGAAGTCGACGACGATCGCGTCGTGGCCGTGCTGCCGGACCGGGTACCAGCCGCTGCTTGTCCTGCCTTCGGGGCAGCGGACCTGGCGGGCCTTCCAGTCGATGCGGAAGGCGTCCTTGGCGTAGCCGGTGTCGGCCCTGGCCTGGGGCGAGGTGTCGGGCCGGAGCGGGGTGACCATGGTGATGCCCTGCTCGGAGGCGGCCCGGACCAGCGCGGCGGAAGGGTATCCGGCGTCAAGGTAGTGCTCGCCCGGTGCCAGGCCCCGCGTCGCCAGGTTCTCCTGGACCGGCGCGGTGGCGTTCACGTCCGGCACGGTCGCGTCGGTGGTGTACACATCCGTGATCAGCCGCACCGGCAGACGCCCGGGCGACGGCTCACCACCGGCTTCGGCTTCGGCTTCGGCTTCGGCTTCGGCTTCGGCTTCGGCTTCGGCTTCGGCTTCGGCTTCGGCTTCGGCTTCGGCTTCGGCTTCGGCTTCGGCTTCGGGAGGAGCATCGCAGCTCTCTGTCAGATGGATCTTGTATCCGCACCAGAACAGGTCCTCGCCTTTCGCCGCCCAGCGCGCGTCCGGGTCGTACGGAGAGGCGAGGCGCGTATGGCCGGGCGGGACGCCGTCACTGTCGGCCTCCCGCTTGCGGATCACCTCCCGTCCCCGGGTGTCGGTGGCAACCAGGTACGTTTGCACCGTGATCCGCCGCAGCAGCGCAACGGGCTCCAGGGTCCGCAGCACCGGAGGGGCTGTCGGTGCCCACACCGCCCGCAGCAGGGCGACGGCGTCCTGCCCGAACACCGTGGCCAGCCGTTCCCGCTTGACCTGGGAGGAAGGTATCTTCCAACCGTTCACCCGCTCGCCGTAGCGCAGCGCGAGCTCGGGCACGTTCACTGCCTGGGCCAGCCAGGCCGGAGCGACCACCGCCAGCGCTTCCAGCGCCGCGCGCACCGATTCCCCAGCCAGCTCGAGGCGGTTCAGGTCACGCACCGCGCTGATCACGTGCGTGGAGTCCGTGCGCTGCTTGCCCCCGGCCCCGACCAGGCCCTGCCCGCGGCACCAGTCCAGCAGCCGGTCGAAGACCACACGCTCCATCCCGTGCTCGACCAGCCGCGCCCGGAACCGGGCCAGCACACTGTCATCGAAGCCGGTCGCGCCCAGCTCCATCCCCATCGCGTACTTCCAGTCGATCGCGCGAACCGCCATCGCCGCCGCCTGCCGATCCGTCAGGTCCTCGGCGAACTGCAACACCGTGACCAGCGACAACAAGGCCGGCGACAGCCCCGGGGCACCCCGGACCCCGAACGCACCCGCGAACGGCTCGTCCGCGAAGACCTCACCAAGCCTGTCCCGCACGCTCATCGCCAGCGACCCCTGCGGAAACGCCGACCGTGCCACCCGGACCGTATCCGCCGGAATCTCCGGCAAGCCCCTAACCTGCAACGACATCGCACCACCCCCTGCGACCCCACGACAGGACAGTGGCCGCAGAAGCGATCATCCCCTCAACCATCATGCTCATGCAGCGAATTGCGCAGCAGAGTCGACCATCACAGCAAAGACACCGTGGAGCTGCCGCCGATTCGCAAAAGTCCCGACGGCAGGCCCGTCGACAGCTATGAGACCGCCGTTGGCGGACCCTGGACAGGCCACCCAACGAGAGGAACCTCATGGTCCATCGAAAGGCTGTTCACCGGCCTGGTGTCGGCGACTTGCTGGCATTTCTCGGAGTCCTGACCACAGGCGTCGTACTCATCTGCATCGGACACGTGCCCCCACAAGCACTCGCCGCGGTTTCCGTTGGCCTGGGAAGCTTGTACGCCGCTTGGACTCAACGGGTTCAACCCGGTCAAGACGAATCCGGCGAAGAGCTCCAGAAGCAACAGGAGTGAGCCAAGCCCGGTGGTTGTCAACGGCCTTGAAGGGGGTCCCCGGAGGCGGCCAGGGGTTCGCCCCGCTGGTGGGAAGTCCCACGGCCGTTGCTCCCGGGGAGGCATGAGAAGCCGTTGCTCTATCGATCATGGTGAGCATGGGTTCGAGTGGCTGCACTCGGTCGGCTGATCCTTTGCCGTGGTGTGCATAAAGACAGGGCCTCCTGCGCAGCTCAGGGTTGTTGACGCCCTTCGAGCACACAGGAGGCCCTGTGCTGCAGTCTGCCGATTCCACGCTGGCGAAGTCCAACTCGGCTGCTCCAACGTGTGATTGCCTCGCGCACCGGTTCGGGAACGCCGGGGATCATCCGCACAGGAGGCCGAGGTATCCCTCCGACATGACCGACGCGGAGTGGGCGGTGGTGCGCGACGCCATGCCGGTGCCGCCATGGCTGGAGGGCCGGGGCGGACAGCCGGAGGGCTACTGCCACCGGCAGATGATCGACCAATGCCACGAAGTTAAGGCTTCGGTGGTGGCGTCAAGGTGTCAGGAAGGGTGATCTTGTACGTGTTCGGCGCGGTGCGGATGAGCCGGCCGTTGCGGGCCCAGTAGCAGAGTTGTGCGGTGAAGCCCTTGAGTCGGTGTCCTGTGGTCGCGAGGCCGAGGCGCTGTGCGATGTCGCGGGTGTGCATGGCTTGGTTGGCGTTCGCGGCCAGGATTTGGCAGACCTGGCCCCAGCGTCCGGAGAGGGTCGGGCTCAAGTCCTGCGCGCTTGGCAGGGTGGGTGGGTGCACGGTGATCTCGATAGCAGTGATCCGGGTGCTGTCGCGTGGGCGTCCGTCGCGGTTCCAGACGGCGTATCGGGAGGTTCCGCACTTGACGATGCGGGCGGACAGCCGCATCCGGCGTTTGGGAAGCAGTGCGCGCAGGACATGAGCGCCGATGTATCCGACCAGGTCGGGGCGGCTGCCGGGGCCTGCGGCCGCGGTCGTCCCGACGAGGCTGACGATCGTGTCGCGGGCGGCCTCCAGGGCGACGGTGAAGCCGGCCCGGTCGGGATCGCAGCCGGGCATCGTCTCCACTGCGGTCACCATCACCGAGCGCAGGGCCTGATAGAGGGTGAGTAGTCCCCACATCTCCTGGCTGAGGCCCACCGGGTCCTTCGACCGCAGAACCCGGCCCTTGAGCAGGGTATGACGTAGCGCCAGGTAGGTGATCTCGATCTCCCAGCGTTCGTGGTAGAGACGCACCAGGTGGTCGGCTGGATCGGTGCGGTGGTCTTTGAGCGTGGTCAGCAGGCGGTAGGTCCCGCCGAAGTCGCCGCTGTCGGCAGTCCGGGATCGGATCTCGGCTTCGATCACCCGCAGCCTGAGACCACCGATCCGGGTGAGATAGGAACCGTCGGGCAGCAGCGCCAGTACCGGTGGTCGCCGGGTGCTGGTCGCGCGAATCAGGAACTCCGCTCCCTGAGCCGTGATATCAGCGAGCAGTTCGTTGCTGTCGAAGGCGCGGTCCGCGAGCAAGAGCATGTCCGTGGTCAGGTGGCCGACGAGGTCGTGGGCGTAGTCGGTCTCGCCTTTCGAGGCGGAGCCGAAGACGGCGGCGATCAGGCCTCGAGTGCCGGTTTCGCACAGGGTCATGAGCATCAGCCGGGGGTAGCCCGCTGGGCCGTGGCGGCGCTGGGTGCGGCCGAGCCAGGACCGGTTGCGCTCGTGGTCGGGGACGTTCAGGCTTCCGCATCCGTCGAAGGCGACCGTGCGCCATCGGCGGTATCGCACTCCAGGCGTGGACGGCTGGGCCAGCGGGCCGGCCAGGACGTCGAACAGCCGCTTGAGCGGAGCCACGCCGACCCGCCGGCGCAGATCACGAAGCGCCTTCTCAGAGGGATGCGGCGTCCGGGCGTCCAGTCCGGACGTGAGTTTGCCCCACACCAGTCCGGTGCCCAGATGCTCGAACAGCCCAAGCGCGAGCACCAGGTACACCCCGACACGAGACGGGAGGCTCCGCAGCCGATGCTCGCGAGCCCCCGTCTCGTCCAGTACCGCGTCCACCAACTCGGGTGGGATGACCTGCGTCAACTCACCGATATGACCAGGCGCGAACACGTCGGTCCCGCCCGTGACAGACTTGGCCACTGGGCCTCTGCTCTCTTTGGAAGATCTTGGTCGATCCCCTGGATAGCAGAGGCTCCTCCCATGTCTCGTCCCCCCTTGACGCCACCACCGAAGCCTTAACTTCGTGGCATTGGATGATCGACGCCGTGCGCTACCTGGTCGCGGGCGGCATCACCTGGCGGGCGATGCCCGCGGACTTCCCCCTCTGGGACCGCGTCTACGCCTTCGCGAAGCGCTGGCGGATCAAGGGCCTGCTGAGCGAACTGCATAACCGGCTACGCGGCTGGGTCCGCGAGGACGCCGGACGCGACCCGCAGCCGACCGCCGCGATCATCGACTCGCAGTCGGTCAAGGGCGACGCCACCGTCCCGGCCGCAAGCCGCGGCTACGACGCGGGCAAGAAGATCAACGGCCGCAAGCGGCACATCGTGGTGGACTGCCTGGGCCTGCTGCTGGCCGTGATGGTCACCGCGGCGAACGTGACCGACCGCGATGCCGCAATGCCACTGCTGGAACGGGTACGGACCCGCTTCCACCGCATCGTGCTGGTCTGGGCCGATGGCGGCTACACGGGCCGCCTGGTCGACTGGGCGAAGGAGAAGCTGCAGCTCACCCTGCAGATCATCAAACGGTCCGATGACACGAAGGGCTTCGTGGTTCTTCCGAGACGCTGGGTAGTGGAGCGAACCCTGAGCTGGCTGATGCGCTCGCGTCGCCTGGTGCGCGACTACGAGACCCTGCCCGAGGTCCACGAGGCAATGGTGCTGTGGTCGATGACCCGGCTCATGACACGGCGGCTGGCGAGGCGGCGAGGGTGAACCGGCCCGGCGACGGCTCGCCGGCCCAGCCCCGGTCCGCCAGCCGCTTCATCTTCGAGCGCACCCCCTCGACGCTGGCCGGGACCGGTGCCAGCCCGAGCGCGGCGGCGATCTCCTGGCACGTCATCCCCGCGCCGCCGCCCGCGCGGCGCTCGGCCAGCGCGGACAGGATGCGCTGGTAGTCCACGGCCAGAACGTCCGCGGCCAGCGCGGGCCGCCACACCGGGACGATCGAGCCAGAACGCGCGGCCCGTGCCTTCGGCAGCCCGGCGGACGCGTCCGGGACGAGCTCCGGCGGTGACAGGGAAGGCTCCTCAACCGGTCGCGGATCGGCCACCGCGGCCTCCTCGCGCTGCGGCACGGACAAGACCTCGCCGACCCGCTGCCGAGCGATCAGCCACTCCTGCCAGTCCGTCTCCGCGTCCGCGAGCTCGGCCAGGACCCGGTCCGCCTCCTCCCGCAGCCCCTCCACGCGCTCCCGCGCCGCCAACTCCCGTTCCTCCAGCAGACCCACGACCGACGCCATCCCGGCACCTCCACCTACGAGACAACCCGACAGTCCGAGCCTGCCTCGCCGAAACCAACATCATGCCTGAGCTGCGGAAACACGCGGATCAAGTTCGGTAAGACAACGGCTTCTGAGAACAATATGGACGGCGCGGCGCTGGCAATCGGATCGGTCACAGGTGTGCGACCCGACATCGCATGGGCCGAAGCCCCCTGGTTTGGCGATGAACGCTTTCTCAGTGCGGTGAGTGCGGAGGCGCTTGCCGAGGCCGCCATGCGGACCATGGATCGTGGTCACGACCTGGACACCGAAAGCATGCGGACTCGGTTCCAACCGTGGGTCCGCGCCATCGAGACGGTCTCTAACCGAGACCCGCAGCCGGAGGCGCTGGCCAAGATGGCGATCCTACTGCGGGCGTGCGGTCTCGCTGACGCATCCTTCGCCCTCTGCGACCGGGCCGACTCCGTCGAGCCCATCATGCTGACCGAAGTCGTGCGAGCGGGCACATGGCGCAAACTGGGTGATCCCGATCAGACGGTGGCAGCGTTCGAGCGCGCCCTTGCCTTGGAACCGGACAACTGGTCGCTGTATCTCGACCTGGCCGACGTGCGGGTCGAGCAGGGTGACTTCAGCAGTGCGATCCAGCTGATCGATCGGGGACTGGAGCACGAGCCGACCGACCTCGCACTTCGCGCTGCCGGGGCTGCCTACCGCACACGTCTCACCGGCTCACCGGCCGCGCTGCGCGAACTCATCGAGGTGGCGCCGCAGCTACCGAACGACGCCTACCGAAACCTGCTGATCAACCACGCATGCGCCGCCCCCGATCTGCCTGATCAGCTGGTGGCCGACGCCCGCCGCGCGCAGACGATCACCTGAAAGAGCGATAGCACCACACCTGTTGCACCGGATAGCGTTGTCGAAACTGCTGCCGAGCTGCACTGAATTGCCCAGCACAGGTCTCCACCCCCAGAGAACCAGCGGCCTCTCAACTGCGGCCGATGAGCTTGTCGGCGGCGGCTGAAGTCTGGTTCTGGATCACTTTTGGTGCAGGGCTGACAGAGGGTCACCGTCGCGGAGCATCCGGCACGCGAGTCAGCGAGCGAGGAGGATCCGCTTGCGCAGGAGGTCCAGGCCGGCCCGGCCGAACATCTGTCGCTTCAGCATCTTGATCCGGTTCACCTGCCCCTCCACCGCGCCCGAGCTGAACGACAACGTCAACCCCGCCGTCACCGCCGCCAGATCAGCCCTGAACCCCAACACGAACGACTGCAACCTGTTGTGATCACTTTCGGTCCTCGTCGGACGGGGAGCCCCTGTCGGTGCCAGGATCGGCGGCCATGGACGACGTGATCGTGGGGGCCGTGCTGTTCCCTGGGCTGGACGGCCTGCTGGTGCAGGACATCGCACTCGTCGAGGACGAGGTGCGGGTGGTCGCACGCGCCTGTGATCCCGAGGCGACCTGCCCGGCCTGCGGCGCGAGGTCGAACCGGGTCCACAGCGGATACGAGCGCCGGCTCGCCGACGCGGCGGTGGGCGGCCGACGCGTGGCCCTGCGGCTTCAGGTCCGTCGCTTCCGCTGCGCGACGACCGGGTGCCCGCGCACAACCTTCGTCGAACAAGTCGCCGGACTGACCTTCCGCCACGGCCGCCGCAGCGCCCGCCTGCACGCGAACCTGCAGGCCATCGCCCTGATGCTCGCGGGCAGAGCCGGATCCCGGCTGGCCGGGGCACTCGACGCGTCAGTCAGCCGCTCCACCTTGATGGGTCTTCGAACTTGGCGGGGGTGGTGTCCATGAGGAACTGGAGGCCGTCACGCCGGGTGAGCGCTGATTCCTGTGTACGACGCGGGCGTTGGCGCTACCGTCGGTCCAGGGACTGCTGACAGGTGAGGATGTCGAAGCTGCTGCCGTCGGTCGTAGCGTTGAACGTGGCTACATGGACGAACCCGAGTGATTCCACGACCTTGCGTGCTCGCGTGTTGAAGCTGGCCACAGTCACCCGGAAGGCCGCGGGCTGGAAGCGCTCGTATCCGTACGCCAGGCCGGCGGCGATCGCCTGCCGGCCAAGGCCGTGCCCCAGTCCTGTCAACACGGGCCGCAGGCCACCGCCCGTGTCCAGCGCGGAGTCGTCGTAGGAGCCGCCGGGTACCCGTCCTTCCACACCGAACGACCGGTATCCGATGAGCACCCCACCGTCGACGAGGGCGACGTAGCCGTTGGCAGGGTCGGTGAGGAACCCGGGATCGGCAGCAATGAGGTCGTAGCGTTCGTACGGCTCCGCATACCGCCAGGTGACGATGTCTGCCGCGTGCTCCTGGGTCATGGCGACGATCTGCACGAACGCCATCGAACCATGACACCCGTTGAGGGTCAACGCAGTATCCGATCACCGGTCTGCTCCGAACCCTGGGGATTCAGGGTGGGGTTGAGGTGTCCGCGGGCTCGGCGGGTGGTGGCGCAGCGTGTGCGTAAACGTTGGTTGGCGGGGTTGCGGAAGCCGTGGGCGGCCCGGGCGACGAGTTTGATCACGCGGTTGACTCCCTCGCTCTTGGCGTTGCTGTGACCGGTGGCGATGAACGCGGCGATCTCGGGCCACCAGCGGTCGACGGTGGTGGCGAGTTGGCGGACCTCGGGGATCCCGGAGTCCGCGCACCAGGTCAGGAACTTCCACCGCAGGTGGCCGATGCGGTGGAAGTCGGCGCCGGTGCGGGCGGTGGCGAGCAGGTTCCGCAGGCGTTCCTTGGCGATCCAGGCGGTCAGCAGGGTCATGCCGATGGTGCCGGCGTCGATGAGTGCGTTCCACATGGCGGCGAACTGCTGGTCGGTGAGGTCTTCGCGATTGCGCAGGAGGCGGCGTCGGGCCTTCCACTCGGGGTCGGTGGCCGTCCCGCGCCTGCCGCGCAGGCTGGCGGTGGTGCGACGCCGGACGGTGTTGAGCATCTTGTTCGCGAGCTGGACCACGTGGAAGTGGTCGACGACCACTGTGGCGTGGGGCAGGCCGGTGCGGACGGCGGCGCGGTAGCTGGTGGACATGTCGATGGCGACGTAGCGGATCTGCTTGCGCCACTGGAGCGGGGTGGTGTTGAGCCAGGCTAGGACGTCGCTGGGGGCGCGTCCCTCGACCTGGCCGAGCAGGCCCTGGACACCGAAGGCGTCGACGAAGCCGGTGTGCCACTGGTTCGCGACCGGCTCCCAGCGGCCGGTGTCCGGGTTCTGCCGCCACTGCGTGCGCCCGCGCCGGGTCTCGTCGATGCCCAGCACCGCGACCGGCTCCAGCGCGGCCGTCATCACCTCGGTCCCGACGGTGCGGAAGGCCTCCATCATGGTGGGCCAGGAAAGGTGCAGGTCACGGGCGGCCTGAATGACCGTGGACCCGGCGTCGCACACCCGCTGACCGGCCGCATCGCGTAAACGCCGGGTGATGCGCGCCCGGGCCGGGACCTGGCGGACCTGCTCGGTGAACGACTTCGCCGCGCACAGCGGCTCGCGGCAGTACCAGCGCCGCTTGCGCCACACCAGCTCCAGGCCCCGCTCGCCGATCGGCAGGTCTCGCGGTCGCGTGATCGCGGAGCCCTTGACCCGGGATGAAGTTCCCCCCTGATCTTGGACAGCGTGTGCTTGCGCTGCGGGGGTGAAGTCTTGGCGCAACCTGGCTCGGGTTTCGAGTGGGGTGATGTACCCGAACTCGGGGTGTTTGCGGAGCCTGGTGCGGTTGTACTCGACATGACCCTGTTGCCCAATTGATCTCACGCGGCGAGGTCGAGGGCTGCGAGGTGGGAAGTGCGCGTCGGTGCGAGTGGAGTTCCGTTCCACCAAGCGTCGAGTCGAATCAGGTTGATGGCGGCGGCCATGAAGATGTGGGCCAGGCGTGTCTTCGGCAGGCTGGCGTAGCGGGTGCGGCGGGCTCCGGTGGTAGCAACGGCCTGATGGATGGTGCCCTCGACTCCGGCGCGGGCGGCGTAGCGGGCTCTCCACTCGTCGGTGTCCTGCTCGGCCCGGACGCGTTCGAGGAGGATGTCTTGGTCCTGGGGGCGGACAGTGAGTTGCCGACCGTATCGGGTTGAGCGGGTGCACTGATCGCGCACCGGGCAGGGCGCGCACGTCTGGGTGGCGAAGCGGATCCGGACTGCGAGGCGGCCGCTGTGGTCGTAACCCTCAGTCCAGTACCTGCTGTTGGCCCCGCTCGGACATGTCGCCTGCCGGGCATCCCAGTCGATACTGAAGGACGTCTTGCCGTAGCCGGCGGCCTGGACGGCCTGGCGGGTGCTGTTGGGCCTGACCGGACCGACAACTTCGACACCGCGTTCCACCGGCGACGTCAACAGCAGTTCGGCGGAGATGTAACCGGAGTCCAGGAGGTGCTCGGACGGTAGCAAGCCCTTGTCGCCAAGGCGATCGTGGATCTGCCCGACGACCGCCGCGTCGTGGACTGTGGCATCGGTGGTGACGACGTGGGTGATCACGTGCGGACGCCCGACCTCAGCAGGGTCGTCGCAGGTCTCGCTGAAGTGGACCTTGTAACCGTCCCAGCCGGATCCGCGCTTGACGGCATAGCGGGAATCCACATCGTAGGGCGAGGTGACCCTGACTCTGCTGGGCGGGCAGTCCTCCTTGCCCCGCCATGCCACCTCCTCGATCCCGTCAGTCACGGTGCGGCTGAACTGCTGCATCCACACCGTCCGCAGGACGGCGACAGCGGGGACCTCCCGCAGCCAGCCCGGCGCTGCAGGTGTGAAGACTGCCTTGAGCAGCCGGTATCCGTCAATGGCGATCTGCCGCGCCAACTCGTCCCTCTCGTCCTGCGCGCCGGGCAACCGATAGGCGTCCACCCGCGCGCGATAGCGCTGCTGCCAGGACGGGTCCATCCACGTCCGCAGCCATGCCGGGGCGGCGACCGCGATCGCCTCCAGGGTCGCTCGGAGCGTCTCTCCGACAAACTCAAGACGGTTCAAGTCCCGTACTGCGGACAGGACATGTGTGGAGTCGGTGCGCTGCCGCCCCCCGGGGGCGACCAATCCCAGCTCCACCAATCGCCGCAACAGAAGGTCCAGGACCGTCTCCTCCATCCCGCGCGCCAAGAGGCGGTCGCGGAACCCAGTCAGCACGGTGAAGTCGAACCCTGGGTCCGACAGCTCGCTGCCCAACAGGTACTTCCAGTCGATCCTTGCCCGCGCCGCATGCGCGGCTTGGCGGTCGGTCAGGTTCTCGGCGAACTGCAGGACGCAGACCAGGGCCAGCTGCCCCGGCGAGATACCGGGACGGCCCCGGACTCCAAAGGCGGACCTGAACACCTCGTCGGCGAACAGTGGGCCAAGCTCGTCCCGGACCCGCATGGCCAGGCAGCCCTTGGGGAAAGCGGCGATAGCCACCTGCCGTGTCACCTGCGGAACCTCTGCCCCTGACCCCAGCCCCATCGACACCACGCCACCCCGTCCTGCGGCCGAACGATGCGCCACAACTGGATCAGACCGCCAACCGCAGTCTCACGGCCCAGGTCGCCCCCAGCGGGCAGATCGCCTCAGGTTCACCCAATTGGGCAACAGGGTCCCTCGATGAAGCGGAAGACGTCGGCGCGGGCTGCCTCGTGACTGTCCCAGACAGTGGTGCCGATCTCCGCCTTCAGCAGTCCGAAGAAGCTCTCGGCTGCGGCGTTATCGTAGCATATACCGGTTCGTCCCATGCTCTGCCTCAGGCCCAACTCCCTTATCACTGAACGGAATTCGCCGCTTGTGTACTCGCTGCCGCGGTCGGAGTGCATGATGCAGCCGGGCTGCAACTGGCCGCGACCGGCAGCCATGCGCAGGGCGTCGGTGACCAGCTCGGCGCGGTGGTGTTCGGCCATCGCGTACCCGATCACCTCGCGTGTGGCCAGGTCGATGACGGTCGCCGGGTACCACCAGCCCTCGATGGTCGGCAGATAGGTGATGTCACCGACGGGCTTCGTTCCGGGCCGGCCGGCAGTGAAGTCACGGCCGACCAGGTCGGGGGCCGGGGCGGCTTTGGTGTCCTGCTGGGTCAGGTGGCGGCGCCTGCGGCGGGTGATGCCGCGGATGTCGCGCTCACGCATGAGCCTCTCGACCTTCTTCCGGTTGATCCCGCGCCCTGCCCTGCGCAGCGCGGCATGCACGCGCGGAACACCGTACGCACCGCGCGACCCGGCGTGGATCGCGCGGATCTCGTCGACCAGGTCGTCCTCGGCACGCTGCCGCTCGGCTGCCGCCGGCCGTGCGGCCAGCCATGCGTAGTAGGTGGAGCGGTTGATCCCCGTCACCTGGCACAGCTGTTGAGCGACGTTCGTTGTGGTGATGGGTGAGCGGGTTCGCGTCAGGGTCGTGGTGATGTGGGAGAGGGCAGCCCGGGGGGGTTGCCCTTCGTCGTGTGCGGCGACAGCGTGCTCATGGTTGAACATGGGCGCGGCCCTCCCGGTGATCTCTTGGCCGAGTAGTCCGGGAGGGCCGCATCGCGCTCGGAGGCGCTGTGGTCACGGTAGAGGTATCGCCGGTTCGGGTCGAGATGCGGTTGTCGGCGGGCCGGATCGCGTGTCCGGGGTGCGGTGCGGGGCTGCGTCCGTGGGGTTGGTCCGGGCGGCGGTCGGTGCGGGATCTGCGGGGGCTGCGGCTGGAGTTGAGGCCGCGTCGGTCGCGCTGCCCGCAGTGCGGGGCTACGCATGTGTTGCTGCCGGTCACGGTGCTGCTTCGGCGTGCTGACGCGGCGGTGGTGATCGGGGCGGCGCTGGTGGCGCGGGCGGCTGGGAGCGGGCATCGGGTGATCGCGGCCGGGCTGGGGCTTCCCGATCAGACGGTGCGGGGCTGGTTGCGCCGGTTCGCCGGCCGGGCCGGGGTGGTGCGTGAGGTGTTCACAGTGCTGTTGGTGCAGGTCGCGCCTTCGGATCCGGTGCTGCCCGATCCGAGGGGCGCGCTGTTCGCGGACGGGGTCGCGGCGGTGCTTGCTGCGGCGGGCGCGGTCACCGCCAGGTGGCCGGAGATGGTCGCCTTGTCGCCGTGGCAGGTGGCGTCGGCGTTGTCGGGCGGGCGGCTGCTGGCACCGGGCTGGCCAAGATCGTCGATCAACGCGAGTCGCCCCTGATGCGGGGCCGGTGGGGCGGGCGAGGGTGGTGGGCCGGGACTGGCGGCCGCCTTCGGTCGCCGGCCCGGCTTGGTGCTCAAGGGGAGGTCGGTGCCGGTGGCATCGCAGTACGAGGAAGAGATGCGCAAGCGCGCGGAGCGGGCCCGCCTGGTGGGTCTGTTCCGTTACGGGGTGGTCCAGGACGCGCTGGACCCGGCGCTGTCGGCCAAGCAGCGCGGAGTGCTGGTGCGCGAGATCGCCGCGTTGACCCATGTCGGCCTGGACGGGGAGCCGGTGCAGGTGGCGCGGGGCACCTTGGACCGGTGGATCCGCTCCTGGCGGGTGGGCGGCTTCGAGGCGCTGGTCCCGAACGCGATGCGGGTCGCGGCCAGGACGCCGGCCGAGGTGCTGGAGTTGGCGGCGGGCTTGAAGCGGGAGAACCCCGGGCGCACGGCGGTGCAGGTCGCGCGGGTGCTGCGGGCGCACTCGGGGTGGGCGCCCTCGGAGCGCACCTTGCAGCGGCACTTCGTGCGCCTGGGCCTGGACCAGCTCGGCCAGGACCGGCCGAAGGAGGTCTTCGGCCGGTTCGAGGCCTCGCGCCCGAACGAGCTGTGGGTCGGTGACGCATTGCACGGACCGCTGGTCGCCGGGCGCAAGACGATCCTGTTCGCGTTCCTGGACGACCACTCCCGGGCGGTGATGGCGGCCCGGTTCGGCTTCGTTGAGAAGCCGTTGCTCTATCGATCATGGTGAGCATGGGTTCGAGTGGCTGCACTCGGTCGGCTGATCCTTTGCCGTGGTGTGCATAAAGACAGGGCCTCCTGCGCAGCTCAGGGTTGTTGACGCCCTTCGAGCACACAGGAGGCCCTGTGCTGCAGTCTGCCGATTCCACGCTGGCGAAGTCCAACTCGGCTGCTCCAACGTGTGATTGCCTCGCGCACCGGTTCGGGAACGCCGGGGATCATCCGCACAGGAGGCCGAGGTATCCCTCCGACATGACCGACGCGGAGTGGGCGGTGGTGCGCGACGCCATGCCGGTGCCGCCATGGCTGGAGGGCCGGGGCGGACAGCCGGAGGGCTACTGCCACCGGCAGATGATCGACCAATGCCACGAAGTTAAGGCTTCGGTGGTGGCGTCAAGGGGGGACGAGACATGGGAGGAGCCTCTGCTATCCAGGGGATCGACCAAGATCTTCCAAAGAGAGCAGAGGCCCAGTGGCCAAGTCTGTCACGGGCGGGACCGACGTGTTCGCGCCTGGTCATATCGGTGAGTTGACGCAGGTCATCCCACCCGAGTTGGTGGACGCGGTACTGGACGAGACGGGGGCTCGCGAGCATCGGCTGCGGAGCCTCCCGTCTCGTGTCGGGGTGTACCTGGTGCTCGCGCTTGGGCTGTTCGAGCATCTGGGCACCGGACTGGTGTGGGGCAAACTCACGTCCGGACTGGACGCCCGGACGCCGCATCCCTCTGAGAAGGCGCTTCGTGATCTGCGCCGGCGGGTCGGCGTGGCTCCGCTCAAGCGGCTGTTCGACGTCCTGGCCGGCCCGCTGGCCCAGCCGTCCACGCCTGGAGTGCGATACCGCCGATGGCGCACGGTCGCCTTCGACGGATGCGGAAGCCTGAACGTCCCCGACCACGAGCGCAACCGGTCCTGGCTCGGCCGCACCCAGCGCCGCCACGGCCCAGCGGGCTACCCCCGGCTGATGCTCATGACCCTGTGCGAAACCGGCACTCGAGGCCTGATCGCCGCCGTCTTCGGCTCCGCCTCGAAAGGCGAGACCGACTACGCCCACGACCTCGTCGGCCACCTGACCACGGACATGCTCTTGCTCGCGGACCGCGCCTTCGACAGCAACGAACTGCTCGCTGATATCACGGCTCAGGGAGCGGAGTTCCTGATTCGCGCGACCAGCACCCGGCGACCACCGGTACTGGCGCTGCTGCCCGACGGTTCCTATCTCACCCGGATCGGTGGTCTCAGGCTGCGGGTGATCGAAGCCGAGATCCGATCCCGGACTGCCGACAGCGGCGACTTCGGCGGGACCTACCGCCTGCTGACCACGCTCAAAGACCACCGCACCGATCCAGCCGACCACCTGGTGCGTCTCTACCACGAACGCTGGGAGATCGAGATCACCTACCTGGCGCTACGTCATACCCTGCTCAAGGGCCGGGTTCTGCGGTCGAAGGACCCGGTGGGCCTCAGCCAGGAGATGTGGGGACTACTCACCCTCTATCAGGCCCTGCGCTCGGTGATGGTGACCGCAGTGGAGACGATGCCCGGCTGCGATCCCGACCGGGCCGGCTTCACCGTCGCCCTGGAGGCCGCCCGCGACACGATCGTCAGCCTCGTCGGGACGACCGCGGCCGCAGGCCCCGGCAGCCGCCCCGACCTGGTCGGATACATCGGCGCTCATGTCCTGCGCGCACTGCTTCCCAAACGCCGGATGCGGCTGTCCGCCCGCATCGTCAAGTGCGGAACCTCCCGATACGCCGTCTGGAACCGCGACGGACGCCCACGCGACAGCACCCGGATCACTGCTATCGAGATCACCGTGCACCCACCCACCCTGCCAAGCGCGCAGGACTTGAGCCCGACCCTCTCCGGACGCTGGGGCCAGGTCTGCCAAATCCTGGCCGCGAACGCCAACCAAGCCATGCACACCCGCGACATCGCACAGCGCCTCGGCCTCGCGACCACAGGACACCGACTCAAGGGCTTCACCGCACAACTCTGCTACTGGGCCCGCAACGGCCGGCTCATCCGCACCGCGCCGAACACGTACAAGATCACCCTTCCTGACACCTTGACGCCACCACCGAAGCCTTAACTTCGTGGCATTGGATGATCGACGCCGTGCGCTACCTGGTCGCGGGCGGCATCACCTGGCGGGCGATGCCCGCGGACTTCCCCCTCTGGGACCGCGTCTACGCCTTCGCGAAGCGCTGGCGGATCAAGGGCCTGCTGAGCGAACTGCATAACCGGCTACGCGGCTGGGTCCGCGAGGACGCCGGACGCGACCCGCAGCCGACCGCCGCGATCATCGACTCGCAGTCGGTCAAGGGCGACGCCACCGTCCCGGCCGCAAGCCGCGGCTACGACGCGGGCAAGAAGATCAACGGCCGCAAGCGGCACATCGTGGTGGACTGCCTGGGCCTGCTGCTGGCCGTGATGGTCACCGCGGCGAACGTGACCGACCGCGATGCCGCAATGCCACTGCTGGAACGGGTACGGACCCGCTTCCACCGCATCGTGCTGGTCTGGGCCGATGGCGGCTACACGGGCCGCCTGGTCGACTGGGCGAAGGAGAAGCTGCAGCTCACCCTGCAGATCATCAAACGGTCCGATGACACGAAGGGCTTCGTGGTTCTTCCGAGACGCTGGGTAGTGGAGCGAACCCTGAGCTGGCTGATGCGCTCGCGTCGCCTGGTGCGCGACTACGAGACCCTGCCCGAGGTCCACGAGGCAATGGTGCTGTGGTCGATGACCCGGCTCATGACACGGCGGCTGGCGAGGCGGCGAGGGTGAACCGGCCCGGCGACGGCTCGCCGGCCCAGCCCCGGTCCGCCAGCCGCTTCATCTTCGAGCGCACCCCCTCGACGCTGGCCGGGACCGGTGCCAGCCCGAGCGCGGCGGCGATCTCCTGGCACGTCATCCCCGCGCCGCCGCCCGCGCGGCGCTCGGCCAGCGCGGACAGGATGCGCTGGTAGTCCACGGCCAGAACGTCCGCGGCCAGCGCGGGCCGCCACACCGGGACGATCGAGCCAGAACGCGCGGCCCGTGCCTTCGGCAGCCCGGCGGACGCGTCCGGGACGAGCTCCGGCGGTGACAGGGAAGGCTCCTCAACCGGTCGCGGATCGGCCACCGCGGCCTCCTCGCGCTGCGGCACGGACAAGACCTCGCCGACCCGCTGCCGAGCGATCAGCCACTCCTGCCAGTCCGTCTCCGCGTCCGCGAGCTCGGCCAGGACCCGGTCCGCCTCCTCCCGCAGCCCCTCCACGCGCTCCCGCGCCGCCAACTCCCGTTCCTCCAGCAGACCCACGACCGACGCCATCCCGGCACCTCCACCTACGAGACAACCCGACAGTCCGAGCCTGCCTCGCCGAAACCAACATCATGCCTGAGCTGCGGAAACACGCGGATCAAGTTCGGTAAGACAACGGCTTCTGAGGACACCGTGCGCCTGGCGGTCGCGCTTCGTCCCGCGTTGGCGTCCCGGGGTGTCCCCGAAGGGGTCTATCTGGACAACGGGTCGCCGTTCGTGGACTCCTGGCTGATGCGGGCCTGCGCTGTCCTGGGGGTCAAGCTGGTCCACTCGCGACCCGGTCGACCGGAGGGCCGGGGCAAGATCGAACGCTATTTCCGCACGGTTCGGGGCCAGTTCCTGATCGAGACCGCAGACCTGGCCGACCGGCCCGCCGACCAGGCCGCAGCGGCATTGGCGGAGATGAACCGGAAGTTCACGGCCTGGGTGGAGACCGAGTACCACCCGCGCAAGCACTCCGAGACCGGTCAAGGACCACTCGCCCGCTGGCAGGAGGGCTGGGAGAAGGGCCAGGGCCCGCGGCTGCCGCATCCGGACCTGCTGCGGGAGGCGTTCTTGTGGTCCGAGTGGCGCAACGTGTCCAAGACTGCGACCGTGCGCCTGCAGTCCAACTCCTACCAGGTCGAACCCGCTCTGGCGGGACGCAAGGTCGAGCTGGTCTTCGACCCCTTCGACCTGGAGAACATCGAGGTCCGCCACGGGAGCCGCAGCTTCGGCGCCGCGACGCCCTTCGAGATCCGCCGCCACTCCCACCCCAAGGCCCGCCCCGAACTCCCACCCGAACAGCCCGCCGCCGCGACCGGGGTCAACTACCTCGCCCTGCTGGACGCCGCCCACCAGGAACAACTCGCCGGACGCATCAACTACAAGGCCCTCCTCCACGAAGACAGCGACAGCGACAGCGACAGCGACAGCGACAGCGACAGCGACAGCGACAGCGAAGGGGATCACCGTGCCGGTTGACCTGCAAGCACTGGACCGGGCCTGGGAGCTGTCGACTCGGGCGCTGGACCTGGCCGACCGTGTCTGCCAGCGCGCGAAGCTCCGTGACACCGAGTTGGCCGACCAGGCCGTGTTCACCGCCGCGCGTCTGGCCTTCGCCCTGTTCGACCGGGCCGACGCCCTGCAGCGGGCCGCGAACGCGCAGGTGACGCGGTGATCGAGCGCCTGCAGCAGTACTTCGGCTTCACCAAGATGCCGTTCGGCAAGAGCCTGGCCCCTGGGGCTCTGCACCGTCACGGCGCGCATGCTGAGGCGGTGGCCCGGATCAGCTGGGCGGTCGCGGAGCGCGCGATCGGGGTGGTCACCGGGGAGGTCGGCGCGGGCAAGACCGTCGCTGTCCGCGCCGCCCTGGCAGCTCTGGACCCGGTCCGCCATCAGGTCATCTACCTGGGCAACCCCGCCGTGGGCTCGCGCGGGATCCACCGCGCGATCGTCTCCGCGCTGGGCGGCAGCCCGCACCCGCATACTGCCGCGCTGATCCCGCAGGCCGCCGACGCGCTGGCCACCGAACGCGCCGAGCGCGGCCGCGTCCCCGTCCTGGTGCTCGACGAGGCCCACCTGCTGAGCCACGACCAGTTGGAGTCGGTGCGGATGCTCACCAACCAGGACATGGACTCCGCGTCGCCGTTCGCCTGCCTGCTGATCGGCCAGCCCACCCTGCGCAGGAGAATCAAGATGGGCACCATGGCCGCGCTGGACCAGCGGATCGCGCTGCGGTTCGCGATGCCCCCGATGACCGGCGAGGAGACCGGCAGCTACCTCAAACACCACCTCGCCCTGGCCGGCCGGTCCGACCCGCTGTTCTCCGATGACGCCGTCCAACTGATCCACACCACCGGGCGCGGACTGCCCCGCGCGGTCAACAATCTTGCCGTCCAGGCCCTGCTCGACGTCTTCGTCCAGAACAAGACCATCGTCGACGAGGCGTCAGCACGCGCCGCTGTCGCCGAAGTCACGACAGAGTGAGCATCACCGCGGCGACATGAACACAAGGGCCGGTCCGACTCCGTCGGACCGGCCCTTCCCGTCGCTGCCCAGCACCAAAACCAATGACGCCGTCATCACCACAACGAACGTCGCTCAACACACAGCCGGGCGACGCTGTAGCCCTCGGGCCGGTCCTCGGAAGCCTTCTCCGCGTCGATGAAGCGGCACACAGTGCCTACTTCATCGACTCCTTCGCGAAGAAGGCGAGGCCTTTTTTCAAGATCTCGATCGTCTGCTGCTGTTCCCGGTCCTTACGCCGCAGCCGAACCAGTTCCTCACGCTCGGCACTGGTCAGCGCACCGGCGGGCCCCTCGCCCCGGTCGGCCTTCGCCTGCCTGACCCAGCCGCGAAGCCCCTCCGGGCTCACGCCGAGTTCCCGGGCGATCTCGGTGACGTTCCGATGCGGCGAGGACCGAACGAGCGCGATCGCGTCCCGCCTGAACTCCGCCGTATACCGCTTGCTCATGTTGCTCTTGCCGCTCACTGACTGGACTGCTTCCTCGGGACCCAACGGTCCCAGTATCAGGCTGTCCAGACCAACGGGGGAACTTCACGGCCGGGGTCACCCCGTGACCCCGGCAGACCCGGGGAGCACCCACTCCGCAGTGCCCGCGTGGCGGACGGACGTCGAGACACAACTGCCGCTGCCCGGATCCGCCCGGCCCGCCTGTACTGCGGCCGGCACCGGGCACACCGCCGCCGGCCGCATCGCCGCCGACCGGGACCAGGTGTGACGGACCGCTAACACCTCCAGGAGCTGGTACAGCTCATCCGCGTGGGCACCGCGCTTGGCGCCCAGCGCCTCCCGTAGCGCGGTCAGCAGCTGGCGCCCGTGCCCACCCGCCATCCGGTTCCACTGGGCCGCCTTCAGCGCGTACACCATCTGCATAGCCTCCGACCGGTCCAGCGAGTTCCTGAGCAGCGCCAGCAACCGGCCCGCGGCCACCACCAACTCGTTGCGCTTCGCCTGCGGGATGCTCTCCCGCACCGGGGTCAACCGCCCCGGCACCAGCAGGCCCCACGCCGCCCCCGGCGGCGCCCCGCTCCGACTCCGGCTCCGCGGGAAGCGCCCGGCCAGCCTGCTCCTGCTCCGTCGCCGCCCGGAACCGGAAAGGGCGGAGCGTCAGGTGTACTGGCGAGTGGGTTCGAAACGGCGGCGACCTTGCTCACGGGGAGCCCGTCAGACACCCCAGAGGCCCACCGGCGAACCAAGTCGGTGGGCCTCCAATATTCGATCCGATCTCTTGATGACCCAGTGCTATCGAACTACGAAAGTAGTGAAATACTCCGAGCCGCTTGGCATCCTGTCGAGGAATTTGCGCCAAACAGAAACAGCATCTTCGCTTGGCGAATTACTATACCATCCATCGAAAACTGGCTCAAATTTTACTCCAGCCTTGCGCCACAAATCACCGCCCAGGACGGCAAAACCGTTCTGAATAATGGAGTTAAATACTTCGTCTGCACAATCGACGGGGAAGCCGTATTCGGCAGACCCTACTTCACTCAGGTCGACTGACCTGTCTTGAAGCGACTTCGGCAGAGCGGCAAGCAGGGCCACTTGCCTCACATGGGCCATAGGTCATCCACTCGGTGTAAATAGGCGGTGATTAATATTTCCGTCTTGCTCAATGATCCAGTGAAAGAATCCCGACTTGCCATCATATTCACCAGGCAGTCGCACGTGCATTCTGGGGATGCCATCCCCGCCGGATTCAATTGTCGCGTTGCGCATAGTAGGAATCGTGTCTGCTATCTCGGGAAATCCATGATAGTCACCGGTTGCAGCCTGGCGCAGGACTTTCTCGGTGTACCTTGTTCCATCCAGCGGGTTTTTGTCCATGACATTCGGATCACCATGGACGGTATCTGTCGCAACTCCATTGGAGTCAACCGAGAAGCGCGCACCATTGCAGTTATGCACCAGGATCGGCGTGGTCCCGGCCAGTACATAGTACGTGTGGGTGGCGACCCCTCCCTACCTGCGTTTCTGCAGGTCAGTGGCGGTTTGGCACTCCAGTGAGGTGCGTGGGAGTGCGTGGAAGTCCAGGGTTGTTGCCGTCACTACTGCCGTCAGAGGTCTAGACCACTGGGTAGCTACGGTAGGAGCGTGAGTGCGGGGACGTGCGCGGGCTTGACGACGCTGAAATGTCGGCGGTCGAGGGTCGCTACGCGGTCCACGCCGAAACGTTCGGCCACCGCGATGACAGAGGCATCGACACCGCCGAGCGGAAAGTCGGCGTACTGGAGGACGAGCTCACCCATGCGTGTCAGGTCGGCGGGGGTGAGGTGGACCAGTTCGAAGGTCCCACGTGCGACCTCGGCCAGGAACGCTGCCTCGACCTTGGGCCAGCGTTCCAGCAGCCAGCAGACCTCGGTCATGACCGGGCTGGGCAGCAAGCGGCGGCCGGTGAGGGACACCAGCAGCGAGGCGCACTCCATGTGCCGACGGTCGCTGATGTTCAGGGCTGCTGCCAGTGGGCCGGTGTCCAGAACTGTGGCGATCACGCCGAGTCGCCGAAGCGCTCGCGCATCCGCTCACGGATGTAGTCGTCGTGCCGCTCGCCCAGGTCCGCTGGACCGTCGATGCTGCCGATCAGGGCCAGCAGCCCCTCAGGAACTGCCTCCGCCTGGGGCGAGTCGGCCACGGGCAGCGTCTGGGCGACCTGGGACAGTTCCTCGTCCTGGGTGACGAGCAGGCGAAGGCGTCGCACCTGGGTCGGGGTGAGCCGGTCCACCAGGTGGTGCATGTCCTCGTAGTCGTATGCAGCGGTCACGCAAGCAGTGTAGGACGGTCGCACGGCTCCGGTGAGACTGATTCCGCGAAGTTCACCCCGGCTGGCGCACACACTCTCGGCGAGCGCGACGATAGACGCGGAGGGTCGGACCCCTGGCCGGCCCCGTGCCTGCGATCCGGCCGTAGGACGGTCGCTGGCGACAACTTGCTCCGCAAGGCGCAGGGAGTCCCTACCCCACCCGGCCCTGGTCGGCGCAAGGGTAAGCACCGCTTACCCGACAACTTGCTCACGACGGGCAGCAGTCGCACCCCGTACTGAACCTGACGAACGGCTGACCGCCGACGCCGGTGGAAGCCTCGGGTACTTCCACCTACCTGGGTCAGTCGGCGACGTCGGGCCACCTCCAGCGGGCCGGGGCCGCTTGAACCTCGTAGAGAAAATCTGGACGCACACCCACGGCCCCTGGCCCTCCAGAGGCCGACGGGTCAGTGGTCTCGCTCGGTGACGCCCTTCTCCAGTGCTTCGACGCGGCCCTGCAGGCTGGTGAGCTGTTCGAGCGTCCGGGCCAGTGCCAGCTCCAGCGCCTCGACCCGAGCCGCCGTCCCGCCCACCGACCCGTTCCCCGCCTCCCCGTCACCTGAGTCACCGTCGGCGTCGGCGTCGGCGTCGGCGTCGGCGTCGGCGTCGGCGTCGGCGACGAAGGCCCCCTTGCCGGGACGGGAGATCGCGTAGCCGTCCTGCTTCAGCAGGGCCATGGCCTTCTGCACGGACAGGCTGGAGGTCCCATACTCCGCCATCAACACAGCCTGCGTCGGCAGCGCGTCCCCCGGCTTCAGCCCGCCGGACCGGATCCGCTCCCGCAGTGCCTCGGCGATGACCTCGAACGTCAGCAGCACCGTGCCGCCCACCGGCCTGCGTCCCCGCCGCCCGACTGTCACCGCAGGCCACCCGCCCTCTCCGCGCCACTACCACCGAAATCCGGCCCGCCCAAAACGGGAAACCGGGGCCACAGTACTCGCGTCCCCACCGCCCACCGAAACAGATGAGGAGGGATGCACTTGAATGCGCGCTTGAAGCGATGCTACCTTCACGCACCGCTGGCGAACACCACCGCTGACCAGGACAGACGTCCCCGGCCCACCGCCCGCGCCCGCCGTCACGCGCACCGTTCCCCCGCGCGCTGACCACTCGGGTCGCCTCTCCTCTTCTCCCGACTCCTGCCGGAGGTCTGTCCCCATGCCCGCACAGCTCCAACTCCCCTCCCCCACAACCACCTCCGCTCCCGCCAACCGGGCGTTCGCCCCACCAGCGCTCGCCAAGAGCGCCGACACGTCCGGGAACACGGACTCGGCACTGGAACGCCGGGCACGGCTGACGGCCCGACTGGCCAAGCTCGCCGCCGCCGGACACCTCGCACCCCTGGCCCGGCAGATCGGCTCACTGGGCGGCTGCGCCCGCCCGATCCGCATGACCGGACACCGCACCCGCCTCAATGCCGCCACCGGCCAGATCCTCGACACCCGCCACCTACCCGCCGGCGAACTCCTGCTGCGCTGCGGCAACCGCCGCGCCACCCGCTGCCCCGCCTGCTCGAACCTCTACCGATACGACACCTACCAGCTCATCGCCGCCGGACTACGCGGCGGCAAGACCGTCCCGGCCAGCGTCGCCAGCCACCCGCGCGTCTTCGCCACCCTCACCGCCCCCGGCTTCGGCCCCGTCCACAACCAACCCGGCGCGTCTCCGTGCGCGTGCGGAGCCCGGCACAGCAACGGCGACCCGCTGCTCGGGACACCGCTGCACCCCGGAAGGTACGACTACACCGGGGCGGTGCTGTGGAACGCCCACGCCCCTGCCCTGTGGGCCCGCTTCACCACCCACCTGCGCCGCGAGATCGCCCACGCCGCCGGACTCACCCAACGCACCCTGCGCCACCACGCCACCTTGTCGTACGCCAAGGTCGCCGAATACCAGAAGCGCGGACAGATCCACTTCCACACCGTCATCCGCATCGACGGACCCACCGGCCCCCACAGTGCCCCGCCCGCCTGGGCCACCACCGAACTCCTCGACCACGCCGTCCGAGCCGCCGCCAAGCGCACCCGCGTCCGGCACCAGCGCCCCTCCAGGGCCGAGGATGCCGAGCAGGCAGTGCCGTCGGAGTCCACGGTGTTCCGGTTCGGGCGGCAGATCGACGTCCGCGCGATCCGCAGCACCCACTTCACCGACGGTGCTCCCGTCACCGACCGGCACGTCGCCGCCTACATCGCCAAGTACGCCACCAAGGGAGCCGAGACCACCACCGGCACCCTCGACCGCCGACTGCGCTTCCTGGCCGAACTCGCCCAGCACGACCTCACCGACCACACCCGCCGCATGATCCACACCGCCTGGCACCTCGGCACCCAACCCCAGCACACCCACCTCCGCCTACGCCAGTGGGCCCACATGCTCGGCTTCCGAGGACACTTCTCCACCCGCACCCGCCACTACTCCACCACCCTCACCCACCTCCGAGCCGAACGCACCGCCTGGCGCACCCGCCAAGACGACGCCCAGGAGCGGGCCGGCGAGGGCCAGCCAGTCACCGACCGGCACAGTGACCGTGCTGACCTGCCCGCCGGTCACATCGACCCCAACACCGGTCACCGCAGCGGTCGGCGCACAGAGAGCGGGCGACGCGTCGGCACGGACACGACCCTGGTGATTTCGCACTGGCAGTACGCCGGAACCGGCCTCCTGCCCGAACTCGCCCACCTCGCCGATCTCCTGACCGCCGCACGGAACTCCCGGCCCGAGCAACCGACCCGCTCCCGGAAAACGCAACGCTCCGGTGACCGGGCCGGTCACTCCACCGACCCGCTGACCGACCCTGTCCACAGTGAGGTGACCGCGTGACCGCCGACACCGAACTGCTCACCGTCCCCGAGGTCATGGACCGCCTCAAGATCAGCCGCTCCACCGTCTACGACCTCATCCGCACCCGGCAGCTCGCCTCCCTCACCATCGGCCGCGCCCGCCGCATCCCCGCACATGCCCTGCACGCCCTTGTCCACCACCAACTCGAACAGGCAGCCTGATGACCAACCCCGACACCAACACCACCTCCACCAGCACCGGCACCGGCTCGCGCAGGGTCCGCGCCAACGGCGACGGCACCGTCTACCAGCGCAAGGACGGCCGCTGGGAAGCCGCCGGATACGTCCTCGCCCCAGGCGACACCCGCAAGCGCATCCACGTCTACGGCACCACCCGCAAGGAGGCCCTGGCCCAGCTGACCGAGAAGGTCGCCACGAGCAACCGCGGCATAGCCGCCCCCTCAGCACAGGGCAGCGTGGCCGCGTTCCTCACCTACTGGCTGGAGAACGTCGCCGTCCACCGCCTCCGCGAGAACACCCACACCCGCTACACCACCGTCGTCCGCCTCTACCTCATCCCCGGCCTCGGCAAGAAGAAGCTCGCCAAGCTCACCGCCAAGGACGTCCGCACCTGGCTCGACCAGCTCCGCACCACCTGCCAGTGCTGCGCACGCGGCATCGACACCGCCCGCGACCAGCCCCAATGCTGCGCGGCCGGAGCATGCTGCTGCAAGCGGCTCTCGCCGCTGACGCTCGCCTACGTGCACTCCGTCCTCAAGTCCGCGCTGGAGCACGCCGTCCGCGAGGAGGAGATCCCCCGCAACGTCGCCCGCAACGTCCGCATGGGCACACCCCGCCCCCGCCGCTTCGAACCCCTAACCGGTGAAGAAGCCCGCGCCTTCCTCACCGCTGTCGACGGCCACCGGCTCAGCGCGCTGTTCGAACTCGCCCTACGCACCGGACTGCGCAAGGGCGAACTCCTCGGCCTGCGCTGGGAAGACCTCGACCTGACCGGCGCGACCGCGAGCATCCGCCGCACCCTCCAACGCACCAACTCCGCCGGCCTGACCGCCCTGCCCACCAAGACCCACAGCTCGGAACGGCGCATCGCACTGCCGACAGAGTGCCTGCGCTCCCTCGAACAACACCGCGAACGGCAGACCGAGGAACGCGAGGCGGCGGGGACCTCTTGGAAGGTCAGCGGGTACGTCTTCACCCGGCCCGACGGCTCACCGATCGACGGCAGCACCCTCACCCGACACTTCAACGCCCTGCTTCGTGGAGCCGCCCTGCGCCGAATTCGCTTTCATGACCTCAGGCACTCGGCAGCCACTCTCCTACTCGAACAAGGCGTCGAACTCGTCGTCATCAGGGACCTCCTCGGCCATGCCCACATCGGAGTGACCGCATCCGTGTACGCCCACGTCCGGCTCCGCCTCCAACGCGACGCCATCGACCTCCTCGGCAACGCCCTCCGCGCCCCCAACGCAGCGGCCACCCGACCGGACGACGGCGACGAACCACCGCTTTGTGCAGCACCCGTCCACTGACGTTGCCGTCAACTACTGCCGTCAGACACCCCGGAGGCCCCACCAGAATCTATTCTGGTGGGGGCCTCCGTCTGCAATTCAGACCATCCCGTGATCACCGCTATGTTCGAAATACCCAGGCAGTCAGACCATCAGCGATGACCAGCAGATCATCCTCGGAGACATTCTCTCGATAGTCTTCCTTTGGCTCCGAGTCAACATCGAGATCTATCGATGAGATCTGCAATTCCCCCGAGTTCCATGCAGTCAAATATGAAACTCGTGAGCTCAATTCCAAAGAGACACCGAAGGAACTCTTTTCTCGCCCTTCCGGCGATTCAAAAAGCCCAACCTTGACTCCCCGCTCTGCCAGCGACCTAGCTTTCGCTTCATACCACCTCTTGAGGCTAGATGGCAGGTCAGGCATCACTTCACCGTCCCATCCCAGAAGAGGTTTTCAAAGCTCGGCATCTCGGGCGGCGGCAGGCCACGCCTCGCATTCAACGGCCCATAGATCGGGTGATTCGGCCCTGGGATTTGAGCCCAACCCGGCTCTCCTCCTGGCTTCAGCGAAGATGTCGGTACATCGAACTGCACGTACCTAGTGCCCGGAGCTGCCTGCCTGAAATACGCCGCCGAATCCGCAGGGTTCGCGACATAAGTCGAAACCCCTCCGCTGCCAGCCTGGACCTTTCCCGTATCAATCATCGCCTGATGCTCATCGGGAGACATCCATCTCCCCACCGTGGTTGTTCCACATCCGCCGGAATTGTGTACCAAGATCGGCGTTGTACCGGCCAGTACATAGTACGTGTGGAGGTTGCTGACGGTGAGGTTCCAGCGGTTGGCGGTGCCGGGGGTGTCCTGGATCTTGAGGACGGTGGGGTGCCGGCCGTGGGTGCTGGCGAGTTCGTGGCCGGGCTTGAGGTGGTCGGCGCGGACGAAGGTGTGGGCGGTGTCGTCCCAGACGGGGTGGTTGGCGGTGGTGTGGACGACTGCGGTGTGGCCGTCGCCGGTGTTGACGGTGAGGTCGAGGAGGTCGTGGTCGTGGTTGATCCAGACGTGCTGGACGGTCTGGGCGCCGGCGTCCTTGCCGTTGGCGGGGTCGGCGGATTCGACCTTGTCGCCGACCTTGAGCTTGCTGATCGGTGTGGTCTTGCCGTCGGCGAGGAGGACGGGGGTGGTGGGGTCGAAGCTGAAGGCTCCGCCGACCAGGCAGGATGCTCCGTCGCTCCCGAGGCCGTCGGCTGCCGCGCTCTCGACACCGTCCTCCAGGCCGCGGGCGGCGAGCATGGCTGCTTCGTCCTCGCCTCCGGTGGCGACGGTCAGCAGGACCATGCCGGCGGCTTGGGCGCACTGGCCCAGTGAGGGATCGCTCACGCATCCGACGACGTCGGCCGCGCCGGAGGCGTGGTAGACGAAGCTGGCCGTGCGCTCCCACCAGGGCTGGGCGGGTGCGGGCGGGAGCATGCTGTCCATGACCTGGCGGGCGCTGGAGTTGTTCCAGTAGACGTTGCCCCAGTAGTCGCCGTTGCGCTTGGCCCAGCCGGAGCCCATCCGCTTGTAGACGGCGATGTCGGCGGCGCTGGGCGGCGGGTTGTAGCCGCGGGGTTCGGTCGGCTGGTGGAAGTTGCCGGCCTCGTCGACGTAGCCGTCCTGCGCGATGCCCTGGGAGGAGCAGCCGTCGTCGGCGCAGAAGCGCAGGCCGTTGGGGTCGCTGCCGTTGACGGGGTCGTCGGAGGAGTAGGTGTAGCCGCCGAGCTGGTTGGGGTCGGCGACCTCCAGGAGGGGGTCGGCCTGGAGGAAGCGGCCGGTGGTGGGGTTGTAGGTGCGGGCGCCGAGGAGGTTGTAGCCGTTGGCGGGGTCGGCGGGTTGGCCGAGGTAGCCGCGGCCGTCGATGGTGGTGCTGATGGCGCCGCGGGGGGTGCCGTAGGGGGTGTAGGCGTGGCGGGTCTCGGTGGTGAGGGTGGAGTTGAGGGTGACGGTGCCGGTGGCCTGGTTGTTGACGGCCTCGTAGGTGATGTTGCCGGTGTTGTCGCGGATGGTGAGGGGGCCGCCGCCGCTGTCGTAGTAGCGCAGGGCGGTGATGCCGTTGGAGGAGTTGAGGGTGAGCTGTTCGCCGGGGAGGTAGAGCAGGGTGGTGGTGTTGCCGGCGACGGTGTCCTTCTGTTCCAGCAGGTTCCCTGCGGCGTCGTAGAGGTAGCCCGAGTTGTTGTTGGTGGTGGTGTCGGTGATGCTGCTGGTCAGGCCTGCGGGGGTGTAGCTGAAGGTCTGGCTGCTGGTGGTGGTGCCGCCGCCGTTGGTGGTGGTCGCGGTCCTGGTGGAGCCGTTGGCGTTGTAGGTGTAGCTGTTGCTGGCGGTGGTGGCGCCGGTGGTGTCGGTGGTGGTGGTGGTCTGGGCCTGGTCCGGGGTGCCGGTGGTGCCGGTGGCGCCGGGCGGGTAGGCGCTGGTCTGGGTGCTGGTGGTGGTGCCGGTGGTGTCGTGGGTGGTCAGGGTGGTGCGGTTGCCGTCGGCGTCGTAGGCGTAGGTCTCCCAGTAGGGGGCGGGTCCGCCGCTGGTGGCGGCGCCGGGGGTGGCGGTTTTGCAGGAGCCGATGCCGGGGACGGACGGTGATGCCTGGCTGGTGGTGCCGGCGGTGTCGGTCCAGGCGGTTGTCAGCTGGTTCTGTCCGTTGTAGGTGTAGCACTGCAGGTCGGTCGCGGTGCCGGCGTCCTGGACGTCCTGCTGGGCGGTGATCTTGCCGGCCTGGTTCCACAGCGGGGTGGTGTCGTCGACGTGGCCGGTGCCGTTCTCCTTGTCCAGGACGGACTCGGTGACGCGGTCGGTGGCGGTGTCGTAGACGTTGGTCTGGACGACCTGGTCGGGCATGTCGCCGAGGGTGTAGCGGGTGACCTGGCCCAGGGGGTTGGAGACGATCTGGGTGAGGTAGTCGGCGGCGCCGGCGACGTTGGTGAGCTGGCCGGTCTCGGTGTAGGAGTTGTAGACGGTCTCGGCCTGCAGGCCGCCGTCGGCGCCGTAGGTGGTGTGGTCGAGGAGTCCTTCGAGGGGGGTGTAGCCGTAGGAGACGGTGTAGGTGCCGGCGAGCTTGCCCTCGCTTGCGGGGATGAGGGTGCTCAGACCGGTGGTGGAGCCGAGGTTGGTGTAGCCGGTGATTTTCTGGGTGTAGGGGTTGCCGCTGCTGTAGGAGGTCTGCGAGGCGAGTTGGCCCTTGCCGCCGGTGGCGGTGTCTGGAGGCCGACCGATTTCGAAGACAGTCTTCTATGCTGCTAGTGCTGCGCTAAATGTAGACCTGCTCTCGAATTCATAGGGCGATAGGTAGCCAAGTTCCCGCTGAATCCTGCTTCTATTGTAGTAGGACTCGACATATTCAAATATGGCGGTTTTGACCTGCTTGATTGTTGCCCATACATGCAGGTGAATGAGTTCCTTCTTGAGGGTTGCGTTGAAGGACTCGGCCGCAGCGTTGTCGAAGCAGATCCCCGTCTTTCCTACCGAAGGGATGACCCCGTTGTCAAGGCAGTGGTCGCGAAATCTACTGCCGGTGTACTGGCTGCCACGATCCGTGTGCATCACGGCTTCTCCCTGGCCTGGCCGGCGGTTGCGGATGGCCATATCGAGCGCCTGGACCACCATGTCTTCACGCATATTGTCAGCGATGGACCAGCCGATGAGCTTGCGCGAGTATCCGTCGATCACCGTGGCCATATAGGCCCAGCCCTCTGCGGTATGAATATATGTGATGTCCCCGTACCATATTTGGTCTTTCTTTTCCGGGACGAAGTTGCGCTCGACGAGATCCACCAGGCCCCGTCGGTTCGCGGGGTCCTGGAGGGTGGTGGCCCTGTAGGGGCTGGGGTGGACGCAGGCCAGTCCAGCAGCCCTGGCCAGGCGCCGGACACGCTTGGGCGACACGCGCTCGCCCTGGCGGGCCAGCTGGGCGTGTATCCGATCGATTCCGCACCTTCCCTTATTCGTTTTGTCGATGGCGATGATGAGTCGCGTGAGCTCGACATCGCGCCGCGCGTGCCGGGACTCCTCCCTGCCGATCCACGCATAGAAGCCGGCTCGAGATACATGCAGCATCTGGCACATGAAGTTGATGGGATACCTGAAGCGGCGCGGCTTGCCAGCCTGCTCGTCTCTGACTTGCAGGATAAAGGCGAACTTTATTGATTCTGGCTCGCAAACCACGCCGCTGGTCGGGTGGCCCGGAGGAATCACACCTCCGGGCTCCCACAGATCCCGGCGTGACAGTCTCCCGTCACCGGGCTCCTATTGTCCTGGTCACCAGAACGAATGGACCCACTTCCACTGCGCGAACAGAAGCGGCCACATCTTGGTGGTCCCCTTCCACGCCTTGTGGAACTTCTTGAAGGTCTTCAACCGCCGGAACTTCTTACGGACCCAGCGCATCAGGTAGTGATTGATGCGCCGCAGGAGGGGATACAGCTCGGTGCGGTAGAACGCCCCGTAATACTGCATCCAGCCGCGCACGATCGGATTGATCCTGCGGGCCAGTTCTGCCAGCGTGAGGCCGATGAGCCGATGAAGCCGCCAGGAGCGGACCTCCGCGCTCATCTTCTTCAGGGCATCCTTGCTGACCGCGGGCAGGAACGAGGTGAACAACTCCCCGTTCCGGTCCTTGGCCGCTCGCGGCTGGAAAGTGAACCCGAGGAAGGTGAACGATCCGGCGGTCACTCCGCCGGCCCGCCTCCCGGTCCCGCAGTACACGATCCTGGTCTTGGCCGGGTGCAGTTGCAGCCCGACCTCCTCCATCCTGTGCGTCAGCGCCACCAGCACCTCGCGGGCCTGGTACTCACTCACGCAGTGCACCACCGCGTCGTCCGCGTAGCGCTCGAACTGCACGCCCGGATACTCCCGGGCCAGCCACATGTCGAACGCGTAGTGCATGAACAGGTTCGCGAGGACGGGCGAAACCGAAGACCCCTGCGGGGTTCCCAACGTCCGCTCGCGCAAGGTCCCGTCGGGCAGTTGCAGTGGGGCGGCGAGCCATCGCCGCACATACAGCAGCACCCAGCGGGCATCGGTGTGCGCCTCCACCGCCTTGACGATGAGGTCCCAGCGCACGGTGTCGAAGAATTTGGCGACATCGAGATCGATGACCCAGTTCTTCTTCCAGCAGCGCTCCCGGCAGGCCGCGACCGCGTCCAGGGCCGACCGTCCGGGGCGGTAGCCGTAGGAGTCGGGATGGAACACCGGTTCCACCCGTCTCTCCAGATGGGCTGCCACCACCGTCTGGGCGATCCGGTCCGCGACCGTGGGCACTCCGAGCAAACGAACCCCTCCGCCGTTCGGCTTGGGGATCTCCACCGCTCGCACCGCAGGCGGAAAGTAGCTTCCCGAGGACATCCGGTTCCAGATCTTGTAGAGCTTCCCCTTCAGATCCTTCTCGAACTCCTCGATCGAGCAACCGTCAACCCCCGGTGCACCCTTGTTGGCCTTCACTTTCAGATACGCCTCCCAGACTTCCCGCTTCGAGATATCGAACGGCCTGTCTGGAGACTTCAGCTCGCTCACGCAGCTCCTCCCAGGGAACTCCTGGTTGACCAAACAAACGAACCACGGACAATCCGGCCCCTTCGCTCCGCTCCCACCGCGCCCAGCAGGAGCTTCACCGCTACTACGAACCGGTCCGCCAACACGACCTGCCTCGGTACTCAATCCCTCACGAGGTCTTCGCTCGGGAGTCTCCCTTTCGCCGACCGTCCGCCGAAGCAGCCGGTCGGACGGCATCAGGCCGTGCCTTCCCACGTTCCGCACAGAAGCCGCAGATCAGGATCACGTCACCTCCACGCCGGGCACCACCTGGCCAATCGACGGGCACCCGCCAGGCTGATCCCGGGCCAAAAAGTAACACCCGGTTTTGATGCCGTTTCATCAATAACGACGCGTCAACAGTGGCCCCCCGAAAGGGGTTGCGCTCCGTCTTCCTGATCCCCACCTGACGCCTCTTGGACGCCTTTTCCACAGTCGCTCACCACGGTCGCGTCACCGCTTCCGCAGCATGTGGCGGTTTGAAGCCTCCCCCCGCAGGGCGGCTCCGAAGGGCCATCGGTCCTTCATCTCCTGTGCAGCACCGCGCTCAGCTACTTGACTACCTCAAGCCGCCTCCCGCGTTCGTGGCACACCTTTTTTTAGAAAATCCCGCTCCATTCGGAGCTTTCGGTTTTCCTCTTCGAGTTCCTTCATATGGACGCGTTCATCGATAGTAAGCGGCTTGTCTTTGATGCTTCCGTTCCTCTTTGCGGCATTTACCCAGCTCCCGAGGGTTCCCTCGTTCAGGCCGAGGTCCCGGGCGATCTCAGCCACGGGCCGGCCGGAGCTCACTACAAGCTCTACGGCCTCTGCCTTGTATTCCGGAGCGTACTTCTTCCGCTTTGAAACCATCGTGCACTTCCCACTTGACACTGCGATGAACTACTTCCAGTGTCCACGAAAGTGGTCGGGGTCCATCCGGCGAGCACTCCCAGACGGGAAGCACCGCCACCATCCCCCTCAGCCCCTCCAACTGGGGCACCCACATCGTCTGGTATGACACCGTCGACAACGCCGGCAACGAATCCGCCCCCCAGCACTTCGACTACTACGTCGCCGACGGCACCTTCACCCCGGGCACCTCGGGCGACCTGGACGGCGACCACAAACCCGACCTGGCCGTCGTCGACGCACAGGGCAGCATCCGCTACTACAGCGACCCCTTCGCCAACAGCCCCAACGGCACCAGCGGCAACTCCGACGGCGGCGCCGTCATGATCCCGAGCACCTCCGCACCCAACGGCACCGGCTTCGCCGGCGCCCTCATCGCGCACAACGGCTCCTTCACCGGCCAGACCTGCGACGACGTCGCCATCATCGACTCCCCCGGCCTCTACATGGCCACCGACAACAACAACTGCAGCCCCACCACCAAGTGGACGCTGGGCATAGACCAGACCCGACCGACCGTCACCAACAGCCTCTACAACCCGAACGACTGGTCGTCCGTGCAGCAGGCAGTCATGCTGCCCGCCACCAGCGCCACCAACAACAAGCCCGCCCTGGTCACCCTGGAGAACTACGGCGGGACCGAGTCGCTGTGGATGTTCACCGCGGTCGGCTCCACCTTCCGCACCGCAGTGCCACTGGCCAGCGGCAGCTGGCTGTCGGACTACACGCTCATGTCCCCCGGGCTGGTCAACGGCACCCCGGCCCTGTGGGCACGCTCGCTCAGCACCGGTGCCCTGCTCCAGTACACCGGCGTCGAATCCTGGCAGGGCATCACCGCGGCCCCCACGGCCACCACCATCGCAGCCGGCGGCTACCGCATCGGCCAGTACCCGTCCATCACCACCGACGGCCCCCAGGACGGAGCCGGCCCGACGATGTGGGCCACCAACAAGACCGGCCGACTGTTCGAGATCCCGACCACCGTCGACAGCAGCAGCAACGTCACCCTCGGCGCCACCGTCCCCGTCAGCACCCTCGGCTGGGCCGCAGGCACCCAGACCCTGGAAGGCGTCAAGCCCCTCCACCCCACCAGCACCATCGCCCTGTACCGCTCCAGCACCGACACCTTCGTCTTCGACAAGGCCAACAACAGCACCACCGTCGACCACACCCTCACCCTCGCCTTCGCCCAGACAGGCGACATCCCCGTGACCGGCGACTGGTCCGGCACCGGCGTCGACGGCGTCGGCGTCTACCGCCCCAGCAACTCCACGTTCTACCTCGACGACTCCAACACCGCCTCCGAGGTCGACCACACCATCGCGCTCGGCGACAACGGCGACGAACCCGTCGTCGGCGACTGGAACGGCGACGGCATCACCACCGTCGGCATCTACCGCCCCAGCACCGGGCACTTCTACCTCGACGACTCGCTCACCGCCTCCAACGTCGACCACGTCGTCTGGTACGGCGACGGCGGCGACACCCCGATCACCGGCGACTGGACCGGCACCGGCACCACCACCATCGGCGTCTACCGCCCCGGCACCGAGCAGTTCATCCCCGCCACCTCACTCACCGACACCACCCCCCTCAGCGCCCAGGTCTACGGATCCTCCGGCGACACCCCGATCACCGGCGACTGGACCGGCACCGGCACCACCGCCATCGGCGTCCACCGATCCGGCACCATCAGCTTCGACCTCGACAACTCCCTCACCTCCGGAACCACCAACCAGTCGACGCTCTTCGGGATCCCCACCGACACCCCGATCACCGGCGACTGGACCGGCATGTAACCCCCACCACAACACCGCCGGGCGTGGCACCCACACCCACGAGCGCCACGCCCGGCCCACACACACCGACCGAACCGACCGACACCACCGAAACCCCCACCAGGAAATCCCCATCGCACGCCACTGCTGCAGCAGTCCAGGGCGCAGGAGATCCCGCTCAAGCCAGCATCCAGCCGATCCACCGGCCCGCTGCCGGAGCTTCGGCATCGGGTCTGTCCAGTAAACGGTGGCTTTGGGTTGTTGGGGGTGTTCAGCGACGGCCGGCTGAGAGGCGGCCGTCGAAGGTGATGTCGAAGGCTTGGAGTGCGTCCTTCCAGCGCATCGTCCATCGCTTTCGGCCGGTTCCGGTGGGGTCCAGGCTCATGACGGCCATGTAGACGCACTTGAGTGCGGCTTGTTCGTTGGGGAAGTGGCCGCGGGCGCGGACGGCCTTGCGTATGCGGGAGTTGACGGACTCGATCGCGTTCGTGGTGCACACGATCCGCCGGATCGCGGGGTCGAACTGGAGGAAGGGCACGAACTCCGCCCAGGCGTTCTCCCAAAGACGCACAATGGCAGGGTACTTGGCGCCCCAGACTTCCTGGAAGTCCAGGAAGCGGTCCTCGGCAGCCTTGGCCGTCGGCGCGGTGTAGATCGGCTTGAGGGCCTTTGAAGTTCCCCCGTTGGTCTGGACAGCCTGATACTGGGACCGTTGGGTCCCGAGGAAGCAGTCCAGTCAGTGAGCGGCAAGAGCAACATGAGCAAGCGGTATACGGCGGAGTTCAGGCGGGACGCGATCGCGCTCGTTCGGTCCTCGCCGCATCGGAACGTCACCGAGATCGCCCGGGAACTCGGCGTGAGCCCGGAGGGGCTTCGCGGCTGGGTCAGGCAGGCGAAGGCCGACCGGGGCGAGGGGCCCGCCGGTGCGCTGACCAGTGCCGAGCGTGAGGAACTGGTTCGGCTGCGGCGTAAGGACCGGGAACAGCAGCAGACGATCGAGATCTTGAAAAAAGGCCTCGCCTTCTTCGCGAAGGAGTCGATGAAGTAGGCACTGTGTGCCGCTTCATCGACGCGGAGAAGGCTTCCGAGGACCGGCCCGAGGGCTACAGCGTCGCCCGGCTGTGCCGGGTGATGGGGATCAACCGCTCCACCTACTATGCATGGCTGGCCGCACGGCCGGCGGCAGCCGAGCGGCAGCGTGCCGAGGACGACCTGGTCGACGAGATCCGCGTGATCCACGCCGGGTCGCGCGGTGCGTACGGTGTTCCGCGCGTGCATGCCGCGCTGCGCAGGGCAGGGCGCGGGATCAACCGGAAGAAGGTCGAGAGGCTCATGCGTGAGCGCGACATCCGCGGCATCACCCGCCGCAGGCGCCGCCACCTGACCCAGCAGGACACCAAAGCCGCCCCGGCCCCCGACCTGGTCGGCCGTGACTTCACTGCCGGCCGGCCCGGAACGAAGCTCGTCGGTGACATCACCTATCTGCCGACCATCGAGGGCTGGTGGTACCTGGCGACCGTCATCGACCTGGCCACACGCGAGGTGATCGGGTACGCGATGGCCGAACACCACCGCGCCGAGCTGGTCACCGACGCCCTGCGCATGGCTGCCGGTCGCGGCCAGTTGCAGCCCGGCTGCATCATGCACTCCGACCGCGGCAGCGAGTACACAAGCGGCGAATTCCGTTCAGTGATAAGGAAGTTGGGCCTGAGGCAGAGCATGGGACGAACCGGTATATGCTACGATAACGCCGCAGCCGAGAGCTTCTTCGGACTGCTGAAGGCGGAGATCGGCACCACTGTCTGGGACAGTCACGAGGCAGCCCGCGCCGACGTCTTCCGCTTCATCGAGGTCGAGTACAACCGCACCAGGCTCCGCAAACACCCCGAGTTCGGGTACATCACCCCACTCGAAACCCGAGCCAGGTTGCGCCAAGACTTCACCCCCGCAGCGTAAGCACACGCTGTCCAAGATCAGGGGGGAACTTCAGGGTGGCGATCGGCCGACAGCTACGGCGAATACGCGCCCCCTGAACATGCTGTGACACCGCCGGCACGGCGTGCGGTGTCACCGGACGAGTAACCAGCGCAGTCACCAGACCCGACGCCGGGGTTCCCGGTCGAGGCCCAGGCCGGCGGAGGCGGTGTCGGTGCCGTGCGCTTGTATGGCCTCGTGACTGTCTATGGTGTGATCGCGCAACTGCCAGAGCCGGAGGCCGTACGGGCTCGTTCGAAGGCGATGGCGATGTTGGATGCTGTCCTGAGCCCGGAGTGGGAGTTGCGTTACTACTCCTACGACGCGACGTGGGGGCCCTCCGAGCAGCTGGCCTCGATGCGGGACGGATGCGGTGACGACTACGCAGTCGTCTTCTGCGAGGCCGGGGTGTATGCCCAGGCGACCTATCACGAGTCGCCGATCACCGCGTACCGCGTGTCGCCTCCGGCGCCGTGGCCGGGGCTGTTCGACTCCCTGCCGGACGTCTTCCGGAAGTTCGAGGGAGAGCCGGCCTTCCTCGACGACTGCGGTGTCCAGCGGGCCACTGCATGCCTGTGGCGCGAGCGTGCCGACTCGGCGTGGAGGTGCGGCGATGTGCAGATCCCTGACCAGTTCGAGGACGACGCCGACGGCGCCGAAGGGCTGTTCGGGCTCCTGCTGGCGGGCAGTGCCGAGGCCTACGTGCAGTTTGCCGAGGAGTACTACGAATTGCTGCCGGCGCTGGGAGCGGTCCGGCACGTCTACGACCTCCAGCCGCTGACGCCGGAGGTGGTCTCGGCGCTGAACCCGATGGTTCGGCTCGAGGACCTCGCAGAGGACATCGCCCAGATCGACTATCCGGTGTAGGTGCAGCCTGCCACGGCCCGCACCAGTGCCGATCAGCCGACCCCGCTGTTGGGCCCGGGCCCGGGTGACAGCCGGTCGGTACCGGTCCCAAGGATCCCCGCGCAGGGGAGCCGCTGTCCCGGGTTGCCCGGGCCGGTGACCAGGCCGCTGTGCACCGCAGGCTGCCCCGGCTGCCAACCGACCGCGTCCAGCAGCCCGGGGCTTTGCTCCGCACCGAGTCGACCCCCGTGGACACCGGCCGCGCGCGGATATCCGACCTCGTCGGGAAGCGCTGGATCCGCCACCAGGACGACGCGATCGACCGCCGGGTCGAACCCGAGCACTGAATGCCCCCAGTCGCCGATGCCATCCGCGGTCATCAGCACCGGCCGTCCGAGCACGCGTCCGAGCCGGCTGAGGAAGATACACACCGCGCCCACGCCCGCGTCGAGGACCGCATCCGCTGCAGCAAGCAAACCGGCTTCGGACGATTCCCCTCCCGCCACTTCGCGATCAACGCCGCCTGGTTGGAGCTGTCCCTGACTGCGATCGACCTGATCGCGTGGACCCAGACCCTGCTGGTGGACGGCGAGTTGGCCACCGCTGAACCGAAACGACTGCGCTACCGGCTTCTGCACGCCGCCGCCCGGATCACCCGCGGAGCCCGCCGTGTCCACCTGCGGATCGCCGGCACCTGGCCCTGGCGCCACGAACTGACCAGCGCGTTCACGCGCCTCGCGGCGCTGCCCCGACCCGCGACCTGACCGGCGAAGTCGCCCCTGCCCGCCCACCACCCAAGGAACCCAGGAGCACCCGGCCACGCGCCGGAACCCAAGCATGCCCACCCGCCCGAACACCACTCCCGCGACAACCAGCGCAGCTCAGCCGACCTCAGCTGAAACGCGGAGGCTGATTGCCACTTGCCAGTCCGTCCGGGGCGACGCGCCCGGCTCCCTGACAGACTGCACGACCGTGGGCGCGCCGAGGCCCCGGCAGCTTGGCGCGTGCTGCCGGGGCCGGCTGTTGTCTTCAGCCTTGTGACACGAGCAGTGCGTAGGTGCTGCTGCGGCCCACTGTCACGTCGACCTTGAGCGGGGTGGCAGCCGCTGTCGCGGTGAAGTCGATCTTCTGGACGGTCCTGTCACACGTCCCGTCGCTGACCTGGTAGATGGGTTTCGCTCCGCCCTGGTAGACCCGGACACCGACCGGGCCCTGTCCCAGGCAGGTGAACTGCAGGGCGATGGCTCTGGATGCCAGGGCCGGGGTGGTGAAGGCGGCCGAGGCCGCACCGTCCGGCTCGGCCAGGAGAACCTGTCCGGCGGGGAGCGACGAGAGGGCCGGGAGCGCCTCGGTGCTCGACGGCTTCGGCGCCGGTTTCGCGGGCGTCTGAGTCGTGCAGCCCGCGGCCGTCAGGGCAAGGACCGCCATCGTGAGAACGGCTCCGCCTGGGCGCATGATTCTCCGGGACACGTTTCTCATTTCAGTAGGCGGTCGACCAGGTGTGCCAGCCGTTTCCTTCGTCGAAGGAGCTGTACCCGTCCACGATGTCGTACTCGGCGCAGTTGTCATTCATGAGGTACGTCTTGTCCTCGGTGGAAATCTGGTCCTCAGCGTACTCGGCGTGGAGCGCCGTGTGCGGGGCAATCGTGTAGGTGATGGTGTGCGATCCGCTGATGGTTGCCGAGACGGTCGCACTGACTCCCAGGGTGGCCTTGACGTCCTCCAGGACGACGCCCTCCTTCGCCTCCAGGCTGGCGCTGATCGTGGCGCTGACGGTACCGCTGAAGGTGTTGCTGAAGCTGTCGGTCGCGTTGCTGCCTGTGCCGTTGTCGTCGACGTTCGGCCCCGAGACGACGTGGTACACGGTCCCCAGGTTGTCCAGGACGTCGGCGAAGGGGCCGGGGTCGCCGTTGCAGGCCCCCTTCGGGGTGACCGAGGAGTGGTGGACCGTCGCGGCGGACGCCGGGCCGACGGATCCCAGGAGCGCGCAGAGCACCGCTCCCGCGACTGCTCCTGCTTTGACCGCGCGTATTGACACGAGTGACGGGCTCATTTTTCCCCATGGAAATGGTTGCACCGGAACGATGCATTCCCGAACAGTTCGGTTCACTGCCGTGCCGAAACCATAGTCAGGGGTTTCCCACGCGCGCCACGATTTTCTGTCGGAGTGCAAATCAACCTCAATTCCTCCTCAGATCGATCTTTTGGGTCATGTCCGAACTGCCAGCTTTGAGGCGGGAAAATCAGGGCAACCATGGACATGGCAAGGCAGTTGTGACGCTCGTCACACAGCGGGCGCTGACGGCACGTTCGCCTTCTTCTCGAACGGCCGTGGCTCGCTACCGGTCCAGTATCGAAATGGACCGCGGTGGAGTCCGCCGTGCGGCTTCCGGCACAGCCAGACGGGAGATCGACGTAGAAAGGCCGGTCGACGTGGGCGCCAGCGCCTTCCAGGCCGGTCCTCGGTCGCAGGCACCGCGTTCGAGGCCGCCGACCCACAGAGCCGGGGCGGGGTCCAGGTCCAGGCGCCAGCAGCCATACGCGTAAAGAGCGGGCTTGAACGTCCGGCCGGTGACGCGGCTGGACGGGGGCAGACCGATGCGGCCGCTGCCCGAAGCGATGGCGCTGCGCCCCGGGGCCCGTCGCGGGTAGCTGCGTCAGCGGCCGGTGCAGGGGTACTGCGGCAAGGAGCTGTCGGCACATGTCCGGTTCACGATCGAGACCGGCGTTCCGGTCTGCTTCGCCGACCCGCACAGCCCGTGGCAGCGAGGCACCAACGAGAACACGAACGGCCTCCTTCGCCGGTACTTCCCGAAGGCCACTGACCTGTCCCGATGGACAGCGGAGGAGGTCGAGACCGTTGCTGCCACGCTCAACAACCGACCACGCAAGAGCCTCGGCTGGAAGACTCCCGCCGCCCTCAACGACCACCTACTATCGATCCAACAAGTCGGTGTTGCGTCCATCGGCCGAATATCCCCCAACGTTCTGACGCAACATCACAGGCTCGCAGGGCGCAGTTACGTCGTCGGACAGCGCGCCCGGCTGCCCACCAGTACGGGACTCACAACACGGCACACGATGCCCGCCTACTGCTCCTGGACCTCGGACGCAGGTGCCGCCAGGCCCGAGGCCCCACAAACGCTGGTGGCCGGACCGGCCGGGACGAGCACGTCCGCGCCGGCGGCCGCGGCCCGCTTCTCCTGGTTCACCTTCAGGGTGCTGCCGTCCTCGTCCTTCCACGCGGTCAGGCCGTTGCGGCTGCCGGCGACCATGACGGAGGCGGCCGCCGACGGGCTCTTGAAGCGGTGGGAGCGTTTGAGTCGCAAACGGCCGGCGTCGTGCTCCACCAAGATCTCATCCTCGATGAGCTGCTCACGCAGGGCCCCGTAGCTGTCGATCATCTTTCTGCACGATCGACGGGCAAAGGATCCGGCGAAGACGAGGAACCCGTCAGCGTCCTCACGCCCCTTGCAGTCGACCAGTTCACCAGACTTCAGGTAGTAGGTCTCGAACCGAGCCGGCGCGGACTCCTGGGCCGGGTCGGCGGCGAACTGGTCGAAATAGGAAACTCCAAGCAACCCGAGCATCGTCAGCGCCTCGTCCAGGAAGCCCGCCATCGCGATGTCCCCCCACTCCCCCAGACTCGTCAACGCGGGCGCATTGCCGTTGTCCAGCACCGCGAGTTCCGTCTCCCGGGCCCGCGCTACCAAGCGGGCCTCCAGATGGGCCGCGTGGGCCCGATCCAGGGAGTCGTCCTTCGCCGTGATCACGTACGCGGCGGTCCAGAACTCCTTCTTGCGCAAGTGCTCGTCCAAGCGCGCCCGAACCTGTTCGCCCTGGCCTATGTACATGCGTATCCGGTCGGGCTTGGACGGATCCGGGCCGACCAGCAGGTAGAAGCCGGTCCGGGACAGCTCCGGGCGAGCCTTCGCGCGCGGATAGTCCGCCCGGCCGAACACCAGACAGGTACCGGTCCAGTCGAGGCGATCCACGATCCTGATCCCGTGTGGGGTGCCGTCGAGCAGGATCGTACGAATCGCGACGGCGGAGGCGTTCGGGCTGGTCACGCGGGAATGGTCGCACACGTGTCGAACCGTCCGGCCAGGAGGTACCGCCCCCCGACCCCGGAAGCACCCTCGCCCCCGACCGCCCAGGCAGCCTGCTCCGCAGTCCTTCAGGCCCCGCGGAGCGCACCAGCCGCCCCCGCCGTGTACGTCGTTCCTTGGTTGGCGACCGAGTCGTGGGCCACTCCCCTGCCGCGGGTGTGCGTCTGTCGGTCCACCGGCGCTCAGGGGTGAAGGTAGGTGAGGGTCTGTAGGTCGAGGTTGAGCTCGACCGTGCCGCCTTTGTTCTCGCGCAGTTCGTGCCACACGCCGGCGAACCTGGCTGCGGCCACTTCGCACGGGACGGCGGTGGGTGGGCCGTGCAGGAGTGGCCGGCGCATCAGGCCGACAGCAGCGCCCCCGCCTCCCGGAGGATTGCGGTTCCGGGCAGGCGGGTCAGCTTGTGGGCAGGGGTTCTGCGGTGCGCGGGTGGCGGGCGGTGCGGTCCGTCGCGGAGAAGGCGCCGGGCGGGCGGGTTGCGCCGGGAGACGGGCGAGGTCGGTGTGGAGGGCATCGGCGCGGTCCCCGCGACCGAGCCGATCCCTTCGCAGGAGCCTCACGTGGAGTCGAACAGCTGCTCCAGCTGCCGCACGGTGTCCGCCGGGTGGGTGTGGTGGACCGTACGGATCCCCAGGGCGCGGGCGGGCTGCAGGTTGTGCAGCGTGTCGTCGACGAAGACGCATGCCGGTGCGGGCAGGGAGAGTCTGTGCAGCGTGCGGCGGTATATCTCCGGTGCGGGTTTGCGGATGCCTTCGCGTTCGGAGAGCACCACCACGTCGAAGGGCTCAAGTGCTCCGAGGCGCTCGTAGACGTCCTCGGCGCCCGCGCCGAAGGAGTTCGAGAGCAGTGCGGTGCGCGTGCCGGCCGTGCGGGCCCGCCGGACGGCGGCCAGTACCGTCTCCTCCGCGCGCAGCCGGCTCAGCAGACGGCCCATGAGGTTGTGCGGATCGATGCCGAGCAGACCGCCGACCACCGTGTTCCACTGCTGCTGGGTCGCCCGGCCTTCTTCCAGGGCGGCGTACGCCCGGCGGCCGGCGGCCGCCTCCCGCAGGGCGCGCCCCAGAGCGCCCTCGACCAGTCCTTCGGCCTGTTCGAACGCTGCTCCGTTGGCCTGCATCGAGGTTGTCAGTACGCCGGCGAAGTCGACGATCAGTCCCTGGGGGCGCGCGGCGTCGGGCGGTCCGGGCCGGTGGTGGGCGGGCGCTGGCACGGGGCTCCTTCCGGAGGGGGTACTGGTGACCGGCGGGAGGCCGCGGCGGTGCGGCTGCTGCGTGCCCGAGCCGGTTCGCGTGCCGTCCCCGTGGAGGTCCTGGGCGCGTCGCCGGGTTGCGCGTGGCTGCGGCCGGCTCCGGTTCGGCAGGACGGCCTGCGATCCGACCGGGGGGGCAGCGGTCGGATCGCAGGCCGTCGGTGGCGGTCCGTCAGGTGCTGCGGCTGCCGTCGGGGTTGAGCGGGGACCACCACAGGGCGGAGGTGGAGCCGCCGTCGCCGAGGATGACGCCGCGGCCCTCGACGATGCGTCCGTCGCGCCAGCGGAGCAGGTGCAGGGCGGTCACGTCCAGGAGGTGGTAGGGGGAGGTGCTGTCCGGGGGGGCGTCGGCGCGCAGGGCGTGGTTGGTGTTGACGTCGACGGAGTAGCCCTCCTCGGCGTTGGCCAGGACGGTGATGTTCTCGGCAACGTAGGTGCCGCCGGAGAGTTCGCCGAGGGTCTTGAGGAAGCCGAGGAAGCTGTCGATGCCCTCGTACCAGCCGGCGTGGGGGTGGTTGCCCGGGATCTCGAAGCGGACGTCTTCGTGCCAGTACTCGAGGATCGCGGCGCGGTCGCCGGAGCCGAGGGCGGCGAAGGCGCGCTTGACGCGGTCGGCGGTCAGTTCGGTCATGGGGATGCCCTTGTGTTCGTCGGGGGTGGGGTGTTCGCCGGGGGGTGTTCGCCGGGGGGTGTTCGTCGGGGGTGGGGTGGGTGCCGTGGGGTGGGGGGTCAGGCGGCGACCTTCTCCGGTTCGGTCCGGGTGGCGGGGGTGGTGGCGGCGGCGGGGGTGGGCTGCTTGGAGCCGACGGCCGCGACCAGGACGGTGGCGGCGGCGCAGAACGCGGCCATGACCCACAGGGCGTCGTGCAGGCCGCCGGTGTAGGAGGAGGTCGCGATGGTGTGGAAGGCGGCGCGGGAGCCCTGGGGCACGGTCGACTCCGGGCCGGCGAGCTGGCCCTGGTTCAGGGCGCCGGCCAGGGCGGTGGGGCCGTGGCCGTAGGGGCCGGTGAAGGCGTCGAGCCTGTGGCCCAGGTGGGAGCGGGTGAAGTTGACCAGGAGGGAGCCGACGACGGCGATGCCGATGGCTTCGCCGGCCAGGCGCATGGTGTTGAACATGCCGGCGGCCATGCCGGCGCGGGAGGGGTCGACGCTGGAGACGGCGGCGCCGTCCATGACGCCGAAGGAGGTGCCGATGCCGATGCCGATGACGGCGTAGGGGGCCAGGGCGGCCCAGTTGCCGATGCCGGGGTGCAGCACGGTGAGCCAGGCGGTGCCGGCGGCGGTCAGGCCGACGGAGGCGGTGACCAGGTGGCGCAGCGGGATCCAGCGCAGGAGGTAGCCGGCGATGAGCGGGAAGAAGATGGTCGGCACGGTGAGCATCAGCATGTCGACGCCGGCGTGCATGGTGGTCTCGCCGTTGACGGCGGTGAGGTAGCTGGGCAGGTAGACCAGCAGCGGGGTGAAGCCGAAGACCAGGGCGACGACGGCGACGCACAGGGAGACGAACTGGGGCTGGCGGAAGAGCGCGAAGTCGAACATGGGGCGTGTCTGGCGTCGTTCGACGATGACGAATGCGGTGAGCAGGACGGCAAAGGCGATGTAGGCGGCGATGTCGAAGGCCGAGGCCCAGCCGAGCTGGGAGCCTTCGATCAGGGCGGCGATGAGGGCGGACAGGGCGCCGCTGAAGGTGATGGTGCCGGCCCAGTCGACGCGGTTGGCCTGCGGGTCGCGGGATTCGGGCAGCAGGGTGGCCAGGGCGACCACGACGAGGCCGACGATGCCGGGCAGCAGGAAGACCGAGCGCCAGCCGAGGTTGGTGGACAGTGATCCGGCGATGAAGGGGCCGAAGGCCATGCCGACGCCGACGGTGGTGCCGAAGACGGCGAACGCCTTGGCGCGAGCGGCGCCGTCGAAGGTGTGGGCCAGGATGGCGCTGCCGGAGGTGAGGACGGCCGCGGCGCCGAGGCCGGCGACGGCGCGGGAGGCGTCGAGCAGGGCGATGTCGGTGGAGGCCGCGGAGATCAGTGAGCACACGGCGAAGACCAGGGTGCCCAGGAGGAAGATCCGGCGGCGGCCGAAGCGGTCGGCGAAGGCTCCGCAGGCGAGCATGAAGCCGGCGAAGGTGAGGTCGTAGCCGTTCACGATCCACTGGTCGGCGGCGAGGCTGCTGTGGAAGTCGGCGGCGACTCCGGGCATGGCCACGGAGGCGCCGGTCAGTGAGACCGGTAGCAGCAGTGACGCGAGGACCACGGTGACAAGGCTGATGACGGGGGATTTGGGGGTTGCTTCCCTCATGGTTTCCTTCTTCCTGCGAAATCGGCTGCCGAATTCCCTGGCCTTTTCAGGCTATTTCCGTGCACGGGCCGGCGGAATTCCTCTTTCGGGTCGTGGCGTGTTTCTTTGGCTGTAGTGGCGGGTGCCGCTTCGGCGGCATCGGCCGGCACCTTCGGCGGAGCCTCGGTTCGCGGGCGTGGCGGGCGCACTAGCGTCCGTGGTGGCCTGCACCCGTTGACCGGCGCAGGACTTCCGGAATGCGAGGAGAGCGCACATGTCGAATGTCGATCCTGTGGTGGTGGTTGGCGCCGGGCCGGTTGGCCTGGTCATCGCCTGTGAATTGCTCGGCCAGGGTGTTCCCGTGCGGATCATCGATTCCGCGCGCGGGCATTCCGCCCATTCGAAGGCGACGACGATCTGGCCGCGTCCGCTGGAGCTGCTGCGCCGTATCGGGGTCGCGGACCGCCTGGTGGAGGAGGGCCACCGGATGCAGGGGGTGGCGTTCTACTCGGAGCGCCGGCACCTGGCGACGGCGTGGCTGAACCAGTTGGGGAACACCCCGTACCCGTTCGCGGTCGGCCTGCCGCAGGACCGCACGGAGGAGGTGCTGGTGCAGCGCCTGGCCGAACTCGGCGGGAAGGTCGAGCACGGGGTGCAGCTGGAGGCGCTGGACGCCTCGGGGCCGCGGGCGAGGCTGCGGCTGACCCTGGCCGAGGGGGTGGTCGAGGAGGTCGAGGCCCTGTGGGTGGTGGGTGCCGACGGGGCGCACAGCACGGTGCGCAAGGAGTTGGGCATCGGGTTCGACGGGACCAGGCTGCCGGTCGGCTACGCCATCACCGACGCCGAGCTGTCCGGTGACGTCGTCTCGGACCAGGTCGCCTACTGCTACACCGCCCGTGGCGGGGTGGCCCTGGCGCCGATCTCCTCGTCCGCCCACCGGATCGCGGTGGCGGTGGGACCCGACATGGCCGGCACCACCCCCGGCCACGGGTTCTTCCAGCGGGCGCTCGACGAGCGGGCGCCGGGCGCTGTGCAGTTGGGGGAGCTGCGCTTCAGCACGGTGTTCCAGGTGCACGTGCGCAGCGCGGCGCGGTTCCGCCAGGGGCGGGCGTTCCTGGCCGGGGACGCGGCGCACCTGATGAGCCCGGCCGGCGGCCAGGGCATGAACACCGGGCTGCTGGATGCGGCGAACCTGGGCTGGAAGCTGGGCGGGGTGCTGCGCGGGGTCCTGGACGAGTCGGTCCTGGACAGCTACGACGCCGAGCGCCGCTCGGCCGTGCACGCCGTGACCCGCTCCACCTCGTTGCAGACCCGGTGGGGGGCGCTGACCGGGCCGGCGCAGATCGCCGTGCGCGACGCTGCGGTGCGGGCGGCCGCGCGCAGCGGTGTGCTGCAGCGGACCCTGGCGCCGGCGCTCGGTCAGCTGACCGCCACCTACCGGGCGCAGGGGGGTGCCGGCTCGCCCGCGCGGCGCGCGGTGGCGGTGCCCGGGGACCGGCTTCCGGTGCTGCTCGGCGCCGGGGCGGCGTTGACCGGTGCCTCCTGGGCGCGGATCGGCGGCGAGCGTCATGCCGTGCTGCTGCACGCGGGTCGTACCGTGCCGCGCGGGTGGCGGGAGACGTGCGCGGTGATCCGTGCGGCCGTCGGGGAGCGGGCCGAGGTGGTGTGCACTCCCAGTCAGGCCCGCGGTCCGCTGGCGGACGCGCTGGGCGGGCGGGCGGTGGCCGCGGTGGTGCGTCCCGACGGGCACCTGTACGCGAGTGTGCGTGCGCCGCTGGCCCGCGAGGTGGTGGCGGTGCTGGAGCGGGCCTGCGGCGCTGCCGTGCCGGGTGCGGCGGTGGGCTGAACCGGCGCGGGCGTCCCGGGCGGCGCTTCGGCCCTCCCCGGGGGCCGGGGCGCCGCGCTGCGGGCAGCTAGCTGTCAGGGCGGGGGCGGGGGGCGCAGGTTGGTGTCAGGTCCGGTGCGGGCCGGGCGCGGGGCGGCAGCATCCGAGCATCCGAGGAACCGCCGTGCGGCGGGGAGAGAGATGAGATGCCGGGACCCAAGGGCTTCTACATAGGTTTGATGTTCGACCGGGCGGCGGCCAGGCACGGCCGGGCGCCGGTGTTCCTGGACCGGCCGCTGGACCTCGCGCCGGGCGAGGGGACGCGGTTGACGGTGGGTCGGCTCGCCGCCCTGGTGCGCGAGACGGCCGGGCGCCTGATCAGTGCCGGTGTCCTGCCGGGCGACCACGTCGCCGTGTACAAGTGCGACAACTTCGACATCGCGCTGCTGGCTGCCGCGGTCCAGCGGGTCGGTGCCGTGCCGGCGCTGCTGTCGCCCCAGTTGGAGGGCGCTGTCGCGGCACGGCTGCTGGGGCGCCTCGAACGGCCCTGGCTGGTGACCGACGGGCGGAAGCTGGCGCTCGCGGGCTTCTCGCCCTCCGCCGCGCGCCAGGTGCTGGTGGTCGCGGGGCAGCCGCCGGCCGCCGGGCGGGCGCTGGGCGGTCTGGCGGTGGCGTCGTTGGGCGGGGTGCGGGTGCCGGGGGTGCACGAGCCGGCCTTCATCAGCCACACCTCGGGCACCACCGGTGTGCCCAAGCTGGTGGTGCAGTCGCCGGATGCGCTGTGGCAGCGGCTGCGGCTGCAGAAGCTGGTGGCCGCGGCGACCTGGCGGCGCGAGACGGTCGCGCTGTGCGTCAGCTTCGTGCACGCGCGCTTCTACAGTGCGCTGGACCTGGGCCTGAGCCACGGCAGACCGCTGCTGGTCGCGGTCGACGGCAGTCCGCAGTCGATCGGGCCGTTGTTCGCCGAGCACCGCCCCGGGGCGGTGGAGACGCAGCCGAACGTGTACATCGACTGGGAGGAGCTGGCCGGCTACGACGGGCGGCCGCTGTCGAGCGTGCGCTACTTCAGCGCCACGTTCGACGCGATGCACCCGCGCACGGTCCAGACGCTGCTGAACGCCTCGGCGCGGCGCCGGCCGGCGTTCATCCAGTTGTACGGGCAGTCGGAGACCGGGCCGGTCACCGGCACCTGGTACCGCCGCCGGGACCTGGACCGGCTGGACGGGCGCAGGGTCGGCCGCGGGCTTCCCGGGGTCACCCGGCTGCGGATCGTCGGCGAGGACGGTGTCCCGGTGGCGGCCGGCACCACCGGGCACATCGAGGTCAGCAGCCGTACCCGGGCCCTGACCTACCTGGGCGAGGACCCGCGGTTCCGGGCGAACCTCAACGGCCGGTGGTGGCGCATGGGCGACATGGGCTTCAAGGACTCCCTGGGCCGCGTCCACCTGCTGGACCGCGAGATCGACCGGGTCGAGGACCTCGACTCCGGTCTGCGGCTGGAGGACGACCTGATGGAGCGTCTGCCGGAGCTGCGGGAGGTCGTGATCGTGGCCGGGGCGGACGGTGTGGCGGTACCGGTGGTGTGCACGCGCGGGGATGCGGCCCTGGACGCCGCGCGCTGGAGGCGCGCGACCGCGGGGATGCCGGCGCTGGGGCCGGTGCGGCAGCTGCCGTTCGACCAGGTTCCGCGGACCTCGACCTGGAAGGTCCGCCGCCCGGAGCTGATCGCCCTGCTGGAGGCGGGCGACGCCGCCGGCCTCCCCCGGGCCGGTGCCCCGGCCCGGACTGCACCCGCGCGCTGACCTGCCCGGTCCCGGCGGGTGCCCCCGCCGGCCCCGCTCCTGTAGCTCGGGAACAGCTCCGGCCTGCTGCCCCGCGCGTTTCGCCACGTCCCTGTCGAGCACTGAGCTGCGGAAGGAAGCACGGTGGCAGGCCGGACGCCGTCAACCGAACCGATGACCCTGACCGACCTGGCCCCGCCCCGCGTCCGCGACAGCTGGAGCGCCCTGCCCGCCGACCAGCAGCCCCCCTGGCCCGACCCCGCGGCCGTGCAGCGGGTGCAGGCCGCGCTGTCGGCCGCTCCCGCGCTGGTGGACGTCCCGGCGTGCGACGCCCTGCGGGAGCAGTTGGCGGCGGTGGCGCGCGGTGAGGCGTTCCTGCTGCAGGGCGGCGACTGCGCCGAGGTCCTGGATCCGCAGGCGCCGCGGCGGGCCGTGTCCACCGCCCGGCTGCTGCGGCGCATGGCGAACGTGCTGGAGGACGCCTGGACGCTGCCGGTGGTGACGGTGGGTCGCCTCGCGGGCCAGTACGCGAAGCCGCGTTCCAGTGCGGTGGAGCAGCGCGGTGCGCAGGTGCTTCCGGTCTACCGGGGTGACGCGGTCAACGGTGCCGCGTTCACCGCGGCGGCGCGGGTCGCGGATCCGCGGCGGCTGATGGAGGTGTACCGGGCCTCTGCGGCGACGCTGGCGGCGGTGCGGCGGGCCGGGGTGGGGCCGGTGTTCGCCAGTCACGAGGCGCTGCTGCTGCCGTACGAGTCCGGGCTGACCAGGTTCGACGGGGTCGGTGGTGTCCCGTACGACCTGTCGGGGCACATGGTGTGGGTCGGTGAGCGGACCCGGCGTCTGGACGGGGCGCATGTGGAGTTCGCGGCACGGATCGGCAATCCGGTGGCGGTGAAGCTGGGTCCGTCGGTCGGTGCGGACGAGGCGGTGGCGCTGGTCGAGCGCCTGGATCCGCAGCGGCTGCCCGGCCGGGTGACGCTGATCGCGCGGATGGGGGCCGGGCGGGTGCGTGACCGGTTGCCGGAGCTGGTGGAGCGGGTGCGGGCGAGCGGGGCGGGCGTGGTGTGGGTGTGCGATCCGATGCACGGCAATACGGTGCAGGGCGCGGGCGGGCGCAAGACCAGGTGGGTGGATCGGATCCGGGAGGAGGTCTGCGGGTTCTTCGAGGTCCACCGGGCGCTGGGCACCCATGCCGGCGGGGTGCACCTGGAGTTGACGGGCGCTGAGGTGACCGAGTGCGTGGGCGGGCGCGAGCGCCCGGTCGCGGAGGGGGCGTTGGGGGTGCGCTACGAGAGTGCGTGCGATCCTCGGCTCAACGCCCGGCAGGCGGTGGAGTTGGTCCAGGACATCGCGGGGCTCGCCGGGTCCTGGCTGCCGTCGGCCCTGCCGGGCGCGGGTTGAGGAACCGGGCTGTGCGGGCCGGTCCGGCCCGCACAGCAGCACCGGTCGGCGCCGGTCAGCGCTGGTCGGCGAAGCCGGTGCGCCAGGTGCTGTGCTGCGGGGTCCAGCCCAGGGACCGGGCGCGGGTGTTGAGTGCGCCGCGCTCCCACGCGGCGCCGCCGCGGGTGCGGGGCGGGGCGGGCCGGTCCAGGGCGGCCGCGAGCGCGGGAACCCACGTGTGGGCCGGGGCCGGGTGGTCGTCGGCGATGTTGACGGGGCCGCTGGGCCAGTCCAGGGCCTGGACGGTGGCCTGCGCCGCGTCGCGCACGTGCACGAAGGAGCTGACCGCGTCGTTGGCGGGCAGCGTGCCCCCGGTGAGCCTGTCGGCCATCAGGCTGCCGGGCGCGTACCAGGTGCCGGGTCCGTAGAAGGCGCCGAACCGCAGGATCACGTGCCGGTCGATCTCGCTGACGGCGCCCTCCAGAGCGGTGATGCCGCCGAGGGTGGTCTGCCGCGGCTGGGGTGCGCCGGTGTCCAGCGGAGTGGCCTCGCCCGCCGGCCCCTGGCCGGGCTCGTAGGCCCAGGCGATGGACTGGGCGATCATCGTCCGGACGCCGGCGCGCTTGGCGGCGTCCACCAGGTTGCGGGTGCCCTCGATGCGGATGCGGGCGTTGTCGGCGGGGTTGCCCGCGCCCAGGGCGGTCAGCTGGTGGATCACCGCGTCCGGGGCGTCGGCGGCCACGGCGGCGGCGACGGCGTCGCGGTCGAACACGTCGAGCCGGACGCCGTTCGCGCCCCGTGCCGCGAGTTCGGCCAGGCCCTGCTCGGTGCGGGTGCTTCCGGTGACCGTGTGTCCCGCGTCGAGCAGCAGCGGAACCAGGACGGAGCCGATCGCGCCGGTGGCGCCGGCGATGAAGATACGCATGGTGGGGCATTCTCCTTCGGGTGTCGGGGGGTGGGGTGTCGGGGGGTGGGGTGCGTCGGCGGGTGCGGCCGCAGGTGCCCGGCCGCCGCGGTGGGTTCCCGCACCGGTGGTTCGGTGTCGGGACCCGGGCGGCCGGGCGCTGTCAGCCGGTCCCGCTGCCGACGCCGGCCGCAGGGGCCGCGTCCGCGGGACGGGGAAGGGAAGTCGTGGCGGCCGGCGCCGGCCCGGCCCGGCGGTCGCCCGCCCACAGCGCCAGGCCGGCCAGGGCCATGACGGCGCCGGCCGCGCACACCCCGTCCCAGCCCCAGGCCGGGTACAGGGCGACGGCGACGGCCCCTCCGGCGGCGCCGCCCAGGAAGTAGGCGGACATGTAGGCGGTGGTGGCGCGGGCCCGTACCTGCGCCGGGAACAGGTAGATGCGTCCCTGGTTGAGCACGTGCACGCCCTGGACGCCGATGTCGAGCAGGACGATGCCGGCGGCCAGCAGCAGCAGGTTCCTGCCTTCGGCGAGCAGGGCCCACGATCCGGCCAGCAGCACCAGCAGCACGCCGGTGGCGCCGTGGGCGATGCCGCGGTCCTGCAGCCGGCCGGCGGGTTGGGCGGCCGCGGCGCCGGCGGCGCCGAGCAGGCCGAACAGGCCGATCACCGCGGGGGCGTACGCGTAGGGCTTGTCGCTGAGCATGAACGGCAGTGCGGTCCACAGCAGTTGGAAGGCGCCGAAGCCCAGGGCCCCGGCGGCCATGCGCCGGCGCAGGAACGGCTGGGTGCGTACCAGGGTGACCACCGAGGCGAGCAGTTGCGGGTAGCGCGCGCCGGGGGCGGCGGGCAGCTCCGGGAGCTTGGCGTGCAGGGCCAGCGCGAGCGCGGCCGCGGCGACGGCGGCGACGCCGTACACCGGGCGCCAGCCGACCAGGGAGTCGATGGCTCCGGCCACGGTGCGTGCGAGCAGGATGCCCAGCAGCAGACCGGTCATCAAGGTGCCCACGACCCGGCCGCGCTGGCTGTCGTCGGCGAGCGAGGCCGCGGTGGGGATCAGGACGTTGATGGCCGTGCCCGCGGTGCCGGCGGCGGTCAGCAGGGCTATCAGCGCCCAGGCGCTGGGGGCCGCGGCCGCTGCGGCGAGGACCACCGCGTCCAGTGCCAGCAGGAGCGTCACCAGGCGGCGGCGGCCGGCGAGGTCGCCCAGCGGGACGATGAACACCAGCCCGGCGGCGTAGCCGAGCTGGTTGAGCGTGACGCACAGTCCGGCCGTGCCCGCGCTGGTGCCGAACGCGTGCTGCAGTGCGGGCAGCAGCGGCTGGGCGTAGTAGTTGTTGGCGACGATCACGCCGCAGGCGGCGGCCAGAAGCAGGACCAGGGCCCGGGGCAGGCCGGCCTGTCCCCTCCCGCCGGCGGCGGGCGGTGTCGGTTGGCTGATGCTCATAGCAGCACCCTAGGAAGCGCGCCCGGGCGGCACATGAGTCGCCGGAGGCAGCGGCGCTGTGTCTTTCGTGCCACCGGGGCGCGGCGGCCCGGGGCCGGGCGTCGGCGGCCCCGGGTCCGGCCGCGCCGGGCGCGTCACAGGGCGTCGTAGTCCACGGTCAACCGCTCGTCCGGCGCCGTGCTCCGGCAGGTCAGCACGTAGCCCTCGGCAACCTCGTCGGCTCCCAGCGCCGGCGTGCCCGGGCACTGGGCGCGGCCCAGGACGACCTTGGCGCGGCAGGTGGCGCACACGCCGCTGCGGCAGGAGTACGGCGTCTCGGGCCGCGCGGACAGGGCGGCGTCCAGCACGTTGGTGCCCACCGGTACCCGGACGGTGCTGCTGCGGCCGTCCAGCCGCACGGTCAGCTCGCACATCCGCGCCGTGTCGCCGCCGGCGGCGTGCGGGCGGGGCGCGGGGGCCGGTGCGGGCGCGGGGGCGGGGGCTGCTGCGGTGAACTGTTCGGTGTGCACCGCTGCCGGCGCCACCCCCAGGTCCGCCAGTACCAGTTCGGCGGCGGCGACCATGCCCGGCGGCCCGCAGACGAACCACTCGTCGGCGCCGGCGGGCAGCAGGCGCGGCAGCAGGGCGCGCAGGCCCCGGTGGTCCAGGCGTGCGGTGGCGAGCCCCGCCCGCTGGTCCTCGCGGGAGAAGACGTGCAGGACGCGGATCCGGTGCCGGTGGCGGTCCTTGAGGTCGGCCAGCTCCTCGGTGAACATCGCCGCGTCCGCGCAGCGGTTGCCGTACAGCAGGGTGACGGTGCTCTGCGGTTCCGTGTCCAGGACCGCGGTGAGCAGTGACAGGAGCGGGGTGATGCCCGAGCCGGCGGCCAGTGCCGCGATGCGGCGCGGCCGGCCGGCGGGGATGGTGGTGGTGAAGCGTCCGGTGGCGGGCCGGGCGTGCAGGTCCTCGCCCGGCTGCAGGAGGCGGGTGGCGTAGTGGGAGAAGCGGCCGCCGGGGACGGCGCGCACGCCGATGCGCAGGGTGCCGTCGCGTTCGAGTTCGGCGGGGGTGGAGCACAGCGAGTAGGAGCGGCGTGTCTCGGCGCCGTGGAGGGCGGCGCGGACGGTGAGGTGCTGCCCGGGGGTGAAGGCGAACAGGGTGCGCAGGCCGTCCGGCACGCGCAGGGTGATCCGGGCGGCGCTGGCGTCGGCGGCGGCGGGGTCCACGGCGGTGACCGTCAGCGGGTGGAAGCGGGTGCGCGCCGTGGGGCGCGCCGGCGCCGGGGCTGTCATGCGAGCTCCTTGAAGTGGTCGAACGGTTCGCGGCAGGGGGTGCACCGCCACAGGGCTTTGCAGGCGGTGGAGCCGAAGCGGGCCAGGAGGGTCGTGTCGGGTGAGCCGCAGCGCGGGCAGGCGGGTGCGGGGGGCGGCCGGAGGGGCGCGAGCGGCAGCAGGCGGGCCCCGGGGCGCCGGCGGGCCGGCGGGGCGGCGGGGCGGGGGGGCGATGCCGGCCGCGGTGAGCTTCGCCCTGGCCGAGGGGGTGATCCAGTCGGTGGTCCAGGGCGGCGACCACTGGGTGTCCACGCGCACCGCTGTCGCGCCGCCGGCCAGGGCGGCGGTGCGGATGCCCGCGCGGATGGCGTCCATCGCGGGGCATCCGGAGTAGGTCGGGGTGATCGTCACGACGGTGCCGCCGTCCGGTTCGGTGCGCACCTGGCGCACGATGCCGAGGTCGGCGATGGTGACGACGCGGATCTCGGGGTCGGGGACGGCGTGGACGGCGGCGCTGATCCGGGCTGCGCGGTTCACCAGGCGGCTCCCGGGTGGGCGCGGTGCAGTGCCTGCATCTCGGTCAGCAGCGGGCCGAAGGCCTCGGTGTGCAGGCCCTCGCGGCCGCCGCGGGGGTGCCAGCCGTCCTGGGGCGGTGCCAGGGTGGCGCGGCGCAGGGTGGCGGTGATGTGGGACAGCCAGGGCGGGCGCAGCGCGGCGGGGTCGACGCCGGTGCCGTCGGCGGTGGTGCGGGCGGTCAGTTCGTCGGCGGCGAACAGGTCGTGGCTGTAGGGCCACAGGGCGTCCACGGCCCGCTGGATGCGTCGGTGCGATTCGCCGGTTCCGTCGCCCAGGCGCAGGGTCCACTGGGTGGCGTGGTCGAGGTGGTAGGCGGTTTCCTTGGCGAACTTGGTGGCCAGGGCGGCCAGGACCGGGTCGGTGGAGGTGCTGAGGCCGGTGTAGAGGAGTTCCTGGTAGCCGGCGAAGAGCAGGAGTTTGGCGATGGCGAACGCGAAGTCCTCGTCGGCGAGTTCCACCAGGTGCACGTTGGTGAACTGGCGGTCCTCGCGCAGGAAGGCCAGGTCGTCCTCGGTGCGGCCGGCGCCTTCCAGGCCGCCGGCGTGGCTGAGCAGGGCGCGTGCCTGGCCCAGGAGGTCCAGGGCGATGTTGGCCAGGGCGACGTCCTCTTCGAGTTGGGGTGCGCGGGTGCACCACCAGGCCAGGCGTTGGGCGGCGATCAGGGCGTCGTCCGCCAGCCGGAGCGGGTAGCCGGGGTCGGTCACAGGTGCTGCACCCCCTCGGGCAGTTCGAAGTGGCCGGGGAGCCGGTAGTCCTTGTCGGCGGCCGGGTCCAGGAAGGCGTCGCGGTCCTGCGGGTCGCTGGCGGTGATCGTCTCGGCGGGCACGACCCACAGGGAGACGCCCTCGCTTCTGCGGGTGTACAGGTCGCGGGCGTTGCGCAGGGCCATGGCGGCGTCGGGGGCGTGCAGGCTTCCGGCGTGCAGGTGGGCCAGGCCGCGCCGGGCGCGGACGAAGACCTCCCACAGGGGCCAGTCGGGGGCGGGGGCGGTGCGGCTCATGCGGCGTGGTCCTTCTCGCTGGTCGGTGGGGTGCCGGTGCGGGCCAGGCGGGTCGGGGGCGTGTGCTTGGCCGCGTAGGCGGCTGCGGCCCGGCGGACCCAGGCGCCGTCCTGGTGGGCGCGGCGGCGGTGGGCGAGGCGCTGGCGGTTGGCGGGGCCGTCGCCGCGCACGACGCGGGTGAGTTCGTCGTAGTCGGGTTCGGTGAAGTCGTAGTGGCCGCGCTCGGCGTTCCAGCGCAGGTCCGGGTCGGGCAGTTGGACGCCCAGGGCCTGGGCCTGGGGGACGCAGATGTCGACGAACCGCTGTCGGAGCTGGTCGTTGGTGAAGCGTTTGATGCGCCACGCCATCGACTGCGCGGAGTGGGTGGAGGCGGTGTGCGGGGGGCCGAACATGGCCAGGGCCGGGTACCACCAGCGGTCGACGGCGTCCTGGGCCATGGCGCGCTGGCCGGGGGTGCCGCGCATCAGCGTCCACAGGGAGTCGAAGCCCTGCCGGTGGTGGAAGGACTCCTCCTTGCACACGCGCACCATCGCGCGGGCGTAGGGGCCGTAGGACGAGCGGCACAGCGGGACCTGGTTGACGATGGCCGCGCCGTCGGTCAGCCAGGCCAGGGCGCCGGTGTCCGCCCAGGTCAAGGTGGGGTAGTTGATGAAGGAGAGGTATTTTTGGCGGCCGTCGTGCAGGGCGTCGAGCAGGTCGGCGCGGTGCGCGCCCAGGGTTTCGGCGGCGGCGTAGAGGTACAGGCCGTGGCCTGCCTCGTCCTGCACCTTGGCCAGCAGGATCGCCTTGCGGCGCAGCGAGGGCGCCCGGGCGATCCAGTGGGCCTCGGGCTGCATGCCGACGATTTCGGAGTTGGCGTGCTGGGCGAGCTGGCGCAGCAGGCCGGTGCGGTAGGCGTCGGGCATCCAGTCGCCCGGTTCGACCTTCCGGTCGGCGGCGATCAGTGCTTCGAAGCGTGCCTGCGGGTCGTCGCGCGCCGGTGGGGGGCCGGGGGGCGCCGGTTGCCGGGCCTGGTCGACCTCGTCCAGGAGCCGGTCCAGGCCCGGCGGCTCGGGTGCCTGGTCGCCGCTGTGTGCCGCGAGTCGCACGGTGGGGCCTCCCTTGGTGTCCGGGCCGGTGCCCTGGTGGCGGTCCTGGCCGTGGCAGCACCGTAGGAGGGCCGGCGGGCGGGGCCCGGGCGGGGTTCAGCTAGCTGTCGCCGTCCTGCGCGGCGTGTCAGCTAGGTGCCACCGTGCGGCCGCCGGCCGGTGTTCGCGCGCAGAGTGGTCCGCCGTCGGGACTACACGAGGGGAGCGCGTCGGATGGCCGAGCGGGGATGGACGGTGGGGGCGCAGGTGGCGCCGTGGAGCGGGCCGGGGCCGGGGCCGGGGCCGGTGCCAGGGCCGGTGCCGGTGCCGGGGCCGGTGCCGGGGCCGGGGCCGGTGTCGGTGCCGGTGTCGGTGCCGGTGTCGGTGCCGGTGTCGGTGCCGGTGTCGGAGCTGGAACGGCGGCTCGGGATCACGGTGACGTCCGGTGGACCGGAGCTGGTGGTCGGGACGATGCCGGTGGTCGGCAACCGCCAGCCGTTCGGGGTGCTGCACGGCGGCGCCTCCCTGGCCCTGGCGGAGACCCTGGCATCGGTCGGGGCCTGTCTGCACTTCGCCCCCGGCGCCGCGGCCGGTGCCGAGCTCAGCGCCACGCACCTGCGTCCGGTGACGTCGGGTCGGGTCACCGGCACCGCACGGGCGCTGCGTCTGGGGCGCACCCACGCGACCTACGAGATCTCGGTCCACGACGAGTCGCAGCGGCTGGTCTGCAGCGCCCGGATGACCTGCGTGGCCGTCCGGGGCCAGGGCCGCTGACCCACCCCGTTGAAGGAGGCACCATGGCTTCACTGGCACTGTCGGCGCCGGTCCCGGGACCGGCGCGTCCCGGTCCGGGCGCCGCGCCCGGACCGGTTCGGCCCGCTCGGGCCCTGTCCCCGTCCGGGCACGCCGACACTTTCGCCCGCGATCATCTCCCACCGCGGCAGGAGTGGCCCGACCTGTGCTTCGACCTGCCGGGGCTGCGGTACCCGCAGCGGCTGAACTGTGCGCGTGAGCTGCTCGACGGCTCCATCGGCCGGTTCGGCGCGGACCGCCCGTGCCTGACCGACCAGTACCGGGTGACCTGGTCCTACGCGCAGGTCCTGGACCGGGTCGACCGGGTGGCCCGGTTCCTGGTCCAGGAGGCCGGACTGGCCTCCGGCAACCGCGTGCTGCTGCGGGGGCCCAACACCCCCTGGCTGGCCGTGTGCTGGCTGGCGGTGCTCAAGGCCGGCGCGGTGGTGGTGACGACGGTGCCGCTGCTGCGCCCCGCGGAGCTGCGCGCCGTCGCCGAGCGGGCGCAGGTGCAGCTGGCCCTGTGCGACGAGCGGTTCGACCAGGACTGGGAGCGGGCGCGCACCGGTGTGCCCACGGTGCTCTTCGGCCCGGGGGCGGACGGCGGCGACCTGGGCCGGCGCGCCCGGCACCTGGCGGCCGGCTTCCGGGCCGCGGCGACCGCCGCCGACGACGTGGCGCTGATCGCGTTCACCTCGGGCACCAGCGGGGTGCCCAAGGCCACCATGCACTTCCACCGCGACGTGCTGGCCATCGCCGACACGTTCGGCGCGCACGTGCTCAGGCCCGGGCCCGACGACGTGTTCGCCGGCAGTCCGCCGCTGGCGTTCACCTTCGGGCTGGGCGGTCTACTGGTGTTCCCGCTGCGCGCCGGCGCCCAGGCGGTGCTGTTGGAGGACGGCAGCCCGCGCGCCCTGTTCGCGGCGGTGCCCCGGTTCCGGATCACCACGCTGTTCACCGCCCCGACCGCCTACCGGGCGGTGCTGGAGTTCGCGCGGAGGACGGACCTGCGGACGCTGCACAGCTGCGTGTCGGCCGGTGAGCCGCTGCCGGAGGCGACCTGGCGCGCCTTTCGCGAAGCGACCGGTGTGCGCATCATCGACGGGATCGGCTCGACCGAGATGCTGCACGTGTTCATCGCCGCCGCCGGGGACGACATCCGTCCCGGCGCCACCGGCCGGGTCGTGCCGGGCTACCGGGCCAAGGTCGTGGACGCCTCCGGCGCCGCGGTGCCCGACGGCGTGCCGGGCCTGCTCGCGGTCCAGGGGCCGACCGGCTGCCGCTACCTGGCCGACCCGCGGCAGCGCACGCAGGTCGAGCGGGGCTGGAACCTGACCGGCGACACCTGTGTCCGCGACGCGGACGGCTACTTCTGGTACCGGGCCCGGTCCGACGACATGATCGTCTCCTCGGGGTACAACATCGCCGCGCCCGAGGTCGAGCAGGCCCTGCTGCTGCACCCCGCCGTGGCGCTGTGCGCGGTGGTCGGCGTGCCCGACCCGCGGCGCGGCAGCGTGGTGAAGGCGTTCGTGCAGCCCGCCGCGGGCGCGCGTCCCGGGCCGGAGCTGGCCGCGGAGCTGCAGGGCTTCGTCAAGCAGCAGATCGCGCCCTACAAGTATCCGCGCGTGGTCGAGTTCGTCGGCGCGCTGCCGCACAGCAGCACCGGCAAGCTGCAGCGCGCCGCCCTGCGGGGCGGGGACGCGCGCGGCCTGGGCGAAAGCGGGTCCCCGTGCTGACGCGGCCCGTCCCCTCCCCCGTGCCCGCGGCTTCCGGGCAGGCCGGGTGGCTGACGCCCTGCGGGGTGCGGGTCACCCGTGCGACCCGCCGGGTCGGCAGCGCCGCCTCGGTCCGCGCCGCCCTGGAACTGGAGCTGGACCAGCGCCGCGGCATGCTGCTGTTCCAGGGCCGGGACCGGGCCGTCGGCTACAGCGACCCGCCGCTGGAGATCGCGGTGCGCGGCGACCGGATGACGCTGGCCGCGCTCAACGGGCGCGGCCGGCTGCTCCTGCCGGTGCTGCGCGAGGCCGTGGCGGGGCACCTGTGCCTGGAGCCGGCGGGCAGCGGGGACCGGGTGGTGGGCCGGGCCCCGGGGCCGGTCGCGGGCTTCGCCGAGGAGGAGCGCACCCGTCAGCCGGGCGTGTTCGGCGCCCTGCGGGCGCTGGTGGCGGCCCTGGCCTCGCCCCGGGACGGCCTGCTCGGCCTGTACGGCGCGTTCGGCTACGACCTGCTGTTCCAGGTCGACCCGGCCGAGCTGTCGCAGGTCCGCGGTCCCGGGGACCGGGACCTGGTGCTGCACCTGCCCGACCGGCTGGTCGACTTCGACCTGCGGCGCGATGTGGCGGTGCGTCACAGCTACGAGTTCCACCACGGCTCGCGCAGCACCAGGGGCCTGCCGCGGTCGACCGCGGTCGGGGCGTTCGTGCCGCGGACCCCGCCGCAGCTGCGCGACCACGCGCCGGGCGAGTACGCGCAGCTGGTGCGGCGCGCGATGCCGCTGTTCGCCGGCGGCGACCTGTTCGAGGTCGTCCCGGGCCAGGTGTTCCACCGCACCGGGCGGCGCCCCTCGCAGCTGTTCCGGCGGCTGCGGCAGGCCAATCCCGCACCGCACAGCCTGCTGGCCAACCTCGGCGAGCGGGAGTACCTGGTGGGGGCGTCGCCGGAGATGTTCGTGGGGGTCCGCCGCGAGCAGGGACCGGTCGGCGCCCGCCTGGTGGTGGAGTCCTCCCCGATCAGCGGGACCGTCGCCCGCGGCGCGGACGCGCTGCAGGACGCGGTGCGGGTGCGCGAACTGCTCGGGTCGCCCAAGGAGGAGTCCGAGCTGACGATGTGCACGGACGTGGACCGCAACGACAAGGCGAAGGTCTGCGTGCCGGGCACGGTCCAGGTCACCGAGCGGCGGCGGATCGAGATGTACTCGGCCGTCATCCACACGGTGGACCGGGTGCGCGGCGAGCTGCGCGCGGACCGCGACGCGCTGGACGCGTTCCTGGCGCACATGTGGGCGGTGACGGTCACCGGTGCGCCGAAGCTCGCCGCGGTCCAGTTCATCGAGGCGCAGGAGCGTTCGCCCCGGCGGTGGTACGGCGGCGCGGTCGGCCGGCTGGGCTTCGACGGGTCCCTGGACACCGTGCTGACGCTGCGCACCATCCAGGTGCGCGACGGGGTGGCCAGTGTGCGGGCCGGCGCGACGCTGCTGCACGACTCGGATCCGCCGGCGGAGGAGCGCGAGACCGAGCTGAAGGCCGCGGCGCTGCTGCGGGTGCTGGAGCCGGGCGGGGCCGCGCCGCGCGCGGCGGCGGGCGCGGCGGCGGTGCGGGGGCCCGGTGCCGGGCGGCGGGTGCTGCTGGTCGACCACCGCGACTCCTTCGTGCACTGCCTGGCCGACTACCTGCGACAGACCGGCGCGCACGTCGAGACCTACCGCAGCGGCCACCACCTCGCGGCCCTGGAGCGGGAGCGGCCGGACCTGCTGGTCCTGTCCCCCGGCCCGGGCCGGCCCGCGGACTTCGACCTGAACGCCACCCTGGCCGCGGCCGAGGGGGCGGGCGTGCCGGTCCTGGGGATCTGCCTGGGCCTGCAGGGCCTGGTGGAGTACTACGGCGGCGCGCTGTCGGTGCTGAGCCGGCCGGTGCACGGCAAGCAGTCGCCGGTCAGGGTCCTCGCGCCGGACAGCGCGTTGCTGGCGGGGCTGCCGCCGGTGTTCGACGTGGGCCGCTACCACTCGCTGCACGCGCCGGCCGGCGCCGTGCCCGATCCCCTGCGGGTGACCGCGGCCACCGAGGACGGGGTGGTGATGGCGGTGGAGCACCGGGTGCTGCCGATGGCGGCGGTGCAGTTCCACCCGGAATCGATCATGACGGCTGCCGGCGGCGCCGGACACACCGTCATCGCCAACGCCGTGGCCTCCCTGTGCGGGCGCCCGGCGCCCGTGCCCGGCTGACCCCCCTTCCCGCTTCTTCGTCCCCGCTTCTTCGTCCCCGCTTCTTCGTCCCCGCGCCGGTTCCGGCGCACGGCCGGCCACGGCCGGTGCGCCGCCGGACGCCGCCCGCTATCGGAGGTACCCCCATGCCCAGCAGGCTCGCGGTCTGCATCGTCGGGGCCGGCCCCAGGGGCCTGTCCGTCCTGGAACGCCTGTGCGCGAACGCGCGCGTCCACCCCTGCCCCGCGGAGGTGACCGTGCACGTGGTCGACCCGCACCGGCCCGGCGCCGGCCGCGTGTGGCGCACCGACCAGTCCCGTCAGCTGCTGATGAACACCGTCGCCTCGCAGGTGACCGTGTTCACCGACGACAGCGTCGACATCGAGGGGCCGATCGAACCCGGTCCCAGCCTGTACGAGTGGGCGCGGGCGCTGGCCGCCGCCGGCGCCCGCGGACCGGCCCCCGCCGTCGAGGCGTGCGAACTGCGCGAGGCCGGTGCGCTGGCGCCGGACTCCTACCCCACCCGGGCCCTGTACGGGCGCTACCTGCAGGACGCCTTCGAGCGGGTCGTCGCGCGGGCGCCCGCCCACGTGAGGGTCCACGTGCACCGGTGCCGCGCGGTCGCCCTGGACGACAGCCTCGGTCCCGGGGGCGCGCAGCAGGTCATGCTGGAGGACGGGACCGCGCTCAGGGACCTGGACGCGGTGGTCATCGCCCAGGGCCATGTCCCCGTCCGTCCGTCCGCGCAGGAGCGGCGCCTGTCCCGGTTCGCCCAGGAGCAGCGGCTGCTGTACGTGCGGCCGGGCAATCCGGCCGATCTGGACCTGTCGCGCATCGCTCCCGGGGAGCGGGTGCTGCTGCGCGGTCTGGGGCTGAACTTCTTCGACCACATGGCGCTGCTGACGGTCGGTCGCGGCGGTGTGCTGGAGCGCGGGCCCCGGGGGCGGCTGCGGTACCGGGCGAGCGGGCGTGAGCCGCGGCTGCACGCCGGATCGCGGCGCGGGGTGCCCTACCAGGCGCGCGGGGACAACGAGAAGGGCGCGCACGGGCGCCACGTGCCGCGGCTGCTGACCGAGCAGCTCGCGCTGCGCCTGCGCGGCGCCTCGGCCGGCGGCGGGGGGCTGGACTTCCGCCGGCAGCTGTGGCCGTTGATCGCGGCGGAGGTGGAGGGCGTCTACTACGGGGCGTGGCTGGCCGAGCGGGGCCGCGGCGGGGAGCGCGAGGGCTTCGAGCGCGCCTACCTGGCCGCCGGGGGCCGGGCGGGGCAGGTCCTGGCCCGGTACGCGATCCCGCGGGAGGAGCACTGGGACTGGGAGCGTGTGGCCCGGCCCGGCGCCGGGCGCCGCTTCGCGGACCGGGCCGCTTTCCGTGCCTGGCTGCTGGACTACCTGCGCCAGGACGTGGACCGCGCCCGGCAGGGCAACGTCAGCGGACCGGTGAAGGCGGCCCTGGACGTGCTGCGGGACCTGCGCAACGAGATCCGGCTGGCGGTGGACCACGGCGGCCTGCACGGCGATTCGCACCGCGAGGACCTGGACGGCTGGTACACGCCGCTGAACGCGTTCTTGTCGATCGGGCCGCCGGCCTCGCGGATCGAGGAGATGGTCGCGCTGATCGAGGCGGGTGTCCTGGAGGTGATGGGGCCGGACATGCGGGTGGAGCCCGATCCTGCGGGGGGCGGGTTCCGGGCGGTGTGCGCGGTGCCGGGGCCGCCGGTGCGGGCCCGGGTCCTGATCGAGGCCCGGCTGCCCGAGCCGGATCTGCGACGCACCGCCGATCCGCTGCTGCACCGGCTGCTGGGCACCGGCCAGTGCCGCACGCACCGGATCGCGGGCGCGGGCGGCGGCCGGTACGAGACCGGCGGGCTCGCGGTGAGCGAGCGCCCCTACCGGGTGCTCGATGCCCGGGGCGTCGCCCATCCGCGGCGTTTCGCCTACGGTGTGCCCACCGAGGCGGTGCACTGGGTCACGGCCGCGGGTATCCGGCCGGGAGTGAACTCCGTGACCCTGGGCGACTCCGATGCCATCGCGCGGGCCGTACTGGCGCTGGCGCCGGCCGCGGTGCGCGACCCGGCCCCGGCGGCCGGTCGGCTGGCGGGGGTCGGCGCGTGAGCGGGGAGGTGTTCGCGGCGGCCGGGGCCGATGTGGGCCTGCTGTCCCCGGTGCGGGCCGGCACCGAGGTGGAGCGCGCGGTGGGCGACGCCGCGTGGCTGCGGGCGATGCTGGAGGCGGAGGCCGCACTGGTGCGGGCGCAGGCCAGGCTGGGCACGGTACCGCCCGGGGCAGCGCAGTTGATCACGCGTCTGGCGGGTGCGTGCGCCGTGGACGTGCGGGCGGTCGCCGTGGCCGCACGCGAGACGGCCAATCCCGTGGTGGCGCTCGTCGCGGCGTTCACGGCCGTGGTGGCGGCGGTCGACCCGGCCGCCGCCGCCTATGTGCACCGCGGCTCCACCAGCCAGGACATTCTGCCATGCTGGTCGCTCGACGGGCCCTGACGCTGATCGTGGCCGACCTGGGCCGCGCCGCCGACGCGCTGGGGGCGCTGGCGCGCCGGCACCGCGACACCGCGATGGCGGGGCGGACTGTGGCGGTGCAGGCCGTGCCGACCACGTTCGGGCTCAAGGCCGCCGGCTGGCGGCACCTGGTGCTGGACGCACGCGACCGGCTGGCCGCGGTACTGGGGTCGGGCCTGCCGGTCGCGCTCGGCGGCGCCGCCGGAACCCTGGCCGGGTACCTGGAGTACGGCCGCCTGGACGCGGACGCCGACGAGGACTACCCCCGGCGGCTGGTCGAGGTGTTCGCCGAGGAGACCGGTCTCGCGGTGCCGCTCCTGCCGTGGCACGTGCTGCGCACGCCGATCGCCGACCTGGCGCAGGCGCTGGGGTTCGCGGCGGCGGCGCTGGGCAAGGTCGCCGTGGACGTGCAGCTGCTGGCGCGGACCGAGACCGGTGAGGTGGCCGAACCCGCTCCCGCGGGGCGCGGGGTGTCCTCGGCGATGCCGCACAAGCAGAACCCGGTGCTGGCGACGCTGATGCGCTCCGCGGCCCTGCAGGTGCCGCACCTGGCGGCCGGTCTGACGCAGTGCCTGATCGCGGAGGACGAGCGGTCCGCCGGCGCCTGGCACGCGGAGTGGCAGCCGCTGCGCGAGGCGCTGCGGCTGACCGGCGGCGCGGCCCGGGCCGCGGCCGAGCTGGCCGCGGGTCTGGCCGTGCACCCGCGCAGGATGCGCGCCAACCTGGACCTGACCGCGGGGCAGGTGGCGAGCGAGCGGGTGGCCGCGCACCTGGCGCAGCACCTGGGCCGCGGTCCGGCCAGGGCCCTGCTCACCCGGGTGTCGCTCGAAGCGCACAGCCAGGGCGCCACGGTCGGCGAACTGCTGGCCCGCGACCCCGGGGCGGGCGGCGCTGTGGACGCGCGGCGGTTGGAGGGGTTGCTGGACCCGACGGCCTACACCGGCGCCGCCCGGCCGCTGACCGACCGGGCGCTGCTGCGCGGGGCCGCTGACCGCTGACCGGCCACGGCCGCGGCCGCGGCCGCGGTCGCGGGTGCGGGTGCGGGTGCCCCGGCCGGGGCGTGGGGCGCTGCTCGGCGGCCGGCCCCGGCCGGGGCCGGGCGGTGTTCCCCGCGGGCGGTCAGGGCGGATCGGCCAGGCCGGACCGCGAGGCGCGGACCCCGGCCTGGAAGCGGGAGGTGGCCTGCAGGCGGTTCATCAGTTCGGCGACGTAGCGGCGGTAGGTGCGCACCGACATGCCCAGCTCGCGCGAGGCCCTCGCGTCGGTGTAGCCCTGGCCCAGGGTGCGCAGGGTGCGGGCCATGTTGTCCTCCTCGCTCCAGTCGATGCGGGCCTGGGCCAGGGCGGTGAGGTCCACGGCCTGGTTCCACACCGCGGCGTGGAGCATTTTCAGGGCGCGGACCGGGCCGGTGCCCAGGACGATGGTGAGGTCCTCGCCGGCGGCGAGGACGGCCGCGGTGTTGTCGTAGACGGCCATGGTCGGCAGGTCGCAGGGGGACAGCCGGACCTGTGCGCCGTGGTCGGCGAGCTGCTGCAGACGGGCCATGGCGTCCTCGTCGCCCAGCAGGCCCGAGGGGAACAGCAGCCTCACGTCCGCGTGCCGCAGCAGCAGGCGCGTGTGGAGCCCGGCGAGGAGGGCGGGCTCGGCGCCGCCGGCGGCGGCCGCGTTCGAGGCCCGTACGGTCACGGTGGTGTGGTTCGCGCGGTGCAGCAGCCGGGCGACCAGGGTCTGGGCCTGGTCGGGGCCGGGCCCGGCGGCTTCGTCGGCGGGGACCAGGTCGTGGAGCCTGGCGGCCAGGTCGGCCAGGTCGTCCGCGTGCTGGCGCAGTGCTTCGAGTCGGTGCCGGCGCTGTCCGGGGGCCGGTCTCGCATAGGAGGTGTTCACGGTGGCTCTCCTTCGCGTGCGCCGGTACGCCTACCGGCTCGTCGTGGTGGCGGTGGAGCGGCGGACGGCGGCCGGGGCGGGCGGCTCGGTGCGCCAGGTGCCGGCGCCCGGGCGGGCCGCGCCCAGCGCCCACGGCGCCCGGGGCCGGCGCTGCTCGCGGGAGGGGGCGGGGGTGCTGCGGGCGGTGACGGCGTGCAGGACGGCCAGCAGGGCGGCCAACTCGTCGGGGGCGGGGTTGCCGCGGACCACGCGGACGGCCCCGGGGGTGGTCGGCGGGGTGGTGGGGTGGGTGTCGGGGTCGGTGGTCATGCCGGCTGGTTCCCGTGTTTGCGCTGGGGCAGGGGGGCGTGCTTGGCGCGGAGCATCCGCAGCGAGCGGATGAGGACCTGCCGGGTGCGGCGCGGGTCGATGACGTCGTCGACCAGGCCGCGTTCGGCCGCGTAGTAGGGGTGCATCAGCTGGTCCTGGTATTCGGCCACGCGTTCGGCGCGGGTCTGCCGCGGGTCGGGCGACCGGGCGATCTCGCGGCGGAAGACGACGTTGGCGGCGGCTTCGGCGCCCATGACGGCGATCTCGTTGGTGGGCCAGGCGAAGGACAGGTCGCAGCCGATGGAGCGGGAGTCCATGACGATGTAGGCGCCGCCGTAGGCCTTGCGCAGGATCACCTGGACGCGGGGCACGGTGGCGTTGCAGTAGGCGTAGAGGAGTTTGGCGCCGCGGCGGATGATGCCGTCGTGTTCCTGGTCGGTGCCGGGCAGGAAGCCGGGGACGTCGACCAGGGTGACCAGCGGGATGTTGAAGGAGTCGCACATCTGCACGAAGCGGGCCCCCTTCTCCGAGGCGTCGATGTCCAGCGCCCCGGCTCCCGCCATGGGCTGGTTGGCGACGATGCCCACGACCTGGCCGCCGAGCCGGGCCAGGGCGCAGACGATGTTGGGTGCCCAGCGTTCGTGCAGTTCCAGGTACTCGGCGTCGTCGACGATCTCCTTGACGACCGCCCGCATGTCGTAGGCCTGGTGGGGGTCGGCCGGCACGAGGTTGACCAGCGCGTCGGCGGGCGGGGCGTCCTGGCTGCGGCTGTCGTGGGCCCCGTCGCCGCCGGGGGGCAGTTCGCGGTTGTTCGAGGGCAGCAGGTCCAGCAGGTAGCGGACGTCCTCCAGGCACGTCTGCTCGTCGTCGTGCAGGAAGGTGCAGACCCCGGAGAGCGAGGCGTGCACGTCGGCCCCTCCCAGCTGCTCGTGGGTGACGCGTTCGCCGGTGACGGCCTGGACCACGTCCGGTCCGGTGATGTACATCTGCGCGGTGCCGCGCACCATGAAGACGAAGTCGGTCAGGGCCGGGGAGTAGGCCGCGCCGCCGGCGCACGGTCCCAGGATCACGCTGATCTGCGGGACCACTCCGGACATCCGCACGTTGCGGGTGAAGATGCCGCCGTAGCCGGCCAGCGCGGTGACGCCTTCCTGGATGCGGGCGCCGGCGCCGTCGCACAGCGCGACCAGGGGGGCTCCGGCCGCTTCGGCCAGGTCCATGATCTTGTGGATCTTCTGGGCGTGGGCCTCGCCGAGGGCGCCGCCGAAGATGCGGAAGTCGTGCCCGTAGACGAAGACCTGGCGGCCGTTGACCGTTCCCCAGCCGGTGACCACGCCGTCCCCGTGGGGCCTTTTGCGTTCCAGGCCGAAGCCGGTGGCCCGGTGCCGGCGCAGTCCCTCCACCTCGGTGAAGGAGCCCTGGTCCAGCAGCAGGTCGATGCGCTCGCGCACGGTGCGCTTGCCGCGGGCGTGCTGGCGCTCGGTGGCCGCCGGGTCGGGGCCGCGGCGCAGGGCCTGCTGGAGGTCGGCCAGTTCGACCAGGCGCTCGTGCATGGACGGGGCGGTGCGCCGGATCGACTGTTCGAGTTCGCGGGCCGGGTCGCCGGCGGGGCCCGGGATCGGGGACGGCGCGGCAGGAGGCGGGTCCTGCCGGTCGGTCGTCGGGGGTGAGAGCTGGGCTGAGGTCGTCATCGGTGCTCCGTAAGGTCGTCCGTCAGGCGGCAACGCTAGGCCGACTTCCCGCCGCTGCGCCCGGAACCTTTCCGAAAGGAGCCGGGGAAGGGTGCATGGAAGTACTCCGCCTGCTACTTCCGGGGGCGTGGGAGCAGTGCCGCTGCATTACTTGCGGGGCATTCCGCGGACTTCTTCCGGTGCGGTCGCCGGCCCGCTGGGAGCAGAATGCGCTCCGGCGCGGATCCGGGGGGATAGCGTCGGGTCGGATATCTCCTGAAGGAGCTGCTATCCGTTCCACCTCCCCGGGGAATCCCCGCGGAGGACCAGCGAAAGGAAGCGGACATGGCTGATCTTCTGGCGGCCCCCTCGCTCTCTCGGCGCCGTGCGGTGGTGGTGGCCGACCCCTTCCCGATCTCCCGGGCGGCGATCGCGGCCCTGCTGCGGCGCTCGGGGGCGGCGGACGAGACCGCCGAGGCGGCCTCGCCCCGGGCCGCCCTGGACCAGGTGCGCCGCCTGGACGCGTCCATGCTGATCACGGACGTGGACCTGGTCGGCCGCGGCGACGGCGTGCGCCTGTGCCGCCAGGTCAAACGCCTGGCCGTACCGCCGTCCGTGCTGGTGTTCACCGGCGCGGACGATCCGGCGGTGGTGGCCGCGTGCCTGGCGGGCGGCGCCGACGCCCTGGTCCACCGGTCCGCATCGCCCGAGCGGCTGGTGCGGGCGGTGGAGACCGTCGCCGTCGGCCGCCCGGTGTGGTACCTGCGCGAGCACAGCCCGCAGGGCCCGGACGGCCCGGGCGGTCCGGGCGGTCCGGGCGGCCCGGGTCTGCCGGCGGACCGCGACCGCCTGCGGGGCATGACCTCCCGCGAGCAGGAAATCCTGGGACTTCTCCTGGGCCGTTTCTCCAACGAGGAGATAGCGGCGGAGCTCCACCTGGCCAGGCAGACCGTGAAGAATCACGTGAGCAGCGTTCTCCACAAGCTCGGGATGTCCAATCGGAAGGAACTCCTCGGCACCGCCGGGACGCTTCGCGCACCCGTCGGCGCCGGTGTTCCTTAAGTAGCAGGCGGCACCCCGCAAGCGGCAGCAGGACACCTCCGAAGAGGAATTAACACGGGGGTTCTCGATTCCTAGGATCGACAGCAGAACAAAGGGCCGGGCGGCCCCCCACACATCCGTCCGGCACCTGTCCGGCGGCGGCCTCCCCCTGGGGCCGCCGCCGGACGGTTCTCCCGCTTCCGGTTCGCCCGACCCCGGGGCGCACCGGCGCACCGGCGCCGTCCGGCACCGGCCCGCACCCATGGAGGAACAACGTCGTGTTCACCAACCCCGGTCGTTTCCACGGCAAGGTGGCCCTGATCACCGGCGCGAGCCGCGGCATCGGCCTGGCCGTCGCGGAACGGCTCGTGGCCGAAGGCGCCCGCGTGTGCCTCACCGCCCGCACCCCCGGGCCGCTGGCGACGGCCGTGGCCGAGCTGGGCGGCCCCGAGTACGCCATCGCCGTGGCCGGCCGCGCGGACGACCCGGCCCACCAGGCCGACGCCGTCGCCCGGGCCATCGACGCCTTCGGGCAGCTGGACGTCCTGGTCAACAACACCGGCATCAACCCCGCCTTCGGCCCGGTCCTGGACATCGAGGAGTCCGCGGTCCGCAAGGTCTTCGAAGTCAACGTCCTCGCGGCGCTGGGCTGGCTGCGGCACGCCCGCGACGCGTGGTTCGGCGCCAACGGCGGCGCCGTGGTCAACATCACCGCCGTGGCGGGCCAGCGCCCGGCCGCCGGCATCGGCGTGTACGGCGCGAGCAAGGCGGCGGTGATCCACCTGACCAGGCAGCTCGCCCAGGAGATCGGGCCGCAGATCCGCATCAACGCCGTGGCCCCGGCCGTCGTCCAGACCCGGTTCGCGGCCAAGCTGTACGAGGGCCGCGAGGACGAGGTCGCGGCCGGCTACGCGATGGCGCGCCTGGGCACGCCCGAGGACATCGCCGCGGCCACGGCCTTCCTGGCCTCCCAGGACGCCTCCTGGATCACCGGCCAGACGATTACCGTCGACGGTGGCCTGATCGCCACCGGCGGGGGGATCTGACCCGCGATGAAGGCGCCTCCGGCGGGTCTGCGCCTGCGCAAGCTGTGCTGGCGCCTGGTGACCCTCCCCCTCCCCTCCCTCCTCCCCCTGCCGTCCGTGCCGTCCGTGGAACGCGTGCCGGCGGCCGGGCCGGCACGGGCCTGACCCCCCGGGAGGGCCTCGGGGCCGGCGCACCCGCGCCCCCGGGGGCCCTCCCGGCGCGGATCGGCGCACCCGCGCCCCGGACCCGGCCGGTCGACCACAGGCGCGGGCGGGCACGGCTCCTGACGACCCTTCGGCTCCGCGGGCCGGGAGTTCGCCACGGAGTCGCGCTCCCGCGCCTTCGCGGCGCTTGTCTTCCTGCCGGTCCTCGCGCCCGTTCCGGGCCGCTGCTCCCGGCTGATCACACTGCTCCGCGCGCCTGGCGTGCACGTCGTGGCCGCAGTCCAGTGCCGCCGGGAAGGCGGAGCGCGCTGCGTCGGGGCCCCCGGCGTCCTGGCGCCGGAACCCCCGAGCCCCGAGCGCCGCCCCCGGGGACCGGTCGGGGTGCCGGGAGTCGACAACCACCTGGCAGGCGGGCCCGGGCGCCCTCCGCGGCCGGCGCAGGGGGACGTGGAACTGTGCGGCCGCCGCGACCGTGGCCCCGCAGAACGGGCACGGCGACCTCAACACCTCACCGGGCCGCCGCCGAATACCGCTGACGCTGCGTGCGCCGGTTTCGGCCGGTCCCGCCCGACTGTTCACGATGCCTCCCCGGGTCCGGGAAGCGGTCATCAGCGGGCCGGAGCGCCGCTGGCCAGCCTCTCCCGCCACCCCCCGGCCGGGCGTGGGGCGGCTCTGCGCCCTGTTCTGCGGCCCGGTGGGGCGCCCGGCGGCCGCGGGTGCCGTGTGCGCGGTCAGTCGCCCGTGTAGTAGCGGCTGACCACTTCGGCCACGCACACGGGCTTGCCGCCGCCGTCGCTCTCGATCTCGACGGCGAGGACGACCTGGACGCCGCCGGCGACATCGCGCACCTCGGCGACGACGGCCGTGGCGCGCAGTCTGGACCCGCAGGGGACGGGCGCGGGGAAGCGGACCCGGTCGGCGCCGTAGTTGACGCCCATGACGGCGCCGCCGACCTCCAGGAGCTGGGCTTCGAAGGCGGGCAGCAGCGACAGGGTGAGCCAGCCGTGGGCGACGGTGGTGCCGAACGGGCGGGCCGCCGCGCGCCGCGGGTCGGTGTGGATCCACTGGTGGTCGCCGGTGGCTCGGGCGAACCGGTCGATCCGGGCCTGGTCGATCACGGTCCAGTCGGTGGGGCCGAGGGTCTGGCCCAGGGCGGCGCGCAGGTCCTGCGGGGTGGTGAAGCGTCGGGTCGGTGCCATGGGTGTGCCCTTCTGCGGCAGCGGGTCTGCGGGGCGGGGGTCAGCCGAGCGGGCCGCCGGCCACGTACAGGACCTGTCCGGAGACGAATCCCGCGCGGGGGCCGGTGAAGTAGGCGATGGCGTCGGCGACGTCCTCGGGGGCGCCGACGCGCCGGACCGGGACGGAGGCGGCGGCGCGGGCCTTGAACTCCTCGAAGGCGACGCCCGTGCGGGCCGCGGTGGCGGCGGTCATGTCGGTGGCGATGAAGCCGGGGGCGACGGCGTTCACGGTCACGCCGAACTTGCCGAGTTCCAGGGCGAGGGTCTTGGTGAAGCCCTGGAGCCCGGACTTGGCGGCGGCGTAGTTGGCCTGGCCGCGGTTGCCCAGCGCGGAGGAGCTGGAGAGGTTGACGATGCGTCCGAAGCCGGCGGCCACCATGTGGCGCTGGACTTCGCGTGCCATCAGGAACGCGCCGCGCAGGTGCACCCCCATGACGGTGTCCCAGTCGAGGCTGCTCATCTTGAACAGCAGGTTGTCGCGCAGGACGCCGGCGTTGTTGACCAGGATCGTGGGCGCGCCCAGCTCCTCCTCGACCCGGGCGACCGCTGCGGCGACCTGTGCTTCGTCGGCGACGTCCGCGCCGACGGCCAGGGCGCGGCCGCCGGCGGCGGTGATCTGCCGCGCGGTGGCGGCGGCGGCCCCCCGGTCGAGGTCGACGACCGCGACGGCGTGGCCGTCGGCGGCCAGGCGCAGGGCGGTGGCCGCGCCGATGCCGCGGGCTCCTCCGGTGACGATGGCGACTCGCTGCTCGCTGGCGGGCATCTGCTGTCCTCCTGTGGGTGGGGGTGGGGCGGATGCGCCCCTGCGCCCCTTTTTGGGGGCGGGGTACGGGTCGGGGCGTGGCCCGGACTCTACGCAGGGCCGGGCCGCTCGCGGCGGAAAGTACTCCCGAGAAGGCACGCCGATATCGCGGAGGTCGTACGCGGAGCCTGTTTCCCGGCATGCGCCGGATGTCTCTTCAGTGGCAGCCGGAGGATCGTGGGAGGTATTTTCCTCGGCCGCGGCCGGCGGGGCCCGTAGCGTTGCATTCATTCCGGACGGCCGGGAAATCACGGACTGTTCCGCCGGGCCGCCACATATTTTCTCCTGGAGGATGACATGCCGATCGTCACCGTGCAGCAGGGCCCCCGCACCGTCGAGCTGAAGCGCGAGCTGGTGGCCCGGATCACCGACGCCTTCGTCGACGCCTACAAGATCCCCGCCGACTCCGTGCAGGTGTGGATCCAGGAGACCGGCCCGGAGAGCTGGGGCTCGGGCGGCAAGCTCACCGCGGACAACTGAGCGGGCACACGAGGTCCTGGACGCCGACCCGGTGTCCGGGACCTCCTTCGCGCGGGGCGAGGAACCAGGACGAACGGGAGGGCACATGAACACCGGCGCACCGCCGCTCCAGGCCCGGGGGGTCGACACGGCGCGGCTCTCGGCCTGGCTGGAACGCACCCTGCCCCAGGCGCACGGACCGCTCGGCGGCCTGGAGCGGCTGGCGGGCGGGCGCTCGAACCTGACCTACCGGCTGCGGTGGGGGGACCTGCAGCTGGTGCTGCGTCGGCCTCCCCTGGGCCACGTGCTGCCGACGGCGCACGACATGGGCCGCGAGTACCGGGTCCTGGCGGCGCTGGCGCCCACCGCGGTGCCGGTGCCCCGCCCCTTCGGGCGGTGCGAGGACCCCTCGGTGCTCGGCGCGCCGTTCTACGTGATGGAGCTGGCGGTGGGCGGGGCCTACCGCAGCGACGCCGACCTGGCCCCGCTGGACGGCGCCGCGGCGCTGTCCACCGCGCACGCCGTGGTGGACACGCTGGCGGAACTGCACGCGGTGGACCCCGACGCGGTGGGCCTGGCCGGCTTCGGCCGGCCCGAGGGCTTCATGGAGCGCCAGGTGCGGCGGTGGCGCCGCCAGTGGGACGCCTCGCGCACCCGCGAGGTCCCCGGCGCCGACGCGCTCAACGACCGCCTGGCCGCGAACTGCCCGCGCCCGCCGGGCTCCTCGCTGGTGCACGGCGACTACAAGCTGGACAACCTGCTGTTCGCACCGGGAGCCGCGGGGCGGGTCGCGGCGGTGCTGGACTGGGAGATGTCCACACTCGGCGACCCGCTGTCCGACCTGGGAATGCTGTGCATGTACTGGGACGGATTCGCGGGGATCGCACGCTCCCCGGTCCCCTCCCCCGGGGCGCTGCCCGGGTGGCCGGACCGGGCCGCGCTGGTCGACCGCTACGCCCGGCGCAGCACGCTGCCGCTGGACGGCCTGGACTGGTACGTCGCGTTCGCCTTCTACAAGATCGCCGCGATCCTGGAGGGCATCCACTGCCGCACGGTGCAGGGACTGACCGTCGGCGAGGAGTCCGCCGACCTCGCGCGGGCGGTGCCGCTGCTGGTCGGACGCGGCCATGCCGTCCTGGACGCCCTGCGCTGAGTCGCCCCCGCCCACCCCCGCCGCCCGCAACGGCCCTGCGGCCCTGCGGCCGCCCGCCCCTGCCCGCCCCCTGATTTGGAGATGACCCGATGGACTTCGCCTACGACGCCCGTACCCAGGAGCTCTCGGCCCGGATGCGGGCGTTCCTGGACGAGCACGTCCTGCCCGCAGAACCCGTCTTCGCCGCCCAGCACCGGGCCGGGGACCCGTGGGGCCGGCCCCCCGTCCTGGAGGACCTGAAGGCCCGGGCCCGGAGCCGGGGCCTGTGGAACCTGTTCCTTCCCGGCGAGGAGTTCGGCGCCGGGTTGACCAACCTGCAGTACGCGCCGCTGGCCGAACTGACCGGCCACAGCCCGCACCTGGCCCCGGAGGCCGTGAACTGCGCGGCGCCGGACACCGGGAACATGGAGGTCCTGGCCGCGTTCGGCACCCCCGAGCAGCAGGACCGCTGGCTCAAGCCGCTTTTGGACGGCGCGATCCGGTCGGCGTTCTGCATGACCGAGCCGCAGGTCGCCTCCTCGGACGCCGCCAACATCGGCACCCGCATCGAGCGCGACGGCGACGAGTACGTGATCAACGGCAGGAAGTGGTGGTCCTCGGGGGCGATGGCGCCCGAGTGCGAACTGCTGGTGGTCATGGGCAGGACGGACCCGGACGCGGCGCGCCACCGCCGGCAGTCGATGGTGCTGGTGCCGCGGGACACCCCCGGGGTGCGGGTGGAGCGCGGGGTCACGGTCTTCGGGTACACCGACGGCGCGCACGGCGGGCACGGCGAGGTGGTGTTCACCGACGTGCGGGTCCCGGTGTCGCACATCGTCGCCGGGGAGGGCGACGGGTTCGCGATCGCGCAGGCCAGGCTCGGGCCGGGCCGGATCCACCACTGCATGCGGCTGATCGGCATGGCCGAACGGGCGTTCGCGCTGATGTGCGAGCGGGTGACGCGGCGGACCGCGTTCGGCGGGCCCCTGTCGGAGCAGGGCGTGGTCCGCGAGTGGATCGCCGAGTCCCGCGTGCGGATCGAGCAGGCACGCCTGCTGGTCCTCAAGACCGCCTGGCTGATGGACACCGTCGGCAACAAGGGCGCGCACACCGAGATCCAGGCCATCAAGATCGCCGTGCCGGCGATGGCGGAGTGGGTCCTGGACAAGGCCATCCAGGCGCACGGCGGCGCCGGGGTCTCCCAGGACTTCCCGCTGGCGCAGCTGTGGGCGCACGCGCGGACCCTGCGCCTGGCGGACGGCCCGGACGAGGTGCACCGCGCCTCGCTGGCACGGCGCGAGCTGAAGCGCTTCCAGCCGCGGTGAGCCGTGCAGCCGTGAGCCGGTCCCTCCGCCCGTGGGCGCGGAGGGACCGGCTCCGTCGTTTCCGCCACCCTCCCCGCCGGCCTCCCCGCGCCCCTTCCCGCGCCCCTCCCGTCGGCCTCCCCGCCGGCCTCCCCGCGCCCCTTCCCGCGCCCTCCCCGCGCCCTTCCCGCACCCCTTCCCGCGCCCCTCCCGTCGGCCTCCCCGCCGGCCTCTCCGCGCCCCCTCCCGCGCCCCTCCCACGCCCTTCCCGCGCCCCTTCCCGTCGGCCTTCCCGCGCCTTTCCCGCCGCCCTTCCCGTGCCTTTTCGGCGCCTTTTCCGGTCCGGGAATCCGGTACCGCGGGTACTGGGCGGGGGCGGATTCGGGTACCGATGGGCCCATGGAATTCCCGGCGGGTGTTTGTAGTGTTTTCCCCATGACGAGCAACGATTCCGAGCGGAATACCCGAATGAGTTCCTCATCGTCATTCCTGGACCGGGGTGCCGAGCGCATCGTGGTCACGGGAATCGGTGTGGTCCTCCCGAACACCCTGACCGTCGACCAGTTCTGGTCCAACATCTCCGGCGGCCGCTCGCAGGTGGGCCGCCTCACCCGGTTCGACGGCGCCGAGGCGGGCCTGCCGGTGTACGCCGCGGCCGAGATATCCGGCTTCGACCACCGCCCGTTCCTGCCCGAGCTGGCCGACTCGCACGCGGCGAAGTACTCCCGCGAGATCCTGATCGCGATGTCGGCGGTGGCCCAGGCGCGCCGCGACGCGGGCCTGGGGGCCGGCGCGGTGGACCCGCGCCGGCTGGGCATCATCATGTCCTCCTCCCGCGGACCGCTCTCGTGGTGGCGCGACGTGCTCACCGGCGCGGACCCCGCGGCGTTCGGCGACAAGGGCGCCATGTTCCGCGGCCTGGCCGGCTGCCCCGCCACCCTGTCGGCGATCTACAACGGCGCGCAGGGCCTGGTCACCACCGTCAGCAACGCGTGCGTCGGCGGCCACCAGGCGATCGGCCTGGCCCTGCGCGAACTGCGCTCGGGCGCGGCCGACGCGATGCTGGTCGGCGGCCACGAGTTCCCGATCGTGCCCGAGGTCGCGGCCTGCTACCGCGCGATGGGCCACGGCGTGATCTCCTCGGAGCGCGAGGACTTCACCCGGGCGGTGCGCCCCTACAGCAACGACCGCGAGGGCTTCGCCCTGGGCGAGGGCTCGGTCGTGCTGTGCCTGGAGCGCGAGTCCGCGGCGCGGGCGCGCGGCGCGCGGGTGTACGCGGAGATCCTGTCCGCCGCCTCCCTCAACGAGGCGGCCCACCCCACCACCATGGACCTGACCGGCAAGGTCACCGCCTCGGTCGTCGAGGACGCCCTGGCCGAGGCCGGCCGCTCGGTGGACGACGTCGACTACTACTGCGCCCACGGCACCGCCACCCGCTACAACGACATCGCCGAGTCGAGGGCGCTGCGCGCCCTGTACCCGGAGCGCAGCGCCGGCAAGCTGCCGCCGATGAGCTCCAACAAGCCCATCTACGGCCACACGTTCGGCATCGCGGGCATCATCAACGTCGCCGCGACCAGCCTGATGCTGCACCACCAGACGCTCGCGCCGACCATCAACCTCACCTCCGCCGACCCCGAGTGCGACCACGACCACGTCTTCGAGGGGGCCCGGCGCACCGGGCTGGACCTGGCGGTCTCCCTGTCCTTCGCGTTCGGCAGCCAGACCGCCGTCGTCGCCCTGGGGGCGGCGGCATGAGCGCGCCGCTGATCGCCGTGGACGCGGACGCGCTGGTGCGCCGCCTGGTGCGCCCCGGCGACCACGTCCACCTGGCCGGCACCCCCTCGCGGCCCAACGCGCTGACCTACGCCCTGTGCCGGGTCTTCGGCGACCGGGGGCACCTGACGGTCAGTACGACCGCCGTCCACTCCAGCGCGCACGCACTGGCCCTGTCGGGCGTCGCCGACAAGGTCATCGCCTGCTTCGCCGGCGACACCTACCCCACCCCGCGGCCCAACCCGCTGTACGCGCGGCTGCCGCAGGGCGAGCCGTTCGCGTTCGAGGCCTGGTCGCTGCTGAGCTACGTGCAGCGGCTGATCGCCGGCGCGACCGGCGCCCCGTACGCGGCCACCGGATCGCTGGCCGGGACCGACCTGGCCGCCGGCAAGCCGGACACCCTGTTCCAGGTGCCCGACCCGGCCGACCCCGACGCCCAGGTCACCCTGGCGGCCCCGCTGCGCCCCGACGTCGCCCTGATCCACGCGGTGGCCGCCGACGAGGACGGGAACCTGGCCCTGGTGCCGCCGCTGGGCGAGGGGGCGTGGGCGGCCTACGCCGCGCACCGCGGAGTGGTCGCCTCGGTCGAACGGATCGTGGGCCGCGAGGAACTGCGCGCGATCGCGGACCGGGTCCTGATCCCCGGCACCCGGGTCCTGGGCCTGTGCGAGGCGCCCATGGGCGCCCACCCGCAGGCGCTGCGCACCGGCGGCCTGGCGGGGGTGGCCGGGTACCTGGACGACTACGCCTTCCTCGAGGAGATCGTCGCCTCGTGCCAGGGACCCGGGCAGGGACACGACTGGTACCGCACCTGGGTGAGCGGGGCCGGCTCGCACAGCGGCTACCTGCGCCGGCTGGGCCGCGACCGCCTGGCCGCGCTGGCCGAGCCGGCGGGCCGGGCCCAGGACCCGGCGCAGGGCTTCGGGTTCGAGGAGCACTGCTGGCACGCGGTGCACCGGGCGGAGCTGGCCGAACGCGCCAGACTCGGGCCGCACCGCGCACCGGAGCCGGCGCCGGCGGGGTCCGCCGCCACCGGGCGCACCGGCACGGCGCTGCTCGATCCGCCCGAGGTGCGCGGGGCGCCGGCCGCCCCGCCGGAACCACCGGAGCCGGCAGAGCCGCCGGAGCCGGCGACCCGTCAGGAGCGCCTGATCGTCCTGGGGGCCCGGGAGGTCGCCGACCGGGTCCGCGCGCACGGCTACGACACGCTGCTGGCCGGGATCGGGACCTCGCACATGGCGGCCTGGCTGGCCGCGGACCTGCTGCGGGCCTCGGGCCACGAGGTGAAGGTCACGGCGGAGCTGGGCATGTACGGCTTCACCCCGCAGCAGGGCGACGTGTTCCTGTTCAGCCTGCTGCACGCCCACGGCAGCGAGATGCTGGCCGGCATCCCGGAGATCCTCGGCGGCATGGTCGCGGCCAACCCGCGGGCCCTGGGGGTGCTGGGCGCCGCCGAGATCGACGGCACCGGCACGATCAACACCAGCGTCTCCCGCGACGGGCGCTGGCTGACCGGGTCAGGCGGCGCGAACGACATCGCCTCCAGCACCGACTGCGTGGTGATCGCCCCCTCCTCACGGCGCCGCTACGTGGACCGGGTCGCCTACCGCACCAGCCCCGGCCACCGGGTGAAGGCCGTGGTCAGCGACTTCGGCCGGTTCGTCCGCGACAGCCCGCAGGAGGAGTTCCGGCTCGCGACCTGGCTGTCCGAGGACGCGGCCGCCGTCGGCGACAGCCCGCGGGAGGTCGCGGCCCGGGCCGCGCAGGTGGTCGCCGCGCGCACCAGCTGGAGCGCCCGGACCACCGGCACCGTGCCCGAGAAGCCCGTCACCGAGCAGGAGCTCGCGGCACTGCGCGCGCTCGACCCCGACGGCCGCTACCGCTGACTGGAACCCACCCTCCCCTCCCCTCCCCTCCCCTCCCCTCCCCTCCCCTCCCCTCCCCTCCCCTCCCCTCCGCCCCCGCCACCGCCACCCCGTCCCTCCCCGCCACCCCTCCCCGACACCGCCCACCACCTCACCTCACCTCACCTCACCAGCCAAGGAGCACAACCATGCACGCCCGTAGCGAAGGCGCCACCTGGACCGGTTCCGGACTGCGCTTTTCCGGATTCGGCCACTACTTCCCCCGCCGGCAGCGCAGCCACGACGGCGAGGTGACCGTCGGCGGGCGCACCTACCCCCCCGGGGCCGCCGAGGAGCTCGGGGTCCGCACACTGCACGTCGCCGCCGAGGACGAGACCCTGGAGTTCATGGCGGTCCAGGCGGCGCGGGCCGCGCTCGAGGACGCCGGCCGCTCGGCCGCCGGCACCGACCTGGTGGTCCTGGCCAACTGGACCGACCGGCAGTGGATCCCGGAGATCGCACCGGGGGTCGCGACGGCCCTGGGCGCCGACGGGGCCCTGGCGTTCGACATCTGCGGCGCGTGCACCGGCTTCGTCCACGGCGTGCAGACCGCCGCGGCGCTGCTGAGCGCGCACCCGGGCTGGCGCCGGGCGGTGGTGGTGGCCGCCGACCGGTTCTCCCACCGGGCCCGTCCGGGCACCCGCGGCCAACTGGTCTTCGGCGACGCCGCCGGCGCGGTGGTGCTGGAGAAGGGCGACCCCGGCGATGCCAGCGCCCTGCTGGACTCGGTCCTGGACTGCGACTCGACGCAGGCCGACACCGTCGCCGCCCGCCCGCCGCAGGGCTGGCTGCGGCCGCGCCCGGAACTGATCGACCTCGCGGTCGGCTCCAGCCTCAAGGTCGCCGACAACGTCCTGGCCCGCAACGACCTGAAGACCTCGGACCTGGACTGGCTGGTCCCCCACCCGGGCAACAACGCCATCCACGCCGGCGTGCGCGACGGCCTGGACCTCCCCCGGGAGAAGTTCCTGACCAACTTCGCCACCCGCGGCAACACCGGCTGCGCCTCGATCCCGATCGCCCTGTCGGAGTACCTGCGCAGCGGGGTCCTCAAGCGCGGCGACCTGGTGCTGTCCACCGCCGTCGGATCCGGCTGGTACTTCGGCGGCCTGCTCTACCGCATCTAGCACACCCGGCGCACCCCGCACCCCGCACCCCGCACGCGCCGCACGGCCGCCTCCCCCTCCCCCTCCCCCTCCCCCTCCCCCTCCCCCTCCCTCCCTCCCTCCCTCCCTCCCTCCCTGTTCCAAAGGAGTCCCCTGATGTCCGTCCCCCTGCGCACACCCTCCACGCCGGCCCTCGCCGTGTGGACCGATTTCGGCGGCGTGCTGACCCAGCCCGTCGACGTCACCTTCGCCGAGTTCAGCGCCCGCTACGGCGTGCCGCTGCACGCGCTGAAGGAGGCGATGCGGCTGGTCGGCGAGGCCCACGGCACCGACTCCATGGGCGTGATCGACATTCCGCTGCTCGACGAGGACGCCTGGTCCAAGGAGCTGGAGGAGGAACTGGAGCGGACCTTCGGCCTGGTGTGCGACCTGTCGGACTTCGGTGACCGCTGGTTCGCCGGGCGCCCGGGCAACCGGGCCTGGGCCGCGCACCTGGCGTCCTTCCGTGAGCGCGGCGCGTTCGTGGGCCTGCTGTCGAACCTGCCGCCGTCCTGGGAGCGCCACCGCGCGCTGCTGGCCGACGACTCCCACTTCGACGACGTCGTCTGCTCCCACCGGGTCGGCGCCCGCAAGCCGGAGCCGGAGATCTTCCGGCTGGCCGCGCGGCGGGCCGGGGTCGAGCCGCGGGCGTGCGTGCTGGTCGACGACATGGACAAGAACATCGCCGGCGCGCGCGCCGCCGGCTGGCAGGCCGTGCACTTCCGCGACGCCGACCAGGCCGCGTTCGAGGTCGGGCGCCTGCTCGACCTGGCGCTGCAACCCGCGGTCCGCGCGCTGAGCGCCTGAACGCACCGCGCCCCCACCCCCGACCCCACCCCACCCCACCCCACCCCACCCCACCCCTGGAGTTTCCGATGACCCTCACCACCCTGCCCCCGGACACCGACGCCCGGCCCCTCGACGCCGCCGCACCGGACCTGGCGACCCAGCGCACCGTCTCCCGGCACCTGGTCCACCGGGCCGCCCTGGCCGAGGTCTTCCTGACCGACTTCCGCTCCGTGGACGAGGAGACGTTCCACGCCGCCGCCCAACTGCCCGCCGGCCACGCCTACTACGGCGACCACACCGGCACCCCGGCCATGCACGACCCGCTCGCGGTCTTCGAGGGCGTCCGCCAGATGCTGCTGTGCGCGATGCACCTGCAGCACGACGCGGACCGCGCCACCAAGTCCATCACCGCCACCGCCCGCATGGAGATCACCGACCCGGGGCCGCTGCAGGTCACCGGACCGCTGGATCTGGTCCTGCTCGGCTCGGTCCTGCTGGCCAAGGAGTACCAGGGCAAGATCTCGCGCGTCGTGCACCAGGTGCGGGTCATGGCGGGCGGGAGCCAGGTCGGGACCGTCACCGTCGACACCGCGCAGCGTCCCGACGCGGTCTACCGGAAACTGCGGCTGGGCCACCGCACCACCCTGCCGCCCTACTCCGACTCCGTCGCCCCGCACGGCGACGGCGCACCCCCGGCCCCGCACCTGGTGGGCCGCGAGCGCAGCGCCAACGTGGTGGTGCAGGACATGCGCGTGCAGGACGACGGCGCCGTGGCGCGCCTGCGGGTGCCGGTGACGCACCCGAGCATGTTCGACCACCCGCAGGACCACGTCCCGGGGCCGGTCATGATGGAAGCGGCCCGGCAGGCCGTGCTGTTCGCCGCCGCGGAACACCTGGGCCTGGCCGCCCCGAAACTGTTCCTGCAGCGGGTGGACGCCTCCTACCTGCGGTTCGCCGAACTCGACTCGGACATCACCGTGCGCGTCGGCCCGACCGGGGGCCACGGGCCGGGCGCCGTCGGCGCGAAGGTCGACTTCGAGCAGGACGGGACGACCGTGGCCACCCTGCACGTGGTGCTGGGCAGCACCCGGGTGCCGCGCCCCGCCACCGGGGAGGCGGGCGATGCGGTCTGACGCCGCGGTACCCCCCGCACCCGCGGCCACCGCCGCCGGCCGGTCACCGAGACGGCGGGCGGTCACCGAGGCAACCGGCCACACCCGCGCCCGCGCCCGCGCCGGGGCCGGGGCCCGTACCGGGACCGGGACCGGGGCGGACTGCGGCGGGCGGCGGCTGCACGCGGCGGGCCTGCCGCGCCCGGCCCGCCACGTCATGAACGGCGCCCGCACACCCGCGTTCCGACAGGCCCGCGCCGCACCGATGGCCGGCCCGGGCGGGACCACCGGCCGGCCGGGGCCGGCGCCGACCCCGCCGGGGCGGCCGACACCGCCAACCCCGCCGGGGCGGCCGACACCGCCGCCCGGCCGGCCCGCCGCCCTGCCGTCCGCCGACCCGGTCGGCCCCGGCGAGTTCCTCGTCCAGCTCAGCGCCGGCGGGCCTGACCCGGTCCGCCGCCATCGTGGAAGTGATGTGAGATGACCACAGCGATCAAGAACCCGACCGTCGCCGGGCCGGCCGCGGGCGCGGCCACCGCCGCGGTGCCCGACCCCACCGCCGCGTTCCGTCTGGACGGGCGCACCGCGGTCGTCACCGGCGCCTCCAGCGGGATCGGGGCGCACTTCGCCCGGGTGCTCAGCGCCGCCGGGGCCAGGGTGGTGCTGGCCGCACGGCGCGAGGCGCCGCTGCGCGAACTGGCCGGGGACCTGCCGGGGAGCCTGGCGGTGGCGTGCGACGTGACCCGCGCCGACCAGCGCGAGCACCTGGTGCGCACGGTGGCCCGCGAGATCGGCCCGATCGACATCCTGGTCAACAACGCGGGGCTGTCGGAGGTGGTGCCCGCGGAACGGCAGAGCCCGGAGAGCTTCGATGCGATCGTGTCGGTGAACCTGTCCGCGGTCTTCGCCCTGAGCAGCGTGGTCGGCGCGGGCATGCTGGAACGCGGTCGCGGGTCGATCGTCAACGTGGCCTCGGTCTACGGGATGGTGGGCAGCGGGAGCCTGCCGCAGGCTGCGTACGCGGCCAGCAAGGGCGGGGTGGTGAACCTGACACGGGACCTGGCCGCGCAGTGGGCCCACCGCGGGGTGCGGGTCAACAGCCTGTGCCCGGGCTGGTTCCGGTCGGAGATGACCGCCGACATGCTCGACAGCGACAAGGGCCGGTCGTGGGTGGAGCGCCGCACGCCGATGCGCCGGGCCGGTGAGCTGTACGAGCTGGACGGGGCGCTGCTGTTCCTGGCCGGCGACGCCGGCTCGTACGTCACCGGGGCCGCGATCCCCGTGGACGGCGGCTACCTGAGCGTCTGAAGCCCCCGCTGCCCCGCTGCCCGCCGGACGGGGCGCCCCGCGCCTGGAGCGGGACCGGCAGGGGGAAGGAGCGCCCCTGCACAGCGGTGCCGACGGAGAAGGGGGCGCCGATGCACAGCGGGACCGGCACGGGGCGGCTCGGGGCGCGGCCCCGCGCGGCCCGGCGCGGCGAGCCGCCCGGGCAGCGGGCGACCGGACGGCCGGCAGGCCACGGGTCGGAACAGCCCGGCCCGGCGCGCGGTGAGCGGCCCGGCCCGGGGCGGGCGCGGTGAGCGGCCCGGCCGGCGCACAGTGAGCAGCCGGGGCCGGGGCACAGTGAGCAGCGCGGCCGCCGCGCGGCGAGCGGCCCGGCCCGGCGCGGGGCGCGGCGAGCGGCCCGGGGCTCGGTGAGCGACCCGGGGCTCGGTGAGCGACCCGGCCCGGCGCGGGGCGCGGCCCGGGGCTCGGTGAGCGGCCCGGCCCGGCCGCCGCGCGGTGAGCGGCCCGGCCCGGCGCGGGGTGTCCGGGGCCGCTCAGGCGACTGCCCGGGGGGTCCGGTGGGGCCGGACCAGGCCCATGGCGACGGCCTTGTTGACGGCGTCGATCCGCGAGACGGCGCCCAGCTTGTCGAACAGGTTCCGCAGGTGGCGTTTGACGGTGCCTTCGGTGATGCCCAGGCGGGCCCCGACCTGGCGGTTGCTCAGGGCGGCGGCCACCAGCGCGAGGACCTCGACCTCGCGGGCGGACAGCTGCTGGTCGGCCCCGGCCCGGGCGCCGGGGGTGCGGGGGGTGGGCAGGGAGAGGGTGACCACCGGCTGCCCCGGGCCGCTGAGCTGGCGCACGGCGGCGGCCAGGGTGTGCCAGCCGGCGCTCTTGTGGACGTAGCCGCACACGCCGCCGGCGACCAGCTGGCGCACCAGGACCGGGTGGTCGTCCATGCTGACGATGACGATCCGCAGGGCGGGGCAGTGCTGGAGCATGCGGCGCACGGTGGCGACCGGGTCGTTGTTGTGGGGCATCTGGACGTCCAGGAGCGCCACGTCGGGTCGGTGCTCGGCGGCCAGGCGCACCGCGGTCTCGGCGTCGCCGGCCTGGGCGACGACCTCGAAGTCCGCCGCGGTGTCCAGCAGGTCGCACAGGGCTTCGCGCAGCAGGGTGTGGTCGTCGGCGACCAGGATGCGGATCTGGCGGTCATTCACGGCCGCTGCTCCTTTCGTTGATCGGGATCCACAGGGCGACCTCGGTGCCCCGGCGGGGCGCGGAGGCGATGGTGGCGGTGCCGTCGAGGGCGGCGGCGCGCTCCTCCATGGCGAGCAGTCCGTTGGCGCGGCCCGGCCGGCACACGGCGCGGGGGTCGAAGCCGGCGCCGTCGTCGCGCACGCTGGCGCAGACCTCGTGCGGGGCGATGGTGACGATCGCGGTGACCGTGCGGGCACGGGCGTGGGCCAGGGCGTTGCGCAGGGCTTCGCGGACGATGACGAAGACCTCGCCGGCCACGTCCCGGGGCATCCACTGGTCCGCTCCGTGGACCCGGAGCCGTACCTCGGTCCCGGTGGGGACGGTGTCGCGCAGGTAGGCGCGCAGGGACGCCTCCAGGGGGAGGCCGTGGGCGGGCTCGGCGGCGTCGGGGGTCCCGCGCAGGCCCGAGACCAGTTCGCGGGTGACGCCGAGGGCGTCGGCCAGCGCCGCGCGCAGGTCGTTCAGGCGCCGCTGGCGGGCGTCGGCCCGGCCGTCGGGGGCGTGTTCGAGCAAGTCGAGCCGGCGCAGGGCCAGGGCCAGCCCGCTGCCGATCCGGTCGTGGACCTCGCGGGCGACGAACATGCGCACGTCCGTGTCCGCAGCGGCACCGGGATAGGTCATCGTCATGTGCAGTCACGCCTTCCTCGTCGTGGCTGTGGACCCGTCCCCCCAGCCGGCCAACTTATAATAGCGAATGTTCGCTTTGTTTCTTGGGGATGGTCCGGTGCACCCGTGATTCTTTCGGGACACCCGCCGCGGCCCGCGGGCTACGGCGCGGCGATGCCCCGCTCCAGCAGGTCCCACAGCCGCGCCCACGGCAGCGGGCACACGCCGCCCTCCCGCCCGCGCACGGCCGCCTCGACGCCCACCATCAGGCACTGGACCAGGGCGGCGACCTCACCGGGACCCGCCCTCGCGGCGAGCCGGCCCGCCAGCGCCGCCAGTTCCAGCTGCACGCGCAGCGCCGCCAGCCATTCCGCGGCCCAGGCCGGGCCCTGGCCGGCGCGCTCGCGCAGCAGCCTCGCCGCGCCGCGCACCCGCTCGTCGCGCTCCAGCAGCCCGGCCAGGCCGACCGTCAGCAGGCGCGCGGACTCCAGCGGCCCGGCGCCCCGGGCGCAGACCCCGGCCACCAGGGCCCGCACCACGGCGCGCGCCTGCGCCTGGACCTCGTCGGCCAGCCCGGCCTTCGAGGCGAAGTGGAAGGTCAGCGCACCCAGGGAGGTCTGCGCCTCGCCGCTGATGCGCAGCAGGGACGCCCCCTCGAAGCCGTCGCGGTCGAACTGGCGGGCGGCGGCGCGCACCAGTTCCGCGCGGGTCCTCTCCGCCCGGACCGACCGGCCCGCGCCACGTGTCCGACCCATGGTCCGCCCTCCCCTCCCTCGCCCGGCCGCCCCGGGCCCCGCCGGCGCGCAGCACGACTGTAGCGCCCGGAACCACAGAAAACAAAGCGGTTGTTCGCTTTTTTATGAGGGTGTGATGCACGGGCACCACGCCCGGGCACCGCCCGGGCGGCCGACCCGGCGCGGCGGGCGGCCGCGCCCGCGCCGCCCGCACCGCCCGCCCGCGCCCGCGCCCGCGCCGGCGCCGGAGGGGGAGGGGTCAGAGGAAGGCCCGGGCGGCCGCGCCCGCTGCCCGCGCCGAGGACCGCCCGCCACCGGGCCCCGGACCCGGAACAGGCCCGCCACCGGGCCCGCCGCCCGGCGCGGGCGCCGCCGGCCCGGATCGGCGAACCGCCCCCGGCAGACGGACCGCCGGAACCGGGGGGCGGAGCCGGCCGGTACCGTCCGCAGGCGGCCCGCCGCACGGCCGACGGGGTGCCGCGACCACGTCCCCGTCCGTCCCCGTCACGGTCCGGAGCACCAGCGGCCCCAGCAGCCCGCGAGCAGCCAGGGCGGCATCGACCCGGAGTCCTCGATCACGCCTGCTGTCCGGCCCCCGGCCGCCCCCGGGCCGGGACCGGGCCGGGACCGCGCCGGCGGCCGACGCGGGGCGGGGGACGCCGGACAGCAGCCGGCGGGGGCGCGCCGGGCAGCGGCCGGGGCGAGCAGATGCCGGCTTGTCGGGGCCCGGCCGTCCGAACCCGGCAGGGCCAGGACCACCGGCGGCCGACAGGGCGCGCCGGGCAACGGCCGGGGCGAGCAAGTGCCGGGTGTCGGGGCCGGGCCCTCCGAACCCGGCGGGGGCGGGACCACCGGCGGCCCCGTGCGGACCGTTCCCGGCAGGGCCAGGACCGCCGGCGGCCGCCGGGGGCGCCGGGCAACGGCCGAGGCGAGCGGGGCGAGCGGGTGTCGGTGCCGGGGCCTGGGCGTCCGAACCCGGCAGGGGCGGGACCACCGGCGGCCCCGTGCGGACCGTTCCGGGCCGGGGACCGGGGGGGCGGCGCCCCGCCGCCCGGGCGGGCGCGGGACCCGCCGCTCCCGCGCGGGCGGTCGACCGCGGGCGTGCCGACCGGCCGCGACGCGGTCCTCACATGGCCGTGGCGCCGCCGTCGACGGGCATGGCGGTGCCCGTGACGAAGGAGGAGCGGTCGCTGCACAGCCAGGCGGCGGCCTGGGCGACCTCGCTGGGCGCGGCCATGCGCTGCTGCAGGCTGTTGGAGAGGAACTCCTCCTCCAGTTCCGGCACGGCGGCCAGGATGTCGTGCATCATCTCGGTCAGGGTGCTGCCGACCACCAGGGCGTTGACGCGTATGCCCTGCCGGGCGTAGTCGGACGCGGCCGCCCGGGTCAGCCCGATAACGGCGTGCTTGGCGGCGATGTAGGCGGCCGAGGCACCGGTGGCCTGCAGGCCCGCGACGCTCGAGGTGTTGACGATCGACCCGCCGCCGTGCTTGAGCATGGCGGGCACCTGGGCCCGCAGGCAGTTCCACACCCCCGCGACGTTCACCGCCATCGTGCGCTCGAACACCTCGTCGCCGATCTCGTGCAACGGCACCCCCGCGGTGGCGTAGCCGGCGTTGTTGAACGCGCAGTCCAGGCGGCCGTAGGCGTCCAGGGCCACGGTGACCGCACGCGCGGCGTCGCGCGGGGAGGCGACGTCGCCGGGGGCCGCACAGGCACTGCCCCCGGCCTCGGTGATCTCCCGCGCGAGGTCGCGGACACGGTCGGCCCTACGGGCCATCAGGACCACGGCGGCACCCTCGGCGGCGAACAGGCGCGCCGCCGCCGCACCGATCCCGCTGGACGCCCCGGTGATGACGGCGACCTTGCCTTCGAGCATCCGCGTGTTCATCGCTCCCGCATCCTGGTGCTTCGCCCGGTGTCGGCCGGGGGCCGGGCCCCCGGTTGTAGCTGCAGCGCGGAGTGTAACCGGGCCCGGACCCCCACCGTCAGAGGGCCCCACCCCTGATGAGGATCCCGGAAATCGGCCAGGGCTGCTCCCTGATCCACTTAGTCCGCTCGTCAACGAGGCGGGGAGCAGCGGTGAGCGTGTCCGTCACCGGCCGGTTGCCCTGCGGGGTGGGCGGACGGCGGGTCAAGGACCCTCGGAGCGATGCTCGGCCGGCTTTTGACGGGTCGGGTCAGTCCTGCCATCCGTCGCCGGCCTGCCAGCGGCGGACCCAGTCCGTGAAGCCGATGCCAGGGTCCTGGGGGCAGAGGTGCGCGCCGACGTCGGCCACCAGCCAGACCTTGCCGCGGCTGGGGCCGGTGACGGCCAGCAGCCAGTACATGGGGCCGTCCTCGGCACCCAGGACGGCAGAGCCGTGGTTGCAGACCGCATGGACGATGGGGGCCAGGGCCCGGTAGCCGCGATTGCCGTCCTCCCACATCCAGCTGTGGTCCAGGGGGAACCCGGCCGCGGGTTCACGGGGCTGGTCCTGGTCGGGCCAGCCGGGCGGGAGCCGGCCCGGCGGCAGGAGGCCGCCGTCCTCGGGCGGCCCGAGGCAGGAGCCGTTGGCGGTCTCTGCGATGAACGTCCGGCAGGGCTCGGGCAGGACGACGCCGTGCCGGCCCTCCCAGACCCGCAACGCGTCCCAACCCGGTGGCGGCTCCCGCCACTCCACGGCGAAAGCGTCCCGCAACGCTCCGATGTCCTGGGTGTCGGCACGAGACCCGTCGGCTCCATCCATGACGTCACAAGCACCGGGTCCCTACGACAGTGCTTCACCCGGGCCAGCGGCCGGACCTCTCGGTGAGGCATCCGGCCGCAGGCCAAGCCCCACCTGAGTGGGGAGCTCCACAGAGCAGGTGCGGGATCGCCCCGAGTAGGGGGTGGTCGATTCCAAGAAGCGCCATCACCCCCTCCCCACCCCCCTGACGGCACCCCGCACGGCCCCGGTGTCCGTTGTCATCCAACCGAGGCGTTGACAATGAATCCAGTCGCTTCGGGTGCCAGGGGCCGGCTCTCGGTTCCTGGTTCCCACCTCGTACCATCCCGACCATGCAGAACGTCAGGATCGGCATGGATCGCGGCACCCTCAAGCGATTCGGCACGGACATCATCAGGTACATCCTCATCGGCGTCGGCATGGGTGCGGCCGAGTTCATCCGCGGCTACGTCGAGGGCGCACCGGACGCCGTCTCCAGGCGGCTGGCCGTGTTCTTGGCGATCGGTTCGTTCCTCTTCTTTCTGCTGTTCGCCCTGTTCGTGAGCTATGGATGGACCACGCTGACCCCTGCCGCAGTGAGGACGGTTGGCCTGGGACGCCTCAGAGTCGTTCCCTGGAGCGACATCGTCGCGGTCGAGCCGCGCACCAACGGGCGGCGCGGCAAGGCATCGCGTGTGTTCATCGCAGTGCGCACCGTCGACGCGAAGTTCTTCACGCTGCCGGGCACCATGGCGGTGTCCGCGGACCGCACGGAGTTCGTGGACAGGCTCGCCGCCGTCACCAGGTATTGGCAGCACATACGACCCGCGTTCGGTCCTCTGCCAACGAACCCAGTCACCCCAGGTCAGGACGTCAGCATCGACTAACTTCACTGGCCAAGGACACCCGGCACCCGACCCCCAAACACGACCCGGACCGCCCCCCGACCCACCCGAGCCCGCGACCGACCCAGAGGCCGGTCCGCACCAGAACCAGACCAGGGACCGGACCGAGCCGGGACAGGCCCGGAACAGGACCGGAACCAGGCCGGGCCGGGGCCAGACCGGGACAGACCCGAGCCGGGACAGGCCAGGAACAGGACCGGAGACGGGACGGGGCCGGAGACGGGACAGGTCCGGAGCCGGGCCGGGCCGGAGCCGGGGACAGGTCCGGAGCCGGGCCGGGGCCGGGGCCGGGCCGGAGCCGGGGACAGGTCCGGAGCCGGGCCGGGGCCGGGGCCGGGCCGGGGCCGGGGGCCGGGCCGGGGCCGGGGCCGGGCCGGGGACAGACCGGGACAGACCCGAGCCGGGACAGGCCAGGAACAGGACCGGAGACGGGACGGGGCCGGAGACGGGACAGGTCCGGGGCCGGGGGCCGGGCCGGGGCCGGGGCCGGGCCGGGGACAGGTCCGGAGCCAGGCCGGAGCCGGGGGCCGGGCCGGGGGCGGACGGGGGGTGCGGACGGCGGTCCGGGCGCGTGTGAAGCGGGCCGTTACCGCGCGCCGCCCAGCACGGTGAACAGGTCGGGGTCCACCCGGGTCCGGGCCAGGACCGCGGGGACGGCGATACCCGGCAGCAGCAGGCGCCACATCCGCACGGCGCGTTCGGGCAGGTCGCTCCGGCGGGTGGCGGCCTCGGCGAACAACTGGATCCCGGTGCAGGCCCCGACGACGAACTGGGCGACCTCCTCGGGCCGCACCCCGGCCTGCAACTCCCCCTTGCGGACGGCCTCGTCCAGGACCCCGGTCATGATCTGGGCCCAGTCCAGGTAGGAACTGGCATCGTGCTCCCCGAACGTCGAGCGCTCGACGACCAGGCGGACACCGGCACGCAGCACCGGGTCCACCTGCAACTGCTTGGACCACACCATGGTGATGTCCACCAGACGCTGCAGGCCCTCGGACTCCAGGTGCGGGACGATCGTCTCCGGCTGGGCGTTGATGACAGCCTCCGCGAGAGCCTCCTTGTTCTTGAAATGGAAGTACATCGCCCCCGGCGTCACACCCGCCCTCGCCAGGATCTTGCTGACACTCGCACCGTCGTAGCCGTACTCGTCAAAGACCTCCGCCGCGGCCCGCAACAACAGGGCACGGGTCTGGATCGCCCGCTCCTGCTTCGGCTCTCCCACCACGACAACCCCTCCAAAAAGTTAAGAACGCTCGCTATCTTATCCGGCCCTTTGGGCGGGATGCCAGCCCTTGGTCTGTTTCTCCACACACACCCCGGAACCCCCCACACACACCCCACAGCCCCGGACACGCCCCCGAAGTTCACCGGACACGGCCCAGGACTCGCCCGGCACGCCGGACACACCCCGAAAGCCCCCCAGGCACACCCCGGAACCCGCCGAACACGCCCCAGAGCCCCCGGACACGCCCCGAAAGTTCCCCGGGTACCCAGGACTCGCCGGACACGCCGGACACACCCCAGAGCCCCGGGCACACCCCAGGACACGCCGGACACGCCGGGCACGCCCCAGATTTCCCTGACCACGCCCCAGGACTCGCCCGGCACACCGGACACGCCCCAGGGCCCCCCAGGGCTCCCCGGACGACGGCACCCCGGACGGCCGGGCCGTACGGCGCCCCGGGATCCCGCACCCGCAGCTCCGCCCCCGACCGCCCGACCGGCGACCGGTGGCTGGTGACCGGCGGCTCGTGGCCGCCCGACCGGCGACCGGTGGCTGGTGACCGGCGGCTCGTGGCCGCCCGACCGGCGACCGGTGGCTGGTGACCGGCGGCTGGCGGCCGCCCGACCGGCGACCGGTGGCTGGTGACCGGCGGCTGGCGGCCGCCCGACCGGCGACCGGTGGCTGGCGGCTGGCGGTGTAAGAACAGAATTAACTTCCCGCTGCGTTATCGAACCGTTACGGGATTGCTGTGACATAAAACCGAACACTCGTTATGTTGTGGTGCCTGGGCGGCCAGCGCCGCCTGTTGCCCGGACGAGGGGGATTGATGTCCACAGCACTCCTGGAACACAGCGCACCGGCCTCGACACAGCCGGCCGCCACCATCGCCGAACTGGTCCACAAGACCCGCACCGCCGACGTCCTGCTGACCCGATGGCGCACCACCGGCCCCGACACCCACCACGTCACGGCGGAACTGCCCCCCACCCACGGCTTCTACCGGCCCCGGCACGGACTCCACGACCCGCTGCTGCTCGCCGAAGCCGTCCGCCAGTCGATCCCGCTCCTCACCCACGCCGCCTACGGCGCACCGCCCGGCGACCGCCAGGCCTGGCGCGACCTCGGCCTGCGGCTCGACCCGACCGCACTGGCCGCACTGGCCGCCGGCACCGGACCCACCACCCTCGACCTGCACATCACCTGCACCGAGGTGGTCATGCGCGCCCGGCGACCGGCCGCCGCCAGGATGCAGGTCCAGATCACCGCACAAGGACGCCACCTCGCCACAGCCACCACCACATTCACCAACCACTCCCCCACCGTCTACAACCGACTGCGCGGACACCACGCCGACCCGCACCACACCCCCACACCCCCGGCCCCCCGCTACCACCCGCCCACGTCGCACGCACCCACACCCGCGACGTCGTCCTGTCACCCACCCCCACCCCCACCACCCACCTCCTGCGCACCGACCCCACCCACCCCGGACTCTTCGACCACCCCCTCGACCACGCCCCCGGCATGCTCCTGCTCGAAGCCGCCCGCCAAGCCGCCCACACCACAACCACCCACCCCCGCACCACCCTCACAGCCCTCCACTGCACCTTCCACCACTACGCCGAACTCGACACCCCCTGCACCATCCACACCCACCCACACCCCACCCCCAACACCACACACACCCACTGCACCATCACAGCCACCCAGAACAACCAACCCGTCATCACCGCCACCGTCCAACTCCAACCCCCACCCCACCACTAACAAAAACACCCCCACCCTGTTTTCGACCGGGTCGGCGAGAGCCACCCCGACATGTTGATCATGAGCCACTCTTGGCCCGTCCGAGTGTCATTGGGATGACCGCTAGTCCATGATCGGCAGCGGTTTTGGGCTCCACCCCGATCGGGTGACTTCCAAGGGGTCTGTGACGCAGATGGGAAGGTGCTGGTGTCGAGGGTCTGGGGCCATCGTCCGGCCCCTGGCCACCGGTCTGCCCCATCTGGGGGATCGGCACCATGCCCTCGAACGGGCCCGGCCGCCCTCGTCTTGGGCACGGTCCGCGGGGCGGCCCCGGCCATGGGGGGTGTGGCCGGGGCCGAGCGGGTCCCGGCCGCACTGTCCGAGTGTTCTTTCCTGGTTCAGAAGGTGACGGCCATCGCTCCGCAGGAGAAGCCGACGCCGTAGGACACGAGGAGGGCCCGGCTTCCCGGCTTCAGGGTGCCCTCCTGGCGGGCGATGGCGAGGGTGGTCAGGACGTTGGCCGGGCCCAGGTTGCCGATGTCGGCGCACGGGTTGGGCACGATGTCCATGCTGATCCCGCATGCCTTCATGACGAGTTGCAGGGTGCGGGTGTTCGGCTGGTGGGCGATGACCAGGTCGAGATCAGCCGTGGTCCAGCCGGCCCGGGCGAGGGCCGAGTCGACGACCCCGGGGACGTGCCGGCGGGCGGCCTGGACGATCTCGACGCCTTCCATCGTGTAGAAGCCGGTGCGCACTTCGAAGCCCTCTTCGGCCCTGCGGCGTTCGTGGACGGGCAGGGTGCCCAGCTGCCAGTCGGCCGTGTGGGTCTCCCACTGGCTCCCGCGCACGTCGAGCCGCGTTCCGTAGTTCTCGTCGCGGGCAAGGACGACGGCTGCGGCTCCGGCCCCGAAGATGCCGGCCAGGCTGAGATCCTGGTGGTTCGTCAGGCTGACGGCATCCTGGCCGCCCACCACGATCGCCCGCTCGCAGCGGCCCGTCTCCAGCATGGTGACCGCTGTCTCCAGCGCGGGGATCACCTCCGCGCACGAGCCGTCCACACTCATGGTCTTCGCGCACCCGATCCCCGCCCGCTGGGCCAGCAGGACCGCCTGCGAGGGGGCCACGTACGCGGGGATGCTGACCTGCGCGAAGATCAGCAGGGTCTCGCCGCCGATGGCCTGCGGGGCCACGCCCGCCTCGGCACACGCCTTGCCGATCGCCTCGGCCGCCAGGGTCATCAGGCTCTCCCCCTCGGCATAGACCCGGCGCTGCTGGGTGCCGGTCCGCCGGACGAACCAGTCCGGCTCCAGACCGTGCGACAGGGCCAGATCGGTACTGCTGACCGTCTCCGACCCGAGCGCGTAACCCGCGCCTGCGATCCCGACCGCCATGAGGGCCTCTCCTCTTTGACCGGGGCGGCCGCATCCGCGTACCGCCCGCAACACATTGCACCGCTCCCAGGCCCTACTGCAGGCGGGCTTTGGTGCATCGGACCAGCGCAGAACGTACACACCTGCCGACTCCCGGCACGACACAGGACGGCGTGCGCCCCCCATCCAGCGGGCGCGCATCCCGCACCTGCCAGCGCACAACACCCTCCGCACGCCGCAACCCGCGCAGCCGGACCCGCCACGCCACGGCTATCCAGCGGCTTGTGCCGATCGATAGGCGGTAATCCCTCCTGGCTGCCGAGGCTGTGAAGCCCGACGGTGCTGACGCCTGCCGGGCTGTCATGTCGTGCTCCCAGCGGGCACAGAAGGGCTTCACCGTCCATCTGTGCATCCGTCGACAGGCGGGACCCCATCACTTTCAGGAGATGGCCGCGCCTGCGGCCGTGCTCCAGTGACGCAACCGCTGTCCATAACGCGCACAGCGGGACACCCGCAACACGGGTATTGGATTGCGCCAAATGCTTCACTCCACCGCCCGTCTGAGGGAGTGGCTCCCACTCCCGCTGCCCAAACGGTGGCTCATGATCGACATGTCGGGGTGGCTCTCGCCGACCCTGTCGAAGACACACACCCACAACGACAGGGACGACAACACGACCGGCCACCCGCACGAACCGCGTGGGCCCTGCCGCCGGCCCCGACCCCGAGGAGCACCCGCACGCGACCACCGGCACAACCACAGTGCGACAACCCGCCCGGGCCCGGCCACGCCGTACGACACGAAGGAGCCCCCGGCCAAGGCCCCGCGCCCGCCACCGGTCACGACCCGCCCACAGGCGGCCCGGTCACGACCCGCCCGCAGGGCACCGTCACCCCCCGCGACGGTGGAGGCCGCCACCGGGAGCAGGGGAGCCGCCTCCGAGTCCACTCGAAGGCGCCAGCCGGCAGGAGCGACACCACGACACCCCGACCCCACGGACGAGTCCCCCCAGAAGCACACCAAGACGCAGAAGACCCGGTTCAACACCGGCACCCCACGCGACTTCGGCAGGCAGTGGGCCACCGTACGGCAAACACCGAGGCAATAACCCCGGATGCGGTTGCAGTGCCAGCCCTCGGTGCCGTTGGAGCCGCCGGGCACGGCACCGGGTCCTGGCCCGCTCATGGTGATGCTGTGCGCAGGAAACAGGACCGCATGGCCGAACCGTCGGCGCAGGGCCTCCTCGCGGAGGCCGATGCCCATCGCGCACATGGTCCTATTTCTTCGGCTGTGGGGGTTGCTCCCGTACGGATGCCACATGATCGCCCGTCAGGTGTTGGTACGTGCGCTGCGGCCGGTGCTCGGTGGGCCGAGTCGCGGATGACCACTTCTCGGCGCCCTGGGTCCGGCTGATCTGACGTATCGGCACCAAGAGGACTCGGAGTACGGCGTGAAGTACAGATCTTGGCCCGGCCGCAGGGCGGCGGAGCGCGCGGGGAACGCGCGCGGGCTGCGGGCGGTGGTGTGGGCGGTCACCGCGGCGGTGGCGGTGGCGGTGGCGGGGCTGGGCCCTGGGGCCGCGGCCTACGGCGACGCCGCGCCCCACCTCGCGCCGCGCCTGGGCGAGATCGCCGTACCGGACTGCCCTCATCCGTCGGTACTGGCCGACTGGCGTGGTGTGTCCCTGGGCGCCGTGCCGTTGGGCAGGTCACTGCGCACTCCGGTGGCGGGGGGCGAGCTGGCGGGGGTGTTCTCCGGTAACGCGGCCGGCTCGCAGCTGCGCTACCGGCGCGCGCCGCTGTCCCAGGAGACACGGGGGATGCCGGTGTCCGCGCTGATCGCCGGGGACGCGCTGCGCCTTCCGCAGGGCACCGCCCAGGTCCCGTACCAGCTCACGTTGCGTCTGCCGCACGCGCAGCGGGTGCGGTTCGCGCTGGCCGGGCCCGCCGGCGCCCTGCGCGCGGTGGCGCTGACCGCGAGCGGGGCCGGAAAGCCGGTCAAGCTGGGTATGCGCACCCTCGCCCCGGCGACGGTCCCCATCGGTACTCCCCCGCCGGCCACCTCGGCTGCGGGGGCCGCGAACGCGTCGCGGTCGGCGACTCCGGCTTCCACGGCCCGGTCCGCGAGCACCCCCTCCGCCCCCTCCGCCACCGCCGCGCCGACATCCGCGGCGTCGGGCGCGGACGTCTGGTCGCAGACGGCCGTGGACACACTGTCCCTGTCGGTGGCCGGCGGGGACAGCGGCGCCTTCGCCCTGTCCAAACTGCTGGGCTGCGACGCGCTGCCCGCGCACGCCGCGCTTCCCAGGCACGCCACCGGAAAGGGCCAAGCGCTGCGCGGTCTGCGGGCGCGCCGGGCGGGCACGGGCACGGAGCTGCTGAACGAGACCTTCCAGGGCGGCTCCGCGCCCGACCCGGACCTGCTCCCGCTGAACTCCGCCTGCCTGACCGGGGCCGCGGCCGGCAGCACCCCGCCGGCCGGGGCCTCGGCGCTGGGCCCGTGCGCCTCCTCGAACAGCGCCCCCGCCGCCGGGACCACCCCGGGGTACCTGCAGCTGACCGACAACAGCAACAACGCCTCCGGCGGGGTGCTCTACAACAAGCCGCTGCCCGGCAACGCGGGACTGGTCGCGGAGTTCGAGACCTACCAGTACGGCGGTAGCGGAGCCGACGGCATCAGCTTCTTCCTGACCGACGGGGCCGCCCAGCTGACCACGGCCGGCGCACCCGGCGGCGCCCTGGGCTACGCCGCCATCAACGGGTACGCCGACGGGGTCCACGCCGGCTACCTGGGGGTGGGCTTCGACGCCTACGGCAACTACAACATCGCGGCCCTCGGCGGCGGCTGCCCCACGCGCCCCAACGAGAACCAGGTCATCAACGCGGTCGGGATCCGGGGCCCCGGGGAGGGACGGAACGGCTACTGCTACCTGGCCGGCACCATTCCGGCCCAGGGCGTCGCCTCCACTCTGCCCGGGGTGCTGCGCGGCACCACCGTGGCCGACGCGGTCCGCAGGACCCGGGTGACCGTCAGCCCCGACACCCTGCCCACCGTCACCGTCGAGATCGACTTCAACGACGGCAGGGGCTACCGGACGATCCTGTCGCACACCATGACCACCCCGGTCCCGGCCACCTACAAGTTCGGGTTCGCCGCCGGCACCGGCGAGTTCACCGACGTGCACCTGATCCGCAACGTCGCGATCAGCACCGTCACCCCGCTGTCCCGCCTCAACCTGGTCAAGCAGGTCGACAAGACCCAGCCCCAGCCTGCCTCCTACGCCATCGGCCAGAGCGTGCCCTACCAGTTCCTGCTGACCAACTCCGGCGCCCAGCCGTTGACGAACGCCGCCGTCACCGACCCGCACGTGGCCCCCGTCACCTGCCCGCGCACCACCCTGGGCGCAGCGGGCACCGCGGGCGCCTCGATGGTCTGCACCGGCACCCACACCCTGACCGCCGCCGACACCAGCCCGGACGGGACGTTCACCAACACCGCCACCGCCACCGCCACGGACCCCGGCGGCGCCGACGTCCCCTCCAACCCCTCCTCCGCCAAGGTCAACATCGCCGGCGTGCCGATCCTGACGTTCACCAAGACCTCGGACGCCAAGACCCCGGCCAAGCCCGGCGACAAGATCACCTACACGGTCACCGCCGCCAACACCGGCAGCGCCGACTACCCGGGGGTCACGTTCACCGACGACCTCACCGGCGTCTTGGACGACGCCGCCTACGGTAGTGACGCCACCGCCACCTCCGGCACCGCGGCCTACACCGCGCCCAAGCTCACCTGGACCGGTGACGTGGCCGCGGGCCACACCGTGACGATCACCTACTCGGTCACCGTCAAGAACCCCGACACCGGCGACCACGTGCTGACCAACACTGTCGTGGGCCCGCCGAACACCAACTGCCCGCCCGGCTCCACCGACCCCGCCTGCACCACCGGCACGAACGTGGCCGAACTGAAGCTCACCAAGACCTCGGACGCCAAGGCCCCGGCCAAGCCCGGCGACAAGATCACCTACACGGTCACCGCCGCCAACACCGGCAAGGCCGACTACCCGGGTGCCACGTTCACCGACGACCTCACCGGCGTGCTGGACGACGCCGCCTACGGTAGTGACGCCACCGCCACCTCCGGCACCGCGGCCTACACCGCGCCCAAGCTCACCTGGACCGGTGACGTGGCCGCGGGCCACACCGTGACGATCACCTACTCGGTCACCGTCAAGAACCCCGACACCGGCGACCACACCCTGGCCAACGCCGTCGTGGGGCCCGAGGACTCGAACTGCCCGCCCGGCTCCACCGACCCGGCCTGCACCACCAGCGGCAGCGTGGCCGCACTGAAGCTCACCAAGACCTCGGACGCCAAGACCCCGGCCAAGCCCGGCGACAAGATCACCTACACGGTCACCGCCGCCAACACCGGCAAGGCCGACTACCCGGGTGCCACGTTCACCGACGACCTCACCAAGGTCATCGACGACGCCACCTACAACGCCGACGCCACCGCGACCTCGGGGACGGTGGCCTACGCCGCGCCCAAGCTCACCTGGACCGGTGACGTGGCGGTGGGGCAGACAGTGACGATCACCTACTCGGTCACCGTCAGGAGCCCCGGCACCGGCGACCACCTGCTGACCAACGCCGTGGTGGGCCCCGAGGACTCGAACTGCCCGCCCGGCTCCACCGACCCCGCCTGCACCACCGGCACGAACGTGGCCGAACTGAAGCTCACCAAGACCATGAGCCCCAGCGGGCCCAAGCCCGGTGACACGGTCACGTACACCATCACCGCCACCGACACCGGCAAGGCCCCCTACAAGGGCGCCTCGTGGACCGACGACCTGACCAAGGCCCTGGACGACGCCACCTACAACCAGGACGCGAAGGCCACCGCCGGCACCACGGCCTACACGGCGCCGACCCTGTCCTGGACCGGCGACCTGGCCGCGGGCCAGAGCGCGACCACCGTCTACACCGTCACCGTCCACAACCCCGTCACCGGGGACACCGTCCTGAGCAACACCGTGGTGGGCCCGCCCGACTCCAACTGCGCCCCCGGCTCCACCGACCCCGCCTGCACCCCGGACGGCGGACGCATGCCCAACCCGGTGATCAAGAAGACTACCGACACCCCCAAGCCGCTGCCCGGCGGCAAGGTCGGCTACACGGTCACCGTCACCAACATCGGCAGCGCCCCCTACACCGGCTCGCTCACCGACAACCTCAGCGGCGTCATCGACGACGCCACCTGGAACGGCGACCAGAAGACCACCGCCGGCACCGTCGCCTACAAGGCCCCGACCCTGACCTGGCACGGCACCCTGGCACCCCACCAGAGCGCGACCATCACCTACTCGGTCACCGTCGCCATCCCGCCCAAGGGCAACAAGAACCTCCACAACCAGGTCACCGGCTCCAGCACCTCCAACTGCCCGCTGCCCATGCAGCGCAGCCGCCGCGCCGCCGCCCTCGACCCGGACTGCTACACCAACGCCCCCCTGCCCACCGTCCAGGTCTCCAAGACCATGACCCCGACCAACCCCAAGGAGGGCGGCACCGTCACCTACACCCTCACCCTGGCCAACCACTCCAAGGCCGACTACCCGGGCCTGACCCTGTCCGACGACCTGACCAAGGTCCTGGACGACGCCACCTACAACCAGGACGCGAAGGCCACCACCGGCACCGCGACCTACACGGCCCCGACCCTGCACTGGACCGGCACGGTCCGCGCCGGCACCACCACGAAGATCACCTACACCGTCACCGTCCGCAAGCCCGACAACGGCAACCGCCGCCTGGACAACACCGTCACGGTCCCCGGCGGCTCCAACTGCGCCAAGGGCTCCACCGACCCCGAGTGCAGCACCCACGGCAAGATCCTCCCCCCGGCCAAACCCGACACCGACCTTGCCAAGACCGGCAACGACCTGCCCCTTGGCCGGACCGCCCTGGCCGTCGCCCTGCTCACCGGCACCGGCGTCCTGACCACCACGATCGCCACTCGCCGCCGCAGGCAGTGACACGAGCGCACACGCCAACAGAACAGCACGAGCACCACGGCACGAACCGCCCGCGGGAAACCCCCTGAACGGCGGACACGATCCCGCCCGATCCACACGATCGGGCGGGATCCCGCATTCACCCAGCCAACCGACACCCCACCACGACACGACCACCACCCCCGGCAGCTTGCGAGACCGGGGTGCTGGTGGACGTCTGATCGGCTGTTCGTCCGTGCCGGTGCCAGGCCGCGGATGCACGTTCCCGGTCGCCTGACGAGGCGGGCGCAGCGGGGGCCGCCTCGCACCGCAGGCCGCGCAGGGTCTGGCCGGCTGGCCCTGCTCCGATCCCGCTGAACCTCGGAGGCCTCATGTCCAGCACAGTGCGCAACCGCCGCCCGGCCGCTCCTGCCCGCCGCCGCGGTGGTCGTCGGGACCCGTCGAACACGCGGGGAGCGATCCTTGCCCACGGGCCGGCGGCCTGGTCACTGCTGTTGTCCCGGCGGTGCTCGCCTTCGTCCTCACGCGCCTGCACCTCGTCCGGCGCTGCCCGACGACGAGGCAGCTGCCCCCGCGCGGCCCGGTCCTCACCGGGCCGCGCGGGGCAGTACACCGCCCGATCCTGCGGCGGCAGTCGGCATGACCCGGGGGCTGTCGGCGAGTGCCCCGGCCAAGCCGGGGAGGCCGCCGATGGTCGTCACCGAGCAACCAGTCGAGCCACCAGCTCTGTCACCAGTGCAGGTCAGAGCCGGATTCCCGGTACGGAGCCGTGAGGCTGCCGCCGGGTGGTGACCGGCGAGGCGAGTCGCGGCAGAGCCGGTTACCGGGGCCTGCCACCAGCTACTTGCTTCCGTCCCGTGATGCAGACAGCGCCACCCTGCACCTCCCGCGTTGAACCGCCCGTTCACAACGGAGAGTTGCACGGTGGCCCACCCTGTCGACAGGGAGCGGAAGCTACCCGGGCACACGCCCCCGGCGCACCACCCCACCCTGATCGGCTACACCACGCCAAGAGACGCGATCCGTGCCGGTCACGGTCACCTGTCTCCCACTACCTGCTGCGTCGCCACGGCTGGTCACACCAGGGGCCGGCCCGTCGGGCGATTGAACGGGACGAGGCCGCGATCACCGAACGGATCGAAGAGACCTGACAGCGCAAAGCCCCCGGTTCCGGCGGACCGGGGGCTTTGCGCTGCCTTCGGCCCTGCCAGCTCAGTCAGCTCCGCACACCGCACAGGCAGAACGGATGGCCCGCCGGGTCCGCGAAGACCCGCCAGCTGCGGTCGCCGCCGCCGTCGTCCAGCAGCTTCGCACCCCAGCCGACGACCTGCTCGTGCGCGGCATCCAGCTCCTCCCGCGGCAGCTCCAGGTCCAGGTGGAACTGCTGCGAGCGGTCGGCCCGCGGCCACTCGGGCGCCGTATGCCCGGGTGAGTGCTGGAAGGCCAGCAGCATCCTGTCGCCCTGCCTGAGGACGGACCCGTCCGCGTCGCTGACGACCTCACCGCCGAGCACGCGGGCGTAGAAACCGGCGAGCGCCTGCGGGTCGGGGCAGTCGAGGACGACCACTCCCAGAGTGGCGATGGCCATGCGTTGCTCCTTAAAGCGGTATACCGGTATCGAAGTTCGCCACCTCATCGTGGCGGTTGTGCAGTGACGCGGCAGGCTACCCCACACCACCGCCGTACTGCTGCTGGCCGGCCTGGCCGCCTGTCTCCTCGGACAGCTCCTGTTCGACTGCACCACCGTCTTCCGTCCCGACCTGATCCGTGCGGCCGCCGTCGCGGTCCTGGCCGCCGGGACTTGGGCCCTGACCGGCGCACCCCCGTGGACCATCCTCGCCGCCATACTCGCCGTGTGTGTGGTCGTGCTCCGCTTCGGACGCCACCACCACCCACCAGAAGGCGAACCGGCGGCCGCACAGCCGATCCTGGTCGGCCGCCTGGACAACACCGATCCCGTTACCCAGCAGACGTCCCTCACCGCTCGCTCCCGATGGGGTTAGCCAGGCAACTTGCCGTACTTGTCCAGAGCTGACGCAACAGCCGCACCAGCCAGGCCGCTTGACAACCCCAGGTAACGAGGACATCGACGGCACCGCCAAGGGAGCTTCGACCGCATGCGCCAGAGCTGCGACATCGCCCTTTGAAGGTCAGTAACCCGCCCACGGCGCCGAGCAGTCTGCCAGCGGAATCGCCCGCGTTGTCTCGGGCGGCCAGACCCCGTGAGGCTCGTTGACTGAACCAAGTTTGCTCGGAGAGTACTCAGTCGATACAGAACTCGTTGCCCTCGATGTCCAGCATCGGGATGCACGACTCGTTTTCCTCATCGGCATACAGTGTTCGCACGTGGGTCGCACCGAGCGCCACCAGTCGTGCGCACTCGGCCTCAAGCACGGCGAGGCGCTCGTCCCCCACGAGCCCGGTGCCGGCCCGGACATCGAGATGCACCCGATTCTTGACGACCTTGCCTTCGGCGATGCGCTGGAAGTACAGGCGCGGGCCCACGCCTGAGGGATCGCTGCAGGCGAACCATGATCCCTGCTCCTCAGGAGGCAGGGTGCGGTTGAAATCGTCCCAGGTGGTGAACCCCTCCGGTGGCGACGGCACGACGTACCCCAACACTTCGCACCAGAAACGAGCGAGGCGCTCAGGTTCTGCGCAGTCAAAGGTGACTTGGAACTTCCTGATCGCTGACATCGGCGCACCGTACCGCATACCAGGGAGCCCCTGCCGCTCATTTCCCCAGGCGGATCCACCCACCACCACCCCTCGCACCCTGGGCCGCCTCGGACACCTCTGGCGTCAACGGTCCGAAGTGGGGTCTGGCCCAGGAGTTGTGATCGGTGACGCTGGGTGAGCGATCTTGGCGTCCTGCCAGGCTCCGAGATCGTCCGAAAGTCATCAGCAAGCCGCGAGGTGAGGCCGACAGTCGGCGGCTGTGACGCAATCCTGGTCCCTGATACGCGAGTTGTTGTTTCCAGCCCTCTCGGCGGTGGCGGTGGTCTGCATTGAGGCGGGCAGTCCCGTGGTGCGGGTGCAGGCAGGGGCGACTTCAGCCGGTGCCGTCTGCCCCGGCTGTGGAGCCTGGTCGGAGCGGGTCCACGGTTCCTACCTGCGCGTCCCGGCCGATTTGCCGACCGCGGGGCGGCAGATCGTGCTCGCGCTACGGGTGCGCAGGTTCGCCTGCCCGGACGGGACGTGCCCAAGACGCACGTTCGTCGAGCAGATCAACGGACTGACGCGTCGTCATGGGCAGAGCACCGAAAGGCTACGATCGGCGGTCGCCGAGCTGGGGTTGGCGCTCGCGGGCCGCGCCGGTGCGCGGATGGCTGCGCTGCTGGGCATTGGCGGCAGCCGCAGTACTCTGCTGCGGCGCGTGATGGAACTGCCCGACCGTCCCGTCGGTGCCCCGGCAGCGGTCGGGGTCGACGACTTCGCTCTGCGCAAGGGCCACATCTACGGCACGGTGGTCACCGATGCGGTCACCCACCGGGTCCTGGATCTGCTCCCGGAACGCGACGGCGCCACCCTCGTCCCCTGGCTGGCCGCGCGCCCACAGATCGAGGTGATCTGCCGGGACCGGGCCAGCGCCTACGCGGAGGCCGGCGACACCGGCGCACCCCAGGCCCAGCAGGCGGCGGACCGCTTCCATTTGTGGCAGAACCTCACCCGCGCCGTCGAACGCACGGTGATGGACCGCCGAGCCTGCCTCAATAGCCTGCCCAGGCGGCCGTGGTGGTCAACTCCTGCTCCAGCGCGGGGAAGAGGTCGTCGATGACCTGGTCCGCGGCAGGCTTCAGTCCACGCTCTTGGAGAGCAGTTCCAAGAGCGCGTTGGCCTTTCCCGTGAGCTCCAGTGCGGCGTCCTTGCGCGCGGCCTCGGCCTCCAGCCGGGCGACCTTCTTGCGCGGCCGCTCCAGCTCCGCCTGCTCGGCCGCCTTCTTCGGCCGTGCGGGCGACGTGCGCCTGTCGACCAGGGTGACCATCGCGCCGGCGTCCCGCGCGGCCCGCCATTCGATGATGTGCGATTGGTACCGCCGCTCGCGGCGCAGGATCGCGCCCTTCTCCCCGTTCGGGGCCGCGTCGTACTCCGCAACGATCGGCAGCTTGTGCTCCGCCGGGAGCGTCCGCCGCTTCGGACGCGGCGCCGGGTCCTGCTCGGGGTCGGTGGTGCTGGCCATGCCGGAATGATCCTCGTCTCGCCCATCTGGACCAACCCGACATATCGGGCGTGTCAGTCGAGACTGTCAGAGAGGGTCATGGCCGGGTCGACGCGCCAAGGATCCGTCAGGCCGGCGGACGGCACTCGGTCAGGGGCCAGGTCATCATCCGCAAGCCTTCAGGGAGCGGCCTCCTGCGGCGACGAGCCGGTACACATCGCGGGCTCCGCGTCGTTGGACACGTAGCGGTGCCAGAGCACTGCCGGCAAAGGTCCGACCTCGTCGCACAAGGCTTGGTACGGGTCGGACCACGTCGCCGTCGGCCACTGGCTGGCGCCGGTGAGGCCGCCGTAGGCGAATAGCGACGAGCCGTCCGGCGTGAAGGTGAAGACCTGTTCGGCGTCGAGGTTGTTCACCGGGATCGGTGCGCCGACGGGTCGACCTGTGGTGGGATTCCAGAGCTGGGCGGAACGGTCACTTCCCAGTACGGCCACGAGCGATCCACTCGGATTGATCGCGAGTGCGATCGTGTACGACGCCACTGTGAACGGCGTGCCCGACTGCCGCCCGGTCAGCGGGTTCCACCAGGTCACCTGAAATGGCCCGGCGGCGATCGCCAGTAGGCCGGTCGCCGGATCGAAGGCGGCTACGTCGATCATGTCGGACGCGGCGGGGAAACGGTACGGCGCCCCGATCGGCGCCCCGGTGCTTCCGTTCCAGCGTCGCAGTTCCGTGCCGTTGTCGGAGAATGTGACGACGATGTCGGCGGACGGGTCGACCAGCAGCCCGGACCCTCCGTCGGAGCCCGCGGAGAGGTCCGTTCTGATCAGTCGGCCGAAGCCGGATCCGGGCGCGAGGTTCCACAGGCGCATGCTGTCGTCGTCGTACCCGGCGGCCAGGACGCTTCCGTCCGAGGTGAACGCGAGGGACCGGCACGCTGTGGCGGGAGTCGCGCGAAGCGGAGGGCCGACCTCCTGCCAGTCGGCCGTGTCCCACAGCCGGATCGTCCCGTGCGCGTCGCCGGAGGCCAGGTAGCGACCGTCCCTGCTGAAAGCGACTGCGTCGAGGCCTGATCCGGAGCCGGCATCGATCGCGTTGCCGACCGGTTCGGGCGGGTCCGCCGTACTCCACAGCTGGAACGTCCCCATGCCTCCGGCCGTCGCCATCAGCGGGGAGACCGGGTCGAAGGCGGTGGCGTCGACGCCGCCGGTGGTGGGGGGGAACTGGTACTCGGAGCCGACCGGCAAGCGCGACGGCAGCGACCACAGTCGGACGGTGCCGTCGTTCGCGCCGCTGGCCAGGAACGCGCCGTTCGGGTCGAAGGCCACCTGGTCCACCATGCCCTGAACCGAGCCGGACAACTGTGCGAGCTGCTGAAACGCGCCGTTCGGTGCGAGGGCTACCACCATGCCCTCAACCGAGTCGTCCGGCTGTGCGAACTGCTGAGAGGTCGTAAGGTTCCAGAGCCGCACGGTCCCGTCACGGTTCCCGGTGGCCAACTGCCGACCGTCCGGGGAGAACGCCAGCGTCTCTGCGAAGTTCGTGCTGTCGGCGCCCTGGCTCAGGGTGCCGACCCGAGCGCCACTGATCGGATTCCACAGGAGGACCGACCCGCTGAGCCCGGTGGCGGCCAGCATCGTGCCGCGGGCGTTGAAGGCGATGGCGATCGAGTCGTTGTAGGTTCCCTGGTCGATCGCGGCTCCGTCCGGTCGGCAGTCGTCCGGATTCCAGAACTGGATGTCGTCGTCCGATTCGGCCGTGGCCAGCACCGAGTCGACCGGATCGAAGGCCACACTACGCACCTGGTTCGACGAGCCGGCCAGCGGAATCGTGCACAGCGCCTTTCCTGCCACGGTGTTCCACAGTCGCACGGTCCGGTTCTGGTACGACGTGGCCAGCACAGTGCCGTTCGGACTGAAGACGGGCGCGAACGCGCCCCCTCCGGACAGGGCCGGAGCGGCAAGCACAGGTGTGCCGATCTCGTGCTGGTCGGACACCTCCCAGCGGCGCAGCATTCCGTCCCAGGCGACGGCGGAGAGCACCGTGCCCTGCGCGGTGAAGGCGAGTGCGTCTATGGGGTTGTGTTCACCCGCGCTGACCGATCGGTCGACGGCACTGCCGGTCTGCGGATTCCACAACCGCACGGAGCCGTCGAGGCCACCGGAGGCCAGGAGGCGGCCGTCGGGGGCGAAAGCGATGGTGGTGACGTTGGAACCGTCCGTGGAGCCGATGTGCATGCCGTCCTGCTGTTGTTCCGACAGCAGCTTGGCCATGGACGCGTCGGCTGCCGAGGTCGGTGACTCCGCCCAGGCGGCCAGGGCCAGTTGCCGGGCCGAGGCGGGAGTGGTCACATCGGTGGTCAGGCTGGTGGCAGCCAGTTGATCGGAGATCGCGACTGTCGAGTCGGCCTGTGCCTGATCGAGCCGCTGGTCGCTCTCGTGCAGGACGATCCCGGGTGGAATGGTCAGCGCCGCCGCCACCAGGACGCTGACGAGGAGGTGCCGGCGGTTCCAGTACCGGGACAGCCGGTCGGCGTCGGCCACGGTGCGCGCGAGGGCTACCCCGCTGCGCGGGACGGTGCCGGTCGCGGCGTTCGCCACCGGGGCGACCAGCCGCCAACCGTGCCTGCGGGCCTCTTCGGCCTTCGCGTCCAGCGATTCGACCGCGGACAGTCCGCCTTCGGCGTCGAGCGCTCCGGTCACCGCCGTCCGCAGGCGGAAGCCGTGAAAGTAGTGGTGCACGGCGCGCAGCGCGGGCCGCACGTCCCGCGGGTACCGAGTCAGTTCGCGCAATGCCAACGCGAAGGCCGCACCGAGCGATCCGCCGTCGATGCCGTCGACTCGCGCCGCCCCCGCTGCGGACTCGTCGACGAACGCCAGCCTCCAAAGGACGCACAGGTCGCGTTGGCGCGGCGCGACGGTGGACCAGGCGCGGGCGACGGCGGTGGCGAACGCGTGATCGGTGGCCGGGTGCCCGGCCGCCGGGTCGGGGAAGATCCCTGCGATACCGATGTGCGCGTCGCGCAGCTCCAGATACGCCAGGCGGCCCTGCCCACCGCTCCCCGGCGCTGCGGCGAACACGACCGCCACGCGCACCGGCCTGACGCCGCGTCGCGGTTTCTCTGCCAGGTGGAGCAGCGACAGAAGACCGAGTACCCGCGCGGCGTGCCCCGTTGCCTCGGCGACGTACTCCGTGGCCCCGGCGAGTGGTCCGGGGCGTGCGGGCCACCAGCCGGCGGGTAGGTCCGGCAGGTCGAAGCGTGGTCGCGGCCCCTGGTACACCCCGGCGGCAGGTGCATCGGCCCAGTACTCCGCGACCTTGTCCAGTCGACGGGTGGCCTGGTCCGTCGTTGGTGGGCACAGGATTTGTGCGGCCTCGTATGTGGCCTCCGCGCGCCGCGTCGCACCGTCGCCGGGTAGGGAGCGGGCCTTGATGAATTCGAGGATCTGCGGTGCGCGGTGCTCCAGCCAGCTGCCGTCGTAGTGCACGGCCTCTTGGCAGCAGTGCCACCAGAGCTGCTCGGGGCCGGTGAGCCGGGCGTGCAACGCCGTTGGGGTGGTCTGTCCGGCGTCGAGTGCGGCGAACTGCCGCTCGGCGAGTTCGCGGAACCGGCTCTGACGGCGAGCGGTGCGTGCCAGGTTCACTCCTGTATCCCCTCGGCCAAGGCGGCCAGGGCGGCCACTGCGGCCAAGGCGTCGCCGCCTGCGCAGACCCGCTTCCATGCGTCGAGCGTCGCTCTGGTCGAGGCTGCGGCGATGGAGGCTTCGATAGCGCACTGGCCGAGCGTCGCCGCCGCATCCGGGGTGATCAACCCGGCGCTCTCCCAGGCCAGGCCTGGGACGAAGCCCGGCAGGGTGATCCGGCTTGTCGGGAGTCCCAGTGGTGCGGCGATGACCGGGATGATCAGGTCGGCCGGCCGGACCTGCCCCTCGGCCGGATACCTGACCTGGACGAGCGCCGGGAACGTGGTCGCCGAGCGCAGCACGACTTCGAGTGCGTAGTCCGGTTCCGGGCCGCCGGCCTCGCGGTACAGGGAGAACTCCACCGAGCCGTCCGGCGACTGCGCGGCGGCGATCCGCTCGCCCGAGGCCGCCATCACCGTGTTCGCCGTCACCGGGCGCACCGTGGGCAGGGAGAACCACGGCGACCCCGGCCGCCGCACCGCAGCGGGTGGGGCCGCCCAGGGCATCCCGGCCGCCCGCGTCTGATGCGGTAGATCGACCCTCAGGAAGGATGCGAGGAAACGCCGGCCGAACCCGTAGCCTGCGTGTCGACGGTGCCCGGCCGCCCGCGTCCCGCTTCGATCTCCAAGGTCTCCGGGGGTTCCAAGGTCTCTGGGGGTTCCAAGGTCTCCGGGGGTTCCAAGGGTTCCAAGGAAGGATGCGAGGAGGCGGTCGCCGAATCCGTTCCTGGTCGCCGAGCCTCGCGTGGTCATGATGTTCCCTGTTCGATCGGCGCAGCGCCCGGGCCGGCTGCCTCAGGCGCGTCGCGCGTGCCGGCCGCATCGGGTGGAGCGCCGTCCGCGCGCGCCGCGGGTTCGGCCTGGGCCGCCCCCGCACGGCTGAGCAGCAGATTCATCAACGAGGTGCTCCGGAGAACGTGCGCGAGCAGTTCGGGGGCGGCGGCCCCGGCGATCAGTGCAAGCGGGACGCCGCTGATCTCGCCGGCGAGCAGCCAGCCGCCGAGGGCACCGAACGCCGTGCTGGCGCAGGCCACGGCCAGGTCCGCCGGAGCGTCGACGAACGCGGACAGTGCAGGCAGCTCAGCCCCGGCCCCGAGAGTGGCGCGCGCCGACTGGCGTGCGGCCTGCCATCGACGCAGGCGCTCCAGGAACACCAGCCCTTGGAGCGTGGCTGCCCCGACCGTCGCGTAGCCGATCGCCGCAACTTCAGTGAGCACGCACCGCTCCTCCCCCCGTCGACGCGGACTCGGGACCGCGACTGAACGGCGCAACGCGCTGAACAGGCCATTTCCCTCAGACGGTCCCACACATCACGGCGGACCCGCCAAGCTCTCGACGCCACAACAACTGGCCACGAACCGAGAGTACTTGGCATCCGCGACGACCGTAAGGATGCGGCCGACTCCGAGAGATCCGACAAACACGATCCGCTCGACCATGCTGGCCGACCATCTAGCGCTCAGTCACAAGATGCGGGGGCAGCGGACGTCGAAGTCGTTCTCGTCCCACTCGAAGTCGGATGCGTCGCAGCCGGTCCCGGCACGCCCTGTGTCGGGTGGTGCCAGTGTCCGGCCTCGCCAGGCGGTACGAGCCGCTTGGCCCACCCACGAATACGCCATCCTGCAGTCGTTCGCGACCGGTGGGTACGGATCGGGCGTGGGGCGTTGGTGCGCGCGTCCATGCTCCTCATGATGCCCCGCGGATACGGATGTTCAGAGAGGACTGGCTACGGCCGGTCCGGTGCTCACGGCGTGGCCCGCCGTGGCTGCGGCGGGTCGAGCTCGGCGTCCGTGGCGGCGTGCAGCGCGGAGGCCGCGCGGGAGATCCACTGGGCCAGGTCGGCCGCGTACCGGTACTGCTCCAGTCGGAGCTCAAGCAGGTCGGGGCCTACTGCCTGCAGGTCCGCGAGGGTGCGGCCCACGTCGGCCAGCAGCCGGATCGCCTCGGTCAACTCCTCGGGGCCGGCCAGGTCGGCGAACTTCGGAGCCTTCATCGTCGTGCCTTCCGTCGAACGCTGCGGACCGGCCCAGCCTGGCAGCGGGCACCGCTCCCGGTCAGGGAGTCGTCGGTGAACGACCGGAACTCGCCGCAGTGGGCTGTGCCGGCGGGCAGGGTCACCGGGCCACGGCGCCGAACACCGCCGCGGCCATCCTGCCGGGCGCCAGTGCCCGGAACGGTGCTGTGCTGATGGCGCCCGGCCTCCCGGGGATTCTCAGGGTGCGGTGCGGTAGAACTCGGCCGCGGTGACGGTCGCGGGCAAGCCGAGTTCGGCGGCGACCGCAGCAATGGCAGTGGTCCCGACTACGAGGTCCGCCTGGCCGTCGGGGCTGAAGTACGGTGCGATGAACGTCTCGTAGTGGGCTCGGGCCTCGTCCTCGGTAAGTCGGCCGAGGAATGTCCGGATGTACCGCACCGTGGTGTCGGGATCGTTGCGGATCACCCGCAGGGCGCGCCTGTGTGCTCGCACGGCGGCCTGGACAGCGGGGTCGCCCGGCTCGATGTGAGTGGGATCGACGGCCACGCCCACGGTGGGGATCCGGAAGTGGTCGCCGACCCGGGCCAGCACCCGCCCGCCGTGCTCGGCAGCCACCGCCTCCGGCGCCATGGTGCCGCCGACAAAGGCCGCGTCGATCCCGCTGTCCTGCAGTTGGCCCAGGTCCATGCCGTAGTCGCCGGGACGCCGGACGACGCAGTGGACGTCGCGGTCCGGGTCGAGACCGGCCCGGCGCAGCACGATGCGGGCGAAGCATCCGGGTGCGGTGTGGGGGACGTGCACCGCAAGCCGTCGGCCGGCCAGGTCGGTCAGGTCGGTCAGGTCGGTCAGGTCGGTCAGGTCGGTCAGGGAGGGCAGGCCCGGGCGGCCGAGGAACCAGAACAGTGGACGGTGCGTGCTGACGGTGAGGGCGACCCAGGGGTACCGCCGGTCATCCGGGACAGCAGCGCCCGGCCGAGCCCGACCGTGGCGCTGCGGCGGAGTCGGTCAAGGCAGGCTCCCGGCCCCGGCGTGGGCGTCGGCGTCGGCGTCGTCATGGGGCGTGCAGGAGCCGGTCAGCGACCCAGAGATGTCCGGTCGCCCGCTCCCGCCAGCAGCACCTCCAGCACCCCCGCTGCGCCGCCGGGCAGGTCGCACGGCGGCAGGAGGCGGGCGGCCTCGAACAGCTCCGTCAACTCGCGGGCGTCGACCCCCTTCTCGAACGTGCTCCGCGCGCGGGCCCGCACCAGGATGCGGAAGGCCGCGTCGCCGCTCTCCAGCATCCCGACCGGGATGTCGTTGGAGGTGTCCACCACCCGAAGGCACGGCCTCAGCACCGGACCGGAACCCGCAGCCCAGTCCTGCGAGAACTCGAAAGAGAGCGGGCCGCACGCCTGGTTCGCGGCCGAACTGGAATGCCACCACACACGCTCGCGCGGCTACGGACGCACCGAGCCGATCGTGATCATCGCTGTCGAAGAGCAGGCCCTGGGCTGGATGGTCACCGCCCGCGCCCGGGTCCGGGTCCGGCGGCGCGGCAACCGCAGGTGCCGGACGGTCGGCACCTCGCGTTAGTCCTCGCCCTCGATCGGCGTCACCACGCCCGGTGTCATCGGAGCCCAGGACGGGGCCGGCCCCGGCTCCGCGATCAGGCGACCGTCGGCCGACCGGAACCGGACGGTCAAGGCAATGGCCACCAGCGCCCACCAGGATCCGTCGGCCTCCTGGCGGCGCTCGCGCAGCGCAGCCCGCAGCACCTGATCGTCCGGCAGTCGTACCGACACCTGCGGCGCACGAACCACTGCTTGAGCACCCATCCGCCTGCTTCGCGCATCGTCCCCGCAGTCCCGATCAACGCCTACGGAAATCTCGCGAAAGGAGCGATGAGTCACGGTGCCCTCGCCGGTATGTACCAGTGTCACCAATCTCGAAAAGGAGCACCGCCATGACGGCTCGCTTCATCGTCCTCTACGGGACCCCCGCCGACCCAGTCGCGTTCGACCGGTACTACCGCGACGTCCACCTGCCGCTCGCCCACCACCTGCCGCTGCTGCGCAGCTACACCGTCGCCCGCGACGCCTCGCCGGTGCGCGGCGGCGATCCGTACTACCTGATCGCCCAGCTGGAGTGGGACTCGATGGAGGACCTTCGCGCCGCCTTCGCCTCCCCCGAAGGCCAGGCCGCCTCCGCCGACGCTGCCCGGATGGCGGAGATGGCTCCCATGCACAGCATGGTCTTCACTCCCGCCGAGACCCTCACCGAGTCGGCCACCTGATTCGTCCCGGGCACCGAGGACGGCGCTCCCGCCGTCTGCGGTGCCCCTTTCAGGCCGCCACCCGTTCCAGGACGGTGGCGTTGGCCATGCCGCCCACCCGCGGACGGTCCGGCAGCAGCAACCGCGGTGTCCTGAACGCCCGCCGCGGCGCCTCCGCAGACACCCAGCTCACCGTCTCCGGCCCCAAGGCCGCCCTGGTCGGTGCCCCGCTCAAGCCCGCCGCTGCCGCGGCCACGTCGGCGACCTCGTGGGGTTCGGCCATGCGGCCGAGGGGGATCGAGGCGTTGATCCGGTCGACGACGCCGGCGGTGGCTGCCTCCCGTACGCGGAGCACGGACCGTTCTTGGCCGTGGCGGGTCCCGGCCGGACACAACCGGGTACCGGGGGCAGGGGTCGGCGGGGCGCCCGGAGGATACGTGCGGGTCACACGCTGGCTGCCCGGCGCCGACCCCTCCCCTCTCCCCTACCCGGGAAGACCGCCGAGGCGCACGCGACGTACGAAACAGGCGATACGGCCGGGACGACACGTGCCTGGGGGCGCACCGGTCGGTGCGCCCCCAGGCGTGTGCTTCGGCTACGGCGTGTGCCGGGTCACCATCGGTACCAGCGACCGCCTCCGCCGCTGCTACGGGCGAAGAACCCGATGACCCACAGGGCCAGCACGATCACCGCGACCCACCACAGAATATGAATCGCGAACCCCGCGCCACCCAGGATCAGAGCGAGCAGAAGAACAAGCAGAACAGCACCCATTGTTATCGTCCTCCTTCACCAGGCTGCTGCCCCCAGCCCTCCGGACTATGCACCGCAATCACCGCGACGCAGGCCACAGGCCCCCGCACGCCCAGGCCGTGGACCGGGACAGCCCACTGACGGTAGCTGTGGGTGACGACTTCAAGCCCGGGACGGGCGCCTGTTCTTCCGCCCCCGGGCGGGCCGGGCCCCAGCGGCCCGGGCACGGCCTCCCGACCCGGGGGCACTGCCGCCTACACCACCGCGAACGGGCGCCCCGCCCTTCCGGCCCGCACACCACCCACGACACCTTCGCCGCGGGGGAACGGCTCAGCGCCCGGCGTTCGAGAACCCGCAGCAGCCACCCGTCCACTCCACCCACGCGAGGGCGAGGGCGAGGGCGAGGACGAGGACGAGGACGAGGGCGAGGACACCAGCCGACCGGCCACGACCGTCCCGGTGACGTCAGGGCGTTCGGCCCGGCAGGCGCGGCCACCAGCCGGGGACCCGCTTGCGGTACGCCTCGTACGACTCGCCGTAGCGGGCGAGCATCGTGCGCTCCTCATACAGGCGGACGAACGCAACCAGGGCGGCAAGGAGCGCAGCCGCGTAGACCAGCAGCACTGGGCGGCCGAGCAGCAGCGCCTGCCCTGCAATCGCCGCGCCGAACGCCACGTACATGGGGTTGCGCACATACCGGTAAGGGCCACCGACGATCACCCGCTGCGAGCTGGGCGGGATAGTAGGAAACGGAACGCCCTCACCCTCGACGGGAAACCGCACAAAAGCCGCGACCATCAGCAAGCCGCCCACCGCGATCAGGGCCACTCCCAGGACCCGCACCACCAGCGGGTAGGACGCACCCTCATGCCATCGCGTGATCAAGAACGGCAGCAGCACGACCACCAGACCCGGACCCATGGGAAAGGACAGGACTGTGATCGCAGCACTCGCCAACCTGGGCATCGCCACCCGGCTGCCGACGGCCTGCGCGTCCCCCGTGGAGGGAGGTGCCGGAAACTGTGAACGCTTCTGCTGCTCCGCCAGTCGGTCGTAGACGATCTGCGCCTCGGCGGACAGCGAGCTCCTCGCGACGCCGAACCTCATTGCGTAGGCAGCATCCTGTTCCGGCGTCATCTTCGCCATCGGCCACCCCATTCACCCGGCGGGCCACGCGTTACGGGCGAACGGCCGCACGCAGACCCCGTACCACCATCGTATGAGTCCTTCATCCATCAAAGACGTCAACGTGTCAAGCGTCAGCGATCCAGTGATCACGGCTCAATACGGGCCCCGTCGGGGGTGAGCGCACCGCGGGCCTCGGTGAGGAGGGCGGGGGCGGCGTCGCCGCGGAGGAGTGCTGCGGTAACCAGGCAGTCCGCGCCCACGTAGCTCTGAATTCGTTAATACGACGATATACATCACTGCAAATCGAGCCCTCCGCTCATGCCACCGGCGCGGCAACCAGGTTCATCCGAATAGCGCAGATCGCGGACAGCACGCTCACAGCCGTGAGCTGTGGCCTTCGCCGGCCGGAATCACCAGGATCCAGCAGGGCGATCGGCCTGGCGATCACGTCCGGCGAGCGCCAAGCGGACCCGACGAAGTCTGCTGCTGATCCCATGACGCTTGCCGGACCGGGGTCGCGAGGCTGCCGGGCGGTGAGTAGCAGGGCCAGGACTGCCTGGGCTCGCGCGGGTAGCTGCGGTTGGGTCGCTCACTGGTGGGCCGTCCGGCCAACCGCGCCGCTGTCGCGTCATACGCACCGCGCTGCGCCCGAGCCTGCGCCTGCGCCTGCACGATGTCGATACGCCGGCCGGGCGGGCGGCCGAAGACCCGCTCGTTCTCGGGCGTGTCCGCCACGTCCAGCAGCGTCGTGTCCCGCACCTCCAGCCCCAGGCACACCTTGCGGTCGGTACGTGGGATCGGAAGCGGTGGCAGAGCTATTGCACCCGGCCGTCGAAGCGGTCGCGTGCTGCCTGGATGTGGTCGAGGTGGTGGTGCGTCCATTGGCAGATGCCGTGGATGGTGGCCTGTAGTTCCCGGCCCGCTGCGGTGAGGTTGTAGTCCACCCGAGGGGGCACGGTGGCGTACGCGGTGCGGTCGACGATGCCGTCCCGCTCCAGGGTGCGGAGGGTCTGGGCCAGCATCTTGTGGCTGATGCCCTCGACCTGCGCGCGCAACTGGTTGAAACGCAGAGTCTCCGCACCGAGGGCGTCGATGATCAGCAGCGCCCACTTGGTGGCGATACCAGTGAAGACCTCGTTGGCCAGGGAGCCGATCCGTCCTGTGGTGTCGCTCTCCACGGTCACCTCTGGGTTCCTCGCGCACCGAAAAGTACGTTCTTGCCGGTCAAGCCTAGCTCTCCTACGGTGCACAGGTAACTGTTGGAGAGTCAGAACAGCGAAGGAGAGCAGCATGGCCGTCCTCAAGACCTACGCCCGGCTGTGGAGCACGGACCTGGACCAGGCACTCCCGCCACTGGTCGAACTGGTGGGCGCGGAATGCGATCTCCGCTTCACGTTCGCTTCGGTGGAGATAGCCGCCGTCGGGGACTTCCTGGTGATCGCGGGCACCGAGCAAGCCGCAGCCGAACTCCCCAGGGCGACCGCCACCGTCATCGTGAGCGATCTCGCACAGACACAGGCGCTGCTCCGCACGCACGGTGCCGAGATCACCTTCGGGCCGGCCGAGGGTCCGACCGGCTCCTACCTGTTCGCCCGTCACATCGACGGCGCCGAAGCCGAGTACGTCCAGTGGAAGCCAGAACTGAGAGACCGGATCCTGGAGTAGGGCCAGGCGTCTCGCAACTGCGCACCGCGCTTGCGCTTCGAGGTCTGGCCGACCACGCGACCGGACCCGCACCTCGTGCCCGAGCAGGAGGTGCGGGTCTGGTCGCGTTGGACTGGCAGCGAGTCAGGCAGAGCGAGAGGGCGGTCCCGGGCGCGCCGGTCCTACGCGCGGGCCTTGCGCCGCAGTCGAACGATGAGCGCAGCGCCGACGGCGATGGCCAGGCCCCCGAGCAGGGAGATCTCGACGAGCGGAACGTGGCTGCCGGTGTCGGGCAGCGGTGGCCCCGGGTGCGGAACCGGGGGCTTCGGCGGGCCCGGCGGGTTGGGAACCGGGGGCTTGGGCGGAACCGGCGGGTGCGGAACCGGGGGCTTGGGCGGGACGGGAGGCTTGGGCGGGGCCACGGACGTCCTCTCGAAGTTCGCGGTCATCACCGTGTCGTGGTCGAGCGCGAATCGATACACCGGTGTCGCCGGGTGAGCATCGCGCGTCATCGGGCCGTTCACGCTGCTCCAGCCGACGAAGTGCCAGTCCGGTGCTGCGGTGGCCGTCACAGTCACGGTGGAGCCGCACTCATAAGGTGGCCGGCGGTCCGCCGCGACCGTTCCCCCGACGCTCGGCCGCGCATGCAGGGCGAGCGTGCAGTTGATCGGCGCGTAGTGAGCCTCCAGGGTGGAGTCGGTGTCGATCGGGACGCTCACCGAACTGTCCGTCATCGCCGAGTCCAGGGGCTTGCCGTTGAGCGACCAGCCGATCAGCCGGAAGTTCGGGTTCGCTGTGGCACTGGCCTGGACCACGGTCCCCATGGTGTACGGCCCGGGCACGTCCACCATGGCGCTGCCGCCGTTGTCCGGCGTTGACTTCACCATCAAGCGGCAGTAGACGGCCGGGCTCTGCTCCGGCTGCATCGCCGCTACGATCGGCGCGTTCTTGCGGATCATCCGCACCGCGTCCGAGGGCTGGGGTGCGGAGTCCGGCGCGCCCAGGGGCTCACCCTCATAGGTCGCGTTGGCGTCGGAGTAGCGGTTGATCCGCTCGCAGCCGGCGCAGCCGCCGGGATACGCCATGATCGTGCGCCATTTCTTGCTCGGCGCGATCCAGCCGTGAGCGTACGGGTAATCGGTCGGAGCCGGCTCCGTCACCCAGTCATGGTCCAGCCCCAGATTGTGGCCCAGTTCGTGCCCAAGCGTGAGATTCGGCACGTAGGAGACGTTCATCGTCAGAATCATGCGTTTGCCGCTGGACGGCTTCGGGTTCTGGACGAAGGACCCGACGCCGGTCCCGATGCTCTGGAACACCGCGATGTCGTCGACCGAGTACTTCTTCCACAGCTCATTGTCCGATGCCCATTGCCGGTACACCCCGAGGTCGTCCTGCTCCTCCGGGAGTCCCGCCTCCTCGGCGGCCGGACCGGTGTACACCAGTCGGACGCGTACTGGGAGTCTGCTGTTGATGAAGCCCCGGTTCGCAAGGTCCACGCCGAGTTTCGCCTGGGCTCTGGCCTCGTCTTCGCCACCAACCTTGTCCGCGGCCTCCTTGGTGTAGAAGACGGCCATGTCGATGGTGTGCACGTCTTTCGCGCCCTGGCAGCCGGACGACTCGTCGCCCTGCGGGACACCCGCCTTTGCCCGGGTGCCCTTGGTGCGGGCTGCCCTTGCCGGGGCCGCCGTCACCTCCGGCTCGTCCGGCAGCACCGGGTTGTCCACCTGGCCCGGTGTGTACTCGCTCACCGACGGGTTGAGCTCATCCACGTGCACCATGCCGGGCGACGTCGAGGCCACTGCGTAGTTGTGGCCGTCGGTGGAGATCTCCGCAGCCACCCGCGCTGAAGCCGAGTCCGTGTCGGAAGTCCCGCCCGGGCCCGTGCACAGGCCGTCGAAGTGGAAGTCCGCGGTGCCGTCCTGGCCGCCCACCACCTCTGCCGACCAGTCGACCGCGCCTGAAGGCCCCGGCTGTACCTTCCCCCCGGCCACATCGACCGCGACATCGGGGAACAACTCCAGCTTGGTGCCAGGACTCGCCTCCGCAGCCTGCTCCCGATCGCACAGCAGCGACCCGAGCGCCCGAAAGTCCCAGGGCACGTCGGCCGACCGCAACGCCAGGCGCTGCCCGTTCGCGGAGCGCACCGCCGCGGAGCCGGACGCGGCCGTCCCTACCCGCGCACGGCGCGCGGTCGCTGCCCAGCCCGGAGACACCGCCGACGGCACCGCCACAGCCGCGACAAGCACCACGGCCAGCAGGCCCGGCACTCTGACGGAGCGTCTCAATGCACCACATGATCGCATGTCACATAGATCTAACACGCCCTCAGGCAAGCAGCTCCCATTGACTTCAGCGATTCAGCCTACTGGGGGACCTCCGTCCTGAAATCTGCAGGTCACAGGGTGTGGGGCGGAAGGGTGGGCGCCATCACCAGCTTCGAGCAACTCGCCACTGCCCTGTGCCGCGCCGAGGCCCGCGAGCTGCTCAGGACGGCACCGACCTCGACCCGGGCCGCCAGGCTCACCCGCGCCCTGCTCGCCGCCGCGCTGCGGCGGTCCGGCGGTCCGGCCGCAAGCGCCTGATCGAAGCCGAGGCCGAGCGACTGCACGAGGTCCCGCGAGGCCAGTACGCGCACCGGCCGCAGCCGGTCGAGGACGCACTGGGCAAGCAGATGCTCGCCCTCCTGCGGCAGCTGGAAGCCGCCTGCCGGGCCGCCGACGAGCTCGCCGAGGCGGTGGAGCCGTACTCCGCCCAGGACACCTGGAGGCCGAGGCGATCAAGGTCGGGGACCGGTCCCGTCGGGGAGTTCCGCCACTTTCGGGATACCGACTTGTACGTCGGCCTGTTGTCTCTCTGCCGGATCCGGACGGGGCCGAGGATCTGGCCGAGTTCGTCCGTCTGTTGACTGAGCTGCGGGCATGGGCAGGGATGCAAGCACTGGGGGCCAGCACCCTCGACGAGGAATCAGTTAGCACGCAGCCGTTCATTGTCCCCGGCGCGTCGCTGCGGTGCGGTGCGGTGCGCCGCAAACTTGGCGGAGCGCCCGTTCAGGTCGTCCAGGCCTTGAGCTGGGCCGCGACCTCGCGCACCGGGAGCCCGTCGCGCGCCGCACGGACGAGCGGCAGCACGGTGTCCAGGCCGGGAGCGACCGGAAGGCCGCACGCGGCCAGGTACGCCGCGGCCACGGTGGCCGCGAACAGCAGGTTCCGAACCTCCAGGCTCGGATTCCGCGCCAGTTCACACAACAAGGCCGCAGCCTTGTGATGCGGCTCGGGATAGACCTCGTGGTCCAGGATCTCCGCACGGTGCCGTGCTTCAGCGGCGATCGGCACGCCGTAGTCGACAATCTGGGGGTCCCCCGGGATCTGCTGGGCCACCGCCAGAATCCACGCGAGATCGACCTTCAGGTTCACGCGGCGTCCCTCGGCGCGTCCTGCGCCAGCCCGTCCGGGAGGCCCGGGTACCGGTCCTCCCCGAATTCCGCCTCGAACCGGTCGGCGTAGGACGCCAGGAACGCCGAGGCGCCGGCCATGAACGCGGCGCGCGACTCATTCACGTCCTGCTCGATCAAATCGGCGACGTAGCCCTGGAGGCTCAGGCCGCGGCGCTTGGCCCGCTCTTCGGCTGCGGCGCGGACAGCCTCGTCCAGCCGGATGTTGGTCTGCTTACCCATGACCACCACCATAGCTACTACCTGATACCACTGGCTAGCTTGTGGGAGCCGGTGCACACCCACGCCGCGATCCCTGACCCATCCGTGGCCTGGATGAGATGCCCCCGACCGCCAACGCCGGCTGTTCTTGAGTTACGTAGCTCAGGAACGATTGCCCGCGATTCCGTCAATGATCTCCATTCGGAGGATTGGGGCACGTCTGTCCGCAGGCATCGACGTATGGCCTTGATCATTGGCACGATGTCCCGATGACCGCTCCTGCCTCTGTCCTTGCCGAACCGTGGATGCGGGGCGTCGCTGCCAACCCGGCAGCACCGTCCGAGGTGCTGCTGCGGCTGCTCGCTCCACCTGCCCGAACAGCGTGGAAAATCGTCTGCGAGGACCGGGCCCTGCCCACGGACGTGATCGACGCGGTGGTTGCACATCCGGAGCGGACAGTGCGCCGGGGTCTGGCCCGCAACTGGCACGTCACTGCCGAGCAGCGCGGCCGACTGGTCAGCGATCCCAATGCAATCGTGCGCGCAGGGCTGGCCGGGGGCCCTGCGTGGCACCGGTACCCGGGCACGCGTGAGGCCCTGCCGGACCAGGTCCTGGAGATCCTGTTGACCGCGCAGGACGACAGCAGTCGGGACGAATTGGTCACCGCGGACGAGATCCGGCAGGAACTGGTGGGGTCCGGGCAAATCTCGCAGGCATTCCGCCACCGCATGCCTGGCCACCCCAACCCCGCCCTGCGGGTTCGGGCGGCCGACCTGTGGCTGTGGCTCACCCCAGGCCAGCGGGACGCCCTGCTGGCCGATGCCGATCCCGAGGTGCGCGAGGCCGCGAGGGTTGCGGACCGGATCCTGGACCCGGCGGCCATGGAGGCCGACCTCCCCGAACCGGACTGCCACAGACGGTCGCTCCTGCTGATGCACTACGCCGTTTCCCGCACCGTGGTCGAGCGATGCCTCGCCGAGGGACGCGACCTGTGGGCCCTGGCCAACAACCCCCACACACCGGCAGACGTCGTCGCGCGCCTGGCACACGACACGGACCCCAGGGTGCGCGAGCGCGTGGCGAGCCGGGCCGACCTGGAACCGGAACAGTTGTCGGAACTGAGCCGCGACCCGGACCCCGTCGTGCGGACCAGGGCCCTGCTCCTCCTGCTGCCACGCACCTGGCCCCAGGGTGTCGCCATCGACCGGGTCGTCGGGCACCCGGCTGAAAGCATCGGGCCGCTCCACGAAATGCTCACCGAGCCGCAGACACCCTGGTACGAGCAGTGCGCCGTCTCCGAGCACCCCCTGCTACGCCGCGTCGCCGCGACCTGTCCCCACCTGCCCGAGGAACTGGTGCTCCGCCTGGCCGGCGACCCGGACGCCGACGTGCGTCACCTACTCGCTTACCACCATCCGCTCGCGCCGCCCGCACTTCTCCTGGACACCTTCATCGCCACACCGCGACAGCGCACACACCTGCTTACCCTGTCGCAAATGCCCCGCACCGGACTGCAGCACCTGCTCGGCCACCACGACCCCGACGTTCGCGCCCTGGCCGCCGCCGACGCCACCCTGCCCCAGCCGCCCCTCCAGCTCCTCGCCGACCCCGACGCACACGTCCGCTACGCCGCAGCCGCCAACCCGCTCCTTCCCATCGACCTGATCACAGCCCTCCTCCAAGACCCCGAGACCGCCGAGGCAGCAGCCTCCAACCCACGGCTGTCAGTCGAACGCCTGCATGAACTACTCGATGCCGCCGGGCTGGCCCGCATGGGCGGGAACTGAAGAGACCAAACACACGGACTTGAACTCGACGCACTGATCCAGTGCGATGACCTTCCACACGACGATAGATCCGGCTACGAAGTTCAGTCGCGGCCCAGTCCAGATCGGCTCGTAGGTCGAGCCAGACCTGGTCCTTGCGGTTGCCGAGCTGGTCGAGTCGCACAGCGATCCAGGAGAAAGCGCCCTGGAGGATCTCCCGCTTGTGTCCGGGGCTGATGACGGAGAGCGCGAAGGGCAGGGCGATGCCGGCCCGTGTGACGATGATGCGGCCTTCGTCGTCCGGTTGCGGACGGCCTCCGGTGAGGTAGCGCGGGACGTCGGTGACCTTGATCCACTCTAGGGTCGCGCCGGAAACCTGTTCGTCCAGGATCCCCGCGATGGAGTCACGCACTGCGCCGGCGGGTTGTGGGCCGAGCCAGTCCAGCCAGTGCTTGGAGTCTGTGAGCTTGACGAAGTCGTCCTTGGGCGGCCCGTAGTTTGGGTTCTCCACGAACTCACCGGTGAGCTTCCCGTCCTCGCCGACCCGCCAGACGCCCAGGACGGCTTCCCCCGGGACGTAGCCGTTGGGGTCAGCGATGAGGTCGGGGTCGATCGCCGCAACCGATCCGCCCGGGTTGGCTGCCGCCTCCGCGACAAGCTCGGGCGGAGGCGACTGCAGGATGCGACGCCGCTCGGCCGATATGTCCCCCATGTGGGCAACCCTTCGCCTGGTCCGTCCGAGGAGGTCAGCACCACCCCGCCCTGGGCATATTTCCATGAGCACTGGCGGCCGACGCGTCAGGGGCCGGATTGAGGCCGGCTTTCGTTGCGAGTTGCCCTCCGAGGCCGGCCTCAACAGCGGCGGCCTCCGGACTGCACGCCCAACTACAACCCCCGCACAACCGGCTCTCCTGAACTGAACCCCAGTCAGAGAGGCAGCGAGCGGCCCTGATCGGGACCGATCCACCCGTGCACCGAGACCGCCTCTCCCACGCTGCTGAAGGCTCTCCACCTGGCCCGGGGGAAAGGCTGTCCGAGGGCGGACGGTGCGACCGAAATCGGTTGCCGGGAGATCCGGGCCTGTGACAATACTGCCCCCATGAGCAGAAACGCTGAGGTCATCGTGCTGGCGCTGTATGCAGACGAGGTCATGGAGCCACTCACCCACGATGACGGAGACCGCACTTGGAGGGGCCGGTTCGTGCCGATTCAGAGCCAGTGGGTTGGCTCCTTCGGCTTCGGATGGGCCACGGAGTTCGAGAAGATGCGTTCGCGCGCCGGCCTGCTGGAGCATCTGGAGTCCCTGCCCTGGCCGCACCCCGGAAGCGTGCAGGTGCTGATCCACGATCAGGACGACGAGTGCTTCGGCCTGTGGATGCTCCACGACAGCAAGCTGGTGGAGATCGCCCTCCCGCATACCCAGCGGTTCCACCAGCCCGCCCCACGCAACGAGGACTTCCCGCCCGACCCGGGATACCTGCTGCGGACGGACCAAGGCCACATCCTGCCCGAGCAGACCCCGGAAGAGCTGCGGGACCGGCGCCCGAGCTGGTAGTCCCTCGCCTCGGATCGCGCCCTTTCGTCGGCTTCCTGACCTACGCCGTCGGTCAGTCCGAGGTACTGCCGCACACTGGCGAAGCCGCCGCCCACGCCCAGCAGGCCGGCGACCTGTCGTCCAGCTGGAACCGGGTCGGGCAGATGAGCCGGGTCCAGGCCGATCGGAGCACTTCCGCGACGCACGGGACCTGGCCGACGGCGCCCTGCAGCGGACCGGCACCAGGGCCCAACCCGCCGTCCGGTCCTGGGTGCACGCGGTCCGCGCCCACGACCACGCCGCACTGGGCGACGCCCGCGTCGCCCAACGGGACCTGTAGGTCGCCTGGGCACTGCTGGAGCGCGCCGACGACAGCGAGGGGCCCCGTACATCGGCTACCTCGGCCCCGCCGGCCTCTCCGCCGCTCACTGGTTTCCTACCGAGGGGTCCGCGGGCCCGTCCACCCAAGCCAGGCTCCGTAGGCGGGCGCGAGCGTCACACGCTCCACGCCTCCAGGACACTCCACGTGCCCTCGACTGCCTCGAAGACCCACTCCGAGTCCTCGAAGACCTCCCGCCCGTTGCTGGGACGAAGGCTGCCGAAGCGTTCAGCACACAGGTCGACCTGCATCAGTCCGTCGAACCGGGTGAACTGCGGGGGATCGAAGAGCACCCCCGCAGGAGCCCCCGCGCCGCTCTCATCGATCCGAAATCGCCTCACGTCGACCAGGTCCAGGCACACGGGCTCCCACCGCAGAGCCTCGTCCACCACCCACGCGTCGATCACCAGCCTCACGGCCCGCCTCTGCGGGCTCGGTCCGAAATCCTGGTCAACGATCACCCGGCGGATGCCGGAGTCGTGGAACTCGTAGCGTGCCAACAGCGCCGCGATGCCGTCATCGGTCAGTGCGAACGGCCCAAGCCTGCGAGGCGGTACCGGTGCTCCGAGATCCACTGCGCCCCCTTGTCGAGGTGCCCATCCTAGGAGACACCCGACCGGGGCGACGCGGCAGGACGCAGGCACTCACCGCGTCACCAGAACGCAACCCGGCACATCGAGACACGCCACTGCCCAAGACATCTGACCAAGCGCTACCAGGAGCTGTTCGGGGCAGCACTCGGAGTGCTGCGACAAGAGGGACACGGGTCCGGCCCCTGCTCAGAGTTGTTCGATCGTCGCCCCGGCCGTCCACGGCCTGATCACCACCGGCGGCATCGCCGCCGTGAGCCGCCCCCGACACGCCGTGGGCTGACCGTGCGGCAGCAGGTCCTGAGCTGCGGCACAGCGAATACCCTTCCTGAACGGGGCGCGCGGCCGCCGTGCTGACGGAGGTGTGCGGATCCATGCCGGTACCGAACCGGAACGCAGGGGTGCTGGCGTGGCTGCGTGGGCATGACCCGGGGCTGGCCGCGACACGTCGGGCCGGTCGCACGGCGCTGGTGATGCCGGCTCTGTTCGCCCTGTGCTCCGAGGTGTTCCACTCGCCCGCGATGGCGAGCTTCGCAGCGTTCGGATCCTTCGCCATGCTGCTGCTGGTGGAGTTCACCGGCACCATGGTGCAGCGACTACGGGCCCACCTGGGCCTGGCAGCGGCCTGGGCCGTGCTGATCTGCCTCGGCACGCTGGTGAGCCACCGGACCTGGCTCGCCGTCTCCGTCACCGTCGTGGTGAGCTTCCTGGTGCTCTTCTCCGGTGTGGTCAGTTCCGTCCTCGCCGGCTCGGCGACCTCGCTGCTACTGGCATTCGTGCTTCCGGTGACCAACCCGGTGCCGCTGTCGCAACTGCCGGACCGGCTGGCGGGCGCGGCCCTTGCCGCAGCCGCGGCGCTGCTCGCGGTCTCCCTGCTGTGGCCCCGGCCTTCCGCCGACCCGCTCAGCAGGCCGGCGGCCCGGGTCTGCCGTGCCGCCGCGACCCAACTGCGCGCCGAGACCGCCCGACTGGCCCGCGGGAGGGACACCCCGGCCACGAGCCAGTGCCGGGCCGCTGCGGAGCGGGCCGCGAGCGCGGCGGCCGACCTGCGGCAGGCCTTCGACGCCACCCCCTACCGACCCACCGGACTGTCGACCACATCGCGTGCCCTGGTCCGCCTGGTCGACGAGCTGACCTGGCTGGCCGGCATCCTGGCCGACGCCCCGTCATACACGGACGACCCTCCGGTCTGCGATCCCGCTGCCCGTGCCGTGCGCAGTGCCCTCGCCGAAGTCCTGGACCGCGCGGCCGAACTGCTCGACAACCTGCGCACCGACCCCGGCCGGCTCCGGCTTGCCTCCGCCGCACTGCGTGTGGCCATGACCGACATGGAGCACAGCTCCACCGACCTGCTGCCCGTTCAACGTCCCACGGGAGGCACTCAACCGGAGGTCCAGGCGTTCGTCGCCGCCCTGGACCTCTCCTTCCGGGCCCAGGAACTGGGCTTCGCCGTGCTCCAGATCGCGGGCAACGTGCACCTTGCTGCAGCCGCCGAACGGCGCAGCTGGCCCGAACGGCTGCTCGGCCGCGAGCCCGGCGCCCTGACCGACCCCCTGGTCGCGGCCCGGGAACGGGCCAAGGCCCACCTGGAGCCGCACTCGGTGTGGCTGCACAACAGCCTGCGGGGCGCGGTCGGCCTCGGAATCGCCGTCACCCTGGCCGATGTGACCGGCGTTCAGCACTCCTTCTGGATCGTGCTGGGCACCCTGTCGGTGCTGCGCTCCAATGCCCTCAGCACCGGCCAGAACGCCATGCGCGCCGTGCTCGGCACCGTCGTCGGCTCGATCGTGGGAGCCGGGCTGCTGCTACTGATCGGCCATCACGGAACCCTCCTGTGGTTCCTGCTGCCGCTGGCCATCCTGCTGGCCGGCATCGCCCCCGCCGCAATCTCGTTCACCGCCGGCCAGGCAGCCTTCACCGTCACCCTGGTCGTGCTGTTCAACATCGGCCACAACCCGGACTGGCACATCGTGCTGCTGCGCATCCAGGACATCGCCCTCGGCTGCGGGGTGAGCGTACTGGTAGCCCTGTTCTTCTGGCCGCGCGGCGCCGATACCGCCGTCGACCGGGCGCTTGCGGACGCGTACAACGACAGCGCCCGCTACCTGGCCGGCGCTGTGGAGTACGCCGTCGGCTGCTGTACCGCGAGCCCGGAGCCCGCCTCCCCGCCACTGCAGGAGGGCCACGAAGCCGCCGCCTCGGCCCGCAGACTCGACGACGCCTTCCGCAGCTACCTCGCCGAACGCGGCTCCAAGCCCCTGCCGCTGGCGAACATGACCGCCCTGGTGACCGGCGTCGTCGGCCTGCGCCTGGCGGCGGACGCGGTCGTCTCCCTGTGGCGGAACTCCGGGCAGGAGCGGACCGAGGTGGAGCGGACCGATGCCCGGCTGGAGATCCTGGGTGCGACAACCCGCGTGGCCAACTGGTACCGGGATCTGGCCGCCGGCCTCAACCTGGGGACAGGCATGCCCGACCCGGTCCAACCTGATCCCGCTGCCACGGCACGCCTGGTCGAGTCGGTCCGCCACGAACTGAGCGACGAACGGGGACAGGCCACAGCCACCGCGGTCCGCATCATCTGGACCGGCGACCACATCGACGTCGCCCGCCGCCTCCAACCCAGCCTGGTGGCAGCGGCGAGGCCGAGGGCTCCGAGCGACCGACCAGCGGTCAGGGCCTGCCCCTGACCGACGCCGCAGCCGGGTGGTTACGGGCCGGCGGTTCCTCACTCACGGTCCCCGTCGGCGGCCAGGTGCGCGCCCGGGCTGCGGGTGCCAGTCACGAACAGTGACCTCCGGCGAGTGACATCCGGCGTCTCCTCACGCCTGGCCCGCCTCGCGAACCGCGACGCATCCACTGATCGCAGCTTCACTTCGCGGAGCGGTGACGGCACAGTACGGAAGGGGACTCGAAAGCCACCTCCGCGCGGGGAGGGGTAAGTCGAGCTGCGGGCGCGCGCTGGTCATCGATCGCATGTCCGCCCCGCCCGCGCAGGGCGCCGACCGCCGGCAGCTCGGCGAGCGTGCGGGTGCCTCGCGCTCCTATAGCCTGCCGCCGTGACCGATGATGATGCTTCGATGAAGTTCCTGATCGATGCCGATCACGGGCAGTTCTATGTCCAAGACCTTGAGCCCTACGACGCCTGGATGGCCGAACACGCAATGGACCCCGACCTGCCGCCGGCCGGCTGGACCGAGGAAGCAGTTCACGTTCATCGCATCGGAGTGGAACCCCACTCGATTTCTGTCGGCACCGCCAGGGACGACATGGTCGAGTCGCTGATCACCATCCACCCGTCGGCACCGAAGACACAGCCGAAGGTCGAGCACATCGCCGAGGCCGATCTGGCCGCCCCGACAGGCCAACTCGCCATGTCCAGCCCAGGAGTCCACCCGGACGATGGCCCGAGCATGACCGTTCCCGCAGGGCTGCTGCGCGCCCGGGTCTCCTACATCCCGTCCGAGCCACCGGTCGTCAACACGAACGGTGGCCTGGGCGACCCTTCCTCTACCAAGTCGACCTCTGGCCCACCGACGAGGCCCGCGGGCTCGTCGTCCTCAGGCAAGGCCCGAATCCCTGGGCCGGATAGGCCGCACGGCATCGACCGCGCGTCCGGGCATCCCCATGACCGTGGACACCGTGTCGCGCCGAGGACCAGTTCACGCCGCTGGGCCCCGATACGATACCCCGGCAGGACGGGATCCGGATCCGCGTTCAGTTCGTGCCGGCTGCGTTCAGCAGTCTGGGCAATCCTGCACATCGGGGACGTTCGGGAACGTCCGGTGGCCTTGGAGCCAGTCGGTGAGCCACTCGGCGAGCGTGAGTCTCTCCGGGAAGAGGCGATGGCGCTCGCAGAGCGCATTCGGGTCCCAGCCCCACATATTGCCTGCCGGCGTGCTCAGGTCGATGCACCACCAGATCGCGCAGCCCATGGTCGCGAGCGGCAGGACATGGTTCGGGTAGAGGTCCATCTGCTCGTGAGGCGCCGACCAGTTCCGATGGATGTCGATGAGCGATTCCTCCTCGCTGAACCATCTGCCGGAGTCGCTGAGTGAGACGACATCGCCGTCGATCCCGAAGCCGCCGTTCGCCACCTCGCAGTAGAGCCTGCGAAGCAACGGTGGCATGGAGTGCCCGACCGCAGTTTCAAGCTCGACGGCGGCCTCGACCGGCGCAGGCGGGGGCAACCGGTTGGCCTCAGCGAACTCACGGATCTTGGCAATGATCTCGTCGTCGCCCCACGCAGTCATGGAGACCAGGGTAGGGGGCGCCGCCGACAGCGTTCCCTGCGAGGCGGAAGCCCGCCGCCGCGCTGGAGGCGGAGGCCGCCGGGGCCGTGGGGGTCGCTGCCCCGCGCGTGAACGACAAGCGCATCGGCGAGGCGACCGGTGAACGTCGCCGGGACCCGCGGGGCCGAGTCGAACGGTTCACGGTCTTGGACAGTGCTAGTAACTGTCGTAGCTGGGCTTGCCGTTCGGCCGGTAGACGCCGACGAGAGTGCCGCCCTTCGTCGTCGAGACGCTGACCGTCTCAAGCGCAGTGGGGACGGCTCCGTCGGCGAACAGCCGCTTGCCGGTGCCGACAATCACCGGGTGGATGGTCAGTCGGTACTCGTCGACGAGTCCGTGACGCATGAGGGTCTGGGCGAGGTCGCCGCTGCCGACGACGTTGATGTTGCCGCCGTCGGACGCCTTCAGCCTGCGTACTGCATCGACGATGTCGCCCTCCACCAGCGTGGAGTTCTGCCACTCGACGGACGTCAGGGTCCGAGACGCCACGTACTTGTGCATGCTGTTCATCCGATCGGTGAACGGGTTGTCGGGATCGGCGGTTGGCCAGTACGACGCGAAGATCTCGTACGTCTTGCGGCCGAGCAGCATCGCGTCGGAGCCCTCGTACCATCCGGCGATGGCCGTGCCGACCTCGTCGTCGGACACCGGCTTCTGCCAGCCGCCGTGCTTGAAGCCGCCCCCAGCGTCCTCGTCCGGGCCGCCCGGCGCCTGCATGACGCCATCAAGCGTCAGGAACGTGCAAAGGATGATCTTGCGCATGATGTGCTCCCTTCGTCGACGGGTACACGGTACAACTGCCGCAATCTCATCGACGGAACTCCTACGGCGCCAGGCTGGAGCCGCGAAGATCCGAATCCGCCCGGGGGCTCTCTCTGCTCGGGCTGGGTGGCGGTTGCCTGCTGGGGCGCGGTCATGTCGAGCAGGAGCATGGCATCGTGGTCCGGGGCGCCGGGTTCGGCGACGTAGATTCCCATGCCTTGGCCGGGGGTGCTCTCCAGGCCCATGCCCTGGCATCACCGACGTCAGCGACCACGACGCCGTCGAAGCCCTGGCCGATGCCGCAGCCGCCCTGGGCCCGGTCACCCAGGTCGTCCACACCGCCGGGGTCTCCCCGACCCAGGCATCCATCGAACGGATCCTTCAGGTCGACCTGCTGGGCACCGCGATGGTCCTGGACGCCTTCGCCCGCGTCATCGCCCCCGGCGGAGCCGGCCTGGTCGTCGCCAGCAGGGCCGGACACCGCGACAGCCCGTACACCCCCGAGATCGAGAACGCCGGTGGGGGGCCTGTCCCTGATCGTGTGCGGTGTCGCACCCGGCAGCCGCGACGCTGAGGCGCTCAACCTCCTCGCCGGCTGGAACGCCACAGAATCCATCCGGCCCACTCCCAGGATCTGATCCGCGCCGGGTGAACGCTCAACAGCGTTTGTCCGGTCGCGTTGGGCCTGTCTGTGGATCTTGTGCTGAGCTGCGGGGTTGCCAGGTCGGATGAGAACACTCGGCTCGGGATTCCCATTGCATCTGGCTTCTGTGGAATCCGGGGCGGGGCGGGGCGATGTCATCAGCGGGAACGAAGCCCGCGCTCCAGGTGGTACACGGCCAACGGACATGGCTTCCACTACCGTGCGCGATCATCGCTGTCCGGCGACCGCGTGAGAAGAGTGCGCACCATGTCCGGCCACGGCTGGCAGCCGCCTGTTGCCGGATCGACGAGCACGCGTACGGTCCGGCCGGACATACATATCTGACCATCGTGCTCGGCCCGCAGTCGGTAGCAGACGGTAGAGCGTCCCACGCCGGCGATTGCCAGACGGATCTCCACCTCATCCGCGTGGCGGAGTCGGCGACGGTAGTCCATTTCCTGGTGCACGGCCAGGAGCCGGAAACAGAAGCCTGGCTCCAGTCCCACCCTTTCCAAAAGGGCACCTTCAGCTTCCTCGAACCAGCGCCATAAGGCGGCCGGGCTGCACATCCCAGATGCGTCGATGTCGTACCTCTGGACGGCGTGATAGAAGCTGACTTCCGCATATACGGATTCCTTGGAGCGCAGATCGAGCTTCTCCGTAGATTCAATCACGGCATCCCAGTAGTCGCCGTAACCGTCATCACTGAAACTGATTCTCGTCATCGTGAAGCACCGCACGTGAGAAGGGAGGGCGTCGCTGCCAAGGTAGGCGCTGGCGGTAGTCTCGCCCGCCTCAATCAGCCACCCTCACATGCGGCCCACCGGGAATAGGAGGATCAGAAGTCTCAACCAATCCCACGAGCCATGATCGGAGATCATCCCACCTGCCCCACAGTCACGAGCACACAAAGAAAACGCCTTGCGACCACCGGGACCCCGTTGCAATCTGTCCGGAATTCAGCTGTTGGCAACCAATTCGGATGATCCATCGTTTGTAGACGACCATGCCGCACATATGACGCGGTCAGTTGCAAGAGTCTCCCGCCAGAGCGTTCGGAGCAGCCAGTGACCACAGGCATCCCTGTGAGGACAGATATCCTCGACGCCACACATGCCCTCCTGCGCGAGGGGATCACTCAGGAAGAACTTGATGCTGCCCTGTTTCAAGTGCGCGACTGGCTACGCGACCAGAGGCGCTTCCTGACCCCAGCCCAGTGGGAAGACCTGCGCGAATACACCCTGCACCATCCACTGTCCCTCAAGCTACGTACGCTGTGCCCGCTCACGGACCGGGCCTTCAGTAAGCCCCGCGGCTACCCGGGCGACGCCGTGACCATGGACCTCCTGTACGGCATGCACGACAACGTGCCCACGGACGGCCTTGCCGGAGCTGTGTACTCCTTTACCTACCGTCTGCCGGTCTTTGCCGCTGCCCGCTACCGGCGTGTGCACTGCGGCGAGCGGGCCGACGCCGCCGCAGCCGTCCACTTCGGCGGCACGGGCGCTGCTGTAGGTGCGGGGCACCTGCGCGAGGTCAACGAGTCCGTCTCCATCCGTAACGGCAGTTTTCCGCGCTACCTTGCCGTCGATCAGGACCGCGAGTCCCTGAAGGTCGCCGAGCACGAGTACAGCCAGTACGGAGTGATCGGTGTGCCCATGGGTGTGCGGGACATCATGCGTGCTGGCCGCCTGCCGGAGACGGTTCACTTCATTTCCTGCGCGGGCCTGTACGACTACCTCAGCGATCGAACCGCGATGCCGCTTACCCGGGCGCTGGTCACCTCTCTCGCACCCGGCGGACGGCTGCTGATTCCGCACCTGACCTACTTCCGTGACACCGCCTACCTGGAGGCGGTGATGGACTGGTTCGTTCTGCACCGCAACGAAGGAGACCTGCGCTGTCTCCTGGCCGAAGTCCCCGAGCACCGCATCGGATCCATCGCCTGCCACCGCGACCCCACGGAATCCATCACCTTCCTTGAGCTCCACACCGCATGAGAATCTGGCAGCGCGGACGAGAAGCCGTGAGAATCCGACAGCTTCAATGCGAGAGGACAAGCGTTCGTCTCATCGCCCTGTCCCTTGGGCCGGACGAAGGCCACCGTCAATGAGAAAAGGACAGTGGAAACGAGAGCCTACATACCCGCTGCCCGGGTCGAGGAGGACCTGGTAGGCCGTCCCGCCCGGGTAGTCGAATCGCTCCCGGACCGCGTCGATTCTCCAGTGGCCGCCGATCCGCACCTGCACGATCGGCATGCGGCCAATGGTTTGGCCGCATCACCGGAGCGGGATCCGGGCGCTCGGGTGATACCCGGTTCGCCGCTGGGTGACTCTGTGTGTGGAACTCAGCTGCCGCAGGCGCATCCGGCGGCGGCCCCGGCGAGCGCCGCGGCTTCGGGTCGACTGCCGCAGCAGGCGTCGCCACCGGAGACGGCGCCCTTGCCGAGCTGGTCTGCGTCGGCCTTGACGACGTAGACCTCCCAGGGCTCCTTGCCGGGGCCGGTGACCCAGACCTTGTCCTGGAGGGCGTAGCAGCAGGAGGCGTCGTTCTCCTCGAAGGTGGCCAGGCCGGCGTCCTTGAGGCGGCCGGTGGCGGCGGTGACCTGGTCGGTGGTCTCGACCTCGACGCCGAGGTGGTCCAGGCGGGTCTCCTGGTCGGGGGCGCCCTCGATCAGGACGAGCTTGAGCGGGGGCTCGGCGATGGCGAAGTTCGCGTAGCCGGGGCGGCGCTTCGCCGGCTCGGTGCCGAAGAGCTTGGAGTAGAACGCGACCGAGGCTTCGAGGTCGGCGACATTGAGGGCGAGCTGAACGCGGGACATGGCGTCTCCCCAGATCCGATGCTGTATCGACGGCTGTCGATGCAGTTATGGTTGCCCTCTATGTAGATGGATGTCAACATAGACGCATGTCGAAATTGGAACGGCCGGTGCTCGACCGGACGGCCTGCTGTTCGCCGATGGTCCGCGAGCCCCTGGGTGAAGGGGCCGCCGTGGACCTGGCGAAGATGTTCAAGGCGCTGTCGGACCCGGTGCGGCTGCGGCTGCTGTCCCTGATCGCCTCCCACGAAGGGGGCGAGGCCTGCGTCTGCGACCTGACCGGCCCGTTCGACGTGTCCCAGCCGACGATCTCCCACCACCTCAAAGTGCTGCGCGAGGCCGGCTTGGTCGGCTCCGAGCGACGCGGGACCTGGGTTTACTACTGGGTCCTGCCCCCGGCCCTGGCCAAGCTCTCCGGCCTCCTCCAGGCCCCCGAAGCCGTCTCCGCCGCCGGAGGCGCGAGATGAACGCCCCGGCCCCGCTCGGCCGCCGCTCCGCGGCCGAGGCGGTCGGGACGGCCGTGCTGGTCGCCGTCGTGGTCGGCTCCGGTATCCAGGCCACCAAGCTCTCCTCCGACGTCGGCGTGCAGTTGCTGGCCAACTCCCTGGCCTCCGTCTTCGGGCTGGGTGTGCTCATCGCCCTGCTCAGCCCGATATCCGGCGCCCACCTCAACCCCGCGGTCACCCTCTCCGCCTGGTGGACCGGCCGCGGGACGGGCGAGGGCCCGGACCTGCGTGAGGTCGCCGCCTATGTCCCGGCCCAGATCGCCGGTGCTGTCGGCGGCTCGATCCTGGCCGACGCCATGTTCGCCGAACCGCTGGCGAAGTGGTCGACTCATGACCGCTTCGCCGGCCACCTGTGGCTCGGCGAGGTCGTGGCAACCGCCGGACTGGTACTGCTGGTCTTCGGGCTGGCGCGGACCGGCCGCGCGCACTTCGCGCCGGTCGCGGTCGCGTCCTGGATCGGGGCGGCGTACTGGTTCACCTCCTCCACCAGCTTCGCCAACCCGGCCGTCACCATCGGCCGCGCCTTCACCGACACCTTCGCCGGCATCGCCCCCGCCTCCGTCCTGCCCTTCATCGCCGCCCAACTGCTCGGCGCCGCCATCGGCGTGGGCCTGGTCGCTGCCCTGTTCGGGCGTCCCGCCGCAGGTGAGGACGTCGTCGTGCCGGATGGCGAGCCGGAGCTCGTCGCCACCGCTCCCGGCCGCTGAGCCGGCCCCGACCGATCCCGACCGACCCCGAGGGAAACCACTCGCCGTGAGCACGCCCGCTGTCCCGTCCGTGCTGTTCGTCTGCGTTCACAACGCCGGCCGGTCCCAGATGGCCGCCGCCTTCCTGACCCACCTCGCCGCAGGCCGCGTCCAGGCCCGCTCCGCCGGCTCCGTGCCCGCCGACCGGGTCAACCCCGCCGTGGTGGAGGCGATGCGCGAAGTCGGCATCGACCTGTCCGCCGAGACCCCCAAGGTCCTGACCACCGAAGCAGTGCAGTCCAGCGATGTGGTCATCACCATGGGCTGCGGCGACGCCTGCCCGGTCTTCCCCGGCAAGCGCTATCTCGACTGGCAGCTCGCCGACCCCGCCGGCCAGGGCATCGAGGCCGTCCGACCCATCCGCGACGCCATCCAGCTCCGCGTCCGCGTCCTGATCGATGAACTGACCTCGACCGAGCCGCGGACTGCCGAGCACACGCACTCCCCACGTTGACTCACGGTCATCCGGGGTGTGGGCAGCCCCACTGCCGCGCTCGCGATGGTGTTCACCCTCGTCGGGTCCGCCCGGGCGCGATGGCCCGCGATCACCGGCGCGCCCACCTGGTGCCCCCGGTCCGCGCCGGCGCACGCCTCACGGCGGGGCGGAGCTCCATGACCTCCCGAAGCCGAGACCGACAGCCCGACCCCCGCACGAGGCAATGACCCACGCCTTGAGCCGTCGCTCAATCGAGTCGCACACTCTGCGGCTTGTGCCCGAGCCCTCCCCGGAGCCTCGGGCGTTCGACGCGGCTCGGCCGGGTCGTGCGCCGTTTCACTCGCCTGCAACCCTCCCCACGATCCAGCCGAACTCGGAGACGATCCGGACACCGAGACCATCGGCGTAGAGGGGGCGGACCGCCTCGCGCACCGCGTCGGCGAATCGCTCGTGGCCGGCCTCCTGCAGGGCGGGCCAGGACGGCCCCGCCGACGCGAGCGCCCGCACGGCCAGGTCCAGGTCCGGCCACTCGTTGACGACTTTCGCGGTTCCCCGGTCGACGTATTCCAGACCGGCATCGGCGAGCATTTGCTCGGCGACTCCGGGCCGCCCGGTGTCGCCCTGGTTGAGAGTGGCGTCCACATGGCTGGGCGGGGACAATTCAGCTGCCGCTTTGCTCCCGGCTCCGCCCCGCGCCGTGCCGCCGGCCGCCGAATCTGTAGCTGCCCCGGATGGTCGGCCGAGAAGGCGGGCGGGGCTGGCCGCGCCCGGTACGGCAGCAGGGCCCGCCCCGTGCAGTGTCGCCCTTCGGCGGCGGTGCGTCAGCTCTGTGCAGTGTCGTCGCCCGCCTGCCCGGTGCCCTCAGCCGTGCCTGCCTTCTCGCGCATCTTGCGCAACAGCTCCGCCTTCTGGTCGGCCGCACCCTGGCGGTCGAGATTGCGGTGCGGACCATTGTTCTGCCGTTCGGCGCGGGACAGCCTCTTCCGCTGGCCGCCGCCCATACCCACGGGGTTGTTGATGTTCTTGCTGTCGGTCACGGGCTCTCCCGGTAATGATGTGAAGTGGTCTACGGATTCATCGGTGGGGGGACGGGCAGCGACGTCGAAAGGACGCCGGCAGGGGCCCATCACGCTCTCACTCGTGAATCGGCGCCTGGAAGAAATACCACAAAGACGTTACCCGGTTCCGTCGGCCCCGCCCACCGACCTCTGCACCGCCCCAGCGCCAGCGCCGGCCGGGACCTTCGGCGAGCGCCCAGGTCAGCCGTTGTTGTGGCTAGCTGACTGGCTGGCTGCCGAAGTCACGTCGGAACGACTCCCGCGTTGAGTGACGCAGCCAGTCAGCCCGTGCGCAGGCGAGGATCGCGATCGCCGAGCACGAACTCCGATGGCCAGGGCTCCCGCAGGACCTTGCCCAGTAGCGGGTGGCTGGATGCGATCACCTCGCTGCGGCGGATCGATCCGTCCCCGTTGGATTGCTGGCCCCCGAGGACGACCGGCGCGCGCAGCAGTTCCTCGCCCCAGGGACCCACGGCATTGCACAACAGGCCCTCGAAGCGGTAGCCGGTCAGGGTCTCGTTGCGGACCCTCGCGGTGAATTCGTCGATCACCTCGGCTTGAAGGTAGACCCAGGCGAGGTAGACCACGGTGCGTCCGTCGTCGAGTCGGACGGGGAGGCGCACCTTGAGGAAGTTGCCGACTCCATCCGTGATCATGATCGCTCCCGTGTCGACCTTGACGCGCTTGGCGCGTTCCTCCTCGGAGAGTTCGGCGACCAGGTGGGGCAGGGGAAAATCGAAGCCGGGGTGCTCCGGGTCCAGGTGCCCGCCGCAGCCACAAGCCGCATCGTGGGTGTGAGGGGTGTCGACGAGGTCGAGGCGAGTGGACGGATAGCCCGGCTCCCCGCCGCCCGTCGGCACCGGCAGCAGGAGCGCGTAGTAGCGAACGGTGGTGAACGCTGTGGGTTCGGGGAGTTTCAGCGCCGCCATCGCGGCAGAGGCGGCTTCGTGACGTTCTCCATTGACCCGGACCTCGGCCTGCATCGCGCCCGGGCTCCCGCCGTAGAAGACCTTGACCCCGTTGAAGAACGGCGATTCCAGGTCCGCGGTAAAGGTGCCCGCGATGCGGTGGAGCACGTTCGCGTCGACCAGTGCGGTCTGCAGGCGACGGCTCTCGGCGGCGTCGAGCCCCAGGCCGACTGCGCCGGAGGTGATCGAGTGCCAGCCGGGGACGCCGCGCCTGTCGTCGGGGCCGGCATGGTCCGCGAAGCGCTCGCGCCGGTCGAGGAGCTCAAGCAGGCAGGCCCCGGTCGTCTGCACCCAGCTGTCGGCCGCCCTGCGGGGGTCCTCGGCCATCGCCACGACGCAGTCCAGGAAGCAGGGCACGTCCGGCTGGAGGCTCACGTCAGGCAACGCGACGAGGTCGTAGTGGTGGCCGCCTCCGTGATGGGGCGGGGCCACGGCCACCACCCACCCGCTCGGGCTGATCAGTGAACTGCCCTTGAGCTCCGCGCCCTGTGTCACACCAGGTGCATGCTCCTCAAGGCTCGCCTTCACCAGGGCGAGGAACTCAAGGTCGGGCAGACGGTCCGAAGGCGGTTCGGCGTCGCGAGCACGCCGTCGTATCCAAGGCATGCAGTGGATCTTACTGAACCACCGGCAGACCACCGGCAGCCGGTTCGGAGCATGACTCGAGTGAGCTACTGGCAGACCCTCTTCATCCAGCAGCTTCTCCGTCCCGGCGGAGGACTCGTTGCAGCACCTCGTGCACACCCACCTCAACCGCGTCCAGGGGCTCGGCGCCGAACGATGAGTCCGGGGTGACGGGCGGGATCAGTCTCGCCGTTGCCGGCCGGAGCACCCCACCCGCCGCCCCTCAGCGGGCGGCGATGGCGGCACGTCCGTGTCGGGTGGGCAATCATGATGCGGTGGGCGGTGGTGCCAGGGCTTGTGCCATGTCGGCGAATTCGCGGATGAGCCCGGAATCGCGGGTGGCGGACCAGGCCAGGCAGACCTGCCCCGGGCCGAGGCCCTCGACCGGCCGGGCAACGACGTCGGCGCGTGTGTAGAAGGTCGCGGTGGACAGCGGGATCACGCAGATGCCCGCGCCGACGGCAACCAGTTCGAGCTTTTCCTCGACGCTGTGGATAGGGGGAATGTCGGAGCGTTCGCCGGTGCGCAGTTCCTGCGCGATGTCGCGCCACTCCGGTACGGCGTCCGGGTCCTGGAGGAGGTGCTCGCCCGCGAGGTCGGCGACGGTGAGGGCCGGCTTGTCGGCCAACGGATGGTCCGTCGGCAGCACCACGACGCGCGGTTCGCTGAACAGTGGCAGTACGCGCAGCCCCTTCTGATCGATCGGCAGACGCACGATGCTGACGTCGGCCCGTCCGTCGCGCAGGACCTCGACCTGGTCCTCCCAGCCGGTGCGCAGCAGCCGCACGTCGAGTCCGGGATGGCGGGCGGTGAGCGCCCGCACGCCGGGGGTGACGGTGATGCCGGGCATGAAGCCGACGGTGAAGACCCGTGCGGCGGCGGCTGCGGCGGTGACCCGGCGGACCACGGCCTCGGCCGCCGAGAGGAGCGGGCCCACGTCGTCGAGGAGCTGGGCTCCGGCGGGCGTGAGGACGGTGCCCCTGCGGTCGCGGCGCAAGAGAGTAACGCCCAGGTCGCTTTCCAACGCGCGCACTTGGCGGGAGAGGGCCGGCTGGGCGATGTGCAGTCGCTCGGCGGCGCGGCCGAAGTGCAGTTCCTCGGCGACCGCCGCGAAGTACCGCAGTTTGCGCAGGTCGATGTCCATACCGTTGCCGTGTCCCGTCCTGTCCTGATCGGTGTCCGTACCCCCCGTGATACCCCATGGGATCCCGTGGGGTGCCGCTCCCGGCGGAAGCTCGCCCGGTCGGCGAGGGGAACGGCCACCGGGGGCGCGGTTCAGCCCTGGGCGAGGAGGGACAGGGGGTCGGTGTGCGTCGGGGTCCAGCCGAGCTGATCGCGCGCGCGGGCCGGAGTGAACTGCTGGTCCAGGGCGAAGGCGTCGGCGACGGCGCCCATGGCCGCGCGTGCCTCCTCCAGAGTGATGGAGACGGTCTTGCCGCCGAGACCCGCTCCCCGGCTGATGGCTTCAGCGCACTCCCGGGCCGTGGGATCGACTCCCCCGACGCCGGCGTAGACGGCGCCGGGCCGGGCCCGCAGCGCGGCCACGTACAGTTCCGCGAGGTCGTCGACGTGGACCAGAGCCCAGTGCTGCGAACCGTCTCCGATGTAGGCGATGACGCCCGCCACCATGCCCGGACGGGTGAAGAAGGCATCGATGAGCCGGTTCTCGCCGCCGTACAGCAGGCCGGGCCGGACCACGACAGGACGACCTCCGCGCGCGGCGCGGGCGAGGACGGCATCCTCGACGGGGCGGCGCCAGGCGACGAGGGCCGGTGGATTCCACGGGGCGTCCTCGTCGACGACGCCGTCGGTGTCGCCGTAGACCCAGGTACCGCCGGTGTGCACATAGGGGCCGGCGCCGATACCGTCCTGCATCGCGTCGGCGGCGGCGAGATCCTCCGCGCCGGTGGCCGCCTGGGCGAGGTGAATGACGGCTTCGGCCTGCGCTGCCGCCTCATTGAGCACGTCCAGGTCAGCCAGGCTGCCCGTGACCGGATCCGCCCCGTGCGTCCGTACGGTCCGGGCAGCGTGCTCGTTGCGGGCCAGGGCGCGCACGCTGTGGCCGTGCCGTGTCAGCGCGCCGATGGTCGCCTTGCCGATGTAGCCGGAGCCGCCGGTGACAAAGACCCTCATGACGTTGTTCCTCTCGTTTCGGGTTCGCTTTCAGCCTGCGCCGGCGCCGGTGCCGGCGTCCAAGACCTGTTCCGGCGCCTGTGATGCCGTCCGAGCATCACGGTTGCTGCCGCGCCTGAGCCACACGGCGGGTCCGGAGGACCCGCCGTTGTGGCGAGTCGGGTTCCATCAGCACCAGCCCGCCTGTCACGAGGCCGACCGCGCAACCGGGCTCACGCGTCGGGTGACAGTCACCGCTCCGATTGCACCGACGCAGCCCGAGCCGGTCGGCGACGACGACCATCGCTACGAGGCGCACAGGGGCTGCCGACCACGACGGCCAGGACGGCGCGGAAGTCGCCAGCCCCGGCCCCGCCTTCGGCTTCGGCTTCGGCGGGAGGGACCGCACTTGATGTATCCGTGCCGCCGTAAACGCCGCCCTCACCGAACCGCAACGCAACGCACCGCACCGCACCGCACCGCGCCGCACCCACGTCGGAATGCGCCCCGCCCGGAGCACTGCGGTCCCCAGCCGACAGCCCCGGCAACAGGCCGTCTACGACCGGGGCCGCAGCGTTGGTCCCGTCAGGTCCGGCTGGACCACAGGGCCGTGCCCGAGCAGTTGCCACCGGCCGCGTAGACAACCAGATTACCGTCGAGCTGGAAGCACAGGTAGGCGCCGGAGTGCCCGTTCGTCTTCGTGGACCACAGCGGTGTCTGGTTGCTCTGCCGGTAGACGACGAAGTTCCCGTCGGTCTGCATGACGTCGTACGCGGCGGCGCCCACGTCGGTGTTGCTTGCCCAGATCGCCTGGGTGGGATTGGCGCCGTTGACGTCCGAGTAGATGACGAGATTGCCGTCGCCCTGATTGACCAACTCGTACGCGTAGTTCCCCACGCAGTCCGCGGTACCCGAGCCATAGGTGGTGCCGGGGGCGTACTTGAAGTCCGACGTGTTCACACCGCACGGGTACGGGAACGGAAAGCCATCGGGGCGCATCGTGGATGCGTCGGCCGTCGCCGGCAGGGCGAAAGCAGCCGCAGCGGCGGCCGCCATGGCGACGGCGAGTCCGGTGGTGCGTGCCAGCTTCATGATCCTCATTTCACTGATGTCCAGGACGAGTTGTGCATTCGAGACCTATACGCCTGAGCTCCGCGACGGGTTGCATCCGACTTTCGGACCGTCGCCCTCGAAACCGACGCCGACGCTGTACGACATACGGTGGAGCGATGACCTCGGGCTACTGGAACCACAACGTTCACTACCACCCGCTCGTGCTGGACGCCGTGCCGGACGGTTGCCGTACAGCATTGGACGTGGGATGCGGCGAGGGACTGCTGGTGCGCAAGCTGGCCCGGCAAGCCCAGTCAGTGACCGGTGTGGACAGCTCCGGCGAGATGATCCGGCTGGCCCGTGAACGCAGCGCAGGTCTGAGCGGAGTGACCTTCCTGGAGGCGGACTTCCTCGGCGGAGCTTCGTGCGGTCCGCTTGCCGCAGGTGCATATGACTTCGTCTGCGCCGTGGCGGTAGTTCATCACGTCGAGTTCGAACGGGCGGTCGAGGCCATGATTCAACTGCTCGCGCCTGGCGGACGTCTGGTGATCATCGGCTTGGCCCGCAACCGGACGCCGCAGGACTGGATCATCAGCGGCGCGGGAGTCCCGGCCGCGCGGTTCAACGCCCGCCGCCACGGGGGCAAGACCGACCCGGACGGCATGCCCGTCCGGATGCCGACCATGGCCTGGGGCGAGGTTCACGAAGAGGCGAAGCGACTGCTGCCCGGCTGCCACTTCCGTCGCCATCTGCTGTGGCGCTATTCGCTCATCTGGGACAAGCCCACCGACGGGCGAAATGAGTCATGACTGGGGAAGAGGGCAAGTTTCCAGGGATCGCCTGCACGCGTGGGACGTTCGAGCTTGCGGCGCTCCTTGGCGATGGCCCCCAACCAGGCTCGGGCATAGCGGTCGAGGTCCACGTCGGTCAGCCGGACGCGACGCGGTCCGGCTGCCCTCACCCTCTGGGCGGTTCCTCGCAAAGCCAGCGGTCCAGCGGCCGGGATCCGCTGGCTTCCGTGGCTTCTCGACCGGGTCAGGTCATGATGCAGTGCCAGTCTGGCTAGGGACGTGGCCCCTGATCCTGCCGCACTGCCCGGAGCTCTTCGTTGAGCCGTAGGGCTTCTTCGAGTGCGTTCGGTACCACGTCACCTCGTTGTCTTGGAACACGCGTCGAGGGGCCCTGGCGCCTACCGGCTCCAGGGCCCCAATGGGGATAAGACACACCATCAACCGGCAAACCTTCACCGGCCCTACCTGTCCGCACCTCAACACGGGGGATTGAGAGGGGTGCGGGACTCGCCGCTGCGTGACCTGGGACCTGCGGTCCTTCAGTCGGCGTCCAGTGCCTGCCCGACCCGGAGGGCCGTGCGGGCGGTCCCGATGGCGCTCCTTTCCGTTGATCGTTGTCATGCGACATAAGGGGCCCTACGGATACTGCTTCCAGCACATGCGTACTACTGCGGCCCTGGGCCGCCCGGCCCGGCAGCCAGCCCCGGGACCACCGACGAAGACATCGGCCCCGTGACTCCCCTGCCGTTCCGTACACCTCGCGCGGCAGTTCGTGTCTGCCGCGCCCCACTGACTTCCTTGGCTACGAGAGAAACCCTAACCGCATGGATCCACGAATGTCTACTCCAGCCACGATAGATTTTCTCGTGTCGAGCCGTGACGCCACGACCACGGAGCAGCGCCCCGACCCCGGCCGCAACGTCGCAACACCGAGGCGGGCATCGCTGCCGTGCGGTGCGTGCCTGAGGCCGTCAGTCGGCGCGCCGCGGGAGGATCACGGTTGCCGAGTACGGCGCGGAGGTGACCGGCGCAGGGCCGGGATTCGAGGTGATCGCGGTGTCACCCGGTTGCCGGCCGAGGGTACGGACGGCGCGGTAGCCGCAGTACCGGGCGCCCCCAATGGCCCGACCAGACAGTTCCGCAGCAGTTCCACCTCGACTTCGTGGTGCCGGACTTCGACGAGGCCGAGGCCCAGTTGCTGGCGCTGGGCGCACGCAAGCCTGATCACCAGCCGGGAGAGGGCAAGTGGTGGCGGGTCCTCACTGATCCCGCTGGGCATCCCTTCTGCCCGGTCATGGACGAAGAGGGCAAGCCGGCGTAGTTCCGAACACCTGCTGAAACCGGGGTCCGTCCCGGCTCAGGTCGCTGCCGGCCTCCCTCGCCCCGCACTCTGGAATGGAGCTCCGGAAGGGTCGAGGGCCACGTCAACAGGGCCGAGATGCTCATGCGGACATGTTCGGCAGGGTCTCGTTCCGGCTCCTCCGGATCCGCATCCTCACACCTCCTTGAGTTGTCGGACGGTCACCTGATCAGTCGTCGGCCGCGACGAGGAGAGTCAGGGTCTGCCGATCGTCGTCGATGGCGACGAACTCGTGGAAGTCGATGTGAATCCCGCCCCAATCATGGAAGGCGGCAGTGCCCAGGTCCCGGAGACGGTAGAGACGACTGGCCGAGGTCACCGTCGTGAAGAGTGAGGCTTCGAGTGCGGTCTCCAGCGAGTCCGGAAGGTCACCGTGCTGGTTCGCCCACCGCCTCAGCACCTGCGCAGCCTCTGTGTGCGTGACTGGTTGGTAGGCGTTGGAGCTGACGGTGCGGAGCCAGTAGGGGCCGTGGCGAGTACCGCCGCGATCGACGCCACCTCCTGCGTAGTCATCACGGAACTGCTCGTGGGCAACGACAGCGACCAGCAAGTCGACATCCCGACTGCCTTGCGCGAAGCGAAAGGACTTCAAGTCGATCCAGCGACAGCTGTGGCCGCCTCCCTCGGGGAACGGATGGTCCCGGAAGTTCACGAAAGCCAGGTCAACGAAGTAGAGCTCGGTCACCGCAGCACGCTACCCCGACTCCGACAACGCTCCGGGGCGGCATCACGGACTTCCGATCGGAGTGGAAATCACAGATCCCCTGCAGATCGGCCCGCGAGCGCCGCCCGGTCCGGAACGCGCAGGCGTCCGGGGTGACGACGACGGCGCTCGGAGACACAGGAGGCCACCGGGAAGCGGGACGTGGTCAGCCGCGCAATCGCAGGTGACAAACCGGGCGACGTCGGCGTTCGTCCCCGGGATACTGGTCGCCCATGGATGAGGTCAAAATCGTCGTCGCCCATTCCGAGCGCGCGACTCTGTGCGTCGGTGACGTGTTCCTGAAGGTGGACGCCGATCAGGCGCGCATCGACGTCGAGGTCGAGGCGATGTCCCTGGCGCCGGTCCCCACCCCGAAGGTCCTGTGGCGCAAGCCGCCGGTGCTCGCGATCGCCGCGCTCCCGGGTACGACGCTTGGGCGCCTCGGCGGGCCGTCGACCGGGTCGCCGGCGGCCTGGGCCGCAGCGGGCGCCGCGATCCGGAAGCTGCACGAAGCACCGCTGCCGCCCCGCCTGGGCCGGGCCGGGCGGAGCACCGTCGCGCTGGCGGCGGAACTCGACGACGAGTGCGCCCTGCTCGTGACGAACGGTGTCCTGCCCGCTGACCTGGTCACCCGCAACCGCCAGGTCGCGGAGGCCGCGCTCCGGCCGTGGACTCCGGCGTTCACACACGGCGACCTGCAGATCGCACACGTCTTCGTCGACGGCGACGAGGTCACCGGCATCATCGACTGGTCCGAGGCGGGCCAGGGCGACGCCCTGTACGACCTCGCCACCTTCACGCTCGGACACGAGGAACATCTCGGAGACGTCATCGCCGGCTACGGCACCGCCATCGACCTCGACGTGATCCACGCGTGGTGGTCGTTGCGGAGCCTGCTGGCAGTTCGCTGGCTGATCGAGCACGGCTTCGACCCGTTCGCGCCGGGCTGTGAGGTCGACGTACTGAGAGCCCGGATGTGAGGCTGCGCGGCTGGACCGGGGCTCCCCGCGAGCGGTAGACCTGTGTGTCGGTCACCTGCTGGCACATCCGGGGTGGCCCCTGGAACCACCTGGTCATGCGCTGGTACCCGCAGGCCAAGGGCGGTTCGGACGCGCTCTGGGACAACGGCGAGGCACCGATGGGCGACCTGGGTCCGCCTGCGAGCCGGGCCCTGCAGTTCTCCCCCGCCCCGGCCAACGCCCTCCGCACCACCCACTTCTCGACTCTGCTGTGGACGTCGAAGAACTGCGCTCGTGTCCTCTCCTGCGCCCAGGCCCAGCTACCTCTCCTGCGTGAACGCGTCCGGAGCGAAGCAGGCCGGTCGGCCATCGGCGAGCAGTTCGTCCAGGTGGGTACGGGCTCGTTGGTCGCCCCGATCGGCCGCGGCGTGGTAGAGCCGACGCGCGCCCGTCGGGTCGCCCATGGCGAAGGCGAACTCGGCCAGCCAGAACCACGCCGGGGCCCGGAGCTCCGGCTGACGGTCAGGCAGGTCCCGGAGCCAGGCGACGCACTCCTCGGCGAGGTCGGTGCGCGCGTCGTGGCGCAGCCGGTGCCAGAGGAAGTCGGCGTAGTCGTCGAGGGCCTCGCGATGGCCCAGTTCCGCTGCTCGGCGCACCAGGTCCAGCCCTTGACGCACCGGGTTGTCCAGCACCAGCCGGCCGGCCTCGTCCGAACGGGGACTGTGCCAGACCAGCCCCCATCCGCGCTCGTACATCGCTCCTGCGGACTGACCGTCCTGCCCCGTGCTCTGTGGCATGACCACGATCCTAGGCGGCCACGGGCGGGTCCGCTCCACCGTCGGTGCTCCTGCCCGTTCCGTCCCCCCGATGCGGAGGGCGGCTTGTCACTTCGCTAGGCTCACGCGGCATGGAAGACCAGGGCATACCGGCTGAGGTGGCACTTCGGCGTTCGCGCCGCAGCGGGGCCGCGTGGGCGGTCGGGCTGCTGGCGGCCGAGTTCGGGATCGCGCTCATCGTGCGGCCCGACCCGAACCCTCCGGTTCTGATCGGCCCGGTGTCGATCTTCGCCGGGCTACTCGCCGCCGCCTTCCCCGCGCGCTGCAAGGCCACCGGACCGATCCGGCACACCGCCGCCGGCCGGATCACAGCCCGGACCTCCACCGGCGAACGCACCATCGACCTGCACCAGATCAGACGCGTCTCCAGCTTCCGCATCCCCCAGTGGTGCAAAGCGCCTGTCGAGGTCCTGGTCGTCAAAGACCGCCACGGCGTCAGGCTCGGCCTGACCGACCCCCACGACCACCCCTTCGTGAAGACAGCGCTCAAACGCCAGGCGAGGAACCCCGAGACACCCGCCCCCCGTATCACCCGACGTACCCGCCGGATCCTGGACACCGGAACGCTGCCGTGGTGGCGGTCGGCCCTGAGCACCCTCGGCACCCTCACCTACGGCATCACCGTCAGCCTGGCCTTCCTGGTCCTCGCCGTCATGCTCGCCTCCACCTGACCAACCCGACGGACGGACCAGCCCTTCGCGACGGCGCTGTCGCCGTGAGCGGCTGTGTCATGATGCCCAGTCGGCTCGCTCGTGCCGGCCGTTCGGTGCCCCAGAAGGTGCAGGCAGAAGCGATGGGCCGGAAGCGCAGACGCAGGCGGCCTTCGGCAGCACCCGCTGCATCCAGCCCGTACTCCTTCGGCGACCACCTCGGCGCAGCCGTCACCGCGCTCCTCGGCTGCATCCTGTGCTTCGTTCTCGGCGGAGTCGACATCGCACCTGCCTGGGCCGCGCACGAAGGCCACGGCACCCGAGGCACCTGGACAGCGACGGGCAACAACTGCGCCAGGACCTGCGACTGGGTCGACACCTTCACCCCGACCGCTGCCGGCACCGCCAAACGGGACGTCAAGGACGACGGCGCAGACTCCGAGGTGACCGTCGGCACCCGCCTCCCCGCCGTGGACACCGGGGCGCAGGAGCGCCGAACACCGTCGACCCGGTGGGCGGCGGGGACGACTGGATCGAGTCACTCGCCCTTCTCGCAGCAGGAACCCTCGGACTCGCGCTGACCCTGTGGTCCCTCGTCCTGCGCCTTGCGTTTCGCCGGCACCGGTCGCGCCAACGCCGAACAGTGCTCACCGGACACCTGCCCAAGCCCGCGAAGACCCGCTGACCCGCTGACCGGCCGACCGGCCGGGCAAGGGCCCAAGGGGAGGCGTTGGACGCTCAATCCGCAGGAGTGAGGCAGCGTCGGGGTTCTCACGGCCGGAAGAGCGCCTGGACGGTCTGGGTGGCCAGCTCGCGCAGCCAGGTGTGGGCGTGGTCGTTGTCGTACCGCTGGTGCCACACCAGGTGGAGCGGGATGGCGGGCATCTGCACCGGCAGTGGCAGTGTGAGCAGGCCCAGTCGGTCCCTGGCCGCGCGGGTCACCGCGTCCGGCAGGGACACCACCAGGTCTGAGTGGAGGGCGAGTTGGAGCGCGGTGTCGGTGGTCAGGCCGGCGGCGACCACGCGGCGGTCGAGGCCGTGCCCGGCCAGCACGTCGTCGACCGGGTCGCGCAGGCGTCCGCGCCGCGAGACGGTGACGTGTTCCGCGGCCGCGTAACGGTCGGCGCTCACAGGACCGTCGGCAAGCGGGTGGCCGGGTCGGACGGCGACGACCAGCCTGTCCTCGCCGACGAGGCGGCAACGGATACCGGGCAGCGTCGGCCGGGTGGAGCTGGATTCGAGGTCGACCTCGCCCCGGCGCAGTTCCGGGGTGTCCGATCCGGGCTCGGCGGGGAGGCGGAGCCGGACGCCGGGGGCCTGACGGTGGACGGCGGTGATCAGGGCCGGGCCGCAGGCCGCCGTGAGGGCGTCGTGCCAGCGCACCGTGAACACCCGCTCCAGTGTGGCCAGGTCCACGTCCTGCTCCGGGGACAGCAGTTGCTGCGCCTGCTGGACGAGGTCGTGGACCTGTGCCCGGATCGCCTGGGCGTGCGCGGTGGGGACCATGCTGCGGCCGGTGCGGACCAGGATCTGGTCTCCGGTGGCCTTGCGGATGCGGCCCAGTGAGCGGCTCATCGCCGGCGCGGTGACATGGAGGCGGGCCGCTGCACCGGCCACGCTGCCCTCTTCCAGCAGCGCATCCAGGGCCGTGAGCAGGTTCAAATCCAGTTGCATGGCAGTAACTCTACAAGTGCAAAGCATGCACTTGCTGTTAATCGTCAGCCTGCCTACCGTCGAGGTGCGGGCGCGGACAACCCCCCGCATCGATCTGATCCAGGGAGCCGACCATGTCCTCAGCCATGTCCTTCGCCGCTGAATCCACGCTCATGCCCGAGGTGGCCGCCGCGGTGACGGCCGCCGGCGCGACGCTGCTCGACCGCTACACCCAGCACGCCCGGGGCGTGGAGCTGAGCGAGGTCGTCGAGGAGATCCACGCCAACGACGACGCCGTCCTGGCCGTGCTGCGCGAACCCCTGCTGCGGGCCCGGCCCGGATCGATGTGGGCCGAGGACGAGTTGGCCGGCGGCGCGCTCCCGCAGGGGGAATGGTGGGTCGTCGACCCGGCCGAGGGCAACATCAACCACGTCCACGCCATGCCGGACTGGGCCGTCACCGCCACGCTGGTCCGGGACAACCGGCCCGTCCTCACCGTCGTCCACCTGCCGCTGACCGGCGACACCTACACCGCGACCGCCGGAGGCGGCGCCCGTCTCAACGGACGGCGCCTCAACGTGTCCGCCAAGACCGACCTGGGAGCCGCCCTGATCGGCACCGGCCAGGCCAGGCCCGGCGAGGACGGGCGCACCTTGCGCCGGATCGGCGACTCGGTCACCGCCATGCTCGTCAACGGCCTCGTCGTACGCGTCTCGGTCCCCGCCACGTTGCAACTCATCCACGTCGCAGCCGGGCGCATGGAGGCGTTCTGGCAGTTCTCCGACGTGCGCTCCGGACTGGTCGCCGGCGCCCTCCTGGTCGCCGAGGCCGGGGGTGTCGTCACCGACCTGGACGGCGAACCGTGGAGCCTGGCCGGCCGGAACTTCCTGGCCGCCGCCCCCGGCATCCACCGCGCCGCTCTGAAGGTCCTGTCCCCGATCGCCTGACCGGATTCCGGCCCTCCGCACCTGCTCATCCCGCACGAGAACCCAAGGAGCATCAGCATGACCAGCATCGGAATCCTCGGCGCCGGCCGCGTCGGCGGCAACCTCGCCCGCAAGCTCGCCGCGACCGGACACCACGTCACCCTCAGCTACCAGCGCCCGGAGGAGGAGACCGCCGCCCGCGCCGCCGGAATCGACCCCCGCATCCGCTTCGCCGACCAGCGCACCACTGCCGGCACCTCGGACATCGTGATCAACGCGACGCCCGGCCGCACCGCCCTCGGACGCCTCACCGACCTGCACGCCCAGCTCACCGGAAAGATCCTCGTCGACGTCTCCAACGCGACTCGCGACGCTGACGACGGACTGCCCGGCGAGTTGTGCTACCCGGGCAGCAGCCTCGCCGAACAACTCCAGGCCGCCCTGCCCGGCACCCGTGTGGTGAAGACCCTCAACACCATGCTGTTCACGGTCATGACGGCCCCCGGGTCCCTGGCCACCCCGCCGACCGCCTACCTCTCCGGCAACGACGAGAACGCCAAGAAGACGGTCGTCGACCTGCTCGGCGACCTGGGCTGGCAATCCGCCTGGATCGAGGACCTCGGCGGCATCACGACCGCCCGCGCCACCGAGGCCATGATCCTGCTGGTCCCCCACATCCTGCGCAGGCACGGCTTCCAGCCCTTCGCCGTCTCCGTCGCCCGCTGACCGGCTTCGTCCACGGGGACGACCCCACGGCGCAGCCACCGGGCCAAAGGTGGAGGAGGAGCCTCGCTCGCGTGCCGAAGGCAGTCCTTCTTCGTCCGCAGCGGGCTTGCCGAGGGCGCCTACGAGCCACTGGAAGGAGAGACGTGGTGCCAGACGGCGACTGCGGACTTCCAGCAGGTGGCCGGTGACAGGCACCTGCACCTGCTGTGGAGCGAGGATCCGCAGGACGTCGACGACCAGAGCGAGGAGGACGAGGACTTCATCGCCGAACTCGCCCCGTCGGAGAACCAGGGCATCCGGAGGGTGGAGCGACTCGGAGGCAACATCACTGGCAGGACGACCGCGAGCCGGAATCGCTGATCAGTGGTTGGCAACAAGTCAGCCATACCTGAAGGCAGGGCACTGGGTGGTGGCGCGGGTCGGCGTTGCGGCGGCCCCGTCCACGGCGAGTTGCGGGTGCACCGGTCCTGCGGGTCAGCGACGATTCGCGCTCCTTGACGTGGGCGGCGGAACGTCGCCGCCGCCCATCTGTCGGCCGGGGATCGAGCTGAGCCGCCCAACGCAGTCTGGACCTTCTACTGCGGGGTGGCCTGGAGCCGGTTGGCGGGGTTGATCCGGTGGCGGCGGACCAACAGGACGACGATGAGGACGACCTGGAGCAGGATGAGCAGCACCATGCCGAGCGAGACGCCGGGCGTGGGGCCGACGAGGTTGGAGATCAGGCTGGTGTCCCACAACCCGTGGACGAGCATCGGCAGCAGGATCACTCCCCCGACGCGCAGGCACAGGTAGAAGAAGAAGCCGGAGGTCGCCACGATCATGGCTTGGAGGATGGCCTGGGGTCCGGCGCTGATCGCGTTGCTGACATGAACCAGCCCGAAGATGATCGAGGAGAAGAGCGCAGTCCTGGTCTCGCTGATGCCGGCCTTGCGGAAGACCTGGACGCCGATGCCGCGGAACATCAGCTCCTCGCCGACCCCGACGAAGATCCCGAGCACGATCAGGCACAGCACCAGTGAGGTCTGCTGGTGGGCGAGGTGCCCGTAGTTGATTCCCGCGACCGCCACCACGAGCATGGAGATCGGTACCAGGCGCACCCAGCGCTGCACGGGCGCACGGTAGCGGAAGACATCGGGCCACCACCTGAGCCAGGTGATCACCGCGATGACGAACACGATCGAGGCACCGATGGGGATAAGCGCATTGTGGACCATCGAGTCCGTCGTCGGAAACTGACTCTTGGATCCCCCGTTGCCGACGTGGATGGCTGCGCCGAGCCCCTGGATGATGGCCAGATAGGCGACGACGACCAACGCGTACCCGACCCAGCCCAGCCGTCGGCCGCCGCCGGTCTCAGGTGAATGGTCCCGTGCCGGGGTTGCGCCTTCGTTCGAGGCCTCGCATGGTGTCCCGGACGCGTCCTCGTTCACCGTCGCACTCATGCCGCCGCCTCTCCCGTCCATGCCCGACACCGGGCCCTCAGCGCCGCTCGACAGCATCCAAGGTGCGCATTATATACAGCTCTTACCCTTTCATTACCAATGCCTTCTTATGAACAGTTCCTACCGGAACCATCCGGCAACGGACGGTTCAACCGGTCGTGCCACCGGCTCTCGCGCTGGGCGAGGGCAGGGTCGTGACTGGCCCTTGCCTCGCCCGTAGGCTTCGGGGGTGAGCCTGATTGAGGTAGTTGATGGGCAGGTCGAGCTGGTGGTTCGGGCGGCTGGGGGTTCCTCGGCTGCTTCCGTCCGCTTGTTCAACTGGGCCCGGTCCGACGGGTACGAGCTCGCCTTCAGTGTCGAGGTCATGGATGGCGGACTGCACGCCCTGCTCGACTCCGTATTCGTCACCGTCTGGGACAGCATGGGTGAGTTCTTCGACGGCCTCGCGCGGGACTTCCGCGGTTGGGAGGGCACGCGGGTCTGGACGAACAACCACCTGGTCGTGACGGCAACTTTCGGCTCGGGTGGGTATGTCTGCCTGGGCTGGACCCTGCGCTCGGACGTTTTCGGCAACGGGTGGGAGGCGACCGTGTCGACCGTCGTCGAGGGCGGCGAGGAGATGACAGCCGTGGCGGCCGACATGCGAGATTTCCTGGGGCAGGGTTAGCGCTGGCCCCTGGTCGGATCGGTGCACGGCCCGTCGGCAGCCGCAGCGGGGCCGACCTGCCGACCTGCCGACCTGCTGTCCCGGGCTTCTGGCTGGGGTTGGGGCGGGCTATCGCCTTCCCGGTCGGCGGGTCCCCCGAAGCGGCCTCGTCGCTGTCTGCCGAACTGACGCCACGCGGTGGGTGCTCTGGCAGCGGGGCCTCCGGAGCCGGCTCAGGCTCCGGTGCCGGCCCACTCCTGGAGTACCTTCCTGGTCGCCGCGTCGGCCGGGAAGAACATCTCGACGGTGAGCTCGAAGAGCGTGGTGTCGAGAGGCGTGCCGAACGTGCTCATCATCGTGAAGAAGGCGAGTTCGCGGCCTCCCGTGGTCGCCTTCCACGTGACGACCGGCTGGACGGGATCGCCGTCCGGGAGCAGGGACCATGAGGTGTGGGGCGGCAGTCCGGGCCAGGCCCGCGCCTCGTCAGCCAGCCGCCGAAGTGCGGCGTCGTCGGTGCGCGCGGCGGTCAGCTCAAGGTTGCGCAGCAGGTAGGGCGACCAGTCGGCGACGTTGCTGCTGCGCCCCGCCAGCCCGTCGGGATGGAGCGCGATCCGAAAGAGGCTGGGCTCCGGTCCCTGACCGAGTCCTTCGGTACTCGTGCTCGCCGGCGTAGTTCCGGCCCGGTGCCGTCATCACTTCGCGGCACCGGTCTACCGGCTCGGCGGGCGCCGCGAGCTGACGGCGACCGGCACCGGCTGCCCGTCCGCAACGGACGGGCAGCCGGTGCCGGGTACGGCTAACCGGCGTTCTCCTCCTTGGCGACCTTCACCGCGTTGGCGACTGCCAGCTTCTTCGCGGCGGGGGTGGCCGGAGTCCCGCAGAACACCGGCGTGAGAGCCAGCAGTTCGGCGGCGTAGATGTTCATGTTGTTGGACGCGTTCGCCGAGATGGTGACCTGACGCGAGCCGTTCTTGGTGGAGTAGGCGTAGGTCTGGTAGCCCTCGATGATCCCGTCGTGGCCGTACACGTCGACCCCGCAGGGGAGTTCGTACTCGCGCAGGCCGAGGCCGTAGCGGGTGGTCGAGTTGACGAACTCGGTGTTCTCCATCTGGGCCAGCTCGGCCGCCGGGAGCAGCTGCCCGGTGGTGAGGGCGCGCAGGTAGGTGTCGAGGTCCGACGTGGTGGAGATCAGCGCCCCGGCGGTCCAGAGCCAGGACGCGGTCTGGTTGGTCGCGTCAAACAGCGGCTTGGTGGCGTCGTCCTGGGTCAGGTAGCCGATGGAGTGCGTACCCGGGATGCTGACCTGCGGCACCACGAAGTAGGTGTGGTTCAGGTGCAGCGGGGTGAGGATGCGCTGCTTCAGCACCGTGGCGTAGGGAAGCCCGGTCACGTGCTCGACCAGCAGGCCGAGAACCACGAAGTTGGTGTTGGAGTAGCTGTACTCGCTGCCGGGCGTGAACTGCTGGCCGTGCCCGACCGCGTCCGCGACCAGCGCGGTCGGCTGGTAGGTCTTGTAGCGGAAGCCCTCGTATCCGGTGACTGTGTCGCCGACCAGCAGGTCGTTGGTGTAGTCGTAGAGGCCGCTGGTGTGGTTCAGCAGCTCCCGGACGGTGATCGGCGAGCCCTTCGGCAGCAGACCGGCCGGGAGGTACTCGCTGGCCACCGCGTCGAGGTTGACCTTCTTCTGCGCGACCAGCTGGAGGACCAGCACCGCAGTGAAGTCCTTGGTGATGCTGCCGACACGGAACTCGCCGCTCGGGTTGACCGCGGCCTTGGTCGCGATGTCGCCGGAGCCCACGCTGACGGTGTAGCTCTTCTTCCCGAATCCGTCCTGCACCTGGGCGAAGACGCCCGGCGCACCGGAGTTGACGACACCCTGCAGCGCCGTGCGCAACGCGGTGAGGTTGGGAGCCGGGGTCGGCGCCGGGGCTGCGGGCTTCTTGACCACGGCCGCGTCGGCCGGGGCCCCGGTCGCCAGGACCGAGGCGAGGGTGCCGGCCAGCACTGCTCCGACCAGGGCCCCCCGGGCGGTGCGGGTACGACGTCGGTACACGTACATCTCCAGTTCAACCATCGTGCTCATACAAACATATCGGCCCCAGCATGGCAGATATCGCCCCGGCCCTGACGGCAGTTGAGCGCCGTCGACCGACGCCGGCCGTGGCTGCTCCCGGACCGTGTCGCGCACCGCCCGCGCGACTCAAGCCTCGAACTCCCCTCCACAGGGCGACAGGCCCGCCGAAGCCGCCGCGACAGCAGGCGGTCTCCGTTTGCGGTGGCTTTGGTGGGCGGTCCAGGGGTCGACCGCGGGCTCTGGTGCCGGTGGCCGGGCGAACCAGCTCTCCCAGCGGCAGGAGAACACGTAGCCAACCAGGGTCTGGTGACGGCGGAGCAGACCTGTTGTAACTCTGCACGAACGAGCGCCGCAGCCCGTAGGTCCGGACGGCCTCGGTCAGGTCGGCCGGAGGCTGGGGACTGCCGGCGGCACGTCGGCACGGACGGCGCGAATGGGGGTCCAGGCGTCCTCGCCGTTGGCCCAACTGCCTTGGGCTGGGGGTGACCGCCGCCACGAAGGCAGCCCGGCCTCGTCGAGATCCGCAGGAGCCGTACCGGCCGCCCTGGCGGCCCGTGAGGGCTCGGCGGTGCGGCGCCGACCGAATCCCGTGGGACCTACCGCCCTGCCACCAACCAGACCAGGTACGCGCTCCCGACGAGTACGACGACCCACAAGGCGGCGAGGAACATTCCGGTTCCCCAACGTTGGGCTGGCTGAACAGCGGCGGCGGAGCGGTCCGTTCGGGGTGTGGTTGCCATAGTCCGCGCCTGCCCGGTTAAGGCTTTCCTATACAGGGGGAGCCTCGGGACTGACCTGAGCGAAGTCTGCGCACTGGCTTCCGGGCATGACGGCGCCGGCCAAAATGCCTATGGTCGGCGGGGGCGTACTCGTCGGAGCAGTCTCCTCCTACGACCACAAAGCGGTGCCGCCCGGCGGCTGCCGGGCCATGGCATCCGGCCGGCTGTCCGAGGCGGGGATCGGCAGCCAGACCCATGGCTCCGGTGGCAGCGGTCCGGGACGCTGATCGGTGACGTCCAGGACAACGCCTACCAGGGCCCTCAGGCGGACCCCGTGTCCTGGTCCTCTTCGCCCGGTGGTCGCCGTGCATGGCCGCCGCCGGATACCACTGCGGCACCCCCTTGCCGCTCCCACTAACCCTGGGGGCGGACTGAATGGTGGGCAGGCCCGGAGTTGCCGGTCCGCATCGCAGTCGGGCCGCCCGCGTCCTGGAACGGCGCGTGCGGCCCGACCGTTTGGAGCGCGCGGGCGGGAGGTGGCTACCAGCGCAGAGCCAGGGCGGCGGTGGACTGCCAGTAGGTGGTGCGGACCGTGTCGTCGACCCGGACCCCCGCTGCGGGGAGAGCGGCGTGGGCGGTCGGGCCGACCGAGCCGCGCTGGTCGCGGTTGGCGAAGTCGATGCTGAGGGTGTGGGCGGTGTAGGGGTACTGGCCACCCGTGCTGGTGGTGTGCACGAGGGCGTAGGCCGCCTCGCCGGGCGAGAGGGTGACCACTGCCTGGGGGATGCTCGCCGCGATGAAGCCGGCCGGGGCCTGGGGGTCCCCGAAGCCCAGGTACGGATATCCGTAGGCGAGGCAGGTGCCCCTGCCGGTGTTGGTGGCGGTGAGCAGGAGTCGCTGTCCGGGCTCGGTGCGGACGGTGACCTTGACGGTGGCTCCGGTGCAGCTCGCCAGGGACGTGACCGGCTTCGCCGGGTGCTGGACGACCGCCGCGCCGGAGGGCGCGGCCAGGGCCACCGAGGCTCCCAGGGAGGCGACAAGGGTTGCGGCCGCGGCAGCGGTGCGGACGGTGGCGCGGGCGACGGCGCGGTGCGGAAAACGCATGGTGGCTCCTGGGACAGGTGTGACGACGGTTGGCTGCGCAGCCGGCCCTCGGGCACTTCGGGCTGCGCTGCGACCACCCTGCAACGGTTCCCGTCCCAGGAGCGTCTCCTGCTTCGGGTACGGGACGCTGGAACGATCCCAGCGGCTGTGAACTGCGGGGATGCCCGAGCCTGGAACGCGGGAGCGGAATGCGGGGACAGTCGATGACGGCCGAGACAGAGGAGTTCGCGGCTCTGCTGCGGATGCTGAAGGAGCGTTCGGGCAAGAGCTACGGCCGGCTCGCCGGCCGGCTGCACGTCAGCACCTCCACCCTGCACCGGTACTGCCACGGCACGGCGGTGCCGGCCGAGTACGGCCCGGTGGAGCGCTTCGCCAGGCTGTGCGGAGCGGCGCCGGAGGAGTTGCTGGACCTGCACCGCAGCTGGCTCCTGGCCGACGCCTCGCGCCGCCGAGAGGCCCGGAGGTCCGCCGGAGCGGCGGCCGAGCCTGACGACTCCCCTGTCGGCTCCCCCGACGACCTCCCCTCCTGTCCGTCCGGCCCGGCGCCCGCGAGCGGAGCAGGCCTGCGGCAGGAGACGCTGGTCGCGGCCTTCGGCCCCGGACCGGTGGCCGGTGGTTCCCGCCGCCGGCAACCCCGTCCCTGGATGGTCGGCACCGCAGCCCTGGGAGCCATGGCGGCCCTGTGCCTCCCGCTCCTGACACCGGGTCGGCCACAGCACCCGGTGGCAGCCGCGACTTCCGACACGAGGTCCGCCACCGGCGCTACTTCGGGACTTCCCCGGGGGACCCCGTCCGGTCCCGGGTCGAGCAGCACCGCCACGGCGTCCGCGACGACGTCCGTGTCGGCCTCGGCGACGGCTCCCGCGACGGCTTCGGCGTCCGGGGCCTCCTCCCGCGCGGCGGGCAGCCAGGCCGCCACCGCAGCGCCGTTGCAGATCAGCGTCCTCGACAACAACTGGGACGACCCCTGCGGTCGCTGGTACCTCGCCCCGAAATCACCTGCCGCTGTGCCCCCGCCTCCGGACCCCGACCAGAGCCAGAACTGGGCCGCCACGCTGGGTGCGCTCCCCGCCGGACACCTGCGCCTGGAGATCACCGTGCAGGGGACCGGCGGCCAGCCCGTCATCCTGCACCACCTCTACGTGCACGCCCGGCACTCGGGCCCCGCCCCGCACTGGTCCGCCTACAACATGGGCGTCGGCTGCGGAGGGGGTGTCGTCCCGGCCGCCTTCACCGTCGACCTGGACTCGGCGGAACCGCTGGCGGTCCCGACCACCGGCGCCCAGGGCGACAGCACCGTCCCGGCACCGGCCTTCCCCTACCTGGTCTCCCCCAGCCAGCCCGAGGTCCTGGACATCGACGCGACCACCACCGACCAGGACGTCTACTGGAGTCTGGAGCTGGTCTGGAGCAGCGGCAGCCGCCAGGGCACCGCCGTCATCGACGACAACGGCAACCCGTTCCGCACCGTCGGTCGAGCCGGCGACCCCCGCTACGTCTACCCCCTCGGCGGCAGCGGCTGGACCACCGACCCGGATCCCAACGACCCCTGACAGCGACGCCGGCGGATCCGGCTCACCGGTGCCGGGTGGCCTGGCCGGTCCGGGCCCGGCGATGCGCCTGTCGGCGGGACCCGCGTACTGGACCGCAGGTTCACGGGCATTGCTTTATTGACATGTCGTCATAGCGCTTTTCCCCGGGACTGTTGATCATGAATGCGGCAGCTGCCTTCCCGGTCTCGCCGGACCGGGGACCCGCGCACGCGAGGGCCTGGTCGACCAGGGCGCGCAGTTCCTCGTCCTGGAGAATCATCGGATATCCCCCGTCCGTGGACAGCCGACGGTCCGACTGCCGGACCGTCAGCAGTGCGGTCCGGATCGCCGGGCTGATCTCGCCCATGCGGATCAGGGCCTGGAGCGCGACACGGAAGAACGCGAAACCGTCACCGCCGTCGGCGATCGGCAGCACGAACTCCTCCAGGACATGCCCGGCCGGTTCGGCCTGCCCCGTGATCGACCGGAGGGTGATCGCGGCGTTGAGCCGTGGCCAGTGGGTGCTGCTCTCCATGGCGAGCCGGACCCGGTCCGCGTAGGGCGCCGCGTCGAGGCCGAAGGCGGCCAGGTCGCTGATCGGCCCGTACCCGGGGGTGCCGGCAGCCAGCACCTCGTTGCCGAAGAACCGGAGCGCCGCCGCACGGTCTCCGCCGATGTGCACGGCGGCTGCGGCGACCGCCCGGTGGTTGCCCGGATGGTCGAGCACCTGGCAGGTGCGGAGGGCCGGTGCGGCTGAGGCGGCGGCCGGGCCCAATGCTCGCAGCACCCTGAGCACATGGATCGAGGTCCACGTGTGGGCGAGCAACGGCAGGAGGTCGGGCAGGGCCGACAGCGCGTCCTCGCCCCATGCTTCCAGTACGTCGAGGAACCCACGGGTCGCGCCGCCTCGGGCACCGCCCGTCCGGATCGCCTCCCGCATCGCGGGCAGCAGCACGTCCGCGTGCGCTCGCAGCGGGATCAGCACGTCCTTGGTGTCCGGTCGCCTCGGCTCATCGACGACGTAGCAGCGGCCCGGCTCCTCCTCCTGCGCCCGGAGCTGATCGATCAGGCCCGGCAGGGCACGCGGATCGCCGATTCGGGCCAGTGCCCAACGGGCGATCTCGCCGACCGCTCCGTCGAGGCATGCGTCGGTCCCGTCGTCGTCGAGCAGTTCGGCGAGCCCGTCGGCATACGGGGCCGACGCCGGGCCGAGCACCGCAAGGATGTTTGCCGCCCGCAGCCGGATGTCGGCATGCGGATCGGTCAGCAGTCGGCCCGCCAGCGGCAGCAAGGCGGCTTCCACCGAACGCCGCTCGGTGAGGAGTCGCCATGCCAGGTCCAGTGCTTCCCGGCAGAGGGCGTCGTCCCCGGTGCGGTCCGCCGCCTCGACCAGCCGGACGGCGAAGGAGAGTTCAGCCTCGGGGTCGTGCGCGAGCAGCCCGGCCGTCGAGCGGACCAGGTCCTCACGGTCCCAGGGATCGTCGACAGCCGGGGTGAACCAGACCTCTTCGAACCGTGGACGCAGCGCGAGGTCGGAGAACACCTCGATCAAACGGTCCAGCTGCCGGACCGGCAGCTCCCGGTCGAGTCCGGCCGAACCGTGCACGGCCGCGACCCACTGCACCGGATCATCTCCGCCGAGCACCTGTGCCAGCACTGCCCGAACGTCCTCGGCAGGGTCGCCGGTCCCATCGGCCACCGCTCCGGTTCCGGCCCCGGCCCCGGCCCCGCCGAAGGCGAGCAGGAGCGGAATCCGTACCGTCGGGTCCGTCTCCACCTGCCACCGCTCCAGCAGCGCTGGGACCCCGGCTGCCAGGGGTATCGCCGCCCGCCGCACCGCCGGCTCCGGATCCGCGAGCAGCGCCCACGCTCCCGTCCAGTCCTCATCGGCCAGGGCCGGTGCCTGCATGGCGACCAGCAGTTCGACCAAGGCGACCCGCGCGCCCAGGGCCGGGTCGGCGGCGAGTGCGACGACGAACGGCAAGGCGGCCGCTGCAGCGGACGGTGTCCGTCCCCCGTCCCTCGTGACGAGGGAGTAGAGCGGATCGCAACTGTCCTCCGTCGCCTCCGCCCCCGCCAGGGCGAGCAGACGCAGCGTCTGCGGAACCTTCTGGACCGGATCGTGCGGATGCGCCGTCTCCAGGTCGTCCCACGCCACAGAGTCCAATGCCTCCAACGACATTCCCGTCACCGTCGCCCCGTTCACCACTGCCACGTCGTCCTGCTTCGTCATCGGTCGCCATCGTCCAGGAAGCCCGCCGTCCTGTCGCGCGCTGCCGGCATGAGCCCGGCCACGAAGCCGTCCGTCCGGGCCCCGGACCCGGCTGCGGCATCACGCGCAGGGGCGGGCCGAGCCCGTCGACCGTCCCGGCACCGGCCGCTGCCGGAGGGGCCGTCAGTCGGTGGCCAGGAGCCGCTCCAACCAGTTGTCGCGTGCCGCGACGGCGGCCTTGCTGATCCGTGCCTCGGGGACTTCCTGGTCGAAGCCGTGAGTGCCACCGGGCCACACGTGCAGCTCGGCCTCGCCACCCGCCTGCCAGATCCGGCCGGCGTAGGCGACGATCTCGTCGCGAAGGCACTCGGCGGAGCCGCCGTCGAGGAACGCGGGCGGCAGGCCGGTCAGATCGGTGGCGCGGGCGGGCGCAGCGTACTGCGGGACGTCCGCCCCGCCCCGGAGGGCGCCGAGCAGCGAGCTCCAGCCGAACCCGTTGAAGCTGCGGTTCCAGAAGTCGGTTCCATCCATCTGCACGGCCGAGGCGCTGTCGTTGCGGTCGTCGAGCATGGGGCACAACAGCAGTTGACCGAGCAGGCGGGGACCGCCCTTGTCGCGCACGGTCAGGGCGAGCGCGGCGCTGAGGCCGCCGCCGGCGCTGACGCCCGTGACGATGATGCGGTCCGGGTCGACGCCGAGTTCGTCCGCGTGCTCGACGGTCCACAGCAACCCGGCGTAGGCGTCGTTGATCTGGGCGGGGTAGGGGTGCTCGGGCGCGAGCCGGTAGCCCACCGAGATCAGCGTGGCCCCGAACCGCTCGGCCGTCTCACGCACCTGGTCGAGCCCGGTGCGGTGATCGTTGCAGAAGAAGCCGCCGCCGTGGATGAAGTAGAGCACCGGCCGCGATGCGGACGCGTCGGCGGGCGTGCAGATCAGCAGCGGGATCTCGGGCTCGCCGTCCAGACCGGGCACCGAGGGCTCGGAGACGGTGAAACGGCCGCCGCCGCTGAGGTCACCGAGCGCCGCCACCTCGGCCTCGACCTCCGCGCGGATCTGCGACAGCATCTCGACGCTCATCGGCGCCAAATCCGGCTCCTGCGCCAGGTAGGCGTCATAGGCGACCTGCAGTTCGGCGTCGAGTGGAACAGGCACGGCAGGCACGGTCTTTCCCGGTTCAAGATTCACTCGGGCACGCTAGCGCCCCCGTTCGCCGCGCACCACTCGATTTTCGCTGCCCCGCCGATCGCCCGGCGGGGCGCAGCGCCGGTTCGCCGACCGTGTCCGGGCCGAGCCGTTGAGCTGCCCGATCCGCTTCAGGCATGATCCAGTCCATGGACACCTACCTGGAGACCGAACGGCTGGCTCTGCGCCGCTTCACCGCCGACGACGCGGACCTGCTGATCGAGCTGGACAGCGACCCGGCACGACCGGCCGCGCGCAGCACCGCAGGAACAGGACGGCGCCCCGGGCCGTGGTGGCTCGGGGCGCCGTCCTGCCGTTGAGCCGGGGTCAGCCGTTGGCGGTGGTGCTCTGCGGGTCGCTCAGCCGGGGCTGCGGCGTGCCGGCGGCGCGGGTCGCGACCGGCTGGTAGCCGGGGACGACCGCGGCCGAGTGGACGGCGGTCAGGGCCGGGGGCTGGCCGTTGGGCACCTTGACCAGTTCGGTTCCGGCGGCGTCGGCCGCGACGGCAGTCTGGATCTCGTACAGGGTGTTGCCCGGGTAGCCGGCGGTCCCGAAGAGCTGGACGACGTTGATCGACGCCGACTCGTGCTCCAGGAAGGCGGCGGTGTCCGGCGACAGGTACTTCGGCGAGGTCCACACCAGCGGACCGTAGGTCGCAGCCGCCGAGGCCGCGGCCGCGCCGTCCTGCCAGCTGGTGTTGTTGACGACGGTGGCCTCCTCCTCCCCGCCCCACCAGAAGTCGGCGAGGCCCAGGGAGAGCCCCTCGCCGTTGCTGCTGTTGTCGATCGTCCAGAAGCGCCAGTACTTGCGCAGCTCGGTGGTGTGCTCCAGCGCGTAGATGCTGCGTCCGCCGACCGCCACCAGGTGGGTGGCGGAGGGGTTGACGGCGTTCAGGTAGGACGCGATCGAGGCGGGCAGGCCCCAACTGCCGTTGAGGAGGACGACGAAGCGGCCGTGGTAGCCGCCGCTTCCGGCCACCGCGGCTGCGGACAGCGCGGTGCGGTAGTCCATGTCGTCGGCGACGATGATCCAGGTCGGCGCGGAGGTGGTGGCCCGGGCGGTGGCGACCGACTCGTCGGTGGGGTTGCCCGCGCCGATCCGGTCCACCTTGTAGCCGAGCGCCTGGACCTGGCGGGCGACCTTGGCGGACAGCTCGGAGGTGCCGCCCTCCAGGTAGACCGTCCAGCCCTTGTGCAGCGAGCGCTTCAGCTCGTTGGCGGTGGCGGCGTCCAGGGAGCCGCCGGAGGTCATCAGCAGTGGGGCCTGCTTCTCGGCGGCGAGGGCGACGGCCGCCGGGGCGTCGCCGGAGTCCGAGCGGTTGACCAGGACCGCGTTGTAGGCGGTGACCAGGCCGTACCTGCTGGTGCCGACGGTGTTGTAGTCCCAGCGGGAGGCGGCGTCGTCGGTGCCCAGGCCGCCGGTGCCGTAGATGTCGAACACCGAGTTCTTCGGTGTCTGCGACGGCTGCCAGACCGGGTCGGTGCCCTGGGCGACCGTGACCGGCGTGGCGCCGGCGCTGCCGAGCGCGAGGGTCTTGATGACCTGGTTCGCGACGGAGCTGTCGTAGCTGGCGTAGGCGAGCGTGCGGCCGTCGGGCGACAGGCTGGCGGCCTGCACGCTGCCGGCCTCGTCGGTCAGCTGGACGGCTGTTCCGGTGCCGTTGGCCCTGATCGCGAACACCTGTGCCAGGCCGTCGACCTGGCGCAGGAACAGCAGCGTGGAACCGTCGGCGGAGTAGACCGGCTGGTAGGCGTCGCCGACGAGTTCGGCGGCCTTCCCGCTACCGGTGCTGTACGTCCAGATGCTGCCCGTTCCGCCGTTGGTGCTGCGGGTGAAGGCGACCAGGCCGGTGGGCGAGACGTTCGGCTGGGTGTCCTGGACGTCGGCGGGTTCCGCGCTGTTGCCCATCAGCCGTACGGGTGTGCGGAGGGCGTCGGAGGTCTCGGTGTAGATCTGGCCGTCGAAGTCGGTCAGCAGCGCGCCGCCGTTCCAGCCGAAGGCCGCGTCGGCTGCGCCGCCGCCGACCGACGTGAGCGCGAACTGCGAGCTCCCGTCCGGACGGCTGCTGAGGAAGGTGCCGTTCCCGACGGAGGCCAGGCGGCTGCCGTCCTGGGACCAGGTGATCTGCCCGAAGTCATCGTAGGAGAAGGCCGGCAGCAGCCGCTCCCCCGAGCCGTTGCTGTTGATCAGAGCGACCTCACCGGAGCTGTTCCGGAAGGCCAGCACGCCGGCGGCCGGAGCCGCCGCGTGGGCGGTGGTGGTGCCGAGAGTGCCCACGACGCCCGCCGCCAAGGTGGCGGCGGACGAAAGCAGCGCGAGAGCGCGGCGCGAACGAAGTATCAAAATTCCCCCAGAATCAGGCACGTACTGTGCAGCTGCCACCGGAACTCCTGCATTCACGGCCAAGGCAGCTCGGTCATGCTACTGAACTCGATCGGGTGATGTCGGCGGGAAACCCGGTCGACCGCACGGGCGGACAAGACCCCCATATACCGACACGACGCACAGGCGACACCGTGCTGCTCTGCGCGCGGGCGACAGTGGCACCCACTCACGCGGTTGGACGGCCAGGTGAGGGAGTCAGCCCAGCGCCTGGTCACGGTGCACCTGCATCGAAGCGTACAGGTCGAGTGGCGCGCAATCGGCGATCCCCGCACGCACCCGTGGTTCGACCGAGTACGGGTCGCCCGCCCGGGAGGGAAATTGGTAAGAGCCACCGGTCCCTTTGGCCTGGACTGGGCATTCGTGTCCGAATTCTCCCCGCGCTCCTGGCGCAAAGGAGCGAGCGAGTTGTCAGTACTGTTCCTTACAGTTCGCATTGCCTGTGTCCCAGGGAAATACCTGGAAGTGCCGCACACCGGCAGTCAGCCGGGTGCGCCCGGTCCGCACCCACCCAGCATGCGAGAGGTCACGATGAAGCGCGGGATCATACGAACAGCCGCACGCGTGTTGCGTCAGCGCCCCGGACTGCTCTGCTTCCCCGCGCTCGGCCTCGCGACTGACGCGGCGGTACTGGCCGCCTCCTGGCCGCTGCTGCTGCAGGGGGTTTGGCACCGGTTCGTGCACGACGAGGCTCCCACCGGGGTCCAGTCCGCTGCCATCGCACTCGTGCTGTGGACTGCCTCCGCGCTGAGCAGCGTCTTCACCGCTGCCCTGGTGCACTCCGTGCACGCGCTCCTCGGTGGCGAACGCCTCCCCGTGAGTGCCTCGTTGCGCGCGGCCGGCAGGCGTCTGCCCACTCTTCTCTCCTGGAGTCTGTTCTCGTTGGTTGCCGGATCGATGCTGCGCACCGGGGAGTCGCTGGCCGGCCTCTCCGCGCTCTTCGAACTGCTCGGGCTCTCCTGGTCGCTACTGACCTTCTTCGCGCTGCCCGTCATCGTCGTCGAGGGGACCGGACTCGTGGCCGGCCTACGCCGGTCGCTCACGCTCGGGCGCCACGCGCTCGGCCGGTGGGTTGCCGGCGGCCTCAAGCTCCTCGTCACGACCACGCTCGTCGTGATCGGCGCGATCGTGGTGCTGATCCTCGCGGTGGAGGCGAACAGCCTGGCCGTCCTCTTCGCCGCAGTTGCGACGGTCATAGCCGTCGGACTGCTGGTGACCGTCGTCAACTCGGCCGCGTCCGGAATCTACCGCACCTCTCTCTACCGCGAGACCGTCGCCACGGCAGGGCGAGGGCGGTGATGGGCTCCTCCTTCGAGGAACTGGACCGGCATGACATGCCGCCCGGTCTCGGGCGCCGGCTCCGCAGCGGATACGCGGCAGGCGCAGGGGCCGGACGGCCGGGGCGCCGCGCCTACGGCTGGTCGGGGGCGGAGAAGGTCAGGCCCTCGGCGGCGAACGAGCGGCGGACCAGGCGGGGCAGGCTCTCGGGCTCGTCGGCGGGCGGGGCGAGGAAGTGGGCCCCCTGCTCGACAGGGGCGGGGCGCCGTCCGTCGGCGGGCTCGGCGCCTTCAGTGGTGGGCGAGCAGAAGAGAGGACGCCCCAGCGGGCGGTAGTCGGTCATCGGGCCAGTCTGCCAGTCGATGGGGCCGGTCCGGACGGCGGGACGGCAGGGGACGGTGGTCCTGCTCACCGCGATCGGTTCGGAACGCGGCCCGGGTAGGACCGGGTGCCTGGGCATCCGTCAGAGCTCCTCCGCCACCGGGGGTCGGGCGCGCCGACGGGTCGGCGTGCGGCGAATGAGCAGCCAGTGGCCGGCGAGGCCGGCGAGCAGCAGGCCGGCGACCATCGTCACCAGGGACAGAGCCGGGCCGGAGTTCCAGTGCACCTCCGTGGCCCGGCCGGCCAGTACCACCGCCACGGCCACCGCCACGCCGGGCAGCGCGAGCAGCGCGGGGCGCAGCCGGGCGAGGTCGTCCTCGGCCAGTGCGCCGAGCACGCCGACGCCGAGCGCGACCGCCCAGACTCCGAGCGCCTGGGCGTCCGGCCGGTCCGCCCGCCAGGGGAGGAAGGCACCCCAGAAGCCGGGCAGAGCCAGCAGACCGGCCCCGATGCCGAACCATGCCGATCCGAGTACCGCCAGGAACGGCTTCGACCAGCCCGGCAGCGGTGCCACCGCGGGTCGGCCCGGCGGCGGCGCCGGCTTGAGGTACTGCCAGAAGAGGCAGCCGAGGGCGCTCAGGGCGAGCACGCCGAGGACGGCCACCCAACCGAGGCTGAACAGGACCAGGACGATCTCTCCGCCCCGGGCCGCCTGCAGCTTCCCGGCATTGAGCAGGGTGACCGCGAGCAGGCCCGGCAGCACCACGGCCAGCGGAAGGACCAGGGTCCTGGCCTCCTCCCAGTACCGGGCCCGGCCGACTGCGAACAGACCGGGCGCCACCCCCAGCATCGCCGCGCCGACCAGTCCCTGGCTCAGCGGCCCCGGGGACTTCCAGGCCCCGAAGACATGGCCGCTGAGGCTCACTGCGGCCATCAGCGTGCCGACGAGGATGCTCACCACGGCAACCGCTGCGGACAGCACCACCACGCCCGGGAGCAGCTCGCGGCCGCCGTCGGTATCCGCGAGGACAGCCGGACCGGCGTTCGCTGCGACGGCCGCGTTCGTCTGCTCCCTCATCTGCTCTCCCTCATCCGCGCTCTGTCATGGCATCACCTGTCGTGGCATCAGCTGTCGTAGGCGACCCGTCCGCCACCAACGGCACGGCCACTGCCGGCGCTCCGGCCCGAACGGCGTCCGCTGCGCCCGGCCGGATGGCCGTCATCCGCTCCCGCTTGACCGCTTCCCTGCCGTACATCACACGCAGGCTGACCACGGCAGTGGCCGTGAACGCCAGTACGCCGCAGCCGATGGTGATCCCTGCGGACAGTGCGGTCAGTCGGTCAAGTCCCAGCCCGCGCTGGAACGGCAGCGCCGCGCCGACCGAGAGCCCCGGCGCCAGGCAGAGCGCGGTCAGGTGCAGCCGCCACTCCTCGCGCGCCCATCCGTTCCCCTCGCGGCCCGCGCGCCGCTGCCGGGCCAGCATGACGGCGTAGGTCGCGGCGTACGGCAGCAGGTACGCGGCGAGCAGCCGGTGCCCCTGGGCGCCCGTGCCCAGGTAGGAGCGGACGATCCAGGCCAGGGCGGCCGCGCCGGCCAGGTGCGCGGCGAGCAGCACCGGGCGCGGGACCCAGGTGCCGGTCACCCCCGGTACCGCCGTGCGCCGGTCCATGGCCCGGGCGGCGAGCAGGGCGCCGAAGGCGGCCACCGACCCGAGGTGCATGATCGCTATTCGGTTGATCTGCTCCATGGACAGCCCCGGGAAGAGGACGGGGAGCGCGCCCCACTCCAGCCGCAGCAACGGAGCGGTCATCAGGAAGCCGTAGCAGAGCAGCATCCAGCGCTGGTGCAGGTCGGGGAAGCGGCCGAGGGCGGCGGCGATACCGAAGGTCACGCTCAGCACGGTGCCGACCAGGATGGTGGCCAGGACGATCCAGAACGCCGCACCGCTGAACGCGTCGGCGGGGGCGGTGCGGGCCAGGTAGATCCCGGCTGCCGTCATGCAGGCGTACACCGACAGTGCGAACACCACACCCGTCACTCGGTGCAGTCGGCGGTGGCGGCGCAGCGCCGAGACCAGCTGGACCGGTCCCAGCAGCATCAGTGCGCCGCCCAGGACCGAGTGGACGATCATCGGGACCAGACTGTGCCGGTACGGCGCGATCCGGGTCGCGAAGGCCCTGGCCACATAGCTCGGTGACACCGCGTGGGCGAGGATCGACTCCCCGAGCGCCGGTGCGCCGGGATGTGCGTACGGCCACAGTTCGGTCATCGCGATCGGGGCGTAGGCCACGGAGACCACCACCACGGCGATCGCGGCCACCCTCCCCCAGGCGACGCTGTGCAGACGGTTCACGGCAGCCCCCTCGACCACGACCCTCGATAGTCCTTTCTGGACTATCGAGACCGTAGTGGCGCCCCGGCCGACGGTCAACGACGCGGACGGGGTCAATTCGCGACCGGATCGCCGGGGCCGCAAGGCCGTCAGTCCGGGGGTGCGGCCGATCCCCGGTCCTCCACCCACTGCCAGAAGTCGACCATCATCCGCTCGTAGCGGATGCCGAACTCCAGCGCCTCGCGCTGCCCCCGGGTGAGCAACTCACCAACGCCCTCCGCGAGTTGCTCATACTCAGCCAGTCCGCGCCGGTGCTCGTCGAGTTGCACCGGCGCCAGCGTCTGCGGCCGGGCCCCGAACCAGAGCTTGAGGATGCCGCGCTCGCGCGCCTCGACCGGGACGAAGGCGGGGTCGGCCAGCCACCCCTCCAGCGCCGCCTTGCCGGCTGCGGTCAGCCGCATCAGCCGCCGATTGCGCCCGCCTCCCTGCCGCTCCTGCGACAGCAGACCGGCTTCCGCCAGCCGATCGCACTGCGCGTACACCTGCGCGTGCGGCACCGACCAGAAGGGCGCCACCGTCCGCGCGGCCTCGACCTTGACGTCGTAGGGGCTGGCCTCGCCCAGCTTGTCGATGATGCCGAGGACGAGGAAGGAGGGCGTCGTCAAGCGGATGTCAGCCATGGCGCGACGGTATCGCGCCGAGGGCGGGGCCAGCTCCTCGTCGACAGCGAGGGCGCAGGCGTCTCGGCAGCGGTGGGCCGGTTCCGGCCCCAGTCCTTGACCGGTACCGCCTTGTCGGTGGACCCGTCGACCACCCGGCGGCCACCGAGGGGCGCCGACAGCCGCAGCGTGAAGTCGAAGACCCTGCAGGAGCCTGTGCCCCTGGGGTGGACCCGACTGGCGCTCACGATGGTGACCTGCTTCGCGGACTGGGTCATCCGGAACTCGGCACCGCATGACAGCACATGCAGCGTGTGGTCCGAGCTGCGGTAGTAGACATCGCCGAGGATCGGTCCCTGGCGGTATCCCCCCGGCGAGGACGAGGAGCATCCGGCCAGTGCGATGCACACACCGGCGACGGCGGCGATGAACCCTGCGATCCGTGGTCTGCTCATGTCCCCTTGGACGCGGTGGCCCCGAGCCGGTTCCCTTCCGCCCCCGTCGCGACGCCGACCAGCGGAACTGCGCCCCCGGCCTGCGTCCGGCGCGCCGCCGGCACTCCGGGACCGCATCCGCCCAGCCCGCCTGATCAGCCCAAACGTGCCCCGCCTATGCGCCCATGACCGGAAGGCGACTCGGGCGACCTGGCAAGCAGTGCCGAGACCGGGCGCCGCGCAGAGGTGACCTGCGGCGTGGCGCAGCACCTCAGCAGTACCCGTCCAGCCCGGCGGCGCCCTTCGGGGCGAGGCTGGGCCAGGGGCGCCCGGCGCTGTCGGCAGCGGCGGAGCGCAGAAGGTCCAGGACAGTGCAGCCGGGGTAGCCCTGGAAGCTCCGGAAGGCAGAGCAGTAGTAGCAACTCCAGTAGCTCACGACCCGCCGCTGAGTCCGGTCGAAGAAGGCCGGGTTGGCCACGAGGAACTCCCCGTAGGCGAGTCGGAGAGCATCCCCGGGGATACCGAGGCCCCGAAGCCCGTCCCTGATGTCGACCAGGATCTCCAGGACGTACTCGCCGACCAGTTGAACGACGAACGGGAAGACCCACGGGTCCGGAGAACCGAGGATCCGCGCCAGGTGGCGCTGCCTGACCCTGCCGTCGCAGTGCCGTGAGTACAGGCAGTGCAGCACCTGTCGCCGGCGCGACGAGAGGGCGGCAACGGACTCCGGCGGCGGCTCGTCGTTGTAGATGCGTCCCGGGATGGCGACCTGCCGGCCCTGCAGCACCACCGGGAACGGTGCCACCGGCCGCAACCGGGGTGCGGGCATGACCGCCAGAACCGCTTGGACGTCGTCGGCGAGCTCGGCCGGGAACGCCGTCGGCAACAGGCCGGGAGGGGCAGGGAGTGGCTGCACAGTCCGAGCATATGCGCAGCCCGCGGCCGGGATGAACACTCCGATCGGCCGGGGAAATGGACAAGGGTCCGCTCGGATCGGCAGCGGGCGCGGCACGATGGTGCTCCCGATTCAACGGAGGCCGGAGTGGTCATCTTCCTCAGCGTCACCTGCGTGCTGCTCGCCGGGTTCACCGTGGCGATGGCGCGCTACTACCGGCGCCGGCTGCGGATCCGTCGCGACGTGACCGACCGGGTCCTGGCGCAGACTCGGCAGATCGCGGCGCAGCACGAGGTGTACTGCCAGGAGTACCAGGCCATGACCACCGAGCGGCAGCAGCAGTACCGGGAGCTGAGCACCCGCCTGGAGGCTTCCTACGCCGATGCCCTGGCCCGCGCGGAGCAGCGGTGGAGCAGGCAGCTCAGCGCCGTCCAACACGACTACGACGCCGGCCTCTCACGGTTGCGGGCACAGCAGTCGACGGCCCTGGCGCGGCTGCAGCGCCAACTGCCGCAGCCGGAGGTGCTGCGCCTCCACGGCGACCAGCCCCTCTGAGCGAACGGCCCGCCTCCACGGCGGCGCCGCGAAGCGAGCGCGGAGTTGACGTTGCGCCAGCAGGCCTTCGTCACAGCGTGAGGTCGAACCATACGTCGAGCCGTGCACGGTCGCGTATCGCCCTGGGATTCACCGAGATTGGGCCTGCCAGCGCCGGGGCCCGGCGGCCGGCCCCGGTGGACGGCGCGGAGCAGGTCCAGCCGGACGGGCCCGCCCGAATGCGCCCGTACCGGCTGGAACCACGCCCGAGCTGCCCGGCGCTCCCCCCGGGCCACAACGGCCCCGGGCACGACGGGCTACAGCAGTCCGCCGCCGTTGACATGGATAAGCGAGCCGTTGACGAAGGTGTTCTCCAGGGCCTGCAGGACGGCGGAGGCGACGTCCTCGGGTCGGCCGATCCGGCCGACCGGAGTGGTCCGGGCGGTCTGCTCGAACAGGGCCGTGCGGGCGTCCTCGGGCAGGCTCGACCACAGGGGCGTGTCGATCACTCCGGCGACGACCACGTTCACGCGCAACGGCGCGAGTTCGAGCGCGAGCGACTGGCCCATGGCCCCGATGCCGGCGTTGGCCGCAGCGGTGACGCTCAGCCCGGGATAGGCCCGGAACCCGGCGGCGCCGGACATCAGCACGACCGAGCCGGTGGAGGAGAGCTTGGGGACGGCGTGGCGGACACAGAGCAGCTGGCCGACGATCTTGGTGTCGAGGCATCGGCGGATGTCCTCCGCAGTGACCTCCGCGACCGGGCCGACGGCCATGTCGCCGGGGCAGACCACGAGGTGGTCAAGGGCTTCGATGCCGTCGAACAGGGCGCTGACGCTGGCTTCGTCGGTGACGTCGACCACCGCCGCCTCGACGCTCCCGCCGATGGCCTTGACCGCCTGGTCGAGCCTGTCCCGGGACCGCGAGGCGATGGTGACCAGGGCGCCGGCCTCGACGGCCTGGCGGGCCACCTCCTGGCCGATGCCGGAACTGCCGCCGATCACGACGACACGGGCCTGGGTGAGGGCGTGGGAAGGCATGGTTCTTCTCCTCCATGGAACAGGATCCGGATGGTGCCGGGGCTGCGCGGTGAATCTCCGCGGCCCCACAGCAATGAGGATGTACCTCGTCCGGCAGCCCAAGAAGTCGGCTTTTTATCCTGGTTGCGCCACTACCAGGATCAGCGGGGTCACCGCAGCAGCGCCCCGACACTGGCGGCGAGGGCAGCGGCGGTCACGGCGGAAGCACTGGTGGCGATGGTGGCGGTCATGGCGGTCATGGCGGTCATGGCGGGCGACGACACACCTGCCCCGCTGCGCTCGTTCACCAGGTCACGGAGCTGGTCCAGCACCCCGTCCCCGGCCAGCGGCAGATGGATCACCAGCGTGGCGTCGATGTCCGAGAGCCGGAGCTTGACGTAGTCCAGGTCGATCCGGCCGAGCAGCGGGTGGTCGAAGGAGCGCTGGGCGGGGGCGGGCGCCTCCAGGTCCATCCGCTGCCACAGGTCGCGGAAGGACTCGCTGCGCCGGCCCAGTTGCTCCAGCAGCCGCACATAGGACGGCTGGGTAAGCCGGTCGGCGGCCTGGGCCCGGAACAGGGCCACCGTGTGCAGCGCGTGCTCCTCCCACTGTGGGTACAGGTCGCGCGACCGCTCGTCGAAGGTCAGCAGCAGCAGGTTCCGCTCGTCCTCGGGCAGTTCCTCGAAGTGCGGGAACAGCACGGGGAAACCCCCGTTCCAGGCCAGCGCGTCGAAGCGGTGGTCGGCGATCACGGCGGGGAGCGGATCCAGCAGGCGCAGCAGTCCCAGATACGCGGCCGGGACCTCCGGCCGGTCGCACCCCGGCTCCTCCTCGGCCGCCTCCGGCAGCTCACCGGCCAGCCTGAACAGGTACTCGGCTTCGACCGGGTCCAACTGCAGGACGCCGGCCAGACTGGTGAGCACCTGGCGGGACACCTTGATGCGGCGGGCCTGTTCGAGCCAGGTGTACCAGGTGAGGCTGACCCCGGCGAGCGCGGCGAGCTCCTCGCGGCGCAGGCCGCTGGTACGGCGCCGGCCGAGGGGTGTCTGGACGCCGGCCGCCTGCGGCGAGAGGCGTTCGCGCCGGCTGCGGAGGAAGTCGGCGAGGGCCCTGCGCTGGCGGTCCTGATTGTCCACGTCGAGGGTCGCTTCCATCGGAGTTGCATTCGCTCCGGCGGAGTCTATGCGGCACGGACGGAGCAGCGGCGCCCGGCACCGACTGTCCGGGCAGGGCGCTCAGACGCGGTCGAGGTCGGCCGGGGCCCCACCGTCGTCCGCAGGGGGCGGCTCTTCCCCTTTGCCGGACAGGCCGATGCCGTCGAAGGCGGCGTCGGCCCGACGCACGGCGTCGAGGTAGGCCCCGGCGTCGTTGACCGGGTGCAGGAAACGCGACCGCCCCGGTTCGATCCGCAGCACCGCCATGGTGTGCCGGCTCCTCGGGCCGCCCCAGAGGCAGTTGCGGATCACCGCCAGCCCGCCGGGGCCGTCCACATGGTCGGCGGCTCCACGGACCGTGGCGAGGAACCAGAGCGGGCTGCGGAAGCACTCGGCCCCCACCGTGAGGTTCGTGACGGTGACCAGGCCGTCCTCGTCGTGGTGGAAGCGGGCGAGGGACGGCAGTTCGGCGCTCCCCACGATGGCGCGCAGCTGACTGCGGTAGTCGCCCTCGGACAGCCAGCGGTCGGCGCAGGCGAAGTCCATCTCACCGTGCAGGGAGAACGGCAGACCGTTCTGCTGCCCCGTTGCGTCCTCGCGACCGCACATCTCAGCCCAGTCCGACCAACAGGACGTGGGCCGCGCCGGTGCCGCGAGGTAGCTCTTCAGCGCGGTCGGCGAGAGCTGGAGCCGAGCCATCGCGGAGTACGGTTCGGACATCGAAACCTCGTCACCTTTCGTACGTCGGAGCCCATGACGGGGTGCGTCCCTGCACACGAGGAACGTACCGTGCGCCGCACCGTTGCAGGCCCGGCCATCCCTTGTCCGCCATGGCTAGCCCTCGGCGGCCTGACGCTCGGCGGCCCACTCCTGGAGCGTGGCCGGGTGCGCCGTCTGCCGGCGGCTGGGACGAGAGGCGCCGCCGGGGGCGAGCAGGAACAGCGGCGTGGCGCAGGTGGAACCGTCCGAGCCGTGCCAGCGGACGGTGGGCAGGCTGTTCCCGGATACCTTGACGAGCGGAAGGCCCGAGAGCACCCGCCGGATCGGGGTGGGCCGCAGGTGGAGTGGGGTGCCGACGGTCCTGGTGTCGCCCGCCCCCGGTCGGCGCCGCGAGGCGGCCGCTGCGCCAGGGGACGGCCGCGTCCCCCGAGTGGAGGCAGACGTCCCGGCGGCGCACAATCAAAATGTGCCTGATTCCAGCCTCCACGCCCGCATCGACCGGGGCCACGCAGCCCGCCTGTCGCCTCGCCAGGTCCACATGCTCGCCGGTGCCGCGCGCGGCCAGACCAACGAGCAGATCGCCGCGACCCTGGGGGTCAAGCGGGCGACGGTCTCCAGCACCCTGCTGCGCGCCGGTCGAACACTGGGCACCGGCAGCAGGGCCGGCATGGTGCACCGCGCCTACCAGCGCGGCGTCATGGCCGGGCTGGTGCCCGAGAACCGACCACCGGTTCGGCTCTCACCCGCGCAGCACACCGTGCTGCGCGCACTGGCCGAGGGGTCCTCGGCACGCGACATCGCCCGAACGCTCACCGTGAGCGAGAACACCGTCAAGACCCATCTGCGCAAACTGTTCGCGGCTCTGGGCGCGGCCAGCCGCTCCCACGCCGTCGCCCTGGCCTGGCAGCACGGCCTCCTGCCCTGAAGGACAGCCGCGCCGGGCGCGGCGGGAATCGCACTGGGAATCTCACCGCGTACCCGCCATGCGGCGGACGCGTCGGATCCGCCAAAAGGATGCCTTCGCAAGGCGAACCGCGCGGCCACTCGGATCCCCGACCGGCGCCTCCGACGCGAACACCCCTTTGTCGGCCCACCTCAGAAGCCTCCGGTCCGCGCCGGCGGGAGTGACGGGGATGTGCACGGGTCGCGAACGACCCGGTCCCGGCAGACCCCGCCGGCGGCGAGTGACGGTGGAGCGGACCCTCGACGTCAACTCCGCGGAGCGGACTGCCCCCGTGACGCGCGGGCACCAGCACGGCCGGCTCCGGCGCCGACATCAGGCTCGGTGGTCGCGGTGTAACGGGTGCGGTTCTTCTCGCCGTGGTGCTCGGCGACGAGTCCCTCGGCGGTCATGCTCTTCAGCACCTGGCGGAAGTTGGTCGCGTCCGAGGCCCGCCAGTCGTCGCCCATCACCGTGCGGGAGACCTCACCGGCGGACTGCGGATCGGCAGCCGCCCGCAGTGTGGCCACGATCTTGGCGCGGTCGGCACGCAGGGACTTCTCAGCGGCACCGGTCGGCGCGGCGACCTCGGCGGCAGGCGCCTCGGCGGCGGCGCGCCCCTTGGCCGTCCGGGTCTTCCGGACCCGGGGGGTGGACGCCGGCGCTTCGTCGCCTGCCTCCTCCGCCACCGCAGTTGTCGCGGCAGTGGCGCGCGCGGGGCGGCGCTTCGCGGCCTTCTTCGGACCGGTCTGCTTCGCGTTCGCCTTGACCGGCGCCGCCTTGCGGGTGCGTGCCCGACGGGGCGCGGGCGCGGCCGGGACCTCCTCCACGGACTCCGCGGACTCCACCGACCCGGCGATCTCGGCAGTGTCGGCGGACTCGGCGGTCGCAGTCGGCGCGCTGGTCTCAGCGGTCTCCGCAATCGCGGCAGCAGCGGCAGCCGGGGCCGGGCTCTCGGCCTCGGTCGCGGAGTAGAAGGCGGTGCCGGACTGGCTGGACTTGGTCGCGAGTCCGGTCTGAACCAGGGCGGCCAGGGCGCGGCGGACGGCCTGGGCCGCCGCGTTGCCCGCGTCCGGGCCGGCGACGCCGGTGGCGATCTCCGACACCCGATGCACTCCCGGCGTGGCCTCCAGGAAGTCCAGGACCTGGCGCTGACCGGCGTTGGGCTTGCCCGCCGTCGTCACCGACTTCTCCTCGACCGCGTCCGCCGACGTCTCGGCCGGGGACTCCGCCGAGGTCTCGACCGGGCTCTCGGCCACCGCGACGACCTCGGCCTGCGGCGCGGTCGGCTGCTCGGTCTCGGCGCGCGACTGACGCGGCAGTGCGACGACAGCGGACCCCGTCATCGCTCCGTCGAGTTCGCTCAACTTCGTCGCCAACAGGTCGCGGCTCGCCACCAGGACCTCGATGGACGACTGCTTGGCCGCGAGTTGCTCGCGGAGCTCGGCCAGCGACTGTCGGGCTTCGTCGAGTTCACGCTCCAACTCGCCCAACTGCTCCCCGAGGTAGCCGCGAATTCCCGCGATCACCGAATCGAACTTGGTGGTTGATACCTCTGCCATGAACGCCTTACCCATCACTGAAAGAATCGGAGTGTTCCTGTGATGGTAGGCACAACTCCTGAGGGTTTCGTCCCCAAGTGTCGAATTTCATCCACACAAGGAGCTTTCCACGGAGGCCGCGGCGACAAACTCGACCGGAAATCGTTGCCACCGAAGTCGTCCGACGCAGCCTCAACTGCCTTGTGGATAAACCAAGTAGAGGCCACAACGAGGAGGCGTGGGCTCGCCTGCGCGTGCGCCGGGGCGGCCGCCGGAATCCGCACCACGAAAGTGGGCCGGCAGTTTCGGTCCCACCTCGCCAGTGCCCTGGCTGTGCGTCTACTCGCCTGCGTGTGTGGACAGTGCCCGATGGCCGCTGCTCGCTGGGCGAGAGGCCGTACGCGGCCCGGAAGGCCCGGCTGAAGCCGGAGGCGCGATGGACGCCCCAGCGGGCGGCGACGGTCTCACCCCGCGTGCTGGGTGAACACGCGGTGCAGGTGGCTGGCGCGGCCGGCTACGCGAAGCGTGCCCTCACCTACCAGTGTCCGAAGATATGGTCGGCGCTCCGGGTGACCGTGCGGTCGGGGCCGAGCGCCCGCAGACAGTCGGCCAGGACGGCTTTGACAGCCCCGGCGGCCGCAGCCGGGCCGGCTGCCTCAGCCCTCTCCCTTGGTTGAGATCCGACCGCCTTCTCCGGGCAGGTCAGCGACAACCTCGCTACCGGTCCTGTTCCACCGTGCCACCGGCACAGGGGCGTTGCGCAGGGGCGTCCCACGACGGCGAGGGCAGGGGGCGACCATGGTGGGATCAGCAGCGCGCGATATCGTCCGACTCAAGGTACCTCGGGCCGGAGCGCCGGTGGCCTCGGTCGGCGATCGGGCCGTGCTGGTGTGCCCGGTCGACCCGGCCGACCGCTCGACGGTCGCGCCGGCACCGGGGATTCCGGATCGAACCCGCACGAGGAGTGAGCCAGCCATGAGCAGCCAGGAACCCGTCAACTCCCGGATCGACGACCCGGCCCGCCTCCCGTTCGCCTACGCGGACGCGCTCAACGCCGGGGACGCCGATGCCGTCCTCGCGCTGTTCCACCAGGACGCGACGATGCGCACCTTCAACGGCGAAGTCCTCGCCGACCAGGAGGCGCTGCTTGCCGAGGCCGTCCGGACGATCGCGGCGCAGGCGCATCTGACCAACAAGCCCAGGTCCACCCTGATCGGCGGCGGCACGGCCCTGAGCATCGTCGATTGGGACCTTGAGGCGACGTTGCCGGACGGCACCCGGATCTCGCCGACCGGAACGACGATGGCCGTCGCCCGCCGGTCGGCCGACGGGTCGTGGCGGTTCGCCGTGCTCAACTGCCAAGGGGCAGTTGGATCTCCCGGGTGGCAGACGACAGAGTCACCCGCTGGTGGACGGTAGCGGTCCCCAAGCGGCCAGCGGCACTGCCCAGTGGTCGGGGTGGTTTCAGGGGGACGACACCGCCCTCCGGCCATCCCGGCCCGGCCTGCGGAGTTGATCAACTCCGTTACGGCGGCGAGTTGGTGACGATCAGTCGCAAGGCCACCGAAGCCTGGTGGTCCCGCCTGATTCCAGGGTGGCGCGTGATCTGCTCGTCGGCTACGACCTCGACGTAGCTCAAGGACCTCGCGCAGGGCAGACTCCTGCTCCGGTCCGCCTCGGCGCAGGACCGGCCGTCGACCGTGCCCACGCTTGTCGGGCTGATGGTGGATGCGGCCGCAGCCCGAACCGGGGCCCGGGAGGAACCGGCCTGACGACAACTCGACGGTCCGGCGCTCCCGCCCCTGCCACCGCCGACCCGGTGGACCGACTCGGTCGCTCCCGAGGACTGCCACTGCTGCCCGTGGCTAGGGCAGGGGACCGTTGAGGTTGAGCCGGTGGAGGGCCAGGGCGAGATGGAGGCGTGTGCGTCCGTGCGGGGTGTCGGGGGCGAAGCCGAGGGCAGCAGTCAGCTTGGGCAGGCGCGCCTGGAGTGAGGAGTGGTGCAGCTGCAGTGCGGCGGCGGCCTGGCGCAGGCTGTCGTGGGCTTCGAGGGCCGCCAGGGTCTCCAGTGCGCCGATGCCGGCTCCTGCTGCCGCGCGCAGCGCGCGCACATCCTCGATCAGCGCGTTCTGCGGGGAGACGTGCTCGGCCAAGAGGGCCAGACCGCCCAGGGCGTCGTAGGCGAGGTGGCGCGGACCATGGGTCTCGGCCGTCAGCCGCAGCGCCGTCAGCGCTCCGTGCCATGAGCGCGGCAGTCCACTGACTTCCACGGCGGGGCCCAGCCCGGCCCTTGGTCCGTGTTCGGTCCCGATGGCCGGTCCAAGGCTCGTGGTGGGCCCGGCCGCGGTGTCGACGACGATGGCGGCGGTCACGCGTCCGAGTCGGGTGCTCCACCGGCTGATCGCTGGATCGTCCGGGTTTCCCAGCAGCGCCGCGACCCTGAATCTCGCCGCAGGAAGGGCGAGTCTGCGCACGGCCAGCGCGCGGGCCTCGGGTGTGGCCTCGGGTGAGAGCAGCACTTCCACGCCGGCCGGGTCGTGGGTGGCGGCCCGGCCGCGGGTTCGGTCCAGGACGATGCCCGCCCCGGCCGCGAGGCGTTCGAGAACGATGGCGTCGGTGGGCAGCGACACGCCGGTGCGTTCGAGCCAGACCCGGCCTGCGGTCGTGCCGCGTAGTGCGGTGTCGGGCCAGGAGGGAATGTGCGCCGCCGGTTCCAACCGGTGGCCGTCGGGGTGGATGCGCACCAGCACGTGTCGGTCGGGATCGGCCAGCCCGGCCGTGCAGCCCGAGAGAATGGCCCCGGCCCTGACGAAGGCGTCGAGCCCGGCCCGCTGCTCGACCAGGGCGTCGAAGTACGCGATGGCGCGTACCGCGTCCCCGGCGGCGGGATCCAGTGCCGAGAGCCGTTGGAGCAGTTCTTCCACTACTGGATCATATCCGCCGGATGGCGGACAGGATGAGCCGTCCGGCGGTGGATCGGACGGCGGCCCCCAAGGACACTGGGCGGGCGAACCGCTGACGAAAGAAAGGCTCCGAGGATGTACTCCCGACCACCGTTCGACCCCGAGTTGGCCGCGATCCTGGCCACCTATCCGCAAGAGGTGCGGGAGCTCGGCTGGCTCGGGCCGGCCGACATCCCCGCCTACCGGGAGATGAACGCGACGGTGCCCGGCAGGGCCGACGCGGCCGCACTGCGCCGGGGCGGGGCCGTCGAGATCGAGGAACGCACGGTGCCCGGTCCCGCCGGGGCGCCGGAGATCTCACTGCTCATCATGCGTCCTACCCGCGGCACAGGCTCACGCCCCTGCGTCTACCACACCCACGGCGGCGGCATGATCTCCGGCAACAAGTGGGAGCTCGCCCACGTGCTCGCCGAGTGGGTGGATGTTCTCGGCGTCGTCGGGATCTCGGTGGAGTACCGGCTGGCGCCCGAGCATCCCCATCCCGCACCCGTCGAGGACTGCTATGCCGGGTTGGAGTGGGTCGCAACCAACGCCGCCGAGCTGTCCATCGACCCCGACCGGCTGATCATCTGGGGTACCAGCGCGGGCGGTGGGCTGGCGGCGGCGACGGCGCTGCTGGCTCGGGACCGCGGCGGCCCGGCCCTGGCGCACCAGATGCTGCAGGCGCCGATGCTCGACGACCGCTGCCGGACAGCGTCCAGCCAGGAACTCGACCGCGAGGGCTTCTGGGACCGCCGGGCCAACCTGACGGCATGGACCTGCCTGCTCGGGACGGCCAGGGGCGGGCCCGAGGTCTCGCCCTACGCGGCTCCGGCCCGCGCGGCGGACCTGAGCGGGCTGCCTGCCACCTACATCGACACCGGCCAGGTCGACACCTTCCGGGACGAGACCATCGACTACGCCGCGCGGCTGTCCCGGTCCGGAGTCCCGGTCGAGTTGCACGTGTGGCCGGGAGCGTGGCACGCGTTCGCCACAGCCGCGCCGCAGGCGGCCGTCTCGCAACTCGCCATCGCGGCCAGGACCGCCTACCTCAGGCGCGTCCTGGACTACTGATCCGAAGGCTGGGCGCGGGACGGTCGCTGGACGTGCCGCACCGCTGGGACGCCGTGCTCTCGCAGACGTCCGGCGAGCGCCCGCTCGCCGCCGCCGCCGAAAAGCGGTGCAGGATATCGGGAACCGGCGCCCGCGCCGAGAATTTCGGCGGCAGCGGTGATTCCTGAACGGTCCACCGTTGCCCAGGCGGCCGGTGCAACGGCGCCCTATTGGATACCGTCCTTCTGCCGGGCTGAGGCGATCAAGCGTCATCGATCACCGACAAGAGCGAGGGCTCCACGACCCCGGGATGTGCCCGTGCCCCGCGTGCCGCCGTCGACGATCAGGCCCGGAAGGTGCGCCGGTACGCGCCCGGCGAGACGCCGATCGCGGCGTGCAGGTTCTGCCGCAGCGCGGCGTCGGTGCCGAAGCCGGCGCGTTCGGCGACCCGGCTCACCGGCAGGTCGCTGCTCTCCAGCAGCAGCCGGGCCAGTTCGACGCGCTGCTGGGTGAGCCACTGGCCGGGGCTCAGCCCGACCTCGGCCCGGAACCGGCGGGTGAACGTGCGCCGGCTCATGTCCGCGTGCCTGGCCAGATCCTCCAGCTGGAGCGGCTCGTGCAACCGGTCCAGCGCCCAGGCGCGGGTGGCCGACGTCCCGCTGTCCGAGCTCTCCGGCACCGGCCGCTCCACGTACTGCGCCTGACCGCCCTCCCGCTGCGGCGGCACGACGCACCGCCGTGCGACGTGGTTGGCGACCGTGCTGCCGTGGTCCTTCCGGATCACGTGCAGGAGCAGGTCGATGCCGGCCGCCGCCCCTGCGGAGGTCAGTATCCGGCCGGTGTCCACGAACAGCACGTCCGGCGCGAGTTCGATCCCGGGGTAGAGCCTCCGGAAGCGGGCGCTGTGGAACCAGTGGGTGGCCGCGGCCCGGCCGTCCAGCAGGCCGGCCGCGGCCAGCACGAAGGTGGCGATGCAGATCCCGACGATCCGGGTGTCGGGCCGCACCGTGGTCAGCGCCTCCGTCACCCGGTGCGGCAGTGCGTCCGGGCCGGTGATCTCGGCGAACTCCTCGGCGGACGGGATCACCACGGTGTCCGCGGTGGCCAGCGCCGAGGAGTCGTGCCCGATGGTGATCGAGAAGTCGGCGGAAGTCCGGACCGGCCTGCCGTCCAGCGAGCAGGTGACCACCTCGTAGAGCGGCCGTCCTTCCGGATCGGTGGCGGCACCGAACAGCCGCGAGGCCAGGCTCAGTTCGAAGGGAATGACCCCGTCCAGGGCCAGGACCACGACACGGTGCACGACAGGACTCATGGCCCGATCCTTGCACATCATGACCCGTGGGCCACTGTCGTCGCAGGTTGCGGCCGAGACATCCTGGGCCCATGACCACGATGAACGCAATCAGCCAGAACACCTACGGCGGCACCGAAGTACTGCACCAGGTCCGGCTCGACCGTCCCGCTCCGGGGCCCTCCGAGGTACTCGTCCGGGTCCGGGCGGCCGGGATGAACCCGACCGACTGGAAGCACCGTCAGTTCCCCGGCCTTGTCGACCGGCTGCCGCTGGTGCTCGGCTGGGACGTCTCCGGCGTCGTCGAGGCCGTCGGCTTCGGGGTCGCCGTCCACCAGGTCGGTGACGAGGTGTTCGGCATGCTGCCCTACCCGCACGGCGCCGGTGCGTTCGCCGAGTACGTCGTGGCCCCGGCCCGCGCGCTGGTGCGCAAGCCGGCCGCGATCGACCACGTCCAGGCGGCCGCGATCCCGTTGGCCGCGCTCACCGCCTGGCAGGCCCTGGTGGACGTGGCGGACGTGCAGCCGGGCCGGCGCGTCCTGATCCACGCGGCCGCCGGCGGCGTCGGCCACTTCGCCGTCCAGATCGCCAAGGAGCTTGGCGCGTACGTGATCGGCACCGCCAGCGCCCCCAAGCACGACCTGCTGCGCGAGCTGGGCGCCGACGAGGTGATCGACTACCGGAACCAGGACTTCACCGCCGTCGACCCGGTCGACCTGGTCCTCGACGCCCTCGGCGGCGACACGGCCCTCCGCTCCCTGGACGTCCTGAAGCCCGGCGGTCGGCTGGTCTCCATCTCGCTCATGAACCTCCCCGGGCAGCTGGCCGAGGAGGCCGCCGCCCGCGGCGTCCGGGCCACCGCCATGCTGGTCGAGGCGGACCAGGCGGGCATGCGCGCGATCGCCGACCTGGTGGCAGCGGGCCGGCTCCGAGCCGTCGTGGACGCCGTCTTCCCGCTCGACCAGGCCGCCAAGGGCCACCAGCTCGGCGACACCGGCCATGTCACCGGAAAGGTCGTCCTCACCATCCCCTGACCCGCCCGGACAACCGCCGTGTCCGCCGGCACTCCGCCGGCACTCCGCCGGCGGGGCCCGGCTCAGGCCCGGACCCGGTGCGGGGTGAGCACCGTGTCCGGGTCGAGCAGCCCGACGAACTCCGGCACCAGCGGATTGACACAGTTCTCCGACCAGAAGGCCGAGACCTTGGCGATGCCGGTCAGCGGGGCCACCGGCAGGTAGTCGACGCCGGCGTAGCGGTTGGCCATGCCCGCACCCGTCAGCGAGACGAAGCCCTGGCCGCCGACCGCGAGGGCCAGCGCCATCGGTTCGCCCACCTCCTCGACCACCTCGGGTTCGAACCCGGCCTCGCGGCAGAGCCGCAGGATCCGGTCGAAGACCAGCGGCTTGGCCGCCCTGCTGATCATCACCAACCGCTCCCCCGCCAGGTCCGCAAGCCGGACCTGGCCGCTCCGCCCGGCCGGATGCCCCTGCGGCAGCATCGCCAGCAGCGGATCGTCGAAGAGGAAGCGGGACTCCAGGCTGCCGAGCTCCTCGACCTGGTTCTCCCGGTGCAGCACCACGTCGACCTCGTCCCGGCGCAGCGCGGCGAGCTGCTCCAGTCCGGCGAGTTGAGCGACCGTCACCCGCAGCCGCGGGCGTTCGGCGCCGAGCTCCCGCAGCGCCGGGAGGACCAGGTCGTACAGCCCGCCCCAGGTGACGCCCACCCGGAGCAGCCCGGCCCGGCCGGCGCCGACCTCCCGGACCGAGGCGTCGACCTGGGCCGCCTCGGCCAGGATCCGCCGCGCGCCGGCGACCAGTTCCTGACCGGCCGGGGTGAGCCGCAGCGGCTGGGCGGCGCGGTCCACCAGGCGTGCGCCCAACCGGCGCTCCAGCAGCCGGATCTGCTGACTGAGGGCCGGTTGGGAGACGTTGAGCCGGCGCGCGGCGGCGGTGAAGTTGCGCTCCTCGGCCAGCGCGACGAAGTAGCGCAGCAGGCGCAGGTCCACGGTATCCCCCCATAACTGCCGCTTATCGCTCGGCAATCAGCAAGTATTGGACGGGAATGGTCCAGACCACAAGGCTGAGCGGCATCCCGTCACCCGAGGACCCCTGGAGGTCCGCGCATGTCCCGTGTCCGCTCGCGCCACCCGCACCAGCTGTTCCGCCGTGCCTCCCTCCACCTGCCCGCTGCCCTCAGGTCGGCCGGGCCCCGCCGCTGGGCGGCCCTGGCCGCCGCCGCGGCGGCCGTGCTGGCCGGCACCGGCGGCGGCGTCGCGGCGGCCTCCGCGCCGGCGCAGCCCGCACCGCCGGTCTCGGTCGCGCTGGCGGGCTCCTTCGTCTTCCACGCCTGCCCGACCGGCACTCCCGCCGCCGACAACTGCCTGACCGACGACGTCACCGGGGTCCTGCCCGGCATCGGTGCGGTGAGCGGCCGGTTCGAGGTGCACATCGCGTACAGCCAGGCTGCCGCCGACGACTGCGAGCCGATCGACAAGCACGGCGTCCTCACCGCCGCGTCCGGCGGCTCGGTCGAGCTCTCCGCCGCGGGTGTGTTCTGTTCGGACAGTGCGACCGCGGCCTACAACTACCGGGTGGTGCACGGCTCCGGCGCGCTCGCCCACGCCTCGGGCCACGGCCAGTGGCTGGTCACGGCGCCGACCACCTACGCGAACGGGGCGGGCACCGGGGCCGAGCAGCTCTTCGGCACCCTCCGCGGCTGACCGCCGACTCCTCCCCGGGCCGCGTCCCCGCCCCGACCGCGCTGCCGCCCCGTCCAGCTCCGGGCCCGACGGCAGCGCGGTCGCTCGGTCACCAGGTCGCTCGGCCGTCCAGCTGCTGAGCCGCTCGGCCGCTCGGGGCGAGTGCCTTGTCGCGGCGGGCGGGAACAGCGGCGCACGGAGTTGTCGAGTCGGACGAGAGCGGCAGAGGTGTCCGTCATCGGGGTCTCCAGGGCTGAGGGTGCAGCCGGGTTCGTCGGGCGATGACCAGGTCGCGCCAGCGGTCGCGGATGAGGGGTTTCGGGTCGATCCACCGGGTCGGTGAGACGGGGTGGGGCGGGAGCGGGCGGTCGGCCATGAAGTGGGCGATGTCGGCGTAGTAGCCGTGGTCGCCGGTGGCGGTCAGCTCCCGCAGCCGGGCTATCGCCGCGTCCAGGTCGGGGTCGGTGACCGTGGCCGTGCCGGTGTCCAGGACGGCGTGGTGGAAGCAGAGCGCGAGTTGGAGGGTGGCCCGGGCGGCGGGCGGTCCGGCGGCGGTGATCTCGGTACGCAGGGCCCGGACCCGGTCCTGGAAGTCGGGGCCGGGCCGACCGGCGTCCCGGACCAGGGCGGCGATGCGGATCGTGATGGCGGTCGCACTCAGGTCGACGTGGAGCAGCAGGCGCGCGGCGAGGTCGATTTCAGCGGCGGCCCGGTCGGGGTCGAGGAACGCCAGGACCAGGGCGCGCATGCTCTGGGCGGTCGCGGCCTCGCCGACGGCGCCGCGCTCCTCGGCCTCGGTGCGCGCGGCGCCGAAGTCCTCCGCCGCCCGCACCAGGTCGCCCTGGGGCCACCAGACTTCGCCCAGGACGCGGTGGCGGCGACCTTCCCGGCCCAGGCTGCGGGCGGTGGCCAGGGCGGTGGGGAAGTCGCCGGCGAGGCGGGCGAGGTGCGCCAGGCCGCGCCGGGCGGCCGGCGCGAACCGGCCGCCGCCGTCCGCGACCCGGCCCATGCCCTGGCGCGACGCCTCGCTGCGGCCCAGTTCGCCCTGGGCCTCGGCCAGGTAGTAGACCGTCATGTCGTCCAGGGCGGCGGGCAGCAGGTTCGCTTCGGCGACGGCGGCGAGCCGGTCGGCGGTGCGCTCGCGGTGCTCGTGCTGCCGGCGCGCCAGCGCGCTGAGGGTCTCGACCAGGGCGTCGGCGGCGGTCCGCATCCGCCCGGATCCCACCGTCGGCGGGGCCAGCGGCTCCCAGACGGAGTCGTCGACGTAGACGAGGGCGGCGTCGGTGAGCCAGTCCAGCTCCAGGGCGTAGTCGCGGGCCAGCCGCAGGCCCTGGCGCAGGCAGGCGACCAGCGTGGTGCGGTCCCTGGGCCGGGCGGCGAGCTGGTCCCCCAGGGCGTGGAACGCGCGCTGGGCAGCACGGGTCCAGTCCCGCCGGGACCAGTGGTCGTCGGCTGCGTCGGTAGCGTGGCGGATCGCGGCGCTCACGGCCTGGTGCAGGTGGTAGGGCCACAGCGGGGCGGCGGGGTCCTCCAGCACGAAGGGCCGTTCGACCAGCCGGGCGGCGGCCGCGCCGTGGTCCGGGCCGGCGGCCGCGGTGGCCAGGGCGACCGAGAAGCCGTCCAGCAGGCTGACCGTGCGCAGGACGTCGCGCTCCTGGCCGGTGAGCTCGCTCAGGTTGCGGGCGACCAGTGCCGGGAAGTCGTGGTCGAAGTCGGCGGGCCCGGGGGTGCGGCCGGTGCGGCGGATCTCCAGGAACCGCGCCACCGACAGGTCCAGGTACAGCGGCAGGCCGTGCGACCGCCCGGTGACGACCCGTCGGATGTCCTCGCCGATCAGCGGCTCACCACTCCGGGTCAGGCGCCGGGCCAGGTATTCCTCGCAGTCCTCCGGGGGCAGGTCCCCCACCGGGAACTGCCGCGCGGTCGTCCCCGCGCGGCCGCGCGTGCCGCTGTGCGCGGCCAGGCCCGGCCATGCGGAGGGGCCGGTCCAGTCGAGCTGCCCGGCCAGGTCCGGGTCGGCCCACTGCAGCCGGTTCCGGCCGGTGACCACGAACAGCGCGTTCGGCATCGTCCACACCACGTGCTGCAGCAGCCGCTCCAGGTCCCGGTGGGTGCGGTCCCCCACGTCGTCCCAGGTGTCGAGCAGCACCACCGGCACCACCGGGTGCCCGCCGCCGAGCTGCGCGAGGTCCCAGGCCAGCAGGTGCGGCAGGTAGGACAGCGTCTCCAGGTCCGGTTCGGCCTCCAGCAGATCCGCGAGCCGGGCACAGCCCGCCAGGACCCGCACCGAGGAGCGGTGCTCGCGCAGCGCCCGCACCAGACTGCCCGTCACCTGCCCCACCACGGTGCCCACCGTGCCCGGCAGCAGCAGCGCCTGCGCCACGTCCGCCAGTACGGACCGCATCTGCTCCGGCAGCTCCACCGCGTGACTGAACCGGGCGTACACGCTGCCGCTGCGCCGCAGGTACTCCTCCAGCAGGTCACCGGGGTGCTGGCGGTCCCAGTACCGGTGCAGCGCCAGGTCGAACGCGGGCATCGGCCGGCCCAGGACGGTCAGGGCGAGGCGGATCGACAGCACGGCGTGCTCGAAGCTCGTGCCGGCGGAGCGGGCGAGGTCGATCCGCACCGGCACGATCCGGCCCTGGGGCCAGGACAGCTGCGGCCACTGGGCCGGCCGGCGGGCGCTGTCGGCCAGGGAGGTCTCGATCGTGCGGGACAGGGCGGTCTTCCCGATGCCGCCGACACCGTGGAACGCCAGGACGTTGTGCCGGGGCGCCTCCATGTCCTCGACGTCGAACCCGGGACCGGTGGTCCGGTCGATGTGCTCGGCCAGGGCGGCGACGACGGCCTGCCACTGGGCCGTGCGGTCACTGAAGACCTCCTCCGCAGCCAGGCTCAGGTCGTTCGAGCCGAACACCGCACGCAAGTCACGTCCCATGACACCCCCTAATGGTCACACTGTGTCAAAGGTATGCCGACGAACGGTCTCTCGGTGTCGGATTCCGGCAACCGCTGCGGCAGCGAGCCTGCAGTCCCGGCCGGGCCCGAAACAGCCGTCAATTACATCTTGACGATTCGGAGACCGTCAATCTACCGTTGACGCATGAGCCCACTCGACATCAGCCTCGCGGACCTGATCGCCCGTCTCGACGAGGAGTTCCCCGAGGCCGACGAACTGGCCCGGATCAGCGAAGCACGCCTGCGTGCCCAGACCCTCTCCGACCTCGGCGACCAGCTACTGGACCACTACGTCAGCAAGGCCAAGCAGGTCGGCGCGTCGTGGAGCGAGATCGGCGACGCCATCGGCGTGTCCAAGCAGGCCGCCCAGCAGCGCCACACGCCCTCCCCCTTCGAGCAGTTCACCAACCTCAACCGGCACACCATCGTGCTGGCCCAGGAGGCCGCCCGATCCCACAAGCACGACTTCATCGGCACCGAGCACCTCCTGCTCGGCCTGCTCGGCGAACCGCGGGGCCTCGCCCACGCGATCCTGGTGGCGAGGGCCGGGTCGGAGCAGCGCATCCGCGCCGCGGTCCAGGAGGCGATGCCGCCGGCCGGAGCGAAGGCGCTGCGCGGCCACATCCCCTTCCGGCCCGAGAGCAAGGGAGCCATCGAGCAGGCGCTCCGCGCCTCGGCCGACCTCGGCCACAGCTGGGTCGGTACGGAACACTCGCTGCTGGGCCTGATCCGCACCGAGGGGAGCCCGGCCGCGCAGGTCCTGCGCGACCTCGGCTTCGCCCCGGACGAACTGCAGGAGACGGTCAGGGCCCAGGTCGCCGAGCGGCTCGCCGCGCGCGACCAGCAGTGACCGGAAGGACCGGTGGCCGTGCCCCTGCCGGATCGTCGGCAGGGGCACGGCCCTCACACTGCGCGGAGCCCTGCCGGGGTCAGCGGTCCGCTGCCGGACCCGACACCCGGGCGATCCACTCCTCCACGTCGTGCGAACTGCGCGGCATCGCGGCGGACAGGTTCTCGTAGCCGTCCTCGGTCACCAGCACGTCGTCCTCGATGCGCACCCCGATGCCGCGGAACTCCTCCGGCGCCAGCAGGTCGTCCGCCTTGAAGTACAGGCCCGGCTCGACCGTGACGACCATGCCCGGCTTCAGCTCGCCGTCCATGTAGTCCTTGCGCAGCAGCAGCTGGCAGTCGTGCACGTCCATGCCGAGGTGGTGGGAGGTGCCGTGGACCATCCAGCGGCGGTGCCAGCCGCCGCGCTCCGGGTCGAGGCTCTGTTCGAGCGTGACCCCCTCGGGCAGCAGTCCCCACTCGTGCAGGTACCGGGCGACGACCTTGTTCGCGGCGGCGTGGATGTCGCTGAACTTGTTGCCGGGCTTCACCGCTTCCATGCCGGCCTGTTGTGCCGCGAGGACCGCGTCGTAGATCTTGCGCTGGACGTCGGTGAAGCGGCCGCTCACCGGCAGGGTTCGGGTGATGTCGGCGGTGAACAGGGAGTCGATCTCGATCCCGGCGTCGACCAGGATCAGGTCGCCCTCGCGGACCTCGCCGGTGTTCTTCGTCCAGTGGATGGTGTTGGCGTGGTCGCCGGCCGCGCAGATCGACTCGTATCCGATCCCGTTGCCCTCGTGCCGCGCGTACAGGCCGAAGACGCCCTCGACCCACCGCTCACCGCGGCCCTTCCGCACGGCCTCCGGCAGGGTGGTGATGATCGCGTCGAATCCCTTGTGGGTGGCGGCGATCGCCTTGCGCATCTCGCCGATCTCCCACTCGTCCTTGACGATCCGCATCCCGGACAGCTCGCGGGCCAGTTCCTCGTCGGCCTCCTGCTGCTGCTCACCGGTCAGGGAGGTGCCCGCCTGGGTGCGGGTGGTGTCGACGAGCTCGGCGAGCTTGGAGTCGGCCGACCGGACCACCCGCAGCCGGGCAGCGGCGTCGTCCTTCGCCAGGTCGGCGGCGAGCGAGTCGATGTGGCGGGCGGTGAGGCCGAGCTCCGACTCGATGTCGGCGATGGTCGGCCGGTAGCCGACCCAGAACTCCCCGTACCGGGAGTCGGTGTAGAACTCCTCGGTGTCCCGCGGGGCCGGCGGGCGGAAGTACAGGACGGCCTGGTGCCCGCCCTCGGCGCCGGGCTCCAGCACCAGGACGCTGTCGGGCTCGGCGTGCGAGCCGAGCCCGGACAGGTGGGCGAAGGCGGTGTGCGGCCGGAAGGTGTAGTCGGTGTCGTTGCTCCGCACCCGCAGGCCGCCGCCGGGGATGACGAGCCGCTCGCCGGGGAACCGCTGGGACAGGGCCGCCCGTCGGCGGGCCGCATGATCGGCAACCTCGGCGCGGGGCACGGGCGAACGGTCGTCGGCCGCCCATCCGGAGGCCATGAACTCGCGGAACTCGTTGCTCACGGGAGTGTCGCGGTGGCTGGCCTTGGGCTGATTCTCACTGGTCATGCTGGATATCCTGTCAGATCGACCGATGGTGCGAATGCTTGTTGATCACTCAGGACCCCGGCGTGGGCAGGCCGTTGGAGACCGGGTCCGGGCCCGCGGGCCGCTCCTCGCCCGAAGGCGCGATCCCTTCGCGGCAGCGCACCATGAACGACCGCTCGAAGACGATGACGGTCTCCCCCGTCGACTTGGTGCCCGTCGTCTCCACGGTGATGATCCCCTGCCCGGGTCGGGAGCGGGACAGCCGCTTGTCGAGGATCCGGCTGGTCGCGTAGAGGGTGTCGCCGACGAAGACCGGGGTCTTCAGCCGGACCCTGTCCCAGCCCAGGTTGGCCACCGCCCGCGCCGACAGCGCCTGCACGGTCATCCCGCCGACCAGGCACAGGGTGATGCCGCTGTTCACCAGGACCCGCCCGTACTCGGCGTTGGCGCCGTAGTGCTGGTCGAAGTGGAGCGGGTGCTGGTTCATCGTCAGCAGGGTCATCCAGGTGTTGTCGGCCTCGGAGAGGGTGCGGCCCGGCCAGTGCCGGATCACCATGCCCGGCTCGAAGTCCTCGAAGTCCCCGCCGTGCTCCTCGACGTACTCGTTGTCCTTGACTCGACGCAGGGTCATGCGTTCTCACTCCGGTGGTGTCGCTGGAAGGGGGTTGGCGCGAGCGGTGCTGCCGTCAGATCGCCACCATCACGTTGTCGGAGCTGCTGGCCCGCCCGCCCCGGACGCTGACGATCCCGGCGGAGCCGTCGCCGAAGAACCGGCAGAACATTCCGGCCGGACGGCCGCCGAACACCAGCGGTCCCAGGACCGGGGCCACATCGACCTCGTAGGGCTCGTCGACGCCGTCGGCGATCAGCGCGACCCGGCAGGTCTGCGGCTCCACGAACTGCTGCACCACGCTGGTGCCGCCGACGACGGCCTCGCCCACGGCGGACTCCCACTCGGCCTGGTCCACCTGGCGGCCGATGACCACCTGCTTCCCGCAGTCCCCCAGGCCGGCCTTGAGCACCAGCAGCTCCCGGTTGGCCAGCACGAAGGGAAGCAGGTCCACCTGCCGGCCCTGGCGCTCAGTCCTGCGCTCCGACAGGATCCGGGTCCACGGCAGGTACCGCTCGACCAGCCTGCGCTCGCCCTCGGTCATCCAGGGCCGCCCCTCCGACAGCAGACCCATGGTCAGCTTGGAGTGCATGAAGGTCGAGGTCTGGGTGCCCACCAGCACGCAGCCGTGGTCCAGCGCGTCCTGCACCGGCGCGGTGTCGACCCCGGCCTCGTCCCAGTCCGGAATGGTGAAGTTCCGCAGTCCGATCGGATGGCGCAGGTTCGGGGCGCAGTCCCACGCCCGGTGCAGCTCCTCCGGCTCGAAGAAGCTCGCGGTCAGGCCGTGGCTGTTGTAGTAGTCGGCCTCCATCTCGAAGTACCGCGGGTGCACCCCGCTCACCCTGGAACTGCCGACGACGGCCACCCGCGGCGCCAGTGCCAGCTCCGCGCTGAGCGAGCGGAACATCTCGGTGCGCACCGCGAGCGGGTTCGGCGAGCGGTACGGGGTCCGGCCCTCCTCGTCGGCGTGGAGCCTGTTCCACACCGCCAGCCGGCTCTGCGACTCCACCACGCCGCCGAGCGCGCCGCTGACGTTGAACTCCAGGAACTGCGGACCGTCCGGCCCGATCACCAGATCCGGACGGACCACGCTGTCGGCGTACCGCTCCTCGATGAAGGGGTCGCGCATCCACAGCCGGTCCTCGCTGGCGGGCATGGAGTAGGCCTTCAGCCGGTCGGCGGTGGTGGGCCCGGCCTCCAGGGCGGTGCGGCGCAGCAGCTCGATCAGCGCGGCGCTCACCCGGAACACCTCGGCGTAGGCCGCGCGCGGGATCGCCATCGGCGCGGCGGGAAGGACCGGCTGGTGCGGCCAGCCGGTGTCCCGGAGCTCGTGCCGGAGCATCTGCCGGATCGTGTCCGCCGACGCGGCGGGCCTCAGCCGGTGCCCTCCGAACCACGAGTGGCCGTTTCCGGTGCCGAGGTCCTCATGCGTGTCCATCCGACACTCCCTCCCTTGGTGGTGGAACGGCGGACGGTTCGCCCGGTGCCTGCTCGGCCGCCCGGTACTGCTCGAACAGCGCCACCGCGGCGGCGGTGTCCTCGATGGCCATGCCGACCGTGCGCAGCACCGAGGTCCGGCCGGCGACGGCGATCTCGCCGCTCACCAGCCTGCCCAGCTCGCACAGGTCCTCGGCCTTGATCAGGCCGCCGGCCAGGGCCGCCCGCACCTCGCCCGCGCCGTCCAGGGCCGCGGTCCGGTCCTCGACGACGGTCACGGCATCGGCCAGGAGCGCCGGGTCGAGCTCGACGGCGTCCGGGTGGGTGCCGCCGATCACGTTCACATGCGCCCCGGCGGCCACCCAGTCCGCCGCCACCACGGGTGTGCCGTCGGCGGTGGAGGTGGCCGTGCAGATGATCGCCGCGTCGGTGACGGCCTCCCGCGCGCTGTCGCAGACCGTCACCCGGACGGGTCGGGGTGCGGTGTCCCGGATCCAGTCGGCGAGTTGCTCGGCCCCGGCCCGGGTGCGCGAGTGGATCCGGACGGTGCGGATCGGGCGCACCGCCGACACCGCCCTGAACAGGGCCCGCGCCTGCACCCCCGCGCCGATCACCGACAGGTCGTCGGCGTCGTCGGCGGTGCACCAGCGGGTCGCCAGCGCGGCGACCGCGCCGGTGCGGACGGCGGTCAGCTCGGCGCCGTCCAGCAGGGCGGTGATCTGCCCCGTCCTCAGGTCGGTGAGCGCGACGATGCCGTGGATCAGCGGCAGCCCGCGGGTCGTGTTGTCGGGGGTGAGCGTGGTGACCTTGACGCTGCCCACCCCGCGCCGCTCCCAGACGGCGGGGCTGACCAGGAGGACCCGCTGGTCACCGTGGTCGATGACGGTACGGGCCGGGGACCGGGTCCGACCGGCGGCCAGGTCCACGAACATCTCGCCGAGCACGTCGATCACCCGGGCCATCGGCCGGGGGCCCGCCATGTCGGCGGCCTGGACCATCACCGGGGCGGCGGTCATCCCTCGCCACCGTCTCCGGCACCGGTGCCGGCCGGGTCGGTGCTGCCGAATCGACTCGTCCAGGCGTCTTCGCGGGCCACCGTGTCGCGCGCCCGCCGGGCGAACGGCGGCCCGACCATGTTGCCGTCCAGCACGGCGATCCCGCCGTTGGCCGCGGCCACGGCCGCTGCCACCCGGCGGGCCAGTGCCAGTTCGTCGGGGCGGGGCCGCAGCAGGCGGTTGATCACGTCGAGTTCGCGCGGGTGCACCGTCGCCTTGCCGTGGAAGCCGAGCGCCCGGGCCCGGGTGGTCTCCTCGGTGAGGACCGCCGGCTCGGCGAGCCGGTAGTTGGCCGTGTCGATGCACGCCCGGCCGAACCGGGCGCAGGCCATCGCCATCGCCTGACGGGCCGCCTGCATGGCCTCCCAGCTGATGTCGACCCCGAGCTCGGCGGCCAGATCGGCCGAGCCGAGCACCAGTCCGTCGGCGGTTCGCGCGACGGAGTCGATCCGGGTGATCGCCTCGACGGTCTCCACCGTCACGTAGACCTCCGGGTACGCGCCCGCCTCCGCCAGCGTCCGGCGCAGCAGGTCGATCTCCTCCGCCGAGGTCACCATCGTCATCAGGACGATGCCGGGCTTCACCGCACTGTCGGTCAGCATCAGTACGTCGTGCAGCGCGGCGAGGCTGCCGAGCTCGTTGATCCGCACGGCGACGTTCTCCGGCCGCGGCGACTTCTCCAGCGCGGTCCGGCAGACCGCGCGGGCGGCCGCCTTGTCGGCGGGCGGCACCGCGTCCTCAAGGTCGATCAGGTGGACGTCCGCGTCGTACGACCAGGCCTTCACCACCCGTTCCAGCGACAGGGCCGGCGTGTACAGGATGCTGCGCGGTACCGCCCGGGCCGGGCCGGTCACTCGGCCACCGGCCCGGGCCGCGCGGCCGCCGGAAGCGCCCCGGCCTGGATCAGTGCGGCGGCGAGCCGCCTGATCTGCTCCTCGGTCTGGCCGGCCCGCAGCATCACCCGCAGTCCGGCGGTGCCGCGGGCGACGATCGGGAAGAACACCGGCGAGGTGTAGAAGCCGGCCGCGAAGACCTGCTTGGCGGCCTCGACCACCGTCGCGTCGCTCATCGGCACCACCCGGATCGGGAAGGTGCTCTCGGCCTGCTCGGTCGTGACGAGCGAGTCGAACAGCGCGATGTTGGACCGCAGCCGCCCCTGCAGCTGGACGAGTTCCTCGGTGCGGTGGATCTCGGCCGAGGCGAGCGCCGCACCGACGGCGGCGGCGTTCATCTTCTGCGAGTAGCCCAGCGGGCCGGCGAAGCGCTCGATCAGCCGCCGCGTCTCCTCGGGGTAGCCGTCGAGCAGGATCGCCGTGCCGCCGGCCCCGAATCCCTTGGTCAGGGTCGCCACGGTGATGGTCCGCTCGTCCAGCACCGGGGAGTGCGAGCGGACGTAGCCGATGCCGCGCTCGCCGTAGGCGGACAGCGAGTGCGAGTCGTCGTAGAAGACCAGGAGGTTGTACTTCTCCTGCAGTTCGGCCAGCTCGACGACGGGCGCGTAGCCGCCGAGGCTGTCCGAGCCGTCGACCACGTAGCAGACCCGCTCGTAGGTGCGGCACATGTCCTCGAGGAAGTCGAGGTCGTGGTGACGACTGCTCACGACCTCGGTCTCGTCGGCGCAGCTCGGCTTGGCGTTGGCCATCGAGACGTGGGCGTTCTTGTCGAAGACCATCAGCGGCCGGGTGCCGTTGCCGAGGTGCCCCGACGCGATCAGCGGAAGCAGGCCGGTGCTGGCCGCCGCGGTGGAGAGCGCGCTGATCACCATCGAGCCGAACAGCTCGCCGAGCGACTCCTCCAGCTCCAGCAGGACCCGGGTCTGGACGCGGGTGCGCGGGATGCAGTGGTCCAGCACGCCGAAGCGGCGCAGCGACTCGACCGCACCGTCGATGACCTTGGGGTGGGTGTCCAGGTCCAGGTACGAGCAGACCGTGAAGTTGACGAACTCATGTCCGTCGGCCATGTGGAACACGCCGTCCTCGAGGTCGCCGACGACGCCGGCGACCCCGTTCTCGTAGGACATGTTCCAGAAGGTGTTGCCGATCCCGATGAGCCTGTCGTTGTTGCGGTACAGGTGGGTGGGGGTGATGGTCTTGCGGTCGCTCATCAGGAATTCACCTCGGTGGGCTTGTAGCTGTAGACGCCGTTGAACTTCCGGTACGCGTAGGTGTACAGCGCGACGCCGAGCACGTGCGGCCTACGGAGGATCTTCTTGGACTTGAGCCAGAAGTTGACGTTGATGTTCATGTCGTCCAGCGACTCGGCCTGGTGCCACCAGCCGAGCGGCAGGTAGAGCATGTGGCCGGGTTCGAGGACGAAGTCACGGCGCTGGGCGAGCTTGGACGCCAGCTTGGGGTAGCGCTTCAGGTCGACGTCGTCCAGGTCGACCACCTGGGACTTGTCCCCGAACCCCCGCAGTACCGACTGCGGGTAGTACTCCCGCACCCCGGGCGGAGCGATGATGAACCGCTTGCGGCCCTCCAGCGAGATGTTGAAGTTCTCGAACTCGTCGAAGTGGCTCTTGGTGAACACGCCGCGGTGGCTGATCCACAGGTTGGCCGCGTAGAGGGTGTTGCCGTAGCCGAAGAGCTCCTCGGCGTCGAATCCGATGACGGCGTTCACGTCGGACGGGCTGCTGCGGATGTTCGACACCACCCGGTGCCAGGTGTCGGTGCCGGTGAGGTTCCGCTCGTCCGCGAAGAACTCGCGGAGCTTGATGTCCTGGGTCTCCCAGCGGCCCGGGTGGTTCTTGTCGCCCGGCTCGGTGAACAGGGTGACGGTCATCTCGGCCAGGCGCGCCGCCACTTCCTCCCGGCCCAGCCCCTGCACACTGCTCGGGAGCTTGATCACCACGGGGCGGTCCGCCTTGTAGAGCCCCTGGGGGCCGACTGCCATGAATTCGTCGAACGACATACGGGCGACTTCCACGCCCGCCGTCCCGTTCGACTTGGGCGCAGCTTCCGGTATTGCCATGCCGTTTGTCCTCCCTTCCTGAAACCGCGTCACATACCTGCGTCAGCCGCCGGTCTTGCGGCTGCTCAGCTCCGACACCACGTCCACGATCAGGTCCTCCTGGCCGGCGATGGTCTGCCGGCGCCCGAGTTCGAAGAAGACGTCGCGCGGGTCCACCCCGGCGGCCGCGGAGAGTTCGACCACCCGGTGCTTGAATCCGGAGAACACTCCCGCCAGCCCGCTGACGATGCTCATCGAGGCGGTCACCGGCGGCGCGGGCATCAGCTCACGCTCGGCCAGGTCCGCGGCGTCCAGCAGCCCGTACAGGTCGATCCCGGTGGCGTACCCGCTCCGCTCCAGTACCGGTACCAGCACCTCCAGTTGGGTGTTGCCCGCCCCGGCGCCGAAGCCGCGGGCGCAGCCGTCGATGATCAGGGCGCCGGCGTCGGCCGCGGCCACCGAGTTGGCGACGGCCATCCCGAGGTTGTTGTGCCCGTGGAAGATCACCGGGACGGCGTCGACCGCCCCGACGATGGCTCCGATCCGCGCGGTGACGTCCGCGGGGAGGAAGTGACCCGCCGAGTCCATGATCCCCACGGCCTGCGCCCCGTACCCGACGGCCCGCGCGGCCTGCTCGGCCAGTTCCCCGGCGGAGGCCATGTGACTCATCATCAGTACGCAGTGGGCCTCGGCCCCGGCGTCCCGGAGGAAGCCCAGGTGGCGCTCGGCCAGTGACGCCTCGGTGGCGTGCACGCCGATGCGGAAGACGTCGACCCCGTGGCCGATCGCCCGCCGGAGGTCCTCGGAGGTGCCCCAGCCGGGCAGCATGAAGGCGCCCATCCGGCTGTGCAGCAGCGCCTCGCGGACGGTCGACAGCATATCGTCGTCGCTCGCCGCGGCCAGCCCGACCTGCAGCGAGGAGGCGCCCAGGCCGTTGCCGTGGCCGACCTCCACCACCGGGATCCGCGCGGCGTCCGCCGCCTCCGCGTAGCGCCTGATCGCGGTCAGCCCGAGCTGGTGCCGGACCGCGTGCTGGCCGTCCCGCAAGGTCGGGTCGTGGATCACCAGCTGCTTCATGAGGCCACTCCCGTCCGGGACATCCGGTCCGGGCGGGTCGCGTACTGCTCGGCGACCATGACCGCGGCGGAGTTGATGATGTCGAGGTTCCCGGCGTACGGCGGCAGGACGTCGCTGTGCGCCGTGACCCGGAGGGTGATCGTCACCAGGTCGTCGACCGCCGTGCAGGAGACGACCTCGTACCCGGGGGCGAACGACCGCACCTGCTCGGCCACTTGGTCGACCACCGCGCGCACCACCACCGGGTCGGCGCCGACCGTCCGGGCACGGACGGCCGTCCGGAAGGTCGCCGGCGGCACCGCCGGACTGATGTTGAGGATCGCCTTGACGGCGGTCACGCCGGAGAACGTCGTCACGGCGTGGCCGGTGGTCGCCACGTACTCGTCCAGGTTCATCCTGGTCGCACGGCCCGCGACGGTACTGGCCACGGTCGAGACGACCTCGAAGTAGCTCACCGGGAAGCGGGCGGCCAGCGCGTGCACCACCGGGACCGCCGCCTGACCGCCGCAGCTGATCAGATTGACGTTCCGTCCGGTGGCCGGCGACACCCCGGTCACGGTGGGCGCCACCATCTGCCCGACCTTGCTGGGCGTCAGGTCGATCACCAGCGTCCCGAGCGGTTCGAGCAGCGGCCAGTGGACCCGGTGGGACGCGGCGCTGGTGGCGTCGAAGACGACGTCGAACGGGCGCGGGGCCGCCAGCACGGCCTCGATGCCGCCGGCGGTGGTGGGATAGCCGAGGCTCTCGGCGTACCGCAGGCCCGCCGACTCCGGATTGCGTCCGGCCACCAGCCGGCACTCCAGCGCCGGCGACCGGTCGATCTTGCTCACCAGGTCCCGGCCGATCGCCCCGGTTCCGATGACGGCGACCGTCACCGGTTCGGCGACCTCGGGACGGGCGCTCCGCAGACCCGCCGTGGGACTCAACGTATGCCTCCGTGGGACCCGAGGTGGCAGGTCCGCGGACGGCGTGAGAGGCAACGGCGAGTACTGTTGGTTTGCCTCGCCGCATCCGGTTCGCAGGTTCCCATGAACGTTGTCCTCATCCTTCGGTGTGCGCGGCTGCTCCATGGCAGCCCTGACAGCAGACTCTCAGGTGACTCATCGGGATGTCCCCGTTCCGGACCGTGCGTCGAGCGGTTCGGTCACGCCGCCGCTGGTGCAGCCGACAGCCGTCACGGCCGGCGGGCCGCCGCTGGGCGAAGCGTGGGAAAGGACGAAGAAATCAAGACCGATAGGCCGCCGGCCGCCGCGCCGAATCGAACGGGCGCCAACGCGAACCGGAAGTCTTGACGCGGTATGTGTGAATGCCAGGTTGCCGGGCTGCCCTCCCGTCCATGCACCGTGCCGGCCGCCGATTCAGCGCCCAGCGGCGGCGAACATATCAGAAGACCGCAGCGCACGGGCCCCTCCGGCCGGATGGAATTCGATCTTCTCCGGAGGCGTCCGACCTGTCCGGCCGACGGACCCGATCTTCCTCTCGACGCCGCCGCTGACGCCGACTATTGTCGTGAACCTGAGCGCACGGGTCCCGATGGGCACGAGGGGCTGATGGTGCGTCAATGACGGGGCGGCATCTCGAAGAAGGAAACGAATGGACTGCCGGCTGCACTGCCACGCGGCGTCATGAGCCCGTCGACGGCGGAACTGGCCGACTCGCAACGGCTGCGCCCTGACCGTGACTCCTCCCGGCCGGTGGTCGCGGTGACGCTCCTGGCGGGCTCCCGCCGCCGGTGGACCACCCGCCTCGGGCGGAGCGCCGAGCAGCCCCCGTCGCCGACGGATGCCGACTGAGCCGACAGTTCGTCGACGGGTTGCCCGGTCTGCGGGCAATGGTGGAGGCGCATCCTGCCCGGGGCACGGGCTACGGGCCGGCCCCGGCGGCCCCGGCCGGGTGCGGGCGGACGGCCGGGACCGCGATCGGCCCGGAAACCACCCACTAGCGAATCAGGACTTCCCATGACCATCACCAGGCTGCCCGGACCACTCAGATCGCGGCTGGGCCACGCGTACGGGGAGCAGCTCGCGCAGCAGGCGTCGACGGGCGGCCGGCACCCCACGGCCGCCGCCAGGGAGTCGGCCACCCTCACCCTGGCGTACCGGGAGCGCTTCCTGGACGGCCCGGCCTTCCTCGGCGAGGACGAGCGCCGCACCGTCGTCCAAGACCTGCACACGGTCTACGAGTTGCTGCGCTCGCTGCCGGAGCGCCTGTTCGGCGGCAGCATCACCGCGCTGGCGGCGGCGGTCGGCATGGATGCCAGGCAGTCGGCGCTGATCACCCGGAGCGCCCGGACCGGGGCGCTCCACCCGCTGGGGCGGGCCGATCTCTACCACGACGGTGCGGGGTTCAAACTCCTGGAGTTCAATCTCACCAGCGCGCTCGGCGGCTTCGAGAACGCCGACCTCAACCGGGCGATGCTGGCGTACCCGCCGCTCGACGAGTTCGTCCGGCGGCACGGGCTCCGCTACCTGGACACCCTGGGCCGGATGGTGCGGACCATGTACGCCGAGTGCGCCGCGAACATACCCGCCGACCGGGCGCCCCTCGTCGCCGTGGTGGACACGGTGGACAACTTCACCGTCGTGGGGCCCCGGCTGCGGATCTTCGCCGAGCAGCTGGCCGGCTACGGGGCCGAGGGGATCGCCTGCGACCTCGGCGAGCTCACCTACCCGAACGGCCGTCCGACGGCCTCGGGCCGGGCCGTCGACGTGGTCTACCGGTACTTCCTGCCCGAGGACCTCACCGACCCCACCGCGGCGGCCCAGTTGGAGCCGCTGCTGCTCGCGGTCGAGCAGGGCCGGGTGGGCCTGTTCAGCCGGCTGGACGCCGAGCTGTACGGCAACAAGGGCGCCCTGGCGATGCTCTCCGACGAGCAGCACCGCGACCTGTTCGACGCCGCCGAGCTGGCCTGCGTCGACCGGCTCCTGCCCTGGACCCGGTACGTACGCCCGTACGCCACGGACCCCGGCGGCGCCCGGGTCGACCTGCTCGCCCATGCCCTGGCCCACCAGCACGAGCTGATCCTCAAGCCGACGCTGCTGCACGGCGGCAATGGAATCACCGCCGGCTGGCGGGCGGGCGCGGCGGAGTGGCGGAGCAGGGTCACCTCCGCCATGAACGGTCCGTTCGTGCTCCAGCACCGGGTGCGTCCCGCCGCCGAGCCGTTTCCCGACGGTGCCGGCGGCCTGCAGGACCTCTTCCTCAACTGGGGCCTCTACCTGGGTGCGCGCGGTGCCGACGACGACGGGTACGCAGGCGGGTTCGTGCGGGCCAGTGCCGATCCGGCCGTGGGGGTGGTCAGCATGGGCAGCGGCGCCATGGTCGGCTGCGTCTTCCACGGCGCCGACCGATCGGCCGACCGGTCGGTTCGGGATTGACATTTGTCACCGACCGCCGCTGACTGGGCATCACTACCGACCGTGGCCGGCGGATGGGAGCTTGGCGACCATGGAAACGGATCAGGCAGTGCTCGCAGCCGAGGGGCTGCGGTACCGGTACGGCGAGACGCTCGCGCTGGACGGCGTGGACCTGCGGGTCGACCCGGGAGAGTGCGTCGCCCTGCTCGGGCCCAACGGGGCCGGGAAGTCGACGCTGGTGATGCTCGCGGTCGGGCTGCTGGCGCCGCAGCACGGGACGGTACGGATCCTGGGCGGTGATCCGCGCCGCGCGGCGACCCGTCGGCGGTTGGGCGTGGCGCAGCAGACGCTCGGCTTTCCGAACACCCTGACCGTGAACGAGCTGGTGACCGGTGCGGCCGTCCGCGGCGGGCTGCGGGCGCCCGCGGCCGGTCCGGTGCTGGCGGAGCTCGGGCTGACCGATCTGGCGCGCAGGCGGGTGTCGAAGCTCTCCGGCGGCCAGCGGCAGCGGGTCCAGCTGGCGATGGCGCTGGTCACCGAGCCGATGCTGCTGGTGCTGGACGAGCCGACGGTCGGACTGGACACCTCGGCCCGGCGGCACTTCTGGCAGATCCTGGCGCGGCGCCGGGCCCAGGGAGCCGCGGTGCTGATGACCACCCACCTGATCGAGGAGTCGGCCGCGGTCGCGGACCGCGTGGTGGTGCTCGACCACGGCCGGATACTGGCGGACGCGACGCCGGAGGAGCTAGTGTCCCGAGTGCCGAACCGCACGGTGACCGTCAGGAGCAGCCTTGACCTGGAGGAACTGGGGCGGATGCCGGGTGTGTTGTCGGTCGGGCGGGAGCACGACCTGGTGAAGATCCAGACGCGCTCCCCGGAGGACCTGCTGCGGGTGCTGCTCGACCGGGATCCGGATCTCTCGGAGTTGCGGGTGCAGGACGCGGGCTTGGAGGAGGCCGTGGTTTCGCTGACCAACGGTGCGGAGGCGGCGGCATGAACACGATGATGGGACGGGTCTTCGGGGTCGAGCTGCGGGACGAACTGCGGGCGATCGTGCGGGAGCCGACCTCGCTGTTCTTCGGCGTCCTCATGCCGGTCGGGTTCTTCGTGCTGTTCAACCTGCTGTACGGGCACGACGCCACGCAGGGCCTCTCGGCCGGCACGGCGATGGTGGCCACGTTCGGCACCTACGGGGTGATCACGGTGGCCTCGTTGCAGCCGGGGATCGGGGTCGCGCAGGACCGGGACCTGGGCTGGCTGCGGATGAAGCGGGTGTCCGCGGTGCCGATCGGGATCAGCCTCGCCGCCAAGGCCACGGCCGCGCTCCTCTACGGGGTGGGCGTACTGGTGCTGATGGGGATCGGGGCCGAGGCCTTCGGCACGCTCCACGCCTCCCCCTGGGCGCTGCTCCGGTTGGCGGTGGTGCTGCTGCTGGGCAGCATCCCGTTCACGCTGCTGAGCGTGGCGGTCGGCTTCCAGTTCCGCACGGGTGCGGCGATCGCGCTGCTCAACGCGGTGCTGTTTCCGCTGGCCGTGATGTCCGGGCTGTGGATCCCGATCCGGTTCCTGCCCTCGGTCGTGCGGGAGATCGCGAAGTTCCTCCCCACCTACCACCTGGCGCAGCTGGGGCTCGCTCAACTGGGTGACGGCAGCGCCATGATCCACGTCCTGGCCCTGGTGGTCACCACGGCCGTGGCCGGCGCTGTGGCCGCCCTGTCCTACCGTCACGCCCGGATATGAGCACCGTCGACGCCGCTGGTTCCGGGTCCGTGGCCGAGCGGCTGCGGACCTGGGACTGGCTCTACCTCGGCTACCTGCTGTTCGTCCTGGCGCAGCCGTACTTCTCCCCGGATCCCGCATGGTGGGAGTGGCCGCTGGCGACCGTGGTCTGCGCGTCCACGGTCGTGCTCTACGCCGTGGCGCTGCTGCGGGGCCGTTCCGCGCGGCTGGTGTGGTCCTCGATCGTGCCGATGGTCGTGATCGGCGCGCTCGCCACGCCGTTCAACGCCGACGCAAGCGTGCTGTTCGTCTACGCGGCGGCCGCGGCCGGCAAGGCCCTGCCGTGGCACGTCGCACGGCGGTGGTTCGCCGGCCTGACCGTGCTGGACCTCGCCACGGCGCTGGTGTCGCGGGTGCCGATCCCCTACCGGCTGCTGGGCTTCGGGTCGGCGCTGGTGCTGATCTGGGTGGTCGGTCTGCTCGAAATCAGGCAGCACGACCGGCGGCGGGAGCTGGAGAACCAGCGGCTGCGCAGCTCGCAGGTCGGGCTGATGGCGACCATCGCGGAACGCGAGCGGATCGCGCGCGACCTGCACGACCTGCTCGGGCATTCGCTGACGGCGGTGGTGATGCGCGCCCAGCTGACCAGGGAGCTGGTGCTGGCCGACCCGCAGCGGGCCTGCGCCGAGGCCGAGGAGATCGAGCGGAACGCGCGGGAGGCGCTGAGCGCGGTGCGCAGCACGGTCACCGGCTGGCGGCAGACCAATATCCGCGCGGAGCTGGAGGCGGCGCGGCGTGCGCTGGCCGGGACCGGGGTAGCGTTGCGGGTGGACTACGACGGCGGGCTGATCCTGCTCGCGGCGACCGAGCACGAGTTGGGGCTGGCGTTGCGCGAGGCGGTCACCAATGTGGCCCGGCACGCGAACGCCTCCACCTGTCACATCGGACTGGACGCGGACGAGGGGCGGGTGCGGCTGGTGATCGCGGACGACGGGATCGGCGGCAGCGCCCCGGAGGGCACCGGGCTGACCGGGCTCCGGGAGCGGATCACCGGGCTCGGCGGCGCGGTGCAGCGCACCGGCTCGCCCGGCACGACGCTGACCATCACGGTGCCGGTCGAGGTGGCCGGGTGATCCGGGTGGTGCTGGCCGAGGACCAGGGCATGGTGCTGGGCGCGTTCGCCTCCCTGCTGGACCTGCAGCCGGACATCACGGTGGTGGCGACCGCGACCAATGGCGACAAGGCCCTGGCCGCGGTGCTGGAGCACCGGCCGGACGTGCTGGTGACCGACATCGAGATGCCGGGCCGCACCGGACTCGACCTGGCCGCGGAGCTGCACCGGGCGGGCGACCCCACCCGGGTGCTGATCGTGACCACGTTCGCGCGCAGCGGCTACCTGCGGCGCGCGGTCGACGCCGGGGTGGCCGGCTACGTGCTGAAGGACTCGCCGATCGGCGAGCTGGCGGCCGCCCTGCGCCGGGTGCACGCGGGCGAGCGGGTGGTCGCGCCGGAGCTGGCGGTGGCCGCGTGGGACGCGGCCGATCCGCTGACCGACCGGGAGCGCGAACTGCTGCGCGCGGTCGCGGACGGGGCGACCAATGCCGAGATCGCGGTGCGGCTCTTCCTGGCCGAGGGCACCGTGCGCAACTACCTGTCCAGCGCCATGGCCAAGCTGGGGGCCCGGAACCGGGTCGAGGCGGCCAGGACCGCGGAGGCCCGCGGCTGGCTGTAGGGGGTCGCCGGACTCCCCGGGCCCGGCGCCGGGTGGTCCGCTACCGGGCGGGGCCGGTCATCGCGGTCGGCCGGTCACCGGTCCCGGTCCCGGTCCCTGCCGCCGCCGTTGGTGGTCGCGTACAGCGCTCCGAGCAGGATGCCGCCCACCACGCAGACGCCGACGCCGATCGAAGAGCTGATCATGAAGCCGCCGACGACGAGTGCCGCGAAGACCATCGGCGCGGCGGTCCTGAGGTTCCTGTTCATCCGTTGTCCCCGATTGTGTCGAGGCCCGTTCGCACGAGCCGACAGGTGGTGCGGCGCGCCCTGCGGGAGCGCCGGTTCACTTCTGGCGAGGTGCCTCTCCGCACATCCAGCAAGCTTTCCTCACCCACGGTTACCCAATCATCTGCTGACGATGCTTCAAGAGCCGCTCAACCGAGCGCGCGCGACATGAACCCCCTGATGCCGATCGCGCCGGTGACGGTCATGGCGAACAGCAGCACCAGCGTGTCCGTCCACAGCGGGATCGACGACGCGAGCCCGGGCAGGGCCACCGCCCGCAGCCCCTCGCTGACATAGGTCAGCGGGTTGATCGCGGAGACCGCCTGGAACCATCTGAAGTGGCTGAGGGACGACCACGGGTACTGGACGGATCCGGTGAACGTCAACGGGGCGAGGACCAGCGAGAAGGTGACGCCGATGCGCTCCGGGGACACGACCGTGCCCAGCATCAGGCCGATACCGGCGCCGGTCGCCGAGCCGAGCAGCAGGATCAGCACCGCGCCCGGCCAGGCCGACAGCGGCCAGCCGGAGGTGCCGAGCACCAGGAACCCGATCGGTGCCATGACCAGCCCGGCGAACAGGCCGCACAGGGTGCCGAACACCATCTTGGCCACCGCGACCAGGGACCCGGGCAGCGGTGCGAGCAGCCTGTCCTCGATCTCGCCGGACCAGGAGAAGTCCATGATCAGCGGCATCGCGGTGTTCTGCAGCGAGACCAGCAGCGCGTTCAGCGCCATCACGCCCGGCAGCAGCGTCGCGCCGAAGTCGCTCCTGGTGTAGCCGGCCGTGCCGAGCACCTTGCCGAAGACGAAGAACAGCAGCAGCGGTTGGACGATCACCTGCACCAGGAACGCGGTCGGCCGCCGGGTGGTGGTGTACACGTCGCGCCACAGCACCGCCAGGAAGGTCCGCGCCACCGGACCGACGTGGTGCTGCGCCGTCGGGTCGGCGGTGCCGGTGTCGGGGCTCGAAGCCGGGCCGGCCGATTCGGTCAGGGTGGTCACCGCAGTTCCCTTCCGGTCAGGCTGATGAACACGTCCTGGAGACTGGGCCGGGCGATCGACAGGTCGACCAGCTCGGCCCCCTGGTCCACGATGATCCGCAGCACCTCCGGCAGCAGCACCGACGGATCCTTCTCGGTGCGCACCCGGAAGCAGTGGCCGAAGCCGGTCCCGGCTTCGCGCGGCGAGGCCTCGTGCTCGGCGGCGCCCGCTCCGGGCAGCTCGGTCAGCGCGGCGACGATCGTGTCGGCCGGCACCTGCTCACCGCTCACCCGTGCGGTGATGACGGTGCCTCCGGGGAGTGCCCCGGTCAGCGCGGCCGGTGTGTCCAGCGCCAGGAGCCTGCCGTGGTCGACGATGCCGATGCGGTCGGACAGGCTCTCGGCCTCGTCCATGTCGTGGGTGGTGAGCACGACGGTGACGCCGCGGTCGCGCAGTTCGCGGATCCGCTCGTGCAGGAACAGCCGCGACTGGGGGTCCAGACCGGTCGAGGGCTCGTCCAGGAACAGCACCTCGGGTGCGTGCATCAGCGCCCGGGCGATGACGACCCGCTGCGCCTGGCCGCCGGAGAGCCGCTCGACGCGCTGGCCGGCCTGGTCGCTGAGCCCCATCAGGCCGAGCAGCTCGTCGGCGCGGCCGAGTCGCTCCTCCCGGCCGATGCCGTGGTAGCGCGCGTGGAAGAGCAGGTTCTGCCGCACGTCGAGGGAGCGGTCCAGGTTCTGCCGCTGCGGCACGACCGCCAGCAGCCTTTTGGCCCTGGCCGGTTGGGCCACCACGTCGGTGCCGAGGACCAGGCACCGGCCCGAGGTCGGCAGGATCCGGGTGGTCAGCACGCCGACCGTGGTGGACTTCCCCGCCCCGTTCGGGCCGAGCAGGCCGAAGACCTCGCCCCGGTCGACGGTGAAGCTCAGGTCGTCCACGGCTGCCGGGGCGTGCGGGTGGTAGCGCTTGACAAGTCCGCTGACGGTGACGGCGTGACTCATGCGTTGTTCCTTCCTCCGTTGAGCCGGTTACAGGCGACCGCCGCTGTCGACGAATCCGATCAGGTCCTGGATCCGCTCCATCGCGGTCACCCCGTGGACGTCCTCGACGGCCCGGGAGACCACGTGGCAGATCAGGTTGCGCTCCAGCTCGCCGATGCCCAGCCGGTACATGTTGAGGTAGAGCCAGTTCAGTACCACCCGGTACTGCTGGAAGGTGTTCCAGCCGCCGAGCTGGTCGGCCGCTCCCCGGTGGCCCCCCAGTGCCCGGTGGAACGGGCTGCGCTCCGACCAGGCGCTCCAGGTCGAGCCCCACTCCTCCGGGTCGCCGTTGGCGTCGGCGTCGAGCGCCAGCTCACCGGTCACGATCAGCTCGTTGGCCTGGTTGCGGTAGCGGAGCAGGATGTCGGGCAGGGCGCTGAACAGCAGGACGTCGTGGTAGTCGGCCGCCCCGGTGATCTCGACGACCCGCTGCCGGAAGCGCTCCGCACTGGCCTCGTAGACCCGGTCGAAGCGCTCGCGCAGGCCGTCGGGCATCTTCGCCAGGAAGGAGTCGGCGTGTCCGCGGTAGGACAGGTAGCCGTAGGTCACCGGTGGGAGGAACCGGTTCGCCACCCCGATGAACATGTCGACGGCGAGCGCCATCTTCGAACCGCCGCCCCGGACCCAGTCGAGGATGTCGAACACCGTGTCGTTGGTGTCGACGTAGTAGTCGGCGAGCAGGTCGGCCGCGGCCGGCCCGCCGAGGACGTCCTGGCGCCGGTCGTAGGGCTCGGTCCCGACGGTGTTGTTGGCCGCCCAGGGCGTCAGCGGCCCGCGCTCGCGCTCCTGCTCGGCGAGCCGGACGTGCTGGGCGAGCGCTGCCTGCTCGTCCAGGACCACGCTGGACGGGTGCGCCCGCAGGTACCCCTCCAGCACCTCGGCGACGGCCGGTGCGACGACGGTGTCGAAGGTCTCGGCACTCGCCTGGATCGGGATCCGGACGTGCGGCCCGCGCCGCCAGTGCGGCTGGAAGTACACCCTGGACACCGCAGGGGCCACTGCCGTGATGAACGGGCGCACCGCGTCCAGCAGCAGGTCGGTCCGGTCGCTGTCGTGGTGGTGGACGTTCACGCTGCGCCACAGGTGTTCGGTCACTTCTCCTCGCCTCCTCGGCAGTTGAGTTCGATGACGTACTCGGTCACTCTGGGCGCGCCCCGGTGGTCGACGATCGCGGCCTCCGGTTCCGGCGCGACCTCGTAGATCACCGCCGCGCTGTCCGGGTCCCTGGCCAGCCGCTCGAAGGCGAGGACCAGTGGCGGTGATCCGATGTCGACGTACATCGGCTTCCGGGTGCGGTCGCCCGCGGCCGAACCCACCGAGATGGCGCGCATCCGCAGCACGGACACGAAGAACCGGGGCGGGATGCCGTGCTCGGCCAGCCAGATGGTCACGGTGAGCAGGAAGTCCGCGTCGGACTGACCCGCTGCACGGCGCGGCAGCGTCCCCGGCTGGGCCACCCAGGTGGCCCGCCGCAGCGCCACGTGCCCGATGCTCAGCCGCGGCGCGTGCAGCACCCGGCCCTCCCCCCGGCCGGCGCCCGGGTCGTGCTGCAGCGGCTGGTCGGGCCGCAACAGGATGGGATTGTCGCCGAAGGCCTCGATCAACAGCGCCATCACCGGCGGGAACTGCCGCTCGTAGGAGAGTCCCCCGTGGACCGGACGGACCACCGATCCGCCGTCGAGGAGGACCGGTAGCCCGTCGTCGCCCAGGCCGACCGTCAGTCGGGCCGCCGGCGGGTAGTCGAGCCGGTCCGGCAGGGCGAGCTCGCGCTGGTTGAGCGAGGTGGCAAGGGTCTGGGTGAACTCGGCGTACGTCGGCGCGCCGGGGCGGACCACGTCGACCGGGAGCGGGTCGTCCGAGAGGTGGCTCAGCAGCCGGCGCACCTGGGACCGGGTCCGGCCGAATCCGGAGTTCACCGCGTTGACGATCAGATTGCCACCGTCGTACTGGGCGTACACGGCGACCGAACCGACCGGTCGCACCCAGGCCGGCAGGCCGTCGAGCACCTGCTCGATCCGCTGCCGGTCGGGCAGTGCCCGCCGGACGTCGGCGATCAGGCCCACCAGTCGGCGCACTTCCGGGACCGGGCTGGCCGCCAGGGTCTCGCCGGGGCCGGTCATGTCGAAGGCGACCGCGGCCGGATGCAGTCGCACCGCCTCGTGGCCGTCACGCAGGAGCTCGGTGTAGAACCGGTCGAACGGCACCGGTGTCCCGGTGCCGAAGCGTTCCCGGAGGAACGCGGCGATCGCCAGTTTGAACGGCAGCGTGCTGTCGAAGACCGCGAGCAGCCGACAGCCGACCGCCAGCTCCTCCAGCAGCTCCCGCCAGGCCGGCCGGCCGGCTTCGACCACGACCCCGGGGATGACCGACTGCTCGGTCACCACGTCGCGCAGCTTGCCGGTGATGCCGAGGGCCGACAGCTGCTCGCCCAGCGCCGGGCCGAGCGCGACCCGGTCGGTCCCGTCCGCGCTCCGGTACCGGCGCAGTTCCTTCCGGACCGGGTCCAGTTCGGGTATCCGGTCCGCCAACTGCCCCAGCGGGTCGACGCCGTGCTCGTCGAAGTCCGGCCGGACCAGCAGCAGGCCGCCGGCCACGAGCGAGCGCAGGTATCCGGCCGCCCGTTCCGGCGGCGCGGGGAAACCGGCCGTCAGCTCGGCCAGCGTGGGCCGACCGGCGGCGGCGCGCAGGCAGTGCCGCAGCGGCGGGGTCAGCGGCAGGGTGAGCAGTTCCTCGGCCGGCGCCGGTCCGAGGAACCGGACGGTGTCGCCCACCGGATGCGCACTCGGATTGACCCGGACCCGCACCCCGGCCAGCCTCGCGGCCGGCGGGCCGAGGGCCGACAGGTCGAGTTCGACGATCGAGCGCGGCTGCGCGGTGGCGGTCCAGCGCAGCGCCGGCCCGTCCGGGACGAACCTGCCGAGGCCGCTGGCGGTGAACGTGCTGAACGGACTGGTCTTGGCCGCGGCCCGCGCGACGTAGACGGCCAGCCGGATCAGCTCCTGCCGCCCGGGGTTGCGCCGGAGCACCTCGTGCAGGGTGGGGCTGGCGAAGGCCAGGCCCTGGTCGAACCGGGGGTCGGCGCCGATCGCGCGCAGCCGGGCTTCGACGGACCGGTCCGCTTCGGCCAGCAGGGTCGGCAACCGCGCGCGGTCGGCGCGGTACCGGCCCACCGCCCGGCCGAACTCGGCGATGTCGCCCGCCAGTTCGGCGCCGAGCGCCTCGGCGGCCAGCGGCTCGGCGAGCAGCCGTGCCGGATCGCGCCACTGGTGCACGGTCCGCCGCAGTGCGACCAGCTTCGGCTTCGCCCTGGCGTCGGTCAGGGCGCCGATCACCCCGTGGCAGCGGTCGGACAGGGCGGCGGCGTCCGCCGTCAGCTCGGCCGCCGTTCCGGCCATGGTGAGCAGCGCCTGCCGCAGCCGGTGGTCCACGAGCTGGTCGAGCACGGTCGCGGGCAGACCCGCGACCCGTACCCCGAAGGTGGTGGCGTGGTCGGTCATGGGAACGGGTGGGGGTGGGGGTTGATGTCGGCGTCGGTCAGCGGGCGCGGCGCGTGGCCGAGCCGGTGCGGCACCTCCCGCAGCCGGGGCAGTCCGGTGATCCGCCGGTTGCGGTGGCCGAAGGTCATGGACAGGGCGCCGGGGGCGATCACCTTCACGCAGTGCAGGCCGGCGGCCCGGTGCAGCGGCGAGGTCTGGTCGACGACCACCACGTCCATGCCGCCCGCCAGCATCCGGCCGACGGCCTCGGTCAGGTCGTCGCGCAGGTCGGCCCGGAACGGCCAGGGCGCGCGGCCGAGGAGCTGCTCCCAGCCGGTCACCCGGTCCTCGCCGAGCAGGAAGGAGAAGCGGTCGAACGCCTCCGGCGTGGCGCTGCACAGCGAGTGGTCGGTCATGATCCGCACCAGCTCGGGATCGGCGGCCATCCGCCGGGCCCGCTCGGCCTCGGCCGGGTAGCGTGCCTGCTCCTGCTCGACGATGGGCGCCAGCTCGCCGAGCGCGGTGAGCACCGCGGCGACCGGGTCCAGCGCCGAGCCGCTGGTGCAGACGACCTTCGGCCGGGTGTCGTCGCCGGTGGTGTCCTGCGCCAGCACCCAGAACGCCGGGATCGCCTCGGCGAGGGTCATGTCGAAGGCCCGCACCCGGTACCCGGTGCGCCGGATCCGCTCGGCGACCAGCCCGATCCGCGGGTCGGGGGCCCGGGCGAGGTCCACCTCCGGCACGGGCATCCGGGCGTACCAGGTCATCAGGAACGCGTCGCGCTCGACCACCTCCAGGATCCCGTGCAGGATCGCCTCCTCCACGCTGCCGCCGAGCGCGCAGCCGTTGGAGATCTCGAAGGTGAACGGCTTGTCCGGTCGGGCCCCCGGTCGCCAGGGCGTCCGGTAGTACGCGTGCGTCTCCGGGACGAGCACCGGTCGGCCCTGGCGGAACGAGTACGCCCACACCCAGGACACCACGGCGTCCTCGGTGAAGGGCTGGTACTCGCAGTCCGGCTCCTGGTAGCGCTCGGCCGGGAACAGGCCGAACGAGCGCGGATCGAGGGCGTCCCCGGCGAGTTCGGCGTAGCTGCCGCGCACGGTGGTCCGCTTGCCCCAGGGCCACTGGCCGCCGAGCCGTTCCAGTGCCTCGGCGACCGCGGTGGCCCGGCAGGAGGCGAAGTCGCGGGTGCGCCCGAAGCCGGCCTCGCCGCGGTAGCCGTACTCGGCCAGGACCGCTTCGGCCAGCGGGACCATCGAGTCGCGCAGCCCGCTGGGCGGGGCGACCACCCCGGTCTCGGCGTCCACGTAGAGCTCGGTCAGCCGGGCTTCGGAGAGCTCGCCGGTCCTGCTGGCGCGGATCCGGGGCTTGGGGCGCGGGCGGGGCGCGATCACGGCCCGCTCGGCGGTGTCGTCGGGCAGCGCGCCGCAGACCGGGCACAGCGGGTCCGGAAGGAACGTGTGCCGGGTCAGCGACAGGTCGCGCAGGTCGAGGTACCGGCAGCAGTCCCTGGCGACGCCCGAGTGGACCAGCTCCCGCACCGCGTCGGCGGCGAAGCCGGACAGCCAGGTCGACGGCCGGGTCGCGACCCGGTCGTCCTTCCGCAGCTCGGTCGTCCAGGGGTCGCGCCGGGGCGCGCTGGACCGCCACTTCTGCAGGCACCAGACGCAGCCGCGCTCACCGGGCCGGACCAGCGGGCCGATCACGACCCGGTCCAGCTCGGTCCACACCGGCAGCCAGGGCTCGCCCCGGTCGTGGGCCGGGGCCCAGTCGCCGGTGTCCCAGCCGTCGCGCGCCACCACCAGCATCGACGGCGGACGCCGGGCGATGGCGTCGGCCAGCAGGCCGTCACCGATCACGGTGTCGCTCACCAGCGGTTCTCCCTCACCACGTCAGCCGGAACTCGGGGCGCAGCCCGGCGGGGTGCTCCGTGCCCAGTTGCGCCACCAGCAGGCTCCGCTTCCGGCCCTCCAGGCCGAACCAGTCGTCCAGCAGGTGCGTGAGCACGTCGTTCTGGATCCGGCTCGCCACGTCGACGGCCGCCGCGGCGAGGCAGGCGCGGTGCAGCGCGGCACCGGCGGCCGCCTGCTGCACGCGGTACCAGCGGTTGCCGAACCGCTCCTCGGCGGTTTCGGCGTCCCCCACCGGCAGCAGCCACACGTTCGCCGTGCGGGCGCCCTGCTGGGTCAGCGCGGCCAGCGCGGCCTCGCGCAGCCGCTGCCGGGGATCGCCCTCGCCCACCAACTCCAGTTGGTGCTCGCCGGGGTGGTAGCGGTACGCGCCGGACGGGACCCCGGTGACGTCGGCGACGACGCAGTAGAACTCGACCAGGTTCGCCGGCAGGTCCCAGTGCGGCTGCTGACCGTAGCCGGCCAGGATCGTGGCCAGCGTGCCCATGGACATGGTCTCGCCGTTGAAGCCGCGCATGGCCGCGTGCCGGGTCCGGGTGCCGGTCGGCAGATCCGCGGCCGCGAGCGGCAGGCTGATCCGCTCGCCGTCGCCCGAGGGTGCGGCCGGCAGCGGTTCCGGTCCGGGGCGGCTCTCGGCGAGCACGGCCGCGTGTGCGCCGAAGGCGCGCGGGAAGGCGGCGAGCGAGGGCCGCCGAACGCGGCGGGCACCGGCGGGACCAGTTCGACGACCGCGTGCACCCCTTCCTCCCTCGGATCGAGCCCCAGCAGTTCGGTGACGTCGGCGTCGGGGAAGCAGAGCCGGGCCGTGGCGTTCTGGTCGCCCGCGACCACCAGCGCCTGCGCCACCTGGATCCCGGCCTCCAGACAGGCCAGCCGGTAGTACATCTCGCCGTACTTGGCGGCCAGCCGCCAGAACACGTTGGTCTGCACCAGCACCGTGGCGGCCGGCCGGGACGCCACCCAGTGGCGGTAGTCGCCCGCGCGCAGCCGCACCAGGTCGTGCCGGGCCGGGTCGTAGTAGTGGACGCCGGTGGGCACCTCCGAGTCGGGACCGGCGATGACGTACCACTCCGAGCTGTACCGGGCGCCACCCGAGGGGGTCGGGCGCCGGGTCACCAGCCACTGCAGCGGATCGGCGTCCGGGATGGCCTCGAAGCTGTCGGTGAAGGGCAGCATGTCCAGCGGGGTCAGCCACTGCGCCCGGGTGATGCCGCCGAGGTCGGCGAGCATCCGGCCGAGCCGGTGCGCGGACTTCTCCGGCGGCCACGGCAGCGCGTGCCGCGGCGCCCCCGGGTAGCTCTTGACCAGCCGGGGCGGGTACGCCTCCTTGTTCACCACTTCGGTGGGGGTGTGCACGTTCTCCTGGTAGCGCGTCGCCTCGTTGCTCATCCGCTCACACCGCGCACAGGTCGAAGGCGGTCCTGGTCAGCAGCAGCCGCAGGTGGGACTCCTGGGCCAGGCTGATGCCGAGCCGGTTGCACATCAGGTGCGTGCACCGCTCCACGATCAGCTGCGGCACCAGGTGGTTGATGTGCTGCAGCACGTCGGCCGGGGCCTCGAAGTCGGGGTAGGCGTCCAGCTCGCCCAGCAGCTCCAGTTCGACCAGGGTGTCGTTGACGTCCCGCACGGTGGTCAGCCACCTGCTCGCCACGGACGCGTCGGGCAGCGCCACGCCCCGCGTCGACGCCCACACCGCCTCCAGGCCGGCCCGCAGCGGGGCCTTGTTGGCCTCGAAGTACCGCTCGAACTCCGAGGACTGCATCAGCTTCGCCCCCGAGCCACCGCTCTCGACCATGAACCGCGCCTGGTAGGCGAGTTCGGGCAGGATGCCGGTGAAGACGGTGCGGTTGGCGGCCAGCATGGCGAAGGCGTCCATGGCGCGCTGACCCGGTGTGCGGCCCCGGGCGATCAGCTCGACCGCCAGCACGCTGGCCGACATCAGCTGCCGCTCGACCGCCTCCAGCGCCCGGCCGGTGCCGAACACCTCGGTCTGCGGCAGGTAGTCGATGAACGCCACCGAGTTGTCCGGGTGGAGCACGGTGTCGTAGTCGTCCATCCGTTCCAGCTTGGCCAGGCCGGAGGCGGACTCGGCGTAGTCCCGTTCGGTCATCGCCGACCGCGACGGCGACGTCCGGTAGAACTCCGCGGCCGTCTCCTCGATCACCGAACGGACCGAGCGGACGTGCTCGGGCCGGGTGAGCACCCGCAGCCGGACGTGCGGTCCGCCCTCCCAGTAGCGGAGGAAGAAGAAGCCGTCGGCGGTCCCGGCTCGGCGTAGCCGCTCGACCGCGGGCCTGATGACACCGACGACCACGGCATCCTGGTCGCCGTGGTAGAAGAGGTGGGCACTGACCCAACTGCGCTCAGACATGTGTGACTCCGGGCTCGTTCAGTTCCACGATGTACTCCGCGACGCGCTCACCGCGGAGGTGGCCGGGATCCGGCACCATCTCGCTGATCTGCACGATCGCGTTAGGCTCGGCGAGCCGGCGTTCCAACCCGAGCAGCAGCAGCATGCTCGCGAAGTCCACGTAGTTCGGTTTGGTGTCGTTGCTCGGACCCTGGCCGTTCTGGGGCCGGCCCAGGGAGGCCGGGTCGAGCACGGTGACGAAGCACCGCTCGGGGATGCCGTGTTCGGCCAGCCAGCCGGCCGTCCGCAGCATCCAGGCCGCGTCGGTCATACCGTCGGCCCGCCGGGGCATCCGGTCCGCGCGGGTCATCCACATGGCGCGGCGCAGCACCACGTCGCCCACCATCAGCCGGGGCAGATGGCGCACGCCGTTGTCCGCGCGCGGGTCCGAGGTCATCCGCAGCTCGGTGTGCGCGCCGAACCAGGTGTTGGACTCGCCGAACGCCTCGATCATGAACCGGGCGGTGGGCGGCAGCAGCCGGTCGGCGGCCAGCCCCGGGTGCACCGGGCAGATCTGCCGGTCCAGCCGCCGCGACACCAGCGCGAGCAGCCCGTCCGCCCCGATCCGCACATCCAGGTCGTTGACCGGGAGCAGCTCCTCGTCCTCGCGCACGCTGCGCACCCCGGGATAGTCGACGGCCAGCCGGACACCCGGCTTCCGGACGTTGACCGCGGACCGGGCCACGGCCTCGAACTCGGCGAAGAGGACGTCGTCGCGGCCGGCGGCCGGCCCTGGTTCGGCCGGCAGTCCGTCGCGCAGGTCCAGCACGTCCAGGATCTGCCGCACCCGGTTGCGGCCGCGGCCGAAGCCGGAGCTGATGGTGTTGACCACCAGTTCCGGACCGTGCGCGGCGGCGGCGAGCTGGCAGTAGACCGCGACGGACGTCGGCGTGCGGACCCAGCCGGGCCATTCCTTGGCCAGGGTGCGCACCTCCTCGGGATCGATGCGGACCACTCCGTCCCGGTCCGGCGTCCGCTCGCCCAGCAGCCGCTTGCTGGCGGTGCGCAGCCGGTACAGCTCACGCACCGCCTCGACCGGGCTGTCCTCGTCGGCGAACCGGCTGTGGACCGGGTGCAGCCCGCGCGCGGCCGGGTCCGAGGCGACCGCGGCGGACTGCTCGGCCAGCACGTCCCGGTAGAACACCACCAGCGGGATCCGGGCACCGACCGGGTAGCGGCTCCGGAACATCGAGCTGAGGGTGAGCTTGAACGGCAGGTCGGGCCCGATCAGGCCGAGCAGGGTGCGCACCGCGTCGAGGTCGGCCAGCAGCGGCTGCCAGCTCCTGCGGTCCAGCACCGCCGTCGTCCCCGGGTGCACCGCGTTCTCGTAGAAGCTGTACCGGGCGAACTCCTTGGCCAGCTTCGGGTTGTTCGCGTGGGCGTGGTCCCCCACCTCCCGCAGCGCCGTGTCCAGACTGCGGATCACCGCGTCGCGGACGGCGACCCGGTCGCCGGGGGCGGTGATCGTGGGGTAGCTCGCCAGCGCCTCGTGCAGCCCCTGCAGGGTCCGGTCCAGCCGTTCCAGACCGGGCTGCCGCAGCTGGTTCAGCCAGCCGCGCAGGTCGGCGACCGGGTCCGGGGACTGGTCGGCGAGCGGCGGGACCAGCTCCAGCAGGCCCAGCGCCACCAGTCGGCGCAGGAACGCGTCGGCCTGGCTGCCGTCGCCGGCCAGGGCCTTGAGCCTGCCCCTCAGGTCGTTGAGGGTGCTGCCCGGGGTGGTCAGCTCCATCACCCGGCGCAGGGTCGGGGTGAGCGCGAGGCTGTGCACGTGTTCGATCGGACGCCGGCCCAGGAACAGCAGCACGTCATCGGTGACCGTGGCGCTGGGGTTGATCCGGATCCGGCACCCCCCGACGAACTCCGGGCGTTCGCACACGGCACGCGCGATCTGGTGCAGCGACCCGACGCTGACCTCGGTCGAGGTCGCCGCGACGGGCTGCCCCCGGTCCTGCGGCCCGGACCACCCGACGATGTCCTCGGCCTCGCCCCACGCGGCCAGACCGCTGCTGGTGAAGGTGGAGTACGGGCTGGTCTTCGCCGCGGAGCGGGCCAGGTACTGGGCCAGCCGCAGCACGGTCTGGCGCTGCGGCGCGTGTCCGGTGCCGAACCACTTGCGCAGGGCCAGGAACAGGTCCGGGTTGGCGTGCACCAGACCCAGTTGGAAGGCGGGCAGTTGGGCCGCCGTGCGCAGCGACTCGTAGCTCGCGGCCCAGTCCTGGTCGAGCTGCTCCGGCAGTGCCGCCAGCAGCCGGTCGCGTTCGGCCAGCCGCGCCGTCCACTCCTGGACCGGAGCGACCAGGTCGGCGGGCACGTCGACCAGGCGCGCGGGGTCGACCCGGCGACCGCGGTGCACCGCCCGGCGCACCGCGACCAGCCTGGCCTTGAGCTCGCCGTCGCCGGCGGCGCCGATCGCCGCGTGCAGCAGGTCCGACAGTTCGCCGGTCGCGTCCGCGATCACGGTGCGCAGCGCCACCAGGTCCGCCGCGGTGCGCCAGCTCTGCGCGCACCGCAGCCCTTCGAGTGCGGCGACCGGGCTGCCGGCCAGGCGCACCACCACGGCCGGGCCGAGCTCGTGGTGCACCGAGTCGGGGCGGGTCTCCCGCAGTCGCTCCATCACTCCCCCGCCTCGGGCTCGACCGGCACGATCATCCGTCCGCCGGGCCCGGTTCTGGCCAGCAGGATCTGGAAGACCGGGGTGTGGCGCTGCTCGGTGAGTCCGAGGGCCGCGCGCACCCCCTCGGCGTGGTAGGCGTTGACGACCCGTCCGGAGATGCCCTGTGCCGCGGCGGCGATGCACACCCGGTGCGCGAGCAGACCGGCCTCCTGGTTGAGCACGCGGTAGCCCCGGTCGCCGAAGGTGTCGAACGCCCAGTCACGGTCGCCGACGAGATGGACGATGGCGTTCATGTCCCGGAACACCGGTCCGGGGATGGTGACCCGCTCGATCGCCGTGACGGCGTCGATCCCGGCGTCGATCCCGGTGTCGGCGCCGGCCCGGACGACCGGGCGCAGCGCGCCGGTGTCCTGGTCGAGCCGGTAGCAGCCCGCCGGTATGCCGTCGAGGTCGCCGACGGTCAGGTAGATCTCCAGCGGGACCGGCACCCCGGCCGGGACGGCGTCGCTGGTGACGCCGGTGCGGATCCGGGCCAGCCGGGTCCACAGTTCGATGCCGTCGACCCGTGAGGCGACCGGCCGGAAGATCCCCGGGCCGGAGTCGCGCGCCCGCAGCACCGCCGCCAGGTTCACCGGCGGGACCCGGGCCCCGGGCAGGGGCAGCGGTTCGGTGTCGGGCAGGTCGGGCGCGACCGGCGCGGCCGCCGCGAAGGTCGAGGTGTCCGTGCGGAAGGAGGCGCGGTTGACCTTGGTCAGTGTCGGACAGGCCTGGGTGACCTTCAGTCCGCTGGGGACCGCGGTCGGACCGATCGGGTCGATGGTCGCCGCCAGCGCCGCGGCCGTCCGCGGGACCGGGTCCCGCCGCCGGCCGGCGTCGGCGTCGGCATCGGCATCGGCATCGGCATCGGCGAAGTGGAGCGGCAGCACCACCAGGGCCGGTTCCTCGTCGCGGTCGAGTCCGAGCAGCCGGTGGACCGGCTCGTCGACGAACTGGTGGTGCACCTGCGCCTCCAGGCCCATGGCCCGGGCGACCAGGTCGAGGTTCCCGGTGAGCAGGCCGGCCTCCTGGGTGCACAGCCGGTAGGCGTAGTCGCGGTAGATGTAGGCGGTCTTGGAGAACAGCCCGGAGAGCACGAACACGGCCTCGGGCAGGGCGCCTGCGGTTCCGGTCGCCCTGGTCAGCAGCCGCCGGTGGTCCCCTTCGCGCAGCAGCACCAGCGCGTGGTGCGGGGCGTCGTAGTGGTGGACGCCCTCGGGCAGGCAGACGTACAGCTGGACGCCGAACAGGCAGCGCGCGGACGCGACCATCCGGTGGTAGGGCCAGGTCCCGTTGGTGTCGAACTCCTGCCGGGAGATGCCGTAGCCGTAGCGGAGCAGCGTCGACAGCGCCGTCCCGTCGAACGCCTCGACGGCGCCCAGCTCCCTCGGCACCCTGGCCGTCAGCGGGCGTCGGGGCAGGCCCCGGTAGATCTTGAACTTCAGCGGTTCGTCCGGGTTGCCGTACTCCGACTGCCGGGTCTCCATCGCCTCGGCGAGGTCCTCCAGGCTGACCCGCAGGAACTCCCGGCCGACGCCGTCCTCGCGCGCGGTCACGGCGCCCCCGGTCACGGGAAGGGATGCGGGTGCGGATTGCGCACCTCGGACAGCCTGGGCAGTCCGGTCACCCGCCGGGCCGCGTGTCCGAAGGTCATCGGCACCGAGCCCGGTGCTATCACCTTGACGCATCTGAAGCCTCCCGCTGTCTGTTCCGTGGAGGTGGTGTCGACGGCGACGACGTCCAGGCCGGCCGCGGCGAAGCGCCGGACGGACTCGTCGAGATCCGCGCCGATCTCGGCGTTGCTCGGCCAGCGCCAGCGTTCGAGTCTCTGCTGCCAGGTCGACGTCACCGGGTCGTCGGTCAAGAAGGAATACCGGTCGAAGGTGGCCGGATTGGCCGCGCAGAGCAGGTGGTCGGCCATCGAGACGACCTCGTCCGGATGGTCGGCCAGGTGCCGGGCGCGGTCGAGCCAGTTGGGATCGAGCGCGAGGATGGTGACGTACTCGACGGTCTGGCTCAGTTCGTGCAGAGCGGCCAGTACCGCCTCGGCCGGGCGCAGCCCGCTGCCGCCGGTCGAGACGGCCCTGGGCCGTTCGGTTCCGGTGACGTCCTCGGCGAACGTCCAGAACGACGGAATCCCGTGCTCCTGCGTGGTGTCGAACACGTGCACCCGGTAGCCCTGCCGCTCGATGCGTTCGGCCACCAGCGGGATCCGGCGGTCGGGCACGGTGGCCAGGTCGAGCTCGGGCAGCGGAGTCCGCCCGTACCAGGCCATCAGGAAGGCGTCGCGCTCGGCGACTTCGAGGATGCCGTGCAGCACCGCCTCCTCGTAGCAGCCCCCGAGCGCGCAGCCGCTGGAGATCTCGCACGCGAACCCGGGCTCACCGCCGGGGAGCCGGTAGTAGGCGAAGCTCTCCGGGACCAGCACCGGCCGGTCGCGGCCGAAGGAGTAGCCCCACACCCAGTTGGCCACCGCGTCCTCGGTGAACTCCCGGTACCGGAAACCCGGGGTCCGGAACCGGTCGCCGGGGTACAGGCCCAGCGACCGGGGATCGATCGCGGCGCCCGCCACCTCGGCGTAGCTCGCCCTGACGCCGGTCCGCTTGCCCGGCGCGTACGCGGAGAGCCGCTCCAGCGACTCCGCCACCGAGATCGACCACGCGGAGGCGAAGTCCCGGGTCCGGCCGTATCCGGCCGCCTCCATGGAGACGCCGGGCACGGCCATGACGGCCTCGGTGAACGGAAACGAGTGGTGCGCGTAGGAGGTGACCGAAGGGATCAGGCCGCTCTGCCGGTCGACGTAGGTCTCCGCCAACGCGCCCCCGTCCAGCAGCCGCACCCGGCTCGACTCCGGCGACAGCTTGGGCCGTACCTCGCGGACGACCTTCGCTCCCTGCTCGGTGTCGGCCGGCAGGGCCGAACACCTGGGACATCGCGGATCGTTGAGGAAGCCGTGCCGGGACAGCGCGAGCGTGGCCGTGTCGACGATCCAGAACCGCTGCGCCTCGGGGCCGGCCGAGCCCAACCCGGCGACGGTGTCCGCCAGGAAGGTCGGCAGCTCCCGGTTCGGCGCCTCGGCGGCCAGCTCGGCGGTGCGCTCTGCGGATGCCGAGGCCGCGCGTCGCGTCCGCAGGCACTCCGGACAGCCCGGTGCCCACGGCCCGACGACCACCTGATGCGGTTCGAAGGACACGTAAGGCTGTTCAGCCATGGACGACCACGGCTCGCACCACGAAGGGACACAGCCGCGCGAGGGCGGGATCGTGGTCCAGCGGCACCGCGACCACCCGTCCGCCGTCGCGCGTCAGCCGGGCCACGACCTCTTCCAGGGTCACCGGACCCGGCCGGGCCCCGGACTCCCCGCGCAGGTTCGCGGGCAGGTCGGGCACGGGCGCGAGGGCGTAGCCGGGCTGCTCGGCGGCCCGGGACTGGTAGCCGAGCAACGTCCGCTCCAGCCCCTGCTCCAGCGCGGCGCCGACCTCCAGGTCGCTGGCGTAGGCGACGGTGCCCTCCGGGGTGGAGAACGCGAAGGTGGGCAGCCCGAGCAGCCCGGACAGGTCGTGGACCTCGAAGGACTGGTCAACGATCTCCAGCAGCTTCAGGTAGCGCGCACCGCGCCCGGTCAGCTCGACCCGGTCCAGGTCCAGTCGGCCGAACGGCTCGGTCGCGGTGGACACTGCCGCGGCCACGTGGTCGTTGGCCGCCGCGACCACCGCGGCGCGCACGGCCCCGGTCCAGTCGCTCCCGGAACCCGCGGTCCGCGCCGGGAAGACCGCCGCGGCGTCGACCGCGACCGGCTCACCGCTCAGCACGTCCAGGCCGTGCAGCCGGTCGCCCTTGCGGGAGTCGACCATGACCGCCGCGTAGCGCTCCAGCGCGTGCCGGACCGCCCGCTGCCGCGACTCGACCACGGTCTCGCCCCAGCCGTGGACCGGGAACGGACCGCCGGCCAGCGCGACCGGGTCGGAGACCACGACCTCGCTGACGAAGAGCGGCAGCTGCTCGTAGTCGCGCTCGGTGATCTCGGCGAACAGACCGGTGCGCGGGTCGACGCAGTCCACCGCGCGTCGGGCCAGTTCCTCGTCGTCGACCGGCATCGCGGTCGCCAGCGCGGCCAGTCGTGCCGGGTCGTCGGGGACGACCGGAAGCGCCAGCGGGTGCGGCCGGAACGCGTGGGTGGCGGTCTCCAGCGTCTCCAGGTCGAACCGGACCAGTTGGTCCGTCCCCGCGCTCCCGTCGATGCCGGTGAGGTGCCGGAACGCCGCGAAGCACAGCTGGTTGGCGACCAGCGAGACGGTGGGGCCGCGCAGGAACTCGCTGGGCGCCGCCTCCGGATGGTCGCGCAGATCCGCGCCGACCAGGTCCGGTGCCAGGGCGCCCAGGCGTCGCCAGGCCGACTCCCACGTCGTGGCGTCGCCGTCCCTGGCGATCACCGGGCCGATCCACGCCTCGTCACCGGCCACGACCGCCTGCGCGAACGCGGCGCCCGCGCCGAGCGCGACCCCGGGCAGCAGCCGGGCGCGCCCGATCATCGGACGATCCGCCACATGCAGCACCATGGCGGCGTCGACGGCCACCCGGTCGAGCTGCCGGGCGTCGGCCTCCAGGTAGTCGATCTGCTGCTCCGGGTCCGACTCACGGGCCGCGGCCAGGTGCTCGGCGACGCGGTCGCGGTCGAACCGCGACTCGGCGAACGCCGCCAGCGGCACGGCGCGGACGCCGGCCCGCAGCTGGGAGTTGGTCAGCGCCTGGAGCAGCGGGCCGGAGCCGGCCAGCACGATGCGGCTGTCGCGGTAGCTCTCGAAGCGCAGTTCCGGCGAGTCGGTGAAGTACTCGATGAAGGCGATGTTGGCCGCGTAGGCCTTGGCCAGCTCGGCGGAGAGCGTGTGCGGGCGGTCGTCCAGCACGTTCTTGACGTACCCCTTGCCCTGCAGCAGCAGCACCAGCTTGGCCAGCGAGGCGCGGCTGGGCTCCGGCACGGCGGCGCACAGCTCGCCGAGGGTCCTGCTGCCGTCCAGCATCGGCGCGATCCGCTGGATCCACTCGTACGTCGACGCGCCCTTGAGTATCGACCCGCCCAGGTTGCTGCGGATGTAAGCACCCTCCGGCACGCGCATGACGTAGACGTCCCCACGCAGCCTCGGCCGTACCCGATCGACGTTCACTTCCATGACCACCGCTTCTTCAGGAGCGCATTGATGACTGGTCAGCAGGAGGACCGAGAGCCACCCGGTCCCCTTACACGAGCACGCACCGGCTAGAGCACATGTGCCGGAGAATTCAGCACCGGAATCAGGTGCAGGAGCAGCACGGGCAGCAGCAGCAGCAGCTGCTCTGGCCGCCGGAAGCGGACAGCTCCGTGAGGCCGTAACCAGCCGTCACCGACTCGGGCACAACCGCGCCGAGGTCCACCAGCTCGAAAGAGCTGTCGTCCAGCACCAGGTCGTCGAATCCCTCCATGTCATTCACCTCCTCCCCTCCGTCGTCTCGGTCAGTGGGCCGAACCGGCACCGATCAGGTGCAGGAGCAGCACGGGCAGCAGCAGCAACAGCTGCTGGCGCCGCCGGAAGCGGACAGCTCCGTGAGGCCGTAACCAGCCGTCACCGACTCGGGCACAACCGCGCCGAGGTCCACCAGCTCGAAAGAGCTGTCGTCCAGCACCAGGTCGTCGAATCCCTCCATGTCATTCACCTCCTCCCCTCGGTCGTCTCGGTCAGTGGGCTGCGACGGGGCCTGGGGCCCCGGTCACAGGGTTTTCACCTCGGGCAGAACCTCGTCACAGAAGAGCTGCAAGGTCTGCCGAGCTTCGGGGAGCGGCATCGCGCCGAAATCGATCTGCCACAGGATCTGGTCGACGCCGCCGATGTGGTGGTTGAACGCGCGAATACGGTCGATGACCGTGGCCGGTGATCCGACGATCGCGCCACCATCGGTGTAGAGCTTGGTGGTCTGCATGCCGCGCAGCATCCAGCCGAACCCGGAATAGCCTCGGTAGGCGGAGGATTCCCGCTTGTCCCAGGGGCTCACGGCCTCGGCCCAGACGTCCAGATAGCGGCGCAGATAGGTCTCGGCGATCTCCTCCGCGTGCTCGTCGGTGTCCGCGACCACCAGCGGCAGGCTGGCCGCGACCCGGGGGCGCAGCGCCGAACCGCCGTGCGCGGCCCGGAAGGCGTCGCGGTAGAGGGTCAGGTGGTCGCGGAATTCGTGCGGCGAGATCAACGGGGTGATCAGCAGCCCCAGTCCCTCGGCGCCCAGCCAGGAGAAGCTCTCCGGCGTGCGCACCGCCGCGCCCCACATCGGCGGGTGCGGCAGCTGGGTGGGCCGCGGCAGTCCGGTCACATCGCGGTAGGAGAAGAACGGGGTCTCCTCGCTGACCTTCTCCTCGGTCCAGATCCGCTGGACCGCGCGAATGGTCTCGCGGAACCGGTCGACGCTCTCGTCCATGTCCAGGCCCAATGCGTCGAACTCGTCGGGCAGATACGCCCGGGCGAACCCCACATCGAGCCGGCCGCCGCTGATCGCATCCACCTGCGCGGCTTCCGCGGCCAATTGGATCGGGTGGTGGAACACCGGCAGAACGCATCCGGTCATCAATCTGACCGTGCTCGTCCGAGCAGCCACGGCGGACAGGAATCCCAGCGGGCTCGGGCAGTAGCCGCCGTAGTGATGGAGGTAGTGCTCGGTCATCTTGACCGAATCCAGACCGCCCATCTCAGCCTGGATCGACAACTCCAGCGCGTCGCTGAAATAGGTCTGCGGAGATTTCGTCTCCGGCGTGCAGTCAGGAAGAAAGGAAAGCCCGAAGCGCACCGATACCACTCCCTACCAACCGGATATCCACCAGATCGACGCCTGGGGTATTCACCCATACGGTCCGGGGCCTGCCGGCGCCACCGGGGTGTTTCGCGGTCGACGCTACAGCGGGCCATCGAGGCCGTCAATATACGCTCGCACCGCATCCCGCCTCGGTAATCATTTCGCACCGGCCCGGTATCCTCCGGGATACCTACGGTGCGGAGAGTGCGTTATTGACACCGCAACTCGGCACTGCAACCGTGACTCGCACACAACAGACTTTGAGCGCGGTCTCAGTGAGTGCGCGGGAGTGTCATTTCCGCCGACCATATACGGATGTGTAGCTATGACCTCCACCACGGACACGGTCTACTTCGCCGACCCCGGCAGCCGGGCAACGCCGGCCCCCGCCGGGAAGAGATCCGTACAGCTCGTCGAGTTCACCGCGATGCAGGGCGTCCGGTACAGCGTCACCCTCGGGTACCTCAAGGCGACCTCGCTCGCCGACCCCGCCCTCGACGCGGCCTGCGACTTCCGGATCAGCGTGCGCGAGCAGAGCGGCGGGGAGCGGGCGACCAAGGAACTGCTCGACTCCTGGGACGAGCCCTTCGTCGTGGCGCTCACCGTGTTCTTCTGGAACCGCGCCCAGTCCCTGGAGCTGGCCCGCCAGGTGAAGCAGCGCTGGCCGAACTGCCGGGTGGTCGTCGGCGGCAACGACGTCAGCTACCAGCAGGAGCCGCTGTTCGCCGAGGCGCCCTGGCTGGACGTGCTGGTCCACGGCGAGGGCGAGCTGCGCTTCCGCGACCTGCTGCACTGCTTCCTGGAGGGAGGGGACCTCTCCTCGATCTCCGGCATCAGCTACTGGTCCGACGGCGCCGTGGTCACCAATCCGGACGCGGACCGCATCACCGACCTCGAACAGATCGTCTCGCCGATCCTCGCCCCGGTCTACTCCGACGAGGAGATCACCGGCTCGTCCATGATCGTCTACGAGACCAACCGGGGCTGCCCCTACGGGTGTGCGTTCTGCTACTGGGGCGGCGCGACCAACTCCAAGGTGCGCCAGTTCGACCTCGACCGCATCTTCGCCGAGCTCGACCGGCTGATCCGGCTGATGCCCACCGACGCCACCCTGTTCATCGCGGACGCGAACTTCGGCATCCTCGGCCGCGACCAGCAGATCGCGGAGCACATCGTCGAGCTCAGCAAGCGCTACGACAAGCGGCTGATCGTCAGCACGAACTGGGCGAAGAACGGCAACGAGCGCATCGTCCAGATCGCGAGCATGCTGCACGCCGCCGAACTGACCGGTGCGATCACGCTGTCCGCGCAGTCCTTCGACGCCGATGTGCTGAAGATCGCCAACCGCGCCAACATCCGCACCGACCACTACCGTCGGCTGCTCTCCCGGTTCCGCGAACTGGACGTGCCCACCTACACCGACCTGATCTGGGGTCTGCCCGGCGAGACCTTCGACTCCTACCTCAACGGTGTCGAGGAGGTCCTGTCCGCCGGCGGCTCGCCGGTGATCTACCCGTTGCTGCTGCTCAACAACACCGAGTACTCGCGCGAGGCCTTCCGGGACAAGCACGCGCTGACCACCCGCTGGATGCCCGGCGACATCACCAATCCCGAGCTCATCGCGGACGTCGTCGTCGCGCACGAGGCCATGACCACCGGGGAATGGGTGCGTGGCATGGAGTTCCGGGTGGCCATGACGCTGTTCCAGAAGATCCTGCTGCGCTGCGCGCTGCGGGTCATCCACTCGACGACCGGCGTCCGCATGGTCGAACTGTGCCAGCAGCTCTGGTCGTTCCTGCTGAACGACTGTGCCGACCCGTTCCTCCGCGCCGTCGCCCGCAATGTCGCCGTGGCCTACCGGGAGCCGGCCGACCTGGACATGGCGCTGCTGAAGACGGTCATCGGCGACCAGGTGATCGTGCCCGAGGAGGTGCACTTCCAGGCGCTGCTGTGCCGCGCCATCACCACCCGGGACGCCACCGCGGAGCTGCTCGACGCGGCGGTCGACCACCTCTGCGGCTGGCTGGCCGCCTCCGGGCACCAGGTCGACCGGATGCTGGTCGACAGCGCGCTGACGCTCGACCTCGCGGCGTCGACGATCCTGCGCGCGAGCATGCGCGGAAAGCTGGTCGAGGCCGAGTTCGCCGTGCCGAGGCAGGGCTGGGACCTGCTCGTCAGCTCCGGCGACGTGCCGTCGAGCCTCGACGCCGGCGGCCAGGGTGACATCGTGCACGGCACGGTGTGGGCGCCGCCGCGCTGGGTCCACTACCCGATCAGCGTGTACGCGCTGTCGATCTGGCACGGCACCGGCCGGCCGCTCTACGATCTGCTGTTCGCGCTCCCCGACCGGTTCCCGGCGGTGAGATGACCCCGCACGGGCGTTCCAAGTTCCGGACCTTGCGGCCTAGTTGGCGCTGTACCATCAAAAGCGATCAGTGCGCCGCCAGGGCTTCCGATCTTCGCCGACTCGGGGCATGGTACGGACATGGCTTCGGTGAGGTTGTGCGGCTTCGCGGGGTCGTGCGGCTCCGCGGCGGGGGACCCGCTCCCCGCCGAGTTCCGAATGGAGCATCCGCAAAGGCCGCGCCAACCGTATTCGGTTGGTCCGGACCAAGTTAGGACGGCCCGCACTTCGGGGGATTGACAGTCACCATTACCAAAGTACATCATGGACACATCAGACACATATAGCACACCCTTCTCGCACGGGATGCACAGACCCCCTGCGAGGTTCCTGTTTTGCGCTATGAGTGGTGGGGGATTATGACTGTCAAGCTGCCGTTCGCGGAACACCCCCCTTGTGTCGACCGACGGACCATCAGGCGTCCGCTGCTGTACTCGGCATACGTCCCCCCGGAGACAGTCCGGCGGCCTGCCGCGCGCTGAGTCGGCACCCGTCCGACCGCAGCCCGGCCTCGGCAATCCTGCACCGAGTTCCCATTCGAATCGGCCACGCACCGGGCAACCGCCGCCCTTGGCAGCCAGGCGCCGATGAACTCTGCAGAGCACCGCTTCGACATTGCGCGTGGAATACCGCGCAGGCAACCGGTGCGCATACGCCGCGCCATGCACCGGAAAGGGCCGCCAGGATCTCCTGGGCCCATCGTCCGCCCTCTGCCCCTCGCGGTCGGCGGACACCACCGTGTCGCCACTTCAAGGACCGCAAAGGATACCGGCATGACCATTACCGAGACCGCTGCCGCCGTCGGGACCACCTATCGTCCGGACGGCCCGTGCCGCCCGATCCTCGACCAGATCGCCGACAAATGGTCGATGATAGTCATGGCCATCCTCGACCAGCCCCGGCGGTTCAACGAGATCATGCGATGTATCGAGGGCGTGACCCATCGGGTCCTGACCCAGACCCTGCGCCGGCTGGAGCGCAACGGCATGATCCAGCGCCGCGTGCTGCCGACCTCGCCGGTCGGGGTCGAGTACTCGCTCACTCCCCTGGGCGAGTCCCTGCGCGAGCCGTTCAGTCGGCTGTACGCCTGGACGGTCGCCAACAAGGACGAGATCCGGGCCCACCAAATGGCTTACGACCGAAGGATGCTGTAGGCGCCGGCGTCGATCCGGCCGCGGATCGGCCCACGGACGGTTCGTGCCGTGTCGCGCCGCCCGAATGCGACCCCAGGGTGCCGGTGGTGCAGCAAGCTGTACCCGGTGATCGTCCGTGACGGGTGATCCACGGTGCGTCAATGTTCAATGGGAGAACGGCATGTCGAATGTCCCTGCTGACCTCAAGTACACCGATGAGCACGAGTGGGTCCGACGGGAGGCCGGCGGGACGCTGACGGTCGGTCTCACCGACTTCGCGCAGTCCCAGTTGGGTGACATCGTCTTCGTGGAACTGCCCGAGGCGGGACTGAACGTGTCCCTGGGGGACGCGGTCGCCACCGTGGAGTCGGTCAAGTCCGTCTCCGAGATCTACGCCCCGGCCAGCGGCGAGATCATCGAGATCAACTCGCTGCTGGTGGACGAGCCCGAAGAGGTGAACGCGGACCCGTACGGGGCCTGGCTGTTCAAGATCAAGCTGACGGACGGCGCCTCGACCGACAACCTCATCGACGCCGCCGCGTACAGCAAGCTGATCGGCTGACCCGCTCCGCACAGGCGCCGCCGGGCCCCGGCGGCGCCTCCGACGCCGGGCCGGCTGCAGCCACCGGCTCCGCCGCGCTGCGGCCGTGGTCGCGCGTCATCGGCTGCTGTCACCGGCGGCGAGCCGCCACCCGCCGTGGGCCAGGTCGAGTGTCGCGGTGCAGTCGGCCCGCTCCGGTGGCCGCCGGCCGAGGCGCCACCGCTGCGACAGGGCCGACAACTTGACGGTCACCGTGGTGGCGGTGGCGTCCCCGACGGCTCCGATCCAGTGGGGGCTCCGGGCAATCAACCGCTCCGGCAGCGCGGCGTCCGGTTCCGGGACCCGCACCGACGGGGCGCCACCGGTGCCGAGCAGAGCGGACCCGGCCAGCAGGGCCAGCAGTCGTCCCAGGACCGACGGGGGCATGGCCGGATCCGTCGATTCCACCGCCAGGTAGCAGTCGTCGTGTCCCGAGAACCGGAGGCGCGAGCCCTCCAGCCGAGGGAGCACCGGCTCGGCGCCGGCCGTGCCGATGACCAGGGCGAGCTCATCGAGCTGCCCGGGGGTCGCGCCCGCCGGCAGATCGACCATCGACAGCTCGTAGGGCGACCAGCCGCCGCCCAGGAATCGGGGCAGGCCGCTCCGGTGCAGCAGCAGGAACTCCTCGCCGAGCCCGATCGAGTCGGAGGCCCACGCCCCGACCGGGTGGACGGTGCAGTCGACGCCTTGTTCGGCTGCGATCAGGGACGGCCGCCATGGCCGGTAGTCCTCGTCCAGGAAGCTGTTGGTCGCCAGGTTCACCACCACGACCGTGTCGTTCGCGGTGCGGGTGAGCACGTCGATCAGCTCTCCGGCCCGGGCCGCCGCCGCGCTGATCATCCACGAACCGTCAACCTCACGGACACTGAAGCTCATCGGGAACGGCAGCCGCGCCGACCCGACGCAGTTGACGCTGAACGCCCCGTCCCGCTCCACCTCGACCACTGCCGTCTCCCCCGGATGAACTCGCCCGCGCCGTGCCTCGCGCGGACCATCATCCCCGCCGCGCTGCGATGTCAGTGCCACCGGCTACGGTCGGGCCATGAACGATCCGACCACGACGAACCCCCTCCGGCCCTCCTCCGACGGTGCGGAGCGGCCGTTCGCCCTCGACACCGCTCCCCTGCCCGAGATCGTCGTGACCGACGCGCCCACGGCCGAGGAGGTCGCGCTGGTCTCGGACGCACTCGACGCGTTCAACGTCCAGGCGGCAGGCGTCGACGACCGTCGGCCACTGGCTGTGCTGCTCCGGGACCCGCAGACCCACCGCGTCCTCGGCGGCCTGACCGGCCGGACGTCACTCGGCCTGCTCTTCGTGGACCTGTTCCACCTGCCGCCGGAGCTGCGCGGTTCCGGGCTGGGCAGCGAGATCCTCCGACAGGCGGAGGCCGAGGGCCGTCGACGCGGCTGCCGCCGGGCGGTGCTCTACACCATCAGCTTCCAGGCGCCCGACTTCTACCGGCGCCACGGCTGGGAGGTCTTCGGTGAAATCCCCTGCGACCCGCCCGGCACCAGCCGCGTGTTCCTGAGCAAGAACCTGGTGTGACGCCGCGCCGTCGGGCACTGCGGTCGGCGGCGGGAGTTGATCTCTGTTCGGCGGTGTGCATAGGCTCTGCGGCATGGCGACACGGCTGGTTCAAATTGCGATGAATGCTCAGGACGACTCCGTACTCGGCCGGTTCTGGGCGGAGGCGCTCGGCTGGGGCGTGGACAGCGAGGAGCCCGGGGTGACCAACCTCGAACCCGTGGGCCTGACCTACCCCGACCCCGCCGCCGTCTGCGTCGACGTCCTTCGCGTCCCGGAACCCAAGACGGTGAAGAACCGGGTGCACGTCGACCTTGCCACCACCTCTGCGGCCCATCAGGCAGAGCTGGTGGCGCGGCTCCGGGGGCTCGGCGCGACGCCCGCCGACGTCGGCCAGGGCGACGTGCCGTGGACGGTCCTGGCCGACCCGGAGGGCAACGAGTTCTGCGTGCTGGAGCCCCGGGAGATCTACCGGGACACCGGTCCCATGGCCGCGGTGGTGGTCGACTGCGCGGATCCGCGGGCCATGGCCCGGTTCTGGGGCGAGGCGATGGACTGGACCCTGCACCAGGTGACCGACGAGCTCGCGGTGCTGCGCTCCGCCAAGGGCGTCGGCCCCTATCTGGAGTTCCTCCGCACAGCCGACGCGAAGACCGTGAAGAACCGCATCCATCTCGACCTCCGCCCGTACCCCGGCGACGATCAGGCGGCCGAGGCAGCCCGGTTGCGGGCGCTCGGCGCGACGCCCGCCGACGTCGGCCAGGGCGACGTGCCGTGGACGGTCCTGGCCGACCCGGAGGGCAACGAGTTCTGCCTCCTCACCCCGCGCTGACGCCTCCCGTCAGGACTTCGGCTCGCTGATCCGACGGACGGCCTCGACCACTGCCGCGCGGTGCAGCGCCAGCCGCTGCGGCGACCGGCCGAGGCCGTCCTCGCCCGCCTCGACGCCTTCGTCGGCCCAGAACCAGGCCTGGGCCATGGCGAGAACCACGGTCAGGAGATCGGCGGGCTCCATCTCCCGGGCGACGTCGCCACGCTGCTGCGCGTCGGCCAGCGCGACGGTCTTGCCCAGGAAGGCGTCGGGCTCGATCCCGGTGGCGGAGGGGCGCTCCAGCAGCTTCCACAGCCGCAGGCGCATCAGCTCCGGCCGGGCGACCAGATGGTCGAAGATCGCGCCGGCATAGCCGGGCAGGTCCCCGGCGTCGAACGGCACGGACTCCGCACCCGCCGTCAGCGCCCGTTGCAGCACCTCGTCGAACAGCTGCTCCTTGTTGCCGAAGTAGACGTAGATCAGCCGCTTGTTGGCCCCCGCGCTCTCGGCGATCCGGTCGACCCGGGCACCGGCGATGCCGTAGGTGGCGAACTCAGCGAAGGCGGCGTCGAGCAACCGGGCCTTGGTGGCGTTGGAGGCCTCGGCTGCATGGGCATGAGCGCCTTCTACGGCGCCACCGACGACAAGGAGGTCACGCCCTCCCAGCTCGCGCTCGCGTGGGTCCGGCACCAGGGCGCCGTCGCCATCCCCGGGACCAAGCGCCGCCGCTACCTGGAGGAGAACGTCGCCGCGACCCGGCTGACCCTGACCGCCGAGGACATCGCCGCGATCGAGGCGGTCGCCCCGCGCGGCGTGGTCACCGGCGACCGCTACGCGCCCGAGATGATGGGCATGCTCAACGGCTGAGCGGCGACTACTCCTCGGCGTCGTCCGGCCGGCGGAGCCGGTAGCCGACGGCGAGTCCCCACGGGATGCTGAAGAGCACGACCAGGACGAGGCCGAGCACGATCGGGGCCGGGCGGGCCGCGCCCAGCCCGAGGCAGGCGACGGCCGCCGCCCCGCTGGTGCGGGAGAGCGGCCGGTACAGTCCGCTTCTGCTGCGCCAGGCTTCGAGGCCGCTGGCCACGAGCATGGTGCTGAGCAGGACGACCGCGGCGGCGGCGCAGAGCACCCAGGCGGTGGCTGCGGGAGTGCGTGCGGCATGGGCGTGCTCGACCAGGCTGACCATCGCCGCGCCCATCGCGGCCACCGCGGCGGTGAGCGGCAGGTGGGCGAGCATCCACCGCAGGGTGGCGGTCGGGGTCTGCCGCGGCTCGCGGTGGCCGGCGAAGTCGAAGTACGTCCACCAGGCGCCGAAGCCGACCACCACCGAGACCAGCGCGACCGCGACCTCCAGCACGCTGACCGGCTCGGCCGCGAGCCCGCTCACCACGCCGGTCACGGTCTCGCCGAGCACGATGATGATGAGCAGCCCGAACCGCTCGATGAGGGCGTCGGTGACGGTGAACGTGGCGGCCGCCCCGGATGTCGCTCCGAGGACGACGGTGCCGAAGCCGACCAGGTAGGCCACGTCCAGCAGACCCCAGGTCCAGACCCGGGAGACGGCGGGCAGCAGCGCGCTGGCGCCCAGGACGACGGCGCAGAAGACCGTTCCGGCGACGAAGAGTCGGCTGGAGCGTCGGTACTCGGGCCGGTCGCCGCGCGAGGCCAGCAGCCACAGCAGCGCCAGCACCGCGAACAGGCTCCCGGCGGAGACGGCGAAGGCCGCTCCCCGCTCGCCGCCCGCCTCGGGGATGAAGGCTCCCAGGGGCACCAGGATCAGGATCTGGAGCAGGAAGGTGCTGCGGGCCCGGGCGTCGTCGTGACCGTGCAGCTCGTGGTGGAGACTCCCGTTGACCCAGGCGATCCACACCAGTCCGAAGACCGAGGCGTACTCGCCGAGGCCGCGCCAGGTGAGCTTCCCCGCCAGGTGGTGGGCCGCCTGGGCGACCAGGACGACCACCACCAGGTCGTAGAAGAGCTCCAGCGGCCCGACCACGCGCTCCCGCGGCTGCTCGCCGTGGGCGCGCGGCGGCTGCCACAGCTGTCGCCGCAGCCGCTGCCGGAGCGTCACCTCGCCGGCTGCGGCCGGGGCGCCTTCGTCCGTCATCCGCTGACGCTCCTGCCTCGTCTGCCTCGTTGCGGCGGACCCGCCGCGATCAGGGCGTGCTGGGCCGGGTCCCGGTCCAGTCGACCACCGGACAGCGCTCGGCCAAGAGCCACGCGCCGTCCTGCCCGACAGTTTCATCGAGATGGCGGACGCTTTCCACGCCCCGGGCGTCGGCCGGAGGCGGAGGGCCGAGCCCGGCAGCCTGGTGGACGTCCGCCCCGGTTCGACACACTCGGACCCGCGCCGAGACCGCCGAGCTGACGCGCCGCCGCGACCGGCTGGGACAGCTCTCCTCCGACCGGCCGTCGTCGGCGACGCAGCACGGCCCGGCCCGCAGGCCGCGAAGCCGGCCCCTCGGGTCGACGACTACGGACGGGCCGCGATGCCGGCCAGGATCAGGTCGATGCCGGCCAGGAACTCCACCCGGTCGTCGTGGTCGCGCAGCCGGCCGGCGACGCTTCGGGTGAAGGCGTACTCCTCGGGGTCGAGGTTCTCCCAGGCGGCCGCGACGGAGCCGAGGAACTCGTCCCGGTTCGTGTCCGGCCGGACCGCGCGGGCATTGGCCGCGTTCTGCCCGCCCACCCCGAGGATGTAGCTCCAGAGCGCGGAGGCGACGGTGAACTGGGCGGCGCCGGGCACCCCGAGCGCCTGGACCTGGCGCCCGATGTGTTCGAAGGCCCGCAGCATCGGCGTCTTCTCGGGCGCTCGGACGAGCTGGGCGCCGATCCACGGGTGGGCGTCGATCGCGTCGAACACGCCGAGCGCGACGGCACGGATCGCGTCCTGCGGCGTCGAGTCCGCGGTGTCGGCGGTCATGGCGTCGGCGACGACCGCGTCGGTCGCGGCGCTCAGCAGTTCGTCCTTGCCGGCGACATGCCAGTAGATCGCACCGGGCCCGGTGGCCAGGCGCTCGGCCAGCACGCGGAACGTGAGTCCGCCCTCGCCCGCCGAGTCGAGGAGCCCGATCGCGGTCTCGACGATGCGCTCCCGGGAGAGCGGCTCCTCTCGTCGCTCTGCGCGACGGGTCCTGGTTGCCATGCCTCCATCCTGGCACACGCCTGGAACCCCGTTCCAGCTTGACATCTCTGGAACGAGGTTCCAGTCTGGTGGTGGAACAACATTCCAGAGAGCTGGCCCGTCGGGTGATCCGCCCGGCAGGCGCGACCCACCAGGCAAGGAGCCATCATGACCACTCAGGTGACGATCGTCGGTGCGGGCCTCGGCGGCCTCGTCCTCGCCCGCGTCCTCCACGTCCACGGCATCACCGCGACCATCTACGAGAGCGAGCCCTCCGCCGGCGCCCGCACCCAGGGCGGCCAGCTCGACATCCACGAGCACGACGGCCAGATCGCGCTCGAAGCGGCCGGCCTGACCGACCGGTTCCGCGCCATCATCCACGAGGGCGGCGAGGCCGCCCGGGCGCTCGACCCGCAGGGCAAGGTGCTGCTGGACGAGCCCGACAACGGCACCGGCGGGCGCCCCGAGGTGCTGCGCGGCGACCTCCGCCGGATTCTGCTCGACTCCCTGCCCGACGGGACGATCCAGTGGGGGCGCAAGGTCACCGGGGTCCGGTCCCTCGGCGACGGCCGGCACGAGCTGGCCTTCGCGGACGGGTCGACCGTGACCACCGACCTCCTGGTCGGCGCCGACGGCGCCTGGTCGAGGATCAGGCCGCTGCTCTCCGACGCCGAGCCCGAGTACGTCGGCACGACATTCATCGAGACCTACCTGTTCGAGGCCGACCAACGGCACCCGGCGGCGGCCGCAGCGGTCGGCGACGGCGCGATGTTCGCCCTCACCCCGGGCAAGGGCATCACCGCCCACCGCGAGGCGGGGAACGTCCTGCACACCTACGTCCAGCTCAACCGCCCCGCCGAGTGGGTGGCCGGGATCGACTTCACCGATGCCGCCACCGCGACCGCACGGGTCGCGGCCGAGTTCGACGGCTGGGCGCCGGAGCTCACCGCGCTGATCACCGACGGCGAGACCGCGCCGGTCCCCCGCATGATCTACACACTCCCGAACGGACACCGGTGGGACCGCGTGCCCGGAGTGACGCTCCTCGGTGACGCGGCGCACCTGATGCCGCCGTCCGGGGACGGCGCGAACCTGGCGATGTTCGACGGCGCCGAGCTCGGCAGGGCGATCGCCGCGCACCGCGACGACATCGAAGCGGCGCTCCGCGCCTACGAAGAGGCGATGTTTCCGCGCAGCGGGTCGGTGGCCGTGGAGGCGCACCAGACCCTGGACCTCTGCCTCGGCGACGACTCGCCCCACGGGCTCATCGACCTCATCTCCGGCCCCCACCAGCAGGAGCAGGACTGATCCGGCCAGGTCTGATCCGGGGACGCCCAGAGGTGCCCGCGGGCGGTCGGGCCCGCCCCGGACGGTCGGTCAGCGGACCGGAAAGGGCGACAGCTCCGCACTCCAGCCGTCCGCAGCCCCGAGCAGCGCCTCGCTGTCGAGGTGCACGTCGACGGTGAACTCGTACAGGTACTCGCCCTCCTCGTCCCGCTGCCACGGCGGCGCCGCCTCCAGCGAGAGGTGGACCCGCACCACCGCGCCGCCGTCGTCGTCCCGATCCGCCAGGCTGAAGGCCAGGCACGGCTCCATGAAGGACAGGGCCGGCGCCGACCCGCCCTCGGGGTCGGGGTCGGTGGCCTGCACCCGCCCGGCCGCGACCGCACGCAGCCAGCCGGGTATCGACCGGGCCTCGTCGGTCAGCAGACACGGCTCGGCGAAGGACCAGCTGCCCCCGGGGGTCGCCACCTCACCGGCGATGATCAGCCAGTTGTCGTCGTACGGGTCCCGGCAGGGCGAGGCGAACTGGTACCGCAACGGGCGCAGGCCGACACTGTTCACATGATCACGTAGAAGCACCGCCACAGGATGCCACGACCCCCGGCAGCGCCCGGAGCCGCCGTCCGGCCGTCAACTGCGGAGGAGCACGAGTTCGTGGTCGCTGGCCGTGGGGTCGACGGCGGGGACCGAGTGGCCGGTGTGCTTGAAGCCGACCTTGCGGTACATGGCCTCCGCGCGGGCGTTGTCCTCGTGCACGAAGAGCCTGACCTGCTCGACCACCGGCTCGGTCAGCGACCAGGACCAGTCCAGGGCGGCCTGGAAGAGCTCCACCGCGAGGCCGGTGCCACGCGCTTCGGGGCGGAGGAAGACGCCGACGATGTGCGTCTGCGCCACCTCCGGGACGTCCGCGAAGAAGGTCTCCACACCGGCCCGTTCGACGAGCACGGAGAGTGAGCCGAGCCAGCTCCCGTCCGCGGCCTCCGCGGCGAACTGTCGGAAGGTCGTGCCCTCGCCGGACTGGGCGGCACGACCCTGCCAGAACTCGTCGGGTCGGCCCGCGGCCTGCTCGTAGGTGTCGACGAAGGCGATGCTCGCCACCGGATCCCGTAGCGCGTCCAGTCGCAGTGCCTTGGCCCTGGTCCAGTCTTCCGGCTGTACAGCCCTGATGGTGTGCTCCATCTGCCGATCCTCGCATCCCCCCGGGTACCGGTCGCAACCGGGTTTCCCTCGGCCCGCGCCCAGGCCCGCGCCCCCGCGAAAAGGTGTCGCGTCGCACCGTCGGGGCCCACTACGGTGCGCCGGCATGGACATCGAGGAGCTGCTCGCCCGGATCCCTGGTTCGAGCACGGTCCTCGACGTCGGCTGCGGCACCGGGGTCCCCGGATCGCCGCCTGGCCGCGGCCGGCGGCCGGGCGGCTGGTTCCTGGGCGTCACCGGCCACCGGGCCCGGACCGGCACGGACGAGAACTGGCTCGGCGGCGCCACCCCCATGTGGTGGAGCCACCCGGCAACGACCCCACCCGTCGACGCTCAGGACGTCAGCGTGCTGAGCGCGTCGCCGACGTACTTGGCGCCCAGGACCACCAGCAGCACGGTCATGATCGCTCCGTTGTGGGCGGCCATCCAGGCCTTCCAGGACTGCAGGGTGCCGGCCGCCCGGTCGCCGCCGAGCAGGTAGACGCCCAGCGGCAGCAGCGTGCAGAGCGAGCCGATCAGCACGAACAGCACCGTGGCCACCGTCTTGCCGCCGACCGAGGCCGGGCTGGAGGCGATGGACAGGGCGCCGCCGACGGCCAGCACCAGGTTCTTCGGGTTCAGTCCTGCCAGGACGGCGGCCAGGCCCGCCGATTTTGCCGGGGTGAAGCCGTCGATGGTCTTCATCCAGCCCGGCAGCTCCGCCTCCTGACCCTCTTTCGGACGCCCCGTCCACTGCTTGACTCCGAGCAGCAGGAACAGCACGCCGAGCCCGAGCTTGACCCAGGACGTCCAGGTCGCCGGTCCGCCGCTGCCGTGGGCGCCGCCGCCGGAGCCGGCCAGCACCACCACCGTGCTGACCACGCCCAGGGTCAGCAGCCAGGCCAGGGCGAAGGCCGTGCCGTTGGAGCGTCCGCGCGGGGTGGCGAGCATCAGCACGATCGCGATGAGCGGGATCGGGCTGATGGCGATGCCGACCGCCGAGGCCAGCATCTGACCGACGGCGTCACCCACGGGGCGACCCCTCCTCGGCGACCGGGCGACCGGACATCGGTCCGAGCAGGGACCGAGTACCGTCGCCGAGGGCGGTGAACGAGCCTGACGTCACCACGCCGCCTTCCAGGTCAGAGGCGGAGCGCCGCCCGGCGCCCACCTGTCCCCCAGGAACACCATGGGTGCAGACTATGGGCGAAATGTCGCTCTCGCAGTCCGGGGCCGGTTCTGACGGTGGCTCTGCCACGCCGCCGGGGCGGCCGGCGCAGCGCCGGCGCTCCTGGCTGCGGTCGATGTCGGACCCGCAGCGCGGGCAACCGTCGGGGAGGTCGACGGGCTGCTCCGCGCCGGTGCGGAGGGTGGTGACCGCGCCCTCCACCCGCGGGATCACCTCGCCGGCGCGGCGGACGACGACGTGGTCGCCGAGCACCGGTCGCCCCCGCGCCAGGACGGCCGCGGGTCCGGCTGGGCCGCAGGTCGATGCCGAGGTTTCCGCTGTCGCAGCGGGTGGAACGATCCCCTCCGGTTCAACGGCCCGCCAGAAGGGATCCAGCCTTGGGACGACCGCGCCGTCCGCACCTGTTCGCCGCCCTGGGCGCGGTCGTGGGGGCCGTGGCCGCCGTGACCGCCGGCCTCCCGGGCCCCGCCGGTCCCCTGCTGCGCCCGGACAGCTCGACCCTCCCGGTCATCAGCACCGTGGCCAACCCGCACCCGCAACTCATCAGCGGCAGCCGGACCCTGGTCAGGGTGGAGGCGCCGTCCGGCAGCGGCGACCGGCCCCGGATCACGCTGAACGGACGTACCGTCAGCGGAGCCTTCCGGCCCGGCCCCGACGGCGGCTGGCTGGGCCTGGTGACCGGGCTGCGGCCGGGGATCAACACCCTGGCTGCCTGGGCCGGAGGCCGCACCGCGCTGCTGCGGATCACCGACCACCCGATCAGCGGTCCCGTCTTCTCCGGCCCGCAACAACACCCCTACTTCTGCGAGACCCCGGCCTTCGGGCTCGCGCCCTCCGCGCAGCCCGACTGCTCGGCGCCGACCACCGTCGGCTACCGGTACCGGACCGCCGCCGGAACCTTCAAGGTCCTCGCCGACCCGCGCAGCCGGCCCGCGGATCTGGCCGAGGCCTCCGTCGACGGCAGGCCGGTCCCGTACGTCGTCCGGCTGGAGACCGGAACCGTCGACCGGGCCGTGTACCAGACCGCGGTCCTCTACGGCGGCGGCGATCCGTCCCCGTTCCGCCGGGACGCCGGCTGGAACGGCAAGCTCGTCTACACCTTCGGCGGCGGCTGCAACGGCGGCTACCACCAGGGCGACACCACCGGCGGGGTGCTCGACGACCAACTGCTCTCGCAGGGCTTCGCCGTCGCCTCCTCCACCCTCAACGTGCTCGACCAGAACTGCGACATCCCGTTGTCGGCGGAGGCGGCGATGATGGTCAAGGAGCACTTCGTCGACGTCTACGGGCCGGTGCGCCACACCATCGGCTGGGGCGGCTCCGGCGGCGCCATCCAGCAGTACGACATCGCCGACGCCTATCCGGGGATCCTGGACGGCATCGTTCCGAGCATCTCGTTCACCGACCCGCTCAGCGTGGCGACGACGGTCGCCGACTGCCGGTTGCTCGATGCCTTCTACGCGCGGGCGGGGGAAGGCTCCTCGTTCGGCGCCGCCCAGCGCCGGGCGGTGTCCGGCTTCACCGACGAGGACAGCTGCCGGTCCTGGGACGCCTTCTTCTCCGACCGGCTCACCCCGACCGGCAGCTGCAACCGGCAGCTGATCGCACCGGACAGCGCGATCCCGGCCTCGGCCCAGTGGAACGCCGTCACCGCCCCGGGCGGCCTCAAGTGCAGCCTCACCCAGCAGCTGGCGAACCAGCTGGGCACCGATCCGGCCACCGGCTTCGCCAACAGCCCGCTGGACAACACCGGCGTCCAGTACGGGCTGGAGGCGCTCAACCGCGGTCTGATCACGGTCCGTCAGTTCCTGGCCCTCAACCACGACATCGGCGGCCTCGACCCGCTGGGACGGCCGACGCCCCGGCGCTCCGTCGCCTCCGCCGCGGCCCTCGACGCCGCCTACCGCGACGACCTGGTCACCAGCGGCTCCCTGGGCCTGGCCGACACCCCGGTCATCGACCAGCGCGAGGACCTCGACCGGTCCGGGGTCCTCAACGACATCCACACCACCCAGTGGTCCTTCGCCATGCGGGCGCGCCTCCGACAGGCCGACGGCGGCTCCGCCGACCAGGTCGTCATCGAGAACCGGCCCGTCCCCGACCAGGCTGCCGCCGCCGGCGCGTACGCCCTGCACGCCATGGACCAGTGGCTGGCGGCCGTCGAGGCCGACGGCTCCCACCGCACCCGGGCGCAGAAGGTCACTGCGGACCGGCCGTCCGGCCTGGCCGACGGCTGCTACCTGGACGCCTCGCACCGCGTCGCCGCCCCCGTCACCGACCCGGCGACGGGCCCGTGCGCAGCGCTCTACCCGGTCGGCGCCACCCCCCGCCAGGTCGCCGGCGGCCCGCTCGCGGCGGACACGCTGAAGTGCCGGCTGCGCCCGGTCGACTTCTCCGGCTACCGGGTGACGTTCTCCGCCGGGCAGCGGGCCGAGCTGCGTTCGGTCTTCCCCTCCGGGGTGTGCGACTTCCGCCTGCCGGGCATCGGTCGGCAGCCGCCGCTGGGCGCGTGGCTCAGCTACGGCGACGGCGCCGGGGCAACCTTCGGACACGCCCCCGCCCCGGTCCCGCTGGACCGACAGACCGTCAGGCCGTCGGTCCAGGGGTGAGGCCGCCCCGGCGAGGGCGCCGCTCCCCCGCCGACCGGGGCGCCCGGCTCTGTAGCATGGGCCCGGATGACCACCATCCCGTCCCCCCAGGTCCCCTGGCTCCGCTGCCTGGAGCCCCGCCCAACGGCCCCGCTGCGGCTGATCCTGCTGCCGCACGCGGGCGGTTCCTCGTCGCTGTTCCGCGACTGGCCCGCCGCGCTGCCGCCGGACATCGAGGCCTGGGCGGTGCAGTACCCCGGCCGCGAGCGCCGGACCGGTGAACCGCTGCCGGACGACCTGGGCGCGCTCGCCCGGGAGTTGGCCACCGTCTCCGCACCGCTGCTGGACCGGCCGACCGGCGTGTTCGGCCACAGCATGGGCGCCGGCATCGGCTACGAAATGCTCCGGGTGCTGGAGTCCGAGCAGGCACCGGTGCGTCCGCGCATCCGCCCGGTGCACCTGTTCGCCTCCGCCCGCCAGGCGCCGCACCGGCCGCGCGGCCGGATGGTGCACCAGCTCCCGGACGAGGAGTTCTGCGAGGTGCTGCGCAGCAACGGCGGGGTCAACGGCCAGGTGCTGGACGACCCGGAGCTGCGCGAGCTGTTCCTCCCCATCATCCGCAGCGACTACCGGATGTCCGAGACCCACCGTCCGACCCCGGTCACGCCGCCGCTGCGGGTGGACCTCACCGTCCTCACCGGCGCGGAGGACCGCGCGGTCGACCCGGCGGAGGCGGCCCACTGGGCCGAGGCCGCCTCCGGCTCCTTCCGCCACGACGTCCTGCCGGGCGACCACTTCTACCTGGTCCCGCAACTCGCCACGGTGGCCGCCGTGGTGGCGGAGCGGCTGCGGGCCTCGGCGGCGGCGCCCGCCCGGTAGCCGTCCCGGCCTCCCGCGCCCAGCCGGCCCGGAGAGCGGCGGCGCGCTGCTCGGCGGCGCCGGCGGCGCGCTGCTCCGTCCCGATGTCGCGGTTCAGGGCTGGTAGGGCGGCAGTTGCAGCCCGGCCATGTCCTCGGGCAGGTCGGAGGTGGGCGGGGGGAACAGCGGCGGCGCCTCGCCGTCGACGGCGGTCGCGGGGGCGTCGGTGAGCCGGAAGCGCTCGCGCACCCTGCGGTAGAAGTCGGTGGGGCCGAGCCGGACCATCCGCAGCCGGGTCCGTGCCTGGTAGACGCCGACCCAGTCCCCCGGCTGCAGCACCCCGCGCAACTCCCCGTCGATGCTCACCGCGACCGGCCCGGAGTGCGGCAGGATCCGGGCCGCGACCGGTTCGTCGGCGGCGGCCACGACCGTCCGGTCGAAGGCCATGTGCGGTGCCACCGGGGTGAGGACCAGGGCGTTCAGTCGGGGCGAGAGGACCGGGCCGCCGGCCGCGAAGCTGTAGGCGGTGGAGCCGGTCGGGGTGGCCACGATGACCGCGTCGGCGGAGTACGAGACCAGGTGGCGGCCGGAAAGGTAGACGGCCAGACTGATCTGCCGGTCCCGGGCCAGCTTCTCCAGGACGACGTCGTTCAGCGCGGTGACGTCCAGCGCGACGCCCCAGCCGTCGCCCTGCTCCTCCTCGGCCGGCGCCGGCGGCGGCAGGGTGGGCCCACGCCCGGCGCGCAGCAGCGCCTCCATGCCCTCGGGGATCTCCAGCGGACGGGAGGTCCGCAGGGTGAGCGTCATCCGCTCCTCGATCCGGGCCTGCCCCAGCAGCACCGCGTCCAGCGCCTGGATGACCTGGTCGACCGGGACCTCGGTGAGGAACCCGACCCTGCCGAGGTCGACTCCGAGGACCTGCACGCCGTCCTTCGCCGCGATCCGCGCGCCGCGCAGGAACGTACCGTCGCCGCCCAGGGTGACGATCAGATCGGGGTGGCCGGCCGCGGCGGCCTCCTCCTGTCCGCTGCGCCGGGGCCGGTCCTCGCGCCAGACGTCGATGTCGGCGCAGGCCACGCCCTGGGCGACGCACCAGGCGCGGACCGCGTCGGCGGCCGCGCGGGCCGCCGGGCGGCCCTCGTGGACGACCAGTCCGAGGCGTTTCACCATGTCGTGACCTCCGTAGCCTCGGGTGAGCTGATCCTCAGTCAGGTATATACCAGTCCGCTCCGGCGTCCGGACGACGGCAGGCTGGTGCGCCGGGAATCCGGTGGACTCGTGGCAGCGAACGGCCATCGCGACCGCGACCGGTTCCAGGGGGATGGCGCTGCGGTGGGCGGGCTGCTCGTAATGCGGTGGCGCCGGTCGGCGTCCTGGTGCTTGGATGCCCCGCGTGACTTCTGTGGATCTTGATGACCGTCCCGAACGGGTACTGCTGGACCGACTTGATCAGTACTACGACGCAGTGCCGCGCCAGGGTGCCCGGGCCGAGGACTTCGGGCCGTTGACTCTGTTCGTGCGGGAAGGCCAGGGGTGGCCGTTCTACGCACGTCCGGCTCGGGGATGGTCCGGTGCGGTGAGTGCCGCCGATGTGGCCGGCGTCCGCGTCCGGCAGCGTGAGCTCGGGCTCCCGGAGAGTTTCGAGTGGATCGCCGAGACTGCGCCCACGCTTCGGGCCGCGATCGAGGACTCGGGGCTCGTGGTTCACGAACACCCCTTGATGGTGCTCGACCCGGGCGTGCCGGTGCCCACGGCGGACGAGTTGTCCGTCGGGGCGTCGGTGCGGATCACCGGGCCGGACGATCCGGCGCTGGCGAGCGCACTGGCCGTGCCGCGGCTTGCCTTCGCGGAGCCCGGAACCGGCGTCGGCCTGGCGGGCGTCGCCGAACTGGCTGAAGCTGTGCGTGCCCGAGCGGGCGACGGGTCGGTGGAGCGTGTGGTGGCGCGGATCGGGGCGGGTCTGACTGCGGTTGCCGCAGCGGTGGACGCCGGGACGGCGCTGTGCGCGGGTCGGCACCAGCCGGTCGGAGCGGTCAGCGAGATCGTCGGGGTCGGGACGCTGCCCGCCGCACGCCGTCGTGGCCTTGGGCTCGCGGTCACCGCGGCGCTGGTGGCCGACGCCCGGTCGCGAGGCGTGGAGACCGTCTTCCTGTCGGCAGACGACGATGACGTCGCCCGGATCTATGCCCGGCTCGGTTTCCGGCATGTCGCCACCGCGCTGATCGCCGAGCCTGCCGAGTAGCGATTCGGCCTCGGGAGGCGCGGGCCCGGTGACGTGCCGTCGGGGCCGGCCCGAACCACCCAGCCGGTCTCCACCGGCCGGGTGCCGGTCATCCTTCCGGCCCTCGGCCGCTGCTCAGCGGGCGCGGAGCGCCACCGGGCGCAGCGCCCGCAGCTCGCGGATCAGCGCGCGGACCGCGACCGTGGTCGCCAGCTCGGGGGTGGTGACGTAGCCGACGGCCCGGGTGGGCCGTTCGGGGCCGAGGTCGGTGGTGGCCACCGTGGTCGGCGCTCCGGTCAGCGACAGCGCGGGCATGATAGCCATGCCGCGTCCGCCGGCCACGATCGACAGGACGGCGCCGTCGTCCTCGGCCCGGACCGTGGCGCACGGGATCCACTCCTGCTGGTCCCACCAACTCCGGGTGTAGGAGGAGCAGTTCTCGGTCCAGTCGACCAGCGGCAGCGAGCGCGGGTCCGGGTGGCCGACCGGGTGCACCAGGGCGTAGTCCTCCTCCAGCAGCAGGTCGCCGACCAGCCCCGGTGGCACCGGCGAACTGGTGCCGATGGTCGCGATCCCGATGTCCGCGCGTCCCTCGGCCACCTCGCCCGCCGTGCCGGGGCCGATCTCGCGGACCACCCTGACCGTCGCCTCGATTTCCGGGTGCCGGGCGGCCAGCCGCTCCAGTGCGAGCGGCAGCAGGTGCAGCGCCGCGCTGCGGAAGGCGGCGATGCGCAGCGGCCCGGCGACGGTGTCGCCGCCGTCGGCGGCCACGCCGGCGCCTCGGGCCTCGGCGGCGAGCGCGTCCAGCATCCGCAGCACCCGCCGGGCGTGCGCCGCCGCCCTGGTCCCGGCCGCCGTCGGCCGTGCTCCGTACCGGCCGCGCTCGAAGAGCACGACGCCCACCTTGCGTTCGATGCCGCGGACCGCGTGCGAGACGGCGGACTGGGTCGTGCCGAGGACGGCGGCGGCGGCCGAGAAGCCGCCCTCGGCGGCGACGGCGACCAGGGTCCGCAGCTCCTGCGGCGAGAGGTCGCCGGAGGGCGCGGGCGCCGGCACGGTCGTGGTCACGGGTGCTCCTGTCTGCAGGTATGAGCGGGCCTCATGGATGCGGCGGTTCCATGAGGCCAACCCACTGCCCGGACGCCGCATTCCTGCCTACGGTCTGGTCCCATGCAGCCGACCATGAACCGCAGCAGCAGCGGCGCCACCGCGCTCACCGTCCACCAGATCGCCCGTCCCTCCGGCTTCCCCACCCCCGAGCACTTCCGCTTCGCCGAGTCGCCGGTCCCGGAACCCGCACCCGACACCGCTCTGGTGGAGAACCTCTACTGGTCGGTCGACCCCTACCACCGGGAGATGATGGACGGCGACTTCGCGCTCGACTCGCCGTTGGAGGGCCGCACCCTCGGCCGGGTGACCGACTCCCGCGATCCGGCGCTCGCCGAGGGCGAGCTGGTCTTCCACCGGCACGGCTGGCGCACCCACTCGGTGGTCCGCCCGGACGAGGCCAGGGTCCTGCCGCAGGACGCGGGCGTGCCGCTCCCCGCGTACCTGGGCATCCTCGGCGGCACCGGGCTCACCGCCTATGTCGGCCTCAGCCGGATCGCCCGGCTCCGCGAGGGGGACGACCTCTTCGTCTCGGCGGCGGCGGGCGGCGTCGGCACCGCCACCGGGCGGCTCGCCCGGCTGATGGGTGCCGGACGGCTGGTCGGCAGCGCGGGCTCCCCGGCGAAGGCCGCCCACCTCACCGAGCGGGTCGGCTACGACGCGGCCTTCGACTACCACGCGGGCCCGGCCGCCGAGCTGCTGGCGAAGGCCGCGCCGACCGGCATCGACGTCTTCGTCGACAGTGTCGGCGGCGAGCAGCTGGCGGCGGCGATCGGCGCGCTGCGCGAGCGCGGCCGGGTGGTGCGGATCGGCACCGTCGGCCAGTACAACACCCCGGACGCTCCGCCGGTGCGGTTCAACTACGCCGACATCGTGGAGAAGAGCCTCCGAATGGAGGGCTTCCTGGTCCGCGACTACCGCGATCTGCAGCAGGAGCTGACCGAGTTCGTGGTCCCGCACCTGCTCAGCGGCCGACTCCCGCTCGACGAGACGCTGGTGACCGGCTTCGACCGGATCGTGGACGCCTTCCTGTCGATGCTGCGCGGCGGGAACACCGGAAAGATGATCGTGCAGCGGGACTGAGCACGGGGCGGTACCGTCGCGACCCCCGCCCCGCCGAGGGGACGGGGCGGTGGCCGCGGCGCGTGGGTTCACCAGGAGACCGGCAGCGACTCCACGCCGTAGACCACGCTGTCGTTCCGGAAGCGGATCTCCTCGACCGGGACCGCGAGCCGCAGCTCCGGCAGCCGCCGGAACAGGGTCTCCAGGGCGATCTGCAGCTCCACCCGGGCCAGCGGCTGGCCCAGGCACTGGTGCACGCCGAAGCCGAAGGCGACCTGCCGCCGGGCGTCGCGGCCCAGGTCGAGCCGGTCCGGGTCCGGGAACACCGAGCTGTCCCGGTTGGCCGTCGCGAGCATGCAGACCACGCCCTCCCCGGCCCCGACGAGCCGGTCCCCGAGCTGCACCGGCTCGGTCGCGACCCGGGTGGTGCCGCTCTGGACGATGCTCAGGAACCGCAGCAGCTCCTCCACCGCGCCCTTGACCAGCTCGGGTTCGGCCCTGAGCCTGGCCAGTTGGACCGGGTCGCGCAGCAGGGCCAGGGTCGACAGGGCGGTCATGTTGGCGGTGGTCTCGTGTCCGGCGACCAGCAGCAACAGGCTCATGCCGGCGATCTCGGCGCGGTTGAGGTCGCCCCGGTCGACGAGCCGGCTGATGATCCGGTCGTCCGGCTCCTTGGCCTTGCGCGCCGCCAACTCCACGAGATAGGAGGCGAGTTCGTCGCGGGCCCGGGTGACCTCGGCGGCCGGGACCCGGTTGTCCAGCAGCAGGGCGCTGCGCTCCTGGAAGAACGCGTGGTCGGCGTAGGGGACGCCGAGCAGCAGGCAGATCACCAGCGACGGCACCGGCAGCGCGAACTCGGCGACCAGGTCGGCGGGCGGGTGGTGCCCGGTCATGGTGTCCAGGAAGTCGTCGACGATGCCCTGGATCTCCGGGCGCATCGCCTCCACCCGCTTGATGATGAAGTCCCCCGTCAGCATCCGGCGCAGCCGGGCGTGTTCGGGGTCGTCCATCCGGATGAAGGTCGGGTTCTGGACGGCCAGCTCCCGGCGGCCGCCGCTGAAGAAGGGGAAGCCCGGCTTGGCGGCGTCGGCGCTGAACCGCCGGTCGCCCATCACGGTGCGGACGTCCTCGTGCCGGGTGACGAGCCAGGCCGGCGACCCGTCCCAGAGCGTGATCCGGCTGACCGGGCGCTGTTCCAGGGCCTCCGTGTAGGCCGGCGGCGGAGCGAAGGGGCAGCCGCCGCGCGGCGCGGGGAAGGTGAGGGTGTCGGTGGGCTCCGTCGTGGTCACGGGGAATCTCCTTCACGGTTCGGCGGTACGGATTCCGACGCGGAGCGGCGCGGCGCTCCGGGGCCGGGCTACGCGTCCTGCACGGAGATGGCACGCCCGGGGCAGATGCCGACCGCCGCCCGGACGGCGCCGTGCAGTTCCTCGGGTGGCCGGGGCAGCAGCAGCTGGACGACTCCGTCGTCCTCGCTCTGGTCGAACACCGCCGGGGCGAGCAGCACGCACTGCCCCGAGCTGCAACAACGGTCCTGATCAACAGTCACCTGCACGGAGCTGACCTCCTTCGGGGAGGGAGGGCCGAGTCCTGGCCCGCACCATGAGATATGTGCCATAAGCAACCATCCGCAGGGCCAACCTAGTCCGCCCCGAGGCAAAGCAGGAGTACGCACGGCGCGGTTGGGCGAAGATGGCCGGAAATGGTCCGTACTCGTCCCACCTCGGCCGCCGGGCAGCACCCGGAGGCGGTGCCGGGGCGGCTACGGCGCTGCGGTGACGTCCTGGCCGAGCAGGTGGACGCGGTCGACCGCGAGCGTCGACGCACCGGGCTCCCAGGCGAAGCGCAGCAGGTCGGCCGGGGCGCCGACCTCGATCCGGCCCCGGCCGCCGACGAACCCGCCCGGCTGCTCGGTGGCCAGCCGGACCGCGTCCCCCAGCCCGATCCTGGCCAGGTCCACCGCCAGTGCGACCCCGTCGGCCAGGCTGCGTGCGGCCCCGGCCAGATAGGGGGTGCCGGAGCGGACCAGCCGTCCGTCCGCGCCGAGGTCGACCTCGCCGCCGACCGGGGCCCGGTAACGCCCCGGCGGCAGGCCCGCCAGCGCCACCGAGTCGGAGACCAGCAGCGACCGGTGCAGCCCCTTCGCCCGGACCATCGCGGTCAGCGTGTCGGCCGGGAGGTGGTGGCCGTCGGCGATGAACCCGGCGGTCAGCCGGTCGTCGGCGAGCTGGGTCCACAGGTAGTTGGGGTGCCGGGCCAGCACCGCGTGCGCGCCGTTGCCCAGGTGGGTGCAGAGCCGGGCCCCGGCGTCGACCACCGCGGTGATCTGCTCCGGCCGGGCGTGGGTGTGCCCGACCGCCACCCGCACTCCGCGCCGCACCAGCGCGGCGGTGTACTCCGGGGCCTCCGGATAGTGCGGCGAGAGGGTGACCAGGCCGACCAGCCCGCCGCCGGCCGCCTGCCAGGCGTCGAACTCCCGCAGCGAGGGCGGCCGGACCTGGGCGGCGTCGTGCGCCCCGCGCGGTCCCTCCTCGGCCGAGATGTGCGGACCCTCCAGGTGGGCGTAGGGGATGGAGTGGCGCAGCAGCGGATCGGCCCGGCGCGCGGCGGCGATCACGCTCAGCGCGTGCGCGGTCCGCTCGTGGGAGGCGGTGACCAGGGTGGGCACGAAGGTGGTCACGCCGTGGCCGCGCAGCGCGCGGGCGAGCTCGGCCACGGTGTGCGGGCCGACGTCCTCGGCGTTGAGGTCGTGCCCGTGGAACCCGTTGACCTGCAGGTCGACCAGGCCGGGCGCGAGCCAGTGCGACTCCCCGACCGGGCCGGGGGCCAGCGCGGCGATCCGGCCCTGCCGCAGGGTGACCGCGATCGGCCGCCCGGTGCCGGGGTCGCGGCCGGTGACGGTCCGTTCCTTCGACTGCTGCTCCATGGACTGCCGCTCCCCTGCTGCTCAGCCGACCGGGAGCAGCGCCGGCGGCAGCCCGGCGGCGGACTCGCGGTCCAGGAAGAAGGTGCAGTTCGGGTGGGTGCGCAGGGCCGTCGCCGGGCAGTGCATGCCGAGCGGACCGGTGAGCGCCTCGCGGACCGCCCGGCTCTTGTGCGAGCCCGGCACCACGCAGAAGAGCTCGTCGGCGGCCAGCAACCGGGGCACGGTCAGGGTGATCGCCCGGCGCGGCACCTGCTCCAGGGCGTCGAAGCAGCCGTCGTCAACCTGCTGGCGGCGGCAGACCACGTCCAGCTCCACCACCTTGACGTCGGCCGGGTCGTGCAGCTCGGCCACCGGCGGATCGTTGAACGCCACATGGCCGTTGACGCCGATGCCGAGGCAGACCAGGTCGATCGGCGCGGCGGCCAGGGCCCCGGCGTACTCGTCGACGGTGCGCTGGGCGTCCGCCCCCGGCTGGATGAGGTGGACGCTGCCCAGCGGCACCCGGTCGAAGAAGGCGGCGCGCAGCCAGTTGCCGAAGCGCTGCGGCGCCTGCGGCGGCAGGTCGAGGTACTCGTCCATGTGGAAGGCGTCGACCCGGGTCCAGTCGATGCCGGGCTCGCGGACCAGCGCGTCGAGCAGCTCCAGCTGGCTCGGCGCGGCCGCGAACACCGTCCGCACCCGGGGCTTTTCGGCCAGCCGGGTGCGCAGGGCCATGGCCACCACGGCGGCTGCGGTCCGGCCCAGGGCGGCCCGGTCGGCCAGCACACGGACCCGGGCGGGGTCGGGAGGGTTCGGCACGGCCACCGTCCTTGATCGGTCCTCGTCCGGTCCCCGATCAGACCGGCGCTGACGGCGCCCATCCTTCTGTGCAACCGGTTGCATGTCAAACAGGCCGCAGCCCGGACAACGGTTAGGCTGCGCCCATGCCATCGCCTGGAAGCGCCCCCGAGCCGGACCCGACCGCCCCGGCCACCGGTCCGGCAGCCGGCCCGGCCACCATCGGCACCGTGGCGCAGGCGGCAGGCGTCTCCCGGGCCACCGTCTCCCGGGCCTTCGGCCAGCCCCACCGGCTGCGCCCGGAGACGGTCGAACGGGTCCGGGCCGTGGCCAGCGAGCTCGGCTACACCCCGAACCCGGTCGCGCAGGCACTGTCCACCGGCCGCTCCGGCAACCTGGCGCTGGTGGTGCCGGACATCGCCAACCCCTTCTTCCCGCCGATGATCCGGGCGGTACAGGGACAGGCGGAGCGGGCCGGCTACGCCGTCTTCCTGGGCGACGCGGACGAGGACCCGAACCGTGAGGACGTGCTGCTGACCCGGTTGGCCCGGCAGGTGGACGGCTTCGTGCTGGCCTCCAGCCGGATGAGCGCCGCCCGGATCCGGGAGCAGGCCGAACGCCGCCCGCTGGTGCTGGTCAACCGGGATGTCGCGGGCATCCCCCGGGTGCTCATCGACACCGCCGGGGGTGTGGCCCGCGCGGTGGAGCGCCTGGCCGAACTCGGCCACCGGCGGATCGCCTATCTCAACGGACCTGCGCGCTCCTGGTCCAACACCCAGCGGCTCAAGGCCGTACGGGCGGCCGGGGCGCGGTTCGACGTGGCCGTGGTGCCGCTGCCGGCCCGCCGCCCGACCTTCGAGGCCGGGCGGCAGGCGGTTCCGGAGCTGCTCGGCAGCGGCGCCCGTGCGGTGGTCGCCTTCGACGACCTGGTCGGCCACGGCGTCCTGGCCGGGCTGGGCGAGCGCGGGCTCTCCGTCCCGGCCGACTTCAGCGTCGTCGGCTGCGACGACGTCCTGGCCGCGCAGGCCTACCCGCCACTGACCACGGTCTCCGCGCGCTCGGCCGAGGCCGGCCGGGCCGCGGTCGACCTGCTGGCCGCCCGACTGGCCGGAACCTCGACCGGCGACGTCCGGCTGACCCTGGAGACCACGCTCGTCCCCGGCGCCACCGTCGCCGCGCCGCCGCACCGGACCGACCCGCATTAGCCATGTGTTGGAAGCAGCGCGGCGCGACCCGCTCCGGGAGAATGTTCGGAGAACGCGCCGCACGGACGCAGACCGGAAGGGTGTCCCGACATGTCAGTCATCCAACAGACGACGCTCGCCCCGAGCAAACTGGAGCTGATCGCCGGGTGGCTGCCCGACCAGCCCTGGTACCTGGGCGCCTCGGGCGGGGAGCGGACGGAGCCGCAGCTGGCGCGGGCGGGCGGCTTCCGGCTGGACGACCCGGAGGGCGAGGTGGGGATCGAGATCGCGGCGGTGCTGGACACCTCCGGCGCGCGGCCGGTGACCTACCTGGTGCCGATGACCTACCGGGGCGCACCGCTGGCCGAGGCCGAGGACGCACTGCTGGGCACCGCCGAGCACGGGCTGCTGGGCACCCGGTGGGTCTACGACGCGGCCCACGACCCGGTGCTGGCGCAGCAGTTGTTCGCCCTGATCGTCGGCGAGGCGAAGGCGCAGGCCCAGAGCGAGAGCGACACCCCGGACGACTCGGTCGCCTGCTCGGTGCCCGCGCCCCTCACCGCCGCCCTGGCCGGGGCGGCCCGCCCGGTGGCGGTGGCCTCGGTCCTGGACCGCGCCGACCGGACCGACATCGGCTACACCCTGGACGGCGGCCGGGAGTTGACGGTGCGGCTGAACCGCGTCCTGCCCGCCGGGGCCCCGGGGTCCGTGGAGGCGGAGGCCGAGCTCCTGGGGCACATCACCGCCGACCGGGTGCTGCCGGACGGCGGCACCGTCCGCGACCTGTTCTTCACGGTGCTGGGCAGCACGCCCACGACGCCCCGCGTCTAGGGCCCGCCGGGGTCCGCCCTGGCGGGCCCCGGCGGCGCGGACGGAACGGCCCTGGTCCGCCCGGGCGGACCGCTCCGCCGGTTCAGCCCTGCAGGGTCCTGGCCAGCAGTTCGTAGCCGGCGTCCGGCAGTTCGCCGTCGGCGGTCAGCAACTGGATGACGACCTCGTCCGCGCCGGCCCGCAGGTGCGCCCGGAGGGCGTCGCCCACCTGCGCCGGAGTGCCGTGCGGGGCGAGCGCGTCGATCAGCCGGTCGCTGCCCCCGTCGCTCAGGTCCTCCTCGGACCACCCCAGCCGGCGCAGGTTCGACGTGTAGTTGGACAGGCTCAGGTAGGGCTTCTCCACCCGGGGGCGGCCGATGGCGCGGGCGCGGACCGGATCCGGCTCCAGTACCACCTTCTGCTCCGGCGCGAGCAGGGCCTCCTCGCCCAGGATCTCCCGTGCGGCGCGGGTGTGCTCCGGGGGGACCAGGTACGGGTGGGCACCGGCCGCGCGTTCGGCGGCCAGCCGCAGCACCCGGGGGCCGAGGGCGGCCAGCACCCGCCGCCGCTGCGGGACTCCCTCGGCGTCCAGCACGTCCAGGTAGGACACCAGCGCCTCGTAGGGGCGGACGTAGCGGTCGCCGGTGGCCTCGCGGTGGCCCGCACCGATGCCGAGCAGGAAGCGCCCCGGGTGGCGCTCCTCCAGCCGCCGGAACGAGGCCGCGACGGTCCTGGCGTCGTCCTTCCAGATGTTGACGATCCCGGTGGCCACGCCGATCGTCGAGGTCGCGTCGAGCAGCCGCTCGGCCAAGGACAGGTCGCCGTCGGGCGATCCGCCGATCCAGATCCGCCCGTATCCCAGCCGTTCCAGCTCGACGGCCAGTTCCGGCGTCACGCCGTCGGCCTGCCGCCACACCGAGAAGGTGCCCGCCCCGTCGCCGGTCCGCGCGTCCGTACCCATGCCCAGCTCCCTGAGTTCGTCCAGTTCCTGCGTCGACCTCCTGATCAACCCCGTGCCTCCCGGACCTGTTCCCGCGTGGACCGGGTCGGGCCGCCGTCGACTGAGCAGCGGGCGGACGGACGCATCCGTCAGCTGCTCAGCCGGTCAGGGCGACGTGCTCAGCCGCAGGGACCGTCGGTACTCCATACGGCCCAGGAGGTCGGGGCTCCCGGCACGGCACCGGTCGAGACGTAGGTCGCGGTGTAGTTGTCCCCGTTGTAGGAGACCACCGCACCCGAGGTGTACGTGGTCGACGAGTTCCATGCCGCCGCGCAGGTCCCGCCGCTGGTCGGCGAGGCGGAGGCGCTGGCCGTGGGCGAGGCGGACGCGCTCGCGGTCGGGCTCGCGCTCGCGGAGGCGCTGGGGCTGGCGGAGGCCGATGCCGAGGCGCTGGCCGTGGGCGAGGCGCTGGCCGAGGCGGTCGGCGAGCTGCCGCTGGTGTACGGATCGGCGATGATGGTGATCGTCTTGTCCTGCACGCCCCAGTTGTTGGCCTGGGCGTCGGGCAGCCAGAGGTCGACGGTGTCGTTCTGGATCCAGGTGCCGAGGTCGCCGGCGTAGCAGATGCCGTAACCCGGAACCGAGAAGTAGGTGCCCCACGGAATCACCCGTGGATCGGTGGCGCAGACCCCCAGTTGGGCGTTGTAGCCGGAGGCCGTCTGGCCGGTGTTGTCGTACGAGGTGAGCATCATCGGGATCTGCGTGCCGACCGCCGGGCTGCCCGCGCCCGAGGCGAGCGTCCCGTTCGCGCCGAGCCAGTAGGGCACGGAGAGCTGGCCGAGCGAGGCGTCCGAGTTGCTGGTGTCGTACATCGCCACGACGTCGTAGTACGCGCCCTGGCAGGGCGCGGTGTCGGTGACGGTCAGCGGGCCGGTCTGGCCCCAGTAGCTGATGTAGCCGATGTCCACGCCGTCCCGCCACACCTTGTAGGCCACGGCGTTCGGCACCGGGCTGACGGTGACGGTGACCTGCCCGTTCACCAGCGCGCCGGTGATCGTGGGGGCGGCCGGCCGGGTGGAGAAGTTGACGGCGGGAGAGGTCTGCAGCGGCGGCACCCAGGGGGTGGTGGTGCGGGCCGGCGGGGTGATCCCGGCGGCCCAGAAGGGGCAGGCGGGCAGCGAGCTCGCCGCGTCGGCCCGCTGGACGGCGCCGACACTGGCGGAGGCGGGCGACCCGAGGAGCAAGGTGCAGACGGCGACGGCGGCCGTGGCCATCGCGGCCAGCCATAACCGTGCGCGTCTGGGGAGTGGAGGCATGGTGGTGCTTCCTTCTGGACGAGGTGTGGGGGAAACCGGCGGGTGACATGGCATGTGCACCCTCAGGTATGCGGCTCAGTGAACCGGACCCCCTGAGGCGCAGTCAAGGGGTCTAGACCAATAACGTCTAGACCATTCCCGGACCGGCGCGCACCCCGCCGCGACTGCTAGGAGCCGATGTCCACCGTGCGCGCCCAGGCCGGGGGCGTGTCCGGCACGTAGTCGGGATCGTTCTCGTCCCACCCGGAGCGGGACCCCCGCCGGGGGAAGAGACCCACCACCGTCCGGCACGGGGGCCGGACGGACGGCCAGGGGGTCTGACCGTCCGTCAGCACCACGATCACGTCCGGGCCGGGACGGGAGCGCAGCGCGCGGGCGAAGCCGCTGCGCAGGTCCGTGCCCCCGCCGCCGACCAGCTGGATCCCCTCGGCCCGGCACAGCGGCTGCACGGTCCGGGCCGCCGCGTCGCAGGAGAGCACGCTGACCAGGTCGCGCCGGCCGCCCACGGCCCGGGCGATCGCCGCGACCTCCAGCAGCGCGCTGCCGAGTTCGGCGTCGCTGACCGACCCGGAGGTGTCGATCACCACCGTGACCTTCGGCGGTCGGCGCCGCAGGCTCGGCAGCACCGCGCCGGGCACCGCGGTCGAGCGGCGCGACGGCCGGCCGTAGCTGTAGTCGTCGCCCGACCCGGCGGCGGAGGCCGCCGAGCGGACCGCCGCGCCCAGCAGTTCCCGCCAGGCCTGCGGCGGGTGGAACGCCTCCTCGGCCCAGCGCTCCCAGCCCTTCGGGGCGCTGCCCGGGCGGCCGGTGATGCCCTGCGCGACCCGGAACCGGACCGCGTCCCGCTCCTGCTCGCTGAGGCCGTGCGCACCGTCCGGGCCGAGGTCCCACTCCCGTTCCAGCCCGTCGGCGCCGCTGCCGCAGTCCAGCCAGGCCAGGCCCTCCGTGTGCGGCCCGAGCCGGAACTGCCGGAGGTAGTCCTCCATCAGCTGGCCCACGGGCAGCCCCAGGTTCTGCGGCAGGACCGCGCCCTCGGGTCTGACCAGGCCCTTGCCGAAGGCGTCGTCGTTGATCTCGCAGTCCGCGGCGATGTTCATCCGCAGCCGCTCCCCCGGACCGACCAGCCCGTGCTGCCGGGCGAACCGGTCGCCCCGCCCGTGATGGTCGCGCAGCAGGTGCGAGACCTCGTGCACCCACACCCCCGCCAGTTCCTCCTCGGGGATGCGGTCCACGAACGCCGCCGAGACGTAGCAGCGCCAGTGCCGGTCGACGGCCATCGTCGGCACCCGCGCCGACTCGACGACGTGCAGGGCGAACAGTGCCGTCGCCAGGTAGGGGCGGGCCCGGGCGGCGTGCAGCCGGGCGGCGTAGAGCTTGTCCAGGTCCAGCACCCGCGCTGCGGGCGGCGAGCCGGGTGTGCTCGGCTTACCGGGCGAGCCGGGTGTGCCGGGTGTGCCGGGTGTGCTGGGCGAGCCGGGTGTGCTGGGCGTCATCGGCGGGCACCCGCCTTGGCGACTGCCGCGACCCGCGCCGCCGCCAGGTCGGCCGCCCGGTCCGCCCGGCGGGACAGCGACACCGTGCCGGCCAACTGCTCGATCGCGGCCGGCACGTCCCAGTCCTGGCGGCGCAGCGAGGCGAGGGTGGTCGCCGGGACCACCACCAGGTCCGGCGCGCCGGTGTCCAGCGCCCGGACCAGCAACGCCCAGGCCGCGTCCCAGCGCGACTTCTCCGGGCGCCGGCGGACGGCGTCGACCACACCGTCGAGCACGGCCTGGCGCAGGTCCCCCCGCTCGGGCAGGACCGCGCCCGCCGGGTCGGCGAGCAGCGTCTCGGCGTCAGGGAGGTCCATCCGGTCCAGGCCGGCCAGCAGTTCCAGCCCCGGTCCGTCGCCGACCGTGCCGCGCACCAGCAGCGAGAGCACCTCCCGGGAGGAGCCGGCCGCGGTGGCGAAGGCGATCAGACAGAGCGTCATCTCCCAGCTGCGGGGCGAGGGCCAGGGCCCGCCCCGGCGGGCCTCGCTGCTGGGCAGCCGGTGCACCAGCGCGGGGCGGGCGGTCAGCAGCGTGCACACGGCGCGGCGGGCGAAGGCGACCGCCTCGGGCAGCCGCTCGGGGTCGAGGGTCGGCAGCGTCGCCCGGGGCCAGGTCCCGCCGAGGCCGCGCACCACGACCTCGTGGTCGTGGACCCACTGGAGGTGGACGAAGCGGTTGGCCAGCGGCGGGCTCAGCTCCCAGCCGTCGGCCGCCGAGGAGCGCGGGTTGGCGGCGGCCACGATCCGTACACCGGGCGGCAGTTGGAGGGCGCCGATGCGGCGTTCGAGCACCAGCCGGAGCAGCGCGGCCTGGACGGCCGGCGGTGCGGTGGACAGCTCGTCCAGGAAGAGCAGCCCCCGGCCGGCCCGGACCAGGCGCACCGCCCAGTCCGGCGGGGCCATCGGGACGCCCTGCTCGGCGGGGTCGTCGCCGACCACCGGCAGTCCGGAGAAGTCGGAGGGCTCGTGCACGCTCGCGATCACGGTGGTCAGCGGCAGGTCCAGCGCCTCGGCGAGCCGGGTCAGCGCGGCGGTCTTGCCGATCCCCGGCTCGCCCCACAACAGGACCGGCAGGTCGGCGGCGACGGCGAGGGTCAGCGCCTCCAGTTGGGCGTCCGGGCGCGGCTCGGTGGTCGCCCCGCGCAGCAGGGCCAGCAGGTCGCCGGCGACGTCGAGTTGGGAGGCGGGGTCGGTGCGGAGCGGGCCGGGTGCGACGAACGGGGCATGGACGGACATGGATGGTCACCTTTGGCGGTCGAGGAACAGGGAGGGAGGGGACGGCGGTCCCCAGGGCCCCGGAGCGCGGGGCCGGCTGCGCGGGTTCGCGTCAGCGCCCGGCGGCGCGGCGGGTGCGCGAGCGGTGGTCGTGGGATCGGCTCCGGCCCGAGGGGACGCTGCGGGGTGCCGGTCCGGCCAGCCCGGCGCGGAACAGCCCGTAGGTGATCCGCTGCTGGACGGCGGCTTCCAGTTCGTCGCGCAGGGCGCCGCTGCGCAGCAGCGCGTCGGGGCCCAGCAGTTGTTCGACGGCGGCCAGCGCACCGGCGGTGTCGCCGTGGTCCAGCCGGGCACGGATGTCCGCGAGGGACTCCGGGCGCCGGTGCGCCACGTCGATGGCCTGCAGGCAGGGCAGCGGGGTGCCGGTCAGGGCGACCAGCAGCTCCTCGCGGCGGAGCTCGTCCGGGTCGTGGTCGAGCGCCACCAGGACCCCGTCGACCAGCCCGATCCGGTGCAGTGCCCCCCGGCACTGCACCGGTCGCGGCCGGCCGGCGCCGTCCCCGTCTTCCCGGGCGGGCCCGGCAGGGACCGGGTGCCCCGGCAGCAGGGCCGAAGCGACCAGCGGGTGCAGCCGCTCAGGCTCGATCGACCCGGTGCGCAGCAGCTCCAGGTCGGGCAGGGTCCAGGTCGCGGCGTCGGGCAGGACCGGCGGCGCGGAGCCGTCCCCGGAGCCGCCGCCGGGGACGGCACCGCTGTCGGCCATGGAACGGCCGCCGGCTGCGGACGGGTCCAGCAGCATCCGCTGCCGGTTCCCGAAGCGCACCACGACGGGACCGGCGGGCCGGCCCTCGGCGCGGAGCAGGATCTCCGCCTCGGCCGCCCAGCGGTCGACGGCCCAGGGCAGCCCCGGCGGAAGCACGGCCGGGAGCGTCGGGTCCGGTCCGGGGCCGCCGTCGCCGGGCGGCCGCCGATCGGCCCCTGACCTGGTCCACAACTCCCCGGTCCGGCGCGCGTCCCACAGGTGGCGGTGCAGGTCGAGCCGGAACCGTCGGCTGGGCCGGGGACGCGGGTACGGACAGGGGCCGGAGGCGGAGCGGGATCCCTCCCACAGCGCGAGGCTGATCCGCTGCCCGCCGTCGGCCCAGGCCGGGGGCGTACGGGCGACCAGCTGCACCGGGGCTCCGTCCTCGGGCCCCGGGCTGTCGTACCGGGCCAGCGCGACGGTCAGCCCCGGACGCAGCAGTCCGTCCGGAGCGATCCTCGGCAGGTGCCAGCGCAGCAGATCCGGCGCGAGCTGCCGGAGATCGGCCCGGATCCGGGCAGCGAGCTCCCGGCCACGGACACGTGCGAAGGAGCGCAGATCGAAATCGACGTCGAAGCCTGCGGCGGCACACGCCCCGGCCCAGTCACCGACTGAGCGGCGGGCGGTCGCAGACTCGATCATGGAGGGCGGCACGGCGAACTCGCGGACGCGTCGCCAGCAGGCCAGTCGGGAATCCTCGTACACGGTCTCAGTGAGCATCAGCACTCACTTCGCGTGGACGGGGCCCCCAATCGAATGAAGGTATGAGTAGTCATCGGCGGGAGCATAGCGCTCCGCCCCGGTTCGTGTCAGCCGCGTTCGACGGCACGCCCGCCTCCTGACGGCGGCTCGGCTGACCCGACGTCACCACCGCCGAAATTCCTGGCCCGAGCCTGCGGACGACGCTATGCTGCCGCCTGTGAACCCCTCCGATCCGCACTGACAGGTCGTCCGTCCGCTCCCACCCCGCATCCTCGTGACGAGGACTGGCTGGTTGAGCGGCACGCCGATCCGTCATGCCCGCGCGTGCCCAGGTCGAGCGATGAACCGCCCCTGGTGCGCCCACATCGGAGATCCCCATGCCAAGCCCCGACCGGGGCAGCGCCTCCTACCGCGCTGTCCTCCTGCTTCCCCATGCCCGCACCCTGTTCGCCGCCGCCATGCTCGCACGCCTCTGCTACGGCCTGATGAGCCGCGCCGCGGGCCCGCGCGGGCCCGCCCCGGACGAGAAGTGCGCCGTACCCGGCCACCGCTGCACCGAGGGCGCGCCGGTCGGACTGGCCGACGACTTCCCGCAGTTCCTGACGAGCGACCCGGTCACCGCCACGCTGCGCGGCCACGACCGCATCGCCTGCCCGGACCTGGGCGGCTCCAGGCCCGACGGAGCCTGCGCCGGGGAGCCGCTCGGCGCCGGGCTCGACGCCGGCCCCACCTCGTCAGCCGCCGCTCACAACGCGGCAGCACCGCACTGACAGCCCCGGCGCCCGGTTCAGCGTGCGGCCTCCGCCTCCAGCACGGTGGCCGCGGCGTCGGCCGGGGCCAGCGGCTTGGCGAAGCAGCGGCTGAGCTCGTCGTCGCGGTAGTGGCCGAACTTGGCACAGGGCCGGTAGCCGCTGGAGGTGTACAGCGCGATGGCCTCCGGCTGCCGGATGCCGGTCTCCAGCACCATCCGGCTGCGCCCGGCAGCGCGGGCGTCGTCCTCCAGCGCGGCCAGCACCAGCCGGGACAGCCCGCGCCCGCGCGCCTCCGGGACCACGTACATCCGCTTGATCTCGGCATCGCCGTCGGAGTAGCCCTCGTCGTTCTCCTCCTGGACGCGCCAGCCGCCGGTGGCGACCGGGACCCCCAGCTCGTCGTAGACGATCAGGTAGAGCCCGTTCGGCGGCTCGAACATGTGCGGGTCCAGCGGCGTGGCGTCGCCCTCGCTCTGGTAGCGCTCGGCGTACTCGCCCTGCACCCGGTCGTTGAGGGCGACGGCATGGGGGTGCCCGAAGGAGGCACGCAGAATATTCATGCGGTCTATCGTACTTCTATGCCGACCTGGTCCGGCCGGGCTCCCCCGCCGAGGGCGCGCAGCGCCGAGTACGCCGACTGGATGAAGCCGCCGTCCGCCGCCGGGGTGGTGTTGGCCACGGCGGCCAGCGCGGTCCCGTCGGCCGGGCAGAACCCGGCGAAGGCGCTGAAGCCCCGGGTCCCGCCGGAGTGGAAGAACAGGTCGCGGCCGTCGGTCCGGCGCACGTTCCACACCAGGCAGAGCCCGTCGCCGCTGCGCGGCAGCACCAGCCGTCGGCGCTGGACGTCGGCCAGCGCGGCCGCCAGCGGACCGGCGCCCGTCGGGCGGAGCAGCGCCTCCAGGTAGCGCAGCAGGTCGCCGGCGCCGCAGCGCAGCGCCCCCGCGCCGGGCAGGGCCGGGATCGCCCAGGGCGGGCGCGGGCGGCCGTGCCAGTAGCCGGTGGCCTGGGCCCGGGTGGGGTCGCAGGTGCTCCGCTCCAGCCCGAGCGGCCGCAGTACCCGGCGGGTCAGCAGCGTGGGGTAGGGCGTCCCGGCGGCCTCCGCCAGCACCTGTCCCAGCAGCCCGACGCCGAGGTTGGAGTAGTGCACCCGGCTCCCGGGCCGGGTGCGGACCCGGGTCGCGCCCAGCGAGTCGAGCAGCCTCCCGGGCGGGTAGGCCGCGTACGGGTTGCTGAACCAGGCCGGGACGGCGGTGGCCAGGAAGTCCCCGGGCAGCCGGGGCAGTCCCGAGGTGTGGGTGGCCAGGTGCAGCAGGGTGATCGGCATGCCGCCGGGGTGGACCGGGACCGCGTTCGGGGGCAGGTAGCGGGCGATCGGGTCGTCCAGCCCGACCTCGCCGCGCGCGACGGCGTCGGCGAGCAGCAGGGCGGTGAAGGTCTTGGTGAGCGAGCCGACCTCGAACCTGGTCCGGCCGTCCACCGGGCGTTCCCCGCTGCGGTCGGTCGTGCCCCGGACGTGCAGCGCGGTCCGGCCGTCGCGGACCGCCGCGACCGCGACCCCGGTGGCGCCGGGCGCCGCCGCCAGCAGCGGCAGCAGCAACTCGGGCGCGGGTCCGGTGCGCCGCTCGGCGGCGCCGAGGGCGGTGGTCACGCCGCCGACCAGGCGCCGCCGAGGGCACGGGAGAGGGTGACCGTGCCGGCCACCACCGCGACCACGGCGGTGTGCTCGTTCTCCTTGAAGGCCGTGTGCGGGTCCTCGTCGACCGGGTCGCCGTCCCTGGGCAGCAGTCCGTCCGGGTGCTGGACGGCGGCCAGGCTCTCCCACGCCTGCGGGTCGCAGACCGGCTCGGGCAGGCAGGCGTCGACGATCAGCAGCTCGCCGAGCAGGTCCCACTGGGCGACCTCCTGCCAGATGTCGGCCCAGACCGGCAGCCAGGTGCCCAGGTAGTCGGCGATCCCGGCCGGCAGGCCCTCCGGCAGCCGCCCCCAGTCGGTGAGGTGGAAGACGGTGTGGGTCATGTTGTAGCCGGTCATCCAGTCGATCAGCCAGGGCTCGGGCTCCGAGCCGATCCAGGTGTCCCCGGCCAGGGCGGCCCAGTCGCAGCGGTAGTCGGCGTCGATCACCCGGTTGGCGTTGGCGACCGCGAGCCGGCGGTTGGGCATCATCTCGATCGCCCGGATCGAGTCCAGCCGCCCGAGGTGCCCGACCACCTCGTCCAACGTCGACAGCCGGTAGCCGCCCCGGACGAAGTGGGCGTAGGTCTCCAGCGGGTCGCTGAGCATGGGGTGGCGCATCGCCCGCTCGTAGAGGAAGGCGCCGGAGCGCAGCTGGCTCCAGGTGAAGTCGAGCAGCTCGCGGGCGGCGGCCAGCTCGGCCGGTCCGCCGACGCCCTCGCGCAGCACCAGCGAGGCCGCCAGCGCGGTCTCGCCGAGCGGCTTGTAGGGGTTGTCCGGGTCGGCGAAGTCGACGGTGGTCTCCGGCGGCATCGCGCCGTGGTGCGCGGAGGCCGCCAGCCAGGCCAGCGCCTGCGAGCCGACCCGGTGCGCGGTGCGCAGGACGTCCTGGTTCACGGTGCTCCCTGGTCTCACGGTCCTGCCGGTCTTCACGGTCCTGCCTCGGCCAGTCGCTCCCCCACCCGGACGTCCAGCGCGGTCCGGGCGCTGGGGCCGCCGAACAGCCGCACGTGGTGCAGCAGCGGTTCCAGCCGCACCGGCGAGGCCACGCCCTGGGCCTGGCCCAGGGACAGCCAGCGGGCGATCCGCGCGGCGGTGCGGTAGTCGCGCCGCAGCATCGCCCGGACGGCTCCCCGGCCGAGCGCGCGCGGGTTGCGCCGGGCGCTGTCGTGCACCGGGCTGTCCAGGCCGGGCAGGGCGAGCGGGGAGAGCTGCGCCATCCACACCGACCACTGCTGCCACTGGTCGGCGGCGCCGTCCTGCGGCTCGTGCCCGTCCGGCGGCGGCACCGGGACGCGGTGGCCGCAGCGTCCGAGCACTTCGGCGGCGGCCCAGTCGCGCCAGACGACCGCCGAGGCGGCCCGGTCCGCCGCCTGCGGGACTGCGGGCTGCGGGGCTCCGGGCTGCGCGGCTGCCGGCTGCCGGGCTTCGGGCTGCGCGGGCGGGTACTGCTCGAAGGCGAGGACCATCGCCCGCGCCTCGTCCAGCCCGGGGTGCAGCGGGGTGCCGGTCAGCAGGTAGGGGGCGAAGAGGTCCGCGCCGAGGACGCGGGCGCCGCCCAGCTCGGCCCGCGTGCCGCCGAGGGCTGCGGCCGGCCCGTCCGACCGGTGCGGTGCGGTCGCCGAGGTCGCGTCCGCGCCCCCGAGTGCACTGAGCACATCGAGGGCGCGGACCGCCATCCTCTCGGCCGCCCGGGAGAACTCCTCCTGGGGCGTGGCGTCGGAGATGGGCATGGGCGGATCAGTTCCCGACTCGCGGGAGCGGCGAGTACGCCGCGAACTGGCTCACCGGTTCTTCGGCGGCTTCGGCGACAGCAGCAGTCCGAGCGCCAGGATGCCGACGCCGGCGTCCTCGGGCGTGTACAGCGGGGCGTCGCTGACGGTGGCCTCCTCCTCGACCATCAGCGTGGCCAGCGCGGACAGCTCAGCCGGGGTGCTCGTGCTCCGGATCGGACGGGTCAGTTCCTGAGTAAGCATCATGCCTCCTCATACAGACGGTTCGCCGCTGGGACCAACGGCGACCTCCCCAGGGTCGAGCCTATGGTCGACCTCGGCGGCCCGCATCCCTTGCCATCACCAACCGTCACCAGCCCCCGAGATCCGGCGGACCGGGCCCACCCGGCTCAACACCCGGGCGGCGACCGCGATCCGGGGCAGCGCCGCATCGAGCCGGGCAGCCGGGACGCCCGCCGCCCGGACCCTGACGGCGCACCTCCGCCACGGCCGGCGCGGCTCCACGCCGGCCCGGCGCCCGCGGCGCGGCGCGGGCCCGCCGAGCCGGGCGGTATGGCGCGCGTCACCAGCGGAGCCGCTCGTCCAAGATCGAACATGGCCCTGCGGCACGCCCCGCTCACCGTCCGTCGACGATGTGGCCCGGCTCACGGCCGCCACCGTATGGCGCAGGACACATCGGAGTCGCACAGCAAACCGAAAATGGCCGCACAGCAGGGCCTTCGGCCGGGTTTTGGAGATCAATACCAGCGGTAACCGGCCGTTGAGCTGGCACTTCCGGAATCCGCTTGGGATCCGGCCCGAGCGGGCCTAACTTCGGTGAAGTGCAACGAGCACACCCCGGGTTCACCCGCCCAGCACGTTCCCCACCTGTTCACGGGAACGCGACCGCCGCCCACCACGGGACGGCCGGACATGGCGGGAGCCGGGACGGCGTGCGGCCACGCATACGGCGTGGCGCCGACCGTCTTTCAGGAAGCCAGACAGCAGGACGACGTGCCGGACCCCGGCACGCCCTGCGTCCTGCTGCCCCGGGACCTGTCGAAAGGTACACATGATCTTCCGCCGCGAGTCCGACGCCACCCGCAAGAACACCCGTCTGCGGGCGGCCGTCGTCGCCGGAGCCGTCATCACCGTTCCCCTGGCCGGCCTGCTCACCGCCACCACCGCCTCGGCGGCCACCACGTCCACCTGGGACGCCGTCGCCCAGTGCGAGAGCACCGGCAACTGGTCCGCCAACACCGGCAACGGTTTCTCCGGCGGCCTGCAGTTCACCCCGTCCACCTGGGCCGCGTACGGCGGCACCCAGTACGCCGCGAGCGCCGACCAGGCGACCCAGTCGCAGCAGATCTCCGTGGCCGAGGCCGTGCTGGCCTCCCAGGGCCCCGGCGCCTGGCCGGTGTGCGGCCCCCAGGCCGGACTGGCCGCGGGCGGCCCCGCCGCCGACGTCTCCACCGCCTCGAACGGCAGCGCGTCCAGCGGCAGCGCTGCCACCAGCGCCGCCTCCGGCACGGCCGCCACCGGCAGCAACGCCGGCTCCGGCACCAACAGCACCAGCGGCTCCGGCTACACCGGCAACGGCAACAGCACGGGCAGCGGCAACAGCAGCGCCGTCAGCGGCAGCGCCGACCTGGCCGCCGCCCCGGCCGCCTCCTCCGGCAGCGCCACCGCCGGCAGCTACACGGTGCACTCGGGTGACACCCTGGGCGGCATCGCCGCTGCCAACGGCACCACCTGGCAGCACCTCTACTCCGTGAACAGCGGCACCATCGGCGCCAACCCGAACCTGATCACCCCGGGCGAGGTTCTCGTCCTCGGCTGATTTCCTGCGGGAGGGGTGCCACCGGCCCGCCGGCCCGCTCCGCCTCCGCGGCCCCCACCCCGTCCGGGGTGGGGGCCGCCGGTGTGTTCAGGGCAGTCGGCCGGCGGCGGCGGGGTCGAGCAGCCCGGCGAGCAGGTCGCCGTAGCGGTCGATCCGCTCGACGACCTGCTCGGGGGTGAAGGCGAACTGCTCGGCGGCGACGCAGTCCTCGACCTCCTCCCAGGAGACCGGGGTCGAGACCGCCGGCCGGGTGGTGGCGCGCAGGGTGTAGGCGCAGGCGGTGGTCTTGCTGGAGGCGTTCTGGCTGTGGTCGATGAAGACCTTTCCCGGCCGCAGCGCCTTCGCCATCCGGGAGACCACGGTGTCGGGGTGGTCCTGCTCCAGCCGCTGCGCCAGTCGGCGGGCGTAGTCGCCGACCTGCTCGGCGGTGGCGTCGACGACCGGCGCGTAGAGGTGCAGCCCCTTGCCGCCGCTGGTCTTCGCCCAGGCCCGGAGGCCGTCGGCGGCGAGCAGCTCGCGGACCCGGAGCGCCACGGCGCAGCAGTGGGTGACGTCGCAGCCCTCGCCCGGGTCGAGGTCGACCACCAGCCGGTCGTGGGCGTCCGGCCCCTTGCCGGCGGTCCACTGCGGTACGTGCATCTCCAGCGCGGCGAGGTTGGCCGCCCAGGTGAGGGTGGCCAGGTCGGCGACCACGACCTGGCGCATGGTCTTGGCGTGCTGGGCGACGTCGGCCGTGGTGACCCAGTCCGGGGCGCCCGGCGGCACGTTCTTGGCCCAGAACCGCTCGCCGGTGACGCCCTCGGGGCAGCGCAGGAAGCTGGCGGGCCGTCCGGCCAGGTGCGGCAGCATGGCGACGGCGGCGCGGGCGTAGTAGTGCAGCACGGCGGCCTTGGAGGTGCCGGTCGCGGGGTAGAGGAGCCGGTCGAGGTGGGACAGCGTGAGCCGGTGCCCGTCCACCTCGACGACGGTGCGGTCCTGCGGCATGCGGCCTCCCGGAGCCGTCCGGTCCCCTCCATTCTCGGGCCGCCGCGGTCGGCGCGCGCGAGCTGCGGGCCGGGCGCCGCGGTCGGCGGACGCGGTCAGCGGGCGCGGGCGGGGATCAGGCCGGCCCGGGTCCAGTCCAGCAGTTCCCCCGCGGTCCAGGTGGTGACGATCCGCTCCGGCGGGATGCCGCACTCCTCGGCCCGGGCGCAGCCGTACTCCTGCCAGGCGAGCTCGCCCGGCGCGTGGGCGTCGGAGTCGACGGCGAACAGCACGCCGGCCTCGACGGCCCGGCGCAGCAGCCGCCGCGGCGGGTCGAGCCGGTCCGGTCGGCTGTCGATCTCGACGGCGGTGCCCGAGGCGGCGCAGGCGGCGAAGACCTCGTCCGCGTCGAAGGTGGACTCGGGACGGCTGCGGCCGCCCAGCAGCCGTCCGGTGCAGTGGCCGAGGATGTTCACCCTCGGGTCGGTGACGGCGCGGACCAGCCGCCGGGTCATCTTCGCCGGTTCGGTCCGCAGGCCGGAGTGGGCGGAGGCGACGACCAGGTCGACCCGGTCCAGCAGCTCGCCCTCCTGGTCGAGGGCGCCCTCGGCGAGGATGTCGCACTCGATGCCGCTGAGCAGCCGGAACTCGCCCGGGTCGGCGACCGCGAGCTCGGCGAGGACGTCGAGCTGCTCGCGCAGCCGCTCGGCGGAGAGGCCCCGGGCGATGGTGAGCCGCGGGGAGTGGTCGGTGAGCACCGCCCAGCTGTGGCCGAGCGCGCGGGCCGCCTCGGCCATGGTCCGGATCGGGCTGCTGCCGTCGGACCAGTCGGAGTGGAGGTGGCAGTCGCCGCGCAGGGCGGCGTGGAGCCCCTGCCCGCCCTCGGCGAGCGGGGCCAGGGCCTGCTGCTCCAGATCGGCGAGGTAGTCGGGGGTGCGGTCGGCGGCGGCCTCGGCGATCACGCGGGCGGTGGTGGTCCCGATGCCGTCCAGGTCGGTGAGCCGGCCGGAGACGGCGCGCTGCAGCAGTTCCAGCCGGGAGAGGTCGGCCACCACGGACGCGGCCCGGCGGAAGGCCGCCGCCCTGTGGGTCGAGGCCCCGCTGCGCTCCAGCAGGAAGGCGATCCGCTCCAGCGCCGCTGTCGGTTCCATGACTCATCCATCCCCCGGGGCGGCGCTCGCATATCCATATCCAACAAATGGCGCGAATATGGACAAACCAGTAGCCCGAAGGGAGGCGGCCCCGTGGACTTCGAGCAGGTCGCCGACGGGCTCTACGCGCTTCCTCCCCCACGGTTCACCGCTGCCCGCAACGAGGCGGCCGACCGTGCCCGCGCCGACGGCGACCCGGAACTGGGCGACCGGCTCCGCCGGCTGCGGCGGCCCACGGCGGGGGCCTGGCTCGGCAATCTCCTGGTCCGCGAGCAGCCGGACGAGGTCCGGGCGCTGCTGGAGCTCGGCAGCGGACTGCGCGCCGCCCAGTCCCGGCTGGCCGGGGACCGGCTGCGCGAGCTCGGCGCCCGGCGGCAGGAGGTGGTCTCCGCCCTCGTCCGCCAGGCGGGGGCGGAGGCGGTGCGGGCCGGGCAGCGGGTCGGCGCGGGTCCGCTGGAGGAGCTGGAGCGGACGCTGCACACGGTGCTGGCGGACCCGGAGGCCGCCGACGCCTTCGCCTCCGGCCGGCTGACCGCCGCGCTCACCGCCGGCCCCGGCCGGGCCTGCCCGCTCCCCCGGCCCCGGCCCCGGCGCCGCCCGCAGCGACCTCGACCTCGACGCCGACGCCGGGCTGCGCCGCGACCTGCTGGCGCGGGCGCGCCGGGCTGCGGCCGAGGCCGGACGCGAGGCCGAGGCGGCGGCCGACGCGGCCGAGCGGGCCCGCCGCGAGCTGGACCGCGTCGCCGCCCGGAGCCTGAGCGCCCGCGACCGGGTCGAGTCGGCGACCGAGCGGCTGGAGCGGGCCCGGGCCGACGAGCGGCGGGCCGTGGCCGAGGAGCGCACGGCCCGCGAGCGGGTCGGCGCCACCGACCGCGCGGCCCGGAAGGCCGACGGCCGGGCCCGGGACGCGCGGGCCCATCTGGACCACCTGGACCATCCGGGATCCGACGACCGTTCGAACGACACCTGAGGAGGCACGGACGATGGCCCGAGCGATGTGGACCGGCGCGCTGAGCGTCGGACTGGTCACGGTCCCCGTCGGTCTGTACTCGGCGACCGAGGACCATGCCGCGCACTTCCGGCAGATCCAGCGCGGCACCTCCGACCGGGTGCGGAACCGGCGCACCAATGAGCGGACCGGCGAGGAGGTGGACTTCCAGGACATCGTCAAGGGCTACGACCTCGGCGACGACCAGTACGTGGTGATCGAGCCGGGCGAGCTGGACGAGATCGCCCCCGGGCGCTCCCGTGTGATCGAGGTCTCGGCCTTCGTCGACCTCGCCGAGGTGGACCCGATCTACTTCCAGTCCTGCTACTACCTGGCGCCCCGGGGCAAGGAGTTCACCCCCGTCTACGGGCTGCTGCTGGAGGCGCTGGAGGACAGCGGACGGGCGGCGATCGCGACCTTCGTGATGCGCGGCAAGCAGTACCTGACCGCCGTCCGGCCCGCCGGACGGGTGCTGGAGCTGCACACCCTCCACTACGCGGACGAGATCCGCGACCCGGTCGAGGACCTGCCCTCGCTGCCCGAGCGCAGTGCGTCCGACCCCGGCCAGCTCAGGGCCGCCCGGCAGCTGATCGACGCGCTGACCACCGAGTGGCGCCCCGAGGCCTACCACGACGCCTACCGCGACCGGGTGGAGGAGCTGATCGACTCCAAGCGGGCCGGCAAGCAGATCGTCACCGCCGCCTCGGCCCCGGACGCGACCAATGTGATCGACCTGATGGAGGCGCTGCGCCGGAGCCTGGACCGCGCGGGCACCGCTCCGGCGACGGACGGCGCGGACGGCGGGCACGGCGGGCACGGCGCCGAGGCTCCACGGCGGCGGACGGCGGCGAAGGCGGACCGGACGGCGGCGGCGCGCGCCCCGCAGCCGGACCTCAGTGCGCTGAGCAAGGCCGAACTGTACGCGCGGGCGAGCGAGCTGGACCTGCCGGGCCGCTCCCGGATGAGCCGGGAGGAACTGGTCGAGGCCCTCGGCCGGGTCGCCCACCCCCGCCGGAAGGCGGTCGCGTGATGCCCGGGCGCCCCGGCTCCGCAGCGCCGACCCCGGTCGAACTACCGGTGCTGGAACCGATGCTGGCCTCGCCCGGGACCATGCCGAGCGACCCGGACGAGTGGCTGTTCGAGGTCAAGTGGGACGGGATGCGACTGCTGTCCTCCCACGACGGCGCCGGCGGCCTGCGGCTGCTGTCCCGGAACGGGAACAGCGCGACCGAGCGCTTCCCCGAGCTCGGCGAGCTGGCCCGGCTGCTGCCGGGCCGCGACCTGATCCTCGACGGCGAGGCCATCGCCCCGGACGACCAGGGCCGCCCCTCCTTCGGCCGGCTCCAGCAGCGGATGACGCTGCGCGGGGCCCCGGCGATCCGGCGCGCGACCTACACCGTCCCGGTCAGCCTGATGGTCTTCGACCTGCTGTGGCTGGACGGCGCGTCCCTGGTCGACCTGCCCTACGCCGAACGGCGCGCGCTGCTGGAGGAGCTCGACCTCGGCGGCGCCCATGTCCACGTCCCGCCGGCCTGGCCCGGGTCGATGGCGGCCGAGGCGGCGCGGTGGACCCGGGAGCGCGGCATGGAGGGGCTGGTGGCCAAGCGGCTGGGGTCGCGCTACCGCCCCGGCGTGCGCTCGCCGGAGTGGGTGAAGATCAAGTACGCCCGGGCGCTGGACGTCGTCGTCGGCGGCTGGGTACCCGGCGGCCCGCGCGGCACGGCGGTGAAGTCCCTGCTGGTGGGCGTGGTGGACCCGAGCGGGCTGCGCTACGTCGGCGCGGTGGGCACCGGCTTCGCGGAGGCCGAGCGCCGGGCGCTGGCCGGGCTGCTGCGCGGTCTTGAGTGCGGCGTGTCACCGTTCAGCGGTCCGCCGGTCGGACTGGACCGGGGCGAACCGGTCCGCTTCGTCCGCCCCGACCTCCAGGCCGAGGTCGGCTATGCCGAGTTCACCGACCGGGGACTGCTGCGCCAGCCGGTCTGGCGCGGCCTGCGCGGCGACATCGGCCCGTGACGCGTGTCCCGAGGCCGTGCCCCGGAACCGTGTTCCGAGGCCGGGGTTCGGCCCCAAGGCCCCTGGTGCAGTAGTTTACTGACTCGTCAGTATGTCGATCAGTCCCTCGGGGGTCGGTGGATGGAAACCCAGAACCTGCAGCAGCAGTCAGGAGTCCTGCCGCAGCAGGCGTCGCCGGGGATCGGGCGACGACGGTTTCTCGGCTACGTCCTGGCCGCCTCGACGCTGACGGTGGCCGCGCAGCTGGGCGAGGGGGCGGCCGCGCCGCGTGCCGACGCCGCCGTGCCCGGGGTGCCGGAGCCGGCCGACCTCTACGACCTCAACGACATGCTGACCGATGCCGCGCTGCCGACGTCGAACCTGATCACGATCACGCTGAACCCGGACGGGACCGCGTCCTTCGCCCTGCCCCGCGCCGAGGTCGGCCAGGGGGTGACCACCTCCACCGCGATGCTGATCGCGGAGGAGCTGGACCTGCCGCTGGACAAGGTGCAGGTCACCCTCGCCGACGCCCGTCCCGAGCTGCTCTTCAACCAGTTCACCGGCGCCTCCAACACGACCATCTCCAGCTACGTCCCGATCCGCGTCGCCGCCGCGACCGCCAGGCAGCGGCTGCTGGAGGCGGCGGCGACGGAGCTGGGTGTGGCGCTCTCCGCGCTCTCCGTCCTGCAGGGCGTGATCACGGCCCCGGACGGCCGCTCCCTCAGCTATGCCGAACTCGCGGTGGCGGCCGGCAGCCTGACCGACCTCCAGGTGTCGGTCACGCTCAAGGCCGCCTCGGCCTTCACGGTCGTCGGCACGCCGCAGAACCGCGTCGACGCCCTGGACGCCGTCACCGGCCGCAAGCAGTACGCCATGGACGTCCAGGTGCCGGACGCGATGCCGGCGATGATCTGCCGGCCGCCGACGATCAACGGCACCGTGGTGTCGGTGCAGAACCAGGCCGCCGTCCAGGCGATGCCGGGGATCACCGATGTCGCCGTGGTCTCCACCGGGGTCGCCGTGCGCGGGCGCACCTTCGGTCAGTGCATCGACGCCGTGCAGGCGCTGCAGGTCACCTGGGGACCGGGCAGCGAGGACTCGGCGACCGACGCCAGCGTCCTGGCCGAGCTGCGCGCGGCGGAGAACCCGCTGGTCACCCCGCCGCTGCCGCTGCTGACCGAGGCCGTCGACGCCCGCTTCACCTTCCACTTCGCCAGCAACAGCCCGCTGGAGACCAACTGCGCCGTCGCCGACGTCCGTTCGGGGAGCGCGGAGATCTGGACCTCGGCCAAGTCGCCGATCGACGCGCAGGAGCAGCTCGCCGTGCAGCTGGGCCTACCGGTGAACGCGGTGACCGTGCACGTCACCGAGGGCGGCGGCTCCTTCGGCCGGAAGCTGTTCTTCGACGCCGCGCTGGAGGCGGCGGAGGTCTCGCAGGCGATGGCGAAGCCGGTGCGGCTGATGTGGCACCGCACCGACGACTTCCGCCAGGGCCGGGTGCACCCGATGTCCATCTCCCGGGTGCGGGCCACCTACGCGCTCGGCCAGGTGCTCACCATGGACCAGCGGCACACCTCGGTGGCCACCGAGTTCGGGCACGGCCTCGGCGAGATCATCACCGCCTCGGTGGCCAAGCTGCCGGTCGGCGGGCTCGCCTTCTCCGAGACCATCTTCAGCCTCACCCAGCAGACGCCCTACAACTTCGGCGTCACCACCCAGCTGCTGACCGAGGTGGACAACGGCTTCCACACCGGCAGCATGCGCGGCATCTACTCGCCCAACGTGCGTTGCGCGCAGGAGCTGATCGTGGACCAGCTGGCCGCGGCGATGGGCCAGGACCCCTACCGGTTCCGGCAGGGGTTCCTGAAGGACCCGCGGGCGGTGGCCGTCCTCGACGCGGTCGCCCAGGCGGGCGACTGGGGGCGGACGATGGCCCCCGGCACCGCGCAGGGCATCGCGATCCACCCCGAGTACCACGGCTTCGTCGCCGTCCTCGCCGAGATCGACTGCACCCGGGCCACGGTGGACCGGTCCGTCCCCGACGCGGTCACCGGGCCCCGGGTCACCAAGGTCGTCTGCGCCGTCGACGTCGGCCTGGCGGTCAACCCCACGGGCCTGGAGGCGCAGATGATGGGCGGCATCATGGACGGCATCGCCCTGGCCCTGACCTCCAGCCTCCACCTGGCGGGCGGGTACTTCCAGGAGGGCAGCTGGGACGACTACTTCTACACCCGCCAGTGGAACACCCCGCCCGAGCTGGACATCATCGTGATGCCCCCGACCACCGGAACGCCGGGCGGGGCGGGGGAGCTGGCGGTCGCCGGCGCCATGGCCGCGGTGGCCTGCGCCTACGGCCGGGCCACCGGCAGCATGCCGACCACGTTCCCGGTCAACCACGGCGCGCCGCTCGCCTTCACCCCGCTGCCGACCGTCCCGCCGATCCCGCAGTCGCCCACCGACGGCCTCAGCCGCGCGTACTGACTCCGTACCCCGCAGGCCCGGAGCACCCCGCAGACCCAGAGCACCCAGTCGAACAGGAGCAGACTTCCTTGCCTCAGCAAACCTTCGTCCTCAACGGGCAGCCGGTCACCGTGGACGTCGAGGACGACGTCCGGCTGCTCTGGGTCCTGCGCGACATCCTCGGCGTCACCGGGCCCAAGTACGGCTGCGGTCTCGGGGTCTGCCAGGCCTGCACCAGCCACATCAACGGCAAGGCGTTCAACCCGTGCTGCACCCCGGTGGGCGATCTCCAGCCCACCGACCAGGTCACCACCATCGAGGGCCTGCCCGCCACCGTCGGCAAGGACCTGCACCCGATGCAGGAGGCGTGGCTGGAGATGGACGTCCCGCAGTGCGGCTACTGCCAGCCCGGCCAGATCATGGCCGCCGTCGCCAAGGTTCTGCAGGCACGGGCCGCCGGACAGCAGCTGGGCGACGCGGACTTCGACCAGATCCGCAACGTCTGCCGCTGCGGCACCTACCACCGCATCCGCGAGGCCATCCTCTCCGCGCAGACCCAGTTCTGAGCGGCCGACCCGGGAAGAGCGAGACGACGTGCTGGAGCTGGCGGAACACCTGGTCGCCTGGCGCGAGCAGGGACGGGACTTCGCCGTGGCGACGGTGGTCGCGGTGAGCGGCAGCGCCCCCCGGCAACCGGGCGCGGCGATGGCCGTCGACGCCGGCGGAGAGGCGATCGGGAGCGTCTCCGGGGGCTGTGTCGAAGCCGCCGTCTACGAGCTCTGCCGGGAGGCGCTGGCGACCGGCCGGTGCACCCTGCGCCGCTTCGGCTTCTCGGACGAGGACGCCTACGCGGAGGGGCTCTCCTGCGGCGGCACCGTCGAGGTCTTCGTCCAGCCCTTCCCGGCCGGGGCGGCCCGCGCACCCGGGCGACCGGCCGTCGGCACGGTCCCCGGGGGCACGGCCGCGGGGCTGGCCCGGGTGGTGGCCGGGGCCGAGGAGCTGGTGGGCGGCACCCTCGTCGCCGGCGAACCGGACGCGGCCTCGGGCCTCCCGGCGGAACTGGCCGACCGGATCCGGGACGCGGTCCGCGACCGCTGGCTGGCGGGGCACACCGGAACCGTCCGCGTCGACCCCTGCGACCCGGGCCTGACCGTGTTCGTGGAGTCCCGCCTGCCGCCGCCGCGGCTGCTGGTGTTCGGTGCGGTCGACTTCGCTGCCGCCCTGGCCTCGATCGGCCGGTTCCTCGGCTATCACGTCACCGTCTGCGACGCCCGCCCGGTGTTCAGCACCCGGGCCCGCTTCCCCGACGCGGACGAGGTGGTCGTGGACTGGCCGCACCGCTATCTGGAGTCCCAGCAGCTGGATGCCCGCGCGGAGGTCTGCGTGCTGACCCACGACGCCAAGTTCGACGTGCCCCTGCTGCTGCGCGCACTGCGGCTGCCCCTCGCCTACGTGGGTGCGATGGGATCCAGGCGGACGCATCTCCAGCGGCTGGAGCTGCTGCGCGAGGCCGGTGCCACGCCGGCCGAGCTGGCCGGGCTGCACTCGCCCATCGGGCTCGACCTCGGCGCCAGGACCCCGGAGGAGACGGCCCTGTCGATTGCCGCCGAGATCGTCGCGCACGGGCAGGGCCGCAGCGGCGAGCCGCTGAGTCGCGGCTCCGGCCCGGTGCACCCACGATTCCGGCAGCCGGCCCCGCCCCACTTCGTTGCGGGCGGCTGAGTTTCCGGGGCGGGTGGTCCAGGTCACCATCGAGGGCTCGACGGGGAGATCAACTGTGACCGCAGGTCGGTCGGCGGTCACCGGCTGTCGACAGTGTGGGGCAGCTCACCCGACTCATATGGTGACCCAGGTCACTGATTAGGGCGGATTCGGCGGGTTTATCCGATAAATCATCGGAAATCGGGCCATTTCCTCGATCAATACCAGAGGTAACCCCACGCTGACCTGGGATCTTCTGTGAGCGCTTGGGGGACCGCCCGGGGCTGCCCTAGGTTCGAGGAAGTGCGACGAGCACAACCCGGGTTCACCCGCCCCGCACGTTCCTCCCGCTTCCGGGAGAACGCGCTCCACCGCCGCCCGGCGGACACGACGGGAACCGGGACGGAACGGCCGGCCGCGCCCCGCGTGCCCCGTCCGCCCTCAGGAAGCCAGAACAGCAGGACGACACGTCATTCGGCGTGCCCTGCGTCCTGCTGCCCCGGGTACTTGACGAAGGGTTTCTATGATTTTCCGCCGCATCACCGCCGCTGCCCGCACCAACCGCCTGCGCACCGCCGCCGCTGCCGGAGCGGTCATCACGCTCCCCCTGGTCGGCCTGCTGGGCGCCTCTTCCGCGTCGGCCGCCACTCCCACCACCTGGGACAAGGTCGCGCAGTGCGAGAGCACCGGCAACTGGGCGATCAACTCGGGCAACGGCTTCTCCGGTGGCCTGCAGTTCACGCCGTCCACCTGGGCCGCCTTCGGTGGCACCGCCTACGCCCCGGCCGCCTACCAGGCCACCCAGGCCCAGCAGATCACCGTGGCCGAGGCCGTCCTGGCCGCGCAGGGCCCCGGCGCCTGGCCGGTCTGCGGCCCCGCCGCCGGCCTGAGCTGACCCCGCTCTGCCGTAGGACTCGCGGTGCCCCCCGTCGGATCCCCGACGGGGGGCACCGCCATGCCGCCGCACCGCCGGAGGCACTTGCGCGAACTGACGGTGCGACAGGACCTCCGGAGCTAGGCTGAGCAATCAAGCACGAACGTCCGTGCACTTGACTCTGAGCTAGGTGGCTGCCGTGACCGACTACCGCCCCTGGGACCGCCGGACCCTGGACATCACCAAGAGCATCGTCGACCAGGTCGAGGCCAAGCACCTCGACCTGCCGACCCCCTGCGCCGCCTGGACGCTGCGGCAGCTGCTGAGCCACATGATCGGCCAGAACCACGGCTTCGCCGCCGCCGCGGACGGCGAGCGCGAGGACCGGACGGTCTGGGCGGACCGGGAGTTCGGCGACGATCCGGCCGGGGTCTTCCGCGCCTCCGCCGACCGGGTCACCACGGCCTTCGCCCGCGAGGGCGTGCTCGACGGCGGGTTCTGGCTGCCGGAGGTGCGCCCGGAACCGATCCCGGCCGGGATCGCCGTCAGCTTCCACTTCGTCGACTACGTCGTCCACGGCTGGGACGTCGCGGCGGCGCTGGGCGTGGCCACGCCGTTCCCGGACGACCTGCTGCGCGCCGTGCTGCCGATCGCCGAGGCCGTGCCGGACGCGGCGAACCGGCTGCAGCCGGGAGCCTCCTTCGCCCCGGGGCTGCCCTGGGGCGGCGAAGGGCTGCTGGACCGGGTGCTCAGCCTGCTCGGCCGCTCCCCCGCCTGGCAGGCGTAGCGGCCGCACCCTCGGTGCCGAGGGCCTCGGTGAGCCAGTCGATCCAGAACTCCTCCATCCGGATGCCGCCCTGCAGCACCAGGTGCTGGAGACGGTTCTCCCCGGCCGCCCGCTCGGGCGGGAAGTCCCGCTGCTCGATCTCCAGGTACTCGGCCAACTGCTGCCGGTGCAGCCCGAGGTGACGCCGCAACTCCTGGTCCAGTCCGTCCAGGCCCAGGGCCGCCGCCGCGCGCAGCCGCAGCAGCAGCGGGTCCCGGACCGGCCGGGGGTCCTGCTCCCGGGCGACCCACTCGGCCAGTTCGGCCCGGCCGGCCGGGAGCACCTGGTACTCCTTGCGCTGCCCGCGCGAGGGCGGCTGCGGGACCGCGCTGATCAGGCCGTCCTGCTCCAGCTTGCCGAGCTCCCGGTAGATCTGCTGGTGCGAGGCCGACCAGAAGTAGCCGATCGCGCGGTCGAAGCGGCGGGTGACCTCCAGTCCGGAGGAGGGCTTCTCCAGCAGGGCGGTGAGGATGGCGTGCGGCAGCGACATGGAGTGATCCTAGGACGGGCCGGCGCCCGGGCCCTCGGGCGCCGGCCGGCGGGTCACAGCTGCGCCGCGAGCCTGGTGCCCTGGTCGATGGCGCGCTTGGCGTCGAGCTCGGCGGCGACGTCCGCGCCGCCGATCAGGTGCGGCGTCAGCCCCTTGGCCAGCAGGGCGTCGTAGAGGCCGCGCTCGGGCTCCTGTCCGGTGCACAGCACCACCGTGTCGGCGGCGATCAGCTGCGGCTCGCCGTCGACGGTGACGTGCAGGCCCTCGTCGTCGATCCGCTCGTAGCTCGCGCCGGCGGTCATGGCGACGCCCCGGTGCTTGAGCTCGGTGCGGTGGATCCAGCCGGTGGTGCGGCCGAGCCCGGCGCCGACCTTGCTGGTCCGGCGCTGGAGCAGGTGCACCTGCCGGGGCGAGGGGCTGCGGACCGGGCTGGTCAGGCCGCCGGGGGTGGTGTGCTCGGCGTCCACGCCCCACTGGGCCAGGAAGACCGCCGGGTCCAGGCTCGCGGCCTCGCCCGGGTCGGTCAGGTACTCGGCGACGTCGAAGCCGATCCCGCCGGCGCCGACCACCGCCACCCGCTCGCCCACCTCGGCCTTGCCGCGCAGCACGTCCAGGTAGCCGAGCACGGACGGGTGGTCGGTGCCGGGGATCTCCGGGGTGCGCGGGCGGACACCGGTCGCGATCACGATCTCGTCGTAGCCGGCCCCGGCCAGCAGGTCGGCGTCGACCGCGGTCGACAGCCGGACGTCGACCTGCTCGGCGGCCAGCTCGTGCCGGAAGTAGCGCAGGGTCTCGCCGAACTCCTCCTTGCCGGGCACCTGGCGGGCGACGTTGAGCTGCCCGCCGATCTCCTCGGCGGCGTCGTAGAGGGTGACCGCGTGGCCGCGCCGGGCGGCGGTCAGCGCGCAGGCCAGGCCGGCCGGTCCGGCGCCGACCACGGCCACCCGGCGGCGCAGCCGGGTGGGCGCCAGCACCAGCTCGGTCTCGTGGCAGGCCTGCGGATTGACCAGGCAGGAGGTGATCCGGCCGCTGAAGGTGTGGTCCAGGCAGGCCTGGTTGCAGCCGATGCAGGTGTTGATGGCCTGCGGCCGCTCCTGCTCGGCCTTGGCGACGAACTCCGGGTCGGCCAGCAGCGGCCGGGCCAGCGAGACCAGGTCGGCGCAGCCGTCGGCGAGCAGCTGCTCCGCCAGTTCCGGGGTGTTGATCCGGTTGCTGGTCACCAGCGGCACCGTGACCGAGCCCATCAGCTTCCTGGTGACCCAGGTGTAGGCACCGCGCGGGACGCAGGTGGCGATGGTGGGGATCCGGGCCTCGTGCCAGCCGATGCCGGTGTTGATGATGGTCGCGCCGGCCGCCTCCACCGCACGGGCGAGGGCGACCACCTCCGCCAGCGTCGAGCCGCCGGGGATCAGGTCGAGCATGGAGAGCCGGTAGATCAGGATGAAGTCGCTGCCGACCCGCTCGCGGACCCGGCGGACGATCTCGACCGGGAAGCGCATCCGGTTCTCGTAGCTGCCGCCCCAGCGGTCCTCGCGCCGGTTGGTCGGCGCGGCGATGAACTCGTTGATCAGGTAGCCCTCGGAGCCCATGATCTCGACGCCGTCGTAGCCGGCCTGCTGGGCGAGGGCCGCGCAGCGGACGAAGTCCTCGATGGTCCGCTCGACCTCGTCCTCGGTGAGGGCGCGCGGGGTGAGCGGGTTGATCGGGGCCTTGATGGCGCTGGGGGCGACCAGGTCGCGGTGGCCGGCGTAGCGGCCGAAGTGCAGGATCTGCATGGCGATCCGGCCGCCCTCGCGGTGGACGGCGTCGGTGACGATCCGGTGCTCGGCGGCCTGGGCCTCGGTGGTGAGCGCGGCGCCGCCCTCGGCCGGCCGTCCCTCGGCATTGGGCGCGATGCCGCCGGTGACGATGAGGCCGACACCGCCCCGGGCCCGGGCGGCGTAGAAGGCCGCCATCCGCTCGAAGCCGTGCTCGGCCTCCTCCAGACCGACGTGCATCGACCCCATCAGCACCCGGTTGGGCAGGGTGGTGAAGCCCAGGTCCAGCGGGCGCAGCAGATGGGGGTAGGCACTCATGCGGTCACTCCTCGGGCGATGTGGTTACTCAACAGTAGGGCCGCCGGGGCCGCTTGTGCAACAAGTTGCACAAGGTCGATGAGTGATCCGATGAATCACCGTAAAGGTGAATGCCAAAGCAGAGGCTTTGCCCTAATCATCCTTTAAGCGCGAGTAGTTGACCGGAGATTCCTGATCAAATCGTTGACACCACTGGACAGGGGTCCTATGTTTCGCGAAATGCGGCGCGCCGACCGGGGCGCCGAACCACCGTCAGGAGGACCAGGTGCCGCGCACCTCTCTGCTCCACCCGACCCGGCCGGGGTCGCCCGGCTCCCGCCGCCGCTTAGGTCTGCTGCGCTCGCTGCCGGCCTGCGTCGGCCTGGCACTGGCGCTGATCGGCTGGGCCGTCGCCGCGGCCCCGGCCGCCCGCGCCGCCGCCGCGCCGGTCAACTTCTACGTCTCCCCCACCGGTAGCGACAGCAACGCCGGCACCAGTGCGAGCGCCCCGTTCCAGACGCTGGCGCGCGCGCAGACCGCCGTGCGCGCGGTGGACCAGGCCACCTCCGGCGAGATCACGGTCAACCTGGCCGGCGGCGACTACCGGCTGAGCCAACCGCTCACCCTCACCGCCGCCGACTCCTCGACCGGCACCGCCGGCGACATCTGGTGGAAGGCCGAGGCCGGCGCCCAGCCGGTCGTCAGCGGCGGCGTCCAGGTGACCGGTTGGACCCTGGCGAACGCCGCCTCCGGCATCTGGTCGGCCCCCGCGCCGGCCGGGCTGACCGACACCCGGCAGCTGTACGTCAACGGCGTCCGGGCGCAGCGGGCGACCGGGGCGCTGCCGATCACGGTGACCCAGACCGCGACCGGCTACACCACCGCCGCCGGGGACCCGATGGCCTCCTGGCCGAACCAGAGCCACATCGAGTTCGTCTACAAGGGCGGCCTCGGCGCCTGGACCGAGCCGCGCTGCCCGGTGGCCTCGATCACCTCGACGACCATCACCATGGCGCAGCCCTGCTGGGCCAACTCGACCGAGCGGGTGCTGCGCACCGACGGCTCGGGCCGGACCGTCGAGCTGGTGGGACGGCAGTCCATCACCGAGGCCCCGACCTCGGTGGAGAACGCCTACCCGCTGCTGACCACGCCCGGCCAGTGGTATCTGAACACCGCCACCCACACGGTCTACTACCTCCCGCTGTCCGGCCAGAACCTGGCCACCGCCGACGTCGAGGCGCCGGTGCTGCAGACACTGCTGACCTCGGACGGCAACCCCTCGGCGGAGGTCCACGGGATCATCTTCCAGGGGATCCAGTTCTCCTACGCCGGATACACCGTCCCGGACACCACGACCGGCTTCTCCGAGATCCAGGCGACCTACACGATCAGCGGAACCGGCGGCTACGCCACCCAGGGGCTGTGCACCTTCGTCTCCGGCGGGACCTGCCCCTACGGCAACTGGACCAAGATGCCGGGGAACATCGACCTGACCTACGACCACAACATCCACTTCGACCACGACTACTTCGTCCACCTGGGCGCGGCCGGGCTGGACCTCGGCGACGGCTCGCAGGGGGACACGGTCACCGCCTGCGTCTTCACCGACATCTCCGGCAACGGCCTGGACGTCGGCGGCGTGGACCTGAACGAGCCCACGACGGTGCAGGCGACGACCGGGACCGTGGTCAAGGACAGCCACTTCTACAACACCTCGGTCGAGTACCAGGGCGGGGTGGCCATCGACGTCGGCTACGTGCAGGACTCGACCTTCCTGAACAACCAGATCAACAACGTCCCCTACACCGGGATCTCGGTGGGCTGGGGCGGCTGGCCGGACAAGGTCAAGCTGCCGGCGGAGCCCAACTCCTCGCAGGGCAACGCCTTCACCGACAACCTGATCTACGACCACATGTCGGTGCTCGCCGACGGCGGCGCGATCTACACCAACGGGATCACCGGCTCCACCCTCGCCAACGGCGAGCACATCACCGGCAACCTGATCCACGACCAGATCAGCCCGACCGGCCACGGCATCTACACGGACAACGGGTCGAGCTACATCACCATCACCGGCAACGCCGAGTACGACATCGCCGCCGACGTGTGGGGCAGCAAGCACACCAACTACACGCTCAACAACGGCACCGACGATCCGCTGCAGATCGAGGACAACTACTGGACCAACGGTCCGGCCGCCTACAACGCGGACTCGGTGCTGATCGCGAACAACACCAACATCACCGCGGCCGACCAGATCCCGGCGTCGATCGTCGCCGCCGCCGGCGTCCAGAGCCCGTACACCTCGATCCTGAGCTGGACGCCCGCCGAGTAGCCGGAACGCGAGCAGGAGGCCCGGCCCCGGGGTGCACCGCCCCGGGGCCGGAGCCGTGGTCGGACTGCGGTCGGACTGTGGCCGGAGCCGTGGCCGGGGTCAGAGCCGGCCGACGACCTTGCGCGGCGTGACCCGGACCACGACGCGCGGCGCGTCGTCCCGGGCGGCGGGGTTGAACTCGCCGTAGGGCTTGCCGGTGTACTTCCGCGACAGCTGGTCGATCAGCTCCTGGCCGCCCTCGGTGCTGAGGGTGGCGGTGCCGCGCACCTCGGCGTAGGTGTAGGGGGCGTCCGCCGGATTGACCATCACGGTGATCCGCGGGTCGCGCCGCAGGTTCTGCTCCTTGCGGCGGCCGACGGTGGTGGAGATCAGCAGGTCGTCCCCGTCGCGCCCGATCCACACCACGCTCAGCTGCGGGCTGCCGTCGGGCTGAACGGTGGCGACGGTCGCGAAGACCCTGGTCCCGTCCAGCAGCTTCTTCAGATCGTCCGAGAGCGTGTGCGACATGTCCGGCTTCCCTCATCTCCATCGGCGGGCGGTGGCGCCACTGTAGGGAGCGCGGCCGTCCAGGGCGTCGGCGAACTGCCGGACACGGGAGGGAAACCAGCCGGTCAGCCCCCTGCGGGGGCTGCGGCGGCGGCTGCGGCGTCCGGGTCCGCGTCCGGGCCGGCCGGGGGCTGGGGCTGGGGCTGGACGCGTATCACCACCGCGCCGCGCTCCAGATCGATCGGGCCGCGGTGGGGTTCGCCCTCGCCGTCCTGCTCGCGGGTCAGCGCCAGCCGGTTTCTCTCCTCGTCCCGGTGGCGGGCACCGGGTACGAAGAGTTCTTCGAACGCTCCAAAGGCCATGCTCTGCGAACGGCCGTGGCCGGTGGACGGTTCCCCGGACGGCGAACTGGTGTCCACCGGACGACACGCAGCCGTACGGGTGCCGAGAGGCGTCGCGTCGGACCGCGCGACCTCCTAGGCTGAGGGACCGTAGTCGGCCCTGCGCCCAAGGGCCGCCGTTCCGCGTGTCCCTGTTCCGATCCGTCCCTACAGGAAGCAGCCCGCCATGGCCACCACCCGCACCGCCACGACGCACTGGGAAGGCACTCTGCTGGAGGGCAAGGGCTCCGTCGTCCTCGACTCCTCCAAGGTCGGCACCTTCGACGTGAACTGGCCCTCGCGCGCCGAGCAGCCGAACGGCCGGACCAGCCCCGAGGAGCTGATCGCCGCCGCCCACTCCTCCTGCTACTCGATGGCCTTCTCGCACGGCCTGGCCGGCCAGGGCCACACCGTCGAGAGCCTCGACACCCGGGCGGACGTCACCTTCCAGCCCGGCGAGGGCATCACCGGCATCGTCCTCACCGTGAAGGCCCGGGTGCCCGGCCTCTCCGAGGAGGACTTCCAGGCGGCCGCCCTGGACGCGAAGAAGAACTGCCCGGTGAGCCAGGCCCTGGCCGGGGTCAAGAACATCACCCTCCACGCCGAGCTGGTCTGACCCGGCCGACTGCCGGTCGTGTCCGGCGGGCGGGGCGGGCCGCGCTCAGCGGTCCTGCCCCGCCCGCCAGTCGCGGACGGCCCGGTCCACGTCGAAGGGCGCCAGCCGGAGCGGCGGGCCCTCGGCGGGACGGCGCAGGCACTCCCGGATCTTCTCGTTGAGGTCCTCCAGCAACTGCCGGACCTCCCGCTCCGACCTGGCCTTCGCCACCGCCGCGAGGGTGTCCTCGGCCTCCTTGCGCAGCGCCAGCGTGGGCGGCAGGTAGGACAGTTGCTCGCGCTGCAGCTTCTCCTTGACCCACCACAGGTCGTCGTAGGGGGCGTCGAGGCCGGGGAGCGGTTTTCCGAAGCCGGGCAGGCTCTCGAACTCGCCGCGCGCCTCGGCATCGCGGAACTGCTTGTCGGCCCAGGTCTCGAAGCTGACACCGGCCGGCTTGCGCTCGGTCATGGACGGACCTCCCTGAGGAAACGGCGGTGCAGACGCCAAGTCGCCGCTCTGCGCAGTTGATTTTAACATTCCTTGACCTTCTGCAGAAGGTCGCCCTGTCCGGCGTCCCGGCGTCGGCGGACCCGCCGAAAAGCAGTGGCGCACGCGGGCCCGCACCCGCAGGATGTTGCCCTGCGCGGATTTCCCGATCATGGAACCGCGGGACGGACGAGGAGCGGTTGATGTTGCGAGGGACCAAGGTCGGGCTGCGGGCGCGTTTCGAGGAGGACGTCCCCGTCCTGCACGAGGAGCTCTACAACGACATCCCGACCAGATCGCGGACGGACTCCAGGCCCTGGCGCCCGGTCGCCCCGGGCGCGCCGGACTCGCCGTTCACCGTCTCCGGGCCCGACGAACGGTTCGTCCCCTTCTCCGTGGTGATGCTGGACAGCGGCGAACTGGCCGGCTCGGCGCTGCTCTGGGGCATCGACAACCACAACCGCACGGCCCACCTCGGCATGGCCCTCCGGCCGTCCTTCCGTGGCAAGGGCCTGGGCGCCGACCTGGTGCGGGTGCTGTGCGAGTACGGCTTCAGCGTGCGCGGGATGAACCGGCTCCAGCTGGAGACCCTGTCCGACAACGAGGGGATGAGGGGGGCGGCCGCGAGCGCCGGCTTCACCCACGAGGGCACGCTGCGCGGCGCCGCCTGGGTCTGCGGCTCGTTCCTCGACGAGGTGGTCTACGGCCTGCTGGTGACGGACTGGGCGAAGGCGCGGGAGACCGGGCCCGGCGCGACCGCCTGACCGCCCCCGCTCCGGTGACCGCCTACGCTCGGGCCGTCGGCTCCGCCAGCGTGATCCGCAGCCCGACCGTCCCGTCGCGGCCCCGGCGCAGCCGGCTGCCGAGGATGGTGAACCGGCCCATCAACCCGTACTTGCGGCAGATGAGTTCGCGGTAGCGCTCGGCCTCCTCGGGCGCGACCACCACCGCGAGGCCGGGGACGTCCTCGCCCCGGCGGTTGCCGCGCACGTCGCAGGGGGCAAGCAGGACGTCGCCCCGGTTGCGGATCCGCTTGACCTTGCCCGAGTCGGCCACCGTCCAGACGCCGAGGGCGTCGCCGTCGCGGACCACCCAGACCGGGGTGGGAACCGTCCGGCCGTCCTTGCGGAAGGTCGTGACCAGCAGGTACTTGCCGGCCCCGAGGGAGTCCAGGTCGGCCGGGGCGTTGTCGACGGTTGTCATGCCGTCACCCTACGCGCTGCGCAAGCCGATCCGGCGCACGCCCGGGCGGAGCGGGCGCCGGATGTCGGCTGCCGGGCCGTCAGTCGGCCGGCCAGGCAACCGTCGTCTCCTGCTCCGCCGCGTAGTCGACTCCCGGCACCCGCCATCCGTACATCTGGCCGACCTGGGCCAGGAACCAGTCGGTGTCCGCCTCTTCCGCCACCGTCGCCGCCGTGACCCGCTCCCACACCTCGCGGACGCGCGCCTGGACGTCGGGCTCCAGCTCCCATTCGTCGAGCCGCACCCGGCCGGCGGCGTCCTGCTCCAGCAGTGCCACGCCGGTCAGTTGCTCCCACATCCGGGTCATCTGCAACGTCGTCGACTCGAACTGCTCCCCCGCGACCCGGTGCAGGATGCTGGTGTAGAGGGCGATGCTGGGGATCGCCGTCGACGCCTGCGTCACCGCCGCGCCGGCCACCACCGTGAACGCCCGCCCCCGGCCCGCCAGATGCTCGTCCAGTACCCGTGCCGTCCGCTCCAGGTGCTGCTTCGCCGCGCCGATCGTCCCGGCCCGGTAGATCGGGGCCGTCAGCTCCGAGCCCACGTAGGTCAGCGCGGCGGTGGTGAAACCGTCCGCCAGCAGCCCGGCCCCGTCGAGGGCGTCGACCCACAGCCGCCAGTCGGCACCGCCCATCACCTGGACGGTCGCGTGCCGCTCGGCCTCGTCCGCCGGATCGAGCGTCGACGAGCCGACCACCGGCACCTCGTCCTCGAAGACCAGGGTCTTCGCGGTGTAGGGCTCGCCCAGCGGCTTGATCACCGACCGGTGCAGCAGGCCCGTCGCCGGATCCGTGCGGCGCGGTGCGGCGACGCTGTAGACGAGGTAGTCGACCGGCCCGAAGCGCTCCGCGAGCAGCTTCACCACGTCGGCCTTGGCCCCCGGGCCGAAGGCGTCCGCGTTCAGGAACACCCAGTCGTCGACCAGCTCGGCCGTCCGGGCGGTGCGGTACCAGCCGGCCGATGCCGTCCGCCGCTCCGTCTCCGGGGCCTCGAAGCTCACGCCGATTCCACGTGCGCCGAGCCGCGCCGCCGCGAGGGTGGCGGCCAGCCCGTATCCGGCGCTGGAGCCGACGACGAGCACGACCGGCCGCCTGCCGTCCTCCGTCCGGTCGTGGATCTGCTCCCACATCCGGTCGACGCTCGCCGCAGCCCCGCCGGGATGCGCGTTGACCATGAGGAAGCCGCGTCCGCCGGGCGTCAGGTGTCGCAGGCTCATCGAGGGACCTTTCAGGGCTGTGGATCGGGGCTGGGACCGCGTTCCCATCATCGGCCCGGGCCCGGGCGGCGGCGGTGGTGGACACCGCCAGAAGGGCCCGCGCGATCTTGTCGGCGTCGGCCATCCCGGTCACGGCCGGGAAGCGGCGGATGCCAGGGGTCGGCCGGGCCTGCCCGGGTAAGGGTGAGGTTGAGGGGCCGCGTCCAGCCGGAAGGGAGACGGGGCCATGTCGCACCAGGACAGCCATGGGCACCACGTCCGCCAGCAGTGGGAGGTGCGCGCTGCGGACCGGCGGACCCGGGCCGCGGCCCGTCGCTGGCGCCACGACGGCTCCGAGCCGCGTTGGGCCCGCAGCGACCTGCGGGCGCGACGGCTGCTGGCGGGCGTCTACGCGCCGCTGATGATCCTCGGCGCGGTCGCCTTCGGCCTGCTCGCGGCGAAGGGGCCGGAGCAGGACCGACCGGTCAACATCGGGGTGGCCGTCGTCTGCGCGGTGTGCGCGGTGGTCGCCGTGGTGGACCTGCTGGTGATCCGCCACCGGATGGCGGAACAGCGCCGCTGGGGCCGCTGACCCGGCTCGGAACCGCCGACGGCCGACCGCGCTGTCACCGCGGTCGGCCGTCGTTCCGCTGCCTGCGCGGACCTGCGCGGACTACGCCAGACCGACCCAGCTCTGCGCGGAGTTCACGGCGCCGCTGTCGGCGTTGCCGCCGAAGGCGAAGCGCCAGCTGCCGGCCGCGCCGTCCTTGACCTTGGCGCTCAGCGCGCCGGTGCTGCTGGACTTGGCCCAGCCGGCCGTGGTCCAGGTGCTGCTACCGCTCCTGCGGAACTCCAGCCGGACCCACTGCTGGCCGTAGCCCTGGTAGGACTGGGCGGGCCAGTTGACCCGGCTGAGCCGACCGGTGACGTTCAGCTCGGCGCCCTTGCGCACCTTGGTCGCGGAGACCTTGGCGCTGAGTGCGTCGGCACGCTGCCAGTAGAAGGTGCCGGCCGCCGCGTCGAAGGTGGTGGCGCCGTCCTTGGCCACCACCAGCACGGCGAAGGCCCAGGCCCCGGCCAGGTTGTTGCCCAGCTGTGCGGTGGGGACCTTCATGCTCTGCACCCGGCCTGCCGTCTGCGAGGTCGCGGAGCCGGACCGCGCGCTGAGCAGGTCGGCGCTGCCGTCGGCCTTGATGTCGGCGACGGTGGGGACCGCGTGGGCCTCCTCGGCGAGCGCCACCGGGTAGGGGACGGCGTAGATCGCCTTGATCCCGGAGGCGTCCGTGGCGGTGACCGTCACCCCGAAGGTGGCGGTGGCGCTCCTGAGGCCGAGGACCGAGGAGACGGAGGACACCTTGGCGATCACCGGCTTCGCGGTCGCGGCGAAGGCCGTGGACGGAACCGCGACCGCTCCGAGGGCCATGGCGCCGGTTATCACCGACGCCGCTGTACGCATGCGCATATTGCTCCTGTCACCAGGCCCCGCGCTACTTGGCGGGGTCCTGTGTGATCTTTATAGAGCACTCACAACTGCCTCCCGGCGGCAGCCGCCGGGTTGCCGTCCGCAGCTACCGCCCCATACCCTCCCCCGCTCTCCCATACCGCCCGTGTGGGCCGCCGGCGCCGGTCCGCGCGGTGCCCGCAGCCCCGGGCGGGCCCCGGCTACAGGCCGTCGTGCTTGATCACGATCTCCCGCGCGCGGGGGGTGTAGCGCATCCGGTCGCGGTCGATCTCGAACCCGGCCACCAGGGCGTCCACGTCCACGGACGTCTCCACCGGCACCGGCTCCCGCACCAGGTCCTGAAACGCGTTCAGGACGAGTACGTAGACCCGGTTGTCCGGGCCGGCCTTCACCTCGACGAAGAGGGGCACGTCTGCGATCTCCATACGGATCAGGATCCGGCGGAGCCGCCGACTCGGCATCCCGGGCGCCGCCGGCAGAGGCGGCCGTGCGGGACCTGGTCCCGCCGGTGGCAGGATGGCACCTTGCGACCATTGCGAACTCCAGGGGAATCAGTTGAGCGAGTGGACCGTGCACGGCAGCCGCACCATCTACACCAGCCCGTGGGTCGAGCTCGACCTCGTGGACGTCGAGCCGCCCGGGCTCGCCCGCTACGAACACCACCTGGTCAAGTGGGCCCCGGTGGCCTCCGTCGTGCTCCTCGACGACCGCGACGAGGTGCTGCTCATGTGGCGGCACCGGTTCACCACCCGGACCTGGAACTGGGAGATCCCGGCCGGCATCGTCGAGCCCGGCGAGGAGGTCGCGGAGGCCGCAGCGCGTGAGGTCCTGGAGGAGACCGGCTACCGGATCGACCCCGCCCGGCTGGAGCCGCTGGCCTACAACCAGCCCGTGGGCGGCATGTCCAACGCCGAGCACCATGTCTTCCTCGCCCGCGACGGGGTCAAGGTCGCCGAACCGACCGACACCCACGAGGCGGACCGCATCGAGTGGCTGCCCCTGGCCGACGTCCAGGACCTGATCGACCGTCGGCTCATCGTCGCCGGAGTCGCCGTCACCGGGCTCCTCCAGCTCCTAGCCCGGCGCCCCGGCTAGGCGGGCCCGCCCTGCCGGCGGCGCCTACCCGCCGTGCGTGGAGCCGTCGTCGATGGCGCCCAGCGCCCGCTCAGCCGACGTGCAGCACCCGGAAGCGGTCGGGTGCCGCCGGGTCCCGGTCGACGACCTGGACCGGCGCCCAGGCCCACTGCCAGACGCTGATGCCCGGCGTGCGGGAGAAGCGGATCCGCCCACGGGTGCCCTCGACGTCGACGCGCGGCCAGGACTCGGCCGTCCGTCCCAGCTCCGGGCCCTGGGAGCGCAGCATCGCGGCCAGGACGGCCACCGTGTCGTAACCCTCGAAGGCGACGAAGGAGGGCGCTCCGCCCAGCCGCTCGCGGAGCGCCGCCTCGACCCGGGTGCCGAGCGGGCCGAGGCGCTCGGGCAGGTAGCGCAGGAACGGGACCCCGGCGCCGTCGTCGCCCAGCAGCGCCGCCCACTCGGCGAACTCCGGCTGCCCGGCCGGAGCCCCGAGCATGACCCCGGCCAGGCGCCGGTCGCGGCGGACGGCGGTGACGATCGACACCGCCGGCTCCGGGTGGCCGACCAGCAGCAGCAGCGCCGTCGCGCGGCTGTCGACCAGTGCCTCGCACAGGGCCGCGGGGGTGAGCGCGTCCGCGTCGAGTTCCACGACGGCGCCGCCGTGCCCGGCGAGGCGGTCCCGCAGGATGCCGGTCCCGGATGCCCAGTAGACACTCGACGCGGCTGCCACGGCGATCCGACGGTGGCCCGCGCCGAGGAGGAAGTCGGCGTAGACCTGCCAGCCGTGGGACTGCGCCGGGGCCAGCCGCGCGACCCGGTCCGTCGGCTGTTCGGTGAGCGCGTCGAGAACCGCCGACGAGCAGAGGAACGGCAGGCCGAGGGCGTCGGCCCGGGCGGCGGCGGTGCGGGCGACGACGCTGTGGTACTCCCCCGCCAGGGCGGCCACGCCCAGGCGGGCCAGTTCCTCCACCGCCGCCCCGGCCCGCTGCGGATCGGCCGCGGTGTCCCGGACCACCAGCTCAAGTGCTCCGCCGCCGATCCCGCCGGCGGCGTTGACCTCGCGAACGGCCAGTTCGAGCCCGGCGAGCAGGTGTCGGCCCGCCTCGACCCAGCCGGGCCGGCTCAGCGGCAGCAGCGCGCCGATCCGGACGGACGATCCCTCGGCCCGCTCCTCCGCTCCAGGTGGCATTGGCGACGTACTCATGCGTTGACATCCCCCGTGTGACGATCCGATTGCCGGTCGCCCCGATCGTAGACGGAGTTCGCCACGCCCCACCGAAGCCGCCGGGAGCGGGGCGCTTGACCCTCACGTGGCGTCAGGTTGGATAGTCGGTCGCGTGAAAGAGCACTGGACCGTGGGACGCGTGGCCGAACTGGGCGGAGTGAGCGTCCGCACGCTGCACCACTACGACGAGATCGGGCTCGTGCGGCCGTCGGCGCGGACCCCGGCCGGGTACCGGGCCTATTCGGCGGCCGACGTGGAGCGGCTGCGGGAGGTACTCGCCTACCGCCGACTGGGGTTCGGGCTGCGGGAGGTCGCGGAGCTGGTCGGCGAGGGCTCCACCGACGCGGCCGCGCACCTGCACCGGCTGCGCGGCCTGCTGCTGGAACGGCGCGACCGCGCCGACGCCATGATCTCCGCCATCGACAGGGAACTCGACGCACGAGCGAAGGGAGAGACCGTGACACCGGAGGAGCAGCTGGGGATGCTCGGCGCCCGACTCTACGACGCGATCGGCGGCGCCTACCCGGCGACACGGCGCACCGAGCCGAGGATCGCCGCGCAGATCTGGGACGCGCTCGGGGACGCCCGGACGGTGCTGAACGTCGGCGCCGGCACCGGCTCCTACGAGCCCCTCGACCGCGAGGTGACCGCGGTCGAGCCCTCGGCGGTCATGCGGGCGCAGCGACCCGCCGGCGCGGCGCCGTGCCTGGCCGCCGGCGCGGAGAGCCTGCCGTTCGCGGACGGTTCCTTCGACGCCGCGATGGCCGTCTCCACCGTCCACCACTGGCAGGATCCGATCGCCGGGCTGCGCGAGCTGCGGCGGGTGGCCCGGCGTGTGGTGGTGCTCACCTTCGACACCGACGAGCCCGGCTGGCCGGACCGGTTCTGGCTGACCCGCGACTACCTTCCCGAGTTCACCGGCGTCCTGGCGGACTTTCCCTCGCTGGCCGGGATGGCCGGGGCGATCGGCGCCCGCGCGGAGTCGGTTCCCGTTCCGTGGGACTGCACCGACGGCCTGTTCGAGGCGTACTGGCGCCGACCGGGCGCGTATCTGCAGGAGCACGTGCGCCGGGCGATGTCGGTGTGGACCAGGGTCGGGCCGGAGGTCGAGCAGCGCGCGGTGCGCAGCCTCGGCGAGGACCTGGCCTCCGGCCGGTGGGCCGAGCGCAACCGCGACCTCGCCGAGCTCGACACGGCGGATCTCGGCCTTCGGCTGCTCGTGGCCTGAGCCGGTATGCCCACCGCGACGGCGGGTACGGCCCCTCCCGTACGGAGGCGCCGCGGAGGCGGCGGAGGAACGAAGGGTGTCGAAAGTGATTCGAAAGCTGCAGGCGGTCGCGCTGGACTGCCCCGATCCGGTCCAGCTCGCGGAGTTCTACGCCGGTCTCCTGGGCGGCCGGGTGGTCCGGGACCCGGACGACCCCGACTGGATCGAGGTGCACGGGTTCGAGGGCACGCCGCTGGCCTGCCAGCGGGTGGACGGCTACCGGCCGCCGCAGTGGCCCGGCCAGCAGCACCCGCAGCAGTTCCACCTGGACTTCGACGTGGACGACCTCGACGGGGAGGAGAAGCGGGCGCTCGCCCTCGGCGCGACCCTGCTGGAACGGACGGACCTGATCCGCCCGGAGGCCAACTGGCGGGTCTACGCGGACCCGGCCGGCCATCCGTTCTGCCTCTGCGTCCACTGAGGTCCAGCGGCGGCGGGCTGCTCAGCCCGCGACGGCGTCGGCTGGCTCGGCGTCCGCCGCTGCGACGGGGTGGCCGAGCAGCCGGCCCGTCGCGCGCCGGGTGCGCGCCGGCGCGGCGCGGTCGCGGTGCAGCTGGAGGGTCAGGTTGAGCGCCAGCGCCTGGCCGAGCAGCTCGTGGACGACCTGGTCCGGATCGGTCCCCAGCGTCGCGCACCGGACCGCCCCGGTCGTCGAACTCCGTGGCCGCCGCGCTGATGGAACAGCTGCCGGGCGCCGCCGGTCCCGACCTGGCGGGTGGTCAGGAAGCGGCGTCGACGAGGGCCTGGAGCAGCCGCTGGGGGTCCTCGGCGATCCTGTTGCAGACGTAGAGCCACCATTCGGTGCCAAATACGACGTACTCGCGGGTGGGGTGGCCCCGCTCGGCCATGGCGTCCAGCCGGTCGGGGCCCAGCCCGAGGAGGGTCTCGAACTCCCAGGGGACGGTCTCGGGCGACTTCCCGCCCAGGTGGCGGTCGATGCGGTGGATCAGATCCCAGTCGTGGGTGGCGAAGGAACAGAGATGTCCGGAGTCCGCCAGCCGCTCCGCGTGGTCGAGGTAGGCGGTGGCGAGGGCGGGGTCCTCGCGCCGGTAGGCGATGGTCTCGGGTTCGAGGAAGGCGCCCTTGACCAGGCGGATGCGACCGGGGAGCGCGAGGAGTCGCCGCAGGTCCTCGCCGGTGCGGTGCAACCGGGCCTGGACGGTGACGCCCACGTGGTCGAACGATTCGCACAGGGCGCGGTGCGCGGCCAGCACGGCGTCGGTTCGGTCGGAACCCTCGGCGGAGATGATCATCTCTCGGCCGGCACCCGCGGTGGCCCGCGCGAGGCGGGTGGCGTTGGCCAGGGCGAGTTCCTCGTCGACGGCGAGGCCGATGTGGGAGAGGTCGAGGGAGATCGAGCAGTCGGGCGGCAGCAGTCGGGCGGCCTCCAGGAAGACCTCGGTCTCCTCGGTGGCGCGCTGTGGGTCGCGGCAGCTCTCACCCAGGTACTCGACGTTCACCCGGTGGCCGGTGGCGAGGATGCCCTTCGCCCGTTCCAGCGCCTCGGTCAGGCTCTCCCCGGCGACGTAACGCCGGGCGACCTTGCGGACCAGCGGGCCGACGGCCGGGTCCTGCGGGATGCGCGCCTTCAGGTCCTCGTCCAGAGCCAGTGTCCGCAGGACCTGGGCGGCCTGTGACGACAGTGCGGTGGTGTCGGAGGCGGGGTGGCGTGCGGTCATCGGGGCCCAGCTTTCGGGATGGTGTGCAGATGATCGCCAGCCTTTCAGGGCGGGGCGCCCGGCGGCAGTGGCAGAAAAGACAGCCAGGCTGAAATTACTGCCACCACTCCGCGAATGGCCCCGCCGAGCCGGACCCCCGGTGACGACAGCGACCGGTGGCGCCGCTCTCGGGCGGTGCCACCGGTCGGCCCCGGATCAGCGATGCGTCAGCGATGCGTCAGCTGTGCCGTCCCGGGCGCCGGCGGTAGGTCACCGCGCAGATGGCCAGGCCGAGGAGGACCGTGCTCCCGCTGAGCGCCGCGAACATCGGCCCGGGCAGGCCGCCGCCGGTGTCGGGCAGCGAGCCGCCGCCGTTCGGCGAGGGCGCGCCGGTCCGGCTGCCGGTCGGGTGCGGCGTCGGGGTCACGGTGGGCGTGGGCGTGGGCGTGGGGGTCGGCGTCGGGGTGGGCTCCTCCAGGATCACGCCCATGTCCAGGTCGAGGTAGCGCCGGCCGCCGCTGAGGTGGACGGTCTGGGTGATGCCGGTGGCCGGGTCGGCGTCCGAGTTCTTGGCCGGGTCGGTGCCCGCACCGCGCTTGGTGACGGTGGCTCCCTTGGGCAGGGTGGACAGCTCGAACCGGACCGCGTAGCTGCCGTCGGGCAGGTTCTCGAAGAGGTAGCGGCCGTTGCGGTCGGTCACCGTGGTGACCGGCTTGCCGTCCTTGTCGCGAACGGGCTGGCCGTTGCCGTCCAGCAGCTGCACCGTGACGCCGGCGATGCCGGGGTCACCGGGCCGCTGGATGCCGGAGCCGTCCCGGTCCTGCCAGACGAAGTCGCCCACCGCGTTGTCGGACGGGGCGATGCGCTTGATCGCGACCCCGACCTTGGCGGGCTCAGCGGGCAGCAGCTGGTGGCCGGCGGCGTCGGTGGCGGTGAAGGCGAAGCTGTTCCAGGCGTACTCGTCAGCGGGCGCGTCGAAGGAGGCGACCATCGGCCAGGTCAGGGTGAAGGACTCGCCGGGGGCCAGGGTTCCCGGACGGCGGACCCGGAACCAGGTGGCCGTGCCCGGACTGGGGAAGGTGGTGCTCCAGCCGGCGTTGCTGTCGCAGCGCCTGCGCGTGACCAGGACGGTGTTCACGCACGGGTTGGGGACGGTGGTGTACTCGATCACCACGTTCGGGTCGCTGCTGGTGATCGGCTCGCTCAGGGACGGGGTCCAGGCGCTGCCGCGCGGCGCGTCCTGGGTGAGCACGTAGGTGTCGCCGGGGGTCGGCAGCCTGTCGTAGGCGATGAAGTCCGTGACCGGCTCCGGGGAGTCGTTGCGGACCGTCATCCGGTAGGAGATGCTGCCGCCCGGGGTGGCCGTGCCCATGCTGGAGTAGTCGGCGTCCAGGTCGCCCTTGACCTCCTTGTAGGAGCGCAGCGCCGACGGTGCGTTGACCTGCAGATGGGAGGAGGCGTGGCACATGGTCTCGCTGGTGTCGCCGTCGCCGTTGAGGTCCAGCGCGTCCGGGGCGCTGCCGCTGTCGGAGCCGTTGAACATGCAGGTGACCGGTGCGGTCGGCCGGTCGACGCTGACATAGACGTCGTTGGTCAGCTCACCGGAGTGCAGGCTGCTGGCGACCTCGACGTCGAAGAGCATCCGGTAGGCCAGCTGGTCGTGCAGGTACGTCATGTCGGGCGCGCCGGGGGGCCACTCCATCCTGACGATCTGACGGCCGTCGGGGCCGGGGGCGACCGTGACCGAGGCGGGCGCCTTGGCCTCGGGGTAGCTCGGGTCGGGGCGGGCCGAGCCCTCGATGTAGAGGACGCCCGCCGGGAGCACGTCGTACAGCACCAGCGGACGGCTCAGGTCGCGCCCGCTGCGGTTGTACGGGATGACCTGGAAGGTCGCCTTGCCGCCGGGCGTGGTCACCTGGCCGGCCACGGTGGTCTTGACCGCGCCGAGGTTGGTCGCGGCGGTGACCGTGGTGCTGGCGCAGGCGTTGGCGGCGGCGTGGGTGCTGCCGTCGCCGGCGGTGGTGTCCACGCAGTTGGTCAGCGGGTCGGGGGCGGTGCGACCGTCGTGGCCGGGGGTGACCACCTGGGTGATCAGCTGCACCGAGTTGCCGGGGCTCCAGCCGGTCGGGATGGGCCCGTTCCAGGAGAACTCGAAGCCGTCGATCCATCGTCCGGCCGGGATGCCGATGACGTCGTCGGCCGGGTTGCCCGCCCCCTGGGCGAAGCTGATCCGCCGGTTGGAGGAGCCGTCGAGGGCGTTGGACGGGGTGAAGGTGTGCCAGGTGGGGTCGCCGTTGAGGCGGTACCGCAGGGTCAGCGCGATACCGGTCGGGTTCCACGGCTCCAGCTGGATGGACTGCGGGAAGAGCCAGTTGTAGAGGCTGCCGGTGGTGCCCACGCCCGGGTCGGTCATGGTCAGGCTGGTGGCCGGGCCTGCGGTGTTCGTCGCGGACAGGCTGAAGCTGTTGAGGTCGCCGGAGGTGACGCGGTCGCGCCACACCTTGCTGGCCGTCACCGCCACACCGGTGGCCGGCGGCTGGAACTGGCCGGTGGTGGTGCCGGCGGTGCCCAGCTTCTGCTCGGTGTCCGGCCCGATCGGGTCTCCGTACAGGTCGACGGAGTTGTCGGAGGTCGTCCCGTTCGGGAAGGCGGCCTCCGGGTAGTGGACCACCAGCACGCCCGGGATCCGGCAGCCGCCGTGGCCGTTGCCGGAGCGGAATTCGCCGATGTCGTAGCCCCAGGTGTTGGGACCGGGCGCGACCTGGCTCCATCCGGGCGAGCGGCCGGCGTCCACCACGGCGCCCGCCGGCAGGGTGTCCAGCAGCCGACTGGTGTCCAGGTCGACGTTGGGCACATTGTCGGTGGCGCAGGCGCTGAACTGGTAGGTGACGGTGCGCCCGTCGCTGCTGGTGGCCTGGATGCCCTTGGTGACCGTGTACTCCGGCTCCACCGTGGCCCTGGTGTCGGCGGTCGCGGTCTGCGGGGGCTCACCGGTGACGGTCATCGTGGCGGAGTTGGTGGAGTCCGCGCCGTTGGGGGTGGTGAAGTTCGGGTACTTCATCACCACGGTGATGGTGGCGGTGGTGCCCGGGCTCAGCGTCTTGAGCTTGATGTCCATGGCGCCGCCCATCGTGCCCTCGGCGGGCACGGTGGAGGCGTCCTGGTCCACGGACGAGGGGTCGGGCGTCCAGCCGACGAACTCCATGTTCGGCGGCAGGGCGTCGGTGATCTCCCCGTCGGCGCACTCGGTGACCGAGCAGGTGTAGCGAAGGGTGTAGGTGACGTTCTCCCCCGGGGACGCGATCGCCTTGTCCACGGTCTTGCTGAAGGAGATGGCGGCCTGGGCCGGTGGCGCCAGCACGCCGCTGCCCAGGAGTGAGCCCGATAGCAGGGCGAGTACCGAGACGATACGCCCGGTCCTGAAGGGGATACGCATATCGGTCAGTTCATCCGACCGCTGCCCACCGGTTCGGCCGCCACGAGCCGATCCGACGGTGTTTCACCCGTCCGGCCTCCCGCCCACGGCTTCGGGGTCGGCATCCGGGCGGTGGAGCGGAGCGCGACCGCGTCCCACGTTCGGGTGACTTCCTACCCCGCAGCCGCGCGGATCGCTACCGTGGTTGCACCCGCACCCCCGGAGGCAGTCGTGGCGACGCTCATCCCGGCCGCAGGACGGCTCCCTGACTACCCGCCGAAGACCCCGCCCCCGCCCAAGCGCCCGGCGTCCCCGCCGGTCCCCGACCGCGCTCCGGTACCGCTGACCTTCGCCGGCCGGCGCTGCGGCAGCTGGACCCTGGCCGAACTCCGGCCGTGGGCGGTCCGGAAGGTCTGCGGTGAGATCGCCGGACGCCTCGCCAAGTGGGAGCACCGGCTCACCGTCGAGCGCCGGGCCCAGCTCGACGCGATCGTCAGCACGCTCACCGAGGGCGTCATCGCGGCCGGCGCCCGCAAGGTCAGCGTCCACCTCGGCGACAAGGGACGACAGGTCGTCGTCCTGATAGTCGGTCACGGCGCGGGCCTGGAACCGGACCGGGAGGTGCTCCGGGCCGTCGCCGCCTATCGTGTCGCCTCAGTCGGCACCGACAGCAGTCGGCAGGAGTGCCACGCCTGGGCCGTGATCGAGCCCTAGCCGCGCCGGCTGACGCTGCGCAGCAGCCGCAGCCGCAGCGCGGGTTCGCCAGGTGGCGGGTGAGCAACTGCGACCGCTTCCCCTCCCGCCCCGTTCCGCCCGGCCGAGGCCCCTTGACCTCTAGTCCACTCCAACTCCTAGAGTGCGCAGCGAGGTCAGCGGACCTCCGCACGCCAGGCAAAGGAGCTCGACCATGCGCTATCGCACTCTCGGCGGCACCGGCATCGAGGTGAGCACGCACTGCCTCGGGACGATGATGTTCGGCGCGGTCGGCAACCCGGACCACGAGGACTGCGTCCGGATCATCCACGCGGCGCTCGACCAGGGCGTCAACTTCGTCGACACGGCGGACATGTACTCCGGCGGCGAGTCCGAGGTCATCGTCGGCGAGGCGCTCCAGGGCCGGCGCGACGACGTCGTGCTCGCCACCAAGGTCCACTTCCCGATGGGCGAGGGCCGCAACCGGGGCGGCAATTCGCGGCGCTGGATCGTCAAGGCCGTGGAGGAGAGCCTGAAGCGGCTGCGGACCGACTGGATCGACCTCTACCAGGTCCACCGTCCGGACCACACGACGGACATCGAGGAGACCCTGTCCGCCCTGAGCGACCTGGTGAGCCAGGGCAAGATCCGCGCCTTCGGCTGCTCGACCTTTCCGGCCGAGGAGATCGTCGAGGCGCAGCACGTGTCCGAGCGCCGGGGACTGCAGCGCTTCCGCACCGAGCAGCCGCCGTACTCGATCCTCGCGCGCGGGATCGAGGCCTCGGTGCTGCCGGTCTGCCGGCGCTACGGGATGGGAGTGCTCACCTGGAGCCCGCTCGCCTTCGGCTTCCTGACCGGGCGTTACCGCAAGGGGCGGCCGACGGACCTCTCGGTCGGACGGGCCGCGCTCGCCCCGGCCCGCTTCGATCCCACGCTCCCGGCGAACGCCGCCAAGCTGGAGGTCGTCGAGCAGTTGGCCGAGCTCGCGGACAGCATCGGCTGCTCGCTGCCGGAACTGGCCGTGGCGTTCACCGTGGCCCATCCCGCCGTCACCTCGGTGATCACCGGGCCCCGGACGATGGAGCAGCTGGAGGCCCTGCTGAAGGGCGCCGCGCTCACCCTCGACGACGCGACCCTCGACCGGATCGACGAGATCGTGCCGCCCGGCACCGATGTCTACCACCCGGACAGCGCCTGGCAGTCCCCGGCGCTGTCCGACTCCGCCCTGCGGCGGCGTCCGGTGTCCGACCGCGCCGCCGGCTGAGGTGGTCCGCTCCGGCGGGCGGGCCTCCCCGTCGGCGGGGAGGCCCCGGCGGTAGGGTGCACCGCATGGGCGAGCACGTGCAGGCACCGTTCGGGAACTTCGCCACCGTGCGGCGGGCGGTGGAGATCCCGGAGCAGCTGGTCGGTCCGGTGGCCGACGCGCTGAAGAACTGGGACGCGCGGGCGGCGGAGTCGGTGCTGTACGTGGACACGGATCCGGAGAAGGCCGACACCGCTGTCTTCTCCGCCGCCTACGACGTCCCGCTCGACGTCTCCGCCAACTGCGTGGTGGTCGCGGCGAAGCGCGGCGGGACCACCACCCTGGCCGCCTGCCTCGCCCTGGCGGGGACCCGGGTGGACGTCAACACCGCCGTCCGCAAGCAGTTGGACGCCCGGAAGGCGTCCTTCGCGCCGTTGGAGACCGCTGTGGCGGAGTCCGGGATGGAGTACGGCGGCATCACCCCGGTCGGCCTCCCCGCCGCCTGGCCGCTGCTGATCGACGCGGCGGTGCCGGAGGTCCCGTTCGTGCTGGTGGGCAGCGGTCGGCGCCGGGGCAAACTGGTCCTGCCCGGCTGGGCCCTCGCCGCCCTCCCCGGGGCCGTACTGCTCCCGGCCCTGGCCACCCCGAACCCGGCGCTGTAGGCGACGACGGCGAGGCGCTCTCGACGTGTGACGTGCCTGGGTGATGGACTGACGCTTGGCACCCGCCAATGGGACGACGGTGGGTCGCCGCCACGCCGGCTACGCGTAAGGAGTGCTCATGGCCCGCCCGTTCCGTTTCGGCGTCAATCTGATCACCTCGGAGGCCGGTGCCCAGTGGCGCGAGAAGTGCCGCACGGCGGAGGCGCTGGGCTATGACGTGATCACGGTCGCCGACCATCTGGGCATGCCCGCACCCTTCCCCGCCCTGGTCGCCGCAGCCGAGGCCACCGAGCGCCCCCGGCTCGGCACGATCACGCTCAACGCCGGCTTCTGGAACCCGACGCTGCTGGCCCGCGAGGTCGCCACCACGGACCAGCTCACCGGCGGCCGCCTCGAACTGGGGCTCGGCACCGGCTATGTGAAGGCGGAGCACGACGCGGCGGGCCTGCCCTTCGGCACGCCCGGCCGGCGGGTGGACCATCTCCGGCACACGATCGAGGAGTTGGACCGCCGCTACGGCTCGGACGACTTCGCGCCCCGGCCGCTGCAACGCCCCCGGCCGCCGCTGCTGGTCGGCGGCAACGGCGACCGCGTGCTGAAGCTGGCCGCCCAGCACGCCGAGATCGCCGCGTTCACCGGCGCGCGCTCGGACCCTGACGACCCGAACGGCATGCCGCGCGTGATCACGGCAGCCCAGTTGGAGGAGCGCGTCGCCGCCTACCGGCGCTTCGCCGCCGACCGTGCCGAGCCGGCCGAGCTCAACCTCCTGATCAGCATGGTCGCCGTCACCGGCGACCGCCGGGCCGCCCTGCAGCCGTCCCTCGCCAACGTCCCGCACCTGACCGAGGAGGAGTCCCTTGAGCTGCCGGTCATCCTGATCGGAACGGTCCGGCAGATCGCCGACCAACTGCGGGCGCAGCGGGAGCGGTACGGATTCAGCTACCTCACCGTGATGGAGCCCGTCATGAAGGAGTTCGCCCCGGTCATCGAGGAACTGCGTGGCGAGTGAGGACCCGGCCCGGCGACAGCCGGGCCGGGTCGGATGACGCGAGGTTCCTAGGGCGTGGGCAGTCCGGCGGCGAGCCGGGCGAAGACCTCGCGCAGCACGGGGGCGAGCGGGGCGGGCGGCTCGCCACCCATGCAGTGCTCCACGGCCACCGCGCTGCCCGCGCCGATCACCGCGGCGACCAGCTTCGGGTGGATGTCGTGGGCCGCGTCGGCGCCGGTGCGCGCGGCGACCGCCTCGGCCAGCGCCTCTTGGGCGGCCGCGTTCGCCCTGGCGACCTCGCCCTGCAGCGCCGGTTCGGCCAGCATCAGCCGGAGCCCGTCCCGCCAGCGCTGGTCGGGAGCGGGGCCCGCGGCCGACTCGCCGCCCGGCGCGAACTGGGCCAGTACCGCGTGGACGACCGAGTCCCACAGCGGCTCGGCGGCCGGGCGGCCGCGCAGCGTGTCCGCGATCCGCAGCATCCGCTCCAGGTGGCCGGCGGCGATCGCCTCGCCCTTGCTGGAGAAGTAGTTGCGGAAGGTGCGCACGGACACGTCCGCGGCTTCGGCGATGGACTCCACCGTCACGTTGTCCCAGCCGCGTTCGACGCACAGCCGAATCGTGGCCTGGCTCAGCGAGACGCGGGTCTCCCGCTTCTTGCGCTCCCGCAGCCCGATCCGGGCGCCGTCCTCCTGCGTCATGCCAGCAACCGTAGCGCATTTTGCCGCAATGGAAAAGTCGCCTATACGGCAAGAATTTCCTGAGTACTGGACACCGAGCCAGGTCAGGCCGGACCGGGCACCGCAGCCGATGCCGGAGCCGGGACCGGAGCCGGGACCTCGGGGAGCGGCTCCTGCAGCGGGAAGTGGCAGGCGGCGACATGGCCGGGGCCGAAGGCGCGCAGCACCGGCTCCTCCTCCGCGCAGCGGAGCTGCGCCAGTGGGCAGCGGGTGCGGAAGCGGCAGCCCGAGGGCGGGTCGATCGGGCTCGGCAGCTCGCCGCGGAGTCCGCCGCCGCGCTTGGCGCGTTCCACCGCGGGCTCCGGCACCGGGACGGCCTCCAGCAGGCCCGCCGTATAGGGGTGCACGGTGCGCCGGTGGATGTCCTCGCCGCTGCCGACCTCGACCAGTCGGCCCAGGTACATCACGCCGATCCGGTCGGCCAGGTAGGTGATCACCGCCAGGTCGTGCGAGATGACCACGTACGACAGCCCGTGGGCCGCCTGCAGCCGCTTCATCAGATTGAGCACTTGCGCACGGATCGACACGTCCAGCGCGGAGACCGGCTCGTCGGCGATGATCACCTTCGGGGTCAGCGTGAGCGCGCGGGCGAGGCCGATGCGCTGCCGCTGGCCGCCGGAGAACTCGTGCGGGAACCGGTCCAGGGCGCTCTCCGGCAGTCCGACCTCGGCGAGCAGCTCGGCGGCCCGGTTCAGCCGCTGCTTGGCGGTGCCGATGCCCTGGATCTGCAGCGGTTCGAGGAGGGTGCTGCTGACCCGCATCCTGGGGTCGAGCGAGGCGAACGGGTCCTGGAACATCATCTGCAGGTCCTGGCGGTGTCGGCGGAGTTCGCGGCCGCGCAGGTCGCTGATGTCGATGCCGTCCAGGGTGACCTTGCCGGAGGTGGGCCGCTCCAGGCCGACGATCATGCGGCCGAGGGTGCTCTTGCCGCACCCCGACTCGCCGACCAGACCGAAGGTCTCGCCCTGGCCCAGGGTCAGCGACACCCCCGAGACGGCCTGGACGGCGAGCCGATCGCGGCCCAGGAACCCGGACCGGCCGACGACGAACTCCTTGACCAGGTCGCGGACCTCCAACAACGGCCGGGCGACAGGGGCCGCTTCGGTCGCGGCCGGCCGCTCGACACCCGTGGACTTCACCAGCTCCACCGACACCGGCTCCGTCGGTACCGCTCCCGTCGGCACCGCTTCCGTCGGCACCGCTTCCGTCCGCACCGGCTCCGCGCCGGTCGGGGGCAGCGGGCCGTCCGTCGGATGCCAGCAGGCGAACAAGTGCTGCTCCGGCCCGGCCAGTGGCGGCTCCTCCTGGCGGCAGCGGTCCGTGGCATAGGCGCAGCGCTCGGCGAACCGGCAGCCCCGGGGCGGGGCGGCGAGGTCCGGCGGCAGGCCGGGCACGGTGTAGAGCCTCCGGGTCCGGTCCGAGGCGAGCGTGGGCGTGGCCGCCAGCAGGCCCTGGGTGTAGGGATGGCGCATCGCGCCGAACAGCTCGTCGGTGCCGGTGCTCTCGGCGATGCGTCCGGCGTACATGACGTTGATCCGGTCGGCGTGGCCGGCCATGATGCCCATGTCGTGGGTGATCAGGATCATCGCCATGCCGAGCCGGTCCTTGAGGTCGGCGAGCAGGGTGAGGATCTGCGCCTGGATGGTGACGTCCAGCGCCGTGGTCGGCTCGTCCGCGATCAGCACCTTGGGCTCGTTGGCGAGCGCCATGGCGATCATCACCCGCTGGCGCAGACCGCCGGAGAGCTGGTGCGGATAGTCCTTCAGCCGCTCGGCCGGCCGAGGCAGGCCGACCAGCCCGAGCACCTCGGCCGCGCGGTTCATGGCCTCGCTGCGACTGCAACCCCGGTGCAGCAGCACCGGTTCGGCGACCTGGTGGCCGATGGTCTTGGTCGGGTCGAGTGAGCTCATCGGGTCCTGGAAGACCATCGCGATCTCGTTGCCGCGCACCGCCCGCAGCTCGCGCTGCGGCAGGCCGACCAGCTCGCGCCCGGCGAGCACCACCGACGAGCCTTCGAGCAGCTCCCCCCCGGGAGGCAGCAGGCCCAGCAGCGAGAGCCCGGTCATGGACTTTCCGCAGCCGGACTCGCCGACCAGGCCCAGGGTCTCGCCGGCCTCCAGGTGGAAGGAGACGTCGTCGACCGCCCGGACCACCCGCTGGCGGCCGGTCCGGATGTGGGTGCTGAGGTGGTTGACCTCAAGGAGGGGTGCCATGTCGTCTCGTCAGTTCCCGTCAGTTCTCACTCAGTTGTTGCTCAGGCGGACGTCCAGGGCATTGTGGACGGCGTCGCCGATCAGGTTGAACGCCACCACCGTCACGATCAGGATGATCGCGGGCGGGTACACCAGCCACCAGTAGCCGTCGAAGAGGTAGTTGAGCCCGTCCGACAGCATGGTGCCCCAGTCGGCGTGGGGCGGCGGCAGGCCGAGTCCGAGGAAGCTCAGTGTCGACAGGGTGAGGATGGCGTCGGCGATGGTGAAGGTGGCGCTGACGACGATCACGCCGAAGGCGTTCGGCAACAGGTGCCTGACCACCACCCGCCACCGGGTGGCGCCCATCATGGTCGACGCCAGCACGAAGTCCCGGGTGCGCAGGGTGAGCACCTCGCCGCGCACCAGTCGCGCCACTCCGATCCAGGAGAGCAGCGAGAGCAGGATGATGATCAGCCACAGGTTCGGGGTGAACAGGTTCACCAGGATCAGCAGCAGCACCAGGCCGGGGACGGCGAGGAAGGTGTCGATGATCCGCATCATCAGCGAGTCCACGATGCCGCCGACCAGTCCGGCGAACGCCCCGTAGAGCGCGCCGAGCACGGTCGTGGCGACGGCGACGGCGAAGCCGAGCTCCAGCGAGGAGCGCCCGCCCTCCATCAGCCGCCCCAGCACGTCGTAGCCGGAGGCGTCGGTGCCCAGCGGATGGGCGCCGCTGGGCGGCAGTTCGGCGAGGTCCAGCCGGACGGTGACCTGGTTGGTCCGGTAGAACAGCGGGCCCAGGAAGCAGAACAGGGCGATCACGAGGACCGTCAGGGCGCCGAGGACGGCGGCCCGGTTGCCGAGCAGCGCGCGCCTGATCAGCCGCCCGGAGCCGGTGCGGGCCGCGAGCACGCCCGCCTCGGCGGTGCCGGCGGGACCTTCGGGGCGATCCGGCGGCTCGGAGCGTTCGGGCGGTTCCGGAAGCGCGGCGGTGCCCGCTCCCGCGTCAGCTGATGACATAGCGGATCCGTGGGTCGAGGAGGCTGTAGGCGACGTCGGCGACCAGGTTCCCGACGACGGTGGCCACGCCGACGATCAGCGTGGAGCCGAGCAGGATCGGGTAGTCGTGGCTGGTGGCCGCCTGGAAGAAGAGCAGCCCCATGCCGGGGTAGTTGAAGACCTCTTCGGCGATCACCGCGCCGGCCACGATCCCCGGCGCCGACAGTCCGAGCAGGGTGATGATCGGCAGCATCGAGTTGCGCAGCACGTGCCGCAGCAGGACCAGCCGCTCGGGCAGGCCCTTGGCCCGGACCACCCTGATGTAGTCCTGGGCCAGGGCGTCGATCGCCGAGGACCGCATGTAGCGGCTGTACCCGGAGACGCTGCCGAGGGTCATGGTCGCCAGTGGCAGCACCAGCGCCCGTGGGTCGGCGAGGATCCCGCTGACGGACACCGCCTGCGGCGCCTCCGGCGGCAGCAGGTGCAGTTGGACGCAGAAGACGGAGATCAGCAGCAGCGCGAAGAAGAAGTCGGGGACGGAGTACAGCACGAACGCCACCGCCGTGAGCACGGTGTCGCCGATGCCGCCGCGCCGCACCGCCTGGCCGATGCCCAGCGGCAGGGCGATCAGCAGCGCGAACACCGTCGAGATCCCGACCAGCACCAGGTCGCGCGGCACCCGTTGGGCGATCAGCGTCGACACCGGCTGCTGCAGCGAGTACGAGGTACCCAGGTTGCCCTCGCAGACCTGCTTCACATAGGTGACGAACTGCCGGTAGAGCGGTTGGTCGAGCCCGTTGACGCTGTTGAAGATGGCGATCCGGCCGGGCGTGGCCCGCACCCCGAGGGTGGCACGGGCCGCGCTGCCGGGCTCCAGGTGGAGCAGGACGAAGGTGAGGACCATGACGCCGATGACGACCGCGACCGCCTGGCCGCATCGCCGCAGAAGGTAGCTTCTCACTTGGTGAAGTACCAGGTTTCGGGGTTCAGGCCGCCGGAGAAGGGGTTGAGCGGGGTGACGCCCTGGAGGTTCTTCCGGTAGACCAGGATGCTGTCCTGGTTCGGCAGCCACAGCCAGGGCAGCTGCTCGGCGGTGTAGTCCTCGTAGGCGAAGAAGGCCGAGGTCTGCGAGCCGTACTCGGTCTCGTTGATCAGCTGGTCCATCTCCGGGCTGTCGTAGCCGCCGGAGTTGTTGTTGCCGTTGGCATTGAAGAAGCCGTCGCCGGCCGGGTACAGCGGGTAGGGGTCGTAGCCGTAGTCCACCAGCTGCCAGCCGCAGGTGGCGGCCGGGTGCGCGGCGGCCGTGCAGGAGCCCATGGTGCCGATCAGGGTGTTGAAGGGCTCGGACTTGAGGTTGACGGTGATCCCGGCCTGCGCCTCCGAGGACTGGATGGCCGCCTGCTCCTCGTCGCTGGCCGCGTTGCCGGAGGAGTAGGCGAGTTGGAAGGTCAGCGGCTCACCGGCGGTGATCCCGGCCCCGCACTCGGTGGCGCCGGATCCCGGGGACTGGCAGACGGTCTCGCCGTTGGGGACCACCTTCCAGCCGTGCGCCGACAGCAGCGCGGTGGCCTTGGCGGGGTCGTACGGGTAGGGTCCGCCGGACTTCTCCAGCGGCGAGGCCCAGGGGCCGGTCGCCTGCAGCGGGACCGGTCCGTTGCCGGGGTCGGCGTAGCCGCCGAAGACCTTGGAGACGATCTGCGGTCGGTTGATCAGGTACTCCAGCGCCTGGCGGACGTAGAGCTGCTGGAGCAGCGGTCCGACCTTGGCGTTGTAGAGGTTGGGGACGATCCCGGCGACGCCGGGCACCTGGACGTTGGCGACCGCGTAGCCCTCCGCCTCCAGCGCCGACGCCTGCTTGACGTCGTTCAGCGGCAGGCCGCCCATGTCCAGGGTGCTGCCCGAGCGCAGCACGTTCAACTCGGCGGTGTCGGTGGTGAACGGCTGCTCGACGACCTCGGAGACCGTCGGCTTGTCCGGGCCGGAGTAGTTCTTGTTGGGCACGTAGCTGTAGTAGCCGTCGGTGCGGAACGCGGAGAGCGACCAGGGTCCGTCAACCACCTTCCACAGCGGGTTGGTGGCGAAGGTGGTCATGTCGCCGCCTTCCTTCTGCAGGTAGGCGTAGACCGCCTTGGCCCCGGCCGTGGTCTCGTCGGCGTTTCCGACCGCCCCGCTGTCGGAGGTCTTGTCCCAGGCGTGCTGCGGCAGCAGCGGGATCTCGCTGAGCACGTCGTCGGTGAAGAAGTTCGGGTTGTACGACTTGGTGAGGTCCAGGACGACGGTGTGGGCGTCGGGGGTGGTCACCTTCGCGACGTCGTCCGGGAACAACCCGGGTATGTAGTTGGACCAGTTGGAGGCGTTGGCCTTCAGCAGGTTGTAGACGAAGGCGAAGTCACGGCTGGTGATCGGTTGCCCGTCCGACCAGTTCCAGTCCTTGAGGGTGATGGTGACCTGCTGGTCGTTGTCGCCGTAGACGATCGAACTGGTGAGGCTCTCCGTCGGATTGACCACGGACTGGGCGCCGTCCCCGGAGTACACCAGGTAGGGCCACATCCCCTGGGTGAGGTTGACGTTGTAGCCGTCGGTGTTGGTCGCCGGGTTGAACGGGAAGATGAAGTTGGGCGAGGCCGCGACCTCGGCGATGGTGACCGTCCCGCCCGACTGCTTCTGGCCCTGGGGAGCCGAGCTGCCCGAGTTGCCGTTGCCTATGGCGCCGCTGCTTCCACCGCTGCTTCCGCTACAGGCCGCCACGGTCACCGCCAGGCTCAGAGCTAGTGACGTGACGGCCAGATGGCGGGTCATTCTCATGCGGGATACGCCTCTCATGAGTCGGTGGGCATGCCGGTGGCAGGGACGGTGTGGCCAGGGATTGCTGCCACCCCTCCAGTGGGTGACATGCTCACCCCATCATGAATATCCCGCCAGTACCGCCGATAATCATGTGATCTATGACACTCTTTCACCAGAGGCGGTCGGCACTCTGGGCAATCGTCAGAACATCTGCTATAGAGCCTTTTTACGGGAGGCAACCCTCCCGCAACATCGCCGACACGATCCCGGCGCCGAACACGTGCACCGCCGACCCTCCTGACCACGCCCTCCCGGCCGCCACTGCCCGGCCGCAGGCGATCGACGGCAACTCGGCCGCCCGGAGCCGGAGCGGCCCTCGGCCCGCCCCGACCGATTCCTCGCCACACCCGCCGACTCCCTCCCCAGAAATCGCCCGGCACGACCGAGGATTGACTCCCGTCGATTTCTACCGGGAATACGATCACCCCGGCTCCTGGAACAACGGCCGGATATCGACCCCGGTCAGGAAATCGTCCGCCGGCCGCCCCTCCCCATGCTGCTCGGCCGCTCCACCGAGCGATCACAAGGCCGTTGCAGGAACGGTGCGGTGAGGGCGCAGCGGCGCCGTGGACGCCCTCCGCCACCACCCGCCCACGGGCCCGCCCACCTGCACGGAAATCCACTCCGTCCAACATTTCCGGCTTTCCCGGCCGCACACGAAGGAGACCTTCGAGAGCAACGGTTTCCGGCAAAGTCAACAGCATTTCTCGATTGATCCCCCGGCGCGGTGCGTGATAGTCAGTAAGGCGTCGATCGGCACCAGTCCGCACGGAGGGATCCGCCATGAACGAGCCCACGGCCGACGCGAGTTGGCACGTCGACCAGCGCTGCACCAACTGCGACGTCGCCCGGCAGCTCGCGCCGGGGCTGATCGCCGAGGTCGACGGCCGGTCCTCGGTCGTACGCCAGCCGCGCACCGAGGCGGAGGAGGTCGCGCTGGAGGCCGCCGCGTTCGCCTGCCACACCCGGTCGATCCGGCACGGCACGCACGCGCCGGAGCCGACGCGCGATCCCTTCCCGCTGCGCCTCACCGAGCACGTCCTCCTCTGCGGGCACAACTCGCCGCACACCGCCGGCGCCAACTCCTACCTGCTGCGCCGACCCACCGGCAATCTGATGATGGTCGACACACCGCGCTGGAGCTCCGCCCTGGCCGAGCGGTTCTCCGCCCTCGGCCCGGTCACCGACGTGCTGCTCACCCATCGCGACCACGCGGCACACGGCCGCGCCTACGCCGACCGGTTCGGCGCCCGGCTGTGGATCCACGAGGGCGACCTGGCCGCCGCCCCGGACGCCGACCGCATTCTCCGGGGCACCGGGCCGACCGAGATCGCCGACGGTGTGACCGCGCACCCGCTGCCCGGCCACACCGAGGGCAGCGTGCTCTATCTCGCCGACGACACCTACTGTTTCAGCGGCGACAGCTTCTACTGGTCCCGGGACGCCGACGACATCGTCGTCGCCGAGTCGGTCACCTGGTACTCCATCAGCGAACTGGCCGCATCGCTGGCCCGCACGGCTGCGCAGCTGCGCTTCGCCTGGCTGCTGCCCGGCCACGGCGACCGCAGGCAGTTGCCGCCCGAGGAGTTCACCCGCCGGCTGCAGGACCTGGCCAAGCACACCGAACAGCTCCTGCCCCGACCGATCGACTTCACCGCAGTGCGCTGGTGACCCGTCCGGTACGGGTCGCCTTGCCCCTGGGGAGACCGCGCTCCCCGGTGCGGCCAGTCCATCAGCGCCGGCGCGGTGCCGTCATCCGGCCGGTCGCACCGGGAGCGGCCGTGGCGCGGTGCACCACGGCCGCTCGACGGGTCAGCCGATCCGGGTCAGGCTCGCGGTGTCCATGTCGGTGGTCCCGCCGTTCGCCGTCGGGTAGACCTGGAACCGCAGCGTGCTGGTCGCCTGCGGCACGCCGAAGACCAGCACGTAGTTCTGGTAGCCGGTCCCGGAGTTGACGCTGTAGGCGCTGCAGAGGTCGGTGTTGCTGCTGCCCAGGCTCCAGAGGCAGAAGGTGCCGGTCGCGGGGCCGGACTGCGAGGAGAGGAACACCGAGGCCTCGTACGTCCCGCCGGTGCCGACGGGAACCGCCACGTCCTGGAAGACGGAGCCGCCGCCGATGTTGGTGTTGAAGGCCAGGTATCCGGTGCCGTCGTAGGCCGGCGCCGGGGCGCCGGCCGCCGTGTTGTAGTTGGCCCAGTTGACGATCCCGCCCGTGGAGATCAGCTTCTGCCAGCCGGCGGTGCTCTGCTCGAAGGATCCTGCGGTCAGCAGGTTCGGGCTACTCGCGTCGGACCGGAGCGGCACCGCCTGGTGCGTCGCCCGGTGCGTCGCCTCGGCCTGTGCCGGACCGGCGGTGGCCAGGCCGCACAGGCCGACAGCCATGGCTGCCGGGAGCACGAGGGCTTTGAGGCCGGGGATACTGCTGCGCATGATGACGTCCTTGTCGGCGATCGGATGGAAGCGTACGCAGGCCGGGCGTGCTGTGGTGGCGCAGGTGCTCGCCAGAGGGGCGAGCTGACGCAAGCATGACACTGGTGGTCATTTGAAAGCAACGGCGCCCCAAGGGACTTGGCGCTCGCACGGGCCCTGTCGGGCCCGAGTGGCGGGACGGTCACACCCACTCGGGCGGTGCCGATGTGGACGTCGTTGAGACGCCGCCCACAGTCGACGGTCGACGGTCTATCCGAACGATCGTTCAAAGGCCGGAGCGCTGCGGATGGTTCCAGTAGCGGCCCTCCAGCATCGCCTCCAGGGTCGGGCCGTGCATGATCAGTCGGTCCACGTCCGCCCCGGTCGCCCCCTCCGGCAGCGACGCCTCGCCGAAGTGCACCTGCCGGTAGGCGATGCGAAGCATCACCACGGCGTGCCGCAGGGCCGCGTAGAGGGTGTAGAAGTCCAGGTCGCGCGGGGTGTGCCCGGTCAACGCGGCGTAGTGCTCGGCCACCCGGTCGCGTTCCAGGAAGCCGGGGAGTCCGGGCAGGCCCGAGCCCTCGGTGAGGTCCTGGAAGAAGCGGTGCAGGAAGATCAGCCAGGCCAGGTCGAGTTCGCGCGGGCCGAGCGAGGCCATCTCCCAGTCCAGCACGGCGGCCGGGGCGAAGCCCTGGTAGACGATGTTGCCCACGCGGGCGTCGCCCCAGCTCAGCACGGTCGGGCCCTCGTCCTCCGGCCACAGCTCGTCCAGCCGGGCGAAGGCGCGCTCGATCAGCGGGGAGCCGGGGCGGCCCCGCACCACCCACTCGTAGTAGCCGCGCTGGTCGTTGACGTGGCGGCGCAGCGCGGTCTTCCCCGCCGCCTCCGGGGCGAGGAAGCCGGCCTCCTCGGCCGGGACCGCGTGCAGCGCGGCCAGCACCTCGACCGTGGCCTGCTCCAGTCCGACCCGTTCCGCCTCCGTGGCCGTGAACAGCCAGTTGCCGCCGTAGGTGTAGGGCATGACGTCGGGCGGGACCCGGCCGTCGACGCGGGCCATGACGAAGCCGGGCGCGCCCAGCGGCAGCGGATCGGTCTCCAGCCGGAGCAACTGCGGCACCGGCACCTCGGTGTGCTCGGCCACCAGCGCGATCGTCCGGTACTGCCGCTCCATGTCGTAGCGGGGGAAGACGGCGTAGGCGTCCGGGTCGGCGGCGAGCCGGAGGACGCAGCCCTGCACCGTGCCGTCCGGCCGGTGCAGGTCGAAGAGGACCGTCTCGCTGGACATGCCGTTGGACGGCGGAACGCTGAGCCCGCGCACCTCTGCGCCGGGCAGCCAGCCCGCGACCCAGGCCGCCAGCCGGCGCTCCAGTTCGGCGGGGTCACGGGTGGTGGTGCGCGGACGGGGGGCCGTGGACATGGCTGCTGTCCTCCTCGTGTCTCTGCGGTTCCTCGGTGACAGCCACCCATTCGGTGACGGTCGGCGGCTCCGTTCCGGTCGGCGACCTCGGTCGCGGTCGGCGGGCTCCGTGACGGAGGCCGCAGCTCCGTGACGGAGGCTCAGGGGGCGACCGAGCCGTAGTCGGTGAAGCCGCTGGGGTCGTGCCGGCCGAAGCTGCCGTGCTCGAAGATGCCGTGGCCGACCTCGCCGTCCAGGACGAAGCGCGCGGCGTGGTCGATGACGCCGTAGCCGGCCAGGCCGAGGTCGGCGGGGTCGGTCAGGTCGTAGGTCCGGCGGTCGCTCCAGCCGCGCCCCTGCCAGGTGCCGTGCTGCCAGTCCTGCGCGGGCGGATAGCCGGCGCCGACGGCGAGCGGACTGCCGGTCAGCATCTCGGCGTGGATCTCCACCGGCTTGCGGGCGGAGTCGGTGAGGTGCAGCACCGCCGAGCGCGGGTCGCGGGTTCCGGAGGCGTAGCCGATGTCCACGTACGGCCAGCCCAACTGCTCGTCCGGGCGTCCGTCGGCGCCCCCTGCCCCGTCCGGGTGGACCAGCAGGGCCTCACCCAGGGTGCGGAAGCCGTCCGGGTCCTCCTGGACCACCACCATCACGAAGCGGTCCCGGAAGCGGATCGGGCACCAGATCCAGTGGAACCCCTCGGGCCGCTCCTCCTCGGCGGCGCGGCCGGGCTGCTCGCCGGGGATCGGGCGGACGCCCCAACTGCGGTCGCGGGTGCCGGTCCAGCCCTCCGGGGTGACCGTGTGCTCGACCCCGGCGGCGCGAATGGCGCCGCTCGGTCCTCCGGCCTGGACGAAGCGGCGGCCCTCCAGCGTGAGCCGGTCCCCGGTCCTGGCCACGTGGTGCGGCTCCCAGACGGCGGGGAACTCGCCCTGCCAGGTCAGGTCGAAGCTGAGCCCGTCGGGATCGTCCGGGGCGGCCTCGCAGATCAGCCGGAAGGTCGACAGCGGCTGCACCACCTCGATCCGGATCGGCCCGACCCGCAGCTGCATCCGGTCGTCGCCGAGCGCGTCCGAGGCCCGCACCGCGTGCAGCCGGTCCCCCGTGCGCAGGGTGGCGTAGGCGTCGATCACGCCGGTGTTGGGGTAGACGCCGAGGCCGGTGATCAGCAGCGCCCGGCCCTCGTGGTCGAAGACGTGGAAGATGCAGCGGTCGTAGGCGTTGCGGTCACCGGTGGCGACATGGCGCATGGACAGCGGCACCTGGTGCACGGGGTACTCGTCGAGCGGGACGGGACGCTGGTGCGACGGCATGGGCTATGGCCTCCCTGCGGATCAATGAGTTCTGACGGTACGTCAGAAACCTGCGGAGGGGCCATAGCCCGGCAGGCAGCAGTCTCGGCCAGGAGCTACTGGCCCTGCCGGCCAGCCCTTGAGCCCGAGCTCGGGGGCGATGGCGCCGGCCTTGGTGAAGACGCTGTCGGGCTGCGTACCGTCGCAGGTCTTGTTGCCAGCCGAGACGATGCCGATCAGGTAGCCGTCCTCGACCAGCGGGCCGCCGGAGTCGCCCGGGCAGGTGCTGTTGGCAGTGCCGGGCACCGGTCGGCCGCAGAGCTTGAGGGCCGACGTGTCGGTGGGCAGGTTCCAGGGCGAGCAGGAGGCCAGCGGCTGCAGCGACAGCCGCGCCGTCTTCAGCTGCGTCGCCGCCTCCTGGTTCGGGCCGACCTCGCCCCGGCCGAACAGGGTCGCGGACGCTGCACTCCTGGCCGACGGGCGTCGAGTTGATCCGCTTGGTCGCCTTCGACGAGGACGCCCTCGACATCCTGGCCGAGGCGGTCGCGGCGCCCGGCACGGCGGGCGCGGCGGACGCGGCGGCAACGCTCCCGGGTCTGACGAGCGTTCATCCGTCAACGTAGTATCGGCGGGTGAGCATCTGGACTTCCCTGGAACCCGCGTCCACCACCGTGGACCCCGGCGGCACGACCACCGTACGGCTGCGTGTCCGCAACACCGGCGACGTCGTCGACGAGTACCGCTTCGTACCGGTCGGCGAGATCGCCCCCTACACCACCGTCGAGCCGCCTACGCTCCGGTTGTACCCGGGCACGACCGGGTCGGTCGAGCTGACCTTCGCGCCGCCGCGCACTCCCGACGCGGCCGCCGGGCCGAGTCCGTACGCCGTCCAGATCGTCCCGACGGAACACCCCGAGGCGACCGCCGTCCCCGAGGGCAACGTCACCATCACCCCCTTCGTCGAACTACGGGCGGAGCTGGTCCCGCCGACCGTCAAGGGGCGCTTCCGGGGGCGTCCCAAGCTCGCCATCGACAACCTCGGCAACACCAGCCTCACCGCCTCGATCAGCGGCGCCGACAACGGCGACCAGCTCGGCTACGACATCCACCCCGCCAACGTCCAGATCGAGCCGGGACGGGCCCGTTTCGTCAAGGCGACGTTGAAGCCGCGTCAGATCACCTGGCTGGGACGGAAGGAGAACCGCCCGTACCGGCTGGCCGTCCAGCGGTCCGGCAGCGAACCGCTCCGGGTCGAGGGAACCTACGTGCAGCAGGGCGTGCTGCCGCGCTGGCTCGCCAGTGTGCTCAGCCTCGCGGTCGCCCTGGCCGTCCTCCTCCTCGTGCTCTGGTTCGGCTACCAACCCCACGTCGTGAGCCTGGCCCAGGCGCAGACCCAGTCGGCGGCCAGCGCACTTCCGCTCCCCGCGCCCTCGGCGCCTCCCGCATCGAGCTCGCCCGCCCCCTCCCCCACGCCGTCCGCGAGCAGCCAGGCGGTAGCCCAGCCGTCGACGGCCGCTGCCGCGCCGGGCCCCACCGCCGGCCCTCCCGTCCGGTTCGCGATCTTCAACAACTGGACCAGCCAGTGCGTCGATCCTCCGAACTTCGCCGCGCCCACGCTCAACGATCCGCTCGAACAGTTCCAGTGCGCGTACAGCAGCGCGGACAACCAGATGTGGTACCTGCAGCAGGAGGGCACCGCGCCCGACGGGGAACCGCTGTACTGGATCCGCAACGCGCTCGGTTCCAACCTCTGCATGGACCTGCCCGGCTACGGAGCCGTCCAGTCCAGCCGGGTGTACACGTTCACCTGCACCACGCCCGCGAGCGCCGACAACCAGCTGTGGGAGCTCCCCTACGTCAACTCGGTGAGCTCCGGCGGGCTGGGGGTCCTGATCCGCAACTACAAGTCGGACCTCTGCCTCGACGTCTCGGGCTGGGCCTACAACAACACCGACCGGAACCCGGATCCGCAGCTCACGGTGTACCAGTGCTCCGGCACCGGCTCGACCTGGGCCAACCACGGCTTCGACGACCACCTGTGGAACCTGATGGAGAACCCCGGCCTCGTCTACATCCCGACCCGCGTCGGCGAGATCCAGGTGGGTTAGCGCGCGTGCAGGGGGGGTGGGGCCGCCCTCCCCACCCCCCTCGACAGGATCGAGCGCTACGGGGTGGCCGCCCACGGCGCGGCCCGGTGGACGTACGCGGGACGGAGCTGCTCGTCGGGGAGGTCGTAGTAGCGGTGGAACACCGGCGTCGCGGACCCCGACAGCGGCGGCACTATCCAGCTCCAGTCCGCGGGCACACTGCGGCCGTGGCGCTGTTCCCGGTCGATGTGGGCGAGGAAGCGGGCCGACTCGGTGTGGTGGTCGGCGATGGTCACCCCCGCCGCCTCGAAGGAGTGCAGCACCGCCAGGTTCAGCTCCACCAGCGCGCGGTCGCGCCAGAGGGTCCGGTCGCTGCGGCGGTCCAACTCGAACAGCTCGGCCACGGCCGGCAGCAGGTTGTAGCGGTCGGTGTCGCCGAGGTTGCGCGACCCGATCTCCGTGCCCATGTACCAGCCGTTGAACGGGGCCGCCGGATAGCTGACCCCACCGATCTCCAGGGTCATGTCCGACACGGCGGGGACGGCGTACCAGCGCAGGGCCAGGTCGGCGAAGCCGGGATGCCCGGGATGGGTGAGCGGCACCTCCAGCACGGCGTCCTCGGGCGGCTCGTAGAACTCCGGTGCGCGGTCCGGGGCGGACTGGACCAGCAGCGGCAGCACCTCGAACCTCTCCGCGCCGCCCTTCCAGCCCAACTGCTGCGCCAGCGCCGTGCGCTGCGCGCTGCGCCGGTCGTCCGCGTAGCGCACCAGCTGCTCACCGAGCAGGCGGGGCGCGGGACGCCCGGGGCGGTCGGGGGCGAAGACGCTGATGACCGGCCTGATCCGGCCGCCGTTGGTGGCCAGGCGCAGGTGGTCGAAGGACCCCTCGGCGATGTCGTCGGGGTGGCTCAGGTGCCGCAGGTCGCGGACGGTCAGGTTGTTCCAGTACAGCCTGCCGATGCAGCGCGCGGCGTTGCGCCAGGCGGCACGCGCGCCGAAGGCCAGTTCCTGGGGAGTGTGCTCGTAGGTGCCGTGCGCCTCGATCGCGGCGCGGACCTCGCGGAGCCGCCGCTCGGGGTTGCCCGAGTCCGGGTTCTCCTCGGCGAACTGCCGGATGAACGACTCGGCCTCCCTGAGCGTGCTGCTGTGCTCCGGCGGCCGGCCCTGGCCGGCGCCGGGCGGGGTGCGGCGGAACAGGGACGCCTCGCCCTCCACCGGCTGCTGGTCCCGGAAGCGGGAGCCGCACGAGGGGGCGAGGATGTCGTGGTCGCGAAGGGTCATGACGGCCGGGCCTCCGCCTCGACTCGGCGGGGCAGCAGCGCTGCCTCCAGGACGGGGACGTCGAAGGGGTCGTAGTGGATGCGCGCCGGGGACGCGCCCTGGCGCAGCAGGATCCGTGCGGCCTCGGTGACCATCTCGACCGGTCCGGACAGGAACGCCTCGTGTCGGTACCAGGGTCCGAAGTCGCGCAGGACCTCCGGAAGGGTGCCCTCCAGCCCGGGTATCCGCTCGTGCGACACAGCCGCGCGCACCGACAGCCAGTGGTGGCGTTGGGACATTCTGAGCATGTCGTCCAGTCCGTAGAGTTCGTCCGAGGTGCGGGCACCGATGAACACGTCCACAAAGCGCTGCAAGCCGCTCTGTGCCGCCTGATCGACCAGGGCCCGGATCGGTGCCAGGCCGGTTCCCCCGGCCACGCACACCAGGTCGCGGTTGGTGCCGGGCTCCAGGGTCATCTCGCCCTGCGCCGGCCCGAGCCTGATCACGTCGCCCACCTTCGCCTGGTGGACCAGGGGATTGCTGACCTGGCCCCCGCGCACCGCGCGCACGTGGAAGGTGAGGGTGGTGTCGGCGCGAGGCGCGTGCGAGGGCGAGTAGTAGCGCCAGGCCCGGGGTTGCCACGGCGTCTCCACGCTGGCGTACTGGCCTGCCGTGTACGGGTAGGGGCTCTGCGGGCGCACGGTGATCTCGGCGATGCCGTGCCCCCGCTGCACATGGTGGATGATCTCCGCCGGCCAGACGGCGGGGCTCGACCGGGCGTCCTCGTCCGCAGCCTGCGACATCACCTGGGCGACCAGGCCGTAGGCGCGGGTCCAGGCTGCTGCCAGTTCCTCGCTCCAGACGGGGCCCGCGAAACGCGCCAGCGAGTCCAGCAGGCAGGCGCCGACGGCCGGGTAGTGACCGTTCAGGGCCCCGAACTTGCGATGGTCACGACCCAGCCGCGCGCAGAACCGCACCAGGTTGTCCGGATCGTCGACCAGGTCGACGATCCGCAGCAGGCCCCGGAGCAGCCGGTCGCGCTGCACGTCCAGGTCGGCCGGGAACAGGTCGCGGACCTCCGGGTACCGCGTGAACAGGATGGCGTAGAAGTAGACCGTGACCTCGCCGGCCAGGGGGCTGACCACCTCGATGCTGGCGCGCAGCAGGGAGATCTCCTGCGCTGTCAGCGGGGCGGGCGCGGGGGCGGTGTCGGCTGGACGCGACCGGACGGGTGGGCCCGGGGGAAGCTCCGCCCCGGCCTCCTTGGCGCCCTTGCTCGCCGGACGGAACAGGCGCGCAGAGATCCTCACCGGCCGCGCCACATGTCACTGTGGTGCATCATCGAAATCAACAAGCTCTCATCTTCGGAGCGGTGACAACCCGGGTCCCTCGGTGCCGTCCGTGCTCAAAGCGGGCACGTCGGAAAGCGCGACCGGGCGGGCCCGCGAGGGGATTCCGAATTGCTGCGTCCAGCGTGTGCGGGCAGATCTGACATCGGGATTGCAGGGCCTCCAGGACCGCGCCACCCGGGATCGGATGGGGCAATTCCGGTTGACCCTAGCCGATCCACTTGACGTGTCAACGCCAGACCCAGGGGATCTTGACTGTTCTTCAAAATTCCTTCACTTCCTCGCGACAGGACCTTCCCCTACCCGTCGGTAGAGGCCGTACACCCCCGTCCTCGACCCGAAGGAGCGACTCTCCGGACGGCGGGGAATCGACGTGCTAGGTTGATGCAGGTCCGTCAAGTAGGCTCGAATGTGGATGGTTTGTGCTGATCCACCGCTCACCCCGAGACGAAGTTGCGGGTACGGAGAGCGATGTGGGCAGAATCTGCCCGGCGGTCGGCCCGGCATCGAGCCGCGACGCCGACGGGGGTGTCCTGCGAAGTCCGTTGCGACCTGGAGCAATCTGCCGTGTGGTTCCAAACCCGCCAAGCCCGGGACGCTCCCGGGTCCGACACCCCCCGCAGCGGGGTCCCGGGCGCCCCCTGGCCGGAGCCACCGGACGTCGGAAGCGCGGAGGCACCGGGCGCGGACACCGGCGAAGGCGGCCTGACCAGCCATGACATCGTCCTGATACGAACGAGCCTGGCCGTGGTCGAGCCGTTGGCAGCCGATCTGGCGGTCTATTTCTATTCGATCCTGTTCACTCGATATCCGCTGCTCAGAGACATGTTCCCGCCGGGAATGGACGTCCAGCGCGGCCGCCTGCTGCGAGCGCTGCTGCACATCGTGGACCTGGTGGACGACCCGGAGGGCCTGCAGCGCTTCTGCTCGCACCTGGGGCGGGACCACCGCAAGTTCGGCACCGAGAGCGCGCACTACGATGCCGTCGGCGAGTGCCTGCTGGCCGCTCTCGCCCGCTTCGCCGGCCCCGCGTGGAGCCCCGAGGCGGCTCGCGCCTGGACCCTCGCCTACACCGCCGTCGCCCAGGTCATGACGCAGGCCGCGGAGCAGGACGCCCGGGTGCGGCCCGCGGTGTGGGGCGCCCGGATCGTGCACCGCCAGGACTTCTCGCACGGCATCGCGGCGATCACCGTCCAGCCCGACCAGCCCTACCACTACGCCGCCGGACAGTACGTCAGCATGGAGACTCCGTGGTGGCCCCGGGAGTGGCGCTACTTCTCCCCGGCCAACGCCCCGCGCCCCGACGGCACGCTCACCTTCCACATCCGCGCCCTGCCGACCGGCTGGGTGAGCAACGCCCTGGTCCGGCGCGCGGTACTGGGCGATGTCGTCCGACTCGGGCCGCCCATGGGCGACATGGTGCTCGATCCCGGCTCCAGCCGCGACATCCTGTGCGTGGCCGGGGGCACCGGGCTGGCACCGATCCGCGCCCTCGTCGAGGAGAGCGCCCGCAGCGGGAACCGACGCAAGATGGACGTCTTCGTCGGGGCGCGGACGTCCGACGAGCTCTACGGGCTGGACGACATGCTCCGCTTCGCGCAGCGCAACCACTGGCTCAACGTCCGGGCCGCCGTCTCCGACGAGGACATCCTCGGACTCAACGGGTCGCTGCCGGAGGTGCTGGCGGAGTTCGGCCCCTGGCACCGGTACGACGCCTACCTCAGCGGCCCCGCCCCCATGGTGACCGCCGCCGCGGACCTGCTGACCCGGACCGGGGTCCCGCGCTCGCGGATCCGCCATGACCCGCTCGACGTCCCGGTCCTGTCCGTCAGCTGAGACGGTGCCGCCGGGGGCTGCTGACGTCCCGTCATCCGGGAATCCGGCGAGGCGGCCTCCCGACCCCCTTCGAGCAGGCGCGAAGTCCTGGTATGACTATGTCGGTGAACAATCAACCGGTTCCCCTCGACCCCCAGCACACTGGAGGTCCACGCATGCGTCGATCACGCATCCCCTTCGGTCGCGCGCGGAGTGTCGCCACGGCGGCCGTGCTCGCGCTCGGCATAGGACTGCTCGCCGCTCCAGCGGCGAGCGCCGCAGCTCCGGCGGCGAAGGCGGCCACCAGGGCGGCCGCCGAGGCGGCCGCGAAGACCGCCATCGAGGTGAACTCGCAGGACCCGGTCACCGCCGAGCCCCCGGTGTCCCGGCCCGCCACCCGGTCGTGCACGCAGACCCTGGCCGACGACTTCCCCTCGAACACCGCCACCGGCGCCCCGCAGAACTTCTCCGGGACGCTGGCCCCGCCCGCCGCCTGCCCCGGTCCCTGGGCCAAGGTGGTGCTCGACTGGACGACCAGCGTCAAGGGCCGGCAGTACGACCGGTCCGGCTCCCTGGACATCGGCTCCACCATGGTCTACTTCGGCACCACCTACGAGCCCGACCCGGCCGGGAAGACCTACCACTTCGCCAAGGACCTGACCGAGTACAGCTCGCTGCTCCGGTCGCCGCAGGCCTTCGACGGCGGGATCGGCAACTACACCAGCAGCGTCGACAACGGGGTCTACGCCCAGACCGTGACCGTGACCTACTACCAGGCCGACCGGGCGAACCCCGCCCCGGCCGAGCCGGACACCGTGGTCGGCCTCGGCTCCCAGGACGCCTCCGGGACGCAGCCGACGGTGCACCTGACCGCCTCGGGCCTGCCGCGCAACATCACCCACGCCTACCTTGAGGTCTACATCAAGGGCAACGGCTGCGACGAGCAGTGGTTCACCGACGTGCCCGACGACGTGGCCGCCACGTACCCGGCGGCGGAGATGTGCGGCAACGGTCCCTACCGCGAGGTGGACGCCTCGATCGACGGCAAGGCCGCCGGCGTCACCCAGTACTTCCCCTACATCTACACCGGCGGCATCGTCCCCCAGCTGTGGCGGCCGATCCCGGCGGTCGGGACCTTCGACATGTCCCCCGAACTGCTCGACGTCACCCCCTTCGTGGGCGAGCTGGTCGACGGCGGCAGCCATGACGTCGCGCTGACCGTCGCCGACGCCGGCGACGTCTGGAACCTGAGCGCGAACCTGCTGCTCTACACGGACCACCACGCGGCCACCACCAGCGGCGCGCTGACCGAGGACACCATCGCCCCCACCGCTGCCATGTCGCAGCACGAGTCGACCTCGGCCAACGGCTCGCTCACCGCCACCGTCGGCGCCGACCGCTCCTGGCGGACCAGCGGTTACGTCGTCACCTCCGCCGGGCGGGAGACCACGACCGTCTCCCAGCAGGCCTCGTTCAGCAATGTGGACGTGGTCAGCAAGGGCGGCTTCGCCCAGGACATCACCGAGCGCGACCAGGGCCGGAACGTGTCGGTGACCACCGACAGTCGGGGCAGCACCCAGGTCAGGACCCACCAGTGGTCGTACCCGATCTCCGTGGACCTCTACGACCAGGGGACGACCAACACCGACTTCTCGCTGGCCGCCACCGTGGACATGACCCGGCAGCTGCGGGACGCGGTCAGCGTCCGCTGGGCCCCGCACGACCCGGCCGCCCGGCTCGGCCTGCTGGCGCCGGCGGCGATCCCGTCCGCCTTCGTCCAGTCCACCGACCGGGTGCACTCCACCGGCGCGCTCACCGTCGCCAACGGGGTCACCACCGTGGCCAACGGGCAGTCGTGGCAGCTCTACTCGGGCACCGACGACGTGCCCGGCCAGTGGTACTGGCACTACCTGGCCGCCAAGAACGGCTGGCTGACCGCCGACGAGCTGCGGGTCAGCGGCAAGTAGTGCGGGCCCACCACCGACCGCCCCCTCCTCGGCCCGAGTCGGGCCGAGGAGGGGGCGGCGTCCGGTTCGGCGGCGTCCGGTTCAGCGGCATCGCCCACGGAGGTGCTGAAACCGAACAGCGCCCGGGCACTGCCCGGAGCGGCCGTCGGGTCGGCGGGAACCGGGATCCGGGGAGTTGGCGTCATCCCGGTGCCAAGCGTGATCGCGACTATCGCCGAAGGAGCCCGACGGATGACCGGAACAGCCGCCCCACGCCGCTACCTCTCCCGCCTTCGCGGCGCCGGCCCCGATCCCCTCCGGCACTTCCGGCACTGAGCCCGCCCCCGGCGGTCTGCCGCGCCGACTCGGCGAAATCGGGATCAGGTAGGGTCCTGCTCCGACGAGGCCCACCCGATCCCGGCGACCCGCCGCGTCCCGTTCATCCCGCAGCACGTCCCACGCCGTCCGCCCGACCAGGGCAAGTCAGGTCAGATCAGGGGAAATCGATGTCGCCCGTCGAGCGCACCGCCACAGCAACGCGGGAGCAGGATGAGCAGAAGCAGGGTGAGCAGGAACCGCGCAGCGTCCGGCGCATCTCCCTGGCCCTGGCCGGGACGGTGGTCGGCGGCGCCCTGGCCGGTGTCGGTGTGGTGACGCTGCTGTTCAGTGGGTCGACGCATACCTCCGCCGGCCCGGCCGGATCGACTGCGGCGCTCGCGGACTCGGCCTCGCACCGGCCGCACACCGTCGCTTCGCCCAGCGTGTCGGCAGGATCACCGGCGCCGGGGCTGCCGGCCGGCTCCACGCTGCGCGCCGACCCCGCCGGCTTCGCGATCCCCGTCCCGGCCGACTGGACCCGGAGCACCGACTCGGCCGGCCGGATCTACTACATCTCGCCCAACGGCGCGTACCGCATAGGCATCCACATCACCGGCATCAGCGACCACGGCGCCCTCGGCGAGCTGCAGTCCGAGAGCACCCAGAACCTGGGCCCCGATCCCGACTACCCCGGTTACCAGGACTACAGCGTGCAGGCCACCGACTACCACGGCATCACCGACGCCGCCGTGTGGCAGTGGACCTGGAACGGCTACAGCGACGGGTTCGGCCAGCGCCGCTCCAAGGACCTCTGCTGGGACCAGAACGGCACCTCCTACGACATCTGGGTCTCCGCCCCGCTCTCCCGGTCCAATGTGGGAGCCGCCTACTTCGCCTCCGTCGCCGCCGGGTTCCAGGTCGGCTGAACACCTCCGCCGCGCCCCGGGTCCGCCGCGGGGCGATCCGGTCACCCCGTGTCGTCTCCGGTCCCCTCCGGCGGCGGCACCGGCTGCTCCACCCGTCGGATCAGCTCCTTGAGCTTCCGGATCTCCTTCTCGAACGCCGTCCGACCGGACTTGGTGATCCGCACCCAGGTCCGGGCCCGGCGCCCCTCGTAGCCCTTGTCGATGGTCACCAGCGCCGCCTCCTCCAGCACCTGCAGGTGCCGGGAGAGGTTGCCTGCGGTGAGGTCGAGGGCGTCCCGCAGGAAGGAGAACTCGGCCGTGGGGGTCTCGTGCAGCACGGCCAGGATCCCCAGCCGGGCCCGTTGGTGAACGGTGTCGTTCAGGCCGTTGGTGGGGTGCGTCATCGTCGGCCCCGGGAGCGGGCCACGACGGCCAGGCCGAAGCCGATTCCGCCCAGCAGCAGGGTGAACCCGGAGAGCCAGAGGTTGGGCACCATCGTCGAGTCCTGGGGGGTGGTCCAGCCGAGGGAGGCCGTCTGGTTCTCCACGTCGTACAGGTTCGACACCAGGGCCACGACCAGGAAGAGGGCGGCGAAGGCGGTCAGCGGGAGGCTGCGCTCCAGCCGGGCGAGCACGAACAGGGCCAGCGCTATCACCAGCAGGGGCGTCAAGCCACGCAGCACCAGGTCGCCCGGCAGGTGGGCCAACGGGTCCAGGCTCCAGCGCTGGGTCGCGGTCGGCGTGGCCAGGACCGCGAGGGCGAACAGCACGACACCGGCCAACGCGTAGGGCAGCACCCGTCCCGCCACGCCGGTGCGAAAACGTCGCCACTGGTAGAAGGCCACGGTCACGGCGTACCCCAGGACCACGGCGATCAGCCAGTACAGGGTGGCGTCACCGCTGTCCCCGCCGGGAACCCCGAAGCCGGGGTCGTGGGCGTGGCAGATCTCGACCAGGGGGCCGACCTGAACGACCTGGGCACACCCCGTAGCCGTGGTGGCCCGGTACCAGGGGGCCGCTCCGATGACGATGATCCCGAACAGCACGAGCGGGAACCAGAACCCGCGCCTCGCCTCACGTGTCCGCTTCGCTGCCCGGGTCGCCGCAGCCAGGAGTTGCGCAGGCTCTTCCGCTTCCATCATGACTCCCCCAATAGGTTTGATGTCCCATCAGCTTTGCACTGCAAACCATTTGGCACAAGGGGAGGAACCGGCCCGGCGACTGACGGTTTTTCAGCGCACGGCGCAGCGCCGCGCTCCCGGTCCGGTCAGCCGTTGCCGGCGGCGAGCGCCGAGAGCTCGGCCGTGTCCGGGCTGTGCAGGGTGGTGAACAGGGCGGGCAGGCGGGACGACGCGACCGGGCTGTCGGAGCCGGGGTCGACGGTCATGCCGACGAACATCCCACGGTCGGACTCGACCAACGTGGTGTCGCCCGACTGGTCGCCGAACCACCAGCCGGAGCCGGTCGCGGGCCGGCAGCGGCTCCCCAGGAGCCCGTCGCCCGGCCCCGGCCGCCCGTCCACGCACGGTGTGGTGCCGTCGGCGCGGACCACCGTGAGCACCAGGTCGTCTCCCGGAGCCATCGGGCTTTCGTCCGGGGCGTCGTAGCCGAGCAGCAGCACCCCCTGGGAGGACGTGTAGGGACCGGCGACGTAGCCCGGGAGGTCGATCACCCGGTACATGGTGGACGGCAGGCCGAGGGAGGCGAGCGCGGCGGCGTTCTGATGACGCATCAGCCCGTAGGCGGCCGAGGTCCACACGCCCGCCAGCGCCAGTACTGCCGCCACGGTGACCACGCGTGACCTGGTGGCGACTCCGGGACGGACGACGGCTGCGGCGAGGGCGTACGGCGCCGAGAGCAGGACCCAACCGGCCACGGTCGCAGGGAGGCCGACGGCAGGCAGTCCGGTCGCCGCGAGCAGCACCCACCCCACGCTTCCGACGCCGAGGACCAGCGCGGAAAGTGCCATGGCGCGTCGCACCGGCGCCCCCAGGAACGTGCCGGTTAAGCTGGTGAGCCAGAGCCAGCAGCCGCCCAGCGCGAGGGTTCCCAGCCCGGCGGAGACGATCCGCAAGAACGTCCCGGTCCCGGGGCCGGCCAGGTAACCGCCCACGAGGGTCCCGTAGGCGAGCGGGCCGGCGACCAGTCCGACCCCGAAGGCCGCGAGTACCCACATCCGTGGATGCCGGAGCAGCCGTCCGACAGCCGCAGCCCTGCCACCCGCTTCGGCCACCCCGGGATCGACCACCGATTCACCCATCCGTCCCCCTCGTACAAGTCGGCGATACTACCGCCTCCTTGGCGACGCCGGACGGCCGGACTACTCCGGCTCGACGACCCGCGCCAGGAGGCCGATGAGCTGTGCGCGTTCGGCGGGGGTCAGCGCGGCGGTCAGTTCCTCGTTCGCCTCGTCGCTCAGTTGCTCCGTCCGCGCCAGCCGCTCACGGCCGCTCGCCGAGATGGTGATGGCGTTCTTCCGGCGGTCGGCCGGGTCGGGCGTGCGGGTCACCAGGCCCGCCTCCTGGAGGTCGTTGACGATCGCGACCATGTCCTTGGGATCGATGTGCAGGCTGCGGCCCAGCTGCGCCTGCGAGACCGGCCCCAGCTCGGCGACGGCCGACAGGACGGCGTGGTGCATCATCCGCAGGCCCTCGCGGGCCAGGGCCTCCGCGACCAGCCGGTGGCCACGGGCGGCGGCGCGGCCCAGGAGCCAGCTCGGCAACGTCCTGATGCGGGCGGGGGCGTAGGGGGCTTCGTCCATGGAGGAAGAGTATCCAGAAAACCATTGGCTGTCCCAATGAAATTTGCTAACGTTGGGATACCCAATGATCTGGAGGTGTTCATGCGGCGCGTCCGCTTCTACGAGTACGGCGGTCCCGAGGTTCTGCGTGTCGAGGAGGCCGAGGCTCCCGAGCCCGGACCCGGCGAGCTGCTGGTCCGGACCGAGGCCATCGGCGTCTCGCTGCCCTCCGTCCGCAAGGTGCGGGGCGAGGGCGGGATGGCGCTGCCGGGGCTGCTGGGCGGCGACGTCGCGGGCGAGGTGGTCGCGCTCGGCCCGGAGGTGACCGGGTTCGAGGTCGGCGACCGGGTCACCGGTCTCAGCTTCACCGGCTCCTACGCCGAACTCGCCACCGTCCCGGCCTTCCTGGCGGACCGGGTGCCGGCGGGCGTCGGCGCCGCGCAGGCCGTCGCGCTGGTGCGCGGCGGACAGGTCGCCCTGGCCGCGCTGGCCACGGCCCGGCCCGGGCCGGACGAGTCGGTCCTGATCACCGGGGCCGCCAGCGGCGTCGGGCACCTCGCGGTCCAGCTCGCCAAGCTCCAGGGGGTGGGCAGGGTCGTCGCGGCCGTGGGCTCGCCCGAGAAGGCGGACTTCCTCCGGGCCCTGGGCGCGGACGAGGTCGTGACCTACGACAGCGAGAGCTGGGGCGAACCCGTCGACGTGGTCCTGGAGGGTGTCGGCGGTGAGCTGCTGCCCCGAGCGGTGGCCGCCCTCGCACCCGGCGGACGCCTGGTGTTCTTCGGCTCGGGCGGCGGCACCGTCCCCGCCTTCGACCTCCTCGCCGGGGCGAAGACCATCACCGGTCTCACCATGGCGCGGTACTCGACCACCCAGCGCGAGCTCTACGACCGGCACGGCGAGCAGTTGTGGGAGCTCGCCGCGTCCGGCAGGCTGCGGCCCGCCGTCCACGCCGAGATCCCGCTGGCCGAGGCAGCGCGGGCACACGCGATCATCGAGGCCCGCACCAACCTCGGCAAGGTCGTCCTGCGGCCCTGAGCTGCGCGGCCCTCGCCTCGGCCGCGTTCTCGTAGGATGCGAGCCATGGCGCGGCCGAGCGGCGGAGGTGGGCGATGGCCGAACACGCACGGGACGGGCAGTCGCACGGCGTCGGCGCCCGGGCATCCCCGGCGGACGCCCCTCCGGGGCCGCCGGGCCCGGACCGGCGGATCGCGCAGGCCGCGCCCGAGAGCGCCGTGCTCGCCCGCCTGGCGCTGCTCCAGCTCACGGCCGGAAACGCCGCCGCCGCACGCCTGCTGACGGCGCAGGAGGCCCACGCCGACGGGACGTCATAGGCAGGACGCGCTCCGCCCACTCGGCCACCTCTCGTCCCCGCTGAAGCTGCAGTCGTCCCGAACGACTCGTCTAGGATCGACAAGTCAGTTACCTAGTAGGAGGACTGCCGTGAAGACCGTCGAGCGGGAGCACCGGCAGGCCGGTGAGCGGACGTCGGGCACACCCCGTCAGCAGCCGCCGTCCGTGGGGTTGACGGGTCCGTGGGTGCAGCACCTGCAGCGCGTCGCGTCGGGCACCGGCCCGGCCTCCGCCCAGCGAGCCGGGCAGACCGACACCGCCGGGCCCGCCGCCGAGCAGGCCGGCCCGGCGGAACACGCCGGCCAGGGCGAGTCCACGGCCCAGGGCGCGGAGGTCATCGCCCGGCTCAGCCAGTCGATCGAACACAACACGATCCAGAGCAGGACGAAGCGGAACGTCTTCGCGCCGGGCACCTGGTGGCCCGAGCAGTGGATGGTCGCCGGGCCGGCCAGGCTCCGGAAGACCCTGGACCGGCGGGTGATGCGCGGCGAGGCGTTCAACTCCCAGGAGCTGGCGGACGTCAAGCACCTCTCCGAGGTGAACCCGCGCTGGCTCGACGACGTGGGCATCGGCAGCTACGACCAGGCCGAGGCCTACACCAAGGGCCAGTTCAAGGACTGGCTGAAGCTCGCGCCCGGCAAGCGCATCCTCACCGCCACCCTGGCCGTCCGGGCCAACCACCCGGCCGTCCGCGCGGCGAGCCTGGCCACCCCGATCTCCCCGGACTACACCCTCGGCCGCTTCATGCTCACCCAGGCGCCCGGCACCTCGCCCGACGAACGGCGGACCCTGGAGGAGGAGCGCAACAGGCAGATCCGGGAGACGGCCATCGACACCGTGTACCCGGCCGGGATGGCGCCCGACCGCAGGCACCCGGACGGCGTCCCGGCGGCCGGCGCCGGTACCGGCAAGGGCAAGGGCAGGGCCCCGGACTTCCTGGCGAAGGACGCGCGTGCCCGCGAGATGCTCACCAAGGTGCTGCTGGTCCTGCAGAACGGACTGAAGCTGTACGACCCGGAGGCGCGGACGCACGTCGTCAACTACGAGCACGACGTGATCCGTGCGCTCGCACACGGCGGCCGGGTCAACATCCGGATCCCCGCCCTGCGCGCGGGCGAGTCAGCCTACTCGCTGCCCGAGTTCCTGGGCGCGACCAAATCCGGTAGCGACGGCGAGCGCGCGGAGGACGTGGACGACCGGCCGTTCGCCACGCACCGGACCTCCATCACGGCCAACAAGGAAGGCAGGCCGGGCGAGTTCAAGGAGAAGGGCGGCGTCCTGGCGTCCGCCACCAACGCCCTGGCGCTCGGCGCGGCCCGTCCGGACCTCTGGGGACAGGACATCTCCGGCGGCGGCGTCGGCTCCAAGGACTGGAACGGCGAGGTGGTCCTGCCGAACGGCTCGCACGGCCACATGCTGCTGGTCTTCCACCGCCCGACCGCGAAGCGGGACGGCTCGCTGCAGATCGGCATCGAGACCATCAAGCCGCACGCGGAGAGCCCGGTGGGCTACGAGCACGACGTCCGCTCCACCGAGGCCACCGCCAACCCGGAGTCCTCCCTCCACGGCCACAAGGCCGACAAGGTCGGCTCCGGAGGACTCAGCAGGAACGAGCGCTTCGTGGACCTGCGGGAGATGGGCGCGGCCCACGCCAGCGGGGACTGGCGCGTCTTCCTGGACGAGGTCAAGCAGCAGTGGGACACGGAGCTGCGCGCCACCCAGGACGGCTCGAAGGAGCGGCGGGCGATGTACGAGGCCCTGGTCGGGCCACGGCAGAAGCCCCGGTAGGACGCCAGGAGGACGGCCGCGCCCGCCCGAGCCCGCTGCGGCCTCAGCCGCTCGCGTGGGGCTCGGCGGCGGTCCGGCAGCACCTGGGGCAGGCGCAGGGCGGATAGGCGAGCGTCCCGGCGGCGCTCTGCTCGATCGGGGAGGGGTCGACGTTCGGCAGCACCGTCCGCTCCCCCGTGGCCGGGCTCAGCCGGTAGACGCTCAGCGTCATGCCCGTGGCCGGGCCGCCGCGTCGGCCGTCCGACACCGTCACGGCTCGCACCCCCGAGCCGTGCGCAGCGACAGCAGGCCGGCCAGCCGCCGGCTCAGGCAGTCCGCCTCCAGCAGCGCCGACACCCGGTCCAGCACGGCCGGGGCGACGACGCCCAGCCGCACCCCGAACTCCCCGTGCTGCGACCGCTGCACCGCACCCGAGGTCACCTCCAAACCCAACTCGTTCATCACCGAAAGAAAGCGCATCCGAGCCTCGTAGGCATCCCGCTCGGGGTCCTGGACGCTCGCGTCCGGCGCCTGCGCGACGGTTGCCGCCACCGTTTCCTCTGCTCTCCCGCCCATGCGTTCCGCTCCTGTCCGACCCGGGGGTCATCGACGTTCCTGGAGAATCTCTCCTCTTCAACAGTCCTCCCTGGTCGGAGCTCTGTGAATCGCGACATGGCTCCGATGGCGCCGTGATGCGTCAAGAACCTGCGGCGGATCTCGCGGGGCGGCATGATGAATCACAGATAGCCCGCAATTGAGGAGGCATCAGTCATATGCCCACGCCTGCGAGTCATTTGACACCGGACAAGAGTGCGAGACATCTGTTCGGCCACGTGCTGCGAGAACACCGCGAGACCGCAGGCATGAGCCAGGACGAGCTGAGCAGGATCATCTCCTGGAGCAAGGCCACCGTCGCCCGCGTGGAAAAGGCGCAGCAGGTGATTCCCCCGGGCATGCCGGCCGCGTTGGACGCGGCATTCGGCACCCGCCAGTTCTCGGACCTCTACATCCTCGCACGCAAGGAAGCGCATCCGGATTGGGTCCGGCAGCGAATGGATTTCGAGGACCAGGCGGTGGTGATCGAGGAGTACAGTCCCCAGATCATTCCGGGCCTCATTCAGACCGAGGACTACGCCCGTGCCCTCTTCGAGGGGGCGGGCGACCTTCGGAGGACGGCCGACCAGATCGACGAACTCGTGGTTGCGAGGATGGCGCGGCAATCGGTGCTGACGACGACAGTCCCTCCCGATCACTCGATCATCATCGACGAGACGGTCATTCGACGCCTGGTCGGTGGTCCGCAGGTTATGCGCAGTCAACTTGGGCGACTGGCGGACTATGCGGAGACGGCGACGTCAAGCGTGCAGATCGTCCCCCTCGAAGAGGGTGCGCATCCACTGATGGGCGGGACGCTGGCTCTGTTCACGCTGGCCTCGGGCATGCAGATCGCCTGGGAGGAGAGCACAACCACCGGCACGCTGCTCGAAGATATTGATAGCGTCCGGACTCTCTCCCGGTTGTACGATCGCCTCAGGTCATCGGCCTGGTCCCCCGCCAGGTCAAGAGAGTTGATTCTGTCCGTTCTGGAGGGCCTCCCCGCATGAGCACAGCACCCGCCAAGCTCCCCCTGGTCTGGATCAAGTCCAGCTACAGCGCCAACGGAGGGGGCAACTGCCTGGAATGGTCCCCCAGTTCCTACACCGTGTCCGGTGCTGTCCCGGTGCGTGACTCGAAGGACCCGCAGGGCCCCGCGCTTATGTTCTCCGGCGCCGCGTTCTCCTCCTTCGTGGATGCCGTCAAGACCGGCGACCCCGCCTTCGCCGACGGCGAGAAGTACGTCACCCCGTAGTCTGCCGGGGCAGGCGTACGCGTCCTCCCTGCCCGCCACCGGCCCGCGTGAATCCCCGGCCCCGACAACGCCGGTGGCGGGCAGGCCGCCGAACAGCGGCGGGCCTCACCGTCACCCGCTGGTCCGCCGCCGGTGCTGGACGCCGGGAGTGACCCGTTGCCTCAAAGCCCGGGTGTCGCTGAGTGTGGTCGGACTTCCCAGGTCGGCCGTTCGGGCTGATCGTTGTTCACGATGATGTCGGCGTGGTCGGTCGGGCGGGCCGTGGCGAAGTAGAGCTGCTGGGAGGGGATGTAGCGGTAGCGCCAGGACCGTTCGATTTCGGCGGTGTCGGCGGTGGATCCGGCCGGCGCCGTTCCTCGGACCCGGGCGCGGTCTACCGTCTGCTCCAATGGGATGGACACGAAGATGCGCAGGTCCCACCGGTCGATCAGCTCCGGGCGCAGCAGGAAGACGCCGTCGAAGAGCAGCACGGCGTCTGCGGGGGCGGTCGTGGCCGGCGGGGACGACGAGGTGTCGGTGTCCTTGTCGTAGGCCGCGCATTGGAACCTTCGGTCTCCGCCCGGGCCCAGCGGGTCGAGCAGGACCCGGCACAGCGCGGCGTGGTCGTGGGCGTCGAAGTAGCAGCCTTCGGCCGAGTACTGGCCGCGTCGGTAGCGCTGCGCGCGGGGGAAGAGGAAGTCGTCGACGGTCGCGCGGATGACCTCCCGATCCTGCGCGCGCAGGACGACGGCGAGCTCGTCGGCCAGCGTGGTCTTGCCGGCGGCGGGCGGCCCGTCGATGGCCACCCGCAGCGGATGCGCGGTCGTGACGGAGCTGATCGCCTCGGTCAGCCGACCGATGAGCTCGACGCGGGTGCCTTGGTCCATTGCTGCCTCTTTCGCGGTGTCGTCTTCGATGTTCACTGTTCCGGCAGGACCAGGCTGCCAGGTCGCAGTTGGCTGAGGCCCGGGTCCGGGAGACGGGGCGGATTTCCTGTTCGGTGGGGTAACCGGGGGTTGGCCGACGACCGGGCGGTGATCGCGGCGATCGGCGTGACTGTCATAGGTGACGTCTAGGGTCGGAGGCGCCGCAGTAGGCAGTTCAGGCATGACGGGATTTCAAACTCAGGAAGGGCAGGACCATGAGAGCGCTTCTCACCTCGTCCGGGATCACGAACAGCACCATCCACGACGCGCTGGTCGACCTGCTGGGCAAGCCGATCGCGGAGTCGAATGCCCTCTTCATCCCCACCGCCATCTACCCCTTCCCCGGCGGGCCCGGCATGGCGTATCGCGCGATCTGCGGCAAGGGCCCGTCACCGTTGTGCGACTTGGGTTGGAAATCGTTGGGGGTCCTGGAGCTGACGGCGCTGCCCAGCATCGAGGAGGCTGCCTGGGTGCCGACGGTCCGGGACGCCGACGCACTGTTGGTATGGGGCGGTGACCCCCTGTTTCTCGCCAACTGGATGCGGCGCTCCGGCCTGACCGATCTCCTGCCGACGCTGCGCCCCGAGGCGGTCTACGTGGGGGTGAGCGCCGGGAGCATGGCTGCTGCCTCCACCTTCGTCGAGACCTACACGGAGCCACCGCGCGGGAACGACGGGCCGCTGCGGTCGGAGGACATCGTCTTCGCCACGCCCCAGGGTGACGTCGACCGGATCCTCGTTACCGGACAGGGAGCGGGACTCGTTGACTTCGCGGTGATCCCGCACCTGGAGAACCCGAACCACCCCGACGCTTCGCTGGCCAACGCGCAGAAGTGGGCGGCCCGGATTCCCGCACCGACGTACGCGATCGACGACGGGACCGCCATCAAGGTGGTCGACGGCGCCATCAAGGTCGTCTCCGAGGGGCAGTGGGAACTGTTTCAGCCCTGACGGGACGGGAGCAGCCAGTTCCCGAGCCGGAGTTGGTGGCGGCCCGCCTTGCTCGGCCGCCGTCGCTCTCGTGGATATGGGGCGTCGGTCGGGTTCAGCGGTCCGCGCTGCTCGGCCGCTCCGCTGCGGACAGCGGTCGGTGGAAGGTGCCGACCGGTTCCCGGTGCCACCAGGCGCCGGTGGCGCGACGCTCGGCGCGGGTGGTGAAGCGGTAGCGGTAGAGCATCGCCCGGACCCGGGCCGGCGGCCGGTCCGGGAAGGGGTTGCCGCGCAGCAGCCGGAGCGTGTCCCGGTCACCGTCCAGCAGTCGGTGCAGCAGCGGCGTCATCCAGGGCCCGGCGTAGCCGGGATTGATCGCGGCGAACCACATCAGCCAGTCCAGCCGCAGGTGGTACGGGGCCCACTGGCGCGGTCGGCGGTGCGGATCGCCGGGCTTGCCCTTGAACTCGTAGGCGAGCCAGGTGTGCCCGTCGGCGCTGCCCTCCAGCACCACTTCGTGCCGCAGCCGGGTCACGCTGCCGAAGGCGCCGTAACTGTTGACCAGGTGCAGCGGGTCGAACGAGCGGTTCATCGCCTGCCGCCGCGACAGCAGGTTCCGGGCCGGGTGGTAGCTGAGGACGACCACCAGCGCGCTGTAGGCCGTCGCACAGGCGAGGAACCAGTCGGGGGTGGCCGGGTAGGCGCGCGGCGACCCGGTGCTGACCGCGCTCAGCGCCAGGGTGATGGTCAGCCAGTTCAGCCAGGCGAAGTTCCCGGAGAGCACCAGCCACAGCTGGGTGGCGACGATCACCGCCGCCGCGACCGTCGCCACCGGCTGCGGCAGGAACAGCGCCACCGGCGCGACCAGCTGCACCAGGTGGTTGGCCGCGGCCTCGACCCGGTGCAGCGGACGCGGCAGCCAGTGGAACCACCAGCTGAGCGGCCCCGGCATGGGCTGGGTCTCGTGGTGGTAGTAGAGGCAGGTCAGATCGCGCCAGCAACTGTCCCCGCGCAGCTTGATCAGGCCTGCTCCCACCTCGACCCGGAAGAGCAGCCAGCGGATCAGCAGCAGCACCGGCCAGGGCGGCGCGGTGTGGGCGTTGCCCAGGAAGACGGCCAGCGCGCCGGCCTCCAGCAGCAGCGACTCCCAGCCGAACGAGTACCAGGTCTGCCCGATGTTGACGATCGAGAGGTACAGCACCCACGGCGCGGTCCACAGCAGCATGCCGCCCCACAGCGGCGCTTCGTCACCGAGCCCGGCGGCCAGCGCCACGGCCAGCAGCACGCCGGCCCAGGCCACGGCGGCGAGGAAGCGGTCCGAGTAGTGCAGCCGGAACAGGGTCGGCGTGTCGCGGCCGGTGGTCCGGGCGAGGTGGCGCGGCGCGGGCAGCAGACCGTGTTCGCCGATCAGCGCCCGGCACTGCCGCGCGGCGGCCAGGAAGCCGACCAGGTACACCCCGGCCAGGGCGCGTTGGAAGAGCAGCCGGCCGAGCCAGTAGTCGGGGGCGTCGAACCAGCGCATGGGCACTACTGTGCCCCACCGGGCCACGCCGCCCCGGAGGACGCGCGGCCGGACCACTCGTCAGGGAGCGGCGAGGAATCCGGGTCGCTCGTTGACTTTGAGTCGTAAACAGATATTTTTTGCCATTATGGCTCCTGATGAGGTGTCAGTAGATGTTTCGGACGACATGGCACCAGTGAGGACACGGGGCCGAATGGCGCAGACGACGCCGGGCCTTGGGTGGCCCCGGCTTTGCGTTCGAGACCGGACCACCTCCGGGAGCGGTGATTGCGACCGCGAGGGCGGGCTGCTCCTGGGCAGCCGGAGCGTCAGCGTTGGCCGGTCCATAGCCATGCCCGCTGCCATCGTGTCCGGCCACTAGCCACACGCCGAGGGTGCGTTCCCCGCCCCGGCTGTACCGGCTGCCGGCTCGCCTGCCTGCACTGCACAAGCCTCTCGTCCCGTCGTCCCCGAAGGTCTGCTCATGCACAGATTTCCCACTCTCCCAGCCCGCTCCTACCGACAGCCGGCCCGCCCGCGCAGGCGGGCCCTGCACCTGACGCTTGTCGCCGCCCTTGCCACGGCCGGACTGCTTCCGGCCGCCGTCGCACCCGCGGCACAGGCGCAGTCTCCGGCCACGGCGGGAGCGCAGTCTCCCACCACGGCGGGGGCGCCGGTCGTGGCCACGGCCGAGGACGGCAGCACGGTGGTGTTCGTCCGCGCTCCCCTCGCCGTCGGCGGGTCTCCCGACGGCCTGCTGCGGCGCGAGCGCAACTCCGCCACCGGCCAGTGGGGCCACTGGATCGACACCGGCGGACAGACCAGCAAGAACCCCGCCGTCGGGCACAGGCTGGACGGCGGGTTGGAGGTCTTCGCCACCCGTGCCTCCGGTCACGTCTGGTTCCAGGCGCAGGAGGCGTCGGGCTGGGGTGCCTGGAGCGACATGGGCACTCCGACCGGCACGACGGCGGCCGGGACGCCGGTCGTGGTGACCGACAACAACGCCGCCGCCTCCACCCGTGCCAGCGGCCAGGTCCAGGGCAACTCGGACGGCCGCCTGGAGCTGTTCGTGCGCGGCGCGGACAACGCCATCTGGCATCGCGCCCAGAAGGCTCCCAACGACGGTGGCTGGAGCGCGTGGGAGAAGCTGGGCGGCGGGCCGTGGGCCGGTGACCCCGCCGCCGTCGTCGCCGGTGCCGGTCGCATCGCGCTGGTGGCCCGTACCAGCGACGGTCATCTGAACGCGACCAGCCAGAAGCAGCCCAGCACGGAGCAGCTCGCGCTGCCTACCGACAACTGGGCGCCCTGGACCGATCTGGGCGCCGACTTCATCAGCAACCCGCAACTCGTGACCAACGCCTACAGGACCAACACCGGGCAGACCAGCACGCACGGCAACGGCACCCTGCTGCAGGCCTTCGCCAACCGCAGCGACCACCACCCGTGGACCATCGCCCAGTCCCAGTCCGGCACCGCAGCCACCCCCGACGGCACCTGGGACACCAGCCACCCCTACGACCTCGGCCTGGCCCTCACCTCACCGCCCGTGGTCGCCGTGGCCAGCGACGGACGCCTGTCGGTCTTCGGCTTCAACGCCGACCACACCGTCGTCCACCGCTCCCAGACCCACACCCTCGTCCCGGGCACCAACGCCACCGGCATTTGGGACGGGGGCTGGCCGCAACAAGCCGGGGCGACGGCCACTGCGCTGACCGTCACCCGCACCGCCTCCGGCGCCTTCACGCTCATCGTCGTCGACAAGGCCGCCGCCACGATGTCCGTCATCGACCAGCTCGCCGCCGGCACCCCCGACTCACCGGCCGGCACCTGGCTCGACTGGAGCGACCCGGCCCAGATCCAGACCGACTACTGCGCCGGCGCCGGCTCGCTGGACTGCCTCACCATTGAGAACGCCGACCTGAACCTCGATCTCGATCTCGACAGCGCCGCCCACGAGTTCGTCACCCCCGACGCCGCCAACCCGCACTCGGCAACTCAGGAATGGGCCCTCACGCCCGTTCCCGGCGCCACCAACGGCACGTTCAGAATCGTCAACCACAGCACCCTCAGGTGCATGGCCGGGCAGGCTCAGCCGGTGTCCGTAACCAGCTGCACCAACCCCGCCACCCCCCTGGGGACGTGGTACCTCGAACCGGCGACCACCGACAACACCGGGAAGCCGACGCGCTACCGCATCCACGAGGCCGGCGGAGCCTACTGCCTCACAGCTCTGCAGAACGCCGAGGGCGGCTTCAATCCCCAGGACATCCTTCGACTCACCTGCGGTGACGGCGACCCGAACCACAAGCAGGCCTGGAACCTGGGCGGAAACGGCACCACCGCCCCCGGCATCCTCAACCTCGCCCTCGAACACACCGCCGCCGCCTGCGCCAACGACAAGACGTCCAACTGCACCTTCCAGGACAGCAGCACCCCGGCCCCCTACAACGCACCCGCCTGCGTGTTCGGCAACGTCCTCTACAACAAGAGCCCCGACAGCCCGGCCACACTGGGCGCCGAGTGGAAGCACCTGACCGGCTCCGAGTGGTCGGTCGGCGGTGAACTGTCCTTCGAGCCCTTCGAGTTCCTCGGCATCGACTTCTCGGCCAACCACACCTGGGTCGACCAGGACGAGACCGCGCAGACGGTGGACATCCAGGTACCGCCCGGACAGTTCGGCTGGATCGAGGAATCCCCCCTGGTCATGGAGACCATCGGCTACTGGAAGTTCAGCGTCGGCGGGTACACGTACACCATCCCCGGCCACAACCTCTCCAACGCCCAGGACAACACGGGCGGCCAACGCACCGTCATCTTCACCAACACCTCCCCCGAACCTCCCACCAACGCCCCCTGCAACCAGTAGCACTGACCGAAGGCCGCCACACAGACGGCGGCCAGGGCAGCGGATCGGCACCGGACGGTGCCTGTGCAGCGCAGGCCGCCACCACTGAGGTCAGTGGTGGCGGCCTGCAGCTTGCGCTCCCATCTACCTCGTCCGCCTGCTGCGCAACCGCCGCAACCGCCGATGAACACTGCCTGCGGTACACGACGATCGGCGTCCACCCGTGACGCTCGGGCGGACGCCGATCACGCCCTCGGCGCTGGGAAGCCGCCAGCGGCCCGTCGGGCCGGAACACGACATGTCAGGAACAAGTACTCTCCGCCGGCAGTCCGTAGGCCCGTCCCACGATCGCCCTGTCCGGCGGCGCCTGCGCCCGGTCCCCGGGCGGGCGCCACGGCCGATCAGGCCCTGGGGGTGACCAGGCCCGGGTGGTGCTTGCGCGCGACCTCGGGGTGCGCGCGGACCCACCCCTTGAGGGCGTTCTGCCCGTACTCGGCGAACAGCGGGTTCTCCGGGTCCTGGGTGACCCCGGTGGCGTGCTGGGCGTGCGGGAACGGCAGCGGCGCGATCCGGGCGTCCAGGCGCGGGTTGTAGAAGAAGGGCGCCGAGTAGCGCGTCCGCGCCCCGGGCGGGCTGATCACGCGGTGGTTGGTGGCCTTGAGGTAACCGTCGGTGGCGACCTCCAGCAACTCGCCGAGGTTGACCACGAACGCGCCCGGTATGTACGGGACGTCCTGGAACACGCCGTCCTGGTCCTCGACCTGCAGCCCGCCCACGCCGTCGGTCAGCAGCAGGGTCAGGAAGCCGTAGTCCTTGTGGACGCCCACCCCCTGCTCGTCCCCCTCGGGGGCGCGTCCGGGGTAGCGGATCAGCTTCAGATTGGCGTGCGGGTGCCCGGCGAAGGCGTCGTCGTAGAAGTCCTCCGGGGCCCCGACCGCAGCCAGCAGCTCGTGCAGCAGCCGGTGCGAGACGGCGCTCAGCCGCTCGATCCAGTCCAGCGTGACCCTGCGCAGCTCGGGCTGGGCCTCGGGCCACTGATTGGGGCCTTCCAGCCACCAGTAGTCGGGTTCACCCGCCCCCGGCAAGTGCGGGGGCAGCTCGGCGCCGATGTCCAGCTGGTCGCGCCAGTCGCGGGTGCCCCGGGTGAGTTCGTTGCCGGTACGGGTGTAGCCACGGAAGTGCGGGGAGTTGAGGTTGTCGATCGCCAGCCGGTCGGCCTCGGGCAGCGCGAAGAAGGCCCGCGCCGCGGAGAGCAGTGCCTCGGTCTCCGCGGCGGTCACACCGTGGCCGACGAGCTGGAAGAACCCCACATCGCGGGCCGCGCGGTGCAATGCCTCGCGGTCGATGCGGGAGAGGTCGATCAGGGGAAGCTGCTCGGACATGACACGTCCAGGGGGTGTGGCACCGGTGGGGAGAGAGTTCTGAGGTCAGACGTCGGCGCGACAGGACATGCTCGTGACACGGAGGAGATCCACATGGAGACGGGAAACGAGCATCGGCATATGGAAAGGCTACCTCGCGACTGGTGCTCGAAGGAATGACCAGGAGAACAGATCGTAGGGACTGAGCCACCCCCGGCCTGGCTTCCGCAGCCTGCATGCACCCCACACCGCGCCTTCCCTCCCCTGCTCCCACCGGTCGACACCTTCCCGATGGCAGCCCAGTTGCAGGCCGACGGCCTGATGACCGCAGCCGACCGGGACGCCCTGGCCGGCAGCGCCGCGCCGCACACGGCAGTGCCCCGCGGCACCGGGCGGCTGCATCCAGCGTGCGGCGGGGCTCCGGTCACGGTGGACTGGTCACGGACCACTCGTCATCGGACCGGCAGTACGTGGCCGACCGATGGTGGACGTATCGAAGCGGTGGGGCCGGCAGGTGCGGGCCCCACCCCGCGCAGAGCCCCTGGCAAAGGAACCCTCCATGGCTGCCTCCACCCCCGCCTCCCCTGCCGTCCCCACCTCCGCCAACACCGTGCGCGCCGTTCAGCTCGCCGCCCCCGACGCGGCGCTCGAACTGGTCGAAGTGCCGCTGCGCGAGCCCGGCCCCGGCGCGGTCCGCATCGCCGTCGTGGCGTGCGGCGTCTGCCACTCCGACCTGCTGATCGGCGCCGGCCTGCTGCCCGGCACCACTTTCCCGGTCACCCCCGGTCACGAGATCGCCGGCCGCATCGACGCCCTCGGCGACGGCGTCGAGGGCTGGCAGGTCGGCGACCGGGTCGCGGTGGGCTGGTTCGGCGGCAGCTGCGGACACTGCGAGGCCTGCCGCGACGGCGACGCCATCCACTGCGCCCAGTTGCAGATCCCCGGCGCCGCCTACCCGGGCGGCTACGCCGACTCCGTCATCGTGCCCGCCGACGCACTCGCGGCCGTGCCCGACGAACTGACCGATGCCGAGGCCGCGCCGCTGGCCTGCGCCGGCGTCACCGTCTTCAACGCCCTGCGCCATTCCGCCGCCCGCGCGGGCGACACCGTCGCGATCCTCGGCGTGGGCGGCCTCGGCCACCTGGGCGTCCAGTTCGCCCACGCCATGGGCTTCCGTACGGTCGCCATCGCCCGCGGCGCGGAGAAGGAACCCCTGGCGCACAAGCTCGGCGCGGACCACTACATCGACAGCACCGCCGGGAACGTCGCCGAAGCCCTCCAGGCGCTCGGCGGCGCCAAGGTGGTCCTGGCCACCGTCACCGACGCCGACGCGATGTCCGCCACCGTCGACGGCCTGGGCCGCCGCGGCGAACTCATCATCGTCGGCGTCTCTCTGGAGCCGGTCGCCGTCAGCCCGCTGCAACTGCTGGCCGGGGACCGCAAGGTCTACGGCCACTCCTCCGGCGCCGCCCTGGACACCCAGGACACCCTGCGCTTCGCCGCCCAGACCGGCGTGCGGGCCTGGATCGAGGAAGTCCCGCTGGAGCAGACCGCCGCCGCCGTGGCAAAGATGTCCAGCGGCAAGGCCCGCTTCCGCATGGTCGTCACCACCGGTCGCTGATCCGCCGCCGCCCGCCCCCACCGCCGCACCCGCCGACGGGCACCTGCTGCTGCGGATCGTCGTGACCGAAGCCACTGTCCGCTGCTCGGCTCCGGCCGGTCTTGCGCGTGGCCCTGGCTGCAGTCTGCCCGATCTCCAGCCAGACACCGGTCAGACGGTGCATCCTGGACCCACGACGGCCCTACCGCTCCCCCGTGCGGCGGGGCCGTCGGCTTGTCCTGGAGAGGGGCCGGCGCCCCCGCCCCCTCCTTCCCCAGGCTGTGCCATCGGCGACGCGGAGGAGCAGTCGCGGACGCTGGAGCTCGTCGCCGTCCGCGAGCTTGACGGCGGTGAACGCGCGTACGCCGCCGACCTCCGCGCCCGGATGCCCTTCGCCGCAGCCCCGCCGGAGCGGCTCACCCCGCAGCAACGCGAGTCGCTGCGCGCGCTGCTGCGGCTGGTGCTCGACGCCTGAGAGCGCGACCGCGCACCCTACAGACCCTCAGATGTCGGCGGTGACGGACCGTACGGTCTCACGGAGCCAGCGCTGGGCCGGGTCGTCGTCGAGTCGGGGGTGCCAGGACATGTAGTAGGTCATCTCCAGGATCTCGGTCGGCGCGGGCACCAGGCGCAGGGCGGGGTTGTCGGCGTGCTGCGCGGCCATGCGCCGGGGCAGGGTCGCGACCAGCGATGTTCCGGGTACGGCCAGGGGGGCGGCGGCGTGGTACGGCACCCTGAGGCTCGCCGTGCGCGGGGTGCCGAGGGCGTGCAGGTGGCGGTCGATCACGGTCTGGTCGCCTTCGACGATGTCGACCATGACGTGCGAGCAGCGCAGGTAGTCGTCCAGTTGCAGCTGTGCCTGGGCGCTGAGGGGGTGGTCTGCGGACATGACGCAGACGAAGGTCTCCTTGAACAGTTTCTCGGAGCGCAGGACGGGTGGTGCCGCCACGCCGTAGAAGACGATGTCGGTCAGCCCTCGGGTGAGGTCCTCGAAGACGCCGTCGTGCCAGGCCCGGAAGGCGACGGTGGAGTGCGGCGACTGCTGGAAGACGCGTTGGAACAGGGCGGGGCCGAACACCATCGCGGGGTAGTCCGTGCCGGCGAGGCGGAACGACTCGGCCGCGGATGCGGGGTCGAACGTCTCGCCGGCGAACAGGATCTCCAGCCGGGGCAGGACCGCGACCAGTTGACGCTGGATGCGTTCGGCGCGCGGGGTCAGTTCGTAGCCGGCCGCGCCCCGGACGAGGAGTTCGTCGCCCAGCGTCTCGCGCAGGCGCTGCAGTGCTCGGCTCACTGCGGGCTGGGAGAGGTTGACCCGCTGAGCGGCGCGCGAGACGTGCCGCTCCTCCAGCAGTGCGGCCAGCGGCATGAGGAGATTCAGGTCCACCCGATCGAGATGCGTCACACGCATACCCTATATCCGAATGATTCATTGGACGCATAGCCCTGCGTGGCCGAGGCTGGGTAACGGCAGCAGGGAGGACCCGCTGCCACCGGAGCACCCGCACAGACAGGAGCCGAACCCATGGCAGAGCAGAACAGCACCGGCCGGGTGGCAGTGGTCACCGGAGGGTCGCGCGGGATCGGACAGCGGACCGCCCTCCGGCTCGCCGACGAGGGCGTGGCGGTCGTCATCGCCTACGCCTCCAACGACGTGGCGGCCACGGCCGCGGTCGCCGAGGTGACCGAGCGGGGTGGGCGGGCGATCGCGGTGCGCGCCGACGTGGCGGACGAGAAGGCGATGGCGGAGGTGTTCGGGCAGGCCGAGCAGGTCTTCGGCGGTGTCGACATCCTGGTGCACGCCGCCGGCCGGATGGTGCTGGCGCCGCTGGCGGAGCTGGACCTGGACGTGCTGGACGCGGTGCACCGCACCAACATTCGCGGCACCTTCGTCACCAACCAGCAGGCCGCGCGCCGGCTGCGGCCCGGCGGATCGATCGTCAACTTCTCCACCTCGGTGCTCGGCACCTCCTTCCCCGAGTACTCCGCCTACGCCGCCAGCAAGGGCGCGGTGGAGGCCATGACCCTGATCCTGGCCCGGGAACTGCGCGGACGCGACGTGACCGTCAACGCGGTCGCGCCCGGCCCGACCGCGACCGACCTGTTCTTCGAGGGCAAGGACGAGCAGCAGATCGCCCGCCTGGCCGACGCCGTCCCGCTGCAGCGCCTGGGCACCCCGGGTGACATCGCCGAACTGGTCGCCTTCCTCACCAGCGCCGCCGGCCACTGGGTCAACGGCCAGAACATCCGCGTCAACGGCGGCCTGGCCTGAGACCCCGCCCCAGCCACCGCCCCGGATTCCCGCCCCCGGGTTCCCGCCCCCAGCAGAGGACACCCATGCCCGACACCACCAGCCCCGTCCCGCACGACACCCCGGAGCAGAGCGCCCGTCAGACCGTCGTGGTCACCGGGGCCTCCAGCGGCTTCGGTGCACTGACCGTCCGCGCCCTGGCCCGCGCCGGACACACCGTCTACGCCGGGATGCGCGACACCACCGGCCGCAACGCCCCCGCCGTCGCCGAGATCCAGCACAAAGCCCCGCTGCACGGCGTGGACCTGCGCCCCGTCGAACTGGACGTCACCTCACAGCCCTCCGTCGACGCCGCCATCGACCGGATCGTCGACGAACAGGGGCATCTGGACGTCGTCGTCCACAACGCCGGCCACATGGTCCAGGGGCCGGCCGAGGCCTTCACCCCCGAGCAGTACGCGAGCGTCTACGACGTCAACGTCCTGGGCACCCAGCGCGTCAACCGCGCAGCCCTGCCCTACCTGCGCACCCAGGGCAGCGGCCTGGTCGTCTGGGTCGGCTCCTCCAGCACCCGCGGCGGCTGCCCGCCCTTCCTGGCCCCCTACTTCGGCGCCAAGGCGGCCATGGACGCCATCGCCGTCAGCTACGCGGCCGAACTGATCCGCTTCGGCATCGACACCACGATCATCGTCCCCGGCGCCTACACCTCCGGCACCAACCACTTCGCCAACGCCGGCACCCCGGCCGACACCGTGCGCGCCGCCGCCTACGGCACCCGCTACGGCGACCTGATGCACGACCTCGACAGCCGCCTCTCGGCCCTGGTCCCGCCGGACGCCGACGCGAACGAGGTCGCCCGGGCCATCGCCCACGTGGTCGACCTCCCCCGCGGCCAGCGTCCCTTCCGCGTCCACATCGACCCCAGCGGGGACGGCAGCGACGTCGTGTCCGCGGTCGCCGACCGCATCCGCGCCGACTTCTACCGCCGCATCGACCTGGAGGACCTGCTCACCCGCACCGGCTCCCACTGACCCCGCCCACCCGCAGCACACCACGCCACCAGACAGCAGAGGAACACCACCGTGCCGTTCGCGAACTACAAGATCCCCCAGGGCACCCTGACCGCCGAGCAGAAGGAGGAGATCATCCACCGCACCACCAGCCTCCTCGCCGACTACTTCGGCGACGGCGCCCGCCCGCACACCATGGTCCTCATCGACGAGGTCACCGACGGCGGTTGGGGCCGCGCCGACGAAACCGTCACCCTCGCCAAGATGGCCGCCCGCGCCGCCGACCGACCCACCTCGTAGCCCGCACCACCGTCGCCGCCCCGGCGTCGACGACCGTCCGCGGGAGCCGCTCGGCAACAACGCCGCAGTTCTCCGTGTTGGCCCGGGGGTCAGGCCTGGCGCAGGCAAAGGGTGCCCCAGTGGAATCCGGCACCGATGGCGGACATGACGTAAGTGTCTCCCGAGCGCAGTCCGCCGGCGGAGGCGGTCTGGTGCAGGGCGGTGAAGATGCCGGCGGCGCCGGTGTTCCCGAGTCGGTCGAGGGTGATGGGGACACGGTCCGCGGCGATGCCGAGCGCGTCGCGGGCCGCGTCCAGGATATTGATGTTGGCCTGGTGGAGGAAGAAGTGGTCGATGTCCCGGGGCGTGAGGCCGGCCTGGCGGGTGGCGTTGGTGATGCTCTCGGGCAGGCGGGCGGTGGCGGTGTCCCAGACAGCCGGACCGTCCATGCTGACGTAGTGGGTTCCGGCGGCGAGCGTTTCGGAACTGGTGGGCAGTCGGGAGCCACCGGCCGGGATCTGCACGGCGTAGGAGAGCTGCGAGCCGATGTCGTAGGAGAGCAGTCCGGCTCCCGGTGTCCCGCTGCGGCTCAGGACCGCGGCGGCCGCCGCGTCGCCGAAGAAGACTCCGGCGGTGCGGTCGCCGGGCCGGGTGACGCGGGAGGCGCAGTCGGCACCGATGACGAGGACGGTGCCGATACAGGGGTTCTGCAGGAGGTGGGCGGCCAGGAGTACGGCGTGGACGCCGGAGGCGCAGGCGGCCTGGGCCACGTCGAGGGCCATGGCCCGGCGCGCTCCCAGGGTGTCTTTGACGATCAGTGAGGTCGAGGGCATGGGCTGGTCGTGGGTGTAGCTGGCCACGATGATGGCGTCGAGGTCGGACGGGCCGACCCGGGCCGCTGCCAAGGCGGGACGAGCGGCGGCCGCGCACATGTCGGAGGTGGCCAGCTCCGGTGCCAGACGGCGCCGTTCGTGGATGCCGGTGCGCGCGGCGATCCAGTCGCCGCTCCGCTGGGTGGTGTGGGTGAGGTCCGCGTTCGTCACCACCGCGGACGGGATGTGGATGCCGGTGCCGGTGATCGCGAAGGGCACGGCCAAGCCGTCTCCGGTGTGGGAGGCAGCGGTCTGCTCGTGGGCGACCGTGGTCATGTCAGCGTGCTCCGGTCGGCAGAGGTGAGGGCTTCGAGATCGGCGTAGAACCGTCCTGACGGACGGGGCATTCCCAGCAGGATGCGGCGGGCCGCCTCCGCGGTGAGGGCTCCGCCCAGGGCGACCCCGGAGGCCAGTTGGGGCCAACTGCTCAGGGTGGTGCCGATTCTGGGGATGGCGGCGGCCATGTCGGCACTGATCGTGTCCCGGCCGACCATCGCGAGAATGGTGTCCACCGTCTCCTGGTGCGTGAGGTCGGCGAGGTCCTGTGCCGTGGTCCGGCCGAGCAGCCCGTGGAGGAGAGGCCGCTGCGGTTCCAGGTCGAATCGTTCGATGTCCAGCATGCCGCGGTCGTTGGCGTCCATGACGACGGGAATGCGCAGGGCACGGGCATGCTCGCGGGCAGCGAGCTTCACGTAGGGGGTGTCACACTCCTCCACGAGGAGGTCAATGGGCCCCGCTCCACCGGTGAAGAAGCGTTCCATCAGGTCGTCGGTCAGGCCGCCGGGGTAGATCTCGATGTCCAGCCAGGGGTCGATCTCCGCCATCTGCCGGGCGGCGATCACGCACTTGTTCAGCCCCAGGTGATGGACGCCGGCGCGCAGCCGGTTGAGGTTGGACAGGCTGAGGGTGTCGAAGTCGGCCAGTCTGAACGCCCCGGCGAGCCCCTCCATGGCGAAGGTCAGGGCGGCGCTGCTGCCGACCGACAGGCCGATGATGCCGACCCGACGTTCGAACAGTTGCCGCTGTTGCGGGCGCTCGATCCGGCCCCGGTTGCGGTCGGTCCGCACCAGCCGGAACTCGTCGCGCGGCAGCAGGTGCACGACCCGGCCCGACCACGGGTACCAGACCCAGGTTCCGTACTCCCCCGGCCCGCCTCCCGCCAACTGCTCCGTGACGGCCTGGTCGACGGCCTCGGCGGAGCGCCGCAGCCCGGGGTCGCGGCTGGTGACCAGCTCCTTGAGCTGGTCCTCGATCGTGTCCAGCACCTCGCGGACCTGTCCCGATGCGAGCAGGGCCGCGAAGTCCGCCCCGTCCCGCTCGCATCCGAGGTCGAACAGAACCGGCTGCCAGCAGTCGAGACCGTCCGGACGCGCGGTACCGGTCGGGGCACTGCGCCCGCGTTCGCCCCGCTCGTGCCCCGCCCGCGCCGCATCGGTCCGCATCTGCTCAGCCGTGGTCACGAAGGCAGGGAAGTCCTCCTCCAGGCGTTCGACCAGGTCGCGGTACTCCCCGGCCGGTTCCACCAGCCGGTAGAGCATGGCAACGACGTCCTCCGTGTACTGCTCCACGTACCGCCGCGTTCCCGCCACCGGCCGAAACCCGAAGCGCTCGTGGAACCGGTCCTGGCCGTCCGCCGTGCCCGAGGTCCCGATCATCGCCTTGGCGCCCAGGTGCTGTGCGGCCGCGATGGCGACCGCGTTCAGGTGGACACCCAGACCCAGCTTCCGGGCATGGTGCTCGACGACGAGGCGACTGTGCTCAAACGTTTCAGCAGCGCCCAGGCCGTGCGCGCGCAGCACTTCCTCGAAGCGCTCGGACCCCAGGAACGCCCTGCTCTGGAAGAGCTCGCTCGTCTCCGGCGTCGAGAGCCGCACATAGCCCAGGGGGTGCCCGTGCGGTGTGCGTCCGGCGAAGAAGTGCCAGGCGCCGAAGTCCAGGTTCTGATCATCCGCGTACAGGCCGTCCGGGGTGCGGAAGTCGGGCCGGCGCCCACGGTCGTACAGGATTCGCGCCCTCAACTGCCGCACGTCGCTGACCAACGCGTCGTCAGCGGGGGCGTCCCGTGCAACATGGACCGCGGAGATGTGCCACGCGCGATCAGGTGTCGTGCATTCGGACAGCACGGTTGTTCCTTCCCTCGACATCGGGTACGCACCGTCCGGCCGTACCCGTACCTTGAGGCGCAGACCGCAGTCCGCACCCACCTCACAACTGCCCGCCACCGCCCCGGCGGGTGCGGGTCACTCCGCCCCTGCCCCTGCCCCTGCCGACGCCGCGCGCTTGGCGGTGAGCACCTGGGTGAGCTCGCCCACGGTGGTCCCGCCGGTCGTTTCGTACTCCTCGACCATGAGGCCGAGATCCTCCTGCAGGACCAGCGCCAGTTCGGCCAGCGACAGCGAGTCCAGACCGAGGCTCTCCAGGGTGGCGTCGGGAACGATCGCGGACGCCGGGACCTCGAACTTGGCGGTCAAGGCGGCATGGAGGGACATCTGAACAGAGGACATGGCAAAGCCCTTTCGGGATGGAAGGGCCGCTCAGAGCGAGCGGACGGTGGGGACGCCGGTGTCGTGCACCGGCGCAATGGGGGGAAGCCCGGGCCACAGCACAGCGGCCGAGCCCCAGGTGAGTCCGGCCCCGAAGGCGGTGAGCAGGACCTTCTCGCCGGGGCGCAGGTCCTCGCGGGCGGCTGCGTCGGCGAGGGCCAGCGGGATCGAGGCCGCGCCGGTGTTGCCGACCTTCTCGATGTGGTGGATGCGGCGCTCTGCGGGGATGCCCAGGCGTTCGCCCACGGCGCTCAGGATGCGGGCGTTGGCCTGGTGCGCGACCAGCCGGTCGACGTCCGCCACGGTCCAGACGACGTTCTTCAGCAGCAGTCGCGAGGATTCGGTCATCCGGGTCACGGCGTGCTGGAAGACCTCACGGCCGTCCATCCGGAAGTAGCGGTCGGCCGGCCCGTAGGCCTCCGGTCTGGCCCGCTCCAGCGCTCCGCCTCCGGGCACCTCGATCAGGCGGTGGCCGGACCCGTCGCTGCCGAGGTCGAAGCCCAGCACGCTGCCCGGCTCCCCGGCCAGGCCACGGCGCAGCACGACGGCGCCGGCGCCGTCCGCGAAGACCACTCCCGCGCTGCGGTCGTCAGGGGCGATCAGCGTGGAGTAGATCTCGACGCCCACCAGCAGGACCCGTTCGGCGATGCCGGCGCAGATCGCGCCCGCGGCGGCGGCCAGCCCGTAGACGAACCCGCTGCACGCCGCCGAGACGTCCCAGGCCGCAGCCCCGTCCAGCCCCAGCCGGGCCGCGAGCTGCGGTGCCGTTGCGGGCATCGGGCGGTCCGGGGTCGAGGTGGCCACGATGACCGCGTCCGTCCGGGGCGTGCCGACGGTGGCCAGCGCGCGTCGCGCGGCCCGCTCGGCCGCATCCCCGGTCGAGGTACCGGCGTCCGCCCAGTGCCGGGTGGCGATGCCGGTGCGCTGCCGCACCCAGGCATCGTCGACTCCCCAGGCTGCGGGCAACTCCTCATTGGTCACCACCCGCGGCGGCACCCAGCCGCCCAGTCCCTCCAACACCGCTGCTGCGGAGCCGAGTTCGATCGACACTCGTAACCTCACCAAGATCAAGCCCAAGGGAACCGGCTCGACTGTAGGCAAAGAGGGATCTTGAGTCACCTCGCACGGGCGCCGAAGAACCGGCCCGCACAACGCAATTGGAGATGTCTGCGCAGCTCAGAGCTGCATCGACCGGGAAACGGTGCGAACACTATCTAATTTGATGATCACCCCGATGGGTGAACAGAGGGAAGTAGCCATGCGCGGATCAGCCCAGCGGGCTCGCCCGAAGCGCGACGACCGCAGAGCGCGCGGGGGCGCGGCGGCTGCCGCGACCCCGCGCCGCGTCCCGGTCAGCAGTGCGGGACGACGGTCCAGTAGCCGGGGCTCGGTTCCTGGATGCTGCTGATGACGGTGCTGCTGTAGGCGCCGGCGTCCTCGTTGGAGCCGATCGCGTAGCTCTCGGTGCCGATGAAGTAGGAGCGGCCGGCCAGGTTCTGGGCGACGTTGTTGGTGGTCCAGCAGTTGGCGAGCGGGGTGGAGCTCGCGCTCGGCGTGGGGGTCGGTGAGGCGGATGCCGAGGCCGACGCGGTCGGCGTCGGGGTCGGTGAGGCCGAGGTGGACGCGGACGCGGACGCGGACGGGGTGGGAGTGGGCGAGGCGGTGGAGCCGGTGTTGTTCAGGCCCCAGAACAGCGCGGTGTAGTAGCTGGAGCAGATCGCCTGGAGGAAGTAGGCCCCGGTCGTCCCGCACTGGCCGGTGCCGCTGCCCGGGTTGACGGCGAGTCCGTGGCCCATGCCGGAGATCGCGTAGAGCTCCACCGCCGGCTTGCCGGTGGCGTCGTTGTAGACGGACTCGGTGGTGCCGCCGGTGAGCGACTGGGTGCTGGACGCCGTCTGGGAGATCCCCCAGACACCCGTCCACTGGTCCATCTCCTCGGTGGCGTTGGCCGGGTTTACCTCCGTGTCGGAGGTGCCCTGCCAGATGGCGACGCGCGGCCAGTGACCGGTGTAGCCCGGGTCGGAGTTGGTGACCAGCGAGGTCCACTGGGCCTCGGTGTTGTTCACCGCGCCGTCCATGCAGGTGTAGGCGGAGTTGCTGCCGCCGGTGGCGCACTGGGCCGGGAGCCCGGAGTCGATGGCGCCGCCGGCGAAGACGTCGGGGTAGTCGGCCAGCAGCTCGGAGGTCAGCCCGCCGCCCGCCGAGAGGCCGGTGACGTAGACCCGGCTCGGGTCGATGCTGTAGTGCGCCTCCATGTACTGGACCATCTGGACCACCGAGGCCGCGCCGCCGTTGCCCCGGGCGTCCTGGGAGGGGTCGAAGAAGTCGAAGCACTCCAGTGAGTTGTTGGAGCTGGTCTGCTGGGGGTAGACCATGTCGAAGCCCCACTGGTCGGCGTACTGCTGCCAGCCGGAGTCCTGCTCGTACTCGGTGGCGGTCTGGGTGCAGCCGTGCAGGGCGACCACGAGCGGCGCGGCGGCCTGGGGCGCGGCGGAGACGTAGCTGTACATCTGCAGCGCGCCGGGGTTCGAACCGAAGCTCGTGACCTGCTGGAACGATCCGGTGGCGGCGGAGGCCGGGGCGGACGCGGCCACCAGGCCGAGGCCGGCGGCGAGCAGGCCGGTCACGGTGGCCAGGGTGATGCCTCGGAAGAGGCGTCTCCGCAGGGAGAGTTGCATGGGTGGATCTCCTCGGGGTGGGGGTGCCGCCGTGGGTGGAGCGGCCGGGACTTCGCGGTTCTGGGACTTCGCGGTTCTGGCGCCGGACGCTACGACTCGCCGCCGGGCGTGGGCATGGGGTGGGCCGACAGTTCCCCGGCCCCGGCATGGCGTGCGGCCCCATTGCGCCGCGTGCGCCCCGGCCGCGCCCCGGCCCGGTCTGCCCGGATGGCCCGGCAGCCGTCCCGGCATGGTGGTGGACACCATGGATCGGTTGCCAACTGTGGCTCGCTGCCACATGTGCCGGGAGGACGGCCGTTCCTAGCGTGGCGGCCATGCAGAGCATCCAGAGCCCCGGCACGCCCCCGGCCCCGTCCCGGCCCGCCACCGGCCGGACCGCCCCCTCCCGCCGCACCGCCGACCACGCCGACGACCGGGCAGACGACCGGGCAGACCCGCCCGGCCTCGACCCGGCGGTCGGCCGGAAGGCCCCGCCCGAGGCGTTCCTGGCGGGCCGGACCGCGCTGGTCACCGGTGCCGCCAGCGGCATCGGCCGGGCCTGCGCGCTGGCCCTGGCCGGGGCCGGGGCCGACGTCTACGTGGTCGACCGGGCCGCTGCGGCGGCGAAGCAGGTGGCCGAGGAGATCGGCGGGACCGCGTTGGTCGTCGACCTCTCGGACCCGGCGGCCGTCGACGGACTGCCGGAGGACGCGGACATCGTGGTCAACAACGCCGGGCTGCAGCATGTCGCGCCGGTCCAGGACTTCCCGCCGGAGATGTTCACCCTGATCCAGCGGGTGATGGTGGAGGCCCCGTTCCGGATCCTCCGGCGCACCCTGCCGCACATGTACCGGAAGCAGTGGGGACGGGTCGTCAACATCTCCTCCGTCCACGGGCTCCGCGCCAGCCCCTACAAGTGCGCCTACGTGACGGCCAAGCACGCGCTGGAGGGGCTGAGCAAGGTCGTCGCCCTGGAGGCCGCCGCCCAGGGGGTGACCAGCAACTGCATCAACCCCGGCTATGTCCGCACCCCGCTGGTCGAGAACCAGATCGCCACCCAGGCCCTGGCCCACGGCATCCCCGCCGACGACGTGGTGCGGAAGGTGATGCTGGAGCGCAGCGCGATCAAGCGGCTGATCGAGCCGGAGGAGGTCGCCCAGGCCGCGCTGTGGCTGTGCTCGCCGCACGCCGGCTACGTCACCGGCACCTCGCTCCCGCTGGACGGCGGTTGGACCGCGCACTGACGCCGACCCCCGGCCCGACCTGTGGAAGGATGACCCGCCATGGCCGACCTGACCCCCTCCGCCGTCCCCTCCGCCGCGCCCTACCTGCGCCGGCTGCTGGAGCTGCTGGCGGAGGACGCGCCGGCCGAGGAGTTCGAGGCGGTGGCGGTCGCCGCCCGCGCCAGCGGCGCGGCGGCGCCGGACATCGCCGAGGTGGACCGCTCGACCGGCACCGCGCTGCGGGTGCGCAGCACCCTGCGGCAGCACCGGCGGCGGGAGACGGAGCTGGCCGCGCTCTTCGACACCGCGAGCGACCTGGCCGCGCTGCGGGACCTGGACGCGGTGCTCCGCTCCATCGTCCGCCGGGCCCGGATGCTGCTCGGCACCGACGTCGCCTATCTGACGCTGCCGGACGAGCAGGCCGGGGACACCTACATGCGGGTCACCGACGGCTCCATCTCCCCCGTCTTCCAGTCGCTGCGGCTGCGTCCGGGCGACGGTCTCGGCGGCCTGGTCGCGCAGAGCGCCCGGCCCTACGCGTCCGCCGACTACCGCACCGACGAGCGGTTCCGCCGCCGGGGCAGCATCGACGCCGGGGTGCTGGAGGAGGGGCTGGTCGCCATCCTCGGGGTGCCGCTGCTGCTGGGCAGCAGCCGGCAGAACGGCGGCCAGGTGATCGGGGTGCTGTTCGCCTCGGACCGCAGCGCCCGGACGTTCTCGCCGGAGGAGGTCGCGCTGCTGTGCTCGCTGGCGGCCCATGCCGCGATCGCCATCGACACCGCCCGCGCACTGTCCGACACCCGTGCGGCGCTGGTCGAACTGGCCGGGGCGAACGCGGTGATCCAGGAGCACGCCGCCGCGATGCAGCGGGCCGAGGAGGCCCACGACCGGCTGACCGACCTGGTGCTGCGCGGCGGGGACGTGCCGGAGGTCGCCGCCGCCGTCGCCCGGCTGCTGGGCGGGACCATCACCCTCCACGATCCGCTGGGCCTGCCGCTGGCAGTCGCCCGGCCGGACGGCGCGGTCGCGCCGCGCACGGAGGCCGACCCGGTGGGCGCGGCCGCGCTGGCGCAGGCGGTGGAGGACTCCCGGGCCGCCGGGCGGGCGGTGCTCCGGGAGGACGCCTGGATCTGCGCGGTGCTGGCCGGTCAGGAGCTGCTGGGCAGCTTCGTGCTGCGCGGCCGGGCGCAGTTGGAGGACCCGGACCGGCGGCTGTTCGAGCGGGCCGGGGTGGTCACCGCGCTGCTGCTGCTACTGCGGCGCACCGTCGCCGAGACCGAGAACCGGGTGCGCGGCGAGCTGATCGCGGACCTGCTGACCGCGCCGGACCGCGATCCGGCGGGGCTGGCCGAGCGCGGACGGCGGCTGGGCGTCCGGCTCGACCGCCCGCACCTGTTGCTGGTCGCCGAGGCCGGCCCGGCGCACCGGGACCGGCTGGCCGGGGCCGCCACCCAGTACCTCTTCACCGGTGAGGGGATCGGCGCGGAGCACGCCGGGGCGGTGGTGCTGCTGCTCCCCCACGGTGGGACCGCGCCCGGCGCCGCCGCACGGGCGGCGGCGGCCGAGCTGACGCACCGTCTGGGCACCCCGGTCACGGTCGCGGCGGCCGGGCCCGCGGCCGGACCGCTGCCGCTGGCCGCCGCCCACGCCGAGGCGGTCCGCTGCCTGCGCGCGCTGCAGGTCCTGGGCCGCGTCGGCGAGGGCGCGGACGCGCTCGAACTGGGCTTCCTCGGCGTGCTGCTGGGCGACGGCCACGACGTGGGCGGCTTCGTCACGGCGACGCTGCGCCCGCTGCTGGAGTACGACGCCCGGCGCGGCACCGCGCTGGTCCGCACCCTGGACGCCTACTTCGCCTGCTCCGGGAGCCTGATCCGGGCCAAGGAGCAGCTGCACGTCCATGTGAACACGGTGGTCCAGCGGCTGGACCGGATCCAGTCGCTGCTCGGCCCGGACTGGAACAGCCCGCAGCGCGCCCTGGAGCTCCAACTCGCCCTGCGGCTGCACGCCCTGTCCGGCGCCTGAGCCGTTCGGCCCCCGGGCTGCAGCGCCGCACGGACCGCTACAGCAGCAGCGGACCCAGTGCGCCGGCGGTGCGGGCGAGGGCGCGCACGGCGGGGTTGTCGGTCTGGGAGGGCCACACCAACGCCCAGTGCAGCACCGGGGCGTCCGGCATCGGGAGGAAGACGATGCCCGGCGGGCGGGTGTAGCGGGCCGCGATCTCGCCCAGCGGGTGGACGCAGCGGCCGGACGCCACCAGCGACAGGATCTCGTGGAAGGTCCTGGCGGCGGGGCCGCGCGGGATGCGGCGGCCGAGCGGGGTGTGCGTCGGCACCATGGACGCCACCCAGTAATCGGGGGCGTCCGGGCCCAGGTCCACCACGTGCTCCTCGGCCAGGGCCTCCAGGCCGGCGCTGCCGCGCGCGGCCAGCGGGTGGTCGGCCGCGACGGCCAGCACCCGGCCGCCGGTGAGCAGCACCGGGCCGACGGTGAGGTCCGGCTCCGCCACCGGGAGCCACAGCACGGCGGCGTCCTGCTCCCCGGTGCGCAGCGGGGTGAACGGATCGGTGCCGTTGACCTCCGCGAACTCCAGCTCCTGCCCCGGGTGTTGCGCACGGAAGGCCTCGACCAGCGGCAGCAGCTCGTGGCCCGCCTGGCCGAACACGCCCACCCGCAGCGGGCGTCCGGGGCCTTCGGGTCCGGCGGCGCGGGCCCGGTCCAGGCTCTGCTGCAGCAGCTCCACCACCTGCTGCAGGTCCTCCCGCAGCCGACGACCGACAGGCGTGAGCACGACCCGGCGGCTGGTGCGGTCGAACAGCGCCACGCCCAACTGCCGCTCCTGCCGGGCCACCGCCTGGCTCACCCGGGCCTGCGAGACGTGGAGCCGCTCGGCAGTGCGGCCGAAGTGCAGTTCCTCGGCCAGCGTCAGGAAGATCTCGATGTCGCGCAGCTCCACCCATAACCCCGGTGTTATCGATCGGTCGGTGAACCTCTCATTGTTCCGGTTCCCGAGCGGGACGAACCTTGATTCAGCGGATCGGCGAGCGGTCCGGTCCGCAGAACAAGGAGTTTCCGATGGACGAGATGCGGCTCACCGCCGACCGGGTGGAGATCGAGGCGCTCTGCGCCGAGCTCACCGACGCGATCCTGATGCGCGACTTCGAACGGGTGGCCGAGCAGTTCACCCCCGACGCGGTGGTGAGCTGGCCGCACATCAACCGGGAGTTCGTCGGCCGGGAGCAGATCCGGGCGGGCATCGCCTGGGGCCAGGGCCTGTGGGAGTTCTTCGTGCAGCACACCCACTCAGGTGTGGTGCGCCTCGACGGCGACGCCGCCACCGGCCGCGCCTGGATCCAGGAGTTCGGTCGGCTGCGCGACGGCAGCTCGCACCTCAACTACGCGCTCTACCACGACCGTTACCGCCGGACCCGGGACGGCTGGCGGTTCGCCGAGCGCGTCTACGAGGTTCGCTACCTCGACGACACCCCGCTCCCCGGCACCGCCCACAACATGCCCACCACCGCAGCCTGAGGAGTCCTGCCATGCACCTCGCCCTCTGGATCGCCGCCTCCCTGCTGGCCCCCGTCGCGCTGGTCGGCGGCCTCACCAAGTCCTTCGTCCCCCGGGCCAGGCTGGCCGCGCAGCACGGCGGCGAGTGGACCGCGAACGTCCCGCCCGGCCTCGTCAAGGCCCTCGGCGCAGTCGAGCTCCTCGCCGCCGCCGGCCTGGTCCTGCCGGCCGCGCTCGGCATCGCCCCGGTGATGGTCCCGGTCACCGCCCTCTGCTGGATCCTGCTGATGGTCGGCGCCATGGCCACCCACGCCCGGCTGAACCAGTCCAAGCTGGTGGCCGTCAACGTCGTCTACCTGGCCCTGGCCGCCTTCGTCGCCATCGGCCGGCTGTAGCTCGGCCGAGGGTCGCGGCCGGGGTGGTCGGCGGGGCCCCGGTCCGGTGCGGGCCGAGGACCGGGGCCCCGGTGTCGGGTCAGACCAGCGGGTAGGCCTCCAGCTCGTAGCCGAGGCAGACGGCGGTCTCGTCGTGGCCGATCCCGGCCGAAGAGGCGACCTGGTCGATCCGGGCCACCCCGGCCTGCTGCAGCACCGCGCGGGCGGCGGCGAGGGCGGAGGGGTCCACGTCGGCGGGCGCGACCAGCGCGACCGAGCTGCCGAGCCGGACATTCGGGCCGTGCGACTGCATCGACTGCGGCACCGGGTGGACGGAAGGCAGGGCGGGCCGGTCGCCGGCCGGGCGCGCCGCCGGGCGCGCGGGCGCGGCTGTCGCGGGCACGGCCGACGGGGCGAACAGCCCGACGCCGAGGACTGCTGCTACAGCCAGTGGGATGCGGCGACTGCGATGCGCCATCGTCACTCCTTGTCATGTCAGCAAACAGAAGTGGAGTAGACCAATCTGGGCGCTGAGTAGACCAGCTCCTCTGATGTACAGTCAACCTTTTTGTCGAGAGCCGTAGTTCACCTGCTCATTGCCGGCCTCAGGTCCAGACCAGGGGCTCCCGGGGCTCCGTATTCTGGACTAGACCACTTATGAGTGTCGGATCCACAGGCCGAACTGTTCGCCCGGCCGGCCGGCGGGTCCGCGCCCGTCCCGGTGGCGCCCGCACGCGCCGATCGGGCAGGATCCCGGTGCATGGCGACATACGTACTGATCCATGGCGCAGCGGTCGACTCATGGTACTGGGGCCCGCTGGCCGCCGAGTTGCGCGACCGGGGCCACGACGTGGTCGCACCGGACCTGCCGTGCGAGGACGAGTCGGCCGGACTCGCGCAGTACACCGATGCGGTGGTCGCGGCGATCGGCGGGCGCACCGAACTCGTCGTCGTCGCCCACTCGTTCGGCGGGTTCACCGGGCCGCTCGTCTGTGACCGGGTGCCGGTGCAGCTGCTGGTGCTGCTCCAGGCCCAGGTCCCGGCACCGGGCGAGTCGCCGGGCGCCTGGTGGGGCAACACCGGCTACGGCCCGGCCCGGCAGGAGGCCGACCGGAACCGGGGCGTCGCCGACGGCGCCGGGGAGGACGTGCTCTCGCTGGTGCTGCACGACACCCCGGCCGAACTGGCCGCCGAGTTCGTCGCCGCGCACCAACGGAGCCAGGCGCCGGCCCCGTTCGGCGAGCCGTGGCCGCTGGACGCCTGGCCGGAGGTGGAGACCAGGTTCCTGCTCGCAGCCGACGACCGCTTCTTCCCGGCCGACTTCGTCCGGGGCACGGTCACCGACCGGCTGGGCTTCCGGCCGGACGAGATGCGCGGCGACCACTGCCCCATGCTCGGCCACCCGAAGGAACTGGCGGAGCGGCTGGAGGCGTACCGTACCGGTCTCTGACCGATGGCTTCCGCGTCACGCGGACCAGGAACGAGGAGGTTTACCCACTCCTCTCCATAACTAATATATAGCGTACCGGGGGGCTTGCCGCAAGGCCCTGGTCATGCTGCACAATCGACGGCCGAGGTCGAAATCGACGGAATTGGAAACCGCGGAATGCGTGCCCCGCACGTCTGCCCCGGCCCAATTCTTTCTAGTCAATGGAGCAACCGTGGTCGCCGCGTCATCGTCATCGTCATCGTCCGAAATCGATTCAACGGGCCCTGCCGAAGCCTCCGACACCTGGCGGGCCGGGGAGCTGCGCGCGGAGAACGAGTACGTCGGCAGGCTGTACCAGCGGCTCGACGCCCAGCGCGAACTCGCCACCGCCCGACTGCGCGAGATCCACCTCCAGGACAAAGGCGGAACGAGCCAGTCCCGCATGGAGCGCGACACGCTCGAAATCCACCACACCCGCCGGTTGTCGGAACTGCACGCCGCCGAGTACGGGCTCTGCTTCGGACGGATCGACAGCGCCGACGGCGAGCGCCAGTACATCGGCCGGATCGCCCTGGCCGACGAGGAGCACGAGCCGCTGCTCACCGACTGGCGGGCCTCCGCCGCCGAGCCGTTCTACCGCGCGACGCCGGCCGCCCCCGGCGCCGTGGCGGCACGACGGCACCTGCGCAGCAAGGGCCGCACCGTCGTCGACTTCGACGACGACGCCTTCGGCCTGAACGCCCTGGAGGGCCGGGACAGCTCCGAGCTGAGCGGGGAGACCGCGCTGCTCGCCTCGCTGACGGCGGCCCGCACCGGGCGGATGGGCGACATCGTCTCCACCATCCAGGCCGAGCAGGACCGGGTCATCCGCTCCGAACTCGGCGGCGTGCTGGTGGTCCAGGGCGGCCCGGGCACCGGCAAGACCGTGGTCGCGCTGCACCGCGCCGCCTACCTCCTCTACACCCACCGCGACCGGCTGGCCAAGAGCGGCGTGCTGGTCATCGGGCCGAACACGACCTTCCTCCGCTACATCGACCAGGTGCTCCCCGCGCTCGGCGAGAGCGAGGTCGTGCTCAGCAGCATCGGCGCGCTCTTCCCCGGCGTCACCCCGACCGGCACGGACACGCCCGAGGCCGCGGCCGTCAAGGGCGACGTCCGGATGGCCGGGGTGCTCGCCGCCGCGCTGGACGGCCTGCGCGAGCTGCCGGAGGAGTCCTGGACCATCACCGTCGGCAAGAGCTCGCCCTACCACCTGGAGCTGGAGCTGAGCCGGGCCCTGTGCGAACGGGCCCACGCCGCCGCGCACCGCAGCCGCGAACCGCACAACCAGGCGCGGGCCGACCTGGTCGAGCGGCTCTCCTCGGAGCTGGCCCTGCGGATCGCCAGGGACCGGGACGCCAAGGACCCGGGCTCCCGGATGCACCTGGACGACGTGGCGGACCTCGCCGACGCGCTCGTCGGCGAGCCCGAGCTCCAGGCCGCGGCCGACCGGCTGTGGCCGCTGCTGAGCCCGGAGCAGTTGCTCACCACCCTGTTGGCCTCCCCCGAACGGCTGGCGCGGGCCATGCCGGGCTTCACCGGTGCCGAGCGCGCCGCGCTGCTGCGCGAACTGCCGGACACGGATGCGGCGGCCGCGACTGCAACCGCGACGTCAACCGTTCCCGCGCCCGCCTGGACCGTGGCCGACGTGCCGCTGCTCGACGAGGCCGCCGAGCTGCTCGGTCCGCTCCCCGGCAGCGACACCGCCCACCGGGGCGGACCGGACGCCGCCGAGCTGGAGTTCGCCAAGATCGTCCTCGACGACTTCGGCGTGGGCCTGGTGGAGATGGACGCGGAGATGCTGGCCCGCCAGTACCGGGGCGACGAGTCGCTCCGCCCCCTGTCCGAGCGCGCGACCGAGGACCGGACCTGGGCCTTCGGCCACGTGATCGTGGACGAGGCACAGGAACTCTCCCCCATGGACTGGCGGCTGCTGACCCGTCACTGCCCCGGCCGCTCCATGACCATCGTGGGCGACCTGGCGCAGACCGGCGCCCCGGCCGGGCTGAACGCCTGGAGCGAGGCGCTGGAGGAGTACACGGCGGGGCGCTGGCGCACGGTCGAACTCACCGTCAACTACCGGACCCCGGCCGAGATCATGCGGGTCACCGAGGGCGTCCTGCGGGCGGTCGGCCCGGCACTCACCGCGCCCAGCGCGGTGCGCGAGGGCGGCAGCCGCCCGTGGAGCCTCCGGATCCCCGGGGACGACCGGGGGCCGGCGCTGCGCACCGCCGTCGAGCGGGAGGTCGCGGCGCTGGACGGCCGCCGGATGGCGATCATCCACGCCCCCGGGTTCCCGGCCGGACTGATCGACCTGCTGGCCGGGTTGGAGGGGGTCACGGTCGCGGACGGGCCGTCGGCGCTGGACTCGCCGGTGGTGCTGATGACGGCCGCCCAGTCCAAGGGGCTGGAGTTCGACTCGGTCCTGGTCGTCGAGCCCACGGAGATCCTCGCGGCGCACAGCCGCGGCGTGAACGACCTCTATGTCGCGCTCACCCGCGCCACGAAGACCCTCGGGGTCGTCCACAGCGGGGAGCTGCCGGAGATGCTGGCGGGACTCGACCCCCGCTGACTAGCCGGGCGGCAGCAGCAGCGGCGGCACCGGACCGTCGTGGCGGGCGCTGGAGCGCCAGTCCGCGACCCGGACCAGGGTCTCCAGGTAGGCGAGGCGGAACGGTCCCAGGTCCTCCCGGTCGCGGAGGGCCAGGGCCTGTTCCGTCCAGGATCCCGGCCCGGCGGTGCGGAACGCCGCCGTGCTCAGGGTCCGCGCGCGGAACCGCTCGCCGGTGGAGAGCTCGATCGGGGGTGTGCGGTCCCCGTCGCGGACGCCCAGCAGCTGCGCTGCCTCCTCCGGACGGCGGTGCGGCGCGATCCGCAGCTGGCCGTGGTGGGCGGCGGCGAGGTACGCCACCAGCCGGTGGTCCGGCTCGCCGCCGCCGTCGGGCTGCTCCTCGCCCAGCAGGATCAGGGCGCTGACCAGTTCGTGGCGGAAGTGGGCCCGGCTGTTGCCGATGCCGTTGTGGGGCGCCTTGGACTTCGCCAGCAGGCCGGGCGGCGGGTCGCCGCCGCCGGAGCGCAGCATCTCCTGGAACGCCGGGTGGCACTTGCCCAGGTCGTGGTAGCGCGCGGCCCGGGCGACGGCCGCCCGGTGGGCCGCCGAGACGCCGGTCAGCGCCGTGACCAGCCGCTCGGCCTCCTCCTCGGTCTCCATCAGGTGCTGGTCGAGGCTCACCCAGCTGGTGCAGGCGAAGAGCTGCCGGGCCGTGGCAGCGGACCCGGGTTCCGCGATCGCACCGCAGGGCACGACCGGCGTCCGGCTGTCGGGGGCCCAGCCCTCGTCCTGCAGGTAGCCGCCGAGCCCGGCGTCGAGCAGCAGGACCGCCCCGGGACGCAGGTCGCCGGCGTCGGCGGGCCGCCACCGGTGGTCCCGGCGGTCCCGGGTCCAGGCGCGGCCGTCGAGCAGCTCGGGCAGGTCGGCGAGCGGCACCGGGCAGAGCTCGTCGGCACCCGGGTCGGGCTCCTCCTCGCCGGGCGCGCCCTGCTCCCAACGGCGCCAGGCCACCAGGGCGTCGCCCTCGGCGGGCCCGAGGATCCAACCGGCGACGCCGGTGCCGTCCGGCTCGCGGCTGGTGTCGAAGAGGTCGAGCAGGTCCGCCCGCCGCAGCGGGGGCGCGGGCGGGGAGGGCTCGGCGACCGACGCCTCGAAGAACTCCCCCGTGCTCACCGCCCTCCCCTCACGCTCCGTCAACCACTCGGCGACCCGGTCGCCGCCGCCGTCCGCTCCCGGCGGCGGGCACCACAGCAGCCGCCCGCCGTCGGGCTCCTCGCCGTGGCGGTTGCAGCGGCCGGCCCGCTGCACGATCGACGCCCAGGGGGCGAGTTCGGTCAGCAGCGTCCGCGCCGAGAGGTCGGTCCCGGCCTCCAGCGCCGGGGTGGCGACCAGGATCAGGTCGGCCGGTCCCTCCGTGACGACGGGGCGCTCCCCGGCCCGGAACCCCCGGTGCAGCAGGCGCACCTCGCGTCCGGGCGCGGTCGCCCGCAGCTCCCGGTACAGCGCCCGCGCCCGCTCGGCGGTGTTGAGGACGGCGATGCTCCGCGTGCCGGGGACGTGCGCCGCGACCAGCGACCGAGCGAGCTCCGGCAGGTACCGGGCGGGGTCGGGTCGCAGCCGTTCGACCCGCCGCTCCGCGCCCAGCCGCGCCTGCAGCGCCTCCTCGTCGTCCCCGATCCCGCCACCCGTCCGGGTCGAGCACATCCACATGGTGCGCGTGGGCGCGACCGTGCCGAGCTCGTCGCGGAGCTGCTGGAGCCGGATGCCGGTCTGCCGTGCCGGTCCGAGCAGGTGCATCTCGTCGAAGACCCACTGGGTGTCGGTGTGCAGCAGCGCGAAGGACACCGCCTCCATCCCGCGCCAGTCGGCGAAGCCGCGCATCAGCGCCCGGCTGAGCAGCGCGTCGGCCGTGCCGACCAGGATCGCGCTCTGCTCGGGACGCCGCCGCCAGGCTCCCCCGGACGCCGCCGCGCCCGCGACCAGGTGCAGCCCGACCTCGTCGGCGAGCCCGAGCCGCCGCAGCCACTCCCCGATCCGCACGGCCGTGCCGTGGGCCAGGCTGTGCGCGGGCAGCACGTGGACCAGCCGACGCGGCGTCACCCCGGTTGCGGCGACCTGCCGCCGGTAGAGCCAGGGCAGTACGGCGGCGGCGGTCTTGCCCGCCCCCGACGGCGCTTCCAGGTACTCGGGAAGCCCGTCGGCCGCCAGCGCGGCCTGGTACCCGTAGGGCGTGTGCCCCGTCGCCGTCCGCATGAACTCCGCGAACCCGTCCGCCATCCGTGCTCCCTCCCTCGCGACCGCACTCTAGGCGAAGCCTGACGAGCGGCTCAAGGACTCGTCGCGGCGCGCCCCGTGGCGGCCGGCCGTGGTCACCGCGCCACGGCCGGCCGGGCGAGCCGTCAGGCGACGGCCGTGTCGGTGTCGAACTCGCCGGTCGGCGAAGCGGTTTCGCCGCGCCGGCGGAGCCGGTGGTGCTGCAGGTGCGAGCCTGCTGCGGCGATCACCGCGCCGCCGAGGATGTAGACCGCGATGACGATCAGATGACCGGTGATGCCGTCGGCGCCGAAGTAGACGATCCGTCGGACCGCGTCCGTACCGGCCCCGTTGGGCAGGGCGCCGCTCAGCGCCCGCCAGAACGGCGGCAACAGGGTGGGCTGGTAGGCGCCGCCGGCGGACGGGTTGCCGAGGATCACGAACACCAGCACGGTCACCCCGATGCCCAGCACGCCGAAGAGCATCTGGAAGGCCATGGTGACGGTGGCCGAGGAGGCGACCAGGAGCGCGCCGAGCAGCCACAGGGCGAGGAAGTGGCCGGTGAGGGCGCCCAGGAGCTGGTCGACGACGAACGCGCCGCCCAGTCCCGACAGGACGGCGTACGGGACGACTGCGGCGAGGCGGAAATACGCGCGGCGCGGTGTGGCCGGCCGGACTCCCTTGGCGACGCCGAGCAGCGCAGCCACCAGATAGCCGCCGACGATCCAGCCGATGACCAGGTAGAACCCGGTCAGGCCGCGCCCGTCGCCGGGCTGCAGGGGCACGATGTCCCGCACCGTCAGGGAGCGGTGCTGCGCGGCGTCGACCTGGGTGAGCACGGTGGTGACCGCCCCCGAGACCGAGGTGCCTCCGGCCGAGGACACGAGCAGTGTGTCGGTGTTGGACGTCGGATCGACGATGAACGCGGCCGAGGTGTCGTCGTCGCGGATCTGCTGTTCGGCCAGGGCCTGGTCGGCGACGGCGGTCGCTTTCACCGGGTTCGACCCGATCGCGTTCAGCTGGTCGACGGTCCGGGCCGAGACCTGCGCCGGGGCGACCACGGCGACGGGTATCCGGTGCGGCTGCGGGGAGTGGAAGGCGCCCACGTAGGACAGGATGAACGCGAGCTGGAGCAGGAGCACCCCGAACAGCAGGGCGACCGTGCGAGGAGACACGGCGTCCCACCACTCCGCCCAGAAGCCCTGCTCCGGAGCCGGTGGCCTGGGTTGGGGCTGCGGCGTCTCGTTCTCGGCGGGCACGTCGGGCGAACTCATACGCGAACTCCTTCTCGGTCGGCTGCCGACCTGCTACCCGATCCTGACTGGGGCAATCTGTCGACTCGGGCACAGCGCCCCGGCCCCGAGGCCCTCGTCGGCCGCGACGGGGTCCGCCAGTGCCGACCAGCAGCCCACGGTTCCGTCACGACGGCTGCGCGGCATTCGCCGCATCGGCGCAGCGCCGGGCGGAACCGGTGTCGCGCCCGGGTCCGTCCACGAACTGAGCCTGTGGTCGGGGTGTCCGATATCAGCATGTTCCGGTGCCCCAGAGGCCCCGGGAAGTCTCATGGCCTCCGCTACGACCGCAGGGGCCTGCGGCGGAACACCCCGCAACTGGCCTGAGGCCACTTCACCGGGCGGCGGCCAGCAGCCGGTCGGCGACCGTGCGGGCGCCGCGCTCGCCGATCAGGATGCTGTAGTGGTTGGTGTCGGGGACGAGCTCGACGGCGAGCCGGTCCGGGTCGAGCGCCGCCGCCTCCAGTCGCTTCGGGTCGTACAGCCCCTGGGCCTCGTCCATCAGGCCGCGTTCGGCCCGGAGCAGTCGGGCCGGGCAGGGCAGCCGGTGCACGGCGCCCAGCACCTCCTCGCTGTCGAACAGGTCGACGCTGTCGGCCCGCACCGCGTCCAGCCGACAGGTCGAGCGGAGCTCCGGCTCGGTGCCGGTGAGGTCCCGCTGGATGTAGGCGTCGGCCCAGTCCGACCAGTCGTCGGCGAAGGCGGGATGCCGCCGCCAGAAGGTCCGGTAGGCCGCGCGGTCCGGGAAGGTCATCGACAGCCGGGTCATCGCCGGGCCGATCACGGCGGTGATCAGCTCGTCCGGGTCGACCCCGGCCGGACGCGGGAAGCCGACCCCGCCGTCGACCAGCAGCAGCCGGTCCGCCAGCTGCGGGTGGCGGACGGCGGCCGTCGCGGCGACGAAGGCGCCCATCGAATGGCCGGTGAGGACCACGGCCGGCAGGCGCAGCGCCGTGGCCAGCGCGGCGACGTCGTCGGCGTGCACCCCGATCCCGAACGGGCCGGCGACGGCCCTGCTGCCGGCCCGGCCGCGCAGGTCGGGGGCGATCAGGGTGGCCCGTCCGGCCAGCGCGTCGGCGACCCGGCCCCAGGACAGGGCGTTGGCGGTGACGCCGTGCAGCGCCAGCACCACCGGGGCGTCCGCCCGGGTCGCGGGCCAGCGCAGCGCGGTCAGTTCGCCGCCGTCGACGGGGACCCGGATCTCCTGGTGGTCGGTCATGCCGCTGTCCTCCCTCTCTGCTCGACCCGCTGCTGACGCTGTTCCCGCCGGGCGGCGCGGACCGCGCGGATGTGTTCCGGAAGTCGTACCACGCCCCCGGGGAGGGCGTACACGATCAGCACGAAGAGGGCGCCGAGCAGGAACAGCGGCTGCGACAGCGGCACCCGCAGCACCGCCGGCAGCCCGGCGACGGCGCCGGTGCCGGCCAGGTCGGTGAGCCGCTGCTGCGCCCAGGTGTAGAGGATCCCGCCGACCATCGGCCCCCAACGGCTGCCGGAGCCGCCGAGAACGACCATCACCAGCAGCGACAGGGTGAAGTCCGAGGTGGTGGTCTGCGGGGTCGCGCCGCCGGTGAGCAGCAGGTAGACCACGCCGCCGAGCGCGGCCAGCGCCCCGGCCAGGGTGAAGGCCACGAGCTTGTAGCCGTAGGGGCGCAGCCCCAGCACCTCGACCCGGCGTTCGTTCTCCTTGATGCCCTCCCAGACCCGGCCGGTGGGCGAGCGGACCGCCCAGTGGACGGCGGCGAGGGTCAGCACCAGGTAGCCGAGGGCCACCCAGTAGAGGTTGGCGGTGTGGTCGATGCCGACGAAGGCGCCGGGCAGGCCCTGGGCGGCGCGGCCCTCCTCGCCGCCGGTGACGCCGCCGGGGTCGCGGTTCACCAGGATCGACCCGGCCTGGGCGAAGGCCAGGGTGACCATGGAGAAGCCGATGCCGCTGACCCGGAGGCTGACCGAGCCGAGCAGGGCGGCGAGCAGCGTCCCGAAGGCGAGGCCGAGCAGGGCGGCGGGCCAGAAGCCCAGGCCGGACTCCAGCATCAGGGTGTTGGTGGCGTAGGTGCCGGCCGCGAAGTAGAGGGCGTGGCCGAAGGAGAGCAGTCCGGTGCGGCCGAGCAGCAGGTCGTAGCCGGTGGCGAGGGCGCCGAAGACCAGGCACAGGGCCAGCAGTTGGAGGTTGCCGGGGCTGCCGACCGGACCGTCGAGCAGGCCGGGCAGCGGCAGCGCGCTGTAGGGGGCGACGACCAGCAGCAGCAGGACGGCGGCCGGCCAGTAGCGTCCGCTCCGGCGCAGCAGGGCGCGGCGGTCGGCGCGGGCGGCGGTCGGCGCGGGGCCGGGGTGGTGGGCGGGTGCAGGGCGGTGGAGTTCAAGCGAGCCTCCCGGTCAGTCCGCGCGGCCGGAGCAGCAGCAGGGCGGCGAGCAGCACGACCACGGAGAGGTCGCCGAGGCCGCCGGTGGTGTAGTAGTTGGCGAACTGCTGGACCAGGCCGACGACGACGGAGGCGAGCGCGGCGCCGCGCACGGAGCCCATGCCGCCCATCACCACCACCACGAAGGCGAAGATCAGCAGCGAGCTGCCCTGGCCGGGGTCGACCTCGCCGAAGTAGACGCCGCCGAGCGCCCCGGCGAGGGCGGCGGCGGCCCCGCCGAGGGCGAAGACCAGGGTGAACGCCCTGCGGACGTCGATGCCGAGGGCGGTGACCATGGCGCGGTCCTCGACGCCGGCCCGGACGACCAGGCCGAAGCGGGTGCGCCCGAGGAAGAGTTCGAGTCCGGCCAGGACCAGCACCGCCGCGCCGATCAGCAGCAGCCGGTTGACCGGTATCACCGCGCCGAGGACGCGGACGGTGCCGGCCAGCGCGGCCGGGGTGGGGAAGGTGCGGGCGTCGGAGCCCCAGATCGCGGAGAGCAGCGCGGGCACGGCGAGGCCGACGCCGACGGTGACCAGCACCTGTTCGCGGGGCCTGGCGTAGAGCCGGCGGATCAGGCCGAGTTCCAGCAGCACGGCGGCGGCGGTGCCGACGGCCGTGCCGAAGAGCACGGCGAGGACGAAGCCGCTGCCCCGGGAGGCGGCCCACCAGGTGGCGTAGGCGCCGACGGCGAGCAGCGCGCCGTGGGCGAAGTTCAGCACGTCCATCAGCCCGAAGATGAGCGAGAGGCCGGAGGCGACGAGGAAGTACAGCGCGCCGAGGCCGAGTCCGGTGAGGGTGAGCAGTACGAGGACGGACATCAGAGACCTCCTGCCCGGGGGGTGCCGGTCGGTCGGGGGGAGTGGGTTGACGTGGGGTCAGGTATGGCCGCCGTCACTGACAGTTCCACCGCTGCGGGTTCCGCCGCAGGTCGGAGCGGGGTGCTCCGGCCGACGCCGAGCAGGGTGCGGGCGGCGGAGGCGTCGGCGAGGAGCTCGGCGGCGGGGCCGGTGTGCGCGGTGCGCCCGTCGGCGAGGACCACGCAGTCGGCGGCGAGCCGGCGGACCAGCGCCAGGTTCTGTTCGACCAGCAGCACCGGCACCGCCTCGGCGGCGCGCTCCAGCGCGACCGCGACCTCGGTCACGATGCGCGGGGCGAGGCCCTTGGTGGGCTCGTCGGCGATGATCAGGCGGTTGCCGTTGAGCAGGGTCCGGGCGATGGCGACCATCTGCTGCTGGCCGCCGGAGAGCGTCCCGGCGGCCTGCCGGGCGCGCTGCCTGAGCTCCGGGAACAGCTCGTGCACCAGCGCGTAGTCGGGCTCGGCGGCCTCGCCCGGTCCGGACCGCTCCGCGAGGCGGAGGTTCTCGGCGACGGTGAGCCCGGCGAAGACGCCCCGGTCCTCCGGCACGTAGCCGATGCCCCGGCGCACCAGGGCGTGGGTGGGGAGGCCGACGGTCTCCGCGCCGTCGAACCGGATGCTGCCGGTCCGGGGCACCAGTCCGAGGATGCCGCGCACGGTGGTGGTCTTGCCCGCGCCGTTGCGCCCGAGCAGTGCGGTCACCCCGCTCGCGGCGACGTCGAAGCCGACGCCGTGCAGGATGTGCCGGCCGCCGATGACCACCCGGAGGTCGCGGACGCGCAGCAGGGGTTCGGCGGTCACAGGGCCTCCCCCAGGTACGCGGACTGGACGGTCTCGTCGGCGGTGACGGCCTCCGGGGTGTCCAGCGCCAGCAGCGTCCCGTGGTGCATCACGGCGAGCCGGTCGGCGAGTCCGAGCAGGACGTCCATGTGGTGTTCGACCATCAGCACGGTCCGGCCCTCGTCGCGGTGGAGCGAGCGGATCAGCTCGGTGAGCGCGGGGACCTCCTCGGCGCTGACGCCGGCCATCGGCTCGTCCAGCAGCATCACCCGGGGGTCGCCGACCAGCAGCACCGCCAGTTCGAGCTTGCGCTTCTCGCCGTGCGAGAGGGCGCCGGCCGGGGTGTCGGCGCGGTGGGCGAGGCCGGTGCGCTCCAGGGTGCGGGCGGTCTCCCCGGTGTAGGGACGGGCGCGCCGCCACAGGCTGTAGGAGCCGCCGCCCGCGGCCTGCGCGGCCAGCCGGACGTGGTCGGCGACGGTCATCCCGGGCCAGAGGCTGGAGGTCTGGAAGGTCCGGCCGAGGCCGCGCCGGGCGCGGGCGTGCGGCGGCAGCGCGGTGATGTCGGTGCCGTCCAGCGCGATGCTGCCCCGGGTGGCCCGGTTGAGCCCGCTGATCAGGTTGAACAGCGAGGTCTTGCCGGCCCCGTTGGGTCCGATGAAGGCCAGGAACTCGCCCTCGCGGACGTCGAACGTGACCTCGTCGAGAATGGTCGCGCCGCCGACCTGCCAGCCCAGGGAGGCGAGTCGGAGCACGGGTGCGGGGACGGCCGTGGCCGCCGTCCCCGCACCCGGGTCCTCGGCCTCGACCGTCGCGGGCCCGCGGCCGCCGGTCGGGGTGGGGGTGCTCATCGGCTCAGCCCGCCATGGTCACGGTGGGCGGGGCCACCTGAGCGGCCGTCAGGGTGGCGACCAGCTGCGGCTTGGCAGCGGCGCCGGTGCCGACCAGGGTCGCCTGGAACCTCGGCTGGAGCAGCGCGTGGTCGGCGGCACGGATCTGCTCGGGTCCCTTGGGGCCGTCGAAGCTCCAGCCCTCCAGCGCGCCGACCATGGTCGCGGTGCTGGTGGTGCTGGACTGCAGCGCGTGCACGATCATCTGCGCGGCGGTGAAGCCGTCCGGGGAGAACAGGTCGGGGGTGCCGCCGGCCTTGGTGATGCCGTTGATCATCGCGGTCTCGACCGGGTTGTCGCCGCCGGCGCCCGGGAAGTAGTGGGCGATGAAGGAGACCTTGCTGCCCGCGTCGCCGAACAGCGGGTAGGAGGCGACGCCGGCCAGGCCGGTGACCACCTTGACCGAGCCGACCACGCCCTGCTGGTCCAGCGCGGTCCACAGGGCGGGGGCGTTGGCCCCGGCCCAGGCCACGTAGACCAGGTCCGGCGCGGCGGACTTGACCTGCTGGGCGTAGGAGGTGAGGTCGGTCGCGCTGGGCGGGACCAGCACCGAGCTGATCGTGGCGCCCTTGGCGCCGAGGACCTCCTTGACGGCGGCGACGTTGGCCTGGCCGAAGGCCGAGTCCTGGCTGAGGACCAGGATCTTCTTCCCGGCGGGGTCGCCGACCAGGCTGCCGGCGGCGGCGACGTCCTGGTAGCTCTGCCGTCCGGAGCGGAAGGTGTACTTGTTGCTGCCGGTGATCGCGTCGGCGGCGGCCGGGCCGCTGATGTAGAGCACCTGGTTCTGTGCGGCGAGCGGGGCCAGCTGCACCGCGATGCCGGAGTCGACGGTGCCGGCCAGGACCTTGTAGCCCTTGCCGATCAGGTCCTTGGCGTCGGCGACGGCGGTGGTCGGGCTGCCGGTGTCGTCGTCCTCGGTGACCTCGATCCGGTGCCCGTCCACCTTGCCGCTGCCGCCGGTGGCGTAGGCGAGCCCGGCCTCGAAGCCCTGCTGGTACTGGAGCCCGTAGGCGGCGAGCGGGCCGGTCCTGGAGTAGATCAGCCCGACCTTCACCGGCGCGGTCGCGGAGGCCGGGCCCCCGGCGGCGGTGCCCGCGGTCCCGGCCGAGGCGCAGCCGGCGAGCAGGAGTCCTGCGGCAGTGACCAGGGCCAGCGGCGGGAGCAGTCTGCCCCGGCCGGCGGCGGTGGCGGCGGTGCTGGTGTTCGGCTTCATGGTTGGCCCTCTCGTGGAGCCCCAGGACGCCGGTGCTGCTCGGCGCCCGGGTGCGGCCCGGCCTGGGTGGTTTTGGTTGCTCGAACCGTAGGAGCACGGCACCGGGCTGGACATGTGGTGGGCAACCGTTCCTACCGGCGCGCCCATGTGTCCGGCGCACATGGACCGCACAGCGCCGCCGCAGCAAGGGTGGGCACACCCCGCCGAGGGACGGCGGGGCACAGCCGGGACGCGTGGAAGGCACAGGCGAGAACGTTATGGACAAGGTGGTGGGCTCGGTCGCCGAGGCGGTGGCCGACATTCCCGACGGGGCGTCACTCGCCGTCGGCGGCTTCGGCCTCTGCGGCATCCCCTCGACGCTGATCGCGGCCCTGGCGGAGGCCGGGACCGGCGGGCTCCGGGTGGTGTCGAACAACTGCGGGGTCGACGACTGGGGGCTGGGGCTGCTGCTGCGGGCCGGCCGGATCAGCCGGATGACCTCGTCCTACGTCGGCGAGAACAAGGAGTTCGCCCGGCAGTACCTGAGCGGGGAGCTGGAGGTGGAGCTCACCCCGCAGGGCACGCTCGCGGAGCGGCTGCGGGCGGGCGGCTGCGGCATCCCGGCGTTCTTCACCCCGGCCGGTGTCGGCACCCAGGTCGAGGCCGGCGGCCTGCCCTGGCGATACGCCGCCGACGGCGCGGTGGCGCTGGCCTCTCCGGCCAAGGAGGTCCGCGTCTTCGGCGGTCGCCGCTACCTGCTGGAGGAGGCGATCGGCACGGACTTCGCCCTGGTCCGGGCCGAACTGGCGGACCGTCACGGCAACCTGGTCTTCCACGCCGCCGCCCGCAACTTCAACCCGCTGGCGGCGATGGCCGGGCGGACCACGCTGGTCGAGGCGGAGCGGATCGTCGAGCCCGGGGAGATCCCGCCGGACGCCGTGCACCTGCCCGGCATCCACGTCGACCGGATCGTCCGCGCCGACCCCGGCGACAAGCGCATCGAGCGCACCACGACCACGCCCAGGAAGGACTGAACCGTGCCACCGCTCACCCGTGACCGGCTCGCCGCCCGCGCCGCCGCCGAACTCCGCGACGGCCAGTACGTGAACCTCGGCATCGGCCTGCCGACGCTGATCCCGAGCCACCTGCCGCCCGGGGTGGAGGTGGTCCTGCACTCGGAGAACGGCATCCTCGGCGTCGGCCCCTACCCGTACCCGGGCGAGGCCCACCCCGACCTGGTCAACGCCGGCAAGGAGACGGTGACGCTGCGCCCCGGCGCGTCCTGCTTCGACTCGGCCGCCTCCTTCGGCATGGTCCGCAGCGGGCGGGTGGACGTCACCGTGCTGGGCGCGATGCAGGTCTCGGCCGGGGGCGACCTGGCCAACTGGACGATCCCCGGCAGGCTGGTCAAGGGCATGGGCGGGGCGATGGACCTGGTCCACGGGGCCCGCCGGGTCGTGGTGGTGATGGAGCACACCGCGAAGGACGGCAGCCCGAAGCTGCTGGAGTGCTGCACCCTGCCGCTGACCGGACAGTCCGTGGTCGACCGGGTGGTGACCGACCTGGCCGTCCTCGACGTCACCCCGGCGGGCCTGCGGCTGGTGGAGCTCGCCCCGGGGGTCACCGTGGACGAGGTCCGCGCGGCGACCGGCTGTGAACTGCTGGTCGCCGCCCGGCTCGACGCCCCGGCCGGCTAGGCCCCGCTCCCCGCCGTCGGCCGCCGCCGGCTCGGCCAGGAACAGTCCCAGCGCCTCGACCACCAGCCGGTGGTCGGCGAGCTGCGGCAGCCCGGAGACCGCGAACGTCCCGACCGGGCCGACGTCGCGGACGCGCAGCGGGAACGCCCCGCCGTGCGCCGCGAAGCGGGCGGGGTCCAGCCGGGAGCCCTCCTCGAAGCTGACGCCCCGGTCCCGGAAGCGCTGCCCGACCCGGTAGGAGCTCGCGTCGAAGCGGCGGACCACGGCGGTCTTCCGCTCGATCCAGGCGTCGTTCTCCGGAGTGGTGCCGGGCAGCGCGCAGTGGAACAGCTGCTGCTCGCCGCGCCGGATGTCGACGGTGACCGCGTGGCCCCGTTCGCGGGCGAGGGCGACCGTCAGGCAGCCGAGCCGCCAGGCGTCGTCGTTGTCGAGGCGCGGCAGCAGCAGCCGCTGCTCCTCGGCCTCCAACTCGGCGGAGGTCGGCGGCTGTTCGGCCGTCACAGGGCCACCACCCGCTGCTCGGCGGCCGAGCGGCGCGCGGCCTCCAGGACGGTGAGCGCCACCGCCGCCTCCTCGGCGGTCACCGGCACCGGTCCCCGGCCGCGCAGCGCCTCGGCGACGGCGGCGTAGTAGTCCTGGTAGGCGCCGCGCTCGGTCGGATGGGGCGCGAGCCGGTCGTCGGCGCCCAGCAGCCCGTAGCCCTCCGGCGGGGTCGTGCCCCAGTCCGGAGCGGTCGGGGAGCCGCCGGCCTTCAGCGCGGCCTCCTGCCCGTCGAGCCCGTGGCAGACGTACGCGGCCTCGCTGCCGAGGACCCGGAACCGGGGGCCCGGGTCGCCGGCGACCGCGCTCATCCACAGGTGCGAGCGGACGCCGCCGACGTGGCGCAGGGCGAGGAAGGCGTCGTCGTCGGTCTGCGCGCCCGCCCGGCGGGCGTCCAGTTCGGCGTAGACCTCGGCGACCGGACCGAACAGGGTCAGCGCCTGGTCGACCAGGTGGCTGCCCAGGTCGTAGAGCAGCCCGCCGGCCTCGGCCGGGTCGCCCAGCTCGCGCCAGCCGCCCTTGAGCTGCGGGCGCCAGCGCTCGAACCGGGACTCGAACCGGTGCACCGTGCCCAGCTTGCCGGTGCTGACGAGTTCGGCGACCGTGCGGAAGTCACCGTCCCAGCGCCGGTTCTGGAAGGCGCTCAGCAGCAGGCCGCGCCGCTCGGCGAGGGCCGCCAGGGTGCGCGCCTCGGCCGCGGAGGCCGCCAGCGGCTTGTCCACGACCACCGCCAGGCCGGCCTCCAGCGCCGCGGTCGCCTGCGGGACGTGGAACCGGTTGGGCGAGGCGACGACGACCAGGTCGAGGCCGAGGGTCGGCAGTTCGGCCGCGTCGTCCACCACCCGCACGCCGGGGTGCTCGCGCAGCGCCTGCGCCCGGCGCCCGGGGTCACCGGTGACGACCGCGGTCAGCTCCAGGTCCGGGGTGGCGGCGATCAGCGGCGCGTGGAAGACGGAGCCGGCCAGGCCGTAGCCGATCAGGCCGACCCGCAGCGGAGCGGGGCTGGAAGAAGGAGGAGTAGCCATGCCCCCAGTAAAACAACAGTGTGGAGAAAGTGGCAAGCTGCGCCATACTGGAGTCCATGGCCAACCTCACCGCCCTGCGCGACCACAACACCGCCGCCGTCCTCGGGGCGATCCGCGGCGCGGGCGAGACCAGCCAGGTGGAACTCGCCGCCGCGACCGGGCTCACCGCCCAGGCGATCAGCAAGATCGTGAAGCGGCTGGCCGAGGAGGGCCTGGTCACCCGGGCCGGGCAGGCCCTGCCGACCGGCGGCAAGCCCCGCACCCTGCTCCGGCTGGTCCCGCAGGCCCGCTGGGCCGTCGGCGCCCACCTGCACCGCAGCGGGGTGACCGCGCTGCTGGTCGACCTCGACGGCCGGGTCGCCGGATCCGCCGCGCTGGCGATCGGCCCGGACATCACCCCCGACCACATCCTGGACCGGCTCGCCGAGCTCGTCGACGGCCTGCTCGCCGGGGTCGAGCGCGAGCGGGTGCTGGGCGTCGGCCTGGCCTGCCCAGGACCGCTGGACCAGCGGGCCGGCGTGCTGCACCGGGTCACCGGACGGCCCGGCTGGGCGGGCGCGGCGCTGGGACCGGAGCTCGGCGCCCGGCTCGGCCTGCCCGTCGCCCTGGACAAGAACACCACCGCCGGCGTGCTCAGCCAGCCAGGATCGCCCGACCGCGCCTTCGTCTACCTGGACGACGGGCTGGGCGCCGGGCTGGTCCTCGGCGGCCGGGTGCAGCGCGGGGCCCGCACCAACGCCGGCGAGTTCGGCCACCAGGTCCTCGACCCGCGCGGCCCGCGCTGCGCCTGCGGCAACCTGGGCTGCCTGGAGGCCCTGTGCCTGGCCGCGCTGGACGCCGGGGCGCCGGACCGCGCCGCCGACCTCCTCGGCGAGGGCATCGCCAACCTGGTCCGGCTGCTGGACCTGGACGAGGTGGTCCTCGGCGGCCGGGCCGTCCTGGCCGCGCCCGAGCTCTACCGCACCCGGATCACCGCGCTGCTGGGCGAGCGGCTGCCGGACCCGGACTGGCAGCAGGTGGCGGTCTCGGTGGCCGGGGCGGGTCGGCAGGCGGTCGCCCTCGGCGCGGCGGGCCTGGTCCTCGGCCCCCTGTTCGGCACCGGCGAGGCCCTCTCCCCCGCCCCGGCGCCCCCCGTGGCCGGGGCCGACATGTGATCATGGCCGTCGCAGGCCGCGACAGACGTCGCAGACACGGCACGGCACCACACGGCACGGCACGGAACGGAGAGCGGTCAATGGCGACGGCAGAGGTACGGGTACTGCGGGCGGGCGAGCGGACGGCGTCCGCGTGGAAGAACGGCGGCGGGGTGACCCGCGAGGTCGCGGCCTTTCCCGAGGGCGCGGACCTGGCCGGGTTCCACTGGCGGGTGAGCCTCGCCGACGTGGCCCGGGGCGGACCGTTCTCGGTCTTCGCCGGCATCGACCGGGTGATCACCGTCGTCCGGGGCGGCGGCATGGTGCTGACCGTCGACGGGACGGACCACGTGGTCGACGAGCCCTACCGGCCGTTCGCCTTCTCCGGGGACGCGGACACCGACTGCCGGCTGCTCGAAGGGGCGCTCGTCGACTTCAATGTGATGACCCGTCGGGGCACGGTCACCGCGCGCGTCGACATCGTCAGGGGCACGACCCGGCTGGAAGGGCCGACGGTGCTGGCCATCCTGTTCGAGGGCGGCGCGGTGCTCCGTGGCGGCGACGCCACCGCGCCGGAGCACCTGGGGCCGCTGGACGCGGTACTGCTGACCGGCGGCGGCGCCGTCCTGGAGGTGGACGGCACCGCCGCCGTGGTGGTGCTCAGCCCTGCGGGGTGACCTCGTCCATGACCACGTAGGTCTTGCGCAGCGTCTCGTGGACCTGCCACACCCCGGTCCAGCCGGCCGGGGTGACCAGGGTGTCGCCCGGACCGATCTCCACCGGCTCACCGCCGGTCTCGGTGACGGTGGCGCGGCCCGAGAGGATCTGGCAGACCTCGTGGTAGCCGGCGCGTGCGGCCGTGAAGCGGCCGGGGGTGGCCTCCCAGATACCGGTCTCGACGCCGCCCTCCGTCTGCCACACCGTCAGCGCGGCCTCTTCCTGGCCCGGCGTGGTGGTGGTCGGCTTGGGGGCGCGGGCGCCCAGATCGGCGCTGTCGGCGGCGTGCAGCACTATGGCCATGATGCGGTGACTTCCTGCCTCGAACGGTGCGGCCGGGGCCCAGGCACGGGCCCCGGCCGACGGGAACGACGGTCCTGCCGGACCGTCCCCCACCCTGGTCCCGGCCCGGCCGCGCCGACCACTGACAACCTGTAAGGGCAACGCCCCGGGTCCTGCCACCGACGCACCCATCCGTCGACTCAGCCGTTCTCCGCCGCCCGGACCAGGCCGAAGTGCTCGATCGTCCGCTCCGCCACCTCCGCCACCGAACGGTGGGTGTTGTCGATCCGCAGGTACTCCGAGTCCGGCCAGTGGTCGAAGTCGCCCTCGGAGTTCAGCCGGTGGGCGCCGTCCAGCTCCACCACATGGCGGCGCGAGGCCGCGAGGTCGCGCTTGGACGGCTTCTCGGCCAGCCGCAGTTCGCCCTCGTTGCGGCGCAGCCGCTCGGTCCGACTCGCCGCCAGTTCGAGCAGCAGCACCCGGCCGCCGCGCGCCCGGAACGGGGCCGCGTACTCCTCCAGCGCCCGGTGGTCCTCGGGCTCCTCGAAGGCGAGCACATAGGTGAAGATCAGTCCGGGCAGGTCGCTTCCGGCGACCTCCGCCATCAGCTGTCGCCGGAAGCCGCCCACCAGCCGGTGGAACTGCGGCGTCCCGAAGTCGAAGTAGCGCAGCACCGGCTCGATCGACACGTGGTTGTGGAACAGCCGCAGCCCGGTCCTGGCGGCGATCTCGTGCCCGACGGCCATCTTGCCCACGGCGGGCGGACCGATGATGCGCAGCAGGGTGGGCGGGACGTCCGGGGCTTCACTCATCGCGCCAATCTAGGGCGGACCGCTGGAGGCCATCAACCGCCTTCGCCCGACGGCGATCGCCCGCGGTGCTTGTAAAGGGTTCTTTCTAAAGATATCTTTCCATCATGACCGAGCAGGAACCGCTGCCCTCCATCCGCCTGACCGACCCCCGCGCCCTCCGCGCCTACGCCCACCCGACCCGGATGGCCCTGGTCGGACTACTGCGCCGGGAGGGCCCGCTGACGGCCACCCAGGCCTCGGCGGTCATCGGCGAGAGCGTCGCCAGCTGCTCCTTCCACCTGCGCCAGCTCGCCAAGTACGGGCTGGTGGAGGAGGCCGGCGGCGGGCGCGGCCGGCAGAAGCCGTGGCAGGCCACCGCGATGACCACCAGCTGGGACGACGGCCCGGCCGACCCGGCCGCCGCAGCCGCCAGCGAGGCGCTGCAGCTCGCGATCGCGGGGCTGTACTTCGACCTCACCACGCGCTGGATCCGGGACCGTCCGCGGGAGCCCGCGGAGTGGCAGCAGGCGGCGCACTTCGGCGACTCGCTGCTGTACCTGACCGCCGCCGAACTGACCGAGCTGGGCGAGCAGTTCCAGCAGCTGATGCGGCCCTATCAGGAGCGGCTGGTCAACCCCGGGCTCCGCCCCGAGGGGTCACGGCCCATCAGCCTGGTGCACCTGGCCTTCCCCAGCCGCTTCAGCGGGACCGACACCACCGGGAGCCAGGACTCATGACCGCCGTCGACCCCTCCGCCCGGCCGACGGCCGGGGCCGCGGTCCGCCGCCGGTGGATACCCGAACTGCTCCTGGACACCGCCTTCCGCCGCTACTGGACCGGCCAGTCCATATCCGTGCTCGGCGACCAGGTCTCCGCCCTCGCCCTCCCGCTGATCGCGGTCGTCACCCTGCACGCCGACGCGACCCGGATGGGCTTCCTGACCGCCGCGATCTGGCTGCCCAACCTGCTCTTCGCGCTGCACGCGGGCGCCTGGGCCGACCGCCGGGGCCGGCGGCGCCGGACGATGATCGCCACCGACCTCGGCCGCGCCGCCCTGGTCGCCACCCTGCCGCTCGGCTACGCCCTGCACGCCCTGACGCTGACCCAGCTCTACGTCGTGGCCTTCGCGACCGGGACCCTGTCCGTGCTCTTCGACGTCAGCCGGGCCCCGCTGTTCCAGGCGCTGGTCCCGGCCGGACGCTATGTCGAAGGCAGTTCGCTGGTCAGCGGCAGCAGCGCGATGGCGCAGGTCCTCGGACCGGGCCTGGGCGGGCTGCTGGTCCAACTGCTCTCCGCGCCGCTCGCGCTGCTGGCCGACGCGCTCTCCTTCGTCGCCTCGGCGCTCTGCCTGTCCCGGATCTCCCCGGCCGAACCGCCGCCGACCCCCGGCGGCCGGGGCGGACTCACGGCCGGACGCCGGTTCATCGCCGGCTCCTCGGTGATGCGGGCCGCGCTGGCCGCCACCGCGACCGTCAACTTCTTCACCTTCATGGCCAACGCGCTGTTCGTGCTCTACGCGATCGGCACCCTGCACCTGAGCGCCGGGCTGCTGGGCGCGGTCCTCGGCGCGGGGGCGGTCGGCGGGGTGGTGGGCGCGGTCAGCGCCGGGGCCGTGGCCCGGCGGGTGGGCGTCGGCCGGACGTTCCTGATCGGCCTGATCGTGTTCCCGGCGCCCATGCTGCTGATCCCGGCCGCGCACGGGCCCACCCCGACCATCCTCGCGCTGCTCTTCGCCGCCGAGTTCGGCTCCGGAATCGGCATGATGTGGCTGGACATCGCCGCCGGATCGATCTTCTCCACAGTCGTCCCGCCCGAGCTGCTCTCCCGGGTCACCGGCGCCTACCGCACCGTCAACTTCGGCGTCCGGCCGCTGGGCTCGCTCGCCGGCGGACTGCTGGCCGGTGCGATCGGCCTGCGGCCGACGCTGTGGCTCGCCGTCGCGGGCGCCACCGCCTCGTTCCTCTGGCTGCTGCCCTCCCCGCTCCCCCGGCTGCGGGAACTCCCGCAGCCGGGGGGACCGGCCCCCGGCTGAGCGAGCGGGTCAGTCCGTGCGACCGCTGCCGCTCTCCGGGCCGCCGTGGCCGTCGCCGAGATCCGCGTCATCGTCGTCGTCCTCGGACTCGGCCAGCTCGACCTCTCCGTGCAGCGAGTCCTCCGCCGCCTTCTCCGCCGCCCGCACCTGCTCGGCGACCTCCTCCGCCGGACGGCGCACCAGCGTGGCGCCGTGGCGGGCGGCGAGCTCGTCGGCCGGCGCGGGGTCCTCCTCCTTCAGCTCGACGATCAGCTGACTGCTGGCGTCGGGGACGCCCGCGCCCAGGAAGATCAGCCCGGCCCCCGCCTCCTGGATGTTGTGGCCCTCCAGCGCACTGCCGACCCAGGCCCCCGCCGCCATCCCGAGGAAGGAGCCCATCGGCCCGGCGACCAGGCCCACCAGCGCCCCGATCGCCCCGGTCAGCACGGTCGGGGCACCCGCGAGGTGGACGTAGCTGTCGCCCATCTCGACGATGCCCTCGGCCGAGCGGGTCAGCACGGCGGCCTGGCGGATCCCGGGCAGGTGCTGGGCCTCCTCGAAGGCCTTGGAGATCTGATCGCCGTCCGTGGCGGTGATGAACAGGACACTGTGCACAGCAGCCACGGCGGGCTCCCCTTCGGACGCGCACCCCGACCGGGGTGACCTGCCCTCCAGTGTGGGAGACGCGCCCCCGTTCCTCCACTCGTCCGCCGCCGCCGACCGCCCCTGATCCGGCGTCGGAGCTCCGCGCCCGGGGAGGCGGGACGATCAACCTCAGATTCAGCTCAATATTCGTTCTCCGGCCATGGTTCCGGGCTTACTGTGTGCCATCAGCAGTACTTGTTCGGGTGTCAGGGGGATCGCTATGAAGCGGGTGTGGGCAACGATCGTGTCGGTGGCTCGGCGGGTGTGGCTGGCCGGGGACCGGAACCGGGACCTGGCGGGCTCGACCCAGCAGTACGGGGCCCCGGGGCCGGACGTGACCGCGATCCGGATCGAGGAGCAGCACCGCCTCGGCAGCACCGGGGGGTCGAACTTCCTCGGCTGACACCGGGGGCGGACCGGTCCGGCCGGGCTCGGGGGGGCCGGCCGGACCGGCCGCCCGCTCCCGGTCAGCGCAGCAGCGCGTCGAGGAGGTCGGGGCCGAGGTCGGCCGTGGTGGATGCGTCGAGCTCGTAGAGGACGTAGCGTCCGCGCCGACGGGTCGTCAGCAGTCCGGCGCGGCGCAGCAGGGCCAGGTGGCGGGAGACCTCGGGGGCGCTGAGGTCCCAGCCCGAGGCGAGTTCGCCGGTGGTGTGCGGGCCCCGGGCCAGGGTGCGGAGCAACCGCAGCCGGACCGGGTGCGCGAGGGCGTCCAGCCGCAGCCGCACCAGCTCCATCGGGACGGGCGCCGGCTCCTCCGCCGTGGCGACCGGGTACTGCATGACCGGGCGCCAGCCGGGGGCGTGCACGACGACCAGGTGCGGCCGGCCGAACACGGTGGGGACGAAGGTCAGGCCGCCGCCGGTCGCGTCGGCGCGGTTGTCCTGGAGCTTGTCGACGACGATGGTCCGCCGGGCCGGGTCGAGGCCGACCGAGCCGGAGACCGAGGCCAGGGTGTCGGCAAGGCCGCGCCGGGCCATCAGGTCGGCCTTGAGCCGCAGGTCGGCGGCGAGTTGCGGGTGGACGCGCTGCCAGGTCGCGTCGAAGAAGGCCGGTCCGCAGTCCTCCAGCGTCCGCCGGACCCGGGCCCGCACCGAGGCCGGGTCGGCCATCAGCCGGTCGGCGAAGGACGCCTGCTGCGGGCCCCGCGCCTGGGCGAGGTCGAGGGCACGGGCCCGGACCCGGGCGTCCGCCAGCGGTGAGGGCAGTCCGAAGAGCGTCCGGTCGCTGCCGCAGGTGGTGGTCAGCGCGGCGGCGACGTAGACGTGGTCGTCGAGCCGGTCGACCGTGTCCAGCTCCTCGGCCAGGGAGGCGCCGGGGCGGCCGGGCAGCAGGAAGTCGGCGCGCGAGGAGCGCCACAGGAACTCGGCCTCGGCGAGGCGTTCGGCGAGGTCGGGGTCGAGCGCCGTCCGGGTCTTGGCCGCCCAGCCCTGCCAGGCGGGGTGGTGTCCGGGCACGGCGAGGACGTGCAGCATGGCGGTCAGCTCGGCCAGCGGCGAGGCCGCGAACAGCAGCTGCTCCGGCTGGACGCCGGTGATGTCGACGGTGAGGCTCACCCGGACATCGTCGCAGGTGGAAACCGCTGTTCCGGCGCCGATTGACGACAACCGTCAATCGGCGTGACCGGCGGCGGGCGGGACCGCGACGGTGACCGCATGACCTCCTCGATGATCCGGCCCCCGGTCGGCCGCGACGCCGTCGTACCCGGCTCCGGCTCGCCCGCCGCCGACCCACCCGCCCGCACCGCCGACCGTCCGCCCCTGCTGCGGCTCGGCGCGCTGGTGCGGGCCTCCGGCGGGCCCCGCTACGGCCTGGCGCTGGTCGTGGACTCGCTCGGCTCCGGCCTGCTGCGGCCCTTCCTGCTGCTCTACGGCATCAAGGTACTGGGGCTCGGCGCGGCGGCGACCGGGGTGGCGATGTCGGCGGGGATGGTGCTGGGGCTGGTCTCGGTGCCTTTCGTCGGACGGTGGATCGACCGGGGCGCCCGCTCGACGGTGGTCGCGGCGGCGATGCTGGTCCGGGTGCTGGGCGTGGCGCTGCTGCTCGCGGCCGGGCACGCCGGAGCTCCGCCGGTCTGGGGTTTCGCCGTGGCCGCACTGTTCCTGGGGGTGGGCAACCAGTGCTGGCCCCCGGCGCACGCCGCGCTGGTCGCCACGGTGGCGGCGGCCGAGGAGCGGGACGCCGCGCTGGCCGCCGGGCGGTCGCTGCGCAACGCCGGGCTGGGCGCGGGCGCGCTGATCGCCACCGTCTGCCTGGGCGGCGGGGCCGGCGCGCTGCGGGTGCTGGCGGCGGTGACCGCGCTGGGCTACGCGGTGGCCGGTGTACTGGCGTGGTCGGTCCGGGTGCGCGCGGCCGGCCCGGCCGAACCCGGGCGGGCGCCGTCCGGCGACCGGTCGCGCTCCGGTGACCGGTCCGGGCCCGGCGCTCGGTCCCGGTCCGGGGGCCGGTCCGGGGGCCGGGGGCTCGGCGTGCTGGACGTCGCCAACCTGCCCTACGCCTTCTGCTTCAACGTGCTGGAGGTCGCCCTCCCGGCCGTGCTGGTCACCCGGCTGCACGCCGCGCCCGCCTGGTCCGCCGGGATCTTCGTGGGCAACACCGCCATCGTCGTCGCCGCCCAGATCGCCGTGGTGACCCGGCTGCGCACCCGGGCGCGGCGCTCGACGCTGGCCCTCTCCGGGTTGCTCCTGGCCGGCTCCTACCTGGGCTTCTGGGCAGCCGGCTCGCTCGGCTCCTGGGCCGCCCCGGCCGGGATCGCCCTGGTGTCGGTGGTCTATACCGCCGGGGAGATCCTCTACACCGGCAGCGCCACCGCGCTGATCGCCGCGACCACCCCGCCCGGGCAGCTGGGACGGGCGCTGGCGCGGTTCCAGCTGAGCAGCGGGATCGGGCTGGCGGCCTCACCCGCCGTGCTGATGGCGCTGCTCGACCGGGGCTCGGGCGTGCTGTGGGGCGGCCTGGCCGGCGCCACCCTGCTGGCCGCCTGCGCGGTGCGGCGCTGGGCGGCCGACGACTCGGCCGGACCAGCCGTCAGTTCCTGACCGCCCGCAGCACCACGAACTTCGGGTCGCTCGCGACGACCTCGCTGTTGCCGAAGATCCGGCGCAGCTTCACGTGGTAGCCGAGGTGCCGGTTGCCGACCACCCACAGTTCGCCGCCGGGGCGCAGCGCCACGTGCGCGCCGCTGAACATCCGCCAGGCCGTGGAGTCGGTGGAGGCGTGGTAGGTGTGGAAGGGCGGGTTGTTCAGGACCAGGTCGACCGAGCCGGCCGGGATCCCGGCCATGCCGTCGCCGACCCGGAAGCTCGCGTCGGCGACCGCCTCCGGCGCGGCATTGGCGGTGAAGGTCTCCCGGGCGGAGGCGACGGCCTGGTGCGACTCGTCGACGAAGAGCAGCTCGGCTCCGGGCGCGGCGAGCGCGGCGGCGGTGCCGACGACGCCGTTGCCGCAGCCGAGGTCGACGATCCGGCGGAAGCCGTGCCGCTGCGGCAGGTTCCGCAGGAGGAAGCGGGTGCCGATGTCCAGGTGGTCGGCGCAGAACACGCCCGCGTGGTTGGTGACGGTCCGTCCGGCCAGCGGGCCGGTGTCGGCGGGCAGGTCGTACCGGTGCGGCCAGGGGTTGGCCGGTCGGACCAGCTCCGGGTCGGGCGCGCAGTGGATCAGGCGCGCCTTGCGGACCGCGAGCGAGGTCCGGACCGGCCCGACCAGCCGTTCGAAGGTCTGCAGGGTCGAGGTGTGGACCTCGGTGACCATGCCGGCGCCGACCACGGCGGTCCCGGCGTGGAGCGCCGGGGCCAGCCGGTGCAGCTGGTCCTCCAGCAGGGCCAGGCTCTTGGGCACCCGGACCACCAGCACGTCGATCCGCTCCGGCGGGGCGTCCCGGGTGGTGAGCTGCCGGACCGCCTCCGGGGCGAGGCCGTTCCGGTCGAGGTTGCGCAGCGTCGCCTGCTGGGCCAGGTAGGAGTCGCTGATCTGCACCGGCGGCTGCGCCTGGCGCTGCACGGCGAGGGCGGTGGCCAGCGCGCCCCAGCGGTCGCCGACGACGGCGACGGCGCCGGAGAGGTCCACCGGCGCGGCGGGCTCCGCTCCCGGCAGCGCGGCGGTTCCGGCGAGGTGGCGGAGCAGGTACTCGTCGGCGGCGTCCCAGGCCCGGAGCTGCTCCCGGGGGTCCTCGGGGTGGCGGGCCAGGTCGAGCGGGCCGTGAGCGGTCGTCAAGCGGTTCATTTGGTACCAGAGCTGGTCGGGACGGTGGCGGGGAGTCACGCCGCGGAGGTCTCCGCGCTTGCCGTGCCCGGAGAGGCAGCATAGTCGACCGGCGCGCCGCAGACGCAGGAGGACGCGCTCCGGTTCTGCCGCGTCCCTGACATTATCCATCTGTTCACCAACAGCCTCCCGCACCCGGGCTCCCCCCTGCGCCAGAGTCTTCCTCGGCCTTGGACGGCCTTACCTCGAACACCTCAAGTAGCTCAAGTACCAACTGAGGTACGACAGATGGGGAGACATACATGTCCGGAATGACCCGACGCCGGCTGCTCGGTTCGACGGCCGGCGTGGCCGGCGGAGCGGCAGCGCTGTCACTGCTGCCGGCCAGCGTCCAGCAGGCCGTGGCGGCCGGAGTGCCCAAGCGCGGCTCGATGGCGGACATCGAGCACGTGGTCCTGCTGATGCAGGAGAACCGCTCGTTCGACCACTACTTCGGCACCCTGTCCGGCGTCCGCGGCTTCAACGACCCGCACGCCCTGCGGCTGGACACCGGACGCTCCGTCTTCTACCAGCCCGACGCGGTCAACCCGGACGGCTACACCCTGCCGTTCCACCTGAACACCAGCACCACCAGCGCCCAGGCCATCCCCTCCACCAGCCACGCCTGGTCGGTCCAGCACGAGGCCTGGAACGACGGCAAGATGGACCAGTGGCTGCCCGCGCACCGGGCCGCCGACGGCGTCAACGGCCCCTACGTGATGGGCTACTACACCCGCGAGGACATCCCCTTCCAGTTCGCCCTCGCCGAGTCCTTCACCATCTGCGACAACTACTTCTGCTCGGTCCAGGGCCCGACCTGGCCGAACCGGCTCTACTGGATGACCGGCTCGATAGACCCGGCCGGCACCGGCGGCGGCCCGATAATCCAGAACGCCGCTCCCACGCCGCTGACCTGGAAGACCTACGCGGAGAGCCTGGAAGAGGCCGGCGTGAGCTGGAAGGTCTACCAGGAGACCGACAACTACGGCACCGACGTGCTCTCGCTCTTCGAGACCTTCCAGCAGGCCAAGCCCGGCGACCCGCTCTACGACAAGGGCATGCTGGCGCAGCCGACCGGCACCTTCGAGGACGACGCCCGCAACGACCGGCTCCCGGCCGTGTCCTGGATCCTGCCGACCAGCTACCAGTCGGAGCACCCGGACTACCTGCCGGCGGCGGGCGCGGACTTCGTCGCCTCGAAGATCGAGGCCATCGCCTCCAACCCGGAGGTGTGGGCGAAGACCGTCTTCATCCTCAACTACGACGAGAACGACGGCCTGTTCGACCACGTCGTGCCGCCGACCTCGCCGGCCGGCACCAAGGACGAGTACATCGGCGGCCTGCCGATCGGCGGCGGCTTCCGGGTGCCGTGCATCATCGTCTCCCCGTGGACGGTCGGCGGCTACGTCGCCACCGAGGCCTTCGACCACACCTCGGTGCTGCAGTTCCTGGAGAGCTTCACCGGCGTCCCGGCGGTGAACGTCACCGACTGGCGGCGCGAGACCTTCGGCGACCTGACCTCCGCCTTCCAGTTCCACCGGCGCGGCAAGAGCGCCCCGCCGCTGCCGCCCACCGCCGCCCAGCTGGCCCTGGCCGAGCAGGAGGTCGCCACGCTGCCGGCGCCGACGCTGCCCGGCGCCGACCAGCGCTTCCCGCAGCAGGAGCGGGGCCACCGCAAGCACGTCTGATCCGCACCGCCCGGCCGGCGGGCCCGGGTCGCTACTCCTGGCTGCCGCGGGCCGGCACGTCCAGCCGATCGACGCAGACGACGAAGCCCGCCGAGGTCTTCGTCGTCTGCTGCGTCAGGGCGAACTCCACGTTCGGGACCTCGTCGCACAGCCGCTGGTCGGTCGTGCCCGAGAACACCTGGAGCACCTCGTAGCGGGCGGCCCTGTCCCGGCAGCCGACCACCACGAAGGTGTTGGCACCGCCGCCGGGACGCTGGGCGGTGGTGCAGTCGCCCACCGCCACCGGGGCCTGCGGCTCGCTGCCCACCGCGATCCGGGGCGCGGTGCTGCGCCCGACCGCGAAGCCGATCGCGGCCACCGCGATCAGCGTGGCGGCGACCAGCCCGATGACATGGCTCCGGTCCCAGGTCCGCTCCGCGCCGGCCCCGGACGGGAACCCCGACGGGGGCCCCGACGGGGACGCGATCGGAGGCGGCGCGGAGGGCGGGGACGGCGGGGACGGCGGCACCGGCGGTGCGGCCGGCGGCACCGGACCGGCGTCCGGGACCGGCGGAGCGGTCGGCGGGCGGTCCGGCTCTCCGCTCGGCGGCGGGCCGCCGGCGTCGGTCACCTGGGCCACTCCCCCGGCCGGTCCGCCCACTGGACCTGCTCCGGGTCGTTGAGGTCGATGTCCACGAAGACCGAGCGGACCCTGGCCGCGAACTCCTCCTCGTCCATCGGGCTCCAGCCCACGCCCATCAGCCGCACCAGCCGGTAGCGGGTGTCGGCGGAGAACGGCGCGACCTCGACCAGATGGTGCGGCGGCTCGGGTTCCGTACTGTCGCTCATGCCGTCATTGTCACGCCGCCCGGGCCGCCACGCCCGCCGGGTGGTCCGGTGGGCGTGGCGGCCGGACAGTGGACCGGGCGGCGCGCCGGTCCGTGGGCCGAGCCGGTCAGCTGCCCGCGCCGGCCCGCTCCCAGGCGCGGTCGCGCAGCAGCCGCAGCCCGTTGAGTCCGACCACGACCGTGGAGCCCTCGTGGCCGAGGACGCCCAGCGGCAGCGGCAGGCGCCCGGCCAGGTCCCAGACCACCAGGCCGGTGACGAACACGGCGGCGACCACCAGGTTCTGCACCACCAGCCGGCGCGCCCGGCGGGAGAGCGCGACGACGGTGGGGACGGTGCCGAGCTCGTCGCGGACGATCACCGCGTCGGCGGTCTCCAGTGCCAGGTCCGAGCCGGCCCGGCCCATGGCGATCCCGGCGTGGGCGGCGGCCAGCGCGGGCGCGTCGTTGACGCCGTCGCCGACCACCAGCACCCGGTGGCCGTCCGCCTCCAGCCGGCGGACCTCCGCCACCTTGTCCTGCGGCAGCAGCCCGGCGCGGACGCCCCGGGCCGGGATGCCCGCCTCGGCGGCCAGTCGCGCGGCGGCGCGCGGGTTGTCCCCGGTGAGCAGCATCGGCGGGAGGGCGGTCAGCGCCGTCAGCGCGGCGACGGTGGCGGCGGCGTCCGGGCGGAGCCGGTCGGCGATGCCCAGCAGGCCGACCGGGACGCCGTCGCGTTCGACCAGGACCGCCGTCCGGCCCCGCACCTCCAGTTCCCGGGCGACGGCGGCGGCCTCCACGGCTTCGGTGTCAGCACTGCCGCCCAGCAGCCGGGCCGGGGCGCCGACCGCGACGGCGGAGCCGTCGACGGTGGCGGTCACCCCGATGCCCGGCGCGGAGGCGAAGTCCCGGGCCTCGGCCGGTTCCAGTCCGCGCGCGCGGGCCGCGTCGACCACGGCCCGGGCCAGCGGGTGCTCGCTGGGGTGCTCGGCCGCCGCCGCGAGTGCGAGCAGGTCGTCCTCGGACAGGCCGCTGCCGGCGAGCGGACGGGTCTCGGCGACGCGCGGGGCGCCCTCGGTGAGGGTGCCGGTCTTGTCCAGGGCGACCGCGTCGACCTGGCCGAGCTGCTCCATCACCACGGCCGACTTGACCAGGACGCCGTGCCGGCCGGCGTTGGCGATGGCGGACAGCAGCGGCGGCATGGTGGCCAGCACCACCGCGCAGGGCGAGGCGACGATCATGAAGGTCATCGCCCGCAGCAGGGCGGCCGTGGTGTTCCCGCCGAGGGCGACCGGGGCCAGGAAGACCACGAGGGTGGCGATCACCATGGCGATCGAGTAGCGCTGCTCGACCTTCTCGATGAACAGCTGGGTCGGCGCCTTGGTCTCGGACGCCTCCTCGACCAGCTGGACGATCCGGGCGATCACCGAGTCGGCGGGGTCGCGCTCGATCCGTACCCGGAGCGCGCCGGTGCCGTTGAGGGTTCCGGCGAAGACCTCGTCGCCGGGGGCCTTGGCCACCGGCAGCGGCTCGCCGGTGACGGTGGCCTGGTCGACCTCGCTGCTCCCGTCCAGGACCCGGCCGTCCGCACCGATCCTCTCGCCGGGGCGGACCAGGACCAGGTCGCCGACGCCCAGTTCGCCGGTGGCGACGGTCTCCTCGCCGCCGTCGGCGGTGAGCCGGGTGGCGGTGGCCGGGGCGAGGTCGAGCAGGGCCCGCACCGAGTCCTGGGTCCGGGCGGTGGCCAGCGCCTCCAGCGCGCCGGAGGTGGCGAAGATGACGATCAGCAGGCCGCCGTCCATGACCTGGCCGATGGCGGCGGCGCCGAGGGCCGCGACGATCATCAGCAGGTCCACGTCCAGGGTCCGCTCACGCAGCGCCCGGAGCCCGGCCAGGCCGGGCTCCCAACCGCCGGTGGCGTAGCCGAGCGCGTAGAGGGGGCCCCAGACCCAGGCGCTCGCCCCGGCCAGCTGCAGCGCGAGGGCGAGCAGGAACAGCACGGTGGCCGCCGCCGCCCAGCGCGCCTCGGGCTGCGCGAGCAGGCGGGTGCGCCGCCGGGGTGGGGAGACGTCGCGCGCGGCGGGTGGCGCCGGGCGTGCGGTGAGGGTCGTCGACATGGCGTTCGGCATCCTTCGCGGCGGCAGGACAGGGCGACCCGACCACCATACACGCATGATTGAACAACCATTCACGCATCGTCGGTAGGATGACCGCATGGGCCACGGAACCGCAGCGAAGCAGCAAGCCACCGCGCGCGAACGGCTGGACACGGTCGGCAGCACCAGCGTCGCCACCATGCTCCAGGCCCTGGCCACCCCGTCCCGGCTGCTGATCCTCGCCCGCCTGGCCGAGGGCGCCTGCTCGGCCGGGGAGTTGGCCGAGGCCGCCGGGATGGAGCGCTCCGCCTGCTCGCACCAGCTGCGGCTGCTGAAGAACCTCGGCCTGATCACCGGCGAACGCCACGGCCGCTCGATCGTCTACGCGCTCCACGACCACCATGTGGCCGAACTGCTGGACCAGGCCATCTTCCATGTCGAGCACCTGCGGCTGGGCGTGGTCGACACCCCCGAGCCCGACGGCGGCCCCTCCGCCCGCTACTGAGCCACCGTCGGCCAGCGCCGCCGATCGCGGGCTGCCGCGCCGCGAGTTCGAGCGGACCGGGCCTAACTCGCGTGCCGGCAGGGCCTGCTGGTCCGGTTCGACAACCCCGCGCGAGCCGTCGCCGCACCGGCTGATTCCCGAGATCGCCTTGGCCGGTACACCTTCTGCACACAAATGGAATTGGGCGCGCAGGAGCGCCACGACCCCTGACACTGTTTCCGTGCGAAATACGGGCCGTGCTCTCCATTGAAATGACGATTCGTCACGGCGCTCGGCTCTCGGCCACCTCCACAAGTCTTCTGCCGACAGTGGTTCGGAGCCGTGGGCGCTTTGGATCGGTCCGCGTCCGAAGAGATTTCCGCACCGTCGCCAGGAAGCCACAATGACCGCCTTGACCAGTGCAGATGGCTGAAGCGCCACCGATCTCCGGCTCCCGTTACGCGTGTCCCCTTGACGCCGCAGCCGGACAGGTCTTCACTTCCGAGTGGCTGCAGTTCGTCTGCCACAAGTCGGTCCGGCGCACCTGCGTCGGCTCAGCCGTGAATGCGCCGGGATTCCTCCCGCAGCTCCGCTCACCGGCTTCCAACTTCGCTTTCTGCAAAGGATCCGTCCATGGCCATCGAATCCCCCGTACCCGAGAACGACACCGCGTCGGCGCTCTCCCGGCGCGGCCTGATCCGCAACGCCGCCGGGGCCGGAGCCGCCGGCCTCGCCGCAGGTGTGCTGCTCAACGCTTCCGCCGCCTCGGCCGCCACCCCCGGCCGGGCCGAGCCCGCTGCCCAGCCCGCTGCCGCCGCGCCCGACCGGCGCGCGGCGGTGGCCGAACCGCTGATCGTCCGTCTGCCCGCAGCGGGCTCGGACGCCCTGGACATCTTCCACGGCGAGGAACACCGCCAGGTGCACGACGCCGACCTCGCCGCCGCGCTGCGCAAGGCCGCGGGCTGACCCCTCCGCGTCCCGCTCCCGCCCCGCGTCTCCCCAGCCCAGCTCCCCTGCCCCGCTCCCCCCACCAGTGAGGACTACCCCATGTCGTCGCACCGTGAAGCCCCCGAGATCTCCCAGGACCCGGTGGCGGACAGCACCGACGTCTACGCGTTCGTCAGCCCGGACGACTGCACCAAGGTCACCCTGATCGCCAACTACATCCCGCTCCAGGGCGCGGCCTCCGGACCGAACTTCTTCGAGTTCGGCGACGACGTGCTGTACGAGATCCACATCGACAACGACGGCGACGGCCGACCCGACATCAGCTACCAGTTCCGCTTCACCACCAAGCTGCGCGACAACGACACCTTCCTCTACAACACCGGTCCGATCGGCTCGCTGGACTCCCCGAACTGGAACCGCCACCAGAGCTACACCCTCACCCGGGTCGAGGCGCGCGGCCGCAGCACGGTGCTGGGGACCGACCTGCCCTGCCCGCCGTGCAACATCGGCCCGCTGTCCACCCCGGACTACCCGAAGCTGGCGGACGAGGCGGTGCACCAGCTGGGCCACGGGCGCAAGGTCTTCGCCGGGCAGCGTGCCGAGGGCTTCTACGTCGACCTGGGCGCCATCTTCGACCTGGGCAACCTGCGCCCGTTCCAGCAGCTGCACAACCAGTTCGGCCTGCACCTCTTCGACAAGCCGGCGCCCGGGGTGAACACCACCCGCGAGCTGAACGTCCACAGCCTGGCGCTGCAGCTGCCGATCGCCGACCTGACCCGCGACGGCTGGAACGGCGGCGACGTCGACGACCCGCGGGCCACCATCGGCGTGTGGACCACGGCGAGCCGCCGCGCGGCCCGGGTGATCGAGCCGCGCACCGGCACCGACCACGAGTCGGGGCCGTTCGTCCAGGTCTCCCGGCTGGGCAACCCGCTGTTCAACGAGGTGCTGGTCCCGATGAGCCGCAAGGACCGCTGGAACTCGCTGCCGCCGGCCGAGGACAGCCAGTTCGCCGGCTACGTGGCCAAGCCGGAGCTGGCCTCGCTGCTGCCCTCGCTCTACCCGGGGGTGTTCCCCAACCTGGAGGCGCGGACCAAGGCCGGCAAGCCGCGCGCGGACCTGCTGGCGATCCTGCTCACCGGGATCCCGAAGGGCGTCGTCCCCGGCTTCCAGAACTACACCGGCACGGTGCAGGCGGACATGCTGCGGCTCAACGTCGCGGTCCCGCCCACCGTGGACAAGCCCGACATCCTCGGCCTGGTCGCCGGTGACGCGGCCGGCTTCCCCAACGGCCGCCGGGTCTTCGACGACGTGGTCACGGTGGAGCTGCGGGCCATCGCGGGGGTGACCATCCCGCTGGTGGACCCGACCTACACCCCGGACGGCGCGGCCGGCCAGGTGACGGACGGGCTGACGCCGGCCGATGTGAAGAACCCCTACCTGGACCGCTTCCCGTACCTCGGGGTGCCCTACGACGGCTTCTACAACCCGAGCTGACGCTCCCCCAGGGCCCGCCGGTGGTCCCGGAACCGGGACCTTCCGGCGCGGCCCTGCACCGCGCCCACTGCTGCTCGCACCGGCCCGGCCGGTTCACCCCCCTGGAGTCCTCCCGATGACCTCGCCGTCCCGCCACGACCACCCGCACCCGCACGCCCATCCGCACGTTGCCGGGTCGACCCACGCACCGCTTCCCCCGCCCTCGCGGGAGGGCAGCGTGGTGCTGGACATCGGCGCGGACACCGGCGCGCTGATCATCCACACCGGCCCCGAGCAGGACGGCCAGGAGATCGAGGTCAGCCCTGTCGGCGACGACGCCCGGCGGACCCATGCCGCCGTGCGCCCCCGGCAACTGGTGGGCCGTACTGTGTACTGCGTCGTCATCACTCCCCTGCCCGAAGGGGACTACACCGTCTGGCGCGATCCGGACACCGTCGAGGGCGTGGTGGCCGTCGCCGGGGGCAGCGTCAGCTCGTACCGCTGGACGTGACCGCCGCCGGCGCCCCGGCCGCCGTGCGAGAGGAAGCCATGGACACCTGGCCCGCCACTGCCGTCCGCAGCAGCGCAAGGGTGCGCTGGCGCCGGGCCGGGGCGCAGCCCCGGGCGGTCGTCCTGGTGCTGCACGGCGGGCAGGAGCACGGGCTCCAGCCGCCCGGGCGCTGGACGCCGGCCAGGCTGCGGATGCTCCCGTTCGTCTCCGCGCTCGCACGGGCGACGCGCGGACGGGGGGTCGCGGTCGGCGAGGTCGTCTACCGCTGCGAGGGCTGGAACGGCGGCCGGGCCGACGCGGCCGTGGACGCGGTCGCGGCGGTCGAGGAGGTGGCGGCGGACTGGGGGCCGGTGCCGGTGGTGCTGGTGGGCCACTCGATGGGCGGCCGGGCGGCGCTGCGGGCGGCCGGCGGTCCGGCGGTCACCGGCGTGGTGGCGCTGGCGCCCTGGTGCCCGCCGGGCGAACCGTGCACGCAGCTGGCCGGGCGGCGGCTGGCCGTGGTCCACGGCTCGGCCGACCGGGTGACCGAGCCGGCGGCCTCGCGCCGGACAGCCCGCGAGGCCCGGGCGGCCGGGGCCGAGGTCTGTGTCCTCACCCTGCCCGGCGGCCGGCACGCGATGCTGGAGCGCGCCGCCGACTGGCACGCCGTCACCACCCGCCTGGCGACCGGCCTGCTCGGGCTGACCCCGCTGCCCGGCGAGGTCTGCGACGCCTTCGACCGACGCGGCACCGACCCGGGCGGTCTCGACCTGCCGCTCCCCCGCCGCCGCACGCTCTGAGGTCCGCCCGGATCGGCGCAGCCTCCCGGCTAGGGGGTGAGCCGGTTCGGGCCGCGGAAGAGGAAGGTCGCCTCGCGGATCGACTCCAGTCCCAGCAGCACCATCAGCACCCGGCCGAGCCCCATCCCCAGGCCGCCGTGCGGCGGGCAGCCGAAGCGGAAGCAGTTGAGGTAGTCGCGGAGCGACTCGGTGCCCACGCCCTTCTCCGCCGCCTGGCGGAGCAGCACCTCGTAGCGGTGCTCGCGCTGGGCGCCGGTGGTGATCTCCAGCCCCTTCCACAGCAGGTCGAAGCTGAGCGTCAGCCCGTCCTGCCCCTCCGGCCGCATGTGGTAGAACGGCCGGATGCCGGACGGGTAGTGGGTGACGAAGACGAACTCGTGACCGCTGCGCTCACGGATGTGCGCGGCCAGTCGGCGCTCCCCGTCCGGGTCGAGGTCCTCCTTCAGCCCCTCCGGGTCCCAGCCCTCCGCCCGCAGCAGTTCCTGGGCCTCGGCCATGGTGATGCGGGGGAACGGCAGTTGCGGCACGGTGACCTCGATGCCGAACTGCTCACGGATCGCCGCGCCGTGGACCGCCGCCACCTCGGCCAGGGCGTGGGCGAGCATCCGCTCCTCGAAGTCCATCACGTCCTCGACCCCGTCGATCCAGGCCAGTTCGACGTCGACGCCGGTGAACTCGGTGGCGTGCCGGGAGGTGAACGAGGGCTCGGCCCGGAACACCGGGCCGACCTCGAACACCCGGTCGATGCCGGCCGCGATCGCCATCTGCTTGTAGAACTGCGGCGACTGGGCAAGGTACGCGCTGCGGCCGAAGTAGCCGAGCTCGAAGACCTCCGCGCCGGACTCGGAGGCGGTGCCCATCAGCTTCGGGGTGTGCATCTCGGTGCAGCCCTCGGCCTGGGCGAACGCCCGCATGGCCCGCTCGACGGTGGTCTGCACCGCGAACAGCAGCTGGGCCGCCGGGCGGGCCCGCACGTCCAGGAAGCGCCAGTCCAGGCGGTGTTCGAGCCCGGTCTGCTGGTCGATCGGCAGCGGCGTCTCCGCCCGGTTGAGCACCTCGACCCGCGTCGGGACGATCTCCAGGCCGCCGAGCTTGACGACGGGGTTCTCGACGACCCGGCCGGTGATCCGGACCGCCGACTCGGGCGTGAGCCCGTCGATGAGCTCGGCCAGCGCTGCGGCCCGCGCGTCGTCCGGGCCGGCGCCGGCCCGGCGGTGGGCGACCTGGACCGTGCCGGTGTGGTCGCGCACCAGCACGAACTGCATGGCGCGCTGGAGGCGGAGGGTGTTCACCCAGCCCGAGACGGAGACCGTCCCGCCCAGGTGTGCGCGCAGGTCGTGGACCAGGGTGCGCGGTGTCGCGGTGGGCCGCGTCACGGTGTGCTCTGTCGTGCGGATCATCTCAGTCCTCCTGCGGACCTCGGCTGATCCCTTGGAAGTGCGGGCGAGAAGGGCGACTCGCGGTGCCACCGCACTTTCGCCGCCACCGGGGGTGGCGGCCTCGTTCGGCCCGGTGACGGGGGCAGGCCGGCGGGGCATTTCCTCCCCGCGCTCAGGAGTGTCTTCGTCCCGGGTGTGTGGGCCGCCTTCACAGCTGCCGGCGGCTCTCTCGTCCCACCCGTTCCCCGGGGCTACTCGTCTCCCTCGTAGCGTTGGCGCCGACGTTAGACGAGGCCGAATCGTCCGCGCAAGCGGATATTGCGGGCACGCGCCGGCCACCACCGGCTACCGTGCCGCCATGACCATCGACGACGCGAACTGGGCCGACACCGCACGAGAGTTGTACGAGGCCGCGGTCTTCGGCGGGGACGCCACGGCGCCCGGCCGGGCGGACCGGCTGCTGGACCGGGTGGAGGCGGAACTGGCACTGGCCCGGGGGCGGATCCTGCACGCGCGCTTCCTCGACGACCAGCGGCCGGACCCCGAGGAGCTGCGGCTGTTCACCCGCTCGGCGGAGCTCTTCCGGTCGCTGGGGGAGGTGCGCGGCGAGGGCGAGGCGCTGCTCTGGGTGGGCCTCTACCACCAGGTGGTGCTGCGCGACGGGCGCGGCTCGCTGCCCTCCCTCCGACGCGCCCGCGAACTCGCCGGACAGGCCGGGGACCGGCTCACCCTCTCCTACGCGGTGCGGCACCTGGCCTTCTTCGAGATGTACGAGGGCAGCGCCGCGGAGGCCCGGCGGCTGTTCGAGGAGTCGGTACGGCTCCGGGAGGAGGTCGGCTTCCTCCCGGGCGTCGCGGCGGCCAAGCTCAGCCTGGCCGAGTTCGCGGCCCGGACCGGCGACCGGGCGGAGGCGCTGGCACTGCTGGACGAGGCCGCCGCCCTGGCCGCGGCGAGCGGCGCGCACGGGACCGCCGGGTGGATCGACCGGACCCGCGCCGAGCTCGGCTGATCAGCCCTCGGGTCGGCGGGTCGGGTGCGAGCGGCCCCCCGCCGCGTGCCGGTGGCGCGGCGGCAGCGGCAGGAAGCCGCTGGTGCGGGCCGCGTAGTCGGCCCAACCCGGCTTGCTGGAGCCCAACTGCCGTTCCAGCATGGGCTTGCCGCTGCCGTTGACCAGCAGGTAGGTCATCAGCAGCGGCGAGAGGACGGTGGCCCAGCCGATCGGGGCGTCGGCGGCGCAGAGGAACAGGCCCCACCAGACGCAGGCGTCGCCGAAGTAGTTGGGGTGCCGGGTGTACCGCCACAGTCCGCCGTCCATGACCCGGCCCCGGTTGGCGGGGTCGGCGCGGAAGCGGCCGAGCTGGTGGTCGCCGACGGATTCGAAGAACAGGCCGACCGCCCACAGGGCGGTGCCCGTCCAGCCGAGGAGGGCGGGCGGGTGCGGCAGGAACATCGCGACCTGGACCGGCAGCGACACCAGCCAGACGATCGCGCCCTGGAGCAGGTAGACCTTCCGCAGGGCGTAGCCGGTGCGCCGCTCGACCGGGGCGCGTTCCAGCAGCCGGGCGTAGCGCGGGTCCTCCGGCCGGCCGCGGCCGCGCCACCAGATGTGGGCAGACAGCCGGAGGCCCCAGAGCAGTACCAGGACCAGCATCAGCACCCGTCGGGAGTCGGCGCCGTGGCCGGCCGAGAGCAGGAAGCCGGTGAGCGCGACGGCGCAGAAGGCCAGCCCCCAGGCCACGTCGACATGGCGGTGGACGCCGCTGCGCGCGCCGACCACGAAGGCCGCCAGCAGCACGGCGAGGGCCGCGCCGAGGGTGGCCGCCAGGCAGTCGGCCAGCGCCGCACCGTCGATGCCGTTCACTCGCCCGCCCGAGCGGCGGGGCGACCGGCGGCCCCAGGCGTGGTTCGGGTCATCGCACCTCGTCCTGTCGGGTCAGCAGCAGGTGTTGGACGTCGAGGTAGCCGCTGCGGAACCCGGCCTCGGAGTAGCCGAGGTAGAGCGTCCACATCCGGCGGAACACCTGGTCGAAGCCGAGGGCGGCGACCTCGGCGCCGCGCGCGGCGAACCGCTCCCGCCACAGCCGCAGGGTCTCGGCGTAGTGGGCGCCGAAGGACTGACGGTGCGCCAGCCGCAGTCCGGTGTGCGCGGCCAGGGTCTGCTCGACCGCCTCGACCGAGGGCAGCAGCCCGCCGGGGAAGATGTACTTCTGGATCCAGGTGAAGGTCGCCTCGGTGGCGAGCATCCGCTCGTGCGGCATGGTGATCGCCTGCAGGGCGACCCGGCCGCCGGGGGCGAGCAGCCGGTCCAGCACCCCGAAGTAGGCGGGCCAGTAGGCCCGGCCGACGGCCTCCACCATCTCCACGCTGACGATGGCGTCGTACTCGCCCGTGGCGGCCCGGTAGTCGCACAGCCGGACGTCGACCCGGTCGGCGTGGCCGGCGGCGGCGATCCGCTGCCGGGCGAGGGCCTGCTGCTCGGTCGACAGGGTGAGGGTGACCACGTCGGCGCCGCGGGCGGCGGCCCGCAGCGCCAGCTCGCCCCAGCCGGTGCCGATCTCCAGCAGCCGGGTGCCGGCCCCGACCCCGGCCAGGTCGAGCAGCCGGTCGATCTTGCGGTGCTGGGCGGCCACCAGCAGTTCGGGACGGGCGACCGGCTCACCGGTCGGGCCCGGCTCGAACACGGCCGAGGAGTAGGTCATGGTCGGGTCGAGGAAGAGCGCGAAGAGCTCGTTGGAGAGGTCGTAGTGGGCGGCGATGTTGCGCCGGGCGTTCTCCGGAGTGCCGTTCTGCTCCTCCGGCTGCCGGGCCGCGTACCAGCGGCGCAGGTGCTGCAGCCGGGCCGGGACCAGCGAGGGCAGCGAGCGGGCAAGCACGGTCAGCACGCCGACCAGGTCCGGGCTGTCCCAGTCGCCGGCCTGGTAGGACTCGCCGAAGCCGATCAGCCCGCCGGCGCCGACGCGGCTGAAGAAGGCGTCCGGGTCGTGCAGCCGGAGCACCTCGGCGCCGGCCGGCGCGGGCGCCAGCAGCCTGCCACCGGGGAGTTCGACCCGGATCGCCAGCCGACGGGCGACCCGGCGCAGCAGCAGCCGGGCGACGCGGGCCCGCAGCGGTCCGTGCGGGACCGCGACGACGTCGGGCCAGCGGCGGGCGTCGGCGGCCGGGACGACGAGGGCCGTCCGGGTGGATACCTGGGTCATCGTGTGGTCACTCCGTCCTGGTGCGGATGGTCGGGTCTGGGTTGGACCGGCAGGCCGCGGGCGAGCAGCCGCAGCCCCTGGAGCCGGATGTGCACCGACACCGCGAGGGTCGACAGCGGGTGCCGCACCGCCGCGCGGAGCAGTCCGACCGGGGTGGCCGGGCGGCGGCGGCCGCGCACGGTGGCGGTGAACACCCGGTCGCCCTCCCGCTCCAGGTGCATGGTGACCCGGAGCGCGGCGTCCGGCTCGGGCAGGGACATCCGGTAGCCGCCGTCGACCGGGAAGAACGGCGAGACGTAGAAGTCCTTGCCGGTCCGGGACCGCCCCTCGGCGTCCGGCCGGAGCAGGTAGCAGTGGCGCTGGCCGTAGGTGTTGTGGACCTCGGCGACGGTGCACACCGGGGCGCCGGCCGCGTCGTGGCACCAGTACAGGGTCAGCGGGTTGAAGACGTGGCCGACAGAGCGGGCGTGGGCGAGCATCAGCACCCGCCCGCCGTGCAGGTCGACGCCGTGGACGGCGAGGTAGCGGTCGAGGTTCTGCCGCAGCGTGCGGTCCGGGTCGCCGAGGTGGTCGCGGGCCCGGAACCGGGCGAGCGGGCGCAGCGCGGCGGGCAGGGCGGGGAGGTGGTCCAGGTCGACCAGCCAGAGGTAGGTGCGGTGGGTGAAGGCGTGCCGCAGCGGCCGGGTGCGGACGTGGGCTATCCGGCAGTCGTAGAGCGCCGCACCCCAGGGGCCGGGCAGCGGCGGGGGCACGGCCGCCCGGTCCGGGGCCGCCTCCTGCTGCGGGGCCCGGGTGCTCATGCCGCCACCAGTGCGTGCAGGGACTCGGCGGCCTCCACGCCGGAACGGCAGCCGTCCTCGTGGAAGCCCCAGCCGTGGTAGGCGCCGGCGAAGGCGGTGCGGCCCCGGTTGAGCGCGGGCAGCAGGCGCTGGGCGGCGAGCGAGTCCGGCGTGTACTGGGGGTGCCGGTAGACCGTCCGGGAGAGGACGTACCGCTCGGGGACGGGCGCGGCCGGGTCCTCGTTGAGGGTGACCAGGTAGTCCTCCTCGGTGTCGAGCCGGAGCAGCCGGTTCAGGTGGTACGACACCCGGACCTGCTCGGAGCGGTCCTCGCAGGAGGACATCAGGTAGTTCCAGGAGGCCCGGGCCCGCCGGGCCCGGGGCAGCACCGAGGCGTCGCGGTGCAGCACGGTGGGGTTCCGGCTGTAGCGGAACGCGCCCAGGGTGCGCCGCTCGTCCGCCGTCGGGTCGGCCAGCAGCCGCAGCGCCTGGTCGGGGTGGGTCGCCAGGACCACCGCGTCGTAGCGGGCGGCGAGGCCGTCGCCGGTGGTCAGGGTGACCCCGTCCGGGTGGCGGTGCACCCGGGTGACCGGGGCGCTTGTCCGGACGCTGTGCAGCCGGGCGGCGATCCGCTCGACATAGGTGCGGGAGCCGCCGACGACGGTGCGCCAGGTGGGCGAGCCGGTGACCGACAGCATGCCGTGGTTGTCCATGAAGGCGAACAGGTAGCGGGCGGGGTAGTCGGCGGCCAGCGCCGGGTCGCACGACCAGACGGCGGAGACCAGCGGGGTCATGAAGTGGGCGGCGAAGTAGGGCGAGAAGCCGCCCGCGCGGAGGAAGGCGCCGAGCGTCAGGGTGTCGTCGGCGGCGCCGGCGGCGAGCAGTCGGCGGGCCTGCCGGTGGAAGCGCGGGACCTCGGCCAGCATCCGCAGGTAGTCGCCCCGCAGCAGGCTCCCGGGCCGGGCGAGCAGACCTGACGCGCCGCGCGCCCCGGCGTACTCCAGGCCGCAGCCCAGGCAGCGGACCGACATGCTCATCTCGGACTCCTGGGTGGCGACCCCGAGTTCGGCGAAGAGCCGCAGCAACCGGGGGTAGGTGCGCTCGTTGTGGACCAGGAACGCGGTGTCCAGCGCGAGCGCCCGACCGTCGCCCCCGGTGACGTCCTGGGTGTGGGCGTGGCCGCCGAGCCGGTCGTCGGCCTCCAGCAGGGTGACCCGGGCGCCGCTGCGGGTGAGCTCGTGGGCGGCGGTGAGCCCGGCCACGCCGCTGCCCACCACGGCGACGCGGCGGCCGGGTTCCGCGCCCCGGTGCCGCCCGGGGCGGGGGCGACCGCCGCCGACCGGCCCCGGTACGGCGGTTGTCGCTGCGCTCTCGAACATCCCCACTCACCCCTGCGTCCCGAATCCCGGCCGCAGTCACGCGACCCTTGCCCAGATTCCCTGGTCACAAGTGATTCGACACGGTCGGGCGTACGGCTTGGTGCGAGTTGCCGCGAGTCCGACCCGATCTCCCGCTCGGCCCCCTGGGCCCCTTCCGGCTCAGCTACCCTGGCCGGCGGCCTCGTTGTAGAGCGTCTGGACGTCGGCGTCGAAGTACGGGCTGTAGGAGACGTCGGCGGTGTCGCCGCCCTGCTGGTAGCCGCCGATGACGCCGATGACCGTCCCGGTGCGGGTGGTCCGGTCGAAGGAGGTCAGCCAGGGGCTGCCGCTGGTGCCGCCGGGGAAACCGGTGCAGGCGATCCGCATCTGGTACTGGCTCTGCTGGGTGGTCCGGTTGAAGCAGGAGATCGGGGCGCTCGCCGTGGACGGGTAGCCGGTGATCTGGACGACCTTGGTGAAGCCCTTGTCAATGCCGAGGGTGTTCCCGCCCAGCACCTGCTCGATGCTCCTGCCGCCGACCTGGCCGACGGTCACGAAGGCCACGTCGAGGTCGGGGTCGGAGGAGGAGATCCAGCGCGGGTCCACCACGATCCGGGTGACCGGCCACTGCCCGTCGGGCGCGCTGCCGTCGCGGTAGTCCGGAACGAAGACCAGGTCGCTGCCGTAGCTGCCGCCCTGGCCGCCGTGGACGCAGTGGGCGGCGGTGACCAGCAGGTCCCCGGCGGCGCTGTGGACCACGCTGGCGGTGCAGAAGTGGTCGCCGTCGACGCCCTGCGAGAAGATCGCCCCCACCCGGGCGTTGCTGGTGGTGGCCTTGGCCGCGTGGAAGGTGCCGCCGTGCTCCGACAGCGCCTTCTCGAAGCGCTCCTTCGACCAGGCCCGGGGGCTGCCGCTGACGGTCAGCGTGACCGGGTGGGCGCCGGAGGCGGACGCCGGGCCGCCGGCGGTCGAACCGGCCGCGGTGGAGCCGGCGCTCCCGCAGCCGGCCAGTGCGGCGCAGCCGGCCGCGAGCGCGGCGAGGGCTGCGGCCCGGACGCCGGTGCGCCGCCCCCGCTGGTGCTGCTGGTCCGTCATCCCACTCCGTTCGCCCGCCCGTTCCGCGGTACCCCTGTCGAGGCTCCTCCGCCGGACCGGGCGCCGCATCCCCGATCATCTGTCCGGGTGGCGCGCGACCGGCGGTCGCGCGCCGGTCGGCGGACGGCATGACGCCGTGAGGGCACGTCGGCGACCGGCGACAGCCACCGGGTCAGGCCGGGTACGAGCGCGTCTGGGTCGCCTTGACGGCGGCCCAGACCTCGCTGCCCTCGCCCAGGGCGAGGTCGGCGACGGCGGCCGGGGTGAGGTCCGCGGTTATCGCCAGCGGTCCGCTCAGGGCGATCCGCACCTGGTCGCCGTGGAGTTCCATGCCCTGCACGGTGACCTGCCAGAGGTTCCGGGCACTGGTCTCCGGGCGGCTGCGGTGCAGGGTGACCGCCGAGGGCGCGAAGGCCGCGAAGACCGGCCCCTGGTGGCTGTCGGCGGTCGCCAGCACCGGGCCGGCGCCGGTCGCCCCGCCCGCGCCGGTGGCGTCCACCCGGACGTCGTGGCCCTCGGCGGTGCCCCGGTAGAGGTTGAGCCCGACCAGCCGGGCGATGTAGTCGCTGCGCGGGTGCCGGGCGATGTCGGACGGGGTCCCGTGCTGCACCACCCGCCCGGCCTCGATCACGGTGAGCCGGTCGGCGAGCACCATCGCGTCCAGCGGGTCGTGGGTGACCAGCACCGCGACCGCGTCGAAGGCCGCCAGGTGGCGGCGCAGCTGGGCGCGGACGTCGAGCCTGGTGCGGGCGTCGAGGGCGGCCATCGGCTCGTCCAGCAGCAGCAGCCGGGGCCGCGGCGCGAGCGCCCGGGCCAGTGCCACCCGTTGCGCCTGCCCGCCGGACAGCGCCCGGGGCCGGGCCGAGGCGTGGTCGGCCAGGCCGACCCGCTCCAGCCAGTCCGCGGCCTCGGCCCTGGCCTCGGCCCGGCGCCGACCGCGGGTGCGCAGCCCGAAGGCGACGTTGTCGAGCGCCGACAGGTGCGGGAAGAGCAGGTAGTCCTGGAAGACCACGCCGACCGGCCGGTCCTCGGTGGGGACCCGGCGTCCGGCGGCAGGCTCCTCCAGGACCTCGCCGTCCAGGCTGAGCCGCCCGTCGGTGAGCGGGGTCAGCCCGGCCAGGGCGCGCAGCGCGGTGGTCTTGCCCGCGCCGTTGGGACCGAGCAGCCCCAGCACCTCGCCCGGACGGGCGGTGAGCGCGACGTCGAGGCTGAAGTCACCCCGGTCGACCACGAGATGGGCCTCGACGCCCTCGGAGCCGGTCCGCGGGGCCGTGGGCGCGCTCACGCCGCACCTCCCGTCCAGCGTCCGCGCAGTCCGGCCAGGACCAGCACGGAGACGATCAGCAGCACCACGCTCAGCGCGATGGCTGCGTCCGGGTCGCTCTCCAGTGCCAGGTAGACGGCCAGCGGCATGGTCTGGGTGGTGCCGGGGAAGTCCCCGGCGAAGGTGATGGTGGCGCCGAACTCGCCGAGCGCGCGGGCCCAGGCCAGCACCGCGCCGGCCCCGATGCCGGGGGCGACCAGCGGCAGGGTGACCCGGCGGAAGGCGGTGAAGCGGGACGCGCCGAGGGTCGCGGCGGCCTCCTCGTAGCGGGAGTCCGAGCCGCGCAGCGCGCCCTCGACGCTGAGCACCAGGAAGGGCATGGCCACGAATGCCTCGGCGACCACCACCCCCGCCGTGGTGAACGGCAGGGTGATCCCGAAGGCGCTGTTCAACCACTCGCCGACCAGCCCGTTCCGGCCGAACACCAGCAGCAGCGCGACCCCGCCGACCACCGGCGGCATCACCAGCGGCAGGGTCACCAGGGTGCGCGCGAACCGGCGTCCGGGGAACTCGGTGCGGGCCAGCAGCCAGGCCAGCGGGACGCCGAGCACCAGCGAGACGGCGGTGGCGGCGGTCGCCGTCTCCAGCGAGAGCCGCAGCGCGGGCCAGACCGTGCCGCCGTCCAACTCGCTGGACATGCTGCTCCAGGGCGCCTTGACCAGCAGCCCGATCAGCGGCAGCACCAGGAAGGCCAGCCCGAGCAGGGCCGGAACCAGTAGCACGACGGGCACGCCGCCGCCCTTGCGGGCGGTGCGGCGGACCCGCGCCGGGCCGGGGGCGGTCCGCACGGACCCGCCCCCGGCCGGCGCGGTGGTGTTCGAGGTCACGGGCTCTCGAATCCGGCGGCGGTCAGCACCTGCTGACCCTGGGCGGAGAGGATGTAGTTGACGAACGCCTGGGCCCCCGCGGCGTTGGGGGCGTCCTTCAGCACGGCGATCGGGTAGTCGGTGATGGCCTGGACCGCGGTCGGGAAGTCCACGCCGGTGATCTTGCCGCCCGCACCGAGGACGTTGGTCCGGTAGACCAGCGAGGCATCCACCTCGCCCAGCTGGACCACGTTCTGGGCGCTGGTGACGTCCTGCTCGTAGGTGACCGGCTTGAGCTTGACCCCGGCGTCCTTGAGCGCGGTCACCGCGGCCGCGCCGCAGGGCTCGGTCACGGCGCACAGCGCGACCTTGATCCCGGGCTTGGTCAGGTCGGCCAGGCTGGTGATGTGCTTCGGGTTCCCGGGCGCGGTGGCGATCTCCAGGATGTTCTTGGTGAAGGTCACCGGGGCGCCGGAGTTGTCACCGGCCTTGGTGACGGTCGCCATGGTCGCGTCGCTGGCGGCGGCGAAGACGTCGGCCGGGGCGCCGGAGGTGATGCTGGCCGCGAGCGTGCCGCTGCCGCTGAAGTTGAAAGTGACCTTGGCTCCGGGGTTGGCGGCCTCGAACTGGTTGCCCAGCTTGGTGAAGACCTGCTGCAGCGAGGACGCCGCGAAGACGGTGATCTTCCCGGTGACCGCCGGACTCGCGGCGGTCGAGGAGGAAGAACCGGCGGAGGCCGTGGCCGAGGCCGAGGCGCCGGCTGAGGCGCTGCTGCTCGAACTACAGGCGGCCAGGGCGAGCAGTGCCGCAGCGGCGGTCAACACGGCACCGGATCGTCGGATCCTGGTCCGGCCGGGGCGACGGGCTGCGGCGGTGTCGGCGGTCTGGTCAGCGGTCATGGCGGTACCCCCAAGGGCGTCGGTAGTCAGCTGGTGCTTATGTCAGGGTTTGCTAATAAAAGAGACCGGACGCCGGGCGTCCGGATCGCTGCCGGGCTGTCGGTGTCAGGCACGTTCGACCACCACATTGGTCGACTTGACGACCGCGACGGCCGGCGTCCCGGGCTGGAGGCCCAGTTCCTCGGCCGACTCCCGGCTGATCAGTGAGACCACGCGATGCGGTCCGGCCTGGATCTCCACCTGCGCCATCACGTCCCCGAGGAGCACCTCGGTGACGATGCCGCGGAAGCGGTTCCGCGCCGACGAGGGGTAGCCCTCCTCGGCAGCGGTGTCCGGTCGGGCCAGCTCGCGGGCGAAGGCCGCCAGCTTGGCACCGGGGACGATCCGGTGGCCGTGCTCGTCCCGCTCGGCGTCGAGCCGCCCTCCGTCGACCCAGCGCCGCATGGTGTCCGCGCTGACCCCGAGCAGAGTGGCAGCTTCACCGATCCGGTAGCTGTTCACCTGAGTGTCATCCTGTCGCATGTGCTGTCTCCTGGTCACTCGTAGCATTGCACAGGCAAGGGCCATCGCTCTATGCCCCTTGCATGTGCGAGGTGACAGTCGGTCACCTCGGAGGATCTCAAAAATCCTCAGGCCGCAGCAGTCCGATCGGATAGGTTTGATCCCTTGATCCATCCTGGCCCAGGGGGCTCCGATCGTGCATCAACCCGAGATACGTCGAGCGCGTCGCTCCATCGCCGCCGTCTTCGCCGTGCACGGGGCGCAGTCCGGCTCCTTCGCCACCCGCATCCCCTGGATCAAGGCGCATCTGCACCTCTCCACCGGCGAGCTCGGCATCGCCCTGATGGCGCCCGCGATCGGGTCCTCGCTGGCGATGCCGCTCGCCGGGCGGCTGGTCCACGCACGAGGACACCGCTCGGCGGTGCGGCTGCTGCTGTTGCTGTGCTGCGCCTCGCTGGTGCTGCCGGTGCTCGCACCCGACCTGCCGGTGCTGGTGCTGAGCCTGCTGCTGTCCGGGGCGGCGGCCGGGACGGCCGACGTGGCGATGAACGCCCAGGGCGTGGAGGTCGAGCAGCGCCACGGCCGTTCGATCATGTCCGGGCTGCACGGGATGTGGAGCGTCGGCTGCCTGGCCGCCTCGGGCGTCGGCGTCGCCGCCATCGCGCTGCACATGGATGCCAGGCTCGACCTGGCGGTGGTGGCGGCGGTCCTGATCGCCCTGGGCGCGGTCGCCTGCCGGGGCCTGCTGGACGTCCACCCGGAGCCGGAGAGCGAGGCTCCCCCGCGCTTCGCCCTGCCGCCCCGCTCCGCCCTGGCGATCGGGATGGTCGGCTTCTGCGCGGTCTTCGCGGAGGGGGCCAGCGGCGACTGGAGCGGTGTCTACCTGCACGGCGTGGCCGGCTCCTCGGCGACCGTCGCCGCCTGCAGCTACACGGTCTTCGCCTGCATGATGGCGCTCAGCCGGCTGTTCGGGGACGCGGCGGTACGGCGGCTGGGGGCGGTGGCGGCGGTCCGGCTGGGCGGCCTGGTCGCGCTGGCCGGCGGCGTACTGGTGGTCGTCGCCCGGAACCCGGCGCCGGCGATCGCGGGCTTCGCCCTGCTCGGCATCGGCATCGCCGTGGTCGTCCCGCTCTGCTTCGCGGCGGCCGGGCGCAGCGGCGACAACCCGAGCCGCTCGATCGCCGGAGTGGCGACCGTCACCTATACCTCGGGGCTGCTGGCGCCGGCCACGATCGGCTGGGTCGCCCAGGGGACCTCCCTCCCGGTCTCCTTCGGCGTGGTCACGGTGCTGACGCTGGGCCTGGTCCTGGGCGCCGGGGTGCTGGCGCCGCCGGCCCCGGTTTCGACCCCGACCTCGACCCTGGCCTCGACCCCGGCCTCGACCCTGGCAGCAGATTCGAATTCACATTCGAATATGGCTTCGGATTCGACTCCGGGCGCCACGGCGGGCCGGGCACACGCCTCCTGAACCGACGCCGGGTGAACTCTCCGGGGCACAGAAGTGTCACAACAGCCGGGCCGGTCTCCGGGCCTGGCCGTTCGTGCATCCGGAGGGCGGCGGCATAGTTAGCCCTTCTTAACGCCTTGGGCAAAAGGGCTGGTATGAAAATCGTCCACACGCAATGATGGTGCGTCAGAGTGCGCAAGAGAAACGCCAGATGATGGACGATCATGGGGTCATGCCCGGAGTTCCCTGAGCAAAACCCGGCTCGCTTCCAGCTCAGCATAATCAGCGACACTATATTCGTACAACTGTGCGAACGCTCTCGGGCATCTCGCTTCTCTGTCCGAACAGCACGTCAGAACGGTTGACACGAACGGCGCGGCGGCACGACCGGACGAGTGTCTTGTCGGTGATCAATGCGATACTCAGACAGCACGGTGGGACAGTCCGGAAACATCCGGCGCAGAAACATCGGGCAACAGCAGAACCGCACGCCGACCCGCGTGCGTATTACGGGGCAGCAGCAAAGATGGGGAGGCACGGCATGGGAGCAGCACTGCGTGACGACTACCGCGGGTGGCTGGCGCCCTCCGGGAACTATCCGGTGGCGGTCCCGGACTACGAGGAGCCCTGGGACTCCCCCGAGTTCACCCCGGTTCCACAGGCGCCGCAGATCACGACCGTGCGACCGACCGGATTCGAGTCGGCACGGGTCATCGGCGAACACGTCCGGGTCGGTACCCCGGTCATCATGGACCTGAGCGAGATGTCGAACGAGGACGCCAAGCGCCTGGTCGACTTCGCCTCCGGCCTGGTCTTCGGCACCCGGGGCAACTTCGAGCGGATCGCCAAGCGGGTGTTCCTGCTGGCCCCGCCCGAGGTCGAGGTGCTGGTGATCGACAAGTCCTCGGACGGCTCCGGCTTCTACAACCAGAGCTGAGCTCCCGGAGCGCGGCCCCGCTCGCCTTCGGGGCGGGCGATGACGGTGGTGCTACGTAGGGTGGTGGGTGTGCAGCGCTTCCGCGCTGCACACCCTTCGGCCTGCGGGAGCGGGTGACAGCATTGATCGTCCTGCACGGACTCTGGCGGACCGACCGACAGCTCGCCCTCTGGGCGGAGGACGGTTCCCCCTTCGGCTGCGACGCGCCGACCCTGCGGGCCCTGCTCGGCTCGGTCGGCCCGGGGCTGGAGTGGCTCGCGGAACGCGCGGCGGCGGGGCACGCATCGCTGCTGCTCCCCACCGTGGACGGCGTCCGGATTCCCTCGCCGGAGCTGGCGCTGCCCGACCCGCCCCCGTTCCCACCGGCCCCACCCGAAGCGGAGCGGGCCGCGACCGCCCGGACCGGCGGTGGCCGGCGCGCCGGGGCGGCGGCACTGGCACCCTGGCGGCTCCCGGCACTGATCTTCGCGCCGGCCGAGGCCGCGCAACTGCTCGGCGAGCTCTACGACCCGCACCGCTCCGTGCTCCAGCCCGAGCGCCCCGGGGTGGGCCAGATCGAGGCCCCCTACGGCGCGTCGCTGCGCTGGCTGGCGGAGGTCCACGACCTGGCCTGGCGGCTCGCCGGTCGCGGCCGGGTACTGCCCGCGCTGGCGTTCGAGTCGGGCGCGGCCTGCGCCCGTTGGCGCCCCGCCCCGACGCCGCCGCCCGGCGCGAGTCGGCCGCGCTGGCCGCCGACTGCCCGCCGGTCTGCCGGGCGGAGGCCGACCCCGAGGGCGGCCCCGTCGGCCCCGGCTCCGTCGAGCTGGTCGAGGACCTACTGAGCGCGCTGGTCGACTACGAGGTGCGGGCGGTACTGGCCGACGGTCCGTCGCTGCTGCGCTCCGGCCGCACCCGGCCCCCCGCCACCGGCGCGGAGCGCTGGCTGCACGCCCTGTCGACCGCCGACCCGCGCCTGCCGGAGCCGGCGCTCCCCGATCAGGAGTCCGCCCGCACCGAGCTCGACGTCCTGCAGAGCCGGCTCACCGCCTGGCACCGCTCCCCCGGCGCGGCCCCCGGACCGCTGCGGCTGGGCTTCCGACTGGTCGAACCGATGGGCGACGACCTCGACGACCACCCGGACCACCGCCGGGACGACCGCCCGGACGACCGCCTCGGCGACAACGACGCCCTCCCCGGCGAGCCCGGTCGGCCCGGCGAGCCCGCACCGGAGGACCCGTGGCGGCTGGAGTTCAGCCTCCAGGCGGTGGACGAGCCCTCGGTGCTGGTCGAGGCGGCCGACCTGTGGGCCGGCGGCCCGGCGGCGGACGCGCTGCTGCGGCTGGTGGACCGTCCGCGCGAGGCGTTCCTCGCCGAGTTGGAGCGGGCCGCCCGCTGCCGCCCCGAGCTGGAACCCGCACTGCTCGAACACCGCCCGACCGGGCTGCCGCTGGACCGCGCCGGGGCGCTGGACTTCCTCCGCGAGGCCGCGCCCGCGCTCGCCGACGCCGGCTTCGGCGTGCTCCTGCCCGCCTGGTGGCGTCAGCCGGTGCGGGTGGGGCTGGCGCTGACGGCCCGTCCGGTCCAGGCGGGCGCGGTGGAGCAGCTGAGCCTGGTCGGCAAGGACGAGCTGGTGGAGTTCGCCTGGCAGGCCGCGCTCGGCGAGGTGCCGCTCAGTCCGGCCGAACTGGCCGAGCTGGCCGCGGCCAAGGGCACCCTGGTCCGGCTCCGGGGCCACTGGCTGGAGGCGGACCGGGCCGGGATCGCGGCCGCCGCGGCGTTCCTGGCCCGCGCCGAGGCGGCGGGCGTGACGACCGCCGGCGAGCTGCTGCGGATCGCCCTCGCCGGGCAGGAGCCGGGCACCGGCCTACCGGTCCTGGTGACCCGGAGCGAAGGGGAGCTGGGCGCGCTCGGCGAGCTGCTGCGCGGCCTCCGGGGCGGGGCCCCGAACGACGCAGCCCCGACGGCGGAACTCCCGACGGCGGGGGCACTGCGGGCCCCTCCGGCGCGGCGCTGCGGCCCGCCCCGGTCGCCGTCCCGCCCTGGTTCGGCACGGCGCTCCGCCCGTACCAGCAGCGCGGGCTGGCCTGGTTGGCCTTCCTCAGCAGTCTGGGGCTGGGCGGGGTGCTCGCCGACGACATGGGCCTCGGCAAGACCGTGCAGACCCTGGCGCTGCTCGCGGTCGAGCACGACGCGCCCCGGCCGCCCGGTGCGCGGTCGGCCCCGACCCTGGTGGTCTGCCCGATGTCGCTGGTCGGCAACTGGCAGCGCGAGTGCGCCCGGTTCGCGCCGGAGCTGCGCGTCTACGTCCACCACGGCGCGGGCCGCCCGGACGGCCCGGCGCTGCGCCGTGAGGTGGCCGGGGCCGATGTGGTGATCACCACCTACGGGCTGGCACTGCGCGACTTCGACGCGCTGCGCTCGGTCGACTGGCACCGGGTGGTCGCCGACGAGGCCCACCATCTGAAGAACAGCGCCACCCAGCAGTCCCGCGCCGTGCGCGGACTGCCGGCCCGGCACCGGCTGGCCCTGACCGGCACCCCGGTCGAGAACCGCCTCGGCGAGCTGCACGCGGTGCTGGACTTCGCCAACCCCGGCCTGTTCGGTTCCGCCGAGCGCTTCAAGGAGCGCTACTCGGTCCCGATCGAACGCAATGCCAGCGTCCGCGCCACCAGCGAACTGCGGCGGCTCACCTCCCCCTTCGTGCTGCGGCGCACCAAGAACGACCCCGCCATCGCGCTGGACCTGCCGCGCAAGCAGGAGATGACGGTGCTGTGCAATCTGACGGCCGAGCAGGCCGGCCTCTACCAGGCGGTGGTGGACGACCTGCTGCGGCGGATGGAGCGGATCCGCGACGGCAGCCACTCCACCATCGAGCGCAAGGGCACCGTGCTGGCCGCGCTGACCCGGCTGAAGCAGATCTGCAACCACCCGGCGCACTACTCCGGCGAACGCGGGCCCACGGGTCCGCCCCGGCTGGACGGCCGCTCGGGCAAGCTGGCCCGGTTGGAGGAGACCCTGGAGGAGGCCGTGGCCGAGGGCGACCGCACCCTCTGCTTCACCCAGTACACCGAGTTCGGCTCGCTGCTCCAGCCCTACCTGGCGGAGCGCCTGGACAGCGAGGTGCTGTTCCTCCACGGCGGGATGACCAAGCGGCAGCGGGACGCGACGGTGGACCGCTTCCAGGATCCCGACGGCCCCTCGGTCTTCCTGCTGTCGCTCAAGGCCGGCGGGCGCGGGCTGAACCTGACGGCGGCCAACCAGGTGGTGCACATCGACCGCTGGTGGAACCCGGCGGTCGAGGAGCAGGCCACCGACCGCGCCTACCGGCTCGGCCAGCAGCGCGACGTCCAGGTACGCCGGTTCGTCTGCGTGGGGACGGTCGAGGAGCGGGTGGACGCCATGATCGAGGCCAAACGGGCGCTGGCGGACGCGGTGGTCGGCGTCGGCGTCGGCTCCGCCGAGGGCTGGCTCGGCGAGCTGCCGCTGGACGCCCTGCGCGAGGTACTGGCCCTGTCGGTGGACGCGGTGAGCGAGGCATGAGGTGAGCGAGGCATGAGCGGTGCGCCGGGCAGTGCGGCCGACGGCGGCGGTCCGTGGTCGGAGCGGTTCCTGGAACGGGTCGAGTCCTTCGGCACCGGCCTGACCGCCTCCGCCGTGCGCGAGGCCGCCCGAACACTGGCGGTGGACGGACCCGAGGTGGGCGCGGGCTCGGTCCGCGTCCGGGTAGCGGACCCGTCCGGCGACGGGGACGGCTACGAGGTGTGGTTCGAGCTCCCGGTGTTCGACGGCCTCCGCTGGACCCGGGCCGAGCAGGCTCTCAACGCGGACGCCGAGGCCCGCGAGCAACTGCTCGACGGCGAGTTCCCCGACCGGACGGAGGCCGTCTTCGCCCGGGCGGGCCTCTCGCTGCTCCCCGCCCGCGCCCGCGACCTGGTCGCCGAGTGCCCCTGCCCGCAGTGGTCCTCCTGCGTCCACCTGGCGGCGGCCCTGGGCACGCTCGCGGCGGCCTTCGACGCGGATCCGTTCCTGCTGCTGCGCTGGCGCGGACGCACCCGCGAGCGACTGCTGCGCCATCTGCGGGAACTGCGCGCGGCGGAGCCCCCGGCCGACGCCGGGCCGGGCGGGGGCACGCTCCGGGTGGTCGACCGGCCACTGACCGAGTGCCTGGAGGACTTCTGGCGCGAGGGCGACCGGCACCGGCTGCCGGCCGCCGAGCCGGACCGGACCGGACCGACCGCCCTGGCGCAGCTCGGTCCCTCCGGCATCCTGGTCCGGGGACGCCCGCTGGAGTCCCTGCTGGAGCCCGCGTACCGGTCGCTGACCGAGGAGTAGCGCAGGGGGCGCGGGTTCAGCGTCGGCAGCGGCTGCCCCCTCCCACCTCCCCTGTCCCCGTCCCCCGGGCCCGCTCGACCGTTCCGCACAAGACCTTGCGTCTCGACAGTATCTCTTGAGACACAACTGTCTCATGTGAGCTATCCTTGGCGCATGGCCACGGATCGCAACGCTGTACTCATCGCCGCCGTCGGCGTGCTCTCCCGGCAGCCCACCGCTGCCATGGACGAGATCGCGCGGGCGGCCGGGATCAGCCGAGCGACCCTGCACCGGATGTTCCCCGGCCGCGATGCGCTCGTCCACGAGGTGGGCGCGCACGCGCTGCGCCGGCTGAACGAAGCGCTGGACTCGGCGCGTCCCGAGGAGGGCGATCCGGTGGCCGCCGTCCGTCGCCTGGCGGAGGCGTTCATCCCGCACGCCAGCCTGGCCGCCTTCGTCGCCGGCGAGAACCGCCTCTACGACGACGAGTCCATCAACGACGCCTGGGACGTCCTGGACGCCCGCGTCGCCGCGCTGTTCCTGCGCGGCCAGCAGTGCGGGGCACTGCGCGTCGAACTGACCGCGGCCTGGCTCAGCGAGGCCTTCCTCGACCTGCTCGCCGGCGTCGGCTGGGCGGTCCAGGAAGGACGCCTCGCCCCCCGTGACAGCACCCATGCGCTGACCGAGCTCTTCCTCGGCGGCGCCCTCAGGAGAGATCCGGCATGACCACCAGCCCGACGGTCCCGCAGACCACGTCCGCGTACCGAAGTCCCCAGGGACGGCCGCACACCCCGTCCCCGTCCCAGGCCCCGTCCCAGGCCGCAGCCCCGAGCGCCGCCGTCCGGCCCGCGCCGCCCGCCGCCGCGACCCCGTCGCGGCCGGGCCCGCCCGCCGCGCGCCGCCGCTGGATCGCGCTCGCCGTGCTCATCCTGGCCGTGCTGCTGGTCACCCTCGACGCCACCGTCCTGGTCCTGGCGATCCCCTTCATCAGCGAGAGCCTGAACCCCTCCGCCACCCAGCTGCTCTGGATCGGCGACAGCTACTCCTTCGTGCTGGCCGGACTCCTGGTCAGCATGGGCTCGCTCAGCGACCGGATCGGACGCAAGCGGCTGCTGCTGATCGGCTCGCTGGCCTTCGGCGCGGCCTCCCTCCTCGCCGCCTACGCGCCCGGGGCGGGCTGGCTGATCGCCGCCCGCGCGCTGCTCGGCGTCGCCGGGGCGACCATCATGCCCTCCACCCTGTCGCTGATCCGCAACCTGTTCCCGGACGACGGCGAGCGGGCCAGGGCCATCGGCATCTGGGGCGCGGCGGCCACCGCCGGCGCCGCCGGCGGTCCGCTGCTCGGCGGCCTCCTGCTGGAGCACTTCTGGTGGGGCTCGGTCTTCCTGATCAACCTTCCGCTGATCGCCCTGCTGATGGTGCTCGGCTGGCGGCTGCTGCCGGAGTCCCGCGACCCGAACCCGGGGGCCTGGGACCTGCCCAGCGTCGGGCTGTCCCTGGTCGGGATCATCGCCGTGGTCTACGCGGTCAAGGAGGCCGCGGTGAACGGGCCGTTCGAGGCCGGCGTCATCGTCACGGCGGTGCTCGGCACCGGCTGCCTGATCGGTTTCGTCCGGCGGCAGCTGCGGCTGCCGGTGCCGCTGCTGGACGTGCGGCTGTTCGCGGACCCGCGCTTCACCGCTGCCGCCTCCGGTGCGCTGATCGCGCTGATCGGGCTGGCCGGCGTGGTCTTCTTCCTCTCCCAGTACTTCCAGCTGGTGCGCGGCTACTCGCCGCTGCAGGCCGGGCTCGCGGACATGCCGGCCTTCGCCGGCTCGGTGGTCGGCGGGCTCACCGCCGCCTACCTGGCCCGCCGCTGCGGCCACCGCGCGGCCTTCGCCGGCGGCCTGCTGGCGATGGGCCTGGGCCTGGGCGCGCTGGGCTGGGTCCACAGCGGGACCTCGTACCTGCTGATCGCCGTCGCCTTCCTGGTCACCGGCGTCGCCGAGGGCGTCGTCTACGCGATGTCGACGACGATGGTGCTGGACGCCGCCCCCAAGGAGAAGTCGGGCGCAGCGGGCGCCGTCTCGGAGACCGCCTACGAACTGGGCACCGCGCTGGGCATCGCGCTGGTCGGCTCGGTACTGACGGCCGTCTACCGCTCCGGGCTGGTGCTGCCCGCGACCGTGCACGGACCGGCGGCGACGGAGTCGGCCAACTCGCTCGGCGGAGCCGTCCACACCGCGTCCACCCTGCCGTCCGGATCGGCTGACGCCCTGCTGAGCAGCGCCCGTGGCGCCTTCGTCCAGGGGATGAACCTGGCGGCGGTGCTCTCCGGCGCGCTGCTGGTCGGTGCGGCGGTGCTGGTGTGGGTGCTGCTGCGGCACCGCCGTCCGGCCGACCGGACCTGACCGGTCCGCCGACCGGCCCGCCGACCGGCCCGCCTGACCGGCCCGCCGACCGGCCCGCCTGACCGGCCCGCCTGACCGGCCCGCCAGACCGACCCGGGCCGGACCAGCCCGACCGGGGCTCGGGCGCACCGCGGTGCACCGCCCGGGTGGTGCACCGGAAGGGCCTCAGGGTCGGCCGGGACGCAGGGGTCTGCCGGGGCGTCGGAGCAGGCCGGACATGGACTGCGACCGGCTCGGTCGGACCGTTCAGTTTCGTTGAAGTCCTCCTGTTCCCAGGATCGATGGATCACACTGGACTGGATGTCGCCACCTCCGGACAACGGTTGGCACGATCGATCCGGAACCGGTGGCGTCCTTGCCGCCGTGCACCCTGGGGAGAGGTGCACATCGACGCACTGGGGGGTTCTGTGGCCCAGCCACTGTCCAAGCAGGACGACGCCATGGAACGGAACCGCCGCGCGGCGCAGCCCGCCGCCGACCCGGTGGCGGACGCCGCGCCGGTCGCGGTGATCGGCGCCGGGCCCTACGGGCTCTCCGTCGCGGCCCACCTCCGCGCCCTCGGCATACCCGTACGCGTCTTCGGCGTGGTGATGGGCAGCTGGAGGCACGACATGGCCTCGGGCATGTTCCTCAAGTCCACGCCGGACGCGGTGGACCTCTCGGCACCCGTACCCGGCGCGGAGCTCGCGGACTTCGTCCGCGCCGTGGGCGAGTCGGAGCTGACCGAGCTCACGCCGATACCGTGCACCCTGTTCGTCCGCTACGGCCTCTGGTTCCAGGAGCGGCACGTCGGCGAGGTCGAGGAGACCCGGGTCGCGGCGGTCCGGCAGAACAAGGTGGCGGCGGACGGGGGCGCGCCCGGCTTCACCGTCCTGCTGGAGGACGGCGAGGAGTTCGCGGCGTCCGCCGTGGTCGTGGCCTCCGGACTGACCGGACTCGCGCAGATCCCGCAGCACCTCGCCCACCTCGCCCCGGAGGGGCCCGCCGCCGACGCGCTGCTCTCGCACACCAGCCACCACGCCGACCTCTCGGTCTTCGCCGGGAAGCGGGTCGCGGTGATCGGGGCGGGCCAGTCCGCCCTGGAGAGCGCCGCGCTGATGCAGGAGTCCGGCGCGACGGTCGACGTCCTGGTGCGCGCCGACAAGGTGATCTTCGGGGGCCGCCCGGTGCTGACCCGCAGCCGGGTCGAGCGGCTGGTGAAACCCTCCTCGCCACTGGGCACCGGCTGGGCGCTCGCGGTGATCTGCCGCTACCCGCAGCTGGTACGCAAGCTCCCGAGTCCGACCCGCCGCTACATCCTGCGCCGGGTGCTCGGCCCCTCGGGCGGCTGGTGGCTGCGGGAGCGCGTGGACGGGCTGGTCACCATCCACACCAACCGCGAGGTCATCCACGCCGAGGCGGGCACGGACGGGATCCGGCTGCGGCTGCGCGGCGCGGGCCCCGGGCCCAAGGTGCTGACGGTCGATCATGTCCTGGCGGCCACCGGCTACCGGATCGACATCGAGGCGACCCGCTTCCTCGCCCCGGAGCTGCGCGCCTCCCTGGTCCGGGTGCCGGGCGCGCGCGGCCCCCGGCTGTCGGCGAACTTCGAGTCGAGCGTGCCCGGCCTCTACTTCACCGGCAACCTGTCGGCGCCGGCCTTCGGCCCGATGATGCGCTTCGTGGTCGGCACGCGCTACGCGGCCACCCGGATCGCACCGGCCGTCGCCCGCACCGTCGCCGCCTCCGTCCCCTCCCCCTCCTCTGCCTCCTCCGCCGCTTCCTGAACCGAGGCCGGGCGGCGGCTCGCCGGTCCCGGCCTCAGTCCCGGTCGGCGAGCAGCCCGCCCCGGTACGGCTCCCGGCCGCTCTGCGCGCCCGGTCCCGGCCGGTAGAGGAACCACTCCCGCCCGAGGCACAGCTCGCGCAGCTGCGGCTCCTCGAACGCCGCGATCCGTGCCCCCCGGGCGAACTCGGTCGCATGGGACCGGACGGCCGCCCATTTGACGTCCAGCCAGGGCCGGACGTCGACGTCGGCGGCGATCCGCGCGTCCGGGGTGGACGGCATGGGCTGGTCGAGGCCGAGTCCGATGAGCTGCCGCACCAGCGACTCGGGGACCGTGGCCAGCCACAGCGAGTCCACCGCCCAGGCCGGTCCGGCCTGCGGCAGCGTGCTGGCACAGGCCGCGGCCTCCACCGCCGCCAGCACCGCGCGGTGCACCCGGACATGGTCGGGGTGTCCGTATATCCCGTAGGCGTCGTAGGTGACGACGGCGGCCGGTCGGAACGAGCGGATCCGCGCGACCAGCTCGCCGACGAACTCGTCGAAGGGCGCCTCGCAGAGCGAACCCGGGCCGCGCCCGAGGTGCCCGGAGTCGTGGTAGCGGAGCATCCCCGACTCGGCGACGCCCAGCAACTCCAGCGCCTGGGCCAGCTCCTTGGCCCGCGTGCCCGGCCCGGCGAAGGGCTCCTCGTCCGCCCGCTCGCCATCGGTGCAGGTGAGCACGGCCGTCGGCCGTCCCTGGGCGACGTGCTGGGCGAGTACGCCGCCCGTCCAGAGGGACTCGTCGTCCGGATGTGCGTGAATGGCCATCAGGCCCCGAGCCCGGCCCATGGGTTCCTCCCCTGCGATGAAACTGGTGCGCATGCTGCGCAGCTCGCAAGCTTATCGGCCCGGACCGACAACCCGGCCAGTCAGCATCCCCCGTCCGGCTGCTCCGCTGCCCTTCGCTCCGGCGCCGCCACCGCTCACCAGCAGCCCTCCACGGTCGCTGCGAGGCCGTCCAGTCCGTGGCGGGCCGTGTGGACGGGCGTGCTGCCGTTCTCCAGGAAAGCGAAGGCCAGCCAGCGTCCATTGCGGTCGCGGGTCACCCCCGCCAGCGCCGTGGCGTCGTGCAGGGTCCCGGTCTTCGCCCGGACCAGGCCGGCGGCGCAGCTGCTGGGACGGGTGCTGAACCGGTGCAGGTCGGAGCTGAGCGTGCCGTCGCGCCCGGCCACCGGCATCCCGGCGTAGACCGGCCACAGCAGCGATCGGTACGCGGGGGCGACGGTGAGGGCGGCGAGCGCCGAGAGCGCACGGGCGGTGAGCCGGTCCCGACGGGAGAGTCCGCTGCCGTCGTAGAGCGCCACGCCGTCGAGCGGCACGTGGTACCCGGCGAGCACCCGGGTGACGGCGGCGGTGCCGTCGTACCAGGTCGCGGGTCGGCCGGTGGCCAGCGCGGTGAGCCGCAGCAGTTCCTCGGCGATCTCGTTGTCGCTGACCTTCAGCATGTACTCGACGGTGCTCCAGAGCGGCCGGGAGGTGTGCACCGCCAGCAGCTCCGCCTCGCGCGGCACGGCGGCCCGGCCGATCGCCGGGGCGGCAGTCGCAGCGGCGGCCGTGGTGGCAGTCCTGGTGGCGGTCGCATACGACGCGGCGGACCGCAGCGCCCCGGAGCGCCCGGCCGCCGCATCGCCTTCCTCGACCGGCGGCGCGCCCGGGTCGGTCGGATCGCTCGGACCCGTCGGCCCGCTCGGCCCGGTCGAGGTCGGCGGGGCAGGGGTCGGCGGAGCCGGGGTGCCCGACGGCGGACCGCCCGCCACGCTCCGGACCCCGTCCCCGGCCAGCTGCCGCTGGAAGAGTCGGGCCGCCGTCTGCGCCGTGTCCTCGGTCCGGTCGCCGACCAGGGACAGTGCCCGTACCGGGGCGACGACATAGGGGTAGTAGCCGGGCGGCCAGCCCGGCGGCCTGCTGGGCGCGGGGAAGAGGGTGTCGTCGAGCGACAGGTGGACCTGGGTGACCCCGCGCGCCTTCAGCGCCTTCGCGGTGTCCGCCGCCAGCGCGCCGAGTCCGTCGGGGTCCAGCTCCGGATCGCCGCCGGCCACCAGGTAGAGGGTGCCGTCCTCGGCGCGGTAGCGGGTGCTGGTCGACTCGGTCCGCTCCGGTCCGAGGACGGTCAGCGCGGCCACCGCCGTGGCCAGCTTGGCGGTCGAGGCGGGCATCCGTCCCGTCCCCGGCCCCGAGGACCACAGGACGCGCCCGGACGCCGCGTCGATCACCTGGCCGACCCCGCCCGGCCCCAGCCCGGCCCGGGGGAAGCGTTCGGCGAGTACAGCGGCCAAGGCACGTTCCCCCGCCGACACCTGTCCCGCCGTGCCGCGCTGCGCGGCAGCCGCCGCCCCACCGGCTCCCGCTCCCAGTGTCAGCGCCAGTGCGACGGACAGCGGCAGTGCGCACCGGGCTGCCGCCCACCGCCGTGACAGGTCCCGCCTCATGTCGGACCTCCAGCCGGAGTCATGATCGGACGATCGGCTGTGCACGACCGTCCGATCATGATGACAAGCCGTCAGGCACCGTCCCGCGCAACGCGCCGGGACCGCCCCCGCCCGTCCACCACCCCGCCGCCACCGCGCTCACGCTGTCCTCGATCTCCAGCACGATCCGCTCACAGACCTCGTGGGTCCGCAGGGCTGCACGTGGTCCACGTGGTCGATCTCGCCGGGAGCGAGACAGCGGAGGATGTCCACGATGTGTGTGGCATCAACACCCCAACCCTGGAAACTCACAGGTCAAGTACGGACCGACAGCCACAGCACCACTGAGGACCCCGTATCTCCCAGGAAGGGGAGACGGGGTCCTCAGTCGACAAGTCGGAGCCCTAGTACTCCAGTTCGACTTCGTGATTTAGGTGGGCGAACGGGTGGTGAGGCGTCGTCGATAGTGGCAGCGCCTGGCCTGTGCTTGGTGGCGTCTGCGCCAGATTGACCAGGCCAGCAGCGTGGTCACCGATAGGGATGGCCGCTTGAACAGGGCCCCGATCAGGTGCCGGATCTCCGGGATGCTGAGGTCGATCGGGTCGCTGCTGCGGGCGGGACGGGACGGGTCTGCGCTTCTGGCGGGTTTCGTGCTGGTGGCGACGGCGGCCAGGAAGGCCAGCGCGAGCATGGCGAGTGTGATGTGGCGGTGCCAGGCGGTCCAGTGGCGGACCTGGTAGTGGTCCAGGCCGACCTGGCCCTTCGCGGCTTGGAAGCACTCTTCGATGCACCACCTGATCCCGGCGACGCGCACCAGTGCCGACAGGGCTACTTGTCCCGGTGACCAGCAGAGATAGAAGGCGAGTTCACCGGTTGCGGGGTTGCGGCGGACCAGAAGGCAGCGGTTGGCGTCGGGGCCGATCTGCACCCAGGCCCAGTCGTAGTAGCGCGGGCCCTTCGCCCCGGCGCCGGCGCTCTGTCGGTGCCAGGCGTCAGGGGGCAGGGCGGTTGCCGCGGCGTCGGCCCGGATGACGGTGCGGTCCTGGTTGATCCGCACACGGGTGGTGCAGGCGACCGCCAGGACGTAGCCGACCCCCCGTGCCTCCAACGCGGAGCGAAGCTGCGGGTCCTGGCCGTAGACCTCGTCGCCGGTCACCCAGGAGGACTGGCATCCCGCGTCCAGGGCCGCTTCGATCATCTGCAGGGCCAGGCGGGGCTTGGTCGCGAACTCGATGTCCTCGGGAACGCCGGAGCCCGACCGTCGCTCGGAGTCCTTGCACCAGGTGTGCTCGGGCAGGTAGAGCCGACGGTCGATCAGCGACCGTCCCCGCTCGGATGCGTAGGCGAGAAACACTCCGACCTGGGCATTCTCGATTCTTCCCGCAGTGCCGGTGTACTGCCGCTGGACGCCCGCCGAGCGGTCGCCCTTCTTCAGGAACCCCGTCTCGTCCACGATCAGCACCCCACCACCGCCAAGGTGCTCCAGGACGTAAGAGCGGACTTCGTCGCGCACCTCGTCGGCGTCCCAGCGTGCGCTCCGCAGCAGCCGCTGCATCGCGCCGGGACGGGCGTGCCCGGCTTGCTCGGCCAACTGCCAGCAGTTCTTTCGTTCGACGCCGGACAGCAGCCCGAGCACGAACGCCCTTGCCGTCGCCCGGGGTTCAACGCGTCGGAACCGGCCCGCGATGCGGGCCATGGCCTGGTCGAACATCGCCCGCCAGCGGGCGGGGTCTACGCTGTGGCCCGCGGCCACCGCACTGTCTTCAGGAGTCCACACAACCTCTGATGATCACGCGGTGGCCGCTTCCGTATCGGTCCCGGCCGCCGGCTGGTGCCAGGCGTGGGTGCACCCGTCGGCGCAGAACCGCTCCCGGCGGCGCTTGTCGGCTACTCCCAGCAGGGCTACCAGCAGCCGAAACGCCTTCACCCGCTCGTCCTGGGGCAGATTGATGATCTTTTCCAGCTGTCCGTGCAGTTGCCCGCGCGCGATCAGGACCGCTGGAGTATGCGTCGGCCGGATGCCGGCCATGCGCACGCTCTCCGGGCTGTCCTCCACTGTCGCGCGGGCCTGGATGCAGAACCCGCTCAGGTCCCGCAGCACCTCGAACTGCTCGTCATGGGCAAGGTCCTCGAACCACGCGACGCCCTGCCCAAGCGGACGCATTCCCTGCGCGAGCTCGTTCAGCCTGACCGTGCGCTCGTCCATCCACCCACCCCCGTGATTCAGCTCAGACCAGCACGTCTGCAGGCTATCGAAGCAGATCGCGAAGTATGACTGGAGTACTAGACGCCGAACGGCGCACAGACGGCGTAGGTCGTGACGGTAAGACTTCTCCCACTGGGGATCTTCTGCGCGGTAGCGGCACTTCCCACCCACGATTTCCCATCGATCGAAGGCTGTGACTGGATGACCGCGAAGACACCGGGCGGGAATCCCGTCTGGATGCTCACTCCCCCGCCAACGGCCTGCTCCGTGTCAGCACAGGTAGCAGTGGCCGGGTAATTCGCACCGGAGATTGCGCTCGGGGTGCTGACCGTTGACGTGACGATGTGCGTGGCGCCGAGTGATCGCAGCTGCGAGGGGGCCGCCTGGGCGGCGGTGGCGGTGACGGCGCCCGCCGCAATAGCCGTGACCGTGAGGGCCGTGACGATGGTCATACGCATGCCTGTACTCCGTGACGCTCGTAGCCAGGCGTCGTTGCCTGACGCGATCATTCGAACAGGAGTGTGTGGGCCCGGCCATCGGGTGAGGTCACGACTACGCCAAAGGGGTACCGGTCAACTCTGGCAAACGGCCAGGACACGACTCGATTCGGCGGACGATCTCCTCGCACAGCTCATGGGTGCGCAGGGCGTCCCAGGCGTCGAGGGTCTGTCCGGAGCGGACGGCGTTCAGGAAAGCGAGGACCACCTGCTCGATGCCGCGCTGGCGGGCGACGGGCACCCAATCCCCGCGGCGGCGGACGGTGGGCTGCCCTTTGTAGTCGATGACCTCGGCCATGTTGACCACCTGCCGCTTGGTGTTGTCGCCGGAGACCTCAAGCACCTCTTCGACGGCCCCGCTGACTCGGTTCATGATGCCCAGGGCGGTGAACCCCTCCCCTGCCAGCGTGAGCACCACATGCTCCAACAGGCCGTCCACGCGACGGGCGCGGACGTCGATGTGCTCGATCTCGCCGGGAACCAGGAACCTGAGCAGATCGACCACGTGCACATAGTCGTCGAAGACCATCGTCCGGGGTGCCTCGGCCAGGCTCTCCCTGTTCTTCTGCAACACGATCAGGTCGCGCGCGTGCTCCTTCGCCAGGACATAGCCAGGGGCGTGCCGCCGGTTGAAGCCGACCATCAGTGAACGCCCCTCGCGCTCGGCAAGCTCGACCAGCCGGCGCGCTCCCTCTAGGTCGTAGGCGAGCGGCTTGTCCACGTAGACGTCGATGCCCGCCGTCAGCAGGGTCTCGACGATCGGGACGTGCTGATCGGTGGCGGCGTGGACGAAGGCGGCCCGGATGCCACTGCCGATCAGCTCCCCGAGGTCGGTGAACCTGGCAGCCGCGTCGATCCGGTAGGTGTCGCCGAGGCGATCGAGCTTCGCCCGGTCGCGGGTCATCAGCCTCAGGTCGAGACCGGGCAGGCCGGTGAGGACCGGCAGGTACGCCTTCTGCGCGATGTCGCCGAGGCCGATCACTCCGACGGGGAGCAGGTCACCGGGCGAGAGGGGCGAACTCATTGGGTCTCCATACGTGCGGACGATCATCGACGCCCCCACCTTACGCGCCGGTTCTCTGCGCCCTACGGGCCGTCACAGACGTACCGGGTGGCGGCCATGAGGTTCTCCTCCGGGTGCGGCTTGCTGTCGGCCGGGGTGAGGTCCGGCGAGGGCATGGGAATCAGGCACACGTACCAAACAGATCATGGCCGGCGGTGGCCTTCCGGCCGGTGTCCCCCAGCCCGATGCCGGCGACGCGCAGGCCCCGCCGGCGCTCGCGCCTACTCGCCCTTCGTCCAGTCCTGGTAGCGGATCCGCGCAATGTCCCGGATCCCGGACGCGGGGGTGTTGCCCCACTCGTTCCTCCCCAGCCGGGAGAGCGGGCGCAGCAGCCGGACGTCCGGCAGCCCGTCGACCATGGTGTCCTCGTCGACGGCGGCGTGCACGACCTCGCCGAAGACGACCGTCGAGTTCCCCAGCCGCAGCGTGCTGTGCAGCCGGCACTCCAGCGCCACCGGCGACCCGGCCACCCGCGGCGGTTTCACCCGCAGCGACGCCTCCTGCTCGATCCCCACCGCGTCGAACTCCCCGACCCCGGGCGGGAAGTCGGTGCCCGTCGCGTTGATCTGCTCGAACTGCGGCTCGGAGCAGAAGTTGACGACGAACTCGCCGGTCGCCTCGACGTTGTTCAGCGTGTCCTTCCGCCCCACCGAGGTGAACTGCACGATCGGCGGCTCGGTACAGGCCACGGTGAAGAAGGAGTGCGGGGCAAGATTTGCTGGGAATGGGACTACTGGCGACAGGGTGGAGACCCAGGCGATCGGCCTGGGTACGACCACTGACGTCAGCAGCCTGTAGAAGGCGGACGAGTCCATGACCTGCGGGTCGAAGTCGATTCGCATGTTGATCAGTATCCCGTGCCGGACCGCGGACCGTACCACCAGGTCACGGCACGGAGAAACCGCGATATCCACGGAGGGTGACCGGCGTCCGAGACACTCCAAACGCTGGAGCTGGAACCGCATGTCCGCACTGTCACCGTCCGGCTGGGACGACTTCGTCGTGCCGCCGCAGGGCCGCCGAGGCCAGGTCACGCTCAACCTCCACGACCACCTCTCCGCCTACATCCCCAAGCGCCCTGCCGCCTACCTCCGCATCTCCTCCGACCGCTTCGGCCTGGAGGCCGGCGTCGACCGCCAGCAGCAGGACGCCGACGACACCCGCACCCGGCTGCGCTGGCCCGGGTTCACCAAGGTCTACAAGGAGAACGACACCTCCGCTTTCAAGAAGCGGAAGGTCATCAAGGACGAGGGAAGCGTCGACTGGGTCGTGGTCCGCCCCCAGTTCCGGCAACTCCTGGCGGACCTGGCCAGCGGCGTCATCGACGGTGTGATCGACTGGTCCTGCTGGTCGCCGCCGGGCGTGCCGAAGGCCAGGACCGGCACGCCGTCCCGCAGCGCCAGGGACGGGCTGAGCGTAGTGCGCGGGCGGCGGCCGGGGGTGAGCGAGTTGGGCAGGCCCGGCTCCAGCCAGGTCATCTGCACCGGGCACCAGGTCCAGGCGGAGCGAGGTGTAGTGCTCGATGGTGGCTCCGGCGGGGGCCGGGCCCTGCCCGCAGAGCACCGTCGGCCGGCCGTCCGCCGGGGCGAGGATGATCGGCACCTCACCCGCCGGGCCGTTCAGGTGCGGCTCGACCACGTGCAGCACGAAGCCCGCGGCGACTGCGGCGTCGAAGGCGTTGCCGCCGCCCTCCAGCACCGCCATCGCACACTGCGAGGCCAGCCAGTGGGTCGACGAGACCATGCCGAAGGTTCCCTGCAGGGTCGGCCGGGTGGTGAACATGGGTGCGGTCCTCCTGCAGAAGTCGGTCGACCGGCCGTAGGACTCACCAGTCGTCGAAGCCGTTCGACCGGTCGGCCGCCACCTGTGGCGGTGCGGGGGTGTATCCCCTGAGCTCGGACAGCGCGGCGGCGAAGTCGGGGGTCGACAGCATGCGCCGGTTCCGCTTGCGCAGCCCGGCGTCCCTGGATCCCTTGCGGACGACGGAGGTCTCGAACGGAGCGCCCGCCGTGGGCGTGATCCAGATGACGCGGCCTGGCCCGGCCTGCCGGGCGGCGGGCGCGGTCGGGTCGTCCGGATGCACACCGGCCACCTGGTCCCAGGTGAGACTCCTCGACGACAGAAGGTAGCGGACGAGCACCCCGCGGTCGTTGACGTAGATCCCGATGTGGGCCATCCGCCACACCGCCCCCGACCACAGCAGGACGGCGCCCACCGCGAACCCGCCGCCGCCGACCAGGCGGAAGGCGTTCGACTGCTGCCCCACCGTGTCGGCCAGCAGCACCAGGGACGCCAGCCAGACGCCGAACCCTCCCACCAGCCATCGACGGATCGCCCTGGCCCCGAGGCGGCGATCTTTCCAGACGCCCATCCAGGAACACCTTCCCTTTTCTACCGCTACCGCTGTCGCAAATGAACCCGGAATGCAGGGCGGGGCGGCCCAAGGCTACAACCGACCCTGGACCGCCCCGCCACGGGTACTACCAGCCGCTTCCGTCGAGGAGTCAGTGGGCACAGATCACCCGTTGCCGAACCTGGCCCCGTGCCGTACCCGGGGATACGAGCGGAGGAGCAGGGCGGCAGCCAGGCCGATCAGCGCGACCCCGGCACTCACCGCCCAGGCCGTCAGGTACGCCCGGTGGCCGCCGCCCTGCGCGGTCAGGACCGCCGCGTCGGTCGCCGATCCCACCGCGGCGCCGAGGCTGACCACGAGTTCGAACAGCCCCGAGCCGGCCGCTGTCTCCTCGGCCCGTACTCCGTCGACGACGATGATGCGGGCAGCACCGGAGATCAGTCCCATCCCGGCACCGGTGATGCCGAGGGTGATCGCGAGGTCCACCGCCTCCGCGTGCCGGAGCAGCAGTCCCGTCGTGCCCAGTAGGACCAGCGCCGCCCCCAGCACGATGACCTTCGGGTAGCCGACCGCCCGTCCGAACCTGCCGCTGCACGCGGCGAGGACGGTCATCCCGAAGAAGGCAGGCAGCAGCACCAGACCGACGGAGGAGGACCGCAGGCCCAGTCCCGCAGGGAGGGTGATGTAGCTCGAGTAGGAGATCTGGCCGCCGAGGACGACGTAGTGGACGGCGAAACCGACCACGAAGACCGGTAGCAGCCGCGGTCGCAGCAGGCGGCGTATGTCGATCAGCGGTGCCGGGCTGCGCAGTTGGACCACGGCCCAGACGGCCAGCAGTACCGCGCCCGCAGCGCCGCAGCCCAGGGTGCCGGGGGAGCCCCAGCCCCAGGCCGCGCCCTGGTGCAGCGCCAGTACGACCAGGACCAGGGCTGTGGCCAGCAGCACGGCACCGGCCCAGTCGACCCGCGTGGTCGTGGGCGAGCGGTGGGACGTGTCCCCACGTCCCACCCGCAGCAGCAGGCCGAGGCCGGCGACTGTTCCGACGGCCGGTGTCCACAGCGCCGGGCCGAGTCCGGCCGTACGGAGCAGCAGCGAGGAGCAGACGCTGCCGAGGAGCACCCCGAACATCAGCGCCGCCGCCAGGTAGGCGATGGCCCGACGGGTGTCCTGGATTCCGTGGCGGCGGCGGACCAGACCCGACATCAACGGCAGGAAGCCCGCGAGGCAGCCCTGCAGCACCCGACCGGCCACGAGCAGCGGGTAGCCGGGCGCGACCGCGATCAGCACAGCGGCGACCGCGACCGCCGCCGTCGTGGCGCGCAGGACCCGCAGGTGCCCGTGCCGGTCGCCCAGGGCGGTCAGCAGCGGGGTGGCGATCGCCGCTGTCAGCGCGGGTCCGGTGACCGTCCAGGCCAGCGGCGTGACCCCCACGTGGTACCGGTTGCCCAGGGCCTGGAAGAGCGGGGTGAAGTAGCTCTGCTGGAAGCCGCTGAACAGCACGATGAGGAGCAGCGCGGCGAGGGTGGGCCGCAGTGCCCGCCCACCGGCGGCGGAGTCGGAGGAACCGGCGGTGGAGTCGGAGGAACCGGAGGTGGCGGCGGTGTCGGAGGCGGCGGCATGGGGTGGGGTCGCGGTCATCCGATCGGGGCCTGCGCGTCGCGGGTGAGCCGCCGCAGTGCCAGTTCGGCCAGCAACGCGGCCCCGTCGGGCAGGACGGAGTCGTCGAAGACCGCCTGCGGGGAGTGGTTGTAGGCCGCGGTGGCAAGGTCGGTGTGCGGCGGGCAGGCGCCGAGCATCAGGTAGGCACCGGGGATCCGGTCGAGCACGAACGCCATGTCCTCCGCACCCGGGGTGGGGGCGGGAGCGTCCAGATAGCGCGGCCGGCCGAACAACTCGGTGACGGTGTGTGCGGCGAACGCCGTCTCGACGGGGTCGTTGACCAGAGCCGGGTAGCCGTTCCGGTACTCGACTTCCGCGGTGAGCCCGTGCGCGGTGGCGATGCCGCTCAGCAGCGCCTGCGTGCTCGTGCGCACCCGTTCGCGCGCCTCCGCGGAGTAGGTCCGCACGGTGGCCTCGAACCCGGCGTGGTCCGGGATCACATTCGCCTTGGTGCCGCCGTGGATCACGCCGACCGTCAGCACCACCGGGTCGTGGACGTCGAAACGGCGGGTCACCAGGGTCTGCAGCGCGGTCACCATCTCGCACAGCGGTGGGATCGGATCGGCGGCCTTGTGCGGGGCGGAGCCGTGTCCGCCCTTGCCGCGCACGGTCACCCGCAGGGTGTCGGAGGCCGCGGCGGCCGTTCCGGCCCGGGAGGCGAACAGGCCGAACGGCAGCCGGTTGGCGGCCACGTGCAGCGCGAAAGCGGCCACCGGGAGCTCGCCGGAGGCGTCCAGCAGTCCCTCGGCCAGCATCGGCGCCGCGCCGCCGCCGTCGGTGCCCTCCTCGTCGGGCTGGAACATGAACACCACCGCCCCGGCCAGATCCGGCCGGCGCGCGGAGAGCAGGCGGGCGGCGCCGACCAGCATGGCGGTGTGCAGGTCGTGCCCGCAGGCGTGCATCACGCCCGGGATGCGGGAGGCGTAGGGCAGGTCTGCGTCCTCGGTGACCGGCAGGGCGTCCATGTCCGCGCGGAGCAGCACGGTCGGACCGGGCCGCCCGCCCCGCAGGACGGCCGTCACCGAGGAGAGCGCCGTCCCGGTGCTGATCTCCAGCGGCAGTCCGGCCAGGGCGTCCAGCACACGCTGCTGGGTGCGGGGCAGGTGTCGCCCGAGTTCGGGCTCGGCGTGGAGCTCGCGGCGCAGGGCGGTCAACTCCCCGGCGAGCGTGCGGGCTTCCTCGCGCACGGACTTCTCGGGTACGGACTTCTCGCGCACGGACTTCTCGGGTACGGACTTCTCGCGCACGGACTTCTCGGGTACGGGCATCCAGTACTCCTGGGGGCGGGGTGGGGGTGTGCTGATCGGTTGGGCCGTCGTGCGGAGCGACGTGTGCGGTCAGGCCGCGTCCCATTCCGCCGACACCTCGTCGGTGTGCTCGCCCGGCTCCGGCGCGGGTCGGCGGAAGCTGTCCAGTCCCTGCCCGAACCGCACCGGGAAGCGGACCTGCGGGATCCCGGCTCCGGTCACGGTGTCGAGGACGGTGGCGAACAGCTCGCGTTCGCGCGCGTGCGGGTCGTCGAGCAGTTGCCGCGCCTGGGTGTGGACCGGGGCCCAGGGGAGGTTCAGCGCATCGAGGCGCTGCCGCCACCAGCCGAGGTCCCGGGCCCGGAAGAGTTCGGCGAGGAGCGTCCCGACCTCGTGTCTGGCGGCCGTTCTGGGCAGTCTGGCGTCCCAGGCGCCGTCCGCCAGGGCGGGGCAGTCGGGGAAGTCGGCTGCGAGAGAGGTGCGGAAGGCGAGCCAGAACTTGTCCTCGAAGGTGGCCAGGGAGATCCGGTGGCCGTCGGCCGTCTCGAAGACGTCGTTGTCGCCCTGGACCGTGAACGCCTCCGTCGGGTCGTCCGACTCCCGTACGTTCAGGGCGAAGGGGGCGCACCAGGCGGTGGCCGCCTCGGTGAGTGAGAGGTCGATGTGCTGGCCCTCCCCGGTCGCCCGGGCGCCCGGGACGGCGACGGCCAGCGCCAGCGCCGCGTACATCGCACCGATCAGGTCGCCGACCCGGGTGCCGGGACGGGCGGTCCGGCCGTCCCGGCTGCCGGGGGTGGCGAAGAATCCGGACAGCCCGAGGAAGTTGAGGTCGTGTCCGGGCTTGTCGGCGTAGGGGCCGGTCTGCCCGTATCCGGTGAGCGAGCACAGCACGATGCGCGGGTTGGCGCGCCGCAACTGCCGGTAGCCGAGGCCCAGGGCGGACAGGACGCCAGGGCGGTTGCTCTCCACGACCGCGTCGGCCGCGGCGACCAGCCGCAGCAGGGCGCTGCGGCCCGCGTCGGTGCGCAGGTCCAGGGCGACGGAGCGCTTGTTGCGGTGGATCCGGGCGAACGCCTCGCGGTCCGTCCGGAGTCGGTCCGGGCGCCCGGGGTCCTCCACCGTCACCACGTCCGCGCCCAGGTCCGCGAGCAGCGAGGTGGCGAACGGGCCCGGCAGCAGCCGGGACAGGTCCAGGATGCGGGTGCCGGCCAGGGACGACCAGGCGGGGGCGGGGCGGGCCGCGGTACTCATCCCGCCTGCCGCAGCAGCAGTTTGGCGATGCCGTTCTTCTGGATCTCCGAGGTGCCGGTGAGCACCCGGAACATCCGCACCTTGCGGAACAGGAACTCGACCTCGTTGCCCTGGGTCAGGCCCTCCTTGCCGTGGATCTGCACCGCCTCGTCGAGGATCCGGAACGCGCTCTCGGCGACGTTCAGCTTGCACATGAAGGCCTCCAGCCGTGGCACCGTGCCGGTGTCGAGCGCGGCCAGCGCCGCGTAGGTCATGGCGCGGGCGGCGTAGTAGGAGGTGGCCATGTCGGCCAGCTTGTGCTGGATCGACTGCAGGTCGGCGAGCGGAGCGCCGGCCACGGTACGGGTGCGGGCCCGGTCCAGCGTCAGTTCCAGGGCGCGGCGGGTCAGGCCGAGCACGCTCGGGCAGTGGAGCAGCCGGTTGACGTTGACCCGGCCGAGTCCGAGCAGCAGTCCGTCGCCCTCCGCGCCGAGCAGGTTCGCGGCCGGGACCCGGCAGTCGGTCAGCACGATGTCGCTCTCGATGTGTTCGCCGGACATCGGCGTGGCTCCGTCGAGCACCTGGCAGCCGGGGCTGTCGAGGTCGACCAGGAAGGCGGAGTACGTCTTCTCGGTGCCGTCCATGCGGGCGATGACGATGGCGAAGTCGGCCACCGGTCCGGCACTGGAGAAGACCTTGTGGCCGGTCAGCCGGTAGCCCTGGCCGTCCGGCTCGCGGACGGCAGTGGTGCGCATCGACCGGACGTCCGAGCCCGCGTCGGCCTCGGTGAGGGAGAAGCAGCAGGCGCGTTCGCCGCGCACCACGGGCAGGAACCAGCGCTCCAACTGGTGCGGCGTGGCACCGGCGAGGATGTCGCCGACCCGCAGCGGTCCGCCCATCTCGCCGAGCACGCTGTGGCCGAGCACGCGTCCGGCGGCGGCGACCTCCTCCTTGAGCGCGGCGAGCTGCGTGTACGTCAGGCCCCGGCCGCCGAGCTCGGGCGGCAGGTGGATGCCGTAGAAGCCGAGTTCGCGGCTGCGGCGCCAGACCGGCTCCAGCAGGGCTCGGCTGATCGGGCTCTCCGGAGTGACCGTGTGGGCGCGCTCGTACTCGGCCAACTCGCCGTCCAGGTAGGCGCGCAGCTGTTGCACCAGGTCGTCGAGGAAGGGGTCGTGGGAGTAGTCGGGGCGCAGGGAGAAGAGCATCGGACGGCCTTTCAGTTGACCCGGCGCGAGGCGCCGGCCCAGTAGGTCTCGCGGACGGCCTTGCGGTCGAGCTTGCCGTTGCGGTTGTGCGGGAGTTCGGGCAGGAAGTCGACGGAGCGGGGCTTCTTGAACCGGTCCAGGCGCTCGGCGCAGAAGGCGATCAGCTCCTCGGCGCCGACCCGGGCGCCGTCGCGGACGACCACGACGGCCTGGACCGCCTCGCCCCAACGCTCGTCCGGTACGCCGACGACGCAGGCCTCCTGGACGGCCGGGTGCTCGTCGAGCACGGCCTCGACCTCGGTCGAGTAGATGTTGAAGCCGCCGGAGATGATCATGTCTTTCCTACGGTCGACGATGAACAGGTAGCCGTCCTCCCGCATCCAGGCGAGGTCGCCGGTGCGCACCCAGCCGTCCTGGAAGGTCTCGGCGGTGAGTTCGGGCTCGCGCCAGTAGGAGCGCACGCAGTCCGGGCCGCGCACGACGATCTCGCCGATTTCGCGCGGTTCGGTCTCCCGGCCCTCTTCGTCGACCACCCGGATCTCGGTGTCGTAGCCGGCCCGCCCGCAGGACTGGAGCAGTTCCGGGTCCTCCGCCACGGCCCGGGCGATCTCGGCGGCGCTGAGCCCGGCGACCACGGAGGTGGTCTCGGCGAGTCCGTAGCCCTGGCCGACGACCGGGCCGAAGGCGGCGACCGCGTCGCGCAGCCGCTGCGGCGAGATGGGAGCGCCGCCCACGCGCAGGTCGGTCAGGCTCGACAGGTCGTAGCCGCCGAGGCCGGGGTGGGCGAGCACGGTGGCGAGCATGGCCGGGACCAGGAAGGTGGCGTCGATCCGCTCCCGCTCGACCGCGGCCAGGAAGGCGTCCGGGGCCCAGCTGGGCAGCACGTGCACGGTGGTTCCGGCGAAGACGCAGGCCAGCAGCGGCATGCCGGTGGCGTGGGTGATCGGGCCGCAGGCCAGGTAGCGGGAGCCGGCGCGCGGGCGGGGCTCGGTCATCAGTTGCTTGCGCATATTGGCGAGCCGGTTGCCGAAGGTCTGCACCGCCGCCTTGAGCGCGCCGGTGGAGCCCGAGGTGAAGTTCAGCACGCACGGGTCGTCCTCCGCGACCTCCACCCGGACCGGGGCGGTACCGCCTTCGGCGAGCAGCGCCGCGAAGCCGCTCTCGAACTCGACCGGCAGGCAGTCGACGCCGGCGGCGTCCAGCGCCGCGAGGGCGTCCTCGCGATGGGCCGCGTCGAAGAGCAGCGCCTTGACCGGCGCGTAGCCGAGCAGGTGCGCGATCTCGGTGCGGCCCAGGCGTGCGTTGACGGGCGCGCGCGTCAGCCCCGCCTTGTAGAGGGCGAACTCGACCACGATCAGCTCGCCGCGGTTCCAGGCCAGCCCGGCCACCGCGTCGCCGGGCTTCAGCCCGCGCGCCAGCAGCGCGGAGGCGAGCCGGTTCGCGTCCTCCTCCAGCTGTCGGAAGGTCCAGCGCCGGTCTTCGCAGACCACAGCGGGCTCGTCGGGCCAGTAGCGGGCACTGCGGGTCAGATACACACCAAGATTCACAGCAGACCATCCCAAACCAGGAGTAATTTCTCGACTCAGTAACCAGTTCCAGACAGAGTGTCCAGTAGTGGAGTTGATGTCAAGCATTGGTAGGGTGGACCGCAGCGGACCCAGTAGGACCGGTGCACGGTTCGATGAGCAGGCGGAGGACGTCCATGGCCGAGGACAGGCGCACGCGGAGAACACGACGCGCGCTCCGCGACGCGCTGGTCGCGTTGATCCTGGAGCGTGGGTACGCGGGGCTCACCGTCGAGGACATCTCGGAGCGCGCCGACGTCGCGCGGGCCACCTTCTACAGCCACTACCGGGACAAGGACCACCTGTTCACCAGGATCACCACCGACCTGCTGCAGGAGCTGGACGAACGGATGCAGCCGCTGGTCGAGGAGACGGCGGTCGGGTTCACCGGCAAGCCCCTGCTCGAACTGTTCCGTCACGCGGAGCAGCAGCGCGACCTCTACCTCGCCATCCTGCGCGGCGAGGGCGACGGCAAGGCGCTGCGCACCTTCAGCGAGGAGTCGGTGCACCGGGTCGCGGCGGTGTTCCGGGACCGGGCCGAGCACGGCCCGGTCCGGCCCCGGCTCCCCGCGGACCTGCTCGCCCGCGCCTGGGTGGGTGAGCAGCTGGCGGTCCTGCACTGGTGGCTGGAGCACGAGACCCCGCCCATGCCGGCCGAGGAGGCCGCCCGGATGCTGCTGGACCTCGCGGTCCACGGCCGCTTCTGGGCCAGCGGCTTCACCGCCCCGTCCTGACGGGGCGGTTCAGTTGGTTCGGGGCGGTGGCGGTGAACTGCCGCTCGACCAGGTCGCAGGGCCGGTCGGTCTCGGGTGCGGGACGGGTGGTGCGCGGACTCCTGGCCCGGATGACCCCGCGCAGTCCGGCCTGGCGCATGAGGCGTTCGACCGTGCAGCGGGCCACGGTGAAGTCCTCGCGGACCAGGGCGGCGTGGACCTTGCGGGCCCCGTAGACCCCGTAGTTGTCGGTGTGGATGCGGTGTATCTCCTCGGTGAGGTGCTCGTCGCGAAGGCTGCGGGCCGAGGGCGGGCGGCTTCGGGCGGCGTAGTAGGTGCTCGGCGCGATCGGCGCGTCCGTCTCGGTGAGGACGTCGCAGATCGGCTGGACGCCGAACTGTTCCTTGTGCCGGTCGATGTAGGCGACCTTCATCGCAGTGGACGGTCCAGCTCCGCCGCGAAGAAAGCCGAGGCGGACTTCAGGATCGCGTTCGCCCGCCGTAGCTCCTTCACCTCCCGCTCCAGTTCCGCGATCCGGGCGGCCTCGGCGCTGGTGGTCCCGGGCACGAGTCCGGCGTCGGTCTCGGCCACTGTGTCGTAGGACTCGTCCCTCTTGCGGAACTGTCCGACGAACCCATCGAAGATCCCGCGCAGGCCGTCCGAGAGGGCCAGGAGCTCTCCGTGAGAATCCGCGACGTCGACCTCGAACGGCGCCGGATCACCCTGTCAGTCAGCGGGGCGCCGTTCAACCTGCCGTGACGTCCAGGCCGCCACCGTCTTCGACGACGGCCAGGCCCTGTCACAGTTCCACTGGACCAGCCGTTTCGAACCCGACGACATGTGGTGGTGGCGCCGTCACCCGCGCAATCTCGTCGGCGACCTCGGACGCGCGCTCCGCTCAACCGGAGCCATCGTGACGAGCTCGCCCATCTCGTCGTCGAGCCAGTAGTTGCGGCTGAGCAGTCCCCAAGCGAAGAGCTCGTGGCCGGCTGTGAAGCCTCGGGACCGGCGCTGCAGGGACGCGACGTCTCCTCCGGGGAGGCGGCAGTCCGGGTCCGGGATGAGCACTGGGTATGTGTGGTCGTCTGCGGACGGGCGCTCGGAGACCAGGCCGAGGTGCCATCGCAGGGCTTCCAGGACCGTTTCGGGTGTGTCGTCCCGGAGGAAGCGGGTGAGGGCGACTTCGAAGTACAGGCTCATGAGGCCGTATTCTGCTCTGCGCCACTGGCAGGTCCGGGTCCGTTTCAGCGCGCAACTAGGCTCATCCAACCTGATAATTCGATGGCGCGGAGCGTGACCAGCGTCGACGCTGGTCACCGTGTCAGAACCCAAGCATCAGATCCGCGCCCTCTATACGGCCACCACCGTGACGGTCTACCAGGCATACGCACCAGAGATCGGTCTGCCCGCGGCACTCGACGGCCGCCTTCCCAGCGCCTGGCAGCTGGACCGAATGACGTGGATCAAGCCATCGTTCCTCTGGATGATGTATCGCTGCGGATGGGCGGCCAAGGAGGGACAGGAGACCGTCCTCGCGATCGAAATCACCCGCGAGGGCTTCGAGTGGGCCCTGGCAAACGCCTGCCTGGCCCACTACGAACACGGGCTGCATCCCGACCGCGCCACCTGGAAACGCCAGCTGAAGCGAGCCCCCGCCCGAGTGCAGTGGGACCCCGAACGCGACCTGCACCTGCAGCCGCTTGCCCACCGCTCCCTACAGCTCGGCCTCGCCGGCGAGGCCGCCGAGCGCTACGCGGACAAGTGGATCGTCTCGATCAGCGACGTCACCGCGCTCGCGCATGCCATCCATGCCCACGTCAGAGACGGAGCTCTAGACGCAGCCCGGCAACTACTCCCCGCAGAACGCCCCTATCCGGCGGGCGACACCCTTCTCGCCCATCTGCGCGGCTGAGCCCAAGATGGCGTCCCGCCGAGTGGTGTAGCAGGGATCTTGGAATGACCCCTGGTCATGGGGCAGCCATCGCGCAACTCTCCGAGTAGCGAAGCTCGTTGATGAGAGGTGTGCGATGGCCTTGTCCCAGTCTGACCTGTTGCGGCTCTCGGAGTCACTGCGTACGGCCGACGGAGTTGAGTTGATCAGGGTCCTGGCCCAGCGGATCCTGCAGGAGCTGATCGAGGCGGAGGCCACCGCACGGATCGGTGCCGAGCCCGGCGAGCACACCGATGCCCGCACCACCTGGCGCAACGGCCACCGCGAGCGGGTGCTGACCACGCAGGCCGGCGACCTGGACCTGGCCATCCCCAAGGTCCGCACCGGCAGCTTCTTCCCCGTACTGCTGGAACGGCGCCGGCGGATCGACCAGGCGCTCTACGCGGTCATCATGGAGGCCTACGTCCTGGGTGTGTCCACCCGCTCGGTCGACGACCTGGCCAAAGCCCTCGGCGCGGACAGCGGCATCTCCAAGAGCGAGGTCTCCCGCATCTGCGCCGGCCTGGACGAACAGCTCGTCGCGTTCCGCACCCGGCCGCTGGACCACACCCGCTTCCCCTACGTCTACCTCGACGCCACGTACTGCAAGGCGCGGGTGAACCACCAGATCGTCTCCCGGGCCGTGGTCGTGGCCACCGGCATCACCGAGGACGGCGGCCGCGAGGTCCTGGGCGTGATGATCGGAGACAGCGAGACCGAGGCGTTCTGGGCCGAGTTCCTGCGCTCCCTGCGCGAACGCGGCCTGGCCGGGGTCCGCCTGGTCCTCTCCGACAGCCACTCCGGCCTGGTCAAGGCGATCCGCAAGGTCATGCTCGGCGCGGCCTGGCAGAGATGCCGCGTCCATTTCCTGAGAAATGTCTTCGCCGTGATCCCGAAGGAGGCGGCGGAGATGGTCGCCGCGACCATCCGCACGGTCTTCGCCCAGCCGAACCAGGACGCCGTCCGCGCTCAGCTCGACACCGTCGCCGACATGCTCGGCAAGCAGTTCCCCAAGGTCAGGCAGATGCTCATCGAGGCCAAGGACGACCTGACCGCCTTCGCGGCGTTCCCGGAGCGACATTGGAAGAAGATCCAGTCGACCAACCCCCTGGAGCGGATCAACCGCGAGATCAAGCGCCGGACCGACGTCGTCCAGGTCTTCCCCAACGACGACGCGCTCCTACGACTGGTCACCGCCGTGCTCTTCGAGATGCACGATGAATGGATTGCCTTCCCGCGCCGCTACCTGCCCGAAGGCAGCATGGACAAGATCTACCCCGACTCGCACACCCCCGACGAACTACGGAACCTCCCCCCGAGTGGTGGACACCTTCGACCCGGCCCCGTGAGGGGTCGGTCAAGAGGAGTCATTTATGGTGATGAGGGTCTACTCGTCCGAGTTCAAGGCCGACGCCGTGGCGCTGTACCTCTCGGACCCGAGCCACACCTACGCCCAGATCGGCACCGACCTCGGCATCACCCGGGAGACACTGCGCAACTGGGTCGGCGCCCACCGCGCCCGAACCGAGCACACCGGCACCACCAGGAAGAACATGACCAGCACCACCCCGGCCGGCCAGGACGGCCCCGACGAGCTGCGCGAGCGCATCGCCGCGTTGGAGGCCGAGCTGAAGGCCGTCCGCAAGGACAACCAGAAGCTCGCCCAGGAACGCGACATCCTGCGCAAGGCGACGAAGTTTTTCGCCTCGGAGATGAGCTGGTGAGCCGCTTCGCGTTCATCTCCGCCCACCGGGAGGACTTCCCCGTCAAGCGGCTGTGCCAGGTCCTGGAGGTCAACCGCTCCAGCTACTACAAGTGGTGCGCCGCCGCCCCGGCCCGCGCCGCCCGGGAGCGGGCCGACGCCGCCCTCGCGGCCAGGATCCGCGAGGTGCACGCAGAGTTCGACGGCGCCTACGGGTCCCCGCGCATCACCGCCGAGCTGCGCGAGACCGGCGAGGCGCCGGTCAACCACAAGAAGGTCACCCGGGTCATGCGCGCCTTCGGGATCGTCGGCACCCACCTGCGCCGGCGCGTGCGCACCACCGTCCCCGAGCCGTCCGACACCGTGGTGCCGGACCTGTTCGGCCGCGACTTCACCGCCCCCGCGCCGAACCTGAAGTACATGGGCGACATCACGTATCTGCCCGTCGGTGACGGCGAGTTCCTGTATCTGGCGACTGTGCTGGACTGCTTCAGCAGGAGGGTGGTCGGCTGGTCGATCGCCGACCACATGCGCACCGAGCTGGTGGCCGACGCCCTGAAGATGGCCGCCGCCACCCGCAGCGACCTCACCGGGGCAGTCTTCCACTCCGATCACGGTGCACAGTACACGAGCCGTCAGTTTGCCGACTTGTGCGACGAGTTGGGTGTCACCCAATCCATGGGCGCTGTCGGCACGAGCGCGGACAACGCAGCTTGTGAGAGCTTCCACGCCTCCCTCAAGCGGGAGATCCTCAAGGGCGCGCGCCGCTTCGCCGGAGCCGCCGCCTGCCGCCAACAGGTCTTCCGCTGGCTCAACCGGTACAACACCAAGCGCCGGCACTCGGCCAACGGCCAACTCAGCCCCCTCGCCCGGGAGCGAGAGCACCAGCTGCAGTCGGATACCATGACACTTGCCGCATAACACTACGAACCGGTGTCCACTCTTCGGGGGCAAGCCCCCTACCGCCCACCGCCTAACCGTTGGCATGCGACCGTTACACCACTCCAAGGGACACGACCGAGCCCAACCATCTACGGGTACGGACTTGCCCTTCCGCCGCCGCCTACTCGGGGAAATCACGACAATCCAATACACGATGCCATCAGTAGTTCGTCGTCTTCGATCGGCTGGACGGCTTGCCAGAGCGAGTCGAACAAGCCCGGCTGACACCGCCGGCGCTGTCATACTCGGGCAGACCGACAGACGTAGGGACGCAGCCGATGAAGTGGATCAGCCAGCAGCACGCCGCGCTCGTCGCCGACTACGAGCGCACCCAGGCCGCCACCGAGGCCAACATCTGGCCCGACCGTCCTGACGCGCCGTACCGACTGGCCGTCTTCGCCACAGGCTCCGCCGAAGCGGACGAGCAGGACTGAGCAGCGTCTGGGCGCCCGTCACCTGAGCCTGGGGTGGCGGGTGCCGCTCCATCCCCTGGCGCCGGCGCCCGCCCGGTACCCTGACGCCATGACAGCTGTAGTCGGCATCGTCCGCAACGGCCGCGTCCACCTCGGTGCCGACAGTGCCGGCGTCTCCGGCTGGTCCCTGACGCTCCGGGCGGACGAGAAGGTCTTCCGCAACGGCCCGTACGCGATGGGCTTCACCACCTCGTACCGCATGGGCCAGCTGCTCCGGTACGCCTTCACTCCCCCGGAGCCGACCGGAGACCTGCCGCGCTTCATGGTCACCACGTTCGTCGACTCCGTCCGCGCCTGCCTCAAGGACGGCGGCTGGGCCACGAAGAACGCCGAGCAGGAATCCGGCGGCCAGTTCCTCGTCGGCATAGCCGGACGCCTGTTCATCGTCGACTCCGACTACCAGGTCGGCGAGCCCCACGCCCGCTACGCCGCCGTCGGCTGCGGCGCCGACATCGCCCTCGGCGCGCTGTACGCCACCACCGAGCTGCCGGTCCGCAAGCGGATGCAGGTCGCCCTCGAAGCCGCCGAGCGGCACAGCTCCGGCGTCCACGGCCCGTTCGCCTACACGACGACACGCAAGCTGAGCACGACGCCGTAGCGTGTCACGGTCGCCGCCGCGCAGCGGGCCATCACCAGCGACTGGGCCACCGCTGATCAAGACCTCGGGCTCACCACAAGCAGCAGCACGGACGGGAGCGGCTGAGCGGGCGGCGCATAGCCTCGGAGATCACGGTGCCCGGCATCAAGCGGTTGGGGTCGCCTCCGCCTTGGGTGCCTCTGGCTGCGGATGGCCGTTCACGCAATAGATCGTCGCGTCCGTGATGGTGACTGGATCAGCCCTCCCCAGCGCCTTGAAGATTGCCCACGTCTGCTCCAGGGCCGCCCCGCAGTAGGTGCATTCCCAACAACGGGGGTTGATCCGCGCTGTGGATTCGCCATGGTTCCATGGTCGCTCCGATGGAGTGCCAGCGCTCGGGGAGGTGACTACGCGGAAGCGTTCATCCGCTCGACCGCCTCGCGCATCCGCCCCTTTCTGTCGTCAGCGGACAGGTCCTGCACCGACAGGCAGTGCATGAACCGGAACTCCTCCCAGTTGTCCGGCTTCAACTCCAGTCCGTTTACGCCGGTCTGCAGCTCGGCCATGCACTTCGACCACTGCTCTGCCGGCGGCAGCGCACAGAACGCGTCGCGTGCGTCCTCGTGCCCGCTGTCCGGATCCACCTCGACCGGCGGGGCCGCGCCGGCGACGACCGGGTTCGGGAAGCCCTCGCACGCCGAGTAGGACATGACGACCGACTCGTCGTCCCGCGCCCGCAGCAGGGCGATCACCTTGTCCCAGCCCTGCTCCGACCAGGCCTGCGGTTCACCCCGCCTGCGCGGAGAGCACCGCCCGGCCGGTGTCTACGTGTTCCCCCGGTTCGGTTCACCTCCGCCTGCGCGGAGAGCACGCCCGCGGCGACTTCACCGTCGCCGACGGCACCGGTTCACCTCCGCTTGCGCGGAGAGCACCCCGGCTCGCTCGCTCCGCGCAGCGGTTCAACTCCGCCCGCGCGGAGAGCACTCGTCCAAACCGAGATCCTCGCTGTCCAGCGGCGGTTCACCTCCGCCTGCGCGGAGAGCACTCGATTGAGGAAACACTAGGGTCTGTTTATAAAGTAGATCAAGGTCTGCGATGATCTTGTCGTGGGACGTGGAGATCTGACGAACGAACAGTGGGCCGTGCTGGCACCGTTGCTGCCCGTGGGCGTGAGGCCGGGGCGACCCGCGATGTACTCCCGTCGGCAGCTGATCGACGGGATCCGGTGGCGGACTCGCACGGGAGCGCCGTGGCGGGACGTTCCGGAGCGGTACGGGCCGTGGGAGTCGGTGTACGGGCTGTTCCGGCGCTGGCAGCGTGACGGGACCTGCGCCGCTGTGGTGGTCGGGCTCCGGGCCCGGGCGGATGCGAAGGGCCTGGTCACCTGGGACGTCTCCGTGGACTCGACGGTCTGCCGTGCGCATCAGCACGCGGCCGGGGCCCGTAAAAGGGGGACCTCCAGAAGGAGTCTCCCGGCGGCGTCGAGACCGAGCCGGCCCACCATGGCCTCGGTCGCTCCCGCGGAGGCCTGACGACGAAAATCCACCTCGCGGTCGAGCAGGGGCAGAAGCCCCTGGCGATCGTGATCACTCCTGGCCAATGGGGCGACTCCCCGCAGTTTCAGACGGTCCTGGGGCTGATCAGGGTGCCCCGCACCGGAGTTGGTCGACCACGCACCCGGCCCAGGAGGATCCGCGCGGACAAGGCCTACGGGTCCAGGGCGAACCGCGCCTACCTGCGCAGGCGCGGCATACGCTGCACCATTCCGGAGAAGCGGGACCAGATCCGCAACCGTAGGAAGCGGGGCTCTGCCGGTGGTCGACCGCCGACGTTCGACAAGGTCGACTACCGCGAGCGCCACGCGGTGGAGTGCGGGATCGGCCGACTCAAGCGCCGACGCGCGGTCGCGACTCGGTACGACAAGTTGGCCGTCCGCTACGAGGCGACAGTCAACGTCGCCCTGATCGACGAGTGGCTGTGAACGCACTTTCTAAACACGCTCTAGTGCCCCCGCCAGGCGGTTCACCTCCGCCTGCGCGGAGAGCACCACACCTGTCTCAGGCGGTCCTGGTGCTGGTTCGGTTCACCTCCGCCTGCGCGGAGAGCACACCCGCCTCCCGATCAACCCTCTTGACCTTCACGGTTCACCTCCGCCTGCGCGGAGAGCACGACCACTGGGCCATGGACCACGACCGCGTGACCGATTCACCTCCGCCTGCGCGGAGAGCACAGCGTTTCGGCTCGTTTCCGCGCGATATTGAACGGTTCACCTCCGCCTGCGCGGAGAGCACGAGGGCACCGTCATCGACCAGCACGACGGCACCGGTTCACCTCCGCCTGCGCGGAGAGCACGTCGGGCAACTCGGCGACGTTCCGGGCGAGGGCGGTTCACCTCCGCCTGCGCGGAGAGCACGGACCCCACCGGCCCTCGGTGTCCTCAGTCCTCGGTTCACCTCCGCCTGCGCGGAAAGCACGCGAGGTGGTCGGCGAGCGACCACGTCCACCACGGTTCACCTCCGCCTGCGCGGAGAGCACCTCGACGTCCGCCTCGACCCCTTCCGGGGCCGCGGTTCACCTCCGCCTGCGCGGAGAGCACATGCCGTACGACGTCGCGCGGCGGCGCTCGGCCGGTTCACCTCCGCCTGCGCGGAGAGCACGCGATCCGCGTCAGTGTGGACATGGAGCCGTACGGTTCACCTCCGCCTGCGCGGAGAGCACGTCGTGGCCTACGACGACGGCGAGGCCGTCGGCGGTTCACCTCCGCCTGCGCGGAGAGCACAAGTTGTCCCCCGCCCAGGACGCGGTGTACGCCGGTTCACCTCCGCCTGCGCGGAGAGCACGACGCCGGAGCGCACCTCTACCGCTCGCTCGGCGGTTCACCTCCGCCTGCGCGGAGAGCACAACTCCGGAGGTCAGGACCACGACGTAGCGGACGGTTCACCTCCGCCTGCGCGGAGAGCACATCGCCGATGCGGAGCGCAGGGCCCTGCACGGCGGTTCACCTCCGCCTGCGCGGAGAGCACCACCGGCCACCGGTGAAGACGTCCACCACCGCCGGTTCACCTCCGCCTGCGCGGAGAGCACCACCAACTCCCGTACAGAACGGGACAAATCATCGGTTCACCTCCGCCTGCGCGGAGAGCACGGACTGAAGCCCGAGCAGGACCTGAAGTACGCCGGTTCACCTCCGCCTGCGCGGAGAGCACTGGCGCGTGTCGGACAGGACGGCGATGCCGTCCGGTTCACCTCCGCCTGCGCGGAGAGCACCGCGGCGAGCACATCGGCGTCAACTGCCAGACCGGTTCACCTCCGCCTGCGCGGAGAGCACGCGAACACGATCGGCTCGCCCACGGACATGATCGGTTCACCTCCGCCTGCGCGGAGAGCACCCGCGCGGCCTGATCCGCACCGCCACCCGACCCGGTTCACCTCCGCCTGCGCGGAGAGCACGCCGGCTGCCACTCCTACGCCAGCAACGAGGCCGGTTCACCTCCGCCTGCGCGGAGAGCACGCGGCCCGGGTGTCGATGTGCCACCCGAGCCCCGGTTCACCTCCGCCTGCGCGGAGAGCACCCGCCCAGCCGGTGGGCGATCGCGTGCTCGCCCGGTTCACCTCCGCCTGCGCGGAGAGCACCCGGGCGCAACCCGCGCGCTGGCCCGCGTCGAAGGTTCACCTCCGCCTGCGCGGAGAGCACATGCGGGTCAGGGGCCCGGGGCGGCCGGTTGCTGGTTCACCTCCGCCTGCGCGGAGAGCACAGCAACGCCTCCTCCAGAGCAGCAGCCAACAGCGGTTCACCTCCGCCTGCGCGGAGAGCACGACTCTGCCGCCCGTGCCCTCGCGGCCCATGCCGGTTCACCTCCGCCTGCGCGGAGAGCACGAGTCCAGCCTCATGGCCGGACGCATCGAGTTCGGTTCACCTCCGCCTGCGCGGAGAGCACCGTCCGCGATGCCGGTCAGCTCACCCGCCCGACGGTTCACCTCCGCCTGCGCGGAGAGCACCTGTAAGCCGCGAAGGCCGGCCGACGAAGGGACGGTTCACCTCCGCCTGCGCGGAGAGCACGCCACCCGCGCCGGCCTCGGCGCCACCACCGGCGGTTCACCTCCGCCTGCGCGGAGAGCACGACAGCACCGCGGCGATGTTCTGGTCGACCGTCGGTTCACCTCCGCCTGCGCGGAGAGCACACTTGCCGACCTGGGGATCTACACAGCCTTTGCCGATTCGTTATCCGCCTCCAAGGGGTTAAGGACAATCATCATCAGGCCGTCGAAATCCTCCACGGTGCGTCGACGTTCGCCGGCGGTGCGGATGATGAAGCGCTGTTCGTTGTCGGACGGGCTGATGACGACAGCGGCCCCGGTGCCGACGGAGGCAGCAACGACTGCCCACAGTTCGTCGCGGACCTTGCCCGAGAGAGTTCCCACATACAGACCGGGAGTGGGCTCCAGCATCCACCGGCTGAGCGCGCCGCGGACGTGATCGGGGACGGCAGTGGTGGAGATGACGGTGAGGTTGGCCATGGGCCGTCAGCCCTCCGCGCCGTAGTTGGTGCCGCCCTTGACGGGACCGGTCTCCGGGTCCCACAGGCTCACCAGTTCGACTTCTTCCACGTCCATCGCCTCTGTCCCTGCAGCGGCCCCGCTTCGCCCGGCGCCACCGTCGGGGTCGAGGAGATTTTGGATGTCGCGGACTATGCGGGGCATTAACCGGATCAGGAGCAGGCGTTCCCGGAAGGCGCGGCGCGCCTCGCCTTCCGGGTCGGTGGAGCGGTGCAGGGAGAAGGCGAGCGGGATCGCCAGTTCCGCCTTGTACAGGTCGGCGACGTCGTAAACGAACGCGTGGGAGGTCCCGGTGTGGACGAACCCGAGTCCCGGGGTGCAGCCCAATGCCACGATCGCGGCGTGCGCGATGCCGTACATGCAGGTGTTCGCGGCCGACAGGGCGAGGTTGACCGGATCCTGGCCGTCCCAGTCGTCGGGGTCGTAGGAGCGTTTGAAGGCACGGACGCCGTGCTGCGTGGCGAGGATCCGGTACAGGGCCTTCATGCGCTGGCCTTCCATGCCGCGCAGTTGGGCGATGGTCGGCGGCGCTGCGCGGGCGGACCTGTGGTCGTCATCGCCGAACCGCATGCGGTACATCCGCTCGGCCACGTCGCGGCGACGCACATCGTCGGCCCAGGCGGTGGCCTGGGCCTCCAACCAGCGGCTGTCCTGGCCGGCGGGGGTGATTCCGGCGTAGGAGCGCACTCCGGCGGCACCGGTGCACACGACCGTGGTTCCGTGGCGGGCGAGGGTGGCGAGCGCCGGGGCTGTGATCGACGTGCCTGGCCCCAGGAGCAAACAGCTCAGCGCTGCTGTGGGAATGCGGACCCGCCGACGACTGGTGGCCTCGGCAGGCCGTTCTCGATCCGGTGTAGCGGGGAAGGCGATCAGACCGGTGTCATCCTGGACGATCCGCATCATGTCCACGTACAGGAAAGACAGTCCGTCGGCGATCCGGGGCAGCATCGCGGCAGTCGGCGCGGCGATCCGTCGCCGCGCCGAGCCGGCCGTGCTGCTTCCACCAGGCCGCGTCAGGTCCATGGGACCGGTCACCGGACGGGGGCCAGGGTGAGCAGCCCGCAGCCGTACGCCTTGCCTCGGCCGATGCCGGTCCGGATGCGTTCGCGCAGCAAAGCAGGGTTCTGGACGACGGCGATTCCGTCGAAGCGGGTCTGCACCTGCCGGATGTGCACGCGCCCTTCACCTCCTCGGCCGCGCCGACCCACCGCGGCGGCCGTAGGTGAGGCATCGGCGGTCCCAGGGGCGGCTGCGGCTGCAGGGTGGGACTCGCTCGACTCGGCGCGTACAGGGGTGGTGGTGGTCCGGGCGGGCATCCCGGCCGGGATCAGGCGGTGGAAGGATGTGGGGTTGAGCGGTTCGGCGGTGACCAGGGTGGGAACCAGGCCGGACTGCTCGGCCTGGCGGGCCCACCATTCCTCGGCCTCGGCACCGAACAGCGGGACGACGCTGAGCGGGCGGCCCTGCTGGGTGTTGCGGCCGAGTTTGCGGCTGGCGTTGGCGATGATGCGGTAGTGCACCTGGTGCCCCGGGCGCAAAGCGTCGAGCAGCGGGTCGATCTGGCGGAGCGCGGACTGACCGTAGCCGGTAGGGAGTCGGCCGACGTCGGGCTGGAGCGCGCTCTGCACGAGCACGGTGGCGCCCCCACGTCCGGCTTCGTAGCGGAACAGCACACCACCGCTCAGGCGTGCCTCGTCGCCCAGGTCCTCGGGGAACATCGCCATCACCGTGCGGTGCAGCTGCGTCATGTCGACGCTGTCACGCTCCACTTCGCGACTGCCGGGGTTGGTGACGATTCGGGTGAGCCAGGTGGTCACTGGGGGTCCTCCTGGGGAGAAGCTAGGTCGAGGTGGTCGAGGTGGTCGAGGACGGCCCGGAGGAACGTGCTGCCCAGGCCGGCGCACTGGCCGAGGGGGACGTGCAGGGTGCGTCGGTGGTCCGTACGGGTTCGGTAGAGCCGGTTCATCGGGTCGAAGCTGACCGGCTCGTCGTTGATCGGGCTGGTGGACCCGTCGTCGAGCAGTTGGCCGCCGGGGGGTGCGACGAGTCCGGTGAGCGGTTCGTCGGCGTGAACGACGACGACCGCTGCGGGGGATTTCGGGAGCCGACTGTGGGGGGCTTCGCGGTGCAGGGGCGCGTGGGTGAGAGCTCGCCAGGCGTCGGCTACTGCTCCGATCAGGACGGGGGTGTCCGGGGGGCAGGACCGGCGGCCGAGGTAGGGCGGCCAGTGGGGCTCTGCGAGGGCGGCGGCGCACCGGTCGAGCAGGTGGTCATCGCCGTCGGCGCAGGTAACGGCAACGGTGAAGGCCGCGTCCTGGAGGTAGTAGCGGTGGCTGACGAGGGTCGCTGTTTCGGCAGTGCGGGGCTTGCCTGCAGCCGTGCGGACAGTTCCCTTGACCGGGAGGCCGCCGCCGACCGTGTGGAAGTCGCGCAGCAGTACGCCGGCGCGGTCGGCTCGCACCGCGAACCTGAGCCGGGCCAGGTCGTGGAGCGACGTGTACCGGTCCTGGCCGAGGGCTGCGGCCAGGAGGCCGATCAGGGCGGAGCGGGTTGGGAATGCCGCCGTGTCGCGTTGGTTGAACCGTGAACGCTCGCCCCAGGACTGGAGCGGACCGGACAGGTGCAGCAGCAGACCTGGCCGGGCAGCCGGGCCGGTGTCCGGGCCGGTGTCCGGGGCCGGTTCCCGATGCGGGTCCGTCGGCTGGAGGCGGTGGGGCGTGGTCACGCCTGGCCCTCCGCCTCGGCTGCCACGGCGAAGGCGACGTCCAGTGCGGTCTCGACAAGGTGGTCGATCGAGTCGACGCGCGGGCCGAGGTTGGACAGGTCCTTGGCGCCGATGCCGGTGTATGCCTGCCTCAGCGGCTCGCGCGAGGCCCCGAGCAGTGTGATCAGGTCGCCCGCATAAGCGTCCAGTGTGGTGATGGACGCGTGGGTGTAGCCGCCATCAGCACCGAAGCGCACCGGGCGCTCGAAGGCTGCCGCATAGGAGTAGGGGCGGTCGCGGCGCACCTGGACGGTGATGAGGTCGGGGACAGTGTGGGGTGCAGTCGAGTTCTTCTTGGCCTGGGGCAGGGAGAGGACCGTGGCGGTCAGGAACGCCGAGGCCAGCCGTCGTGCGGCGATGCGGTCTCCGCCGAGGTTGCGCAGCAGGTCGCGCAGGTCGAGGGTGACATAACGGTAGAAGGTGCCGGCGCTGTACTCGGCGTGACCCATGTGAGCGCTGCCCGCGGTGTCACCCCAGGCGGCGGTGATGTCGTCGACAGCACTGAAGTAGTCGACCTCGACGTCTGTCTGATGAGTCGTCATGATATGGGCGACCTGGGCGGCGCCGTCGACCTTGGCATCGTCCAGCTCGGCGAGCATCCTGCCGAGGAGGTTGATGATGCCGTTGCGGGAACGCAGCACGGCGTCCACCCGGTCACGGGGCATCAGGGCGTCCTTGGACTTGAGCTCCTTGACGTCCTTGGCCGTCTCCAGGGTGCTGCGGTGCTCCTCCGCGATGTCCGCGAGCTCGGCGATGGCGCTGGCCGGCACGTACACCATGGCGTTGGTGCCCCAGGGCACCTCGTCCTCGCCGGACGCTTCATCAGCGCCCTTCCTCTGCTTGGGCGGCTGGGCGCCGACGCTGCTGGCGACGACCGTGTGGATGCCCGCCCGCGCGGCCGCCGGACGCGGCCAGCCGCGCTCCTCGACGAGGTAGCGCTCCAAGCGCTCGGCGATACGGCGGGTGCGCAGCGCCTCATCCCCCAGCGCCTGCTCAACGTCCCGTCGGATCGCCCGCTTCCAGGACTGGCTGCTGATGCGGGTGCGGTTCACACCCCCGTACTGCACGGTTTTGACTGAATTGGTGTCGTCCCTGTTCAGGTTGGCGAACGGGATCGTCTGCAGGAGGTGCAGATCGATGTAGCGGGCTACGTCGGCGGACGGGACGGTCATGAAACTCTCCTGACGGGGCAGTTGATTGGCAGGGGTGTGAACTGACGACATGTGGAGTGCGGGCTGGGACTCGCACCGAGTGGACACGGGACGGAGCCCGACGCCTGGTCCATGACAGTTGCCCTGGTCGGGTGCATCCGCCTGCAGTCAGCCGACGGCCACCCCGACCCGAAACGGGTCGGGGCCGAGGACCGACAGGCGTGGAGGCTGTGTCGTGAGTGGGTCTGGCGACCTATCGCTGGTCGGGGCTCGGGCGCAGTGCCTGGTCGTCGTCGTGCTCAGCGGTGGTGTATTCGTCGCGGTAGCGTGTGTGGTAGAAGTCCTGGCCCCAGGTGCGGGTGACGCTGTCACGCCGCCAGGCCCACTTCTGCAGATCCGTCAGCAGCCGTGCCCAGTCGACACCGTTGGGCAATGCGGCCAGCTGTGCGACGACCCCGGGCAGGTGCCGGTGGAGCCCGCCCGGGCTCTGCTTCAGCAGCAGGGCGAGGTGCGCCTCGGCGGATCCTTCACGCATCAGCCCGAGGCTGACCGCGTCCGCCAGTGCGCCGCCGAGGCTTCGGCCGCCGACTCGACCGGAACGGGCGGAACGTGTCGGCCCGGCCTGCTCGGAATCGGGCGCGGCCGACTCCGCCGCCGCGTTGGTGCCGGAGCCCGCCGACGACGCGCGGATGGTGGAGCGCGGGACCGAGGCGATCATGGCGGCAACCGCGCAATGGGCTGCCTGCTCCTCTCGTGACAACGCGGCCATGTCGACGCCCGCGCGCATCAGCGCTCGCTCGACCGAGCTCGGAATCTCCACCCACGCCTTGCGCAGCCCCAGTCGCAGGGCCGCACGGTCACCAGGGTGGTCCTGACACCTGGCCGTGATCGCGGAGACGAATCGGCGTGCGGTCTGCAGGTTCGGGTCAGCGGCGGGGCGGCGCTCCACGCCCTGGACCGGCGCGGCTCCCTGCTGAGATGTGCTCCCCATGAGGGTTTCCCCCTGTTCCCTGTTGCCCTGGCGAGGTGCGGCGTGCCGCCGTGGGCGACCGCCGTAGAGCTCGAATCGGTTGAGCGCCCATGCTCGGGCGCCGTGCTGAGTGGTCGCCGCCGACCTGGTCACGTCGTCGTAGGCGCGTTCCGCATGCCGACGGAATGCGCGCTGGATCCCGTCGAAGTCCTGTTCGGCCAGGCGCTGCCAGAACTCCTGCTCGACCAGTGGCCAGTAGCGGGCCGCCGCGTCCTCGGCCCAGGCGCAGTCGGCGGCCTTCTTCGCACGCGTGTACTCCTGCCAGGCGAGCCGGGTCGCACGAGCGAGCCGACGCCCCATCAGCTCACCGGCCCGGCGCAGGTCGCCGACGCGTGGGGCGAGGGCGACGGAGGCCAGCGCCCGCACGTCCAGGGACGGCGGCGTGACAGCGGAGACGAATTGGATCTCGCGCGCCTGCCCGCTCTCCTGCTCGAAGCCGAGCGCCTGGACCCGCAGCGGGCCCCCCGCGTCCGGGAGGTCGGTGAGCACTGCGGGACGCTGCGGTTGAGCGGAGTCGGAGGTGGCAGTGCCGACCAAGGCGTCAAGATCGCGCCACAGCGCACGGCCGGCATCGGCACGGCGGGCGTAGCGGACCTGCTGCTGGCTCAGCTGCCAGATCAGATAGGGGTCATGGCCCGTGCCCCGCACCGGCACTGCCTCTCGATAGGCCCAAGTGATGTAGGCGTCCCCGACACCGGTGCCCACCTCGTCGGGGACGAGCAGCAGTGCATGCTGCATGCGGGCGGTCAGCAGTGAGCACGGACCCGTCGCCTCCGGCGGGGCGGCCAGGGGGTCGGGCAGTTCGGGCCATTCCCACGGACACAGATCCTCTTCGCGTCTGACCGTGGCCTCCGGCTGTGGCAGCCCGGCGACGAGCGTCTGGAACAGGGTCTCGCCCAGAGGATGGTACGAGAGCGTCGCCCGCAGCGGCCCTGCCTTGGTGTCAGCCTTGGACAGGGTGCCGACAGTCCGGGTCGAACAGCGGCCCGGCGCACCGTAGTAGCACCAGACGATCACGTCGAGGAGCGCCTGCTGGAACGTGGCCGTCCGAGGCGTCGCGTCCTGGTGGTGACCGGAGAACCAGCTGTGGTTATTGCCGGCCGGGCGGCCGGTGATCAGCTTGTTGACACCCGCGGTGTCCTTGCACTGCGCGGCCAGTCGCGGATCCTGCAGGAACGGTCGCCCGTGCGAGTCGACCAGCGGGAACCGGTCCGCGTAGCGCGCGAAGTACGCCTCGATCGCTTCGGCGGGGAACGATCCGTCCGCCAGCAGGTCATCCTGCCGCGCCGCCCAGTCCCGAGCGCCCCGTCGTGCCTCGTCTAGTCCGGACACACGGCCGGTCAGGGCGTACAGGACCCGGTACAGGCCCGAGAGCGCCGGCGGCGAAGCCACCTCCACCGCAGTGATCCATGGCGCGCACTCCAGTAATTCGCGCAGACCCAGGGCCTGACGCTCCGCAACCGGTCCGAGCGCCTCGCGGGCGCCGGCACGCCAGGTAACCGGCACCCAGTCGCCGACATCGACCGAGACCCCCGCACCGGCCGACGCGCCCGCTGTCGGGACAGTCGAAGCCACAGAACCACTCCCCTCTGTTCGGCCTACCGATCTGTCCGCCCTGCAACAGGTGCAGTAGCGTGATCGGTGGCACCGTTCCTCGCACTCAGCGAGGGTGAGCCGGCTATGTGTCGCGGGATAATGCCGGAACCAACCCGTTACCCGCGCCCCAGCGGGTGTGATGTGCCGCCACGGTTCGGTTCGGACGCTGGCTGCGTCCGAACCGAACCGCTTTCAACAGCCGCTCCAACCGCCTCGGCGATCTGCGGCTCCACTCGACCCTACTCCCACGAGTGCGTGCTTGCATTCAATTCTCTTAAGGCTATGTGTCGTTGGCTCTCGTCGAGACCCGCTCACCGACGTCTCAGTCCTGTGGCTGCGTCGTACGAGAGTGCCCGGGCACCGAGCTCGCCGTGCCACGAACCGTCCGACGCCGCCTTCCCCTCGACTACCAGTAGGTCCCGCAGCAGCACCGAATCCCCCCAGGAGGGCGGGGGACGGTGTGCGTCGGCTACACCGTAGGCCCAGGATCCGGGCGCGGGCACCGTATGTTCCAGCACCTGGCGCAGCCCGTCCTTGTTCAGCCGGACGGCCGCTCCTCCAGCCGCTCCGATACTGGTTCCCGGAAGCGGAATCCGACCCGGCGCATCCAGAGTCGACCGACCCTCCGAGTCGACGAACACCGGCAGCAGTCGAATGCCGTCGGCGCCCAGGCGCGTAGCGACGAGCCTGTCGTCCGCGAGCAGGCCCGTCCCACCCTCCCCGCTGAGAACGGCGAGATTCGTGACGTCGCGCGGGCCGGGTATCCGGACCACCCGGGCCAGCTGCTCTTCGGCGGCCTGCGCTGCCCGGTCCTCCTGGTCCAGCGCATCCAGCAGTTGCCGACGCTCCTCGGACACCGCGGCCTCCAGTCCGTCGACGAAGTCGTCGGCATAGACCGCGTCGACGAGCTCCTGAACGTCCCCCGGTACGTGGACGGCAGCCGAGCCGCGCGCTTTGAGCAGCTCGCTGGTGCGCAGCAATAGCGACATCGAGTACACCCACCCCCACGCCCGGGGGCGTTGGAACTCGCCCCGCGAGTCCACCGGCTCCAGCACGACCAGCCGGGGCGATGTCCCTGCCCAGTCCGGCCGGTCGGTGCGGTTGTGCCGCTGGCAGCGGCCGGCACGTTGGATGAGGAGTGCGATCGGCGCCAGGTCGCTGATCATCACATCGAAATCCAAGTCGATTGATTGTTCGACGATCTGCGTGGCCACCAAGACCACCGGACGCTTGCCCGGTCCCCCGCCGTCCGAGTCCGTCTTCGGGGTCGGGTCCACATCGCGGGCCGGTGCATCCTTCCCGAATCGGCGCTCGCAGTCGGCGGTGATCCGGGCCCGATCGTGTGCCTCGAAGCGGGAATGCAGCAACAGGACCTCAACACCCCGCGCACCCAAGTCGTCGAGGAGGTGATCGAACGTCATCTGCGCCTCGGCCACGGTATTGCAGCACACCAGTACCCGGCCGGTGGACCCGACCAGTGGTTGCAGCAGCTCGCCCAGCACGGCGAGCCGATCCCGCGGCCCCGTAACGGTCGACTCGTCCCTGGCACTGCTTGGATTCGACTCGCCCTGCCGCGTCACCGGCACCATCTCGATGCTCAGTTCACGCGTGCGGTCGGAGCCGAACCGACGCGGGGCACACGCCTGACCGGTACTCGCGTCCAGGAACATCCATCCCGGGTAGGGCAAGGCTGGAATGTCAACGTCGTCGTAATGACCGCACCCGCGCCGGTAGGCCTGCAACAGGGTCCGCGCCGTCCGACCGGCGAGCGTCGCTGACATCACGACGACCGGTGCCCCCAGCGCCCCCAACCATTCCAGCAGCCCCAGCAACAACTGGTGCATCCACGGGCCATAACTGTGCGCCTCGTCGACCACCAGCACCTTGTCTGCCAACCCCAGCATCCGCAGCGCGTTGTACTTGACCGGTAGGACTCCAACCAGTGCCTGATCGATCGTCATGGCCGCCACCGCAGCGAGCACCCCGCGCCTCGCCCCGCGCAGCCACTCGGCCGCGAACACGGAATCACCTGCATCTCCGGCAAGGACAGCTGATCCGCTGAACGACTGCTCGACCAGCCGGTCGAAATCAGTGTTGAGCCATGACATACCGTGCAGCAATGCGAGCGAGGCCGGGCTGTCGAGATTCTCCTTGGCAAAGCGCCAGATCCGGCGGAACATCGCGTCGGCCGTCGCCATCGTGGGCAGTGCGAACGCCATGCCGCTCACGCCGGACACCCCTGCCAGGTGGGCAGCGCTGTATTCAGCCGCCTCCGTCTTGCCATCACCCGGCGGCGCCGCAATCAGCAGCAGACCGGGCCCGGTCGCCACCCGCGCCAGATCGGCCGCCAGCGACGCCTGCAGTTGGTTGGGCTCCCATCCGGCATCCGGAAACCGCTCACGGAATCCCGCCACCCCCTGCGTGACCGGGCGGAACCTGGCCGGCCCCAGCCCAGCCTCGGCGACCAGGCCAGGGGCATCCGCAACAGCATGGGCGAAGTGGTCGTGCAGCGCATCGGGTGTCGCCCTCCACCCGGGCCCGGGCAGCCGCCCGGGACGCAGGATGTACTCCTCCTGGCTGGCCAGCCAGTCAGCCACCACAACCAGGCCGGCGACGATCACAGCGAGTTCCGTCGGCAGAGCTGCGGCAGGTGCGACTGACGCGCCCTCACCCAGCACCTCGCGCAGAACCGCCGCGTGGGCCCGGCTCTGCTCGCCCCAGCCCTGCTCGCGTCCGAGCGACGTCGGCCGGTACTCCCGGGGACTCTGCATACAGTGCCGTTCGAGCGCGGAATGGAATCGCCCGTGGTGGCCTCCCAGTAGCTGGGCAACCTGGTGAGCCCCCTGCGCGCTCACCCTGCCCTGCACCGGGTAGCCCTGCTCACGAAACAGATCCCCTAGGATCCAGTGCGTCGCCGCACTGTGATGGAACCGCAGATCCTCATCCGTCATGGCGTCCGTCGAGTAGCAGCCTGACATGGTGAGCGCTTCGAAGGTTCGCAGCACCTTGTGCTGGAAGGGAGGAGTGATCTTCCCAATGTCGTGCAACGCGGCCCAGTACATCAGCAGGCCCCGCAGGTACTTCAGCTCGACCCCGAGCGCATCCGCTAACGCGCACCGGCGCCGCTCGCTGACCATCCGGTCCACCAGAACCCCCATCACAGCAGCGGTGTCCAGCAGATGACAGATGATGGGATAGGGAGTGGGCAGCCCCCTCTCCTTGCCGACGAGGCCCGCGTCCACCTCAACCGTCCGACTCATCCGTACCTCCATGCCATGCTTACGACCTCCACCGCACTGGAGGCACCCATGAGTACGACACCACGCCCCACTGACAATCACGGTTGGCGAACGTTGCCTGGAGCCCCAAGGGGTCATTTTGTCCACTCCCCGCAGCCAATGGCGCTATGCTCCGTCAGCACTGGTTACGAATTGGCAAAGTGGCTAGTTAGCTGCAGGTCAGGAAGAGTGCTCTCCGCGCAGGCGGAGGTGAACCGCCCCAGCCGCCGTCCGTGCTGGTGGCGGGGCTGTGCTCTCCGCGCAGGCGGAGGTGAACCGCAGATCGGGCCGTCGCCGTGCAGGGAGTGGGTGTGCTCTCCGCGCAGGCGGAGGTGAACCGGTAAAGGCGCTGCGCGGCCCCGACGGCTGTACGTGCTCTCCGCGCAGGCGGAGGTGAACCTCATGGCGAATTGCCGGACCCCCTGGCCCGGACGTGCTCTCCGCGCAGGCGGAGGTGAACCGCTTCCGTCGGGGTTGGCGGTGTACGAGCCGAAGTGCTCTCCGCGCAGGCGGAGGTGAACCGGCACTCAGCGCCGCGCCGATCGGGGGTTCGATGTGCTCTCCGCGCAGGCGGAGGTGAACCGTCAGCCAGCAGGACCGAGCGGCCGTGCGGTTCGTGCTCTCCGCGCAGGCGGAGGTGAACCGTCCGTGTCAATCTCCGTTGGGTGCAGCTCTTCCTGAGTGAACGTGATGCCAGGCTGCGAGGTTGAGTCTGTCCTGGCAACAGGACTGGTGGACCAGTTGATGCTCCTGGGTGTACCAGCGCGATGCGCACGGACTTGGGCAGCTGTCGGCCGAGTACCAGCCCGACATGCCCTCCCCGACCCGGCTGCCGTGGACATCCGCGCCGGTCCGCGCGGGGGACGGTCGGCTCCGCCGTCCCGGGGCCCGTCAGGTGATCAGCACATGCGCCGCCGTCACGGGGAGGGAGACGCTTTTGCCGTGGTCGGCGTATCCCGCGATAAAAAACGCGACGATGGCAGCCAATACCAGGAACGTGGCAAGGACACTGCCGATCCTGAGCCGTGTCACCACCACTGGCTCGCCAACTGCCTCGGCGGCCGGCACCTCGTCGAGGGCCATGGCGGCCTCACGGCTCCGCTCCGGGCGTTCCCCCAGCGCACGAACATAGATGGAGATGCCCCCCGAACCCTTGGGGCCATAGGTCAGAAACGTGCCGCCATCATCGCTGTGACCTCTGACGATTTCCGGTGCCAGGCAGCGAGGCACCCGGTACCGGTGGAACATGTTGTCCACGATGACGTGGGTGCGCGTGATGACGATGCGCTCCGCGCAGCAGATCAGGTAGACAACGGCGACCCCGCCCAGGCCGACGACCGGCAGGGCGACCCGCTCCGTCACCGATTGACCATAGTTGATGGCAGAGAACCCGAGGACTGCATAGAAAACACCGCCCAGCGCAAACAGCACGCCCAGCGCACCGGGGTACCGCCGGAAGCTCTGACGATCGGCCATCGCCGAACGATAGCAACACCACCCGCGTCGGGTAAGGGGGCCGATCCGTTGATTGTCCCGGTGTGGTGTCCCGCGCTTTCCATGGACGCGCTCGCTCCCCGCTACCAGCGCATCCTCGCCACGCTCACCGAACAAGCATTCGACGGGAAGCCAGTGATGTCCTGTCAGGAGATCACTGCCGTACTCGGACTGGAGCCGGTTCCGGCAAGTGTGGAAGGAGTTTGGTCGAAGATGAAGCGGCTGGCCGACCGGGGCTGGGCCGACGAGCCCACCCCGGGACGGTTCACACTCGCCGCCGGGCCAGCCGGCGGCTCATGAGCATGGGTGTAGCTCTTCCTGAGTGAGCGTGATGTCAGGCTGCGAGGTTGAGTTTGTCCTGGTAGCGGGACTGGTGGACTCGTTGATGCTCCCGGGTGAGGTGCCAGGCGAAGTAGGCGTCGAAGTCGCGGTTGCTGATCAGGGCCCGGAGCGTGAGGACGGCTTCGGCTCCGGCCAGTGACCAGCGGGCCCCAGTGATGTCGAGGCGGTCTTTGACCATTATCTGAACCAGCGCGTGGCCGTTTCAGGTGCCGGGATCGGGGTGCGGGCCGGTGTTCGGGGTGATGGTGTGCGGGGCGACGTCGTGGAAGCGGGGCATGCCGAGGTCGGTGGTCCGGTGTGCTGACTCTTGGAGTTGGGCGATCTTGTTGTTGGCGGCGGAGAGGCTGACGTTGAGGCCGTCGACCTCGCCGAGCCAGCCGTGTTCGCGGGCTTCGTCGATCCGGGCGAGGAGGTTGTCGCGGATCTCGATGAGCCGGGGCAGCTGGGCGGGGTCGGTCCGCAGAAGTGGGCAGCGGATGCAGGCGTGCTCGTGGATGCAGCCGGTGCCGTAGGCTCGCCCGCAGCTGCCCAGGGAGACTTTCCGGTGCTCGAAATGACCGAGGAATTCCTCCCACTCCTCATCCGTAGGGGACCGGTATTCGGTGGAGGGCCGCAGGTCACGGCGGCGGGCGAGGTAGGCCCGGTGGCCGGTGATGGCCTCCTCGGGGTAGACGGCCTTGTAGCCCATGGTCGTGTTGATGTTCGCGTGACCCATGATCAGCTGGCAGATGTGGGGCGGCATCCCGTTCATGATCGCTTCGGTGGCGAAGATCCTGCGGAAATCGTGGGGCTTGAAGTCCAGCAGCGCGCCCGAGGCATCCGTCACGCCCATGCTGTTGGCCGCGTCGGTGATCCAGCGGCGAAGGGTCGTCGCGCTGATGGGGCGGGCGTCGGCGCCGTGGCGGTGCTGGAAGAGGACGGGCATGGCCGGGGTGAACTCGTGCTCGTGGACGTCGTAGGGGACGACGATCGGGACGGCGCCGACCTCGTCGCGGATGCGGTGGATGATCGCGGCCAGGACGTCGGCGAGCTCGGGTGAGATCACAAGCAGCCGTTCGAGGTCGTTCTTGGACGGGGCGACGTGCAGCAGCGGCACGAGTTCGCCGGTGGAGGGCAGCCGGTATTGGACCAGGCTGTGGTGGGACAGTTCGGTGAGCTCCTCGATGCGGATCCCGGTGGCGTGCAGGACTTCCACTGCGGCCCAGGTCCAGAACGCGGTGTCGTCCTCGCGCGTGAGATCGCGGCGTGTGCCGGTGGCGGGGTCCTCGGCCCAGGTGCGGGAGGTGCCGGTGGCGATCCGGGCTCGTCGCAGCACGATGGTGGGGTGATCGATCATCTCGCCGGGTGGTGTCCGGTCGGCTGCTTTGAGCAGGGCGGCCGCCTGGAGGCGGGCGTCGTCGACGTGGCGTCGCAGGGAGGGCAGGTGGGGCAGGCGCTCGCGGGTGCGTTGGTCCATCCGCGACTTGCGGCGGGCGGCGTCCTTGGTGGCGCCGATGTCGGTGCGGCGGATCGGGCATGGGACCGCCCAGGCGGCCCAGCGCTCGGGTTCCTCGCTGGCCCAGTGGGACAGGTCGAGGTAGAACGCGCGGACCGTGACCAGCAAGGAGGCGGCGTCGGTGCGGGGCTCGGTCGTCTCCACCCGGCGGCCGTCGGCGGTGCGGACGGTGACGGTCTTCCTGGAGGTGCGGCTCTTCCAGGCGGTGGCGACGTCCGGCGGCAGCCGCAGGGAGTCGATCCCGGGGTGGTGGTTCTCCAGGTCTTTCCAGAAGAGTTTCACCAGGTGGTAGGCGAGTTGCTTGAGCGTGGCGTAGTCCAGGCGGGGGCGGTGCTCGGCGAGGTAGGCGACCAGCAGGTCACGCACCGGTCGGCAGGCCGGTGCGTACTGGTCCACGAGTTCCTCGACGCTGAGCTGGTGGCCGAAGCGGCGGTCGAGCATGCGCAGGGTGGTCGGCGCGTCGGGCGGGAAGTGTCCGAGCGCGTAAAGGAGTTGGTAGAAACCCCATCCCGGATGGCCGGCGCCTTCGGCCTTGCGCTGGTCGCGCAGTTCGATCAGCTCCAAGCAGTCCCCGACGGCGATATCGGCGATGGTGCCGCCCTTGGCGGTCAGAATCACGGAGACCTGCTCGGCAGCGTGGCGGCGCTGGTCGAAACTCAGCCCTGCCGCGGTGGCCTGCACGGCGAGCGCGGCGAAGCCGCGCGGATCGCGCAGGCGAGGGATCTCCCGGCCCAGGGGGAACCGGATCGGGCTGGTCACGAGCCAGGCCATCGGTGGGCGTAGGACGTCGGCGTAGATGAGCTGGCCCAGGCCGGAGGTGAGCGCGGCGGCGAGTCCCTCGTGCCCGATCGTGCCGGTGCGTCCGCGGTCCTGGAGCCACTGTGCCGCAGCCGTGCGCCAGTCGGCGCGCGGGTCATCGGCGATTCCGCTGGACTGCCAGCGTTCCTGCCAGTTCCCGCCGGGGTGTTGCTCCAGCCAGTCCAGGAACAGGACGGCGGCACGTCGTCGGCGCCGCTGGTTCGAGGGCGTGCCCACCGTCAGCGGCGGGGCGGCCAGCCGGGACAGCACCATCGCGCGACTCCAGGACATGGCCGGCCAGCACGTCGGTGACGGTCGTGGCGGGAACCGGCGACGCAGATCCTGCGAATCCCGGCCCCGGGGCGATCGCTCCGGCGGCGGGGCGATGACTGGCGTGCCGAGCGGTGCCGGCGCCCTGCTCGTCACGCCGGTCCCCGACCGAAGAGGACGTCGAGTGACTCGCTCCGGTAGCCGGGGGCGGTCGGCGCCGGCGGCGCGGCGGCGCGGTCGGCTGCCCGGCGGTGGTGTGCCAGCACCGAAGCGATCACGTCCTCCGGAACAGGAGAGAGATAGAGCTGCGTGGTGGTCAACTGGGCGTGTCCCAGGACCCATTGAACATCGGTCAGCGGCATCCCCGGGTCCCTCGCCATCCGGTAGGCCGCGGTATGCCGAAGATCATGAAGGCTCCAGTTCGCTCCGATCATGGCGTTGACCCGCTGGAACATCCGATATGCCGCCGGATAGGACAGCGGCCGGAACGGGCGGCGCAACGTCCACCACAACGGAGCATCCACCCCTGTCTCGATGAGCCCGTCCATCTGCGCCTGGTAGAGGCGCAACCACACCAGCGCGTCCGGGGACGTGGGAAGCGCTTGCAGAGCCCGGCTGCCCTTGCGCACCACGGTCACCAGCTGCTGGCCCGGGTCCACTTCCCCGCCCCGCACCCCCAGCAGCTCCGACGCCCGGGCCCCCGTCGACACCCACAACGCCACCAGCGCCCGGTCCCGGTGCGAAGGCAGCCGGGAGAACAGCTCGTCGAACCGGTCGTCCGGGATCCGCCGCGGGGCCTGCTGGGAGATCTTCGGGCGGTAGAGACCGCTGCGGTCGAACCGCACCGGGGCCGTCGGAGTCCGGTGAGCCCCCGCTCGTTCCCCGTCTCTGCCTCTGACCAGCGGGAACGGGTTGACCAGCGGACCGCTCCCCATCTCCAGATGGAAGGCGTAGAAGCTGCGGAGCACCGTCTCGCTGTGTGCCCGCGTCCGCGGCGCGTACTGGCGCCCGGGACCGCTCTTGCCGGTCACCGGGTTCACGCGTCCCCGCGGGATCGCGCCGTCCCTCTTCGGCTTCTCGGCCACCTGCAGCCACCTGCTGAAGTCCCTCGCCTCCACCCTGGTGGCCTGCTGCCAGGGCACCTCGACCGCCCACAGGAACCGGAACCACCTCAGCAACGCCAGCGCATACGAGCGCTGCGTCGTCGCCGGCCGCCCGATCGCCTGCAAGTCCTTCAAGTACTCCGCGACCGGGCCGACCGCCGCCCCGGAAGCATCCAGCAGCTGGTACGGCTCCCAAGGATCGGCGGTCTCCACCACCGCCCCCACCGGCGGCACCACCAATGCCGCGACCTCACCGGAGCCTTCACGCGCCTCAGACATGCGTCCAGACGGTAGCCACAACAACACACCCCCATGCTGTGAACTGCGAAGATTGGAGTGGTAGTTCAGTCAACAGTCAGGTGGCGGCAGGCGCCCTCGATGATGCCGGTCGCGATCGGCCAGCCGTCGACCAGCGCGGCGTCGTAGCGCAGGTAGGGGCTCTTGTTCTCCAGATAGCCGCAGACCCCCTCGATGGTCTTGAGCTTGTCCTCGCCGAGGGCGGCGGTCTTGGCGGCGGTGCGGATCTCGGTGACGGTCAGACCGCTGTTCCCGGCCAGGATGGTGCGGGCCTGCTCGGCGACCCAGCCCTCAGCGGCGGGGTCGCCGGCGGTGTGGAAGCACCAGGCGGCCTTCCACAGGTATTCCAGGACGTGGACGAAGTCCACGACGATGTCGACGTTCACGCCGCGCAGGGCGGCCTCGGTCTGGATCTGCTCGATCTGTGCTCTCGCGCCGTCGACCAGGACGATCCAGGTACGGGCGTGCAGCGGATCGCGCTGCTCGGCCTGGTCGAATACCGCCGAGATCACGGTTCGGGTGTCGTCTGTGACGCTGCCGGTCAGCCACTTGTTGAACGCCTTCGGGCCCCGGTTGCGAGCACCGCTGCGGTCATGGTCGGGGGTGATGACGTCCTCGACGGCGCGGGGTGCGGGCTCGGCGTCGTAGACGGCGCCGAGCATCGCCATACGCTTGCGGCCGTTCTTCTCCCCGGACGCGAGGCGGGTGCGCATCTTGTTGTCGCCCTTGGCCTGGGCGGCCTTGCGGGTGGAGTCGGTCAGCGCCTCGGGGCGCATCACGATGCCCTTGCCGTCCACCGAGAGCACCAGCAGCGTGTCCGCGGTGCACGGCAGCGGGGCCTTCGCCCGGTAGAAGGCCTCGACGTCGACGGCGGTCCGCACGGTGAGCTGCTCGATCTGCCGTTTGCCGACCCTCGTCCCGCACGAGCGCTCGATCGCCGCCTGGGCGTCGTCGAAGCTGCCGCGCACCGCCTCGACGGCGGCCAGCTTCCGCAAGCCGTGGCTGGACCGCTCACCGGGCAGGTTCAGCCCGGCGTCCATGGGGTGCAGGTTCGACGCACCCAGGGCCCGGTAAGCGGTCCGGGTCACCGTCACCGCCCCGAACACCGTGGCCAGCAGTCGCTCATGGCCCGGCTCGATCCTGCGCCGCACCACCTGGTCCGCACCCCTCACCTCGGTCAGTCGCGGCTCGCGTATGGACCGCAGGTCCAGATGGTCCTGCAGCAGTCGTCGCATCACCTCCCTCCCACGAGCGGCGATCAGATCCTCCAACTGACCGTGCGTCAGAACATCTGCGGATTCGTCCTCCAACTCCTCCACCAGCGCGCCGAACAGACTCCACGAGGCCGAGAAGGAGGCGACCACCTGCTCCAGGCCGGCCGCCGAGACCGGCACGTCCTCACTGCCCCCACTCACCCGGCCACCCCCGCCCCCACGCGTGCGAACAGCCCCGCCTCCACCTCGATCAGCACCCCGTCAGCCACCAAGCGCTTGAGCTTGGAACGCAGCGCCTCCGTGAACTTCGCCTCCGCGCCCAGCCCCAGCGCGTCGCCTACCTCCCGCGCCCGCAGCGGCCCCGCAGCCGAAGCGAACACCGCCGCGATCCGCTGATACACCGTCACATCGCGCAGTGCACCCCGTACCCCGGGCGCCGGACCACCCAAAGCCGTCGGCGCGACCGAATCAATGCCCCGCACTGGCGGGGCGGCCAGCACCTCAACCACCGTCCGCCGCGCGATCACCAAGCGGGACAGCTCGATCCGCGCCGCGTCCAGCCGATCGGCCACCGCCAGCGCCTCAGCGCGCAATTCCTCCACCCGCGCCAGCGCCACCGCCTCCCGGCGCTCCAACTGCTCCAACACCGATCCCACCCCAGGCTCCTTCGCGCCCGCACCCAGACCGCCACCCCGACGGCCCCGACACCAGCACCATAGAAACCCAACCCGCCCAAGGCATTGGAAAGACCTACAAACCACCCGAAAGGTCACTCATTTCGAACTGCACCCGAAGGAGTTCACACCGCCGAGGTCCGGGTAGTCGGCGCCAGCACCGGCGTAGCAGTACCCGGTGGCGGAGGTGAAGAGGTTGAACGTAGCGGCGCTGCAGGCGGCGGGGGCCGCCGCCTGCGCAGGACCCGCCGCAACGACGGCGCCGCCCGCGAGGATGCCGCCGGCGAGGGCGATCGATGCGATCTTCCGTCCAATGGTCATGGGACTCTCCTGAATCGGTGTAGCCGTGGTCCGGCCGCCCCGCCACGTTTCTGCTCGGACGGACCGGAGGGTGGGTGGTGCAGCGGTACAGGTCGGCCGGACGCAGCCGGTCCCGTCAGAAGCGGCTTGCACGCCGGGTTTTGGGCATGGCGTGCCGTCCTCCTCCTGGTTGTTGCTCTGCAACGCCTGACGGAGAGCACCCGGGAACAGATGGGTCCTCGGCCGTACATCCGGCCCGACCGATGGGGCTGAGCCGTACCGGACAAGAACCATCCTGTCCGGAGGCCTCCGGCTTCTCCATTGCGTCGATGCTGCGTTCGTGTGGCGTTGCGGCACCAGCGGCCCATAGGGTCTGGGTCCGGGAACAGGTGGTCACGTCACGCCGAGGAAGTCCGCGTCGAGGCCGGCCCTGACCCGCAGGGAATCGTCTAGCGGGGGCGGGCTTGGCTGTGGAATTCGGTGCGCTGCTCAAGGAGTTACGGCTGCGAAGTGGGCGGACGCAGGAGGAACTGGCTGAGCAGGCCGGGGTCTCAAGGCACGCCATCAGCATGTTGGAGACAGGTCGACGGCGACCGCGGCTCTCGTCCGTGGCGCACCTTGCTGCCGCCCTGGGCCTTGACGAGGCCACCCGTGAGCGGTTGATCGCAGCAGCGCGCACACCGGACACCCTGGCCGGCGCTCCCGACGATTCGGCCTCTTCGGTGATCGGCACCGGCCGGCACGGCCCGGCCTTCCACCTGCCTGCCGACACGAGCCTGTTCACCGGGCGTGTGTCGGAGGTCGAGCAGCTGCTTGCACTGGCCCGACCGGAGAGGGAGCAGGGCGGCACCCGGACGGTGGTGATCTCCGCGATCGACGGGATGGGCGGGGTCGGGAAGTCCGCCCTGGCCGTACACGTGGCGCACCGCCTTCGGGACCGGTTCCCCGACGGGCAGTTGTTCCTGGACCTGCACGGCTACACCCAGGGAATGGCCCCGCGCGACCCCGCCGACGCGCTGGCGACCCTCCTGAAATCGCTGGACGTCCCGCCCGGGCAGATCCCTGCGGAACTGGACGCCCGGGCCGCGGCCTACCGCGAACGCCTGGCCGGCACCAGGACGCTGATCCTGCTGGACAACGCCGCCACCGAAGCGCAGATCCGGCCCCTGCTCCCCGGGGACAGCGGATGCCTGGTCCTGATCACCAGCCGCAGACGCCTCAAAGCCCTCGACGACGCCCACACCGTGGCCCTGGACGTGCTCCCGCCACCGGACGGGGTCGCCCTGCTGCGCACGCTGGTGGAGCCCACCCGTGCGCCGGCCCAGGACCCGCAGTGGCAGAAGATCGCCGCCCTGTGCGGATACCTGCCGTTGGCCCTGCGGATCGCCGCAGCCCTGATCCGCCACCGCCCCGCCTGGACACTGGGACACCTGGCCGACAAACTACGCGCGGCACCACTGGACCTGGGCCCGTTCACCGACGGCGAGCGCGACCTGTCCGCGGTGTTCGACCTGTCCTACCAGGCCCTCGCCGACGACCAGGGCGACCTGTTGCGCCGCCTTGGCCTGAGCCCCGGGCCCGACACCGACGCATACGCCACCGCCGCCCTGCTGGACGCCGACCCGGCCCGTGCCGAACGGCTCCTGCAAGACCTGGTCGACCACCACCTGCTGACCGAACCGGCCGCCGGCCGCTACCGGATGCACGACCTGATCCGCACCTACGCCCGCAGCAGGGCCGTCGCCCTCGACCCCGAACCCGAGCGCGACCGCGCCCTCGGCCGCCTGCTGCACTACTACGCCCACACCGCGCAGACAGCGTCCCAGGCCATCACCCGCTCTCCCCGCCCTGAGCCGAGCGGACCCGCCCCCGCCAATATGCCCGACCTGCGTGACCCGGACGCCGCCCGGGCCTGGCTTCGCACCGAACACCCCAACATCGACGCCGCCTTCACCCACGCCCACGCCCACCACCTCGACGGCCACACCGTCGCACTGGCCGCAGGACTCGCCGAGATCCTGCACACCGACGGCCCCTGGACCCGTGCCCTGGACCTGCACCAAGCCGCCGCCACAACCGCCGAACGCCTGAGCCACGCCGCCGCCCACGCCGCCGCCCTGAACGACCTGGGGCGCCTACGGTCCGTGACCGGGGACTATCCGGGGGCCGGGGATGTGCTTGCCCGGGCTTTGGAGATCTACCGTGCGCTCGGCAACCGGCTCGGCGAGGCCGCCGTCCTGAACGACCTGGCGTCCGTGCGACAGCTGACCGGGGACTATCCCCAGGCCGGGGACGTGCTCGCCCGGGCCCTGGAGATCTACCGTGCGCTCGGCGACGGCCTCGGCGAGGCCACCGCCCTGACCGCCCTGGGGCGCGTGCGATACGTGACCGGAGACCATTCCGGGGCCGGGGACGTGCTCGCCCGGGCCCTGGAGACCTACCGTGCGCTCGGCAACCGGCTCGGCGAGGCCACCGTCCTGAACGACCTGGGGCGTGTACGGTCCGTGACCGGAGGACAATTCCGGGGCCGGGGATGCGCTTGCCCGGGCCCTGGAGATCTGCCGCACGCTCGGCGACCGGCTCGGCGAGGCCACCGCCCTGACCGCCCTGGGGCGCGTGCGTCACCTGACCGGAGACCGTCTCGGGGCCGGAGACGCGCTCACCCTGGCCCTGGAGATCTACCGTGCGCTCGGCAACCTCAACGGCGAGGCCACCGCTCTGACCTACCTGGGGCGGGTACGGGAGAGCGCGGGGGACCATCCCGGGGCCGATGACGCCCTCACCCGGGCCCTGGAGATCTACCACGAGACCGGTGAGCGCGGGAACGAGGCCTGGGCGTTGAACCACTACGCCGCCGCCATCGCCGCGACCGGCGACCGCCCCCGGGCCCTCTCCGTGTACCAGCAGGCCCTGGACATGAACCAGGAACTGAACAAACCCGACGACGAGGCAATCTCCCTCGAAGGCATCGCCGACCACCACCTCGCCACCGGCGACCCCGTCCAGGGTGCAGCACACCTGCGCCAGGCTCTGGGGATCTACCAGCGCCTCGGGATGGGCGCGGACGTTCAGCGGGTCCGGGCCCGCCTCGCGGACACCGTCTCCAGGTGACCGCTGCGCACCCGGCTTGCTGGCTCGCTCACCCGAGCTCACGGCCGCCGCAGGCTTCGCCGCCGGACCGGTCTCCGACCGCGACGCCGTCGTCTACGGCGTGAGCACGGACTGGTCCTCCGGGCCCGTCGAGGGCCGCGTCGACGACCTGAAGGCCCTCAAGCACAGCATGTTCGGCAGAGCGAAACCGCCGCTGCTGCGCAAGCGGCTCCTCCTGATCGCGGCCAGCCGCCGACCCTGACCTCTGCTGCCTCGGGCCCGGCGGTCCAGGAACTCGATCACTCGCGTCTCCGAACGCGTCCCAGCTCCCGACCTTTCGCCAATGCCGTCGCCCGGCCGGTGCGCTTCAAGTCGTCAGGCCGAGCATTCTCTCTCACCGCGAGTCGCCCGGTCTCAGCGTCCGAGGAAGAAACGGGCCGACCACGGACCGTGACGGACCGCCAGGGGACTCGATCGACTTCACGGAATCCGTGCCTGAACCACTTCGGACCGTCAACGCCACAGGCTTCCGCCGCCACTGCGTGCGGCCACGCGTCGTCTCGTCGATGCCCAGTGCCTCAACCGGCCCCGTCCCCTTACCCGATGCGGGTGGTGTTGCTATCGATCGGCGGTGGCCGATCGTCAGAGGTGACAGCGATGGTGGCGGCACGTTTCTGACCTATGGTCCCCAGGGTTCGGGGGGCATCTCCATTCATGTTCGTGCGCTGGGGGAACGCCCGGAGCGGAGCCGCGAGGCCGCCATGGTCCTCGACGAGGCGCCGGCCGCCGAGGCAGTTGGCGAGCCAGTGGTGGTGACACGGCCCAGGATCGGCAGTGTCCTTGCCGCGTTCCTGGTAGTGGCTGCCATCGTCGCGTTCTTCGTCGCGGGATACGCCGGCCACGGCAAAAGCGTCTCCCTCCCCGTGACGGCGGCGCATGTGCTGATCACCTGACGGGCCCCGGGACGGCGGAGCCGACCGTCCCCCGCGCGGACCGGCGCGGATGTCCACGGCAGCCAGGTCGGGGAGGGCATGTCGGACTGGTACGCGGCCGACAGCTGTCCGACGTCCGTGCGCATCGCGCTGCTACACCCGGGAGCACCAACTGGTCCACCAGTCCTGTTGCCAGGACGGACTCAACCGCGCAGCCTGGCATCACGTTCACTCAGGAAGAGCTGCACCCGAACCCGTTCGTCGCCGGTCGGCTAAGCTCCGAGGATGAACGACAGCAGCGCATCCCAAGTGCCGTCTGGGGATCCAGTGGCAGCCAAGTGGCAGCTGGTTCGCGAGATGGACGAGAGCCTCATCAACAAGGATCTCGTCGAAGCGGCCTACGCCAACCCTGCTCTCCGAAGCCTCTTCCCGATGGTCGGCCACGGATCGCTGCAGTTCAGCCGGTGCACCCACTTCCCCTGGTCGCAGGACTTGCCCTCGATCTTCCCCCTCGGCGGTAAACAGTTCCGCGTGCTCCGACTGCACGAACCACGAGGCTCCGGGCGGGAGCGGATCGGCGGGGCCTTCACTGCCGAGGAAGCCGTCGAGACCGTTGCCGCACACCTTCCGCCAGGCTGGGGCCCCGCCGTGGACGGCACGCCTGACATCCTCGAGCCGCTCAGCTGACAGATCCCCGGACTTGACGCATCTGATTCCAGCGGCCGAGGACGCCACGAACACTCTCTGCGTCAAATTGAGCTGCCCAGAGGGACGTCCTGGCTCTCAGCCCCAGCCAGGGCACGGCGGCTGCGGCCAGGCAGGCGGGCTCGGCAGGCCTTGACCGGGAGAGAGGTGCCGCCGGGCCGGCCACTGAGCCAACTCAGGACCTCGTGTCCGGCACCGGAGACGTCGGGGCCGGCCTCGGAAGCGGTCCAGGACCGGGAGAGATCGGTGGCCTCAACCTCGGTATCCTGCCGCGAGGGAGCCCGGCGTGGTGATCCGTGGGCGGCCTGTCCGGCGCCTGTCCGTTGCCCAGGGGGCCACCCCCGCGAGCATCGCCGCGCCGGTGACGCAGAACGCCGTCGGGTAGCCGCAACCATCGGCGAGGAGTCCGAATCCGACCACCCCGATCCCCATACCGCCGTCATAGGCGAGGTTCCACACGCCGCTGACCATGCCGTAGGCGGCCTCCGGCACTCTCGCGTACATCACGCACAAGGTTGCGTTCTGGGTCACGCCGAACCCGGCGCCGAACACAATCGCACCGGCGAGCACAGCGGCCGTGGCGCGGTCGGCGAACACCAGCGTGCCCACGACAGAGAGCACGAGGCCCGGAAGCACCAGCCGACCCGGGCCGTGGCGGTCGCCGTAGCGGCCGACGAGCATGCGGATCAATGTGGCGGACAGGGATTCGAGCAGCAGAGCGAGGCTCACCACGCCGGGCCTCGGTACCACGATGGGCAGGAACGTGACCAGTACGCCGGCGGCGAGCGCGGTGAAGGCGAACACCACGGCTGGGCGCACCAGGCTCCCTGTGCGTAGCCCCGATATCATTCCGACGGGTCGGGCCGCGCCACCCACACGGTCGGGAAGTCCCGGCACCGAGGTCACCGCAAGCAGCGACGAGAGCGCGCCGATGAGGATCACGCACTGGTACCCGAAGTGCGCCGCCATCCACACCCCGAGCGGAAGACCCGCCACCGAGGGAAGTCCCGAGACGATGCCGACGAGCGCGAGGCCTTCGCCGCGCCGGTCGGTCGGCAACAGCGAGGCGGTCAGCGCTCCGCCCGCCACGATCGTGGCCGCGAATCCCAGACCGCGCAGCCCGCAGACCAGGATGATCGCCGCGAGCGAGTGGCAGGCGAGGAAACCGGTCGTGGCCACACCGAGCAGGGCCAGCCCACAACCGAGCACGAGCCGGTAGCCGCAGCGGGCCACGAACCAGGGGGTGACCAGCTCACCCAGTACGGTTGCGAGCATCAGCGCCGCGGTCGACGCACCTGCTGCCTGATCACCCGCCCGCGACCTGGCGAACAACGGGATCACCGAGAGCAGGAGGAAGAAGCTCGTTGAGGCCCCGAGGATGCTCACGAAACGCAGCAGCAGCGGCCGGGTCACCAGCCGGGACCGCTGTTCGGCCGCGGGTGCCGATGCCGTCTGTGCACTGCTCGCGCTCATTCGTCCCACGCTCCCGGCGCCGAGAATCGCTCGCGCAGCTGATCGAGGCCCATCGGTCCGGCTGACAGGGCTTCGGCGTGGAAGGTCCTGAGATCGAAGGCCGCGCCACCGCTCGCGCGGGCGGCCTCGGCGGCATCGATCCACATCCGTTCCCCGAGTTTGTATGCCGGTGCCTGCCCCGGCCAGCCGAGATAGCGGTCGATCTCCTCGTCCACCCGGTTCGCGACGGTCAGCGTGCGCGCAGCGAGGAAGTCACGGCCGAGCTGTGGAGTCCACCGCTGCCCGTCGTGAAAGCCCGCGCCGGCCGGGATCCGCAGCTGGAGGTGCATGCCGATGTCGAGGATCACCCTGGCGGCGCGAAACAGCTGGGCGTCGAGGAAACCGAGCAGTTCGCCATCCGTACGGAACAGGCCGAGCTGCCGTGAAAGCCGCTCGGCGTACAGTGCCCAGCCCTCGGTGTGTCCCGCGACCTTGCCCATCAACCGCTGGAAGCGGTTCAGGCAGCCGGCCTGATGAACTGCGGTGCCGATCTGCAGGTGGTGACCGGGCACGCCCTCGTGGTAGAGGGTGGTCGCCCTGCGCCAGGTAGGTACTCGGACCCGGCCGGGGGGAGCCGGCCACCACACGATTCCGGGGCGCGAGCAGTCCTCCGACGGCCCTGTGTACGAGGCGCCTGCGCCGGCGCCGGGTGGGGAGATGCGGTGTTCCAGGCTGAGCAGCGGGTGGGGGATGTCGAAGTGGACGCCGCTCAGGATCTCCAGGGCGGCACCGGACAACTCACTTGCCCAGCGGCACAGGGCCTCCCCTCCCTGCACGGTGTGCTGGGGATCCTCGTCCAGCGCGGCGGCTGCCTCGCGCGGGGTGCCGCCAGCTTTTATCCGGCTCGCAACCTGCCGAAGTTCGCGCTCTATTGCGTGGAACTCGTGCCATCCCCACGCGTAGGCGTCTTCGGCGTCCACACGCGAGCCGGTGAAGTACCGCAACCAGAGCCGGTACGCGTCCGGTCCCGCCGCGTCCTGCACCGGAGCCCGCGACGCGAGCTGGCCACGCAGGAAGCCGGCCATGTCGTCGAACGCCGCGGCGGCCGCCACGGCGCCGATGTCCAATTCGGCGCGTAGCGTGGAGGTCGTCTCAGCCGGCCGCACCAGACGCGACAGGTCTTCAGCCCAGAGATCGCAGTGTTCCGCTGTGCTCAGCACCTGGCGCGATGCGGAGACCCGGCCCTGGGCTGCGGCCCGTTCCAGGCTCGCTTTGAGCCCGGCCATCGCTTGCGGCACCGCGGCCAGCCGCCGGGCGATCGCCGACCAGTCCTCGGCGTCGTTCGTCGGCATCAGGTCGAAGACCCAGCGTAGCTGCTGGAGCGGACTTGCGATCGTGTTCACCACGCTGGCGTCGAGGCCCGCTTGATGGATCTCCAGCTCAATGCTCATCCGCTCGGCGAACGCGTCCCGGGCCGCAGCCTCGTCCGTGCCGTCCACGGCTGCCGTACGTACCTCGCGCAAGGCCTGTTCCCGCAGCGCGGCGCGCGCTTCGAAGCCCTGCGGGGAGTAGTCGGTGAGCTGATCGGCGGCAGCGGTGATGCCGAACCCGACTGCGGCGACCGGATCGAGCTCGGCGTAGCGCGCGACGAACCGGTCGCACACCGCGTGCACGGTCAGCGGCGGGCGCGGCGCGGGACTCGGTGGAACGGAACCGGGGGCGGGGTCGTGGGTCTGTGTCACAAGACGACGCTAAGGGCCTGGCCGGATCATCAGTAAGCTCCAGTTCCATGCCTCTGGAATGGTCCAGTTCGTCGCCCGAACTTCTGTTGGTCATCGACCGAACCTGCGGTCGACCGCTGCGCGCGCAGTTGGAGAGAGCGCTGCGAGACGCAATTCGCACCGGACGCATACAGGTCGGCGAGCGTGTCCCCTCATCCCGTGAGCTCGCCCGGACGCTCGGGCTCTCGCGCGGACTGGTACAAGAGTGCTTCGCCCAGCTCCAGGCCGAGGGATATCTGGTGACGCGCCCGGGCTCCGCCACCCGAGTCGCTGCCGGGGCGAACGCGCCGGCCTCCCTGCCGCACCACGCGTCGACGCCGCCGCCACGACTTGTCGCCGACTTCCGCTGGGGCGTACCGGACTTGGCTTCGTTCCCGGTTCAGGACTGGCTCTGGGCCACGCGCGAGGCCGCTCGCACGATGCCCACCGCCTCGCTCGACTACGGCGATCCACGCGGCTGCGCGGTGCTGCGGGACGTGCTCGCCGGCTACCTGCGGCGAGTCCGATCCGCTGCGGCCGTCCAGGACGACATCGTCGTCTGCAACGGCTACGCCCAGGGGTTGAGCCTGGCGTTGCGCGTGCTCGCCGAGACCGGCGTACGTGACGTGGCCTTCGAGGATCCAGGGCCGCTGGCCGGCGTTCGCGCCGCAGCCGCTGCGGCAGGCCTGACCGCGCTGCCGGTGCCGGTCGACGAACAAGGCATCGACGTGCGGGCACTCGCCAGGACGCGGGCTCGCGCGGTCGTGGTCACTCCCGCACATCAGTGGCCCACGGGCGTCGCCCTGGCCCCGCAGCGGCGGCTGGCGCTGATCGACTGGGCCGCGCAGCGCGACGGGTACATCATCGAAGATGAGTACGACGCGGAATTCCGCTACGACCGCGAGCCGATCGGCTCGCTCCACGGCCTCGCGCCCGACCGGGTGATCTCCATCGGCACGGTCAGCAAGTCCCTCGCCCCCGCCCTGCGCATCGGCTGGATGCTCTGCCCACCTGAGCTCGTCGGTTCCGTCGCGACCCACAAGCACGTCAGCGACCGCGGTACGCCTACACTCGATCAACTCGCCCTGGCGCACCTGATCGAATCCGGGCGCTTCGACCGTCACTTGAGGCGTGTCCGCTCCACATACGCCCACCGCCGCACCGCCCTGCTTGCCGCACTCGGCACCCACGCTTCGCAAGTGAAGGTCACCGGCCTTGCAGCAGGCTTCCACGCCGTCGCACACCTGCCCGACAGCGTCGATGAACAGCACGTCATCACCGCCGCCCGCAAGAGGGCAGTCGGCCTCTACGGCATGAGCGCCTGCCAGGCCCGCCCCCGGACCACCCCCGCGCGACTCGTCCTGGGCTTCGGCAACGTCAGCGCACAGGCCATCATCAGCGGAATCAGCGAGATCGCAGACCTGCTCCAATGAAACCGTCGGCAGTGGACCACTGTGTCACAGCACCACAGGGCCCGTCGCCGGAAGATTTCAAGTCCAGTGAGACGGTCGTGACGCTATGAGGTTTGTGGTGCGGGGCCGATTCGGCCGACTCGACGGTGTGGCCGACGATGTAGCGGCTGAAGATGTCGATGATGACGTAGGCGTGGTACCAACTGGTGACACCGTCGGGAGGAACCATGGTCACCGCCACGACCACGGACACCACGGCCCTGTCCATGGACTGGACCCTGAAGCTGACCACTGCTCCCTGACCGCCCCGTCCACCTCGACAGTGGGCAGTCCCCCGGCCGTGCGTACGGGTGAGCGAGCGTGGACAGCGTTCCCGCACCTGTGCTCAGGTGTGCGACGGTGAATGCGGACCTGCTGGTCTCGGACACGGGCCAGGCTGGTGACGCAGACCTCGATGCCGGCCATCACTTCGCAGTCCGCCTCGCGGGCGCCGATCGCCACATTCAGGACCATCGGGTCCGGGCGGGCGACGATTTGATGCCGCTCCCCCAAGCGCAGCTGGGCCGCATCGCCGACGACCACTTGTTCGACGGGCGACGGCGGCTTGTGGAGGAACGCCCGGCAAGTGGTGGCCGGTGCTCACATCTGGTCACCCACCCCAAACGAGTGATCATGGACAATCCGCCGTTTGAAATGCGACGGGAATCGAGAGGCTCAGGTGAGGCCTCGGATTCCCCTCTGCCCTGGGCCTGACCCGTCGGGCACGATCGCCCGCGCCATCAGGGAGTGTCCGAGAATGGAACGACCGGTTCGGCCACACCTGGCTGTCCGCCGACTGCTGGCCCTCTGCGCCGCGTCGGTGCTCACCCTCGCAGCGGCCCCGTTGCCGACCGTCTCCGCCGGCCCCGAACTGGTCAGCTCCCCGGCCGAGCTGGTGAATCCGTTCATCGGGACCGCCAACTCGGCCAATGACTTCCCCGGGGCCGACCTGCCGTTCGGCATGGTGCAGTGGAGTCCGGACACCCCCTCCCGGCCGCACGGCGGGGGCTACGCCTACGGCGACTCGACGATCACCGGTTTCAGCCTCACCCACCTCTCCGGGCCCGGCTGCCGGGCGGCCGGGGACATCCCGGTGCTGCCGACTGTCGGGGCGGTGGACACCGGTGCGGCGGTGGGTTTCTCGCACGCCGACGAGTCCGCCTCGCCGGGCTCCTACAAGGTCGCCCTGGACAACGGGGTGACCACCGAGCTGACCGCCACCCAGCGCAGCGGCATGGCCCGGTTCACCTTCCCCGCCACCGACCGGGCCAATCTGCTGTTCAAGCTGGCCGACAGTCAGGGCGGCGCCTGGGACACCCGGTTCACGCCGGTCGGCGACCGGGAGGTGAGCGGGCAGGTCACCAGCGGCCGCTTCTGCGGCGCCGGCAACCAGTACACCGTCTACTTCGACATGGTCTTCGACCGGCCCTTCGAAACCGGCGGCACCCGGGCCGTCGCCCCGGGGACCCAGCCGGCGCGGGGTGGCACCGGGGACCGCCCCGACGCCCCGGAGACGCAGCACCGGCCCACCCTGCACGGCACCCTGCCTCCGTCGCGGCCACTGCCCAGGCGGTCGGCCGAGCAGGACGGCTATGTCACCTTCGACACCACGCAGAGCCAGGAGGTCCGGGCCAAGGTCGGCCTGTCCTACGTGTCCACCGCCAACGCGGTGCTCAACCGTGCGGCGGAGAACCCCGGGTGGGACTTCGGCGAGGTACGCCGGGCCGCCCGGCAGGCCTGGGACGCCGAGCTCGGCCGGATCCGGATCGGCGGCGGCACCCCCGCTCGGCGGACCGTCTTCTACACCGCGCTCTACCACGCGCTGCTGCACCCCAATGTGATCAGCGACAGCAACGGCCAGTACCCCGGGTTCGACGCGGCGGTGCACACCGTCGACCCGGGCCACCGCGCCGCCTACGCCAACTACTCCGGCTGGGACATCTACCGCTCGCAGGCCCAACTGGAAGCCCTGGTCGACCCGGAGACGGCCGCGGACACCGCGCAGTCCATGGTCGACGACTACCGGCAGACCGGCCAGTTCCCCAAGTGGTCGGAGAACAACGGCGAGAGCTACGTCATGGTGGGCGACCCGGCGGACGAGATCCTGGCCGACTACCACGCCTTCGGCGCCACCGGCTTCGACAGCACCGCCGCGCTGGCCGGGATGGTCGCCGAGGCCACCACCGCCAACAACAACCGCCCGGGCCTGGACTACCTCGACCGGCTCGGCTACCTGCCCACCGACGGCAGCTACGGCTGCTGCAACTCCTACGGGCCGGCCGCCACCACCCTGGAGTACGACTCCGCCGACTTCGCCGTCTCGTCCCTGGCCGGCTCCCTCGGCGACACCGCGCACCAGCAGTTCTTCGCCCGCCGGGCCCAGGACTGGCAGAACCTGTTCAACCCGGCCAGCGGCTTCGTCCAGCCGCGCGACGCCGACGGAGGCTGGACGCCCGGCTTCTCGCCGACCTCGGGCAGGAACTTCGTCGAGGGAGACTCCTGGGAGTACACCCCGATGGTGCCGTTCAACCTGCACGGACTTTCCGCCGCGATGGGTGGCGACCCGGCGCTGGCGTCCTTCCTGGACACCGACCTGACCTCGTTCACCGGCGGCGGCGGCCACACCGACCTGGGCAACGAACCGAGCCTGGACATCCCCTGGGAGTACGACTACATCGGCCTGCCCTACCGGACCCAGCGGACGGTACGCGACGTGCAGGACCAGATCTGGGCCGACAGCCCCTCAGGGCTGGCCGGGAACGACGACCTGGGCGAGATGAGCTCCTGGTACGTGTGGTCCGCGCTGGGCATGTACCCGCAGACACCGGGCACCGCCGACCTGGCGCTCGGCAGCCCGCTGTTCCCGCACGCCGTGGTCGCCCTGCCGTCCGGCGACACCCTGGTCATCAACGGCCGCGGAGCAGCAGACAACGCCCCCTACGTACAGTCGGCCAAGTGGAACGGCAGCGACTGGAACAACGCCTACGCCCCGGCCGAGACCCTCCGCGGTGGCGGCACGCTGGACTTCGAGCTGTCGACCGCGCCACACCCCGACTGGGCATCAGGCCCGGCCTCCGCACCGCCGTCCTACCCGGGCCCCGGCAGCCCCCGCAGCCGATCGGTCCAGCCGCGGCGGCGCTGAAACCAAGAGCAGCTCACTACCGGCGGGCGGGAGGCGAAGTCCGGCGTCGTACCGACGGGTCGGCACTTCGCCGGCATCCCGTCGGTCGGCGCGTTGTACTGCCTCGGCAAGGACCGGACTGCGCACAACTGCACGGCCAGCGTCGTCAAGAACCCGGGGAAGAACCTGATCCTGACCGCCGGTCACTGTATGCACGCCAAGGGCTATCTGGCCGGCTTCTACAGCAGTGCCGATTCCGGCATCACCCAGCTGAGCGCCGCAGCGCAGGCAGGCGCGGAGAACCTGCCCGATGAACTCTGGAGCGCACGCTGGGTCTGCGACACATCCAGGATCATCACCTCGACCTGGGACCCGGTCCTGCCGGACGCGCTGTGGAGCGCCCGGAACCGGTCCCGACAGTACCTGGGCGAGCACACGGTAGCCTTCGGCGGGATCCCTCTCGATGTCGACACCAGCTACTGGGACGCGCCGGTCGCCATCGTCGACTGACCAGCCGCATTCAAGGCCCGGCTCTCTTCACAGAGCACCGCCGTGGCTCGGACGAGCAGCAACGCCGGCCGGGGCCCTGCTCCGGCACACCCCGGCCGGCCGCTGCGGTGGGAGCTGTTCGACGGAGCCGTCCACTCCCGCAGGCCGGACGACCATGCACCTGGACTTCTGGTGACCATCAGCCGGGCCTCAACTGGCCGCACACCTGGACTTTGCCACGGCCGCCGACACTGCGTGTAAGCGCCCCCGGGGTCAAGGACTCCGGGGGCGCTTACTTGCTGCGGCAACTCAGCTGAACGTTCGCTTCCAGGCGATGCCGCCGAGAATGAATACGAAGAATACATAGCCTGAGTAAAGTGCCCACACCCACATGATCGCTCCGTCCCCTCCCCAGGTCGCGCTCACCACCATGTCGATGAACAGTGCCGCCAGAGCGAAGACCAGGCCGGCTCCGGGCCAGAAGTTACGCCTCAGCCCGTTCCACCGCTTGAACCCGGCCACCACGCCCGGCACTCCGGCAGCTAGCAGCAGCGGAACCAGCACCATGCGCGTGCCGAACAGCAGACTCGGCCCGGCCAAGCCCTGGTTGTCCCCCCACGCCGCTGTCGCCGCTGTCGCCAGAATCCATGGGAGAACCACCACCCAGATCAGCAGCGGCAACGACTCACGCCTTAGATCTCCCACGACACGCCTCCAAACTGATGGGCACCAACTACAACCCATTCTATCCGTCCCTCCTGGCTGCCTACGAACAGTCCTGGTGTCAGGTGAACATGCCTCACCCCACAAAATTGCCTTGCCCAGCCAAGGCAGCCTGACAGCACTGACGGCCTCGCCCTGGGGCCCGTGGGTGGGAAGTACCCGCTGCACGTCAAGGCAGCAGACCACCTGGCTCAGCATTACCGCGCATTTCGACCCCGCTCCCGCGGCGACCGCTCTCCCTTGTCCATCCTCCAGGCAAGGCGTTGTCCGGAGGACGGATATGGCGTAAAAGGCGGACCTTGCGTCCTTGTCGCCGTCGACAACCACGAGCAGCCTGGAAGCAGAAGAGCCCGACACCAAACGATTGACCGTTTCCCATGGTGAATCGACTGTCGGACGGGAGGTGAATTCCCATGACCCGGTGGGCTGTTACTGTCCCCACCTATCGCAACCTGGGTGGCCGGGAGGTCCACGGAGTTCAGATGTGGATCGTCGAGTCCTGTTCCAGGGCCGGCGCCGAGAGACAAGCGCTCGCTCAGGCCTTCACCAGCGACGCCCGCCGCCATCGTGGCGGAGCCGCTGTTGAACCTACGGGCCTGCGCAGCGCCGTCTGGGAGCCCAGCGAACTCCACGGACCAGACCACCACGGCTAGATCGGCAGCGACCACCGGCCGCACCTCGCCCGCAGCCGGCGCACGGACAGCCGCTCAACCCCGGATACATCGCCAGAAGTCCCTTTCCGTCAGTGGAAGCAGCCAAACGCCTGCGACGCCGAGACGGCTGGAACCGTTCCACCGTCCACCGACATGGTGACGTCCGCGCATGCGCCAACGCCGATGGGATTTCTGACGCTCAGATACCGCCGTCCCCGCCGCGACAGGGCGGCGACCACCGGCATGATCCTGAAGCCGTCTTCCGCGAGGGTCCCCAAAGGCATGGCACCCGGACCAGAACCAGGCTTCAGCCCCAAGAAGGGTACGTATCCCATGAACCTCTACGCTTCTGCCCTGAAGGCGACGTCGATCGCCGTCATTCCGCTCGTGCTCACGACGACCGGAGCCCAGGCGTCAGCTGGCCCCACGAACGAGTCCGGCAGCAGCCAGTCGGCACCCTCCACGTCCGGACGCAGTTCACAGGACCTGACCGACGCGAGCCAGTCCAGCGCCCACGGCAGCGCATCGAACACCGAGGCCCTCAGCGTCATCCGCACAGCCTCGGGACAGACCGCGGTTGTGGACCGCTCGCTGGCCGACCAGGGAATCACCGCGGCCGCAGGCACGAACTTCGTCGACCTCTCCTGGCAGGGCTACTCCAACCGGGCCCGGTACCTCGTCACCCGTGACAGCAGGGAAGTCGCCACGCTTGCCCCGGGAGTGACCGCCTTCCACGACACCCGCGTCACCCCCGGCAGCACCTACCGCTACAGCATCACGCCCGCGACGCAGCCTCAGGCCACCGACCCCCGGGCCCGCGCCTGGGGCATGAAGGTCGCCATCCCCTCCGCCGCAGAGAACCAGGACACCACCACCGCGCTGCGCAGCCAGGCCGCTGCTCGCACTGCTGCGGCGAAGGCAGCCAAGACGACCACCCTGACGTGGGTGACCTTCATCCCGCAGGACCGCATCGACGCTCCGCCGGCGGGCTGCGACTACGGCAAGGGCTACCAGTTCGGTGGCGACAACCGCTCCGGCTTCGACTGGAGGAAATCCGACTACCGCACGTCCCTGAACGCAGTCATCAACTGGAGCGACAAATCCGTCCAGGGCTACAAGGAGGTCCGTGCCAGCCACGTCTATCAGAAGAGCACCGGCAAACTCATCGCCACCAGGACCGCCACCGACAAGGAAATGTCGGCCAAGAAGCTGGGCTCCGGCAAGGACTATGTGGACGTACGCATGGTCACGCACGCCAGCAATCCCTTCTGCAAGGGCCTTGGTCCCATCAAGGGCGGCATTGACGGCGCCTTCACGATGCACCTCACGACAAGCGGAAACTACTCGATAACCTCTGGCACGCTCCGGCTGATGCCGAACCACTACATCTACATCTACAACGGCGGCAAGGTCACCAACGTCTACACGAGCAAGTACGGCAACCTTATGTGCCTCATTGGCTCCGCCACCTGCGAGGTGGCTCAACTCGGCTCCCTGTACGGAAAGTTCTGACGGTATCGATGGGTGGAGTGCGGCCGGCTTTGCCGCACTCCACCCCAGTGTCGGATCCCGGTGTTCCGCCGGCCGCAACCATTCGTGACGGGAGTGCAATTAACGGCGGATCACCCGCCGTGCCAGGTAGCCGGATGGCTGCCCTGAGGAAGAGGTGTCGGCGCCTTCCGCTTCGGCTCGCGGCTGAGAAGCCGCCGCCGCACCGGCGACAATGGCTGGGACACCGGGGGTCCCGGGGACCGCACCATCGGTCAGGTCGCCGAGGACTTCGACCTGACCGGGACCGCGGTGCGGGACCGGGTCAAGCAGGCCCAGGTCGACGCCGGTGAACGCGAGGGGCTGGCCAGCGACGAGAGGGAGGAGCCGGCGGCGCTGCGGCGGGAGAACCGCCGCCTGCGCGAGGACGTGGAGATCCTGCGGCGCGCGACAGCCTTCTTCGCAGCGGGGACCCGGTGAACGTGCACCCGTTCATCGAGGCGGAGAGGCTGCCCGGCCGAGAGCCGTGGAGAGATCTGGTCAAGGAGCCGTTTCGATCACGGTACTGCGACTGCAGCGGCGATGGAATCTCCGTCGGCGGTGCCGGTGAGCTGGGCCGGAGTCAGCGTGTGCAGGGTGTTCCAGGCCGCGTCGACCGTGGCCGTGTGACCGCCGTCGTAGGAGATGGTGAGTGTCGCGTCGACCGCGCCGGTCGTCAGGTTCCAGGTGGCGGTGCCCGAGACCGAGGCGTCGGTTGCCCATTGGTCGGCGGTGAGGGTGAACTTCAGGGTATTGCTTCCGGTGACCTTCCAGGAGCCCCCGCGCAGGCCGAGGTCCTTGGAGCCGTCCAGGTAGCCGGACCGGGCCATCGCGTCTGCGACCGTGGACGCACCCACCGATGCCGCGCGCAGCCCGTCCGGTCCCGCCTGGTTTCCGCTCTCGACGGTGGGCTGGGCCACGTCCGCAAGTTCCAGCGGGAATTCGCCGAGGACTGCTGTCGGTGGCGTGCTCGCGGTGCAGGAGGTGTCGAGCGAGTCGAGTTTCGCCGGGTCGGTGACGAACTGTCGGTAGAGGTCGTCGCCGCACAGTTGCTGGTTCGGCCAGGCCGCGTCGGGCAGCGCGGTCACGTGGGTGATGTTCGGGATTTCGATATAGCGGGCGGAACTGCCCACCTGTGCCTCGGCGGCCGTGTTCCAGGCAGGCGGGGTGACCGCGTCGAGATCGCCGGAGAGAATCAGGACCGGAACACTCGACGGGATCAGCGGGGGGTCGGCCGTCACCGGCGGGTCGTTGGCCGTCGGCGAGGGCCAGTCGAGGCAGGCGTCGAAGACGTTGTTGTACGCGTCCTGGGTCACCCACTGGGCCGGGGTGAACGGCGCGAAGGCGTCGGCCGGTTCCTTCGCGATCGCCGCCTGGAATTGCACGTCCCGGGTGGCCGGGGCGTCCGCCATGTCGTACAGCTCCGGATAGTCGGTGCAGACGGTGGCGAAGTAGACGCCGTCCGAATAGGCCGAGGGCACGGTTCCGTTGTCGTTGTCGTAGCCGACCGACCAGGCCGCGAGCCGCAGCAGCGGAGCGCCGTCGTCGTCATGGAGGTAGGCGCGCGCGGCCGCGTCGAGCTGGGAGTAGACGGCCGGGTCGAAGCCCGCGTTCTCCACCAGGTCGATCAGGACCCTGGTGTCGACGGTCTGGGTCACCTGGGCGTCGTCCAGCCCGACGGTGTTTCCGGTCAGCGGCTCCTGGTCCAGCTTCTCGGCCAAGGCGGTGATGTCCTGCCACGCACCGCCGGGCACCTGGGCCGCGCAGGCGGGTGAGCGGGTGCACGAGGCGTTGAAGGCGTACTCGGCCTCGGTGAGTGTGGCGGTGCTCCAGGGGTCGAGGTTGAGCACCGGATAGGTGCTGTCCAGGGTGACCGTGCGCAGGTCCTGTGGGTAGCGGGAGGCGAAGGCCTGGGCGAACCAGCTGCCGTAGGAGTCGCCGTACAGGTCGACGCTCTTCAGGTCGAGTCGGCCGAGTGTGTAGTTCAGGTCTCGTGCGGCGTTGGCGGTGGCGAACAGGTCGGAGGCCTGCACGTACCGGCCGGCCGAGTTCTTCCAGGTACGGTTCAGCTTCGCTCCGCAGTCGCCGACCAGGGCGTCGAACGCCGATCCGGAGGCGACGCCCGTGTAGTTCTGCAGCGCCGAGCACTTGATCGGAGTGGACAGTCCGGTGCCGCGCAGATCGAACACCAGGGTGTTGTGATGCGCGGCCAGTGGGCCGACCATCGCGGCGTACTGGCCTTCCGACCCCGTGCTCGAGTAGCCGGGGCCGCCTTCGATGGTCACGATGGTGCCCTCGGCTGCTCCGGTGGCGGGCAGCCACTCGAATCCGACCGTGATGTCCGGATCGCCCGCGGAGGCCGGGGCCTGCCAGTCCAGCGGCACGCCGACCGAACCGCAGTATCCAGGCAGCTGCGAGCCGCAGGGGGACAGGGCGACCGAGCCGACAGTGACCGCGGCGGCCGCCGTGGACGGCGTCGCCGCGGCAGAGCCGGCGGGGGCGGTGAAGGTGATGGCGAGTCCTGCCGCCGCGACCGTCGCGGCCAGTATCCGCATTCGCCCCCGGGACGGCCGTCGGGCGGATCGGGGCCGAGGTTCTCGGTCTTCGGCGCAGGGTTGGGCGCGGTTCATCGGCTTCCCCTTCTCGATTGCACTGCGCGAAGCGGAGTTCGCTTCGACGCAAGTACTCACGGACGGTCGGTGGCGGGCCGGCGGCTGAAAGCGGTAGTCCGCAGCGTCAGCGGACTCAGAACAGTCGCAGTATCCTGGTGCCAACCTTGAGAATTCAACTATGCAGCTCGATCTGACGCCGAGTCGGCGAGACCGCCGTGTTCACCATCGACGCCGTCGAGGTGTACTCCGCCGCCGCTTTCCCCAGCCGCAAGGTCTACGCCCCCGCCCAGCGCCCGGAACTGCGCCTGATCACCTGCGGAGCCGGCTTCGACAGGAAACACCAGCAGTACCTGGGCAACGTCGTCGCCTACGCCCACCTCACCGCGACCCTCACCTCAAAGTGAGCTGGATGCGGATCCTTCGAAGTGAAGGGTGCGTGCCAGGTCCGTGCCGTGAACGGCGCGACGTCCTGTACAGGAAGCGTCAGTTCGCCGCCTCGCACGGCCGGGCCGCGCTGCCCCCGTGGCGCGGCGGCCACGTGCGGCCCACTGTCGGCGCGGAGGTCAGCCCCGAGACCCTGCTGGCCCACACCACCCCGGCCGAGGTCGCCGCCGGCGGCCGACCCACCCTCGGTGGCTTCGAGGTCGGCAAGGTCCCCTTCCATGTCACCGGGGAGACCCAGGACCTGACCGCCCAGTACTTAGGCGGCAGCGGCCTGCCGGCCGACTCCATGTTCGGCACGCTGACCCCGAAGGTCGACTACGTCCGCTGATGTCCTGAGCAGGTGCTGCCCGGCTGCCGCCGCCGGAGCGGAGTCCGTGCTCGGACGCGACCAGGCGGGTCTCGATGTACCCGTACCGGGTCGTCGCAGCCGGTCGCACTCGCTGAGCGCAGCACCGGCCGAGAGAAGAGCCTCAGCAAGAAGGTCAGCACCCGCATCCAACCGGGGGCTCCCGCGGTTCGAGGCAGCCCTCGCCGCCCGCGAGATCAAGGCCCGTGCCCCGCACTGCCAGGTCATCTTCACCGTGTCAGTGAAAGCCCCACACCGACTTGAGCGAATCGGACCGCTTCTGATCATAAGAGAGCGACTTCTTTGTACCTTTTGATCATCTTGCGGAGTACATGAGTATTACCGGGTTGATGTGGTTGTTCGGATCCGGTGGAGGTTATGTGTGTGTCATGGTGGAGACGACGACCAGCGCTCTCAAGTCCGTTGATTCACAGCTAAGTTGACCGGCCGGGCCGTTGCGCCCTGCTGTCCTCGGCGCGTGCGTCCCCTGGGGTGGTGGCCGTTGCGGTACCGCGCCCGCGGCGGTCGAAAAGGGCCCCTCGGTCCTGCTGCCGGGGTGCGCAGATGAGGGGGGAGACCTTCATGTCCTTGTTTCTGGCTACCCGATCCCGTCCACCGCTCGCGCGTGGTGCCTCGCGCCTGGTGGCCCTGGCCGTCGGGGGCGTGCTGGCGCTGACCGGCGTGGTTGGCCTGGCCGCGCCCGCGCAGGCTGCCCCGTCCGCCGGTACGACGACCGCGTACGTAGCCAACGCCAACGCGAATTCGGTCTCGGTCATCGACGACGCGTCCGGGACGGTGACGGCCACCATTCCCGTGGGCGCCGGCCCCCGCACCCTGGGGTTCTCACCTGACGGCACCCAGGTCTGGGTCGGCAACTCCAGCGGTGCGTCCGTCTCCGTGATCGACACCGCCACCAAGGCAGTCACCGACACCATCCCGGTCGGCGGCAGCCCCAGAGGGATCACGTTCTCCCCGGACGGCGCCCAGGCCTACGTCACCAACCAGACCGACCCCGGCACCGTCTCGGTGATCGACACCGCCACCGACGCCGTCACTGCCACCATCACGGTGGGCAACGGGCCCGTCAAGTCCGCGATCTCCCCGGACGGCACGCGCCTGTACGTCCTGAACAACGGCGCCGGCACCATCTCGGTGATCGACACCGCCACCGACACCGTCACCGCCACCATCACCGCCTTCGGCGAAGACATCGCGGTCTCGCCGGACGGGGCCCACCTCTACGTGCCCGACGACGGCACCGGCGTCGCCGTCATCGACACGGCGACCGACACGGTCAGCTCCACCATCGCGGTCCCCTCAGGACCCTTTGGTGTCGCGGTCACCCCCGACGGCGCCCACCTGTACGTGACCGAACTGTCCGGCGCGGCAGTCGCTGTGGTCGACACCGCCACCGGCACCATCACCGCCACCATCCCCGTCGGCAGCTACCCCATCGGAGCGGCGGCCACCGCGGACGGCGCCCACGTCTACGTCGCAGACTTCCTCGGCAACACCGCCTCGGTGATCGACACCGCGACCGACACCGTCACCGCCACCATCCCCGTCGGCACCAACCCGCAGGCCGTGGCGACCGGCGTCGTACCCTTCCCCGCACCCACCGTCACCGCGATCAGCCCCGCGGGCGGGCCGGCCTCCGGCGGCACCGCGGTCACGATCACCGGCACCAACCTGGCCGCCGCCACCTCCGTCACCTTCGGCGCCGGCAACCCGGCCACCGCCGTGTCCTGCACCGCGACCACCTGCACCGCCACCGCACCGCCCGGCACCGCAGGCACCGTCGACGTCCAGGTCACCACCCCCAGCGGCACCTCCGCCACCAGCGCCGGCGACCAGTACACCTACATCGCCCAACCCACCGTCACCGCCGTCAGCCCCGCCGGCGGGCCCCTGGCCGGCGGCACCACGGTCACCGTCACCGGCACCGGCCTGACCGGCGCCTCCCTGACCTTCGGCGGGAACCCCGCCACCGCGGTCACCTGCACCGCGACCTCCTGCACCGCCACCGCCCCCGCCGGCACCGCCGGAACGGTCGACGTCCGGGCCACCACCGGCGGCGGCACCAGCACCACCAGCAGCGCCGACCAGTACACCTACTTCGCGGCCCCGGCGGTCACCGCCGTCACCCCGGCCACCGGCACCACCGCCGGCGGCACCACGGTCACCATCACCGGCACCGCCCTGAGCAGCGCCACCGCGATCACCTTCGGCGCGACCAACGCCACCAGCTTCACCTGCGCCACCGCCACGACCTGCACCGCCACCACCCCGCCCGGCAGCGCCGGCACCGTGGACGTCACCGTCACCACCCCCGGCGGCACCAGTACCACCACCAGCGCCGACCACTACACCTACGTCACCCCGTTCACCTTCACCGGCTTCCTCCTTCCTGTAGTGAACCCGCCCTTCGTGAACCCCAGGATCCCGGGCCTTCCCGTCACGGTCCCGTTCAGCCTGCACGGCAACAAGGGCCTGGGCGTCATCGCCGCGGGATCACCCACCAGCCAGCCCGTCAACTGCCTCACCCACGCCCCCACCGGTAGCAGCACCACCGCCACCGGCAGCCTCAGCTACACCCCCCTGCTCGGCATCTACGCCTACATCTGGAAGACCCCGGTCTCCTTCCACGGCACCTGCCAGCAGTTCACCCTCACCCTGACCGACGGCAGCACCCACACCGCCTACTTCGCCTTCTGACAGCACCCCGTCCCTCCTGCTCGGCCCGGCGGATCTCCTGCGCCGGGCCGAGCCCCTGTCCGAGCCCTCTCGCGACCGAAGACCGGATCACGCCCGGCCGCGACCGTGTCCCGCGAGTTCACCGTGGCCGGGGGTCGGTTCGTACTCGGTCATCCGGGCGAGCTGATCCGGGGCCCACCGTTCGAACTCGTTGACGCGGTCCTGGAAGAGACCCTGACCGTGCGGCGCCGACTGCGGGACCCGCCCTCACGGGTCGGCGTCCACTTCGTGTTCGATGCCCGACCGCACCGCCTCCGCCGCGGTGCTGCACCAGCTGCCGTGGGGCCTTGAGACCGGTGAGCTGCTGCGGCCGGGGTGCGCCTGTGCCAGAACGTCGGGAGGCAATATCCCGGCCGGCCAACTCGTCCGTGGTGCGGCGTCGGTGAACTGCTTGCTCGTGTAACCAGTCTGCATGGACACTCAACGACGGTGCGGGTGCCATCGGGGCGTCCCGGGCGTCCCTGGACCCGCGAACGTGCACCGCATCAGGCCCAGCTGGGAGGGCGTGCACGAGGAGCCCCCGCATGAGCACGAATGGAACCACCGTTGTGTCCGGAACCAACCCGACGGACGCGGTGGGCGACGACCCCCTGTGGGACGTGATCGTCGTGGGGCCGGGCTCGCGGGACTGGTCGCGGCCCGGGATCTGGCGGAACGCGGCCTGGCAGTGAAGGTCTTCGAGGCCCGGGACCGCGTCGGCGGACGGGCCTGGTCGCGGGAGTTCCCGGGGACCGACGTCATGGTGGACCTGGGCGCGGAATGGGTCGCGCCCGGGCAGCACACCGCGATCCTGGACGAATACGCAGGCTACGGCATCGAGCTGGCGGACGACGAGGCGACGAGCGCGACCTGTGGCTGCTTCACTGCGAGGTGCTGCACGGGCGGTTCCCCTTCGACGGGGCCGAGCGAGAGGCGTTCGACGCGTTCACGACGGGACTCGCTGAGCACGCGGCGGCGCTGGCTGCCGCAGCGCCGTTCACGGCGCCCGAGGGAACCGACGTCGCCCTCGCCGACCGGGCACACCAGGCGACGCAACCTGACCTTCACCACCCCCTGCCGGCCGTCCACCGCCACATCGGACACGGTCCGACTGTGGAAGCCGTGGACCCGCCCGGTCGGTGTTTCGCACACCGGACAGGGCACAGCGCCGTCGGGGGTCCGTGCCACCACCCGGATGGCCTCGCCGTCGTCCACCACGTCCTCGACGACCAGCGCCGACAACCCTGAAAACACCGTGTCCACAAGGGCCTTGAGCTCAAGCACGCTTCATCATGACCCAGGATGACACCCTGTCACCACCGATTACGGGGCAGCGCCGTTAATTGGACACTCCCGGAGCGCCCGCCCACGGCCCAGCCTCACCGGGGTGAACCCGCCGAGCTGGATAGATCCGCTCTGCCGAGCTCACGGCCGGGGAGGATCGAGCGACGGACCACAGGGCGTGCACCGCGCGCTCCTGCCTTTGCACGGTCCCGCCGACCAGCCACCGCATCAGCGGGATCACCGGCGCGGCACCGAGGTCGGCCGGAGCCGGGCCACGGCCACTCCCCCGACGCGAAGGTCCGCTCACCACTGACGGCAGGGCCCACCTCGGCCGAGCGCCCGGAAGGCCCTGCCACCACCGTCCGCCACGACCTGCGCGAACCGCCGAGACCCGTCCCGGAGCGGCAGTCACCCGGCACCGCCACCGGACGGCCCGGGGGCCGGCTGGCCTTCGATCCGCGTGGCGGTGGCGAGCGCGCTGTCCAGACCTGCCCTGATCTGCTGGAGTGCGCCGAGGTTGGCATCGATCGCCGTGTTCTCGTCGGCCACCTGTACGGCGTGGAAGACTCCGTCGACGTTGTGCTGGTACTTGCACGACACGTCGGCGGTGGCGGTCCTGATCTCCAGCGCGGTCGCCGGCTGCAGCGCCTTCCAGCGCGGATCGTCCACGGCGGCCACCGGGCTCGGGTAGTCGAACCCCCGTGCCTTCATGCAGGCCGACCATGCACCGAAGACGTCCTTGACCCGCCCGTCCGCCAACGCCGCGAAGTAGCTGTTCAGCTGGATATTGGTGACCAGTTGGGGGGTGTCGAAGTCCACGTCGGGGTCGGCGGCCTTCGCGCCGGCAATCGTGCGTCGGGCCTGCCCCAGGCAGCCGCCGTCCGGGGTGGCGGAGTTCCACGGCGTGCTCGCCCCGAGCAGCGCCGTGGTGATCCGAGGACTGACGGGCGCGGCGGCCTTGGACCGCTGCTCGTAGGCGATCTGCGCGGCGGCCACGCTCCTGTCGCGGTATCCCTGGGTGGCCGCGAGGGCGGGATCGTTGTCCGGCAGATCACCTGACAGGTCATCAGTTCCACTGCTCGGAGCGGCCACTGGAAGCGTGTAGTCAAGGCCGAGCTGCTCCATGCAGGAGTGCACCAGGGCCGCCTCGGCGTTGGTGAGCACGGCCTGCTGCGCGGCGGTGAGCTCATAGTGCGTGATCGGCAGCGCACTGAGTTGGTTCGGTCCCGTCGGCACCGGAACCGTGGTGACCGGGGACCCCGTGGACACGGGGCCCCGGCGAGGTGGGCGGATCCGCCGCCCGCGCAGCCTGCCAGCAGCAGGCCCGCGACCAGTAGACCGCCCGCAACCGAGGCGGCACCGACCCGACTTCTCTTCATGGCTTCATTCAGCATGGACGGCCGGCCCTTCCCGATTGGGTGCCACGTCTCGGTGTTGCCCACTAGCAGCCGCTGGGGCCGCTCCAGGTCTGCGAGGCATCGTTGTTGCGGAGGCTCGTGTTCAGGTTGCCGGATCCCCACGGGCCGAACGACTGACCGATGTTGCCGCCGGTCCCGAGCGGGTAGACCCAGACGGTCACGGTGCAGGCGGTGTCGAAGTTCGCGACCGACGCCGCGTCGTTGCGGACCGCGTCGCCGTCACCGTCACAGCTGTTGTTGTTGCAGCCGCCGAAGCTGTTGCCCTGGTAGTTGATCGAGTAGGGGCTGCCGAAGTACCCGCCCACGAAGCCCTGGTGGTAGAACAGGCAGCTGTCACCGCCGGTGCCGGTGGCTCCGTCGCCCGAAACGCAGTTGCCCGGGCCGCTCGCCTCCGCCGCGGGTGCCCCCAGGGCGAGTCCCGCGGTGAGAAGTCCGGCCACGGTGGCCCCCGTCAACACAGTCCTGATCTTCAACATGAGTTGTGCCCCTGTCTCGTTGCCGCTGATGGATGCGCGGTGGCTCGGCGAATTCCGGCCCGCGCTTGGTGCGGGTGCGATCGGTGCGGCTCCATGGAACCAGCTGGAATGTCCACGGTCGAATCATTCGACCAGGTTCGAAGGTTGGAATCAGCTGACATGTAAGGGTCCGAATGCTTCGATGAGGCCCCAGGGACGGGGGTAGCCCGTCAAGTGGCGCCACTGAGCGGGGGTTGGTGTGCTGCGGATCGACATGCACATTGGGGTTCTGGCCGACACGAGGTTCGCTATCTCACCGGCGAGCGTCACGGTTGATGCTCTGCACCTGATGCGTGCGGATGCACAACCATGCGGCGGAGGTTGGCAATCCATGATCCAGAAGGCGCTCCGCGAGCGGAAACTCGCTGTTCTGACTTCCCTGTTCAGTGGTTCGTGGGACTACGTACCGGACTTCATCACTCCGCAGCCGTACGTTCCGGAACCGACGCTCCATGAGGATTTGCACGCCATCGCCAACGTCGACGCCGGGCGTCTGCGCTGGGAGATAGAGATCATGGCCCTGGGCAACCCCGAGGACAACCTGTCCGGCCGCCGCATTCCGAGGGTGCTCAAGGACGTGTTGCAGCAGGGCGAGCAGGCGCTCGCACAGCGATTGGCCGACGAACTCGACCAGGTGTGGCAACAGGCCATCGCCCCGCACTGGGCAACCCTGCGCGCTCGCCTGGAGAGCGACATCGGTCACCGGGCCCGAGCCATCGCCCGGCACGGACTGTCAGGCATGCTGGCCGACCTGCACCCCCGGGTCGTCTGGGACGACGACCACCTGAAACTGCTGACGCGACTCCAGGGCCGTCGCCTCGCCGACTCCGGTCTGACCCTGATGCCGTCGGCGATCACCACCAACCTGTTCCTGGTCATGGACTGCACGCCGGCCCCGGTGCCCCGGCCGCCCATCATCACCTACCCGGCCCTGCGCAGCGCGGCCACCGGCCCTTCAGCCGCTCCCACGACACAGGCGCTGTTCGGCATGACCCGAGCGCGTCTCCTCGCAGACCTGCAGGTCGAACGCACCACCGGCGAACTGGGCGAACGCCACTTCCTAGCCGCCAGCACGGTCTCCTACCACCTGGGCATCCTGCATCGCGCCGGGCTGGTCACCCGAACCCGAAAGTCCCACCGCGTGCTCTACGAGCAGACGCCCGGCGCGACCGCTCTACTCGGCTCGGGAACCCCGTAATGAGGGGGAGCCGGCCGGGGCCCGAAAGGGCCCCGGCTGTTGGTGCGGACAGGCGCAGGGTGAGGGCGAACCCGGCGCTGTTGAGGTCGGCGTTGGGGTCAGTAGCGTCAAGGACGGGGATGGGGAGCCAGGGGACGTCAAAGCCTCGGATGACCCCTTCTCCCGGCAGTGACCAGCCGCGATCCCGCTGCGGCGACGGCCATGGCATTGATGTCGACCCACGCTCACAGCTTCTCGGCGGGATCCAGGAACGACATGCCGGGGCGGATCCCGCCCATGCCGCAGAGGGGCACCCGGGCGATCATGTCGCACGCCTCGGGCGGAACCCGGAATTCCCCCGGGTCCAGTCCATGTGCACCTCTGCTGACGTTGCGTCAGCTCTGGCGCCCCTGCCGGGAGAGGTATGCGGTCTTTCGGAATTCGTGCCCGCGGTTGCGGAGGCCACGCGACCATGGGTGCGGCAGACACAGACCGGGACAAGAGCACGCCATGGTTACCAGCGACGATTCGGGCTGCCGGGCGGCTGTTGAGCCAACGCCGGGCGCCCCGTCCGGGCGGTCTCGACGCGAACCACCCGCTGAGGCCACACTCGGTGCTGATTCCGCCCCGCACCGAGCGGAATCCCCACCGCACCGGAGAGGTCCGCCTTGACCACCACCCGCACGCTGGAGATCGAGCTGTCGTCAGGACGCTCCGGCACCGGCCCCGCCACCTGGGGCCAGCACTCGATCTGGGACACCGTCAGCACGCTGGGCGACGACGCGGCCCGCTACAACGTCTCGCTGGGCGCGCCGGTCACCGTCGCCCTGCCCGTGCCCGCCGTCCTGGACGCACTCGGGCAACTGCTCCAGCTGCACGACTCGCTGCACACCACCCTCGCCGCGGATGAGACGGGTCGGCTGCGGCAGACCGTGGAACCCGACGGGCGGGTGCCGGTCGTACTCCGTCCGTGCGTGAGCGACGACCCGGCGGAGATCGCCGAGGAGGGCGCCGCACTGCTCGCCGAACTGGTCGGGCAGCCGTTCGCACTGGACGCCGAGTGGCCGGTCCGGGTCGGACTGCTGGAGTCCGGCGGCGAGGTCCGGTTCATCGCCCTGGTCCTCGCCCACACCGCCGCCGACGGCTGGGGGCTGCACCAGGTCGCCACCAATCTCACCGCACTGGTGCTGGGCGAGCCCCCGGCCCGGATCAGTGAGCTGCGCCCTTCCCTCCAGCCACTGGAGGAGGCGGAGTTCCAGTGCTCGGAGCGCGGGCGGCGCCGGGACGCCGCCGCGCGCCAGTACTGGTTCCGCAAGCTGAAGGCCGGCCCGCCGCGGCTGTTCCGGGACAAGGGAACCGGCGGGCAGCCCGGGACCCTGCCGTTCCCCAACGCGCTGCTGCACTCCCCCGCCCTGGCGCTGGCCCTGCCGAGGGTCGCCGCCGTCCACCGGGTGGGACCCTCCGCCGTGCTGCTGGCGGCGGTCGCGACGATGACCGCCCGGATCTCCGGCTGCCCCGACGCGGTCCTGCAGGTGGTGGTCAACAACCGTTTCCTGCCCGGACTGGCCCACGCCGTGAGCACCCTGTCCGGCCAGGCGCTGGTGCACCTCCCGGACGCCGACCAGGACTTCGTCGAGCTGCTGCGCCGGACCCAGAGCGTCTCGCTGGCCTCCTACCGGCACGCCTACTACGACCGGCTGCTGCTGGAGCGGGACATCGCGGAACTGGAGGCCGGGGACGGCCCGGTCGCCGACCGCAGCTGCTTCTTCAACGACACGCGCGAGCTGGGCACGCAACCGGTCGAGGCGTTCGACCCCGGGGCCCGCGCCGATCCCGCGGGCATCGCCGAGGCCAGGTCGCTGACCACCCTGAGCTGGCCGATCGTGTTCCCCCCGCGCCAGGGCGTCAGCTTCGCGGTGGACGCCCTGGGCGCGGGCGACGCGGTACGGCTGTCGATGACCGCGGACAGCGCGCTGCTGTCCCGGGAGGAGATGGAGCGGTTCCTCTTCGGCATCGAGGAACTGATCACCACCACCGCGACGACTGCACAGCCATGAGCATGTGGACCGACCGGCAAATGGATCACTTGAGGCGCCGGGTGGTGGGGCGGTCGTCCCAGTGACACTGGCTGGTCGCGCGTCGGATGGGCATGCGGAGCGTGACGGGGGGCAGCGGCGAGGTGGAGGTAGAAGTCGACGACCTTGCCGCTCTTCTCAGTGCAGCGCCGCAGCTTGCCGCAATCGTTCATCCAGCGCCGCGCACGGGCTTACCGGGCCAGGGCCGCGCGCAGGGCGTCTGCGGCCTCGGCGGTGGCCTCACGGAACCGCTGCCCGAGACCGAGCATGCTCGCATAGCCGTGGGTGAGGTCGGGCTGCAGGTTGACGGTGGTGGGGACACCCGCCTCGCGCAGCCGCCGGGCGTACTCCAGTGCCTCGTCACGCAGCAGGTCGAAGCCGGGCACGGCGATGAAGGCAGGGGGTAGTCCGCGGAGGTCCGCGCCCAGGAGCGGGGAGAGCCGCGGGTCGGCGCGGTCGACCCCGGCGGGGGCGTAGTGGTCGAGGGCCCAGGCCAGTTCGGAGCGGGTCACCACAAAGCCCTCGCCGAAGGCCTCATGGGACCGCCGCACGGTGGACGCGTCGAGGTTGGGGTAGAGCAGCAGCTGGTACGCGGCGGACTCGGCACCGCCCCTGCTGAGCTGGGCGACCACGGCAGCCAGATTGCCTCCCGCGCTGTCTCCTCCGACGGCGATGCGGGCGGGATCGGCCCGCAGCCTGCCCGCCTGCGCGTGGGCGAAGGCGAACGCGGCCATGGCGTCGTCGACCGCTGCCGGGAAGACGTGCTCGGGCGCCAACCGGTATTCGGGCAGCAGTACCTGGACGCCCGACCGGTGGGCGAGGAACCGCGCGGTGCTGTCGTGGCTCTCCCGGGAACCGGCCACCCACCCGCCGCCGTGGAAGTAGAGCAACAGCGCGGAGGCCTGCGGTCCCGAGTCCGGGGTGTAGAGGGTGGCCGCGATCGCGCCCGCCGGTCCTGGAACCACCACCTCGCTGGTCCGTACCGGTCCGACCGGTCGGCCGCCGAGGACGTAGCCCGAGCGGGCCATGGCGGCACGGGTCGTGCTCAGGGCTGCGTCGACGGGTGAGGTCACGAACAGTCGCTGGAGCCTCAGCAGCAACTGGGCGTCCAGGGCCAGGCCCCGGCCGGCCTGCCGGGGCGGCCGGCCGGCCAGCATCCGCCGGAGCGGGCGGGGCAGGGCGGAGAGCTGCCGGACGGCCCGGGCCTGGAGCCTGGCCGCCACGGTCGGTGGCACGTCAGCCCCTGCGCGGGCGGGGCGCGGGCGCGGTCCGGAACACATGGTCGAGCCAGGGGGCGCTCACCGCGAAGCCGGTCCGGCCGTCCTGGTAGTGGTGCAGCAGGTGGCGCCGTCGCAGTTCCCGACCGACGGTGGTCCTGGGCCGGTGGTGGTGCAGCAGATAGTGCACCACGTCGTAGAGCAGGTATCCACCGAGGAATCCGCCCGCGACGGGCAGCCACGACGCCGCGCCGAATGCCAGGCGGAACAGCAGGCAGAAGGCCGCAGCTGGCGGGATCGACCCCGCCAGGGGCATCATCACCCGTTCCGGGTCGTCGGGGTGCTCGTGGTGGACGCCGTGGACGAACCAGTGGACGGCGGCCATGGCCGTCCCGGGCTTGGCCGCCCAATGGAACACCAGCCGGTGCAGCCAGTACTCGGTCAGGGTCCACAGGACGTAGCCGCCGAGAACGAGGGCCGCCCCGCGCAGTGTCCCGACAACCCGTACCCCCAGGAGGATCAGGGCCAGTGACACGGGAAGGTAGAAGGCGATCGGCAGCCACAGGCCGGTCCGGGTCAGCCGGTCCAGAGCCCGGCTGCGCAGCAGGGGCGGTGAGCTGCGCCGGTACTCCGCGCGGCTGACGCGGGCCGCGGTAGCCGCGGCGTCCCGGGTGCTGTCGTGAATGAGATCGGTCGTCATGGTTCTTCCTTCGTCGTGCGGTTCGGGAACACTGTTGCGGCCTCCACGGAGGTTTCAGGCACTGACGGCGGCGGAAGCCCGGGCGGGCGCCCCGGCGAGTGCGCGGTAGCAGTCGAGGAGGCGGGCGCAGCCGTCCTCCACGGTGAAGCGCGCGGCTTCGGCGCCGGCTCGGGACCGGAGCGCCGCCGAGTCCTCGACCAGCGCCCGGCGCAGCGCGTCCTGCAGGGCGTCGGCGCTGTCCGGCGTGAAGAGGTACGCGTTGCCGCCGTCCTGGAGGCGGTCGGTGATGCCGCCACCCGCCGTGGTGACCACGGGTGTTCCGGAGGCCATCGCCTCGACGACGGTGCGCCCGAACGTCTCGTAGGGCGAGGCGGTGCAGAACACGTCGCTGGAGCTGTACAGGTCCGTCCGGTCGCTGCCGTGGACGAAGCCCAGGAAGTGGATCCGGGACGACTGCTCGGCGAGGCGCCGCAGTTCCGCCACCACGTCGGCGGGGCCGTCGCCGGCGACGAACAGTGAGAGGTCCTCGTGCCCCGGTTCGGCGCTGAGCCGGAGGAACGCGGCGATCACCAGGTCGAGGCGTTTCTCACGGGCGAGGCGCCCCAGGAAGAGCACGGCCTTGCCCCTGCCGTCGTGGGCGGGCGCCAGGCGCGTGAGCACGCCCGGGTCGCGTCGGCCGGCGGCGAAGTCCGCGATGTCGATCCCGATGAAGGGGAGTTGCTCGATCGGCACCCGGGAGATGCCGCGCAGGGTCTGGGCGGCGTGCTGGGTCGCGCACAGCGCGGCGTCGAACCGCCGGTACAGATAGCGCATCGCGGGGCGGATCAGCGGAGTGCGCAAATGCCGCCAGCCCGGGTAGCTGCGGGCGAAGTTCAGGTAGTCGCCCTGGTACTGGGCGATGTAGGGCACCTTGTGGCGACGGGCGTAGGCCCGGCCCGGAGCGCCCCAGGACGCGAACAGGAAGGACCGCTCCGGGTCGGTGACCACGACCAGGTCTGGGCGGATCCTCTCCAGTGCGGCGTCGATCTGTCCCAGCGCGGCCCGGCGCGGCACTCGCAGGACCGGATAGGGCAGCCACGGCTTCGCGGCGTAGGGGAAGACCTCCAGTCCCTCGGCGGGCGCCGCCGGGCTCTCCTCCGAGGCGTCGGGTTCCGGAGTGAGCAGACACAACCGGACGCCCTCCTGTGCCGCGAACCACCGGGCACGCTCCAGGTTTCCCAAGGAGACCCCGGTTACCTCGGGCGGAAAACTCGCAGTGATCCAGACAACGGTGAAGGGAGCTGGCAATACAGGCGTGCTCATGTCAAGTTCCTCGTTTCGATGGCCGCGCGGCGTTCGACGCCGCACGGCGGACGGCCGCGGCGCGGACGCGGGTGTTGCGACCGATGGCCAGGAGTGGGTACCGGTCAGGACTGGGCGGGCCCGTGCTCGCCGAGGGCGTGGCCGATACGGGTGAGGATGCGGCGCTCGCTGTCGGCGATGGGACGTCGGCCGTGCATGTAGCGCGTGTTGTCCGCGACCACGATGTCACCCCGCTGCCAGGCCACGTCGTGGGTCACGTCGTCGGCACAGGCGGCGATGGCGTTCAGGTAAGCCGCAGGGAAGGCCGATCCGTTACCGAGAGTGGCGCTGGCTCCGCCGGCGGTCATCCGCAAGTCAAACGCCTGGCTGAGCGCGAGGGTGGTCAGCAGTGAGTTGCAGAACGAGTCGCGAGCCGGGTCGCCCGAGCGGACGAGGAAGCTGGTCGTGTAGGTTCCGTTCAGCGTGTCGCCGTCGAACGAGGCTCCCAGGTGTCCGAGGCCCGCGTACCTGCGGTTGAGTGCTGCGACGACCTGCTGTGCCGCCGCGGGGGTGTCCACCCCGAGGGTGGAGTGCCAGCGTTCCGGCGAGGCGCTCCACGTCCAGACGAGTTCGTTGGCCCGCAGGAACTCCACGATCTCGGTCGGCAGCCGGTCCAGCAGTGCCGCTCCGTCGCACAGGGTGGTCGCGCCCCCGTCCCGGGGTGGCTGCTCGCAGTAGAACATCAGCAGGTCGGGTGTGCCCGGGGCGTAGGAGAGCTCACGGTGCAGCGGGATCGCGTGCGAGCCCTTGTTGACGGTGGCCGTGGCACCGTCCGCGCTGACCGGCTCACGCTCCCGGCCCGCGACGGAGTGGTGGATCAACGGCGTCATCAGGGCGTCGGCCAGGTCTTCGAAATCCGTCACGGTCCGGTGCGCTCTGCGCAACAGGACCGCACCGTGCCGCCGCAGAGCAGCTCGCACGGCACCGGGCGTGGCATCGTCGAGCAGATGGGGGGCGCTCGGCCCGGCGTACGGAGGGGCTGCGAGGTCGGTCATGGGTTGGTCACGTTCGCCTTTCAGGGGTTGGTCGCCAGGGCGGCCGCGGCCCGGACCCCACAGGAGGCCGGGCCGCGGCCGAACGCCACTACTTCGGGTCGCACTCGATGTGCTCGGCGCAGGTGTAGTTCGGCGTGATGGTCTGCGTCACAGCGGCACGGCCCTGGACCGCCTGCGGGGTGGCGGCCATGGCAGCGGGCAGCACGATCGAACTGAGGGCCATGACGACGGCCGCGGTGGAAGCGAATCGAACAGTGCGGGACATGTGAACTCCTTGGTGAAAGAGGCGCCCGTTCACCGGGCACCGTGATTTCCGCGAGACCGACCGCAGTTCTGCACTCGGATTCGGGTTCCTCCCTCTCGCTGGAATGAATCCTGCCGTCGGCGCCGGCAGCGGGAAAGTCACGGGATCCAGTTACCGAAGCCACTGATCAGCCGATCGAGAGGTCCAGAGCGACGGTGCGCGCATGCCCTTTCGAGAGCGTGTAGCTGAAATGCGCGGGTACATAGAGGACGCTCCCGCGCCGCAGCCGCAGCTCCATGCTCACCGTGGGGTGAGGTTCCCCGACCTCGGCCGAACCATCGATACGGCAGTCGAATCCACAGGTCAAAGGCATCAAAAGCCTTTCCTGCCCGGCTGCCTGCGGCTGGGTCGCACGGTCCCGCGACAGATCCCAGGCCGAGGCCCGCACCTGCGTTCCCAGCAGCACACCCAGATGGTCCGTCAATTCCTCGACTTGCTCGTTGACGGAAACCGGGTACAAGGAATCGGCCGCCGGAGGGACGGACGGCGACACGGCCCTGGAACAGAACTCCTCGGAGAGGCCGGGCTCACCGGACGGCCATACGACGGCCGGACCGACTGCACGGTTCGCCGTCAAGCAGAAACCCACGTCGCGGGCGAAGGACTCCATTTCTCGCGCAAGCCTTCGGCCAATACTCATCCATGCCTCCCCCGTGGACCTACAAGGACAACCACTCTTGCCTCGGCAGCAGCACGGGGGTAGTCACGACTATGCGGGACTCCGCCGACCCGCCGGCCCGGCGTGCTCATCGGCCGCGTCGTCCACGGCGCCGTCGGCCAACTGGGCGGAGCCCGCGGCCCGCACTCCCGCCTGGAAGCGGCTGTCGGCCCTGAGGCCGGCCATGATGTCGGCGATATGGCGGCGCAGGGTGCGCAGCGACATGCCCAGTCGCCGAGCGATGGCTTCGTCCTTGAGCCCCGCCGCGAGGAGACGCAGGATCGTCCGGTCGAGCTCCTTCGACACGGCTTCGAGCCCGTCCGCAGGGGCGTCCCCGAAGGGCTTGGCGGTGCTCCAGGCCGCTTCGAAGATGGAGCACAGGTACGCGACGATCGAGGGCTCGCGGATGACGACGGCGCCCCAGCTCCCGTGCCGGTCCGGAATGAACGCGGTCTCGCGGTCGAAGACGATGATCCGGCCGAACAGCTCGTGCGCCGTGCGGTACTCGGCCCCCAACGCGGACACCGCAGCCACGTAGGCCTGGCTCGGACCGTTGAAACGCGCCGTGTGCTGGTAGAGCGTACGCATCCGGACACCGCGTTCCAGCAGTGCGGTGTCACGCGCGATCGACTCCTGAAGTGCCTCGGGCACCCGGTTGCCGCCCGGCTGGCAGGTCAGCATCTCCTGCCGGCAGGCCTCGGAGGCCCGGTTGAGGGCCGAGCGGACCCCCTCCAGTTCCGTGATGGGCTCCACATCCGAGGTGCCCCTGCCGCGACCGGCATGGAAGTGCGAGCGCAGGGCGCCGATGCGGGCGTTGATCCCGTCAAGTTGCGCCTGCTGCGCCCGGATGGTTTGGCTCAGTTCCTGGGTCGCGGCAGCCGCCGAAAGGCCGGGGTCCACGGCCACCAGTCCCCCACGCTCGTCGCTGCCGATCAGCAGCTGCGCCCGCTCGAGGGCACTGACGGCGGAGCGCGCATCCGCAGCCGACAACCCCAGAGCGCCTGCGACGCTGTCGGGCTCCGCACCTGGACGCTGGGCGATCCAGGCATACACGCCCATCTGATCGCCGGTCAGAGAGGCAAGCACAGCAGAAAGGGAAACCTCTCCTGATATGTCCATACTTGTTCCCAACTCGTCTTGCTGCATGGCAGCTTGGTGAGCAGTCTGTCAGGTGGTGCGGGCGTGGTGCCCGGGGCCAGTCTGAAGCAACCGAGGGCACCGCAGAAGGTGCCCCAGACGATCACCCCTGGGAGTTCGCTGATGCCCGCTCTGCGTCTTGCCGTCATCGCCCTCGCCTTCAGTGCAGTCACGGCGATCCACCCCGTCGACCTGGACCACCGGCAGGCCGACGGCCGGGTGTCGCCCGTTACTGCCACCGTTGTCGCGCCTGCGGACAGCGCCTGGGGCGGCGGCTACATCCCCCCGAAGCCCGAGGCCGTCTCGCCCGCCCTGTGACAACCGGAAGGAAGAACTCCATGACGATCGGAACCGCTGACCGCAACCCGGCCCTCAGCCCACGCGAACTGGAGGTCCTGCAGCATCTCGCCCGAGGCTGCACCTACGCCGCCATTGCCCACCGCATGGGTCTGAGCACCCACACCGTGGACACCTACCTGCGGCGCATCCGGGCCAAGACGGGGGCCGACAACCGCATCCGCCTGGCGCTGCTCGCCGCCGAGGTCAGCACCCCCACGATGGAGACCTCGATCTGAGCGCCAGCGGACTCCTGCGGACGGCCCCTCGCCCTTGAACCGGAGGAGCCGTCTCGCACCGGGAGCCCGAGGCCCGACCCGAGGGTCCGTACGGTCGACTGGACAGACCCTCGTCGCGGTGTCCCTGGCGCCGGCGGCGGCGCCGGGGCGCTCCAGCGCTCCAGTGCAGGTAGTTGATCGCTTCCTCCGGGGAGTCGCACTCCTCCTCACCGAGGCGCAGCGTGAGGCACCGACGCAGGCTGCCGACGCGGTAGTTCCAGCGGTGCACCCCGGTGCCGCCGATCCACGAGCCCGTGTCGGGGTGCCACAGGCCCATGTGGGATCCCGGCGCGGCCCCGAACGTCGCCGCGACACGCAACCAGCGCCTGCGCACGGTGACCTCGACGTCGACCGGCTCACCGAGCTTCAGCCGGTCCCCGAGGGCGCCGTAGTGCGTATCCAGGAATCCGTGCTTCACAGCCGCGTCCACGCCGGACTGCCACAGGTACCGCTCCCAGCCATCGCGCAGGCTGGTGGGTGCGGCAATACCCCGGTAGGTGCGCTCGGTCACGGTGTTGCTCCTTCGGCCGCTTCAGTCGCTGCGCTGTGTACCGCGCCGATTGCGGACCCACCGGCTGCGTGCGAGAACGCCCGGTGTATCGTCCGCGGAATGCGATGCGGAACATGCGGTTCAGAGCGGCTCAGCCCCCTCGGCGAGGTAGGCGAACGCGGAGAGTGGAGCAGCCGACTGCAGCTCCGGTTCAGGGCGGCGGGCCTGTTCAAGTCGAAGCCTGTATATGACGCACCGTTGGGGCGTGGGTGTCGTGACTGCGGGGCATTGACACTGTTCCTCTCGGGTGAGGCTCGGCAGCAGTTGGATGCGGATGCGGACGGCCTGAGCGACGTGACGGACTGGGGGTAGCTTCACGCCTTCCCCCGCCGTGCGACCGCCGCGCATGCGCTGCTCCTTCGGTTGGGCCGCCTGGCCGGAAGGCCGGGGCCGGGCGCCGGGGTTGAGTTGGGCGGTGGGCAACGCCCTCGACCGCCCGTACGGTGCGGGGCATGACCGTTTCCGAGTACGGCTGGTCCGAGCGGACCGTGCCTACCCCCCGACAGTCGCAGGCTTGTAAGTGCTCAGCCGCCCCACCAATCCCGCTGTGGGGCGACCCGCTCAGCAGAGAGATCGTCGTCGCCGCCAACTGCCAGCACTCCCCGCTCGACTGCCAGGTCACCTGCATGAACAAGCCCGGCTGACGCCTTCGCGCTGTCATACTCGGACAGACCAACGCGCGTCAGGACGCAGCCGATGAAGTGGATCAGCCCGCAGCACGCAGTGCTCGTCGCCGACTACGAGCGCGCCCAGGCCGCCATCGAGGCCAATGTCTGGCCCGACCGTCCTGACGCGCCGTACCGACTGGCCGTCTTCACCACGGTCGGCCCCGACGCGGACGAGCAGGACTGAACAATGCAGCCGGGCGCCCACCGTCCTCGCGATGGCGGGCGCCGCTGCATGCTCCGGGTCCGCTGCCCGCCCGGTACCCTGACGCCATGACAGCTGTAGTCGGCATCGTCCGCAACGGCCGCGTCCACCTCGGTGCCGACAGTGCCGGCGTCTCCGGCTGGTCCCTGACGCTCCGGGCGGACGAGAAGGTCTTCCGCAACGGCCCGTACGCGATGGGCTTCACCACCTCGTACCGCATGGGCCAGCTGCTCCGGTACGCCTTCACTCCCCCGGAGCCGACCGGAGACCTGCCGCGCTTCATGGTCACCACGTTCGTCGACTCCGTCCGCGCCTGCCTCAAGGACGGCGGCTGGGCCACGAAGAACGCCGAGCAGGAATCCGGCGGCCAGTTCCTCGTCGGCATAGCCGGACGCCTGTTCATCGTCGACTCCGACTACCAGGTCGGCGAGCCCCACGCCCGCTACGCCGCCGTCGGCTGCGGCGCCGACATCGCCCTCGGCGCGCTGTACGCCACCACCGAGCTGCCGGTCCGCAAGCGGATGCAGGTCGCCCTCGAAGCCGCCGAGCGGCACAGCTCCGGCGTCCACGGCCCGTTCGCCTACACGACGACACGAAAGCCACCCGCGTCAGCCTGAATCCGCGCGCATGTTCAGCCGGACAGCTCCTGACTTCCTAACAGTCCCGGACGGCGACGGGTGCATCCTGATCCCATGCCGCCCACGCTCGCCCCCAGCACCTGCCCGCGCCCCGGCCTCCCCGCCGACCCGGCCAACTGGCGCATCGCGATCACCGAACGGATCCCGGCGCCGTCGTACATCCGTATCGGTGACGAGCTGTACAGCGAGAACGTCTCCTGCCCCCTACTCTCCCTGCTGCTGCACTCGGCGCCGGCGGGACCCGGGCCCGCGTGCTGAGGGTCGCGGGAAGCTCGCGGCCCTGACCGACCTCCAGTCGGGGCCGCGAGTCCAATCAGTGTGGCGCCCGACTACCGCCGGAAGATCGGCCCATAGACGGTGTCGACCTCGGAGGAGCCAAGTTCCACCCTGTCAGCACCGCAGCCGAGGGCCGCGTAGTTGAGCTCCCCCCAGTAGAGGGCCTCCAGCGAGTCAGGGTGGAACCACTCGGAGATCTGGAACGTGTGAGTGGCATTCCCCGCGAACGTGGGCAAGCGGATAGGCTCACTGAGCCAGTACGCGGCATCCGGGTAGACCGCCGGATGCCAGACGAAGGTCATGGTCTCCCAGCGCCCCTTGTCGACCTGCCAGTACACCGTGGGAACGAGGCGTTGCCGGTGGGCCGGGGATCCGGGGGCCAGCGGAAGCGACTCCGGCATGGGAATGATCATGTAGTTGACTGTCATGTCCGAGCGCGTGGTGCCGCTCGTATTGTGGATCGGCGTGGACACGTTGATCCGCTGCCCCGCCCATCGGGCAACGGGGCCGTTGATATCATTGCGCCCGGTGATCCCGCTGCAGTTGGCGACACTGCCCGCTGACACCTTCTGCGCGGCGGACGCTTCGCTCGCCGACGCGAAGAGCGTCGCCAGCAGGGCGAGCCCTACCGCTGCGGAACCTGCGCGCCGAGACGTTGATCCCAAGATTCCCCCAAGTCGCGATGCTGGCCGAACTGGCCAGCAGCGCAAACTATCGCGGCCAGGACGAACCCAGCAAACCAGTTCGAACACGGAGGTGACCATGCCTCCCTTAGGGCCTGTTTCAGAAGTTGATCAGTGGGGCTCGGGCGACATGGTGTCGGCGGATACAGTGCCGACATGGCGACACCAACCCTGCGGGCGAAGACATGGAGCGGTGGGTCCTGGGACGACCCCTCCGAGGACACTTTGTTCGACTTGCTGAGTGAGATGAACCTGAGGCACCGGTTTGTCATTGTCGAGAGGCTCCACACAGTTGCCCCTGGTCAGCACTTCATGCAGGTCTACCTCAACGACGACATGAGCTGCCAGGTCGAGTACCGCGAGGGCGGCCCCGACCAGCACTTCCAGGCTCATGTGCCCGGGCCGTTCGAGATGGCCGGTCACGAAGCCGTCGCCACGGTGCTCAAGAACTGGGCGTTCGGTCGCCCCGGATGGCGCGAAGCACTGTCGTGGACGCCCTGGATTCCCCCGACCGAAGCAGGGCAATGACCGAAGGGATGCCCGAGCAGTAACAGACCGTCCGAAGTCTCACAGCCACTCGTTGATGGCCGCGACGATCACAGTCGCCCCGTGACCAACGGCGAGCTTGTCATACCTGGTGACCACGGCCCGGTGACGCTTCAACCGGTTGATTCCGCACTCCACGGCATGGCGTTCGCGGTAGTCGGTCTTGCAGAACTTCGGGGGCCGACCGCCATGGATCCCGCGCTTCTTCCGGTTGCGGATCTGGTCGACCTTCTCCGGGATCGTGCAGCGGATACCGAGTCGGAGCAGGTACGCGCGGTTCGCTCGGGAGCCGTATGCCCGGTCGCCGCGAACCTGGTTCGGCCGGGTGCGGGGCCGGCCGGGACCGAGCCGCGGCACTCTGATCGACGGAGTCTGTACCTGTCCGTAAGAGCGACGGAGCGCTCCCGCAGGTCAACGGCCGCAGCCGGGGCACGGGCTGACGGACCCGCCCCGGCTGCGCCGGTCGTTCTTCGCAAAGAGCACCGCCGGCGCAGTCCAACCTCGCCGTTTCGGTTGAGGTGAGGCCGGAAGCCGGGTGCGCGCCTCCGCTCCGACGACAACGCGCAGATTCACCGCCCACGGCTGGCTGGTTCCGACGGCCGGCCGTCGGCGAGAATCTCCACCTCGCGGCCAACAATTCGGATGGCCGAAGAGTGGGAGTTCGAAGAGTGGGAGTTCCCAGTCATCCGACCATTATGCGGATTGAACCGGTGGAGCAGTTTCCGAAGTGGTGGATTCCCAGGTGGCAGCCGACAGGACCCGATTCAGTGACAGGCAACCGCTCATGGGCCTGCTGCTCCGCGTGACCGAAACGGGTGCGGTCGTGTTCCGGGGAGGACTGTCCGGGCGTTGAGGACGGCTTGAATTTCCTCGGGTTGTGGCCGGCGAGGACGCGCGGGCGATTTTTGCCATCCCGTTACCGCTGTCCGCTCCTGGGTGGCCTTATCTTTCCCCTCGGCACCCAGTCCGCCGCCTACGGAGACCCCGACGGCGCCCCGGCTGGGTTCCCCTACGTCGGCGCAGGTCAGACCCATGGCCCGCCGTTCGCATCCGGCCTCGGAGGGCCTTTTGAAATTCGACTTCACCCGGGTCGACACCGGTTCGACCGCCTGGGTTCTGGTCAGTGCCGCGCTCGTCCTCTTCATGACGCCAGGTGTCGCATTCTTCTACGGCGGCATGGTGCGCACCAAGCACGTCATGGCAATGCTGATGCAGAACTTCGTCACCATCGCCCTGGTGAGCGTGGCATGGGTGGTCATCGGCTACAGCCTCGCCTTCGGCAAGGGCAACGGCTTCATCGGCGATCTGCACTTCGTCGACCTCACCCACATGAATGAGATGGTTCCCGGCTTCAGCGGCAGTACGGCGATGGTGATCCCGCCGCTGGTCTACGTGATCTACCAGATGATGTTCGCAGTGATCACGCCTTCGCTGATCACCGGTGCCACCGCCGACCGCTGGCGGTTCAGCTCGTTCGTCCCCTTCGTGGTGCTGTGGTCGCTGCTGGTCTACTGCCCGGTCGCGCACTGGATCTTCTCGCCGGTCGGGTGGCTCGCGAAGTTCGGTGTGCTCGACTTCGCCGGTGGGATCGTCGTGCACACCACGGCCGGGGCAGCTGCCCTGGTCATGGCGATCGTCCTGGGCAAGCGCAAGGGTTGGCCGGACCGACCGATGCCGCAGAGCAACCTGCCGCTGATGCTGGTCGGTGCGGGGATCCTCTGGTTCGGCTGGTTCGGCTTCAACGGCGGTTCGGCCCTCGGCGCGAACCAGCTCGCTGCCAGCGCCTTCCTCAACACCAACACCGCCGGCGCGGCGGCACTCCTCGGCTGGCTGGCCGTCGAGCGGCTGCGGCACGGCAGGACCACCACCCTCGGCGCGGCCGGCGGGGCCGTCGCCGGGCTCGCCGCGGTCACCCCGTGTGCCGGATACGTGAGCCCACTGGGCGCACTGGCGATCGGCGCTGCGGCAGGCGTGCTCTGTGAGTTCGCCGTCGAGTGGAAGCACCGCCTCGGCTACGACGACGCGCTCGACGTGGTCGGCGTACACCTGGTGGGCGGCGTGTTCGGGGCGCTCGCTCTCGGCCTGTTCGCCACCAAGTCGATCAACGCCGCAGGGGCCAACGGCCTCTTCTACGGCGGCGGGGCGGCGCAACTGGGCAAGCAGGCCGTCGGCGTCGGCGCGGCGTTCGGCTACACCGTGGTGGCGACCCTGGTGATCGCCCTCGTACTGAAGCGGATCACGGGCAACCGGGTCTCCGAGACGGACGAGGAACTCGGCCTGGACCTCAGCCTGCACGGCGAGACCGCGTACGCGCTGTCGGAAAGTCAGGCAACCGACCCGATCGACTCCGGCGAGTACAGCATCGGCGAGCCGCAGGCCGCGGACTCCTAGATCACAACTCCCGGTGCGCACAACTCCGGTCGGCCCGAGGCAGGTGTCGACGAACAGTAGCCCGCTGGGCCGACCGGAACGATCACCGTCCCGGCTCCTTGTGCAGGTGGACGCCGACGGTGCCGAACCGACGCATGACCCGTTGGACCCGCTCGCTCGTGGTTGACCGGCAGACCGGAAGACCGGCTTCGCGGAGTCCGGCCGTCACCCGCGGGGCGCCGTTGGTGCCCTCGGAGTCGGCGTGGACGGCGTGGACGGCGCGTACGCGCGCCGCGAGAGTGCGGCATCGGCAGCCGCTCCCGCGGCGCGGGCCGGGGCACCGCCCGTCCAGCGGTAGAAAGCCGGATCGGGACGGGCCAAGGGCCTGGCACAACCGCTTGACGCCGAAGGCGTGCTGGTGGTCGGCGAACGAACTGGGAGCGGCACCCGGTCGCCCCAGCGGGACGTGACTCTTCGTCACCGCTCCACAGCAAATGGATGAACGCCGGGGGCGATCCGGCCCCCCCGGACGAAGAGCAGTCAGGTTGGCCGGATTTCGCCTCCGGCTCCTGGAGCGTGCCGACGGGCCTGCTGTTCGTGTTCGCAGGGCCTCGCGTTACCCATGGTCCGGCAGGGGTCCGACACCGGTGTACGGCGCGGCCCCGGCCACGGGTTCACGTTTTTCCGGCCGTTCTGGAGTTCCGGAAAAGTCGTCCACAGGTGCGCGATTAACACTCCGTTGACGCTCCCGCAAGGTCTTGAGTCCGGCAGGGAAACCCGGCTATAAATCCGACCTAACGCCGGGCCACACAACGGGGCCGGCCGGTGGAGAAGGCCGGGCACCACCCCGCGCGGCCCGTCGAGTATGTGGAGGGATCTCCCGGTGCGGCCTTCGGACTACGAGCAGTTCTGCCAGGCGGATCCCGTCTTCTACGACGACCCCGGCGCCCAGGACGACGTCCAGGGCCTCTACGCACCGGCCGTCGCACCGGTGCCCGAGGGCTGGCGCCGCAGCGGGGACAGCGTCTGGGTCTACCTGCACCCCGACGGCCAGACGCTGCCCGACCAGGGCTGGAAGGTGCACGTCTCCGGTGCTCTCGACGAGGCGCCGGAGATCATCGACATCGTCCTCAAGTTCTGTCATGAACAGGACCTGAGTGTCAAATTCCTGCGCGGTCGGGAAACCGTCCTGAAGGCGAATTCGAAATACGCGCCGCGGGGTTCCAGCGGGAAGCTGCTGACCCTCTACCCGCGGGACGAGGCCGAGCTGCACCGGGTGCTCACCGGCCTGGAACCGCTGCTGGCCGACCGGCGCGGCCCGTACATCCTCAGCGACCTGCGTTGGCGTGACAGCCTGCTCTTCGTCCGCTACGGCGCCTACCGCCAGCTGTACTGTCTGGACGAGCAGGGCCGCACGGTCTCCGCGCTGCGCGACGCGACCGGCAACCTCGTCCCGGACCTGCGCCGACCGGTCTTCTCGGTCCCCGAGTGGATCACCGTCCCCGACTTCCTGCGTGAGCAGATCGAGTCCCGGGCCGGCGCCGCGCCCGAGAACTTCCCCTACGACATCGAGCGGGCGCTGCACTTCTCCAACGGCGGCGGCGTCTACAAGGCGCGCGACCGCCGCACCGGCCAGGTGGTGGTGCTGCGCGAGGCCCGTCCGATGGCCGGGCTCGACCACCGCGGCACCGACGCCGTCGAGCGGCTGCACCGCGAGCGCGACATGCTGCGCCGGCTGTCCGGACTGGACTTCGTACCCGAGCTCCACGACCACCTCGTGGTCTGGGAACACGAGTACCTGGTCGAGGAGTTCATCGAGGGCGAGAAGCTGGAGCGGCACCTGTTCACCGGCCGCTACCCGCTGCTGCGCGCCGAGCCGGACGCCGCCACGCTGGCCGAGTACACCGCCATGGCGCTGGACTACGGCGAGCAGTTGGCCGCCATGCTGCGCACCCTGCACGAGCACGGGGTGGCCTTCGGCGACCTCCACCCGGGCAATGTGCTGGTCCGGCCCGACGGCCGGCTCGCCCTGGTCGACTTCGAGCTGGCCTTCGACCTGGTCGACGGGGTGCCGCCCGGCTTCGGGGCGCCCGGTTTCATCTCCAGGGCCGCCCGGACCGGCAGCGCGATCGACACCTACGCGCTGGCCTGCATGCGGCTGTTCCTCTTCCTGCCGCTGACCTTCCTGATCGAGCTGGACTCGGCCAAGGCCGAGGCGCTGGCCCAGGCCGCCGCCGAGCGCTTCTCACTGCCCGAGGGCTGGGCGGCGCAGTTGGTCGCCGAGCTGCACGCGGCGGCCGGCGGGCAACTGCCGGCCGGAACCACCGAGCGCACCGGGACCGGGCGCCCGCTCTTCGTGCCGGACGGCGCCTCGGGCGACGACTGGCGCCGGGTGATGGACGAGCTGGCCGAGGGCATCCTGGCCGCCGCCACCCCCGGGCGCGCCGGCCGGCTCTACCCCGGCGACCCGGAGCAGTTCAACCGGGGCGGCATCGACCTGGCGCACGGCGCCGCCGGCGTCATCTACGCGCTGGCGGAGGCCGGCTACCCGGTGCCCGAGCAGCACGTCGAGTGGCTGCTGCGGGCGGCCCGTGACCCGAAGGTGGTCCGGCCCGGCCTGTACGACGGCCTGCACGGCGCGGCGTTCGCCCTGGACCGGCTCGGACTGGCCGACGAGGCCGGCGAGATCCTGGACCGCGCCCGCGAGTTGACCGACCACCGGCAGCGGCTCGGGGTCTTCGGCGCCGACCTCGCCGGAGGCCTGGCCGGCCTCGGCCTGAGCCTGCTGCACTTCGCCGACCGGCGGGGCGACCGCGCGCTCGCCGAGCAGGCGCGGGAGTACGGCGAGCGGCTGGCCGCGGGCGCGCCGCTCGGCCAGGGCCGGGTCGGGCTGCTGCACGGTGGCGCGGGCGTGGCGCTCTTCCTGACCCGGCTGTACGAGCACACCGGCGAGGAGCGCTGGCTGGATCTCGCCTTCGGCGCGCTGGGCCGCGACCTGGCCGGCGCGCAGGTGGACGAGAAGGGCATGCTGCTCGCCCAGGACGGCCAGGGCACCGCCTACCTCGGCGCGGGATCGGCCGGCGCGGCGTTCGTCGCTCGCGGGTTGCTGCGGCACCGTGAGGATGCCCAGCTGGCCCAGGCCGTGGAACTGCTGGATCGCGCCTGCGAAGCCGAATTCCTGCTGATGCCAGGGCTGTTCGAGGGCCGGGCCGGCATGATCTGCGCGCTCGCCGCGGCCGGTGGCGACGGGCGGCAGTTGGAGCGGCAGGTGTCACTGCTCTCCTGGCACCTGGTCCGCCACCAGGACCGCGCGGCCTTCCCCGGCCAGCTCCTCTACCGCCTCTCCACCGACCTGGCCACCGGCTCGGCCGGCATCCTGCTGGCGCTGCACGCGGCGTCGGCCCGGAAGGGCACCGCCCTTCCCCTCCTGGACCACCACGGCGCTCCGGTGTCCGCGGTGCACAAGTAACACCCACTCCCGCCGGTGGCACCACATAGTCACCGGCAACCGAAAGAATTGAGGTGTGTCATGGCTTTCATCCTCGACCTTCAGGGCCTGCACGAGGAGTCCGAGTCGATCATCGAGTCGCTGTTCTGCAGCCACTGGTCCTCGCGCACCTGCATGTGACGTTCGCACATGTGACGGTCGTGTCGGCCTGACAGCGGTGCCCACCCGAGCCTCAATCGGGTGGGCACCGCTGCGTGTGGCCACCGCTCGCGGCCGGATGCCACCTTATCTCCAGTCGGGCACGGCACCCGTCGGGCACGGCGCCGGTCGGGCACTGACAGCCACCCCGGCGCACCCGCACGGCTCCTACACCGCAGGGGGCGGAACTCCTGCGCCTGACCGACCGGACCGGGTCCGCCGAGAACAGCGCCGAACTCCGGCAGGCGGTACTGCATGAAGGTGGAGCAGCGCGAGTGGCGTACCGACGCCGCCCCGGAGGTACAGGACGCCGCGCATACGGTCAACTTCTCTCGGCACCAGGAGCGGTGGTGTCAGGCGTGTTGTCCGCCATCGCCTAGGTCATCGGTGCCCGGCGGAGACGTGTCACTCCTCATAGGGGAAGCGAGCGAGTGGCGCCTCCTGGGCGAAGAACGTCTTGGCTCGGATCATCGCCTGCTCATCCGCGAGTACTTGCCCCGGCCGGGAGCCGTTCCCGAGCAGCACGCCCCCGAAGTGCATGCCCATGTAGGCGGCGGTGTGGTGCAGGCTGAGCACGTGAGGTTCGGCGACCACCTCCTGACGATGCGCCATCGCCGTTACGCCCCACAGGGTGCGTCCGGCCATCTTCCCCTTGAAGCCCGGGTCCGGGGTGGCCAGCCACTTCGACCAGTAGTCGAGGTAGCGCTTGGCGTGGGAGGACATCGAGTACCAGTACAAAGGCGAGACGATCACGATGTCGGTGGCGCCGAGCGTCGCCTGCCGCAGCAGTTCCTCGTTCGTCTGCTCGGGCCAGGGCCGGTCGGCGTGCCGCGCGTCCACGTAGTCGGGCAGGGGCAGCTGTGCCAGGTCCAGCCAGCGCTGCTCGGTGCTGCCCGGCAGCTGCTCCGCTGCGGCCCGGGCCAGCAGCTCGGTGTTACCGTCCGATCGGGTGCTGGCGAGGAGAAAGACGAACGAACGGTTCACGTGGGCTCCAGTTGTGGCGACTGAGTTCGACACAGCCAACCGCACTCGACACCGCAGTATTTCCGCCGGCGCCCACGTGGCGAAGGTCATCGCCGGGATCACCGCCATGTCCGGTCGTCCTGGCGCTGCCCGCGCTGACGTCTCAGGTCTCAGGTCTCAGGTCCAGCACACAGGTGCAAGCGCCACCGTCCGTCCAGGAGACTTCGTGCCCTCCAGAGGCGCGCGTCGACCTGACGCACGGTCACCACCGCAGCAGCGCGGCGAGTACGGGGAGGGCGAGAAGGGCGCTCAGGGACAGGAACACCGCCCGGTCGTACCAGAGGACGGCGACGAACTCGCGCAGAGCAGCCGCCAGCCAGTACGAGGGCGCGGTCCAGGCACCGGCGGCTCTTCCCCGCACACCCAGGCGCCGCATCAGCAGGCCGGTGCGGAAGGCGTGGAAGTCGCTGGTGATCACGGTGCAGTGGTAGTCGGGGTCCGCGCGGCGCATGATGTCGCCGCTGTTGGCGAGGTTCTCCTCGGTGTTGCGGGAGCGGTCCTCGCGGCGGATCCGGTCAGCGGGTACGCCGCGGGCGGAGAGATAGGCCGCCATCGCCTCGGATTCCGAACGCTCCTCGTCCGGTCCCCGTCCACCGGAGGTGATCAGGGTCGGGCGGCTGCCGCGAGCGAGCAGGGCTCGGTACACGGTCAGAGCGCGTTCCAGCCGACCGGCGAGCAGGGGAGAAACCTCGCCGTCGACGAGTCCGGCTCCAAGGACCACCACGTAGTCGGCGGACCGACGCGGCTGCAGGCGTCCGCTCAGTACGGCATGACCGAGGAACAGGACGAAGAGCAGGGACAGATAGGCGGCCGTCGCATCCAGCACGAGGCAGACCTCAGCGAGCGTGTGACTGCCGGAGCAGCAGACGGTCAGGATGCTCGACGCGGTGAGGGCCGCCAGACCGGTGCCGGCCGCGAGAGCCGCCAACTGGGGCGGCGCGGTGCCCTGCGACCGGATCAGCAGCAGACCGTCCGCGACCAGAAGTGCCGCAAGCGCAAGCGCTCCGATGACCGCCGGACCCGCCAGGGCGACGGCTGCGGCGGTCCACAGGGAACCGTGCGGCACCGCAAGCCGGGACACCACCGCCGACCCGAGTGAAGCCGCCGACAGCGCCGTCAGCACCGACCGGCGGAACGGCTGCCCGACCCACAGGGCGCCCACCGCGCACGCCAGGGCAAAGCCCCCGGCGACCAGACCCTGGCCCATCCTGCTCCCATCGCCTTCGAGTGTTCCCGAGCCGTCCGGCCCGAACAAGGTCACCCCTGCCCGCACACTCCGGGCGCAATCCGGGCCGCAGGCCCGCAGGACGAGGTCCGGCGTCAGGCCGGCCGGTCTCCGGTGACCGGGACGTCGGGGGGCCGGGTGGCGGTTTCGGTGTCGGGGTGGAGGACGAAGACGCGGTCCAGGCCGGTGATCCGCAGGATGCGGGTGGTGTTGGCGGGCACGGCCGCCAGGGCCATGTCGGCTCCCTGCGCGGTGGCGAGGCTGCGGGCGGTCAGCAGGGCGGTGATGCCGCTGGAGTCGCAGAAGTCCAGGCCGGACAGGTCCAGGACCAGGCACTGTCCCGGGGTGAGGGCGACGGTGGCGAGGCACTGACGCAAGGCGGGGGCGGTTGCATGGTCAAGGTCGCCGGTGATCTCCAGTACGGGACCGGTGGCAGCGCCGCGGGTGTGAATTTTCAGCGGAATCATGCCAGGGGATCACCAACCGCAGCCGGAGGGGTGGCGGGGATGCCGAGGGCGAGCAGGGCCGTGTCGTCGTCCAGGCCGTCACCGAACCCGGTCAACAGCGTGGTCAGCGCGGCGACCAGCGCCTGCGGTCCGGCCGGGGGCTGGGCGCGGGTGAAATCGCGCAGGGCGTCCTCGCCGTACAGGTCGCGGCCGGGGCCGATGCGGGCCTCGGTCAGGCCGTCGGTGTAGAGCAGGAGAGTGTCCCCACGGGACAGCACGGTGCGGGCGGTTGTGAACTGCGCGTCGGGCAGGATGCCGATGAGCATGCCGCCGGGGGTGGGCAGGTAGTCGGCGCTGCCGTCGGCGCGCTGGATCAGGGCGCTGGGATGGCCGCCGGAGGCCAGCTGTACGGCGGTGCGGTCCCCGTCGGGCTCCAGGAAGCCGAAGATGGAGGTGCAGTAGCGGGCGTCGCCGCTGTTGTACCGCTCGTGCAGTACCGCGTTCAGTGTCCTGAGCACGCTGACCGGGTCGCGGTCGTGCATCGCGGCGCCGCGCAGGGTGTAGCGGGTCAGCGAGGTGACCGCGGCGGCCTTGGGGCCCTTGCCGCACACGTCGCCCAGGAAGAACGCCCAGCGGGTGCCGTCCAGCGGGAACAGGTCGTAGAAGTCACCGCCGAGCAGGTCCGGGGAGGCGGTGTGGTAGTAGGAGGCGGCCTCCATTCCCGGCACGGCCGGCAGGGTCGCGGGCAGCAGGCTCTGCTGCAGTACTTCCAGGGCTTCCTGCAGGCGCGCCCGGTCCGCGTCGGCCTGTCTGCGGGCCTCTTCTGCCTCGCGGTGTCGGCGCAGCAGCTCCGCCTCGTAGGTGCGGCGGTCGCGGGCGTCGAAGACCGTGGTGCGGATCAGTATCGGCTCGCCGTCGGAGCTGGTCTTCACCTTGGAGGTGACCAGCACCGGCAGCCGGGACCCGCCGGCCGCCTTGATCTCCAGGGCGATGCCGTTGATCTCGCCGTTCATCCGCAGCATCGGTGCGAAGTGCGTCTCGTGGTACAGCTTGCCGCCCACGCTCAGCAGGTCGGTGAACCGCATCCGCCCCACCACTCGCTGCCGGGGCAGGCCCAGCCAGTCCAGCAGCGTGTTGTTGATCTTCGCGATGGTGCCGTCCATCAGAGTGGACAGGTACCCGCACGGGGCCTGCTCGTACAGCTCCTCGGCGCTGTCCTCCAGGAGCGAGGTGAACGCCGCGTCGGTGGCCCCCGCGTCCTGGTCCCGGTCCGAGGGCTCGTTCGGCACCTGGTCGGTGCGGCACATCACCGGGCGGCGCCGACGAAGTCCACGATCGCCTCCGCGGTGGCCTGCGGCGCACTCAGCTGGGGGCAGTGCCCGGTCGCGTCCAGGGTCACCAGACGGCTGCCGGGGATCGCGGCCTGTACGTAGGCGCCGACCTCGCGCGGGGCGATCACGTCCTGTGCGCACTCCAGCACCAGCGTCGGCACCGCCACGGTCTTCAGCTCCCTGCGGCTGTCGGACAGGAACGTGGTGCGGGCGAAGACCCGGGCCATGTCCGGATCGGTCGCGCAGAACGAGGCAGTCAGTTCCTCGCCCAGCTCGGGCCGGTCCCCGTTGCCCATGATCACCGGAGCCATCGTCGCCGACCAGCCGAGGTAGTTCGACTCCAGCGACTCCAGCAGCTCGCCGATGTCCTCGGCACTGAACCCGCCGCGGTAGCCCTCCTCGTCGATGTAGCAGGGCGAGGGCGCGACCATCACCAGCGCGGAGAACCGCTCCGGGGCCCGCGCCGCCGCCAGCACCCCGACCATCGCACTGACCGAGTGCCCCACGAAGACCACGTCCCGCAGGTCCAGCTCGGCGCACACCTCCGTGACGTCGCGGGCGTAGCCCTCCAGTGAGCTGTAGCGCTCCTCGCTCCACGCGCCCGGATCCGAGCGGCCCGAGCCGACGTAGTCGAACAGCACCACCCGGAAGTCGCGCGCCAGGGCGGGGAGCACCAGCCGCCACATGTTCTGGTCGCAGCCGAAGCCGTGCGCGAGCAGCACCACCGGCCCGTCCGCCCGACCAGTGACCCTCACGTTGTTCCTGCGACGAACGTCCATCCCACCAGTCTCCCAGCCCTCACCAGAACCCCCGGGCGAGGGCCACACCGACGCCTACCCTCTCACGGGCGGACTACCCCGACCCACGATCCTGCGCGCTGGCAGGCCGCGTCGGCGGTCGGCCCGGAACCGTTCCGCGCCCCGAGGTGGCGGTCCGGAGGACTCCGCCTCCCTGCCTGTCCGGGGGTCGCGGACACCTGTGGACACGTAGTCCCCGACGGGCAAGAGCTGTCGCCCAGGGTCACCGTCGGCCAGGCCCGAATTTTCTCGGAGCAGGCATGGGTCGGCGGAGCGGGGTTACACGCTGCTTCGAAGGAGGATGACAACAATGGGTGCTCTTCTGCTTGTTCTACTGCTGGCCCTGCTCCTGGGTGGCGCCGGCTTTGCGATACACATCCTGTGGTGGGTGGCGATCATCGTTCTGGTCGTCTGGGTGCTGGGCTTCGCGTTCCGCGGCTCCGGCGGCGGCCGCTGGTACCGATGGTGACCTGATAGCAGCCGGTAGTTCGACCGGACCGAGGCGGCGCACCCTGCAGACGCGGGGTGCGCCGCCTCTGCGTCGGACCGGCGCCGTCCTCAGCGGCGGGGATGGGAGCAGATACGTGCGGCCGGCCCGGGGCCACGGCGCCTGTGGCACAACGGAACGGGGCGGGCCGTCGAAGGGACAGCAGCAGCGCGGTGACGGTCGCGGGCAGGCCGCACCGGACCGATGGCTCCTCGGCTGTTGCACGAAGAAGCGGGCCGCGGGGATGTTCACCACCCGTGTCGCCGGGGTCTTCGCGACCACGGCTCACGTCGCCACGTCACCAGCCGGGATCGGCAACGTCATTGCGGCAATGTCATTGCGGCAATGACATTGGGAGTCAGCAGCTGTGCCAGCATCTGTGTCGGGCGTGTCAGGCGCGGATGGTGGCGAGGTCGGCGAGTCCGGAGACGGCGGCTTCGGTCGAGTGCGCGGGGTGGTCGCCAGCCCGGTGCGGGCGGTGGCCGATCTTCTCGGCCAGGGCGTGGGCAGCGGTGTGGGTCGCTGATCCGGCTGCCTGGGTTGCGGCGCGCGCGGCCGACTGCACCGCCGGAGCCTGGACGATCGCGTGCGAGGCCTTCCGGATCTGCTCGTAGCGCTCGCGTCCGGCCCTGGTGCCGAGTAGATAGCCCACAGCGAGCCCGGCGATGAAGGTGGGCTTATGCATGAGCTGCCTCCGTTGTCTGCTGCGCCGTCCTGGGATCGATGCCAGGCGCAGGCGATGGGTGTCGGTCTCACGTCGAGCTCGGGGCGGCCCGCCGGCGGCGCTCCGGCCGCCCCTGCTCGTCGCGGACTCCTCGGTGTCGGCCCTCCAGGTCCCGTGGCGGGGGGACGGCACCGCGAGGAGCTGCCGCACACCGGCGGACCGGCCGCAGGCGAGCGGTCCGTGCCGAGGCGACGGAGCCCGCGCGGGCAGGGGCCGCTCTCAGGCGGCGGTCGCCAGGGAGTGTTCGCGGCGGGAGGCCAGCAGGCAGCGGGCCCGGGCCAGGGCGCGGTCCGGTTCGCGGACTCCGGTGGAGACGCACAGCGTGTAGTACAGGTCTTCGCGCCGCGATTCGGATTCGGGCTGGTCCGGCAACGCGTCGAGGTCGGCGACGAGGCGTTCGAGCAGCGGAAGATTGATCAATGGCATGGCCTGCTCCAGAAAGGGAGACGGTGGGAACCGCGTGCCGGGTCCCCACGACGCTGGGGTTCAGGGAAGGTCGAGGCGATGGTGCTGTGCCGCACCTGCCCCGTCCCGGGTGCCTCACACCCGTGAAGGTGCGGGCTCTCCCTTGGTGGTCACCCTGCGACCCTGGGGCTGCGCCGGGGCGTGACCGGCAGGAAGGGGCGACGCCGAACGTGTGTCGGTCCGACTCACCCTGTCGGCACCCCGGACCGACCGCGGCCGCGACCCTCAGCCCCGGTCTGCGGTTCCGCCCTGGGCGGGAGAGGCGGTCTGCTGGTGCCCGCCGGGACGCGGGGTCCCGTGGCGGTCACGGACACTGTCGTGCGCGGCGGCGGTGACGGCCCGGGGGGGTGATGCCGAACTCGTGTAGAGGCGCTGGTAGTCGGCGGAGGCGCCGTAGTGCTCCAGGCTGACGATGCGTCCGGCGTCACCGACCATCTCGCGCCACCAACCTCTCGACTACCGGGACCAGGTACTGCCGCCCGAGGTCAGGGCCCGGGTCAGTGTGGAGGCAGCGGTCGGCCTACCCCCCGCTCCGGCCCCTCCGACTCGGCCGGCCAGGTCGTCTTCGGTCGATCTCTGCGCGGCGACCCACACCGGGGCGGGCGTGGCGTGGCGATGCCGGTAATCGAACATGTGTCCAAATGGGCAGCACGCGGTCTTCATCGCCGGCGTCGTTCCGGCCGGGTCGGCGCCCCGCCGCTCCGCTTCCCGGCGAGGCACCGGGCCCCCACCCAGGAGTGCGACCGGCGCCTACCCCATGATCACCACGTTGAACGCGGGCGGGCCGGGGCCGAGAGCCGACCCCTGACCGACAGCGCCGTCCTCGCCCCGCACCGGAACTCAGCCGTGAAGGCGGCTCCGCACCCGAGCGCCGCTGCGTCCGCGAGATGTGCCCTGCGGCGTGGACGGTTTACCGGAGGCGGTGAGGGGTTACCCGTCCAGGTGTCGCGCGGGCGACATCAGCTCCATCACCGAGAGCGCGCGCCGCGCGGCCGTGGGGAGTGCCTGGCTCTCCCCCGAGAACTCTTGGGAGGCGGATTGCATGACCGACATCCCGGCGACCACTACCGACTCGGGCGCACCGGTCGAGAGCGATGAGCACTCGCTGACGGCCGGGCCCGACGGCCCGATCCTGCTGCAGGACGGCTACCTGATCGAGCAGATGGCCCAGTTCAACCGGGAACGGATCCCGGAGCGCCAGCCCCACGCCAAGGGCAGTGGTGCGTTCGGCCACTTCGAGGTGACGGGCGACGTGAGCGCCCACACCAAGGCGGCCGTCTTCCAGCCGGGCACCCGCACGGAGGTGCTGGCCCGGTTCTCGACGGTGGCGGGGGAACGCGGCAGCCCGGACACCTGGCGCGACCCGCGCGGGTTCGCGCTGAAGTTCTACACCTCGCAGGGCAACTACGACATGGTCGGCAACAACACCCCGGTGTTCTTCGTGAAGGACCCGATGAAGTTCCAGCACTTCATCCGCTCCCAGAAGCGCCGCGCCGACAACAACCTGCGCGACCACGACATGCAGTGGGACTTCTGGACCCTCTCCCCGGAGAGCGCCCACCAGGTGACCTGGCTCATGGGCGACCGCGGCATCCCGCGCACCTGGCGGCACATGAACGGCTACACCTCGCACACCTACATGTGGATCAATGAGCAGGGGCGACGCTGCTGGGTGAAGTACCACTTCAAGACCGACCAGGGCGTCGAGTTCTTCACCCAGGACGAGGCCGACCAGATGGCGGCGGTCGACACCGACTACCACACCCGGGACCTGTTCGAGCACATCCGCGACGGACAGTACCCCAGCTGGACGCTGCACGTGCAGGTCATGCCGGAGGAGGACGCCGCGACCTACCGGTTCAACCCGTTCGACCTGACGAAGGTCTGGCCGCACGACGACTACCCGCTGATCGAGGTCGGCCGGCTGACACTGGACCGCAATCCCACCGATCACCACACCGAGATCGAGCAGGCGGCGTTCCAGCCCAACAACTTCGTGCCCGGCATCGGTCCCAGCCCCGACCGCATGCTGCTGGCACGGCTGTTCTCCTACGCCGACGCCCACCGCCACCGCATCGGCACCAACTACCAGCAGCTGAGCGTGAACGCGCCGACGGTCCCGGTGCACAGCTATTCCAAGGACGGGGCGATGGCCTTCCGGAAGACCACCGATCCGGTGTACGCGCCCAACTCCAAGGGCGGACCGGCCGCCGACACCGCCCGCTTCGGCACCCCGCCGAGCTGGCAGGTGAGCGGTGAGATCACCCGCACGGCCTACGTGGACCACGCCGAGGACGACGACTGGGGCCAGGCCGGAACGATGGTCAGGGAGGTCCTCGACGATGACGCGCGGGCCCGGCTGGTCGACAACGTGGTCGGCCACCTGCTCAACGGCGTCACCGAACCGGTCCTGCAGCGCGCCTTCGAGTACTGGACGAACATCGACCCGGACATCGGCCACCGCATCCGCGCGGGCGTGCAGGCCAAGGCGGACGAGAAGGACCCCAAGGCCGAGAAGCAGGCCAACCCGGCCCGCAGCTCCATGCAGCACAAGGCGTAGCCCCGCCCACTACCGGCGCCGGCCGGTCACCGGACGGCACCGCATGAGGGGTGGCCCTGTGGCGAGGGCCCGGCACAGCCGCCAGGCGCGCTGTGCCGGGCCTCACCACGTCCCGGACCCCTCAGAGCCACCCTCTGCGGGCAGCCTTGCACCCCGCCTCGAAGCGGCTGACCGCGTCCAGACGCTCCATCAGCCGTGCCGTCATCCGGCGGACCGACCGCAGCGACATGCCCAACTGCTTCCCGGCCCGCTCGTCGGTGCTGCCGGTGGCCAGGAGCTGCAGCAGCAGCCGTTCGGTGTCGGTCAGCTCCGGCGGCCGATCGCGGTCCGCCGACTCCCCCAGCGGTTCGGCGGTGCTCCAGGCCTGGTCGAAGGAGAGCCGCAGGGCCGACACCACGCTGTCGTCCCCGATCAGGGCCGAGCCCTTGCTGCGATCGCCCTGGTCCGTCGGCAGCAGGACGAGCCTGCGATCGAAGATCAGCATGTTCGGGGGCGGGACCGCCGCGGTGCGCACCGCGGCTCCCCGGGCGACCGCCCACCGGGCATGGTCGCAGACGCCCCTGCTGCTCCGGGCACGCGCCGGGTAGAGGATCCGCAGCTGCGCGCCGGTGGCCAGCACCCGCTGGTAGAGGTGGTGGGCGGCGCGGGGGGTGACGGTGGTGCAGTCCTCGATCGGCAGCACGGCGAGGCACTCGAAGGCCACGGTCGCAGCCGCCCGCTCCAGGAATCCGAGCATCGCACCGGTGCCCACCAGCGGCACCGCCCCGACCGCGTCTGCTTCGCCGGGAGTGGCGTCAACAAGGGAGTGGCCTAAGCCATCTGATGTCATGTCACCTCAACGTACCGATGGCGGAGGCGTGACAGCAGGGCCTTTTTGGCCGTACACGGCCAAACCCCCGTCCGGCGCGCGGCGCCCGCCGGACGGGGGCTGTCGACCCAGGCAGTCAGGGCCGGATCAGCGCCGGGTCAACTCCAGGGGTTGGCGGGCTGGTCGTCGATCGCGACCCAGAACCGGACCCCGGTGGGGATGGTTCCGTAGGCCCAGAAGGACCAGCCGCCGGTGCTGGACAGCCCGGTGCCGTAGTGGCCGTCGTGGAACTCGGCCTCCTTGGCCCCGGTGCCGAAGTCGCTGGCGCACAGGGCGTCCGCCGTCGCCTCGCTGGTCAGCGTGGTGCCGGAGACGGCGGGGGTCAGGCCGACCCAGCCCTCGCCCCAACCGGCATAGAAGCCGGGCGTGATGTCCGCCGGCGCCGGAGCGCCGTTGGCGACCAGGCACAGCACCGGCAGGACGGCCGTGGCCGGAGTGTCGCCCGCGTAGGCGTTGGTCGTGGCGTCGTAACTGACGTGCACCTCGCCGTTGGACTGCTGCTGGGCCACGGTCCAGGTCATTCCGGCGTGCGTGGCGGTGGCGGGGTGGACGGTGGCGGGGTGGACGGTGGCGGCCTGGGCGGCGGCGCCGGTCGCCAGCAGGCCGCCGGCGACCACGGCGGTCGCGGCGAGCACTGCCAGACGTGTGCGGGGCAGGACCTTCATCTGGGATTCCTTCCTCGTACAGGGAACGGTTGATGCAGACCTCGTCCTCGGCCGTCGGACGATCGCTGCGGCAGACACCAGGACGCTAACCTCGTCCGATCCACCGGCGCACCGCACACGGGACGGCCTGGCACCTTGCTGCCCGATCGCTCCCGAACCATTGTCATGTCCCCCCAGAGATGCCCTCCCAGCCCTGCGGCGACAGCAAGTCGACTTCGCCCGGTCCGGCCGTCTGCGCAGACCGGAAGCGCCGTGCCGTCCGCGTCGGCGCGGACGGCACGGCGGTAGAGCAGTTTCGGCGTGAGCGATGGCGCGACCCTCGTGACGATCGCCCGGATGGCTGTACCGGTGCTCACCCAGTGGGGTGGCCCAGCACCGCCTCCCGACGTCGCCGCGTGCGGCCTCGTACACCTGAAAGGGCGACGGGCGACGGTGTCGCGGGCTCCCTGGCGGTGGAGCAGACCAGACTGACGAGCTGACGTTGATCCACTGCACCGCGAGGGGACACCACCATGGCATCCGACTACGACGCGCCGCGCAAGACCGACGACGACGCCGACAACGACAGTATCGAGGAGCTCAAGGCCCGACGGAGCGAGAAGACGTCCAGCAGCGTCGACGTCGACGACTTCGACGCGGCTGAGGGTCTGGAACTGCCGGGCGCGGACCTCTCCGACGAGGAGCTCGCCGTCCGGGTGCTCCCGAAGCAGGAGGACGAATTCACGTGCACGAACTGCTTCCTGGTCCACCACCGCAGCCAACTGGCCAGGATGAAGGACGGTCAGCCGATCTGCCGGGACTGCGACTGACCAAGCGCTGTCGGCGGTCGCGGTGCCGAAGCCGTGGCGGCCGGCGCCACGATCGCCGACGGCACCCCGCGGTCACCCGGGGCTAGAGGTCGATGACGACCTTGCCCTGCACGTGCCTGCCGGCCTGGAGCTCGGCCGCGCGGCGGATCTGCTCGACCGGGAAGCTCGCCGCGACGGGTACCCGGAGCCGGCCCGCCGCGACCAGGCGGGCGATCTCCTCCAGGGCGCCGGGGGCCGCGTTCGCGCCGTTGGCCGCCGGCACGCCCTCGACCTGCGAGGCGATGGTGCAGATACGACTGTCCGGGACACCGAGTTCCCTCGCGACGTGCACCGTCTCCACCCGGTGCAGGTCGATCGCGGCGGTGACGCCGCCGGGAGCGAGGGCTCGGACTCGGTCGGCCAGGCCGTCGCCGTAGGCGACCGGCTCAGCTCCGAGATCGCGCAGATGGTCGGCCGATGTCACCGATCCCGTCCCGATCACGCGCGCTCCTGCGATCCGGGCCAGCTGGACGGCGAACAGCCCGACCCCGGCCGCCGCGCCGCCGATCAGCACGGTGTCGTTCGGGCCGGGGGCGATCGTGGCGAGGGCGGCGGACGCCGTGCGGCCGGCGATCGTGAGGGTGGCGGCGGTACGGTCGTCGACGCCGTCGGGCGTGTGGTGGGCCTCGTTCGCCGCCGTCTCCCCCGCCGGGTCGATCACCACGAAGTCGGCGACCGCACGGGACAGGGCGCCCCCGAACACCCGGTCGCCGACTGCGAAGCCGTCCAGCGACCGTCTCATGCGCATCCACAGCGCCGAGTTCCAAGCCATGGCCGAGCGGGTCCTGCGGGTCACCGAGCTCACCTCCCGCCTGAACGTCCTGCCCTTCGAGGACGAAGCGGGCAAGGCGGAACTGTTCGAGCAGATCCTCGGCAAGCAACTGCCGCCGAGGGTCACGATCCATCCGCCCTTCTACACGGACCACGGCCTCCACCTCGACCTGGCCGGCCACCCGGTCGATCCCGAGGAGCGGCGGCTGTACCTCACCGGCGCACCCATCGACGTCGCGGAGAACGTGTGGATCGGCGCCGGTGCCACCATCCTGCCCGGCGTCAGCATCGGCCGTGACGCCGTCATCGCCGCCGGCGCGGTCGTGGCTGACGACGTTCCGCCGGCAAGCCTGGTGACCGGCGGCAAGGCAACCGTGCACCGCCGGTGGTGACGGCCGCTCCGGGGCGGACGGCGCTTCCGCCTTCGGTGCCGGGAACGCAGGTCAGCTCTTCTCCTCGTGGCCCCCGAAGCCCTTGCGCATCGCCGAAAGGATCCGGTCGGCGAACTCGTCCCCGCGCTGCGAGGCGAAGCGGGAGTAGAGGGCGGCGGTGAGGACCGGGGCCGGGACGCCTTCGTCGATCGCCGCGATGGACGTCCACCGCCCCTCCCCGGAGTCCGAGACCCGACCGGTGAACTCCTTGAGGTCGGGGGACTGGAACAGTGCCGAGGCGGTCAGGTCCAGCAGCCAGGACTCGATGACGCTTCCTCGGCGCCAGACCTCACTGACCGCAGCGGTGTCGATGTCGAAGCGGTAGAACTCGGGCTCTTCCATCGGTGCCGTCTCGGCGTCGCCCTGGACGGCGAGTTCACCGGCGCCGGCGTGCTGGAGGATGTTGAGGCCTTCGGCGAGCGAGGCCATCATTCCGTACTCGATGCCGTTGTGGACCATCTTCACGAAGTGGCCCGCGCCGTGCGAGCCGCAGTGCAGGAAGCCCTGCTCGCTGGGGTCGGGATCGCCGGTGCGCCCGGGGGTCCGCGACGCGGTCTCCATGCCGGGGGCGATGGTGGCGAAGATCGGCCGGAGCCGGTCGACCGCCTCTTCACGGCCGCCGATCATGAGGCAGTAGCCACGGTCGATGCCCCACACTCCGCCGCTGGTTCCGCAGTCGACCAGGTCGATGCCCTGTTCCCGGAGGGTGGCAGCCCGGCGGATGTCGTCGCGGTAGTAGGAGTTGCCACCGTCGATGACGGTGTCCCCCGAGTCCATGTGGGCGGCCAACTCCTCGATGACGGTTCCGGTGGTGTCACCCGCCGGAACCATCACCCACGCGGTCCGGGGCCGGGTGAGCTTGCCGACCAGGTCGGCGGTCGAGCTCGCGCCGACGGCGCCCTCTGCTTCGAGTGCCTTGACGGTGTCCTGGTCGGTGTCGAAGACCACACAGCTGTGGCCGTCACGCAGCAGTCGGCGGACGATGTTCGCGCCCATCCGGCCCAGGCCGACCATACCGAGTTGCATCGGAGTGCTTGTCGTCATTGCGGAAGCTCCATTCGGGGTACACGGGTGCGAGGCGCGGAGTGGCGTCGCGGGCTATGCGGTCTGCCACGGGAGGTGGCCCTCGCCGGTGCCGTCCGCCGGCTCGGGCCCCCAGCTGCCGCGGGGGTAGGGCGTGGGTGCCGGCGGCTGCTGGAGCAGGGGTTGCAGGATCCGCCAGGTCTCCTCGACCGCGTCCTCCCGGGTGAACAGCGACCGGTCCCCGGTCAGCGCGTCGTGGAGGAGGCGCTCGTAGGGTGTGGGGGGCCTGCCGAGTTCCTGGGCGAACGTCAGGTCCAGGTTCACCTCCCGGGAGCCGGTTCCGTCCGCCGCCTTGGACAGCATCGTCAGCCTCATGCCCGGATCAGGGTCGATGCGCAGCACCAGCTGGTTGGGCCGGGCCTCGTCCGACAGTTGGAGGAAGGGCTGGGGCGGCGCCTGCTTGAAGATCAGCCGGACCTCGGTGGTGCGGGTGGCGAGTTCCTTGCCGGCCCGGAGGAAGAACGGCACCCCGGCCCAGCGGTCGTTGCGGACCTCCAGGCGCAGCGCCACGTACGTCTCGGTATCGGAGCCGGTCGCCACGCCGGGGACCTGGTCGTACCCCTGGTACTGGCCGCGCACGCAGTCCGCGGGGTCGGCGTCCGCGACGGAGCGGAACACCTCGGTCTTGGCGTCCCACAGTGCGTCCGAGCCGGTGTCGCGCGCGGGTTCCATCGCGACCAGCGCCAGGACCTGCAGCAGGTGGTTCTGGACCACGTCCCGAAGCGCGCCGACCGCGTCGTAGAACGCGCCGCGGCCCTCGACCCCGAAGTCCTCGGCCAGGGTGATCTGCACCGCGGCCACGTGGTCGCGGTTCCACACGGGTTCGAGCAGGGTGTTGGCGAAGCGCAGGCACGACACGTCCAGGACCGGCTGCTTGCCCAGGAAGTGGTCGATCCGCAGGATCTGCTCCTCGTCCAGGACCTGGTGCAGTTGCGCGTTGAGCGCCTTGGCCGAGTCGGCGTCGTGGCCGAACGGCTTCTCGACCATCACCCGGCTGCCCTCGGTCAGCCCGGCCCGACCCAGCTGGGTCACCACTGTGGCGAACAGCGAAGGCGGGATCTCCAGGTAGAACAGCGGCCTGGAGCAGCCCTCCAACCGGTGGGCCAGCTCCTGGTAGGTGGCCTGGTCGGCGAAGTCACCGCCCAGGTAGCTGAGCCGGTCCACCAGCCGTTGGAGGACCTTGTCGTCCACCGACTCCTCGTCCGCGCTCACCGCCTCCTTCATCGAGGCGTGCAGTTGCTCGGGTGACCAGTCCTCCAGCGCGACCCCGATGATCGGGCAGTCGAGCAGCCCGGCCTCCTCAAGGCGGTACAGGGAGGGGAAGGTCATCTTGTGGGCAAGATCCCCGGTGACCCCGAAGACCACCATGGCGTCGCAACTCCGACCTGCGCTCTCACTCATCCTCGGTCGTTTCCTTCCCTCGCTGCCTGAGGCGGTGCACGCCCGGCTCCACCGTGGCCGCCCGTTCTGCGGCTACCCCTTGCGGCCGGGCTGAACCCGGCGATGCAGCGATGCGCCCCGAGCTCCACCGGTCTCCGGACCAGGGGGAGCCGCCGCGGGCCGCCGGGTCGGGGAGAGATCGGCCGTTGCCGGCTGCGCTTCAGGTAGCGGTGGCTGCTGCGGTCTCCTCACCGTGGTCCTGGCAGGGACCGGTGAGGGCGTCGGCGAGGTAGCCGTCCAGGCCGGTGATGACCATGACCTGGCGCTGGTGCTGGTTCAGGCCGACCAGGTGGAGCTGGACGCCGTCGGTGTCGGTGCAGCGCTTGATCCAGATCATGGCGGACAGGCCGGAGGAGTCGCAGGCGTCCACGGCGGTGAAGTCCAGCGTGAGGCACTGCGGTGCGGGCACGCGGGCCAGGGCTCCGTCGGCGGCACGGCGCAGGTCGTCGACGGTCTCGAAGTCACACGGTCCGCTGAGGGTCAGCACGACGCGTCCCGGGGCACTGTGCTGGACGGTGATCGTCAACGGTTCGGTGGTGTTCATACACGGTCCTCGGTCGTACGGCTGTGCGCGGGTCTGGTGGCTCGGGTCACCGCGGATCGGCCGGTGTCGATGGTGGCCAGCGCACGCGGGAAATCGTGCAGTTGGGTGGCGATGACGTCCAGGGCGGACAGCAGCGTGCGGGCGGGGACGTTGCGGGCCTGCAGGATGCCGGAGGTCCACTCCAGAAAATCGGCCAGCACCTGGGCCCGGTCGATGTACACGGCGGCGATGAGGAAGTCGACGATGTGGCCGATGTCCTCGCGGGTGTGCTCACGCTGCGCTTCGGTGTAGGCGCTCATCGCGGGCACGCGTTTCTGCAGTCCGGTCATGGTCTGCTCGACGAGCTGCCGCCGACTACGGCGCAGGAGGGTGTACTCCTGGTCGGCCAGGTGCGGCAGCGCGCTGAGGGGGTCGCCCGGGTCCCGGTACGTCGGCGTCATCGCCTCCGGATCCTCCAGCCGGGCCACCGCGCTGTCGGCGTCCGGCGCCCAGGCGTCGGCGCCCAGCAGCCGTGCGTAGCGCCCGTCGGGGCCGAAGGCTGCGCCGCCGACCAGCACCGGGACGCCGGCGGCCTGACAGGCGGCGATGGTGGCGTGGGCCGCGGGCAGGCGGGTGGCGAGTGAGCAGGACAGTGCGACGGCGTCGGGACCGTTGGCGTGCAGGTGTGCGATCAGGTGCGGAGTGGGCACGTGGGCGCCGAGGAAGTCGACCTGCCAGCCGCGCAGTTGCAGCGTCTCGGCGACCAGGCGGGCCGGCAGGGCGTGCCATTCGCCGTCCACGCAGGCGACGGTGACCCGCCCGCGGATGCTGCGGCCGCTGGTCGTGGGGTGCGAGAGGGCGGCGATGGCACGGTCGCTGATGGCGGTCGCGGCGTGCTCCCGGGCCACGGTGAACCGCGCCGCTGCCCACTCCTCACCGACCAGGGCCTGAGCCGGGGCGATGACCTCCAGCAGGATCCGCTGGGTGCTCAGGCCGCTGTCCCGGGCTCGCAGGACGATGTCGGTGGCCCGGTACTCGTCCATGTCGGCCAGTGCGGCGAAGAAGTCCTGGTGCCAGGCGGCGGCGGTTCGGGCGTCGATCGTGTCTGCCTGATCAGTCACCGGGGCTGCCTTCCGTTGCGGCGCCACCCGGTAGTGGCACCTCATCCGGTGTACCTGCCCCGTCCGTGGCCGTTCACCATCGTCAGATGCGATCCGCGGCGCGGTGCGCCCAGGGCCAGCAGGGCGATGTCGTCGTGCTCGCCACCGCCCAGCCACTGCGAGGTGACCAGTTCCACCCGCTCCACCAGCGCCTCCACCGGCATCCCGGCGCACTCGGCCAGGGTGTCGCGCAGGCGCTGGTCCTCGAACATCTCACGGCCGCTGGGGCCGCCCCGGGCCTCGGTGACGCCGTCGGAGAACAGCAGGCACATCTCCCCCGGCTCCAGCACCGTGGTCCAGGTGGTGGAGGTGATGTCGGGCAGCGCGCCGATCAGGGTGCCGCGGGTGGCGGCCTGGTCCACGCTGCCGTCCACGCGGACGATCAGTGGGGCGGGATGCCCGGCGGAGGTCAGCCTCAGTTCCAGGCGTCCGTTGTCCGTCGGGGTGACTCCGGCCAGTACCAGGGTGACGAAGCGGGCGTCCCTGTCGTCCAGGAGGGTGGCGTTCAGCAGTTCCAGCAGGTGGCCGTGGCGCGGTTCGAGGCGACGCAGCGCGGCCAGGGTGTTGCGGATCTTCCCGGTCAGGATCGCGGCACCGGGGCCCTTGCCGCACACGTCCCCGAGCATCAGCAGCGTCTCGCCCGGCCCGTCGTCCTCGCCCGGGGTGGGCAGGGGCGGGTGGACGTCGTAGAAGTCACCGCCGATCAGGTCGGCGGCGCGGGCGGGGCGGTAGGAGCTGGCCAGGTCGATGCCGTCGAGGCGGTCGATGGGCGGGGGAATCAGGGCGCGCTGCAGGATGTCGGTGGTCTCGGTGCGCTCCGCGTACAGGACGGCGGCCGAGATCGCGGCGCCGGCCCGGGCGGCGAAGATCCGTGCGAAGAGCTCCTCCTCCTCGTCGAATCCCGGACTCCCCACGCGTCGCAGCAGGATCAGTGCCCCGACCGACGCGCCGCTGCCCGGAAGCGGGGTGACGACCAGGGATCCGAGTTCGCCGAAGCCCTCGGGGACGAGCCAGGCCGGGGCGAGGTCGGGGTCGACCCAACGCGAGGGCACCGGCGGGAATCCGTCGAGTGCGTCGCTGAGCCCCGGTACCCCGTCGACGTCCACGCCGATGGTCAGTTCCTCGATCTGCCGACCCCTCACCATCCGGGTCACTGCGACGCGGCGCCCACGGGCGGGGGTGACCACCACCGCTGCGTCGGCCAGTTGCTCAGCGGCGAGTTCCGCGGTCACCCGCAGGCAGCGCCGCTGGTTCAGCGAGGCCAGCAGCCGGGCCGAGGCGCGCACCAGGAACTGGGTGCGGATCCGTTCGTCGCTCAGGCGCTGCAGAGCAGCGTGTTCCGCGGTGACATCGGTCAGCAGCCAGCCGGTGCACTCCCCCGGCAGTGGCTGCGCGGTGGCCCGGAACATCCGGCCGCCCACCGAACCGTCCAGTGCATCCACGCCCTGCTCCTGCGCCTGCACCAGCCAGGGGGCGACCACGTCGACGGTGAAGGCGTCGCTCTCGCCCAGGGCCGGAAAGAGCGCTTCCGCGGCCTTGTTGTGCAGACGCACCCGAACCGGGTCCCCGGCCAGGACCAGCACCGGCGCTGCCGCGTCGACCAGAGCGCGCAGCAGCGGCGCCCCGACAGCCGGCCGCGGCGTCCGTCCGGACGCGGTCGAAGCCGGCGGTGCTGGGTTGGTGGGTGCGGGCGGAGAGGAGGTCATAAAGGATCACAGGCCCAGTCACCGGTGGTACCGGGCCGACTCTTTTCTCTGTCTCGACGGCCGACAACAAACGTTGTCGCATGGCAACCGTCTCGCTGTGAGACGGATAAGGCAAGCCCGTGCCCGGGTCGCCGGAAAGACGGACAACTCTGTCAGGCCCTCCGCCTACCCCGGACGGCCCAGCACACTCCCCGGCGTCGCCGGTCACCACCCCGCGCGCCGCAGCGCAGGCAGGAGGCGACCCCTCAGGTGTTCCGGGACACGGTGGTTGAGTTGCCGCCAGACGCTCGGCACGCTGCCCACGGGCAGGCCTCGCTCAACCCGCCGGAGGCGGGAGGCGGTCGGTGCTGAAGCTCCCCTGCAGGCCCAGGGCGTCAAGGACTCGGGCGACGTGACCCGGAACCGCCAACAGCGCCAGGTCCGCCTGCTCACCGATGGCCCGACTGCGGGCGGCGAGGAGGGCGCGCACCCCGCTGGAGTCGAAGAACTCGACCGCTCCCAGGTCCAGGCTCAGCTGCTGCCCCGGGAGCAGCGCCAACGTCGGCAGGAGGTCGTGGAAGTCCTGCGCGGTCTCGAAGTCCAGTGCCCCGCCGACCTCGACCAGCAGCCCGTCGGCGGTGGTGCGCAACAGGAGCGTCAGCGGCATCATCGTCCGGCTTCCGTTCCCCGCGCAGCAGTCGTCCCGGCCGTGGGAGCGGAATCCCCGCGGCTGGGGGCGAGGGCCCCGCGCGGATCCCACGACCCACCATCCGTCGTACGCACGTTCATACTTCGCATCTTTTCACGCCGCCGACCAGGACCAGGGTCGCCGTCACCGTCTTGCCGCTCTCGCCGTGCGTGTACACCTCGACCCGTTCGGACAGGCGCTGGACCAGGTGCCAGCCGAACCCTCCCCCGCCGGCCGACAGGTCCGGCGGGCGCGGGGCCGGGCTGCTGGCGCTGCCGTCACGGACCGAGACCAGCAGCCGGCCACCGTCCTGGGAGAGAGTGAGGACACAGGGGCCGGGGGCGTGACGGATCGCATTGGAGACCAGTTCGGCGACCACCACCAGCGCGTCCTGCAGCAGATCCTCCGCAAGGTCGTCCGACCCGGCCTCCAGGAACTGTCGGGCGTGGTCACGGGCCGGTCCCAGGGCTCTCCTCAGGCCGGTGAGCTCCCAGCTCTGTGAGCGCACGGGCAGGCCCGACGGTTCCTCCACCCGCTGCACCACACCTCCCGAGGCTATTCACTCTCCGGGCCTTCGCCCGCAAATGCGCACCAGCCTAACGGCCCTGCATTCCCGGCACGGATCCAGTGGGCGGCGTCATGGCCCTGGTCGCGGACATGCCCAGCGCTCACCGAGCCGCTTCCTCTCCGGCCCGTAGCGCGTACGCTGAGCGGGACCCCGTCCGCAACCGGCTCGTTCGTGGCGCCGGGCTCAGGAAAGGTGCCCGCATGGATCCGCCCACCCGTCCTGACCCGCTGTCGGTGGGCTCCTCCCCCACCTCCTGCACCCATAACCACCGGCCCTGGGACAACGCCCCCCTGGAGCGCTTCCAGGACGCCTGCGTCAGCTACTTCGACCGGGACGAGGCGCACGTGGTCATCCTCCGCGGTGTCCTCGACTGGCGGGCCGAAGCCTTCGTCGGCACCCTGATCGACGACGCGCGTGCCACTGGGCGCCCGCTGGTGGTGGACCTCTCCGCCGTCACCCACCTGCACGTCGATGTCCTGGCCCAACTCCTGGCCGCGCGACACCACCCCGGGATCAGCCTGCTCAGCCCGCTCCCCGACGCCTTCCTGAAGATCGCAGACTCGACCGGCACCACCGGATCCTTCACCACCCATCCGGACCTGGCCCACGCACTGGGCGCCGCGGCAGAGCTCCCCACCGCTCCGTAGCGGCAGCCACAACGCCGCCCGTAGGGGCAAGGTGCTCTTGACGACGTGGGAGTGCCCGGTGTCCGGAGGGGCAGGAGGGCACCACCGGGCGTCGACACGAAAGGGAGTGGATCAGGTGGACACAGGGCAGGAAGGTGTGGCCGTGGAGCTGCGGGAGCGGGCGGGGGTGTTCGCGGACGGGCACGTGGGCCTGTGGGTCGCGGTCGAGACCGGAGGAACACTGGTGCTGGCCGGGGAGGATCCCGCCGACCTGTTCGCCGCTGCGGCCGACTGGCTGCGCGAGGGCCCCGGCTACACGGTCCGCGCTGTGCACTGGCAGCGCCGGGACGCCGAACCCGCCCATGCCCTGCGGCTGACGCTGTGCCACTCGGTCACCGAGGCCGACCTGCTGCACACCTGAGGCACGGCGGGTGCCGGTCTCAGGTCCGGCACCCGCGGCAACACCTCACCCCCGGTCGTCCTCGCAGCGGTGCGGAAGCAGCGCGGTGGAGAACATCGCGCCCGGCGCGTTGCGCATCGACGAGGGCGGCGGGGAGTCCATCGGAGTAGCTGCCGCACCGGATCCGTTCGTCTCCGCACCATGGATGGCGTGTTGACTCTCCTGTAGCGGGAGGACCGAGAGTCGTGGCACCGGCCGGAGAACGGTGAAGTCAACTCTGAGGAGCCATCATGCGCCAGCCCACCCGTCGTGCCGTACTGGGAGCAGCGGGGGCGATCGCCGCCGCCACGGCTCTTGCCGGCGCGTCGAGCCCTGCCCTTGCCGCGGCCCCGGGCACGCCGCCCGTGGTCCCCCTCCCGGATCCACCGCAGGACGTCACGCATGCGACGCCCCTGCTCGTGCGGCGGGTCAACAGCCTGTTCCGGGACAAGACGGCCCGCGACGTCGACAGCTTCATGTCGCACTTCTCGCCGAACTCGCTGTACTACACGGACGCCACCCTGGGCTGGTACGTGCCGGGTCGGGCAGCACTGGAGGCGGTCTTCGCGCAGTACATGCCGACGTGGCCCGACACCGCGCGTTCCTACGCCACCCGGATCATCGGGGACGAGAACAGTGCGATCGTCGAGTTCACCGACTCGCCGGAGCTGTTCGGCCACGAGATACGGGCGATCGCCGCCGTCGACTTCCGGGACGGCCTGATCGTGCGCGAGGTCGACTACTGGGACGGGCGTCATTTCGGCATCGCTGCCGTCAATGCGCTGCGCACCCCGGACGCCCGGTTCCCGACGACCTATGGCGAGGAGTACGTCGCCGAGCGTTCCTCGCCGGCTCTGCGCCCGGTACTCGACCGCCTCTGCGCGGCGCTCGCCACCGGTGACACCACGGGGCTGTTCGCCGAGGACGCCGTCTTCGAGGACCTCGCGCTGCACACCGAGTTCACCGGCGCTCTGGCCGTCGATGCCTACGTCGGCCGGGCATACACCCGTCTGCCCTACGGCGTCGGCGCCACCGTGCGCCGCACCCTGGGCAGCGGCCGGGGAGGCGGCTACGAGTGGATCGGCAACGGATTCCTCGGCAGTCACGGGATCATCGCGGTCGAACTCGACCCGGCCGACCGCATCACCCGGTTCACCGCGACCTGGGACGCGTCCCGACTCGACGACGCCACCATGGCCGCGCTGCTCGCAGACACCCTCGAACACTGACCCTCGTGGGCGGCAGGGCCTGCGGCAAGGCTCGTGTCCCGGTCGTCGTCGAGGTCGGCGACTTGGACTCGGTGGTCCTGTCGCAGTTGGCGGCACGGGGTTGATCACGTGTTGACTCTCCTGTAGGGGGAGGGACGAGAGTCGTGTGCACCGGTTGGAAGACACCTGGAAGGAGTTTCCGTGAAGTGCGCCCTGGAGGTACGGGCCGCCATGGCTGCGGCCCCGGCAGGCGGGGAGGTCCCGGCGGGCGTCGCGCGCCCTGGGACGCCCGCCGGGACGGAGGAGTGAACTGGTGGCTGCTTTGCTGAGCATCGGGGAGTTCTCCCGGATGACCCATGTCAGTGTCAAGGCCCTTCGTCACTACCACGATCTGGGCCTGCTGTGCCCCGCGCGGATCGACCCGGGCAGTGGATACCGGTTCTATGCCACGGCCCAGGCCCCTACGGCCCAGCTCATCCGGCGCTTCCGGGATCTCGGGATGCCGCTGGACCAGGTCAAGGTCGTGCTGACCGCGACCGATCCGACGGTGCGCGAGGAGGTCATCGCCGGTCACCTACGCAGCATGGAGCGCCAACTGGAGCAGACCAGAACAGCGGTGGCCTCGCTGCGGCAACTGCTGGAAGGCGGTGGATCACCCGCGCTGGACGTCGCCTTCCGCACCCTGGCCGGCGCCTCGGCCCTCCTGGTCAGCGCGCGGGTGGCCTGGGACGAGGCCTTCCAGTGGCTGCCCGACACGCTCGCGGACCTACGCCGGGAACTCGGCTCGGACAGCGATCTGCGCGCCGGCCCGGACGGCGCGGTCTACAGCGCGGAGTTCTTCGAATCGCACATCGGCGAGGTCACCGCCTTCATTCCACTGAGCGCGTCCGCCGGTCACAGCTGTCCGATCGGGGCCGAGGGGCCGGTTGCGGTGGCAGTGCATCGCGGCTCGCTCGGCGAACTCGACCGGACCTACACCGCACTGGGCAGTTTCGTCGCCGAACGAGGGCTGGGCTCGCGCGAACGCACGGCGATCCGGGAGAACTACCTGGTGAGCCGGTTTGACACCGATGACGAACAGGCACTGGTCACTGAGCTGTGCTGGCCGGTGCTCTCCACGAGAGGACAAAAGGAATCATGACGATCCGTCTGCAGGCATTGACCTTCGACTGCGCGGACGCCGCCGCGCTCGGCGGATTCTGGGCCCAGGCACTCGGCCGGGAGTTGGATCCCGGCGCCGTCGAGGAATTCGCCTCCATCGGGCTGCAGGACCCCGGCCGACCCGAGCCGCACTGGTTCTTCGCGCAGGTTCCCGAGGGCAGGTCCGCGAAGAACCGGGTGCACCCCGACCTGGTGGCCCCGGACCTCGAGGCGGAGGTCGAGCGGCTGGTCGGCCTCGGCGCGACCTGGAAGGCGGACCTCAAGTCGGGCAGCGTGCGCTGGACCACGCTGCTGGATCCGGAGGGCAACGAATTCGACGTGGCCGCCGAGGCGGCGTGACAGCACGTCATCAGCGAGCGAAGTTGATCGACCCTCATGAACGAACCCGTCGAAAGGAAACAGGCATGAGCACTCCGGTGCACCTGAGCATCGCGGCTCTGAGCATCAACTGCGCCGACCCCGTCGCCCTGGCGGACTTCTGGGCACGAGTCCTCGGCCGGCCGGTCAACCCGGGCGCGACCCCCGCATACGCGGCGATCGACGCCACCGACCCCGCCGGCGGGCCGAAGATCACCCTCCACCATGACCCGGAGCTCAAGCCCGTCAGGAATCGGCTGCGCCTGGCCCTGCGCACCGACCGGTTCGAGACCGAGTCGCTGCGGCTGATCGGCCTCGGCGCCGAGTCCCTGGGCGACTTCGAGAAGCCCTCGTTGCGGTGGACCACGTTCGCAGACCCGGAGGGCAACGAATTCGACCTGGTGACATCGCAGCCTGCGTAGTCGCGGCGGTGCAACTGCAGTAGTTCTCCTGACCTCCCCACAACGGCCCCGGCCCCTGCCCACCAGCGGGAGACCGGGGCCGACCCTGCCACAGCGATGCTCCGCCGTCCGTGCCGCAGCCGAACCATGGTCGGCGGCGGAGAGAGCGGATCGGGACCGATCGGGGCACGAGGCCCCGATCAGCCCGAATGCTGCAAGGAGGGGTTGAAAGCCGGGTCGGCTCCGGAGCACTGCACGTCAGGTCGGCGCACAGCCGGACCCGCCAGTGCTAGATGTAGCCCTCGCGCAGTGCGTAGGCCACCGCATGGGCACGGTTGCGCAACTTGAACCGTGTCGTCACGGTGTGCAGGATGTTCTTGATCGTCCGCTCCGAGTACAGGAGCTTGACCGCTATCTCCCCGGTGTCCATACCGTCGGCCACCAGCCGCAGTACGTCGACCTCGCGCGGCTCCAGGCCGAAGTCGGCGGAGGTACTCTCCTGCGCCGGGCCTTCGCCCCACCGGTGGCGGCCCATGCATCCGATCAGTTTCCCCAGCAGGTCGGGGGGAAGGTCGCCGTGTCCCCGGTCGGCGGTGAGGACGGCTTGGCGCAAGCGCTCCCCCGTCACCTCGCGGCGCCACAGGATCGTGGTCACACCGAGCGAGACGACATTGAGCAGCTCCGGCTCCTGGATCCGCTCCAGGACCAGCACCACGCGCGTCCTCTCGCCCCGAACGAGTTGGGACAGCCTCGTCAGGGCCGTCTGGTCGAAGGTGTCGGCGATCAGCAGCGCCACCCCGGCTCCGGTCTGCTGGTTGCCGTCCACGAGCGATATCTCCGGACACGGCCGGAGGTAGCTCACCACGCCGGCCCGGGAGAGCGGGTCCGGGGCATGAATGGCCACCGGGATCGATCGGGTCGTACGAACGTCGTCGGCCTGCTGCGGCACGGCGTTTGGTTCCTTTCTTTGCGCCTGACGGTGCACCTGCCGCCTCCAGGCGGCAGCACCCCGTCAGGACCGGTCGGCAAAGGCATCGACCGCACGCGACACCGTCATTCCTTCTCCTGTGCTGCTGGTGGCACCGCAGGAGTTCCCCATGTCCGCCGACGGCTCGGCTGACATGCGCGTTGGGCGCAAGCTAGCTGCTGCCGATCAACAAAAGATTGACGGGACCCTACCTGTGGTGCCGCCGAGGGTGGTTCGCGCTCGCTCCGACGGGCGCAGTTTGCAATGTCGGCACCTTGGTAGGACGATCCGTGTCGTACAGCCGGTTCCGCGCGTACCTGCGTGCGGCAGATCGAATGCGCGAGGACACGTGACCGACACGACGCCACCGTCGGTGACCGGAATGCGGCGGGCCCGGAGCTGCGGTCCGTCCGGCTGCGGTCCGTCCGGCTGCGCTTCCGTCTGGCGGTGACGGGCATCGGAGAGCCCCACGGTGCGTCGACCCCGGGTGGCGGGAGACAGCTGCGCCTCTGCCTGCTCGGGCCGGTGCAGGCTTGGCTGGGAGAGACCGAGCTCGATCTCGGTCCCCCCCAGCAGCGGGCGATGCTTGCTGCGTTGGCGCTCCGGGCGCGCCGGATCGTCTCCGTCGACGAGCTCATCGACGCCCTGTGGGAAGAGCCTCCGGCCCGCGCCGTCACCGTCGTGCGCACCTACGTCTCGCGGCTGCGGCGCGTGCTGGAGACGGACCGGGCGCATCCGACGGTTCTGGTGTCCTCGGGCAGCGGCTACGTGTTGCGGCTGGCCGCGGAATCCGTGGACGTCGAAGTGTTCGAGACCTGGGTCGCGGCGGCAGGCCGGGCCCGCACCCTGGGTGACACCCCCGGTGCGGTCGAGCTGCTCAAGGAGGCGTGCGAGCTGTGGAACGGCGAGCCGCTGGCCGGGCTGCCGGGGCCCTTCGCCCAGGCGCATCGGGCCCGGCTGGTCGAACGGCGACTGGCTGCCGTCCAGACGTGGTTGGCGACGGAGCTGGAGGCGGGGAGGCACGCAGGTGTCATCGGTGAGCTGACCGTCTGGGTGAACCAGCATCCCCTGCTGGAGCCGATGCGGGAGCTGCTGATGCTGGCGCTGTGGCGCAGCGGACGGCAGGCCGAGGCGCTGGGGGTGTTCGCCGACGGCCGTCGCGCGCTCATGGAGCAGCTGGGCGTCGACCCGGGGCCACGCCTGCGCGAGCTCCATCAGGGAATACTGTCGGGCGATCCGAAGCTGGCCGCGCCGGCCGTGCTGCCGGTGCCGGCCTGCGGCGCAAGGGTCGGGCCGCCCGGTTCCTCCTGGTTCCCTCCGGCGCAGTTGCCCGCCGACATCGCCGACTACACCGGCCGGGACGTGCTCGGCCGGGCCATGTGCGCCGACCTGACCGCTGATGGCCCGGCCATGCCGGTGGTGGGGGTGTCCGGCATGGGCGGGGTGGGCAAGTCCACGCTCGCCGTGCATGTCGCCCATGCCGTGTGCGACCGGTACCCCGACGGTCAGCTGTACATCAACCTCCGCGGGGCCAGTGCCTTTCCGGCCGACCCCGGCGAGGTGCTGGCCGCCTTCCTCGGCGCGCTGGGCGTGGCCGACGCAGCGATCCCCCAGGGGACCGCGGAACGAGCCGCGTTGTTCCGGTCCCGGGTGGCGGGCCTGCGGGTGCTGATACTGCTGGACGACGCCCGCGACGGCTCCCAGATCGGGCCGCTCCTGCCCGGCAGCCGGTCGTGCGCGGTGCTGGTGACCAGCAGGGCATATCTGGCGGGGACGCCGATGACGCGGCAGGTGGGCCTGGAGCCGCTGACCTTGGAGGAGTCGGTGCGGCTGTTCGCGGCGATCGCCGGGGAGTCACGGGTGGCCGCCGAGCCCGATGCGGCCCACCGGCTGGCGGAGGCCTGCGGCTTCCTGCCGCTGGCGGTGCGGACCGCGGCATCCCGCCTGGCTGCCCGCCCGGCCTGGCACCTGTCGCACATGGTTGCCCGCCTGGCCTCCGAACGCCGGCGTCTGGCCGAACTGGAGACCGGTGAGCTGGCTGTCGCCGCGTCGTTCCGGCTCAGCTACGACCAGCTCGACCGCGAGGCCGCCCGCGCGTTCCGGCTGCTGGCGCTGCCGGACGGCCCGGGCATATCGTCGGCGGCCGCCGCAGTGCTGCTGGCGCTGCCGGAGCAGGTGGCCGAACGGCTGGCCGAGTCACTGACCGATCTGGGACTGCTGTCCTGCCCGTACCCGGGCCGCTACCAGTACCACGACCTGCTGCGGCTGTTCGCGCGCCAACTGGTCCAGGAGGAGGACGGCGCCGTCGCCGAGCGGGCCGCCGTCGAGCGGTTGCTGCGGCACTACCTGGCGACCGTGGCCGGCCTGTACCGAGTGGTCAGGCCCGGCTACCCCTTCCCCGACCTGGTGGCGTCGGAGGTCGCCGAGCGGAGGTTCGACGGACCGGTCGACGGACTGCGCTGGGCCAGGCAGGAGATCCCCGCCGTCCTGGCGGTGGCCGAGCAGGTCTCCCGCGACCCTGACGGTCCGTTGGCGGTGGCCGCGGATCTGACGCTGGTGCTGATCCAACTGATCGACCTGGGCATGGCCGTGCAGGAGCTGTGCGACCTGGCCGGGCGCATCGCCGAGGCCACCCGCGCGGCCGGCCTGCCGCGGAGCGAGGCGCGTGCCCGCTACACGCTGCTCTGGGCCCAGCGGGAGTTGCAGCGCAATCGGCAGGCCCACGCCGAAGCGACCCGGGTGATCGCGTTGGCGCGGCAGACCGGGCAGGCCGCCCTGCTGCCCCCCGCACTGATCGCACTCGCGCTGAGCAGCATCGGCCACTGCGCTGCGGAGGAGGTCGCTGCCTGGTGCGACGAGGCCGTCAGCCGGACCGTGGAACTGGGGAACCGGTCCTCGCACGCCTTCGTCGAGGGGATGGCTGCCCTGGCCGATGTCGCCATCGGCCGGCCGGAGTCGGCGCGCCGCCGGGCCGAGCGCAGTCTGGCGACCTTCGAGGAACTCGGCGACTTCGTCGGTCAGGTCCACATGCTCTACGCCCGGGCGACGGCGCTGCACGGACTGGGCCTGTTCGAGGCGGCCTGCGAGGACTACCAGGAGTGTCTCGGCGCCCTGCGCACGCTCGGCTCCTGGGACCGGATGCCGGGTGTGCTCGTGGGACTGGCCGAGTCCTGCCGGGCCGCCGGACGGCCGACCGAGGCGTTGGAGGCGGCCGAACAGGCGTTGGCGATCGCCCAGGAGGTCGGTCTGGAACACCGCAGGGCCAACGCGCTGACCGCCCTCGGTCATGCCCTGTGCGACCTCGGGCAGGACGACCGCGGCCGGGCCTGCCTGGCTGAGGCACAGGCCGAGTTCGAACGACTCGCCACGCTGGGTGGGTGAGTCCCCCGCGTCCGGGTGCGGGCAGGGAGGCCTGCCCGATTGGGCACTGTCGGCCTGCGCCACGCCATCCCTGAAGTCACCTCATTGACACCAAACTTTGGTCTAGTCCAATGTGGTGCAGCAAGGTCAACCGCACGAGCCCCGCTCCCCGGCCCGCCCGGGACTCACCCAGCCCATCCAACCCGACTACATCATGGCAGCTTCGAGGGCGCATGCGGCGTTGCCGTGCCTTGGTCCTCGGACGCGCACCCGGACCTGACGATCGATCGATCGCGGCCGTGGGCACGGGGGCCGCGCACGCGCGCCCGGGCCGGGTACGCCCGGTTCGCCGACCGTCCGGCTCTTCCGCCGGCGCCTCCCCCTCTCATCGATCAACTGACTACTGATGCAACGAACCTGACGACCAGACGGAGAGTCCCACACTATGCAGCGAGTCTGCCTCGCCCTGCCCACCATGCGTGCCTGCCCCGGCACTGTCGTGGACCTCGCCGAGGAGGCGGCCTACGCCGTCGCGACCTTCGGGGTCGAGGTCCACCTCCTCGTCCTCGACACCACCGAAGCCGCCGAGTTCGCGAAGAACGCGGACGCGGTGGCCTCACTGACCCCCACTCCCGGCGTGTTCGTCCACCACCTCGGCAACGCGCAGCAGCGGGAGTTCCTGCGCGGGGTGGCCGAGCGCTCCGGCGCCGCCGACCCCGAGCTGCTGCTCGACCTGATGCTCCCGCAGGGCGTCGCGTACGGCTCCTGCGTCAACCGGCTCTTCCTCGCCGCGGCCGCCCTGGGCTGCACCTCGGCGCACCTGCGCAACGACGACTTCGACTTCCAGGTCGTCGACGGTCGGAAGATGTTCCCGATCCACCACGAGTTGCTCTCCATCGGCAAACCGGCCGGCGAGGCGGTGGCCGGCGTGTCCCTCTCCAAGCTCGACCCCGCCGACGCGGACAAGCCGGTGATGCTGGTCAGCGGCTCCTTCATCGGCGAACTCAACGTGGACATCGGCGAGATCCAGGAGCTGAACCCGGCCGTCTACCGCGACCTGGTGCGCCTGTGGACGCCGCCGGTGTGGTCGGACGAGGACCGGGACGCGATGGTGGACGTCTCCTTCAAGGGCGCCGGCTCCGAGCCGTTCGGCGCCGACGACTCCGTCCTCGGCGTGCCGGACATCTGGGACGTCTACATGTGCAACATCGCCCTGGACCACCGGGCCTACGAGGTGCTGCCGCTGCTGCCGTCGATCCAGACCATCGGCAGCGACTACGCCCTGCTGCACGCCCTGGTCCACGCCCGGCTGCCCGGCGTCGTCCACAAGCGGCACATCGTCAACTACTACACCCCCGAACGCCGCATCGGCGCCGGCTTCATCTCCTACCAGATGCGGTTCGTGAAGTTCCTGCTCTCGATGCTGTACCTCTACCCGGTCTACGGCGGGATGATCGACCTCGGCCGCGGGATGCTGGACGAGCAGAACGGGCTGATGGTCGAACCCATCCTCGACCTGGTGCGGGGCACCGTCGGCTGGGACCGGGCCGGGAACGAGCACTGCCTGGACGTCGTGGACCGCTCGTACCGCGCGCTGGGCGGCAAGTACACCGAGCTCGCGGACGTGGTGGCCGGGCAGCGCCAGCAGCTCCTGGACGAGGCCCAGGAGGACGCCGAGCGCTGGGCCGTGCTGGTGGAGGCCTGGGCGGGGATGGTCGCCGCCGCCCGCGCGGAGGGCCTCGGCGTGGACGGCGCGGCCGGGTGAGCGGGGAGTTCCTGATCCGGCAGCTGACCGACGACGACTGGGACGCCGTGGTCGCGCTGGAACACGACGCCTACGCGGCCGACGGCCTGTCGGAGGGCCGGGAGTCACTCCAGTCCCGTGCCCTCGGCTCGCCGGGAACCTGCTTCGTGCTGGAGCAGCACGGCGCGGTCCGCGGCTACCTGCTCAGCCTGCCGTACCCGCCGCTGCGCTGCCCGGACCTCGCCGAGGCGGAGGAGACCGCGTTCGAGTCGGGCAACCTGCACGTGCACGACCTGGTGATCGCCGAGGAACTGCGCGGCCGGGAGATCGCGGAGGAGTTCATGCGGTACTTGCAGGCGCGGGCGGCGGAGTTGGAATTCGAGCAGATCTCGATGGTCGCGGTGCGCGGCACCGACATCCTGCTGCGGCTCCTCGGCTACCGCGCCAACCGGGAGGTGGCCGTCCCCGCGTCCTACGGGCGGCGCGCGGTCTACATGTCGATGCCCGTGCACTGACAAGCGACGCTGTGCGTGGTGACGCCGCCGGCGGGTCCGCCCCCTGCACCAGCTGCCGTGTCGACCGCCCCGTCGGGGATGCGTCGGCCCGTCGGCGGCGTCACCCGGACGCGCCTCCACTCCACTGTGCAGGTGACGGGTACTCAGATCCGCTTGCCGTGACGGATTCCGGCGGCCGAAGGAAGGATGCGCCAGGGCCGCAGGACGCCGCTGTGTCCGGCCCCGGGGTGCCGCGCACTCTGCATGGCTGCGGCTGTCCACCAGCCGACGGCGGGTGGACAGCCGTCGTTCCGGCCTGCCCGGGCGTCGATCAGGGGCGTTCAGGGCAGGCGCGGGGCGACCCAGCTGCGGTGACGGACCGTGAAGGGACGGTCGACGTCGGCGGCGACCGCCGCGCGGAACGGGCCGGGCACCGTGACGTCGGTCAACCACAGCGGGCCGGGCCCCAGCGGGCCCGCGTCGGCCAGCCGCAGCGGCGAGGGGCCGGCCAGCGGGAGGCCGAGGCCCTGGGCGAGCCGGCCGCCGTGGACCTTGACGCAGGCCTCGCGACGGCACCAGAGCCGGGTGAAGCGGTCGGCGCTGACGGCCGGGGTCGGTGCTTCGAGGACGAGCGCGGCGTCGGGGGCCGGGAAGTGGCGTTGGGCGATCCGCGCGCCGACGCCGGGTGGGCGGATCTCCTCGACGTCCGCGCCGACCCGGCGCCCGTAGGCGACCGCCAGGACTGCCAGGGCGCCCGAGGCGGACCAGTTGACGTGGATCCTTTCGGAGGCCGGCGGGAGGACGGGCGCGGGTTTGCCGTGCGGGCCGCGCTGCCACACCAGGTCGGCGGCTCCGGTGCCGAGCCGGTCGGCGACCAGCAGCCGGACAGCGCCCCTGACCACGGTGAAGCGCTCGCCCTGAACCGGGTCGTGGGCCCGGTCGGCCCGGTCCCGTTCATCGGGGTCGAGCAGGCCCCGCAGTCGGCGCACGACGGCCGGGGGCTGGTCGGTGCAGAGGGTCCAGACGTCGATCACGTCGGCGGCGTCGACCGTCTCGCCGACGGGATCGGCGTTCACGGCAGCGACAGGGTGCTGAGCCTGCCCAGACGCCGGTCGTGGTCCGCGACCAGCAGTGGGCCGGAGGCTTCCGGGCGCTGTGCGAGGCGGTCGGCCAGCAGGGTCCAGACGCCGGTGAACGGCTGTCCCGGTCGGGCCGTCCCGACGGCTTCGGGGGCGCCGTGGGGGTCGGAGTCCGCCGGCCGGGCGGCGCCGGCCAGGTCTGCGGCCAGCAACAGTCCGGCCCCCAGGCCGAGTTCCCGGTGGTCGGCGAGTACCGACCGCAGGGCCTGCGATCCGTCCGGCTGCGCCTCCTGGCGGATGCGCATGCCCGCCCCCGCGCCCTCCTCACAGACCAGGACGACAGCGCGGTGCTCCTCGGGCAGGCCGACCGGCTCGGGGGCCTCGTAGTGCAGGGCGCTCTGCTCGGCGAGGACGACCACTGCCCGCCGACAGCCACCGGTGCGGTGGTGGGCGGCGGCGATCCGAAGAGCCGTGAAGGCTGCCGCGCTGCCCTGGTCGCAGACGGCGAAGGCGGTCGGCTGCCCCGGGCAGTGCCGGCTGAGGTGGAGGGCGCTGGGCGCCCCGGGCCGGACGTCGGGGGAGGAGAAGGCGAGGATCAACAGGTCCGCGGGTTCGTCTGCGGACAGGGCCCTCCCGACCAGGCCCTCGGCCATCTGACCGTAGTCGTGGCCGACCCCCTCGCTCAGCAGGTCCTCGCGGAGCGGCAGGCCGTACGGGCGGACCAGGTCGCCGACGAAGGTCCGCAGATCAGGATGGAGCGAGGCTTCGGAGCGGCCGTCGAATCCGGCCGCGACCGCCCTGGTGACGCGCAGCCCCCGGGCCTCGGCGGGCACCGGGTCAGTCCTCGTCGACGAGGTGCCCGGCGACATAGTCGGTGAGACTGTTGACCGAGCGGAGGTCGTCCACCCCGAGGTGCTCGATGTCGACCTGGATGTCGAGCTCCGCCTCGATTTCGAGGACCAGCTCGATGGTGCCGGAGGAGGTGAGGCCGTAGTCCTCGAAGAAGCAGGCGTTCTCCGGGATGGCGGCGAGCTCGATGTTGAGGACGCGGGGCAGGACTTCCTCGATGCCGCGCATGATGCGGCCGCGCAACTCGGTGTCGACCGGTTCGGTGGTGGAGAGGGCGGAGTCTGACATGGGTGAACCGTCCCGTGGTGGGTGATGGGGATACGGGGGCGAGGCGCTGGTGCGCGCGCGGCGGCAGTCCGCCGACGGCACGTCAGTGCCGGAGGGCCATGGCCGAGAAGGTTGCGCCGACGCCGGCGGCGGCGATCAGGTAGTGGTCACCCGGCCGGAGCAGTCCGCCGGTGATGGCCGTGCGGAGGTTGATGAAGGCGTCCGCAGCGAAACTGTGCCCGACCGAGGGCACGTTGTCCAGCACCACCTGGTCGACAGGATAGCCCAGCTGACGGCAGATCATGCGCCAGGAAGCCTGGTTGACGTTGTGCGGAAGCACCAGCGCGATCCCGGAGAGGTTTAGACCAGCCTGATCGAGCGCGGCCTCCAAGGTTTCGATCATGGTGGACTGGTACTCCCGCTGGTAGCGCACCAGCAGTTCCGGGTCCTCGGCCAGCCGGCCGTCGAACTCGGGCCGCTGGCGGACCGCGTAGGAGAGCACGCGGTCGCGGGCGCCGTCGGGGCTGACCAGGCAGGCGGCCGAGGCCTCGGCGAAGATCGAGGTGTCCGGGACGACCTGGGCGTCCCGGGTGAAGGTCTTCTCCCCCGCCACCACCAGCGCCAGCGCCGACGGATCGGCGTCGTCCGCCAGCAGTCGCCCGGCGAGGTCGACGGCCAGCAGAGAGGCCGCGCAGGCCTGCTGGGTGACGGTGAACGCGTTGGCCCGGGTGAGGCCGAAGCGTTCCTGGAGTTGGTGCAGGGGGTTGAGCGGATAGGGCACCGCGACCGGCATGCTGCGTGCGTGCAGCAGGTACCGGACCCGGTGTTCGTTGCCGCGCAGTTCGGGAAGGCCCCGAACTGCGGCGTCCAACAGGTCGAGCAGCGTCCCGTCCGGGTCCAGGCGCACCTGGTCCAGGCCGTGGAAGCGGCGGAAGAGTCGAAGTTGGCGTGGGGTCAGGCCGATCCGCGCGCCCACGTCCTCGATCGATTCGAGTCGTGGGGGGAGGTGGACGGCCACTGCCTCCAGTGCTGTCACCCGGGCTAGTATTCCCACGCTCCGCGGGTCGCACAAGTGATCACCGACCCGGAGCCCTCCCTCTCACCCCGATGCCGTCGAGCAGGTGGAGCCCCAGATGACCGATTTCCAGGCTTCCTTCGTACACCCCGAAACCGATTCCGACCTGTCCCCCGACACGCCGTCCGCGCCGCCGCCCCCGCTGGACCCGGAGCTCGTGGCGCTGCTGGTCACCGCCGCCGATGCGCTGCCCGAATGGGCAGAGCTGGTGGTGCCCCATGCCCGACTCGACGCTGATCTGGCCCTGGACGAAAGCGAGTTCGCGGTCCTCGACGCGTTGCTGCGGGAACGCTTCGGCGCCGATCTGGGCGCGCTGCGGGCCGGCCTGGACCTGGATGCGCTGGCCGCGCTGACCGTCGGCGACCTGGCCGAGCTGGTGCGCCGATGAGCCGCTTCCTGATGGTGGTGCCCCCGCTGACCGGGCACGTCAATCCGGCGTCCGGAATCGCGGAGGAGCTGGCCGCGCGCGGCCACGAGGTGGCCTGGACCGGCACCGAGACCGTGTTCCGTGCGCTGCTGGGCCCGGACGCACGGGTCTTCGGCACCGGCACCCGGGCGTTCCGGGCGCTGGGGGGCCACGGCCTGGCCTCGCTGCGCTCGCTGTGGGAGGGCTTCGTCGTCCCGTACGCGCGGTTCACCACCAAGCCGCTGGACGCGGTGGTGCGGGAGTTCCGGCCCGACGCGCTGCTGGTGGACCAGCACACCCCGGCCGGCGCGCTGATCGCGCACCGACACGGACTTCCGTGGGCGAGCCTGGCGCCGGGGGCGATGGAACTGGGCCGCCCGTACCGGGCCCTGCCGCAGGTCGAGGCCTGGACGGCGGGCCTGCTGGCAGAGCTGTGGCGGCGGGCCGGGCTCCCCGCCGCCGAGTTCACGGATCCGCGGTTCTCGCCGCACCTGGTGCTGGCCACCACCGGCCGGGCGCTGCTCGGCGACCTCCCGCTACCGCCGCAGTGTGCCCTGGTGGGACCGGTGCTGACCGAGCGTTCGGCGGATCCGGCCTTCCCGTGGGAGCGGCTGGACCCGGGCCGGCGCACCGTCCTGGTCACCATGGGAACCATGTCGGACGCGGTCGGCGCGGACTTCCTGGACCGCACCGTCCGCGCCGTGACCCGTTACGGCGAGGGCATCCAGGCCGTGATCGCCGCGCCCCGGGGGGCACTGCCCGCCGACCTCCCGGACAGCGTGGTGGTGGTCGATCGGGCACCGATTCTGGAGCTCCTGTCGAAGGGTGCGCTGGACGCGGTGCTCTGCCATGGTGGGATGAACACCGTGGGCGAGTCGCTGGCCCACGGCGTCCCCCTGCTGATGGCGCCGATCCGGAACGACCAGCCCTTCGTGGCGCAGCGGGTCGCCGAGGCCGGAGCCGGCCTCCGGGTTCCGTTCGCCCGGGTCGGCCCGCAGGTCATCGCCGAGCGGCTCCGGCAGGTGCTCGACGAAACCGCCCACCGAACCGCTGCGCAGCTGATCGGACGTCAACTGATGTCCGGTGGTGGGGCCGTGTCGGCCGCCGACAGGCTCGAAGCACTGGTCACGGGCTCGCCGACAGTTTCCTAAATTGGTCTAGGCCATTGTTTCCTGGGTGCCCGAGCCTCTAGGGTGAGGCCGAAGCACCGGTTCCCAGGAGCCCCGCATCCCATCCCAGCACGGGAGTTCTGGTTGATCGAGACCCAGGGACTTCGTAAGTCCTATCCGTCCGGAAAACACGGCCGAACCGTGGTCGATGCCGTCCGCGGCATCGACCTGGACGTCCGACCAAGTGAGATCTTCGGCTTCCTCGGCCCCAACGGCGCCGGGAAGACGACCACCCTGCGAATGCTCGCCACCCTCATCCGCCCCGACGGCGGCAGAGCCCTGATCGCCGGCGCCGACCTGATGGCCGACCCGGCCGGGGTCCGCCGCCGGATCGGCTACGTCGCCCAGGGCGGCGGCACCACCGACGCGGTCACCGCCCGCGAGGAACTGGTGCTGCAGGCGAGGATGCACGGCAGCCGCAAGGCCGAAGCCCACGGGCAGACCGAGGACGCCCTCAAGGCCTTCGACCTCACCGACTTCGCCGACCGTCCCTGCAGCACCTACTCCGGCGGCCAGCGCCGGCGGGTGGACATCGCCCTCGGGGTGATCCACGCCCCGAAGGTGCTGTTCCTCGACGAGCCGACGGTGGGCCTCGACCCGGCCAGCCGCAGCCAGGTGTGGGCCGAGATCAAGCGGCTGCGCACCGAGGGCATGACGGTGGTGGTGACCACCCACTACCTGGACGAGGCCGACGCGCTCTGCGACCGGGTCGCGATCGTCGACCAGGGCCAGGTCGTCGCCGAGGGCACGCCCGAGGCACTCAAGCGCGAGATCTCGGGCGACGTCGTCCTCCTCGGAGTCGCCGCGGACGAGACCGGGCCCGCAGCCGACGCCCTCCGCGACCAGCCCTACCTGCACCGGCTGGAGCAGGGCGAGGACGGTCTACGGCTCTACCTGCACGACGGCGCCGCGGCCATCCCGCAGCTGCTGCGCGTCCTGGACGGGGCCGGCGTCGTCCCCGGGACCGTCCAGCTCCAACGGCCGAGCCTGGACGACGTGTTCCTGGCCCGCACCGGCCGCTCCATCGAACAGTCCTGACAATCTCCCTGGGGTCCCTTCCGTGAAGCTCGCCCGTGACACCTGGCTGGTCTTCCAGCGGCAGTTGCTGCTGATGTGGCGTACACCGATCTGGATCGTCGTCGGGGTGATCCAGCCGATCTTCTACCTGCTGCTGTTCGCCCCGCTGCTCAGGAAGGTACTGGCGCCCATGGGCGCCACCACCTACGCCGAGGCCTACCAGATATACGTCCCCGGCCTGTTGGCGGTGCTCTGCATCTTCGGCGGGCTCTACACCGGATTCAGCCTGCTCGGCGAGCTGAAGGCCGGCATCATCGAGCGCTCCCGGGTGACCCCGGTCAGTCGGCTCGCCCTGCTGCTGGGGCGGGCCTTGCGCGAGGTGGTGGCGCTGCTCGCCCAGGCGGTCCTGATCACGCTGATCGCGCTGCCGTTCGGCCTGCGGGTCGCCCCGCTGAGTCTGCTGCTGGCCTACCTGCTGCTCGGGCTGCTGGCGCTGATGACCTCGGCCATCTCGTACGGCATCGCCCTGGTGCTGCCCAACGACTCGGCGATGGCGCCGGTGGTGAACACCCTCGCCCAACCCATCGCCCTGCTCTCCGGAACGCTGCTGCCGCTGGCGCTCGCGCCGATGTGGCTGCAGTCGATGGCCAAGTGGAACCCCTTCTACTGGGCGGTGGAGGGCATGCGGGCGCTGTTCTCCGGCCACCTCGGGGACAACGTGGTCTGGCAGGGGCTGCTGATCGTCCTGGTGATGACGGTCGCCGCGGTCTACTGGTCGGCCCGGCTGTTCTCGGCCCGGATCCGGTAGCGGTCCGGGAGCGGTCCGGGAGCTGTCCCGGAGCTCCTGAGCCGGTACGGAGGAGAAGAGAAGAGGGGAGGGGCCGGGCGAAGAACCCGGCCCCTCCCTTCTTCCGTACCCGGTTGCGTTCAGCCTGCGGACTCCCGGACGAAGTCGGCCAGCCGGGCCACACCCGCCTCGATCTGCTGCTCGCTCAGGGCGCTGATGGAGAGCCGCAGCCGGCGCTCGCCGCCGCCCGCCGGGTAGAAGGCGGCCATCGGGGTCCAGAGCACCCCGTGGTCGCGGGCGCAGCGTTCCATCGCCGCCTGGTCCGCGGTGAACGGCACGTCCAGCACGACGAAGAAGCCACCCTCGGGCTCGGTCCAGGACAGACCCAGTCGGGCCCGCTCGGCCGCCGGGAACTGTCGCTCCAACTCCCGCAGCAGCGCTGCGAGGTTGGCCGCGTAGTAGGCGCTCGCGGGGGCGTTGGCGGCCCGCAGCCGGCAGTCGTGGCGCAGCAGCAGCCCACCGATCACGGCCTGGCTGAGCGCCGGGGTGTTGACCGTGGTCATGCTCTTCAGCTTGGCCAGTTCGTCGGCGAGCAGACTGGTCCGGCCGGCCGGCGTGACCACCTCCTGGTCGGCGACGACGTAGCCCAGCCGGGCGCCGGGGAAACAGGTCTTGGCGAAGGAGCCGAGGTAGACCACCTGCCGGCGCCGGTCCAGGGCCTTCAGGGTGGGCCGGGCGCCGGGCCCTCGGGCGAAGAAGCCGTACGGGTTGTCCTCGATCACCAGCAGCCCCTCCTCGGCCGCCGCCGCCAGCAGTCCGGCGCGGGCCTCGACCGGCATGCTGGTGCCGGACGGGTTGGCGAAGTCGGGGACCACGTAGAGCGCCCGCGGGCGGCGGCCGGAGGCCCGGACGGCGCGGGCCGCCTCGTGCACGGCCTGCGGGTCCGGGCCGCCCCCGGGTCCTTCGGGCACCGGGACCGTCGCCAGGTCGAGCAGCCGGGCGGCGCCGGTGACGCCGACGTAGCAGGGCGAGCTGACCAGCAGGACGTCCTCGGGCGTGGCGCAGAGGGCGCGCAGCACCAGCAGCATGCCCTCCTGGGCGCCGACGGTGAGCACCAGCGACTCGGGGGCCACGTCCAGCCCCTCGTCGTTGGCCAGGGTGCGGGCGACCAGGTCGGCGATGATGCCCTTGGTGGGCCCGTACTGGAACAGTGCGCTGCGCACGGCGCTGCGGCTCAGGCCGCGATCGGCGAGGTGGGCGAGGTAGGTGTCCAGGTACTCGTGGACGCTCTCGGGCTCGAAGAACCCCTCGTGCGGGCGGCCGGGGGCGAAGGACAGCGCGTCCGGATAGCGCTCGGTGACCTCGTTGAGGAAGGTCATCGCATCCAGCAGCGGGTCCGCGAGGCTGGCGTGCAGCTCGCCCAGCAGCAGGGGCGCGGTCTCCGGACCGGTCGTCGCCCCGGTGGCGGCGGCGCTCACTGCAGGGCCTCGCGCAGCCGCTCGGCGGCGTACCGCTGCGCCTCACGGCCGCCGTCCAGGACGCCGGCCATGGCGAAGAAACCGTGCGGCATGCCCTCGTAGCGGCGAGCCTGCACCGGGACGCCGGCGGCCCGCAACGCCTCGGCGTACAGCTCGCCCTCGTCGCGCAGCGGGTCGTACTCGGCGGTGATCACGGTGGCGGGCGGCAGTCCGGCCAGCGAGGGCGCGCGCAGCGGCGAGGCCAGCGGGTCGGCGCCGTCGGCCGGGTCGGCCAGGTAGTGGCCCCAATACCAGTCGACCGAGCGGCGGTTGAACAGCAGCGGGTCGTCGTGCTCGCGGAGCGACGGGGTGTCTGCGCCGTGGTCGGTGTTGGGGTAGACCAGCAGTTGGTGGCGCAGCGCGGGGCCGCCGCGCTCGCGGGCGAGAAGGGTGAGCGCGGCGGCGAGGTTGCCGCCGGCGCTGTCGCCGGCCACGGCCAGCCGCTCGGGGTCGATGCCCAGGTCGGCGGCGTGCCCGGCGATCCACTCGGCGGCGGCGGCGACGTCGTGGACGGCTGCCGGGAAGGGGTGCTCGGGGGCGAGTCGGTAGTCGACCGAGACGGTGACGCAGCCGACGGCGTTGGTGAGTCGGCGGCAGATCGCGTCGCCGGTGTCCAGTGAGCCGAGGGTCCAGCCGCCGCCGAACAGGTAGAGCAGGGCGGGCAGTGGACCGGCCGGGACGGCGTGGGCGAACGGGCGGTGGATCCGCAGGGTCAGCGGTCCGCCGGGGCCCGGAACGCCGAGTTCCTCGACCGAGCCCACCGGTTCCGGGTTCCCGGCCGAGGCCCGGATGTCGGCGAGGTCGGCGGCGCGCGCCTCGGCGGTGGTGAGGGAGTAGAGCGGGGGCGTACCGGCCTCGGAGCGCTGCTGGCGCAGGGCCTCGGCCTGGGGGTGCAGTGGCAAGGGATGTCCTGGAATCGGCCGGCGGTCAGCGGCGGCGGTCGGGGGCTGGAGGGGTGGCGGCGGCCGGGGGTTCGGAGCCGGTCGGCCGGGCCACCACGGTGTGGTCGAGATCGGCCAGTCGTGGTCTGCCGAGCAGGGCCATCGTGTCGTCGAGTTCGGTCTGCAGGAGGCCGAGGATCCGGGCGACGCCGTCCTCGCCGTCGACGGCCAGGCCCCACAGGACCGGGCGGCCGACCAGGACGGCCCGGGCGCCGAAGGCGATCGCGAGAGCGACAGCTGTGCCCGTCCGTACACCGCCGTCCAGCAGAACGGGCAGATCCGGCGGCACTGCGGCGACCACTTCGGGCAGAGCCGAGAGCGTCGCCAGGGCGCCGTCGAGTTGGCGGCCGCCGTGGTTGGAGACCACGACGGCGTCGACACCGTGCTCGGCGGCCAGCCGGGCGTCCTCGGCGGTGAGGATCCCCTTGAGGACGATCGGCAGGCTGCTGCGCTCCCGCAGCCAGGAGAGGTCCGCCCAGGTCAGCGTGGGGTCGAACTGCTCCCTGGCATGGTCGGCGATACCCGAACTCCCCTCGCCGGCCCGGTGGCTGGCGGCCATCAGGCTCTGGTCGAGGTTGACCGCGCGGATGTGCGCGGGAACGGCGAAGCCGTTGCGGGCGTCGCGCAGCCGCCGGCCGATCCGAGGGGCGTCCACGGTCAGCACCAGCGCCCGGAAGCCGGCCGCCTCGGCCCTCTCGACCACGGCGGCCAGCGCGTCGCGGCGGCGCAGCCAGTACAGCTGGAGCCAGAGCGGGCCGGTCGCGGCCTCGGCGATGGATTCCAGGGTGCGACTGGCGAAGATCCCGGCGACCATGAGCGCCCCCGCACGGCCGGCCGCACGGGCGGTGGCGACTTCGCCCTCGGCGTGGAACAGCTGGTGGTAGGCCATGGGCGCGACGCCGATCGGGGTCCGCAGCCGGCTCCCGAGCAGGGTGAGGCCCTGGTCGGTGCTAGAGACGTCGACGAGCGTGCGCGGGCGCAGGCGGCAGTGTTCGAACTGGGCCAGGTTGGCGGCGAGGGTCCGTTCGGCGCCGCTGCCTCCCTGCACGAAGTCCCAGATTTCGGCCGGAAGTCGGGCGCGGGCTGCGCCTTCGAAGTCCGCCAGTTCACGTGGTTCCACAGACTGCCTCTCCGGGCAGGCCTCGCTCGGGCCGGCTCCGGCTCGGCAGCGTAGGAGGCCGAGCCCTCATTGGTCTAGACCTTGCTTTCGCTCGATCGTCTGTGTAATCGTCAGGACTCGAAACCGACCACGATGACTGTGCCCGCTGTCCATCCAACCTCCCCTTCGTGGAGTGGCGTTGACCGGCTCTTTTCCTCTCCCCCCCACCCTGGCCGAGGCCTCGATCACCGAGGCCCCGCACGACTGGGTGGATCGCCTCCTCCTGTCCGGCCCCGATCACCAGGAGTGCCTGCGCTTCGGTGATCCCGTGGACCGCGCCACCCTGCGCGGCCTCGTCACCGAGCAGGCCGAGCGGCTCACCGCCGCCGGCCTGTCGACCGGCGGCACGGCCGCGCTGCGGCTGGCGCCCTCGCTCGGCTACACCGCCGCGCTGCTCGCCTGCTGGCAGCTGGGCGCCCAGGCCGTGCTGCTGGACCACCGACTCACCGACCACGAGGTCGCGCTCGCCGTCGAACGGCTGGCACCCCAGGTCCTGGTGGAGTCGGCGCACCGCTCTGCGGCGACGCTGCGCGGCTTCGCCGAGACCGACCCGGTGCCGGTGGCGCTGCCGGGCGGCCGCCCGGCCGCCACCGGCCACGCCCTGGTGCAGCTGAGCTCGGGCTCGACCGGTCCGGCCAAGGTGATCGCCCGCACGGCCTCCGACCTGCTGCGCGAGCTGGACTGCTACCGTCGGCTGGAGCTGTTTCCCAAGGCCGGGGAGCGGGTTGTCCTGCTCTCCTCGGTCGTCCATGTCCTCGGCCTGGTCGGCGGGTTGCTCAACAGCCTGCACGCCCGGGTACCGCTGACCGTCCCCGAGCGGATGACCACGGCGGGCATCCTGGCCTCGATCGCCGAGGACGACCGGCCGACCACCGTGATCGGCGTCCCGTTCCACGCCGAACTGCTGGCCGGTGCGACCGCTCCCCCGCCGCTGCCGCAGCTGCGCCGGATGATCGTCGCCGGCGAGTTGGTCCGCCCGGGACTGCCCGCCGCCTTCACCGCCCGGTACGGCGTGCCCCTGGGCACCATGTACGGAATGACCGAGCTCGGGGTCATCGCCACCGACCTCGACGGCACCCTGCACCCCCAGGCCGAGCCGGTCCACGGCATGGACCTGCGTGAGGAGGGCGGCGAACTGCACATCGCCATGAGCGCCTCCCCCTACCCCGGCCTCACCGACCCCACCCGCTGGTCGGACGGCCGACTGCACACCAGGGACGCCGGCCGGGTCGATCCGGCGGCCCGCCGGGTCACCGTACTCGGCCGGCGCGACTCCCAGGTCTCCATCGGCGGCCTCAAGGTCGACCTCACCGAGGTCGAGCACACCCTCGCGGCGCTGCCGGAGGTCCGCGAGGCCGTGGTGGTCTTCGCGGACGGCGCCATCGAGGCCTATCTGGCCACCGAGCACGCCGCCGACCCGGCCGCCGTCCGCAACACCCTGACCCGCGAACTGGCCGCCTTCAAAAGGCCCAGGCGGCTCTCGCTCCTGCCGGCCCTGCCCCGCACCGCCACCGGCAAGCTCGTCCGCGACACCACGGCGCTGCGCGCCGCCGCGGACGCGGCTGCCACGCCCGCACCCTGATCCGGCGCAGGCACCACCGCACCGAAGCCCGACACAGCACGAGGAGCACCACCATGCACGAGCACATCCGCACGTTCGTCCTCGCGGCACTCACCGAGATGAACTACGACGTCTCCGAGGTCACCGGCGACACCGACCTCGGGCCGGCCGGACTCGACCTCGAGTCACTGGCCCTCGCCGACCTGTCCGTCCAGGTCGAGGACACGTTCGGGATCAAGTTCGACCTCGACGAGATGGAGGCCACCGCGCTGATGACCCTCGACCAGTTCACCGCCGATGTGGCCCGACGGGTCGCCGCCGCCCCGACCGCCGCCGGCAGCCCCGCGTGAGCACGCCCGTGCTGCCGGACCGGGCCGAGGTCGTGGAGATCCTCTCGGCATTCGGACAGCGTGCCGCGAGCAGCGTTCCCGAGACCCTCGGATCACTCGAACTAACCTGGCTGACAGCCGAGTTCGAGCAGCGTTACGCACTCCGGCTGGAACTCTCCGACGAGCAGTTCGAGGCCGTCCGCACCGTGGACGACGCCGTCGCGGTGCTGCGCGACGCCGTACTCGCCGCCACCCCCTCCCCCAACGCCGGTGCCGGTGCCGGGGCCGGGGCCACCGGATCCGGCGGGGTCACCCGGTCATGAGCACCAGTGCACCGTCGGCCGTCCGGCCGGTGTTCACCGGTCTCGGAGTGCTCAGCGCCTTCGGCCGCGGGCTCGCCCCGCTGGCGGCCGCGACCGCCCGGGCCAGGACCGGCTTCACCGAGGTGACCCGCTTCGACGTCAGTCGGCGCGGCACCCGGCGGGCAGCCCTGCTGCCCGATCCGCCGCCGCTCGCCCGAGCAGTGCTCGGCGCCCTCGCCGACGCGTGCCACCAGTCCGGGCTGCCCGTCGGACCCGGTGACACGCCGCTGCTGCTCGCCCTCCACAGCGATCTGCGCACCGGCGAGGTGGCCGAGGCCGTGCGCCGGGGCTCCGCCGCCCTCGGGCTGCCCGGGGTCACCCGGGTCTACACCGGCGCCTGCGTGGCGGCCGCCACCGCGGTGGCCGACGCCGCCGCCCTGGTCGCTTCCGGCCGGCACCCCCGGGTGGTGGTCGCGGCCGGCCACCTGGTGGAGCCGGGCGTCTTCGCCGCCTTCGACGCGGGCCGGGCCCTGGCCCGCGACGGGGAGTTGCGGCCGTTCAGCAGCGGGCGGACCGGCACCCTGCTCGGCGACGCCGCAGCGGCCGTGGTCATCGAGGCGGACGCTGCCGCCGCGCGGCGTGGCAGGCGCCCGCTGGCCCGGCTCGCCGGCTGGGGCCGGTCCGGCGACGCCCATCACGTGTGCCGTCCGCACCCCGACGGCGAGGGCGTGGCCCGTGCCACCCGGGCCGCGCTGGCCCGGGCGGGTGTCGCCCCGGCCGAGGTGGGCTACGTCAACGCCAACGGCACCGGTTCGCCGATGTCGGACCTGGCGGAGGCACGGGCGCTGCGCGAGGTCTTCGGCGACGCCCTGGAGGGACTCCCGGTCAGTTCGAGCAAGTCCGTCCACGGCCACGCCCTGGAAGCCTCCGCGCTGCTCGAACTCGTGGTCACCATAGCCGCGTTGGACAGCGAAGAGCTGCCGGTCAACGCCGGCTGGCTGGGCCCCGACCCGGAGATCGGCCTGAACCTCGTCCTGGCGGGAGCGGGCGGGAACCACCCCCGCTACGCCCTCAGCCTCAACTCGGCGTTCGGCGGCGCCAACACCGCGCTCCTGGTCGCCGCCGCATGAGCGGACTGCACACGCTCGCCACCGCGACCTGGCCGCCCCCGCAGGGGACCGGCGAGCTGCCTCCGTTGCCCGGCTTCTCGGCCTCCACCTTCAACCCCCTGGTGGCGGCCGTCGCCGAGCTCTGCCTCACCCGGCACCACGCCCGACCCGAGCGGAAGGGCGACCGCACCGGGCTGGTCCTGGCCAGCGCCGGAGGCGACCGCGCCACCGCACTGGCCATCGACACCGCCGCCGCCTCCGGGCGCCGGATGCCGCCGCTGCTGTTCTTCCAGTCCAACCCCAACGCGGTCCTCGGGCACATCGCCGCCCGCTGGGGGCTGACCGGCCCGCTCGTCGCCATCAGCCCCCGGAAGGCCTCCCCGCCCGGCCGGATCCCGGCCGACGCACTGGAGTTGGCCACCCTGCTGGTCGCCGACGGCGATGCCGAACAGGTCCTGGTCATCGCCGCGGAGCAGGCCGAACCGGCCGGGGGCACCGACCATGCCACCGCCGTCCTGGTCGCCGCCGGCTGACCCCCGCGCCCCACCGGCGCGCCCCGTGACCGCACATCCACGCACACCGCACCCGCATGGCCAGCGCCATGGGAGGGATCCATCACCGTGAGCATCCGCAGTATCCGCAGCCTCCTGGCGGGCGACCCGGACGTCGGCGCAGGAAACGTGCTGACCAGCAGGATCGCCCTGGGCATCGGTCTCGACGAGCCGCTGCTGACCTTCGACACCGCGGTGGACGACCACGCCTCCTGGGAGCCGTTCACCCTGCGCGAGGTCGACCGCGCCGTCCGGGCCCGGGCGGCCGCGCTCCACGCCCTCGGAGTCGGCCGTCGGGACCCGGTGGTGGTGTACGCGACCGCCGCCGCCGACCACGTCCTGTCCTTCCTGGCGCTGGTCCGGCTCGGTGCGATCCCGGCGCTGCTCAACCCCGGGGTGGAGGGCGAGCGAGCGGCCCGCTACATCGCCCGCCTCGGCGCCGTCGGCATTCTCACCGACCCCGAGCACCGGGACCAGCTGGCCGGGCACGACCCGGCGGCCCCGGTGCTCGCCGACGCCTCCGAGCTCGGCTCCGGCGACCCGGACGCGGCGCCCGAGCCGTACCGGCACTCGGCGGACGACCCGGTGGCGATCACCCACTCCTCCGGCACCACCGGGATCCCCAAGGCCGTGGTGCACTCGCACGCCAGCCTGTACGCGGCGCTCCGCCACCGTGCCACGCTGCCGCGCCCGCAGGGCTCGGACCGGATGCTCAGCGCCCTGCCCGCCCCGCACGCGGCCACCCTGATCGCGGTGAACTTCGCCCTCAGTACGCACGGCGAACTCGCCCTGCTCTCGAAGCAGTCCGGCGACGGCGTGCTGGACGCCATCGAGAGCTGGGGTCCGCGCGGCGTGATCGGCTTCGCCGTCACCTGGGCCGACCTCGCCCGCCACGACCTGAGCACCCGGAGGCTCGACACGATCGCGCTGTGGTGGAACACCGGGGACTGCGCCCACGAGGCGCACATCCGCCGGCTGATCGCCACCGGCTCGCGCGACACCGTCACCCGCCAGGGCCGCGGCCGCGAGCCGGGCTCGGTGTTCGTCGACGGCCTGGGCTCGACCGAGATGGGCCACTCGCACTTCTTCATCACCCACGCCCCCGGCACCGAGAAGTACGGCCGCTGCGTCGGCCGTCCGCACACCTTCGTGGACTGCGAGGTGGTCGGCCCGGACGGCGAGCCGCTCGGCCCCGGCGAGGTCGGCGAACTCGCCACCGCCTCCCCGACCCTGGCGCCCGGCTACTGGAACGACTCGGTCGGCACCTACCGCACCCGGCTGCGCGGCCGCTTCCTCACCGGCGACCTGATGTACCGGGACGAGGAGGGCTTCTACTACCACGTCGACCGGCTGGTGGACTCGGTCGACCTGGGCGACGGCAGGCGGCTGTACACCGCGATGTCCGAGGAGCGGGTACTGGCCCGCGTCCCCGGGGTCCTGGACTGCACGGTCGTCGCGGTGAAGGACGGCCACCGCGTGGTCACCGACGTGCTGCTGACCCTCGCGGACGGCGCCGACCCGGCCGCCGACCGCACCGCGGAGGTCCTCGCCGCGCTCGACGAGCACACCGCCGCCACCGTTCGCTCGGTCCTGGTGGTCGGCGACGACCACCTCCCGCTCGGCCCGACCGGCAAGGTCCGCAAGGTCCTGCTGCGCGAGCGCCACCTCGCCCCGGCGGGCGTCCGATGAGCCGGACCGTCAGCCGGACCCCGAGCCGGCCGGGCGCCGTCGTCACCGGGATGGGCCTGGTCACCCCGCTGGGCCGCAAGCCGGGCGAGGTCTTCGAGGCGCTGACCGCCGGGCGCAGCGGCATCGTCGCCGTGCCGGAGGGCCACGCCGCGCACGGCTGGCTGCCCGCCGCCGGGATCGCCCCGCACATCGACGGGCGGGAGGTGCTGCCGCCGACCGAGACCCGCTGCGTCGACCGCTTCGTGCTGCTGGCCCTGGCCGCCGCCGACGATGCCCTGGCCGACGCGGGACTGGTGGTCGGCCGCGACGTGGACGCCCGCCGCACCGCCGTGGTGCTGGCCACCGGCGGCGGCGGCCTGGAGACCTACGAGCAGCAGTCGCACGGCCGGCTGGAACGCGGCCGTCCCGCCGTCAGCCCGTACCTGCTGCCGGGGATGCTCTCCAACATGGCGACGGCCCGGGTGGCGATCAAGCACGGGATCCGGGGCCACAGCACCGCGATCGTGACGGCCTGCGCGGCCGGCGCCCAGGCGGTGGCCGAGGGGCTGCGGCTGATCCGGGCGGGCGACGCCGACGTGGTGGTGTGCGGCGGGACCGAGTCCCCGCTGCATCCGACGATCGCCGCCGCCTTCACCAACGCCCGTGCACTGGCCCAGGGTTGGGACGACCCGACGCAGGCGAGCCGACCGTTCGACCTCCGCCGCAACGGGTTCGTCCTGGGCGAGGGCAGCGCCGTCCTGATCCTGGAGAGCGCCGAGCACGCGGACGCCCGGGGCGCGGGCGGCTACGCCGAGCTGATCGGCTGGGGCTCGACCACCGACGCCCACCACCCGACCATGCCCCGCCCGGACGGCGAGGGCGCGGCCGACGCCATGCGCACGGCCCTCGCCAGCGCCGGCCTGGCCGCATCCGACATCGGCTACGTCAACGCGCACGGCACCGCCACCAAACTCGGCGACGTCGCCGAATCGGCGGCGCTCAACGCGGTGTTCGGCGAGCACCGGCCCGCCGTCAGCTCCACCAAGGGCGCCACCGGCCACCTGCTGGGCGCGGCCGGAGCGGTGGAAGCCGCGATCACCGCCCTGGCCGTGGCCCGCAGCCTGCTCCCACCCACCGTCAACCTGGACCAGCCCGACCCGGTGTGCGCCCTGGACCACGTCCGCGGCGCCGCCCGCCCGGCCGAGCTCCGGGCCGCGCTGAGCAACGCCTTCGCGTTCGGCGGCCACAACACCAGCCTGGTCTTCGGGCCGACGCCCACCCGCGCCGTCAGATAGGCCGCCACGCCTCCTCCATTCTCTCTCAACTCCTTATGTCAGGAGCCAAGTTGTTGATACAGACGATCACCAGTGTCGAGTACCACTGCGCGGACGCCGCGCAGACCGCCGCCGAGCTCCAGACCGGCTTCGGCTTCCTGCGCGACACCGACCAGCCCGAGTCGACGCCCGGGGTGCAGACCGTGCACCTCCACCAGGGCAGCATCCGACTGCGGCTCCGGTCCAGCGGGAACAGCGACCATCCGGTGGCCCGCTACGTCGAGCGGCACGGCGAGGGCGTCGCCGCGCTGGCGCTCGGCTGCACCGACCCGCAGGCCGTGCTGGAGCGGGCCGAGCGGCACGGCGCCGTGGTCCTGGACCGGGCCGACCGGCTGATCGTCGGCTTCGGCGACACCGCGCTGCGGTTCGTCCCGCTGCCGGAGGCTCCGGCCCGCACCGGCGGCGAACTGCTGGAGGCCCTCGACCACGCCGCCATCTGCGTGCCCGCCGGGCAGCTCGCGGAGGCCGTCCGGTTCTGCGAGGCCGCGCTCGGCCTCCACCGGATCTTCAGCGAGTACATCGAGGTCGGCGAGCAGGCGATGGACTCCTGCGTGGTGCAGAGCGCCTCCGGGGACGTCACCTTCACCCTGATCGAACCGGACACCAGCCGCCGGCCCGGCCAGATCGACACCTTCCTCGCGGACCACGACGGCGCGGGCGTCCAGCACCTGGCGTTCCGCACCGGCGACATCGCCACCGCCGTCCGTAGCGCCGGCTCGCACGGCATCGAGTTCCTCAGCACCCCGGGCGCCTACTACGACGGCCTGGCCGAGCGGCTCGGCGGCACCGCGATCCCGGTGGAGACGCTGCGCGAGCTGGACGTCCTGGTCGACCAGGACCACGGTGGCCAGCTGTTCCAGATCTTCGCCCGCTCGACCCACCCCCGGCGGACCTTCTTCCTGGAGTTGATCGAGCGCCAGGGCGCAGGCACCTTCGGCACCGCCAACATCAAGGCCCTCTACGAGGCCGTCGAGCGCCGGCGCGCCGCCGCTTCCGTCTGACCCGCCGACCCGACCAGTCCGTCCGACGGGTCCGCCCGCCGAGGAGGAGCACCCCATGACCACCGCACCCGAGTTCGTCCTGACCCGGGCCGAGCACGCCCTGCTGCCCACGCCGGAGGAGGTGGCCGGCTACCGCGAGCACGGCTGGTACCTGTCCCAACGGCTGTTCACCGACGAGGAGCTCGACACGCTCCAGGCGGCCAGTGACAAGTACTACGAAGGCCACCGCGACCGCACCCTCGCCGTCCGGCCGCCGAACCTGGCCTCCTGGGAGCCCTCGCACGGAGCGGTCCAGCGGCACAACGACTACGTCCACTACGAGAGCGACGCGATCGGCGAGATCCTGCGCAAGCCCCTGGTCGGCGCCGTCGCCGCGCTGCTCGCCGGAACCGCGGAGATCCGGGTCTTCCAGTCGACCCTGATCCTCAAGCCGCCCGTGCCCGACGAGCCCTCCAACCAGGTGCCGTGGCACTTCGACAAGCACTACTGGCACACCTCGTCCTCGGACGACATGCTGACCGCCTTCATCCCCTTCCACGGCTGCGGGGTGGAGAACGGCACCATCACCATGGTCGACGGCAGCAACCGCTGGCAGGAGCTCCCCTCCGGGGAGGACACCACCCGGCACTTCGCCCGGCGCGACCGCTCCGAGCTGGAGTCGGTCCTCGCCGCCAACGCCGCCCACAACGGCGCACAGGTGCGCAAGATCCCCGTCGTCATCCCGCGCGGGCACGTCAGCTTCCACCACTGCCGCACCTACCACGGCAGCGGCGCCAACCTGGCCGACACCCCGCGCCGGGCCGTCTCGCTGCACCTGCAGGACGGCGCCAACCAGTACCGTCCCGCCACCCGCCCGGACGGCACCCCGGCCTCCTACAACCACGACGCGGTGGTCCGCCGCACCGCCGACGGCCGCCCCGACTACGCCGACCCCGAGATCTGCCCCACGGTCTGGCGGGGCACCCCGTGACCGGCCCCGCCCACCCCGTCCCCGACGGCCTCGGCTCCCCCGCCGCGCGCTACCGGATGCTGCGGCTGATCCGCAGCTTCGAGGAACTCGCGCTCGGGCTGGTGAAGTCCGGGGCGATCACCGGCGGCATCCACCCCTACATCGGGCAGGAGGCGGTGGCGGTCGGCGTCTGCGCCGCACTGCGCCCGCAGGACCGGATCACCTCCACCCACCGGGGCCACGGCCATGTGCTCGCCAAGGGCGCGGCCCCGGACCGCCTGCTGGCCGAACTCCTCGGCCGCATCGGCGGGTTGAACAAGGGCCGGGGCGGCTCGATGCACGCCGCCGACTTCTCGCTCGGCATCCTGGGCGCCAACGGCATGGTCGGCGCCGGTGGCCCGATCGCGGTCGGCGCCGCCTGGTCCGCCCGGCAGGCCGGCGAGGACCGGGTGGCCGTCGCCTTCTTCGGCGACGGCGCACTCAACCAGGGCGTCCTGCTGGAGTCCTTCAACCTGGCCGCGATGTGGCGGCTGCCGGTGCTGTTCGTCTGCGAGAACAACGGCTACGCCACCACGCTGCCGGCCGCCACCGCCGTGGCCGGCAGCGCCACCGGCCGGGCCGCCGCCTTCGGGATCCCCGCCGTCGAGGTGGACGGGATGGACACCGAGGCCGTCCGCGCGGCGGCGGCCGAGGCCGTCGACCGGGCCGCCGCCGGCGGCGGTCCCGGCTTCCTCGAATGCCGCACCTACCGCTTCGAGGGGCACCACACCATGGAACGGCTGATGAAACTGCACTACCGCACCCCGGAGGAGATCGCCGACTGGCGCGGCCTCGACCCGCTGCCGCGCGCCGCGGCACTCCTGCCGCACGGCCTCGCCGAGCAGTTGGACGCTTCGGTGGCCGAACAGCTGGACGCCGCGCAGCGGTTCGCCCTCGACTCCGAACACCCGCGAGCAGAAGGGGCGTTGGACCACCTCTACGCCGACGGGCTGCGACCGAGGGCGGGGAGCACGGCATGAGGCTCTCCTACACCAAGGCGCTCAACCGGGCGCTCGCCGACGCCCTGGAGCAGGACCCGGCGGTCTGCGTCTTCGGCGAGGACATCGGCGCCGGCATGGCCGGCCCCACCCTCAACCTGCTCGACCGCTTCGGCCCCGGCCGGATCGTCGACACCCCGCTCTCCGAGCAGGCCTTCACCTCGATGGCCATCGGGGCCGCGCTGACCGGACGGCGGCCGGTGATCGAGTTCCAGATCCCCTCGCTGCTCTTCCTCGTCTTCGAACAACTCGTCAACCAGGCCCACAAGTTCTCCCTGATGACCGGTGGCCAGACCGGTGTCCCGCTCACCTGCCTGGTGCCGGGCTCCGGCTCCCGGGACGGCTGGGCCGGACAGCACTCCGACCACCCGTACAGCCTCTTCGCCCACGCCGGGATGAAGACCGTCGTGCCGGCCACCCCCACCGACGCCTACGGGTTGCTGCGGTCGGCGATCGCCGACCCGGACCCGGTGGTCGTGTTCGCCCCGGCCGCCGCCCTGCCGGTGCGCGAAACCGTCACCTGGGAGCTGGCGCCGGTCGCGCTGGGCTCGGCCCGGATCCACCGCGAGGGCACCGACGTCACCGTGGTCGCCGTCGGCCACCTGGTGCACGACGCACTGGCCGTCGCGGAGGAGCTCGCCGCCGAGATCTCCGTCGAGGTGTTCGACCCGCGCACCCTCCACCCCTTCGACTGGACCGCCCTGGCCGCCTCGCTGGAACGCACCGGACGCCTCGTCGTCATCGACGACTCCAACCGGAGCTGCGGCATCGGCGCCGAAGTCCTCGCCACCGCAGCCGAGGAGATGCGTCTGGTCGCCCCGCCCCGGCGGATCACCCGGCCGGACGGCGCCGTGCTGCCGTTCGCCCCCGGGCTCGACCGTGCCCTGCAACCGCACCGCGACCAACTGCGCCACGCCCTGCGCGCAGTCATGAAGTAGCCCCCTGCCCTCGCGACGCCCGCACCTGGGAGTGACCGCATGCCCACGGACCACCTGTACCACCACCGAGCCGCCGCCCGCCCGTACGTCAGCACGGACGGCGTGACCTTCCCGGCCCGGACCGCACTGCGGGAGATCCGCACCACCGGGCTGCTGGGCGTCCTCTCCGAACCGGGCTTCGAGCACCGGCAGACCCACGGCCAGGCCGTGGTCGAGCGGGCCGTCGGCGACCAGGGACCGGCCCGGTGAACCGGGAATCCGAACTCCACCCCCTCGCTCCCGCACTGCGCTCCGCCCTGGCAGCCTCCACCGACGACCGGATATTCTACGATCTGGCCGGGATCGCCCGCCGCTACGCCGCCCTACTGGACGAACTGCCGGGCATCGCAGTCCGGTTCGCCATCAAGGCCTGCCCGGTGGACGAGGTGCTGGCCGAACTGACCGCGCTCGGAGCCGGTTTCGACGCTGCCAGCCCGAACGAGATCGGTCAGGCCCTGCGCTCCGGCGTACCGGTCGGCCGGGTGCACTACGGCAACACCGTCAAATCGGACCAGGGCATTGCCGCGGCCTACCGCCTGGGCATCCGGGACTTCGCCACCGACAGCCTCGCGGACATCACCGCGATCGCCGAGCACGCCCCCGGATCCCGGGTGTTCTGCCGGCTCGCCACCAGCGGCGACGGCGCGCTCTGGGGGCTGAGCCGCAAGTTCGGCTGCTCGGCGGCGGACGCCGTCCAGGTGCTGACGGCCGCCCGGCAGGCCGGGCTGACCCCCGCCGGGCTCTCGGTGCACGTCGGTTCGCAGCAGCTGACCTCCGAGGCCTGGACGGCGGCCTTCGAGCTGCTCGGCGACGTGCTGGTCGACCTCGGGCAGCACGGGATCAGGCTCGACCACATCAATCTCGGCGGCGGCCTGCCCGCCCTGGGGTACCTCGACCGGCACGGCACCGCCCTCGTCCCGCCGCTCGACGAGATCTTCCGGACCGTTCGGCAGGGCCTCGTCCGACTGCGCCGACTGCACGGCGGCGAGCTCGACTTCGTTCTGGAGCCGGGCCGCCACCTGGTCGCCGACCAGGGCGCGATCCGGGCCCACGTCTACCGGCTGACCTCCCGTCAGCAGCTGGACGGCGAGCGGCAGCACTGGCTCTATCTGAGCTGCGGCAAGTTCAACGGGCTCTACGAGATGGACCAGTTGCAGTACCGACTGGTCTTCCCGACCCACCCGGACCCGGAGTACGTCCCGGCCGTGGTGGCGGGCCCGACCTGCGACAGCGACGACGCGTTCCCGCACGGCCACGCGACCGGCCGGGTACCGGTGCCGCTGGCGGTGGCCTCCGGCGACCCCGTGTGGATCCTCTCCAGCGGCGCCTACGCGGTCAGCTACCTCACCCAGGGCTTCAACGGCTTCGACCCGCTGCCGTACACGGTGCTCCCGGCCGCGTCCGAACCCTCGGGCGAACCGGCGTTGACGCCCCCTGCCGGCCGTGACCACCGGGGTCCGGCCCGGACCTCGCTGCACGGCTCCCGTCGGGGACGCTCCGCAGCCGGGTCCGGGCGTCCCGGATCCGAGCGATGGCCGGCGGCGGGGATGCAGTGACCTGAGCGGACGGCATGCGGGTGTGTGCGGGCCGCACATGACCGCGTAGACAGCCCAGTGAATGGGACCAGGGGCGGACCGGGAGAAGAAAGTGGTTGCGGCGGAGCATCGAATCAGGACGATCGGCGTGATCGGAGCCGGTCCCCGAGGGTTGTCCGTGGTCGAGCGGGTGACCGCGAACGCCGAGGACTTCCGACAGCAGGTCGTGATCCACGTGATGGATCCGTACCTGGGCAGTGGCGGACGGGTCTGGCGGACCACCCAACCGGTGGAGCTCCTGATGAACACCGTGGCATCGCAGGTGACGATGTTCACCGACGCGAGTGTGACCTGTCAGGGCCCGATCTGCCCGGGGCCGAGTCTGTACGAGTGGGCGAAGTTCGTCCTTCTGATGGAGCCCTTCGACTCCGTGCCGGAGTGGGTGCGTGCGGAGGCCCTGGCGCTCGGCCCGGACTCCTACCCCTCCCGGGCCTTCTACGGCTGCTACCTGGTGTGGGTACTGGATCGCCTGGTCCGCACGGCGCCGGGCCGGGTCAGCTTCCAGCTGCACCGCAACAGCGCGGTGAGCCTGACCGAGACCGAGGACGGCTCGCAGCTCGTCGCGCTGGACGACGGCACCTCGCTCCGACTGGACTGCGTGGTGCTGGCGCAGGGCCACCTGGACATCCTGCCGAGCGCCGACGAACACGCCCTTCAGCAGCACGCCCGCGCGCTCGGGGTGAACTACCTGCCGCCGACCAACCCGGCCGAGGCGGACCTGGAGCCCATCGCCCCCGGAGAGCGGGTCGCCCTGCGCGGCCTTGGGCTCAACTTCTTCGACTACCTGACCCTGCTGACCGTCGGGCGTGGCGGCAGCTTCCACCGGGAGGACGGGCAACTGCGCTACCGTCCTTCGGGCCGGGAACCCCTGGTTCTGGCCGGGTCGCGGCGAGGCATTCCGTACCACTCGCGCGGCGAGAACCAGAAGGGCGTGTCCGGTCGACACCGACCGGGACTGCTCACCCCCGAAAGGATCACCGAACTGCGGGAGCGGCGCCAGGCGGGCGAACAGATCGAGTTCTCCCGACACATCTGGCCACTGATCAGCAGTGAGGTCACCGGCGTCTACTACCACGCATTGCTGTCCGAACGGCTCTCCGGGGACGAGGCCGGTGCCTTCCTGCGCGAGTACTCCGACCTGCCCGTGGGCGGGCCTGCGGCGGAACGGCTCCTCAGCCGGTTCGGGGTCGGGCGGAACGACCGGTGGGACTGGGAACGCATCGCCCGACCCTACGGCGACCGGACGTTCGAAGCCCCGCTCGCCTATCAGGACTGGTTGCTCGACTATCTGAGGCACGACCTCGCCGAGTCGCGGCGCGGCAATGTCGACGGCCCCCTGAAGGCAGCCCTGGACGTGATGCGCGACCTGCGCAACGAGGTGCGCCTGGTGGTGGACCACGGCGGGATCACCGGCGACTCCTACCGGGACGAACTCCAGTCCTGGTACACCCCGCTGAACGCGTTCGTCTCCATCGGACCGCCGCCCCGCCGAATTGCGGAGCTGATCGCGCTCGTCGAGGCCGGGGTGGTCCGGATGGTGGGGCCGGGCATGCGGGTCGTCCCCTCGGCGGACGGATTCACCGTCAACTCCACCGCCGTGCCCGGGTCGGCGACCGAGGTGGCCTCGCTCATCGAGGCCAGGCTTCCGGAACCGGACGTCCGGGGCACTGCCGACCCGCTGGTCCGGGACCTGCTGGCGCGCGGGGCCTGTCGGCCCTACCTGATCCCGACCGGCGCCGACGGCCAGGTGGAGACCGGCGGACTGATGGTCACCCCGCGCCCCTGTCGGCTGGTGGACCTGACCGGGCAGGCCCACCCGTACCGTTTCGCCTTCGGCGTGCCCACCGAGACGGTTCACTGGGCCACTGCGGCCGGTGTCCGCCCCGGCGTCGACTCGGTGATCCTCGGCGATGCCGACGCGATCGCCCGGGCCTGCCTGTCCGTCGAACTCGGCCGGCGGCCCGTTCCGAAGGTGCGGGCCCGTGTCACCCTGTGAATCGAACGGTACAGCAGGTGGAAAGAGGACTGCAGGCATGAGCGATCAGAACGACTGCCGGTACGACGGAGCCGGCGTCGATGCGGGGCTGCTCGCCCCGGTCTGGGCGGGCACCGAGGCGCTCGCGGGCCTGAGCGACGAGGCGTGGGTCGCCGCGATGCTGGAGGTCGAAGTCGCTCTGGCCAGAGCCCAGGCCTCGCTCGGGGTGATCCCGGCGGGTTCGGCGGACGCCATCGCCCGAGGCGCGCGGTCGACCCGGATCGACGTCGTGGCACTCGCCCAGCGGTCTCGCGGTGCCGCCAACCCCGTGGTGGTCCTGGTCCAGGAACTCACCGCGGCGGTGGCCGCCGTTGACCCGCCTGCCGCCGAGCACGTGCATCTCGGCAGCACCAGCCAGGACATCCTGGACTCAGCGGCCATGCTGCTGGCGGCACGGACCCTGACCCGGATCGAGCGGGACCTGTCCAGGGTGGCTGCCGCACTGGCTGCCCTGGCCCGGGAGCACCGTGCGACGCCGATGGCCGCGCGCACCCTGGCCCAGCACGCGGTGCCCACCACCTTCGGGCTGAAGGCGGCTGGTTGGCTGGGTTCCGTGCTCGACGCCTCGGACCGGGTCCGGAGCACCACCGCCGGCCTGCCGGCCCAACTCGGCGGCGCGGCCGGAACGCTGGCGGCCTACCAGGAGTACGCCCGGGGAACTGCCGCCGAAGGCTCCGGTCCCGGCCACGGGATCGAACTCGCCGCGCGGTTCGCCGCCGAACTGGGGCTGCGCGAGCCTGACGCGCCCTGGCACAGCCTGCGGATCCCGATGTGCGACATCGGCTGGACCCTCAGCGCCGTCACCGGGGTGCTGGGCAAGTTCGCCCTGGACGTGCAGGGAATGTCCCGTACCGAGGTCGGCGAGGTCGGCGAACCGCCGGCCGGCGGTCGGGGGGTGTCCTCGGCGATGCCGCAGAAGCGCAACCCGGTGCTGGCGACCCTGGTGGTGACCGCTTCCCGCCAACTACCCGCCTACGCCTCGGTGCTGGCTCAGAGCATGCTGGCCGAGGACGAGCGGGCGCCCGGCGCCTGGCACGCCGAGTGGCAGCCGCTGCGTGAGGTGCTCCGGTTGGCGTCAGGAGCGGCGCACACGGCCGCCGAACTCGCCGAAGGCCTGGAGGTGTTCCCCGAGAACCTGCGCCGCAACCTGCACCTCACCGGCGGATCCATCGTCTCCGAGCGGCTCAATGTCGCGCTCGCGCCGCTGCTGGGCAAGGCTGAGGCCAAACGGCTGCTGGCGGAGTGCGCACGCCGGAGCGCTGCCGGTGGACCCACGTTCGCGGAAGTCCTGAAGGAACAGCAGGACCTGCTGGACAAGCTGCCGGACGGCGTCACCGTCGAGGACCTCCTGGCCCCCGAGGAGTACCTGGGCGCGGCCGGGGAACTCGTCGACCGAGTGCTGCGGCGCCACGCGCAGCCGGAGCGCCCATGAGCGGCCCACGCTCCCGCACCGTCTCCCGCGCCGTCGCGTTCCGGCTGACCGCCGGCCTCAGAGCCAGCCGCGGTCGCGCGCGGCGGCGCCGGCCTGGAACCGGGTCGACACGCCCAGTTCGCGCATCAGCGCGGAGATGCGGCGCTGGGTGGTGCGTGCGGACCAGCCGAGCGTCCGCGCCACCGAATCGTCGGTGAGCCCGCCGGCGAGCAGGCAGAGCAACGCGCGCGTCTGCTCGTCGGGCCCCTGCCCGGCACCCGCGGCCCCGACCGTCGGCTCGGCGTCCCGAGAGGTGTCGTTGGCGGACGCCACCAGCGGCACGGCCCGCGACCATTCGTGCTCGAACAGAGCAATCAGTACGGCGAGGATCGAGGACGAATGGATGACGAACGCCGTCTGCGCCACCGCCTCGTCCACCGCCACGGACATCACCGCCGCGTCCTCGTCCACGATGAGCAGCTTCGTCGGCAGGTCCGCGCGAACGCGCGCCTGCTCGCCCGACTCGCAGCTGGCCAGGATGTCCTCCCGGAACCGTCCGGGCCAGGCCAGCGCGTCGTGGCTGTATATGGTCCGGTAGACCACCCCGTCGAGCTGCCGCCGCCGCTGACGTGGCAGATTCTCTCCTGGCCGCTGGACGTAAGGGGGACGGTCGAACGAGCGCACCCGGTCGCGCGCCGACGCGTGCAGTCTGTTGACGTGCTGTGAGATCGCGGCGGCGCCGCTGATCACGCGCACCGAGCCGGGGTCGGTCGCGGCGCCGGCCTCCCGGAACAGCCGGCCGAGTCGGGCCAGTTCGGAGCGCGCCTCGATCAGCCGCCGCTCCTGGCGGCTGATCAGCGAGTCCAGGGCAGACTCCGGCGCCACGGCCTCGAAGTCCTCGCCGCCGGTCGACGCCGCCACGGCCAGCCCGGCGCGCACCAGACGGCGCAGCAGCGCCTCCGCGTCGGACGACGACAGCCCGCAGGCGTCGGCCAGTTCCGCGGCACCCGCACCTGGCCGGGTCACCAGAGCCTGGTACATCGCGACCTCGTCGGCCGAAAGCCCGACCGCCTCCAGCATTTCGCCCTCCTCCGGCAAAGCGGCTCCCCGCTTTGCGTGACGAGCTTACGCCATGGCCAATTCTGGTCAACGCCGATGCATTGAGCGAGTAGTCGGGCTGCTGGCACCGTGACCGGACAACTCAGTTGTAAGGCAAGGAGTGTAATGACGAGTAGGAAACCAGCCGGTCGCTGTGCGGTGCTCGGCGCCGCGCTGACGGTCGCGCTCGCCGCGCCGCTCACCGGCGCGAGCGCCGCCCACGCCGCAGTACCGCTGCCGGCCCGCAGCACCGTCACGGCCGCGCAGGCCGCAGCCGCCAACGCGGAACGGGGAACCGTCACGACGCCGCTCGGCGGCAGCCCACTGACACAGAAGACCGTCGGCCGCGTCGGCGTCGTCCCCGGCGAGGTCCTGCTCGGCCTGGCCCCCGGCCACAGCCTCGGCTCCGTGCTGGGCACGGCCGGTGCGCCGCACGGCAGTTCCGCGCGTGCCCAGGGCGGCGGCCGCTACCTGCTGCAGCTCGCCGGCCGTCCCGACGCCGCCGAAACACAGAGCGACGCAGCCAAGTTGGCGAAGGCCCCGGGCGTCGCCTACGCGATGCCCGACGAATACGCCTCATCCATGCAGACCGCCGCGACGCCGGTCCCGGCCGCGGCGGTATCCGCGCGGGTCCCGGCCGCGACCACGTCGGCCGCGGCCGCGGCCGGCCTGCCGACCAACTACGCGGTCTCGACCTCGCTGCAGGCGATGCTCAACTCCGGCGGCGTCGACGCGCTCGGCGCGTACGCGACCCTCGACAAGGACTACGGCCAGCTGCCCGGCACCGGCGAGATCATCACCAATGTCTCCGTCGGCGACCTGACCGACTCCTCGATGCACGATCCCGAGGTCGCCGCCGACGGCCCGACCACCGTCGTCCGGAACGGCCAGCGCTACCTCGACATCCCGTCGATGCCGCTGATCCCGACGTACACCTCCGATGACAGCGGCGTCCTGAACCCGGTCGGCTCGGTCGAGGGGGACGACCCCTCGGACGGCGAGGTGCTGCTCGACTTCTCCGTCATGGCGCCGCTGCCGGACGGCGACCAGCGCCCCGGCGCCACCGGCTCCGGCGTGAGCGACCTGCTCGGCATCGCGCCGGGCGCCCGGTACCGGCTCGTCGTGCCCAGCGACCCCAGCGGCGCCGGGATCGCCTCCGCGCTGATGGCCGCGGCGCAGCAGAACCCGCACCCGAACGTGATCACGGCCTCGCTCGGCTGGGGCACCGACACCACCGGGTTCCCCGGCCGCTACCTGGAGGACGACCCGCTCATCGAGGCCACGGTCGCCTCGATCGTGCACCGGCTCGGCATCACGGTCGTCATCGCGGCCAACGACGGCACCCGCACCTTCACCCCGGCCGCCATCGGCCCCGACGGGGGGTCGACCGCGACGGATGTGACGCACGACGCGTCCCGGGCCACGAACATCAACGACGACCAGGAGTCCACGGCGCCGACGCAGGTCCTGGACAGCGGCGCCATCGCCGCCGGAGCGACGACGCTCGACGACACGTTCGTGGCCGGCGACTCCGGCCCGAACGGCGTCTATGCCGCGACGCGGATCAGCGGCTCCGGCGACTACTCCTCCGGCTTCGGCAGCCGGGTCGACCTGTCGGCACCGGGCGACGGCATCGCGGCCTTCGTCCACGACGGGAGCACCGCCGAGTCGGTGGGCGTCGAGTACACCGGCGGCACCTCGGCCGCCGCGCCGGAGATCGCGGCCAGCGCGGCCGTGCTGTTGCAGTCCGCGCGGCTGACCGGCCGGAGCCTGAGCCCGGCACAGGTCCGCGACCTGCTCGAACGGACCGGTCGGCGGGTCGACACACCGGGCCAGATCGACCAGCGGCTCAATGTCGGCGCCCAGGTCGACCTCACCGCCGCCGTCGACGCCGAGCTGGCCGCGGGCCACTACCGCGGCGCCGCACCGGCCGACGCGGCGGACCGCGGCCGCGTGGGGATCGCCCGGATCGGTATCGAGCACCACGAGATCCTCGGCGATCTCGGCGGCGAGTACAGCATGAGCACGGACCCGGCGTCGATCGACCTCCAGGGGCCAGGCACGACCGGCGAGGGCCTGGCCGGACCGGTGCTGTTCGCCGCCGACCTGACCGGCGCCGACCCGGACGCGCCCGGGATGTCGTACGCCGTGAAGGTCGGCCGGACGACGTTCCGCTCGCAGACCCCCGCCGTGCGCGCCACGCCCACGGCCCTGCTGACCGCAGCCGACGACCCGGTGGTGGCGACGGCCGGGCGCACGGTCGGCTACACCTACGAGGTGTTCGACCACGGCCGGCTGTTGACCTCGCAGGCGGGCGAGCTTTCGTTCGGCGCGAGCAACGGCCAGTACGTGGAGGCGCCCGCGCCCAGTGCACCGTCGTCGGTGAACGAGGGTTCGAGCGTGACCGTCTCCTACGACCTCTCGCACGTGGCCGGCTCCCACCTGTCCGACCCGCAGCTGATGGTCTCCACGGTCAGCCACTGGAACCCGCTGCTCGCGCAGCTGTTCACGCCCGCCTACCAGGTCGACCTGACCGGCCTCACCGGCACGGTGACGATCCCGGCCTCGGTGTTCGACGACGGTGCGGGCATCTACGGCATCGGCATCGGTCAGAACACCTATGACGGCAAGCTGTACACATCAGGCGAGTTCACCTCGATACTCGTGAAGGGCCCCGCGTCCGTGGCGGACCGTCCTGCCGCGCCGCTGCTCGGCACCGCAGGCGCCCCGACCAACGCGCACGAGGTCGCCGTCACCCGGGAGAACCCGAAGTTCGAGCTCTCCTACGACGTGTCGAAGGTGCGCGGCACGCACGGCGAGGCCGCCGCAGGCGTTGAGCTCGAAGCCGCCGCCCCGGCACCGAGCGTGCTCGGCTCCTGGTACACCTTCTCCAATCCCTACGGCGATCAACGCGACAACGACGGCGTGGACACCGGATCGTCGCTCTTCCACCAGTACGCAGGCGCCAGCGGCAGGCTCAGCCTGGACGCGCTGTCCCTGGGACTGCGGACTTCGCTCCACTACAGCCTGCGGGTACTCGCCGTCGACGCAGCCGGGAACGTCATCGGGCAGGCCTCGCCGACGTCGATGCTCGACATCGACGACGGCGTGATTCCGAACGGCGGGATCGCGCGCAGCTTCGCCATGGCCGGCCCCGACTCGGTCGTCGCGGTGGACGAACCCGACGGCTCCGCGCAGGTGCTGCCCTACGACCCGTCGACCGGCAGCTACGGCTCGCCGATCACCGAGGACACCGACCCGCGGTCCGTGTACGACGTCGTCGGCGTCGACGGCGCACTCGACGCGGTGGAACTCATCCACGCCAACGGCAGCACCGGCGACACCACGCTGGAGACCTGGAACACCCGCACCGGCAAGGAGGTCGGGCAGGTCGTCCTCGACCCGAAGCAGTATCTGGACGTGATGGGCGGCCGCGTCGACGCCGTCCACCACCTGGCCGACTTCCTCAGCTACGGCGCCACGACGCACGCCGACACCGTGCTGGAGATCGACCTCGGCACCGGGCAGCTCAAGGCCGCCGTGGACGCCGACACCAGCGGAGTCGGCCCGGCGTCCTACGGCGGGATCAACGTCGATTCCAGTACCGGCGACGTGCTGCTCACCCAGAACGTGGGGCTCTGCTTCGGCGCCGCCTCCGGCAGCATCGCCGCGGTCGACACGGTGTCCGGGACGGTCACCCCCTCCCCCGCCGGTGTCCGCCCCTGCATCGACGCGGCCGCCGCCGACCAGGCCGGGCACCTGGACGTCTCCGAATGCTCGTCCGTCAGCGTCAACTTCTCCTGCACCAGCGACCTCCAGACGGTCGCCGAGGGCACGCTCACCGGCTCGGCCGCCACCGCGCTGCGCCAGGAGATGCCCGAAGGCCTCGCGGCCGACGGCGTGAACGGGCTCGCCCTCGTGGAATGGCCGGTGCCGAACGGTCCCGAGTCCTTCGGCTCCAACCTGCCGCTGCTCACCGACAACAACGCCACCAGCCAGGTCGCGGTGCTCGACGCGGCCACCGGCAAGGTGCAGGCGACGGTGCCCGGCTTCGGGTTCATCTCGCTCAACCAGAACATGGTCAGTCCGTTCGGCGGCGACTGGAACGCCGCCACCGAGCGGACCCTGCAGCTCGACCCGTCGACCAGGACCGGCTGGGTGATCTCGCCGGACGGCACCCAGATCCAGCAGTTCGGTTACTGACCGGTCGCCGCGCCACCCGGGCCTCGCTGCTCCGCCCCGGCGGAACAGCGAGGCCCGAGCCGTACGCGCGCCACCGCCCCGCCGGGACCTGGTTCTCGACCTGCTCGAACCCGCCGCTCATGGCCCTGGTGCCGGTCGGGCACAGGGCGACGGCGGTGGCGCGGTCGCCGGCGGCGACGGTGACCGGGTCGCCACTGACGACCCTGCGGGCCGGTGCCGGGCCGCACCACCGGCACCGCGCGTCTCCCGGCCACGGTGCGGAGCCCCGGCGCCGGCCGCCTACGACCCCACAGGGGCTTGGGGGTTCACCGGCGTCGCCGGACGTGCAGCGCCGTCGCGGTGCCGAGGAGAAGCAGTGTTGCCGCGGCAAGGGTCCATGGGAGCGGGTCGCTGCCGGTGTCCGGGAGCGGGGTCGTGCCGGTGTAGTCGTTGTCGGCAGTGATCGTCCCGGCGCCGGTGGCGGGCAGTACCGCGGCGTCGGCCGGGGTTCCGTGGTCGATGGTGACGGTGGCGGCGCCCTGGTGGTCGGGCTCGGTGGCGTAGCAGCGGGCCCCGGCGGGGAGGGTGAAGCCGAGGTCGGTGACCTGGACGGTCTGTCCGGGACGCAGCTGGTAGCGGCGCTTGTCGACGAGGGTGAGGTCGGGGGTGCCGAGGCTGGTGGGCAGGACGCAGGTCAGTTCGAGGGTGAAGGTGAGCCCTGCGGCTCGATCGCGGCCGGAACCGGTAGTGATCTTGGTGAGGTGCAGCGCCGACTCGCGGTACTCGTTGTCCGCGGTGATGCTGATCGCGGGTTGATCCAGGGTCACCACTGCCGGGTGCTGGGCGTCGGGGTGGTCGACGGTGGTCGCGAAGGCTCCGCCGTCGCGGGGTTCCCCGGCCCAGCAGCGGGCCCCGATCGGCAGCGGGACCGGAACGGTGAGCGGAGTGCCGGCGGTGACGGTGTAGGTGTGGTCGAGGAAGGTGACCGTGCCCTTGGGGCCGTCGCGTTCGCACATGACGTGCAGCGCGAACCGGGCGTCCTTGAGGTAGCTGCTGTTCCCGGCGGGGCCGGAGAGGGTCTTGTGCAGGGTCAGTCGGCCGGCCGAGAAGTGGTTCTCCAGTGCGGCGGTGGCCAGGTCGGTGGTGCCCTCCTTGATGGTGAGGGTGTGCACCGGTTCGGCGAAGCCGTCCGCTCCGCCCTTGTCCGTCTCGGTCACGGCGCAGACCGCGCCGACGGGCAGGTCCTTCAGTTCGGCTTCGAGTTCGGGCCGCTGGAGCTCGACGTCACGGGAGATGAGCCCGGGGTGGCCGTTGAAGTCGCAGAGCACGTGGAAGCGGAAGGGCCGGTCGGCGTAGTCCGCGCCGGGTCCGATGGTCCTCTTGTTGAGCACCAGGGTGCCGGTGGCGAAGGTGTTGGTGACGATGAAGGTGGCGGGCTGTCCTCCGGACTGGGGGGAGCCGACGACGGGCGTCGTCCCGTTGGGTCCGGGGAAGTCCGCGACGACGCGGGTGGAGCTGAGGGCCTTGATGGTGACGTGGGTGGCGCCGCCGTCGACGGTCTCGACCGCGTCGCAGACGGTGCCGACGGGGAGGTCGGTGATGGCCTGGGTGGCGTTGCCGGTGAACACCAGGTCCTGCGGGAAGTCCGGCAGCCGCGCTCCGTTGAAGGTGCAGTCCACCTGGATGGTGAACGGGCCTCCGCCGAACTCGTCGGCGGCCTCGCCGGTGACCCGCTTGACGACCAGCAGGTCGCGGCGCGGGTAGCTGTTGGTGATGGTGTCCGTCTGCACCTCGGAGCTTCTGTCGGCCGGTCTCACGGTCACCGTGATGGCATTGCCGGGGCCGAGGTGGTCGGTCCTGGCTCCGGCCGAGTCGCTCTCCCAGATCCGGCACACCGCTCCGGCGGGCACTCCTGACAGGTCCAGGGGCCGTGCGGTCGAGAAGGTCTCCTTGCCGCTGCGGACCTCGACGTTGCCGCCGGAGGCGGTGGTGAGCACGCAGGTGTACTCCACCTCGAACGGGCCGACCTTCGCTCCGTCCGGCGGGTCGACGACGCTCTTGAGGATGCGGACATTGCCGAACACCAGTCCGATCCCGGCCTTCGGCGGTTCGGTGACGGGCAGGACGGTGCTGCTGCCGCCGCTGGTGACGGTCTCGCTGTGGGCGAAGGAGTTCCAGGCGACGGACGGGTAGCCGGGGATGCTGAGGTCGGCCGGGGCGTCGAAGCCCATCCGGAAGAAGGCCACGTTGCCGGGCGCCATGCCGCCGGGGAACTGGACGCCTGCCTCGAAGGCCGTGGTGTGGTCGGCGGTCGCCGGCCTCCACGCTGCCGCGTTGCAGTTGCGCTCCGGGGTCGCGACGAGCTGTCCGCAGGGGTTGTTGGTGCTCGTGTAGGTGATGGTGGGGTTGCCGGGGCCCGAGTAGTCGACCGGGGCGTTGAGTTCGGGGACGGAGTCCCACTCGGTGCCGCGTTCGTCGCCGCCGAGCAGCACCCCGGTGTCGTGCGGGGCGGGGAAGACGTCGAGCAGTCGCAGCGAGACGGCCGGGGAGGTGCCGGTGTTCTCGATCCGCAGCAGGTAGGAGAACCGCTGACCGGGATAGGTCAGCGCGATGCAGGGATAGCGGGTGTAGGCGACGCCCAGGTGCGTCAGCGAGGGGCAGCGCGGGTCGCCGACCGGGACCTTGAGGCCGCTGTTGCTGTCCTGGAAGCCGAGGGTGGGGTCGCCGGCGACCCATTTGGCGGCGTCGAAGGAGACCCCGGCGCGGGTGGTCACCTTGGCGGTCGAGGTGCAGAAGGTGCCCTGCCCGTAGCCGGCGTCGTCGGTGACCTGGCCCAGTCGCGGCGACGAGGGGTCGCAGGTGATACCCGGCTGACTGTCCGAGCCGGCCCCGTACACATTGGGGATGACGGTGCCCGCGGCGACGCCGCCGGCCAGCTTGACCTGGTAGGTGACGGCGACCTGGTCGTTGGGGCGCAGCTGCCAGCCGGGGAAGCGCCAGACCAGCTTGGTGATCACCCCGTCGGCGTCGCGGACCGGCTCGAACTTCACCTCGACGGGTTTGGGGGAACCGCCCGCCAGCGAGTAGACGAGGGTGTACGGCAGGCCGCCGCCGCCGTTGTAGCTGTCGTCGAAGCGCAGTCCTGCTGGGATCTGGTCGACGATCACCAGGTCCTGGACCGGTGCGCTGCCGGTGTTCCTGGTGGTCAGGGTGAAGGGGGCCGGGTTGCCGGGGCTGAGCACGGTCTCGGCGGGAGACTTCTCCACCCGCAGCTGGCTCCTGCCCTCGGTGATGGTCAGGGTGGCCGTGTCCGGCGGGATGGGGAAGGTCGATCCCTCGGGCTGCAGCCGGCTCTCACCGGCGCCGGAGGCGGTGTCGGGGATGGTGTCGGGGATGGGCTTGCCCGGGTCGGACCGCAGTGCGGTGCGGGCCTGGACCACCAGGCAAACGCTGGAGCCCGGGCAGCCTCCGCCGCCGGGCGCGGCCGTGGCCGGCACGATCGTGTAGCCGCCGGTGGAGGAGGTGAAGGTGACCCTGACGCCCTGGATGTCGGCCGGGGCGACCCCGGCCGGGAAGCCCGGGGTGGTGCTGTCGGTGGGGGTGCCGGTGATGAACACCGGGGGTTTCGCGGCGCAGCCGGTGGTGCAGACGTCGACCTGGACCCGGTCGGCGCCGTTGGGGAAGGTCACCCCGGCCAGCCGGACCGCCGTGACCGAGTCGAAGAACGCCGGGTCCGTGTCGGTGACCTGCAGCCGCTTCAGACTGAGGTTGCCGGTGTTCAGTACGGTGAGCCGGACCGTGACGTCCAGCGGGTTCAGGCCGGGGGTGGGCCGGATGATGCTGGACGGCGACAGGCTCTTCTGCAGCGACGCGCCGGAGCGGGCGGGCCCGATCGCGACGTCCTCGGAACAGGTCGGGCTCTTCGGCGTGCGCCCGTCGATGGAGGTGGTGAAGCAGTTCCGCAGGCTGCCGGAGGTCACCCCGTCACGCAGCTCGACGGTCACGTCGACCCGCATGCTGGCCCCGACCGGCAGGCCCTCGGGCGAGCGCAGCCGCACGCCCTTGGCCCGCGCCATCAGCGCGGTGTCCCCCTGCTGGTACTCCACCCACTTCCTGGTGGTCGGATCGTAGAGTTCCAGGACCAGCGGCAGCGAGACGCCGCCGGACCCGTAGTTCAGTCCGGTGATCCTGATGGAGTCGAAGGGGTTGCCCTTGGCGGCGGGGTCCGGCGGATCGGTCATGACCACGTTGGGCAGGAAGACATTGCCGTCGTTGACCAGTCCCAGGGTGTAGGTGACCGGCTGGCCCGGCGGGATCTCCTTCTGCGAGGCGGTCTTGACGCCCCGTCCGTCCTCCCGCGGCTCCTCCACCGGCAGCGTCGCACAGGACGTCGACGCGGCCGTGCCCGAACCGTTGGCGGGATTGGTCGCGGAGCCGTCCGCGCAGTCCAGGACTCCGTCCTTGACGTCCTGGGCGGTGACCTTGCTGTTGAGTTTTCCGTGCACCCCGAGCCCTGCGCTCGCGCCCGGCACGATCGTGCCCGAGCCGTCGGCCGCGGTGCCGGTGAAGGTGACCGACACCCGCGCGGGCGGACTGCCGTCCGGGCAGCCGGCCGGGAGCGTCTGCGGGGCGGTCAGCGTCCGCACCGGCAGCACCGTGCCGTTGCGGCAGGTCACGCTCACCGCAGCGGTGGTGGCACCGCTGGGGAAGGTGACCCGCAGCGTCGACACGTCCAGCTTGTCGAACTCGCTCGCGGCCGAACCGGAGGGTTCCGTGATGGTCATCGTGGCCACCGGGAACGGTGAGGTGTTGGCGGCGGTGACGATCGCGCTGACCCGCGAGCCCTGCCCCAGCACCGCCGTGCCGCTCTGGGTGAAGTCCCCGCGGCTGTCCGGGAAGAAGCGCTTGCCGACGTCCACGGTCGCGATGTTGGGCAGGATGTCGTGGTTCGTGCAGGCCGGCGCCCCGACGACGGTGAACTTGCTGCCTTCGGCCTGGACCCGTGGATCCGCGCAGTTCTTCACCGTCCTGCGCTTCACCGGGTTGAGGTCAGCCCCGGTGCTGCGCACGGTGCGGCGCAGCTTCACCCTCATCTGCACCGTGCCGCCCGTCGGGTCGTAGGGCAGCGGCGTTCCTGCGGAGTTGCTGAACTCGTAGCGGACGCCGGTCACCTGACCGGCGGTCACGCCGTCGGGCAGGGCGAGCCCGGGGCCGGCGGTCGGCGTCGCCGCGATCAGCTCGGCGTCGGTGCAGGGCGACCCCACGGGCTTGGTGCACACCAGCACGGTCACCTGGTCGGCGCCGGCCGGCATCTTGGTGACCGGGCCCACCGAGAGCAGGTCGAAGTTGTCGAACAGCCCGGGCGAGGACTCCTCGATGCCCAGCTTGGCGATCTTCGAGGTGTTGTTGGAGGTGTTCGCGGTGCCCAGGGTGACCGTCGACTCGCCGTCGCTGTGGGCGACGTCGGACCCCGGCTGCCAGCTCTTGGTCGCCTTGGCGTCGAGGTTCTTCGGCACGGTCACGGTCTGGGTGACCGAGGAGATGACCTGGCTGGCGTTGTCCGCCTTGGCGGTCGCGGTGTTGGTGACCGAGTCGCCGTCCTTGAGCGGCCCGCTCTCCGGTACCCGCATGGCGATGTCCACGTCGGCGGTGGCGCCCGCCGTGAGGCCCACCGAGCCCTCGGGGTTGGGCGGAGCGGGCAGGGGCGAGGTGAACGCGATGGTCAGCTTGCGGGTCGCCGCGTCGTAGGTCACCGTGCGGGTCGGGGTGGACTGGGGCAGGGCGGTGACGTCGAACTCCGGCGGCAGGGTGTCCTCGATGACCGCGTTGACGCAGGACTCCTTCAACGAGGAGCAGGACAGCGTCAGCTTGTAGGAGAACGTCGACCCTGGCAGCAACGGATCGGGGGCGCCTTCGACCGCCTTGTTCAACGTCATCACCGGGCCGCTGGACAGCACCCCGACGCCGCCGTCCCGGAGCGAGGGGTGCTGGTGGCGGTGCCGACCACCTCCGGCGTCGGCCTGGAACGGCAGCGACAACACGCTCAGCAGCGCCACCAGCAACGCCGCCACGGTCCGCGCCGGTCGCCCGGAACCTGGGAGGTGAGCATGCCTCATCGTCGCCGCCGTCCACATCTGCCGGTTGGCCAAATGACACGTTGATCACTTTGGACGGTAGGCACAAAAGCGGCTCAGCATGTCGGGGCGCGCCCTGGTGTCATCCCAATGGCACAGCGGCCCGACCCCGACGCGACCTGCGACTGCCGACGCCCCCCTCTCTCTGCCGGCCCGGCGTCGAGAACGAGCCGGACACCGCGTCTCCGTGCCACTCGGCTGGAAGCCGCCGTATCAGGACGACATGAGCCACTGCTGTGAGGTCGAGCCGTTCGGGGTCTGCTGCTGGATCCCGGCACCGGTGGAGGTGGCCGCGCCGGCGACGCCCAGCACCAGGCCGCTGAGCACACTGGTGACGGTGACGTAGCCGCCGCCGGCCGACGCCACGGTCCACTGCTCGTTCCTGCCGCCCTGGATCGGCCACTGGATGATCGGCTGGTCCGGCGCGCTGGCCCCGTCCTCCACGTTCATCCCCAGCCCGGACGCGACATTGACGATGTCGAACACCCCGGCCGCCGCGCCGGACGCCGGCTTCAGCTGCCAGTGCTGGTTGGCGGCGCCGGTCTTCGTGTTCTGCGCCAGCAGCGTTCCGGCGGAGGTGGAGGAGCCGGGGTCCTCCAGCACCAGGCCGCTGTTCCGGTTGACCAGACAGAAGGTCGTGGGGGACATGAGCCACTGCTGTGAGGTCGAGCCGTTCGGGGTCTGCTGCTGGATCCCGGCGCCGGTGGAGGTGGCCGCGCCGGCGACGCCCAGCACCAGGCCGCTGAGCACACTGGTGACGGTGACGTAGCCGCCGCCGGCCGACGCCACGGTCCACTGCTCGTTCCTGCCGCCCTGGATCGGCCACTGGATGATCGGCTGGTCCGGCGCGGTGCTCCCGTCCTCCACGTTCATCCCCAGCCCGGACCCGACATTGACGATGTCGTGGACGCCGGGTGCGGCGCCGGACGCCTGGACCAGGTTCCACGTCTGGTTCGGGGTGTAGCCCGGGGTGTTCTGCGCCAGCAGGGTTCCGGCCGAAGCGGAGGACCCAGGATCCTCGACCGCCAGTCCGCTGTCCCGGTTCACCAGGATGAACTGCGTCGGCAGGGCGAGCGTCGGCGCCGGGGTGACGGTGACCGACCCGCCGGCCGGGACGGTCACCTGCTGGCTCCATGTACCGACGACGATCAGCGTGCCGGCGGAGGCCGGGCCGATGTTGCGCACGGTCGCGCTGGTGGCCTGGCCGTCGGTCCAGGAGAAGTCGACGGTGAAGCCGCCGCGGGCGGGCATCCCGGTCACGTGTCCGCTCGCGGCCCAGGCGGTGGGCAGCGCGGGCAGCAGCTGGAGGTAGCCGGGGCGGGAGTAGAGCAGCATCTCGACCATCGCCGAAGGCATGCCGAAGTTCGCGTCGATCTGGAAGACCCCGGTCGACGAGCCGTCAGCGTAGATGTCGAAGAAGTTGATCGCAGTGCCGTTGGAGCCGTTGACCGAGGGGGTCAGCTGGTAGACCAGCTCCTGATAGGCACTGGCCGCGTTCTTCAGCCGGGCCCAGCAGAGCGAACGCCAGGCCACCGCCCAGCCGAAGCTCTGCATGCCGCGCGCGGTCAGCAGGTTCGTCACGCCGGTCAGCAGGGCGGCCGGGCTCTGGTCCGCGGTGATCCGGTCGCCGGGGAACAGCCCGACCAACGGGGACAGGTGGCGGTGCTGGATGTCGGAGGTGTCCAGGTTCTGCGGCGTCATCCACTCTTCGAGCCACCCGGTCACGGAGCTGACCTGGGGCAGGTAGAGCTGGCTCTGCAGGCCGGCGATCGTGGCGGCGAAGGAGGAGTCCTGACCGAGCGTCGCGGCGGCCTGCTGGTAGTTCTGGAAGAGTTGCCAGACGAGCTCTTGGGCGTAGGTGATGCCGATCGCGTTGCTCGGGCCGTGCTCCGGGGACCAGTCCGCGTCATCGACGAGCACCGTGTGCGCGACGTTGTTCGCGTCGGTCCAGGTGGTGCTGATCAGGCGTGCCTGCCAGAACTGGCAGGCGCTCTTGAGCAGGGGGTAGATCGTGCTCAGGTAGGTGGCGTCCTGGGTGTACAGGTAGTGGTCGTACAGGCTGTTGGCCAGCCAGGCGCCGCCGGCCGGATGCCACCACCAGCCGAATCCGCCATAGGGGTTCATCGAGATCGCGACGGTGAATCCGGCAATCTTCCCCGAGGAGTTGCGGAAGCCGTTCTGGCTTGAGTTGAACAGTGTCTGGGTGCGCGTCTCCCAGGCCGGCAACTGCGCGAGGCAGTAGTCGGCGAACGCCTGGAAGCAGCTGGGCACGCCGGTCCGGTCCGGCAGCCAGTAGTTCATCTGCAGGTTGATGTCGGTGTGGTAGTCGGCGAACCAGCTGGGGTCGTCGTTGTTGATCCACAGCCCCTGCAGGCCCATCGGCAGCGCGGTGCGCGAGCCGGTGATTGCCAGGTACCGGCCGAGCATCAGGTAGGACGCCTCCAGCTGCGGGTCCGGCGTGCCGGACGAGGAGCGGGCGGCCAGGCGGGCGTCGGTGCTCATCGCGTTCTGCGCGGCGGTCGACTGGCCCAGGTTCACCGTCATCGCGCCTGCGAGTGCCTGGTAGTCGGCCACGTGGTCGTTCAGCAGCGTCGCGCCGGACCGGGCCAGTGCGGACTGGGCCTTCGACCGGGCCACCGTCAGCGGGGTGATCGTGCTGTCGAGGTACCCGGTGGCGGTCGGCGAGTAGTCGGTGCCCGCGCTGAGCACCAGCACGACCTCGCTGCAGTTCGCGAACGCGACCGAGGATCCGGACGTGCTGACCGTCCCGCCGGTGACGGCGGCGGCGGCTATCGCCGCGTACTTCTCCCCGCCGGTGCTCAGCGTCCCGGTGAACGACACCGCGCCGGTCAGCGTACTGTCGGCGGCGACGCTCTCGCTGTGCGTCCCGGCCAGGGAGAGCGAACCGGAGTACGTTCCGCCGCCGGTCTGGGTCAGGTGGATGACGACAACGTCGTCCGGGTGGCTGGCGTACACGTCGCGCCGGTAGGAGGCCGAGCCGAGCTGGTAGGTGACCGAGGCGAAGCCGTTGCTCAGGTCGAGCTGTCGCTGGTATCCGCCGATCGCCGACGCCGTGTGCGTCGGCAGGCTCAGGTGCGCGGCCGCCAGCTGGCCGAAGCTGCCGAAGTCGGTGGAGTCGTAGGGGAACTGCCCGTCGCCGCTGCCATCGAGCGAGGTGTTCGCAGTGCCCTGCCAGAAGGTGCCGTCGGTCAGGTAGATCGCGTCGTTCGCCGAGTCGCCCGTGGTCAGCGCGCCGAGGCGGCCGTTGCCGATCGGCAGCCCCTGCTGCATGATCGAAGCCTCGCTGCCGGCTGCCTCGTACCACATCGTCACCGCCTCGCTCGGCGGGACCAATGTGACCGGCCCCGAGGACGCCGCGGACGCGGAGGGCAGAGCACGCGACGGCAGGGCCGGCAGCACGCCGGCGGCCATCAGCACGCCGAGCACGGCGCCGCTGCGCAGCAACGCGCGGCGTGAAGTGCCGGGGGGCGTGGCGTCGGCCTGGGCCCGGATGGAGTCGTTAGATTCTGAGTTATCTTGTTGCATCATGCGTTTCCCTCGCTGAAGAGGTGCGCCTCGGATGGTGATGTGCCGCAGAATATGACATACATCCGATCTCTTCACAAGACCCCGCCTGCGGTAATGGCACCTCAGCTGGGATGATAGCTCAGACCCCACTGACCTTCCCTCGAGTCAGCAGATCATCCATGGGATGAATAGCGAATGTGTGAATTTGTTGGAAGCACGGCACCGGCGTTGCGGGCGAACCGGCCCTCACCGCCGCTGCGGATCGGGTAGGAATGTCCTCATGACACAGGCAGGTCGTGAGCCGACCGTCCCGGAGATGCTGGCAGCCAATGAGAGGAACTGGGACGCCCGTACGCCCGTGCACGCGGCCAGCGACTTCTACGGGCTGGACGGCTCCCGCCCCGGCGCCGATTGGTTCGCGCCCTTCGAGTGGTCGGATCTCGGCGACCTGCACGGGCGCACGGTGCTGCATCTGCAGTGCCACCTGGGCACCGAGACGCGCGCGCTCGCCGAGCGAGGCGCCGCGCACACGGTGGGGCTCGACTTCTCCCGGGAGTCCGTCACACAGGCCCGGCGGCTGGCGGCCGGGGTGGGCGCGAGCCTGGAGTTCGTCCGGGCCGACGTGCACGACGCCGTGGCCGCCCTCGGCGGGCGGCGCTTCGACGTCGTCTACACCGGCAAGGGCGCGCTGTGCTACCTGCCCGACCTGCCCCGGTGGGCGCAGATCGTGCACGCGCTGCTGCAGCCGGGTGGGGTGCTGTACCTGGTGGAGTTCCACCCGCTGCTCAACTCGCTCGGCCCCACTCCCCAGCCGGACGAGGAACCGGGGCAACTGCGACTGCGCCGGGACTACTTGGGCGGCAGAGGGCCGCTGCGGATCGACAACGCCCACACCTACACCGACGGACCGCTGCTGGAAGGCGCGACGGTGAGCTACGAGTGGCGGCACGGAATCGGCGATGTCGTCGAAGCCGTGGCGGGTGCGGGGCTACGGCTGGAAGTGCTTCGCGAGACGGATCTGCTGCCGTGGCCCCGCTTCGCGGGCATGGTGCGCGGCGAGGGCGGCTGGTGGCAACTGCCGGGCCACCAGCCGAAGGTGCCGCTGATGTTCGCGCTGCGAGCCGTCCGGCCCGCCTGACTCCGGGGCGACGGAGCTCGGGTCAGACCCCGCTCAGGACGGCGTGCGTGGACACCCGCAGGTCGGCCCGACGGATTTCGAGTACCTGGCCGTAGGGCAGCACCTGCCAACCGTCCCCCGCCCCTATGCCACTGGACGCCACCACCACGCTGTCCTGGCGGGCCCGGTACCACAGCGGGAAGAAGTCCGGGCCGCGCCGCCGGCTGGCCTCCGACTCGGGGTCCTCCTCCGCGTACGCGTACAGGGCGTCCTGGGTGAGCAGGAGGCAGTTGAGGCTGCTGAAGGAGGCGTGGGCGCGTACGTCGGCGGCGGTGCGGGCGATGGCGTCCACCGGGTCGGGGTCGGTGCTGCGCAGCCGGGTGAGTACCCGGAGGAAGAAGCGTTCGGAGTCGGTGCTGCCGACGCCTCCCCTGAGGATCTCGGCGTCGATGAGGCCGTCCAGGGCGTGCTCCGGGGAGAAGCCGCCGTTGTGTGCGAAGGCGAGGGTTCCGGCGGTGAAGGGGTGGGTGTTGCCCGGGGTCACGGGAAGGCCCGGGGATGCCTTGCGCAGGTGGAGCAGTGCGGCGTCGGTGGCAGGTGACAAGGCCTGCGCGTAGGCCTTGCTGGCGTGCGCGGGTGAGGTGTCCTTGGCGACCGAGAGTTCACCGTCCCGCCAGGCGGCGACACCCCAGCCGTCGGCATGCTCGCAGGAGAGCGCGGTGAAGGGGTCGAGCAGTCCGGAGAGCGTGTCGGTCAGTGGCCGGGGGCCACGGGAGACGACGCCGAGCAGGCGGCACATGCCGAAAAGGGCCTTTCGTCGGTGCGGGTGGGTGGGGCGTCGGCCGCGATGGGCGGCGCGGTGTCGATGGGCGGCGCGGTGTCACAGCCGGCGTTCGAGCCAGCTCGCGGTCTTCGACAGCGAGGCGTTGACCAGGATGAAGACGGCCGCCACGACCAGGTAGGAGGAGAGCACGGTGTGGTAGTACTCGCCCAGCACCTGCGAGCGGTGCAGCAGTTCCAGGTAACTGACCACGTAGCCGAGCGCGGAGTCCTTGAGCAGCCGCACGAGCTGGCTGACCAGCGCTGGGACCAGCCGCCGCACCGCCTGCGGCAGCACCACCCAGCGCATGGACTGCCAGTAGGTCATTCCCAGGCTCTCCGCTGCCTCGCCCTGGCCCCGGTCCAGCGCGCCCACACCGGCCCGGATCAGTTCCGCGACAACGGCGGCGTTGGTCAGCGCGATCGGCACCACCAGCTGCCAGAACGGCGGCAGGGTCAGACCGAGCCTCGGCAGGCCGAAGAGGAACAGGTACAGCAGCAGGAGCAGCGGCATCGCCCGGAAGAACTCCACGTACCCGCGAGCGAGGGCGCGCGGGATCGCGTGGCGGCTGAGCCGGAGGAGGGCCAGCAGCCCGCCCACGGGGAAGGCGAGGGCCGCGCAGACGGCGGTGACCAGCAGGGTGTTCTCCGCGCCGGTCAGCAGGTAGTTGATGATGGGCCACTCGGCGTACATCTGCCACTGGTCGGCGGCCAGCTGGCCGTTGACGTCGAACTGGTGCCAGACGAAAGCCGCGAGGGCGGCCAGCGCCAGCAGCGAGATGCCGCCGGCGATGCGGATCCGGCGCCTGCCGCGCGGCCCGGGCGCGTCGAAGAGCAGGTCGTCATGTGGGCTGCTGCCGGCACTCGTCACCGGATCGCCAACTTCCGCTCGATGCGGCCGGCGACCAGGCCGGCCGTCAGGGTGATGGCCACGTATATCGCCGAGATGACAGCGAAGGAGGTGATCGGGGCGTCCGCCAGGTTCGCCTGGTTCTCGTACCAGGTGGTGATCTCAGGGACTCCTGCGGCTGCGGCCAGCGAGCTGGAGAGCGCCACTCCGATGAAGACGTTCCCCAGCGGCTGCACCATGGCGCGCAGCGCCTGCGGCAGCACCACCTGGCCGAGGATCTGGCCGAAGGTCAGCCCGAGTGCTCGCGCCGCCTCGACCTGTCCGCGTGGGACGGTACGCACGCCGCTGCGGACCACCTCGCAGACGAATGCCGCCCAGTACAGCGCCATGGCCAGCACGGCGTTGGCGAACAGCGGGACGAGCAGGCCCACATCGGGCAGTCCGAAGGTGAACAGCACCAGCAGCACCAGCAGCGGCACGTTGCGGAAGACCGTGACGTAGGCGGTGGCGGCGGCGCGCAGCGGCAGCACCGGACTGATCCGGCAGACCGCCAGCAGCACGCCGAGCGCCAGCGCTCCGGTGAACGCCAGCCCGATCAGCCCGAGCGTCAGCAGCAGGCCGTGTCCCAGGGAACTCCACTCCACGTCAGGTCTCCCTCGGCCTCAGCTGCCGGCTGCGGAGCCGATGACGGGCGGGGTCGGGGCCGGGCCGCCGAGTGTGGTGCCGATGGTGGCCTGCCACAGCTTGGCCCACTCGCCGTCCGCCTCGATCTTCTTCAGCCAGTCGTCCACGAAGGTCTTCATCGCGGGCGAGTTCAGTGGCAGGCCGATGCCGTAGGGCTCGGCGGTGAAGGGCTGACCGACGACCTTGACCTTCGTGGGCTCGCTGTAGGCGTCGCCGAGCAGCAGGGCCTGGTCGAGCACGTACGCGTCCGCGCGGCCCTGCTCGACTGCGTTCACGCACTCGGAGTTCTGGTCGAACAGGACCAGCTTGGCGGAGGGCGCGTACTTCTTGATGTCCGCCGCGGCCGTGGAGCTGGACTCGGTGCAGACGGTCTTGCCGTTGAGGTCGGCGACGTCGGTGATGGAGGTGTCCGACTTCTTCACCAGAATGGCGTCGCCGGAGGAGTAGTACGGTCCGGCGAAGGCAACCTTGGTGGCCCGCTTGGGGGTGATGGTGTAGGTCGCGAAGACGGCGTCCACCGTGCCGTTCTGCAGCAGGGCCTCACGGGTGGCGACCTGTACCTGGACCAGCTTCACCTTGGGCTGGCCGGTGATGTACTTGGCCAGCATGGCGGCGAGGCCCGCGTCGAAGCCGGTGGTCCGACCGCTCACCGGGTCGGTGAGGGAGAAGAGCGCCGAGGTGTCGGTACCGCCCTCGACGAGTTCGCCGCGCGCTTTGATCGTCGCCATCAGGCTGCCGGCCGGGATGTCGGAGGCGGCGGCGACCGGGGCTGCGTCGATCACCTGCTGGTAGGAGAGGCTGCCGCTGCCGCCCGCAGTGCTGCTGGCCCCGGGGGCGGGGGGCAGTGACGACGAGGAGCCGGAGCTGCAGGCCGTCATGACCGCAGCGGTGGTGACGGCCAGGGCCACTCCGGTCAGGGTGCGCCGGGATGCGGTCGTTCTCATCTGGGGGTCCTCCAAAGGGTTGGGCGGGTTGGGCGGGTTCGGTGACTCAAGGCGTTCAGTGACTCAAGGCGTTCAGTGACTCAAGGCGTTCAGTGGCTGAGGATCTTGGACAGGAAGTCCCGGGCCCGGTCGGTGCGCGGGCGGGCGAAGAACTCCTCGGGCGGGGCGGTCTCCACGATCCGGCCGGCGTCCAGGAAGACGACCCGGTCGGCGGCGCGGCGTGCGAAGCCCATCTCGTGCGTGACTACGAGCATCGTCATTCCCTCCGCGGCGAGCTCCGCCATCACGTCGATGACCTCTTTGATCATCTCCGGGTCGAGCGCCGAAGTCGGCTCGTCGAAGAGCAGCAACCGGGGTTCCATCGCCAACGCCCGGGCGATCGCCACCCGTTGCTGCTGGCCTCCGGACAGCTGCGACGGATAGGCGTCCGCCTTGTCGGCCAGGCCGACCCGGTCGAGCAGTTCCCTTCCCCGTTCATCGGCCCGGGCCCGGGTCAGACCCTTCACCCGGACCGGAGCCATGGTGATGTTCTGCAGCGCGGTCCGGTGGCCGAAGAGGTTGAACGACTGGAAGACCATGCCCACCTGCGAGCGGATCCGGGCCAGTTCGCGCCCCTCCACCGGCACCGGTACGCCGTCCAGGCTGATCTCCCCGGAGTCCGGGGTCTCCAGCCGGTTGACGCAGCGGATCAGTGTCGACTTGCCTGAGCCGGAGGCGCCGAGCAGCACCACGACCTCGCCCGAGCGGACCTCCAGGTCGATGTCATGGAGCGCCCGGTGCGCGCCGAAGGACTTGTTGACGCCGGTCAGCCGGAGCAGGACCTCGTTCGCGGACTCTGTGGGCACCCAGTGAGCATGGCGAGAATCGATCCATAGGTCCAATGAAGGTTTTCTCGATGATTCATAGAACTCTCTTATGTATCCCCCTATGCTGGCCGCATGTACGATCCCCGACAGCTGCAGGTCCTCACCGAGGTGGCCCGGACCGGGAGCTACACCGCCGCAGCCGAAGCCCTCGGCTACACCCAGCCGGCGGTGAGCTACCAGATGCGCACCCTGGAACGGTCCGTGGGCGCCCCGCTGACCACCAGGCAAGGACGCGGCATCCGGCTCACCGCAGCGGGACAGGCGCTCGCCCGACACGCCGAGTCGGTACTGGCCGCACTGCGCATCGCAGAGGACGAGCTGGCATCGCTGATCACGACGGGAGGCGGCCAGGTCCGGCTGTCCGCGTTCCAGAGCGGATGCGTCGGGCTCGTACCCTCCGCGCTGGGCGCCCTGCGGCGCACCCACCCCGAACTGGAGGTGGTGCTGACGCAGACCGAGTGCGCGACTTCGCAACGGCTGGTGCTCACCGGAGAAGTCGACCTCGCCGTGATGTGCGACCTCGACGAGACGTCCGCCGGCGAGCACGGCGTGGAACCCCCGGACCCACGGCTGCACCGCGTCCCGCTGCTCACGGACCGGCGGTGCGTGCTGCTGCCCGCCGACCACCCCGCAGCCACCTCGTCCGCCGTCGCCCTGGCCGATCTCGCTGACGAGCACTGGGTCCTGGAGTCCAGCCGCCCCCACTTCATGGCGGCCTGCCAGGAAGCCGGGTTCCGCCCACGCATCGCCGCCACCTCGGACGACCAGTTGACCATCCACGCCCTGGTCGCCAACCGGATCGGGCTCGCCCCCATGAACGAGCTCGGCGTCGCCGCCCACACCGATCCCCGGGTGGTGGCACGGCCGCTGCGAGGGTGGCCGCGCCGGCGGATCTTCGCCCTGCTCTGGCCCGACCAGACCCGGGTCGCCCCGGTCGCGGCGCTGCTGGGCGCCCTGCGATCGGCGGGGCGGGCACTGGCCACCGTTGAGCCCGGCTTGCGGGTGCCGCCCGATCGCTGACCGCCTGGCCTCCCCGAGCCCGGCGGGCGGCGCGGGCCGCCCGCCGGGGAGCTGAACCGGCAGGCGCCCACGGCGGTGCCGTGGACCGAACGGCGACGGGGCCGGGGACCGGCGCGGGGGCTGATGCTCCGTCTCCGGTCCCCGGCCACGGTCGACGCAGGGTGGTCAACGCGTCAACGCAGGGTCGGGTCGGCCTTCTGCGCCAGTTGCAGCGCCTGCTGCGGGAACCAGGCTCCCGCGGCCGGGTCGTCGATGCCCCACAGCGGGTCGAACAGGGCCTGACTCGCGGCGGTGGTGGGCCATCCGGGCTGGGTGTAGGCGGTGTAGTCCCAGGCGCGTACGCCGAGTGCGGAGTCGCACTGCCCGTCGGACTGTCCGGGCGTCTTGATCCACAAGTAGGCGTCGAGCAGCGGCACGCCGGTGTCGGCGGTCGGGCGCAGGCCCAGGCCGGCGCCGGAGGGGTTGCACCAGTTGCCCGCGAAGAGCGCGGACGTCACCGAGGAGGGCTGGTCGTAGGGTGCGGCGGCGTACGTCTGCATGTTGTTCGCCCCCTGGCCGTTGCGGCTGCTGTCGATCACGAAGTGGGTGTCGGCGACCGCGTCGCCCATGTTCTGCTGGTACCAGGCGGTGGTCAGCGCCCAGGTCGAGGGGTCGTCCACGGTCGCCGGGTAGTACTGGCCGGCGCAGTCGCTCTCCTTTCCGTAGGCCCAGTTGGCCGGGTCGGTGCTCATCGCGATGCAGTCCGAGACCCAGGTGCCGTAGGTGGTGAGCGCGGCGTCGCTCTGGTAGTTGGAGACGTTGAGGAAGAAGCCCTGGGTGTGCTGGACGCCGGCCTCCAGCAGGCGCTGGGTGATGTTGCCGACGGCCTGCCAGTGGCTGTTGGTGCCGTCGAGGTAGACGCCGGTGTGCGGCCCGGCCTCCAGCGCGGTGGCGGCGTAGCCGACCTCGGCGATGCGCTGGGCGTCCGTGAAGGGGTAGCTGCCGGATCCGGAGACGGCGCAGTCGGAGGGCATGTTGCCCAGGGCGTCCGGTTCGACGATCACCACGACGTGGGCGTTGCCGATGGCCTTGGCGACGGCGGAGATCCAGGCGTCGTAGGCGGTCTGGTCCGCGGCGCCGCCCGCGGAGTACTCGGCGCAGTCGCGCCCGGGGATGTCGTAGGCCACCAGGACCGGCACCGCGCGTTCCCGCGCGGCCTCGGCCAGCGTCGTACGGACCTGGCGGGCGACCTGGGCGGGGGTGCCGCCGGTGAGCCAGACCGCCTGCGGGGTCGCCTCCATCCTCGCGAGCAGGGCCGCGTCCGCCAGGTCGCCCTTCCTGGCGAGCCGGACGATCTGCTGCACCGAACCGGAGGCGGGCGGCGGGGTGAAGAACCTGGTGTCGGCGGGCAGCGCGCGGCCACCGCCGGCGGGGGCCGCAGCGGCGGCCGTGTCGGCCGCGGCCACCGCCGGTGCGGCGGCCAGCGCCGCGGTGGCCAACGTGAGTGCGGCCAGCGTGAGTGCGGCCAGCGCGCGGGCGAGCGGGTGATGTTTCCTGGGCACGGGTCCTTCTTCCTGACGGGTGCGCCCGCGCGGGTGCGCGGGCACGCGTGGGGCAGCGGTGGCCGTCGGTCAGTAGCCGTAGACGAGGTCGTAGGCGAGCTGCGGGTCGAACTGGCCGGCGGGGCTGGTGCTGGTGCCGCAGTCGCCGTCCGACTCACCGGGCGTCTTGATCCACAGCAGCATCTCGGCGCCGCCGCCCTGCTGGTCACCGGCGCCGAGCTTGGCACCGGCCGGGTTGCACCAGGCGCCGTCGGAGCCGTTGCCGTTGCGGCTGGTGTCGACGACGAAGGGCTTGGTGTAGCCGTACCAGGCGCTGAGGTCCGCGTTGACGGCGTTGCCGTACGCGACGTTCTGGGCGGTGGTGTAGAAGTTGGAGACGTTGAGGGAGAAGCCGTGCGCCTGGCGCAGTCCGGCCGAGTTGAGGTAGCCGGCCATGGTCGCGGCCGACAGCCAGCCGGGGTTGCCCGCGTCCAGGTAGACCCAGGTGTTCGGGGCCTGGTCGGTGAACTGGGTGATGGCGTTGGACAGCAGGCCGTCGCGGTCGCTGATCTGGGCCGAGGTCATGCAGCTCTCGTCGGCGACCGCGTCCGGTTCCAGCACCACCAGGGCCGGACGGGCGGCGATGCCCCCTGCGAAGGCGCCGATCCAGCTGTCGTAGGCGGCGTCGGAGGAAGCGCCGCCGGAGGACTGGCCGGCGCACACATCGCGGTCGGGGATGTTGTACGCGACCAGCACCGGCAGCTTCCCGGCGTTCGCCGCGGCCCCGACGTAGGCGCCGGTGGCGGTCCCGATCACCCCGCTGGACCCGGTGAACCAGTCGGCCGAGGGCTGCGAGGCGATGGCGGACTCGATGGCGGCGGTGCGACCGTCGGTCGGGTGCGCCGCGGCCCACTGCGCGGCGCTGTTGCCGGGATCGACGTAGAACCCGTTGGTCATGCCGACCGGGTTGCCGGCGGCGTAGGCGGCCGGAGCACCGTTCAGACCTACGGCGGTCAGGGCGCTCGCGGTGAGCAGGGCAAGGGCGAGCAGGCGTCTCTGCATGTGGATCGTTCCCTTCACACGGGTGGGTGGCCGGGCGCCGCCGAGTGCGGCGCTTCCCTCGATCCCCCAGCGGCGAGGGATTATCGGAAGCGCTTCCGGTAGCGTCCGGCGGGTGAGATCTGGACGGGATCGTGGCCCCACTACTCTGACCTGTCAAGACTTTGAACCATTATCGGAAGGCAGCCACTGCCGGTCCGCCGATGAGCCGATGGAAACGCTGCATGATCGGAAGCGCTTCCGGTCACCGTTCGGCACCGCTACGATGCTCCATGACGTGATGTCCGGGAGAAGGGACCGACCCGCTGATGGGCACAGAGGCCAGACGGCGTCCGACTCTGGACGAGGTCGCGTTGCGGGCGGGCGTCTCGCGTTCGGTGGCCTCCCGGGTGATCAACGACCGGGACGCCAGCCGCAATGCCCGTGAGGCGGTGCACAAGGCGGTGCGGGAACTGGGATACGTGCCCAATCCCACCGCCCGGGCGCTGGCCACCCAGCAGGCCGGGTCCGTGCTGCTCGCCGTCTCGCACGACGACCCGGAGCTCTTCGCGGATCCCTTCTTCGCCCAGGTGATCGTGGGAATCAACGCGGCACTGGAGAAGACCGACCTGGTGCTGATGCTGCTGCTGGCCGACACCGACCACGGCCGGGCGCGCCTGGAGCGCGTGCTGCGCTCCCGCCGCGCGGACGGCATCATGCTGCTCAACCTGCACGGCGACGACCCGCTGTACCACCTCGCACAGCAGCTCGACCTGCCCGTCGTCCTCGGCGGACGCCCCCTGCGCGGCGAACCCGCCTGGTACGTCGACGCCGACAACCGCGGCGGCGCCCGGCTGGCGACCGAGCACCTGATCGCCTCCGGACGCCGCAGGATCGCCGCCATCACCGGCCGCGAGGACACCCAGGTCGGGGCCGCCCGGTACCAGGGCTACCGGGAGGCCATGGCCGTGGCGGGGCTCGACCACACCCGCGTCGAACCCGCGGACTTCACCGAAGCCGGCGGCGCGCAGGCGATGGCCCGGTTGCTCGATCGGCGGCCCGATCTGGACGCGGTGTTCGCGGCATCGGACATGATGGCCGCAGGCGCCCTGCGCACGCTGACGGCCGCAGGCCGGTCGGTGCCCGGCGACGTCGCGGTCGTCGGTTTCGACGACCTGCCGTTCGCCCGGCGCACCGACCCCCCGCTGACCACCGTGCACCAGCCGGTCCAGGACCTGGGCCGGGAGATGGCCAAGATGCTGATCTCCCTGATGGCCGGCGAGCACCCCAGCCCGCTGATCCTCCCCACCCATCTGGTCCTGCGCGCCTCGGCCCCCTGAGCAGCTTCACGGTCGCGGGCTGGTGCGCCGCCGATGGGCGGCGGCCCCGGGGCGGCGATCGAGTCAGTCGCCCGCCGTGATGGCGCGTTCGACGGCATCGGCGGCGCCCTGTTGGCCGGCGGCGTCGGGGTGCAGCGGCGCACCGCCCGCCGTGGGGATCAGGGGTTCGATCCAGCGGGTGGCGGCGGCGGAGCAGGCGTCGTGGCCCAGGGAGGCGGCGTAGGTGTCGACATAGGTGTCTCCGGCGGCCGTGGCCTGCTGCTGGAGTGCGCTGTTGAGCCGGACCTCGGCGCTGTTGAGGTAGGCGGCGTCGCCTGTGGTGACGCCGAGGACGTGCGCGCACGCGGCGCCGTCGGTGGCGGGCAGCAGGTCGGGGTAGCCGACGACGTAGACGCGGGCGTGCGGGGCGAGTCGGTGGATGCGGGTGAGCGCGGCGGCGAGCCGGGTGGAGGCGGCCCGGATCCGCTGTTGGATCCGGTCGGTGCCGTCGGCCGTGTAGTACGCGCGGCAGGGCGCGTCCTCGTCGGTGGTGCGGCCCAGCCGGTCGAGGAGGGCGCCGATCGCGTCGAGGGCGATGCAGCGGGTGAGGATGCCGGTGAAGTCGAGGTCGTTGCCGCCGATGCCGACGGTGACCAGTGCGGTCCCGGCGGTCAGTGCGGAGAGTTGGGCCGGGTTGGCGCCGCCCGTCGTGGACTGCGGCCCGGTCAGGTCGGCGATGGTCGCGCCGCTGCAGCTGGCGTCGTGGACCAGGTCCGCGTCGAGCCCGAGGTACCGGGCCACGAGCGCGGGATAGTTGCGGCTCGAACGCCCGCATCCGGCCGGGGTGCCCACCTGGTCGGGGATGCCGGTTCCGGAGGTGTAGGAGTCCCCGAGCGCGACGTAGGGGCCGTGCGGTTCCGGTGTCGGCACGAGCCGGGAGTGCGGGTCCGAACAGGCCGACAGCAGCAGTGTGGCCGCCAGGGGCAGCGTGGTCAGCGCCCGGCGGAACCGGCGGCGCCGAACGGCAGGCGTCGTTCGGTCCTGCTTCGGCTGTAGCGGGGCGTCGCGGTTGGCCATGGGGGGTTCGCCCTTCGGTGAGTGCGTGGTCGGCCGCTCCGGGTCGCGCACGGGCGCGGTGGCGGTGGGCGACCCGGAGCGCGGCACACGTCCACGAGCCGGCGTGACGGCCGCGAACTGCCGCTCCGGCCACGACGCTATCCGCGCGGTGCGACGGCGTGATTCCTCCTCAGGGAGGAAGCTCCGGCGTTCAGCGGGCGGGGTTCCTCCCTTCGGCCGAGGTCGGCGCGGACCCGGTGCTCCTAGCGTCGTCGGCATGAGCGAAACGAGAAGCGCGTGATCGAGGCGCGGGGACTGACGAAGGTCTACGGCGGCAGGACCGCGGTGGACGGGATCGACTTCCGGGTCGAGCCGGGGCTGGTCACCGGATTCCTCGGGCCGAACGGAGCCGGCAAGTCGACCACCATGCGGATGGTCCTCGGCCTCGACCTGCCGTCCGCCGGGTCGGTCACCGTGGACGGGCGCCGCTACCAGGGCACGGTCTGGCCGCTGCACGAGGTCGGCGCGCTGCTGGATGCGCGCGCCGTGCACCCCGGCCGGTCCGCCTACAACCATCTGCGCAGCCTGGCCGCCGCCAACGGGATCGCCCGGGGACGGGTCGACGAGGTGCTCGACCTGGTCGGGCTGGCGTCCGTGGCGCGGAGGCGGGTCGGCGGGTTCTCCTTGGGCATGTCGCAGCGGCTGGGCATCGCCGGGGCGCTGCTGGGCGATCCGGGCACGCTGCTGTTCGACGAACCGGTCAACGGCCTGGACCCGGACGGCATCCTGTGGATCAGGACGCTGATGCGGAAGCTGGCCGCCGAAGGCCGCACGGTCCTGGTCTCCAGCCATCTGATGAGCGAGATGGCGCTGACCGCCGACCACCTGCTCGTCATCGGACGCGGGCGGCTGCTGGCCGACACGCCGTTGGCGGAGCTGATCGCCCGGCACTCCGCCGAGCGGGTCGAGGTCCGTGCGTCCGACCCGCAGCGGATGGCCGCCGACCTGCGTGCCGCCGGGGCGGAGGTCACCGTGGAGCCGGACGGGAGACTGGGCGTCGCGGGGCTCGACTCGGTGCAGATCGGCGAACTGGCCGCCGCACGCGGCCATGTGCTGCACCAACTGCACGATGTGACAGCCTCTTTGGAGGAGGCCTACTTCCGGCTGACCGGTGCCAGCGTCGAGTACCGGGCTCCGCAGCCGGTGGCCCAAGAGAGCAGGGCGGCATGAGCGCCCAATCCGGGAGCGCCCAATCCGGGAGCGCCCAGCCCGCGAGCGGGCGAGGGCTCGGCGTCCGGTTCCGGGCCACCGCCGGCAGCGAGTGGATCAAGTTCCGCTCGCTGCGCTCGGGGCCGGCCTCGCTGCTGGCCGCGGCCGTGCTGGTACTGGTCGGCGCCTGGCTGCTGACCTGGGGCTACCGCAGCGACTGGGGGCGGATGTCGGCAGCGGACCGGACGTCGTTCGACCCCGTGTACACCAGCCTGCGCGGCATCGAGCTGGCCCAACTCCTGGTCGGTGCGCTCGGGGTCACGACCGTGACCGGCGAGTACACCAGCGGCCTGGTCCGCGGCACGTTCGTGGCGACGCCCCAGCGGGTCCAGGTACTGGCGGTGCAGGCGGCGGTGTTCACGGCGGTCGTGTGGACCTGGTGCACGGCGCTCTCGTTCGCCGCGCTGCTGCTCGGCCAGGGCCTGCTGACCGGGCCGGTGCCGCATGTCGGGCTGGGCGACCCGGGTGTGCTGACGGCGGCCTTCGGTGGCGGGCTGTACCTGACCCTGGTCGGGCTGTTCGGCCTGTTCACCGGTCTCCTGGTGCGCCGGACCCCGGCCGCCTTGGCCGTGCTGTTCGGCATCCTGACGGTCGCTCCGCTGATCGCCTCGATGCTGCCGGGCCGGCTCGGCGCCAACCTGGCGGAGTTCATACCGGGGAGCGCCGGCGAGCAGGCCTGGAAGCTGCCGCACACCGGCCCCTACACGCTCGGCCCCTGGCAGGGCCTCGGCGTCCTGGCCGCCTGTGTGGCGGCGACGGCTGCGGCCGGGTTGGTCCTGCTGCGACGGAGGGACGTGTGATGGGACGGGTGAGGTCCGGGACACCGGCGCCGACGAGGGCGGGGCTTCCGGCGCCGCCGCCCCCGGCGATGCGGGTGCGGGCCGTGCTGAGCGCTGAATGGATCAAGCTGCGGTCGCTGCGGTCGGTGCCGGTGACACTGGTCCTGGCTGCGGTCTTCTGCATCGGCCTGGCGGACCTGGTCTGTTCGAACTACGCCGCGAACTGGTCGGCGTTCAGTGCCGCGAAGCGGGCCGCCTTCGACCCGCTCGACGTCAACTTCGGCTTCGTGCAGATCGGGGCGGTGTTCTTCGGGGCGCTGGGCGCGCTGGTGGTCACCAACGAGTACGGCAACGGCCTGATCCGGGCCACCTTCGCGGCGACGCCGCAGCGGGTGCTGGTCCTGGCAGCCAAGGCGGCCCTGCTCGGCCTGGTCGCCCTGTCCGGGTCGGCCGCCATCTGCGGCGCGGCCTTCCTCACCGGCCAGGGCGAACTCTCCGGCCGGGTGCCGAGCGTGGGTCCGGGCGCTCCGGGCGTGCTCGCCCATGTCGTCGGGGCCGTCCTCTACCTGACCGCGGCCGGCCTGATCGGGCTGCTCATCGGCGTCCTGGCCCGCGGCTCGGCGCTCGCCGTGTCCGGCGTGTTCGGGGTCCTGCTGGTGCTCCCGACCATGGTCGACAGTCTTCCGCAGGGGGCGGTGTGGCGGCACACCGTCCCGTACCTGCCGTCCAATCTCGGCGCCGCGCTCTGGCACACCCACAGCGGCGGTCTGGTCGCTCCGACCACCGCCGCGATCCTGCTGCCGGTCTACCTGGTCGTCCTGGGCGCGGCCGCCGTGGCCCGACTGCGCGGCACGGATGCCTGACGCGTCGGCCGGCCGGGACCGGGCATGATGGTGACCGTGAGCGGGCGCCGGCCGTCGCGGACCGCCGTGGACTGGCTGCTGTGCCTGCTCACGGCGCTGCTCACCGCGTCCGGATCCGTGGACCGGCTGGTCGGCTGGATGCCGCACGCGACGATCGTGCCGCTGGCCGCCTGCCAGGGACTGTTCCTGCTGCCGCGACGGCGGGCGCCGCTCGCCTCGCTCACCGCCACGACGCTGCTGGCCGCGTTCATGATCTCCGTCGGCTGTGCGGCCGGCGCCGCCGGCTTCGGCGTCTACGGCGCGGCCTACGCCGTCGCCGTGTACGCGGGCGACGGGGAGGGCGCGGAACGTGCCCAGGCGCTGCGAGGCGCGTCGGCGGCGGCAGCCTCGGCGGCGGTGATCATGGTGGCGAGCACGACGCCGGGCTCGCGCAGCCTGCCTGTGTCCTGGGGCACGGCCGTCCTCGGACTGCTGGTCGCCTCCGCCTGGATCCTCGGGTACGCGATCCGCACCCGCCGCGCGTACATCGCCGAACTCAAGGACCGCGCCGCCCGGCTGGAGGCGGCGCAGGGCGAGCGCGCGGCGCGCGCCGTCGCGGACGAACGGCTGCGGATCGCGCGCGAGTTGCACGACGTCATCGGCCACTCGATCACCCTCGTCACCATCCAGGCGGAGGCGGCGGCACGCTCGCTGCGTACCGATCCGGACGCGGTGCCGGGCTTCCTGGCCACGATCTCGGCCAGCAGCCGGGAGGCCCTCGCCGAGATGCGGCACGTGCTGGCCGTCCTCCGCCCGGACGCCCGGGCCGAGCTCAGCCCGCAGCCCGGACTCGACGGGCTGGCCGACCTCGTCGCGCGGCTGGACGCCGGCGGACTGCGGACGCGGCTGGACCTGGAGCCGCTGGAACTCCCGCCGGGGATCGGGCTGGCGGTGTACCGAATCGTGCAGGAGGCGCTGACCAATGTGCTCAAGCACGCGGGCACCGGCGCCCGGGCCGGTGTCACCGTCGCCCGGTGCGCAGGGTCGGTCAGGGTATCGGTGCACGACGACGGCGCAGGCCCCAAGGGCCCGGTGTCGAGCGCGGCACACGGGATCGTCGGCATGCGCGAGCGCGCAGGCGTCTACGGCGGGACACTGCGCACCGGCGCCGGGCCCACCGGGGGCTTCGAGGTCGAGGCCTGGATCCCGCTGCCCGAGGAGGTGCCGTGACCATCAGCGTCCTGATCGCCGACGACCAGACCCTGGTCCGCTCCGGCCTGCGCGCCATCATCGCGTCGGAACCGGGGATGGAGGTCGTCGGCGAGGCGTCCGACGGCGCCGCAGCGGTCGAGGCAGTACGCCGGCTGCGCCCGGACGTGGCGCTGATGGACATCCGGATGCCCCGCCTCGACGGTGTGGCGGCCACGCGGGCGCTGCTCGGCGGCGGGAGGCAGCACACCAGGATCCTGATGCTGACCACGTTCCACCTCGACGAGTACGTGGTCCAGGCGCTGCGGGCCGGCGCTTCGGGATTCCTGTTGAAGGACGCCACCGGCGACCAACTGGTCGAGGCGGTCCGGGTGGTCGCGGCGGGCGAGGCGATGCTGGCGCCGTCGGTGACCCGGCGGCTGCTGGAACGGATGGCCGGGGAGTCGGCGGCGGGCAGCGACGGCCAGGAGATCAGGGACCGGCTCTCGGCACGGGAGCTGGACGTACTGCTGCTGGTCGCCCGGGGCATGTCGAACGCCGAGATCGGTGAGCGGCTCAACCTGGCGGAGACGACCGTCAAGAGCCACGTGCAGAGCATGCTGGCGAAACTCGGCGTCCGGGACCGGCTCCAGGCCGCGGTCGCCGCCTTCGACTCGGGCCTGATCCAGCCGCGCGGGCTCTGACCCCGCCCGGTATTGGTGGCAGCGACAACCGAGGGGCCCCGGCTTTGACGTGTACGACGAGGACGGCCCCGGTGAGGCCCCCGTACGTTGTGCCGACCATGCGCGAAGAGAGAGTGGAGCCCAGGATGACCGAACTGATCCCGTCGGAAGTCACGCGGTCGGCGCCCGGGGCGGGCAGACGCACGCTCGGCGTGCTGCCCCTGGTCGGAATCTTCTTCTTCACGGTGTCCGGAGGCCCCTTCGGGCTCGAAGCCTCACTCTCCAGCGCGGGCCCGGGCATGACCCTGCTGATGATCGTCCTGGTCCCGGTGGTCTTCGGCGTGCCGAACGCACTGGTGGCAGCAGAGTTGAGCGCTGCGATACCGGTCGACGGCGGCTACTACTACTGGGCGAAGATCGCGCTCGGCCGAGGTGCGGCATTCGTGTTCGGGGCCTGGAACTCGATCGGGTCGGTGCTGAACCTCGCCCTCTACCCGATCCTGCTGGTCGACTACCTGGCCACCTGGGTCCCGGACATCGCCCGCGGGAAGGGGCTGGTGATCGTGGACCTGTTCCACGGCGGTTTCGTCGTGGACCTGCACTGGATCGTCACCGTCGCCCTCATCGTCCCGATGGCCTACCTGAACTACCGCGGCTCCAAGGCGGTGAGCGAGTACTCGGTCGGGATGATGCTGCTGATCCTCGCACCGTTCGCGGTGCTGACGGTCCTCGGCATCTGGCATGCGGTCAGCAACGGGATCAACGTGCTCTCGCCCTTCATGGCGCCGGGGCAGAGCGTCCACGAGTCGGTGGCCGGCGCGCTCAGCGTGATCGTGTGGCTGTACCTGGGATTCGACGGCCCGAGCACCGTGCTGGGCGAGGTCGCCGACGCGCACCGGACCTACACCCGGGCCCTGCTCATCTCGGTTCCGCTGATCATCACCGCCTACCTGCTGCCCACCATGGCCGCCGTCGGCAGCGGGCTGCACCGGGGTTCGCCCGCCGACTGGGTCGACGGCGACTTCGTCGTGGTCGGCGACATCCTGGGCGGCATCTGGCTGAAGGTGCTGATCTCCCTGGGATCGGCGCTCTCCCTGGTGGGGCTGTTCATGGCGATCCTGCTGACGAGCACCCGGGTTCCGCGGGCGCTGGCCGCGGACGCCTACCTGCCGCGCTGGATGGCCCGGGACAGCAGACGGTTCCACACGCCGGTGGGCGCGCTGCTGGCGTGCACCACCGTCGTCATCGTGCTCTCCGCCTTCGACTTCAACGCGATCCTGCAGGCCACGGTGCTGCTCTCGCTGGCCTCGATCCTGCTGGAATTCGCGGCCTTCCTGGTCCTCCGCTGGCGGTATCCGCAGATGCTCCGGCCGTTTCGGGTCCCCGGCGGCCGGCTCGGCGCGGTCCTGGTGGTCGCGCTGCCCACAGCGATGATCGTGTACATGGGATGGAGTACGGCGGTCGACCAGCCCGCGACGTTCGGCACGAGCCTCGCGGTGGCGCTGCTGGCCGTGCTGCTGTACCCGTTGTGTCGACGGTTCGTCAAAGGCGACCGGCCGGACGCGGAGATCGACTCCTCCCAGGTCGAGCTGGGTCCGGACCGGTTCGCGGGATTCGGTTCGCGGAAGGCGGGCGTCTGATGGATGTGCAACAGGATGTGCAACAGGATGTGCAAGAGGTGCTCTCCGGACTTGCGGAGCAGTTGCGGGCCTGGTGGCCGGTGCCGGGAATCGCGATCAGCGTCGTCGACGGGACCGGCGAGTCCGCGTTCGTCACCGCAGGATTCGCGAACGCGGAGTCCGGGACGCCGGTCTCCCGTCACACGCGGTTCGAGATCGGTTCCATCAGCAAGACCTTCACCGCCGTCCTCCTCGGCATCCTGGCGGACGAGGGGAAGCTGGACCTCGACGCGGCGGTCGCCGACCACCTGCCCTGGTTCGCCCCGAACGGCGGCTCCCGCGCGATCACCGTCCGGCACCTCCTCCAGCACACCTCCGGCCTGGTGGCCGGGGCCGACTCGATGCCCGATGCCGCCGCACGCGGCTACGCGCTCCGCGATGCGAGGACCTGGGCCGAACCGGGTGAGATGTTCCACTACTCCAACGAGGGCTACAACCTGCTGGGGTTGATCGTCGAGCAGGTGACGGGGGAATCGCTGGCGGACGCCATGGCCGGACGGCTGCTGCGGCCCCTGGGCATGCGCGACTCGGCGGCGCTGATCACTCACGAGGGCGTCGACGGACTGGCCACCGGGTACCGGTTCCTCCGCGACGACCGCCCGCCGCTGCCGTCGGCCCGGCTGGCGCCGGCCGGCTTCTTCGAGTATTCGGCGGCCGACGGGAACGTCCTGGCCACCGCCTCCGACCTGGGTCGGTTCGCCCGCATGCTGCTGGGCCGGGGCACCTTGGACGGCAGCAGGACCATCGGTCCTGAGCGATTTCGACAGATCGTCACGCTGCCCGCCGACGCGGTCGATTCCGGCTACGCGCTCGGCGTGGACGTGGAAGTGATCGACGGCCACACCTGGCTGACGCATGCCGGCGGGATGGTCGGGTACCGCTCGTACCTCGCCGTCGACACCGACGGCGGGCACGGTGTCGCTGTGCTGACCAACGCACCCGGCGAGTGCCAGATCATCGACCGCTTCGCCCGCCATGTGCTCGCCGTCGTCCAGGGAGCCCCGGCGGACCCGACGCTGTTCGACCCGGAGCGGATCCCCGACGCCCGGCGGTACGTCGGGACCCACGGAACGACGCCGCGTCAGATCCGCGTCGAGGCCACCGGGGACGGCGGTCTCTCGCTCACCTCGGACGGGGTGACCGGCAGGCTGTACGACTCGGGGGACGGGCGGCTGGTGTGCGATCACCCGGGGTGGTCGGCCTACCACCACTCCCTGGACGGGCGGTGGCTCCACGGTCCCGAGTCACTGGGCTCCGGCCCCTCCGCGCCGACCGCTCCCCCGCATCCACTCGCAGGCCACTACCGGAGCTACACCCCCTGGTATCCCAGCTTCAGCATCGTGCAGCGGGCGGGACGACTGCACATGATCGCCGCGACCGGCGTGGAAGCGCCCTGCGACGAACCGGAACTCGTCCCGCTCGACGACGGAGCCTTCCGCGTCGGAGCCGACCCCCGGCTGCCGGAGCGCCTGACGTCCGGCCCCGCCCTGGACGGCGCGGTGCTCTGGCTCGACCTGGACGGGTGCCGCTACACCCGCTCGTTCCGGGAGCAGCCGAAGCCCTGATCAGTCGGAGCCCTGACCAGCCGGGGCCCTGACCAGCCGGGGCCCTGACCAGCCGGGGCCCTGATCAGACGGAGCCTCGGGACGCGCCCGTCCGCAGCTCGCGCACCCGGAGCTGGAGGTGCGCGAGCAGCATGGCGTCGGCGTCGCCGAAGTCCAGCCCGGAGACCTCGCGGATCCGGCGCAGCCGGTAGCGCATGGTGTTGGGGTGGATGTGCAGAGCCTCCGCCGCACTGTCGGTGGCTCCCGCAGCGGCGAGGTAGGCGGCCAGGGTCGCCGCCAACGGACCGTCCTGGCCCTCCTCCTGGCGCAGCCGGTGCAGCGCGCCGCCGGCCTCCGGCAGGCCGAGCGCCTCGGTCGCGTCGGCGAGGTGCAGCAGCAGTACCGCCAGCGCCATGTCCTCCACGGTGCGCACCGCCGGTCCGCGGACGGCCGGGTGCCGCAGCGCCCGCAGCGCGGCGTCCGCCTGCGCCCGCACGTCGGCGATCCGGCCCATCGATTCGGCCGGGCCGCCGACGGCGACCACGTAGTCACCGGCCAGCGGGGTCCGCGCGAGGAAGTCGCGGGCCAGGGCGACGGCCGACTCCCGGGCCGTGGTGTGGTCCGGAGGCCAGGCGGCCAGTACGTACACCGCTCCGGTGCCCGCCACCACGGCTGAACGGGGGTGCACGGCCGCCAGGAAGTACTCCAGGGTGTCCGCGAACCGGCGCAGCCCGGCGGCGTCCAGCGCGTCGGAGCCCGACGCGTCCGGTCCTGCGCGGCCGGCCAGTCGCGGAGCCGCCGCCAGGACGCAGACCGGGCCGGAGCCCAGCTGCAGTCGGCTCGCCTCCACCGGGTCGGCCGCGCCGCCGAGTACCGCGGCGGCCAGCTCGCCGCGCTGGCGGCGGGCGTAGCTGGTCTCCGTGCGCAGGCCGACCAGCTGCAGCGCGACCACGGGCGCGAACTCGCGCAGCCGGGCCGTGGCCGCCTCGTCGAGCGGCCCGGTGACGGCGGCCCAGATGTAGCCGAGGACGTCCGAACCGGCCCGGACCGCGATGGCCACCCTGGCCAGCTGATCCGCCCCGGTCGCCGCCATGTACACCGGTTCGGTGCTGGTGTGGAGCCGCTCGAACTCCTGGCGCTCGCGCTGTTCGGCGAGCGTCCGCTGGTGCACGGCCCGCCCGAGGATGGTCTCGATCCGCTCGGAGTCGGTCCGGTCCTGCCCCTCCGACCAGGCGACCAGCGCGGAGAACCGGTCCTCGATGGTGACCGGCGCGCCGACCGCCTGGTAGACCGCGTTCGCCAGGGCGAACAGCTCCGCGCCGCTGCCGACCGAGCGCACGCGCGTCCTCGCGTACTCGAGCAGTTGCTCGCGGACGGTCGTCGCCACATGCATCCAGGAGGCGTCCCGGTTGACCTCGATGATCGCCGGCCCGTCGTCGGCCGACGGCGGCACCGGGGCCTTCACCGCCAGCACCTCGGCACCGGCCTGCCGCATGGCCTCGGTCAGCTCGCGCAGCTCGGCCTCCGTGGTCACGCCGACCCCCAGCACCACGCACCCGGGTCCGAGCTGCGCCGGCGCACCCGGGGCGTGGATGGCGATGTCGGTGAGCGGCCCGCCGCTGCCGGTGCCCTCCTGGACCAGGCGCAGCAGCGCCGGGCCGATGTTGTCCACGAGCTGACGGACGGGCAGGTGCCCCCGAGCGCCGGACTCCCGCATGGTGCACCCCTGACTCGAAGCATTGTTGTGGACGTCAAGTCTGGGAGACCCGCATTGACGATGTCAACGATGATCCGGAGCGACCGTAGCGGGAGCATGGCTCCAGAGCGGGACGGACCATTGACACGAGGAGCGCGGATGGCAACGACGCAGACGCAGGCAGGCCGGGAACTGCTGGGGCTGTTCCCACCCGGGACCACCCGGGACGAGAACGGCGGACTGGTGATCGGCGGCGTACCGGTGGCCGAACTGGCCGAGTGCTACGGCACTCCCGCGCTGGTCCTCGACGAGGCGTCGGTCCGCGCCCGCGCCCGCCGGTACGCCGACGGCCTGGCCGCCCGTTGGCCGAACTCCCGCACCGTCTTCGCCTCCAAGGCCTTCCCCTGCACCGCCGTCATCCGGCTGCTCACGGAGGAGGGCCTGGGCATCGACGTGGCGGGCGGCGGCGAGCTGACCCTCGCCCTCGCCGCGGGCGCGGACCCGGCCGGCCTGGTCGTCCACGGCAACGCCAAGACCGAGGAGGAGCTGCGCCTCGCCGTCGAGGCCGGCGCCGGGACGGTCGTCGTCGACAACTTCGACGACATCGACCGGTTGGAGAAGATCCTCGCCGGCACCGCGGCGGAGCAGGGAGTACTGGTCCGGGTCACCCCCGGCATCCGCCCCGACACCCACGAGGCCGTGTCCACCGGCCAGAACGGCTCCAAGTTCGGCCTGCCCCTGCCGCAGGCGCGGGCGGCGATCGCACGGCTGCGCGGCAGCGACCGGCTGCGGCTGGACGGCGTCCACGTGCACGTCGGGTCGCAGATCCTGGACCTCGCGCCCTTCGCGCAGGCCGTCGAGGCGGTCGCCGAACTCGGCGAGTTCGGCGTCTACGACCTGGGCGGCGGCCTCGGCTCCCGCTACACCTACACCGACCGACCGCCCGCGGTGGAGGCGTACCTCGACGCCGTCACCGACGTCGCCCGACGCCTGCTGCCCGCCGACGCCCGCCTCCTCATCGAGCCGGGCCGCTCGATGGTCGCCGAGTCCGGCGTCTCGCTGTACCGGGTCGTCTCCGTCAAGCGCGGCGGAGGCCACACCTTCGTCGCCGTCGACGGCGGCATGGGCGACAACCTCGAAGTCTCGCTGTACCAGCAGCGCTTCGAGGCCGCCGTCACCGGCCGCCCGACCGGCGGGGGCGAACTGTGCCGGCTGGTGGGCCGGCACTGCGAGTCCGGCGACACCCTCAGCGCCGGCGTCCCGCTGGAGGACCCACGCGTCGGGGACCTGGTCGCCGTGCCGGTCACCGGCGCCTACACCTATGCGCTGAGCAACAACTACAACGGCGCGCGCCGCCCGCCGGTGGTCTTCGTCCGCGACGGCGCGCACCGCGCGGTGGTGCGCCGCGAGACCTACGCCGACCTGATGCGCAGGGACCTGCCGTAACGGCGCAGCCGGCCGGGCCGGGCTGTTCCCGCTGTCCTTCCGGACTTGAGGGCTGCTCGTGCGCTTTGCCTTGACGCCTGCGTCAAGGTCTATCTGCGGGGGAGCGACTGCCACACACCCGTGGCAGTCGCTCCCCCGCAGAACGGAACGGACGACCATGCCCACTGCTGATCCCGATCCGCCCTGCTCGCTGCGGTCTCGTCCGGAACCATCACCCTTCCCGCCGTCGAGCCCTTCCCCGAGGAGGCCGTCGTCCGTCGCCACGGCGACGTCGGCATCGTGGTCGGGCGGACCGACATGAACTTCGCCGGCTCTGATGGCACCAGCCTCACCGCCGGAAGCCGCTACACCCACGTCTTCGCAGCGGATCCTGCTGCAGGATGGCGTCCGGTCTCTGCCCAAGGGACCCGGATCACGTCCGCCGACGCGTGAAGATGCAGCGGAGCAGACCGGTGACCGGATCACCGTCCGCACCGAGGAGTCCTGGAGCGGCGCCCCCGTCGACGCCGCCACCGAGGGTTCAGCGCTGCAGTGGCCGCCACCCCAGGATGTCGCGGGCCTTGGCCAGGTTCCAACTGTGCCCGGAGTCGTCACCGGCGATGTGGAAGAGGTCGTAGCCGCACCGATGGTCCAGCGCGGCCAGCACCGCCCTGGAGAGGTCGCCGGCCGCAAGCGCCGGGATCGGTCGCCCGTCCGGCTGCCGCATGACCCGTGGCGCAGCACCGGGCAACGCCCAGGCGGGCCATGCCTCGTCGGTGGTCGGCCACGCCAGGCGCAGCGCGGTCACGGACATGCCCCACTGGATGGCGGCGGCCTCGCAGACCTGCTCTGCCAGTCGTTTGGTCAGTCCGTAGAGGTCGGTGGCATCGGCGGGCACCGTCTCGTCGAGCCGGCGGGCCGTGAGGTCCTGGTAGACGGACAGGCTGCTGAGGTGCACGGCGTGGCGGACGCCGGCTTGGTGGGCCGCCTGCAGGGCCAGGTGCACCGAGGCGACGTTGACGTCGAAGGCGCGGGCGGCGTAGGCGAGAGCGTCCTCACCCACAGGTGCCAGAGCGGCGTGCAGGACTGCGTCGACGCCGTGCATGGCCCGTTGCAGGGCCAGCGGGTCGGTGGCCCTGCCCACCACGTGGTCCACTTCGCCGAGGGGCGGGCGCGGGTCGAGTACGCGGACCTCGTGCCGTGCCGCGAGAGCCGGTATGACGAGGCCGGCGACATATCCCGAACCCCCGATCACCAGGATGCGCATCCGGCGAACCTAGCAGGGTCGGCAGCCGCGTCACCAGACGGAGCGGAAGCAGCAGCGTGGCTGGCGGGTCGCGGCGCCGCCGGTCAACGCCCGTGGGGGAGATTCGGGGCGCGCCCGCGAAGCCCCTGGGACCGGGGCACGCCCTGGTGCGATCTCCGGTGATCCGCTAGCTTGACCGTCATGACTGTTCTGGTGAGCCGCCGCCATGTGGACCATGGCCGTGTCACCAGCACTGGTTGTTGCCCGGCCGGTTGATCGGCGGGCCGGTGCTTCCGGCCCCCTCCTCCCCCGCCGTTCCCGGTGCGGTTCGGGCCCCGCTGCCGAACCCGCACGGTCTGCCGAGGGGCGCTGCGATGCTCCGCGCGCCCCCGGTACCTCCCCACGCATCACCGGCGTTCTCAACGCACGGCGGCGTCCTCGACCCCGCTCGGAAAGGGCCCTCGTGGCACGCAGATCCATGTCCTCGCGCCTGCGACTGACCGCACTCCTCACCGCCGCTGCCGCCTTCGGCGCGGTCGGCAGTGCCTCCGCCGACCCCGACGGCTTCGGGCCGTTCCCACCGCAGAATCCGGCGACCGCCACCAACGGCGTCGCGACCATGCACGGCGACAGCGCCTCCTCCGACACCACCCCCGACGCCGGTCCCGGCACCGGCGCGGTCACCAGCAGCCGCACCGCCCTCGCCTCGGCCTGCCCCACCGTGGTCATCGGCTCGGACGGCTACCCGGTCACCCTGTGCACCACGATTTTCGGGCAGACCCCGACCGTCCACCTGCTCGATCCCCGCACCGGCGCCGACCTCGCCTCGCTCTCGCTGGCCAAGGGCAACCTCTTCGGCGGCGTCTACACCTACCTGGACAACGGCGACGACCTGGTGGTCGTGGACGGCGACGACAACCTGCTGCGCATCGGCCACCACCTTCGGTCCGACGGTGACTGGTCCCTGACGGTCGATCAGTCGACCTCCCTGGCCTCGGCCGTCCCCGCAGGTGACAGTGTGGTCGGACTGTCCCCCGGCTGGGACGGCAAGGTCTGGTTCGCCACCCAGGGTGGCGTCGTCGGTACCGTCGACACCACCACCGGCACGGTCCGTGCCCTGGCACTGCCCGCCGGCGAGCAGGTCGACAACAGCATCTCCACCGTGCCCGGATACACCGCCGTCGCCACCGACCACGCCCTCTACCTGCTCACCGAGGCGGCCGACGGCACCCCGCAGATCGACTGGCGCGCGCCGTACGACCGCGGCCCCGGCCGCAAGCCCGGCCAGCTCAGCTGGGGCACCGGCGCAACCCCCAGCTTCTTCGGCCCCGGCAACGGCACCGAGTACGTCACCATCACCGACAACGCCGCGCCGCACGAGAACCTGCTGGTCTTCGACACCACCGGAGCCCCCGGGCCGGCCGGGTCGGCCACCCCCTCGACCCCGGTCCAGGTCTGCGCCACCCCCGTGCTCACCCAGTACCCGCAGAGCGGGACCGAGGACGCGGTGATCGCCTCCGGCCGCAGCGTCTTCGTCACCGACACCTACGGCTACCCCTACCCGGCACTGCCCTCCGGCGCTCCGGCGAGCGTTCCCTCCTCGGCCTCCTTCCAGGGCGGTATGACCCGGGTGGACGTCAACGCGGACGGTGACGGCTGCTCGGTCGTGTGGAACAGCGACGTGCCCTCGGCCGCCCTGCCCAGGCTCTCGCTCGGAGACGACAGGATCTACACCGTCACGGCCACCGGTCCCATGGGCCTGGCGGGCAGCGACACCTTCGCCGGGTACCACTACGCGGTGGTCGACCCCGCCACCGGCCAGGAGTTGTCCAGCAGTCTGCTCGGCATCGGCCTGCTCGACAACCCGCTGCAGATGACCGGCACCACCGGTCCCGACGGAACCCTCTACCAGGGCACGGAGACCGGGGTCGTCGAGGTCCGCGCGGAATCCTGATCCCGGGGAGGCCGGGCGCCCCGGCCGGGGACACCGGGCCCGCGCGGCAGGGCGTACCCTGCCGCGCGGGCGCGCCCTGCCGCTGGATCAGGCCTAGCTCCATGCGCGGCCCGGGCTCAGACGCGCACCGCCGCCGGGGCCCCGGCCCTTGCCGTCCCCTGCCGCAATGCCGGCTCGTCGGTGCGGACCAGGGTGCCGGTGGTACCGAGGAGGATGCCGAGGGCGTCGTCGAGGGGGCCGATGCCGGCGATGCCGCCCGTTCCTTCCACGAAGGTCGCGGCTGCCTCGGCCTTGGGGCGCATGGATCCCTCGGGCAGGTCCAGGGCCCGCAGTTCGGCGGGGGTGGCGGCGGGCAGAGGGTGCGCGTGGCCGGTGCCGTAGTGGGCGAAGACGTGGGTGACGTCCGTGAGGATCAGCAGGGCGTCGGCGTCGAGCTGCTCGGCCAGCAGGGCGGCGGTGCGGTCCTTGTCGACCACCGCCTCGGAGCCGTGCAGCAGGCCGGTGTTGGGGTTGAGGGTGACCGGGATGCCGCCTCCTCCTGCGCAGACCACCACGGTCCCGGCCGCGACCAGCGCGCGGACGGTGGAGGCTTCCAGGACGGCCTGCGGCCGGGGTGAGGGTACGACGCGGCGCCAGTCGTCGCGGTCCGGGGCCATGGTCCAGCCACGCTCGCGGATGAGGGTCACGGCCTGGAACTCGGTGTAGCCCTGGCCGATGAACTTGGTCGGGTGCTGGAAGGCCGGGTCGGCGGGGTCGACCCGGGTGTGGGTGACCAGCGCGACGACGTCCCGGTCGGGGAGCTTGTTGCGCAGTTCGCGGACCAGGAGGGTACCGATCATGCCCTGGGTCTGGGCGCCGAGGACGTCCAGGGGGTACGGGGCTGCGAGGGCGGGGTCGGCCGCGCTCTCGAGGGCGAGCAGCCCGATCTGGGGGCCGTTGCCGTGGGTGATGACGAGTTCGTGGCCGGCCAGGGCGAGTTCGGCCAGGGTGGTGGCGGCCTGGTGGATGTGGACGGCCTGGATGGTGGCGTCGGGGTGTTCGCCCCGCTGGAGGAGGGCGTTTCCGCCGAGTGCGGCGACGATGCGCATGTCAGGCTCCCAGGGTGGCGACGAGCACGGCCTTGATGGTGTGCATCCGGTTCTCGGCCTGGTCGAAGACCAGCGAGGCGGGTGATTCGAAGACCTCGTCGGTGACCTCCAGGCCGTCCAGCCCGTACCGGGCGAACAGGTCCGCGCCGAGGCTGGTGGTGCGGTCGTGCAGGGCGGGCAGGCAGTGCAGGAACGCGGTGTCGGGGTTGCCGGTGGCGGCGAGGGTCTTGGCATTGACCTGGTAGGGCAGGAGTTGGACGATCCGCTCGGCCCAGGTGTCCGCGCTCTCGCCCATGGACACCCACACGTCGGTGTAGAGGTAGTCCGCACCGTGCACGGCCTCCTCGACGTCCTCGGTGATGGTGATCCGCGCGCCGCTCGATTCGGCGAGTTCGCGGCAGCGGGTGACCAGGTCGGCGGCCGGCCACAGGGCCCCGGGGGCGGCGATGCGCACGTCCATGCCCAACAGACTGCCCATGACCAGCAGCGAGTTGGCGGTGTTGTTGCGGGCGTCGCCCAGGTAGCAGTAGGAGATCTCGGTCAGGGGCTTGTTGCTGTGCTCGCGCATGGTGAACACGTCGCACAGGCTCTGGGTGGGGTGGCACTGGTCGGTCAGGCCGTTGTAGACCGGGACGCCGGCGTACCGGGCCAGGGTGGTGACGGTGGACTGGGCGAAGCCCCGGTACTCGATGGCGTCGTACATCCGGCCCAGCACACGGGCGGTGTCGGCGACGGACTCCTTGTGGCCGAGGTGGGAGCCGTCGGGGCCGAGGTAGGTGGTAGTTGCCCCCTGGTCGGCGGCGGCGACCTCGAAGGCGCAGCGGGTGCGGGTGGACGCCTTCTCGAAGATCAGCGCCAGGTGACGCCCGGTCAGCTGCGGGGTCTCGGCGCCGTTCTGCTTGGCGTGCTTGAGCTCGGCGGCCAGGTCGAGGAGGTGGTGGATCTGCTCGGCGGTGAAGTCGAGCTCGTCCAGGTAGTGGCGGCCGGTCAGGTCGGTGCTCATCAGGTGCTCCGGTGGCGTGTGGCGGGCGGGAGAGTGGTCAGTTGGCGGGGTCGCGCTGGATCGGGCAGCTCATGCAGCGCGGTCCGCCGCGGCCGCGGCCGAGTTCGGCGCCGGCGACGGTGACGATCTCGATGCCCTGCTTGCGCAGGTAGGTGTTGGTGGTGACGTTGCGCTCGTAGCCGACGACCACGCCGGGGGCCAGGGCGAGGAAGTTGCTGCCGTCGTCCCACTGCTCGCGCTCGGCGGCCCGCACGTCCTGGGTGGCGGACAGGAACCGGACCTTGTCCAGGTCCAGGGCACCGGCCAGGGAGCCGGCGAGGTCGGCGTCGGGGGTGACCTCGAAGCCGGTGGGCCGCTCCGTGCTCGGGGTGAGTGTCCAGGAGCGGAGCGAGTCGGCGAGCCCCGGGTAGACGGCGAAGGCGTCCTTGTCGATCATCGTCATGACCGTGTCGAGGTGCATGAACGCGCGGCTGCGTGGCAGCTGGACGGCGATCAGGCGGTGCGCGGTGCCGGTGGCGAACAGGCGCTGGGCGAGTGCCTCGACGGCCTGCGGGGTGGTGCGCTCGCCCATGCCGACCATGGCGACGCCGGGAGCCAGGGAGTGGACGTCACCACCCTCCAGCGTGGTACCGGGGACTGCGGTGGTGCCGTCGATCAGCGGGGCCGCAGCGTCGGCGAACAACGGGTGGAAGCGGTAGATCGCGGCGCTGTGCAGGGTCTCCCGCCGGCGGGCGGGCTTGGCCATCGGGTTGACGGTGCAGTGGTCGCCGATCCAGCAGGAGTTGTCGCGCGGGAAGAGGTGGTTGGGCAGCGGCGGCAGGGCGAAGTCCTGTTCGCCGAGGTTGTTCCAGACCAGGCTGTGCGGGTTCGTGATCCGCAGGTCGTCCTTGAGGACGCCGCCGATGAGGTACTCGGCCAGGGTCTGCCCGTCGAGGTCCGCGCACAGGGCGCGGACCGGGTCGACCAGGGCCGGGCCGACGGTGCCGTCGGCGATGACCTGGTCCAGGAGCCAGCTGCGGGCCTCGGGGAGGTCGAGGGTCCGGGCGAGGAGTTCGGCGTAGTAGTGGACGCGGACCCCGTGGTCGCGCAGGACCTGGGCGAAGGCGTCGTGCTCCTCGCGGGCCCGTTCGGCCCACAGGATGTCGTCGAACAGCAGCTCGTCCACGTTGCCCGGGGTGAGCCGGGACAGTTCCAGGCCGGGGCGGTGCAGGACGACCTGGCGCAGGCGGCCGGTCTCGGAGTCGACACGGAGGACGGGAGAGGTGGGCATGGCTGGCTCCTGGGCGGTGCGGTCGGGGGCAGGACGGGTGCGGGGTGTCAGTGCTGGCGGTGCAGGCCGGCTGCGGCTGCGCGGAGCAGGATGGCGGGCAGGTGGATCGGGCGGGTGGTCCGGGCCGCGTGCGCGGGGTGGGCCTGGGTGGGTGTCTCCGCGACGGCGGGAACCGGGGCGGTGGCGCCGGGGGTGTTGGTGGCGGCGGCCGTGGTCAGCGCGGGGGCGGCGGTCTCGGGCAGGGCGCTCTCGCCGTACTCGCCGCGTGAACGCTTGAGCCAGATGTAGACCGGGACACCGAGCAGGATCACGAACAGGCCGTAGTAGACGGTCTGGTAGCCGCTGCCCTGGATGGACCAGTAGGAGAACGCCAGCGCGAGCGCGCTGATCGTCACGTCACGGACGAAGCGCCCGCGGGTGAGGATCGCCTGGCCCTTGACCACCAGCCAGTACAGCTGGGCGGCGGCGGAGAACAGGTACGGGACGACCGCGGTCAGGACGCTGAGCAGAACGATCTCGGTGAAGACCTTGGTGAAGTGGGTGTAGCTGATGACGGTGATCAGTGAGGCCAGGGCGGTGGCGGAGATGATGCCGAACGCGGGTACCTGGTTGCGGCCGACGGTCCTGGTGAAGGCGCGGGGGAAGAGTCCGTCGCGGGCGGCGGCCATGGGCATCTCGGCGCAGATCATGGTCCAGCCGTTGAGTGCGCCCAGTCCGGAGATGATCGCGGCGATGGCGACGGCGTCGCCGGCCCAGCTGCCGCCGACGATGTTGTTGACGGCGTCGGTGAACGGTGCGGTGGAGCTGCCGAGCGCACTGTGGGAGACGGTGCCGAAGACCGCGAGGGTGCCCAGGATGTAGATGACGGCGCAGGCGAGGGTGCCGTAGACGGTGGCACGGGCGACGTTGCGCTTGGGGTTGCGGACCCGGCCTGCGGCGACCGAGGCGGTCTCCAGTCCGATGTAGCTGAACAGCGCGATGGCCGAGGCTGCGGAGATCGCGCCGACGGCGGAGGTGTGGCTGGCGTTGAAGGTGCCGAAGTTGCCGCCCTTCATGAACAGCAGGCCGACGCTGGCCATGAACACCAGGGGGATGAACTTCAGGACGGTGGTGACGACTTGGAAGGCGCCGATGTTGCGGATCCCGGTGAGGTTGATCGCGGCGGGTATCCACAGTCCGACCAGGGCGATGGCGATGGAGCCCCAGGTGTGGTGGCCCTTGTCGATGAACACCTCGACGTAGCCGACCCAGGCCACGGCGATGGCCGCGTTCCCGGCCCAGGCCGTGATCCAGTAGGACCAGGCGGTCAGGAACCCGGCGAACTCGCCGAACGCCTCCTTGGCATAGACGTAGGGGCCGCCGCTGCCGGCCACCCGTTTGGACAGCGACCCGAAGGTCATCGCCAGCGCCAGCGCCCCAACGGTGACGACCACGAATGCGACCAGCGCGATCGGGCCGTAGGGGGCGAGCGCGGAGGGGAGGGCGAACACTCCGGTGCCGATGACGCTGCCGATGACCAGTGCGGTCGCGGCGGGCAGGCCGAACGTCGAGCGGCGCTCCGCCGTGCTGTCCGCCACGGTGGCGGGCTCCGCAGCGGGGAGGGGGGTGTCGTGCTCTGATCCGGACATGGAAGGACTCCTGGGCAGCGGGGGGAAGGGAGCAGGCCGCGCCGGGTGCGGCCCGCTGAGACAAGATCCTGGGCTGCGGGCAGCACTGCGGCACAGGGACCACGGGGCCCTCGCCTGTGCCACCAGTCCCCCTGGTGAGGGCCCGAAGGTCCTGGTGCCTCCACGGCAGCGGGAACTCGGACCTACCGGGTGACCTGCGGTCCCCGCCCCTGGGCCGACCGTCCCTGCCCACGCGTCCGCTGCGGCGAGGCGAAGCAGCGTGCCGCGGCCAGCCCCTTCGTGCGGGGCTGCCCGCGGCACGTTGCCGCTGATCCGGTTCAGCTGACGTTGAGGTCGGTCCCGGTGATGCCGGCCGCGTTGTCCGGAACAGTGATCGTCTCGGCGCCCTGCGGCCGGACCGCCCTCCGGGCCTTGCGGCTACCGGCCAGCGCCACGCCGGCACCGAGCAGGGTGACCGCGCCGGTGCCGGTGAACGCCACGCCCAGGCCGATGACCAGGTAGGTGACCTCCCACGCCTGGTAGGCCGACAGCAGGCTGCCGCGCAGCGACTCGCCCATGAAGGCGGTCTGCCGCTCGCCGCCCAGCGTGGCCAGCGTCGCGGCCGGAGTGGACTTGTCAGCCGTGGCGGCCAGGTACTTCGCGGACACCTGGCTGTACGTCAGCCCGCCGGTGGCTTCCTTGATGTGGGTCTCGATCATGGTCGAGAACGCCTTGGCCTGCGAACCGGTGGTGACCTGCTGCCCGGCGTAGCCGGCCTCGGCGGCCGGAAGCCCGGACTTGGCGTTGCCGGGGAAGGTGATCTGCTGGGCGGTCAGCTGCTGCGTGACCTGGGACTGTCCGGAGAACCCGACCCCGATCATGATCGGTCCGGCGACGAGTACGGACAGCCCGGTGATCGCGATGAGCCAGCGGACGACGGTACGAGCGGTGATCAGCATGACGGAGTCCCTCCCGGGGGGGGCGTGGCTAAGAGGTGCGGGATTGGTGCGGTCCCTCAAAGGTCGCGCCCCGCCGCCACCGCCGGCACGGGCCGACCGGGCCTGCCGCCACCCGCCGACAGTCCTCCCGGGAGAGAGCGGACTCGGGCCCCTTGGTCACCTCTCCCCCGCGAGCCCGCCTCAAGGCTCCGGCAGTTGATGACGCCAGATCAATAAGTGGCCAGTGGCCTCACGTTCAGTCGCCCACGAGCGCCGCCGGTCTCCAGGACTCGGACCGGGCGCCGCGCCGCGCCGAACCACGTCAGCGGGGCCGCCTCGGACGACGCCGTACGGAAGCACCGCGCCGGCGCATCCCGGTGGACCGGAACGGTGGCGGACCCTACTGCGCGTCGAGCTGGTCGAAGCGGGCCACCGCCTGGGTGTAGGCGGCGGGAGAGACGCCGGTGGGTCCGGAGAACGGGTGCTGGAGGCTGAAGACCAGGAAGATCCCGAAGCCCAGGACCGCCCCCAGCAGCACCATCATCACCAGGTGGCGCGGACCGGCGTTGATCCCGACCAGGGCCGGGAACAGAAGTACCAGCAGTCCGGTCGCCACCAGTGCGTACTCCAGCTGCGGCAGGACGGTCCAGCGGACGTCGCTGATCCGCTGGCTGCGCAACTCGTAGACGTCCTCCATGGCCTTGGCCGTGTTCGACACCGCCAGCGCCCGGGCCGGAGTCGGCGACCCGGCGCCGTTCGTCAGTCGCTCCAGCGTGCCGCTGGCCTGATCCAGTGTCAGCCAGGCGGTGGCGCTGGACTGGTGGCGTCCCATCATCGGCCACTCGTCGTCGACGACCAGGGCGACGTACTTCCGCAGCGAGCTCCGGACCTGTGTCCGGTCGCTCTCGGCGAGTCCGCCGGCTGCCGCGTAGACAGTGGTCAGTGCGCGCGCCTCGCCGTAGCTGTGGTCACGGGCGGTGCCGTGCTCCTGCCAGGAGCTCGCCACCAGGAAGCCCAGGCACAGCACGAACATCGACAGCGTGGTGCTGCCCACGAAGCTGAGCCCCGGAGCAGCCTTGCTCGCCTCCCGCGAACTCGGTGTCCGCGACAGGCCCCAGGTGAGCGCGAAGGCGCAGCCGGCACCGATCAGTGCGCAGAGGACGCTGGCGACGATCACGGCTGCTCCTCAGGTCGGGGACGGTCGTCAGTGCCACCGCCGAGGCCGGGACGCCTGCCGGGAGCGCCGGCGACGACTGCCAACAGCGCCGGGAGCAGGACCAGCAGCATGGTGGTGACCACCCAGTCGTCCGTGTCGTCGGGCGCGTCGGTGTCCTGCTGCCAGGGCGGAACGGCCGCGTGGACGACGGTCCCGGCTTTGGCCCCGGCTCCGGGCGCGGTCCGTGGCCCGGTGGGCCGGGGCTGGGACGGCGGCTGGGACGGCGGCTGGGACGAGGAGTGGGACGCGGGTGCGGGGTGGGACGCGGGTGCGGGGTGGGACACCTGCTGGGACAGCATCCGGGCAGGGGCACGGCCGGCGGCCCCGGGAGCTCGTTCCGCTGCCGGGACCGGGACCGGGACCGGAATCGGGAGACCCGGCTGGGACGATTGCCCGGCCGGGGGTGGGCCCACCGGGCCGGGGCCAGGGCCGATTCCCGTCCCGGGGCCGGGGCCGGGCCTGCGGGGGCGGGGAGGGCGCGGGTGCGGGGCGTGCGGGTGGCGCGGTGGGGCCGGTGCTGCCGGCGGCGGGGCTGCGACCGTGTAGCCGCCGGTGGCCTCGGCCGCCAGGTCGACCGGCGGGAGCGGGCGTCCGTCCTCGGCGACCGCGCCGTCCTCGGCCGCGCCGAGTGCCCGCGCGGTCCCCAGGTGGACGCCCGGTCGCGCGGGGACGACGGCGGTGCAGTCCAGGGTCGCCCCGGCGGCCAGCCGGTCCGGCAGCCCGCTCCCGCCGCCGCAGTCCAGCCGGCCGCCGGCCAGCAGCGGATCGGTCAGCCGCAGTTGCTGGACGGACACGCTTCCCGGGGCGGCGAGCCGGTAGCGCAGCAGCTCCGGCCGCACCGGGCCGGGGAGCGAGCGCAGGGCGGTGTCCGGGCCGACCTCCCGACGCAGGGTCAGCCCGCTGGCTCGGCCCAGGTATCCGGCCTCGGCCGACGTGATCGGATCCGAGTACTCGCCCGGGGCACGCGCCGAGGCCTCGACCCGGACCAGCCGGAGCCCGGCGGCGGCACCGGCGTTCAGTACGGCCGTGCAGGTCTCGTCGACCAGGCCGGGCAGCCGGTCGCCGTGCGGGCAGGTGATCGCGCCGCCCGGCGCCTGCGGATCGACGAGTCGCAGCCCGTGCAGCGGGTACTCGGCGAGGTTGTGCAGCCGGTAGCTGCGGACCAGCCGCTCGCCCGGCCGGACCGGCACCCCCGGCCGGCCGACCGTGTTGGTCGCCACGCTCAGCACCAGCGCGTAGCGGTCCTCGCCACCGCGCGTCAGCCCCGTCGCCGGGGCGCAGAGCGCCGGCGTCAGGGCTGCGGCGGCCAACGCCAGCAATGCTGCGGTCCTGCTGCGCCGAAAGCGTTCCCTGTCCACATTGCTGAGCATCGGCCAGTAGTGAACTGCCGCTTTCCAGGACACGCCAACCGGTGTGACGATCACACGAATGGTTGCAGCGGGTCGGCCTCAGCGCGGGTGGACCTCCAGGAAGGTGCGGACCCCGGACTCCAGTGCTCCCTCGATCCAGGCCGGCTTGAGGCTGGTGTGCTCGCCGGCGAAGTGGACCCGTCCCTCCACGGTGCGGCTCGCCGCGTGCAGCTCGTGCAGCTGGCCGGGGGTGAACACGACTGCCTCGCCCAGCGCGTAGCGGGCCCGCGCCCAGGACTGGGTCGCCCCGACACCGGTGAACTCGCGGCGGACCACCGGACCGAACATCCGCTCCAGGTCGTCCAGGGCGAAGGCGTAGCGCTCGCCGTCGGTCAGCGAGTCCCAGCGCTCCGCGTCGTCCGACCAGGTGTAGGCGGCCAGTACCACGCCGCCGGCCGAGCCGGCCGGCGAGTGGGAGGGGAAGTAGGTGAAGCGGCTGGGGCTGTCGGACACGCTGCCGCCCCCGGTGAAGCCGGTCGGGCCCTGCTCCCAGAAGCGGGTCCGGAACTCCAGCAGCACCTTGGTCGCCGAGTCGTAGTGCAGCTCGGTGACGGCCCGGCGCTTGGGGTAGGACATCAGCGGTTCGACGCTGCAGAAGCGCAGCGCGCTGAAGGGGATGGCGACGATGGCGTAGTCGCCGGTGAACGACTCGGACGGGGCGGTCGGCGCACCGTCGCAGGAAGCCTCGTCGCCGCTCTCGGCGGTGGTGTCGACCCGGACTCCGGTGGCGGTCTGCACCAGTCGGGTCATCCGTCGTCCCATCCGGATGTCGTTGCGCAGCGGAGCGGACAGGGCGTCGGTCAGCGAAGCGGTGCCGCCGTCCAGTTCCCAGTAGCGGCCGGTCGGGGTGATCGCGGCCCGGTCCATCAGGGTCGGGATCAGCGAGTAGTGCAGCCGCGAGGTGAGGTTCTCCAGGGTGCCAGCGGCCTGGATCTCGGGGAGCGACCAGCCTGCCTCCTCGACCAGGAAGCGGTGGGTGGAGTAGCCGTCGAACTTCTCCAGGATCTCGCGCCAGGCGTTGATCTGCTGCTGGATGGGGCCAGGGGCGACGGTGACCTTCTGCAGGGCCTTGTCCACGGCCGCCGCCATGGTGGTGGTGACGGCGGCCCCGAAGCTGGAGTTCACCTTCGTCGGCGCCGCCGCGTAGCCGGCCTGGCTGGTCTCCTGGCCGTTGACCAGGATCCGGGTGCGGTTGGTCGCTGCCGGGGCCTTGAAACCGCCGTGGTCCGGGCCGTTGGTCCACACCGTGCCGGTGAACGAGGTGTAGACGACCGGCGGCACGGCCCCGGTGGGCTCCGCGCCGGGGGCGACGTCGGCGTTGTAGAACAACCGCCGCTTGACCCCCAGTTTGTCGGCCAACGCCAGGACCAGGGGGTGGAAGTCCGGCAGTCGCATCGCCCCGGCCTCGGCATACAGCGCCTTGTCGGAGAACACGCCCCGGAAGGTCTTCACCCGGCCGCCGACCCGGCTGCCGTTGGCCTCGATGACGACGACCTGGTGTCCGGCCGCCTTGAGCAGGGTCGCGGCGGTCAGCCCGGCCACCCCGGCGCCGATCACCAGGACCTTCTTGGACCTGGCCCGCGGCGGCAGCTGACCGTCGATCAGGATACGCAGGTAGTCGAGCTTGAGGTCCTCCCCGTGGTCGCCGACCAGCAGCAGCTTGCGGGCCAGATCGAGCGAGGCGGCCGGGTCCGCGCCGCCGGGGAATTCGGCAGGGGCAAACCCGGGCTCGGTGCGGGGGGCGGGCGCGAGAGCGCCGGGCGCGGTGAAGGCGGTGGCACCGGCCAGAGCGGTGACGGCGGCGGCCGTCCCCAGCAGGGACCGGCGGTCGACGACGGGCGTGTGCCGCCCGGAGGGGTCGGCGGCATCAGCCTGGTCGGTGAGCTGGTGGGACATCAGTTCTCCCAGGGATCGGAGGTCGATGTCACCAAGCTCCAACCTACCGCCCCGCAGCCGGGAGTGCCGCGCCGCCCGTTCATCCGGCGGAGTGACCGGCCCGTCTGCATGCGGCGGATTCCCACGATCGGCGGATGTGCCCGGCGGACCCGACCCGGCCGATGCCCGACGGTTCCGGTCCACCCCGGCCGGGGGCCGGACCCGCGTGCGGAACTGGCGCTCATCGGTGACTTCACACTGCCGTTCCCCGACAGAGCTCAGGGCACCGTAGTCGATCACGTGTTCGCCACCGCGTCCGAAACATCGAAACGATGTCGTCCAAGCCCACCGACGGTGTCCTGACCCGTCGCCGCACCGCTTGACCTGCGATAACGTCGCGAACTGTGATGCTGCTTTCTTCAGGACTTCACAAAAACAAGGTTTGCCGGAAACGGGGGCGGACGAGTCCATGACCTGCGAGTCGAAGTCGATTTGCAGGTCGATCAGCATCCCGTGCCGGATCGCCTCCGCGAGCGCCTGCTCACTGGGCAGCCTGCACCCGACCGGGCGGTGCCGGTCCATCGGCGCGGCCGAGGCTGGCAGGCGGCCGTAAACCCCCGACGCAGCGCGCCGCGGCTCAGCGCCAGCGCTCTCGGAGTTCGTCACGCACGCCGCCCCGATCCGCCTCCGGCAAATCCCGTCGAACGTGTCTGCTCGCGCTCCCGCCGGGGGCACACTGGTCACCAAGCGGACTCGAACCGGGGGGCACATGTCGGCCATGGACGCGCAACTCGACCGCGCGATCGACTACTTCTGCTGCTCCCCCCGCACAGCTGTGTACGGACCCTACGAGTCGCCCGAGGGCCCGGGCATCCCACCGCGCGGCGAGGCGCTGATCCCCGGCTGCCTCTACCGCTACCGCGTGGTTGACTCCAACCGGCTGCCAGTCGACATCCAGGTGTACTCGGGGGTTTCCGAACTGGGCGGCGTGTTGTGGGAGCAGGAGGTCCGGGTCCTGCTCCGGGTCGGTATGTCGGGCCGTCCGGGCCTGGCGGAAGTCCTCGGAGGCGGCTTCCAGGACGAGCAACAGGTGACCCATGCCATCGGCGCCAATGAACTCCTCGGGGTCGCGGTCGCGGTGACCCGGGGATCGAACCTGACCATGTCCGACGAGTCCGCAGTCCCCTACATGTACGAACGGCCGATCGAGGCGCTGCGCCAGTTCGTGATCCTGGCCGAGGCGCTCGCCGCCCTGCACGACCTCGGCGTGTGCCACCGCAACCTTTGGCCGGGGAGCATCGACGCCACAACCTCGGATCCGCCGGAACTGTGGATCGCGCGCTTCGAGATGAGCGCGCTGATGGCCAACCTGTTCCAGAACTCGGTCATGGACCGGCAGCAGGAGGGGAGCGGGTTGCGCGGTCTCTACCTGTCCCAGCCGGAGCGGTCGGTGCAGTTCTGCCCGCCCGAGCGGCTGGCCTTCCTCTATCCGGGCAGCGGCCCCGTACCCCTGCTCGAGGACGAGTACGCTGACGTCTTCAGTCTGGCCGCCATTGTCTGGGAATGGTTCTGCGGCCCGGTTCCGGGGGGCCTCTCGATTCCGACGGGCACCGGACCGGCGGAGATCGCCGACCGCCTGGCACAGTTGAACGCCCACCGTCTGGCGCGACTGGCCCCCAGCTCTCGCGACATCCCGGAGCCGCTGGCCGAACTGCTCCGCACCATGCTCGACTGGAGCGTCCCAAGGTCACGGCCCAGTGCAGCGGAGGTCGTGGAAACACTGAGCCGGCTCTACGAGCGGATCCTGGCGTTCTGGGAGCCGCACGAGACCGACAAGCCCTATCTCATCGGCTACATGCCGGAGGAGTCCAAACGCACCGTCTACGCCTGGGGGTGGCTGGAGCACTCCCCCGACACCGACCCCGGCCGGCGGGAGCTGGGCGAGCTGATCAAAGACGACCTCCGCCGCGCCGTCCTGCTGCACTCCCCGCACGGCGCTGCCCCGTTCGTCGGGGGTGACTCCCGGGACATCACCCAACGGCGCGAGGCCCGGCACCTCCTGCTCGGCGCGAACGCGGCCTGGTTCTGCACCAACTACCGTCCATCCGCCGGGTTCGGCCAACTGGGCAAGGCCATGGACAATGTGCTGCTGATCAAGTACGTGGTCCGGCGGGACTTGCCTGCGGTGCGCACCAAACTGGCCCCGTTGGCCAGTACCCTGTTCCGCCGGGAGATGCCCGAACTCCTGGCCGTTCCGACCGACATGGACGCGGTGCGGTTCGCCGCCACCGCAGTCGGCCACCCGTCCTGGAAGCCGCTCACCGACGCGGTGCGGCCGACTCGGAACTCCTCGGAGCAGGAACTGGTGTACGAAGAGGCGATCGACTGGCTGCTGGAGTATCAGGGCATGGAGCTGCTGGCCAGGACCTACGCCTTCGAGAACAGCGGGGACAGCCAAGGCGGCCTGACCGTGCAGCTCGACCCCGACCGGGACGAGCAGTGGGTTCGGCAGTCCTCATTGCTGGCCAAGTACCGTGACAGCGGGCTCCGCTCCCCGCTAGGGGATTTCTTCGGATCCCTCGACAGCCCGGACGGGTTGCTACCGGAGGTGGAGGTACTGGCGGACGACCGCGGCAGGCCCTCCCGCGCAGGACCGGGGGTGCGCGCGCTGGTCAAGCGCAAGGCAGGAGCGGACCGGGTCGACCTGGAACTCGTCCACCGGTGGGACCGGCTGCCGACGTTCGGCTGGATCCGCCCCCTGGACGACAGGGGGTCTCGATCGGCCCTGCAACACCAGCTGGACGAACGCTGGGAGCTGCTGGGGAACCGTCCGCTGCTGAGCCAGCTGCGCAGCCCGAGGTCGATCAGGATGCTGCCGCACCGGTGGGCCAGGGCCGGCGAGCACCTGAGCGGCAAGGACGGCAAGCGCGCCGTCCGGGAAATCCTCACCCAGGAGCCCTTCTTCGCCGTGCAGGGGCCTCCGGGCACCGGGAAGACGACGGTGACCGCCGAAGCGGTGGCACGCTACCTCACGGTGTATCCCGGGAACCGGGTACTGCTCTCAGCCCAGTCCAACTTCGCCTTGGACAACCTGGCCCAACGGGTGATGCAGCGGCTGGGTGCGATCGACGAGGACGGCAGCCCGACCGACCGCTGGGACGGGGTGGCCCTGCGAGTCGTCTCCCGAACCGCTATGGTCGACGAGGCGATCAAGCCCTGGATGGGCGGTCGCCTCGCGGAACGCCGCGCCGAGTGGATCCGGGCCGCCGCGAGACCCGCAGCCCACCAGCTCGGCGAACACACGACTGCGGCCCTGGAGCAGTGGCGGCACGCACTGGACGACGGCACGGGCGACAGCATCCTGCCGGAGCTGGGCGACCGCCTGCGTCGGGCGGCGAACCTGGTCTTTGCCACATGTGCGATGGCAACCTCAGCCAATGTCACCCCCATGGGACTGCGCAGCACCGTGGACTGGGTGGTGGTTGAGGAAGCCGCCAAGGCATGGCCGACGGAGCTGGCCGTACCCCTGTGCCGGGGCACCCGCTGGACGCTGATCGGCGACCACAAGCAGCTTCCCGCCCACCGTCGGAACGACATCATCCGCTTCCTGGACAGTTGTGCCGACGATCCGGACGAGGATATTCGGCACTTGGCCGAGCGCCGCGACGACTACGTCCGCGCCTTCGACCTGTTCCGTTCCCTCTTCGACGACGAAGCGGACAGGTCCAAGACGACGGCGGGGCCTGCCGTCCTCAAGGCCAACCTCGAACGACCGCTGCTGACCCTGGGCACCCAGTACCGTATGCGGGTTCCCATCAAGGAAGTGGTCAGCCGGGTTTTCTACCCGGTGCGCAGCGGCCGGATCCAGGACGACGGTCTCCCCCTCGGCATCCTCCACGGCGGAGAGGAGGTCCCGGTCTCCCCGTTGACCACGCCGCGCTGGCTCGCCGGGCAGTCGCTCGTCTGGATCGACACGGGCGACTCTCCCGACTGCGCGGACGAGCCCCAGTGGTCCAACGAGGGCGAGGCACGGATCGTCCGCTCCGTCGTCGACCTGCTCGCCCCGCGCCCGGTGCCGCCCGGTGCTGCCTCCGGCGGCCCGAGCCTTGCCGTGCTGAGCCCCTACCGCAAGCAGAACCAGCTCCTGGCGCACAGGGGCCTGGGACCGTACCTGTCGACGGTCCACGCCTTCCAGGGCCGGGAGGCGGACATCGTGGTGGTCTCGCTGGTGCGGGACCGGGTCAGGGCGGATACACGCAGCCGCCCCTGGGCGAGCCTCGGACATCTTGGAAGCCCGGATCTGATCAATGTGATGTTCTCCAGGGCACGCCAACTCCTGGTCATAGTCGGCAACTTCGACCACTTCTCCAGGTTCGGACCGACGCCGGAACCGGTGGTGGCCTGGGACGGCGACTCCGAACTCACCGCACCGGAATCCGACGCGGCCGACCGGACACGGTCCCGCTCCGCCCCGTGGCCGGGGCCCCGGCCACGGGGCGGCACGCCCCCGGTGACTCTGCTGCGCAATTCGCTGCATGAGCATGATGGTTGAGGGGATGATCGCTTCTGCGGCCACTGTCCTGTCGTGGGGTCGCAGGGGGTGGTGCGATGTCGTTGCAGGTTAGGGGCTTGCCGGAGATTCCGGCGGATACGGTCCGGGTGGCACGGTCGGCGTTTCCGCAGGGGTCGCTGGCGATGAGCGTGCGGGACAGGCTTGGTGAGGTCTTCGCGGACGAGCCGTTCGCGGGTGCGTTCGGGGTCCGGGGTGCCCCGGGGCTGTCGCCGGCCTTGTTGTCGCTGGTCACGGTGTTGCAGTTCGCCGAGGACCTGACGGATCGGCAGGCGGCGGCGATGGCGGTTCGCGCGATCGACTGGAAGTACGCGATGGGGATGGAGCTGGGCGCGACCGGCTTCGATGACAGTGTGCTGGCCCGGTTCCGGGCGCGGCTGGTCGAGCACGGGATGGAGCGTGTGGTCTTCGACCGGCTGCTGGACTGGTGCCGCGGGCAGGGCCTGGTCGGGGCCGGGGGCAAGCAGCGCACGGACTCCACGCACGTGATCAGCGCGGTGCGTGACCTGAACCGCCTCGAGCTGGCTGGGGAATCGGTGCGCGCGGCGCTGGAAGCGCTGGCGGTGGTCGCTCCGGCCTGGCTGGCCCAGGCAGTGAACGTGCCCGAGCTCGCGCTGCGCTACGGCGAGCGGGTGAACGGTTGGAAGATACCTTCCTCCCAGGTCAAGCGGGAACGGCTGGCCACGGTGTTCGGGCAGGACGCCGTCGCCCTGCTGCGGGCGGTGTGGGCACCGACAGCCCCTCCGGTGCTGCGGACCCTGGAGCCCGTTGCGCTGCTGCGGCGGATCACGGTGCAAACGTACCTGGTTGCCACCGACACCCGGGGACGGGAGGTGATCCGCAAGCGGGAGGCCGACAGTGACGGCGTCCCGCCCGGCCATACGCGCCTCGCCTCTCCGTACGACCCGGACGCGCGCTGGGCGGCGAAAGGCGGGGACCTGTTCTGGTGCGGATACAAGATCCATCTGACAGAGAGCTGCGATGCTCCTCCCGAAGCCGAAGCCGAAGCCGAAGCCGAAGCCGAAGCCGGTGGTGAGCCGTCGCCCGGGCGTCTGCCGGTGCGGCTGATCACGGATGTGTACACCACCGACGCGACCGTGCCGGACGTGAACGCCACCGCGCCGGTCCAGGAGAACCTGGCGACGCGGGGCCTGGCACCGGGCGAGCACTACCTTGACGCCGGATACCCTTCCGCCGCGCTGGTCCGGGCCGCCTCCGAGCAGGGCATCACCATGGTCACCCCGCTCCGGCCCGACACCTCGCCCCAGGCCAGGGCCGACACCGGCTACGCCAAGGACGCCTTCCGCATCGACTGGAAGGCCCGCCAGGTCCGCTGCCCCGAAGGCAGGACAAGCAGCGGCTGGTACCCGGTCCGGCAGCACGGCCACGACGCGATCGTCGTCGACTTCGCCCGCAGCGACTGCCGGCCCTGCCCCGCACGCGAGCAGTGCACCGCCTCGCGACGCGGCACCCGCATGCTCACGCTCCAGCCCCGCGAGCTCCACCAGGCACTGACCGCCGCCCGCACCGAGCAGAAGACCGATACCTGGCAAGCCAAGTACGCCCTGCGCGCCGGGATCGAGGGCACCATCAACCAGGCCCTGGACGTCACCGGAATCCGCCGGGCCCGTTACCGCGGCCTGCCCAAGGTCCGTCTCCAGCACGCCTTCTCCGCCGCCGCACTCAACGTCATCCGCCTCGACGCCCACTGGAGCACCGAAGGAACCCCACCTGCACTGTCACGCGCCAGCAGACTCACCCACCTCAGCTACCGACTCACCGCATAACCGAATAGCGCAGCAGAGTCCCCGGTGGAGACAAAGCCCCGGACGGCCGACTCCGACCCGGTCGACGGCCGGTTCTGGAGCCAGGTATGCCGCGCGGTCGAGCTGAACGGCACTCTACTGTCGGCCGCCGACCTCCTTCCCGGGGATGGGACATGATCTTGGCCCAGGGCACCCCGGTGACCGTCCACATCCCCTGCGACAGCTTCTCGGTGCAGGTCAGGGTCGGCTACGGCGAGGTCCTGTCACCGATCGAGCAGGCCGCCCTGCGGGTGATCGACGCCATGGAGATGGACCGGGTCGGCCATCCAGGGGTCACCTCGGCGGACGACTTGGCCGAGCTGCTCGGCCTGGGCCGCCGAGTCACCCTAGATCTGCTGCACGACGTCTGGCGGAAGGGCTACGCCCGAATCGACTTCGGCAGCGGCGGGGTGGTCGTCACCGAGGAGGTCCATCGCCGCATCGCGGAGGACACCCTGCACCTGCTGCCCGGTGCAGAGATGTCCGACGCCCGTGGCGAGCTGATGATCGACCGGCTCACCGGCCTCGTCATGCCGCGCCGCGGCCGCCGAGCACCCGCCGATCCACAGCTGGCGATGAGTCCCGAATGCGATGCCACGGACCCGCAGCGGGCGCCCCGGGCAGACCTGGTGAGCGCCCTGGAAAGTGACCTCAGGCGACGCCAGACCGACTCCGGCCGTAGCTTCGACGACACTGGCGAGGGTACCGACGGCGGGCCTCCGGCACCCTCAGGACGCGACGCCGGGCGTCCGCCCCGGGTGCTGTCCTTCCGTTTGACGGCCCGCGAGTTCCAACCGCCGGCCCAGCGCTGGTGGATTCCGCTCGACCTGCTCACCCACGAGGACCCGAACACCGGCCTTGTGCAGATCACCGTCGTCGACCGGGACTACCCCACCGACCGGCACCAGCTGGCCGGTGAGCGGCTGACCCAGCTGGTCGCGGACTTCCCCGCCGGACGCTTCGCCCGCAACCTGAGGTCGACCGCCGCCAGCCGGGCCGTCGACCCGCCGCCGCTGGACGCCCTGCTCCGCAGGCTGGCTGCCCACGCCGAGGGTGCAGTCGGAATCCCCGCAGGTCAGCGCACCAACCGACACCTGGAACTCTGCGACGAGGCACGGGCGGTGTCCGCGGCCCTGGACAGCCGGATTGCGGCCGAGATCCAGGTCAGGACGGTCCCGGCGGAGGACCACCTGACCCACGCCGTCGACCTGGTGCGGCAGGCGAAGCGACAGGTGGTGCTCGCCTGCCCCAGCATTCTCGACAGCGTCTGGAACAAACTGGAACCGGAGCTGGGACGGGCGCTGGAACGGCGGGTCCAGGTCGTGCTGCTGTGGGGCGACAAGCCGGGATCCGGCCTGTCGAAGCCGCTCTCCATCGCCCTGAGCACCCTGGCTCGGCAGCACGGGCAGAGTCTGCTGCTCTACCCGGCCGCGTCCGCCCGGCTGGGAGCCAGTGTCGTGGTGTCGGACGACCGTGCCGCCCTGGTCAGCAACCGAGCCGTCCTGGGGCACACCAGCGCTCACGGGCTCGGAGTGCTGCTGGGCAATCCCGGGGCCGACTCCGGGAGCGGCAGCGCGACGGTACGGCGAGTGCTCGACTGGGCGGCCTCCACAGTGCCCGAGGGCAGGATGAGCAGGCGACTGTGCACCTCCGAGGCAGACTTCGGGCACCCTCCGGCCACTGCCCAGGCCCAGGACCTCATGCTCCCCGAAGCTCCCCCCGACGACGAGAATGCGCCCCTCGCCGCCCTGCGCGCCTGGGGGGACGCCTGGCGGGCCCGCGTCGCGGGACTCACCGCCTCGTCCACCGCCAGGGAACTCCCCTCGGTGCGCTGCGTCGAAGGGAGTGCACACCTCGATCTGCTCTGGCGTGCCCTGCGGTCGGCCCAGCACCGGCTGGTGATCGCCACGGACCGGTCCGGACTCGACGCCGTGGACGAGCGGTTCCGCAGCCTGCTGCAGTCCCGCCTCAGCAACGGCGTGCAGATCACGCTCGCCTTCGACCAGCCGGACCCGGCCGCCGCCGATCCCCGCAAGCGGTTCGAGTCCCTGCGCGAACTCGCCCGCGACCATCCGGGGCAGCTGCACTTCGGGCCGGCTTCGGGGCGGGTCCTGGTCTGCGACGACGTCGTGGTCCTCGGCAGCTTCGACTTCCTGACCGACGGCAGTAGGGGGGCGGCCTTCGGACGGCACCGACGCCGAGCCGAACTGGGCGTCGAACTCATCGGGGAGCGGATCGCCGCGGAGGTCGCCGCCGCTGTCGGCGAGCCTGCGGAGGTGCGCGTCCACGCGCCGGTCTCCTCAGCCGTCCACGTCGCTCCCCATGCCGACCCGGTCGTCGTCAACATCCGCCAGCGGATGGTCAACCGCTACCTCCCCGGCGCGGCGGGCGCCGAGATCATCCGCACCGAGCTGCTCCTCGCACCCGACCCCTGGGCCGTCCTGGAGGACCTCGCGGACACCGCAGAACCGGCGATCGTAGCCGCAACGGCGGCCCGCTGTCTCCTGGACCACTGCGGCGGCTGCCCTCCCACCCGCATCGAGCGCTGGCAGCGGCGCCTGGTGCAACTGTGCTGGGAGCAGGGCGACTTCTTCGGTGCCGCGGCGCTCCGCCGCTCCGTGGCCGACCCCGACCTCAGCCCGAGGGCAGCCCTCGCAGCCGTCGGTGCGGCCCTGCATTCCCCGGGGATCGGCTCCGTGCTGTTCGAGGTCATTGCCGACACGGACCCCGTGCCGGACGAACAGGCCGCGCTGCTGGTGGTGGCTGCCGCCGAGCTGCTCCGTTCGGGGGATGGCTCGGCGGCCGACGTGGTGGCCGACCTGACGGCTCGGCTGGGCCACCCGTGGAGTTCCCTGGGCCGGGCGGTGCACCGCTGCTGGGAGGAGCTCTATTGCCAGCCCGCTGCCCCGGCGGTCAGGAGCGCCCTCGCCGTGGACCGGCGCCGTGAGGACGACGACGCCAGATGGCGACGCCTGGAGTACGCGCTGCTCATGGGCGCCCAGCTTCCGGTCGACATCGGAGTCGCGGTGCGCATGCACCGCAACCTCTTCGGCCCCGGCGGAGTGTTCACCCGGCTCCAGTCGGCGGCGGAGCACCGCGACACTGCCGCGCTGGACCGGCTGTTGGCCGTGGAGCTGCCGATCGGCCACAAGGACTCCAGGGCGCAGGTCGGTGTGCTGATCGACGAGACCTGGCGCGCCTACGCCCAGCCGCGAGCGGAACTGCTCACCGGCAGGCCGAGGGACAAGTACCAGAGCCGCCTGGCCGAGGTCCTGGACGCGGCCAGGGAGGCGGCCGCCGACCCGGTGGAGGCAGACCGGGCGGCGCACGGATTCGAGCAGGCGGGCGACGTGGCGGCAGTGCGCGCACTCGCCCGGACGCTGACCCCCCTGCGCGGCGTCCTGGGCGAGGCCGTCAACGCCCTGGCGGCAGCCGAGCGGCGCCTCGCCCGGACCGCTCTCGGCGACTTCGACGACGTGATCACGTTGGGCGGCCGAGGCAGCGCCGATGACTGAACCCGGAACCCTGCCGCCGTCGGGGGTGCACGCGGAGCTGACGGACCGGGTCCTCGCCGAGGCGCTGCCAAGTTGGCCAGACCGCTGGTCGTACCCGGGGCTGGTCTCACGGCTGGCCGCTGGACAGCCGGTCACCGCAGAGCAGCTCGCGGAACTGGTGCTGGAGGGACTGGCCCGGCCGAGGACCGTCCTCGAAGCGGTGGAGCACCTGCTCCGTGAGGAGGACTTCCGGGCAGTGCAGTTGGTCGCCGACGAGGCGGGTCTGCCCACGGCGCAGCTCCGGCAGGTCCTCGACCGGCTGGAGGCCGCCCGCCGGAGTACCGGCGAAGCCCTGACCAGGTCGCTCCACCTGCTGCGGCGCCGGGCCCACGAACTCGACGTCCAGAGCTGGCCGGAGCGTGAGTCGGGCTATTCCGACATGGAGTTGGCCACCCTCGCGGCCGAGGACACCGAAACCCTCCGCGACCTCCTGCGTGGCTGGGAGAAGGAGGCCGCCGACGAGGAGACGGCGCGCCGGGCCGAACTGCTCGAGCGCCTGGCCCAGCAGGGCGAGGTCTCGGAATCGGTGCGCGACACCGTCCGCGAGTGCCTGGACGCAGGGGAGTTCCGGGTCGCCGAAGGGCTGCTGGGCGCCGAACCGCTGACCGTGCCGCCAGAAGCCGGTCCCCGGGGGTGGCCCAGGAACGGCCGCCCCTGGAGCTGGAGCCGCTACCCCCTGGACGAGGTGCTCGGGTGGTATCGAGAAGCTTCGACGGTCGGATCCTCCGCCCCGGGGCTGGACGGCTGGAGGCCGTCGGCCGACGATGCGGCGGGCTGGGAGCTCATCGACGCGCTGTCCGAGCTGAGCAGGCTCTCGGAGCCGGGAGTCGCACCCGCCCTCTCCACCGCCCGGCGCCTGGTGCACGCCCTGCACCGGTGCATCGGCAGCGCCGAGGCCGCAGCCGAGGCCAGGCCGGAGGGCCAGGGCGTGGTCAGCCGCCTGTACTGGCCCGGCGACCACCGGCTGCCGCCGCTGGGACTGCTGGAGCGCACCGGGGTTGCCCTGTGGATCGCCCCCTCGACCGTGCCGCCGCCGGACACCGAGCTGCCCCGCCCGATCGTGTGGCTGGTTCCCGAGTCGGTGGCCTCAGGACCCGTTCCCGCCGGCTGTGCCCTCCTCACCGGCACCGACCTGCTCCGACTCGCCGCGCCCGGACCGTCCGTCGAGACCTCCGAGGCCGCCCCGGCGCGGCAGATCGCACTGCTTCGGATGCTGGGCCCGCAGCTCGGCCTGCGCGGGCTGCTGGACGGTGAGTCGGGCGGGGGACGCGGCGTGGAACTGCCCAGTGGGCGCAAGCCGGCGCTGCTGCTGTCCTGGCTCCTCGACCTGCTCGGCTTCCGGACGGGCAACGCCACACTGGAGGCGCTGCTCTACGAGACCGGAGGCCACCGGCGGGTGCTGCGCGAACTGCTGGAGGTGCTGTGCGCCCGCCCGGGCGGCACGGTGGCCCCGGTCGAACTGCGTCTGACGGTGCTCGACCGTTTCCGGCAGGACCTCGACTGGCGGCGGCACACCTTCAAACGGCTGATGGAGCAACTGGCGGAGGACGAGGAAGCGGTGGCCCTGCTGTTCACCGTGGTCTGGCTGTACGCCGCGGGCGACCGGACCAACAACAACCTGGTCGTGCTGACCGGCGATGCCGAGTCCCTTGCGAACGGTGGCGGGCTGCCGACGTCACTGGACTTCGAGGGCGCAGCCGAACGGCTGGTCGCCGCACACCTCCTGGCCCGGAGCGGTGAGGAGTACGCGCTGCCCGCCAACGGTCTGCGAGACCTCCTCTCCGACGGCAGCGACACGCCACCGGAGGCCCGTGTGGCCGATGCCCTGAACACGCTGCGAGAGAGGTCGGCGGCAACGGACGCGCAGGCCATCGTCGCGATCAGCATGACCATCTCCGAGATGATCGACCACTACAACGGCAATCTGACCAGGGACATCCAGAGCGCCCTGGAGATCATGCTCACCTCCAACGACGAGGAGCAGCGCCGGCGCCAGTTCGAGGAGGTGACCCGGCTCCAGCAACAGCAACAGCCGCTGACCGAGCTCCAGGAGCAGGCGTTCCGACCGCCGGAGCCGCAGGAACTGCGCACCTTGCTGACGGGTCTGGCGAACAAGGAGGTAATCCACTCGCGTGGACGGGACCACACCACCATCGACTGCCCGGAGCGGCTGCGGGTCCGAGCGAACCGGTGGCTGCTCCAGCACCTGCTCTGGATCCTGCTGGACAACGCCCGCCGCGCGATCGACCAGACCGGGGCGGCTCATGGCTTCATCGAGATCAGAGCGGCGGAGGAGACCACTCCGGACGGCCGGCGGTGGTGCAGGATCGAGATCGAGGACTCCGGCTGCGGGCTCGCCGAGGGGGTGGCGGCCCGGCTCAACGCAGGTGAACGGCTGAGCACCCGGGGCAGTGGCGGCCAGGGCCTGGCCTACGCGAGGGCACTGATCCGCGAGTACCGGGGGACGCTCCAGGTCCTGGACCAACCGACGGAGCTAGGAGGTGCCCTGGTCCGCATCAGGATGCCGCTGGTACCAGCCCCAGGGTCATAGCGGCGGGCGGGGGCCGGGGCGATCGGTCCAGCGTCGGCAGAAGGCGTCCACCAGGCGGACAGCCTCGTTCAGCCGCCCCTGCTCTACCGCCTCCTTTGCCCGTCGGTGCTCCCCGGTCCAGGGCTGGGCCACCGGCCGGCCGCCGGGGCGCTGCCGCTTCGCCGCCTGCACCTCCAAGTTGTAGGCGGCGTAATTCAGCCATGCCTCCAGGCGGCAGAGCTGGTGCCGGGGCTCCTCTCCGACCAACTGCTCCGCCAGGTCGCCCAGATGGCTGGTGAGGTGTTCGTCGTCCCTGCCCTTCGAGAGCAGCCGCACCAGCCGGTAGCGGGGGAGGAAGACGCTGCCCTGGCGGTCGTCCAGATCCGGCGGCGGAAAGACGGAGACGAGTGCCGTGGGTATCTCGGTACCCCTGCACAGGTCGTTGATGATGGCGACCCCCTCATGGCCGGGCCCCTCTCCGGACTTGCTGAGATGGAGGTCCACCAGTGCGCCGTCCACTCCCTTGAGCCCACCCGCTTCCACGAACGGAGCCCACTCGGTCCAGGCCGTCAGGACGACGAACTCGTAGCCGGTGCCGAGCAGGTGGACGATCCTGTCGGAACTGGTGTCGTCCACGATGAGCAGTCGCTTCCGCTTCGGCAGCAGAGCCGCGGGCAGCAGCGGGGCCAGGGCGGGGTCGTCGGGGAAGTGTGCGGCGAGCCTCATCGCCGGTGCCGGACGGCGCCGCTCAGGAAGTGCGGCGAGCCGTCGGACCAGTTCGTTCCGGGCGCTCAGCAACGGTGCCCAGAGTCCTGCGGGCACGGAGTCCCGGTACAGGGCGAGCGGATCACCGCGCCAGAGCGCGGCCAGGCGGCCCAGAGCGTCGGGCGGGGCATCGGCGGGGAGTTCCTCCATGGCCGAGACGAAGTCCCGGGCGTCGACGGAGACGGTGGAGGGGGCGAGCAGATAGCAGCCGCCGTTGAGCTCGACAGGAACGAACTCGGCCGCCAGCCGGGCCTTTCGGCGGTGGAGGGTCTCCGAGGTCACCTTGAGCAGGGAGCAGATCTGGTGGGTCGGTACCGGACCGACGGCAAGCGCCAGCACCAGCAGCAGTTCTGTCAGTGCAGGAGCCGGAGTCCCGTCGAGGGGCACGCCCTCTTTCGTGATCCGGAGCGGGCCCAGGATCTGGACCCGGCAAGGAGTGGAGCTGTCGCCTCGCATATCCGTCTGCGCCGCCATCCATCCATGCTAGGGAATATGAGCTACCGTCAGATATGTTTCGAGGAAGTCGAATACGGGTCCGAATCGCAGGGCTGACACCATCCTGACAGCCTGCGGACACGGTGTGCGCAACCCGCCGGTCTGTCAGGCCCGCAGCCCGTACCGCTGTCGGCGCGCTCTCCCAGATGATTCGGTCACGGCCCCGTGGCGGGGTCGCTCCATCGCAAGGGAAGCAGGACAGAACCATGGTGCAGAACAGCAGGCTGATGAGGGACGAGCGCCCGGAGGCCGGAACCGTCTTCACTGCGATGGCGTACGGCGAGCGGCCGGACGCCCAGGGCAACCCCTTCGACTACGACCAGATGTACAAGAACGCGCTGGTGCCGACCATCGAGAGCCTCGGGATGACCCCCACCCGGGCGGACGCCATGTACGGGGGCGACTCCGTGCTCTCGCGGGTGTGGCACGGGATCCAAACCGCCGAGATCGTGCTCGTGGTGTTCTCCAACGAGTCCGTGAACGTGGCGATGGAGTTCATGCTCTCGTACATCATCGGCAAGAAGATGATCTACCTGACCCAGGACCCCAAGGAGATCCCCAGCGACGTCAAGGACCTGCGGACGATCACCTACTCCTCGGACTGGCGCCACATGGACCGGATGAAGGTGGAGCTGCGGCTCGCGCTGGAGGCGGTCCACGCCGAGTCGGCGACCGAGATGGCGCTCGTGCCGCTCATCGGCGGCGGGAGCCTCCCGGTCCCTGCCCGTGTCGTCTCCACGACACGGGAGCTCGCCGTCGTCGAGACCGACGACGGGCGGCACGGCGTGCTGTCCGCTCTGGACGTCGACTACAGCCGGGTGATCCCCGACATGTCGGCCAAGTTCGCTGTCGGGACGCGGCTGAACGGGGCGTTCGACGTCGATACCAAGGGTGACATGCGGTACACCCTCCAGGCCGGTGTCAGCAACCCATGGCCCGTCCTCGCGGCGGAGTACCCGGTCGGCCGTGCCTTCACCGGGACGGTTCACAATGTCCATCCCAGCCTGGGTGCGTTCGTCGCGGTCACCGGAGGCGTCAACGGCTTGCTCCCGCACGACCCGTCGATGCCCTTCGGCGAGCTCCGCCCCGGCGACCGGGTCGAGGTCTCGGTGGCCCGCATGGACGCGGAGCGCCGCCGTGTCCTGCTGCGTGCGGCTCTCCCGCCCCGGTTCACGTCCGTCGGGAACCCCCGTCCCCCGGCTCCTCCCTCCGACCCGACCGGCCCCACCGTCGGAGAACGGCTGGACGGCGAGGTGATCAAGGCCAGCCCCGAGGGCCAGGGCGGCTACGCCCTACTCAAGCTGCCCGGTCGGACGCGCCCGGCGATCCTCCACTGCACCGCCATGAGCGCGGAGCTGCGCGAGGACCTGAACGCGGGGCTGCTCACCCCCGGTGACCTGCTCTGGGTCGAAGTGACTTCGGTGGACTCCGCCCGGGACCGCCTCCTGCTCAAGGACCTGCCCGAGGCCGAGGACGAGGCAGCGGAAGAGGCAAGCGCGGCCTGACCTCGGACGGACAGTCCCCGCCGGCCCCCGGAACATCAGTTCCGGGGGCCGACGGCCGCCCTGGCAGATCCGCGGCTCAGCGCCCGCGGCCCCGGCTGCCCGGTTCGAAAGCACGATTCTGGCCCCGATCTGCAGATTCTCCGATCCCGGCAGCGCTCCGCACAGCATCGAGAACGGCCGGTATGTGCCGCTCCCCATCCCCGCTGAGCCGTTCCGGATCCTGATCGCCACAACGGCAGCCGCCGGCGCATACAAGGCGAACTCGCCCAACTGGCCTGCATCGCCCCGTCCACAGCGTGGGAGATCCTGCACGCCGCCGGCATCGAGGGCATCGAGACCGTGAAGACCGGCGTGCGGATGCCGCGCATGAACTCGATCATGAAGAGACGGATCCGCTCCTGCCGGACCGAACTTCTGAACCACACCTTGACCTGGAGCCAGACGCATCCCCTGCACGCGCTGTGCGAGGTACCAGCACGCGGCCTGACCAGCATGGACAGGGTTGATGACACCTACAACGCTCAACGACACCTGGTGGTGAGCGCGCCGGAACGGCGGAGGGCGCCGACGAGGGCCGACAGGGAGACCAGCGCCCAGCTGCCCTCCAGCAGCAGGAACCCCCACTGGGAGGTGACCGCGGCGTCCACCGCCAAGGTGCCGGAGCCGATCAGGTTCAGCCCCAGGTAGCCGAGCGACTTGGAGTCCAGCCGGCCCGCCTGCGCCAGCGCGAAGGGTATGAGGACCAGGATCGAGCCGAGGATCTGCACCAGCTGCTCACCCATGACGACGTGCCTCCATCGAAGCGTCGTCTTGTCTGACCGGGTACGGCGCACCTCGTCCGGAAGTGGACGTCATCCTTGCCCACTCTCCTCAGTCTCGCACAACCTCCCGTTGCATGAGGACGTCCAGTCGGTTCCGGTCCAGGGGTGCGGGGCGGCGGTCGAGCCGGGCCGACAGCAGCCGGGCGGCCTGCCTGTTACGTCCGGCCCGGACCAGGGCGTACAGCAGGGTCTCCTCGACCACGTCGCGCTGTGCCGCGCTGCCGCCCAGGGGTTCCAGTCGGGGCAGCAGCGGCTGGAGCAGTCGGGCGGCGCGGTCCCAGCGGTGCTCGACCACCGCCATCAGCGCCTGGCACAGCCCGGCCAGGGTGGGACTGACATCGGGCTCGGCGTGGGCGAGGCAGCTGCGCCGGAGCCGGCTCAGGCCGTCGCCGTCCGCGGACGCCGCCAGCAGCAGGGCCGCGTGCAGGGCGGCGAACGCGGTGGGCGGCCGGTCCAGCCAGCCCTCGGGGGTGGTGTCGACCACGGCCGCCGCCGGCAGCCTGCCCTCCCAGCGGTCGGTGACGTGGCAGCGCCAGAGCAGCGAGCCGGAGTCGATCAGCGCCCGGGCGCCGGTGACCTGCGGCGGTGCCAGCTGGGTGCGGTAGCGGTCGCGCACCGCCCGGAGATCGTCCAGCATCAGCTCGTACAGCGCGGCGTGCCAGCTGAAGTGGGCGGACTGGAAGGCGTCGGCGCCGTGGCGGCCCAGCCAGCCCTCCAGCCAGTCCAGGCCGGCCAGGTGCTCGCCGGTCTCGTAGAGGACGTGGGCGCGGGCGTGCACGGCGTGGCCCGCGCCCGGGTCGGCGTCCAGCGCGCGGCAGGCCAGCGTCTCGGCCTCCTGCCAGCGGCTCTGCTCCTGCCGGACGAAGGCCAACTGGCCCAGGTACCAGGGGTCTTCGCCGTAGACGAGGTCCAGGGACTCGATCAGGGACCAGGCCTGCTCGCCCTGGGTGACCCCGTTGGAGGAGATCGTCGGTACGGCGATGTTCACGCACAGGGCGTCGCGTGGGAAGTCCCGGATGTGCCGGAGCAGTTGCGGCGCCGCGGCCCGGGAGCAGCCGTTGACCCGCCCGCCGACCGGCCCGTCCACCGGCCCGCCGATCTGCTCGGCGACGGCCACCAGGAAGCTTCGTTCGCGTTCGTCCGGGCGGCGGTGCACGGCCGCCCGGACGGCGGCGCCCAGGGCGTCGGGGATGTCGACCTCGGCGGCGCCCGCGTGTCCGAGCAGGGCGAGCGCGGCGTGTCCCAGGGCGAAGTCGGGATCCGTCGCCACGGACCGCCGGATCTCGTCCGCGGCCCCGGAGCGCACCCCCAGGAAGCGCCGCAGGCCCTGGTTGTAGGCGTCGGCGGCCTCCGGGGTGGTGGTCAGCGGGAGGCCGTAGGGATCCTGCGGCCGCCCGGCGGAGGCACGGGCGCCGCTCGGCCGGTGCTGCATCCCGCTACCGCCCGTCGCCGGGCCGCCCGGCGGGGGCCGCCGGTAGTTCGGTCAGCAGGTCCGGGGCGGTCTCCATGCCCCGGCGCCACACCGACCTGGCGATGATCTTGCTCGGGTCGACCCGGTGCCGGTAGCGCCGGGCGATGTTGGTGCACTCGTCGAGCAGTCCGTCGGACAGCGTGGTCGGGGCCAGGCCGAGCGCCAGGAACCGGTCGTTGCGGACGACCAGGTCGTTCTCCTTGGCCTCCATCCGCGGGTTGGGCAGGTTCGCCACCGGGACCCCGGTCAGCTTGCCGACCAGCTGGGCCAGGTCGCGCACCCGGTGGCTCTCGGTGACCTGGTTGAAGACCATCGGCTTGTCGCCCGCGGCCGGCGGATTGGCCAGGGCGATCTCGATACACCTGACGGTGTCCTGGATGTGGATGAAGGCGCGGGTCTGGCCGCCGGTGCCGTGCACGGTCAGCGGGTGGTCGATGGCGGCCTGCATCAGGAACCGGTTGAGCACGGTGCCGTAGTCGCCGTCGTAGTCGAAGCGGTTGATCAGCCGTTCGTCGCGGGCGGTCTGCTCGGTCTGGGTGCCCCAGACGATGCCCTGGTGCAGGTCGGTGATCCGCACCTGGTCGTTGGCCGCGTAGAAGGAGAACATCAGCTGGTCGAGGGTCTTGGTGAGGTGGTAGACCGAGCCGGGATTGGCCGGGTGCAGGATCTCGCGCTCCAGGTCGCCCTCCGGGGTGGGGACCTTGACGGTCAGGTAGCCCTCCGGGATCGGGGCCGAGCCGGACCAGCCGTAGCCGTAGACGCCCATGGTGCCCAGGTGCACCAGCGCCGCGTCGGTCCCGGTCGCGACCAGCGCGGACAGCAGGTTGTGGGTGGCCCGCACGTTGTTGTCGACGGTGTAGCGCTTGCTCGCGGTGGACCGCATCGAGTACGGCGCCGCCCGCTGCTCGGCGAAGTGCACGATCGCGTCCGGGCGCAGCCCGGGCAGCAGGGCGGTCAGCCGGTCGCCCTCGGTGGCCAGGTCGAGCCGGACGAAGCCGATCTCCCGGCCGGAGACCTGCTGCCAGACCCGCAGCCGTTCGCCGAGGGGCCGGATCGGCGTGAGCGACTCGACCTCCAGCTCCAGGTCGATCGCACGGCGGCTGAGGTTGTCGACGACGGTCACATCGTGGCCGCGGTCGGAGAGGTGGAGCGCGGTGGGCCAGCCGCAGAATCCGTCGCCGCCCAGTACGAGAATACGCATGCACTCACTCCAGTGAATAGATACGTCTACGGACACGATTCAATCGGAATATGTCCGGGGAACGGCACGCGAAGCGGCCGGTCGCGGAAGTGCCCCTGGGCGCTCCGCGTGACAATCCAGGGCCCCGCCGAATGTCGGCCGGGGGCGGCTGGCCCGTGAGGGGCTGCCGGATATCTAGGGACTGTGGCACAAGACCACTGTCGTGTCCAGTACAGATTGTTCGTTGCTTCGGCAGCCGACAGATTAGATATTCGTCTATTGGCACAGGCGGTGCCTGTCACCACTGATCAGGGGTGTCATGCCGGTCCTGTCGCCGCACGGTGGCACTCTGCACCGCACTCCGTGCCGCCGGCAGCACCCCGCCCCATGAATGATAATTCAACAAAGTACCTGGTTAGACGGCCGCAAATACAGGCCGGACGGCGCATGTGCGCAGTGGTTCGGACCCCTTGATTCGACAGATATGAAGGTAAAGGTTCGCTAAGAAGGAGCGGTGGGGGAGGTATATTCGAGCCACGCCTCTGGTACCACTTGGACCACTGAAAGGAGGGCTCCAATGGAAAAGCGAGCCCGCTTGGAAGAGGATTCCCCGGCAGTGCCGATTTCCGCTCCGGAACTCCGTGCGCTCGCCGACGAGGCTGATGTGCGACTGGCCGGCGCCGACGCCGGCGAGATCATCGCCTGGGCGCACCGCACCTTCGGCTCCGGACTGGTGGTCGCCTCCTCCATGGCGGACACCCATCTGGTGCACCTGGCGCAGACCGTCGCACCCGGGATCGACGTGCTGTTCCTCGACACCGGCTACCACTTCGCCGAGACCAGGGGCACCCGGGACGCCGTGGCCCAGACCTACCGGATCAACCTGCTCCCGCTCACCCCCCGGCAGACCACCGCCGAGCAGGACGCCGAGTACGGCCCCCGGCTGCACGACCGCGACCCGGACCTGTGCTGTTCCCTGCGCAAGGTCGAGCCGCTGAACCGCGGGCTGCGGCCCTATACCGCGTGGATCAATGGGATGCGCCGGGAGGAGCACCCCGGACGGGCGCGGATCCGGGTGGTCGACTACGACGCCAGGCGCGAACTGGTGAAGGTGTCGCCACTGGCGGCCTGGACCCAGGACCAGGTCGAGGAGTACGTCGCGCGCCACGGCGTGCTGGTCAACCCGCTGCTGGCGGAGGGCTACACCTCGATCGGCTGTGAGCCCTGCACCCGGCGCCCGCTGCCCGGGGCCGATCCGCGCTCCGGCCGCTGGGCGGGCCTGGCCAAGACCGAATGTGGGCTGCACACATGACCGGGTCCGGACTGCGACTCTCCCAACTGGACGTGCTGGAATCCGAGTCGGTGCACATCTTCCGCGAGAGCGCGGCCCAGTTCGAACGGCCGGCGATGCTCTTCTCCGGCGGGAAGGACTCGATCGTGATGCTGCACCTGGCCCGCAAGGCCTTCTGGCCCGCGCCGGTGCCGTTCGGGCTGCTGCACGTGGACACCGGGCACAACTTCCCCGAGGTCATCGCCTTCCGCGACGCGGTGGTGGCCGAGCACGGGCTGCGGCTGACGGTCGCCGACGTCCAGGCGTTCATCGACGACGGCCGGCTGCGCGAGCGCCCGGACGGCACCCGCAACCCGCTGCAGACGGTACCGCTGCTGGACGCCGTCGCCCAGGGCCGACTGGACGCGCTGTTCGGCGGCGGGCGACGCGACGAGGAGAAGGCCCGCGCCAAGGAGCGGGTGTTCTCGCTGCGCGACCGCTTCGGCGCCTGGGACCCGCGCCGGCAGCGGCCCGAGCTGTGGTCGCTCTACAACGGCCGCCGCCGCCGGGGCGAACACGTCCGGGTCTTCCCGCTGTCCAACTGGACCGAACTGGACGTGTGGCAGTACATCGGCCGGGAGCAGATCGCGCTGCCGGAGATCTACTTCACCCACAAGCGCGAGGTCTTCCGCCGCGACGACATGTGGCTGGCCCCCGGCGACTGGGGCGGCCCGGGCGAGGGCGAGAGCGTGGAACGGCGGCAGGTCCGCTACCGCACGGTGGGCGACATGTCCTGCACCGGCGCCGTCGACTCGCACGCGAGGACCGTCGACGAGGTGATCCAGGAGATCGCGGCCTCCACGCTGACCGAGCGGGGCGCCACCCGTGCGGACGACCAGCTGTCCGAGGCCGCGATGGAGGACCGGAAGCGGGAAGGGTACTTCTGACCATGAGCTCCCCACACCGACCCACCCGAGGCGGCCGCGCCGCCGAGGCGCGCCCGCGCCCCGGCGAGGCCTCACTGCTGCGGCTGGCCACCGCGGGCTCCGTGGACGACGGCAAGTCGACGCTGGTCGGCCGTCTGCTGCACGACTGCCGGGCGGTGCTCGCCGACCAGCTGGCAGCGGTGGAACGGGCGTCCCGCGCACGCGGTCAGGACGTCCCCGACCTGGCGCTGCTCACCGACGGCCTGCGGGCCGAGCGCGAGCAGGGCATCACCATCGACGTCGCCTACCGCTACTTCGCCACGCCCCGGCGCCGGTTCATCCTCGCCGACACTCCCGGGCACGTGCAGTACACCCGCAACATGGTCACCGGTGCCTCCACCGCCGAGCTGGCCGTGGTGCTGGTCGACGCCCGCAGCGGCGTCGTCGAGCAGACCCGCCGGCACGCCGCCGTCGCCGCCCTGCTCCGGGTCCCGCACCTGGTGCTGGCGGTCAACAAGATGGACCTGGTCGGCCACGACCAGTCGGTCTTCGCCGCCATCGCCGCCGAGTTCACCCGGTACGCCGCCCGGCTGGGCGTGCCCGACGTCGTCCCGATCCCGATCAGCGCCTTGAACGGGGACAACGTGGTGCACCGGTCCGCGGCCACGGCCTGGTACCGCGGTCCCACGCTGCTGGAGCACCTGGAGCAGGTGGACACCGACCAGGACCCGGCCGGGCAACCGGCCCGCTTCCCGGTGCAGTACGTGCTGCGCCCGCAGCACGCCGGCGAGTTCCGCGACTACCGGGGCTACGCCGGGCAGTTGGCCTCCGGAGTGCTGCGCCGGGGCGAACGGGTGCTGGTGCTGCCCTCCGGGCAGCGCACCTCGATCGCCGCGATCGACCGGCTCGGCGAGCTCGACGCCGAGTTCGCGTTCGCGCCGCAGTCGGTCACCCTACGGCTCGCCGACGACCTCGACGTCTCCCGGGGCGACCTGATCGTGCCGCTGGACGTGCCGCCGGACGCGCTGCCACGGGTCACCGACCGGCTGACCGCCACCGTGTGCCACCTCGACGAGCGGCCGCTGCACGCCGGCGACCGGGTGCTGCTGCAGCACGCCGCCGGCACCGTCAGGGCCGTGGTGAACTCCCTGGACACCCGCCTGGACCTGCGCACCCTCACCGCCGATCCCGCGCCGCCGAGCCTGTCGGCCAACGAGATCGGCCGGATCACCCTGCACACGGCGACCCCCCTGCCCCTGGACGACTACCGCGCCAACCGCCGGACCGGCTCCTTCCTCCTCGTGGACGAGGCGGACGGCGCCACCGTGACCGCCGGCATGGTCGGCGCGCTCGACAAAGAAACGGAAGCTGAGCGGCGATGACGAGCAAGGTCCCGGTTCGGGTGCGCGGTATGAACGCCGCCGCCGCCGTCAACGACGCATCCGCGGACGGCAGTTCGAGCGGTGGTGGCGGCGACGCCGGCGCCGGCGGCCGGCCGGAGCCGTCGCACCGCCGGTTACCCCATGCTTCGATGCGCCAGCTCCTGGTGGCAGTGGCCCTGTTGGTGGTCGGTGGCGTCCTCGCCCGGTACACCTTCACCGAGATCACCGGCGGACCCACCGGCTTCGCCGGCACGGTCGAGGCACAGAACTCGGTCAGCCTGGACTTCACCCAGACCGGACGCGTCAGCCAGATCCTGGTCTCCGCCGGGCAGACGGTGACCAAGGGGCAGCCGCTGGCGACCCTGGACCAGGCGTACGCGCAGGCCACGCTGCAGGACGCGACCGCGGTCCTGGCCGCCGACCGGACCGTGGTGAAGGCCCTGGAGTCACCCACCCTCTCGTCGGCCGGAAAGCAGAGCCTGCAACTCCAGACGGCGGCCGCCGAACAGCAGTTGTCGGCCGCGCAGCAGGCCTCCCAGGATGCCGAGGCTCAGGGCGGCACCCAGATCGCCCAGGCCCAGCAGACCGTGGAGAACGCCCAGGCCACGCTCAGGGCGGACACCGCCCAGTACCGGACCGACTGCTCGACGCCGCCCGCCGACTCCGTGCGGGTACCCGGCGCGGTCCGGGCGCCCGACCTCCCCGGCCCGGTCGGAACTGTCGGAACTGTCGGTACGGTCGGAACCGTCGGTGCGGTCGGTACGCCCGGTCCGACCCGCGCGTCCGGCGGATCCGCGGCCACGGAGCCGCCGCAGGCCACCGCACCGGCCACGGCCAGTACCTACTGCCTCGGCCTCCAGTCCCAGCTCCAGAAGGACTCCACCGCCATCGCCAGCGCCGCCGCCGCCCTGGCCAACTCCAGGGCCGACGCCGAGCAGCTGCAGGACACGGCGGCGCACTCCGCCTCCAGCGCCGGCTCGGCCCTCGCCCTCGCCCAGAACCAGGAGGCGGTCGACACCGCGCCGGCCACCGGCGCACAGCTCTCGACCGCGCAGGCGAACGTGGCCTCCGCACAGACCGCCGTGGACCAGGACCAGCAGAACCTCGCCGCGCTGACCCTCCTCTCCCCCATCAGCGGCGTCGTCGCCGATGTCGGCGGGATCGTCGGGGACCTGGACGGCACCGACGGGGTGCACGGCTTCTCCGGCCCCGGCACCGCCCAGGCCACCTCGGGCCCGGCGTTCAGCCTCTTCCCGCCGGACTCCTCGTCCGGGTCCGGCAACTCCGGCGCGAGCGAGCAGCCGCTGATCTGGCTGGTGAGCTCGCAGCGGTACCTGCTGGCGCAGGTCAGCGAGGACGAGGCGGCGAAGCTGCGGCTGGGGGGAGCGGCCAAGGTGACCGTGAACGCCCTGGGCAGGACCGTCGCCGCCACGATCACGCAGATCAGCCCGATCCCGGTGGACCAGGACGGAAACGTGGAGTACCCGGTACGACTGGCCGTCCCCAGCTGGCCGCAGGGGACCATGACCGGGATGAGCGCCGATGTGGTCTTCCCCTGAGCCCGCCGGTCCGACCGCGACCACGGCGATGACCGCGACCACGGCGACCGACCCCGGAAGGGAGGGACTGCGGTGCTCCGCCTCCCCGGCCTGCTGATCTTCCTGCTCGACCTGGCGGTGCTGGTCGGCATCATCCTGCACGCGCTGCGCCGCCGCTTCGACGACGCCGACCGCGGCGTGGGCAACGTGGTGGTGCTGCCCAAACCGCATCCGCCGTCACTGTGGCGGGTGGCCGCCTTCGTCACCATCTGCCTGGGGGGCAGCATCGCCCTGGTCGGGCTGCGCACCCCCGACCTGGCCAAGGACTACCGCACGGCCGTCGCGTTCTCCACCACCCGGATCCTGCCGGAGCCGGGCGTGGTGGGGGCCTACGACTCGCATCTGCGCCCGGTGATCCCGCTCAGCTTCCTGGCGTTCGCGCTCGCCCTGTCCCTGTGCGTGCACGCCACCCCCGGGCGGCGGATCATGATCCTGCTGCACGCCCCACTGGCGATCGCGGCCTCGATCGCCGCCGACACCCTGCTGAGCGTGGTCGGCATCGACGCCGGGCTCTCGCTCGGGCGGTTCCCGCTGATCAGCATCCTGCTGCACTACGTGATCGCCTACCTGCTGGCCATGCGGCTGGCGCTGACCACCTACCAGCTGCCCCGGCCCACCCAGGTGCCGATCCGGCGGAGGGGCGACGCCCTCGACACCCTGATCATGGGCACGGTGCTGCTGGTGGTCCTGGTGTTCGTGGCGGTCGGCGCGGAAGCACTGGTGAACCTGAGCGCCAACGACCCGGTCGAGTACACCTTCGTGCTGATCGCGGTGCCGGTGTACCTGAAGTTCGGCATCTACGTGGTGCTGTGCCTGCTGCGGCTGTGCGGCGGCCAGAGGCTGCCGCAGCCGGGCGAGGACCCGCCGCCGATCGACGTCATCGGGCCGGCCTTCAACGAGGAGACCAACATCGTCCGCTGGGTCGAGTGCATCGACCGCGCGGCGGTGGTCTACGGCGGCCCGGTGCACCTGATCCTGTGCGACGACGGTTCCCAGGACGACACCCGCAGGCTCGCCGAGGAGGCGATGGCCCGCGCGGTCGCGGTCCGCGGCGAGGTGATCGCCGGCTCGCACGTCGGCAAGGCCACCGCGCTCAATCTGGCGCTCACCCGGTGCACGGCGGACTACGTCATCCGGCACGACACCGACTGCGAGGTGCATCCCGACTCCTTCCGCCACACCGTGCCGTGGTTCGAGTCGGACCCGCGGATCGGCCTGGTGGGGGCATTCATGTTCGTCAAGCGGCCGTTCACCACCTGGGTGGACCGGATGCGCTCGATGGAGCTGGCGGCCGGGTTCGGACTGCCCCGGCTGGCCTACGCGGTGGTCGACGCCCAACCGTGCGTTCCGGGCAACTACACGGCGGTCCGCCGCGAGGCGGCCCTGGAGATCGGCGGCTGGCCCGAGGGGATGCTCGGTGAGGACATCGACTTCACCTGCAGCCTCGCCCGGCTCGGCTACCGGGCCATCTACGACCGCCGGATCTGGGCCTACGAGGACGTCCCGGAGAACGCCGCGCAACTGCGGCTGCAACGGCGCCGCTGGAGCCAGGGCTCGATCTACAACTTCGCCCGCTTCGTGCCGCCGGCCTGCGGTTCGGCCGGTCCGCGGTTCTGGTTCGCCGAGTTCTTCAAGGGCGCCCGCCGACTGGTCCAGCCGATGCAGTTCGCGGCCTACCTGTTCGCCGTCCAGGGCGCCTTCTTCGACACCGGCGTCCGCCGGAACGTGATGCACCTGCTGGCGTTCCTGATCATCGCCAAACTGCCGATGCTGATCATGGTCATGTGTGCCATGTTCTACCGCGGGCTGTGGCGCGCGTTCCTGTGGTGGCCGCTCTTCCTCGTCTTCATGATGATCAAACGCCTGGCCAACATCGAGGCCCTGCTGCTGCTGCGAACCCGGCCGGTGAGCGTGCCGTGGCTGCACCCGGTGCGGCGCACGGAGCCGGACGCCGACATCACCTGGCCGGTGCTCCGGCCGCGCTACCTGCCGGAGGCGGAGACCCCATGACCGTCGGACGAGACGTCAACCACGGTGAGAGGAGGATTCGATGAGGCGAGGGCGAGGCGCTGTCGGGCTGCTGGTGACGGTCGTGCTGGTGGCGGGCGGACTGGGTGCGGCCCAGCTGGAGGGCGCCTTCTCGGGCCCGTCCGGCTCCTCAGGCTCCTCCGGCTCCTCCGGACCGACCGGTTCGGCCCCCTCGGCCGGCAGTGGCGCAGCCGGATGGACCGCCGCGGCCGCCGGGAACACCCTGGTGACCGACCCCACCAGCGAACTGACGGCGTCCCAGCTCGGCTTCCTGCGCCAGGTCGCCGCCAGGACCTGGAACTTCCTGTCCGGCCCCGACCTGGATCCGGCGACGCACCTGCTGCTCGACAGCGTCCCGCTGGCCGGCCCGCCGGGCACCGGCGCGGCGCTGCAACCGGCCGCGGCCGCACGGGAGTACACCAACCCCTCGCTGATCGGCAGCTACCTCTCCGCGATCGTGGCCGCCAGGGACCTCGGCCTGGCCTCCCCGGCGCAGGCCGAGGCGGACGCGGCGGCGACCCTGGCGGAGATCCGGAGTCTGCCGAAGTACCAGGGATTCCTGTTCCGCTGGTACAGCACGCAGAACGGCGCGGCCATCTCCACCCCCCAGGGCGAGCAGGACCCGGCCGGCTATGTCTCGACCGTCGACAACGGCTGGCTGGCCCAGGGGCTGCTGGTGACCGAGGGCGCGTTCCCCCGGCTCGCGCCCGGCTGCGCCGCGCTGCTGGGCGCGATGCAGTGGCAACTGCTGTACGACCGGGCCGGGAACGTGCTGTACAACGGCTACCAGGTCGGCGGAGGCTATTCGAAGTCGACCTATCTGAACGCGTACTCGGGACCGCGGATCGCCGAGTACGCGGCGATCGGCAGCGGCAAGGTCCCCGGATCCCTGTGGTGGGGACTGGACCGGACGCCGCCCGCCGGCCACCGGCAGCGGCAGACCCCGCAGGGCGCCACCGAGGACTACACCGACCCGCAGAGCGGGCAGAGCTACCCGGTGTTCGAGGGGCACTACACCTTCGACCGGATCAAGTTCGTGCCGACCTTCGACGGCAGCCTGTACCAGGCGCTCGCCCCCGACCTGGTCTTCCCCGAGCAGACGGCGGCGCCGGCCAGCCTGGGCCTGAACGACCGCAACACCGCGCTGGCCCAGGGAGCCTACGCGGCCGGCACCGGCTCCCCGGTCTGGGGCTGGGCGCCGGCCACCGCGCCGGGGGCGAAGCCCAAGTACACCAACTACGGCGTGCCCGACCTGGCCAGCGACCAGGGCAAGGTGAAGGACGCGGCGGTCACCCCGTACGCGGCCTTCCTGGCGCTGCCGGTCGTCCCGCAGCAGGCGGACGCCGACATCGGCCGGCTGGTCGCCGACTACCCCGCGCTCTACACCCAGTACGGGTTCCTGGACTCGGTGAGCCCGGGGAACGGCGAGATCGCGGGCCGCTACCTGGCCGTGAGCCAGCTGACGATCCTGATGGCCGTCGACGACGCGGTGGACCACGACCAACTCCAGAGCTATATCGCCGGGAGCAGCTACGAGCAGCGGCTCGCACCCTACTTCGGACTGGAGCAGTTCTCGATCCAGGGGCTGGGGCCGGGCGGCACGGCCGCTGCGACCGCCGTCCCGACCGCCCGGTCGACCGCCCGGTCGACCGCCACGGCCACCGGCCGCGCCCGGCCGAGGAAACGGCGCCGCCGTGCCTCCGACTGAGCCAGCGACGGGGCCGGACCGGCTCCCCCCGACCGGCGGGGCACCCCCCGCCGATTGGCGGGGAAATCCGGCGCTTGCCCGATTACCTCCCGATATGGCGAGAAATCGGAAGTTCCATCCTTCTTGTTTGGTCATGAACTCGTCAGTAGCCTTCTCGCCAAGTCGGCCTGAACCGGGGAAGACCTCCTCTTCACCCCTGGAAACCCCAACTCCTGGAGGCACTACCGTGCTTACCGTCCCGAACTCCCAGCGCCGGCGCTGGATCGTGCTCCCGCTGCTCGGCTCCGCCGCACTGGCCACCACCGCCCTGGTCTCCACCGCGCCCGCCAACGCCGCCCCGGCCAACGCCGGAGCAGCCACCACCTGGGTCCGCTCCTGCGCCGTGCCGAGCGCCGTCGGCCAGATGGCCTGCGACGCGCTGCGGGTCACCAACGCCACCGAGCACGTCAACGCCTTAGGCGTGACCCGCGACGCCACCCCCTCCGGCTTCGGCCCGAGCGACCTGCTCAGCGCCTACAACCTGCCCGCCAACGGCGGCGCCGGCGAGACCGTGGCCCTGATCGACGCCTACAACGACCCCAAGGCCGGCGCCGACATGGCCGTCTACCGCAGCCAGTACGGGCTGCCCGCGTGCACCGCCGCCGGCGGCTGCTTCCAGCAGGTCAGCCAGACCGGCACCAGCACGCTGCCGAAGAACAACAAGGGCTGGGCGGGCGAGGAGTCGCTGGACCTGGACATGGTCTCGGCGATAGCCCCCAACGCCCACATCATCCTGGTCGAGGCCAAGTCCGCGAGCACCGCCAACCTCGGCGCCGCCGTCAACGAGGCGGTCAAGCTCGGCGCGAAGTTCGTCTCCAACAGCTACGGCGGATCCGAGTCCAGCTCCGACCCGACCTACGACACCAAGTACTACGACCACCCGGGCGTGGCCGTCACCGCCAGCTCCGGCGACGGCGGCTACGGCGTCGAGTACCCGGCCGCCTCCCAGTACGTCACCGCGGTCGGCGGCACCTCGCTCAAGACCGCCTCCAGCACCCGCGGTTGGACCGAGTCGGTCTGGTCCACCTCGTCCACCGAGGGCGCCGGCTCCGGCTGCTCCGCCTACGACGCCAAGCCCAGCTGGCAGAAGGACACCGGCTGCGCCAAGCGGACCGTGGCCGACGTCTCCGCGGTCGCCGACCCGGCCACCGGGGTCGCGGTCTACGAGACCTACGGCGCCACCGGCTGGGAGGTCTACGGCGGCACCAGCGTCGCCTCCCCGCTCATCGCCTCCGTCTTCGCGGACGCCGGCGCCCCGACGGTGAGCTACCCGGCGGCGGACCTGTACGCCGACCCCTCCGCCCTGAACGACGTCACCAAGGGCAAGACCGCCACCTGCACCCCGGCCTACCTCTGCACCGCCGAGGTCGGCTACGACGGCCCCACCGGGCTCGGCACCCCGGACGGGCTCGCCGCCTTCACCGGCTGACGTCCCGGACGCCCCGGGTGGGCCCCGGCCACCGTCAGCGACGCAGGGCCCACCCGGAACCGCGGACCGCGCCGAACCTCCCCGTGGCGCACCGCCTGGACGAGCACAAGAGGAGCAGACAGATGGTGAATCCGACTTCACTGGAATCGCCGTTACTGCCGGACGACGCCGTCCCCCGCTGCCCGCCGCTGACCACGGCGGAGCTGTCCGAGGCCGACGCGGGGACCATGGCCGGCATGTTCAAGGCCCTGGCCGACCCGGTCCGGCTGCGGCTGTTCTCCAAGATCGCCTCCCATGCGAGCGCGGAGGCGTGCGTGTACGACATCCAGGACGTCGGGGTCTCCCAGCCCACCGTCAGCCACCACCTGAAGAAGCTGCGCGAGGCCGGCCTGCTCTCCAGCGAACGGCGCGGGACCTGGGTCTACTACCGCGTCGAGCCCCGGGTGCTGGAGGCGATGTCCGCGCTGCTGGCCAGCTCCCGCTGACCGGGGACGTCCGGGACATCCGAACGGGGGCCTGCCCGGCGTCCCGGGCAGCCGTCGGCGGGCCCGGACCCGGCCCGACCGCGCCATCCTCGCAGCTCTGCTGCACCTGCTGCACCTGCTGCACCAGCTGCCGCGAGAGAAGCCGTACCGCCTCCAGCTCCCGGGATGGGGAAGAGACCCGGCCGTCCACGTCGCCCCCGCGAAGAACCGGGCCGGGTTCGGGGCCACCGGGTACGCCTCGCAGGATCCGCGGTGCCGCCCGGTCCGGGCGTGTTCGCCAAGCGGGTGCTGAGCGGGGCCTGGTGGAGAACGACGGCGGATGGATGCGTGTTCACCGGATCCGCACCGTGGCCGAGTCGCACCGCGACCGCAGGGCTGGTTCGGCGACTGCGGGATCGAGCCGTCGGTCGCCTGCGTCACCATCGGGGCCCTCGTGTTGACAGCGAAGTCAGTTGAGTAGTCTCTGGACACCGAGCCAAGAGCGGGTACCGGAAATCAAGGGCCAATATGAAGCGGCCCTGGACGGTCGTCGGCGGGCTCCCGTCGACCGTCACGTCATCAAAGGGGGAATACCGATGGGAAACCGGATCCGGCGCGCCGCCGTCTCCGCCGCCGCGGCCATGGCGGCACTCGGGCTGGTCGCCACCGCTGCACCGCAGGCCGGCGCGGCCACAGCGCCGCAGCGGGCAACGGCGGGACGGCAGATCGGCACTTGGTGGGCCTGGGAGAGCGTTCCCAAGACCGTGCACCGGGGCAGCACGCTCACCATCACCTACTGGTACAAGGAGAACACCAGCGAGTGGGTGGCCCCCCTCAGCTGGGGCATGGGTCTGCAGCGGAACGCGACGCCGACCCACGCCGGCACCTGGACCACCACCGGGGTCGTCGTCACCTGGCTCGACCCGGCCACCGGCCGCTGGGAGAAGCCGACCATCGACAAGGCCAACCATCTGTTCGAGTTCATCTCCCCGGACGGACACTGGGCGCCGAAGCTGGCGCCGAACCAGTTCGGCCACATCACCGTCCGGATCGCCTTCACCTCGGCAGCGCCCCTCGGTCAGTGGCGGGAGGAGGGCGGCATCGCGAGCTACCAGCTCTACAACCGCTCCGGCCAGCCGACCTCCGACTGGCTGATGCCGTACCAGGTCCTTCGTCCGTTCACCCTGGTCCGCTAGCGCCACCACCGGCCGTCCGGCCGGGCCCGCCGCCGCCTCGGCGTCCCGCCGACGCGGCGGAGGGGCGGAAGACGGGGCAGAGGCGGCGCTGGTGCCAGATCAGCGTCCGGTCCAGGAGTTCGTGTCGGCAGGTCTGGATCCGGCCTTCCAGGGCCGTGAACTCCGAGTCACGCTCGCGGATCGGGTGCCGGGCCTTGGTGCCGACTTCGTCGAGACCCGTGAAGAGGTTGCGTCCGAACCGGACGATGCAGTCGGCGCAGGTGGAATCCCCTCCACCACTTCCCAGGCCCCGACCGAGCCCTGGCGCCCCTGCGGGAGAGGGCCGCGGCCCGTGCCGTGGTGTGAACGCTCACCCGGCGGGCCCTTGCTGACGGTTCGTTGCACGGGGCTTGACCACTTGACACGGCGCAGTCAAGCTCACTGCATGGCTACCGACTGGTAATCCACCCCCACGGCAGCCCACGTCCTCTGCAGATCGGGGAGACCCATGCGCACCATTCTCGCGAGCGCGGCCACTGCGGCTCTGGCCTGCGCCCTGACCCTGGTACCGGCGGCCGTCGGCGGCGCGGCCGCCCTGGCCGCACCGCGACCGGACAGCACCACCCCCGCACCCGCGCCCGGCTCCGTCGTCCCCGACCAGGACCCCTTCTACACCGCGCCCGCCGACATCGGCTCCTACCAGCCGGGCCAGATCGTCGGCAGCCGCCCGGTGCCGAACGTCACCATCGAGGGCGTGCCCGTCCCGCTCGACGCCTGGCAGATCTCCTACCGCACCAACGACTCCAACAACCAGCCGGAGATGGCCGTCACCACCCTGGTCGTCCCGCAGACCGCCTGGACCGGGCACGGCGCACGGCCCGCGGTCTCGCTCCAGGCGCCCGAGGACAGCCTGGGTACCCAGTGCGCCCCCTCATATGTGCTGGCCACCGGTCAGGACGTCGAGGAGGTCGGCCTGGCGGCCGAACTGCTGCTCGCCAACTGGGCGGTGGCCTTCCCCGACTTCGAGGGGCCCAAGTCGGTGTTCATGGCCGGTCCGCAGGCCGGCCACGCGGTGCTGGACGGCATCCGCGCCGTCAAGAACTTCGACACCGACGGTGTCGGCCCGGCCAACCCCTGGGCCGTGGACGGCTACTCGGGCGGCGCCGAGGCCACCGGCTGGGCCACCCAGCTGCAGCCCGGCTACGCCCCGGACGTGCCGCTGGTCGGCGCGGCCATCGGCGGCACCCCCGCCGACCCGGCCGCGGTGGCCCAGTTCATGGACGGCGGCCTGTTCTCCGGCTTCGAGTTCGCCGCCGCCGAGGGGATCGCCACCGAGTTCCCCCAGGCAGGCATCCAGGCCCTGCTCAACTCCCGTGGCGTGCAGGACTTCGCCACCATCGACGGGGAGTGCGAGACCACCATCCTCGCCCAGTTCCCCTTCCGGAGCCTGAACCAGGACACCACCGTCAGCGACCCGCTGGACGTTCCCTCGGTCGCGGCCGTGCTCCAGCAGAACGCCCTCGGCGCGACCGCCCCCGCGACACCCGTCTACGACTACCACGCGGACACCGACGAGATCGTCCCGGTCGGCCAGGACAACACCCTGGTGGACAACTGGTGCCGGCAGGGCGCCACGGTCCAGGAGGTCCGCGACCTGATCGGCGAGCACTCGGAGGAGGCCGTGGCCCGCGAGACCTCGGTCCAGCTGTTCCTGGCTGCGCGCTTCGCCGGAACCACCCCGACCAGCACCTGCTGAACTGCGCCGCGCGGCACGGCCCCTGGCTCCGGTCACGGGCCGCGTCGCGGGGCTCCGGGTGGCCGAGCCGTTCGAACCGTCGGACGGCGACGAGCTCACAGCCAGGTCCGGAACCCCCGGGCGACTCGGTCAGGGCCGCTCGGCGCGTCGGGCGCCGCGGTGCCGGGCCGACTCCCCCAGGGCGATGTCGACGAGCATGTCCTCCTGGCCGCCCACGAGGCCGCGCCGACCGGCCTCCAGCAGCAGGGTGCGGGCATCGACACCGTGGGTGCGGGACAGGGTCTCGGCGTGCCGCAGGAAGCTGGAGTAGACCCCGGCATAGCCGAGGCTGAGGGTTTCGCGGTCGACCCTGACCGGCCGGTCGTGCAGCGGCCGGACGAGATCGTCGGCGGCGTCCTGGAGGGCGTGCAGGTCGCAGCCGTGTTCCCAGCCTTCGAGCGTTGCGACGCCGATGAACGCCTCGATCGGACAGTTGCCCGCCCCCGCACCGTGTCCGGCGAGCGAGGCGTCGACACGGGTGGCTCCGGCCTCGGCTGCGGTGATGGAGTTCGCGACCGCCAGGGAGAGGTTCTCGTGCGCGTGGATCCCGATCTCGGTGGCCGGGTCGAGAACCTCGCGGTAGGCGCGGACCCGCTGGCGCACCGCGTTCATGGTGAGGTGGCCGGCCGAGTCCGTGACATAGACGCAGTGCGCTCCGTAGGACTCCATCAGTGCGGCCTGCCGTGCCAGTTCGGGCGCCGGGGCCATGTGGCTCATCATCAGGAATCCCGACACGTCCATGCCGAGCTCGCGCGCGGTGGCGATGTGCTGGGCCGCGACGTCAGCCTCCGTGCAGTGGGTGGCGACGCGCACCGAGCGCACGCCCAGTCGGAACGCCTGCTGGAGTTCCCTGACGGTGCCGATGCCGGGCAGCAGGAGCGTGGTCAGTCTGGCCTGGGTGAGGCTGCCCGCGACGGCCTCGATCCACTCCCAGTCGGTGTTGCTGCCGGGACCGTAGTTCAGGCTGCTGCCGGCGAGCCCGTCGCCGTGTGCCACCTCGATCGCGTCGACGCCCGCGGCGTCGAGTGCGGCCGCGATCCGGGACGCGGTCCCGGGCCGGAGGCGATGGCGGACGGCGTGCATGCCGTCCCGCAGGGTGACGTCCTGGATGAACAGTCGCTTGGTCATTTCGCCACCTCGAACAGCTGCGCCGCGATTCGCTCGCCGACGCGCAGGGCCGCCGAGGTCATGATGTCGAGATTGCCCGCGTAGGCCGGAAGGTAGTGGCCCGCGCCCTCCACCTCCAGCAGGACGGCGACCTGGTGGGTGGCCCGGCTCCGGCCGATCAGCGTGTGCGGATGGTCGGTGACGGGGGTGATCTGTACCGGCTGCTTGAGGCGGTAGCCGGGGACATAGGCCGCGACCTGCGCGACCATCTGCTCGACGGAGGTGACGATCTGCCGGCGGACGCTCGGGTCCGGGGCGTCCACGAGGCACAGGACGGTGTCGCGCATGATCAGCGGCGGCTCGGCGGGGTTGAGCACGATGATCGCCTTGCCCCGCCGTGCGCCGCCGACCGATTCGATCGCGGCGGCGGTGGTCTCGGTGAACTCGTCGATATTGGCCCGGGTGCCGGGACCGGCGGACTTCGAGGCGATCGAGGCGACGATCTCCGCGTACGGCACGGGTGCCGTCTGCGCGATCGCTGCCACCACGGGGATCGTGGCCTGGCCACCGCAGGTGACCATGTTGACGTCCGGTGCGTCCAGGTGGGTTTCCAGGTTCACTGCCGGGACGACGAAGGGGCCCACCGCGGCCGGGGTGAGGTCGATCAGTCGCTTGGCGTGCGGTGCGAGGGCGCGGGCGTTGGCCCGGTGGGCCTTGGCCGACGTGGCGTCGAAGACGACCTTGATCTCGTCGAAGCCGGGCATGGCGATGAGCCCCGCGACGCCCTCGGCGGTCGTCGGCACGCCGAGGCGTCTGGCCCGGGCCAGACCGTCGGAGTCGGGGTCGATCCCGACCATCGCCCCGATCTCCAGCTGCTCGCCCAGCCGCAGTATTTTGACCATCAGGTCGGTGCCGATGTTGCCCGAGCCGATCACGGCGGCCCTGGTCCTGGGTCGTGTGGCCCCGTTCATTCAGCGTCTCCTTGCGAAGTCGGGTACTGCGGTGCCTGCGTGAACGTCGCGCTGACCTCGCCGAGGCCGCTGATCTCAGCGCGGAAGCCGTCGCCGGGAACAACGGGAACCATCGGGCCCAGTGCGCCGGAGAGCACGATCTCCCCGGCCCTCAGCGGCCGGCCGTAGCGGTGTGCGGTCCCGGCCAGCCAGGCCACGGCGGACAGGGGATTGCCCAGGCAGGCCGCGCCTGTGCCCCGTGAGACGACCTGTTGCCCGCGCCACATCGTCATCGTGCAGTCGGCCAGGTCGAGGCCGTCGGGTTCGCGGCGCTGCGCGCCGAGGACGAACAGTCCCGAGGAGGCGTTGTCCGCGACGGTGTCCACGATGTCGATGTCCCAGTCGGCGATCCGGCTGTCGACGATCTCCAGCGCGGCGACGACGTACGCGGTGGCGGCGACGACCTCGGCCTCCGTGACGGTGGCGGCCGGCAGGTCCCGTGCCAGGACGAAGGCGATCTCCGCCTCGATTCTGGGCTGCAGCGTTCTGGCGACATCGATGAGCGCGCCGTCCGCGCTCTGCATGGTGTCCAGGAGCACGCCGAAGTCAGGCTGGTCCACGCCCAGTTGGGCGCGCACGGCCGGGTTGGTCAGACCGATCTTGCGGCCGACGACCCGGGCTCCCGCCGCCGTGCCGGCCTGGACCCACGCGGCCTGGACAGCGTAGGCCGCGTCGATGTCGTCCGCGGGCAGCAGGTCCCGCACCGGAGAGCCGGGCCGGCGCCGGGCCCGGGCCTCGGTGAGCTGCCGCAGCGCCTCGGCGGTGCCGAGGTCGCGCGTGCTGGAATGCGGCGACATGTCAGTCCACCTCGAAGGTCGTGCCGATGCCCATGCCGGTGATCCATTGCGGCACCGGCTCATAGCTGGTCCAGATCAGTGGACCGCCGACGGCTGCCTGCCCGATCAGCCAGGTCCGCACCTCGTGTCCACCGCTCCCGGCCTGCTCTTCGAGACCGAGGTCGCCCAGGGCCACGACCGGTTCCGGGTCCGCGGTGCCGAGCTGCTTGAGGAACCAGGTGTCCCACAGGAGGTTGACGTGGGCGGTGGGGTCACCGCCCATCGCGCGGATCCTGGGCTCCCGCACCGCGTCGTAGGCGTGCGGGTCCCTGCGCCCGTGGATCAGCATGGTGCGCCGCTCCTCCACCAGCGAGGGGTCGCGCGGGTCGTTGGAGGGCAGCCAGTGCGACAGTCCGCCGCTGGCGATGACCAGGACCCGCCCGGGGTACGGCGCAGCGCGCAGGGCTGCGCCCAGCGCCGTACCCAGTTCGACGCAGCGCTCCATGCTCGGCAGTGGTGGTGCGGCGGTGTTGACGATCAGCGGTACCAGCGGGATCCCGGCCGTGCCGCAGACCATGTCGTAGCTCTGCGCCAGGCCGTGGTCGGCGGTCAGCGCGTAGGAGAGCGACAGATCGAATCCGGCCCGGGCGAGCCCGTCGTGGACCGACCAGGCCAGCTCGGTGGCGACCGGCAGCGGACCGGACCTGCTGTCGAAGTCCCCGAAACCGGTCACCTGCTCGACCCCGAGGACGAACGGCGGCATCGCGTCGTAGAAGTTGGCGTGGAAGTGGTCGGGGCCGATGACGACGACGGCGTCCGGGGCCAACCGGGCCACGGTACGGGCGACCCGATCGGCGTCGGCCATGAACCGGCCGCCCGGCTGCTCGGCTCCCTGTGGCGGCGTCATGGTGGCGAACGGGGAGTGGGACATGCCGACCAGGCCGATGATCTCGCTCATGCCGTCTCCGCCTCTGCGAGCAGGAAGTCCCGGTGGACGCGGAGGTACTCCTCGGGCTTCTCCCACTGCGGCCAGTGGCCGGCGTCCTCGATGACGTGCAGCCGGGCACGGGGCAGCCACTTGAGGAGCAGCTCGGCCTCGTCGAGTCCGCCGGTGGGGTCGTTGTCGGTCCACAGCAGCAGCGTGGGTGCGGTGATCCGGCCGACCCAGGCCGGATCCCAGGCGAAGTCCTTGCGCACCTCGGGGTCCTGCAGGACGAGGGTGTTGGTGATGGCCTGCACGAAGCCGGGGCGGCTGTAGACCGTGCGGCGCAGCCCGACCAGCTCGTCGGTCACCATCTCCTTGTGGTGGAACAGGAACTCCACGCGGCGGCGCACCGTGTCGTCACTCGGGTCCAGGACCGCGGCCATGGTGCTCTGCCGCAGTCGGACCATCACCTCGGGCTTGTTGGCGATGTTCCCCGGGGTGTTGAGTACCAGCCGGTTCACCCGGCCCGGGTGGTGCGCCGCCGTCCAGGCGGCCACCCAGCCGCCCAGTGACTCCCCCGACAGGTGCGCGGCGTCGATGTCCAGGGCGTCCATCAGGCCGAGCAGGTGGTCGGAGAGCACATCGGTGGTGTAGGGCCGGTCGGGCAGGTCGGACCAGCCGTGGCCGACCATGTCGTAGAGGGTGACCCGGAAGTCCGCGGCCAGACCGGCGATGTCGCGGGCGTAGGCTTCGAGGTGTCCGCCGGTGCCGTGCAGCAGGACCAGGTCCGGGCCGGTGGACCCGGCCCGCAGGACGCGGGTGCGGACCCCGCCGACGTCGACGTGGCGCAGCTCGTGCTCGACGTCCGCGAGCTCGCCCCAGATGCTCGTGTGCGCGGGCAGGTCGCTCATGCTGGGCTCTCCTCAGCTGTGGATCCGTAGGGTTGCGGGTGGTGCTGCCGTTCGTCCTCACCGAAGCGGGCACGGGCCTCTTCGACGGTCGCCAGGCCGGCGCTCTGGCGTCGGCCGACCCCCAGCAGGCCGAGCAGGCGCGAGTTCTCGATGGTCAGGAACTCCACCGGGTGCTCGGTGGAGTCGTTGTAGTGGCGGTGCCAGGTCCACGGCGGGGTGTAGACGAAGTCGCCGGCGGACCAGGACGCGGTCTCGTCCTCGACCTCGCTGTGGCCCTCGCCCGCGATGACGAAGTGGACCGTCTCGTGGTGGTGGCGCTGCATGTCGGAGCTGAGGCCCGGCGGGATCGACTGCCGGAAGATCTCGAACGTGGCGGTCGGCAGCTTGCCCGCGATGGACAGTGTCGTCGGGTTGTGCACCTGCCCCGCCGGAAGCGGCTCCAACTCGCCTGCGGTCACCACGATCGGGCGTGCGCTGCTCGGCCGAACGGTGTCGGATATCGCGCCGAGGAACTCGGCCATGGAGAATTCGGGTCCGGATTGCGCCATCAGATGGTCTCCGTTCGTCCGCCGTCTACTGTGATCACTGTGCCGTTGACGTAGCCTGCGGCCTCGGAGGCCAGGAATGCCACCACGGACGCGATCTCCTCGGGGCGCCCGGCCCGGCCGGCCGGAACGGCCGCGGCGTCCGCGGCGTCCAGCTCGGCGTAGTCGGTCCCTGCCTGCCGGGCGCGGCTCTCCAGAATCTGCCTGCGGCGCTCGGTGGCGGTCGCGCCCGGTGCCACGCAGTTGACCGTCACGCCCTCGGCCGCGAACTCCCGCGAGAGGAGCTTGGCCGCCGCGTTGACCGCGGACCGCAGGACGACGGAGGCGGCGAGGTCGGGCTGCGGCTGACGGACGGCCGAGGACGTCACGAACAGGACGCGGCCGAAGCCCCGCTCGGCCATCCGGGGCAGGACCAGCCGGGACAGCCGCAACGGTCCGAGCAGCAGCAGTTCGTAGGCCTGTTGCCACTGGTCGTCGCTGACGTCCAGGATCCGGCCGGGCGGCGGCCCACCCGCGTTGAGCACCAGGATGTCGAGCGCGCCGTGGCGCTCCTCGACCCAGGCGACCGCGGCTGCGGCGCTCTGCGGCGCTGACACGTCGTTGACCAGCGCGTCGACCACGGATCCGGTGCTTTCCCGCAGTGCGGACGCGGCCGCGTGGAGCGGACCGGCCCGGCGGCCGGTGACGACCACCCGGTGTCCTGAAAGCGCCAGGTGCTCGGCTGCGGCGTAGCCGATGCCCGCACTGCCTCCGCCGACGAGAGCGGTTCGCTTGCTGATGTCTGCCTCCGCATGGTTCCGTGCCTCGCGTGGTGCTCGGCGGCCTCGCGTGATGGTCCGCGACGGGTCTAGCCTGACCCCATGGACCCCCGGAGCCAACGATGAGTCCCGCAGAGCGGGACAGTGACCGTGCCCAGGGCAGCCTCAGCGGGCTGGACCGCGCGGCGGCCATCCTGGGCGCCTTCGACGCCGAGCACCGGGAGTTGACCCTCGCGGCCCTGGTGGACCGCTGCGGCCTGCCGCGCTCGACCACACACCGGACGGCCGACCGGATGATCCGCCTCGGCTGGCTGGACAAGCCCAGGGACCGCTACCGCATCGGCAACCGGCTGTTCGAGCTGTCCGGCCTGGCGCCGATCCGGCACGAACTGCGCGAGTCCGTACTGCCGTTCCTGCAGGACCTGCACAACGCGACCAGGACGACGGTGCAGCTCGGCGTCCTGAAGGGAACACAGGTTCTGGTCGTCGAGAAGATCACCGGGCACCGGCCGATGCCGATGCTCTCCCAAGTCGGCGGCAGCGTCCCGGCCTACTGCTCGGCCCTGGGCCGTGCGATTCTCGCCTACAGCGACACCGGGACCGTCGAGGCGGTCCTGGGCGCCGACCTGCCGGCCAGGACGCCGCGCACCCTCACCAGCCCGGTCGCGGTCATGCGCGAGCTGACCGCGATCCCGTCCCGGGGCTGGGCGGTCGAACGCGAGGAGGGCAACATCGGCGTCAGCTGCGTGGGCGCCCCGATCTTCGGACCGCTCGGCGAGGTGGTGGCGGCCCTGTCGGTGACCGGCCCGACCGGCCTGGTGCGCGCGGACCGGATCGGTCCGGCGGTCCGGCTCGCCGCGGCGGCCGCGTCCCGGGCCTACTCGCACCGACGCTGACCCGCACCGAACAGGCCCGGTCCCGGTGAGCGGGACGGATGCTTGCACTGCGCGCCCCCGGCACCAATGCTGTGATCCCTGGCATACCGACGACCTGTCGGTGCGGCGACCTGAGGAGACGACGATGACTCTCGGTGGTGGCTACCTGCTGCCCTCGCGTGAGGGACACGCGATCGCAGCGATCGGGCTCGGCATCACGCTGAAGGCGGACGGCGCGTCCACCCACGACGCCTATTCGCTGTTCGAGTACACGGTTCCGGCCGGGGTGGACGGGCCTCCCCCGCACCTCCACACCCGCGAGGACGAGTCGTTCATCTGCCTGGCCGGGCGGCTCGATGTCCGCCTCGGCGACGAGGACTTCGTCCTTGAGCACGGGGACTACCTCTTCCTGCCCCGCGACGTGGTGCACGCGTTCCGCAACCCGTACGGGGAGGAGTCGCGGGTCATCTCGGTGGTCTCGCCCGCCGGCCTGGAGAAGTACTACCAGGCGCTGGCGGACATGCCCCCGGGCCCGAAGGACATCTCGCTGATGAAGAAGATCATGGCCGAGTTCGGCATCGAGCTCCAACTCCCGCCCGAGGTCGGCTGACCATGCGGATCGCCATCATCGGTGCCGGCGTCGCCGGCCTCACCACCGCGAAGGTGCTCGCCCAGGCCGGGCACGAGATCCAGGTGTTCGACCGGACGCCCGATGTCGGAGGCGTGTGGAGCCGGACCCGGCGCTACCCGGGAGTGACGACCCAGAGCCCGAAGGTCCAGTACTCGCTCTCGGACTTCCCCATGCCCAGGGAGTACCCCGAGTGGCCCAGCGGCGAGCAGGTCCAGGCCTACCTGGCCGCCTACGCCGCGGCGTTCGGTCTCGACCGCACGCTCCGGCTGAGCACCGAGGTGACCGCCGCGCGCCCACGCGTCGGCACCGGCGCCGACAGCGGCTGGACGATCGAGGCAACGGACAGCGCGGGCAGACACTCCACCGAGGACTTCGACCGACTCGTCGTGGCGAACGGCGTGTTCTGCGAACCGGCCGTCCCCTCCTACCCCGGCTCGGCGGAGTTCACCGCGGCGGGCGGGCGGCTGTGCGCGGCCACCGAGTTCCACGACGCCCAGGAGGCCCGGGGCCGACACGTCCTGGTCGTGGGCTACGGAAAGTCCGCCTGCGACGTGGCCGTTGCCATCAGCCCGGTGTCCGACACCACTGACGTGATCGCGCGGCAGCTGCTGTGGAAGGTGCCACGCAGGATCGGCGGCCTCCTCAACTTCAAGATGCTGCTGCTGACCCGCATGGGTGAAGCACTCTTCCGCTACCGGCGGCTGCGCGGGCTGGAGAAGTTCCTGCACGGCCCGGGCAACGGCCTGCGCCGCAGCATGCTCGACTCCATCGGGACCGTGTCGGTGCGCCAGTTCGGCCTCGACCGACTCGCCCTCGTCCCCCGCGGCAGCATGGAGGGCATTGTCCGAGGCGCCATCGGGCTCGCCACCGAGGGCTTCTTCGAAGGAGTCGCCGACGGCAGCATCGGGGTGCACCGGGACCAGACGATCACCCGCCTGCTCACCCGCGACGGCAAGCCCTTCGCCGAGCTCGCGGACGGCACCCTGCTCCCGGCCGACCTCGTCGTGTGCGCGACCGGCTTCACCCAGGCAGTGCCGTTCCTCTCCGCGGAAGTGCAGCAGCGGTTGCTGGACGAGCGCGGAAACTTCATGCTCTACCGCCAGATCATGCCCGTCGACCTCCCGGGGCTGTACTTCAACGGCTACAACTCGTCGTTCTTCAGCCCGCTCAACGCCGAGCTGGCAGCCCTGTGGATCGCGGCGGCGATCGCCGGTGCGATCCGGCTGCCGGGCACGGAGACCGTACGCCAGGCAGTCATCGATCAGTTGGCGTTCCTGGACGCCGCGACCGACCGGCACCACTGCAGGGGCACGAAGATCATCCCGTTCTCGATGCACAACGCCGACGAGGTGCTGGGCGACCTCGACCTCAACATCAACGTCCTGGTGCGCGCCTCGCACTGGCTCAACCCGATCAACCCGGCGGCCTACCGCCGCCTCACTCCGGCCCTGCTGCGCAAGCTCCCGGCCAACCCGTCCGCCCCCGACTCCGGCCCCGCCCCCGGCCCGACGGTGCCTCACCTGCCCCACACTCTCGACGAAGGGGCCGGCGCGCCCGCGTAACCCCGCTCTGCTCCGGGACGGCTGCGGGGAGCCGGCAGCACATCCTGCCCGGCTTGTCGCTGCTGCCGTCCTCTTCGCTCACCGGTCCCTACTGCGCGGTCGGTGTGGGTCTCGCCCAGGGGACGGACCAGGGCCCGGAGCACAGCCTGCTCCGGGGAGCGGTGAACCCTGCCGATCTCCTGCCAGCCCCAGGCCCGGAAGACGTCGATGGCCGCGCGGTCGGACCGGTCGAGCAGGGTGGCGGCGAGCGACGCCGGGCATTTGGCCAGGAGGTGGTCCTGGAGCCGGTCGGCCAGGCCGAGGTGCCGCTCATGCGGGTGGACCACCATCCCGGCAACGGCGAACACATGCCCGGAGGCCGTGAGTTGCTCGATGTTCTGTGGGAGGTCCCCGTCGAAGCCCTCCCACCATGAACCGTCGCGAGCCACCGGATAGCCGTAGGCGCATCCCACCAGAGTGGTCGCCTCCGCGATCAGCATGGTCAGCCCGGGTCGCTGGACGTCCTCGGCCAACCGTCCCAGGAACTCCTCCCGGCCCTCGAACTCCTCTCCGGCCGAGGTGTCGTAGGACTCCACGTGCAAATCCGCCAGGTCCTCCCGCAGTTCCTCCACCTGCCACCGGTTCAGCCGACGCAGGATCACCCGGTCCACGGTGAAGGGCCCGCCTCCCTCCGGAACCCGCCCCGGTCCGGGCTCTGGCATCACCGGACACCGGCCGTCAGGACAGGGGCGGCTGCGCCCGCTCGGCGTACCACCCGGTGACGGGGAGCCGCCGACTGCAACTGCCGGGGGCTCGTGGCCGCGTCGACCGGTCGGCCCGAGAGGAGGCAGTCGGTGCCGGTGAGGGCGAGCAGCCGTGCCACGGCCGCACTCGGATGGCTCAGACGCAAGCCGCCCCCCGCGGCGAAGGCCTGCTGCGAGGCGTCGATCAGGACACCCAGCCCGTGGCAGTCGCAGAAGGCGACGGCGGTGAGGTCGACGTCGATGGTGCTCATGCCCTCGCGCAGGCACTGTTCCAGCACCGTGCGCAGCCGGGGCGCCGAGTCGAGGTCGATCTCTCCGACCAGGGCGATCAGCGCCAGGTCGTGGGTGTCGCGGCGGTAGTGGTCCAGTCTGTGCGGGATGGGCATGGCCCCTCGGTTCCCAGGACCGCCCCCGGCAGCGCCCCACGGTGCGGCGCCGGTCTCCCGGCCCCTCCTGGCGCGCTCCCGTTGCGGTCGTGCTTGCGGGTCGGCAGGCGAAGGGCCGGTCCGGTGACCCGCGTTGCGAGCCCTCGGCCCCAGCCGATTCCCCTCAGGGATGCGCTGGGCGATCGGACGGATCATCCGCTCCCCGCGCGCATCTGCGTCACATGGCAACTCACCGCCGGGGTCTGGGGCGTCCAGTACGCAGCATAGTCCTCGCATCGATCCGACAGTTGGCTGCCGGGCAGCCGATTCTCGCCGCCTCGGGGGTTGCTACGGCCGTCGGAGCGGCCGGGCACGAAGGCTCAGGGGACCGATGAGGGGCGCGACTGCAACCGACTGTCGACGGTATCCCCCTCGATGACCTCGGGCAGCAATTCGGCGGGTCCGTGTCCCAGCCGTTCCTCCACGGTCAGACCACCCCACACCCCGTACGGTTCGTGGGTGTCCAGCGCGAACCGCAGGCACGGTTCCCGGACCGCGCAGCGCTCGCAGACCGTCTTCGCTGCCTGATCACGCGCCTCGTACTCGGCCCCTCGCTCCCCGGGCGGATGGAAGAAGATCCGGGCGTCGACCTCGCGGCAGGCGGCGTCGACCTGCCACTCCCAGTTGCGCTGCAGCGCTCTCGGCAGGCGAGGCGCCATCGGAAGCCGGGGTGCTCTCCTCATCGCACTGCTGCCTCAACTCTCTGTAGCCCCTGAGCTCCGTTGAAGGCGAAGGATGATCCGTGGCGGGCCCGGCCGGTGGGTGCGCGACGCCACTTCACCGAGCCGCAGGTTGCGCATGCCCTGCATCCGCTGAGCGAATCCGCGCCGGTGTCGTGGCCGGCACCGGACCGGACATGCGTGTCAAAGAGACCCGCCCGGTCGGCAGCACCGTCCGGTCATTTCCGTCCGCCGTCGAGCGGGTCGCGCAGTACTGGCCAGATTTCGCTGTTTGCCCCTGGCGTGGCGGGTAGGAGCGATTTGAGAAGCAGGGAATCATGACGCGTCCCGGTCGGTTCGGCCGCGGTCGACCAGTAATGACAGGGAAGAGGAAAATCGCATGTACATAGGTTTCGGAACAGTGGTAATCATTGTCATAATCGTGGCCATCGTCATGTTCCTGCGGCGCCGCTGACGGCGCAGCAGTCCGCACTTCCTCGATTCGCTCGCCTCGTCGGCGGGCTGAATTTCGCGCACGGCGCGGGGAAGCACTTTCCGGCATTCCGTGGCGGACCCGCGCAGCAGCCGAATGGGCCTGGAAGGCATGGGGAAACGGATCCGCCGAATGTCGTTCGCATGATTTCTGTGGACGCTCCTTCGCTCACGTCGACCGCACCGGGGACGAGATCAGGAGCTCCCCGGAGATTCGATGAGGACAAGCACTTCGGTGATGACAGCTACCACCAGGAGCTCGGCGGCCACTACCGAACCCAAGCTCTCTGAGCAGTGGGGTGGGCGAGGGGCGGCGGTGGGAACGGATCGCGATCCGTTCCCACCGCCGCCCCTCGCCCACGCCCTGCCGGGCGCTCAAAGCACCACGCCGGACGTCGTCAACGGTCTTGGGAAAGCGGCAGGTTGTGTGTCGGGCACCGGGACCGACGGCGTCTGCGGTGCTTCGCTCAGAGCCTCGACGTGCCTGGCCGGTGGCAGCATGTGGTCCTCCCACCAGGACAGTCCCATGACGGCACCGAGCAGGATGAAGGGGAGCAGAGCGGGGATGATCAGCGCGTACATGAGTAACGCCTGTCGTCGAACCGGTGCGACGCCGGCAGGCAGCAGGATCATGCCCACAGTGTGCGCATCGAGGCCGCGCCAGGATCGCGTGTCGACGGCGAGTGCGGGAACAGGCCCCGAGTGCGAGGGGAGTCCAGCACGGATGCGCAGCGTGCGCCTCCCGAGGGAGGCGATGGCTTGCAACGCTGCCGGGGACCAGGGCCGCACTGCAGACGCTAGACCTCCCGAGGACGCCTGAACAGTCGTCAGCAAGCCATCCGTCATCGGTCCCCGCAGCGTTCGAGCGCACGGGCCGTGCCGCCCCGTCCGGGTCGCTCCTCGTCGAGCAGGTGCGTCGGGGCAGGGCGGGGGCGGTTCCGCCTTGCGCCGGGTGGCGCGTACCGGCCGGCCGCCGGCCCCGGACCCGTCGCCACCGAACCAGCGAGCCGCCGAGCCGCCGATCGTTCAGGGGTACTCCTGCCGCCACGGAGCAGCCGTTCTGACGTGCGGTCGGACAGAGGTGGTGATCGGATGGCCTGAGCAGTTGCCCGTGGCCCCGCGCCCGCACCCGTGTCCGAGCCCCGAGGGATTGCATGAATCCGCTGTCCGAGCCGTCGCGCGTCGACGGAGGCGAGGGACGCCCGGTGCGGGCTCCCGCAGTCGATCCCCGGCCGGCAGTGCTCGGGCGCGGGGGGACGGGCGGGCGGGCGGCGCTGCCGTGGGTGCTGGCCGCACTGCTGTTCGCCGTCTGTGGCGCGGTCTCGGTGCGGTTGCACCAGCGGATGCTGACCTCGGGCTTCGACCTGGGGATCTTCGAACAGACCGTGCGCTTCTGGGCGCACGGTCAGCTGCCGGTGGTGGAGCTGAAGGGGCCCGGCTTCCAGGAGCTGGGCGACCACTTCTCCCCCATCTTGGCGACGCTGGCACCGTTCTACCGGATCTGGCCCTCGCCCTGCACCCTGCTGCTCGCCCAGGCCGCCCTGCTGGCGGTCGCCGCGGTGCCACTGGCCCGCTGGGCCCTGCAGGCGATCGGCCCACTGGCCGCCTGGACGGTCGGCCTCGGCTACGGGCTGTCCTGGGGAATCGCGTCGGCGGTCGGGTTCGACTTCCACGAGGTCGCCTTCGCCGTCCCGCTGCTGGCCTTCTCGCTGTGCGCACTGGGGCGCGGCCGGCCGCATGCCGCTGCCCTGTGGGCGTTGCCGCTGCTGCTGGTCAAGGAGGATCTCGGCCTGACGGTCGCGGTCATCGGTCTGCTGATCGCCCTGCGCGGCAGCCGCCGGTGGGGGCTGGCCACCGCCTGCGCCGGCATCGCCGGCTCCCTCCTGGAGGTACTGGTCGTCATCCCCGCCTTCAACCCCGGCGGCCAGTACACCTACGCGGCCCAGCTGGGGGGAGCCTCCAGCGGCGTGGCGCAGGCTGCCTACCACGGAACGGTCGCACTGGTCGCGGCCCCCGGGCCCAAGTCCGTCACCCTGGTGGCGCTGTTCGCCCCCACCGTCTTCCTCGCCCTGCGCTCCCTGCTGGTGTGGGCAGTCGTGCCGACGCTGCTGTGGCGGTTCGCCTCGGACAATCCGCTGTTCTGGACCACCGGCTACCAGTACAGCGCCGTCCTCATGCCGATCGTCTTCGCGGCGTTCGTGGACAGCCTGGTCCGCCGGCCCGTCGACCGCCGGATGACGCGGCGGCTACTGACCGTCATGGCAGCGGTGACCCTGCTGCTACTGCCGGAGTTCCCGTTGCTCCAGCTCGCCCAGCCCCGCACCTGGCAAACCCCGCCCCGGGTCGCCAGCGCCCGAGCGATCATGCGCCTGATCCCCGACGGGGCCACCGTCGCCGCATCCAACCGGATCGCCCCGCAGCTGACCGACCGCTGCACCGTCAGCGAGTTCGGCGCGCCGGGCAGCCGCCCCGATCCACAGTGGATCATCATCGACACCACTGCCCCACCCGAATGGATCAGCCCCGACCAGCAGGCCCAGCAGGTCGACCAGGCACGCGCCCACGGCTACTCGACCGCTGCCGACGCTGACGGCTTCCTGCTCCTGCACCACCACGAATGAGAGCGTGGTGGTGCCGGCGCGCCGGGGCAGCGTCCGCGAACATTGGGGGCAGCCTGACGTAGGGTCAATGCCCGTCCGACGAAGCACATAGGGTGCGGCTCGTCCACCCTTTCGCCGGCAGTCCGGCAGGCCCTTCGCCCCGTCGACAATGGCGGGTGTCCGGCGTAACGTCCGCAGCAGAGAACTGACGAACTAGCCGCCGGGTCCAGACCCCACCTTGCTGCTGAAGCAGGAAGGCGCGCCCATGCACTGGCTCGGTTCAGTATCTGAGCGGCCGAAGGCCGGCTCATTGCCGCGCCGCACTGGAAGCCGGGAGCGGCGGACGCCACGAGTCCCCCGGCTGCGCTCACGGTGATCGCCGCCCGGCCCCGCCGAAGTGATCTCCTGCCGCCGTTCTGCGGCGTCAGCACGTTGTCCACGGTTCGGCTTCGGAACGCCTCTTCAGCGCGGCGTCCACGACACTGCGCGCGTGTGACCCACCATGGTCGGCGGACGATTCGACGACGTACGGGAGCCGATGGTCGTGCTTGTTGAAATTCCTGAGGAGCGCGGATGACAGGTATGCGGCCAGCCCCCGACGGCCAGGGCTCCACCGGCGCGGGGCTCGGCAGACGGACGTTGCTGCGCACCGGTCTCATCACCGGGGCCTCCGTGACCCTCGCCGCTGCCGCCGGATCAGCCGCGGCGGCCGGCCCGCGGGAAACCCTCTCGAAAGGACAGCCCACCGTGGTTGACGTGACTGCGGCGTCTGCGCAGACGGGGGCGATGACCGTGGCGCAGTACGCGGTCGAGCGCCTGGCCGCCCTGGGCATCAAGCACGTGTTCGGCGTTCCCGGCGACTACGCGTTCGCCTTCGACCAGGCCATCGAGGCCAGTGGGCGTGTCACCTGGGTCGGAGATGCCAACGAGCTCAACGCCGCCTACGCGGCGGACGGATACGCCCGTATCCAGGGAGCGGCAATCCTTTCCACGACCTACGCCGTCGGGGAGCTGAGTGCCCTGAACGGGGTGATGGGCTCGTACGCCGAACGGCTGCCGGTCTTCCACCTGGTCGGCCAGCCGAGCAGCAAGCTGCAGCGCGCCCGGGCCGTGACGCACCACTCCCTGGGCGACGGGATGTTCCGTCAGTTCCAGTCCCTGTCGGCGGCTTCGACGTGCGTGGTCGCGAACCTCACTCCGCACAATGCCGTCGCGGAGATGGAACGGGTGATCACCGAGGCGCTGACGCAGCGGCGGCCCGCGTACATCACCGCGGCGGAGGACGACGCCGTGCTCCCGGTCGTCGGCACCCCGGTCACCGGCGTGCCCCTGGCCCAGGTACCGCGCCCGTCGAGCGATCCCACCTGCCTGGACGCGGCGATCGCGGCCATCACCCGACGCGTGGCGGCAGCGAAGTCCACGGTCGTGCTGCCCGCTTACACGATCGGCCGCTTCGGCCTTCAGCAGCAACTGATCCGGTTCCTCGACGCCACCGGCCTCGCCTACGCCACGACACCGATGGACAAGGCCCAGATCTCCGAGACGCAGCCGGGATTCCTCGGCAGCTACGCCGGAGCGCTTTCGGGCGCGGGCGTCCAGGAGGCGGTCGAGGGAGCCGGCCTGGTGCTGAACCTCGGCGGTGTCGCCTTCGCCGACTTCAACACCGGCGCCTGGACGGATGCGCTCGACCCGGCCCGGATGATCACCGTGTGGCCCGACTACGTGCAGGTCGGCACCTCCACCTTCGGTCCGGTGTACCTGGCCGACGTCCTGGAGCGCCTGACCGCGACGCTGCCCAGGACCGCGACACCGAAGGTCTCCGCGAGAGCGGCAACCGCACCGTCCGGCACCGCCACCGACCGGGTCTCCTCGGCCACGCTCTATCCCCGGCTGGCGGGCTTCCTGCGCGAGAACGACATCGTCATCGCCGAGACCGGCCTGTGCATGAACTACATGGCGCGGGTCCCGCTCCCCAAGGGCGCGGTCTTCCACAACCAAACCCTGTGGGGATCGATCGGATGGGCCACTCCCGCCGCGTTCGGCGCCGCCATGGCCGACCCGTCCCGGCGCACCGTCCTGGTGACCGGGGACGGCTCCCATCAACTGACGGCCAACGAGCTCGGCGCGATGGGCCGCTACGGCGCCAAGCCGGTGATCATTCTCCTCAACAACACGATGTACGGCGTCGAGGAGGTCCTGTCCGAGAAGCAGGGCCACGTCTACGACTTCCTCGCGCCCTGGAACTACCACGAGCTCCCGGCAGCCTTCGGCTGCACGGGCTGGTACACGGCCCGTGTCTCCACCCTCGGCGAGCTCGACACGGCGCTGGCCGCAGCGGCCGGGCACGACAACGGCTGCTATCTGGAGATCATGCTGGGCCGCTCCGACATCCCCTCCTCGTTGCCGGAAGCCCAGTTGGACCTGCTCTACCAGACCGCACCAGCCAGTCCCCCGCTGCCGGCAACAGCGCTCGCCGCAGCCGCGCAGGTGGTCAACGGCAGTGGCCAGCTCTCGTGAGCGGGCTCCCCGGCCGGCCGGGGACCGATCGGATCCCGGCCGGTCGGCTGCGGAGCCGGGCGTCCCGTCCGCCCGTGGGACGGCTGTGACCACGGACCCGCCTGCCCGACCGGAGGGGAGGGGCTGAGGTGGCACCCGACGCATACGCCGCCTACGGCGCCTATTTCGGCGCCTGCGCCACCGTGGCGGGCACCCTCATCGGCCTGCTGTTCGTGGCCGTCTCGGTATCCCCGCACAAGGACGTCGGCCGCAATGCGCCACTGAGCTTTCAGATCGAGGCCGCAACGGCGATCACGACCCTGACCAATACCCTGGTCATCTCCCTCGTCGCGCTCATGCCCGGCGAGGATCTCGGGGGCGCCGCCGTGATCCTGGCCGGCATCGGCATCAGCTCGACCATCGGCATGGCCGTCATCAGCCTGCGCAACTGGCCCGGGCACCGCCACCTCTGGGCCCTGGTCATCATCCCGGCCCTCGGCATCCTCTACGCCCTCCAACTGGCCAACGGGATCAACCTGCTGCTGCGGCCGGACAGCCGGAACAGCGTCCAGTCGCAGGCCCTCCTGGTGTTGATCTTCTTTCCCATCGCCGTCGCCCGGGCTTGGAACATGATCGGCGCACGCGGCACCCGCCTCTCGACGCTGGTCGGAGAGCTCGTCCAGGAGCGACAGACCACGGCGGCGGACACCGCAACCGTCGGTCCTCCGGTTGCCGACACCCCAAGCGGTGACAGCGCCGCCCCGGACCCCACCGGCCGCTCCGAACCGGCACCTTGAACCGGCCCCGACTCCTGCCCCGCCCGCCCCAACCGGCCACCGGGGCAGTCCAGTTGGAGCAGCTGAGGATCCGCAGCAGAGACCGACCGGGCGCGACTCCGCACGCGTGACCGGCACGCACCGCGCCCCATCCCGACGGGCCCTGTGGCACCTACGCCGCCGACCGCCCGCGCCTCCCGGCGTCACCGACCGGGGCACTGCGCAGGTTTCGGACAAAAGGCCGAAAGATGGGCATAAGCCAACGGAGCCTTAGATACGCCTCTATAGCGCCGCCAATGGCCGCAAAATCAATTGCTTGACAGTCTGCGAACCAGCCAATAAGAATCCGGAGGACCGGCTTCCGCCTCACCCAGAGGACAGCCATACACAGCGCCAGGACCGTCTGGCGTGAACCAGCGGTGGCACACCGATCCACTCCCGCTGTTGCCCGCGAGGAAACCCCTTCCGCGAAGCATCTGCATTCTTGTGCCGCCGCGTCCGCTGTCCCCGACCAGAGGCCGCCTATGCCCGGCTCCATAAGACCTTCGTCCACGCACAGACGCCCCGCCGCTGTCGGTGTCGCAGGTGTCCTGACTCTCCTGGCCATCCTGGTCTGCGTCACCGCCTGCGGCGGCAGCTCCCGCACCGCCGGCGCCACGCCACCACCGACCCCCAACAGCACCGCACCGTCGACCGCCGCCGCCGGCCGACTCACCGCAGCCCAGCTTCCCGACGGTACTGCCGAGAAATGGCAGACGATCGCGTCGCCCCGCACGCTGACCGTGACCGGACGCACCGTCCAGGTCAACGAGTGCGTCACCGTCCACGGTGCCGTCACCTGGCAGCAGCAGGCCTACGCGGACAGCTACCGGACACCTGCCGAACAGGACGTCTTCACCTTCGCCGACAGCACCGCCGCGCGTGCCGCACGGCTGAGCCTCGCCGAGGAGATGTCCGACTGCCAGGCCCGGTCCCGCTCGCTCCAGGCCAAGTCCCACGTCGTCGTCGACGCCCAGGTCACCCGGACCGCCGCGACCGGGGCCGGCGGCGCCTGGTCGAGGCAGTGGACCGGCGTCGAGGGACTGTCGGCCGCCGGGCCGCAGACCGACCACCTCTACGCAGTGCAGGTCGGCAACACCCTGGCTGTCATCCACTTCGACCAGTGGGCCCCGGCCCACCCGGTCGCCTCCGGCACCGGTGCCGACCTGTCCCTGCTCACCGCTGTCGCCCGACAGCTGAGCTGATCGGCCCGACTTCCCCCACCTCTCTCTCCCCCCACGTCTCCACGCCCACGGAACCGGAGCCACCCATGCCCATGCACCTGCCCTCCGCACGCCGCTGCCTCTCCGGAGCGGTCGGCGCGGCCATCGCCTCTGCCTCCCTCTTTGCCGCCGCCCCCGCCCACGCCGACACCGCCGCCGCCCCCGGCGGCAGCATCACCCGTGACGAGGTCATCCAGCGAGCACAGAACTGGGTCAGCGAGGGGGTGCCCTACAACCAGGGCGCCTACTACTCGGACAGCAACGGCTCCTTCCGCGAGGACTGCTCCGGCTACGTCTCCATGGCCTGGAACCTCAGCTCCAGCCTGGTCACCCAGACCCTCCCCAGCGTCTCCACCCAGATCTCCACCTCCGAGCTCCAGCCCGGCGACGCCCTCGACTACACGGCCGAGCACGTGATCCTCTTCGGCGGCTGGATAGACCAGTCCGCCGGGACCTTCACCTACTACGCCGAGAACGACCCCAGCGAGCTGACCAACAGCTACACCGGCGACCTGGACGCCAGCACCCTGGACGGCTGGCCCACCAGTGACTACACCCCGCTGCGCTACGACAACATCACCGGCACGGCCGACGACACCACCGCAGTGAGCACGGCCGGCACCGCCACCAGCACCACCCAGGACACGACGACAGCCACCACCACCCAGCCGGGTAGTGATTTCAGCAACAACGGCGACTGGCAGGCCCCTGACAACAGCCAGTGGTACGAGGCCAACCCCTACGCATACCCGACGTACACGGGCGGCACCCACCGCCGCCACGCACACCACGGCCGGCAGTGACCCTGCCCACACAGGTCTGATCATCGAGGTCAGCGGCCCGCAGTCCGATCACGGTCTGCGGGCCGCCGGCCGTCGCCGCTCACCGCGCACGGCCCCCGTCGACGCGGCCGGCCACACCGTCCTCAACGCCCGTGCGCGCCCCGGGGCGTGGCCGAGGGGACGGCGACCGGCGAGGGCTGGAGCAGGTGGACGGGTGCAAAGCCGCGAACCTGCGTGCGATGATCACGCCATGGCACCTCCTGCGATATATGCCGCCCTGGGCAGCTCGTTCGCGGCCGGCCCGGGCATCTCGCCGATCGTGGACGTGGACGCCGGACGCTCGGGCAGGAACTACCCGCATGTCCTTGCCGGGCTCCTCGGCGCACGACTGACCGACGCGACGGTCTCCGGGGCGACCACCTCGACGATCCTCGACACGCCGCAGCAGACCATGACAGGCGTGCGGATTCCCCCGCAGCTGCAGAGCCTGCCGCAGACGGCGGACCTGGTCACCGTCACCGCCGGCGGCAATGATCTCAGGTACGCCGGCGCCATGCTCTTCACCGCCTGGAACAACGTCCAGCCGGGCGGCCCGGTCGCCGAGATGATGGGGGCCGACTTCGCCGACGGCATCCCCGCGCCCGGCGCCCAGGACATCGGGAGAGCCGCGGCCGGACTCACCGAGATCGTCGAGCGCGTCCGTGCCCGGGCCCCGAAGGCGAGGGTCCTGCTCGTCGACTATCTGACCGTCGTCGGCGACCGGACAGCCCCTGGCCCGGGCATCCCGTTCGAGCGGGAGCAGGTCGACGCGTTCCGCGCCATCCAGTCCGCGCTCGAACTCGCCTGTGCGACCGCCGCCCGGCAATCCGGCGCCGAGTTGGTGGCCGTCTCCCGCGCGAGCCGCGACCACGCACTCGGCTCGGACCAGCCCTGGATCTCCCCGTTCACGCAGGACCTGAACAGGACGGGCAGTTCGTTCCACCCGAACGCGACCGGCATGGCGGCAGTGGCCGCCCTGATCCAGGAGCGGGTCACCGGATAGCCCCGGGCCGACAGCGCCCACAGTTCGTCAGAAGTGGCCGGACTCCCGGACAACGGTTCGCGGGCACCGGCGGGGCGCGGCCCGGACCCGGGTGGGCGGACCGCCCCTGGCCGCCGCCGGGGAGGACACGGGCAGCGGGCGTCATCAGGGTGACGTGACGTCCGACTGACCCTGCCTCAACGCCGCCGCCGCGAGCGGGGGCGGGGAATCCGCCGCCACGGCGCAGCCGGCGTCGCCGGCCGTCCGGAAGACCTACGAGGACGCGCCCAGGGTGGCCCCTGGATTCTCCTTGACCGCGTCAGGCGTCTCGGAGCGCGGTGCGGGCACTGCCGCGGGCACCGGCTCGGCCCGGTGCAGCGGGGCGGTACGGGCCCGCTCCGGGATCCGGCCGCGCAGCAGCCACACGTATCCGGCGGCGGCCAGCACACCGAGCACGGTGCAGTTCAGCCAGACCGCGTCGCCGCCGGAGGCGGTGAGCAGGTAACCGGCCGTCATCGGGGCCAGGAAGGAGGCGCCGGACCAGGCCAGCGAGTACACGCCCTGGTACCGGCCGCGGGCGTGGACCGGGGAGAGCTCCGCGACCAGGGCCGAGTTGGCCGGGACGCTGAGCATTTCGCCGGCGGTCCAGACGGTGACCGTGAGGGCGTAGAACCAGGCAGCTCCGGCGAACGCTGTCAGCCCGAAGCCGCAGCCGGTGAGCAGCGCGGCGATGGTCAGCATGGCGGTGCGGTTGCGCCCCTCGGCGAAGCGGGTCACCGGGATCTGCAACAGCACGATCAGCAGGCCGTTGAGGCTGACGACCAGTCCGTAGTCGGCGGCGGAGTAGCCGTCGTGGCCCATGGTGATCGGCAGGGCGATGCTGCCCTGGTTGCCGATGCAGGCCAGCAGGAAGGTGAGGCCGACGAGGGCCATGAAGACCGGGTTGCGCAGCACCGAGCCGATGCCGGGCCGGTCGCGGGGCGCGTCGGCGGTCCTCCCCCCGGTCCCCCGGGACGGCGCGGTCCCGGGCCGCAGTTCCGGCCTGGTCTCCGGGACGCGGGCGAAGACCACCAGCGCGCAGAGCAGTGTGGTGGCGGAGTCGCCGACGAAGAGCAGCAGGTAGCCGTGGGCCGCGATCAGACCGGCCACCGCCGCCGAGAAGGCGAAACCGATGTTGATGGCCCAGTAGTTGAGCGAGAAGGCCCGCACCCGGTCCTCGGCCGGGACCAGGTCCGCCATGATCGCGGACACGGCCGGGCGGGAGGCGTTGCTGGTGAAGCCCAGCACCGCGGCGGTGACCGCGATCGCCCACGCCGGGTGGACGAGTCCCAGCACCATGGTTCCGGCGGCGGTGCTCGACTGGGACACCAGCAGCGTCGGCCGCCGGCCGATCCGGTCCGCGAGCACCCCGCCGGCGACGGCCGCGACGCTGCCGCCCAGCCCGTAGAGCGAGGCGACCAGGCCGGCGAAGGCCGGGGACAGGCCCCGGTCCACCGTCAGGTACAGCGCCAGGAAGGTGACCACGAAGCCGCCGAGCCGGTTCACCAACGTGCTCGTCCAGAGCCACCAGAAGGTCGACGGCAGCCCGCCGACGGTCTCCCGCGCCGTTGCCCGAAGCCAGGAAGGGGGAACCGGCCGAGGCGCGGGCGATTGGGGCACCGGGGACTCCCTGAGCAGCGAATGTAAGTGTCACGTAGGCAGTCCAGAGATTACACAGTCGGTGGACCGGCACGCCAGCGGGTTTTCTCCCCGAGGAGCCGTCCGGGCAGTCATGGCCAGTGCCGATCCGGCTGCTGCTTGAGGCTTCTGCGTCGAGGTCAGCAGTTACCCGCGGCTGTTCACGGTCAGGTCGGGCATGGACCAGGTGCCGTCCAGGACGGCGGGGTCGGGGTGAACGGCTGGGAGTAGTGCCGGAAGGCGCCGAAGCCGCCGACGTAGCGGGGGTCGTCGCTGTCGACGGCCTGGGGGTACATCGTGCGGTAGTTCTCCAGCAGGGCGTATCCGTAGATCCACCCCTGTGCCGCAGTGGAGCGCGAGGTGGCGGCGTCGGGCAAGGCCAGGGTCGTACTCGGTATCCGGTGCGGTTGGCGGTTCAACGGCGCGGGCGGGCCGGCCCTCGGGGGCGGTCAGTCGGGTTGGATGTCGCCCAGCTTCCAGCTGCGGTCGAAGTACGGTTCGAGCGGGCCGTAGAACCGCAGGTAGGAGAACCAGTGCCGGCCCGGCAGGGTCTGCACCCAGTTCGACTCCCGGCCGTCGGGGGGTTGCGGGCCGAAGTGCAGGTCGACTGAGCCGTCCGGGTTGTACTGCAGGTCCGCGTCGCGCGAGCCGCGGTCCCCGCGTCCCTGGTCGTTGTCGACGAGGCACCGGGACTCGGTGTCGTAGACGGTCACCGACCAGAACAGCTTGGCGGGCGGGTCGGCCGGCACGTGCAGGGTGTAGGACCGGCCGCCGTCCAGCCACTGGCCGTCGGCGTCGGTGTAGGCGCCCAGGTACGCCTGCCCGACGCCCGGGGTCTGGCTGTGCATGGCCTCGGAGAAGCTGACCGCCTCGTAGAACCAGGCGGAGCGCTCCAGCAACTGGTCATAGCCCTGGGCGCGCTGGCTGGAGTGCTCCATCATCGCGACCAGGTCCCACTGCCGGTCGGGCCAGTAGCGGGCGCCGGGAAAACGCTTGGCGAAGCTGTTGGCCCTGGCCATCAGCTCACCGGCCGCGCTCGCCTCGACCAGGATCCGCTCCAGTCGCTCGTCGGGGGCGAACGGCTTGCCCTTCTCGATGCCCAACTGGCGCAGCATCGCCAGGAAGAACCGGTCGCGTTCGTCCACGACCTCGCTCTGGTAGACGGCGTGCAGCCGCTCCCAGTAGTCCAGGCCGCGCGGCTGGTCCCCGGACCAGGGCCTGCCGTCCGGAGAGACAATGCGGGTGGGCGGCGGATCGTCGCGCTGCGCGTAGGGGTGGACCCGGACTGCGTGGACCAGCGCACGGGACCGGTCGGGGTCGGGGTCCAGGGTTCGGAACCCGAACATGATGTTCATTCCGGTCGAGAGCAGCAGTCGGAAGCCGTCCTCCTCCACCCCCGCCGGGGGTTCCTGCCCCGGGGGCACGACCAGGTAGCGGGCGCCCCGGCCCCGGTCGGGACCCATCTCGCCCATGCTCGCGAGCTCACGCTGCCAGAAGTCCGACACCCCGCCGGCCGTGTGCCCGGCCGGCAGCTCGATCACCATCGGGCCGGTCGCGCTCAGGTCGATGAAGTTCAGGATGTACGGGGTGGTGGCGTTGGCGGTGATCAGTCCGAGCCGGTCCTGGTAGCTGACGTAGTGGACCAGGTCGCCGGGCCCCGCGCCGAACACGTCCGCGTGGATCCGCTGCCAGTGCGCGTAGGACACCAGCGGCAGCGCCCACAGGTAGGCCTGACAGGCCAACTGGTGGTCCAGTTCGTCGAAGACCAGGCCCAGGTCGTCGCGCCGCGGGAGGTCCCCCTCCATGGACACGGAAGCGAGGCGCCCGGGAATCTGCCGTTTTGGGTCCATTGGCCGAGCATATGATCGCCAACCCCGACCGGCACGACGGGACCGTCCGTCCCGGCGGACAGCGAACCCGGACGCAGGGGTTGCCGGGACGCGCTACCGGTGCCGGTCGGCCGTGCCCGCCGGGGCGAGTACCGTGTCCAGGACCTGCGCCCACTGCCGGACGATCCGCCGCCGCCGGCGGCTGTCGTCGGTGAGCAGGTTCGCCAGGCCCAGGCCGCGCGCCAGGTCCAGGGTCGCCTGGATGGTCTCGCGGACCCCGGGCACGGACTCGTCCACGCCGAGCAGCTCCACCGCCGCCTGGTGCACCTTCCGGCCGGTGCGCGTCTCCAGCGGCACCACCAGCCCGCGCAGGTTCGGGTCGGCCGAGGCCGCCACCCACAGCTCCAGCGCCGCCCGGAACGGCAGGCCGGTGAACCAGCTGACGATCAGCTCCACCACCGCCTCGGTCCGCATCGGACCCTTCGGCAGTGCGTCGAGCTCGCGCTGCATGTCCGCCACCCGCACCTCGGTGACGTGCTCCACCGCCGCGGTGATCAGCGCCTCGCGGGTGGGGAAGTGGTGCTGCGCCGCGCCGCGCGAGACCCCGGCCCGCTCGGCGACCACCGTGACCGTGCTGCCGGTCCAGCCCAGTTGGACCAGGCACTCGACCGCGGCGTCCAGGAGCCGCTGACGCGTCGCCCGGCTGCGGTCCTGCTGCGGCGCGCGGGGGACGGTCGTCACTACGGGCTCGGCGTTCCGGGTGCTGGGCATGGCCACATTATGGTCCCTCCGACCGCCCCCACCTGGGGAGCAGCCTCCGCCGTCGGCCGGGGGCGGGCCATGTCAGTACGACTTCGGCATGCCGAGGGAGAACTGCGCGACGAAGTTGAGGACCATCTCCCGGCTCACCGGAGCGATCCGCACCACCCGCGCGGCGGCGAGCAGCGACGCCAGTCCGTACTCCTTCGTCAGGCCGTTGCCGCCATGGGTCTGGATGGCCTGGTCCAGGGAGCGGATGCTCGCCTCGGCGGCCGCGTACTTCGCCATGTTGGCGGCCTCGGCGGCGCCCATGTCGTCGCCGGCGTCGTAGAGTCCGGCCGCCTTCTGCATCATCAGCCGGGCCAGCTCCAGCTCGATCTTGACCTGGGCGAGCGGGTGCGAGACGCCCTGGTGGGTGGCGATCGGCGCGCCGCCGAACACGCTGCGGCTGCCGGCGTAGGCCACCGCCTTGTCCAGGGCGTACCGGCCCATGCCGACGGCGGTCGCGGACGCCATGATCCGCTCGGGGTTCAGCCCGGCGAACAGCTGGCCGAGCGCGGCGTCCTCCTCCCCGATGAGCGCGTCCGAGGGCAGCCGGACATCGTCGAAGAAGAGCGTGAACTGCCGCTCCGGCATCACGATGTCCATCTCGATCGGCCGGTACACGAAGCCCGGCGCGTCGGTCGGGACGGCGAAGAGCACCGGCTTCAGCTTGCCGGTGCGGGCGTCCTCGGTCCTGGCGACGATCAGCACCTGGTCGGCCTCGTCGACGCCGGAAATGAAGACCTTGCCGCCGGAGAGCAGCCACCCCTCGCCGTCGCGCCGGGCGGTGGTGGTGATCCGGTGCGAGTTGGAGCCGGCCTCGGGTTCGGTGATCCCGAACGCCATGATCCGCGAGCCGTCGGCTATCCCGGGCAGCCAGCGCCGCTTCTGCTCCTCGGTGCCGAAGCGGGCGATGACGGTACCGCAGATCGCCGGGGAGACGACCAGCATCAGCAGTCCGCACCCGGCCGCGGTGAGCTCCTCCTGGACGATGGCGAGCTCGGTCATGCCCCCGCCACCGCCGCCGTACTCCTCCGGCAGGTTGACGCCGATGTAGCCGAGCTTGCCCGCCTCCTGCCACAGCTCGCGCAGCGGCTCGTGGCGCCGGGCCCTGGCGTTGGCGTAGGAGTAGCCGTAGCGGGCTCCGAGCGCGGCCACGGCCGCGCGCAGGTCCTGTTGCTCCTGGGACTCGGTGAAGTTCACTTCTGCTGCTCCTCAATCGACTCGACCGGTTCACTGCTGACGACGCCGAGCACCGCGCCCACCTCGACCTGGCGGCCGACGCCCACGTGCAGTGCGGTGAGCACTCCGTCCGCGGGGGCGTCGATCCGGTGCTGCATCTTCATGGCCTCCAGCCAGAGCAGCGGCTGACCGGCCGTCACCGTGTCGCCCTCCTTGGCGTCGAGGCGTACGACCGTGCCGGGCATCGGCGCCAGCAGCGCCCCGGGCTCCGTCCCGGCCACCGGGTCGGGGAACCGGTCGACGGCGGCCAGGGCCACCGATCCGAGCGCCGAGTCGACGCACACCGCCGAGCCGCCCGGTCCGTAGCGGGCCACGGCGAAGCTGCGGCGGACCCCGGCGACGTCCAGGACGACCCGGTCGGCCACCGCGTCCACCAGCTCGACGGCCTCGAAGCCCTCGGCCAGCAGACCCGCCCTGGCCAGCCGGTACTCCACGTCGACCGCCCCGTCGGCATCGGCGTACCGGGCGCGCTGCGGCTGTGAGGGGACGTTGCGCCAGCCCGAGGGCAGTCCGCGCTGCACCGTCGCGCGGTTGCGCCGGTGCGCGGCATCGGCCAGGGCCGCCGCCAGGGCCGACAGCCGCCGTGCGTCCGGGTCGGCGAGCGGCTCGGCGAGGGCGGGCAGCCCGTGCCGCTCGAAGAACGCGGTGTCGGTGTCCCCGGCGAGGAACGCCGGGTGCCGCAGCACACGCACCAGCAGGTCGCGGTTGGTGCGCAGGCCGTGCAGCCGGGTGCGGGCGAGCGCTCCGGCGAGCATCCCGGCCGCGTCGGCGCGGGTCGGCCCCCAGGCGATGAGTTTGGCGAGCATCGGGTCGTAGTGGATGCCGACGGCCGACCCGTCCACCACGCCGGAGTCCAGCCGCAGCCCGTAGCCGGGCGGATTGGCGAACTCGGCGGCCACGCCCGGGACCTGGAACCGCTCCACGGCCCCGCTCTGCGGCTGCCAACCGGCAGCCGGGTCCTCCGCGTAGAGGCGGACCTCGATGGCGTGCCCGTCGCGGGCGGGCGGGGCCTCCGGCAGCCGCGCGCCCTCGGCGATGCGCAGCTGCCACCGCACCAGGTCCAGTCCGGTGGTGCATTCGGTGACCGGGTGCTCGACCTGCAGCCGGGTGTTCATCTCCAGGAAGTAGAAGCGGCCCGACTCGTCGGCCAGGAACTCCACGGTGCCCGCGCCGACGTAACCGATGGCGGCGGCGGCCTTGCGCGACGCCTCGAACAGCGCCTCGCGCAGCTGTGGCAGCCGCTCGACCAGCGGTGACGGGGCCTCCTCCACCACCTTCTGGTGCCGCCGCTGGATGGAGCACTCGCGCTCCCCCACCGCCCACACCGTGCCGTGGGTGTCGGCCAGGACCTGCACCTCGACATGCCGGCCGGTCTCCAGGTAGGGCTCGCAGAAGACGGTGGGGTCGCCGAAGGCGGACGCCGCCTCGACGCGGGCCGCAGCCAGCTCGCCCGGCAGTTCGGCCAGGCTGCGCACGACCCGCATCCCGCGCCCGCCGCCCCCGGCCGAGGCCTTGACCAGGACCGGCAGGTCCGCCTCGGTGAGCTTCGCGGGATCCGCCTCGGCCAGCACCGGGACACCGGCCGCCGCCATCAGCCGCTTGGACTCGATCTTGCTGCCCATGGACGCGACCGCTTGCGGCGGCGGACCGATCCAGGTCAGCCCGGCCTCGGCCACGGCGCGGACGAAGTCGGCGTTCTCGGACAGGAACCCGTAGCCCGGATGCACCGCGTCGGCGCCGGCGCGGAGAGCCGCCCCGATCACCAGGTCGACGCGCAGATAGGTGTCGGCCGGGGCGCTGCCGGGCAGCCGTACGGCGGCGTCGGCCTCCGCCACGTGGGGGGCGCCCGCGTCGGCGTCGGAGTACACCGCCACCGTCGACAGCCCCAGCTCGCGGGCGGTGCGGAAGACCCTCCGGGCGATCTCGCCCCGGTTGGCCACCAGCACCGAGGTGATGGTCGGCCTGGCGTGAGTGGCTTCGCTCATGTACGGAACACCCCGAATCCGGTGGCGCCCTGCACGGGCGCGGAGTGGACGGCGGACAGGGCCAGGCCGAGCACCGTGCGGGTGTCGCGCGGGTCGATGACACCGTCGTCGTAGAGCCGCCCGGACATCGCCAACGCCAGCGACTCGCTCTCGATCTGCTCCTCGATCCGGGCCCGCATCAGTGCGTCGCCCGCCTCGTCGTAGGCCTCCCCTCGCGCCTGGGCGGCCTGCCGGGCGACGATCGAGATGACGCCGGACAGCTGCGCCGGGCCCATCACCGCGGACTTGGCGCCCGGCCAGCTGAACAGGAAGCGCGGGCCGTAGGCCCGCCCGCACATGCCGTAGTTCCCGGCGCCGTAGGAGGCTCCCATCACCACGGTCAGATGCGGGACCTTGGAGTTGGAGACCGCGTTGATCATCATCGCGCCGTGCTTGATGATGCCGCCCTGCTCGTACTCCTTGCCCACCATGTAGCCGGTGGTGTTCTGCAGGAAGACCAGCGGCGTGTCGGACTGGTTGGCCAGCTGGATGAACTGCGTGGCCTTCTGCGCCTCCTGACTGAACAGCACCCCGCGGGCGTTGGCCAGGACGCCGACCGGGAAGCCGTGCAACCGGGCCCAGCCGGTGACCAGGCTGGAGCCGTAGAGCGGCTTGAACTCGTCGAAGTCGGAGTCGTCGACGATCCTGGCGATGACCTCGCGCGGATCGAACGGCTGCTTGAGGTCGGTCGGCACGATCCCCGCCAGCTCCTCCTCGTCGTGACGCGGCGGCAGCACCCGGGCGCAGGGAGCGGGACCCGCCTTGCGCCAGTTCAGCCGGGCGACGATGCTGCGGCCGATGCGCAGCGCGTCCAGCTCGTCCACGGCCAGGTGGTCGGCCAGGCCCGAGGTCCTGGCGTGCATCTCGGCGCCGCCGAGCGACTCGTCGTCGGTCACCTCGCCCGTCGCCATCTTCACCAGCGGCGGGCCGGCCAGGAACACCTTGGCCCGCTCCTTGACCATCACCACGTGGTCCGACATGCCCGGGATGTAGGCGCCGCCCGCCGTCGAGTTGCCGAACACCAGCGCGATGGTGGGGAGGCCCGCGGCGGAGGCGCGGGTCAGGTCCCGGAACATCCGGCCGCCGGGTACGAAGATCTCCTTCTGGGTGGGCAGGTCCGCCCCGGCGGACTCGACCAGACTGATCGTCGGCAGCCGGTTCTCGGCCGCGATCTCGGCCGCTCTGAAGGCCTTCTGCAGGGTCCAGGGGTTGCTCGCCCCGCCGCGCACGGTCGGGTCGTTGGCCGAGATCAGGCATTCGACTCCCTCGACCACGCCGATGCCGGTGACCAGGCCCGCCCCCACCGGGAAGGCGCTGCCCCAGGCGGCGAGCGTGGAGAGCTCCAGGAACGGCGAATCCGGGTCCAGCAGCAGCTCGATCCGCTCCCGGGGCAGCAGCTTGCCGCGCTTGTGGTGCCGCTCACGGTACTTGGCGCCGCCACCGCCCAGCGCCCGGGCGTGCTCGGCCTCCACCTCGGCCAGTTTGGCGAGGGTGGCGCGCCGGTTGTCGGCGTACTCGGGGGCGGCGGTGTCGAGCGTGGAGCGCAGTACGGTCACAGCAGGGCCTCCGGAATGTCGACGTACCGCGAGCGCAGCCACTCGCCGACCGCCTTCGCCTGCGGGTCGAAGCGGACGTGGGCGGCGACGCCCGCGCCGAGCAGGCCGTCCACCACGAAGTTCACCGCCCGCAGGTTGGGCAGCAGGTGCCGGGTGACCGGCAGTTCGGCCGTCTCGGGCAGCAGCCGACGGAACTCGTCGACGGTGAGCGCGTGTGCCAGCCAGCGCCAGGCCTCGTCGCTGCGGACCCAGACGCCGACATTGGCCGAGCCGCCCTTGTCCCCGCTGCGGGCCCCGGCGACGGCGCCGAGCGGCGCCCGGCGGCACGGCCCCGGCGGCAGCGCCTCCGGCAGCTGCGGGTCACCGAGCTCCGCCAGGGCCAGGGTCCCGGGCGGCGGCGCGACGGCGCAGCGCCTGCCGTCGGCCGTCACCGCGATGTGCTCGACCAGGTGGGCGTCCACGAAGGCGGCCTCGAACACGCCGTAGGGGGCGGCCTCGCCAGGAGGTGCGGTGACATGGAAGCCGGGGTAGCCGGCCAGGGCCAGCTCGATCGCCGCGCCGCTGAAGGCGCGGCCGACGGCCTTGGGGTCCTCGCCCCGCACCACGCACCGCAGCAGGGCGCTGGCCTCCTCCTCGCTGCCGGCGTCCCGGTGGTCGGTCCTGGCCAGAGTCCATTCGGCGTCGGGGTAGCCGAGTTGACGCTGTACCAGCTCCGCCTTGGCCTCGATCTCCAGGCCGGTCAGCACGAACTCCACCTGGTTGCGGTAGCCGCCGAAGCTGGTGCAGCCGACCTTGAGCACCGGCGGCGGCGCCTCGCCGCGCACCCCGCTGATCCGCACCCGGTCGGGCCCCGCCTCGGCCAGCGAGACGGTGTCGAAGCGGGCGGTGACGTCGGGGCCCGCGTAGCGGGGACCGCCGATCTCGTAGAGCAGCTGCGCGGTGACGGTGCCCAGCGAGACCGCGCCACCGGTACCCGGGTGCTTGGTGATCACACTGCTGCCGTCCGCGTGCACCTCCGCCAGCGGAAAGCCCGGATGGCGGAGATCGGCGATCTCGGTGAAGAAGGAGTAGTTGCCGCCGGTGGCCTGCGTGCCGCATTCGAGCACGTGCCCGGCCACCACGGCCCCGGCCAGCGCGTCATGGTCCGCCCGCCCCCAGCCGAAGTGGGCCGCGGCCGGCCCCACCACCAGCGAGGCATCGGTGACCCGACCGGTGACCACCACGTCGGCGCCGCTGTTCAGGCATTCGACGATGCCCCAGGCGCCGAGGTAGGCATTGGCCGTCACCGGGCTCCCCAGCCGCAGCTCCTCGGCGCGCGGGAGCAGGTCGTCGCCCGAGACATGGGCCACCTCGGCGTCCAGCCCGAGCCGCCGCGCCAGCTCACCGATGGCGAGCGACAGGCCGTGCGGGTTGAGCCCACCGGCATTGGTGACGATCTTCACCCCCCGGTCGAGCGCGGTGCCCAGGGTGGTCTCCAACTGGCGCAGGAAGGTCCTGGCGTAGCCGCCGTCGGCGTTCTTGAGCCGGTCGCGCCCCAGGATGAGCATGGTCAGCTCGGCCAGGTAGTCGCCGGTCAGGACGTCCAACTCGCCACCGGACAGCATCTCGTGCATCGCGGCGAAGCGGTCGCCGTAGAAGCCCGAGGCATTGCCGATGCGAAGCGGCTCCCGGACTGCGGGATCGGTCATGCGCAACGGTCCCACCGGGCCAGGAAAAAAGCAATCATCATTGCTTGTTTCCATGCCGGGGCGATCACCCCCCTCCCCCACCGGAGTCACGCCAGGCTGCTGCCGCGCAGCAGGAGCAGGGTGACGTCGACGGCGGCCAGGGCGAGGGTGGCCAGGAAGGGGAGACGGCTGCGGGGGTCGGTGCCCAGCGGGAGGGCGGTGGCCAGGGCCAGAGCTCCGGTGATGGCGAGGCCGAGCCACCCGGCGGGGCCGGGCGGGCCGGCAGGGCCCAGGACCAGGACGACGGAGGCCCCCAACAGGATCAGGGCGGCCACTGAGCGGGAGCGCTGCCGGCCCAGGCGCTGGGGCAGGCCGCGGATGCCCGCGGCGAGGTCCGCGTCGATGTCGGGGAGGACGTTGGTGAAGTGGGCTCCCACGCCGAGCAGGGCACCCGCGGCCACGAGCCACGGTGGGGGCCAGGGGTGGCCGGGGAGGCCGAGGGTGACGAAGGCGGCGAGCAGGCCGAAGCCCAGGGCGTAGGGCAGCCACGACAGGAGCGTCGCCTTGACGCCGAGGTTGTAGGCCCAGGCGGCGGCGACCCCGATCAGCTGGGCCGATCCCGCGAGGAGGCCGTTGGCCAGGGACAGCGGAACGCACAGCAGCAGGGCGCAGCCGGCGGCGGTCCCCACCGCGCGCGCCTGGACCGCACCGGTCACCAGCGGCTTGTCGCAGCGCTCCGCGGCCAGATCGCGCCGCAGGTCGATACGGTCGTTGCTCCAGCCGACGGAGAGCTGACCGGTGAGCACAGCCAGGGCCACCAGCAGGCATCCGTACGCATCGCGACCCGATGCCGCAGCCAGCGCGGTGACCAGGGCGGTGACGGCGCCGGCCGGTGCGGGGTGGGCGGCCCGCAGCAGCCCGAGCACGGGAGCGGAGACGGGCGGCCGGACCGCTGGACCCTTCGCGGTCCCATCGACGGGATTGCTGAGCACGCCACGATGCTACGTCCCGGAAATGCCAAAGATGCCCTATTGATGACTATCAATCAGTTTCTCCCTATACTGGCGTTATGACGCGAATCGTCGCCGTTCATGGGGTGCTACCCGAGCACCGCTACGAGCAGAGCGACATCACCGAGGCCTTCGCCGACATGTGCCTGCCGCCGGGCAGTGACCGGGGCGTACTGGAGCGTCTGCACGCGACCTCCACCGTCCGCAGCCGCCACCTGGCGCTGCCGCTGGAGCGGTACGCCGCCCTGGGCGGCTTCGGCGCGGCCAACGACGCCTTCCTCGAAGTCGCCCTCGACCTCGGGGAACAGGCCGTGCGCGGTGCGCTGGAGCAGGCGGCGCTGCGTCCCGAGGACATCGACCTGGTCTTCTCCACGTCGGTCACCGGTATCGCCGCGCCGTCGATCGAGGCCCGGCTGGCCGGACGCCTGGGACTGCGGCCGGACGTGAAGCGGGTCCCCAGCTTCGGGCTCGGCTGCGTCGGCGGCGCCGCGGGGATCGCCAGGCTCCACGACCACCTCCTGGGCCGGCCCGACCAGGTGGCGCTGCTGCTCTCCGTCGAACTGTGCTCCCTGACGCTGCAGCGCGCCGACGCCTCGGCGCAGAACCTCGTCGCGGGCGCGCTCTTCGGGGACGGCGCCGCCGCGCTACTGGCCATCGGCGAGGACCGGGTGCACACCCGGCCCTGCCCCGCACCGACGGTGGTCGCCACCCGGAGCCACCTCTACCCGGGCACCGAGCGCATGCTGGGCTGGGACGTCTGCGACAGCGGCTTCCGGATCGTGCTGGGCGCCGACCTGCCGGACCTGGTCCGCAGTCACCTCGGCGAGGAGGTGCGCGCGTTCCTCGACGACCACGACCTGAAGACCGAGGACGTCACCGCCTGGGTCTGCCATCCCGGAGGCCCCAGAGTGCTGGACGCCGTACGCGAGGCGCTGGCGCTCCCGGCCCGCGCCCTGGAACTGACCTGGCGCTCCCTGGCCGAGGTCGGCAACCTGTCCTCGGCCGCCGTCCTGCACGTGCTGCGCGACACCCTCGCGCTGCGCCCGCCACCGGCGGGCACACCGGGCCTGCTGCTGGCGATGGGGCCCGGATTCAGCACCGAACTCGTCCTCCTCCACTGGTAGCCGCCCCATGCCTGCCCTGAACGCCTACACCGTCCTGGTACTCCTGGTCGCCCTCGAACGCCTCGCCGAGCTGCGCACCGCCCGTCGCAACGCCTCCTGGAGCGCCCGTCACGGCGCGGTGGAGCACGGACGCGGCCACTACCCGGTCATGGTCGCCCTGCACACCGCCCTGCTCGCCGGCTGCCTGCTGGAGACCCGTCTGGGGCACCGGCCCTTCCTGCCCGCGCTCGGCCTGCCCATGCTGGCCCTGGTCCTGGCCGCCCAGGCCCTGCGCTGGTGGTGCATCGCCGCCCTCGGACCGCGCTGGAACACCCGGGTCATCGTCGTACCCGCACTGCCCCTGGTCACCGGCGGCCCCTACCGCTGGCTGCGCCACCCCAACTACCTCGCCGTGGTCGTCGAGGGAGCCGCCCTCCCGCTGGTGCACTCCAACTGGCTCACCGCCACCGGCTTCACCCTCCTCAACCTGCCCCTGCTCGCAACCCGCCTGCGCTGCGAGAACGCGGCCCTCGCCGGTTCGGCCCCGCCTCCCGCCCAGGTGCCCGCCCCGGCCGCACCGTGATCGACCTGCTGGTCGTCGGCGCCGGCCCCGCCGGACTCGCCACCGCCATCCACGCCGCCCGCGCCGGACTCGACGTCGTGGTCGCCGAACCCCGCCCCACCCCCATCGACAAGGCCTGCGGCGAAGGACTCATGCCCGGCGCCCTGCACGCCCTGGGCGACCTCGGCGTCACGGTCGACGGACACCCCATCCGCGGCATCCGCTACCTCGACCACCGCCACAGCGCCGAGGCCCTGTTCCACGGCGACCCGGGCCGGGGCGTGCGGCGCACCGAGCTGCAGGCCGCGCTGGCTCGCCGGGCCGCGGAGCTCGGCGTCCCGGTGCTCCCGTTGCGGGCCGGCGCCGTCCGGCAGGACCGCTCCGGAGTCCGTGCAGCGGGGATCACCGCACGCTACCTGGCCGCAGCCGACGGCCTGCACTCACCGATCAGGCGCCAACTCGCCCTGGACCGGCCGGACCCGAGGCCGCCGAGGTACGGGCTGCGCCGCCACTTCGCGGTGGAGCCATGGACGGACTGCGTCGAGGTGCACTGGTCGCCCCGGGCCGAGGCCTATGTCACTCCGCTCTCCCCCCTCCTGGTCGGCGTCGCGGTCCTGACCTCCGAGCGCGGCGCCTTCGAGACGCACCTCGCACACTTCCCGGCCCTGGCGCGCCGGCTGCCCCAGGCCCCGGCCACGGCAGTCCGGGGCGCCGGACCCCTGCGCCAGCTCGTCCACCGCCGTGCGGCCGGACGGGTGCTGCTGGTCGGCGACGCGGCCGGCTACGTCGACGCACTGACCGGGGAAGGCGTGTCCCTGGCCCTGGCCTGTGCCGCCGAGCTGGTGCACTGCGTCCGCACCGACCGACCGCAGGCCTACGAACAGGCGTGGCGCCGGGTCTCGCGACGCCACCGCCTGCTCACCGGGACCCTGTTGTGGGCCCGCCACCGACCGCGCCTGGCACCTCGCATCGTCCCGGCGGCAGCCCGCCACCCCGACCTCTTCACCGCCCTGGTCAACCAACTCGCCTGACCACCACCCACCAACGGCCGATGAGCAGGGTTGACGGCAGCCACCGCCGCGCTGCGACTCGGCCCCGGGATGCCGAGCTGCGCCAGAACCGCCACTCTGGAACCATGAGCGAGTCGCAGCACCATCACGCGCATGTCGTCGTGCACCCCGTCGTCGACACCACGCCGCCGTTCCGCCGCGTGGACATCCTGGGCGCCCAGGTCGGCAAGGCGCACTCGCTGCGGGATGTCGCCGAGTTCTGTCGCCGCGCCGGCCTGGAAGACCTCGACCTGGAGGCCGACGGCAGCGTGCAGTGGATCGGCGGAGGCCCGCACACGTGGGAAGCAGGCTGACCCCGGTACGTGTACTGCGGGCCAGGTCTGCGGAGCCGGCTACGGCGCGCGGCTGCGCAGTCGCGGGATCCGGTCGAAGAGCACGGCGAGGCGGGCGGCCTGGTCGAAGAACTGGGTCACGCGTGAGGTGTCGGAATCCAGATGGGCCAGGGTCTCGGTGCCCAGGTAGAAGGCGACCGCGGCGCCGGCCAGCACGGGGCCCCGCACCGCGGACGCCAGTGGCTTGCCGCGCAGCAGGACGACCAGCAGTTCCTCCGCGAGCTGCTCCCGTCGCCGGGTCTCCAGGGCGAGCCGGGCGGCCAGCGGGGTGCCCGGCCGGGCACCGGCGTACAGCTCCTGAACGGCGGCGTTGTGGCCGCTGTCCGAGTCCTCCTGGTAGAGGCCGCGGAGCAGGTCCACCGCCGGCACGGCTCGGTCCACCCCCGCGAGCACCGTTCGGTACCGGGTGGCGCGGGCCTCACAGGTGTGTGCGAGCGCGGCCACCAGCAGGTCGTCCAGGTCGCTGAAGTGGTAGTAGATCACCCCCGGGGCGAAGCCGCCGGTCTGCGCTATCGCCCGTGCGGTGGTGCCGCGGTAGCCGTGTTCGACCAGGCAGGCCACAGCCGCGTCGAGGACCCTGCCGCGCGTGTCAGACAACGCGCACCGGCTTCACGTGCTGGGCGGTGAGGTACGGGTCGAGCCGACGGGCCAGTTCGGGCCGGTGATGATCGGTATGGGTGGAGATCATTACCGCCCGGTGGCCGCTCGGGGCGCTCAGGGTGTCACCGGGCGCGGACACCGAGACGAACATGTTGTTCCCGTCCCCCAGCGGCCGGTCGTAGCAGTCGAGGAACTGGTGATGCGTCAGTTCCTGACCGGCCAACTCGTGTTCGGGTACGCCCAGGAAGACCGCGCACGCTCCTCCCATCGCGTCCGCGTCCCGGTCGAGGTAGGGCCGCAGCCGACGGGCGACGGGGAGTCCGGAGCAGATCGCGGCGGTGGACGCGGCCGGGACCGCACAGACCACGCACCGTGCGTGCCAGTCCCCCTGACGCGTGCGCAGCCGTCCTCCCGCGGCACGGTAGTGGGTGACCAGGGCGCGCCAGAATCCGTGCATGCCACCCGCGTGCCGACTCGGTCCCGCGCCCCGGATGGTGATCCCCAGCGCCGCGGTGCTGCCGGGACCCGGTTCGCCCGGCTCTGTCTCTGGGCTCCGCCGCGCCGGGCTCCACCGGGATCCCCCGATCCGCCGGTCAGCCGGTGGTCCCGCCCTCCACCGAACGGGGGATTCGAATTCAGAACACCGGCCCCCGTTCGACCCGGAATTCCATGACTGCGGTGGGACGGGAGAATAGCAGGCGACCGGAACACTCGAAAGGACACACTTCCCGCCTTTCGCGCCCACCGAATAGGGGGACTCGGGCTGTTTCTGTGATGCCTGCCGCAGTTGGCCGTGCCGCCTCAGACCTCGCACACCGTCACAGCTAAGCGACAGAAGGGCCTCGCCCCATCTGGCGGGGGCTGACCAGCCGATCGGCAGGGGCGGCCCTGCCGTGTGGCCGGAAAGGAACCCGGGTCGGCTGTGTGAGAATTCTGCTGGTGACCCTGGCGGCATATTCGCTGGGTCCTTCCGGTCTCTCCTGAAGACCTAGCTCCCCGCCGAAATATCTGTGCGGGGAATTCCGCTCCAGCCAGAAAGCCTGTCGATGAGACTCTCCCACCTGTGCATATCCGCTGTGACCGCCGCATCGCTCGTGGGCCTGGCCCCACCTGCCTTCGCCGGTCCCTCGGCGCCCTCCTTGGTCCAGGCCGCGCACGCGGCTGCCGTGGTCCAGCAGGCGACCGGCACCACCGGCATAGCCCCGAGCACGGGGAGCGGCGCCGACTCCGCAGCCAGCGCCACCGTTGCCGCACCCGAGGGGCCCGTCACGGTCACCGCCCCGGCCACCGCCGACGGCAGGGTCTCCGTCACCGCGCCCAACGGCAGTGCTGTGACACTCAGCTTCCCCGGTGCCAACGACACCGCGGGCACCACCTCTGCGGCAGGCACCACCGTCTACCCCGACGTTGCGCCCGGCACCGACCTCGCGGTTCAGGCGACCAGCGACGGCGGCGTTCGCGCCCTGGTCACCCTCAACGACGCGAACGCCCCCACGACCCAGCGTTTCGACCTCGGCCTTCCGGCCGGGGCAACACTTGCCCCGAGCGGCGCCGGCGGATACGACATCGACCAGGCCATCAGTGGCGGCGGCGCCATCGCGCTCGGTCACATCGATGCGCCCTGGGCCAAGGACGCCCACGGCAACGCCGTCCCCACGGGCTACCACCTCGACGGCACCACCCTGGTCCAGACCGTCGACACCACCGCGACCACTGCCTACCCCGTCGTGGCCGACCCCCATTACACCTGGGGCTACATCACCGGCACGATCTACTACAACCGGGCCGAGACGAAGTGGATGCGGAACAAGGGCAACATCATCGCGATGGGCAGTGCCACTGCCGCCGCAGTCGGCGCGATAGCCGGAGGACCCATCGGCGCCACCGTGGGCGCGGGCTTCACCGCCGCCTGGGCCACCTACACTGCGACTGTCGCCGGAAACGCCTACGGGGACGGCCAATGCTTGAAGATCAAGCTTCCCACCCCGACGGCCGGAGCCTACAAGGGCGGGTACTGCAAGTGAGGAGCACAGGCGTGGCAATCCAGAAGAGCCGTCCCCTGGCCCTCGGCCTGGGCGTCGCGGCCTGCGCGCTGCTCCTGTGCGCTGTCCTCGTCCCGGCATGCCGGCCGACCCTGATCATCGCGTCGGTGATGTGCAGCGTCGTCTCGGTGGCCCTGCGCCCAGTGGGCCCCGCGCAGAGCAAGAAGCGCACGCTCGTGTCCGCCCTGACTGCGGTCGCTGTGGTCGCGGCCGTGTGCTACCTGCTGTTCGCCGGGTAGCACCCACATCTCCGGCAGCCTTCGCGGCGGCGCCACGGCCGGGCATCCCCGTGCAGGCTGCGTCAAGGACCACCGCTACGGTCTGGGCTCTGCCCGACGGCCCGCCTTCCAGCAACAGGCCGCATCGTCAGCACGATGAGCGCGACGGATCCTCCGCTCGCGCGACTGCGGCCCGGGTGGCGGCAGCCGCGCGAGCGGAGGATCCGCCAAGGGAGCCGTCGAGGGTTTCCTCCGCTGAGTACGACCAGCGACGTCAGCCGGGGCTGTGCCCGCCGACAGTGCTCCGGCGGCTCCCGCGGCCGATACCGGCCCGCGAACGCCCGCACCGCGGTCTGCGGGGCCGGTGATCGTCCGGTGGCGTTCGGCCCGTCAGCCGCGGTCGTGGAGAGTGACCTGGTAGCCGTCGGGGTCGGCGAAGGTGAACGTCCGGCCGAAGGGGCCGTCGATCGGTGCGGAGACGATGGTGTGGCCGTTGGCCACGAGCGCATCGTGAATGGCCTGGACGTCCGTGGCGTGGAGCCAGATCGCGGCACCGATGCCGGGCTGGGCCACGGAGGCGAGATCGGTGCCGGGAACGATGTCGCGGAGTGCGAACGCGATCGGCTTCGTCTCGAAGACGACGGCGTGCGGAGGTCCGGCCTGCGAGCGGACGAGGCCGAGGTACTGCTCGTAGAACGCCTGCGAAGCGTCGAGGTCGCGTACCTGGAGCGAGATGAAGTCGGGGCCGGTGGCGGGCATGGTGCTACTCCTTCGCTTCGTGTCAGATTCCTGACACAGACCAATGTATGTCAGAATGCTGACATGAGTCAAAACGGTGTCGGCGTCGATCTGGACAAATCGCTGGGCTACCTGCTGAAGGAGGCTTCGAGCGCCCTGCGCGCAGCCATGGAGGAGGTGCTGCGGCCGCTCGGGATGAGCGTGACGCACTACTCCTGCCTCGAACTGCTGGCCCAACGGCCGGGCCTGTCGAACTCCGAGCTCGCGCGTGGCGCGTTCGTGACCCGGCAGTCGATGAACGTGCTGCTCCAGGCCCTGGAACGGGAGGGCTACGTGACCAGACCTGCGGAGGCGCCCGTCGGGAAGGTTCTTCCCGCGCGACTCACGCCCCGCGGCCGACAGAGGCTCGAAAAGGCGACCGTGGCGGTCCGGTCCGTCGAGGACAGAATGCTGGCCGGCCTGTCCGAGGCCGAGCAGTCAGGCGCGTTCCGGACCCTGCAAAGCATGATCCGTTCCCTGCGCGACGGCGGCGACGGCAGCGACGGCAGCGACGGCAGCTGAACCGTTCCCCGGTGCTCGGCTCACCGTGCCGGGGCAGGAGTGCGGCCGAGACGCGGTGTCGCTCCGGCCAGGTGGATCCCGAAGAACTCGGTGAGCTTCGAGACCGCGGGGCCGACATACTGCTCCCTGTCGTAGAGGTCGACGTGGCTGGCTCCGTCGATCCAGTGCAGCTCCTTGGGGCTGCGGGCGTTCTGGAACGCCTCCACGGCCATCCAGGAGGTCACCGCTTCGCGTCCGACGATCATCAGCAGCGGGCGGGGCGCGATCAGGTCGACGAAGCGGAAGGCGTCGAAGCCGACCATGCGGTCGACGCTGGACCAGGTGAGGAACTCCGCCGAGCGCGGGTGCCGGGCCCGGTCGGTGCGGTAGTACTCGAAGCCCTCGAAGCCGTGCTCGCCGCCCAGGGCGCGGGCCTGCTCGGCGGTGTCGGGGAAGAGCTGGAAGCTCTGCACTCCCTCGCCGCGGGCTTCGGCGGTACGCGCGGCCGCGGCCGCGTCGAGCATGCCCTGGATGACGGCGGGGTCCTGTGCGCCGTCGGCGCCCAGGCGGAACTGGCGGGCGATGTCGACGGCGCTGACGGTGCCGACGGCCTTGATCCGGTGGTCGGTGGCGGCGGCGGGAAGCACGTACCCGCCGGAGGCGCAGATGCCCAGCGCCCCGACAGCGTCGGGGTCGACGTCCTCGCGGGTGGCGAGGAACGAGACCGCCGCCTTGATGTCCTCCACCCGGTGGGCCGGGTCCTCCAGGCCGCGCGGGGCGCCCTCGCTCTCGCCCTGGTAGGCGGCGTCGAACGCCAGGGCGACAAAGCCCTGCTCGGCCAGGCGGCACGCGTAGAGGCCGGCGGTCTGCTCCTTCACGCCGCTGCCGGGATGCCCCACCACGATCGCGGGGCGCGGACCGGCGGCGTCGTCGTCGGGGGTGTGGAGGTGGCCGGCGAGCTTCAGGCCGGCGCTGGGAAAGGTGACGTCCGTCTTCATGGTGGTGCTCTCCGGTCACACGGGAGACGGGCTCGCCCCGGGGGCGGGACGGTGGTGGAGGTGACCGCGTCGAGTGCCCCGGTCACCTCCACCACCGTCACGCCCCGGACTCTGCCGCCCGTGCAAGGGCGAGGCTAGGCCTCCAGCGCCTTCGCGGCGTCGCGGATGACGTCGAGGACGAAGTCGGGGTGCGACAGCATGGGCACGTGGCTGCTGTCCACGCTGTAGGTCTTCGCGCCCATCCGCTCGGCGACGGCCCGCTCCAGCTCCGGGTTCACGGTGCGGTCGTCGTTCGCGACGATGTACCAGCTCGGCTTCGTGCGCCAGGCGGTACCGGGGACCTGCTGGGCGAACAGGTCGGCGACCGGCACCGCGCCCGTCGCCAGGACCAACTGCTGCTCGGCCGCGGGCAGATCGCCGCAGAAGTAGCCGATGCCCGACTCAAGCAGCCAGAGGCGGCCGTCGACGACATCGAGGTGCTTGAAGACGGGCGTGCCGGGGAACTTCTCCTGCTGGCTCTGAGAGGTCTCGTCCTCGTCCGGCGCGAGCGCGGCGATGTAGACCAGGGCGCCCACACGGTCGTGCACGCCCGCCTTGGTGATCAGCGTCCCGCCGTAGGAGTGGCCGACGAGCACGACGGGACCGGGTACGTGGTTGATGGCCCGGGTGACGCACGCGACGTCGCCTTCGAGCGAGTCCAGGCCGTGCTGCGAGCTGTAGACCTGGTGGCCCTCGGCCTGCAGCGTGGGGATGAGCTTGCTGAAGCACGACCCGTCGGCCCAGAGTCCGTGCGCGAAAACGATACTGGCCTTGCCTGCCATGACGTCCTCCTGGTAGCTGTCAAACCATGACGCCACACTACGCCGAGCTTCCGACAAGATACTCTTCGTGATGGTTCCTTCGGGCCCCGACCAAGGCCGTCGGGCCGCTCGCGAGCGGGCTCGCGCTCAGGACGCGGCCGAGGGCGGTCTGCGCGGTCGATCCCGAGCTCGGCCCGACCAGGACGGACCCGGTGTCGAGCACGACGTCGCCGCCCTCAATGGTGGCCGCCTCCGACTGGGCAGCCCTCGGCATCGTGGCCGCCAAGACGGTCGGCGCGCCGGTCGGTCGAACACGTACTCCGTCCGAAATTCGGCCCGCAGGCCGATTGGCGACCGGATCCGGGGTAGGCGATGTCACGAAGCAAGATCGCACACGACCCCGAGGAGTCACCATGAGCAGCGAGAACAAGGCCGCCAACGCCGCCGAGAAGATCAAGGGCAAGGCCAAGGAGGCTGCAGGCAAGGCGACCGGCAACGAGCGCCTCCAGGCGGAGGGCAAGGCCGACCAGGTCAAGGGCGACGCCAAGCAGGCGGTCGAGAAGGCCAAGGACGCCCTCACGGACTGACGTCCGGGCGTCGGCGGGCCGGCTCCGCGGTCGGGTCCGGTGGGGCTGATGATCGGCGCGGGGGCGCGACAGCGCCGAGGCCGAAGCGATCCTGCGGGCCGGCATGCTGCAGGACCCGCCTGCGCCATCGGCGCGCTGCGCCCCCGGTCATCAGACCGGCACCGACAGCGAAGCCGGTGCCGTTCGCCGCTCCCGCCGATATGCCCCGGGCGGCGCGCCGAAGTGCCGCTTGAAGGCCTTCGCGAACGCGAACTCCGAGGTGTAGCCGGTGCTCTCGGCCACGGCGCCCAACGAGTCGACCGTCTCGCGCAGCATCCGCGCCGCGACGGCCATCCGCCACGTCGTCAGGTAGCTGAGCGGCGGCTCGCCGACCACCGTGGCGAACCGCCGGGCGAACGCGGCGCGTGACAGCCCGGCCCGGCTCCCCAGCGATTCGACGGTCCACGGATGCGCCGGGTCGTCATGGATCGCTTTCAGCGCCGGGGCGATCAACGGGTCGTTCAGTGCCGAGGCCCAGCCCTGCGTCCGACCCCTGGGCAACTCGGCGTACCAGGACCGCAGGATGTAGAGCAGCAGCAGATCGACGAGGGCCGTGACCACTGAGTCCGAACCCGGCTGAGGCTGGTGGAGCTCGGCGCAGAGCTGGTCGACCGCCGAGCGCAGCACCGGGTGGCGACCGGGATTGGCCGGGAGGTGGATGACCTCCGGGAGCTCGCCGAGCAGCGGATGCGGCCGGTCGATGTCGAGGTGGTAGGCCCCGCACACCAGCACGCTGCGAGCGCCCTCGCCCTCGACGGCGAAGCGCCCGATCGGCGAGGAGGTGTCGACCCGGTCGGGTTCGAAGGCGACCAGTTCGCTGGTGACCGCGTCACAGATGGCGTGATCGGTGCCGCGCCGGAGGAACACGACGTCGCCGGGGCCCAGGGCGATCGGATCGCCGCCGACCGGCAGGAGAAAACAGTGCCCTTCGACGACGACGTGGAACCCGGCTCCCGAGATGGGCTCGAAGCGCACACCCCACGGCGCCTGCGCGTCGGTTCGGACGACGGACGGGCGCCCGGTGCGCAGGGCCGCGAGCGTGTCGCTGAGAATGTCCATTCGCTCAGGATAGCGTGCCGATATCGAGACGATCGGACAAAGAATCAAGACTTCTGGCCATTCAGTGTCTCTGCTGCAACACATAGCGTCCTCTCCATGAACAACACAGCGGACACCCAGCGCATCGTCGTCATAGGTGGTACTTCCGGCATCGGATTCGCCGTTGCCCGGGCCGCAGCGACCCAGGGCTCGAACGTGGTCGTCGCCTCCAGCAGCCAGGAGCGGGTCGACCTGGCGGTGAAGAAGCTCGGCGGCTCGGCCGAAGGCATCCGGCTGGACGTCGCCGACGAGGCGGCACTCGCCGCCTTCTTCGACCGGATCGGCGAGTTCGACCACCTCGTCTACACCGCGGGCGAGTCCCTGCTGCTGAAGCCGCTCGCCGACCTCACCGGCGAGGAGTCCCGAGCCTTCTTCGAGCGCCGCTTCTGGAGTGCCCTGCTCGCCGCGAAGTACGCGACGCCGAAGCTCCGCCCCGGCGGCTCGATCACGTTCACCTCCGGCGCCTTCGCCACCCGGCCCGTCCCCGGAGCCTCGCTGGCCGCGACCGTCACAGCTGCCGTCGAGGGTCTGACCCGGGCCCTGGCCCTGGAACTCGCCCCGCTGCGGGTCAACGCGGTCCGCCTCGGCGCGATCCGCACCGAGCTCTGGGACAGCACCGTGTCCGAGCCGGAGGCCTTCCTCCAAGCGCAGGGCAGCGGTCTTCCCGTGCAGCGCGTCGGCAGCCCCGAGGAGGCGGCAACGGCCTACCTCTACCTCCTGGGCAACGGCTACGCGACCGGCACGGTGCTCACCCTCGACGGCGGAGCCGCACTGGCCTGACCGCGGACTGCTCCCGAGCCCCGGAGGAACAGCCCGGCCGCCGTCGGCAGTTGACGCCGCGTACGCGCGCCCCTCCCCCCTTGCCGCTGAAGGTCCAACTGCTCGGCTGGGCGTTCGGGGGCAGGCCGAACCCGACTGACACCCGCCCGCCGGTGCGGCAGGATGGCTGCCTGCCGCACCGACAAGCGAAGGGCACACGGTATGCCGCACCTTGCACCGCGACCCGCTCCCGGACCCGGACCCGGACCCGGACCCGCCGAGAGGCTCACCGCCGAGATGGTGCAGGACATCGCCCTAGCGGTGACACCGGCCATCTCACCCGACGGTCGCCTGGTCGCCCACGTGGTGATCTCGGCAGGCGACGAGGACGGGCATCCGCACGGCACCCTCTGGGTCGCCACCACGGACGGCAGCACAGCCCCGCGCCGGCTGACCGACGGCACCGCCGACGACCTCGCTCCGAAATGGGCGCCCGACTCGGCCGCTCTCCTCTTCACCTCCGAGCGCCGGCAGCGGGGCACCGCCCAGCTCCGGAGAGTGCTCCTGGACGACGGCGAGGACGTCGCCGAGGTCCAGACCCTGACCAGTTGGCGCGGGGGAATCTCCGACCACTACCCGCTCGCCGACGGCCGCACGGTCGCCGTCCTCGCCGAGGACGAACCCACCGCGGAGGACGAACGCCGGGAGGCCGAGCGCGACGACGCCAAGGTCTGGGGCCAGCACCTCCCCGTCACCCGGTTGCGCCTGCTCGACCTGGGGACCGGCGTGCTCCGCACCGTGGAGGGCCTAGGGAACCGCCATGTCGTGGAGTTGACCCAGCGTCCGGACGGCGGCCCGCTGGCAGTGCTGAGCTGGTCCACCCCGGAACTCGACCCGGGTGTCCTGAACGCGGAGTTGCCCCTGGTCGACCCGCACACGGCAGCGGTCCAGGACCTGGGCCCGATCGGGGTCGAGGCCGAGTCCCCGGTCTGGTGGAACCACGACGGTGAGTGGCACCTGGCCCATCTGGCAGTCACCCCGCCGAACCTCATCGGCGGGCTCGCCGTGCTGGACACCGTCCCGCCGGTGACCGGTCCGGCGATCCAGCACCGCAACCTGACCCTCGGCATGCCCGTCAGCCCGACCGAGCTGGTGCAGGTGGCCGACGGGCCGCCGCTGGCGCTGTTCGCCGACGGACTGGACACCGCGCTGTACCGGCTCGATCCGCAGTCCCGGCGATTCCACCAGCTGTCCTCGGCCCCCGGCGAGCTCACCGGGCTGAGTGCGAGCCGCTCCGGCGAAACGTACGCCGTGCTGTGGAGCACTGCCTACGAGCCCGGGAACGTCCATGCGGGACCCGTCGGCGGGCCGCTGATCCGGCTCAGCGACACCAGTCCGCAACTGCGCGGGATCCGCTGGGGAGTCCAGCAGCGCCTCGGCTACCAGGCCTCCGACGGAATCCCGTTGGACGGGCTGCTGATCCTCCCGGCCGGCCGCACGCGGGAGGAGGGGCCCTTTCCGCTCGTCACCATGGTCCACGGCGGTCCCTACTACCGCTACGCCGACGCCTTCGCCCTGAACGCGGTCGACTGCGGGCAGTGGTTGGCAGCCGGCGGATACGCGGTGTTCCTGCCCAACCCCCGGGGCGGATCGGGCCACGGCCATGAGTTCGCCGCCATGGTGGCGGGCGCGGTGGGCGGCGACGAGTGGACCGACATCCTCGCCGGAATCGACCTGCTGGTCGCCGATGGGGTCGCCGACCCCGAACGCCTGGGCATCTCCGGGTGGAGCCACGGCGGCTTCATGGCGGCCTGGGCAGTCAGCCGGACCGACCGGTTCAAGGCCGCCGTGATGGGCGCCGGCATCAGCGACTGGGGCATGCAGGCCGGCACCGGCGACTGGGGCGCCCTGGACGCGGCGCTCGGCGGCAGCACCGGCTGGGACGGGCCGGGACCGCACATCCACGACCGGAACAGCCCGATCTCCCATGCGGCCAGGATCCGCACCCCGATCCTGATCCTGCACGGGGAGGAGGACACCAACGTCCCGCTCGGCCAGGCCGTCCACTTCCATCGCGCACTGCGCCGCTTCGGCGTCGAGCACGAGCTCGTCGTCTACCCCCGCGAAGGCCACGGCCCCATGGAGCGCAACCACCAACTGGATGTCCTGCGCCGCATCCGGGGCTGGTACGACCGCTGGCTCCGGGGCGCGACCTGAGGCTGCTCCGGGTCGGCCCCGGCAGTCCTGCGCGTGGCACCCGGGGAGGCCGACGGCCTCCCCGGGTGCCACGCTGCTCCGAACCGCGGTCCCGGCTCCGAGGAACTAGGCCAGGACGATGAAGTACCCGTCGTACCCGTCGCAGGTGACGTCGCCGGTGCTGGTCCTGGTGATGACGTAGCCCGAGGGGATGGGCGAGTTGCCGCACACGGTGATGCCGCTGGCCACCGGTGTCCGGATGTAGTAGCCCTGGTAGCCGTCACAGGTGACGTCGCCGGTGCTGACCGCCGTGATCACGTAGCCCGAGGGGATGGGCGAGTTGCCACAGACCGTGACGCCGCCGGCCGCCGGTGTCCGGATGTAGTAGCCCTGGTAGCCGTCACAGGTGACGTCGCCGGTGCTGACTCCCGTGATCACGTAGCCCGAGGGGATGGGCGAGTTGCCACAGACCGTCATACCGCCGGCCACCGGCGTCTGGATGGTGTACTGCGCGTAGCCGGAGCAGGACGGGGACCCGGTGCTGATCCCGGTGATCACGTAGCCGGAGGGGATCGGCGAGTTGGCACAGATGGACAGCGTCGTCGCCGGGCGGACAGTCGTGGGGGTGGCGGCCTGCGCGGTCGCCGCAGCCACGGTGAGTGCGGTGACGGTGGCGACGAGAGCCACCAGGAGCCTGGCGAGCCATGGACTGACGTTCTTCATACGGACGGCTCCTTCGGTATGCGGACGCATAGGTGCAGCTGGCACGGTGGATTGAAGATGCTCATTCACACCGGCTGAATGCTTGCACAGCAATGCCCACAGCGAACAGGCGCAACGTCAGTTCTTGCTGGCCACAAGAAAGTTGTCCCAAAAGGCAGTGTTGACACCCGCTGCCTCGTGGCAGACCCCTCAGGCTGCCGGGGTGAGGGCGTCGCGGCTCGGGGCGAGGAGTCGGCGGGCCTGCTCCACCGCGAGGGCAGGCTCACGAGTGCCGGTCGAGACGCAGAGGGTGTAGTGGAGATCCTCGCGGCGGCGCTCGATGTCCGCACCGCGAGCGTCGCCCAGTGCTTCGAGTTCGGCGAGGAGGCGGCGAAGTGCGGCGGGGTTGTACAGAGGCATGGAAAGCTCCGTCAGGTCGTTGCTGGCACGGTGCGGAACCGCTGCAGGCCGACGCTGGACCACAGCACGGGGAATCCGCCGACATGCTTCAGCACATGGGGAGTTGACCCGTCATCACCTCGTCGGGACGAGGTGGACTGTTGACTCAATGATAGGCGGCCGCCGGCCGCACAACTGCCTTCGGCACGCGAGACGTTCGCCACAGATCGACTCCCGACCGACCGACGGGGCACCGTCGCCGAGGAGTGCGGCGGCCTTCGCCCGGGGCTGCCTCGCCTCCGGCCCGGGCCCGGACACGCCGACTGCGCCGTGCCGTGGGATTCGGTCCCCTTCGTGATCGAATGGACGGGACTCGGGCGCCGATGCCACTGCACACACAGGAGGATCCCGTGCGTCTTTCGGTCCGCTCCCGCTCCCGTGCCCTTGCCGCGGCCGGCCTGCCCCTCGTCGTGGCCGGTGCGGTTCTCTGCGGCCAGTGGGGCAGCGCTCCAGGTCGGGCGGACCCCGGCCCGGCGCTGCCGCTCCTGGGAAAGACCGTCGTGCTCGATCCCGGCCACAACCCGGGCAACCCCTCGCACCTGGTCGAGACCCACCGACTGGTCGACATCGGCAACGGCCGCAGGGCCTGCAACACCGCCGGCACCGCCACCGCGGCCGGCTACACCGAGGCCGACTACAACCTCGATGTGGCCAGGCGGGCACGGGTGATCCTGCGCGCCGAGGGCGCGACGGTGGTCCTCACCCAGGACGGCGACCGGCCCTGGGGGCCCTGTGTCACCGAGCGCGCGGCCATCGCCAACCGCGCCCACGCGGACGCGGCCGTCGCCATCCACGCCGACGGCGCCCCCGCACCGGACTACGGCTTCCATGTGATCGTGCCCGCCGTGGTCGTGGCCGGTGCGGCGGACACCCGAGCCATTGTGGGACCCTCACGCCAACTCGGTCTCGCGCTGAGGGCCGCGTTCGGCTCCGTGACCGGGGAGGCCCACGCGACCTATCTCGGCCACGGCACCGGGCTGGTCGTCCGCAGCGACCTCGGTGGTCTGAACCTGTCGCGAGTGCCCGCCGTCTTCATCGAGTGCGGCAACATGCTCAACCCGACCGAAGCCCGCCAGATGACCACCGGGGCCTGGCGCGAACTGGCCGCGACCGGGATCGCCGCGGGCGTGACGTCCTACCTGCTGCACCCGGACGGCTGAACGCGCAGGCAACGATGCGTCTCCGCCCACCGGGTGACGCCCCTTCGTACGGGGCACCCGAGCGGCGGACGGGGGCGGAGTCATCCCGAGCAGCGGAGTCACCCCGGGCAGCGGGTGCGGTCCGGGGTCCGGGGCGGGTAGGCCGCGCCGGCCGGCCCCGGTGCCGCGCCGGCCGGCCTCGGCAGGACGGGGCCGAGGGCCGGTCGCTGCCAGTGGTCGGCGACCAGTCGGCTGATCCCGCCGATCCGGTCCGCCCACACGCTGCTGGCGCTGAACAGGATGTTGCCGCCGATCTGCGGCAACCGGGCGTTGAGGGTCAGCTGCCGGGACAGTTCCGCCGGGTCCCCCCAGGCGGCCGGTTGGCGCGGGGCGCCGACGCGGTAGGCGGCCTGGCCGATCCACAGCTGGGTACCGGTGCCGCTGGTCTGGGCGGCCCACCACCGGGCCAGGGTGGCGTAGTCCGCAGCGGGTGCGCCGATGGCCCAGTACAGCTGTGGGGCGATGTAGTCGAGCCAGCCGTTGCGGACCCAGGCACGGGTGTCGGCGTACTGCCCGTCGTAGGACTGGAAGGCCTCGGTCCTCGAACCGGCCGGGTCGCTGCCGGCGTTGCGCCACACGCCGAACGGGCTGACGCCGAAGGCCGCTTCCGGACGCGCTGCCCGGACCAGGTCGCGCATCTCGCGGATCAACAGGTCGACATTGTGCCGCCGCCAGGCCGCCCGGTCGGTGAATCCGGCGCCGTGGGCGGCGAACGCCTCGTCGTCGGGGAAGTCCTGGCCCGGTACGGGGTAGGGGTAGAAGTAGTCGTCGAAGTGGACACCGTCGAGGTCGTAGCGCAGGACCGCGTCCATCATCGCCTGCTGGACGAACCGGCGTGCTTCCGGGACACCGGGGTTGTAGCAGATCTGTCCGGCGTAGCTGACGGCCCAGTGCGGATGGCGGCGCGCGGGGTGGTCCGCCACCAGCAGGGCGGGGTCGGGCTGGATCGACACCCGGTAGGGGTTGAACCAGGCGTGGAAGGCCAGATCCCGTTCATGGGCGGCCCGGACCATGAACGCCAGTGGGTCCCATCCGGGGTCCCGGCCCTGGGTGCCGGTCAGCCACTGCGACCACGGCTCGAAGGCCGAGGGCCAGAAGGCGTCGGCCGTGGGGCGGATCTGCACGAACACCGCATTCAGACCGAGCGCCCGCGCGCGGTCCAGGTGGGCGAGGAAATCGGCCCGCAACCGCTCGGCGGGCAGCCCCGGTCGGGCCGGCCAGTCCATGTTGCGGACCGATGCGATCCACACGCCGCGCAGCTCGTGTCCCGGGCAGCCGGTGCCACCGCTGCGGGAATCCCCGACGGGCGGCCGCCGGTGATCCCCCTGCGCCTGGTTCCGTGCCCGGGGCCGGGCCGGCGCCACCGGCCGGGCGGTGCCGGTCAGCGCGGCGGAGCCCAGCACCGCGAGGCCGGACAGGAGGGTCCGTCGCCGGGTGTGCGAACCCGACCGGGCAGGGGCGCCGGGGAGTGTCGGACCGCTTTCCGGTCCGGGCTCGGCTGCGGGGCCGTCGCCCCGGGTGCTGGAGGTCATGGAGCCCAGGATGTCGGCCGCGGCGCCCGCCGGGGTGCGCCGCGCCGGGCGGCAGCTGCGGCCATTCGGGTGGCTCGGTCGGCAGGGTCACCCGGAGGGCACCCACACGGCCGGGCCGGCCGGGCCCTCCCGTCCTGCCCGGTCGACCGCAGTGACGGTGTACCAGGAGCCGGGGGTGTCGGGCGGCAGCGGTTAGCGGTCGACGGTGAGGGCGGGCAACAGGGCGGTCAGCCGGGCCGGATCGGGTGACGGCAGCGGCCCGGGGTCCTCGGCGTAGCGGTAGACGGCGTACTGGAACGGCCCGCCGCGTCCGGTCGGATCCGCGGGCGTGATCCGCAGCGAGCGCCGATCGGCCGCGGGGTGCAGGGCGGGCGAACCGGGTGGGACGCCGTGGGCGAGGCGGGGCAGGAGGGGGCTCAGCACCGGGCGGCGCCAGTGGTCGGCGGCCAGTCTCCTGATGGCGCCGATCCGGTCGACGCGGACGCTTCGGGCGCTGAAGAAGAGGTCACCGCCGATGGCCGGCAGGGTGGCGTCGAGGGCGAGATGGCGGGAGAGCTCGGCCGGGTCCTGCCAGGCCGCCGGGCGGTCGGGGGCGCCGGGGCGGGACGCGGACTGGCCGATCCACAGCTGGGTGTCGGTGCCGGCGGTCTGCTCGGCCCACCAGGGGGCCAGGACCGCGTAGTCGGAGTTGGCCAGGCCGATGTACCAGTAGAGCTGCGGCGCGATGTAGTCGACCCAGCCGTTGCGGACCCAGGCGCGGGAGTCGCTGAACTGGGCGTCGTAGGACTGCAGCGCCATGGTGGCGGACCCGGCCGGGTCGCTGGTGCGGTTGCGCCAGACGCCGAACGGGCTGATGCCGTAGGCCGCCTCCGGGCGCGCGGCGCGCACCAGGTCGCGCAACTGCTGGACCATCAGGTCGACATTGTCACGACGCCAGGCGGCGCGGTCGGTGAACCCGCGCCCGTGGGCGGCGAAAGCCGCGTCGTCGGGGAACTCCGTACCGGCGTGGCTCGGGTAGGGGTAGAAGTAGTCGTCGATGTGGACACCGTCGATGTCGTAGCGCTGGACGGCGTCCATGACGGCCTGCTGGACGAAGGCGCGGACCTCGGGGATCCCGGGGTTGTAGTAGATCTCGCCGTTGTAGACGACGGCCCAGTCCCGGTTGCGGCGGGCGGGGTGGCTGGGGAGCAGCTTGGCGAGATGCGGCTGGATGGCCACCCGGAACGGGTTGAACCAGGCGTGGAACGCCAGGCCGCGTTCGTGCGCCGCGCCGACCATGAACTCCAGCGGATCCCAGCCCGGATCCTTGCCCTGAGTACCCGTCAGCCACTGCGACCACGGCTCGAAGGGCGAGGGCCACAGGGCATCGGCGGTCGGGCGGACCTGCACGAACACCGCGTTGAAGCCGACCGCCCGGGCCTCGTCGAGCAGCGTGGTGAAGTCTGCCCGGAGCCGCTCCGCGCTCAGCCCGCGGTGCCTGGGCCAGTCGATGTTGTCCAGGCTCGTGATCCAGAGGCCCCGCATCTGTCGCTTGCCGACACCACCGGCCGCGTGGTGCTGCCCGACGGCCCGGGCGGTGCCCGCGGCCGCAGCAGCGGGGTGCGAGCCGGCGGCCACGGTGATCGCCGCCCCCAGCAGGCCCAGGACCGCTCGGCGGCCGGGGCGGCAGGGCGGAGGCGGCTCCACCTGGCTGCTCCTCTCACGTGCGGCTGGTCAAGAGCGGCTGGTCCTTGCCCCGCTCCTGATGGGGAGGGCGCTGCGGGGTCCCGGGCAGCGGTGGCGCGGGCAGGGTCTCCACCTGCAGCTCGGCCAGCTCGAACTGACGGTCGGCGTCCGGCAGGGGTGGCGGGTCCCGTCTGCCCTGCCGGAACTGGAAGGCGGAGGTCAGATCCCCGAAGGTGTCCCTGCGCCAGTCGGTGATGTTGGTCTCGGGGACGCCGGTGAACCGCTCCAGGAACTGCAGCACCGAGGTGTGGTCGAAGGCCTCGGAGGCGACCCAGCCGCCCACCGTCCAGGGCGAGACGATGATGCACGGCACCCGGAATCCCGCGCCGACCGGCAGGCCGTCGACAGCTTCGCCATCAGTTCCCGGGCCGGGCACCGGCGGTGGAACATGGTCGAACAGGCCGTCGTTCTCGTCGTAGTTGAGGATGAAGACGGTCTTCGCCCAGACCTCCGGGTTGGCAGCAATCGCGTTGATCTTCGAGGCGACGAAGAGCGCGCCGGCGGCGGGCAGGGCGGCGGGGTGCTCCGACTGCCATCCCCTGGGCAGGATCCAGGACACCGCGGGGAGCCGGTCGTTGCGCACGTCGTCCTCGAACGTGCCGCCCGGCTCCGCCCTGAGGCCCTTGTCGTGGAGCGGATCGCCGGGCTCGGCGCGCTGGAAGCCCGCGAAGTGGGACAGCACGTCGAAGCCGTGCGGAGGTTTCCTGGTAGACCTTCCAGCTCACCCCGGCCGCCTCCAGCCGCTCGGGGTACGTGGTCCAGGTCAGCGGCTGCCTCGGCGGTGCTCCGATGACCGGGCCGCCGTTGGTCGCCGCTGCGTCGATGGTTCCCGTCATCCAGTAGAGCCGGTTCGGGATCGTGGGGCCCAGCACCGATGAGAAGTAGTTGTCGCAGATGGTGAAGGTCTCGGCGAGGGCGTAGTGGAAGGGGATGTCCTGGCGGGTGTAGTAGCCCATGGCGTAGGGGCCGTTGGCGCCGTCGGCAGCCCGGTGCGCAGCCAGCCACTGGTCCATCCGCCCCCGGTTCCAGGCCTGGTGCTGGACCTCCCAGGCATGGCTCATGGACGGCAGTGCCTGGGCCCGGCTGGTGCGCGTGTCCAGGTGGAACGGCAGCACGTATCCGTCCGGGTGGACCCGGTCGGGCTGGTGGAAGACCGACCGACCGGTGTCCAGGCAGATCGCCTCCGGGTCGTCGAAGCCGCGTACCCCGGGCAGTGTGCCGAAATAGTGGTCGAAGGACCGGTTCTCCTGCATCAGCAGGACCACGTGCTCCACATCGCGGATCGAACCGCAGCTGGGCGCTCCGGCGGCCACCGCGCGCTGGACGCCGGGCGGAAGCAGTGCCGTGGCCGCAGCCGCGCCCACGGTCCCGAGCAACCTGCGCCGCGTCGTCGCGGACATACGCCTTTCCTTCACATACCCCCGATGACGACCCTGCGGGCCACCCCGCACACCGGCAAGGTACCCCCTGACCTGGGCAGGGCCGGCGGAGGCGCGCCGGACGGCGGCACGGGCCAGGAAGCACCCCGGTCCCGCGTCGGAGTCCGGTTCAGACCTGGTAACGGCCGGGGGCGAACAGGCGCAGGTTGTCCCGCACCCAGTCGGAGGTCCGGCGCAGCCCTTCGGCGAGGCCGACCTCCGGCGTCCAGCCGGCCAGCTCGCGGGCCCGGCTGTTGTCGGAGAGCAGCCGCTGCACCTCGCTGCCGACGGGGCGCAGCCGCGAGGGGTCGACGACCACCTCGGCGTCCACGCCGGTGGCGGTGACCAGCGCCCGGGCGAGGTCGCCGACGGAGACCTCGGTGCCGGTGCCCAGGTTGATCACCTCGCCGAGGGTGCGGTCCGCTCGGGCGGCCGCCAGGAAGCCTTCGGCGGTGTCGGTGACGAAGGTGAAGTCACGCGTCGGGGTGAGCGAGCCGAGTTTGATCTGCCGGGCGCCGGAGTGCAGTTGGGCGAGGATGGTGGGGATCACGGCGCGGGCGGACTGCCGGGGGCCGTAGGTGTTGAAGGGCCTGACCACGGTCACCGGCAGCTCGAACGCGTGGTGGTACGACAGCGCCATCATGTCCGCGCCGATCTTCGAGGCGGAGTACGGCGACTGCGGCTGCAGCGGGTGCTGCTCGGTGATCGGCGCGGTGATCGCCGTCCCGTAGACCTCGCTGGTGGAGGTGTGGACGAGCCGTGCGCCGTGCCGCACACAGGCGGCGGCCACGTTCTGAGTGCCCGTCACATTGGTCTGCACATAGGCCTCGGGGGCCTGGTAGCTGTACGGGATGCCGATCAGGGCGGCCAGGTGGAACACCGTGTCGCAGTCGGCCACCACGTCGTGGACGCGTCCGGCGTCGCGGACGTCGCCCGCCGCCATCTCGACCTGCCCGCCGCCGAGGTAGCCGGCCAGGAACCCCTTCTCGGCATAGGGCTTGTAGTGGACCAGCGCGCGGACCTCCGCGCCCCGCGCCACCAGCAGGTCGACCAGGGTGCTGCCGATGAAGCCCTCCGCACCGGTGACCAGCACCCGGCGCCCACTCCAGTCCTGCCGGCCCTGTCGGATGTCACTCATGCTGCCAACTCCTCTGTCTCCGTGGTTGTGCTGACGCTTCGTCCGGCCACCTGCAGGACGCGCCTGGCCAGCAGTTCGGCCGCCCGGGCGTGGGTGCCGGGCTCGGCGGCCCTCCCCATCGCCCCGAGCCGCAGCGGGTCGCCCAGCAGCGGCTCGATCAGGTCGGCCAGGCTGTCGGCGGTGGTCCCGGCATCGGGCAGCAGCAGCGCCGCCCCCGCGTCGGAGAGCACCCGCGCGTTGTGGGTCTGGTGGTCGCCGGGCGCGTGCGGATAGGGCACCAGTACGGCCGGGACCCCCAGGGTCGCCAGCTCGGCGACGGTGGCGGAGCCCGCCCGGCAGACCACCAGGTCGGCGGCGGCGTAGGCGAGGTCCATCCGGTCCAGGTACGGGACCGCGGTGGCGACCCGGCCACCGCCGCCGGACGCCAGCCGGGCGCGGGCGCCGTCCAGGGCGGCCGGACCGGTCTTGACCAGCAGCCGGACATCCTCGCGTCCGCTCCAGCGCTCGGCCAGGCCGAGCGCCGCCCCGGTGAGCCGCGCCGCTCCCAGGCTGCCGCCGTTGACCAGCACCAGCCGGACGCCCGGTGCGATCCCCAGGGCCCTCCGTGCCCCGACCCGCAGCGCGGCCCGGTCCATTCCGGCGAGCGCGCCCATCAGCGGCATCCCCACGGTCTCGGCCGCCGAGGCCCGGGGCAGGTGCTCACGGGTGCGGTCGAAGGCCAGGCAGACATGGGGGGTGAGCCGTGCGGCGAAGCGGTTGGCCCGGCCGGGCACGGCATTGGACTCGTGGACGACGCTGGGCAGCCGGGCGAGCCGGGCGCCGAGGATCACCGGGGCGCTGGGGTAGCCGCCCATGCCCACCGCGACCTGTGCGCCCTGGCGGCGCAGCAGCTCACGGACCTGCAGCCCGGAGCGCAGCAGATCGGCCGGGAGCAGGAAGCGGCGCAGCCCTAGCGCCGGGTCGAAGGGGATCATGTCGACGGTGTGCAGCCGGTAGCCGGCTTCGGGGATCAGCCGGGTCTCCAGGCCGCGTTCGGTCCCCACGAAGGAGATCACCGCTCTCGGTTCGAGTCGGCGCAGTGCCTCGGCCAGGGCCAGACCCGGGTAGATGTGCCCGCCGGTGCCCCCGGCCCCGATCACCACCGAGAGCCCCCGGGGCCCTTCCTGCCTGTCGTGTTCCGCTGCTGTCTGCATGTCGGCCAGCGTGGCGAACCCCCCTAAGAACGTTCTAAGACGGACATTTGCCACGATGGACCCATGCCAACAGCTACTCGCGTCCTCGTGGTGGACGACGACCCGGAGGTGAGCGCCGCCCTCGCCGACGGCCTCACCGTCGAGGGCTACGCCGTGCGCACCGCCGCCGACGGGCTCGCCGCCCTGGCCGAGGTCGGCGGCTGGCAGCCCGACGCCCTGGTGCTGGACGTGATGATGCCCACCCTGGACGGCCTCGCGGTCTGCCGTCGGCTGCGCGACCTGGGCGACCGGGTGCCCATCCTGGTGCTCACCGCCCGCGACTCGGTCACCGACCGGGTGGAAGGGCTGGACGCCGGGGCCGACGACTACCTGACGAAGCCCTTCGCCCTGGACGAGCTGCTGGCGCGGTTGCGCGCCCTGCTGCGCCGCTCGGCGCCGGCCGAGCCGGACGCCCTGCTGTCCCTCGGCGACCTGCGCTTCGACCCGGCGACCAGGACCGGCGACCGCTCCGGCCGCCGACTGGAGTTCACCCGCACCGAGGCGGCGCTGCTCGAACTGCTGCTGCGCCACCCGGACCAGGTGCTGCCCAGGGAGCTGATCCTGGAGCGGGTGTGGAGCGGCGACTTCGGCCCCGACTCCAACTCGCTCGCCGTCTACATCGGCTACCTGCGGCGGAAGCTGGAGGCCGGCGGCGAGCCCCGGATCCTGCACACCAGCCATGGCGTGGGCTACCGACTGAGCAGCGCGTGACTCCCCCCGCGACCCGGTTCGGCGTCGGCCGGTTCGGCCGGTTCGCCCGCCGCACCCTGCGCACCCGGCTCGCCCTGGCCTGCACCCTCGCCGTCACCCTGGTCGCCATCGGCGTCACCGCCGCGGCCTTCGTCGTCGTCCGGCACGAGCTGGGGCACCAGTTGGACCTGCAGCTGGGCCAGCAGGCCACAGTGGTGCAGCAGTTGAACCACGGCTCGGCTCCGGGCACGGTGTCCGGCGAATGCGTCTACCTGGCCGCCCCCGCCTGCTCGCAGATCGTCCCGGCCGACCGGTCCGACGATCCCTCGGCCCCCTACCTGCTCCCGGTGACCGACGCCACCCGCGCGGTCGCAGCCGGTGAGCGCAACGGCTACTACAGCAACATCAGCGTCGACGGCCATCCGGCCCGGATACTCACCACCTCCTTCGGCGAGGGCAAGGCGGTCCAGGTCGCCGTCCGCTCCGACACCGTGCAGCAGGGCGTCACCCAGGCGGCGGAGCTGATGTCCGTCATCGGCGCGCTGGGCGTACTGCTGGCGGCGGTCCTCGGCTACGCGGTCTCCCGGACCGGCCTGCGCCCGGTCGCCCGGCTCACCGCGACCGCCGAGCGCATCGCCGCCACCCGCGACCCGAAGCAGCGGGTCCGGCTCCCCGCGTCCGCGCAGCACCGCGAGGACGAGATCACCCGCCTGGCCACCAGCTTCAACACCATGCTCGGCGAGCTGGAGCAGTCGGTGACGGCCCGCCGCCGGCTGGTCGCCGACGCCTCCCACGAACTGCGGACCCCGCTGACGGCGCTGCGCACCAACGCCGAACTGCTGGCCCGCGCCGACCGGCTGACCCCGGAACAGCTCATCCGCGCGTCCACCGCCCTGCAGCGCCAGATCCGCGAGATCACCTCACTGGTGAACGATCTGATCGAGCTGGCCCGTGAGGAGGAACCCGCCCCGCTGCTGGAGACGGTCCGGCTCGACCTGCTGGCCCGGCAGTGCCTGGACTCGGCCCGGCACCACTGGCCCGCCATCACCTTCACCGCCGAGCTGGCGCCGGACTGCGCGGTCGAGGGAGTCCCGGCGCGGCTGTCCCGGCTGCTGGCCAACCTGCTGGACAACGCGGCCAAGTTCAGCCCGCCCGGCGGCCCGGTGGAGCTGTCCCTGGTCCGCCGGGACGGGACGGCCCCGCCCTTGCTGGAGCTGACCATCCGCGACCACGGCCCCGGCATCGCGCCCGAGGACCTGCCCCATGTCTTCGACCGTTTCTACCGCGCCACCACGGCCCGGGCCCTTCCCGGATCGGGGCTGGGCCTGGCCATGGCCCAGCAGATCGCCCAGGCCCACCACGCCACGCTCACCGCCGAGGCGGCCGCCGGCGGCGGCGCCCGCTTCTGCCTGCGGATCGGCGCGGTACAGCTGCGTGCGGATCGGTAGTCCGCCTTCCGAGGGCACAGGCGTCGAGGCTCGCTCGCGGCTTCGCCGGAGCCCCGTCCCGGCCGGCGATCTAGCATGAAAGGCGGAGGTCCTTCTCCGGGGGTCCTGCTCCGGACCCGCGCCGCAGCGGCAGGAGGCCGGCATGGCGTTCGACACGACTGGTTTCGAGCAGGCCGACAGCGGCCGCTACCCACCGATCGCCGAGCACGGCCTGATCGGCGATCTTCGGACGACCGCCCTGGTCGGCACGGACGGCACCATCGACTGGTACTGCTGTCCGCGCTTCGACTCACCCAGCGTGTTCGGGGCCATCCTCGACGCCGACAAGGGCGGCTCCTTCGAGTTGGCCGCCGAGGTCCCGACGCGCACCCGGCAGTTCTACTTCCCCGACACCAACGTGCTGATCACGCGGTTCTTCGCGGCGGACGGAGTGGCCGAGATCCAGGACTTCATGCCGGTGGTCGACGAGTCGCGCGAGGCAGCCCGGCACCGGCTGATCCGGCGGGTGGTCTGCGTCCGCGGAACGCTCCCGTTCAGGGCGCGGGTCGCCCCCCGCTTCGGCTACGGAGCCGAGGCGCACACCACGCGCCTCGAAGGCGATGCGGCGGTGTTCCGCTCCCCGTCGCTGACCCTGGCGCTGACCTCCACCGCCCCCCTGGAGAGCGACGGCCTGGACGTGTGGTCGCACTTCAAGCTCGTCGAGGGCGAGTCCAACGTGTTCGCCCTCGACCGGATCGACGACGACGTCCCGACCCGGTCGTGCCTGCGCGCCGAGGCTCAGGAGCAGGCCGAGGCGACCGTCCGGTTCTGGCGCCACTGGCTGGCCGGATCGCAGTACCACGGGCGCTGGCGGGAGATGGTGCACCGCTCCGCGCTGGTGCTGAAGCTGCTCACCTACGCGCCGACCGGGGCGATCGTGGCCGCACCGACCACCAGCCTGCCGGAGCAGATCGGCGGCGAGCGCAACTGGGACTACCGGTACGTCTGGGTCCGAGACGCCGCCTTCTGCGTCTACGCCATGATGCGCCTGGGCTTCACCTCGGAGGCCGAGGCGTTCATGGGCTTCCTCTGCGAGCGCGGCCTCAGCTGCGGCACCGGTGCGACCAGCCCGTTGCAGATCATGTACGGGATCGACGGCCGCAGGGACCTGCCCGAGTACGAGCTGCCGCACCTGGAGGGCTACCTCGGCTCGGCTCCGGTCCGGGTCGGCAACGCCGCCACCGGCCAGCTCCAGCTGGACATCTACGGAGCGCTGATCGACTCGATCTACCTCTACGACAAGTGGGGGAAACCGATCAGCAGCGCCCGCTGGGACGAGGTCGGCGCGATGGCGGACTGGGTCTGCGGCCACTGGGACCAGCCCGACGAGGGAATCTGGGAGACCCGCGCGGGCCGCAGGGACCTCGTCTACTCGCGGCTGATGTGCTGGGTGGCACTGGAGCGGGCGATGCGGATGGCGAACCGCCGCGGCCTGCCGGCCGACCTGCCCCGCTGGCGGCAGTCCCGTGACGCGATCTACCGGCAGATCATGAGCCGCGGCTGGTCGGCCGAGCGGGGCGCCTTCGTCCAGGCCCTGGACGGCGACGTCCTGGACGCCTCGCTGCTGATGATGCCGATGGCCAAGTTCATCTCGCCCACCGACCCCAAGTGGCTCTCCACCCTGGACGCCCTCACCGCGGACCTGGTCTCCGACTCGCTGGTCTACCGCTACGACCCGACCGCCGGCTCCGACGGCCTGCACGGACCGGAGGGAACCTTCTCGATCTGCTCCTTCTGGTACGTCGAGGCGCTGGCCCGCGCGGGCCGGCTGGAGGAGGCCCGGCTCGCCTTCGAGAAGATGCTCACCTACGCGAACCACCTCGGTCTGTTCGCCGAGGAGATCGGCCCGACCGGCGAGCAGCTCGGCAACTTCCCGCAGGCCTTCACCCACCTCTCGCTGATCAGCGCCGCCTTCAACCTCGACCGGGCACTCGGCTGAGGCGGGGTGCGCGGCAACGATCGTTGCCGCGCACCCCGTTCAGCGGATCAGCAGGCGTTCAGCCACGTGGTGGTGAAGTTCTCGTTGTTGGCGAGGCTGGAGGTCGAGTCGCAGAGCGTGCTGCCGTTCTCGATCTCCATCTGCTCGATGGTGTAGGGGGAGCCGGTGTAGGAACCGACGGCCTTGCCGTCCACCGTGAACGAGGTGAAGGGGTCCGTGCCGAACTTGGTCAGGTTGTTGGCCGCCATCTCCATCACGGCCTCGGCCGAGGAGTCGTCGGCCGAGAGCGACTTGGTGACGGAGTTGGTCCAGCCCTGAGTGAGGTCCTTCAGCACCAGGGTGTACTTGGTGCCCGAGGTGTGGGTCACGGTGCCGGTGAACTCGTCACCGGGCTTGACCGTCTTGTTGATGATGATCACGTTCGCCGGGTACATCTCGTACCAGGCGTAGTAGTCGGGCGTGGATCCGTCGCAGTCACCGGAGCTTCCGGTCTGTTCCACGGTGCTGGAGCTGAAGCCGTCGATACCGACCCACGGGGACATGTCCGTCTCGCCGTCACCGCTGGTGCAGGTGATCGCGTTCTGCACCCAACTCGCCGTCGCCGTGGTGAAGGTGCTGCCCGTGACCGCGTACCCGGACCAGTTGTTCGAGTAGTTGATGACGCGGCCGTCGACGGCGCTGGGGTGGGTTCCCGGGGCCGGCTCGAACAGGCCGCCGGGCGAGAACGCGCGGGACTTCGCTGTCGGCGCAGCAGCATGGTGCGTCGTGCCGGCCGTCGTCGCCGGCCCGGCGAGCGCCAGCGAACCCAGCGCCAGCCCCGCCACAGCTATAGACCATTGCCTGACCATATGTGAGGGCTCCTTTGCAAGATGGGCAGCCGGGGCCACACCGCACAACGCTCGGCCTCGGCGTACCAGGGCAGGGGAACCCTACAGCCATTCGAGGCTTCTTGACTGCACACCGACAAGGAAAATTACCCGTTCCCGAAGATCTGGAAAGCTGCCGGCCCGACGCCGTGATCCCCTGCCTGCGGCTGGAAGTGACCGACCGTCACCACTCCCCGTGCGGCGGACGTGCTGCGGTGGAGCCATGACGGGATGCCCCTGCGGTCAAGCAGGCGTCCGCACCATGGCACGGCCTTGAGCCACATTGCGATCCCGGCACCCGGGCAGCGGCGATGCGAGCCCGCGCGGGGCTGCCGCCGACCAACTTCCACTCTGAGCAGGCATTTCGACCATGGGACGGGCGGTGCCGCCGGCGCACACAATTGGCGCATTCATGTCGCACGGACATTCGCCGGTGTTCGACCTTGCTAGCGTCTGCTCACGTTGATCGGGAACACCTCCCGAGCCACCGGATCGGCATGGACCACCGCCGAGAATCCCTCCTCCTCCGGTACCCCGTACCTCGTCTCCCTGCGGCGATTCGCAGCGGGAGCATTCTCGTCCACCCTCCTTCGGGCAGTCGTGCCCGGCTTCCCCATGCGCTGACGGAGATCACCGATGTCGACCGAGACAGACATGTCCGCCTTCCAGGGCCGACCCTGGTCCAGCCTGAGCACCGCCGCCGCCCGCAACCTGGCGACCACCACCAAGTCCGCCCCGCAGATGCGCGGCATCACTTCGCGCTGGCTGCTGCGCCGGCTCCCCTGGGTGCAGGTCAACGGCGGCACCTACCGGGTCAACCGGCGGCTCTCGCTGGCCGTGGGCCGGGGCCGGGTCGGCTTCGTCCAGGCCGGTGCGGACGACGTGGCGATCGTGCCCGAGACCCTCCGCGAGATCCCGGTGCTGCGCGGTCTCGACGACGACGCGCTGCTCAGCGAGCTGGCCGGCCGGTTCACTGCCCGCGACTTCCGCAGCGGCGAGGTGATCGTGGAGGAGGGCCACCCCGTCGAGGAGGTCTTCATCGTCGCCCACGGTCGCATCGAGCGGAGCTCGACCGGGAAGTACGGCGACCGCACGATCCACGGGGTGCTGAGCGACGGCGACCACCTGGGCGACGAGGCCCTGCTGCAGAGCGATCCGCTGTGGACCGCCACGGTCACGGCCACCACCGCCGGAACCGTCATGGTGCTGCCCTGGCAGTCCCTGACCGAGCTGCTCGACCGCTCGGAGGCGCTGCGCGGGCACATCGGCCGTTTCCTCGCGGCCTCCTCACGCAAGGTCAACTCCAAGGGCGAGGTGGAGGTCGCCGTCTCCGCCGGCCACGAGGGCGAGCACGAGATCCCCAGCTCCTTCGTGGAGTACGACCTCACGCCCCGCGAGTACGAGCTGTCGCTGACGCAGACCGTCCTCCGCGTCCACTCCCGCGTCGCCGACCTCTACAACGACCCGATGAACCAGCTGGAGCAGCAGCTCCGGCTGACGGTCGAGGAGATCCGCGAGCGCCAGGAGTGGGAGCTGCTGAACAACCGGGAGTTCGGCCTGCTGCACAACGCCGACTACGACCAGCGGATCAACACCTGGTCGGGCCCGCCGACCCCGGACGACATGGACGACCTGCTGTCGATGCGCCGCGGCACCGACCTGTTCCTCGCCCACCCCAAGGCGATCGCGGCGTTCTTCCGCGAGTGCAACAAGCGCGGCATCAACCCCGGCAGCACCGATGTCGGCGGCCACAGCATCCCCTCCTGGAGGGGCGTGCCGATCTTCCCCTGCGGCAAGATCCCGGTCACCGACGGGCACACCTCCTCGATCCTCGCGATGCGCACCGGGGAGGACCGGCAGGGCGTGGTCGGGCTGCACCAGACCGGCCTCCCGGACGAGTACGAGCCCAGCCTGAACGTCCGCTTCATGGGCATCGACGACACCGCGCTCATCCGCTACCTGGTGACCGCCTACTACTCGGTGGCGGTCCTGGTCCAGGATGCCGTCGGCATCCTGGAGAACGTCGACATCGCCGCTCCCCGGTCCTGACCGCCACCGCCCCAGGACAGGAGGACCCGATGCCGGATCCACGACCACCCGCCGCCCGAGCAGCGCGGCGGCTGCCGACCGGCCCCACCGGGCTCGGCACCTCGGCGGCCCGGATCGCCGACCTGCGGCGTCCCCGGGCCGACCCCGCCGCCCCGGGGACGGCAACGCCCGCAGCGGCGGCGACGCCCCGCGGCGCGGGCGCCGTGCCCGAGCTCTACTGCCCGCCGGCCCTGCGCGACGACCCCGCGCTCGGCGAGGAGGTCAACGAACGCCTGGTCCAGTGGGCCGAGCAGATGGGCATCTACGAGGGCCGGATCGAGGAGTTCCGCAGGGCGGACTTCGGCCGGCTGCTGATGCTGACCCACCCCGACACCGACGACCCCGACCGACTGCTGGCCGCAGGCCGGTGCATGGCGGCGGAGTTCGCCGTCGACGACTACTTCTGCGACACGGCCGCCACCGGCGGCCGGCCCCAGCGGCTGGGCCCCGAGCTGATGCTCTCCCAGTCGGCGATCGACCCGGCCCGGATGCCGCTCCGCTACCGGGAGCAGTACCGACGCGCCCTTCGCGAGCAACCGGTGTGGCACGCCCTGCACCGGTCCGTCGAGCAGCTGGCGGAGTACGCGGGCGGAGCGCAGATCAACCGGCTCAGGCAGGAGCTGGCCGGTCTGTTCCTCGGCATGGACGCCGAGGCCGGATGGCGCATCGACGGCACCCCGCCACCGGTCTGGGAGTACCTGGCCAACCGTCAGATGAACAGCTTCCTGCCGTGCATGACGCTGGTCGACTCCGTCGGCGGGTACGAGGTACCCGCCGAGGTCTACGGACGCCGCGACGTCCGCAACGCCACGCTCCAGGCCGCCCTCGCATCAGTGCTGCTCAACGACGTCTACTCGATGCACAAGGAGGGCGGCGCCCAGGGGCTGGAGTACAACCTGCCCACGGTGCTCATGGCCGAGGACGGCTGCTCCCTGGAGCAGGCGATCCGGCGCTCCGCCGACATCCACGACGAACTCGTGCGCTCCTACGAGGCCTCCGCGGCCGTCCTCAGCCTGGCCGGGGACCCGGTCCTGACCCGCTACCTCGGGGCGCTGTGGGCCTGGCTCGGCGGCAACAAGGAGTGGCACGCCGGAAGCCCCCGCTACAACCGAACCCAAGGGAACTGACCAGATGACGATGCTCGACGCCCCCGCCCCGGTCCTCGCCACCAAGTACCAGCAGTCCGTGGCGGACTACTGGAACAAGGAGAAGGACCCCGTCAACCTGCGCCTCGGCGACGTCTCCGGCACCTACCACCACCACTACGGCATCGGCGACGTCGACGGGTCCGTGTTCGAAGGCCCCGAGGCCACCCGCGACGAGCGGACCATCAGGGAGATGCACCGGCTGGAGGCCGCCCAGGCCGACTTCCTGGTGGACCAGCTCGGCGCCCTCGCCGCGGAGGACCGGATCCTGGACGCCGGCTCGGGCCGCGGCGGCACCAGCTTCGTGGCCAACCTCCGGTTCGGCTGCCAGGTCGACGGCATCTCCATCTCCGAGGAGCAGGTGAAGTTCGCCAACAACCAGGCCCGGGAGCGGGGCGTGGCCGACAAGGTGGCCTTCCACTTCCGGAACATGCTGGACAACGGCTTCGCCGACGCCACGTTCCGGGCGATCTGGAACAACGAGAGCACCATGTACGTGGACCTGCACAAGCTCTTCGCGGAGCACGCCCGGGTCCTGGCGCCGGGCGGACGCTACGTCACCATCACCGGCTGCTACAACGACGTCCACGGCCGCCAGCCGTCCCGGGCGGTCAGTCAGATCGATGCGCACTACATCTGCGACATCCACCCGCGCAGCGAGTACTTCGCCGCGATGGCGGCCAACAACCTGGTCCCCATCAGCGTGGTCGACCTGACCGCCGCGACCATTCCCTACTGGGAGCTGCGCGCCGGCTCCTCGGTGGCGACCGGCATCGAGTCGCCGTTCCTCACCGGCTACCAGGAGGGAAGCTTCCAGTACCTGATGATCGCGGCCGACAAGGTGTGATCCGAACGACCGCGGCGGTGACCGTGGCCCCCGCTTCCTGCCCCGCAGGTGGCGGGGGCCGCACCACCGACCCCGCGCCCTCCGGCGCGTGAGCGCTACCGGCTGAGCGCGCGCAGCCGCAGCCGGCGCGGTTGCAGCACGGTGGACAGCCGCGCCGGGCGGTCGTCGAGCGGGTCGCCCGGCACCGGGGCGGGGTGCCAGCGGGCCAGCACGGTGGCCAGCGCGATCGCCGCCTCGGCCCGGGCGAAGTCGGCGCCGATGCACTGGCGCGGCCCGTTCGAGAACCCCGCGAATCCCCAGCGGGGCAGCTCGGCGGCCCGCTCGGGCAGCCAGCGGTCCGGGTCGAAGCGGTCAGGATCGGCGAAGATCCGCGGATTGTGGTGGGCGACGTAGGGACTGAGCAGCACCTGGCTGCCGGGGGTCAGGGTGCGCCCGCCCAGTTCGACCTCGCGGGTGCAGGTGCGCAGCAGCACCCAGCCGGGCGGACGCCGGCGCAGCGACTCGGTCAGCACCCGTGCGGTGTAGGGGAGATGGGGCAGGTCGGCCCACTGGGCGGGGCGAGCCCCCGGCAGCACCGCGTCGAGTTCCGCCTGGAGGGTGGCCAGTACCTCGGGATGCGTCATCAGCAGGCGCAGTGTCCACGAGAGTTGGGAGGCGGTGGTCTCGGCGCCGGCCAGGAGCAGGGTCACCACCTGGTCGTGCAGCTCGGCGTCGGAGAGTGCGGAACCGTCCTCGTCCCGCGCGGCCAGCAGGCCGGCCAGCAGGTCCTCGCGTCCGGGGGCGCCGGCGCGGTACTCGCGCACCAGTTCGGCCACGGTGCCCGCCAGGGTGCGCACCGCCACCCGGTAGCCGCGCCCCGGAGGCAGCAGCATCACCCGCCGCAGCGCCCCGTCGAACGCGGTCGCGAAGGCCTGCTGCAGCCGGTCGGCCAGCGCGTCCGGCACCTCGGTGCCCAGCAGGGTGCGCGCCACCACGCGCAGCCCGAAGCGGTAGCAGGCGGGAAAGACCTCCACCGTTTCGCCGGGCTGCCAGGAGTCGGCCAGCACGGCTGCCTCCCTGGTCATCACGGCGGCGTACTCGGCCACCCGCTCGGGGCGGAACTCCGGTTGCAGCATCCGCCGCTGGCGCCGGTGGTCGGCGTGGGCGCAGGTGGCGAGACCGTTGCCGAGCACCCGCCGGAACCGCTGGTAGAGCGGCCCGCCCTTGTCGAAGGTCCGGTCGTCCGCGTACACCTGCCGCAGCAGCTCCGGATGGCTGGGAACCACCAGCCGGGTCGGCCCCAGTCGGATCTCCACCAGGTCGCCCAACTCCGGCAACCGGCCCAGGAACCCCGCCGGATCCCGGACCAGCGCGGGCAGGTGCCCGAGCCCCGGCCAGGCGCCGGGCGCGTCGGCCCGGCGGTACGTCGTGGTCGCGGCGGAGCGTGCTGGCGAGGTCACAGCACCAGGGTAGGCGCGGGCGCGGGTGGCGGGGTAGAGCGCCACGGGCGGGCTCCGGGAAACGGGGCCGACCACCGAAAACCCGGCGTGGAGCGGACGGGTCAGCCCTCCGGGTGGGAGGCCGCCCAGCCGTGTTCGAGCAGGGCGAACACCTCGTCGGCGGCACGGCGCGGTTCGCTGTGCCGGAGGATGAGGCTGCGGGCCTCAAGGGCGAAACGGGCCAGGGCGGCGCAGCTGACGTCGCCCTCGGGGGCGCCGACAGCCTCGGCGACGGCCCGCGTCAGAGCCGCTTCGTGGCGCGTCCACATCCGGTGGGCGTAGTCGCGCAGCGCAGGGGTCTCCTCCACCAGCCGCGTGAAGTCGGCGAATCGCGGGTCCTCGGCATGGACGGCGAGCTGACTCTGCTTCAGCAGGATGTGCTCGCGCAGCGCCTGCGGGATCGACCGGCCCGGGGTGCGGTCGCGCACGGCGGCGACGAGCGCCGCCTCCAGGTCGTCGTCCTGGTCGAAGACCAGCGCTTCCTTGCCGGAGAAGTGCTTGAACAGGGTGGTCACCGAGACGTCGGCGGCGTCGGCGACGTCCTTGACGCCGACCTGGTCGTAGCCGCGGTCGAGGAAGAGTTCGAGTGCGGCGTCGGCCAGGGACTGGCGGGTCTGGGCCTTCTTGCGCTCGCGGCGCCCGGTCGGTTCGGTCACTCGTACACCGTACCTCAAGGTGCAGCGACTTTGAAAGTGTAGTCATTGCACTTATTTGGCGAGTGTGCTTTCTTGGTGGAGGCCGGATCTGCCGGCGGCTCACCACCTACCTAGGGACACCCCCCATGAACTCTGCCCGTGCTCCCCGTATTGCGATTGTCGGTGCCGGCCTCGGCGGCCTCACCTGCGCCCGGGTCCTGCAGCGACACGGCCGCTCGGTCACCGTGTTCGAGCGCGAGGCCTCCGCCGACGCCCGCCCGCAGGGCGGCACCCTCGACCTGCATGCCGACACCGGCCAGGCCGCCCTGCGGGCGGCGGGGCTCCTCGACCGCTTCCACGCCCTCTCCCGCCCGGAAGGGGACGAGTGGCGTGTGCTCGACTTCGCCAGCGCCCTCCCCCTGGCACATCAGGTTCCCTCCGCCGACAGTGGCCGACCGGAGATCGACCGCGGCCAACTGCGCGGCCTGCTCCTGGACTCACTCGCCGAGGGCACGGTGCGGTGGGACCACGCCGTCAGCGCGGTCACTCCGTTCCCGGACGGCACCTGTCGGCTGCTCTTCGGTGACGGCAGCGCCGAGGACTTCGACCTGGTGGTCGGTGCCGACGGCGCCTGGTCGCGTGTCCGCCCGGCGCTGTCGCACGCCGTACCCGCCTACACCGGCATCACCTTCGTCGAGACCGGGTTCGACCACTGCGACACCCGCCACCCCGACCTGGCGCGACTGGTCGGCAACGGATCGATGCTGGTCAAGGGCGCCGGCAGGTCGCTGGTCGCGCAACGCAACAGCAACGACCACATCCGCGCCTACATCGCGCTGCGCGCGCCGCAGGACTGGTACCTGACGGCCGGCATCGACCTCGGCGACGAGCCGGCCGTGCGGTCGCACCTGCTGCAGGCTCTCGACGGCTGGGACGAGAGCCTGCGCTGCATCCTCCGCAACAACGACAGCGCATTCGTCAACCGCTCGCTGTTCGTCCTGCCCGCCGAGCACACCTGGGATCACGTTCCCGGGGTCACGCTGCTCGGCGACGCCGCACACCTGATGCCCCCGGTCGGCCTGGGCGCCAATCTCGCCATGCTCGACGGCTCCGACCTCGCCCACGCCCTCGTCACCGAATCCAGCGTCGACGACGCCGTCCGCGCCTACGAGAGCGTCATGCTGCCGCGCTCGATCGAGGCCGCGACGGGCAGCGCCCAGGGACTCGACCATCTCGTTCCCGCGACGACCTCCTGAGCCGGGTCCGTCGACGGCATCGCCGGAGCTGACGTCGCCCTCGCAACGGCCATCTTCCGGACATCTGCCGTAGGTCCGCCGACGCCTGGCGTTCTCAGTGCCGACGGCCAACACTGCTACCAATGACCCGCACACGACAATTCGTTACGACGGGAGTGAAGCAGTGGCCATGAGAACGCTCTGGAGGGTGCTGGGCAGTGTGCTGGCACTGATCGGCGCCCTGCTGGTGGCAGCGCCGGCCGCAACGGCGGCCGCCACCAGTGGAAACCTGATCGTCAACGGCGGCGCCGAGGCCGGCTACTGCACCAAGGACTGGACGGCGGCGACGACGATCCCGGGCTGGACCGTGCTCTCGGGCAGTCCGGACGTCATCTGCTACACGGCCGGCAGTTTCAGCTACCCCTCCAGCCCCGCGCCCGGCACCGCGTTCTTCGCCCCCGGCGACCAGGGCGACGGCGCCATGCAGCAGACCGTCAACGTCTCCTCCGCCGCGACGGCCATCGACGGCGGCGCGGTGACCTACAACCTGTCCGGCTGGCTCGGCGGCTGGACCGTCTATGCGGGCTACGTCCAGGTCTCGCTGCAGTTCCTGAACAGCGCCGGACAGCAGCTCGGGACCACCGCGGACCTGCCCACCGTCTCCGCGGCGAACCGCTCCGACGCCACCTCGTTCCTGGCCCGCAGCGCCACCGGGACGGTCCCCGCGGGCACCCGCTCGATCCTGGTCGAGGCGCAGTTCCTGGACAGTTCCAGCGAGGCCGGCTACCTGGACAACCTCTCGCTGACCCTGGACACGCCCGTCACGGCCGCCGTCCTCACCCCGCCGGTCTCCGCGGTGCCCTCCTACGCCCACGTGTTCATGGTGATGATGGAGAACACCGACTACAACCAGGTCATGAACGACCCGGCGGACACGCCCTACCTGCACAGCCTGATGGCGCAGGGCGCGACCATGGCCGACTACCACGCGGTGTACCACCCCAGTGACGAGAACTACCTGGCCGTCGCGGGCGGCGACACCTACACCACCGGCGCCACCTACTACCCGAACATCAACGACCCGGGCACCAACCTGGGCGACGAGGTCGAGGCGTCCGGCAAGACCTGGAAGGCCTACGAACAGGGCATGGGCACGCCCTGCAACACCACCACCCAGTACGACTCCTACTACGAGCCCGACGACGCGCCGTTCTTCAACTACACCGACGTCAGCGGCAACGCGAGCCGGTGCGCGGCGCACCTGTTCGACACCGGCCAGCTGACCACCGACCTGAAGAGCGCGGCCACCACCCCGAACTTCTCCTGGATCGCGGCGGACGACTACTACGACGGCGAGTCCTCCGGCAACGGCAGCGCCACCAGCCTCAAGACCCAGGACGGCTGGCTCCAGCAGACCCTGGCGCCGATCATGGCCTCCCCCGCCTGGACCACGCAGAAGTCCCTGCTAATCGTCACCTGGGACGAGGACAGCAGCGAGCCCGACAACCACGTGCTCGCCATCGTCGACGGCTCGCAGGGCACCGTCCCGGCCGGCACCGTCAGCCAGAGCCGCTACGACCACTACAGCACCGGCCGCACCATCGAGGCCGCGCTCGGCCTGCCCGGCATCACCGCCAACGACACCTACGCCACCCCGCTGAACGACGCCTTCGTCCCCAGCACCGCGCCCGCGCCCACGAGCACGCTGACCACCGGCACCCCGACCGTGGCCAACGGCGCGACCGTCACCTTCCAGTACTCGACCCCGCCGACCTCCGCCAACTCGGACAACTGGATCGGCATCTACCCCACCGGCGTGACCCCGGGCTCCAAGTCCTCGCTGACCTGGCAGTACGCCCCCACCAGCAGCGGCAGTCTGAACTTCGCCACCAGCAGCCTGTCCGGCCCCGGGACCTACGCCGTCTGGTACCTCTACGACAACGGCTACACCGCACTCGCCGGGCCGCTCACCCTCACCGTGAGCTGATCCCGCGACCGACGGGCCCCGCCGGTGCCGCCGCCCCGCCCCGAGGGCAGGTCGGCGGCACCGGCGCGCGGTGCGGGCAGCGCCTCTCCCGCCGGGTCGCCTCGATGCCGTCCGTGCCGCGCTAGTCGCGGTCGCTCGGCGGGTTGCGCGGGAGGGGCTCGGCGATCCCTGTGCCCAGGGCGCCCAGCGCCGCACCCAGGGCCAGGCCCGCCGTGGCGACGGCTGCGCCGCGCCGACCTGCGATCTTGAGCAGCCCAGCCGCGACCAGGGCGACCGTTCCGCCCACCGGCAGGTCCGCCGTCCGCAGCCGGGTGCCCGGCAGCGGCTTTGCCCAGAGCGGTGATGACGGCGCGCGGTGGGCGTGCCGTGTCACCACGACGCCGGCCGCGAGTCCGGCAGCCGCGGGGACCCAGAACGTTGACTTCGACATGTACGTACCGTACCCGGACGCTGCCCCTGGGCAGGTTCAGGGCCGCTGCTCCCAGCGCTTCACGATCTGGTCGAACTTGTCGAAGAACTCGGGGTCCTCGGAGCGGATGCTGTTCTCCAGCCCTGGGAGCCATACCTTGTGCCCATTGGCGAGGGTGACCTTGACGGCCTGCCAGTTGGTGCCCCGGTACCGGTCGGCCACATCGATGGAAGCGACCTTCGCCCACGGGATCGACCGCTTCAGCAATCGTCCCCGCTCGACGGCCAACCCGGTCGCGGTGACGGTGGTGGTGCCCACGCGGGTGACCCAGAGGTACAGGGTGAGCAACGCCGCCGCACCGAAGGACGACGCGTAGGCAGCACTGCCGCACTGCGGCTCGAGAAGGCGCGAGCCGCCCACCCCGAGTACGGCGAAGACCGCGACGCAGGCCACCGCCATCGCTTGTCGGTAGTGCTCGCCGGACGCAAATATCAGTTCGTTCACTGGGCGAAGTGTAGTTCTCGGCAACGATCCGGAGCTCAGCGCCCCGGTCTCACGACTGTCACCAACCGCGAGCGCGAGGCACTCCTCCTCGTGGCCGAGGGGCGCTCCGGCGCGTGATCGCCCGGCACCTCCGTATCGGGCCCGGGACCGGGTCCGGCTCGCCGTCATCGCCTGCCGCGCCGACCTGGCCGGATCACAGTGAACGCCGGTCGCCCCGCAGGCGACAGTGCCGTTGAGGACGCTGGTGACGAGAGCTCAGACCGATTGCAGGAAGGGCGGTCTGTCGATCGCTCCGTTGGGCGATCCGGCCGTGAACCGTGGGCCCGCCGCGTGCGTATGACCACTGAAGCGATGCGCGGGCCGACGGGTTCGCCACTGCGGCCACACACTGCCGAAGGGGGCGCCCGGTCGATCTTCTGTCATGCGCACATCACACTGCGGTTGAGCTGCGCCCGAACGGCCCAGCTCATCGACGTGTGTCGGGCAGCAGGCCGCCGTACGTGGCCGGGTACTGATCCGCCCGAGCAGGACAGGGAAGCGAACGCCGCATTCACTTCACCGGAGCGCACCAGCAAGGGTGCGCGTCCCACACTCGATGGAGGCATCTGATGTCGCAGAACAAGCTCTGGCCGCACCTCCTCTCGCTGTTCCGCGTGATCGTCGGGGCGCTGTTCGTCTGCCACGGCGCGTCCACGATCTTCGGCGTGCTCGGGGGCAGTGCGGGCACCGGGGGCGCGACCCCGGTGGGAGCGTGGCCGGGGTGGTGGGCCGCGCTGATCCAGCTCGTCGGCGGCGCCCTGGTCGTGCTGGGGCTGGGCACGCGCGCCGCAGCCCTGCTGTGCTCCGGGTCCATGGCCTACGCGTACTTCACCATCCACCAGGAGAAGGCACTGCTGCCGATCCAGAACGGCGGTGAGGCCGCCGTGATGTTCTGCTGGACCTTCCTCCTCATCGCCCTGGCGGGTCCGGGCACCTGGGCCCTGGACACCCTGCTGGCACGCGGCCGACGCGGATCGGCGCAACCACCGCTGGCAGCCGCCCCGCTGACCGACAGCCTCTCGGCCTGACCACGGCAGTCGCACCGGGACCAGCGACGCCCCCGACGATTCCGTCGGGGGCGTCGCGAGCCCAGGCTGGGCGGGGCGTCGGAGGCGGCGCTCGGGGAGCGCGCGGGTCCGGTGCTAGGGAGCCGAGTTCGGTACGTTCGGGTGCTCGGCGAACTCCATCGCGGGGGTGGCGCCCGGTTGCGTGTAGTCCTTGCTGACCTGGACGCACTCGTTGTTCGCGGCGCCGTTCTGGGCGTAGGCGCTGGCCAGAGCGACGGCCGTGTTCACCGGGGGCGCCACGGGCTTGGAGTTGGGGAAGGACTTCCCGCTGGTCCAGTCGGCCCCCAGGACGAGCTTCAGGCCTGCCGTGGCGCCCTGCTTCAGCGCCGTCGCGGGCAGGCCGAGGGTCTTGGCCGTGGTCTGCGCCTGTGCGGCCTGGCCCGGTCCGTAGGTCAGCGTGGTGGTGGCCGGGGACGCGGAGTCGGGGTATCCGGCCGTGGCGGAGTCGAATCCGTCGGCGACCAGTTGCTGGGCGATGACGTCGGACCAGCCGTTGACCTCGGTGCCGTTGTAGACGCTCACGGTGATGCCGGACACCGGCACCGAGGGCGTCGGGGCGGCGGTGGCGGTCGCTGTCGTGCTGCGGGCGGCGGCGGCCGCCGAGCCGCTCGGGCTGGTCAGGGACTGGTCGTTGGCGATGGCGTTGAACAGGGTCTGCGCCCCGGGGCCGATGAGGACCCGCGAGCTGTTCTCGGGGTCCGCCACGTTCTGCATGGTGGTGAAGGTGATCCGGTTGGTGGCGACCTTGTTCATGTCCTGCGCCATCTCGACCAGCTTGACCGGGCTGTCGATGTTCGGGCTGACCGTGAGTGCCTTGGTGGCCGCGTTGGCGATGCTCAGCAGGGCCATCGGGTTGGAGAGGGTCCCGCCGCTCTTCAACTTGTTGATCATGTCGGTGAAGAAGATGTGCGTGGCCGTGGTGCGGCCGACGTTGTCGCTGCCGTCGCCGAAGGAGTCGCGGGTGCGCAGGAACTCCAACGCGGCCTTGCCCTCCAGGCTGTGCGTGCCGGCCGTGAGCTTCAGTCCGGAGTTGAGGTCGTACATGTTGCTGCTGACGCAGACGTTCACGCCGCCCAGGGCGTTGGACATGGACTCCACGCCGCCGAAGTCGACCATGGCGAAGTCGTCGATGGTTATGCCGGTGAGGTGGTGCACCGCCTCGGCCGTGCAGGAGGGGCCCTGCTGGAGGCTGGAGTTGATCTGGCCGTAGCGGGCGCCGACGCTCGTTCCGGTGGTGGGGTCGGTACAGGCCGGGAGGTTGGTCATCAGGTCGCGCGGAATGCTCATCACGGTGATGTTGCTGCGGTCGGCGGAGAGGTGGACCACCATCTCCACGTCGGCGTTGGCCCCGGTCCCGCCGTTCGCGCAGTCCCCGCCGGCCGCGCAGTCGGCGGCCGTGTCACGGGTGTCGGAACCGATCAGCAGCAGGTTGTAGGGCTTCCGGCCGAGGGCGTCCGCCTTCTCCACCCCCACGGCGGCGGCCTGGTTCCCCGTGTACAGCTTGGCCGACTTGATATTCCCGGCCAGATGGAAGTACAGGTATCCGGCTCCGCCACCGCAGACGACCAGTAGCGCCGCGGTACTGATGCCCACGACTTTCAAGGCCCGCTTACGACCCCGCTTTTGGGACCTGCGTATTTCGGCCCGGGTGAGCTGCCCGGTGAGGGAGTTCTCAGGCGCGACCGGCGGGCGGACCGCCCCTGCGGCTCGTTTCCCACTCATGCGCCCCTCCGATATCCGGACACGTTCAGCTACTCCTTGTCGACCGTCAGCCATGACCGGGGCGGATCCACAGATGCGGCCGTCCGCTCCACCGGGACAACGCATCCGACCTGCTCCAGGGGCTGACGGATCCTGCAGTATGCCAGCAGTCGGACGGAAGACGTCAATGGCGCGGTGGCGGTTGCCGTCGGGCGATGTGAATCGCATCGCTCTGCCGGAACCCGGTGACTCGAATGGTGCCGGATATTACTGGGAGTCGTCTGTGCGCATGCTGACATGTTTTCTTCGCGTCAAACCGGGGCCTTGCACGCCATGCGTGGGGATACGCCCGAAATCTTCCCGCCCGCGTTTCCGGTCGCACGGCCGGACCGGGTCTTTCCCGGGCAGTCGCCCCGAAAGGAGCGAAGCCCGGACGGATTGTCCCCGGGGTCCGGCTCGTGCTGGACGGTGCTCGGCCCAGGCTCCGGTAAGCTGGTGCGGATCGAAGGGGAGTAGCCCCCTACCGGAACGTCGACATACCGGCGCGCAGCGATGCGGGCCCGGCGCCCGGGGCACTGCGCGCGAGCCGTTCAGGTGGAGCGCCGGAGTGCCGGTGAGACCTTCGGCCAGCAGTGTCCATCGCTGCCGTGCCGAGGCGTGCCCGAAAACAAGGGACTGATCGGTGCGGGGGCACCCGACCGATCAAGGACGATTCCTGCCGTGAGTCTGACCATCGCCGCCATCACCTTCGGCGTCATTTTCTTGGCCGAACTGCCAGACAAGACCGCGTTGGCCAGCTTGATGCTGGGCACCCGCTACCGGGGCAGCTACGTCTTCGCCGGTGTCGCCGCCGCGTTCGCGGTCCATGTCGTGCTCGCCGTCGCCGCGGGCAGCCTGCTCACCCTGCTGCCGCACCGCCTGCTCCAGGCCATCGTCGGCGCCCTGTTCCTGCTCGGCGCCGGGATGCTGCTGTTCCACAAGGACGACGGCGAGGAGGAGCACGAGCCCGGCCGCGAGCCCTCCGCCCCGAGCTTCCGCAAGGTCGCAGGCACCAGCTTCCTGGTCGTGCTGGTAGCCGAGTTCGGCGACCTGACCCAGATCATGACCGCCAACCTCGCCGCCCGGTACCACGACCCGCTCGCGGTGGGACTGGGCGCGGTCCTGGGCCTGTGGGCGGTCGGCGCCCTGGCGATCGTCGGCGGCAAGACCCTCCTCAAGCACGTGCCCATGGTCTGGATCAGCCGCATCGCCGCGGCCCTGATGCTGGTCCTGGCCGGGTTCAGCATCGTCGAGGCCATCGTCGGCTGAACCAGCGGGCCACGGGGGGATGGCGTCGCAGAGCCGCGACGGGGTCCGGGCAGGCTGGTAGTAGCGGTATCCGTCGCCGCGGCCACGCAGCCGGTCCTGCCCCTCCCCTCCCCCCGGGGGCAGGGCCGACACGGCCGGGCGGCTTGCGCGCAGGCTGCCCGGCTACGGACGGTCGCGGTAGAGATCGGCCAGGAGCGCCACGGCCGCGTGGGTGGCGGGGTGGGGGTCGTGCTGGCGCCAGATGACGTGGACGGGAACCAGCGCTGCGTCACGCACCCGCCGGTAGCTGATGCCGTCGCGCCGGTACTGGGCCACCGTGCCCTCCGGGGTGACGCCGACGCAGCGGCCGGTGGCGATCGCCGCGAGCCAGTCGTCGATGTCCCGGGTGTGTTCAAGTGCGGGGCGGGCGTCCTCTGGCCACAGATCCACGGTGGTCGTGCCGGTGCGCCGGTCCACGACCAGGGTGCGTTCGCGGATGTCGTCCAGGGCGACGGTCCGGCGGCGGGCCCAGGGGTCGTCGCCGGCCATGGCGCAGTACCGGCGCTCGTGTCCGACCAGGGCATGGGCGTAGCGGCGGGTGTCGACGGCGGTGCGGACGACGGCGAGGTCGCACAGTCCTTCGGCGAGGCCGCCGGTGGGGGTGTTGGCGCGAATCAGGCGGAGCTCGACGTCGGGGTAGCGGTCGGCCCAACGGCGTTGGAACTCGGCGGTGTGACGGCCCATGGCCGACCAGGCATGGCCGATCGTGAGCCGGGTGTGGCCGGTGGCTGCTTCGCGGATCAGGGCGTCGGCCTCGGCGAGGAGGTGCCGGGCCCGGGCGAGGACCTGAACGCCTGCGGTGGTCGGGGTGACCGTCCGGCTGGTCCGGTGCAGCAGCCGGACGCCGAGGATGCTCTCCAGACCCAGCAGGGTGCGGGAGACGGCGGCCTGGGAGAGGCCGAGTTCGGCGGCGGCGTCGGTGAAGCTGCCGTTGTCGACGATCGCGACCAGGCAGCGCAGGTGCCGGAGCTCCATATCCATGACTCCAGCGTATAGATGACACCGTCCATGCATTTTGCGAATGCGTGGGCCGGGCGGATGCTCGGTCGCATGACGACGCAGGTTCAGGAACCGCGGATCGGTGACGCCGTCCCGGGGGACGCGAGCGCTTCCTCCGGCCGGCTGGTGGGGATGGCGATGATGTTCGGCAGCGGGCTGTCGAACCAGGTCGGTGCGGCCGTCGCGGCCCAGGCGTTTCCGATGATCGGGCCGGCGGGTGTGGTGGCGGTCCGGCAGTGGGTGGCCGCCGCGGTACTGGCGGCGGCGGGACGGCCGAGGCTGCGGTCCTTCACCTGGGCGCAGTGGCGCCCGGTGCTGGCACTCGCCGCGGTGTTCGCCACGATGAACCTGTCGCTCTACACCGCGATCGACCGGATCGGGCTGGGCCTGGCCGTCACACTGGAGTTCCTGGGCCCGCTGTCCGTGGCTCTGGCGGCGTCCCGGCGCAGGGTGGACCTGGTCTGCGCGCTGGCCGCCGGGGCGGCCGCGGTGGTGCTGGCACGCCCGCAGCCCTCCACGGACTACGTCGGGATCGGGTCGGGCCTGCTGGCCGCGGTGTGCTGGGCGCTGTACATCCTGCTCAACGGCACGGTCGGCACCCGAGTACCGGGCGCCCAGGGGCCGGCCGCAGCCGCGGTCGTCTCCGGCCTGCTGTACCTACCCGTCGGGCTCGTCCTGTTCGTCCACCGCGCGCCGTCCCCCGACGCCCTGGCGCACGCGGCCACGGCGGGCGTCCTGTCCTCGGCGCTTCCGTTCCTCGCGGACCTGTTGGCGCTGCGCCGCGTCCCGGCCAGGTTCTTCGGCCTGTTCATGAGCGTCAACCCGGTGCTGGCCGCGCTGACCGGCCTGGTCGTCCTCGGCCAGGCGCTGGGAAGGGTCGAGTGGGCCGCCATCACCGCCATCGTGGCGGCCAACACCGTGTCCGTGCTGGCCGCCGCACCACCGCACGCAGTCGCTCCCGGACAAGGGCCGTGACACCTCGTCAGGAGAGACCCGCCTGAACCCACAGAGCCAGGGTGTAAGGTTCAATGCTGCACTGCAATCATTACCACTAGCCTGCGCCACTGTTGGGGAGGACATGATGCTTGCGGACACGGTCAGGACATGGGCGGCGGGCTGGGCAGTGTCCCGGCGCACGCCCCCACCGGTCGAGCAACCCTGGGGGCTCTACATCGAGGTGGCCGACAACCCCGCCGAAGTGGGGCGCCATGTCCTGCCCGTCACCGATGAGTCGTTGGTCCGCAGCGCGGCCGCCTCGGTGACGGCGCCACGAACCTGGATGAAGATGCCTGCGGAGCCCGAGGACGTCGAGCACTGGCTCTCGCCGGGATGGGTGGTGGCCTGGGAGGAGACCGGCCACCTGATGGCCGTCGACCTGACAGCCACCCACCTGGTCACACCCGAGGGATACACCACCACTGTTGAGACCGTCGGCGCGGTCGTGCACGTCCGCGTGCTGGATGCGGCGGGCGCTCCTGCGGCCCAGGGGCAGCTGGCGGTACTCGGCGGGACCGCGGTGGTGGACCGGGTGGCTACCGCAGGGAGTCACCGACGCAAGGGGCTGGGCGGCTTCGTGATGCGCTCCCTCTCCAACCGGGCCCTGGAACACGGCGCGACCGTGGGCACTCTGGGCGCGACGGAGGCCGGCCGCGCGCTGTACGAGACCCTGGGTTGGAAGAAGCACTCGACCATCGCGGAGTGCATCTACCGGCCCTGACGCCGGAGCAGTACCGCGCCGCCGCTGCACGGTCACCGCACCGCGACCTCCGTACGGGCCGGAGGCCGCGGTGCGGTGGTCCGGGTCAGGGCTCGCACCAGCCGATGGCCGCCGTGGTGGTGGTGCCGGCCGCCGGGATCCAGCCGCGGCCGTCGGCCAGCCGGTACCAGAGCTGGCTGCGGTCCTGGTCGCCCCGGTCCTTGCAGACCACGAGGACGGAACTCCCCCTGGCCAGCGTCCCGGTCGCCCGGTAGACCGTCCCGGCTCCCTGACGGATGACCAGCCCGGCCCGGGTGACCCGGACCAGGTGGCGGGTCCGGCCGTTGCCGCCGCCGGTCCCGCGCGGCCCGGTGTCCCCCTTCGGGCCGCGCCCGCCGGTGGATCCCCTGGGCCCGCCGGGCCCCTTGGGGCCGCGCGGGCCGGAGCCGCCGGCCGGGCCGGCCGGCCCCTTCGGGCCGGTCGCACCGGTCACGCCGGTTCCGCCGGTCGCGCCGCCGGGGCCCTGCGGCCCGGCAGCCCCGGCCGGGCCGGTGGCCCCGGTCGCACCCTGCGGGCCGGCCGGGGCCGCCGCACCCGTCGCGCCGGTGGCGCCGGTCGCGCCCGCCGCGCCGGTCGGACCCGGGTCGCCCGCCGGTCCCTGCGCGCCGGTGACGCCGGTGGGGCCGGAGGCCCCGCTCTGGCCGGTGGCACCGGTCGGGCCCTGCGCCCCGGTCACCCCGACCGGTCCGGTGGGGCCCTGGGCTCCGGTGGCCCCGGCGTCGCCGGTGGCTCCGGTGGTTCCGGTCGGGCCCTGGGCTCCGGTGGCGCCGGTCGGCCCGTCCACGCCTGTCGGCCCCTGGTCGCCCTGCGGGCCGGCGGCCCCGGTCGGGCCCGTCGGGCCCTGCGCGCCGGTGACACCGGCGGGTCCCCCGGCTCCGGCAGCCCCGGTCGCGCCGGTCGCGCCCTCGGGTCCCTGCGCGCCTGTCGGTCCGGGCGCGCCGTCCGGACCCGTGGCCCCGGCCCCGCCCTGCGGGCCGGTGGACCCGGCCGGACCGGTGCCACCGACGGCACCGTCCGCGCCCTGCGGGCCGGTCGGACCCTGGACGCCTGCCGCTCCCTGCGCGCCGGTGCCACCGGTGGCACCGGTCGCACCGGTCTGGCCGGTGGGCCCGGTCGCACCCTGCGGACCGGTCACGCCCGTCGCGCCGGTCGCACCGGTCGGGCCGTCAGCTCCCTGTGCACCCGTCGCACCGGTCGCGCCGAGCGAGCCGGTGGCCCCGGCCGCGCCCTGCGCGCCGGAGGCCCCGGCCGGGCCGGTGGCTCCGACGGAGCCGTCCGCACCTTGCGGGCCGGTCGGCCCGGTGGCCCCCTGGGCACCGGTGGGACCGGCCGCTCCGGTGGCGCCGACCGGTCCGGTCACGCCCTCCGGGCCGGTCGCGCCGGTCGCACCCGTCGGGCCGGTCGCGCCGTCGGGTCCCTGGGCACCCGTCGGGCCGGTGGCGCCGGTGGCGCCGTCCGGGCCCTGCGCTCCGGTGGCCCCGGTCCCTCCGGTCGCACCGTCAGGACCGGTGACTCCGGCCGGGCCGGTGGCACCCGTCGCACCGTCAGGTCCGGTGGCTCCGGCCGGTCCACCGGCGCCGGTGGCGCCGACCGCGCCGGTCGGACCGGCGTCACCCGCCGGGCCGGTGGCCCCTGCGGGACCGGTCGCCCCGGCATCGCCCTGCGGACCGGTGGGACCCAGCGCCCCGGCCGGCCCGTCCGGACCGGTCGCACCGGTGGCGCCTGCCGCTCCGTCAGCCCCGGTCGCACCGGTCGCGCCCGTGGAGCCGGTCTCGCCCGTCGCACCCGTCGCGCCGGTGACGCCGACTGCTCCCTGCGGACCGGTCGGGCCGGTGGCCCCGGTGGCCCCGGTCGCGCCCTGCGGGCCGGTGGCACCGGCCGCGCCCTGGGCTCCGTCGGCGCCGGTCGCCCCGGGCGCGCCCTCGGACCCGGTCGGGCCGGTGGCACCGGTCGTACCGGTCACTCCTGTCGCACCGGTGGGACCGGTCGCGCCCTGCGGGCCGGTGGGCCCGTCCGGGCCGGTCGCCCCGGTGAGGCCGGTGGCACCCGTCGCACCCGCCGGACCCTGCGCGCCGGTGTCGCCGGTCGCGCCGGTCGCGCCGCTGGCCCCAGTGGCGCCGGTGACGCCCTGCACCCCGGTCTGGCCGGTCGCTCCGGTGGCTCCGGAAGCCCCGGTGGCGCCCTGCGGGCCGGTGGCCCCGGTCGCACCCGGTGCTCCGTCGGGACCGTCCTGGCCGGTGGCCCCCGTGGCTCCGGCCTGGCCCTGCGGGCCGGTGGCTCCGCCCGCACCGGTCGGACCGGTGGCACCGGTCGCACCCGGCGCACCGGTCGCACCCTCGGAACCCGTCGCACCGGTCGGACCACTCGCGCCGTCGGGGCCGGTGGCCCCAACGGCACCGGTCGCGCCCTGTTCCCCTGCCGCGCCCGTCGCGCCCTGCGGGCCGGCGGCCCCGCTCGCACCGGTCGCACCGGCGGGGCCGGTGGCGCCGGTGGCCCCGGCGGCGCCGGTCGCACCTGCGGGGCCGTCAGGTCCGGTGGCTCCGCTCGCGCCCGCCGCACCGGTCGCACCCGCCCCGCCGACGGGACCGTCGGGGCCGGCGGCCCCGGTCGCACCCGCCGGGCCCGGCCCGCCGTCGGCCCCGGTCGCACCCGTCGCACCGACCGGGCCGGTCGCTCCGGTGGCCCCGGCCGCGCCCTGCGGGCCGATGGCACCCGTCGCACCCGTCGCCCCCGTCGGCCCCTGGGCACCCGACGCACCGACGGCCCCGGTCGGGCCGGTGGGCCCGGTCCCACCGACCGCTCCCGCAGCACCCGTCGCGCCCGTTCCACCCGCCGGGCCCTGGACGCCGGTCGCGCCGGTCGCGCCGGCGGCTCCCGTCGCGCCGGTCGGGCCGGTCGCGCCCGAGGCCCCGATCGGGCCCTGCGCGCCGGTGGCCCCGGTTGCGCCGGTGGCCCCGGTGGCACCGGTCGGGCCGGCGGCTCCGGTGGCGCCGGTCGCACCCGCCGGTCCCTGCGCGCCCGTCGGCCCGGTCGGGCCGAGGCCTCCGCCGGGCCCGGTGGCCCCGGCCGCACCGGTGGGACCGGTCGCTCCGTTCGCGCCGGTGGGACCGGTCGGCCCGGTGGGACCGGTCGGACCCTGCATGGTGACCGGTGCGGCAAAGGTGGCACCGGCCAGCGAGGCCGTCACCGGCCCGTTGTTGGCCGGGTTGGGGTCGGTGGTGGTCTCACTGGCCGTGGCCTGGTTGTTGGGCAGGGTCTTCGCGGTCGAGGCCATGGTTCCGCTGATGGTCACCGTGGCGCTCGCCCCGTTGGCCATGGGCGAGGCCGCAGTGCAGCTGACCGGGGTGCCCGTCGTGGTCGACACGGTGCCGACCGTGCAGGTCAGACCGGTCGCGCTGGTCGTGACACCGGTCACGGAGGGCGGCACCCGGTCCTGGAGGGCGGCGTTGAAGGCCGCGTCAGGACCGTTGTTGGTCAGGGTGAGCGTCCAGGAGACGGGGCTGCCCGGGCTCAGCGTCTTGGTGTTGAGCGTCTTGCTGATGGCCAGGTCCGCGAGCTGCGGGTTCTGGTTCACCTTGACGTTGGCGATCAGCGCGCCGCAGCCGACGGGAGTGCGGGTGTCGGTCCCGGTGAAGGTGAGCGTCGGGTTGTCGGCCCCGGCGGTGAAGGTGTAGTTGTCGGTCCCCCACGCGGGCGAGCCCACAGCCGTTGCCTTGCGGGTGGTGAAGGGCGTGGTCACACCACCGGTACCGCTGACGGTGAACGGCTGCCCGGTGGTGACCTGGGTGTTCGAGCAGCCGGTCCACTCGTCGGGGCTGTCGTCGAAGGCCACCGCGACGGTCGAGCCCTGCCTGATGCCCGTCAGCACCGTGCTGATGGAGAGCTGGCCGCCGTTGGAGAGCGAGATCGCCTGGAGGTGGTCGGAACGCTTCGCGAAGGCCTCGGCGTAGACCTCGACCGACGTCGACCAGCCCGGTGGAACGGCGTTCGAGACGGCATTGTTGTTGTCAGGGGTCACCTGGGGCGAGCTGAAGTCGCCGTTGGAGAGTGGGTACCTGACGGATGATCCGCTGCCGGCGTGGGCGTACAACGGCCAGCAGACGATTCCCGGCAGCGACAGACCGCTCGCCAGCACAGCAGCGAGCAGGGTGGCGCGGGTGAGGCGTGAGCGTGTCGTTCGCATGGGGTGGTCGCCGTCTCCGGTCGGTTCGAGCAGTAGTCGGATTCGAGCAGTGGTCGGTGCGAGCAGTGGTCGGTGCGGGAGGCGTTCGGTGCGGGAGGCGGTCAGTTCGAGCAGTACGGCTCGATGGCGCCCACGTTCACGGCGTACCGGGCGGGGATCCAACCGCGACCGTCCGCGAGCCGGTACCACAGCCGGTTGCCGTTCACCTCAGGGCCGTTGACCTTGCAGCTGACATCGAGGACCCGGCCCTTGGCCAGGGAGGCAACGGTCCTGTACCGGGTGCCCGCGCCCTGACGGACCGGCAGGTTGTCCAGGATGACCCGCACCCGGTAGGGGCTGACGCCGGTGTTGGTGCCACCGCCCGCAGGACCGCGCGCCCCGGTGGGGCCCGTCGGACCGCGACCGCCCTGGGGGCCCTTCGGCCCGATCGGGCCCTTCGCACCGGCCGGGCCGGTCACGCCGGTGGCGCCGTCGATCCCCGCGCTGCCGGTGGGCCCCACCGGCCCGGCCGGGCCGGTGGGGCCGGTCGCTCCGGTGGGACCGTCCGGCCCCGGTCCGCCGGTCGGCCCGACGGGGCCCGGCGTGGCCGGGCCGGGGGCTCCGGTGGGCCCGGGGGCGCCCTGCGGGCCGGTCCGGCCGTCGACGCCGACGACGCCCTGCGGTCCGGTCGCGCCCGGGGCTCCGGTCGCTCCGGTGGCCCCGGTCGCTCCGACGGCTCCGTCGGGCCCGGTCGGCCCGGCCGGGCCGGTTGTGCCCGCCGGGCCGTCGGCGCCGGTCGGGCCGGTCGCACCGGGTGTGCCGGTGGCACCGGCAACACCCGTGGCCCCGGTCGGGCCGGTCGCACCGGTCGGGCCTGCCGCTCCGACGGGCCCCGTGGCTCCGCCGACCCCTTGGGGCCCGGTCGGGCCGGTCGCACCGGCCGGGCCCGTGGCTCCGGTCGGTCCGGTGGCTCCGGTCACGCCGTCCGCGCCGGTCGGCCCCTGGCCCCCGACGGTGCCGGTGCCCCCGGTGGCGCCCACGGTTCCGGCCGGACCCGTGGCCCCGGTCGGCCCGGTGGCTCCGGTGGCTCCGGCCGCGCCGACCGGGCCCGTGGCTCCAACTGCCCCGTCGGGGCCGGTCGCGCCGGTGGCTCCGGCGGCCCCGAGGGGCCCCTGCGCACCGGTCGGCCCGGCGTCCCCGTCGGGGCCGGTCGCGCCCGACGCACCGGTGGCACCGGCCGGTCCCCGGGATCCCGTTGCTCCGGTGGCACCCGTGGCCCCGGTCGGGCCGTCGGCGCCGCTCGGGCCGGTGGGCCCGGTCACGCCGGTGGCACCGGTGGCACCGGTCGCGCCGGTGACACCCGACGCCCCGGCGGGCCCGGCGTCCCCGGCGGCTCCGCTCGCGCCGACGGCACCGGCAGCGCCGGTCGGGCCCGGTGATCCCGCTGCTCCGGTCTCCCCCGCGGCACCCGTCGCACCGGTGGCACCGTTCGGGCCGGCGGTCCCGGCGGACCCCTGCGGACCGGTCGCACCGGCAGCTCCGGCCGGGCCGGTGGCACCCGCCGGGCCGGTGGCCCCGGTCGCTCCGGTCGCGCCCTGCGGACCGTCGGCCCCGGTCGCGCCGGTGCCCCCGGTCGCGCCGGTCCCGCCGACCGGCCCCTGGGCGCCGCTAGCACCCGTCGCCCCGGCTGCCCCGGTGGGGCCCGTGGTTCCGGTCGGTCCGACTGCTCCGGTGACTCCGGTCGTTCCCGGTGCTCCCGTCGGTCCGTCAGGGCCGGTGGCGCCGGCCGCTCCGACGGCCCCGGTCACGCCGGTGGCTCCGGTCGCACCATTCGGGCCGGTCGGACCCGTGGCGCCGGTCGCACCGGTGACTCCGGTGGCTCCCGGCACACCGATCGGTCCGTCGGCACCGGTGGTTCCGGCCGCACCCGTGTCACCGACGGGGCCGGTCGCACCTGCTGTACCTGCGGCTCCGGTCACGCCGGTCGCACCGGTCGCGCCACCCGGGCCGGTCGGGCCGGTGGCCCCGACAGCACCCGCGGGACCGGTTGCGCCCTGGTCCCCCGTCGCACCGGTCGGGCCCTGGACGCCCGTCGCCCCGGTCGCCCCGGCCGCGCCGACGGCGCCGGTGGCACCCGTCACTCCCTGCGGTCCGGTCGGGCCGGTGGCTCCCAGGGCGCCGGTGGGGCCGGCCGCCCCGGCCTCGCCGATCGGACCCTGCGGACCGGTGGCCCCGGTGGCCCCGGTCGGGCCGGTGTCCCCGGCCGCTCCGGTCGCGCCGTCCGGACCGTCGGCACCGGTCGGGCCCGACGCCCCGGTCGGCCCTGCGGCACCGGTCACACCGTCAGCTCCGGAGGCCCCGGCGGGTCCGGTCGCACCGTCGGGCCCGGTCGGACCGGCTGCTCCCTGCGGGCCGGTCGCGCCCGCCGCACCGGTCGCCCCCACCGGGCCGGTCACGCCGCCGACGCCGGTCGCGCCGGTGTCCCCGGTCGGTCCCTGCGGGCCGCTCGGGCCGGCCGCTCCGGTGGCCCCGGTCGGGCCGGTGGCCCCGGCAACTCCCTGCGGGCCGCTCGCGCCGGTGGCTCCGGTGGCTCCCGTCACACCGGTCGCGCCCTGGTCGCCGGTGGCTCCGGTCGCACCCGTCGGGCCGGTGGCCCCGGTCGGGCCGGTGACCCCGGTGGGGCCCAGGCTGCCCTGGACACCGGAAGCGCCGGTCACGCCGGTGGCACCGGCGGCCCCGGTGGGACCCTGCGCTCCGGTCGGGCCGGTCGCACCGTCCGGGCCCTGCGGGCCGGTGGCCCCGGTCGCACCGTCAGCACCTTGCGGGCCGACGGGCCCGGTCGGGCCGGTCGCGCCGTCGGCACCCTGCGGACCGGTGGCTCCGGCCACCCCGGTCGCGCCGGTGTCCCCGGCGAGGCCCTGAACGCCGGTGGCCCCGGTGGACCCGGTCGGTCCGGTCGGTCCGGTGCCGCCGGTCCCGCCGGTCGCGCCGGTGAGCCCGGTGGGGCCGGTCCCGCCGGCGGGCCCGGCGGCTCCGGTAGGTCCGGTCGCGCCCTGCGGACCCGTGCTCCCGGTCGGGCCGGTCACTCCGACGACTCCGGTCGCGCCGGTGGCTCCCGGCCCACCCTGCGGGCCGGTGGCCCCGGCGGCTCCGGTCGGGCCGGTGGCTCCGGAGACCCCCTTCGGGCCGGTCGCGCCGGTCGGACCGGTCGGCCCGGTGGGACCCGCCTGGGTGACCGGGCCGAGGAACGCGGCCCCGGCCAGCGAGGCGCTGACCGGCCCGTTGTTGGCGGTGTTCGGGTCCGGGGTGGACGAGTCGACGGTGGCCTGGTTCGCGGGGATGCCGGTGGCGGTGGCGCTCATCGTCCCGTTGACGCCGACGCTGATCGACGCACCGTTGGCCAGCTGGGGCAGGACGCAGTCGAAGTGCGTGCCCGCTCCGGCGGCGAGGACGGTCACGGTGCAGCTGCCGCCGAGCATGGTGGCGCTCACCCCGGTGACCGTGGCCGGCACGGTGTCGTGCACACCGACGCTGTAGGCCGTGTCGGGGCCGTTGTTGGTGGCGGTGATCTGCCAGGCGATGCCGTTGCCTGCGCTGACGTTGCTGGTGACCAGCACCTTGCTCACACTCAGGTCGGCCACCGGCGGCTTCTGCGTGGCCTGCACATTCGTCACCATCGGGGCGCAGGCCGGGGTGGGACGGTACTCCTGACTCAGAAAGGTGATCGTCGGATTGTCGGCGCCGGCCGTGAAGGTGTAGCTGTCCCCCAACCGCCAGTTGCCCCTGTTCGTCGTGGTGATGCCGGGCGTGGTGTACTGCTGGCCCACCCCGCCGGTGCCCTGGACGACGAACGGCTGACCGGTGCTCAACTGGGCCACGTTGCAGCCGGTCCAGGTGTTCGGGGCGTCGTCGAAGGTGACGGTGACCGTCGCCCCGCGCTTGACCCCGCTCAGTGCCTGGCTGATCGAGGCCGGGCTGGAGTTGCTGGCCAGGTCGACGGCCTGGAACCCGCTGGGGTGCTTGGCGGTGCCGGACGCGTACACGTAGGGGGTGTTCGGCCCGGTCCAACCGGTGGGGAAGGTGTTCGACCAGCTCTGGTCCCCGGCCGACACGGCGGGCAGGGCCATGGTCCCGTTGGTGATGGCGACGGCGACGCTGGCACCGCTTCCCGCCTGGGCGGGTTGCGGCCAGGTGGTCACCGTGGGCAGCCAGAACCCCCCGGACATGATGGCGGCGAGCAGCGTGGCGCGGGTGGGGCGTGAACATGTCGGTCGCATGGGGGCGGTCGCCGTCTCCGGTCGGTTCGAGCAGTGGTCGTTCGAGCGGTGGTCGTTCGAGCGGTGGTCGTTCGAGCGGTGGTCGTTCGAGCAGTGGTCGTTCGAGCAGCGGTCAGTTCGAGCAGTAGGGTTCGATGGCGCCGACGTTCACGGCGTAGCGGGCGGGGATCCAGCCGCGACCGTCCGCGAGCCGGTACCAGAGCCGGTTGCCGTTCACGTCGGGGCCGTTGACCTTGCAGCTGACGGCAAGGATCCGGCCCTTGGCCAGCGTGGCGACGGTCTTGTACTGCCGGCCCGCGCCCTGAGTGACCGCCAGGTCGTCGAGGATGACCCGCACCCGGTACGGGCTGTCGGCGGTGTTGTTGCCGCCCGCCGGACCGCGCGGGCCGGTGGGGCCCTTGGCGCCGCGCCCGCCGGTGGGGCCCTTTGGCCCGACCGGACCCGGCACGCCGGCCGGCCCGGAGGCTCCGGGGTGACCCTTGGTGCCGGCGGAACCGGTACTGCCCTTGGGTCCGTCGGGGCCGACGGGGCCGCTCGCCCCGGTGGGACCCTGCGGCCCGGACGGGCCGGTGGCACCGGTGGGCCCGGGCACGGACGGCCCGGTCGCCCCGGTGTCCCCGTCCACTCCTGCGCCGCCGGTCGGGCCGGTCGCTCCGGTCGCACCCTGCGGGCCGGTCGACCCGGCGGGGCCGGTGGAGCCGACCGCGCCGGTCGTCCCGGTGGGGCCGCCCGGCCCCGTCGGTCCGGCCTGGCCCTGCGGCCCCGCCGGTCCGGTGGAGCCGGTCGTGCCGGTCGTGCCGGTCGCGCCCGTCGCCCCGGAGGCGCCGGTGGGACCGGTACCGCCCGTCGCTCCGGTGGCTCCCGCCGGTCCCGTACCGCCCTGGGCGCCGGTCGGCCCGCTCGCGCCGGTGGCTCCGGTCGGACCGGCCGGCCCGGCAGGGCCCGTCGCCCCGCTCGCGCCGGTGGGTCCGCTCGCGCCCGTCGGCCCGTCGGCTCCGGTCGCGCCGGTGGGTCCGGCCGCTCCGGTCGCACCGTCGGGACCCTGATCACCGGTGGCCCCGGCGGCACCCGTCGGGCCGGTGGCTCCGGCGGGTCCGCTCGCGCCGGTCTCGCCCGCCGCGCCGGTGGCGCCGGTGGGGCCGTTCGCGCCTGTCGGTCCGTCAGGGCCGGTGTCGCCCTGCGGGCCGGTCGCCCCTGCGGCCCCGGTCGCGCCGGTCGCCCCGGTCACGCCGCTCGGGCCGGTGGAGCCGGTGGCCCCGGTCGGGCCGGTCGCGCCGTCGGCGCCGTTCGGACCCTGCGGGCCGGTGGCTCCGGTCGGACCGGTGGCGCCGGTCGCGCCGTCCGCTCCGGTCGGGCCCTGCGCGCCCACGGGGCCCAGGTCGCCGGTGGCACCGGTCGCCCCAGCCGCGCCGGTCGGGCCCTGAGCCCCCGCAGCGCCCTGGTCGCCGGTGGCCCCGGCGGCGCCGGTCGCACCGGTCTGGCCCTGCGGTCCGGTCGAACCGACGGCTCCGGTCGAGCCGGTGACGCCCTGCGGACCGGTGGCCCCGGTCGGCCCGGCGGCACCCGTCGGACCGGTCGCGCCGGCGGGCCCCTGGGATCCGGTGGCCCCGGTGGCCCCGTCGGCGCCGATGGCTCCGGTGACGCCCTGCGGTCCGGTGCTGCCCGTCGCCCCGGCGGCGCCCGTCGGGCCCTTCGCTCCGGCAGCACCCGTCGCGCCGGTGGCGCCGGTGGCGCCCTGCGGGCCGGTGGCCCCGGGGGCGCCGGCCGCGCCGGTGCTGCCCTGCGGTCCGGTGGCGCCCGTGGCACCGGTGGCACCGGTCGAACCAGTCGCTCCGGCGGCCCCGGTGGCTCCGGCCGCACCGGTCGCCCCGGTGACTCCCTGCGGACCGGCCGCGCCCGGGCCGCCGTCGGCGCCGGTCGGACCGGTCGGGCCCGGCGCTCCCGCCGCGCCGGCGGCTCCGGTCGGGCCGGTGGTCCCGGCGGCTCCGTCGGCCCCGGTCGCGCCGGTGGCTCCGGTCGGACCGGTGGCGCCGGGCGCGCCCTGGGGACCGACGGCCCCGGTCGCACCGGTGACACCCGTCGCGCCGGTCGAACCCTGCGGGCCGAGGGCCCCTGACGGACCGTCGGGGCCGGTCGGGCCGGTGGCTCCGGTCGGGCCCTGCGCCCCGGTCGCGCCGGTGGCACCGATCGGGCCGGTGGCGCCCTGCGGGCCCGCGTCCCCGGTGGCTCCGGTCGCGCCGGTGGCCCCGTCGGGCCCCTGGGCCCCGGTCGCTCCGGACGCACCGGGGGTACCGGTCGGACCGGTGGCCCCCGTCGAACCGGTGGCCCCGGACACCCCCGTCGCACCCGTCGGGCCGGTCGGCCCGGTCGCACCGATCGGGCCGTCCACCCCCTGCGGGCCGGTCGCACCCGTCGCCCCGGTCGCGCCGGTGGCTCCGGTGGCCCCCGCCGGTCCGGTCGCGCCGCTCGGCCCGGTCAGGCCGGCCGCCCCGGTGTCACCGATGGGCCCGGTCGCGCCGGTCGGCCCGGCCTCGCCGGTCACCCCGGCAGCTCCCGGTACGCCCGGGGCCCCGGTGGCTCCGGTCGCGCCGGCCGGGCCCTGAATGCCCGTCACTCCGGTGGGGCCCGAAGCACCCGTCGCACCCGTGGGGCCGGTCGGGCCGGTCGGGCCCTGATCGCCGGTCGCTCCGGCCGGGCCGGTGGCTCCGCTCGCACCCACCGCGCCCGTGGTGCCCTGCGGGCCGGTGGCCCCGACGGCTCCCGTCCCGCCGACCGGGCCCTGCTCACCGGTCGCGCCCGAACCACCGGCCGGACCGGTCGCCCCGGTGGCACCGGTGGCACCGGTCACCCCGGCCGGGCCCTGCGGGCCGGTGGCCCCGGCGGGTCCGCTCGCGCCGACGGCTCCGGTCGGCCCCTGGTCCCCGGTGGCACCGGTGGCACCGGACATGCCGACGGCGCCCGCCGGGCCGGTCGCGCCGGACGCGCCGGTCGCGCCCTGCGGGCCGGTGACCCCGGTGGCTCCGGTGGCGCCGACCGTTCCGGCCACCCCGGTCGCGCCGGTGGCTCCGGTCGGACCGTTGGGGCCGGTCCCGCCTGCGGCACCGGCCGGACCCGTCGGGCCGGTCGGGCCGAGGATTCCGGCGGTTCCGGTCGCACCGGTCACCCCGGTCGGACCCTGCGCCCCGGTGGGGCCGGTCGGGCCGGTCGGGCCGAGCTGGGTCACCGGGCCCACGAAGGTCGCGCCCGTCTGGGAGGCGGTGACGGGCCCGTTGTTGCCGGTGTTGGGGTCGGTCGTGCTCTCGTCGACGGTCGCCTGGTTGGCGGGAATGTTGGTGGCCGTCGAGCTCAGCACCCCGGTGACGGCGACAGCGGCGGAGGCCCCGTTGGCCAGCGCGGGAACCAGGCAGTCCACCTGGGTCCCGGCGCTGTTCGCGAGGGTCGTCGTGGTGCAGGTCCCGCCCGGAACCGTGGCGTTGACTCCGGTGACGGCGGTCGGCACCCGGTCGTGCACGCCGACGTTGTACGCGGTGTCGGGACCGTTGTTGGTGGCCACGATCTGCCAGGCGATGCCGTTCCCCGGGCTGACGGTCCGGGTGACCAGCGTCTTGCTCACGCTGACATCGGCGGTCTGCGGGTTCTGCGACACCCGCACGTTCGCGATCAGCGCGCCGCACACCCCGGGGGTCAGTGAGGTGAAGGTGAGCGTCGGGTTGTCGGTCCCGGCCGTGAAGGTGTAGCTGTCGTCCCGCCAGATCGCCTTGTCGGTCGTGGTCGTCGCCGGTGCGGTGTACTGGTTCACCGGTCCGCCGCTGCCGGTGACATTGAAGATCAGGCCGCCGTTCAGCACGGTCGTGGAGCAGCTGAGCCAGGTGTTCGGGCTGTCGCCGAAGGTGACCGTCACGGTCGAGCCCTGCTTGATCCCGGTGAGCGGGGTGCTCATCCAGCCCTGGCTGCCGCCGTCCAGGTCGACCGCCTGCAGACCGTCGGGCCGCTGCGCGAACCCGACGCCGTAGATGTCGACGGTGGGGCCGCTCCAGCCGGTCGGCGGGGTGTTGCCGATGTACTGCTGGTCGGCGGTGGAGGTGACGACGGGCGAGGCGAAATTCCCGTTGGCCAGCTGGTAGTCGACGGCTGCTCCACTGCCCGCCAGCGCGTAGTGCGGCCAGCAGACGATGCCCGGCAGCGTGAGGGCGCTGGTCAGCACCGCAGTCAGCAGCGCGCAGCGGGGCAGCCCGGCCCGCCGGCTCCTCGCTCCGGCCGCGGCAGCCGGTCGCGGAGGAGCAGGCCGGTCGGGGGTAGCGGTGGGGCGCATAGCGTCTCCGAATGCCTCTGACAACCAGTCATATAGTTGTGATCATCCGAATCACTGACCAATACGGCCTTGTTTATGCCGCTCCACTCCCCCGCCTCACCTGTTCGGCCGGGCACAGCGACCCGATCGGCACTGCGCCCGCGGGCTCAGCCCAACGGCTGGTTCGGGACCAACAGGTGGGAGAGGTCCTTGGCGATGTTGTTCCCGAGGTTCTGGATGTTCTGGTCCGTGGTGGGCGAGTAGGTCACGGACAGTGCGATCGACAGGTCCTTGGACGGCAGATAGGCCATGATCGCGGCATAGCCGGAGAAGGACGGGTTCTGCACGATCCAGCCGTTCACCACCAGCACGGACGTCCCGTAGTGGACCGCCTTGGTCTGCGGCAGACAGACACCCGGCGGGCACTTCTTCGTCGGCGTGCCCAGCCCGATCGTGCCGGGGTCGAGCAGGGTCCTGTAGCTCTTCCGGCTGATGGTCTGCCCGGAGCCGATGCCGGCGCCCGCGCGGGCAAGGTCGCAGATGTTCATGTTGATGACCGCGCCCGCGGCCGTCGTCCAGGACGGGTTCCAGAAGGTCGACTCCTCGTACTTGCCCCGCTCGGAGGTGAAGGCGTGCAGGACCGGCGGTGGCATGGCGGGGGTGTAGCTGTTCGACGTGGCGTGCAGACCGAGGGGGCGGTAGATGCGCTGCTCCAGCAGGCGGTCGAGCCGGGTGTGGGTGATCTGCTCCAGCGCCTCCCCCAGCAGCAGGAAGTTGGCGTGGGAGTAGCTGAAGTTCGTACCGGGCTTGTAGAGCAGGTCGTGCAGGTCGGCGAAGGAGAGGATCTGACGGGGCGTCCAGTGCTGGAACGGGTGCGCCTCCAGTTCCCTGTCGAAGGCGGGGTCGGTGACGTAGTCGTGGAAGCCGGAGGTGGTGTCGGCGAGCATCCGCAGCGTGATCTCGTTCGCGTGGGGCACCTGGGGAAGCCAGCGCGAGAGGCGGTCGTCCAGGCCGACCCGCTTCTCGTCGACCAGCTGGAGCAGGATCGTGCCCATGAACGCGATGCCCACCGAGCCCGTGCGGAAGCGCATGTCGGGGCGGGCCGGCACATCGGTCATCGAGGGTCCGACCGCGCCCGTCCACACGTCGCGGCCGTGTTCGGTCACCCGGCCCACGACCGCCCGGAGCTTCAGCTCGCGCTGGTCCCGCCCGATGAGGTCGAGGACGGCACGGGCCCGGCCGCCGGTCGGGGTGGGGGAAGAGACACAGTCCGGCCCGCGGCGCGCGGCGCCGTCGGCGAGAGCCTCGGTGCCCGCGAGCAGCGGAGTGGAGGCGAGGAGCAGGGTGCTGGCGCACAGCAGGGCAGTCTGTTTGGGGTTCATGACTCACCATGTCCGGAGCACGGACGGGATTCGGTGCAAGACACCTCCGCATCCACTCCGACGGCGGACAGCGTCCAGCGCCGAAGGAAACTAGTTTCCATATGGAAAATAAATGCTAGTGTGCAACGCATGAGCCCTGAAATGACTCCGCAGGCGGCGCTCACCGCCGCTGCCAACGTCCGTCGGACCGCCGCTGCGCACCGGATGCCGTCCTGGTTCCCCGCCGTCTCCGCCTCGACCTTCACCCTGGGGATGGTGATCTCCGGCGTGGCGCAGCTGAACGGCTTCGGCAGTGGCGCCCGTTCGGGCATGAGCACGGTCGGAGCGGCGCTGATCGTCGCCAATCTCGCGCTCTACCCGCTGCTGGTGTGGCGGTGGCGTCGCAGCGGCGTGATTCCGCGCGCCGACGGGTGCGTCCCGGCCACCCGCAGGCGGATCGCACTCTGGGCGACGCCGGTGGCCTTCGCCCTGTCCGCGGTGGTGTGGGTGAGCACCGGGAGCTTCGGCTGGATGCTGATGGCGACCGGGGTGCTGTTCGGCGCCGAGGGCTGGTACCGGCAGACCGGGTGGCGGCAGCGGTGACCGGTGCACCCGGACTCGACGAGGCCTTCACCACCATGCCGAGACTGAAGGCCGCGGCGTTCCTCGCCGGGTGCGCCGAGGCCGACTTCGGCGCCGTCACCGAGGCCTGCGAGCTCACCCCGCCCACCCTGTCCAAGGCGGCCACCGCCCTGGAGGCCGCCGGCTACCTGCGCATCCGCAAGGGGCACGTCGGCCGCCGCCCGCGCACCTGGCTGTCACTGACGACCCGGGGCCGCTGCGCGTTCAAGGCGCACCTGGCGGCCCTGGCCGCGCTCACCGAGCAGGGTCGCGCCCACGACGCCTGATGTCCGGGCCCCGCTTCGGACCCCCGGCGCCGCAGGATCGGGCGGCGGGCGGCGGCCCCGGCAGGCATCCACCGCACAGCAAAGTATTTTCAGTCTCGTTTACGAAAACGGAGTGAAAATCCTTGTGTTGATGATCCTGAAGTGGCTACTGTCTCGTCTGCCGCGGCTCGTGCCGCGGCGGTCGCCCCGGGCTCCGGCCCACGGCGACCACGACGTGGGCGGGTCTGCCTGTGGTCCGGGCAGGTCGACGCCGTCAGGGCAGAGGTGGTTGGACAATGAGACAGAGCGGGATGGGCGACCCGAGTCGCCGGGGCTTCCTCAAGGTGTTCGGTGCCGCGGCGGTCGCCGCGGGCGGGGTCGGCGCGCTGGCGGGCTGCGGCACGGTGGGGGGTGCCAAGAACACCTCCTCGGCCGGTTCGGCCTCGGGCGCGCCCTCCGGATCGATCACCGTGTGGAGCTGGGCCAACCCCGCGGCGGAACTGAAGGCACTCGTCCCACAGTTCAACGCCGTCTACCCGCACGTGCAGGTGAGCGTCCAGGACATCGGCAATCCGGCGATCTGGGACAAGATCACCATTGCCATGGAGGCCGGGGGTTCGGGCCTGGCGGACGTACTGCACCTAGGCGTGGACTACCTGCCGAGCTACATCGAGAAGTTCCCCGACGGCCTGGCGGACCTGTCCGGGCTCGGCGCGAACAAGTACCGGAGCGCGTTCGCCCCCGGGCTGTGGGAGACCGTGTCGCGCGGCCCCAAGGTGTACGCGCTGCCCTGGGAGGCCAACGCCAGCGGGTTCTTCTACCGCGAGGACCTGTTCCAGAAGGCAGGCGTCGACGCGACCTCCCTGCAGACCTGGGACGACGTGATCGCCGCAGGCAAGGAGATCAAGGCGCGGACCGGCGTGGCCCTGCTCGCGATCGACAAGTCCGCCTCCCAGGCCGACTCGGCCAACCTCTTCCAGTTGCTGCTCCAGTTGCAGGACTCCTTCTACTTCGACATCAGCGGCAGGATCACCCTGAACACGCCCGAGGCGGTCACCGCGCTGACCATCGTCAAGCAGCTCGGCGACGCGGGCCTGGTCTTCGACGCGCAGGGCTCACCGGGCTCGACCGGCTACGACTCCGCCGTCAAGAACGGCGACGTCGCCGTGTGCCCGGATCCCGCCTGGTACGGCGGCTATCTGGAAACCCTCGCGCCGGCCGATCGCGGCGACTGGCGACTGATGCTCCCGCCGTCGGTGACCGCCGGCGGCTCCCGCTCGGCGATCGTCAACTCCACGCACCTGGCCGTGGCGGGGACCAGCCCCAACCAGCGGGCCGCATTCGCGTTCGCCGAGTTCATGCTGACCCGGCCCTCCTCGCAGGTGTCCGTCTTCAAGGCGAAGGGCATCTTCCCGGCGCTGCTCGACGCCTACGCCGACCCGGTGTTCCACGTCGCGGACCCGTACTTCGGCGGACAGAAGTACGCCGAGGTGTTCATCGACGAGCTGTCCAAGCCGTCCTACCCCACCAACTACACCTCGGACTACGCCCGCGCCCTCAAGCTCATCGACGACGCGCAGACCCAGGTGCTCCAGCAGGGCGCCGACCCGGCGGCGGTGCTCAAGAGCGCTGCGGCGCAACTCGCCGCACAGACCGGCCGTTCCCAGTCATGACCGGGGTGCACGTCGAGGCGCACGTCGAGGCGCCCGTGCCGGCCAGGACGCGCCCCGAAGAGCCTGGCGCCCGGAGCGGGCGCGGCCCCCGCCGACCTCGGCGGTACGGGCGGCTGGCGCCGTACCTGTTCATCCTCCCGGCCCTGACCCTGTTCGCCTGCTTCCAGCTCTACCCGATCGCCTGGTCGTTCGTCCTGAGCCTCTATCACACCGATGGGACGATTCAGACCTGGACGGGGCTCGGCAACTACCGGCGGCTGCTGCACGACCCGCTGTTCTTCACCGCCCTGCGCAACACCCTGACGATCCTCGTCGTCCAGGTGCCGATCATGCTCGCGCTCGCCGTGGGCCTGAGCGTCGCGCTCAACTCGGCGCTGCTGCGCTGGAAGCCGCTGTTCCGCCTCGGGTTCTTCCTGCCGGTGGTGACCGCTCTGGTCACCTACGGCCTGCTGATGGGCGTCCTGCTCAGCGACAACAACGGTGCGGTCAACTGGCTGCTGTCCACCGTCGGCCTGCCGAAGGTGCACTGGCTGACCGACCCGTTCTGGGCGCGGGTGTCCATCATGTTGGCCCTGACCTGGCACTACACCGGATACAACGCGGTGATCTACCTGGCGCGGCTGCAGGGCATCCCCGACGAGCACTACGAGGCCGCAGCCGTCGACGGCGCGGGCCCGCTGCGCCGGTTCTGGCACGTCACCCTGCCCGGGCTGCGTCCGGCCCTGGTGCTGACCGTCGTCCTGTCGACCATCGGCACACTGCAACTGTTCGACGAGCCCTACATCATGACCGGCGGCGGCCCGAACAACGCCACCGAGACGATCGCCCTGTACATGTACCAGACCGGATTCCGCTACTTCGACTTCGGCTACGCCTGCGCGATCGGCTACGCCCTGGTCCTGATCATCTCGGTCTTCGGCCTGATCCAGGTCAGACTCGCCAAGGAGGAGGACTGATGGCCCGCTCCGGCCCCGCCTTCAAGGCCTCGCGCCGAGGCCAGGTCCTGCTCACCGGCGCACTGCTGTTGCTGCTGGCCTTCACCGTCGCGCCGCTGTACTGGCTGACCGTCGCCGCGACCCACAGCTCGAACGCCATCGTCAGCACACCTCCCGAGCTCCTGCCCGGCGGTGAGCTGGGCGCCAACCTCGGCCACCTGCAGAGCTCCGTGGACTTCGGCCAGGTGGTGCTGAACTCGGTGACCCTGGCCGTGGCGTACACGGTGCTGGGCAGCGTGGTGTGCACGCTGGCCGGCTACGGCTTCGCCAAGTACCGCTTCCGCGGGCGCGGCCCGCTGTTCGGCGTGCTGCTCCTGGCCCTGGTCGTACCGACCCAGATCACCATCGTGCCGCTGTTCAAGATGATGCTGGACCTGGGCTGGCTCAACACCTACCAGGCGGTACTGCTGCCCAACCTCGCGCTGCCGTTCGGCATCTTCCTGATGCGCCAGTCCATGAAGTCCCTGCCCGACGAGCTGCTGGAGGCAGGACGGATCGACGGCTGCCGCGAGCTGTCCCTGTTCATGAGGATCGCGCTGCCGGTCATGCGGCCCGCGCTGGCCGCCCTGGCACTGTTCCTGTTCCTGTTCCAGTGGAACAGCTTCCTGTGGCCGCTGGTCGTCCTGCGGGACCAGGCGTCGTACACCCTGCCGGTGGCGCTGGCCTCGTTGGACGGCAGTTATGACGTCGACTACGGCCAGCTGCTGACCGGCACCGCGATCTCGGCCGTCCCGATGGCGATCCTGTTCCTGTTCCTGCAACGGCAGTTCGTCTCCGGACTGCTCGGCGGGGCGGTCAAGCAATGACCGCCCGCGCCCCCGACGAGAGGCCCTGCGTGGATTCCGGAACGAGCATCCCGGCCGCCCTGCCGACCTTCGACACCCGGCAGTGGGCCGCCTCCGAGCAGACCTGGTCCGCCGGCGGCACCACGGTCACCCTGCTGGCCGAGGCCGGAGCCGCCGAACTGTCCGCCGAGGAGAGCGGCGCCGGTGGCGCCCAGGTGACGGTCACCGGACGGCGGCCGGGGGTGGTGACCATCCGACTGGAGACCCGTCTCGGCGACGCCGCCGGATTCTGGCACCCCGACGCCGGATGGGAGCGGACCCTGCCGGCCGACTGGTCCCGGTGGCGCACGGTCTCGCTGGTGAACTCCGCACCCGTCGGCTGCCTGTACGACACGGCAGGCCGCACGATGCTCGCCTTCGCGGCGGACCGCACCGTCGCCGAGACCGCGCTGCGGTTCGGCGTCTCGGAGGAGCACAAGAAGTTCGGCGTCTGGCTGCGCCTGCCGCTCGACCCCGACCAGACCCTCCGCCTGCGACTCGCCCCCGACGGGGGCACGGTGGCCGCAGCCCTGCGCGACCTCGGCAGCTGGTTCGCGCAACTGCCCGGCGGCCGGCCGATGCCCACGCCCGACTTCGCCCGCACGCCGGTCTACTCGACCTGGTACGCCTTCACCCAGGACGTCAGCGCCGAAGAGGTCGCCGAGGAGGCCGCGCTCGCGGCCGAACTCGGCTTCGGGCAGCTGTTCCTGGACGACGGCTGGCAGCGGGGCGGCCACGGGCGCGGCTACTCCGGCTGCGGCGACTGGCAGCCGGACCCCGCCAAGTTCCCCGACCTCAAGGCCCACGTCCAGGCCGTGCGCGGGCTCGGTCTGCGCTACGTGGCCTGGGTCGCGCCGCTCCTGCTCGGCGAACGCTCCGACGCGTACCGGCTGCTGGCGGGCTTCGCCCCGCACCGCGACCACACGCTGGACTGCCGGGTCCTGGACCCGCGCCACGCCCGGGTGCGCCGGCACGTCGTGGCCACCTGCGCCGGCCTGGTGGAGGAGTTCGGGCTGGACGGACTCAAGATCGACTTCCTCGACGAGGCCATGAGCTACGCGGGCGCAACCGACCCCGAAGCCACCGACCCCGCGGTCAGCGCCCGCGCGCTCAGCGCCCCTCCAGCCACCGACCCCGCGGTCAGCGCCCCCGCGCCCCCAGGCAGCGACGACGGTTACCTGCCCGACATCGGCGCGGCGATGGCGGCCATGCTGGGCGAGCTCCGCGACGCGCTCCGGCGACTGCGCGGCGACGACTTCGTGATCGAACTCCGGCAGCGCTACACAGGTCCGGCGATGACCGCGTTCGGGAACGCGCTGCGCGCCACCGACTGCCCCGCCGACGCGGTCGCCAACCGGATCAGGACCCTGGACATCGCGCTGCTCGCGCCCGGCGGCGCGGTCCACTCCGACATGATCATGTGGGACCACCAGGCCGCACCCCAGGTCCTCGCCCGCCAGTTCCACGGCGCCTGGCACGCGGTCCCGCAGATCTCCACCAGGCTGGCGCTGCTGCCTGCCGAACACCGAAGGACCCTGGCGTTCTGGCTGTCCACCTGGCGCGAGCTCCGCCCCGCGCTCACCGGCGGGCACCTCGAACCCGGTCGGCCCGACGAACTCTACCCACAGGTCACCGGGGTCGGCGGCGGCCTGGAGGTGGTCACCTGCTATACCCAGGCAGTGGTCGCCGTCGGCCCGGGGACCGCAGCAGACCTGGTCGTCGTCAACGCCACCGGCACGGACCGGATCCTGCTCGACGTGACCGGCCCGCCACGGCGCGCCCAGGTGGAGGTGCACGACTGCCAGGGCAACCCGGTCGGCCGCCGCACCAGGGAACTGACCGCCGGAATCACCTCGATCCCGGTGCCGCCCCACGGCGTGTGCCGCATAGAGCAACGCGGTCCGTGACACCGTGTGACACGACGGCAGTTGAAGAGAGAAAGAGTGAGTGGGGTTGTGATGGAGCAGGACAAGGTCGGGATCGTCGAGGTCGCCCGCCTCGCCGAGGTGAGTGTCGCCACGGTCAGCCGCGTGATGAACCGCAAGAGCGGGGTGTCGCAGAAGACCCGCGAGGCCGTCGAACGCGCGATGGCCGAGCTCGGGTACGAGCGCACCAGCAGCGTGGAAGGCATCGTCGGCGTGATCACACCCGGCCTGTCCACACCCGTCTTCGCCGCGCTGGCGGAATGGATCGGCCTGGCACTCGCCCCGCACGGACTGCGGGCGATGATCTGCCCGTCGCTGCCCGGCGGGGTCCAGGAGCGCGACTACCTCAAGTCGCTGCTCGACATCGGCGCCGCGGGCATCGTGTTCTGCTCCGCCAGCAACACCCTGGAGAGCTTCGACCCGGAACTCACGGCGCTACTGGCCGGCCGCCGGGTGCCCTACGTGTGCGTCAACGGCCTGTTCGAGGGCGTCGAGGGCGCGGCGTTCTCCACCGACGACGTCAGCGCCGGCGAAATGGCCGTCCGGCACCTCCAGGCCCTCGGGCACACCAGGATCGGCTTGGCCGCCGGTCCCGAGGGCAACAAGCCCTCGGACCGGCGCGTGGCCGGGTTCCTGGCCACCTCGGCCAAGCTGGGCCTGGCCGACGCGGAGGGACTGGTGGTCCGCCAGAGCTACTCCGTCGAGGGCGGCCAGTTCGCCGCCGACCATCTGCTGCGCCTCGGCGTGACCGCGATCGTCGCGGCCAGCGACCAGATGGCCCTCGGCGCCATCCGCGCGATCAGGCGCCACGGGCTGGAGGTCCCCCGCGACGTCTCCCTGATCGGCTACGACGACAGTCCGATGCTGGAGTTCACCGATCCGCCGCTGACCACCGTGCGCCAGCCCATCGACCGCCTCGGCGGCGCGGTCGCCCGCGCCCTGGTCGGCCTGCTCGCCGACCGCCAGGTCCCGGTCGGTGAGCTGATGTTCCAACCCGAGCTGGTCGTGCGCGGTTCGACCGGCCCCTACCGCGACCGGGGGCCGGAGCCCCGGGGCTGAGCCCGTCCCGATCGGCAACGGCACCGTGCCCCCGCGCCCCGCGCCCACCGGCAGCGCCGTCGACGGCGTCCCTCCGGAGCTTTCCCAGGGCTGGGCCGAAGGGACCGCGCCGCCCCGGGACTGGTTCCCTCCCCGGGCGGCGCGGCAGTGACCCGACGAGCCATGGCCCCTGCCAGGAGCCGCCGGCCGAGACCGCAGCCGCCGCCCGGTCACGGCTACGACGCCGCAGGCGACACCTGCTCGTCAACGCCTCGGAAGTCGGGCACGGGGATTGCGGTGGTGGCCTCCAGGGAGGCCAGGCGGGCGGCTGCGGAGGCTGCCTGCGGGGCTCCGACGGAGTGGTAGACGGCTACGGCCCGGCTCAGGTCGGCGACGGCGGTGGCGCGGTCACCGAGCCGTTCCGCGCAGCGGGCGATGCCCTCCAGGGCTCTGGCGTGCTGCACCGGGCTGCAGATCTCACCGGCGATGGCCGCGGCCTGCTGGTACAGGACCAGCGCCTCGCGCGGTCCCGTGGTCTCGGCCACCAGGTCACCGACGCAGTTGAGTGCCTCGGCCTCGGCCTGGCGGCTGCCCAGATCCCGGAATGTCGCCAGGGCCCGGTCCAGCAGCTCGGCGGCCTCCTCGGAATCTCCGGTGGTCTGCCGGACCAGGCCCAGGTCGAGCTGGGCGTTGGCCTGGCCGTGCCGGTTGCCCAGGTCCTGGAAGATCGCCAGCGCCCCGCGCAGCAGGACGGCCGCATCGTCCTGCTCTCCCGCCGCCAGCCGGATGCGGCCGAGTTCGTGCATGACATTGGCCTCGCCGTGGCGGTTGCCCAGGTCCCGGAAGATTGCCAGGGCCTGGCCCTGCAGCTCGGCCGCCTCCAGGTGGTCGCCGATCTCGTGGTGCACATGGCCCAGGTCGCAGAGCGTGTTTGCCTCGCCCTGGCGGTTGGCGAGCTCGCGGAAGATCTCCCGCACCTGCCTCAACAGACCGACCGCCGCCGCCGAATCCCCGGTTGAGTGCCGGGCCCGGCCCAGGTCGCAGAGCGCGTTGGCCTCGCCCAGCCGGTCACCGAGCTGTTGGAACACCTCCAGTGCCTGTTCCTGCAGCCGGACGGCGTCCGGGATGTCGCCGGCCATCAGCCGCATCCGGCCCAGATCGTGCCGGGCCAGCGCCTCACCGTGGCGGTCCGCACTGTCCTGATAGATCGTCAGTGCCTGCCGCAGCAGGTCGACCCCGACCGTGAACTCGCCGGTCGCGTGCCGGGCCCGGCCCAGGTCGCACAGGGCGTCCGCCTCGCCCCTGCGGTCGCCGAGCTGCTGATGGATCGTCAGGGAAGCTTCCTGCAGAAGGACGGCGTCGGCGAAGTCACCGGCGAGATAGGCCACCCGGCCCAGGTCGCTGAGGGCGGCGGCCTCGCCCCGGCGGTCGCCGCACTCCCGCGCGGCGGCCACGGCCGACCGGTGCAACTCGACCGCCTGCGGCCAGGGGCCGTCCTGCTGGAGGAAGGCCGCCAGGGCGGAGGCGAGCGCGATCAGCCGGGCCGGACCGGTCGGAAAGCCCTTCGGATCGGTGCAGGCCAGCAGGTTGTCCCGCTCGGTTCGCATCCAGGCCAGCGCGGCCGACCGGTCGGCGAACGGGGGTGCCTCGGCCCGCAACCCGCGTTGGTACTGCAAGCCGTTTTGGTACTGCGGCGCGTCCTCGTACTGCGGCCCGCCTTGGTGCTGCGGCCTGCCCGCACCTGGGGACGCGGTCGGCGGTGCGGCCGGCCCCGGGGCCGGGCGGGGCCGGCGGCCGAGACGGCCGTCGGCGGCACGGGCGGCGTGCTGGTAGTAGTCGAGCAGGCGCTCGCGGGCGATCTCGCGCTCCGCCTGCTGCTCGGGGTCACCGCAGTTCAGCGTCCGGGCGTAGAGCCGGACCAGGTCGTGGAAGCGGTAGCGCCCGGGGCTGCGCTGGATCAGCAGGTTGTGCTCCAGGAGGGATTCCAGCAGGTGCTCGGCGGTGCGGTGGTCGGCGCCGAGCAGGCCGGCGGCGGCGTAGGCGTCGAAGTCCGGTCCTGGCACCAGGGCCAGGCTCCGGAACAGGTGCTGCTCCGCGCAGGGCAGGTGCGCGTAGGACGACTCGAAGATCACGGTGAGGTCGCGGTCATCGTCCTGCAACCGTTCGAGTCGGCCCTGCTCGTCGCGCAGTTGCTCGACCACGTCGTCGACGGACAGGCCCTGGTGATGGCGCAGCCGCGCCGCGGTGATCCGCACGGCCAGCGGCATCTGCCCGCACAGGGACACGAGTTCGGCGGCGGCGGGATAGTCCGCCGGAATCCGGCCGGGGCCGGCCGCCCGGTGCAGCAGGGTGATGGACTCGGCCTGCGGGAGGGTGCCCAACGTGAGGTTGTGGGCCTCGTCCAATCCGGTGAGGCGGCGGCGGCTGGTGACCATGACCAGGCTGCCCGGAGTCCCCGGCAACAGCAGGCGGACCTGGGCCGTGCTGGCGGCGTTGTCCAGGACGATCAGGGTTCTGGTGCCGGCCAACCGGTCACGGTAGATCGCGGCACGCGCGCCCAGGTCCTCGGGGAGGCGCTGCGGCGGTACCCCGAGGGCGTGCAGCAGCCACGCCAGTGAGTCACTGACGGTCCGTGGCGCCATCCCGGTGGTGTGACCGTGCAGGTCGATGAACAACTGCCCGTCGGGGAAGGCCTCGGACAGCCGGTGCGCAGCATGGATCGCCAGGGCGGATTTGCCGACCCCGGCCATCCCGTCGATCGCCGAGATGACCACCAGCCCGGCGTCGCTGTGCCCGGGCACCGCCCCTGCCAGCGCGAGCAGTTGACCGAGTTCCTCGGACCTGCCGGTGAACAGACGTGTGTCACAAGGGAGTTGATGGCGCTGGGGGGAACGGACGGGTTCGGCCGGGGGAATGCCGCCGGTGCCGGAAACCGGAGCCCCGGTCGCAGCGGCGGCCGGCCCGGCGGAACTCCCGGAGGCCGACGCGAGCATTTGCTCACGGGCGGACGCGTCCAGGCCCAGCGCCGACGCGAAGCGGGAGGCCGACGCGAGCCGGGGCGTGCGCCGCCCGGCCTCGAGCACGCTGATCGCGTGCGCCGAAACCCCTGACCGCTCCGCCAGTTGCTCCTGTGTCCAACCCACCCGCAGTCGGTGTTCCCGCAGCAACGACCCGAAGTCCATGGCCACGTTCGTCTCCAAACACAATCGCCGGGCCGTTCACAGCCGTTCCTCTGCTGTGAAGCCCCGACACGCCCCGTTGGCCCAGCGTAGCCCGCCCGTTGCTCCGAACACCAGGTAAACGCCAACCGGACGCCATGGAGGCGTCCGGTCGCTCTCGACGAGGATGGGCCCAGTTCGGCGGACCACCGAGGCGGAGCCATCCGGCCCCGCTCGGCCGCCGCCAACCGAAGGAGCAGGCCATGGCCAAGACGGTCCGGCACTACGCGAAGTACGCCATCTCCACGCTGACCAGTGCGATGTTCATGCCGATCCACAGCTAGTCAGTCGCGGGCCCGGGTCGGGCCCACCGGCCCGACCCGGACCCACCCACCTCGGTCGAAGGGCTCCCTGTGTTCGGAAGTGCGTTCAACCAGATGCGATACGGCGTGGACGCCGTACTCGGCCGGGTCCGCCCCGAGGTGCTGACCCGGATCTCCCGTGACCTCGTCGCCACGCTGGACGAGTTCGGCGCGCCGGGCGACGATTCGGCGCTGCTCCCCGGCCAGCAGGGCGCCGTCGACCCCGAGGTACGACGGACCATGACGACCCGCAGCCTCCGGGCGACGGCCCGTTCGGCCACCCGGACCGCCTACTACCGCCAGCTGTTCGAGGTGTCCGGGGTACGGCCCGAAGAGCTGACCCTGGAGAGCTGGCAGCAGCAGGTGCCGGTGACGCCCAAGCGGGCGCTGCGCGGCATGCCCGCGGCGTTCGTGTCCCCGCAGTCCAATCCGGTGCTGATGGCATCCACGACCGGCACCACCGGGAGTCCCACCACCGTCTGGTTCTCCGCCGACGAGCTGGAGATAATCGTCGCGCTCAGCACCGTGGCGTTCGGGATCACGGAGGGCCTGCGGCCGCGCCACGTCATCGGCCATGCCACGTCCTCCCGGGCGACGCTGCCGCTGCTGGTGGTGGCGGAGTCCACCCGCCGGATCGGCGCGGCCCTGGTCCAGCTCGGGACCATCGACCCGGCGCTGGCCCTGGAACGCCTCGCCGCGCCGCTCAACCTGCCCGGCAAGTCACCGCAGATCACCATGCTCACCGGCTCCGCCTCCTATCTCGCGGCGCTGGTCGCCGCAGCGGAGCGGGACGGTTGGAAGGCCGCAGACTTCGGCCTCGAATCCATCCAGGTGGGCGGCGAGGTACTGACCGAAGCGCTGCGGCTCCGGGCCCAGGAGGCCTTCGGCGCGGAGGTCAGCAGCGCCTACCTGATGACCGAGATCATGCCGGTCGGCGCCGCCTACTGCACCGAACGGCATCTGCACTATCCGGCGGAGTTCGGCCATGTCGAACTACTGGACCCGCAGACCCTGGAGCCGGCCGCGCCGGGCGCCATCGCCACCCTGGTGATCACGCCGTACTCGCAGTACCGCCGGTGCACCCTGCTGCTGCGCTATGTCACCGGTGACCTGGTGCGAGTCCCGGAGACCGCGCCGACCTGCGAGTTCGCGGACATCCTGGCCAGCTCGGACGTCATCGGCCGGTTCTCCGGTCCGCTCAGCCTCGACGTGCCGACCCGGTCCGTGCTGGAACTGCTGGAGTCGGAGCGGGCGGTGCCCCTGCCCGCCCGGTACAGCCTGGTCGAGGACCGCGGCGGCCCGTTGCTGCACGTGGCGGTGGACCGCGCCACGCCGGCGCTGCTCGGACGGCTGGAGGACCGCGCGACCCTGCTGGGCCTGCCGCTCGCGGGCATCGTCCTGCACGAGGACGTCGCCGACCTGCCCACCACCGTTCCGCTGCGGGCGGACCTGCGCGAGCACACCTTCGAACTCTCCGCCCGGAACAACACGCTCACCGGGAGCCGGACATGACCCCTGGACCACTCCCCCTCGCCGCAGCGACCGTCTTCGTCGCCCTGCTGATCACCGCCGCCTCGGCCTACTTCGCCCGGGTCGAGCTGCCCCGGCCGCCCATCGGCACCTACCAGCGGTCCGACATCGTGGTGATGTCGGTGATCCTGATCGTCGCCCCGCTGGGCTACCTGTCGCTGCCCCGAGACGTGGTGGCGACCATCTTCGGCGTGGTCATGCTCTCCGCCGTCCAGCTGACCCTGGCCCCCTTCATCGGCGGCCGGGCCGCGCTGGCCTCCGGGGTCGTCCTGTGCGGGGCGACCGCTGCGGCCTGGCTGCTGCACCGGCCCGGACTCACCGCCGGGCTGAGCGACGCGGTGCTGACCATCGCCGTGGTCGGCGTCGCCAACCTCTGGGCGCAGGGCGGCATCCGGGCCGGTCAGCTGGCCGCGTTCGCGTTCCTGCTCACCGGGTACGACCTGGTCGCGACCGGGCTGACCACGGTGATGACGAGGTTCGCCACCGAGGTCCAGGGGCTGCCGTTCGCCCCGGTGCTGGTCATCGCCCAGGGCCGGGCGCCGGTCTCGATCGGGCTGGGCGACCTGCTGATGCTGCTGCTGTTCCCGCTGACTGCGGCCAAGGCCTTCGGCCGGCTGGCCGGTCAGGTGGCGGCGGTCGCCGGGATCGCGGTGACCGCCGTGGTGGCCCTGCTCTTCTGGCTGAACGTGCTCGGAACCACCGTCCCGCTGCTCACCGTGCTCGGCCCGGTCATCGTCGGCCAGTACCTGCTCTGGCGACGGCTGGGGCGCCGGGAGCGCTCCGTGCTGGAGTGGCGCTCGGGCGCGCCGGTCGTCACCGCGCCGGTGGACCGCCTCGCAGTGCTGGAGGCCGCCGGCCGGGTCGTGCTCGACATGGGGGTCACCGAGGGGACATGGGTGGCGATCGACCGGGACCGGGTGGTGGGCACCGGGCCCTCGCCGGGGCTGGCCCACCGGTCCGCGCGAAGGAACGGCCATGGCGCGGTGCCGGTCGTCCGGCAGGCCTGACCGGGCCGACCGGTTCATCCGCACCGGCGAATCCGTCGCGGCAGGGCGCACACACGCCCTGCCGAACAGCGCGTCCGACGCCGAGCGCGCCGAGGCCGTGTCCCGCGCAAGCCAGGGAGCACGGAGCGCCGCACAATTGCGCGTACAGGGCGGTGAGTTCGTCCTGCGACCACCGCAGCGCGGTGGTCGTCAGCTGTTCAGCGCGCGGCCTCCGTCCACGACGAGGCGCTGACCGGTGACGAAGCCTGCGCCCGGAGAGACCAGGAAGCCGACCGTGTGGGCGATGTCTTCCGGTGTGCCCATCCTGCCTGCGGGCACCGAGGCCAGGTAGGCGTCCTTGACCTGCGCCGCGACGTCGGCGTGCCGCTCGACGGGGATGAACCCGGGCGCCACCGTGTTCACCGTGATGCCGAAGGGCGCCAGTTCACGGGCCCAGCTGCGGGTGAGGCCGATCTGCGCGCTCTTGGCGGTGGCGTAGGCGGACCTGCCGACAGGTGGCCGGTCGACGACTTCGGAATCGATCTGTACGATCCGGCCGTGCCGCCGCGCCCGCATCCCGGGGATGACTTCGCGGCCCAGGAGTACCGGACTCTTGACGAAGAAGTCGAGCTGATCCAGGTGCTGCCGCCAGTCCACCTCGCTCAGCGGAGCCTCGGGCTGTGGTCCGGTCGCGTTCAGCACCAACGCCTGGACCGGGCCGAGCTCACGGGTGATCGCGGCCACCAGCGCGGCGACCTGGCGCTCGTCGGTCACATCGAAGCAGAAAGCGCCGGCGACCCCACCCTCGCTGCGAATGGTGTCCGCAACCTGCCGAACGTGTCCGTCGTTCGGTGGGCCGGGAAGCCCGTTGACGGCGACCGCGTACCCGTCCCGGGCAAGCCGGCGGGCGATGGCGCTGCCGAGTCCCCGCGAACTGCCCGTCACGAGTGCGACCGGCCGCGCGCCGTCGCGGATCACCCCGTCACGATCTCCCATCCTGTCATCCTGCCCCTGTCCGCACCCGGCCAATCACCGGGCGCCGCGCAGGTCGCACGGGTGCCGCTGCACGTGACTTACGTGATCTCCTCCAACACGCTAAAAGGAGCACGCAGCGAGAAGGTCCCCTTCCTCACCCGGGCCACAGCCGAGGCCGGCGACACCCTGACCCTCGCCAAGCAGCCGGCTGCGCTCGACAGCCACCACGAAGATCACCCCCGGAGCGTACGAACTCCAGCTCCAGGTCAACGGCCGCCGCTTCGCCGCCGCACACTTCGAGGTCCTCGCACCGACCGCAGGAGGCCAGTCCGGCACATGAGCTGGCCTCTTCCAGCCGGTCCCGTCAGAACCCAAGCAGCACACGGCTCATGACCGTACCCGCCACCCGCATCTGTTGTCGGCGCTGGGCCTGATCGCCACGACCAGCTTGCAGGGACGCGTAGGGTTCGGCTCGGATCTGATGCGCACCGGCTTCTACCTGGACGACGCGGACGTCTTCCCACGCGAGGCCGGGGAACTGCGGATAGAGCCGCAGACTCCGGGCAGCTGGCCGCGCCTGCGGCCCGCGTCCGCCACGGTGCTCGCCCCGTACGCACGCACTGAACTGGTCAACCTGGCGCCGCAGACGCCAGGCCGTCGCCCGGCGCTGCCACTGTCAGCGCCGGCTGCACACGATCGAGGGGCGCTCCCATCAAGCCCGCCCCTGACGCACTACCCACCCACTACACTCACCGCGCAAGCCCCTGACCAGGAAAAATACCGAAGTCCTGCTGGAGTGCCCAGCCGAGGCCCTGCCACACCGAGGGCCGCGACTTCGCCCGCCTCGCCCGTTCGGCGGGGTTGGGTCCACGCCGTTCGGTGGGGGGCATGAGCAGTCGGCTGGGGGTGGGGCGTGATGCTGAGATCGTGCGAGGGTTCCGGAATGCCTCCCACCGGATATCTGTGGGTCGCCGTTTCTGGCGAAAGATCCTGCCCTGATGAACTCTGCCGGCACCTGCACGGCCACCGCCACGGCCGCCGACCCGATCGCCACCGTGGCCCCCGCGTTCGCCGGGACCGGCACCAGCGCCGCGCCCCGGGCCTTGGCCTCCGCGAACGAGGGAGGGCGGGCAGGAGATCCGACGGTTGAGGCGCTTCTTTCCATCCGCAGGGACGCACGTCCCGTCGCTCGGAGTCCTTCGACTCAAACCTGGAAGGTTATTCAGAACTCTGTCGATCATGAGGTTCGCGCTGGCGTGATCCTGGGTCAGGCGGGTTCGTAGGTCCGTAGGAGTTCGAGTTGGACGACGGTGTCGAGTGTCTCGGGGAAGCGGTCGAGGGGGCTGCGGTAGCAGCCGCCGAGGATCTTCCAGTTCTCCAGGTGGCCGATGCAGCGTTCGACGGCAGAGCGGATCTGGGAGTGCGCCCGGTTGCTCGCCTTCTCCACCTCGGTCAGCTTGCGGTGCGGCGGCTTCTTGTAGGGGGTGAGCAGGTCGCTGCCTTGGTAGCCCTTGTCGCCAAGCCGGTGGCGGTACTTTTGGATCTTCGCTTTGATGCCCGAGGCGACATAGGCGAAGGCGTCGTGGCGGGCCCCTGGCAGCGGCGCCCCCGCCTCCCGCAGCCGGCCCCGGGTGTCCGAGACGACCTGGACGTTGTGCCCGGACTGCATGTGCTTCTTGGAGAACAGCTGTTCAGCGGCCTTCCAGTCCCAGCACTCGGCGAGGAACCCGTCCACCAGGACCGGCTCGTCCCGGGGTAACCGGGCGAGCCCGAACCCCAACTCCTTGATCGCGTCGCGCACCACGGGGCGTAACCGGGTGCTGTAGCGCGAGACCGTGGGCTGGGAGATCTCGAACAGTTCGGCGGCCAGGACCTGCGCGTTGTTGTGTCGCAGGAGGAAGCAGAGCACGACCACCGCCTTCCACAGCGGCAGCGCGTGCGGACGGCCCGTCGGCTTGTCCCAGTCGGGGATCATCCGCTCCACACGGGAAAGCAGGACGTCCAGCTGATGCGGGCTCAGGCCGGTTGTACGGTGGAAGCGCATCGGTCCCCCCGCGCGCTCGTGCTGATGGGTGTCACCTCGCACGCTACGCCGAGGGGACCGGTCACGTCCGCGCCACCGCCAGCCAGCGCGAACCGGTCCAGGCCACCCCACAGCGGTTCAGACCACCGCGAAGGGTTCTGAATAACCTTCCCGGCGAGCCGGTAGGCGCGAAATGGTGACTTTCAGGAAAATTGCATCGGGGCTTGAGAATTACGACAGTGCGCCCTCTACTGGGGCGCGATCTGGAGATGCAGGCTCTGCTTCGGCGCCTTCGCTCAAGGCACCACAGGATCAGCACCATCTGTGGGCTGGCCGTTATCAACGGTGCTTGAGCCCCTGTCTTCTATGTCTGTGACGAGCGTGACCGGAGCCTCGACGGTTCGTTGTTGAAGTGCTATCAGCGGGAGTTCTTCAACGAGACGGAATCGCATCAGTGGCTCACAGCTTGGCGGTCCTGCCCTCCAGCGGGCAGCGGACGTGGACCGTGATCGATGAGAAGTACCGGACGGTCGCCCCCCGGTCGAGGAGTGGCTGGAGGCCCACCGGCATCTGTGGTCGCCGAACACCGTCCGCGGCTATGCGACCTCGCTGGCCCAGTGGTGGACGTTCCTCGAACAGCGCGCTGAGACCGCGAGGTGGGGCGAGCTCGGGGTCCCGGCGGTCGCCGGGTTCCTGGCCTGGTTGCGCAACGGCCGCACCGTCGAGCACGCCCTGGTCGAGCCCGAGGAAGCACCCGCGCCGGAGACCCTGGAGGCGAGGCTGGCCGCGTTGATCTCGTTCTATCGCTGGCAGGAGGCGGTCTTCTCGGTGCCGGTTGCGGGCCGGTTGATGCGCGGGGCCCCGCGTCGGACTCCTTCCCGCGGACTGCTCGCACACCTGGACGCCCGCGCCGCGCCGGGGTCCTCGTCGTTGGTCCGTGTCCGACGCCACCGTCATCGTGGACGGCCGCCCCTGCTGCTGCCGGCCGAGATCCAGGCGATCCTGGACGGCTGCGCGGTGCCGGACGCCTCGATCGGCGAGTGGGCGGGGAACCTGCGCGATCGGCTGCTGTTCGCACTGCTCGCGGAGACCGGGATGCGCCTGGGCGAGGCTCTGGGGCTGCGGATCGGCGACTTCGTCATGGGCCGCGGCACGCCCTATGTCGAGATCGTGCCGCGCGAGGACAACCCGAACGGGGCGAGGGTGAAGATGATGCGCCCGAGGCGGGTCTATGTCGGCACTGATCTGGAGAGGCTGTTCGCCGATTACCTGACCCATCTCGCTTGCCGGGCAGCCGAGTTGGGCACAGGGATCGGCACGGACTCGCCGCTGCTGGTGAACCTGACCCGCCCGCCGCTGCTGGCCGCCCTGCGGGAGGGGACGGTGCGGGACAAGACCGCCTCCCTGCGCAAGAAGGGCATCGGGCCGGCGGGGTGGACGCCGCACTGGTTCCGTCACAGCCACGCGACCGCGTTGTTGCTGGCCGGGACGCCGGAGTGGGTGGTGTCCCGCCGGCTCGGGCACGCACACGTCCAGACCACGCTCGACCTCTATGGCTGGGTCCGCGAGGACGAGGCCCTGCGGGCCGCGGCGAACTGGAAGTCGTACGTCTCCGCCTGGCAGGTGACCGATGACCGCTGAACGGCGGCATCTGCACGCACTCGGCGGCGAGGATCCGATCTGGCGGCTGTGGTCCCAGCTGCCCGAGCCCTGGAAGGGGCCGGTCATCGGCGACGGCATCGAGGACTGGGAAAAGATCACCGAGAATGGTGACCGCCGCATCGACCTTACCGGGCTGCCCGACCCGATCCCTGCCGAGCTGGCCTGGATGTCGCACTGGCAGGCCCTGGACGGGACCCGCTCGTCGGTGCTGGGCACCAACCAGCTCGCGAACGTCTTCCGCCGGGCGATCCGGGAGAACCACCCCTTCCCGGCCTCGATCCGCGCAATGGACTGGGAGACGGCCGCCGCACTGCAGCGGTGGTTCTATGCCAACCGCTGGGGCCGGCTGCCGCCGCACGGCAGCGTCGCTCGGCTGCGGGTGATCTTCCGCTTCAGCCGCCTGGCCCTGCTCGCCCGCTGCACGGACGGGCCCTGGTGGACGCTGGATGAGTGGCACCCCCGATGCGACCCGCGGATCCCGCTGGCGGAGCACGAACCCCAAGCCCACTACGGCTGTTCACCCTCCAAGATCACGCACCCCTGGCTGCGGGAGGCGGCGAAGTGGTGGCTCGGCACCCAGCTGGAGGCCGGCGTCCTGCGCTGGTCGACGGTGAGTCAGGAGAGAATGCGCTGTCTCGTCCGCCTCGACCGCTGGCTCGCGACGTTCACCGACCCGCTGGACGTCCTCGGCGATCCCGCCCACGCGGTCCAACTGGCAGCCGCCTTCCGTCGCTGGGACGCCGACCCGGCCAACCGGCTGCTTCGCCAGTCCGAGCAGCGGTTCGCCCGACAGCCCGTCCACCCCCGCCTGGTCAATGACGACCTGCGGGCCGTCGCCGAACTGTTCGCGTTCGTCGCAGCCAACCCCGCTGAGGCCCGCCAGGTCCTCGGGCCGCAGCCGTGGTCTCGGGTCACCGACGCGCATGCGGCGGGCTGGTTCCGCCAGGTCTCCCGCATCCCGCACCAGCGAGATCTCAACGACGAGCACTACGTCGACGACCACGCGCTCGCGCAGATCCCCGCCGCCCTGCCCCTGCTCGGCCTGGGCCGCGACGAGCACATGCAGATCACGCGCGGCGACGGCCAGCAGATCACCGCCCGAGGCTTCGACGACCCGCAGGCCATGCGCATGATCCTGCTGCAGATCCTCACCGGACGACGGGCCAGCGAGATCCGCACCTGCCTGTTCGACTGCCTCTCCCCGGTCCCCGACCGGGCGGTCGACGCCGCCGAGGGCGAGGAGATCGCCCGCTTTCACTACGCACAGAGCAAGATCGATATCGCGCCGGACAACATCCTCGTCGACCGGGAAGTCGTCGCGGTCATCGAGGAACAGCGGCAGTGGATCCGCGACCACTTCCCCGGCGTCACCCCGCGACACCTGTTCATGCAACGGACCGGCAACCGCCAGGGCGACAAGCCCTACCCGTCCGGCACCTACAGCTGGATGCTCCGCGAGTTCAGCAAGACGGTGAAGATCACCGACAGCAAGGGCAAGCCCGTCGGCCTGAGCCATACCCACCGCTTCCGTCACACCAAGCTGACTAGTGCCGCATCAGGCAACGTTCGCCCTGTTCACGATTGTGCGGAGGCGTTCGTCGGCCGCGTGCCTGTTCCGCCAGATGATGTAGCGACGGATCATGCTGCCCTGGGCCCTGTGGCTGGGGTGGTCGGTGCCGTCGAGGGCGAAGTAGCGCAGGGCGGTGAACTGGGCCTCGATGCGGTTGAGCCAGGAGCTGTTGGTCGGGGTGTAGGCGATCTCCACGTTGTTCGCCGGGGCCCAGGTCCCGACCCGCTGGCACCGCTTCGTGGTCAGGTGGGGTGAGTAGTTGTCACAGACGATCGCGATGCGCACGTCCGCCGGGTGCAGCGAGCGCAGGTAGCGGCAGAACTCCAAGAACTTGGACCGGTTCTTGGTCTTCTTAATGTGCCCGTAGAGCTGGTCCTTGCCCAGGTCGTAGGCGGCGAACAGGTGCCGGACCCCGTGCGGGGCGGGTGTAGGTGGCCCGGCGGCGGGGCCGGGGCTCACGGTCGGGGTCCTTGTGTCTGCCGCCGCGTTCGGCCCACTGGCGGCCGGGGTGCGGTTGGAGATTGAGCGGGCCGAACTCGTCCATGCAGAAGACGATTTCGGGCTCGCCCGCCTCAGGGACGACCTCGCCGTCGGCGATCGCGTAGAGGTGCTCGACGCGGGCCTTCTTGGCCGCGTAGTCGGGGTCGCGGGAGGTCTTCCAGGTCTTCACGCGTTGAAAGGACACGCCCTCCTCGCGGAGCAGGACCCGAAGGCCCTCGTGGCTGATGTCGTCGACCACCCCCTCGGCGACCAGGAAGTCGGCCAGCTTGGCCAGGCTCCAGGTCGAGAACGGCAGTCCGTGCTCGGCCGGCTTGGACTTCGCGATCTTCTTGATCTCCCGGCGCTCGGGCAAGGTGAAGGTTCTGGGCCGGCCGCCCTTGTACTTCGGGTAGAGCGCCTCGAAGCCGTCCGTGTTGAAGTCGTGGATCACGTCCCGGACCCGGTCCGCGCTGGTGAACGTCACCTCGGCGATCTTCGCCACGGGCATGCCCTGCGCGGACAGCAGCACCATCTGGGCCCGGCGCCAGGTCACCACCGACCCCGTGCCCCTGCGGGTGATCCGCAGTAGCCGCCGCCCCTCGCCGTCATCGATCTCACGCACCCGCACTCGCTCTGCCATCCGTACAGCTTGACGGACCGACACTTACGCAGCGATCGCCCGGTTAAGACGCGTCTCGGAGCGTTGTGGCCGCCTGCGCTCTGCGACGGCGGCCACCCGCGACGTCACAGTGTCCGGGACATACAAGCCCTCGGCCACCGGTCCAGGCCGTGCGCCGCTTCAGCTTCCCGGATCTTCCGCAGGCCAGGAGGGAGGCTGGTGTCGTCCATGAGCTGAAAGCCGCAGCGTGCGTAGTAAGGGGCGTTCCACGGGACCTCGGTAAAGGTGGTGAGGGTCAGCGCGTGTGCTCCCTCTCCCGTGGCATAGGCCGCCAGATGGTCAATCAGCGACCGGCCGACACCGCGACGGGCGCTGTCCGGGTGTACCGAGACCTGCTCGACGTGGAAGTTGCCGCCGATTCGGTCGGCGATCAGGTAGGCGACCGGGGCATCGGACTCGTTGGCCGCGACCCAGGCCAGCCCGGCATCGTGGTAGCGGGCGAGCTCTTTGAGCGAGAGTGGCTCATCCTCGGCGATCTCCGGCATGCCAACGTCTCGGAAGCACCGCCCGGCAGCCCTCTCGATGTCCTGGAGAACGAGCAGATCGTTCAGGCGCGCTGTTCGGATATGCATGGACGCATTCTCCTCAGCGGGCCGGATGGCGGCAGCGAATTATGCGTCCGGTGGCAGAACATCGGCTCCTCGTCCTCCGGCTCCGGCTCGGGGGCCACCTGCCCCGTTGGCTCGTCGCTCATGTAGTGCTGGCCCCGGATCCCAACACGTCGCGGCACACACGACAACAGGGCGAACGTTGCCTGATGCGGCACTAGGTGTCATTGGGATGACTGCTGCTTCATGATCGGCAGTGGCTTTGGGAGCCACTCCGATCGGGTGACTTCCGATGGGCCTGTGGCGCAAGCGGGTGGTGGCGGCGGCACTCGGAGTGCTCGTGCCGATAGGTTGTGGTCACCGGGTCCTCCCCGGCCGGGGTCCCTGACAGGCTCTCGGCGTGGGTGGACCCGGCTCCGTGTCAGGCCCCGTCTGCTTGTGACAGCGAAGTGCGGGACGGCTGTCACCGATAGTTGGGAGGCGCTGGCGCCGACACGAGGTCAAGCGGACGCCGAGGCCGACGACCGAACGGTGGCCCCGTGCATCCGCGCTGCCGAGTACGAGCTCAACTGGACGGCGTGTCCGAGGACCACACGCCGAACCACTGCTCGGCGCCGTACTCCTCGAACCGCTCCACCTCGGTGAACCCAAGCTTCGCCGCGAGACGCATCGCGCGGTCGTTGGCGGTCTGGGTGTCGAGCACCACCGGCTCGCCGGGCAGCGCGTCGGCGAACCAGTCGAGTGCCGCCCCGCACGCCTCGGCGGCATACCCGCAACCCCACGCCTGCGGCAGGAACATGTAGCCGAGCTCGGCCTCCCTGGCCTCCGGACGGATGTGACCTGGGCGCTCTGCGTCGCGCCGGTCGAGCGTGATCATGCCGATCATCGCTCCGTCGAGATCGACCACGAAAAAGCCTGGGCGCTGCCCGGGAACCTCAGGCACCGCGCGCTCAAGCTCGTCACGCGGCTGCGGGCCACCGATGTAGGTGCCCACCTCCGGCGAGGCGAACAGTTCGATGATCGCTGCACGGTCCCGGGCCTCGGACTTGCGGAGCACGAGCCGCTCGGTCCTGATCGGGGCGGGTGGCCAGGCAACGGGTCCGAGTTCAATCATGGCGGGCAATTCCCCTCGACGGCAGCGACACCAGGAGACGGTGCTGCAGAGAGGGACGCATCTGCTGAGTGATCCAGTTCCTGGTCAACCGGTCCGCCGCCCTGGTGACGAGGTCGCGCTGGGCGCCGGCGATCGGCCCCGCTCAGGTCACTGCCGGTCCTGCTCGGCCTGGTGCTCGGCCTCGGTGGCTTGGAGGCGGTAGGAGTCCGAACCGGTCTCGATCAGCGTGCACTTGAAGGTGAGCCGGTCGGCGACCGCGGTGCAAAGGCGCGGGTCGGTGAACGTCTTGTTCCACTCCCCGAAGGGCGCGTTCGAGGCCACCGCCGTCGCCTTGCGCTCCTCCCTCTCGGTGAAAATCTGGAACAACAGCTTCGCGCTCTTCTTGTCCAAGTTGAGGTAGCCAAATTCGTCGACCTATGCGGATATCCGCATAGGGTTGATCTATGCCGAGCCCGCCACTATGCCGAAGGTGCGCTCGCAATCGCTGGTCTGACGCTCAGGATCCGGACCCGTCATCGGCATAGTCCCGGGTCAGGTCGTACTCATCGACGTCGAGGACGGACCCGGTGAGGTGGAGAAAGTCGAGGACGTCGCGGCCAAGATGCCATCCGAACAGGTTCGGGGCCTCGGCCGGGGCGTCCCCGAGCGGATGGTCCCGTCGACCGGTTTCGTCGTTGAAGTAGCGCACAATCTCAAGGACGGCGCTCGGACCTTGAGGATCCTCGGCGTCCAGGCGCCGGGCGAGAGCGGCGATGCTCGCAGCGTGCGGAGCGAGTCGTTCAAGCACACTGGCGATCTGCTCGTCGACAGACAGTCCCGGTTCGCGGCAGACGATCTTCCAACGGTGCATGACCGGGATCGCCTTGGGCTCTGGGATGCGGCTGCCGCGGACGACCGTTTCGTCGGGTTCCAGCCCGAGGACCGCGGTCATTGCCGCTGCGGTGGTGACATGGCTGGACAACGCGAAGTAGACGTACTGATCGACGGGCACGCAGGAAGGATAGGCGTCGGCTCGGTCCGGGGCTCTGCAAATTCGGGCCGAGGTCCGAGTTGACCGTCACAGACGGTCGAGGAACGCGAGGACCTTGTCGGTGGGGCGGTAGCGGCCCGGTTGGGCGGTCACTGGCGTCGTGAGTGCCAGGGCCTGGAGGCCGACCCGCCGCGCCGACTCGTCCAGACCATGGTCGCGCTCTGGAGCGAGGACGTGAAGCGCGAGGGCAGCACCCGCATCACCTGGGAGATCGAGCCGGTCGGCGACTCCTGCCGGCTCCTGCTCACCCACGACCAGCTGCGCGAGGGCGCCAACGACGAGCTCTACGGCGGCTGGCCGATGATCCTCTCCGGGCTGAAGACCTGGCTGGAGACCGGTGAGTCGCTGACCACCCCCGGCTCCCTCCGCTACACCTGATGGCCGCCGAGACAGCGCGCTACCGGCTGCTCGCCGCCGAGGTCCGCGCCGCCGCGCGGTCCGGGGAGTACGGAGCCGGTGGCCGGCTGCCCAGCGAGGAGGAGCTGGCGCTGCGGCACGGCGTCTCCCGGGGCACCGTCCGGCAGGCGATGACGCTGCTCCGGGCCGAGGGCGTGGTCACCTCCCGGCGCGGCGCCCGCCGGGTGGTGCTGGAGTCTCCCCCGCTGCAGAGCTTCGCCGAGCTGATGAGCTTCACCCGCTGGGCGCGCTCGGTCGGCGAGGAGCCCGGCGGCCGGGTGGACCGCCAGGAGCGCCGCCCGGCCGAGCCCGAGGAGACCGCGCAACTGCGGCTCACCGAGGACGCGTTCGTGCACTGGGTGCTGCGGGTGCGGACCCTCGGCGGCCGACCGGTGATGGTGGAGCGGACCGCCTACCCGGACCCGATCGGGGCGCTGGTGGCGGCGATCCCGCCGGACGCGGTCTCGGTCAGCGAGCAGCTGGAGCAGCAGGGCGTCCTGCTCGCGGACGCCGACCACACCGTTGACCTGGTGCTGGCGGACGCGGAGGACGCCACACTGCTGGACGTCCCGCCCGGGACCGCGCTGCTGCGCGAACGGCGGCGCACCACGGATCCGGCCGGAGCGCCGGTGGAGTGGTCCGAGGACCGCTACCTGCCCGGCACCGTGGCCTTCACCATCCACAACTCCCTGGCGTCCACCGCCCTCACCCGCCACCGCCACCACCCGGACCCAACCGACTGACCATCAGCCGAACTGGCCGATCCGGTACTCCCCGGCGGAGCAGCGGGTCGCCGGCACGTGCGGTGCGGCGAAGGCCCGGGCGTCGGCGTCCAGGTCGGCGCGGGAGGAGGTGATGATCCTGACCTCGCCGTCCGTGCGGGCTCGCAGCACGGCGCGGATCAGCTCCGTCCGCAGCGGACCCATGTACTGGGGCAGGTCCTGGGGGGCGACCCAGGCGGCTTCGGCGACCTTCTGGCTCTGCAGGTTCAGGGCGGTGTCGGCGGGCACGGTGCCCATGTCGAAGACGAACTGCACGCCAGGCATGTCGCTGATGCCGGTGCCGCCGGCGGTGATCCAGGAGAGCGCGAGCAGCCGGCCGGGCGGCAGGTGCAGGCCGGTCTCCTCCGCGAGCTCGCGGCTCGCCGCGTCCTTGGGTCTCTCCGATGCCTCGATGACGCCGCCGGGCGGGCCGAAGGGGGCCCGGTTGCGGCACTTGACCAGCAGCACCCGGTCCTGCGGGGCGGCATCACCCCTCGCATCGGCGGGGGTGCCGCCACCTGGTGGGGGTTCCGGGAATCCCTGTGGACGAGAAAGGATTCAGTCCGTGCACAAGCCCCGAATCACCGCTGCCCTGATCGCGCTCGCTATGAGCGCCATATCCCTAGGGGCGGCCACGACCGCCCACGCGGACACCCCGAACACGGCCGAGACGACCGACACCATCACCGTGAACGCCCCAGACTCGTCGCTGACGATCACTCTGGACAAACCCGTCAGCGAGCAGACGGCAACCCAGATCCAAGCCCAGCTCAACGCACAGCCCAGCGCCGGCACATCGTTCATTCACCCCGACAAGATCGATCCCGGGCCGATCCACCCCGTGGTGACGTCCTCGGAGGCGAACCGGGTGTTCACCGATCGCAACGGAACCTTCAACGTGCGCTACAACGGGTCCACCAGCTTGAACTAGGGCTACAAGGTCGCCGCGCCGCTGGTCGCGATCGCCGCGGGTCCGATGGTCGAGCGCGGCATCGACTGGTACGTCGCGTACAGCTTCCTTGGGCACGGCGGCCGTCATGTGGTGCCGGTCTACTACAACCTGCACGGCACCCAGGGCGGTCTGCACTCCGGGAACGAGCTGAGCTGGAATGATGTCCTCACGTTCCCCGTCGAGGCCGGCGGAGTGCCCGGCAAGGCCGTACTGAACATTGGAGGGACCTTCGTTGTCGTCAAGTGACGCATCCGCCCCCGCAACCTGGGCACGGGAGTTGCTGACACAGGTGCTGGACTCGCTGCGGGAGCTGACCCCGGTGCCGTTGGAGATCACCTCCGTAGAGCCGCTCGACCGCACGGTCGAGCGCTTGGAAACGATCCGCATCCTCGGCCAGGACATCGACCCAGGCATCCAGCAGCCGGCGGAGGTCGACGTGATGGGAACGGCAGGGACCGAGGCATTCCAGTTCTTCCTGCTCGACCGGGGCGACTGGCCTGAGCGGGTGGCCACCTGCGCTAACTCGCTGACCGACGCCGTCCAGGAGGCACTGGGCTCCGTTCCGTTTCCCACCTGTCCCGGCCACGCCCACCCGGCGGTCGTCGAGCAGCGCACTGGACAGGTCTACTGGTCCTGCCCGCAGGCCCGAGCCACAGCCCTTAGCCCCATCGCGCCTGAGCTCTGAGGCTGCCCCCGGAACGTGGGCACGGGGTTCTATGCGACGAGTGCGAGTCTAGCCCGCTCGTGGTGCTGTTGTTCGAACTTCATCGGGGAGAGGTAGGACAGGGCGCTGTGGCCTGCTGCCTTCGAAATCCTGGCAGGTCAACGCGGCCTGGGTGCTGGCCGCGACCATCGCGGCCGACCTCGACGCCTGGACGCGGCTCCTGCTGCTGCACGACGCCCCCGAACTGGCCAAGGCTGAACCGGCCACGATCCGCACGAAGCTCTACCACCTCCCGGCCCGCCTCACGCCCACGCCCGCCGCCGTGTCCTCCACCTGGACCGGTCATGGCCCTGGGGGCACGCGTTCACCACCGCCTGGCAGCGAGCCACCGAGCTACCGGCCCTCACCTGAGGGCCGGCCACCACAACGACGAGCAGCAGGAAGGAGCAGACCAGCAGGCCACCGGGCCGTGGAACCCGGCGCACACCGCGGCGTCACGCGACGGACCCGCCTCGAACGGCCGAGGACAAACCGGGCACACACCCGAGCCGAACCCCACGATCAGGCCACTGAACAATCGAGGCCAAGGCGTTCGACACCTTCTGCAGCATAGGCCCGTGGGTCGTGACCCCCGACGAGATCTCAGATCTATCAGCGATTCGTATCTCCACCGTCGTGAACGGGAGCGTCATCGCCTCGAACCAGGTGTCAGCCATGATGCGGGACCCCTGTTGGCAGGTGAGTTACTTCTCCAGCGGCATGACGCTCGAAGCTGGTTCCATCATTGCCACCGGGACACCAGGGGCAGGCGTGATCGAGGCTGTCGATCAGGCCGAGGCAATCGTGGAGGGCGTCGGACGTCTCTGCAACGGGGTCCTGGCGGCACCGATCGCCGGGTAATCCGGGGCGGTTCTGCCGAGACCAGCGATCGCCTCGGCAGACGCCGAACAACCACACGCAGGAGTGACGGTGAACATGCTGCTGCCCGGTCGCATCGAGACCTCGCGCGTGCGCCGGCTCGACGCCGTGCGGGCCGCCCGCTCGGGTCGTTCCTGCGAAGAGACAGCTGCGGAGTCGGTTGCGGACATCCCGGCCCGCCGCTACGGAACCCCGGTCGAGTTCGGGAGTGTCGCGGCGTTCCTGTGCGGTGGCCCGGCCGCGTATCTGACTGGCATGGCAGTGCGCTGCGACGGAGGGCTGTCACCGGTTCTGTGAGCGCCTCCCGGGGGTGGCTCCGCTCGGGTGACCGCCGACCATGCTGTTGGATGGTCCGCATGACATCGCCCATGACCTTGACTGTGGACCCCACTCCGACCGCGCCGGCCCTGACCCTCCGTCCCTGGCAGGACTCGGACATCCCCGCACTTGTCGTCGCGCACGGCGACCAGGCGATGCGCCGCTGGCTGATACGCCCCATCGACGACGAGGACCAGGCCCGCGCCTGGGTTGCCGACCAGCACACGGGCTGGGCGGACCAGACCCATCTCAGCTGGGCTGTCGAAGAGGGCGGCACACTTGTCGGCTACTTCGTCATCAAGGCGGCCAGCCCGCCGAAGACACTCGCGACCGGCCTGGGCTATTGGACGGTGGCCGGAGCCCGAGGGAAGGGCATCGCCTCGCGCTGTGTCGACACCGCCACGCAGTGGCTGTTCGGTGGGCAGGACGTCATGCCCAGCGACGAGATTGAACTACTGCACACGGTCGGCAACGAGGGCTCGTGCCGGGTTGCGCACAAGTGCGGCTACATCCTGGATTCGGTGCTCCCGTCGATGCCGCCGAAGTTCCCGGACGAGGCACACCGGCACCTGCGCAAGCGGCCCGTGTAGGCAGCGACCGACATCGGTGCCGGCAAAATGGGCAGAAGGGCATCACGGTCGGCGGCGCGGTGGAGGCGTTCTTGTTCGCGAGTGAGGTGGCGTCCCGTGAACGGCTCTGTCCCGTGGACACACCCGCAGTCAGACCAGCGGGGTGATGGACGCCCCGATGGCGTTCTTCGCTGTCGCCATGCGTTCGACGACCTGCTGGGCGTCACTTCCGGACACGACGACAGTGGCGAGGGCATCTGTTGAGCGGGTGGATTCAGCGACGATGTCGCCGGCCCGGTAGGGCGTGGTGAGCTGCAGGATCCAGTCCGCGCGGGGAAGAGTGTGACAGGCGCCGAACCGTCCGAGCGCGTGCGGGTAGATCATTGACCAACCGGCTGCGGCTTGGCGCCGAGCTGCCGTTGCCGGGGAGCGCGTTTCGGGGATTGGCTGACCGATCTGCGGCAGGACGCTGGAGTAGAGCAGTGAGGCGCCGTGAAGATGCCGAAAGGTCGCCTCGATGCCGGCGCCACCCGGTCGGCCGGCTATCTCGCAGAAGACGGGTCGGCCATCGCGGTCGAGAAATGCCTCAAGGTGCGCGGCGCCGCTGAACCAGCTGAGCTACTACATCCCCACCGGCTGATCGGCTCCTCAGTGCAGTTGCTCGGCCAGTCCGACGATGATGCCCTCCGGGCCGCGGACGTAGCAGAGCAGGTAGCTGTCCTCGAACCGGGCGATCCCGCCGAGGAGTTCGGCGCCGTAGGGGCGCAGCCGGGCGACGGTGTCCTCGATGTCGTCGACGGCGAACATGACCCGGTGCGTGCCCAGGATGTTGTGCGGCCGGTTGCGCGGCCCGGCGCTGATCACCGCCGGGCTGTGGTACTTCGCCAGCTCCAGTCGGCTGTGGCCGTCCGGGGTCCGGACCATCGCGATGTCGCAGCGGACGCCGTCGAGTCCGGTGCACTGGTCGGCGAAGAGGCCTTCGACCTCCGCCCTGCCCTCCAGCTCCATACCGAGTTCCACGAAGAACGCGATGGCGGCATCCATGTCCTCGACCACGATGCCGACGTTGTCCATCCGCTGAATCGCCATGCCGGTCTCTCCCTCTCGTGCCTGGCGCGGCCGGTGCCCGCCGCCGATGTCCCTGGGACGGAGCCGGTGGCGCGTTCTCGACATCCCCGTGCCGCCGGGCCCCAGCTGTTCAATGCTTCCTCAACGATGCGCAGCGTGCACGCCTGAGCCTGGCGCCTCCCCCGATCGAGGGCGGCGGCGCCGGGGCCTACCGGATGCGCCGCAGGGCGTCCGGGGTGAGGCGGGCGAGGTCGGGGTAGCCGTCGACCGCCATGGTCAGGTCGGCCTCGGCGAGGATCGAGCGCAGCACGTGGACGATGCCGTCGGTGCCGCCCAGGGCCAGGCCGTAGGCGTAGGGGCGGCCGATGCCGACGGCGGCGGCCCCCAGCGCGATGGCCTTGACCACGTCGGCTCCGCTGCGGACGCCGGAGTCGAAGAGGACGGGCAGGTCACCGGCCGCGTCCACGACGGCGGGCAGGGCGTCGAGGGCCGGCAGGCCCCCGTTGGCCTGACGGCCGCCGTGGTTGGAGCAGTAGATGCCGTCCACGCCGCCGTCCTTGGCCCGCCGCACGTCCTCCGGGTGGCAGATGCCCTTCACGATCAGCGGCAGTGAGGTGAGCGAACGCAGCCAGGGCAGGTCCTCCCAGGTCAGTGGATTGCCGAAGACCCGCATCCAGTGGATGACGGCCGCGCCGGGGTCCTGCTCCGGTGTGCGTTCCAGCTGGGACCGGAAGACCGGGTCGCTGGTGTAGTTGGCCAGACAGTGGCCGCGCAGCTGGGGGAAGTTGCTCGTGGCGAGGTCCCGGGGGCGCCACCCGGTGACCCAGGTGTCGAGGGTGACCACGATGGCTCTGAATCCGGCCGCCTCGGCGCGGTGCACCAGGCTCGCGGCCAGGTCGCGGTCGGTGGGCGTGTAGAGCTGGAAGAAGCCCGGCGTCCGGTCGAACTCGGCTGCCACTGCTTCCATCGGGTCGACGGACAGGGTGGAGGCGATCATCGGCACACCGGTGCGCGCGGCGGCACGTGCCGTGGCGAGGTCGCCGTGCCCGTCCTGGGCGCACACACCGATGACCCCGACCGGCGCCATGAACAGCGGCGTCGACAGCCTCATCCCGAACAGGTCGACGGACAGGTCGCGTTGCGCCGCCCCGACGAACATCCGCGGAACCAGGCCCCACTGCTCGAAGGCGGAGACATTGGCTCGCTGGGTGTGCTCGTTCCCGGCCCCGCCCGCCACATAGGACTGCACCGACGGGGGGAGCGCCGCCTGCGCTCCCGCCTCCCATCCGTCGTAGGTCATCGGGAACGACGGCATGACCCCGCGAAGGCCGCCGCCGTAGATCTCATCCTGGTAGGAACCGAACGAGTGACTCATGGACTGCCCATTCCTCTTCGAACCGCGGATCCCGGGGCGCCGGGTCTCCGTGTTGCCAACAGTGCGATGCTTGGCGCCCGGAGCAGTGGAAACGCAGGAATCCCGCAGAAGAGGGCAGGCCAGTGCAGGAACCGGCGCCGACGATGCTGAGCGAGCAGGACCTGGCGCTCATCCATGCTCTTCAGCTGCGCCCGAGGGCGTCGTGGGAGGTGCTGGGCAGTGCGCTGGGAGTGGATCCGGTCACCGTGGCCCGGCGGTGGAGCCGGCTGGCCCGGCGCGGTGAGGCATGGGTCCTGGGCTCGCCCGGTCCGCGGCTGTTCGAGCACATATGCGTGGCCTTCGTGGAGATCGAGTGCGCCGTCGGGAGCGCCACCGCCGTGTCCCGGGCGCTGAGCAGCCACGCGCACGCGCTCACCCTCGAACGACCGGCCGGGAGCCACGACCTGCTGGCGACGGTGGCGGCCCGTGACCTGTTCGCCATGTCCGAGTTCACCCTCGACCACCTCCCGGCGATTCCGGGCGTGACCGCGGTGCGCACCCGGATCGCGACGCACATGTTCACCGAGGGCGGCAGTTGGCGCATCGCCGCGCTCGACCCGGGCCAACGGGCCAGACTGGCGCCGCCCGCGGACGAGTCCCCCGCCGGCCGGGGGCCGCTGGACGTCAGCCCCGACGACCGGGCGGTCCTCAGACGGCTCGCCGTCGACGGCAGGGCCTCCTACCAGGCGCTGGCCGCTGGTCTTGACACCAGCGCCGCCACGGTGAAGCGCCGGATCGACCGGCTCGTCCGCCTCGGACTGATCACCTTCCGCTGCGACTTCTCCCGCCCGCTGGGCGGTTGGCCGGTCGCGGTCACCTTCTGGGCGCGCGTGCCGCCCGCCGATCTCCCGGAGGTCGGCCACGCCCTGGTCCGGTACCCGGAGACCCGCAACTGCGCTGCCGTGAGCGGACCGTACAACCTCGTCCTGGAGGCGAGCCTGCACTCCCTGAACGACGTCCTGCGCTTCGAGACGCAGCTCGCGACCATGCACCCCACCCTGGAGATCGTCGACCGGGCGGTGATGCTACGTCAGGACAAGCTGCTGGGGCACCTCCTCGACCCGCACGGCAGATCCCTGGGCGTCGTTCCGGCGGACCTCTGGTCCGCCCCCGGCTCACCGACCGCCGAGCACCGCCGCCCGCTCCCGTAGCGGCCCGGTGGGGAAGGCTCAGCGAGCCCGGCGCGCAGCGAAAATACCCTCAGCCTTTCAGTATATCAATTGAGTCAATATCAGAAGAGGGGCGAGTCCATACCGTTATCGAAAAGTCACTCAGTGGTCGCCTGGGATGGGTGCCCTGAATGCCGAGTTGTGGCGCAATGACAGGAGCAGTACAACTCCGGCACCTCCCAGCGGATCCCCCACGACGCCACATCCGAGGAGAGCAATGCGCCCCATGTCCCCCTTCAGACGAGCGCTCACGGCCGCAGCAGCCTGCGGTACCGTCTTCGCCGTGTCCCTCGGCGCCACCCAGGCCCAGGCAGCGATCCGTCCCGCGGTCGGCACGGACCCGTACTCGGCGTTCGCGTTCAACCTCGGCACCAGCGAACCTGTCATCTACAGCTTCATCAACTCCGCCACCACCACGCTCGACATGACCATGTACGAGCTCAACGACACGACCGCGATCAACGACCTGATCGCCCGTGAGCAGGCCGGGGTCAAGGTCCGGGTGATCCTGGACCAGGCGGAGTCCAGCACCAACCAGACCGCCTACAACGACCTCTCCGCCGCCGGCGTCGGCGTGGTCTGGTCGTCCACCGCGTTCACCTACACGCACCAGAAGACCATCACCGTCAACGGTGACGAGTCGCTGGTCCTGTCGGGCAACCTCACCTCCGAGTACTACCCGACCAGCCGCGACTACGGCGTCTTCGACAGCGACCAGAACGACGTCGCGGCGATCGAGGCGGTCTTCGCCGACGACTACACGCACACCTCGATCACCCCGAGCGACGGGGACAACCTGCTGTGGTCGCCGACCACCGCCCAGTCCCGGCTGCTGTCGATCATCAACGGCGCGACCAAGACCCTGGACGTCCAGGAGGAGGAGTTCAGCGACACCGCGGTCGTCAACGCGATCGTCGCCGACGCCAAGCGCGGCGTCGCCGTGCGGATGGTGATCGAGAACGAGTCCTCCGCCTACCAGTCGGAGATCAACGAGGTCACCGCGGCCGGCGGCAAGGTCACCACGTACACCTCCTCGACCGGCTTCTACATCCACGCCAAGGCGATCGTCGCGGACTACGGCCTGTCCACCGCCGCGGTCGAGGTCGGCTCGATGAACATCACCTCCAACTCGCTGACCGCCAACCGCGAACTCGGCATCATCCTGAACGACACCGGCGTGGAGAACGTCGTCGAGTCCACGTTCGACGCCGACTTCAACGGGACCACCGCCGACACCGTCACGGTGAACAGCATTGCCGACCAGACCGGCACGGTGGGCACCGCCGTGAGCCTCCAGGTCGGCGCGAGTGACTCCGCCTCCGGCCAGACGCTCAGCTACAGCGCCACCAACCTGCCCGCAGGCCTGAGCATCAACGCCGGCACCGGCCTGATCACCGGAACCCCCACCACCACCGGCAGCCCGACGGTCGTCGTCACCGCCACCGACACCACCGGCGCGGCCGCCGGCGCCGCCTTCAACTGGACCGTCAACCCCGGTTCCACCGGCGGCAACACGGTGACGGTGACCAGCCCGGGCAACCAGACCGGCACCGTCGGCACCGCCGCCAGCCTGCAGATCGGCGCGAGTGACTCCGCCTCCGGCCAGACGCTCAGCTACAGCGCCACCAACCTGCCCGCAGGCCTGAGCATCAACGCCGGCACCGGGCTGATCACCGGAACCCCCACCACCGCGGGCACCTCAACAGTCACCGTCACCGCCACCGACACCACCGGGGCCACCGGCAGCGCCGCCTTCACCTGGACCGTCAGCGGGGCCGGCGGCTCGTGCACCGCCGCGCAGCTGATCGGCAACCCCAGCTTCTCCACCGGCACCGCGGCGCCCTGGAGCGCCACCTCCGGCGTGATCGCGGACAACAGCAAGGAGCCGCCGTACGTCGGCAAGTACGACGCCTGGCTCGACGGCTACAGCCGTGCCACCACCGACACCCTGTCCCAGGCGATCACCATCCCGACCGGCTGCACCAACTACGTGCTGAGCTACTGGCTGCACATCGACACGGCGCGGACCACCACCACCAACGCCGCTGACACGCTGAAGGTGCAGCTGGTCAACGGCTCCGGCACGGTGCTGGCGACGCTGGACACCTTCTCCAACCTCAACCACAACACCGGGTACGCCGAGCACACCTACAACCTGGCCGGCTACGCGGGCCAGACGGTGACCCTGCTGTTCACCGGCGTCCAGACCTCCTCCACCGAGACCTCGTTCGTCATCGGCGAGGCGGACCTGAACGTCAGCTGAGCCTCCCCGTCCAGCACGGACCGGCCGTCGGAGACCCTGGTCTCCGGCGGCCGGCCGCCGTCCGGCCTGCACGGCGCGATGACCCGATCGGCGCCGCACCGGCGGCAACTGCGGAATACGAACTCCCTGCGCGTGCTTCACCTGCGCCCGCGGCTGGGGGCAACCAGTGGGAGCGCTCCCAATCGTCATCCGGATCCGTCGGCGCGTCAATACTCTTGTCGGTGTACCGAAAAAATAGCTGACGTATTGTCAATTCCTGGCGCATGTGGCTACGGTGGGCGGCGGCAACCAGCGCGAGCACTCGGACCCCCGGATCTCGGTCCCCCAGGGACAAGGAGAGTGCTCACCCATGAGACATCCCACCAGGCTCGCCGCCGCGACGGCGGTGGTCACGGCAGGCTGCGTCGCGGCGCTGCTGCCGCTGGCCGGCCCCACCTCGGCCGCGACCGCGACCGCCACGACGGCCACCGCCTCCTGCAGCGTCAGCTACGCGGACACCAGCGACTGGAGCACCGGCTTCACCGCCGCGATCACCATCACCGACACCGGTGCCACCGCCATCAGCGGCTGGACCCTGGGCTACGCCTACACCGGGAACCAGACCCTGCAGAGCGGCTGGAACGGCACCTGGTCGCAGGCCGGGCAGCAGGTCACCGTGACCGCGCCCAGCTGGAGCAGTGGCATCGCCGCCGGCGGCAGCTACACCACCGATGCCAACTTCGGCTACTCGGGCGCCAATGCCGCACCCCAGTCCTTCACCGTCAACGGCGTGACCTGCGGTCCCTCGGCAAGCGCCGCGCCGTCGGCGTCGGCGTCGCCCTCCCCCTCTCCCTCGCCGTCCCCTTCTCCCTCCCCCTCGGCGTCTGCCTCCGCTCCGACTGGGAGCGCTCCCGCCCTGCACGTGTCAGGGAACAGGCTGGTGGACGCCACCGGAAGGACCGTCACCCTGCACGGCGTGAACCGCTCCGGCGCGGAGTTCTCCTGCGTCCAGGGCACCGGGATCTTCGACGGACCGGTCGACCAGGCCTCCGTGTCCGCGATGGCGTCCTGGGGCATCAACGCCGTCCGGGTGCCGTTGAACGAGGACTGCTGGCTGGGCCTGTCCGACGTCGACGCCGCCTACGCCGGCAGCAACTACATCGACGCGATCAAGGACTATGTCTCGCTGCTGCACCAGAACGGCCTGGTCGCCGTCCTGGACCTGCACTGGACCGACGGCGTCTACACCGGTGACTCCTCCGCCTGCTCCAGCGCCACCGCGACCTGCCAGAAGCCCATGCCCGACGCGGCCGAGGCGATCCCGTTCTGGACCTCGGTCGCCGAGACCTTCAAGGGCGACGACTCCACCGTGTTCGACCTCTTCAACGAGCCCTACCCGGACCGGGCCGCGAGCACCGCCACCCAAGCCTGGACCTGCTGGCGTGACGGTGGCACCTGCCCGGGCATCGGCTACCAGGTGGCCGGAATGCAGTCGATGGTGAACGCGGTGCGCGGCACCGGCGCCGACAACGTGCTGATGCTCGGCGGTCTGGCCTACGCCAACGACCTCACCCAGTGGCTCGCCTACGAGCCCAGCGACCCCGACCACGACCTGGCCGCCTCCTGGCACTCGTACAACTTCAACAGCTGCAGCAGCAGCTCCTGCTGGAACAGCCAGATCGCCCCGGTCCTGGCCCAGGTGCCGCTGGTCACCGGTGAGCTCGGCGAGAACGACTGCGGCACCGGCTACCTCGGCTCGCTGCTGCCCTGGCTGGACCAGGAGGGCGCCTCGTACCTGGCCTGGACCTGGAACACCTGGGACTGCAGCTCGGGCCCCGCGCTGATCAGCAACTACGACGGCACCCCCACCGCCTACGGCGCGGGCTTCAAGGCCCACCTGGCCGCGCTGGGTTGAGCCTGCGAACAGCGGCAGCGGCACGACCGCTCGCAGGCACTGCGAGGTGCCGGTCTCCGGCGCCGTGGCCCGGATCTGCTGCTGACCCCAGGTCAGTTCGCCTTCGCCGGAGCCGGTTCCGGCGAAGCGGACGAGGATCGGATCGGCCATCGCCCGCCTGTTCCTGGTGTCTGTGGTGAACGGGCCGAGTCAACCATGAGCGCCCCGGCAGCGCCAGCGGTCGGTCACCGGTGGCCTGGGCGCGGTCCACCCCTCCGCTCCGTAGGCCGATCAATTTTGACGCCCCGTAGCGGTTCGCTCACCGTTCGACTACCCTCTGCGTCAGCAGTCGTGGATCCGAAGTACCGCTCGACCAGCAGTCGGAGGACCAAGGCGATCACCTCAACCCCTGAGGTACGCACCAGCGCGTACCTCGTCCCCGACCTGGGAGCAGCAGCATGGCCAGTGGCACCGTGAAGTGGTTCAACGCCGAGAAGGGCTTCGGTTTCATAGCGCAGGACGGCGGCGGCCCCGACGTCTTCGCCCACTACTCGAACATCAACGCCCAGGGGTTCCGTGAACTCCAGGAGGGCCAGAAGGTCGAGTTCGACGTCGCCCAGGGCCAGAAGGGCCCGCAGGCCGAGAACATCACCGTCGTCTGACACGCCGACGCGAGGGCCCCGTACCGCCGGTGCGGGGCCCTGGTCGTGCCGGGTGCGGTCCGAGCCTCGGTCCGGGCGCTGTAGGGCTCGGCCGGGACCGGAGGCGGTGGGGAGGAAGCCCGGCTTCCTCCCCACCGTCGAGCCCGGTCGACCGGCGGCACGCGGTGCGCCCGCCGACGACCGCTGCGGCGTCAGCCGTAGATCGCCAACTCGGAGACCTGCGCGCCGTTCTGGACGCTGTTGGCGGTGAAGGCCAGCTCCACGTACTGCTCGGCGGTCCCGGCCGGCAGGGCGATGGTGACCGTGTTGCCGGTGGACGGGTTCCAGGTGTAGGTCGCCGAGGCCACCAGGGTCGTCCAACTGCTGTCGTTGGCACTGCCCAGAACCGAGAGCGTCTGGGTCCGGGTGCCCCAGGCCGAGGACGGCGGCAGGTCGATCACCACCTGACCGAGGGTCTGGGACGAGCCCAGGTTGACGGCCAGGGTGGTCGGCCAGGCGCCGTCGCTGCCCTCCCAGTACGTGTTGGCGTTGCCGTCGTCGGCGTTGGCCGCCAGGTAGTTCTGCTCGACGCTGCTGGCCGTGATCGGCCGGTTCAGCGCCAGGTCGGGCAGGGCGCTGCCGGCGCCGGTGCCCCAGACCTGGAACTCGGAGATCTGGGCGCCGTTCTGCACGCTGTTGGCGGTGACATCGAGTTCGACGTACTGGTCGGTCGTGCCCGAGGGCAGGTTGATGGTGACGGTGTTGCCGGTGGACGGGTTCCAGGTGTAGGTCGCCGAGGCCACCAGGGTCGTCCAGGTGCTGTCGTTGGCACTGCCCAGAACCGAGAGGGTCTGGGTCCGGGTGCCCCAGGCCGAGGACGGCGGCAGCTCCAGCGTCACGTGGTCCAGCGCGTCGGACGCTCCCAGGTTGACGGCCAGGGTGGTCGGCCAGGCGCCGTCGCTGCCCTCCCAGTACGTGTTGGCGTTGCCGTCGTCGGCGTTGGCCGCCACGTAGTTCTGCTCGACGCTGCTGGCCGTGATCGGCTGGTTCAGCGCCAGGTCGGTCGGGGTGGCCGTGCCTCCGGTTCCGGTGCCCGTCAGCGCGACGGTCAACGAGGTGTCCGAGGCGTTGCTGGCGACGGCCAGGTTCGCCGTGGCCGCGCCGTTCACGGTCGGGCTGAACACCACCGACGCCGAGCAGGACGCGCCTGCGGCCAGCGTGCTGCCACAGGTGTTGGTCTCGGCGAACGGCGCGCTGGTCGCGACCGAGCTGATCGACGCCGTGGCGCTGCCGGTGTTGGAGATCGTCACCGACTGCGCCGAGGTGGTCGACCCCACCGTCTCGCTGCCGAAGGACAGCGAGGTCGGCGACGCGGTCAGGGTGGCGGTCGGCGTGGCGGTCCCGGTGCCGGTCAACGCCACCGTCAGGGTGCCGTTGGTCGCGCTGCTCGACACCGTCAGGTTCGCCGAGTACGCACCGGCCGAGGTCGGCGAGAAGGTGACCGCCACGGTGCACGAGCCGCCGGCCGCGATCGAGGATCCGCAGCTGTTGGTCTCGCCGAAGCCGGACCCGGCCGCGATGGAGGAGATCGTCGCCGTCGCGCTACCGGTGTTGGACACCGTCACCGACCGCGCCGAACTGGTGGTCCCGTCGGTCTGGTTGCCGAAGGAGACCGAGGTCGGCGAGGCGCTGAGGGTCGCGCTGCCGGAGCTGCTGCCGGAACCCGGGAAGACCTCGAACTCCGAGACCTGGGCCGCGGACCACCCGGTGTTGGCGGTGAAGCTCAGCTCCAGGTACTGGGTGCTGGTCCCGGACGGGAGGTTGAAGGACACGGTGTTGCCGGTCGACGGGTTGAACGTGTAGCCGGTCGAGGGCACGATCTGGGTGAACGTGGAGCCGTTGGTGCTGTCCAGCACGGAGAGGGTCTCGGTGCGGGTGGACCAGGCCGAGGACGGCGGCAGATCCAGGGTGACCGACCCGACCGGCTGCACCGAGCCGAGGTTCACCGTGAGCGTCTGCGGATACCCCGCGCCGTCGCTGCTCTCCCAGTAGCTGCTGGTGTTCCCGTCGTTGGCGCCGCTCGCCGGGAATCCGGAATCGGTGCTGCTCGCGGTGATCGGCTGGTTCAGCGCGAGGTCGGTGTTGGAGGTGACGCCGGTGCCCGACAGCGCGACGGTCAGCGGGCTGCCCGGGGCGCTGCTCGCCACCGACAGCGTCCCGGTGAGCGGGCCGCCGCTGGTGGGGGCGAAGGTCACCTCGACCGTGCACGAGCCGTTCGCGGCGATGGAACCGCCGCAGTCGTCGGTCTGGGTGAACGGTCCGGTGACGCCGATCGAGGAGACCGAGGCGGCGGAGCCGCCCGGGTTGGTCACCGTCACCGCCTGCGCGGCGCCGGTGGATCCGGCCGCCACGTCGCCGAACGCCAGGCTCGGCGTCGAGGCGGTCAGCGAGCCGGGTTCCACCGGCTCGGGGAAGCTGGTGAGGACCGGTGTCGTGCTCCAACCGGTGTTGCCGCTGCCGAGGTCGAAGGTGAAGGCGCCCGGGGTGTAGGCGCCGGCGTCGTACCCGTCGTTGTAGGCCCCGGCCACCCCGATTCCGCTCGCCGTCACGCCACTGACACTGGCGGAGCCGGAGGTCTCGGCCTGCATCACCACCGTGCCGGCGTTCTGCACCTGGACGTCGCTGATGTCGAGCCCGGAGATGGTGTTGCCGTCACCGTCGCCGGACACCAGCTCGATGGCCTCGTAGGGGCTGTCGAGGATCGCGCCGCCGGAGTAGTTGACCGTGACGCCGCTGAACGAGTAGTCGTAGGCGTCGAACTGGACCGCGCCCATCGCATGGTCCCAGTTCGGGTTGTACGCACCGGCGCGGATCAGGTAGTTGCCCGAAACGGTGATGGTCCCGGAGAGCGGGGTGAACCCGGGGGACAGGAACTGCTCGTTGGAGACGGTCAGCCCGCTGCCCAGGGCGTTGGTGTCGGCGATCGCGTTGTCGGAGATGGTGTTGTCGGTGCCGCCGTACTCGGCGATGCCGTTGGCCAGCGTGGACACGTCGACCGTGTTGTTCTCGACGGTGATGCCGGAGTCCGTGGCCGGATAGGACCAGATCGCTATGCTGTCGTCACCGGTGTTTCTGAAGTAGTTGTTCCTGACCGTGCACCCGGTCGCGTTGCCGTTGAAGTTCAGCCCGTCCGCGTCGGTGTCCTGGACGACGCTGTTCTCCACCGTGCAGTTGCTGTTGCCGTACTGCAGCCAGAAGCCGACGTTGGTGTTCTGGATCCACAGGCCGTTGACGGTCCATCCGGTGCCGAGCGAGCCGTCGATCCCGTTGGCCACGCTGCCGTCGTTCCGGCCCACCTGCGAGCCCAGGATCGCGAAGTTGCTGAGGTTGATCGGGCCGGCGACCTGCGAGGTGTTGTCCACCAGCATGTTCGTTTCGAGCTGCGTGTACCAGTTGCCGGCGCCCTCGATCGTCCCGGCGGTCAGCTGCAGCGGAGAGCTGATCAGGTAGGTGCCCGCGGGCACCCACACCGTCTCCCCGGCCGCGTTCGCCGCGGAGACGGCCTCGTTGAAGGCGTTCTGCGAGTTGGTCACGCCGGTCGGGTCGGCGCCCTCGGTGACCACCGAGATGGAATTGGCCGGCTGGGTGGCGGCGGCCGCGACGTCGTAGCCGTCGAGCACGTTGACGGTGACCGGCAGATCGGAGGTGCTGCCGGTCACTTCCAGGGTCACCGTGCTGCCGGCGGCGATCGTCTGGCCGAGCAGCATCCGCGCGTCGTCGTACATGTCGTGCGTGGTGCTGCCGGTGATGTCCCCCGTGCTGATGTAGCTGTACTTCGAGGTGAGCGCGAGCTGCTGGCTGAGTTCGGTGCCGTTGACGTACACCGACAGCGTGCCCGAGTCGCCCTCGGGGACGGCGTAGTGCAGGTCGACGGCGTTGGTGCTGCTCGTCATGGTGAACGTCACGTACTGCCCGGCCGCGTCGAGTTGGACGGCCTCGCGGCCGACCGCCTCGCTGGCCAGGGAGCCCTGGGCGAAGCCGGGGCTCAGCAGCGAGCCGTCAGTGGTCCCGTTCACCGCCTGGTACTCGGTGAACGGGACGTCGGCGCCCACGCCGCTCGGGACGTTGAACACGGACCCGGCCCAGTACGGCGGCGTTCCCGCGCCGCTCTGGGCGTACGCGGGTGCCGCGGCGAACAGCGCGGGCAGGGTGGCGAGTGCGGTGACTGCGGCCAGCGCCAGGGCGGCTAAACGCCCAGGTCGCCGGGGAGCCCTGGACGGGCGACCCGCTGACTTGTCATGGATGGACATCAGACACAGGCCCTTTCCTCGATCGACGTCATTGCCATATCCGGTGCGCATGAGCCTGAGGCAGCCGTCCCGTCGCCAGGGTGGGGGAGAACGGCGGTGCGGACGTGGGCATGGCGTCCCTGACCCGCGAACAGCCGGGGCGCGGGTTCGCCACTGTGGCGGAGCATAGGACTACCGACACGTAGCTGCAATAACTACGAGACATGTTGGTAAATAATGAAAGTGACTCTGCAAAAACTTGCGTAATTACCGAACGGCACCGCCGGCGCGGGTGCGGTCCCCTGCGCGGCGGTGTGTCGGTGGGCCAGGACGCGGTGCGGTTCCAGCGCGCCGGATCATCGAGGGCTCCGACGGCCGGCGCGTCGTGCACACCCCCGGCCACTCCCCCGGCCACCTCGTGCTCGTCCACGAGCCCAGCCGCACCGCCCTGCTGGGCGACGCGGTCGTCCAGCGCGGCGAACCCGCCATCGGACCGGCTGGCCGGCTCAGCCTGAGCGGTGCTTGAACTGTTCGACGGCCGCCAGCATCGTCTGCCGCAGCGCCTCGCTCCCGGCGTGGCCGCTGTCCTCGATGATGTGGAGCTGCGCGTCCGGCCACGCCTTCGCCAGCTCCCATGCCGTCTGCACCGGGCTGCCCAGGTCGTGCCGCCCGTGGCCGAGCACCGCCGGGATCCCGGCCAAGCGGTGGGCGTTGCGCAGCAGTTGGTCCTCCTCCAGCCAGGCGCCGTGGCTGAAGTAGTGGGCGCAGATCCGGACGAACGCGATCTGCGCGTCGACCTCCCGGTCGCTGTACATGCCGGGCACGCCGTTGGGCTCGTTGGAGATCACCGCGTCCTCCCAGGCCAGCCAGTCGGCGGCGGCCTTCGCCCGGACCGCCCGGTCGGGGTGCTCCATCAGCCGTGCGTAGGCGGCGAGCAGGTCGCCGTCCCGTTCGTCCTCCGGGACGCCGTCGCGGAACCGGTCCCAGGCCTCGGGCTGGAACCGTCCGGCTCCCCGGTAGAGCCAGTCGGTCTCGCTGCGCCGGGTCGTCGTCACCGCCTGGATGATGATCTCGCTGACCCGCTCGGGGTGCTGTTGCGCATAGGCCAGGATGAGCGTCGAGCCCCAGGACGCGCCGTTCAGCAGCCACCTCTCGATGCCGAGGTGCTCGCGCAGCCGCTCCATGTCGTCGATCAGGTGCTGCGTGGTGTTGCGGCTCATGTCCGCCGCCGGGTCGCTCGCGTGCGGGGTACTGCGGCCGCAGTTGCGCTGGTCGAAGCGGACGACACGGTAGTACTCGGGGTCCCAGGCCCTGGTCGGCCGCTGCGGTGTGCCCGCGCCGGGCCCGCCGTGGACGTTCAGGACCGGTTTGCCCCCGGGGTTGCCGAGCTGTTCGTAGTGGACGAGGTTGCCGTCCCCGGTGTCCAGCATTCCGGTGTCGTAGGGACTGGTCGGAGCGTAGAGAGCAGCCATGGCCGTCGATCCTACGGAGGGGGCGGCTAGACCTCCACCGAATGGGTACCGGCGCGTGGGACGCGGTCGGCCCCGTCCCGGCGCGGACGCTGCTCGGGGACGTCGTGCGCACCTCATCGGTCTGTGTTTGTCTGGCCTTGCCAGGCCCTTCCACCGGCGGGAACGCTCCTGTCCTGCCGGTGGTCGGCCGTACGGCGCGCGCCGGCGGGCGGGCGGGGCAGACCTGGTCTGCGGCGAACCCGGACCCGTGGCGCGGGTTCGCCGTGCGGGCCTGCGGCGAGCCGGCTCGGTGCCGGTCGCCGTCGAGCGGCCGGCGTTCGGCGATGACCATTCGGAGGAGCTGTGCCCCGTTTCATCACCCGCGTGCGCGTCGGCGTCATCGCGGGCACCGTCGCCCTACTCGTGGCGCCGCTGGCCGGCCCTGCCCGGGCCGACCTCGCCGCTCCGTCGGCGGACCACGCCCAGGGCCGGGCCGCGCCCCCGAGCGTGACCCAGGTGCGGTTGTCGCCCGAGACCGCGCAGGCGGGCATACCGGTCTCCGCCCAGCTGACGGTCCGTTCCTCCGCCTGCTTCACCGCGGCGGTACTCGGCGTCGGCGTACGGGACGCCGCCGGCGACAACCTGGACTTCCCAGGAGAACTGACCAACCAGCGGGTCTGTCCGCAGGACCTGAGCCTGACGACCGGGACCCGCGCCTTCCCGGCCGGAACCTACCGGGTCTTCGGCTTCTACCAGGACCAGGCCGGACGCTGGCACAACCTCCCGGAGAAGACCCTGACCGTCACCGCCGCGGTTCCCAGCGTGACCCAGGTGCGGTTGTCGCCCGAGACCGCGCAGGCGGGGACACCGGTGTCCGCCCAGCTGACGGTCCGTTCCTCCGCCTGCTTCACCGCGGCGGTACTCGGCGTCGGCGTACGGGACGCCGCCGGCGACAACCTGGACTTCCCAGGAGAACTGACCAACCAGGCGATCTGCCCGCAGGACCTCAGCCTGACGACCGGGACCCGCGCCTTCCCGGCCGGAACCTACCGGGTCTTCGGCTTCTACCAGGACCAGGCCGGACGCTGGCACAACCTCCCGGAGAAGACCCTGACCGTCACCGCCGCCACCGGCTCCACGCCGTTCCCCGGGGCGACGTCGCTGATCTGGTCCGAGGAGTTCAACGGCCCGCTCTCCGCGGACCGCTGGAACCGGTCCACCAGCAGCTCGTACCGCTACGGCAGCTACAACCCGGACGACGACAAGCTGGACAAGCTCGACCCGGCGAAGGTCACGGTCGCCGACGGCGCGGCCACCTTCACCGCCACGCCCAGCGCGTTCAAGCTCTCGGGCAACCGGCAGGCCTGGGACACCGGTCTGCTGACCACGGAGAACACCCCTGAGCACTTCATGGTCAAGACCGGCGACTACGTCGAGACCCGGGTGAAACTGCCGTCCGAACTCGGCGCCTGGCCGGCCCTGTGGACCTGGCGCGACGGCGGCCACGAGGTGGACTCCTTCGAGTACCACACGGACAACCCGAACCTGCTCGAACTGACCAACCACGTCAAGCCGGCGCAGCACTACTGGGACAGCAAGGGAGCCGCGAAGCCCGGCGAGTGGGTCGTCATCGGCACCCACTACGGCGCCGACTCGGTCGGCTGGTACATCAACGGCGTCGACGTCTTCGAGGACCACGTGGGCGTGGGACGGGACTGGTCGGCCTACCTGATCCTCAACCTGTCGCTCTGTTCGGGCACCTTCCACCCGGGTCCCACCGCCAAATCGGTGAGCTTCGCAGCGGACTACGTCCGGGTCTACCGCTGACCGCTGAACCGCTGACCGCTGAACCGCGCGAGCGCCGCCCGCAGGCTGAACCCTCAGCCCGGGGCGGCGCTCCCGCCGTCCGATCAGCCGCTGACCACGATGTCGAACTGCTTCACATCGTTCGACGGGTTCGGGTCACCGACGCTTGCGACCCGCACCGAGCCCACGAGCACGCCGCGGACGTCAGGGCCGAGCCGCACCGGCACCAGAGCCGTCGCCGACTGCCCGGCCTGCAGGCCCGAGGGGAACGAGCACTGCACCACCGGAGCCGCCCCCGCCAGCGTGTGACAGTTCCTCGGGAAGTAGGGTTCCTCCGGCTGGGTCCCCGCGGGCAGGGTGACGGTCACCGTGAAGGCGCCGGCGACCGACTCCTGCCCGTCGTTGTACACGAACGCGTGAACCTCGGTCAGACCGCCGGCCGGGGCCGGGGCCGGATCCAGCCGCTCCACCCGCAGGTCCTGCTCCCACGCCTGTCGACCTCCCGGGGCCGCGCCCATCAGCACCCCCATCGCACAGCCGACCGCTGCCGCCGCTACCCACTTACGGGTCATGTCCCACACCTTTCATGACAGACCGGCTGATAGCCGGATACACCGCCACGCTAGGTCCGCGAGCCGACGGCCGCTCGCGCAGCGCGTCACGGGTGCAGTTCGAGGGTGATGTGCGGGGACAGCGCGCGCAGGAAGTCGGGGGCGTCGAACATCTCTCCCGCGGAGGCCACGCCCACCGTGCGGGTGCGGCCGTCGAGGACGCGCTCCAGCGCCTCCACGACCAGCGGCGCGGTGACGGCGTAGATGTCCTGACCGCGTGCGACGGCGCGTCGTTCGGTGTCACCCGACCGGACGACGGCGTCGACGAGGAAGGTCTGGCCGGAGCGGCCGCTCTCGTCGGCCGCGGTCGGCGCGGGCGTCCCGGGGGCGGCTATGTCGCGGACCGCTTCGGCCGTCATGTAGCTGGTCACCTCGGGGATGGCCAGGTGGCTGGGGATGGTCACGACGTCGGCCATGGTGAACTCCCCGACCACGGGACGCGGGCCCATCGGCTCGGGGAAGGACCACTCCAGAGTCGGCGCGGCGTCGGTGCGGCGCTCCCACCCGCCGCCGGTGTAGCGCAGGCGGTGGTCGCCGCGCCGCTCCCGGGAGACCGCGCCCGACCGGCGCGTCCCGTCAGTGGGGTGCCAGTGGCTCAGTGCGTAGGCGACGTGCGCCGAGTCGGCCCTGGTCCAGTCGCCCATCGCCGCCGTGGCCAGCAGGTCGCCCAGGCCGCCGAAGAAGGCCATCGCGGGAACGACGACCGCTCCCGCCTCGCGGGCCCGGTCCGCGAAGTGCTCGAAGGTGTCGAGGTTGGCCTCAAGCTCGGCCGCGACGTCCAGGTACGGGATCCCTGCCCGCAGAGCCGCCTCGATCACCGGGGCGGTCGTCGAGGCGAACGGCCCCGCGCAGTTGATCACGGCCGCCGCGCCGGCCAGGGCGCGGTCGAGGGAGGCCGGGTCCTCCGCCGACGCCACCCGGGCCTCCAGCCCGCTCCGGTACGCCATGGCCTTCAGCTTCTCGGCGTCACGGCCGCAGAGCAGCGGCACCAACCCGCGCTTCGACAGCTCCGCGACCACGAAGCGTCCGGTGTGCCCGTACGCACCGAAAACCACCACCGTCTGACCCGATCCCATGAGACTGCTCCCCTGCGCTCGCCCGATCGGCGGCTGATCCGCCGTGATCCGTTACGGACATCCTGGCGAACGGGAGCACCCCGCGCGAGCGTCTGGAACGACACACCCCGTACAGTTTCGGACATGCCCACTGTCGCGCTGGCCGTCACCGACGGCATGCTGCATTTCGAACTGGCCCTGGCGCTGGAGGTGTTCGGCTCGGACCTGACCCACGTCGTGGATCCCTGGTACCGCTTCTCCCTCTGCGGCCCCGGCCCCGTGCAGGTGGGCCGCTTCCGCCTCGATCCCGACCACGGGCTCGACCGCCTCGCCCACGCCGACACCGTGATCGTCCCCGGCTGGGCCGATGTCGACCGCGAGCTGCCGGCCGAACTCGTGGACGCGGTGCGCACCGCCCACGAGGCGGGCGCACGCGTGGCCTCGCTGTGCACGGGCGCCTTCGTCCTGGCGGCCGCCGGCCTGCTGGACGGCAAGCGCGCCACCACGCACTGGGCCCACACCCGGGAACTGGCCAGACGCCACCCGAAGGTCACGGTGGACCCGGACGTCCTCTACGTCGACAACGGCGACGTGCTCACCTCCGCGGGCAAGTCCGCCGCCATGGACCTGTGCCTGCACCTCGTCCGCCTCGATCACGGCTCGTCGAACGCCAACAGGATCGCCCGCCGCCTGGTCACCCCACCGCACCGCGACGGCGGCCAGGCCCAGTTCATCGCCACCCCCGTCCCCGCCCCGGGCAACCACCCGCTGGCCGAACTCCTGCCCTGGGCGCTGCAACGGCTGGACGAAGCGCTGACCGTGGAGGACCTGGCCCGCCAGGCACGGATGAGCTCGCGGCATCTGGGCCGCCACTTCAAGTCGCTGACCGGCAGCACTCCCCTGCACTGGCTCCACACCCAGCGCATCCGCCACGCCCAGGAGCTCCTGGAGACCACCGACGACACCGTCGACACCATCGCCACGGCCACCGGCATGGGCACCGCCACCACCCTGCGCCGACACTTCCACCGGACCGTCGGCGTCCCCCCGGACACCTACCGCCGGACCTTCCGCACCCGCAACGGCCCCGACGGCCCCGGCCGGGACCGCCCGTACCAGGTCTGACCGCTGAGGGTCGGTCACAGCTCCCGGTCGAGACGGTGGCACAGCTCGGCCAGTGCCCTCCGGGCCGCCGCGGCCACGGCCGGCTCGGGGTCGTCGAGCGCCGCGCGGATCAGGTGGGCGTGTTCGCTCTCGGCCATGGCGCCGAGCCCACGCACTGCCGCGGCCCGCACCCGGGCCACCTCGTCCGCCGTCAGAGTCGCCAACTGTTCGACCAGTTCGGCCAGTTCCTGGATGGTGGCCAGCTTCGCCGCCGTCTCCCGCACCCGCCAGGAGGAGTCGGCCAGGGCCCGGGCGATCGCCGGGGCGGCCTCGGGTGTCCACGCGTACCGCAGCGCCCGGACCGCCCACACGCGCGGCCAGTGGCTCTGGTCGGGCCTGGCAAGCCGGCCCGTTCGCAGCGCGGCCGCAGCGGGAGCACCACCGATCCAGGTCAGCGACGGCTGCCGGGGGTCGTCCGGTCCGATGCCGTCGACCAGGAGCGACACGCACCACTCGGCCACGGCCGCGTGCCCCAACTGCTCGCACGCCTGAGTGACCAGCACTCGGGGGTGCAGGTCTGTGTCGGCAGGAAGGCGAAGGGCCACGGTCACCTCGGAAAGGTCGTTTGCCCGCACTCTACGTGAGGATCGAGTGCGCCACGAGGCTCTGTTGTTGTACCGAATGGGGGTGGAAGACCTTCATCTCCCTTCCGCCGTAGCGGTGGGGTGAAGCTGGAGGCAGCCGGACCCGGGAGTCGCCGGGGAGGGTGGGAGCAGCCTCGACAAAGTCGCGACGATCCAGGACTGCCGGATGGATCGGGTGCGGTGAGCGAGACGGGAAGGTATACGCGAGGAACCGGCTGCGTTACGCCTCTTGATCACGTGCCAGCTCTAACCCGGTGGATTCGGGCTGGTTTGCGGTGCGCACTCGCCGTCTTTGGCGGTGGGGAACTCCTGGGGAGGGTCTTCGGTGTTCGATCCGGGAGGTCATGGTGAATTGTCTACGGCAGTATCCGTGACGATGCCGCAGGGGCAAAGCCGGGTGCCTAACCCGTCGATCGGACAACAGGGAACGTGGGAACCATCCGTATCCACTCCCGCCGTCCGGCCTTTCCAGGGCCGGGTAGCGGGATAGGCGCGACGTCTGCCGAAGGAGCGGATGGGGCGGAGCCGCCGTAGTACTCCGCGCCGGGGAAAGCCCGTGCACATGGGGAAGGGCGGCAGCGTGTCAGACAAGGAGTGTATGTAATGTCCGGAGATGCACCGGTGAATACCGGTGCCGCATCCTGGCCGGATGTAGATTCGGCCGAGATCGCGGTACGGAGGATGCAGAGCAAGTTGCACCGCTGGGCGACCGAAGATCCAGGTCGCTGTTTCGATGATCTGTTCAACCTCGTTTACGACCCGGCGTTCCTGATGGCTGCGTGGGGACGCGTGTCCACCAACAGGGGCGCCAAGACAGCAGGGATCGACAAAGTCAATGCGACCATGGTCGAGACCTGGGTCGGGGTCGATGCCTTCCTGGCCCGACTCCGGGACTCGCTGAAGTCTGGCGAGTACCGGCCGGTCGAAGTGCGGCAGGTGATGATCCCGAAAGGGAAGAGCACGGGGAAGTTCCGGAAACTCGGTATCCCCACCATCACCGACCGTGTGGTCCAGGCAAGCCTGAAGGCAGTACTTGAGCCCATTTTCGAGGCGGACTTCAGACCGTGCTCGTATGGGTTCCGCCCGAAGCGGCGTGCACACGACGCCATCGCCGAGATCCACTATCTGGCCTCTGGCTCCAGGGACTACCACTGGGTGCTGGAGTGCGACATTAAAGCCTGTTTTGACGAGATCAATCACACGGCATTGATGAATCGCTTCCGGGTAAGGATCAAGGACAAGCGTATCTGCGGGCTGGTGAAGGCGTTCCTGAAATCCGGGATCCTTACCGAACTCGGAAATCGTGAAGAGTCGCTGACGGGGACTCCACAGGGAGGGATCCTATCGCCGCTACTCGCCAATATCGCGCTGTCCGCGCTGGACGATCATTTCGACCAGCAATGGAATCGCGACATGGGGACACCGTATCGGCGATCCAAGCGCAAGAAGGACGGCCTCGGTAACTGGCGAATCATCCGCTATGCGGATGATTTCGTCCTGGTGGTCTCGGGGAACCGCCACCACGCCGAGGGCCTGCGCGAGGAGGTGGCAGCCGTACTCGCCCCGTTGGGGCTGCGGCTGGCACCGGAGAAGACCCGGGTAGTCCACATCGACGAGGGCTTTGACTTCCTCGGGCACAACATCCGCCGCCAACGGAAGCGAGGAACCACGAAGCACTACGTCTACACCAAGCCGTCCAAGAAGGCCATCGCGTCGATCAAGGACAAGGTGCGGGAGCAGACGTACAGATCGACCCGCCACATGGAGCTGGACGACCTGCTTCGCAGCGTCAACCGGAGCCTGGCGGGATGGGCGAACTTCTTCCGACACGGGGTGTCAAAGGCGATCTTCACCGCAGTCGACTCCCACACCTGGGGCCGGCTGATGCGGTGGATCCGCGCCAAGTACACAGGGAAACACCGGCTCGGGATGAAGGAACTCCGCAACCGCTTCTGTGACAAGGGGTGGCGGTTCGCCCACAACGGGGTCGTGTTCACCGGCGCATCCAGCGTCGCAGTGGAACGCTACCGCTACCGCGGAAGCGACATTCCGACCCCGTGGACCCCGAGACCAGCAGCTGCCACGGCAGGCGGCTGACCAACGGTCAAGACACGTGGAGCGCCCGGTGCGGAGTAATTCGCACGCCGGGTGCGGGAGGGGGCCCGAGGGAGACGACCGACGGAGACGTCGGCACCGCGCCCACGGGCCTACCTCACCGACGGGACCGGAGGCGGCGCGATCCGCTGCTGAGGCCGGCTGCGGGGGCCGTGGCCGTCGGACGGGGTAGCGCCCGACGGCCACGGCCGTCTGCCCGGGAGGTGCGGGCTCAGCGCACTTCGGGGGCCGGCCGGATGCGGCCGGTGACGCTGCCGAAGCCGATCACGGTGCCGTCCGCGCCGGGCGCGGTGGCGGTGATGGCGACCTCGTCGCCGTCCTCCAGGAAGGTCCGGACGCTGCCGTCGGGCAGGGCGATCTTGTCCCGGCCGCCCCAGCTCAGCTCCATCAGCGAGCCGCGCTGACCGGCCTCGGGGCCGCTGACCGTGCCGGAGGCGTAGAGGTCACCGGTCCGCAGCGAGGCGCCGTTGACCGTCATGTGGGCGAGCTGCTGGGCGGCGGTCCAGTACATGCTCGCGAACGGCGGCCGGGAGACCGGGTGGCCGTTGAGGCGCACCTCCATGGCCAGGTCGAGCCCCCAGTCGGCGTCGTCCCGCAGGTAGGGACGGAGCTCGTGGTCACGGGCCGGCGGGGCGGTCCTGGCCTGGGCCAGCGCATCCAGCGGCACGATCCACGGGGACACCGAGGTGGCGAAGGACTTGCCCAGGAAGGGGCCGAGCGGGACGTACTCCCACGCCTGGATGTCGCGTGCGGACCAGTCGTTGACCAGGCACACGCCGAAGACGTGCTGCTCGAAGTCGGCCACCGGAACCGGGGTCCCCAGCTCGGAGCCGACCCCGACGACGAAGCCGACCTCGGCCTCGATGTCCAGGCGCAGCGAGGGGCCGAAGCCGGGCAGGTCCTCGCCCGCGACCGGCTGCCGCTGTCCGTTGGGGCGCACCACCGGGGTGTCGGAGACCACCACGGTTCCGGCCCGGCCGTGGTAACCGATGGGCAGGTGCTTCCAGTTGGGGGTGAGCGCGGCGGAGTCGGGGCGGAACATCCGGCCGATATTGGTCGCGTGGTGCTCCGAGGCGTAGAAGTCGACGTAGTCGGCGACCTCGAACGGCAGCAGCAGCCGCACCTCCGCGATCCGGTGCAGGGCGGGCTCGACCTGCGCCCGGTGCGCCTCGTCGGTGAGCAGCGCGGTGACCGCGGCGCGGACCTGCTGCCAGCGCTCGCGGCCCTGGGCCATGAAGGCGTTCAGGCTCGGCCGGGCGAACACGTCGTCGTCCAGGGCCGCTGCCAGGTCCAGAACGTGCTCGCCGATGGCCACACCGACCCGGGGCTCCGCCCCGGGCGGTGCGAAGACTCCGTAGGGCAGGTTCTGCACCGGGAAGTGCGAGCCCTCCGGCACCGGCACCCAACTCTTGGCCGTCACTTGCTGTGGTCCTTTCGCTCTGCCTGCTCTGGTTCTTCCGCGTGTTCCGCGTGTTCCCCGGGAACGATCGTCCGGGCCTCCAGCACCGGGGTACTGGTGCTGCACGAGCCGTAGCCGACCAGGCTCCGGCGGGCCGCTGCGGCCGACTCCGGGTCGAGGTCGGCGACCTGCTGTCCCAGCAGTGCGGTGTCCTCCGACTCCAGCACGGCCTGCACCTCCTCCTCCCCCGCACCGCCGGCCGCCGCGGCGGTGGCCAGCAGCAGGTTCAGGTAGCCGTGGTGGAGGAACCCGGTGGCCCGGTCCCGGTGCCGCACCGCGCGGTGCAGTCCGGCGGTGGCCTTGAACGGGACCTCCGCCGCCACGCAGCCGACGATGAAGTGGGCGACCGTCGCCGGTGCCGGGAACAGCTCGGCCCGGACGCCGCCGCAGCGCAGCTTGGCCCCCAGCGGCCGGACACCGTCCTCCCCGCCGCCCCGGCCGCCGCGTCGGGCGGCGATGGCGCCGAGCAGCGCGTCCACCCCGGCCGGAGCGGCCGGTTCCAGGAAGGCCGGGACGGACGGCGGCGCCGCCGCCACCGCCCGCAGCGCGCCGGCGACCGCGACCTCGACCTCCTCGTCGAACGCGGCGAGCGGCAGTTCGAGCAGGGCCAGGGAGAGCCGGGGGTCGGCGGCGACGGTCGCGCAGGCTTCGGCGAGGCCGTCGGCGCCGCGGTCCGCGATCAGGCCGAGGTCCACCCGGTCGGTGTCGACCAGGTTCCCGCGGAGCTCGGCGATCCGGCTCGCCGGGCAGAGGAAGCGCTGGGTGAGCATCGGTTCAGCGGCAGCCCGGTCGGCCCGGTGCCGGGCGACGGCGTCCGGCATGGTCAGGGCGGTCGGCGGGAAGAGTCCCGCGTCGTCCACGAGTGCGTCCAGCAGGGGACGGGAGCCGTGGCGGCCCGGCGTGAAGCGCACAGCAACTCCTGTTGCAATTATCGAGAACCAGAGTTACAAAGATTGCATCACTATCTGCACGGCCTCCGCCGGAAGTCAAGGCTCTGCGCCGGGAAGGGGGACGCATGCCCGAGCAGCAGGCGGCCGAGCAGCGGCGGGCCGACGGCTCGCAGACCCTGGAGCGCGGGCTGGTCGCCCTGCGGCTGCTGGCCGAGGCGCCGCAGGGGCTCGGCGCGAGCGAGATCGCCGACCGGCTGGGCATCCACCGCTCCATGGCCTACCGGCTGCTGACGACGCTGACCCGGCAGGACTTCGCCGCCCGCGACAGCGCCGGCCGCTACCGCATCGGACTGTCCTTCTTCACCCTGGCCGAGCAGGTCAGGCCCCCGCTGCTGGACATCGCCCAGCCGGTACTGCGCGAGCTGGCGGGACGGCTCGGCGCCACCGCCTGCCTGGTGGTCCCCGAGAACGAGCACGCGGTGGCCGTCGCCGTCATCGAGCCCCCGGGCTCGGGACCCCGCTTCTCCTACCGGGTCGGCAACCGCGACCCGCTCGACCGGGGAGCGGCCGGCATCGCGATGCTGGCCGCCGGACCGGCCCTCGCGGGCGAACCGGAGCGGGTCGGTGCGGCCAGGCTGGCCGGATACGCCGTCACGCACGAGGAGATCGTGCCCGGCACCTTCGGCATCGCGGCCCCGATCCGCACCCCGGGCAACATCCAGTCGGCCGCCGTCAACGTCATCACCCACAGCCGGGAGCTCTCGGAGCGGGCCGTCCCCCTGGTCGTGGCGGCGGCCGAGCGGATCACCCGCCTGCTCGCCGACCCGTCCACGCCGTAGTCCGGTCGCCGCTCCGGGGGGGTACACCGGCCCGTGCGCGGCTGTCCCTCGCTAGGCCGCGTGCCGACGGAAGCTGCCGAACGCGCCGGCGTGGTGCAGCAGGGGGGACGAGTCCCCCGCGCCGCCGGCGTCCAGTACCTCGCCCACGACCAGCAGGTGGTCCCCGACCTGCTGCCGCAGCACCGGCCGCGCGGTGAGCCAGGCCGGTACGTCGTCCAGCAGCGGCACTCCGCCGGGACCGGGCGACCAGCGGGTGCCGGCGAAGCGGTCGACGCCGCTGGCCGCGAAGCGCCGGGCGATCGCGGCCTGGTCCTCACCGAGGACGTGCACCGCGAATATCTGCGCGGCGCCGACGGCGGCGGCCGTGGACGCGGTGGTGGCGAGGTAGAAGGACACCAGCGCGGGTTCGATCGAGACCGAGGTGAACGAGGTCGCGGTGAACCCGGCCGGGCCCGGCACCGTCAGCACGGCCACTCCGGCGGCGTGGCGACGGAGGGTCTGCCGGAGCAGGTCGGCGGAGACGGTGCTGCCGACAGTGGTGCCGACGGTGGCGGTGGTGGTCATGAAGGGGTCCTCTCCAGTGCAGGTGATGCGGCGTCGGTGAACGGGTCGGGGGTGAACGGAGCCCGGGCGAGCAGTCCCTGACGGCGGAGCAGCGGCAGGACGCCCTCGCCGAACCAGTGGGCCTCCTCCAGGTGCGGCTGGCCGGACAGCAGCACCTGTTCGATGCCCAGGTCGTGGTACTCGGACAGGCGTTCGGCGACCTCCTGGTGACTGCCCACCAGCGCGGTCCCGGCGTGGCGGCGCAGCAGCCCGAAGCCCGCCCAGAGGTTCGGTGAGATCTCCAGCCGGTCGGTCCGGCCGCCGTGCAGGGCGGTCATCCGCCGTTGCCCCTCCGAGGAGGTGCGGGCGGCCCGCTCCTGGGCCAGGGCGACGGCCGCCGGGTCCATCCCCCGCAGCAGTCGGGCGGCCTCGGCCCAGGCCTCGGCGGCGGTGTCACGGGAGATGACGTGCAGTCGCACGCCGAATCCGACCCGGCGGCCGAGCGCCCGGGCCGCCGCGGTGACCCGGGCGATCCTCGTCGCCAGCGCGGCCGGCGGTTCGCCCCAGCTGAGGTGGACGTCGGCGTGGGCGGCGGCGGCGAGCAGGGCGGGTTCGGAGGTGCCGCCGAGGAACACCGGCGGGACCGGGTCCGGCGCCTCGGCGACGGTGGCCCCGGAGACCTGGTAGTGGGCGCCGCGGTGGTCCAGCGGGTGGCCGGACCAGGCGCCGCGCAGCACGGTCAGCCACTCGTCGGTACGGGCGTAGCGGGCGTCGTGGTCGAGCCGGTCGCCGTAGCGTCGCTGCTCCTCGTCGTCGGAGCCGGTGACGACGTTGAGTATCAGCCGGCCGCCGGACACCCGCTGGTAGGTGGCGGCCATCTGCGCGGCGAGGGTGGGGTTGAGGGCGTCGGGGCGCAGCGCCACGATGAAGCGCAGCCGCCGCGTCTCGCGCAGCAGCGCCGCCGTGGTGATCCAGGGGTCCTCGCACCAGGTGCCGACCGGGGTCAGCACGGACTCGTAGCCCAGGCGTTCGGCGGCGCGGGCGACGTCGGCGAGGTAGTCGATGGTCGGGGCGCGGTCGGTGGGGCGGGGTGCGGTGGTGGCGATGCGGGAGTGCACCCAGCCGACCACGTCCCGCCCGTCCCCCGAGGTGGGCAGGTACCAGTGCGGATGCAGGGCCATGGGCCTCTCTCCTTGTCCGTGCCGGGAAGGCGGTTGATGGACGGGGCCGTGTCCGGCCGGGCGGGGGGAGTCGCCGGCCGGCTACTCGCCGTCGACGGGTGGCGTCGCCGTGACCGTGACGACGGTCGGCAGGTGCGCACCGCCGCGCAGTCGTTCCAGCCATTGGACGACGGTGGCGGCGACGCTGCGGTGGGAGATGTCGTTGAGCGCGTCGTGGCGTCCGTCCGCGACCGTGGCGAGCACGGATCCGGGCAGCGAGGACGCCAGCCGCCGGGCCGCCGGGACCGGGCTGACGGTGTCGGCCTCGCCGTGCACCAGCAGCACCGGCAGCGCGCCGAGCTGCTGCGCCGCCTCCGCCGCCGCCCGGGCGAGCTCGGTCGGTACCGGCTCGGCGAGGCTGCCCCGGCCGAAGGCGGCGTCGGCGTCCAGCCGTCCGCGGTGCGCCGGGCAGGCGGTGCGCAGGCCGAGTTCGCTGTCCCAGTCGGTCGGTGAGGCTCCGTCACCTTCCAGTGCGGTGCCTGCCAGCAGCAGGGCGTCGGGGTGCAGGGCGGGGTGCACGGCGGCGGCGAGCGCCCGCAGCGCGCCGGTGTCGGAGCCGGCGAGCACCAGCGGGGCGGCCGCGCTCCGGCTCACCCGGGCGATGTCGGCCGCGAGCCGTGCCCCGTCCTGCCCCGGGGTGGTGTCCAGGATGTGCACCACGTAGGCGTCGGCCGCGAGCCTGCGGCCGAAGCGCTCGTAGACGGCGGGGTTCTCGCCCCGCCCCGGGAGCAGCACGAGGGTGCCGCGCTGCCGCAGGCCCTCGGGCGGATACCAGCTCGCGGTGGCGGTCACGGCGACCACGGAGGCGGGAGCGGTCATCGCGCGCCGCCGGCGACTGCGGCGAGCGGGGTCCGGGCGGCGGTCTCGCGGCGGGCCAGCTCCTGGCGGACCAGCGGCAGCAGCTGCCGGCCGTAGTCGACGGCGTCGTCCAGCGGGTCGTAGCCCCGGATGAGCAGGGTGGTCACGCCGATGTCGACGTAGTCGAGCAGTGCCTGGGCGACCGTCTCGGGGGTGCCGACCAGTGCGGTGGAGTTCCCGGCCGCACCGGTGGCCGCCGCGGGCGCGGTCCACAGCGCGCGGTCGTGCCGGTCGGACTTGGCGGCGGCGGCCAGCAGCCGCTGCGAGCCGGCGTTCTGCGGCTGCGCGCCCGGTCCGACCGGCAGGATCGCCCGGCGCCGTCCGAACAGCGGGTTGTCCTTGCCGTGGCCCTGGATGGTGCGGAGGATGCCGTGGGCGCGTTCCCAGGCCGCCTCCTCGGTCGCGCCGAGGATCGGCCGGAAGGAGACGCTGATCCCCGGCGGGGTGGTCCGGCCCGCGGCGGCCGCCGCCGCGCGCACGGAGGCGATCTGCTGGGCGGTCTCGGCCAGCGGCTCCCCCCAGAGGGCGAACACGTCGGCGTGCTTGCCGCCGACCCGGTAGGCGGCCTCGGAGGAGCCGCCGAAGTAGAGCGGGATGCGCGGGCTCTGGGCGGGCTTCACCTCGGCGTGGAAGTCCTCGAAACGGTAGTGGCGGCCCTCGTGGCCGAAGGGCTGGTCCTCGGTCCAGGCCCGCTTGAGCACGTCGAGGTACTCGTCGGTGCGGTCGTAGCGCTCCTCCTTGGGGAGGTGGTCGCCGTCGCGGCGCTGCTCGGCGTCGTGGCCGCCGGTGATGATGTGGACGGCGACCCGGCCGCCGGAGAACTGGTCGAGGGTGGCGAAGGTGCGGGCCGCGAGGGTGGGGGCGACGAAGCCGGGACGGTGGGCGACGAGCAGTCCGAGGCGTTCGGTGTGGGCCGCGACGTGTGCGGCGACCTGGGTTCCGTCGGGGTGGCTGGAGCCGTAGCCGATGAGGATCCGGTCGAAGCCCGCGGCCTCGTGGGCCTGCGCGAAGCGGCGGGTGTAGTCGGGGTCCACGACGGGTCCGGTCGGCGGACGGGTCTCGGAGCCGTCGCGCGTGCCGATCATGCCGATGAATTCGACGCTCATGGGTCAGTTGCCTTCTGTGAGTGCGGAAGCGGGTCGGGTGGTGCGGCCGGAACTGTCGGACCGGCCCAGGGCGGCCCGTCCGGCGGCGAGCAGGACCATGTCGTCCTGCGGGGTGTGCACGCGGCTGCACAGCACGTCGCGCAGGTGCCGCTGCAGGGGGTTGTCGTTGGTGAGGCCGTGGTTGCCGATCAGGGCGACCGCCTGTTCGACGGCGCCGATGGCGGCCCGGGTGCCGATGACCTTGGCCGCGCCGGCGTCCTCGGCGGCCCTGGCCTCGCCGGCGTCGGCGGCCTGCGCCAGCGCCGCGACCAGGCGTTCCGCGCCGGTGAGCGCGATCTCGATCTCGCCGACCGCGGCCTGGAAGCGGGGCAGCGCGGCCAGCGGCGAGCCGAGCGCGGTCGGGGTGCGCTCGTGCAGGAACCCGGTCAGCCAGTGCTGGGCGGCGCGGGCCACACCCAGGTAGAGGGCGGTGAGCCCGAGCGCGTTCCAGGCCCCGGCGATCGGGTCGCGGCCGCCGTCGGCGCCGGGTTCGGCCAGGCCGATGACGTCGCCGAGCGGCACCTGCACCGCGTCGAGCAGCACGTCGTCGCTGCGGCTGGCGCGCAGGCCCAGATGGTTCCAGGTGGGCAGCACTTCGAGCCCCTCGGAGCCGGAGCGGACCAGGAACGAGCCGACGCGCGGCACTTCCTCGTCGGTGCGCGCCCAGACCAGCATCCAGCCGAGGGCCTCCGCGCCGGTCGAGAAGATCTTGTGACCGGTCAGCTCCCAGTGGTCGCCGCGACGCCGCGCCACGGTCGCGGGCAGCCCGCCGCGCACCGGCGAACCCAGGTCCGGCTCCACCCGCAGCGCGTTGACCAGGACCGGACCGGCGGCGGACGCCTCCAGCAACTGGGCGTGCGCCGCCCGCGGCCAGCTGTCCGAACGGGCCTGGGCGGCATGGGTGAACAGCGTCATCGCGGTGACCAGGGCGACCGCGGGGTCGCCGCCGCCCAGCGCCTGCAGGATGCGCACGGTGTCGGCGAGCCCGCAGCCCGGGCCCCCGTGGGCGCGGCCCACGGTGGCGGTCAGCAGTCCGGCCCGGTGCACCTCGGCGACCCCCTCGAAGGGGAAGCTGGCGTCCCGGTCGTGCTCGGCGGCACGGGCCGCGAGGACCGCGGCGACCTCGGGCAGGCGGTCGAGGTCGGGCGGAACGAGCCGCAGCGGCGGCGGGGCCGGTGGCGAGGTCGCGGTCACGCCTCCGCCGCCCCGGCTCCGCTGCCGACCAGCACGCGGTTGCCGACCAGGCCCTGGCGCTCCGACTGCTCCCGGACCAGGCTCACCAGCGCGCCGTAGTCACGGGCGTCCTCCAGCGGGCTGAAGCCGCGGATCAGCAGCGTGCCGACGCCGAGCCCGGTGTAGTCCAGCAGCGATTCGGCGACCTGCTCGTAGGAGCCGACCAGCGCGGTGGAGTTCCCGGCCGCGCCGGTGACCTTGGCCACCGCCGTCCACAGCCGCTTGTCGTGGACGTCCCCCTTGGCCGCGTACTCCAGCAGCCGCTTGGAGCCCTGCTGGGCGCTGTGGTCCAGGTTGAACGCCTTGCGCAGCTCACCCGAGCGCTCCTTGGTGAGCCGCAGGATCTCCTCGGCCCGCTGCCAGGCCTCGGCCTCGGTGGCCGCAGGGATCGGCCGGAGGCTGACGCTGAAGTTGGGCACCCGGCCGTGCGGAGCGGCGGCCGCGCGGACCTGGGCGATCCGTTCGGCGATGCCGGCCAGCGGCTCGCCCCAGAAGGCGTACACGTCGGCGTGCTTGGCCCCGGCCCGCACCGCGTCGTCGGAGGCGCCGCCGAAGTAGATCGGGATGGGCCGGGACGGCAGCAGCGCCGAGCGTCCGCCGCGGACCTGGTAGAACTCGCCGTCGTGGTCGAAGGGCTCGGTGGCGGTCCAGGTCTTGCGGACGACCTGCAGGAAGTCGTCGGTGCGGCGGTAGCGGGTGGGCTTGTCGCTGAGGTCGCCGTCGCGGGCCTGGTCGGCGTCGTCACCGCCGGTGATGACGTGCAGGGCGACCCGGCCCGGGTGGAAGGCGTCGAGGGTGGCGAACTTGCGTGCGGCCAGCGTCGGCGAGACGAACCCGGGCCGGTGGGCGAGCAGCACGCCCAGCCGGGTGGTGTGCGTCAGCACCTGGTCGGCGACGGTGAACCCGTCCGGGCTGGAGGAGGAGTGCGCGACCAGGATCCGGTCGAACCCCGACCCCTCGTGGGCGAGGGCGAGTTCACGCAGGTACCCGGGCTGGACGACGGAGCCGGGCGCGGTGCCGGTCTCACTGAAGGGCGCGGTCGAGGCGATGCCGATGAATTCGATGGACATGGTTGCGGGCTCCGTAGCTTGGCGGGACGTCTCTGGACAAGCGGGACACGGTCGGAATCAGCGGCCTCCGCCCGCTGCCGCGGGCTCGGGCGGGCGCAGCCGCCCGCGCCAGGTGTCGGCGTGGTGGCAGGCGACCTCTCGGGCGCCCGGCCGGTCCTGAACGGCGGGCGCCGCCCTGCACGCTTCGTCGGCGAACGCGCACCGCGCGGCGAACCCGCAGCCGCCTGCCTCCTCCGCCGCCCACTCCGGCGCCGCCTCCGGCCGCCGCAACCGTCCCGGCGGAATGCGGTGCTCGCGCTGGACACTGGGGGCGGACGCCGTCAGCAGCGCGGTGTAGGGGTGCAGCGGATGCGTCAGCACCTCTGCCGTGGGGCCCTGTTCGACCAGCCGCCCCCGGTACAGCACGGCGATCCGGTCGGCGATGCCGGCCAGCGAGCTGAGGTCGTGCGAGATGACGACGACCGCCACGTCCAGTTCGGTGCGCAGCCGGTCGAACAGCCGCAGCACATGGTTCCGGTTGGAGGCGTCCAGGGCGCTCACCGGCTCGTCCGCGAGCAGCAGCCGGGGCCGGGTGACGACGGCGCGGGCCAGCGCCACCCGCTGCCGCTGGCCCCCGGACAGCTGCCCGGGCAGCCGTCCGGCCAGACCGGCGTCCAGGCCGACCCGGTGCAGGGCCTCGGCGGCGCGCTCGGCGCGCTGCTCGCGGCTGCCGGTGCCGGTGACCGCGAGCGGCTCGGCCACCAGCGCACCGACCGTCAGATCCGGGTCGAGCGAGCGCAGCGGGTCCTGGAACAGGTACTGGACACGGCCGGTGCGTCGGAACTCGCGCAGGGCGCGGCCGCGCAGACCGGTGACCTCGGCGCCGTCCACGGTGACCCGGCCTCCGGTGACCGGCGCCAGGCCGACGACGGCGCGGGCCAGGGTGGTCTTGCCGGAGCCGGTCTCCCCGATGACACCGAGGATCTCCCCTGCCCCGGCCCTGAGTGACACGCCGTCGAGGATCTGCTGGCCGGGGCGTCCGCCCCGGCGCCCGTAGCCGACGCTCAACCCCTCGACCTCCAGCAGCGCCGCAGCTTCCGCCGTGCTCATGCGCCCACCTCCTGCAGAACGGTGCCGGACAGGTTCAGGGCCTCCAGGCGGACGCAGCGGCTGCGCCGGTCCACCCCCGCCGACCGCAGCTCCACCGCGCCCTCGCGGCACTCCGGCCGGGCATGGGCGCAGCGGTCGGCGAACCGGCAGCCGGTCGGCGCGCGGCCGGCCTCCGGTGGACGCCCGGGGATCACCGCCAGCTCGCGCCGCGACCAGTCGCCGATGGAGGCCACCCGCAGCAGCGCCTCGGTGTAGGGGTGGGCGGGTGCGGCCAGCACCTGCTCGGTCGGGCCCTCCTCGACGAGCTCCCCGGCGTAGAGCACCACGATCCGGTCGCACACCTCGGCGACCACCGCGAGGTCGTGGCTGACCAGCAGCAGTGCCAGTCCCCGTTCCGAGCGCAGCCGTCCGAGCAGGTCGAGCACCTCGGCCTGGACGACGGTGTCCAGCGCGGTGGTCGCCTCGTCCGCGACCAGCAGCTCCGGGTCCCCGGCGACGGCGACGGCGATCAGGACGCGCTGCAGCATGCCGCCGGAGAGCTCGTGCGGGTAGCGGTGGTAGACCTGCTCGGGCCGGTGCAGTCCGACGGCGGTGAACAGCTCGACGGCGCGCCGGTGCGCGGCGGCCCTGGACAGGCCCTGACGCACCCTCAGCGGCTCGGCCAGCTGGCGGCCCACCGTCAGCGAGGGGTTGAGGTAGGAGGCGGGGTCCTGGAACACCGCTCCCAGGTGGACCCCGCGCAGCCGCTCCCAGCCGCGCCGGTCCAGCCCGGTCAGCTCGGTGCTGCCGCCGCCGCGGTCCGCCAACGTCATGGTCCCGGCGGACACCTGGACGCCGGGCGGCAGCGCGCCCAGGATCGAGCGGCAGGTCAGGGTCTTGCCGCTGCCGGACTCTCCGACCAGTCCGACGGCCTCCCCGGCCCGGACGGTGAAGGAGATGTCGCGGACGGCCTCGGTGCGGCCGCCGTTGACGGTGATGTGCAACCCCTCGACGGCGAGCACCGAGCTGTCGGCGGCCGGCTCAGACAGTGGCGACGCGGGCATCGGCCTGCTCCTCACGTGCGGCGGTGGCGGGACCGGCGGCGGGGGCGGCATCCGGTTCGCGGACGGCGTCGGCCGCGCCGCTGTCCCGCAGCGCGTCGGCGAGCAGGTGCAGCGCCCCGGCGGTGACCATGACCAGCAGCCCGGGCAGGACCGGCGCCCACGGCTGCTGGGACAGGAACCCCAGGTCGGTGGCGAGCATCCCGCCCCAGGTGGGCGCGGGCGGCTGGACGCCGAGGCCGAGGAAGGTGAGCGAGGCGACCGTGAGCAGGCTGGTGGCCAGCGCCTGGGCGGTGGTGACGGCGACCGTGGGCAGCACCTTGCTCCAGATGTGGTGGCGCAGCACCCAGCGGCGCGACGCACCCATGAGCTCGGCGGCCTCCACGTACGGGGACTGCCGCAGGCCGAGCGCCGCGGCCCGGGTGACCCGGAAGAACAGCGGGGACAGCAGCACCCCGAGGGCGATCATCGCCTGGTGGATTCCGTTGCCGAGGACGCCGATGGCGGCGATGGCGAACAGCGTGAACGGCAGGGTCATCAGCGCGTCGACGGCCCGCAGCGAGATCCACTCGAACACCCGGCCGAGCCAGAGCGAGGCCAGTCCCGGAACGATGCCGATGAGCAGGGCGACCCCGGTGGCCTCCAGCGCCCCGGCGACCGACAGCCCGGTCCCGGCGAGCAGCCGGGACAGCACGTCCCGGCCGAGGTAGTCGGTGCCGAGCAGATGAGCGCCGCTCGGGCCCGCGAGGATGTGGTCGGCGTCCTGGGCCAGCGGGTTCTGCGGGGCGAGCTGCCCGCCGAAGACCGCCAGCAGGGCGACCGCGGCCAGGACCGCGAGGGCGAGCCGGGCGATCGGCAGGCGCCAGGTGCGGCGCAGCGTCCTCATGCTGCCTCCTCCCGGGGAGCGGCGCCCGGTACCCCTGCGGAACCCGCCGGGGTCCGTCGGCGCGCGGCCGGGTTGAGCGCCGAGAGCCCGGCGTTGACCACGAGGTTGGCGATCAGCACCACGCCCACGGTGACCAGCAGCGTGCCCTGGATCACCGGGACGTCCTGCTCCTGGGCTGCCTGCAGCGCGAGTTGGGCGATGCCGGGCAGGTTGAAGATCCGCTCGGTGACCACCGCCCCACCGATGATCATCGGGACGCTCATGCCGAGCACGGTGAGCGCCGGTCCTACGGCGTTGCGCAGCACATGGCCGAAGAGCACCCGCCGGGCGGAGAGCCCGCGCATCGCGGCGCCGGTGACGTAGTTCTCCCGCAGGGCGCCGACCAGCGAGGTCCGCAGCTGCCTGGCGATCCCGGCGGCTGCGTCCAGGCTCAGTGCGAACCCGGGCAGCAGCGCGAACCGCAGCCACTGGAACGGGTCCTGACCGAACGGCACGTAGCCGCCCGACGGCAGTGCGCCCAACTGCACGGAGACCACCACGATCAGTGCGATGGCGACCACGAAGGCCGGCAGGGTGCCGAGCACCGCGCACCCGGCCGTCACCAGCCGGTCGAGCCACCCGCCGTTGCTGAGCGCGGCGGCGATCCCGGCCGCGCCACCCAGCAGCACCGCGATCACCAGGGCCAGACCGGCGACGGACAGGTCCACCGGCAGCGCCTGGGCCACGCTCTGCGAGACCGGGGCCGAGGTGAACCAGGAGCGCCCCAGGTCCCCGCGCAGCGCATGGCCCAGCCAGCTGAAGTACTGCACCGGCAGCGGCCGGTCCAGCCCGAACTGGTGGTTCATCCGAGCGATGTCGGCCGGGGTGGCGGTGATCCCCAGGACCGCCGCACCCGGGTTCGCCCCGGACATGGCGCCCAAACCGAAGGTCAGCATCGAGGACAGCAGGAACACCGTCGCGGTGGTGGCCAGCACCTTCACCAGCGACAGCGGCGCACCCGCGATGCGGGTGCCGCGGTCGAGCAGCGTGCGCAGCTGCAGCCCTCCGACCGCGCCGCCGGCGCCGCCGTCGGGGGCACTCACCGCGCTCATGCGACGGTCACCCCTTCGAAGCGCTGGACGACGGCGTCGGCCGGCAGCGGCGAGACGCTGCCGGAGCGGGCCAGGATCCGCGGCACCGTGTAGAGGAAGACATTGGGCATGCTCCGCACCGCGAGTGCGGTCGCGGCCCGCAGCACGGTCGGGTAGTCGGGCGAGTCCAGCGGCGTGGCCGACACCTCGGCGAGGGCGGCCGCCAGTCCGGGCGGCGTGGTGCGGCCGGGGTTCATCAGGCCCTGTGCGCCGAACAGCACCTGGAACGCCTGGGCGGCGGAGTCGCGTCCGGCGAACTCGTCGGTGAACAGCGCCTCGGAGTGGTTGACGTAGACGATCTCGGTGGCCTGGGCGAGCGGGATCACCTGGATGGTGGCGTTGATGCCGACGGCCTGCAGCTGCGACTGCAACTGCTCGGGCAGTCCGGCGGCGGCCGTGGTGGTGATCTCCAGGTCGACGCCGTCGGCGTGGCCCGCCTTGGCGAGCAGCGCACGGGCCTTGTCCGGGTCGTAGCCGTAGAGGCCGTCCGAGGAGGGGTCGTGGCCGACGTAGCCCGGCGGGAAGGGCTGGTTGCTGACCTCGCCGTACCCGAACTGCTGCACCTTCAGCAGGGCCTGACGGTCGATCGCGTACTGCAGGGCGAGCGCGACGTCCGGGTCGGTGAAGGGGGCCTTGGTGAGGTTGACGTCGAGCACGGCGACGACCATCGAGGAGATCACCTGGACGTCGAGCCCGGCGGCCTTGGCGGCGGCGACCTCACTGCCCGGGATCTCCGCGACGTTGTACTGCCCGGACTGCAGCGAGGCGACGACCGTGCTCGGGTCCGGCAGCGGGTAGACCTCCACGCTCTGCAGCTTGATGTTGGCGGCGTCCCAGTAGCCCGGGTTGCGCCTGAGGACCGCCTTCTCGTTCTGGGTGTAGGAGGTGAGGGTGAACGGGCCCGCGCCGACCGGCTGGGTGGCGATCGCGGCCGCATCGGACGCGAAGGCCTTGGGGCTGACGATCATCCCGGTCTTGCCGGCCAGCAGGTTGGGGATCTGGTAGTCGGCCCGGGTCAGTCCGACGACCACGCCGGTGGCGCCGACCGCGGTCACCGAGGCCACATTGGCCAGCTGTGCGGCGACCAGGGACTTGGGGTCGGTCCGGCTGCGGTCCAGGCTCTTCTTCACCGCCGCCGCGTCGAGGACGCTGCCGTCGCTGAAGGTCAGTCCGGGGCGCAGGGTGAAGGTGACCTGCTTGCCGCTGGGGTCGTAGGTCCATGAACTCGCCAGCGCGGGAACGGCGTTGCCGTGGGCGTCGAGCTTGGTCAGGGCCGAGTAGACGAGCGAGAGGTCGTGGACGTCCCAGCCGGCCGAGGAGTAGATGGGGTCCCAGGACGTGGGCAGCGCCCAGCCGAACCTGAGGGTGCCCGCACTGCCGGCCGCACCCCCGGCGGCGGAGCCGCTGCCGCAGGCGGTGAGCGCGACGGCCGCACCGACCCCCATGCCGAGGCCGAGGAAGGAGCGTCTGGCAAGGAGGGCGGAGTCGGTCGACAACCGGGAAGAGTTCATGACGATTCGTCACCTTCGGTGTGGGCGCGCCGAACTGCTCCCGGACGAGGGGAGCGCGGGCAGCGCGGGATGCCACGGCGGGGCAGGCCGGCGGCAGGGAAGGGGCATGCCTCAGCACGCGCTGGAGCACAGGCGCAGACACGGGAACAGGAGGCGGTGCGGGGAGCGCACCCGAAAGCGCCTGGCAGCCGGGCGCCGGATCAGAACCGGCGGGGAAGGCGGTGTCGCCGCTCAGTGAGCGGCACAGGGACCTGCGGTGGCGCGGGTCAGCGACAGAGGGCGCTGGAGGTGCGCCGCAGGTCCACGTAGCGGCACACCACGGCGGGGTGCGTCGTAGGCATGGGCCCATCCTGGCGGGGCGACCGGGCGACTGTCAATGGACACCAAAAGGTGTCTCATTGTCCGGGCGCCGACCGGCCGCCGCCGGGTGCACCGCGGCCTCCTCCGGGTGCAGCCAGAGCGGCCCACCTGCGGTGTCCACCCTGAGCGCCTCGGGCGAAGGCTCGCCCTCGACCGTGAGCAGCTCCAACTCCCTTTCCGTCAAGCTGCGGTGGAGGTCGAACGCGGCACGGGCGGAGCTCTGCGGAACGGCCGTGACGAAGCCCGGGAAGGCCTCGCGCAGGGCCTCGGTGTAGGCCTGCGCGGGCCGCAGTCCGGGCACCACCCGGCAGACCTCGGGGCCGCGGAAGACGATGGTGGGCAGGGCGTAGCGATGGCCGCCGTCATCGAGTTCCCGGGCCCGTCCGGGGTGCGGCGCGGGCCCGACCAGGTCCAGCACCTCCGGCAGCGGGGTGCGCGCCTCCGCCCGGTCGGCCCGCACCGAGGCCTCGACGGCGACGGAGGACGCGTCCGCCCGCAGCCGTGCCAGGTCCAGGCCCGGCACGCCGCTGACGCAGTCGAGCACCCGCTGCGCGGTGTCGGCGGGCACACCGAGGACGAACACCGACTCACGCAGCCGCCGCAGCACCCGCTCGGCCACCGGCGGGCCCTGGGCCTCGGCGGCGCGCGCCGCCAGCGAGGCGGGCCAGCTGCTCCGCGCCACCCGCTCCAGCCGGGCAGCGCGCGGGGCGCCGGTGTGCCCGGCCACGTCCTCCACGTAGCCGGCGTACCAGGCGGTCTCGGCGGCGGGGTCGGGGGCGGGGTCGTCGTCGGCGTCGAACAGGATCGAGTACACCCGCCGCCAGCCGATCCGGCCGTCCACCTGCGCACGCAGCCGCCTGAAGGAGGGCTCGGAGCCCCAGGCCCAGGGGCAGAGCGGGTCCGTGTACTCGACGATCTCCGCCACCCGCGCGCCGCCGCTCACACCAGTGCCGGTTCCTGGGCCGGCGCGGCGACCGGGGGCGCGGGCGGCGCCTGCGCGCCCAGCAGCGAGGCGACGCTGGTCTCCTCCATGATCCGCCGGGCGCTGGCCTCGACCGCCCGCCACACCCCGGGCAGCCCGGCGGCCGGCCCCGGGTAGGCGAGCCCTGACGGCGTCTCACCGCGCAGGGTCATCAGCTCGCCGTCGACCGCCAGCACCACGTCCAGCAGGCTGATCTCCTCGGCCGGACGCCCCAGCCAGTACCCGCCCTCGCAGCCGCGCTGGCTGCGGACCAGGCCGGCCCGGCGCAGGTCGCCGACGACCGACTTGAGGAACCGGAAGGGGATCTCCTGCGAGGAGGCGATGCCCTCGCAGGTGAGCGGCCGGGCCGTGTCGAGGGCGAGTTCCAGCAGCGCCCGCACGGCATAGTCAGCCTTCGCCGAGATATGCATGCAACCGAATGTAACCCGGTGATCCGCCGGGCCGGACCGGGAACGGCAAAAGACACCTCTTGACATCCTTTCCGCCCGGCTCCTACCGTCGCTGCAGCCCCCACTGCCCGCACCACTCCTCGACCGAGCCCCAGGACGACACCCATGAGCACCCGGCACAGCAGCCACCACGAGGGCTTCCACCCCGACCTGACCGAGGCCGACGGCGACGCCCGGTCGAAGGCGGTCGCGCGCACCCGGGTCCACCACGTCCGGGCCGACGACCTGGACGGCGACACCGCGCAGACCGGCGGGATGCGCCGCTTCGCGGCGATCAGCGGCGCACGGGTCGGCTCCGAGCGGATGTGGATGGGGCAGACCCACGTCGCCCCGGCCACCTCCTCCGCCGACCACCACCACGGGGACTCCGAGACCGCGATCTACGTCGTCAGCGGCCGACCGGAGTTCGTCTTCCTGGAGGAGGCCGCCGACGGCGGCACCCGGGAGATCCGACTGCGGACCGGTCCCGGCGACTACATCTTCGTGCCGCCGTTCGTCCCGCACCGCGAGGAGAACCCCGACCCCGAGCAGGAGGCCGTGGTCGTGATCGCGCGCAGCACCCAGGAGGCCGTGGTGGTCAACCTCCCCGGCCTGCACGTCCTGCGCCCCTGAGCGGACGGCGGCGGCGTGACGCACGCTCAGGCGGGCTGCCACGGCTCGACCCGGTTGCCCTCGGGATCGGTGACCCAGCCGAAGCGGCCGATCCCCTCCAGCTGCGGGGTGCGACTCCAGCGGGCACCCTCGGCGGCGCGCCCGCCACGACCGCCCGCGAGGCCGGCAGACATTGTCCGTCCGGGGTCGTGACCTGGCCCGGATCCCGCGCGATACTGCGCTTGCGCGCTTGTGCACGCCTGCGGCCAGTACGGAGGGCATCCATGACCACAACCCCGCCCCTGTCCCTGTCCCTGCCCGGTGACTTCGCCGTCGTGCGAATACCCGGCGACGTCGGCCGCCTGATCCGCTTCGGCCAGTGGCTCGACGGCTGCGGGTACGAGGACTACGAGCACGCCTTCGTCGCCGTGGGCGACGGACAGCTGGTGGAGGCGCAGCCGGGCGGGGCACACCTGGCACCGCTGACGCAGTACGACGACTACCGGCCCCTGTGGTCCACCGGCCGGATCGCGCTGACCGAGGAGCAGCGCGAGCGCCTGGTCGCCGCGGCCCACAGCTACATCGGGGTGCCGTACTCCTTCCTGGACTACGGCTCGCTCGCCCTGGCGCGGCTCCGCCTGCGGCCGCCGGTCGTCAGGCGCTTCGTCGCCGACACCCGCCACATGATCTGCTCGCAGCTGGTCGACCAGTGCTACCTGGACGCGGGGGTGCACCTGTTCGACGACGGGCGCATCGCCGGGGACGTGACGCCAGGAGACCTGTACGAGCTGATTCGGCCTCAGCAGTAGGCTGCGCCGGCCCCGGTGGCACGGCAGGACCTCCCTTGTCCGGGCTGTGCACTGCAGGCCCCATTGACGCAGGCGGTTCCGCGATGTGACTGTTGCATCGAACTTCACTCATGAACACGTCAACATGCTGCGCCCGGCGGCCGCCACCGCAATACCGGCACGCCGTGCGCCGAGTGAGAGGAACCCTCTTGACGAACCTCCGCAAGGCAGCCCTGTCCGTGGCGGCGGTCGGCGCGTTAGCCGCCGCCACCGCCGTACTGCCGGCCGCCGCGGCGCAGGCGCAGAGCCCCGCACCCACCGTCCGCCTCGGCTCGGCGGCGAGCCTGCCGGCCGCCGCGCTCGCGAACCGGGGCACGGCCCAGGTGTGCGCGGGCATCGCGCACAACCGCTGTATGGCCGAGATCGTCACGCAGGCCCCCAGCTCCACCAAGCCGCTGGCGACCACCACCCCGGTCGGGTACGGGCCGGCGGACTTCGCCGCCGCCTACAACCTGCCGGCCGCCGACGTCGGCTCCGCCAACACCATCGCGATCCTGGACGAGGGCGCGTTCCCCACGCTGGAGGCCGACCTCGGCGCCTACCGCGCCCAGTACGGACTCCCCGCGTGCACCACCGCCAACGGCTGCTTCAAGCAGGTCAACGAGCACGGCGGCGCACCGCTGGCGGCGGGCACGACCACGGCGCAGAAGCAGTTCGACGAGGAGGTGGGCGTCGAGACCACCCTGGACGTCGACATGGCCTCCGCCGCCTGCCCGACGTGCCACATCCTGGAGATCACCGTCAACCGGGACATCACCACCAGTGAGGACCAGGCCGCCGAGGACTTCGGCGTCGCCATGAACACCGCCGCCAAGCTCGGGGCCGCCGCGGCCAGCGTCAGCTACCAGTTCGACCCCGACGCGACCCTGGACCTGGGCGCGGCCGCCCGCGACTTCTTCCACCCGGGCATGGCGATCACCGCCTCCTCGGGCGACGGCGGGTACGAGGGCACGCCCTCCGGCTGGCCGCAGAACCTGCCCACGGTCACCTCCGTCGGCGGCACCGCCCTCTACAGCACGCCCGGCGCCGGCCACAACGGCTACACCGAGACCGCCTGGGACGGCTCCGGCAGCGGCTGCGCCGCCGAACTGCCGCCCGCGCTCGGACAGCCCACCGCCGTGTCGGCCAACTGCGGCGGCCACCGCGCCGACGCGGACGTCTCCGCCGACGCCGACCCGACCACCGGCGCCGCCATCTACGACGACTACGCCCCCTACTCCAACCAGCCCTACGGCTGGATCACCGTGGGCGGCACCAGCGAGTCCAGCCCGTTCATCGCCGGGATCTACGCGCGTGCCGGGAACCTGGCCGACGTCGAGGGCCCGAACACCCTCTACGCGGACCCGTCCTCGGCGTTCAACGATGTGACCATAGGTCAGAACGCCCCGGCGAACAGCGGCTGCACCGCTCTGTGCATCGCCGGCCCCGGCTGGGACGGACCGACCGGCCTGGGCACCCCCGACGGGCTCTCCGGCTTCTAGCCCCGGCTTCCCGCCGTCCCGCTGCACCGCCGTCCCGCTGCACCGTGGACCGCCGGCCCAGGCCGGCGACGGGCCCGGTCGGCGCATCCGCCCCGCTGGATCCCGTCCAGCGGGGCGGACTGCTGCACCGGGGAGGTTCGGGAGCGGATCAGGGCACGGGCCGGTGCAGGGTGTCACCCCGCGTGAAGCTGGGCCACGTTCACGGTCAGGGCCGCCGGGGGCTCCTGGAAGGCCACGGGCCGGCCGTAGTCGCTGAAGGTGGTGCCGCCCGGCCCGCCGCTCCGGATCACGTAGGGAGTGCCTTCGGCGGCGATGAAGGTGTCGGCCGTCCCCTTGCCGTTGGGCAGGACGTCGACGGTGGGCACGCCGTCGACGGTCGCCCTGCCCAACTTGGTCGACGACTGGTCGTCCTCGTCCGGGATGGCCAGCTCCAGCACCCCCGACTGGCACAGGTCCTTCTGGTACTCGTCGGTGACCATGGAGACATCGGCGAAGTGCGGATCGGTCGTGGGGCCCTTGAGGTACTTGCCGGCCAGCATCGCGGCTGCCGCAGGCCCGAACTCGGCCCGCGCGAACGCGGCGTCGGGCCTGATCCAGGTCGTGCCGCCGGAGACCACGACCTCGGCCGAGCCCCGCCCCGCTATCGTGACCTCGCCGGTGCAGTGGCCGGCCCGGTCCCAGGACAGGCGGGCGGAACGGTGCAGCGGCTCGGGGTCGGACGGGTCGGGAACGTAGCTGAAGGCCATGGTGAACGATGAGACCCGCGCCCCGGCCGCCCTGGCCCGCTGGAGGATGTCCCCCGCCGACAGGTCCGCCGTCGCCGTCGGCTCCGACGAGGCGGATGCCGAGCCGGGGGCGCCGGCGTGCCGCGCGACAGTGCTTCCGCACCCGACGACTCCTGCTACGGCCAGGCAGGCCACTGTCCCGACGCACACTCCGGTGAACCGCATCCGGAACCCCCACCCCTCGTCACGCTGATCGTCCGAGCCCCGGGGATCCGGCCGCCACGGGCCCGACAGCCGTCCGCGGCGCAGGCACGCCCTACCGTCCCACGACCCTCTCCCGGATCGATCACCGGGACAACCCGCGCCTCGGGTGCCCGCACCCCGCCGATCGGCTGGAGTTCGGACCCGGGGAAGGCGCTCGGCCCGCCGGCTCACGTCAGCCGGAGGCCAGGACCCAGGTGAGCAGGATGCCCGCGAGGGCGTACGCCATCGGCGCGAAGACGCTCGCCAGGAAGTCGCCCAGCCCGCGGCGGAACACCTCGTCCTTGGCCGGCGCGGTCAGCCCGAGCCGGATGCGCGCCGCCCCGGAGATCCGGACGGTGCCGGGATCCGCCGCGAGCAGCGCGGCGATCTGCGCCAGGGCCTTCTCGTCGTCGACCCGCAACCGCACCCCGCGACCGTCGGTGACGATCAGCTGGTCCAGCCACTGGCCCCGCCCGGCCGCCCGGTGGAACCGGTCGACCCGGGTGAGCGAGGCCAGGTCCACCGTGCGTGGGCCGGACACCGTTCTGGCCGTCAGCAGACTCCCGCCGGGGCCGTGGCACACGGTGCGCCCGGTGCTGCGCAGCAGCGGGATCCCCAGCCCGAGCGCCAGGCCGGCGAACGCGCCCGCCACCGGCGCCCCGGACCGGATCTCCCCGCCTCGTTCGAGCACCGCCGGCAGCACCACCCCCACTCCCAGCACCAGGGAGAGGAGCACCGCGTACCCCAGCCGGTCGCGCCTCAGGCTCACCGCGGCGGGTATCCCCTCCGGACCGGCCTTCGCCAGCAGCGCCTCGTCCCGGGGGTCGGGCGGGGCGACGGCCGCCGTTCCCCGGCCCGGCTGCGGTTTCCTCCTGCGCTGCGCCCTACTGCTCATCCGCCCCGTCCCTCCGCGTCCCCCGGCCCACTGCGTCGATCATGCTAGCTAGCGCGGTGCGGCGGTCGGGGGTCCTGCTCGACCTCGGCCAGGACCCCCGGGAGCGCCCTATCGGCGTGCCGCGACCGCGTCTGTGTAGAGCTCGTTCGTCAGATCATCGTCATTGACACCAAGCTCCCGAAGCACAGCGCGGACGTCATCGAGGGCGGCGGACAGATCCGAGTCGTCCTTCACCATCGTCTCCAGCTCCAGGAATGTGCCGTCGAGCTCCGGGACGCGCGCCAGTGTCGCCAGCATCGGCCGGCCCGCAGCGCGGAACTCGTAGTTCCGGCAGCGCTTGCTGAACGCGATCGACGGGGCATATCCGAGACCGCGCAGCAGCGCGTGGACCGCCTCCGGATTCTCGACGACCGTCTCGTGCTCGGGCTTCGACCCGGTCACCTTGTCCACCCGAGACCCCTTGTAGGTGAGCACCGACCTGGTCGCGTCCGGTCCATGGACGGTGCGCACCCGCAACTCACGGTCGTCACGCCCGAGGACGCCGTCAGCAGTGTCGTAGTACGTGTCCTCATAGACCTCGGCGCGGCCCTTCGCACGGGTTTCCAGTGCGGCCATGACGCGCTCCGGATCGCGGACGAGGGCCTTGACCTCTGCCTCGATCATCCCTGACTGCTCCCCTCAGACCATACGGCTGCTGGCGGCGATCATTGAGTCGAACATCCGACGGAACCCCCGGAACAAGGGGCCCGCCGGCGTCGCCATGATCTTGTATACGGCGGAGTCGTGCCCTTCCCAGCCCGCGTCGAACGCAGACAGGTACAGGGCCGCGTCCAGCCTGACGATGCGCCATGTTGGTAGGCCACCGTAGCGGTACACCTGCATGTCGCAAACGGCGACGAGTTCCCGCAGCTTGGATTCGGTCAGACGGATGCCCGAGGCGAGTGAGTCTGCGGACTCGCCGATCTCTGCCGCACGGACACCCGCCGACCGGGACTCGGGGTCCAGGAGGAGGACGCGCACTGTCGGCGGCTGGTCCACCCGTACGAGAGATGCTCTCAGGAGCGAGTCATTCAGTCCTAGGAGCCCGAGGCCGCGTACGGCCAGCACGTCGATCTGTTCGGCAGTTCGGGCCTGGCGCTGGATCTCCGCTGCGGCACTGGCCTGCGCCGCATAGACACGGACGACCTCGGGGAAGGCGGCTAGGTCGAACGCGGCACCGCCGACATGACGCTCCCGCTGGGCTGCAAGCCCGAGAAGGTGACGCGCGTCGTCGGGCATGGCCAGGCCATCGGCGATGCGCTCGTACACGTCGAGCCTGGAGACTTCCCGGCGCCCGTTGATGATCTCGTTCACGCGCCCCTGGGTCATGCCGCACGCCACCGCGATCCGGGCCTGGCTGTGGCCGAACTGCTGAACGTGGCGAAAGGTTGCTGCGATGTCGCGGGCGCGCAGGGCCTTGCGGAGGCCTGCGTTCTGCCACGCCCAGTCGGGGAGTTCGATGGGCACCAGTGTGGTCGACATGACCTTCCCTATGTGCGCTGCACCTGAATGCATCTCACGGTGAGATTACCGCTCGGGTATCGGCCTATGACGGTGAGTCACGCAAATCTGGTGAGGTCAGCCACCGAGAGGCCAGCCCGTGGATACAACGATTGACCAGTCGAGGCCGAATCTGTCGCCCTCCCAAGACTTCCGCGTCCGAGTCGCCCGCAACGATCTGAACCGTGTGCGTGGCCGTGACCTGTCCGCCGCCCCCGCGTCCGAGCTGCAGTTGGAGATCGGGGCACTCGTGTCCTCGCTCTACAGCGTCCTGCAGGTTGTCGAGGACCTCGCCGTCGAGGGGGAGACATGATCCCCTACGCCGAGCACCGGCCGGAGACGGTCCCCGTGGCCGTCTGGGTGGAGTACGTGAAGCTGATGACCGCCGCCGGCTACGGCAAACTGACGCCGCCCGGGGTGGCGCGGCTCGACTCGATCTACGCGGCCTCGCCGCAGATCCTCGTCGCCGGCCGGGATCTGGAGTTCGGGCCGAGGTGTGTCGCATGACCGAGCACCCGGTGGTGGCCGCCGACGCCGTGCCTGCGATGAGCAGCCCGGAGATAGCGCCGGGTCTGTGCTGCGAGTGCGGCGAGCACACCGACCACGGCCGAGTGCTCGGCAGCGTCGACCAGGCGTCCGGGCCCGGCTGGACGGTGCTGATCTGCCCGTCCTGCGACCTGAAGCCGAAGCCACGCCCCGGCCGGGGACAGAACCGGTCGCTCTGAGGACTGCCGTCCGGGCAGACCAAGCCCCCCTCGGCGGCTGCTCGGACGGCATTGGGCCGGCCCTCCCGTCTCCCTGGGTGTAGGCAGCGACGGGACGGCCACCAGCCGGGTGCCGGGCCCTTCCGGGCTGGCCTCCGCGCAGGACCCGGCACCCATGGCCCCGGCCGACGTCCAAGCATCCGCGGCGGCCGGCTGCGACCGGCGGGTGGAGTCGATCACGAAGTGTCCAGGAGCGGCGCTGGTGCACACGCCCGAACCGATGCAGCGACCGCAGTCGACGTCGAGCCTCCAGTCACTCGCCATGCGCTTCCCCCCCTTCGGACGGATTCGAGTCGTCGACCGGCCTGACCTCGTACGGCGTCCGAACATCAATTCCCAGACGAACTGTTGACTATGGATGCCCTCTTTTTCCGGGGCGGAAAAAGGTGCCTGGTGGCCGTGTGACACAAGGTGCGTCCGTCCTCAAATTATCTTCCCGTCGAGCGTGCGAAAAGTCCGTCCCATCCGGCCAATCTCGCCCGTGCTCGAACCCCGACGCCTTGGCCGGAACCGGCAGTCGGCGAACCCCGCGCCCGGTCGGCGTCACCCGGAACCGCTTTCCCCTCCGCTGGAACCACCGCGAATCAGCCGATTCCGCCCCGGCTCGGGCTCCGCCGACAAGGCGCATTCCGGACTCCACCATCTCGTCCAGTACACGTCATAAGCGGCCACCCGCCCCTGGCGGCGACCAGTTCCATAACGGACGATGGCACTGTCGGCGGCTCCCACCGAGCACGGTGGGGCCGGTGAGGTGAAGGGAGTCCTCAATGAATGAGGAAATCGAGCAGCTCACGGAAGAGGACCTGCCCGAGCTCGCGCTGATGGTGGATCTCCCCTCGCGCGACTAGGACCTGACGGCGCGACCGAACTCCGTACGGCGAGCCCTTCCGGTCCGCCGCACGTCACTGCCCGAACCCGCCGGGAGGGGGAGCATGCACGTCGAACCGGATGCGACGGAGGCCGTCGAGGACCGGACACAGTTGCTGCGGCGCATCCGCGGCGTGCTCGAACGGGCGGAGTTGGCGCCGCCCGGCAGCGACGCCCTCCGGCACCCGGCGGCGGTCGAGGCGGCCCACTTCGCCCAGCGGGCACTGCGGTCGGGTCCCCTCTCCCCGGAGCAGCGGCGGGTACTGACGGCCCGTCTGGAACGCTTGTCACCGCCCGCCTTCGGACCGACCGACCCGCAGCAGCACCTGGTCCGCAGTGTGGCCCGCGCACTGCGGTCCGTTCCGACGCGCCTGGGCGAGGACGGGCAGCCGGCCACCGCCGAGGTCGCCGTCTGGCGGGAGTCGGAGCGGGAGGCGCTGGCCCGGGCCGTCGGGCTGCTGACCCGGGTCTGGCCCGAGGCGGCCGCAGAGGTCAGCGAGACGGTCGCCGAGGTCGCGCTGCTGCGGGGCGACGCGATCGACGGCTTCACCGACTTCACCGTGCACGGCGCCGTCCTGGTGAACCGGTCCCGGCTGACCGCCGACGCCGCCGGGCTGCCCGGCCCGGTGCGATTCGCCGAGGCGCTGGTGCACGAGGGCACCCACACCAGGTGCAACGCGGCGGCCCTGACGGATCCGTTCCTGCTCCCCGAAGAGCCCCGGGAAGCGGGCTCGGACGCTTCGGGCCGACGCGGCGTCCTGTTGGTCGCGACCCCGCTGCGGGCCGACCCGCGGCCGCTGACCGGGCTGTTCCAGCAGACCGTGGTGCTGGCCCGCAGCGTGCTGCTGTACCGGCGGCTGGTGCACCTGGACCCGGACCCGGTGGTCGGCGCCCGGCACGAACGGCTGCTCGGCTCCGCACGGCAGGCGGTGGACACCCTGGGCACCCATACCGAGCTGCTGACCGCGCACGGGATCCGGCTGCTCAGGGAGTGCGCGGGCGTACTCGGAGCGCACGAGTGACGGCGTGGGCGCCCCAGGTGTTCGCGCCCTACCCGGAGCAGCCGGGCCTGCTGTTCGCCCGGGTGGCCGCCCGCTCGGCGGCGTTCGACCGGACCAGCGCGGCCGGAGGTGAGCCGGTGCTGGTCGGCAGCGCCGTGGGACACGACCGGGTCCAGGTGGCCCTGAGTGCGCGCGGCGAACTGCTGGAGCGGCTGGGAAACGTGATGGCGGGTCGGGAGGCCGAGGCCGCCGCCGAGACCGTCGGCACCCGCGAGGAACTGCACCGCAGGGGGGTTCGCACCCTCGAACCCGAACTGCGCGCCGACGCCAGACGGCTGTGGGTGCGCGGTCGGACGGTCCGGGGGGCGGAGGTCTTCGTCCCGGCGGGGTCCGCCTTCCTCCAGCACCGGCCCCCAGCCGGATGCGAAGCCCCGGAGGCGGTCGGCTCCACCGGCGTCGCCGCCCACCCCGATCTGGCGTCGGCGGCCCGGCACGCGGCCTGGGAGCTGCTCGAACGCGACCTGGTCCGGCGCAGCTGGTACCGGATCGCCGACCGGCCGCCCAGTCTGGTCCCACTGGCTCCGACGGAGCCGCTGGCCGACCACCTCCGGGTCCAGGGGCTGGTGGCGACGGCGTTCACGGTTCCCGCCCCGGCCGGGACCGCCTGCGCCGTCGTCTGTCTGCACCGGCCGGACGGCACCGGCCAGGCGTTCGGCGCCGGCTGCGGGCCGGCGGACACCCTCGGAGCCCTGGTCGAGAAGGCGGCCTACGAGGCCGTCATGGTCCGCTGGAGCATGGGGACCCAGGTCGCCCGCCGGGCCTGGGACCAGTGGCGCGGCGCGGACCTGCCGACCACCGCCGTCCAGCACGCGCTGTGGACCTACCACCGCCAGGACAGCCTGCGGCTGTGGGACGTGCGGCCCGCCGCCGAGGACCCGCCGGCGACCGGCGGGCGGACCGTGCGGAGCGACCCGCTGGACGTCCTGGCCGAGCACACCGGCCGGGAGGTGGTCCTGGTCGAGACCACCGCTGCGCCCGCCCGGGAGGCAGGGGTGCACGTGGTGCGCGTGCTCGCTCCCGGAACCCTTCCGCTGCCCTCCGGCGGCGGGCCCGGTCACCCCCACCCCTTCGGTTAGGAGCCCCATGAACGCCGATGCCCCGGCCTCCCGCCGCACCGGCGACGTCACGCACTCCCGGGCGGACAACGCCCGGCTGCGCTCCCTGTTCCCCGAGGTCGAGCCGACCCCGCTGCGCGAAGGCCTGGAGCAGACCGTCCAGTGGTTCCGCACCAGCGGTCAGTGGTCCACTTCGGGGACGGCGTCGGGACGGCCCGGGGGCTGAACCCGGGCCGCCCCGACCGGCGGGCCCAGCGCGCGGTCAGCCGCGCAGCGTGCGGCCGAACAGGTCGAGCAGCGCCGCCCAGTGACGCTCCGTCGCCTCCGCGTCGAACTCGGAGGTGTCGGACTGGGTGTAGCCGTGGCCCGCCCCCTGGTACACCTCGCTGCGATGGGCGACGCCGGCCTCGGTGAGGGCCTTGTCCAGGCGCTCCTGCTGCTCGGGCGGCATCGACTGGTCCTGGTCGGCGTGGCCGAAGTACGCCTCCGCCGTCATCGTGGCAGCCGCCAGGTGCGGGCTGTCGGGCTGGTCGGTGGCCAGCCGCCCGCCGTGGAACCCGCCGACCGCGGCCACCCGGTCCGGGTAGGCGCCCGCGGTGTACAGGGCGAGCCGGGCGCCCATGCAGTAGCCGGTGATGCCGACCGGCCCCTCGGCGACCTCCGGGCGGTCGGCGAGCCAGCCGAGGTAGGCGTGCGCGTCGGCGACCAGCAGATCCGGTGTCAGGCCCTGCATCAGCGGCATCAGCTGCCCGAACAGCTCGCCGCGGTTCTCGTGGTCGATGAACGCGGGGAGCTGCACCACCGGGGCGCGGCCCTCGCGGTAGAAGACGTTGGGCACCAGGACGGCGTAGCCCTCGGCGGCCAGCCGGTCGGCCATCGCGTTCAGCGCCGGCCGCGGCCCGAACGCGTCCTGGTAGAGCACCACCGCCGGGTGGCGTCCGTCGCCCTCGGGGTGGACGAAGTACGCATCCGCCGTGCCGTCCTGGGTCGGGATTTCGACAGTGCTGCCGTGTACGGCCGTCATGTCCGGGTCCTGCCTTCGTGTGGGTTGGAATTCCGCATCCCACCCTCTCACCAAGCAGAGCCCCGAGTTCAATCACCCCGGCGCGATCGTCGGGCCACGCCGACCCCTGCGGGCCTGGCAGGATCGGCTCCGGAGCGGGCGGAGCACCACCGCCGCCTCCGCCAGCAGAAAGGGATTCCCCATCATGGACCAGCACTTCGATCTCGTCGTCGTCGGCTCCGGCTCCGGCAACTCTGTCGTCGACGAACGGTTCGCGGACTGGAAGGTGGCCATCGTCGAGAAGGGCGTCGGCCCGCTCGGCAGCTACGGCGGCACCTGCCTCAACGTCGGCTGCATCCCGACCAAGATGTTCGTGCACACCGCGGACACCGCCGACGCGCCGAAGCACGGCGCGGCCCTGGGCGTCGACCTGGCTCTCCGCGGCGTCGACTGGCCCGCCGTGCGCGACCGGATCTTCGGCCGCATCGACCCCATCGCGGCCGGCGGCGAGCGCTACCGCGCCACGGGGAGCGAGAACGTCACTCTCTACCGGGGCGCCGCCCGTTTCACCGGCGAGCGCCGACTGACCGTCGAGACGGCCGAGGGGCCCACCACGATCACTGCCGACCGGGTCGTGGTGGCGGTCGGCAGTCGCCCGGACATCCCCGACGTCCCGGGCCTGGAGCCGGGCATCGGCTACCACACCAGTGACACCGTCATGCGGATGGAGCGGCTGCCGCGCCGGATGGCCGTCCTGGGCTCGGGCTTCGTCGCCGCCGAGATGGCCCACGTGTTCTCCGCCCTGGGCGTCGACATCACGCTGATCGCCCGGGGCGGCGTGCTGCTGCGGCACGAGGACCTGGACGTGGCACGACGGTTCACCGAGCTGGCGCGGGCCGGCTGGGACGTCCGTCTGAACCGCAAGCTGTCGGGCATCGCCCGGGCGGGGGACGAGCTGGTTCTCGACCTGGAGGGCCCCGGGGGTCGGGAGGCGCTGGAAACCGACGAGCTGCTGGTGGCCACCGGCCGCCGGCCCAACTCCGACCTCGTGGACGCCGCCGCCGGCGGGCTCGCACTGCACCCGGACGGCCGCATCGTCGTGGACGGTCGGCAGGAGACATCGGTCCCCGGGGTCTGGGCCCTCGGTGACGTCTCCTCCCCGTGGCAGCTCAAGCACGTCGCGAACCACGAGGCGCGCACCGTCCAGCACAACCTGCTGCATCCGGAGGATCCCTGGACCTCCGACCACCGCTACGTCCCCCACGCGGTCTTCTCCTCGCCCAGGATCGCCTCGGTGGGGCTGACCGAGCAGCAGGCCCAGGCCCTCGGCCGGACCTATGTGTCCTCGACCCAGGACTACAGCCGGATCGCCTACGGCTGGGCCATGGAGGACACCACCAGCTTCGCGAAGATCCTGGCGGACCCCGCCACCGGCGAACTGCTCGGCGCGCACATCATCGGCCCCGAGGCTCCGACGCTGATCCAGACCCTGATCCAGGCCATGTCGTTCGGTCTGGACGCCCGCTCCATGGCCAGGAGGCAGTACTGGATTCACCCGGCCATGCCCGAGGTGATCGAGAACGCCCTGCTCGACCTCGCGCTCGACTGACGGCACCCCGTACGGGGTGCCGTCCGGCACGGCGGCTGGAGCAGCGGATGGGGCCGCCACCTCGGCGTCGACCGGTCCCCTCCCACCGCCGCGGCGCGGCCCGCGGTGGCGAGGGTGTGAAACTCTGGCTCCACAGCCCGACGTTGAACCCCCTCGCCGGGCGTGGGCAGCCGACCCCCGGGAACACCATGATCCTCCCCAAAGAGCGCGACCCCCGCTTCACCACCATCCGCCGTGGGGGAACGCTCACGGACGCCGACCACCGGCTCCTCGCCCTGTGGGCTGCCGGGTGCGCGGAGCACGTTCTGCACCTCTTCGAGTCGGCGCAGCCCTCGGACCCGCGGCCCCGCGCGGCGATCGAGCAGGTTCGGGCCTGGGCGCGCGGCGAGATCGCAATGTCCCGGTCCCGGGCGGCGGGTGGCCACGCCATGGCTGCGGCACGGGAGTTGACCGGAGCCGCGCGGCACGCCGGGTACGCTGCCGGCCAAGCGGCGGTGGTGGCGCACGTCGCCGCCCACGAGCTGGGCGCCGCGGCCTACGCGATCAAGGCCGTGCGTGCGACCGCCCCCGGACCGGAGGGTGCGGGCGCCGGCCGGGTCGAGTGCCGTTGGCAGCGGGAGCAGCTCCCGGCGGCGATTCGCGAACTCGTCCTGGACGACCAGCGGTTGCGGAACGAGATCTGCTGGTCGGCCTTCGACTGCTGACGGGCGTGACGGGCGTGACGGGCGTCAGTTGGGACGCAGGGCCTGGAGTCCGCCGGCCCGGAAGCGCGCGCACCAGGCGGTGACCTGGGCGATGGACAGGCCCAGTTGGCGGGCGGTCGCGGGCACGCTGTGCTCCTGGCTCAGCAGGATGAGGCAGGCACGGAGGGCGAGGGCGCCGTGCCGGGGGCCCGGTAGTGCCCAGGCCTCCAACCAGGCGCGTTCGACCGGACTCAGCGACCGGCCCAGGGCGCATTCGGCCGAGTGGCCGGAGTCGGCGGTCGCGTGTCCGGAGTCCGCGGGCAGGAGGTAGGTGGTGTGGGTCTGGATGCGGCCGTACTGGTCGCGCAGCGACCGGGCCGCTGCCCCCCCGGCGCCGACGGGTACCGGTTGCAGCAGGACGCGGGCGCGGGCGGCCCATCGGGGCAGGTCCTGGAGGCTGGCCGGGATGCCGCGGCCGCCCAGCCCGTGGAGGGCGGTGCGGAGGCGTCCGAGCTGTGGCACCAGCCGCACCAGATCCGGGGCCAGGCAGGTGCGGGACGTCTGCAGCACCCTTCCCTGATGGCCGAGCAGTTGCTCGTGGTAGACGAGGCTGGCCTCGCCGGGCCGCGCGGCGAGCAGCGCGGACTCCTCGGGCTCCAGGGAGTGCTGCTGGAGCCAGGAGGTGGCGACGGCGGACTCGTCCGGGTCGATGACCACACCGGGGAAGGCCGGCGCCGGGCGGACCGGGGCCTTCGGCTCGGGCTCCCCTTCGGCGCCCCCGGGCGGGAGCGGATAGGTGCCCATCCGGTCGCCCCGGACCAGGCCCTGATCGGCCAGCCGGTCGAGCGCCGCGCGCACGGTCAGGCGGTTGACCTGGAACTGGCGGGCCAGTTCCCGCTCGGAGGGCAGATTGCGCCCGGGCGGGAACTGACCCTGCGTGATACGGCGGCTGAGGTTCTGGGCGACGCGCTCGAAGGCGTGCCGCTGCGGACAGTGCATATCGGACATGCTGAAGAGACCCCCACGATCGCTTCGCGTAATTACTTGACTGCGCACCGACACTATAATGGATTGGTCTGGACCAATAGGTGGAAAGGGGGAGAACCTGGGCGACCCGGTCGCCGGGCCGCCTCGACAGCCGGGGGGGTGGCCGCTCAGGACTGCGGCCCCAGCGCGGTGAAGCGGTAGCCGTTGTGGATGAGGCGGGGGAGGTAGTCGGCGAGGGCCGCGACGGTCTGGGAGCGGTCCGCCGGTCCACCGGGCTCGATGGGTCCGTCGATGAGGCAGCCGTCGTGCTCCAGCACGATCGAGCCGGTGCAGGCCCGGCTCAGGACCGTGTCGACGATCGCGTCGGCGCCGGGGTTGGACCAGTCCCTGGGGTCGACCGACCAGGAGACCGGCCGCAGCCCGAGGTCGGCGCAGACGTCGAACGACGCCCGGGTGAAGTAGCCGTAAGGCGCGCGGAACAGGCTCGGCGGCCGGACGCGTCCGGCCGCGGCGATGATCTCGCTGGTGCGCTCGATCTCCGTACGGACCTGGGCGTCGGACCGCTTGCCCAGGTCGGGATGGGACCAGGTGTGGTTGCCCACGTGGTGGCCCTCGGCCAGGACCTGGCGCAGGACGTCGGAGTACTTCTCGACGTTCTCGCCGATCATGAAGAAGGTCGCGGTGACGCCGTACCGGCGCAGGATCGCCAGGACCTGGGCGGTGTACCGAGGGCCCGGGCCGTCGTCGAACGTCAGGGCCAGGGTCATCGGCCCGGCGTCCACCGAGTACTCCGGCTGCTCCGCCGGAGGGGCGGTCCCCCGGACCGCCGACAACGGCTCCGCCAGGTGCCGGGGCGGCGTCCCGGCCGGCGGATGCGAACCGGTCGGGCCCGGCTCGGCCCGGCTCGGCAGCGCGTCACCGGAGGTCCGCGCCCGGGCGCAGGAACTGAGCAGCGCGACCCCACCGGCGCCGAGGAGCAGTCGCCGGGAAAATCCAGTCTGACGGTTCATCACCTTCGAAGTCTCGTCCATCCCGGGTCGAGCAGGTGATCGACTCGCCCGGGACCTGCGGAGGCGGTCCACCCGACGGGCTTCCCCGGATGCGCGGGGCGCCACCCGGCCCCGGGGCGCAGCCGGGGCCGGGGGCGCAGCCGGGGCCGGGGGCGGGGGCGTCAGCCCTGGTTGAAGCAGCGCTCCAACTCGTTCAGGTCGTAGAAGTAGCTGCCCTTGGCGATCGGCTTGCAGGAGGGCTTGAAGGCGGTCTCCTTCTCGTTGTACAGCATCCGCACCAGGTACTCGCTGCCCCCGGCGGCGGTCGAACTGCCGCGGCTGCCGCCCACGGCGGGGCCGGCGTACAGGTCCCACTGGACGTTCGCGGCCATCGGGGTGACCTGCGCGCCGCGCCAGGGGTTGTTCCGGTACGTGTACGGCTGGTCCGGGTCCGCGGCCTCGGTGCTGCCGGGCAGGTCCAGCAGGACGGCGAGCGGGATGATCTCCTCGGCATGGGTGAACCGGAGCACGGCGCCCGCGTCGCTGCTGCCGTCGGCCTTCGCCTCGGCCTGGGTGAACAGGTCGTCCAGCAGGACACTGGCCATGTTGTAGGTGATGGTGCGTCCGCTGAAGGCCGGGCCCTTCTGGTAGAAGGACGTGGCGTCGTCGAGGTAGGCGAACCAGTGGGCGTCCTGGGCCGGCAGGAAGGGATCGAGGTCCACGTCCGGGGCCTCCACGCTCAGGTCGGGCGCGGCGCTGTAGAGGTTGTACAGCGAGGTGGAGAAGGAGATCTGGTCGGCGCTGGACATCGCCTTGACGAAGCGCGCGTCGAACAGGCGCGAGACGATGTGCTCGGCGGACTCCACGGTGCTGGGCCCGCCGTCGATCTCGGCCAGCACCGCGGCCAGTTCCGGGTCGCTCGCCAGGTACGCCTGGTAGTCGGCGTTCTGCGGCTGCTTGTGGAAGTACAGCAGGTTCTTGTCGGTCACCGGGGCCTGGATCAGCCCGGCCAGTGCCGGGTCGCCGGTGGCCAGGCTGCTGGTGAAGGCGTTGGCGCTCGCCACGACGCGGGCCACGCCGGAGGTCTCCACCTCGATCGGCTCCTGCTTCGCGGCAATGGCGGTGAAGAGCGAGGGCAGGCGACGTTCCAGGCGCAGCGCCAACTGCTGCTGCTCCTGCACCCCGAGGCCGGAGAGGTTGCCGTAGCCGACGGACGTGGCAGCGGCCTGGAGCGCCTGCACCTGGGGGCCCAGTCGCGCACCGAGTCCGGTCAGCTGCCCCTGGGCCTGCGCGCTCCGGACCACCGCGAGCACCGCGTCCACGTCGCTGCTGTCCGTCATGGCACGCGCGCCGTGACGGATGACGTCCTCCGTGAAGACCGGGGTGAAGCCCTTCGGCGCGCGCTGGTAGCCGTTGAGTCCCTCCTGCGGCTGGTACGGCGTCATCGTCGTGTAGTAGTGCCGGTCGACGTGCGGGGTACGCCTCAGGTCCTGGGCCGAGGCGGTGCCGCCGGTGAGGGTGACGGCGGTGGCCGTCAGGGTCACGGCCAGGGCGACGCCGGTGGCGACGGTGCGGTTCATATGGGGGTCCTTCGGATGGTTCGGGGCTGTCGACCGGACGGACACGACACCTCGCCCCGGATCGTCGCAGTACCGGCGGAACCGGCGCCGACCTCGCACCATGATCCGGATGACGGGAGGATGAACCTGTTCCGCAGCTGTGCCGCAGCCGGTCCGTCCGGCGCGGTCACCGGTTGACGGCGGGTCGGATCAGCTGGTGTGCGGCCGCGCCGCTGCGGACAGCGCGGGTTGCGTCCCGCCCCGCGCCGCGGTGGCCGCACGCTCCGTCCGGCGCCGTGGCCACCGGGCCGACCAGGACCGGGGTGTCGACGCACAGCAGGGCTGCCGCGGTGCCGAGGACCAGTGCACCGACGCCGGCCCAGTTGACGCCGTGCCGGTACCAGTAGCGGCTGCCCGGGGTCTCGTCGTGCAGCTGCTCGCCGTCGTAGCGGTTGCGGCGCAGGAGGATGTCGGTGCCGTAGAGGGCCATGCTGGGTCCGAGCACGGCCACCGAGAGGGTGAGGACGTTGTTGAGGGTGTCCAGGAAGTCGGAGATGAACAGCGCGTACAGGGTCAGGGCGACGGCGGTGACGCCGTCGAAGAAGACGGTGGCCGACCGCTTCCAGGGGATGCCCACCGCCTGCGGGGCGAGGCCGGAGCGGTAGGCGGTCAGGACGTTGTTGGTGATCGAGCCGATCATGACGAGCTGCTGGCCACCGCGTTCGCCCACGCGGCCGTAGGGGAACGCCGGCAGGTGTTCGCCGCCGCCGAGCAGGGCGCCGAGGACCCGACGGGCCGGATCCGCAACCTCCTGGCGCTCATGGCCGGCGAGCAGCGCGACGAGGTCAGCCTGCTGTGGCTCGACGCCTGGCAGGCCGGTCGCCGCCGACCGCTGCTGCTGCTGCTGGAAGAGGTCACCCGCCAGATGGTGGCCTGGAGGGACTCCCTCGCCGCACTGATCGACGACGGCGTCGCCGGCGGCGAGTTCCACACCGACCACCCCGATGTGACGGCCGTGCAGATCCTGACCGTGATCGACGGGCTCAGCGTCCGGGCCGCCATGCGCGGCACCGAGCTCGACGACCTCGACCGGCTCTTCGCCGAGATCACCCGGCGCAGCGGCCGACTCGACATCGTGGTGGCCAACGCCGGGGGCGGCGGATACGGCCCGCTCGGCGAGATCACCGAGGAGGAGTACGACCGCACCACCTCCACCAACCTCAAGGGCACCGTCTTCACCGTCCAGAAGGCCCTCCCGCTGCTGTCGGCCGGCGCCTCGGTGATCCTGCTGTCCTCCAGCGCGGCCCTGCTCGGCGTCCCCGGCCTGAGCGTCTATGCCGCCACCAAGGCCGCGATCCGCAGTCTGGCCCGCACCTGGGCCGCCGAACTCGCCGGCCGCAGTATCCGGGTCAACGCCCTCACCCCGGGCCCCGTCGCCACTCCCGGCGGCGACGGGCTGCGGGCCGTACTGCCGCAGGGCGATCCGGCCGCAGCACCCGGGGAGTCCGGCGCGCCGACCCCGCTCGGCCGCCTGGGCCGCCCCGACGAGGTCGCCGCCACCGCCCTCTACCTGGCCGGGGACCAGAGTTCCTTCACCACCGGCGCAGAGCTGCTCGTCGACGGCGGCGCCACCCAGCTCTAGACCGGAGCCACCGGCGACGGGAGGGGTGCGGCTCCCTTCGCCGGCTCGACTCATCAGGGCAGGTGCTGCATCCCGTTCCGCATGCCGTCCACGTAGACGAGGAACAGGCCGGCAATGACGATGATCGTCGTCCCCAGCACAACGAATCCGGTGACGAGATCACGTGACGGTCGGCGCATGCCCCGAACCTACAGTGCGGCGAGGTGGGACGAGGTTCGAAACGGGTCCGGTGCGGTGCTCCCCCGGCATGGCGTAGCGTGCTCTTCCGACCGCGGTCGGGGCCGGTAAGCCCCGGCTGCCGAGACCTGAGAGCCACGGAGTGCTGATGCCGACGTCTCCCCTCGTCATCGCGGAACTGGGCGGTGTCTGGCGACGCACGCTGGTACGCGAGGCGGACGGCTCGACCGACCGCACCACCGCCGTCACCTGGGTCCAGGGCCCCTCCCTGTTCGGGGATCTGCGCCGACCAGCGCGCCTCGACGAGGCGGTCGGGAGCGGATGCCTGGCGGACCTGGACCGTCCGCAGTTGCTCGCCCTGTGCGAGCAGAAGGCGTTCGCCGGCACGCTGGAGGCGGACGACAGCGTGTTCAGCTGGGTCCGCCGGATCGACCTGCACCCGCCGACCGCTGCGCCCGACGCCGGAACGCTGCGCTGGGAGCGGAGCGCCCGGGCCGGGCAGGACGCGCTGCTGGTGGAGGAGGGCGTGCACGAGGACTACCTGGAGCACTGGGCGCCGGTGCTCCGGGTCCCGGACGCCCTTGCGGCGGCGGCGCTGCTGGAGGATCCGCAGGAGGGTTGCACGGGTGTGCTGGTGCGGGCCGGCTCCTGGTTCTGCTACGCCAGGGACCGGCCCGTCCCCCTTCCCGCGTCGGCGGTCTCCCTCGCCGAGCAGGTCGCCGGTTGCGCCGGTCGGGCGCAGGCGGTGGCGCTGCTGGACTGCGAGGTGTCGATCGGCCGGGTGCAGGCCGAGCACTGGGAGATCACCCGCTCCACGCTGCCGCACCGGGTCGGAGCCGTGCTGCGCCCCGTGTTGAGCCCCTCGGGCGATCAGTTGCGGATCGGCGACGCCGATCCGCACGGTCGGGACCGCGCCCGCGACTGGCTGCTGTCACGGGCCGAGGGCCCGCTGGCGCTACTGACCTGACCGACCGGCTCCGGCTCCGTTGACGCTGCTGGCTCCGTTGACGCTGCTGGCCCCGGCGACGCTGCCGGACTGCCAGGGCGCAGGGTGGGGAGCGAAGTTGGGGCGGACCCTGGTGGCCTCGTAACGCCGCTGCCAGACCGGCGTGGTCGAGCCGCTGGTGGCCGGCACGATCGCGGACCAGTCGGCGGGGCAGGTGCGGCCGCTCTTGTGCTCGCGCTCCTCGTGCCGCACGAACTGCTTGGTGGCGAAGTGGTGGTCGATGATGGCCACTCCGTCGCGGTCGTAGGAGTGCAGGACCGCCGCGGTGAGCTCCAGCAGCGCCCGGTCCCGCCACAGCGTGCGGTCCCGGCCGGTGTCCAGGCCCATTCCCCGGGCCACCAGCGGAAGTTTGTCGTAGCGGTTGGTGTCGGACAGGTTGCGGGCGCCTATCTCGGTGCAGGTGTACCAGGCGCTGAACGGGGCCAGGGTGTAGCGCAGGCCGCCGAGTTCCAGCACCTGGTTGGAGATCGTGGGGAAGGCGTGCCAGCGAAGGCCCAGCTGTTCGAAGAACGGGAACTCGGGATGGCTGATGCGCACTTCGGGGACCGCGTCCGAAGGCAGGTCGAACAGTCGGGGTTCGTGTCCCGGCCGCTGGATGACCAGCGGAAGGACGTCGTACTCGGTCCCCCGGCCACGCCAGCCGAGCCGCAGGACGGCCTCGGTGAGCTCCACCGTCTCCGGGTCGCCCAGGACGGATCCGTCGTGCCGACGGTAGCCCGCGTATCGGATGAGCTGACCGTTCCAGACCCGGGGGCCCGGCCGTTCCGGCCCGCTCGGCGCGAAGACGCTCAGCAGCAGGCGTACCTTGCCGCCGTTCCAGGCCTGCCGGAGATGGTCCACCAGCGCTTCGAACAGCTCGCCCTCGTCACCATCGGCCCCCGCGTCGCGGCAGTCCCTGGTTTCCAGGCCCTTCCAGTAGAACTTGCCGACGCACTGGGGGTTGTTCCGCCAGGCGATCCGGCTGCCCAGGAGCAGTTCCTGCGTGCTCTGCCGATAGCTGCCGGTCAGGGCCAGCTCGGCTGCGATCTCCCCGATCCGCCGATCCGCGGCCTCGGCCGAGAAGTGCCCTTCCCCGGCAAGTTGGCGCACCAGGTCAGCGGCCTCCTCGGCCACGGGCCCTGACTGCGGGGAGGAAGGTGTGGACGGTGGTACGCACAGACGTGAAGTCGTCACGATGAGTCCCCTGTTCAACGCCGAGCAACGGGTTCACTTGTACGAAACATCCGAGAAACTTCCGACCGCAGCACGGTATGCCACGAAGGTCAGTACGCGGACCTCTGCGGGCCCCGTTTGACGAAACCCATGCGTGCCCCTGTCGACCCCGATGCGGCCGACGCGCAGGACGCTGCGCACGCTATGGTGATCGGATTGGGCAAACCACAGCGCGCCGGAGAAACGGGTGGGTCGGCGCGCCGGTTGGAGTGCTCCGTGACCAGTGCTGTTTCCACGCTTGCAGGCGGCTCGCGGCTGCCCGCCGTCTCCTTTCTCGCCCGGCTGCCCGCTGCCCTGTGCCCCACCGGCACCCTGCTGGTCGTCACGGCCCGCAGCGGAATCGGAACGGCCGGACTCGTGGCCGGTGCCCTGTGGGTCGGCCAGGCCATCGGCGGCCCGCTGATCGGGCGGCTGTCCGACCGGCGGGGCCAGCATGCCGTCGTCCTCACCGCTGCGCTGTCCAACGCGGTGGCCCTGCTCCTGCTGGTCGCCGCCGTGCTGACGGACCGCCCACCGGCGCTGCAGGCCGCGTGCAGCGCGCTTGCGGGCCTGACCGTCCCCCAGATCGGACCGCTGTCCCGCAGCCGCTGGGTCCGCCTGGCCGAGCAGCGCGCCGACGGTCAGGGACTGATCGGCGCTGCGCTGTCGATGGACGCCACCCTGGACGAGATCAGTTTCGTCGCGGGCCCCGCACTGGCCGGGCTGCTGGCGTTCACGCTGCCGCCGGTGTCCGGGCTGCTGCTGGCCGCCGCACTGATCGCCGTCTTCGGCACGCTCTTCGCCCTCCACCCCTCCGGCTCCCCGGCCGTGGCGGCGAGCCGGACCCCGGCCGGCCCGCCGCCCCCGCTTCCGCCCGTGCTGCGGCCGCTGCTGGCGCTGGCGCTGCTGCAGGGCATGTTCTTCGGCTCGGCCAACGCCGGGGTGAATGCGATGGCCGCCTCCGATCCCGGAGTCGCCGGGCTGGTCTGGGCGACGATGGGGGTGAGCAGCGCCCTCGTGGGCCTGCTCGTCACCGCGCGGCCCGGGCCACTGCCGCTGCCCTCCAGGCTGCGCCGGTCGCTCGCCGTGCAGGCGGTGCTGGCACCCGGTCTGCTGCTGGTGCACACACCGTCGGCGGCCGCCCTGGTCCTGGTCCTCGTCGGCACCGCCGTCGCCCCCACCCTGATCGCCCTCTTCTCGCTGGCCGCGAGCAGGGCCCCGGCACAGCGGATGGCCGAGGTCATGACCTGGCTCGGCAGCGCCCTGATCATCGGTCAGGGTCTGGCCGCCGTCGCCGCCGGACAACTCGCGCACCGCTTCGGCTGCACCGCATCGTTCGGGCTGAGCTGCGCCGCAACAGTGCTGGCCCTGGTCGTGGTCCTGCTCAGCCGGATCCCCGCGCCCGGCCCGCCCCCACCTCGGCCGGTGGCCGACCCGGCCGCGTCCGGCTCGCGCGGGCCGACGCAGTCGAAGGCCCAGAAGGCCTCCGAGTAGACGAAGGCGCCTGCCGCCCACGGCTCGTGGGCGGCCAACCCGTAGTAGCGCGGCGAACCCTCCAGGAATACCAGCGGCACACCCTCGCCGTCGGCCGCCGCGAGGGCGTGCTCGACCAGCCGGGTACCGATCCCCCTGACGCTGGAACTCCGGGACGGCCCCTCGTCAGAGACCGAACCTGCCGCGCAGGCCCAACGGCCGCTTCCCCGACACGGGTTCGGCGACGGCCTCGCCGGGAGCCGCCCCGCCGTCGCCGGGGTCCACGGCGGCGTCCGTGGTCGCTGCACCGGTCCGGATGCGGCTCTTCCGCATGACGACGGGTGCGACGGGTGCGACGGGTGCTGCGGGTGCTGCGGGGGCCGGCGTCGGGTCGGTCCCGCCGAGGCGCTCCGCCAGGGCGTCGCGTTCGGCGGCGGTGCGCCTCGCCTCGGCCCTGGTCGCCCGCAGTTCCACCCGCTGGCTGCGCGCGCGGGCTCCACCGGCCAGGAGCATGGCGCAGCCGAGGGCGAAGACCAGCGACAGGGCGATGCCGGCCAGGAATATCCGGGGGCCGCTCACCGTGGCGAGGTGGTGCCCGAACATCATCACCTCGTAGGCCGGGCCGCCGGACGAGTTGTAGGCGACCAGCAGGAAGGTGAAGGCCGCGGTCGCCCCCACGAGCAGTAGTCCCAGCAGTAGCATGGCGTTCATCCTTCGATCGATCCGACACTCGGTCCCGGTGCGCCTACCCCCGAGTGCCGACCACATGTCTGCTCGGCAGCGGTCGACAAGGACGTTGGTGCGAACAGTCGGGCCGGGCCGTCGCCCGGGATCACCGTGGCACCCGGGAACCGACAGGGGCGTCGGGGCGTCTCCCTGCTACCGGGGGCGAGCGGACTGCCCGTCAGCTGCCCCACCGCAACACAACCGAGTAGCCGCAGTCGGAGCACCGAAGGAGCATCCGTGGCACTGCCCAGCGAGACCGCCGCGCTCACCGTCGACCAGGAGCCGTACCAACTGTCGGGCACCGTGCGCGGACACGCCACCCTGCTCGTGCGCGTCGAGGACACCGCCGCGCGGCCGGTGCTGCGGCTGCAGCGCTTCCTCCCCCGGGTGGCCCTGCTGTGCTTCCGCGACCTGGCCCCGGACGGCTCCGTGCTGGGGCCGGGGCAGGTCGCGGTGACCGTGACGGATCCGGGGTCCCGGCAGCTCGACCACCGCATCGACCCGCCCCCCGGGGCGGCTGCGCGCGAGTACCGGCTGGAGTGGGTGCTGGATCCGCAGGACCATCCCTCGATCGGGGTCGAGGGGGTCGAGCTGCTGCTGTTCCGGGTGTACCTGCTGGCCGACGAGTCCGACCCGGCCGGCCTGGAGCGCGAGCAGGGCCGCGTCCTGATCGCCTGGTTGAACGCGGAGTCCGTGCTGCGCGCGCGGAGCGCGGACTCGCGGACGCCGGAGCCGCTGCGCCTGGCGCTGACCGCCCTCCTGGACGGCGAGGAGCAGAACCCGCCGCGCTGCGAGTGGTGCAAGCGGCAGTTCGACCTGGAGCACCTCGAACGGGAGGACGCGGTCTGGGAGCACAGCGCCGGTCCGGAGTCGGAGGAGGTGCGTCGGCTGGTCGTCCGGCACGCGCTGGCCGGGCCCTCCCCCTGGTCCGGCATCCTGCGCGGCGGGCACAACTGGCACCATGTGGATGTGAACCGGGAGTTGGAAGCCGCCCGCGAGCGGCACCGGGCACGCCTGCTGGCATACGCCCCGTCCGACGCCGCGCCGTAGCCGCCTCGCTTCGGCAGGGCGCGGCAGTCGGCCTCAGAGGCCTTCGGCGGCCCGGTCCCGGTAGCGGCCCGGGGTGGTCCCGAACTCGCGGTGGAAGGCGTGGGAGAGCGCGTACGGGGTGCCGTAGCCGACCCGGCGCGCGACGACGGCCAACGGGTCCGTGGTGTCCCGGAGCAGGGTGGCGGCGAACGTCAGCCGCCACCAGGTGAGGTAGGCCATCGGGGAGCGGCCGACCAGAGCGGTGAACCGCCGGGCCAGGGTGGCACGGGAGACGCCCGCCGCCGTGGCCAGCCGCTCGATGGTCCACGGCGCGGCGGGGTCCGTGTGCAGCGCCCGCAGGGCGGCGGCGGCGACCGGATCGTCGAGCACGGCCGGCCAGACCCCGGTGGCGGCCCCGGCCATCCAGGAACGGATCATGTAGACGAGCAGGAGGTCGACCAGGCCGGGGACCGCGATGCACGAACCCGGTTGCTGCTCACCGAGTTCCCGGCCCAACAGGTCGATCGCCGAGCGCAGTTCCGGATTGCTGCCGACCCGGTTCGGCAGATGGACGACCGGCGGCAGTTCCGCCATCAGCGGGTGCACCCGGCTGCGGTCGAGCCGGTACTTCCCGCACAGCAACTCGGCCCGGCGGGGCGGGGACAGGGGCGGGGACAAGGGCGGGGACAGGGGCGGGGACGGCGGGCGTCGTGGCCAGGTCCCGGCCGACCAGGCCTCGAAGGGCACCGCCCGCCGGAGGGTCGCCGCGTCGGCAGGGGAATCGGCGAGCACGTGCCCCGTGCCGTGGGCCAGCAGCACCACGTCCCCCGCAGCCAGCGAGACCGCGGGACCGCCGTCCGGAAGCAGCCAGCAACTGCCCTCCAGCACCACGTGGAAGCCCGCGCCGTCGTACGGGGCGAGCCTGGTGCACCAACTGCCGTCCACCCGCACCCGCTCCGAGGAAGGTCGGCCGATGCGCACGGCCGCGATCGCGTCACTCAGTACGTCCACCGGTCCAGCGTATCCCCTTGCTGAATGCTGAGACTGACGCGTATTCAGCTGAGCGGGACGAGCATTGAGACGCTCAACTGCCCTCCCTAGAGTCAAAGCCATGGATATCGAGAACGCACAGGGCACTGATCTGGGGAACGTCGAGGTGCTGCGGGTCGTGGAGTGGCAGGGTGCCTTCGCCCCCGCCCGCGACATCGTCCCGCAGTCCGGCGCCGCCCTCTGGAAGGACAACGAGGAGTGGCTGGCGCCGGACCACTGGGAGCCGGAGAGCGACCGGCTGGTGGCGGCGCTGCAGACCTGGGTGCTGCGCAGCGGCGGACGGACCGTGCTGGTCGACACCGCGGTGGGCAACGGCCGCGAGCGGCCCGGCAGCCCGCAGTTCCACCACTGGCAGGGCGACTTCCTCGGCGCCCTGGCCCGCGCCGGCGTCCGCCCGCAGGACGTCGACCTGGTCGTCAACACCCATATCCACGCCGACCACGTCGGCTGGAACACCACCGGCGGCGAGGAGCCCGGGGGCGAGTGGGTGCCGACGTTCCCCAACGCCCAGTACCTCGTTCCGGCCCGCGACGACGCCTACTTCGGCCCGGCGAACGGCTACGGGGGCGGGATCCACGAGGACGACCGGTTGACCTACCAGGACAGCATCGCGCCGATCCACCGGTCCGGGCAGGTGGTGCTCTGGGACGGGACCCACCGCATCGACGAGAACCTGACCCTGGAGTCCGCCCCGGGCCACACCCCCGGCTCCTCCGTGCTGCGGGTCGACGCCGGCGGCCGACGGGTGGTGTTCGCCGGGGATCTGCTGCACAGCCCGGTGCAGATCCTCGCCCCCCACTGCAACAGTTGCTTCTGCCTGGACCCCGAGCAGGCCGCCGCCAGCCGCCACCGGATCCTCGCCCGAGCCGCGGACGAGCACGAACTGGTCATCCCCGCGCACTTCGGCGGAACGGGCGCCGTGGAGGTGCGACGCGAGGGCGACGCGTTCGCCCCCGGCAGCTGGGTGCCCCTCGGGGTGTGACCGGCCCCGCCCCGGCGGCGGCGTGCCGCCGGGGCGGGCGCACCGCCGCCGCCGAGTCGGACACCTGTCGGACCCCGGGTCAGAACCGGTTGTCAGTACCCCCTCCTAGGGTGGGAGCAACGTTGGAGGGGACGCCGGAAGGCACCGAGAGAGCGCCGGAAAAGGGGTAGACCATGTCTGCGAACAGGATCAAGCACAAGGTCAACCATGTCTCGCTGGTGGTCGACAAGTCGGGCTCGATGCGCAAGCACGAGGCGCAACTGGTGCGCGTGGTCGACGAGTTCGTGAAGGGCCTGCAGGAGGAGTCCGACCGGCTCGGTCACGAGACCCGGATCAGCCTCTACGCCTTCGACCACGAGGTGAAGAACCTGGTCTGGGACATGGACGTCAAGCACCTGCCGTCCCTGCGGGGCCTCTACGGGGTCGACAACGGTGCGACGGCCCTGATCGAGGCGGCCGTGAAGTCCGTCGACGACCTGAAGCACATCTGGGAGGAGTACGGGGAACACTCCTTCCTCCAGGTGGTGGTCACCGACGGCGAGGAGAACGCCTCCGGCTGCTCGGAGACCGGCAGGATGCACACCCGCATGGCCGGCGGCCAGGGCGCCGCCGTACTGAAGGGGTGGCTGGGCCGCATCCGGAGCGCCATGGACGACCTCCCCGACCACTGGACCTCCGCGATCCTGGTCCCGAACTCCCTGGCCAAGCGCACCGCCCAGGAGTACGGCTTCCCGGCGGGCAACATCGCCATCTGGGACGCGGACTCCAGCCAGGGGGTCGAGGAGGCCATCGGCACCGTCAAGACGGCTGCCACGAGCTTCCTGCGCGGCCGCGAACAGGGCGTGCGCGGCACCAGGAACCTCTTCGCCATGGGCCAGGACCTGAACACCGCCGAGGTGAAGGCCAATCTCGACTCCCTGGACGCCGGCAAGTACATCCTGATCCCGGTCGACCAGCCGGCGGGGATCCGCGACTTCGTCACCCGCGCCGGGCACCCGTACCGAACCGGCTGCGCCTTCTACGAGTTGTCCAAGCGCGAGAAGATACAGGGCAGCAAGCAGCTCGCCGTCGCGGAGAAGGACCCGGCCACCGGTCGGATGACAGGCAGGGTGTTCTCGGGTCCGGCGGCCCGCCGGCTCCTCGGGCTGCCGGAGTCGGAGGCCACGGTGAAGCCGGGCGACAACGCCTCCTACACCGTGTTCGTCCAGTCGACCTCCGTCAACCGGAAGTTGGTCTCCGGCACCAAGCTGCTGGTCATCCTGTAGCCGCTTGTAGCCGGCTGCGGCCGGCAGCGCCCGGGCGTCAGGGAAGCGGCTGCTCGGTCCAGATGGTCTTGCCCCGGGCGCCGTAGCGACTGCCCCAGCGGCTGGTGAGCTGGGCGATGATGTACAGGCCGCGACCGCCCTCGTCGGTGGCCAGGGCGCGGCGCAGCCGGGGCTGGGTGTTGCTCTGGTCGGAGACCTCGCAGACCAGGATGCGTTCGCGGATCAGCCGCAGGACGGCGGGACCCCCGGTGTACCGGATGGCGTTGGTGACCAGCTCGCTGACGATGAGCTCGGTGGCGAACATCTGCTCCTGGAGCCCCCACCGCTCCAGTTGGGCGGTGGCGTCGTTGCGGGCGGTCTCCACGGCGGACAGGTCGGCGGGATACTCCCAGACGGCGGTGTCGCTGCCGAAGATGGCCCGGGTCCGGGCGAGCAGCAGGGTGGCGTCGTCCCCCGGGTGGTCGGTCCCGGTGGGCAGCAGCCCGGTGAGTTCGGACCCAACCTCCTCCAGCGGACGGCCGGGGCGGTTCGCCCGGTCGAGTCGGCCGAGCAGCCGGGGTGGGCCGGTCACGGGGTCGCGGCCGGTGAGGCCGTCGGTGTACAGCGCGAGGAGGCTGCCCGGCGGGAGGGTCACGCTGGTGACCTCGAACGGGTTCTCACCGACGCCCAAGGACGGCCCCGGGACCAGTTCCAGATAGTGGGCCTCGCCACCGGGCACGATCACGGCGGGCGGTGGATGCCCGGCGCTCGCCACCTGGCACTCCCGGCTGACCGGGTCGTAGACGGCGAACAGGCAGGTGGCGCCGACGGTGTCGGGCTCGTCGGCCTCCGCTGCCATCCGCTGGACGAGGTCGTCGAGGTGGCTGAGCAGTTCGTCGGGCGGCACGTCGAGGTCGGCCAGGGTCTGTACGGCGGTGCGCAGCCGGGCCATGGTGGCGGTGGCCTGGAGCCCGTGGCCGACCACGTCGCCGACGACGAGCCCGACCCGCAGCGAGGACATCGCGATGGCGTCGAACCAGTCGCCGCCGACGCTGAGGTTGCCGTCGGCCGGCAGGTAGGTGCCGGCCGTCTCGCAGGCGGTGCTCTCGGTCGCGTTGGGTGGCAGCAGGCTGCGCTGCAGGGCGATGGCGGTCTTGTGTTCGCGAGTGTAGCTGAACGCGTGGTCCAGGCCGATCGCGGTGCGGTCGCAGAGGTCCTGCAGGAGTTTGAGGTCGGTGTCGTCGAAGGGCACGGGGTCGGTGGTGCGCCAGAGTGTCACATTTCCGAAGAGGCGGCTGCGGTGGTACAGCGGACAGAGCAGCGCGGAGCGCATCCCCTCGGGCATCAGCAGGGCCAGCAGCTCCGGGTCGTGGGCGAGCAGTTTGCGCCCCGTCGCCGGGTCGACCTCGAACACCCTCCCGACCGCGATGGCGGCGCTCTCGGCCTGGTCGGTGACCATCGGAATCGCCTCGCCGAGCTGGACCATCGCGCGCGGCCAGACGCCGTCGGCGGACTTCACCGCCACCCGGCGCGGGGCCGAGGCCGCCATGCCCGGGTAGCCCAGCGGCGGATCGCGTCCCTGGAGTACGTCATCGGGGAAGTCGACGGCCACCAGGTCGCCCATGGCCGGGACCAGCGCCTCGGCCAGGTCACGGGCGTTGTGCACCACGTCGAGCGAGCTGCCGACCTCGGCCCCGCCCGGCTCGGCGCCGGTGCGGCTGCGGTCGCGCCGACGGTCGGTGGCCTCGGTGACGGCGACGGCGACGCCGGTCAGGGCACCGAGCGGGTCCCGGATCGCGAAGCAGGTGAGCGGCAGCATCCGCTTGGAGCCGGCGGAGCGCCACAGGTACTCGGCCCCGGCCGTCGACGTCCCGCCGTCCACGATCCGGGCGAGCGCCGCCCGGACGGTCCCGTCGCTCCCGCTGCCCGCAAGCTCGGCCGGCCAGTCGGCGGCGGCGCTGTCGGGGCGCAGCAGTTCGAAGGCGGGGTTGCTGCGGATCAGGCGCAGGTTGGTGTCGAACTCGGCGAGGGGAATCCGGTCCTGCTCGAACAGGGCACGGGCCAGTGCTGAGTCCCCGTCCCAGGCCGCAGACGGGCGCGCCGGCACCGCGACCACCAGCGACCAGGGCACCCCGGCCAGCAGTCGGAGGTCGACCTCCAGCAGCGCTCCGCTGCGGTGCCGCAGCCGGGCCCGGTGGACGGAGGCGTCGCCGGAACGGGGTGCGGGTGCGGGTCCGGATGCGGGTGCGGGCCCGGGCCCGGGTGCGGCGAGCAGTTCCCGCGCGGGTCGGCCGATGACCTCCCCGTCGCTGCGGCCCAGCAGTTCGGCGGCCGCGCTCGACCACCAGACGATCCGACCGGCATCGTCCACCAGGGCTGCGGCGGCCCCGGCGAGCGGAGCGCTCGACGACGGAGCGGTGGGGATCCGAGGCTTCACGTGACTCCTCCGCGTCCAGTCCGCATCCAGCCGCACACGCCCGGTGTCGGCAGCCGATGAACCACCTCCCCCCAGCATGCTCCGGCCGGGGTCCGGAGGCATCCCCGCGCCGAGTGCCGGGGCCGGTCGGGGTGAAGTCGCAGGATCGGGTTCGGCCCGCCCCGATACCCGATTGGCCCGACGGATGCGGGGTACGCGTGCTCCGACGTCACACTGAACCCCGGCGTCACACGGAAAGGAGTGGGTGACCATGCCTCGCGGATCATCTCCCGAACGGGAACGCCAGTACGAGCACATCAGGGACAGCGTGCTGGAGCGCGGCACGAGCGAGAAGCTCGCCGAGGAGATCGCCGCCCGCACGGTGAACAAGGAACGGGCCCGGCACGGGGAGTCCAAGACCGCCAGCCGCAGCTCGCTCCAGGACATCTCCTCCTCGCGGCGCGGCGGGCTGCGCTCCCACAGCGGTGCGCAGGGCCCCACGAAGGAGCAGCTGTACAACGCTGCCAGGCAGCGCAACATCCACGGCCGTTCCACCATGAACAAGGCACAGCTCGAACACGCTCTCGACCGAGAGGGGTCCTGACCATGGGTACTGTCCCCGTACCACCCGAACCCGACACCACGCCGGTGCCGCGGCCGACTCCGACGCCGAGGCCGAAGCCGAGGCCGCCGGACCCTCCGGCGCCGCCCGGCGTACCCGTCCCGCCCCCCGAGCCGCCCACGCCGCCACGGCCGGGCGGGCCCGGTCCTCGCCCCGCTCCATCGGATCCGGAACAGCCCGGCCCGCAGGAGCCGCCGGACTGAACCCGGGCAGGCGCCGGGAGTGCGGTCCTGTGGACCGTTGTCGCAGCGCCGGGTCACATGCCCCGGCTCGGGCCCTGCCAGGGCTCGGGGCGTTCCTCGGCGGTCATCGGGCGTCGCTCGAACGTCACGGGCCCCGGATAGAACGCCGAGCTGTTGGGTCCGGCCATGTCCTCGCCGATCAGGTACCGGTAGAGCCATTCCGCGAAGCCCATGTCGTACCGGTACCACTCCTGGTCCCGGGAGACCAGGAGCCAGGGGCTCTCGGGCCCGGTGACCAGGAAGACGGTCTCGCCCCGGTCGGTGCCCGTGATCGGCCACAGCCCCGGTTCGGCGCCGAACGTGAGCTCGGTCAGGCCGAACAGCAGACGGGGGTCGTCGTCCGCGTCAAGGTCGTCCCAGTCGTTGTCGGACCAGGCTTCGGCAGTGTCCCGCAGGTGCTCGACGAGGTTCCAGCGCTCGGTCGCCGGGTGGTCCAGGTAGAGGTGCCAGTTGAGCTTGACCGGCGCGTAGGCATCGACGAGGGTCCGGTAGTCGGCCGGAAGTTCCACCCCGAGCTCGTCCCGTAGCCGGTTCCAGGCGGAGGGGTCCGCGTAGCGGTTCTCGGCGGGTCCCAGCATCGCCATCACGGCGGTCAGGTAGTCGGTCATGTCACCTCTCCGGGTAGCCGGCGCTCCGCCGGCCGAGGTGGGTCGGGTGTTGCGAGGCGCAGCGCAGGTTCGCGGCCCCGATCATGCCAGATCGCCCCTGTCCCCGGAGCAACCGCCGTGCCGTCAGCGCCCCTTGGCCGTCGGCGGCACGACCGGGCCGTGGGCGGGCGCGGATCCCCGGTCCGCGCCCGCCCCGGCGCGGTCAGGCGGTCCCGGCTCCGGTCGCGCTGCCCGCCAGCCACTGCGACCACGACAGGTCGTAGTCCGCGTAGCCGTTGTCACCGGCGGCCTTGCCCCGCGGCGACCCGGTGACGGTCACCGGGTCCCCCGGGATCACGTTGTCGTAGTACCACTCGGCGTTCGCGTACGAGAGGTGGATGCAGCCGTGCGAGCCCTTGCCGTGCCCCGGGTTGGGGTCGCCGGTGGAGTAGTGGACGAAGGTGCCCGAGTACGTCAGCTGGACGTCCCAGGGGAGGGTCAGGTCGTAGTAGTTGGGGTTGTTCGGGTTGCAGGTGATGCCCACGCTGCACGAGGTCATCCGCACCCAGCGCTGCTTGTCGACCACGGCCATCGTGCCGTCCCAGCTCGGGAAGGCGGAGCTGCCCGCGTCGATCGGCATGGTGCGCACCACCCGGCCGTTGCGGGTGATCTTCATGCTGTGGCCGGGCACGGACACCGTGGTCTCGAAGTCGGCGCCGACGGTGAAGGTGTGCCGGTAGGTGCGGACGCCGCGGCGCCCGTGCCCGTCGCCGACACCGGTCAGCGCGGCGTTGAGCGTGACCTTCGTTCCGGCCGGCCAGTACCCCTTGGGCCGCCAGTCGACCCGGGTGTCGCTGAACCAGTGCCAGGCCCCGGTGACCGGCACCGACGTGGTCACCCGCAGGTGCCGCTCGATCGCGGCCCGCGCCGAGGGCGCCACCGGATCGGTGAAGACGACCGAGATCGGCATGGCCACTCCGACCGTCGATCCCGTCGTCGGGGTGATCGAGTCCAGCAGCATCGGCGCGGCAGCGGACTGGGCCTTCACGTTCGCGCCCGTGCTGACGGCCGCCATCGCACTGCTGCCGCCCAATCCACCCCCCGCCAGTACCGCACCGACCATGACCGCCACCCCGATACTGCGCTTCGTTCGCCCCACAATGTGCTCCGCTCATGCCATGGACTGGGACACTTGACGCTTTCAATGACTCCTGAACCACGCCGGCGGTTGCGCCCCACCTCCGCCCGGCGCTCCCCCGTGGAGCCGGACCAGGATCCCACCCCGGTTCCTGGCACCGCTGACGTTCCGTCGGGTTGACGGATCACGGGCGCTCCAGGAGGCTCGACGGGCGTCGGCACAGACCTGCGCACGCACGGGCCGATTCCGGCACTTCGCTGCGCCGCACGCCGCGGACGCACGGTCGAACTGGAGAGTCACGTGATTCGACGTGGTACCGGCACCGCCCGGCGGATCCTGGTCGGAGTGGTCACCGCAGCGACGCTCGCCTCCGTCGTCGCGACCGGCGCACCCGCCGGGGCGGCCACCGCCAGGCCGGCGGCAGGTCCGGGAGCCAATCTCGGGGCGCTGCGCACAGCGCTGGAGGCCGTCGTCCGGGCCGGGGCGCCCGGCGTCTTCGCCCAGGTCCAGGACGGCTACGGCGCCAGGAGCTACACGGTCGCCGCAGGCACCGGCGACACCGCCACGCGGACGGCGGTCAATCCCGGCGGCGAGTTCCGCGTCGGCAGCATCACCAAGACCTTCACCGCCCTGCTGGTGCTGCAGCTGGTCGCACAGAAGCGGGTCGACCTGGACGCGGCGGCCACCCGCTACCTGCCGGCCGGCCTGCTGCCGAGGAACTCGCCCATCACCGTCAGGGAGCTGCTCGACCACACCAGTGGGCTGTACGACTACACCGACGACCTGCTGACCGGAGACACGGTCACCGGCTACCAGCGGTTCCGCTACCGGACCTTCACCCCGCAGTCCCTGGTCGCGGACGCGGTCGGGCACGGCCCGCAGTTCCGGCCCGGCAGCCGGTACAGCTACTCCAACACCAACTTCGTGGTGCTCGGGCTGCTGGTCGAGCGGGTGACCGGGCTGCCCTACGGCACACTGCTGCAGCAGCGCATCCTCAAGCCGCTGCACCTGACCCACACGTTCTTCGTGGTGCCGCGGACCACCGTCCCGGGGGTGCACTCCATCGGCTACCTCACTCAGGACCGCCCCGGCCGGCCGCTGTTCGACGCGACCGACCAGACCGCCTCCTGGCTGTGGGCCGCCGGGGCGCTGATATCCAGCACGTCGGACCTCAACACCTACCTGCGGGCACTCGTCACCGGGCGCCTGCTGCCGGCCGCCCAACTGGCCCAGATGGAGCGGACGGAGTACGTGAACCGGACCACCCGCTACGGCCTCGGCCTGCGGGAGTACCGGCTCCCCTGCGGGGTGGACGTGTACGGCCACGACGGCATCATCGAGGGCTACCAGACCTACTCCTACACCACCGCGAACGGCTCCCGGCAGGTCACCGTCTCGGCCGACGCCTCCAACAACACGAAGGTCTACGCCGCCGAACTGCTGACCCTGACCCCGGTGTTCTGCGGCACCGCGGCCACCCCCGCCGCAACGGGGCTCGCGGTCGCCGACTCCGCCCAGGTCGCCCGGGAGGAGACCACCGGCTGAGCAGCCGGCCCGGCGCCCGGCTGATCCAGCGTCAGCAGCCCGCGCTCAGGCGCTCGATGACCTTCGCGCCCAACGGCAAGAAGCCCCCGGGGGCCGAACCACCCTGGTACCTTCGTGGTACCACCATGCTCAACTCGTAGGGGGAGAGATGGCCGGATTCGACGAGATAGAGCTCTCCAGCGCGGTGCACGCCATCCGCGAGCAGCTCACACAGGCGATGCAGCACAGTGCCGACTCCCCCATCCAGATGACGGTCGGTCCCATCCAGATGGACTTCACCGTCGAACTCCGGCGGGAAGCCACCGCAACGGGAGGCATCAAGGCCTGGGTGGTCAGCGCGGACGCCGAAGCGAAGAAGTCCCGGGGCACGACGCATCGGATCTCGTTCACGCTCACGCCGAAGGACTCGGTCACCGGTCGCGACATCGAGGTCGGCAACGACGATCCGGGCCGTGTCTCCCGCTTCGGCGGTGCGCTCCCTGGAAACTGACGAACCATGCACCCCGAGCGGGAACGCATCGCCGCCGTCCTCGCGAAGAACCAGGGCAGCGGCTATCTGCTGACGCCCTGGCTGGTCCTCACCTCCGCGCATCTGCTCGGCGGCAATCCGCCGGTGGTGGTGGTCCCCGGTGGCGTCGGCCAGGTGCCCTTCCGCGTGGTGTGGTCCCGGTACGAGGAGGACTGCGACGCCGCGCTGCTGGTCTCCGAGCAGGCTCTCACCCGTCCCTTCACCGCACCCGGATGGACCCGGATCGAGGACCTGGCGCCACGGCCGAACGCGGTCTCCATCGGTTATCCGCAGGCGCAGCGGGACGCCGTCGGCGCGCTGGACAGCGAGCAGCTCAGCGGAACCCTCAAGCCCGGTTCCAGCCTGCTGCGCCGTCTCCACGTGCTGGACAACGTCCACGGCGGACCCTTGACCGGCCAGGGAGGCGGTTCTCCCTGGGCCGGGTTCTCCGGATCGGCCGTCTTCCACGAAGGCCGGCTGGCGGGCGTGGTGCACGCCGATCCCGGTGGCCTCTGGCAGCACCACCGGCTGGAGATCACCCCTTCCACCACCCTGCTCGACGACGAGGACTTCGTCCGCGCCTGCGAGCGCTACGGGGCCCGTCCCGATGTCAGCCGCTCGGTGATGCCCGACGCCGACGACTTCGAGGACCAGCTGCGCCGGGTCATCATCGAGCAGTCCAGCGCGCTGCAGATCATCGGGTTGAACCCGCCCGGCGGCGGCGAGGAGTTCTGGTCCCTCGACACCAGCTACCTCAGCCTGGAGCTGCTGGGCGGCGGCACCTCCGTCGCCAAGCGGGCCGAACAGGCGCTCTCCGGCCAGAGGCGGGTCCTGGTCCGGGGGCAGGCCGGTTCGGGGAAGACGACGCTGCTGCAGTGGCTGGCGACCGCAGTCGCACGCCGTGAGCTGCCACCCTCGCTCGGCGATCTGGACGGATACATCCCGCTGCTCATCCGGTTGCGGTCCGTCCCGGCGGGCGGAGTGCTGCCCTCGCCCGAGGAGTTCCTCTCCTACGTGGCACCGGGCCTGACCGGGCGCAGCGAGGCCCGGGGCTGGGTGACCGGGAAGCTGACCCAGGGCAGGGTGCTGCTGCTCATCGACGGGGTGGACGAAGTCCCGGAGGAACGCCGGTCGCAGACCCGGCAGTGGCTCAGGCAGCTCATCGTGGCCTTCCCGGAGAGCCGCTGCGTGATCACCACCCGCCCCTCGGCCGTGCGCGAGGGCTGGCTGGGCGGCCTGAAGTTCCACGAACTCGAACTGCTGCCGATGAACAGCACGGACGTCATCGCGTTCATCGACAAGTGGCACCGGGCCGCAGCGAGCGGGCAGCCGAACGACGAACGCATCGTCAAGTGGCGCGACGATCTGACCACAGCCGTGGTCACCAAGCGGGACCTGGGCCGGCTGGCCACCAATCCGCTGCTCTGCGCCCTGATCTGCGCGTTGAACCGGGACCGTCGCGGCTACCTGCCCAGCGGTCGCATGGAGCTGTACGCAGCCGCGCTGGAGCTGCTGCTGCAACGACGCGACGACGAACGCGGTGTCCAACTGGCGCGGGACCTGCGGCTGGACCCCGCCCATCCCCCGCAGCTCCTGCAGCGGCTGGCCTACTGGCTGGTCAAGAACGGCGCGACGGAGATGCGGTACAGCCAGGCGGTACGGATCATCGAGGCCTCGCTGCCGGCCCTGCGCCACCTGACGGCCAATCCCGACCGGGTACTGAACCAGCTGATCGACCGCAGCGGACTGCTGCGCCAACCGACGCCCGACTCGGTGGACTTCATCCACCGCACCTTCCAGGACTACCTGGCCGCCCGAGCCGCCATCCAGGACGACGATCTGGGCGTCCTGGTCCTGAACGCCCACAACGACCAGTGGGAGGACGTCCTCCGGATGGCGGTCTGGCACGCCACGCCGCGCGTGCGCAGCAAACTGCTGGACCGACTGCTGCGGCAGGCCCGGCAGGACACCGTGCACCACGACCGGCTGGTCATCCTGGCCATGACCTGTCTGGAGCACGCGAGCGAGCTGGACCCGCTGATGCAGCAGCGCGTGGAACGGGAGGCGGCCCGGCTCATCCCGCCGCACAACGCGCGGTCGGCGGCCAGCCTGGCCTACGCGGGCGGCACGATACTCGAACTGCTGCCCGGCCCGGAGGGCCTCGACGACGCGACGGCCCGTGCCGTGGTGGCCACCGCCACCCTGACGGCGGACACCCGGGCCCTGCCGCTGCTCGCCCGCTACGCCGGCCACCGCGACCCGGAGGTGCGCGAGATGCTCGCCTCGGCCTGGGGCCGCTTCGACACGGTCGAGTACGGGCAGCAGATCATCGCCCAGCTCAGGTACGACGACCTGATGTTCATCAGCACCACCTCGCAGGCCCAGATCGACTTCATCGCGACGGTCGGCGGGCGCCCGTACATCTCCCACACGGGACCGCTCAGCGGATCCCAGCTCGACTCCCTCGGCAAGGGGCAGCTCGAAGGCCTGTGCCTGATCGATCCGCTCGCCGGGATGGACCTGGCCCCGCTGGCCGAGTGCCGCACCCTACGGTTCCTCATGCTCCAGGCCGCACAGGCCGACCTGCAGCCGCTGGCCGGCCTGCCGCTCCGGTTGCTGCTGCTGGAGGGACACTTCGATTCGCTGCACAGCCTGGCCTCCATGGTCCGACTGACCGGCCTGGTCCTGCACGCGGTGAAGCGGGGGGACGTGCCCAGGACGCTCGGCCACCTGCCCCGGTCGCTGGAGCTGCTGCGGATGAGCGTGCCGGGTGGTGAACTGCAGCTGGAGGATCTCCTTCCGCTGCAGCGGCTGATCCAGCTCGAACTGGAGGCCTTCGCGATTCCGCCCAGGTTCCGCGCACCGCTGACGCAGCTCCCGGAGTTGCGGACGCTGGTGCTCGACGGTGAGATCCTCCCCACGCTGGAGGGCTCGCCGACACTGCCCGACATCAGGAACGTCGTGCTCCACCGCCCTCGCGGCCTCCCCGAACTGCGGCTGCTGGCCAAGGTCTACCCGGCCCTGGAAGTCCTGGTCATGCGCGACCTCCCCAACCAGGTCGTCGATGTCGGCCCGCTCGCGGAACTCCGCGGTCTGCGCCGGATAGCGCTGAAGGGCGCCGGTGAAGTGCGGGGCCAACAACTCCTGCCGAGCCACGTCGTGCTGGACGTCGACCGCGATCAGGAGGACGACGACCGCCTTCCCTTCACTCCCGTGGACGAGCCCTGACCCGGGTCCCGGGTGCGGGCGTTGCGCCATCGACGGGTCAGTGCCAGGCCGCACAGGGCGGTGACGACCGCGGCGGCCTCGGCGACGGCGGAGAGGGTCTTCTCCGGGTACCAGACGGGCTCGTACATGTTGCGCAGCGGCCCCAGGGCTCCGACGTCGACGTAGCGGTACAGCAGCACCGCGCCGGTACCGGCGAGCGCCACCAGCAGCGCGTACGCCCACACCAGCGGTCGTGTGCCGAGGAGGATCAGCAGGAGTGCGGCCAGGGCCGCGGCGGCGGCCTCGACCAGGAACAGGTCGCCCTGGCTGATTCCCCGGCCGGCGAAGTCGTATCCGGGGGCGAGGTCCGCGTGCACATAGGCGTCCACCGCCAGGGCGGCCGCGGTGACCAGGCGCAGCAGCCACAGTCCGGCGACGGCGTTCCGGGCCCGGTCGGTCCTCATCTCCTCCGCCTCCCGCCTGCGGCTGCTCGGCTCGCGCGGTACCTCGTCATCGCCGGCTCCCTTCGGTGGCGCCCGCCCCGTCGACCCCGAGGCTTCGTGGAGTGACTACGCCGGGCGCACGGGAAGGGTTCACGTCCGCGGACGCCGCGAAGGGTGAACCGCTCGCGGCCGCACCGCGTATGCCAGGCAGGACCCGCCGAGGGCGGGCCGATGGACCGACCGCCCCGCATCGGGCGGCGCGGTGGTTCCAGCGGAGGAGGTCCCCCATGAACCGTCTCATCGCCATCTCGGCCGGTGCGGTCGCCGTCGCGGCGCTGGCCGCCGGGTGCAGCAGTTCCGGTACCACGGCGTCCTCGCCGCCGGCGAGCAGCAGCGCACCCGCCGCCACGACCGCGCTGCACGCCCAGAGCTCGAAGTACGGCGAGATCCTCGTCGACGGCTCCGGCCACACCCTGTACCTGCTGACGGCCGACACCGGCGCGAAGTCGAGCTGCTACAGCGCCTGCGCGGCCGTGTGGCCCCCCGACACCACGACCGGGACGCCGACCGACAGCGGGGTCACCGCCTCCCTGGTCGGCACGAGCGCCAGGACCGACCACACCACCCAGGTGACCTACCAGGGCCACCCCCTCTACACCTTCGCCCACGACGCCCAGCCCGGTGACGTGAACGGCGAGGGCATCGCGAGCTTCGGCGGCACCTGGTACGTCGTCGGCGTCGACGGCAACGCGATCACCAGCGCCCCCGCCGCACCCGCCACCTCGCCCGGCACCGCACCCACCACCACGCCCAGCACGTCGGGAGGCGGCTACGGATACTGACCGGCCGGCCTCGGGGGTCCTCCGCCGGTCCGGACGGTCCGCCGTCGGGTTGAACCTTCCGCGCGGCGGAGGCGTACTGGAGCATGTGGAGCAGATACCGGCGCGCGGATCAGAGTTCGTGCGTGCCCTGTACGCCCAGTACGGACGCTCGGTGCTGGGGCGGGTACTCGGGCTGGTCCACGGCGACTACCAGCGGGCGGAGGACATCGTGCAGGAGACCTTCCTGCGTGCATGGCAGCACCAGGACTCGCTCGACCCGGACCGGGCGGCACCCTGGCTGCACACCGTCGCCCACAACCTGGTCGTCTCGGCCTACCGGCGCAGTGCGGCCCGGCCGCCGGAGTCGCCGCTGCCGGAGGGCGAACTGCCGCTGGCGGGAGGCGGTGAGGCGGAGCTGGACCGGATGCTGGAGCGCTGGCAGCTGGTCGAGGCGATGCGCGGGCTGCGCCCGGAGCACCGCGAGGTGCTGATCGAGGTGTACTACCTGCGCCGCACGGTCGCCGAGACGGCGGAGCGCCTCGGCGTCCCACCGGGTACGGTCAAGTCCCGCTGCTACTACGGGCTGAGGGCGCTGCGCGGAGTACTGGAGGAGAAGGGAGTGACATCCCCATGACGTCGCCGTGCCAGGAGAGCGTGTCCCTGGGCGCCTACCTGCTCGGGGCGCTGGAACCGGAGGAGCGCAGGGAGCTGGAGCGGCACATCGCGGGCTGCCGGCACTGCCAGGACGAGCTGGTGGCGATGGCCCCGCTGCCCGGCCTGCTGCGGCACACCGCCTTCGAGGAGCTCCCGGAGAGCGCCGCGGCGGCCGAGTCCTTCAGCCCGCCCACCGCGCCGCACACGACACCGCCCACGACACCGCCCGCCGGACCGGTGGGGGCGCCGGCGGCGGTTTCCGGCACGGTGGAGCTGCCGCTGCCGGTCCTCCCGGCGCAGCACCGGCGCCGCCGCCCGGGCGCCCGGGCGCTGGCCGGGGCCGGACTGGCGCTGGCGGCCGTCGTCGGCGGCACCGTCGTCTACGCCACCGTCGCCCGCGACCGTCCGGCCGCGGCCCCGGTGGCGGCGGCCACCTGGAGCGCGACCGACCCGACCACCCACGTGTCGGCGACCGCAGCGGTGTTCCCCGAGACCTGGGGCACCGAGTTCCAGCTGCGGCTCGGCGGCCTCCCCGCCGACATCACCTGCCATCTGGTGGTCCTCGGCAAGGGCGGAACCGACGAGACCGCCGGGACCTGGGGCTCCGGCTACTCGGCCACCGCCACCGTCCCCGCCTCCACCTCGATCAGCCCGGCGCAGATCAGCGGCCTGGCGGTGGTGGACGGCGCAGGCACCGTCCTGGTCCGGCTCGCCCCGAGCTGAGGGCCCGCGCCGCCCGCTCAGCGGGCGAGCCGCTCCACGGCCGCCGCGGTGACCGGGGTGAAGAAGTTGACGAGGTTGCCGTCGGGGTCACGGAACAGCAGGGCCCGGTTGCCCCAGGGCATGGTGGTGGGCTCGTTGACGAAGTCGTCGACGAAGCCCGCCAGGTTCCGGTGGATGCCGTCCACGTCGTCGACGAGGAACTCGATGATCACGGTGTTGTTGTCGGCCGGACGGGCGGAGCCGGGCGCGAACAGCGCCACCGTGCGGGTACTGGCGATCGCCAGGGTCGCACCGGCGGTGCGCAGCTCGGCGAAGTCCTCGGTGGACCAGTCCGCACTGACGCCGGTGGCCCGCTCGTAGAAGCCGACGAGGCGCGCGACGTCGTCGGTGATGATGCGGATCGAGACGAAGTCCATGGTGATCTCCTCGGGTCGTGAAGCCGTTGCACCGCACACGCTAGAACGAATACCGGACAGAAACGGTCCAGTATTCCCGCTAGGCTCTGTCCATGGTTCGACCCACCGGCCGCGTGCTCACCCTCCTGGAACTGCTGCAGTCGGGCGGTACCCGGACGATGGCCGAACTGGCCGACAGGCTCGGCGTCGACGGGCGCACCGTGCGCCGGTACGTGGAGCACCTGATCGACCTCGACCTGCCCGTCGAGTCGGTCCGCGGCCGCTACGGCGGGTACCGGCTCGCTCCCGGGTACCGGCTGCCCCCGCTCATGCTCGATGACGACGAGGCGCTCGCCGTGCTGCTCGGCCTGGTCGTCGGACGCCGGGCAGGGCTGCTGACGACGGTGGACACGGCCAGCGAGACGGCGGCCGCCAAGATCCGTCGGGTGCTGCCCGAGCGGCTCGCCCATCGGCTCGACGCCCTCCTGGAGTCCCTGGCCTTCACGGCCCCGCCCGGCGAGTTCGCCGCTCCCCCGACCGGGGTCCTGCTCACCGTCGCCGATGCGGTCCGCCATCGCCGACCGGTCTCGATCAGGTACACGTCCCGGGACGGCCGACGCAGCGAACGCACCCTGCACCCGTACGGGATCGTCACCCATGCGGGCCGGTGGTACGTCACGGGCAGCGACCCCGGGATCGACGAGGACCGCACCTTCCGGCTCGACCGCATCGCGGACGCGAGGGCCCTGCCGGGCTCGTTCGAGCCGCCCGCCGACCTCGATCCGGCGCAGCGCGTCCTGTCGGGCCTCGCCAAGGCCGCCTACCGCTACGAGGTGACCCTGCGGATCCAGGGGACGGTCGAGCAGATCCGCGCCCGGCTCCCCGCGAGCGTCGCCGAGGTGGCGGAGCCCGCGGCTGCGGCAGGGGCGGACCCGGACCCCGGGCGCTGGCTCCGCGTCGAGATCCGGGCGGAGCGGCTCGACTGGCTGCCCCCGGTACTCGCCTCGCTCGACCGGCCGTTCGTCATCGAGCGCCCGGAGGAACTCCGGAACCTGGTGACGGCACTCGCCGACCGGCTCGCCGCCTCGGCCAGCCGACCCCGGGGGCACCCTCCGGAGTGAGGTGTCCCGCTGCGCCGGGTTCCGGTTTGAACGGCCGCATCCGGGCAAGTCGCCCAGCGAGCAGGGTTCATGTGCAGGTGGGCTGTCCCAACCGCAACGGAGGGTACGACCATGGGAATCGGTGGCTGCGTCATCGTGATCGCGGTAGGCGCCATCGCGACGTTCGGCGTCAACTGGCACGTGGCCGGAATGAACATCCACGTCGTTGGGGTGATCCTGATGATAGCCGGACTGCTGGGGCTGGTGACCTACGTCAGCATCTACCGGAGCCGCCTTCCGCGCCGTCGGCTGGGCGGCGACGAGGTGGTGGTGGAGGATCGCCGCTACTACGACGGACCGTGACCACGACGGACCGCGGGCCCGTGGACAGCCGGCTCCGGGGTGGCTGCGCCTTCGTCCTGGGCGGCGGCGGCTCGCTGGGGGCCTACGAGGTCGGCATGCTCAAGGCGCTGCTGGAGGCCGGGATCGAGCCCGACCTGGTGCTCGGCACCTCGGTGGGCGCCATCAACGGAGCACTGGTCGCCGCCGACCCCTCGGCCGCCTCGGTCGAGCGGCTGAGCACCCTGTGGCAGGGGCTGGGCCGGGCCGGGGTCTTCGCCGGTTCGCTGATGGGCCGGGTCGGCACCGCCGTGCGCAGCCGCACCCACATCTACTCCAACAGCTCCCTCCGCGTGCTGCTGGAACGGGACCTGGGCAAGCCGGCGATCGAGGACCTCGCGGTTCCGTACCAGTGCGTCGCCGCCTGCATCGAGCGCTCGGCCGAGCACTGGTTCAGCAGCGGCCCGCTCGTGCCGGCGATCCTGGCCTCGTCGGCCGTGCCCGGGCTGCTGCCGCCGGTGCACATCGACGGCGAGCACTTCCTCGACGGCGGCCTGGTGAACAGCATCCCGGTCGGCAGAGCCGTCGCGCTGGGCGCCCGCACCGTCTACGTCCTGCAGGTCGGCCGGATCGAGCAACCGCTCACCGCGCCCCGGCAGCCCTGGGAGGTCGCCTCGGTCTGCTTCGAGATCGCCCGTAGGCACCGTTTTGCCAGGGACATGGCCGACCTGCCGGACGACGTCACCGTCCATGTGCTGCCCACCGGGACCGGCCCCGCACAGCGGGTCGGTCCGGCGCAGCAGCTGCGGCACCGGGACTTCGGCTCCGCCCGGGAGCGCATCGAACGCGCCTACCTGGCCTCCCGTGCCTACCTGGCGTCGCCGGGCCCGGCGACGGCGACGGCGACGGACGGACGCCGGTGAAGCCGGACCGCCTCCGTACCGCAGCCCGCCGACTGGCCACCGTACCGGCCCTGGTGGTGCTGACGCCGGTCGCCGTGGCCGGGTTCGCGGTGTGCCTGCTGCTCACCGGCCCGGTGTCGCTGCTGCTGCGGGGCGCCTGGCGCCCGGTCCGGCTGAGCGGCTTCCTGGTGCTCTACCTGGCGGCGGAGCTGGTGGGCCTGGCCCTGTCGGTGGCGGACCTGTTCGGCCCGCGAGGCAGCCTCCGGGCGCGTTCCTACGCCCGGCTCGGCTCGCTGCTGGCCTTCCTGTGCCGGGCAGCCGTACCGGTCTTCGGCCTGCGGGTCGAGGTGACCGGCGAGCGGCCCCCGGCGTCCGCCCCCCTCCACCCGGACCGCCCGCTCCTGGTGCTCGCCAGGCACGCCGGCCCCGGGGACTCGTTCCTGCTGGTCCACGTGCTGATCACGCATGTCGGCCTGCGCCCGCGGGTGGTCCTCAAGCAGGCGCTGCGACTGGACCCCTGCCTGGATGTCCTGCTCGGACGGGTCCCGCACTGCTTCGTGCCGCGGAACGCCGCACCGCGCCACACCACCGCCGCGATCGGCGCACTGGTCTCGGACATGGGTCCGCGCGACGCCCTGGTCATCTTCCCGGAGGGCGGGAACTTCACCGAGCGCCGCCGGCGGCTGGCGATCCGCTGGCTGCGGCGCCACGGTCGGCCCCACGAAGCCGCGCGGAGCGAGCGACTGAGCCATGTGCTGCCGCCCAGGACCGACGGGACGCTGGCGGCACTGGCGGCCGCACCCTCCGCCGACGTGGTGTTCGTCGCCCACACCGGCCTGGACGACATGGTCTCGGTCCGCACCCTGTGGCAGGGCATCCCGCTGCGCCGGACCGTCCGCGCGAGCTGGTGGCGGGTCGCGTCGGAGGACGTCCCGGCCGAGGCGGAGCAGCAGGCCGACTGGCTGCGGGCGCAGTGGGCCCGGGTCGACTCCTGGATCGACGGCCGGTCGTAACCCTGCCCCGGTGGAACCGGACCCGGCCGGACCGGGCGCGGCCGGTGGGCGCAGGTGCCAGACTGGCAGTCCCGACGCCACCTGGCTGGCGCCCGTCCCGGGCGGCTGCACCGCACCCGGACGGGAGGAGACGGAGCAGGGTGGAAGCCGAGCCGCACGACGACGATCCCCGCTCCCTCGACGTGGACCGGGCCGTGCAGGACGCCCTCGACTGGCTGACGCTGGTGGCCGAGGCCTCCGAGGCGCTGGCCAGCACCCTGGAGGTCGAGCCGGGACTGCGCCGGCTGTCCCGGGTCCTGGTCCCCGCCCTCGCCGACTGGTGCGCGATCGACCTCACCGACGACACGGGACGGCTGCGCAGAGCGGTGCTGGAGCACCGTGACCCCGAGATGGCGACCGCCGCGCTGTCCGAGCTGCTGCTGCCCGAGGCGGACCACACCTCGACCGCCCCGCTGGCGCGCGCGCTGCGGGGAACGGAGCCGCTGCAGCTGTCGGACTTCCCCGATCCCGATCGGGCCACGGACGCCCTGCACCGGGCGGAGCTGGAGGCGTTCGCCCTGCTCGGCGCGGATCGGGCGGTGCTGGTGCCGCTGCGCGCCAGGCACCGGGTGCTGGGCGTGCTCACCCTGGTCCGCACCGGCCCGGAGGGGCCGGACGAGCAGGGCCGACTGCCGCTGATCACCGAGCTCGCCCACCGCATCGCCCTGGCCGTGGACAACGCACGGCTGCACGCCCTGGTCGCCCGCACCGCCGAACGGATGCAGCGCTCGCTGCTGCCCGCGCTGCCGCAGAGCGGACCGCTGGAGCTGGCCGCCCGCTACGATCCGGCCCGGGCCGGCGCCGAGGTCGGCGGCGACTGGTACGACGCCTTCCTCCTGCCCGACGAGGCCCTCGCGCTCATCATCGGCGACGTCACCGGGCACGATCTGAAAGCGGCGGTGGCCATGAGCCAGCTGCGCAACATGCTGCGCGGCATCGCGGCCGACCGCAAGGAGCCGCCCGGCAAGATCCTGGCCCGGTTGGACGCGGCCAACCACATCCTCTATCCCGGTCAGATCCTGACCTGTGCCTACGCCCTGGTCACCAAGCCCGAGCCGGAGGCCGGCTGGCTGCTGCACTACGCCGTCGCCGGACATCCGCCGCCGTTGCTGGTCACCCGCGAGGGCGACGCCCGCTTCCTGGAGGGCGGCCGCAGCCTGCTGCTCGGGGTGCGCCCCGGGAGCGTCCGTACCGACGCGGTGGAGCCGCTGCCGCCGGGGTGCACCGTGCTGCTGTACACCGACGGGCTCGTCGAACGGCGCGGTGAGGTCCTGGACCACGGCCTGACCCGGCTGCGCGGGCGGGCCGCCGCTCTGGCGGAGGAGCCCGTGGAGACCTTCTGCGACCGGCTCATGGACGAACTGGCGGAGGGAGGCACGGACGACGTCGCCATGATCGCCGTGCGGATCCCCGACACCACCCCCCGCTGCTACACGGCAACCGCCGAGTAGCAGCAGGAGCGCCGGCCCGAGGACCGGCGCTCAGTCCTTGACGACCTGGTAGATGCCGTAGACGACGCCCGGCACATGGCCGCACAACTGCAGCAGGAACGCCCAGAGGACCTTCAGGCACGGCCCTTCCTTGATCAGGACTGCCAGAAACGGCAGCACCAGGCACAGCAGCACCAGCAGAACCTTGATCATGGTCTTTCCTTCGGTAGCGGTCGATCCGCACGGAGCGGCCGGCTCGTGGCACGGTTTCGCCCGTACTGGCAGACGGGAGGGCCCTCGGCGGGGGAGCCGAGGGCCCTTCCGGGGCGGTCCTGGGGACCCCGGGGAGGGATCGTCCCGTCCGGGCCGCCGCACTGGACGCCTACCCGCCCAGCGTCGGCGAAACCTGTCGGTCCGGAGGCCACGGCGGCGTGATGCCGGGCGCGGTTCCGGGGTAGACGCCCAGCGCGACAGCGATGGCACGGAGGTGCACGACATGGGCAGGTCCCGGAGGAATCCGCGGAACGACACGGCGGACGCGGTCCGCAGCGTGCTCGCATGAAGGGGCCGGAGCGGCTCCTGCGGGGCGCCGACCGCTGGCAGCAGCGGCACACCCCGGCGGCCTTCACCCTCGGCGTGGTCAAGAAGTACGGGGACGACCGGGGCGGACACCTCGCCGTGCTGATCACCTACTACGGCTTCGCCGCCCTGTTCCCACTGCTGCTGCTCCTGACGACCGCCCTCGGCTTCGCGCTGCGCGGCAACCCGCAGCTGCAGCACGACGTGCTGAACTCGGCGCTGGCGGACTTCCCCATCATCGGCGACCAGTTGCGCGGAAACGTGCACTCCCTGCAGGGCAGCGCCCTGGCGGTCACCGTCGGCTGCCTCGGCCTGCTCTACGGCTCCCTGGGCATCGCGCAGACCCTGCAGTTCGCCATGGCGCAGGTCTGGAACATCCCCGGCACCCGACGCCCCGCGTACTGGCCGCGGCTGGCCCGCTCCCTGCTGCTGATCGTCACCCTGGGGCTGGGGCTGCTGCTCACCTCCGCCGCCACCGGGCTGCTGGCCACCACCGGCCGCGGCACGACCGCCACCGTGCTGGGACTACTGGCCTCCGCCGCCCTCAACGCCGGCCTGTACCTGGCCTGCTTCCGGATCCTCACGCCACGTCAGATCCGCTGGCGCCGGCTGCTGCCGGGATGCCTGGCCGCCGGCCCCGCCTGGACCCTCCTCCAGGCCTGCGGCGGCGTGCTGATCGCCCACGAGCTGCGCCACTCCACCCAGGTCTACGGCCTGTTCGCGACCGTCCTGGGACTGCTGTGGTGGATCTACCTCGGCGCCCAGCTGACCGTCTACGCCGCCGAGGCCAACGTGGTCCACGCCCGGCGCCTGTGGCCCCGGGGCATCATGCAGCCCCCGCTCACCCACGCGGACAAGAAGGTCCTGGACGCCGTCGCCGAGCAGGAGCGCCGCCGCCCCGAGCAGTCGGTCGACAGTCACTTCGACGATCCCGCGCCCGAGTCGCCGGACCGGCCGGACGAGAGCCCGGACAGCTGACTCCGGGGCGGACCCACGGACTCCGCCGCCCGATCAGCAGGATCCGGATCGGCTGCCCCTGCGGCAGGACCCCGGGCGGGTGCCCGGCGTCGGCCTCGAAGAGGCCCGCCGCGCGCTCCAGCTGCCCCGTCTCGAACAGGCCGAGCACCATGGCCAGCAGGGAGAAGCCGCGCGGGTCGGGGATGCCGCGCGCGATCAGCCCGAAGCCCTCCAGCTCGGCGGGCGGCCGGCCGCGCAGGGCTCGGCCGAATCCGCCGCGAGCCGGGTCAGCCGGTGGCCGGGTCCCGGTCGGCGGGTTCCCGCAACAGCTCGCTCGCCGACCGGTAGACCTTCGCCAGCGCCCGCATCAGGTGCTCGCGCTCGGTGTCGGTGAGGTCCGCGGTGACCCTCTCCTCGATCGAGCGCCGCTCCGCCTCGACCGGCTGCTGCAGCGCCCGCCCCGCGTCGGTGAGCCAGAGCCGCACCAGCCGGTTGTCCCGGTCGTCGCGGCGACGGGTGAGCAGCCCGGCGGCGGTCATCCGGTCGGCCATCTTGACGACGGTGGGCGTGGTGACGTTCAGCGCGGTGGCGAGCTCACCCGGCGTGCCGCCGTCCTGCTCCCAGAGCGCCGCGAGCAGGTAGTTCTGTCCCAGGTGCAGCCCGTGGCGCCGCATGGCCCCGTCGGACAGGACCCGGAGCACCTTCGACGTCCTGCTGTGCAGGTCCAGGAACTCAACCACCGCGGCCTCCCAGGTCGTGCGGACCAGCCGATCGGCCCGCGAGCAAGTCGATTGACGGCTAATCACTTACCGGCTAACGTCTTCCCGGAAATCGCTAGACGGCAAACGACTTCGAAGGAGCCTCGATGATACTGGTCACCGCAGCCACCGGGAACATCGGCCGCGAGCTCACCCGGGAGCTCGACGCCGTCGGCGCCGACTTCCGCATCCTCGTCCGCGATCCCGCCCGCGCCGCCGGACTGCCCGAGCGCGCCGAACGCGCCGTCGGCGACCTCGGGGACCCGGCGACCCTGGCCCCCGCCTTCGACGGTGTGGACAAGCTGTTCCTGCTCACCCAGGGCACCGGCACCGACCACGCCACCGCCGCGATCGACGCCGCCCGGGCCGCCGGCGTGCGCCACATCGTGCTCCTCTCCTCCGCCCACGTCCTGCTCGACCCGGTACCCGCGATGGCGCGCTGGCACCACCAGCGCGAGGAGGCCGTCCGCGCCGGCGGCATACCCGCCACCTTCCTGCGGCCCGGCGCCTTCATGACCAACACCCTCGACTGGCTGCCCACCATCCGCAAGGAGGGCTTCGTCCTGGACCCGACCGGCCCGGGCCGCTTCGCGCCGATCGACCCCGCGGACATCGCCGCGGTCGCCGCCCTCGCCCTGACCGAGGACGGCCACCAGGACAAGGGCTACACCCTGACCGGCGACGAGCTCTTCACCGTCGCCGAGCAGGTCCGGATCATCGCCGAGACGATCGGCCGCGACATCGAGGTCCGCGAGGCCGCCACCCCGGCCGAGGTCGTCCGCTCCCGCTTCCCCCACGGGGCGCCCCAGGCCCTCGCCGACGCCCTCACCGAGGGGTTCACCCGGATGCGCGCCGACACCGTCGGACTGCGGACGGACACCGTGCGGCAACTGCTCGGACGTCGGCCGCGAACGTTCGCCGACTGGTGCGCCCGCAATGCCGAGGCGCTCGGACGGCCCGGGACGGACTGAGCCCCGGGGACAAGGAGACCTTGCGCAGACTCCCCGACATCGCGGTCTGCTGCCCGAGCCCGTGCCGAGCCGCTGCTGCTCCCCCGGTACCGGTGGGCCACGGTCAGCCGGTGGGCTCCCCGGCCCCGGCGTCCGCCGTGCTGGTCGCGGCCACCCACTCCACCAGCGGGAGCAGCAGTGCCACCACTTCCCGTCCGCGCCGGGTGAGGCTGTACTCCACCCGGGGCGGGACGACCGGATAGGCCTCCCGCAGCACCAGGCCGTCCGCCTCCAGCGTGCGCAGGGTGCTGGCGAGCATCTTCTCGGTGATCCCCCCGATCCACCGGCGGAGCTCGCCCCACCGCAGCGTCCCGTCCGAGAGGGCGACCAGCACCAGCACGCCCCAGCGGCTGGTCACATGGTCGAGCAGCACCCGGCTGGGACAGTGCGGATCGAAGACGTCGCCGGAGGGATTCCCCCGTGCCACTCGGTTGACCTCGATACTTTCCTCCATGTCCGTACCTTACAAAATAGTGCGTACCAGCGCTCGGGAAGGGTGGGAAGCGGGGCGAGGTTGATCGGGACAACCGACCCACAAGGAGTCCACCGTCATGACCCTGATCGTCACCGGCGCCACCGGCCACCTCGGCCGTCTGGTCGTCGAGAACCTCCTCGACCGCGGCGTCCCGGCCGCCGAGATCGTCGCCACCGGCCGCAGTCTGGACCGGTTGGGCGAGCTGGCCGAGCGCGGCGTCCGGACCAGGGTGGCCGACTACGCCGACCCGGGGTCCCTGCGAGCCGCCTTCGCCGGCGCCCACCGGGTGCTGCTGGTCTCCGGCCTCGACCCCGTCGTGCGCGTCCAGCAGCACCGCAACGCCATCGAGGCGGCCCGCGAGGCCGGCGTCGAACTGCTGGCCTACACCAGCATCGTCAACGCCGACACCAGCACCCTGCGGCTGGCCGAGGACCATCAGGCCACCGAAGCGCTGCTGCGCGACAGCGGCGTGCCCTTCGTCCTGCTGCGCAACAGCTGGTACCTGGAGAACTGGACGGCGCAGCTGGCGGCGGTCCTCGAACACGGGACGCTGCTGGGCAGCGCCGGCGAGGGGCTGGTCAGCGCCGCCTCCCGGGCGGACTACGCCGCCGCCGCAGCAGCCGTCCTGGTCACCGCGGGGCACGCCGGTCGGGCCTACGAGCTCGGCGGGGACGAGCCCTTCACCCTGGCGCAACTCGCCGCCGAGACGGCCGAGCACGCCGGGACGCCGGTGCACTACACCGACCTCTCCGCGGCCGACCACGTCCGGGCCCTGGTGGCACAGGGCCTGCCGCAGGACTTCGCGGAGATCCTGGCCGACGCCGACCAGGGTCTGGCCCGCGGGGAACTCCGCACCGACAGCGGCGACCTGGCCCGCCTGCTCGGCCGGCCCGCCACCACCCTCGGGGAGGCGGTCGCCGCCGCCGTCCGCACCGTCCAGCACGCATGACCGCTGCGCCGCCCCGGGACCGAGCGGTCCCGGGGCGGCGGGCGCGGGTCGCCTCGGCCCGCGACGGCAGCCGCGTACCCTTTTCCCGTGTCGGTACCACCTCTGCAACACGTCGCCGTCCTCGTGCTCGAAGGAGCCAAGCCCCTCGATGTCGGCATTCCCGCGCAGGTGTTCACGACCCGCGCGAGCATGCCCTACGAGGTGCGGGTGTGCGGCGCGGCACCCGGTCCGGTGACCGGCGGCGACGGCCTGTCGTACCACGTCGCCCACGGCCTTGAGGCGCTGGCGTGGGCCGACATCGTCTTCGTTCCCGGCTACCGGCACCCGGACCGGGACGACCCGCCGCAGGCCGTGGTGGAGGCACTGATCGCCGCCCACGCCCGGGGCGCGCGGCTCGCCGCCATCTCGACCGGCGCCTTCGCGCTCGCCGCGACCGGCCTGCTCGACGGCAGGCGGGCCACCACGCACTGGCACTACACCCGGGCCCTGGCGGCCAAGCGTCCGCTGGTCCGGGTCGACGAGAACGTGCTGTTCGTCGACGAGGGCAGCGTGCTGACGTCGGCCGGCGCCGCCTCGGGCATCGACCTGTGCCTGCACATCCTGCGCAGCGACCAGGGGGTGTCCGCGTCGAACCACGCGGCGCGGCGCCTGGTCGCGGCGCCCTACCGCAGCGGCGGTCAGGCGCAGTACGTGCCGCGCAGCGTGCCCGAGTCGCTCGGTGAGCGGTTCGCCGCCACCCGGGAGTGGGCGCTGCACCGGCTCGGCGAACCGCTCACCCTGGACCTGCTCGCCCGGCACGCGGCGGTCTCGCCGCGCACGTTCTCGCGGCGCTTCGTCGAGGACACCGGGTACACCCCGATGCAGTGGGTGATGCGCGCCCGGATCGACCTGGCCCGTGAGCTGCTGGAGCGTTCGCAGCGGGGCATCGAGCAGATCGCCGCCGACGTCGGACTCGGCACCGGCGCCAATCTGCGGCTGCACTTCCAGCGGATCCTCGGCACCACCCCGAGCGAGTACCGGCGCACCTTCACCCTGGGCGAGTAGCCCGGCGCGGGCTGGCGTGATCCTTTCGGACCATGGCGATCACGCCGCTGTCACCGGCGGATCCGGCGCGAGAACCTGATGGCGAACCGAAACAAGGGAGGCCATTCATGACTCGCATCGCCATCAACGGATTCGGCCGGATCGGACGCAATGTGCTGCGCGCACTGCTCGAACGCGACAGCGACCTGGAGGTCGTCGCCGTCAACGACCTCACCGAACCCGCCACCCTGGCGCGGCTGCTCGCCTACGACACGACGGCGGGCCGGCTCGGCCGCCCGGTGACCGTGGACGGCGACACCCTCGTCGTCGACGGCCGCCGGATCACCGTGCTCGCCGAGCGCGAGCCGGCGCAGCTGCCCTGGGCCGAGCTCGGCGTGGAGATCGTGCTGGAGGCGACCGGCCGCTTCACCTCGGCGACGGCCGCACGCGCCCACCTCGACGCGGGTGCGAAGCGGGTGCTGGTCAGCGCGCCGGCCGACGGCGCCGACGTCACCCTGGCGTTCGGGGTCAACACCGACGCCTACGACCCGGCCCGGCACACCATCGTCTCGAACGCCTCCTGCACGACCAACGCCCTCGCGCCGCTGGCCGCGGTCCTCGACGACCTGGCCGGCATCGAGCACGGCTTCATGACGACGGTGCACGCCTACACGCAGGAGCAGAACCTGCAGGACGGTCCGCACCGCGACCCCCGCCGCGCCCGCGCGGCCGCCGTCAACATCGTGCCGACCACGACCGGCGCGGCCAAGGCGATCGGCCTGGTCCTGCCGCAGCTCGACGGCAAGCTGTCCGGCGACTCGATCCGCGTGCCGGTTCCGGTGGGATCGATCGTCGAACTCAACACCACCGTCGCTCGCGACGTGACCCGCGAGGACGTGCTGGCCGCGTACCGCGCCGCGGCGCAGGGGCCGCTCGCCGGCGTCCTCGAGTACTCGGACGACCCGCTGGTGTCGTCCGACATCACCGGCAATCCGGCCTCGTCGATCTTCGACTCGGCGCTCACCCGCGTCGACGGCCGCCACATCAAGGTGGTCGCCTGGTACGACAACGAGTGGGGCTTCTCCAACCGCGTGATCGACACCCTCGAACTCCTCGCCGCCTGACCCGGCGCCTCCTTTCCGGTACGACACGACCATCGCCGACCTCGCCGTCGCCACCGGTTGCGGCCAGATCAAGACCGGCTCGCTCTCCCGCTCGGGCCGACACCGCCCCGGCGGCGCGAACGCTGCCGGGGCGGTGTCGGTCCGCGCGGGGGTCAGGCGGGGGTCAGGCGTGGATCAGGCGGTAGTCCATGGTGCGCAGCGTGGACCCGGCCCCGGCGGCGTTGTCGATCTTCGAGGACTCGGCGTAGATGCCGACCATGGAGAGGGTCGCGCCGTGCTGCACGAAGAGCTCCTGCGCGTCCGAGTAGAGGTCGGGGTCGTCCGCGAGCTTGCCGGCGGAGTCGCGGCCGGTCACCCGGTAGGCAGCCCCCTCGGTGAGGCTCGCGGTGCGGGTGACGGTCCAGTGCAGCCGCTTGCCCGAGCTGATGTCGACGCTGTTCTCCTTGTCCAGGCGCGCCGCACAGCTCGAGTAGTCGCGCTCCAGCCTGGCGAGGGCGGCCTTCGCCACAGCAGTGCTCCTGAAGTGGAAGAGCAACTGGCTCGCCACCACGTTCTTGGCCCCGCCGAACTGCATCACGGAGACGGAGGAGCTGTGCACCTCCGTGGTCGGATCGCCGATCCCGCAGGTGAACAGCCACTGGAACTGACCGGTGGTGGTGTACTCCGTCTTGGGCTCCGCCTTCCAGTGGAAGGTGGACGACAGCGGGAGCTCGCCGCCGGACAGCCACGGCGACGTCCGGACCGGGTGGACGGGTGCTGCCTGCGCGGTCGGCGCGACGGCCGCCCCCAGGCCGAGGGCCAGGGCGACAGCGGCGGCGGCCGGAGCCAGACGGATTGTCAGACGCTTCATCATATGATCGTTCCCCCAAGAACATTATTGCGGTTCGGCGATGTGAAGAGGCTGTCAGCCACGCGTCCGCGCGCTGTCCGTCCGGCGTCACCGTTGGGCAACAGAGTCACCCCCGGGGCCCTTCGCGGCGTCCACGGCGAACGGCACGAAGCCGCAGTACGCCGAGAACCGGCTGCCGGTGGCGGCCGGGGAGAAGATCCCGCTGGAGCGGCTCGCCCGCTGACCCGGCGGTCACCGTTCCGGGGACCGTCCGACCCCTTGTTCGCGCGGCGGCGTCCGGGCTCGTAGGCTGCGGTCATGACCACCACCGGTTTCAAGACCCCCGCCGAAGCCCTTGAGGTCCTCCTCGCCGGCAACCTGCGTTTCGTGGCCGGGACGAGTGCGCACCCGAACCAGGACGCCGCCCGTCGCGCCGAGCTCGCTCCGGGACAGCGGCCGTTCGCGGTGCTGCTGGGCTGCTCGGACTCCCGGCTGGCCGCTGAGATCATCTTCGACCAGGGCCTCGGGGACCTGTTCGTGGTCCGCACGGCCGGCCATGTGCTGGGGCCGGAGGTACTGGGGAGCATCGAGTACGGCACCAGCGTGCTGGACTGCCGACTGGTCGTGGTCCTGGGCCACGACTCCTGCGGCGCGGTGGCGGCGGCCCGGGCCGCGGTCGAGGACGGGCTGCCCACCACCGGCTACGTCCGCGACGTCGTCGAACGGGTGACCCCCAGCGTCCTCGCCGCCCGGGCCGCCGGGCTGGAAGCGGACAGCGACTTCATAGACGTCCACGTCCGGCACACCGTCGACGTGCTGCTGGACCGCTCCCGGGTGCTGGCCGACCAGGTCGCCTCCGGTCACGCCGCGGTCGTCGGTCTGGCCTACCACCTCGCCGAGGGCAACACCCGCATCGTCACCGCCCACGGCCTGCCCGCCGCGCAGCCGGCGGTGTGAGCGTGGGCGGAGCGGAGCGCGGCGTCAGCTCGCGCTCTCGCTCTCGCTCTCGCCGAGCAGGCCGGCCCGCAGGCGGGCCATGGTGCGGTTGAGCAGCCGTGAGACGTGCATCTGGGAAATGTCCAGCTCGGCGCCGATCTCGGCCTGGGTCATCTCCGCGCCGAAGCGCATCGACAGGATCCGGCGGTCCCGGTCGGGCAGGTCGGCGATCAACGGCTTGAGGCAGATCAGGTTCTCCACCCCCTCGATACCCGGGTCCACCTTGCCGAGCCGGGCCAGGAAGGCGGACTCCTCGTCCTCCGACTCCGCGCCGAGGGCCTTGGCGTCCAGGGAGCTGGGCGTGTAGCCGTTGGCCGCGACCATGCCCTCGCGGACCTCGTCCAGCGGCAGGTCCAGGGCTTCGGCGAGTTCGGCGGCCGTGGGCGGGTGCCCGATCTTCTGTTCGATGTCGTCCGCGGCCCGGGCCAGCACCAGGCGCAGCTCCTGCAGTCGGCGCGGCACGTGGACGGCCCAGCTGGTGTCGCGGAAGAAGCGCTTGATCTCGCCGATGACGGTCGGCAGCGCGAAGGTCGCGAACTCGGTCCCCCGGTCGGGGTCGTACCGGTCGATGGCCTTGATCAGGCCGATCGTGCCCACCTGGAGGATGTCCTCCATCGGCTCACTGCGCGTGCGGAACCGCCTGGCGGCGAACTTCACCAGCGCCATGTTCAGCTCGATCAAGGTGTTGCGCACGTACTGGTACTCCCTGGTGCCCTCCTCCAGGGCCACCAGCCGGGCGAACAGCACCCTGGACATGACCCGCGCGTCGCCCGGCGCGACCTTGTCCGGGGCCGAGAGGTCGAGGCCGGGGAAGTAGTCGATGCTCTCCCCTCCTGCTGCGGCATGGGCAGTCACTCGATCGATCGTCGTCACACCCGTGTGCACGGTCCCTCCCAGTGGTCTCGCCCTGGCCTGCGGGCGCCCCGTCCCGCTGCGGGCGGGCCGGGCACCCCGTCCCGACCGTCTCCCCCGGTTCCGGCGTCTCATTCACCTTCCGTCCGATTTTCTGGCGGAGCCGCCGGAATCGGCCTCGCCCGCGCTGCCGGTGGGCGCGATCGCGGCGTTCAGCACCGCGCTGTTGGGCAGCAGCACGTTCCCGTCCGCAGTGCGGATCTGGACGAAGAGCAGCGTCATGTCGGTGACCCGCCCCTGGACGCTGCCGCCCAGCGCGCCGGCCCGGATGGTGACGTCCTCGGCGATGTGGAAGGGCCGCGCGGTCAGCAGGACCAGCCCGGCGAAGATGTTGCCCAGCACCGGCTGGGCGGCGATGCCGACGAAGACCCCGGTCAGCGCGCCGCCCAGGATGAGCCTGCTCCAGGGCACGTGCAGCAGGCTCAGCGAGCCGAGGACGACCATGGCGTAGCCGGTCAGCAGGCACAGCATCCGCAGCGTGGTGACCCGGGTGTCGCCGAAGCGGCCGGGGACCAGCGAGACCAGGTCCTGGGTGGCGCCGCGGACCGCGACCAGCGCGAAGACCAGGAAGACCACCGCACTGCCGCCGGCCACCGCCCGGTCCGCCAGTGGATGGTGCTGCCCGGGCTCGCCGAGCAGGCCGCCGTAGTGGGTCGACACGACCAGGCCGGTCAGCGCCAGGACCGTGGTCAGCACCGCCTTCCGGACCCTGATACCGCTGGGGCGGACCCGGCGGGCCATCGCGCGGCCGGGAAATTTCCTCTGTTCGGTGTCCATTCCCCGGCGCGTACCCGCATCCGCCCCGCCGACGCGGATATCCCCGCACCACTCGTTCCGCTACGCGGTCCGCGAGGAGAGGACGGCGGTGACCGACTTGCCACCGGAGGCGTGCACCTCGACCGCCACCTGCTGGGCCAGCCGGTGCAGCAGGTGCCAGCCGAACCCGCCGGTCCCGGCCACCAGGTCCGGGAGGCGGGCGACCGGCGTGACCGCGCTGGTGTCGCTGACGGTGACGGTCAGCCGCTGCCGGTCGTCCGTGAGCGCGAGGGTGCACGGGCCCGGCGCGTGCCGCACCGCATTCGAGACCAGCTCGCTCACCACCAGCAGGGCGTCGCCCTTGACCGCCGCAGTCAGCGGCGGAACGCACCGTTCGAGGAACTGCTGCGCGTACTCCCGGGCGGCGGTGACGGTCCCGTTCCGGCCGTCGAACCGGTGGACGGCATGGCAGTCGGCGGGGTGCATCCGGTGTTCCATTCGCACTCCCCGTGTTCCTCGCCGCCTCGACGTGAGACCTGGCCGTGTCGGTCCTCTGCCCGGTATTCCACGGCCGATGCGGCCCGGTACGGTCCGGCGCGACACACCCGCCGCAGCATGCCGAACGATGCCGGGACGCCCGCGGCTGCGGGCCGCGGCCGACCGGTCAGCCGGTGCGGCGCCGGCGCGGGCGCCGACCGGTGTCGGCGAACCGCTCGTCCTCGGTCAGCCCGCCCCACACGCCGTACGACTCACGTGCTTCCAGGGCGTAGCGGCGGCAGGCGAGTTGGACCGGGCACTCGGCACACAGCCGCTTCGCCGAGGCCTCCCGCTCCCGGCGGGCCCGCTCGGACCGGCCGACCGGGGGGAAGAACAGCCGGCTGTCGGCTCCCCGGCAGGCGGCGTCGAGCTGCCAACCCCAGGCGTGCTCGAACGGACCGGGTAGGCGGGATGCATCAGTCACGTCCAACTCCCTCGCGCAGGTGGCGGGTGGTCCGCCAGAACTGCGGAAGGGCCCTCGGCGGGGGGAAGCCGGGGCCCTTCCGCAGCGGCCCTGGGAACCCGGGGGAGAGTCCTCAACCGGCCGCAGTGCGCGCCTAACCCGCCCGCCGCCGCTGAAACCTCCGACCGTCGGTTCAGGGCGCGGGCGGCGGCGAGAGCTGGATGCCGATGACGCAGGTGTCGTCGTCGGTGTCGGCGCTGCTGTGGGTCAGCAGGTAGTCCAGCCGGTCGTCCAGGTTGGACGTGGCGCGCTGCGCGGTCGCCAGCAGCTCGTCCAGGGAGCTCTGGACGGACCGGTCCCGCTGTTCGATGAGTCCGTCGGTGTAGATCAGCAGGGTGTCCCCCGTCTCCAGCTGCACCTCGCCCTCCTCGTACTCGGCCTCGCCGATGGCCCCCAGCAGGATCCCCTTCACCATCGGCAGCGCCTCCGCCCGGCCCCGGCGGACCAGGACCGGGGGCAGATGGCCGGCCCGGGCCCAGCGCAGGATCCGGGTGGCCGGGTCGTAGAGGGCGCAGACCGCGGTGGCGGTGACGCCCTCGGTCAGGAAGTTGGCGACGGTGTTCAGCCAGCCCAGGAGCGGCCCCGGACCCGCACCGGTCGCGGCCAGCCCGCGCAGGGCGTTGCGCAGCACGACCATGGAGGTGGCGGCCTCGATGCCGTGGCCGGCGATGTCACCGACCGAGAGCATCACCTGCTCGGACGGCAGGGTGACGATGTCGTACCAGTCCCCGCCGACCATGTGGTCCTTCTCGGCGGGGCGGTAGCGCACGGCGATGTGCAGGCCGAGGGTGTCGATCGGGCCGGTGGTGGGCGGCATGATGGCGCGCTGGAGCTGCAGCGTGAGCCGGTCCTGCTCGGCCGCCTGCCTCTCGCTGTGGGCGAGCTGGTCGCGGGTGGCGGCGAGGGCGACCTCGGTCCAGTGCTGGGAGGAGACGTCCTGGTAGGCCCCGCGCACGGCCAGCAGATTGTCGCGGGCGTCCAGGACGGGCTCGGCGACGACCCGGATGTAGCGGGCGCTGCCGTCCCGCCGCTGCATCCTGAAGGCGGTCGAGGCGGGGCGGCGGTGGTGCAGCAGGGTCCGCAGGAAACGTCCCAGGGTGGTCGCGTCGTCCGGGTGGGCGTGCTGGGCGAGCCGGCTGACCGGGATCGGCGGATCGGTGGGGAGCAGCCCGCACAGCTCGTAGAGCTGGCTGTTCCAGATGGTCTCCCCGGTCTGCAGGTTCTCCTCGAAACCGCCGATGCGCCCGAGCCGCTGGGCGTGCTGGAGCAGGTCGGCCAGCCGGGTGGCCTCGTCGTCGGCGCGCCAGGTGAGCAGCAGCTCGCCGCCGTGGCGGGTGATGCTGATCCGGGCGAAGGTGGTCAGCGCGACCTGGTCGACCAGGGTGGTGGTGGCCATCCGGTCGGCCCGGAAGGGCTCACCCGTGGCATGGACGTGTTCGAGCTTCCCGAAGACGCCGCCCTCCTCGGCGGTCATCGGGTAGCTCTCCAGCAGGGAGGAGCCGCTGAGGGCGGAGCGCGGGCGTCCGGCCGGGTCGGCGACGTGGTCGTTGAGGTGGTGGATGCGGAAGTCGCGGACCGCGCCGTCGGCGTCCAGCTCCGGGCGCAGGATCATGGCCGGGTCCCAGAGCCCGTCGGCCAGTTCCACCAGCGGTGACAGCGCGGGCGCGGCGTCGTCCGGGTGCCGGCCGTCCAGGGTGCGGGCGCACAGCTCCGCCAGGGCCTCGACCTGGCGGAGCAGCTGCGGGGTCCGTGGGGTCGGCGGCCCGGGCCAGCTGATCTCCAGGACGCCCAGCAGCCGGCCGCCGGCGCCGGCCGGGGCGGCCACCCGGCCTCCTTCCTGCGTCGCCCGGCCGCCGATGGAGGGCAGCCGGGTCCCGGCCAGGGTGGGGACCCAGAGGACCTGCCGTTCCCCCAGGGCCCGACGGGCCAGGGTGGCGACGCCCGGCGGCACGTAGTGCCAGCGGGCGGCCTCGGCCTCGGGGAAGCCGGCGCTGCCCGCCAGCCGCAGCGAGCCGTCCGGGGCGGCGGCCCACACCGCCACCGCGGTGGCCTCCAGCGGGGCCAGGGCGTACCGCAGCAGCGACTCGGCGACCGCCTGGGTGTCCGCTGCCGCGAGGACGCTGCTCTCCACCGTCCGCAGCCGGACGGCCTCCGGTGCCGGGCCGCTGCCGCCGGGGACCGCCGCCAGCGCCTCGGCGATCGCGCTGAGCTCGTCCTGGGCGCTCTGGTTGACGATGTCGGCGGCGAGCTCCAGCAGCGGGACGCCCGCGCTCGCGGCCAGCTCGTCCAGTTGCCGGCCTGCCGCCTGCGGCCCGCAGTGCAGCCGCTCGACCAGGACCCCCCTGGCCGTGTCGATCAGCGCCCGGCCGCCCGCGGCAGCCTGGGCCTCGTCCACCTGTCGGCGCAGCCGGGCGACCGTGGTGGCCAGTCGGCCCACGGCGTCGTCCGATCCTGGTGCGGGGACGCTGCCGGGTGCGGCGGTGCGCCCGGGGTCGATCGGCTCGCCGGGGCTGGGGGGCATGGGAAGCTGGCTCCTAGGAGGGGACTGCCGACGGGGGACCTGGTTGCGCCACGGCGCGGCCCGGACGCTAGAGCTGGAGCCAGCTCCGCATGCAGTCGATCAGGGCGTTGGCGTCCACCGGCTTGGTGACGTAGTCACTGGCTCCGGAGGCCAGGCTCTTCTCCCGGTCCCCGTGCATGGCCTTGGCGGTGACCGCGATGATCGGCAGCGCCGCGTGCTCCGGCATGGCGCGGATGGCGGCCGTGGCCGCGTAGCCGTCCATCTCCGGCATCATCACGTCCATCAGGATCAGCTCGATGTCCGGGTGCCGGGACAGCACGTCGATGCCGGCGCGTCCGTTCTCGGCGTGCAGGACCCGCATTCCGTGGAGTTCCAGGATGCCGGTGAGGGCGAAGACGTTGCGCGGGTCGTCGTCGACGACCAGCACCCGCCGCCCTGCCAGCGAGCCCTCGACCTCGTTGGGCGTGGGGCGGTCGCCGGCCCGTGGGCGCGGGGCCGGCCGGGCGACCTCCCCGGGCCGCCCGGCGCCGAGGTGCAGCGCGATCCGCTCGCGCAGTTCGTCCAGGCTGGAGAGCAGCTCCAACGGCTGGCTGTCGGTCCGGGTCAGCAGCTCCTGCTCGTGGGCCGCGTCCAGGCGGCGGCTGTTGTGCGCCAGCACGGGCAGGCCCAGCAGCGCGGTGTCGCCGTCCAGGGCGGCCAGGAAGTCGAACGCCGCGCCCTGGGGCATGTCCAGCTCCAGCACCACGCAGTGGCAGGGCTCGGCGGCCAGCGCTGCGGCGCCCTCCGCCGCCCCGACCACCGAGACCACCTCGACCCGGTTCCGGGAGCCGCCGGTGTCACGGCCGGCGTCGAGGTCGGCCACGGCGCTCTCGGCGACCAGCGAGAGCAGTCCGCGCGGGCGCTCCTCGACCACCAGCAGCCGGCGCCGCTGGGCCGGCAGCGCGACGGCCGCCGGGCCGGGGACCGGCGGCCGGGCCCCGGCCTGCTCGCCCTCGTCGGGAGCCGTGGCGGCACCCGCCTCGATCTCCCCCTGGAGCTCGAAGTCCGGCCTGGCCAGCGGGAGGTGGAAGGTGAAGACGCTGCCCTCGCCCAGGGTGCTCCGGGCCTCGATGGAGCCGCCGAGGAGCTGGGCGATCTCGCGGCTGATGGACAGGCCGAGACCGGTGCCGCCGTACTTGCGGCTGGTGGTGCCGTCCGCCTGCTTGAAGGCGCCGAAGATGGTCTCCAGCTGCTGCTCGGCGATGCCGATGCCGGTGTCGCTGACCCGGAAGGACAGCGCCGGGCCGTTCCGTCTGACCCGGTCGGGCAGCCGGTCCGGGTCGGCCGGTTCGATGTGCAGTTCGACGGTGCCGGACTCGGTGAACTTCACCGCGTTGGACAGCAGGTTGCGCAGCACCTGGCGCAGCCGCGACTCGTCGGTCAGCAGGGCGCTCGCGGTGCCCGGCGCCATGGTCACCCGGAAGTCGAGGCTCTTCTGGACGGTCAGCGGGCGGAAGGTGGCCTCGACGTAGTCGAGGAGCTGCCGCAGCGGGACGTGTTCGGGGGTCACGTCCATCTTCCCCGCCTCGACCTTGGACAGGTCCAGGATGTCGTTGATCAGCTGCAGCAGGTCGGATCCGGCCGAGTGGATCACTCCGGCGTACTCCACCTGCTTGGGCGTCAGGTTGCGGGTCGGGTTCTGCGCCAGCAGCTGGGCCAGGATCAGCAGGCTGTTGAGCGGCGTCCGCAGCTCGTGGCTCATATTGGCCAGGAACTCCGACTTGTAGGTCGACGCCTGCCACAGCTGCTGGGCGCGGGCCTCCAGCTCCTGCCGGGCCTGCTCGATCTCCAGGTTCTTGGCCTCGATGTCGCGGTTCTGGGTCGCCAGCAGGGCGGCCTTGTCCTCCAGTTCCGCGTTGGAGCGCTGCAACTCGTGCTGCTGGATCTGCAGTTCCTCCGACCTGGCCTGCAACTCCGAGGCCAGCCGCTGCGACTCGCCGAGCAGTTCCTCGGTACGGGAGCCGGCGACGATGGTGTTGACATTGACCCCGATGGTCTCCATCAGCTGTTCCAGGAAGTCGCGGTGGACCGGGGTGAAGCGGTTCACCGACGCCAGCTCGATCACGCCCAGGACCTGTTCCTCGACCACGATCGGCAGCAGGACCAGGCTCCTGGGCGCGGTCCGGCCGATGCCGGAGCCGATGGTGACGTAGTCCGCCGGGAGCTCCTCGACGGCGATCGCGCGGCGGCTGCGTGCGGCCTGGCCGACCAGCGACTGGCCCTGCCGGAAGTGCCGGGGCCGCCCGTCGTCGCCCACCCCGCCGGGGTGGCCGTAGGAGCCGACCAGGTGCAGTTCGACGCCTCCGGCGGTCTCGTCGGTCCCGGCCAGGTAGAAGGCCCCGTACTGGGCGGAGACCAGTGGTGCGAGTTCGTCCATGATGAGCTCGGCGACCACGGCCAGGTCGCGGCGGCCCTGCATCAGGCCGGAGATCCGGGCCAGGTTGGACTTGAGCCAGTCCTGGTCGTGGTTGGCGCGGGTGGTCTCGCGCAGCGACTCCACCATGGAGTTGATGTTGTCCTTGAGGTCGGCGACCTCGCCGGAGGCGTCGACGGTGATCGAGCGGGTCAGGTCGCCCTCGGCCACCGCGCTGGTGACCTCGGCGATCGCCCGGACCTGCCGGGTGAGGTTCCCGGCCAGCTCGTTGACGTTCTCGGTCAGCCGCTTCCAGGTGCCCGACACGCCCTCGACCTCGGCCTGCCCCCCGAGCCGGCCCTCGCTGCCCACCTCGCGGGCCACCCGGGTCACCTCGGCCGCGAACGAGGACAGCTGGTCCACCATGGTGTTGATGGTCGTCTTCAGCTCCAGGATCTCGCCCCGGGCGTCGACGTCGATCTTGCGGGTCAGGTCGCCCTGCGCGACGGCCGTGGTCACCTGGGCGATGTTGCGGACCTGGTTGGTCAGGTTGTTCGCCATCGAGTTGACGTTGTCGGTCAGGTCCTTCCAGGTCCCGGCGACGTTCGGCACCCGGGCCTGGCCGCCGAGCATGCCCTCGGTGCCCACCTCCCGCGCCACCCGGGTCACCTCGTCCGCGAAGGCCGACAGGGTGTCGACCATGGTGTTGATCACCCCGGCCAGCGCCGCGACCTCGCCCTTCGCCTCCACCGTGATCTTCTGCGACAGGTCCCCCCGGGCCACCGCGGTGGCGACCTGCGCGATCGACCGCACCTGCCCCGTCAGGTTGGACGCCATCACATTCACGTTGTCGGTCAGGTCCTTCCACGTCCCCGACACCCCGCGAACCGTCGCCTGACCACCGAGATTGCCCTCGGTGCCGACCTCCCGCGCCACCCGGGTCACCTCGTCCGCGAACGCGGACAACTGGTCGACCATGGTGTTGATGGTCTCCTTCAGCTCCAGAATCTCCCCCCGCGCATCCACCCGGATCTTCTGCGACAGATCGCCGCGGGCGACGGCGGTGGCGACCTGCGCGATCGACCGCACCTGCGCGGTAAGGTTCCCGGCCATGGAGTTCACGGACTCCGTGAGGTCCCGCCAGGTGCCGCCGACGCCGGGCACCTGCGCCTGCCCGCCCAGCGCCCCCTCGGTGCCGACCTCGCGGGCCACCCGGGTCACCTCGTCCGCGAACGCGGACAGCTGGTCGACCATGGTGTTGATGGTGTTCTTCAGCTCCAGGATCTCCCCGCGCGCGTCCACCGTGATCTTCTGCGACAGATCGCCCTGGGCCACCGCCGTGGTCACCTGGGCGATGTTGCGGACCTGGTCGGTGAGGTTCCCGGCCATGAAGTTCACCGAGTCGGTCAGGTCCCGCCACACCCCGCCCACACCGGGCACCTCGGCCTGGCCGCCGAGGCGCCCCTCACTGCCCACCTCGCGGGCCACCCGGGTCACCTCGGCTCCGAACGAGGACAGCTGGTCCACCATGGTGTTGACGGTGTTCTTGAGCTCCAGGATCTCCCCGCGCGCGTCCACGTCGATCTTCTGCGACAGGTCGCCCTGGGCCACCGCCGTCGCCACCTGGGCGATGTCGCGGACCTGGGTGGTGAGGTTCCCCGCCATGGCGTTCACCGAGTCGGTCAGGTCGGCCCAGGTCCCGGACACCCCTGGCACCTCGGCCTGCCCGCCGAGCCGCCCCTCGGTGCCCACCTCGCGGGCCACCCGGGTCACCTCCGAGGTGAACAGCGACAACTGGTCCACCATGCCGTTGAAGACCGTCGCGATCTCCCCCAGCAGCCCCTCGCCGTCACCGGGCAGCCGGGTGCCGAAGTCGCCGTCGCGCACCGCGGTCAACCCCGCCAGCAACTGCCGCAGATCCGCCTCGCCGACGGCCCCCGCCGAGCGGGGTGCCCCACCGCGCGCCGTGAGCTGCGCGCCGTTGTCGGCAATCGTGTCGTCCATGCCCGCCCTCGCCGTACGTACCTGCTGAAACACGGCATCCCAGTCTCCCGCCGAGGATACCCGGCACGGACGGGGCCGATACCGACCTCCAGGAGGTCGGGGCAGGTGGTCAGGGGGTGGCGACTTCGACCCACACCGACTTGCCCCGGGGCCGCGGCTCGCACCCCCAGGCGGTGGAGAGCCGGGCGATGACGTAGAGACCGTGGCCGCCGGGACGGGACGGCTGGTACGGCGTGCGCGGGACGGGGCGCTCCGCGCTCCCGTCGCTGACCTCCACCCGCAGCCGCTCCTTGGTGCCGTGGAGCAGCAGTTCGATCGCGCCGCCCGCGTGCAGGTTGGCATTGGTGACCAGCTCGGAGACGAGCAGCAGCACGTCCTCGGCCACCTCCCGCTGTCCCTCGGTCACTCCGGGCAGCCACTGCCAGTCCTCCAGCGCCTGGCGGGTGAAGTCACGGCTGCGAGCGACCGCGCCCCTGGTGCCGACCAGGGCCAGGCGGCGGATCTGGCCGCCTTCGGGCAGTCCACCCAGCGGCGGGCGCGTGTCTGGCATGCTCATCGCGACTCACTTCACTGAACTGAGGGTTCGGCAGTGACACAGGCGTCACCAGTCACAGGTCGTCTGCCCGGAACCGGTCGGCGCAAGCAGGGTTGTCGTGGCTGTTGTGGTGATCGTTCACGCCGCCCCCAGGGCCGTCCCGACATCGGGGTGGAGCTGGAACACGGTATCCGCTCCGGTGATCCCGAACATCCGGTTGGTGGCCGGCGGAACGGCGGCCAGGTGCAGCGCCGTCCCCTGCGCCTCGGCCCGGAGCCTCGCCGCGAGCAGCGCGTTGAGACCGGTGGAGTCGCAGAAGGTCATGTCCCGGCAGTCGACCACGATCGCGCCGGTCCCCCGGTCCTCCAGGGCCCGGTTGAGCTCGGCGGTCAGCGCGGGGGCCGAGTCGAGGTCCAGCTCCCCCTCGACGGCCACGACGACGGCGGCTCCCACCCGGCGGCTGCCCACCCTGAAGCCGCTCGTGGCGGGCGGCTCCGCGGCGGCACCTGCACGGTTCATGTCCATCCTCCTGCGTCATCGTCCGACCGGCAGTGTGACAGCTGCTGCCCGACGGCGGGGCACGGCCCCTCGGCCGGTGTCACTGGTCCGCGAGCAGCTGGGTGCGCAGGCTCCGCAGCGCCTTGGTGAGCAGCCGGGAGACCTGCATCTGCGAGAGGCCCAGTTCCGCGCCGATCTCGGCCTGGGTCAGCTCCGCGCCGAAGCGCAGCGACATGATCGTCCGCTCCCGCTCCGGGAACCCGGCCATGAGCGGTTTGAGGGATTCGAAGTTCTCGACCCGCTCCATCCCCGGGTCCGGCGCGCCGACGTACTCGGCGAGGGAGGCGCCGGAGCAGCTCTCGTCGTCGCCGGGCTGGGCGTCCAGCGAGGCGACCGAGTACCCGTTCGCCGCGACCCGCCCCTCGCAGACCTCCTGCGGCGTCAGCCCCAGGTGCTCGGCCAGCTCGGCGGAGGTGGGCGCGCGGTCGAGGCCCTGCTCCAGCTCGTCGGTGGCCCGGGCCAGCGCCAGCCGCAGTTCCTGCAGCCGGCGCGGGACGTGGACGCCCCAGCTGGTGTCGCGGAAGAAGCGCTTGATCTCGCCGATGATCGTCGGCAGCGCGAACGTCGTGAACTCGGTGCCGCGCTCCGGGTCGAACCGGCCGACGGCCTTGATCAGACCGATCGTCCCGACCTGGACGATGTCCTCCATCGGCTCACTGCGGTGGTGGAACCGGCCCGCCGCGTACCGGACCAGGGTCAGGTTCAGCTCCACCAGGGTGTTCCGGACGTACTGGTACTCGTGCGTCCCCTCCTCCAGGGACGCCAGCCGGACGAACAGCGCCTTCGACAGCTCGCGCGCGTCCGCCGGACCGACCGCGCCCGGGTCGACACCGTCCGCCACCGGCGGCGCCTCCACCAGCGGCCACGACGGGGAGACGTCCTGGGCTGCTTGCAGGCCGTGCGACGCGACTGCGGTACCGCGGTCCATGTCGTTCCTCCTCGGGGCAGGGGACGTTTCGGCCGTCGTGTACCCCCCTCACCGTTCTCCATGCTACTCAGCGGCAGGGAATTTCCCGCGCCCTCCCCGGGCAGGAGGCCGGGCCGCACCGGGTCACGGCGTGTCGTTCGGGTGACACCGCTGGCGCGGACCGGCCGCGGAGCGCGCGCGGCGGGCGAGGATCGCTCCAGGTCGGGGCCCTCACTCCGGCTCGGGCCCGGTCGGAGGAACTCGTGATCATCCTGCTCGTCGCCAGTGCGTTCAACAGCCTGACCCAGCGCGTGTCGGTGGAACTCGCGGATCGCGGACACACCGTCCCGGTGCAGCTGTCCTGCCGGGAGGAGGACCTGCACGAGGCGCTGCACCGGCACGACCCGGCGCTGATCATCGCACCGATGCTGAGGACGGCGATTCCGGAATCGGTGTGGCGGGCCCGCACCTGCCTGATCGTGCACCCGGGGCCGCCCGGGGACCGCGGCCCCTCCTCGCTGGACCGGGCCGTGCGGGAGGGCGTCGACCGGTGGGGGGTGACGGTCCTCCAGGCCAACGGCGAGATGGACGCCGGGGACGTCTGGGCGTCGGCCTCCTTTCCCGTGCCCCCGGTGGGCAAGAGCGACCTGTACCGCAACGAGGTCTCCGACGCGGCGCTGGAGGCGGTCCTGCTCGCCGTGGACCGCTTCGCCTCCGGCACGTTCCGCCCGGCCGCCCAGAGCGGTCCGGGTCAGCGGACCGCCGTCCGCACCCGGCCGTTCCTCCGCCAGGAGCAGCGGCGCATCGACTGGACCGCCGACCGCACCGGAACCGTGCTGCGCGAGCTGCGCGCGGCCGACTCCCAGCCGGGCGTGCCGGACGAGCTGCTGGGCGGGCAGTGGTTCCTGCACGGCGGGTATCGCGAGCCCACCCTGACCGGCACGCCCGGGGAGGTGCTGGCCACCCGGGCGGGCGCGATCTGCCGGGCGACCGTGGACGGTGCGGTCTGGATCCCGCAACTGCGGCCGCGACGCCTGCCGGGACAGCCGCCCACCTTCACGCTTCCGGCGACCGTCGCCCTCGGCGGGCTGCTGCCGGCGGTGCCCGACCTGCCACTGCCCCTGGATCCCCAGTGGGACGGTCCCGGGTGGACCGACATCCGGTACCGCGAGACCGGCGAGGTCGGGTTCCTGCGTTTCTCCTTCCCCGGCGGCGCCATGGGCACCGCCCAGTGCGAGCGGCTGCTGGCCGCCTACCACTACGCCTGCGCCCGCCCGACCTCCGTCCTGGTCCTGGGCGGTGCCAGGGACTTCTTCGGCAACGGCATCCACCTCAATGTCATCGAGGCCGCCGCCGACCCCGGGGCGGAGTCCTGGGCCAACCTCAATGCCATCGACGACCTGGTGGAGGCCGTCCTCACCACCACGGACCGGTTGGTGGTCGCCGCGCTCGGCGGCAACGCCGCCGCCGGCGGAGTGATGCTCGCCCTGGCGGCGGACGAGGTCTGGTGCCGGACCGGCGTGGTGCTCAACCCGCACTACCGGCTGATGGGGCTCTACGGCTCCGAGTACTGGACCTACTCCCTGCCGCGCCGGGTCGGTGCCCGGGCCGCCGAGCGGCTCACCGAAAGGGCGCTGCCGGTGAGCGCCGCGAGCGGGCACCGCCTCGGACTCGTGGACCGGCTGATCGAGAGCAGCGCACAGGACTTCACCGACCAGGTCGCCGGGCTCGCCGTGCGGCTCTCCGCCATGTCCTCGACCCGGAGCCGGATCGCCGCCAAGAAGACCGAGCGGGAGCGCGCCGAGAGCGTCAAGCCGCTGGCTGCCCACCGGGACGAGGAACTCGCCCGGATGCGGCGGATCTTCGACGACCCCACCCACCCGTACCACGCCCTGCGCCGGGCCTTCGTCCGCAAGGAGCCGCCGCCGGTCGCCGGACGGCCCGCGGCATCACCTGACGGCGCATCGCAGAATGCTCGGTCGTAACCCTGTACAGCCTTTCTACCCGAAGGTAACTTACTCCCGAGTCAGATCTGTGACCCACCTCACTATTTCGGGGGACCCATGTCCAGACAGTCCGTTCGACGGCTGACCGTCGCCACCGCCGCAGCGATGGCGATCACCGCCGCCCCGCTCGCCACCGCGACGGCGGCGCGCGCCGCGACACCCGGCGCCGCCACAGCCGACTCGTTCTACAGCTACGACGGCAGCGCACCGCTGTCCTCCTTCGCACCGGGCACCGTGCTCAGGACCCGGACGCTGCAGTACCACGTCGAGGGCATCTCCACGCCGCTCACCGCGATCCAGCTGCTCTACCGCACCACCGACGCCCTGGGCCGGCCGTCCGCCAACGTGACCACGGTGGTGCGCAGCCTCACTGGCGACAGCAGCAAGGCCGTGTCCTACCAGTCCTTCTACGACTCGCTGAACCCGGCGGACGGGCCGTCCCGGGCCATCGCCGGCGACGTGAGCCTGGGCGGCACCATCGCCAACTTCGAATCGGTGGCCCTGTCGGCACTGCTGGCCCAGGGCTACAACCTCGTCATCCCGGACACCGAGGGGCAGTCCGCGGACTTCGCGGCCGGGCCCGAGTACGGCACGGACACCCTGGACTCGATCCGGGCCGCGACCAGCTCCGTCGCGACCGGGCTGAACTCCGACACCAAGTTCGGTCTGATGGGCTACTCCGGCGGCGCCATCGCGACCGACTGGGCGGCGGCGCTGGCCCCGAGCTACGCGCCCGACGTCAACAGGAACCTGGTGGGCTTCGCCGAGGGCGGCCTGCTGGTCGATCCGGCGCACAACCTCAGCTACGTCAGCGGCGCCCTGGCCTGGTCCGGCGTCATACCCATGGCGCTCATCGGGGTCTCCCGGTCGTACGACATCGACCTCACCCAGTACATGAGCAGCTACGGCCAGCAGGTGTACAACCAGCTGCAGAGCGCCTCGATCGTCGACGCCCTCGGCCACTACCCCGGCTTGACCTGGCAGGACATGGCGAAACCGCAGTACGCCGACCCGGACTCGGCACCGGCGTTCGTCGCCGCGGTCAACCGGATCAACCTCGGCTCGGCGCCCACCCCGACCGTCCCCGGGTACATCGCCCAGGGCGACGGGGGCGTGTTCGAGGGGACCTTCGGCGACCCGGCCGGCATCGGCACCGGTGACGGCGTCATGGTCGTCGGCGATGTGCGGGCCCTGGCCAACCAGTACTGCGCCACCGGCGACGGCTCCATCGAGTACAACCAGTTCGACGCGCTCAGCCACGTCGGAACGGCCGCGGTCTGGGCGCCGCTGGCGGTGTCATGGCTCAACGACCGCTTCGCGGGCAAGGCCGCGCCGTCCGACTGCGGCCGGATCCCCGCCGGCAACTCGCTGGCGCCGGAGCGCACAGTGCCGACGTCCTGAGTGCCGACGTCCTGACACCCGCGGAGCACGCGTGTGGTAACAGTGGTGTCGCCCTCGCACGCCAGCGCGGGCGCCCACCTGCCCTTACCCACGTACAGTTCTGCCGGAGTGAGCACACCGTGAGCGAAGAAGTGAGATTCAACAGCGTCGTCGGCCCCGAACTGGCCGGGTCGATCGACCTGCCGGAGGGCGAGATCCGGGGCTGGGGAATCTTCGTCCACGGGTTCACCCTGGGCAAGAACTCGCCGGCCGCCTCGCGTGTCAGCAAGCAGCTGGCACGCGAGGGGATCGGCATGCTGCGCTACGACAACCTCGGGATCGGGGACTCCGACGGCGACTGGGGAGACGGCTCCTTCACCGTCAAGGTCCAGGACACCGTCCGCGCGGCGGCGCTGATGGCGGAGCGGGGCACTCCGGCAGACCTGCTGGTGGGGCACTCCTGGGGCGGCGCGGCCGCCATCGCCGCCGCCGCCGGGGCGACCGGCGTCCGCGCGGTGGCCACGATCGGGGCGCCTGCCGACCCCAGCCATGTCGAGCGACAGTACGACGCGGTGGTGGACCGCGTTCTCAGCGAGGGATCGCACGAGTGGTTCGTCGGCGGAAGGACTCTGGTGCTCAAGCGCGCCTTCGTCGACGATGTCCGCCAGGCCCGCCTGCGGGACCGAATAAGCGAGTTGAACCTGCCGCTGCTCGTCCTGCATTCGCCCACCGACGACACCGTCGACATCGCCAATGCCGGGGAGATCTTCCGCGAGGCACGACACCCGCGAAGCTTCGTCTCCCTGGAGGGCGCGGACCACCTCCTGACCGCGCGGGGGCAGGCGCAGCGAGCCGCCCACATCATCAGCGCCTGGGCCAACCAGTACATCCACGCGTCACGGCCCGGTGGAGCCGACTCCCCGGTGGGCGCCGGTACCCGCCTTCAGGAGTGAGCCGGGAATACCCCTGGAGGGCATGCGCCATCCCGGCTCCGGCGGGCTGACCGGGCGGATCCCGGTCCCGTCCGTGTTCGCCGGGTTCTCCGGCGACGGCCGCTACTTCGACGTCTGCCGGGTGGACGACCTCGTCTGTGACACCCACACCCGGCCGGGCACCCTGGCCTGGCAGCAGGACCTGTTCTCCTTCGTCCAGCTCGCCCTGTCCGGGCAGCCGTTCCCGCACACCACGTACGGCCTGCCCGGCCCGGCCCGGGTCCTCGCCGACCAGGTCGCCGGCGAGGCCGCCTCGGCCGCCATGGCCCAGTACTACGAACTGCACCCGCTGCCCTCGCGGCCACCGTACGGAACGCCCGAGCAGACGCTCGGCACCGATGTCCGCGTCCGCAGCGCTCCGGCCACCGACTCCGAGATCGTGGCCACGCTGGCCGCCCCGACGACGGTCTACGCGGCCTGCCAGACCCACGCGGAGTCCGTCACCTACGGAGGCGTCACCAACAACGTGTGGTCCTACCTCTCCGACCGGCACGGCTGGATCAGCAACGTGTTCGTCAAGGGACCGGCCTGGCTGCCCGGCGTCCCGCAGTGCACCGGCCCGGTGCCGCCCTCGGGCGCGACCGGACCGTTCCACTGCGACATCGGCGGCGACGCCCACGACTGGTGCGCCCGGGTCACCGCCGTCCAGGCCGACTCGGTCCTGTCCATGTGGAACCAGCCGAACTACACGAGCGGCAGGAACGGCTACCAGGGCCACAACGGCAACGAGCTCATCCTGGACTGCTGGACCACCGGCGCCCCGGACGCCCACGGAACCGGTGACCGGTACTGGTTCGCGGTCGACGACGGCGCCAACTTCACCGGTTTCGTCAACGACCGCTACCTGACGACCGGCAGCCGTGCCCAGTGGAGCAAGGTCGTCCCCGCCTGCAAGCCGTCCTGATGAGGAGAAGACCATCATGTGATCATGACACGACCCCCACCGGACTCCCCCGATTTCTTCGGCCCCCGCACGGACGCTCGACCGCCGTCATGACCGGCCCGCTCCGCGCCCGCCGTGGCCTGATCCGCCAGAACATGGCGCCGGGCTTCGACGGAAGGCGACCTGGGTGCCGGAGAAGCGGGACGGCCTCGGCCTATCCCACCCGCATCGGCATCGGCCGGACGCCGCTCTCGCGTCGTCGGCGCTGCTGCCGCACGGCGGCGACCACGGTGATCAGGCCGGTCACGGCGGCGACCGCGCCGAGGCCGACGCCGACGGCCAGGCCCGCCTGGTCCTCCCCCGACACTGCCTGCAGGGACCCGTCCGTCGCCTGTTGCACCTTCAGCAGGGTGCCGGCCGGGTAGGACTGCTGCTCCGACAGTGACGCCCCGGTGTACCGGGGGCCGCCGCTGGTCAGTTGGAAGTCCCCGGTGCAGGTGATCACCGGATGAGAACCTCCTCCGGTCACGCAGGAGGACACCGTCAGCGTCCCCGGCTTCCCGTTCAACTGCAGCGCGGTCAGCAGCATGGGGACCAGGATCGCCATGAACAGCCCGCCCGCCGCAATGAACAGCAGCCCCCGCGACACCGTGGCGCCGTCCATGAAACCGCGCCTGCTCTGTCCCACCCGCCGGCCGTAGTTCGGCACAACCGTCCTTCTCTCCCCGTGAACGTTCGATCGTCCCCCGAACAGTACGCCGCCCCTTCTGGGCTCGACCCACCCCCCGGCGCACCGCGGCAGAGGCGGGGTGTCCGACCGGCCTGCTTCGGCGTCGACCTCGCCGGCGTCGAGCTGTGTGCGACCGACGCGGAGTTCCGCCTGGGGACGGGCCGTGTGGTGGAGCTGCCCGTCAAGGACATCCTGCTCACAGTGACCGGCCGCCGGCCCCCTCCCCCGCCAGGGCGCCTCGGGTGCTCTCCCCGCCAGGGTGGGACGGTCGGTGCCCGACCTGTGTGGGAACTCCGGCCTCGTGTCACCCGGGAGGCCGGTTCGGGGCCACGCGGGCGATGAGGAGGGCGACGTCGTCGTGGGCGTCGGGGTGGCGGAGGGCGGCCAGGAGCAGGTCGCAGGTCTCCTCCAGCGGTCGGCCGGGTTCGGTGAGCAGGTCCAGGAGCAGGGCGAGGCGCTCGTCGAGGGGCTGGCCGCGGGTCTCGACCAGGCCGTCGGTGTACAGGACCAGTTGGTCGCCGGGGTCCAGGGTGAGGAAGGTGGCCTCGAACGAGCCGCTGCCGAGGTCGCCGGTGCCCAGGGGGACGCCGGCGGGCAGGTCGAGGAGTTCCGGGGCGCGGCCGGGCCTGGTCAGCACCGGGGGCAGGTGGCCGGCGAGGGCGATGCGGCAGCGGGAACGGTGCGGGTCGTAGGCGGCGTAGACGCAGGTGGCCATGGTCCGGTCCAGGCCGGAGGTGATGTGGTCGAGCTGTTCCAGGACCTGGGCGGGGTCCAGGTCGAGGTTGGCCAGGGTGCGGGTGGCGGTGCGCAGCTGTCCCATGGTGGCGGCGGCCTGCACACCGTGTCCCATCACGTCGCCGACGACCAGGGCGGTCCGGTCCTGGGTCTGTGGGATGGCGTCGAACCAGTCGCCGCCGATCCCGCTGGCCGTTGCCGCCGGTTGGTACCGGTACGCGATCTGGAGACCGGCGGGTTGTGGTGGGGCGTGCGGGAGCAGGTGGCGTTGGAGGGTCAGCGCGGTGTCCCGGGCGTGTTGGTACCAGCGGGCATTGTCGATGCACACGGCGGCACGGGCGGCCAGTTCGCCGGCCAGCACCACGTCGTCGGCGTCGAAGGGTCGCGGGTTGCGGGTGCGCAGGAGGTCGAGGACGCCCAGTACCTGGCCGCGTGCCTTGAGCGGCACGGCCAGGTAGGAGTGCACGCCCTCGGCTGCGAGGAGGGCGGCGGCGTCGGTGTCGCGGGCGATACGGAGCAGGTCCCGGTGGCCGACGCGCGCCACCAGTATCGGACGTCCGGTGCTCACGCACCGGGTGACCAGGCGGTCGGCGGGGTAGCTGGCGATTTCGCCGGGGGGATCGGCGGCGTCGACGGCGTCGGTCTCGTAGCCCGCCGCCACGGCCAGTGCCCGGAAGAGCGCGGGCACCGCGCTGGTCGCGGTTGCGGTGTCGCTGCCCTGCAGGGCCGAGTCGAGGACGTCGACTGCGGCGAGGTCGGCCAGGTCGGCGACCACGAGGTCCGCCAGCTCGTGGGCGGTCCGGTCCAGGTCCAGAGTGGTGCCGATGTGCACCGAGGCGCGGTCGATCAGGGCCAGCCGCCGCCGGGTTTCGGCCGCTTCCGTGGCCGCGCGGTGCTGATCGGTGACGTCCACGACCGACAGCGCGACGCCGAGCACCCGCCCGGCAGAGTCCTCCAGTCGGTAGTACGAGCTGGACCAGGCGTGGTCATGGCCGGGGTCGGCCGGTGTGCGGCCGACCGCGAACTGGTCGAGCAGCGGCACGCCAGTGGCCGCGACCTGGCGCATCGCGGCCTCGACCACATCGACGTCCAGGAACGGCAGTGCCTCGCGGACCCGGCGGCCGAGGAGCTCGTCGGCGGGGAGGCCGTTGATCCGCTCCAGCGTGGGGTTGACCAGGACGTAGCGCAGCTCGGTGTCCAGCACGGCCAGCCCGATCGGGGACTGTGCCACCAGCCGCACCGACAGTGCGAGGTCGCGCTCCACGCCGCGCACGGTCGCCTCGTCGCAGGCGAGTCCCAGCGCGTAGACGCGGCCCTGCTCGTCGAGCAGCCGCATGTTGCGGAACTCCACCAGCCGACTGGAGCCGTCCTTGTGCCGCACGGGGAAGACCCCGGCCCAGGCGCCGTCGCCCGCCATGACCTTCGCGAAGAGCCCGAGGACCAGGTCGACGTACTCGTCCGGGACCAGCAGCGCGGCCGCGGACCGGCCCAGCGCCTCCTGCGCGCTCCACCCGAACAGTTCCTGGGCCTGCGGGCTCCACAGCACGATCCGTCCGTCGGCGCCCAGCACCACCGCGGCCACGCTCAGCACATCCAGCAGACCGCCCGGCTCCGACGGCGCGACCTCGACCACGCCGGGCTCACCTCGCAACGCATCGGACACGCCCATGCGCCTGCCCTCCTTCGGCCCGCCCGGCGCCGGCCGCCCGAGGGCGGGACCACGCCGTCGCCTCGGGCCCACCGGCCTGCGTTCGTCCTCCCCCCATCCTCCCCCGCTGCTGCGCAGCCGCCACCCGCCGACGTCTCCGGTGAGACGTCGCGGCTGGTGCGGGGCCGACTGTGCGCATGTGCGGAGCCGACGCGAACCCAGGAGCATCGACAGCAGACCCACAGCGTCGGCGCCGGCGCCGACGAGGATAGCCGCACCCGGCTTCGGGTCACGGTCTTTCAGGGGTGAAGGGTGCGGTGGCGCATTCCGCCGCTGATCTTGCAGGTGAGGCACCTGTTCCGCCCTGCCGCATTCCTCCGCCTGGTGGCGTCGAGCTCAGGAAGCCGATCCCGGACCGGGGATGCACGCGGTCCTGCCGACCCGGGGGGATTGTTGGCACACGCACGGTCACCAGGCGTAGATCCGGGGCATGATTCGACGGCGGGGGGCGTGCTCGGGACCGGGATAGCTCACCATGACCGGTACGCCGCTGGGGTCACGGCCCTCAACCCAGTCGAAGCCGTCGTCGGCTCTGCTGGCAGTGTGTGCGTTCCAGCTTTTGAGCACCTGCTCGCACCGCCCCAACTCGGCCGCGCTCGCAGCCGTCCAGACAGTGCACTGGACACCGAGTCCGCCGACGACGTGCGGGGCGCGGGCGCCGACCGAGCGCAGGTAGAGCTGCGAGCCGTCCGCGCCGACCAGAAGCGCGGCAGTCCCGGTCTCCGCACCCACCGTCAGGCGCAGCAGTTCGCGGTAGAAACGCACCGAGCGCGCGAGGTCGGCAACGTACAACGCGACCGAGGCCAGCCGCAGCCCCGGCATCGGAGCGGCGGCGGCCGAGTCATCGGGCCGCTGTTCCTGCGGCTCGGCGACGGAGGCTGTCGACTGCACGGGGTGTCGCATGGGAGATGTCCTTTCATGCCGGCGGGGTTTCGGGGCTCTGGATCGCTGTGGGACCGGGGGGGCGACGCGGCGCCGGCGGATCTCGCTGGACGTTGCTCGACTGCTCCTACTGCCCTGAAACGTCCGTGTCCGCGCCCGCATGTTCCACTCTCCTGCTGCGCGGCGATCCCGTCTTGGGCCGCTCGGGGCCCGCTCGGGGCCGATAGGCCCCATGCCCGGGCTGGGATCCGGGCGCAGACTGGAGCTACTGCATCGGCGTGTCGCACCGAGCCGAACCGGCCCCTGGCAAGAGCGAAGCCCCGCAACCGCGTCCGAGGGAAGCCACGGAGGTCAACCTTCATGATCAGCCACCCCGCCTACGCCGTGGACCCCTGGTCCCTGCGCGAGCAGGAGCTGGACCTCGACGTGCTGGCCCAGAGCGAGTCGGTGTTCGCGCTGTCCAACGGCCACATCGGCTGGCGCGGCAACCTGGACGAGGGCGAACCGCACGGCCTGCCCGGCTCCTATCTGAACGGCGTGTTCGAACTCCGTCCGCTGCCCTACGCGGAGGCCGGCTACGGCGACCCGGAGTCCGGTCAGACGATCATCAATGTCACCAACGGCAAGCTGATCCGGCTACTGGTCGACGGCGAGCCCTTGGACCTGCGTCTCGGCCGGCTGCACAGCCACGAGCGGGAGTTGCACTTCCGAAGCGGAGTCCTTCGGCGCAGCTTCGAGTGGACGGCACCCTCCGGGGGCACCGTGCGGGTCCGTTCGACCCGGCTGGTCTCGCTGACCCAGCGGGCCATTGCCGCGATCGCCTACGAGGTCGAGGCGGTGGACGCGGAGATTCGCGTGGTACTGCAGTCCGAACTGGTCGCCAACGAGCAGTTGCCCGAGCAGCAGGGCGACCCGCGGCTAGGGGCCACCCTGGACTCGGTGCTCCGGTCCGAGCACGACTTCGCCCGGGACGGAAAGCTGCGGCTGGTGCACCGGACCACCCGCAGCGGGCTGCGGGTCGCTGTCGCCGCCGACCACCGGGTCTCCGGCCCGACGGGCACGAGCACCTCCGCCGAGAGCAGCCCGGATCTGAGCCGTCTCACCGTCGTCTCGCTGCTGCGCCCCGGGCAGTGCCTGCGGGTGGAGAAGATCGTCGCCCACGGCTGGTCCGCGCTGCGGTCGGTGCCCGCTCTGCACGACCAGGTGGACGCCGCGCTGGCCGGGGCCGGCGAGACCGGCTGGGAGGGGTTGCTCCGGGAGCAGCGCGAGCGCCTGGACGAGTTCTGGGCGCAGGCCGATGTCGAGGTGGAAGGCGACGCGGAGATCCAGCAGGCGGTGCGGTTCGCCCTGTTCCACGTGCTGCAGGCCGGCGCACGAGCCGAGGAGCGGGCGATTCCCGCCAAGGGGCTGACCGGTTCCGGCTACGACGGCCACTGCTTCTGGGACACCGAGGCGTATGTACTGCCGGTGCTCACCTACACCGCGCCGAGGGCCGCCGGCCAGGCCCTGCGCTGGCGGCACTCGACGCTGCCCGCGGCGCTGGAGCGGGCCCGGCAGCTCGGCCCGGCCGGAGCGGCGTTTCCCTGGCGGACCATCGACGGCCAGGAGTGCTCCGCCTACTGGCCCGCGAGCACCGCCGCCTTCCACATCAACGCCGACATCGCGTCGGCTGTCCAGCGCTACACCTCGGCCAGCGAAGACCAGGAGTTCGACCGCGAGGCCGGGCTGGAACTGCTGGTGCACACCGCACGCCTGTGGGCCTCACTCGGCCACCACGACCGGGACGGAGTCTTCCATCTCGACGGTGTGACCGGCCCCGACGAGTACAGCGCGCTGGCCGACGACAACGTCTACACCAACGTGATGGCCCAACAGAACCTGCGGGCGGCCGCCGACGCCGCCGAACGCCACCCCGACCGGGCGGCGTTGCTGGGCGTCGACGCCGAGGAGACAGCCGCTTGGCGGAACACGTCAGCCCGGATCGCGCTGCCCTTCAACGAGGCGCTCGGCGTGCACGAGCAGTCGGTCGGCTTCACCGGTCACCAGTTGTGGGACTTCGACGGAACCCCGCCCGAGCACTACCCGCTCCTGCTCCACTTCCCCTATGTCGAGCTGTACCGCAAGCAGGTGTCCAAGCAGGCCGACCTGGTCCTCGCCATGCAGCAGCGCGGCGACCTGTTCACCGCCGAGCAGAAGGCCGCCAACTTCGCCTACTACGAGCGGGTCACCGTCCGGGACTCCTCGCTGTCCGCATGCAGCCAGGCGGTGATCGCAGCCGAGGTCGGCCATCTGTCGCTGGCCTACGACTACCTCGGCGAAGCGGCGCTGATGGACCTCGCCGACCTGGAGCACAACACCCGGGACGGCCTCCACATCGCCTCGCTCGCCGGCACCTGGATCGCCCTGGTCTCGGGCTTCGGCGGAATGCGTCACAGCGGCGACGCGCTGTCCTTCTCCCCACGCCTGCCCGAGCAGTTGACCCGCCTGGCCTTCACCGTGCGGTTCCGGCAGTGCTGCCTGCGCGTGGAGATCACCCACCAGCGCGCCGTCTACACCCTGCTGGAGGGAGCCGAGCTGGGCATCCGGCACCACGGCACAGCAGTCACCGTGACCAAGGAGGTCCCGGGCGAGGGACCGGTGCCGGTGCCGCACCGTCCCCCCGACGTACGGCAGCCCGCAGGTCGCAGCCCGGCCCACCGGAGCTGGTCCGCAGGCATCGAAGGCGGTCTGCACTGATGGGCGCCGACCGCGGGCAGGAGACAGCCATGGCCGCCCTGGGACTCCCCGACGGCATTCGCGCCTGCCTGTTCGACCTGGACGGCGTGCTCACCGAGACAGCCACCGTCCACGCGGCAGCCTGGAAGTCGACCTTCGACCACTTCCTGCGCCGGCGCCAGGGCGACTCGTTCCAAGCGTTCGACCCCGTCGCCGACTACAACCGGTACGTGGACGGACTGCCCCGGGCCGACGGCGTCCGCGCCTTCCTCGCCTCCCGGGACATCCACCTGCCCGAGGGCACCCCGCAGGACCCTCCGGATCGCGCGACCGTGAACGGTCTCGGCAATCGGAAGAACGCGCTCGTCCTGGAACTGATCAAGGAGAAGGGCGTCGAGGCCTATCCGGGCTCGATCCGCTACGTCGAGGCCGTACGGGCCGCCGGGCTGCGACGGGCCGTCGTCTCCTCCAGCGCCAACTGCCACGATGTGCTGCTCGCCGCAGGGATCGCCGACCTGTTCGAGGTCCGGATCGACGGACTGGTCGCCGCCGACCGCAAACTGTCGGGCAAACCCGCGCCCGACACCTTCCTCGCCGCAGCACAGGCCCTCGGCGTCACCGCCGTGCAGGCCGCGGTCTTCGAGGATGCCCTCGCCGGGATGGACGCCGGCCGCACCGGCGGCTTCGGCTGCGTCATCGGCGTCGACCGCGCCGGCCAGGCCGACGAACTCCGACGACACGGAGCGGACATCGTCGTCCGGGACCTGGGCGATCTGCTCACCCCCTGAGCCGTGACCGGTGTTCCAGAACCCCTCCGGGTTCTTCGGCAAGTGGACCTGGGCCATGGCCCAGGTCCGGCGCCCACGCTCACCGGAAGCGGCTCGTACCCGGTCGGCCCCAGGCGAGGGACGTTCGGCCCGACGTCCGGTGGTCTGCGAACAGCCACAGTTGAGAAGTGCCGAACCACAACCCGAAGCAGTAGTCAGGAAGGAATGTCATGCGAGCCAGAACGCACGCCAGCACCGTCTGTACCGGGCCGCCGATCATGGTGCAGTTACAGTCGCAGCCCCCGGGCAGGGACGGCCTACCGCACCGCACCCTGGTCGGCGAGCTGATGACCCCCAAGGTGACGACCGTCGATCCCTGGACGGGCTTCGCTCAGGTGGTGGCGGCCCTGCGCACCCACCACCACGGGCTCGTCCCCGTGGTGGACGACCAGCGCCGGGTCGTGGGCACGGTCAGTGCCTCGAACCTGCTCGCCAGACTCGCCCGGCAGGCCCTGCCGTCGCACCTGCGCGTGCCGGATGCTCGTCTGCCGCACGCGCTGCGCCGACGCGCTGCCGCAGTGGTCGCCGGTGAGTTGATGACCGCCCCCGTCTTCACCGTCAGTGTCGACGCCACCGCCGCCGAAGCCGCCCGCCTCGCGGCACGCCACCACCTCCACCACGTCCCCGTCGTCGACGACCAGGAACATCTGGTGGGAATGGTGTGCCTGTGCGACCTGCTCGGCGCGCTGGACCGGAGCGACGACGCGATCCGCTCCGAAGTCCTCTTCATAGCCGTGCGCCAGGACTTGGACGTCGAACGTTCCACTCTCCTCGTGGACTGCCAACAGGGTCGGGTCGCGCTACGGGCCACAACGGCCCGGCGCAGCCAGGCGGAGACACTGCGCGAGCGCGTGCTCGCCGTCGAGGGCCTCGCGGACCTCGCCGACGACCTGTTCTGGCAGACCGACGACACACGTACACCCGTTCCCGGCCACCGCCCCTGACAGGCCATGCCTACGGCCTGGCGCCTCCTGGGGGGAAACCCGTGCCAATAGGGCCGATCGGCCCTGGACCCCGGTCCTTCCAAGGGTCAGGATGCGAAGGTCCCGCCGCAGCGGACCAGGCCAGGAGCAGGGAGTCGTGCCATGTCGGACAGTGCAGCCGGTGCCGAGCCGCCGGTGCGGATCTTCCTCCTGGACGACCACGAGGTGGTGCGGCGCGGCGTGCGCGACCTGCTGGAGGCAGAGCCCGACCTGGAGGTCGTCGGGGAGGCCGGCACGGTCGCACAGGCCCTGGCCAGGGTGCCCGCGCTGCGTCCGGACGTGGCGGTGCTGGATGTGCGGCTGCCGGACGGCGACGGCGTCACCACCTGCCGTGAGCTGCGCTCACGGGTGCCCGGCCTGGCGTGCCTGATGCTGACCTCCTTCGACGACGAAGAGGCGCTGCTGGACGCGATCATGGCAGGTGCCTCCGGCTACGTCCTCAAGCAGATCAGCGGCACGGACCTGGTCACCGCCGTACGCACGGTGGCCGGCGGACAGTCGATGCTGGACGCCGGTGCCACGACCAGGCTGATGGCCCGGATGCGCGGGGACAGCACCCACGACAAGCAGCCGAAGCTCCTGGAGACGCTGACCGAGCGCGAACGGGAGATCCTGGCGCTGATCGGCGAGGGGCTGACCAACCGGGAGATCGGACAGCGGCTGTTCCTGGCGGAGAAGACGGTGAAGAACCACATCTCCCGTCTGCTTTCCAAGCTGGGCGTCGAGCGTCGGGTCCAGGCAGCGGTCATCGCCACCCACGCCGCCGACGACCAGCAGGCCGGAGCACGTGCGCCGCACAGCGCCGCCCGCCCGCGGCCCTGAACTGCAGCCCTGATCCGCGACCACGTCACGCGTCTGCTCCGGTAGGCCCCATGTCCGGGGACCAATGGCCCTCACCCTGATCCTGCCCCTCAGGGCAGGATCAGGGTATGGAGTTCGAAGACGCGTCCCTCGACACCCAGCAGTGCCTGCGGTTGCTGGCAGGCATGGCGGTGGGGCGCATCGTGTACACCAAGGGAGCCATGCCGGCGGTCCTGCCGGTCCCCTTCCGGCTCGACGCCGACGGCTCCGTGGTGCTCGCGCAGAGCGCGGCCTCCGAACTCGTTCGGGCCGTGGACGGCGCGGTGGTCGCCTTCGAGACCGGTGAGGTCAGCGGCGTCGACGGCAGCGGCTGGAGCGTCACCATCCTGGGACGGGCCGGCGTGGCACCCGATCGGTCAGCCCGACCCGGAGCTGCGGCCGGCACCGACCGGGTGCTGATCCGCATCCACCCGGAAGTGGTGACCGGCCGCCGCCTTGAATCACCGCCCGCCGCCGCACTCCCCTGACCCTGCGTGGCCGGGCGCCCGTTACCGGTCCAGCGGAGCGCGCCACACAAGCCGGGTGCCGCCCGCTGCCGGGACCTGCACCTCGAAACCGCCGCCCGCTTCCTGTGCCCGGCGGTCGAGGTTCGCCAGGCCGCTGCGGCGTCCGCCGCCGGGGATGCCGACGCCGTTGTCGGCCACGGTGAGCACGACCTCCTCGGCGGTGGCCTGCAGAACGACCTCCACGCGAGTGGCGTGGGCGTGCCGGGCGGCATTGCTCAACGCCTCCCCCAGGACCGCCACCACATGTTCGGCAACGCTCTGGGGGACGTCGGTGTCGAGGAGGCCCTCCATGCTCAGCCGGGGCGCGAATCCCAGCGTCGCCTGCGCCTGGCCCACCGCGCGGGCGGCCCGCGCCCGCAGGCTCTGCACGTCGCTGGTCTCCCTCGCCTGCAGCCCGAAGATCGTCGATCGAATGATCTTGATGGTCTCGTCCAGGTCGCCGACCGCGCGCATCACGCGCTCGGAGGCGCCGGGATTGTCGATCAGGCGGTCCGCGCCCTGCAGGGTCATCCCGGTGGCGAACAGCCGCTGGATGGCCAGGTCGTGCAGGTCGCGGGCGATCCGGTCGCGGTCCTCGAACAGTGCGAGCTGCTCGGCGTCACGCCGGCGCTCCGCCAGCTCCAGGGCCAGGGCGGCCTGGTCGGCGAAGCCGAGCAGCGGGTCGATCTCCTCGGCGGCGAAGGCGGGCTGCCCGGCGGTGCGGGCCAGCAGCAGCACGCCACGGACCTGCGTGTCGGCGCTGCCCAGCGGCACGGCGACGGCCGGCCCGGTGCCCCGGGAGCGGTGGGCACCGGCGAGGAACCGCGAGTCCTCCGCCAGTCCGTCGCTCGTGACCTGCGTGCCCGACTGATAGGCGGTGCCCGAGAGCGTGCCCGCAACGGGAACGGTCAGCCCCAGCCGGGCCTCGGCGTCGCCGCCGAGTGCGAGTTCCACGGTGAGGTCGCCGGTGTCGTCGCCCAGGGGCACACACACGTCGGCGAGTTCGGAACCGGTGATCTCCCGGGCGCGCTGGGCGATGAGCTCCACCACCTCCAGCCGGGGGCTGCCCGACAGCAGACTGCGGGTGATCTCCCCGCTGGCGCGCAGCCAGCGCTGCTGGCGCTGCGCCCCCTCGTACAGGCGGGCGTTGTCGATGGCCACACCAGCGGCCACGGCCAGGGTGGAGATGACCGCCTCGTCGTCGCCGTCGAATTCCTGCCCGCCGCGTTTGTCGGTCAGATACAGGTTCCCGAACACCTGCCCGCGCACACGGACCGGCACCCCCAGGAAGGTGCGCATGGGCGGATGGTGCGCCGGAAAACCGTAGGAGGCCTCGTGGGCGGACAGTTCGGTCAGCCGCAGCGGCTCCGGATGGCGGATCAGCTCACCGAGGATGCCCCGTCCCGAGGGCAGTGCCCCGATCTCGGCCACCTGCTCGGGCTCCATTCCCACGATCAGGAACTGCGACAGGCTCTCCCCGTCCGGACCGATCACGCCCAGGGCCGCGTAGCGGGCGTCGACCAGGACTGCCGCAGCCTCCACGATCCGGCGCAGCGCGTGTGCCAGGTCCAGCTCCCGGCCCACCGACAGGACGGCCTCCAGCAGGCTGTGCACCCGGTCGCGGGTGCCACGGGCGGCGTCGATCCGCGCCTGCAGCTCCTCCAGCAACTCGTCCAGGCGCAGCTGTGGCATCCGCGGCGCCCTCTCCTCACCGGCCACGGCGTCCTCCTCAAGGATTTGTCCACCGGCTCACGGGAGCTGTCATGGTTCACCGTAGCGGGCGCCGAGATCCGCCCGGAACCGCAGACCCTCAACGCGAGGGCCCACGCGCAGCGCCGGCCCCGTCGGGCTCTCTGCAACTGCCCGCCGGCAGTTCCCCATGGGGCGCGGCCTGTGCGGCGACCGAACGTCCGAATGTGGTCCGCGATCGCGGCACGGCCGGCGTTCCAAGGTCCGTCCGATCGGGTCCCTGGCCGACACCCGTTGTCGGGGAGGGCCGATCGGCAGTCGGAGCAGGCCTCACGGCCCAAGGCACGGCCGGGTCACGAGGACCACAGTGGGGGTATTGCGATCGCCCCGCAACGGCTGCGGGCCCGTCGCCCGTCATCCTTATCTGAAAGGACTTCTGATGATGCGACACCGAATGGTGGGGGAGCTGATGACGTCGGCTGTCGTGTGCGTGCGGCCCGACGCCTCCTTCAAGGAGATCGCCCGCCTGCTTGCGGAGCACGACATCACCTCCGTGCCGGTGCTGGACGACCAGGACCGGCCGCTGGGCGTGGTTTCCGAGGCCGATCTGCTGCGGCACGAAGCCACGGTGGAGGACCCGGCCGGCCTGCTGCCCGCGCCGAGCCTGACGGACCGGGACCGCGCCCGGAGCCTGGCCACCACAGCCCAGGGGCTGATGAGCAGCCCGGCAGTGTGCGCGCGGCCCGAATGGACGGTGGTGGAGGCCGCCCGGCTGATGGACCGGCGCGGTTGCAAGCGCCTGGTGGTCGTCGACGAGGCCGGACGCCGGATCGGCGTCGTGAGCCGGAGCGATCTGCTGCGGGTCTTCCTACGGCACGATCCCGCGATCCGCGAGGAGATACGCCACGACGTGCTCGTAAAGATCCTGGGCCTCTCCGTGGACGAGATCGACGTCCAGGTCCACGAGGGCCAGGTGACGCTCGCCGGAACGCTGGAGCACCGCAGCGTGGCCACCGCCCTGGCCGGTCTGTGCCGCGGGGTCGACGGCGTGGTCTCGGTGACCGAGAACCTCCGCTACCGCAGCGACGACACCCTGGCGAACCGCGCATCGGCCGGGCAGCAGCTCACAGCGGGACACCCGGGGCACCGCTGAAGGGCGATCCGGGAGAAGTGAGAGTGGTCCGTGCGGCATGCGCCGCACGGACCACTGCTCTGTCGCCTCGCGCGTGTCGGCGCTCAGGGCGCCGGCAGGACGGCGACCGGGCAGTGAGCGTGGTGCACCACCGCCTGGCTGACCGATCCGAGGCGTCCGACCGGACCGTTCGGGTGGCCGTGGCGGCCGACGACCAGGAGCTGCTGCGTGGCCGAGACCTCAACCAGCCGCTTGGCGGCGCCGGAGCGCACGATGTCCTCGGTGACCGCGACCCCGGGGTACTTCTCCCGCCAGCCGGTCAGGATCCCGGCCAGCAGCCGAACCTGCTCGGCGACGACCTGGCCCTCCTCGTGGAGCGGCGGGAACGCATGTCCCGAGCCCACGATCAGCGGGTGACTCCAGGCGTGGACAACCCGCAGCGGCAGTTCGCGGCGCTGGGCCTCCTCGAAGGCGAAGGCGAGCAACTCGCCGCACGGTTCGCCGCCGTGCACGCCCACAGCCACCCCGCGCCGGCTGCCGTGCGCGCCAGGGACGACCACGACCGGGCAGGCTGCCTGGGCGGTGACGTACAGGCTGGTCGAGCCGACCAGGAGTCCGGGGAAGCCTCCGGCTCCGCGCGTCCCCACGACCACCATGGCGGCCCCGGCGCTGAGGTGCACCAGCGCCTCGCGGGCCGACACGTCGACCAGTCCGCTGGTGACCTCCAGTCCGGGGTGGCGGTCCGCGGCCTGATTCGCGAGCGCGCGCAGGGCCTCGCGGTTCGCGCTGTGGACCAACTGTTCGGCCAGGCTTCCGGAATCGGGCCGGTGGTACCAGGGCAGGCCGTGGACCAGGTGCAGCCGCAGGCCGCTCAGCCGGGCCTCGTCGGCGGCCCAGTCGACGGCGGCGCTGCTGCCCTGCGGGTCGTCGACACCGACGATGACGGGATGGGACATGATGTGACTCCTCTTCGGATACTGATCCGGGACGGGCGGGTACCGGTGCGGGGCAAGGCGGGTGAGCGGATGCTCCGCCGCCTCGCCGCCTCGCCGCCTCGGTGGAATAGGACGCCGGCGACTCCCGGTCGCCAACCGCGTCCGCGCTCAGACGTGCGGGACGACGGCGACGGGGCAGTGGGCATGGTGCAGGACCCGGTGGGTGACCGGACCCATCGGCAGGGTGAACCGGCGCCGGTGGCGCTCGGCGCCCAGGACCACCAGGGCGGCCCCGGCGGAGGCGTCGACCAGGGCGGCGTCGGCCTCGTCCAGCCGGACCTCGGTGACCAGCTGGACGTCGGGGAACGCCTTGCGGCCTGCGGCCAGGACCTCGGCCAGGTCCGCACTCTCGTCGCGGGTGCGGGTGGCCTCCTCGACCGGCCCCACCGCGAGGATCCCGGGATACGCCTGCGGGTACATCCAGGTGCGGATCACCTTCAGCGGCACGCCCCGCCGCGCGGCCTCGGCGAAGGCGAACTCGACCGGAGCGGCCGCCTCCCCCGGGCCGGCCCCCAGTACCACCACTCCGTCATCACCAGTCCACTCCCCCGGGCCGGCCGTCCCCTCGGGGCCGGTGAACACGACCAGCGGACAGGCGGCATGCGCGGCCAGGCCCTGGCTGACCGAGCCCAGCAGGGTGGAGGAGAGACGGTTGCGTCCACGGGTTCCGACGACCAGCAGCTGTGCGTGCTGGGCGAGTTGCACCAGGCCTGGCACCGTCCGCTCGGACAGCAGGTGCCTGTGCACCTCGATTCCGACCTGCCGCTCACGGACGTGGGCCTCGGCCTCGTGCACCAGCTGCCGGGCGGCCTGCAGCAGGTCCTCGGGGATGTCGCCGCGGTCCCCGGGCGGCTCCTGGTAGGGCGCCAGGCTCCAGGAGTGGGCGATGTGCAGCGGTACCCCGCGCCGGTCCGCCTCGTCGGCGGCCCAGTCCAGGGCCTGCTGGGCGCGGGGGGAGGCATCGATTCCCACGACGACTCCGGATACGGGCGACTGGTTCACTGTCGGCTCCTCGATCACTTGTTGACGGTGCGTCAGGTAGGTGCTTCGCCGGCGTGCGAGCCGCTCGCCCATCGGGCCCTGTGGGCCGACGGCCAGGACGGGGTCGCATCCGTCGACGTGCTGCTGCTTCCAGGTCCCTGCAGGCTGGGCGGCCTGGAGACGTGGCGCGGTTGCGCCGCCTGTCAGCTGCGGTGGGACCAGACGGGTTCGAAGAGCCGCCAGTCCCGCTCCCAGTGGTTCTCGTCGGTGCGGTCCGCCCACGCCCTCACGGCGCTGTCCGCGCTCGTGACCAGGCCGAGGGAGCACAGCAGGCACAGGACTCCCAGGTAGGCCGCAGACGTCACCGAGTCGCCGGCGGTGACGGGTGCGGCGCTGACCTTGCCCGTGGCGTCCAGCCACAGCTGGATCCGGTTACCGACGACGGCACCGTCCCAGACGTCGACGCTCGCCTCGCGGGCCGTCCCGCCGGGAGCGCTCCAGCGGACCCGGGCTGCGGACTGCGCATCGGGGTCACTCGCGGGCGCCCTGCTCGGAGCGGTCACCAGCACGGCTTGGACGCTGTGCAGCTGGGCGTCGCGGCGCAGCGCTGCCGCACGGTCGTCCCGGTACAGGGCCAGGGCGAAGCCGGCGGACACCCCGACACTCGCCAGCAGCCCGATCACGATCAGGGCGCGCAGTCGGCTGCGCAGGCTGTCGCTGGGCCGCCACAGCGGGTTGCGCCGCCGTGCCAGGGCAGTGCCCAGGCGGGAGCGCCGCCCGGCGGGGAAGGGTGGAGTGGGTGTCGCTGCGGGTGTCGCCATCGCCGTTCGCCTCCTAGGGTCACGGCGCCGCTCGCCGTCGGACTCATGGTGCGTCCGGCGGGGTGCGCGGCAGCAGGGACCGGTCGTCTCCGGCCATAGGGCCACTGGTCCCCAGTCCACTTGGAGGGCACGGCATCGGTGCGCGCCGCCCCAGGAGTGGGCAACGCGCACCGGGAGTACAGACCCCTCCTTCCACGACCAGCGCGGCCCGCTGGACGCCGGAGCCGCGTCCTTGGGTGGGGCTGCGGCCCGGAGCTCTTCGATGAGGCTTAGGGCTTCTGCGAGTTGGTCTTCGAGGATGACGATGCGGCAGGCGCCCTCGACGGAGCTTCCGGTGGTGACCAGGTCGCGGGCGCGGGCGGCGATGCGCAGTCGGTAGCGGGAGTAGCGGCGAGTCCCGCACCCTCACGATCCTCCGTATTGACGTGCGGACAGACAGGGCCGGTGGATCACCTGGGACCTGCGGTCCTTCAGCCGGCGTCCAGTACCCGCCCGACCCGGTGGGTCGGGCGGGCAAATAGCACGCCGCCAGGTCGGGCTGGCCACTGCCGGTGCCGGCTGATCAGCTGAGGGTCGCGTTTCCGAGCCCGAACGTGATGACGGCCCCACCTGGATCCTCGCTCGGTCCCGGTTCATCCAGGCACCCAATGGTCAAGTCGTCAACACCCGCCAAGGGAATCGTCAAGGTTCTCGATTGACTGGCGGAGACCGTTACCGTGGGCGTAAGCGCCTTGCCGTTGTCTGTGAAGGTAAACCTTGCGACAGCCCCGACACCGCTCGGTGGCAAATCGCTGGGGACACCGAGAGTGAGTGTCAGTTTCGTATAACCGCTCACATCCCACGTGTCGTATTGCGGACCATTCTCCTCCGTGGAGACGCAGGATTCTATCCAGGTCTGGCCGTAGTCAGTCCCTCCGAATTTCACCTCCTGAACGTTGATATTCTCGGCGTGACTCACTGGCGAAATTTGTGCCAGCGCGACCGGCGTCAGTGCGGCGGACGAATCTCCTGTCGAGGGCGAGTCGGACGGCACGCTCGCTGCCGTGGGCGTCGGCCCCGCGATAGGCGTCGGCGTCTGGATAGGCGTCGGCGTCGGACTCTCAGACAGAGCGGCCGCCGAAGGGACCGGCTCGGGTGCGGCGGAGCCGTCACCGGTCTTGGCTGTCAACGCGACGAAAATCAGTGCGGCCCCTGCCAGCATCAGGAGCGCACCCAGCACCTCGCAGGTGACCTTCTCCGCCCGGTGCATGTCCTTGATCGCGGGAACCCACCGCACCGGCGCAGTCCCGCCTACCAAGCCAACGACAAACACCAATACACCGGTGGACAGCAAAACGCCGATGGTCTCGCCCATGGGCACCCCCTTGCGACTTCTATGGGCAGGCCATGCTGCCAGCAGCTGAAGCAGCGTCAACACGCGCCCCCATAAGGGGAGTTGGCATGCAGGTCACACGGCATGGTTCGCACACCTGGCGCTCAAAGCTACGTACCCGCCTGCGCGACCCGCTGCGTTGCCCGGATCCGAGCCTCCCGTGCCCGCCCGCTGCTGTGACGGGCGGGCGGGGCGCGTCGGGCGTACCCGAGGGGCGGCGCGCTGGCCCGGGTGCCTGGGGCCGTCCGGCCGGCTGCACCGGTGCGGCCAGTGGACGCCTTTGTGCCGCACCGGGTTCGGGCCGTCTCTCAGCTCAGCCTCAAGCCAATTCTTGGGTGGTCTGAGGCAGTTCCGTGCGGTCGGCCGCGTGGCGGGCCGACCGCACGGGGAGCTGTTCCGACAAGGGCGGCCCAGTCGCGACCGGGCCGCCCTTCATGGTTCACTGCCGAGTCACACCGAGATGCTGATGCAGGCGACCGAGCGGGACGAACCCGCGGTGTAGGAACCGCAGATGCCGGAGCCATTCTTGATCCACTGGTCGATCGTCCACACCTGGTAGGTGCCGTACTCGGACTGGTACCAGGCGATGCCGGTGGGTCCGTTCCCGGCCCACGCCTCCAACAGGCCCCCCGGCGCCCAGGAATCGGGGGCGGTGACGACGATCTGGCCCACGTACTGGGTGTGGTTGGTGGTGTTCTTGGTCTCGGTGTAGACGGTGATGCACGTGTTGTGGTCGGGGTCACCACTGCCGGCGCAGCTGCCGACCACACCGTCGTCGGGGCGGACGGCGTGCGCGGCGGCTGCGGCGGGACGGGCGGGCTTCGTGGCAGCCGACGCGGGGGCGGCCGCACACAGTGCGGCGACGGCCACCATGCTGGCCAGGACGGCCGTGGCGCCGGCCCGATTCGGGCGGGGTTTCGTGATGTTCATGGCGATTCCCTCTTCCATCTCTCGAAGTGGACGGGTCTGCTGGCTGAGACCCTTGACCAGGGACTCTCGTCGGCGGAAGCGATCGACTCAATGGACAGGGCCGACCTCGTACAGCTCCGGACAGACCTCGGACAAGCTCGTACAGGTCGCTGGCCGTGCGGTGCCCCCTTGATCGTGCTTGTGATGGTCCCTCAACCAACAGGTGTCGGTGTTACCGTGCGTACGGCAGCCTCTCTGCACCTTCGAATCACCTGGTGGGCCTGCGATGCCAATGCCGGAGGAACGCCTGGCCGGCGTGAGCAGCGCGGCCGAATTCGGCGCTCTGCTCACGGAATTACGCGAACGAGCCCGGTTGACCGTTCGCGAGGTGGCGCGCAAGAGTGGCCTCGCGCCGGCGACGGCCGGCGGCTACTTCGCTGGAACGCACCTGCCGGCTCTGAGGCTCCTGGGCTCGGAGTTCACGCAGCTGCTGATCGCTCTCGGAGTGCGTGATGAGGCTCAGCTGGAGGCCTGGCGAGAGGCCGCGCGTCGGCTGCGCAGGTCCGGGCGGCGGCGCACAGGGGATCGGCGACCGCCGTACCGTGGCCTGGCTCCTTTCGAGGCCGAGGATGCCGAGTGGTACTTCGGACGCGCTGAACTCGTCGCGACGGTGCGCCGCCGCGCTGCAGAGCGGCGCCGGGAAGGCTTGCCGCTGCTCGTTGTCGGACCGTCCGGCTCGGGCAAGTCCTCTTTGTTACGGGCCGGCCTGATCCCGTCGCTGCGTGCCGAGGGAACCGCCGCCCTGCTCACCCCGGGCCGCGATGCGCTCGCCGCCCTGGCAGCAGCCGCACCGCTGGAGCAGCCTGCGGACTGGATCGTGGTTGATCAGTTCGAGCAGGTGTTCACGCACGAGCTACCCACGTCGGAGCGTGCCTCCTTCATCGAGGAGCTGCTGCACCGATGCTCGCGCAGCGGAGTCGTCATCGGCCTGCGAGCGGACTTCTATGCGGCGGCGCTCGTCGAACCCGGACTCGCGCCAGCCATGCAGGATGGCCAGGTGATCGTCGGGCCGATGAACACCGGACAGATCCGTGAGGCGATCGTCCGTCCAGCTCGACTGGCCGGCGCGGAGGTGGCCGACGGCTTGGTGGAGCTGCTCATCGAACAGTGTTTCCGGCTCGGCCGGGACCATGTCGGCACGCTGCCACTGCTTTCGCACGCCCTGCTCGCGACCTGGTCCCGGCACGAGGGCGACATCCTCACATCGCAGGACTATCTGGCCACCGGTGGCATAGCCGACGCGATCGCCCACTCGGCCGAGGAAGCCTACGGCGGGCTCGGTCCCCCGGACCGCGAGCTCGTGCGCATCATCTTCGTGCACCTCGTACATGTCGGCGAGGGGGTTGCCGACACCGCGCGCAAGGTTGCCTTCGACAGTCTGCCCGGCGGAACGCACGCCGGCAGTGAACTGCCGGAGCCGATGGAGGAGTTCATCGACCGTAGGCTGCTGACCGTCGACGCGGGCACCGTGCAGATCGCACACGAGGCGTTGATCAGCTCATGGCCTCGGCTGCGTGCCTGGCTCGACACTGACAGGGCCGTGCTCATTGCTCAGCGCAGGCTCGCTTTCGCCGCAGAGAACTGGGTGGAGGCCGGTCGCGATCCGGCCGCACTGCTGCGCGGCGGCCCGCTGACCGTCATGGACCTGCGCGTGCAGGAGGCCGGCGAACGCTGGCGGCCGACAGCGCTCGAACGCGAGTTCCTCGAAGCCTCCCGCGTGCAGCGGAGTGTTGAGGAGCGAGCCAGGATACTGGCCGCGCGCCGCCTTCGGATCCTGGCAGGAGCGCTCGCGAGCCTGCTCTTCGTCGCCACCGGTATGGCCTTCTACGCCTTCGTACAACGAGGCGACGCGCAGAGCGCCACGCGCACGGCGGATGCGCGAGCCGTGGCCGAGGCGGCCGGTGCAGTGCGCGGGCTCGACCCGACCGCCGCAGCCCAACTGAGCCTGGCCTCCTACCGGATGAACCCGACCATCCAATCCCGCTCGGCGCTGCTCGAATCCACCGGCACAGCGCAGGCCAGCCGTGTGGTCGACGCAGCCTCGGTCGTCGAGGCGCTGGCCGGCACGGCAGACCGCAATCTGGCTGCCGCAGCCGATGCGGACGGGACCCTGCGGCTGTGGAACATCTCCCGCCCCGGTGTCCCGACCGCGATCGGCCAGCCACTGCTGCACCTCCAGGACCGGCAGCTCTTCGCCGTCGCGATCAGCCCGGACGGCCGGCTGCTGGCGGCGTCCGGCAGCGAAGAAACCATCAGTGTCTGGAACATCGCCAATCCGGCGGTGGTACACGCCCTGCCCGCACTCACCGGGCCGACCAACACCGTGTACACACTCGCGTTCAACCCGGCCGGCACGCTGCTGGCTGCAGGCAGCGCCGACGGCACCATCCGGCTGTGGCACGTTTCCAGCACGGCACTGACCCCGACGCAGACAGTCACCGTCAGCCCCACCGCGTACGTACAGAGCCTGGCGTTCAACCCCAACGGCACGATGCTCGCCGCGACCACCTCAGACGGCCAGCTGCTGACCTGGCCCGTCGCACCCGACGCCACACTGGCCCCGGCTCCTACCGCCGACCACTCCGGCCTCGGCGGCCCGGTTCTGGGACTGGCGTTCAACCCGGCCGGCAACACCCTCGCGACCGGCACGAAGACCTCGGCACTGCAGTTGTGGACGGTCACCACGTCAGGGGGGACACGCCCCGACGGACCGGCGCTGACCATCGGCAACAGCTGGATCAACGCGCTCGCATTCAGTCCGGACGGCTCCCAACTCGCCGTGGCGACCAGCGCAAAGAGCGTGGAGTTGTGGGACCCCGCCACTCACGCTCTCATCACCACCCTGCCGCATCCCGAGCCGGTAGCGAGCATCGCCTGGGACCGCGACTCCACGCTGATCAGTGGATGCGCCGACGGAGTGCTCCGCTTCTGGTCGCTGCCGGTCCCACAACTCCCGGGAAAGGGCGTGATCAACGAGGTCTCCTTCTCATCCGACGACCATCTGATCGCAGTTGCCAGCAACACGCTCCAACTCTGGTACGCCGCGGACCGGACCCCGGCATCCCCGCCTATCGGCACAGGCGGCCTCCCGGCCGAGGCGGTCGCGTTCAGCCCGACCGCGCCACTGCTCGCCACGGCGCTCTCCAACGGCAGTGTGCGGCTATGGAACGTCTCCGACCCCGCCGCGCCCGTCCCCGTCGGACCGCCGCAACCGGCCACCACTGCGGGAATCGTCGAGAACATCGCCTTCAGTCCCGACGGCACGCTGCTGGCCACCGGCTCCGACGACACACTCGTGCGGCTGTGGAATGTCACGAGTGCCCGGGGGCTGACACTCCGGCAGGTTCTGCCCGGTTTCACGGCGGGCGTCTACAGCCTCGCGTTCAACTCGCGCGGCACGTTACTGGGAGCGGGGAGCATCGACCGATCCGTTCGTCTGTGGTCACTGAACGCCAACGGCATCGCCCGGCCCCTCGCGGCACTGACCCGCCTGCCCGCCTACGTCTACAGCGTGGCCTTCCAACCGAACGGGATCGCACTTGCCGTCGGGCTTGCCAACGGCACCGTCCAACTGTGGAACCTGGGCGACCCGCCGCGCCCGGAACCCCTCGGGCAGCCGTTGACCGGGCCGCTCGGATACACCTACGCGATCGACTTCAGCCCCGACGGAAGTACTCTCGCCGCCGCCGACACAGACGACGACGTATGGCTCTGGAACGTCAAGAACCTGCGCCACCCAAGCGTGTCCGCAACCCTCACCGGAGCCACCGACGCGTTGTACACCGTGGCGTTCAGCCCTGACGGGAACCTCCTGGCCGCCGGAGGTGCCGAGGGCGTCGTCCGGCTCTGGGTGCCAAAGCCGACCGCAGCCCAGAGCGACCTGTGCGCTGATCTCGGTCAGGCCCTGGACAAGCAAGCCTGGTCGCGCGACGCCCCAGGACTGCCGGTTACCGCGCCCTGCGGCTGAATATCCGGCCAAGGCGCTGGAGATCGCCTGGGGGGTGGACACGCTGTTCCACGCCCGGGGCGACGTACAAGGACATCGCCGCTGACCTGAGCATCAACAGGGCGACGCTGCGCGAGTGGGTGCTGCGGGACCGCGAACACCGCCGCATTGCTCCCACCGGCACGCGCACCAGCGGGTCGGCTGCGGCCCGGACGGGACAGGCAGCTGCGCCCGATGATCCAGACGAGCGGTCCGGCAGTTGGAGGCCCGGTCGGCCGAGCTTGAAGCCAGCGAACGGAAGCCGGCTGCCGAGAGGGACATCCTGCGCAAGGAAGTCGGCGGTGCCGCCGGATTTCTGTGGCTTCTCTTGACACTCTGCGGGCCCGGGAGGATTCTGCGCTGTGGCAGAGAGAGCGCTCTCCCGAGATCGGGGTGAAGAGGAGTGTCCCATGATGTCTCGCCGCAGGCTGGCCTCGGCCTCGGCCGTGCGCCCTGTCGGGTCTTCGGTGGTCAACCTGTCCGACGCCGGCCTCGACACGGCTCGGAAGCACATCGAACCGGCCGTCAACGGCGGCGCCCACGCATCGCCCCCACCCTCGGCTCCGGCGGCAACTCCGGCGTCGTGAACCGGTTCCTCCTCGGTTGACGACGGCCGCCACCCTCCCGACTGTCGCGCCGAACCGCTGAGGTCGGTCGCCGATCGGGGTTCGCCCCGGACGGTGGCAGAGCCACCCCGATGTGCACCACCGCACACGGCACGATCCCCCCGGCAGGCACGACGCCATCCGGCGCGCGCAACTGCCGCTTCGACGGCCCGCCGCAGAACAACCACGTTCGGCGGCGGGTTCTTTGCGCCACCACGGTCCCACCCGCCGACCGGCCCAACGGCCCGGCGCCGGGGAAGCAGATCAGTCAACCGAAGGGAACGGAATGAGGCCACTCCCTCTCCTGCGGTCGCCAGCGCCTGCGCGCCGCGGACCGCGACCGCGCCGCCGTCGGCCGGGCCTACGCGCGCTGCTCGCAGTCGCGGCGCTGTTAGCCCTGTCGCTGGCCGGCGCGCCCACCGTGGCGAGCGCTGCCGGCAGCGCCGCCTTCGGCGGCACCCCGGCCGCCGTCCCCGGTACGGTCCAGGCCGCGAACTACGACACCGGCGGCCAGGGCGTGGCGTACAGCGTCGCCTCCGCCAACGGCAGCGCCGACAGCTACCGCGCCGACGGCGTCGACCTGGAGACCACCGCGGACACGCAGGACACCGGCCCGGCCGGCGGCGGCTACGACCTGGGCTGGACCACGCCGGGCCAGTGGTTCGACTACACCGTCGACGTCGCCACCGCCGGCAGCTACACGGTCAGCCTCCGCGTCTCCTCGCCGTACGGGATCAGCGACGCCCTGCACATCGCCAACGCCTCCGGCACCAACCTCACCGGCTCGGTCTCCGTCCCCAACACCGGCGGCTACGAGACCTGGACCACCGTCACCGCAAGCGTCACCCTGCCCGCAGGAGTACAGACGCTGACGGTCGATCAGGACTCCAACGGCTGGAACTTCCACTACCTCTCGTTCAGCCAGGCGGCAGGCGGCGGCTCCAGCAGCGGCCAACCGTTCGGCGGGACCCCGGCCGCCGTGCCGGGCACGCTCCAGGCCGCCAACTACGACACCGGCGGCCAGGGCGTGGCCTACAGCGTCAGCTCCACCAACGGCACCGCCAACAGCTACCGCTCGGACGGCATCGACCTGGAGACCACCGCTGACACGGCGGACACCAGTCCGGCCGGCGGCGGCTACGACCTGGGCTGGACCACGCCGGGCCAGTGGTTCGACTACACGGTGAACGTGGCGACCGCCGGCAGCTACACGGTCAGCCTCCGGGTGGCCTCGCCCTACGCGATCGCCGACGCCCTGCACATCGCCAACGCCTCCGGCGCCAACCTCACCGGCTCGGTCTCCGTCCCCAACACCGGCGGCTACGAGACCTGGACCACCGTCACCGCCAGCGTCACCCTGCCCGCCGGCCGACAGACGCTCACCGTCGACCAGGACTCCAACGGCTGGAACTTCCACTACCTCGCCTTCACCCAGGGCTCGGGCGGCGGCGGCACCGGGGGCGGCGGTACCGGCGGCGGTACCGGTCCGACCGAGTACTGCGGCACCCAGGACCTGGCGTTGGACCAGCCGACCACGGCCTCCTCCACCCAGGACGCCACCGACTACCCGGCGGCCGACGCCACCGACGGCGACCCCGGCACCCGCTGGTCGAGCGCATCCAGCGACCCGCAGTGGCTGGAGGTCGACCTCGGCTCCCAGCAGCAGATCTGCAATGTGGGCATCCTCTGGGAGGCCGCCTACGCCACGGCCTTCCAGGTCCAGGTGTCCAACGACAACTCCACCTGGACCACGGTCTACTCCACCACCACCGGCACCGGCGGCAACCAGTCCTTCCCGGTCTCGGTGACCGCCCGCTACGTCCGGATGTACGGCACCGCGCGGGGCACCCAGTTCGGCTACTCGATCTTCGAGTTCGACGTCTACGGCCTCACCACCGTCGCTCCCATCACCGGCGGCAACGGCAACGGCGGCAACGGGGTCTGTCCCTGGGTCGGCTCCACCGTGCCGGTCGCCCAGCGGGTCCAGCAGGTGCTGAACACCATGGACCAGTCGGAGGAGGCCACCCTGCTGTCCGGGGACGGCGCCTCGTCCTACATCGGTCAGGTTCCCGGCGTCCCCGACCTGTGCATCCCGCCGGACAACATGGAGGACGGTCCGTCCGGCGTCGGTGACGGGAACGGGGGCGTGACCGCCTTCCCGGACGGCGAGAACGCCGCCGCGACCTGGGACCCGGCGCTGATCCAGCAGGAGGGCGCGGCGAAGGGCGCCGAGTTCGCCGGCAAGGGCGTGAACATCTCGCTCGGCCCGACGACCAACCTGGTGCGCGACCCGCGCTGGGGCCGGACCTACGAGACCTACGGCGAGGACCCGTACCTGGCCGGCCAGGTCACCTCGGCCGAGGTCGAGGGTCTGCAGAGCCAGGGCGTGATGGCCATGGTCAAGCACGCGGCGGCCTACGACCAGGAGCAGTACCCCAACGGCACCAACAACGAGACGGTCGGTCAGCAGGCCCTGGAGGAGCTCTACCTGGCGCCCTTCCAGACTTCCATCGAGAAGTCCGCGCCGGCTTCGGTGATGTGCTCCTACGCCGTGGTCAACGGCGCCTCCTCCTGCGCCAACGCCGACCTGCTGCAGGACGGACTCGACGAACAGGCCGACTACGGCGGCTTCGTGGCCTCCGACTGGGGTGCCGCCGGCAATGCGGTGGCGGACGCCGAGGGCGGTATGGACATAGCGATGCCGTTCTCCGACGCGAGCGACGTGTCCGCCGCCCTGACGGCCGGCACGCTGAACCAGGCGACGGTCAATGCGATCGTGTCCCGGATCCTGACCCAGATGTTCGCCTTCGGCCTGTTCGACAACGCCCAGACCGGTTCGCTCAGTGCGACCGTCACCACCGCCGCGCACCAGCAGACCGCGCTGCAGATGGGCGAGGAGGGCACGGTCCTGTTGAAGAACAACGGGCTGCTGCCGCTCAACCCGAACGCCGGTGAGTCGATCGCCGTGATCGGCACCGACGGTGGCGCGGCAGTCGAGATCGCCGGCGGCGGCAGTGGCGGGGTCGACAGCACGAACGCGGTCTGGCCGCTGACCGGCATCCAGAACGCGGTCGGACCGAACTCCAAGGTCACCTACACCCCGGGCGACGACAACGGCACCACCGACATCCCGCAGGCCGTCGCGGCGGCCCAGGCCGCCACCGACGCGATCATCTACGTCAGCGCCCCTGAGGGCGAGGAGAGCGACCTGACCACGCTCGACCTCTCCAGTGCGGACGAGACGATGATCGAGGACGTGGCCGCGGCGAACCCGAACACCGTCGTGGTGATCAACAGCGGTTCACCGGTGGTCATGCCGTGGCTCAACTCGGTGGCCGGGGTCTTCGAGAACTGGTACGGCGGACAGGAGACCGGGGCGGCCGTCGCGGCCCTGCTGTTCGGCACCGTCGACCCGTCCGGCAAGCTGCCGGTGACCTTCCCGAGCAGCCTGAGCCAGGTCCCGGCGCAGACCACCGCGCAGTGGCCGGGCACCTCGACCGGGGTGGTCTACAGCGAGGGGGTGGACATCGGCTACCGCTGGTACCAGTCCCAGAACATCACCCCCGCCTTCCCGTTCGGCTTCGGGCTGTCCTACACCAGGTTCTCCTTCTCCGACCTCGCCGTCGGCGCCTTCAACGCCGACGGCAACGCCACCGCGACCGCGACCGTCACCAACACCGGCTCGGTGGCCGGTGCGGACGTGGCGCAGCTGTACGTCGGGGACCCGGCCGCCAGCCAGGACCCGCCGGAACAGCTGAGGGGGTTCCAGCGGGTGGTGCTGAGTCCCGGGCAGAGTGCGACGGTGACCTTTCCGCTCACCGTGCACGACCTGGCCTCGTGGTCGTCGGCGGGCAACCAGTGGGAGGCGCAGGCGGGCACGTACTCGATCAGGGTCGGGGACGCGTCCAGCAGCCTGCCGCTGACCGGTTCGACCAGCCTGGCCCAGACCCTCACCGGGCAGGTCGCGGCGGGTGCCTCGGGTGCGGGGGTGTCCCTGGCCAACACGGCGGTCAGTGCCGGCGTCACCGCGAACTCCGGGGCGCCGGGCGCGGAGACGGTCGGGGTGGTCAACCCCTTCGGCTACAGCAGCCCGAAGGGCGCGGCGGTCTCCTTCCCCGTACAGGCCACCGACTCCGACAGCTCGCAGAGCCTCGCCTTCACCGCGACCGGGCTGCCGCCGGGCATCACCATCGCCTCCAACGGCACCGTCTCCGGCTCCGGCAGCACCCTCGGGACCTACACGGTGACCGTCACCGCGACCGACCCGAAGGGAGTCTCCGGCACGGCCACCTTCGTCTGGTCCGTCGTGCAGTGAGCGCGGTGGCTCCGCTGCTCGGGGCACCGTGATCGCACGCGCAGGGCGAACGCCGTCGCGCGGGCCGGGCTTCACCGCCGGGCCCGCGCGACGGTGCGTTCCGCACCGAGCTCCGCGTCTCGCCATGGGTCGACCGAACGCCCGAGCCCCGACCACCAGGTCGACCTCCGGCGCCGAACCACTGCGGCAATTACCGTCCGGTCCAAGTGAATTCACCGATATGGCGGTTACCTTTCGCGGGCACTCTCGTTCATCCAGGCATGAGTCGTGACGCACGGACAATTGAAGAAACGTTTCTGCAGCAGGTACCGATCTTTGCTCACCTTGCCGTGTCCTGGAGCGCCTGCGGACGGATAGTGCCGGGCCGACCCGATCCGGAGTGGCAGCGTCTGACCGCGCCGCTCAGGTTTCGCCACCAGCAGCCCGACCCCCCTGCCCCGCTGCAGGACCGCAGCGCAGAAGTGGAGCGGTGACCGTGGATCAGATGCCCTCTGTACCGGTGCAGCGTTCCGCCGACTCGGCCGTGACCGTACGCCTCGACCTGTGGTCCGTGGTCTGTCCCGGCTTCAAGGTGCACGCACCCGCCTGCCTGAAGTACGACACCACGGACCCCTACGCGGTCCGGATGGACAACTACGTCGACCGCGACGAGACCGTCACCTGGCTCTTCGCCCGGGAGCTGCTGGCCACCGGGCTCAGCGAGCGGGCGGGCACGGGCGACGTGTCGGTGTTCCCGGGCGCGGGCGACGCCCGGACCGTGTTCATCCTGCTTCGTGGGGAGGAGCGCGAGGCCCTGCTGCAGGCCGAGGAGGAGGACATCAGGACGTTCGTCCGGCGCACCGAGTGCCTCGTTCCCCTCGGGTCCGAGAGCGACCATCTCGACCTCGACGCCCTGCTGCTTCGGCTGCTGGAGTCCCCATCGGGACGGTGAGGGCGTGGGGCGGCACCGTCCGCCCATGTTCGCCGGAGCGCCACCGGCGAACGGGGCTAGAGTGCTCCGAGTGAGCCTCGACCGGAATCCCGCGCGGACCGCGCGGACGATGTGGACCCTGTTCGAACCGCTGCATGCGGTCACCTACTTCGCCCCGCAGGCACGGGCCGCGTTCGAGCAGGTCGGCCTGCGCGGTTTCTGGCGCGGCTACTTCGCCGGACGCGGCGCACCCCTCGGCCCGGTCGGTCCGGGACCGGTGTATGCCGCGTTCTACGGCTTCGCCCGCCCGATGGTCGAGCGTGCCCTGCCGGCGGTGTGGCAGCTGGCCGATCCGGCGGAGGCCCTCGCCGCCCGCTCTTCCGGGGCCCGCGCCGCGCTGCGCGACCTCCTCGGTGACGTCGACGTCGCGGAGGCGGCCGGGCTGTGCCGGGAGGCGGCGGAGGCGGCCGACCTCACCGGCCGGGTCCTGGCGGCGGCGAACGCCGCGCTGCCCTGGCCGGAGGATCCGCTGGATGTGCTCTGGCAGGCGGCGACCGTGCTGCGTGAGCACCGGGGTGACGGCCATGTCGCGTCGCTGCTGGTCGCCGGGTTGGACGGCTGCGAGAGCCTGGTGTGGCGCGCGGCCTTGGACAACGACCGGCGGCTGCTGCAGCCCGCCCGGGGCTGGTCGGACCTGGAGTGGGAGGCCGCCGTCTCCCGGCTGACGGCTCGCGGCTGGCTGCACCCGGACGGCCGCCCGACGGACGTGGCGCTGGCTGCCCGGGTGGAGATCGAGGCGCACACCGACGCGCTGGCGGCCGGTCCCTGGCAGGCACTGGACGACACCGCCGTGACGCGGCTCCAGGAGTTGCTGGAACCCCTGGCCGAGGCGGCCATAGCGGTGCTGCCCTCCCCCAACCCCATCGGTCTGTCGGCCCGGGGCGACGTCGGCCGGCGCTGACCCCACCGGCCGTGCGCAGCCCCGGGACTGGCTTGACCCCTTCGCCTGTCGACGTTCACCGAGACGTTGCGTCAAGCTTTCGTGAGGACGAATCAGCACGCGCACCTGCCGGCCGGGGCGGGCGGTGTCCTCGCGGGCGGTTGGTAGCCTCCCGGAATGACTGCGACATTCGACGAAGCCGTCCGCGCCCGGCTGCAGGCGCCCAACATCTGGTACGTCGGCACGGTGTTCGCCGACGGGGCACCGCAGGTCAGCCCGATGTGGGTGGATCTGGAGGGAGAGGCGCAGCTGACGTTCAACACCTCGGCCGGGCGGGTGAAGGAGGAGAACCTGCGTCGCGACCCGCGCGTCTACCTCTCGCACGCGGACGCCGCCGATCCCTTCGACCGCGTGCAGATCAGTGGTGTGGTGGCCCGCTTCATCGAGGGCGAGGAGGCGCACCACCGGATGGACCGGCTGGCCCGCAAGTACCTGGGCGTCGAGCGCTTCGAGTGGACCATGCCGGGTGAGCAGCGGGTCGCGGTGGTCGTGCGCCCGGTCAAGGTGCGGCACATCGTCGGGGTCGAGCGGTTCCGGCCCGGCGGCCCCGTCCCTGCCCAGGAGTAGTGCTGACGTGCGCCCGCGCGGACACCGGTTCCGGAGAGCGACTGTCGGTGGAGGACGCATGTGGCGGCGACACAGGGCATTCCTGCTGGTGGCCTGCGGGATTCCACTCGGTGTGAGTGTGCTGGGCACCGGCGGGTTCGTGTTCCTCCTCCGCACCTCCGGCTCGTGGTCGGTCGTGGGGCTGGTGGCCGCAGGCGCCCTGGCCGTTGCGGGCTTCATCATCGCCCTGGTCGCACTCTATTTCTTCGTAGGCATGATGAAGTGGGATTTCTGACGTCCAGGCAGACGGAGCCGGACGTGGCCTCCGCCGTGCAGGCAGCGCGTCCCCTCCGCCGGGCCGGAGGTGACGCGCCGTCACGGCTGCGGACCGCAGCCCGCGGGGCGTCAGTAGGACCAGGTGGCACGCTCTTCGGCCTGAGCCGACTCTTCGAGCGTCAGGGCTGGCGGCTCTGAATCACGGAAGCCACGACGGCCGCCGCGATGGCGGCCACGGTCCAGAGAGCCACCACGCGGGTGCGCTTTCGCGCGAGCTGGGCCGTTGACTCCAGATCCTCGGGGATCCTGGCAGGCTTGGGCCGACGCCAGTCGCGGGTAGAGATCCAGAGAATGACGAGGAAGATGGCGGCGTCGATGAACGGGCCGGCGTCCTGCCCAGCCCTGTAGGCGCCTGACTCCGTACTGAAGGCGATCATCACGAGTCGTGAGCATAGGAAACCCTCAGACCTGTGTACACGGTGCCAGGTTGCGATCCGGCTTCGATCATCGCCCGGGTCGTTCGGCACGGCGAGTTGACCGGAGGGTCGGCCACGGTCCGTACGGCCCTGCACTGCGGCGGGAGGCGCGTGGCTTCCCGCCGCAGTGCAGCCCGGGCGTGGTGGCCTGATGCCCGCTCAGGCCCGCCTCTTGCGTCGGTGCTCCGCGCGGGTGGTGGGGTGGTCGGTACTACGCAGGTTCGACGATCATCCAGGCCACGGTGGAGGTGTCGCTCGCGGTGCCGGCGACCGAGAAGGAGGTGCCGGCGGTGCGGGTGGTGGCGTGGGCGACGCCCGGTGTGCCGCCGGGGGTCTGGATGGGACCGGGTTCTCACGGGGCGCTGCCGCCAGTGGCTCAGACCGGCTCGGCGTACTCCGCGCCGTCCGTGACGCCGAACTCGATGCGGCGCGGGAACGCCGACGCCTCGCCGGCGGTGCGCAGCTCGGCTTCGGCGGCGATGACGCTGCGCGCCCACGGGCGGAGCCCCTCGGGCAGCAGCTTGACCGAGCCGTCGGTGAGCCGGACGTACGCGGGCCTGCCCTCGGTCCCGGCCTCGGTGTCGGCGCCGTCTCCGGCGAAGCCGACGCCCGCGACCTCAAGAGCGACTCCCGTCCCCCCTTCGGCGATGGCCGTCGGCAGGTCGAGCATGGCGGCGATGTCCGACATCCGCCCGCGCCCCGGACCCTGCCCCTGCCCCTGCCCCTGCCCGGCCGCGAACGCGGCGTTCGGGGCGGACGGACGCTCGCGGCGCGGCTTGTTCTGCTTCTGACGGCCCATGACCGGAGGCTACTACCCCCGGCGGTGCGGACGCCGGTCCGGGCCGTGCCCGAGCCCCGGGTGGAGTCGGCCCCGGGTGGGACCGGCCCCACCCGGGGCTCGGTTCGACGGCTGCGGCCGGCCGCGACCGGCCGGGCTCAGCTCCGGATTCGGGTGAAGCGGCGGGCCCGGAGCCGGTCGAGCAGGATCGCGACGCCGAGGACCGCGCCCTGGACCATCTCCTGGTCGTAGGCGCTGACCTTCAGCGCCAGCAGGCCGTTGCTGATGAACTCCAGCAGGATGGCCCCGGCCGCGATGCCGATGATCCGGCCCTCGCCGCCGAACAGCGAGACCCCGCCGACCACGGCCGCGGCGATCGCGGTGAGCTCCCAGCCGGAGCCGCCGACCGAGGGGTCGGCCACGTTCATCCGGCCGATGACCAGGATGCCGACCACTGCGGCCAGGCAGGAGCTGGCCACGTAGGTGGCGGTGATCCGGCGGGCGACCGGGATGCCGACCAGTCGCGCGGCCTCCTTGTTGCCGCCCACCGCGTACACCTGCCGACCGAAATAGGTGCGCTCCAGCACGAACCAGGCGATCACGGCCGCGCCGACGAAGAACAGCGCGGGCACCGGGACGTCGTCCACGTAGTAGGCGCTGAGGTTGCCGAACAGCGGGTCGATCCCGTTGATCGGCGACCCGCCGGTGATGGCCAGCGCCGCGCCGATGGAGACGGTGTAGGTGACCAGGGTGATCACGAACGGCGGGACGTTCAGCTTGGTCACCATCATCCCGTGCCACCAGCCGATCACCCCGCAGATCACCAGCGTCAGCAGGATCGCCAGCGGCGCGGGCATCCCGGCCGAGACGTTGAACCAGGCGGCGAGGATCCCGGCCAGGCCGGCCAGCGCCCCGACCGAGAGGTCGATCCCGCCGGTGAGGATCACCAGCGACTCGCCGATCGCCAGGATCCCGACCTGGGCCAGGTCACGGCCCATCACCTGCAGGTTGCCGATCGAGGCGTAGGTCGAGGCGTTGGCGGCGATGCTGACGAAGACCACGACGCAGGCGGCGATGATGCCCGCCTCCGGGGTCTCCACCAGTACCCGGGTCAGGCTCCGGAGCCTGCTCGCCGCCGCAGGTGCGGACTTGTCGGTCCCGGTGGCGGGCCGGGTCAGATGAGTGGTCATAGGGCACCCCAAGTACCTTGTTCAGTGGACGGGTTGGCATCCGGATCGGCATCCGACCCGGCTTCCGGAACGGCACCTGGTTCGGGCCCGGCCGCAGTGCCCGCCGCAGTGCCCGCCGCAGCGGTCATGATCCGCTCCTTGGTGGCCTCGGCCCGGTCCAGCACGGCGACCACGCGGCCGTGGTTCATCACCGCGATCCGGTGGCAGATCCACAGCAGTTCCTCCAGTTCGGAGGAGGCCACCAGCACCGCTGTCCCGGCCTCGGCGGCCCGGTCGACCAGTTCGTAGATCTCGGCCTTGGCGCCGACGTCGACGCCCCGGGTCGGCTCGTCGAGCAGCAGCAGCTTCGGTCCGGCGGCGAACGCCCGGCCGAAGATGGCCCGCTGCTGGTTGCCGCCGGACAGCGAGCCGATGGGCTGGTCCACCGACTGCATCCGGACGTTGACGCCCTCGGCGATCCGCTGGGCCTCCGCGCGCTGCCGCCTGGGCCGCAGCAGGCCGCGCGTGCTGATCTCGCGCAGCACTCCGACAGTGACGTTCGCCCTGATCGGGGCGAACAGCACCAGCGCCTGTTCCTTGCGGTCCTCCGGGATCAACGCCACCCCGGCCCCGACGCCGTCCATGGCGTGCCGGGGACGGTAGGGGCGGCCGTCGAGGACCATCGTCCCGCCGGTGGCGGGCTGGGCCCCGGCGACGGTGTGGACCAGCCGGCTGCGCCCCGAGCCCATCAGTCCGGCCACGCCGAGGATCTCGCCGCGGCGGATCTCCAGGTCCACCGGGCCCAGTCCGTCGGCGGTGACGCCGGACAGTCCGAGCAGCACCTCGCCCTCGGTGAGCTGCTCCTTGGGCGCCATGTGGCTGATCTCGCCGCCGACCATCTCGCGGATCAGCCGGTCCTCGTCGGCCTCCTCGCGGTCCAGGTCGGCGACCAACCGGCCGTTGCGCAGCACCAGCACCCGGTCGGAGATCTGCCGGACCTCGTCGAGCCGGTGGCCGATGAAGAGGACGGTGCCGCCCTCGTCGGCCAGTCGCCGGGTCAGCGCCAGCACCAGGGCCGCCTCGACCGGGCCGAGCGAGGAGGTGGGCTCGTCCAGGATCAGCAGCCGGGGCGAACGGCCCCAGCCCTTGGCGATCTCCAGCAGCTGGCGGGTGGGGGCGGGCAGCAGCCGGACCTCGCGGCCCAGCGGGACCGAGTCGGCCGGCAGCCCGATGTCGGTGAGCATGGCGGCGGCCTCGGCCCGCTGGGCCTTGTGGTCGACCAGGATCCGGCGGCGGGACGCCTTGGGGCGGCGTCCCAGCATCAGGTTCTCGATCACCGAGAGCTGGCCGACCAGCGGGAACTCCTGGGAGACCAGGGCGACCCGGAGCTGCTGGGCGGCCTGGGTGGAGCCGGACGGCAGCGGCTTGCCGTCGATCTCGATCTCGCCGCCGTCCCGGTGGACCGACCCGGCCAGGGTGCCCATCAGGGTGGACTTGCCGGCCCCGTTCTCGCCGACCACGCCGATGACCTGGCCGGCGTAGAGGTCCAGTTCGGGCAGGTCCAGGACCCGGGTGGGACCGTATGACTTGTGCACCCCCCGCAGCCGCGCGGTGACCACGCGGCCCGGGCTGTCCGCGGACTTGGTCATGGTCAGCCGATCCCGAGCTGGGCCTCAAGGGCCTTGTAGGCGCTGAGGTCGGAGCCGGTGATCAGGCCGACGCCGGAGCTCAGGGTCGAGCCGTCGGACTCCAGGTAGGGCTTGACCAGGGCCATGGTGGCCGCGGTGCCCAGGACGTGCTCGGCGGCGAGGAGGTAGGCCCCGGTGTAGCCCTGCTCGTAGGGCATCTGCACGACGGTGCCGGAGATGGCGCCGGAGTTGATGAAGCCGAGGGTCTGGGTGTCGGAGTCGTCGCAGACCACCTTGACCGTCGCGGTCTTCTTGGCGGTGAGCACCGCCTGGGCCAGCGCCGGGCCGTCGTAGGAGTAGACGCCGTAGAGACCGTTGATGCCGGAGTTGTTGGCCAGGATGGTCTCGGCGTCGGTCTGGGCGGTGCTGGCGGAGAGGTTGTCGTTGACCTTCTGGACCACGGTGATGTTCGAGCCCTTGATCGCGGCCTCGAAGCCGGCGATCCGGCCGGTGGCGTTGGCGGCGGTGAGCGAGCCGACCAGGATCGCGACCTTGCCGCCGGCGCTGCCCAGCGCGGTCTTCATCTCGGTACCGGCCTCGAAGCCGGCCGAGTAGTTGTCGGTGCCCAGGTAGAGCGAGGCCGCGGCGGTGCCGGGCAGCGGCGAGTCGATGGCGAGGACGTCGACGCCGTTGGAGACGTCGGTGGCGATGGTGCCCTTGGCCGAGGCCGGGTCGATCGCGGAGATCGAGTAGCCGGTGATGCCCTGCGAACGCAGGGTCTCCAGCTCGGAGTTCTGCTCGGTCAGGGTGCCGTTCGGCGGTGCGAAGAAGGTGCAGTCGCTGCTGGACAGGCCGATCGCCTTGCAGCCGGCCTTGAAGCCGGTCTGACCCGCGTTCCAGTAGTCCGCCGCGACGTTGACCACCATCGCGATGTTGACGCCGGACAGGCTCTTGCCCTTGAGCGCGCAGGCCAGCGCCGCGTCGAGCTCGGTCAGGTTCGCGTTGTTGAAGGCGACCGGGTCGTTGGCCGGGTCCGGGGAGGCGGACGGGGAGGAGCCGCAGGCCGCGACGGCGGCCGTGGCGGAAGCCGCCGGAACACCGGCGGAGGCGGTGCTGCCGGTGGCCGACTTGGAACAGCCGGCGACCCCGAGGACGACCGTCACGGCGGCGGCGAGGGCGACGGTCGATCTGCCGGACTTGGCGAGGTTCATTGATCTCTGCCTTTCCTTGGGCGGTACCAGGGTGGGTGGCACACAGAATTGTGAGCGCTAACAAATGAGGGTGGAATGCCGGGTCGGTGACGGGTGGGAAGCGGTGCGGGGGTGGGGAAGTCGGTGGGGGACGCCGGCGCGGTCTACCTGACGGCGGCGGTGCTGCCGCGTACGACGAGTTCGGTGGCGACCAGCGACCGGCCGCTCGGCCGGTCGCCTGCCTCGACCTGCGAGACCAGCAGTTCCAGGCCGCGCCGGCCGAGCTCGCCGAAGTCCTGGCGGACGGTGGTGAGCGGCGGGGTGAAGTAGGAGGACTCGGGGATGTCGTCGAAGCCGATCACGCTGATGTCCCGCGGGATGCCGCGCCCCGACTCGTTCAGGGCCCGCAGCAGGCCCAGCGCCATGTGGTCGTTGGCGCAGAACACGGCGGTGACCCGGGGGTCGGCCTGCAGCCGCAGCCCGGCCTCGTACCCGGCCCGGGCGCTCCAGTCCCCGCCGAACGGCGGGGGCGCCTCGGCCCCCGCCCCGGCGAGCACCTCGCGCCAGCCGGTCTCCCGGGCGCGGGCGTCCAGCCAGTTGGCCGGACCGGCGATGTGGTGCACCGTGCGGTGGCCCAGGTCGAGCAGGTACCGGGTGGCGGCCCGGGCGCCGGCCTCGTTGTCGACGGCCGCCCCGGGCATCCGGGCCTGCGCCCCCGACCCCACCGCGACCACCGGCACCGAGCTGCGGACCCGGGCCAGTGCGCCGACCGACGAGGTCTGCGGGGCGATCACCAGCACCCCCTCGACGGCCTGGTCGAGCAGCCGGTCCAGGGCCTCCTGCATGGACCGCCCCTCCAGCGAGCGGATGCTGGCGATGCTGACGAAGTACCCGGCGCTGCGGGCCGCCTGCTCGATCCCGTAGAGCATGGAGGCGGGGCCGTAGAGGGTGGTGTCGAAGCTGACCACGCCCAGGGTCTTGGAGCGGCGGGTGACCAGCGCCCGGGCGGCCGAGTTGGGACGGTAGTCCAGCTCCCGGATCGCCGCCAGCACCCGGTCCCGGGTCTGCTCCTTGACGTGCGGGCTGTCGTTCAGCACCCGGGAGACCGTCTGGTGCGAGACCCCGGCGAGCTTGGCGACGTCGGCCATGACCGGCTGCCGACCGGCGGCGGCTACCGTCGTGTTCATGGCTTCCTCTTTCCGGGTCCGGGTCTCCGAGAAAACGACTCAGTGGCGGTGAATCCGTCGAGGCCCTCTTTCGCCGGGATTTCGGATGCCACATTGTTTGCGCTCACATGGCAGTGCGTCAACAGGTCGCGCAGCCAACGTTATCGAGCCGAGACCGGACCCCACCGGCCGTGCGGGCCGTCACAGGGACTGCGCCAGCCGGTGGTAGGCCTGGTTCCAGCGCAGCTCCTGGGTGAACCGGCGGGTGCTGGTCCCGGCGTCGATCAGCGCGAGTTCGGTGCCGAGCATGTCGGCCAGGTCGCCCAGCTCCTCGGCGCCCAACGCACTGGTGTAGACGGTGTGGTGGGGGCCGCCGGCGGTCAGCCAGGACTCCGTCGAGGTGCGCAGGTCCGGGCGCGGGCTCCAGACCGCACGGGCCACCGGCAGGGCCGGCAGCGGCTCCGGCGGGGCGACCGTGTCGATCTCGTTGGCGACCAGCCGGAACCGGTCGCCCAGGTCCGCCAGCCCGACGACCACGGCCGGGCCGGGGGCGGCGTCGAAGACCAGCCGGACCGGATCCTCGCGCCCGCCGATGCCCAGCGGATGGATCTCGCAGGAGGGGATGTCCGCGGCGATGCTGGGGCAGACCTCCAGCATGTGCGCGCCCAGGATCAACTCCCGCCCCGGGTCCAGGTGGTAGGTGTAGTCCTCCATGAAGGACGTGCCGCCCGGCAGCCCCCCGGCGGCGGCCTTGAGGGTGCGCAGCAGGGCGGAGGTCTTCCAGTCGCCCTCGCCGCCGAAGCCGTAGCCGTCGGCCATCAGTCGCTGCACCGCCAGCCCCGGCAGCTGCCGCAGCCCGCCCAGGTCCTCGAAGTTGCTGGTGAAGGCCCGGAATCCACCGTCCTCCAGGAAGCCGCGCAGTCCCAGTTCGATCCGCGCGGCGTAGCGCAGCGACTCGTGCCGGTCGGCGCCCGCCCGCAGTTCCGGGGCGAGGCGGTAGACCTCCTCGTACTCCTTCACCAGCTCGGTGACGGCGGCGTCGGAGGCCGCGTCGACGGCCTCGACCAGGTCGTTGACCCCGTAGGTGTTGACCGAGACCCCGAACCGGCGCTGGGCCTCGACCTTGTCGCCCTCGGTGACCGCGACGTCCCGCATATTGTCGCCGAAGCGGGCCAGCCGCAGCGTCGCGAGCTCGGCGCGGCCGAGCGCGGCCCGGGTCCAGCTCGCGACCCGGGCGATGACGGCGGGGTCGCTGACATGTCCGGCGACCGTCTTGCGGGCGACGCCGAGACGCGACTGGATGTATCCGAACTCCCGGTCGCCGTGGGCGGCCTGGTTCAGGTTCATGAAGTCCATGTCGATGGACGCCCAGGGCAGCTCCACGTTGATCTGGGTGTGCAGGTGCAGCAGCGGCTTGCGCAGCGCGTCCAGTCCGGCGATCCACATCTTGGCCGGCGAGAACGTGTGCATCCAGGCCACCACGCCGACGCACCCGTCGTCGCTGTTCGCCTCCAGGCAGACCCGTCGGATCGCGTCGGCGTCGGTGAGCACCGGCTGCCACACCACCCGAACCGGGAGCGGACCCGAGCCCAGGGTCTCGGCGATCTCGCGCGACTGCGCGGCGACCTGACGGAGCGTCTCCGCTCCGTACAGGCCCTGGCTCCCGGTGAGGAACCAGATCTCGCGGCTGGGGGGGTTGGTCATCCTCGGTCTCCTCGGGGCGTTGCGGCGTGCTGGCCGTAGACGTTCTGGTAGCGGTCGTGGAGCGAGTCGATCTGCTCCTGCCGGAGGCGGTCCACCCGGCCCAACTGCCGCGCGTGGTGGACGGTGCGGGCGACGTCCTCGCACATCACCGCAGCCTTGACGGCGGCCTTGGCGTCCCTGCCGATGGTGAACACGCCGTGGCTGCGCATGAGCACGGCCGGGGAGCGGCTGCCCGCGAGGGTGGCGACGATGCCCTGGCCGATCGAGTCGTCGCCGATCAGGGCGAACGGGCCGAGCGGGATGTCGTCGCCGAACTCGTCGCCCATGGCGGTGATCGCACAGGGGATCGGCTCCCCCGCCGTCGCCCAGGCGGTCGCGTACGGGGAGTGGGTGTGGACCACGCCGCCGACGTCGGGGCGGTGGCGGTAGACGTAGGCGTGGGCGGCGGTGTCGCTGGAGGGCGACAGCTCGCCGGCGAGCTGCTTGCCGTCCAGGTCGCAGACGATCATCTGCTCGGGCGTCAGGTCCTCGTAGGACACGCCGCTCGGCTTGATCACCATCAGCTCCTGCCCGGGCACCCGGGCACTGACATTGCCGCTGGTCCAGGCGACCAGGCCCCAGCGGAGCAGCTCCGCGTGCAGGGCGCAGACCTCGGCCTTCAGCGCGTCCAGCGCGGAGGTGTCGGGGGCGTCGGGAGCGTCGGGGCTGTCGGAGGCAGCGGGGGTGCTGGGGCTGTCGGGGCTGTGGGGCGCGGAGGCTTCAGGGTTGTCGGGGGCGTGGAACTCGGTGGTCATCGGGTCTCCTCCACGAGGGCGGCGTCGCGCAGGGCGCGCAGCCGGTGCATGCTGTCGCTTCCGCCCCGGCCGAAGTGGTCGTGCAGCTCGCGGTACTCGGCGAACAGCCGGTCGTAGGCGTCGGCGCGGGCCGGGTCGGGGGTGTGCACGGCCAGGTCGATCCGGCCCATGGCGGCCGAGGCGGTGCGGATGTCGGGGTGGGCGCCGGCCGCGACGGCGGCATGGATCGCCGAGCCCAGGGCCGGCCCCTGTTCGGAGCCGATCACATTGACCGGGCGGCGCAGCACATCGCTGTAGATCTGCATCAGGAACCGGTTCTTCGGCAGTCCCCCGGCCACGGTGAACTCGGTGACCGGAACACCCGACTGCTCGAACGCCTCGACGATGACCCGGGTGCCGAAGGCGGTGGCCTCCAGCAGCGCCCGGTAGACGTCCTCGGGACGGGTGTCCAGGGTCAGCCCGAGGACCAGTCCGGACAGGTGGTGGTCGACCAGGGTGGAGCGGTTGCCGCTGTGCCAGTCCAGGGCCACCAGGCCGTGCCCGCCGACGGGCTGCGCGGCGGCCTTCTCGGTCAGCAGTTGGTGCGGGCTCAGCCCGCGCGCCTCGGCCTCGGCCGCGTACGGCGCGGTGGCGACGGTCCGCACGGCCCAGGCGAAGATGTCGCCCACGCCCGACTGCCCGGCCTCGTAGCCCCACAGACCCGGGACGACTCCGCCGTCGACGACCCCGCACATCCCCGGGACCTCGGCCAGGACCTCGGAGTTGAGGATGTGACAGGTACTGGTGCCCATGATGGCGAGCATGTGCCCGGGGTCCAGCGCCCGAGCGGCGGCGTTGGTGACGTGGGCGTCGACATTGCCCACGCTGACCGGGGTCCCCTCATTGATCCCGGTCATCGCCGCCGCCCGGGCGGTCAGGGTGCCCGCCGCCGCGCCCAGGGGCGACAGCGGGTGGTCGAGCTTGGCGGTGAAGTCCGCGAAGCCCGGGTGGAGCGCGGCCAGGTACTCCCGCGAGGGAGGGGCGCCGTCCTGGACGATGCCCTTGTAGCCCGCCGTGCAGACGTTGCGGCTCTCCGCGCCGGTCAGCTCCCAGACGATCCAGTCGGCGGCCTCGATCCAGCGCTCCGTCACGGCGTAGAGCTCCGGGTCCTCCTCCAGCAGCTGCAGGCCCTTGGCGTACTGCCACTCGCTGGAGATCTTCCCGCCGTAGCGGGCCGGCCAGGGCTCGCCGAGCTCCTCGGCCAGGGCGTTGATCCGGTCGGCCTGCGGCTGGGCGGCGTGGTGCCGCCACAGCTTGGGGTAGGCGTGCGGACGGGCCGCCAGGCCCGGCAGCTCACAGAGCGGCGTGCCGTCGGCGGTGGTCGGCAGCACCGTACAGGCGGTGAAGTCCGTTCCGATACCGATGACCTGATCCGCCGTCACCCCGGCCAGCGCGAGCGCCTCGGGGACGGCGATGCGCAGCACGTCCCGCCAGTCGTCGGGGAGCTGCAGCGCCCAGTCCGGGCCGAGCCCGGTGACCCCGTCCGGCAGCGTGCGGTCCAGCACGCCGTGGCGGTATTCGTGCACGGCGTCGGCGAGCTGCGTACCGTCCGCGACGGACACCACGACGGCCCGTCCGGACAGGGTGCCGAAGTCGACCCCGACGGTCACCTGCATTTTGTTAACGCTCACAATTTCTCCGGGCTTGGCGCGGACGGCGATCGGCACAGCGCGAGGTGAAGGGCGGGAACCACGGCAGTGGCTCCGGGTTCCAGGTACGGGCACAGGTCGGAAGTGCACGGCAGTGGACGGGGGTTGACGCAGCCCCGAACCGCCCGCCGCCCTGACGCGACGACCTATTGTTAGCGCTCACAGATGGGGATCGCAAGAGATCACACACGATTCCCTCGATTGCCTGTCGGCCTGCGGGCAACACGTCGGGCCGTGGCTCCGCCCCTGGAGGAGCGGATGCCGCCCGCTCCCACGCGGGCTGATTGACAGCCACTCCGGCGAGCACGATAGTCATGCCGGTTCCGGCCGTCCAGGAACTCCTCCCCCGTTCTCCCCCATCGACCGACTCACGCGATCACCCATTTGTTATCGCTAACACCAACCACTCGCAGAAGTTCCGCAACAACACCCCTTCCCCGAGCCAGGAGTCAGCCTTGTCAGCTCACCGCTCCACCCCGCCGCCCCGAGTGGAGGCCTTCGGACGACTTCCCGACGGCTCGGAAGTCCAGCGGTGGACCCTGTCCGACGGTTCGGGCGTCACCGCCTCCGTACTCACCTTCGGCGCGATCCTCCAGTCCCTCGACGTCCCCGACCGGCAGGGGCAGTTCGCCGGTGTCGTCCTGGGCCTGCCCCGGTTGGAGGACTACCTGGGCAGCCACCCCTACCTCGGGGCGACCGTCGGACGCTACGCCAACCGAATCGCCGGCGGCAGCTTCACCCTGGACGGGAAGCAGTACGCCCTGCCTCTGAGCGACCCCGCCGGGCCCAACACCCTGCACGGCGGTCAGAACGGCTTCGACAAGCGGCTGTGGCAGGCGAGGCCCCTGTCCGCCGGTCCCGGCGCGGCGGTCGAACTCAGCCGCACCAGCCCCGACGGCGAGGAGGGCTTCCCCGGAACCCTGCACGCCGTCGTTCGCTACACCCTGTACCGGGCGGAGCTGCGCATCGACTACCAGGCCACGACCGACGCACCCACCGTGGTCGGGATGACGAACCACTCCTACTTCAACCTGGCCGGGGAAGGCTCGCCGAGCGTGCTCGACCACCGGTTGCAGATCGCCGCCGACCGCTACCTTCCGGTGGACCGGCACCTGATACCGGAGGATCGCCCACGCCCCGTGGCCGCAACCCCGTTCGACTTCACCGCAGCCGACACCCTGGGTGCGCGCATCGGCTCCGGCGACGAGCAGCTGGGCCCGGCGTGCGGCTACGACCACTGCTGGATCCTGGACGGCGGCCGCGCAGCCGACTGCCGCACGGTGGCCCGGCTCACCCACCCCGGCAGCGGTCGCGGACTGAGCATCGCCACCACCGAGCCAGGACTGCAGGTGTACACCGCCAATGGCTTCGACGGCACGCTCACCGGCCTCGGCGGCCGACCCTACCTCCGCCACTCAGCGGTGGCGCTGGAAACCCAGCCCCTCCCCGACTCACCCAACCGGCCCGACTTCCCCACCGTCGTGCTGCGCCCAGGCCTGCCCTACCGATCCACCACCGTCTACCGCTTCTTCGCCGACCAGCCGACCGTGTCATCACTGGCCGTGTGCTGACCCCCGACTGCCACAGTTCCCCGTCGAGGTACTGCTGCACTGCCGGCGCCACCGACGTACCTAAATCACTGAGCGTCAACACGCTGCCTGTCCGGGGCTCGCGTATGCCTGCTTCGTTCTCAGTGGCCGAGAGGCCGGAGCAGGGAGTCGTACCTCGGGGCGTCGGTGTAGGGCTGCATGACGCCCATCCACTGGTATCCCCACCGCTCGTAGAGAGCCCGGACCTTGGGGTGGTCCGGTTCGACCAGGAGGTGAGAGCGCTCCTCGATGCGGTGGGACAGGAGTTCGTCGTGGAGGAGGCGGGCGATGCCGGTTCCACGCCACGGGTCGCGGACCATGACCTCGCACAGGGCGAAGGTGCGGGTGTCGGTCTCGGCGAGCTGGTCGGCCGGCGCGTCGGTGACCAGTCCGTGCCAGTGGTAGGCAGCGGTGCGGGCGAAGCCGTACGCGTAGCCGACCGGCCGGCCTTCGACGTCGACGAACGCGCAGCCCCAGCGCGGGGCGGACGCGTGCGCGCGCAAGCGTTCGGTGTCGCGGTCGACGGTGAAGAACGGGTCCGTGGCCGCCTCGGCGCTGTAGACCTCCGCGTACACCGCGACGAGCTTGTCCTCGATGGCGGGCAGGTCGGCGGCGGTGTAGTAGCTCACAGTCAGTGTGGCGGCGTCCACGGTCGGGTTCTCCCTGTCAGGTGGCGGTCAGTACGTCATAGCGTTCTACGAAGGCGGTGGTCTCGGGAAGGCCGGTTGTGGTCACCTCGTCGCAGAAGCGGCCCAGGCGCACGGCCCATCGTGGACAGTGCACCGACGGGTACAGCTCCAGGGCCTGCCCTGCCCCGCAGCGCCCGGCCGGGCGGCGGGGCCGTCTCACGCTTCGGGCGGTCGGTCCGGTTGCGTCGTCCCGGATGCTAGGGTCCGTCCCATGCTGAACACCGCCGCCCTCGCCATGATGCGAATGATGCCCCCGCTACCGGAGGCGCTTCGCTAGCGAAGCGGTGTGCGCGCAGGACGCCACGGACCTCCGGAAACGGGGGTCCGTTTTTTGTTGCCCCGAAACCTGCCGGTCCCCCGCTTCTCGATGTCCCGCGGCCTGCCCTCACGGCTGCTCCGAAGACCAGAACCCGAACGCCGGAACCCGAAGACCAGAAGGACCCCCTCATGACCCACCACCCGGTCATCTCGCTCACCGACTGCGCCGACCCCAACGCCGTCGCCCGGCAGTCCGCCCGGATCGCGGCGCTGTTCGGCGCCACGCCCACCATCCTGCCGCTGGCCGGTCCCGACCCGGAGGGCGTGGCCGCGCTCACCCTGCTGGACCTGCTCCGGGCCACCGATCTGGTCGGCGGGCCGGTGCACCCCTCGGTGGTCCTGGTCAATATCGCGCCCCGGGACGGCCACTGGCCCAACGGCGTGCCCTTCTGCTACTTCCGGCACGGCGAGCACCTGGTCGTCAGCACGCTCACCCCCCGGGTGCTGGCGCCGCTGCGGACCTGGCTGGGCCTGGAGCAGGTCCAGGTCACCGATGTGCGCGAGGTGGTCGAGGCCGCCGCCGGGCAGTGGGCCGAGCTGACCGCCGATCAGGTCGACGAGATCGCCCGGACCCAGTTCCGCAGCCTGTGGTACGTGCCGCTGCTGGCGCGCTGGCTGGTGGACGGCCACCCGGTGCCCTCGCGGACCGAGCCGGTGGCGCAGGCCGCCGAGGACACGGGACCGGTGCGGGTCGCCGTCATCGACAACTTCGGCAACTGCAAGCTGGACCGGCCCGCCGCCGCCGTCTTCGGCCGGGCCGGCGCGGACTCGCTGCGCCTGCGCCGCAGCCACGACGGCGGCACGGTGACGGTGCGCGGCTTCGACCGGCTGCCGGACGTGCCGCGCGGTGAGCCCGGCATCACCACCGGCAGCTCCGGCGTCGGCTTCGCCGAGCTGGTGGTGCGCGGCGGTTCCGCCGCCGACCTGTTCGGCCTGCGCGAGGGCAACCCGCTGCCGCTGACCGTCGGACTCCCCCAGCCGGCCGGGCTGACCAACTGACTCTCCGCTGCCCGGGCGTCTCACCAGCTGACATGAGACCTTCGCGTTACCGGATGGTAGCCGACCCGATTGACACCGCACGCGGCGTCCCGGAATGCTGAAACGCATGTCCGGAGCCCCCACCCTGGTACGTCGCCGCCACGTTGACCACGCACGTTGCGCCGCCGATCTGTGTCGCTGAGCGCACAGCCGCCGCCCCTCGACCCGTACCGTCCCTCCCGGACTCCACCGCAAAGGAACCACCCGTGACCCGTGCCCGTATAGCCCTGGCTGCCTCCGTCGGGGCGGCGCTCGTGCTGACCGCCTCCGCGTGCGCGCCGCAGCCGAGCAGCACCGCGAACGCCTCTGCCGGCTCCTCCACCGGCGCCAGTGCCGCCGCCGCGGCCTGCTCGACCAGCAGCCCGAACCTCTACAAGTCAGGTCAGCTGACGGTCGCCACCGACTCCCCGGCGTACGCCCCCTGGTTCGACAACAACAGCCCCGCCGACGGGAAGGGCTTCGAGAGCGCGGTGGCCTACGCGGTGGCCGCCAAGCTCGGTTTCTCGAAGAGCCAGGTGAAGTGGGTGGTCGAGCCCTTCGACAACTCCTACGCCCCGGGCGCGAAGAACTTCGACTTCGACATCAACGAGATCTCGGTGACCCCGCAGCGGGCGCAGGCCGTGGACTTCTCCACCGGCTACTACACCGCCGACCAGGGCGTGCTGGTGCTGAACAACTCCAAGTACGCCAAGGCGACCTCGCTGGCCGAGCTCAAGGGCGCCCGGATCGGCGTGCAGGTGGCGACCACCAGCTACCAGGCCGTCCAGGACGAGATCAAGCCGACCCACACCCCCAGCGTCTACAACACCACCAACGACGAGGTGAACGCGCTCCAGGACGGCCAGATCGACGCCATCGTCACCGACATGCCGACCGTGTTCTACCTGGCCAGTGCCGAGCTGAACCAGGGCAAGATCCTCGGTGAGTTCGACTACGACAGCGGCACGCCGGAGCAGTTCGGCCTGCTGCTGAAGAAGGGCAGCGGCCTGACCTCCTGCGTGGACCAGGCCATCGCCGGGCTCAAGTCCGACGGCACGCTGGCGAAGATCACCGAACAGTGGCTGTCGGCCTCCGCCGACGTCCCGCACCTGAAGCAGTAGCGGACGGTGGAGAACGAGACCGCGGCTGCGCTGAACAAGCAGGCCACCGCACCGGACGAGGACTTCCGGCCGAGCCCCCGGCAGGAGGAGCGGCAGCGGTTCCGCCGCTCCCGCAAGCGGCGCGACATCGGGATCGCCGCGCTGTGCACGGCGGCGTTCCTGGTGGCGCTCTGCGTGGCCGTGGTCGCCTCGCCGGGCTGGTTCCGGGTGCACACGCTGTTCCTGAACGGCGCGGAGTTCCGCAAGACCTTTCCCACGGTCCTGCACGGCTTCTGGCTCAACATCCAGATGTTCCTGATCGCCGAGGTGCTGATCCTGGCCCTCGGGCTGCTGATCGCCCTGGTCCGGGCCACCCGGGCGCCGGGGCTGCAGCCGCTGCGGCTGGCCGCGACCGTCTACGTGGACGTGTTCCGGGGTGTGCCGACGCTGCTGCTGGTCTTCCTGATCGGCTACGGACTGCCCGCGCTCCAGCTCCAGGGCACGCCCTCGCAGCCGTGGGTGCTGGGCACGATCGCGCTGGTGCTGTCCTACTCGGCCTATGTGGCCGAGGTCTTCCGGGCCGGGCTGAACTCGGTGCACCCGGCGCAGCGCAATGCCGCCCGGGCGCTCGGGCTGAGCGAGCCGCAGACCCTGCGGCACGTGATCCTGCCGCAGGCGGTGCGCAACGTGGTGCCGCCGCTGCTGAACGACTTCATCGCGCTCCAGAAGGACACCGCCATGGTGGCCGTGCTGGGCCCGCTGGAGGCCCTGCGGGAGGCGCAGATCAACGCGGACTACGACTTCAACTACACCCCCTACCTGGGTGCGGCACTGCTGTTCATCGCGGTCACCATCCCGCTGAGCAGGTACGCCGACCGGTTGCAGCGGCGGGCCGCACAGCGGCAGCGGGCGGAGGCGGCACGATGAGCGAGGCACTGCTGCGGATCAGGGGCCTGCGCAAGCAGTACGGCTCGCGCCTGGTCCTGCGTTCGATCGACCTGGACGTGGCCGAGCACCAGGTGGTCTGCCTGATCGGCGGGTCGGGTTCGGGCAAGTCGACCCTGCTGCGCTGCGTGGACCTGCTGGACGAGGTCGACGACGGCACCGTGCACCTCGGCGGGACCGAGCTGACGGATCCGCGGCTGGACGCCAACGCCGCCCGCCGCCGGATCGGCGTGGTGTTCCAGGCGTACAACCTGTTCCCGCACCTGAACGTGCTGGACAACATCACGCTGGCACCGCGCCGGGTGCACGGGGTGGCCCGCCGGCAGGCGGAGGAGTCGGCGCTGGAGCTGCTGGAGCGGCTGGGCCTGGCGGACAAGGCGCGGGACTACCCGGACCGGCTCTCCGGCGGCCAGCAGCAGCGGGCGGCGATCGCCCGCGCCCTGGCCACCGAGCCGGAGCTGCTGCTCTTCGACGAGATCACCTCGGCGCTGGACCCGGAGCTGGTGGGCGAGGTGCTGGACGTGGTCACCGACCTCAAGCAGCGCGGGCTGACCATCCTGATGGCCACCCATGAGATGGGCTTCGCCCGGCACGCCGCCGACCAGGTCTGCTACCTGGAGGACGGCGTGATCCGCGAGCAGGGCAGCGCGGAGCAGGTCCTGAACGACCCCCAGCACGCGTCGACCCGGCGCTTCCTGTCCCGGGTGCTGAACCACTGACGCCGGTGGCCGCCACGCCCGCCGCCCGCGCCCGGTCCGCCGGGCGGGCGCGGCGGACGGTCCGGCCCGGTCGTTTCGCAGTCGGCCGTTTCGCAGTCGGCCGTTTCGCAGTCGGCCGTTTCGCAGTCGGCCGTTTCGCGGTCGGCCGCCGGTGCCGGCGGGCGGCGCCCGGGAGCACGGTCAGAGGCCGAGCAGCTCCGCCAGGGTGCCGCCGAGGACGCGGTCGCGCAGCGCACCCGGCCTGGTCACGCGTTCGACCGTGGCGCGGGCCAGGACCGGGTCGCCATAGGGGGCGTCCGAACCGAACAGGGTGCGGTCGGGTACCTCGTCGATGGCCAGCCGCACGGCGAAGACGATGTTCGCCGTCGACAGGTCCAGGTAGACGTTGGTGGTGTCCCGGGCCAGCTCGATCGCCGTCAACCAGTTCAGTCCGCCGAGCTGGCTGATCACCAGGGGGACGCTCGGGTACCGGCGCGCCAGACCGGCCAGCGTTGCCAGGTCGCCCGCCGTGGTCGGTGCGAAACCGTGCACGACCACCGGCAGCCCGCCCTGGTCGGCGGCCGCCTGCAGGACCGGCTCGACCTGGCCCGCCCCGTCCGGTGGCGGGGTCAGCTCGCCGATGCCCCGGAAGCCCCGGCCGACGACCTCCCGCTCGACCTCCGCCGCGATCTGCTGGGCCGGCCGGTCCAGCCGGACCTTGCCGAAGCCGATGAAACGGTCGGGGTGGGCCGCGCAGGCCGCACCGAGCTCCTCCCACGCGGCCCGGTACCCGTCCGCACCGGTGGACCGCCCGCTGACCGTCTCGTTCAGCACGCTCATCTCGCGCCGGAACGAGGCCAGATCGGTGGCCCGCTCGGGGTGCGGACGGGTGCCGAAGAGCACGACGCGGTCGACTCCGGCCTCGTCCAGCAGGGCGACATGGGTGTGCACGGGGTCGTGGACATGGCTGTGCGCATCGATGATCAATGAATTCTCCTGGTCACGGCCGCCGGAGGCGACGGAATGTGGCTGCCGGCACCAGTGTTGAAGGTTGACACCATGGCAAGGTCAAACCGGCCGAAGGCACCGGACGAAGCGAGGGGCGATGTTGATCGGGCAGCTGGCCAGAGCCACCGGGACGAGCGAGCGCCTGCTCCGCTACTACGAGAGCGTCGGCCTGCTCACGTCGGACCGCCACAGCAACGGCTACCGCGAGTACGACGCCGACGCCGAACAGACGGTCCGCCGGATCCGCGCCCTGCTGGCGGCCGGTCTGTCGACCGGCCTGATCCGGCAGCTGATGCCCTGCGGACAGCCGGACGGCTCGCTCCGTCCGTGCCCGGGGGTGCTGGACAAGCTCCGCACCCAGCTCGCCCACCTCGACCGGCGCGCCGAGGAGTTGGCGCTGGCCCGGCAGACCCTGAGTCGGGCGATCGAGGACACCGAAAGGCAGGCCGGTTGGAACCGGCGGCAGAATCACGTCGGCGGGAGGAGGCTCCCATCCGCGCAGGATCCGGGGTGACCGGTCGTCAGAAAGTGCCCACCGAACGGTTCCGACGTGGCGACGCCGGGTTGCCTGAATAATGGTGGAACAGTTGTCACACTGACTGCATGCGGGGGAATTCCGACGATAAATGCGCTTGTAGGCGCTTATGCTCAACCTCTATGACAGCAAGTCAGAGAATCCGAACGGTCGGTGACACCGCCGACGTCATCATCCTCGGTGCCGGGCCCGCCGGGCTGGTACTCGGGAACCTCCTCCGGACAAGCGGAATCGACTGCCTGGTCGTGGAACGGGCCGAGCGGGCGCACCTCAGGACCCGGGCGCGCGCAGGGTTCCTCGCCGCCAACACCGTGCGCATCCTGGACCGCCACGGCCTGGCCGAAGGCCTGCACCGGCGCGGCCACGAGCATTCCACCTGCGAGTTCCGCACCGACGACGGCCGCTTCCGGCTGGACTACGGCGGCCTTGGGCGCGGGGAGCGCCACACCGTGTACCCGCAGCAGGAGTTGGTCACGGACCTGCTGACCCACTACCTGGACATCGGTGGGCGCATCAGCTTCGGGACCGAGGCGGTCGCCGTGACCGGGGTGGACAGCTCCCGCCCCTCGGTCTCGGTGCGCGGGCCCGACGGCCGCCCGGAGCAGTGGCGGGCCAGGTACGTCGCCGGCTGCGACGGCCGGCACGGCGCGGCCAGGCGTTCGCTGCCCTCCGGCGCGGTCCGACGGCACCACCGGGACCACGGCGTCTCCTGGCTCGGCCTGCTCGCCGAGGCGCCGCCGAGCCTGGACGCCGTGGGCTACGCGATCCACCCGCGCGGATTCGCCGGGCACATGGCGCGCACGCCGGAGGTCACCCGCTACTACCTGCAGTGCGAGCGCGGAGAGTCGGCCGACGCCTGGTCCGACGAGCGGATCTGGGACGAACTGGCGCTGCGGATGCGCGCCGCGCAGTACGGCGAGCTGCACCGGGGCCCGATCATCCAGCGTGCCGTCGTCGACCTGGAGTCCGACGTCCTCGAACCGCTGCGCCACGGATCGCTCCTCCTGGCCGGCGACGCCGCCAGCCTGCTCAGCCCGTCGGCGGCCAAGGGGGCCAACCTCGCGGTACTGGAGGCGGAGATACTTGCGCGCGCCCTGGTGGACGACCTCGCCCACGGCGACGCGACGGGCCTGGAGCGCTACTCGGAGCAGTCCCTGGCCTACATCCGGCGGGCGCAGGAGTTCTCGCAGTGGATGATCCAACTGCTGCACGGCGCGCCCGACTCGGACGGCGGGCCGCTGCTCCACGGCCCCCTGGGACCGGCTCGCATCGAGTCGCTGCGCACCTCGCGCAGTCAGCAGGACTGGTTCGCCGAGCGCTACGTCGGCGTATGAGAACCGTCCGACCTCTTACCTGACAGACCTACAGACCTACAGACCTACAGACCTACAGACCTACAGACCTACAGACCTAGGATGCTTCCGCAATGACGACCACGATCCCGACCGACGCCGCCCGCCTGCGAGCGCCAGTCGAGTTCGTCCGGGAGCAGGGCACCGACGCACTGCTGTCGCTCCTGATGCCTGGCCTCGATGCCCTGGAACTGCGGGCGCTGGCCGAACGCTGCCGTTTCTCGCACGCCGCGCTGCTCGTCTTCCCCCGACACCGGACGCACTGCGCTCCGATCTGGCCGGCTGCGGGCTGGCCGCCGGCACCCCTCCGCAGCCCAGCGTCGTGGTCCGCGAGCGGCTGGCCGCGCGCCACGGGCGGGCTGCCGCCGGACTCGACATCGAGATCCCGCGTCCACCTGTGCTCGGACCCGACGGGGAGCAGCGCACGGTCGAGGTGTTCACGCTGACCGTCCCGCCCGCCTGCGAGCGCCAGTCGAGTTCGTCCGGGAGCAGGGCACCGACGCACTGCTGTCGCTCCTGATGCCTGGCCTCGATGCCCTGGAACTGCGGGCGCTGGCCGAACGCTGCCGTTTCTCGCACGCCGCGCTGCTCGTCTTCCCCCGACACCGGACGCACTGCGCTCCGATCTGGCCGGCTGCGGGCTGGCCGCCGGCACCCCTCCGCAGCCCAGCGTCGTGGTCCGCGAGCGGCTGGCCGCGCGCCACGGGCGGGCTGCCGCCGGACTCGACATCGAGATCCCGCGTCCACCTGTGCTCGGACCCGACGGGGAGCAGCGCACGGTCGAGGTGTTCACGCTGACCGTCCCGCCCGGCTCCGAGCTGGCCGACATCGCCGAGCACGAGCGCGCGCAGCAGCACGAGGCACACCTGGCCTTCGAGATCGACTGCCCCGACCCCCTGGTCCTGCGCGGCCTGCACACGATCCTCGCCCGGCACGGCGCGCTCGCCGACGGTGGCGGGTACAACACGCCGCCGGGGCAGGGGTGGGCCGGAGGTGGGGACCGGCGGCCGTAGTTCACCGGCTGGACCTGCCCGCCCCGGGGTGGGCCGACGGAGCGCCCCGGCGGGTCGGCCGGGGCGCTCCGTCGTATCGTCATCGATTCCGTGGACGGCGATCACCTGACGCGCCCGCCTCCCGCTCCCGCGCGGAACCGGGGCGCCGCGTCCGAGCGGGGTCCGGCAGCCGCCCACCCATGAAGTGACGTAGTGTCAATTCATGGCCACCCACCCCTGAGTGGGGCTGGTTGTCGGCGAGTTGGTCACCACCGTCGATCCTGCGGCGGCGCCGGTGGCGTCGAGCACGTAGCCCGTGCCCCGGTTGGTGATGGTGATCACGCCGGTACTGCTGTTCTCGGTCACCGCCCACTCCTGGTAGGCGTCGCCTGCGGTATAGGTGTTGGACACGGTGACCGGTCCGCCGGCCCCGCTGCTCTCGGTCAGCGTGCCGTTCTGCTGGGTTCCGGTCCAGCAGTTGTCGTAGATCCTGACCGTGCCGTCCGCGTTCCGGGCGAACTGCCACTGCTCGGAGGTGTGGGTGCTCCACCAGGTGTTGAGGTCGGCGCCGCCCCCGGCCGGGGCGCTGCACTCGCCGTTGACCTCAAGGACGTTCCCGGAGGAGCTGCCGTCGGCGATGGTGTGGTAGCTGCCGTCCCCCACGAGCGAGGGGGTGACCGTCTGCGGCGGGTTGCTGATCCGGAACATCGCCACGCCGTCGGGCGCGACGCTCGCGCTGAGGGTGCCGGAGACCGTGCCCGTGCCCTTGGTCCAGAGGTTCTCGTAGTCGTAGACCGTGCCGTTCAGCCCGAGTGAGCTGAGGCTGGCGCTGATCGTCGTGGTGCTGCTGGGATTCTGGTTGAGCAGCAGCACCGCAGTGTCGCCGTTGGACAGGGTCCGCCTGAGCACCACCGGGGCGGTACTGCTGTTCGGCGGGCTGCCGACCAGCGTGGCCGGCCGGCCGAGCGAGTCCTGGTCGACCGCGATGACGTCCTTGTTCTCGTAGATCGCGAGACTGTCGGCATTGATGCCGGTCGACCAGGTGTAGCCGTCCGAGGTGTGCTCCGACTCGGCCGCCGTGCGCATGTCGGCACCGGAGATCAGCGGCGAGGCCATCATCGACAGCACCGACATCTCCGTCTGCGACTCGGTGTCGGTGAACGGCGCGTGGCAGGTGCAGGTGTCGGTGACCCCGTAGTCGCCGTCGACGTCGTTCCAGCCGGTGAACATCATGTCCATGTCGTTCCAGCTACCCGGCCGGACGTTGGCCGAGTACTGCAGCGCCGTCCCCAGCGCAGCACCGTAGAACACCCCGGTGATGTCACTGTCGCGGTCCCCGCCGATCCGGCAGAGGTTGGCGACCTGCCCGCACCAGGCCCCGGTGGGGGCGTAGCCGGGCGCGTCGTACTGCGGGGTACCGGCGGCCTGGACCACCGAGTCCGACAGCGCCGGGTCGGTGGGCGACTCCAGGTACGGCACGCCGCTGTGGGCCGGCTGCGCGGAGACGCTCAGCACCAGCTTCGGCTTGCCCTGGGCGGCGGAGGCGGCGTCCAGCGCCTTCTGGAAGGTCTGCACGCGGGCGTAGATGGACTCGGTCAGCTCCCGACCCTCCCCCTGCATCCCGTAGTTGTGCCCGTCCGGGCCGGTGATCGACGGGCCGTAGGGGCAGTTGTCGAGCTTGACGTAGTCGACGCCCCAGGAGACGAAGTCGTTGGCGTCAGTGGTCTCGTGACCGAGGCTGCCCGGGTGGCCCTGGCAGGTGACATAGGTGTCGGTGGCGTAGAGCCCGAACTTCATGCCCTTGCTGTGGGCGTACCAGGCCAGGTACTGGATGCCGTTCACGGTCTGCCCGTTGACGGTCTGGTTCGGGAAGTTGGCCGGATTGGGGATCAGGTCGCCCGAGGTCGGGTCGCTGCCGGAGCCGTCGAGTCCGCTGACCGGATTGCCGTTGGCGTCGTACAGCTGCATGGCGCCGTACTGGTTCTTGACGGTGTCCGTGGTCTGCCCGCTGCGGTGGTCCAGCGACCAGCCGTCGTCGATGGTGACGGTGTTGTAGCCCGCCGCCACCATACCGTTGGCCGACATGAAGTTGATGGTGTCGACGACGTTCTGCTCGGTCACGCTGGTGCTCAGGCTGTTCCAGGAGTTCCAGCCCATCGGCGGGGTCAGCGCCAGCCCGTTGTCCAGCGGCGGCGTCACGGCCGCTGCGGCCGCCGTGCGAGTGGCCGTGCGAGTGGCCGTGCGGGTGGCCGCAATGCCTTGCGGTGCGACGGCGACCGCCGCGATCGACATGGCGGCCGAGAGCGCGGCCACCGTACCGAGTCTCAGCAGCCGGGACCGGGATAGATCCGGCCAGATTTCCAACATTTAGCAACACCCTTCGCCAGGTGGGATGCGAGCCGCCACACCCCACCTGGCATGCGAAAGTCTGACCGCATACGGGGCTTCGGCAGGATGAGGCGGCGCAGTCGGCTGCGCTTGATGTTTGTTATTATTTGAATCTGTTGATACATGTCAATGCTTGTGACAGGATCCGCCTCACTCGCCCCTCGTTGGGTCGCCGGACCCGCGCGTCCATCCGGGCGGCACCGCGAGGCTCGTCCGGACTCAGGGCCGGTAGACCAGGTAGTTAGCCTGTCCGCTCCGGCCCGTGACGATGTGCATGGTCCAGTGCCGGGCATAGGCCGGTACCGCGTCGCCGGGGTAGAGCAGCAGGGCGGTCGGCTCCCGGGTCGCCTCGCGGACCAGTTGGGCGGTGGTGGTGTTGGCGTCGTTGCCGTCGATCTCCACGGCGCGGCAGCCGGTGAAGTAGCCCATCGGCTCGGCGTCCTCGCCGGTGAGCAGGCAGGTGCCGGTGAGTCCGAGCCGGGCGAGCTGCGGGACCGCGTACGGCTGGTCGGCGCGGCTGGCGACGGTGTAGGCCACCTCCGGGACCAGTTGCGAGTACTGACCGGCGAGTTGGAGCACGAGGGCCAGTCCCAGGACGAGCAGCATCCAGGGCCGGCGCCGGCGCGCCGCCGTGGCGGCCAGCCTGGCCAGCAGCGCCGCCGCCGGGACCAGCAGCAGCGCGTAGGCGGGCAGCAGGAAGCGCGGCGCCGAGTAGTCGATCATGAACAGGTACGGGCAGGCCACCGAGAATCCGCACCACGCGGGCAGTAGCGAGGGCAGCAGCGCGTCGCCGCGTCGGCCGGCCCGCCGCTCGACCAGGACGCCGACGACCACCAGCACCGGCAGCAGCAGCCACCAGACGGTCAGTTCCAGCGGCTTGTGGTTCCAGCCGACCGTGCACGGCCGGCACAGGATCGGGCCGTCCAGCGAGCGCAGCGCGTCTCCCACCGCCCAGTGCAGCCCGAGCCCGCCCTCGTTGAGGCTGGAGGCGTGCAGCCGCCCGCCGATGCCGCCGAACCTGACGTAGGCCTCCACGATCCACTCGGCGCTCCCCAGGAGGAACCCGCCGCAGGTGGCCAGCAGCAGCCACAGCCGCCGCCGGAGCAGGGACACCACCAGCAGCGGCAGCGCCAGGAACGCCGCGTCGCTGGGCCGCATCAGCGCCGCCACGGCGAGCGCCGACGCCAGGCCCAGCAGCGGCGCCCGAGCCGCCGGGCGCCGCAGCGCGTCGAGGAGGCAACCGACGGCGGCGAGGCCGCCGAAGGCGATCCAGAGGTTGGGCATCGCCTGCGGCCCGTAGTACTCGGTGACCCACAGCGTCGCGAACAGCCCTCCGGCCAGCGCGAGTACCCGGGTGTCCCGCACCCGGCGCCAGGCCAGGAGCGCCAGGAGGAGGCCCAGCCCGGACAGCACCGACAGGCAGACCCGCAGCGCAACCGTCGAGTGGGTCAACAGGGCGACCGGGGCCACCAGCAGGGTGATTCCGCGCGAGCGCGGGGCGCTGAAGAACTCGGCGGGCACATGCGCCGAGACCTGGCTCGCATAGACCGTCTCGTCCCAGCCCAGGGGCATCGAGGGCGACACCAGGAGCAGCTGCGAGCACGTGTAGAGGACCGCGACCAGCACGATCCACCGGACCGACCGGCCCCCGGGAAGCCGACCGAGGAACGCGTGGAGCCGGGGGCCGAGCGGAGCCGCGGCGGACTCGGAGGTGACCCTCGTGGACGAGGCGGCGATGAGAAGGCTCCTTTGTCGAGGTGGAGTGGCCCACACCCACCTAACGCGTTTCGCGCCGAGCGAGGTTGCATCCACGTCGACACGGATCCCGGCCCGAGCGCGCACCGGTCCGTCGACTGACGCGGAACGCCCTGCCCGGACACTGCCAGGCACTCCGGTCCGCACTGAGCCGGGTACGTCCGGGCGACGGACGTCCGGGCGACGGCCGGACCGCTCAGTAGAAGTGCTCCGAGCCGAGCGGGGTGAGCTCCCGTCCGCCCAAGAGGTGGTCGCGGACACGGACCCGTCGATGCAGACCGGATCCGGCGGTCACGACGCAGGAGACCCCGCTCCTTCGCGCTGCTCCTCGGCGCCGACGAAGTGGTTGACCAGGAGGGTGATCCGGTCGGGGATCCGGTCGGCGGGAAGCCGGCCGACGCGGGTGAGGGTGATCAGGCCGTGCAGCGCGGCCCAGAAGGTCTCGACGAACAGGCCGGGCTCCTCGTCCGGGCCCGCGTAGGCCACCAGCGGGCCCAGCAGGGCCTGGAAGCCCTCGCGCAGGGGCGCGGGGGTGGTCTCGGCGGCGAAGGGGAGGCCGTTGTCGAGGCTGAACATCGCGTCGTACAGCGCCGGACTGCCGGTGGCGAAGTCGGTGTAGGCGCGGGCGAGCGCGGCCACGGCCGGACGGCCGGCGGGCTGCTCGGCCACCGCCGCGCGCAGGACAGCGGTCAGCTCGGTGAAGCCCTCCAGCGCGACCGCCCCGAGGATCTCGCGCTTGCCCCGGAAGTGGCTGTACAGGACCGGCTGGCTGTACTCGATCCGTTCGGCGAGCTTGCGTGTGGTCACCGCGTCCCAACCCTGGGCCTCGGCGAGCTCCCGGGCGGTGGAGACGATCAGCTGGTGGCGGTTGGCCCGCTCCCGCTCCTTGCGTTCCTGTGCAGACATACCGGAATTCTAGCATTGCTAGACAAGTGAGCACTGACATGTCTAGCATCGAACCAGAATCTAGCGCCGCTAGATACAACCCTGGGGAGGGGTCGTGCAGAACGCATTGGCAGTCGTCACGGTCGTCGTGGTCGGAATGATGGTGGGTGTGGAGTTCGCGGTTGCGGTGTTCGTCAACCCGATCCTGGACCGGCTCCCCGACGACAGCCGTACCGCCGCCCACAGCGACGGGGCCCGGGTACTCGGCGGCGTCATGCCGTACTGGTACATCGGCTCGACGGTGCTCGGCGCGATCTGGGCCGCCGCGGCCTGGGGCGGCGCGGGCGCCCCGCCGGCCACGGCGGCCACCGCGCTGCTGGCGGTGAGCGTGGCCATGTCGGTGCTGCTGCTGGTGCCGATCAACAACCGGGCCAAGACCTGGGACAGGGAGGGCAAGCCCGCCGACTGGAGGCAGCAGGAGCGCCGCTGGAACCGCTACCACTACCTCCGGGTGGGCGTGCTCGTGCTCGCCTTCGCCCTGTACGCGGTCGCCCTCGACCGGTGAGAGCGGTGTCGCGCGGCAACGGCGGCGCCGGCGCCGGCGGCCGGACTGTCAGTGGGGCCTGGCAGCATCCACGACATGAACGAGTTCGACGGTGACGGGGTCGCGGCAGCCGCAGCAGCACGGGTGCCGTGGGTGGTGGGTTTCCTGGACGCGCGCCGGGGGGAACCACGGTTCGACATGTCGAACCGGCCCGGGCAGGAGGCCTTCCAGGAGCACCGGGCGCGGGCGGCGGAGCAGTGGTCGCGCCTGGTCGAGCAGCTCAGGGTGAGCACGGAGGAGGAGCACCGGGCCGCGTTCCTGTGCCTGCTGCTGGCGGACGGGCTCGACCCGTCCGACACGCTGCGGGCCCGGGACGCGGTCGAGGCGGTGCTGCCGCAGGTGGGCGGATGGTCGGCGGACGAGGTGGCGGAGCTGCTGCGGCATGCCTGCGACGCGTCGCGCCAGGATGAACTGACGGCCCGGTTGCGCAGCGCCCTGGCCACGGCGGAGCGGCTGGATCCCGACGGGTGCCGCGCCGTCGCGCCGTGGCTGCGACAGGCGTACACCTTGTTGACGTCGGCTCAGGTGGACGCCGTGAAGCGCCGGTCACTGACCGGCCGGGTGCAGGAGCTGCTGACGCGTGCGGACCTGGCCGAGATCCCGGAGGGGATGATCCCCCCGTACGACCCGTGGGCCGCGCCGCTGCGCGAGCAGGACCCCACCCCGGCCTTCGCGGAGCTGCTCCGTCATCTGGTGGCACTGTCCGGGCCACGGCCGTCGCAGCGGTGGCGGAGCGAGTGCCTCCGCCTGGTCGAGGCCGCCTCTGCGGCCGCAGTGGTGCCCGCGGTGCTGGACGCCCTGGCCGAGGGCGGGCCGGTCGGTGAGATCTGGCCGGGCCGTTCCTACACCTGCCTGGTCCGCGTGGAGCACGGCGACCTGGCGCGCGGACTGGTCTGGGCGGCCGCGCTGCTCGGCGGTGCCTCCACGGTGCCGCGGCTCACCGCGCTGGCGCTGCGCGTGGGACTGCCCCGCCAGGGCATGACGGACAGTCCCAAGCTCGCCAACGCGGCCGTCAACTCCCTGGCCGAGATCGCCGATCCGGCGGCGATGGCGGCACTGCACCGGCTCCGGTCCGCGATCAGGGACCGTGGCCTGCGCAAGCAGATCGACACCGCGCTGACCACGGTCGCCGGGCGGTTGGGCATCTCCCCGGCGCAGTTGGTGGAACGCAGCGTGCCGCACCACGGGCTGTCGGCGGACGGGACGGTGGAATGGACGGTGGCCGGCCACCGGGTCCGGGTGGACGTGGTCGGCGGCGCCACCGTGCGGGCCGGCTACACCGCGCCGGACGGCCGGACGACCACCACCGCGCCGGCCGCGATCAGGGAACAACTGGCGGAGGTCAAAGCCGCGGTCAAGGAACTGCGGAAGGCGCTGGCGGCCGAGCGGACCAGGATGGAGGCGCTGTTCTCCACCGACCGCTCCTGGCCGTACCAGGAGTGGTGCCGCTACTACCGGGACCACCCGCTCACCGGGTCCATCAGCCGCGGGCTGATCTGGGAGTTCCAGGACGGCGACGGCGCGTGGGCGGCGGTCGCGCCCGGCACGGAGCCGGAGACCGAGCCGCTGCGGGTACGGCTGTGGCAGCCGGTGCGCGCCTCGGCGGACGAGACCGCCCGGTGGCGCGAGCACCTGGTCACGGCCGAGCTGCGGCAGCCGTTCAAGCAGGCGTTCCGGGAGGTGTACCTGCTGACGCCGGCCGAGGAGGCGACGGAGGGGTACTCCAACCGCTTCGCCGGGCACATCGTCCGCTACCAGCAGCTCTACGCGCTGCTGAAGGAACGCGGGTGGCAGGCGAACTACCTCTCCCGCCACGACGGCGGCTACGAGGGCGACGCCCGGGCCGAGTTCGACGAGGGTCAGTGGCGGGTCCGGTTCCACCACGAGCCGGCCGAGGACGACTTCCGGCACAGCCCGGAGCTGGCCGCCACCGACCAGGTGCGGTTCGAGCGCCGGCACGGGCGGCAGTGGCGCGCCGCCCTGCTCGCGGAGGTGCCGCCGCAGGTGTTCAGCGAGGCCATGCGGGACGTCGACCTGTTCGTCGCGGTCACCTCCATAGCCGCCGATCCGACCTGGTCCGACCGGGGCCGGGAACGGCACACCGCGTACTGGCAGCGTGCCGCGTTCGAGCACTTCACCGCGTCGGCGGAGGTGCGCCGCGAGGCACTGGAGCGGATCCTGCCGAGGCTCCGGCTGGCGAAGCACTGCACGCTGGAGGGCCGCTACCTGGTGGTCCGCGGCGCGCTGGCCACGTACCGGATCCACCTGGGCTCGGCCAACGTGCTGATGGAGCCGAGCGGCGGCTACCTCTGCATCGTCCAGGCCCGAAGCAGCGGCCCGGCGAAGGTCTTCCTCCCGTTCGAGGACGAGCGGCTGTCGCTGATCCTCAGCAAGGCCGCGCTGCTCGCCGCCGACACGAAGATCAGCGACCCGTCGATCCTGGCCCAGATCAGGAGGAACAGCTGATGGCCACGGTAATCCTGCGAACGGAGACGGTCGGCGGTGCGGCCGTCGCCGCGATCGAGGTCCCCGACGTCCCGCAGTCCATGACCGCACGGGAGTTGATACGCCTCCGCGCCCGTGAGGAGTTCGCCGGCCGCTTCCCGGACGCCCCACCGCAGGACCGCGAACAGCAGGCGGACCTCGCCGAGCGGGCCTTCCGCGCCAACGGCTTCTTCCTGCTGGTCGGCGACCGCCAGGTGGAGGAACTGGACGAGGTGGTGGATCTGCGCGCCCGACCCGAGGTGCTGTTCCTCCGACTGCTGCCACTGGCGGGCGGATGAACCCGCCGCCGCCGGTACCGCCGGCCGGGCCACGGCTTCGCGGAGTTCGCCCTTGCAGGATCATGAATCCCTGGCAGAAGACGTCGGAAGGCGACCATGCAAAGACCACGGATACGCCTCGGTGACGACGAAGCCTGGCTGGAGCTGGTCCAGAACGGCGGGGACGACTGGCAGGTCACCGCCGATTGGTGCGCCCGGCTGACAGCCGACTTCAGCGCCTGCCTCAGCAACTCCGAGGCTGCGGACTTCGCCGCGCGGATGCTCTCCCACCTGCGTGCTCCGTCGGGCCGCCGATTCACCGAGGCGGTGACCCCCGGCCGCAACAACCCCTTGGCCCTGACCGCAGAGCCGGTCGGGGGCGGCTTCGCCTTCCTCGTGCGCCTGACCCCCAACGGCGACGACGACGTGTGCCAACTGCAGCTGGAGATCGATCCGATCGACACCGCGGAACTCTGCGACCTGTTCGAGGCGCTGCACGCGTCGCTGGTGCCCCGACCCTGAGTCGTGTCGGCCCCTGTAGATTCCGGCTCCTCGAATGGCCCTGCCGACCGAGCGGCACCGAACTCCTCCTGACGGCGCTGCGCCGGCTCCGGGCCGCCGGGAACAGCGTCTTCGCGGTCGAGCACCCGGTCGGTTTTTCGATGCAGCAACGATGCGGGTGGCGGGCGCAGCGCCGACGTTCCAGGGTTGTCGCAGGACATGGCGATCGCGGGCGGGAGGAGTCGGAGATGACGCTTCCGGAGTCCGCGCGCTCCGTCCGCCCGAGCACCGCGCCGATGCGTGTGCTGGTGACCGGGGCGACCGGCTACATCGGCGGACGGCTGGTCCGCGAGCTGCTGGAGGCGGGCCACCAGGTCCACTGCCTGAGTCGCGAACCCGCGAAGCTCCGCGACCAGCCGTGGTTCGGGCAGGTCGAGGTCCGGCGCGCCGACCTGGCGGACCCCGCCTCCCTCGAGGGGGCCTTCGCCGGCATCGACGCCGCCTACTACCTGGTGCACTCCTTGGGTACCGGGCCCGGCTTCGAGCGGACCGAGGCCGAGACCGCGCGCAACTTCGCCCGGGCGGCGGCCCGCGCCGGGCTGCACCGCATCGTCTACCTGGGTGCGCTGCTGCCCAGGGGCGTCCCCACCGACCGGCTCTCGCCCCACCTGCGCTCCCGCGCCGAGGCCGGGCGGATCCTGCGGAGCAGCGGCGTGCCCACGGTCGAGCTGCGGGCTGCGGTCATCCTCGGCTCGGGCTCCGCCTCCTTCGAGATGCTGCGGTACCTGACGGAGCGCCTGCCCGCCATGGTCACCCCGCGCTGGGTCGGCACCCGGATCCAGCCCATCGCCGTCCGCGACGTACTGCGCTACCTGGTGGCCGCCGCCCGACTGCCGGACGAGGTGAACCGGAGCTTCGACATCGGCGGACCGGAGGTGCTGACCTACCGGGAGATGATGCTCCGCTACGCCCGCGTCGCGGGCCTGCCGCGCCGGGTGGTGATCCCGGTTCCGGTGCTGACACCGGCCCTGTCCAGCCTCTGGGTCGGATTCGTCACCCCCGTCCCGGCCGGGATCGCGCGCCCGTTGGTGGAGTCGCTCCGGCACGAGGTCGTCGTCCACGAGCACGACATCGCCCGCTGGATCCCGGACCCGCCGCAGGGCCTGCTCGGCTTCGACGACGCGGTCGGCCTCGCGCTGACCAGGATCAGGGACGCCGACGTCGCCACCCGCTGGTCCTCCGCCTCGATCCCCGGCGCGCCCAGCGACCCGCTGCCCACCGACCCCGGCTGGAGCGGCGGCAGCCTCTACCAGGACACCCGGCAGGTGACGGTGGACGCCGGCGCCGACGCCCTGTGGCGGGTCGTCGAGGGCATCGGCGGTGAGCACGGCTGGTACTCCTTCCCACTGGCGTGGGCCCTGCGCGGCTGGCTGGACCGGCTCGCGGGCGGAGTCGGACTGCGGCGCGGACGCCGGGACCCCCACCGGCTCCGCGTCGGCGACTCCCTCGACTTCTGGCGCGTCGAGGAGCTCGAACCGGGCCGGCTGCTGCGGCTGCGGGCCGAGATGCGCCTCCCCGGCCTGGCCTGGCTGGAGCTGCGGGTCCAGCCGGACGGTCCGCACAGCTGCCGCTACCAGCAGCGCGCACTGTTCCATCCGCGCGGGCTGGCCGGGCACCTGTACTGGTGGAGCGTGGCCCCGTTCCACGCCCTCGTCTTCGGCGGCATGGTCCGCAACATCGCCAACCAGGCTGTGCGGGAGCAGCGTTGACTGCCCGTCGAACACTGGCAGCACCTCCGTTCCGGACGGCGGCCCGGCGCGACCCGACCGACCGACCGACCGACCGAACGACCTGGAACGTACGGAACCTCCCGCGCTGCGCCGCCACCGCCGCAGCGCCACGCCCGGAAGACGACCTGGAGCCACTCGATGAACGTCCGTATCTGCCTGTTCACCAGCGATCTGCGGGTCCGGGACAATCCCGTCCTCCACGCAGCGGCCCACGGAGCCGACCAGGTGATCCCGCTCTTCGTGCAGGACCCGGCGATTGCCGCGGTCGGTTTCGGCGTCCCCAACCGCGCGGCCTTCCTGGCCGACAGTCTGGCCGACCTCGACGCCTCGCTGCGCGAACGCGGCAGCCGACTCGTCCTGCGCCACGGTGGGACGGCCGTCGAGGCGGCCCGGCTGGCCGGCCTGACCGGTGCTCAGGAGGTGCACGTCGCGGCCGGTCACACGGCGTTCGCCCGCGCCCGTGAGCAGCGGCTGCGGGCGGTTCTGGCCTCGTACCGGGTCCGGCTGGTGGTCCACGAGCAGGTGGTGACCGCGGTGGCGCCCGGCGCGGTGACACCGGCGGGCTCGCACCACTACGCGGTCTTCACCCCGTACTTCCGCCAGTGGGCGGGGCAGCGGCTGCGCGATCCGCTGCCCGCACCCCGGCGGCTGGGCACCCCCGCCGGGGTTCCTTCCGCCCCGCTGCCGGAACGCCCCGGGCCCGGGCTGCTGTCGCCGCTGCTCATGTCCGGTGGGGAGAGCGAGGGCCGCAGGCGCTGGAACGCCTGGTACGGCGACCGTATCGACGGCTACGAGGAGGGACACGACGCCCTCGCCGACGATCTGACCTCGCGGCTCTCGCCCTTCCTCCACTTCGGCTGCCTCTCGCCGACCGAGCTGGTCCAGGCCGCCCGCGCCCGTACCAGCCCCGGGGCCAGAGCCTTCGAACGCCAGCTCGCCTGGCGGGACTTCCACCACCAGGTCCTCGCCGCCCGACCCGACGCCGCCGCGCACGACTACCGCACCCGGAGCGACGACTGGCGCGACGCGCCGGAGGAGTTGGAGGCCTGGCAGCAGGGCCGCACCGGCTATCCGATCGTGGACGCCGCGATGCGCCAGCTCCGGCAGGAGGGGTGGATGCACAACCGGGGCCGGCTGCTGGCCGCGAGCTTCCTCTGCAAGACGCTCTACCTGGACTGGCGCGCCGGAGCCCGGTACTTCCTGTCGCTCCTGGTCGACGGCGACGTGGCCAACAATCAGCTCAACTGGCAGTGGGTCGCCGGTACCGGCACCGACACCCGCCCCAACCGGGTCCTCAACCCCGTCACCCAGGCCAAGCGCTACGACCCGGACGGCGCCTATGTCCGCCGCTGGCTGCCCGAACTGTCCCGGCTGGCGGCGCCGGCCGTCCACGAACCCTGGAAGCTCCCGCGCGCGCTCCGGGCCGAACTCGACTACCCCGAGCCCCTGGTACAGCTCGACCAGGGCCTGAGCCGGTTCCGCGGCAGCCGCCCCTAGCCGACGGCCACAGCTGCCGCTACCGCGCCTCCGGCCCGGTCGACGCGCCCACGCCGGGCTGCGGCAGGCGCAGGCCCGTGAGCAGGGCCAGGGCGGCGGACAGGCTCCTCGGGCGCAGGCATCCGGCGGGTGCCGAGCCCGCCCGCCACCCGGGCCCGGCCAGCAGCAGCACCGGGTGCCGCCGGGAACCGGAGACGCCCCAGCGGCCGCCAAGTACCGCACGCGGCAGCCCCGCGTCGGCGGTCGCCGTCGTCTGCGACCACAGCAGCACGGCGGCCGGGCCGAGGCGTCGACAGGCCTCCAGCAGTGCCTCGGCCGGAACCGCCGCGCCGAACGTCCGGAAGCCCACGCCGCGCTCCGACAGCAGGGCGGCCAGGGCGTCGAGCGGCAGCGAGTGCCGCTCCCCCGGTACGGCCGCCAGCAGCACCGGCGGCCCCGGCACGGCCGGGCAGTCGGTGGCCTGCCGCAGCGCTGCCGAGACATGCCAGGACAGCAGGTGCTCCACCGCCACGTACCGCTCGCCCGACGCCACCCAGCTGCGGCCCGCTGCGCGCAGCGCGGGCGTCATCACGTCCTCCCAGGCCGCCAGGATCCCCAGTTCGGCGACGGCCCGGCGCAGCGACTGCGCCACCGCAGGCCCGTCGAGCCGCTCCGCGGCTCGCACCAGTCCCCGGGCCCGGGCCCGGCCACCGGCTCCGCCGTCCCCCGCAGGTTGCCGCCCGGCAGCGCCGGGTGCTTCGGGCGCCGTCTCCGCACCGGATCCGGCCGGCGGCCCCGCGGCCAGCCGGGCCGCCTCCGCGGGCGGGACACCGTCCGCGGTCAGCCGGCACATCACCGCCAGCCGGGCGATGTCCGCACCGGTCCACCGGCGATGGCGCCCGTCCGCACGGTCGGCCGGCCCCAGCCCGTAGCGGCGCTCCCAGGAGCGCAGCGTCACCGGCGAGACACCGAGGCGCCGGGCGACCTCCCCGGTGGGCAGCCCCGCCGACGAGGCGTCCCGCTCCGCAAAGTCGTCCACGGCACGACCCTACGGCGCTCCGGCGGCCGGCCCCCTCCCGACGCGGCTCTCCCGCTCGACCTGGGCCCCACCGGGAGCCAGGTCGATCCTGCGCCAGGATCCGCTGCTCGGTGCCGGGCTGAAGTCGTACCGCGCGCCGGAGGGCGCCAGTGCGATCAGGGCGATCGAGGTCGAGCCCCAGATCCGCCCGTCACCGAAGTCCCGGCGCTGGATCAGGGCGGCCGGATCGTCGAGGCCCAGGCCGTCGCCGCAGGCGATCGGCAACCAATCGCCCCATGCCTCCTCGGTCGGACCGTCCACCGGCTCCGGGCGCGCCACGGTTTCCAGCCGGGCCCGGAAGTGTTCCGCGCGGGCGGTCATCATCGCGCTGACCTGCGGCGAGGAGGTCCGGTTCTCCGCCCGTCCCTCCAGCCCGTCGTTGAGGACGACGCTGAGACCGGGCGGCAGTTCGCGGTCCTCCAGCCTGTTCCCGCTCCAGCTCAGCAGCCGCACCCCGGTCGACCGGGCCAGGACCAGGTGGAACGGGTCGTACCGCTCCGGCTCGATGCGGTCGAGCCCGGCGGTGCTCGCGGCGATGAGCGGCAGCTCTCCACGGGAGAGCCGGATCTCCGGCGGCGCCGTGGGGCCGAAGCCGTTGAGGAGGCACGCGGCCACGGGTCCGTCCGCCGGCTCGCGGCCCGGGTCGACCGCGAGCCAGGTTCCGCCCGCCACCAGGTCAAGGCCGCCGGCGAGACCGGGCCGCGACGGCCAGTGGTGCTCCGGCGGCAGCCACCGCCGGCCGAGGTACTCGTCCCGGACCGAGAGGAGCAGGACCGGAACGGCCGAGGACGGCTCGATACTGACGAACACCGTGCACACGATGACCCCCGTGAACGTCCGAACGCCTACCTGCCGGGGCCGTGCGCTCCCACGGCGATGGGCAGCGCCGCCCTGGCGGTGATCCTCGCACAGATCACCGACAGCAGCCCGGGGCGGTCACGCCGGGTGAGCGGAACGGGATCACGGTCCGCCGCTGCGGTCGATCCGCGGAAAGTACCTATGGCTGACTGATTCCCCGTCGGCTGCCTCTTCGTAGTGTCGTACCCGTCAGCACGGCCCCGCCGCACCACACCGACGAAGGAGTTCTCCATGACCGCCTACGCCCTGATGCACGTCCGCTCCGTCCCCGCCCAGCCGAACGCGGAGGTGGTCGAGTACCTCCAGCGCATCGACGCCACCCTCGACCCGTTCGGCGGGCGGTTCCGCGCCCACGGCGACGACTTCACGGTCGTCGAGGGCAGTTGGGGGCCGGGCGCGATCCTGATCGAGTTCCCCGACCGGGAGCAGGCGCACGGCTGGTACCACTCCCCCGCCTACCAGGAGATCACCGCGCTGCGCACCAACAGCATCGAGGGTGACATCATCCTGCTCAACGGGGTCCCGGAGGGCTACCGGGGCGCGGACTCGCTGGCCCACCACTAGCGGGTGCGCAGCGCCGAGGCCCGGACCGAGGCACGGACCGGTCCCCGAGCGGGCGGGAGGGGCGGTGCACCCGGCCCCGCTCCCGCCCCGCCGTTCGCTCAGGCCTTGACGGAATCGGCGCGCCGGGCAGGGTCGTTGTCGCGATCGGCCCGGGCCGCCGGTTGGACGCCGGGGAGCCACAGGCAGAGCAGCACGGCGATGGCGGAGAAGCCCACGGACCACCAGAACGCCACGTGGAAGGCGTCCGCCAGTGAGGCCGGGTGCGCGGCGACGGCGCTTTCGAGGATCACCGCCAGGACGGCGGTGCCGAACGAGCCGCCGATCTGCTGTGCGGTCCTGGTGAGCACGCTGGAGTGCGGGATCTGCTGCTTGTCCAGGCCGATGTAGCCGGCGACCATCACCGGCATGGTCACCGCCCCGAGTCCGAAGCCTCGGATGACCATCCACAGCGCGAGCAGCCAGGCGTTGGTGTGCGGTCCGGCCATGGCGAACGGGACGGTCGCCGCCACGACGACGGCGAAACCGACCAGCGCGATGGCGCGCGAGCCGAACCGGTCGATCCTGCTGCCGGCGATCGTGCGGGACAGGAGGGTGCCCATCCCCTGCGGAACGAGCATGACTCCGGCGGCGAGCGCGGTGGTGCCGCGCACCTCCTGGTAGAACAGCGGCAGCAGGAGCATCGCTCCGTACAGCGAGAAGCCGGAGAAGAACAGCACCGCGCTGGAGGAGCCGACCGACCGCTTGGCCAGCAGCCGGACCTCGACCAGGGGGCTGCTGGTGCGCAGCGCGTAGCCGGCGAAGGCCGCGAGCAGCGCGGCGCCGACCACGAGCGGGATGATCACGTCCGGGTGGCCGAACCCGCCGGCGGTGCCCGCGTTGGCCAGGCCGAGCAGGACGACCGAGGTGCCCGGCGCGATCAGGAGCAGTCCCGGTACGTCGAGCCTCCGCCCGGCGGCCGCAGGGCCCGGGCGGGCGGGTTCGTCGACGTTCAGGTGACGCCAGGCGAGCAGGATGCCGACGACGCAGAACGGCACGTTCACCCAGAACATGAACCGCCAACTCAGGTGCGTCAGAATGGCACCGCCGATCACCGGGCCCAGGACCGGGCCGAGCAGCGCCGGCAGCGCGACGTAGGTCACGAGCCGCCCGAGCGACCTGCCGCCGGCGGCCTGGAAGATGAGCGTGCTCATCAGCGGGAGCATGAGGCCGCCGCCGAGGCCCTGCACCACCCGCCAGCCGATGAGCGAGTCGACGTTCCAGGCGAGGCTGGAGCCGACCGAGCCGAGGAGGAAGACGGCGAGGGAGAAGATCCACAGCCGCTTGCCGCCGAACCGCTGCAGGCCCCACGTGCTGAGCGGCACCGCGATGCCGAGTGCCAGCAGGTAGCCGGTGGTGACCCACTGGATCGTGCTGACCGAGGCGTCCAGCTTCGCCGAGAGCGTGTGCAGGGCGACGCTGACGATCGTGGTGTCGAAGACGACGGCCATGCCGCCGACGATGAGGATCAGAGCGGTCTTGACCACTGCCGGGTCCAGCTTCTCGGCTGCGGGCTTCGCTGGTGTCGCTGCCACGCCACTCTCCTCCATAAGATATGAACTCTTCTCTTATTGAGAGTAGGGCGGGCCATTAAGGAGTGCAAGCCTCTCTTATTTTTCGCGAGCCGCTATCCTGGTCGGCATGACGGAGCAGGCACAACGGACCCGGCAACGGCGGCGCGGGGAGGAACTGGAGGCCGCGCTGCTGGACGCCGCGTGGCAGGACCTCGTCGAGGTCGGCTTCGCCAGACTGACCATGGAGTCGGTCGCGGCCCGCGCGAGGACGGGCGTGGCGGTGCTGTACCGCCGCTGGCCCAACAAGGACGACCTGGTGCTCGCGGCCATCCGCCACTACGGCACGACGCACCCCGTCGACATCCCCGACACCGGCGACCTGCGCGACGACCTGATCGCGCTGCTCAACAACACCAGCGGCCTGCGGGTCGGCTTCGCCACCATCGTCAGCGCCACCTTCTCGGGCCTGCTGGCCAGCACCGGCCTGACCCCGGCCGAGGTCCGCGAGAAGATCATGGCCGACCGTCCGCTGTCGTCGGACCAGATCTTCGTCCGGGCGCACCAGCGTGGCGAGATCGACCTCGACCGCATCCCCCCGGCCGTCCTGGCCATGCCGTTCGACCTGATGCGCCACGAGATGCTGATGACCTACAAGCCGATCCCCCCGGAGCGGGTCCTCGCGATCGTGGACGACCTCTTCATGCCCCTCGTCGCCGCCCATCGCCCCTAGCGGAGCGGCGCGCGGAGCGGTGACGGCGACCCGGTCCACGACTGGTTCGTGCTGCTGGCGGCCCTCGGCATCCGTCCGGATGCCGAGGGCCGGTGCACTACTGGAGCGTCCAGGTCTGCAGGGCGGAGGTGCTGGCCGCCTGCTGGGTCACCGGGGAGTGCTTGGCGGTGGAGGCGGTGGTCATCGGGAGTCCGCTGACCTCGGCGGCGACGGTGTAGCCGCCGCCGGCCGCCGGGGTGAAGACCCAGCTCTCGGCCGCACTGCCGGTGCAGGTCGACTGGATGATCTCGGCCCCGGCCTTGGTGGAGGAGCCCTTGACGTCCAGGCACAGCCCCGACGAGCCGTTCACCAGGGCGTAGCTCCCGTCACTGTTCTGGGAGAGCTGCCAGTCCTCGTCCGTGTTGCCGTCCACCGAGCGGGTGACCATCTGGGTGCCCGAGCTGCTGGAGTAGTTGAGGTCGTCCAGCGCCTGACCGGAGACCGTCAGCACGGAGGTGCCGGACAGGTCCGTGGCGGTGGCGGCGTCGACGGTGTAGGTGAAGGTGGTGCCGGCGGTGGCACCGGTGGTGTCGTCGGCGTTGACGGTGACGTCGTAGCTGCCGGCGGTGGTGGGGGTGCCCGAGATCAGGCCGCTGGCCGAGCCGATGGAGAGGCCGGGCGGGAGGTCGGTGGCGGTGTAGGCCAGCGCCTGGCCGGAGTTGGAGTCGGTGCCGGTGATCTGGACCGACGCGGCGGCGCCGACGGTGCCGGTCTGGCTGCCGGGGTTGGTCAGGGTGACGGTGTCGGCGCCGGTGGCGGGGTTGACGCTGTAGGCGAAGGCGGCGGAGCCGGTGGCGCCGCTGGTGTCGGTCGCGGTGACGATGACGTCATCGGTGCCGGAGGTGGTGGGGGTGCCGGAGATCAGGCCGCTGCTGCTGATCGAGAGTCCGGCGGGCAGGCCCGAGGCGGTGTAGGTCAGGGTCTGGCCCGAGGCCGAGTCGGTGGCGCCGAGCTGGAGCGAGGCGGCGGTGCCGACGGTGGCGGTCCGGGCGCCGGGGTTGGTCACGGTGACGGTGTTCGCCGTGCCGGTGCTGCCGCCGCTCCAGATGTCGGTGATCGGGGAGAGCCCGGCACTGCCGCCGACCTGGCCCAGGCCGTACATGGCCTCCAGGGTGGCCAGCAGGTTGTAGTGGTTGACGGTCTCGTCGTAGGTGCCGGGGGTGACGCCCTGGCCGACGATGATCGCCGGGACCTGGTTGCTCTCGGTGTAGTCGTCCTCGTCCCAGGTGACGACGAGCAGGCTGTTGTGGGTCTTGGCCCAGGTGGCGTAGGAGGAGAGGCTGTTCTGGAGCCAGGTGTCCCCCTCCTGGATGGTGCCGTCGTGCATGTCGTCGTCCAGGTTCGGGATGACGAAGGAGAGCGTCGGCAGGCTCGCGTAGTTCGAGGAGCTGGGGAACGCGCTGAAGGGCTGCTGGTCGGCGGCGGGGACGTTGGTGAAGTTCACCCAGGGCGAGTGCTTGCTGGCGTACTCGCCCGAGGAGCAGGTCTGCGAGCCGGTCGAGGGCAGGCCCTCGGAGTAGCCGACGAAGGTGTCGCCCGCCCCGAGGAGTTCGGAGCCGAGGTTGGCGGTGTTCCCCTCGGCCAGCGGGCACTCGTCGGCGGTCAGGCCGAAGGTGCTGCCGGCGTACAGGGCCAGGTAGTTCGGGTCGCTGGGGTGGGTGATGCCGTAGTAGCTCGTCATCGACGCGCCCTGGGACGCCAGGCTGTTGATGTACGGCGCGTCGGCCGTGTTGCCGATGATGTCGCTGAAGGAGTGGTTCTCCTCCATCACCACCACCACGTGCGAAGGCGTCGGCACGGTGCTGGCGGCGAGCTTCACCTGCGGGTCAGAGCCGTGCGGCTGGAACGCGACGGCGGCGGCGACCAGCGCCGAAGCCGCCAGTGCCAGAGGCCATCCGATCCGGGAGACCAGAGGCCGACGGCCGGGCCGCTCAGGACTGCGTTGCATGACTACTCCTCAAAGGGGCAGCGAGTGCCGGAAGGTACGGGTACTCGGCCCAGCGATGTTGATCGTGGGCCAGGCGCGATTGTCGATGTACAAACCAAGACGCCGCCAGGTGGGAATGGTGAACACTGCGCGACCGGGTCGGGTCCGCGACCGCTCGGTCCGACTGCGGACCCGGCCCTGAGCCCTGCGCCCTGCGCCCCGAGTTGCGCGCTCCGCGTTGCGCGCTGCGGCCGGGCCGCGCCTGCTGCCACCCTGGGCCGGAGCTCCCGGGGCTGCCGTCCCCGGGAGGCACGACGCACGCGACAGGGGCACCGGATGCTGACCTCCGCACCGGTTCCGGGCGGGCTGAACCGGCTCGACCCGGGAACACCCGACATCGACGCGGCCGTCGCCTTCTACCAGGGCGTGTTCGGCCGGCGGTTCCGGTCGGCAGGGCCGGAAGCCGGGGCTACGGCTTCCTGCAGCAGGACGGCCGAACAGTGGGCACCGTCGGCCCGCCGACCGAGGAGGGCGCGGCCTCCGCGTGGACGCCGTACTTCCGCACCGTGGACGCCGACGCCACCGCCGGGGCCGTGGAGCAGGCAGGCGGCTCGGTCCGCGTCCCGCCGACACAGGTCTTCACCGCCGGGCGGACGGCCGGCCTCACCGACCCGACGGGCGCCGAGTTCGCCGTGTGGGAACCCGGGGACACGGACGGCCTGGAACTGGTCGACAGGCCCGGCAGCGTCAGCCGGATCGAGCTCTGCACCACCGACGCGGCGGCGGCGAAGGACTTCTACCGCACCGTCCTGTCGTGGGACACCCGGGATCTGACCATGGGCTCGGGAGCGGGAATCGCCTACACCCCCGCCGGACCCCCCGGCGGCGGCGAGCGGACCGTGCACGGCGACATCATGCAACTCCCGGCCGAGCACCTGCGACGCGGATCGACCAGCGAATGGCGCCCGTACTTCGAGGTGGAGGACTGCGACGCGACCGTGGCCAGGGCCCAGGAGCTGGGTGCCACCGCCATCGTCCCGGCCGTCGACACCCCGGGGGCGGGCCGGCTCGCGATGCTGCTCGACCCGTTCGGCGCCCCGTTCGCCGTCATTGCCGGCACCGCCGTCCGACCACTTTCCGCCGGACGCGCGCGCGGCGAATTCCCCGGTCGATCGCGCCTTCTCTCCCGCATTCACCTGTGCCGACGGGTCCGGTGTGATGCCCTGCGCCGTGCAGGGCATCACACCGGACCCGTGTGGACGGTGGATCGACGGTCACGCCGTCGTGGCAGGAGTGAGAATTCCCGTCGATCCACACCATTCGTGCTCGTACTGCTGGAGAAGTGATCCTTGAAGCGATCCCTTCAGTGATCACTTCCGCGTCCGGTCAGCGCACCGTCACGGTGAGGGTGTTGGAGACCACGCCGGCGCCGACGAGGCGGAGCTGCTCGGCGCCCTTCAGGCCCAGCTCGGCGCGCAGCGTGAAGGCGCCGCTGCGGGTGACGGTGGTGACCGCCGGCAGCGAGACCCAGGTACGGCCGTGCAGCTGCTGCAGCGTCAGGCGGGTCCCGGCCGTGATGTGGGCGGTGCTGCCGGAGATGACCAGCTGCTGCCAGGCGCCCACCGAGGTCCGGTTGGCGTGGGCGCTGATCGAGGCGTGGGCGACCGCCTGGTGGCTGGAGACGGCGGGCACGGCCGCCGACGCCATACCGGCGGTGCCCAGGCAGATTCCGGCGGCCAGCGCACCGGCCGTGGCGATACGGGTGAATCGGGTGGAGAAACGCATGACGGTACCCCTCAATGGCTCAGATGTTGACGAATGCACCGCCGGCTTCATATCCCCCCGGCCGAACACCGTGCCTCGGCAGTGTGTGCTCGCTGTGCAAAGGATGAGACGTCACTTCCCACCACCCGGTTCCACACGAATCTTCTTCTTTCGCACACGTTCGCCGGACCCGGTGGAGGACCGGTTGCCGGGTCGGCTCAACGATGGAATCCGGGCATCGCGTCGTCGAAGACGGACGCGTCGTTCTCGGCGATGAGGGACGACGGCACCCGGGCCCCGGCGAGCCACAGGTGCACCGGGTCGGCGCCGTCGAGCCCGTCACCGGTCGGGGTGAGGTCGATCAGCAGGTTTCCCTCCGCACCGATGCCCACCGCCCAGGTTCCCTCGGCGTTCGTCAGTCTGTCCGGCCAGTCACCGACGGCGACGCCCATCGGATCCGCCCCGTGGGTGGTGAATCGGCCGTCCCGGTCCAGGCGGAGCGTCCCGCCGTCCCCGCTGCGCCAGATCCCGGTGAACACCAGATTGGTCGGCGCTCCGCGCCACGGCTGGTCGGCCTCGTACCCGGTGTATCCCCACAGCGACCCGGCGACGGCCGCACCGGCCCCGGCCAGCGCGACCGCCCCGTGCCACCATCGCCGTCCCCTCCAGGGCACGCCCCGTGCCGCGAACGCCACTCCCCCGAGCAGCAGTTGGACCGGCCAGAGGACCGCGAGCAGCATGCCCAGATCACAGGCGATCAGGATCCACACGGAGCGCCCCCACCTCCGCTCCCGCCTCCGGAGCCACACACAGAGGATCCCGGAGAGCCCCAGGACGACGGCCCACCAGTTCGAGGTGTGGAGGTAGAGGCCGTAGTGCCCGGTGTCGGCCGGATCCTGCACCCACAGGAGGAACTCCGTGGCAACGGCCAGCAGCAGGGCGACACCGGTCAACAGGACGGTGAACACCACCATCAGCCAGCAGGCGGGCCGCAGCAGCGGTCCGCTTCCGTCGCTGTCCTCGGCGCTCCGAGTGTGCATCCTGTCCCCGTCTCCGTGATCATCCGACTCCGGCACATCCTGCACCGGACACAGCGGAAGCCCTCAATCCCGGAGCAGCCCGGTACAGAACCGCGACATTGCCGGCGACGGCGCGGGCTTCGGTCCGTCCCCTCGATTCCATTGCGCGGAAAGGCATTTCGTGGCTGGTTCGCGGGCCCCGTACGGTCCGTCCCATGGAACTGAGCTTTCAGACAGCAGAACGACTCGTGGCTGCCCTGCGGGCCGGTGAGGTGTCCTCGGCGGAACTGACCGACGAGGCCATCGCCCGGATCGAACGGGACGACAGGACGGTCAACGCGATCTGCGTGCCGGACTTCGACCGGGCCCGGGCCGCCGCGCGCGCCGCCGACCGGGCGCGGGCCCGTGGTGAGGACCGGCCGCTGCTCGGCATTCCGGTGACGGTCAAGGAGTGCTACGACGTCGCCGGGCTGCCCACGACCTGGGGCATGCCGCAGCACCGGGACCACCGGCCGGCCGAGGACGCGGTGCAGGTGGCGCGGCTCCGGGGCGCGGGCGCGGTGATCCTCGGCAAGACCAACGTGCCCTTGGGACTGCAGGACATCCAGAGCTTCAACGAGATCTACGGGACCACCACCAACCCGTGGGACCCCGCCCGCACCTCGGGTGGGTCCTCCGGCGGCTCGGCGGCGGCCCTGGCGTCCGGATTCGGCGCGCTGTCCATCGGCTCCGACATCGCCGGTTCGCTGCGCACCCCGGCACACTTCTGCGGTGTCTACGCCCACAAGCCGTCACTCGGCCTTGCCGCGAACCGGGGCATGGTCCCGCCGCACGCCCCGGCGCTGCCGGTCGACCTCGACCTCGCGGTCGTCGGCCCGATGGCGCGCAGCGCCCGCGACCTCACCTTGCTGCTGGACGTCATGGCCGGACCGGACCCGCTGACGCACGGCGTGGCGTACGCCTTGAACCTGCCGCCGGCGCGCCACCAGCGGCTAAGGGACTTCCGGGTCCTGGTCCTCGACGAGCATCCGCTCATTCCGACCGGGGCCGCCGTGCGGGCGGGTGTGGACCGGGTCGCCGACGCGCTTGCCGCCGGCGGCGCCCGCGTTGAACGGCACAGTCCGCTGCTGCCCGATCTGGTCGAAGCCGCTTCGATCTACACCCAACTGCTGTTCTCCGGCTCCACCGCACACTTTCCCGTCGAGGCGCAGGAGCAGCTGCGGACCCGCGCGGCCGCCCTCGGCCCGGACGACCGGAGCCTCGACGCGGCGCGGCTGCGCGGCATGGTGCTCAGCCACCTCGACTGGATCGCGGTGAACAACGGCCGCGAACTCCACCGCCACCGCTGGCGGCAGCTCTTCGCCGGGTTCGACGCCGTGGTGTGTCCGGTCACGCCCACTCCCGCGTTCCCGCACGACCACAACCCCAATCCGCTGGAGCGCCGGATCGACATCGACGGCGTCGGGTACCCGTACTTCGACCAGCTCGTCTGGGCCGGTCTGCCCACCATGCCCGGCCTGCCCGCCACCGCCGTACCGACGGGCCGGTCCCCCGAGGGTCTGCCGGTGGGGGTGCAGATCGTCGGCCCGATGTTCGAGGACCGCACCCCGCTGCGGCTGGCCGAACTGCTGGAGCAGGAGATCGGCGGATTTGCAGCTGCCGGGGTTCCGCGGGCCTGAGTCTCCAGCAGGGCCGCACGGAGTCGGCGGTGTGGGCCAAAGGAGTGGTTCTCGCGGGTGGGGGTGGCGGGTGTGCGGGTGCCCGCGTTGTACAGGGCAGTCTCGACCGTCCGAAAGGGAAACCCTGCCGTGAGCTATGCCCGTAACGTCCTGCTCGTCACCGCCGCCCTGTGCGGCATCGCGTTCGCCTGCGCCACCGGCGCCGCTGCCTGCGGGTCGCTGGACGGCCTCGGCGGCCTGGCGCCCGGCTTCGGGAACAACTGCGTCAGCCGCTGATCCGTCAGCTGTCCGACTGCTGCTGTCCGGTGAGTGGAAGCAGGGCGACCGGTCGGTGACGGCCGGGCGAACGGGCGAAGTGCGCACCCGGCCGAACGGGTGGTGAGGGTGGGCGGGAACTGGGTAGTGGACGTACATGACAAGCCACGCCACCGGTGACCGTGCCTCGTCGCAGGAGCACCGGTTCCGCCGCCATCTCGGTTTCTGGCAACTCACCGCCATCGCCTTCGGCGGGGTGATCGGCTCGGGCTGGCTGCTCAGCCCGATGCACGCCGCCGCCGCGGCCGGCCCCGCCTCGATGATCACCTGGGTGGTCGGCGGCGGCGCGCTGGTCCTGATCGCGCTGGTCATGGTGGAGTTGGGCGCCACCATGCCGGAGGCCGGCGGACTGGTCCGCTGGCCGCTGCACACCTCGGGACGCCTGGTGGCGACCCTGGTGGGCATCGGTATCTGGATCGCCTACGCCACCAACCCGCCCAGCGAGTCGGCCGCGATGCTCCAGTACATGAGCAAGTACGTCCCCGGCCTGTTCAGCGGCGGCCGGCTGACCCCGGTCGGCGTGCTACTGGGGCTCGGGTTCATGGCCGTCTTCGTCGCCGTCAACTGGTTCGGCGTCAAGCTGTTCGCGCACGTCAACCTCGGCATCACCATCGCCAAGTTCGCGGTGCCGGCGCTCACCGTGGTGATGCTGCTGGCCACCGGCTTCCACGCGCGCAACATCACCGGGACCGGGCACGGGGGCTTCGCCCCCTACGGCTATGCCGCCCCGCTCTCCGCCATCGCCACCGCGGGCGTGATCTACGCCTACACCGGCTTCCAGGGGCCGATCGACCTGGCCGCCGAGGCCCGGAACCCGCGCCGGGACATACCCCGCGCCGTGCTGACCGCGCTGCTGCTGTCCATGGTGGTCTACCTCGCCCTGCAGCTGGCCTTCCTGGGGGCGGTGCCCGGTGCGGACCTGATCCACGGCTGGAACGGCATCGACTTCAACTCCCCCTTCGCCGAGTTGGCGACCTCGCTCAACCTCACCTGGCTGAGCTGGATCCTGTACGGCGACGCCATCGCCTCACCGGCCGGCTCGGCGATGGTCTTCACTGCCGAGACCAGCCGCGAGGTCTACGCGCTGGGCCGCAACCGGCTGCTGCCCGAGGCCGTCGCGACCGTGCATCAGGGCTCCGGAGTGCCGCGCCGGGCCCTGCTGCTGAACTTCGTCGTGGGTGCGGCCTTCCTGCTGCCCTTCGGCAACTGGCAGTCCATCGTGGCCGCCACCAGCGTGCTGGGGCTGTTCGCCTACTCCGTCAGCCTGGTCTCCGAGGCCTCGGTCCGCCGCGCCGACCCGGCGCGGATGGCGAACTGGGTGCACGGGACCCGGTTCCTGGCGCCGGCGGGCTTCGTCATCGCCACGCTGATCTTCTACTGGGCCGGCTGGCACGAACTGCGGATCGCCCTGCCGCTGCTGCTGATCGCCGTACTGGTGTACGTCTACCAGCAGATCCGGCACGACCAGGACCGCAACGACCTGGCCAACGGGGCCTGGCTGGTGGTCTACCTGGTGGCCCTGCTGGTGCTCTCGCTGATCGGCAGCTTCGGCGGCCACCATGTCATCCCGGCCCCGTGGGACTCCGTCGTGGTCGCGGTGGTCGCCCTCGGCGCCTACGCCCTGGGGCTGAACGGCGCGGCCCGGCACCTGGCGACCCACCCGCTCCCGCCGCCGCACACCGACACGGAACCGGAGGCCCCCGCCCCCGGGGAGGAGTAGTCCGGGTTGCAGACACAGGCTCGGCACTGCGACGTGCTCGGTTGGCTCGAAATCTGACGCTGGAGGAGGCTGCCGAGCAACTCAACAAAATCACGGGCGGTGGCACCGACGCGAGCCTGCTCAGTGCTTGGGAATCCGGCCGGAAGCGCACCGGGATCAGGAACCGTGCGGGACTGTGCACGTTGTACGGCCATTCGTCGGCAATCCTGTTCGCCCACCAGGACGGGCTCGACCGCGTCAGCGCGCTGGAGGCGACGGGGACCGAGGTCGTCGTCCGGGTGCTGGCGAGGTACACCGATCTTGTCGCCGCGATGGCCGAAGTGGTGGCGGGGGCGCGGGAGCAGCTGGTGGTCACAGGAAGCCGCAGCCGGGAGGGGGTGTATCTCGCCGCCATCGAGAAGGTGGTGGCCGAGCAGCCGGACCTGGTGCACTATCGCGTGCTCTACGGTCCTCCTCGTCACCGAGCCCTGACGGACCACCTGGTGCGGCTGCTGAAGCTGCGTGATCCGCTGGAGCGCCGCAACGGGGTCAAGACGCTCCACATTGGCATGGTGGAGTCGCCGTCGGCGATGGAGCGGTTCTTCGTGGCCTCCGAGAGCAGTGCTGTCGTGCCGCTGCCGAGCTTCCACGGCGCCGAGGGGTTCGACTGCGGTGTTCTGCTGGGCCGTGAGGCTGCGGTGGGTCTGGTGCAGCATGGCCGGGAAGCCTGCGCGTCGGCCCGGCAGGTGGGGACGATGGAGGCCGTGCAAGCGCTGCCGCTGCGGCAGGGCGGACGCTGAGGCGAGGAGAAGCGTGAGGAACAACCTGGTGGCCCGGGCCGCCGAGCAGGTGGATTCGGTCGTCCAGCTGGCCCGGGAGCTGATCCAGCGGCCGAGCCGCGGCGGGATCGACGGCTACGGGCCCGTCCTGGCCGTCCTGGAGTCCTGGCTGACTGGTCGTTCGCTGCCGCACCGGCGTCTGCACGATGAAGCGGGGCAGCTCGTCGGCCTGCTCGTCGAGATCACCGGTGGCCGACCCGGCCCGTGGTGGACCCTCGACGCCTGCCTCGACACCGCGCCCTTCGGCGACGAGAGAGCCTGGTCCTTCCCGCCCACGATCGGCGACGTGACCGAAGGGTGGCTGAGGGGCAGAGGCGCAGCCGACTCGAAGCTGGCCGCCTCCGTGTTCTGTCACATCGCCGCTGACCTGCTCAGTAACGCCGGCAGTTTGAAGGGTGGCCTGGCGGTGCTGCTGGACGTGGACGAGCACACCGGCGGCTTCGGCGGCGCTCGCGCCTACCTCGCCGATCCGAGCGCCCAGCGCCCGGCCGGGGTGATGATCGGCTATCCCGGGTTGGACGAGGTCGTCGTCGGCGGGCGCGGCCTGTGGCGGGCGGTGGTCTCGGTGCACGCCCCGGCCGGGCACTCCGGATCCAGTCGCACGGTGGTCAGCGCGATCTCCCGCGCCGCCCGCCTGGTCCAGTTGCTGGACCAGGCGGGCCTGCCGGGCCTGCCGGGCGAGAGGGTGGCCTTCCCGCTGCCGGCCAAGCTGAGCGTCACCGCCATCCGGGCCGGCGAGGGATTCTCCGTCACTGCAGACCGGTGTGAGCTGAACGTGGACGTGCGCACCACGCCCGGCTTCGATGCCGAGGCCGCCGCCACCCTGGTCAGCAAGGCCGCCGCCGAACTCGACGCCGAACTCCCAGGACCTGCACCCACCGTGGTGACCCCGGTCGCCTGTTGGCCCGCGTTCCAACTGCGGCCCGACGAACAGCCTGCGGCTGCCTTGATCGCTGCGGCGAACGCGATGGGCCTGGCGGTGCGCGCGAAGGTCGCCGGACCGTCGAACATCGGCAACCTGCTGGCCGGTGAAGACGGCGGCATTCCGGCTACCGCCGGATTCGGCGTGCCCTACGAGGGCCTGCACGGCATCGACGAGCGTGCCGGCCTGGCCGAGCTGCCCCAGGTGTACGCGGTCTACCACCAAGCTGTCCTCGACCTCCTGGACGCGCCCTGAGCCGGCTGCATTCCAGAAGGGGCTTTGAACCGCCCGGATACCTGCCCCCACCGCTCACCAGGCCGCAGGCGGGGCCGATGTGATACCTGCATCCGACCCGGGCTCTTCAGTCCGGCCTCTTCGGCCAGCCGCCAGCAGTTCTTGCGCTCCACGCCGGACAACAGCCCCAGCACGAAGGGCCGGGCGGGGCCCGAGCCCCCGCCCGGGGCCGGGCGGGCCGCCGCGTCCGCGCCCCTGCGGCCCCGGGCCTGGCGGCGGCTCGGGGTGCGGGGAGCGGACGCGGTGTCAGAGTGCGCGCCGGCGCACGCTCTCGACCTGGTCGTTCGTCACGGCACGCAGCTGGACGCCGTCCGGCTGGGCCGCCCAGGAGGACCGGCTCGATCGCATGCCGCTTCCGCGCTCCAGCCCCTCCGCGAAGCTCAGCCAGCGCTCGCCGCACTGCCTGGCGGCCCGGGCGATGTCCGCGTAGCGGTGCGCCGGGACCGCGCTCATCAGCCAACGCCACTTCTCGTCGTCGAGGGCGTTGGTCGCGAGCAGTTGCAGCAGCGCCCGGCCCGCCTCGGAGAAGCGCAGGGCGGGATCCTTGCGCAGGTTCGCGAACTGTCCGGCGCCCGAGAGCATGACCGGCTCCGTCCGTGCTCGGTCGCCGCGGCCGGCCTGCTGCGCCGGCCCCGGTCGTCCGCCCTGCGCCCGCCCGTCGGCTCCTCGGCCGACGCGGCGGCCTCGCGCAGCTTGGCCGGGACCGGGTCCTTGCCCTCGCTGATGCGCCGGCGGACGTCCCGGGCGGTTGCCGGGGCGATCCCCGCCTCCTGCGCGATCTCGCGCAGCGAGGCGTCCGGACGTGCGGCGATGACCTGGACCGCGCGGCGGCGGCCGGCGGCGCTGTTGACCGGCCGGGAGCGCCCGTCGCGTCCGGTGCGGGCGTGCAGCTGCTCGACCTGGGTGGTGGAGTTCTTCCGGACCCCGGAGACGGTGACCGGAGACAGACCGGTCACCTCGGCGATGCGCCGGTCCGACCAGTGGGCATGGCTGCTGATGATGCGTTCGGCCGCAGCGACCCGGTCCTGGCGCGACAGCGGCATGCCGTGTTCGGCGTTGAGCCGCACGGCCAGGACGAAGGCGTCCTCGGCCGAGCCGTCCACGTACCGGACCTCGATGGACTCCTCGCCCCGCAGCACGGCCGCCTGCAGTCGGTGCACGCCGTCGACGATCCGCATGGTCGGTCGGTGGACGACGATCGGTGGCAGCGGAGCCGGCGCCTCGGCCAGCATCTCTGCGTGCTCCGTACTCCCTCCGGCGGTCCGGGGGGAGTCCGATGCGACCAGTGAACTGATGGGGACCAGCTCCGTGGCCGGCGGCCGAGGCGTCTCGGGCGCCGGCGGTCTGGTTCTGTCCGCCGTTGACGTGTCGAGCATCAGCGCCTCCTCAGGCATCGTCGGTTCGGGGTCGGTTCGCTGGCGCCGTCGAGAACTATACCGACTGTCCTGATTAATAATGCTGGGTTGGCAGACTGTTTCTGGCCCTTCCTCTGCCGGAGCGCCCTACGCGGGGCCGCCCGGTGGCCCGTGCGGGCCGACTCGCGGTCGCCGGGGCCGTCCTCCTGCGTCACAGAGACCCGCGCCAGCATCAACTACCCATCTCACAGCGCTTTTTGGCGCCCACTCCGGCGTTTTCGCCACCACGGCCAGCAGCGCCGGGCAAGCGCCGCCCGGAGGGGCTCCTTGAACGGTGGGGCTTCGTGAGGATTCCCGACCGCACAGAGTTGAAGACCGATTGGTCTGTTCTTCTTCCGGGCTGTGCCCGGGCCCTGGCGGGCTGTGGCCGGGCCCTCGGCGGCTCGGCGGAGCCAGGAGCCAGGAGACCAGGGGTCCTATCACCAGCGCTCACCCTCACGGAGGGGCACCGGCCGCAGGTGCCGGGGTATGTTGGGTCCGGATCTTGACGAGCGGGCCCGTGCAGCGCCGCTCGCACCGGGCCTGGCGGGAACGGGCCTGGCCCGCAAGGGTGTTGGGAACCGGCCGGAGCGGCTGGGTGGTGATTCCGACAGAGACAGGAGCAAGCCGTGTTCGACGACGTCGACCCCTCATCGTTGGCCCGTCGCCCGGGAGTGAAGTGGAGCCGGGCCGAGCCGGGCGTGCTCCCGGCCTGGATCGCGGAGATGGACTTCCCGCCGGCCCCTGCCGTGCGCGAGGCCCTGCTGCGGTGCGTGGAGGAGGACCTGGGGTACCCCGCGTGGGACGGGCGCCCCGAACAGATCCCGCTGCGGGCCGCGTTCGCCGAGCGCATGCGCGAGCGCTACGGCTGGGACGCCGACCCCGCCCAGGTCAGGGAGTTCACCGACATCAACCAAGGGCTGCAGGCCGTGCTGCTGGCCGCGACCCGGCCCGGTGACGCCGTCGCGGTGCACACCCCGACCTACCCGCCGTTCCTGGCGACGGTGGCCGGTATGGAGCGGCGCCTGCTCCCGGTGCCGTACGTCCTGCAGGACGAGGGCTGGGCCTTCGACGCCGACCGGTTCGACCGGGAGCTGGCCGAGGGCGGCTGCCGGGTGCTGCTGCTGGTCAACCCGCACAACCCCACCGGTCGGGTGCTGCGCCGGCCGGAGCTGGAGTCCCTGGCCGAACTGGCCCTGCGGCACGACCTGCTGGTGGTCTCCGACGAGATCCACGCCGACCTCGTCCACGGACCGTACCGGCACATCCCGTTCGCCTCCCTGTCGCCGGAGGTCGCCGCGAGGACGGTCACGCTGACCTCCGCGACCAAGGCGTTCAACGTGCCCGGAGCGCGCTGCGCCGTCGCCCACGTCGGTGCGGCCGGGATCCGCACGGCCCTGGCACAGCCGTCGCACCTGTACGGCGAGCCGAACAACTTCGGGGTGGCCGCGACCCTGGCGGCCTGGCGCGAGGGCGACTCCTGGCTCGCCCAGCTCCGGCCGGTCCTGGAGCGGAACGCCGCGCTGGTCGGCGAGGAACTGCCGCCGGGCATCGGCTACCGCGTCCCGCAGGGCTCCTTCCTGGCCTGGCTGGACTGCCGCGCCCTGGACCTGGGCACCGACCCGCACACGTTCTTCCTGGAGAAGGCCCGGGTGCTGCTGAACGACGGCCGCGCCTTCGGGCCCGGCGGCGAGGGCTTCGTCCGGCTGAACTTCGCCACCTCCCCGGCCGTCCTGCGGGACATCCTGGGCCGGATGCGCGAGGCCGTGGGCTGAGCCCGGGTCAGGCCGGGGCAGGCGGGCCCTGGTCAGGGCGGCGGTCGGGGCGGCGGTCCGGGCCCCGCACCGCGACCCGGACCGCCGCCCGGGCCTAGGCCTCCAGCGCCTCAAGTGCCCCCAGTTCCAACCGGACCGGGGCCAGCGGCGCGGTGTCGGCGGCGACCGGGCGGGCCACCAGGTGGGGGTCGATGATCAGGCAGCTCACCCCCAGCGGCTCGGCCAGCGCCCGCAGCGCCGGCTCGGCCAGCTCCACCCAGGCCTGGTCCTCGCCCAACGCCGTGGCCAGCCGGGCCTGCGAGGTGAAGCCGACGACGGTCCGGCCGCCGAGCGGGGTCTGGAAGAGTCTGAGGAGTCGGCCGCCCCGGCGCGGCCGTACCGGAACGAACAGCCGCCCGTCTGGGATGAGCCGGGCTGTGGGACCGAGCCTGGGTTCCATGGGTTCCTCCCTGTTGGCACTCCTGTGCGGCCGCCGGTGCTTGGTCCCGGCCCGCCGCGCGTTCACCGTGCGACGCTGCCGTTCACCGTCCCATGCCGCCGTTCACCGTGCCATGCTGCCCGGCCCGGGCTGCGCCGACCCGGCGTGAGCCACCCCGGACGCGCCGTCGGCCGCCTGTGCCGACGACCGGCCCAGCCGGGCCAGGGCCTCCTGGCGGCGGGCCGCCGGCTCGTGCTCCGCGCACTCGGCGGCGTAGATGCCGATCAGCGAGTGGAAGTGGTACCGGTCGTCCGGCCCCTCCTCCAGCAGGTGGTTGGCGACCAGCAGCGAGAGCAGCTCGTGGGCGGTGTCGCGGTCCGTGCCCGCGAGCGTCGCGGCCGTCTCCACCGTCAGCGGTCCGCTGTAGAGGCCCAGGTGACGGAACATCCGGGCGGCCTCGGCGGGCAGGGCCTGGTAGGAGGCGTCGAAGACGCTGCGCATGCTGGCCGCCGTGTCGTCCTTCACCGTGAGCAGGTCGAGCCGGCCGCGTTCGGCCGCGTACTGCTCGACCAGTGTGCCCAGCGGGGTGCCGGGGTTGGCCCGCAGCCCCTCCGCGACGATGCGCAGTGCCAGCGGCAGTCCCCCGCAGTGCGCCACCAGGCGGGCGGTGGCCGCGTCCGGCCGGAGCAGGCGTCCGCCGCTGAGGTCGGCCAGCAGCTGCCCGGCCTCCGGGTCGGCCAGGGGTCCGATGGTGAGCAGGTGCGCGCCGTCGCGCGCGGCCAGTCCGCTCAGGCGCTGCCGACTGGTGGCCAGGACGACGGAGGAGCCGCGCGGGATCAGCGGCCGCAACTGGTCGGCGCTGTAGGCGTCGTCGAGGACGACCAGCATCCGCCGGCCGTGCAGCAGGCTGCGGTAGAGGGCGGCGCGGGCGGCCGGGACCGGGGGGAGACGGGCGCCGTCCACGCCCAGGCTGCCCAGGAGCTGGCCCAGGGCGTCCCCGGCGCTGACCGTCCGGCCCTCGGGCCTGCTGCCGCGCAGGTCCACGTACAGCTGGCCGTCGGGGTAGCGGTCGATCAGCCGGTGTGCCAGTTGCAGGACGAACGCCGACTTGCCCGCACCGGCCGGGCCGTCGACCACCGCCACCGGGGTGGTGGCGCCGTCCGGCGCGCTCTCGCTGGTCACCAGCGTCTCCAGCCAGCCCAGCTCCTCGGTCCTGCCGACGAAACCGCGTGCCAGGGGCGGGAGTTGGGCCGGCTTGGGGGCGCCGTGCAGCACGGTGCGCCGGCCCGCGAGCAGGACCGGCGCGCTGTCGCCGCCGGGCGGGCGCAGCTCGGGGCGCCCGGTGAGGATCTGCTGGTAGAGGCTGCGCAGGTCTCCGCCGGGCTCTATGCCCAGTTCCCGGCGCAGCAGTTCCCGGGTCTCCTCGTAGATCCGCAGGGCGTGGGCCTGGCGCCCGCTGCGGCGCAGCGCTTCGATCAGCAGCCAGCGCAGTCGCTCCCGCAGGGGCTCCTCACTGACCGCGCCGGTGAGATCGGTGATCAGCTCGGCGTGGCGTCCGACCGCCAGCATGTCGACGGCCCACTCCTCGACGGCCGTCAGCCGCAGGTCCCGCATCCGGGTGCGTTCCATCACGGCGAAGGGCCCGGGGACTCCGTGCAGGGCCTCGCCGTGCCAGAGCGACAGGGCCTGCTCGTACAGCTGCAGTGTCGCCTCGGTGCCGGCGTCGCCCAGGGACTTGCGGGCCTGGGCCAGGCACTGGACGAAGCGGGCGGCGTCCACCTGCGCGGGGTCCAGGCGCAGGCAGTAGCCGCCGGATTCGGAGGTGATCACCGTGCCCGCGGCCCGTCTGCCGCGTCCGGGCTCCAGGACCCGGCGCAGGCCCGCGACATAGGTGTGGACGCCGTTGGGGGCGGTCGCCGGTCCCGCGCTGCCCCATACCGCGTTGACGAGGTGGTCGACGCCCACCACATCGCCGGCCCGGCTCGCCAGCAGGCCCAGCACAGCCCGCTGCTTGGGCGGGCCCAGGGCCACCTCCGCCCCGTTCCGCCAGGCCCGGACCGGCCCTAGGAGCTGGATGTGCAGCGTCGCTCCCGCGGTCGCCATGGGTGATTCGCCTCCTGAAGTACTGTTCCGTCCGCTCCTGTATCGATTTCCCCGCGCCGGCCGCGGCTTTGGCGGAGAAATGCTCTGCACAGGGAGGGAGAAGAGGGGCGTCGTCGTCTCCGGGTACTGCGGCGCTGTTCTCCGGAAATGGTTCTTCGCGAATTCCGTGCCGCTGCGGGGGAAGTGTTCGACGGACGCGCCGTTGCACTCGCTGGTCCGGACCGAATCCGGTCCGGCGGGGGACGCCTCTTTTCGAATGTCCGGGCACGCTTTCCGTTCCCGCGTATATCGGGAGGGGTGCACGGAATTCAACAGTATCGGTGCCGCAGGCCGCTGTCACTGTTCCGCCGGGGCGGTGCGCCGGCCGCGGCGGGCCGGGTGCGACGGTACCGGGCCGACGGCCCGTCGTGCTCGTCGGACATGTGTTCAAGTGTCCTTTCCCGAGCAGTTGAACGCGCGCGGCGGGCCCCGCAATGGTGCCGGCCCCCACGGCCGGATGCGGTCGTGGGGGCCGGGTCGGGGCGGGGAGGTCACTGCTCGTGCAGGAACTCCCGGATCGGGTAGCCGACGTGGCGCTGGTCGGTGAGGGCGTAGCCGAGGATGACGTCGCCTGCCTTGAGCTCGGTGATGTTGTGGACGCTGCCGCCGGGGCCGAGCACCCGCACGTGCCAGTCGTCCTGGCAGATGACGTTGACCTTGCCGCCCGTGGGCGACTCGGCCTCGATCAGGAGCAGCGGACGGCTCTCCATCTTGATCCGGCCGACCACCACGCGCCGGGTCCGGCCCTCGGTGTCGACGGCCAGCAGTTCGGAGCCGGAGCGCAGTTCGGCCAGGTAGCGGGTCCGGTTGGCCGGCGTGAGGCTGTAGGAGTGCAGCGCGGCGGCGTTGACCCGGAAGGGCCGGGTGGGCATGTAGGGCAGCGGGTGGGTCTCGCTGCTGACCAGGATCATGCCGGTGGCGTGCGAGCCGACCAGGATGCCCTCGTTCTGCTTGAAGTGGGTGCAGGTGTCGACGCAGACCCGGTCGCCGAGGCCGACATGGGACAGCCGGGTCACCGTCAGGTGCTCCAACTGCAGTTGCTCGGTGGTCTCCTGGCTGATCTCGACCAGCGCGGTGGCCTCGCCGACGGTGTCCGGCCGCAGCAGCATGCCGTCCGGGCCGCGCTCCAGCACGGTGAGCGTGATCTCGGCGTCCTCCAGGTCGGTGACGACCGTGACCAGGTTGCCCTTGGCCTTGTCGGTGGCGCCGAGCAGGATCTCCAGCGGGATCTTGCTGGGGTCCTGCTGGAACTCCACCAGGGTCCAGGGAGCGGTGGCGGCCACGGTGCAGGCCACCGCGAGGGACTCCTCGCCGGTGACGGTGACGTAGACGCCCTTCTCGGCGTCGGGCGAGGCCGGCTCGTAGATCCCGGTCAGGGTGTGGTCGACGATCAGCAGGTCGGCGGTCTGGGCCAGCTTCTCGGCCGCGGCCTGCGGGGTGCCGGGCAGGATCAGGCCGATCCGGCGCTTGGACGGCGGGATGGTGGCCAGCAGCTCCGGGTCGTCGGAGACGAATCCGTCCACGCCGATGTGCACGGCTTCCTCGATCACGGGGGCGGTGAGGTCCTTCAGCCCGCGGACGTCGATCCAGGTGATCTTCACTGCGTACTCCTCGGTGATAGGCGGTCAGGTCCGGGCGGGTACGGGGTGGGGCGCCGCGAGCGCCCGTTCGGGCTGCGCGGGGTCGTGGGCGCCCGCCGGGGCGGGCAGGGCGGTGCGGCCGGCGGTGGGCAGGTGCAGGGCGTCGGCGACCAGCCGCACGGTGGCGGCGACGTCCGGCGAGGACCAGACATTGCGCCCCATGGCCACGCCCAGGGCGCCACTGGCCACCACCTCGCCTACGGTGCGGGTCAGTTGACGGTCACCCACCGGGGCGCCGCCGGCCGTGATGATGCCGATCGGGCAGCTGCGCACCACCTCGGCCATGGTGGTCGGCGAGCCGGTGTAGGGGACCTTGGCGATGTCGGCGCCCAGGTCGGCGGCGAGGTTGGCGGCGTGCGCGACCAGCTCGGGGTCGGTCGGGTCGCCCATCCGCGGTCCGCGCGGATAGACCATGGCGATCAGCGGCAGCCCCCAGCGGGTGCAGCCCTCGGCGGCCCTGGCCAGGTCGCCCAGCTGCTCCGCCTCGGTGTCGGAGCCCATGTTGACGTGGATGCTGACCGCGTCGGCCCCCAGCTCCAGGGCCTCCTCGACCTCGGCGAGCCGGACCTTGGCGTTGGCGTCGGGGGCGTGCCGGGTGATGCCGTTCAGGTGGATCACCAGTGCGGTGCCGCGCAGCACGTCGGTCGGCAGGAACCGCATCCGGCCCTTGTGGACCAGCAGCGCGTCGCCGCCGTTGCGGGACACGGCACGGGCGATGTCGCGAAGAGCCGGGGCGGAGGCGATCGGGCCGTCGGCGAGCGAGTGGTCAAGCGGAACCACGAACGTCCGGCCGGACAGTGGATTGATGAGGCGGCCCAGCCTCAGGCTCTTTCCCGGGAAATGTTGGATCCCTTCCATGGCGATTCCTCTCACGGCGGATACGGCCGCTCTGGCGCACCCGGGCCGTGCCGCGACGACAGCGGAACGGAGAACGTCCCAGAACTGCGGCAGATGGCCTGATCAACGGGACTCGCCTCATCGAACCGGGAAAGGTTCGCGCATGTCAAGGTCCGCCCGCCGACTATGGGTTGAGCAGTTGACCGTGATTGACAGGGTGCCCGGCGAACGTATTGTTGGTCACTGTCGAATTGCGCTGAACCACGGCCTTCCCGCCCTCTCCCGGTGACGGATCTTTCCCCGCCGCCGATCGGAAAACTACTTGCGCGCGACATCCGCTGATATCTCAGGAGAGTTCGATGAGTGCGTTTCCGCAGAACTACTGGTATGTCGCCGCCTGGAGCAAGGAGGTGGGCAGGGAGCTGTTGAGCCGGACCATCTGCGGCGAGCCGGTCGTGTTCTACCGGGGCCGCGACGGGCGGCCGGTGGCCCTGGCCGACCGCTGCGTGCACCGCCGCTACCCGCTGTCGCTGGGCAAGCTTCAGGACGACTCGATCGAGTGCGGCTACCACGGCTTCGTCTTCGACTGCTCCGGCACCTGCACCTTCGTGCCCGGCCAGGACCGCGTCCCGCGCACCGCGCGGGTGCCGCGCTACCAGCTGGTCGAGCGCGACAAGTGGATCTGGATCTGGATCGGCGACCAGGACGCCGCCGACCCGGCCCTGGTGCCGGACGCGCACTGGCTGGACGACCCGGCCTGGGCGTCGGTGGAGGACATGGCGTACTCGCCGTTCCGCTACAGCCTGCTGGTGGACAACCTGATGGACCTGTCCCACGAGACGTACCTGCACGCGGACCTGATCGGCACTCCGGAGATCGCCCGGACGCCGTTCACCACCCAGGTCGACGAGGAGCGGAACCGGGTCGAGTTCTCGCGCCACATGGAGGCCGTGGGCTGCCCGCCGTTCTACGAGAAGACCACCGGGTTCACCACCCCGATCGACCGCTGGCAGGACGTGGCCTTCCAACCGCCCGCCTTCTGGGTGAACAACGTGCGGGTCGCCCCGCACGGGACGCCGGTCGGCACCGGCGGCGACGAGGGCGGCGCCCACGTGAAGATCCTGCACGGGCTCACCCCGGAGACCGAGCACAGCACCTGGGACTTCTGGGCCGTGGTCCGCGACTTCGCCCTGGACGCCGACTCGGTCGGCCAGACGCTGCTGACGCTGAACCAGGAGGTGGTGCAGCAGGACCTGGACGCGCTGACCGTCCTGGAGCAGGTCGTGGCGAGCGAGCCGGCCGGCACCCAGGAGCTGAGCGTGGCCATCGACGCCGGCGGCCTGGCCGCGCGCGCGATGCTGCGCCGGATCGCCCAGTAGCCGGACCCCCAGCAGCCCGAAGGACGGATGACATGGCCGGCGACACGTTCGAGGTTCTGGTCCGCGCCCGTGCCGCACTCGCGGCGGGCGTGCTCGGCCTGGAGCTGACGGCACCCGGCGGCGGGCCGCTGCCCGCCGCCGGGCCCGGCGCCCACGTCGACCTCCTGCTGCCCTCGGGGCTGGTGCGCCAGTACTCCCTCCACCACGCCGACGGGCGGCCCGGCCCCTGGCGCATCGCCGTCCTGCGCGAGCCGGACGGCCGCGGCGGGTCGGCCGAGCTGCACGACCGGGTCGCCGTCGGCACCCGGCTGCGCGCCGCCGGGCCCCGCAACCGCTTCCCGCTGCTGCCCGGCCAGGACCTGCTGTTCCTCGCGGGCGGTATCGGCATCACCCCGCTGCTGCCCATGCTCGCCGCCGCCGAGCGCCGGGGCAGCAGGTGGCGGCTGGCCTACGCCGGCCGGAGCCGGGCCTCGATGGCCTTCCTGCCCGAACTGGCCCGCTACGGCGACCGGGTGACGGTCGCTCCGCGGGACGAGTGCGGACGGCTGGACCTGGACGCGCTGCTCGCCGGCACGCCGGCCGGCGCACTGGTCTACTGCTGCGGCCCCGAGCCGCTGCTCCAGGCGGTCCGCGCGCGCTGCGAGGCGCTGCCGGGGCTGGCGCTGCACACCGAGCGCTTCACCGCCGCCGCCCCCGTCCCCCCGGCGGCGGACACCGCGGACACCGACTTCGAGGCCGTGCTGCGGCGCAGCGGCCGCACCGTCCCGGTGCCCGCCGGGACCTCGCTGCTGCGGGCGCTGCGCGGGGCCGGGGTGGCGGTGCTGGCCTCCTGCGAGGAGGGCACCTGCGGCACCTGCGAGACCACGGTGCTGGAGGGCGTGCCGGAGCACCGCGACAGCCTGCTGACGCCGGAGGAGCGCGCCGCCGGCGACCTGATGCTGATCTGCGTCTCCCGCTGTCTCGGTTCCCGCCTGGTCCTGGACCTGTGAACGCCCCCTCCCGCTCCACCGCCCCTGCCACCGCCCGTAGCTGGAGAAGACCGATGACGCACTCTTCGTCCTGGGACGGCCTGATCGAGGACGCGTTCCTCGAACAGGTCCGGGCCCGCCCGACGGCCACGGCGCTGGTCTCGGGCTCCTGCGTGCTGACCTACCGTCAGCTGTACCGGCGCGCGGCCGCCGTCGCGGCCGGGCTGCGCCGGGCCGGGGTCCGCCGCGAGACCCTGGTCGGCCTCGCCTTCGACCGCTCGGCCGACTCGATCACCGCACTGCTGGGGATCGTGCTGGCCGGCGGCGCGTACGTGCCGATCGACCCGGCGTACCCCGCGCGGCGGGTGGAGCAGATCGTCCGGACGGCGGAGCTGCGGACGGTGGTGTGCCCGGAGCCGGTGCGCGAGCGGTTCACCGCGCCCGCGCCGGTGCGGCTGTACGGACTCGACGAGCTGCAGCGCCCCGACGGCGGGACGGAGGGCGGGACGGACGGCGCGGCGGACGGCGCGGCGGAGTTGGCGGTGGCGGGCCGGGGGGTCTGTGCCGGGGGCTCGCCGCTGGCGTACGTGATGTTCACCTCCGGCAGCACCGGGCGCCCCAAGGGCGTGATGGTCGAGCACCGGGGCGTCCTGCGGCTGGTCAAGGACACCGGCTACGTCGACCTGTCGCCGGAGCAGCGGGTGCTGCAGGCCGCGTCGCTGGCCTTCGACGCGGCCACCCTGGAGATCTGGGGCGCACTGCTGAACGGGGGGTCGCTGCACGTGGTGGACCACGAGACGGCGGTGGTGCCGCAGCGGTTCGCGCAGGCGATCCGGGAGCAGGGGGTGACCCTGGCCTGGATCACCGCCCCGCTGTTCCACCGGATCGCGCAGGAGGACCCGGCGGCCTTCGCCCCGCTGCGGACCCTGCTGACCGGCGGCGACGTGGTCTCCCCCGGCCAGGTGCGGCAGGTCCGGGCGGCCAACCCGGCGCTGCGGGTCCTCAACGGCTACGGCCCGACCGAGAACACCACGTTCACCACGGTGTTCCCGGTCGAGGAGGAGGTCGAGGGACCGCTGCCGATCGGCCGGCCGATCTCCGGCACCACCGTGCGGGTCTGCGACGAGCAGGGCCGGGCGGTGCCCGCCGGGACCGTCGGGGAGCTGTACACCGGCGGCGCGGGGCTGGCCCGCGGCTACCTGGGCGACCCGGAGCTGACGGCGCGCAAGTTCACCCTGGTGGACGGGGTTCGCTACTACCGCACCGGCGACCTGGTGCACGCCGACCGGGACGGGCTGCTGCACTTCCACGGCCGCCAGGACCACCAGGTCAAGATCCGCGGCCACCTGGTGGAGCTCGCCGAGGTCGACGCCGCGCTGCGGGCCCTGCCGGGGGTGGCCGACGCGCACACCAGGGTCGTCGGCCGGCCGGGCGAGGAGCGCTCGCTGGCCGCGTACGTGGTGGCGCCCGGCGCCGACGTCGCGCTGCTGCGGCGCGCGCTGCGCGACCGGCTGCCGCAGTACCTTTGCCCGGACCGGTTCGTGGCGCTGGACCGGCTGCCGCTCACCGCCAGCGGCAAGGTCGACTGGCGCTCCCTGCCCGCCCCCGACGCCGAGCCCCCGGCCGCACCGGGGGCCGCACCGGGGGCCACGCCCGGTGCCGGGCTGACGGCGGACCAGGCCCGGCTGGCCGGGCTGTGGGCCGACGTCCTGGGCGTGCCGGCCGGGCAGCTCGGCCCGGACTCGGACTTCTTCGAACTGGGCGGCAACTCGCTGCTGCTGGGGGTCCTCGTCGGCCGGCTCGGTCGGCAGGGGGCCGCCGTCGGCTACGCCGACGCGGTCGCGGCGCCCACCCTGGCCGGGATGGCCCGCGCAGCGGCCGCCGCCGGCTCCGCCCCGGTACCGGCCCTGCCCCGGCCGGCGCCCGGCCCGGTGCCGCTGCACCCGCAGCAGCAGGGCCTGTTCGCGATCTGGCAGGCCGAGCCCGAGTCACTGGCGTACAACATCCCGGTACGGGTGGAGCTGGCCGGGCCGGTGGACCCCGAGCGGCTGCGCGCGGCGCTGACCGCGCTGGTGGCCCGGCACGAGGCGCTGCGGATGCAGTTCGGCGTCGGCGCCGAGGGCGTGCACCAGCAGCCGGCGCCGCCCGCCGCCCCCGAGTTCGCCTTCCTGCCCGCGCCGGACGAGCGGGCGGCGGCCGGGTTCGTGCGCCCCTTCCGGCCGCGGCGCCCCGACGGCGCCCCGCTGCTGCGGGCGCTGCTGGTGCGCGGCGGCCCGGACCGGCACGTGCTGCACCTGGACGCCCACCATGTGGTCTTCGACGGGGTCTCGCTGCGGATCCTGGTCGAGGAGCTGCTGGCCGGCTACGCGGGCGAGCAGCTCCCCGAGCAGCCGGCCGACTACCGGGCGGCGGCGCAGTGGGCCGCCGGCCGGGCCGGGCGCGGCGACGACGCCTCCGACGAGGCTTACTGGCTGCGGCAGTTGGCGGACTGCCCGACCGAGCCGGTGCTGCCGGTGGACCGCCCGCGCGGGGCCGGGCGCCCGGAGCGCGGCGCGGTGGCCACCGCCGTACTGGGGGCCGGGGCCTGCGCGGATGTGCGCACGGCGGCCCGCCGGCACCGCACCACGGCGTTCGCGGTGCTGTTCGCCGCCTGGGCCGCGACGCTGGCGCGGATCTCCGGCCGGCGCGACTTCACCGTCGGCACGCCCACCGGCGGACGCGTCCACCCGGACCTGGAGCAGGTCGTCGGGATGTTCGTGAACACGGCCGTCCTGCGCGTCCGGCTGCCGGACCGGGCGGCGACGCTGGGCGACCTGGTCGCCCAGGCCGACCGGCTGGCCCGGGAGGCGCTCAGCCACCAGGGGCCGCCCTTCCCCCGGCTGGCGCAGCGGCTCGGGATCGCGCCGCAGCCGGGCCGCAATCCGCTGTTCGACGTGCTGTTCGCGCTCCAGGACATCGACTTCCACACGGTGCGCCGGGGCGGGCTCACCGCCCGTACCGAACTGGTCAACCCGGGCACCACCCGCTTCGACCTCAACCTCCAGGCGTACCTGCGCCGCGACGAACTGCGGCTGGACCTGGAGTACGCCACCGACCTGTACGACGACGCCTCCGCCCGGTGGCTGCTGGACACCTGTCTGGAGACTGTGACCGAGCTGCTCGCGGACCCGGCGGCCCCGGTGCTGGCGACCGGCCGCGCGACCACCGCCGATGCCGGGGACTTCGAACTCGGGGACTTCGAACTCGGGGACTTCGACCTGTGAACACCGCCGAAGCGCACACGAGAGGGATCATGAGCACCGCGCTGCAACTCAGCCGAGACATCCACGCCTTCCCCGAGCAGACCGCGTACTGGCGCTCCCGTCTGGCCGGCTGGGAGCAGCCCACCGTGCTGCCGCGCGACTTCGCGGCCCGCTCCGGCGAGGGCTCCCGCGGCCGGGTCCAGGCCCCGCTGGCGGACGGCTGCGCCGCCCGCTGCCGCTCCCTGGTCAAGGACCGGCCGGCACTGGCCCGGGTGCTGGTCGCGGCCGTGGTCGCGGTGCTCGGCGCCCGGGCCACCGACAGCGAGCAGGTGCAGGTGGTGACCGGCCACCGGCACGGCGCCGGCGAGCACGACGTGCCGTTCCCGATGGGCCTGACGGTGACCAGGCAGTCCACGCCGCGCGCGCTGCTGGCCGCGGCACGGTCCGCGTACCTGGAGGCGGGCGGACAACTGGACGTGCCGGTGGCGCACCTGACGGCCGAGGGCGGGCACCCGCCCACCGACCTGGCGGCGGGCGTCGACGGGGGCCTGTCCTGGGCGCAGGCCGAGCAGACCGGGTGCGCGCTGCTGATCGACGTGCGGCTGCGGGACGGCGAGCCGGGCCTGGTGCTGGACTACCGCGCGGACCTGTTCACCGCGGGCACCGCGCAGCGGCTGGCCGGGGCCTGCGCACGACTGCTGGACGCGGTCGTCCGCGAGCCGGACGCCCCGTTGGAGGAACTGCTGGACGCCGACGCGGCCGAGTGCGCCGCGATCGCCGGGTTCAACGCCACCGCCCGTGACTTCCCGGACGACGTCCCGCTGCACCGGTTCCTGGAGCAGCACGCGGCGCGGTCCCCGGAGGCGGTGGCGATCCGCGACGACGGCACCAGCTACGCGGAGCTGGACCGGCGCGCCAACCAGCTGGCGCACCGGCTCCGGGCCGCCGGGGTCGGTCCCGGCACGGTGGTGGGGGTGTGCCTGACCCGCTCGCCGCTGTCGCTGGCCACGATCTACGCGGTGCTCAAGGCGGGCGGCGCCTACCTGCCGATCGACCCGACGCTCCCGGCCAACCGCATCGGCTACATGCTGGAGCACAGCGGCACCCGGATCGTGGTCGGCGACGCGGCGACCCGTCAGGTCGTCCCGGCCGCAGAGGTGTTCGTGGACGCGGGCGACCCGGCGGTGTGGGCGGGCGACGCGCCCGCGCCCGAGGGCGGCGCGGGGCCCGAGGACCTGTGCTACGTGATCTACACCTCCGGCTCCACCGGCCGGCCCAAGGGCGTGATGCTGGAGCACCGGGCCGTGGTCAACCGGCTGGTGTGGATGCAGCGCGAGTACCCGCTGGGACCGGCGGACGTGATCCTGCACAAGACGCCGTTCACCTTCGACGTCTCGGTGTGGGAGATCTTCTGGTGGACACTGGCCGGGGCCTCGGTGAGCACCCTGGCGTCTGGTGCGGAGAAGGACCCGGCGGCGCTGGTCGCCCGGATCGCCGAGCACCGGGTGACCACGATGCACTTCGTGCCCTCGATGCTCCAGGTGTTCCTCCAGTACGTGGCGCGGGACACCGGTGCCCTGGCCACGCTCCGGCAGGTCTTCGCCAGCGGCGAGGCACTGGGCACCGCGCACGCCGTACGCTTCGCCGAACTACTGAGCCCGGCAGCCGAGTTGGTCAACCTCTACGGGCCTACCGAGGCGGCCGTGGACGTCACCCACTTCGCCTGCACCGAGCTGGACCGGCGGTTCGCGGTCCCGCTGGGGCGCCCGATCGACAACATCGTGCTGGGCGTGCGCACCCGGGCCGGCACGACCGCGCCGGTCGGGGTGCCCGGCGAGCTGTGGATCGGCGGGACGGGCCTGGCGCGCGGCTACCTGAACGCGCCGGAGCTGACCGCCGAGCGGTTCGTCCGGGACCCGCGGCTGCCCGGCGGGCGCGGCTACCGGACCGGCGACCTGGCCCGCTGGCTGGCGGACGGGACGCTGGAGTACCTGGGCCGGATCGACACCCAGGTGAAGATCCGCGGCTACCGGATCGAGACCGCGGAGATCGAGCACGTCGCCCAGTCGGCGCCCGGTGTCGCCGCCTGCGCCGTGCTGGCGCTGGACGACGGCGACGGGGACCGCAGCCTGTGCGCGTACGTGGTGCCGGGACCGGGCTACGACGAGGCGGCGCTGCGCCGGCGGCTGGCGGCCGAGCTGCCCTCGTACATGGTGCCGAGCTTCCTGGTCAGCGTGCCCGCGATCCCCACCACCCACAACGGCAAGCGCGACACCTCGGCCTTCCCGCCGCCGCCGCGCACGGCCGTCGGCGGCAGCGCGGGCGGCGCGCCGAGCAGCGCGACCGCGCTGCGGCTCGCGGAGATCTGGTCGCGGGTGCTCGGGGTGGAGGGCATCGGTCTCGCCGACAACTTCTTCGCCCTGGGCGGCGACTCGATCAAGATCGTGCGGGTGCTGGCCGAGGCGCAGCAGAGCGGCCTGGTCTTCTCCTTCCAGGACCTGTTCGCCCATCCCACGCTGGCCGGCCTGGAACCGCTGGTGCGGCCGGCCGACGCGGAGGCCGCGGCGGACGGCGCCGCCGACGGGGGGCCGTCCCTGCTCGGCGCCGAGGACGTGCGGCTGCTGCCGCCGGACGCCGAGGCCGCCTACCCGCTCTCCGCGCTGCAGGCCGGGCTGCTGTACGAGGTGGAGCTGACCGGGGCCCGGCCGGGGCTCTACCACGACATCGTCAGCTTCCGGATCGGCGAGCCGCTGGCCCTGGAGGCGTTCCGGGCCGCGGCGGCGGCGGTCGCGGCCCGCCACCCGATGCTGCGCACCTCGCTGCACATCGCCGGCTACAGCGAGCCGCTGCAGGTCGTCCACGCGGGCGCGCCGGACCTGGTCGAGGTGACCGACCTGTCGCAGCTGGACGAGGCGGCGCAGGAGCGGGAGCTGGCCGGCTTCTACGAGCGCGAGCCGGCCCGCGGCTTCTCCCCCGAGGAGGGCGGCCTGGTCCGGGTGCGGGTGCACCTGCTGGGCGGGCGCGGCTACCAGTACAGCCTCAGCTACCACGCGGCCGCGCTGGACGGATGGAGCGTCAGCGTGGTCCACCACGACCTGTTCGCCGCCTACCTGGCGCTGCGCGCGGGCCGCTCCCCCGAGTTCGCGCCGCTGGGCTCCGACTACCGGGACTTCGTGCGGCTGGAGCGCGCCGCGGTGGCCTCGGCGGACAGCCGCGACTTCTGGCAGGGCGTGCTGGCGGACCACCAGGGCACCCGGCTGCCCCGCTACCCCTTCGACCCGGCGGGCGCGCACGGGGTGGCGATGCACGACGTCGCCCTGGACGGCCCGGTCCCGGCCGCGGTCGGACGCCTCGCCGAGCGGCTGAACGTGCCGGTGAAGTCGGTGCTGATGGCCGCCCACGTGGCGGTGCTGGCGTTCGTCACCGGCTCGGGCGACGTGCTGACCGGCTACGAGCACAGCGGCCGCCCCGAGGTCCCCGGCGGCGACCGGATCGCCGGCCTGTTCCTGAACACCGTGCCGTTCCGGGTCCGCGCCGCCGACGGCAGCTGGGCCGACCTGGTGCGCGAGGTGTACCGCACGGAGACGGCGCTGCTGCCGCACCGGCGCTACCCGATGGGCGAGACCAAGCGGGTCAGGCAGGTCCAGGAGCCGCTGTTCGAGGCGGTGTTCAACTTCACCCACTTCCACGTCCTGGACGACCTGCGCCGCGAGCACGGCCTGCGGCTGGAGCGCAGCCGGGTCGCCAGCGAGACCGAGTTCCCGCTGCGGGCCGAGTTCTGGCAGGACGCCTTCAGCGGCGAGGTCGCGCTGTCGCTCCACTACCACCGCGACGCCTTCGCCCCCGAGCAGGTCGAGCGGATCGCCGGCTACTACCGGCGCGCCCTGGAACTGCTGACCGCCGGGCCCGAGTCCGGGTTCCGCGCGGTGACGCTGATGGACGCCGCCGAGCAGGAGCTGCTGGCGCGGGGCCTGGCCGGTCCGGTGCGCGAACTGCCCGAGGGCGGGGTGCCGGGGCTGTTCGCCGCCCAGGTCGCGGCCCGGCCGGAGGCGGTCGCCCTGCGGCACGGGGCGGACGAGCTGACCTACCGTGAGCTGGACGCCGCCTCCGCGCGGTTGGCGGGGCGGTTGCACGCGGCCGGGGTGCGGAAGGGCGCCGTGGTCGCCGTGGCGATGGACCGCGGGACCGCGTGGGCGGTGAGCGTGCTGGCGGTGCTGCGGCTGGGCGCGGTGTACCTGCCGCTGGAGCCGGCCGACCCGGCCGCGCGACTGCGGTCGGTGCTGGCCCGGTCCGGCTGCCGCCATGTGCTGATCGCCGCCGGGCACCACGACGCCCCGTCCGGGGCGGCGACCGCGACCGGGACGGCGGCCGAAGCCGCCGGTGGCGGGCCGGGTGCCGCAGTGCTCTGCTTCGAGGAGCTGATGGCCGGTCCGGCCGGGCCGGCCGTTCCCGACGCTCCGGCGGACCCGGACGCCCCGGCGTACCTGATCTTCACCTCCGGTTCGACCGGCGAGCCCAAGGGCGCGCTGATCCACCACCGGGGCCTGCTCAACCATCTGCTCGCCAAGATCGACGACCTGGGGATGACGGCCGAGGACGTGGTGGCGCAGGTCGCCACCCAGTGCTTCGACATCTCCGTGTGGCAGCTGCTGTCGGCCTGGCTGGTCGGCGGGCGGACCCTGGTCATGGACGCCGAACTGGTGACCGACCTGCCCGGCTTCGCCCGGGCGCTGCAGGACGAGGCCGTCAGCGTGCTGGAGGTGGTGCCCTCGTTCCTGGACGCGCTGATCGGCGAACTCGACGACCGACCGCGCGCGCTGCCCGCGCTGCGCTGGAACCTGGTGACCGGTGAGGCCTTCCCGCCCGCGCTGTCCCGGCGCTGGTTCGAGCGCCACGACGTGCCGCTGGTCAACGCCTACGGGCCGACCGAGACCTCCGACGACGTCACCCACCACGTGCTGACCGGCCCGGCGGTCGGGGACCGGGTCCCGGTGGGCCGCCCGATCGCCAACACCAACATCCACATCGTCGACCCGGAGGGCCGGCCCGTCCCCTTCGGCAGCTACGGCGAGATCCTGGTCACCGGCACCGGCGTGGGCCTGGGCTATCTCAACGACCCCGGGCGCACCGCGCCGGTGTTCGTCGCCAACACCCTGGACTCGCTGCCCTCGGTCGGCGGGCGGCTCTACCGCACCGGCGACATCGGGCGCTGGCTGCCCGGCGGGGTGCTGGACTGCGCCGGGCGCCGCGACCAGCAGACCAAGCTGCGCGGCTTCCGGATCGAGCTGAGCGAGGTCGAGGGCGCGCTGGCCGCGCTCAAGGGGGTGGACCACGCCGTGGCGCTGGTGCACCGCGAGGGCGGCCGCGACCGGCTCGCCGTCTGGTACACCGGCACCGCCGAGCCCGACGCACCGGCCCTGGGCGCCGAACTGGCCCGCACCCTCCCCCGCTACATGCTGCCGGACGTCTTCGAACGGCTGGACGCCTTCCCGGTGACCCGCAACGGGAAGGTCGACCGCGCGGCGCTGGGCCGCCGCCCGCTGTCCGCCGGGCGCCCGGCGGCGGCCGAACCGCCCGCCGACCCGGCCGAGGCGGCGATGGTCGAAGCGTTCGCCGAGATCCTGGGCCTGCCCGTGGACAGCGTCCCGGTCACCGCCGGCTTCTTCGGCCTCGGCGGCCACTCGCTGGCCGCGATGCGGCTCGCGGCCCGGCTGCCCGGGGTGACCCTGCGCGACGTGGTCGCGCACCCGACCGCCCGGGCCCTGGCCGCCCTCGCCGCCGCGGCCGACCCCGACGACGGGGCCGCAGCGGCGGCCGGCGCCCCGGCGGGGCGCGGCGGGCCGCTCACCGACCTGACCGCGGCCGGCCCGCGGCAGCCCGGCACCGCCGCCGCCCTGGCCGCGCCGGTGGCCACGGTCGTGTGCTTCCCCTTCGCCGGCGGCACCCCCGCCAGCTACCTCCAGCTCACCGGTGCCCTGCACCGGGCGGGCGCGCCGGTACGGGTGCTGGCCGCCGACTACGGCGACGCCCTGGCCGAGGGCGCCGACCCGCGGCAGCTGGCCGGGGCGATCGCCGACCGCACCGCAGGACCGCTGGTCCTGCTGGGCCACTCGGCGGGCGCCGCACCGGCGTTGGAGACCGCGTTCGCGCTGCGCCGCAGCGGCCGCGAGCCGGCGCACGTCTTCGTCGTCGCCTCGCTGCTGCGCTCCGACCACCCTGCGGAGCCGGACCCCGAGCGGGCCCTGCGGAGCAGCGACGAGGAGGTGTGGCAGTGGCTGGAGGAGCACACCGGCCTGGCGGCGGCCGGGCTGCCGCCCGCCGAACGGCGGCGGCTGGCCCGGGACTTCCGGCGCGACTCGGCCGCCTCGGCCCGCTCCTGGGCCCGGCTGCCGGAGACCGCGTCGGACACGGCGCCGGACGGCTCGACCGGCACCGCGACCGGCACCGCGCTGGACTGTCCGCTCACGCTGCTGCTGGCCGCGGATGATCCCCTCACCCGCGGCCACGAGCGGCATGTGCACCGCTGGGCCCGCTACACCGGCGAGTTCGGCATGAGCATCGCCGGCCACGGCGGCCACCACCTGAACACCAGCCGACCGGACTTCCTGGCCGAGCAGATACGAAAGGCGGTCTGCCCGTGAGGGCACAGGGTGCATACGAGCTGGGGGCGACCCACGCCTTCCTCGAACTGCCCGGCTTCGCAGCGGGATTCTCCACCCACCTGAAGCTGGAGGGACTCAACCCGACCGGGTCGATCAAGCTCAAGGTGGCCCGGGCGATGGTGGAACGGGCCGAGGCCGACGGCGTCCTGCCGCCCGGGTCGCGGCTGATCGAGTCGACCTCGGGCAACCTGGGCATCGCGCTGGCGTCGGTGTGCGCGGCCAAGGGCCACCAGCTGTCGGTGATCACCGACCCGAACGCCAACGAGCACAGCATCCGGTTCATGCGGGCGCTGGGCGCCGAGGTGACGGTGGTGACCGAGCAGGACGCCAACGGCGGGTTCCTGCAGACCCGGCTGCGGCTGCTGCACCGACTGCTGGCCGAGGACCCGGCGCTGGTGTGGCTCAACCAGTACACCAACCCGGCCAACCCGGGCGCCCACCGCGACGGCACCGCCGCCGAGATCTTCCAGGGCTTCGGCGAGCCGGACTGGCTGTTCGTCGGCACCGGCACCAGCGGCACGCTGATGGGCTGCGTGGAGTACGTGCGGCGGGCGGGCGCCTCGACCCGGGTGGTGGCCGTGGACACCCTGGGCTCGGTGACCTTCGGCGGGCCGCCGGGACGCCGGTGGATCCCGGGGCTGGGGTCGAGCCGGCGGCCGGAGATCTACTGCGACGACGGCTCCTTCGACAAGGTCCTGGTCGAGGAGCGGGACACCGTGCTGATGTGCCGTCACGTGGCACGGACGTACGGGCTGCTGCTCGGCGGCTCGACCGGGACGGTGCTGGCCGGACTCCGGGCCATGCGCGGGGCGGTCGAACCCGGCAGCACCGTGCTGGCGATCGCCCCCGACCTGGGCGACCGCTACCTGGACACCGTGTACGACGACGACTGGGTGCTGGCGCGCTTCGGCGCGACGGACCCGGCGGCGCTGCTGGACATCGAAACCACAGGGGCACAGGTATGACGAAACGTGAGGGGGAAGTGATGGCAGGGTTCTCGGTCCTGGGCGGCAACGACGTCCACGCGCTGCTGGACGGGCGCGAGAAGGACGTCGTGGAGCAGGTGCGCGCGGCCTATCTGACGCACCACGCGGGCGACAGCGTCAACCCGGACAGCTACTTCCTGCGCTTCCCGGAGAAGCCGGACGCGCGGATCATCGCGCTGCCGGCCTACCTGGGCGGCGAGGTCGGGCTGGCGGGCATCAAGTGGATCAGCAGCTTCCCCGGCAATGTCGCCCGGGGCGAGCCGCGGGCCTCGGCGGTGCTGGTGCTGAACGACTACGCCACCGGCCGGCCGATGGCGCTGATGGAGGCGGCCGGGATCAGCGCGGCCCGCACCGCGGCCTCGGCCGCGCTGGCCTGCACGACGCTGTCCACCGCCGTGCCCGCCTCGGTGGGCGTGGTCGGCGGCGGGGTGATCGCGCGCACGGTCCTCCGGTACCTGCACGCGGCCGGTGTGCCGCTCGCTCAGGTCCGCTGCCACGACCTGGACCCGGCCTCGGCCGAGGCGCTGACCGGCCACCTGCGCGAGCGCTACGGCTCCGACGCCCGCCGGGGCGGGCTGGAGGAGGCGCTGGACTGCGACCTGGTGCTGCTGGCGACCACCGCGCCGGTCCCGTACGTGTCGCCGGAGCACCGGTTCCGGGTCGGGCAGCTGGTGCTGAACATCTCGCTGCGGGACCTGGCGCCGCAGACCCTGCTGGCGGCCGAGAACGTGCTGGACGACGTCGAGCACTGCCTGAAGGCCGACACCTCCCCGCACCTGGCCGAACAGCTCACCGGCGGGCGGGAGTTCGTCACCGGCACGCTGGCCGGGGTGCTGCTGGGCGAGGTCGCGCCGCGCGCGGACCGGCCCACCGTCTTCTCGCCGTTCGGCCTGGGCGTGCTGGACCTGGCGGTCGGTCACTGGCTGTACCGGCAGGCGCTGCAGGAGGACCGGCTGATGCAGCTGCCCGGCTTCTTCGGGGAGACGAGGCGGTGGTGAGCCGGCGAGGCGCAGCGGACGGCGCGGACGGCGGGCGGTTCGCCGCGCTGGCGGTGGCGCGGGCGACCAGCTGCGCGGGCTTCTTCGCGGTCCTGCCCTACCTGGGACTGTGGCTGGTGGAGGACCGGGGGTTCTCCGGCGGCCGGGCCGGGCTGGTGGTCGGCGCGTGCATCCTGGCCAACCGGGCCGGTGCGGTGCTGCTGGTGTCGCTGATCCACCGACTGGGCCTCAAGTCCTCGGTGGTGACCGGCTACCTGGGCGCGGTGGTGGTGTTCACCCTCCTGGGGACGGGGCTGCGGCTGCCGTTCCTGGGCTGGTTGGCGCTGGCCGCGCTGGTGGGCCTGTGCCTGGCGATGTCGACCACCGCGATGAAGGCGATGGTGGCCGCTTTCCCGGCGGAGCAGCGGCTGCGCGGGTTCAGCTACCTCAACATGGCCGTCAACGCCGGGTCGGCGGTGGGCCCGGTCATCGGCGGCCAGCTGCTGGACTGGCACGCCGGGCTGCCGCTGGCGGCGGCCGCGCTGCACCTGGTGGCACTGGCGGTGGCGCTGGCCCTGCCCGGCGGCTGGCGTCCCTCGCCGACCCCGCCCCCGGCCGGCCCGGCCGCCGGGAGCGGACGGGCGCGGCGGCTGCTGCCGCAGCGCGCGCTGGTGCAGTTCTCGCTGCTGGCCTGCGGGACCTGGCTGGCGTACGCGCAGGTCATGGACGTCCTGCCGGCCTATCTGGGCAGTGCGGTCAACGCCCGTGACCTGGGCCTGGTGTTCACCCTGAACGCGGTGATGGTGGTCGCGTTGCAGGTGCCGGTGTCCTGGGTGTCCCGCCGGGTGCTGGACCGCCCGCGCGGCGGCTTCGGCCCGCTGTGGGCGGCGGCCGGCGCCGTGCTGGCGGTGTCGGTGCTGCTGTTCGCGTTCGGCCGCTCGGCCGGCCTGGGCCTGGTGCTGGCGGCGATGGTGCTGTTCACCCTGTCCGAACTGGTCTGGAGTCCGCTGTACGACGCCCAGATCAGCGAGCGCCGCGGCGCGCTCTCGCCGCTGGCGGCCTACGCGCTGGCGGGAGTGGCGTCGGGGGCGGCCGAGTCGGTGGGCGCCTGGCTGGGGACGCTGCTGGTCGTCCACCGCCCCGGGACCGGGTCGGTGTCCTCCGCGGCGCCGTACTGGGGCGCCGCCGCGCTGGCCCTGGCGACCGGCGCGGCCATGTGGTGGACCGGGCGCGCGCCCTCGGGCGGCCGCCCCTCCACCCACCAACCACCACCGGCAGTAGCAGGAGCCGAGACCGAGGCGGAAGAAGAAGGAGAGGGGAACGACCATGACGTGGATGTGTCTGCTCGGGCCTAGTCCCGGCGGTTCCAGGGCGATCGCGCTGCACGGCCACCGGCCGGTGGTGCTGGTGACGCCGGGTGTGGCGGTGCCGCACGAGGTGGCCGCCCACGCCGAGCGCGTCGTCTTCTGCCCGATCACCGACCACGATGCCGTCGCGGCGGCGGTGGACCGGCTGATCGCCGAACTGGGGCCGCCGCGGCTGGTGGTGTCCTTCACCGAGTACGCGCAGGAGGTCTGCGCCCGGATCGCGACCGACCTGGGACTGCCCTCCGTCTCCCCGGCCGCCGCCGCGGCCGCCCGGGACAAGGCGGTGATGCGCGGCCTGCTCGCGGACACCCCCTACGCCTGGCGCCACGCCTCCGGCACGGCCGAGGACGTCGCCGCCGCGGTGCGCGGCGAACCGGACGGGGTGCGGTGGATCGTCAAGCCGGTCGACGGGGCGGCCAGCGCCGGCGTCGCCGCGCTGCGCTCGCACGCCGACCTGGCCCGCTGGCTGGCCGGTCCCGGAGCCGCCGCCGGGCCCCGGTGGATCGTCGAACACGCCGCAGGCGGACCGGAGTTCAGCGTCGAGGCGGTCAGCGGGGCGGGTCGGCACACGGTGCTGGCGATCACCGCGAAGCAGACCACCGGCAGCCCCGGCTACGTGGAGACCGGCCACCTGGTCCCGGCCCCGCTGGCGCCCGGCGACGCCGACCGGCTGCGGGAGGCGGTGCACTGCGTCCTGGACCGGCTGGGCATCGACTACGGCGCCAGCCACACCGAGCTGCGGCTGGACCCGGTGCACGGGCCCGTCGTGATCGAGACCCACACCCGCGTCGGCGGCGACTGCATCCCCGAGCTGGTCGAACTGGCCACCGGCCAGGACCAGTACGAGCGCGCCGTGGCGGCCCTGCTGGGCGCCGACCCGGCCCTGGCCGTGGCGCCGGTCGCGGCGGCGGCGGCGATCAGCTTCGTGCTGCCGCCCGCCGCCGGCACCCTCACCGCGCTCGCCCTGAGCGCCGCGGACGGGGTCCTGCGCTGGGAGTTCGACCGGCTGCCCGGCGCGGCCGTCGCGGAGCTGGGCAGCTCCGAGGAGCGCATCGGCTACGCGATCGCGCTCGGCGCCGATGCGGTGGAGGCGATGGAGGCCGCCGCCAAGGCGACCGCCGGCGTCCACCTCGAAGTCTCTCCTCCCTCCGGCTGCTACCGCTGACGGTGTTGCGGACACCGTCGCGAACGCGGCCGGGCGGTGCGGCCGGCGCCCCCTGCGGGGTGCCGGCCGCACCGCTGTCCGGGCCCGGTCACGGCCGCGCCGCCACCGGCGCGGGTCAACCCCCGCGCCGGTGCCGCGCAGCGGGCCGTCACGCCTGCCCGGCCGTCACGCCTGCCCGGCAGCCGCGGCGGTCAGGTCGGCCAGGTCGCCGTTCTCGTAGCGCCGCTTGCAGGCGCGGCGCCGCACCTTGCCGCTGGAGGTCCTGGGCACCGCCCCGCGCCGCACCACCAGGACCTGGTCCGGGGTGATCCGGTGCCGGTCGCGCACCGCGTCGTGCACCCGGCGGCCGATGGCCCCGGCGCCCAGCGAGTCGAGCAGCCGGCCGTCGGCCTCGATGACGACCACCAGCCGTTCGCGTTCGCCGTCCGCGCAGGAGAACGCCACCGCGCAGTTCGGGTGCGCGCCCGGCACGGCCTGTTCGGCGGAGAGCTCGATGTCCTGCGGGTAGTGGCTCCGGCCCTTGCGGACGATGACGTCCTTGACCCGCCCGGTGACGTACAGCTCGCCGTCCAGGACGAAGCCCAGGTCGCCGGTGCGCAGATGGCCCTCGTCGGTGGGGCGGGCGCCGGCGAGCTGGGCGCGGAAGGTCTCCTCGCTGGCGGCGGGGCGGCCGAAGTAGCCGTCGGCGACGCAGGGGCCGTTGATCCAGATCTCGCCGACCTGGCCGTCGGGCAGGGCCCGGTGGGTGGCCGGGTCCACGATCCGGATCCGGGTGCGGCCGACCGCCGCGCCGTTGCCGACCAGCGGCACCGCGCCCTCGGTGCGGTCGGCGACGGGTTGGGCGTGGCCTTCGCGCAGCGCCTCGGCGGACAGCCAGAGGACGGCGGGCTCGCGCTCCTGGCTGCTGCCGGTGGCCTTGAGGGTGTTCTCCGCCAGGCCGTAGCCGGGGCACATGGCACGCGGGTCGAAGCCGTGGGCGGCGAAAGCGTCGGCGAAGGAGCGGATGGTGGCCCAGCGCACGGGTTCGGCGCCGTTGACGGCCACCCGCCAGCCGGACAGGTCGCCCACCGCGTCGGCCTCGCCCTCGGCGGCGGCGCGGGCGCACAGCTCGTAGGCGGAGCTGGGCGCGGCGGCGTGGGTGCCGCCGAACCGGGCGATGGCCTCCAGCCAGCGGGCCGGGCGGCTGGTGAACGCCTCCGGGGCCATCAGGTAGGAGGGGATGCCGGCCCACAGCGGCAGGACGACACCGAAGAGCATGCCCATGTCATGAAAGAGCGGCAGCCAGGTCACCGCGGTGCCGTCCGGCCCGCACGGCCACAGCTGGTCGGTCTCCACCGCGCTGGCGAGGAAGTTGGCATAGCTGACGACGACGCCCTTGGGGTCGCCGGTGGAGCCGGAGGTGTACTGGAGCAGCGCGATGTCGCGCGGACCCGCCGGCGTGGGCGCGCCCGCGTCCGCGGCGTCCGCGCCGGCGGTGAAGGCGTCGCCGTCGGTGGCCAGCAGGGTCAGCCCGGTCAGGGCGGGCAGGCCGCCGAAGCGCTCCTCCAGCTCACGGGCGGTCTCGGCGGTGGTCAGTACGGTCGAGGTGCCGGCGTCGTCGGCGATCCGGCGCAGCCACTCCACCTCCTCGCGCCGCCGGGGCACCTGGACCGGGGCGCCGGCCACCCGGGCGTACATGCAGCCCAGCAGGGTGCGGACGAACTCCAGGCCCGAGGGGTACAGCAGGACGGCGCTGCGGCCGGCCAGGCCGACCGCCGCCAGGGCCACCGCCCGGCGGCCGGCGTCGGCGTGCAGTTCCCGGTAGGTGAGCGTCTCCTGCGGTTCCTCGCCGTCGTGCAGGAAGACGTAGGCGGTCTCGTCGGGCTGCCTCTCGCTGCGCAGCCGCAGGGCCTCGGGAAGGGTGCGCACGTCAGCGGTCGCTTGCGGCCCGTTGGCTGTCACGGTCGGATCTCCTCGTGGGCTGGGGGTAGCGGACGGGGTGTCACATCGCGCGTCGTGCGGCGGTGCCGGCGTGTCCGGTGCGGTCGAGGGTGGGCTCCGGAGGGTGCTCCGGGGCGGTGCGGGCCCGCGCGGGGCGCTCCGGCGGCACGGAGCGCCCCGCGCCTCAGACCAGCGGCGGGTTCAGTGGGGTGAACCCGCGCAGCCGGTAGTACATCTGGTACGGGTAGGGCGGGGTGACCTCGCTGACCTTGTCCAGCCGGGCCAGCTGCTCGCTCTCCAACTGCCAGCCGACCGCGCCCAGGTTGTCGCGCAACTGCTCCTCGTTGCGGGCGCCGATGATCACCGTGGCCACCGTGGGCCGGGTCAGCAGCCAGTTCAGGGCGACCTGGGGCACGGTGCGGCCGGTCTCGGCGGCCACGTCGACCAGGACGTCGACCAGGTCGTAGAGGCGTTCGTCGTCGATCGGGGGCGCGGCCGAGGCGGTCCTGTGCAGCCGGCTGGAGGCCGGGAGCGGCTGCCCGCGGCGGACCTTGCCGGTCAGCCGGCCCCAGCCCAGCGGGGACCACACCACCGCGCCGACACCCTGGTCGTGGGCGAGCGGCATCAGCTCCCACTCGTAGTCGCGTCCCGCCAGGGAGTAGTAGACCTGGTGGGCGACGTAGCGCGGGAAACCGGAACGGTCGGCGGCGGCGAGGGACTTCATCAGTTGCCAGCCGGCGAAGTTGGAGGCCCCGACGTAGCGGATCTTGCCGGCCCGGACCAGGTCGTGCAGGGCCGCCAGGACCTCGTCGACCGGGGTTCCGGCGTCGAAGGCGTGCAGCTGGAACAGGTCGATGTGCTCCACGCCCAGGCGGCGCAGCGAGCCCTCGACGGACCGGATCAGCCGGGAGCGTCCGGTGCCCATCTGCCAGGGGTCGGGTCCGGTGGCGGTCCCGGCCTTGGTGGACAGCAGGACCTTGTCGCGGCGGCCGGCCACGGCCGCGCCCAGGAGCTCCTCCGAGAAGCCCTCGGAGTAGACGTCGGCGGTGTCGAACATGGTCACCCCCGCGTCCAGGCAGAGGTCGACCAGGTTGCGGGCCTCCTTGAGGCCGGTGTCGCCCCAGGCGCTGAACAGGCTGCCGCGGCCGCCGAAGGTGCCGGCGCCGAAACTCAGCAGCGGGACGTGCAGGCCGGAGTTGCCCAGCCGTCGGTATTCCATGGTCGTCTCCCTTGCGACGGTTGCGGCGGTTGCCCGGTCACCACTGGACCAGCGCGAAGCTGATCGACATCCCGCCGCCCATGCCGACCAGCAGCACCAGCTCGCCCGGGCGCAGGGCCCCGGAGCGGGCCGCGCGGTCCAGGGTCAGCGGGACCGAGGCGGCCCCGGTGTTCCCGTACTCGTGCACCGTGCGGTGCACGGTGGCGGCCGGCAGGTCCAGCAGCGGGCCCATTTCGTCGAGCATCATGCCGTTGGCCTGGTGCGGGACCACGTGGGCGATGTCGGCGGGCAGGACCGCGTTGTCGTGCAGGAACTGCTTGGCCAGTCCGGGCACGTTGCCCATGAAGAACTCGCGGACCGAGCGGCCGTCCATGGTGAAGTACTGCAGGCCGGCGTCGTGCGCGGCCGGGTCGTAGGGCCGGCGGCTGCCGCCCGCCGGGACCCGGATCAGGTCGGTCAGGCCGCTGTGGATGTGGAAGGCCGAGGCCCGGATCCCGCGTCCGGACCCGGCGGCGGCCGGGCCGACGACGACCGCGCCGGCCCCGTCGCCGAACAGGATCACCGAGCGCCGGTCGCCCCGGTTCAGGATCCGCGAGTAGGTGTCGGCGCCGATCGCCAGCGCGTACCCGCCGCTGCGGGCGACCAGCGCCTGGGCCGCGTCCAGCGCGGACATGAAGCCGGCGCAGACGGCGTTCACGTCGAACACCGACACCGCGGTCCTCGCCCCGCCCAGGTTCCGGTGCACGAACGCCGCCGTCGCCGGCTGCTGGTGGTCCGGGGTCGAGGTGCCCACGACGATCGCGGACAGCTGGTCGGCCGCGATCCCGGCGGCCTCCAGCGCCCGGCGGGCGGCGCCGGTGGCCAGGTCGGAGGTGGCCTGCTGTGGCTCGGCCCAACGGCGTTCGCGGATACCGGTCTTGCGGACTATCCAGGTGTCGTCGACGCCGGCGGGCGCGCCCACCTCGGCGTTGGACATCACCCGGTCCGGGACGCAGGACCCGGTGCCGAGGATCGCGACGGGTGCCACCTGCAGGTTCATCGACGGCCTCATTCCGCGATGTCGGCGGGCAGGGGGAAGTCCGTGGTCAGCTCGCCCCACTGCGGGACCGTCTCGATCTCGACGACGGCGACGGTCAGCGAGTAGCCGCCGCCGGCGCCGATCAGCAGCACCTGGTCGCCCGGCCGCACCGCCTCGGTCTCCACCAGGCGGGCCACTCCGGCGGTCAGGTCGCCGGCGCCCAGGTGCCCGGTGTACCGGCCCCAGTCCATCAGCGAGCGCTCGGGCGTGATGCCGAGCGGCTTGAGGAACTGCACGGCCATCAGTTCGTGTCCCAGATTGGGCATCAGGATCTTGGCGAAGTCGTCCAGTTCGCGCCCGGTGGCGGCCAGGACCTGTCCGACGAGTTCGACCAGGGCCTCCTCGCAGCGCAGCAGCACCGACTCCTTCCCGACCTCCTCCAGGTAGGACTTCTTGGGCGCGCGCAGGTCCTCGACCTCGGCCTGGGAGGAGGTGGTGAACGGGTGGCTGCCGCGGTGCAGCGGTTCCAGCGAGGCGTCGGTCAGCGACTCGACGGCGTGGATGCGGGCGAAGCCGCCGGTGGTGGACAGGACCATGGCGGTGGCGCCGTCGCCGCAGACGATGCCGTAGGCGCCGCGCCAGCGGTCGAAACCGGGCAGGCAGAACCGGTCCGAGGTGGTGATCAGGGCGCTGGTGCCGCGGCCGGACTGGAGCCGGGAGGCGGCCAGGTCGAGGGCGACCATGCCGCCGTTCGACAGCTGCTGGATGTTGACCGCGAAGGCGCCGGTGATGCCCAACTCGCGCTGGACGTAGGGGGCCGACGTCCAGCCGTAGTCGCGGCCCTGGTGGTAGATCGAGGCGTGCGCGACCATGTCGACCCGGTCGCCGACGATGTCGGCGGCCCGGTCCAGGGCCCGGCGCGCGGCGGCCGCCGCCATGTCCGGGACCGATACGTCGTCCCCGGCGACCGGCAGGCAGAGAATGTTGTTGACCTTCAGATCGTTGTCGGTGTACTTGCCGTCGACGACCGCTTCCTGCGCGGATTCCGCGGGCGGAATCCAGGCTGCGGCCGACGCGATGTAGATGGGGGTGTTCATCTTCGAAGCCCTCCGAGTTCGTGGCCCGACGAGCAGACGGCGCCCGGCGCCGGGAATCCCGATCGGTCCGGTTGTGGCGGCGCCGGGGCGCGGACGGCGGTTCAGAACCACCAGGTCGCGGGTGTGAAACGCATGGTTGCGGAGCCCCGGCCGCCGGACAGCCCCACTCGACTGCCCGTGCGCCCGTTCAAGAGCGCCTCAACGGAATCTAGCCCATTCCGCGTGCAGCCGTCCCACCCGTTCGTACGTGAATTTCTCACGACTCGTCATTAGCACTGCACGTTTACCGGGTCCATTGGTCGGCCCGGGCGGCGCGGTCGCAGCCGCACGGCGATTCCGGCCGGCCGGGGCGTTCAACTGGCCGCGTCGCAACAGTTGAACGCCCGTGCCCGGGGCGGCCGGCCCGGCCGCGTGGTGCGCCGGGGCGCCGGGGCGCCGCCCGCCCCTGCCCCGCGCCCGAGGCGGGGGTCCGACCTGGGAGGTCGACAACGGACCGGCGGCGCTGTTAATTTCGGAATGCGTTCGGAAACCCCTTCCGGTACGACGCACCGGCGGCGCTGGACACGGTCGCCCACGACCGCGCCGGGCCGTCCCTCCCCGGCGCGGTCGTCCCGACTCCCGCCGCCCCGAGCGCCGTCCCCGTCCTGCCCGGCAGGAGGCGGGAGGACCGCGCCGCAGCGAATCTATAGACGCCGTACATACTTCACCCAGTCGAGCTGCCCCAGAATGACGGAATTCGAGGATCTACCCAGGGGGCTCGCGTGGGAATCGATGTATTGGTGTCCGACGACTTGCATCTGTCCCGTTTCTCGCTCGCCGCACTGCTCGAGCAGCACGAAGGGATTCGGGTCGTCGGATCCGTGGACAGCAACTTCGATGCGCTGGAGTTCGCCGAGCAGCACCGACCGGATGTAGTGATCATCAGCTTCGAGGGTGAGGAAAATGACGCGATCGCAATTTCCGAGAAGATTGCGCACCTGGGCTGCCGGAGTATCCTGCTCACCACCACCGTGGCCCGCCCCGTCGTGCGGCAGGCCTTCGCCGCCGGAATCGGCGGGGTGGTCGAGCGCAGCATGCCGCCGCGGCAGTTCTTCGAGGCCATCCGGCGGGTGCACCAGGGCGAGCGGGTGTTCGACATGGAGTTCACCGTGGCCGCGCTCAGCAACAGCGACTGCCCGCTGAGCCGGCGGGAGTTCTCCGTGCTGGAGCACGCCTCCCGGGGCGACACGGTGGTGGAGATCGCGGCGCGGATGCACCTGTCCCAGGGGACCGTGCGCAACTACCTCTCCTCCATGGTGGCGAAGCTCGGGGCGCGCAACCGGATCGACGCCCTGCGGATCGCCCGGGACGCGCGCTGGATCTGACCCCCGGCCCCAGGATCCCCGATACCCCCGGCCCGGGCCCCGGACGACCGGCCCGGGTCGGCGCCGGGGCGCCCGCCCGGGCCGGGGCGGGGCGCAACGCGACCGGGGCGGGGTCAGTTGACCTCGCGGTCCCGGCCGGTCCAGTACGGTTCGCGCAGCCGGTACTTCTGGATCTTGCCGGTGGCGGTGCGCGGGATGCTCTCCCGGAACTCGACGGACGTGGGCGCCTTGTAGCCGGCCATCCGCTGCTTGCAGTGCGCGATGATCTCCGCCTGGTCCGCCTCGGCGCCCGGCGCCAGCACCACCAGCGCCTTGATGGTCTCGCCCCACTTCTCGTCCGGCACGCCGATCACGGCGACCTCGGCGACCGCGGGGTGGCTGAAGACCGCGTCCTCGACCTCGATCGAGGAGACGTTCTCCCCGCCGGTGACGATGACGTCCTTCTTCCGGTCCGAGATCGTCAGGTGGCCGTCCGCCGGGTCGATCGAGCCGCCGTCCCCGGTGTGGAACCAGCCGTCCTGCAGCGCCTCGGCGGTTTCGCGCGGGCTGTCCCAGTAGCCGGCCAGGACCACGTTCGAGCGGGCCAGGACCTCGCCGGAGTCGGCGACCCTGAGCTTCACACCCAGCGCGGGCAGCCCCGCGCGCGAGAGCCGGCGCGCCTGCTCGTCGGCCGGCAGCGCCTCGTCGCCCGGGCGGGCGCGGTTGAACGTCAGCAGCGGCGAGGTCTCGGTCAGGCCGTAGATCTGGGTGAACTCCCAGCCCAACTCCTCGCGCACGCGCTGGATGGTGCGGCTGGGCGGCGGCGCGCCCGCGCACACGATCCGCACCCGGTCGCGGCCGGGGACCTCGCCGGACCAGTCGGCGGCCGCGTCCAGCACCGCGTTCCAGACCGCCGGCGCCCCGCACATCAGCGTCACGCCGTGCTCCTGGACCCGGCGCAGGATCTCGGGCCCGTCGACCTTGCGCAGGACCACCTGCTTCACGCCCAGGCCGGCCGCCGCGTACTGCATGCCCCAGCCGTTGCAGTGGAACATCGGCAGCGTGTGGAGGTAGACGTCGCGCTCCCAGACCCGGGTGTGCAGGGCCAGCGTCAGCGCGCTCACCCAGATGTTGCGGTGCGTCAGCTGCACGCCCTTGGGCCGGGCCGTGGTCCCGGAGGTGTAGTTGATCGTCGCGGTGGCGTCCTCGTCGGGCTCGGCCCACGGCCGGGGCTCGACGCCGTGGCGCATCAACTCGGACTCGGTCTGTTCGCCCAGCACGAACCGGTGGCGGGCGGTGACCTGCGCCAGCGCCGCGTCCAGCTCGGGGTCGACCAGCAGCACCGACGCGCCGCTCTGGCGGACGATGTAGTCGACCTCGCCCGGCCGCAGACGGAAGTTGACCGGCACGCAGATCCGGCCGCTCATCGGGACCGCGAACAGCAGTTCCAGCAGCCGCGCCGAGTTGTGGCTGACCACCGCGACCCGTTCGCCCGGCCCCACTCCCAGCGCGTCCAGCCCCGCCTGCCAGGCCCGCACCCGCTCGCCCAACTGCCCGTAGGTCAGCGCGGGCACCGGCGACGCCGGCTGGACCGGCTCGTCCACCACGCCCGGGGCGGTCGCGAACCCCAGCTCCGCACGTTCCAAGAAATCCGCGACGGTCATCGGAACCCGCACATCGCCTCCCCGTTCGCCGAAACAAATCGGGAAATGTATAGCACTGTACCGCAGGCTGCGCACCCCCTCCGGGCCGGCTGCGCCGGCGTGCGGAACGCACGGGCGCGCATGCGGAATTAATATTCTGTCGGCCGTCGCCCGACTACTAACGTCGAGACCGTTCCGCGGATTCCGAGCGGTATCCGGCGGGACCCCTATTCTGGAGGGCTGGGCCGTGCCGCACCGAACTGTCGCCCCGGGGACTGCGACCCCGGAAAGAACCTGGGAAACGGTGGCGGATTCCATAGAATTCATACCCGACCGGTACGCCGAGCGGACCCGCCCCGAAAGCGTGGCGCAGGAGCTGCTCGGCTGCGGCGCCACCGATATCGACCGCCTCACCGGCGCGGGCCTGCCGTTCGAGTTCCGTTCGGGCGTGCGCCACTTCGACGTGAACGACCTGTACAACCTCGGCATGCACTCGGGTCGCGGCACCACCCGGCCCGAGCTCGCCCTCCGCATGCTGTTCCGCTTCGCCGCCCGCCCGGTCGAGGAGCTGCTGTGCGAGCGGACCTGGGACTTCCGGGTCCGTCTCGACTGCCCCGACTGCCAGGGTCCGGCGCCCTGGCGCTTCGCCGCCCCCGACCCCGCCCGCTTCGGCGGGCGCCTGGACGGCGGGGCGCCGCCCGCGCCGGGCGCGGACTCGGCCCGCTACGCGGCCACGGTCACCACCACCGGCACCCGCTCCCCCCTGTGCTCGCCCACGCTGCGGGAACTGACGACGGAGCACCTGTCCGCCGGCTACCGCTGGCAGCTGATCCCGGTCGCCATGCAGAGCGACTACCGCCTCGTCCACTCCCTGGGCGTGACCAGCTGCATCGCGGCCAGCCTGCTGCTGGCCGAGCGGTTCCGCGCGGCCGGCTACCGGGCCGAGGCCCGGCGCGGCTGGTTCTGCGGTGTGCTCGGCGGCGCCCTGGACCTGCCGCACGCCTGCGTGGAGGTCCAGGACGACGACGGCGCGCTCCGGACCGTCGACATCGCCAAGGCCCAGCTGGCCGCGCGGCTGGCGCCGGGCACCGCCGACTTCCAGGAGCTGTGCCTGGGCTCGGCGCACAACAGGATGATCCCCTCCACCGCTGCCGGCGGAGAGCCCTTCGCCCGCCACGAGTGCGGTTCGCCGCAGCCGGTCCAGGTCCACGCGGACATCCGATCGACAGGTCGGTCGACAGGTCGGTCGGCTGGCTCCCCACCGCGTGACCGCCGGTAACCGACCCGCACGACCGATCCGGGGCGATTACTACCGGTTTCACGGCTATTGTCGGCTTCTGAGACCCCCTCACCGAAGACGGGAGAGCCGAGCAGCGTGGGCGTTCTGCAGTCGGGGCCCGCCCGGCGGATCAAACGCTGCAGCCCGGTGTGGGCCGCCGCGGCGACGGCGCTACTGCTGGCCACCCTCTGGGCCCGGTACCTGGCGGGCGTCGGCGGCGACCTCGCCGCGCAGTGGGCCTGGGCCGACTTCGCGGCCCGGCACCCGGGCTCGGCCTACGACCTGGCCTGGTACGGCGGCGCCTACCCCGCCTCGTACAGCCTGCTGACGCCCTATCTGATGGCCCTCCTCGGGGTGCGCACCCTGGCCGTGGGCGCGGCCACGGCCTCGGCCGCGCTGCTCGCCCTGCTGGTACGACGCTCCCCACTGGAGCGCCCGCTGCCGGTCGCCCTGTGGGGGGCCTTCGCCCTGACCTGCAACATCGCCGCCGGACGGGTGACCTTCGCCCTGGGCCTGGCCTTCGGCCTGGCCGCGGTGGCGACGGCGACCGGCACACCGCGGCGCCCCGGGTGGCCGCGGACCGCGAGCGCCGCCCTGCTGGCCCTGCTGGCCACCTCCGGCAGCCCGGTGGCCGGGCTCTTCGTCGTGACCGTGGCGGCCGCGCTGCTGCTGACCGGCCGACGACGGGCCGGCTGGGCGCTGGCCGTCCCGCCGCCGCTGCTGGTCCTGCTCACCACACTGCTGTTCCCCTTCGACGGGATCGACCCGATGGAGACCTCCACGGCGGTCTTCTGCCTGGCCAGCGCGGCCGCCGTCGCCCTGCTCAGCCCGCGCGACTGGCGGACCGTCCGCGCCGCCGCCGCGGTCTACGCCCTCGGCACGGTGCTGACCTGGGCGCTGTCCACCCCGATCGGCAGCAATGTGCAACGGCTGGCGCTGATCTTCGGCAGCGTGGTCCTCCTGGCCGCGCTCGGCGCCCGCACGGCACGTTCCGGGAGCCGGACCCTGCGCGGGCTCGCCGTCCCGCTCGCCGCCTTCGCCGCGACCGCCTTCTGGCTGGTCAACGCCGACCTGCTGAACGGGGTCGCGCCCTCCTCGGCCCACCAGGCCACCGGGCTCACCGCCGAGCTCCGCCGGCTCCACGCCGACCGGGGCCGCCTCGAAGCCGTCCCGATGCGCAACCACTGGGAGTCCTGGGGCCTGGTCGGCTCGGCGGACCTGGCCCGGGGCTGGAACCGCCAACTCGACCTGCGCCGCAACCCGCTCTTCTACCAGGGCGCCCTCACCCCCGCCAGCTACCACGCCTGGCTCCAGCTCTGGGCCGTGCACTACGTCGCCCTGTCCACCGCCCCGACCGACACCGCCGGGGACGACGAGGCCGCCCTGGTCCGGACACGGCCCGCCTGGCTGCAGGAGATCTGGCACGACCCCTCCTGGCGGCTCTACCGCGTCACCGATCCGCTCCCGCTGGCCGAGCCGCCCGCCACCGTCGACCACGCCGACGCCGCCGACGTGCAGCTCACCCTCGCCCGCCCCGCCCGGGTGCTCGTCCGCATCCCCTGGTCGACCTGGCTGGCCGTCCACGGACCAACCGGCGCCCGCCTCGCTCCGGAGGGGGACTGGACCCGGCTGGACGCCCCCGCACCCGGCCGCTACCTGATCGACGCCCCCTACCCCTGACGGTCCCGACAGCGCCGCCCCGCCGCCCCGGGACCGGGACGACGGGGCGGCACAGGTCGGCCGGTCAGTCGGCCGGGGTCAGTCGGCCGGGGTCAGCAGTACCGGCAGTTCCCGGTAGGAGTTCATCAAGAAGCTCTCCATCGGCCGCAGTTCGCCCGGCTCGCAGGCCAGCCGCATCCGGGGGAACCGCTCGAACAGGGCGGCGAAGGCCAGCGTGGCCTCCGCCTCGGCCAGCGGAGCACCCATGCACCGGTGCGTGCCGTGCCCGAAGCCCAGCAGGTCGCGGTCCTTGCGCAGGACGTCGAAACGGTCCGCGTCCGGGCCGTAGAGCTCGGGGTCCAGACCCGCCGCCGCGAACGACACCAGGATCGGGTCGCCCTTGGGTATCAGCACCCCGTCCAGGTCGATGTCCTCCACGGCGAACCGCATCGGCGAGTACGCACCGGGCGTGTGCACCCGCATGGCCTCGTCGCACACGTCCTGCCAGGTGGCCTGCCCCGACAGCACCAGGTCCAACTGCCCGCGGTCGGTCAGCAGCGCGCCCACCGCATTGGTGATCAGCGCCGCCGTCGTGTCCTGGCCGCCGGCGATCATCAGGAACAGCGTGCCCAGCAGTTCCTCCTCGCTCAACCGGTCCTCCTGGTCGCGCGCGGCTATCAGCAAGGACGTCAGATCGTCGCCCGGCTCGGCCCGCTTCGCCGCGACCAGCGCCGCCAGCAGCCCGAACGCCTCCATCCGCGCCGCCTCGATCTCCTGTCCCGAGACCGTGGTACCGAAGACCTTGTGCAGGGCCACGCACAGCGCATCGGTCGCGGCGCCCTGCGGCACCCCGAACAGCTCGCAGATCACCCGCATCGGCAACAGTTCCGCGAAGGCCGTCCGCAGGTCCACCGGCCCCTCGGTCCCCGCGGCCGCCAGACCCTCCAGCAACTCGGCCGCGATCTCCGCGACCCGCGGACGCAACGCCTCGGTACGCCGCGCGGTGAACGCCGCCGCGACCAACCGGCGCAGCCGGGCATGGCTGCTGCCGTACGCGAACAGCATGTTCTCGTTGGCCACCCACGGATACAGCGGCCACTCCTCGGTGATCCGCCCCTCCACGAACGCCGGCCAGTGCTGCCGCGCGTCCTTCGACACCCGCGGGTCCGTCAGCAGCCGCTCCACGTGCCGCTGCCCGACCACCGCCCAGGCCACCACGCCGCCCGGCAACTCCACCTGCACCGCCGGGCCCTCCGAGCGCAGCAACGCCCCCTCCCCCGGCAGGTCACGTCCTGACACGTCCAACACATAAGGACACGCACTCGTCTTCATCGCCGTCACTCCCCAGTAGGAAACCGAACGAAAACCGCGCTGTACCCGCAGGGACCAGTCCCCGCCCGCAGAGCCTACGACCATGCACCGGTGTAGACCCACTCCCACCGACCGCACCAGCCGTGCGACGGTGTCCCGGTCGACGGGTCGTCAGCCGACCGGACCCGCCTGTTCGGCGGCCGGGTCCCGTTCGAGCTCCCCGCCCCCGTCGCGCAGCTTCAGCGCCGCCTCGTACACCCGGGTGCCGCGGTCGGCAGCCATGTCCAACTGCGCCAGCACCGCCGGGACCGCGATGCTCGCCATCAGGTGCCGCTGCAGGTCCGACACCCGCTCCGGCAGGTCGACATGATCGGTCATCACCTTGGACAGCACCTGCACACCGGTGAACGCCCCGACGAACATCCGCGCCGCAGCCGACACGTCGATGTGGGTCAGCAGTTCGCCGTTCTCCTTCGCCCGCCCCAGGACTTCCATATTCCGCTCGATCCACCCGCACATCGGCACCCGCCGGTCCAGGCCGTCATTGGGGGCGCCCTGGTCCACCGTCAACCGGACGCTCCCCCGCACCACCGGATCGCCCACCGACAACAGGTGGGCCAGCAGAAATGCCTCGTCCAGCCCCTGCTGGAGCATCAAATCCTGCCGCGGCGGGGCCGGCAGCGCCGCCAACTGCCCCGCCAGCACCCCCTGTGCCAGCTCCGCCTTCGACGCGAAGTGGAAGTACAACGACCCCTTCGTGGCATTCGCCCGGTGCAGGATCTCCGAAATCGTCGCCGCCTCGTACCCGACCTCGGCAAAAACCGCAGCGGCCGCTACAAGGATCGCCCGCCTCGTCCTGACGGCCCGTTCCTGAAGCGCCACTGCACACCTCCGAGTCAACTCAACCGACACAAGAAATAAACCAACTGGTTCGTATCCATCCGCGAACAACCGACACGAGACCCCTGCTGGCTACGGGCTTCGTAGCAAACCCATCAATGAATACCATGAACCGCATCGAAACAAAAACGGCACGCGCGGTATATTCTCATCAGAAGCAACCCCACCCGACTCCCACTGCACTCCCCCTTCCCCACACGCAACATCCGCACCAGCCCTGGACCGGCAGCCGGGCCGGGGCCGCAGGCCGCCCGCACCCGCCGCACAGACCGCCCGGAGCGCCCGCTCCCGCACTGCGGACAGATTAGTTGATCCGGCGCAACGACCAGCCCGCACAACGGACATGGGGCGCCCGGCCGCGCCGGGAACCGGAGGCGGAGCCGCACCTCCCGACGCCCGCCCGGCGGACCGTCCGAGCCCCACCACCGGGCTCGACCGCGGGGCGAGCGGCGCCCGAGTGAAGGCAGTCCGTTTTCTTACTTGAAAAGAAAACCGGCGGCCCGGTATCTTCTTGCTCGCTGCACGTCCCAACCCACGGATCTGCAACACGGGGGAGAGACTCATGACCCTTCTGGCCACCCAGCCTGCCAACCGCGCCGAACCCGACTGCGCCGAACCCGACCATGCCGAGCCCGACCGCACCGAGCCCGCGGACGCCGAGCCCGCGGCGGAGCGGACGGCCGCCCGCGAGCTGGCCCGGCTGCTCTTCGGCCGGGGCAGCGAGCGCGAACGCGTCCACGGCACCTGGCGCCGTCTGATCAGCGATCCCACGTTCCGCCACAGCCCCGACCGTACCCCGGCCGAGCAGTCCGCCCGCTCCTACGAGTGGCTGCACCTGGTGAACGACACCCTGGACGAGCCCGAGCACCTCGCCGCCGACCCCGCCCTCCTGGCCGGTCTGCACGAGTGGGCCGCCATCGTCGAGGGCGGCGGCGGCCTGTGCACCGTCGCCAGCATTCACTACAACCTCTTCCTCGGCAGCCTGTTGGACCACGACCACGACCACCGCCGTGACCTGGACCAGTACACCGCCATGCGCCGGATAGGCACCTTCCTGTGCACCGAGGTCGACCACGGCAACGACGCCGCCCATCTGGAGACCACCGCCGAACTCGACCGGGAGACCGGCGGATTCACCCTCCACACGCCGCACCCCGGCGCCCGCAAGTTCATGCCCAACACCAGCTCCACCGGCGGCCCCAAGTCGGCCGTCGTCGCCGCCCGCCTGCTCATCGACGGCCGCGACCAGGGCGTCTACCTCTTCCACACCCCCCTCAGCGACGAACACGGCCACCTTCCGGGCGTCCAGGTGCACCAGCTGCCGCTGCGGCCGGACGCCCCGGTCGACCACTGCCTCACCGCCTTCCACCACCTGCGGCTGCCTCCCGAAGCCCTGTTGCAGGCCGACCACGGCCGGCTCGCCGCCGACCACACCCTCACCAGCAACCTCGGCAACCGCCGCAAGCGCTTCCTGCACTCCATCGCCCGGGTCACCACCGGCAAGCTCTGCATGAGCGCCGCCGCCGTCGGCGCCTCCCGCGCCGCCCTCGCCATCGCCGTCCACTACGGCCAGAACCGCCGCACCACCGGGCCGCGCCCCGACCAGCACAGCCCGGTCAACACCCACCGCACCCACCACGCCCGGCTGCTCACCCAGCTCGCCACCGCCTACGCGATGACCTTCCTGCACCGCAGCGTCCTCCACGCCTGGGCCCAGCACACCCCCCACAACCGCACCGACACCGAGCACCAGGTCGCCACCGCCAAGGCGTGGATCACCTGGAACGCACGCACCATCGCCACCGAGGCCCGCGAACGCTGCGGCGCCCAGGGCCTGATGCCCGCCAACCACCTGGCCTCGCTCGCCCCCTACATCGAGGGCACCATCACCGCCGAGGGCGACAACCTGCTCATCTCCACCAAGGCCGCGGCCGAACTGCTGCTCCAGCACCCGACCACACCGCCACCGTCCACCCCCACGCCGACCACCACCGACCACCTCAACGACCCCCACCACCTCCGCTCCCTCCTCGCCCACGCCGAGGCCATCTGGCGCAACCGGGCCCGCGCCGCCCTGCGCCACAATCCGCCCAACTCCCCCCAGGCCCGCTGGAACCAGACCTCCACGGCCGCCCTGACCATGCTCGACCTGCACACCACCCTCCACGCCACCGACGCCTACCTCACCGCCCTCGACACCCTCGCGCCGAGCACCCACACCCACCGCCTGCTCAAGCAGCTCTGCACCCTGTTCCTCCTCGACCAACTCCACCACCACGCCGCCGACCTGCTGGCCGACCAGCACCTCACCGGCCAGCAGGTCCACCACCTCCCCACCCTCACCGACGCCCTCCACAACGACCTCGCCCCCCACCTGACCACCCTGGTCGACGCGTTCGACCTGCCCCACCCCTACCTGAACAACATCCCCATCGCCCGGGGCAACAGCGCCGACTGAGCAGCACCCGGGCTGTCCACGACCACCGCTCCGGGCTCGCTCTCCGCCGTCGCCTCCCCCCACGGGCGACGGCGGCGCCGTGTCCACTGCCGGGAGCGCGGCCGGATCGGGCCTGGGTCGAGCTGACATCGCGCCGTTCTCTGTGGTTCAGTTGGATCAACAGTCAACGTGGAGGTTGCCGGGTGGACAGGTCCGAAGCTGGTTCCTGGATGCGGCCAGGTCTGCGCGAGCCGATACCGACGGTCGACCTGCAGACCGACCGCGCGCACTCCGCCCGCGTGTACGACTACATGCTGGGCGGGAAGACCAACTTCGCCGCCGACCGCGAGGCCGGTGACCGGATCGTCGAGGAGTGGCCCGGCTCACGGGCCTCCGCCCGTGCCGCCCGCGCGGTGATGCACCGTCTCACCCGCCGGCTGGCAACGGTGCACGGCGTCCGGCAGTTCCTGGACATCGGCACCGGCATCCCCACCGCGCCCAACCTGCACGAGGTCGCCCAGGACGTCGAACCCGCGTCCCGGGTGGTGTACGTGGACAACGACCCGATCGTGCTCGCCCACGCGCGCGCCCTGCTCACCAGCGCGCCGGAGGGCCGGACCGCCTACATCGACGGCGACCTGCGCCATCCCGGGAAGATCCTCTCCGACCCGGCGCTGCGCGGCACCCTCGACCTGACCCGGCCGGTCGCGCTGACCCTGATCAACCTCGTGCACTTCCTGTCCGACGACGCCGTCCACTCGCTCGTCGAACAGCTGCTGGACGCGCTGCCCAGCGGCAGCTTCCTGGCGCTGACCGCCGGCACCGGCGACTCCGCCCCCGAGCGGGCCGAGGTGGCGTCCCGGCGCTACCGGGAGGCGGGGATCGAGAACCACCTGCGCACCCGCGCCCAGGTGGAACGGTTCTTCGACGGGCTGGAACTGGACGACCCCGGGGTCGTCCTGATCAACCGCTGGCACCCGGAGCTGGACGACGACCCGGTCCTCGGGGACCACGAGGTGATGGCCTACGCGGGCCTCGCCCGCAAGCCGTAGCCGCGCCGCGGCCGGGGATGCCACCACCGGGGTCCCCCTCCGGAGAAACGGCTGCTGGGACAGGTCCGGTTGCCGACCCTGCGCGCAGGCCGGACGACTCGGCGAGGGCGAGGGCTTCTGACCATCGACAGGCTGATCGACCGGGGTCCACGATCGACGCGCCCCCTTCAACTTGCCCATACAAGGAGCCTCGCCTTGGCTGTGCAGTTGCCCAGGGTGCACCGCTGCGTGCGCACCACCCTGGCCAACTTGCTGACGCTGCTGGTACTGGCGGCGCTCGCCAGCGCCAGCGCCGTCGCCGCCACCTCCGGATCGAGCAGCAGCGCGACCGCTGCCCCGCCACCACAACGCTGTCGGCCCCGACCGACTCGGTGATGCAGGGCCAGCAGATCAAGGGGACGTGCGCGGGCACGGCCGCCCGCTCCCGGTGCCGAAGCGCCCCCGCCGGAGGCCACGGCTCTCGAACACAAAAGCATCGGCTGGACGACAGACGCTGAGACACGGCAGGGGCCCACGGCGCAATAGTGCTGCGTCGGGGCCCCTGCTGATCAGGTTCAGGAAGCGGGGAACTCGCCTGCATGCACGCCGGCTATGAAAGCAGCCCACTCCTGCGACGTGAAGCACAGGGCGGGGCCATGCTCGTTCTTGCTGTCACGAATGGCACGCCCACCGTCGGGTAGGGATGCGATCTCCACGCAGTTGCCGTTGGTGCCGGAGAACGAGGACTTCACCCACTCCAGCCCCACCGTCGAAGCGCATTCAATGTATGACTTCATTACCTATACCATTTCCTTGAGGGCGTCCATGATGAGATCGCGGGACTTACTAACATTCGCTGCCGCCATGTTGAGTCGACGGAAAAGCGTGGCATAGGTCTCCACGTCGCCCTCTTCCTCGAAATACAAGGTACTTGTTGGAGATTCGGCGTAGATGATGGAGGTCTCACTCGAACCCGGAAAGCTGATGATGACGAACGGTCCAGACAGGCAAGCATTCATGGGGTCTTCCCGTGGAAGGACCTGAAGCTCGATATTTTGTCGCCGACTGTCAACAATCAGCGCCTCTAGCTGGGCCTTCATCACCTCATCCCCACCGACGCGATGGTACAGGGCGCTCTCGGAAATGATGACCCACAACTGAAGCGGATTCTCTCGCGTGAGAGCCAATCGACGTTCTCGTCTTACGTTGATCTGAGCTTCCACGGCTTCTGCGGTCAGCTCCGGTGTTTGAAGCTGGACAACCGCCCGCGTGTACTCCGCCGTCTGGAGCAGGCCAGGAATGAGATTGGTCTCGACGTTGTACAGCTCGTCCGCGTCCGCCTCGACTGCAACATACGCGGCATAGGCCGAATCTACGGCATTGGCGTAGCGTGACCACCAGCCCTTTTGCTTTGATTCGCGGGCGAGAAGCTCTATTTCTGCGCGACCGCTCGGGTCCACGACACCGTAGGCGTCGAGCAAGGCCCGGAGATCCGGAAGCCTGATACCCGACTGGGCGTTCTCGATGCGGCCGATCTTCGACTCGGCCGACCCGAGCACAGCGGCCGAATCAGCGTGGGTCATGCCTGCTGCGACTCGCAACTCCCGAAGGCGTCTGGCCAAGCGCCGCTGACGGATCGTCGGACTGTTGTTGATGGGCATCCAGCGCTCGTCTCTCCCAACGGGCTTGCAGGTCAAGTGTGCCGCTCGCCGACAGCAACGGCAACAGTGTATTGGGTCTCCCCAAAGTAGGGACTTGACACTTTGGCAGTAGCAAGGTGCAGACTACCCACTGTGGCGACGCACCGTCAGATCCTGATGGCTTCGCCTCCCGGTTGCACGGCGACCTAACCCACGCCAAGGGGGTAAGAGCATGCCTGTCCCGAGAACGGAGCACGTCCGGTATCGCCGGTTTCGCCCGGCCGTCAAGGTAGCTCGTGCAAGGGCGCGCGATGTTGCCCGCCGCTGGGGCCTGGACGAGCTGGCTGATGATCTGGAAACGATCATCGGCGAGTTAGTCGCGAACGCTGTGGTGCACGGTCGAGCCACCAGAGGTAGTCGGGTGACGGTGACGTACCGCTTGATCAATCAGCGATTGATGGTCGAGGTGCGTGACTGGGCAACTGGTGTGGTCAATATCCAACAGCCCGCCGACCCGGACGAGGGGTTCGAAGAGGGCGGTAGGGGGCTGGCCATAGTCAGTGCGCTGAGTTACCGGTGGGGGGTCATCCCACGCGTGATCGGAAAGACCGTCTGGTGCGAGTTGGAAGCCACGCGAAGCGGCTGACCAGTGCAACTGACGTGCGGGCCCCCATGGCGACCGATTCGGGGCAAGGGTCGCGGCGCGGATTCTTGTACAGCTGGACAAGATCGAGTTCGGCGCGAGAGCAAGAGGAGACAGGGAGTGAGGACGTTCTTACGCCACAAGCGGTGGCCCCTGGCGATGGGCGCTGGGTCTGACGCAGACCTGCTGCAGCACTACCGCTTGGAAGGCGACGGGTTCGGCACGGCGGATGTCAGCAGGCGTTCGGGGGCGGGGCTGTGAGCGAGGTGCGGGTACCGACACGTAGGGACTCGTATCGGCCTCCGTGGTTCTCGGACTCGTTCGACTACGGGTTCCCGCTGCCGGCTCCGGTGGCGGTGCGCGGGTGTGAGGTGTGTGCCGGCATGGCGGCGACCTTGGCGGGAATCGTCGGAGATGCGTCGGGGGCTGCGGATGTACGAGTGCTGATGCGGCGTCATCTGCGTGCCGCGCACAGGTAGGTAGTCACTCGCCCTGGTGGGCTCCGAGTAGCGAGAGGTATTGGATCTTGAGCCGGCTAGTTGTGGGGTGTCCGGGATGGGGCTGACGAGGACGTTTCGGTTTCGTCGGTTCGACCTGCACCCCGATCCGACGGCGTCGCCGTTGTGGGGGGCGGTGTGCGTGACCCATTCGGATCCCGCTGACGACGATGCCCCGGAGTGCGGTGCGCTGTCGGGTGACTGGGACACCGAGGCGAGGGCGAACCAGTGGATCGCGGAGCACATGCGGGACACGGGTCATGCCAACTACCAGTACATTCAGCGCTCCTACGTGAACGCGGTGCCGGGTGAGTGGCTGTGAGCGGTGAGCCGTCCGCGCGTGAGGTGGAGTTGTAGTTGCGGGCGGCGAGGATCGCTACGGCGTTCGCTCCCGCTCGCGGGGTGCGTGAGGTCCTGGCGCGGAGGCTGCCGCGTGAGGGTCTTCGGTACGTGCCTCCTGTGGCCGAGCCGGCTTTGATCGGGCGTCGGCCTTCGTGATCCGGGCTGTGCCCGGTTGTTGATCTCCCGTTCCGGACGGTGTCTTTCTCCCTTCGCCGTCCCGGGGCGGGTTCCCGGGGACCTCGGCCCCCCGTGCGGCCTCCCCTTCGTGGCGGCCGGGCCGGGGTCCCCTCTCCTCTCCCCCTCTTTCTCTTTGCCGGCGTGCTGTGGCGGCGTGATCGGCCTGTGCTTGACGGATCGGTGGTGTGCAGTGGATTTCGATTTCGTGGGCGATCCCCGGATGGACCCTGGTGAGGACTCCTCGTCCTTCGTCGCGAGGATGCTGGACTTCTCGTTGGGCGGGGTGGTGAACGCGTTGGCGGGCGGGCGGGACAACTGCGAGCTGCACCGCACGTTCGCTCGGGAGTTGGAGGAGGTGGCTCCGGGCGCGGGTGCGGCTGCGCGGGCGGCGTTGGCGTTCCGGCAGGACGCAGCGCAGGTCGCTGCAGTTCGGCCGGGGTCCGGCCGGGTTCCCCAAGGGCAACGTCCAGCTGCAGGCGGCGACCATCGCCCAGGAGTTCCTGACCACCCAGCAGGAGGTGGCCAGGAACCCCGGCCCGCAGGTGCCCAGCGGGGCGCAGACCATGCCCACCCAGGGCTGACCGGCACCGCGCAGCGGGCTCCCGGCCGACCGGAGCGGTCGGCCGGGAGCCCGTCGGCCGTGTCCCGGCAGAACTGCGGGACCGCTACTTCTTGGTGCGCGCGTTCTGCAGCATCAGGGCACTGGCGAACCGGTCGTCGGCCCCGGTCGTCCCCGTGGGGAAGTCCGCGCTCATGAACGTCTGGTAGTCGCCGGGCTGGAACTGGGCCATCAGCAGCCAGCCGCTGCGGACGTAGTTGGTGGGCGCGCTGTTGCCGGAGCCGTTGCTGCCGTCGACGCGTCCGGCGTACTTCTGCTTGCCCTTGGTCATCACGTCCACGAAGGTGTTCGCGAACGGCGCCATCATCGCCGGGGTGATGTGGTAGCGGCCGGACTGGTAGGCCAGGTAGAGGCCGGCCAGGTCCAGGCTGCCGTGGTCGTTGTCCTCCAGGTCGCCGGTCCCGGCGGCGTAGTCCCAGCTGTACGCCTTCCGGCCGGCGTGGTCGGTGTAGGAGTGCACCTGCGAGAAGAACCAGTTGACGCTGGTCTGCACCAGGCCGTCGTAGCGCTTGACCCGCTGCGGACTGTCGCCGAGGATCTGGTGGTCGATCGCCAGGTTCTGGAAGGCGTAGTCGAACATCATCTGCTGGTTCCACGGCACGGCCTGGCCGCCCTTGTAGGGCGAGTCGGCCGCGAAGTACTGGCGGTTCCCGTTGGAGACGTTCAGCAGTCGGCCCAGGACCTGCTTGTCCACGGAGTAGTCGGCCTGGCTGATGAAGGTCTTGGCCCGCTGGAGGTAGGTGGCCCCGTAACCGTGCGGGTCGCCGATGGTCACCCGCTGGTGCCAGAGCGAGGGCGTCTGCAGGATCAGCCGGGCACAGTTCGCGAGGTGCCCGACCGAGTCGCCCTGCTCGCCACCGGTGCTGACGGGCTTGGTCGCGACCTCGTTCGGCCACGCGGGTCCGACCTTGCCGGTCCACAGCACGTGCTGGCCGACCGGGGCGGGCGCGAGGTCGTCGCGCTCGGACAGGTCCGCGTCGCAGAAGCCGATCATCCGGTCGAGCACCGCCCGGTTGCCGGAGACCTGGTAGACCTCGCCCATGGCCTCGGTGTCCTGGCCGCTGTGCCCCTGCGCCCACTGGTTGCCGATGTTGTCGGCGGCCGGGGTGAGGTTCTTGATGTAGGCCGCGAAGGAGGCGACCTCGCTGGAGGTGACCGGGCCGTTCAGACTGCTGAACTTCAGCACCGGGGCGGCGTTCGACACCGTCTTGGCCGGCGCCGCCTTGGCCGGACCGGGCGATGCCGGTCCGGGCGACAGCGGCCCGGGCGCCCTCGAACCGGCCGAGGCGACGCCGCCGACCAGCAGCGCACCGGCGCTCAGGCAGGCCACCGCGGTGGCTCCGATCAGGACCTTGGTACGTTTCAATGCGGACCTCCTGGGCAACGGCCGGGTCCTCCGGCCGTGCTGATCCGTCGTCGGGAACAGGCCGTGGACGCTCGTCCGCCGGCCGGCCGGCCCACCGGGCCGACGCCTGGGTTGACGTCCCCGGCAGCGGCAGGGTTCACCCGGCCCGGGTTCCGGGCGTGGCGACCATCGAACGGAGGGCTCCGTTCAGTTCCGGGCGTTCAGTTCCGGGCGTTCAGTTCCGGGCGGTCAGTTCCGGGCGGTCCACGCCAGCAGCCGGCGCAGGCACTGCTCGGCCAGCGCCGCCGGGCCCTTCGGTCCGTCGGCCGGCTCGTCGGTGGCGGCCCACTCCTCCAGCGCCAGCCGGATCGCGTCGGTGGCCCCGGCCGAGACCATCTTGAGCTCCAGCTCGGTCAGGCCCCCGAGCCCGCTCAACGACCGCAGCACCGGCGGCAGTTGCTCCTCCGACTCCTGGTTCACCCGGTACCAGACCGCGCGCAGCGCCGGGTCGGCCGCAGCGGCGCGCAGCAGTCCGCGGACGCTGTCCATCGCCGCCACCCCGGCCGCGCCCACCGGGGTCAGCGAGGTCCGCGCCGCGCGGACCAGCGCTTCCTCGATGTCTGCGCCGGGGAGTTCGGCCGCCTGCGCCGCCAGCAGCTCCCGCCAGCGCGCGCCACCGGTGCTGAGCAACGGCGAGACGGCGTCCTCCTTGTTGCGGAAGTAGCGGTAGAAGGTCCGCAGCGCGATGCCCGCGCGCAGCGCGATGTCCTCGGCAGTGGTGGCCTCGGGGCCGCGCTCGGCGAACAGTTCGGCCGCGGCGGAGGCGATGTCGAGCTGGGTCGCCGCCTTGCGGCGTTCGGTCAGGCTCTGCTGCTGGGGCGCGGTGCGGGGGGTGCTCACGGAGCGATTCTATGCAGCCACTGCCGACCGTGCCCAATGTGCACGTGGTGCACAGGTGGCAAAGTGTGCCATTCGGGCGTACCGTGACAGTGGTCGGCGCGGACGTCGACCAGCCAGTGAGTGAACGGAGCAGGAAATGAACCGCTACGACAATCGCCGTGTCCTGATCACCGGTGGCGGCTCCGGCATCGGCCAGGCCACGGTGGTGCGGGTGCTGGCCGAGGGCGGGCACGTCGTCGCCGCCGACGTCGACACGGCCGGACTGGCCGCCACCCGCGAACTGGCCACCACCGCCGGCACCGCGGCCCGGCTGCACACGGTCCCGGTCGACATCGCCGACGAGGGCTCGGTACGCGAGGCCGTCGCCGCCGCCGTCGCCGCCCTCGGCGGGCTGGACCTGCTGGTGAACGCGGCCGGCATCCTCCGCTCCTCGCACACCCACGAGACCAGCCTGGAGTTCTTCAACAAGGTCATCACGGTCAACCTGACCGGCACCTTCCTGATGATCCGCGAGGCGATCCCGGCGCTGCTCCGGGGCGACGCCCCGGCCGTGGTCAACTTCAGCTCCACCTCGGCGACCTTCGCCCACCCGTACATGGCCGCCTACGCGGCCAGCAAGGGCGGCATCCAGTCGATGACCCACGCCCTCGCCGCCGAGTACAGCAAGCAGGGCATCCGCTTCGTGGCGGTCGCGCCGGGCTCGATCTCCAGCGGCATGACCGACGGCAGCGGCTCCAGCAAGCAGAACGTCGGCCCGGGCCTGCCCGAGGACGCGGACTACTCGCTGTTCGCGAAGCTGTCCCCGGCCCTGGGTCAGGGCTTCGCCGGACCGGAGGCGGTCGCCGGTGTGGTGGCGATGCTCGGCTCGCAGGACGGCTCCTTCATCACCGGCACCGAGATCCGGATAGACGGCGGCACCCACTACTGAGCTGTTCCGGCACCGTGACCGGCCGTCAGCCGGCCGGGGCGGGCCGGTCCACCGCGCCGGCCCGTTTGACGGTCCGGATGATCGGGGCGGTCTCGACGGCGCGGATGCCCGGCAGCAGTCCGATCCGGTCGGCCAGGTAGTCGTACAGGGCGTAGACGTCCGGGCAGAGGACCGAGGCGAGGAGATTGGTGGGGCCGGTGGTGGCGGCGGCGAAGGACACCTCCGGATGCTCGGCCAGCGCCCGGCCGGCGGTGGCCAACAGGGTGGGGTCGACCGTGATCCACAGCAGCGCCGGGCTGGCGTAGCCGAGCGCCCGGTCGTCGATGTCGATGTCGAAGTAGAGCCCGCCGCCTGCCCGCAGCGCGGCGATCCGACGGCGCACCGTCGCCTCGTGCCAGCCGGTGGCCGCCGCCAGCGCGGCATAGCCGGCCCGGCCGTCGCGGGCCAGCTCGGCCAGCAGCGCCCGGTCCGCCTCCTCCGGCTCCACCGGCTCCTGCCGCTCGGCCGGGCCGGGGGCAGCGGCCGGGCCGTCCGGGGACGCCAGCCGGGCGGTCTGCTCCTCGGACAGCGCCGAGGCGGCCCCCCGCCAGCCGGTCGGCCCGCCGAAGTAGGTGTGGATGACGCAGTAGGCACTGATCGCGGTCACCGGGCGGGTGGCCGGGAGCCTGTCGAGCAGCAGCGCGTCGCGGTTGGCCTCGCTGTCGGCGTGGACATTGCAGACCACCTCGGTACCGCCGGAGGCCAGCCGGACCCAGTGGGTGTCCTCGCGCCGGGCGAGCGCCTGGGCGATGGCGCCCGACGAGCCCGGCGCGCACTGCAGCCGGATCACCCATTCCACGTGCCCCAGCCGACGGGCGTTCAGCCGGCCGAGCACCCGCAGCGTGCCGGCCTGGCGCAGCCGGCTGTAGCGGCGGGCGACGGTCTGGTCGGAGACGCCCAGCACCTCGGCGATCCGGCTGAACGGCGCGCGGCCGTCGACGTACAGGGCATGGACGAGCTGACGGTCGAGGGAATCCACGCGTCAACACGCTACCGGTGTCGAAAGGCGACGCCGCGAGGCCGCTGCCTGGAACGGCCTCGCGGCGTCGACGATCGTGGGACCCGGCCCCGAGCGGCCACCGACCTCTCCGCCCAGCCGAGGAGCAGCAACGTGTCCACCACTCCGTCCCTTCCGCGCCCCGGTTCCCTTCCGCAGAGCAGTCCCCTGCCGCAGACCGGTCGCGAGGTCCGCCTCGTCTCCCGTCCCGAGGGCCTGCCCTCGGCCGAGAACTTCGCCGTGGTCGAGGTCCCACTGCCGCGGCCGGGGACCGACCGGGTGCTGGTGCGCAACCTCTTCTTCCGGGTCTCCGCCTCCTTGCGGATGATGATCAGCCAGGGCGCCGCGGAGGTCGAGGGGGTGCCCTTCCCCGCGCTCTCCCCCGGCGACACCCTGGCCGAGGAGGCGGTCGGCGAGATCGTCTCGGCTCCTCCCGGCAGCGGGCTGCACCCGGGCGACCTGGTCTCGCACTACCTGGGCTGGCGCGAGTACGCGGCCCCGACCCCGGCCGAATGCCGGCTGCTGGCCACGGACCTGCCGGACCCGGTCGCCCACCTGGGCCACGGCTGGACCGCCTACGCGGCGCTGACCCGGGGGGTGCGCATCCACCCCGGCGACACCGTGTTCGTCTCCGCCGGCGGCAGCGCCATCGGCTCCATGGCCGGACAGATCGCCCGGCTGCTCGGCGCCGGCCGGGTGATCGGCAGCACCGGCTCGGTCGGCAAGGCCGAACGTCTGGTCCACGAGCTCGGCTACGACGCGGCGGTGGTCCGGGGCACGGCGGTGCCGCTGGCCGAGCAGTTGGCCGCGGCCGCGCCCGAGGGGATCGACGTCTTCCTGGACAGCGTCGGCGGCGAGCAGTTGCAGGCGGCGCAGACCGCCGCCCGGGAGGGCGCGCGCTTCCTGCTGACCGGGGCCCTGTCCGGGCAGTTGGCCGCGACCGGCACCGGTCGGACCGCCCCGGTGGAGCTGGACAGCTTCCAGATCCTGCTGAAGCGGATCAGCATCCGCGGCTACAGCGCCGACGACGACCCCGAGGTCCGCCCGGAGTGGGAGCAGCGGTTCGGCGAGTGGCTGCGCTCGGGCGGGATCAGCTTCCCCCATGTCCGGGTGGCCGGCCTCGACCGCGCGCCGGACGCTCTGTTGGACGTCATCGCCGGACGCCACCTGGGCACGGTCGTCGTCGAACTCTGACCGTCGAACTCTGACCGTCGACCTCCGACCGTCGAGCTCCGACCGTCGACCTCCGACCCAGGCCTGCCGACCCCGGCCCGGCGGTCGCCGCCCACGCCGCCGGCCCGGGCCCGCCAGGGCGGGGCCGGGCCGACGACTGCTGTGGGGCGGTGGGCCGGTGGGCCGGTGGGGCGGTCAGCTCGACGGATGGGCGCTGCTCATCGTGGGAACGTTTCTCCGCGCCGCCATGGCGGTGGCCATCCGGATGCCCGCCGTGGCGCAGCCGAGCAGCACGACTACGGCGCCGACCAGGACGTTGTTCCAGATCATGCCGGTGGTGGGGTGGTGGCCGACGGTGGCGACCCAGGGGGTGACGATCAGCCAGACGCCGGCGGCGGCGCAGGCCCAGCCGAGGCGGCCCATCCGCTCCGGCGCCATGGTGAGGCCGAGCCCGAATGCGGCGACGGCGAGTCCGACGATCAGATTGCTGGTCCGCAGATCCGGGTTGGACGCGCTGAAGTGCACGATCCACGGCGACACGGCCGCATACAGGCCGGTCAGCAGGATCATCCCGTCGAGTGCGCTGTCCTGCCGTCCGCGCAGCAGGCGCTCGTACCGCTCCCGCATCTCGGGGAGGTCCGGGTGGCGGTTGATGTCGTGCAGAGGTGTTGAGGTGGGATGCTCCGAGATGTCGGACATAACAGTCGCTTCCTCCCTGTAAGGGGACAATCCGTCATCTGTCATCTGCGGTACCCATCTACGGCCGGGGCACACTCGATCAACGAGTCTTGACCATATTGTGATAAATGCAACCATTGGCCGAATGGTGACCGTAACCGGAACGTGATCCCGGGCCGCCCCTGATAGAAACAAACCAGAACGCCCAGTCAAACTTGGATCGCGATACAATATTGCCATGGTGACTATGCGGGTCGACACGGCGCTGCCTCCCGCCGTGCGAACAGGATCAGACATGGACGATGCACAGGCCGTGGCCGGGGCGCAGCCGCTCGGCCGGCGCGAGCGCAACAAACTGCGGGTCAAGAGTCGGCTGTACGACTCCGCGCTCCAGCTCTTCACCGAGAAGGGCTACGAGCAGACCTCCGTCGACGAGATCGCCGAGGCCGCGGACGTGGCCCGAGGAACCTTCTTCAACCACTTCCAGCGGAAGGAGGACCTCATCGCCGCCTGGGGCGAGAGCCGGCGTGAGTACCTCCGCCGCGGACTCGCCGCCACGGACGTCGAGGAGGGGACCAGTCTGCAGAGCCGGCTGGAGCTGTGCATGGGGCTGCTGGCGAGGATCAACACCGAGGAGCGGGCGGTCACCCGGGCCATGCTCACCGCCTGGGTGAAGGCGGGGCGACCGCTGTACGAGGAGCCCTACGCCGGCGAGCTCTTCGCCGGCGCCGTCGAGACGGCCCAGCGGCGCGGCGAGATCGCGCCGACCGTCGATCCGCTCCGCGTCGGCAACCTGCTCCGCGACGCCTACCTAGGCACGCTCTACCGGTGGACCCAGCTCCCCGAGGGCGAGTTCCACCTGGACGCCGAGCTCCGCGCCATCACCGACATCGTGCTCACCGGCATCGCCGGGGCCGGGGCGGCCGACGCCGGCCGCGACAGCCGCGACTGACTGCTCAGCCGCGCCCGGAACCCGCCTCCTGCCGCTCGGCCCGGCCGTCCTCGACGGCCGGGACCGGCGCGGGGGCGGGGACGGTGGCGGTGGCGGTGGCAGGGCCCGTCGCCGTCGGCCGACGGAACTCGGTGAGGTAGTAGCCACCGGTGACCGCCAGCACGGCGGCGGCCAGGGACGCGGCGGCGGCGAACCCGCCGCCGGTGTAGAGGGCCGCGCCGAGGGCCGAGCCGAGCGCGCCGCCGAGGTAGAACGTGGTCATGAACACCCCGTTCAGCCGGCTCCGCTGCTCCGCCCCCAGCGAGAACAGCGCCCGCTGGCCCATCGTCAGGTTGCCGGTGACGCCGAAGTCCAGCGCCACCGCGGAGACCGTCAGCAGGGCGACGGCGGCCGTCGAGCCGACCGGGGCGAGGAAGGGCAGCCCGAACGCGGTCAGCGCCAGGGCCAGGCCGATGCCGGTCACGGGCCGGGTCCGGCCCCGGTCGGCCACCCGGCCGGCGATCGGCGCGGCGATCGCGCCGGCCACGCCGGCCAGGGCGAAGGCGGCGACCCCGCCCTGGCCGAAGCCGAAGTGCTGGGTCAGGTAGAGCGGGGTGACCGTCCAGAAGAGGCTGAAGGAGCCGAACAGCGCCGTCTGGTAGAGCGTCCGCCGACGCAGCAGCGGCGTGCTGCGGACCAGGCGCGGCATCGAGGCCAGCAGCTGCCCGTAGTGGATGCCGCGGGCGGGGTGACGGGTCGGCAGCACCCGGTGCAGGACGGCCATCAGCAGCAGCATCACGACCGCGGCGACGGCGAACACCAGGTGCCAGGAGCCGGTCTCCGCGAGCACGCTGGAGATGGGCCGGGCCAGCATCACGCCCAGCATCAGCCCGCTGGTCACCGTCCCCAGCGCACGCCCCCGGTTCGCCTCCGAGGCGAGGTGGGAGGCGAAGGGCACGAAGATCTGGACGGCGACCGATCCCAGCCCGATCAGCAGCGAGGCGAGCAGGAACCAGCCGAGACCGGTGACGAAGGTGGCCATGACCAGGCCGACGACGGCGAGCGAGGTCACCGACACGCCCAGCCGGCGGTTCTCCACCAGGTCGCCCAGCGGGACCACCAGGACCAGGGCGAGCACATAGCCGAGCTGGGTCAGGGTGACGACCAGTCCGGAGGTGGCGGTGGAGGTGTGGAAGTCATGGGCGATCAGCCCGACCAGCGGCTGGGCGTAGTAGAGATTGGCGGCCAGCAGGCCCACGGCGGTCGCCAGCAGGAAGAACACCCAACGCGGCGCCTCCTCCGCAGGCTCGGTCGCGGGTATGCGGGGCTGAGTCGACATGACGATCCCTAGGTTCGGTGGTGCGCGGCGCAGAAGGAGTGGCGGATCGCGACCGACAGGTCACGACAGAGGTTCACGACAAAGGGTCACGACAGACGGGTCACGACAGGCGGGTCACGGCGGTTCGGGTCACCGCACCGGGCTCAGGTCACCGCACCGGGCTCAGGTCAGCAGGGTCAGGGCGACCGACACGACCGAGGCCATCGCCTCCGGCGCGGGGCCGGTCTTCCCCACCACCCGCATCCCCTGGGTGAGACAGAGCAGGGTGGCGGCCACCGCGCCGCTGTCCACGTCGGTCCGGACGGAGCCGTCGGCCCGGCCGAGCTCGATCAGCTCGACCAGCATGGCCCGGCGACGCTCCAGCACCCGGGTCGCCACCTCGCCGATCCCGGCCTCCCGGGCGCCGATGCCGACGGTCGTCTCCACGACCAGACAGCCCTCGTGCCCGGCGAGGCCGCTGGAGAGGTCGGCGATGAACTCCAGGACCGCACGGAGCTTGTCGAGCCCGGTCGTCCCGGTGTCCATCCGCTCGCGGAGTTCGGCCTCCCGCTGACTGGACTGCCACTCCAGCGAGGCCCGGTACATGGCGTCCTTGTCGGCGAACGCCTTGTAGAGGCTCCCCGTGGTGAGACCGGTCGCCCCGGCGAGGTCCATGATCGAGGTGCCGTGCAGTCCGCGTTCGCAGAACACCTGGACGGATGCGCGCAGCACCTGGTCCAGGTCGTAGGCGCGCGGACGCCCGCGCTGCGCCCTGCCCGTTGCCGCCCCGGTCCCCGCCCCTTGCTCCATGGGTTGATTATGGGAGCAAACATTCTCCAAATCAACCGGCTTTTTCCGTGCCGGCTCAGCCCAGCACCGGCGGCGCGTCGGCCGGGTCCGTGCCCCAGCCCGGGTCGGGTGCGGCGGCCAGGATGAAATCCAGTCGCCCGGTCCGCGCCGGGTCGATCCAGGTGCGGGTGCTCGGCACCCCGTCGCGGGCCAGGGCACTGACGAAGCGTCCGCTGCCGGTGGTCGTCAGCACCAGGTCAGGACGGCCCGGGCGGTGCACCACGGCGCGCGGGAACAACGGCGTCGAGAGCGCCAGCAGCGGCGCACCGGCCGTCTCCGGGTAGAGGCCGAGCGCGGCCCAGACGTACCAGGAGCTCATCGCCCCCAGGTCGTCGTTGCCCGGTTCGCCGCCCGGGGTCGGCGAGTAGAGCTGGTCCATGATCGAGCGGACCACTGCCTGGGTCCGGTCCGGGCGGCCGGTGCTGTCGTAGATCCAGGGGGTGGCGAAGCCGGGTTCGTTGCCCTGCCAGTGGTAGGGCCGGCCGGGACCGGCGTTGAGCTGGGTGAAGTAGGTGTCCAGCCGGGCGGTGGCGGCCCCGGGCCCGCCGACGGCGGCGATCAGGGCCGGCAGGTCCTGGGTGACCATCCAGGTGTACTGCGCGGCGTTGCCCTCGGCGAATCCGCTCTGCTCGTGGCCGTCGCGGACGTCGACCGGCGGCCCGGCCGGAAAGGCGCCGTCGGCGTCGCGCGGGCGGATGTAGCCGGTGGCCGGGTCGAAGAGGTTGGCCCAGTTGTGCGAACGGGTCCGGAAGCGCTGCGCGGTGGCGCCGTCGCCCAGCTCGGCGGCGAGCCGCGAGACGGCGAAGTCGGCGGCGGCGTACTCCAGCGTCGTCGACGCGCTGTGCCTGATCGCGGCGGGCGGCGGCGGGCCCGGCGGGGCGGTGTCGGTGGGGGCGCGGTCCGCCGGGGCGCGCCCGGTGGGCGCGCCGGGAGCGGGGGCGGGCACCGTGCTGGGCACATAGCCGCGCGTCAGGTACTCGGCGCCCCAGGGGCGTTCGATGTACCAGCCCTGGCCCGGCGGCTGCGGCGGGTCCTCGGCGCCGTGCACCATCAGCCGGAGCGCGGAGCGGGCGTCGAAGCCGTGGTCGCCGAAGGCGTAGACGTCGGCCAGTACCGGGTCCGCCGCGTCGCCGCTCATCTCCGCGGTGTAGCCGTTCGCCACCGGCCACTTCGGCAGCCAGCCGCCCTGGTCGGCGTCGTTGAGCAGCGAGGTGGCCATGTCGTCGGCCCGGTCGGGGACGGTCATGGCGAGCAGCGGCATCTCGCACCGGTAGATGTCCCAGCCGGAGAAGTCCGCGTACTGGGTGTGCCCGGGCGCGGTGCGGTGGACCTGCCCGTCGAAGCCCGGGTAGCGGCCGTCCGCGTCGTTGAAGACGCCGGGGTGCAGCAGCGAGTGGTAGAGCGCGGTGTAGAAGGTGGAGCGCTGGTCGCGGGTGCCGCCGGCCACCGTCACCGAGGCCAGTTGCCGGTTCCACCGGTCCTGTTCCCGGGCGGCGACCTGGTCCAGGTCCCAGCTGTCGGCCTCGGCCTCCAGGTTGCCCAGGGCGCCGTCGGCGCTGACGTAGGAGACGGCGGACTTCATCCGGACGGTGCCGTCGGCGTCCGGGTCGAAACTCAGCGTGGCGCCCGCCGTGGTGCCCGGCCACTGGTCGACGGCGCCGATCGGACGGTCGAAGCGGGCCGCGAAGTAGATGGTGTAACGGTTCCGGCTGCCGCAGAAGCCGCCGCTGGTGACCTGGCCGGTGATCTCCCGGTCGCCGACGGCGCGGACCAGGCCGTCGGAGTCGCGGGTGGCCCCGCCGTCCACCTTCACCAGCAGGTGCGCGGCCCGCCCCCGGGGGTAGTGGAAGCGGGCGATGCCGGTGCGCACGGTGGTGCTGAGCTCGGTCCTGACCTGACCGGCCGTCACCGCGTAGTAGCCGGGCCGGGCGCTCTCGCTGTCGTGCCGGAACTGCGCCGTCGCCCGTTCCGGTGCGGCCGGGACGTCACCGGCGACCGGCAGGAAGGGCACGTCCCCGGCGACCGGGCAGCCGGGGCCCGACAGGTGGGTGAGGCTGAAGCCGGTGAGCGCGGAGTCCGCGTAGTCGTAACCGCCGCCCTGGGGACGGGAGGTGGTGTCCGGGCTCCACTGCACCATGCCGAAGGGGGCCGAAGCGCCGGGGAAGGCGTTGATCCGGCCGACCCACCGGCCGCCGCTGCCGGTGCCGACGAACGGGTCGACCAGCGCCGCCGGCGGCTCCGTGTCGAGCACGACGGCCCGAGCGGCGCTCCGGGGGGCGGCCCGGGGGCGGCGTAGGCCCGGCCGACCCGCAGCGCTCCCGGTCCGCCCCCGCTCAGCACCGCCGCACCGGCCACCGCCGCGGTCACCGCGCCCGCGACCCAGGCACGCGCCCGGTTGCCACCCCGCACGTCAGCACCTCGTCCCCGCTCGGTTCGCACGCTAGGTCCGTTCCTGGTCGACCGGCCGGGCGACCGGAAGGGCCTGCTCGGTCCAGATGGTCTTGCCGCGTCCCGCCGCGCGGTGCCCCCAGCCCTGGGTGACCTGGGCGATGATGTACAGCCCGCGGCCGCCCTCGTCGGAGTCGTCGGCGCGGCGCAGCTGCGGGGCCGTCGCCGCGTCGTCGGTGACCTCGCAGATCAGCGCCCGGTCCCGGATCATGCGCAGCAGCACCGGGCCGGTCGAGTAGCGCACGGCGTTGGTGACCAGCTCGCTGACCACCAGTTCGGTCGCGAAGCAGAGCCCGTGCAGCCCCCAGCGGTCGAGCTGTTCGGCGGTCAGCTTCCGGGCGAGGGCCACCGCCGTCAGGTCGTTGGGCAGGGTCCAGGCCGCCAGCTGGTCGGGGCCCAGCACCCGGGTGCGGGCCATCAGCAGCACCGCGTCGTGCCCGTCGCCGACGGCGGCGCGGGTGCCGAGGACGGCGTTGCACACCTCCTGCAGCGGCCGGTCGCCCGTGGCCAGCGCGGCCAGCAGCCGGTCGACTCGCTCCTGCCGGGTGTTCTCCAGCAGCAGCGCCGCGTTGTAGAGGGTGATCACCGTCCCCTCCGGCAGCCTGCGCACGACGGTCGTGTAGTCGGGTACGCCCTCGCCCAGCGTCCGGCCCTCGGGGACGTCGATCACCTCGGTCCTGCCCTCCGGGGTGACGATCGCCGGGGACGGCTGGTCCCCGGCGCGGGCCATCGCGTAGGTCCGGGCGATCGGGTCGTAGACCGTGTACAGGCAGGTCGCCCGCCAGAGCGGCGCGTCCGTCCCGCTCCCGGCGGCCCGCTTCCGCTCGCCGCCGAGCCGGGTGACCAGGTCGTGCAGCCGGGCGAGCAGCTCGCCGGGCTGCAGGTCGAGGGCGGACAGGGCACGGATCGCCGCCCGCAGCTCCCCCATGGCCGCCGCCGCGCGGATGCTCCGCCCGGAGGTGGAGCCGGTCACCAGGGCGACCCGCGCCCCGGAGAGCTGGATGACGTCGAACCAGTCCCCGCCGGTGCCCGTCGGCAGGTAGCTGTAGGCGGTCTCCACGGCGGAGTGCTCGGAGACCTCGGCGGGCCGCAGGCTCAGCCGCAGGATCCGGGCGGCCGACAGCTCCTGGGTGTGCAGCCGGGCGTTGTCCAGACAGAGCGCGGCCCGCGCGGCCAGCTGTTCGGCGAGGACCAGGTCGGCGTCCTCGAACGGGATCGCGGTCTCGTGCCGGTACAGGCAGAGCACCCCCAGCACGCTGCCGCGCGCGACGAGCGGTACCGCGATCAGCGAGCCGAGCCCGGCCTCCAGCAGCAGTCGGACCTGTTCGGGTTCGGCCGCGAGCCACTCGGTCTCCCGTTCCAGCCGGCGCACCAGCCACGGACGCAGCTCGGTCAGGCTGTGCCGGATCCGGCTGCCGAGCGGCGGGCCGCTGGCCCCGGCCGGCCCGGGGGCGGCCGGGGCGTCGGGCCGGGAGCCGTCGGTCCTTCGGCCGCCCGGTGGCCGACCCGGCGCAGCGGCAACTGCTCGACGGACGCGCCGGGGACCGCGGCCTCGCCGCCGAGCACCGGGTCCAGCAGGTCCACGGTGGCCAGGTCGGCGAGGTCGGGCACCAGCGCCTCGGCCAGCTCCTGGGCGGTGCGGACGATGCCGAGCGTGGTGCCGATCCGGGCGCCGGCCCGGTCCAGCAGCCGCAGCCGCTCCTGGGCGCGGTGCTGCTCGGTGATGTCGGTGATGACGGCGGCGACGCCGAGCACCCGCCCGCCCGGGTCCTGCAGCCGGAACCAGGAGATCGAGGCCACCATCTCGGCGTGGCGGTCGCTGAAGAGCCGCACATGGACGAGGAAGCCGCGGGCCGGTTCGCCGGTGGCGAGCACCTGCCTGGCCAGGCGTTCGGCGGTCAGCACGGTGGTGTCGTCGATGTCGAAGCGGCGCAGCACCTCGCCCAGCGGGCGCCCGATCGCGCCCTCCAGCGAGAAGCGCTCGTTGTGCTGCGCCGCGGAGTTGAAGCGCAGGAAGCGCAGCCGGGTGTCCAGGATGTGCAGACCGGACGGGAACTGCGAGAAGACGGCCGCGAGCACGGCCTCGTCCACATCGGTGGCGGTGGGCGGATCGGCGTCGAACGAGTGGCTCACGGAGTCCTGTCCCAACCTCTCGCCGAACGGTCGCGGTCCGGCCCGGAGCACAGACATACCGATCAAATCACCCGATACCCGAGCATCGCCACTTGTGCGCGTCCGACCGCCGGAGTGTCCGCGCGGAGGAGCCGTCCGGCCGTCGAGGTTGCTGTCGACGGCCGGACGGCTCCTCAGCCCGGCTGCCGGGGGCCGAAGTCGACCCTGGGCGTCGGCTGGAAGTCCTCGGGCCGGACCGGCTCCGTCCCGGTCAGGTGCTTGGCGAAGGGCAGCGGTCCGCCCAGCTGCTCCGGGTCGACCGCCAGGTCGAAGAGCGCGGTGTACCCGGTGACCAGGTACAGGCCCTTCGCCTCCGGCTGACGCGGACCGGTGGTGAGGTAGACCCGCCGGTACCCGGCCGCCAGCGCGGCCTGCTCCAGCTCCTGGACCACCCGGCGGGCGAGGCCGCGGCGGCGGTGCCCGCTGTGGGTCCAGATCCGCTTGAGCTCCGCCGTCTGCGGGTCGTACCGGCGGTAGGCCCCGCCGGCGACCGGCTCGCCGTCCCGCAGCAGCAGGAGCAGCAGCCCGCCCTGCTCCGGTTCGAACTCCTCGGCCGGGTAGCGCTCCAGTTCCCGGCTGCTGCCCGCGAGCGCCGGGTAGCGGGCGGTGTACTCCTGCTCCAGCTCCCGCAGCAGCGGTTGGACCAGCGGGTCGGCCAGCACCACCGCCCGCACCTCGTACCGCTCCTGCTCCTGCTCCTGCTGGGGTGTGGTGGTGGTCACCGGAATGGTCCTTCCGTGGGGTGGTCCGTGGGGGTGGTCAGGAATTGTCCAGCGGCAGGCCGGGCGGATTGACCAGCGAGCTGGCGACCGCCTCGTTGCTCAGGTTCCAGGCGTCCAGCCACTTGGCGTAGTCGCCGTTCCGGATCAGGTAGTTGATGGCGTCCGCGGTCGGCTGGGCGAGTCCGTCGCCCTTCTTGGTGGTGGCGCAGATCAGGCCCTGGAGGGTGGCTCCGGCCCCGGAGTACTTGCCCGCGCTGCGGGTCGGGTCGGGGGTGTTCGCGGTCAGCCGGACATGGTAGGACACCTCGGGGTTGGGACCGAAGTAGGCGTCGATCTTTCCCGAGTCCAGGGCCAGATAGGTGGTGTTGAGGTCGGGGAAGTACTTGATGGTCAGCGTCCTGCCCTCGCTCTTCAGCGTCGCCTGCCAGGTCTCCAGGATCTTCTCCTGGTTGGTGCCCGCGCCCACGGCCACGGTCTTCCCGGCCAGGGAGGCGGCGGTGCCGTCGAACTGCCAGCCGTTGCTCTTCAGGACCTCGAAGCCGACGTTGTCCTGCCGGTAGCAGGCGAAGTCGTACTTGGTCTTGCGCTGCTCGGTGTCGGTGATGTTGGAGAAGCCCAGCTGGGTCCGGCCGCTGTCGATGCCGACGAAGAGGTTGTCCCAGGTCGCATTGTTGAGCACCGGCTTGAGCCCGAAGACGGCCGCGACCAGCCGTCCCAGGTCGGGCTCCGAGCCGGTGAGGGTCTGCTGGTCGGAGCCGACGAAGCCGAGCGGCGGGGAGCCGGAGGGCAGCAGGCCGAGCCCGATGTCCAGCGTGCCGCCGTCGCGCACCGAGGTGGGCAGCTCGGCCCGGATCGAGGCCACCTCGGGGACGGTGAGGTTCACCTCGTTCGCGGCGCCGTTCGAGAAGGCGCCGACGGCGACGGTGGTGCTGCCGGCCGGGGCCGAGGCCCCGGAGCCCTTCCCGCTGCCGCTGGTCGCGGCGTCGGTGCTGCTGGAGCAGGCGGTCAGGCCACCGGCGAGGGCGAGCAGAGCGATGCCGACGGGAAGGATGCGGGCGCGTCTGAAGGCGGCGCTGGACATGGTTCTCCTGGGATTCGGTGAAGGGGCGTTCGTGGGCGGTCGGAAGGGGCGGGGTCAGAGGACCTTGCTGAGGAACTCCCGGGTACGCGGGTGCCGGGGGTTGTCCAGCACCTGCTCCGGGGTGCCCTGTTCGACGATGCGTCCGCCGTCCAGGAAGACCACCAGGTCGGCGATCTCGCGGGCGAAGGCGATCTCGTGGGTGACCACGATCAGCGTGGTCCCGCTGCCGGCCAGGTCCTTGATGGCGGCCAGCACGTCGCCGACCAGCTCCGGGTCCAGCGCCGAGGTCGGCTCGTCGAAGAGGATCACGCCGGGGCGCTGGGCCAGGGCCCGGGCGATGGCGACCCGCTGCTGCTGGCCGCCGGAGAGCTGGCGCGGATAGGCGTCGGCCTTGTCGGCGAGGCCGACCCGGTCGAGCAGTTCCAGCGCGAGCGCCCGGGCCTCCTCCCTGGTCGCGCTGCCGGTCGCCACCGGTGCGGCGGCGACGTTGTCGGCGGCGGTCAGGTGCGGGAACAGGTTGAAGCCTTGGAAGACGAAGCCGATGTTGCGGCGCTGGGCCAGGATCGCCCGCTCGCTCAGCTCCTTCAACCGCTCGCCCTGCCGGCGCACGCCGATCAGCTCGCCGTTCACGCTGACCTGGCCGATGTCGAGCTTCTCCAGGTGGTTGACGGCGCGCAGCAGCGTCGACTTGCCGGAGCCGGAGGGGCCGAGGACCACCGCGACCTGTCCGGGCAGGACGGTCAGGTCCACCCCGTCCAGGACCCGGTGCGCGCCGTACCACTTGTGCGCGTTGCGGACCTCCACCGCTGCGGCCGTGCTGATGGTGCTGGTGGTGCTCATCCGTTCACCGTCCCGGTTGCGGTCGCTGTTGCGGTGGCGCGCTCGCGCAGCCGGCCCAGGCCGGCCCGGAGCTTCTGCAGCGGGGTCGGCGGGAGCGTCCGCAGCGCGCCGCGCGAGTAGTGGCGCTCGACGTAGAACTGGGCGACCGAGACGATGCTGGTGAGGATCACGTACCAGACGGTCGCCACCATCAGCAGCGGGACGACGTCGCCGGGGTAGGTGCTGCCCATGCTCTGGACCTCGCCGAACAGGTCGAGCAGCGATACGTAGAAGACCAGCGAGGTGCCCTTGACCAGGCCGATCAGCTGGTTGACATAGGCCGGAACGATGGTCCGCAGCGCCTGCGGCAGCACGATCCGGCGGAACTGGTAGCCCCGGGGCAGGCCGAGGGCGGCGGCGGCCTCGTGCTGGCCCTGGTCGACCGAGAGGATCCCGGCCCGGACCACCTCGGCCGCGTAGGCGGCCTCGCTGAGGCTCAGCCCCACGGTGGCGATGACCAGGTCCGTCGCCAGCGAGGACTCGCCGAAGTGGACGAAGCCGGGGCCGAACGGAATGCCGAGGCTCAGGGTCCGGTAGAGCGCGCTGAAGTTGTAGAGGATCAGCAGCACCACGATCAGCGGGACCGAGCGGAACAGCCAGACGTAGGTCCAGCTGACGGCGCGCAGGATCGGGCTGCGCGACAGCCGGGCCAGGGCCAGCACGATCCCGCCGGCCAGGCCGAGCACCGCACTGAGGGCGGTGACCTCCAGGGTCACCACCAGACCGTTCATGATCACCGGACGGAGGAACCAGTAGCCGAAGCGGTCCCACTGGTAGAAGCGGTTGGTCGCCAGCCCGTGGACGAACTGGGCGGCCAGCACCAGCACCAGCAGGGTCGCGAGCCAGCGCCCCGGGTGCCGCAGCGGGACCACCCGCTGCGCGGAGAGCGGGCGCGGTGGCAGCGGAACCGCGTCGGACACGGGCTCGACGGTCGGCGCGGACGCCGGCCGCTCGTCGGCGGCGAGCGTGGGCAGGGGTTCGGACGGTCGGGACACACGCCCCTCCTCAGAAGGTGGTGGACGGGTTGATGACGGAACCGGTGATGCCGCTGCCGGCCACACCCCACTTGGCGAGGATCCTGGCGTAGTCGCCGTCCGCGACGAGGTGGTTGACGGCGTCGCTCAGCGCCTTGGCGATCGGCGAGCCCTTGGCGGTGACGAAGCCGACCGGGGTGCTGCTGATCTGGCCGAGGTACTTGGTGTTCGGCAGGTGCAGCGCGTCGTACTTGAGCGCCAGCGTCGGACCGAAGTAGATGTCGATCTTTCCGTTGCCGAGGCCGAGGATGATCGGCGCGGTGTCGGCGAAGTACTGGACCTTGTACGGGCTCTTGCCGGCCGCGGCGCACTTGGACGCGCCGGCGGTGAGGATCTGCTGGAAGGTCGACCCCGGGCTGGTGGCGACGTTGTAGCCGCACAGGTCGGTCAGGCTGGTGACCGAGTCCGTCTTGATCCCGGAGGCCCCCAGGAACGACTGGCCGTCGTTGAGGTAGGTGGCGAAGTCGACGACCTGCTCACGCTCCTTGGTCGCGCCGAAGTTGTCCTGGCCGACGTCGAACTTGCCGTTCTGCACCCCGGGGATGACGGTGGGGAAGGTGCCGTACTGCACGTCCCAGTCGACGCCGAGCACCCTGGCCACGGCGTTGCGCAGGTCGACGTCCAGGCCGACGGTCTGCCCGGAGGCGTCGGTGCCGGCATGCGGCAGCCCGGAGGTGCCGACCGCCTGGGTGGTGCCGAGGATGAGGCTGCCGCGGCTCCGGACCGCCTGCGGGAGCTCGGCCGCCAGCGCCGGGTCGGCCTTGACCGTCGAGACCACGTCCTGGGTCGGGATGGCGGTGGCCGTCGAGCCGCCGGACCCGGCGGACCCGGTCGACCCGGCGGCGGCCGAGGTCGCGGCGGTGCCCGAGCCGCAGGCCGTGAGCACGGTGAGCAGCGCGGCGGCCGTGGCGGCGGCGAGGGCCGGGCGCGGGAGGTGGCGGCGGACTGGACGGCTTCCGTCGGTTGTCACGGTGGTTCCTTTCGAGGGGTGACCGGGCGTCACCGGGCAAGGGGGTGGTGGGGAGATGGCGCTGTCGGCGGTGGACCGGGGTCAGACCGCCGGTCGGGCGGTCACAGGACGGCCGCCAGGAAGGCGCGGGAGCGCTCGTGCCGCGGGCGGTCCAGCACCTCGGCGGGCGGCCCGGTCTCGATGATCCGGCCGCCGTCCAGGAAGACCACGGTGTCGGCGACCTCGCGGGCGAAACCGATCTCGTGGGTCACCACGATCATGGTCATCCCGGTGTCGGCGAGGTCCTTCATCACCGCGAGCACCTCGCCGACCAGCTCCGGGTCGAGCGCGCTGGTGGGCTCGTCGAACAGCAGCAGCTCGGGTTCCATGGCGAGGGCCCGGGCGATCGCGACGCGCTGCTGCTGGCCGCCGGAGAGCTGCCGGGGGTAGTCGGAACCCCGGCCGCCCAGGCCGACCCGTTCCAGCAGCCCGAGGGCGGTGGCCGTGGCCCGCTTCCGCGGCACCCGGTGCACCGCCACCGGCGCCTCGATGATGTTCTCCACCACGGTGAGGTGCGGGAAGAGGTTGAACTGCTGGAAGACCATCCCGACCCGGGCCCGCTGCCGGGTGATCGCCCGGTGCCCCAACTCGTGCAGCCTGCCGCCCTGGTGGCGGTAGCCGATGATCTCCCCGCCGACCTCGACGAAGCCGGCGTCGGGCCGTTCCAGATGGTTGACGCTGCGCAGCAGGGTGGACTTGCCCGCTCCCGAGGGTCCGAGCAGGACCGCGACCTCGCCCCGGCGCACGTCCAGGTCGACGCCGTCCAGCACCGGTTGGGCGCCGAAGCTCTTCCGCAGCCCTCTGATCCGCACCAGCGCTGCGTCGGCGGCGCTCATGAGAGCCCCGCGAACTTGCCGTCGCCGCGCCCGAGCAGCGGGACGTTGCCCCGGAAGAGCTGCCAGAAGCCCCGGTCGGCGGTGCGTCGGCGGCCCCTGGCGAAGTGGCGCTCGACGTAGAACTGACCGATCGACAGCACCGTGGTCAGGATGATGTACCAGAGGGTGGTGACCAGCAGCAGCGGGACGATCAGGAAGTTCTGATTGTAGATCAACTGTGCCGAGTAGAGCAGGTCCTGGACCGCGATGACGCTGACGATCGAGGTGGCCTTGAGCATCCCGATCAGCAGGTTGCCGGAGGCCGGCACGACGGCCGGCATCGCCTGCGGCAGCACGATCCGCCGCAGGATCCGCGCCCTGCCGAGGCCGAGCGCCTGGGCGGCCTCGGCCTGCCCGGGGTCGACCGAGAGGATGCCACCCCGGACGATCTCCGAGGAGAAGGCCGCGACGTCCAGGCTCAGTCCCACGTATGCGGCCAGGACACCGCTGAAGAGGTGCGCCGTCCGGACCGTGGCGAACTCCGGGCCGAACGGGATGCCGAAGGACAACTGCGGGTAGAGCGAGGCGAGTTCGTACCAGAAGAGCAGCTGAACCAGAATCGGGACGGAGCGGACCAGCCAGACGAAGCCGAAGCTGAGCGAGGTCAGCACCGGGTTCCGCGACAGCCGCATCACGGCCACCCCGATCCCGAGCAGGTAGCCCGTGGCCATCACCGCGGCGGTGAGCCAGAGCGTCAGCGCGAGCCCCTGCAGGATCGAGCCGTTGAGGAAGTAGTCGCCGACCGTGCCCCACTGGAAGCGGCTGTTGGTCAGCACGGTGTGGACCAGCATCGCGAACAGCACCAGCAGCGCCAGCGCGGCGGCCCAGCGCCCGGGCGGCGCAGCGGGACCAGCCGCGCGCCCAGCAGTTGCTCGTCGGTGGGGCGGCCGGCGGATGTCACCGTGGCGGGCCGGGGCGTCGGGGGTGGTTCCGGGGCGGCGGATGTCCGCGCCGAAGTGTCGGGGCTGCTCATGGTGGTGTGCTTTCCGTCCCAGGGGTGCACGGCGCCGCGCCGAGGTGCGCCGGCGCGGCGGTGTGCGGGATGAGGGCATGGTCGACCCGGGCCGCCACGGCACGACCACGAGGTCGCGGGCCGGAGCGGGCCTGCGGGAAGGGGGGTCGGCGCCTACCGGCGCCGGAGCGATCGGCCGACCGGGAGGGTCAGCGGACCGGGGCGGTCCTCGGACACAGCGCGCTGCTCACCCGGAGCAGGTCCACATGCAGACGGGCCACCATGAGCCGGGAGAACCCGCGCGGCCGCGGGGCGCCGCCATGGACGGGGCGTCGTGCCTGCATCGCGGATCACCTCCCGGCCCTCGGGCCCCTGCGGGCCTCGCGCTTACAGGACGGAGCTGTCCTGTCGGGTCGTCACCTGGAGCACCCCACCGCGGACGAGGGTTGCTGGTCAGCCAACCAGGGCTTGTCGCTGACGCTCATAACCAGGGCTCACGCTAACGGCTCGGCGGACTTTGGGCAATGCCCGTCCCAGCAGGTGAGGGATTGTGTTCGAAGCCGGGCCGGAGTTACGGTGAGGCGAAGCCAGGGTGAGGCCGGGGCCGGGCAGCCCGCAGCCGCGAGTACGCAGCAGGAGGGGACCCGCAGTGCATCGCTCCGTCGGCAGCTACTCGCGACGCCACATCGACCTCCAGCGCAGCTCCAGCGCTCTCTGTCCGGTTGCCTGAGCCCGCGGCCCCGCTCGCCGGCCCCACCGACGCCGCTGCCGCCGCACCCCCGGCCACGGGCACCGTCCCCAGCTCTCCGCGCTCCCGCGTCCACGCGGTGCGAGCGCTTCCGCACGCCTTGAAGGAGAACGCCGTGAGCGTTGTCGTCCTCGCCGGCAACCCCGGGCGCCGGTCCCGAACCCCGGAGCCGGCCCAGCCGGTCGCCGCCGCACCGACCGGCCGTCGATCCGGACCCGCCCTCGAACTCACCGACCACGGACCGGTGTCGGTCGAGCTGGGCAGCACCGGCCGGGTGACCCGATGACCGTGCGCCAGGCGGTGTCCGAGGCGGTCCACCAGGCCCTGCACCCGACCGAGCTCCGGCGGGTCTTCGGCGCCTTCCCGACCGGCGTGACCGCGCTCGCGGCACTGGTGGACGGCGCCCCCGTGGGCATCGCCGCCAACTCGTTCACCTCGGTGTCGCTGGACCCGCCGCTGGTCTCGGTCTGCATCGCGCACACCTCCTCCACCTGGCCGGCGCTGCGCGGCAGCAGCCGACTTGGTGTCAGCGTCCTCGGCGCGCACCAGGAGCAGGCCTGCCGCGAGTTGGCGGGGCGCGGGACCGACCGGTTCGCCTCGGTGGACTGGCGCGCCACCGGCGACGGCGCCGTCCTGGTCGAGGGCGCCAGCGCCTGGCTGGACTGCAGCGTCGAGCAGCTGATCCGGGCCGGGGACCACGACATCGTCCTGCTCCGGGTGCACTGGCTGGACGCCGACGCCACCGTTCCGCCGCTGGTCTTCCACTCCGGCGGCTTCCGCCGGCTCGAAGCCGCCTGACCCGCCCGCCCCACGTCCGCTCCGCCCCCGGCGGTGGCCGCTCTCCCCGAGCGGCCGCCGCCGGGGGCTTCTGTCTGCGCCCGGCGCCTCCCCCGACGGCCGCGTCACCGGTTCGGCCCCCTTCGACGCGGCACCGGACGGCTGCGCACAGCACGCTGGTGCCTGACATGCGGGTCTTGTCCCACGCCTCCCCGAGGAGGAATCCCCATGAATGCACCGTCCCCGGTGGCGGCCGATCCCGTCGCCGAACAGGAGTCACCGATCCATATCCTGTGGATCAACGCCGGGCTGAGCTGCGACGGAGACTCGGTCTCCCTGACCGCGGCAACCCAGCCCAGCATCGAGGAGATCGCGCTCAGCGTGCTGCCCGGTCTGCCGAAGATCGCCGTGCACTGGCCGCTGATCGACTTCGAGTGCGGTCCGGTCCAGGGGGCGGACAACTTCATCGAGTGGTTCTTCAAGGGCGAGCGGGGCGAGATCGACCCCTTCGTCCTGGTCATCGAGGGCTCGATCCCCAATGAGGCGATCAAGCCCGAGGGCTACTGGTGCGGCTTCGGCGACGATCCCGAGACCGGCCAGCCGATCACCACCAGCGAGTGGATCGACCGGCTCGCGCCCAAGGCGCTGGCCGTGGTGGCGATCGGCACCTGCGCCGCCTACGGCGGCATCCACGCCATGGCCGGCAACCCGACCGGCGCCATGGGTGTGCCCGACTACCTGGGCTGGGACTGGAAGTCCAAGGCCGGGATCCCGATCGTCTGCGTTCCGGGCTGCCCGATCCAGCCGGACAACTTCTCGGAGACCCTGGTCTACCTGCTCCACCAGGCGACCGGTGCGGCTCCGATGATCCCGTTGGACGAGCACCTGCGGCCGTCCTGGCTCTTCGGCGCGACCGTCCACGAGGGCTGCGACCGGGCCGGCTACTACGAGCAGGGGCAGTTCGCGAGCACCTACGACTCCCCCAAGTGCCTGGTGAAGCTGGGCTGCTGGGGCCCGGTGGTGAAGTGCAACGTGCCCAAGCGCGGCTGGATGAACGGGATCGGCGGCTGTCCGAACGTCGGCGGCATCTGCATCGCCTGCACCATGCCCGGCTTCCCGGACAAGTTCATGCCGTTCATGGACGAGCCCCCCGGCGGCAAGGTCTCCAGCACCGCCAGCGCGGCCTACGGCTCGGTGATCCGCAAGCTGCGGGCGATCACGCTCGCGACCGTGGACAAGGAGCCCAAGTGGCGGCACCGCGGCGAGAAGCTCACCACCGGCTACCGCCCGCCCTGGTGACCGCACGCTGAGGGGGGAGCGCCGCGCGCGCTCCCCCCTTCCGCCACCCGCAGCACCTCCGACAGCACCCCGGCACCAGAGAAGGGCACGGCAGACACGATGGCACCGACGACGAAGGCAGCCCCGGACGGCAGTGGTCTGGTGGAGATGTCCTGGGATCCGATCACCCGGATCGTGGGCAGCCTCGGCATCCACACGAAGATCGACTTCAAGCAGAAGAAGGTCGCCGAGTGCTACAGCACCTCGTCGGTCTTCCGCGGCTACAGCGTCTTCATGCGCGGCAAGGACCCCCGGGACGCGCACTTCATCACCAGCAGGATCTGCGGCATCTGCGGCGACAACCACGCCACCTGCTCGGTCTACGCGCAGAACATGGCCTACGGGGTGAAGCCGCCGCACCTGGGCGAGTGGATCATCAACCTGGGCGAGTCCGCCGAGTACATGTTCGACCACAACATCTTCCAGGAGAACCTGGTCGGGGTCGACTACTGCGAGCGGATGGTGAAGGAGACCAACCCCGGCGTGCTGGAGCTGGCCGAGCGCACCCCGGCCCCGCACGCCGGCGAGCACGGCTACAGGACCATCGCCGACATCATGCGCTCGCTCAACCCGATCGAGGGCGAGTTCTACCGCGAGGCGCTCCAGGTCAGCCGGTACACCCGGGAGATGTTCTGCCTGATGGAGGGACGCCATGTGCACCCCTCCACGCTCTACCCCGGCGGGGTCGGCACCATCGCCTCGGTCCAGCTCTTCACCGACTACCTCAGTCGGCTGATGCGCTACGTGGAGTTCATGAAGCGGGTCGTCCCGCTCCACGACGACCTCTTCGACTTCTTCTACGAGGCGCTGCCCGGCTACGAGGAGGTCGGCCGCCGCCGGGTGCTGCTCGGCTGCTGGGGCGCGCTGAACGACCCGGAGTACTGCGACTTCACCTACCGCAACATGACCGACTGGGGCCGGCGGATGTTCGTCACCCCCGGCATCGTGGTCGACGGCAAGCTGGTCACCAACGACCTGACCGAGATCAACCTCGGCATCCGGATCCTGCTCGGCAGCTCCTACTACCAGGACTGGGAGGGCAAGGAGCAGTTCGTCACCCACGACCCGCTGGGCAACCCGGTCGACCCGCGCCACCCCTGGAACCAGCACACCATCCCGGACCCGCAGAAGCGCAACTTCGACGACAAGTACAGCTGGGTGATGTCCCCGCGCTGGTTCGACGGCAAGGACTACCTGGCGCTGGACACCGGCGGCGGCCCGATCGCCCGGCTGTGGTCCACCGCGCTCTCCGGGCTGGTCGACATCGGCTACGTCAAGGCCACCGGCCACAGCGTGGTGATCAACCTGCCGAGGACCATGACCAAGCCGGAGACCACCTTCGAGTGGAAGATCCCGAAGTGGAGCAACGCGCTGGAGCGCAACCGCGCCCGGACCTACTTCCAGGCCTACGCCGCCGCCGTGGCGCTGCACTTCGCCGAGAAGGGGCTGGCCGAGGTCCGCGCCGGGCGCACCCAGACCTGGGAGAAGTTCGAGGTCCCGGACGAGGGCCTGGGCGTGGGCTTCACCGAGGCCGTCCGCGGCGTGCTCTCGCACCACATGGTGATCCGCGACGGCAAGATCGCCAACTACCACCCCTACCCGCCGACCCCGTGGAACGCCAGCGTCCGCGACAGCTACGGCACCCCAGGACCCTACGAGGACGCGGTCCAGAACACGCCCATCTTCGAGGAGAACACCCCGGAGAACTTCAAGGGCATCGACATCATGCGCGCCGTCCGCAGCTTCGACCCCTGTCTGCCCTGCGGCGTCCACATGTACGTCGGCGGCGGGAAGACCGTGCAGCAGCTGCACGTGCCCACCGGGCTGAGCGGAATGGGCGGATGAGCGCCGGGGCGGCCACCGCCGCGCCGCCGGTGAGCGCGGAGGAGGCCGGACGCCGGGTCGAGGAGGTGCTGGAGCACCTCGCCGCCACCGGCGACCGCGAGGTCTGCACGGCGGCCGAGGAACTGGTGCGCACCCTGATGGACTTCTACGGCGCCGGCCTCGCCCGGATCCTGGAGCTGCTGAACCGCCCGGCGCAGCCCGCCGGGGCCGCGCCGCTGGAGCGGCTGCTCCGGGACGAGCTGGTCTCCGGGCTGCTGGTGCTGCACGACCTGCACCCCGAGGACCTGCCGACCCGGATCGGCCGGGCGCTGGACAGCCTGCCGGGCCGGCCGGTGGAGACCGTCGGCTTCGACCCGGACACCGGCACCCTGCGGGTGCGGTCCACCGATCCCGGCGGCTGCGGCTGCCCGAGCACCAATGACGCGGCCCGGCAGTCGGTCGAGCAGGCACTGGCCTGCTTCGCGACCGAGGTGTCGGCGGTCGAGCTGGAGCAGCCGGGCGGCGGCAAGGAGTCCCCGCTGCTGCAGATCCAGCTCCGCCCCGGGCTGGCGCGGGCCGTCGCGGAGGCGCCGTGAGCACCCGTCAGGCCTGGCCGCCGCGCCCGGCGGTGCGGCCGGAGGCGGCCGGTCTGCGCCGGTTCGTCGAGCCCGCGCCGCCGCAGCCGGAGCGCTGCGAGCTGTGCGGCGTCCCGCTGGCCGAGGCCGGCCACCGCCATCTGGTCGACGTCGAGAGGCGCGCCCTGAGCTGTGCCTGCACCCCCTGCGCGCTGCTGTTCGAGCAGCCCGGCGCGGCCGGCGGCCGGTTCCGCACCGTCCCCGACCGCTACCTGGTCGACGCCGACCACGGCCTGGACGACAGCGCCTGGGAGCAGCTGGGCATCCCGGTCGGGGTGGCCTTCTTCTTCCGCAACGCCGCCCTGGACCGGCTGGTCGCGCTCTACCCGAGCCCGGCCGGCGCCACCGAGAGCGAGCTCGACCCCTCGGCCTGGCAGGCCGTCCTCGACGGCACCCGGCTGGCCCGGCTGCTGGAACCGGACGTGGAGGCGCTGCTGGTGCACCGCGAGCGGCAGCACTACAGCTGCCACCTGGTGCCGATCGACATCTGCTACGAGCTGGTGGGCCGGATGCGGCTGCACTGGCAGGGCTTCGACGGCGGGGCGGAGGCGCGGGCGGCGCTGGCCGAGTTCTTCGACCGGGTCTCCCGGCGCGCCCGGCCCCTGGCGGCGGAGGTGCGGCCGTGACCGAGTTCTCCTTCGCCTGCACCGGGGTCCGCGCCGACCGCTACGCCGCCGGGCCGACGCTGGTCTTCCGGCTGCGGATCACCGCCGCCCCGGAGGTCCGGGTGCACGCCGTCGCGCTCCGCTGCCAGCTGCGGATCGAGCCGGCCCGGCGCGGCTACCGGCCGGACGAGGCCGAGGCCCTGGGCGATCTGTTCGGCGAGCGGGCGCGCTGGGGCAGCAGCATGCTGCCGGTCCAGTTCGCCCAGGTCTCGCTGGTGGTGCCGGGGTTCACCGGCACCACCGAGGTCGACCTGCCGGTGCCCTGCACCTATGACCTCGACGTCGCGCCGACCCGCTACTTCCACGCCCTGGCCGAGGGCGAGGCGCCGCTGCTGATGCTGTTCTCCGGGACGGCGTTCACCGGTCCCGGCGGGTTCCAGGTGGAGCCGGTGCCCTGGGACCGCGAGGCCTCCTTCCGGATGCCCGCCGCGGTCTGGCGGGAGATGATCGACCAGCACTTCCCCGGCTGCGGCTGGCTGCGGCTGCCGCAGTCCACCATGGACGCGCTGCTGGCCTTCCGCTCGCTGCGGGCGCTGCCCTCCTGGGAGGCGGCGGTCGCCGCGCTCCTGGAGTCGGCGGGCCCCGCCGCCGCCCCGGCCCCGGCCCCGACCGCCGCCCCGACACCGACCGCGCCACCCGCCCTGGAGAGGACGGCCCCGTGACCGCGCCCCCGCTCGCCCCCGACCTCGACACCCGGTTCGCCGCCGCACGGCGGGTCGCCGACGCCGTCCTGTTCGAGGGCTACGTGCTCTACCCGTACCGGGCCTCGGCCGCCAAGAACCGGCTGCGCTGGCAGTTCGGCGTGCTGGTGCCGCCGACCTGGGGCGCCGACTGCGGCGAGCACGCCTTCCAGCGGACCGAGTGCCTGATGGAGCCCCGCACCGGCGCGGTGCTCCAGGTCGAGCTGCGCTTCCTCCGCGCCCGGCGCCGCACCGTGCAGCGGGGCGGACGGCTGGGCCCGTTCGAGACCGTCGACACGCTGGAACTGGCGGACCGGGTGCTGACGCCCTGGGACGAGGGGGTCGAGGAACGGGTGCAGCTCTCCGTCCCGGTCGCCGAACTCTCCGGCGCCGGTCGTGAGCTGACGTTCGAACGGCCCGCCTCGGTGGAGACCGAGACGGTGCGGGACGAGGCCGGTCAGCCGGTCGGCCGGCTGCTGCGCCGCTGCGAGGAACTGCGCGGCGTGGTCCGGCTGACCGCGACCGACGTGCCGGGCCCGTACGCGGTCCAGCGGCTGACCGCCGTGGTGGAGAACACCACCGACTGGGCCCCGGACGGCGCGGCGGCCGACCGCGAGGCGGCGCTGCCGCGCTCGCTGGTCTCGGCCCACCTGATGCTCGGTCTCAGTGCCGGATCGTTCCTGTCGATGGCCGATCCGCCCGAGTGGGCCCGGGGCGCCGCCGCCGGCTGCGAGAACCTGCGCACCTGGCCGGTGCTGGCGGGTCAGGACGGCCGCTCCGACGTGGTCCTGTCCTCGCCGATCATCCTGGAGGACCACCCGGCCATCGCCCCGGAGAGCCCCGGCGCGCTCTACGACGCGCTGGAGATCGACGAGATCCTGGCCCTGCGCACCTCCGCCCTGACCGACCAGGAGAAGCGCGAGGCCCGGGGTACCGACGACCGGGCCGCCGCCGTGATCGACCTCGCCGACTCGATGCCGCCGGAGGTGCTGGAGCGGCTGCACGGCGCGGTCCGCGCGCTGCGCGAGATCACCGACCCCGCCCCCGAGGGCGAGCCTGCCGACCCGTTCGGTGCGGGACAGCCGTTCGGTGCGGGACAGCTGGAGACCCCGTGGTGGGATCCGGAGAGCGACCGGGGCTTCGACCCGGCGACCGACCGGATCGCGATCGACGGCCGCTCGATCGGCGCCGGCAGCCGGGTCCTGCTGCGCCCGGGCCGGCGGCGCACCGACGCCCAGGACCTCTTCCTCCACGGCCGGCACGCGGTGGTGGAGGCGGTGCTGCACGACGTGGACGGCGGCGTCCACCTGGCGGTGACGGTCGAGGGCGACCCCGGCGCCGACATCCGCCGCGAGCAGGGCCGTTTCCTCTACTTCCAGCCCGACGAGGTCGCCCCGGCGGAGGACGGATGAGCGCCCGGACCCTGGTGGCCGGGGTCGGCAACATCTTCCTCGGCGACGACGGCTTCGGGGTCGAGACGGTGCGCCGACTGGCCGCCGAACCGCTGCCCGACGGAGTCGAGGCGGTGGACATCGGCGTCCGCGGCGTCCATCTGGCCTACCAACTCCTGGACGGGTACGACACGTTCATCCTGGTCGACGCGACCGCCCGGGGCGGCGGGCCGGGGACGGTCTACCTGATCGAGCCGGAGGCGGGCGGAGCCGTGGAGAGCGGCGACGCGCTGCTCGACGGGCACCGGATGTCCCCCGACTCGGTGCTGGCACTGCTGCACACCCTGTGCGCCGGCACCGGCGGCAGCCCGCCCCGGCGGATCCTGGTCGTCGGCTGCGAACCCGCCTCCGTCGAGGAGGGGATCGGGCTGAGCGCCCCGGTCGCCGCCGCGGTGCCGGAGGCCGTCCGGCTGGTCCGGCGGCTGCTGGCGGAGGCCGGGGCGACAACCGAGGAGACCACCCGAGAGCCGACCGAGACCGCCGCAGTGAACCGCTAGCAGAAGGAGCAGTAGTCGTGAAGAAGCTCGTCATGGGCGCAGCCGCCCTCGCCGTGGCCTGTGCCGTGGCCCGGCAGATCCTCCCCGACATCCAGCGCTACCTGCGGATGCGCAGTATGTGACGCGGCGTCGGACCTCCGCGCCGAACGGGTTACCCGGGTCCGGCGCGGCGGCGTGGCAGCCTCCCGTCCCGCGCCGTCCGGCCTGTAATGCCTGTAAGGCAGGCTGGCTCGGCGGACGGCGGGAAGCGAACGATGCACGAGATGTCCATCGCCACGGCCGTTGTGGACCAGGTGGCGGAGGCGGCCCGGGCCGCCGGCGCGACCACGGTGACCAGCGTTCGGCTGCTGGTGGGCGAACTCGCCGGGGTGGTCCCCGACTCGCTCGCCTTCTGCTTCGAACTCGCCTGTGCCGGAACGGTGCTGGCCGGTGCCGAGCTGGTGCCGGTCCCGGTCCCGGGTCGGGCCCGGTGCGGTCCCTGCGCCCGCGAGTGGGCGGTGGGCATGCCGCCGGACCTCTGCTGTCCGCTCTGCGGCACCGCCGCGGACGAACTGGTCTCCGGCCGTGAGCTGCAGATCGCCGGGGTGCGCTGGCACGACGACCCGGCCCAGGCCCCCACCTGTGAACGGATTCACGAGGAGAGCTGACCCCCATGTGTCGTGTGGTCGACCTGCAGCAGGCGGTACTCGCCAAGAACGACGACTGCGCCGAGCAGTTGCGCGCCGATCTGGCGGCGCGCGGCACCGCCGTGGTCAACCTGCTCTCCAGTCCGGGCAGCGGGAAGACCGCGCTGCTGGAACTGGAGTTGGCGCTCGCCGCCCGGCGGGGCGTGCCGGTGGCGGCGCTCACCGCCGACCTGGCCACCGAGAACGACGCGGTCCGGCTGGCCCGTTCCGGCGTGCCGGTGAAGCAGGTGCTGACCGACGGGCTGTGCCATCTGGAGGCCCGGATGCTCGGTGGCCACCTGGACGGCTGGCTGCCGGCCGACACCCGGCTGCTGTTCGTGGAGAACGTCGGCAACCTGGTCTGCCCGGCCTCCTACGACCTGGGCGAGTCGCTGCGGGTGGTCCTGGCCTCGGTGACCGAGGGCGAGGACAAGCCGGTGAAGTACCCGACCGCCTTCGGCCTGGCCAACCTGGTGGTGGTGACCAAGACCGACATCGCCGGGGCCGTCGGCTTCGACGAGGCGGCCTTCCGCCGCCATGTCCAGCAGGTCAACCCGGGCGTCGAGGTGGTGCTGACCTCCGCCAGGTCCGGCGCGGGCGTCGGCGCGCTGCTGGACCGGGCGCTGGCGGCGGCCGACGGCGCGCCGGTGCACTCGCCGGTGATGGCGGGCCGACAGCCGGACCGGCACCACCACGGCGACCACGACCACACCCACTCGCACGACCACCCGGCCGCCCACACCCACGCGGACGTCGCCGCCGTCCCCGGCCGGTGACCGGCCCAGGCCCGGGCGGGCCGGTCACCGAGGCGGTCCGGCGGCGGGTCACCGTGCGCGGGGTCGTCCAGGGGGTCGGCTTCCGCCCTTTCGTCCACACCCTGGCGACCGGGCTGGGGCTGGCCGGGCACGTCACCAACACCGCCGAGGGCGTGATCGTCGAGGTCGAGGGCGCGGGACGGACGGTGGCGCTCTTCTGCGACCGGCTCGCCACCGACGCGCCGCCGCTGGCCCTGGTGGAGTCGGTCGACCACCACGAGCTGGCGCCCGACGGCGGCTCGGGCTTCGCCATCCTGGCCTCCCGCGAGGGCGGGGCCGCCGCGACCCTGGTCTCCCCGGACGTCGCCACCTGCGCCGACTGCCTGGCCGAGCTGGCCGACCCGGCCGACCGCCGGTACCGGCACCCGTTCATCACCTGCACCAACTGCGGCCCGCGCTGCACCATCGTGGTCGGGCTGCCCTACGACCGCGAGCACACCACCATGGCCCGGTTCCCGATGTGCCCGGCCTGCGCGGCCGAGTACACCGACCCGGGCGACCGGCGGTTCCACGCCCAACCGGTGGCCTGCCACGACTGCGGCCCCCGGCTGCGGCTGCTCCTGCCGCCGACGGACGACGGGCCGGCACCGCCGTCCCCGGCCGACCCGGTCGCGGCGGCACGCCAACTGCTGCGCAGCGGACGGGTGCTGGCGGTCAAGGGGCTGGGCGGCTACCACCTCGCCTGCGACGCGACCGACCCGGTGGCGGTGGCGCTGCTGCGGCGCCGGAAGAACCGCGGCGACAAGCCGTTCGCGCTGATGGCCCGGGACCTGGCGGAGATCGACCGGCTGGCCGGGACCGGTCCCGAGGAGCGGGCGCTGCTCAGCGGCCCGGTCCGGCCGATCGTCCTGCTGCGCAAGCGTGCTGACGGTTCGTCGGAGCTGCCCGGGGTCGCCCCCGGCAGTCCGGACCTGGGCTTCATGCTCCCCTACACCCCGCTGCACCACCTGCTGCTGGGGCTGCCCGGCGACCCGGAGGGCCCCCGGCTGCTCGTACTGACCAGCGGCAACCTCTCCGGCGAGCCGATCGTGACCGACGACGCGGAGGCGCTGGAGCGGCTGGCCCACCTGGCCGACGGCTGGCTCACCCACGACCGCCCGATCCATGTCCCCTGCGACGACTCCGTGGTGCGGGTCTGCGACGGGGAACTGCTGACCCTGCGCCGCTCGCGCGGCTACGCCCCGCTGCCGCTCCCGCTGCCGCTGCCGGTGCGCCCGGCCCTCGCCGTCGGCGGAGACCTGAAGAACACCTTCTGCCTCGGCGCGGGCCGCCGCGCCTGGCTCTCCGCCCACATCGGGGACATGGACGACCTGGCCACCCAGCACGCCTTCGCCCGCGCCGAGCAGCAGGTGGAGGCGGTCACCGGGGTGCGCCCCGGGCTGCTGGCCGCCGACCTCCACCCGCGCTACCGCTCCGGCCAGTGGGCCGAGCGCCACCGGGGCGGGCGTCCGCTGGTCCGGGTGCAGCACCACCACGCCCATGTCGCCTCGGCCATGGCCGAGCACGGTCTCGACGGCGGCCGCCGGGTCATCGGCGTCGCCTTCGACGGCACCGGCTTCGGCGAGGACGGTGCGGTCTGGGGCGGCGAGTTCCTGCTCGCCGACTACCAGGGGTTCCTGCGCTTCGCCCATCTGGCGTACGCGCCGCTGCCGGGCGGCGACGCCGCCGTCCGCCGTCCCTACCGGGTGGCCCTGGCCCGGCTGTGGGCGGCCGGGATCGCCTGGGATCCCCGGCTGCCCTGCGTCGCCGCCTGCGCAGCCGACGAACAGCGGCTGCTCGCGCGGCAGTTGGAGCGCAATCTGAACTGCGTGCCGACCTCCGGCATGGGGCGGCTGTTCGACGCGGTCTCCTCGCTGGCGGGCGTGTGCCACCTGGCCGGCTACGAGGCCCAGGCCGCGATCGAGCTGGAGGCCGCCGCCCTGGCGGCGCCGGCCGACGACGGCCCCGGCTACCGCTTCGCACTCCGGCCCGCCCCGGCCGACCGCCCGGACGCCCCGCCGTCGGCGGCACCGCTGACCGCCGACCCGGCGCCGGTGCTGGCGGCGGTCGGCGCCGACGTCCTCGCCGGGACGCCGGCCGCCCTGATCGCCGCCCGCTTCCACGCCGCGGTCGCCGAACTGGTGCACCGCACCTGCCTGCTGGCCCGGGAGCGGCACGGCCTCGACACGGTGGCACTGACCGGCGGGGTGTTCGCCAACACCCTGCTCTCGTCCGCCTGCGCCGCCGCGCTGCGCACGGACGGCTTCACCGTGCTGCGCCACCACCTGGTCCCGCCCAACGACGGCGGTCTGGCGCTGGGTCAGTTGGCGGTCGCCGGGCGGACCGTCCCCGAGTAGCACCCCACAGCGAGGAGAGAACCCATGTGTCTGGCGGTACCCGGCAGAGTCCTGTCGATCGAGGAGCGGGACGGCACCCGCATGGCCGAGGTCGACTTCGGCGGCGTGGTCAAGGAGGTGTGCCTGGAGTACCTGCCGGACCTCCGGGTCGGCGAGTACGCCATCGTGCACGTCGGCTTCGCCCTGCAGCGGCTGGACGAGCAGTCGGCGCTGCAGACCCTGGAGCTGTTCGCCTCCCTGGGCCTGCTCCAGGAGGAGTTCGGCGACCCCTGGGCGCTGGCCGCCGACCACGGCAACACCTGGGCCGAGGACGACGCCGCGGCCGCCGCGGCCGAGGGAGGCCGGCCGTGAAGTACATCGACGAGTTCCACGACCCCGACCTGGCCCGGCGGCTGCTCGACGAGATCCATGCCACGGTGACCCGGCCGTGGGCGCTGATGGAGGTCTGCGGCGGGCAGACGCACACCATCATCCGCCACGGCATCGACCAACTGCTGCCCGATGGCCTTGAGTTGATCCACGGACCGGGCTGCCCGGTGTGCGTCACCCCGCTGGAGGTGATCGACAAGGCACTGGAGATCGCCTCCCGTCCGGGCGTGGTCTTCTGCTCCTTCGGCGACATGCTGCGGGTCCCTGGCACCGACCGCGACCTGTTCCGGGTCCGCAGCGAGGGCGGTGACGTCCGCGTCGTCTACTCGCCGCTGGACGCGCTGCGGATCGCCCGGGAGAACCCGGACAAGGAGGTGGTCTTCTTCGGCATCGGCTTCGAGACCACGGCCCCGCCCAACGCCATGACCGTGTACCAGGCCGCGAAGCTGGGCATCCGCAACTTCAGCCTGCTGGTCTCGCACGTCCGGGTGCCCCCGGCGATCGAGGCCATCATGCAGTCCCCGAGCTGCCGGGTGCAGGCCTTCCTCGCCGCCGGCCACGTCTGCAGCGTGATGGGCACCGCGGAGTACCCGGCGCTGGCCGAGCGGTACCGGGTGCCGATCGTGGTCACCGGCTTCGAGCCGCTGGACATCCTGGAGGGCGTCCGACGGACCGTCCGGCAGTTGGAGCGCGGCGAGCACACCGTCGACAACGCCTACGCCCGCGCGGTGCGCCCGGAGGGCAACCCGGCCGCCCGGGCCATGCTGGAGGACGTCTTCGAGGTCACCGACCGGGCCTGGCGCGGCATCGGCGTGATCCCCGGCAGCGGCTGGCGACTGTCGCCCAAGTACCGCGCGTACGACGCCGAGCACCGGTTCGAGGTGTCCGGGATCAGGACCCTGGAACCGGCCGCCTGCCGCAGCGGCGAGGTGCTGCAGGGGCTGCTCAAGCCGCACGAGTGCGAGGCCTTCGGCACCACCTGCACCCCGCGCAACCCGCTCGGAGCCACCATGGTCTCCAGCGAGGGCGCCTGCGCGGCCTACTACCTCTACCGGCGGCTCGACGCCGCCCCCGCGCGCCTGGAGGCGAGCCCCGTTGCCTGAGATCACCGACGTCCTCATCGCCGGCGGAGCAGCCGCCCCGACCTCGACCCCGACCTCGACCCCGACCTCTGCCCCGGCCCCGGCCGTGGCGCTGGACCTCAGCTCCTGGACCTGTCCGGCGCCGCTGCGCGACCAGCCCCGGGTGGTGATGGGGCACGGCGGCGGCGGGGCGATGTCGGCCGAGCTGGTCCAGCACATCTTCGCGCCCGCCTTCGGCGGGCCGGTGCTGGCCCAGCTGGGCGACGCCGCCGCGGTCACCCTGGGCGGGGTCCGACTGGCCTTCTCCACCGACTCGTTCGTGGTCCGGCCGCTGTTCTTCCCCGGCGGCAGCATCGGCGACCTCGCGGTCAACGGCACCGTCAACGACCTGGCCATGAGCGGCGCCAGGGCGGCCTACCTCTCCTGCGGCTTCATCCTGGAGGAGGGCGTCGAGATGTCGGTCGTCGCCCGGGTCGCCGAGGCGCTGGGCGCGGCCGCCCGGACGGCCGGGGTCGAGGTGGCCACCGGCGACACCAAGGTGGTCGAGTCGGGCCACGGCGACGGGATCTACCTCAACACCGCCGGGATCGGACTGATCCCGGCCGGGGTGGACCTCCGCCCGCAACGGGTGGTCCCCGGCGACGTGGTGATCGTCAGCGGCGCGATCGGCGTCCACGGCGTGGCCGTGATGAGCGTCCGCGAGGGGCTGGAGTTCGGCGTCGAGATCGAGAGCGACTGCGCCGCCCTCGGCGGCCTGGTGGACGCGATGCTGGCGGTCACCCCGGACCTCCACGTCCTGCGCGACCCCACCCGGGGCGGGCTGGCCGCCGCACTCAACGAGATCGCGGCGGCCTCCGGCGCCGGGGTCCTGATCCAGGAACGCAGCGTCCCGGTCCCGCCTCCGGTCGCCAACGCCTGCGCCATCCTCGGTCTCGACCCGCTGTACGTCGCCAACGAGGGCAAGCTGGTCGCCTTCGTCCCGCGCGAGCACGCGGAGGCGGTACTGGCCGCGATGCGGGCCCACCCGCTGGGCGCGGAGTCCTGTGTGATCGGCGAGGCGGTGGCGGAGCACCCCGGGATGGTGGTGGCCAGGACCGGCCTGGGCGGCACCCGGGTGGTCGACCTGCCGATCGGCGAGCAGCTCCCCCGGATCTGCTGAGCCCCCGTCAGCGGCCGCCGGAGCGGGCGACGGCCCCGGACGGAGCGCCCCCGGCGCGCCCCGTCCGGGGCCCGCGGCCACCGGTCGGCACCGAGCCTGGCATCCCTGCGGTGCACCTCGCCAGGGCGCCCGGCGGAGTGCCGAGATTGCGGGACGCCGCCCGCCCTGACCTGCCGAGACGTCCGGCCGTGGGACGGAGCGGCGAGACAGTCGAGCAATCATGGACATGTTCAAGCTACGAACGATTAGCATGACGTCCGGGATCTGCGGGGCATCGGGGGTCCTTGACGGGCGGCAGTAGGGGGCTGCGTACGCATGTCACGGTGGAAGGCGTTGTCCGAGTCGCTCGACCCGGCTGTCATCCGGTTCGTGGTGGAACTGCGCGGGTTGAAGGACAGCAGCGGACTGAGCCTCAGTCAGCTCGCACGGAGAACCGGCTACAGCGCGTCCTCCTGGGAGCGGTACTTCGACGGGCGGCTGCTGGTGCCCTTCGAGGCGGCCGAGGCCCTGGCCGGGGCCGTCGGTGCGGACCCGGTGCGACTGCGGGTGCTGTACGAGGCGGCGGCGGACGCCCGCCGGCCCGCCCGGGCCGCACCCGACCGGCCCCCGTCGGAGCCGGAGGCCGGGGCCGGGGAGCCGGACGCCCCGCCGGAGCTGTCCGAGGCCCGGCCGCAGGCCTCGCGCCGCGGTTTCGCCCGTCCCTTCGCCCGCCCCCTGCCGCGCCCCGAACCGCGGACCGTGCTCATCGTGCTCGTCTCCGCCGTGGCCGGTTCCGCGCTCACACTGCTGGCCGTCCAGCCCTGGCAGCCCGACCCCGTCCGACTCTCGACCGCTGCCGCCGCGACCCCGGCGGCGGTGCCGTACTCCTGCCACTACACCCGCAGCAACGGCCTGTGGTTCGCGGGCAACAGCGACACCCGGACCGATCTGGTCGAGGTCGACATGTCGGGGGCCGAGGTGGCCGAACTCCAGTGCCTGCTCCAGCGGGCCGGCATCTCGCCCGGCGGCATCGACGGCCACTTCGGTCCGCTCACCGAGCTGGCGGTGATCCGGGAGCAGCAGGCACAGCACCTGTCCGTGGACGGCCAGGTGGGTCCACAGACCTGGGAGGCGCTGCGCGGATGACGCGGAACACACCGGAGTTCGAGCGACTGGCCGCCGAGCTGCGCGGCCTGCGCGCTCGGACCGGACTGAGCCTGGCGGCCCTGGGGACCGGGTCGGCCTACAGCAAGTCGTCCTGGGAGCGGTACCTCAACGGCAAGTCGCTGCCGCCCTGGCCGGCGGTGCGCGCGCTGTGCCGCCTGGCGGACGAGCCGGAGCCCAGGATCCGCGCGCTGTGGGAGCTGGCGGAGCAGGCGTGGAGCGGACGCGCAGCGGTCGCGCTCCCGCCCCGGCCCCCACTTCCTGAAGCCCTGCCCGGACCCACCGCCGGGCCCGGACCCGCCGACCCCGCAGCCACCGACCCGACGCCTGGTCGAACGCCGGGTCGAACGCCGCTTCGGTGGCGGGTGGCCGCCGGGCCGGCGGCGCTGGCGGCAGCCGTCGCGCTGCCGCTGCTGGCGCTGGTGGCGTGGTTCGCCCACCAGTGGCTCGCCGTCCAGGGCCGGAACCTCGATTCGCATCCGGAGACGGCCATCACCGCCTTCCGGGTCGGCTGCCACGGGTCCGCCTGCGAGGGACGGGACCCGACCGCGATGCTCTGCGGGGTGCAGCCGATGACGCTGGCCCAGTTCCGGACCACCGACGCGGCCGGCCTGGAGATCCGCTACAACCCCCAGTGCGGGGCGGCCTGGACCCGGGTCTGGGACACCCGGGCCGGGGACGAGATCACCATGACCGCGCCGGGCCAGCCGACCCGCAGCACCAGGGTGCCGAACGCCCAGGCCGCCGATGCCTTCCTCTACACGCCGATGGTCGCGGTCGGCCGGGGCACCCCGCTCCGGGCCTGCGTGGTCCCGCCGTCCGCCGCGCCGCCGCAGTGCTTCACCGTGTCCGCGCCGTAGCGCCCGCCCGGACCTCACCGTTGCGGGCGCTGACGGCAGGTCAGTCCATCGGGACGACGGCGACCGGGCACTGCGCGTGGTGCACCACCGCCTGGCTGACCGAGCCGAGCCGGCCCAGCGCGCTGTGCGGTCGGCCGTGCCGGCCGACGACCAGCAGCCGCGCGCCGACCGACCATTCGAGCAGGTGCTTGGCCGCTCCGCTGCGGGCCACCTCCTGGACCACCGCGACCTCGGGGTACTTCTCCCGCCAGCCGGCCAGGATCTCGGCGACCGTCCGGCTGGCCTCGGCCTCGATGTGCCCCTCCTCGTAGACCGGCGGAAGCTCGTGGCCGGGGCCGGTGATCAGCGGGTAGCTGAAAGCGTGCGCCACCAGCAGCGGCAACTGCTCGCGCCGGGCGGCGTCGAAGGCGAAGGCGAGGATCGCCTCCCCCGGCTCCCGGCCGTCGATCCCGGCCACCACCCTGCCGCCCGGTCCCGGGGGCACGGAGCCGTCGGGCACGACCACGACCGGGCAGGAGGCGCGGGCGGCGACGCTGAGGCTGGTCGAGCCGACCAGCAGACCGGGGAACCCGCCGGTCCCGCGCTTGCCGACGACCAGCAGCGGCGCTCCCTCCCCGAGTTCCACCAGTGCCTCGCGCACCGGCTGTTCGGCCACGGTGGTGCTGACCGACAGCCCGGGGTCGCGCTCGGCGGCGCGTGCGGCCAGTCGGCCCAACGCGTCCTCCGCCGAGAGCCGGGCGAGCTCGATCTCCAGCAGCGCCGGGGCCTGCCGCGGGCTCCAGCTCCAGGCGTGGACCAGGTTGAGCGCCACGCCCCGGCGCCGGGCCTCGTCGGCGGCCCAGTCGACGGCGGCGGTGCTGTCCTCGGGGCCGTCGACCCCGACGATGACGGAGAGTGCCATGGGGTTGCTCCTCGCAGATCCGACCGACAGTCCGATCGTCGATCGCCCCCGTCGCGGTGTCCACCGCACGTCCGTCGCCGCCGGGCCGCGGAGCGCCCCGCGTTGGGCCGGATGCCCGTCCGCCGGGCCGCCCCGGCCGCGCGGCCCGAGACTGCCTCGGGGGGACACCGATCTCATCCGGAAGGACCTGCAGTGAGCATGCGAAAGACTCTCGGCTGCACCGTTGCCGCCCTCGGCCTCGCCGTCCTGGGCGGGGCGCTCAGCCCGGCCCAGGCCGCGACCGCCCGCCACACCACCCATCGGACGGCCGAACGTGCCGCTGCTGCCGACCAGCTGACGCTGGCTCAGCTCACCGACAAAGTGCTGGAGCACGTCCAGGCGGAGTACCCGACGGTGACCACGCTGATGCTGGCGAGCGGGGAGTCGCCCAGCGGGCCGACCACCGACATGGCCAAGGTCACCCGCTGGGACTTCGTCCTGAACAACTCGGTCGCGGGCGCGATCGGCAGCGTCGAGGTCGCGGCCGACCTCGACGGCACCGTCTCCGGCATCAGGACCAACGCCCAGCGCTGGGGCGGGGTGCTGCCGATCGACCTGCCGATCACCCTCCAGCCCGCCGAGGCGTACGACATCCTGGCCGGCGCCGGGCACGCCGAAGCCTTCCAGTTCGTGTCGCTGGTGAAGCCGCTGGTGCCGGACGCGCGCACGCAGTACCACTTCTCCAATGTGCGCGGCGGCAGCCAGGGCTGGGCGGTGGACATGAACCGGCCGCACGAGGTGCGCCCGATCCTCGGCAGCGGCCTCGGCTCGCTGGAGCCCGGGGACTGCTGAACCCCGCCCCTCCCCGCCCCTCACCGCCCTTCCCCGGCCCGGGCGTCCGCTACCGCTCCGGTGGCCCGCCCGGGCCGGGACCGTCCCGGAGCGCCGGCTCACCGGGTTCGCCGACGAAGGCCACCGAGCCCCGGTGCAGCAGGTAGACCAGGTCCACCGGCAGGTCCGGCGGCAGCGCCTGCTCGGCCAGCAGCACGGTCCGGCCGGCCGCGACCGCCACCGCCAGCGCCGCCCGCACCCGGGCGGTGACCGGGGCGGCCAGCCCGCGTCCGAACTCGTCGAGCAGCAGCAGCCGGGCCGGTCCGGCCAGTGCCGGGGCGAGCGCGACCATCTGCTGCTCACCGCCGGAGAGCGTCCCGGCCCGACGGTCGAGCCGGGGCCGCAGCTCCGGGAACAGGTCGAGCGCGCTCTCCCGGGCCGGCCCGGTGAGCCGGGAGAGGTGCTCGGCGACGGTGAGCGAGGGGAAGACCGCACGCTCGGACGGAACCAGGGCCAGCCCGAGCCGCGCCCGGCGGTAGGCGTCGAGGCGGGTGATGTCCCGCCCTGCGGTCGATCCGCCGTGCCAGCTCACCCGTCCGCCGGAGAGCCGCACCGACCCGGCCAGCGCCTGCAGCGCCGTACTGCGGCCCGCGCCGTTGCGGCCCAGCAGCACCGTCAGCCGGGCGGTCGGGACCCGGAGGTCGACGCCGTGGAGGGCCTCCAACGGGCCGTACCGCACCCGGGCCCGCTCCAGCGCGATCTCAACGGCCATCGGGGGTGATCCTTCCGGCGCCCATGGTGTGCACCCGGTCCGCGATCCGGTCCACCAGCTCCCGGTCGTGCTCGACCAGCAGCACCGCGAGGCCGTTCCCGGCGAGCGCGGTGAGCAGCACGGCCAGCCGCTCGGTCTGCTCCGGGTCCAGCCCGGCGGCGGGCTCGTCCAGCAGCAGCACGCCGGGGTCGGCGGCCAGCGCGCGGCCCAGCTCGACCAGCCGCAGGGTGCCGGTGGGCAGGCTGCCGGCGGGGCGCTCGGCGTCGCGGCCCAGGCCGAGCAGGCGCAGCGTCCGGGCGACGGCGGCGTCGGCCTGCCGGCCCCGGCAGCCGCCGGCCTGTTCGGCGCCGACCCGCAGGTTGTCGGCGACGGTGAGCCGGGCGAACACGGCCACCTGCTGGAAGGTCCGGGCGAGGCCGAGCCGCGCCCGGACGTACTCGGGCAGCCCGGTGATGTCGCGGCCGTCGAGTCGGACCCGGCCGGCGTCGGGGTGGAGGTCCCCGCTGAGGCAGCGGAAGAGGGTGCTCTTGCCCGCACCGTTGGCTCCGGTCAGCGCGGTGATCCGGCCCGGCGGGACCTGGAGCGACACCCCGTCCAGCGCGGTCACCCCGCCGAAGCGGCAGACCAGCCCCTCGGCCCCGAGCCGGCTCCCGCCCGGACGCACCGGGCTCATCCGGCGCCGCCGGGCGGTCGGACCCGCTCGGCCAGCGCCCGTCCGCGCGCACTCAGCCGTACCGGCCGGGCTCCGCCCCCGCCGGGCGCGATGCCCGGCCCGGCTCGGCGAGGGCGGGCGGCGCGGGTCGGCGGGGCCCGGCAGCCGTCCGCGCAGCAGCGCGAGGACGCCCACGGCGACGGTCGAGACGCCCGCCGCCGTGGCCGCGTCCACCGTGGTCAGCGCGGCCGCCGCGAGCACCGCGCCGGTCGCGCTGCCCGCGCCGAAGACCACCACCGCCGCGAACCACACCAGCCCGAGGACCGGGTCGAAGGCGTCCGGGTCGAAGGCCTGGGAGCCCAGGCCGAGCAGCCCGCCGCCGAGGGCGGCCAGCGCCGCGCCGACGGTGAAGGCCAGCAGCTTGAGCCGGGGCACGTTCGCCCCGGCGGCGCGGGCGGCCGGCTCGTGGTCGCGCACGGCGCCCAGCGCCCTGCCGGTCCGGCCCTTCCGCAGCGCCCGCACCAGCAGCAGCGCCGCCCCCAGCAGCAGCAGTTCGACCGCGTAGAAGGCGCGGTCGTCGGCCCAGGCCCCGGTCCGGTCCAGCAGCAGTCCGGAGGTGAAGAAGGGCTGTTGGAAGACGAGTCGGTTGATCGCGGTGCCGACCGCGAAGGTGGCCAGCGCCAGCGCGAGTCCGCGCCGGCGGATGGCCGGCCGGCCGACCAGCAGTCCGAACGGGGCGGTGACCAGCACCGCCAGCAGCAGCGAGAGCGGGGCCGACAGGGCGGGCAGCCCGGGTACGGCGCCCCCGGCGAACGCCCCGGTCAGCAGCGCGCCCAGCCCGGCGTACCCGGCCTGGCCGAGCGAGATCTGCCCGCCGTAGCCGGTGACCACGACCAGCGAGAGCAGGACCAGCCCCAGCCCCGGGCCGGGGAGCAGCAGCCGGAGGTCGTCCTCGCGCAGCGCCAGCGGACCGATCAGCATCACCAGGGCCCCGGTCAGCCTGAGGGCGCCGCCGGGGACGGCGTGGGTCCGGTCCTCGGAGGGCAGCGGCTCCGGGTCAGTGGTGCCCGGGCCGGTGAGCCGGCCGGGGATCAGCACGGCCGCGACCAGGGCCAGCACGAACAGGTTGGCGCTGACCGCCTGCAGCAGGGCCTCGGCCCAGCCGGTGAGGTGAACGGCCGTCAGCTCGCTCTGCCCGATGCCGAGAGCCAGTGCGGCGGCGACCGCCAGCGGCAGGCTGCTCAGACCGGCGGCGACGGCCACCGCCATGGTCTCCATGACCAGCAGCGGCAGCCCGTAGGGGTCGAGCCGGAGGCCGGGCGCGAGCAGCACGCCGGTGAGGCCGGCCGTGAACGCGCCGAAGGCCCAGCCCACCGAGGACACCCGGTCGGCGTCCAGGCCGGAGAGCTCGGCGAGCCGGCGGTTGTCGACCACGGCGCGGACCGTGGTGCCGAAGGGCGTCCAGCGGTCCACGGCGGCGACCCCGGCGGTGATCAGCAGCACGGCGCCGAGCTCGACGACGGTGTCGGCGGTCAGCCGCAGTCCACCGGGGGCGACCAGCAGCAGGGTCGACCCCACCACCACCGGCGCGTCGCCGAGCGGGGTCAGTCCCCAGAGCAGCGCCGCCGCGCCGACCAGCAGCACGAACACCCCGATCCCGGCGACCAGGGTCTCGGCGGTGCCGGCGCTGCGGCGCTGGAGCCGCCGGAACACCGCGACGTCCATCAGCACGCCCAGTCCGGGGGCGAACACCAGCACGCAGCAGGCGATGGCCAGGACCCGGGGCCAGTGCCAGACCACCACGGTCTGCCGCAGCGCGTAGGCGGTGACCATGGCGACCGCGCCCTGGGCCAGGTTGAGCACGCCGGTGGCGCGGTAGCAGACCACCAGTCCGATGCCGGACAGCGCGGCGGCGCTGCCCACGGTGATCCCGGCGAGGGCGAGGTCGAGCAGCAGCGGCGCGGCCATCCGCTCAGACCGCCGGCGGGTCGCACAGCGGGCACGGGCGCAGCCCGCGTTGGGCGGCCTCGGCGGGGGTGACCGGCCGGGGGTCGCGGTCGCCCGCCACCAGCGGGCAGTCGGCCCGGTGGTAGGTGCTCCCGCCGGCCACCGCCAGCAGCGCCTCCTCCGCTCCCCCGGCTCCGGTGCCGGCTCCGGCCGTCTCCGGCGCGGGCTCGGTCAGCAGGCCGTGCAGCTCCGCGACCTGCCGCCGCAGCCGTTCCGGGCCCGGGCCGCCGTCCCGACCCCGGTCGCGCCCGGCCAGCAGCACCAGTCCGCCGACGATCAGCGCCGTGCCGGGGGCGGTCGCCGACGCCAGGTAGGGGATCTGCCGGGCGGCGTAGACCTCCCCGGAGACCCCGTACCAGCCGAGCGCGCAGAGCAGCGCGCCGGCGGCGCAGCAGATCCACCCCAGGTAGGGACCGAGCGTGCGCAGCGCCGCCACCGCCCGCTCGGCCGAAGGGCGCGGGCCCGTCATCAGCTCCCCTGTCGATCGGCTCGTCCGAGCGCCGCGACACGTACAGTTGCCGTGCGACCACGCCGGGTTACCGATAGCCTACGGGACAGCCGGTGCCGGAGGCGTCGGAGGGAACACCGAGTCGGATGGTGAGGGCTCCATGGTCAACAGCTCCGCAGTGCTACGCGGCTACACCCCGGTCGCGCTGTTCGGGGCAGCCGTCCTACTGACGGCCACGGCCTGCAGCAGCAGTGGCGGCGGCTCGACGGCGTCGGCGAGCAGCACTCCCGCCGCGACGTCCAGCGGCCCGACGGGGTCCGGCACCTCGACCTCGATGGCCTCGGAGTGCGGCAGCATCGGCACGCCGACCGTGACCGGCACCGGACCGGCGGACCCGACCGCCGCGGGCAAGCAGATCGCGACCACCTTCCAGGAGTTCTTCGACCCGACCACGCCCACCGACACCAGGATCGGCCTGTTGCAGAACGGCGCCCTGTTCGCCCCGGTGCTCAAGGGCTTCGCCGGCAACCCGCTCGCGGCCAAGGCCACCGCCACCGTGACCGGCGTCGCCTTCACCGGCGCGACCAGCGCGAACGTCACCTTCAACCTGTGCCAGAGCGGCAAGCCGGCGCTGCCGAACGCGGCCGGGAAGGCCGTGCTCAGCGGCGTCACCTGGAAGGTGGCCGACAACACCCTCTGCAGCCTGGTCAAGCTCGGCAACGGCGGGGCCGCCGTGCCCGGCTGCTCCTGACCGGGCACGGGAACCGGGCCGCCCGGCCGAAGGCCCGGCCCCGGCCGAGGCGGAGGGCGTGGACGCCGGTCCCGGCCGCGCTGCTGCCGGCGGCCCTGCTGGCGGCCCTGCTGCCGTCCGCGCTGGCCGGCTGCGGCAGCAGGCTGCCGGTCCGCGACTTCGGCGGCGCCCGCCCGGCGGCCTCGGGACCGGCGGCCCCGGCGGCGCCGATCACCGTGGGCATCGTCGCCTCGATCAGCAGCGTCCTCGGCACCGAGACCTTCAGCGGCCCCTCCTACGGGGCCCGGGCGTTCTTCCAGGCGCTGGACGCCGGCGGCGGCGTGAACGGCCACCCGGTCCGGGCCGTGCTCTGCGACGACAGCGGCGACGGCGGCGACAACCAGACCTGCGTCCACCAGCTGATCGACCGGGACCACGCGGTGGCGCTGGTGGCGACCACCGCGTTCGACTACGCGGGCGCGCCCTACGTCAGCGCCCAGGGGGTGCCCGACATCGGCGGCCAGCCGATCGGCAGCGCCTACGACCAGTACCCGCACCTCTACCAGATCTACGGCAGCTCGGAGCCGAGGAACGGCCGGTCGGTCGGCTGGAACGGCGTCGAGTACCAGACCACCGAGGTCTACCGCTGGTTCGAGCAGCGACTCGGGCTGCACGACGCGGCCGTGGTCTCCTACAACCAGGCCGCCTCGGCCGGCTACGCCGCGCAACTGGTCCAGGGGCTGCGGGCGGAGGGCTACCGCGTGCTGAACGAGACGGTGGACTTCGCGCTGCCGAACTTCGCCGCCGTGGCCGCCGGGATGAAGGCCGCCGGGACCCGGCTGCTGATGGACGCGCTGGACACCCAGGGCAATGTCGCCCTGTGCCGGGCGATGGCTTCGGCGGGGGTGTCGGTGGCGGCGAAGGTCACCAATGTGCAGAACTGGTCCGCCCGGGCCGGATCGGACTACAGCGGCGTCCCCGGCTGCCTGGACGCGCTCTGGGTGACCTCCGACAGCCGCTCCTACGAGGACGTCCGGTACCCGGCCGTGGCCGCCTTCCGAGCGGCGATGCGCCGCTACTACCCGTCCCGGGAGCCGCTGTTGTCGCAGTGGGAGCTCGAAGGCTGGGCGGCGGCCCAGTGGTTCACCGACGCGGCCGGATCCTGCGGAGCCCAGGTCGACCGGGCCTGCCTGGACCGCTACATGACGCGGGATCAGCTGTACGACGCGCACCGGCTGCTGATCCCGACCGACTTCGTGGCCGAGCCGCCGCCGACCGGGCCGCAGCACGCCTGCCTCAATGTGGCCCGCTGGCAGGGCGGCGCCTGGGTGACCCAGGTCCCGGACATGGACACCAACTGCTTCACCGTCCCCGCCCTGCCCTACCGTCCGTGAGCGGACAGCTACCGGGCAGGTAGCCGAAGCCCGGCCCGGCGACGGCCGGTGGCCGATCGGGCACGTTCCGTGGTGGCCCGCCGGGGTCGACCTCCGGCGCTGCGCCGGTGACCGGCGCCACACCGCCCGGCCGACGGCGGACGCCGTCGGATGCCGCTCCGACCCCGCCTCCCCCTTGCGCCGCAAGGGCCGGCGCCGCCTCCGGGACAGCCGGATGGGCAGGATGTCGCTTTCAAGGTGAATGTGGCCTCTGGCACTTCTGCCCATATTTTCTTGTTCCAACCACATCTGCGTGTGACGGTGGTGGAGCAGGCGAACGAGACGCCTGCTGAGCGCGGCACCGTGAGTCGGAACCACCCAGGTTCGCTCGCGCGCCATCCGCGCTCCTCCCCGCTCGGGCGGGCCCGGTCAGCGACCGCCCCCGAGCACCCCCGGCCCCCTGGGCGATCGGGGACCCGCGGTCCGTCGACCGCCGGCCCTCCGCTTCGTCGCGGCCGTTTCTGCCCCGCCTTCATTGGAGTGATATGCACCTCAACGCCCGCACGTCCGCAGGCATCGCCGCTGCCCTCGTGCTCGCGTCCGCCGCAGCCGCCACTCCGGCGTTCGCGTCGGTCGGCAGCAAGCACGGCACCGTCGCCCACACCCAGGCCGCCCCCGCGGCCGCCAAGGCCGACGCCCCGGTGCAGACCGTGACCAAGAGCCCGGACAAGGCCCCGGAGAAGGCGGCCGAGAAGGCCCCCGAGAAGGCCCCGGCGGCTGCCAAGCCCGCCGAGAAGGCCCCGGTCAGGACGGCCTCCGTGTCCTACCCGAACAACCTGGACGGCTGGATCGCCCAGGCCCGCGCCATTCTGGCCGCGCACGGTGACAACGTCCCGTCGGCCGGCGCCATCAAGGCCCGCGCGCTGACCGAGTCCTCGGGCAACCCGCTCGCCGAGAACCACTGGGACGCCAACCAGGCGCTGTACGGCGGCACCTACGGCCTGCTCCAGACGATCAAGCCGACCTTCGCCCAGTACGCGCTGCCCGGCCACACCGACATCCTGAACCCGGTCGACTCGATCATCGCCGGCGTCCGCTACGCCGACGCCCGTTACGGCTCGTTCACCACGATCGCCTACACCAAGGCCGGCTACTGACGCCGGACCCGTCCCCACGGGGCCGCCGACACCGGTCCCGCCGAGGTGCCGTGACACCGCGTCAGCCCCTGTCCCCGACGCGGTCGGACCACCCTCAGGCTCAGTCGGCCCGGGGGTACCAGCGCAGCTCGACGGTGTTGCCGTCCGGGTCGAGCACATAGACCGACTGGGCCTCGCCCTGGGCGCCGTAGCGCGTCCCGGGGCCGTCCAGCACGGTGAACACCCCGGAGTCGATCACCGCCTGCCAGTCCAGTTCCGCGACGACCAGGCAGAAGTGGTCCATGTTGGAGCCGTCGCGGTCACCGTGGACCAGGTCGATGATGGCGGTGCGGCTCACCCGCACGGACGGGAACGGCGCCTTGCCCGCGCGCCACTCGTCCACCCGCACCGGCTCCAGGCCGAGCGGTCCGCAGTAGAAGTCGAGCGACCGCTCGACGTCGCTCACTTTCAGCACGACATGATCGAAACCGATGACCCGCACGGTCGCCTCCAGGAGTGGGCCTGCACAGCGAGCCTAGCCGCCCTGCGCGCTCCGGGCGGCGCCCGGTGCGGCGTCCGTTCCGGCGCCCGGTTCCACGGGCACTCCGGGCCGGTGGTCGATCATCAGGAACGCGATCACCGCCGCCGCCAGCAGGATGCCCAGCGCGACCGCCGCCGCGACGGTGTAGCCGTGCACCGCACCGGCGTTGACCACCGCCGGACTCGCCGCGTTCCGGCCGACCAGGTAGGCCGTGGTGGCACTGGCGGCGATGGTGTTCAGCAGCGCGGTGCCGATGGAACCGCCGATCTGCTGGGCCGAGTTGATGGTCGCCGCGGCGGCGCCGGTCTCGCGCGGGGCGACCCCGAGGGTGGCCAGGCTCAGACAGGGCATGAAGACCAGGCCCATGCCCAGGCCGAGCAGGATCTCGGCCGGGAGCACCGTGGTGGCGTAGCCGCTGCCGGGGGTCAGCCGGGTCATCCAGCCCATTCCGCAGGCGGCCAGCAGCAGTCCCGGCACCACCAGGTTGCGGGTCGGGACCCGGTTCATCAGCCGGGCCGCCATCCCGGTGGAGCTCAGCACCAGCGCCCCGGTCAGCGGCAGGAAGGAGATGCCGGTCAGCACCGGCGAGTAGCCCTTGATCTGCTGCTGGTAGAAGGTGAGGAAGAGGAACAGGCCGAACAGGCCGATCACCGCCAGCCCGACCGAGAGCGCACCGCCGCCGCGGTTCCGGTTGCCGATGATGTGCAGCGGCAGCAGCGCGTGCGTGGTCCGCCGCTCGACCAGCACGAAGGCCACCAGCAGCAGCGCCCCGCCGATCAGGCAGCCCAGCACCTCCGGCGCGGCCCACCCGCTCGACTCGGCCTCGGACGTCCCGTAGACGATGGCGAGCAGTCCGCCGCAGCCGAGGAAGGCGCCCGGCAGGTCGAGCCCGACCCGGCGGCCCTTGGCGATCCGGTCGTCCGGGATCAGCCGGAAGGCGGCGAGCGCGGCGCAGATCGCGATCGGCACATTGACGAACAGGCACCAGCGCCAGTCCAGGTACTCCGTCAGCAGGCCGCCGGCGATCAGTCCGACGGCACTGCCGCCGCCGGCGATGGCGCCGAAGATCCCGAAGGCGATGCTGCGCTCCTTCGGGTCCCGGAAGGTGGTCGACAGCAGCCCCAGCGCCGAGGGCGCGAGCACCGCGCCGAAGGCGCCCTGCAGCGCGCGGGCGGCGAACAGCATCACCGGGTCGACCGAGCAGCCGCCCAGCGCCGAGGCGCCGGCGAAGCCCAGCAGTCCGATCAGGAAGATCCGCTTCCGGCCGACCAGGTCGCCGATCCGGCCGCCGAGCAGCAGCAGTCCGCCGAAGGCCAGGGTGTAGGCGGTGATCACCCACTGCCGGTCCCCGACCGAGATGCCGAGGTCCTTCTGGGCCGAGGGGAGCGCGATGTTCACCACCGTGATGTCGAGAACGATCATCAGCTGGGCGACGGCGATCACGGCCAGCGCCCGCCATCGGCGCGGATCAGGGGTCGGTTCGACAGCGGTCTCGACGGCGGTTCGGGACGAAGTCACGGCAGCAGCCCTCCCACGGGGACGAGGCGGCGAATGCGGACGCGGTACCTCTCGTGGACTTCCCTTGGGCCAAGTCACGGCCGAGCGGATAAATTCCCTCATATCGGAACAAGTCGGGTTGCGACCGCAGACGGAATGCGAGCAACTGATTCCACTGGAGCGACCGAGGAGCGCGATGGGCACCGGTTTGGCGGAGCACGAGGCGCAGGCCCATGTGTACGGGGTCTGCTTCAAGACCGGCCCGCCCCTGCGCACCGGCGTGGAGCTGGAGTGGCTGGTCCAGGACGCCGCCGACGGCCGCCGTACCGTGGACCCGCTGCGGGTGGACCGGGCGCTGGAGCCGCTGGGACGGCCCGGCGGACTGCCGTCCGGCGCCCGGCTGACCCGGGAGCCCGGTGGCCAGGTGGAGCTCAGCTCGCTGCCGGCCGACTCGCTCGCCGACTGCGTCCGCGCGGCCCTGGCCGACACCGGGGCGGCGCGCGGCGCGCTGGCCGCCGAGGGCCTGCTGCTCGCCGACGGCGGACTGGAGCCGTACCGCGACCCGCCCCGGGTGAGCGAGCACCCCCGCTACCGCGCCATGGAGTCCTACCTGGACCGGGTCGGCCCCTGGGGCCGGATGATGATGCGCGCGACCGCCGCCGTCCAGGTCAACCTGGACGCCGGGGACGACGGCAGCGGCGTCACCGGCTACCGGTTCCGCTGGCAGCTGGTCCACCGGCTGGGGCCGGTGCTGGTCGCCGCGTTCGCCAACTCACCGCTGTGGCGCGGGCGGCCGACCGGCTGGCGGTCCACCCGGCGCGCGGTGTGGGAGCGGATGGACCCGAGCCGCACCCGGCCGCCGGAGCCGGACGCCGACCCGCGTGCCGCCTGGGCCCGCTACGCCCTGGACGCGCCGCTGCTCTGTCTGCGCCGCGATCCGCCGCTGGACTGGGAGGCGCCGCCCGGGCTGACCTTCCGCGCCTGGTCGCGCGGGGCGCCGGGGCTGCGCCGGCCCACGGTCGCGGACCTGGACTACCACCTGACCACGCTGTTCCCGCCGGTCCGCCCGCGCGGCTGGCTGGAGCTGCGGATGATCGACGCCCAGGGCGGCGACGGCTGGACCGTGCCGCTGGCGCTGGCCGCCACCCTGCTGGACGACCCGGCGGCGGCCCGCGCCGCCTGGGAGGCCACCGAACCGCTGTGCCCGAACGGCGCCGTGGTGCCGCCCGAAGCAGCCTGGTCCCGCGCCGCCCGCCTGGGCCCGGCCGACCCGGTGCTGGGCAAGGCGGTCCGCTCCTGCTTCGAGGCCGGCCTCGCCGCCCTCGCCCCCACCGGCGCCGACCCGGAGCTGCGCCGACTGGGCGAGCAGGTGGCCGCATTCGCCCTGCGCTACGCCGAGCGGGGGCGCTGCCCCGCCGACGACCTCCTGGAGGGACGCCACCGATGAACCCCGACACCCGCACCCGCTCCGCCGGTCCGGCCCGGTCCGCCGACTCGGCCGGGTCCGCCGCGGCGGCGGCCGAGGACGCCACCGCGCTCCGCGAGCGCGCGGCAGCGGCGCTGACGACCGCCCGCCGCCGGACCCTGGCCCTGACCGACTGCCTGGACGACGCGGAGCTGCTGGCCCAGCACTCGCCGCTGATGTCGCCGCTGGTCTGGGACCTCGCCCACATCGGCAACCAGGAGGAGCTGTGGCTGGTGCGCACGGCCGGCCGGCGGCCGGCCCTGCGCCCCGACCTGGACCACCTCTACGACGCCTTCCGCCACCCCAGGGCCGACCGGCCCGAGCTGCCGCTGCTGCCGCCGGACCCGGCCCGGCGGTACCTCCGCGAGGTCCGCGAGCAGTCCCTGGACGTCCTCGACCGGGCCGGGACGGACGCCGGCGCGGGTCCGCTGCTCGCCGGGGGCTTCGTCTTCGGCATGATCGCCCAGCACGAGCAGCAGCACGACGAGACCATGCTCGCCACCCACCAGCTCCGCCGGGGCCCCGCCGTGCTGGACGCCCCGCCCCGCCGCCCGCCCCGCCGACGCGGCCGAGCTGCCGCGCGAGGTCCTGGTCCCGGCCGGGCCGTTCACCCAGGGCACCTCCACCGACCCGTGGGCGCTGGACAACGAGCGGCCCGCCCACCGGGTGCGGCTGGCCGCCTTCCGGCTGGACACCACACCGGTGACCAACGCCGCCTACCAGGAGTTCATCGCCGACGGCGGTTACCACGAGCCGCGCTGGTGGACGCCGGAGGGCTGGGCGCACCGCTGCCAGGCCGGGCTGGTGGCGCCGCTGTTCTGGCAGCGCGACGGCGAGGGCTGGCTGCGGCTGCGCTTCGGCCGGGAGGAGCCGGTCCCCGGCGACGAACCGGTGGTGCACGTCAGCTGGTACGAGGCCGACGCCTACGCCCGCTGGGCCGGACGCCGGCTGCCCACCGAGGCCGAGTGGGAGAAGGCCGCCCGGCACGACCCGGCCGCCGACCGCTCGCTGCGCCACCCCTGGGGCGACCACGACCCCGGACCGCTCCACGCCAACCTCGGCCAGCACCACCTCCAGCCCTCCCCGGCCGGCAGCTGGCCGGCCGGGGCCGCGCCCTGCGGCGCCCGGCAGCTGCTCGGCGACGTCTGGGAGTGGACCTCCTCCGACTTCGCCCCCTACCCGGGGTTCGCGGCCTTCCCCTACCGGGAGTACTCGGAGGTCTTCTTCGGCCCGGAGTACAAGGTGCTGCGCGGCGGCTCCTTCGCCGCCGACCCGGTGGCCTGCCGGGGGACCTTCCGCAACTGGGACTACCCGATCCGGCGGCAGATCTTCGCCGGCTTCCGCACCGCCCGCGACGCGGACCCCGGCGAGTCCGCCTGATGTGCCGCCATCTGGCCTACCTGGGCCCGCCGACCACGCTCGGCGAGGTCCTGCTGGCCCCGGAGCACAGCCTGTTCGAGCAGTCCTGGGCGCCCCGGCTGCAGCGGCACGGCACGGTCAACGCCGACGGCTTCGGCTTCGGCTGGTACCCGCCGGCCGGGGACGGCGCGGCCGAGGACGGTTCCGCCGAGGACGGTTCCGCCGAGGACGGCGAGGTGCGCGGGACGGACGGGGAGGCCGAGGTCCCGCTGCCCGCGCGCTACCGGCGGGCGCTGCCGATCTGGGCCGACCCCGACCTGCCCGACCTCGCCCGCACCCTGCGCAGCCACGCCTTCCTGGCCGCCGTCCGCTCGGCGACCGACGGCACCGGCCGGGAGGCGGCCGCCGCCGCGCCCTTCCGCGAGGGCCGCTGGCTGTTCAGCCACAACGGCGCGGTCCGCGACTGGGCCCGGCTGCCGCTCGACGGCACCGGCCTGGAGCCGGCCGACCTGCTCGGGCTGGAGGCGCACGTCGACTCCGCGCTGCTCTGGGCGCTGGTCGCCCGGCGGCTGCGGCAGGGCGAGCCCGCCGGGCTGGCGCTGGCCGGGGTCGTCCGCCGGGTCGCCGAGGCGCGCCCGGAGGCCCGGCTGAACCTGCTGCTGACCGACGGCAGCACCGTCGCCGCCATCCGCCACGGCGACACCCTCTGGTACCGCGCCGCACCGGGACGGGTCCTGGTCGCCTCCGAACCGGACCGCGCCGGGCCCGTGACCCCCGGGGGCCTGCCCCAGGGGCTGACCGACGACTGGCACGAGGTCCCCGACCACAGCCTGCTGCTGGCCTCCCCCGGTTCGGTCCGGATCGTCCCGCTGCGCGCCGCCGCGCCGCGTCCCCGCCCGCTCCCGCCGTACCGGCCGCACGAGAACGGACCGCACCGGATGAACGACCGATTCACGCTCGAACGCCGCCTGCCCCGGGACTTCTTCGACGCCACCCTGCGCGCCGACGTGCTCCAGGGCCTGGCCGAACCGCCGAGGACGCTGCCGCCCAAATGGTTCTACGACGAACGCGGCAGCCGGCTCTTCGAGGAGATCACCCGGCTGCCCGAGTACTACCCGACCCGGGCCGAGCAGGAGATCCTGACCCGCCGCGCCCCCGACATCGCCCGGGCGACCCGGGCCCGGTCGCTGGTGGAGCTCGGTTCCGGCTCCTCCCGCAAGACCCGGCTGCTGCTGGACGCGCTCACCGCCGCCGGCACGCTGCAGCGCTACACCCCGCTCGACGTCAGCGACTCCGCGCTGACCGAGGCCGGGGAGGCACTGGGCCGCGACTACCCCGCGCTGCGGATCAGCGCCGTCGTCACCGACTTCGAGCACGACCTCGCCCTGACCGACGAGCCGGGCCCGCGCCTGGTCGCCTTCCTCGGCGGGACGCTGGGCAACCTCGACACGGACGGCCGCACCGCCTTCTACGGCGCGCTGCGCCGGACGCTCAGCGCGGACGACACCCTGCTGCTCGGCGCGGACCTGGTGAAGGACCCGGCCGTGCTGGTCGCGGCCTACGACGACAGCCAGGGCGTCACCGCCGCCTTCGACAAGAACGTGTTGAACGTCCTCAACCGGGAGCTCGACGCCGGCTTCGACCCGGACGCCTTCGACCACCTGGCGGTCTGGAACACCGCCGAGGAGCGGATCGAGATGCGGCTGCGCTCCCGCGCCCAGCAGCAGGTCCCGGTCAAGGCCCTCGACCTGACCCTCGATCTGGAGGCCGGCGAGGAGATCCGGACCGAGATCTCGGTCAAGTTCCGTCGCGAGGGCCTGACCGCGGAACTCGACGCCGCCGGGTTCACCGTCCGCCACTGGTGGACCGACGCCGCCGGGCGCTTCGCCCTGCTGCTCGCCGTCCCCAGCCGGTGAACGCGAGCCGGTGGGCGAGCGGTCCCACGCCCTTCCGGTGAGGATGGGACCGGTCGGACGAGACGGCGGCACCTACGACAGACAGGAGCAGCATGGACGCGGATGTGTGGGACTTCAGACCGGAGCTGCACGTCGGCCCGGAGGCCGGCGTGACCGGCTTCCGGGTCGAGGCCTCCGACGGCCGGATCGGCAAGGTCGCCGAGGCCGTGTACGAGCCCGGGGCGGCCTACATCGTGGTCGACACCGGCCCGTGGATCCTGGGAGCGAGCTTCCTGCTCCCGGCCGGCACCGTCGACCGGGTCGACCGCCGGGCCGGCGTCGTCGGCCTGGACCTGACCAGGAACGACGTCAGCACCTCGCCCCCGTACGACCCCCGCACCACCCCCGGCGACCTCGCCTACCTGCACCAGCTCCAGGACCACTACCGCCGCACGTCCTAGCCGCCCGGATCCCACGGCCTGCCCAGCCATCACGGACACCACCCGGAAGGCGGATTCTAGAGATGATCTCTAGATGCGCGTAAGGTCGGGACATGCCCCTCACCACCATCCAGGTCGACGTGGAGGTCCGCGATCGCCTCAAGGCCATCGCGGACGAGTCCCACACCTCCATCAAGCAGGTCGTGGCCCGCCTGGCCGCCCAGACCCTCACCTCGGCCGAACTCGCCGAACGCCGGAACCGCGGCCGCGCCGCCATGGCCGCGGCCGGCGTGACCGTCGACGACAACCCCGCCGACCCCGACCGCCGGGCCGCCGAGGCCTTCTGGGCAACCCTCGAAGGCGACGCGTCCTGACTCCTGGCACCGTCGTCCTGGACCACACTGCCCTGGCCGCCCTCGCGACCGGCAACCGCTTCCTGTCCTACGTCTACGACACCACTCACCAGTCACCCCAGCGCCGGATCCTGGTGCCCACCAGCTGCCTGGTCCAGGCCGAACGCGAACGCCCCGGCTCCGCCGACTACTTCGCCTCCCTCGAAGCGCTCACCTTCCTGCCCCTGGACCTGGCCGCCGCCGGTGCTGTCGGCCGCGCCACCCTGCCCTGGCCCCACGCCCATGCCGCACACGCCGCCTCACCCGATGTCGACCGGCCCCAGGGGCTGCCGCTGCTCACCGACGACACCGGCGTCTACCACGGCCTGGGCATCAGGACCTACCCGCTGCAACCGCCCGCCTGAACATCCCCCGATCGCTGCCGGCTCGCTGCCGCGCCGCGGCGGAGGGCGATCAGGGCGATGTCGTCCTCGGGGGCGCCGCCGACGTAGCCGGAGAGGTCGGCCCAGAGGGCGTCCAGGAAGGCCGACGGGGCAGCGGTGTCCCATTCGACGGCGCGCTCGGCCAGGGGGTAGAAGGCGCCGGCCGGGTCGCGGGCCTCGATCAGCCCGTCGGTGTGGAGCAGCAGCAGGTCCTCGGGGCCGAACGGAAAGGTGACGACCTCGTAGGGGGCGTTGGCCAGGGCGCCCAGCCCGAGCGGCGGCGAGGGACGGTCCACCTGCAGGAACCGGGCCGGCTGCCGGGGCCGGAGCAGCAGCGGCGACGGGTGCCCGCAGTTGACCAGGTACAGCTCCTGCCGGTGGTCGGGGATGTCGATCACCACGGCGGTGATGAAGCGCTCGCCTACGTCGCCCTCCGCCTCGGTGAACTGCGACAGTCCCCAGGCGACGCTGCCCTCCAGGTAGGAGACCAGCTCCGACAGCGGCGCCTGGCGGTGGGCGGCGGCGCGGAACGCGCCCAGCAGCATGGCGGTGGTGCCCAGGGTGGACAGGCCCTTGCCCCGGACGTCGCCGATGATCAGACGGGTGCTGTCGGCGGTCCGGGCCAGTGAGTAGAGGTCGCCGCCGAGCGTGGTGTCGGCCTCGGCGGCGCGGTAGCGGGAGGCTAGGCGCAGCGGCCCGGCCGTCTCCGGAATCGGCGGCTGCAGGACCCGCTGGGTGGTCTCGGAGACGAACCGGGCCCGGGACAGCTCGCCCTCGTGGCGTTCGCGCAGTCGGCAGAAGATCACCAGCAGTACCGAGAGCGCGATCATCGCGCCGATCTGCACGACCAGGTTCTCCGTCGCCAGGGCGCTGCGGGCCACCCCGGTGGCCACCAGGGTGGCCACCGCCAGCGCGCCGATCAGCCCGGTCAGCCGGGGCCCGGCGAACGAGGCGGTGAACGCGGGCGCGACCACCAGCAGCGGCCCCAGGTGGACGTCGGGCGGCGAGAGGATGTCGACGATCGAGATGACCGCCATCGCGACCAGCGCGACCGCGACCAGACCCGCCCTCAGTCGCCACTCCCGCCGCAGTCCGGCCAGCCACTCCCGTGCGTCCATCCTCCCTGCATACCGCCCCCGGGCCGGACCCGCACCCGAGGGCGCGAACCGCAGGGCCGGCCCACCCCACCGCGGTCCCGGATCGTGGGACGATCGAGTTCCGGTCCCTGATCGCCGGAACTCGGGGGACGAGGATCGCAACCGGGTAGGTCGACCGTGCGGACGGTGCGCGGACGGGGATCGGCGGACCGAGCAGAGGGAGCAGCGGATGACGGACCCGGTGATCATCGGGAGCGAACGCAGCGAGGCCGGCCTGCCGACCGGCATGGAGGTGCTGAGCCGAGGCGGATCCGCACTGGACGCCGTGGAGGCGGCGATGCGGCGCTGCGAGGACAACCTCGCGGACCACTACGTCGGTACCGGCGGCCTGCCCAACGCCCAGGGGGTGGTCGAGCTCGACGCCTCGGTGATGCTCGGGTCGAGCCGGAGCTTCGGCTCGGTGGGGGCACTCCGCGGCTACCCCAACCCGATCTCGGTGGCCCGCGCCGTGCTGGAGAGGCTGCCGCAGCACTGCATGCTGGTCGGCGAGGGCGCGGCGCTGTTCGCCGAGGAGAACGGCTTCACCACGGCCGAGCTGCTCACCGACGAGGCGCGCGCGCTCTGGCGCGCGCAGCTGCTCGCGGCGGGCGCGGCCGAGTCCGCGAAGTCCGTCGAGGGCGAGAACACCGCTGCCGTGGCCGGCGACCGGCGCTACCGCTCGGAGTCGCTCGACCTGGTCCGCCGACTGGCGCCGCACGAAGGGCCGTGGGGCACCATCAACATCATCGCCCTGGACGCCGCCGGGGAGATGTGCGTCGGGGTCTCCACCTCCGGCTACCCGTTCAAGTACCCGGGCCGGGTCGGCGACTCCGCCGTGCCGGGCGCGGGGAACTGGTGCGACCTCCGGGCCGGCGGAGCCGCCTGCACCGGCCGGGGCGAGCTGAGCATGCGCGGCGGGACCGCCCGCACCATCGTCGAGCTGATGGCCGGCGGCGAGCAGCCGGCCGAGGCCTGCCGCCTCGGGCTCGCCGACGCGGCGACCCTCCCGGACGAGTTCCGGGCCGAGCTGCGGGCGCTGGCGCTCACCCCGGACGGACGCCACGGCGGGGCGGCCGGCCAGTTCGGCAGCGTCTACGCGGTGATGACCACCGGCTCGACCGAGCCGGAGCTGCACCCCCGGGCCGTGCTGTGACGCTCGTCATCTGCGGACGCGGCGACCGGGTCGGTGGCTCAGGTGATCGTCGCCGGGGGGTGGGGCTCGTCGCACGGGGGCCACTGCGCCTGTCGCAGCAGGGCGATGGCGTGGAGCAGGTCGGCGGTGTCGCGGAGTTGCGCGTCCCGGGCGGTGCGGATCTCCCAGCCGTCGGGGGTGCGCCGGTGCGCGATGCCGAGCAGGAGGGGCTTGGTGGGGTCGGTGACGTCGTGGAGCGTGACCGTTCCGTCGGCAGCGGTGGCGCCGTAGGTGCGGCCCATGCATTTGACCGCCGTGGTGCGCGAGGTGACCTCGTCGAGGGCGAGGACTCGGGGCTCGCCCGGGGCGGGGCAGACCGGGAGGTGCATCTGTAGCTCTCAGTGATCGAAGCAGTTCGTACGGTTACTATATCGGATCCGCACCGGCGTCTTCCCTGCCTTCCGCAGAGGTCGCATGATTGTCGTGGCAGCGACAATGGCGTCGTTCGGGGGGCAGCCGTGCGATATGGGACCGTGCTGGACGAGGTCCAGCGGGCAGTGCGGGCGACCGCGGTACCGGGGAAGGTCGCCACGTCCATCCCGGCACTGGCCGGCGCGGACCCGGAGGGCTTCGGCTTCGCCGTAGCCGGGCTCCACCGCGGCGAGGAGGTACAGGGGGTCGGCGACTGGGAGGTCCCGTTCTCCGTCCAGTCCGTCTCCAAGGTCTTCACCCTCGCCCTGGTCCTGGCCGCCGACGGCGACGCCCTGTGGCGCCTGGTCGGCAAGGAGCCGTCCGGGTCCCCGTTCAACTCCCTTGCCCAGCTGGAGCGCGAAGGCGGGATCCCGCGCAACCCGTTCGTGAACGCCGGCGCGCTGATCGTCACCGATCGGCTGCAGACCTTGACCGGGGACGCCAGCGGCGCCCTGCGCGCCTTCCTGCGGACCGAGAGCGGCAACCCGGCGCTCGACTTCGACCCCCGGATATCGCGCTCCGAGCACCAGCACGCCCACCGGAACGCCGCTCTGGCCAACCTGCTGGCCGACTACGGCAGGCTCGACAACCCCGTGCCGCTCGTGCTCGACCAGTACATCCGGCAGTGCTCCCTCGCCATGAGCTGCCGCGACCTGGCCCTGGCCGCACGCTTCCTGGCCCACCACGGCGTCTGCGCCGACGGCAGCCGCCTGCTCACCCGCAGCGAGGCCAAACGCATCAACGCCGTCATGCTCATCGGCGGCACCTACGACGCCGCAGGCGAGTTCGCCCACCGCGTCGGCCTGCCCGCCAAGAGCGGCATCGGCGGCGGCATCCTCGCGGTGGTCCCCGGGCGCTGCGCCGTGTGCGCCTGGGGGCCGGCACTCGACGGACACGGCAACTCCGTTGCCGCGATCACTGCCCTGGACCACTTCACCACGTACACGGGCTGGTCGGTCTTCTGAGCGTGCAGTACTTCCGAGCGTCCAGTACTTCTGAGCGTCCAGCAGGCGCCCACCGATCTCCCGACCGCCCGCGGTCACCGACAGGGTCAGGCCCGGCGCGCGGGCCAGACGGCCCGGAGCAGCAGCTCCACCTGGCCGACCAGGTGCAGCGGGTCGAATCTGTCGGGATCGGTGAGCGCGGTGCGGCCGAAGTGTTCTGCGCAGGCGACGAGTGCGTGGGCGAGGACGTGCGGGTCGAACTCGGAATCCTGACGGTCGGCCAGGATGACGGAGATCCAGCGGGCGACCCGGAGCCGGAACCTTTCCCGGTCCGCCTCGATGCGCTCGCGAACGACGCTGGGCAGGGTCCCCGGGGTGAGCAGGATCAGCCGCCATGTGTCCGGGTCCTCGCGGAGCATCGTGGACATCCGGCGCACGGTCTCGGCGGCGAAGGCAGCGGGGTCGCTCAGGCCGGCCCCGTCCGGAAGCGTCTCCAGCAGCCGTTCGAAGGCGCGTGCCTGCTGTCGGTCGAGCAGGGCGTTCAGCAGGGCGTCCAGGTTCTCGAAGGCGCCGTAGACCACCGACCGTACGACCACGGCGCGCTTGGCGATGGCATCGATGGAGACCCGGTCGTAGCCGTCGCTCACGATCACGGCCAGGGCCGCGTCGAGCAGCTGCTCGCGGCGTTCGGCCAACGGGACGCGTGGGGCGTAGGGGCGCCGCTTGCGCGGACTGGCTTCCGAAGCTGTGGATGCTGGCACCTTGGCAGTTTACGACACCTGTGCCTTAATTAACGACAGTAGTGTCGTAATTGCGGGCGGCGCATGCCGCGGATGCACGAGGAGGCAGTATGGCGAAGGCGAAGCGCACCGGAGTCGAACCGCACGAGGACTACGGCTTCTTCGGTCCGGGCTCGGTGGTGTGGAAGGTCTGGGGCTACCCCACGTCGCTGACGGTGGGCTTCCAGCGGGCCGTGGTGGTGGAGGAGCTCGACCCTCCGCTGGTGGCCGCCGTCCACGGAACCCAGGGCATCTACCAGCGTCCCCGCACCCGCTACGACCGCACCTTGCGCTACTTCGCCATGGTGGCCTTCGCCGGTTCGCGCGAGGTGTGCAGGGCCGCGGATGTCCTGGTCAAGGTCCACGCCAAGGCGATCGGTCAGCTGCCCTACAGCGACGGGACCTACGACGCCAACGACCCCGCCTCGCAGCTGTGGATCCAGCTCACCGGCTGGCACTCGATCCTCTACGCGTACGAGAAGTACGGCCCCGGCAAGCTCACCGCGGAGGAGGAGTCGGAGTACTGGTCCGCCTGCGCGGTCGCCGCGGAACTGCAGACCTGCTCCCCCGACGACGTCCCCCGCACCCGCGAGGGCGTCCGGGCGTACTTCGACCGGATGCGCCCCCGGCTGTCCGCCAGTCCGATCGCCCGGCAGGCCATGCACCACCTCCTGCGGACCGAGCTCGTCCTGCCGCCGACGCCCCGCTGGGCGAAACCGGCCGGCCTGGTCGTCGCGGCTGCGCAGCGGACCGCCACCATCGCCACCATGCCGCGCTGGATGCGCGAGCTGGCCGGGATCCGTCAGCCGCGCCTCCTCGACGTCCTGATCGTGCCGGTCATGAAGGCATCCTTCGCGCTCGTCCACCGCCACCCGAAGCTCGAACTCCGGCTGCTGGGACGGCTCTCCCCCTCCACGGTTTCGGCGATCGCCCCGATATCGCTGGGCATTCCTCCGCGCAACGAAGAGGTACTGACGCCCGCCGAGGCCCGCGCCCGCTACGGCTACCCCAAACCCGCCGAAGCACATGTCGACCTCCGCGCCCGGCAGGCCGCACGCATCCTGAACGACGGCAAGGCGCCCAGCGAACAGGGGCTGATCGAGTCCCAGGAGATTCTGGGGCCGCTCTCGTGATCACCGGCCCGGCGGGCGCTGCTCGTGGTCGGGCCGGTCACGGTCGTGGCCGGGGTCCTTCCAGTCCGGGTCGTCCCAGCGCGGGTCGTTCCACCAGTCGTCGTCGCGGTCCCTGGAGTTGGCCAGGATCGCGGCGACCGGCGGGATGATCATGGCGACCACGCACATGCCGATCGCGGCGCCGACCGAGTAGAAGCGCACGACTCCCCACGCCAGGACGAACAGCCCGACACAGGTGCTCATCATGACGAAGTACCGGACATGGCGCTGGTGAGCCTGCACCTCTCCAGGCTAAGGCTTCCGGGCCCGGAAGCGACCCCCGGCGACGCCGCCGGTCACCCGTCGGTCACCGTTCGGTCACCCGGCGTCGCCCGACAGCGACTCCAGCAGCTTCCGGTTCGGGGTCAACGCGGCCGCGCCCTGGGCGCAGAGGCGGCCCAGGTCGTCGGTGATCGTGCTGTGCACCAGCGTGCGCAGCCGACCGCTCTGCAGCACGGTACCGACCACCGCGTAGGACAGGCCGGGCAGCAGCGGACGCAGGAAGTCGACATTCAGACTCATCGTCAGGAACGGCGTCGCCGGCTCGCTGAGGCTGATCGCAGCGACCCCGCCGGCCTCGTCCAGCGCGGCGGAGATGTATCCGCCGTGCACCACCCCGCCCCGGTTGAGCACCCCGGCGCCCGGGGTCCAGGCGAACTCCACCCGGCCCTTCTCGGCTGCGGCGAACCGCAGTCCGAGCACGTCGTAGGGGGCGGTGCGGTCCAGCTCCGCTGCCGCCAACAGCTGCCGGATCCGATCCAGTCCGGTGCCGCTGCCCCAGGTGGTGCCTTCCATCGTGCGGTCTCCTCATGATTGTTCGATCTCTCGCACACAGCTTAACGATCGTTCGAACAACCACTGCGGCCAGCCTCTTCCCGCACCTGAGGGGCGGTGCCGGCGGGGCCGCGACTCAGCGCGGCGGCACGCTGCGCTCGGCCGGGCCCAGGCCCAGCGGGCGGCCCAGCCCGAGGATGCTCTCGTTCAGCCGCTGGAGATGCCGCAGCACTCTGACCGTGACCAGCGGATCATTCCGGACGGGGACGGCGGGGAGGGTGGGGACGGCGGGGACGGCGGGCAGGGTGGGCGTGGTGGGCGTGGTGGAGGCGGCGGGCACGACGGGAGGCTGGTCGGGGCGGGGGGCGAGCGCCGAGCCGTCGAGTCGGCCGCGCGACTTCCCGCCGCTCCGGACGAAGTCGGCCAGCACCTCCAGATTGGCGTCCAACTGCCGTCCGGCGTCGGCCAGCCGGGGGTCGGCGTGGAGGGCGCTGGGAACGAACCCGGCCGTCGCGGCGAGACTCCGCGCGTGGTAGGCGCAGGTCTCCAGCAGGCCCAGGATGTAGCCGGCCCGGCGGCGTCGGCTGCGCAGCGGACTGGCCGGATGGGTCAGCGGCTGCACCGAGCCGCGCAGGGTGTCCAGGGCGGTGTCCAGCTCGCGGGCCGCGTCCAGCAGGTCGCCCGGTCGGCCGCCGCTCAGCGCCGCCACCGTCTGCTCCAGGGTCCCCCGGAGCTTCTCCAGTACGTCGACCAACAGGTCGTCGGTGCGCCGGCGGGTGCGGACCGGCAGGATCGCCACCGCCGCGATCAGCCCGCAGACCGCGCCCAACAGCGTCTCCTCGATCCGCAGCAACAGGACCGAGGCGCTGTAGGTGTGCAGCAGGGTGTAGAGCAGTCCGAGCATGGTGGTGACGAAGAAGGACATCAGCATGTACGACAGCGGCGCGGTGAAGAACATGCCGAAGATGCAGAGGACCACCAGCGCGAAGGCGCTCCAGGTGTGGCCGCCGACCAGCGCGGCCAGGCCGATCCCGGCGACGACGCCGCCGATCGTCCCGGCCAGCCGTCGGTAGCCCTTCATCAGGATCTCGCCGGTCGAGGAGGTGTTGAGGAAGACCACCCAGCAGGTCAGCACCGCCCAGTACCAGCGCTGCGCGGACAGCAGCTCGCCGCCGAGGATGGCCAGCGCCGAGCCGACGGTGACCTGGAAGGCGGCCCGGGTGGTCGGCCGGTCGATGCCGGTGGGCTCGTGGGAGACGTCCTCGTCGGCCTGGAGCGAGATGTCCTCGGCCTCCAGCTCCTCCCGGGAGCGGGCCGTCTCCGGACTGTCGTCCTCGGACGCGGCGGGCTCCTCCTCCAGCGTCAGCCGCAGGCCGAGCATGGCGCGGGCGAGGTCGCCGAGACCCCGGTAGACGTCCTGGACCGCGGGCGTGCCCTCCGGCAGCGCCTCGTCGTCGCGGTAGCCCAGCATCCGCTCGCCGACCTCGGCCGCGCCGGGAGCGAGCGTCCCGGGCGTGGCCCGGACGACCAGCAACCGCAGCTCGCGCAGTTCGCGCACCAGCCGGTCGGCGGCGGCGCCCTCCGCGCCCGGAGCCGCTTCCGGATCCGCCGGCACGCTCGCGGGCAGCAGGGTGGAGAGGTGGAGGCTGAGCGTGACGTCGGTGGCGGCCAGGTCGGGGCCGAGCCGGACCGCGCGCAGGAGCAGCAGCCCGAGCCGCTCGGCTGCGATCTCCGCCTCGGCGATCCGCCGCTGGATCAGCGAGGCGGTGCGCGGGTCGGCGGTCCCGTGCTCCAGCCGGGACTGGATCATCAGCGCGCACTGGTGCAGTCGGGCCACCCGGGTGTGCAGCAGGTCGATGGCCTGGACGTCGGCCCGCGACCCCGGCTCGGCCCCGGCGATCTCGACCAGGACGTCGACCAGCGCGGCGAGCCGGGCCCGGAAGGCGCGGCGCAGCCGGTGCAGGGTGCGTTCGGGCGTCGCCCGGACCAGCCCGAAGCGGACCGCCGCCGAGGCGGCGAAGGCGACGGCCATCACCTCGTACATCTTCAGCAGCGTGCTCGGGGCGGCATGGGTGAACTGGGAGACGAAGAAGAGCTGAAAGCCGATCATGCCCAGCCCGGTGCCGCGCGGTCCGAACCGTCTGACGTAGACGGCGGCGAAGATCAGGCCGAGGAACACCAGGTCGGAGGCGACCCGGTAGCGGTAGAGCTCGGCGCCGAGGCCGACCGCCGCCAGCGCGGCCAGGAAGCCGAGCCCCAGCGTCACGGCCTGGTCGCGCGGCCGGGAGTCGCTGATCGCGAAGGCCGCGACCATCGCCGTCATCGCCCCGGTGACCAGGAGCGGCACTGCGGTGTGAGCGACCGCCAGCACCAGCAGGGTGAGCAGGATGCCGCAGACCGTGTTCAGCGCACTGGACAGCCGGATCAGTCCGGGGTCCGAGGCGCTGAAGCGGTCCCACAGGTCGTCCCAGGCCCTACGCACCGCTCCCATATCCAGCATTTCTACCGCATCGGGTGGCCCGGGCGGGCAGCGGGGCGGGATTGCGTCGGTCGCCGTCCCCGCTCCCACCTGCGGGCGGACCAGCGGGGCGACCTGCGGACCGACCTCCCGGGCGACCGCTCGCTCCGGCCGCCGGTCCGGCCGCCGGAGCGACCCCGGAGCGACCCCGGAGCAGAGTCCGGGACGCCTTCCGGATCAGCCGCGCCGGGTCACGATCCAGAACAGTCCGCCCTCACGGTCCCGCAGTTGGGCGACCCGCCCGAGCGGCGAGTCCTCGGCCGGGGTGGCCACCCTCCCACCGAGCTCCACCGCGCGCCGGACCGCGCGGTCGGTGTCGGTGACGGCGAAGAAGACGTGCCAGCGCGGCCGGAACCGGGGGTCCGGCGCCGCGCGGACGCCGCCGCCGTTCAGCGAGGCCAGCGTCCGCTCCGGGGCGTCGGCGCTGCGCAGCAGGACGCGCTCGTGCTCCCAGATGACGTCGAAGTGCTCGGCGTCGTCCCAGCCGAACACCTCTCCGTAGAAGAGGGCGGCGGCGAAGGCGTCGGCGGTGCGCAGCTCGCTCCAGGCCAGCGACCCGGGCCGCTCCAGGTCCTGGACCGGGCCGGGCTCGCCCTGCCAGATGCCGAAGCCGGCGCCCTGCGGGTCGGTGCCCAGCGCCAGGCGTCCCGCGTCGAAGGCGAGCGGGCCGACCGCCATCGTGCCGGTGCGCTCGCGCACCCGCGCCGCCACCTGGTCGATGTCCTCGGCGCCGATGTAGGTGGTCCAGACGACCGGCATCTCCCAGTCGCGGGCGACGGCGCTGATCCCGGCCACCGCGACGCCGTCGAGCACCGCCCGGCAGTACGGGCCCCAGCGCTCGGGGCCCTCCTCGAACCGCCAGCCCAGCAGCGGCTCGTAGAACTCCCGTGCCACCTCCAGGTCCCGCGCCATCAGACTCACCCAGCACGGCGCGCCCGGCACACACCGCGCCTGCCTGGTCGTCCCGCCCATACCACCCTCTCCCTAGCTCGCATCGGGCCCCCGTCTTTCGAAGCGGGGGCCCGCGCCGGGGAGAAGAGGCGAGTCGTCGCCCGGCGCATCCCAGCATCCGCATCCGGCGGCGGACGGCGGGGCAGGCGCGCCGCGCCGAACGGATGACCCGCCGTCGGGGTGGCCGTCATCGGCTCGGGTCCGCGACTGTTCGGCCGGGGCCGAACCTTCCCCCGCCTACGGTCGAATCATGGACACCACGACCCGCATCGCACCCGACCATGTCACGATCGCGCCGAGCATCCTGTACTTCGGCACCCCGGTGGTACTGCTCTCGACCGAGAACGAGGACGGCTCCGCCAACCTCGCGCCGATGTCCTCCGCCTGGGCGCTCGGTCAGGTCGTCGTCCTCGGCATCGGCGCGGACGGCCAGACCGCGCACAACCTCCGCAGCCGCCGCGACCTGGTGATCAACCTGCCCGGCCCGGCCCAGTGGCCGAACGTGGAGCGGCTGGCCCCGCTGACCGGTCGCGATCCGGTCCCCGAGGGCAAGCGGGGCACCTTCCGCTTCGAGCCCGACAAGTTCGCCGCCGCCGGACTGCTGCCCGAGCCCTCCGACCTGGTCCGGCCGCCCAGGGTGGCGGACTGCCCGATGCAGTTGGAGGCGCGCGCCGAGCGGGTCGCCCCGGACGCCTCGGGTTCGTTCGTGATCGTGGAGGCCCGGGTGCTCAGGGTGCACGCCGATCCGCGCCTGCTCGTCCCGGGGACCCAGCACATCGACCCGGCCGCCTGGAGCCCGCTGGTCTACAACTTCCGCCACTACTTCGGCCTCGGCCCGGAGCTCGGCCGCACCTTCCGCTCGGAGACCCCGCGGTAACCCGGCTGACCTGCGGCGATACATCGCTGAAGGGGCGTCTCCACCCCAGCTGCGGGACAGCGTCGACCACCCGGGGTCAGCAGCAGGTCAGCGTCTTCCCGGAGGTCCCGAGCAGCATGGCATCCACAGCTCTCTCCCCAGGCAGGGGCGGCTGCTTCAAGGAGTGCGAGCACCCGCGTCCCGAACAGCCCCCGGGCACGGCGCATCTGAACCAGTTCTTAGTCTCTGGTCCTGCAGAATGCTCCATGGCCCCGATGAGCAGCTGCCATGGGACTCCTCTCCCAGTACTCAAGGAAGGACGCTCCCCCTCATGAATACTCTTGCCGCGCGTCTGCGTCTGGACTTGGCGCCGGCTCACCGTCAGCCCCACACGCTGCGCTTCGTGCTGGCGAGTCTGTGCGCGATCGTCGGCTCGCTGGCAGCCGACGCGCTGCTGGTCGTGATCGGTGAGGCTGTGTTCCCCGCGACCGAGGGGTACGTGCACTTCCAGTTCGCCGACTACAGCAAGCTGACCGTGATCGGCGTGGTCATCGCCTGTATCGCCTGGCCCGTCACGACGAGGATCAGCTCGGATCCGCGCTGGCTGTTCCTGCGCATGGCCGTCCTGGTCACCCTGGTGCTACTGCTGCCGGACGTCTACATCTGGGCGCAGGGCCAGTCCGCGCAGGCGGTGGCCGTCCTGATGGTGATGCACATCGCGATCGGCGTGGTGACCTACGAAGCCCTCGTGCGCCTCGCCCCGACCCGCGCGGCCCTGCCGCAGCACTCGCGACCGCAGGCGGACACGGTATCCAACGACCGCTGACCCCGGGTGCTGGCGCCCGGGACCGTGTGGTGTCAATGCCCGACGACGACGGTGATGGTGAACCGGCGCTGGTCGGGTGGGCACGGCCTGGCCTCGCCGCAGCTGACGCGGGTGGCGCTGAGGCGGGTGGTGCCCGGGGCGGTCGCCCGCAGGTCGGATTGGACGGTGCCGCAGCCCATTCCGGCCATACAGGCGTGGTCGGCGCTGACCGAGGGAGCAGCCGTGCTGGAGAGGATGCCGGGGACACTGCTCTGCGGTGCGGACCAGTAGGTGCTGCCGAGGGTCAGCACCACGGTCGCGCCCAGTGCGACTCTCACGGTGCTGCCGTTGGCCCCGTCGCCCAGCCGAACGGTGCCGGGGCTGGGCGCGTCGACCGGAGGCCGGCCCGAACAGGCAGCGGTGGCGAGGGTCGCGCCGCACAGGAGCAGCGCGGCCGTGGTTCTGCGGGTGTTCGCCATGGACGGGCGTTCCTTCCGGAGCTTCCCCGGGGCCGGGCCGATGGGACGGCGCCGCCCCGGGCGTGGTTCCCTCCCGGGGCGGCGCGGTGGTGACTTCGAAGGTTCAGGACACGTTGAGCGCGGTGTCGTCCAGGACGAAGCTGGTCTGCTGTGAGGAGGAGTTCTCCGTGCCGATGAACTTCACGGTGACCGCCTTGCCGATGTAGGCGGTGAGGCTCACGGAGTGCTGGGTGTAGCCGCCGGCGGCGTTCAGGTTGGAGTAGGTCGCCAGGGTGGTCGTGGTGGAGCCGCTGGTGATCTCGACCTTGAGGGTGTCGGCAGCGGTGGTGCCGGTCTTGGCGGTGTCGATGTGCAGCCAGTAGGACAGGGTGGCGTTGGTGCACCCGGTCGGCACGGTGACGGCCTGGGTCAGGGTGTCGGTGTGGGCGGCGCCGTAGCCGTCCAGCCAGGCGTCCCAGCTGCCGGAGTGGGCGGGCTCGCTGCTGCTGTTGTTGATCACGCCGGCGGTGGCCGTCCAGGGGGCGGCGCTACCGGTCTCGAAGCCGGGGTTGCCGAGCAGCTGTGCTGCGGTGCAGCCCCCGCCGCCCGTGCTGGAGACGGTCCAGCCGAAGCTCGCGCTGCCGGTGGCGCCGGTGGTGTCCTTGGCGCTGACGGTGACCGAGGACGTGCCGACGGTGGTCGGAGTTCCGGTGATCAGGCCGCTGGTGGTGTTGATGGCCAGGCCGGCCGGCAGGCCGGTCGCCGAGTAGGTGAGGCTCTGACCCGAGGCGGAGTCTCCGGCGGTGACCTGCAGCGAGACCGCGGTGCCGACCGTGCTGCTCTGGCTGCCCGGGTTGGTGACCGTCACGGTGTTGCTGCCGCTGCCGCCGCCGACGATCGGGTGGGAGATGGAGCAGGCGTTGGTGTCGTTGGACCAGCTGGCCTGTTCGGCGAAGGTGCCGGTGGCCATGGTGACGTTGGCCGCGCCGCCCGTTGTGCCGGGGGACAGCCAGGCGCACTCGTCGGAGTCCTCCTGGCCGTTGTAGGAGCTGCCGGTGTTGTTGGTCCAGCCGCCGGCCGGGTTCTGGTCCGACATCATCTCGTGCCACTCGTGGCCGAGGGTGATGGTGTAGCCGTCCAGGGTTCCGGGCGAGTTGACGAAGCCCACGCCGCAGCCCGCACCCGAGTCCATGTTGTACGGCTGGTTGCTGAAGGCGATGTCGCCGTAGGGCGAGGTCACCGGGCCGCCGGTGAGCGAGCTGTCGCCGTTGTAGTCGTGCCAGGCGCAGTACTGGCCCTGGTAGTTGTCCGGATTGGTTCCGGTGGGCGAGAGGACCACGTAGTAGGCGTTGCGGTTCGACGCGGCCGTGGTGTTGCCGAAGTGGGCTGCCGCGTTGACGGCCTCCGCACCCAACTGGTGTCCGGTCGCGGCGCTCGGCGAGGCGGCCGAGTTGTCGTACCAGACGCCGGCCAGCACGCCGCCGCCCTGGTAGGGGACGAAGCTGGCATTCGAGGGGCAACTGGTGGCACCCGTAGCCACGTTGGGACCGTCGCACCACTGGGTCAGGTCGGCGGACCACAGTTCGCCGCCGGTGCCTATGCCCTTGAACATCTCCTGCGCGACCGGGGCGCCGCCGTCCGGGTCGCCCGAGAACGTCGCGTCGCCGTTGCCGTTGGTGCTCTCGGTTCCCCACTGGTTGCCGTAGAACACGAGGTAGACCTTGGAGTGGCCGTCGTTGACGCCGATACCGTCGATGCCGCCGCCGTAGGACAGCGTCTCCGGCCCGGTCGCGACGGCCGGGGTCGACCGGGAAGCGGCCCAGTTCTTCATCTCGCCGTTGCGCTGGATCGTCGGCAACGCGCCGTGCCGGTAGGCGTGCTGGTAGGCCGGGCTGTAGGGGTCGGCGGTGGTGGAGTGCTGCGTCTGGTGCGTCGTGGCCGGGGCGGCCGCCGCCTGGGGTGCGGTTGCTGCCACCATGGCGCCGGTGGCCAGGGCGAGGGACGCGAGGCCGGCCAGGGCCGTACGTCCTCTGCGATGCGATACGGGGGGTGTGCCCATGGTGTGGGTGTCCTCTCCTGCTGATGGCGTGGCCGCCGGTAGGCGTCACGGGATCACGTGCATGGACCGCGAAGGTGGGAGCTGTGCTCCCGCCCCGGCTCCGCCGCGTTTCTGCCGTCTTTCTCCGTGCACTGCCGGGAATTCGAAAGAAGCCGTCCACCGGACCTGGAAACCCTCCCGGAATTGACGGTGATTTCCTCAGCGATGGCAGCACTGTCCCGAGCCGGTGGAAATGTCGCGGGGCTTTGATGCAGGCGATAAGTGCCGGTCGTCCTGACACCACGTCAAGTGGTTTATGGGGGTGCTGCGCAGAAGCAAAGCAGACTTGACAGGAGGCGGTCAATACCCGCGCCGACCATGCAATCGCAGACCAAATCCTAAGAACTGGCTAAGATTCCAGGTGCGCGCCGGTAGGCGAGGGGGACAACTCCTGGAATTTTCCTGTGCGTGCGCTGGGAGCCACGGCGGTGGCCCTGCCGGAGAGCGTCCGTAAGCAGGTCGGGCGACGCCCGTCACCACACCCGCGTTCAGAGGCTGTGGACACCCGGACGATGTCCGGCAGTTCGACACCCTCGACGACGTGTGCACGGGTCGGCTGCAGCGCTGATCGGGTGGCATTCGCCACGAGCGGCTTGCCCGCGGCCACAGTGTCCGCTTGAGGAGCGCGGTATCCGCAGTCCGAACCACAACAGGCGGTCGCCGTGCATGGGCCCGGGCCCGGGCCCACCAGTCGGTTCATCCACTCGATCGCCGTCGCGCTCATGCCTGTTACCTGAGCGTTAGGCCTGCGAGGAGATACTCGCATGACGGCAACGGACCCCAGCGGAACTCGGGTCGTGGCGGGAGGTGGAACGCCCCCGGCCACAGCGCCCGGCAGCGGCGCGGCTTGGGCGGCGGCTCTGCTGGAGGGACCCCACCCCAGGTGTCGGCAGCGTCGGCCGGTGACGACCGCGGCCGACGAGGCGACGGCACCTGCGGGCGGCCACGGCGAGCGACGCGTGTCCCCGGCGCGTACGCCTGGGCACGAGGTCACACCCGCTGGGACGGCCGGTCTTCGAGTGCTTGGGGGAGGCCAGCACTGCTGAGCGGATCTGGACGAGGAGGCCCATCGTGCCGACCATGTGGCTGGTCGCCTTCATCGTGCTGCTGGTGCTGCCCACGATGGTGGTGGAAGAGCTCTACGTGCGTCGGCTCCGCAGGCGGGCGTCGGCTGGGCTCCCCGCCTATCGCCACCACCGGCAGTTGACCGAAGCAGCCGACCGGGCCGTCGCTGCGGCCCGGAGTTCGACGCCCCCGGGGGGCCTGACGCTGGTGACGGTGACGGATGTCAAGTGGCGCGCGTTCCACGACTTCGGGTTATGGCCGATCCCGGAGCCGTACGCCGCAGAAGCGCTGCGTGAGCGCCTCAACCGGGACGGCGATTGTCTCGACGTCCTCAGCGACCTTGACCTTCACCTTGACCTTGACGAGCCGCCTTGGTGATCGGGGCTTCACCTCAGATTTCGGGCAGCGCGAAGCATATGTGCCCTGCCGTGTGCCAGGAGTTGGCGATGCGGACGCGTTGCGGGGAACTCCGGCCGCGCGCTGACGGGCGCTGACCGTCCGTGTCATCCCGGCCGGTCCGCACAGGTGGACGTCGCGTACGGCCGCGTCGGGGACCAGGGTGCGCAACTCGTACCTGCGCAGCGGGTCCTGGCGCGGAGGTCCGCGCCCGCAAAGCCCGAGGAAGGCCGGCTCGGAAAGGGTCCAGGGATCCTGAAGGACTGAGGTGTGTGCTCCGGTACGGCGGTGTTCCCCATGTTCCTCGATCAGATCCGCCGGCTTCACCGTGCGATCGGCGGCTCTCCGGTCGGCGGCTGCTGACTGCCGCTGCGCCCCTGGCCGCGTAGGCGTCGTGGCAGGTCCAGGACCACCGTCAGGCCGCCACCGGCGCTGTCCTCCAGCCGGGCCGCGCCGCCGTTCGCGGTGACCAGGCGGTGCACGATCGCCAGCCCCAGGCCGGTCCCTCCCGCTTCCGGATTGCCGAACCGGCGGAACGCCGACTCCCGAGCCTGGGCACTCATCCCCGGGCCGTCGTCGACCACCCGCAGTTCAACCGCTGCCTGCCCGGCCAGCCCGGAGCCAGTGGCCACCTCGATCCGCACGCTGCCGCCCTCGGGGACCGCGTCCAGCGCGTTCGCCACCAGGTTGTCCAGCACCTGCTCCAGGTCACCGGCGCCCAGGAGCACCGTCAGCTCCTTCTCGCCGCGCGCCGACAACGCCACCCGCCGCTCTCCGGCCACCGGCTCCCAGGCGGCCAGCCGCTCGGCCACCACCTGGTCCACCCGCACCGCGACCGGACGCGGCACCGCGCCCTCCGCCCTGGCCACCGCCAACAGCCCGTCCACCAACCGCGACAGCCGGGCGATCTCCTCCTGGGCGCCCGCCAGCTCCTGCGCCGTGTCCCCGTCGACGTCGCCGGCCAGCAGGTCCAGCCGCAGCCGCAGTGCGGCCAGCGGCGTCCGCAACTGGTGCGAGACATCGGCCAGAACTGTGCGGTGGCCGTGGACCAGGGCCTCGGTGCGCCCGGCCATGGTGTTGAAGGTCGCCGCCAGCCGGCGCACCTCCTGCGGGCCCTGCCCGGCAGGCGCCCGGACCTCCAACGCACCCTCCCCCAGGCGCTGTGCGGCTTCGTCGAGGGTGTTCAGAGGGCTGCCGACCCAGCGGGCGAGGCGGACCGAGACGAACGTCCCCGCGAGCAGGCCACCCACCCCGATCAACGCGAGCCAGCCCCACACCGCCCAGATCCGGTCGTGCAGCGGGTCGGCGGACCGCACCAGTACGGTCACCCCGGAGACGTCCTGGATGTCGCCGACCGGCGTCGTGACCGTCAGCTGCTCCCCCACCTGCCGGGCGCTGGTCTGCGGATGGGCCAGCGTGGCGGCGACCAGGGCCGGGACGTCTCCGCCGGTGGCGTCCGCGCAGGGGGTGCGCGCAACCGGGTGGGACGCGGAGTCGTAGACGGCCGCGCAGTCGCCCCGGACCCTGGCAGCTGCCAGCAGTTGCAGCATCGAAGTGTCGGACCGGTGGTCGGACAGGGTCTCCTCGGCGGCGGCGGCCAACTGCTGGGCATCCGCCTGCGCAGAGGCGCGGAAGGAGGTCTGCTCGCGGTCGGTGAGCAGCACCCCGAGCGGGACCACGGCCAGCGTCAGCAGCACGGTGACCAGGGCCAGTACGGTCAGTGCGATCCGCCGGGTCACTGGGGCTCGCCCGGGTCACCGAGCCGGAAGCCACGGCCGTACACCGTCTCCACCAGCCCGGGCACGCCCAGTTTGCGGCGCAGCGCGGCCATGTGGACGTCCAGGACCTTGGTGGGGCCGTACCAGTGGGCGTCCCAGGCGCGTTCCAGGATCTCCTGCCGGGTCACCACCCGTCCCGGATCCACCGCCAGGCACTCCAGGATGTCGAACTCCTTGGCCGTCAGCACCACCTCCGTCCCGCTGACGGTGACCTTCCGGGTCCGTGGATCCACCGACAGAGGTCCGTGTTGCAGAAGCTCGGAGACCTGCGGACGGGTCCGCCGCAGCACCGCGCGGACCCGCGCCAGCAATTCGGCCAGGCCGAACGGCTTGACCAGGTAGTCGTCCGCGCCCTCGTCCAGCGCCGACACCCGATCGCCCTCCTCGCCCCGCGCGGTCACCACGATCACCGCCACGTCCGAGCGCCGCCGCAGCAGGCGGCAGACCTCGACACCGTCCAGATCAGGCAGGCCCAGGTCCAGCAGTACCAGATCGGGAGCCGGCTCGACGGACAACGCCGCCCGGCCGGTGTCCACGCTCCGCGCCAGGTAACCGGCCCGCTCCAGCCCGCGCACCAGCGACCGGGCGATCCCCGGATCGTCCTCGACCACCAGCACCCGAACCCTCACCGCGTCAGCGTCCGTCTCCTGCATGGCGTCAGAGTAGGCGACCAGCTGGCCGGTACCGGTGCCGGACGGTGCGGCGACCGGGCCGCCCTGAGGCCGCCCGGTCGCGCGATCCCGGTGGACACTGCTGCGGACCGCTTTCCTCAGTGCACCGGTGTCGGGGCAGGGTGGGCGCCCGCGTAGGCGTGCACGAGTGCGAGGGAGGCGAAGATGCAGGCAACCGAGGGGCCCAGGTCCTGATCCTCGCCGGCATCCTGGCCGCGTTCTGCGTCCGGAGCATTCGCTCGCTCGGAGTCACCTGGGTCCAGCCGCTCAGGGGTTGAGCTGCCCGAGGTCGTCACAGCAGCTCGGGGGCGTGCCCCTCCTCCCTTCGGCGGCCCCGTGTCCGCCGTCATCGGCTGGGGGAAAACCCCCAGCCGATGACGGGAGTTGCCCGGCTGCCGGCTGAAGACGCGCGTTCCTAGCCTATTGCCGAGGCGAGATCGCCCTCCAGGACGCACCGGCAGTGGACGAGTCCGGAGCACCCGGTTGTCCCCGCTCCACCCCGGCGCCCTGGGCAACGTAGGCAGAGAACAGAAGGAGTTCGGCATGTTCGGAAAGCGGCTTGTGCATGTGGTCATCGCCTCGGTGTGCGGTGGCTCGCTCCTGGCAGGTGGGTGCGCCGTGGCGGCAACCACGAACCCGACGACCACGGTCCCGGCGGGCAGGACCGCCGGGGCAGCATCGGCGGTCAAGGGCGGCGCGGTTCACCTCATCGACTACAGCATCGACAGCGACGGCCCCGACTCATCGGTGATCCTGACCGGGGCGATCGGGGACTTCGGGCAGGCGGTGACTGTCCACCCGAACGGCACGGTCGACCCGGAGCACACCAGCGAGATGCAACTGGGGCTCCACCACGGCTCGTTCCGGTTGAACATCGCCGAGCTCGACCAGAAGGTCCGTCAAGCGTACGACCCCTGGCCGCACAACGCGGCCACCTGCTCCGGCAGCATCAGCTTCACCATGCCGACGCCGGTCGTGCCTGGCTCCGGTACCGGCTCGTACCGCGGGATCAGCGGGGCATTCGACCTGACCGTCACCATCGACGAGGTTGACACCCCGCCGGTGTGCGACGGCAGCAGCGCCTTCCTCTCGCAGCTGATCCTGGTGGCGGGCAGCGGTGAAGTCGCGTTCCACTGACGGGGGGAGCACCGGGCGCGGCAGGATGACACGAACAGCCAGGCGCGGCGGGTCCGCCCCGGAGGCGGACCCCTACCCTGGGTACGTGCTGCAGAGGGCGAACTCGTGGATACAGCGGCATCCCTGGCAGTGGGACACCGCGCTGGCGGTGCTGCTGTTCGCGTCGAGCACCGACGAGGCCCACGTCGGCGGGCCCGGCACCGCCTTCGCCGCCACCGTCGTCAACGCTCTGGTCGCCGCCACCGTGATCCCGCGCAGGCGGTTTCCGGTGGCGGCGTTCACCGCAGTGGCGGTGCTCGGGTCCCTGCAGATCGCCCTGGGCCAGCGGCCAGGGAGCGTGCCCCCGATAGCGGCCCTGCAGCCCACTGCGACCGACCTGGCAATCCCGGTGCTGCTCTACACCCTGACCGTGCACCGCTCGCGGCGGATCTCCGTCGCCGGTCTGGTGGCCTGTCTGCTGGGGTCCGCCGTGGCCGTCCTCCAGTGGTCGCCGGCGCACCAGGCATACCCCGGGATCCCGCTGCTGGCCGCGGACCCACCGCCGTCACCGTCCAGCTGCCGTGGCACGCCTGATGGACAGTCGACTACGAGTGGTGATAGCCGAGGACGCCGCGATCATGCGTGACGGCCTCACCCAGACCCTGACCCGCCGCGGCCTGCACGTGGTCGCTGCCGTCGGCGATGCGAAGGCCCTGCGCCAAGCCGTTGACGAATTCCTCCCCGACGTCGCCATCATCGACGTGCGGATGCCGCCGACCCACACCGACGAGGGGATGCGGGCGGCCCTGGAGATCCACCGCGATCTGCCGAGGGTCGGCGTACTGGTCTTCTCCCAGTACATCGAGACCCGGTCCGCGACTGAGCTGTTCACCGGGGAAGCGGGCGGCCTGGGATATCTGCTCAAGGACCGGGTTGCCGACGTCGGTGAGTTCGTCGAGGCCGTCTCCCAGGTGGCGTGCGGCGGTACCGTGCTGGACCCCGAGGTGGTCCGGCATCTGCTCCGCGCCACCCGTCGGGCCGCCTCCCTGGCGACCCTCACCCCGCGCGAGCGGGAGGTGCTCGCTCTGGTCGCCCAGGGCCGCTCCAACGCCGCGATCGCGGAGCTGCTCTCCATCACCCCGGGGGTGGTGGAGAAGCATGTCGCCAGCATCTTCGGCAAGTTGGAGCTGGCACCGTCCACCGGCCACAACCGACGTGTCATCGCCACCCTCCGGTATCTGGAGCCCTGACCTGCCAACATCCAGCTGCCGCGCCAGTCAGGCAAGTGAAGCGGGATCAGTGGCGCAGGCGCGGCCAGGACGTGAAGGCGCGGTCAGGACGTGAAGGCCGGGGCGCCGGGCTGCAGCCGAGTGGCTGAGGGCCGGGTCGGCAGGCGGGCCGTCACGGTGAGGCGGGGCGGAGCGTGGGCTTCCCCACCTCGGGCAGCGCCTCGATGACGCTGCGGAGGTGCGTGCGCACGGCGGCCTCGGCCGCGACGGGGTCTCCCCTGCACAGGGCTTCTCCCAAGGGCTCCTACTTCGACGGCTGCTCGGACGGCGGCCGCGAGGCCCTGATCGAGGCCCCGCGCTACCCGACCGACTGCAACGGCATCATCGCCGGATCGCCGGCCTCGGTCCAGACCGAGCTGAACGCCTTCGAGGACTCGGTAGATCGCCTCGCGCAGGGTTGATGCCCTCGGCCTTGAGGATCTCCCAGCCGTTCTCGGCACGCACAGGGCTCCGGTCGGGCGACGGCCCCTTCGCTGGGGCCACCTACCGCCAGTGGCGGCTCATTGCGGGACACCGCGTGTCACCGTCGATCGCCGACCGGAGCCCAACGCCAGAAGCGCTACCCAGCACATGCCTCGTCGGGCTGGGGCGAAGCCCCGTTAGAAGTAGAACTTGTGCCAGACTGCCGAATCAGTACCGAACCCGAACACGTCGATGTGGTTCGGGCCCCACGACACGGCTGCCGGGTTCGAGATGAGCCCGCCGCCCAGCGACTGCCAGGAGCCGTAGCCGGCACTGCTGTTGTACCAGTCGTGCCAGACCGCGCCGTCCTTGCCGCGGACGAAGATGTCGAGCATGTTCGCGCCGGAGGTCACCGACGGGGAGGAGCCGGAGGCGACGCCGGCGGGCGGCGCGCCGATCACGTCCTCCCAGCCGCCCCAGCCCGACGACGAGGTCCAGTACTTGTGCCAGATGTTGTTGTCAGGGGCGACCGCGAACACGTCCAGGCGTCCGCTGTTCCACGACACCGCAGTGGGGTCGGAGATGATGCCGCCGCCCAGGGACTCCCAGGAGCCGTAGCCACCGCTGGAGTTGTACCAGTCGTGCCAGAGCGCGCCGTCGTTGCCGCGCACGAAGATGTCGACCGTGTTCGGCCCGGTGGACACGGCCGGCGACGCGCCGGAGGGGATGCCCACCGGCGGGGCACCGATCGGAGACTGCCAGCCGGTCCAGCTCGAACCGTTCCACGACTCGTGCCAGATCTTGCCGTCCGTCCCGGTGCCGTAGAGGTCGATGCGGTTCGTGCCGGTGGACACCGCCGCGGGGTTGGAGGTGAAGGTGCCGCCGAGTGATTCCCAGTGGCCGTATCCGGAGTTCGTGCTGTACCAGTCGTGCCAGATCGCCCCGTCCGCGCCGCGGACGAACACCTCCAACTCGTCAGGACCCCACGAGGAAGTGACCGGAGAGGACCCGGAAGCCAGGCCGACCGGCGGCGAGCCGATCTCGCTGAGCCAGTCGGACCAGTGCGGGGACACGGAGGTGGACTGGACGCAGCCGTTCGCAGCGTTGCTCCAGAGCGGCTGCATGGGGAAGGACCCGCCGGGGGTGTCGACCATCTGGATGTTGTACCAGGCACACTTGTCGGCGACCTCGTTGCCGGACTTGTCGCCCCAGGCGTTCAGCAGAGGGTCGGTGATCGTCTCGGCGAGTTCGTGCCCCTCGACGATGCTGATGTTGGCCAGCACGTTGTCGCTGCTCGGCGCACCCTGGCAGCCGGCGCTGCTCGCGGCGCTCTCCGTCAGGTCCGGCAGCGCCGTGAAAGTGATGTCCTGGCCCGCATATTGGGTGTAGTTGTGGTAGGCGCAGTCCTGCCCGGCGTAGACACTGCCGCCGTGCCCGGCGGGCAGCGCCACGACTATCTGCGTCTCGTTGTTCGCGGCGGCCCCGAAGTGCGCGGCCGCTCTCGCGGCCTCGGCGGCGATGTCGCTCTCGGTGGGCGTGGTCGGCAGCGGCGTGGTCGAGTCGTTGTAGGAGCCGTCCAGCAGGGTGTTCTGCGCGTCCGCGCCGTACTGCCGCACCGTGGCCGTCCATGACGAGCCGCCGATGCTGGCCAGGAAGGTGTTCAGATACGGCTTCACGCCACGCGGGTCCGACGGCCAACCCCAGTAGTCGATGTAGACGTGCGGCTGGGTCTGGACCGGGCCCCCTCGGTCCGACAGCGCTCCGGGGATGGGTGAATTCAGCTCCACGCCTACGGGCGGTGTCGCCGGGAGCGCACGCATGCCGTGGACCGGCGGGGAGGCAGGACCCGCTGCGGCGGTCGCGGGCTGCGCGAGGAAGATCGGCGCAGCGGCGACGGCAGCCGCCGCCAGCGTGGCCAGCGCGCCCACTCGGGTGCGCCGACTCCGCGGTGTTCGCCGACGAAGGCCAGTCGATATGGCTGAAGGGTCCACTGGGTTCTCCTGATTGGTGTCGCGCCCCGGCGGGGGCCGGGGCGCTGCAATGGCCTCGTGGGAATGAAGCCGATCATGGAGATGCTTCGGCAACCCAGATGGTTGCACCGGCAGAGGTAGAAGTTCGACGTACTTCTGCCGGGGCGCCTTCACCGCGGACGCAACTCGTCTGCCAGCCCGTATGTCGCGACGGTGGCCGTCAGTTGAACGGGCCCGCCGGAAAACAACGGATGGCGAACGGTGGGAGTTCGAGCAGACCGGAAGTGGCTGGGTCGTCGGACCCCGCTGGGAGCTGCGCGCCGGCTCGTCGGTGGCGACCGGCATCGAGTCGCCGTTCCTGACCGGCTACCAGGAGGGAAGCTTCCAGTACCTGATGATCGCGGCCGACAAGGTGTGATCCGACCGACCGCGTCGGTGAGCGTGGCCCCCGCTTCCTGCTCCGCAGGTTGCGAGGGCCACGCCACGCGCTCTTCAGCACTCGTGCCGGCCCCGGCCCGGGTGGTCGGTCGTCTCCCCCTCCGCCGCCGACTCCAGCACCCGACGGGTGAGCTCGGCCAACAGGCTGCCCTCACCCGTCGGCGACGGTGCCTGCATCACGACGTCGGCTTCGCGATCGTGGCCACCAGCATCGCCAGTTGCTCGGTGCCGCTGACCATCTGCACGTGGCCGCCCTGCAGATCGAGGATCTCGATACCGGCGGGGTGGAGACGCTGCCAGTGGGCGGTGTACTGGCTGTGGGACACCTCGTCCACCGACCCGTCCGGGCCCGAGTCACGGACCGACGCACTGACGAACAGGGTGGCCCTGGCGAAGGAGCGGCCCGCCCGGTACTCGGCAAGCGATCTGACCTCGGCCTCAAGGACCTCGTAGGGCAGCCACTCGTCCAGGGTGATGGCGTCCACCTCGATATTCATCTGCGGAGCCAGGCTCTTGAGCGCACGCTCCGTCTCCGCTCGCGCGGCCCCGGTCTGGCACTGCCCCTTCTGCCAGAGGTCGTTGACCCGCTGATAGATCTCGGCGTACCGGCGGAACCGGGGGCCCTGGTCGGGCCCGGTGACGGCGGGTTCGAGCAGGTAGGCGGCGGCGACCTGGTCCGGCTGCTGCACGCACATCTCGTGGGCCACCACCGCCCCGGTCGACCACCCGAGAAGCAGGCAGGGCCCCTCCGGCTGGACCGACCGGATCTCCTCCCAGTACCGGCGTGCCATGGCCTCGATGCCGACGATCGGTTCCTCACCCGCGTTCAGCCCGGACGCCTGTACCCCGTACACCTCGAACGAGTCGGCGAGCCGAGCAGCCAGCTCCCGGTAGGAGTGCGTACTGCCGCCACCGGGGTGGATGCAGAACAACCGGGGCTTCCGCGCCTCCGCCACCTGTGTGTCCGCCGCCTGTGTGTCCGCCGCCTGCAAGTCCGCTGCGTCCGACAGCTGGACTATCAGGCCGGAGGCCGTCGGTTGCGGGCCGGCGATCGCGGCAGCGAGGTCAGCGACGGTGGCGTGCCGCATGATCTGCTGCAGACTCACCGTCCGCCCGTTCGCTCTGACCCGGGCAGCGACCCGCACCGCCTTGATCGACTGGCCGCCGAGGTGGAAGAAGTTGTCGTGGATACCGACCTCCGTGAGGCCCAGGACATCCCGCCAGATGGCGACGATCTCCTCCTCGACGGCGTTGCGCGGGGCCGCATAGTCGACGCCCAGGTCGGGTCGGTGGTGGTCGGGGGCGGGGAGGGCCTTGCGGTCGGTCTTGCCGTTGGGGGTGAGTGGCAGGGCGTCCAGGGTGACGTAGGAGGTGGGGACCATGTAGTCGGGCAGGTCCCGCTGCAGGTGGGTGCGCAGGTCACCGATGGCGGGGGCGGTGTCGCCGGCCGGGACCAGGTACGCGACCAGCCGCTTGTCGCCCGGCGAGTCCTCGCGCACGATGACGGCCGTGGCGCTGATGCCGGGGTGGGTGAGCAGGTTGTTCTCGATCTCGCCCAGCTCGATCCGATAGCCGCGCAGCTTGACCTGGTCGTCGATCCGGCCGACGAACTCCATCTGCCCGTCCGCCCGCCACACCACCAGGTCACCCGTCCGGTACACCCGCGCACCGGGAACCCCGGAGAACGGGTCCGCGACGAAACGTGCGCCGGTCAGCTCGGGGCGGTTCAAGTAGCCCCGCGCCACGCAGATCCCGCCCAGCAGGCACTCACCCGGCACACCCACCGGCACCGGCCGGTCGAACCGGTCCACCACATACGCCGTCGTATTGCTGATCGGCACCCCCACCGGCGTGGCCTCCCACCCCGGATCCACCGCCGAGAACAGACTCATCACATTCGCCACCGAACCCTCGGTCGCCCCGTACTCGTTCGAGATCACCGTCCCGCACCCGCTCGAAGCCAGCACCCGCTCCGCCAGCGCCGGCGACAGGTCCTCACCACCCGCCACCACCGTCCGAATCGCATGCCGCACACCCGCGCTCTCCAACTGCGCGACCAGCAACTCCAGATGCGACGGCGTCGCCTTCAGGAAACTGACCTCCACACCCGTCAGGACCGTCTCGACCGCCGCGTCGAACGCGCTCTGGTCGGCGTCCGGACGCGGGATGTCGATCCGCAGGCCCTGCATCAACGGCAGGAACAACGCCGTGATCGTCAGATCGAACGTCACCGAGGAGTACAGCAGCGTCCCGACACCACTCGCCGCAGTCGGCGGATAGTTCCGGTCGCACCAGTCCAGGTAGTTCACCACACCCCGGTGGTCCAACTGCACACCCTTGGGCCGACCCGTCGAACCCGACGTGTAGATCACATACGCCGCGTCGTCCGGACCCGCAACCGGCACCGGGTCGCTGGTCGCACCCTGCGGCCACTCCCGGTCCACCAACAGCAGCGCCGTCCCAGCCGGCAGCCGGCCCGCATGGTCGGTGTGCGTCACGACCAGCGGCGTCGCCGTGTCCTCGACCATGTACGCGATACGCTCGGTCGGATAGTCCGGGTCCAGCGGAACGAACGCAGCACCCGCCTTGAGGATCCCCAGCAGCGCACACACCAGGTCCGGACTACGGTCCAGACACACCGCCACCAACGCCCCCGGAACGACCCCCGAGCCGCGCAGATGGTGCGCCAACTGGTTGGCCCGCTCGTTGACCTGGCGGTACGTCAGACTCTCCGCCCCGAACGACACCGCCACCGCCTCCGGATCCCGCCCGGCACGCTCCTCCACCAGCTGATGAATCGTCGCCGCATCCGGATACGGACCCGCCGTGTCGTTCCACTCCACCAGGATCTGCTCCCGCTCCCCCGCAGTCAGCATCTCCAACTCCGACAACCGCGCCCCCGGACTACCCGCAACCGAGGCCAGCAACGTCTGGAAATGGCCCACCAGACGCTCCATGGTCGTATCGTCGAACAGGGCCCGGTCATAAACGAATCGGAACTCCAGGGCCGAGCCGGCCGATGCCACCAGGGTCAGCGGGTACCCGGTCCGTTCCACGCAGTTGACCAGTCGGCTGGTCATCCCGTCCGGGATGTCCGAGGCTGCCTGCATCACCGGGTAGTTCTCGAAGACCAAGATGGAGCGGAAGAGCGGTTCGCCGCGCGGGATCTGGCTGTGCTCGCGGACGTCGACCAGGTGGCAGTACTCCCAGTGCCGCATGTCGAGCTGCTCGTCCTGGAGCTCCTGCAGCCAGTCCGACACCTTCCGGTCCCCGTCGATGCGGCCGCGCACCGGTAGCGTGTTGATGAACAGCCCCATCATCGACTCGACATTGGGCAGGGAGATCGACCTGCCGGAGATCGTGGAGCCGAACATCACGTCGTCGTTGCCGCTGTACCGGGACAGGAGGATTGCCCACAGGCCCTGGACCAGGGTGTTCATCGTGATCCGCGAGCCCCGGGCATAGGCGCTCGCCTGGGCGAACAGCTGCGCGTCGGCACGGACCTCGATCTCGCCGACGCCCGACTCCCCCGTGGCCCGGTCGACGTGGAGGTCGGTCGGTTCGGTGACTCCCGCGAGGTAGCCGGTCCAGAACTCCTTCGAACCGGCGGGCTGCTGGGAGTTCAGCCACTCGACGTACCGGCGGTACGGCGTCGCCGGCGGGAGCTGTGCCGGCCGGCCGGCCAGCAGGCCCTGGTAGATCGCGGAGAGCTCCTGCTGGAGGATCTGGATGCTCCACCCGTCCAGCAGGATGTGGTGGAACGACCACACCACGATCCGGCGCTGCGCCGCCATCCTGAGAATGGTGACCCTCACCAGCGGCGCCTTGGCGAGGTCGAACCCGCGCTCCCAGTCGTCGGCCAGGAACTGCTGAAGCCGCTCCTCCTGCACCTGGGGGGCCTGGCCGAGCAGGTTCTTGATCGAGAAGGGGAGTTCCGCCGTCCGCTGGACGACCTGGACCGGCTCGGAGACGCCCTCCCACACGAAGGCACTGCGCAGGATCGAGTGGCGGTTGATGAGCTGCTGCCATGCGTCCCGGAAGCAGTCCTCGTCGAACTGGCCGCTGACCTCTTCGGTCATCTGCACCATGTAGGGGCGGGTGTCGGAGGTGTCCTCCAGCGAGTGGAACAGCATTCCGAACTGCAGGGGCGAGAGTCCGTAGACGTCTTCGACGTTGGGCTTGCTCATGACGAGAACCTCTCCAGGATGGCTGCCATGTCGGTGTCGTTGACGTCGGTCAGGGGGGCGCCTTCAGTGGCCCGGCCCGCGCCGACGTTGGTGCTGGAGCCCGCACTGGAGCTCTGTGCGATGAGATCGCGGAGGCAGACGGTCATCTCGTCGGCGAGACGCTCGACGGTCCGGCGGTCGTGCAGTGCCTCGGAGTAGTTGATGTACACGTTGAACGTGTCGCCCTCGACTGCCGCGGTGACGTCGAGGACGTTCCAGCGCATGCCGTTGGGACTGATCGAGTGGCCCTTGGGCTCGGTGGGATCGGCGTAGCGCCCGATCCCCGGCAGCTGCTGGGTGAACTGTCCGAGGTAGTTGAAGTTGACCTCGGGCGACGACTGCTCCTGCAGCACTGACGCCATCTCCGGGCTGCCCAGGTAGCGGAGGATCCCGTACCCGACACCCTTGTTGGGAATCCTGGCCAGCTGCTCCCTGACGGCGGCGAGCGAGGCGACCGCGTCCGTGCTGCGGTCGACCCGCAGGGCGACCGGGAACACGCTGGTGAACCAGCCGACCGTGCGGGACAGGTCCACGTCGGTGAACAGGTCCTCGCGGCCATGGCCCTCCAGGCCGATGAGGGTGTGTCCGTCGCCGGTCCAGGCAGCCAGCGCGCGGGCCAGCGCGGTCAGCAGGACATCGTTGATCTGGGTGTTGAAAGCCCTGGGGATGTCCCGGAGCAGCGCCCCCGTCTCCTTGGCGCTGAGCGAGGCGGTGACGGTGTCGGCCGTTCGCGCCTCGTTGGCGCCGTACCGGTCGCGCGGGATCCGGCCGCTCGGCTTGGGTTCCGCCCAGTAGGCGAACTCCTCGCGTGCCTCGGGCGACACCGCGAACCGGGTCAGCTTCTCGGCCCAGGCCTTGAAGGAGGTGGTCTTGGCCGGCAGCAGCGGCGCTTTGCCGGCGGAGCGCCGCTCGTAGGCGCTGCCCAGGTCCTCCAGCAGGATGCGCCAGGACACGCCGTCGACCGCGAGGTGGTGCACTGCGACGAGCAGCCGCTGTCCGCGCGTGGCCCCCAGGCTCAGCAGTGCGCTGCGGACGAGCGGCCCCTTGAGGAGGTCGAGGCTCTGCTGGACTTCCTCGCCGATGGCGCCGACCACCGGCCACAGGTCCTGGTCGGACAGGCCGGAGAGGTCGTGGACGTCGAGGAGGCGGGTGCCCGCGGGGTCGTCCAGGTACTGGCTCCAGCCGGCGTCCCCGCTGTCGTAGCGCAGGCGGAGTGCGTCGTGGTGCCCGATCAGGTCGTGCAGGGCGAGTTCGAGGGCGTCCGGGTCCAGGTCATCGGTCTCCAGCAGCTCGGCCTGGTTGAAGTGGTGGCTGTCCGGCAGCTCCTTCTCGAAGAACCAGTGCTGGATCGGCGTCAGCGCCACATCGCCGAGAACCGTTCCCTGTTCGGCGTCCACCGCGCTGTCGGCCTGGGCGTGGGCGGCGATCTCGGCGATGGTCTGATGCTTGAAGATCATCCTGGGGGTGAGGTGCACGCCGAACTTCTTGGCTCGGGCGATCATCTGGATGCTGACGATCGAGTCGCCGCCGAGTTCGAAGAAGTTGTCGTGGATGCCGATGGGGTCGATGCCGAGGATCTCGCTCCAGACCGTGGCGAGAGTCTGCTCGATGTGGTTGGTGGGGGCGGTGTAGCCGGTGTCGAGGTCGGGTCGGTGGTGGTCGGGGGCGGGGAGGGCTTTGCGGTCGGTCTTGCCGTTGGGGGTCAGCGGGAGGGCCTCCAGGGTGACGTAGGAGGTGGGGACCATGTAGTCGGGCAGGTCCCGCTGCAGGTGCGCCCGCAGGTCACCGATGGCGGGCGCGGTGTCGCCGGCCGGGACCAGGTACGCGACCAGCCGCTTGTCGCCCGGCGAGTCCTCCCGCACGACCACCGCCGTGGCGCTGATACCGGGGTGGGTGAGCAGGTTGTTCTCGATCTCGCCCAGCTCGATCCGATAGCCGCGCAGCTTGACCTGGTCATCGATCCGGCCGACGAACTCCATCTGCCCGTCCGCCCGCCACACCACCAGGTCACCCGTCCGGTACACCCGCGCACCGGGACCCCCGGAGAACGGGTCCGCGACGAAACGTGCGCCGGTCAGCTCGGGGCGGTTCAAGTAGCCCCGCGCCACGCAGATCCCGCCCAGCAGGCACTCGCCCGGCACACCCACCGGCACCGGCCGGTCGAACCGGTCCACCACATACGCCGTCGTATTGCTGATCGGCACCCCCACCGGCGTGGCCTCCCACCCCGGATCCACCGCCGAGAACAGGCTCATCACATTCGCGACCGAGCCCTCGGTGGCCCCGTACTCGTTCGAGATCACCGTCCCGACCCCGCTCGACGCCAGCACCCGCTCCGCCAACGCCGGCGACAGGTCCTCACCGCCCGCCACCACCGTCCGAATCGCATGCCGGACACCAGCGAGCTCCAACTGCGCGACCAGCAACTCCAGATGCGACGGCGTCGCCTTCAGGAAACTGATCTCCACACCGGTCAGAACCGTCTCGACCGCAGCATCGAAAGCGCTCTGGTCGGCGTCCGGACGCGGGATGTCGATCCGCAGGCCCTGCATCAACGGCAGGAACAGGGCGGTGACGGTGAGGTCGAAGGTGACGGAGGAGTAGAGCAGCGTTCCGATGCTGCCGGCGGCGGTCGGCGGGTAGTTCTTGTCGCACCAGTCCAGGTAGTTCACCACGCCCCGGTGGTCGAGTTGCACACCCTTCGGCCGACCCGTCGAACCCGATGTGTAGATCACGTAGGCCGGGTCGTCCGGACCCGCGACCGGCACCGGGTCGCTCGTCGCACCCTGAGGCCAGTCCCGGTCCGCGAGCAGCAGCTCAACCCCCGCAGGCAGCCGGCCCACGTGGTCGGTGTGGGTCACGATCAGCGGAGTCGCCGTGTCCTCGACCATGTACGCGATACGCTCGGTGGGATAGTCCGGGTCCAGCGGCACATACGCCGCACCCGCCTTGAGGATCCCCAGCAGTGCGCACACCAGGTCGGGGCTGCGGTCCAGGCACACCGCCACCAGCATCCCCGGAGTGACGCCGGAGCCGCGCAAGTGGTGCGCCAGCTGGTTGGCCCGCTCGTTGACCTGGCGGTACGTCAGGCTCTCCGCCCCGAACGACACCGCCACCGCCTCCGGATCCCGCCCGGCACGCTCCTCCACCAGCTGATGAATCGTCGCCGCATCCGGATACGGACCCGCCGTGTCGTTCCACTCCACCAGGATCTGCTCCCGCTCCCCCGCAGTCAGCATCTCCAACTCCGACAACCGCGCCCCAGGACTGTCCGCAACCGAGGCCAGCAAGGTCTGGAAATGACCCACCAGACGAGCCATCGTGGCCGACTCGAAGAGATCCGTCCGGTACTCCAGCGAGGCCTCCAGGCCGGTCGCTGTCTCACCGACGGTGAGTTGGCAGTCGAACTTCACCTCCTGGCCGTTGATGCCGACCGGCTCGACCTCCAGGTCCGGCAGCGTCCAGGTGTCGCCCTCGGAGACGTTCTGCAGGACCAGCATGGTCTGGAAGAGCGGGTTGCGGGACAGGTCACGCTTGGGCGCCAGCTCGTCGACCAGCCGTTCGAAGGGCAGGTCCTGGTGGTCGTAGGCTCCGATGGCCGTGTCCTTGACCCGGTTCAGGAGTTCGGTGAAGGTCGGGTCGCCGGACAGGTCGGTGCGCATCACCAGGGTGTTGACGAAGAATCCGATCATGTCCTCGATCTCGGCCCGGTTGCGGCCGGCGATCGGCGTCCCCACCGCGATGTCCTCCTGGCCGCTGTACTTCGACAGCAGCAGCTGGAACACCGACAACAGCGTCATGAACAGACTCGCGCCCTGGCCGGCCGAGATCTCCTTGATCCGCTCGGCGACCCCGGCCGGAACGGTGAACCGGATGGCGTCCCCCTCGGTGCCGCGTTCGGCCGGCCGCCGGTGGTCGGTGGGCAGCTCCAGCGGTTCCAGGCCGGTGAGCCGGGTGCGCCAGTAGTCGAGCTGGCCGTCGAGGGTGTCGCCGGTCAGCCACTGTCGCTGCCAGACCGAGAAGTCGCCGTACTGCACCGCCAGATCCGGCAGGTCCGGCTCACGCCCCTGGAGACCAGCGGCGTAGAACTCGCGCAGCTCACGGGCGATGATGCCCTCGGACCAGCCGTCCGAGACTATGTGATGAACCGTCAGCAGGAGGTACTGGTCCTCGTCGGCCAGCCGGACCACATCCGCCCGCAGCAGCGGTCCGACGGCCAGGTCGAACGGCCGCCCGGCCTCGGCCTCTAGGATCCGCTGCGCGGCGGCCTCGCGGGCCTCGGCGTCGCCCGTGCCGCGCAGGTCGTGCACGCTGGTCGTCACCGACCAGGCCGGGTCGATGAGTTGGGCCGGCTTGCCGTCGCTGTCGGCAATGAACCGGGTGCGCAGGATCTCGTGCCGGGCGACCAGGCCCGACAGTGCGGCGTCGAGCGCGGCGAGATCCAGGCGGCCCCGGATCCGGAGACCGGAGGGGACCAGGTACTCGGCACTTCCCGGCTCCAACTGATCGAGGAACCAGAGTCGTTGCTGGGCGAAGGACAGCGGGAGCGGGCCGCCGTCGCGGGGCGCCGGGGCCAGCCGCGCGGTCTCGCCTGCCGCCAGGCCGCCGATGGCAGCCGCGAATGCGGCGGGCGTGGGCGAGGTGAACAGGGTCCGGACCGGGACGTCGATCCCGAGCCCGCTGCGGATCCGACTGGTGACCCGGGTGGCAAGCAGGGAGTGCCCGCCGAGTTGGAAGAAGTTGTCGTGGATGCCGACCTGCGCGAGGCCGAGGACGTCCTGCCAGATGGCGACGATCTCCTCCTCGATGCGGCTGCGCGGGGCGGTGTAGCCGGTGTCGAGGTCGGGTCGGTGGTGGTCGGGGGCGGGGAGGGCTTTGCGGTCGGTCTTACCGTTGGGGGTGAGCGGCAGGGCGTCGAGGGTGACGTAGGAGGTGGGGACCATGTAGTCGGGCAGGTCCCGCTGCAGGTGCGCCCGCAGGTCACCGATCGCCGGCGCGGTGTCGCCGGCCGGGACCAGGTACGCGACCAGCCGCTTGTCGCCCGGCGAGTCCTCCCGCACGACCACCGCCGTGGCGCTGATACCGGGGTGGGTGAGCAGGTTGTTCTCGATCTCGCCCAGCTCGATCCGATAGCCGCGCAGCTTGACCTGGTCATCGATCCGGCCGACGAACTCCATCTGCCCGTCCGCCCGCCACACCACCAGGTCACCCGTCCGGTACACCCGCGCACCGGGAACCCCGGAGAACGGATCCGGAACGAACCGCTCCCCCGTCAGCTCCGCACGGTTCAAGTACCCCCGCGCCACGCAGATCCCGCCCAGCAGGCACTCACCCGGCACACCCACCGGCACCGGCCGGTCGAACCGGTCCACCACATACGCCGTCGTATTGCTGATCGGCACCCCCACCGGCGTGGCCTCCCACCCCGGATCCACCGCCGAGAACAGACTCATCACATTCGCGACCGAACCCTCGGTCGCCCCGTACTCGTTCGAGATCACCGTCCCGACCCCGCTCGAAGCCAGCACCCGCTCCGCCAGCGCCGGCGACAGGTCCTCACCACCCGCCACCACCGTCCGAATCGCATGCCGCACACCCGCGCTCTCCAACTGCGCGACCAGCAACTCCAGATGCGACGGCGTCGCCTTCAGGAAACTGACCTCCACACCCGTCAGGACCGTCTCGACCGCCGCGTCGAACGCGCTCTGGTCGGCGTCCGGACGCGGGATGTCGATCCGCAGGCCCTGCATCAACGGCAGGAACAACGCCGTGATCGTCAGATCGAACGTCACCGAGGAGTACAGCAGCGTCCCGACACCACTCGCCGCAGTCGGCGGATAGTTCCGGTCGCACCAGTCCAGGTAGTTCACCACACCCCGGTGGTCCAACTGCACACCCTTGGGCCGACCCGTCGAACCCGACGTGTAGATCACATACGCCGCGTCGTCCGGACCCGCAACCGGCACCGGGTCGCTGGTCGCACCCTGCGGCCACTCCCGGTCCACCAACAGCAGCGCCGTCCCAGCCGGCAGCCGGCCCGCATGGTCGGTGTGCGTCACGACCAGCGGCGTCGCCGTGTCCTCGACCATGTACGCGATACGCTCGGTCGGATAGTCCGGGTCCAGCGGAACGAACGCAGCACCCGCCTTGAGGATCCCCAGCAGCGCACACACCAGGTCCGGACTACGGTCCAGACACACCGCCACCAACGCCCCCGGAACGACCCCCGAGCCGCGCAGATGGTGCGCCAACTGGTTGGCCCGCTCGTTGACCTGGCGGTACGTCAGACTCTCCGCCCCGAACGACACCGCCACCGCCTCCGGATCCCGCCCGGCACGCTCCTCCACCAGCTGATGAATCGTCGCCGCATCCGGATACGGACCCGCCGTGTCGTTCCACTCCACCAGGATCTGCTCCCGCTCCCCCGCAGTCAGCATCTCCAACTCCGACAACCGCGCCCCCGGACTACCCGCAACCGAGGCCAGCAAGGTCTGGAAATGACCCACCAGACGCGCCATCGTGGCCGACTCGAAGAGATCCGTCCGGTACTCCAGCGAGGCCTCCAGGCCGCCGGCGGTCTCCATGACATTCAGTGTCAGGTCGAACTTCGCGAAGCCGCGCTTGATGGCCACGGGACGGCTTCGGGTGCCGGAGAGGTCCCAGGCGCCGCCGTCGTCGGTCTCGGGGCTGCCCTGGGCCTGGAGGACGAGCATGGTCTGGAAGAGCGGGTTGCGGGAGAGATCGCGGTCGGGGGCCAGCTCCTCCACCAGTCGTTCGAAGGGCAGGTCCTGGTGGTCGTAGGCACTCAGCGCGGTGTCCTTGACCCGGTCCAGGAGCTCGCCGAACGTCGGGTCGCCGGACAGGTCGGTGCGCATCACCAGGGTGTTGACGAAGAAACCGATCGCCCCTTCGATCTCGGCCCGGTTGCGGCCGGCGATCGGCGTCCCCACCGCGATGTCCTCCTGACCGCTGTACTTCGACAGCAGCAGCTGGAACACCGACAACAGCGTCATGAACAGACTCGCGCCCTGGCCGGCCGCAGCGCTCTTGAGCCGGTCGGTGATCTCGGCCGGGACACTGAAGGCGATCGCGTCACCGCTGCCGCCGTGGTGCGCGGGCCGGCGCCGGTCGGTGGGCAGTTCCAGCGGTGCCACGCCGGCGAGGTGGTCCCGCCAGTAGCCGAGCTGCCGGTCCAGGGTGTCGCCGGTCAGCCACTGGCGCTGCCAGAGCGAGAAGTCGGCGTACTGCACCGGCAGCGCGGGCAGCACGGCCTCCCGCTGCTGGAGGGCGGCGCTGTACAGCTCCCGCAGTTCACGCGCCAGGATGGCCTCGGACCAACCGTCCGAGACAATGTGGTGCATGGCGAGCAGCAGGTACTGCTCCTGGTCCGCCAGCCGGACCACATCCGCCCGCAGCAGCGGTCCGACGGCCAGGTCGAACGGGCGGCTGGCCTCGGTGCGCAGGATCTCCAGGGCCGCCTGCTCACGGGCGCCGGGGTCCTCGGTCCGGCGCAGGTCGTGGACGGTGACGGCGAGCGGCTGCTGAGGGTCGACGATCTGCTCGGGCCGGCCGGTTCCGTCGGCGACGAAGCGGGTCCGCAGGATCTCGTGCCGGGCCACCAGGCCCGACAGCGCGGTCTCCAGGGCGGGAATGTCCAGTTCTCCGGTGAGGTGGAGTCCGAACGGCATCACGTACTCGGCGCCGCCGGGCTCCAACTGGTCCAGGAACCAGAGCCGCTGCTGCGCGAACGACAGCGGCACGGGGCCGGTGGTGCTCCTGCGGGGGATCCCGCCAAGGTCTGCCCGCTGCCGCATGCGCGCCAGGAGACGGTTTCCACTCGAGTTCTCACCCATGATTTGAGTTCCTGTCTCTGCAAGTCGGGAGGGGGATTAGCGGGAGATCTCGTCCTGCTTGTCGAACAATTCGATGAGCTGATTCTTGATGCCGATGATCGTGGGTTCCAGGAACATCTTTCGCAGGCTCACCCGCACACCGGTCAGGATTTCCACCTGGTTGACCAGACGGGTGGCGAGGAGGGAATGGCCGCCGAGGTCGAAGAAGCTGTCGTGGATTCCGACCCGCTCGACTCCCAGGACCTTGGACCAGATTTCCGCGAGCGCCGTCTCGATCTCGTCGCGCGGTGCGACGAATTCAGTGCCGGTCTCCACGCCTTCGCCGTCGGGCGAGGGCAGTGCCCTGTGGTCGACCTTGCCGTTCGAATTGAGCGGCAGTGCGTCGAGGGCCACGAAGGCGGAGGGCATCAGGGCGCGTGGCAGTATCCCGCCGCACCAGCCTCGGAGCGCCGCCAGGTCGAGCGGCTGGTCGGGTGCGGGGACGCAGTAGGCGGTCAGTCGCTTGTCCCCGGGGGTGTCCTCGCGGACGACGACGGCGCAGGTGCCGACGGCCCCGTGGGTGAGCAGGGTGGCTTCGATCTCGCCGAGTTCGATGCGGACGCCGCGCAGCTTGACCTGGCGATCGACCCGGCCGAGCAGGTCCAGTTCGCCGGCGGCGGTGAACCTGCCGAGGTCGCCGGTGCGGTACATCCTGGCCTGCGGCCGGTCGGCGGGCGGTTCGGCGAAGGGGTCGGCGAGGAACCGTTCGGCGGTCAGCTCGGGACGGTTGTGGTAGCCGCGTCCGACGCTGGCGCCGCCGAGGTGGACCTCGCCCAGGACGCCCGGCGGTACCAGTCGCCCGGCCCGGTCGAGGATGTAGACGGTCTGGTTGATCATCGGCCGTCCGGCCAGTACCGGACCCTGGGGATCGGTTCGGGAGGCGCGCCAGAACGTGGTGTCCACCGAGACCTCGGTGGCGCCGTAGAGGTTGATCAGGTCCCCGGGCAGCCGCTCCACGAACCGGCGTACCAGGGCCGGCTGGAGGGGTTCGCCGCTGCAGAACGCGTACCGCAGGTGGGCGCAGTCCTCGGGCCTGGCCTCGGAGACGAACAGGTCCAGCAGGCTGGGCACGAAGTGCAGCCCGACGATGCGGTGCTCGCGCATGAGCCGGGTGACAGACCCCATGTCCAGGCGTTCGGCCCCGGGTACCAGGACGACGTTCCCACCGCGCCACAGCGGCCAGAAGATCTCGTAGGCAGACACGTCGAAGGAGAGCGGAGTGGCCTGGAGGAACCCCTCTCCGGCGGAGATGGGGAACTCGTCCTGCATGCCGGCGAGGTAGTTGACGACGCCCTGGTGCTCGATCCGTACGCCCTTGGGCCTGCCGGTGGAGCCGCTGGTGTAGATGACATAGGACAGGTCGTGGGGTCCGGCGACCGGCGCCGGGTCGGTGACCGGCCGCTCGGCGATGGCGGGCCAGTCGCGGTCCAGGGCCAGGCAGGCGGTGCCGGTCGGCAGCCGGTCGGCGTGGCTGGCCTGGGTGATGACGAGCGGAGTGGCGGTGTCCTCGACCAGGTAGGCGAGCCGGTCGTCCGGGTGCTCCGGGTCGAGCGGGACGTAGGCGCCGCCGGCCTTGAGGATGCCGAGGATGGCGCAGACCATGTCCGGGCTCCGGTCGAGGCACACGCCGACCGGGATGTCCGGGCCGATGCCGTACCGGTCGCGCAGGTGGTGGGCCAACTGGTTGGACCGCTCGTTGAGCCGGCGGTAGGTCAGGGTGTCCGGGCCGCAGGTCACGGCGACGGCGTCCGGGCTGAGCCGGGCGCGCTCCTCGAACAGTCGGTGGATGGTGGCGGTGTCGGGGTAGTCGGTCGCGGTGTGGTTCCACTCGACGAGGATCTGCTCGCGTTCGGCCGCGGTGAGCATCTCCAGTTCGGACAGCCGGGCACCGGGCCGGTCGGCGGCGGCGAGCAGCAGGTTCTGGAAGTGGCCGACCAGCCGGGCCACGGTGGGTTCGGCGAACAGGTCCGTGGTGTAGACGACGGCCCCGTCGAGAGTGCCGTCAGCGGCCTCCGCGAGGTACATCGCCAGGTCGAACTTGGCATCGTGGGCGGCGCTGGTGAGGGGTTCGACGGTCAGGCCGGACAGTTCCCAGCCCTTGCTGTCGCGGGTGTTCTGGAGGACGAGCATGGTCTGGAAGAGGGGGTTGCGGGAGAGGTCGCGGTCGGGGGCGAGTTCCTCCACCAGTCGTTCGAAGGGCAGGTCCTGGTGGTCGTAGGCGCCCAGGGCGGTGTCCTTGACCCGGTCCAGGAGTTCGGTGAAGGTCGGGTCGCCGGAGAGGTCGGTGCGCATGACCAGGGTGTTGACGAAGAATCCGATCATGTCCTCGATCTCGGCCCGGTTCCGGCCGGCGATCGGCGTCCCCACCGCGATGTCCTCCTGGCCGCTGTACTTCGACAGCAGCAGCTGGAACACCGACAACAGCGTCATGAACAGGCTCGCGCCGCTGCCGCCGGCGGCCTCCCGCACCCGCTGCGCGACGTCGGCGGGGACGGTGAAGGGGACCATGGCGCCCTGGCCGCTGCGTTCGGCGGGCCGCCGGTGGTCGGTGGGCAGTTCCAGCGGTTCCAGGCCGGTGAGGTGGTCGCGCCAGTAGCCGAGCTGCCGGTCCAGGGTGTCGCCGGTGAGCCACTGCCGCTGCCAGACCGCGTAGTCGGCGTACTGCACCGGGAGCGCGGGCAGGGCGTGGTCGCGGGCCGTCGCCGCCGCGTCGTACAGCTCGGTGAGTTCGCGCGAGAGGATGGCCACCGACCAGCCGTCGAAGGCGATGTGGTGCACGGTGATCGCGAGGATCCAGTCCTCGTCGGCCAGTTGCACCAGTGTGGCCCGCAGCAGCGGCCCGGTGGCGAGGTCGACCGGGCGGAGCCCGTCGGCGTCGACGATGCGCCGGGCGGCGACCTCCCGGGCGCCGGCCTCGGTGATGGTGCGCAGGTCGTGGCAGGCGAGCGTGGCCGGTCCCGGCTCGTCGACGGTCTGCACGGGCTCGCCGTCGTCGTCGGCGACGAACCGGGTCCGCAGGATCTCGTGCCGGGCGACGAGCGCGGTGAAGGCGGCGCGAAGCGCGTCGGCGTCGAGCGGGCCGGTCAGCCGGAGCGGGCAGTGCATCAGGTATTCCGCCCGCCCGGGTTCCAGCTGGTCGAGGAACCAGAGGCGTTGTTGGGCGAAGCTGAGGGGGGTGGGGGTGTGGGTGTGGGGGGTGGGGGTGAGGGGGGTGTGGGGGGTGGTGGGGTGGGTGGTGTGGATGGTGGTGGCGAGTTGGGCGGGGGTGGGGTTGGCGAAGAGGGTGCGGAGGGGGAGGTCGATGCCGAGGGTTTTGCGGATGCGGCTGGTGACCTGGGTGGCGAGGAGGGAGTGTCCGCCGAGTTGGAAGAAGTTGTCGTGGATGCCGATGGGGTCGATGCCCAGGAGGTCGGTCCAGATGGTGGTGATGGTGGTTTCGGTGGGGTTGGTGGGGGCGGTGTAGCCGGTGTCGAGGTCGGGGCGGTGGTGGTCGGGGGCGGGGAGGGCTTTGCGGTCGATTTTTCCGTTGGGGGTGAGCGGGAGGGTGTCCAGGGTGGTGAAGGTGGCGGGGACCATGTAGTCGGGGAGGTGGTGCTGGAGGTGGGTGCGCAGGTCGGTGGTGGTGGGTGTGGTCCGGTCGGTGGGGACGAGGTAGGCGGCGAGGCGTTTGTCGCCGGGGGTGTCCTCGCGGACGGTGACGACGGCGGCGGTGACGGCGGGGTGGGTGAGCAGGGTGGCTTCGATCTCGCCGAGCTCGATGCGGTAGCCGCGCAGTTTGACCTGGTTGTCGATGCGTCCGACGAACTCCAGCTGTCCGTCCGGGCGCCACAGGGCCAGGTCCCCGGTCCGGTAGACCCGGTGGCTGGTCCCGGCGACCACCCGCTCGGTGAACCTCTCCCGCGACAGCTCCGGCTGGTTGAGATACCCCCGCGCCAACCCGGCGCAGCTGATCCAGATCTCGCCCGGGACGCCCACCGGCACGGGCAGGCCGTGCCGGTCGACGAGGAAGACCCGGGCGTTGCGGACGGGCCGACCGACCGGGACGAACTCCGGTGTCCCGGTGATCCGTGCCGTGGACGCCTCCTGCGCGGCCTCGGTGGGTCCGTAGCCGTTCACCAGTGGGACGGAGGAGTGCTCGAACCACTGCCTGACCTGTTCGAGCTGGAGCGCCTCTCCGCCGAGGCGGACCAGCCGCAGGTCCGGTCCCAGTGCCTCGGTGCCGTCCAACTGGGCGGTCAGGGCGGAGAAGGCAGACGGGGTGAGCCAGGCGACGGTCACCCGGGAGGTCCGGAGCAGCTCGGCGAGGGTGGACGGGTCGAACCGGTCCTCGCGCAGCACCAGGGCGGCACCGCAGCTGAGTGCTGCGAACATCTGGCCGACCGAGGAGTCGAAGGCGATCGAGGCGAACTGCAGGACCCGGTCGTGGTGGGTCAGTTCGAGCTCCCGCCGGGTCTCGCGCATCCGGGCTCGTAGGGCTCCGTGCTCGATCTGGACGCCCTTGGGCCGGCCGGTGGAGCCGGAGGTGTAGATGGTGTAGGCGAGGTCCTCCGGCCCGGCCCAGGGCTCGGGGTCGGTGACCGGCTGCCGGGCGACCACGGCCCGGTCCCGGTCGATCAGCAGCCTGGGGGTGGTGGCCGGCAGCCGGTCAGCATGGGCGCTGGAGGTGATCACCAGCGGGGTGGCCGAGTCCTCGACCATGTAGCACAGCCGGTCGGTCGGGTAGTCGGGATCGAGCGGCACATAGGCCGCGCCGCTCTTGAGGATGCCGAGCAGGACGGAGATCATCTCCGGGCTGCGGTCCAGGCACAGGGCCACCAGCGAGCCGGGCCCGACCCCCCGTTCGCGCAGGCTGTGCGCCAACTGGTTGGCCTGTTCGTTGAGTTCCCGGTAGTTGAGCGATCCGGCCCCGCAGGTGACCGCCAGCGCGTCCGGGCGCAGGCCGGCCTGTTCCTCGATCAGCTGGTGGATGGTCAGCCGGTCCGGCGCGTCGGTGGCGACGCCGTTCCAGTCCACCAGGATCTGCTGCCGCTCCGCGTCGGTGAGCAGCTCCAGCTGCGACAGCCGGGTGCCGGGGGCAGCCGTGGCGGCGTCCAGCAGGCTGCGGAAGTGGCCGGCCAGGCGCTCCATGGTGGGCTCGTCGAACAGGTCGGTGGTGTAGACGATCATCCCGTCGAGGCCGCCGCCGGGCGTTTCCGTCAGGTAGAGGGTGAAGTCGAACTTGGCGTCCTGGGCCTCGACGCCGATGGGTTCGACGGTCAGTCCGGGGAGGCTCCAGGTGTGGGTGTCGGGGGTGTTCTGGAGGACGAACATGGTCTGGAAGAGCGGGTTGCGGGAGAGGTCGCGGTCGGGGGCGAGTTCTTCCACCAGTCGTTCGAAGGGCAGGTCCTGGTGGTCGTAGGCGCCCAGGGCGGTGTCCTTGACCCGGTCCAGGAGTTCGGTGAAGGTCGGGTCGCCGGACAGGTCGGTGCGCATGACCAGGGTGTTGACGAAGAATCCGATCATGTCCTCGATCTCGGCCCGGTTCCGGCCCGCGATCGGCGTCCCCACCGCGATGTCCTCCTGACCGCTGTACTTCGACAGCAGCAGCTGGAACACCGACAACAGCGTCATGAACAGACTCGCGCCACTGCCGGCGGCAGCCTCCCTGGCCCGTTCGGCGATGTCGGCGGGGATGCCGAAGGTGAGGGCGGCGCCCTGGCCGCTGCGCTGTGCGGGCCGCCGGTGGTCGGTGGGCAGCTCCAGCGGCTCGATGCCGGTCAGCTGGTCGCGCCAGTAGCCGAGCTGGCCGTCGAGGATGTCACCGGTGAGCCACTGCCGCTGCCAGACCGAGAAGTCCGGGTACTGGAGCGGCAGTTCCGGCAGCTGCGGCTGACGCGCCGCAAGGGCCGCGGTGTAGAGCTCGGTGAGCTCGCGGGAGAGGATTCCCGCCGACCAGCCGTCGAAGACGATGTGGTGCACGGTGACCGCGAGGATGTACTCCTCGTCGGCCGACCGGATCAGGATGGCCCGCAGCACCGGCCCGGTGGCGAGGTCCACCGGCTGGAACGCGTCGGTGTCGACCATCCGCGCGGCCGTCCCCTCGCGGAGGCCGACGTCGAGGTGGCGCAGGTCGCGGAGGTCGAGGACGACCGGTCGCGGCTCGTCGACGATCTGGGCCGGGTGGCCGTCGCCGTCGGCGACGAACCGGGTCCGCAGGGACTCGTGCCGGGCCGACAGGCCGGTCAGCGCTGTTGCCAGGGCCGTGGTGTCCAGCGGGCCGTGGATGCGCAGCCCGATCGGGATCAGGTACTCGGCGCGGCCGGGTTCGAGCTGGTCGAGGAACCACAGCCGCTGCTGCGCGAAGGACAGCGGGAGCGGGCTGCCGTCGCGGACGGCGGCGGGGATGGCGGGTTCCTCCGGCGAGGTCCAGGTGGTCGTCGCGGCCGTGTCGGTGTCGGTGCCGATGCTCTCCGCGAACATGAGCCGGGCGCGGAGGAAGGCCTGCTCGGCGAGGAAGGAGGATATCGAACGCACCGTCAGCGGAACAGCCGCGGATTCGGCCCGGAATTCGGTGCCGAATTCATGCTCCACCCGCCGGGCCATTTCCTCGGCCAGGGCGCGGTCACCGCCGAGGGCGAAGAAGTCGGCTTCGGCGCCCACCGCCTCGATTCCGAGCAGCTCCTGCCATATCCCGGCAACGCGCATCTCCGCCGGGGAAAGCTCGTCGGGCGCCGTCCCCGTGCCCAGGAGGGGACCCGCACCAGCATTCGTCATCATGCGTCCACCAGTTCTCGTCATCGACCGGCTCAGGTCCGGCCCCTTCGGCCGCCTGATATCGATGCTGGCAGGGCTGATTTGACGAGATAACTGGTTACTTTCACCCGAGCGGCCGTGGCAGCTTCTGACCGCGACGGTGTCCTCGCAGGTCACGGGCGCCCCGCGGCCCCCTTCGCCCCGCCCCCGTACCGGCGGGACCACGAGCCGCCCCGGCGCCGGGCGCCGATGGCTGCACGTGGTCCTCGGCCGAGCCGGGGCCGAACCGCGAGGGCCTCAGACCCTGGCCATCTCTGTGGCCGGCTGATCGACGGCCCGCTGTTCGTCGACCAGCTGCGTGGCGACCGGCTGCGTGGCGTCCGACTGTCCGTCGATCGGCTGCGTGGCGTCCGACTGCACGGCGTCCGACTGCATGGCGTCCGACTCCTGCGCGGGCGAGCCGGCGGCGGGGGCCTGCTGCTTGCGCATGCCGGCCCACTCCTTGCTCATGCCCGGGACGACGATCGCCACCAGGTAGAGCCCGCCGACGACCCACAGTGCCGGGGTCAGCCCGGCGGCGGTCACCAGCCCGGCGCCGACCAGGCCGCCGAAGGGGATGCCGGCCCAGGTCACCGCCTGGGCGAGGGTCTTCACCCGCCCGAGCAGCCCGATCGGGATCAGCTCGTAGGTCACCGCGCCGATGATCGGATTGATGAACCCGGAGCCGAGCCCGCCGACCGCGAGCACCCCCAGGACCGCCCACAGCGGAACACCCGCCGCCATTGCGACGAAGCGCGGGATCCCGCCGATGACGAAGCCGATCAGGTAGACCTGGCGGCGGGGCAGCCGCTCGGCCACCGCGGCGGCCACCAGCGCGGCGACGATGGAGGTGGCGGCGAAGACGCTGACGACCAGTCCGATCGCGGTCGGGCCGTTGCCCGACTCCTTGGCCCACACCGGGAGCAGGACCGACATGAAGGCCTGGTCCAGCAGGTTGGTCGCGGCGAGCATGCCGATCATGGAGCGCAGCAGGCCCGCGCTGCGCAGGAAGTCGGCTCCCTCGCGCAGCCGGGTGAGGTAGCTCGCCGAGTCGTCGGCGGGCTTCTCGTGGGGCTCGGGGACCGGGTTGGTCAGGGTGGTCGAGACGATCAGGGCCGAGAGTCCGAACAGGGCGGCGGTGACCCACAGCGCGTAGACGCTGCCGAAGGAGGCGACGACCACACCGGCGACGGCCGGACCGGCGGTGGTGGCGGTGCGTTCGACCGCGCCGGCCAGCCCGGTCCCGCGCTCGAACGACACCCGGGCGGCGCGGGTGGCGGAGGGCAGGAAGAGCCCCTTGGCGCCGTTGGCCGGACCGTCGGCGATGCCGACGACGGCCATCAGGGCCAGCAGGACGCCGAAGGAGAGCTGCCCGCTGAGGTAGAGCAGCGGGGCCACCGCCATGGCGGTCATGGACACCGTGTCGCCGATGACGCTGATCTTCTTCGGGCCGACCCGGTCGATGATCGGGCCGGACAGGGCCTGCGCTATGACATACGGTCCGACCTGGCAGAAGGCCACCAGGCCGGTCTTGCCGATGCTGCCGGTGGTGGTCAGCACGAACCAGGGCAGTGCGATCGCCAGCACCCGGTTGGCCGACAGGGCCGAGGCGTTGGCCGCGAGCATGCCGACCAGGCCGCGCAGTGATCGTGCTCCGGGAGCAGCCGGGCTCTCCGTGGTCTCCGTGGTCTCCGTGGTCATGGTTCTACGTCCGTTCCGGTTGAGGGGTGGAGGCGCCGGTCACCAGCGCGACAGTTCGGGGAAGAACCCGGGGATCTCGGTGGCCTGCCCCTGCTCCCGGGCGGCCCGGTAGATGTGGCAGCCGACGGCGAGGTCGAGCACGCCGAGGCCGAACGGGGAGAAGATGGTCGGGCGGTCCTGGGTGATCACCACGTCGCCGCGCAGGACCTCGGCGAGGGTGCCGTCGATGAAGTCCCGGTGCCCGTACTCGATCTCGGTCAGGTGCGGCGAGGTCTGCGCGGTCAGGCAGTGGTCCAGGTCGTCGAGGACGTTGTGGCAGTTGATCATCACGGTGGGGTGCACATCGCGGAGCGACAGGTTGAGGATCAGCTGGTCCGGCCGCAGGGTCTGCTCGTCGCAGAGCCACGGGGCGGGCGCGGTGGTGGCCAGCACGATGATGTCCGCCGTCGCCAGCGCGGAGTCGATGTCGGGCTCGTACCGCGCCGACCAGCCGTGGGTGTCGCGCAGATAGGTGGAGAACGTCTGCGCGTAGCCCTCGACGTGGTCGTGCACCAGGCAGTCCTTGACGTCCAGGTCACGGGCGGCGAGGAAGTCGGACACGGTCCGGCCGATCACCCCGGCGCCGACGAACAGGACGGTGCGGGGGCCGTCGTGGGGGGCGAGCGTCTCCACGGCCAGCGCGGCGGAGGCGGCGGTCCGCGCGGCGCTGATCTGCGAGGCCTCCAGGCAGGCGAACGGGTAGCCGGTCTCGGCGTCGTTGAGGATGAGGACGGCGGAGGCACGGGGCAGGTTCCGTCCGACATTGGGCGGGTAGCTGGCGATCCACTTCAGCCCGGACACCGGTTGCTCGCCACCGAGGTGGGCGGGGAGCGCGATGATCCGGCAGTCGGGCTTGTCCGGGAACCGCAGGAAGTAGCTGTTGGGGTTCACCGTCTCCCCCGCGCTGTGGCGGAGATAGGTGTCCCTGACGATCTCCATGATCGTCGACGGGGAGGCGGCGACGACCCCCTGCGCGATCTTTCCGTCGATCACGTGGAATGACGACATCGGCTCTGCCTTTCGCTCGGTGGGGGGTCGGTCAGGACAGGACGGGCGCCAGCGCGGGCATCGGCACCGCCGGCGGGTACAACAGGGAGCCGAACTGCGCGCCGACCCACTCGTCGTCGTAGACGGTCCGCAGGTAGCGCTCCCCCAGGTCGGGGGAGATGGCCGCGACCCTGCTGGCTGCCGGAAAACCCGCGTGGTAGTGCCGGATGGCCGACAGCACCGAACCGGTGGAGCCGCCGACCAGCAGACCGTGCTCGCGGGCCAGCCGCCGGCACTCCCGGACCGCGTCCTCCTCGGCGACGAAGACGATCTCGTCGGCCAGCTCCGGCCGGCACAGCTCCGGTCTGCGGCTCGCACCCAGGCCCGGGATGCAGCGGCGGCCCGGTTTCGCGCCGAAGGTCACCGAGCCGCGGGCGTCGACCGCGATGATCCGGGTCTCGGGCGAGTACTCGCGCAGGTACTCGGCGCAGCCGACGAACGTGCCGGTCGTCCCGGCGCCGACGAACAGGTAGTCGATCTGCTGCAGTTCCTTGAGCAGGTTGCGCGCCGTCTGCTCGTAGTGCGCGCGGGGGTTGGCCGGATTGGCGTACTGGTTGAGCCAGACCATCCCCGGGTCGCGGGCGGTGCGCTGCTGGATGTAGGAGATGCGCGACTGGAGGTAGCCCCCGTTGCCGTCGACGTTGTCCACGACGACGACCTGGGCGCCGAGGGCGCGCATGTGGGCGGTACTGGTGGTGGAGGCGTTGGGGTCGACGACACAGGTGAAGAAGTAGCCCTTCGCGGCGCAGATCGAGCTCAGGGCGATGCCCAGGTTCCCGGAGGAGGACTCGATGATCCGGGCGCCGGGCGCCAGCCGGCCGCGCTTCTCGGCGTCCTCGATCAGGCTCAGCGCGGTCTTCAGCTTGACCGACCCGGCCGGGTTCAGTCCTTCGATCTTGAGGAAGACATCCGCGTCCTGGGCCAGTCGGGGCAGGTGGAAGAAGATGTCGTCGGTAACGATGTCGTACGCGTTGTCATAAATCATGTCGGAGCCTCCGTCTACGCCCGAAGCGTGGTGCTGAGGTGGCTGGAGCGGCCGTTCATGTCCCCGTGGCGGGCGTGTGCGAAGGGCGACCACAGGTCCTCTGCGCCGAGCTCGCCCGGCGCGTACTTCCCCAGCGAGCTGATGAGCATCCTCATCTCCAGCCCGAGGGCGCGGAGCAGCCGTTCGAGTCCCGCCTCGGGGTCCTCGTCGACGGCCACCAGCGCCGCCCGGCCCAGGCCCACCGCCGACGCGCCCAGGGCCAGCAGCTTGACCGCGCGCGGCCCGCTCCACACCCGGCCGCTGGCGAGCAGCGTGCCCTCACCGGGATCGACCCGGCTCAGGCACTCGGCGAGCGGGAGGCCGACGTGGTCGAGGAACGAGGTGGGGGCCCAGCCGGTCCCGCCCTCGGCGCCGTCGACGGTGACCGCGTCCGCCCCGGCCCTCCAGGCGACGCTCGCCGCCTGTCCGACGTCGCGGCCGGGGAAGAGCTTGACCCAGCAGCGGGCACGCGGATAGTTGTTGCGCATCAGATGGATCTGCTGGCGGAAGATCTCCTCGGTGAAGGTGCCCGGGGAGGAGGCCCGCAGGACGGTGCCGCCCTCGCCGAGCCGCTCGATGGCGTACTGGTCGTCCAGCCCGGCCACCGCGCCCTCGTTGATCATGGTGAGGCCGCCCAGGCCGGGCTTGGCGCCCTGCCCGACCTTCATCTCGAACACCAGCCGGCCGGTGGTGATCAGCCGGTCGACTGCCGGGTCGCTGTAGACCTGGTTCCACACCTCGGAGTTGGCGTCCTCGGTGCTCTGCTGGACGCACAGGCCGCCGAGGCCGTCGGGCAGTTCCTCGACATAGGCCTGGATCCGCTCCAGCAGGCCCTTGCGCTGGTCGTCGCCGCCGGCGCGGAAGCCGTTCATCGGCGCGACGTTCTCACCGATGATCATCGGCAGGCCGATCCGGCCGGCCTGGCGGCTGATGGCCAGGCTGCCGCCGGCGACCCGGGTGGAGCCGAGCGCCGAGATGTAGACGGGCAGCGGCGAGCGGAGCCCGCCGAACTCGGACTGCAGGCGGACGTCGGAGTACAGCGGTTCGCGTCCCAGTTCGATCAGTTCGGCGAGCCGGCCCGGCATGAAGACCGGCGGGGCCAGCCTCAGTGCGTCGATCCCGTCCTCGGGTGCTGACGCCCGGTCAGCGGGGTCGGCGCCGTAGACGGCGGTGCCGTAGTCCTCCAGTGGGGGGAAGAGGGCGGCTGCGCCCTCGCGTGCGCGGCGCCGTACGGCGTCCTCGGGGAATCCGGGTGCGTTGAGGTAGGTCACGGCGACACGACCCCCGCCAGCTTGGGGAAGGCCGTCGCCTGCCACACCGAGTCCAGTCCGGTCACCCAGCGGGTGAGGCGCTCGACGCCGATCCCGAAGCCGGCGCTGTTCGGGATGCCGTTGCGCACCACGTCGAGGTACCAGGCGTACTTCGACGGGTTCTCGCCGGTCTCCCGCATCCGGGTGATGATCTTGACGTACTCGAATTCCCGCTCGCTGCCGCTGCAGATCTCGCCGCAGCCCTCCGGGGCGATGAGGTCGAAGTTCAGCAGCGTCCCCGGCTCCGTCGTGCTCTCCTTGTCGTAGAAGCCCCGGGAGCCCTTCGGGTAGCCGACGATGAAGAACGGTGCCGGGGCCTCCCGGGAGATGATCTCCTCGGCCTCCCACTCGATCTCGGTGCCGGCCGCCTGCGGATAACCGCCGCCGCGCAGCTGCTCGACCACCTCCCCGTGCGGGACCCGGGCGAACGGCTTGGCCACGAAGGCCCGCAGGACCTCCGGGTCGCGCTCCAGCACCGCCAGGTCGTCCGCGCTCTCGGTGAGCACCTTGGTGACCGCGTGCCGGACCACGCCCTCGACCAGGTCCATGGCGTCGTCGCGGGTGGCCCGGGCGACCTCGACGTCGATCTGCCGGAACTCGGTGAGGTGTCGCCGGGTGGAACTGGTCTCGATGGGCTCCAGTCTGACGTTCGGCGCTATCAGGAAGATCCGGTCGAATGCCAGCAGCGAGGCCTGCTTGTAGAGGATGGCGCTGGTCATCAGCTTGTAGTGGTGCCCGTAGTAGTCGATGTCCGCCTGCTTGGCACCGCGCGAACCCGGGTCGGTGACCGGGCCGATGATGGGGTGCCCCATCTCCACGGCCTCGCCGGCGCGCAGGAACTCGCGGGCACCGGCCAGCAGCGTCTGCTGGATCCGCAGCGTCGCCCGGGTACGGGGGTCGGCCAGGTGCGTGCGGGGGGAGGGAAGGATCTGGGTGCCCGGGGTGAGCGGGCGGTCTGCCTGAATGGTCATGTCCGGTCCTAGGTCAGTTCGAATTGACGGGGGGAGCCGACGGTCGCGGCTTCGTCGTAGCGGTTCTTGACGTAACTGAGGGCCTGCAGCAGGCGGGAGGAGGTCAGCTGGGCCGACCGCCGGGCCGGCGCCAGGTGGGCGATCGGCAGTGAGCCGGTCCGGGACCACTCCAGGTGTCCGCGGTCGGAGATGGCACTGCGGGTGCGGCCGGCGTTGTCCGGGTGCAGGCAGTACGGGACGTCCAGGTAGCCCTGGGCGAAGGCCTGCACCAGCGCCTTGCCGATGTCGTCGTTGAGGTCCAGGACCGCGTCGATGATCGCCCGGGCCTCGTCCCCGATGCCCGTCCCCGCGCTCGGCGGCCTGCGCCGGCCGGTGACCCTCGCCGCGGCGGCGGCCACCTCCAACGCGGTCGTGTTCTCCGCGATGGTGGGGATCCGCGAGGCCTCCGCAGCGGTCTTGACGATCAGTCGGGTCGAACCGGTCCGCACCGCCAGCCTGGCCGCGTCGGCGACCAGCCCCAGCGCTCCGGACTCCGTGCTCGGGTACAGGCCCATGTAGGCGTAGACCACCACGTGCCAGGAGGCGTTCGGCAGCAGGTCGGCCGCGATCTCGTGCAGCGCGAGCACAGCCTCCTCGTCCTGCTCGGCACTGGTCTGCTGGGCGTAGCTCAGCGAGAGGCTGCGGATCCCGTGCTGGCGGAAGAACAGGCCCTCCAGCACCGTGATGGCGATCAGCAGCGAGGGCGGGCACAGCTGCCCGAGCATGCAGCCGCCGAAGCTCTCCAGGTGCGGCTCCACGCCCCGGTCCCGCAGCGAGGCGAGCTTGCCGCAGGCCTCCTTCCACGCCTCCACCGACTTCTGCACCGGGGTGCGGCTGTAGGGCAGGCAGTAGGAGATCGGTCCGCCTTCCGTGGCGTCGATCCCGGCGTCGATCAGGGCGTCGAAGATCCGGCCCGGCAGCGGCGACCCGTGCCGGACCTGAATCGGGAACCCGGGCCCGGACACCCCCTCGACCATGGTCCTCGTCGTGGACGTGGAGTGACTGACGATCGGGTAGCCGTTGAGGGGCCGGCCCTGGCGCAGCGCACGGTCGGCGGCGGCGAAGTCCCCGACCCGGGTGAAGCTGTCCAGCGTCAGGGTGCCGACGGTGACGGCATCCGCGTTCCTGGTGGCGATCAGCCCCGCCCGCATCCGGGCGGTGTCGCTGAATCCCATCCGCGGCTGGACGACCAGGTCGCCGCGGCGGCGGGCCGCCTCCAGGAAGTCGTGGAAGGCGCCACCGGGGGCCGCGGGCTCAGACGTTGGCATCGGCGTAGGCTCTCTGCGGGGCCGCAGCCGGTTCCGCCGGGGGGAGCCGGTCGAGCAGCGAGAGCAGGTCCGGCACCGCGGTCCCGCCGACCAGCACCGCGTCGAATCCCGCGTCCAGCAACGGTCCGAAGTCCGCCGCTGTCTGCGATCCGGACGTGTCGATCTTGCCGCCGATGACCAGCGGGACGTGCCGCAGCTCCTTGCTGCCGCGGACGGCCCAGGCGATGTCCAGGCCCTCGTGGAGACCGTGCCCGTTGACGGTGCTCACCACGATCAGGTCGGGCAGGTACTGCACCGACTCGCGGACCAGGGTCTCCACCGGGACACAGGCGCCGAGATTGGCGACGTCGCAGCCGTGCTCCTCCAGCAGCAGCTGCAGGAACAGCAGGTTCCAGGTGTGCGAATCGGACGGGATCGTACTGAGCACGACGCGGGGTGGGCGCTCGATGCTCGGGGGCTGCTGACGCGGCACAGCCGACCTACCTCTCTCGTTGACAGGCTCCGGTGTCCACCAGGGTGTCCACCAGCGACGGATCTCATGGTGTCCAGCGCAACCGCCGCCCGGAACTGGGTAGTTGTGACCACCGGCCGGCTTGGCACTTCCGACCACTGGGGCCGTCCGCGAGGGCCGCCTAGCGTCGCCGTATGACCGACGCAGGACCGACGATGTGGGGAGTGAGACGGTGACCGATCACCGGTTGGCTTACTGGAAGCAGACACTGGCGGGCCTTGAGCCGCTGGAGTTGCGCACTGACCGTCGCCGGTCCGGGTCGCCCCTCGCAGGCGGAACGATCGCCTTCGACCTCCCCTCCGGCCTCGCCGGCCGACTGACCCGGATCGCGGCCGACCGGGGTGCGGACCTGTCCGTCGCCCTGCTGTCGGCGTACCAGCTGCTGCTGGCCCGCTACACCGGCCGGCAGGACGTCGCCGTCCGCGCCGGTGTGATCGTCCGCACCGACCTGGCCGGGGACCCCGCCTTCACCGGGCTGGTGGATCAGGTGCGCGACGTCCTCGCGGCGGCCGGTCCGCAGCAGCTGCCGCTCGCACAACTGGCCGAGGCGTTCCCGGACGGCTGCGACCTGCGCCGCCACCCGGCGTTCGCGCTGCGCCGGGCGGACGGCGGATCCGTCCTGACCGGCGGCGCCGAGGGAGCGGAGGACGCGGAGCTGGCCCTGGAGGTCACCGAGACCGCCGAGGGCCTGCACGCGACGCTGCGCTACCGGCCCGGCCTGTTCGAGCGGCCCGCGGCCCAGCGGCTGGTCGGTCACCTGCGGACGCTGCTGGCCGCCGCCGCGGCCGAGCCCGGCGCCCGCCTCTCCGAACTGGACATGCTCACCGAGTCCGAGCGGCGGCAGATCCTGGTCGAGTGGAACGACACCGCCGGTGACTTCGCCGACACCAAGACCGTGCACCAGCTGGTCGAGGAGCGCGCCGCCCTGCACCCCGAGGCGGTGGCCCTCTCCACCGGGACCGGCGAGCTGAGCTACCGCGCGCTCAACGAGCGCGCCAACCTGCTTGCCCACCACCTGCTCGACCGGGGCATCGGCCGGGGCAGCCTGGTCGCCGTCTGCCTCGACCGCAGCCCGGACATGATCTGCGCGCTGCTCGGGATCCTCAAGTCGGGCGCCGCATACATCCCGCTGGACCCCGACTACCCGGCCGAACGGCTCGCCTACATGCTGGCGGACAGCGCCGCCCCGTTGGTGGTCACCGACACCCGGCTCGCACAGCTGCTCCCCGGCTCGACGCCGCGCCTGCTGACCGACCGCGACTGGCCGACCCCGGCCGATCAGCCGGCCGACGACCCGGCCCCGGCCGCGACCGCGCAGGACCTCGCCTACGTCATCTACACCAGCGGCTCCACCGGCAGGCCGAAGGGTGTGCAGATCCAGCACCAGGGCGTGGTCAACCTCATCCAGTGGACGGTCGGGAACTTCGGGATGCGCCCGGCGGACCGGGTGGCCCTGCTCGCCGGGGTCGGCTTCGACGCCGCCGTCTGGGAGCTCTGGCCCGCGCTGGCCGCCGGAGCCACCTGCTGCATCACCCCCGACACCGTCCGCACCAGCCCGCCGCTGCTCCAGCAGTGGCTCCAGGACCAGTCCATCCGCGGCACCTTCGTCCCCACCCCGATGCTCGAAGCCCTGATCGCCCTCCCCTGGAGCGCCGACAGCAGCCTCGAATACCTGCTCACCGGCGGCGACCAGCTGCACCTCCCCGAGGAGGGCGCACTGCCGTTCCGGGTGGTCAACAACTACGGGCCCACCGAATGCACGGTCCTGGTCACCTCGGCCGGGACCACCACCGGCGAGAGCCTCCCGCTGATCGGCGCACCGATCACCAACTGCACCGTGTACGTGGTCGACCGGCACAACCGGGCCGTCCCGGTCGGGGTGCCCGGCGAGCTGCTCATCGGCGGGGCCGGACTGGCCCGGGGCTACCTCAACCGGCCGGAGCTGACCGAGGCCCGGTTCGTCGCGCATCCGTTCTCCACCGAGCCCGGTGCCCGCGTCTACCGCACCGGCGACCTGGTCAGCTGGAGTCCGGACGGGCAGCTGGAGTTCCTGGGCCGCATCGACGACCAGGTGAAGCTGCGCGGCTACCGGATCGAGCTGGGCGAGATCGAAGCCACCCTGCTCACCCACCCAGGCGTCGGCGCCGCCGTGGTCACCGTCCGCGAGGACACCCCCGGCGACAAGCGCCTCGCCGCCTACCTCGTCCCCGCCGACGAGACCGCGCCCACCATCGGCGACCTGCGCGCACACCTGCTGCGGGACCTCCCCGGCCATATGGTCCCGGCCTCCTTCACCACGCTGGACCGGCTCCCGCTGACCCCCAACGGAAAGATCGACCGCAGGGCCCTGCCCGCCCCCGACCACCACCGACCCGACCTCGACAGCGGCTACGCCGCCCCCACCACCGCCACCGAAGCCGCCGTCACCGCCATCTGGTGCGAGGTGCTGGGCATCGACTCGCTCGGCGTCCACGACAACTTCTTCGAGCTGGGCGGGCACTCCCTGCTCGCCACCCGGGTCACCTCCCGGTTGCGCCAGGACCTCGGCGTCGACCTGCCGGTCCGCGCCCTCTTCGACGCACCCACGCCGGCCCTGCTCGCCGCCGCCGTCGGCGGCGCGGACGCCGGCGCCGGGCTCGGCGCGATCACGCCGGCCCCGCGCACGGACGGCCCGCTGCCGCTCTCCTTCGCCCAGCAGCGGCTCTGGTTCCTCGACCAACTGGCGCCCGGCAGCGCCGAGTACGTGATCCCCTTCGGACTGCGCGTGCGCGGCCCGCTGGACACCGCCGTGCTGGAGACCGCGCTGAGTGCACTGGTGGCCCGGCACGAGATCCTGCGGACCCGGTTCGTCGCCGACGAGGACGGCCGTCCTCAGCAGATCGTCGACGGCCCCTGGCCCGTGGCGGCCGGCCTGCACGACCTGCGCGGCGTCGGCGACGACGCGGAGCGCGAGAGCGCGGCGCGGCGGTTGCTCGAAACCGAGGCCGTCCGCCCGTTCGACCTGGCCACCGGACCGCTGCTGCGCGCGGTGCTCGCCCGGATCGCCGACGAGGACCACTACCTGCTGGTCACCGTGCACCACATCGTCGCCGACGGCTGGTCGGAGGGCATCCTGGCCAGGGAGCTGCACGAGCACTACGCGGCCGCGCTGGAGCAGCGCGGGGCCCGGCTGCCCGCCCTGCCGGTGCAGTACGCCGACTTCTCGGTCCGGCAGCGGGAATGGCTCGCCGGTGACCTGCTGGACCGCCAGCTGGGCTACTGGCGCGGTGTGCTCACGGGCCTGGAGCCGCTGGAGCTGCCGACCGACCGCCGTCGCCCACCGGTCCGCAGCAGTGATGGCGGGGTACTGACGTTCACCGTCCCCGAGGAGCTCACCGGTCGGCTGCGCAGTACCGCGACCGGCAGCGGCGCGAGTCTGTTCATGACGCTGTTGTCGGTGTTCCAGCTGCTGCTGTCGAAGTACAGCGGCCAGGAGGACATCGCCGTGGGGACGCCGATCGCCGGCCGCAACCGGGCCGAGATCGAGGACATGATCGGATTCTTCGTCAACACCCTGGTCATGCGCACCGACCTCTCCGGCGACCCGACCTTCACCGAGCTACTGGACCGGGTCAAGGACACCGCCCTGGGCGCCTACGACCACCAGGACCTGCCCTTCGAACGACTGGTGGAAGAACTCGCCCCCGACCGCGACCTCTCCCGCAACCCCCTCTTCCAGACCATGTTCGTCCTCCAGAACACCCCCGACGCCCACACCTGGAGCCTCCCCGGACTGACCGTCGAACCCATCGGCGTCGAGGCCCAGGACGCCAAGTTCGATCTCACCCTGTTCCTCACCGAGCAGCGCGACGGCTCCCTCGGCGGGACCCTGGTCTACGCGACCGACCTGTTCGACGGGCCCACCGTGGAGCGCGTGGCCGGACATTTCCAGACGCTGCTGGCGGCCGTCGCCGCGACCCCGCAGGCCCGGCTGTCCGAGCTGGAGCTGCTGACCGCCGCCGAGCGGCAGCAGATACTGGTCGACTGGAACGACACCGCCACCGACTACCCCGAGACCTCGACCGTGCACCGGCTCTTCGAGCAGCGGGTGGCGGTCGACCCCGACACGGTCGCCGTCCGCGACGGCGGCCGGTCACTGACGTACCGTCGGCTCAATGAGCGGGCCAATCAGCTGGCACACCAGCTGCGCACGCAGGGGGTCGGCCCCGGTGCGCTGGTGGCCGTGTGCCTGGACCGCAGCCCGGAGCTGATCTGTGCGCTCCTCGGCGTCCTGAAGGCCGGCGCAGCCTATGTGCCGCTCGACCCTGACCACCCCGCCGACCGGCTCGGCTACATGGTCGAGGACTCCTCCGCTCCGGTGGTGATCACCCGCAGCGAGCATGCGGACCGGCTGCCGGCCACCACCCCCAGGCTGCTGATCGACCAGGACTGGGCCGTGGTCGCCCGGCAGCCGGTCACCGACCCCGAGCCCTGGGCCGGGCCGGAGGACCTCGCCTACACCATCTACACCTCCGGCTCCACCGGCCGGCCCAAGGGCGTCCAGATCGAGCACCGCAGCCTGGGCAACCTCGTCCACTGGACGGCCACCACCTTCGCCATCGCACCCGGCGACCGGGTCGCCCTGCTCGCCGGGGTCGGCTTCGACGCCGCTGCCTGGGAGCTCTGGCCCGCCCTGGCCGCCGGGGCCACCTGCTGCATCACCACCGACACCGTCCGGCTCACCCCCGCCCTGCTCCAGCAGTGGCTCCAGGAGCAGGGGATCCGGGGCACCTTCGTGCCCACGCCCATGCTCGAAGCCCTGGCCGCGCTTCCCTGGGACAGCACGACCTCCCTCGACTACGTCCTCACCGGCGGCGACCAACTCCACCTGCCGGCCGACTCCCCGCTGCCGTTCCGGGTCTACAACAACTACGGCCCGACCGAGGCCACGGTGCTGGTGACCTCGACCGAGGTCACCCCGGGGGACCCGGTCCCGCCGATCGGACGCCCGGTCGCCAACTCCAGCGTCTATCTGGTGGACCGGCACGACCGCCCGGTCCCGGTGGGAATCCCCGGGGAACTGCTCATCGGCGGAGCCGGGTTGGCGCGGGGGTATCTCAACCAGCCGGAGCTGTCGCGGGAGAGGTTCACCGAGCGGGTGATCGCCGGGACCAGCCACCGGGTCTACCGGACCGGGGACCTGGCCCTGTGGCGCCCGGACGGACAGCTGGAGTTCGTCGGACGCATCGACAACCAGGTCAAACTGCGCGGCTACCGCATCGAGCTCGGCGAGATCGAAGCCACCCTGCTCACCCACCCCGCCGTCACCGCCGCCGTCGTCACCGTCCGCGAGGACACCCCCGGCGACAAACGCCTCGCCGCCTACCTCGTCCCCACCGACCGCACCGCACCCACCACCACCGACCTGCGCACCCACCTCCAGCACCACCTCCCCGACTACATGGTCCCCGCCACCTTCACCACCCTGGACACCCTCCCGCTCACCCCCAACGGAAAAATCGACCGCAAAGCCCTCCCCGCCCCCGACCACCACCGCCCCGACCTCGACACCGGCTACACCGCCCCCACCAACCCCACCGAAACCACCATCACCACCATCTGGACCGACCTCCTGGGCATCGACCCCATCGGCATCCACGACAACTTCTTCCAACTCGGCGGACACTCCCTCCTCGCCACCCAGGTCACCAGCCGCCTGCGCAAAACCCTCGGCATCGACCTCCCCTCCGCACCCTCTTCGCCAACCCCACCCCCGCCCAACTCGCCACCACCATCCACACCACCCACCCACCCAAACCACCACCCCACACCCCTCACCCCACCCACACCCACACCCCACCCCCCTCAGCTTCGCCCAACAACGCCTCTGGTTCCTCGACCAGCTGAAGCCCGGAGGCGCCGAGTACCTGATCCCCTTCGTGCTCCGCGTCAAGGGCCTGCTCGACACCGACGCGCTGGCGACCGCGCTCAGCGCGCTGGTGGCCCGGCACGAGATCCTGCGGACCCGGTTCGTCGCCGACGACAGCGGCCGGCCCGCGCAGCTCATCGACCCGCCCGGGCCACTGGCCCCCGCCCTGCACGATCTGCGGGACATCGCGGACGCCGACGCCCGCGAGGCCGCGGCCCTGCAGCTCGTCGCGGCCGAGGGCCGCCGACCGTTCGACCTGGCGGCCGGACCGTTGCTGCGCGCGGACGTGGTCCGACTCGCCGACGAGGACCAGTACCTGATGCTGACGGTCCATCACATCGTCGCCGACGGCTGGTCCGAGGCCATCCTGGCGCGTGAACTGCGGGAGCTGTACAGCGCCGCCCTCCAGCAGCGGGAGGCCGTGCTGCCCGCGCTGCCGGTGCAGTACGCCGACTTCTCGCTCTGGCAGCGGCAGTGGCTGACCGGCGACACCCTGGACCGGCAGCTCGGCTACTGGCGCGACCACCTCACCGGCCTGGAACCCCTCGAACTGCCCAACCAGCACCGGCGGTCCGCAGAGCGCATCGACGACGGAACCGTGCTGTTCACCATCCCGGCCGACATCGCGCAGCGGGTGCGGGAGGCTGCCGCCGGCAGTGGCGCGAGTCTGTTCATGACGCTGTTGTCGGTGTTCCAGCTGCTGCTGTCGAAGTACAGCGGTCAGGAGGACATCGCGGTGGGGACGCCGATCGCGGGCCGGAACCGGGCCGAGATCGAGGACATGATCGGATTCTTCGTCAACACCCTGGTCATGCGCACCGACCTGTCCGGCGACCCGACCTTCACCGAGCTACTGGACCGGGTCAAGGACACCGCGCTGGGCGCCTACGACCACCAGGACCTGCCCTTCGAACGACTGGTGGAAGAACTGGCCCCCGACCGCGACCTCTCCCGCAACCCCCTCTTCCAGACCATGTTCGTCCTCCAGAACACCCCCGACACCCACGCCTGGGACCTCCCCGGACTGACCGTCGAACCCCGGACGGTCACTGCTCCGAGCGCCAAGTTCGACCTGACCCTCACCGTCCACGACGCAGCGGCGGGCGATCTACGGGCCTCGGTCGAGTACCGCACCGACCTCTTCGACCAGGCCTCGGTGACCCGTCTGGTCGGACACTTCCGGTCGCTGCTGGCTGCTGCCACGGCGACACCGGGGGCCCCGCTGTCCGAGCTGGACATGCTCACCGAGCCGGAGCGGCAGCAGCTCACCGTCGAGTGGAACCGCACCGCCGCCCGCTACCCCGACACCGCCACCGTCCACCAGCTCTTCGAGCAGCGGGTGGCCTCCGCCCCTGACGCCGTCGCCGTGCACAGCCCCGGGACGATCCTGACGTACCGCCAGGTCAACGAGCGCGCGAACCAGTTGGCGCACCACCTGCGCGGGCTCGGAGTCCTTCCGGACAGCCTGGTCGCAGTCTGCCTGGACCGCAGCCCTGAACTGCTCTGCGCCGTCCTCGGCATCCTCAAGGCCGGTGCCGCCTACGTCCCGCTCGACCCGGGCAACCCCGTCGACCGTCTCACCTACATGATCGAGGACACCGCCGCGCCCCTGGTCATCACCCACACCGACCACGCGAACCGGCTCCCGTCCGGCGTGCCCCGGCTGCTGGTCGACCAGGACTGGCCCGCAACCGACGGCACCGGCAACCCCGTCCCCGCCGCCGGACCGGACAACCTGGCCTACGTCATCTACACCTCAGGCTCGACCGGCCGGCCCAAGGGCGTCCAGATCGAGCACCGCAGCCTCGTCAACCTCGTCCACTGGACGCTCGACACCTTCGCGCTGGAACCGGGGAACCGGGTCGCCCTGCTCGCCGGGGTCGCCTTCGACGCCTCCGCCTTGGAGCTCTGGCCCGCCCTGGCCGCCGGAGCCACCTGCTGCATCACCACCGACTCCGTCCGCCTCTCCCCCACCCTGCTCCAGCAGTGGCTCCAGGACCAGCACATCCGCGGCACCTTCCTGTCCACCCCGATGCTGGAGGCCCTCGCGGCCCTCCCCTGGGACGGCAGCAGCATCGAGTACATCGCCACCGGCGGCGACCAGCTGCGCCTGCCGGCCGGAGTCCGCCTGCCGTTCCGGGTCGTCAACCTCTACGGGCCCACCGAGGCGACCGTGCTGGCCACCTCCACCGAGGTCACCCCCGGCGACCCGCTCCCCCCGATCGGCCGCCCGATGGCCAACGCCCAGGTCCACGTGGTGGACCGGCACAACCGCCCGGTCCCCGTCGGTGTCCCCGGCGAGCTCCTCATCAGCGGCGCCGGGCTGGCCCGCGGCTACCTCCACCAGCCGGAGCTGACCGCGCAGAAGTTCCCCGAGTACCGGGGCCACGACGGCTCGACCCGGCGCGTCTACCGCACCGGCGACCTGGTCGTCCGGCGTCCGGACGGGCAGCTGGAGTTCCTGGGCCGGATCGACAACCAGGTCAAGCTGCGCGGCTTCCGGATCGAACTGGGCGAGATCGAAGCCACCCTGCTCACCCACCCGGACATCACCGCCGTCACCGTCGTCGTCCACGAGGACGCCCCCGGCGGCAAGCGCCTGGTCGGGTACCTGGTCCCGGCCCCCGGCAGCGACCCGTCCGGGCCGACCGCCGGCGAGCTGCGCGCGCACCTGCAGCGCCACCTGCCCGACTACATGGTCCCGGCGGCGTTCGTCGTCCTGGACCGAATGCCGCTGACCCCCAATGGAAAGATCGACCGCAAGGCCCTCCCCGCCCCCGACCACCAGCGGCCCGAACTGGACGCCGCCTACACCGCACCGCGCACCCCGGTCGAGCGGGCACTCACCGCCATCTGGTCCGACCTGCTCGGCATCGACCCCGTCGGCATCCACGACAACTTCTTCCAACTCGGCGGGCACTCCCTGCTCGCCACCCAGGTCACCAGCCGCATCCGGAAGACGCTCGGCATCGACCTCCCCGTCCGCACCCTCTTCAGCAATCCCACCCCGGCCCAACTCGGCACCGCCATGGCCGAGATCATGATGGCCTCGCTCTCGGCCCAGTTCGGCCGGGCCAGTTAGGGCCGCACCAGTCAGAGCCGCACCAGTCAGGGCCGGTCGGCGCCGGAGCACAGCGCAGCCAGTGGCCGGACATCCCTTGTCCGGCCACTGGCCGATGGCGACCCGGACCGACCGTCAGATCATGTCCTCGGCGCGGATGCTGCCCTCGGCGATCGCCATCGCCCCGAGCTGGAACCGACTGTGGGCACCGAACCGCTCGGTGAGCTTGTCGGAGAGCCGACGCACCGTGCGCAGCGAGACGTCCATCTGCCGCGCCGCGGAGGCATCGGTGAGGCCCTGAGCCCAGAGCCGGAGGATGTGCTGCTCCTGGAGCGAGAGCCGGCCGCCGGTGCGCGGGCGGGCCTCGGTCAGCGGCAGTGCCTCCTTCCACAGCGTGGCGAACAGCGCCGCGAACGCGCTGATGATCGACTCGGCGGTGCAGACCAGGCCGCCCACGACCGAGCGGCCGTTGGCGACCGGCACGACGGCATACCGGTGGTCGATCATCATCATCCATACCGGCAGCGACGGCAGCATCCGCACACCGCCGACCGCCTCCATCTTCCACCGCAGGTAGGGCATGGAGGAGTTGTCGTTGCGGGCACTCTCCAGCAGGATCGAGCGCGACCGCGCGCCCCGCCGGAGCAGGGCCTCGTCCACCGGCCGGGCGGCCTCGATGACCGACTCCGTCAACCGCTCCGTCGGGCCCAGGGAGAGCGCCTCCTCCTGGCAGCCGTCGGCCAGCTCGGCGACCCGCTGCCAGACCGCCGCCTCACCGGAGAGCCACTCCACCCCGGGGACCTGCCCCTGCGAGCGGCGGCCGTGGCTGGCCAGCAGCTGAGCGACCTCCCGCCGGCTGTCGTCGACCTGGAGCTGATGCCGGGCCAGATCCGCCTGCTGCCGGGCGAGCAGTGAGGCGAGGCCGAACTCGGGCGCCACCGGCAGCCATCCGGTGGCGCCGGCGCCCGGGGCGACCAGCGACAGGTTCGCCAGCTGCTCCAGCGCCCCGGCGATCGCGTCGTCGCTCTCGTCCAGTTCCTCGGCCAGCTTCGGTATCTCCGCGTGCGGCTGGGCCACCATCGCCAGATAGACGCTCTTGGCCACGGAATCAATCCCCAGAGTGGTCAGCATTTTCTACGCTCCCAGTGTGTTCCCCGGTCGGCTCGCCTGCTGGGAGAGAGTCAACGGGCTTCCGATACGGCGTACATGCGTACCGGACACCCATGTTCCGGACCGGGCACGTACCGGGCACGTACCGGCTACGGCCCCCTCTGCAGCGGACTCCGCCGGCCCGGCGGGCCGCCCGGGCAATGAGGCTCCGGCCCCTGCCAGAGCCGTGGCCGAGTCGCAGCCACCCACTCCGGGACGGCATGGGTGGGCGAATGCGTACGCGTCCCGCAAATATGGGTGAGACATACGTATGACCCCCTCCTCCGCCGCGGCCAGGCTGTGTCCATCAGCAGGCGGACAAGCGGATGAGGGAGACACGGACATGGCGAACAACACCTGGACCCGGGCCCGGTCGATCGTGGCGATGACGGTCCTGGGCTTCGCGGCGCTCACCGGAGCAACGGTGGCATCGCTCGGCACGACCGCCCACTGCGCGGGCCGCGCCCAGTCCTGCGTCATCCAGGCGGACGGCACCACCCCCACTCCGGCGCCCACCAGCACCGTCGCCCCGGCCGACGGCGGCACCGCCAACGGCTGATCGACGGCACCGCCTTGGACGATCCGCACACTCAATCCCTTGGACAAGATCATGAAGGACCCACGTTGAAGGGCGAGATGGCCTGGGAGCAGGTCGATCTCTCCGCAGCCGCGCTCGACCTACCCATCGCGGTCGGCGGCTCCACCGAGCCCCACCGCCTGCTGGAGGCCCACCGCCACGGCGCCTTCCCCTTCCCCCGGCAGCAGCCGGTCCAGGCCGGAGTCACCAGGCGGACCCTCTACGAACAGCATGTCGCCGACCGGCGGATCACCGCCTTCCCTGCGGCCGAGAGCGATGACGGCTACGCGGTCACCTGGTGGAACCCGGCCGAGCGGCCAGTGGTGCGGGTCGGGTCGATCCAGCTGGCCGGGCACCTGCGGCACAGCCGGTCCGACGGCCCGCGTTGGATCGTCACCGGCAACCACGCCTTCGCCGAGGTCCTCGACGCCTGCCGGGCCGAAGCCGACGCCGCCTGGATCACGGACGACCTCCGTGCCTCGCTCATCGCCCTGCACCGGGCCGGCTGGTCGCACAGCATCGAGGTCTGGTCCGAGGACAGACTGATCGCAGGCCTCTTCGGGATCGGCATGGGCAATGTCTTCAGCGTCGACTCGGCGTTCGAACGACGCCCGCGGGCGACCCGGGTGGCCTTCGCCGACCTCAGTCGCCGGCTGCTCGGCCAGGCGGACCTGATCGACCTTCAGGTCCTGCACGACTACACAGCGGCGCTCGGCACTTCGCCGATCCGCCGCGAGCAGTACCTGGAGGCCCTGCTGTCGGTGGACATGCCGCTGACACCGCGCGAGGGCGTGCTCTCCGTCCGCCCCCTGCCGTTCGGCTGACCCGTGGTGCGATTGACGGGGACGGTGGGGACCCCCGAGCCGCCGCCGGCCCCCTGACTCGCACAAGTTCGGCCGAACAGGGGTGCGATCAGGGGTTTGGGGGTAATGTGCCAGCGTGCAGGTTTCGTCACCGAGTGTGGTCGGTCGTGCAGCAGAACTGAGTGCTCTTCACAACGCTCTGTCCGGTGCCCGAACCGGACACGGCGGAACTGTCTTCGTGGTCTCCGAAGCCGGCCTCGGTAAGTCCCGGCTCGTCCACGAGTGCATCGCCGACGCAACCCGCAGCGGGATGGCCGTGCTCCGGGGCAGGGCTACCGAGGCCGGCGCGACGGTTCCCTTCCGTCCGCTCACCGAGGCGCTGTTCTCGCTGATGCGCGCCGGTGGAGTGCCGGACGACCCTGCGCTGGCTCCGTACCGGGCCGCCCTGGGCCGGCTGATCCCCGAGTGGAGCGAGGGCGCGGGACACCGGGAGGACGACTCCCCGATCGTGCTTGCAGAATCGATCCTGCGACTGCTGAGCGTCGTCGGCCGGGGCCGCGGAGCCCTGATCTGCCTGAGCGACCTGCAGGACTGCGACGCCGAGACCATGGGCATCCTCGAGTACCTGGTGGACAACCTGTCCGGGCAGCCGGTCCTGCTGCTGGCCACCATCCGGTCCACACCCTCGCCCGCACTGAGCCTGGCCCAGTCCAGCGCGCGCGACCGTGCGGCACAGCTGATGGAGCTCCGTCCACTCACCGACGATCAGGTCTGCGAGCTCGCTGCCGCGTCGCTCGGCGTCGCCGCCGACGAGCTGCCGGAGAGCCTGCTGCGATGGCTCACCCAGGGCGCCGACGGCAACCCCTTCGTCGTGGAGGAGCTGCTGCGCGGCGGCATCGACGCCGGAGCGCTGGTCCGCTCCGGCGCCGGATGGCAGGTCGTCGACGGCGTGCCGCGCAACGTCCCGTCCACGGTGGCCGCCAGCGTGATCGACCGCGCCCGGCGGCTGGGACCCCAGTGGCACCACGCCCTCGAAGCCGCCTCCGTCATCGGGCGACGGTTCCCGCTGGACGTACTCCAGCAGATGTGCGGCCTGTCCGACGACGAGCTCTACACCCTCGTCCAGGTCGGCTCCGAGGCACAGCTGCTGGAGCCGTCGCGCAGCTCGCCCGACTGGTGCACCTTCCGCAACGCGTGGACCGCCGAAGCCTTCGCCATCCAGGTCATGCCCGCCAAGCGCCGGTCCCTGGCTGCCGCCGCGGCGGCAGCCGTGGAGTCGCTCTACCCCGACATGCCCGGCGAACTGTGCCAGTTGGCCGCCACGCTGCGGCTCACGGCCGGCGACGAGCCCGCCGCAGGACTGCTCTTCGCGGTGGCCGGACGCAGGGCCCTGGCCGACGGCGCGGCGGCCTCGGCCGAACGCCTGCTGAACCGGGCGATCGAGCTGATCCCGGCCCAGTCCCACGCGGTCCAGCGCGCCGAGGCGCTGGAGTCGCTGCTCTACGCCCTGACGGAGGCCGGCGACGTCGATCAGGCACTGCGCCGGGGCGTCGACCTCTACGGCTCCACGCTGCTCGCACCGGCCCAGCGGGCCGAACTGCTGACCCGGCTGGCCTGGGTCTGCGTGGTCGGCGGCCACTGGGAGAAGGCCGCAGAGCAGGTGGCCATCGCCCGCAGGCTGCTGGCCGAATCGCCGTCACCGGCCCAATTCGCACCGCTGGACGTGGTCGAGGCGCACCTGTTCACGCTGGCCGACAACCAGGGCGACGACCGTGCGGCCCGGGCCGAGGCACTGGCGCTGCGGGCGGTACGGATCGCCGAGGAGATCCCCCTGCCGGCCACCGCCTGCCAGGGCCGTCAGGTGCTCGCCCTGCTCGCCCGGCGGCGCAGCTTCGAGGACGCGGACGTCCATCTGCGCAGCATGTTCGCGACCGCGGACGCGTACGGGCTGCCGATCTGGCGGCTGCGGGCGCAGATCCGGCTGGCGACCAACGAACTGATGCGCACCGGGGACACCGAGCAGATCATGCTCGCCCGTGAAGCAGCCCTCAGCCTGGGCGCGATCACCGCCGGAGCGCAGGCGGACGCCACCGTGGCGATGCAACAGGTGCTCTTCTGCGAGTTCGGTCAGGCCGAGAGCCTGGCCGAACAGCTGCTGGAATCGACGACCCGGATGCACCAGGAGAGCGAGGCGCAGTTCTCCCTGGTCATCAAGATCGCGGTCCAGGCGCACCAGGGGCGCCAGGAGGGGATGCGCCGGATGCTGGCCGAGTTCCGCCGGCTCGGTGGGGAGCAGTCCTTCCACGCTCCGGTCGTCTTCGGCCACCGCGCCATCTGCGCACTGTTGGGCGAGGACCGGCCGGGCGCGGAGGCGGAGATGGCGCGCATCCGCGAGTGGGAGCGCACGCACCCGACGATCTACTACCAGTCGGGCCGCTACGGACTGGGCCTGCTGCTGGAGGTGCTGGCCGACCGCGCAGGTCGGGCGGAGCTCGCCGAGACCCGCGCCGCCGAGGCCTCCCACCTGCGTTGGAACCTGCAGTTCGTGCTGGCGGCGGAGGCGGTGCTGCTGGGCCGGGAAGGTGATCCGCTGGCGGCGGTGAAGATGGCCGAGGCCCAGGCCGCGGCGGCCCCCTACCCGATGGCCCGCCATCTCGCCCTGCGGCTGGTCGCCGAGGCGGCGCTCGCCGACGGGTGGGGTGAGCCGGTCGACTGGCTGCGCGCCGCCGAGCAGCACTTCCACAGCGCCGATGTGGCCGGCATCGCCGGGGCCTGCCGCACGCTGCTGCGCAAGACGGGTGCCCGGGTGATGCAGCGCCGGACCGGCAACAGCGCCGTGCCCGCGCAGTTCTCCAGCCGCGGCGTCACCGCCCGTGAGTTCGAAGTACTCATGCTGCTCGGCGAACGCCGGGGCAACCCGGAGATCGCCAAGCTGCTGTTCATCTCCCCACGGACAGTGGAGAAGCACGTGGCCAGCCTGCTGGACAAGCTGGACCGTGCCGACCGCAGGGGGCTCTCCGAGCTGGTCGGCGGCGGCTGAGTACCGCCTTCGCCGGCGCGGCCGGGCTGCTCGCACTCGCCTCTGCCGGAGGGCGGAGCGGCGCACTCCACCGCGCCACGGCGCTCGGTGACCCCTACTGGGAGACGCCGCCGGGGTTCCCCGACACGGTGGTGATGGTGGTGGGGGCGGCGACGGTGGCGGGACCGACGTGGGTAGGCTGACCGCGGCAGCGGGCGCCCCGTCGCCAGGGAAGGGTGGCAGTGGCTCAGCAGTCCGGCGGGTTCTGGCGGGTGACGTTCTCCTCGCTCAGGATCCCGAACTATCGTCTCTACTTCACCGGCCAGTCCGTCTCGCTCATCGGCACCTGGATGCAGATGACGGCGCAGTCCTGGCTGGTGCTGCAGCTCACCCATTCGAGTACTGACCTGGGCCTGGCCGTCGCCCTGCAGACCCTGCCGGTGCTGCTCCTGGGGCCCTACGGCGGAGTGATCGCGGATCGCTCCGACAAACGTCGGCTGATGATCTGGCTCCAGGTCGCGATGGGGGTCCAGGCGCTGGTGCTGGGCCTGCTGGTGGTTCTCGACACCGTGCGGTTCTGGCAGGTCTGCCTGCTGGCGGTGGTCCTCGGGCTGAACAACGCTTTCGAGAACTCCGCCCGGCAGTCCTTCGTGCGGGAGATGGTCGGCAAGGACGAGCTGCGCAACGCGATCACGCTGAACTCGGTCACCGTGAACGCTGCCCGGGCGGTCGGCCCCGGACTCGGCGGCATCCTGATCGCGACCGTCGGTACCGGCGTGTGCTTCCTGCTGAACGCCGCCAGCTTCGTCGCGGTGGTCGCCTCCCTGCTGCTGATGGACCGCTCCGCGCTGCGGCCGAGCCCGCCCGCGCCCAGGGTGGCCGGACAGCTGCGCGAGGGACTGCGCTATGCGGCGGGCGTCCCCTCGATCGCCGTGCCGCTGGCGATGATGGGCCTGGTCGGGCTGCTCGCCTACGAGTTCCAGGTGTCGCTGCCGGTGCTCGCCTCGCACACCTTCCACGGCAACTCGGAGACCTACGGGTTCATGACCGCAGCCATGGGCATCGGTGCGGTGATCGGCGGACTGTTCACCGCAGCCCGGGGGCGCACCGGGATCCGGCCCATGATCGTCGCCTCCACCGGCTTCGGCCTCGGGATACTCGTCACCGCGTTCGCTCCGGCGCTGGCCCTCGCCTACGCCGCGATGCTGTTCGTCGGCTGGGCGAGCGTCTCGTTCATCGCCATCGGCAACTCGACCGTGCAGCTGGCCGCGCGGCCGGAGATGCGCGGCCGGGTGGTCGCGCTGTGGCAGGTGGCCTTCCAGGGGACCACCCCGATCGGCGGACCACTGATCGGGGTGGTCATCTCGCTGACCGATCCCCGGATCGGACTGGCGGTGGGCGCGGCGGCCTGCCTGGTCGCCGCGCTGGGCGCCTACCTGTACGTCGGGCGGGGGCGGCCCACCGCCACCGGGGGCGGAAGCGGGCAACCGTCCTCCCCCGACCGGACGACGCGCCCTCTGCGGCACGGCACCGCCGGCGAGCTCTCCCAGCCGGGCTAGAGCCTGTCTGACAAATGATCACCTGGCCGGTTCGCGGAGCCGGCGGATCAGGCCGCTGACACGCTTTCCCCGGCATCAGGCAGGAACAGTGCCATAGATCTGAGCAACGGCACCACTGCGTGGAATGGCTGTGGCTACCCTGAACGCCCGGGCGGTGCACCGCAGCAGGCGGCGCACGCCCAGAACCCGGGTTGTGGGGGGAGCACCGTGGTCGATGCCGTCACGCTTGCGCAGGAGATCACGCCGTACATGGCAGCAGCCGTGGGCGCCTACGGTGCCGCCGTGCTGACCCGCGCTGAGGAGCAGGCCGCCGATGCCACGGTCTCCCTGGGCCAGCGCCTGATCCGCCGCCTGACCCGCGGCACCGACAGCGGCCCCGGTACCGTGGCTGGCGCCGTCGACAGGCTTGCCGGGTGCCTGGCCGATGACGATCTGCAGGCGCTGCTGCGCGTCGCGGTCGGCGACGCCCTGCGGGGCGATCCGGACCTCGCCGCCGAGATCGCGGCCTGGCCCCGCCCGGCCGCTGCGCAGGCCACGGTGACCATCACCGCCTCCGGCTCCCGCTCGGTGGCGGTCCAGACGGCCAACGGATCGATCACCACCGGTGACTCCCGCCCTGCTGGCACGTGACCGTGCCCACCCCACCCGAACCCGAGGGACACGGGCCGGCCCACACCGCCGTCACGGCCTCGGGCGATCGAGCGGTCAGCGCAATGGAGATCACCAACAGCGTGGTCCACACCGGGGACATCGTGAACGTCACGGTGCTTCCGCAACTGCAGACGGACGAGCAGGACGCGGCAGCAGCTGAACTGGCGAAGCTGGTCCGTCGGCGCCTCGCAGCGGAGGAGGACAAGCTGCAGATGAGCGCACCTGTCCGATTGCCCGTGCTGTGGCAGGCAGCACCGCTGGAGCTGACCGCCCAGTGGGCAGCCATCCGCAAGGTCCCGCTCACGGACCCAGCTGAACCTCTCGATCTGACCAACGGGCGCGGGGACCTCTGCGCGGTGTACGAGAGGATCCCGTCTCACCGCCTGGTGCTGCTGGGCCCCGGAGGCTCTGGCAAGAGCGTGCTGACGCAGCGGTTCGCCCTGGATCTGCTGGCGAAACAGAAGGAGGACGGGACTCGCGAACACACCCGGGCCGTCCCGGTCGTCTTCAGTATCGGGTCCTGGAACCCGACCGTCCCGCTGAAGAAGTGGATGACCCGCCAGTTGCTGCGCGACCACGCGGGTCTGGCGGCGCCGATGGCAGCCGAGCTGGTCGAGGACCGCCGCATCCTGCCCATCCTGGATGGGTTCGACGAGATCGCTGGAGAACTGCGTCTGAAGGCACTGGCAGAACTCAGCAGGACATCCGACCTGCCCCTGCTGCTGACCAGCCGCCGCAAAGAGTATGAGGACGCCGTAGCACGCACGGGTCCGCTGTCCTGCGCAGCAGCCGTCGAACTGCTCGGCCTCCCCCTGGACAAGGCGACCGCCTACCTCTCCCGCGCCAACGAGCGCGCGTGGGATCCCGTCCTGGACGAACTGCGCCAGCGCCCCGGAAGCCCTGCGAGCACCAGCCTCACCGAAGTACTCAGCACCCCGCTGATGGTCGGCATCGCCCGGACCGTGTACAGCGGCGGCTCCGGCCGCCGCTCCTCGGAGCTGCTCAAGGAACCGCTCCTCAGCGCCGGAGCCCTGGAGAACCACCTCCTCGACCGCTTCGTCCCGACCGTGTACGCCAGGCCCGATGACCCGTCCCGCTGGGACCCGGAACGCGCCCAACACGTGCTCGGCTACCTGGCGGACCATCTGAGGCGGAGAGGCAACAGCCGCGAGCTCGCCTGGTGGGAGATCGGCGCCGCCCTGGGCCGAATCCAGCGCGTTCTCGTAGTCGGGCTCGTGGTCGGGCTGACCTTCGCAGTGACAGACAGTCTCATGGCGGCCACGGTGCTCCTGTGGACCGGCATGGGGGTCCCGTTCCCGTTCGCCCTGGAGCTCATCGGCGCCCGCGCGACAGTGGTGGGGGCGGCGTTCGCGCTCATCCACACACTGCGGCTCAGGCTCGGAGCGGTCGAGCCGTCACGGGTACGGCTGCGGATCAGGGGAGCCTCCTGGCACAAACCGCAGCAGGTACGGAAGGCCTTCGCCCTCAGGTTCAGGGACGGGCTGGTCCTCGGAGCGGCGGGCGGATTCGTGGGCCTGGGCGGACTCGTGGCCTCGGACGGGATCATCTTCGACCTCTGGGACAGGCTCCCCGGCGGACTGGTGAACGCGCTGCTGGCAGGGTTCGTAGCCGGACTGGTCGGCACGCTCGCGTGCGTGCTGCTGCTGAGCCTCACGATGGCCCTGCTCGCCTGGTTGGAAGCTCCGATAAGGACGGAGGCCGCCGAAGGCCCCCTTGCGCTGCTGAACGCGAATCGCACAACAGTCCTGGCCCAGTTCCTGGTGACGGGCCTCGTCAGCGGAATCGCGCTGGGGACCGTCAACGGGCTCCTCCAGGGTGCTGCTCAGGGAGTTGAATTCGGGATCGTGGCCGGCACCGTCATCGCGGTCGGGGGCGCGCTGGCCCTGACCGGCTGGGGCCAGTGGGTGGTCTTCGGTCGCATCTGGCTCCCGCTGACGGGACAGTTGCCCTGGGCAGCGGCCGCATTCCTGAAGGACGCCCACGAGCGGGGCGTCCTGCGCCAGGTCGGCGCGGTCTACCAGTTCCGCCACGCCCGGCTCCAGGACCGTCTCGTCCACGGCGTCCGGGTACGCCACAACCTTAGCCGCCCTCATACCGGTCGCCGCCCGGCCGACCCCACTCCCATGCCGTGACCGTCCCCCAGTGGGGCCACCGGCGGATCCAGAGCGAACTCGCCCGCCTGGGGCATCCGATCGCCTCCTCCACGGTCCGGGAGATCCTGACCGCTGCCGGCATCGATCCGCACCCCCGCGCAACGAGCATCGGCCATCCCGCGCCCCGCACTCCGCGGCACCCCGCACGCGTGCCAACCCGCGGCCAGGGCCGGCCTGGAAGGGGGTTCATGACACCTACAGGGCAGCGTGGCAGCTGAAATGACCAACCATCAGCAGATCAGCCATCGCAGACTGGGATGCGTTAGCATCACCGGCGTGCGGCCGGGGCTGTCGATCGGGGGCGGCTCTCCCGGGCGGCCGATGGATTTGCTTGCCTCACCTGACTGGTGACGGCGGGTTGAGCCTTTGGAGAGCGCCATGGCTGATGGGCACGTTGCTCCCGCCCCTCCTGGGCCGTCTGAGCCCGGGCCTGGCTCGGCGGCGGAGCAGGGGCTCGCTTGGGCGCCCTGGTGGGCCTGGGGGTTCGTAGCGGCGATGCCGGCGGCGTTACTGAGCCTGGTGACGCCGTGGTTGGGGGCAGTGTCGCCGCTGGACGGGAGCGGCTTCACCTACAGTGCGTGGACCGATCCGTGGTTCGGCCTGATCGGCCCCCTCTACTTGCTGGTCGCCGGTGGGCAGTGGTTCGGGGCGTTGCGCGGGAGGTGGGCGCCTCCGTCCCGCAGGGACTGGCGGGGGGCTTCGAGGTGGATCAGCTTCGGCTCCGCCGCGTACGTGCCCGTGCGCACGGCATCGCCCGAGCGCCGACTGCCGGCTTCCGCCATGGAGGACCCCATGCGGGCAGGCGCCCGTTGGTCTGCGTGGTACGGCGTCGCCGCCCTGGTCCTCCTGATGGTGAACGCGGCGCTGTTCCAGCCGTACTACTACAGGACCGACGTCAGGGTCGGGGCCTTCTCCGAAGAGCGGAGGGACATGCCCGTCCATTCGGATTTCGGGTTCTACTGTCTACTGCTCGCCGCAGTGATGTTCGTGGCGACCGGTGTCCTCGGCGTCGTCCTGCAGAGCCGCGCGCGCTTGCCTGTACGGCCCGCCGGACCCGACCTGTACCTCCTCCTGGGCGCAGCGGCCGACACTCCTCCGGGGTCCCGCGAAGGGGCCAGCCACACGCCCGGCCCCCGCTCGGTCGGCCAGGACCCCGATGGCCGGAGATCGACCAGCGGGCAGGTCGCACGGCCCCAACACGAAGGTGGAGGAGCCACCGAACCCGGCCCGTGACTGCCGTGACCCCCTGCCGGAGTTCCGTCCGTGCAGGTCGGCGTGGCCTTCGCAGTCGCGACCGCGTTCCGTTCGACCATGGCCGGTGTCCCAGGCGGAGCCGCGCTTGGCGTGCCGGGGCTGGGTGACCTTCAGCTCACGCGGGTAACTGCGGGGCGGGCGCTTCGCGCTGAGCCGGGCATCCGGTGCTACTGCGGGGGCCGCGGGGTCGTCAGTGGCTCACATCGGTGTCGTGCCCAGCAACGCCCCGCGCCGGAAAGCCCTGCCACTGCTCGCGGCGGCCCGGGCGACGGCAACAAGGACGGTGCCTCCAGTACGAATTGATGCCGGTTCGACCGCCGGGAGCCACGTCGCGGTGGCCCGGCCACCGACTCCGCCGAAGTCGCAGCAGCGGTCAGCTACCCTCCGGACGAACCCGAGCCGTCCTTGACGGTCCAGGTCCCGCCCACGCACACCGGCGGACCGTAGGTGTAGGTCTTCCCGGACGGCGTCGTCGCGATGTACTCGATGTCATCGTGGCATCCACTGGAAATACCGAGGTTGATCGCCCACGGGTTCCTCGCCCCCGGGAGTACAACGCCGGGGTTCTCGCTGACGGCCGTTGCTCCGGGCCTTCCGACAGCAAGGTGACTGATCCGGACCTGCTCCTTCAGTTCGTTGTGGATGGTGAGTTGGGAACTGGGCTCGCAGGCCGTGAGCCCGAGGACCGCCAGGCCACACGCGGCCAGGGCCACCCCGGTCGACCGTGTCCGCCCCCGACCGCCGGTGGTGGTGTGTTGCGGAAGCATTACGGTCCACGCACCTCGGCTTCATTGGTCGTGGTCCAAGCGGTGCTTCCATCCGCCTCGATCTTCACGTAGCGACCGGTCGCCGCGAGATTGATCGCCCGGTACGTCTTGGACTGTACTGCGGCGATGTGGATCCGGGACCGGCTCGACCAGATCGGCGCCGATGGCATGCACATCGCCGCCCCGAACACGGCAGAGGAGGGATGATCCGCCTACAGGGTGTCGTCGGTCCCTGGCCCTGATCGTCGTAGCTGTCGGGCCTCGGCCGCCCTGGGCGGCGCGGCTGCGCGCGATCTCGTCCCAGGTGGTCGTCGCCATGGTCCCTCGTGTGCGGCGCGGACGTGTGCCTCGCGGTCGGGGCGGCTGTCGCTGGGCGCCCGGAGATTTCGGTGATCAGGGCGGACAGCGGCGCCTGGCTGTGGTCGATCATCCTGGCACTGACGCCGTACGCGGGACCACGCCCCAGTAGCGGCGGTCGCTCTGACCCCCCGTCACCTCATTGGGCCGAACGGGTGTCACAATGGGCCTTGAGCACGAGCAGCGGGCAAGGAGGCAGCATGCGCCGCAAAGTTCTGCGTTGGCTGGTGGGCCTACTGCTGGCCGTGGTGGTCTGTCTGGTCGTCGGCTTGCTGGTGACGCGCTGCATTCCGGTGCGCCTGGTCAAAACGCCTGACTGGCGCACGCTCTGGGGCGTCACTGCGGGCAGCGTTGCCGGCGGGGTCGTCGGCCTGTGGGCCAAGGTGTATGCGACCGCGCCGCCCCCCGGGGAGCGATCCGCGACGGACGGCGAGGGCGAGGCCCACTCCGGTGCGCCGCAGTCGCCGAGCACCGGTGAGGTGATCGTGGAGGGCGCGAACAAGGGTATCGTCAGCACGGGCGATGACACCCGCAACTGGCAGGGCGCCGGTGAGCCGCCACCGGGCCTGCTCCAGGCCGCCCCCGAGTCCAGCACCGCCGCGGGCACTCCCCAGGGGTCCGGGGCGGTCCGCCTCACCCAGGACAACCCGGGGATCGCCAGCACCGGCCGCCGCACGGTCAACATTCAGAACCAGCCGCGATGAGCAGATACCGGAAGCGCTCCGGGCCGGCGCCTGCAGAGGCGCCGCCCGACCCGGCCGCGACCGGCTCGATCTTCGCCGACGTGAACAACGGCATCGCCAGTACGGGCGACGGAGCCACCAACGTCATCAACCGCTACGAAGGCACCGCCGCGTACCGGATCACTCCCCTGCCGGACGGCCGGACGGCTCCGCCCGGCGGGCGCTGGACCGGCAGCCCGAGCGGGCTGCTGCTCGCCAGGAATCGGCAGGTGCCGTTCACCGGCCGGGCGCAGGAGGTGGCGGAGCTGGTGCGCTGGTGCACCGACCCCGCCGGGCCGGACCGGGCCGCCCGCCTGCTGCACGGCCCCGGGGGCCAGGGCAAGACGCGACTGGTGCTGGAGCTGGCGGCCGAGCTGCCCTCGGACTGGTCCAGATGGGAAGCGACGCCCGGCGGGACGAGCCTCGCCTCGCCGGGTGTCGAGGCCCCTGGCCGGCCGGCGCTTGTCGTTGTCGACTACACCGAGCGGTGGCCCGTCGGCGTGATGAAGACGGTCGTTGAGGACGTCGCCGCCCGCTTCCGGGGGCGGCTGCGCCTGCTGATGGTCGCGCGGGCGAACGCAGGGTGGTGGAGCAGCCTGCGTGACAGCCTGCGCGCCAGGGGTCTGATCCCCGACGAACAGCTGCTGTCGCCCCTCGCCGGCGGTGCGGCCGACGACCGCCACGCAGCGTACCTGGCTGCGCGCCGGCGCTTCGCCGACGCTCTGGGAGTCCGGGGCCACGAGGCTGCCGAGGTGCCCACGGACCTGGGCGACGAGCGCTACGGCCTCATGCTCACCGTCCACATGGCCGCCCTGGCCGCGGTGCACGCCCTGGACCGCAACGAGCAGCCCCCGACCGACCCCTCGGCGCTGTCCGCGTACCTGCTCGACCGGGAGCGGAACCACTGGGAGGAGGCCCACGCGGGTGGCAAAGGGCACGCGGCCCTCAACGCCGACGAGATGGCTCAGGTCGTGTACGTCGCCACCCTGGTCGGCCGGCTGCCCTACGACGAGGCCTGCACGGTCCTGGCCAAGGCCAGGGTCGAGACCCTCCGTACCCCCGGGGTGCTGCTCAAGGCGCACGCCCTGGTGTACCCGTCCGGCGACGAGGACGGCTTCCTTGAACCGCTCTACCCCGACCGGCTCGGCGAGGACTTCCTCGCGCTGTGCACGCCCGGGCGCCCCGGACGCCAGGCGCCGGATCACTGGACCCGGGGTGCGCTCGACCGGCTGCTGGACGTAGCGGAGACCGCGACCGCCCCTGACTGGCTCCGACACCTGTGCACGGTGCTCGTCGAGACCGGGCGGCGCTGGCCGCACGTCGCCCAGGACCACCTCTCGCCGCTGCTGCGCAGACGGCCCTGGCTCGCCCTTGCCGCGGGCGGCGCCGTCCTGGCCGCGCTCCCCGCCCTGCCCGGGATCGACCTGGTGTCACTTCTGACCATCGCCGCGCGCTTCCCCCCACGTGACAGCGAACTCGACGTCGGCATCGCCGCCGTGATGCTGGCGCTCGAACCGGCGCTGCTGGATTCGGCCGCCACCGCCCGCAGGCAGGCCGACATCGAGCGCGAGGTCAGCATGAGGCTGTTCAACGCCTCCCTGCACGAGGAGGGCATCCGGGCGGCGCAGCGCGCCGCGGACCTGTACCGGGGACTTGTGGACGGAGCGGTCGACGGGGAACGCACGGCGCTGCTGATTCGGCTGGCCGACGCCCTGGACAGTCTGGGCATCCACTTGGAGCTCACGGGTCGGCCCGCAGTCGCCCTGACGGCGACCCAGGAAGCGGCGGACATCCTGCGCGACCTGCCCGGGGACGGGGCCACCGGTGATCCTCCGTGGTTGCTGAGCCGGGTCCTGGCGAACCTCGCGGGTCGGCGGGGTCTCGCACCCGCCGAGCGGCTCCGCATCGCCGAAGAAGCCGTCGCGGTGTCCGAGCAGTGGGAGAATAATCACCCCGGCTGGTGGGCGGAGCTTGCAGGTGCGCTGGAGAACCTGGCTGGCGCCCTCGCGCGGCACGACCGGCATCAGGAGGCGGTCGAGCGCACCCGGCAGGCGGTGGCCATACGCAAGACCCAGTTCGAGCAGGCGCCGAAGGGCTACGGCCCGGACTACGCACGCGCGCTCGCCAATCTGGGCCACAGGCTCAGCCGGATCGGCGAAGCCGCCGAGGCGGAGCGGGCCACCCGGGAAGCGGTGGTCCTCTACCGGGAGCTGGCCTTGGCCAACCCCGTGGAACACCGGCCCAGTCTCCTGGACGCGCTGCTCCACCTCGCGGTCCTGCTCTACGTTCAGGGGCTCTCGCAGCAGTCCGTGCCCGTGTACGAGGAGGCGTTGCAGGTCGTTGAGACGTTGGCGGGCTCAGGGAACGGGTACGAAAGTGAGCTCGCCGACGTGCTCGACGGCCTCGGGCTGGCCTACGGTCAGCAGCCGGAGCGGTTCGACGACGCCGTGGCTGCGCTCGCGCGTTGCGCGGACCTGCGACGGCGGCTGGCCGCCGAGGACCCGGACACCCATCTCCCCCACCTGGCCCAAGTGCTGGTCGATCTCGCGAACCTGCACGGTCAACGTCCCGAGCAGGCGCCGACCCTGGCCCTGTTGGACGAAGCCGCCGGCGTCCTGCGGCGCCTGCGGGACGCGGACCCCGACCGGTACGCGGCGCAGCTGGCCAGGATCGAGTCCGTCGCCTCGGACCTGCGACAACAGCAGACCGGCGGCGGCACCGGCGACCGTCAGGCGTGACCGGGGCACCGCCAGGGGCTGTTTGCCCCGACGCCGGGCAGGTCCCGGCGCCAGCCGTATACACGTGTCGGTATACATCATGTGTATAGTTCCCCGCATGTCACTTGGTCCCACCCCTCCCGGCCTCCCTCCGCGCCTGTCTCTCGTCCTGCTGAACGACCGTCCCGGTCGCCGCAACCGCTGCCTGGCGGGTGCGATATGAGCGGACGTCGGCTCGACCAGTACGCCCTGGGGCTGCGACTGGCGTTCACCGGTGGCCGGGACCCCCTGGTCCGGGTGCTGCTCTCCGCCGTAGCGATCGGACTCGGCGTCGCCCTGCTGCTGCTCACCGCCTCCGTCCCGGGCATGGAGCAGCACCGCGACGCCCGTATCCACAGTCAGTACGACATGCTCTACGGCTCGACGTCGATGCGGGCGAGCGACCGGACCGTGCTGATCGCGGATACCTCAACGGTCTTCCGGGGGCAGGACATCCGCGGGCGGGCGGTACAGCCGGAGGGCGTCGACGCCCCGCTCCCGCCGGGTGTGGCCCACTACCCGGGGCCGGGGCAGATGGTGGTCTCCCCCGCGCTCGCGAGCCTGCTGCGGGCAAACGGCAGCGGACTGCTGCGGGCGCGGCTGCACTACACGCCGGTCGGCACCATCGGCGAGGCGGGACTGCTCGGCCCCGCCCAACTGTCGTACATCGTCGGCAGCGACAGCCTCTCCTTCGCCGACGGCGCGGTCCGGATCGACGAGTTCGGGCACCCCTTCACCAGCAAAGCGCTGAATCCGCTGCTGGTGCTGCTGATCCTGGTCGGGTTCGTGGTGATGCTGACCCCGGTCGTGGTCTTCGTGGGCGCGGCCGCCCGCTTCGGCGGCGACCAGCGCGACCGGCGGCTCTCCGCGCTGCGGCTCTCCGGCGCGGACCGGCGGATGACCGCGCGGACAGCCGCCGGGGAGTCGCTCGGCGGAGCCGTGGTGGGCCTGGTGCTCGGCCTGCTCTTCTTCCTGATCGGCCGTCGGCTGCTGCAGAACTTCAGCGTCGAGGGGCTCAGCTTCTACGCCCAGGACGTCAGTCCGCAGCCGGTGATCGCGGCGCTGGTGGTGGTCGTGGTCCCGGCACTGTCGATCGCGGTGACCCAGCTGGCGATGCACCGGGTGTCGCTGGACCCGCTCGGGGCGGTCCGCCGCAGCGTTGCGCGGAAGCGCCGACTCTGGTGGCGGGCGCTGCTGCCAGTGGTCGGGCTGGGGGTGCTGGCCCTGGCACTGCGGTCCCCGCAGGGCATCCAGCAGACCCAGGGGATGCTGCTGACCGCCGTCGGGATGCTCCTGCTGCTGGCGGGCGTCTCCGCGCTGCTGCCCTGGCTGGTCGAGGCCGCCACCCGGCGCGTCCCGGGCGGCTCCCTCTCCTGGCAGCTCGCGGTCCGCAGACTGCAGCTCGGCTCGGGCCCGGCGGCCGGGGCGGTCAGCGGCATCGTGGTCGCCGTCGCCGGAGCCATCGCACTGCAGACCCTGTTCCTCGGCATTCAGTCGAGCTTCACCCCGTCCGCACAACTGTCGGCGTCGGTCGCCGGCCCCCGCAGCGGCAGCCCGGCCGCCCCGGCCGTTGCTGCCGTCCCTGCCGAGGTGACCTTCCCGGGCACGCCCTCCCAGCAGCTGACACAGTACGCGGCGGAGATCCGCAGCAGCCCGGAGGTGGCCACGGCGGCCGGTGTCCACGACTTCTACCTCACCGGGCCGGGCAACGCGAACGGCTCGCTGCTGCGCGTCGCCGACTGCCAGACCCTCGCCACCTTCGCGGTGCTGCCCAGCTGCAAGGACGGTGACTCCTTCGTCGCGCTCGGCTCCGGCTACAACAACACCGCGCTGCTGGACCGTCGGGGGACCGTCGTCAGCACGCAGAGCCTCGGCGGGTCCATGGCCGACGGCCCGGACTGGCGGATCCCCGCAGTGACCGCAACCGTCCACCAGACCGACCCCGCAGCCGATCCGGACAGCATGGGCATCGGCATGCTCTTCGCCACCCCGGGAGCGGTGCCGGGCGCACTGCTGACCAGCGGGACAGGCGCGATCTTCGTCGGACTCGACCCGACCGGCCCCGACGTCCAGGACCAGCTCCGCACCACCGTGGCGCTGCTCTCGCCGTGGGCGACCGTTTCGTTCCCGGACTCGTCCGACACCAACCACGACTTCACCTCGGTCACCCATGCCCTGCTCGCCGGCGCGGCGCTCACCCTGCTGCTGGTGGCCGGCAGCCTGCTGGTCGGCCAGCTGGAGCAACTCAGAGAACGCAAGCGCTCGTTGGCCGCGCTGTTCGCCGTCGGCGCCCGCCGTCGGACGCTCGCACTGTCGGTGCTGTGGCAGAGCGCGGTGCCGGTCGCCATCGGCCTGCTGCTGGCCGTCGGCGGCGGCCTGGCCCTCGGTGGGGCCCTGCTGCACCTGGCCCAGCTCCCGGTCGGCTACGACTGGCCCGGCGTCGCCGCGATGGTCGCCCTGGCCGGCGCGGCGGTACTGCTGGTCACCCTGCTCAGCCTCCCGGTCCTGCTCCGGACCATGCGCCCGTCCGGCCTCCACTTCGAGTGACCGCCCCGGCGCGGCGGCGGGCGCAGCGGCCGTCACCGCGCTCGGGGGAGCTCGGGGAACGACTCTTCATCGCCGAGCTGGGCCGGCCGGCCCCGCTCGACTTCGAAGACTCGTTAGGGTGATTCCCCGCTCGATGAGCGCGTGCGACAGAGCGCGCAAGCCATCATGGACTACCACCTCTCCAACCGCACCGTCGACTTCCCCGGAGCGGCAGAGATCATCGAGGACGGCTACCGGCCCGGCGACGCCGTGGTCCATCTGCGCGGTCGGTTGGCCTACCGCTCGGTCGACCTGGGCGTCGGCTACTACCTCCCCGGAAGCATCGAGCTGCGGGATGTCCTGGTCACGCGGACCGCCACCCAGCTCGACAACCTGTGGGCCGATGAGTGCGCCAACCCCAGCACCTGCGCCGCCGGTCAGCACGCCCGTCGGGTCTGGGTGGTCACCCTCGGCGTACTGCCCGGCAACCCCTTCCCGAGCCTCCCCGGGCAGGACGTCCGAGCCCTTGAGCGGACATACACCAGAGTCGAGACGCACAGCCTCAAGGACATGACGGTCACGCTGATGTCGGGCAGTGGGCTCTCGCCACTGGCACCACGCGCCTCCCGGGCAGAGGTCGACCGTTCAGACCGACTCGTCCGCCGCCAGCTGCAGCTTCGCCGGGGTCCGTCCCCCGCCATGTCCGGACACCGGTCGGGCAGGACAGCGTCGATCCGCTCCGTTCTGTGATCACGTGAGGCCGAGCGGGGCGAGGGGTCGGCGGGCGTCACGCGCGTTGCGGCGGAAGCAGGTGGTCTCTCCTGTCTTCTCGCCGACGTCGCCGCGCAGACTCCTACCGTCGACGGACAACCCCCGTCGCCGATCCCGTCCGAACATCACGAGGCACTGCCCGACCGGCTGTGGAGGCCCCTTGTTCACAGCAGCTCCGTCGTGCCGTCAGGAGACCGGTGGCGCAGCGCGTGGTCCAGGGCCTGCTGCAGGGTGGTGACCGGTTGCAGGACGTGGTGCAGTCCGGTGGCCCGCAGGATCCGCAGGTGCCACAGGCGTAGGCACACCACCCCCAGGTGTCCCCCGCCCTGTAGGGCCTGGTGCCGGGCGGTGCACAGGACGCCCAGGGCGGTGCAGTCCAGGAACGCCGCCGGGCGCAGGTCCACCACGACCCGGGCCCCGGGGACTGCCGTGACGGCGTGCAGGTTCGCGGCGACCTGAGAGGCGGCGGCGATGTCGATGGCGCCGTGGAACTCCACCACGGTGACGCCCTTCACCTGCCGGGTGAGGGCGTGCCCTGGCGGCTCGCAGGAATCCTCGACCGGCACGGGGCTTGCGCCCATAGAGTGGCTCCCGGCTCAGCGGCCCGCGTTCGACCGCGGGCGGGTGGGGTGATCGGAGATCCACCGGGGTCCGGGGTGACACGGCCGACAGTACGGCTCCAGCTCGTGCAGAACGGTTCCAGCGTCCGACCTCTTCACTCATCCAGGTGATATATCTGCCAAGGCACCCCAGAAAGGGTGCACCGAGTGGCTACACGGGCGCGGCACTGTCGCGGGGCGGCGCGGCGGTGGTTCAGTCTTCGTCTTCGTCCGGGGTCACGGCCGCAGCGACGGCGTCGAGCTGGGCAGTCAAGTCGTCGGTCAGGCGCGCGAGCAGGCGCGCGAGCAGGCGCGCGAGCTCGGTGCGGTCGTTCGCGGGCGGGCCACTCGGCTAGCGACGAACTCGTCCTCATCCGCCCCGACGGCTACATCGCCACCCGCCGCCCCACCCACGACCTGACCGCCGTCCTCTCCCTCGCCACCGCACACGGTCAGTGACCTCCCTGACCCCACGCCCGAACCCGGACGGTCCTCCCCAAGTCCGAGCTGCGGCAACGCACCTGAACGGCGGAATGCTCGGTTCAGCCCCCTGCCGCCCCACTGGCCGGTTCGACGGGACCGTCACCGGAGTCCCACCGCGGCCATGCCAGCGGACTGTCCGTGTGCAGGTATGTCATGTCGACGCGCGGAACCGTCCCGCCGCGCCGTGCCGTCCCCTGGCGCTTGAGCAGGTCAAGGTCCTTCTGCGGGATGCAGAGCGGTGAGCCGCCGACGTAGCGGGCATCGCTCTCCAGAACGGCCAGCTGCGCCGCCGCCGACTGGGCCTCGGCGGCTCCGATGCCCTGGTAGAGCGTCACCGCCCGGCGGAGCAGCGGCAGGGCGGCCTCCGGGTCGCCCTGCCGGGCGGTGCAGCGGGCGGCGCCCTCCAGCGCCCGGGCCTCGTCCAGCGGGCTGTCGATCCGGCGGGCGAGCTCCAGGGCCTGTTCGTACAGCGACAGCGCCGCCCGTGCTCCGGAGGTCGCGCAGCTGAGCGCGCCCAGGCTGTTGAGCACGTCGACCTCGCCCTGGCGGTCGCCGACGTCCCGGTAGATCGCCAGGGCCCGGCCCAGGTGCTCGGCTGCGGCCGGGTGGTCGCGGGTCGCCAGCCCCAGCCGGCCCATCTCGTGCAGGGTGTTCACCTCGCCGAGCCGGTCGCCGATGTCCTGGTGGATGGCCAGGGCCCGGTGGAGCAGGTCGGCCGCGGCCGCGTGGCTGCCGGTCGCCAGCCGCACCCGGCCCAACCCCATCAGGGCGTAGGCCAGGTTGCGCTGGTGTCCGAGCTCCTGGTAGATCGTCAGCGCCCGCTCGTGCAGAGCGGCGGCGGCCGGGTAGTCGCCGGTCGCTAGCCGCACCCGGCCCAGCCCCCAGAGGGAGTTGGCCTCGCCCAGGCGGTCGCCGAGGCTCCGGTAGATGGCGAGCGCCCGCTCCAGCAGGTCGGCGCCGGTCGAGAAGTCGCCGGCGACGATCCGCTCCCGGCAGAGCGAGTACAGCGAGACCGCCGTCCCGTGGCGGTGCCCGAGGCACTGGTAGAGCTCCAGCGCCTGCCGTTGCAGGTCGGCGCCGACCGCGAAGTCACCGGCCGCGTGCCGGGTGCGGGCCAGGTCGTGCAGGGCGTTGGCCTCGCCGAGTCGGTTGCCGAGGCTCCGGTAGATCGCCAGTGCCTGCTCGTGGAACCCGGCCGCGACGGACAGGTCCCCGGTGGTGTGCCGAACCTTGCCGAGGTCCCAGAGCGCGTCCGCCTCACCGAGCCGGTCGCCACGGGCCCGGGCCGTGGTCAGCGCGGTGCGGAAGAGCACGGCGGCCTGCTCCCAGGGGCCTTCCTCCTGCAGGAAAGCCGCCAGGGCAGCGGTCAGGGCCGGCACCCGAGGGTGCTGGCGGCGTGCGGCGTAGGACAGCGCCGCGAGCAGGTTGTCCCGCTCGGTGCGCATCCAGGCCAGAGCCTGGGGGCGGTCGGAGAGCCAGGGCTCGGCGGCGGGCGAGGTGCTGGTTGACACCACGGTAGAGGCGGCGGTCGGTGCCGCGGTCGGAACCGCTCCGGGGTGGGACTGGCGGGCGAGACGCCGGTCGGCGGCGTCCGCGGCCTGCTGGTAGTGGTCCAGCAGCCGCTCGACGGCGGCCTCGCGCTCGACCGCCGCGACCTGGCCGCCGTCCCGCATCCGGGCGTAGAGACGGACCAGGTCATGGAAGCGGTACCGCCCGGGGGTGCGCTGGGTGAGCAGGTTGTGGCCGAGCAGGGACTCCAGCAGAACTTCGGCGGCCCGCTGGTCGACATCGGCGAGCCGGGCGGCGGCGCGGACGTCGAAGTCAGGGCCGGGAACCAGTCCGAGCAGGCGGAAGAGCCGCTGCTCAGCGGCGGGCAGGGCCCGATAGGAGCACTCGAAGACGCTGACGAGGCTCCGGTCCTCGTCCTGGAGCTGCGAGAGCCTGGCACTCTCGTCGCGGAGCCGCTCCACCAGCTCCGGCACCGACAGGTTCCGCTGGTGCCGCAGCCGGGCCGCGGTGATCCGGACGGCCAGCGGCAGGCTGCCGCAGAGCGACAGGAGTTCGCTGATCGACGCGAGGTCCGCGGTGATCCGGCCGGGGCCGGCCACCTCGTGCAGCAGCGCGGCCGCGTCGGCCTCGGGCAGCACGTCCAGGGCCACCGAGTGCGCGTCGTCCAGCCCGGTCAGCCGCTTGCGGCTGGTCACCAGGACCAGGCAGCCGGGAGTGCCGGGCAGCAACGGCCGCACCTGCGCGGTGCTGCAGGCGTCGTCCAGAACGATCAGCACCCGGGAGTCGGCCAGCCGGTGGCGGTAGTGGGCCGCGCGCTCGTCCAGGTTCTTGGGTACCAGCTGCGGCGCCACGCCCAGCGCGTGCAGGAGCTGTTCGAGGGCGTCCTCGGCAGTCAGCGGGTCCAGCCCCGGGGTGTGCCCGTGCAGGTCGATGAACAGCTGCCCATCGGGGTAGCTCGCGCGCAGGCGGTGCGCGGCGTGGACGGCCAGGCCGGTCTTGCCGACACCGGCCATCCCGTCGATGGCCAGGATCACCACCGCCCCGGCGCTGCCGCCCTCGACGACACCAACGGCCCCGGCGGCGGCAGCGGCCCCGGCTCCGGCGGCGAGGCCGACGAGGCGGTCCAGCTCCTGGCTCCGGCCGGTGAACACGCGGGTGTCGACGGGTAACTGGTGCCGGGCCCCGTCTCTCCTCGCGGCCTCCGTGATCGCGGTGGCCGTGATCGCGCTCTCCGTGATCGCGGCCGCCCCCTGCTCCGCCCGTCCGCCCGGAAGGTCCAGTGCCGGATCGTGGTGCAGCACGTGCTCGTACAGTCGCCGCAGTTCCGGACCGGGGTCGGCGCCCAGCTCCTCCTGCAGTACGGCGCGGGCCTCCTGATAGACGTTCAGGGCGTCGCCCGGCCGACCGCTGCGGTACAGGGCGAGTACCAGCTGCGCGTGGAAGGCCTCGGTCAGCGGATACCGGCGGGTCAGCGCCCGCAGCTCCGGCACGACCGCGGTGTGCAGGCCCAGTCGCAGATCCGCCTCGATCCGGCCCTGGAGCGCCTGCAGCCGCAGCTCGTGCAGGTGCTGCCGCTCCGCCTGCTCCAGCGCGGGGCGCTCGACATCGGCCAGCGGCTCGCAGCGCCACAGCTCCAGTGCCGCCGCCAGCCTCTCCCGGGCAGCGGCCCACTGCCCGGCGGCCTGCGCCTCACGGCCACGGCCGCACAGGTCCTTGAACACCTGGAGGTCGAGTTCTCCGTCCCCGACCTCCAGCAGGTATCCGGCCGACACCGACCGCAGCCGCGTCGCGCCCTCGGGGCCGAGCAGCCGACGAAGCCTGAGCACGCTGTTGTACAGCGAGGCCATCGCCGAGGCCGGCAGCTGGTCTCCCCACAGGACGTCCGCGATGGCCGAGACCCCCACCGGCCGGTTGGCGTTCAGCAGCAGCATCGCCAGCACGGTGCGCGGCAGCGCTCCGGGCACCCGCTGTGCGGTCCCCTCCTGCTCCAGCGTCACGTCTCCGAGCAGGGCATAGCGCATTCGACCCGGCATGCGTCCCCCTGAGGCTGCCCGGCAGCGGCCTCCCGCCGAGGCCCGTCGCTCTGCATGCTAATCGTTCGGCCCGACCGCGGGGCCGGTACGCCGACCGCTTTCGCGGTCGGCGTACCGGCCCCGCGGTCGGGATCAGCGGCGGCGCCGGGCCCGGTGCAGGCCGGCGGGCCAGCCGCTGTCCGGGTCGTCGGCCCTGGATGCCGGCGGAACGCCGACGGGCCCGGAGCGGAGCGTCGTCCGGGCGCTCCGGCTGCGTCCCGTCAGCCGTTGGTGAAGCAGGTGCATCAGTCGGTCCCTTCCGGTTCGGTGGTGGCGCAGGGCTTGCGGCTCCGAGCCTGCGCCGGTCGGCGCCACCTCGCCACAAGGCGCTGCCCAACTGCCCAGATTGTGGGACGTCAAGCCACCGACCTGCAGGGACATGGGTTCGGGGGACGGATTCGCGGGACGCTCCGACGGGTCCTCCGAACGCCGTGGACCCTGCCGGCTCCGACCCGGGCCGCCCCTCGCGGCCGGGTTAGCTGCCAATTAGCCGCGGTTAGCCGGTGGTTGGCCGGAACGCGCAGGGTCGGTCCCAGGAGGTGCCACCCGGGGCGGGGGAACCCGAGCCGGAACGGCACACCGATCGCCAGGGGAACCAGAGCACCCTGCGGCGTCGGCCGCGCACCAGAGTGATGTGCGGCCCTTCCAGAAGGGAACCACCCATGCGCAATCGACTCATCGTCAGCCTCGCGGCGGCCGGCCTCATGCTGGCCACCGGCATCGGGACGGCGGAGGCGGCCTCGGCCGCGACGCCGTCGGCGGGGGCTGGGGCCGGATTCGGCTCGGCCAGTTCCACGGCGACGGGCAGGACCGCCGCCACCGTCCGCCCGGCCATCGAGCCCGGCTGCGCGGCCACGTACTTCTGTTTCTGGAACAACGAGAACTTCAACGACGGCCCCGGGAAGCTCTCCGGCAACAACCCCAGTTGGTTCGTCTTCTCCCACTCGTCCTGCCCCAACGGCACCTGGGCCAACTGCGCCTCCTCGCTCGACAACGCCGGCACCAGCGGCATGGGCGTCGAGGTCTGGAGCAGCACCGGCTACAACGGCGACCACGCCTGCGTCTCGGACAACGAGACCTACTCGGACCTCGCCAACAACTCGTACAGCAACGGGGACGCCGCCAACGACAGCATCGAGAGCAACGAGTGGACCTGGGCCTGCTGAGTGGCCTGCTGAGTCCGCTCGTCACCTGAGGAACAACCGGAGGATCGGCGACTGACCATGGAAATCCGTTCGCGACGCGGAGCCCTCCGCGGAATGGCACGGCTTCTGGCCGCGACGGTGTCGGCTGCCGCCCTGGCTGCGGCGTCCGGGTGTGCGACGCACCCGGCGCCGCGGCCGGCCGCCGCCCCGGCCCCGGCGCAGCAGTTGCAGGACGCCGACGCGGTGATCACCAGCGACTCCACCAGCATGCGCCAGAGCTGGGCACTGTTCGGCGCCCAACAGGTGCTGGTGCAGCAGTGCATGGCGAGACTCGGGTACCACTACCTGATCACCAGCGCCGGCCCGGAACCCGCGGCCGACGTGACCACGGCCGACGTGGACGGGACCGCCTCGCCGCCCAGCTACGGGGTGACCCCGGGCTCGGTGGCCGGCGCGACCCCGGCGCAGGACCTCTACGTCCGCGGCCTGGCTCCGGCGCAGCAGGCCCGCTACCTGACCGCGCTCAACGGGTCGGCCGACCAGAGGATCGCCCTGGCCCTGCCCAGCGGCGCGACCGTCGCCTTCGGGACCGGTGGCTGCCTCGGGCAGGCACGGGACGAGCTCTACGGCAGTATCCAGGCCGCCATGGAGAGCGCGGCCGTACCCCAGGATGTGCAGCAGCTGCTCGAAGGCTTCCTGGGCTCCGACCGTTCCTACCAGACCGCCATCGGGGCCTGGCAGCGGTGCATGGTCGCGAGCGGCCAGAGTGCGCGGACCCCCGCTGCTCTCATCGGCTCGATCCAGTCGCTGGCCTCGACCGGAGTGAGCGGGAAGACGCTGGCGGCCCGTCAGAGCGCTGACGCCAGGGATGACCTCGTCTGCGACGCCCGCAGCGGACTCCGGCGGACGCTGGCCCAGCAGCAGGCCGCCTTCCTGACGAAGCAGCCCGCGGCGACCCTGGTCCTGCTCGACCGGGCGTGGCAGGCCCGCGAGCAGGCGGCGGCACGGGCCGGTGCACCGGCCTGACCAGGCCGGTCCCGGCAGCACCGGCCGCGCACCGGAGCGGTGCGCGGCCCTTCCGGAAGGGAACCACCATGCGCAATCGACTCATCGTCAGTCTTGCCGCGGCCGGTCTCACCCTGGCCACCGGCATCGGGACCGCGGCCGGAGCCTCGGCCGCGACCCCGGCCGGATCGACGCACGCCGACGCCCCCACGGCAGTCGGCAGGACCACCGGCCGAGGGCTGAACGCCCTCCGTCCCACGATCATCACCGGCTGCTCGGCCGGCTACCTCTGCATCTGGAAGAACCCGAACTTCAACGACGGCCCCGGGAAGATCTCCGACAACATCCCCAGCTGGTACGTCCTCCCGCACGCCTCCTGCCCCAACGGCACCTGGGCCGACTGCGTGTCCTCGGTCGACAACGCCGCCACCAGCGGTATGGGCGTCGTCCTCTTCAGCGGCCTCGACTACTCGGGCGGCAACTTCTGCGTCCCGGACGACACGTCCTACCCGAACATCAGCGACATCTCTTTCGGCATGGACACGTCTATCGTGAGCAACATCTGGACATGGGCCTGCTGACGGGCGTCTGCCGACTTCGGATGCGAGGTGAGGAACAGCGACAACATCGCCGACGCGCACCGGCCTTCGGCGGACGCCGACCCAGCAGCCGGCTCAGGCAGTCCTCCCTCCGCAGCACCCGCACCAACTCCACTGACATCCAGCGAAAGTGAAGGCGCCCATGCCGCTCCTGTCCCCCTTGTCGGCTCCGCCCTCCCCGGTGCCCCGCCCGCGCGGAGGCGCCGGTCCCGCGTCCCCCGGCTGAGAGCCTGGCTCGCCGTGGCCACGACCACCGCAGCAGTCGGCTTCGGCCTGGTCGCCGCTGCACCCGCGATGGCGGCCACCCCCGCACCGATCACGCTGACGTCCGCGCAGTGCCCGACGGACATCACCCAGGGCGAGATCGACGGCTGCGTCACCGAACTCCAGGACCTGCTCAACACCCACGGCGCGGCCCTCGGCGTCGACGGCGACTTCGGCCCGGCCACCCTGACCGCAGTCAAGAACTACCAGACCAGCCACGGCCTCTCCGCCGACGGCATCGTCGGACCGCTGACCAAGGCCTCGCTCGCCGCCACCGGTTCCTTTCCCACCGCGATGGCGCTGACGTCCGCACAGTGCCCCACGGACATCACCCAGGGCGAGATCGACGGCTGCGTCACCGAACTCCAGGACCTGCTCAACACCCACGGCGCGGCCCTCGGCGTCGACGGCGACTTCGGCCCGGCCACCCTGACCGCAGTCAAGAACTACCAGACCAGCCACGGCCTCTCCGCCGACGGCATCGTCGGACCCAACACCAAGGCCGCGCTCGACGGCACCACCTCCTCCGTCCCCGCGCCGATCGCGCTGACGTCGGCGCAGTGCCCGACGGACATCACCGAGGGCGAGATCGACGGCTGCGTCACCGAACTCCAGGACCTGCTCAACACTCACGGAGCAGGCCTCGGCGTCGACGGCGACTTCGGCCCCGCCACCCTGACCGCAGTCGAGAACTACCAGACCAGCCACGGCCTGTCCGCCGACGGCATCGTCGGACCCAACACCAAGGCCTCACTGGACGGCAGCCCGACGCCCCCTCCGCCGCCGCCCACCGGCGGCGTGCTGTCGCAGATCATCAGCTACGCCCAGGACATCGAGAACGGTGACCCCGAGCCCGGCTGGGACGGCGGCTGGCCCGGCGGCGACATCCAGTACGTCTGGGGCGGCGGCCACGAGTCGCTGCCCGGCCCGTCGACCGGTACCTGTGTGGGCGACCCGCAGTCGCTGAGCTGCACCGACCCGGGCGCCATCGGCCTGGACTGCTCCGGGTTCGCCCGCTGGGTGTACGACCTGGCCTACGGTCAGGACGTACTGGGGGCAGGCAACACCGACGACCAGATCAGCGAGATGACGCAGGTCAGCTCCCCCGTCCCGGGCGACCTGGTGTTCTTCGGCGCCAGCGCCTCGGACACCGAGCACGTGGGCGTCTACATCGGCAACGGAGAGATGATCAACGCCTACGACACGGGCACGGTCGTGCAGACCAACGCGGTGTCGGCCGGCGGCAACCTGATCGGCTACTACCAGTACTGAACGACGGGCAGTACCGAACAACAGGCCCGGTGCGAGGGGTTCCTCCGTGAGGAGGAACCCCTCGCTGCGTCGGGCGGACAGCGCCGCGGGTGAGCAGAGCCGAGCCGGGGACGGCGTGTGATGTGCGTCTCCGGAGCCGGCGCCGTTGGACCGTCGGGGCGTTGGTACCACTGGCCGGATGGTCGGATGGCCGGATGGCGGGGGTGGTCCCGCCGGTCGGGGGCGAGGTGCACCTGGTCGAGGACGCCTTCCAGCCTCCACGCCTTCTACGTGCGGACCACCGCAGGCCAGGACGTGCTGGTCCACAACTGCCTGGACCTCGTCAACGACGAGGGCGTGGGCGGTGCCCACACCATCGGCGACCACGTGAACATCGACGACCAGAAGCTGCAGGCGAAGGCGGAGAAGGACGGTACGGCGACCCGGTGGAACAGTCAGGACACCGCCGTCACCGCGGTGAACAAGGCCTTCCAGGGGTGGATGTCCAAGCCCGCCAATGTGAAGCGGCTGCAGGACTGGCTGATCGCCCAGTCCAAGCGCGGCGGTGCCTTCAACCCGCAGGACGACCTGCTCCCGATCAGCTGGCAGGTCCGGGACCAGGGCGCATCCCTCGGGACTTCGTTCGTCCGTGGCGGCAACGAGGTCGGCACCGCGACCGGGAACACCGTGCTGGTATTCCTGAAGTACGTCGGCAAGGGCCACCCGGAGAAGTACGTCGTCTACACGGCGTACCCCAAGTAGGAGCAGCAGCATGACCAGCAGGAACACCAGCACGACCGGTCAGGGGACCGACCTGTACGACTTCGGCCTGACCGGCTTCGCGAAGTACTTCGGGCTGCCCGAGCGGCATGACCAGGCTTCGACCCTTGCCCTGGCCGCGCGGCTGGGGGAGCGCTACGGGCCCTGGCTCAGCAACTGGCTGCTCGCGGACGTGCGGCTGCTGCTGGACTCTCCCCTTCCCGACGAAACCCTCCGCACCCTGTGGCTGGGGGCCGCCGAGGCACGCTTCGACCCGGCGGGTGAGGGGACCGGCATCCGTGACTGGCTCGAACAACTCGCGGACGTCGCCGGCGCCTGCCGGGACAGGACCTTCCGGATCTCCGGCGAGCCGGCCGACGCGGGGCTGCGGGAGGCCGTACTGGCCGAGCTCGACGGGGTCGGCCCGGCGCTGGCGGAGGCCGTGGTCACCAGCGGCTACGCCGCTCCGCTGCCCGACCTGGTCCCGGCACTGCGCCGGGTGGTCGTCGAGGTCGACCCCGACCTCGGGTTCCGGCTCCTGCTGCGGGCGCTGAAGGCGTACTTCATGCCCATCAGCGAGGTCAGGTACCAGCGCCTGCTGACGCTCGGCGAGCGGTTCGGCTACCACGAGCTGGCCGTCGACGACGGGAACCTGAACACCTGGCCGGACCTGGTGGACTGAGCCGGCACCTCACCTGCGGGGACGGGGCGATCGGCAAGGGCAGGGATCCGGTCGGGGGCGGGTCCCGAAGAAGTCGTGCACCCGGACTCCGCCGTGGTCGTGGACCACGGCGGAGTCCGGGTCGCCGACGGCCACCGGGTGCGGGAGCGCCAGTTGCGGGACGATGGCGGCAGCCGTCCGTGACCCCCGGCGGAAGGCTGCGGGCAGGTCCGTGTTCTGGCCGGGGACCGACGGAGAAAGTGGGCACATCGTGGCGGACGGACAGAACGAGGTACTGGACAGCAGCGCCGTGCGGGTGGCGCTCTGGCGGGCGCTGCATGTGCAGGCCGACCCGCCGGCCCATGTGTTCGAGGACGAGGTCGGCCTTCGGCTGGTGGCCCCTGACGACGGCTGGCGGCGGCGTCCGGACATGGACCCGCAGGGCACCAGCGGGTTCCGGGCAGCGATCGTGGCCCGTGCCCGTTTTGTCGAGGACCTGGTGGTCGAGGCGGCCGACCGGGGCGTCGCCCAGTACGTCGTCCTGGGGGCAGGGTTGGACACCTTCGCCCAGCGCAGGCCGGAGTTCGGCTCCCGGCTGCGGGTGTTCGAGATCGACCAGCCGGGCACCCAGTCCTGGAAGCGCCGCCGGCTGGTCGAGCTCGGCTACGGAGTCCCGGACTGGCTTCGCCTGGTACCGGTCGACTTCGAGGCGGGCGGGGACTGGTGGGGGCAGCTGTGCGCCGCCGGTTTCGACCCGGCCCGGCCGGCGCTGGTCGCCTGTACCGGCGTCACCATGTACCTCTCCAAGGACGCCACTACGGCGACCCTGCGCCGACTCGCGGGGCTCGCCCCCGGTTCGAGGCTCGCCATGACGTTCACGCTGCCGACCGAACTCCTCGACGAGGCCGACCGCCCGGCACTGGAGGCGACCAAGCCGCAGGCGCAGGCAGCCGGAACACCCTTCGTCAGCTTCTACACTCCGCAGGAGATGCTCGCGCTGGCCCGCGGCGCCGGTTTCGAGGACGTCCGGCACGTCTCCGGCCGGGGGCTCGCCGAACGCTACTTCGCCGATCGGACCGACGGCCTCCGCCCGTCGAGCGGAGAGGACTTCCTGATGGCCGCCACGTGACCCACGAGAGGACCTGGCCGAGCACCCCTAGCGCCGGAGCAGCTCGTCCGCCAGTTCGGCGGCGAGCGCCTTGACGCCGTCCGGTGGTGACTTGCTCGCCAGGAGGACCACGGTTGCCGAGCCGTCCAGGGCGGCGAGGACTTCGGCGGTGAACCCGGAGGTCGCACCGCCACGCCAGAGCGCGGTCCCGTGGGCGCGGTCGAGCAGGGCGATGCCCGGGGCGAACCTGACTGCGCCTCCGGCCGGGGTGGTCAGGGCCAGGGCGGTACGGATCAGCGGGTCGGTCGCGTCGGTGAAGTGTCCGGCCAGAGTGACGAGGTCCTGGGCAGTGGCGGTCATGCCGCCGGAGCCGGGGAACTGCGGCGCCGGAGCCGGTGCGGGCTCCACCCGGCCCGCCGCGACCCGGTGGCCGGTGACGGTGGCGGGGGCGCGGGTCGAGCCGTCCGGGCCGGCCAGGCCTGCGCGGCTGAGGCCGAAGGGCTCCAGGACCTCCCGGGTGCCGAAGTCCGCGAAGCTCTCCCCGCTGACGGTCCGGACGAGCTCGCCGAGGAGCTGGAAGCCGATGTTGGAGTACTCCGGCCGCTCTCCCGGCGCCCAGGCCAGGGGAAGCTGCGGCACGGCAGCGCTCAGCCGGTCGCCGTCCCGGGGGCGCTGGCGGCCGATCGTCTTGGTCAGGCCCGCTCGGTGCAGCAGCAGTTGGGCGACGGTCGGCTCCGGATCGCCAGGAGCCGCCGGGATCAGGATCGGCCCGGCGGGCAGGTACGCGCGGACCGGCGCATCGAGGTCGACGACTCGCTGCTCGACCAGCCGGAGCACGGCCAGGGCGGTCACGGTCTTGGTCACCGATCCGACCTGGAACACGGATTCCCGGTCCAGCGGCCGTCTGTCCCGGAGATCCGAGACACCCAGGTACTCGCGGTGGACGACGTGTCCGTCGACGGACAGCGCGGCCGCCAGCCCGACGGCGCAGCCGGCGTCGACGGCGGAGAGGAGTCTTTGGTGGATCCGGCCGGACAGCGGTCCGGGCAGCTCGGACTCCACCCGGTCGTGCTCACGGAGGCCGGGCGCGAGCAGCTCCCAGTCGAAGCCGTCCGCAGTGACCGGCCGCGGCTGGAAGCTGCGGATCCGGTGGGGCGGATCCTGCTCGACCGCGATGTCCAACTCCCACAGCTGCGGGCCGGTGCGGACCGATGCGCGGGCCGCCCACGGGCCGCGCGGCTCGACGTTCACGATCTCCGCACCGTGCTCGCGGAATGCGGCGAACCGCTGGTTGGCGGCGAAGAACGCCGCCAGGTCGCCCCGCACCGTCAGCCGGGGCGCGAGTCTGGCGGGGATGGACTCAGGGGCAGCCCGGCCCGCCAGCGCCGCCACTACCCACTCGATCGCCGCTCCGACGGCCTGTGTCAGCACGGGAGCACGGTATCAGCCCGCTGCCGCAGGCCACCGCCAACGTGCCCGGTGGCAGCAGCAGTTGGACCGACCGGTGGCGCCGGTCAGCCGAGGCGGGCGACGTCGGCAGCGGTCCGGTACGGCGCCCAGTCGCCGCCCGGGGCGCCGGTGGCCGTGAACGCGGCGAGCGCGCCGCCGAAGGCGTCCGCCAGCGCACGGTCCGACGCACTGACCGCGCCCAGCATCGGGGCGGCCGGGTAGGCGTCGAACGTGCCGAAGAGGAAGGGCAGTTCGGCGCAGTGCGTGGCGCCGAGGCCGAGGACGTCGGCGGACGGCCGACGGGCGAAGCGGTAGACGTGGGCCGGAGTGCCCTGGGCGGCCCGGTGTTCGGCCAGCTCCGTGGTGCCGACGCCGAAGAACCGGTGCGTGGCGGCCTCGCTCCCCGGTCCCCGGTGGCCGAAGGCCGTCATCTCGTCGGCGACCGTGCCGAGCAGCAGGTCCTTGCCGCCCAGGCCACCGGCGACAGCCGCCGGGAGGAGGGGTTGCGGGACTCCCGCTCCGCCGAGGACCGGGTACATCGGCGGGGTCGGGTCGCCGGGCGTGCTGCGCTCGGCCCCCAGTCGGCGGTAGGCGTCCAGCAGCCGCTGGACCGGCAGGGTGCGCAGTTGCTCGAAGCCGCTCCGGTCCCGGGCGATGCCGAGCAGGCTCAGGTAGGCGGTGGCGGCCGCGTCGGCGGTCGCCGGGTCCTGCGGCGGCAGGCCCCAGGGGCCGCTCTGGGCGATCACCCGGCGGATCGAACCGCCGGTGGCCGGGTCCAGCGCCAGGGCAAGGGCCGAGTAGGCGCCGGCCGACTGGCCGCCGACCGTGACGGACTCCGGGTCGCCGCCGAACGCGGCGATGTTCTCCCGGACCCAGCGCAGTGCCGCGCCCTGGTCGCGGGCACCCGCGTTGTCCACCCCGAACTCCGGCAGGTACAGGTAACCCAGCGGCCCCAGGCGGTAGTTGGCGGTGACCACGACGAGGTTGCCGAGGTCGGCGAGGCGGGCGCCGTCGTACCAGTCCCAACCGCCGCTGCCGCTGCTGAAGCCGCCGCCGTGGAACCACAGCAGCACCGGGCGCGGCCGGACGCCGTCGGCGGCGGGGGCCGGTGCGCCGGCAGCGGGGGCGCCGGCCGGGGCGGGCAGGGCTTCGCTCGGCGTCCAGACATTGAGGGTGAGGCACCCGTCCTCGTCCCAGTCCGGCACCCGCTCCCCCATCACGGCCTCCAGCCGGGACGGCCCCTGCGGCACCGCCGGCCCCGGGCGCACCGCGTCCCGGACCCCGCTCCAGCCCGGCTGCGGGCTCGGCGCGGCGAACCGCAGCGCGCCCACCGGCGAGGCCGCGTACGGGATCCCCCGGAAGGCCGCCACCGCGCCCTCCGAGCTGCCGCGCAGCAGACCGTTGCCGGTGGCGACCACCGGACCCGTTCCACTGCCGTTCGTTCCGCCCACTCCGCCCGTCGTGTTCGTCACGGCTGTCCCCTCTCGGTCCTTCTCCCTTGTCCCTCGGACAGCTCAGGTCTACGGCCCGACGCCATGAGTGGGCCAGCATTGACGCCCTGGGCGCAGGAAAGCAGACGCCCGGTCCACCTAGAATGGCGAATGTGCGCCAATCCCTCGACGAGACCGAGCGCAGGATCGCCGCCGCGCTGCTGATCGCGCCGCGCGCCTCCTGGCGCACCCTCGCCCACTGCCTGGACCTGTCCGAGCGCACGGTCGTCCGCCGGGTCGGTCCGCTGTACGCCGACGGCACGCTGCGGGCCACCGTGGTGCGCAATCCCGTCCGGTTCCCCTCCCTGATCCCGCTGGCGCTGCGGGTCCGCTGCCGTCCGAACCGGGTCCGGGCGGTGGCCACCACCCTGGCCCGCAGGCCGGACACGGTCTGGGTGGACGTACTGGGCGGCGGCGACGAGATCAGCACCATCCTCTTCCTGGACGGTCCCGAGGCCCGCAACGGTCTGCTGCTGCGCGACCTCCCCGCGACCGCCGCCGTCGCCTCCTGGACCTCGCACACGCTGCTCCGGGTCTTCCCGACCTCGTTCGCCTGGAGCACCGACCTGCTCACCGAGGAGGAGACCGCCCGGCTGCACGCGGCCGACCCGCTCTCGGCCGACCGGTTCTCGGCCTCGGCCGACTCCCCCGGGCCGACGGAACCCCTGATCGGACAGGACCGGTTCGAAGCGGCCCGGACGGACGACCCCGTGATCGAGGCCCTGAGCGCGAACGGCCGGGCCGGCTACACCGAACTGGCCGCCCGGACCGGCCTCAGCCCGCTCACCGTCCGGCGCCGGGTGGACGCGCTGATCCACGGCCGTGTGGTCCGGCTGGCCACCGAGCTGGACCTGGCACTCCTCGGCTGCCATGCCGAGGCGCTGCTCTGGCTCTCCGTCAGCCCCGGTGCGCTGGACGCCACCGGCGAAGCCCTGGGCCGCCACCCCCGGGTCCGCTTCGCCGCCGCCACCACGGGCCCCGCCAATCTCCTGCTGGCGGTGGCGGTGACCGACCTCAGCGCCCTGTACGCGTTCCTGACCGAGACCCTCGGCGCCCTGGAGCGGATCACCACCGTCGAGACCACCCCGATCCTGGCCACCGCCAAGCGCACCGGCCTGCCACGCCCGAGCCAGTGAGACCCCTCCGGCGCGTATCGCGGGGAGGGGAACTCGGGGAGCGGCGGCTCGGTGCGGGCGTCGGGGGCGGCCGATACGGTGATCGCGTGATGGACTCCCTGCCCGCCGACGTGGCCTTCGTGCTCGACGCTCTCCTCGACGAGGCCGATCCGGCCCATGCCGTGCTGCGTCGGCAGATCCCCCACCTGCTGGTATCCGGTCGCTGCAGGTGCGGCTGCGGCACTGCCTACTTCGAACTCGACACGGCCTCCGTCGAGTCGGCGCCGTCGGGCCCCGGCACGGTGGTGGCGGCCGAGCTCCAGCTGTACCTGGAGGACGGCGACTGCCCCGGTGAGGTGCTGGTCTTCGCCGAGGACGGCTTCCTGTCGTGGTTGGAGGTCTGCTCCTGGAGCGACACCGTCGACGTCACGCTGGCCACCGTCCAACAGCTGCTTCGGCGCTGACGCCGGCGGCGTTCAGGCCTTGTCCTCCAGCCGGGGCGTGCGGCGGACCACGACGTCGCCCAGCTTGGTGCCGGCGTGGATCTCGACCTTGTCGACCGGCTCGCCGGCGTCGGGGGCGTCGGCGGAGTCGAGCTCGTTGTAGACGCGGCCGACGGCGGTGTTCAGCTCCAGCCAGGCGGCGCTGCCCTCACGGACGCCTATGTCGACCCGGCCGTTCTTGGTCGTGGCGTTGACCTTGCCGCGCACGACCTCGCCGATCCGCACCTCACCGTTGGAGTTCGCGGCGGTGAGGTCGGACAGCGCGCGGTCGACGGAGAGGGCGCCGTTGGCGACCTTGACGTTCGCGGCACCGGTGACCACGCCGATCCGGATGTTGCCGTTGCTGGCGGAGACGTCGGCGGAACCGTCGACGGCGCCGATGCGGATCTCGCCGGACCCGCTGTGCACCTGGGCGGAGCCGCTCACCGAATCGACGGCGATCTCCCCGAGCCCGGTGCGGATGTTCAGCGGGCCGGTCTCGGCGGTCCGGACCGCGCCGAGGTCGGTCTTCAGCGTGACCGCGCCGAGGGCGCCCTCGGTGCGGTAGTCGCCCAGCGAGGCCTCGCCGCTCACGTCGGAGTCGGTGGGCAGCTGGAGCAGGACCTCGACCGACTCCGGGCGCTTGTTGAAGCTCACGAACCGGCTGCGGGGCTTCCGGCTGACGACGCTGAGCGTGCGGGCCGCCTCGTCGTACTCGACGCGGGTGTTCTCGGCGGCCTTCACGTCGGCGGGCCGGTCGGGGTCGCTCGGGCGGACCTCGACGACGGTGTCGGCGCGGTCGCCGGCCACGATGCGGACGTCGGCGACGTAGAGGTCCAGGGTGACGGCGATCGGCGACGGGGTGTTGAAGTTCGAGAGCGACATCTCGGGTTCCTTCGCAATGGGGTGTGGTCGTCCGTGGGTGCGGCCCGGTGCGTGGTGCTCGGTGCGCGGTGCTCGGTGCGCGGGACTGCGGTGGTCAGCGGGCCCAGCCGGTGTAGGTCTGACTGACCTGCCCGGGGTTCTGGGCGGCGGGCCGGACAGCAGTGCGGGCCTCGCCGGCGAGCCCCGCCGCGGCGGCCCGGACGATCCAGGCGTTGACGGAGAGGCCGCCCGCTGCGGCGGCGTCCTCGATCATGGCCTTGAGGTTGCCGGGGAGTCGCAGGTTGATCCGGACCATGGCGGAGTCGTCGCCGTCGGCCAGCGGCATCCGCACGTCGACCGGCCCGGGGGCGGCGGCCGGCGGAGCGGCGGGCGGCGGCGTCACGACGAAGGCGGCGGAACCGGACCGCAGCCGGACGTCGACGCTGCCGGGCGCGAGCTCGGCGGAGATCTCGTCGGCGGCGGTGGAGAGCGCTTCCAGCAGGGTGAGCCGGACCGCCGCGTCCAGGGGCTGCAGGAGCCGGTCGGCGAGCGCGCGGACGTCCTCGCCGCCGACCTCGGCTGCGGTCGTCAGCTCGCGGCGGAGGCTTTCGACATAAGGGGTGAGTTCCATGGCTTGAGCTTGGCACCATTTTGGCTCCATGGCAAGTCCTCATGGCTCATATCGCGCCGAGATGGCACCACGTGATGCCATGGGGCGCCGTCGGCCCCCCGGGCACGACGACGCCCGGCCCGGCGCGCATGGAGCGCGCCGGGCCGGGCCGGGACTGGGGCTTCCGCCGAGGCGTCCCCCATGAAAGGCGACTACGCGCCTTCCTGACGGGGAGTCACCGAGGTTCGGACTAGTACCAGTTGTTCGCCTGCCAGAAGGCCCAGGCCTGGTTCGGGCTGCCGTAGGTGGTGTTCATGTAGTTGAGCGCCCACTCCAGCTGGGTGGTCGCGTCGGTCTGCCAGTCGGCGCCGGCCGAGGCCATCTTGTCGCCGGGCAGGGCCTGGGGCAGGCCGTAGGCGCCGGAGGAGGGGTTGGTCGCGGTGACGTCCCAGCCGCTCTCGTGCGAGATGATCTCGTCGAAGGAGGCCAGCTGGTCGGCGGGGACGATCTGGGCGGCGATCGCCTGCGGGTCCTCGTTCGAGGTGGAGGCGTCGGTGGAGCTGGAGCTCGACGTGGTGGCGGCGGTGGAGTCGCTGCTGCCGGAGTCGTCGCTGCTACCCGTGTCGGCGGAGCCGGCGGAAGAGGAAGAGGAACCGGAGTCGGACGAGGCGTCGCTGCTCTGCGAGCCGGACGAGTCGTCGCTCGACGAGGTGGTGGTCGTGGCGGCGCTGGACTGGCTGGACGAGTCCGAGGCGGCGGTGCCGCTGAGGACCAGCTGCTCGCCGGGGAAGATCAGGTTCGGGCCCTGGGTGAGCGTGGCCTTGTTCAGGTTGTACAGCGCCTGCCAGCCGCCGGAGACGTTCTCCTTCTCGGCGATGCTGGACAGCCAGTCGCCGGAGACGACCGTGTAGGTCGCCGGGGCGGTGCTGGTGCTCGCCGAGGTGGGCACGGCGTCGACCGCGGCAGGCGCGGCGGCGGAGGTGGTGGCGGCGGTCACGTCGGCGACGGTGGCGGCGGTGGCCGGGGCGGCGGAGGCACCGGTGGCGGCGGCCAGCGGAATGCCGAGGCTCACGATGCCGGCGATGCCGGCTCCGGAGACGAGGCGCTGGGTGGCAGTACGACGGGTGGCGCGGTGGCGCCCGTTACCGGACAGCAGCATGGTGAAGTTTTCCTCTCCCACGCCTACGAAGTGAGCTGTCGGATTCGGGCTGGAGTTGCCCGGCCGTGCACAGCACGGCTTCACCCCGAGCCGCGACCCCGAGGTCGCGGCGACTTACTTGGTTCCCCCGCCCCTGCCGTGGCGCGTGCTCTGGTGCCAGTGCCTCCGGCGGCAGGGTTCGGCGTTCCGGAGGTACTGGTTCCGCTTAGTGCGAATGGCTGCACGCTAGACAGATCCGGTTTCAAACATCAACCCTTTGTGACGCTCCTCACGAGTCCGCCCGACACGTCTGACCTCCCACCCGTTCCGCAGGTTCTGGCCCACCGCCCTCGCTATGATCTTCGGAGCTCGACGGTCGGTACAGCCGTGTCCAGGGGGACGTCATGGGGATATTCCGGCGCAAATCCAAGCGCCCGAAGCGCGATGCGGCCGACCTGCCGCGCGACTCCGCGCTGGCCCTCCTCTCCGAGACCGAGGCGGCCTTTCTCCGCTCCCGGGTCCGGGAGGCCTTCGCCGAGCAGGGGCTTGAGGTCACCATGGGTCCCGCGCACGTCACCGACAGCACCGGCCGCCGGTTCGGGCTGGCCAACCTCGCCGCGACCTGCCACCACGACCGCCGTGGCACCCGGGCCTGGCCGTTGCTGGTGCGGGACCACGTCGACAAGATCCTGCGCTCGGTCGACGGCCCGGACGTGCTGACCACCATGCCCCGGGAGCGGCTGCTGGCCCGGCTCTTCCCCAGGATCGTCGGCATCGACATGGCCCACCTGGACGGCGGCTACGCCTACGGCCCCGAACTGACGCCGGATCTGCTCGAAGTCCTCGCGCTGGACCTGCCGGAGACCGTCCAGGTGCTGAACGAGCGGGGCCTCGCCACGCTGGGCGAGCCGGCCCCGCTGCGGGTCCGCGCGCTGGCCAACCTGCGCCGGATCCCGGTGAAGCGGCACCGCACCGTCACCGAGGACGACGGCGCCCGCTTCCATGTGCTCGAAGGGGAGTCCTACTTCCTGCCCAGCCTGGTCCTGCTGCTCGACGAGGTGGCCCCGGTCTACGAGGAGGCCGAACTCGGCCCCGAGGGCGCTCTGGTGGCGATGCCCTTCCGCCACCAGTTCGCCTTCCACGTGATCACCGGCCGCAGCGTGGTGCCGACCCTGAACGCCATGGCCCGCTTCGCCGCCACCGGTTTCGCCCAGGCCCCGGGCGCGGTCAGCCCGTCGGTCTACTGGTGGCGGGCCGGCACCCTCACCCGCCTCACCGCGCCTGAGGGCCGGGCGATCCGCGTCGACGTCGACCTCGACTTCCAGCAGCTGCTGGAACGCCTCACGGACAACTGACCGGGGGCCGGGCATTATTGGATTGTCGGCCCGATCACCCGTGCGCGATCATCGCGTCCATGAAGTTTCGCAGTGACCGCATCCGGAAGACCCCCGCCGCCCCCACCGATCCCGCCCCACCGATCCCGCCGCCACCGGGCCCGCCGCAGCGCCCGAGCTCGGCCTGGCGAACGAGGCCCTGGACTCCGGGGACATCCCGGCCGCGCTCCGCCGGCTCCGTCCGGTCGCCGACTCCCTCCCCCCGGCCGGCCTCGCCGGGGTACTGGAGCGCGCCGCCACCATGGCCGGCTTCGACGACCTGCGGCAGGCCTCGGCGCAGCTGGCCGCCGAACCCGGCAGCCCGAAGGCGCTGTACGACTTCGGCTACGCCTGCATCGAACGCGGCATCGCCTACCTGGCCGTCCCCGCCCTGCGCGAGGCGCTGCGGCTGCTCCCCGAGTCGGCCGGGGTGCTGCGCGAACTGGTCGCCGCCTACGAGCGCGAGGACCGGAACCGGGAGGCCGCCGACGTCCTCGCCGCGCGCGAGGCCTCGCTGACCGACTGGCCCGACCGCTACCTCCTGGTCTTCAACGCGGTGATGGCCGGGGACCTGCCGCTGACCCGCAGCCAGTTCGCACGGCTCTCGACGCCGGAGGACGAGATGTGGCTGCCGGTGCACGCCCGGATCTCGCGGACCGTGGAGCGGGCCGCGAGTGCCGGGACCGCCGCCCCGCTGGACCGCACCGACCTGCGCGGCTGGCAGTTCGTCATCGGCGGATCGCTGCTCGGGACGCTCTCCCCCTTCGGCTTCGAAGCCGGCATGCACGGTCGCTACGCCTGGCTGCAGGACTCCTACTCCCTCTGCCTGCGCGGACTGCTGCGGCTGCGCGCCGCGTTGGCGGCGGCCGGTGCACGGCCCGAGTCGGTGTCGCTGCTGCCGGACCGGGACAGCCTGATCCTGGGACTCGCCGCCGCCGAGGTGCTGGGCCTGCCCGCCGAGCCGTTCGCCCCCGGGCGTGGGAACACGGTCGTCGTGGCCTACCGCCTGGACGCCCTCGACGACACCGGCGCGATCGCCGCCCAGCTGGTCGAGCGCGCGCCCGGCCAGGTGCTGCACGAGCACGCGAGCTGCTGGACCGAGGCTCCGCCGGTCACGGCCGACAGCATCGCCCTGCTGCACCAGACCGCGGTCGCCCCCTGGGGTGCGCAGCAGCGGTACGACCGCAGCGGCCGGGCCGAGGGGCTCGACGCCGACGACCGCCCGGCCGAGGCCCTGGCCGCCGCCGTCGTCCAGGCCGATCCCTCGGCCGACCCCGGCGACGGCGGCACCCCGGCCGACAGCGACGAGGCGTTCGCCGCCTTCGCCGCCGCCGTCGGTCCGACCTGGTTCCTCGGTTCCCGCGACCGGCTCCGCTCCCCCGGGCCGGTCCCCAGCTCCCGCTTCCGCTGACCGACGGCCGCCGACCGACGGCCGCCGAGCGCGGGCGCGGAACGCCCAGGCGTCACTCCCGGCAGTCGCGGGCCCGGTAGGCACTCTCGACAGCACGGACACCGCGCTGTCACCCTACGAGGAGCAGAATGTCAGGCTGCCGCGCCGTCGTCGGTGACGACGCGTCAAGCCGCATCTCGACCGCCAGGGAGTGAACATGGCCGGTACCACCGGGCGCCACCGCAGACCGCAGCCCGCCGGCACGGGCACCACCCTGGCCAAAGCGGCCGGCGTGACCGCGCTGGGCGTCTCCATCCCGGTCCTGGCCGCCGGCACCGGCCAGGCGGCCGCCTCGACCACGGCGTCCGCCGCGACGGCCACGGCCACCGCGACCTGGGACAAGGTCGCGGTCTGCGAGTCCGGCGGCGACTGGACCGCCGACACCGGCAACGGCGCCTACGGCGGGCTCCAGATCTCGACCGCCACCTGGGACGCCTACGGCGGCGCCCACTTCGCCGCCACCCCGAACCGGGCGACCGAGGCGGAGCAGATCGGCATCGCCCAGCGGGTGCTGCAGGAGCAGGGCCCCGGCGCCTGGCCGGTCTGCTCGGTCCGCACCGGACTCACCCGGACCAACGGCGCAGCCGCGCCGGCCAGGGCGACGACGCAGCCGAAGCAGCCGGCGAAGAAGCAGCCCGCCCCCGCCAAGAAGGCCGGCGCGGCGGGCGGCACCACCCGCGAGCACACCGTCCGTCCCGGGGACACCCTCTCCGGCGTCGCCCAGGAGCTGGCGGTCCCGGGCGGCTGGGAGCCCCTGTACCAGCAGAACCGGGGCACCATCGGCGGCAACCCGAACCTGATCCGCCCCGGTGAGCACCTCTACTGGCGCACCGGCGGCACTGCCGCCCCCCGCCACACCGCGCCCACCCCGGTCACCAACCGCAACCACCCCTCGCCGGTCGCGCAGGCCGCCGCCGACTGGGCGCTGCAGCAGGTCGCCGCCCACACCGCCGGGTGGTACGACCGCTGTGACAACTTCGTCGCCCGCGCCTACGGCCGCTCCAGTTCCGGCTGGACCTACGCCATCGACAACTGGAACGGCACCCCGTCCTCGATGAAGGGCCCGGCCTCCGACCTGACCCCGCCGGTGGGCGCGCTGGTCTTCTGGCGGATGCCGGACCAGCCGTACGGGCATGTGGCCATCGTCGTCGGCGACGACGGACAGATCGTCACCACCAACTACCCGGACGACGGCGACTACGTCGGCGAGACCACCGTCGCCCACCTCACCGCCCAGTGGGGCGGCACCTACCTCGGCTGGGCCTGGCCCGACTTCCTCTGACCGGGGTCCGGTCAGCGGCAGCCGGGCCGCCGGGCCGCGCGGGTCGGACCTTCCGTCAGTGGGTGATCACCTGGAGCACCGGGGCGGTGGCCGCACTCCCCTCCTTGGTGGCCAGCAGGACGGCCAGCCCCGCGCTCGGCTGCGAGACGCCGACGGAGGCGAGGCCGTCGGCGCCGGCCGCGACCAGGGCGGTGACGTCCAGGCCGACCCAGTCGGCGGTGTCGCTGAGCTGGCCGCTGCCGTAGGCCGTGGTGAGGGCGGGTGCGTCGGTGAAGGTGACGGCGGCCTCGGTCCAGCTGTCCGTGCTGGTGCCGTAGGCCGTCAGGCCGGTCTGGCTGCCGCCGGAGTCGGCGACGTAGCCGTTGACCCAGAGGATCGCCCGGGCGACGGTTCCGCTGATCGCGGCGGTGGAGAACTTCAGCAGGGCGATCCGGTCGTAGGCCCCGGTGGAGTTCTTGACGGCCATGGTGGTACTGCCGGCGAAGTTCTGGGACGCGTAACTCCCGCCGCGCACATAGGCGTTGTCGGTCGGGGCGAGCAGCGTCGCGGTGGCCGGGGCGGGTGCGGCGCCGGTGCCGGACAGGGTCACGCTGTGGCTGGCCCCGCGTGATCCGCCGGTCTCCACCAGCAGTTGGACGCTCCCGCCCGAGGTGGAGAGCACGGTGACGGTGGGGTCGGCGGAGACGACCGAGGTGTAGCCGGGGACGGAGACGCCGACCTGCACGGTGGCCGAGGACCAACTGGGGTCCGCCACCGCGATGGTCAGCGTGGTGCCCGAGGTCTGGGTGGAGACCGAGGCCGGGGCGTTGACGGTGAGCGTGCCCGCGGTTCCGGCGGCGAAGAAGTTGGCCATGGTCACCCCCAGGGCGGAGTCGATGATCGCCTGCACCTGGGGGGTGTTGGCCAGGACGCTCACCGGGGGCGCGGCCGAGTAGGCGGCGGTCCGGGCCTCGGTCGCCCCGGGCAGCAGCACGTAGGAGTAGGTGGCGCCGCTGGGGTCGGCCCCGTGGCCGCAGACGATGCTGAGATAGGGCCGGCTGTCGTCGGCCAGCGTGGTGGGCGCGAGGGAGTTGACGCTGCTCCAGTTCCCGGTCTGCTCGGTCAGCGCGAACTGGACGTTGTTGGCCCCGGTCGGCCAGAGGAAGCAGTAGCCCGCGACGCCGCCGACGGAGGCGTGGTGCACCCCGCTGACGGTGCTGGTCCAGCCCGGCGCGGTGGACTGGGCGGTGCCGTTGATCGACAGGGTGGCGCTGCCGCCCGCGTGCAGGTTGCGGTTCTCCACCACGGTCACCACCGGGTTGCCGCTGGTGGAGGTGATCCCGGCGCCCAGGGCGACCACGGCGTCGTCCAGGCAGAACCAGGACTTCACCGCCGTCAGATCGGTCGAGCAGGCCTGGAGTTGCATGCCGACGGCCCCGTAGCTGCCGGCCAGCACCGATCCGCCGACCCAGGTGGTGTTCGGCTTGGTGGTCGCCCCGGCCGAGTTGGCGAGGGTACCGGTGTCGACGGTGGTCCCGGGCAGCTGATAGGCGTTCACGGTGTCCCAGAAGGCGTCGTCGAACTGGGAGATGTCGCTGTCCAGGTAGAGGTAGCCCATGCCGTCGCCGGTGTACCAGCCGTGCAGGTTCTCGCCGTTGATCACCTCGTAGCGCTGGACGGAGCGCGAGCACATCGACAGCGCGTAGGCCCAGCCCGGCCGCCGGTGGACGGCCCGGGCCATGTTGGGGAACTGCTGGTGCACGGTCGGCTCGGGTGCCGCGGCGATGGAGGAGTCGCCCAGGACCGACTCCGCCAGCGCGACCGAGGCGACGGAGGCTCCGGAGACGGTCACCGTCGCGCCGGTGGTGTTGTTGACGATGGCACTGGTGGTGGAGGCGACGGTGACCACCGTGTTGCGCTGCAGCCAGCCCTTGGCGACCGACTGCCAACTGGCGGCCTGAGCACTGTCGGTGCTCGCGCTGGCCCAGTTCAGCAGGGTGATGGCGGCGGCGAATCCATCGCTGGCGTCGGTCTCGTTGTAGCGCGACACCGCCCGCCCGCGGACGGCGTCCAGCATCAGCCCGTTGTGGACCACGGGCACGAAGCCGTTGGCGACGCCGGTGAGGACCTGCGCCAGGTCGGAGTCGGTGACCGCCCAGGCCGAGCCCTGGAGCATCAGCACCAGGGCGACGATGTCGGTGAAGAAGATCGCGCCGTAGGTGCCGGTGTACGCGACGCCGCCGTGCTGCTGGAAGGAGCCGTCGGCGTAGAGGCCGTCGCCGTAGATCACGTCCGGCAGCGCCGGGGAGAGGGCGGCCACCCCGGCGGCGATCTTCGTGCCGCTCCCGCCGAGCGCGCCGCGCACGATCACCGCCCGACACTCGTCCAGCCGGTTGGCCCCGGTGGACGTGGTGCTGCCGGAGCCGATGATCAGCTGCTTGGTGGGGTCGGGCACGAAGGCGTCGATGCACGCGCAGTAGGACGCGATCTGGGCTGCCGTCAGCTGACCGTACATCAGCACGGCGGTGTCACCGAGCGCCTGGGAGCTGCCTATCTGCCAGTCCCACCAGTTGTTGTAGGGGGCGACGGCGGGCGCGTAGGCGCCGGCGGCCATGAAGTCCAGGCCCGCGGTGACGGTCCGGGCCAGGGTCGCGCTGCCGGTGCAGCCGGTGCCGGGCGTGACGTACGCCAGGGCCAGGGTCCGCAGTCGGCCGAAGGTGCTGGTGATGTTGGCGGAGACGGCGCCCAGCGGCAGGTCGGCCCAGAGCGAGCCGGATCCCGCGCCGGTCTGGACGGAGCCGAGGTACGCCTGGGCCAGGTTGCTCAGGCCGGCCAGCGCCGGGGCGTAGACCGGGTTGGTCGGGTCGATCGCCCCGCCGGAGAGGTACCCGGTCCAGGCCGTCCGCAGGGCGGCGTAGGGGTCGGTGGCCGCCGCGGCCCACTGCGGGAGGCCCAGCGGCAGTGCGAGCGCGCCGAACGCCAGTCCGCCGAGGGCCAGCACGCTCCTGCGGGTCGGCCCGGCAGCGGCCGGGGTCGGGTCGGGGGTGGCGGGGCCGGATGCGTGGGCGGGGCTCATGGGGGTGCTCCTCACGGCGGGGGCGGGACGGCGTTGTCCGGACCGGGCACGGGACGGCAGGACGGCGGCGGACGGAGCCGCGCCGACGGGGACTGCCCCCGCGCCCGGGGTCTGAGGGGAGGGATTGCCCGGATGTGCCACCGGCTGCCGGGACAGGGCCTCGACAGCCGGTGGCGGCGACCGGAGCCTAGGAAGCTTTTTCACACACCGTCAAGACCGATCAGTCAATCAGTCACTATTCGGTCAGCAGCCCCGCTCCCCGCCGGTCCCGGGCCGCACCCCCGACCCGGGTCCAGGGGGTTCACACAGATGGACCCAACTCGGTCAGAAAATCCACACGCATCGCTATGCTGCCGGGGTCGGGCGCAGACAGCGCCGGCCTGTGGAGGGGAAGTGTCATGCGCGAGAGCGTGGAGCAGCGGCACGAGCGGATCCTGCAGATCGTGCGGGGGCACGGCAGCATGCGGGTGACCGAACTGGCGGCGGAGGTCGGCAGCTCGCTGGAGACCATCCGCCGGGACGTGATCGCCCTGGCCGAGGTCGGTCGGCTGCGCCGGCTGCACGGCAAGGTGAGCTGGCCGACGGCCACGCTGAACGCGAGGGACGCCCGGCTGGCCCGCCGGGCCCCGGCGGCGGCGTCCGGTCCGCTGCTGGGCATGGTGGTGCCGGTCGCGGGCTACTTCTACCAGGGGGTCATCCAGGGCGCCCGGGCCGCCGCCGCGGCGGCGGGCACCAGGCTGCTGGTGGGCATCACCGAGTACAGCTCCGAGCGCTTCGCCCAGCAGGTCGCGAACATGGTCCGGGCGGGGGCGGACGGGCTGCTGCTCACCCCCAGCTGGGAGCCGGGCGGCCCGACCGGCGCCGAGTGCGAGGAGCTGACCCGCCTTCAGGTCCCGGCGGTGCTGCTGGAGCGGCGGGTACCGGTGGGCAGCCCCGGCACCGAGCTGGACCGGGTGGGCTCCGACCACGCCGAGGGCGCGGCCATGGCGGTCCGGCACCTGGCCGGGCTCGGCCACCGGCGGATCGCGCTGCTGCTCCGCGCCTCGCACACCGAGCCCGCCCTCCGGCTCGGCTACGCCGCGGCGATGCGGGCGCTGGACCTGCCCGAGGACGACCTGCGCGGGAAGGCGGCCCCGGTCGGGGCCGGCCGGACCGAGTCCTTCGAGGAGGAACTGCCCAGGCTGCTGGCGCTGATCCAGTCCGGCGAGGTGCGGGCGGCCCTCGTCCACACCGACACCGACGCCGTCAACCTGCTCCAGCGGCTGGCGGCCGAGGGCATCCGGGTCCCCCAGGACTTCGCCCTGGTCAGCTACGACGACGAGCTGGCGGCGGTCGCGGACGTCCCGCTGACCGCCGTCGCCCCGCTCAAGCACGCGGTCGGCGAGGCCGCCGCCAACCAGTTGCTGCTCCGGATCGCCGACCCGGCCCGCCAGCGCACCCACATCGAGCTGCTGCCGGAGCTCAAGGTGCGGGACTCCTGCGGGGCCGCGCTGGTCGCTGCCCGACCAAGCTCTGTGGATTGATTGACTGATTGGTTTTTACTGTTGACTCTAGGAAAACCCCACTCCATGATGACCGATCAGCAGGCCCGCCCCCACCGGGCCGCTGATCCCCCCTCACCCCTGGCCCAGGCCAGTGTCATCCGATTGGGAGCCTCCCCATGGCCAGATCCCTCGCCCGGTCCGCCCGCACCGGCGCCGCCGCCCTCCTCGCCGGCGCGACGCTCGTCTCGCTGAGCGCCTGCGGCAGCGGCACGTCGAGCGCCGCGGCGCCCTCGTCCAAGTCCCCGGTGACGATCAGCTTCTGGTCCTGGACCGGCAACGCCCAGCAGGTGGTGGCGGAGTTCAACGCCACCCACACCGACGTCCACGTGAACTTCACCAAGATCACCGGCGGTAGCAACGGCGGCTACACCAAGGTGCTGGACGCCGCGAAGGCCGGCAACGCGCCCGACGTCTTCAACTGCGAGTACCAGGCCCTGCCGGAGTTCGCGAGCCAGGGCGACCTCAAGGACCTCAGCTCCTCCTTCGACTCCAGCCTGAAGAGCGACTTCTCCCCGGCCGCGATGAGCCTGGTCACCCTCGGCGGCAAGCAGTGGGCGCTGCCCTTCGACGTGGAGCCGGTCGTCCTGGTCTACCGCAAGGACCTCTTCGCCAAGTTCCACCTCGCGGTGCCGACCACCTGGGCCCAGTTCCAGAGCGAGGCCCAGCAGCTGAAGGCCCAGGACCCGAAGTCCGTGCTGGTCAACTTCTCGCCGGACGACGCCGCCGCGGAGCAGGCGCTGGCCTGGCAGAACGGCGCCCAGTGGTTCACCGACAGCAACGGCTCCTGGAGGACCACGCTCACCGACGCGCCGACCGAGCAGGTCGCCTCCTACTGGCAGAACCTGATCACCAAGGGCCTGGCCTCGGACAAGCTGGTCGCCGACCCGTCGCTCGCCCCGGCGGTAGCCGACGGCAGCGTGCTGACCGAGATCCTGCCCGCCTCCTCGGTCTCCACCCTCGTCGTCAACGACCCCAAGTCCACCGGACAGTGGGCCGCCGCACCGCTGCCCAGCTGGGACGGGCAGCCGGCCACCGGCATGGACGGCGGCTCCAGCCTGGCGATCACCACCGACAACAAGAACACCGCCGCCGCCGAGGAGTTCGCCCAGTGGTACGCCACCTCGGCCGACGCCCTCAAGACCAAGCTGGGCACCGACGGGCCGAGCCTCTACCCGGCCGACGCGGCCAACGCGCCCACCGCGACCACCGCCTTCAAGGCCGACTACGCCGCCTACTTCGGCGGCCAGGACCTGTACGCGCTGTTCGGCACCGCCGCCCGGAGCATCAGGCCCGGTTGGACCTGGGGGCCGCTGATGGTCGACACCAACAAGCTGCTCGCCGCGGACAACCAGAAGGTCCTCGTCGGCGGGACGCTCACCGACGCGCTGACCTCCACGCAGTCCCAGACCCTCAGCGACCTCAAGTCCGACGGATACACGGTCGCGCAGTAACCACGAGGACCCGATCACCATGGCAGTCAGCACCTCCCCCGCAGCGCGGCGGGCCCGCGCCGGGTCCGCGCTGCGGAGCGGCCCGGTCGGGCCGGGGCCCCGGCGCAGCGGCAGCTCCCCGCGCGGCAGCACCGTCCTCGCCTTCACCGGACCCTTCTTCGCCCTGTTCGGCTTCGCCATCCTGGTCCCGGCCGGGTACGCGGTCTACCTGAGCTTCTTCCAGACCCGGCGCACCGGCTTCGGCCCGGCCCGGAGCGTGTTCGCCGGCCTGGCGAACTACACCCACGTCCTGGCCGACCCGGCCTACCGCAGCGGCTTCCTGGTCATCGTCCTCTACTGCCTGCTCTTCATCCCGCTGGTCCTGGGCGTGGCGCTGGCGCTGGCCCTGCTGCTGGACTCGACCCTGGCCCGGGCCCGCAAGCTGGTCCAGACCGGACTGTTCATCCCGCACGCCGTGCCCGGTCTGATCGCGGCCATGGTCTGGCTGTACCTCTACACCCCGGGCATCAGCCCGGTCGTCGGCGCCCTGCACCACGTCGGTGTGGGATTCGACATCCTGCACCTGCCCGGGGCGGTCGCCGCCGTGGTCAACCTGGGCCTGTGGGAGGGCGTCGGCTACAACACCCTGGTCTTCTACGCCGCGCTCCAGGCGATCCCCCGCGACAACCTGGAGGCCGCCCTGGTCGACGGGGCCGGCGAGGTCCGCACCGCGCTGAGCATCAAACTCCCGCAGATCGCCGGCATGGTGGGCGTGAACGGCATGTTCGCCCTGATCGGGACGCTCCAGCTGTTCACCGAGCCGTTCCTGCTGAACCTGTCGACCCCGGCGATCCCACTGACCTGGACCCCGATGATGTACATCTACGACAGCGCCTTCTACAAGCTCGACTACGGCGCCACCGCCGCCGCGTCGGTCCTGCTCGCCCTCTTCGTCGGCTCGCTGTCGTTCGTCGCGATGCGCTGGGTCTCCCGCAGGAGGACCCAGTGACCGCGACCCGCGCCACCCCCGTCACCGAGCCCGGGCCCGTCCGCACCGTCCGGTCGGCGCCGGCGAGCGCCCGCCCCGACCGGGCGCCGACCCGGCGCGGCGCCCGCACCCTGGTCAACGTCGTCCTCGGGCTCTACGTGCTCTACAGCATCATGCCCCTGGTCGCCATGCTGTCCCTGATCAACAAGGACACCGCCGGCATCGACGGGACCTCGCTCTTCTCGGTCCAGGGCTTCCACCTCTGGCAGAACATCAGCGCCGTCTTCAGCTACGACGGCGGCATCTACCTGCGCTGGTACGGCAACACCCTGCTGTACGCGCTGGCCGGCGCCGCGCTCCAGGCGCTGATCTGCTGCGCCACCGGCTACGCCTTCGACAAGTTCGAGTTCCGCTTCAAGAAGCCGCTGTTCATGACCGTGCTGGTGGGCAGCCTGATCCCGATGCCGGTGCTGATGCTCCCCCAGTACCTGGTCTTCTCCAAGCTGGGCCTGGTCAACACCGTGTTCGCGATCCTGATCCCCTCGATGGTCAACCCGGCCGGGGTGTTCCTGGCCCGGGTCTTCAGCTCCTCGTACATCCCCGACGAGGTGGTCGAGGCCGCCCGGATCGACGGCGCGGGCGAGGGGCGGATCTTCCGCTCGATCTCGATGCGGCTGCTGATGCCGGGCTTCGCCACCATCGCCATCTTCGCCTTCACCGGGATCTGGCAGGGCTTCCAACTCGCCCTGATCATGCTCACCAACGACCACCTCTACCCGGTGCAGCTGGGCCTCTGGAACATGTACGTCTCCGCGCAGAGCCAGGGCGACTCGCCCCAGCTGCTGCCCGTCGCCCTCACCGGATCGGCCCTCGCCGTCATCCCGTTGATCGTGGTCATGGTCTGCCTCCAGCGGTTCTGGAAGGCCGGTCTGACCGGCGGCAGCATCAAGTAGGCCCACCCCGCAGCCACCGCAGGAGCCCGCACCCATGAACGCCTCACCGCTCTCCCCCGCGCCGCTCGCGGACCCGGGGCCGCCCCCGTCGCCGCACCGCCCCGGTGTCCTCCTGGTGATGGACGACCTGCTCGATCCGACCGACGTCTTCGACGAGCAGGCCCGCGACCGGATCCACCGGCTGGCCCGCTGGGACTCGCCCGTCCTCGCCTACACCGCCGCCCAACTGCCGCCCCGGGCCCTGGCCGAGGCCGAGGTGCTGCTCACCTGCTGGGGCGCGCCGGTGCTGGACGGCCCCTTCCTCGACCGGGCCCCCCGGCTGCGGGCCGTGATCCATGCCGCCGGGTCGGTCAAGGGCATCGTCACCCGGGCGACCTGGCAGCGCGGGATCGCCGTCTCCAGCGCGGCCTGGGCCAACGCCCTGCCGGTCGCCGAGTACACCCTGGCGGCCGTGCTGTCGGTCAACAAGCAGGTGCTGCAGATCCGCGAGCACTACCGGCGCACCCGGAGCACCGCCGGACTGCGCCAGGACTGGCGCCACATCGGCAACTACCGGCGCACCATCGGCATCGTCGGCGCCTCCCACATCGGGCGCCGGGTGATCGAGCTGCTGCGCAGCTTCGACTACCAGATCCTGCTGCACGACCCGACCCTGGACCCGGCCGCCGCCGAGGCCCTGGGCACCCGGCTGGTCCCGCTGGACGAGCTGTGCCGGCTCTCGGACGTGGTGAGCCTGCACGCCCCGGCACTGGCCGAGACCCGGGGCATGATCAACGAGCAGCGGCTGGCGCTGATGCGCGACGGAGCCACCCTGATCAACACCGCCCGCGGCGACCTGGTCGACGGCCCGGCGCTGGTCGCCGAGTTGAAGCGCGGGCGGCTGCAGGCCGTGATCGACGTCGCCGACCCCGGCACCGAGGCGGAGCTCTACGACCTGCCCAACGTGTTCCTCACCCCGCACATCGCCGGCTCCTTCGGCAACGAGTTGCGCCGCCTCGGCCACGCGGCCGTGGACGAGCTGGAGCGCTTCGCCACCGGTCGGCCCTTCCAGCACGGCACCACGCCGCAGGCCCTGGACTCCTCGGCCTGATCCGGACTCCCCGGCCCCCGCACCAGCGCCCGGAGAGCCCGTCCGCACCGGCCTCGACCGGATCGACCTGACGGCGACGCCCGCCGCGTCCGCCTCCCCCTTGGCGCACCGCACCCTTGGCGCACCGCACCCTTGGAGCACCGCACCATGAGCACCACCGCGCCCGCCGCCGACCGCGACGGCCTCCTGCGCCCCGACCCGCATCCCGGGCCGAGCCCCCGACCGCGTCCCCGGCTGGAGGTCCTCGGGGACGCGTTCACCCGGGACGGCCGACCGCACCAGGTGGTCTCCGGCTCCGTCAACTACTTCCGGGTCCGCCCCGAGCTGTGGCGCGACCGGCTGCTGCGGCTGCGCGCGATGGGCCTGAACACGGTCGAGACCTACGTCGCCTGGAACCTCCACGAGCCCCGGCGCGGCGAGTTCGACTTCGACGGGCCCCAGGACCTGGCCGCCTTCGTCCGCACCGCCGGTGACCTCGGCCTGGACGTCATCGTCCGACCCGGCCCGTTCATCTGCGCCGAGTGGGAGGCCGGAGGGCTGCCCGGCTGGCTGCTGGCCGATCCGCGGCTCCGGCTGCGGCGCAGCGAGCCGCGCTACCTGGCCGCCGTGGACGCCTGGTTCGACGTCCTGCTGCCGGTACTGGTGCCGCTCCAGGCCGGGGCCGGCGGACCGATCGTGGCCATCCAGGTCGAGAACGAGTACGGCAGCTACGGCAACGACACCGGCTACCTGGAGCACCTGCACCGGGGCCTGCTCCGGCGCGGCGCTGACTGCCTGCTGTTCACCGCCGACGGCGCGGGCGACAACTTCCAGCTCGGCGGCCGGATCCCGGGGGTCACGGCCACCGCCACCTTCGGCTCGCGCCCGGAGTCCGCGCTGACCGTGCTGCGCCGCCACCAGCCGACCGGACCGCTGTTCGTCGCCGAGTTCTGGCACGGCTGGTTCGACCACTGGGGCGAGCCGCACCATGTCCGCGACGCCGGGGAGGCCGCCGAGGTGCTGGACACGCTGCTGGGCGCGGGCGCGTCGGTCAACATCTACATGGGCCACGGCGGCACCAACTTCGGCTGGTACAACGGCGCCAACCACGACGGCGACCGCTACCAGCCCACCGTCACCAGCTACGACTACGACGCCCCGGTCGGGGAGGCGGGCGAGCTGACCGAGAAGTTCCACCGGTTCCGCGAGGTGATCGGGCGTCATCTGGGGCCCAGTCCCCACCCGCTGCCACCAACTCTCCCCCGGCTGGCGCCGCAGCGGGTCGGGACCGGGGCCGCCGCCTCGCTGCTGGGCTCGCTCGACCTGCTCTCCACCGTCCACCACCGCCTCGAACCGGAGCCGATGGAGGCGCTGGGCCAGTCGCTGGGGCTGATCCACTACCGCACCCGGCTGCGCGGACCGCTGGACCCGGCGGAGCTGACCGTCGACGGGCTGGCCGACCGCGCCCAGGTCTTCCTGGACGGCCGGGAACTGGGGGTGCTGGACCGCAACCGCCCGGCCGAGAGCCTGACCGTGGCCGTGCCGCCGGGCGGCGCGGTGCTGGACCTGCTGGTCGAGAACCAGGGCCGGATCAACTACGGTCCGCTGCTGGCCGACCGCAAGGGCATCACCGGCGGGGTGCGGCTGGACAACCAGTACCAGTTCGACTGGGAGATCCGGCCGCTGCCGCTCACCGACCTGACGGCGCTGTCCTTCGGACCCGAGACCCCGGCGGGCCCCGCCTTCCACCGGGCGGTGCTGACCGTCGACGAGCCGGCCGACGGCTTCCTGGCGCTCCCCGGCTGGACCAAGGGCATGGTCTGGCTGAACGGTTTCGCCCTGGGCCGCTACTGGGACCGGGGCCCGCAGGTGACCCTGTACGCCCCGGCGCCGCTGTGGCGGCCCGGCCGGAACAGCGTCGTCGTGCTGGAACTGCACCGGGCGGGCGAGGCGCTGGAACTCAGGGACGAACCGGATCTGGGCGCCGGCGACGGCTCCCCGGTCCCGCAGTGGTGACCTGACCCCCGGGTCAGCGCAGGCCGGCGAAGAGGTCGTCCTCGTGCTCCGGCACGGGGACGCTGCTGAACTGCCGGATGAAGCACTCCTGGCCCAGGGCCCGGTGCTTGCCCTCCTCCGGCAGCCGCAGCAGGAAGATGTTCTCGCCCTGGCTGGCGTGCGCCTCCAGTGCCTTCACCTTGCGCTCCACCTCCCGGGAGACGTCCACGAAGGTGGTGATCTGCTCGTCCGGGGTGCCGAAGTCCTCGGGCAGCTCGAAGTCGCCGATGTCCGCACCGCTGCTGCGGAGGTACTCGAAGAGCTCGGCGAACCGGGCCCGGGGAATGGCCGTGTGGTAGAACTTCGCCGGGATCCCGCTCGCCTCGATCGCGGCGACGGTGATCCGGTGGGCCCGGATGTGGTCGGGGTGGCCGTAGCCGCCGTTCTCGTCGTAGGTGACCACGACGTCCGGCCGGTAACGCTCCATCAGCGCGACGAGCCGGCCCACGGACTCCTCGAGCGGGACGTTGGCGAAGGCCGTCGGGCTCTCGTTCGCCGCCCAGCCGACCATCCCCGAGTCGGCGTAGCCGAGGAGTTCCAGGTCGGAGATGCCCAGCAGGGCGACCGACTCGTTCAGCTCGGCCAGCCGTACCGCCCGCACCTGCGCCTCGTCGTGTCCCGGCGTGCCGGGCTTCGCCCCGCCGGGTCCGTCGCCCTGCTCACCGTTGGTACAGGTGACCAGGACGGTCCTGATTCCCTCGGCCGCCGCGGCGGCCAGCGCCCCGCCCGTGGACAGCACCTCGTCGTCGGGGTGGGCGTGCACGGCCATCAGCGTCAGTTGGCGTTCCATCACTGGGAGTCCTCCGCAGGGGGCACCGGTTCCTCCGGCTCGTCACCACCCTATGCGCTCCGCCGCGCAGGCAGGCGACGTTGCGGGCCCGCGCCGCCTGCCTGCCGCGCGCCCGGCATCGACTCAGCGGACGTGCACCGGGGCGGGGGCGGAGCGGCTCAGCCGGGCGGCGACCGAGAACGTCCGGCCCCAGCGGCGACGGGTCCGGCCGAGGACGATGGCCCCCGCGCCGGCCGCGCGGGCCGTGTACCGCAGGAACGCGGTGGCCGCGCCGATCCGGGAGGTGAACTCCCAGTCCACCGGTTCGCCCAGCATCCGGATCTCGGCCAGGGTCCGGACGAAGTCCGCCTGCGCCCAACCGGACTGCCACGGCGTCAGCGCCAGTCCGCCGGGGGTGCACCAGGCGCCGAGCGGGGGTTCCGCGTAGGCCAGTACCAGGTGGACCGGGGCTCCGCGCAGCCGGTCCACGACCGTGTGCAGCGCCGAGTCGGCGGACTCGCTGCCGTCATAGCCCAGCAGCACGCAGGAGGGCAGGTCACCGCCGGTGCGGATCGGCTCTCGCATCGCCGACCTCCTTGTCGACGCGGGCGGAGGGGTGGGCTCCGCTACCGATGAGGTGCTCGCGGACCGTCAGCTTAGGAGCGGCAGTGACCAGGGGCAATGACCATGACGATCATATTTTCCGAGTCGCCGCACGGAAAAATGCGGAGCGCCGGGGCGGGCAGCTGTCCTAGCGTTCGCTCCCGACCGGGGCAGACGGCTCCGGTCGAAGGACGGTCGAGTGACGGTCGAACGCCGAACGGAGCGAGGGACGATGGAATTCAAGCTCGAAGGACCGGTGCTGGAGGGAGAGACGGTCCGGCTGGAGCCCTTGGGCCACCGGCATGCGGCCGATCTGGCGCTGGCCGCCGAGGAGGGCCGGGACTCCTTCGGCTACACCTGGGTGCCCCGGGCGGCCGAGGTCGGCGGCTACATCGACGCCCAGCTCGAACGGGCCGCCGACGGACGCCTCGCCCCGTACGCCCAGGTCTCCCTGGCCACCGGACGCGCGGTCGGGGCCACCGCCTACCTGGAGCCGAGGCTCTGGCGCAGCGGCGGCCGGCTGCTGGCGGTGGAGGTGGGCTTCACCTGGCTCGCCCCGTCCGCCCAGGGCACCGGGCTCAACGCCGAGGCCAAGCTGCTGCTCTTCCGCCAGGCCTTCGAGGGCTGGCAGGTCTCCCGGGTCGACCTCAAGACGGACGCCCGCAACAGCCGCTCCCGCGCCGCCATCGCCGGGACCGGCGCACGGTTCGAGGGCGTCCTCCGCAACTGGTCCGAGTCCTGGGCCCCGGGCGAGCACGGCCGGCTCCGCGACAGCGCCGTCTTCTCCATCACCGAGGCCGAGTGGCCCGGCTGCCGGACCGGTCTCGAAGCCCGCCTGGCCGCCGGGCGGGCGGCCCGCTGCTGACGATCGGGCGGCGGCGGCCGGTCACGGGCCTGGCATGATGGCGGCATGGTCGTTCGCATGATTGCTGCCTGTGACGGGGCAGCCAAGGGAAATCCCGGGCCCGCCGCCTGGGCGTGGGTGCTCGCCGACGGCGGGGCGCAGCCGCAGCGCTGGGCGGCCGGTCCGCTCGGCCGGGCGACGAACAACGTCGCCGAGCTGACCGCGCTGGAGCAGCTGCTCGCCGAGACCGACCCGGCGGTGCCGCTGGAGGTCCGGATGGACTCCACCTATGCGATGAAGGCCGTCTCGACCTGGATCGCGAACTGGAAGCGCAACGGGTGGAAGAGCTCCAGCGGCAAGCCGGTGGCCAACCAGGAGCTGGTCCGGCGCATCGACGAGCTGCTGACCGGCCGTGACGTGACCTTCGTGCACGTGGCCGCGCACCAGGTCGGCGGCGATCCGCTGAACGCCATCGCCGACCAGGCCGCGAGCCAGGCGGCGGTCAGCCAGCAGGCCGCGAGCGGCACCGGGGCCGACGCCCCCGTGCCCTCCGCCGCGCGCGCCTCGGCGCCGAAGAGCCGACCGGCCGGCTCCGGCGGGGCCTCGAAGGCGAAGTCCCCGAGGGGCACCATCCCGGCCCGGTTCGCCGGACGCTGCCGCTGCGGCAAGTCCTATGCCAAGGGCGAGCAGATCGCCAAGAACCCGGACGGCTGGGGCCATCCGGCCTGCGCCACCGCCGAGGGCTGAGCCGAGGGCTGAGAGCCGAGGCCCGGAGCGAGAGCCGGCCCGGGCCGGCCCCGGATCGGCCCCCGCGCCGCCACGGATGGCGATACGCTGCCCGGATGTTCTCCCCGCAGGGCCCGACCCTCCGTGAACTGGCGGTCCAGGCGCTCTCCTCCACCGAGCGCGGATACGACCTGCTGGCCCCCAAGTTCGACCGCACCCCGTTCCGGACCCCGGACGCCGTGCTGGACGCCGTGGCCGGGGCGCTGGAGCCGCTGGGGCCGTTCGACGCCGGACTCGACCTCTGCTGCGGCACCGGCGCCGGCGTCGAGGTACTGCGGAAGCTCTGCCGGACCCGGGTCCTGGGCGTCGACTTCAGCGCCGGCATGCTGGACGTCGCCCGTGCCTCCGAGCCGCCGTCGTCCGACGGACCGGTGGTCGGCTGGCTCCGGGCCGACGTCCGGCGGCTGCCGTTGACCCCCACCTTCGACCTGGCGGTGAGCTTCGGGGCCTTCGGCCACTTCCTCCCCGAGGAGCGCCCGACCCTCTTCACCGAGGTGCACCGCGCCCTGCGGCCCGGCGGCCTGTTCGCCTTCCCCGTGGGCGCGCCGCCCCGGGTCGGCTCCCTCCCCTACTGGACGCTGCTGGGCTTCGACGCCGCGATGCGGGTCCGCAACGCCCTGCTGCGCCCGCCGTTCGTCATGTACTACAGCACCTTCCCGCTGTCCGGAGTCCGCTCGGACCTGGAGCGGACGGGCTTCACGGTGGAGACCCTGCCGCTGCCCGGATTCGGCCTGCGGGACGACGGCAGCCCGCGCGGCCGACTGGTGCTGGCGCGACGCCCGGACTGAGCCCGGCGGTGTCCCTCGGTTGCCGCGAGCCGAGGTGCCGGCGCGGTTCTGGTGCGAGGTCCTGGACATCGTCGTGCTCGGCCGCGAGGACGACGGCTCGACGGAGATCGGGCCGCGCGAGGGCTTCGGCGGTCCGCGGCCGAGGCCGATCACGGGCGTCAGAACACGTCAGGCGGGGGCAGCAGGCTCCGGAACGTCTCATGGATATGCGATGCAAGGTCACCGATGGCCGCCGTGGCCTGCCGACAGACCACCTCGATGAACCGCTCCCGCGCTACCCAGGGGGCCCCCTCCCAGTCCGGGAACTGGGACAGCCAAGCGCGTGCCTCAGCGGGCGTGCGACCGGCGTCCATGAGCCGTACGGCCGTCTGCGCCGGGTCCACCCAGGACGGGCCGAGAGCGGGCATGGCCCAGTCCACCAGGTACCCGCGCTGCTCGGTGATCAGCAGGTTGTGCGGGTTGGTATCCGTGTGCAGCAGCGCCGTACCGGCCAGTGCCTCAGCGTCGCCGGGCCGAAGGTGGGGACGGTATCGAGCGACCAGTGACGGCACCTCGTAGCCGACTGGCGGGCGGCAGGATCGCGCCCGCTTGAGAAGGTGGGCGACCGTCCGCAGGTCGGCCGATCCGGGGCCGAGGTCAGCGTGCCGACCGTCCACGTAATCGAACCCGATCAGGTGCCACTCGTCGGCGACGGCTTCCCAGCGAAGCGCCGGGCTGACCCGCTGCACCGCAGTGTTCAGCGCAATCTCGGTGAGCTGCGCCTCGAGGGATGGGAAGTCGCTCGTCGGCACTCCCTTGACGAACCAGACATGTCGATCCGTGGTCAGCATCAGTGCCGTCCGGCAGGTGATTCCATCGGCCACGGTCTCAGCGCGGATGACCTTGCCGGTTCGCTGTTGGACAGCCTCCCGGACACCCGCCGGAAGGTCGGCCCAGTCCACATGTGGTTGCACTTTTCTCCGTTCCGAAGAGGTAGGAGGGAACCCCGGTGGGCTCCCTCCCCGATCTGCTACGGCATCACTGGGTGTAGCCGCACTTGATGCACCGGTACTTGGCGCTCCACAGCTGGAACTGATGGTCACCGCCCGCCGGGCAGTTCCCCGTCGTGATGGGCCGGAACGGCTCCCCCACCACGGGCATGGGGATGATCGGCACGCCAGTGACAGGCGGTCGGACGTTCGGGAGCATTGCCGTTCTCCTTCCGTCGGTTCCTCAATCTTGGCGCCCGCCCCGGAAAGAAGCGGGTGTCTTGGAGCCGCCTACGGCACACGGCCATGGGTAGAGCACCAGCCCACACAGGGAGAGTTCCGTCCGTGCAGGCCGTAGCCGGCTCCCGCCTGACCCCGTGACCACCACGTTCAACCCAGGCCCCACGACGAAACGGACGCATCGTCACGAACCGTACTCTCAGAAGGTTCAGCGCAGCGGGGCCCTTGATGCCCACACTGCTGAACGTCGACTCGACGTGGAACAGCGCCTCGGCGAGGGAATCGGGGTTCTGCCCAACCTGTCCGGCCAGGTTCAGGACTCCGCTGCCCAGAGAGGCAAGCTGCCCCTTGGCCACGTTCGCCTGCGTGTTGAGCGTCGTGATCTCCGCGTTGAACTGGGTCGCGCCCTTGATCGCCTCGAACACCCCGATGCCCGCCGCCGCCAGGCCGAGGGCGTACTTCGACAGGCCGCTTGCGGTCTCGCCCATCGCGTCAGAGGACTGCGAGGCAGACGCCGCCGCTGCGTCTCCGCTGGCGGTGGCGGCTGCCGCACCCTCCGCGCCGGCGGTCTTCATCTCCGTTGCTGCTGTCGTGGCCGCTGCCGCCGCTGTGCCGAAGCCGGAGTCCAGCCCAGCGAGGGAGGCATCCGCCGTCGCCAGGCTCTCCTTGACGGTGGCGGCCATCTCCTCGGCCGCACCGGAGATCGCGCCGAACGCCGGCGTCACCACGTCGCTCGCGGTGCCCGCCGCCTTGGCCAGGGCCCGCAGCGCGGAGGCCACGCTGCGCACGGAGGCCTTCACGCTGGCCAGCGGCTCGACGATGCCCTCGGCGAGCTCGACCGCTACATCAAGGATGATCTTGAAGCTGTCGGCGGCGATCTTCGAGGACGCGTCGAGCTGCTCGGCCATCGCCTGGGCCGCTTTGCTGATCGTGCTGGTGGCGTCCTCGCCGACACCCGCGGCGTCGGTCAGGGAGGTGGTGAATGGGTCGGTGACGGCCTGGAGGGTCAGGTACAGGTCGCCGACCTCGCTCGACATCTCGCCCCCCGGCCCTGCTGTTCAGCTATGTGGATTGCGTGCGAATGATCACCAAGCCGGGCTGCGGTGCGAGGCGGCCGTGGTCGCTGGGGCGCACGGCACGGGGGTGGATCAGATGAGCGGGCGCAGAGGCGCGCAGAGGCAACCCATGAGCGTGGCCGCGAAGTTCGGCCTCGGAACCGGCGCGGCGTGCGGCATCGCTATCGCGGTCTGGCTCGTCCACCCTGCGGCGTTGCAGACCCCGACCGCCATCACAACCGCGGCCAGCAGCACGGTGGCGACCGCGTCGAGCAGGCCCTCGCCGAGCAGTGCGGCCAACGCGCCCGCGAAGCCGACCCCCAAACCGGCGGCCAACCCGACCTGGACTTCTCCCGGCTCTCCGCAGTGCGCCATCACCTACAACAGCGACGCCAACGGCGGAACGACATGGACCGCGACAACCACCGTCGCCGGGGAGATCAAGACCGACGACACCAACAACTGGCCGGGCGACCACGTCGCCCCCAGCTTCGGTCTCGACACCCTCGATGTGCAGGTACCGGTCGGCCAGACGCCGTTCTCCACCGACGCACCCCTGAACACGGTCACCGACATCTCCGGCGTCCTGTATGTCCCCGACGTTGCCAACGCGACGACGTCCTACGGCTGCTCGGTTGCCCCGGCGGCCAAGGGCACCGGGAACGGTTCGTTCGCCGCCACCACGGGCATCGGCGAGATCATGGCGCCATCCGGGCGCTACTACAACGCGGGCGACAACTGCCCGGCAGTCGACGCAGGCCGCAGCACCGTCACCGACCAGGGCCGCACTATCACCTGCATGCTGGGAGCTGGCCAACACCACTGGCGCTACTGACTCGACGCCGCAGAACCTCAGGTCCAGGATCGACAGCTGGCCGAAGTTGTCAATGACACCTGGAGTGAGTCATGGCACATGCGGGAAGCAAACACCGCAAACCAGTGCATTTTCGCCGCCCAGTTGATTGTTCGCGGCCATGCAGAGGATGAGTACCCCCCCAGGCGGGGGGCGTGGCCCGTCGAATGGAGTGCTGTCGGTGCCGACGGATCCGTGTGACGATTCCCAGGCTTCACAAGCCCTCCACACGGGCTTCATACCTGACGACCATGGACGTTCAATGCGCCTCTCCCGTATATTCCTGCCCGCTGTAGCGGCCCTGGCCTTGGCAACCACTGCACTTCCCGCCTACGCAGACGCCACGCCTGGCACCCCCGCGAGCGCCAACGCCCCGGTCTTCGACACAACAGCATCGGGCGGTCCGGCGACCACCGGCACCAGCCCGGACTCCGGACCTGACAGCTCCACCACCGGCACCCCCAAGGGCGCCTCACCGATGGTCTGCACCCGCGGCGGCTCCTCCGTCTGGACGACGCAGACGAAGAGCTCCACCTTCCTCCCTGTTGCCCTGGCCACCCAGATCAAGGGCCCCGCGACCATCCAGGGAGCGGTCAGCGCCGGTACCACTGTCGGCGCGAGCGTCACCGGGGCCGCGAAGTGGGAGGTCGGCGCCCTCCTCGCCAAGGCCGAAGGGACCCTGAGTATCACCCTGTCAGCCAGCGTGACGACCGGGATCGCCTACACCGTCACCAAGCCCATCCCCGCCGGGGTGGTCGGCCACATGCAACTGGGCATCAGCGGCTACAAGGTCACCTTCAACACGTACGAAATCGCTGCCCCGTGCAGAATTGTCCTCGTGTCCTCCAAAAGCGTGACCGCTCCCCTGAAGGGGGCAGCGTTCGAATGGAACTACTGGCAGACCAAGTCATGACCGGGCCGATCCGCCGCACGGTCCTGCTGGCGCTGGCCACCACGACGGCCCTGCTGGCCCTCACCGCATGCGACAGCGGCACGCACGCCAGCGTCAGCGCCGTACACACCACCACCCAATCCAGCCCGTCGGCATCAGCGGGCGCGGTGACCATGGGCGGAACCGATACCGCGACGGCAGCACAGCCCGCCGCTTTCGCCGTCGGCGCCCCAGGGTTCCCTGCCACGGGCGGGAACGTGACACTGTCCTGCTCCGACGACGCCACCATCGTGGTGAAATCCCATGGGGACCCGGACAGGACGGTCTCATGCCCAGGGGACACGACTTGGCACGAGGGACCAGGCCCCCGCTCCTTCTCCGCACACCCCACCGGCACCCAGTCAGTGACGCTGACGTGGAGCACAACGGTCGCCCCTCTGCAGTGACCGCAGCCCTGGAGCCCAGCGGCTCCTAGAACGAGCCCGGAGAAGGCATCGGGGGCTGGTACTCCGCAGGGGTGAGACCAGCCCGGACGCTCTCTCCGGGCTCCGCTGCACGTGCGATGCCACCAGCACGCAAGGCTCCTGACAGCCCACACCAAGAACCCCGCCGTTTCGCTGCGGTCACATCCTGAGCCGCCAGCCGTCCGGTCTCACACGAGCCGCCGACGGCGAAGAATGCAGCCAGCATCCCTGTGCTCAGCCCCCGGTCGTCCAGCCAGTCTCGTTGAAGACTTTCGCGAACAGCAGCGCCGCGGTCTTGGCGGAGCGGTCGCCGGCGGGCTTGAGCCAGGGATAGGTGATGCCGTGGTCACCGGTCTCCAAGTAGTAGCCGTACCGGTGCGCCGAGGTCCGGCGCCTGCCGCCGTAGGGCGGGGTGTAGCCGGTACGCGGCCCGACCCTCGTGGACCAGCCCCCGGGACTCGGCGTGATCTCGTTGTGGCCGATGGAGGCCAGCAGCGTCCCGGAGATCTTCGCCGGGCCTTCGCCCGGCCGGGCCGGGGTCGGCGTGCCGTAGGCGTGCTCACCGTTGTGCGCGGTGATCCGGGCCTGCTCCTCCACTGCCACGGCCAGGAGCTCCAGGCCGACCCGGGCGCGCTCGACACCGGTCTCGGCGATCCGCGCGAGCGCCGCCCGCGCCACGCCCTCGGCCAACTCGCCCATGCGGCCTCACTCCTTGTTCGCGCGCTCGTCCGCCGCCCGCTGCGCCTCGCGCCGCGCCGCCAGCAGATCCCAGGACACCCGGCGGACATAGGGCGGGGTAGCCAGAAGGTCGCCCCATGACCAGTGGAAGGCGAGCATGAGCTCGACCCACTGCACCTCAACCGGCACCGTCCCGGACGACCACGTCCCGCCGTACACGGATTCCGCCGGCCACAGCACGTCGTTGAAGTACGAGGAGTCGAGCTCTACTGAGGGTCCTGGAGCTCCCGGAACACGCGCACGATCTGCCGGACCACCCCCAGCGGAGCCTTCCGCAGCAGCCCCGCGTCGGGAAACTCCGGCAGCATCGGCGGCGTATCCGCATCGCTCGACCCGTCCCCCATACTCCAGCGGCGCAGCAACTTCGCGACGGTCTCGTAGATCACCGACTCGTCCCGGCGAGGCTTGCGGCGATGCCACCATGCCCAAGACCTCCAGAACCGTGTCTCAGACACGTCCGGAGACCCCGAAGGCAATGAGTTCTGTCTGCTCAGGGCCCGCCTCAACCCGCTCTGACGGTCTCGACGCCGGCGCCAACTGCGGCCGCCTCCACGCCGACCGTCTCCCCCCTTCATCGGGCACTGATTGACGTCTCATCAGTCCACCTCCTCACAGCACCCGCTGACGCCACGTCATCGGGGGACGACGCTGCGCACATCGCCGTTCGGCCGGCGCGGCCACGCTCCCATCAGCCGGGTAGGGGAATTGGTCCAGACCTTGACAGCCAACTTGGCCTAGGCCAAATTGACCGGGTACACGCAGAGTCGGCGCCGGCCTGCCATCCCCCACAGAACCGCATCAACGCTCGACGAGGTGGACAGATGCGAAGAATTACGGCGTTCTTCCCCGCAGCGATGGCCGGCACGATCCTCGCGGCCGGCGCCATGCTGGTGACCGCGGGAGCCGGCCACGCGGCGACCACGGGCACCCCGGCCCTCGGCAGCAACTGGTACGGCTCCGCGCCGTACTACTACACCCTGGACTCCGACGCCCCGGACCTCGGCCAGGTGATGAGCGCGACCGGGCAGAAGGCCTTCGAGTTGGCCTTCATCCTGGCGCCCAACGGCGGCGGCTGCACCCCGACCTGGGACGGCACCGACCCGGTGTCCAGCGACACCCAGGTCGCCGCGGTCATCAACGAGGTGCGCGCCGACGGCGGCGACGTCTCGGTGTCGGCCGGCGGCTACGGCGGCACCAAGCTCGGCCAGGAGTGCGGCACCCCGGCCGCCACCGCGGCCGCCTACCAGCAGGTCATCACCGCCTACGGCCTGCACGCGATCGACTTCGACCTCGAAGAGCCGGAGATCGAGAACTCCACGGCCATCAACAACGAGTTGGGCGCGGCCCAGATCCTCCAGGCGGACAACCCGGGGCTCTACGTCTCGGTGACCATCCCCTCGACGACCACGGGCGCGAACTACTTCGGCGGACTGCTGCTCGACAACGCCAAGTCCCTCGGATTCACCCCCGACAACTACTCGATCATGCCCTTCGACGGCGGCTTCTCCGGCGGGTCCAGCCAGGTCACCGCGTTGCAGGACTTCAACGCCCAACTGGTGAGCACCTTCGGCTGGAGCTCGGCCAAGGCCTACGCCCATGAGGGCGTCTCGATGATGAACGGCCGTACGGACTCCGCCGAGTACTTCTACCAGTCGGACTTCCAGACCGTGCTGAGCTTCGCCGAGTCGGTCGGGATGGCGCGGTACACCTTCTGGGATGTCAACCGCGACCGCGAGTGCAACCCTCCGGACAACAACGGCGTCCTGTCCGGCGAGTGCAGCAGCGTGACCCAGAACGCCTACGACTTCACCAAGTACACGACGGAGTTCGCCGGCGCGACACCGCCGGTGACGATGCCGACGTCGACGATCACCGCCTCGCCCAGCAACTCCACCAGTGCGAGCCCGACCTCGGGTTCCGGCGGCTCGTGCGCGACGGCCTGGAGCTCCTCCGCCGCCTACACCTCGGGCCAGGAGGTCTCCTACAACGGGGACAACTGGACCGCCAACCAGTGGAACGACGACGAGGTGCCCGGCGGCTCGTCCGGGGCCTGGACCAGCGACGGTCCCTGCTGACCCACCGGGCGGACGGCTGACCGCCCGGCACCGCAGCGACGCAGCACCGCAGCACCGCAGCACCGCACGCCGGCGTCCGGCGGCCGGGTCGACCCGGCCGCCGGACGCCGCTGCGTCCGCCCCCGGCGGCGGTCGGCTCAACCCCGGGGCCGATTGCTCCACCCCTGGGCCGAGCGGCAGCCCTGAGACCGACCCCCGAGTAGCCCTCAGACCGTCTCAGGGTTTCCCCCGAAGGAGCTTCCCGGGCGCGCTCCTCCCGGTGGCCGACCCCCGGCCACCCCCCTCGGCCCTAGCGTCAGATGCAGCGTAATTCCCGCTTCGGGAAAGGCGCTTGGACCCCCTCCCAGCATCCGACCAAGGAGCCCGCCGTGACCTCGGCAGCAGCCCTGTACCAGACCGACGGCAGCCCGGAGCGGACCGCCGTCGCCGCCCGAGCCCGCCAGGTGACCAAGGCGTACGGGTCCGGCGAGACCCGGGTGACCGCGCTCGACGCCGTGGACGTCGACATCGCCCGGGGGCGCTTCACCGCGATCCTCGGCCCCTCCGGATCCGGCAAGTCCACCCTGATGCACTGCCTGGCCGGGCTGGACACGGTCACCTCGGGCCGGATCTGGATCGGCGAGACGGAGGTGACCGGGCTGAAGGACAAGCAGCTGACCCGGTTGCGCCGGGACAGCGTCGGCTTCATCTTCCAGGCGTTCAACCTCCTGCCGACCCTGAACGCGCTGGAGAACATCACCCTGCCGATGGACATCGCCGGCCGGAAGCCCGACCGCGCCTGGCTCGACTCCGTGGTCGAGACCGTGGGCCTGGCCGACCGGCTCAAGCACCGCCCCGGGCAGCTCTCCGGCGGCCAGCAGCAGCGGGTCGCCGTGGCACGGGCGCTGGCCTCCCGGCCCGAGATCATCTTCGGGGACGAGCCGACCGGCAACCTGGACTCGCGGGCCGGCGCCGAGGTGCTCGGCTTCCTCCGGCGCAGCGTGGACGAGCTCGGCCAGACCATCGTCATGGTCACCCACGACCCGGTCGCGGCCGGCTACGCGGACCGGGCCCTGTTCCTCGCGGACGGTGCGCTGGTAGACGAGATGACCGACCCCACGGCCGACGCCGTACTCGACCGGATGCGCCGCTTCGACGGCCGCCGCAGCAGCTGACGGGGGCTGGACACCATGCTGAAGACCTCCCTGCGCAGTTTCTTCGCACACAAGGGCCGAATGGCCCTTTCCCTGGTCGCGGTGATGCTCAGCGTCGCCTTCGTCTCCGGGACCCTGGTGTTCACCGACACGGTGGACCGGACCTTCTCCAGACTCTTCGCCGCCACCTCCGCCGATGTGACGATCAGTCCGAACACGCCGTCCTCCGGCTCGGGGCAGAGCGTCTACACCAAGCCGGAGAGCGTACCCGGCTCCATGGTCGCCCGGGTCTCCTCACTGCCCGGCGTCAAGGACGCCTACGGCGAGGTCGACAGCGAGTCGCTGGCGGTGACCGACGCCGCCGGCAACCAGGTGGGGCCGAGCGGCGGCGCACCCACCATCGGCGCGAACTGGTACCCGACCTCGCACTCCGTGGTCCAGCTGACGTCCGGTCAGGCCCCCGAGGGCGCCGGGCAGGTGGTGGTCGACTCCAGCACGGCGAGCAAGGCCCACCTGGTCATCGGGGACCAGCTGTCGCTGGTGACCGAGACCGGCGACTACCACGCCACCATCTCCGGCATCGCGACCTTCACCACCACCAACCCGGGTGCCGGACTGTTCTACTTCGACACCGCGACCGCCCAGCGGTTGCTGCTCGGCAGCACCACCGCCTTCAGCGACGTCGCGATCGACACCGCCCCCGGCTACACCGACGCCCAGGTGCAGCACTCCGTCGAGCAGCTGCTCGACGCGAGCGGCACCAGCGCCACCAGCAGCACCAGCAGTAGCAGCGCCGTCTACACGGTGCAGACCAAGGCGCAGGCCGCCGCCGCGGACCAGAGCGACCTGGGCTCCTTCCTCGGCGTGATGAAGGACGCCATGCTGGGCTTCGCCGCCATCGCGGTGCTGGTCGGCATCTTCCTGATCTTCAACACCTTCTCGATGCTGGTGGCCCAGCGCACCCGGCAGCTGGGGCTGCTGCGGGCGATCGGCGCGAGCCGGCGCCAGGTCAACCGCTCGGTGCTGACCGAGGCGCTGCTGCTCGGGGTGGTCGGCTCCACCCTCGGGATCGCGGCCGGCGTCGGGCTGGCCGTCGGGCTGGTGAAGCTGATGGCGCTGACCGGGATGCAACTGGACCTGTCGCAGCTGGACTTCGCCTGGTCCACACCGGTCGTCGGCTACACCGTCGGCATCCTGGTCACCCTGGTCTCCGGCTACCTGCCGGCCCGCCGGGCCTCCCGGGTCTCGCCGATGGCGGCGATGCGGGACGCCGGCACCCCGAGCGAGCGCCGGGCCTCGATCGTGCGCTCGGCCGTGGGCCTGCTGCTGGCGGCCGGCGGCATCGGCGCCCTGGTCGCCGCCGCCACCACCCACGCGGCCGGCACCGCCGGCGTCTACCTGGCCGGCGGCGTGCTGCTGACGCTGCTCGCCGCAGTGGTGCTCGGCCCGCTGCTGGCGGCACTGGTGGTGCGGGTCCTCGGCTCGGCGCTGCCGCTGTTCTTCGGTCCGGTCGGCCGACTGGCCCAGCGCAACGCGCTGCGCAACCCCCGGCGCACCGGGGCGACCGCCGCCGCGCTGATGATCGGGCTGGCCCTGGTGGCCGGGCTGTCGGTGGTCGGCTCCTCGATCGTCTCCTCGGTCGACTCGGAGGTCAGCTCCTCGGTCGGGGCCGACTTCGTGGTGATAGCCGACGGCGGGCTGCCGGTCACCGGACCGGCCCTCCAGGCCGTACAGCGGACCCCGGGCCTCAGCCATGTCACCGAGCAGAAGGAGGTCGGGCTCAAGCTGACCACCCCGGACGGGAAGACCACCGGCCAGACCGTCGAGGCCAGCGACGCGAGCTTCACCCAGGACTACCGGATGGACGCGGTCGCCGGCAGCGCCACCGCCATCTACACCGGCCACGGCATCAGCGTCACCCAGTCCTACGCCACCGACCACCACCTGACGGTAGGTCAGGACATCACGGTGACCTTCCCCGGCGGACGGACCGCCCCGGTCCCGGTGGAGGCGATCACCAAGAACACCGGCTCGCTGTTCAACGGGGCGTTCTTCATCGGCCTGGACACCGTGCGGCAGTACACGCCGGCCGCCGAGATGCCGGGCGACGTGATGCTCTACGCCTCCACCGCGCAGGGCGCCTCCGCCGACACCGCGTACTCGGCGCTCAAGCGGGAGCTGCGCCCGTACCCCCAGCTCATGGTGAAGAACCAGGCCGACTACAAGGCGCAGGTCCAGAGCCAGATCAGCGGGATCCTCAACCTGGTCTACGGGCTGCTGGCGCTGGCGATCGTGGTCGCCGTGCTCGGGGTGGTCAACACCCTGGCGCTGTCGGTGGTGGAGCGCACCCGGGAGATCGGCCTGATCCGGGCGATCGGCCTGTCCCGGCGCCAGCTGCGCCGGATGATCCGGCTGGAGTCGGTGGTGATCGCGCTCTTCGGCGCGGTGCTCGGCCTCGGCCTCGGCCTGGGCTGGGGCGTGGTGGCCCAGCGGCTGCTGGCGCTGGAGGGGATGACCTCGCTCAGCATTCCGTGGCCGACGATCGCGGGGGTCTTCGTCGGCTCGGCGGTGGTCGGGATGCTCGCCGCCCTCGCCCCGGCGTTCCGGGCCGCGCGGATGAACGTCCTGGCGGCCATCGCCAGCGACTGAGCCGCGTCCCGCGCCGACGGGACACCAGCACGGCCGAAGGGCCGGTGCGCTGCTGCCGGGGGGCAGCAGGGCGCCGGCCCTTCCGGCATGACAGGTCGTCAGCGTCTGGCCACTGCTTGTTCGCGCTCACAAGTCTCTCGGTCCGCGACCTTGACGAGACATGACACCAGAGCCATAGTGATGGCCATCGCGCAGACAGGCGCACCCACCACCCGCACGCCTGCACCACACCATCGGCAGCAAAATTGTTAGCGCTCACATTCTCCTGGCCCAGGCAGCGGCCCGTCCCGCCGGCCCGCGCAGACCCTCGACCCCATCTCTGCGTGCCCGCACCCGCACCACACCCCAACCCGCCCCGCCGGGCTTCCCACCCATGCCCCGGGGCCCACCGGAAAGGCAAGGTTCCCAGTGATCGTCCACCCGCGACTCCGGCGCCTGAACGGCGCACGCAGGCTGCGTAAGCTGCTGCTCTCCGCCGGCGCCACGCTGGCGCTGGTGGGCGGCCTGCTGCTCGGCAGCGCCGCCCCCTCGCAGGCCGCCACCTCCCTGCCCTGCGACATCTACGCCGCCGCCGGCACGCCCTGCGTCGCCGCGCACAGCACCGTCCGCGCGCTCTACGCCGCCTACGACGGCCCGCTCTACCAGGTGAAGCGGGCCTCCGACTCGACCACCCTGGACATCGACACCCTCGCCGCCGGCGGCTACGCCGACGCGGCGGCGCAGAACAGCTTCTGCGCCGGTACCTCCTGCACCATCACCGAGATCTTCGACCAGTCCGCCGAACACAACAACCTCACCGTCGAGGGGGCCGGCGGCAACGGCTCCGCCGACGTCGGCGCCGACGCGACCGCGCTGCCGATCGTGGCCGGCGGGCACCAGGTCTACGGCCTGGACGTCACCGCCGGGGTCGGCTACCGCGACGACTCCACCACCGGGATCGCCACCGGCAGTGAGGCCCAGGGCGAGTACATGGTGGCCGCCGGAAGCCATGTGAACAGCGGCTGCTGCTTCGACTACGGCAACGCCGAGACCTCCAACGACGACACCGGCAACGGCCACATGGACGCCATCAACTTCGGCACCGAGTGCTGGTTCTCGCCCTGCTCCGGCTCCGGCCCCTGGGTCCAGGCGGACCTGGAGAACGGGCTCTTCGCCGGGGCCAACGGCTCGGACACCGCCAACACCGGCAACTCCAGCGCGTTCGTCACCGCCCTGGTCAAGAACAACGGGACCAGCAGCTACGCGATCAAGGGCGGCAACGCCCAGTCCGGCTCGCTCACCACCTGGTACAACGGCGCCCTGCCCGACCTCGGCGGCTACGCCCCGATGCACCAGGAGGGCGCCATCGTCCTGGGCACCGGCGGCGACAACAGCAAGTCGTCCATCGGTTCCTTCTTCGAGGGCGTGATGACCTCCGGCTACCCGACCGACGCCGCCGACAACGCCGTCCAGGCCGATGTCGTCTCGGTCGGCTACGGAGCGGCGAGCAGCTTCCCGGTGACCGGCACCGCCTACCGGCTGACCAACCGGAACAGCGGGACGGTGCTGGACGCGGTCGACTGCGAGACCGCCGACGGCACCGCGGTCGACCTGTGGGCCTCCCTCGGCAACACCTGCCAGCAGTGGAAGTTCGCCAACGCCGGCAGCGGCTACTACACCATCACCAACGTCAACAGCGGCACGGTACTGGACTCCGTCGACTGCGGGACGGCCAACGGCACCAAGGTCGACCTGTGGGCCGCACTTGGCAACTACTGCCAGGAGTGGAGCGTGGTGCCGATCAGCAGCGGACACTACGCGATCGTCAACCGGGGCAACTCGCTGTCGCTCGACGACATCGACTGCGGGACGGCCGACGGCACCAGGGTCGACCAGTGGATCGGCCTCGGCAACACCTGCCAGCAGTGGAACATCGCCCCCTGACCGCGCACCGGTCCCGACGGCCCGCCGGCGCACCCCGCCGGCGGGCCGTCCGCCGTCATCCGGCCCGCCGCCGCACAACTCCCCCGCACCGAAACGGAATTCCCCCGCCCCGGCCGAGGAGCCATTGACCGCGCGGCTCGGCGCCGGGCATGCTGACCCGACGGGTCGGCCGGGCGAACTGCGTAAAGCCCCGGGAACGAATCGCCCGCCGATTCCCGGAAAACCGTGATGCCTTCCGGTGACGCGTTCGCTGATATACCGGGCCCGACGCGCGGACGCCATTCCGGTGATTGTCACTCCACTCCCGAGAGGACAACATGGTCACCAATCCTGGCACCAACCTGTTCGAGCGCCGGTCGATCGACGTCATTCCCGATGCAGAGCGCCATGGAAAGCCATTCAGTCTGTTCACTCTCTGGTTCGGCGCGAACCTGCAGATCTCCGCGGTCGTCACCGGCGCCCTGGCGGTGGTCTTCGGGGCGGACGCCTTCTGGTCGATCATCGCGCTGCTGGCCGGCAACCTGCTCGGCGGGGCCGTGATGGCCCTGCACGCGGCCCAGGGGCCGCGGCTGGGCCTGCCCCAGATGATCTCCACCCGGGCGCAGTTCGGGGTCCGCGGCGCCATCGTGCCGCTCGTGGCCGTCATCGTGAGCTGCATCGGCTTCTTCGCCAGCGGCAGCGTCCTCGCCGGGCAGGCCGTCGGCCATCTCACCCACCTCGGCGACTCGGCCGGGATCATCGTGTTCGCCCTGTTCACCGGGGTGATGGCGGCCGTCGGCTACCGGTTGATCCACCTCCTGGGCCGGGTCGCCAGCCTGGTCGGCGCCCTCGCCTTCCTCTACCTCGGCGTCCGGCTGGCGGACCGGATCTCGATCGGCGCGGTGCTGAGCCACCATCACTTCCAGCTCCCCCTCTTCCTGCTCGCCATGTCGCTGTCGGCGTCCTGGCAGCTGGGGTTCGGGCCCTATGTCGCGGACTCCTCGCGCTACCTGCCCCGGGACACCTCGGCGCGTTCGGTCTTCTGGGCGACCCTCGGGGGCACGGTGCTGGGCTCGCAGTGGTCGATGGCCTTCGGCGCCCTGGCCGCCGCCGCCTCCGCCGCCTCCTTCACCAATGACGAGGTCGGCTATGTGGTCGGTCTCGGCGGCACCGGCCTGGCCGCCGCCCTGCTCTATTTCACCGTCGCCATGGGAAAGCTGACGGTGAACGTCCTCAACACCTACGGCGGATTCATGTCCCTGGCCACCGGAATCAGTGCGTTCCGGGAACCGCGCCCGGTCCGGCCGGTCACCCGGATCGCCTTCACCCTGGGCATCATGGCGGTCGGCACCGCTGTCGCCCTGCTCGGCCGGGGCCACTTCCTGGAGTCCTTCTCGACTTTCCTGCTTTTCCTGCTGACTTTCTTCACCCCGTGGAGCGCGATCAACCTGGTCGACTACTACCTGCTCGCCAAGGAGCGCTACGACCTGCCGGCGCTCACCGATCCCAGGGGCCGCTACGGGGCCTGGCGCTGGCCCGCGCTGGTGACCTACGCGCTCGGCATCCTGCTGCAACTCCCCTTCATGTCCAGCGCGCTGTACACCGGTCCGCTGGTCGCCCGGCTCGGCGGCGCCGACATCTCCTGGATCGTGGGGCTGCTCCTCTCCGCAGTGCTCTACGCCGCACTGGCCCGGTTCGAGAGCCGCGGCGTCCGGCGCGCGTCGCTCCTCGAAGCGGGCGACGATCCGCTGCCGGTCCCCCACCAACCGGTGCGGGCGACGCGCTAGCGGTGACGGGTGCCTCCGGGCCGGGCCCGCCCGCAGGCCCGGCCCGGAAGGCACTCCGGCGGCTCACTCGCCCCGGCCCCCGGCCCGCTCGTCCTCCGGACCGGGGACGGACGCTCCGGCCGCCGCCGCGTCGAGCACCGCCACCATCCACTCCTCGAAGCCGATGGACGAGCGGAGCGCCGCCTCACGCCATCTGTCCAGGGTGCTCTTCGCGACCCGGATCGCCGGGACCGTCGAGGTGCCTTCCACGCTCTCTTCTCCGTTGCCTGATTCCGTGCCGGCCGAACGGCTCTCCTTGAGCTGCCGCCTGAGCATGTTCCGCGACCAGCCCGCCTGCTCCGCCCGGTCCAGCCAGGCGTCCTGCTCCGCGCCCGGCAGGGACGCCACCTCCGCGTGGTGCTGGAAGCTGAGCCCGGCCCGCCTTCTGGCCATGGTGAACTTGCGGGCGATCCAGGCGTAGTTCCGCAGCGTCTGGTAGTCGAGTCCGGCGTCCTGGACGGCCCGGCGGTAGCGGTCCGCATAGCGGTCCTGCCCGTATATCAGCCAGTCGCCGATGCACCAGGCGAACGAGTCCAGGAGACCGAATATCTTCGGCCCCGCCATTTCCCACAGTTCGAAGGTCATCCCCTCGGGGATGCTGAGGCCCACCCGTGTGGTGAGGATTTTCGAACCGTCCCCGGCCGGCTGCCGGCCGGTCCCGGAACTGCCGGGCGGCGCCACCGGCAGCAGTGGCCGGGATTTTCTCCGGGAATCCCGGATCCGCGAGGGCAGGTCCCTCGGCGCATGGTGAACCCTGGTGCCCGCCGTCGATTCCCTGGTATCCGTGCTGGACATTACTGACTCCCGAGGTCGCCGAAAAGGTCTGCACCGCTGCTGGTCCGGTGTTTCGAGATGCCGCTCCGCCGGCCCGCCCGCCGCGGTGTGGTCGCCGTCCCGCCGGCGGGACAGCGACCGCACCCGACGAGGAGCACCCGTCGATCCCTCGGAGAGCGGAGCGGTCATGCTCCGGCCGGGGTGTACCTCCGCCGGGTGACCGCGGCCACCACCGTGAGCGGGACGGCGGTGACCGCCGCCACCGCGAACAGCTCGCCGTAGGCGCTGTGCCCGGCCAGGTGGGCGCCGAAGGCGGAGCCGATCGCGCTGCCGATGAACAGCGCGGCGACGAACAGCGCCACCGCCGTGCCGCGCGCGGCCGGGACCAGGGTGGTCGCCCAGTTCTGCAGCGACGAGTGGAGGAACGACCAGCCCCCGCCGAGCAGTACCGCGGCCGCCGCGATCCCGCCGACGGAGGGCGAGACGGCGGCGATCAGGAACCCGCCGAAGACCATCGCCCCGCCCGCGGTGATCAGGGACCAGGGGGCGCGCATCGCGACCTTCTTCATGATCCGGGAGAACACCAGGGTGCCGGCCCCGTAGAGGGCGGTGACCAGGCCGGCGTCGACCGCGTTCAGGCCCCGGTGCTGCAGGGCCGGCGCTAGGAAGGTGAAGCAGCCCAGCAGCACCGCCCCCTCGACCAGCCCGAAGGCCATCACCAGCCAGGACCAGCGCAGCCGCAGGACGCTGCCCAGCTGCTTGCCCGGCGAGCGGAGGGTGTCCTTGGAGCGGGACTCGCTCATCCCCCGCATGGAGACCACGACCACCGCCGCCAGGAAGCTGGGCAGGGCGAACATCAGCCGCCAGCTCACCAGCTGGGCCACGACCCCGGCCACCACGGTGGCCGACGCGGTGCCGATGGCGAGCGCCAACTGCAGGTCGGAGAGCGCCCGCTGGCGCATGGACGGGGGCACGGTGTCACCCACGTAGGTGAGCGAGGTGGGCACCACCCCGCCGAAGAAGGCGCCGGTCGCGATCCGCAGCACCACCAGGGTGGTCAGCGTCGGGGACAGCGCGGACAGCACTCCGCAGACGGCGGTGACGCTCAGGGTGAGCCGGACGATCCGCATCCGTCCGTAGCGGTCCGAGAGCATCCCCCACAGCGGCTGGGCGCAGCCGTAGGCGAAGAAGTAGCCGCTCGCGAGGAGCACCACGGTGCTGAGCTTGGTGTGCATGCCGGCCGCCACCGCGACGAGCATCGGGGTGATGGCGAACCGGTCGAAGTTGCTCAGGAAGCAGGCGACGACGAACGGTCGTGGGACCTTCCCCGACACCGCCGCCGGCGGAGCCTCCACTTCCGGTACCACAGCTGTCTTCAGATCCTCGGCCACGACGTCCCTCCGGGTCACATTCCTCGGTGTGTCCCCCTCAGCGTCGGACGACGGAAGGAGATCAACCAGACCAGAAGGGGTCCTGTTAGCCTCGGTCATACGATGTCTACTAGCAGCCCTGGAATCGGAGATGCGAGGCAGCAGGCGCTGGGCGCCTTCCTCCGCTCTCGACGTGAACGACTGTCACCACAACTCATCGGACTGTCCGAGGCCGTGCGGCGGCGGACGCCGGGTCTGCGGCGGGAAGAGGTCGCCGCCCTCTCCGGGGTGAGCCTGAGCTGGTACACCTGGCTGGAGCAGGGCCGGGACATCAGGGTGTCGCGCCAGGTCCTGGGTTCGCTCGCGCGGGCGCTGCGGCTGTCCGCGGCCGAGCAGGAGCACCTCTACCGGCTGGCGGACGAGCTGCTGCCGGCTCCGGAGGAGGGGCCGCCGCCGGTGGAGCCGGGCGGGCACCTGCGCGACGTGCTCGACGCCCTCAGCCCGAACCCGGCCGTGCTGCTGGACCGGCACTGGGACATCGTCGACTGGAACCGGGCCGAGGCCGCCCTGTTCACGGACTTCGAGACGCTGGAGCCGTGGCAGCGCAACACCCTCTGGCTGATCTTCGGTTGGCCGCCCGCCCACAAGCTGCTGGTCGACTGGGAGCAGCAGGCCACGCTGGTGCTCGCCCAGTTCCGCAAGGCGGCCGACGAGCACCCCTCGGACCCCAGGTTCGCGGAGATCGTGGCCGACCTGCACCGCGACGTACCCGACTTCGACCTGTGGTGGGACCGGCACGACGTCGCGACGTTCCAGGCGGTCCGCAAGCAGTACCTGCACCCCCGGGTCGGGCCGCTGGCGCTGCGTCAGACCAAGCTGCTCGCCGCCGACAACGTCGAGTTGCACATCGTCGTCCGGCTCCCCGTGGACGAGGCGACCGAGCAGCGGCTGCCGGAGCTGCTGGCGCCGTGAGCGGGCGGCGGGACGGCGCCGCGGCTCAGGCCGCGGCGACCACCGCCGGGACCCGGTGCACGGCCGCGGCCAGGCGCCTGACGGTGCGGCCCACATCGCCGGACTCGAAGACGTTGCGGCCCATGGCGACCCCGAGCGCTCCGGTCGCCATGACGTCGTCGACCAGCTTGACCAGCAGGTCGTCGTCCCCGAGCGGTGCGCCGCCGGCGGTGAGGACCGGGATCGGGCAGTCCCGGACCACCTCCGCCATGGACCGCACCGACCCCGTGTAGGGGATCTTGACCAGGTCCGCGCCGAGGTCGGCCGCCACATTGGCGGCGTGCGAGACCAGTTCGGGCCGGGTGGCGTCGGTCACCCGGGGGCCGCGCGGGTAGACCATGGCGAGCAGCGGCACCCCCCAGCGGTCGCAGCCCTCGGCGGCGCGGGCGAGGTCGGCCAACTGCCGGGCCTCGCTGTCGGATCCCATGTTGATGTGGATGCTGACCGCGTCGGCGCCCAGCGCCACCGCCTCCTCCACCTCCGCCAGCAGCACCTTGGCGTTGGTGTCCGGCGCATGCCGGGTGATGCCGTTGAGGTGCACCACCAGCGCGACGCTCCGGAAGGCCGCCAGCGGCAGGAACCGGACGCGTCCCTTGTGCACCAGGACCGCGTCGGCGCCGCCCGCCGCCACCGTCTCCACGATCTCCCGCAGCCGACGGGCCGAGGCGATGGGCCCGTCGGCCAGCGAGTGGTCCAGCGGGACGAGCAGCGAGGTGCCGGCCCTGGGGTCGACCAGTCGGCGGACACGGATCGACTTGCCCGAGGCGTGCCGGTCGTCAATTGTCCTCATGCTGTTTCCTCTCGGCGCGCGGATTCCGCGCGCTGTCGGCGGGCCGACCGATCCGAGGTGTATCCGCCGGAAATGACGGAATGAATGGCGCCACGCTACGGCAGCCGTCCCATTTGCTGTCAAGGCCGTTCTCGGGGTCTGTTTCCGCGCCGCCGGGCGACGCTTGACAGGGTTCGGCCGGTCCGTACGATGAATCCCGGATCCGCACGACGTCGGACCGGGCCGCAGCGCCCTTTAATCCTCGCCCCTCTGCACTCCGGGCCCCACCGGGAGCCTTCTGTTCCGCTTTTGCGTGAACGCTCCCCGGAATTCCCCCTCGGGCCGGACCCATCCGGGAAAGAATGACGCAGCTCGAACGGAGAGGTTTGCATGAACGCGTTCCCGCAGAACTACTGGTATGTCGCCGCCTGGGGTCGGGAGGTGACCAGGGGACTGCTGCCGAGGACGATCTGCGGCGAACCCGTGGTCTTCTACCGCAAGCAGGACGGCACGCCGGTGGCCCTGGCCGACCGCTGCGTCCACCGCCGCTACCCGCTGTCACTGGGCACCCTGACGGATGATCAGATCGAGTGCGGCTACCACGGACTGGTCTTCGACTGCACCGGCGCCTGCACCTTCGTGCCGGGCCAGGACCGGATCCCGCGGACCGCCCGGGTACCGCGCTACCGGCTGGTCGAGCGGGACAAGTGGATCTGGATCTGGATCGGCGACCAGGAGCAGGCCGACCCCTCGCTGGTCCCCGACGCCCACTGGCTGGACGACCCGGCCTGGGCCTCGGTGGAGGACATGGTCCACTCACCGTTCAGGTACAGCCTGCTGATGGACAATCTGATGGACCTGTCCCACGAGAGCTACCTCCACGCGGGGCTGATCGGGACCCCGGAGATCGCCCGGACGCCGTTCACCACGGTGGTCGACGAGGGGCTCGGACAGGTGCGCTTCTCCCGGCACATGTCCGGGGTCGAGTGCCCGGCGTTCTACGCCAAGTCGACGGGGCTCACCACCCCGATCGACCGCTGGCAGGACGTCCTGTTCCAGCCGCCCGCCTTCTGGGTCAACAATGCGCGGATCGCGCCGGTCGGGGTGGAGCCCGGGCCGGACGGCGACGACAGCGGGGCCGCCCATGTGAAGATCATTCACGGGCTGACCCCGGAGACCGAGCACACCACCTGGGACTTCTGGGCCGTCACCCGCGACTTCGCCCTCGACGACCAGGGCGTGAGCGACTTCCTGCTGACGATGAACCAGGACGTGGTGCAGCAGGACCTGGACGCCCTCACCGTGCTGGAGCAGGTCATCGCCAACGAGCCGCCCGGCACCCAGGAGCTCTCGGTCGCCATCGACGCCGGCGGACTCGCCGCGCGGGAGATGCACCGCAGGCTCCACTAGAGCCGACCGGGCCGGTGTCGTCACCAGCACCGGCCCGGTCTTCCTCCGGCCGCGGGAATCGCATCGAGCGGACCCTGGCCTGAAGCTCTGAACGGTGGTTCACTTCTTCCATGGCCTACCGGAGGACGCCCGCTGTCGACGAGCGGCTGAACGCCGCCCGGGACCACCTGGTCGACCGGGCGCTGGAGGTGGTCGCCGACTCCGGCTGGGCCGGCGCCTCGGTCACCGCCGTGGCCGCCGCGGCCGGCATCTCGGCCGGCGCGGTCTACCAGCACTTCCCCTCCAAGGCGGCGCTGGCGGTCGAGGTCTTCCGCCGCGCCGCCGGGCGCGAGGTCGAGGTACTGGGCCAGGTGCTGCGGGAGAGCGGCGGCGACCCGGTCCAGCGGCTGGCCCACGGCGTGAGCGTCTTCGCCCGCCGCGCACTGGAGCGCCGGGGCCTGGCCCACGCCCTGCTCGCGGCCCCCGCCGACCCGGCCGTGGGCCAGGAGCGGCTGGCCTTCCGCCGCCGCTACCGGGCGGTCTTCGCCGACACGGTCCGGGCCGGCATCGAGGCCGGGCTGCTGCCCGAGCAGGACCCGGAGATCACCGCCGCCGCGCTGACCGGCGCCATCGGCGAGGTACTGGTCGACCCGCTGAGCGACCCGCCCGACGGCGCCTCGGCCGAACGCCTCGTGGCCGGGCTGGTCGCCATGTCCCTGCGCTGTGCGGGCGCCGCCGCCCCGGCCGCCCCGTCCACCACCCCGCAACCCGTGACCGCCGGAGGACCCGATGACCCGGACCGCTGACGCCCCGCCGCGCAGCAACCCGACCGCCCGCACCCACGAGGTGACCAACCAGACCCCGCCGCTGGTCGGGCACGACGTCGCGGCCGACCCCGCGCTGCTGGAGGGGGTGCGCCGGGAGGGCGCGGGCTGGGCCCTGGACGACCTGCACCGACTGGGCCGGCTGGCCGGCTCGGAGCAGGTGCAGCACTGGGGCGAGCAGGCCAACCGGTACGAGCCGGAGCTGCACACCCACGACCGCTACGGCAACCGCGTCGACGAGGTCGAGTTCCACCCCGCCTACCACGCGCTGATGGACGTGGCGATCCGCGAGGGCCTGGCCGGCGCCGCCTGGGCCGAGGACCGGCCCGGCGCCCATGTCGCCCGTGCGGCGGGCCTGTCGGTGTGGAGCTTCGCCGAGCAGGGGCACATCTGCCCGGTCTCGATGACCTACGCCGCCGTGCCGGTGCTCCGGTCCACCCCCGAACTCGCGGACGCCTACCAGCCGTTGCTGACCAGCCGGGTCTACGACCCGGGCCTGCGCGCCCCCCTGGGCAAGCGCGGGCTGCTGGCCGGGATGGGCATGACCGAGAAGCAGGGCGGCTCCGACGTCCGCAGCAACACCACCACCGCCACCGAGCAGCCCGACGGCAGCTGGCGGCTGCGCGGGCACAAGTGGTTCACCAGCGCCCCGATGAACGACCTGTTCCTGGTGCTGGCCCGGACCGACGCCGGGCTCTCCTGCTTCCTGCTCCCCCGGGTGCTGCCGGACGGCAGCCGCAACACCTTCCGGATCCAGCGGCTCAAGGACAAGCTCGGCAACCGCTCCAACGCCAGCAGCGAGCCGGAGTTCGACGACACCGTGGCCTGGCTGGTCGGCACGGAGGGGCGCGGCGTCAAGACGATCATCGACATGGTGACCATGACCCGGCTCGACTCCACCCTCGGCTCGGCCGCCGGGATGCGGGCCGCGCTGACCCACGCCGCCCACCACGCCCGGTACCGCTCCGCCTTCGGCGCGAAGCTCGTGGACCAGCCGCTGATGCGCAACGTCCTGGCCGACCTCGCCCTGGAGTCCGAGGCCGCGACCACGCTGGTACTGCGCACCGCCGGCGCGGTGGACCGCTCGCTGCGCGGCGACGCCCGCGAGCGGTCGTTCCTCCGGCTGGCCACCGCGCTCGGCAAGTACTGGGTGTGCAAGCGGCAGCCCCCGCTGGTCGCGGAGGCGCTGGAGTGCCTGGGCGGCAACGGCTACGACGAGGCGTTCCCGCTCGCCCGGCTCTACCGCGAGGCCCCGCTGAACGGCATCTGGGAGGGCTCGGGCAATGTCAACGCCCTGGACGTGCTGCGCGCGCTCACCCGCGAACCGGAGGCGCTCGACGCCTACCGCGAGGAGGTCGAGCCGGCCGCCGGCGCCGACGCCCGGCTGGACGAGGCCTGGCGGCAGCTGCGCGCCGAGCTCGCCCGCACCGAGGACGCCGAGCTGCGCGCCCGCCGGCTGGTCGAGCGGATGGCGCTGGTGCTCCAGGGCTCACTGCTGGTCCGGCACGCGCCGGCCGCCGTCGCCGACGCCTTCTGCGCCTCCCGGCTGGCCGGCGACCGGGGCCTGGCCTTCGGCACCCTGCCGTCCGGCCTCGACCTGGCCGGTGTGATCGACCGGATCCCCGGGGCCGAGGCCTCCTGACAGCGCGTCACCCGGCCTGGGCGCGCAGGTCCCTGACCCGCTGGATCTTGCCGACCGAGCGCTCGATGGTCTCCGGGTCGACGACGGCCACCTCGACGGTGACGCCCACGCCGTCCTTGACCCCCTTGACGATCTCCGCGGCCGCGGCGGCGCGCCGGTCGGGGCCGGTGCCGGGGCGGGCCTCGACGTCGAGGGCCAGGTGGTCCATCCGGCCGCGCCGGGTGAGCCGGATCTGGAAGTGCGGGGCCACCCCCGCGGTGCGCAGCACGATCTCCTCGATCTGGCTGGGGAAGACGTTGACCCCGCGCAGGATGATCATGTCGTCGCAGCGGCCGGTGATCTTCTCCATCCGGCGGAAGGCCGGGCGCGCGGTGCCCGGCAGCAGTCGGCTCAGGTCGCGGGTGCGGTAGCGGATCACCGGCAGGGCCTGCTTGGTCAGCGAGGTGAAGACCAGCTCGCCGGGTTCGCCCTGGGCCATGACCGCGTCGGTGAGCGGGTCGACGATCTCGGGGTAGAACTGGTCCTCCCAGATGTGCAGCCCGTCCTTGGTCTCCACGCACTCGCTGGCGACACCGGGGCCGATCACCTCCGAGAGCCCGTAGATGTCGACCGCGTGGAGGTCGCAGCGCTCCTCGATCTCGCGCCGCATCGCCTCGGTCCACGGCTCGGCGCCGAAGATGCCGACCCGCAGCGAGGTGGAGCGCGGGTCGATGCCCTGGCGTTCGAACTCGTCCAGCAGGGTGAGCATGTAGGAGGGCGTCACCATGATGATCTCGGGGCGGAAGTCCTGGATGATCTGCACCTGGCGGGCGGTCATCCCGCCGGAGGCCGGGATCACCGTGCAGCCCGCGCGCTCCGCGCCGTAGTGCGCGCCCAGCCCGCCGGTGAACAGCCCGTAGCCGTAGGAGATGTGCACCTTGTGCCCGGGGCGGCCGCCCGCCGCCCGGATCGACCGGGCCACCACGTCGGCCCACATGTCCAGGTCCTGCTCGGTGTAGCCGACCACGGTCGGCCGCCCGGTCGTGCCGCTGGAGGCGTGCAGCCGGCGCACCTGGTCCATCGGCACCGCGAACATCCCGAACGGGTAGCTGTCGCGCAGGTCGGCCTTGGTGGTGAACGGGAACCGGGCCAGGTCGGCCAGGCTGCGGCAGTCCTGCGGGCCGACGCCGGCCGCGTCGAACTTCCGGCGGTACAGCTCCACCTGCTCGTAGGCGTGGCGCAGGGTCGCCCGCAGACAGGTCAGCTGGTGGGCCCTCAGCTCGGGCCCGTCCATCCGCTCGCCCGCGTCCAGCAGTTCGGCCGGCAGCGGCTCCCCCAGGCGCGGCGCCGGTTCGGCGGCGGGGACGACGGCGGGGACGACGGCGGCCGGGGGGTGGGGCTCGACGCTCATGGCTTCTCCTCGATGGTGCGCGGCGCGCGCAGGTTCCCGACGGTGCGGCTCCGGCCGCGGAACTCCGCGATGACCTCGTCGCCGCGCAGGACGGTCACGTCGTAGATGCCGCTGCGGCCGTAGCTGGTGCGCTCCTCGGCGGTGGCGGTGAGCAGGTCGCCCAGGTGTGCCGGGGCGACGAAGCTGATGTCGGCGCCGGCCGCGACGGTGACCGGGCCGAAGCTGTTGCAGGCGCAGGCGAAGGCGGTGTCCGCGAGCAGGAAGAGGTAGCCGCCGTGGGCGATGCCGTGGCCGTTGACCATGGTCGCGGTCACCGCCATCCGCAGCCGGGCGCTCCCGGCCGCCACCTCCAGCAGCTCGATGCCGAGGTTCCGCGACGCCTCGTCGGCGGCGAACATCGCCTCCGCCGTGTTCGCACGGGTACCCACAGTGAGTTTCTCTCCACTCATCGGCCGTACCGCCTTGTCTGCCGACCGAACATTCGGTTAGCTTGGAGTGCCGCCAACTAATCAAGCATGCGAGCCGTCTGTCAAGGGATCAACCATGGTTCTGAACGCGCAAACAGCACCCGAGTCGTTCTACGAGCGCCACCGCCCGCTGCTGGAGCAGGCACTTGCCGCGACCTCCGAGCGCGGATTCTGGACGCCCTTCCGGGAGTCCCCGAGCACCTCGGTCTACGGCGAGCATGCCCCGGAGGAGGGCGAGCGCGCCTTCCGCGAGCAGCTGGGGAAGCCGTTCGAGCTACCCGGTCACCCGGGCGAGGGCACCGTGCTGCCGGGCGAGACCTCCCCCTACGGCCCCGCGCTGGGGGTGGCCTACCCCCGGCTGACCCCGGCGGCGGCCGTCGCCGCGGCCAAGGCGGCCGCCCCGGGCTGGCGCGCGGCCGACGCCGACGTGCGGGCCGGGGTCGCCGCGGAGATCCTGGTCCGGCTGAACGCCGCCAGCTTCGAGATCGCCCACGCGGTCCAGCACACCACCGGGCAGGCCTTCGTCATGGCCTTCCAGGCCGGCGGCCCGCACGCGCAGGACCGGGGCCTGGAGGCGGTCGTCTACGCCTGGGCCGAGCAGAAGCGGCACCCGCACACGGCCCGCTGGTCCAAGCCCCAGCGCAAGGGCGGCGACCTGGAGCTGGACAAGCGCTTCACGCCGGTGGGGCGCGGGGTCTCGCTGCTGGTGGCCTGCAACACCTTCCCGACCTGGAACAGCTACCCGGGCCTGTTCGCCAGCCTGGTCACCGGCAACCCGGTCGTGGTCAAGCCGCACCCGGCCGCGGTCCTGCCGCTGGCCGTCACCGTGCGGATCGCCCGCGAGGTGCTGGCCGAGGCCGGCTTCGACCCGAACGTGGTCGTGCTGGCGGCGGAGACCGCCGCCGACCGGGGCGCAGCCGAACTCGCGGTCAACCCGGACGTGCGGATCATCGACTTCACCGGGTCGACCGCGTTCGGCGACTGGCTGGAGGCCACCGCCGGGCAGGCGGTCGTCTACACCGAGAAGGCGGGCCTGAACACCGTCGTCCTCGACTCCACCGACGACTACCGCGGCCTGCTCGGCAACCTCGCCTTCTCGCTCTCGCTCTACAGCGGCCAGATGTGCACCACCCCGCAGAACCTGCTGGTGCCCGGCTCCGGGATGGTCACCGACCAGGGCGTGAAGACCCCGGCCGAGTTCGCCGAGGACCTGGGCGCGGCGCTCGACCGGCTGCTGGGCGACCCGGCCCGCGCCGCCGGCACGCTCGGCGCGATCGTCAACGACGCGGTGCTGCAGCGGCTGGAGGACGCGGCGAAGCTCGGCGAGGTCGCCCACGCCTCGACCGCCGTCGAGCACCCCGAGTACCCGGACGCCGTGGTCCGCACCCCGCTGCTGCTCCGGCTCGACGCCGGGAAGGACAGCGAGGTCTACACCCGCGAGTGGTTCGGACCGATCTCGTTCGTGGTCACCACCGACTCGACCGCCCAGGGCCTGGAGCTGCTCCGGACCACCGTGCGCGAGCACGGCGCGCTGACCGCCGCGGTCCACTCCACCGACGAGGCGGTGCTGGCGGCCGCCGAGGAGGCCGCCCTGGACGCCGGGGTGCACCTGTCGGAGAACCTCACCGGCGGCGTCTTCGTCAACCAGTCGGCCGCGTTCAGCGACTTCCACGGCAGCGCCGCCAACCCGGCGGCCAGCGCCACCCTGTCCGACCCGGCCTTCGTCACCGGCCGCTTCGCCACCCTCCAGTCCCGCCGCCCGGTCCGCGCCCAGCAGGGCTGACGGCACCGTGAGCGACGGCGCCGGGGCGGCCACCGCCCCGGCGCCTCAGGAGAGCACCCGGCGGCGGAAGTTGCGGAGTCCGAGGCTGAGGAACAGCACGCAGAAGCCGGACAGCACCGGGTAGACGATGTAGAGGTGCATGTGGGAGGTCTCGGTGAGGCCGGCCCGCATGCCCTCGGCGATGTAGATCAGCGGGTTCACCAGGACCAGCACCTGCAGCCAGTGGAATCCGCCGACATGGACCAGCGACAGCCGGGTCCACTGGTAGTACGTGCCGCCCAGGAAGACCAGCGGCAGTACCACGAAGCCGAACATCAGCCCGATGTTCCGGGGCTCGAAGGTGGTGCCCAGCACCAGCCCGAGCGAGGTCATGGCGATGCAGGCCAGCGGGATCAGGGTGAGCACGATCCACCAGTGCACCGAGAGGTCGGCGTGGACGCCCGGGGCGTGCACCACCGCGGCGATCGGGAAGACGATCACGGCGGAGATCAGCGCCTGGGTCGCGCCGGACAGCACCCGGGCGACCGCGACCAGCCAGATCGGGCACGGTGCCTGGACCCGGTCCTCGATCTCCCGGGTGAAGCCGAACTCCTGGGACAGCTGGATCGCCACGGACTGGATCCCCTGGAACATGATCGCGATGGCGACCACTCCGGGCACCAGCACGGTGGCGAAGGCGGACTCGCCCGCCTTTCCGCCGCCTCCGCCGATCCCCTGGCCGATGATCGGGAAGACGTACAGGAACACGAACACCAGCAGCAGCGGCTGCATCAGCGTCCGGCCGACGAACTCGCCGAAGTTCTTCTTCAGCACCAGCAGGTCGCGCCGGATCAGCGCGCCGAGCGCGGCCCGGCTCGCCACGGCCACGGTGCGCTGCGGACGCACGGACGCCCGTCGGCCGGACCCGGTGGAGACGGCGTAGGAACCCATCACTCACGCAACTCCTTCCCGGTGAGGCGGATGAACACGGTCTCCAGCGTGGTCTCGGAGACCGACAGGTCGACCACGTCGAACCCGCCGGACTCGGCCGCCACCAGCACCTTCGGCAGCAGCCGGTCGTTGCCCTGGACATGCAGCTCCACCCGGCCGTCCTGCACCCGGGTGTTCACCACCCCCGGGATCTCCCGGGCCAGTCGCGCGGCCAGCGCCGCGCTGTCGCCCTCGGCCTGGACGCTGACCACGGTGTCGGCCTCCACGCTGCGCTTCAGCGCCGCCGGGGTGTCCAGCGCCAGGATCCGGCCGTGGTCGATGATCGCCACCCGGTCGCAGAGCTGGTCGGCCTCGTCCATGTTGTGGGTGGTCAGCAGGATGGTCTGGCCGTCGGCGATCAGCCCGCCGAGGATCTCCCAGAGCGCCAGCCGGCTCTGCGGGTCGAGCCCGGCGGTCGGCTCGTCCAGGAACAGCACCGCCGGCCGGTGGAAGATCGCCCGCGCCACCATCAGCCGCTGCGCCATCCCGCCGGACAGGGTCTGCACCGAGTTGTGAGCCGAGGCGGAGAGGTGGAACCGCTCCAGCAGCTCGTCGGCCGTGCGCAGCGCCTGGCGCCTCGGGATGCCGAACAGCAGCCCGTGGTAGTACAGGTTCTCGCGGACGGTCAGCGAGCGGTCCAGGGTGTTCTGCTGGGAGACCACCGCGATGATCTGCTTCACCAGCGCCGGGCGGGCGATCACGTCGACGCCGCCGATGTGGGCGCTGCCGCCGGTCGGGACGACCCGGGTGGTGAGCATCCCGACGGTGGTGGTCTTGCCCGCCCCGTTCGGCCCGAGCAGGCCGAAGAGCTCGCCCCGGCGAACCTCCAGGTCCAGCCGGTCGACGGCGGGTGCGGGGGCCTTGGGGTAGGTCTTGCTGAGACCCACGGTGCGGATGACCGTCTCCGGCAGGTCCTCGGGCACCTCGCCGGGCAGGGCGGTACCGACCACGTCCGACGTTGCCATGGCTCACCTCGCCTCTCGGCAGGACCACCCGCACGGCTTCCAGGATGCGCCACCCGAGGAACCCGGGGCAACAGGGCGCCCACCTGCACCGGACCCGCCGACTCCCGATATGCCCCGGTGTGTCCGGCGCGCCGGAGCGGGTAGGAGGAGAGCACGGGCCCGGCACGCCCGCGCCGGACCGGGCGCTCCCGGCCGGTCGGCGCCGACGCCGGTCCCCGGAGGTCCTCATGCGACACACCATCGGAGAGTTCGGCCCCGGCCCCGGCGGCCCCGGCAGCCCCGCCCCCGGCCCGGGAGCGACGGACGGCGCACAGCACCACGGGTACGACGGCCACCCCCTGCACCGGCCGAGGCTGCACGGGACACGTGCGTACACCTACGACGGCTCGGAGCCGAGCCTCGGTCACGGCGACTACCCCGCGCGCCGACTGCTGGCGGGCAGCTTCTCCGCCATCTTCGTGATCGGCACGGTGGTCTTCTCACTGCTGGCGGCGCACGCCGCCCCGGGCGCGAACCCCGGGCGCACGCTCTTCGTGGTCTACGCGGTCATCTGCGTGGTCGCCCTGGCGGTGGCGCTGCTCGACCTCGCGGTGATCCACCGGCACGAGGCGGCGGCGCAGCACCGGACCCGGTGACCCGCCGCCGCGCCTCCAGCGCCCTTTCGGCGCCGTTTCAGCGGTGCCCGTCCCAGAGCATCCGCTCCTCCGGGCGCGGGTCCTTCCGGGGTCCGGACTCGGAGTCGAAGTGCATGGTGGTGCGGGCCCCGGTGTCGTAGCCGGGCCAGCCGGGATCGCCGCCGGTGGCGAAGGCCACCCAGGCGCCGTGCACGGCGTCGGCCAGCCGCTGCGGCATGTCGGGGCCGAGCAGCGGTACGAAGCCGCCCTCCCGCAGGTTGTCGAAGACGAACGGCAGTTCGGACGCGTGGCAGGCGCCGAGCCGTCCGCCGAAGGTGGGCGGCTGCCAGCCGAACTCGTAGAGGTAGGTCCCCGCGCGGCGGTGCCGGGCGTGCGCCTCGGCCAGCCGGATCGCCGGAATCCGGTAGAACCAGTCGGTGACCAGCGCCGCGAACAGCTCGCCGCTGCCGGCCCCGGGGCGGCCCAGCCGGTAGCAGGCCAGCGCCTCCTCGGGGTCGAGGCCGTAGCCGGCGGCGGCGCTCCGCAGCCGGGTCTCCGGGACCAGGTCGAGCAGCCCGGTGGGGGCGAGGAACAGCCGGAACTCGTCACTGTTGCTGCCGACCAGCAGATCGACCCCGGAGCCGGCGCCGTCGGCGATCCGCGCGAGCGGGGGCGCAGGCAGGAACTCCCCGTCCACGACCGGCTCGAAGGGCATCAGGTTGAGCGCCGCCTCCCCCCACTGCGCCGGGTCCGGGGCGGCCGCGAGGGCGGTGCGGAGCTGCTGCTGCGCATCGAGCAGGCGCTCCGGCGACACCCCGGCGATGCCCGCGCGAGTGGGCGGCACCCCCAGCAGTTCGGCGAGCCGGCGCCCGATCCGCCGGGCCGTGCCCGGGCTCAGCGTGTGCTGGGCCGCGCCGCTCTGCAGGATCGCGCGGTGGAACAGTCCCTCGGCGCTCGGGACGGCCAGCAGCACGCCGATGCTCATCGCTCCGGCGGACTCCCCGAACAGCGTGACCCGGCCCGGGTCCCCGCCGAAGGCGGCGATGTGGTCGCGGACCCACTCCAGTGCGGCGACCTGGTCCCGGAGCCCGAGATTGGCGGGGTGGCCCTCGGCCTCGCCCGCCCCCTCGGCGTCCTCCGCCTCGCCGAAGCGGCCGAAGCCGTCGGCGCCCAGCCGGTAGTTGAGGGTGACCAGGACGACGCCGTCGCGCGCGAACGCGGTGCCCTCGTAACCGGGCAGCGAGCCGGCGCCGTTGGCGAACGCACCGCCGTGCAGAAAGACCATGACCGGGAGCCGCTCGTCGGTGCCGGCGCTCCGGGCGGGGGTCCAGACATTCAGGTTGAGGAAGTCCGCTCCGGGGACGTCCGTCTCGGGGAGGAGCACGTCGAAGGGCGCGGCATAGGGGGCCTTGGGCGCGGTCGGCCCGTACTGCGAGGCGTCCAGCTCACCGGTCCACGGCTCGACCGGCCGGGGCAGGCCGAAGCGGTCCGCCCCGACCGGGGCCGCCGCGTAGGGGATGCCCCGGAACACCGCGACGGAGCCGTCCGCGCTGGTGGTGCCCCGGATCCGTCCGTTGCGGGTGGTGACGACCGGCTGCTGCATCGTGGTGCCTTCCTGCTCGGGGTGTGGGGTGGCGGTACCGCAACGGGTTCAGCCGTCCGCGACGCCGGCGATCCGCAGCGCGAAGCGCACGTAGGCGTCCGCGACCTGCTCGGCGTCGCAGCGCTGGTCGGGGCCGAACCACTGGGCGACCTGGACGCCCATGCTGCTGATCGCGGTGGCGGCGAGCAGCAGGTCGGGAACTCGGAACTCTCCTTCGGCGCTTCCATGTTCCAGCACGTCCAGCAACAACCCGGCGCAGGCGGTCCGCAGTTCCAGGGCCGGTGCGGCGTGTTCCGGTGAGAGGGCGTGCAGTTCACCGTTGGCGACGACGGCCAGCAGCGGGTACTCGGTGTGCGCCAGGACATGGGCGCGGACCAGTGCGGCCAACTGCCCGGCCGCCCCGCCGTCCGGCGGCGCGGAGACGATCGCCGAACCCAGCCGGGAGTACAGCTCCTGATGCCCGATCAGCACCAGTTCCGCCAGGATGTGCTCCTTCGACGGGTAATGCGCGTAGAGCGTCGCGGAGTTGATGCCGACCTGCCCGGCGATGCTCCGGATCGACGTGCCGTGGAAACCGCTCTCGGCGTAGAGGGCGAGCGCCTCGTGCAGGATCCGACCGCGTGTGCCCGGCGGCGTCACCCCGTCCGGCAGGGCCACGGCCACGGCGGCCACCCGGCGCGGCTCCCAGGTGGGAACGTCCACGTGCTCCTCCTCCACCCGCGGCGGCCAGGGATTGCAACCAATCGATCGGTTGACACCGTAGCGCAGAGGGCCGACGGTACCTGGCGACAACCGGAGACAACCAATCGATTGGTTGGCAGTCTTTGAGTGGATGGCGGCCCACGGGCCACCGAGGAACGGCGCCACCCCGCACGGAGCCCGACCGGTCCTCGCCCACCCGCGCGGCCCGTCCCCCACCACCGGAGTGTGCCCCCATGACGATCCGCTCCCCAGGTACGACCAGAACCGGTACGCCCCCGGCGGCTACGCCCCCTCGCTCAGCATGGACACCACCGGCATGCTCTACACCCCGTCCTCCTGCGCCGCCGGGGCGCCGTGCAAGCTGGTCGTCGCCCGGCACGGCTGCCTCTCCGGGCAGTACCTGCTCGGCGACGCCTTCCCCGAACTGGGCAATCTGGACACCTATGCGGACACCGACAACCTGGTCGTCCTCCACCCGCAGGCGATCTCCAGCGTCCTGCCGGTCAACCCCGAGGGCTGCTGGGACTGGTGGGGCTACGACGGCTCGAACTTCGCCGTCAGGAGCGCCCCGCAGATGACCGCGATCGTCAACATGGTGCACGCGCTGGGCGGCTGACCGGTCATCGGCGCCCGGTGGGCCGGACGGCCGCCGTCCCCGACGGAAGGCGGCCGGACGGCCCGGGCCGGCTGCCGCGTCACCAGAGTCCCGGCACCAGCCGGGAGGTGCCTGCCGCGTAGGAGGCGTAGTCCTCGCCGAGGGCCGTGGTGAGGACGCGTTCCTCCACCCGGATCCGGTAGACCACGCCGACGGTCGTGCAACCGAGCAGCGCCACCAGCGAGACCGGGTTGCCGAAGGCGAGGCCCAGCCCGAACACCGCCACCAGCGCCCCGGCGTAGGCCGGGTGGCGCAGCGCCCGGTACGGGCCGGCGGTCACCACCCGGTGGTCGGCCTGGACATGGACCACACCCCGGAAGAACCGTCCGAGTACGTGGATCGCCCACAGCCGCAGGGCGATGCCGGACCACATCACCAGGACCGCCACGATCAGCGCCGGCCGCCCCTGGCCGTAGTCGGCCCCGGACGCCGCGGATCCGGCGACGACGGCGAGCACCTGGCCGAGCACGATGCTGCCGGCGACCACTCCGAGCGAACGCCACTCGGTGCTCACCGCCTTCCCGCCCATCCGGTACTGGCGCCACTGCATGACCACCTCCGCCAGCAGCCAGGCCAGCATGGTGGCATTGATGAGGAAAGTGAACAGGTCCACGGCAGTCGCCCTCCGGTCCGAGACGCACACTTGGCGCCTCCGACGCTAGGAGCAGCCGGGGAGCAGCGGCTCCACCGTGGAGTGGATCCGCCGGTGGAGCCGGGGAGTTGGCGCGGAGCGGAGGGTGCAGCCAGGGGTGGAGCCGGGCATCGGGCCCAGGGTGGAGAAGGTCCCTCGGCCGGGCCCCGCCGTTCGACCGCCGACTACCGCGCGCCGGGCGGCGTCGGTGTGCCGAGCACCCCGTTGAGCAGGGTGTTGAACCCCCAGGACAGCCGTTCCTCCGGCGTGCCGGAGATCAAGTGGCCGGAGAGCGCGGCAATCTGAGGGTGGGTCCGCCGGTCCACCCCGTGCAGGGCGCGGGTCAGGGCGTCCCAGTCGTCCTGGGCGAGGACCGACTCGTCCCGGCCGGACTGCTCGGCGGCGGTCGCGGTGGCGTACTGCAGCAGGATGTCCACGCCCCAGGCGGCCTGGCCGGGCGGGACGCCGCCCTCGTCCAGGAGCGCCAGCAGCGTCTCGATCAGGTTCAGGTAGTGCTCCCCGCCGGGGCGGGAGACCAGGGCGGACCGGGCCAGCCCTGGGTGCTCGAAGAGGAGCGCGGTGTAACCGCCGAGCAGGTCCTCGATCCGCTCCCGCCAGCCGCCGCCGGCCGGCGGGCGGAGGGTTCCGAGCAGCTCGTCCAGGATCGCGGCGTGCAGTTCGGCGGTGTTGCGGAGGTAGACGTACAGCGAGGCCGGACCGGTGTCCAGCTCCTGCGCCAGCCGGCGCATGGTGACCTTCTGCAGCCCCTCGGCCCGCATGACGCCCACGGCCGCGCCGACGATCCCGGCCCGGCTGAGGGCCGGCTTGGCCGGACGCTCCCGGCGACTGCGTGGTTCGGAGGAGGGCTGCACCCCGGCAGCTTAGCAATCGCGTTCGCCAGGGACATGTACGTGACGAACCCGTTCCCGACAAACGCGTTCGGCACTCCCGCAAACCATGCAGTCAGAACTGAGCAGTCCGAAGTGAACAGTTTGAACTGGACAGTCTGGACTGAAGGTTTTATGGTGCGGTCATGGAAGAGAGCATCGATGGCGTCTCGGAGTCGGCCGTCCAGGCCGCGCGCGAGCTGCGGGTGGTGGTCAGCCGACTCCGCCGCCGACTCCGGGAGGTCTACGAGACCCGCGAGCTGACCCCCTCGCAGACCGCCGTACTCAGCCGACTGGACAAGGGGGGACCGGCCTCGACCAGCGACCTGGCGGCCGCCGAACGGGTCCGCCCGCAGTCCATGGCCTCGATCCTGACCGGGCTCGACAAGCTCGGCCTGATCGAGCGCCGCGCCGACCCCGACGACGGGCGCCGACAGCTCGTCTCGCCGAGCCGGGCGGGCCACGAGCTGCTCGACGACGGACGCCGGGCCGGCAGCGAGTGGCTGACCCGGGCCATGGAGGACCGGCTGGACGAGGCCGAGCGCCGGACCGTGATCGAGGCGATGGCCCTGCTGGAACGACTCGTCACCCCCTGACCCCTACTCCCCCGTGCACCGCACGGCCCGTACGAGGAGAACGACCACATGCCGAACCAGCTCGCACCCGGGGTCCACCGGATAGCCACCGGTCGCGGAACCAACGCCTTCCTCGTCGACGGCGAGGACGGAATGACCCTGGTCGACGTCGGCTGGAGCTCCGCCCCGACCGCGATCGACACCGCCCTCACCGAGCTGCGCCGCTCGCTCCGCGACATCCGACGGATCGTCATCACCCACGCCCATCCCGACCATGTCCGCGGCCTGGCCAGGATCCGCGAGCTCACCGGCGCGGCGGTGCTGATCCACGGTGCGGACGCGGACTGGCTGCGCCTCGGCCGGGTACCGGCCGGCGGCCGCAGCTCGCGCCTGCCCGCCGCGATGGACCGGCTGCCGGTGACCAGCTGGACCCCGGTCGACCCGGACGCCGTCCTCGGCGACGGCGACGAGGTCACCGCCGGCCTGCGGGTGATCCACACGCCCGGACACTCCGCCGGGCACATCGCCCTGCTGCACGAGCCCAGCCGCACCGTCCTGGTCGGCGACGCGCTGTTCCTCCGCTTCGGCCGGATGTCGATGGGTCCGGCGGGCGGCTCGCAGGACCCGGCGGCCCGTCCCCACGGGCTCGGCCGGCTGCCGGTGGACGTCGCCGCGGTCGGCTTCTCCCACAACGACCCGCTGCTCGGCGGCCGGACCGAGGTCTACCAGGAGTACATCGAGACCGTGGGGGTGCGATGACCGGCGGCCGGCCGCGCACCGCCACCGGCGAGCCCCGGAGCGCCGCCGCCGACAAGCGCTACCGCTGGGCGGCGCTGGCCAACACCTCCGCCGCCGTCTTCATGTCCTCGCTCGACGGCTCGATCATCATCATCGCGCTGCCGGCGATCTTCCTCGGCATCCACCTGGACCCGCTCGCCCCCGGCAACGTCGTCTACCTGCTGTGGATGATCATGGGGTACCGGCTGGTCCAGGCCGTGCTGGTGGTCACCGTCGGCCGCTTCGGCGACATGTTCGGCCGGGTCAGGATCTACAACTCCGGCTTCGCGGTCTTCACCGTCGCCTCGATCCTGCTCTCCTTCGACCCGTTCAACGGGGGCCGGGGGGCGATGTGGCTGATCGGCTGGCGCCTGCTGCAGGCGATCGGCGGTTCGATGCTCACCGCCAACTCGGCGGCCATCCTGACCGACGCCTTCCCGCGCGAGCGGCGCGGCTTCGCCCTGGGCATCAACCAGGTGGCCGGGATGGCCGGGATGTTCATCGGCCTGGTCGCGGGCGGGGTGCTGGCCGCCGTCGACTGGCGCCTGGTCTTCTGGGTCAACGTCCCGGTCGGGGTCTTCGGCACCGTCTGGGCGTACCGCACGCTGCGGGAGACCAGCACCCGCCAGGGCGGGCGGATCGACTGGTGGGGGAACGTCACCTTCGCCCTCGGGCTGGGCGCGGTGCTGATCGGCATCACCAACGGCATCCAGCCCTACGGCGGCCACGCCATGGGCTGGACCGACCCCACGGTGGTCGCGCTGCTGGGCGGCGGCACCGCGCTGCTCATCGCCTTCGTGGTGATCGAGACCAGGGTCGCCGAACCGATGTTCCAGCTCGGACTGTTCCGGATCAGGGCCTTCACCACCGGCAATGTCGCCGGCTTCGTGGTCTCCGTCGCCCGGGGCGGGCTCCAGTTCGTCCTGATCATCTGGCTCCAGGGCATCTGGCTCCCGCTGCACGGCTACGACTACAGCCGGACTCCGCTCTGGGCGGGCATCTTCCTGCTGCCGATGACGGCGGGCTTCCTCCTGTCCGGTCCCGCCTCCGGCTACCTCTCCGACCGGTTCGGCTCCCGGGGCTTCGCCACCGCCGGACTGGTGCTGTTCGGCGGCGCGTTCCTCGGGCTGATGCTGCTGCCGGTCGACTTCCCCTACTGGGCCTTCGCGCTGCTGATCACCCTGAACGGGATCGGCGTCGGCATGTTCAGTTCGCCCAACTCCTCGTCGATCATGGGCAGCGTGCCGGCCAGGCAGCGGGGAGCGGCCTCCGGAATGCGCTCGACCTTCCAGAACTCCGGGACCGCGCTGTCGGTCGGGGCCTTCTTCTCGCTGATGATCGCCGGACTGTCGAGCAGCCTCCCGCACACCCTGACCGGCGGACTCCGGCAGCAGGGCGTGCCGAGCGGCGTCGCCCACCAGGTCGGCGCGCTGCCGCCGGTGTCCTCGCTGTTCGCGGCGATGCTCGGGGTGAACCCGGTGCAGCACCTGCTCGCCCCGAGCGGCGTGCTGCCGAACCTGCCGACGGCCAGTCAGAGAGTGCTCACCGGAAGGGAGTTCTTCCCCCACCTGATATCCGGCCCGTTCCACGACGGCCTGGTGGTGGTCTTCGCCACCGCTGCCGCCCTCTCCTTCCTGGCCGCCGTCGCCTCCCTGGCACGCGGCCCCCGCAGCGCCGTCGGCCCCGACGCGCCGTCACCCGTCGCCCCTCCGGGCCCGACACCGAGCCCGACCGACCGTCGGCCGCCCACACCGCTCGCGCCCACCCCGCTCGCGCCCCCGGAAGAGAGATCGCACGGAAACTAATATTCCTGATGTTCTTGAACGGCTGCGTCGTCCCTTGTACTGTCGCGATCGCCTCTGAAATCGCGCAGACAGTTGACCGGGCGACAGTTTCCCGGGACGCCCGCGCCGTTGAGCAGAAGGAAGAATCGTGGCCGCACCGCACGCCGGGGAAGACGACAGGCAGTTCCCAAGTCGACAGGGGGAGCCCGGCGCAGCCCCCGGGCCCCGGTCGCTCGGCCGGCGGAAGCTGCTGAGGGGCGGCGCTCTGGGCGCCGGGGCCGCCGTCCTCGGCGCCGGGTTCCAGGGCGTCGCCGCAGCGGCCCCCGCACCCGCCGACCCGACTCCCGCCGTCGGCCCCTTCCAGCTCTTCAGCCAGGCGGATCTTGAGTTCGAGACCCTCTTCGCCCTCGGCGGCGCGGGCTACGGGGTCGCCGAGGTCGGCGAGATCGTCACCGCCGTCAATGCGATCAACGCCCAGGGCGCGACCTACCAGACGTACGTCGACCAGTTCCAGGCCCTGGCCCAGCGGGTGCACCGGATCGCCGACCGGGCCTTGCGGGCCGGACACCGGGCCAGCGCCCGCAGCGCGTACCTTCGGGCGGCCAGCTACTACGACTGCTGCCTGTTCTTCGTGCTGGGCACCACTGCCCGGGCGCAGGAGGCCGCGCTGTACGCGACCATGCAGAACTGCTGGGACCGGGCGACCCAACTGTTCGACCATCCCTTCGAGCGGATCCGCATCCCCTACGGGAAGAGCTGGCTGCCCGGATACCTGCTGAAGCCCGACGCCCGCGACATCCGTCGGCCGACCGTCATCGTCAACAACGGGAGCGACGCGCAGAACGTCGACGCGTACGTCATGGGCGGGGCGGCCGCCCTGGAGCGGGGGTACAACGCGCTGATCTTCGAGGGCCCGGGACAGGGCTCGATGCTCTTCGAGCGGGAGATCGCCTACCGCCCCGACTGGGAGCAGGTCATCACCCCCGTCGTCGACTACCTGAGGTCCCGGGCGGATGTCGACCGGGACCGCGTCGCCCTGATCGGGCTGTCCATGTGCGGAGAGTCCGTGATCCGCGCCGCGGCCTTCGAGCACCGGCTGGCGGCGGTCGTCTCCGACCCCGGGGTGGTCGACGCCTGGCTGGCCTGGCCGGCCTCCCTCAGGGGCCTGTTCGCCAACGGTGCGACCGAGGCCGAGGTCAACCGGATCTGGCAGCAGGACGTCATCCCGACGCTCGCCCCCGGCGACCGGTTCACCCTCAGCAAGCGTGCCGAGTTGTTCGACAGTCGGTTCATGCTCGCCGCCCGGGCCGGAGAGATGTTCACCGACCTGTGGGGCCTCGGCCAGGCGGTGATGCGGCTGGACTGCGGCCCCGTCGCCCACCAGGTCACCTCGCCCACCCTGGTGACCCAGTTCGAGGGCGAAGCCTTCTATCCGGGCCAGGGCCGGCAGCTCTACGATCTGCTGCGCTGCCGGAAGGCCCTCCACGACTTCAGTACCGCCGAGAGCGGGACCGAGTACCACGACGCGCCCATGTCGCCGCAGACCCACTACCAGGTCGTCTTCGACTGGCTCGACTCCTACCTCGGGGCCCGCTGAGCAGCCACGGCCACGGAGCGGACCCCGCCGCGGTCGCCGGGGGCGGAGGAGCCGACCAGCAGCGTCGGCCGACGCTCCGTCAGACGCCGGCCAGCAGCTTCGCCTCCTCCTCCGGGGACAGTCCGAGCGGCAGCGGCGGCTCGCCCCGCCCCCGGTCCCAGGCCAGCACGTCGGCGGCGGTCACCGCCATGGGCGTCGCGGTCATGCCCGCCGCCCGCGCCCGGGCCGGGCTGCGCAGCAGCGTCGGCCACATCGACTCGGGACGCATCAGCGGGAAGAACGGTGACACCGCGTCGGCCGGCACCGGCACCACCTCGACCTCGGCGCCCGCCGCCCGGGCACAGGTGTGGATCAGCTCCGCCATGGTGATCCGCTCGGCCGGGCCGACCGCGTGGAAGGCACCGGGCCGGTCGTCCGCCAGCAACTGGACCACCAGCCGGGCCAGATCGCGCGAGTCGACCAGCTGCACCGGCTGGTCGGGCCTGCCCGGCAGCGCCACCCGGCCGCCGCGGGCGGCCCGCCGCACCCAGTAGGTCAGCCCGTTCTGCACGTCGTGCGGCCCGGCCACCTTCCCTGGTCGCACGATCGTCGCCCGCGAGCCGTAGCGGGCCACGACATCGTCCTCGCAGGCCGCCTTGAGCGGCCCGTAGGTCTCCTCGGTCAACTCCTCGGTGTCCCGCCGCACCGGTCGGCGCGGGGTGTCCTCGTCCGAATCGGGCCCGAGGCCGGTCCGGACGTAGACCGCGTGGCTGGAGATGAAGAGGTAGCGGCCGACCCGGTCGCCGAGGGCGTCCATCGCCCGGCCGACATGGCGCGGCAGATAGCCGCTGACGTCGACCACCGCGTCCCAACTGCCCTCGCGCAGAGCGGCGTAGTCGTCGGCGTCGCGGTCCCCGATCCGCCTCTCGACGCCCGGGAAGAGCTCGGATCCGGTCCGCCCCCGACCGAACAGAGTGACCTCGGCGCCCACCCGCAGGGCGTCCTCGACAATGGCCCGGCCCACGAACGCGGTACCGCCAAGCACAAGAATTCGCATGACGCCCGACACTAGTCACATCGACGGGCAGTCTCCACGGCATTACCCGCTGCCGCCCGGCGCGCGGCAAAAGCAAAGGCAAGGAGGTCACGCTCTCCTTGCCACTATCAAGGAAGGTTATTCAGAACTCTGTCGATCATGAGGTTCGCGCTGGCGTGATCCTGGGTCAGGCGGGTTCGTAGGTCCGTAGGAGTTCGAGTTGGACGACGGTGTCGAGTGTCTCGGGGAAGCGGTCGAGGGGGCTGCGGTAGCAGCCGCCGAGGATCTTCCAGTTCTCCAGGTGGCCGATGCAGCGTTCGACGGCAGAGCGGATCTGGGAGTGCGCCCGGTTGCTCGCCTTCTCCACCTCGGTCAGCTTGCGGTGCGGCGGCTTCTTGTAGGGGGTGAGCAGGTCGCTGCCTTGGTAGCCCTTGTCGCCAAGCCGGTGGCGGTACTTTTGGATCTTCGCTTTGATGCCCGAGGCGACATAGGCGAAGGCGTCGTGGCGGGCCCCTGGCAGCGGCGCCCCCGCCTCCCGCAGCCGGCCCCGGGTGTCCGAGACGACCTGGACGTTGTGCCCGGACTGCATGTGCTTCTTGGAGAACAGCTGTTCAGCGGCCTTCCAGTCCCAGCACTCGGCGAGGAACCCGTCCACCAGGACCGGCTCGTCCCGGGGTAACCGGGCGAGCCCGAACCCCAACTCCTTGATCGCGTCGCGCACCACGGGGCGTAACCGGGTGCTGTAGCGCGAGACCGTGGGCTGGGAGATCTCGAACAGTTCGGCGGCCAGGACCTGCGCGTTGTTGTGTCGCAGGAGGAAGCAGAGCACGACCACCGCCTTCCACAGCGGCAGCGCGTGCGGACGGCCCGTCGGCTTGTCCCAGTCGGGGATCATCCGCTCCACACGGGAAAGCAGGACGTCCAGCTGATGCGGGCTCAGGCCGGTTGTACGGTGGAAGCGCATCGGTCCCCCCGCGCGCTCGTGCTGATGGGTGTCACCTCGCACGCTACGCCGAGGGGACCGGTCACGTCCGCGCCACCGCCAGCCAGCGCGAACCGGTCCAGGCCACCCCACAGCGGTTCAGACCACCGCGAAGGGTTCTGAATAACCTTCAAGATATAGCGCACGGGGGGCCTTGCGGCAAGGGCCCGGTGGTGGCGCAGAATGGTCGGCCTCGGCCGGAACCTGTGGAAATGGGCGATTCGCGGAGCGATCGGCCGATATTCAGATCGTCACGTAGGGGATTTCATGTTTGACGTGATCATTGTCGGCTGCGGACCGACCGGCCTGATGCTGGCCGGCGAGCTGCGGCTGCACGGCGTGCGGGTGCTGGTGCTGGAGAAGGAGGCGGAGCCGACCAAGCAGTCCCGGGCGCGCGGCCTCCACGCGCGCAGCATCGAACTGATGGACCAGCGCGGTCTGCTGGAGCAGTTCCTCGCGGCCGGAGAGCAGTTCCGGGTCGGCGGCTTCTTCGCCGGTCTCGCCAGCCACTGGCCGGAACAGCTGGACACCGCGCACTCGTACGTCCTCGGCATCCCGCAGGAGGTCACCGAGCGTCTGCTGACCGAGCACGCCACCAGGCTCGGCACCGAGATCCGCCGCAACCGCGAACTGGTCGGACTGAGCCAGGACGAGGAGGGGGTGACCGTCGAGCTGGCCGACGGGACACAGCTGCGCTCGCGCTACCTGGTCGGCTGCGACGGCGGCCGCAGCACCGTGCGCAAGCTGCTCGGCGTCGGCTTCCCCGGGGAGCCCAGCCGGAACGACACCCTGCTGGTCGAGGTGGAGCTGGCCGATCCGCCGGAGGCGGTGGCCGAGGTGGTGGCCGAGGTCCGCAGGACCGAGAAGCGGTTCGGCGCCATCCCGCTGAAGGACCAGGACGGGGTGTACCGCGTGATCGTCCCCGCCGCCGGGGTGGTCGAGGACCGTGCCGCGGCGCCGACCCTCGACGAGCTCAGGCAGCAGCTGCGGGCTTACGCCGGCACCGACTTCGGCGCGCACTCGCCGCGCTGGCTCTCCCGCTTCGGCGACGCCACCCGGCTGGCCGAGCGCTACCGGGTCGACCGGGTGCTGCTGGCCGGCGACGCGGCGCACATCCACCCGCCGACCGGCGGGCAGGGGCTCAACCTCGGCGTCCAGGACGCGTTCAACCTCGGCTGGAAGCTGGCCGCCGAGGTCAACGGCTGGGCGGCCGAGGGGCTGCTGGACAGCTACCAGACCGAGCGGCACCCGGTGGCCGCCGCGGTGCTGGACAACACCCGCGCGCAGATGCAGCTGCTGTCCTCCGACCCGGGTGCCCAGGCGGTGCGCCGACTGATGTCGGAACTGGTGGACTTCGAGGAGGTGAACCGGTATCTGATCGAGAAGATCACTGCGATCGCGGTCCGCTACGACTTCGGCGAGGGGCACGAACTGCTCGGCCGACGGCTCCGGGACGTGCAGCTCAAGCAGGGCCACCTCTACGGGCTGATGCACGGCGGCCGCGGCCTGCTGCTCGACCGGACCGGCGGGCTCTCGGTGGCGGGTTGGGCGGACCGGGTCGACCACGTGGTCGACGCCGGCGAGGAGTTGGACGTGCCCGCGGTGCTGCTGCGGCCCGACGGCCATGTGGCCTGGGTCGGCGAGGACCAGCAGGACCTGCTCGCCCACCTGCCCACGTGGTTCGGCGCCGCTGCCGGCTGACGGATCGTGGGCGGGGCGGTCAGCGGGGCGGCGCGCCCCCGGACCGCCCCGCCCGGACCGCGCCACCGCCCTCGCCCGTGCCCTCCCCCGGGCCACCGCCCTCCCCCGCGCCGAGGACGGCCCGGAGCACCCGGCCGAGAGCCGCGATGTCGGCGGCCATGTCGATGTCCGGGTCCAGCAGCCACTGGATCTGCAGTCCGTCGGTGGCGGCGAGGATGATCCGGGCGGCCCAGTCGGCGTCGACCGGCGTCGCGTGCCGCCCGATGGCGGGCTCGGAGCGGTCGCCGAGGTGGCGGATGATGGTCGCCTGGTTACGGGCGTAGCGGGCGGCGAAGAAGTCATGGGCGGGGTGGTCGGGCTCCGCCGCGGCAGCGGCCACGTCGACGAAGAGCTTGACCAGGCCGGGCGTGGACGCGTTGTTGGCCAGGATGTCGAGCGCGGCGCTCGGGCCGATGACGTCCCATTCGCCGAAGGCCTCGGTGGCCGCCGCGTCGCGGGCCTCCAGGACAGCGGTCAGCAGCGCCTCGCGACCGCCGAAGTGGTGCAGGACGCCGGCGTCGGTCATCCCGACGCGCTGGGCGATGTCACGCACCGACACCTTGCGGCTGCCCGCCTCCGCGTAGGCCGCCAGCGCGGCATCGAGGATCTGCTGACGCTTGGCCGAGGTCTTGGCGTACGGCCCCCGAGGATTGCTCATCCGCGCAGTCTAACCTCCGCCCATTCAAACCATTGAGCCTCAAGATTTTCGCTGTTACGCTGACCGCCTCACAGCGAAGGAGCTGTCCTTGAGCACTTCTCCTGCCTCCCCTGCCTCCCCCGCCGTCCAGGCCGCGAGCGTTCCGGACGTCGGCGGGGACCCTGCGGGACTGGGGCGGCTCGGCCCGGTCCTGGGCGCCGCCAACCTCAGCTGGCTGCTCTCCTTCGGCGTGTCGAGCACGCTGGTCCAGGCCCTGCTCGGACAGGTGGACGCGCACACCAAGCTCGACCGCTACGCCACCATGGCCACGGTCGGCGCGCTGGTGGGGATGGTGGCGAACATCGCCTTCGGCGTGCTCTCCGACCGCACCCGGTCCCGGTTCGGCCGCCGCAACCCGTGGATCCTGGCCGGCGGGTTCGGTACGGCGGCATCGCTCTCCGCCCTGTCCTGGACGACCAGCTTTCCGGTCATGCTGCTGCTCTGGATGTGCGCGCAGGTGAGCCTGAACGCCATGGTCGGCCCGCTCACCGCGATCCTGCCGGACCGGGTCGCCCGGGCCGACCTCGGCAGGGCCTCCTCCTGGATCGGACTCGGGCTGCTGCTCGGGCAGAGCCTCGGCGCAGTGTTGGCAGGCCTGTTGCTCACGGTTCCGGTCCAGGGTCTGCGCTGGATCCCCTGGCTGGTCGCGGCGGGCGCGCTGCTGGTGTTCCGCGCCGCCCCTGACCGCTCCAACGCCGCCGAGACGCGGGTGACCCTCCCCCTCCGCGAGTCGGTGCGCAGCCTGCTGCCACCGCGCGACCCCGACTTCCTCTGGGCGCTGGTCGGACGGCTGCTCACCATGCTCGGACTGCAGTGCGTACTGGTGTACCAGCTGTACGTGCTGACGGACTACCTCGGCCTCTCCACCGGGCACGCGGGTTCGGTCATCGCCCTCTCGGGCGGGGTCACCGCGCTCACCGCCGGCTCCGCCATCGCGGTGTCGGGACCGCTGTCGGACCGGCTCGGCCGCCGCAAGCCCTTCGTCATCACGGCGGCGGCACTCTGCGCCGCGGCGATGGTTCCGCTCGTGCTGACCCGTTCGCTCCCGGCCTTCTTCGTCTTCGTCCTGCTGGCCGGCTTCGCCTACGGCGCCTATGTCGCGGTCGACCAGGTGATCATGGCCGAGGTGCTGCCGGACCAACTGCACCGGGCCAAGGACCTGGGCATCCTCAACATCGCCAACACCATGCCGCAGATCCTCGCGCCGCTGGTCGCCGTCACCGTCGTACCCGGCCTCGGCTACCGCGCGCTCTTCGTCCTGGCCATCGTCCTGGCCGCCGGCGGCGGCCTGTGCCTGCTCCCGATCCGCCGGGTCCGCTGACCCGCAGCCCTACCGAGGAGAACCACCCATGAACCCGAACCCGAACCCGACCCTGCCCGACGGATTTCTCTGGGGCGCCTCCACCGCCGCGCACCAGATCGAGGGCGGGAACACCAACAGCGACTGGTGGTACCTGGAGCACAGCGGCCTGACCGACCGCATCAAGGAGCCCAGCGGCGACGCCTGCGACAGCTACCACCGCTGGCGCGAGGACATGGACCTGCTGGCCCGACTGGGCTTCACCGACTACCGGTTCAGCATCGAGTGGGCCCGCATCGAGCCCGCGCCCGGCGAGTTCTCGCAGGCCGCGATCGCCCACTACCGCCGGATGGTGGAGGGCGCCCAGGAGCGCGGCCTGCGGCCGATGGTGACCCTTCATCACTTCACCAACCCGCTCTGGTTCGAGCAGCGCGGCGGCTGGACGGCGGCCGGCTCCGACGAGCTCTTCGCGCGCTACATCGAGGCCGCCGCACCGGTCTTCGCCTCCGGTGTCGACCATGTCTGCACCGTCAACGAACCCAACATGGTGGCCGTCATGGCCGCCTTCCGCACCGCGCTGACCTCGGGCGGCGACCTGCCCCCGGCCGGACTCCCGCTGCCGGACGCCGCCACCACCGACGCCCTGGTCCGCGCCCACCGCCGGGCCTTCGACACGGTCAAGTCCCTTGCCCCGCACGTCAGCACCGGCTGGTCGGTGGCCAACCAGGTGGCCCAGCCGGTACCGGGCCCGGAGCGGACAGCAGCTGAGCAGGCGGCGGCGGAGTCGGCTGCGGCCGAGTACCGCCACCCGCGCTCGGACGTCTTCCTGGAGGCCGCGCGCGGCGACGACTGGCTCGGCGTGCAGTCCTACACCCGCACCCTGGTCGGCCCGGACGGCTGCGCCCTGCCCGTGCCGGCCGACGCCGAACGCACGCTCACCGGATGGGAGTTCTACCCCGAGGCGCTGAGCCACGCACTTCGCCGCACCGCGGCGCTCGCCCCCGGTACCCCGCTGATCGTCACCGAGAACGGCATTGCCACCGCCGACGACACCCGCCGGATCGCCTACACCGGCGCCGCCCTGCGCGGCATGGCCGAGGCGATGGCCGACGGCGTCGACGTACGCGGCTACTTCCACTGGAGCGCGCTCGACAACTACGAGTGGGGCAGCTACTCGCCCACCTTCGGTCTGATCGCGGTCGACCGCACCACCTTCGTCCGTACGCCCAAGCCCTCCGCCGCCTGGCTCGGGGCGATCGGCCGCAGCCGCACGCTCCCGTACTGAGCCGAACACCCGCCCCCGCCCTCGCCACGATCAACTGAGAGAAGACACCATGGACACCCCCGACTACGCCCCCGTGATCGAGGCCGCGCTCGCCCGCCTCGACCTGGACGCCAAGTGCCGGCTCCTGGCCGGCCAGGACCTGTGGACGCTGCCCGCGCTGCCGGAGATCGGCCTCGGCTCGCTGGTGATGTCGGACGGGCCGATCGGCGTACGCGGCGGCGGGCTCGGCGGTGCCGAGGACCCCTCCCTCGCGCTGCCCAGCCCCACCGCCCTCGCCGCCACCTGGGAGCCCGCGCTGGCCCGCCGGGCCGGTCGGGTGTTGGCCCAGGAGGCCCACCGCAAGGGCGTCCACGTGCTGCTCGCCCCCACGGTCAACCTGCACCGCTCCCCGCTGGGCGGTCGGCACTTCGAGTCCTACTCGGAGGACCCGCTGCTCACCGCGCTGATCGGCGCCGGGTACGTGACCGGTCTGCAGGAGAGCGGCGTGGCCGCGACGGTGAAGCACTTCGTCGCCAACGACGCCGAGACCGACCGCTTCACCGTCGACAACCAGGTCCCCGAGCGCGCCCTGCGCGAGCTCTACCTCGCCCCCTTCGAGCAGATCATCGAATCCGCCCACCCCTGGGCGGTGATGTCCGCCTACAACGCCGTCAACGGCCCGACCATGACCGAGCACCGCCCGCTCCAGATCGGCGTGCTGCGCGAGGAGTGGGGCTACGACGGCGTCGTGGTCTCCGACTGGCTGGCGGCCCGCGACACCGTCGCGGCCGTCGAGGGCGGTCTTGACGTGGCGATGCCCGGCCCGGACACCGTCTTCGGCCCCGCCCTGGCCGCTGCCGTCCGGGACGGCCGGGTCGGCGAGGCGACCGTGGACACGGCAGTGCGGCACGTCCTGCTGCTCGCCGCCCGGGTCGGCATCCTCGCCGGCGCCGAACCGGCCGTCGCCCCGGAGCAGCGGCCGACCCCCGAGGACGGCACGGCCTTCGCCCGTGAACTGGCCGCCCGCTCCTTCGTGCTGGTCCGCAACGAGCGGCAGGCGCTGCCCATCGACGCGGCTTCCGGCGGCAGCATCGCGCTGATCGGCCGCGCCGCCCACGACCCCCGGTTCCGCGGCGGCGGATCGGCCGCCGTCTACCCCGTGCACGTGGTCTCCCCGCTGGAGGGGCTGCGCGCAGCGCTGCCCGAGGACGTCACCCTCACCTACGCGCTCGGCACCGACCCGGACGTGGAGCTGGACACCGCCGGAGCCTCCTTCGCCCTGCGGGCGGTCCTGTGCGACGGGGACGGCACGGTCCTCGCCGACGAACCGGTGCCGACCGGGAAGTTGCGCTGGGTGGCCTCCGAACTGCCCGGCGGGGCCGACTACGACGCCCTCGCCACGGTCGAACTGACCGGGACGTTCACCCCGGAACAGTCCGGCGCCCACCGCTTCGGCACCCACGGCGTCGGCGCCCTCCGGCTCACCGTCGACGGCACCGTGCTCCACGACGGCTTGGCTGCCCCGGTCGACACCGACCCCATCGACGCCGTCACCGGCCGGGCCGTGCCGCGCGGCACCATCGAGCTGAAGGCCGGACAGCCGGTACGGGTCAGCCTGCTCAACACGGCTCCCAAGGCCTCGTACGGCCCCATGCGAGGCGTCCTCTTCTCCCTCGCGCACAGCGAGCCGGAGCCCGACGACGACGCCCTGTTCGCGGAGGCGGTCGCGGCGGCACGGGCCGCCGATGTCGCGGTCGTCGTGGTCGCGACCACGGAACGGGTGGAGAGCGAGGGCTTCGACCGCGCCGACCTGCGGCTGCCCGGCCGCCAGGACGAGCTGGTGGCCCGCGTCGCCGCCGCCAACCCGCACACCGTGGTGGTCGTCAACTCCGGTTCCCCGGTGGAGATGCCGTGGCGCGAGCAGGTGGCCGCGGTGCTGCTGTCCTGGTTCCCCGGCCAGGAGGGCGGCGCCGCGCTGGCCCGGGTGCTGCTCGGCCTGAGCGAGCCCGGCGGCCGGCTGCCCACCAGTTGGCCGGTCCGTCTGGCCGACGCGCCCGTCAGCCAGGTCACCCCCGAGGACGGCGTGCTGCGGTACGAGGAGGGCGTCTTCATCGGCTACCGCGCCTGGCAGCGCCACGACCTCGCGCCCGCCTACCCGTTCGGCCACGGCCTCGGCTACACCGACTGGGCCTACGAGGGGCTGGAGGCGGTCGGCCGGACGGTCACCGTCCGGCTGCGGAACACCGGGACGCGGACCGGGCGCGAGGTCGTCCAGGTCTACCTGGCCGGGACCGACGCCCTGGCCGGCGTCGAGCGCCCGACCCACTGGCTGGCCGGCTTCGCCTCCGTCGTCGCCGGGCCCGGCGAGACGGTGGCGGCGGAGGTCGTCCTGCCGGAGCGCGCCTTCCAGACCTGGGACGCGACCGCCGGCACCTGGGCCACCGCCCCGGGCGGCTACCGGGTGCTGGCCGGGCGCAGCGCGACCGACCTGCCCCTGGCGACGGACCTGCCCCCCGCGACCGGTCTCTGACGGTCGCCCGCAAGCTGCTCCGGGCCGGGCCCTGACTCCCGGCCCGGAGCTTTCACCGTCCGGCCCAGGACCGCGAACGGTGTTGAACGGAGACTCAGGACTACGGCCGGATTCCCGTCGAACGCATGGGGGATACTGTTGAACGAGCAGACAGGAAACCTGGGCCGGGAGGGCGCCGTGGCGGCGAAGAAGGGCGGCGGCCGGGAGGCCCGCCGGGCCGAACTCGGCGCGGCGGTGCAGCGCGCGCTGCTGGTGCGCGGGCTGGAGGGGCTGCGGCTGCGCGACATCGCCGAGGAGGCCGGGGTCACCCCGGCCGCCGTGCTCTACTACGGCGACCTCGACAGCCTGGTCCACGAGACCTACCAGCAGGCCATCGAGCGCTACAGCCAGGAGCGCGAGCAGGCCGCCGACCGCTTCACCGAGGCCCCCGACAAGCTCCGGGCCTGCATCGACCACGGCGTCGCCAGCGGCCCCGACGACGCGCTCACCCGGCTGCTCTTCGAGTACTGGCCGCGCTGCCTGCGCGACGCCAAGGCGGCCGCGCTCGACAGCGCGCTGACCGAGCGCCAGATCGCGGTCTACTCGGCGATCCTGGTGCTGGGGCAGGCCCAGGGCCACTTCGTGCTGCAGGACCCGCACCGGCTGCTCGCCGCCAGCTTCGTCGCCATGGAGGACGGCTACCAGATGGAGGTCCTGGCCGGCCGCCGCACCCGCGGCGAGGTGATCACCGCGCTCCACGCCTACGCCCGCGCGGTCACCGGCCACGCCCTGTCCTGAGCGCGGACTCCGCGCCGCGCAGCTGCCGGAAGAAGCTCCGGACGTCGTCGACCAGCAGGTCGGGCTCCTCCATCGCGGCGAAGTGGCCGCCGCGGTCGTACTCCGTCCACCGGACGATGTTGTTGGTGCGCTCGGCGAGGTGGCGCAGGACGATGAAGTTCTCCTCCGGGAACGACGCCAGCGCGGTGGGGGCCTGCGAGGGCTCGGTCGGCGCGCCCCAGTAGTCCGCATGGGCGCGTTCGTAGTACAGCCGCGCGGAGGAGCCGGCCGTCCCGGTCAGCCAGTACAGCATCACGTTGGTGAGCAGGTGGTCGCGGTCGACGGCGTCCTCCGGCCGCTCGCCCGAGTCGGTCCACTCCTTGAACTTCTCGGCGATCCAGGCCAGTTGTCCGACCGGTGAATCGGTGAGGGCGTAGGCGAGGGTCTGCGGACGGGTGGACTGGAGGTCGGCGTAGCCCTGCCGGTCACGGGTCCAGGCACGGGTGCGCTCCCAGGACGCCCGAGTGCGTTCGCGCTCGGCCGGGTCGAGTCCGGCGAGCTCCTGCTCGGTCGGTTCGCTCGCCGCCGCGGCTCCGGGGATCAGGTTCAGGTGGACGCCGATCACCCGCTCGGGGTGGACCCGGCCGAGCTCCCGGGAGATGGCCGAGCCCCAGTCGCCGCCCTGGGCCCCGTAGCGCGGATACCCCAGCCGCCGCATCAGCTCGGCGAAGGCCCCGGCGACCCGGCGGTACTCCCATCCCGTCTCCCGCGTGGGTCCGGAGAAGCCGAAGCCCGGGATGCTCGGCAGCACCAGGTGGAACGCGTCGGCGGGGTCGCCGCCGTGCGCCCGGGGGTCGGTGAGCGGGCCGACGATGTGCTCGAACTCGACGATCGAGCCGGGCCAGCCGTGCGTGACGAGCAGCGGGGTGGCGTCCGGCTCCGGGGAGCGGACATGGGCGAAGTGGACGTCGGCGCCGTCGATCGTGGTCATGAACTGCGGCCACTCGTTCAGCCGGGCCTCGGCGGCGCGCCAGTCGTAGCCGTGCCGCCAGTAGTGCGCCAGCTCCCGCAGATAGTCGCGCGGCACGCCGTAGGCCCAGCCGACACCGGGCAGTTCGTCCGGCCACCGGGTGCGGTCCAGGCGTTGGTGCAGGTCCTCCAGGTCGGCGGTCGGGATCGCGATGCGGAACGGTCGGATGCCCTCATCGGCCAAGGTCGTCATACCGGAGCAGCTTAGGCGTCCGGCGCCGTTCAAGATCCAGTATTTGGCCCGGCGGCGAGGTCCCCGGCACCGGGAATCGCTGCCCAGCCGGTCGGCGTCCGCTCCGCAGCGGCGGGGTCGGGGCGCGCGGCGGCGACCAACTGCGGTCCCCAGACCGGGTTGTCGGCGACGTCGGGGAGGATGGTGACCACGGTGCCGGTGTGTTCGGCGTGGATCATGGCGCCGCCTCCGACGTAGATGCCGACATGGTGGATCGGACCGCCGGGGTGCGCGAAGAACAGCAGGTCGCCGGGGATGATCCGGTCCAGCGGCACCCGTCGGCCGGCCAGGAGCTGGTCCGGGCTGTGGTGCGGCAGCAGCACCCGGCCGCCGGTGCCCTGGAACCAGGAGTAGAGCGCCAGTCCGCTGCAGTCGAAGCCGACCGTGTGGTCGCCCTGGCAGACTCCGTCCAGATAGCCGTTGACCCCGTCGCAGAACCCCAGGGTGGGCCCCTGTCCGTTGCCGCCGCCCCAGGCATAGGGGGTGCCCGCCCAGCTCAGCGCGGCCAGGACCACCCGCTGCCCCACCGCGCGCTCCGCCGGGGTGGGGTCGGCCGGACCGGCCAGTGCCCTCGTGCAGGACGCGGGGTCCACCAGGACGAGGAGCGCCAGGAACAGCGCCCGCAGCAGGAGCCGCCGTCGGGGACGGTGACCGGGACGGAGGGGCAGCAGAGTGGAGGCCATACCTGTATCTGAGCGAGGGCGCGCGCCCCGGGGGCGGATGGAGCCGTTCGTGGGCGCGGCGACGGGTGCGGCCGTTCGCGGCGCCCGATCGTCCGCTGCGCCGAATTCCCTTAGCGGAAAGCCGAGTTCACAGGTAGTGCCCCTTCACTCGAACGAGTGAAAGAGTGTCTGCCCCGCTCGCCGGGGGCGACGCCCCTCGGAGCGCCACCACCACCCTGCGGCTGCACCCCGACGGGCGCATCGACCTGCACCGCCACGGGGCCCAGGACCGGCCGTACCCCGGCGCCGAGGGGTATCTCGACCACATCCGCACCACCTACCAGGGCAGCGGGCCCTCGACGTCGAAGTAGCCCCCGGTGGGGCCGTCCGGACCGATCTGCGCCATCCGGACGATGATCTCGGCGCCTTCCGCGACGGTCTGCGTCCCGGTGTTCCCGTTCAGGTCGGTCGCGGTGTAGCCGGGCTCGACCGCGTTGATCCGGATGCCCGGGAACGCCTTCGCGAACTGCACGGTGACCATGTTGACCGCGGTCTTCGAGGCCGGATAGGCGACCCCCGGGTAGGCGTAGGTCGGGGTGCCCGGCTCGCTCACCCGGGTGAGCGACGCCAGCCCGCTGCTGACGTTGACCACGACCGGGGCGGCGGACCGCTGCAGCAGCGGCAGGAACGCGTGGACGACCTCGACCATCCCGAAGACATTGGTCTCGAAGACGGTGCGCATCGCCGCCGCGGTCACCTCGGCGGCGCCGATGACGCCGTTGCCCCCCGAGCGGCCCTCGATCCCGGCGTTGTTGACCAGGACGTCCAGTCCGCCCTCGGCCTCGACGGTCTTCGCCGCCGCAGCGACGGACGCCGGGTCGGTGACGTCGATCACGATCGCCCGCGCGCCCACTTCCTCGGCGGCGCGGCGGCCCCGTTCGGCGTCCCGGCTGCCCAGGTAGACGGTGTGGCCTGCGGCGACGAGCCGACGGGCGGTCTCGCGGCCGAGGCCCTTGTTGGCTCCGGTGATGAGTGTTCGTGTCATGGCCCAAGCCTCCGTCAGATCGGCGGGGTCAGCCAGGGCATCCCCCTTCCTGGGACTGCCGGTACCAGGCTGCTCCGCGAGCGCTGCGGCAGACTGGTGGCCATGGCGACGGCGGAGTTCGGCAGGGCGGTGCGCCGCTGGCGGGACCGGTGCCCGCCGGACGCGGCCGGGCTCCCGGCCGGCGGGCACCGGCGCGCCCCCGGGCTGCGCCGCGAGGAGCTGGGCCTGCTGGCCGGGATCTCCGTGGACTACGTCACCCGCCTCGAACAGGGCCGGGCCGCCCACCCGTCGGCGCAGGTCGTCGAGGCACTGGCCCGGGCACTGCGGCTGTCGGGGGCCGAGCGCACCCACCTGTTCCGACTGGCCGGACTCGCGCCCCCGGGTCCGGAGACCGTCCCTGGACACATCACCCCGAGCGTCCAGCGGCTGCTCGACCGGCTGGTCGGCACTCCGGCCGCGGTCTACGACGCCTCCTGGACGCTGCTGCTGGCCAATCCGCTGTACGGGGCGCTGATGGGCGACCCGTCCGGTCGGCGCGGCCACCAGCGGAACGGGGTCTGGCGGAACTTCCTCGGCCCGGCCGGCCGGGTCCGGCAGACGCCGGAGGAACGGCGCAGGTTCGAGGCCGCGCTGGTCGCGGACCTCCGCGCGGTGGCCGGGCGCTACCCGGACGACCTGCGGCTCGCCCGGCTGGTCGCGGAACTGCGCTCCGGCAGCGAGCGGTTCGCCCGGCTCTGGGACGGCGGCGCGGTCGGCCGACCGGAGTCCGCGCGGAAGACGATCGACCACCCGCAGCTGGGGCCGCTGGTGCTGGACTGCGACATGCTCACGGTGGAGGGCAGCGACCTGCACCTCCTGGTCTACACGGCCGAGCCCGGCACCGAGGACGCCGAGCGGCTGGCCCTGCTCACCGTCCTCGGCACCCAGTCCCTGGTCGGCTGAGCCCCCACCGGGCGTCCGCGGTATCAGACAGCCAACTGCACAGTTGGCTGTCCTGACCGGTAGGCTGCCCCCGTGAACGAGCAACCGCCGACGACCGACGCCGCCGCGCTCGCGTCCGATCTCCGGGTGGTGCTCGGTCGGCTGGTCCGCAGACTGCGCGAGCAGACCGAGGGCAGCGACCTCACCCGCTCGCAGTCCTCGGTGCTGGCCCGGCTGGAGCGCGAAGGCGCGGCGACGGCGACCGCCCTCGCCCGTGCCGAGGGCGTCCGTCCGCAGTCGATGGCGAAGATCGTCGCGGTGCTGGAGGAGGCCGGCCTCATCAGCGGCTCCCCGGACCCGCGCGACGGCCGGAAGAACGTCCTGAGCCTGACCGAGACGGCCCGCGAGCAGTTCCGCAGCGGGCGGTTGGCCAAGGAGGACTGGCTGACCCGCGCGATCGCGGCCGGGCTCTCCCCCGAGGAGACCGACCGGCTCGCCCAGTGCACGGAACTGCTGGAACGGCTGACCCGAACCCCCTGACCGGCGCGCCGCCCGTGCCCGGCGCCCCCATCCCGCAGCAAGGACTCCGCATGACCGTCACCACGCTCGACCCCACCTCCGCACTGATCGTCGTCGACCTCCAGCAGGGGATCGTCGGACTGCCGCTCGCCCATCCGGTCGCCGGGGTGGTCGAGCGCTCGGCCGCGCTGCTCACGGCGTTCCGCGACCGGGGCCTGCCGGTGGTGCTGGTCAATGTGGCGGGCTCGCCCGCCGGGCGGACCGACCGCGGCGCCATGGGCGGGGCCCGCAGCTTCGCCGAGGGCTGGACCGACCTGATCCCGGAGCTGGCGCAGCAGCCCGAGGACATCCTGGTCACCAAGCGCGCCCGCAGCGCCTTCACCGGCACCGGGCTGACGGAGCGGCTGCGGGCGCTCGGCGTGACCCAGGTGGTGGTCACCGGCATCGCCACGGCCAGCGGCGTCGAGTCGACCGCCCGGGACGCCCATGAACAGGGCTTCCATGTGACCCTGCCGGTGGACGCGATGACCGACTCGACCCTCGCCTCGCACGAGCACAGCATTGCGCAGAGCTTCCCCCGCATCGCCGAGACCGGCACCACCCAGGACGTCCTCGACGCCCTGGCCGCGCAGGGCTGACCGGAGCCCTCCCCGACGGCAGCCGGGGCCGAGGGAAAGGGCCCGCCGCCCCCGCCGAGCGGGGGCGGCGGGCCCGGCCGTCCGGTGCCTGCCGCTACCGGGCCGCACCGCCGACTGAAGTTATCGGCCGGCGCAGCCGGACCTGGCGACGACCTCCTCCGCCAGGGTGCGCGGCACCTCGGCGTAGGAGTCGAACCGCATGGAGTAGGACGCCCGGCCCGACGTCCGGCCACGCAGGTCGCCGACATAGCCGAACATCTCCGACAGCGGCACCAGAGCCTGCACCACCCGTGCGCCGCGCTGCTCCGCCATCGCCTGGATCCGGCCGCGCCGGGCGTTGAGGTCGCCGATGACCTCGCCGACGTAGTCCTCCGGCGTGGTGACCTCGACCGCCATCACCGGCTCCAGCAGCACCGGACCGGCCCGGCGCGCCGCCTCCTTGAAGGCCTGCGCACCGGCGATCCGGAACGCCAGGTCGGAGGAGTCGACGGTGTGGTAGTCGCCGTCGAGCAGGGTGACCCGCACGCCGGTGGTCCCGAAGCCGGCCAGCACGCCCGACTTCATGGCGTCCTGCACGCCCGCGTCCACCGAGGGGATGTACTCCTTGGGGATGCGGCCGCCGGCGACCCGGTTCACGAACTCGTACGAGGCTGCGCCCTCCTCCCCGGTGAGCGGTTCGATCGCGATCTGCACCTTGGCGTACTGCCCGGTGCCTCCGTTCTGCTTGCGGTGGGTGACGTCGACCCGCTCGACGGCCCGGCGGACCGTCTCCCGGTAGGCGACCTGCGGTCGGCCGACGTTGGCGGCGACGCCGAACTCGCGCTCCATCCGGTCGACCAGGATGTCGAGATGGAGCTCGCCCATCCCGCCGATGACCGTCTGGCCGCTCTCGGCGTCCGTCTCGACCTGGAAGGAGGGGTCCTCCTCGGCCAGCCGGGCGATGGCCTCGCCCAGCTTCTCCTGGTCGCCCTTGGTCAGCGGCTCGATCGCGACCCGGATCACCGGGGCCGGGAAGTCCATGGACTCCAGCACCACCGGGGCCGCCGGATCGCACAGGGTCTCCCCGGTGCCGGTCGCCTTCAGCCCCATGACGGCGACGATGTCGCCGGCGCCGGCCTCCGCGATCTCCTCCCGCCGGTTCGCGTGCATCCGGTAGACCTTGCCGATCCGCTCCTTCCGTCCGGTGACCGAGTTCAGCACCGAGGCGCCGGCCGCCAGTCGGCCCGAGTAGACCCGGACGAAGGTCAGCCGGCCGAGGTGCCGGTCGCTCGCGATCTTGAACGCCAGCACGGAGAGCGGCTCGCTCCCGGTCGGCCGCCGCAGCACCTCCGTCTCCGGGTCGCCGACGGCGTGACCGGCGACGGCCTCGACGTCCAGCGGGGAGGGGAGGTAGCGGACCACCGCGTCGAGCAGCGGCTGCACCCCCTTGTTGCGGTAGGCGCTGCCGCAGAGGACGGGCGTGACCGTGGTCCCGCCACGACGGCCGGACGCGATGGTGACGCGCCGGATCGCGGCGTGCAGCTGCTCCTCGTCGGGCTCGTGGCCCGCGAGGAAGCGCAGCATGGCCTCCTCGTCCTGCTCGGCGACGGTCTCGACCAGCCGGGTGCGCCACTCCGCCGCCGACTCCGCATGCGTCGCCGGTATCTCGACGTCCGCGTACATCCCGCCGAGTTCGGCCTCGGCGGACCAGACCAGCGCCCGCATCCGGACCAGGTCGACGACGCCGGTGAAGCCGCCCTCGACGCCGATCGGCAGCTGGAGGACGAGCGGCACCGCGCCCAGGCGGTCCACGATCATCTCCACGCAGCGCAGGAAGTCGGCGCCGGTCCGGTCGAGCTTGTTGACGAAGCAGATCCTCGGCACCCGGTAGCGGTCGGCCTGCCGCCAGACCGTCTCGGACTGGGGCTCGACCCCCGCCACTCCGTCGAAGACCGTCACCGCCCCGTCCAGCACCCGCAGGCAGCGCTCGACCTCGACGGTGAAGTCGACGTGGCCGGGCGTGTCGATGATGTTGACGACGGTGTCGGCCCCCGCCAGCGGCCAGTGGCAGGTGGTCGCGGCCGAGGTGATGGTGATGCCGCGCTCCTTCTCCTGCGGCATCCAGTCCATGGCCGTGGTTCCCTCGTGGACCTCGCCGATCCGGTGCGAGACGCCGGTGTAGAAGAGGATGCGCTCCGTGGTCGTGGTCTTGCCCGCGTCGATGTGCGCCATGATCCCGATATTGCGGATCCGATCGAGCGCAAGTGCAGTGGCAGCCATGGGAGTTCATCTTTCTCGTGGATTGCTGGCGATTGCCGGCCAAGAGAGATCATGCGCCCTGACGACGGCTCGGCACGACCGGTTTTCCACCGCTCCGAGGTCCCGCGACCGGCCGTACCCGGGTCGCGGTACCCGGTCGGCTGGACTTGACTGGCACTGGCCCCGCCCGCTGTCCGACCGGAGGAACCGATGGCACGGATGGCACCGCGCACCGTCGCCGCCGGGCTGGGCGAGCGGGCCCGGGCCGCCTCCGCCCGCGCCCGGCTCCGGTTCGACCGGAGCCGCCGGGCCGCCGAGCACCGCTTCCCGGTGCTGGTCGAACTGACCACCAGGCTGCTGTCGGCCAACCTGCTCGACGCCGGCACCCGGCTGGCCGCCCAGGCCTTCCTCACCTCCGTGCCGCTGCTGTTCGTCTTCGCCTCCTTCGCCCCGGACTGGCTGCGCTCCCAGCTCCAGGCGTCCCTGCGGGCCGTGTTCGGGCTCGCCGGCAGCCCGGACCAGCAACTGCAGCAGGTCCTCGGCGGCGAACGCACCGAGTTGCAGGAGACCACCGGGGCCGTCGGCGTGATCATGGTGCTGCTCTCGGCCACCAGCTTCAGCCGGGCCATGTCCCGCGTCTGCGAACGCGCCTGGCAGCTGCCCAAGTCCGCCGCCAGGGTCGCCGCCTGGCGCTGGATCATCTGGCTGTTCGCGCTGCTGCTGGTGCTGGTCCTCCAGGGCCCGCTGCGGGACGGCTTCGGTGCGGGCAGCTGGCTGGGGCTGCCGCTGACCTTCCTGGCCGGCACGGCCTCGGCCTGGTGGACCCAGCACCTGCTGCTCGCCTCCCGGGTCCGCTGGCTGCCGCTGCTGCCCGGAGCGGTGCTGACCTCGGCGGCGATCACCGCGATCACGGTGACGGCCCGGCTGTACATGCCGAGGACGCTCAGCAAGGCGCTGGCCGACTACGGCTCGCTCGGGGCGGTGCTCACGATGCTGTCCTGGCTGATCGCCCTCTGCGCGACCGCCACCTTCACCATCACCATCGGCGCGGTGCTCGCCCAGGGCCCGCCGCTCGACCGCCTTCTCGGCACCGACGCCGAACCGGTGGCGGGGGGCGCGGCGGACGGCCGCCCCGGGGAGGGCGAGCGGGCGCTGCGCGCCTGAGCCCGGCGGCAGCGGCCGGGCTCAGGCCGGCCCGACCGGCGGCGCCGGGTCGCCGCCGGGACCGGCCAGGAAGTCGATCACCGTCACCGCGAACAGCGCCGCCAGCACCAGGCCGACCACCACCCAGCCGGTCGGGTACGACCACAGCGCCAGGGTCAGCGCCGCCGCCGCGACCACCAACCAGACCAGCGGGGCACGGAAGCGCGCCACCCAGGGTCCGACCGGTCCGAGGCCCGGTCCGGCCTGCTCGACGACGTCCCGCAGGGCGTACGGACCGGAGCGCCAGACCGCGCGGACCTGGCCAGCCCTGACGCCCGGTCCGCTCAGCCAGGCGCCCAGCGCGACCGCCACGCCCAGCACCCCGACCGTCCGCACCGCGACCCGGAGGAAGCGGAGCAGGGTGTCGTAGATGTCCCCGGCCGCGGCCTGCGAGACGTCCGCGGGCAGCCGGTCCAGGTAGAGGGCGCGCAGCACGGTCAGCGCCAGGCCGAGGACCAGCACGGCGAACGCCGCGCCGAGCGCCGCCGCGACCAGCGCCCGGCGCCGCCGCGCGGCGAGCAGCACCCCGGCGGCGGCGAGCAGCACCGCGACCACCGGGAGCCAGTCGCCGGCCAGCTGCAGCAGCCGGAATCCGGTCTTCGCCCTGCCGATGCCGTCGGCGTCGAGGACCGTGATCGAGGTGTGGATCTCCGGGATCTTCCCGGCGACGGACAGTCCGCTGCTGACCAGCCGCTGTTTGACCTGGTCGATCAGCGGGGCGAGGTCGATCACCACGGAGTCGTCGGTGAGGTCGACCACTCCCCCGCCCTTGCCGGTGAGCGCCTTGACCAGACCGGTGTGGATCTGCCGGTTGGCTGCGGTCCAGAAGGTCCGGAACCAGGAGCTGGAGACCACGGCCTGGGTCTGCCGCTGGACCAGGCTGCCGAGGGCGCTGTCGATCGGGCCGCCGAGCAGGCCCAGGGCCTTCGAGAGGGCCGGCCGGTCGCCCGGCGCGACCTGCTCGATCAGCGACTGGACGTCCAGGTGCCGGCTGACGGCGGCCGAGGCACGGGCGGAGACCGCCTGCTGCACCGCCGGGGAGGAGGCCAGCGGCGCGACCGTCGCCACATAGCGGTCGGTGTCCCCGGCGATGCTCGCCAGCCAGACCGAGGCGACGCTCAGCGGGGCGAGCACGCAGCCCGCGGTGATCAGCACGGCCGAGAGGAAGGAGCGCAGCCGGTGGCGCGGGACGCGGGCCCCGGCCTGCGCCGCGGCCGCCGCCCGGAGCCGGTCGAGCTCGGCGTGTTCGTCCTCGGACAGCGGGTTCCCCGGCACGCGACCTCCTGGCGCAGCGACAGCGACCGGGCCGACCCGGTGCCTTCGAGTGGATCACGCGGCTCCCTCGCCCGCCCCCGGGCCGCCGGGCCGCGCCCGGCCGGGCGCGGCGGTCCGCGCCGTCCGCGTCGTCCGTTCGGCCCAGGTGACGGTCTGTGCGTTCGCGCGGCGGCGGTGCATGGCGTGGGCTGGAGGGGCACCTGCCACCCGATCGCGGAGGAACCATGTCCACGCTCACCGTTTGGAAGTTCCCCGAGGCCGACAGCGCCCAGGAGGCGCTGGAGACCCTGGAGGACCTGCAGAAGCAGCAACTGATCACGGTCCACGACGGCGCCGTCGTCAGCTGGCCGGAGGGGGCGAAGAAGCCGAAGACCCGTCAGCTCAGCAATATGACCGGGATCGGCGCCCTCGGCGGGGCCTTCTGGGGCATGCTCTTCGGGCTGATCTTCTTCATCCCGCTGTTCGGCCTGGCCATCGGCGCCGCTGCCGGCGCGCTGGGCGGGGCGCTGAGCGACGCCGGGATCGACGACTCCTTCATCGACCAGGTGAAGCAGAAGGTGACACCGGGCACCTCGGCGCTCTTCCTGCTCACCTCGGACGTCGTGGTGGACAAGGTGGTGCCGGCGGTCGAGGGGCTGAAGGGCGAGCTGATCCACACCAACCTCTCCGACGCCCAGGAGCACAAGCTCCGCGAGGCCTTCCACGAGGAGTAGCACCGACCGGCCACCGGAGAGGACGGGATGACGGACACTCAGCACGGCGCGACCGCGCGCACCGCCGCCGTCTGGGGTGCGGCGGTGCTGCTGCTGACCGCGGTGATCGCGCTGGTGGTCGCGCTCTGCTTCGCGCTGCGCGCGGCCGTCGTCCCGGTCCTGCTCGCGCTGCTGATCAGCACCCTGCTCGATCCCCTGCACCGGCGGCTGCGCGGGTGGGGCCTCCCGGCGCAAGGACCGGGCCGAGGCGGCCGTGCCGTGAGCCGCACGGGCGCCGACGGCGAACCGGTCGCCTCCGGCACGGCTCGATCGGCGCCGGCTGCGGGGATACTGCTTGCCAACCACCTGCCAACCGCCCGGCCGGAGACCGGCCCTGACGACAGCGAGGCCCGCGATGCGAAAGATCGTCCTCTCCATGTCGGTGTCCCTGGACGGCTATGTCGAGGGACCGGGGCGCGAGATCGACTGGCACGTGATCGACGACGAACTGCACCAGTACATCAACGACCGGCTCGGCGCCATGGGCGCCTTCCTGTGCGGCCGGGTCACCCACCAGCTGATGGCCGACTACTGGCCCACCGCCGACGCCGAGCCGGGGAACAGCGGGCCCACGGTCGAGTTCGCGGGGATCTGGCGGAGCACCCCCAAGATCGTCTTCTCGCGGACCATGGACGACCGGGCCGAGTGGAACACCACGGTCATGCGCCGGGTGGACCTGGACGAGATCACGGCGCTGAAGCAGCAGCCCGGAGGCGACCTCGCGCTCAGCGGCGCCGACCTCGCCGCGTCCTTCCGGGCACTGGGCCTGGTCGACGAGTACCGGATCTACGTGCACCCGGTCCTCATCGGCCGGGGCAAGCCGCTGTTCGCGCCCACGGACGCCAAGGCCGACCTCCGGCTGGTCGAGAACCGGACCTTCCGCAGCGGCGTCGTCATGCTGCACTACCGGCGGGCCGAGCGCTCGGCCGACGAGTGAGCGCTCGGGTCGGCGGACCGCCCCGGTGGCCGGACTCCCCGGGTCCGGGCCCAGAATGGTGTCATGACGTGGACTGACGACAAGGCGACCAGCGACGCCTGGGCGGCCCTCGGGGGCCGGGAGGACCTGCTCCGGAGCCTCTCCTACCGGGCGGTCGCGGGCGTGCTCCCGGCCCGGCTGCCGGTACGGGAGCTGGCGCGGGCCACCGTGGGCGTCTGCTCGCTCGCGGCCGCCGAACTGCTGGCCCGGCGCAACGGCGTCCCGGTCCCGGCGGTGACGGTCGACGAAGGGGCCGTGGCCACGGCCTTCGTGAGCGAGCGGCACCTGCGGATCGACGACCGGGCCCCGACCGGCTTCGCACCGCTGTCCGGGTTCTGGCCCACCGCCGACGGCTGGGTCCGCACCCACGCCAACTACCCGCACCACCGCGCCCGGCTGCTCCGCGCCCTGGGAATCGCCGACACCGGCGACGACCGGGCCCTGCGGCCGCTCCTCGCCGAGGAGTTGGCCGCCCGCCCGGCCCTGTGGGTACAGGAGGCGGTCTGCGCGGCGGGCGGCCTGGCCGTCGCGCTCGCGCGGGAGACCGCCGCCCCGGTCCGCCCGCTGCTGGAGCGCACCGTGGTCGGCGCCGCCGCGCCACGGGTGCTGCCCGCCGCGACGCTCCCGGCCGAGGGCGTCCGGGTGCTGGACCTGACCCGGGTGATCGCCGGGCCGGTCGCCACCCGTACCCTCGCCCAGCTGGGGGCGGACGTCCTGCGGGTGGACTCGCCGAGGCTGCCGGAGGACCCGGACGCCCACGCCGACACCGGCATGGGCAAGCGCTCGACCCTGCTCGACCTCGCCGAGGCCGCGGACCGCCGGACCTTCGAGGAGCTGCTGGACTCGGCCGACGTGGTCGTCACCGGCTACCGGCCGGGGTCGCTCGACCACTACGGACTGGCCCCGGACGCCCTGTTGGCGCGTCGGCCGGGGCTGGTCGTGGCCCAGCTGCAGGCCTGGGACCCGGCCGGCCCCTGGGCCGGACGGCGCGGCTTCGACAGCCTGGTCCAGGCCGCGACCGGCATCGCCGTCGTCGAGGGCGGGGAGGACGGCCGTCCCGGCGTCCTGCCGGCCCAGGCGCTGGACCACGGGACCGGCTACCTGCTCGCCGCCGCCGTGCTGCGATCCCTGACGGAGCGGCAGGTCGAGGGCGGCGGCAGGCTGCTGGGCCTGTCACTGGCGGCCACGGCCTCCTGGCTGCTGCACGGGATCCGGCCGGCGCCGACCGGGTCCACCGCCGTCCCGTACGATCCGGAGCCCTGGCTGACCGAGGCCGACTCGCCGTACGGGAAGCTCCGGTACGCCCTGCCGCCGGTCCACTACGCCGGGGCGCCCGCCGACTGGCGCCGGACGCCCACCCGTTGGGGCAGCGACCTGCCGCGCTGGTCCTGACCCGGCCCGGGCGCGGGCCGGGCCCGTCGACGGCCGCGCCGCCACCGGCCGGGCGCTCCGGCGCCTCACCGGCCGAGCGCCGCCATCGCGGCGTTGTGTCCGGGGATGCCGCTGACGCCGCCGCCGCGCACCGCTCCCGCGCCGCAGAGCAGGACGTTGGCGCGGCTGGTGGCCACGCCCCAGCGCGCGCCCGGGCCTGCTGCCTCCTCCTCCGCCGCCGCGAAGGGGAAGGCCAGGTCGCGGTGGAAGATGTTGCCGCCGGGCAGGCCCAGATCGCGTTCCAGGTCGAGCGGGCTGCGGGCCTCGATGCAGGGCCGGCCGTCGGCGTCCAGCGCCAGGCAGTCCACCAACGGCTCGGCCAGGACGCCGTCGAGTCCGGCGACGACGGCGGCGAGTGCCGCGGCCCGCACCGCGTCGTGGTCCGGGCCGGCGAACAGCCGGGCAGGCAGGTGCAGTCCGAAGAGGGTGAGGGTCTGGTAGCCCTGCTCACGCAGCTCCGGGCCGAGGATGGACGGGTCGGTGAGCGAGTGGCAGTAGATCTCCGAGGGCGCGACCGGGGGCACCGAGCCGCTCGCTGCCTCCCGGTACGCGGTCTCCAACTCCCGGTAGGACTCGGCGATGTGGAAGGTCCCGGCGAAGGCGGAACGCGGGTCGACCGCGCGGTCGCGGAGCCGGGGCAGCCGGGTGAGCAGCATGTTCACCTTGAGCTGCGAGCCCTCCGGCGCCGGTCCTGACGGTTCGTCACCGAGTAGCGCGGCCAGGGTGGTCGGCGCGGCATTGCACAGGACCTGGTCGGCGCCGACGGTCTGCTCCCTCCCACCCGGCCCCTGGAAGAGCACTTCGGCACGGGTCCCGTCCGACTGGATGGACGTCACCTCGCACTCCGTCAGGATCTCGACGCCCGCCGCCCGCGCGGTGGCGGCCAGGGCGTCGGTGAGCGCGCCCATGCCGCCCACCGGGACGTCCCAGTCACCGGTGCCGTTGCCGATGACGTGGTAGAGGAAGCAGCGGTTCTGGCGCAGCGAGGGGTCGTGGGCGTGGGTGAAGGTCCCGATCAGGGCGTCGGTGAGGACCACGCCCCGGACCAGGTCGTCGGCGAAGGCCGCCTCGACCGCCTCGCCGAGCGGACGCTCGAACAGGGCCTCCCAGGCCGCGTCGTCGGCGACCCGTCGACGCAGCTCGGCCCGGGTGGGCAGCGGCTCGGTCAGGGTCGGGAAGACCGCCCCGGCCACGCGGGCGGTGCGCCCGTAGAACTCCCGCCAGGCGTCGAACTCGCGGTCCGAGCCGGTGAGCCGACGGAAGGCGGCGGCGGTGGCCGCCCCGTCGCCGTTGTCGACCAGCAGTCCGGTCGGCCGACCGTCACGCTGGGTGGGGGTGTAGGAGGAGATCCGGCGGCGGCGCAGCTCCACCCCGAGCCCCAGCTCGGCCATGATCTTCCGGGGCAGCAGGCTGACCAGGTAGGAGTAGCGCGACAGCCGGGCGTCCACGCCGGTGAACGCCCGGGTGGAGACGGCCGCGCCGCCGGTGTGCCCGAGCCGTTCCAGCAGCAGCACGCTGCGTCCGGCCCGGGCCAGGTAGGCGGCGGCGACGAGTCCGTTGTGCCCGCCGCCGACGACCACCGCGTCGTAGCGGGTACGGGCGGTGGCGGTGCCGCGGGCGGTCGAGCGGGCGGTGGCGGCGCGGTGGTCACTCATGGCCCCCGTCCTACCAGCCCGGGCCCCGGACCGCGAGAGGGTCCGCAGGGATCCGCCGCCGCACCGGAACCGGCCGCCGGTGCCGACACCGCACAGCCGGGGCTGGAAGGATGCGGGCGTGGACAGCAATGAGGAGCACGCCCCGGACCGACCCGCGCCCGCGCCGGTCGGCGCACGCCGCCGCATCCGTACCCGCAAGGCGGTGGTGACCACGACGCTGGCGCTGGCCGGGCTGTTCGTGTCGACCTACTACGGCGGGCTGCTCGGCGGCTCCGCCAGCCACCACCGGGTCGCGGACCGGGCGATCGCGGCCGGCAGCGCGCTGGTCTTCCTGGTCTTCGCGCTGATCGCGGTGCGCGGGGCGACGGACGACCTGGTCTCGCTGGTCCCCAGCCGCTTCGGCGACACCCGGGTCACCACGCTGCGGGTCCTGTGCCTGCTCACCGGCTACGCGATGGTGGTGCTGGGCGCGCTCAGCCTGCTGCACGTGCCCTGGAGCCGGCTGATCCTGGGCGGCGCGCTCACCGGAGTGATCGTGGGGATCGCCGCCCAGCCCGTGCTGGGCAACATCTTCGCGGGGCTGGTGCTGCTCACCGCGCGACCGTTCCACGTCGGCCAGGACGTCGCCGTCCAGGCCGGCGCCCTGGGCGGCCGGATCTCCGGCAACGTGGTCGACATGACCCTGCTCTTCGTCGAGCTCCGCACCGCCGAGGGCACGGTCCTGCTGCCCAACACGGCCGTGCTCAATGCGGCGATCCTCCCCGACCCCGGCTCCGCGCCGGCCCCGCAGCCGCCGACCCCGCAGCCGCCGGCGGCGCCCGCGCCCGGGGCGCCGCCGGCCGCCGGCCCGATCGCCCCGCAGCACTGACTCAATTCCGTCCGATCACCCGCCGATAGGACATGACGATCGCGCCGGAGGTTTCGTCACTCAATGGAGTGATATTTCGCCGGGCGGAACCGGGCACTGTTCCCGCCTGGATAGGCTGTGCACGTCGGATCAAATGAACCGAATTCACGGCCGCTCGGGAATCCTTGTTCAGGCGAATACCGACGGCATGACGAAAGGACGACTCCATGCGTATGTTCGGGCACCGGAGACTGCTCGCCGTCGGGGCGATCGCCGCCGCCGTGGTCATGGGTTCGCAGGCGGCTGCCTTCGCCAGCGACTTCATCGCCTACCCCGGTCCCGGCTACAGCGGCCAGGCCATCGACCTCAGCGCCTGCGGCTACAACCGCATTCCGCACGGGTACAACGGCTCCTACGTCTTCCAGTACACCGGCCAGACCGCCGACGCCTACAACAACCCCGACGCGTCGGGGGTCGCGGCGTTCCGGTTCACCGGTGACGCCCAGCAGGACACCCCGTACGGCTGGCAGAGCGTCTGGATCCAGTGCTGATTGCCGACGCCATTTCCCACGGAATTCTCCCGCCGCCCCCAGGACTTCTCTCCCCGGCCCTGGTGCGCAGCGAGGAACAGAATTTCCGCAGGAAATTCCGGGGCCACTGAACGCGATGGGCGGTGCGCGGAAATTCGGATTCCCCGCACCGCTTCCCGCCCGCCGCCCCACCCGTCCCGGGTCGGCCGGCCTGCCCCGGCCCGGGCGGAATAAGGGCGTGCGGGCCGCACGCGGTCCCTGCTACGGTCTGCGCCATGAAGCGCGCCGGCATGACGACGACGCCGGAGAGTGTCCCGGCGCGCTGAGCGATGTCCTAGCCAGAAGCCCCGGGGCGAGTGCCCCGGGGCTTCTGCTTGCGGTCACTCGTCCACGACCGCGAGGAGACCCCGATGCCCGACCACCGCAGACTCGGACGCGAGCTGAACCTGTTCGACACCGACCCGCTGATCGGCGCCGGACTGCCGTACTGGCTGCCGGACGGCGCCGTCGTCCGGCACACCCTTGAGGAGTACATCCGCGAGGTGGAGCGGCTGGCCGGCTACCGGCACGTCTACTCGCCGGTCATCGGGAAGCGCGAGCTCTACGAGATCTCCGGGCACTGGTCGCACTACAGCGAGGACATGTTCCCGCCGATGGACCTGGGCGGCGAGCAGGTCGTCCTGCGGCCGAGCCTCTGCCCGCACCACGCGGTGATCTACCGCTCCCGTGCCCACAGCTACCGCGAGCTGCCGCTGCGGATGGCCGAGCTGGGCGGCATGTACCGGTCCGAACTCTCCGGCGTGCTGGGCGGGCTGACCAGGGTGCGGGCCATCCAACTGAACGACGCGCACATCTTCTGCACCCTGGACCAGGTCGCGGCGGAGGCCGGGGCCGCCCTGGAGCTGATCGGGCGCGCCTACCGGGCGCTCGGCATCGAGCCGACCCGCTACCGGCTCTCGCTGCCGGGAGCGGGCGGCAAGTACGTCGCCGCCCCGGAGCTGTGGCGGCGCTCGACCGCCCTGCTGACCGAGGTGCTCGACAGCTCCGGCCTGCCCTACGAGGCGGCCGAGGGCGAGGCCGCCTTCTACGGCCCCAAGATCGACGTCCAGGTCACCGACCACGGCGGACGGGAGTCGACCCTGTCGACCGTCCAGGTCGACTTCCACCAGCCCGAGCAGTTCGACCTGCACTACATCGGGGCCGACGGCGCCAAGCACCGGCCGGTGATGGTCCACCGCAGCATCATCGGCAGCGTCGAGCGGGCCGTCGCCCACCTCATCGAGCAGCACGGCGGCGCCTTCCCGGCCTGGCTGGCCCCGACCCAGCTGGCCGTGCTGCCGGTCTCCGAGGACGAACTCCCGCAGGCCGAGGCGCTGGTGGACCGCTGCGTCCGGGCCGGGCTGCGGGCGGAGCTGGGCGGACCGGAGCGCGGCACCCTGGGCGCACGGATCCGGGAGGCCAGGCTGGCGCCCTACCAGGCGGTGATCGGCGCCAGGGAGGCCGCCGCCGGAACCGTCGCGCTGCGGCTGCGCGACGGCCGCCGACCGGAGCCGCTACCGGCCGACGAGCTGCTCGCCCGGATCGCCGGCCTGGTCGCCGCGCGCAGCACCGAGCTCTGGGCCCCGGCGCCGGCCTGACGGAGCGCGGGCCGCCGGGGCCGCCGGAGGCCCGCACTCCGAACATTGGTCCAGACCCTTGACGTGCCCATGGACTTGGACTTCAATCACGTCTTGAAGAAAGGCGGGTGCCGGAGCCAGGTAGGGCTCAACTTCTTGAACACAGCCACGACTTCACGATGCCCACCGTGCACCTCCGGGCATCCCCGAGGCCGGGTGGCAGCCCGGCGCGTCACCGCCGTACCCCAACGGCGGTGACCTGCGCCGGCTCCGCTCCGGAACCGCGCCGTCCCGCCCCGCGTCCACCCCGTCGCGGGTGGGACGGCGCCACCCGCCGCCCGATCCGCCGCCGAACGGCGGCCGGCACAGCCGACACACCCCCTGAACGACCCCCACCGGGCGCTGACGCCCCTTCAGGAGGACAGCCATGCAGCACACCCCACGCTGGAAGCGGCCACTGACCGCCGTACTTCTCCCCGCGGCCGCCCTCGCCCTCTCCCTCGGCGGGACCGCGACCGCCGCCCACGCGGCCGGCGCCGCGTTCCCGGCCCACTACGCCGCGCCCTACCTGCAGATCTCCGGCAGCGACGCCGGGGACCTGGCGGCGGACATGAGCGCCACCGGCCTCAAGGACTACACCCTCGCCTTCCTGATCCCGCAGTCCGGCTGTACCCCGGAGTGGGAGGACGACGGCTCGGGGGTCGGCGCCTTCTCCTCGCAGATCAGCGCGCTGCAGGCGGCCGGCGGCAATGTCATCATCTCCTTCGGCGGCGCCGACGGCGGCGAGCTGGCGCAGACCTGCACCTCGGTCTCCGCGCTGACCGCCGCCTACCTGAACGTGGTCAACACCTACGGCGTCACCCGGCTGGACTTCGACATCGAGGGCGGCGTCCTCGGCGACTCGGCCTCCAACACCCGCCGCGACCAGGCACTCGCGGCGCTCCAGGCGGAGGACCCGGCGGTCCAGGTGGACTACACCCTGGCCGTCGCGCCCAACGGGCTGCCCTCCGAGGAGCTCGGGGTGCTCCAGGACGCCCAGAACCAGGGCGTCAAGGTCACCGTGGTGAACCTGATGACGATGGACTTCGGCAACGGCCAGAACGCGCTGGCCGACGCCGAGTCCGCCGCCCAGGACACGGCCGGGCAGTTGGAGAGCCTCTACGGCATCTCCGCCTCCGCCGCCTACGGCCGGATGGGGCTCACCCCGATAGCCGGACAGAACGACGACAACGAGGTCTTCTCCCAGGCCAACGCCTCCACCCTGGAGAGCTTCGCCGCCGCCGACGGCGTCGCCGAGCTGTCCTTCTGGGAGGTGGACGGCTACGACAAGCCGGTCGGCTACGCCTACTCGAAGATCTTCAACCAGATCACCGGCGGCAGCTCCGGCGGCGGTTCGACCACCGGGCCGATCACCGGCTACGAGGGGCTGTGCGTGGACGACCGCTCCGCCTCCACCGCCGACTTCAACCCGGTGCAGGTCTACACCTGCAACGGCACCGCCGCCCAGCAGTGGACGGTCGCCTCCGGCAACACCCTCCAGGTCCTCGGCAAGTGCCTGGACGTCGACGCGGCCGGCACCACCGACGGCACCACCGTCGACCTCTACGACTGCAACGGCACCGGCGCCCAGGTCTGGGTCCCCCAGTCCGACGGCGCCCTGCTCAACCCCAACTCCGGCAAGTGCCTGGACGACACCAACTGGTCCACCACCCCCGGCACCCAGCTCCAGATCTGGGACTGCAGCGGCAACGCCAACCAGCAGTGGAAGCTGCCCTGATCCCCACGCAGCGACGCCGACGGGCCGTCAGCCGAACAGCGGCCGACGGTCCGTCGGCGCGAAGTGCCGCTCCACCTCGGCCGCGCCCACCTCGGCCAGGGCCGAGGGCGACCAGCGCGGCGTCCGGTCCTTGTCCACCACCTGCGCGCGGACGCCCTCGACCAGGTCGGGACCGGCCAGCATCGCGCAGGAGACCCGGAACTCCTGCTCCAGCACCGCCGCCAGCGTCGGCAGCTCCCGGGCCCGGCGCAGCGCCGCGAGGGTGACCTTCAGCGAGGTCGGCGACTTTCCGGCGATGGTCTCGGCCGCCTCCTTCGCCTCCTGGACGCCGCTGGCGAGCAGCCGCTCGACGATCTCCTCGACCGTGTCGGCGGCGTAGCAGCCGTCGATCCACTCGCGCTGCTCGGCCAGCCTGCCCTCCGGCGCGGTCGCGCTGCGGTCGCGCACCGCCTCGGCGGCCTCCGTCGCGGCCAGCGCGGCGGCGAGTCCGGGCAGGTCCTCGGCCGGGACGAAGGCGTCGGCCAGGCCGCAGAGGATCGCGTCGGCCGCGCCGACCGGAGCGGCGGTGAGGGCGAGGTGGGTGCCGAGTTCGCCCGGCGCGCGGGAGAGCAGGTAGGTCCCGCCGACGTCGGGGACGAAGCCGATGGTGGTCTCCGGCATGGCCACGGCCGAGCGCTCGGTGACCACCCGCACGCTGCCGTGGGCGGAGATGCCGACGCCGCCGCCCATGACGATGCCGTCCATCAGTGCCACATACGGCTTCGCCTCGCGTCCGAACCGGGCGATCCGGGCGTTGAGGCGGTACTCCTCGCGCCAGAAGGTGCGGCTGGCCGCTCCGCCGCCGGCCAGTACGTCCGCCCGGATGGCCCGGACGTCGCCGCCGGCGCACAGCCCGCGCTCCCCCGCGCCGCTGATGACCACGGCGCGGACCGCCGGGTCGTGCTCCCAGGCGTCCAGGGCGCGGTCGATGCCCCGGACCATGCCGAGGTCGAGCGCGTTGAGCGCCCGGGGCCGGTTCAGGACGATCCGGCCCACGTGTCCGTCGCGGTGCAGCAGCACCGTCTCCTCGGCCGGGTCGGTGCCGACGGCGGTGCTGGGCTCACCCATGTGCGTGCTGCTTCCTCTCGGGGCTGCGGACGGGCCGGACGCGGGCGCGTCGGGACTCCGGTGCGGCCCCTACCGTACGCCCCGGTTTTCCGCTCCCCTGTGTACGCTCGACCCGGGCACCCACGCCCGGTCCGGGCAGGGACGCCCCTTCCCGTCGGCGCGGGTGATCGTTAGAATTCGCTTTCCATCCGCCACGGGCGGTCCAAAGCCTCGGCGGAATCAGGAGCGGGCGCGATGCGCAAGCAAGGTTTGATATTTCAGCTCATCGTCATCGCCTGCACCGTGGTGTGCATCGCGGGCGGGGTCACCGTCAGCCAGACGCCGGTCGGGTTCCTGCTCGGCACGGCGGTCGGGGTGCTGCTCAACCTGCTGATCAAGGCCGCGCTCCCGGCGCGCCTGCTGCCCGGGCTGAACGGCGCGCAGCTGTCCGCCGGGCAGCGCCAGGGGCCGCTCCAGCGGCTGGTCGTCGCGGCGAAGGTCGGACGGCCGGCCACCCCCGAGGGCGACCTCGCCGAGCTGGCCCAGGGGCGGTCGGTGTTCGTCCGCGCCTACCGCAAGGTGGAGCAGGGCGGTCAGCTCTGCTCGCTGGTGCTGACGCCCGGCGCGGACGGCCGGATCGACGTCTCCCGGACCGGAACCCGCTCCCGGATGGAGATCCTGCCGATCCACGGCCCGTACCAGGTCCGCGACGCCGCCGGCGACACGGTGACCAACCCGGTGGCGCTGCGCTTCGGCTACCGCGAACCGGTGCTGCTCAAGTCGGGCAGCGCCAAGCAGGTCTTCTGGCTCCGCCCCACGGACGCGGCGCTGCTGCGCCTGGCCTTCCCGGCCACCACGTCCGGCGCCCGCATCGCCAAGTGACGTCCTCCCCGTCGTCGCTCGCCGCGTTCCGAACCGTCGCGCCGCGCTGCCCCAAAGACCGAACCTAGCGCAGAAACTGACGGCTCCGCAGCGGCCTCCCGGTAGATTGGCCGTATCCCGACGAGCCGCTCCGGGGCGACCTGCTCCGTGTACGCACCCCTTCACCTGCGCCGGGGCCGCCGCCGGGCGCGGACCGGCCCTCCGCGCTCCCGGCGGTCGGCGCCGCCCCGCACACCCCGGCGTCCGCCCTCCGCCGTGGCCGGTCCCGCACATGCAGCTGGCATAAGCCCAGTTGGCACGGTCGGAGCCGGCACGAGCGGCACCGCGGCGCCGCCGCGAGCGGGCGGCTCCGGCGCAGCCGTTTCCAGCCTTACCGCAACTGTTCGCATTCATTCGATTGCTATGCGTCGCCAACTGACTACGGTCGATTCCAGGCAAGCACGTGAGACCTTCGGGAAGGAACATCACGAATGTCTGGATTTGCGGTATCCCCGTTCGGCCAGATCCAGCGGGTCGCGGTGGGCGACCAGCCGGAAGTGCCCCCGGCCGGGAAGACCTGGAACCTCGACGGCGACCGGGGGTGGGGCTGGATCTACTACTCCGACGGCGCGATCAACGGCACGCTCCGGCGCCCGATCATCCTCTCCGACGGCTTCTCGCTCGGCGAGAGCGACCGGGTCGAGCTCTACCAGGGCCTGAACTTCGGCCAGTACGCCCTGATCAGCCAGCTCCAGCAGCGCGGCTTCGACGTCATCATCGTCGGCTACCGCGACCGTTCCGCCTCGATCCTGGACAACACCAGGGTGGTGACCGAGTGCATCATGCGGGCCATCCAGGAGCGCGAGGGCTCCACCCCGCTGGTGGTCGGCGGCTTCAGCATGGGCGGCATCGTCACCCGCTACGCACTGGCCAAGCTGGAGTCCGACGGCGTCGACCACGAGACCTCGCACTACATCTCCTACGACGCCCCGCACCGGGGCGCCTGGATCCCGATCAGCCTCCAGTCCTTCGCCTACTACGTGGAGATCGCCAACGGCAACCTGGTCCAGCTGATCAAGAGCCCGGCTGCCCGGCAGATGCTCTGGCGCCAGAAGAACGGCCCCTACCAGGCGCCGGCCGAGCACCCGGACCGGCGGGAGTTCCTCCGGCAGCTGGAGCTGGTCGGCTGGTGGCCGCTGCGCCCGTACAAGATCGGCGTCGCCAACGGGCGCGGCGACGGTGAGGGCAACGGCTTCCCGCCCGGCGAGGTCGCGCTGCGGGTGACCGGCGGGATCTACAAGACCACCGAGCTGTACCTCCAGGGCGACGGCCCGGACCGGCTGGTGGCCTACCTGAAGGCGCCGATCATCAACGCCACCCGGGTCTACACCCAGAACTACCCCGAGCTGGACAGCGCCCCGGGCGGGACGCTGGACTCCTTCGGCATCGCGGCCGACGCGCTGAACAGCGCCAACCAGCCGACCGAGGCCCCGCACCCGAGCATCAACTTCATCCCCACCGTCAGCGCGCTGGCCGTGGACGGCGCCGACATCGGCGTCCAGGCCGACCTCGACCTGCCGGCCAACAACCTCTCCGACCGGATCGAGCTCGACGCCTTCCGGGCCTCGTCGGCCAACACCGGCCACACCGAGATCACCCGTGAGCTGTGCGAGTGGATCCTGGAGCAGCTGCCGCGCAAGTAGCCGCTGCGCAGCCGGCGGCCGCGCAGCGCCGCGCGCAGCGGAGGGTCGGGACCGGCGCCGGTCCCGACCCTCCCGGGCCTTCCGGGCCTTCCAGGCCTTCCGGGCCTTCCGGGCCCTCCGCCCCTCCCGGGCCCTCCGGAGCGGGCGGCTTCAGCCCTCCGTCCGCCCCCGGGAGCGTGCCACCAGGTCCTCGACCGCCGGCCGCCAGCCGGTGTACCGGAAGGCGAAGCCCTCGTCCAGCAGTCGGCCCGGGACCACCCGGCGGCTCTTCAACAGCAGCTCGGTGTCGGAGCGCAGGGCGAAGGCGCCCAGCTCGGCCATCCAGGCGGTGGCCGGCAGGCCGACCGGGATCCCCCGGGCCGCACGCAGTTCGCGCATCAACGTCCGCTGCGGCAGCGGCTCGGGGGCCGCGAGGTTGACCGGTCCGGCGATGTCCTCCCGCTCGATCAGGAACTCCACGGCGCGGACGAAGTCCCGGTCGTGGATCCAGGACACGTACTGCCTGCCACCCGCGACCGGTCCGCCGAGGCCGAGCCGGGCCAGCCGTTGGAGGACGTCGAAGACCCCGCCGCGGTCGGGGCTCATCACCATCGCGGCCCGCAGCGCGACCCGGCGGGTGTCCGGGGTAGCGGCCTGCTGCTGCGCCCGCTCCCAGGCCCTGGCGATGTCCACGCTGTAGCCCCAGTAGCCGGGCACCCCCGGCTCGGCACCGCCGATCAACCCGGTGGCCTCGTCGTTGGCCGCGTCGAACCGGTGCGCGTAGACCGTGGCCGTGCTCATCTGCAGCCAGACCCGGGGCGGCCGGGCGGCAGCGGCGACGGCCTCGCCGACGATCTCGGCGGAGCGCACCCGGGAGTTCATCATCTCCGCCAGGTTCGCCTCGGTGTAGCGGCAGCTGACGCTGCGCCCGGCCAGGTTGACGACGGCGTCGCTACCGTCGATCTCGGCGAACCAGGCGCCCCGGCTCTCGCCGTCCCAGTGCACCTCGCCCGCGCGGCGGGGCGCTCTGGTGAGCACCACCACCTCATGTCCGGCGGCGGTCAGCGCCCGGTTCAGGATCGTGCCGACCTGACCGGTTCCTCCGGGTATGACGATCTTCATCAGGCTCCCCCTTGTTCTCGGCGGAGCCTAACCCATGAAGTTGAACATGTTCAAAAGAGAGCGGACTCAGCTCCCCGCCGCGTCGGAGGCCACCAGTTCGACCGCGCGCCGGGAATCGCCGTCCGCCCGGGCCAGCAGCGACCCGACGTCGTAGCGCAGCACCTCGGCACCGCCGCCGACCGTCAGCACGATGCCGGGGTCGAAGCGCGGCATGTGGACGGCGGCGTCCAGCGCGGGACTGAGCCGGTGCAGCTCGGAGACCAGCGCCCAGGCCACCGCGTCCGCCTCGGCCCGCCGGACCGGATCGCAGGCGGCCATGGCCTCGGGCAGCCAGGAGTCCTCGCGCTCGTAGGCCGCCAAGGCAGGCAGCAGCTCGGGCACCCCCATGATCGTGGCCGCCGAGACGGTGAAGCTGTGCGTGCCCTCCGGGTCCGCGAGGAGTTCCACCAGCAGCGGGACGGCCCGCAGATCGTGCCGTCGGGCGAGGCCCGCCACCGCCTCCTCCCGCACCTCCGGAAAGGGGTCGGTGGTCCGCTCCATGAGCGCGGCCCGGATCGCGGAGCTGTCGACCTCGGCCTGGAACCCCAGGGTGAAGGTGGCCCAGTTGCGGACCTCGTCCTCCGGGTCGCTGCACAGGGTGAGCAGCGCGCGGATGTCCGGGCCGTCCGGCCGGCCGGTGAGCAGCCCGGGGAACGACCTGGCCACCTGTTCGCGCAGTTCGGCGTCGGGGTGTCCGGCCAGGGTGACCAGCACCGCGACGCCGCGCGGGTCGTAGGTCCGCTCGATCGCCGCGGCCAGGCGGTTGAGCACGTCGACGTCGGTCTCGCGCCCGGCGAGCGCGACCAGTCGCCCGGCGGTGTCGTCGCGCAGCCACTCGTTCTGGTCACTGGCGTCCCCGAGCAGCTCGCAGCCGACCGCGCGCTCGACCGGGTCGTCCGAGGCGATCAGCTCGACGCCGAGCGGCGCGGCGGCCGCCCCGTCCTTGGCCGCCTGCCACAGCAGCGCCCCGCACTCCCCCCGGTCCTCCGTCTCGACGGCGGCGCGCGCCAGCGCCAGTGCCTCTGCTACCAGTTCCGGGGCCGTGCGGGTGTCGTCCATCCGCGCAGTCTGGCGGAACCGGCGGGGTCACTGCTCAGAATTTCCCGCCGCTCAGCCGAAGACCCGGTTCAGGAAGTCGCTGCTGAAGACGCCGGCCGGGTCCAGTGCGGCGAAGGTCGCCATGGCGGCGGCCCAGCCGTCGCCGGCGGCCTGGCCCTCGGTGTAGGAGGCGGGGATGTCGGTGCCGATCACGGCCGTGTCGGTCCAGGCTCCGGCCGGGGTGTTGGCCCACTCCTTCGACCACTCGGCGTGCACCGCGCCGTAGTCCCCGGTGTAGGTCGCCCGGATCCAGGCCTCCATCTCGCCGGTGAAGGTGTGCGCGTCCGGGGTGATCGGGACGGTGGTCATGTCGAACCAGACGGCGGTGTCCCACTCCGGGTGGTCGGGGCGGGTCCGCAGCGGCGAGAGCTGGGCCCCGAGCGCTCCGGGCACCTCGCAGTCGGCGGCGTCGTCCAGGCCGGTGACCCGGATCTCCAGCGGACCGTTCATCGGGTAGAGGCCCTGCGCCTGGTAGGCGGCCAGCTGCGCCTGGTACTGGGCGAAGAACTCGCTGACGACCTGCTGCACATTGGCCCGGCTGGTGACCACGTTCCAGCAGGTCGAGGTGATCCGCAGGGTGGTCGGCCGGACGTAGACCAGCATGTCGCTGGACCAGCCCCACAGGTCCCAGCTGTCGGTGGCGATCAGCCCGGCGCTGATGGCGTCCATCTGCGCGGCGGTGAAGGTCGGGGTGATCGAGGTGTCCCCGGCCACGATCTCGGACAGCAGGTTGGAGACGCTCTGCGGGACGATGTCGTTGAAGGGGTAGTTGTAGGGGCTGTTGACGGCCCGGCTGGTCCACGGCTGCTTCGGGGTGGGGGTGAACACCCGCAGCCAGGGCGAGGTGGTGAACGGGAACCAGATGCTCACCACCCGCCCGGAGGAGGCGACATAGCCGGCCAGCGACTGGGAGCCGGCGGTCGCGGGCGGGGCGTAGAGGTCGGCCGCGCTGACGTCGAACCAGCTCTGGCAGCGCAGCCGCTGGTCGGCGCCGACCCGCAGGGTGACCTCGGTGACGAAGACCCGGCCGACATTGGTGATCAGCGCCTGGATCTCCGGGTCGGTGCGCTGGAAGGTGCGCAGCACGTAGCCGGAGCTGCCGGCGTCCCAGACCACAGCGGTCAGGCTGGTGACCAGGTTGCCCAGGGAGCCGTAGGTGTGGCCGGACGGCGGCGTCTCGCCGACGGCGGGGACGCCGGTGCCGCGCCCGCCGGTGGCCAGGACGCCGCCGAGGGTGGCGTAGCCCATCACCGGGAAGGCGGTGAGCCCGTAGCCTGCGCTCTTCAGGGTGGCCAGGAAGGAGTCCATGGTGACCCCCGGCTGCGCGGTGACCGAGGCCGGGGAGCCCGCGTTGACGGTGACGGCGGTGAGGCTGGTGGCGCAGTCGACCAGCACCACATTGGTGGGCGTGGTGGCGTCTGTCACCACCGGCGACCAGCTGTAGGCCCCGCCGAGCGGGCGCAGCGTCCAGCCCTGGGCGTGGGCCCAGTTGGCGAGGGTGACCACGTCGGCGGCCGTGGCCGGGGCGCAGGTCCACAGGCCGTCGACGGTCACCTCCTCGGACCAGTTCTGGAAGGTCTGCTGGTAGAGGCTGATCCCGGCCGGGAAGTCCGGCGGCGCGGCGAGGGTGGAGGCCGCGTGGGCGGCGGGGATCCGGCCGAGCGGGGTCCACTGGAGCGCGCTCAGCGCGACCGCTCCGGCGGCGGTGCCGAGCAGCGCCCGGCGGGTCAGCGGCCGGGAGAGCGGCGCGTCCTGACCCGGGTCCTGGCACTGGTCGTTGTCGGTCCTGGCCATCGGTCGAGTCCTCCATCGCCGCCGGAAGTATTTCTGACGCATCGTCAGACATGAACCTGGATCCTTGCCCGAGAGAAGTCAAGCGGAGCGGCCGCATTCGGCACGGGCGGGCGCGGATCCCCGTCCATCAGCGGCGATCCGGGGGATCACACTTCAACAGGTGAACGCGGTTTGCGCCCCTCCCCTGCATTTTGTTCATGTTATTGACCAGGACACGCCAGGGCTGCAGAGTGCTGTAGCCCACTCCTGCACTTCCCGTACCACCCGATCGGAGAAGTCGCGTGCATCCCTTGATCCCCCGAACGCATCCCCTGCCCGGGCGCCGGGCAGGGCAGTTGGCGACGGTGCTGTCCGTCGGCCTGCTCGCCGCCGCCCTGGTGCCCGGCGCGGCCCGCGCCGCCGCGCCCGCCGCCGCACCCGCCGCCTCGGCCGCGACGGCCGGGCCCGCCTGCCCCTGGGTCGGCTCGACCGCTCCGGTCGCCACCCGGGTCGCCCAGCTGCTCGCCAGGATGTCCACCGCGCAGGAGGTCACCCTCCTCACCGGCGCGTCCGGCTCCAGCTACGTCGGCTTCACTCCGGCCATCGGCTCGCTCTGCATTCCCGCGATGAACCTGGAGGACGGCCCGGCCGGCGTCGGCGACGGGATGACCGGTGTCACCCAACTGCCCGCGCCGGTCGACGTCGCGGCGACCTGGGACACCGGCGCCGAGCAGGCCTACGGCCAGGCGATCGGCGCGGAGCAGGCGGCCAAGGGCACCACCGTCGATCTCGGCCCGACCATCAACATCGTCCGCGACCCGCGCTGGGGCCGGGCCTTCGAGTCGATCGGCGAGGACCCCTACCTCAACGGCGCCCTCGGCGCGGCCGACATCCGGGGCGTCCAGTCGACCGGGGTGATGGCCCAGGTCAAGCACTTCGCCGTGTACAACCAGGAGACCGACCGGAACACCAGCGCCGACGACGCCGTCGTCTCCACCAAGGCCATGCAGGAGATCTACCTGCCGGCCTTCCAGGACGCCGTCCAACAGGGCGCGGCCTCCTCGGTGATGTGCTCCTACAGCACGGTCAACGGCACCGCCGCCTGCCAGAACCCCTATCTGCTGTCCACGGTGCTGCGCCAGCAGTTCGGCTTCGGCGGGTTCGTCACCTCCGACTGGGGCGCCACCCACGCCACCGCCGCCTCCGCCAACGCCGGCCTCAACCAGGACATGCCGGGCAGCGACGGCTACTACGGCTCCGCGCTGCAGAGCGCGGTGGCCTCGGGCGCGGTGAGCCAGGCCACGCTCAACACCCTGACCTCGCAGCTGCTCACCGAGATGTTCGGCTTCGGCCTGTTCGACAAGGCCCCGACCGGTTCACCGGCCGAGACCGCCACCGACTCCGCCGACACCTCGGCCGCGCTCAACCTCGCCGAGGAGGGCACCGTCCTGCTGAAGGACAGCGGCAACGTGCTGCCGCTGTCCTCCTCCACCGGCTCCGTCGCGGTGATCGGCGCCGACGCGTCGAGCAGCCCGCTGACCGCCGGCGGCGGCAGCGCCGGGGTGAACTCCAGCGGCACGGTCACCCCGCTGCAGGGGATCACCGCCCGGGCCGGCAGCGGAACCACCGTCAACTACAACGACGGCTCCTCCGACAGCTCCGCCGCCTCGCTGGCCGCGTCCTCCTCGGTCGCGGTGGTCTTCGTCGGCAACGACGAGTCCGAGGGCAGCGACCTGAGCAGCATCGACCTGTCCGGCGCGGAGAACTCGCTGATCTCGGCGGTCGCCGCCGCCAACCCGAACACCGTGGTGGTGCTGAACACCGGCTCGGCGGTCACCATGCCCTGGCTCTCCTCGGTCAAGGGCGTCCTCGAAGCCTGGTACCCGGGCCAGGAGGACGGCACCGCCATCGCCTCGCTGCTCTACGGCAACACCGACCCCTCCGGCCACCTGACCGTCACCTTCCCGACCTCGCTGGCCCAGGTCCCGGCGAGCACCACCGCGCAGTGGCCCGGCACCAACGGCACCGTCCAGTACTCGGAGGGCGTGGACGTCGGCTACCGCTGGTACGACGCCAACAGCCTCACTCCCCTCTTCCCCTTCGGCTACGGCCTCTCCTACACCAGCTTCGCCTTCAGCAACCTGAAGGTCAGCGCCCTGCCGGCGGGCGGCGCGGCCACCGTCAGCGCCACCGTCACCAACACCGGCAGCCGGGCCGGCGCGGACGTCGCCCAGCTCTACGTCACCGACCCCGCCTCCTCCGGCGAGCCGCCCAAGCAGCTCCAGGGCTTCGCCCGGGTCAACCTCCAGCCCGGCGCCAGCCAGACGGTGAGCTTCCCGCTGACCCAGCGGAACCTCCAGTACTGGAACGCCACCGGCAACGCCTGGGCCACCAGCACCGGCAGCTACGGCATCTCCGTCGGCGACTCGGACGCCCACCTGCCGCTCACCGGCACGCTCGCGGTGACCGCCGCCCAGCTGGGCCAGCCGGTCACCGTCAGCTCCCCCGGGCCGCAGGAGGGCATCGCCGGCTCCGCCGTCTCGGTCCAGGTCAAGGCCACCGACACCACCTCGGGCCAGACCCCGTCCTTCAGCGCCACCGGCCTGCCGGCCGGGACCGCCATCTCCGCCTCCGGCGCCATCACCGGCACCCCGACCACGGCCGGTGCGAGCACGGTGACCGTGACCGCCGAGGACGCCGACGGCTCCCAGGCCGCCACCTCGTTCACCTGGGACGTCGCACCGAGCGGGTCCGGCCTGGTGACCGCGCCGCTGGTCGGCTACGAGGGCCTGTGCCTCGACCTGACCAGTGACAGCAACACCAACGGCACCAAGGTCGACGTCTACACCTGCAACGGCACCGACGGCCAGCAGTGGACCGAGGAGCCGAACAGCACCGTCCATGCGGACGGCGACTGCCTGGACGTCATCGGCGGGGGCACCGCCGACGGCACCCTGGTCGACCTCTACACCTGCAACGGCACCGGCGCCCAGGTCTGGCAGCCGCAGTCCGACGGCGCGCTCTACAACCCGCAGTCCGGCAAGTGCCTGGACGACACCGGCTGGTCCACCACCCCCGGTACCCAGGTCCAGATCTGGGACTGCACCGGCAACGCCAACCAGTCCTGGACCCTGGGCTGACGGCTCGTTCCGCTCCTTCCGCTCCAACCGCTCCATCCTGCGACGGGCCGGGCTGCGCACTCCCGCCCGGCCCGTCGGCCGGTCACTCGCCCTCCGGCTCCGGCCAGAACACCACGGCCTCGGCGGCCGCCGCACGCAGGGCGTCCCCGTCCAGCTCGACCCGGGCCTCCGGCAGCCCCTCGTCGAGCCAGGACCAGAAGAGGGTCACCGGACCGTCCTCGGGCAGGCCCCAGACCCAGAAGCCCTGGTCCCAGCGGTCCCACGACCCCCCTCCGTCCAGCGGGGAGACCACCGGCGGCCTCGGCCCCTCGGGGGTGCGCCACTCCACCGACCAGCCCTGCTGGGCGCGGGCCCGGCGGCCGTCCGGGAAGATCACGCCGAAGCGCAACTGCTCCTCGCTGTCGTGCTCCTGGGCGAAGGGGGGCTGCCAGTCGCAGGCGTCGCCACGGGCGATGTCGGCCGGCCGTACCTCGCGACGGACGTGCAGAGCGAACTCGAACCCCGTGGGGAAGACCCGCAGCCTGTCGGCGAAGACCACCAGCCACGGGGTGCGGACCAGGAAGACGGCGAACGGTAGGCTCACCGGTGAGACGTCGTCCGGCCACGACCACGGTGGTTGCTCGGGCCGTCCGGGCCGAGGCGGCGGTTCGGGACGCGCTGTCGGGCCGAAGGAATCCATGCTGGGAAGTTTGACATGTCATCAATTAGTGGTCATCCGATTTCGGCAAGCGATGATCGAACAGCGGCTCTGGGAGCCGGAACTGATTGACACTCATTCCGCGTCCCCAGAAGGTACGTACACCGGTGCGTGGTCGTCGGGGCCCCTGGGCACCGCCGTCGACCGCCGGTTCCACCTGGCACCTCCTGCCCCCCGGGCGGTGCCGCCGGAAAGGAAGACAGTATGAAGACACGTCTGAAGAAGGCCGCCGGCCTGAGCGCGGCCGCCGCCGCCCTGCTGGTCGCGGGCACGGCCGGCACCGCCGCTGCCGCGCCGGCCGCCCGCGCCCCGCAGCGCTGCCACACCACCGCCCTCGCGGCGAGCCTGCACTCGGACGACCAGGACGGCGTGGGCAACTTCGGCCAGGACCTGGCGCTCACCAACACCTCGCACCAGACCTGCACCGTCTACGGCTACCCCGGCCTCGGCCTGCAGAACTCCCGCCACGGCAACCTGGCCATCAAGATCGTCTGGGGCTCCACCTACTTCGCCGGCGACCCCCGCCCGCACACCGTCACCCTCAAGCCCGGCCAGTCGGCCTACGCCGACGTCGCCTGGCACGCCCCCTACGGCGTGAAGTCGGTGACCCCCTCGTTCCTGGAGGTCACCCCGCCGAACGAGACCACCCACCTGACCATCCGCTTCGCCCCCGGGGCGATCGACGACGACACCGTCACGGTCACCGCCCTGACGGCGCACCCGATCGGCTGACACCCCGTCCGTCGGCGGCCCGCCACTCCGCGAGCGCGCGGAGCCGCCGTCACTGGTGGTGCTGAGCACTCCAGTTGAGTTCGATCGCCCGCTGGACATCGGGGTCGAGGCCCGAGCCCCCGCGCCCGGGCCTCGGCAGCCCCCGCACCCGCCCGGCGGTCGCCCGCAGCGCCGCGAGCTCGGCTTCCCCGGTGGTGACCGGTTCGACCGTCCCGGAGCCGGTCGAGCCGGGCTGCGGTTCGCCGTCGGAGCCCGTGCCGACCAATGTCGCGGTGAGCCGTGCCAGGCGGTCGCGCTCCGCGCCCGGGGCCAGCCCGGCAAGCTGGACCAGCGCCGCGAAGATCCGGTCCCCCGGATCGCCCGCCGTATCGAGGGCAGCCGACCTGACGCGGTCGACGAGGTCGGCCCGGTCACTGCCGGACGCCAGCCGCCACTGCTGGACCGGGAACACGCCCAACCGACGGGACCGCCGACGCTCGACCGAGCCCTCCGCCTGCAGCCGCTCCAGATAGCGGGCACCGAGGGCGAACGCCCGGCGCGCCAACCAGACGTGCACCCACTGCGGCTCCACCGAGGCCGCGAGCGTCGCGAACCCGAACTCCAGTTGCGGGTCCGGGCTGGGCGTCCGGTCGACGACGGTCGCCCGGCCCCGGTCGACGGCCACCCGGCCCAGCCGGACCAGGGAGACCAGTTCCGCACCTGCCAGCGTGTTGTCCAGTCGCGCACCGCCGGACAGGCCCGCCGACCGCTCGTCGAATGCCAGCAGTGCCAAGTCCCGGGCAAGGTTCACAGCCACACGGTAGTCGACCGCGGCAGGGGCCTCCACGGCTGCGCCGAATCCCGCGCGTCCGCCCGGCGAACGCGGCGGGGTTGGCCTGTACGGGTCGGGCCGGTGGGGTGGGGCCGCGTCCCTCCGGGGTCTGCGGGGTGGGGCGCGCAGACTGGGGGGATGGAGTTCCTCGGCAGGCGGGCAGTGGTGGCGGGTGCGGCGGCGGGTGTGCTGGGCGCGCTCGCCGGATGCGGGTCGGGGCGCGGGTCGGGAGGCGCGGGGTCGCCCTCGGCAGCCGCGTCGTCCGCGTCGGCGTCGGCCGCGTCGGCTTCGGCCGCCGCGCTGCCTGCGGCCACGGCGTGGGCACCGAGCAGCAATGACATCGACCCGCTGGTGAAGCTGCGGGCGGTGCAGCTGATCGAGGCGCTGGGGAGCTGGTCCACCGGGCAGCAGGGCCTGGCGGCCGCGCGGGGCCGGGTGGCCGCGCTGGGGCTCGATCCGGCGCTGGCCGCGCAGGCCGGGCCGCTGCTGAGCAGCGCGCCGCGCGCGGTGGTACAGGTGGCCGAGGCGCAGTACGGGGGCATCCTGAGCAGCACCGCCAGCGTGCTGGTGGTGTGCAGGCAGTGGACCCAGGACGCGGCCGGCACGGTGGTCCCCGGCGGGACGACGGTCGATGTCCGGCTGTCGCAGGCCGATCCGCGCTGGACGGTCACCGCCCTGCATCCGGCGGAGCCGGGCGCAGCTGCGGCCGCCCTGCCCGCCGCCGCCCGGCAGGTGCTGGCCTCGCCGGAGATCACGCTGCCGCCGGCGGCGGAGGCCGACATCCGCAGCGGGAACGTCCACACCAGCGCGCTGGACGCGCTGCTGACGCTGGCCCGGAGCTACCGGCTGCAGCTGAGCGTGGTGCGCTCGGGCCATCCGATCGACGTGTTCGGCACCGACCGTCCCAGCGACCACCCCAGGGGCCGGGCCTTCGACGTCTGGAGCGTCGACGGCCACGACGTCGTGGACCCGGCGACCTCACGCCCGCTGGTCGAGGGTCTGATGCGGGCCGCCGCTGCGGCCGGCTCCTACAACGTGGGCGGCCCCTGGCAGTTGAGCGGTGGCGCGCCGGACCAGTTCTTCACCGATGCCACCCACCACGACCATGTCCACGTGGGCTTCGATTTCTGACGGTTCTTCAATGCCGAGTGGGTCGGCGGACGCCGCGCCGGGACGGCGTCCGCCGGGCCCTGCTGTCGTACCGTCAGCTGGAGCGGACGATCGTCAGCCGGTCGATCTCGGTGCCGTACTCGTTGACGCCGCGCAGCACCAGCTTCGGGGCCTGGCCATGGCGGCCGGGCTCGCTGTCCACGCTGAGCAGGGCGTAGCCGGTGTAGCGGACCCGCGACCAGTCCACGGTCTCCGGGGTCTTGCCGCCGGAGGAGTTGCGGACCCAGGTGGTGACCGAGGCGAGGTTGTCCACGTCGCCCTCGTAGCTGTCCGTCGCCGGGAACTGGTACAGGCTCTCGCCCGAGCTGCCGGCGACCACGTAGGTGGTGCCGTCGCGCGGGGTGTCGACCGTGGCGCCGATCGGCGCGGCCGTGGTGACCTTGCCCGCGCGCAGCGGGTCGGTGCGCTCGTAGACGTGGTTGTGGCCGTTGATGACCAGGTCGACCGAGTACTGGTCGAAGAGCGGCGTCCAGTACTGGCGGACACCGCCGTCGGAGGCGTGCTGGTCGGTGGTGGAGTAGGCGCACTCGTGGAAGTAGACGACGATGAAGTCGATCTTCTTGTTCGCGCGGAACGCGGCGAGCTGCCGGGTCAGCCACTTGGTCTGCGCGCCGCCGCTGTAGCCGAAGTTGGCCGGGAACTCGTAGGAGACGTCGTTGGCGTCGAGAGCCAGGAAGGCGACGTTGCCGTAGGTGAAGGAGTAGTAGGCCTGGTTCTGCACCGGCTGGGCGAAGCGCTGGAAGAAGCCGCCGTAGCCGTCGGGCGAGTACCAGGGCTCCATCTCGTGGTTGCCGACGACGGCCTGCCAGGGGATGGAGCCGGCGAACAGCTCGTTCTGGGCCAGGAACTGGTCCCAGACCCGGGGGTCGTAGCTGTCGGTGATCAGGCCGTCCCCGCTGCCGTTGGCGTAGGACAGGTCGCCGGCGTGGAGGTGGAAGGCCGGGTTCTCGGCCCGGATCAGGTTGGCCAGGGCCACGGCGTCGTAGCTGACGCCCTGGTCGCCGAAGGCGGTGAAGGTGAAGTCGGTCCGCGCGGTGGTCGCGGTGGTGACGGCACGGGCCGAGTCGAGGTGCGGGTGGGCAGCGGGGTCCCAGCCGTCGTGGCCGACGACGTAGTAGTAGGTCCGGCCGGGCAGCAGGTGCTCGGCGTGGGCCTGGACGTAGTACTGCTCGACCGTGGTCGGCTTCACCAGCGGCACCGAGTCGACGGCAGTGACGTCGGCGAAGGGCGTGGTGAGCACGGACAGCGACGCCGGGATCTTCTCGCCCAGGTCCAGCGGCGAGTGGCCAATCCGGACGAAGGGGTTGTCCACCGGCGCCGTCACCTGCCAGGTGACGGACAGCGAGGTCGCCGGGTCGGCGCCGTAGGCGACGTGGCGACCGAAGGGGACGACGGAGGAACCGGCCGGGCGCTCGGCCCGGGCCAGCAGCGAGGCCCCGGCGGGAGCGGTCCCGCCGGTGGCCGCGCTCGGGGCCTGGGTTCCGGCCGCCAGGGCCGGGACCGCCAGCAGAGTGGGGCCTGCGGCAACGGCCGCCGCACCCACCAGACCGCCGCGCAGCATGGAACGGCGGGAGGTCGCGCTCCGGTACCAGTCGTGCTGCTCCGCCATGGTCAGGCGTGCCGCCTGCTCCGGCGTCATCTTGGAGGTAGTCATGGGCCGGATGCTAGAAGTGGCCCATGGCGGCACGACACTACGCCCGTGAACGCAGGGCGACGGTAGGATGACTGCGGAATACCGCTGACTCGGCATCATATCTGTTTCAGAGCATGTCTGTTGAAGACGGATCTGCGAGCCGGTGGCAGCGGGCACCACCGGCGCACTGGAGCCGGCACCACCATGATCGGGCAGCTGCTGCTACTGACGTCGCGGGCCGCGCTCAGCAGGATTGCCCCATGACACCGACCTCCGCATCAGACCGACCGTCCACCGCCCGTACCAGGTTCACCGCCACCGCGCTGATCTCCGCACCGGTGCTCACCGCCGGCTACGGGATCATCCGGCTCAACGACGGGCAGCGCGGCCCGGGCCCCGGCTGGACCAGTGGCCACCTGCTCTTCGACATCGGCGTACTGGGCTACGCCCTGATCCTGGTCGAGCTGCGGCGCTCCTCCCGCCGCCGGATCGCAGCCTCACTGTTCACGGCCGTCGGCCTGCTCGGCGCGCTCTGCGTCCTCGCGCAGATCACCATCGACCTCTGGGTGGGCGCGGTCTCCGCCGACCGCGCGGCCATGGACCTCCACTACGGCAGCATCCAGAGCAGCGCGCTGGTGAACGCGGCCGTCTACGGCACCGGTCCACTGCTGTTCTACGTCGGCCTGCTCGCCCTCTCGCTGCTCGCCGCCGCGCAGGCCCGTCCGCGCCTCTCCTGGCGGGTGCCGGTGGCCGTGCTCGCGGGCACGGTGCTCGCTGCGGCCTCGCTCAACCTGCTGCCGGTGGCCGCGCTCTGCTACGGCCTCGCGTTCGTCCCGGAGGGCGTGCGGCTGCTGCGCACCGGACGGCCGCAGGGGGCGACGCTGCCGGACCCGGCACCGAGGCCCACCGTTGCGGTGCAGGGCTGACGACGGCGCGGGCGCGGTTCGGGCCGGCCACTACTGCTGACTGTGCGCGACCCGGGCGCGGCGGAGCGGACGCCGACCGCCCCGGGGCGGCCGACGTCCTTCGTCCGGACTGCTCCTGACCGTTCGTCAGGACCGACGGAACCTCCTGGCGGTCAGGCCCGGAAGTCGGCCGGACGCTCCGGGCTCGCCTCGGCCAGCGCCTTGCGGATCGCCTCCACGTCTGCGGCCAGCCCGTACACGGGGGTGCCGGGCTGCTGGCGCCAGGACTCGTCGATTCGGCCGGCGTCGACGGTGTCGAAGCCCAGCTCGTCGATCAGGTCCCGGACGATCCGCTTGCCGGCCTCGTCGTCGCCGGCCACCGGCAGTGCCACCCGGCCCGGCGTACCGGCCGGCTGCGGCTTGTCCAGGATGTCCTGCGCATAGGTGCCGTTGAAGGCCTTGACCACGGGGTGCCCGAGGTGCTGCTGGGTCCAGCCGCTCTCGGTCTGGCCCTCCTCGATCGCGGCGATCCGCCCGTCGCGCTGCTGCGGGTAGTAGTTACCGGTGTCGATCACCGCGAATCCCTCGGCCGCCTCGGCGAAGAGGTCGTCCGGAAGGTCGGGGACGTTCTTCAGCGGGATCGTGACGACCACGATCTCCGCCCCGCGGGCCGCCTCGGTCGCGGTCACCGCCGTGGCCCCGGTCTCCGCCACCAGGTCGCTCAGGGTCTCCGGGCCGCGTGAGTTGGCGACAGCCACCTGGTGCCCGAGCGCGGTGAGCCGTCGGGTGAGGTTGCCGCCGATGTGTCCTGCGCCGATGATGCCGATCTGCATGGAGTCCGGTCCTTCCTCGTTCGGTGCGAGGGACGTTCACGATCTGCCCCACGCCGTCAGCTCGGTCAACCCCGGTGGCCCTCAGGTCATTCCGCCGATTCGCGGGCATTTTCCAGCGAGCGCGCCCGCAGCGCCCGGCCTGCTGCGCCTACGATCCGATACCGCTCCGGCAACGGCTCGACGGCCTCCGTTCGGACCAGCCGATCCGGTCCGGCCCACCATCGTTCAGCAGTTCGCGGACAGCGGATCGACCCCGACCGGTGTCCGGTTCAGCCGATCGCGCGACGGGGGTCGGGCCGTCGCCACGGCGGCACGCCGAGCGCGGAGGCGCCGCCCGGAAGGTTGATCGGCGCGGTATGGATGCCGGACGACGCGGGCGCCGGCATCGGGCGGGCAACGGAGGCGGCAGCGGCGGGGAGCGCACCGGCGGGCTGTGGAGCGACCGCCACCGGAGCGACCGCCGCGCTGCTCGGCCTGACGACCGGCACGGGCGCGGGCGCGGGACGGGCGCCGATCGGGGCCGGTGCGGGCGCGGGCGCGATCGGCGCGGGGACGGGCGGCGCGGGCGCGATCGGCGCGGGCGGCGCGGGGACGGGCGCGATCGGCGCGGGGACGGGCGGATGCGCGGGGGTGCGGGGGCAGGCACGGTCACCGGGAGGACCAGGGAGGGCGCCGGTGTCGGGGTGCTGGGGAGCGGAACGGGGGCCGGAGGCGCCGGCGCAGTCACCGGCGCGGGCGCCGCCACCGGCACCGGCATTGGCGCCGCCACCGGCACCGGCATTGGCGCCGCCACCGGCACCGGCACCGGCACCGGCACCGGCATTGGCGCCGCCACCGGCACCGGCACCGGCACCGGCACCGGCATTGGCACCGCTACCGGCGCGGGGGCCGGCTCCGGGGACGGCGCGGCCGTCGCGGCGTCGGTCGTCACATGGAACGCGGCGGGACGGGAGACCGATCCCTCAGGTCCCGCGTCCGTGGGCGTGTAGCGGGCGAGGACCACGTGGGTGCCGGCCGCGAGACCGGCCGACGCGAGCTCCGCCCTGCCGTTCAGGACCGGGGCCGGTGCGCCGTAGGCACTGCCGTCGACGACGAACTGGACCGTGCCCGGCGTCTGCCGCCAGGCGCTGTCCACGGTCGCCGTGAACTGTCCGGCCGCTCCGAGCCCCGCGTCCCCGCCGGTCACCGTGGTCGTGCTGGGGACGCGGACGGCGGTGACGGTGGCCGTGGCGTAGATGTCGATGGACTGGCAGCCGCTGCCCGCCGCGCTGGAGTACTCGAACGTCGCGTTGTCGCCCGCGTCGAACTGCCCGCGCGGGGCGACCACGCTGGGGAACTGCTCGCGCACGCTCCGGGCCACCACCGGAAAGTACTTGTCACAGGCCTCGTTGGACGTACTGACCCGCCATGTGACGCCCTCGACCAGCATCGGGTGCTGCTGACGGCTGGTGAGCCGGTACCGCACGTAGAACCTGTCCCCCGGCAGCAGCCCGGTGGTGATCGGCTGGTCGGTCCCCGGGCTGACCAGCGCGGTCGCGTCCGCCTGGGGGTCCGCGTCGGTCGCGTCGGACGTCGGCCCCTGGACCAGGGCACAGGCAGCGAGAGCCACGACCGCACCGCACCGCACCATCCGCACACTCGGCATCCGAGGATCTCCTTCATGGTCGGGGACAGGGAGAGCCTACGTCGCAAATATGATGATTCGTCCGCCCTGACACGCCGAGGGCCGCACGAACCACCCCACCGGGCGACAGCTCGCCTTGACATGTCGTCAGCGCCGCCCTGCCCGGCCCTCGCCACCCCTTGACGCCCCCGGGTGGCAGCCCTAGAGTCGCGGCCACGTTAGTAACCTTTCCTAATTATCTGGCTGGTTGAGGGCGGCTCCCCGGCCTCCCGGCCGCCTGGAGGACCGTTGATCAACGTTCGTACGGTCGGCACGGCGTGCGCGGCAGCCGCGCTGATCGCCACCGGTTTCGCGGCCCCGCCTCCGCAGCGCCGGCCGCCGCCCGGGGCGGGAGCCACGGGCAGCACCAAGGCCGGGCTCCCCGCCCCCTGCCCGCGCACATCTTCGCCCCCTACTTCGAGGACAACACCGCCAACGGCCCGGCCGCCCTGTCCGCCGCCTCCGGCGACAAGTACCTCACCCTTTCGTTCATCCAGACCCCGGCGGCCGGCTCCTGCGACCTCGACTGGAACGGCAACGCCTCCATGCCGATCGCCTGGTCGACCTTCGGGGCGGACATCGCGAAGATCCGCGCGCGGGGCGGCGACGTGGTCCCCTCCTTCGGCGGCTACAACGCCGACCACGCCGGGGAGGAGATCGCCGACAGCTGCACCGACGTCGCCAGGATCGCCGCCGACTACGAGCAGGTCATCACCACCTACGGCGTCAGCCGGCTCGACTTCGACGTCGAGGACAACTCGGAGACCGACCCGGCCGGGATCAACCGCCGGAACGAGGCCATCCACCTGGTCGAGCAGTGGGCCGCGCGGCAGCACCGGACGGTGCAGTTCGTCTACACCCTCAGCACCAACATGACCGGCCTGGACGCCCCGCAGGGCGTCGGCGTGCTGCAGAACGCGGTGGCCGACCACGCCCGGATCGACATCGTCAACATCATGACCTTCGACTACTACGACGGCCTGCCGCACGAGATGGGCAAGGACACCGTGACGGCGTCCGAGGCCGTCCTCGGCCAACTGCACTCGGTCTACCCGCACAAGTCGCAGGCGCAGCTCTGGCAGATGCTCGGCGTCACCGAGATGATCGGCGTCGACGACTACGGCCCGCCGGAGGTGCTCACCCCCGCCGACGCGCTCTTCGTGGAGAAGTGGGCCGCCCGGCAGGGCATCGCCGAACTCTCCTTCTGGGCGCTGGAGCGGGACAACGGCGGCTGCGTCGGCACGGCCGGGAGCTTCACCTGCTCCGGCGTCGCGCAGAGCGACTGGCAGTTCAGCCACGACTTCGAGCCGTTCGACCGGCGCTGAGCGTCCTCGGCGCTCCGCCCCACCACCGATCGAAGGGCCCGACCGCACCGCGGTCGGGCCCTTCGTCGTTCCGGGAGCGGCGGGCGGAAGCGCTTGTGAATATCAGCAGACTCGCTTAATCTAAGCAACATGGCTGATGAAAATGACAAGCGCGAGACCGTCCTCGGCACCTACTTCGTGCGCCCGGGGGCCGAGGCGGAGTTCGAGCAGGTGCTGGCCAGGAACTGGTCCACGCTGAACGCACTGGGATTCGTCACGGACGACCGCCCCCTGGTCCTCCGCAGCGTCTCCGAGCCTCCGGTGTACGTGGAGGTCCTCACCTGGGAGCCGGGCGGGGTGGACCCGGCGCACGTGCACCCCGACGTCATCCCGGTCTGGGAGGCCATCAAGCGCCTGGTCGAACCCCGGGACGTGCCGACCGACCCGGTCGGGATCACCTTCCCGGCCTACCGTCCGGTCACCCTCGACCAGTGACCGACAAGCCGATGCGCGGCCTGGTCGAGCTGGAGGAACTCGACCGGGTCTTCAGCGCACTCGCCCATCGGACCCGCCGGGCGATCCTGTTGGTGCTCCACACCAACGGCGGCGCGATGACCTCGGGCGCCATCGCCAACCTGTTCACCAACACCTGGCAGACCACCAGCCGACACCTCCGCCTCCTCGAAGAGGCCGGGCTGATCGAGGTCAAGCTGCAGGGACGCGAACGCGTCTACCAGTTGCGGGCCGACCGGTTGGACGGCCTCGTCAGCGGCTGGCTCCAGCGCTTCAACTGAGCCCGAGGGACCCCGCCCCGTGCCGGCCGAGCAGGTTCCGAGCTCGGCTGGCACGCGGGCGGGCCCCGCCGTGGCGGGGGGCAGAGCGCAGCCGCCGACCGTCGGTCAGCTCGGCAGCAGCCGGAGCACGGAGTTGCGGAGCCCGGTGTGCTCGCTCGACATGAAGCGGTGCAGGTTGCGGGAGCCGAAGGCGACCCGCTGGGCGCTGCGCCGGCGCTCCGCGTCGTAGGCGCGGAGGGCGGCCGGCAGCTGGTCGGGGCCGTGTTCGGCGACGGTCCGGCTCAGGGCTTCCGCGTCCAGGATCGCCGTGCACGCGCCCTGTCCCAGATTGGGGGTCATGGCGTGCGCCGCGTCGCCGACCAGCGCGACCTTTCCGCCGTGGACGAAGGTCGGCAGCGCGGGGAACAGGTGCCGCATCTCGTAGCGGATCCAGGTGGCGGGATCCGTCCCGGCGAGGATCCGGGGCACGGGCTCGTGCCAGCCCTCGAAGTGTCCGCGCAGCTGCGCGGCGCCGGTGGCCTCGGGCACCACGGCGTACCAGTTGGTGCGGCCCGGCTCGACCGGGGTGGTGCCGAAGAACCGGCCCCTGCCCCAGGTCTCGCCGTACACGCCGGTCTCGAAGTCCGCGATGCCGACCCAGGCGACCGTCCCCACCCGCCGTGGGGCGCTGCGCGGACCGAAGCACGCGGCCCGCACCGCACTGCGGATGCCGTCGGCGCCGACCACCAGGTCGTGTCCGGCCACCAGTGCAGCCACGTCGCTCACGTTCTCCCCGAGTTCGAGCGACACGTCCCCGAAGCCCTCCAGCTGCGCGAGCATGGCGTCGATCAGATGGGGCCGGGAGACGAGGAGTTCGGGGCGGCCGTGCTTCCGCTCGATGCGCTCCAGCGGGAGCCTCGCCATCACCCGCCCCTCCGGGGTGCGAATCCGGGCGCTCCAGTACGGCACCGCCCGGCGCCGGAACGCCTCACCCACCGCCAGCCGGTCAAGGGCGTCCTGCGCGGTGGGGTGGATGCCGAAGGCGGTGCCGTACCGCTCCAGCTCCGCCCGGCGCTCCAGGACGGACACCTTCCATCCCGCACGGCGCAGCCCGATCGCCGTCGCCAGCCCGCCGACTCCCGCCCCGACCACAACCGCAGTACCGGTCATTGCGTCCCCCAGTCGTCCTGCCCCGTTGGCCATCGAACTACCACAGATGTGGTACCACGGTTGCGGTAGTGTGAGCAAGACCCCGAGGAACGAGGAGCACTGACGGTGAATCAGGACCGCCGGGACCTACTGCGCGACTCGGCCATCGAGGTGCTGGCCGACACGGGCGGACGCGGCCTGACGCACCGGGCCGTCGACGCGGCGGCAGGGGTGCCGCCGGGCACCGCGAAGAACTACTTCCCGACCCGGGACGCCCTGCTGCGCGCGGTGGCCGAGCGATGCGTGGAGCAGTACCGCGAGATCACGGCGCGGCTCACGGCCGCCGGTTCGGGCCCCACCGACCGCGAGGGCCTGGTGGCCATGCTCCGGGGGCTGCTGGCGAACGTCGCCGGGCCGGGCCGGGTACGGATGCTCGCCTATCTGGAGCTGCAGGCCGAGGCGGCCCGCAAGGCCTGGCTGTCGGCGATCCTCGACCAGATCGCCGCCGCCGACTTCACCGGCTTCGAGCTGGCCCAGCGCGCCGCCGGACTGCCCGTCACCCCGCAGCGGGCCGCCGCCGTCACCCTCGCCCTGCACGGCGCCGTCCTCAACCTCCTGGCCGACGGCACCAGCACCCTGACTGCGGCCGGCCTGGACGACCCCGACCGCTTCGTCCGCAACCTGCTGGACGCGGTCTACCCGGAGGACGCGGTGTGACCATGCCTGATCGTCCCGCGCTTTTCATTTACGAGTAAAACACTTGCTAAGCTTATCTCCATGGCGACCTCGACACCCCTGCTCCAGGAGACACCCCGACCCGTCCGGACCCGCCCCCTGCCGGTGCGCGGAGTGCTGCGCCCGCAGCGGGCGCTCGCGGGCTGGCACCGGCCCGCGCTGAGCATCCTGGTCGCCATGGGCGTGCCCAACCTGCTGCTGCTCGCCCTCGGCCGGCTCGACCTCGCCGCGTACACGGCCGCCGGCGCGATGTGCGCCCTGTACGCCCACCGACTGCCGCAGGAGGTCCGCGCCCGCACCCTCGGCTGGGTGGTGCTGGGGATGGCGGCGAGCACCGGGATCGCGCTCACCACCGCCGCCACCACCGACTCCACCGCCGTCCGGGTCGCGGTCGCCGCGCTGCTCGCGGCCGTGCAGAAGGTGGTCTGCGACGCCACCCGGGTCGGCCCGCCCGGAAGCGTGATCTTCACCTTCATCGCGGCGAGCTCCGCCTTCCTGCCGCAGCGACTCGTCGAGGTACCGGCCCACCTGGGCCTGCTGCTGCTGGCCGGTGCCTTCGCCTGGCTGGTCTGCATGGCGCCGCTGCTGCTCCGGGCGCGGACTCCGGCGCCCCGGACCGCGACCGCGCGGGCGACGGGCCCGCTCACCCCGTGCTTCGGCGCGCTGCGCGAGGCGCTGCGTCCCGGCTCGCCGCTGCTGCCGGTCGGGGCCCGGGTCGCCATCGGCTGCGCCCTGGCCGGCTGGGCCTCCATGGGCCTCGGGGTCGGCCGCCCCTACTGGGCGGTGGTCACCGCCGCCGCCGTCTTCCAGGCCAACACCACGCTGACCTGGAGTCGCGCCCTGCACCGGGTGCTCGGCAGCCTGGTCGGGCTCGTCCTGTTCGCCGCGCTGCTGCCGCTGACCCGCACCGGCGCGCTCGCCCTCGTCCTGGTCACCCTGCTGTTCCAGTTCGGGGCGGAGGCGACGATCACCCGGGGCTACTGGCTGGCCGCCGTCTGCGTCACCCAGATGTCGCTGCTGATGCCGCAGTTCGCCCATGCGCAGCCGGCCGGACGGCTGATCGCCGACCGGGCGCTGGACACCGGCGTCGGCGCGGCGGTCGGCCTGGCCTGCTGCTTCCTGATCACCAACCGGCGCGCGGCCGACCGCGCGGAGCGCGCCCTGGCCGCCGCGGTCGAGGTCGGCGCCCACGCCGCCAAGCTGCTGACGCCCGCGCCGACACCCGAAGCGGCGTCCGAAGCGGCGTCCGTCCTCCCGGCGCAGGCCCCGGCCGACGAGCTGCACCGGACCCGGCGAAAGCTGTCCGGCGCCCTGGCCGAGCTGCGCGAGGCCACCGACACCGCCGACGGCGAATGGTGGCAGCGCCCCCTCCCGGTCCGGCAGATCTCCGCCGCCGAGCAGCAGGGCCACCGGCTGCTGGCCGAGCTCCACCGGCACCTGGAGCGCGCGGACGAGCAGCCGCCCGTCGCGGCCTGACCGGCGGACGCCCGGCGACCACGTAGGATCGCAGCCGGACGTGAGGAGACGGCGTGGAAGACGTGGTGGCAGCGGTACTCCGCCAGTGGCAGCAGCTGCGACCCGATCTCGACACCGCCCCGATGGCGCTCATCGGCAGGCTCAACCGCTGCTCCGCGCTGCTCCAGCAGGCGGCGGACGCGCCGCTGATCGCGGCGGGGCTGACCCGGCCGGAGTTCGACATCCTCGGCACCCTGCGCCGGGTCGACCGCGACCTGACGCCGAGCCAGCTCGCCCGGGAGACCTTCGCCTCCGGCGCGGCGATCACCAAGCGGGTGCGGCTGCTCGCCGAACGGGGGCTGATCGAGCGCCGACCGGACGGCCGGGACCGCCGCGTCGTCCACCTCTCGCTCAGCGACGCCGGGCTGGAGCTGATCGACCGACTGCTGCCGGAACAGCTCGGCTACGAGGCGGCCCTCCTCTCCGGGGTCGACGCCAAACAGCAGGACGAGCTCTCGGAGGGGCTGAGCCGACTGCTGGTCGTCCTCGAAGGCCGCCTGGGCGGCCTGCTGCCCTACTGAGCGGCGGGCCGTCGGCCCAGCGGTCAGCGACCACCCGTCAGAAGTCCCGCGCCGCACCGCTCAGCCCGGGTGTCGGCTGCTGCTGCCGATCGGGGCGCGGAAACATGGGCGTTATAGAACGTAAGTACTATGTTGCCCATGCCGCCAGGCTGCCGGGCTGCCCGGCCCGGCGGGCGTGGCGTCCATGGGAGAGTCCCCTCCGCAGGGTCCGTCTGCTGCGCACCGACCCCACGGAACAGGACGGGAATGACCACCGGTCGACATCCACGAGCCGGCGCGGCACTGATGGCGCTGGCCGTCGGGGCCTTCGCGATCGGGACCGGCGAGTTCGCGGTGATGGGCATCCTGCCCGGCATCGCCACCAACCTCTCGGTCAGCATCCCGGCCGCCGGACATCTGATCTCCGCCTACGCCCTGGGCGTGGTCGTCGGCGCGCCGGTCCTGGTCGCGCTCTCGACCAGGCTGTCCCGGCGGACCACGCTGATCGTGCTGATGGGCGCGTTCGCCGTGGGCAACGGACTGTCGGCAGTGGCGCCCGGCTACCACTGGCTGCTGGCCGCCCGCTTCCTCGCCGGGCTGCCGCACGGCGCGTACTTCGGCGTGGGCGCGGTGGTGGCCGGCGGGCTGGTCGAGCCCTCCCGGCGCGCCCGGGCGACGGCGTCCATGTTCGCCGGACTCACCATCGCCAATGTGATCGGCGTACCGCTGTCCACCCTGGCCGGCCAGCACCTCGGCTGGCGGGTGGTCTTCGCCGGGGTCGGTGTCGTGGGGGCCGTCGCCTCGGTGTCGGTGCTGCTGGCCCTGCCCAGGGAGTCCCAGCAGGAGGCCGGACTCGACCTGCGCGCCGAACTGCGGGCGATAGGCCGACCGCAGGTCTGGCTCGCCCTCCTGGTCGCGACCCTCGGCGGAGCGACGCTGTTCACCACCTACAGCTACATCGTGCCGATGTTGACCCGGGTGACCGGCTTCGCCCCGGGCGGCGTCACCTGGCTGCTGGTGGTCTTCGGCCTCGGCATGACGGCCGGCAACTACCTCGGCGCCAGGCTCGCGGACCGGGTGCTGATGCCCTCGCTCTACACCTTCCTGGTGCTGGAGGGCGTCGTAGCGGCGGTCTTCCTGCTCACCCTGCACAACCGGATCGCCGCCGCCGTCACCCTGTTCGTCTTCGCCGCGACCACCTTCGCCCTGGTGCCGGTGCTGCAGACCCGGATCATCACCCAGGCCGACGGAGCGCCGAACATCGCCTCGGCCGCGATCCAGGCCGCCTTCAACGTGGCCAACGCGCTGGGCGCCTGGCTCGGTGGCCTGGTGATCGCGGCCGGCCTCGGCTATGCCGCGCCCAACGCGGTCGCCGCCGCCCTGGCCGGCTGCGGCCTGCTGGTCGCCGCCGCCGCCGGGCTGCTGGACCGTCGCGGAGGCGGCGGCGCAGGCCGCCCGACGCTCCCGGTCGCCGGTCACGTCCCGGCCCGCCGGGGGCGGGGGCAGTCGGCCGAGGCGGGCGGCGAACCCGGCCGGGTCGGCTGCGCCGAGCGCTGACGCGGAGACCCACTGCGAAGACCCACTGCGGAGACCCACTGTCCGCGAACGATCATCGTCGTGGCAGACTCCCGGCATGACTCGATCCGTGCACCTCCGTTCTACCCTCGCACACCCGCCCCGACCTGGTGGGACGGGCGTTCGGGCGGCGGTCGCGGTGGGGGCGCTGGCGCTCGGGCTGGTACTGAGCGGGTGCTCCGGCTCCTCCTCCGGCAACGCCGTCGTGGCCGTCGACCAACAGATCCCGGGCTTCGGCGAGGTCACCACCATGGCGGTCGGCCACCGTGGCGACCCGGTCGACCTGGTGGGCAAGGACCTCGACGGCAAGCCGCTCAGCCTGGCCTCCTACCGGGGCAAGGTCGTGGTGGTCAATGTCTGGAACTCCGGGTGCGCGCCGTGCCGGGCCGAGGCGGCCGGCTTCGAGGCGGTCTACCGGTCCGACCGGAGCCAGGGCGTGCAGTTCCTGGGCATCGACACCCGCGACCTCCAACTGCCACCCGCACAGCAGTTCGTGAAGGCAGAGGGGCTCACCTACCCGGACTTCTACGACCCGGGCGGCTCGGTGCTGCTGCAGTTCCCGGTCGGCAGCGTCGCCCCGCAGGCCACCCCCTCGACACTGGTGATCGACCGTCAGGGCCGGATAGCGGCACGGGTGCTGGACTCGATGACCCAGGCGGAGCTGGCACAGGTGGTCGCACCGGTGCTGGCCGAGAAGTCCTGACCTCCCCGACTCAGCCCTCCGTCTGGACCGCCGCCTCGTAGATCCGCTGGAGGCGGCGCTCGGCGGCGCGCAGGCCGCTGCTCCCCGCGCCGGGCACCTTGCGGCGCAGGGCCAGGATGCCCGGGGCCAGCTCGATGGAGCTGCGCCGCTCCTGGACCCGGCTCCAGCAGGCGTGGGCGTTGTCCACCGCCGCCCGCACCTCGGCGTCGTCCGGGCCCTGGAAGGTGAGCCGGTCCTCGGCCGAGTCCCGCCACAGTTCCGCTGCGAGGGACTCGTCGTGGGAGAGGTGCGCCAGGTGGGCGCGGGCCTCACGGGCCTGGATCGCGCGGGGCGAGCGGGGTCCGGCGGTACGCACGGCCTGCTCCTCCGCGGCCAGCGCCAGCGCCTTGGCCTGCTCCAGGTCACCGCTGCCGAGAGCCGCGCCGATCGCCGCGAGCGGATCGTCCGCGGCGGCGGGCTCCGGCACGGAGACGGTGGGCGGCGCGGCGGCGAGCGCCGGCACTGAGACGGTGGGCGGCACGGCAGTCGGGGGCGGCGCGCAGGGCATGGGCGGGACAGCGGCGACCGCCTGGGCCGGGACCGGGACCGGGGCCGGGGCCGGGGCCGCTGCCACCGGGACTCCCATCGCCGGGGCGGTCACGACCGGGCGCACCGCGACCGGCTGCGCCGACCGGACCGGTACCGGCGCGTCGGCCGGGTCGGTGCCGAGCGGCAGCGCTCCGGCGGGCAGGCCGGCCGAGGCGACGGCCTGCCGGTGGACGTCGAAGAGCGGACGGTCACCGACATGGCGGAGCAGTTCGACCAGCGCGTGGACGTACGGCGTGGCCAGGGTCTCGCCGACCGTCTCCGGCGGGCTGACCTGGCCCCAGACCGGCAGCGGGCCGGTCAGCACGGCCGGGCCCGCCGACGCCAGCAGTGCCCAGGCGTCCTTGTCGGCGACCAGGTCGGCCAGGACCCGGGTGCTGCCGGGCGGGCGGTCGCGGAACTCGTGGGCCAGCCAGGCCCAGGGCAGCGCGGTGTACCTGGCGTTCTCCGGACGGCTGCGCGCCAGCGCCAGATGCGGCTCGTGGTGCCGGTGATCCACCGTCAGACAGCCGACCAGCACCAGCACCAGCGGACCCGGGGTCGCGGCGGCGCGCCGCAGATGGGCCAGGACCAGCTGGGGGTCGGCCGGGTCGGCGAGTTGGACCGTGTCGGCGGGGACCGCGCTGCCGAGCAGCGCCGACGTCGGCAGGGTCGCCAACAGCGTGAGGCTGGCCTCAGGGCGTACCGGCTGACGACGGCGACCGCCGGGTGCGCCGCCGATCAGGAGTATGTGCCCGCGCTGCTGGGCTTCCCCGTTGATCTCCATGCCGGTCACGCTACCGTGCCACCGCACCGGGGGTGCCAACCAGGTGGCGCCACCGGTGTGTCCGCTGCTCCGCACCCGCCCCCGGAACGGCGGGCGTTGACGGCCCGGAGCCGGGCGGGTGCGGCGAGTGAGCCAGGGCACTCTGGTCAAACCGGAGGCGGAGCCGCTACGGTGCTGACATCTGATTGAAGACGCGGGAGCTCGGAGCACCGGGCTGAGAGGGCGCTGACCGCCGCACACCACCATGTGCGACGACTGCTTGCGCCGACCGCAGGAACCTGACCGGGTAATGCCGGCGTAGGGAGAAGCAGGTCCGATGACCGAGCACGATGCACAGCAGCAGTCTGTCTCCAGCACCACCACCGGCTACCCCGCCCCTGCCTGGCGGAAGGCCTACCGCGCCGGCGGTAGGCCGGGGCTGCGCGCGCCCTACCGGGAGGTCGTGCTGAGCAACGGCCGCACCGTCCCGCTCTACGACACCTCCGGGCCGTACACCGACCCGGCCTACGCACCCGATGTCAGGCTCGGCCTGCCCGCGCTGCGCGCGGACTGGATCGCCGGACGCGGCGACGTCGAGGGCTACCTCGGCCGCCGCGCCCGACCCGAGGACGACGGGCTGCGCCGCGGCACCGCCGACCGGGAAAGGGAGTTGGCCGGGCTGGACGCGGTCTTCCCCGGCCGAACCGGGGACGGGAGCGAACGTCCCTGGCCCGAGGGGTTCGCCCCGCCGCGCGCGGAGCGCCCGCTGCGGGCGGCCGGGGGCGCTGCGGTCACCCAGCTCGCCTACGCGCGCCGGGGACTCGTCACCGAGGAGATGGAGTTCGCAGCCCTGCGGGAGGGGGTGGCCCCGGAGACCGTCCGCGAGGAGGTCGCCGCCGGCCGGGCCGTGGTCCCGGTGAACGTGAACCACCCGGAGGCGGAGCCGATGGTGATCGGCTCCCGCTTCCTGGTCAAGATCAACGCCAATATCGGCAACTCTGCGGTGACCTCCTCGATCGAGGAGGAGGTCGAGAAGATGTCCTGGGCCACCCGCTGGGGCGCCGACACGGTGATGGACCTGTCCACCGGGCGCAACATCCACACCACCCGCGAGTGGGTGCTGCGCAACTCCCCCGTGCCGATCGGGACGGTGCCGCTCTACCAGGCGCTGGAGAAGGTGGACGGCCGGGCCGAGGAGCTGTCCTGGGAGGTCTACCGGGACACCGTGATCGAGCAGTGCGAGCAGGGCGTCGACTACATGACCGTGCACGCGGGCGTGTTGCTGCGGTACGTGCCGCTGACTGCGCGCCGGCGGACCGGCATCGTCTCGCGCGGCGGCTCGATCATGGCGGCCTGGTGCCTGGCGCACCATCAGGAGAACTTCCTGTACAGCAACTTCGAGGAGCTGTGCGACATCCTGCGGGCCTACGACGTCACCTACTCGCTCGGGGACGGGCTGCGTCCTGGCTCCATCTCCGACGCCAACGACGAGGCGCAGCTGGCCGAACTCCGGACGCTGGGCGAACTGGGGCGGGTGGCGCGGTCGTTGGACGTCCAGGTGATGATCGAGGGCCCGGGTCATGTGCCGATGCACCTGATCAAGGAGAACATGGACCTGCAGAAGGAGCTGTGCGACGACGCGCCCTTCTACACCCTCGGCCCGCTGACCACGGACGTGGCCCCTGGCTACGACCACATCACCTCCGGTATCGGCGCCGCCATGATCGCCACCTACGGCACCGCGATGCTGTGCTACGTCACTCCCAAGGAGCACCTGGGGCTGCCGAACCGGGACGACGTGAAGACCGGCGTGATCACCTACAAGATCGCCGCCCATGCCGCGGACCTGGCCAAGGGTCATCCGGGCGCGCAGGACTGGGACGACGCCCTGTCCGACGCCCGCTTCGAGTTCCGCTGGGAGGACCAGTTCAACCTGGCCCTCGACCCGGAGACGGCGCGTTCCTTCCACGACGAGACGCTGCCCGCCGAACCGGCGAAGACCGCGCACTTCTGCTCGATGTGCGGGCCCAAATTCTGCTCGATGAAGATCAGCAAGAACATCATGGACACCTACGGCGACGGCTTGGCCGTGACCGGCGACGATGAGGCCGAAGCGGGGATGAAGGCCAAGTCCGAGGAGTTCGCAGCCAACGGCAACCGGGTCTACCTCCCACTGGCGGACTGACCCGAGCCGAACCAGACCAGGCGCTGCACTGGGGGGCCGGGGGGCTTCCCAGCGCAGCGCCTCGACACCGGCGCCGTCGGCTACCGACCGCCGGCCTGACGGTCCAGGTACTCGATCAGCGCTGCCTCTCTGTGACGCAGGGGTTCCCGCTGATCCTCGGGAAGCGACGCCAGGGCGTCGACGAGTACGCGCGACCGGGGCACGTTCACCATCCCGCCGGAGTAGATCCGGCAACCGGAGCACCACGCGAAGCCCACGCACCGCTCGAACATCCAGGACTCGGGTGGATGGAAGCGGTACTCGTAGGAGCGGACGCCCGACCCGCAAGCAGCACACATTCGTCGATCGCCGTTCTGCACCGTCGCCCAGGCCGAGACCCTGAGCCAGCGCTCCCGCCCGGCCGGTGCTCTTCAAGTCGTCATGTGCAGCATTCTCCCCCACTCCCGCCCCCAGGGGGCGCCCTCGGCGTCGGGAACGACGCCCTGGAGCGGAAATGATCGGCAAGGTGCAACATCCGACCCGGCTGGATGCGTTCTACATGTATGAGCGCATCGACGTCGACCGAGGGGGCATCGTGAGCAAGCGGGACACGTCCTGGGACTGAGCAGCAGGATCTGGGCGCCCGTCACCTGAGGTCGAGGTGACGGGCGCTTCCGCACGCCCCGGGTTCAGCCAGCAGTCCCGCGCACGGCGCGGCACCCGGGGCCGGGGGGCTCCGGGCGCCGCGCCTGCGGGTGCGGTCGGCGCTACCGTGCGGTCGGCGCTACGGCAGGGACCAGGTCTGGTTGGCCTGGTTGTCACCGCAGGGCCAGATGTCCAGCTTGGTCAGGTTGGCCGTGGAGCCGCCGTAGGCGTCCAGGCAGTCACCGGAGTCGGGGTTCACCAGGTTGCCGTCGGTCTGGTAGGTCCACTGCTGACCGGCCGAACCGTTGCAGGCGGCCAGGTCCACGTAGGTCCCGGCGGCCGTGGCCGAGGAGGGGACGTCCAGGCACTCGCCGAGGGTCCGGACGGTGCCGTCACCGGGCTGCGTCCACTGCTGGTTGGCGTTGCCGGTGCACCCGTAGAGGATGATCGGGTTGCCGTTGGCCGTGCCGCTGCCGGAGTCGTCCACGCACTGGCCGCTGTTCTCGGTGATCTGGCCCGTCGTCGTGGTGGCGCCGCAGCCGCTGCTCGGAGTGATCCGCAGCAGGGCGGTGCCGTGTGCGGCGATGGTCGTGGAGATCGCCCCGCTGGTGGTCGAGGTGGTCCCGGCCCACAGGTCGTGCACCGAGTAGCTGCAGCCGCTGCCGCCGACGAATCCCGCCGCCGCGGCCGTGGTGCTCGCGCTGACCGACGAGGAGGAGCGGTTGAGGATGGCCACTGCCCGGTCGCCGTTGGCCAGCGGCCTGGTGAGCACGTCCAGCGTGCCGTTCTGGGAGACCACGTAGCCCGGTGAGCCCAGCGAGTCCTGGTCGACGGCGATGACGGCACTGTTGCCGAGGTCCGCGACGGAGGACGCCGAGAGGGCGCTGACGTTGTCGCTGAGGATCAGCGGCGAGCCCATCTCCGCCCAGAGCGAGAGCTGGCTGCGGGACTCGTCCGCGGTCAGTCCGCCGTCACCGGCGATGATGAAGTCCGGGTCGTTCCAGTTGCCGGGGCTCTCGTAGCGGTGGATCGGGTTGTTGTAGCCGTAGTTGTTCAGCACGCTGGCCCAGCGGCTGGTGTTCGGGCTGGACGCGCTGTAGGTCGCGATGTCGCTGCCCTCGCGCCAGAGTTGACCGTACTGGCCGGTCCAGCCGAGCACCGTGTCCCAGTCGGTGGTGCCCTGGAAGTAGGCCGGCGCGGACTCCGAGAAGACGATGTCGCGCCCGGACGCCTTCAGCGCGGCTCCCATGGCCGCGTAGGCGGACTGGTAGGTCTGCTCGCCAGTCTGCCCGCTGACCGAGGGCAGGTTGCAGCCGTCGAGCTTGAGGTAGTCCACGCCCCAGGAGGCGAAGAGGTCGGCGTCCTGCGTCCAGTGGTTCCAACTGCCCGCGTAGCCACCGCAGGTGGAGGTTCCGGCATCCTCGTAGATGCCGAACTTCAGCCCCAGCTTGTGCAGGTAGGTGCCGACGTAGGCCATGCCGTCCGGGAAGAGCGTCGGGTTGGCGACCAGGTTGCCGGCGGCGTCGCGGCTGGTGTTCATCCAGCAGTCGTCGATGGTGACGGTGTTGTAGCCCTTGGCCGCCAGCCCGGTCGAGACCAGGGCGTTGGCGTTGGCCAGGATGGTGGCCTCGTTGTAGCCGCACTGGTAGTGCGCCCAGTCGTTCCACCCCATCGGCGGGGTGACCGCGAGCGCGGCCCCGTCGCCGGAGGTCGCGGTCTCGGAGGCGCTGGCGGCGGGCGCGAAGCCGCCCAGCGCCGCGAGCACCGCGCCGACCGCGACGGCCGAGGTGACGAGTCGTCTGCTGCCGAACATTGAACGGAACTTGGGAGATCCAGGCATGGGGGTGCGTCTCCTTGGTGGTGGACGTGACGATCGTGCCGGGCTGTGGCGGAACGCGCCTACTGCGTTGACGGGATGGCACACGTCGGCAGCGTGCCCACCGGTCCGGTAGCGGCATCGAGGGCGCTGCGTGCATGACAGACAGTAGGACCAACGCCACGCACGCACAATGAGGCGGCTGACACTTTCTGCTCGTTCTTTCGCCATACAGAGCAGAAATGAGTATCAGCCGCGCGCTGAGCAGCAGGGACCGCTCGGGCGAGCGGGGAACGGAGCCGGAGGACCGGGGCCCGACGCCTTCAGGGACGGGCCGCCGGGCGCCACATCGTGGTGACCACCTGGCCGGAGCCGGTCGTGATCCGGCTGTGCGGGAGGAAGCCGACGCTCCGGTAACGGGCGTCGTTCGCCGGGTTGGAGGACTCCAGGTACACCGGCTCGCCGAGGTCGTCGATCCGCGCCAGGGCCTCCCTGAGCAGCGCCATTCCGAGCCCCCGGCCCCGGTGGTCGGCGTGGGTGCCGAGCAGGGTCAGGTAGAAGTGCGGCTCGCTCGGGTGGGCCCCCTCCAGCTGGGCGTAGATCTCCAGGACCCCCTCGGCCGTCCGCTGCCCGGCCGTCCGCACCAGCAGCGCCGCCAGCTCGTTCTCCTCCTCGTGCGTCAACTCCGTGCCGCCCGGCGGGATCAGGATGGCGGCGGCCTCGACCTTGCCGGTCACCAGCGTCCACCGGTAGCGCAGCGCCGAGATCGCCGACATCCGCCACATCACCGCCGCCTGCTCGGCGCGCCGACCGGGGTCGGGGAAGGCCGGACCCCAGAGCGGGTCGTCGAAGAACGCGGTGGTGAGAGTGGCGACGATGGCGTCGATGTCTGCGGGCTCCGCCACGCGGACGGATGCGCCACGTGTTCCAGTGGTCATCGGCCAACCGTAGTCGGCCGCCGCGACCAGGCACAACGGCCGGTCGGGCGATGCCGGGACCGCCCCGGAGCGCCGCAGCAGCGGCTGCCGGGATCCCCGGCAGCCTCGCGCAAAGTCTTGACACGCCCGCAATAGGCCCGTACACATCAACTGCTAGAGAGCGCTCTCTCACCCCACCCACCCGATAACTGGCGTCGTGTGCGGTCGAGTTGTGCTGCCTTCGGGCTGCCGCCGACCACCCGCTCGTCAGCATTCCGCTACAGCGCCCGGTGCGCTGAAGGGAAGGCAACATGTTCGACAGATCGCAAGTCGGCCGGGGGGCCGCTCGGCGGCGGAGGTCGCTGCGGGGGCGCTCGCTGCTCAGCACGGTCGCGCTGCTGGCCGCCTGCCTCGGCGGGGCCGTGACGGTGACCGTGGCCGCCGCCCCCGCCGCGATGGCCGACGGCGTACCGGCCGCCCCGGCCGGCTGGAACACCGTGTTCGGCGACGACTTCGCCGGCCCGGCCGGCTCCGCCCCCTCGTCCGCCAACTGGTTCTACGACATCGGCACCGGCTACGGAACCGGTGAGACCGAGCAGACCACCGATTCGACCAGCAACGCCTACCTCGACGGCAACGGCCACCTGGTGCTGAAGGCCATCGACAACGGCGGCACCTGGACCTCCGCCCGGCTGGAGAGCACCCGCGACGACTTCCAGGCCCCGGCCGGCGGCGAACTGGAGATGACCGCCTCGATCGAGCAGCCGAACCCGGCGAACGGTCTCGGCTACTGGCCCGCCTTCTGGGCCCTGGGCTCCCCGATGCGGGCCGGCGGCGGCTGGCCGACCTCCGGCGAGATCGACATGATGGAGGACGTCAACGGCCTGAACGAGGGCTCGCAGACGCTCCACGACGCGGCCGGCAGCAGCGGCCACGCGCTGATCCCCTGCCCGGACACCAGCTCCGGCTGCCAGACCGGCTACCACACCTACTCGGTGATCGTGAACCGGACCGACACCAGTGCCGAGACCATGGAATTCCTGATGGACGGCACCGTCGAGAGCACCGTCACCGAGGCCTCGGTGGGCACCACGGCCTGGCAGGAGGCCGTCGACCACGGCTTCTTCATCATCTGGGACCTGGCCATGGGCGGGAACTACCCGGACGGGGTGTACGGCTCCACCACCCCGACCGCCGCCACCAGCTCCGGCGCGTCGATGAGCGTCGCGTACGTCGCCGTGTACGAGGAGGGCGGCAACTCGACCCCGACCGGGGCCGCCACCGCCACCGGCGCGGTCGGCGGGCTCGACGGGCTCTGCCTGGCCAACCAGAACTCGCTCGACACCGAGGGCAACCCGATCGGTGTCGCCGCCTGCAACGGCAGCGCGGGCGAGGTCTGGTCGCCGTACAGCGACGGCACCGTCCGGACCCAGGGCGGCTGCCTGGACGTGGTGAGCGCCGGCACGACCAGCGGCACCGACGTCGACTGGTACGCCTGCAACGGCACCAACGCCCAGGGCTGGACCGCCCAGGGCAACGGCGAGCTGGTCAATCCCAACTCCGGTCTCTGCCTGACCGATCCGAGCGGCAACACCGGCTCCCGGCTCGACATCGAGACCTGCGCCGACAGCGCCGACCAGCAGTGGAAGCTGCCCACCGGCGGCACTGCGGCCGACACGGTGACGGTCACCGCACCCGGCAACCAGACCTCGACCGTCGGCACGGCGAGCAGCCTGCAGGTCGCGGCGAGCGACTCGGCCTCCGGGCAGACCCTCAGCTACAGCGCCACCGGGCTGCCCGCCGGACTGAGCATCAACTCCGCCACCGGGCTGGTCTCCGGCACCCCGACCGCGGCCGGCACCTCCAACGTCACGGTGACCGCCACCGACACCACCGGGGCGACCGGCTCCACCGGCTTCAGCTGGACCGTCGACGCCGCCGCCACCGGCTGCGGAACCGCCGACATCGCCCTCGACCAGCCCACCACCGCCTCCTCCGAACAGAACTCCAGCTTCCCGCCCCAGGACGCCACCGACGGCAACCTCGGCACCCGCTGGTCCAGCGCCTTCAGCGACCCGCAGTGGCTGGAGGTCGACCTCGGCTCGACGCAGCAGATCTGCCAGGTCACCCTCGACTGGGAGACCGCCTACGCCACCGCCTTCCAGATCCAGACCTCCAACGACAACTCCACCTGGACCACCGTCTACTCCACCACCGACGGCACCGGCGGCGACCAGACCCTGAACGTCACCGGCAGCGGCCGCTACATCCGGATGTACGGCACCACCCGCGCCACCCAGTGGGGCTACTCGCTCTGGGAGTTCGACGTCCACGCAGGCTGACCGGACAGCTGCGCGACGGGGGCCGCACAGCCAAGGCGCGGCCCCACCAGCACTGCTGAGTTATCGTCAGCGAACTTCGAAGGAACGGCCCTTGTGCGCGGCGCGGTCCACCTCGGCGGTGCCGAGCGGGTTGCCCAGCTGGGCGTAGGCCAGGCCGGTGGCCAGGGCCTGGCTGCGGCCGGTGTCCAGCGACTCCCAGATCGCCCGGACGCTGCCCTGGATCGCGGCCGGCGGCTTGGCCGCGATCCGCGCCGCCAGCTCGTGGGCGCGCTCGCGCAGTTGCTCGCCGGGCACGACCTCGCTGACGAAGCCGATCTCCAGCGCCCGGCGGGCGGACATCCGCTCGTCGTTCCCGAGCAGCACCATCCGCAGCACCTCGCCGAGCGGGATCCGGTGGGCCAGCCCGATCGGCTCCAGCGCGGCCACCATGCCGTAGCTGGTGTGCGGGTCGAAGAAGGTGGCGTCCTCGGCCGCGATGATCAGGTCGGCCTCGTTCAGCCAGTACAGCGCTCCCCCGGCGACCATCCCGTGGACGGCGCAGAGCAGCGGCTTCCAGCAGCGGTTCTGCTTGGGCGAGAGGCTGGCACCGGGGTCGGTCTCGTGGAACAGGTTCCCGGCGCGGTCGATGCCCTCGACCACGTCCATGCCGGTGCAGAAGGCGCGCTCGCCCTCGGCCCGGAGGACGATCGCATGGACCTCGTCGTCCTGCGCGGCGTAGCGCCAGAGCGCGGCGAAGTCGTCCAGCATCGGCTGGTTGAAGGAGTTGAGCCGCGCCGGGCGGTTCAGCGTCACCGTGAGCACCCGGTCCGCCCCGAGTTCGACCAGGACGGTCGAGAACTCCGGCAGTGCGGGCTTGTCCGCCGGGGTCCTGGCTGGCACGGTCATTGTCGACTCCTTCGTCCTGCTGCTGCCGCCGTGGTCCGTACCGGGGCCACTGTCGCGCAGATCGCGAGAGAACGGCAGACCCGGGACGCCGGTGTTGCACGGCGGCGGGTCAGTTGCCGCCGGCGGCCGCGCCGGTCTCTCCGCCCGCCTCAGCGCACCGCGCCCGGACCGTGGTCCGGGGCGTGGTCGAGCCCGTGGTCCCCGTCGTGGTCCGGCACCCGGACCGGACGGGTGGCGGCGGGTGCGTCCCCGCTCGGTTCGGGGGGCCGGCGGCGGGCGGAGACGGCGGCCACCAGGCCGCCGATCGCGATCACCAGCCACAGGCTGACCAGCCGGTAGAGCAGCACGGCCGGCACCGCCCTGGAGGCCGGCAGGCCCGCGTTGACCAGTCCGGCCGTCATCGCGGCCTCGACCACGCCGATCCCGCCGGGGGTGAGTCCGACGCTGCCGGCGGTGACGCCGAGACAGTAGGCGAGCAGGACCCCGTGCCAGGGGACCGGTCCGCCCGCCGCCGCGATGGCGCAGACCAGGCAGAGGCAGTCCCCGCCCCAGTTGCGCAGCGCGTGGGAGAAGGCGTAGGCGTACTGGAGCGGGGTGGCCCGCAGTCGGCCGATCCGGGTCAGCAGTTCCGCGAAGGCCGACGCCGCCTCGGGTCGCGGGTGGTGGAAGAACCGGCGGGAGAGCCCGACCGCCTGCCCGACCAGCCGGTTGATCAGCCGGTTGACGGCGCCGAAGCGCAGCGCCGCGAGGATCGCGACCATCGGCAGCGCGGTGGCGGCGGCGGCGCCGAAGCCGAGCGCGGTGGCGCCGGTGCTGTTGCTGAGCAGTGCCCCGACGAACATCAGCAGGGCGAAGGCGAGCGAGGAGACGATGCCGGAGACGGTCAGCGCCCAGCCCACCGAGGCGTGGTCGGCACCCCGGCGGCGGAACTGCCGGTAGGCGAAGGCGGTGCCGAGCCCGGTGCCGACCACCGGCAGGCTGAGCGAGAGCGCGTTGCTGGCGTAGGCGATCGCCAGGGACGAGCGCAGCGTGATCCGGCTGCCGCTGACCCGCAGCAGGTGCTGCTGGTTCCTGGCGAAGGCGGCCATCGAGCCGGACTCGGCGAGCAGGGCGAGCGGCAGCCAGGCCCAGTTGAGGTGGGCGAAGGTGGTGAGGCTGTAGCGCAGCGCGGGCACGGTCGCGAAGGCCAGCACCACCAGCGCCGCGCTGAGCGGGACCAGGAGAGCGATCGCCGGAGGACGCCTCACTGCCATCTCGGACCGCCGCATCCCCTCGGAAGGTTTCCGCCGCAACCCGACCAGGCTCGCACGGCACACGCGGGGTCGTCATCCCCACGACCGCCCGGACGACGATCTCCTGTCGGGTCCACACCTTCCGGCGGAGGCCCGAACCGCGCTCATCCCTTCGTTCGCCGGTTCACGGCCGGTCCCGGTAGAGGTCGCGGAGCAGGGCGATCTCGGCCCCGTGGTGCAGCACCTCCTGGTTCACCCACCAGACCGTCTCCAGGAAGGGGTCCTCCGGGTCGCTGCCGTAGGGGTAGCCGCTGTGGCCGACGGTGTCGAGGGCCGCGTCGTCGGCGGCGAGCAGCGCCGCGCGCCAGGCGGCGGCTGCGGCGACGAGGTCGGCGACCGCGCCCAGGGCGTCACCGGCGAAGCGGTGGTCGTCCCGGCTGCGGGAGCGGCTGCCGTCGGTGTGGTCGGCACGGAGCGTCAGCATCTCGCTGAGGTGGCCCATCCGCCAGGCGAGGGTGGTGAACGGCGGCGGCACCGGGTGCGGGCTCCCGGCCGAGTCCCGCCCCCACTCACCGGCGCCGATCAGCAGGGTGGCCCGGGGACCGGGCCCGTCCGCGCGGCGGCGGATCGACCAGCAGCCCGGCACCGGCTCCCAGCGGTACTCCTCGTCGGTGAGCGCTCCGACGGGGACGCCCACGCCGTTGCCGCTGTCCAGCACCGGACCGGACAGCCGGTCCACCAGCCGCTGCACCGCGAAGTCGTACTGCTGCAGCAGCGGGATCAGCCGTGCGGGTGTTGCCATCGAACGCTCCTGGGACGGATGGGATCGGCCGGTCCCGACCGAGCCGTACCCTGCCACAGCGGGCCCGGCGTCGCCCGCGATTTTCGCGTCAGGCCCGGTGTCAGGCGCGGCGGCGGGCGCGGAGCACGGTGTCGTGGATGGTGACTCCTGGTCGTGCGGACTTGCTCAGTGCTGCTGAGGGACGGGGTTGTCCGGCGTGTCGAGCCAGAGCTGTTGCCCGTCCGGGCTGACTGTCAGCCCGAACCGCTCGTAGCTGGGTCGGTCCCGCTCGGCCCACCAGTGGTAGGCGGCTTCCACTTCGTCCCACAGCTTGCGCGGGCCGGACTGGTACACCTCGTACTCGGTGCGGTCAGGTATGTGGTCGGCGGTAGCCCATGAGAGCGTGTCCCGGCTGTAGAGCCAGAGCGTGTACGCGCCGTTCTCGTACTGCTCCCGCCGCCAAAACGCGGCGGGCACCCCGGCCCCGATGACGAACTGAGCGAGCCATCCGCCGGTGTCCGGGGGGCGGAGCTTGGTCGTGGTCCGGGTCGCCCCGGCCGGCCACTTCGCGCCGTGAAGGTACTCCGCGAAGAGTGGCCGCTCCGTGCGCTGTTGACGGATCCTCATGAATGCAGAGCTACGGGTGAACCTTCCGCGTGCCTCGGTCCCGTCGCCGCTGACTGTCAGCTGCACGATGTGCTCGCCGCCGTACTCGGTACCGAACGGGGCGACGATCACCCCGCCCGGGGCCATCTGCTCCAGCCAGGCCGGAGGAATCTCCAGCACAGAGCATGTCGCGATCAGGCGATCGTACGGCGAGCGCATGACCCACCCCGCCCGGCCGTCTGCCACAACCACGGCCGGGTCTCGCCGTGCCCTGCCGAGGTTCGCCTTCGCGCCCCGGGCAACCTCAGCGTCGAACTCGACCGACACCACGTTGGCGTCCCCGACCCGGTGAGCCAGAAGGGCCGCGTTCCACCCCGTCCCGGTTCCAATCTCCAACACCCGGTCACCGGGCCGGACGTCCAGGTCTTGCAGCATGGTGAACACCATGCTCGGCAGGGAGTTGGACGAACTCGGCGTCGTGCCGAGGCCGTCCCCGTCGTGGTCGCCGTCGTCCCACTGAGTGGTGAGCGGGATGTCCGAGTAGACCGCCCCTCGCCAGGCCGCCGCGTCCTCCCACCGATCGACTACTGGGTTCTGCTTGGTGCCATCCGCGATGCCCGGCCAGATGCGATCCGGCACGAACAGCTCACGCGGTACGGCGTTGAAGGTCGGGAGCCAGTCCGATGAAAGCGCGCCGCTGGCCACCAGCGCGGAGGCGAGCCCCTGGGGGCCCGCCTCCTCATGCGTCTCGGTCATCTACCGGTCGCCGGGCCCTGGCCGTCGCTCGTGTTGCCACCCTCGTCGGAGCCGCCGCCGTGGCCCGCGCCGCTGTTGCTGTCGTCCTGCTGGCCGCCGCCCTTGCCGTCGCCCGAGCCGCCGCCGTGTCCGCCGCCGTCCATCTTCTCTACCTCCGTGCTGGTCGTCCCGGCGCGCGGTTGCGTACCGGGGGGTGCTTGGTCGCCTCGAACCCCTATGGGTACGTCGGGCGACGTCGTGCCCCGGCGGGATCGCCCGCCGGAGTTGGTGCCCGCCCCGGTCCACGGTGGACAGCCGCGTGGCCGGTGCAGGATTCCTGGGGAGCCCCCAGCCAATCCGCCACGGGGGAGGCGGACAGCCGGGGCCGATCATGGGGCTACTGCGGGCCGTGGGTTGGACACCAGCGCTGCCCATCAGGGCCAATGAAGCAGGGCTTTCCGCAGGTTCCGCACATTGGTTCGCGCCTTTCGGATGGTAGGTGGGTGGTGCAGCCTCGGCCGGCCAGGACAGAGACGCCGGGCGGGGGCCTCCGCATGCGGTCTTGGTCGCGTCCCAAATCGCCTGCGGGATACGGCGCTTGTCAGGGTCTCTCATACCTGCTGTTCCCTCCGCGCGTGCTCCGGGTAGTTGAGTACGGCGACGTCGGGTTGAGCGGCGTAGTCCGCAGCCATCTGGAGACGGGGCTCCAAGCAGGGCGCGCACCCGGAGACGGGGGCCGTGCCACCCGGCGTATGGATCGGGCCGAGGTATCGGACCGGCAGCCATTCGAGGCAGAACCAGCAGAAGTTCGTGCCCCAGAGTCGGGCATCCTCCTCGGCCACGCTTCGCTGCTGTACACCTAGATCGATAGAGATCATCCGCCGTGGTTCCTATCCCGGCCGGTTGCGCGGGCCTTGTGAAGCAGCTTCAGCGCCTCCGTGACCGTCTCCGGAACAGGGACAGTCACGATTCCGATTCGGATGTGGTCCTCTCCAACGGAGTTCACCACGACGGCAGCGTCAGCCGCCTCCAGACGGAGTAGATGCATGGCGGTGAGGAAGTCCAGCCGCGCCACGTAGGTCCGGTCTGTCGCCGCCTGCGGGCGCGCCTTGGTGCTGTATTCGGTCTGGTCGTCCATGCCCCGTGTTCCCAGTTCGATCGTGGAGTCTTGGTGTCCCGCCCCCGGCCGCGCCGTGGGGGGACCACGACCGGGTGGCGCGAGTCGGTGGGGACTCACCAGGCGAGGCTGGGGGCGTCCAGGTGGTACACGGCCGACATGTGGATGGCGATCCGCTTCTGCGCCGACGCCAGCTCGTGGACGTCGCCGAGGCAGATGGCCAGGTCCCGCGCGCCGTAGTACCGGTCACAGAGAAAGCACTGACCACGTGTCACAATGTCCTGCTGACCACCAGTCTCCCGTTCAAGCCAGCTCATGCGCTCACCCACTCGGCGAGCCGGGACCGGTGATCGGCCTCGGCCCGCGCGCACCGGGCCTTGAGCGCTCTGGCGTACTCGCGGTTAGTCTGCATCCCGATCCGGATGCGCTCAGCCCGCTGCCAGCGGGGCAGGCCCACGGTGGTTGTCACGACGCCCTCGCCTCAAGGGCTCGGCGTTCGGCGCGGGCGTCGATGGGGCGGGCCGGCTGGCACGTCGGGCAGTGGCAGGGGAGAAGCGCCTCTGACCCGAACAGGTTCACGAAGCCCGTGGGCTCGTACTCCATGACACGCAGCTCCCGCGTTGCGCCCGTCTCGCGGTTGATCACGTACACGCGGAGCCGCATCACAGCGACCACCCGACTTCCGCGATGGTTTCCCGCTGCCCCGCCAGGGCAGCCTTAGCTAACTGCGCGCGGGCCGACCTGCCCTTATCCTTGGCCTGCGGGCCGTTGGTGCTCGTTGCCATAGCCACTCTCCGTTCTCTTTGCCTGACAACCAGTCAACGACAGCCCAGCAAGATCAGTTCACACAAAGCTTGCACAACGCGTAACGGCCTCGGCCGGGTTCACACGGGTGACACACCAGAAGTGGAACGCTGATCATATGGAAAGCACAGAGCCGACCGCTGGTGAGAACATCGCGGTCCTGCGGAAGGCCCGGGATCTCAGCCAGGCTCGTCTTGCCCGAGAGATGGGCATCACCGTGTCCTACCTCAGCAAGATCGAGGTGGGACTGCGCCCCGCGACCCCGCCGATAGTGGCTGCTGCCGCGAAGGCGCTGCGGGTGTCTACTGCGCGGATCTATGGTCAGCCCTTCGCGGCCCCCAATGAGCAGGGGGCCCACCTGGAAAACCTGCGCGGAGCTGTCCGCCGGTACAACCTGCCGAAGTTCGACGTGCCCGCCCCGGATCAACTGGCCGCGAGCCTGGCTAAGTTGGCTGAGCTGCGGACGGGAACGCATTACTCGGAGATGCTGCGTGTGCTCCCGAGGCTGCTGGGTGAGGCGACGGCCACTGCCTACGCCTCGGACGGCGATGCGGTCGCGTGGGGACAGGTGGCCGACGCCTACGGGTGCGCCTACGCCGTTGCGCACCGCCTCGGGCAGCCGGACCTCGCGGAGATGGTCGTGTCCCGGCAAGCCTGGGCTTCCCACCAGACGTGGAACCCTGAGGCCGAGGCCGCAACGGCGTGGAACGAGGCCGGGACCTACCAGAGCGCTGGGGACTACGGGGACGGCCTGGCGGTTGTAGACCGGGCCATCGTGCAGTTCGAGTCGGCTTCACGCGGTGAAGAGATGGGGCCGGAGAAGCTAGTGCCTCTGGGGTCTCTACACCTTCGTGGGGTGGTCTTGGCCTCCCGTGCGAAGGACAAGCTCGCAACTGAGGCGCACGCTACCCACGCGGCGGAGCTTGCCCGCCGGCTCAATGCACCGAAGGACGTGCTGCGGCATAACCTGACGTTCGGTGCGGGGAACACCGTCCTGTACCAGCTCGCCGCCCATATCGAGCTGGGCAACCCGCAAGAGGCTGACGACCTGGCAACCCCGCTGCTGCGCAAGCCTCCGGCCGGGCTGACGCCCAACCGGACGGGGCGGCTCTACATCGACACCGCCCGTGCCCGGCTCGCCCTGGACAACCTGAGCGGAGCCGAAGAGGCCCTGAAGGAAGCGTTCCGGGTGGCACCGCAGATGGCCGAAGTGCACCCCATGGCGCGCGAGGTCGTGCGGGTCTTGATGGTCATGCACCAGCGTTCCAGGCCCGAGCTGGTGGCGATGGCGAAGCGGTCCGGGTTGGCCTAGTGCCCTTCGGCGAAGTCCTCCCCGTCGCGCACCCACGTCTTCCGCCCCTCGTCCCAGCGGCGCAGCGCCATACCCAGCAGGCGGTACCCCGTCCCCGCGTGCAGAAGGCCGAGGCCGACCGCAAGGCGCACCAAGACGCCGTCCAAAAGGCATCCCCCAAGTCCGTGCCGGCCCCCCGCACTGGTTCGGCGGCGCGGACGGCGAGCCGGTCGAGTTCCTCTGCCTCTTCGGCCGCCAGGGCGAGCGCGCCCATGTCCGCGACGTCCGGGCCCGGCCGCGGTCGGAGTGACCGTCGGCCGGGCCCGGTGAAGGAGGTGCGGTCGGTCAGTAGCGCAGGACGGCGGCGATCCGGCCGGACCCGGCCAGGGTGTCGTTGGGGACGAAGCGCACCCGGGCACCGGTGTCCAGGGCGCGCTCAACGACCTCGTCGACGATGTCGTCCCGGGCGCCCTCCTCGCCGGACTCGGCCGGGACCAGGTGGTCGCCGTCGTCGCGGACGGTGGTCCGGTAGTCGTCCTCGACCGCGAGCAGCGCGATCCGCCCGGTGGTGACCTTCTGCCAGACCTCGTCGATCCCGGCGGCGAAGTCCTTCCGGCCGATCGCCTTCTCCAACTCCTGCTCCACCGCCGCGACCTCCGCGGCAGCGTGGGCGGCCAGGGCCGGCTGGACCGCGTGCCACACCGCCTCGGCCGGCCCCTGGGCCAGGCCGCCCAGGGTCACCCGGGCGACCGCGCCCTTGACCGCCGTGCCGACGTCGTCGAGCAGGGCGAGCGCCTGCGCCTCGCCGACCACGTACACCGGACGGGGCTCGGTGGCGAGCACGGCCGCCAGCGCTGTGTCGGCCTCGCGCAGGAACTGCCGGGTCAGCTCGTCGGTGAAGGTGCTCGGCAGGTCGCCGATCCGCTCCTTGCGCTCCGAGTCCGGGTCCTCCAGGCTGCGGCCCAGCGGGAAGGCGCCGCTCTTCTCCTGGACCGCGCGCTCCCGTTCGCCGTTCCACAGGGTGACGTGGTCGGCCGAGACGACCAGCACCCAGTAGCGCTGGTCCGCCGCCTGCATCGCGACCAGGTTGCGGGTCAGGAAGGTGTCCGAGATGACCACCCGGGAGGGCACCGGCCGGTCGAGGGTCCACAACTGGTGCTCGCCGGTCGCGACGAACAGCGCCAGCCCCTCCTCGGCGTAGTACGGGTCGATCTGCTCGACGGCCTGGTCGAGCTGGCCGAAGAGGTCGATCCGGTCGGCCCGGGAGACGGCGGGGTCGGCCTGGATCCGGTCCTTCGCCTCGGTCACCAGGTTGCGCAGCCGGATCGGGTCCTGGGCGTTGTCGCGGTCGCGCCGGTGGGTCGGCATCAGGATCGACACGGCGGGGTAGGGGCGCGGCCGGCGGAGCCCGGCAAGAGTGGCATTGCTGAGAGCGGGGGACATGGAGACCCTTTCCGAAGGTGGCGTGCCGTCTTTCCTGGTTCCCGTCACGGCCCTTGGCGCTGGCGCAGACTGCTCACGAATGTACCCAAAGGGGGAGGTACCCGCCCGCTGGGACGGTCGGCGCTACGGGTGGGCGGTCATCCGCCGGGCCAGCGTGACGATCCCGGCCCGCAGCTCCGCGTCGTCCCAGCCCTCGGCGTCCGCTCCGGCCTCCGCCGCCGACCCCGCCGCCGACCCCGCCCCGGGCTCCGGCAGGCCCAGGACCAGCCGGGTGAGCTGCGGAAAGGCCGCCGGCAGCACGGCGATGCCGATCAGCGCGAGCAGGGTGGCCGGCGACCCGGTGGTCTCCTCCGACCCGCTCCCCCGGGCCGCGGCCAGGGCGTCGACGGTCGCCCGGTAGCGCTCAGCCCGCTGCCGGGCGTTGGGCAGCCCGCCGGTGCCGTAGTGCAGCGACTCCCACATCATCAGCCGCAGCAGCTGCGGGTTGCCCCGGTGCAGGTCGTAGATCCGGCCGGCGTACTCGCCGGGATCGCCCTCCGGCAGGCCCAGCAGCTCGGCGTGCTCGGTCAGCGCCTCGGCGACCACGGCCGCGAAGAGCTGCTCCTTGCTGCCGAAGTAGCCGTAGATCCGCTCCTTGTTGACGCCGGCCTGCTCGGCGATCCGGCCGACCCGGGCCCCGCCCATGCCGTGGGCGGCGAACTCCGCGCGCGCCGCGGCCAGCAGCCGGGCACGGGTCCCCACCAATGTTCCCCCGCTTCTCATGGGGCGATCCTACATAGCCAACCAACTGGTTGGTTGACTAGCTTCGGCAGCGGAAGCAGCGACCGCCGCCACTCCCGCGGTCGCCGGACAGCACCACCGGAAGCAGGGCGTTGCCGTGATGACTGGAAGCGTGACGACTGACAGCGTGATGACCGACAGCGGTGCCTGGGTCACCGGGCTCGGGGCGACCACGCCCCTGGGCGGCGACCTGCCGACGACCTGGTCCGCGCTGCTCGCGGGCGAGAACGGCGTCGTGCTGCTGGACGACGACTGGACCGAGGGGCTGCCGGTGCGGCTGGCCGCGCCGATGCGGGTGGATCCGGCGACCGAGCTGCCCCGGCCGCTCGCCCGCCGGCTGGACCGCTGCGAGCAGGCCGCGCTGGTCGCCGCCCGGGAGGCGTGGGCGGACGCAGGCCGGCCGGAGGCCGACCCGGAGCGGGTGGCCGTGGTGATCGGCACCGGCGTGGGCGGGGTGCGCTCGCTGCTGGACCAGGACGACGTGCTGGAGCGCTCGGGGCCGCGCAAGGTCTCCCCGCACACCGTCACCATGCTGATGCCCAACGGCCCGGCCGCCTGGGTCAGCATCGAACTCGGCGCGCGGGGCGGCGCGCACACCCCCGTCAGCGCCTGTTCGTCCGGGGCCGAGGCGATCGCCCTCGGGCTCGACCTGATCCGCCTCGGCCGGGCGGACGTGGTCGTCGCCGGCGGTACCGAGGCCTGTCTGCGCGGGCTGCCGCTGACCGCCTTCGCGCAGATGACCGCGCTGTCCACCCGGCAGGACGACCCCGGCGCGGCCTCGCGTCCGTTCGACGCGGACCGCGACGGCTTCGTGCTGGGCGAGGGCGCCGCCGTGGTGGTGCTGGAGCGCGCCGATTTCGCCCGGGCGCGCGGTGCCCGCGCCCACGCCCGACTGGCCGGCACCGGCGTGACCTCCAGCGCCCTCCACATCACCGCCTCGGACCCGGCGGGCCAGAGCCGGGCGATGCGGCTGGCGCTGGAGTCCGGCGGACTGGCTCCGGCGGACATCGGCGTGGTGCACGCCCACGCCACCTCCACCCCGCAGGGGGACCTGGCCGAGGCGCAGGCCGTGGCCGAGGCCGTCGGCACCGGTCCCGCGGTCACCGCGAGCAAGTCGATGACCGGCCATCTGCTGGGCGCTTCGGGCGCGTTGGGCGCGATCGTGGCCCTGCTGGCGCTGCGCGACGGCTCGCTGCCGCCGACCAGGAACCTCGACCGGCTCGACCCGGGGGTCGGCCTGGACGTGGTCTCCGGCACCGCCAGGAGCGGGAGTTGGGACGCGGCCCTGGCCAACTCCTTCGGCTTCGGCGGCCACAACGTCTCGCTGGCCTTCACCCGGGCCGACCGAGGCCCGATCGGGCCGCTCAGCCCTGGCTGCTGATCCGCTCCGGCTCGATCACGAAGAGCACCCGCACCTGGTCCCGGCCGCCGTACCAGGGGTACGGCTTGCCCAGGTACTTCTGCGCCAGCTCCTCGATGTGCTCCACCGCGCCGTCCGTGGTCGCCTTGAGCACCCGGCCGCGCACCTGGAAGTAGCGCGAGGGGTTCTGCGGGCTGGAGACGGTGAGCGCAACCCGGGGGTCGCGGGCGATGTTCCGGGTCTTCAGATGGCCCTCGACGCTGTTGATCAGCACGTGCTCGCCGTCGGTGTCGACCCAGGTCTGGGTCACCTGCGGCGAGCCGTCGGCCATCGTGGTGGCCAGGTAGCAGGTGCTGGGCTGCCGGAGCAGGGTGAGCAGTTCTTCGCCGAGTTCCATGGCGGACTCCCGTTCGTGCTGTGCGGTGCGCCCGCCGGGGAGCGGACGCGGTCGCGCGGCAGCCTACTGCCTGGCCGAGGTCCGGCTGCGGCCCGGCTGCGCTCAGTGGCCGTGGCGCTCCTCCAGGACGAACCAGATCACCTTGCCGTGGCCGCGCGGCTGGACGCCCCAGCGGTCGGCGAGCAGGTCCAGCAGGACCAGGCCGCGCCCGGAGGAGGCCATCTCCCCCGGCGTCCGGCGGTGCGGCAGCTCGTCGCTGGAGTCGGCGACCTCCAGCCGCAGCGTGCGGCTGCCGGGCGTCCCGGTCACCACCGCGACCAGGGTGGCCGCCTGCTCGGTGTGGACCAGGACGTTCGCCAGCAGCTCCGAGGCCAGCAGCTCGGCGGCGTCCACATGGTCGGCCGCCGCCCAGTCGTGCAGGATCGCCCGCAGCTCCTCGCGGGCGCCGGAGATCCGTTCCGGCTGGTCCTGGGCCACGGTGAGCACCAGCTGCCGCGCGGGCGGGGCGGGTCGGTGCCCGTCCTGGTCCCGCCGCACCAGCAGCAGGGCGATGTCGTCCTCGCGCCGGTCCGCGAGGTGGCCGGGGCCGCTGTGCGAGGCCGGGCCGTGGACCGCGCGGATCAGGTTGTCCGCCATCTCCTCCAGGTCGTCGGCGGGTCCCGGCGACATGGTGTCGCGGACCCGGACCCAGCCGCTGAACATGTCGTGCCCGCCGGTCTCGATCAGCCCGTCGGTGCAGAGCAGCATCACCTCGCCGGGCTGCAGCACCACGTCGGTCACCGGGTAGTCCTCCTCCTCCGGCATCAGCCCCAGCGGCAGCCCGCCGGCCACGTGCCGGATCAGGCAGGTGCCGTCGGGCATCCGGACGACCGGGTGCGGATGCCCGGCCCGGGCGATCGACAGGACGCCGCGCTCCGGGTCGGCCTCCAGGTAGACGCAGGTGGCGAAGCGGTCGTCGTCGAGGCCGGCCAGGAAGTGCGAGGCCCGGGCCAGTACCGCGTCCGGGCGGTGCCCCTCCGCCGCGTAGGCGTGCACCGCCGTGCGCAGCTGGGCCATGATGCTCGCGGCGTGCACGTCGTGCCCCTGGACGTCGCCGATCACCAGGGCCACCCGGCCCCCGGGCAGGTCGATCACGTCGTACCAGTCGCCGCCGACCATCAGCCCGCCGCCGGTCGGCACGTAGCGGGTGGCCAGGGTCATTCCGGCGAGGCTGGGCGCGCCGACGCCCATGCTGCGGCGCAGGCCCCGGGAGAGGGCCCGTTCGGCCTCGTTGGTGTGGGCCCGCTCCAGGGCGTGGGCGAGCATCCGGGCGACGGTGGAGAGCACCGCGCGCTCCTCGGGGCTGAACCGCACCGGGGTGCGGAAGGCCGCCAGCCACGCGCCGGTCGTCCGCCCGGCGGTGACCAGCGGCAGGAAGGCCCAGGAGTGCCGGCCGAAGCCGGCCGCCAGCGGCCAGGTCTCCGGGAACCGGCGCTGGTACTCCTCCGGGCTGGAGAGGTAGACCGCCCGGCCGGTGCGCACCACCTCGGCGCCCGGGTAGGCGGTGTCCAGCGGCATCCGGAAGGGGTTCTCGTCGCCCTCCCGGTGCCCGTGCTGGCCGACCACGGTGAGGACGCCGCCCTCGAAGCCGAAGACGGCCAGCCCGTCGGGCGAGAAGCCGGGCATGGACAGCGAGGCGACCACCCGCAGCACCTCGCTGGTGGTACCGGCCTCGGCCAGCGCGCGCCCGGCGTCCAGCAGGAACGCCTCGCGCGAGCGGCGCAGGTCGGGCGGCGCGGGCGGCGCCGGCGGCCGGTGGGCGGGCGGCCGGTGCGCCGGGGGGCGGGAGCCGAGGCTGCTCGGGGCCCGGTTCAGCTGCTCGATCTGCAGGAGTTCGGCGGCCAGCCCGTCCAGCGGCTCGCTCGGCGGGGCCTCGCCGAGCAGCCGGTCCGCCCCGGGGTGGTCGGGGCCGGTGCTGCAGTCGTCCGTCCAGTGGCCCTCCAGGGCCGTGCCCTGGAGCGGGTACGGCCCGGCCGGGGCGGCCGGGACGAGCTGGAGCCGCAGCACCCGGCGCAGTCGGCCGTCGGCGCCGACCACCCGGATCCGGGCCTCCATGGGTCGCTGCTCGGTCATGGCGAGCAGCGCCGTGGCGCGCACCCGGACGAAGTCCTCGGGGTCGACCAGGGCCCGTATCTGCCGGCTGAGCAGGCGGCCCCCTTCGGCCTCGGCCCCGAACAGCCGCCCGCAGACCTCGTCCACCTCAAGGACCTCCTCGGGGCGGTTCCAGCGCCAGACGCCGATGCCGACGGCGCCCAGCACCTCGTCCGCGCGGAGCGGCGCGGTGGTGCTGTCGTCCTGGTTTCCCATCGGCCTGCCCCTCCCGCTCGACGGTGTGCGGACCGCGCCGGGACTCCCTCGGAGCGCGTGCGGAAAGTAGACGTTCTCGGACATACCGTATTACCCGTGCGGTGGGTGCCGCCTCCGGGACCTGCCCGGACGCGACCGCGCCGACCCGCCCGGATGGGGCGGATCGGCGCGGCCGGTGCGCGGTGGGTCAGCTCACGGTGCCGCTGCCCCCGGCAGGTCGGTTCACTGGTAGGAGACCACGTCGCTGGGTCCGCCGTTGGTCGAGCTCACCGCCGCTCCGGTGCCGTTGATCACCGAGTTGATGCTGCCCGAGCCGTTGAGCCAGACGGTCAGCAGGTCGTGGAACTGGACGCCGGAGGTCTGCGGCGCCTGGAAGGCCATGGCGTTCTGGATGTTCACTCCCTGGTTGAAGTAGGAGTAGCTGCCCATGCCGTAGCCCTGGAACGAGGTGACGCTGTTGGGGATGTAGAACGCGGGGTAGCCGTCCTGGGTGGAGCTGGCCATCCAGGCCGCCTGGTTGGGCACCTCGTAGGGGTTCTCGTTCTGGAAGAAGACGACCGTGCCGCCCTGGCCGTTCCACTCCGTCTCGTACTGCTGGAAGTGCTCGACCGCGAGGCCGTAGGCGGTGACGTTGTTGCCGTTGACGACGGCGCCGGTGTTGCCCTGGTCCGAGGTCCAGGAGCCGGCGCCGGCGCCGTGGTCCGCGCGCCAGGCCCAGACGTCGTCGATCAGCGAGTTGTTGCTGTCGTCGACGAAGGCCGTGTTCGCGGTGCCGGCCTCGGCGCCGCCGACCCGGAAGGTGACGTCGTCGACGCTGACCGGGTCACCGGCGTGGCTGACCGTGGAGCCCTGGGTGCCGAGCTGCAGCAGCGCCGGGGAGCTGGTCGAGCCGGCGTCGAAGATCAGACCGGACACGTTGACGCCGCTGACGTCGGCCACGTTCATGGTGACGTTGCCGTTGGTGGGGATGAGGGTGGGGAAGCCGAGACCGACGATCTTGGTGTCGGGGTGGGTGACGCTGATGGTCGACGGGACGTTGTAGACGCCCGGAGTGACCAGCAGGTTGTCGCCGGCCGCGAGCGCCGCGTTGATCTGTGCCACCGTGCTGGCCGAGTTGACCACGTAGAAGGAGCTGAACGGCAGGGAGGTGCCGGGGGTGTTGCCGTTGGTCCAGGTCGGACCGCTGGAGTTGGTCTGCTCGGAGGGCACGAAGACGTTGTAGTTGCCCGAGGAGTCGACGTAGAGGTACGGCTCCTCCTGCGTCTGCGGGCAGGTGGCCAGGGTGGTGTAGGAGTTGGGGCCGCCGCTGTCGCCGGAGTTCGAGGCGAAGCTCTGCGCCGGAGCGCCGTTGTCGCCGCAGAAGACCTGGTTCCAGACCGCGTTGCTCCAGCTGTCGATGGTGCTGTTGCGGGCGATGTACTGCTGCTGCGAGCCGTTGGTGACGGTGCCGCCGCTGAAGACCGAGTCGGAGATGAAGCCGCCGCTGGCGTAGCCGGGACCGCCGACGCAGTAGTCCATCAGCGAGAGGTTGCCGTTGACCTGCACCCGGCGCAGCGGGGACTCCTGCGAGGCGGCCCAGAAGTCCTCACCGGCCCCGCAGCCGGTGTTCCCGGCCACGTTGATGGTCAGGTTGGAGACCGACCGCCAGAAGTTGTCGGTCGCGTTGCAGGTGGTGCCGCTGCACTGGTTGTAGGAGTTGATGGAGCCGTTGATGACGACCTGGCCGGGGTTCTGCCCCAGCCCGGCGACGCTGGTGTAGAAGCCGACCTGGAAGTCCAGCGGGTCGGCGGCGGTCCCGTAGGTTCCGGGGTCGAACAGGATGGAGTAGCGCTGGGTCCCGAACTGGTTGGAGACCTGGGCGTTGGCGATGGTGTTGAGCTGGCTCTGGATCGACGCCTCGGACATGCCGGTGTTGAAGACGTAGACGTTGGAGCCGAGGCTGCCGCCGGTCGCCGGGGGCGGGGTGGTGCTGCCGCCGGAGCCGTTGGAGTAGACGGTGAACTCGTCGATCGACCACCAGCTGGTGGTGCTCGCCGCGGTCAGCACCACCCGGATGTACTGCGCCGTCTGCGCGGCGAAGGTGGCGGTCTCCGGGGAGGAGGTACCGGTCCCGGAGTACACCGTGGTGAAGTCGGTCCCGTCGGTGGACACCTCCACGCTGTAACCGGCCGCGTAGTCACCCGCCGAGTTGACCGAGTTCATCTCGATCTGGTTGAACGTCTGACTGGACCCGAGGTTGACCTGGAAGTACTGCCCTGCCGCCTGGTAGGCGTCCGAGCTGAAGCGGGTGGTCAGGTTCCCGTCGATGGCATTGGCCGGAGCGTCGGCGGCCGAGGAGCCGGTGTTCGAGCTCGCCACCCAACCGGTCTCCGAGAGCGCGGTCTCGGCCGGGGCGGGACTGCCGTTGTAGACGGTGAACTCGTCGATCGACCACCAGCTGGTGGTGCTCGCCGCGGTCAGCACCACCCGGATGTACTGGGCCGTCTGCGCGGCGAAGGTGGCGGTCTCCGGGGAGGAGGTACCGGTCCCGGAGTACACCGTGGTGAAGTCGGTCCCGTCGGTGGACACCTCCACGCTGTAACCGGCCGCGTAGTCACCCGCCGAGTTGACCGAGTTCATCTCGATCTGGTTGAACGTCTGGCTCGACCCCAGGTTGACCTGGAAGTACTGCCCGGCCGCCTGGTAGGCGTCGGAACTGAAGCGGGTGGTCAGGTTCCCGTCGATGGCATTGGCCGGAGCGTCGGCGGCAGAGGAGCTGGTGTTCGAGCTCGCCACCCAACCGGTCTCCGAGAGCGCGGTCTCGGCCGCCGAGGCGGTCGCCATGGTGCCGGGGGCAATCATGATCCCGAGCATCGACGCCACCGTCAGGGCGGCGTAGCCGGCCCGGCGTGCGCCGTTGCCGCCGTGCGGTCTGTTCCGCGGGGCCCTGACCCCCGCGGTGGGGAACCACAGTCTTCTGGTCATGCCGTGCATCACCCTTTCCGGTGCGGACACCCCTCGCCTGGGGTGTCCGGGTGGATTGAAAGCCGCTCTGAACAGCGGCTGAGGCGTGAGGGGGTGCGGGGTGGCACGAGGGGAGAGTTGCACCTGACCTTGCATCAAGCCTTAGTTCACGGTGTGATTTAACAATTCTGACCCTCCCGCGTCAATGGATTGAGTCAAAAGATGTTTCACCGGCAGCAGTTGACACACCCGTCGACCGCTGTCCCGGGAGGGGGCTATCCAATGGGGCGCCCGGTGCGCCAGAGTGTCCCCCCGTACCGAAGGGCACGGCGAGGCGAGGACCACCACCATGAGCGATCTGCCCGACCAGGACCGGGTCCGGTCCCCGCACACCGGCTGGACCAGGGCGCACTGGGAGGCGGTGGCCGACGGACTGCTGGCCGGCGTCCGGCCCTTCGCCTCCCCCGGGCACGCGCTGATCGACCTCCCCGGGGCGGCGAGCTGGTCCGGCCGGTGGAGCGACGGCCTGGAGGGCTTCGCCCGCACCTTCCTGCTGGCCGGCTTCCGACTCTCCGCCGGCCACCCCGACGACGGCAGACCGGGCGACGAAAAGCCTTGCGCAGCTGAGGAGTTGGAGCGACTGGCGCACTGGTACGCCTGCGGCCTGGACGCCGGGACCGACCCGCGCTCCCCCGAGCGCTGGCCCACCCCGGCCGAGCGCGACCAGGCCAAGGTCGAGTGCGCCTCGATCGCCCTCGCCCTCCACGAGACCCGCCCCTGGATCTGGGACCGGCTGGAGCCGCGCGTCCGCGAGCAGATCGTGGACTGGATGACCCCGATCCTCGGCTCGACCGTCCCGGACAACAACTGGATCTGGTTCCAGAACATCACCCAGGCCTTCCTCCGCTCGGTCGGCGCGTCCTGGCGGCCGGACGAGATCCGGCGCAACCTCGACCGGACCGAGGACTGGTACGTCGGCCACGGCTGGTACAGCGACGGTGTGAACAGCGGCGGCGAGCCGCGCAACTTCGACTACTACAACGGCTGGGCGCTGCACCTCTACCCGCTCTGGTACTGCCGGATCAGCGGCGCCGACGCCGAACCGGGGCTGCTGGACCGCTACCGCGCCCGGCTGCGCCGCTACCTGGAGGACGCCCAGCACCTGGTCGGCGCCGACGGCGGGCCGCTGTTCCAGGGGCGCTCGCTGACCTACCGCTTCGCCTCGGCCGCGCCGTTCTGGGTCGGCGAGCTCTTCGACGCCACCCCGCTCGCCCCCGGCCTCACCCGGCGGCTGACCAGCGGCACGCTGCAGCACTTCACCGAGCGGGGCGCACCGGACGGTGCGTCAGTTCTGCGCCCCGGCTGGTACCACGAGTTCCCGACGATCCGTCAGCCCTACTCGGGACCGGCCTCGCCCTACTGGGCGGCCAAGGCCTTCGCCGGGCTGGCGCTCCCGGCCGACCATCCGGCCTGGACCGCCGTCGAGCAGCCGCTGGCCATCGAACTGGGCGATGTCGAGACCGCCCTGGCCGGACCCGGCTGGCTGCTGTCCGGCACCGCCGCCGACGGCATCGTCCGGATCGCCAACCACGGCGGCGACCATGCCGACCCCGGACGCCCCGGGGCCGACGACCCCTTCTACGCCCGCCTCGGCTACTCCACCCGCACCGGACCCGAGTTGGGCGACCTGGACGCGGCCACCCCGTTGGACGGCCATGTCGCCCTGGTCACCGCGGACGGACGCGCCTCGCTGCGCCGCCCGGTCGAGCGGCTGGGCGTCGCGGGCCGGGTCGGGATCTCCCGGCACCGCGCGCACTGGCTGTCCAACCAGGTCCACGCGGGCAGCCGGCCGCCGATACCCGACGGGCCGCTGCTGACCGTGGCCAGCGCCCTGCACGGCGCCGTCGAGCTGCGCGCGGTCCTGGTCGGCCGCCCGGAGCCGGGCGCGGACCGGGGCCCCTGGCGGCTGCGGCTCGGCGGCTGGTCGCTGGCCGGGCAGGAGCCGCCGGAGGAGCGGGTCGGGAGCGGCGAGGCCCGGGTCGCCCGGCCGGACGGCCTGGTCAGCAGCGTGATCCCGATCCGTGGGCTGGCCACGCTCGGGGTGGCCCGGCACCGCGACGCCAACGCCTTCGGCCCGCACTCGGCCTGCCCCTGGGCGATGACGGCCGGCCCGGTGGTCCCCGGCGAGGTCTACCTGGCGGCCGTGCTGCTGACCGCCGACCCCGAGGCCGAGCGCGGCGCCCGCGAGCTGCGGGTCCGGGTGGTCCCGGGCACGGACGCGGCGGTGGTGGAGGTCGACTGGCCCGACGGCGAGCACGACTCCGTCCGGCTGGCGACACCGGACGGCTGAGCGCCCCGGCCGCGCGGGCGGCCGACCCGCTCAGCCGTGGCTGATGACCGTCGTCCCCAGGTGACCGCCCGCGCGGACGTGCCGGAAGGCGGCCGGTGCCTCCGCGAAGGGGAACACCCGGTCGACCACCGGCCGCAGCCGGTGCGCCGTCACCGCCCGGTTCATCGCCGTGAACTGGGCCCGGCTGCCGACCGCGACACAGCGCAGCCGGGCCACCGAGCCGAACAGCACGTCCAGCGGGACCGCCCTCGCCTGCTCGCGCGCCAGCCAGTGGCCGACGAAGGCGACCTCCCCGTCGAGCGCCACCGCCTTCAGCGACCGCTCCAGGGTGCCCGCGACCTCGACCACCCGGTCGACGCCGCGTCCGCCGGTCAGCGCCCGCACCTCCTGCTCCCAGTCGGGCGTGGACCGGCGGTCGACCACCGCGTCGGCCCCGAGCCCGCGCAGCCTCCGGGCCTTCTCCGGGCCGCTGGTGGTGGCGATCACCCGTGCCCCGGCCGCGGTGGCGAGCTGCAGCGCGAACAGCGAGACCGAGCCGGAGCCGAGCGTCAGCACCGTCTCCCCCGGCATCGGCGGGCGGCCGCCGGTGAGCGCGTTCCACGCGGTCACCGCGGTCAGCGGCAGCGCCGCCGCCTCCTCGTAGGAGAGGTGCTCCGGCACCGGCACCAGCCCCTCGGCGTCGAGGAGCGCCAGCTCGGTCAGCATCCCGTCGAGCGAGCTGCCGAGTTGGTCGGCGCTCTCGTAGGCGAACGGGCCGTCGAGCCAGCGCGGGAACACCCCGGGCATCACCCGGTCCCCGACCGCGACCCGGCCGACCCCCGCACCGACGGCGACCACCTCGCCGGCCCCGGCGCAGACCGGGACCACATCCGGCCGGATCGGCAGCGGGTAGTCGCCGTCCAGCACCATCAGCTCACGGAAGCTGAGCGAACTGGCCCGGACCCGGACCACGGCCTGTCCCGCGCCCGGCCGCGGATCCGGATGCTCACGGACCGTCAGTGCCCGTTCCCCCGCTGCCGGATCGAGGTGGTAGCTCTTCATCCCGTCGTCCCTCCTGGCCGTCGCCAAGGTCTCCGCCTGCGGCTCCGGGGTTCCCGACCGGGCCTGCCCCGGTTCGGCGGAGCGATCGTCCGGCGCGCCGCGGCGCCCCGGCAATACCCGGCGAGGAATGGCACCGGGACCCCGGCTCCGGCTAGAACTGACGGGTGGACACCATCAGCGGACCGGGCGGGTTCGCCGCCGAGCTCCGGCGCCGACGCACCGCCCGGCGGCTGAGCCAGCTGGAGCTGGCCGAGCGGGCCGGGACGACGCAGCGGCACCTGAGCTACCTGGAGCAGGAGCGCTCGGCCCCGGGCCGGACGATGGTGATCCGGCTGGCCGAGTCGCTGGGGCTGTCGCTGCGCGAGCGCAACGCCCTGCTGCACAGCGCCGGCTACGCACCCGTCTTCCCGGAGTCCCGCTGGGAGGAACCGCTGCTCGGGCCGGTCCGGGAGGCCCTCGACTCCATCCTGACCGGCCATCTGCCGTACCCGGCCCTGGTCCTGCGCCCCTACGGCGAGGTCGTCGCGGCCAACAGCGCGGTGTCGCTGCTCACCGAGGGCGCGTCGGCGGAGCTGCTGCGCCCGCCGGTCAACATGTTGCGGTTGATGCTCCACCCGGACGGGATGGCCGGACGGGTCCGCAACCTGGCCGCCTGGGGACGGCACGTGCTGGAGAACATGCGCGCCCAGGCCCGCCGCAGCGCCGACCCCCGGCTCGACCTGTTCATCGCCGAACTGTCGGGCTACCTTCCCGAGCAGCCGCCCGGCCCCGACCACCTGGGGTTCGCCGTGCCGCTGCGGCTCTCCTGCGGTGCGGGCACACTGGCCCTGATCACCACCCTCACCTCCTTCGCCACCGCCACCGACGTCACCCTGGCCGAGCTGCACCTGGAGGCGTTCCTCCCGGCCGACGCCGGCACCGCCGCCATCCTCCGCGCCCGGGCCGGGTCGACCCCCTCCCTTATGATGAACAGCCAAGCGTCGTTCGAATAACCGTTCGCCGCGCTGATCGGAAGGCGCCCCCAGTGGCGGACATCGTGCTGCTCACCGGACGCACCATGCCTCGCGAGGTGCCCGAGAACGGCCTGCTGGTCGCGGAGTTGGCGGCGCTCGGCGCCACCGCCGAGATCCAGCCCTGGGACGAGCCGCTGGACTGGTCGGCCGTCGGCCTGGCCGTGGTACGCACCACCTGGGACTACTGGCTCCGGCACGAGGAGTTCACCACCTGGGCGGAGCGGGTAGACGGGCTGACCCGGCTGCAGAACCCGGCCGAGGTGCTCCGCTGGAACAGCCACAAGGGCTACCTCGCCGAACTGGACGCGCTGGGCGTGCCGGTGGTGCCGACCCGGCTGGTCGGGCGGGGCGCCTCCGAGCGGGACCGGGCCGACGCGCTCGCCCCCTTCGGCGACGCCGAGGTCGTGCTGAAGCCGGCCGTCTCGGCCGGTGCGCGCGGCGCGCTGCGGGCGGTCGCCGCCGACGCCGCGGCGGCGGTCCACCTGGCCGAACTGGTCGCGGAGGGCGACGCGCTGGTGCAGCCCTTCGCCGAGTCGGTGCTCGCCGCCGGGGAGGTGTCGCTGGTCTTCTTCGACGGCGAGTACAGCCACGCGGTCCGCAAGGTCCCTGCCTCCGGCGAGTACCGGATCCATGAGCACCACGGCGGCACGGTCCGGCCGCACACCGCCACCGAGGCCGAACTGGCCGTCGCCCGCCGCGCCCTGGCCACCGCCCCGGCCGCGACCAGCTACGGCCGGGTCGACCTGGTCGAGTTCGAGCGGGGCCCGGCCGTGATGGAGCTGGAGCTGATCGAGCCCGAGCTCTTCCTCCCCTACGCGCCCGGTGCCACCGCCCGCTACGCCCGCACCCTCACGGCGCTGCTGCAGCACTGACGATGACGATCCGTCAGAGCAGCCCCCGGCGGTAGGCCGCGGCCACCGCCGAGGCCCGGTCCTTGACCTCCAGCTTGGCGTAGATGTGCAGCAGATGGGTCTTGACGGTGGCCTCGCTGATGAACAGCCGGGCCGCCGCCTCCCGGTTGGTGCAGCCGGAGGCCACCAGCCCCAGCACCTCCAGCTCGCGCGGGCTGACCGGCTCCTCGACCGGGGCGCGGACCTGGCCCATCAGCCGGGTGGCCACGGCCGGCGAGAGAGCGGTCTGCCCCTGCGCCGCCGCCCGGACCGCCCGGTACAGGTCCTCGCGGGCGCTGTCCTTGAGCAGGTAGCCGGTGGCCCCGGCCCGGATCGCCGGCAGCACGTCGCTGTCGGTGTCATAGGTGGTCAGCACCAGCACCCGGGCCGAGCTGCCCTGTTCGGCCAGCGCCCGGATCGCGGTGACGCCGTCCATCCGGGGCATCCGCAGGTCCATCAGCACCACGTCCGGGGCCAGCGAGGCGGCCAGCACCAGCGCCTCCGCGCCGTCGCCGGCCTCGCCGACCACCTCGAACCCGGGCTCGGTCGAGAACACCCCGCGCAGCCCGTCGCGGACCACCGGGTGGTCGTCGACGATCAGCAGCCGCAAGGGGGCCGAGGTGGTGTCAGACATGCGCTTCCTCTCGGGGGATGGCCGGCGCCGAGGCGCAGACCGCCGTGCCGGACCCTGGTTCCGACTCGATCTCCAGGCTGCCGGCCAGCCGTTGCAGCCGCTGCCGCATCACGCCGAGGCCGTAGCCGCCGTCCGTCCCCGGCCCGCCGGGGGCACCGGTCGGCGCCGGGGCGGCCGGGTCGAAGCCCCGTCCGTCGTCTCGGACGTCCAGGGTGACGACGTCGCCCATGTAGGAGAGGGTGAGCCCGACCCGGGAGGCCCCGGCGTGCTTGGCGACATTGGCCAGCGACTCCTGCGCGGCCCGCAGCAGCGCCACCTCGACCTCCGGATGCAGCGGCAGCACCCGTCCGGTCACGGTCAACTCGGCCGGGATCCGCTGGAGTTCGCGCCAGGCGGCGACCACGTCGGCGAGTGCCTCCGGCAGTTCGGTGTCCTGCAGCTGGACCGGGCGCAGCGCCGACACCGCGCGCCGCGCCTCGACCAGGCTGTCCCTGGCCAGCCGGGCGGCGTTGTCCAGGTGGCGCTGCCGCTCCTGGCCGGCCTGCTCGGCGGCCTGGAGCTGGGTGACGATGCCGGTCAGCCCCTGGGCGATGGTGTCGTGGATCTCCCGCGCCAGCCGCTGCCGTTCGTCGGCCGCCCCGGCCTCGTGGGCCTGGTGCACGAGTTGGGCGTGCAGGCCGGCGTTCTCCAGCAGGGTCTCGGTGAGTCGGGCGTTGGTCCCGGCCAGTTCGGCGGAGACCCGGCGGAAGTGCTCGGCCTGGGCCTCGCCCACCAGCCCCATGGTGACCATCACGCCGACCACCATCAGGTCGAAGACCAGGATCACCGCGAAGCCGATCCAGGCCTCGACCGAGGCCGGGGGCACCCCGCCGGTCTGCGAGTAGGCGATGGGGAGGGCGGTGACCGCCACCCCGGCCGCGAGGACCCAACCGCGCAGGTAGCGGATGGCCTGGAGGTAGCCGCCGAAGGCGAAGAAGCCGAAGAAGGGGCTCACCAGGTTCATCAGCACGATCAGCGCCCACAGCACGACGAAGTGCCCGATGTCCGTCCGGAGCGCGGCCCGGCTCCGGGCCGGCCGGAAGCGGTCCAGCACGATCCGCACCAGCAGCCAGGCCCCGGCGGCCGTGCCCAGCACCAGGATCCGGATGACCGTGGTCCGGTTGCCGACGTTCACCGCGAGGCCGAGGACGACGGACAGCAGCAGCGCCCCGAACGGGATCGCCAGCAGCACCCGGGCCAGCAGTCGCTCCCAGCGGTCGAGCCGCTCGATGTCCGCCCCCGGCCCGCCGAAGGGGCCACCATCGGCGGCGACGGGGGCCCCTCGGACGGAACCTGCGGCACGGGCGGCCGTGTCGGCGGACATACTGCTACTCCCAGCGGAAGAGCCTGGCCGCGGCGAATCCGACGACGAGGGCGAAGAGCCCCATTGTTGCAAGATCACCCAGCTGCGGCCAATGCCCCTGCCAACTGTCCTGCACCGCCTGGGTCGCGGCCCCGGTCGGCAGGAAGTCGCTGATGGTGCGCAGCAGCGAGGGCATCAGCGCGCGCGGCACCCACAGCCCGGCGAAGAACATCAGCGGGAAGAACAGCGCGGCCCCGATGGCGTTGCCGGACTTGGCGCCGGGCGCCAGCGCGGCGACGAACAGCCCGACCGCGAAGAGCGAGGCGGCGGCCAGCAGGAAGACCAGCACCAGGGCGAGCGGCTGCTTCGGCAGCGGCACCTGGAACGCCAGCCGGCCGACGACCACGACCAGCAGCAGCGAGACCACGGCCACCCCGAGGTAGAGCAGCGTCAGCGCGCCCAGCAGCAGCCTGGACGGCACCGGCGCGGCGGACAGCCGCCGCAGCACTCCGCGCTCCCGGTAGGAGGTCAGCACCGGGGCGGCGCCGTTCATCCCCAGCATGGTGAGGGTGAACACCACCATGACCGGTGCATAGGACTGGATCAGGCTGAGCCCGTGCAGGTCGGCCTGCCGGGTGCGGAAGGTGGGGATCGAGCCGAGGATCACCATCAGCAGGGTCGGGAAGACCAGGGTGAAGAACCAGGCGGCGGGCTCCCGCAGGAACAGCCGGGCCTCGGTCGCGGTGAGCTTGCGCAGGGCCTGCATCTCGGTGCTGCTGGTCACTTCTCGCCTCCGGTGAGTGCGATGTAGGCGTCGTCGAGGTTCTGCTCGTGGATCCGCAGCTGGGTCACGACCTGCTGTTTCCTGGCCAGGTGGCCGGTGACGGTGTCGGTCAGCCCGCCGGTCCCGGTCACCGTGACCGTGCCGTTCCGCTGCTCGACCCGGGTGACGCCGGGCAGCGCCCGCAGCTGCTCCAGGTCGAGACCCTCCGACGCGGTCGGCCGGAAGCTGACGGCGGTCTGCGCGCCGACCGCCGCCACCAGCTGCTGCGGGGTGCCGCAGGCGACGATCCGGCCCTGGTCCAGCACGGCGGCCCGGTCGCAGAGCGCCTCGACCTCGTCCATGAAGTGCGAGACCAGGACGATGGTCACGCCCTCGTCGCGGAGCTGCCGGACCAGCTCCCAGGCCGCCCGGCGGGCCTGCGGGTCCAGGCCGGTGGTGAGTTCGTCCAGGAAGACCACCTCCGGGTCGCCGACCAGGGCGAGCGCGATGAACAGCCGCTGCTGCTGGCCGCCGGAGAGCTTGCCGAAGCGGGCGTCGCGCTTCTCCTCCAGGCCCCAGGCTCGCAGCAGCTGCCGCGGGTCGCGCGGGTGCTCGTAGAAGGAGGCGTACAGCTCCAGCGCCTCACTCACCCTCAGGTTCTCCTGCAGCTGCGCCTGCTGGAGCTGGACGCCGATCCGCCGGCGCAGCTGCAGGCCCTGTCGGCGGGGGTCCAGGCCGAGCACCCTGACCGTCCCGCCGTCGGGGTGGCGCAGTCCCTCGACGCACTCCACGGTGGTGGTCTTCCCTGCCCCGTTCGGTCCGACCAGGCCGAAGATCTCCCCCTGCTCGACCGTGAAGGAGACGCCGTGCAGCGCCTCCCGGCCCCGGTAGGCCTTGCGGAGGTCGGTGACCTCGATGACTGACATGGCTGACTGCTCCTCGCGCTCCGAGCGCCCGTTCCGGCCGCTGCACCCAGCCTCCCGTCGCGGAGGGGTCGGCCGGATCACCCGACCCGCTGCACCTGGCGGACCGTCGGTGGACCCCCGGATCAACCGATCGGTTGATCCACCGGCGGGGCGCGCCGCGACCGGGACCGAAAGAACTCGCCGGGAGCACCCGGCCACGGTAATATCCAATAGCACAGAGCAACCATTACTCCTGGGGGAACCATGCCCATCCCGTCCGTACCGGAACTCGTCCACGCCTGGGTCGACGGCTGGACCGTCTCGCGCGGGACGGACGGCCCGGTGACCACCCCCTGGGGGCTGCGGGTCGAGGTCGGGGAGCCGGGCCACCAGGCCCGCCATGTCCTGCCCGAGGCGGACGAGGCACTGCTGCGCGCGCTCTCCGCCGCCGAGACCGCCCCGGAGGTCTGGATCAAGACCTTCGTCGAGCCGGAGCGGGTCGCGGCCGGTCTCGGCAGCGGCTGGAACGGCAGCCACAACGGCGAGCTGATGGCCACTCGGCTACGGCGCAGCGCCGTCGCCGTCCCGGACGGCTACCGGGTGGAGTCCGAGTACGTCGACGCCGTCACCCAGCTCCGGGTGCTGGCCGAGGACGGCAGCGTCGCCGCCAAGGGCCGGGTGGCCGTCACCGGCGGCAGCGCCGTGGTCGACCGGATCAGCACCGACCCGGAGCACCGGCGGCGCGGCCTCGGCAGCGTGGTGATGCGCACCCTGGCGAACACCGCCGTCGACGCGGGCGCCGAACTCGGCGTCCTCGGCGCCTCGTTCGAGGGCCGGGCACTCTACCTGACCCTGGGCTGGGAGGTCCGGGCCCCGCTCAACAGCTATGTCAGGGAGCCGCAGCCCGCAGCCTGACGCTACCGGCGCGGGTTGAGCCGCCGGGTGGGCTCGGCGGCGGCCGGGTCCTCCGGCCAGGGGTGGCGCGGATAGCGTCCGCGCAGATCGGCCCGGACGGCCCGGTAGCCCTCGCGCCAGAAGGACGCCAGGTCGCCGGTGACGGCGGCCGGACGCCCGGCCGGTGAGAGCAGATGGACCGTCAGCGGCGCGCGCCCGCCGGCCAGCGCCGGGGCGGACTCCCAGCCGAACAGCTCCTGCAGCTTGACCGCCAGCACCGGCCGCTCGCCCGAGTAGTCGACCCGCACCCGGGAGCCCGAGGGCACGGTGATCCGCTCCGGCGCCAGCTCGTCCAGCCGACCGGCCGCACCGCCGGCCCAGGGCAGCAGTCGGTTCAGCGCCGAGGCGGTGTCCAGCCGCTCCAGGTCGGCGCGGCGGCGGGCCCGGGAGAGCTCGGGCTCCAGCCAGTCCTCGGCCGCCGCGAGCAGCGCCTCGTCGCCGACGTCGGGCCAGGGCTCGCCGATCCAGCGGTGCAGGAACGCCATCCGCTCGCGCAGCCCGGCCGCCCCGGCCGACCAGGTCAGCAGCTCCCCGACACCCTCCCGGGCCAGCCCCTCCAGCAGCGCGGCCCGGAGCAGCCCCCGGTCGGGGGCGGTGAGCGGGACGGCGGACAGCTCGATCGCGCCCAGCGACTCCACCCGGCGCGCGGCCACGTCACCCCGGCGGCCGCCCGGCGGCACGGTCCAGCGGACCTCCTCACGGACCGTCAGCAGCCCGGCCCCGGCCGCCCTGGCCAGCGCCTCGTCGAGGGCGGCGGCCCGCTGGAGCCGGGCCGAGGGCGATCCGGCGGGGCGGTCGGCGACCGCGACGGCCAGCCACTCCACCCCGGTCAGCGCCGATCCCGCCGTGGTCTCGGCGGCGGTGCCGGAGGCCATGACATAGGAGCTGCGGACAGGTGCGAGGCCGTGGGCGCCGCGCTCGGGCGTCTCGCCGCGCGGCCTGGGCGCCCTGGCGCGGGCGATCCGCTCCGGGAAGGCCAGCGCGACCACCAGTCCGGCGGCCGAGGCGTCGGGCAGCTCGGCGGCGCCCCGGACCCGGCCCGCGCCCGCGCCGCCACTCGCGCCCGCGTCCGCGCCCGCGTCCGCGCCCGCGCCGCCGCCCAGGTGCTGCCGCAGTCGACGGACCTCCTCGCGCCAGCGCCCGGCCGAGGGGTCGCGGCCGTCCCTGAGCGTCCGCCAGACGGCGGCCAGGTCGTCGCCGAGGGCGCGCGGCGGCTCCTCCGAGAGCAGCGCGACCAGCTCCGCCGCACGCCGGTCGCCGACCTGCGGGGCGGCGTCGAGCAGAGCGCGGGCCAGCCGGGGGTGCAGCCCGGTCCGGGCGATCCGCTGCCCGCGTCCGCTCGCCCGGCCGTCGGCGTCCACCGCGCCCAGCGCGGTCAGGGTCTGCCGCGCGGCGGCCATCGCGCCCTCCGGCGGCGCGTCGGGCAGCGCGAGCCCGTGGGCGTCCGGGTCGCCCCAGCAGGCGGCCTGGAGCGCGAAGGAGGTGAGGTCGGCGAGCAGGATCTCGGGTGTCGGCAGCCGCTTGGCGCGGGCGTCCTCGGCCTCGGCCCAGCAGCGGTAGACGGTGCCCGGGGCCTCGCGCCCGGCCCGGCCCGCCCGCTGCCGGCCGGTCGCCAGCGAGGCCCGGACGGTGACCAGGCTGGACAGCCCCCGGGCGTGGTCGGTCCGGGGCTCCCGGGAGAGCCCGCAGTCGACCACCACCCGGACGCCGGGGACGGTCAGCGAGGACTCGGCGACCGAGGTCGACAGCACCACCCGGCGCCGCCCGCCCGGGCGCAGCACCGCGTCCTGCACCGCGGCCGCCGCGCGGCCGTGCAGCTGCAGCAGCTCGACGTCCCCGCCGGTGCCGTCCAGCAGCCCGGCGACCCGGGCGATCTCGCCGGTCCCGGGCAGGAAGCAGAGCACATCGCCCCGGTGCTCGCGCAGTGCCCGGCGCACCGTGTCGGCGACATGCTCCAGCAGCGCCGGGTCGGTCCGCAGGCCCTGCGGCGGCCGGACCGGACGCGGTGGCGGCGACCAGACCAGTTCGACCGGGTGGCTGACGCCGTGCGCCTCCACCACCGGCGCGGGCTCCCCCTCGCCGCCCAGCAGCCGCGCCCAGGCGGCGGTGTCGGAGGTGGCCGAGGCGCAGACCAGCCGCAGGTCGGGGCGGAGCGTGGCGCGGACGTCGAGCAGGAAGGCGAGGGCGGTGTCGGCGTCGAGGTGGCGCTCGTGGCACTCGTCCAGCACCACCACGTCCACGCCGTCGAGTTCGGGTTCGCGCTGGAGCCGCTGCAGCAGCACACCGGTGGTGACCACCTCCACCACGGTCCGCGGCCCCACCCGCCGCTCGCCGCGCATGGTGTGCCCGACCCGGCCGGACGGCTCCTCCGCGCCCTCCCCCAGCAGCCAGGCCATCCGCCGGGCGGCGGCCCGGACCGCCAGTCGGCGCGGTTCGGCGACCAGCACCCGCAGCGGCGGCCCCGGCAGCTCCGGCACCAGCCCGGCCAGCGCGAGCGGCACCAGCGTGGTCTTGCCGGTCCCGGGCGGCGCCGCGAGCACGGCCGTCCCCTGCTCCGCCAGCGCGCGCTGGAGCTCGGGGACGGCATCGCGGACGGGCAGCTCACGCCAGGCAGGGTTCACCCCGGCAGTCTCGCCGATCGGCGGACCGCCTGGCCAACGGCGCCCGGGACGGCGGCGGGCCGGGTGAGTGACCCGGCCCTCACCGCGCCCGGCGGTGGCCCTGCCGGACGCGGGCGACCAGCTGCTCGCGCAGCCCGGTCAGCCGGCCGATCTCCGCGTCCAGGACGGCGATCCGCTGCTCCGCGACGCTGACCCCGGGCTCCGCCGGCTCGCAGGCGCAGCAGGCGCACCGGTCGGCGCCGGCGCACGGCTCCACGTACCCGTCCACCAGATGGAGCCGGTCGGCGACGGACCGAAGGTCCTCGACGGTCAGTCCGATGGACAGCAGCTCCCGGATCGCCCGCAGCCTGGCGACGTCCTGCTCCCGGTACTCCCGCTGCCCGGTGGCCGTGCGCGGCGGCGCCGGCAGCAGCCCCCGCTGCTCGTAGAAGCGCAGCGCCCGGGGGGTCGTCCCCGCTGCCGCCGCCGCGTCCCCGATCCGCATCGCTCGCCCCCAGGTGCTACAGCTCGACCACGACCGTGCCGAAGTGGCTTCCGGCCAACACCTCGTGCAACGCCCGGGCCGCGCCGTCGATGCCCGGAATCCGCACCTGCGGGAAACGGATCTCGCCGGAGCGCAGCCAGCCGCCGAACCGCTCGTTCCACTCCGGCAGCAGTTCCGGGACGTCCTGGCCGCTGACGCTGCTCAGCGTGATCCGCTTGATGATCAGCTGGAAGGAGTCGAGCTCGACCGGGGCCAGCATCCCGCCGTCGCGGCCCCGGGGCTCCACCGCCAACTGTCCGGAGAGCGCGCCGACCAGCACGAACCGGGCGTGCGGCCGGGCCAGCCCCACAGCGGCCTGCAACTGCTCGCCGCCGACGTTGTCGAGCATCACGTCGATGCCCTCCGGCGCGGCCTTCGCCAGCTGCTCCGCCATCGGCCCCGCGCCGCGCACCACCACCGCGTCGTAGCCCAGTTCGGCGACCAGGCGGTCGGCCTTCTCCCGGGTCCCGGCACTGCCGACCACCCGGCCGGCGCCCAGCAGCCGGGCCAGCTGACCGGCCATGGTGCCGACCGCCCCGGCCGCGCCGGAGACGAACACCGTGTCCGCCGGCCTGACCCGGAGGCCCTGGGTGAGCGCGACATAGGCCACCCAGCCCTGTGCCAGATGCGCGACCGGATCCGGCAGGACGTCGCCCAGCGGGACGGCCGAGGCGAGCGGCACTGCGGCGTACTCGCGCCAGCCCAGCCAGTGCGAGACCAGCTCGCCGGGGCGCAGCCCGCTGTCGGCCGGCGCGGCGACGACCTCGCCGATGGCCGGTCCGTAGAGGGTGTCCCCCGGACGCAGCGCGGTGAAGGGGGTTCCCTCCACCCCGCCCTCGATCAGGGTGCGCAGCGCGGCGACCACCTGGAACCAGCGGTTGCGCACCAGCACCTCCCCGGGACCGGCGACCGGCAGCGGGGTCTCCACGAGTCGGAAGTGCTGCGGCTCGGGCAGCCCCTCGGGCACGGCGGCGAGCCGGATCTCACGGGAGCTGGTGGGCAGGTCAACGGCCATGTCGGGCCTCCTGGACGGCGGGGCGGCGGCGGTTCGCCGCGCGCGGTGCCCGGACGCTAACCCCTGACCTGCACGTCAGGGTCAAGCCCCGGCCACCGGCCGGACCGCCCAGTCGGCGAGTCGGGCGAAGTCGGCGGGGAGCAGGCCGATCCGGGGCGAGACACGGTGCAGCAGCGCGGGCCCGCCGTGGTGCGCCCGGACGTACTCCTCGTCCTCGGTGGTGATCTCGTCGTCCACCCAGGCGAAGGCACGCCCCGCCGCCCGGGCGACCACGGTGCGGGTCTTCCAGTGGGTGTTGTCGTCGGGGTAGTCGCCGCAGTTGTCGAAGGCGACGTAGGGCAGCTCCGGCAGCCCGAGCTGCGGAGCTATCCAGGTGTTGGCGTGCTGCTGCCAGGTGGTGCACCAGACCAGCTCGTACGGCAGGGCCACCAGCGCGGGGCCGTGGTCGTGGTTGAGCCACACCCGCAGCGGCCGGGCGTTCGGGTCCTGCCAGCCGGGCGGGCGCATCCGGTAGGTGCGGTAGCCCTCGGGGCGGCGGCTGGCCTTCGCGGCGTACGGGTTCAGCGGCCCGTCGACGTCGAGCAGGAGCAGCGGGCGGGTCTCGGCTCCGGCCATGGCTCCTCCACTCGTCGGCGCGGGGCGGCGGGGCCACAGTCGAACACCCCTCCGAGGCACCGTCAACCAGGTTTCGGCAGAATGTCCGCATGCAACCCGCGCGCACCGGCGTTCCGCTCCTCTCCGAACAGGAGTTGGAGCTCACCACGGTGGTCGCCAACAACTCCATGAACCGCGAACGCGGGCTCTCCGGCGTCAACAGCTACGCCCGCGAACTCGGCCTCGACCCGGCCACCTGGCTGCTCGCCCGCGCGGGCGGCCCGCCGGCCTGGCTGGACCTGTGCAGCGGCAGCGGCCGCGCGCTGGTCGCGGCCGCCCCGCTGCTGCCTCCGGGCAGCGTGCTGACCGGCGTCGACCTGGTCGGACCGCTGCTGCCGCAGCCGCTCCCGGCCGGGGTGGAGCTGGTGGTGGCCCCCCTCTCGACCTGGTCGCCGCCGCGCGTCCAGTCCCTGGTGACCTGCGTCCACGGCCTCCACTACCTGGGCGACAAGCTCGGGTTGCTGGCCCGGGCCGCCTCCTGGCTGGCGCCGGACGGCCTGCTGATCGGGCATCTGGACCCGGCCTCGCTGCGGCTGGCCGACGGCTCGCCCGGGGCCCGGCCGATACTGCGCTCGCTGCGGGCGGCCGGGTTCGGGTACGACCCGCACCGCCATCTGCTCAGCCTGGCCGGCGGACGGGCGGTGGACCTCCCCTTCCGCTTCCTCGGCGCCGACCCGGACAGCGGTCCGAACTACACCGGCCAGCCGGCCGTGGCCTCCCACTACGCCCCGCTCCCGCGCTGAGAAATCCGATGGCGGCAGCCGTCCCCCCGCTGGTAGGAAGAGGCGATGACAACCGATGCCACCGGGGCCACTGATCCGGCCGACCCGCTCGCCCGTCTGCTCGCCGAGCGGGACTGCGAGCGGCTGATCGTCACCTTCCTGCACCGGCTCGACCTGGGCGAACCGAGCAGCGTCGCCGAACTGTTCACGGCCGACGGGGTCTGGGAGTGGCCCGAGGGCGACCGCCGGATCGAGGGGCGCGAGGCGTTGCACGACTACTTCGGCTCCCGCCCCGCCGACCGGCTCTCCCGCCGGATGACCGGCAACATCCTGGTCACCCTGGAGTCACCGACACTGGCCCGGGCCACCTCCTACTTCACCACCTACCGGGTCGACGGCTGGACCGGGGGCATGCTGCCGCCCCGGCTGCCGGTGAACGTGGGCCACTACCAGGACACCTTCCACCGGGTCGGCGCCGACTGGCTGCTGGCCCACCGGGTCCTCTTCCTCGCCTTCGGCGGCGAGACCGAGCGGCTCCCCGCGCCCGGCGACGTCAGTTCAGCAGCGCTTCCCAGTCGGTGACGGCCGCGTCCCGACCGCTGCCCTCGGCGATCACCGGCAGCCGCTCCGGATCCGCCGTGGAACCGGCCGCTCCCCCGGGCACGGTGTCCCCGTGCGCGGTGTCCCCCGGCACGGTGTCCCCGTGCACGATGTAGTGGTGCGGCGCCATCGCGGTGTCCCGGCCGCCGAGGGCCGGAACCACCAGCCGGTGGACCGCCTCCGGGGTGAGCCCCGCCGCCGGACCGGCCGGGTCCACCCGGAGTCGGGCGACGAGTCGGCCGTCCACCAGCTCCACCCGCACCCCGACGTCCGCGCCGAGGACCTCCGTCAGCAGCGTGCGGACCGCGTCCAGATCGATCCAGGAGCCGTCCACCTGCTGCCAGTCGCCGATGCGGACGCCCGGTTCCACCCCGGTGAGCGCACCCAGGCCGGCCAGTGGCACCGGCCCCTCGGCGGCGGCCTCGACCACGGCGAGCAGCCCGCGCACGAACTGCTCGGTCTCCGCCCGGTCCAGCACCTGCGGGCAGGTCAGCAGGGCCAGTTCGAGGCAGCCACCGACCCGCACGATATTGAGCATCAGCCGGACCGGGATCCGCTCGTCGGGGAACCAGCTGATCTCCGGGTCTCCCACCGGCGCCGGACGCGCCTCGGACACGGACTCGGGGATGGTCAGGCTGAGGTCGTTCACCACCACGTGCCGGGCGAAGCGGGAGCCGCGCAGATGGGCGACGTCCTCGATCATCCGCCAGACCTTGGCGGCGTCGAAGGTGCTGTGCCAGTACCCGGCCAGGGACGCCGCCTTGGTGCGCCCGATGACCTCGTCCAGGTCGGCGCCGTCGGTGTCCACCGCGAGGAAGGCGTCCTGGGCCAGGGTGCCGACGTACTCGGCCATCGCGGGCCGGTGGCGGTTGGCCGACAGCGCCGCGATCACCAGCCGGTGCTGGTCGGCGCGCTGGGCCACCAGTGCGGCGAAGGCCGCCAGCAGGACGGTGGACGGGGTGGCCCCGGTCCGCCGGGAGGCCAGCTCCAGGTGCCGGGCGGCCTCGCGGGAGCGGAGGATCAGCACCGAGACCAGGTCCGGCGGGCCGGAGATGCGCGAATCGGCGAAGACCGCCTGCGGGCAGGTGCGCAGCACCTTCTCCCAGTGCCGCAGCGAGGCCTTGCCCCGCCGCAGGCCCAGCCCGGACTGCTCCGAGGCGGCGACGGCCAGCGGGGTCGGCGCGACCACGGGCGGCAGCTCCTTGCCGGCCGCCAGCGCCTGCCACTCCTGGACCAGCAGCGCGGTCGCGGCGCCGTCGGCGCCCGCGTGGCTGACCACCACGGCCAGCCGGGCCGGCTCGCCCGCGCGGGTCACCAGGGTGAAACGGAGCGGGAAGTCCTCCGCCAGGTCGAACCCGACGGAATTGTCCGTCCGCGCCAACTCATCTGCCAGCAGGTCGAGTTCAGCGTCTTCCAGCGGCCCGGCCTCGACCAGGGTGACGGTGAGCTCGCCCTCGGCGCGGACCAGCTGGCAGGCCGGGAAGCCGTCCGGCCCGGCCGGGAAGACGGTGCGCAGCGACTCGTGCCGCTCAGCCAGTGCCCGCAGGGCGGCGAGCGCGGCCGGCAGGCTCGTGCCGTCCGGAACCGGCCAGACGGCCTGCTTGTTGATCTGCTCGGGGGTGTCCCGCAGAATACAACGGATCATGTTGTCCTGACCCAGCGTCAGCGGTCCGCTGCCGTCGGTCCCGCCGCTGTAGCGGATCGTGGTCCGTGTGGTCCGACTCATCTCACCTGCACCTCTCGGGACGTCATTCAATGACATGTCGTCAGCTCGGTTCGGTGATGGCCGTGACGACCGACTCCGGCCAGGCCGACGGGCAGGGGCCGTGGGCCTGGACCAGCGCCAGTACGATCCGCTCGACGCCGAACGCCGTGCAGGCGGTGTGGCCGACCGCGCCGCCGCTGGTGAATCCGAAGACCTCGCCGAAGTGGTCCTTGTGGACATTGGCCGAGGCGATCGCCTGGACCAGTCCGTCGGCCACCGGGACCTTCATCTCGAACTTCAACTCCTGCACCCGCTGCGCCGCCTGGAAGAGGCGCCGGGACGGACCGAAGAACGGGTCGTCCGCGACCTCGACCTCCACCTTCAACGACATCTCCGCCAGCCAGCCGGTGACCCGTTCCAGCCACCGTCCCCGCCAGCGCAGGCAGTGCTCCTCGGTGCCGGCGGTGACCAGCTCGACCATCCGGAAGCTGCGCAGCCGTCCGGTCTCGCTGGTGGCCTCCTGCCGGAAGCACTGGCCCTCCACCGTGAACCGCACGGGATCGGTCAACTCCCGTCCGGCGAGCCCCGCGTAGACCGGGTAGCAGGCGGCCGGAAGCAGCACCAGATCGCTCAGCCGCTGCTCCGAGTGCCAGCCGCCGCCCTCGACGGCGTGCGCCGAGAGCGGCTTCCAGTCCGCCGGGCTGCCTGCGAAACTGTGTACTGTGCCCAGGAGTTGGGGGAATGCCTTCACATAGCCGGCCCGCTCGACCAGGCTGCGCGGCACCACCGGCGGAATGGCGAGTCGGGGGAAGTCCTCCTCTGCGGCGAGCGCGGTGATGCCGCGCCGCAGCAGGGCGACCACCGCCTCGAACGGCGCGGAGGCCAGGACCACCCCGGCCGCCCCGGTCGGGATGAGCACCGCCTCGCCCGGGGGCAGGACGGTGGGCTGATCAGCGGTCGGCTGAGAGTCCGTCATAGCTGTTCCGTTCTCGGTTGCGGGAATCGGTGTACGGAGGCCGGTCCGGTCCCGGGCGACCGGCCAGCGGCGGTCCCAGCCCCTGGGCCGGGCGTCCGCCGAAGACCTCGACGCAGGCCTCGCGGCGGCGCCGGAGCCGGGTGAAGCGACGGGCCCTGGCATCGTCCGTGGCCGCCGAGGCCACGAACCGGGCGTCCGCGCCCGGGAAGGTCCACGGTGTCACCGGCGGTCACAGCGCGGCCGGGGCCGGGATGAGCAGGGTGCTCATCCGGCCGAGTCGCCGGTCCAGGTCGGCGACCAGGACCGGCCGCCGCTCCGCACGCCATCCGGGGAGCCGGGCAGCCAGCTCCGCCCAGACCCCGGTCATCGGCTGCCCGGCCCGGGCCCGCACCGCCTCCGGGGGCGTAGGCCCGAACTGCGGGCCGATGACCAGGGCGGTCCGCCGGTCGAGCCCGGCCACCCGGGTGCGCAGCATCCCGTCCCCCGACTCACCGGGGATGCCCGAGACCTGGGACACCGTCACTCCCGTCTCCCTCTCCTGCTCGCAGACCAGGACGACCGCGCAGTGCCGGTCGGGCAGCGGCTCCGGTTCCGCCGGGTGGTAGTGCAGCGCGGACTGCTCCAGCACCAGGACCACCGCCCTCCCGCAGCCACCGCCGCGGACGGAGTCCGCGGCGATCCGGAGCGCGGTGAAGGCCGCGGCCGCGCCCTGGTCGCAGATGGCGAAGGCCAGCGGCGAGCCGGGGCAGAAGCTGCTGAGGTGGACGGCGGTCGAGCGGCCGGGACGGACGTCCGGCGCCGAGAAGGCGAGGACCAGCAGGTCCACCGGTTCGTCCGGGGCCAGGGCCTCCCGCAGCAGGCCCTCGGCCATCTCCCCGTAGGAGTGCCCGACACCCTGCCGCAGCAGGTCCTCGCGCAGCGGGATCCCGTACGGCCGGGTCAGGTCCGTGACGAACACCCGAAGGTCCGGATCCAGCGAGGTCTCCGACCGGCCCGTGAACTCCCGGGACAGGACGTTCGCGATGCGCAGGCCGGAGCCGCCGGGCCGGGCCGACGGCACGGGTCAGTCCTCGACGATGACGTGCCCGGCGATGAAGTCCGCCAGGCTGGCGACCGAGCGGAGGTCGTCCTCACCGATCTCCTCCACGTCGACCTGGAGGTCCAGCGACTCCTCCAGCTCCAGGATCAGCTCCAGCGTCCCGGCCGAGGTCAGCCCGAGGTCGTCGAAGAGGCAGGCGTTCTCCGGTACCTCCGGCAGGTCGCGCTTCAGTACCCGCGGCAGGAGCTCGCCGATGCCGGCGAAGACCCTGCCGCGCAATTCGATGTCGTGCTGGACCTTGCTCTGGACTGCGGTGTCTTCCATGGATGTGCTCCCGTCCTGTCGTACTGGCGGAGTGAGGGGCCGGCGGGCTGCGAGGGCCGGCGCCGAACGGCATGGGGCACGCCGGGGCGGCGCCCACCGGCGCAGGCGGCTGCGGGCGGGCGTGGCGGCGCGAAGGCGAGCTGGGGTGTCGGGGCGTTGGTGCTGACGAGGATTCCCGGGGGTTTCCCGGTGCGGCCTCGGGAGGGCCCGGTCGGATCCGGGCGGACCGACGGTGCGTCAGTGCTCGACGACCATGGCCGAGAAGGTGGCACCGATACCTGAGGCGGCAATCAGGTAGCGGTCGCCGGACTGCAGCAGGCCCCGCGTGGCGGCCGTGTGCAGATTGATGAGGGCGTCCGCTGCGAAACTGTGCCCGACCGAGGCCACGTTGTCCAGCACCAGCTTGTCGAGCGGGAACCCGAGACGGCGGCAGAGCGCCTTCCAGGAGACCTCGTTGACGTTGTGCGGCAGCAGCAGGGCGAGCTCCGCGAGCTGTGTCCCGGCCTGGTCGAGCGCGGCCGTGATGGCCTCGGCCATGGTCTCCGGGTAGTCGCGCTGGTAGCGCGTGAGCAGCGCCGGGTCCTCGGCCAGCCGCCCGTCGAAGTCGGGCCGGTGCCGGACCGCGTAGGACAGCACCCGGTCGCGCGGGCCCTCGGCGCGGACCAGGCAGGCCGCCGCTCCCTCGCCGAAGATGGCGGTCTCCGGCACCAGTTGGGCGTCCCTGGTGAAGGTCTTCTCGCCGGCCAGGACCAGGGCGAGGGCCTGCGGATCGGGATCACCGGCCAGCAGCCTCCCGGCCAGGTCGATCGCCAGCAGGCCGACGGCGCAGGCGTGGTGGGTCACCGTGAAGGCGTTGGCATGGGCCAGGCCACGGCTTTCGAGCAGTCGGTGCAGCGGATTCAGCGGATAGGGCACGGCCACCGGCATGCTGCGGGCGTGCAGCACGAAGCGGACCCGGTGTTCCTGTCCGCGCAGTTCGGGCAGGGCGTCCACGGCGCCGGTGAGCAGGTCGAGCAGCGTCCCGTCCGGATCCAGGCGTACCCGGTCCAGTCCGTGGAAGCGGCGGAAGAGTCTGAGTTGACGGGGGGTCAGTCCGATGCGCGCCCCCACCGCCTCGATGGGCTCGGTGTGTCGGGGCAGGTGGACAGCCACTGCCTCCAGTGCGGTCACCCGGGCTAGTATTCCGGCGACCGGCAGGCCGCACAAGATCCCCCGCCCCGGCCGCCGGTCCCGCCCCGTGCCGTCGAGCAGGTGGAGCTCTCCCCATGGACCGAACCGAATCCCTTCCCGCCCCCGTCCGCCCGGACCTGGTCGCGCTGCTGCTCAGCGCGGCCGAGGCACCACCGGACTGGGCCCGAACGATCACCCCGCAGGCCCGACTGGACGCCGACCTGGCCCTGGACGAATGCGAACTGGCGACCCTGGGAAGTCTGTTGCTGGAGTGCTACGGCCCGGTGGCCGATCTCGCCGCGCTGCGCGGCCGACTGGACCTGGAGCAGCTGGCCGAACTGACCGTCGCCGACCTGCAGCGCGAGCTGCTGCCGCCCGGCGCGACCGGGCCCGGGCCCGCGACCGCGACCGCGACCGCCGTGACCGTGGGCGGGGCGGACCGGTGAGCCGCTTCCTGATCGTGGTCCCGCCGCTGGCCGGACACGTGCTGCCCGCCGCCGGCATCGGCCGGGAGCTCGCCGCTCGCGGCCACCGGGTCGCCTGGGCCGGTTCGGAGGCGGTGCTCCGGCCGCTGCTGGGCCCGGAGGCCGAGGTGCTGGGCACCGGCAGCCGGCTGCTGCGTCCCCAGGGCGGGCACGGCCTGGCCGCGTTGCGGTCGCTGTGGGAGAAGTTCATCGTCCCGTACGCCCGGTTCACCGAGAAGGCGCTGGACCGGGCCGTGCTGGAGTTCCGGCCCGACGTGGTGCTGGTCGACCAGCACACCCCGGCCGGGGCGATCGCCGCCCACCGGCACGGGATCGCCTGGGCGAGCCTCGCCCCGGGCGCGATGGAGCTGGGCCGCCCGTTCCGGGCGCTGCCGCAGGTCGAACGCTGGATGCTGGACCACCTCGGCGGGCTCTGGCAGCGGGCCGGGCTGCCGGCCGCCGGGTTCACCGACCCCCGCTTCTCCCCGGCGCTGGTGCTGGCGCTGACCGGACCCGCGCTGACCGGTCCCGATCCGTTCCCCGAGCACTTCGCACTGGTCGGGCCGGTGCTGACGGACCGTCCGGCCGTGCCCGGCTTCCCCTGGGACCGACTGGAGCCGGGCCGCCGCCGGATCCTGCTGACCATGGGCACCCTGGCCGACGGGGTCAGCGCCGACTTCCACCGACGGGCCCTGCGCGCGGTCGAGTTGTGCGGCACCGGTCCCGACCGGCCGCAACTGGTGGTGGCCGCAGCGCCCGAGCTGCTGCCCGGACTGCCGCCGGACGCCGTCGCGCTGGAGCGGGTGCCGATCCTGGAGCTGCTGCGCCGGGGGCAGGTGGACGCGGTGCTGTGCCACGGCGGGATGAACACCGTGGGCGAGTCGCTGAGCCACGGGGTCCCGGTGGTGGCCGCCCCGATCCGGCACGACCAGCCCTTCGTCGCCGCCCAGTTGGCGGCCTCCGGTGCGGGCCTGCGGGTGCCCTTCCCGCGGGTCGGTCCACCCGGCCTGGCAGTGGCCCTCCGGCGGGCGTTGGAGGACCCCGGGCTCCGGGCCGCGGCCGTCAGGGTGGGGGGCTCGCTGCGGGCGAACGGCGGCGCCGGTGCCGCCGTCGACCGACTGGAGGCGCTGGCGCCGGGGTCAGCGGCCGGAATTCCATTGGTCTAGGCCATTGTTTCCGAGGGGCCGCAGACCCTAGGGTTGCGCCCGGCACCCGACTTCCCCGGTGCCCCGGCGACCCATCCCCTCACGGGAGTTCTGGTTGATCGAGACCAAGGGCCTGCGTAAGTCCTACCAGTCCCGGAAAAACCGCCGATCCAACAGCGTCGACGCCGTCCGCGGCATCGACCTGGACGTCCCGGCGGGAGAGATATTCGGCTTCCTCGGCCCCAACGGCGCCGGGAAGACCACCACCCTGCGGATGCTGGCGACGCTGATCCGCCCGGACGGCGGCGCGGCCCGGATCGCCGGCGCCGACCTGTTCGCCGACCCGGCCGGCGTCCGCCGCCGGATCGGCTACGTCGCCCAGGGCGGCGGCACCACCGACGCCGCCAGCGCCCGCGAGGAGTTGGTGCTCCAGGCCCGGATGTACGGCAGCAGCAAGGCCGACGCCCAGCAGCAGACGGAGGGTGCGCTCAAGTCCTTCGACCTGGGCGACTTCGCCGACCGCCACTGCAGCACCTACTCCGGCGGGCAGCGCCGACGGGTGGACATCGCCCTCGGAGTGATCCACTCGCCGCGGGTGCTCTTCCTGGACGAGCCCACGGTCGGCCTCGACCCGCCCAGCCGCACCCAGGTCTGGGAGGAGGTCCGCCGGCTCCGGACCGAGGGCATGACCGTCTTCGTCACCACGCACTACCTGGACGAGGCCGACGCCCTGTGCGACCGGGTCGCCATCATCGACCAGGGCGGGATCGTCGCCGAGGGCACCCCCGAGGCGCTGAAGCGGGAGATCTCCGGCGACGTGGTCCTGGTCGGCCTGACCGACCGGGAGTCCGGAGCCGAGGCCGTCGCCGGGGAGGCCCGCGCCGCCGAGGCCCTGCGCGGGGAGCCTTACCTGCACCGGCTGGAGCCGCAGGAGGGCGGCGGGCTGCGGCTGTACGTCGAGAACGGCGCGGCGGCGATCCCGCACCTGCTCCGCGCCCTGGAGGGGGCGGGAGTGGTCCCCAGCACGGTCCAGCTGCAGCGCCCCAGCCTGGACGACGTCTTCCTGGCCAGGACCGGCCGCTCGCTCCGGCAGCTCTGAGCCCCCGGCAGCCCCGACCTCCCGGCAGCCCCGAACCGCCCCGGCGCCCTCGTCACCCCTGTCACCCCTGTCACCCCTGAGGCAATCGAACGCAGAGGCCGAGATAGCGATGAAGCTTGCCCGCGACACCTGGCTCGTCTTCCAGCGGCAGCTGCTGCTGATGGCCCGCACGCCGGTCTGGATCGCCGTCGGAGTGATCCAGCCGCTGTTCTACCTGCTGCTCTTCGCTCCGCTGCTGAAGACCGTGCTCGCCCCGATGGGCGCGACCACCTACGCCGAGACCTACCAGATCTACGTGCCGGGACTGCTGGCCGTGCTGGTCATCTTCGGCGGTCTGTTCACCGGCTTCAGCCTGCTCGGCGAGTTGCGGGCGGGCATCGTCGAACGGTCCCGGGTCACCCCGGTCAGCCGGCTGGCGCTGCTGCTCGGGCGAGCCCTGCGCGAGGTGGTGGCGCTGCTGGTGCAGGCCGTCATCATCACCCTGCTGGCCCTGCCCTTCGGCCTGCGGGTGCAGCCGGTGGACCTGCTGCTGGCCTACCTGCTGCTGGCCCTGCTCGCGCTGATGACCTCGGCGATCTCCTACGGCATCGCGCTGATGGTCCCCAACGACTCCGCGCTGGCCCCGGTGGTGAACACCATGGCCCAGCCGATCGCCCTGCTCTCCGGGGTGCTGCTGCCGCTGGCGCTGGCCCCCGCCTGGCTGCGCGGCGTGGCCCGGTGGAACCCCTTCTACTGGGCCGTGCAGGGCATGCGGGCACTGTTCTCCGGCCACCCGGCCGACAGTTCGGTGTGGCAGAGCCTGCTGATCGTGGGGCTGCTGACCGTGGCCGCGGTGTTCTGGTCCGCCCGGCTGTTCTCGACCCGGGTGCGGTAGTGGCCCCGGGAACGCCGGAGGGGCCGTGCAGCGGCTGCACGGCCCCTCCGGCGTTCGCCCGTCGCCGGGGCCTGCCCGCTCAGCCCGCCTCGGTGAGCACGAACCGGGCCAACCTGGCGATCCCGGCCGTTATCTGAACCGGCGTCAAGGAGGAGCAGGAGAGCCGCAGTCGGCGCTCTCCGCCGCCGTCCGGATAGAAGTCGCCCATCGGCGTCCAGAGCACCCCGTGATCGCGGGCGCAGCGCTCCAGCGCCGCCGTGTCGGCGGCGAAGGGCACCTCCAGGACGGCGAAGAAGCCGCCCTCCGGCCGGTTCCAGCGGATGCCCAGCCGGGTCCGCAGCGGCTCGGGGAAGTGCCGCTCCAGCGCCTGCAGGAGGGTGTCCATATTGGCCGCGTAGAAGGCCGTGGCGCGGGCGTTGGCCCGGCGCAGCCGGCAGTCGTTCCGCAGCAGCATCCCGCCGATCACGGCCTGGCTGAGCGCCGGGGTGTTGACCGTCGTCATGCTCTTGAGCTTGGCGAGTTCGTCGGCCAGCAGCGAGCGGCGGCCGTCCGCCGCCAGCACCTCCTGGTCGGCGACCACGTAGCCGAGCCGGGCCCCGGGGAAGCAGGTCTTGGCGAAGGAGCCGAGGTAGACCACCCGCCGGTCCCGGTCGAGCCGCTTCAGGGTGGGCCGTTCGCCGGGCTCGCGGGCGAAGAATCCGTAGGGGTTGTCCTCGATCACCAGCAGCCCCTCCTCGGCCGCGACCTCCAGCAGCCGGCTGCGGGCCGGGACCGGCATGCTGGCGCCGGAGGGGTTGGCGAAGTCCGGGACCACGTAGAGCGCCCGGGGCCGGCCGCCGCCCGCCCGGACCGCGCGGGCCGCCGCCGCGACCGCCTCCGGCTCCGGTCCGCCCAGGGGCCCCTCGGGGACCGGGACCACGGTCAGGTCGAGCAGCCGCGCCGCACCGGTGACCCCGACGTAGCAGGGCGCGCTGACCAGCAGGACGTCCTCGGGGGTGGCGCAGAGGGCCCGGAGCACCAGCAGCATGGCCTCCTGGGCCCCGACCGTGAGCACCAGCGACTCGGCCGGTACCTCCAGGCCCTCGTCATTGGCCAGGGTGCGGGCCACCAGGTCGGCGACGATGCCCTTGGTGGGCCCGTACTGGAACAGCGCGCCGCGGATCTGCTCCCTCGTCAGGCCGCGCTCGCGCAGGTGCTCCAGATAGGCGTCCAGGTGGCCGTGGATGTCCTCGGGCTCGAAGAAGCCCTCGTAGGGGCGGCCGGGCGCGAAGGAGAGGGCGTCCGGGAAGCGTGAGACGACCTCGTTCAGGAAGGTCATCGCGTCGAGCAGCGGATCGGAGAGCGAGCCGTGCAGATCGCCCAGGAGCAGCGGAACGGGCGCGGGCGATCCGGTGGTGGCCGGGGAGGGCGGGGCGTCGGGCAGGGCGTCGGTCCGGGGGCCGGTCATCGCCGGGCCTCGGCCGGGGTCAGGGTGTGGAGGGGCGGCGCGCCCGTGCGTGCGCGCTGCTCCCGCACGGCGAGGGCCTGAGGGTGGAGGGGCATGGTTGTCTGGTCCACCTGTTCTGGGTTCGGGCGCGTCGGAGGGCGGGCGCAGCTGGGCTCGGGTGCCGCGGGGGCGGCGGGTCAGCGGTCGGCTTCGACGTAGATGGTCTCGTCGGTGCGGAAGGCGGTGTCCAGGTCGGCGACGTCAGGGCGGACGCCCTGACGGTAGCCGCAGGAGCGGATCGCCGCCAGGTCGAACCCGGCCAGGCCGAGGACGTGCCGCAGTTCGTCCAGGTCGTAGATCCACTGGTGCCCGAAGTAGCGGAAGATCTGGTTGACCAGGAAGGCCTTGCGCTCGGGCATCGGCGGGCCGAAGCCCAGCATGCCGAGCCGGCGCCGGTGCCGGGCCAGGAAGCCGTCCTCGGTGACATAGCCGTTCAGGTAGCGGGCCAGGTCGGGGGTGGTGATCCGGAGCACGCCGCCGGGGCGCAGCACCCGCCGGGCCTCGCGCAGCCAGCCGACCGCGACCGGCAGGGTGACGTGCTCGATCAGGTGCTCGGCGTAGACCCAGTCGACGCTGGCGTCGGCGAAGGGCAGCGGCTCGGAGATGTCGAGCTGGGTGAAGCAGCGGTCGCCGTCGACCCGGTAGAGCGTCCCGGGTCGGCTGGCATTGGTCCCGTCGGCGCTGCGGAGCACCGCCAGGTCGGTGCCCAGGCCCTCCGGGTGGGCGGTCCTGAAGGCCGCGAACTCGATCCCGGTGAGTCCGAGGGCCAGGAAGTCGTCCCGGTCGTACGGCACGCTCTCGGCCGTCGCTTCCAACTTCTCGCAGCCGGCCACTCGTTCGCTGAAGGCGTCGAGTTCACGGGCGAGGCCGTCGGGGTCGTCCCAGTCCCAGCCGGGGAATGCGTCCCGCTTGGTCATCTCTGGCGTTCCGTCCTCTGTGTCGGTGGTGGTACGGCTGTGGCGGCGGCCGGAGTCGGCGCGCCGCGGTCCTGGTCGGTCGGCCAGGGGCGCCCAACAGGGCTATCGCGGTTTCGAGTGCGGCCCGCAGCAGCTCCAGCACGGCGGTCACGCCCGCAGCCCCGCCAGTGGCGAGGTCCCGGAGGGCAGGTCGGCCGACCTGGACGGCACGGACTCCGAGGGCGAGGACGGTGTCGGCGCCGCTGCGCACCCCGCCGTCGAGCAGCGCGGGAATGTGCGGAGGCAGCGCGGCGGCCACCTCTGGGGGACAGGCCCGTGCCGAGCGCTCGAACTCCGGAAGTGCGAACGGTGCCATCGGTCCCCATTCCCGGACGGCCGCGCTCGGGCAGGTCCCGACGGGTCAGCGTAGGAGGTCTGGACCACATTGGTATAGACCTTGATTTGACGGTTCGTCTGTGCAAGTCTCTGCATTCGGAATTGACCGCACTGCTTGTGAACCGACGTCCATATTTCCCTCCTCGATGCGTGGAGTGGCGTTGAACGGCTTTTCTGCCCCTCCCCCCTTTCCCGCCCTGGCCCCCGAAGGCTGGGTGGAGCTGTTCCTCCTGGCCGGCCCCGGCGACGAGGCGTGTCTGCGCTTCGAGGCGCCCGTCGCCCGCAGCGCACTGCGGCGGCTGGTCGCCGACGAGCGCGGCCGCCTGGCCGCGGCCGGCCTGGCGCCCGGTGGGACCGTCGCCCTGCGGCTCCCGCCCTCGCTGGGCTTCGTCGTCTCGCTGCTCGCCGCCTGGCAGCAGGAGTCCCAGGTCATGCTCCTGGACCACCGGCTGACGGACCACGAGACGGGACTCGCGCTCGACCGGCTGCAGCCACAGGTCCTGGTCCAGTCGGCGCACCGCCCCTCGGCGACGCTCCGCGGCTTCGCCGAGGTGACCCCGGTCGCCCTGGCGCGACCGGAGGGGCTACCGGCCCGGACCCCGCACTCACTGATCCAGCTGAGCTCGGGCTCCACCGGCCCGTCCAAGGTGATCGGCCGCACCGCCACCGACCTGCTCCGCGAACTCGACTGCTACGCAAGGCTCAAGGACTTCCCCGGCGAGGGCGAGCGGGTCGTGCTGCTCTCCTCGGTCGTGCACGTCCTCGGACTGGTCGGCGGGCTGCTGAACAGCCTGTACTCGCGGGCGCCGCTGAGCGTCCCGGAGCGGATGACCGCTGCGGGCATCCTGGCGGCCGTCGCCGCGGACGACCGGCCCACCACCCTGATCGGGGTGCCGTTCCACGCCGAACTCCTGGCCGGGGTCCAGGCGCCGCCGCCGCTGCCGCAGTTGCGACGCATGATCGTCGCCGGGGAACTGGTCCGGCCGACCCTGCCGGCCGCCTTCGCCGCCCGCTACGGCGTTCCCCTGGGCACCATGTACGGGATGACCGAGACCGGCGTCATCGCCACCGACCTGAGCGGCAGCCGGCACCCCCGGGTGGAACCGGTCAACGGGATGCACCTCCGGCTGCAGAAGGGCGAGTTGGACATCCGCACCGAAGCCTCGCCCTACCCGGGCGGCGCCGACTCCGGCCGCTGGTCCGACGGCTGGCTGCACACCAGGGACGCGGCGGCGCTGGACCCCGGCACCGGACTGCTCACCGTGCTCGGCCGCCGCGACTCACAGGTCTCGGTCGGCGGGCTGAAGGTCGACCTGACCGAGGTCGAGCAGACCCTCGCCGCGCTCCCCGAGGTGCACGAGGCCGTGGTGGTCCTCACCGGCGGCGTCATCGAGGCCTACCTGGCCGCCGAACCCGGAGCCGAGCCGGCCGCCATCCACGAGCAGCTGGCCCGGCAGTTGGCGGCGTACAAACGCCCGCGCCGCCTCGTCCTCCTGCCCGCACTGCCCCGCACCGCCACCGGCAAGCTGCTGCGCGACCCGAGCGGGCTCCGGTCCGCCGCCGAGGCCGCAGCCACGCCGGCCGCTCGCTGAGCCCTCCGTACCGCACCGCCCCCGCACCGCACCGCCCCGCACCCGCACCCGCACCCGCACCGGAATCCGGCACCTCCGCACCGCACCGGCCGCCCGGCCGGCGGCCGGTGCTGCCCGATTCCCGCGCCCCGTTCCCGCCCGAGCACGTCCGATCACCGCACAAGGAGCTGACCATGCAGGACCGGATCCGCGAATTCGTCCTCACCGCGCTGGCCGAGATGAACTACGACGTCTCCGAGGTCACCGGCGACACCGACCTCGGGCCCGCCGGGCTCGACCTGGAATCCCTGGCCCTGGCCGACCTCTCGGTCCAGGTCGAGGACGAGTACGGGGTCAAGTTCGACCTCGACGACATGGAGGGCACCGCACTGATGACCCTCGACGAGTTCACCAAGGACGTCGCCGCCCGGATCGCCTCCGCCTCGGCCACCGCCGGGAGCGCTGCGTGAGCCTGCCCCCGGGCCGGGCCGACGTCCTGCGGATGCTCGCCGCCTTCGGCGACCGCTCCCCCGAGAGTGTTCCCGAGGAACTCGGCTCCCTTGAACTCACCTGGCTCATAGCCGAATTCGAGCAGCAGTACGGAGTGGAGGCAGAGCTGTCCGACGACCGTCTCGACGCGGTCCGCAGCGTCGACGACGCGGTCGAGCTGCTGCGCGAGGCCTGCCTCGCCGCAGTCGGCTCCGGGGCCGACACCGGCGCCGACCCTGGAGCCGCGCGGTCATGAGCAGTCACGCGCCACCACGCGCCCGACCCGTGGTGACCGGTCTCGGAGTCCGCAGCGCCTGCGGCCACGGCATCGACCCGCTGGCGGCAGCGGTCGGCCTGGGCACACCGGCGTTCGACACCGTGACCCGCTTCGACACCGGCGGTCGGCGGACCCACCGGGCCGCCCTCCTGCCCGACCCGCCGCAGCTCGCGGACGCGGTGCTCGACGTCATCGATGAGGCCTGGCGGCAGGCCGATCCGGAGGACGCCGACACCACCCCGCTGCTGCTCGCCCTGCACAGCGACCTCAACACCCGGGCGGTGGCGGACCGGGTCGGCGAGGCGACATCCACCCGTCGGGGCCTCGGCGGCGTCACCCGCGTCTACACCGGCGCCTGTGTCGCCTCCGGAACCGCGGTGGCCGACGCCGCGGCCCTGGTCTCCGCCGGACACCGGAGCCGGGTGCTGGTCGCCGCCGGGCACCTGGTGGGGCCCGGCGTCTTCGCGGCCTTCGACGCCGGCCGGGCACTCGCCCGCGACGGTTCCCTACGACCCTTCAGCGCCGGACGCACCGGCACCCTGCTCGGGGACGCGGCCGTGGCCGTGGTCATCGAGGACGAGGCGGCGGCCGAGCGGCGCGGGGCACCGGTCCTGGCCCGGATCGCCGGCTGGGGCCGGTCCGGCGACGCGCACCACGTCTGCCGTCCGGCACCCGACGGCAGGGCCCTGGCCCTGGCCGCCGAATCCGCGCTCGCCCGGGCGGGCGTCGCGCCGGAGGAGGTCGGCTACGTCAACGCGGGCGGCACCGGCTCGCCGCTGGCGGACCGGGCCGAGGCCGCCGCCCTGCACCGGGCCTTCGGACGACATACCGGCCGACTGCCCGTCAGCTCCAGCAAGTCCGTGCACGGGCATGCGCTCGAAGCCTCGGCGCTGCTCGAACTCGCGGTCACCATCTCGGCGTTGTCGAGCGGTCTGCTCCCGGTCAACGCCGGCTGGCTCGGTCCCGACCCGGACTGCGGCCTCGACCTGGTACTGGAGGGGCCGCGCGAAGCCCACCCCCGCTACGCGCTCAGCCTCAACTCGGCCTTCGGCGGCGCCAACACGGCGCTCCTGGTGGCCGCCCCATGACCACCGCCACCGCAGTCCGCGTCCTGGCCCGCGGCGGCTGGCCCGAACCCGGTGACACCGAACTGCCCCCGCTGGCCGGGTTCACCGCCTCGTCGTTCAGCCCGCTGGTGGCAGTGGCGGCCGAGCGCTGCCTCCGGACCCACCTGGGCCCGGACCGACCGGTGCCGCCCGCACCGACCAGGACGGCGCTGCTGCTCGCCAGCAGCAGCGGCGACCGAGCCACCGCCCGTGCCATCGACACCGCGGCCGCCTCCGGCGGACGGGTGCCGCCGCTGCTCTTCTTCCAGTCCAATCCCAACGCCGTGCTGGGGCACCTCGCCGCCCGCTGGCAGCTCACCGGCCCGGTGGTGGCCGTCGCCCCGACGACACCCGCCGTCCCCGGCGAACTCCCGGTCGACGCCCTCGAACTGGCAGCACTGCTGCTCGCGGACGGCGACGCCGACCAGGTGCTGGTGATCTCCGCCGAGCAGACCGAGGACCGCCGGTGCCCCGACCGGGCCGTGGCCGCCCTCCTCGCCAGGGCCTGACCCGGGCCGCCGCCCTGCCTCCGCACCATCCCGTTCTGCCATGTTCCGCCATGCAATGCCAGGGCACGCCAGGGATCGTTCCGGCCTGCCCGGACACTCCCCAACCCTGACCGATCCACTCCGACCGACCGACCGTGACCGACACCGCCGTGGGAGGGACCCGCCGCCATGAGTATCCGTAGTATCCGTGCCCTGCTGGCAGACGACCCGGAGGTCGGCGCAGCCAATGTGCTCACCCGCCGGATCGCCCTGGGCCTGGGCCTGGACGAACCGCTGCTGACCTTCGACACGCCGGTGGACGGTCACCCCGCCTGGTTCCCGTTCACCCTGCGCCAGTTGGACCGCGCCGTCCGGGCGCGCGCAGCGGCACTGCACGCACTCGGGGTCGCTCCCCGTGATCCGATTGTAGTGTACACGACTAGCGCCGCGGATCACGTACTCTCCTTCCTCGCGTTGGCCCGGATCGGCGCGATCCCGGCACTGCTCAACCCGAACCTCGACGGCGAGCGCGCCGCCCGCTACATCCGCCGGCTCGACGCCGTGGGCATCCTGACCGACCCCGCCCACGCCGACCTGCTCGCCGAGCACGATCCCGGCGCGCCGCTGCTCCCGCCGGTCGGCTCGCTCGGCTCGGACGCCGACCCGGACAGCGCCCCGGCGCCCTACCCGCACTGGTCCGAGGACCCGGTCGCGATCACCCACTCCTCCGGCACCACCGGCCTGCCCAAAGCCGTGCTGCACTCGCACGCGAGCCTCTACGCCGCCATCCGCCACCGGCTCGCCCTGCCGCGTCCGCAGGGCTCCGAGCGGATGCTCAGCGCCCTGCCGGCCCCGCACGCGGCCACCCTGATCGCGGTCAACCTCGCCCTCAGCACCCAGGCGGAGATCGCCCTGCTGTCCGAGCAGTCGGGGGCCGCGGTCCTGGACGCCATCGAGCGCTGGGAGCCGCGCGGGGTCATCGGCTTCGCCGCCACCTGGTCCGACCTCGCCCGGCACGATCTGGGCGCCCGCCGGCTCGACAGCGTCGCGCTCTGGTGGAACACCGGGGACTGCGCGCACGAGGCCCACATCCGCCGGCTGATCGCGGCCGGCTCCCGCGAGACGGTCACCCGCGCCGGGCGCACCCGGGTCCCCGGCTCGCTCTTCGTGGACGGCCTCGGCTCCACCGAGATGGGCCATTCGCACTTCTTCATCACCCACGGTCCCGGGACCGAGCGCTACGGCCGCTGCATCGGCCGACCGCACGCCTTCGTCGACTGCGCGGTGCTCGGCCCCGACGGCGAGGCGCTCGGCGACGGCCAGGTGGGCGAGCTCGGCACCCGCTCCCCCACCCTGGCCCTGGGCTACTGGAACGACTCGGCCACCACCCACCGGACCCGGGTCCGCGGCTACTTCCTCACCGGCGACCTGGTCTTCCGCGACCCGGAGGGCTACTACTACCACGTCGACCGGGCCGTCGACTCGGTCCGGCTCGGCGACGGCGGACGGCTGTTCACCGCGATGTCGGAGGAGCGGGTGCTGGCCAGCTGCCCCGACATCCTGGAGTGCACCGTGGTCGCCTTCCGCGACGGCGAGCGGGTGGTCACCGACGTCCTGCTGCAGCTCCACCCGGGCGCCGATCCGGACGCCGACCGGACCGAGGAGGTGACGGCGGCCCTCGACGGGCCCACCGCCGCCACCGTCCGCCAGGTCCTGGTGGTACCCGCCGACCGGATCCCGCTCGGCCCGACCGGCAAGGTCCGCAAGGTGCTGCTCCGTCAGCAGCACCTCGAAGCCGTGACCACGTCCCCCTCCGGCGCAGTGCCGTCCGCCGCTCTGGTCGCCTCATGAGCCGCGCCGTGGGCCGGGCCGCCGTGGTGACCGGGATCGGCCTGGTCACCCCGCTGGGCCGGAAGCCCGGCGAGTTCTTCGACGCGCTGACCGCCGGTCGCTGCGGGATCACCGCGCCGGTCGAGGGCCATCCGGCCCACGGCTGGCTGGAGGCGGCCGGCGTGGCCCCGGCCATCGACGGCAGCGAGGTGCTGCCGCCGAAGGAGACCCGCTGCGTGGACCGCTTCGTCCTGCTCGCCCTCGCGGCCGCGGACGACGCCCTCGCCGACGCCGGGATCGTGGTCGGCCGGGACACCGACCCGCACCGCACCGCCGTGGTGCTGGCGACCGGCGGCGGCGGACTGCAGACCTTCGAACAGCAGTCGCACCGAAGGCTGGAACGCGGTCGCCCCGGCGTCAGTCCCTACCTCCTGCCCGGCATGCTCTCCAATATGGCGACCGCCCGGATCGCCATCAAACACGGTATCCGGGGCTTCAGTTCCACCATCGTCACCGCCTGCGCCGCCGGGGCCCAGGCCGTCGCCGAGGGGCTGCGGCTGATCCGGGCCGGCGAGGCCGACGTGGTGGTCTGCGGCGGCACCGAGTCCTCGCTGCACCCGACCATCGCCGCCGCCTTCACCAACTCCCGGGCCCTGGCCCAGGGCTGGTCCGATCCGGAGCAGTCCAGCCGGCCCTTCGACAGCCGCCGGAACGGCTTCGTCCTGGGTGAGGGCAGCGCCGTGCTGGTGCTCGAATGCGCCGCCCACGCCGAGGCCAGGGGCGCGGCCGGCTACGCCGACCTCACCGGCTGGGGCGCCTCCACCGATGCCCACCACCCGACCATGCCCCGTCCCGACGGCGAGGGCGCGGCCGACGCGATGCGCGCGGCGCTGTCCTCGGCCGGGCTGGCCCCGGCCGAGATCGGCTATGTCAACGCCCACGGCACCGGCACCAAGCTGGGCGACACCGCCGAGGCCTCGGCGCTGCGCGCGGTCTTCGGCGGCGGGCAGCCGGCCGTCAGCTCCACCAAGGGCGCCACCGGCCATCTGCTGGGCGCGGCCGGGGCGGTCGAGGCGGCGGTGACCGTCCTGGCGCTGTCCCGGGGCCTGCTGCCGCCGACGCTCAACCTGGAGAGCCCCGACCCGGCCTGCGACCTGGACCACGTCCGGGGGCCGGCCAGGGCGGTCGCGCCGGGGGCCGCGCTCTCCAACTCCTTCGCCTTCGGCGGCCACAACCTCAGCCTGGTCTTCGGTCCGGCGTCCACCAGCACCAGCAGGCACCCAGCAACAGCCGACCAGTCCGGGGAGCTCCGTTGACCGTCCAGGGCATCACCCATGTCGAATTCCACTGCGCGGACGCCGAGGCGTACGCCACCGAACTCGTCACCGGCCTCGGCTTCGACCACGACCCGGCCGAGCGGGACGGCGGGCCGGACGCCCCGCCCGGGGTGCATCGCGTCCACCTCCGCCAGGGCGGCATCCGGATCACGCTCAGCTCGGCCCTGCGCGCGGACCATCCGGTGGCGGAGTTCGTCCGGCGGCACGGCGACGGCGTCGCGGTGATCGCGCTGGGCTGCACCGACCCGGCGGCCTCGCTGGCCCGGGCCCTCCGGCACGGGGCCCGCGAACTCGGCGAGCCGGGGCTCATCGCCGGCTTCGGCGACGTCGCGCTGCGCCTGGTCCCGGACACGGACACCCCGGACACGGACACCCCCGACGCGGCCGGGCCGGCCGGGGACGCCCCGGCCGACCCGCTGCTCGAACTCCTCGACCACGTGGCCGTCTGCGTGCCCTCGGGCGAGCTCGCCCCGGCGGTGCAGTTCTGCGAGGCGGCACTGGGCCTCGAACGGATCTTCGGCGACTACATCGAGGTCGGCGCCCAGGCGATGGACTCCAGCGTGGTGCAGAGCCCCTCCGGCCGGGTGACCTTCACCCTGCTGGAGCCCGACACCGCACGTCAGCCCGGCCAGATCGACACCTTCCTCGACGCCAACGCCGGTCCCGGGGTGCAGCACCTGGCCTTCGGCACCGCCGACATCGCCGGGGCGGTGCGCACCCTCAGGGCGCGCGGCGTCGGGTTCCTCCGCACCCCCGGCGCCTACTACGACGGGCTGGCCGCCCGCCTGGGGGAGACCGCCATCCCGTTGCCCACCCTCCGCGAGCTGGACCTGCTGGTCGACCAGGACCACGGGGGCCAGCTGTTCCAGATATTCGCCCGCTCGACCCACCCCAGGGGCACCTTCTTCCTGGAGCTGGTCGAGCGCCGGGGCGCCGGCAGCTTCGGCACCAACAACATCAAGGCGCTGTACGAGGCCGTCGAGCGGCAGCACGCCGACGCACCCCGAGCCCAGCCCCAGCCCGCGTAGCGGATGCCACCCGTCCCGCAGATCCGCACCCGAGGAGGCAGAGCCCCCATGACCGACCGTCAGGTCTTCGCACTCACCGAGGCCGAACGTGCCCTGATGCCCACCCCGGAGGAGGTCGCCGGCTACCGCGAGCACGGCTGGTACCTCTCCCGCCGGCTGTTCTCCGACGAGGAGCTCGACACCCTCCAGGACGCCACCGAGAAGTACTACGAGGGCCACCGCGACCGCACCCTGGCGGTCCGTCCGCCGAACCTGGCCGCCTGGGAGCCCGCGCACGGCCCGGTGCAGCGGCACAACGACTACGTCCACTACGAGAGCGACGCCATCGGCGCGATCCTGCGCAACCCGCTGGTCGGCGCGGTGGCCGCGCTGCTGGCCGGGGCCGAGCAGATCCGGGTCTTCCAGGCCACGCTGATCTACAAGCCGCCGGTGCCGGAGGAACCCAGCAACCAGGTGCCCTGGCACTTCGACCGGCACTACTGGCAGACCTGCAGCTCGGAACGGATGCTGACGGCCTTCGTCCCGTTCCGGGACTGCGGGGTGGAGAACGGCACCATCACCATGGTCGACGGCAGCCACCGCTGGCGCGAGCTCGACACCGGCGAGGACTCCAGCCGCCACTTCGCCCGGCGCGACCGCTCCGAGCTGGAGGCCCTGCTCACCGAGAACGCCCGCTTCAACGGGCAGGAGGTGCGCAAGGTCCCGGTCGTGATCCCGCGCGGCCACGTCAGCTTCCACCACTGCCGGACGTACCACGGCAGCGGCGCCAATCTGGCCGCCGACCCGCGCCGCGCGGTCTCGCTGCACCTCCAGGACGGCGACAACCACTACCGCCGGTACACCCGGGCCGACGGCAGCACCGTCGTCTACAACCACGACGTCGTGGTCCGCCGCGCGGCCGACGGACTGCCCGACTACGCGGACCCGGAGATCTGCCCGACGATCTGGCAGGGGTCGGTGTGACCCTCCGTCACACCGCCGACCTGGAGACCCCGGCCGACCGCTATCGGATGCTCCGGCTGATCCGCTCCTTCGAGGAGCGGGCGCTGGCGCTGGTCAGGTCCGGGGCGATCGTCGGCGGCATCCATCCGTACATCGGTCAGGAGGCCGTCGCCGTCGGCGTCTGCTCCGCGCTGCTGCCGCAGGACCGGATCACCAGCACCCACCGGGGCCACGGCCACGTCCTCGCCAAGGGCGCCGACCCGTACCGGATGCTGGCCGAACTCCTGGGCCGGGAGACCGGACTGAACCGCGGCCGGGGCGGCTCGATGCACGCCGCCGACCTCTCGCTCGGCATCCTCGGCGCCAACGGCATCGTCGGCGCGGGCGCACCGATCGCCGTCGGCGCGGCCTGGGCCGCCCGGGCGGCGGGCGAGGAGCGAGTGGTGGTGTCGTTCTTCGGCGACGGGGCGCTCAACCAGGGGGTGCTGCTGGAGTCCCTCAACCTCGCGGCGATGTGGCAGCTGCCGACCGTCTTCGTCTGCGAGAACAACGGCTATGCGACCACCCTGCCGAGCACGGTCGCGGTGGCCGGCAGCGCCCTGGGCCGGGCGGCGGCCTTCGGCATCCCGGGCACGGCGGTCGACGGCATGGACACCGAGGCCGTCCGGCAGGCCGCCGTCCGGGCGGTGGACCGGGCCCGCACGGGCGGCGGCCCCGCCTTCCTGGAGTGCCGGACCTACCGCTTCGAGGGACACCACACCATGGAGCGCCGCATGCGCCTGAACTACCGCACCGCCGAGGAGGTCGAGGACTGGCGCGGCCGGGACCCGCTGCCGCGCGCAGCGGCGCTGCTCGACCAGGGGCAGCGCGAGCGGATCGACGCGGCGGTGGAGGCGGAGCTGACCGAGGCCGAGCGCCGGGCCCTGGCCGATCCGCACCCCGATCCGGCCGGGGCGCTCGACCACCTCTACGCCGACGGACTGTGCCCGCGAGCGGGGGCGACCCGGTGAGCCTGCTCTCCTACACCAAGGCCCTCAACCGGGCCCTGGCCGACGCGCTGACCGAGGACCCGGCGGTCTTCGTACTGGGCGAGGACGTCGGCGCCGGGCTGGCCGGGCCGACCCTCGGGCTCCAGCAGCGGTTCGGCCCCGGCCGGGTGGTGGACGCCCCGCTCTCCGAGCAGGGCTTCACCGGGATGGCCGTCGGCGCGGCCCTGGCCGGCCGCCGTCCGGTGGTCGAGTTCCAGATCCCCTCGCTGCTGTTCCTGGTCTTCGAGCAACTGGTCAACCAGGCGCACAAGTTCTCGCTGATGACCGGCGGTGCGGCGGGCGTGCCGCTCACCTGCCTGGTGCCGGGCTCCGGCTCCCGGGACGGCTGGGCCGGCCAGCACTCCGACCATCCGTACAGCCTCTTCGCCCACGCCGGGGTGAAGACCGTGGTACCGGCCACTCCCTCGGACGCCTACGGCCTGCTGCTGTCGGCGATCCGGGACCCCGACCCGACCGTGGTCTTCGCCCCGGCCGCCGCGCTCGGCCTGCGCGAGGACGTGGGCCGGGAGCTGGCGCCGGTCCCGCTGGGGCGGGCCCGGATCCACCGCAGCGGCACCGACGTCACCGTGGTCGCCGTCGGCCACCTGGTCCAGGACGCCCTGGCGGTCGCGGCGGAGCTGGCCGGCGAGGTCTCGGTCGAGGTCTTCGACCCCCGGACCCTCCATCCCTTCGACTGGACCGCGCTCGCCGCCTCGCTGGAGCGGACCGGTCGGCTGGTCGTCATCGACGACTCCAACCGCAGCTGCGGCATCGGCGCCGAGATCGTCGCCACCGCCGCCGAGGAGATGCGGCTGATCGCCCCGCCCCGCCGGATCACCCGTCCGGACGGAGCGGTCCTGCCCTTCGCCCCGCAGCTGGACCGCGCCCTCCAACCCGGACGCGACCAGCTGCGGCGTGCCCTGCACGCCGTGCTGAAACAGCCCTGAACCCCACGACCCCGACCCCGCCCGCACCACCCGACCCGAGAGGGAGCCCCCGCATGCCCGAGAACCGTTACCACTGGGACCGTTCGCACCCCGGCCTCACCTACCTCCAGCAGGCGATCGAGCCGCTGCGCCGCGAGGTCGTCGACCACTCCGTCTACTCCGGGCTGAACAGCCTGCCCAATGTCCGTGCCTTCCTCGACCGCCATGTCTTCGCCGTCTGGGACTTCATGTCGCTGCTGAAGAGCCTCCAGCGCGAGCTGACCTGCGTCGAGGTGCCCTGGGTCCCGGCCGGCCCGACCGCCAGCCGCCGACTGATCAACGACATCGTGCTGGTGGAGGAGAGCGACGAGCTCGGCGACGGCTACACCAGCCACTTCGAGCTCTATGTCGAGGGCATGCGGCTGGCCGGCGCGGACGCCGGACCGGTCACCGGCTTCCTGGAGGAGCTCCGCCGGGGCACCGACGTGCCGGAGGCGCTGAAGTCGGCCGAGGTGCCGCAGGCCGCCGTCGACTTCACCTCGACCACCTGGGAGATCATCCAGAACGCCCCGGTGCACTGCCGCGCGGCGGCCTTCGCCTTCGGCCGGGAGGACCTGATACCCGACATGTTCGCGCAGGTCATCCGGATCGACGACGCGGAGGGCGTGCTGACGGTCTTCAAGGACTACCTGGCCCGCCACATCGAGGTGGACGGCGAGCAGCACACACCGATGGCGATGCAGATGCTGATCGACCTCTGCGGCGATGACCAGTCCAAGTGGGAGGCCTGCGCGGACACGGTCCGGACGGCGCTGCGCGCGCGGGTGGACCTGTGGACGGCGATCGAGGCGTCCTTCCCCGGCTGACCCGCGCGGCCGCCGACGCCGCGGCGGGGTGCGGGCCCCAGGGCCCGCACCCCGCCGCTTCCGGCGTTCCCCGGGTTGCGGCTCAGAGCAGCTTCCGCTGGGCCGAGGCCAGGGCGGGCAGGACGTCCTCCGGCGCGCGGAAGCGGTGCAGCAGCGCCCGTCCCTCCTGGCCGCGCAGCTTGGCGGCGAGGCGGGCCGGCAGGACCGCGGTCCACAGCGCTCCGGTGTTCGCCACGCCTTCCACCAGCCAGGAGACCCAGGGGAGCTGGAGGTTGGCGGCGGGGCTGAAGAAGACCGGCTGCCGGCCCTGGAAGCTGATCTCGTAGGCGCCGAACCGGCTCCAACTGGAGACCGTGAACCGGCGCTGCGCGGGGTCGAACCCCAGCGGAACGCACTCGGCGAGCCGCGCCCGCCCGATGCCCCGCAGGAAGTCCGTGTTGGCCCGGAGGTTCAGATGTGTGCCGGTGAAGTCCTCGATGGCCTCGCGGATGTCGACCGCCAGCCGGTAGGGCGCGCTGCCGCCCGGGACCGGCAGGTGGATCTCACTGAGCAGGTTGCCGATCGTGCCCGGCGGCAGGTCCAGCGGACGCCGGACATTGACCGGCAGGGTCAGCCACCGGGTCTCCTCGTCGCCGTCCAACCGCCGGACGCAGCTCACCACGTGTGCGCCGAGCACATCGCCGGTGGACAGCTTCCGGCCGGCCTCGCCGATGAAGTCCTCCTTCATCCGGCGGATCTCCTCGTCCCCGAAGTACACCTGGACGGTGCGGTTGGCCCGCCCGGAGACCTCCACCTCCCGGGCCAGGAAGGCCGCCTCCTCGGCGTCGACCAGGCGGAAGCCGGGACGGCCGGAGTCCTCGGCGGGCAGCACCCGGTCGAGGTTGGCGTCCTGGTCCTCGACCAGCAGGACCTCCGGCAGCGGCCTGCCGTCCACCACGGCGGACCAGGTCCGCATCAGCAGCATGAAGCTCTGGATGTCGCCGACCGCATGGTGCCAGCAGCAGCCCAGGGCCATCCCGCCGTCGGCGAGCCGGCTGATCCGCACGGTCAGCAGCGGCAGGTCGCCGGTCCGGGCCCGGGTGGCGTCGATGTGGTCGACCAGGTCGGCCCCGGGCAGGGTGACCCTGGCCATCGCCTCGGCCAGGGTCTCGTCGACGTCGTAGCTGCTCACCGGGACCCCGGAGCCGTCACAGACGATCTCCAGCCGGTCCTCGACGGTGCGCAGCCGTCCGGCGAAGACCGGCACGTGCTCCAGTGCCCGGGCCAGTCCCAGCGCCAGCACCTCCTGGTGCGGCGCCTTCTCGAAGAAGTAGACGACCGACACCGCCAGGTCGGCCAGCATCGTGTCCACCACCCCGCAGCGGATCACCGTTCCCGGCGCCCGCTCCGATCCGACCGTCCGGGTTTCGCGCAACTGCGGCCAGGCACCCACGTCGTCCTGCTCCGTCCAATGGAGGCGCTGCCCGGCGCCGTTTCGTCAACCAGGCTGCTCCGCACTGCAGCTGACTGGGGATCACCATGAACGATAGGGCAGCGGGGGGCCGCAATCCAGGGGGACGGGGAACTCTCCGGGCGATCACCGAAGATCGGTCCGGAGCGCCGCCGCCGGGAGCTCAGCCGCCCACGGCCGGGCAGCGCTCGCCCGGCTGCGGCCGGATCCGGGCCGCAGCGGTGAGGGCCCAGTGCGGCGGCGGGCCCGGCCGCTCCTCGGCCAGGCCCCGCGTCCGCAGGTGCGCGAGTTGGGCCAGGGTGCGGGTGACCGTGGCATGCAGCGGGTAGCCGCGCAGCCCGTCCAGATTGCCCCGGGCCCGCTGGCGCCCGGCGAGCTCCCAGGCCGTGGCCGGGCCCTCGCCGAGCAGCGCGACCGTGGCCGCCAGCCGGTCGGCGTGGTAGCCGCGCAGCCGGTCCAGCCTGCCGGACAGGTCGGTGTACCGGTGCTCGTGGGCGGGCAGCACCTCGTCCGGCCGGAGCTGCTCCAGCCGGTCGAGCGAGCCCAGGTAGTCCCCGAGCGGGTCGTCCTGCGGGCCGCGCGGCTCGTGCATGATCACGGCGGTGCGCGGCAGTGCATGGTCCCCGGCCAGCAGCAGCCGGTGCCGGGGCTCCCAGAAGCAGAGGTGGCCGGGCGTGTGCCCGGGAGTCCAGACGGTGGTCAGGTCCCAGCCGGGGACGTCGGGGCGGCGGCCGTCCCCCAGCAGCACGTCCGGTCCGGCCAGCCGATGGCCGCTCGCGCGACCCAGCTCGGCGGCGGCCGACTCGATCGCCGAGTCCGGAGCGCCCGCGCCGCGCAGCAGTTCGACCAGCCGCTCGGCCGGATCGACCCGGTAGCCGGGTAGTTCCTCGGCGTCCAGCGGGTGCAGGGCGACCCAGGCCCCCGAGGCCTCGCGGATCCTCGGCGCCAGGCCGTAGTGGTCGAGGTGGGCGTGGGTGACCAGCACGCCCTGGATCTCCTCGACCCGGGTGCCGAGGCCGGCCAGCCCCTCGCCCAGGGCCTGCCAGGCCTGGTCGGTGTCCCAGCCGGCGTCGACCAGGTAGGGCCCGGCTTCCGTCTCCAGCACGTAGACCGTCACCCGGTGCGGCGGGCCGGGCAGCGGCAGCGACACCGCCCACAGGCCGGGCCGGACCTGGACCGGTACTCCGGTCCCCGGTGCCGACGGAACGGCTTCCACCAGGTCAGACACGGTCCACGATCCCTTGCCCAGGCAACTCGACGGTCACCTGCACCCTAGTCCCGGCGGACCCCGTCGAGCACAGTGACGGTGATCACTCCGCTGCGGCCGGCTTGCGCAGCAGGAAGTAGGCCTGCTGGTTGCGCTCGTGCCCCAGCGGCTCCCGGACCAGTCGGGCCAGCATGGTGAACCCGGCCCGGCCGAGCAGTTCGGCGATGTGCTCGGGGCGCAGCCGGTAGGCGTCGTAGGAGACGGTGTGGCCGTAGGCCTCCTCGATGTGCCGGATCTCGTCACCGGCCTGGAAGGCCAGCAGCAGGTGGCCGCCCGGTGCCAGCACCCGGTCGAACTCCGCGAAGACCTCCGGCAGCAGCTCCGGCGGGGTGTGGATGATCGAGTACCAGGCGACGATCCCGCCGAGCCCGGCGTCCGCCAGGTCCAGCGCGGCCAGGGCGCCGACGTCGAAGCGGAGGCCCGGATAGGTGCGCCGGGCCACCTCGACCATGCCCGGCGAGAGGTCGACGCCGAAGGCCGACAGCCCGAGCGAGTCCAGATGCGCCGTCACCCGGCCTGGCCCGCAGCCTAGATCGGCGACCGTCGCCCCGGCGTCCCCGGCCTGGACGAGTTCCGCGAAGGAGCCGAGCATCGCCCGGTCCAGCGGTGCGCCGGCCAGCTGTTCCCGGAGCAGGTCGGCGTAGTCGGCGGCGACGGTGTCGTAGGCCGCGCGGGTGGTGCTCAGGTAGGCAGGCTCGGTCATGCGACAGGAGGCTAACCGACGCGCGTCGAACACGTTCCTGACGAACACCGTCCTTACGAACATGTTCGCTACAATGGATCCATCGCCCCGCACCTCCGGACCAAGGAGCACCGACCATGTCCGAACACCACCCCATCGCCGTCATCGGCGGCGGCCTCGGCGGCCTCACCCTCGCCTCCGTGCTGCACCGCAACGGAGTCGGGACGGCCGTCTTCGAACTCGACGCCTCCCCCACCGCCCGGCACCAGGGCGGCATGCTCGACCTCCACCAGGACTCGGCCCAGGTCGCCCTGCGCGCCGCTGGCCTGTACGAGGAGTTCCGCGCGATCATCCACGCCGGAGGCGAGGCCATGCGCATCGTCGACCGGGACGGCACCGTCCTGCTGAAGGAGGAGCCCGAGGCGGGCGAGGAGGGGGACCGGCCCGAGGTCGACCGCAACGACCTGCGCCGGATCCTGCTCGACTCCCTGCCTGCGGGGACCGTCCACTGGGGCTCCCGGGTCACCGGCGCGCGCTCCCTGGGCGACGGCCGGCACGAGGTGGCGCTCGCCGACGGCAGTTCCTTCACCACCGACCTGCTGGTCGGCGCGGACGGCGCCTGGTCCCGGATCCGGCCGCTGGTCTCCACCGCCGTCCCCGGCTACACCGGCCTCTCCTTCATCGAGTCGGACCTGCTGGACGCGGCCGAGCGGCACCCGGGGACCGCCGAACTGGTCGGCGGCGGCATGATGTTCGCGCTCGCCGAGGACAAGGGTTTCCTCACCCATGCCGAGGGCGACGGCAGCGTGCACTGCTACGCCGCGCTGCGGACGCCCCCCGAGTGGGCGGCCGGGCTGGACACCGCCGACACCGCCACCGCCAAGGCGGCGGTGCTGGCCCGGTTCGAGGGCTGGGACCAGCGGCTGCGGGCACTGATCGCGGACGCCGACGGCCCGCTGGTCGCCCGGCCGATCCATGCCCTGCCGATCGGGCACCGCTGGGGACGCGTCCCGGGGGTGACCCTGCTCGGCGACGCCGCCCACCTGATGTCGCCCTTCGCCGGTGAGGGCGCGAATCTCGCCATGCTCGACGCCGCCGAACTGGCCGCCGCCGTCACCGCCCACCCCGGCGACGTCGAGGCCGCCCTCGCCGCCTACGAGCGCGACCTCTTCCCCCGCAGCGAGAGCTCGGCCGCCGAGTCCGCCGCCAATCTGGAGCTCTGCTTCGGCCCCGAAGCCAACCAGCGGCTGATCGCCCAGTTCGCGGAGTTCCGGGCGGTACAGGACATCTGACAGCAGGGCGGCCCCGGGGCCGCAGCGCAGCCGGCCCGGGCGGCGTGCACTGGGCCCGACCGGCGTCCGCTAGGCCCGGTCGGCGTCGGCGGGACGGTCTGCGTCGGCGGCCCGGTCGGCGTCGGCGGGACGGTCGGCGGGGCGGCCCACCCGCTCGGCCAGGAACTCCGCCCAGGTCAACCGGGTACCCGCCGCCGCGCCCGAACGGTCGGGGGCCGGAGCCTCCGGCCGTCCGTCGAGGACGAGACCGCCGCCCCGGAGCGCGCGGGTGCCCGGCAGCCGCACCGGCAGCACCGGACGGCGGCTGCCCACCGCAACCAGATAGGCGCGGAGCAGGGCGGCCGCGTCGGCCACCTCCGGACCGCCCAGGTCGGGCACCCGACCGGCCGGGTCCCCGAGCACGAGTTCCACCAGCCGGGCCGCCACCTCGTCGGCGTCGACCGGCTGCACCAGCACGCCCGCCGGCGCCAGCACCACCGGCGGCCTGGCCAGTACCCGCGCCGCCGTCAGCACCAGGTCGTGGAACTGGGTGGCCCGCAGCGTGGTCCACGGCAGTCCGGACTCGGCGACGATCTGCTCCGCCGCCAGCTTCGACCGGTAGTAGCCGAACGGGACCCGGTCGATCCCGACGATGGAGATGTAGACCAGGTGCGGCGGCACGGGCTGGGCCTGAGCCGCCCGTACCAGGGCGCGGGTGGCCTCGGCGTCGCCCTTCTGCCCGCTGGCGCAGTGCACGATCGAGGTCACCCGCTGGAGGGCCGGCACCAGGCCCTCCCCCGTGGCCAGGTCGCCGACGACGTGGCGGACCCCCTCGCGGTCCTCGTGCCGACTGCGGCTGAGCACCCGCACCTCGCAGCCGGCCCGGTGCAGCCGCTCGACGACATGCCGACCGAGCGTGCCGGTCCCCCCGGTGACCAGGACGATGGGCGCTGACATGGTTCCTCCTCACCGCTCGGGCCCCGGGGCCCGGCGGAGCAATGTCTCGTTGTCACATCGACGGGGTTCCGTCCGTCGTAACCAGGACCGGACAGGGCGATGGAATGTGACATCCGTCGACGCAGGCCGAGGCGGAGGACTCGGTGGCCCCGCTCACCATGCTGCGCCCCGGCTCCTCGCGGTGCGAGGCGTCCTCGGCCCGGCAACGACCGGTACCGCCGGGGCGCTGCCCGGCTCGCGCCCCGGAGCTCCGCCGGTCGGCCGACCGGCGATCCCTCAGGCTCCCTCGGACGGCAGCGAGTCGAGCACCAGCAGCGCCGCCGCACGGGTGCTCGCGACATGGCGGCGCATCAGTTCGGCGGCGCCCTGCTCGTCGCCGGCGCTGATCATCCGGAAGAGCTGCTCGTGCTCCCCGCACATGGTCGGCGCGTCCCCGGGCACGGAGGTGAGCCGGAACAGCCGGTGCAGTCGGCCGTCCAGCGGCTCCATCAGGTCGCGGAGCAGCGGGTTGCCCGACATCGCGACGATCTCGCGGTGGAAGTCGGCGTTCAGCGTCGCGCTCTCCTCGGTCCGCCCCTGCGCGTCCGCCCGCTGCGCGGCGTCCAGCAGTTCGCGCAGCCGGCGCAGCCCGTCCGGGTCGGCGCGACGGGCCGCCAGCCCGGCGGCCAGCGCCTCCAGGTACTCGCGGACGTCGAAGAAGTGCTCGGCCTCCTCCCGGTCGACCCGGGAGACGATGGCGCCGCGCCGGGGCAGGTTGGTGAGGAAGCCCTCCACCTCCAGCCGCTGCATGGCCTCGCGCACCGGCACCCGGGAGACCCCGAACTCCTCGGCCAGGTCACGCTCGACCAGTCGGCGTCCCGGTGCCAGCTCGCCGTCGATGATCCGTGCGCGGATCGCCTCGTAGACCTGGTCCCGCAGCGACCGGTCGGCCGCCCCGATGGTGGGGCCCGCGCCGGGGTCCGGCTTCCTCGTGCTCACTGCCGACCCCTTCGCCGTTGCTCACGCCACCCGTCCTCGGGCGGGTCCTGCCCGATCATCCCAGACCCGCCCGAGGCGGATTCCACCACTCCGAATTCGCGACCCCGAAACCCTTGCCTGGTATTCGGTATACCAAATAGCCTGACGATGCCCCACCCCGCACCACCCCGAGGACCAGCCGTGCCACTCCCCCGCTCCACCCCCGTCGACCTGCTGCTCGACGCCACCCTCCCCGACGGCCGCAGGGCCGACGTCCACCTGCGCCAGGGGCGGATCACCGCCCTCACCGCCCCCGCCCCCACCGCTCCCCCCGTCGGCGGACGGGCGGTGGACCTCGGCGGAGCACTGCTGCTCCCCGCGCTGGTGGACGGCCACGTCCACCTGGACAAGACCTTCCTCGGCGCTCCCTGGCAGCCCCACCTGCCCGGCAGCACCATCCGCGAGCGGGTCGCCGCCGAGCGTCGGCTGCGGCGCGAGATCGGCGTGCCGGTGGTCGAACGGGCCTCCGCCCTCGCCGAACTGCTGATCACCCAGGGCACCGGCCATGCCCGCTCGCACGTGGACATCGACCCGGATGTCGGGCTCGACGGGCTGCACGCCCTGCTGGAGGTCCGCGAGCGCTTCCGCGACCGGCTCGGCCTCCAGCTGGTCGCCTTCCCCCAGGGCGGCGTGGTCACCGCGCCCGGCGTCCCCGACCTGCTCGACCAGGCCCTGCGCGCGGGCGCCGACCTGATCGGCGGCCTCGACCCGGAGGGCTTCGACGGCGACCCGGACGGCCAGCTCGACGTGGTCTTCGGCCTCGCCGAGCGCCACGGGGTCGGCGTCGACCTCCATCTGCACGACCCCGGCGAGAGCGGTGCGGCCCAACTGCGGGCCGTGGCCGCCCGCACCGCCGCCCTCGGGCTGGACGGCCGGGTCACCGTCAGCCACGCCTACTGCCTGGGCGAACTCGACGACCACGGCTTCGGCAGCACCGCGCAGGCACTGGCCGGGGCCGGTGTCTCGATCATGACCAACGGTCCGGCCGGCCCGATGCCGCCGGTACTGCGACTGCGCGAGCACGGCGTCCGGGTCTTCGCCGGATCCGACAACATCCGCGACGCCTGGTGGCCCTACGGCAACGGCGACATGCTCGAACGCGCCGGGACGATCGGCCTGCGCGACGACCTGATGACCGACCAGGAGCTGCACACGGCGCTGGACCTGGCCACCGGCGCGGCTGCCGGCGCGCTCGGCCTGACCGGCTACGGCCTGTCCGTCGGCGACCGGGCCGACCTGGTCGCGGTCGCCGCCGCCGGCGTCCCCGAGGCCGTCGCCGCCCACCCCGCCCGGCTGCTCGTGCTGCACGCCGGACGCGTCGTCCACGCCGCCGACCACCCCTGAGCGCCCCCGCAGCACCACCCACCCCCGCCCCCGCTGCCACCGCCCGCCGAGAGGACCCCCATGAGCACCCTCACCCCCGACCACCCGCCCGCGCGCGGTTCCGAGCCCGCGCCCACGGCCGCCGAGCCTTCCGGCACCGCGCTCACCGGCGGTGCCATCGGCACCTTCGACCTGGTCTTCTTCGTGGTCGCCGCCGCCGCGCCGCTCACCGCCGTGGCCGGGGTGGCCCCCGCCGCCATCGCCATGGGCGGACGCGGCACCCCCCTCGGCTACCTCGTCTCCGGCGCCCTGCTGGCCCTGTTCGCCGCCGGATTCACCGCGATGAGCCTGTACGTCCGCAACGCCGGCGCGTTCTACGCCTACGTCGCCCGGGGCCTCGGCCGCGCCGTCGGCGTGGGCACCGCCTATGTCGCCGTCCTCTCCTACAACCTGGTCGAGATCGGCCTCTGTGCCTGCTTCGGGGTCTTCGCCGCCGGCGGGGTGGAGGACCTCACCGGGGTGTCCGTGCCCTGGTGGGGCTGCACCCTGGTGTGCATCGCCGGCGTCGCCGTCCTCGGCTGGCTGAAGGTGACGCTCAGCGCCAAGGTCCTCGGGACAGCCCTGGTGCTGGAGGTACTGGTGCTGCTGGTGCTCGACGCCGGCGTGCTCGGCCATCGCGGAACCGCCGCGATGGACGTCTCCGCGCTCGACCCCACCTCGCTCGGCGGCGGTGGCGCGGCCGGGATGTTCCTGCTGGCCATCGGCGCCTTCACCGGCTTCGAGGCCACCGCGATCTACGCCGAGGAGGCCCGCGACCCGCGCCGCACCGTGCCCCGCGCCACCTTCATCGCCGTGGGCTTCCTCGCCCTCTTCTACGCCTTCGCGGTCTGGGTGATGATGGGCGGCTTCGGCATCGACGAGTCGGTCCGGATCGCCGGCGGACCGAACGGCTCCGACATGGTCTTCGACGCCGCCCACCGCTTCGTCGGCACCTGGCTGGCCGACACCATGCACGTCCTGATCATCACCAGCGCCTTCGCCGCGACCCTGGCCTTCCACAACGCCGCCGCCCGCTACATGTACGCCCTCGGCCGGGAGGGACTGCTGCCGCGCAGGCTGGCGAGCGTCTCGCCGAGGACGGGATCGCCCAGCGCCGCCGTGGTGGTGCAGAGCCTGCTGGCGCTCGCCGTGGTGGCGGTCGGCGCGCTCGCCAAGGCCGACCCCTACCTGGTGGTCTTCCTCTGGCCCAACGGCACCGGCGTCATGGGCATCATGCTGATGCAGGCGCTGGCCGCGCTGGCGGTCTTCGCCTTCTTCCGCAAGGACCGTCGCGGCATGTCCGCACTGCGGGTGGTCTGGGCGCCGCTGCTGTCCTTCCTCGGCCTCGGCGCCTTCAGCGTCTACGCCGCGCTGCGCTTCGGCCTGCTGACCGGTGCGAGCGACGCCGTCGACACCGGTCTGCTACTACCGCTCCCGGTGGTCTTCGTGATCGGCCTGCTGGTCGCCCGCCGCATCCGGCGCGCCGACCCGGAGCGCTACGAGCAGCTCACCAACACCGACGCCGAACGCGACTGACCACCCGTCATCGGCCCTCCGGCACCGGTGCGTCGAGGCAGGCCGTCTCCTCCGCCGGGAGCCGCAGCGAGCCGGCCGCCAGGTTCTGCGCGAGGTGCTCCGGATCACCGGTGCCGGGGATCGCCAGCACGTGCGGCCCCTGCTGCAGGGTCCAGGCCAGTCGGACCTGGGCGACGGACACGCCGTGCGCAGCGGCGACGGCGGCCACCGCCCCGCTGTCGCCGGACCCCGGACCCGCCTCGCGGCCGGAACCGGCGATCGCGAAGAACGGAACGAAGGCGAGGCCGAGTTCACCGCAGTACCGCAGCAACGCCCGGTCCTCGTCCGGAGCACCGATCCCATAGGGGTTCTGCACGCACACCACCGGGGCGATGGCCCGGGCCTCGTCCAGTTGCGCGGAGGTGACGTTCGAGATGCCGAGGTGGCGGATCAGCCCGGCGTCGCGCAGCTCGGCCAGCGCCCCGAAGTGCTCGGCGATCGAGCCGCTCCGTCGGGACGGCGGCACCCGCAGGTTGACCACGTCCAGGTGGTCACGGCCCAGTTGGCGGAGGTTCTCCTCCACCTGGCCGCGCAGCTGCTCCGGTGCGGCCCACCACCACGCCCCCGAGGAGTCGCGGCCCGGCCAGACCTTGGTGGCGATGACCAGGTCCTCCGGGTAGGGCGCGAGGGCCCGGTTGATCAGCTCATTGGCGGAGCGCGTCGCCGAGAAGTAGAACGCGGCGGTGTCGATGTGGTTCACCCCCGACTCGACCGCCCGCCGCAGCAGTCCGATCGACCGCTCGCGGTCACGCGGCAGGCCGAGGTCGAACGGCGCGGTGCCGGTCAGCCGCATCGCGCCGAAGCCGACGCGGTTGACGGTGCGGTCGCCGAGCCGCCACGTACCGGCAGCGGCAGCGGCCTTCGTCCGGGAACTCGTGGACATGGGTCTCCTCCAACAGGGTGGACCAGGGGACTCGGCCGGGGCGGACGGGCCCCGGACATGCAAAAAGCCTCCCCGGCGGATCGAAGTCCGCGCCGAGAAGGCTTGTCTGTACGGGTCTATCATAGCAGCGCGATACAGCGACCGAGGTACGAGTCGTCGACTCGACAGGCCTTCGGCGGCCGGACATGCCGGCCCCGCACAGCGGGTGTCCGAACGGGGGAGAGCAATGAGCTGGACGGACGGTGTCGGCATCGAGGTCGGCGAATCGGGGGCGTGGGTCGGTCGGATCCGCTTTCGAGTGACCCGGCTGCAACGCGCGTCACCGGTGCTGGTGATGTACGCGGTGCTGCTGTCCCTGGCATTGACCATCGACCTCGTGTCCCCGGCGGACCCCACGGAACAGCACAGTCTGTGGATGCTCCTGGGCAGCGCCTGCGTGGTCGCGGCCACCCAGCTCGTTCCGCCGAGCAGGCAGGCGGTGACCCTGTCCGCGAACGGCGTGACCGTCAGCGGGAGCCGACAGAGCCCGAGTTCCTACCTCACCTGGTCGGACATCGAGGCCGTGTCGACGGGCTGGAGCTGGAGGACCGGCATCCGGCAGGTCGTCCTCCACAAGGTGGGCGGCGGCGACGTCCGGCTGCCGGCCCCGCACACGTTCGACCCGGGCTTCGCCGCCAAGCGCGACCTGATCGTCCGGATGCAGGAGGCGCAGCACACCCCGGCAGGAGGGGTCCAGTTGCTCCTTCCCCCCGGCCACCTTCAGTAGGCCCGGCAACCGCCCCGTCCCCGCAGGTCGGCCTCGGGGGCGGGGCGGCCGTATCCGGCTCAGCCTCTGACCGGGTGCTGGTAGGCGGCGGGAGCGGCTGGGTCGTCGATGCTGCCGTGGTGGTGGATCTGCTGCCAACGGCCGTCCTGGTAGCGGAAGCAGCGGCTGGTGCGGATCTCCAACGGGACCGCGTTGCCCTCGGCGTCGGTCCAACTCCCGCTCTCCCGACCGGCGAAGACAGCATGGTCCGTGCCCGGGTAGGCGACCACGTCGCCGAAGACCACCCGGACGTTCGGACGGCCCGCGAAGACCTTCTCGTAGAGGGCGACGATCGCGCCCCCACCGCGCAGGATGCCGCCGACCGGGTTGTTCAGCTGCGCCAGCGGGTGGGCGGACCAGTCCGCCCGCAGGGCTTCGCGGTCCTGGTTGTTGAGAGCGTAGTAGAAGGTCTCCAACGCGGCTTCGGCCCCGCGCGCCGACGGGTCGGTGGTCTCGTCCGACCGGTTGCAGGAGGCGGGGCCGAAGCTGATGTCCGTCTTCTCGATCGTGCCGTGTTCGCTCATGCCCCGTCCAAGCAACGGACCTTTCCCGTCATTCCCGTCATTCCCGGCCGTCACAGGCGAGTTGGGGCCTCCGGGTTCAGCCGTTCAGAACCTTGGCCTCGACCGCCGGGTCAAGGCCGACCGGGGGCCGGTCGGTTCGCTGCGGCGGCTCGCCGTCCAGCGACCGGAGCCAGGCCCAGGTGTCGGCGACCGTCTCGGCCACCGGACGGCAACGCAGTCCGGCAGCCAACGCCTTGGTCACGTCACCGCCGTGCATGGTGTCGTACAGCTCGCCCGGCGGGATCCACAGCGGCAGGTCGCTCCACGGCTCGATGTCGGCCGCGAGGATCGTCTCCGGATCGGTCCAGCGCAACTCCGCCTCGGAACCGGTGACCCGGACGCAGGTCTCCAGCAGTTCGCCCATCGTGGTGTGCCCGGCCGGGCCGACCAGGTTGTAGGCGCCGCCGAGCCCGGCCACGACCGCGTCGAGGATCCACTCCGCCAGGTCCCGGGCGTCGATGTACTGCAGCGGCAGCGTGCGCGGACCGGGGGCCAGTACCGGTCCGCCGCGCGCGATCCGGTTCAGCCACCAGGGCAGCCGGCCGACGTTCTCCTCCGGTCCGAGGATCGACCCGGCGCGCACCAGCAGCGCCCGCTCGCCGAAGGCCGCAGTCGCGGCCAGCTCTCCGCCCAGCTTGGCCAGTTGGTAGTCCTCGGCGCTCCCGTCGTCCGGGGACGCCCCCTCCGCCAGTGGACCGTCCTCCGGCAGCCCGGCCGGGGCCGGGTAGGCGTAGACCGAGCGGCTGGAGACGTAGACGTACCGGCCCACCCGGCCGGTCAGGGTCCGGGCCGCGTCCCGGACCGCGCTCGGCGCGCCGGTCCAGGTGTCGACGACGGCGTCCCACTCCCCCTCGGCCAGGGCCGCGAGTCCGCCCTCGGCCGTCCGGTCGCCGTGCCGGACGGCGACCCCGGGCGGCGCCTCGTGGCGACCTCGATGGAAGACGGTCACCTCCCACCCGCGTTGCATCGCGCACACGGCGACAGCCCGTCCGACGAACTCGGTTCCTCCGAGGATCAGCAGTTTCATGTCGCCGATCCTGCCCCACAACGCGCACGTTGTGGCCGCCGCCTGCTCACAGCAGAATCCGGGCCGCCCCTGCACTCACCGGCAGGGCCCTGCGCACTCCTTCGTCCGCTCCTTAGTGCGCTCCTTAGCGCGCTCCGGGCAAAGGGGTTCAGAGCCGGATCAGTCCGAGCCTGTGCGCCAGCCCCCGGCCGATCAGCTTCGCCGTGTTCCCCAGGCCCATGCCGTGGAAGATGATGAAGTCGTCGAAGCCGTGGATCCCCGGCCTGTCGGCGACGGACAGGGCGGCGTCGCGCACCGCGACCAACTGCTCCACGGTCATCTGCGGTACGGTCTCGCCGGGCTGGTAGGGGGCGCCGAGCGGGAAGTCGGCCCCCGGCCGGTCGGTCATCTCGACATGGCAGCCGAACACATGGGTGACCCGGTGCGTCCCGGCGAAGGAGACCAGCCGCTCCATGGTCGCAGTGAAGGCTGGGAAGTCCTGGACGTAGAGCCGGCCCGGTAGCACCGTGTCACCGGTGAACAGGATCCCGGTCCACGGGTCGTAGACGGTGATCGAGGCCGCATGGTGCCCGGGGGTGGCCAGCAGCCGCAGCACCCGGCCGCCGAGGTCGAAGTCGACGCCCTGTTCCGGCCGTTCGGCGAGCCCGAAGAAGGCGTGGACCGCCGCGATCTCCCGCGCCACCACGGTGGTGCTCGGCCTGTCTGCGAACTGCGCGTCCCCGGCCACATGGTCGTTGTGGCCGTGGGTGTGGGCGACGACCAGCTCGTAGCCCTCCCGGGGGTGCCGGGTCAGCCAGTCCCCGATCAGGCCGTCGACGGTCTCCCGCAGCGGGAACCGCTGCGGGTCGGCCGTCGCCCCGGTGTCCAGCAGCAGCGCCCGGTCGTTGCCGAAGAGCAGGAACATGAACGGCGCCTCGCTGCTGACCCCCTTGCTCTGCCGCAGGATGACGGTGTGCTCGTCGTAGGCGTGGACCTGGATGGCCGGATCGGTGGCAGCGCGCCGGTTGGGCGCCCCGTGTATCCACCGCACCTCCAACGAGCCGGCCACCGGGGCCGCCGTCAGGAAGTCGATCGCCGCGTCGGTCGTGCTGATCGTGCTGGTGCTGGTGCTGTCAGACATCGGATCCACCGTTCCCATCGTTGGCGTCGTTCGCCTGCGCCGATTCCGCACTGTCCTTACCGCTGTCCTTGCTGCTTTCCTCGCCATCGACCCCCTCCGCACCCTCCGCACCCTCCGTCCGCAGCTCGGGCAGCGGCGAGGCCACCGAGAAGAAGCGGACATGCCGCTGGCCGGGGGCCAGTTGCCCGCCCGCCGCCTCGGCGGCGGCGATGTAGGGCGCCAGCACCTCGATCCAGCGCTCCTTGATCTCGGCGAGGTCCTGGGCGGTCAGCGGGATGGTCGCCGACAGCGTCGAACTGGCCTCGCGCCAGTCGGCGGGCTCGTCGGGGGTCCGCTCGATGGAGTCCAGGATCCTGGCGAGCTCCCGCTCCACCATCACCCGGTTCAGCTGCCGGACCACCGCACCCTCGGGTCCCTGCCCGGAGGGCAGTTGCAGCCGCATGTCGGTGATCCGCCACAGCCGCTCCCGCCGGTCCCGGCCGGGGCCGGCGTCCGCAACGAAGCCGTACTTGGCCAGCTGGCGCAGATGGAACGAGCAACTCGCCTGGGACTCGCCGAGGGCGCGTCCGCACTGAGCGGCCGTCACCGGTCCGCTGCGGCCCACCAGTTCCAGCAGGTCGAGGCGGATCGGGTGGGCCAGGGCCTTGATCGCCCGGGGATCACTGATCTTCACGACACTGAGACTACGCCGATCGGCAGAGATATCAAAGAGTTCTTTGGCTTTTTTCTCCACCCCGGCCGCGCCGGGAGTATTGACGTGTTCACAGAATCGGATGACTATCGGGAGCGCTCCCAAACGCCGCGCCCAACCGGCAGCGGAGCGCAGCAACCGCACCGACCACCAGGCCCCGGCCGGGGCGACATTCGGCGTGACTGAATTGGGAGCGCTCCCAATCGGCGGAGGAACGGCGCGGACCACCCCACCCACCCGAGAGGAACCACCAGGTGTTACGTCAGAGAGTCCACCAGCTCCGCACCGCCGCGGCAGCGGCCGCGCTCGGCGCAGCCGTGATCGTCCCGGTCGCCTTCGGGGCCCCGGCCGCCCACGCGGCAATCGTCCACGTCGCCAACCCCTACGTCGGTTCGACGCCGTACCTCAACCCCGACTACGTCAGCGAGGTCGACGCCCAGGCCACCGCCGACGGCGGGACCACCGGGGCGGCCGAGGCCAAGGTCGCCGGCTACCAGACCGCGATCTGGATGGACCACATCGGCGCGATCGCCGGGGACAGCACCCACCTCGGCCTCCAGGCCCAGCTCAACAATGCCGAGGCCCAGTCCGCGACCAGTTCCACCCCGGTGCTGTTCGAGGTGGTCGTCTACGACCTGCCCGGCCGCGACTGCGCCGCCCTGGCCTCCAACGGCGAGATCCCGGCGACCGCGGCCGGCCTGACCGAGTACGAGACCCAGTACATCGACCCGATCGCCGCACTGCTGGGCAACAGCGCCTACAGCAACCTGCGGATCTCCGCGATCATCGAGCCGGACTCGCTGCCCAACGCCGTCACCAACCAGAGCAAGCCGGCCTGCGCCACCGCCACGCCCTACTACGAGGCCGGGATCGAGTACGCCCTCAACGAGCTGCACCCGATCACCAACCTCTACACCTACCTGGACATCGGCCACTCGGGCTGGCTCGGCTGGCCGACCAACATGACCCCGGCCGCCCAGGAGTACGCCAAGGTCGCCAAGGCCACCACGGCCGGTTTCGCCAGCGTCGACGGCTTCATCAGCGACACCGCGAACTACACCCCGACCGACGAGCCGTACCTGCCGAACTCCACGCTCCAGGTCGGTGGTTCGCCGCTGGACTCGGTGAACTTCTACCAGTACAACCCCTACTTCGACGAGCACACCTACGACGAGGCCATGCACACCGCGCTGGTCACGGCCGGCTTCCCGAGCACGGTCGGGATGCTCATCGACACCTCCCGCAACGGCTGGGGCGGCGCGGCCCGGCCGACCGCGCTCAACACGACGCCGACCACCGCCACCGCCTACGTCGCGGCCAACAAGATCGACCAGCGGCCGTTCCGCGGCGACTGGTGCAATGTCGAGGGGGCCGGCATCGGCGCCCGGCCGACGGCTCAGCCCTACGGGTCGAGCGACCCGATCATCGCCTTCGTCTGGATCAAGCCTCCGGGCGAGTCGGACGGCGACTACCCCACCGCCACCCACGCCCACGGCGACGCCCACTGCGACCCCAACGGGACCCAGACCGACGGCAACGGCAACACCTACCCGACCGACGCGATCCCCGGCTACGACGTCCCGGCCGGACAGTGGTTCGCGGCCGAGTTCCAGGGCCTGGTCGCCAACGCCTACCCGTCCCTCGGCGCCACCACCGGCACCACTCCCCCGTCGGTCCCAACCGGACTGACCGTCACCGGCACCACCAGCAGCAGCATCTCGCTCTCCTGGACCGCCTCGACCGACAGCGCCGGCGTGGCCGGCTACGACGTCTACCGGGGGGCGACCAAGGTCGCCACGGTGACCAGCGGCACCAGCTACACCGACACCGGCCTGACCGCGTCCACCTCCTACAGCTACACCGTGGACGCCCGGGACGCGGCGGGCGATGTCTCCGCCGCCTCGGCGGCGGTGACCGGCACCACCGCGGCCGGCTCGACCGGCGGCGGCAGCGGCGGCTGCACCGCGGCCTACAGCATCAGCAGTGACTGGGGCAGCGGCTTCAACGCCAACGTGACGGTCACCGACACCGGCACCGCCGCCACCAAGTCCTGGACGGTCAGCTGGACCTGGCCCGGCAACCAGCAGATCACCAACCTGTGGAACGGCGCCTACACCCAGACCGGCAGCTCGGTCACGGTGACCGCCGAGTCCTACAACGGGGCGATCTCCGCCGGAGGCAGCACCAGCTTCGGCTTCGGCGGGAGCTACACCGGCGCCAACACCGCGCCCACGCTCAGCTGCACCGCCGCCTGAACGGACGAGGGCGCCGGCGCGGACCTCCCGCGCCGGCGCCCTCAGCGGGCTACCGCCGGTACTGCTGACCTTCCGTCAGTTCACGGCGAGATCGTCGGCGAAGACATTGCCCTGGCCGTACCAGCCGTGGACGTACACGGTGACCGTGCCGCTGGATCCGGTGGTGAACGGCACCGTCAGCTTCTGCCAACTGCTGGGGCTGGCCCAGGTACTGGCAGTGGCACCACCGCTGACACCCAGATAGGCGTAGTTGCCCTGGACCCAACCGGTCAGCGTGTAGCTGTGGTTGGGCTGCAGCGTGACGGTCTGGTCGCACTCGCCCGTGGTGGACGAACCCGCAGCCACTTGCAGCGCGTGACTCCCGGAATGGACCGGGGTGGTGACCACCGCGCTGCCTGTCTGGCAGGTCCACGGGCTCAGGCTGCCGGTCTCGAAGCCGCCGTTGACCAGCAGACCCGAGGACGGCGGGGTCGCAGTCGCCGAAGCGGACGCCGAAGCCGAGGCAGAAGCGGACGCCGAGGCAGAAGCCGAGGCAGAAGCGGACGCGGAGGCCGAAGCCGATGCCGAAGCCGAAGCGGACGCCGAGGCCGACGCGGAGGAGGACGGAGCACCCGGGCAACTGCTGGCCGAGCCGTTGATGTCGCTCACCGCGTCGTTGAACAGCGTGGTCGCCGGGTCCAGGTCGTAGAGCGAGAACATCATGAACCCGCCGAGGCCGTTGCAGTGCGCGTAGTCAGCTCTGGCCTGGATCGACTCGGCGTCCTCACCGCCGTAGAAGGTGGTCCCGTCGTAGAAGTAGGCGGCATCGGTCACGGGGTCCCAGTAGGTGTCCGCCGGGTTGGCGACGATGTTCTCGACTTCCTTGTACATCGCCACCCCGGGCACGTCGCCGGAGAGGGTCTGCGGAGCCGAGGCGCCGGTGGCGGTCTGGTAGAGCCCGTGCTGCGAACCGGCCGGCACGCCGGTCCACCCCCTGTAGTAGAAGGGTAGGCCGAGGGTCAGTTTGCTGGCCGGGAAGCCGCCTGGTATCCCGTACGCCGGATCACCAACAGTCCAGGCTCTGACGGCGTTGTCAATACTGAAGGTCTCCTTTCCAGGCGCGACCGGCGCCTCCGGCGAGTTGGGGTTGGCGTAGAGCGGGTCCTGCTCGTCGGTCGGACCGGTCGCGTTCCAGGCCCCGTACATGTCGTACGACATCAGGTCGCCGAAGTTCAGGTACTGGGCGATCTGGTTGGTCTGGATCAGATTGATGTTGTCCTGGCCGGAGGGCAGCGCGGCGGACAGGTCGTAGGTCTTCCCGTCGGTCGCCCCCTGGGTGTTCAGCTCGTTGCGGAACTCCTCCAGCAGCGCGGTGTAGTTGGCGGTGTCCGCGGCGGAGTAGTGGTTGCCCAGGTGGCCGTTGGCCGAGGCCGGGTACTCCCAGTCGATGTCGAAGCCGTCGAAGATGCCCTTGGCGGTGCCGTTGCCGCCGAAGCCGCCCTCGACCGGCAGGTTGCCCTCGATGAACATGCTGATGCAGGAGGACACGAACTTCTGCCGGGACGCCGCGGTGGCCGCGACGTCGGAGAAGTACTTGGAGTAGGTCCAGCCGCCGATGGAGAGCAGGATCTTCAGGTTCGGGTACTTCGCCTTCAGCTCCTGGAGCTGGTGGAAGTTGCCCGCGATCGGCTGGTTGTAGACGTCGGCGGTGCCGTTCACGGCGTTGGCGGCGCTGTACTCGGTCTGGTAGTCGGCGGTGGCGTCCTCAGCGCCGTCGCCGGCGTTCGGGTCGCTCTCACCCCCCGGGTCGGGGTCGGTCGCCTTGGTGGTCTCGAAACAGGTGAGGTTGGTGGGGTCGATGTTCTCGAAGTCGTAGATCAGGTAGTTCACCTTGCCCGCGATGCCCTCGGTGTCGAGGGCCTTGGGGTAGAAGGCGTTCTGGTAGATCGACCACTGGTCGTAGTAGGCGACCTTGATGCCGCCGCTGGTGGCGGCGGCCCCGGTGGTGTTGGTGGCGGGGGCGGACGCGGCGACGGTCGCGCCTGCGGCCGTACCGAGCATGGAGGCGGCAAGTCCGATGACTGCCACCGCCGCCCCCGCGAGTGTGAGTCCGATGCGTCTGCGTTCTGGCACGTGCGACCTCCTGGGAGTCATGTACCGGTCACTGTAGATTGGTCCAGACCACAGAGGAGCGTCAAGGGTCTGGACCAATGTTCTCTGACTGGCCGTCAACTGCACTGGTCACAGGGCTGGTTCGCATACATTCGGGCAATTGGGAAGCCCCGGCGACCGGAGTGCGAGTACGCACCAAGGTCGCCGGGGCGGGGTCGGCGGAGTCGCCGCTGCGGTCAGCCGGCCGCCTCGAACACCTTGCGCCAGGGCACGGTGCTGCTCGCCCGGGTCGCGTCCGCGTAGCCGAGGCCGCCGCCGGAGGCGGCGGCGCCCGGGTAGGTGACGACCACGTCCACCTTCGGGAAGTCCCGGACGAACGCGGCGAGCGAGGCCCGACCGTCCGCCGTCGGACCCTGTTCGCAGGTCAGCGTGACCGTGCCGGAGCCGACGTTGGCGATGAACCGGCGGAACGACGCCACCGTCATCCCGCTGTCCTCCTTCTCGTCCATGGTGTCGCGCACCGCCCGAGCCACCCGGTCCAGGGCGACGGTGTCGGCGTCGTAGTCGTGCCCGGTCGGCACCCGGTAGATGTACGCGGTGTACGGCTGAGCGGCAACCGCCGTCAACTCCCCCTCACTGAGCGGCCCTTTGGTGAACTGGACCGCGTACTCGACGGTGGTGGCCGGGAGCGGCGTACCGGTGAAGGTCTTCTCCCAGTCGTGGTTGGGCCGCTCCACCGCGTCGCCGTAACCGTAGGCGCCGAACAGCCCGGACCCGGCCTTGATCTGCACGGCGGTCTCCTGGCCCTTGCCGACCCGGTTGCGGTAGCCCACGACCATGGTGAGCGTCGGGAAGTCCGCCAGGAACGCCTTGATCACCGCGCGGCAGGAGTGACACGGGCCCATCGTGGAGAACATCGTGACCGTGCCCTTGCGCACCGTCCGGATCGCCTTCCGGTACTCTGCGGCGGTCGTGCACCCGAGGTGCGCGTAGAGCGTGTTGGCCAGAATGTTGACCGCCTGCTTCTCCGCGTCCTTCTGGTGCTGGAAGCCGCTGAGGGTCGTCCCCTGCGGCTCGGCCAGGCCCTCGTAGTACGCGTAGACCGGGTCGTCGTGCGACCCGGTCCGGATGGTGTCACTGATCGAACTTCCGTCGACGAAGGTGATGTCGTAGTCCAGGACCGCGTTGTTGACGAAGATCGGCACACTCATACGGACTCCAACGGCTCGGCTGCACGGACGCGACCGGCGCCGCAGGTGTGCCGTACCGGCCACCGGGCGCGGAAGCGGGAGACCTGCTGAGCGTCCAGCTGGCCTGATGGACCGTCAACCCCCTTCGGCCGACCTCATCCGTCCCATCCTCCCGGTGCAGGTGGGCGGGGCCGGGGCCGGGGCCGGCGGCCGCTCCGACTGCGCCGGGCAACGTAGTCGGCCGGCCTCCATATCGGCCCGGCGAAGGCGGTCGCTCGGCCCCGAGCGCGGCTACTCCCCCCACCGCCGTGCACCCGCTCGGACCCGGGGCGCCTGCCCTCAGGACGGGGGTCGCGCGGGCCTTGTGTGAGCGCTCCCAGATAGATCATCATCGGCCCATGACCACTACCTCGCGGGCCTTCGTCCGGCCGTACCAGCCCGATGACCGGGACGCCCTGTTCGACATCTGCGTCCGGACCGCGCACCAGGGCGGCGACTCGCGGCACCTCTACCCCGACCTGGAGCTGCTGCCGAGCATCTTCGCCGCGCCCTACGCCTACCTGGAACCGGAGTTGGCCTTCGTGCTGGACGACGGTGAACGTGCCGTGGGCTACATCGTCGGCACCGCCGACACGCCGCTCTTCGTCGAGCGCTACCGAGCGCAGTGGCTGCCCGGGTTGGCGCTTCGGTACCCGCGCTCCGACCGAACGGCGGAAACCCCCGCCGAGGTGATGGTCGACCTGATGCACCGTCCGGAACGGATGCTGGTAAGGGAGTTGGCCGACCACCCGGCCCACCTCCACATCGACCTGCTGCCCGACCACCAGCGTCGGGGCCACGGACGGGAGCTGATGACGGCGTTCCTGGCGGCGCTGCACGCCCGGGGCGTGCCGCGCGTCCACCTGGGGATGGCCACCGCCAACGCCCCGGCCCGGGCGTTCTACGACCGGCTGGGCTTCCACGAACTCGCCGTCCCGGCCCCGGGCCCGCTGACCTACCTCGGGCGCACGACCGCCGCCTGAACGCCACTGCCGGGAACCCCGGCGAATGACTGGCCATGCCACCTTCAACCGCGCTCCAGCGCTCGAAGAGCTTCCCGTGCCCCTCCACCGTCGCCCTGGACGCGGACGCGCGGGTGCGACCCGACACGCTTCTCCACTCGGAGCGTGCCCATTGCCCGGGGGACAGCATCTTCGGCAAGCCCATCGTCCTCGAACAGCCCATCCCCACAACGCCGCCATCATCCCGCACGAAAGATCACGAGGATGGGCAGCGGTGGCGCCTACATATCTGTCGGGCAGGGGAACCCGTAGGCGCGCTAGCATGCGCCACATGGACGTCGTCATCACCACCCTCGCCGAGCGGCCGCAGTTGGCCACGTCGCTCTGGTTCGCTGACACCTGGCCGGAGTTCATCCTGAACGACCTGGTCGGACGATCGCATTTCGGGCAGATCAGTGAGGTCTTTCCGGAGTTCACTCTGGTGGCGACCGACCCGGACGGCGTGGTTGTGGCCCGCGGCCACAGCGTCCCGTTCGCACTGCACCAGGAAGGGCGCGGCGAGCTGCCGGCGGGCGGGACCAGGTGCTGGTCTGGGCGTTCCGGGACCAGCGGACTGGAACGAGCGTAGACACTGTCAGCGCGATCGACGTCACTGTGCGGGCCGACCAGCTGGGTCATGGTCTCTCCGCGACGATGCTTGCCGCGATGCGTGAGAACGCGCGCTCGCGCGGTTTCGTCGAGCTCGTCGCTCCGGTCCGGCCGACCGGCAAACACCTCGAACCCGGTACCCCGATGCGCGAATACGCGCTGCGCACCCGGGCGGACGGCCTGCCTGCCGACCCCTGGCTGCGGACCCATGTCCGGGCGGGCGGTGTGATCGATTCAATCGCACCGTGTTCCATGACGGTCACCGGGTCCATGGTGCAGTGGCGCGGCTGGACCGGTATGCCCTTCGACATCGAGGGCCCCGTCCTGGTGCCAAGCGGCCTTGTTCCGGCGCACTGTCTTCCGGATCGGGACGTGGTGAGCTACGTCGAGCCGAACGTCTGGATCCGGCACTCCCTCAGCTCAGCTGGACCGACCTGATCGACCCGACGTCGATCTCCACCACGGCCGAGGGCTGGGCAGACCTCCCGCCGATCACGATCACCCGGCCAGTTGTCCATTACTGACTCACGCTCCTAGCCATGCCGAGCCGCGCGGGTGAGTGTGCGTCGCGGAGTAGCGCGCGGGCCAGGCACGGGCGCGGCACCCGGAGGGGTGGCAGCACGATGTCCCCGGCCCGGCGCCCGGCCTACAGTCGGACCATGACCAACGAACGAACCATGAACCTGGTGCTGGTGGCCGTCGGAGCCCTGGCCGGGGCCGCCGTCGCGAAGGAACTGGGCAAGGCCGGCGAGGACCGCACCTGGCACGGGCGGATCCTCGGGCTGCCCTACGACTTCCGGCCGCCCACCCCGGCCAGGGTCCGCGCCGAGTTCTGGGACCCGGACAACGAGACCCTGTTCACGCCCCACAGCTTCGGCATCGGCTACGGGGTCAACCTCGCCCGGCTGCTGCGCCCCGCCCTGACCGAGCGCTCCGAGCATCCCGAGCGCCCCGGCGCCGAGTAGGACGCGGGCGCTCAGCAGGAGGCCGGCGGCGAGCTCAGGTAGCGCTGGATCACCGGGCCGACATCGGCGACCAGTTGGGCCTGGCTCATGGCCACCACCGGCGGCAGTCGCAGCACGTGGCGGCAGAGGGCCAGACCGAGCAACTGGCTGGCGACCAGGCCGGCCCGGCGCTCCGCATCGGCGGGCTCCGCGAAGCGGAGCACCGCCGGCGCGACCTGCTCGCCGAAGACCCGACGGAACCGCACGGCGGTCGCCTCGTCGGTGACGGCCGAGCGCAGCAGGGTGAGCAGGGTGCCGCCGTTGGCGGGGTGCTCCCAGAGGTCCAGGAAGTGCTGGAGCAGCACCTCCCCCAAGGTCTCGGGGTCGGCCGCGCCGAGGTCGGGCAGGCGCAGGTCGATGTCGACGGCGGCGGCGAACAGCCCGTCCTTGCTGCCGTAGTAGCGCATCACCATCGAGGGGTCGATCTCCGCGTCGGCGGCGATCGCCCGGATGGTCGCCTTGGCGAACCCCTCGGCCGCGAACCGCCGTCGGGCGGCCTCCAGAATCGCGGCCCGGGTCGCGTCGGAACGGCGACCGGTCGTGTCGGTACTCATGCCAACAATCGTAGGCCAACGCCCGTTGACTATCCAGCCGGGGCGGGTCTACGGTTGTGCCAACAGGCGTTGGCCCACGGACGTTGGCAGAGGGAGTTCCCATGAACAGCCGACCCACCACCGCACCTTCCAGCACCACCGTCTCCGTTGTGCCGGACTCCGCCTCGGTGGTCGTCGTCGGCGCCGGCCCGGCCGGGCTGTCCGCCGCCGTCGTCCTGGCCGACGCCGGGGTCGACGTCCTGCTGCTCGACCAGCAGGCCGAGGGCGCCAACACCTCCCGGGCCTGCCTGGTCCACGCCCGGACGCTGGAGGTGCTCGCCGAGATCGGCCTCGCCGACGAGCTCTGCGAGCACGGCCTGGTGGTTCCCACCTTCACCCTCAGCAGCGGCGGCCGGACACTGGCCTCGCTCGACTTCGGCGAGCTGCCCACGGCCTACCCGTTCGCCCTGACGGTTCCTCAGGACGTGACCGAGGCCGTGCTGCTGGCCCGGTTCCTGGCCGTCGGCGGCAAGGTCGTCCGCCACTGCCGGGTCACCGGGCACACCGACGACGGCACCGGGGTCACCGTCGGCTACGTCGACGCCGAGGGCGTGTCCGGCACCCTGCGCACCCAGTACCTGATCGGCGCGGACGGGATGCACAGCACCGTTCGCGAACAGGCCGGGATCGGCTTCCTCGGGGACGCCTACGCCAGTTCCTTCGTACTCGCCGATGTCCGGATGGACTGGCCGCTGAGCCGGGACCGGGCGAGCGGGTTCCTCGCCCCGGAGGGCGTGACCGTGGTGGTGCCGCTCCCCGACGGCGGTGCGGACAACCGCTACCGGGTGGTCGGCACCGTCGCCGAGGCCCCGCAGCACCCCGGCGTCGAGGACGTCCGGGCCGTGCTGGAGAGCTGCGGGGTACGGGGCCGGTTCGAGGTCGGCGAGCTGCTGTGGAGCTCCCGCTTCCGGGTGCACCACCGGCTGGCCGAGCACTACCGCTCCGGCAGGGTGCTGCTGGCCGGGGACGCCGCGCACGTCCACAGCCCGGCCGGCGGCCAGGGCATGAACACCGGCATCCAGGACGCGGTGCTGCTGGGCCGGCTGCTGGCGCGGGTACTGGCCGGAGAGCCGGAGCCGGTGCTGGACGCCTACGAGACCACCCGCCGCCCGGTCGCGGAGGAGGTGGTCGCGCTCACCGACCGGATGACCCGGGCGGCCACCCTCCGCAGCCGCCCGGCACGGGCGCTGCGCGACACGGGCATCCGCCTGGCCACCCGGATTCCGGCGGTCCGTCGGAAGGCCGCCCACCAGCTGGCCGAGCTGTCCTTCCGCTGAGCCCCGCTGCCGGGCGGAGCCTCGGACGCTCCGTCAGCGAAGCAGCTGCAGCACCAGCAGGGCCACGGCCCAGGCGCCGAACAGCAGGAACGCGAAGATCCCGGAGGCGTCGCGGCGGCCGGGCACCGCCAGCCGCACCAGGTAGACGGCGCAGCCGGCGCTCAGCACCGCCGCACCGGCCAGGCCCGCCGCCGGAACCGTCGGACCGACCGCGACCAGCACCGCCCCGAGCAGCTCGACCGGGGCGAACACCCTGGTCGCGATCCCGGGCGCGAAGCCGGTGAAGCGCTGGAACAGCGGCAGGTTGCGGCCGGTCCACAGGTTGACCGGAGCCGGCACGAACTCGGCGACGAGCAGCAGCGACAGGATCCAGACGGCTGTGGTCACGCCGGGGTCAGGCCCCGACCGTGCCGTCGACGGCCTCGCGCAGCAGGTCGGCGTGGCCGTTGTGGCGGGCGTACTCGTGGATCAGGTGCAGCATCACCAGGCGGAGCGAGACCTCCTCCTCCCAGCGGGCGCTGTAGCCGGTGACGTCCAGCGACTCGGCGGCCAGCTCGATCCGGCGCGAGTGTTCGACCTCCGCCTCCCAGGCGTCGAAGGCCTCCGCGCGGGTGGCGCCGGTGGCGTCGTACGCCGCCTGGTAGTCGCGCTCGTCCGACCAGACCAGCGGCAGGGTCTCGCCGTTGATGACCATCCGGAACCAGGTCCGCTCGACCTCGGCCATGTGCCGGACCAGCCCGAGCAGCGACAGCGTGGAGGGCGGGGACGCCTGTCGGCGCAGTTCCTCGTCGGAGAGGTCGTCGCACTTCATCGCCAGCGTCGCCCGGTGGTAGTCGAGGAAGCTGCGCAGCATCTCCCGCTCCCCCGCGATGGACGGCGGACCGATGCGTTCGGTGGTCACTGCGGTTCCTCTCGACACTGCCGATCTTGGGCCGTCGGCCAGGATACGGACACCCGCGCCGGCACCACCAGCCATATTCCGGGTGGTCGGACGGACGACGGCGACGGCGACGGCGACGGCGACGGCGACGTCAGCGCGATAATGGCCGCATGTACCAGGAACACGCGGCGCTGTCGGTCCCGGGCGCGGTGGTGTGGACGCAGCAGGTCACGTCGTCGGCCCCGGCCCGGGTGCTGCCGGACGGCTGCATGGACGTGATCTGGAAGGACGGCGAGCTGAGCGTCTCCGGCCCGGACACCACTGCCCTCCTGGTCGCCGGACGGATCGGCGAGTCCTACGCCGGGCTGCGCTTCGCCCCCGGCACGGCCGCCGCCGTCCTCGGCCTGCCGGCCTGGGAGCTGCGGGACCGTCGGGTGCCGCTGGACCAGCTCTGGCCGGGCCGACAGGTCCGCGAACTGGCCGAACGGGTCTCCGAGGCGGAGCACCGGGGCACGGCGCTGGAGTCCCTGGTCCTGCCCCTGCCGGCCGCACCGGACCCGGTGGGCGCTGCCGTGCTCTCCGGACTGCGGCGCGGGCTGCGGGTGGAACAGCTGGCCCAGGAGGCGGCCCTGAGCGAACGACAGCTGCGCCGACGCTGCCTGGACCTGTTCGGCTACGGACCGAAGACCCTGGCCCGGGTGCTGCGGCTGCAGCGCGCCCTCGGCCCGGCCCGCACCGGCATCCCGTTCGTACAGGTCGCCGCCGACGCGGGCTACGCCGACCAGGCCCATCTCGCCCGCGAGGTACGGGCGCTGACCGGCGTGCCGCTGGGTCGGCTGCTGGCCGGCGAGGGCTGAGCCGAGCCGTACTGCGAGCTGCTTGTGAGTTACCTGCGAGTTACTGCGGCAGCGGGGCGAAGAAGTCCACGGCGTTGCCGTCGGGGTCGTGGACGATCGCGTAGCGCATCCCCCAGACCGCGTCCCAGGGCTCCTTGTGCCCGTGGTAGCCGGCGCCCACCAGCTCGGCGTAGACCTTGTCCACATCGGCCGGCTCCTCGCAGGCGAAGGCGAGCGCGGTGCGGTGGCCGCCCTGCGGGGGCGTCCACCCGGGGTCGAAGGAGCGGACCACCTCGACCGTGTCCCAGGCCAGCCGCAGGCCGCCGGGCAGGATCATCTCGACATGCGGTTCGTGCTCCGCCCCCTCCACCAGGTCGAGCCCGAGCCGGCGGTAGAAGGCGAGCGAGGCGGCCATGTCGTCGACGACCAGGCCGATCAGATCAAGTCGGAGCTGAGGAGTCATGGACCCAGGCTAGGCCGCCACCCTGCCCCAGGTCTTGAACGAATCGGACACCGGCCCGCACTCCGCTCACCCCTCGGCGGCCGCCCCGGAGCCCGGGGCGGCCTCAGCCGGCGGTGGGCCAGTCCCAGCCGAGCTGGAGGAACATGCCGAGCCGGTCGGTGACCGCGCGCATCTCGGAGATCTTCCCGTCGGCGATGGTCAGGATCCAGATGGACTCGACAGCGCAGCTGCGCCCGGTCGGCTCGGGCATCCGCGGGTGGTAGCCGGAGTGGAGGGCTCGGATGGTCATCCGGACCACGACCTGGTCGCCGGCGGCTATGAGCTCCTCCGGGATCATGCCGTAGCGCTCGCCGGTGCCCTCCGCGGTCTCCCCGATGTGCTGCCCGAAGGCGATCAGCTGCTGGCGGAAGCCCTCGAAGGCCGCGCCGGGTTCGTCCTCCTCGCCGAAAATGATCTTGTTGTGGTCGATCACGTCCGCCGACATGTACTTCGGCAGATCCTCCACCCGCACCTCGTTGACGGCCTGGAAGAAGTCCAGCACGACCTGCTTGTTGTCCTCGGTACCCATGGTCCCGCCCTCCCCTGATGCATTCTTACGGCGTAAGAACTCCTTGTCGAGTAGAGTGCCCTTACGCCGTAAGAATGTCAAGCCGACAGTGGAGGCCCGGAGAGATGACCGTGAAGCGGAGCAGGGGCGAGCGGGCCGGACTGACCCGGGAGAAGGTCCTGGACGCCGCGCTGGCCCTGGTCGACCAGGAGGGCCCCGGCGCGCTGTCCATGCGCCGGCTGGGCGCGGAGCTCGGCGTCGAGGCGATGACCCTCTACCACTACGTGCCCAACAAGGACGCCCTGCTCGACGGCCTGGTCGAGCGCGTGATCGCGGAGGCCGGCCGGTCCGTCGCCGAGGCCCGGGGCGGCGAGGACGGAACGACTCCCTGGCAGGACGCACTGAGCGGCTACGCCCGGTCGCTGCGGGCCGCCCTGCTGCTGCATCCCGGAACGCTGCCGCTGGTCTCCTCCCGCCCCGCCGCGACCCCGGGCACGCTGACGGCGGTCGAGCGCGGACTGGAGATACTGCGCGGCGCCGACTTCCCGCTGGGGCAGGCACTGCACGCGTTCAACTCGCTCACCCTGTTCGTGGTCGCCCACGCCGCGTCCGAGGTGGACACCGCTCCGGTGAACGAGGGGGGCGGGACCGGGTCGACGGACTTCCTGGCCGGACTCGACCCCGAGGAGCTGCCACTCCTGGTCGAGGCCGCGAACACCGGCGCCGGAACCGACGACGAGGAGCGCTTCACCTTCGGCCTGACCGCGCTGATCAGCGGCTTCGCCGCGGCGCGCGGGCAGTGAGCGGCGGCACTGGGCGGCGGCGCCGAGCGGCGGCGGCCGCACCCGGCGGCTACAGCAACGCCCGCAGGGCCAGCGCGATCTCGTCCATCCGCTCGGCGGTGACGGCCTCGTCCGGGCCCACGCCGAGCAGGCCGAAGACACCGGGTCCGCGCAGCCGCGGCGGCAGGTCCACCTGGCGCGGAACGAGGTGGAAGTGGACATGGGGAAAGCCCTCGGCCTCGGCGAACTGGGCGACATAGGTCTTCGGACAGCCCGTCAGCCGCTCCAGGGCCCGGGAGAGCCGCACCTGCCACAGCCCGAGCCCGGCCGCCTCGGCATCCGTCAGCCCGGCGACGGCGGTGACATGCCTGCGCGGGATCAGCACCAGCCAGCCCGGAAGGGACGTGCCCAGGGCGTGGGCGACCCGCCAGTGGTCGTCACCGGCGATACGCTCCCGCGGCGGCAGCCCGCCCGGGGCGGCCTCATGGGCGCAGGTCCGGCAGGACGGCGCGGTCATCTCCTGGCTTCCTCCGCTAGAGCGTCCGCAGCAGCCCCTCGTCCGGGCCGCGGAGGATCAGTTGGGCGGGCGGGATCTTTCCCACGGCGAGAAAATGATCCTTGATCTTGGCGAGGGCGGCCGGCAGGCCGGTGAGGGTGTCCTCGGGAATCGGCCCCCGCCGCAGCCAGTGGATCGTCAGATTCCAGTTCTTCCCCCGGTCGTTGCGGCGCGGCGCCGTGGGCTCGGCCTCCAGGTCGAGGTCGCCCAGGATGTCGAGGATGACGTTCATGTCCGCACCGTCTATGCGGGTGAAGTTCTCCTCCACCAGAATCTCAGCCATGGCGAGCCCCTACCCCTGTCGCTCCGGAGTCATGTCTGACCTCTGATCAATGGACATGCCGGGTACTGGATCGACAGGCGTCGGGGGCTCGACCGGGTGGCGGCCTCAGAGATCGAGCAGCTTGTTCAGCAGCTTCCGGTACTCCTGGAGCAGCAGGCGCAGTTCCTCGGTGGTCCGGCGGCGGTCGTCGGCGGCGCCGGACCGGCCCTCGGTGTTCCAGCTGTCCCGCAGCTCGGTGCGCAGCTTCTCCAGCTCCGCCGCCACCTGCGCCGCCGTGTGCTGGACCAGGCTGTCCGCCTCGGCCACCGCCTTGTTCGGGTTGTCGACGAAGTCGTGCTGGATCCGCCGCCAGGTACGCCGCAGCGCCTCCGCAGTCCCCTCCTGGAGCAGCGGGTCCGCCCCGGCGGTCCGCGCCGCGGCCGGAACCGGCGGCTTCGCCGGGACCGGCGGCTGCCCGAACGCCGCGTAGGCGTCCGAACGCGCGCCCGGGTCCGGCTCCGAGCCGGCCGAACCCGCCCGCTCCACCGCCGCGTCCGCGCCGTCCTTCGGATCCGTCTGCACCAGGTCCGCCTTCACATCGTCCGCCTTCACCAGGTCCGCCCTTCGCGCCTCCGACCGCACGGCTTCCGACTGCACGGCTTCGGGCTGCACGGCTTCGGGTCGCGCCGTGTCCGCTCCCGTCTCCACCGCGGCCGCGGCCGCGCCGGAATCGTCGGAATCGTCGTCGGCCGGCCCCGGCCGGCGCTGCTGCCGGTTGCGGACCAGTTCGGATATGTCGTCTCCCCGTTCGGGGAATCGGGGGTCGGCCATCATGCCCTCCTGCCGGTGGTGAACCTGGACTGGTGCGCGAGGAGTTCGAAGGAGCCCCGGGCGTGGACGAAGCACTCCCGCAGCTCCTCGGTGGTCGCCTCGCCGCGCCGGGCGCGTCCCGCTGCGTTCCGCGCCCGCCGATAGCCTGCCAGAGCCCGGTTCTGGTAAAGCGTCAGGGCCAGCTCCCGGTCCTCGTCGGGGTAGCCCTGCTCACGCAGCATCGCGTCGAGGAGTTCGTCGGCATCGATCACGGCCTGGGCCGGAGCGTCGACGAAACGCTCCTGCAGCGCGCTCCAGCGGGCCGAGTAGCGCTCCCAGGACACGTCGTCGATCGCCCGGAGGCGGAGTGCGCCGATCCGCCGCTCGCGGCGGATCAGATCGCGCCGGGCCCGTCGGGCGTCGCCGCCGTGGGCGAGCAGCACCCGGTCGTACTCGGGACCGAACCTGGCCTGGAGCCGACGCCGACGCCGACGTGACAGCAGCAGCCCTGCGAGCAGGACCAGCGCGACCGCGCCCAGCCCCGCCGCCGCGGTCCAACCGATCGCCGCTGTCGACATGTCGTCCCCCTCGGGACCGTCACCGGCCCGCTCCGGACTCGCGTCCTCCCGCCCCCGTCGCTTAACGGCTTTCCGGATCGGCCCGGCGCAAACAGCGCGGGCCCCGGCAACGGGGACTTTCGGCCAGCCGCGCTCCGCCCCCGGCACCCCCGACGCCGGCCGACGGAACCGGCCGAACGGCCCGGCGGAACGTGTACCGAGGAAGCCGGTCCGAGTTGGTCCAGACCACTTGACGCGTCATCAACCCGATCACTAGTCTCCGCCTCATCAGCCATGGCGCGGCTGCGTTCAGTCCCTTTCCCCCCGTTGAAAGGCATGCGCGAGCATGAACCGACGCTCCAAGATCGCAACAGCACTCGCCACCATGGCCCTCGGCGCGGTGGTCGCCACCGCCGGCCCCGCCCAGGCCGCCGGCTACACCCTGTACGGCCAGTACTTCTACCAGGACGAGTGCAACTACTTCGGCGCCAACGGTGTCACCAACCACCAGTGGACGGCCTACTACTGCACCTGGACGCCGATCACCGGCTCCCCTGGCTCCGGCATCAACGGCGTGGCCGACCTCTACGTGAACTGACCCGTCCCGCCCCGAACGGCCCGATCCGGGCTGCTTCAGGCTGCCCGGACGGCCGCTCGCCGGCAGACCTCTCGGCCGGCCGACCGTTCACCCCACGACGGCAGCAGATCTCGGCGCGTCCCCGGACGCGGAGCGCCACCGCCCCCGCGGACGGCGAGATTCAGCATGCCGCCCCGCCAGGGGGCAGCCGGTCCCGGTCACCGCGAGCCCGATCAACTCGCGCTGCCCGCGACCGGCCCCGGCCGCCCGGAAGTCCCCGGGCACCGCCGGCCGCCCCACGGTTCGCTCGCCCCAGCTCTGACCCACCGTCACCGTCGAGTGACAGCTGCGACGTCGACCGCCTCGACGACCGGCGTCAGCACTCGCCGGTGCCCGTCCCCGCCCCCGAGAAGGAGGAACCAGGACCATGACCCGACGCACCAGGATCGCCACCGCCCTCTCCGCCCTGGCACTCGGCGCGGTCGTCGCGACCGCCTCGCCCGCCCTGGCCGACGCCGCGCCCCCCGCGCCGGCCCCCGGCTACACCCTGAACTCGGAGTCCTTCTACCAGGAGATCTGCCAGGCCCACGGCCTGGCCGGCGAGTCGGCCCACGAGTGGACCGACTACTACTGCGTGTGGATCCCGATGAGCAACCCCGACACCGGCTCCGGCATCCTGGGAACGGCTTACCTCTACGTCAACTGACGCGACGTCGGACACCGGTCGGCCGACCCGCGGACCGGTTCCGGACCCCTTCCCCGGCCGCGGAGCGCCACCGCGGCCGGACGGCGGGGCCGGAACCGGCGCCGGGCGGCCGGCCGGAGAGCTCGAAGGGCCCTGCCATCCCCTCGATGGCAGGGCCCTTCCGCCGGGTCGGCCGACCGGCGCCGGCGCACCGTCGTTGATCACCGGCTCTCCGAACAGACTGCGGCAACTCCATGGTCATCGTCTTGCATAAATGCGACAGACCCGGTTCGGGAAACGGCGGAGAATGTGTACTGACGGACACCCACGGGTCCGGCCGGACTAGGGTTGACGACAGAGGGTCACCCACCAGTGGAGGAAGCGACTGTGTCTTCGTCGGGATCGGCAGTCCCCGGTGCCCGCACCTCGCTGCTCGTCCCCGGTGACACGGAGAGCAGCGTGGCCCAGCGGCGCCCCGTCGACGCCCGCCTCAACGGCTACGTCCTGGGCTACCGCGGCTTCCGGCTGGGCCCGATGGTCGGGCAGTGGCCCCGGACCCGACTGGTGGCACCGGACGGCACGGTGAAGCTGATGTTCGGCTTCGGCGCCCCGGTGCGGATGGTGGACCTGGTCGACCCCGGCCGAAGTCTCACGGCGGTGTCCGTGGTCGGACCGGTGAGCCTGACCGCCGTGGTCGGACGGCACACGGGCCGGGTCCACGGGCTGGTCACCACGCTCACCCCGATGGGGGCCTACCGGTTGTTCGGTGTGCCCATGCACGAGTGGTCGGAGCTGCGGCTCGCGCCCTCCGAACTGCTCGGTCCCGGGCTGCGCTCGCTGGACGACCGCCTGGCCCAGTGCCCGACCTGGGAGGACCGGTTCCGACTGCTGGACCGGCTGTTCACCGCCCGGATCCTGGACGGCCCGGTGGTCGACCGCGAGGTGGAGTGGGTCTGGCGGGAGCTGCAGCGCAGCGGCGGACGGATCCCGATCCACGAGCTGGCCGCCTCGGCCAACTGGAGCCGTCGGCACCTGGAGCGGCGCTTCCGCGAGCAGGTCGGCCGCTCCCCCAAGGAGATCGCCCAGATCCGCCGGATCCAGCAGGCGCTGGACTGGAAGGACGCGGGTCTGCCGCTCGCGCAGATCGCGGCCCGGTCCGGGTTCCACGACCAGTCGCACTTCACCCGGGTCTTCAAGGCCGCCATGGGCTTCACCCCGCGGCAGCTGCCGGAGGGCATGGTCGACTGGTCCCCGCACACCCTGCTGGAGGCCGTTCCCGAGGGGCGGCAGGGCCGTCGCCGGGAGCCGGTCCCGGCCTGACTCCGACCGTGCCACCGCATCACCCGCAACTCCGGCGCCTCGCTCCCCCGCCGCACCACGGACCGGCGCAGACCCGTAGAAGTACCCGACGCAGCACCTGTCGCAGCGGACCCGCGCGCGCTAGTATCTTCTGGAAGGCCCTGCCACATCCCCCCGATGGCAGGGCCTTCCTGTCGTACCGCCAGTCCGAACGCGGTCCCCACGGCCGTGGCGTTCCGCCGTCGGCCTCGGCACCACGGGGGCGGCACCGGACCGGCCCGCACCCATGATCGGGGAACCGCGCATGACCTCCCAGCTCCGCATCGGCGTCCTCGGCGCCGCCCGCATCGCGCCCTCGGCCCTGATCCGGCCGGCCGAGCGGGTCCCGGAGGCCGTGGTCACCGCCGTCGCGGCGCGCGACCCCGAGCGCGCCCGGGCCTTCGCGGTGAAGCACCGGATCCCGGTCGTCCATGCCTCCTACCAGGACCTGCTCGACGACAAGGAGATCGACGCGGTCTACAACCCGCTCCCCAACGCCCTGCACGCGGAGTGGACGCTGCGGGCGCTGGAGGCCGGCAAGCACGTGCTCTGCGAGAAGCCGTTCACCGCCAACGCGGCCGAGGCCGCCACCGTGGCCGCGGCGGCGAAGGCGTCCGGGCTGGTGGTGATGGAGGCGTTCCACTACCGCTACCACCCGTTGGCCGAGCGGATGCGCGAGATCGTGGCCGGTGGCGAGCTGGGCGGGCTGCGCTCGGTGGAGGTCTCCATGTGCTTCCCGCTGCCGCTCTTCGGCGACATCCGCTACCGCTACGACCTGGGCGGCGGCGCGCTGATGGACGGCGGCTGCTACGCCCTGCACTGCCTGCGGCTGCTGGGCCAGGGCACCCCGGAGGTGCTGAGCGCGCGGGCCACGCTGCGCAGCCCGGACATCGACCGGGCGATGACCGCCGAGCTGCGCTTCCCCGGCGGGGCGAGCGGCCGGATCACCGCCTCGATGTGGTCGCACCGGCTGCTGGACTTCACCGCCCGGGTCGTCGGCGAGAGCGGCGAGCTGAGGATCACCAACTACCTGGCGCCGCACATCTGGAACCGGCTCACCGTCAGAACCCCGGCCGGCACCCGCCGGGAACGGGTGCACGGCGGCCCGACCTACGGCTACCAGCTGCGCGCCTTCACCGAGGCGGTGCTGCACGGCGGCCCGGTGCTGACCCCGGCCGAGGACGCCGTGGTCACCATGGGCCTGATCGACGACATCTACCGGGCCGCCGGGATGCGGCCGCGCGGCGAGACCCCCACCCCCCAGGTCTAGCCGGCCCGGTCGGAGCCGGCACGGCGGGGCTCAGGCCAGTCCCTGGTGCTCCGGGTGCGGGCCGTTCTCGTCCAGGTGCCAGTGCAGGTCGCGGAGGCCGGCCTCCAGCGAGAGCCGGGTGATCACCTGCTCCAGCGCCTGGGTGACGTCGCCGCTGACCGCGACCGTGGCCTGGAGGCTGGTGCAGTCCGCCTGCTCCCGGCGGGCCCGCAGACCGGTCGGGGTCAGTCCGGAGGAGGTCAGCGCCTGCAGCAGCAGCGCCCTGATGTGGGTCTCCGAGCGGCGGTCACACTCCAGGTGGACGGTGGCGTGGACCTGGGAGTCGGGGTCGGTGCCGGCGGCGGGCGCGTGGTCGAGCAGCCGTCCGGCGGGTCGCAGCACCACGTGGATGGCGAGCACCGCGAGCGTCCCGAGGACGGCGAAGGCGAGCTGGCCGGAGGCGGCCAGGACACCGACGGCGGCGGAGCACCAGAGCGTCGCGGCGGTGTTGAGGCCACGGACGCCGGCCCCGTCGCGGAGGATCACCCCGCCGCCGAGGAAGCCGATGCCGGAGACCACGTAGGAGGCGACCCGGGTGGGGCTGCCGATGTCGTGGACGGCGACGCTGTAGAGCACGAACAGCGTGGCGCCGGCCGCCACCAGCGCGTTGGTGCGCAGGCCGGCCATCCGGGCCCGCCACTGGCGTTCGACGCCGATCAGGGCGCCGCAGCCGACGCCGGTGGCCAGGCGGAGCAGGAATTCGGTGGTGGTCAGGGCGTGCACGGCGGCACCTCCTCGTCGGGGGTCGGACGGTGGTCAGGGGTGGAACGGCGGTGGGGACGCCGGGCGATCCTGATGATGGCCAGGATCGCCGCCGCCGCGAGGGAGGCGCGCAGGGCTAGCGTCTGCCGACCGGGGACGCGGACGGGCATGGGTGCTGCGGCCGCTCACGGCCCGGACCGCTCCGACGGCAATCCATGTCTCTCGCCTCCCTCTGGTCGGGAACGCACCGGTGGCGTCCGAACCGCAGGGGGAACGCCAGGAGGGCAGAGCACTCCCGGCACACCCCAACTCGTCAGAGCTTTGGCACTCCACGGCGTAGCGCGAGCCCCCGAAGGGTCCGCATGCGCAGCCACTTGGCCTCAACCCTTAGGTCGGGAAGAGGTGTCCTGATCCGGAGCGTCTCTCGACGGGTGGGATCAGTGGCCTGTGTCCGTGAAGACGCCTCACCGAACGAGGTGTCTTGTCTCAGCAACACGCCCATGATGCCCAACCGCCGCACACCCGTCAATCCGGATATAACGGTCCCATCCGGCGACGGGGTGTGACGTTGCGTCAGGAGGACTCGCCCGCCCCGCCCGCAGCCGCGTCGGCGACGGCCGCCGGGTCCAGGCCGAGCTTCTCCGCGATCCGGGCCAGCAGGGCCTCCTGCGCCGCCAACTGGAGCTGCACCGAGGCCACCTCGTGCAGGGTCGCACTGGCGTCCTCGAAGGTCGCCTCCGAACGCTTGTCGGCGGCCGCCGCCTGGACGTTCTGGCCGACCATGATCACCGACAGCAGCACCAGCTGGAGGAAGGTCTGGGCCACCCAGGAGACCACCGCCGCCAACCCGGCCTTGATCGCGTCAGGCAGGCTGATCAGGTCGAAGAGCGCGAAGGCGTAGGCGCACCACATGCTGCCGACGGCCTGGGTGACGATGAGCGCCACCCTGGTGTTGAAGCGGGTGATCGCGCTGTCGCGCGGCATCTGGTCGACGACCTTGACCGGACCCCGGGCCTTGCGGTCGGCGATGCGCGGATGCGGGACACGGTGGGACGTCGACATGAGCTGACTCTCCGTCATGAGAATTGCGGCGCTTACCATGCGGTGGGGAGACCCCGGCGTCATCCTGCCACCCCCGGCAGGGGCTGCTGGTCGCCGGGAGCGCCCCCGTAGTCGACCGGAGTGGGCAGGCTGGAACAGATGCTCTCGTCGCCGCTCCGGCTCTCCGCGCCCACGCTCGGCGAGGCGGAACCGACGGCACTGGAACTCGGCCCGGGCGTGGGCGTGTTGGTGAGATTGGCCGGCGCGTTGCCACCGAGCACCAGGGTCAGCCGCTGGACGCCGGGGTCCGCCCGGAGCACCGCCCCGGGGATGTCCGCCGCCAGCGCCCCGGCCTCCGCCGCCTGTCCCGCCGGGTACGTGATCTCGGTGGTCGGATTGGAGCCGGGGACGTCGCCGCCGACGGTCGCCCGCACACCCTGGGCGTCGAGCGCGGCCACCGCGTTGGCGGCCAGCCCGGGCGTCCCGGTGCCGTCGTCGACCGTGACCTCGACCGCCGACAGCGGCACCCCGGTCGGGGAGGTCGAGGGCGAGGGCGAAGCCGCGGGCGCCGCCCCGGCCCCGGGGTCGGACCCGGCCGTCGTCCCGAAGGCGGTGGCGGCGGCCGAGCCCGGCAGCGGCTCGTCCGCCCGCAGGTCGTTCCAGACCTGGGCGAAGTCCTGCCCCGGGACCACCCGGTTCCGGTCCAGCGGGTCGAACTCGTAGGGCGCGGTGATGTACTGCATGTACCGGGAGTTGAGGTCCTTGACGCTCCCGACCAGCGACACCATGGCCGTCGGCGAGTCCAGTCCGCTGTCCACCGTCAGATTGGCGGCGACGTCGCTCGCGATCCGGAACAGGGTGACCGGGTCGGTCAGCGTCCCGTTGCTGCTGAGCTTCCGGAACAGCGAGGAGGTGAACATCTGCTGCATCCGGATCCGGCCCAGGTCGGTGCCGTCACCGATGCCGTGCCGGTCCCGGACGAACTCCAGCGCCTGGGGGCCGCTGACCGTGTGCACGCCGGGGCCCAGCACCAGACCGCTGTAGTCCGGGTCGTTGATCCCGGGCGGGGGCACGCACACCTGCACTCCGCCGACGTCGTCGGTCAGCTGCTGGAAGGCGTTGAAGTCGATCTCGACGAAGTGGTCGACCCGGATCCCGGTCGTCTCCTCCACCGTCGCCACCGCGCAGCTCGGCCCGCCGAGGCTCATCGCCGCGTCGAACATGTCGCCGTCCGAGCCGGGGACCAGGGTGGCGCTGGTCCGGTTCCCGATGCCGATCCGGGCGTTGCACTGGGGCCTGGGCACGATCAGGTCGCGCGGGATCGAGGCCACCACCGACCACCGCCGGTCGGCGCTCAGGTGCACCAGCATCGCGGTGTCCGAGAGGTTGGTGCCGTTCTTGGAGGAGTTGCCGAGATTGACGCCGTGCTGGCCGTCCCGGGTCTGCGAGCCCAGGACCAGGATGTTCAGCGGGGTCTGGCCCTCGGCGTTGGGCTTCGACGCGGCCGGACGGTGGGTGAGCCCGGAGAGGCTGATCGACTGGATCCGGCCGAAGATCCGCTCGTAGCCGTAGGCCCCCAGACCGACGGCCACCACCAGCACCCCGGCCGCACCCACGCCGACGATCTTCAACCGGCGCCGCCGCCGGGCCGCCCGGGCCTCGCTGCGCCCGCTGCCGCCGCCTGCCGAACCCGCCGCAGCGCCCGCAGCGCCCTCGTCGGCGCCGTCCTCGCGAGCCTCGCCGGCCCCCGGGCCGCCATCAGCCACCATGCTCCCCGTCGCTCCCTCTGCGCACCCGCCGCTATTTGCATGGTTGCGCAATGTAGCAACTGTATGCGGATCGCCCGGGCGCCCCGACCGGGAGCGCCCCGCGGCGCCGTGCGCAGTCGTCCGACCGGCCTAGTCCGGGGACAGACCCGGCAGGCCGCTGTCTTCCCCCACCGGTACCGGCTTTTCCCCGCCCCGCCCTCATCCCCTGGGACGAGCCCCCGGAACCAGCCCTGGCTCCGGCTCGGGGACAAGCTCAACCCGTGGGGCGACGTGGCACACGAATGGTCTGGTTATGGTTCTCGGGTGAACTGGATCCTTCCGTGAACGCGGCCCTGCTGGCCGTGAACCCGACGAGCGGCTCCTCGCTGCTCTCCTCCTTCGGAGCACTCGCCGTCCTCGTCGTCACCTTCATGGAGTCGGGTCTACTGGTCGTCGGATTCTTCGTGCCGGGCGACACCCTGCTCTTCCCGGCCGGAGTCTTCTGCGCCACCGAGGTGACCAAGGGGCCGCAGTTGACGCTGTGGCAGGTGCTGCTCTGTGCGGCGGTGGGCTCGCTGGCCGGCACCCAGTTCAGCTACTACCTGGGCCGACGGGGCGGCCAGGCCGCGCTGACGCAGATGAACAGCCGCAAGCTGAAGGCGGTCCTGGCCCGCAGCGAGGAGATGCTCTCCCGCTACGGCTACCGCAAGGCGATCGTCATCAGCCGCTTCGTGCCGATGGTGCGCAGCGTCCTCGGCCCGGCGGCCGGGATGCTCCAGGTCCCGGTGCGGACCTTCACCCTGTGGCAGGTGGTCGGCGGGCTGGCCTGGACGCAGAGCCTGGTGCTGGCCGGGTTCTGGCTGGGCGCGGCGGTCCCCGGCGTGGAGAACTACCTGCTGCCGCTGGTGGGCACGGTGGTGCTGGTGTCCATGCTTCCGGCCCTGCTGCAGCGCCGCCGCCCCCGACCGCAGTCCGGCCCGCAGGGGCCGTCGGACCCGGCCCCGGACAGGACCGGGGCCGACACCTCCGGGGCCGACACGCCCGGGGCCGACACACCGCCGACGGAGCAGCCCGGCCCCGGCGACGCGCGCCGGTAGCGCGCCGCCGGGGCCGGGTCGGCCGACGGCTCAGTCCGCCAGCACCTCGGCGACCAGTTGCCGGGCCTCGTCCTGGACCCGGGTCAGGTGGTCCGGGCCGAGGAAGCTCTCCGCGTAGATCTTGTAGACGTCCTCGGTGCCGGAGGGGCGCGCCGCGAACCAGGCGTTCTCGGTGCAGACCTTGAGCCCGCCGATGGCCGCGCCGTTGCCGGGCGCGCGGGTGAGCACCGCCGTGACCGGCTCGCCGGCCAGGTCGCCGGCGGGTACCCGTTCGGGCGAGAGCGCCGCCAGGACGGCCTTCTGCTCGCGGGTGGCCGGGGCGTCGACCCGGGCGTAGGCGGGGTCCCCGAAGCGCGCGGTCAGCGCGGTGTAGTGCTGGGACGGGCTCTGCCCGGTCACCGCGATGATCTCGGAGGCCAGCAGCGCCAGCAGGATGCCGTCCTTGTCGGTGGTCCAGGGGCTGCCGTCACGGCGCAGGAACGAGGCCCCGGCGGACTCCTCCCCGCCGAAGGCGACCTCGCCGCCGAGCAGCCCGTCGACGAACCACTTGAAGCCGACCGGGACCTCGACCAGTTTCCGGCCCAGGTCGGCGGCGACCCGGTCGATCATCGAGGAGGAGACCAGGGTCTTGCCGATCCCGGCCGCCGGGGACCAGTCCTGACGGTGGGTGAAGAGGTAGGAGAGGGCGACGGCCAGGTAGTGGTTGGGGTTCATCAGCCCGGCGTCGGGGGTGACGATGCCGTGCCGGTCCGCGTCGGCGTCGTTGCCGGTGGCGATCTGGTAGTCGGCGCGCCGCTCGATGAGCGAGGCCATCGCGTAGGGCGAGGAGCAGTCCATCCGGATCTTCCCGTCCCAGTCCAGGGTCATGAAGCGCCAGGTGGGGTCGGTCTCCGGGTTCACCACGGTGAGGTCGAGCCGGTGCTCCTCGGCGATCCGCCCCCAGTAGCCGACGGAGGCTCCGCCGAGCGGGTCGGCGCCGATCCTGACCCCGGCCGAGCGGACGGCGTCCAGGTCGACGACGGACGGCAGGGCGGCGCTGTAGGCGCCGAGGAAGTCGTACCTGCCGGTGGTGTCGGCGGCCAGGGCACGGCTGTAGGGGACCCGCCGGACCTCGGCGCCGCCCTTCTCCAGGATCGCGTTGGCCCGGTCCTGGATCCAGCCGGTCGCGGCCCCGTCCGCCGGGCCGCCGTGCGGCGGGTTGTACTTGAAGCCGCCGTCGGCGGGCGGGTTGTGCGAGGGGGTGACCACGATCCCGTCGGCCAGGCCGGGGCCGTCGGTGCGCCCCCGGTTGTGGGCGAGGATCGCCAGCGAGACGGAGGGGGTGGGCGTGTAGCCGTCCTCGGTGTCGAGCAGCACGGTGACGCCGTTGGCGGCGAGGACCTCCAGCGCGGTGGCGCGCGCGGGCTCGGACAGGGCGTGCGGGTCGATGCCGAGGAACAGCGGGCCGGTCGTGCCCCGGGCGGCGCGGTACTCGCAGATCGCCTGGCTGGTCGCGGCGATGTGGTCCTCGTTGAAGGCGGTGGCCGAGGCGGATCCCCGATGGCCGGAGGTGCCGAAGGCGACCCGTTGGGCGGGGTCGGCCGGGTCGGGGGTGAGGGTGTAGTAGTCGGTCACCAGTCTGGCGATGTCGACCAGGTCACTGGGTCGCGCCGGCTGTCCTGCTCGCGGATGCACCATCATCGCTCCTCGGGAGGGCCTGATTTGTGCTCATGCTACGGCCTCGAACTGACGCCCGGGTCTCACCGCAGGGTGCGGCGGGGCCGGGGCGCCGCCCGGCGCACGACAGCCGGGTCCCGACCGCGCTGGACGCGGTCGGGACCCGGCTGTCGACTGCGGGTCAGGAGCCCTGGATCAGCCCTTGAAGGCGCCCAGGCCGTCCGGGGTGCCCAGCCCGGTCGGGCCGTCGTAGCCGACCTCGGCGGTGCAGAGGTAGGCCGGGGAGCAGCTGGCGGTGGAGCCGGTGGTGACGTCCCACAGGCCGGACGGGTCGGCGTAGAGGCCGGCCGCCGCGTAGTTGGCGCTGGAGGCGCCGGCGTCCGCGTAGACCGAGGCGATCAGCGGGGAGGCGACGCTGGTGCCGCCGAAGACCTCCCAGCCCGGGTCGCCGCCGTAGTTGTCGTACACCGCGACACCGGTGGCCGGGTCGGCGACCGCCGAGACGTCGGCCACGGTCCGCTTGGAGCAGCCGGTGTCCTTCTGCCAGCTGGGCTTGGCGTCGTAGGCGGAGCAGCCGGAGCCCGCGCCCTCGGTGGACGAGGTGGACCAGACCGACTCGGTCCAGCCGCGGGCGTTGGAGGCGGTGCTGAGCGAGGTGCCGCCGACCGCGGTGACGTACTGCGAGGCGGCCGGGTACTCGACGCCGTAGCCGTCGTCACCCGAGCTGGCGGTGATGTCGACGCCGGGGTGGTTGTAGTACTTGGTGTCGTAGCTCGGGTCGGAGCTGGACTCCGAGCCGCCGTAGCTGTTGGAGACGAACTTGGCGCCGAGGGCGACCGCCTCGTTGACGGCGGTGCCGAGGTTGGCGGTGGTCGCCGACTTGGCCTCGACCAGGATGATGTGGGCGTCGGGGGCTATCGCCGAGACCATGTCGATGTCGAGGGACTCCTCCTCGGCCCAGCCGGCGTTGGCGGTGGGCAGCGAGGTGGTGCTGCCGGTCTGGCTGACCTGCTTGAAGCAGCCGCTGGCGACGGTGCAGGCGGGAAGCCCGTACTGGGAGCGGTAGGTGGCCAGGTCGGTGGCGGCGTTGGGGTCGTTGTAGGCGTCGACGATGGCGACGGTCTGGCCGCTGCCGCCGCCGGCCGGGAGGTTGTAGGCGCTCAGCAGGCTGCTGGGGCCGTAGCCGGAGGGGGTGGCGTTGGGGGTGATCCCCATCGCGTGGACGTGCTCGGTCGTGTTGGTGACGCGCAGCGCATTGCAGGCCATCTCACCAGCGGTGCGGACCATGGCACAGGATCGGACCCAGGAGGCCGTGCCGTGCGCGGCGGTGGTCGCCGCCCCGGCGGGAGCGGCCGCGGCGAGGCCGCTGAAGGCCAGCGCGGCCGTGCCGAGCAGCGGGAGGATGATCCGGCGGGGGGACATGGTCAGCGGGTTGGTACGCAACGTACTGCCTCCAGGAATGGTTGGACCGGGGACATGCGTGGTGCGGCCGCGCAAGGCTGGGCAACTCCTACGAGGGGTGGTCCGCAGGGGGAACCCGCTGCCTCCCCGTTCCGGGGTGGCAGCTTGGCGAGAACCATAGTGAGTTGACAATGACTCGACAAGACCCAACGGGAACCCGACCGTCTGCTTGGCCGTCAGCCACCGGCCGCCTTCCCGTCACCTATCGGTCACCGCAGGTCAAATGCCCCTTCGAAGCCCGCGACCGACCCCGGGAACGACCCCCGGCGGGGCCGACCGGGACCCCGGAAAGCCCGTATGCGGACGGTCTCCCGACCGCCCGCAGGAGCGCATCGGGACGGGCCGCCTGACGATCCATCAGCGGTGCGCGGCGGTCGGACGCCGGCCGCCGGCGACGCCCGGGAGGCTGCCATGGACACGATCGGGTCACGATGCGCGGGTGCTCCGTCCCGGCCGTCCCAGCCGCCCCGCCCTCCTCCCGCGCCACCCGCGGCCCGCTCGTGCGCCGGCCCGGACCCGCGCCGGAACCCTCCCGGCGCTGCGCCAGACGCGGGAACGGGACGGGCCGCCCCGGCGTGGCGACCGCACAAGGAGGTGCGCCGCAGGTCAGCGGGGTCATGATGGCGCTATGCGACTCGACCACGTCTCCTACGCAGTGGCCCGGGACAGCTTCGTCTCCACGGTCCAATGGCTCGGCTCGGCGCTCGGCGCATCGTTCACGGACGGGGGTGTCCACCCGCGCTTCGGAACCCGCAACTTCGTGCTCCCGCTGGCCGGCGGCACCTATGTCGAGGTGGTGACCACCCTCGACCACCCGGCGGCGGACCGTGCGCTCTTCGGCCGCGCCGTCGCCCAGCGGGCCGAGGCCGGCGGTGGCTGGCTCGGCTGGGTGGTGGGCGTCGACGACATCGCCCCGATCGAGGCCCGGCTCGGCCGGACCGCCGACGACGGCCACCGGGTCCGCCCCGACGGCTTCGACCTGCGCTGGCGCCAGATCGGCGTCCGCGACCTGATCGAGGACCCGCAGCTGCCCTACTTCCTGCAGTGGCTGGTGGACCCCGAGGAGATCCCCTCGGCCTCCCCGCGCACCGCGACCAGGATCGACGGGCTGCTGATCTCCGGTGACCCGAAGATCGTCGAGGACTTCCTGGGCACCCTGGCCGACCACGACCATCCGCTCGACGAGACCCAGGTCACCTGGTCCGACGGCGAGGAGACCGGGCTGGTCAGCGTCGAGTTCGCCACGGCCAACGGCCCGATCGTGATCTGACCGGTCCTCCACCCCCCGGCAACTCCGCAGCCACCCGCCCCTTGTCCATGTACCCCCATCAGGACGCCGCCGAGTAACCCCTCGCAGGCCCGACCTGCGGCGATCCGCGTCCTCCGGTGCCCTGCCGCGTGGACGCGGACCGCCGGTGTTTGGTGTACTCAGTGCACCACCGGATGGTGGCGGAGAACCGTCCGACGAGGAGAGCGGCACAGGTGGACGACAACGACAGTGCGGGAACCGGCCCGTCCGACCTGAGGGCGGACTGCGGCAACTGCTTCGGGCTGTGCTGTGTCGCCCTCGTGTTCACCGCCTCCTCCGACTTCGCGGTCAGCAAGCCCGCCGGAACGCCCTGTGCCAACCTCCAGCCGGACTTCGGCTGCGGCATCCACGCCCGACTGCGGCAGAGCGGCTTCACCGGCTGCACCGTCTACGACTGCTTCGGCGCCGGCCAGAAGGTCTCCCAACTCACCTTCGGCGGCCGGGACTGGCGGCAGGACGCCGACACCGCCCGCCGGATGTTCGACGCCTTCCCGCTGATGCGCCAACTCCACGAACTGCTCTGGTACCTGACCGAGGCGCTCACCCTGGAGCCGGCCCGGCCGCTGCACAGCGACCTCGCCCAGCTCCGCGCCGAGACCGAGGACCTCACCCAGGGCGGTCCGGAGGCGCTGGCCGCCCTGGACCTCCCGGCCCACCGCGAGCGGGTCAACGCGCTGCTGCTGCGCACCAGCGAACTGGTCCGGGCCCAGGCTCCGGGACGCCGACGGGAACGCCGGGGCGCCGACTTGATCGGAGCCCGGCTCAAGGGCGCGGACCTGCGCGGCGCCAACCTGCGCGGGGCCTATCTGATCGGCGCCGACCTGCGCGGCGCGGACCTCCGGCTGGCCGACCTGATCGGGGCCGACCTGCGCGACGCCCGTCTCGGCGGCGCGGACCTCACCGGCAGCATCTTCCTCACCCAGGCCCAGCTCAACGCCGCGAAGGGCGACCGCGACACCCGGCTCCCGGCCGCGCTGGACCGCCCCGGCCACTGGTGACGGGGCCGCCGCCGTCACCGGCCGACGCCCCAGGTGATCCGCCAGTCGCGCGGTGAGCGGCCGGGCCGCCCCTGCGGTCAGAGCCAGACGGTTCCGAGCCAGGCCGTGACCGCGGCCGCCGCCAGCACCCCGATGTTCAGTCCGACCAGCCGCGCCTCGCCCCGGGACAGGTGCAGGGCCAGCGCGCCGACCTGCACCAGGGCCAGGCCGACGGCCGCGGCGAAGGCGAGCCCGGCCGCGATGCCGGTGAGCGGAGGGAGGACCAGCCCGAGCGCGCCGAGTACCTCAAGCCCGCCGATCGCCTTCACCAGCGGCATCGGCGCCCGGTCCACCCAGGCCATCATCGGCCGCAGCTGTTCCTGGTTCTGGAGCAGTTTCTTGCCGCCGGCATACAGGTAGAACAGCCCGAGGAGCCCGGCGACGATCCAGTAGGCGACGTGCATCGGGACCCCTTGTTGTCGATGGCCGACCGTGAGTGGCCTCATCATGGGTCACTGTCGGACGGCCTGCAAAAGGCACACGGATGTGCGCAACCCACCGGGAGCTGTCATGTCGCAGTACGAGCACACCTGCCTGATCCGGGGAGACGGCGGCCGGACCGTCCGCGCGGTCCTGGACCGGATCTGCGACAAGTGGACGCTCCTCGTCGTGGCCACCCTCGACCAGGGGCGGCTGCGCTTCACCGAGCTGCAGCGGCTCGTCCCCGGCATCTCCCAGCGCATGCTGACGCTGACGCTGCGCCACCTCGAACGCGACGGCCTCGTCTCCCGCACCGCCTACCCGGAGGTCCCGCCCCGCGTCGAGTACGCGCTCACCCCCATGGGCAGGAGCCTCATCCCTCCCGCACTGGCCCTCGCCGGCTGGGCCGTCGAGCACCACGCCCAGATCCAGGAGAGCCGGGCCGCCTACGGCCCCCAGGCCGAGTGATCCCCTTCCCGTGAACTTCCGTGTCGAAGGGCGAGATGCCCGGCGGAACCCTTGCCCCGAGCAAGTTAATGATCTTTACTGGATCTCCATGAGCCCTTCCGCCCCCCGCCTTGTCGCCACCGACCTCGACGGCACCATCGTGCGCTCCGACGGTTCGATCTCCGCGCGCACCGTCGCCGCGCTCGCCCGGGTCGAACGCGCCGGCGCCCGACTGGTCTTCGTCACCGGGCGTCCGCCGCGGCTGATGGGCGACATCGTCAGCGCCTTCGGCCACCGGGGCCTGGCCATCTGCTCCAACGGCGCGCTGATCTACGACCTGCACAGCGGCAGCGTGGTCGACGAGCGTCCGATCCGGCCGAGCGAGCTGGCCGAGGCGGCCCGCAGGCTGCGGGAGGTCGCGCCGGGCATCGGCCTGGCCGTCGAGTACGCCGACGAGCTGGCCGGCGACGACCGCTACCAGGCCGGGGCCTGGGACGCCGACGTGACCGTGCAGCGGCTGGACGACGCCGAGCTGCTGGGCCGGCCCGCGCCCAAGCTCATCGGCCGCCATCCGACGCTCTCGGCGGACGAGTTGCTCGCCCTCGCCGCGCCCGCACTGGACGGGCTGGTGACCGCCTACCACTCCAACGGCGAGCGACTGGTCGAGGCCAGCTGCCTGGGGGTGAACAAGGCCGCCGCGCTGGCCGAGCTGTCCTGGCGGCAGGGCATCACCCCGGCCGAGGTGGCGGCCTTCGGCGACATGCCCAACGACCTGCCCATGCTCGACTGGGCCGGGACCTCCTACGCCGTGGCCAACGCGCATCCCGCCGTCCTCGCCGCCGTCGACCGGGTGATCCCGGCCAACGACGAGGACGGCGTGGCCGGGATCGTCGAGCTGCTCTTCCCCGGCCGGTCCTGAGCCGGCGTCAGCTCCGGCGGGTCACTTCGACAGGGCCGCCAGCTGCTCCGTCAGCGTCGAGACGTCACGGAACGTCAGCCCGAGGGCGGCCACGTGCTTCCAGCGCAGCACGCCCTCGGCGTCGATCACGAACACCGAGCGCCGGACCAGGCCGCCGAGGCCGATGCCGTAGGCGGCGACCGCCTCCCGCCCGGTGTCGGCGAGCAGCGGCATCCGCAGGCCGTGCTTGCGGGCGAAGCTCTCGTGGCTGTCCAGGTCCTGGGTGCTGATCCCCCAGACGGTCGCGCCGAGGTCGGTGAACGCCTCCAGGCCGGAGGAGTAGGAGCAGAGCTGCTTGGTGCAGACGGCGGTGTCGTCGCCGGGGTAGAAGGCGAGGACGACCGGGTGCCCCTGCTCCTCGGAGAGGGTGCGCTCGCCGCGGACGACCTCGCCGTCGACGAGGTGGACGGACGGCAGGGTGAAGTCGGGGGCGGTCCGGCCGATCTCGGGCGACTTGGCCATGGCGGGCTCTCCTGTGGTCGGAACGGGGCGGGCGGGGACGGCTCGGTAGACCTTCGGAGCCGATGGTACGGCGGTCGGCCGCAGTCGGAACCGCTCAGGGCAGCTTGGTCCACGGCTCGGTGGACCGGGCGTGCCCCGACAGCCGAGCGGCGGCGGCAGCCGCGATCAGGGCGGCCACCAGCATCGGCAGCGACTTCGACGCATGGACCGCCAGCAGCCCGCCGCCCAGCGCGCCGACGAAGATCGCGGCGGCGGACAGCGCCCGCCGTCCCAGCTTGCTGTCGGCGCCACCGGCGAGCCGCCCGTCCGCCGCGATCCCGGCGATGGTCATGGTCAGCACCGTGGTGGTCAGGTCCGGGACACCGAGCCGGCGGACCGCCGCGTTCTGGGCCCCCATGCCCAGACCGAGCAGCACGATCAGCAGGTAGCGGCACCAGCCGCTGCCCGGGGTGGCGGCAAGCAGCCAGACGAGGTAGGCGGCCAGGAAGAGCACGGCCTCGGCGGCCGTCACCGAGAGCATCAGCCGACCCCGGTGATCGCTGTGGCGGTTGACCATCCGTCCGCCGTAGACGGCGCCGACCCCGAAGGCGCCGAGCGCGACCACCGAGGCGGCGAAGGTCCCGGACAGCGAGAAGCCGTCCACCCCGACCAGGGCGAAGGCCATGAACACCACGTTGCCGGTCATATTGGCGACGAAGACGTGGCCGAGCAGCAGGTAGCTGACCGCGTCGACGAGGCCGGACACCACGGTCAGCCAGATCAGCACGGAGGGCAGCGGGCCGTGCCGGTCGCCCGGGGCCGGGAAGAGCGTGCGCCAGGCGTCGATGAGGTGCTTCTTCACTGGTCGGCTCCAGGTCCTGACGGTCGGTTCGGTGCCGCCGATCATACGGTGACACCGAGCGCGCACCCCGGATCCCGGCCCCGCGCTCCCGAGACCGTCAGCCGTCAGCCGTCAGCCGGACGCGAGGAGTTCCGCCAGCTCCCGCCGTGCCTCGTCGGCCACGACGTCGGCGGCGCAGGCCGCCGCCAGCTCCGCCGCGCGGCCGAGCTGCGCCTCGGCCTCCTCGGCCCGACCGGCGGCGCCCAGGGCCCGTCCGAGGTCGAGGGCGGCCCGGCTCAGCTCGTACGGGGCGGAGCAGCGCTCCAGCCGTTCCACCGCACGGGTCAGCAGGTCGACTCGGGCCTCCCCCTCGGCCAGCTCGGCGCTGCAGCGCAGGGCCGTGCCGACCGCCGAGTCGGTGCCGAAACCTTCCGCCCGGAGCAGCGCCTCCGCCGCGACGGCGCGGGCGGTGTCGAGCCGGCCCTCGGCCGCGTGCGCGGACGCCAGTCCCTGCTGCCAGCCGCACCAGCCGGGGTTGCGCATCTCCCGGGCGTCCAGCCGGGCGCCGGCGGCGGTGAACTCCCGGACCGCGCCGGCCTGGTCGCCGAGGGCGTACAGCAGTCCGCCGAGCACGGTCGGGGAGTCCGGGAAGACCACGGCCGCCGAGTAGGGGGCGTGGAAGTCGTAGCGCCGGGCGAGCGCCGCCGCCTCGTCCGCGCCGCCGCGCGCGACCAGGATCGTGATCAGCGTCCCGACCGCGAACCAGTGGACCGGGAGGCCGGGGCCGACGCGGTTGGCTATGTCGAGGCCGAGCCGGGCACTCTCCTCCGCCTCGGCGAGGTTGCCGGTGCGGTAGCGGGCGTAGCCGAGGATGGTGTGGCCGAAGGCGAGGTGGGCGCCGCGCCAGCCGGCGTCCTCGAACTCGGCGATCCCCTTGGCGAAGAGCGCCTCGTAACGGTCGACCCGGTCGCAGTACATGTAGGTGAGGGCGGCGAGCACCGGCACCTCGAAGGCCCACTCCGGGTCGGTCCAGCTGAGCCCGCCGTCGAGGGCCAGGTCGGCGTAGTGGAGCACGGTCTCCTTGGGCTCGCCGCGCACCACCGCGTCCCAGGCCCGCAGCCCCAGGACGTACCGGCCGGCGACCGAGTCCCCGGTCCCGGCGACGCTGCCGACGGCCGTCCCGGCGATGTCGTCCTCGACCCGCCGGGCCAGCTCCGCGAGCCGGGCGGAGCGGGCCGGTGAGCCCTCCTCGTCGGCGTCGAAGGCGCACCACATCAGGTTCCACACCTGGAACCGCAGCCAGGCCGCCGCCGAGCCGGCCGTCTCGGCGGCCGCCGCGACCACCTCGGCGCCCTCCTTCAGATGGTTGCTGTGGGACAGCGACTGGGCGAGCCAGACCGCGATGTTCTCCCGCAGCTCCAGCGGGAGGCCGGGCTGGTCCAGGGCGGCGCGCAGGTGGCCGACGGTCGCGGCGGGGTCGTAGAGCAGGGTCGAGTGGCCGAGTTCGAACAGCACCCAGGCCCGCTGGTCGAGCGGCGGCGGCTCCTCCACCGCCCGACTGAGGCAGCGCTGGGCCGACTCGGGCGCCCCGGCGTTCATGAACTGGCGTGCGGCGAAGCGCAGCTGCTCGACCACGGCGGCATTGCCGCGCGGCGGCACCTCCAGCCAGTGCCGGGCCGCCGCGATCGGGCCGAGGCCGGCGTTCAGCACCGCCCAGCCGGCCTGCTCGTGCAGCTCGGTACGGAGCTCCTCGGCAATCCCCCGGTAGACCGTCGTCGCGATCAACGGGTGGACGAACTCCAGGATCTGGGACCCCGTCAGTATTCGGGCCGCGCGCAGCTGCCCGGCCGCCTCGACGGCCTCGGACCGGGTCAGTCCGGCCAGGGCGGCGGCCAGCTCCAGCGGCGTCTGGATGCCGAGGATCGCGACCGACCAGGCGAGCCGGACCGCACGGGTGCCGAGCCGCTCCAGCCTGGCGACCAGGCCGCTGCCCTTGGTCGCCGAGGCGAGCTCGCGCAGTTGCGGACAGGCCGTCCCGTCCGGCGGCAGCCCGAGTTCACGGGCCTTGGCGACGAGTTCCACCGTCTCGAACGGGTTGCCGCCGGTGACCGCCCAGGCCTCGCGGCAGAAGGCGTCCTCGACCACGGGGCCGCCCGCCGGGTCAGCGGCCGCGACCTCGGCGGCGGGCTCCTCCCCCGGCTCGGTCCGGTACATGGTGCGGACCAGCTCGCCGACGGCCTCCGGGGTGAGCGCGGACAGCCCCAGCGGGCTGACGCCGCTGCGGCCCGGGAGCGCGACGAACGCCTCGGCGCCGGCCGGCATCTCGTTCGGCCGGTAGGCGAACACCAGCAGCAGCGGCAGCCCCTCGACCCGGGCGGCGAAGGAGGCCAGCCAGGCCAGCGACTCGGCGTCGGCCCAGTGGGCGTCGTCCAGTGTCAGCACCAGCGGCCCGCGGGAGACCGCCAGGTTGGTGACCACCCAGTCCAGCCCGTCGCGGACACCCTGGGGGTCCGGCGGGGCGGAGCCGGAGTCCCCCTCCGTGCCGAGGCCGACGGCGCCCGCGACGATCTCGTACCAGCTGCCGAGGAGGGCGCGCTGCCCCTCCGCGTCGACCTGGGCCAGCAGCGGTCGCAGCAGGCTCCGGACGACGTGGAAGGCCGACCGCTGCTCCTGCTCGCCGCCGCGCGAGGACAGCACCAGCAGTCCGCGCTGCTCGGCCTGGGTCTGCACCTCGGCGACCATGCTGGTCTTGCCGAGGCCGGCCGCGCCGGTGAAGACCAGCAGCCGCTCGGCGATGCCCGCGGCCGGGCCGTCGGCCGCGAGGCTGTCCAACGCCTCGCCGAGGATCCTGAGTTCGCGCCCGCGCTCCAGCAGTCCACTACTGGCGGTCCGGTGTGCTGCCATCCACGCACCCTACCGCTTTGACCTGCATCGCAGTGGTGTTCCCGCAGTTGACGGAGTGACCGCTGCCCATGCCCGCATTTCCGGGTTCGAATCCGCCCTGCCGACGGATTCACCAATTCGAGGGAGAGCGACCGGGGTTGGGCTCCAACCGGGTGGACCGGACCTAACGTGTTGCTGAACAGAGATCACCGGACCGCACCGGTCCCCCTGCCTTGACGCCGACCGACGCGCCCGACCGGGCGCTCCCTCACAGGAAAGGCCTGGCAGCCGATGCCGCAGCCGTTCGAGCTCCCCGAGTTCTACATGCCGTACCCAGCGCGGCTGAACCCCCATCTGGAGAGCGCCCGTACCCACTCCAAGGCGTGGGCACGCGAGATGACGATGATCGAGGGCTCGGGCATCTGGGACGAGCGCGCCTTCGACGCGCACGACTACGCGCTGCTCTGCGCGTACACCCACCCCGAGTGCGACGCCGCCGAGCTCGCCCTGGTCACCGACTGGTACGTGTGGGTCTTCTTCTTCGACGACCACTTCCTGGACATCTACAAGCGCAGCAAGGACATGGCCGGCGCCAAGGCCTACCTCGACCGGCTGTCCGCCTTCATGCCGGCCGACGGCGGCGCCCCCGCGCTGGAGCCGACCAACCAGGTCGAGGCCGGCCTCGCCGACCTGTGGGCGCGGACCGCGCCGGGGATGTCGCCGGGCTGGCGCAGCCGCTTCATCGAGAGCACCGAGCACCTGCTGGACGAGTCCCTCTGGGAGCTCGACAACATCAACGAGGGCCGGATCGCCAACCCGGTCGAGTACATCGAGATGCGCCGCAAGGTCGGCGGCGCGCCCTGGTCGGCCGGGCTGGTCGAGCACGCCGTGGGCGCGGAGGTCCCGGCCGAGGTCTCGGCCAGCCGTCCGCTGCTGGTGCTCAGGGACACCTTCGCGGACGCGGTCCACCTGCGGAACGACCTCTTCTCCTACCAGCGCGAGGTGGAGGAGGAGGGCGAACTCTCCAACGGGGTGCTGGTGCTGGAGGAGTTCCTGGGCTGCACCACCCAGGAGGCGGCCGAGTCGGTCAACGACCTGCTCACCTCCCGGCTGCAGCAGTTCGAGCACACCGTGTTCACCGAACTGCCGCCGCTCTTCGCCGAGCACGGCCTGGACCCCAAGTCCTGTCTGGACGTCATGACCTATGTCCGGGGCCTCCAGGACTGGCAGTCGGGCGGCCACGAGTGGCACCTGCGCTCCAGCCGCTACATGAACGGCGGCGGCCCGGGCGCAGCGGTGCTCCCCTCCGCCGCCGGGGCGGTCCTCCCGGACGGGGCCGCCCTCCCGGACGGGGCCGCCGCGCTCGGACGGCTGCTGGACGGCCCCTTGGGCCTGGGCACCTCGGCCGCGCGGCTCGCCGCCTCGCTGGCCTCGGTCCCGGCCCTGGCGGCGGAGCCGGCCGGCCCCGCCGGGCTGCCGGCCGGGGTGGACCTCGCCCTCCGCAAGCACACCCACGTCCCGTTCACGCCGGTGGGCCACCTGCCGCTGCCCGAGTTCTACCTGCCGTTCACGGTGGAGCTCAACCCGCACCTCGACCTCGCCCGGGAGCACCTCGTCGACTGGGCCCGGCGGGTCGGCATCTTCGACGACGTCCCGCAGGTCTGGGACGAACGGCGGCTGCGCGACATCGACCTGCCGCTGTGCGCGGCCGGGATCCACCCCGACGCCGCCGCCGAGGAGCTGGACGTCACCTCCGGCTGGCTGGCCTGGGGGACCTACGCCGACGACTACTATCCGGTCGTCTTCGGCCGCAGCCCCGACCAGGCCGCCGCCAAACTGTGCAACGAGCGGCTGCTCGGCTTCATGCCGCTCGACCTGGTCCCCGCGCTGCTCCCGGCCAACGGGTTGGAGCGCGGGCTGTCCGACCTGTGGACCCGCACCGCCGGACCGATGGGCCCGGAGGCCCGGGCCGCCTTCCGGACCACCGTCGAGGTGATGATCGACAGCTGGCTGTGGGAGCTGGCCAACCAGAAGGAGAACCGGGTGCCCGACCCGGTCGACTACATCGAGATGCGCCGCCGGACCTTCGGCTCGGACCTGACGATGAGTCTGTGCCGGATCGGCCACGGCCGGACCGTGCCGCCGGAGGTCTACCGCTCCCGGCCGCTGACCGCCATGGAGAACGCCGCGGCGGACGCCGCCTGCCTGCTCAACGACATGTTCTCGTACCAGAAGGAGATCCAGTACGAGGGCGAGCTCCACAACGGGGTGCTGGTGGTGGAGCAGTTCTTCGACTGCGACCGGTTCCAGGCGCTCCGCATCGTCAACGACCTGATGGCCTCCCGGGTCCGTCAGTTCGAGCACGTGATCGAGTTCGAGTTCCCGGTGATGTACGAGGACTTCGACCTCTCGGCCGAGGCCCGGCTGACCCTGGACGGCTACGCCCAGGAGCTGCGCAACTGGCTCGCCGGGATCCTGGTCTGGCACCGCGACTGCTTCCGCTACGACGAGGCCACCCTCCGCCGGGTCTACGAGGCGCCCCCGTCGCCCGGGCTCGGCCTGTCGGCCCTCGGCATCCCGGCTCCCGCCGCCCCGGAGTTCGGCGCCTCGGAGTTCGGCGCCTCGCTCGGCACCTCGGCCGTCCGCTTCTGGCAGCCGGCCCCCGCCCCGGTCGGCCCGCGCTGACCTGGCCGTTCGGGGCGGGGCCGACCGGAAATCCGGTGGCCCCGCCCCGAACGCGGTGCCAGGATGGCGGCATGTCACGCACCTTCGACGACCTGGTCACCGAGGCCGACACGGTGTCCGTCGACGGCTGGGACTTCTCCTGGCTCGACGGCCGCGCCACCGAGCAGCGCCCCAGCTGGGGCTACGCCGCCGCGATGGGCGAGCGGATGGGTCTGGCCCGGGCCGCGCTCGACCTGCAGACCGGCGGCGGCGAGGTGCTGGCCGGCGTCCCCCGGCTGCCCGCGCTGACGGTCGCCACCGAGTCCTGGCCGCCGAACATCGCCAAGGCCACCCGGCTGCTGCACCCGCTGGGCGTGGCGGTCGTGGCCGAGTCGGAGGAGCTGCCGCTGCCCTTCGCCGAGGACGCCTTCGACCTGGTCGTCAGCCGCCATCCGGTGGCCACCCGGTGGACCGAGATCGCCCGGGTGCTGCAGCCCGGCGGCAGCTACTTCTCCCAGCAGGTCGGTCCGGCCAGCGTCTTCGAGCTGGTCGAGTACTTCCTCGGCCCGCTGCCGGCCGCCGTCCGGCGCGGCCGGCACCCGGACGACGCGCGGGCGGCGGCCGAGGCCGCCGGACTCACCGTCACCGACCTGCGCTTCGAGCAGCTGCGCACCGAGTTCCTGGACATCGGCGCGGTGGTCTACTTCCTCCGCAAGGTGATCTGGATGGTCCCCGGCTTCACCGTCGAGCAGTACCGGCCGCAGCTGCGGGCGCTGCACCAGCAGATCCAGGCCGACGGGTCCTTCGTCGCGCACACCACCCGGTTCCTGATCGAGGCCCGCAAGCCGGTCTGACGCCCGGTCCGCGCCGCCGTCAGCCGCGCGCGAACTCCGTCCGGTCCGGGTAGAGCACCATCCGGTCGGGCACGCCCTCGGTCCAGCCGCCGCCGGGGCCGTGGTAGCGCGGGCAGGCCAGGGACCAGGCCAGGTTGCCGCTGAGCATCTGCGCCCAGGCGTCCAGGTACCGGCCCAGCGCCGGCTGCCGGTCCGCGTGGGCCGCGCGCAGCGCCTCGGCCTCGGCGAAGTACGCCGCCTCGGCCGCCGCGAGCCGGGCGCAGAGCTCGTCGACGGCGGCCTGGAGGCCGAGCCCCCGGGTGCGCCGGAGGACGCCGATCGCGTTCATCGGCTCGTCGGCGGCGTACTCCTTGCGGTAGGAGAGCAGGTCGTTGACCAGGATGGTGTGTTCGAAGCAGGCGTCGTGGAGGCCGTCGAGGAGCGCGGGGTCGAGGTCGAGCTCCAGGCCGAGGCCGTGCTCGATGGCGACGCCGACCAGGTCGAAGGCGGCGTCGGCGCGGCGGACCGCGAGATAGCCGGCGTAGTCGGGGACCGGCACGGCCGACTTGGCGGCGGCGGTCCGCACCACCTCGGCGAAGCCGGCCGTGAAGCGGGCCCACAGCCGCGGCGACACGCCCTGCCGGACCCGGGCCAGGGTCTGCGAGAACAGCCGGAGGTGCGCCGAGCCGGTGGCCGCGACCGAGCCGCCAGCCAGTGCGGCGAGGTACTGGTCGGCGCGGGAGGTCTCGGCGGAGTCGCCGTCGGTGACGTCGTCCAGCAGGAACAGCACGGAGGCGGCGAGGCAGATGCCGAGCAGTCGGTCGGCGTCGGCGTCGGGCAGCACCCGGCACATCAGGCTGACGCCCTCGCACTGGCCGAACAGCCGCTGCTCGGCGGGGAGCCCGACCCCGGCCATCCGCGCCCGGAACCAGCTGTCGTGCTCCGCCCTGACCTGCTGCCGCCGGGGGTGGTCGTGCGGCGCGGGCAGCCGCCCGGTCGGCAGCGCGAGCGACAGCGGCAGTCCCGTCCCGGGCAGTGGGGTGACCGGGGTGGCGGTGGGGATCACGGCGGGCTCCTCGGGGCCGGGCAGGCGAAGGACCCGCCCACCGCGCGGAGCGCGGGGACGGGTCCGTCGATCATCGGGCCCGGGGCCGCCGGATCCCGGCAGCCCCGGCGGAGCGGAGCACCCTATTCACACGTTCGAGCCACCGGTCGCTCCACCGCGAGCGGCTGCGCCGGAGGTCAGAGGATGGCGCCCGGGGTGTACTTCGCGGCCTCGGGGTGGGCCGCGGCGACCTCGCCGACCCGGCGGACGACCTCGGCGACCTGGGCGGCCGCCGCACCGGTGAAGGACAGCTTGTCGGCCAGCAGCGCGTCCAGGCCGGCCCGGTCGAGCGGGATCCGCTCGTCGGCCGCCAGCCGGTCCAGCAGCTGGTTCTCGCGGACCCCGGCCCGCATCGCCAGCGCCGAGGCGACCGCGTGCTCCTTGATCGCCTCGTGCGCGGTCTCCCGGCCGACACCGGACCGGACCGCCGCCATCAGCACCTTGGTGGTGCCGAGGAACGGCAGGTAGCGGTCGAGTTCGGCGGCGATCACGGCGGGGAAGGCGCCGAACTCGTCGAGGACGGTGAGGAAGGTCTCCAGCAGGCCGTCGAAGGCGAAGAAGGCGTCGGGGAGCGCGACCCGGCGGACCACCGAGCAGGAGACGTCGCCCTCGTTCCACTGGTCGCCGCCGAGCTCGGAGACCATCGAGGCGTAGCCGCGCAGGATCACCGCGAGGCCGTTGACCCGCTCGCAGGAGCGGGTGTTCATCTTGTGCGGCATGGCGGAGGAGCCGACCTGGCCCTCCTTGAAGCCCTCGGTGACCAGCTCGATGCCGGCCATCAGCCGGATGGTCTTGGCCAGGCTGCTCGGTCCGGCGGCGAGCTGGACCAGCGCGGAGAGCACGTCGTAGTCGAGCGAGCGCGGGTAGACCTGGCCGACGCTGGTGAAGCCCTGCCGGAAGCCGAGGTGCCCGGCGACCCGGCTCTCCAGCTCGGCCAGCTTGTCCTGGTCGCCGCCGAGCAGGTCGAGCATGTCCTGGGAGGTGCCGACCGGGCCCTTGATCCCGCGCAGCGGGTAACGGGCGATCAGCTCCTCCAGCCGCTGGAAGGCGACCAGGATCTCGTCGGCGGCCGAGGCGAAGCGCTTGCCGAGGGTGGTGGCCTGGGCGGCGACATTGTGCGAGCGGCCGGTCATGACCAGCTCGCTGTGCTCGGCGGCGAGGGTCGCCAGCCGGACCAGCAGCGCCACCGTGCGGTCGCGGACGTGCTCCAGCGACTGGAGCACCTGCAGCTGCTCGACGTTCTCGGTGAGGTCCCGCGAGGTCATGCCCTTGTGGATCTGCTCGTGCCCGGCGAGGTCGCTGAACTCCTCGATGCGGGCCTTCACATCGTGCCGGGTGATCCGCTCACGGGCGGCGATGGACGCCAGGTCGACCTGGTCGACGACGCGCTCGTAGTCGGCGACGGCTCCTTCGGGCACGTCGATCCCCAGGTCGGCCTGCGCCTTGAGGACGGCCAGCCAGAGCTGCCGCTCCAGTACGACCTTGTGTTCGGGGGACCACAGTCGGGTCAGCTCGCCGGAGGCGTATCGGGCGGCCAGGACATCGGGGATATTCGGCTTCGCGCTCACGCTTCGCAAGCCTAACAGTCCAGGTCGGAGCCGCTCACCGCCCGGTCGGCGGCTCGACCGGACGAAGGCTCGACCGGACGAAGGCTCGGCCGGTCGCGGGCTCAGCCGGCCGCGGGCACCGCGCCGCAGGCGGCGTCCAGGGCGCGCACCAGCGGGGCCAGCTCGGGGACCTCCTCGGCGGCGGAGAGCGCCCGGCGCAGCGCCGCGTCGTGGGTCGGCCGGGCCTGCGCCAGCCGCTCCTGGCCGGCGGCGGTGACCTCGGTGAAGATGCCGCGCCGATCGGTCGCGCAGAGGTACCGGGTGAGCAGCCCGTCCTCCTCCAGCCGGGCCACCAGCCGGGTGGTCGCGCTCTGGCTGAGCACCACGGCCGCCGACAGCTGCTGCATCCGCATGTGCCAGGTGTCCTGCCGGGAGAGCACGTCCAGGACCGAGTACTCGCTGACGCTCAGCGCGTGCGCGGACTGCAGCGCGCGCTCGATCTCGCCCTCGATCCGGGCGTGCAGCGCGGCCAGCGCCCGCCACCCCTGGGCCCTGGCTTCCGCGGCGCCCTCGGACAGTACTGTCATCCGCCCATGCTAACCGCCGGGCCGTCGCCCGGACGCCGTCAGCGCACGAACTGCTCCAGCAGCCGCGCCGCCTCGCCCTCCGGATCCGTCGTCAGTCCGCAGTGCACGGGCCCCGGCTGGACCACGGTGCTGCGCGGGGCGGTCAGCCAGCGGAAGCGGCGACCCGGGTCGTCCTCGCCCGCCTGGCCGGCCGCACCGCCGCCGGCGCAGACCGCGGCGACCGCGCCCAGCGCGCTGCGCACCGCGGCGACGTCGGCCTCCGGGTCCAGCGCCAGCAGCCGCTCCTCGTCCAGCAGGATCAGCGCCCGCACCAGTCCGGCCGGACGGCAGTAGACCAGCACTCCGGCGTTCAACTGTTCGCCGCGCTCCACCCGGGGCACCACCCGCACCAGGGCGTACTCGAACACCACCGGGCCGCTCACGCGCCCACCTCCGGCAACCAGTCGCGCGGTCCGGCGACCCGCTCGGCGAGCTGCGCGGTGTACGCCGCCCGTACCTCGTCCGCCGAGCCGAAGCCCGGCTCGTCCGCCAGCCACTGCTCCGGCACCAGCGCCAGCACCTCGTCCAGCAGGGCCTCGGTCACCAGCCCGGCCAACTCCGCGTCGGCCGCCGCGACCCGGGGGCCGAAGCGCAGCAGCGCATGGTCGCCGGCGTCGAAGGGGCGGCGCGCGGAGGCCGCGGCGCGGGGCCAGTTGTGGTGGAAGATCAGACTGGCGCCGTGGTCGATCAGCCACAGCTCGCCCTGACGGACCAGCAGGTTGGGGTTGCGCCAGGAGCGGTCGACATTGCCGATCAGCGCGTCGAACCAGACCACCCGCCCGGCCAGCAGCGGGTCGACCGGGAAGGCCAGCGGGTCGAAGCCGAAGGCCCGGGAGAGGAAGGCCATCCCGAGGTTGGTCCCGCCGGAGGCCTGCACCAGCTCCTGGACCTGCTGCTCGGGCTCGCCCAGCGCGATCACCGGATCCACCTCGGCCCGGACCAGCTCGGGGACGCGCAGGCCGAGCCGGCGCGCCAGCTCGCCCGCGACCACCTCCGCGACCAGCGCCTTGCGGCCCTGGGCGGCGCCGCGGAACTTGGCGACATAGAGCGCTCCGTCGTCGGCCGCCACCAGTCCCGGCAGCGACCCGCCCTCCCGAAGGGCTGTCACATAGCGGACGGCCCGTACCTCACGCAGCATGGCCCCCACCCTACCCATTGGCCCGTCGGAGCCCGCCCGCACCCGTACGGCACAGCCGTGGCTCCAGCAGTGGCAGCGGTGGGGTGTGCGTGCAAGGGTGGCGGGCAGGAGCGTGTGGGGGAAGAGCCTTCGATCAGAACCTGTGAGGACGGTAACGATGGAACGACCTCGGATCCTGGTGGTCGGCGGCGGTTTCGCCGGAGTCGAGTGCGCCCGGAGGCTCGAACGCCGGCTCGCTCCGAGCGAGGCGGACATCGCCATCGTCGCCCCGTTCAGCTACGAGCTCTACCTGCCGTTGCTGCCGCAGGTCGCGGCCGGGGTGCTGACCCCGCAGTCGGTGGCGGTCTCGCTGCGCCGGATGCTGCACCGTACCCGGATCATCCCGGGCGGGGCGATCGGCATCGACCCCCGGGCGAAGGTCTGCGTGATCAAGAAGATCACCGACGAGACCGTCTACGAGCACTACGACTACATCGTGCTCGCCCCGGGCAGTGTCACCCGCACCTTCGACATCCCCGGGCTGGTGCAGCACGCGCGCGGGATGAAGACCCTGGCCGAGGCCGCGTACGTGCGCGACCACGTGATCTCCCAGCTCGACCTCGCGGACGCCGCGACCGACCGCGACGAGCGGATCTCCCGGCTGCAGTTCATGGTCGTCGGCGGCGGCTACGCCGGCACCGAGACGGCCGCCTGCCTCCAGCGGGTCACCAGCTACGCGATCAAGCGCTATCCGCGGCTCAACCCCAACCTGATCAAGTGGCACCTGGTCGACATCGCGCCCAAGCTGATGCCCGAGCTCGGCGACAAGCTCGGCAGCACCGCGCTGGACCTGCTGCGCAGGCGCGGGATCGAGGTGTCGCTGGGCGTGTCCGTGGCCGAGGTCACCGACACCTCGGTGAAGCTCACCGACGGCCGGAACATCCCCTGCCGGACCCTGATCTGGACGGCGGGCGTCGCCGCCAGCCCGCTGATCGCCACCCTGGACGCCGACACCGTGCGCGGGCGGCTGGCCACCACCGCCGACATGAGCGTCCCGCAGTGCGACGGGATGTTCGCCCTGGGCGACGCCGCCGCCGTGCCCGACCTGGCCAAGGGCGACGGCGCGGTCTGCCCGCCCACCGCCCAGCACGCCCAGCGGCAGGGCAAGGTGGCCGCCGACAACGTCGCCGCCGCGCTGCGGGGCGGGCCGATGCAGCCGTACTTCCACAAGGACCTGGGCCTGGTGGTGGACCTCGGCGGCGCCCAGGCGGTGTCCAAGCCGATGGGCATCGAGCTCACCGGTGTGGCCGCGCAGGGCGTGGCCCGCGGCTACCACCTGATGGCGCTGCGGACCAATGTGGCCAAGGTCCGGGTGATGACCAACTGGCTGCTGAACGCGACCGCGGGCGACGACTTCGTCCGCACCGGCTTCCAGCTGCGGCGGCCCGCGACGCTCAAGGACTTCGAGTACACCGACACCTATCTGACGAAGGAACAGATCAAGGAGCACGTGGCCTCGCTCAACGTCCGCCAGTAGCAGCCGCGCCGACGCGACCTCAGGACTGCTCCGGCAGCTGCGCGTAGGCGCCGAAGCCCGGTGTCCACCAGGCCCGGCCGTCGTCCAGCACCGCGAAGCCCTCCAGTCCTGGGCGCCCCTCCAGCCAGTCCCTGGCCCGGGCGCCCAGGGCGAAGGCGGTGGTGGCCGCGATGTCGACCGCCGTCAGCGAGCGGCCGACCACGGTCACCGAGGCCAGGTTGCCGCCGACCGGCCGGCCGGTGCGCGGGTCCAGGATGTGCCCGCCGCGCTCGGCCGTGCCGGAGGTCGCCAGCGCGATGTCCTGTCCCCGGACCAGGGTCGCGAAGGCCCCCGGGTGCAGCGGATGGGCGACCGCGAGGCCCCAGGGACGGCCCGGTTCCGGCTCGCCCGCCGTCTGGATGTCCCCGCCGCCGTTGACGCAGTGCCGCCGCGAGCCGGCCTCCCGCAGGATCCGCGAGGCCCGCTCCACCGCCCAGCCCTTGACCACGCCGGACGGGTCGAGCAGCCCGCCGGCCCGGACGCTGAACCGGCCGTCGCCGTCCCGCTCGGCCGCCGCGCCCAGCTCCAGCACCTCGGCGACCTCCGGGTCGCAGTCGGCGAGCTCCAGCTCGCCCCGCCCCAGCCGGCTGATCTGGCTGTCCGGGCGGTAGGTGGAGAAGACCCGGTCGACCCGGTGCAGCCAGTCGACGGCGCGGCGCAGCCCGGCCTCCGCGTCGACGCCCGCGGCGCCGGCGTCCCGGATGTCGAAGGACACCACCGTGCCCATCACCTGCTCGGCGTGGCGCAGCCCCGCTCCGGCCATGGTCCGTCCTCCCAACGGGTGACCCGTGGTCCCCCACGGACAGCATCGTCCCAGCTCAGCCCCGGTTCACCCGCGCCACGCCGGACGGCGGGCTCCGCGCTGCGCGGTGAGCGCGACACTATCGTCCACACACCATGGGCCCGAACTCCACCTTCACCCGCCGCTCGCTGCTCACCGCCACCGCCGGAGCCGCACTGGTCCCCGCCGTCGCCGGCCGAGCCACCGCCGTGCCGCGCCCCGTCGCCGTGCCGCGCGCCGCCGCCGCGCCGCTCCCCGACGGCGCCCGGATCGCCGCCGAAGTACGGACGGAGTTCCTGCACGGCTGGCGCGGCTACACCGCCGCGGCCTGGGGCTACGACGAGGTGTGCCCGGTCAGCGGCAGGCACCACGACTTCTTCGCGCCGGGCCGGACCTTCGGCCTGTCCATCGTCGAGGCCCTGGACACCCTCTACCTGATGGGGCTGGACACCGACCTGGCCGAGTCCTGCGACTGGATCGAGGCCCACCTCGACCCGGCCCAGGACGCCGAGGTCGAGGTCTTCGAGGCGGTGATCCGGCTGGTCGGCGGGCTGGTCGCGGGCTACCACGCGACCGGCCGGGGCAGCCTGCTGGCGCGCGCCCGGGAGTTCGCCGACCGACTGCTGCCCGCGTTCACCCGCTCCCCCACCGGCATCCCGTACACCACGGTCAACCTGCGCACCGGGGCGGTACAGGGCACCACGGTGGCGCTGGCCCAGGCGGGGACGAGCGTGATGGAGTTCGGCGAGCTGTCCCGGCTGACCGGGGACGACCGCTACCTCGACGCCTCGATGCGGGCCTACACGGCGGTGCTGGACCGGCGCAGCTCGCTCGACCTGCTGGGCACCTCGCTGAACGCGGAGACCGGGCGCTGGGTCGACCCGGCCTCGGTCGCGCCCAATCCCCCGGTGGACTCCTTCTACGAGTACCTCTGGGGCGGCGGAGCACTGCTGAAGAACCGTCAACTGACGGACTGGTTCCAGTTGCTGACCAGGCCGGTGCTGGCCCGGCAGTCGGTGCGGGCCGACGGCCTGCTCTGGTTCCGCTCGGTGGACCACCGGACCGGCCGCCCGGTCGGCCCGCCCCGACAGTCCGAACTCGCGGCCTTCTACGCCGGACTGCTCGGCAAGGGCGGCTTCCTGCAGACCGGCGCCGACTACTACCGCTCCTGGACGGCCGCGCTGGACCGGCACCCGGTACTGCCGGAGACCCTGGACTACACCGACCTGGCCGCCGTCGACCGGGGCAACCAACTGCGGCCCGAGTACCCCAACTCGGCCTTCGACCTGTGGCGGATCACCGGGGACGGGTACTACCGGCAGACGGCCTACCGCTGGTTCCGCTCGATGGCGGAGAGCCAGCGGGTGGCCGGCGGCTACACCGTCTGCGGCGATGTGACGGTGCGGGGGATGCAGCCGGGCGACCTGACCCCGGCCTACTGGTTCGCGGAGAACCTCAAGTACCTGTGGCTGATGTTCTCCGGCACGCCGCGCTTCGACTACCGCCGCGGCCTGCTGTCCACCGAGGGCAAGGTGCTCCGGGGCCTGCTGCCCGGCTGATCCCCCGTCCGGGCGACTACTGCACCGGCGCCTTGCTCCGCAGCACCTCCAGGAAGGCGCGCATCCAGGCCGGGTGGTCCGGCCAGGCGCGGGCGGAGACCAGCACGCCGTCCACCACCGCCTCGCTGTCCACGAAGTCGCCGCCGGCCGCGAGGACGTCCGGGGCCAGGGCGGGGTAGGCGGCACTGCGGCGGCCGCTCAGGCTGCCGGTCGCGGCGGTGATCAGCGGACCGTGGCAGATCTGCGCGACCGGCTTGTCCGACTCGAAGAAGTGCCGGACGATCCGCTGCACCTCGGCGTTGTTGCGCAGGTACTCGGGGGCCCGGCCGCCGGGGATCACCACGGCGGCGTACTCCGCCGGGTCGACGTCGGCGAAGGCGATGTCGGCGGGCCAGGTGTAGCCGGGCTTCTCGGTGTAGGTGTCGAAGCCGTCGACGAAGTCGTGGACGACGAACTGCAGCGTGCGGCGCTGCGGCGCGGCGAGGTGGACCTCGTAGCCCTCCTCCCGGAGCCGCTGGTAGGGGTAGAGGACCTCCAGTGACTCCGCCGCGTCGCCGGTGATGATCAGGATCCTTGCTGCCATGGTCCGGGGCCAACCCTTCGTCCGTCGCTCTCGGTCCTTGCCGGGTGCACCTACTGCGTGCACCTACTGCTGACTGCCTGCTTCCTGCCACGCTCGGACCAGGCTTACACGCTCCCGCGCCGACTGCTTCCGGGCAGCGGCGGAACGGGCAGCAGCGGCACGGCACCCGGTCGGATCCGCGCCCCGTCCAGACTCTTGACAGGAATCCGACAGCGGACGAAGCTTGATGAAACCTCGTTAGGAAGCTTTCCTAACGAGAGTCGCCGACTTCCCCACGCGAAGGGCAACCCCCGCTGATGAGCCTCCGCACACGCGCCGCCTGTACTGCTGTCATGGTCATGGCAGCCGGGATCGGGACCGCCTCCCTGGTCCCCGCCAACGCCGCCGCCCGCCCGGCCGCGGCCAAGGCCGCCGCCGCCACCCTCAGCCTCAGCACCGACCAGCAGTACGCCGTCGACGAGATCACCAACGTCTTCGAGAACGGCGACATCACCAGCGGGTTCGCCGACATCGAGGACTACAACGACGGCTGCGGCTACACCGCCGGCTACATCGGCTTCTGCACCCAGACCAGCGACGACGTCAACCTGGTCAGCTACTACGACTCCCAGGAGCCCAACAACCCGCTGGCGAGCTACCTGCCGGCGCTGAAGAAGCTCGCCGACGCCGGCAGCGACGCCCACACCGGCCTCAGCGGATTCGTCGCCGCCTGGCAGAAGGCCGCCAAGGACCCGGTGTTCATCCAGGCCCAGTTCGAGCAGGCACACACCTACTACCTGGACCCGGCGCTGGCCGAGGCCAAGAAGGTCGGCCTGACCACCGCGCTCGGGGTGGCCGACTTCTTCGACACCGCCGTGGAGATGGGCCCGGACGGCGCCCCGGACAGCCCGGACGGGCTGCTGGTGCTGGCCGCCGAGACCACCAAGGACGAGGGCGGCACCCCGGCCACCGGCGTCAACGAGCACACCTGGCTGGCCCAGTTCAACGTGGTCCGCACGGCCCACCTGAAGAACCCGAAGACCCCCGGCCGCAAGTCCGACTGGCCCTCGTCGGTCGACCGGGTGCAGGCGCTCCAGGCGATGGCCTCGGCCGGTGAGTGGACCCTGCCGCTGCCGCTGAAGGTCGGCGCCGACTTCGACTTCACCATCCCCAAGCGCAGCTCCGGCAGCCCGGTGTGAGTGGACGTCAGCCGAGCTGACGTCGGCTCCGCCGGCCTCGGGCCCGGCCCGGCAGGTTCACACCTGCCGGGTCCGGCCCTCCCAGTAGGGGTCGCGCAGCCGGCGCTTGTAGAGCTTGCCGTTGGGGTCGCGGGGCAGCTCCACCACGAAGTCCACCGAGCGCGGGCACTTGTACTTCGCCAGCAGCCGCTCGCAGTGGGCCAGGATCTCCGCCGCCAACTCCGGCCCGGGGCCCGGAACGTGGTCCGGCACCGGCTCCACCACGGCCTTGACCTCCTCGCCCCAGTCGTCGTTGGGGATGCCGAAGGCGGCGGCGTCGGCCACCGCCGGGTGGGCCAGCAGCGCGGACTCCACCTCGGCCGGGTAGATGTTCACCCCGCCCGAGATGATCATGTCGATCTTGCGGTCCCGGAGGTAGAGGTAGCCGTCCGCGTCCAGGTAGCCCAGGTCGCCGACGGTGAAGAAGCCGCCGACCCGGCTCTGCCGGGTCTTCTCCTCGTCCTTGTGGTAGCTGAAGCCACCGGTGTTCATCTTCAGGTAGACGGTGCCGAGTTCACCGCTGGGCAGCGGCTCGCCGGCCTCGTCCAGCACCGCGATCTCGCTGATCGGCCAGGGCCGGCCGACCGTGCCGGGGCGCTCCAGCCACTCCCGGGCGGTGGCGTAGGTGCCGCCGCCCTCACTGGCCGCGTAGTACTCCTCGACGCACTCGCCCCACCAGTCGATCATCGCCCGCTTCACGTGCTCCGGGCAGGGGGCGGCGCCGTGGATGGCGTGCCGCATGGCGGAGACGTCGTAGCGGGCGCGGACCTCGGCCGGCAGCGCCAGCAGCCGGTGGAACTGGGTGGGCACCATATGGGTATCGGTGATCCGGTGACGGTCCATCAGCCGCAGCATCTCCTCCGGCGTCCACCGGTCCATCAGCACCACCGGGTGGCCCAGGTGCAGCGAGGCGCCGGCGAACTGGAGCACCGCCGTGTGGTAGAGCGGCGAGCAGACCAGGTGGACGTCGTCCCCGCCCGCGCGGATCCCGAAGATGCCCAGGAAGCCGCCGAGGCCCGGGTGTTCGGGCGGGATCCCGGGCAGTGGACGGCGGATGCCGCGCGGACGGCCGGTGGTGCCGGAGGTGTAGTTCATCACCCAGCCGGCGGTCCGGGCCTCCGGGGTGTCGGCGGAGCGGTCCGCCAGCAGCTCCGCCCAGGGCCGGAAGCCGGGCAGCTCGCCCACCGCGTAGCGGTGCTCCTTGGGCAGTCCGGCCCCGTCGGCGGCGGCGGTGACCGCCTCGGCGTAGCGGGCGTGGGCGATCAGCACCTTGGCGCCGCTGTCGGCGACGATCCAGGCGATCTCCGGGCCCACCAGGTGGTGGTTGACCGGGACCAGGTAGAAGCCGGCCTGGGTCGCCGCGAGGAAGGCGGTGACCAGCTCCGGGCCGTTGGGCAGGACCACCGCGAAGGCGTCGCCCCGCCCGAGCCCGGCCTCGCGCAGCCCGTGCACCAGCCGGTTGGCGTCGGCCAGCAGCTCGCCCGCGGTCCAGGGGGTGCCGTCGGGGGCGACCAGCGCGGGCCGGCCGGGGTCGGCGGCGGCCTGGGCCCAGAAGCCGACGGCGGGGGCGGTGGATCCGGTGTCGTTCATCGGTGAGCCCTCCCTGCGATCCGTTCGAGTCGGGCGACGGCGTCTTCGAAGCCCCGGGTGAGTTCGTCCACCACGGCCGCGACCGGCCGCTCCGCGGACATCTGGCCGACGATCTGCCCGACCGGGGTGCCGATCAGCTCCGGCGCCTCATAGGTCTGGATCCGGCTGAGGGCGTCGGCCACCAGCAGGCCCTGGAGCGGCATCGGCAGGGTGCCCGGGCCGTCCGCGGCGTCCCAGGCGTCGGTCCACTCGGTGCGCAGCTGCCGGGCGGGCTTGCCGGTGAGCGAGCGGGAGCGGACGGTGTCGCCGGAGCCGGCCGCGAGCAGCTTGGCCCGCAGCACCGGCGAGGCGAGCTCGGACTCGGTGACGGTGAGCCAGACCGATCCGAGCCAGACCCCCTGGGCGCCGAGGGCGAGCCCGGCGGCGGCCTGGGCGCCGCTGCCGATGCCGCCGGCCGCGAGCACCGGCAGCGGGGAGACGGCGGAGACGATCTCGGGGACCAGCACCATGGTGCCGATCTCGCCGGTGTGGCCGCCGGCCTCGTGGCCCTGGGCGACCACGATGTCGACGCCCGCCTCGGCGTGGCGCCGGGCGTGCCGGGCGCTGCCGGCCAGCGCCGCGACCGGCACCCCGGCGGCGTGGGCGCGGTCGATGATGTCGGCGGGCGGCGGGCCCAGCGCGCTGGCCAGCAGGCTGATCGGGTGTTCGAGGGCGACGTCGGCGTGGGAGCGGGCGACCTCCTCCATCCAGCCGGTGATCCGCCAGCCGGCCCGCTGCCCCTCGGGCAGTTCCGGGACGCCGTAGCGGGCCAGGGTCTCCCGGACGAAGGCGCGGTGCCCCTCGGGGATCATCGCCTCGACGTCGGCGACGGTGACGTTCTCGACCTTGCGGGCCGGCATCACCACGTCGACCCCGTAGGGCAGGCCGCCGACATGGGCGTCCATCCAGTCGAGGTCCTTGGCCAGCTCCTCGGCCGCGCCGTAGCGGACGGCCCCGAGGACGCCGAGTCCGCCGGCCCTGGTGATCGCGGCGGCCACGGCCGGGAAGGGCGTGAAGCCGAAGATGGCGTGCTCGATACCGAGCCGTTCGCTGAGTTCCGTCCTCATGGCGGCAGCATGACGCAGCGGTCGCCAGACCGGAAGAGATTATCTGACTGATAGTCAGATTCAGTCCGTCAGCCGCGGGGCCAGCTGCGGGTCAGCTCGGAGACGCTCCGCAGCTCCGGCGCGAGCCGCAGCAGCGAGACCGGGACCGGACCCATCCCCCGGGCCCAGTCCGGCAGTTCGGCCGGGCGGGCACGCAGCGTCGCGGCCACCGGGTTGAGGCTGCGCAGCACCGCCATGGCGTCCGCCGGCCGGTCCTCCGGCCGCTTGGCCAGCAGGTCCAGCACGATCCGCGCCAGCGGCTCCGGGATCTCCGGGCGCAGCTCGCGCGGCGGCCGGGGCGGGGTGTCGCGGTGGTCCAGCATGATGAACAGCGGGTCACCGACCGAGAACGGCGGGTGCCCGATCAGCAGTTCGTAGAGCACGCAGCCGAAGGAGTAGAGGTCGCTGCGGGCGTCGAGGTCGCTGCCGTCGATCTGCTCCGGGGACATGTAGCACGGCGTGCCGACCGGACTGCCGTCCCCGAAGCGGGCGGTGATGCCGACGCCGCCGCCGAGCCGGGCGATCCCGAAGTCGCAGATCTTCAACCCCCCGTCCCTGGTGCGGATCAGGTTCGGCGGCTTGAGGTCGCGGTGGATCACATTGCGGGCGTGGGTGTAGGCCAGGGCCGAGGCGATCTGCCGGGCGGTGTTGACGGCCGCGTCCACGGACAGCCGCCGCCCCGGGCTGTCGTCCAGGATCTGGCCCAGGTCGCGGCCGTCCACCAGCTCCATCACCAGGAACAGCACCCCGTCCGACTCGCCGAAGTCGTGGACCACGGTGATGCCGGGGTGCTGCAGTCCGGCCGCGACCCGGGCCTCGCGCCGGAACCGCTCGCGCTGCAGCTCGGCCTGCTTGGGGTCGTGCACGGCCACACCGGCCCGCAGGCACTTGACCGCGACATTGCGCCCCAGCGCCTCGTCCTCGGCCCGCCAGACCTCCCCCATACCGCCCCGGCCCAGCAGGCCGATCAGCCGGTACCGGTTCTGGATCAGTGTTCCTTGCTCCACCGTCCGATTGTGGCGGGCACATGTCCGATCCCCTGCGCCGCCGCCCCCCTTTCCCGATCAGGGTACGGCCACGGCTCCGAAGGGGGTGCGGAGCGGTCCGGTCACAGCCAGCCGACGAGGGCGAAGCCGAGGGCCGCCGCCCCCAGCCCGAAGGCCAGGCTGCCGACGACGTTCAGCCCGGCCTCGGCCAGCGAGCCGTCCTCCATCAGCCGTACGGTCTCGAAGGAGAAGGTCGAGAAGGTGGTCAGGCCGCCGCAGAAGCCGGTGCCCAGCAGCAGGCTGACGTTCGCCCCCAGGTGGTGGTGGGCGACGCCGGCGCCGACGGCGCCGAGGATGAAGGCGCCGGAGACGTTGATGGCGAAGGTGCCCCAGGGAAAGACGCCGTCGTGGCGGGACTGGACGAACCTGTCGGTCAGGAAGCGCACCGGGGCCCCGATCATGCCGCCGAGAAAGACCATCAGGACGGGCATCAGCGGTTCCTCCGGGGGGACGGCGACGGAGCGGCGGGGTCGGCGGGCGGGACCAGCCCGACCTCCTCCACGGTGACCAGGCTGTGCGGGCTGACCTCGCGCAGCTCGGGCAGGAAGGCCTGGATCCGCTCCGGCGTGTCGATGATCACCACCAGCAGCGGCAGGTTGTCGGCCAGGTCGAGCAGCCGGGTGGTGTGGATCGCCCGGGCGGTGCGGCCGAAGCCCTCCATCCCCCGGAAGACGCTCGCCCCGGCCAGCCCGGCCCGGTGCGCCCGGTGCACGATCTCGCTGTAGACGGGACGGTGGTGGTACTGCTCGCCGTCGGCCAGATGGACGGTCAGGCGCAGCGCCCGGCCGTGCAGTTCCGCACGCACGCCGGGCCCGGGAACGGCTTCGGAACCGGGGCCGGGTTCAGGGGCGTCGGCCCGGTGCCGGTGCAGGTGCGGGGTCATCGCGGTGCTCCTTCGGCGGATCGGTCCTCGGCGGCGGCGGCGGCGGCCGCAGCCGCGGCGGCGGTCGCGGTGCGCCCGGCCTGGCTGCGGCGGCTGGGGCCGCGCCGCACCGGCAGCCCGGACAGCCGCCGGGCCAGGGCGATGCCGCTCCAGACCGCGGCCAGGCCGGCGACCAGGCTGGTCAGCGCGTAGGCGTCGGCGAGGGCGAGGTGCCCGGTGGCGATCAGCCCCCGGCTCTCGCTCATCCAGGTGGAGAAGGTGGTGAAGCCGCCGATGATGCCGACCCCGATGAAGGGGCGCCGGTAGCGCGAGGGCGGCCAGACCTCGATCACGTAGACCATCAGCAGCCCGAGGGCCAGGCTGCCCAGGACGTTGGTGGTGAAGGTCGCCCAGGGGAAGCCGCCGGCCGGGGTGGGCCAGGCGCGGGCGAGCCCGTAGCGCGCCACGCTGCCCAGTCCGCCGCCGAGGGCGACGACCGCCGGCACGTCCCACTGCCGCCGGGCTCGCTGCGCCTGCGACACGTCCGGGGCCGGAGTCGGGGCCGGGGCCGGGCCGGAGCCGGGGCCGGGGCCGGGTCGTCGGGGCCCCGGTCCGGGGCCGGGTCGACGGGCAGGGGCTGGCCGGGGGAAAGGTCGGCGCGGACCTGCCCCCCTGCTGGGTCACGTCCGGGCATCGGCCCTCCGGAAGGCAGGGGCCCGCCCGGGGCGGCCGGGCCGCAGGTGCTGTGATCGGGGCATGTCTCTCCTACCTGTGTCGTCCGGGTCGCCGGACAGGCGACCGCCAGGTAGGGACCGTTGGCGACCGGTCGCCCGGTCGCGGTTGACGGCGAGCCCCTCCGCCGTAGTCACGAGGATAGCGGTCCCCGCGCCGGACGGCCCACGCACCCCGTCGGATCCCCCGCGCTACCGCCGGACGCGCGGCATGCCGAGGCCGATCCAGGAGATGATCTCGCGCTGGATCTCGTTGTTGCCGCCGCCGAAGGTGAAGATCACGGCGCTGCGGTAGCCGCGTTCCAGGTTGCCCTGGAGGACCGCTCCGGCGGAGCCCTCCTTCAGCGGGCCGGCCGCGCCGACCACCTCCATCAGCCAGGCGTAGGCGTCCCGGCGCGCCTCGCTGCCGTAGACCTTGACCGCCGAGGCGTCCTGCGGGGTCAGCGCGCCGCGCCGGACCGCGTCGACCATCTGCCAGTTGAGCAGCTTCACGGCGTCCAGCCGGGTGTGGGTGCGGGCCAGCCGCTGGCGGACCCAGGGCAGGTCGACCACCCGGCGGCCGTCGGAGAGCTCGGTCGCGGCGGCCCAGGCGCGGACCTCGTCCAGCGCCCGGTTGGCCATGGTGGCGTGGGCGGCGAGGGTGACCCGCTCGTGGTTGAGCTGGTTGGTGATCAGCCGCCAGCCCTGGTTCTCCGCGCCCACCCGGCGGCCGACCGGGACCCGGACGTCCTGGTAGTAGCTGGCCGTGGTGTCGTGTCCGGCCAGGGTCCGGATCAGGGTGGTCGAGTAGCCCGGGTCGGTGGTGTCCACCAGCAGGATGCTGATGCCCTTGTGCGGTGGCGCCTCGGGGTCGGTCCGGACCGCGAGCCAGACCCAGTCGGCGGTGTCGCCGTTGGTGGTCCAGATCTTCTGGCCGTTGACGACGTAGGAGTCGCCGTCGAGCACGGCGCGGGTCTTCAGCGCCGCGAGGTCGGTGCCGGCGTCCGGCTCGGAGTAGCCGATGGCGATGTCCAGCTCGCCGGCCAGGATCCGGGGCAGGAAGTACCCCTTCTGCTCGTCGGTGCCGAAGGCCATGATCGAGGGGCCGACGGTGTTCAGCGCCATGATCGGCAGCGGCACCCCGGCCTGGGCGGCCTCGTCGAAGAAGATGAACTGGTCGACCGGGCTCATCCCGCGCCCGCCGTACTCGGCCGGCCAGCCGACCCCGAGCCAGCGGTCCGCGCCGAGGCGGCGGTTGACGGCGCGGTAGAAGGTCTTCTGCTGCTTGGGGTCGTTCAGCCGGCCGTGCGCCTCGGGCGGCATCAGCTCGGCGAAGTAGGCCCGCAGTTCGGTGCGCAGCCGCTGCTGCTCCGGCGTGTAGTCCAGGTGCACGGCGGACCTCCAGGTCGCGTACGGACAGGTACGGGCGGACCGGCGGCAGAGTGCTGACGGTCCGTCAGGCAGCTACGGTAGAACACGTTCTACCCAGGGGGAAGGCACCGGGGCGCCCGGGGGCCGCCGGGGCCGGGGCCGGGGCCGGAAATGGGTTTGGCCGGGCCGCCCGGGCCGTAGGAGGATCCCGGCATGGACCAGTCAGCGCAGTCGACCCCGCCCGAGCTCATCCCCCTCCCCTGCGGCCTGGTGCTGCGCCGCCGTTCGCTGATCGACGACGCCGCGTTCAACGCCGCCGTCCTCACCGACCTGGACCACCTGCGCACCTGGCTGCCCTGGGCCCAGCAGGCGCCGAGCCTGGAGGAGACGGCCCGCAAGCGGGTCGAGGCCGGAACCGCCTGGGAGTCCGGCGAGCAGTTCGGCTTCGCCCTGACCGCCGCCGACGACCCGGAGCAGGTACTGGGCGGCTGCGGGCTGCACGGCCGGACAGGCCCCGGCATCATCGAGATCGGCTACTGGATCGCCTCCGCCCTGGTCGGCCGCGGCGTGGCCGCACAGGCCGCGGCGGCGCTGACCCGCGCCGCCTTCGACCTGCCCGGGATCGAGCAGGTGGAGATCCACTGCGACGAGAACAACCTCCGCAGCGCGGCCGTGGCCCGACGGCTCGGCTTCGCCCTGGACCGGGTCGAGCAGAACGAGATCGAGACCCCCGCCGAGTCCGGCCGCAACCTGGTCTGGATCCTCGACCGCGCGGCCTACCTGGCCGGGGCGCTGGAAGGGGCCGCGGGCGGCCGAGTCGCAGGCACGGCAGCGGGCACCGCTATGGGATAGTTCGACCTGGTCCAACCGCATTCGACGTGGGGAGCAGCAGACATGGGCGGCGTGGCACGGGTCGTGACGCTGCGTCCGGCGGCGGACGAGCCGGACGCCGCCGACTCCCCCGCGCTGCGGGCGGTGCCGCTGCCGGCGCTCGACCGGGTCGGGGTGGTGCTGGTGGCGCACACCCAGGAGCTGGCGGAGGCCGTGGCCAGGCTGGCGGTGACGCTGCTGGGGACCGGCGACCCGGGCCCGGTGGCGACGGCCGGCGGCACCCTGGACGGCGAGGTCGGCACCAGTGCGGCCCGGATCGTCACCGCCGCCCGCGCGGTGGACCAGGGCATGGGGGTGGCCGTGCTGGCCGACCTCAACGGCGCGGTGGAGGCGGTGCAGCGGCTGCTGGCCGACGCCGAGGCGCACGGGCTGCCGTTCCCGGTCCGGCTGGCCGACGCGCCCTTCGTGGAGGGCGCGGTGGTGGCCGTGGCGACCGCCGCCACCGGCGGCGACCTGGCCGCGGTGGTCGAGGCCGCCGAGGACGGCTACCGGGTCCACAAGCTCTGACCGGCGCGGGCCGGGGCGGTCAGCGCGGATCCGGCAGGCCGAGGGTGTCGGCCAGGACCTCGGCGGAGTAGTCGAAGAGGTGGTCGGCAGGCTCGGCGGAGCCGACCAGCTGGCCGAACAGTTCGAAGCTGACCAGCCCGATCAGCTGGGCCAGCGCGGCGATCCCACGGGCGAGCAGCCCGGGGTCGAGCCCCGGGGCGATCTGCTCGGCCACGGCCGCCAGCTGCTCCGCGAGCGCGCCGCCCGGCGGCCGGCGGCCCGGCCCGACGGCCCCCGGACCCGCGTCCACCAGCAGCGCGACCAGCACCATGGCCACCCGGGCGGCCGGTCCCACGGTCTCCTGCGGTGCCACGTAGCCGGGCACCGGAGTGCCGTAGATCAGCGCGAACTCGTGCGGCGAGCTCCGGGCCCAGGCGCGGGCCGAGGCGCAGAGGGCGAGCCAGCGGGCCCGGGCGCCGCCGGGGTCGGGCACCGCCGCCACGGCCTGCTCCACCTGCTCGCCGAGCGCGTCGTAGGCGTCGATGATCAGTGCGGTGAGCAGCTCGTCGCGGCTGGGGTAGTAGCGGTAGAGGGCCGAGGAGACCATGCCCAGCTCCCGGGCGACGGCGCGCAGGGAGAGCCGCTGGGCGCCGTCGGCGGCCAGCTGCCGCCGGGCCTCCGCCTTGATCTCGCGGGTGAGTTCGTCCCGGGCCCGCTCCCGTGCGGTTCTGATCGCTGCCATGGCACCAGTCTGCCACATTCAAGAGCACTGGCAACATTCGAGAGCACTGCTCTTGACTTGACCCCGGGGGAGGGTCATAGTCGTAGCAGGAGAACGAGAGCACTGCTCTCGAACCGGATCTCCGCTCACTCAGCTCAGCCAGGAGTCGACATGTCCGAGCCCATCGCCCCGCAGCCCGCCCCCGCGCCGCTCCGGCTGGTCACCCCGACCGGCACCCTCGTCGCCCTCGGCGACCGGCTCAGCCGCCGGCTGATCAAGGGGCTCGACCGGTTCGGCATCAGCGTGATGGGCTCGCGCACCCTCGCCGTCCGCGGACGCAAGAGCGGCGAGTGGCGGACCACCCCGGTCAACCTGCTGGTCCTGGACGGCGAGCGCTACCTGGTCGCCCCGCGCGGCCACACCCAGTGGGTGCGCAACATGCGCGTCGTCGGCGGCGGCGAGCTGCGGCTCGGCCGGAAGGCCGAGCCCTTCACCGCCGTCGAGGTCGCCGACGCCGAGAAGACCCCGATCCTGCGCGAGTACCTGCGCAAGTGGGGCTGGGAGGTCGGGATGTTCTTCGAGGACGTGACCGCCAAGTCCCCCGACAGCCGGCTCACCGAGATCGCGCCCGGCTTCCCGGTCTTCCGCGTCGCCGCGAAGTAGCCCCCTCCGGGGCCGGGCCTCAGCCCAGTTCCTCCGCCACCCACGCGGCGAGCACCCGGGCGCAGTCGTCCAGCGAGTCCAGCCAGGTCCTGGCCGCGCCCTCGCCCGCCTCGTCGCTCACGTGCTTGACCAGCCGCACCGGCAGCCCGGCCGCGAGCGCGACGCTGGCGACCGCGTAGCCCTCCATGTCGACCAGGTCGGCCTGCTCGGCGAGCCGCGCCCGGGCCCGCTCCTCGGAGACGAAGAGGTCGCCGGTGGCCAGCACCGGCCCGTCCGTCCCCGGCCGCAGCTCCAGCGGCGCGCCCCAGACCAGCCCGGTCAGGCTGTGCAGCGCCCCGGTGTCCAGGTCGTGCTGGATCACCCCGCGCACCTCGTGGGTGCCGTTCCAACCCGGCTTGAGCGCACCGGCCGTGCCCAGGTTGACCACGGACGCCGGACGCACCGGGCCGGCCAGCACCGAGGCGACCGACGCCGCGGCGTTGACCTTGCCCATCCCGGTGAGCAGCACCGGAAGGCTGCCGTCCAGATGGGCGGCCTCGCCCTCGACGGCGACGACGAGCAGCGGGCGGGCGGGGTCGATCTCTCCGATGAGGCGCATCCCGCCATGGTAGACAGCCGCTCCGGCCCCGCCCACGCCGGTCGGCGCCGCACGGAGGCGGCGGACGGCGGGGTAGATTGCCGACGAAGGGAACGCACCGTCAGGACCCTTCCCCCGGGCCACAGGAGGATCCGCCATGAGTTCGTCCGATCTCTGGAACGCCGTCGACGACTACTTCGGCCAGACCGTCGCGCCGTCCGACCCCGCCCTCGACGCCGCCCTGGCGGCCAGCGACGCCGCCGGACTGCCGCAGATCGCGGTCTCCGCGCCGCTGGGCAAGCTGCTGCAGCTGCTGGCCCGGATCCGGGGGGCCGCGAACATCCTGGAGATCGGCACCCTGGGCGGCTACTCCACCATCTGCCTGGCCCGGGCACTGCCCGAGGGCGGTCGGCTGATCTCGCTGGAGTACGACCCCCGGCACGCCGAGGTCGCCCGGGGCAACATCGCCGCCGCCGGGCTCGCCGACCGGGTGGAGGTCCGGGTGGGCGCGGCGCTGGACAGCCTGCCCAAGCTCAAGGACGAGGGCGCAGGCCCGTTCGACCTGGTCTTCATCGACGCCGACAAGGCCAACAACCCGCACTACGTGCGCTGGGCGCTGGACCTCTCCCGCCCGGGGACGCTGATCGTCGTGGACAACGTGGTGCGCGGCGGCCGGGTCGGCGACCCGGACAACCAGGACCCGGACGTCCTGGGCACCCGCGCGGCGCTGGAGCTGATCGCCGCCGAGCCCCGGCTGGACGGCACCGCCGTCCAGACCGTGGGCACCAAGGGCTACGACGGCTTCGCGCTGGCGCTGGTCACAGGCTGAACGCGCCCTCCGGGGGCGCCGGCGAGGGCGCGGCGGTGCGGTCGGTGACCGGCCGCGCCCGGCCCACCAGCAGGTCGAGCCGGTCGCCGTGGACCACCCGGGCCGGGAAGGGGTCGGCGGCGACCCGTCGGCCCAGCTCCGCCACCGGCAGCGGCCGCTCGCCGGTCCCGGCCAGCAGCACCAGGTTGCCGTAGCGCCGCCCGCGCAGCACCGAGGGCTCGGCCACCAGGCACACCTCCGGCAGCACCGAGCGGACGGTGGCGACCTGGGCGCGGGCGAAGTCGAGCGGGGCGGCGTCGGCGAAGTTCGCCGCGTAGCTGCCGCCGGGACGCAGCACCCGGGCCGCCTCGCGGACGAACTCGACCGAGGTCAGGTGCGCCGGGATCCGCGAGCCGCCGAAGACGTCGGCGACCACCAGGTCCGCGCTGCCGTCCGGGAGTCCGGCCAGGTACTCCCTGGCGTCCGCCCGGTGGACCGTGAACGACCGCTCGCGCCAGGGCAGCCGGTCCCGGACCAGCTCGGTCAGTGCCCCGTCGAGCTCCACCACGTCCTGGACCGAGCCGGGACGGGTCGCGGCGAGGTAGCGCGGGAGCGTCATCCCGGCACCGCCGAGGTGCAGCGCGGCGACCGGGACCCCCGGCTCGGCGGCGAGGTCGGCGACGTGGGCCAACCGCTGGACGTACTCGAACTCCAGGTGCAGCGGGTCGTCCAGGTCGACGTAGGACTGCGGCGCGTCGTCCAGGGTGAGCAGCCAGGCGCTGGGCCGGTCCAGGTCGGGCAGGAGCCGGGCGAGGCCGAGGTCGACCCGGCGTTCGACGGGCAGCGGGTCAGCGAGCGGATCGGCCATGCGTCCCATTGTGGCGGGCCCGGGCACCCCTGGAAAGTTTGTCCCCCTCGCCGTACAACCTTCCCCCCGAGGTGCGGGTCTTCCATGTGTTGAGCGACACTTCGGCACCCCTCGTATCCTCGTCGGCGTCGCTCGGCACGACGGAAGGAAGATCCGTGCGACAGTCGAACACCACCACTCTGGCCCGTCCGGCGCTCCCCCCGGCCCTGCCGCTCGGACGCGCGGCCCGGCGGCTCGCGGTGCTGACCTTCCAGGACGTCACCGACCGGCAGGCGTTCGCGGCCCAGGTGGAGCGGCTGCAGCGGACCGCGGCCCCGGTCTCGCTGGACGACGTGGAGCGGGCGCTCTCCGGCGGCGCTCCGCTGCCGCCGCACGCCGTACTGCTGACCTTCGAGCGCGGCCACCGCAGCGCGGCCACCGAGGCGCTGCCGGTGCTGGCCGCCCGCCGGGTGCCCGGAGTGGCCTTCGTGGTACCGGGCCTGGTCGACACCGACCGGCCCTACTGGTGGCAGGAGGCCCGCTTCCTGGTCGAGCAGGGCGGCCGGGCCCGGGGGCTGTCCGGCCGGACGCCCGGCGACGTGGTCGCGGCGCTGTCCGCGCTGCCCGACCCGGACCGCCGGCGCAGCCTGGAGGAGCTGCGGGTGACGGCCCGTCGGCCGGCCCCGGGCACGCCCCAGCTGACGGCGGCGGACCTGCTGGCACTGCGGGACGGCGGGGTCGAGCTCGGCAACCACACGCTCAGCCACGCCCGGCTCGACACCTGCGACGGCTATGTGGTCCGCGAGGAGGTGGCCGGCGGCCACGAGCGGCTCACCCGGCTGACCGGTGAGCAGCCGCGCACCTTCGCCTACCCCGATGCGGTCTTCGACGAGCGGGTGGCCCCGCTGCTGCGGGGACTGGCCTACCGCAGCGCCTTCGTCAGCGACGGCACCCTGTTCGACCTGCGCGGCGCGGGCGGGGGACAGCCGGACCCGCTGCGGATCAGCCGGCTGAAGGTGACCCCGGGCACCTCGCGCGGGATGTTCGACGGGGTGTTGTCGGGCTGGACGCCCACGGCGCGCCGACTGCGGGGCGCGGTCGCGGTCTGACCGCACCGCAACCGCCCACCGTCCCGGGGACCCGGGGGCCCGGACAGGTCGGCCTGTCCTGTCCAGCGGGACAGGCCGACCGTCGCACCGGAACGGGTACGGGCGGCTAGCCGGCGGCCGAGAGCGCCCCGGTGAGCAGCCTGCCCTCGTCGTAGGCCAGCGCCGCCGGGGGCAGCTCCTCGACCCGGCCGCTGCGCAGCACCAGCAGGGTGCCGCCGCCCCGGCGGGCCCCGGCCGCCGCCCCGGCCCGGCGTACCGCCTGGGCCACGGTGGGGCGGGCCGAGCAGTGGAAGGCCAGGCCCTCCGGGTCGCCCAGGGCGGCCCGGATCCGGTCGGCGATCAGTTCGTAGTGGGTGCAGCCGAGCACCAGCTGCCGCACGTCCGGCGGGGTGAGGGCGGCCGCTGCGGCGACGGTGGCGGCGATGGCCCGCTCGTCGGCGTACTCGACCGCGTCGGCCATCCCCGGGCAGGGGATCTCGGCCACCTCGGCGCCGTCCGCGAAGTCGCGGATCAGCCGCCGCTGGTAGGCGCTGCCGGTGGTGGCCGGGGTGGCCCAGATGGCGACCGGTCCCCCGGACGCGGCCGCGGCGGCCGGCTTGATGGCGGGGACGGTGCCGATGACCGGGATCTCCGGCTCCAGCTCCGCCCGGATCGCGTCCAGGGCGTGCACGGAGGCGGTGTTGCAGGCGATGATCAGCGCGTCGGGGCGGTGCGCGGCGGCGGCACGGGCGACGTCCAGGGCGTGCCGGGCGACGTCGGCGGGGGTGCGCGGCCCCCAGGGCATCCCGTCCGGGTCCGAGGAGAGCACCAGGTCGGCGTCGGGGCGCAGTTCGCGCAGGGCGGCGGCGGCGGCCAGCAGGCCGATTCCCGAGTCCATCAGTGCGATCTTCACAAGCATCGACGATAGTCGATCCCCGGCGGCCGGGGGGTCGTGCCGGGAACGTGCACCGGCAGACGCGTGCGGGCCCTGCCGCGGTGCGGCAGACTGGCGCGGTGTCGCTACTCGTGATCATCGCGCTGCTGTCGCTGCTGTCCTGGCTGTGGCTGACCTTCTGTCAGGGCTGGTTCTGGCGCACCGACGTCCGGCTGCCGCGCCGGGCGCAGCTCACCGCCTACCCCCGGGTGGCGGTCGTGGTCCCGGCCCGGGACGAGGCGGAGGTGCTGCCGCTCAGCCTGCCCTCGCTGCTGGCGCAGGAGTACCCGGGCGAGGCCCGGCTGATCCTGGTGGACGACGGCAGCGCCGACGGCACCGGCGAGCTGGCCCGGCGGCTCGGCGAGGCCCCCGGCTCGCTGCCGCTCACGGTGACCGCGCCGGGCGAGCCGCCGGCCGGCTGGACCGGCAAGCTCTGGGCGCTGCGGCACGGCGTCGAGCTGGCCGGGGAGGACGTGGACTACCTGCTGCTCACCGACGCGGACATCGCCCACGGCCCGCACTCGCTGGAGAGCCTGGTCGCCGCGGCCGAGACCAACGACCTGGACCTGGTCTCGCAGATGGCACGGCTGCGCACGGAGACCCGCTGGGAGCAGCTGATCGTCCCGGCCTTCGTCTACTTCTTCGCCCAGCTCTACCCGTTCCGCCGGAGCAACCGCCCCGGCGCGCGGACGGCGGCGGCCGCCGGGGGCTGCAGCCTGGTGCGCCGGGAGGCACTGGAGCGCGCGGGCGGGGTGGCCGCGATCCGGGGCGCGGTGATCGACGACGTCAACCTGGCCCGGCTGGTGAAGCGGAACGGCGGGCGGACCTGGCTGGGCCTGGCCGACCGGGTCGACAGCGTCCGCCCCTACCCGGAGCTGGGGCAGCTGTGGCGGATGGTCTCCCGCAGCGCCTACGCCCAGCTGCGGCACTCGCCGGCGCTGCTGGCCGGGACGGTGCTGGGGCTGGCGCTGGTGTACCTGGTGCCGCCGCTGGCGGTGGTGGCCGGGCTGGTCGGCGGGGACACCCCGCTGACCGTCCTCGGCCTGGCGGCCTGGCTGCTGATGGCGCTGACCTTCCGGCCGATGCTCGGCTACTACCGGCGTCCGGTCTGGGAGGCACTGCTGCTGCCGTTCACCGCCGGGATGTACCTGCTGATGACCGTGGACTCGGCGGTGCAGCACTGGCGCGGCCGGGGCGCGGCCTGGAAGGGTCGCACCTACGGTGCGATGGAGGGCTGAGCGCCCCCGTCCGCCGGGAGCGGGGCGGGGGCGCTCAGCCGGGTGTCAGAGCGCCACGCCGAGCAGCGCGTCGACGGTGCGGGAGACCACGCCGGGGGCGCCGGTGTCGCTGCCGCCCCCGGCCTGCTGCCGGGCCGCCCAGGCGTCGACGGCGGCCAGGGCGCGGGGGGTGTCCAGGTCGTCGGCGAGGGCCGCGCGGACCTCGGCCAGCAGCTCGACGGCGTCCGGGCCGTCCGGGCGGGACACCGCCGCACGCCAGACCGCCAGCCGCTGCTCGGCCCGCTCCAGGTCGGCGCCGGTCCACTCCCAGTCGCTGCGGTAGTGGTGGGCGTGGAGGGCGAGCCGGATCGCGGCCGGGTCGACGCCGTCCTTGCGCAGCCGGGACACGAAGACCAGGTTGCCGCGCGACTTGGACATCTTCTCGCCGTCCAGCGCGACCATCCCGGCGTGGACGTAGGCGCGGGCGAAGGGGTGGCTGCCGGTGGCGACCTGGGCGTGCGAGGCGCCCATCTCGTGGTGCGGGAAGGCCAGGTCGCTGCCGCCGCCCTGGATGTCGAAGGCCATGCCGAGGTGGCCGAGCGCGATGGCCACGCACTCGATGTGCCAGCCGGGGCGGCCGTTGCCGAGCTCGGTCTCCCAGGAGGGCTCGCCGGGACGGGCCGCGAGCCAGAGCAGCGGGTCGAGCCGGTGCTTCTTGCCCGGACGGTCCGGGTCGCCGCCGCGCTCGCCGAAGAACCGCAGCATCTGCTCGGCGTCCAGCCGGGACACCTCGCCGAAGTGCGGGTCCGACTCGACCGAGAAGTAGATGTCGCCGTCGAGCTCGTAGGCCGCCCCCTGCCGGAGCAGGTCCTGGACGATCGGGACGATGGAGGGGATCGCCTCCACCGCGCCGATGTAGTGGGCCGGCGGCAGCATCCGCAGCGCGGTCATGTCCTCGCGGAACAGCGCGGTCTCGCGCTCGGCCAGCTCGGTCCAGTCCTGGCCGGTGGCGACGGCGCGCTCCAGCAGCGGGTCGTCCACGTCGGTGACGTTCTGGACGTACAGCACCTCGTGCCCGGCGTCCCGCCAGACCCGCTGGATCAGGTCGAAGGCGTTGTAGGTCGCGGCGTGGCCGAGGTGGGTGGCGTCGTAGGGGGTGATGCCACAGACGTAGAGCCGGGCGGTGGGGCCGGGACTGGTCCTCCGCAGACCGCTCGCGGCGGTGTCGAAGATGTGCAGGGGACTCCCCTGACCGGGGAGCGCGGGAACCTCAGTGGCGGGCCAGGCATACATACGGATGACTCTAACCGGGTTCAACTGATCTTCGCACCAGTGCCTCGGCCCCTTCCTGCGCCCACTCCGCCGTCGGCTCCCGCGCCCCTCAGATCGGCGGCCAGGGCACGGCGTGCCGGTCGGTGGGCGGCAGCGGGTGCGCGCCGCTGCGCAGCAGCCCCTCCACCCGCGCCCGCAGCGCCTCCAGCTCGGCCGGGGTCAGCAGCGGCGCCAGCCGCTCCCCCAGCTCGCCGTCGAGCTCCTTCCGCAGCCCGGTGAGGACGGCGACGGCCTCGTCCGGCAGCGGCTCCCCGGCCCAGCCCCAGAGCAGGGTGCGCAACTTCCCGGGGACCGCGAAGGTCACCCCGTGGTCGATGCCGTAGAGCCGCCCGTCGACGGCGGGCAGCAGGTGCCCGCCCTTGCGGTCGGCGTTGTTCAGCACCGCGTCCAGCACCGCCAGTCGGCGCAGTCGCGGGTCGTCGGCGTGGACCAGCAGCGCCGTGCGCCCCTCGCCCACCTCCGCGCGCCCGATGGCGCACCAGCCCGGCTCGGGCTCCTCGACGTCCTGGAGGGCCAGCAGGGCGTCGCCCCCGCCCTCCCCCGGGTCGCCGTCCGCCCCGTCGTCCCCGGTCTCGATCCAGATCTGGCACATGCCCTCGCCGTAGGGGCCGTCCCGGAGCACGGTGGGCGGCACCAGGCCCCAGCCGGTCGCGGCGGAGACCTCGTAGGCGGCGACCTCCCGGCCGGCCAGCGTGCCGTCCGGGAAGTCCCACAGCGGGCGCTCGCCGCGCACCGGCTTGTAGACGCAGACCGCGGCCGTGCCGTCGGCGCCGGTGACGGTGCAGTAGAAGGCCGCGTTGGAGGCCGCAGTGAGCCGACCGTGTATCCGCAGCTCGCCCGTGCGCAGCAGGGCGAGGGCGCGCCCGGGGTCGGCGGCGAGCGCCGCCGAGGCGGCGGGGTCCACCTCGGGCAGCGGCTGGTCCACCGGCGCGCTCAGCGCCGGTACCCGTTCTGACGCGGGCACACATGGCCCTGCGGGTCGAGCGGGAGGCTGCAGAACGGGCACGGCGGCCGGCCGGCCGAGACCAGTTCCAGGGCGCGCTTGGCGAAGACCCGGGCCATCGCCCCGCTGAGCCTGACCCGCAGCATCGGCGGACCGTTCTCGTCGTCCTCGAACGGCTCCTGGTCGTCCGGGTCGTCGGGGTCGGTCTCGACCAGGGCCTGCGCCTCGACGATCAGCCGCTGGATGGACTCGTCCCAGGCCAGGGCCATGGTGCCGACCCGGAACTCCTCCAGCACCGGCTGGTCCAGCGGGGCGCTGTCGATCAGGTCGGCGGGCGCGACGGCCGGGACCTCGGTGCTGCCGGCGCTGCGCCGGACCACCTCGTCCAACAGCTCCTCGATGCGCTCGGCAAGGGCGGCGACCTGGGCTTTCTCCAGCAGCACGCTGGTCACCCGGCCTCTGGTGCTGGCCTGCAGGTAGAAGGCGCGCCGGCCCGGCTCACCGACCGTGCCGGCCACGAAACGCTCGGGAGGATCGTAGAAGAACACCTGGCGGGGCACGTGGGCTGCTCCAGATCTTGTCGTCGCTGTTCGATCCCACCCTACCGATCTGTCAGCGGGTGCCGGTGTCTCCCCCGACCACGGCGTCGCCACTGCTGGGGCGCGGGGCGAGACCGCCCAGCTCACCGGTGTCGCCGAGGCGCAGGAGGAAGGGCCGGTGGGAGGTGTAGCGGATGGCGGTGATCGAACAGGGTTCGACCGAGATCCGCTGGAACTGGTCGAGGTGCAGCCCGAGCGCGTCGGCCACGATCGCCTTGATCACGTCGCCGTGGCTGCAGGCCACCCAGAGCGCGTCCGGGCCGTGCTCGCGCTCGACCTCGGCGTCCCACTCGCGGACGCTCTCCACCGCGCGGTGGCTCATCTCGCGCAGCGACTCGCCCTCGGGCCCGGGGAAGACCGCCGCGGAGGGCTGGGCCTGGACGGTCCGCCACAGCGGCTCGGAGGCCAGCTCGCCGAGCGGGCGGCCGGTCCAGTCGCCGTAGCGGCACTCGCCGAGCCGCTCGTCCAGCCGCAGCGCCAGCTGGTCCCTGACCTCCAGCAGCGGCGCCAGGGTCTGCCGGCAGCGGTCCAGCGGGCTGCTGACGACCAGCGACACCGGCAGCGGACCGAGGCGGTCGGCGAGGTCCTTGGCCTGCTTCTCGCCGTGGGCGTCGAGCGACACCCCCGGGGTCCAGCCGGCGAGCACCCCGGCGGTGTTGGCGGTGGAACGGCCATGGCGGACGAGCAGCAGGGTCGGCATGGTCACCAGCGTACGGGGGTCGTCTTGGGTAGGGTTTCCAGCAGGGGCAGGGCCAGGGCCGGGGTCGGTCGGCGCGCGCCCCGGGAGCAAGGGGGGCGAGCCATGTTCAGCAGGGTGTCGAGGCGGCGCGGATCGGGTGACGGGGGCCCGCAGGGACCGGAGGACGGCGGGTACCCGGTGGGGCTGCCGGGATCGGACTGGTCGCCGTACCGACGGCTGGAGCAGGCGGCGGAGGCCTACTTCCTCCACCCGGACGTGGCGCTGGAGGCGATCGGCGGCGTGCTGGGCCGGCACCGGGTGCGCGGCTTCACGCTGGAGCGGGTGGTGGACCTGACCGAGGCCGGCGCCTCGGTCTGGCAGGAGGCCGCGGTCTGCGACGGGCGGCGGCTGATCCTCTGGCACAGCGAGGAGGTCGCCGACCGGACCGCGCCCGGCGGCACGGTGCTGGACTCGTCGATCCAGGTGCTGCCGCTGGCCGAGGTGCGCCATGTCGGGATGCGCACCCTGGTCGGCCGCGACGGCGCGGGCGCCAGGGCCCGGCGCGGGGTGTTCGTGGTGGTGACCACCGGCGCGGTCCAGGAGTTGAGCGCGGTCGCGCTGGACGAGGGCGGCGCGGGCACCGCCCGGTTCCGCCCGGAGGCGTTCCGTTTCAGCAAGTCGCTGGACGACGGCGGGCCGGGGCAGATCGACCGGCTGGTGGCCTTCGGCGAGCTGCTGGGACGGCTGGTCCCAGCAGCCCGCTAGCGGTCCGGCGGTCGTTGCGGGCGGGGGATGCGGTCGGGTGCGCTCAGCTCAGGCAGCCGGCGTGGGCCAGGGCCTGCTTCAGCAGGAGTCCCTGGCCGCCCGGCATCTCCTGCTGGACCAGCGCGGAGGACGCCTCCTGCGGGCTGAACCAGACCAGGTCGAGAGCGTCCTGGCGGGGCCGGCAGTCGCCGCTCACCGGGACGATGTAGGCCAGCGACACCGCGTGCTGCCGGGGGTCGTGGAACGGGGTGACCCCCTGCGTCGGGAAGTACTCGGCGACGGTGAAGGGCTGCAGCGAGGCCGGGACCCTGGGCAGCGCCACCGGACCGAGGTCCTTCTCCAGATGCCGCAGCAGGGCGTCGCGGACCCGTTCGTGGTGCAGCACCCGGCCGGAGACCAGGGCGCGACTGACGGTCCCGTCCGCCCCGATCCGCAACAGGAGCCCGATGTGCGTCACTTCACCGCTGTCGTCGACCCGCACCGGTACCGCCTCGACGTACAGGATGGGCATCCGGGCACGCGCCAGTTCCAGATCGTCGGAGGCGAGCCAGCCGGGCGTGGTTTCCGTCATGTCTGACATTGGTTGATCGTACGTGCATCGGGCGGGTGCGACACCAGGCCCCGGGGCGAAGTCGGCCACGGCAGCGGGCCCGGCGGGCGCGGTGGTCAGACCAGGGTCGTGCGGACCACGGGTTCGCGCTCCAGCAGCCCGGCCCGGGAGAGTTCCTCGGCCACGTCGAGGGTCACCTCGGCCAGCCGGGTCAGTACCGCCGCCACCGGCGCGGAGACCTGACCGGGGCCGCTGAGCCGGTGCAGGACCAGGGTCTCGAACGTGCCCGGTACCGGTACCGGGAGCAGGCTCAGCCCCGGGGTGCGCGAGGCGACCGACTCGGGCAGCACGACCGCGCCCAGCCCGGCGCGGACCATCGCCGCCACCGCCGACCAGTTGGTCGCCCGATGGGCGGTCGGCTGCTCCGGCAGGCCGAGTTCGGCCGCCAGCCGGGCGTGGGCCCGGGCCCGCGCGCTCCCGTCCGGCGCCCCGATCCAGGGCACGGCCGCCAGACCGGCCGCCGCGGCCGGGGGCTCGCCCCAGGCGCTGGGAACCCCGACCCGGTACCGCTCCTGGGCAAGGACCTTCAACCCGCAGCCCGCGGGCGGGACCGGCCGGTGCTCCTGGTCGCCGGTGATCAGCAGCACGTCCAGCGCGCCCCGGCGCAGCGCCCGCAGCCCGTCCGGGGCGGACGTCTCGCTCAACTCCGGCCGCAGCGCCGGATGCCGCTCGGCGAGCGACGCGGTCACCCGGGCGACCAGGACGGTGAGCACGGCCAGCACCGAACCGATCGACACCGGCCCCTCGACACCCGCCGTGCCGGTGCCGGTCAGCGCCCGCTCCGCAGCGGACAGCTCCTCGGCGATCCTGGCTCCGTGTGCGGCCAACGCCAGGCCGGTGCGCGTGAGTTCGGCCCGGCCCTCGGCCCGGTCCAGCAGCACCGCGCCGGCCTCCTGCTCCAGCCGGCGCACCGTCTGGGAGACGGCCGAGGGGCTGATGCCCAGCAGCCGCGCGGCGGCGGCGATCCCGCCGGCCTGCTGCACGGTGTGCAGCACGACGAGCCGCCTGGGCTCCAACTCCACGACTGCTCCCTCGGCGTCGGTCGATCGATCGGCCGAGGACAGTCCATCACGATCGGGCGGGCTGCTCGACGGCGTCCCTGACCTTCCGCATCAACGGGGCGACCACGGAGGCCGGGGTGTCCGTCAGAAAGTCGTCGCTGCCGGTGTTCGGGTAGTACGTGACCAGGCCGAAGGTGGTTCGGGTCAGCCACAGGCAGGAGGACGAGAGGACCGCCAGGCTGCCGGACTGGACCATGGTCTCCTGGCAGCCGGCCTGTCCGCCGTGGTCGCCCGCCGACGTCGGCTGCCAGTCCTGGGTGATCCGGTCGCCGGTCCCGTCCTGCCGGGTGGCCGGCACCTGGGCCATCCGGTCCAGCGCCGACGGGTCGTAGCCGGAGCCGTTGAAGCCGGCGAAGACGAGATAGCCGCCCTGGGCGGGATCGTCGTAGACCGCCTCGACCGCGCTGCCGGTGATCCCCAGTTCCTGGGCGGTCCGGTCGAGCGCCTGGGTCAGCTTCGCCGCCTCGTCGGCGGGCGGTTGGAACCGGGCCAGGCCCGCCGCCGCCCCGGGCGCGGTCAGCGCCCAGCCGCCACCGGCGGTGGCAGCGGTGGTGGCGGTGGCGGCAGTGGTGGTGGCGGTGGCAGTGCGGGCCGCCGCAGGCTGTGCGGTGGCCGTCCCGCCGCTGCAGCCGGTCGCCGCCGCGCTCAGCACGGCGCTCAGGAGGAGCAGGGTTGTCGGCACGGTGAACTGCTTGGGCATGACGACTCCGAGGCAGGAAAGGGGAGGGGTGGCCCCCACTGTGCCGACCGCCCGGGGCACGAGGAAGCAAGCCCTGCTTCAAGCCGGCGGCAAGCGCTGCTTCATGCCCTTCGACCAGGGCGGACCACTACCGGACCCGGGCATCGAGGTGCTGCTCAGCGGCGCCCACCCGGAGTAGCGAAATGCCGTCCGACCAGCAGGGACGAGCTATTGGACAAGGGCCGGGCCGACGGTCGGAATCCAGGCATCGATTTGACAATGCGGAGTCAAATATATGCCTCGGCTGTTGACTGCACACGGCCAAGATGCGTTCCTATGATGCAGACGTCCGTATCCGCAAGCACTCCGCTCGATGGTTCAGCGCCTGAGAACGCGTACAGCTCGACGAGACGTCATGGTACGGACACGCCGCCTCATCATCCCGGTGAACGGGCTGATTCGGCGTACCCAGGTACGGGAAATCCCCCCGGAACTCACGGGGCAACGACGCACCACTCCAGAGAGAGGAAACTCGTTGCGCGCGAACACGCCGGACGCCGGCCACAGCTGGCGCCGCATCACCGCGATCGTCACCCCGATCGCCCTCGCCGTAGGCGGAATGCTCGCCCTCACCCCAGCCTCGGCCGAAGCCCTGACCGCTGCTCAGTCCACAGGTTCAGCCGCAGTGCACGCGTGCCCGAACACGGCCGCGCCCGGCAAGATGGCCTGCCAGGTCCTCAAGCGGACCGGGATCCACCCGATGCTGGACACCACCTCGCCGCAGGCCATCCCCTCGGGATACGGCTACGGCCCCTCGCAGCTCCAGTCGGCCTACAACATCGCCTCCGCCGCTGCCAGCAACGGCACCGGCGCGACCGTCGCCCTGGTCGACGCCTACGACGACCCGACGGCCGCCAGCGACCTGGCCGCCTACCGGTCCGCCGCCGGGCTGCCCGCGGCCAACTTCACCAAGGTCAACCAGACCGGCGCGACCTCGCCGCTCCCGCCCGAGGCCCCGTCCTCGGACGACTGGACCCTGGAGGAGTCCCTCGACCTCGACATGGTCTCGGCCACCTGCCCGAACTGCAAGATCGTCCTGGTCGAGGCGCAGGACGACTCCAGCGACGGCCTGTACATCGCGGAGAACACCGCCGCGAGCATGGCCGGCTACGTCTCCAACTCGTGGGGCGGGACCGAGGCGTCCTCCGACACCTCCCTGGACTCCGAGTACTTCGACCACCCCGGCACCGTCATCACCGCCTCCGCGGGTGACTCCGGCTACGGCGTGATCTACCCGGCGACCTCGCCCTACGTGGTCTCCGTCGGCGGCACCAGCCTCAGCACCGCGTCCAACTCCCGCGGCTGGACCGAGACCGTCTGGGGATCGAGCTCCGGCGGTGAGGGCACCGGATCCGGCTGCTCCGCCTACGAGCCCAAGCCGTCGTGGCAGGCCGACACCGGCTGCTCCAAGCGCACCGACAACGACATCGCGGCCGACGCCGACCCGAACACCGGCGTGGCCGTCTACGACACCTCCAACGGCAACGGCGGCTGGAACGAGGTCGGCGGCACCAGCGCCTCCTCCCCGATGATCGCCGCCATGTACGCGCTGGCAGGCAACGCGGGCAGCAACCCGGGCGAGGACCCCTACCAGCACACCAGCAACCTCTACCCGGTGACCAGCGGCGCCGACGGCTCGTGCAGCCCGGCCTACCTGTGCACCGGCGGCACCGGCTACAACGGCCCGGCGGGCTTCGGTACCCCTGACGGCCTGGCGGCCTTCGGCGGCAGCAGCACCACCGACACGGTGACGGTGACCAACCCCGGCAGCCAGACCGGCACGGTCGGCACCGCGGCGTCGCTGCAGATCGCGGCGTCCGACTCGGCCTCCGGTCAGACCCTGACCTACTCGGCCACCGGCCTCCCGGCCGGCCTGTCGATCAACGCCGGCACCGGCCTGATCTCCGGCACCCCGACCACCGCCGGAACCTCCTCGGTCACGGTCACCGCCAAGGACACCACCGGAGCCACCGGCAGCACCAGCTTCAGCTGGACCGTCAGCGCCAAGTCCGGCGGCAACACCGTGACCGTCACCGGCCCGGGCAACCAGACCGGCACCGTCGGCACCGCCGCCTCGCTGCAGATCAGCGCCAGCGACTCGGCCTCCGGCCAGACCCTGACCTACTCGGCCACCGGCCTCCCGGCCGGCCTGTCGATCAACGCCAGCACCGGCCTGATCTCCGGCACCCCGACCACCGCCGGAACCTCCTCGGTCACGGTCACCGCCAAGGACACCACCGGAGCCACCGGCAGCACCAGCTTCAGCTGGACCGTCAACTCCGCCACCAGCGGCTGCCCCTCCCCCGGCAACAAGGTCGGCAACGGGACCTTCGCCAGCGGCTCCACCGACTGGACGTCGAGCCCTGACGTCATCGGCGAGTGGGCGCCGAGCGAGCCCGCCTACACCGGCAACTACGCCGCCTGGCTCGACGGCTACGGGGCCAAGCACACCGACACGCTCTCCCAGTCGGTGACCATCCCCGCCGGCTGCTCGGCCACGCTGAACCTGTGGCTGCACATCGACAGCGCCCAGACCGGTACCACCAACGGCTCCTTCACGGTCAGCGTCGGCGGTACCGTCATCGGCACCTACACCAACCTCAACGCCGCCTCCGGCTACCAGGAACACAGCTTCAACGTCTCGTCCTACGCGGGCAAGACGGTGACCCTGCTGTTCACCGGCGTCGAGACCAACAGCAACCAGACCAGCTACGTGGTCGGCGAGGTCGCACTGAACGCCTCCTGATCCATCACGACCCTCCGGGTCGCTGACCGGCCATGGGCCCCGCCTGCCAAGGCGGGGCCCATGGTTGTGCCCGGTCCGGCGGCCACCGCGCGCACCGCCCCGGCGTGTCCCGGGAATCCCGATGTAGGGTGCCGAGATGGTGCGGGCCCGGCGGCGGACGGATGGAGCACGCCTGTTCGATCCGGCGGCGGTGGTTGCCGCCTGCGCGGGCTTCGCTCTGCTGGGTGCGCTCAATGCCTTCTACGGTCCGACCATCCCGGCCCTGCGCAGCCGCTTCGGCCTGACCCCTTCGGGGGCGGGGCTCGCGTTGAGCATGTTCTATGCGGGCGCCGTCTGCGGCGTACTCGTGGGCGGGTACGCCCGTCGGCGCGTCGGTAGCAGTCGGCTGCTGGTGGCCTCGTTCTCGCTGATGGCCCTGGGCGCGCTCGGATTCGCGCTCGCGCCCGGCTGGCCGTGCGCGCTCGCCGCGAGCCTGCTGAGCGGAATCGGCGCGGGCGGCATGGACTACGGTCTCAACGGGCTGTTCGCGGTCGGCTTCGGCGAGCGCAGTCCGGCCATGCTCGGCATCCTCAATGCGCACTACGGCTTGGGCGCAGTCGCCGGCCCGGTGGTCATCAGCCTGCTCGGAGCACGCCACTACCCCCTCGCCTTCTCCGGAGCGGCGGCGCTGCTGCTGCTCGCGGGCTGGTTCGTGCGAACGGTCCGCGAGGACGGAGCAGCAGGTGGCGGCAGCGGGGGCGACGGCGGGGCGCGGGTCGGCGACAGCACCCGAAGCCGCCGCGTCCTGCTCCCGATCGTCTTCGCCTTCCTCGCGCTCTACGCGCTCCAGGTCGCCGTCGAGACCGGCGTCGGCGCCTGGGAGCCCACCTATCTGCAACTGCTGGGCCGTGGCCCCGAGTTCGCCGCGAACGCAACATCCGGATTCTGGCTCATGCTCACGGTCGGGCGCTTCCTCGTCGCGCCGCTGACGCTGCGCTGGAGCGAGCCGGCGATTGTGACGGCGAGCTGTCTCGGGACGACGGTGTGCCTCGCACTCGCCTCGATACCGGCCCTCGCGCCGTACGCGCTGGCCGGGGCGGGCCTGTTCAACGCACCGGTGTTCCCGGTCGCGCTGCCCTGGCTGAATCGGGCCGCTCCCGGCATCCACTGGGCGGCCACGGGAGCCATCCTCACCGCGAACCTCGGCGGAGTCGCGGCCGGGCCGCTGCTGGGCCTGGGGATCGAGAGCTTCGGCGGCGACTCGGTGCCGTGGGCGCTGGTGGCGGTCTCCTGCGTCTGCCTCGGTCTGGCGGTCCGTCTGCGGCAGACGGCGCGAACGCCGAAGGTGCCACCGGCAGTCGGGTGAACTTCGCCGACACGCGGCGCCGTCCCGCGTCGCCGTCCACTCCTTCGGCTACGCCTACTACCTGATCATCCTCGGCATCGCGGTTGGTCTCACTCGGCCTCGTCGTGCTCCCGCTCGCGGGGGCCGGGGCCGCCCTGCTCGGGACCCGGCCCGCCGGCGCTCCGTCTCTGCCTGTGCGGCAACTGGCCCCGCCCGGACAGACGGTCCATCAGCACCCCGGCCAGGTAGAGCACCTGCCGTTCGGTCTCGGTGAGCTCGGCGAGCAGCGCCTCGCTGAGCCAGGCGTCGCGCGCCTCCATGTCCGCCGCGACGGCCAGCAGACCCGCGTGGGTGAGCCCGAGGAGGTACTGCCTGCGGTCCTGTTCGTCCCGCTCCCGGGTGATCAGGCCATCGCTCTCCAGCTCGGCGAAGGTGCGGGTCAGGGATTGCGGCTGGAGCCGCTCGGCCCAGGCGATCTCGCCCGGCGTGGCGGCGCCCCAGCGGCGGATGTGGCCGAGGACGGCGATCTTGGTCGGGCTCAGCGAATCGACCGGCCGCTCCAGCCGCAGGCGCCGGGCCAGCCGGCCGGCCCCGCGCCGGATCTGCGCGACCAGCTCGGGCGCCAGTTCGGGCGCCAGTTCGGGCGCCGGCTCGGGGACGGGCCCGGCAGTGGGCTCGGGCCCAGGTGCTGCGGGCGGGAAATCGTTCGCCATAATCGTACGCTAGCACGTAGCATTTTCCATCGACGGAACAGCGCAGTGGACGTTCATCGGCGGAACGGGGAGACGTGATGACCTCTGGATGGTACGCACTGCGTAACATCAGGCCGGTCGCAGTGCAGGTGGCCACGCTGCTGGCATGCTTCGGTTCCGGGCTGCTGCTCGACCACGTCGAGCAGCTCGGGCCCTCGATCGTCGTGCTGACCGTGGTCCTCGGGATGACGCTGGGCCGCACCCAGCGCACCGGCGACACCCGGCACCGGCTCCTCACCCTGGCGGTCCTGCCGGTCCTCTCCCTGGCGTGCACCGAGGTGGGGCGGCTGTTCGTCGAGCACCCGGACGTCGCGGACACCCTGTTCGTCGCCGCCCTCGCCACCGGCGTCTGGCTGCGGCGCTTCGGCCCCTGGGGCACACGGCTGGGCACGCTGATCGCGCTGCCCTTCCTCGCCCTGCTGATCACTCCGGTCCCGCAGCTCCCCGGCGCGATGCCCCCGGTCGGGCGCTCGATGCTCTGGGCCGCGGTCGCCTCGGTGGTGGCGTACTGCTGGGTCTGGCTCGCCCAGGCCCTGGCCGAGCGGATCGGATGGGTGCCGCCGCTGCCGCGCGGGACCCCTGCCGCTCCGCAGCCCCGCTCCTCCGCCCGCATTCCGGCGAGCACCCGGATGGCCGCGCAGCTGGGGCTGTCCCTGGCACTGGCCTTCGTCATCGGGCGGAGCTTCTTCGCGCCGCACTGGAGCTGGATCGTGATCACGGCGTTCGTCGTGAACAGCGGCAACCGGGGGCGCGGGGACGTGCTGTACAAGTCCCTGCAGCGCGTCGCGGGGGCGACCGTCGGCACCGTCGTCGCGACCCTGCTGGCCGGCCTGTTCCCGCCGCGCGACAACGTGGCGGTCGCCCTCATCCTGGTCGCGCTCGCGCTCGGCAGCTGGCTGCGGACCATCAACTACGCGTACTGGGCCGGCTGCGTCACCTCGGTGCTCTCGCTGCTCCAGGGCTACTTCGGCGAGACGCATGTCGGGCTCCTCGGCGAACGGCTCGCCCAGATCCTGATCGGCGGGGCGCTGGCGGTCCTGGTGGCCTGGTTCGTGCTCCCGGTCAGGAGCGCGGACGTGCTGCGCAAACGGCTCGCCGGGTGCCTGGCCGCGCTCCAGGAGGTACTGGCGGCAGTGGCCCGGCAGGAGCCGGAGGCACTGCGACGGCACGCGGGGGAATTCCGGGCGAGCCTGGTCCAGCTCGAACTGGTCGCACCCCCGACCCGGGCCCACGGACGACTGCACGCGCTCCGGCATTCGCTGCGCGGGACGACCGCCGACGCGGTCCCGGCGCACCGGGCGGACGCCCTGGAGGCGCTGCGGGCCTGCGGGCCGGCCGTCGAGGCGCTGGCGACCGAGGCCGAGAGTCCCGACAGCCCCGCCCTCGCCGCGATGGCACGGCTGCTCAAGGGCGTCTCCGGCAACGTCGCCGGGGCGCGGCGCCACCTCGGGCGGCGGGAGGGGGCCATCCACCGCCCGCTCAACTGGGCGGCCGCCGGAGACGGGCGGACGGCGCAGGCGCTACGGGAGATCGACACGGCGACCCGGGTCATAGCCGAGGTCTACGGCAGCACCCAACGCCAGCTGGAACACCCGCCGACGCAGTCGGTGGAAGCCTGACCGGGGCGCGACCCGGGTCAACGCGGATCAGCCGACCGGCGCGGCACGCGGTAGCGGAGGTGGACGATGCCCGAGCCGAAGGTGCGGGTCTCGACGAGTTCGAGATCCACCCGGCGCTCGTGCTGGGGAAAGAACGGAATGCCACCGCCGACCAGCACCGGGTGGACCCTGGGCCGGTACTCGTCGATCAGACCCGCTGCCGCCGCCTCTGCGGCGAGAGTCGCACCGCCGATCGCGATGTCGCCCTCCCCCGGCTCGGCCCGCAACCGCTCGATCTCCTCCGCGAGGCCGCCGGCGGCCAGCCGGGCAGTGCCCTGCACCGCCGACAGGGTGGTGGAGAACACCACCTTCGGCAACGGCTTCCAGAGCGCGGCCCATTCGAGCATCGAGTCGTCGAGCGACGGATCCTGGTCGGCGGTCTCCCAGTACAGCATCGTCTCGTACAGCCGTCGTCCCAACAGGTGGACGCCGACCTGGCGAATCTCGTCGGTGACGAAGCGGAAGACCTCCTCGTCGGGCTCCGTCCAGTCGAAGCGGCCGTCCGGCCCGACGATGTAGCCGTCGAGCGAGACACCCATCGAACAGGTAACGCTGCGCATCGGAAGCCCTCCTCGGTAACGGGATCCGGATCGGATTCAGGACCGACAGTACGACCACCGGATGCCGAGGACAGCACGGCTCGCGGGTGCCTCCGGTGCCGGTCCCGGTGGTCCGGGCACCGGAGGCGGAGTCACGGCCGAGGTCCCTGGGCGAGAGCGAGGGAATCCAGCGTCAGATTGCAGGCTGCGACGCAACAGCAGGCGATCGACAGGGCATTCGGCTCGGCTGCCGCGACGAGCAGCAGGAAGGCCAGGATGAGCAGGTCGAGGGCGATGGTGAAACCGGATACCCGGCGCCAGGCCGCCCAGCGACGAACGAGGGACCGTGCTTCGCCGAACATGACTTCTCCCCGGGTCGGGCGGTGGCGGCGGACGGCTCCGACGACCCTCGGGCCGCCCGCCACCAGCGGATCGAACGCGGATTACCTGCAGTATCCGCCGCTGTACTCACCGGAAAGGAGCCCGGGATATCCGATGGGCCACTTGAGCTTCACGCAGTGGTGACGCGAGTTGGCACCGGCTGCCTTCCACGCGACCCCGGCCGCATTGAGCGCGACCCACTTGGCGAGGAGCCCGGGTATGCCCGTCAGGGCGAATATGCCGGCTACCCCGTTGATGAAGCCGATGAACTGTGCTGCCCTCGTGGTCCTGGCAGTCTCGTTCTTGTTCAGGTGGATGGTTCCGCTGACCCAGCCGAACGTCCACTTGTACATTCCGGTGAGGTCGTAGCCGGTCACCGGATCCGCGGGGCAGGTGTACGCGTTCCCGTTTCCACCGGGAACCGGGTCCGTCTGCAGAAAGCGACCGGTGGTCGGGTGGAGGCCAGACCCGCATGCTCATCGGGACTTTGAAACGCCCATGGCGGACCTTCGGGCACCGTCCTTCGACGGCTCGACCCACAATTTGGCAGGCGAATTTGGGATTGTGAATTGCGGATTGGGTCAGTCGCCTGTCCCCGAGCGGTGGAGTTTCTTCTTCAGCCAGTCCGTGAACTGACTCCCCGTGACAACTGCATTAGTGACGTCAATGAAACGCATGATTGCAGAGAACGCGGCCGCAAGGATATCCATTAAGACTGCTCATTTCCTGATCTATTGCTGTGCTCGCTGCCAACGGCCGGGTGCGGAAAATTTGGCTGCCCGCACCCGGCTCGCTCTCCCCGTTAGGGTTGGACTAGTCGCAGGAGCCCCGGCCACGATAGCCAGTATACCGGCGGCAAATATTCTCTCGGTCCGTATACGTCAGTGCGCGGTTGTAGTCACGCATGTAGGAGTAGTTCCTGATCGCCTTCCGGCCGTAGTTGAGGGCGCTGGGAATTCCGGTGAGTGAGGAGTAGCAGCTCTTCTTGCCCCATATGCTGGCCCTGGCACAGGCCCGCAGGGTACGGGAGGGATTCCTGATCGCCCTGCCGACGAAGCGAATCTTTTTGACTGGGCTGACGACAGCAGCGGCTGCGCGGACGCCGTAGACCCAGTGCCGCACGTTGGGGTTGCGCCACTTCTGCTGGAACCAGGAGCCGCCCCACATGCGGCCGTCGAGGTCGAAGTGGTTGACGGGATCCCCGCCGCCGTACTCGTAGCCGTTGTCGCTGCCGCCCGGGACGGGGTCGACGCTCAGGAAACGTCCGGTCGCGGGGTTGTAGAGGCGGACGCCCATGAGGACGAGGCCGGTGGGGGTCTCAGCGGAGCGTTGTTTGGCGCCGAGCCAGCCGTAGCGGCTGGTGGGGGTGCCGATGGTGGGGTTGCCGTATTCGTCGGCCGACTGGGCGCCGGGATTCTTGGCGGTGTCCAGCGGGAGTTGGACGGTGGTGTCGCCGTGGATATTGGCGAGTTGCAGAACGGTGTTGCCAGTGGCGTCTGTGGTGGCGGCGAGGTCGCCGTCGATGCCGTGCACGTTGCGGGTCACAGTGCCGGTGGCGTCCTCGGTGGTCCAGGCGGGGCTGTCGCTGTCGCCGTTGTAGTGGTTGGCCTTGGTGGCGGTGGTGGTCCAGGTGCCGTTGGTGCTGCTTTCGGTGCTCCAGGCGGCGGGGCGGCCGGCCGGGTCGAGGGTCCAGGTCTGGCGGGTGGCGCCGTTGGTCTCGCGCTGGACGAGGTCGTTGGTGAAGTAGGCGAGTTGGCTGCCGTCGGCCTGGGCGATGGTGCGGCCGAAGGCGTCGTAGACGGTGGCGTTGGCGGTCTGCAGGCGGTCGGCGCTGTCGTAGGTGTAGTTGGTGCTGGTCGGGGTGCCGGCGGTTCCGTCGGGGTTGTCGACGGAAGTGGTCAGGGCGGTGCGGTTGGTGTCGGCGTCGAAGGTGTAGCCGCGCCGGGTGGTGGTGGTGCCCTGGGTGTCGCTGACGGCGGTGAGCCGGCCGGCGGCGTCGTAGGTGTTGGCCTGGTAGGCGGAGAGTCCGGTGTCGGCGGAGTGGGCGGCCTGCTGGCCGTGGACGGTGTAGCGGGCGTAGTCGCCGGTGACGGCGGTCCCGTTGCGGGTGTAGGCGCGGCCGGTGACCTGGCCGGTGGTGTCGTGGGCGATCAGCAGGTCGGTGCTGCCGGGCAGGTGCTCGGCGGTGAGCTGGCCGTCCGCGTCGTACTCGGCCCTGGTGGTGCCGGCGACCGAGTCGGTCTGCTCGACGACCTGTCCCTCGCTGTTGTAGGTGTAGCCGGTGGTGGAGAGGTTGTCGGTGACGGTGACCGGGCGGTCCAGTGCGTCGTAGGCGGTGCTGGTGGTGCCGCCGTTGCCGTCCGTGTACTGGATCTGGCGTCCGAGTGCGTCGTAGGTGTAGCCAACGGTCCTGCCGTCTGCGGTGACCGAGGTCTTGCTGCCGGTGGCCGGGTCGTAGGCGGTGGTGGTGTCCGCGACCGCGGTCCCGGTGCCGCCGGAGACGGCGACCTTGATCGGGCGTCCGGCGTTGTCGTAGGTGTCGGTGGTGGTGCGGGTGGTGCTGTTCGCGGTCTCGGTGACGGCGGCGGGGTTGCCGTAGCGGTCGTAGGTGGTGGTCTTGGTCGGGAGCTGGGTGGGGTTGCTGCCGCCGCTGGTGATGTCGGCCGCGGGTCCGGTGGAGCAGGTCAGGTCGGCCCATTCGGGGTGGCCCTGGCAGGTGCCGGTGCCGGTGGCGCTCCAGTAGGTGGTGCGGGTGGTCCCCGCGTCGTTCCCGGTGGACTTGGGCAGGGTGGTGGAGGTGACCCGGCCCTGGGCGTCGTACGTGGTGGTCTTGGTAATCTTGAGGCCGGCGGGGTCGTTGACCGTCTTGACGGGCAGGCCCTTGGCCCAGTCGTAGGCGGTGGTGCTGGTGTGCACGTCGCCGTCGGCGGGGTAGCCGTCGACCAGGGCACCGACCGAGGTGGTGGTGGTCTGGTTGACGGTGGTGGCGGTGCCGTCGGTGGGGCGGCCCTGGTCGTAGGCGTAGCGGGTGTGCTCGCGGGCGGGGGTGACCGCGCCGGCGGGCAGGTCGGTGCCGCCCGTGCCGGCCTTCAGCGGGGCGGCGAGGGTGACCTGGTGCAGTGGCCCGGTCTCCTCGAGCTTGCGCTGGCCGGTGACGGTGGGGTCGGTGTCCTTGTCGCTCCCGGCGTCCGCCGGTACGGCGGTGGTGTTGTAGGTGGTGACGGTGGACAGTGCGGTGGCCCGTTCGGCGGTGCTCTTCCCGTCGATGCCCAGGTCCCGTCGCTGGGCGGCCTGCCAGTCGGCAGTGCCCAGAGCCAGTTCGCGGTTGCCCGCGCTCAGCTCGCGCACGGTGTTGCCGTACTGGTCGTACTCGGTGGTGGTGATCCGGCCGCCGGGAGCGGCGGTGTTGACCTGGCGTCCGGAGGCGTCGGTGTAGGTGACGGTCGCGCGCTGGTAGTCGCTCTTGCCGAGTGCGCTGCCGTCGCTGCTCTTGGGTTCCTGGTCGGCGGGGAAGAGTGCGGTGGCGTCGCTGGGGGCATCGCTCTGGCTCCAGGCGGCGACATCTGTCGGCCCCATCGCGTTCGGTGCGTTCGCGCCGGCCAGCGGGACGTTGTAGACGACGGTGGTGCTCGCGGTGCCGTCGGTGTCGGTGGCCGAACCCTGCTTGAGCGCGGGTCGGGAGGCGGAGGTGAGCATTCCCTTGCCTGCGACAGGGCTGGTGCCGACCTGGGCGTAGTTGAAGGTCCAGGGCAGTTGGCCGGGGTCGGCCTGGGTGGTGACGCGTCCGTCGCTGTCGTAGGTGTAGCTGGTCTTGAGGTTGGGGGTGGTGCGGGGGTCCGAGGTCTCGCGCAGGCGGCCCTGGTCGTCGTAGGTGTAGTGGGCCAGGACCTTGACGCTGCCGGCGGTGGCGCCAGGCTCGGTGGTCCACAGCCGGATCTCCTTGACCTGCCCGGCAAAGTCGCCGAACGCGGTGGAGGTGCCGGTGGTGGTGACGGCGTACAGGTACTCCATCACCCGGCATCCGGTGGCGGGGGTGCCGGCGGCGGTGGTGGTCTGGCAGGTCGCGGCGTCCACGGCGCTGGTGGGCGCGATCATGTACTTGGGGTGGGCGACCTTGACGCCGTTCACGGTCACGGTCTGGTAGGTGACCGTGGTGGTGGAGTTCGAGGTCGGCAGGAAGGTGCTGGAGACCTGCCAGGTCGTCAGCGCTCCGTCGGACTTGGTGAACACCGTTGTCGTGCCGTCGTCGTCCTTCAGGGTGAAGGAACCGGCCAGCGAACCGGTCAGGGTCAGGGCCTCGGCGCCGGGCTCGGGCTTCCAACCACCGGAGGCGGCTGCGGTGAACCCGGTCTGGTTCCCGTCCTTGTCGACCAGCGCCACCGAGGTGAGCGAGGTCTTGCGGACGAAGGACCAGTCGGAGTCGGTGACCTCGGCTGTGGTACCGGCGGTCCACTGCGGGCCGAAGATCGACGCCTGCCCCTCCTGCTGTGATCCGTTGGCCGGGCGGCGCGAGGAGGCGCTGCGGGTGACGGTCATCCCGAACGCGGAGGCGTCGGTGGCGGACAGGGTGGCGTCGCCGGTGAGGGCGTTGACCGACGCGGGACCGGCCGTCAGGGCGGGCGCGGTGCCGGCGTCGCGGTCCAGGGTGACGGTCGCGACGGGCGAGCCGGCGGTGGCGGTGCCGTCGGTGAACAGCACCCGCAGGTCCACCGGGCTGTCCTCGGCCAGGGTGTCGGTGATGTTCCAGGTCAGCGGGGCCGGGGCGCCCCCGGTCACGGGGACCGGCCAGGCGGCGGGGGTGCTGCCGTCGGTGTTCCTGCGCACGTCCTTGGCGGGCACGTTGTGCCAGGTGTCGGTTTCGCCGAGTCGGTACTGGTAGGTCGCGCCGGTGTAGCCGGTCAGGCCCTGGGCGGTGAGGTTCACCCGGCGCGCGGGGCGGTCACCGGTGTTCGGCGAGGTCAGCGCCGCGCCGGCGCCGGCGTAGAAGACGTAGTAGGTGCCGGTGGCCAGGTTCCCGGCAGCGTCGTGGGTCTTGGCGATCAGGGTGTGCTTGCCGGCCTTGAACGTCAGGGTCCGGGTGAACGGTGCGCCGGTGGTCGCGGTCGAGGTCCAGGGGCCGTCGTCCAGCTGCATCGCCACGGTGGCCGCGTCCGTGGAGGGCGGGGTGAGGGTGAAGTCGCCGGTGAAGCTGCCGGAGGCGTCGGGGGTGCCCGACCAGGAGTTCGCGGTGAAGTCCTTGGAGGTGACTGTCGTGTTGGCGGGGGCGGTGGTGTCGACGGTCAGTGGCTGGGCGGCGGTCCAGGCGGAGTACTGGTTGCCGTCCCAGGCGCGGGCCTGCCAGGCGTAGGGGCCGTCGGCGAGTTTGGTGGTGCCGGTCCAGGGTGCGGCGGTGCCCGGGTTGACGAAGGCGCTGGAGCCGGAGGACTTGACGGTGGTGCCGGAGAGGATCTGGTAGTCCAGGCGGACGGTGTCGCTGTTGGCGTCGGTGGCGGACGCGGACAGGGTCGGGGTGGCGCCGGCCGTGTAGCCGGCGGTCGCGGTCGGGGCCGCGGTCAGGCCGGTGGGGGTGGCCGGGGGTGTGTCGTAGGTGATGGAGTAGGTCGGGTTGGCGGAGAAGCGGACCAGGTCGGTGGAGTCGGTCTCGGTGGCGTTGGCCAGTTCGAAGTCCCAGGTGCGGTAGCCGAGTTGGGCGACCAGCTGCATGCTGGCGGTGATGTCGAAGGACAGGGCCTGGTTGGGGCTCTGGCCGGTGGTGGTGAACGTCTTGGCGGCGTTGGGGCCGGGGTAGTTGGCGTTGCCCCGGCTGTCGTGGCAGGGCTGGTTGTTCCAGGTGGTGGTGGCGTCGATGCCGCAGGTGGAGAACGCGTTGACGGTGGTGGAGTTGGAGCCGGACGCGGCCGCGTAGGTGACCTTGGTGTTGAACGTCGCCGAGAGGATCCTGCTGTTGTAGATCTCGGCGGGGACGCTCAGTGCGTAGTAGGAGCGCTCGATGCCCTTGGGGGTGGAGAAGCCCTGGTAGCCCACGCCCAGTCCGGAGCCGGGTGCGGCGTCGTAGTTGGAGGTGGTCGGGTAGCCCTGCTGGACCTGCGCGTAGTGCAGGGTGGTGCCCGATGCCGGGTGGGGTACGAATGCCGGGTCGATGTAGAGCGGGAACACGGTGCCGGTGGCGGACAGCATGGACGCGTCCGGCGCCAGGTGCAGCCGCTGCCTGTCCAGTCGGACCTTCACCCGGCCCTGGTGGGCGTGCGAACCCGGGACCCGGGCACTGGAGCGGGTGGCGGGCGCGGTGTCGCGGGAGGCGACCTTGACCTTCTCGCTGCCGGCCGCGTTCGCGCCGCCGGACAGGCCGGGGGCCGCGGCGGGCGCCGGGGCCGGGCTGTCGGCGGCCGGGGCGGGTGCGGTGCTGGTGGCGGAGTCCCACATGACCGGGGCCGGGGAGGTGACCACCGTGCGGCCGCCGGGGTCCTTGACGCTCAGGTTCCCCCCGGCGTCGGCCGACAGGGTGCTGCCCTTGCTGGTCGAGGTCGCCAGCGCCAGGTCGGCCAGCGCCGGATCGGCGGCCGCCTCGGCGTTCTTGACGACCAGGGTCTCCTCCACCCCGCCCGACACCGTCGCGGTCAGCTGCAGGTCCACCCCCGAGGCCAGCACGTTCGGGTAGGTCGCGGTCGCCCCCGCCAGCACCGGCTCGGGCAGCGCAGCGGGCCACGACAGCGACAACTCCTTGCCGTCGACCGTCATCCGCGCCAGCGGACCGGTCCCGCCCCCGGAGAGCACCAGCGCCGACTCGGACCGCACCGGGGCCACGGTGCCCGGCCCCGACACCTTCAACGTCGCGTCCAGGGGCACCCACTGGCCGTCGCTCAGCACCCGCACCGGCTCCGCCGACGCCGACACCGTGAGCGTGCCGTCCGGGTTCGCGAACGTCTGCGACGCGTCGGTCCGCGCGTCCAGCACCTCGATCCGACGCTGCTGCAACCGCGCCGTCAACAGCGCGGACGCCCGATCCTGCGCCTCGGCCGGGCCGAGGCCCTTGGCATCGACGCCGGTTGACGCGGCAGCAGCTCTGCCGACGGCCACCGCCTGCCCGCTCGACTCGATCAGCACGGCGGCCTCCGCCGCCAGCAGGACCGCCGTCGCCGCGGCTATCGACCGCAGCCGACGCGCGCGGCCCCTTCCGGACACGTTCATGGAACTCCTCGTACAGGGCGGGCACCAAGCCCGCCATGCAAGAGATCTTCACATGTCTCTTACTTTACTCTTTCCTTATGCCCCGGGCCGGAGTTACCCATCCGTGATGATCTCCGTCGATGCAGGGCGAGGCCCGGGACAAGTGCACCCATATGTCGGAATTGACGTTCCCGCTGCCGGCGCCCGGCCAGGACGGACGGTGCGCCGGGAACCGGGAATCGTCATGACTTCGTGACAGCCAACGCACACGAAACTCCCGCGCCCAGGATCCGGGCGTCCCCGTCGTGCAGGCGGGCATCTCTCCGGCGTCGGGCGCGCCGAGCAACTGCCGAAGTGTCAGCTGCCGGTTGACGCTCAGCGGCAACAGCGCGGGCCGGCCGGCGGCGGGCACAGCACAACGCCTGCGCGCGGCGTCAGGATACGGTGCCGAGGTAGCGCCGCCCCTACCCGCGCGCTGCCGCACCGAGCACCGACCGAGGAGTCTCATGTCCGTGGTGATCCGACAGCCTGGCGTCGTCCTGACCGACCATCTCTTCCAGCTGCCGCTGGACCACGCGGCGCCGCAGGGCGAGAGGATCGAGGTCTACGCCCGCGAGGTGGTCGCGGCGGGCAAGGAGCACGCCGACCTGCCCTGGCTGCTCTACCTCCAGGGCGGCCCGGGCGGCCGGGCGGGCCGGCCGCTGGGCCGGGACAGCTGGCTGGACCGGGCCCTGGACGACTACCGGGTCCTGCTGCTCGACCAGCGCGGCACCGGGCGCTCGACCCCGGCGACCCGGCAGACCCTGCCGCTGCGCGGCAGCGCGGCCGAGCAGGCCGACTACCTCTCCTGCTTCCGGGCCGACTCGATCGTCCGCGACGCCGAGCTGATCCGGCGCCAACTGCTCGGCGAGCGGGGACAGTGGAGCCTGCTCGGGCAGAGCTTCGGCGGCTTCTGCACCCTCACCTACCTCTCGCTGGCCCCCGAGGGCGTGCGCGAGGCCATGGTCACCGGCGGACTGGCGGGGCTGCGCAGCAGCGCGGCCGACGTGTACCGGGCGGCCTACCCGCGGGTGGCCCGCAAGAATGCCGCGCACTACGCCCGCTACCCGCAGGACGTCGAGGCGGTGCGGCGGATCGCCGAGCACCTGTCCGCCTCGCCCGCGGAGCTGCCCGGTGGCGGACGGTTGACCGTGCGGGCGTTCCAGGCGCTCGGTCTGCTGCTCGGCTCGGGCAGCGGCTCGGACACCCTGCACTACCTGCTGGAGGACGCCTGGGTCCGGGGCAGCGCCGGGCCGGAGCTGTCCGACACCTTCCTGAGCGGCGCCCAGTCGAAGCTCTCGTTCGCCGAAGGCCCCCTCTACGCCGTGCTGCACGAGTCCATCTACGGCCAGCGGTCGGTGGACCCGGGCCCGACCGGCTGGGCGGCGGAGCAGGTCCGCTCGGAGTTCCCCGAGTTCGACGCCGCCCGGGCGCTGGCGAACGGCTCCCCGGTGCGCTTCACCGGAGAGATGATCTACCCCTGGATGTTCGAGACCGACCCGGCGCTGCGCCCCCTGCAGGAGACGGCGGAGCTGCTGGCCGAGCGCACGGGCTGGCCCGACCTCTACTCCGCCGACGCCCTGGCGGCCAACCAGGTCCCGGTGGCCGCCGCCGTCTACCACGACGACATGTACGTCGACGCCGCGGACTCCCTGGCGACCGCCGATGCGGTGCGCGGGCTGCGGACCTGGGTGACCAACGAATGGGAGCACGACGGCCTGCGCGCCAGCGGCAGCCAGGTCCTGGACCGGCTGATCGGCATGGTCCGCGGGGAGCTGTAGCAATCGGCGGGACGCGATCCAGGGGCGTGGTCCGCGCCGGGCGGCGACCGCGCGGACCACGCCCTCGGCGGATGACGAGCCGTCCGACCGGTTTTCCGGGGGAGCACCGACGTCTGCAGGTGACACTGTGATGCAGGTCACGGCCGATGGAGAACCTGCGGGCCGTCACCGCCGTCTGGCTGGTGTGAGATCACGCAGGAGAGCACTGGACGAGCTGGACGAGGAACGCCTCCTCCGGCTGGTGGCCAGAGGTGACCGTGGGGCGTTCGACGAGCTGTACCGTCGCACGTCGCCGTGGCTGGCGGTGCGGCTGCGCCGCCGCTGCGCGGACGAGCAGATCGTCGCCGAGGTCATGCAGGAGACCTATCTGGCGGTGTGGCGCGCGGCCGGCGCGTTCGCCGGGAGCGCGGTCGGCGGGTCCGCCGTCGGATGGCTGTGGACGATCGCGGCGCGCCGCCTCGTCGACGCGTTCCGACGCCGCGCCCACCACGCCGAACCGCCGGTCGCCGCCGCCGAGCGGGCGGTGGTGCCCGCGGCGGAGGACGAGGCGCTCGCCGGGACCGTCGGCGGCGACGTCGGCGACGCCCTGCGGCGACTGGCGCCGGAACTCCGAGAGGTACTGCAGGCCACGGTGCTCGACGGGCTCTCCGTCCGGGAGACCGCCGTGCTGCTCAGACTGCCCGAAGGCACGGTCAAGACCCGTGCCCGCCGGGCCAGGATCGCGATGCGGGAGGCGCTGGCATGAGCGGGGAACACGCGTCGAGGCGGTTGGTCGACGACTACGCACGTGGTGACGCGGAACTCGCCGCGGACACGGTGTGGGCGCTGGAGTCCCATCTGGAGACCTGCGCTCCGTGCCGGAGCCGACTGGCGGCCTCCGTGGCCGCCGGGGCGCCGGGCATCGTGGCGCTCCTCGACACCGTCCGGGCCGGTCTGGCGCCGCAGTTGGACAAGGCCGTCAGGGCGCCCGCGCGGCGGTACCGCCCGCGCTGGGTGTCGGCCTGGATGACCCCGGTCGTCCTCCCGTGGCTGGCCATGACCGTCACCGTGACCCTGCTGGCGCTGCTGCTGGCGGCGGCCGGGGCGCCGGCGTTCCTCGGAACGGCCCCGCCGGTGCTGCTGTTCGCGCCCGTGCTGCCGATGTGCGGTGTCGCCGCGGCGTGGTCGCGCGGGCTGGACCCGGCGTACGAACTGACGGCCTCCACGCCCCGGGCCGGTCTGCCCCTGCTGCTCCGGCGCACCGTCTCGGTGCTGGCCGTGGTACTGCCCGCGCTGCTGGTGGAGGGATGGCTGACCGGAGCCATGACGGCCGCTCAGTGGCTGCTGCCCTCGCTGGCCTTCACCTCCGTCGCCCTGGCCCTGGGCAGCGTGGTCGGCGTGACCCGCGCCGCCGCCGGACTGGTGGTCGGCTGGGGCCTCGTCGTCGCGGCGCCCGCGTGGGACACCGGCCGGGTCCCCCTCGTCCTGCAGCCGGACCGACTGCCCGTGTGGGGAGCCCTCCTCGCGCTCGGCATCGGCGCCGTGATCGCCCGCAGACGCTCGTACTCAGCGCTGTGAAACCACCGTCGACCCTCGGAAGGGACCACTGGATGACACCCGCGATGAGCGCGGCCGACACCGCGCCGAAGACCCATGCCTGGGAGATCCGGGCAACCGGCCTGAAAGTGCGGGCCGGACGCCGGAAGATGGCCGTCGACGGCCTCGACCTCTCCCTGGGCACCGGCACCCACGGCCTCCTGGGGCCCAACGGAGCAGGCAAGACCACGCTGATCCGGGCGCTGGCCACCGTGCTGCGCCCCGCAGCGGGCGAACTGGAGCTGCTCGGCGGCTCCGTCGGCGGGATGGCCGACCAGCGCGCGCTGCGCCGCCGGATCGGCTACCTGCCGCAGGAGTTCGGCTACTACCGGCGCTTCACCGTCCGCGAGTTCGTCGAGTACATGGCCTGGCTGAAGGAGGTCCCGAAGGCGGACATCCCCGCGGCCGTCCAGCGGGCCGTGGAACGGGTGGGCCTGGCGGACCGGGCCGACCACCGGATGAAGACCCTGTCCGGAGGCATGGTGCGACGCGCCGGCATCGCCCAGGCCATCGTCAACGACCCCACCCTGCTGCTGCTCGACGAACCGACCGCCGGCCTGGACCCGGCGCAGCGGCTGCGCTTCCGCGAGCTGCTGCAGGAACTGGGCCGCGAGGCCTGCGTGGTCGTCTCCACCCACCTGGTCGAGGACGTCGCGGCCGCCTGCTCCGACGTGGTGCTCTTCGCCGACGGCCGCCTCGTCTTCCAGGGCACGCCGGAGGAGTTGGCCGCGGCGGGCGGCTCCGAGCACCCGGGCGACAGCCCCCTGGAGCGCGGCTACTCGGCGCTGCTCCACAACTCCGAGCAGCAGGGCGGCACCTGGTGAACGTACGGCTCCTGCGCATCGAACTGAGGCGCTCCGTCGCGCCGTGGCCCGGCGCCGTCGTCCTGGGCGGCAGCCTGGCGGTCCTCTTCCTGGTCCACGGGATCTGGTGGGAGGGCACCGCGGGCTGGACGGCCCAGTGGACCACCATGGCCCTGTGGACCCGGTACCTGCTGGGCTTCTGGTGGTCGCTCGTGGTCGGCATGGGAGCGGTGTACGGACTGCGCGACTCCCGCTCGCGAATGGCCGAACTGCTGACGACCACGCCGCTTCCGGCCTGGCACCGCGCGGCGCTGCCGGCCGGTGCGACGGCGCTCGCGCTGGCGTCGGGCTTCGGCCTCCTCGTCCTGGTGGGCGGAGTCGAGGTGGCCCTCGGCGCCACCGGCTACCTGCCGCTGGGTTGGCTGCCGATCTCGCTGGTCGGGGCGCTGGCCCTGGTCGCGACGGCCGTGTTCGGCATGGGCGTCGCGCGGGCCCTGCCCTCCGTACTCACCCCGCCGGCGCTGACGGTGCTCTTCCTGCTGCTGACGAGCCTGCTGCAGCAGAGCAGTGACGGGGTGCTGCCGTCGAGCGTCGTGCCGAACCGGCTCGCCCTGCTGTCCCCGGTGACCGCGGAGCCGAGGGAGATGCTGCTGACCCTGTCCGGTTCGGTGGACCTCGGCCAGACGATCTGGCTGCTCGGCCTGCTCGGCACCGGCTTCGCCCTGCTGTCCGCCGTGAACCGCCGGGCCCGGCTGCTCGCGGTGGTCCCCGTCCTGGTCGGCGCGGCCCTGGCGCTGCTGGTGCTCCCGGCCGCGCCGCGCGACACCTATGTGGTCGACCGGGCCGCCGCCGCCCTGGTCTGCGACGGGCCGGTGTGCGTGACGCAGGCGGACCGCTCACGGCTGCCCGAGCTCGCGCTGCGCAGCAAGGAGGCGCTGCGCGTGCTGCACGACGCCCTGGGCGCCCAGGCACCGAACTCGGTGCGGGAGGACACCCAGCTGCGCGCGCTCAGCGACGAGCGCCGGCTGTCGGCCGGCGTGCTGCTGGTCGACTTCGACGACCGGCTGTTCGCCGACGCGACGGGTGAGCAACTGACCCGGGCGCTGGTCGCTGCGGGCATCGCACCGAGCTGCTTCGCCAACAACGCGCGGGAGGGCGGAGGACAGGGCTACGTCGCCGTCCAGAGCATCGCCACGAGCTGGGCCCTGCATGATCCTCGGCTCCGGTCGCTGGAAGGGGTGAGCGACGACCCCTACCTGAGCGACGTCTGGGCGGAAGCCGGCGTTGCCTGGCAGCGGCTGCTGGCGATGCCGCCGGCCGCGCAGCGCGCGCAGATCGCCGAGGTGCACGCCACCGCCGTCTCCTGCGAGGGGACGGGCGTGGGGTCGGGGACGGACGAGCTCTCGGTGCTGGCGGGGAAGGTGTCGCGATGAGGTGGCTGATCCTGTACACGCGTTCCCGGCAGGTGCCCACCTCGGCCGCCGCGGTCGCCCTCGTCGCGCTGGCGGCGTGGGTCTGCAACCGGGACGGGGGCCAGGGCTCGACCAACCCGGTGACAGCGGCCCTGGTCCTCACCGCGATGGTGGCGGCCGCTTCCGTCGGGCTCGACGGGCGGGATGCCACGCTGGAGCGGACGGCCGCGATCCGGTGGCTGCCCCGCCGGGCGGCGCACGTGCTGCTGATCGGCGCGCTCACCGGTGCGGCACTGCTGGCGGCCCAGGCGGCGGGAGCGACGCTCGCCCCCACCGAGGTCGTCCTCCGGGACGGCGCGGGCCTGGCCGGCCTGGCCGCGCTCGGGGCGGTGCTGTGCGGGGCGCACCTCGCCTGGACCCTGCCGACCGGCTGGTACGCCTTCGCCGTGGTCGCCCAGCTTCCGGACAACACCGTGGGACAGGTGGCCGGCTGGATGATCTGTCCCCCCGGCACGGCGCCCTCCACCGACACCGCGCTGGCCCTGCTGGTGACCGGCACCGTGCTGTATGCCGCAGCAGGAGCGCGACGGTGACGGGTCAGGCCCGGACTGCCGCGGCCCGCGGAGCCAGGTGCTCGGGCCCGTCGGTCACGCGCTCGTCGTGAGCCCTCACGCGACGTCGGGGTCGAGTTCCGCAGCGCTTCGAGGGCGGTCCCGACCCTCCTCCCCCGCGGTCCTCAGGAGGTGGGCCCGGGTTCGCGCGAGGACGTCGTCGTAGGCGGGGTTGCCGTTCGGGTCGTGGTTGAAGAAACCGTGTCCTGCGCCGGGGAATTCGACGAGTTCGCACTCCGTGCCGGCATCGGTCATCAGCCGGCGGAAGCGGCGGGCGAGGGCGATCGGCACCAGCCGGTCGTCGGTGCCGTGGAACATGACGGTGGGGGGCATGCCGGGCCGCACCTGGTGCAGCGGCGAGAACGCTCTGGCCTGCTGGGGCGAGACCTTGAGCAGCTCGGCGATGGCCGCGCCTTCGCAGCAGGCGTCCAGGGCGGGGTTGAACAGCACCAGGCTGCTGTACGCCCGTGCGGGCGAGGCGGCCAGGCTGAGTGCCAGTTGGCCTCCTGCGGATCCGCCGCCGACGCCGATCGAGGCCAGGCCCGCGTCCGCGGCGACCGTTCGGAAGAGCCGGTCGGCGTTCTCGGCGTCGGCCATGCAGTCGAGCGGGCTGTCGGCGCCCGCCCCGACCAGCCGGTAGCCGGCGCTGGCGGTGAGGATGCCGGCCTGGGCCAGGGCCCGGGCCTGGGGGAAGAACATGGCCGGTGAGCCGATCATCCAGCCGCCGCCGTGGAAGAGCAGGAGGGCGGCCCGGGCCCGGCCCGGCGGCGAGAACACGTGCAGGGGCAGCGGTGTGCCGTCGGCGGCGGCGAAGGTCCGAGTGAACTCGGTGGGCCCGGTGGGCCGGGTGGGCTCGGTGTGCGGCCGGGTCATGCGGGACCTCCGGGTCTGGACTGCCGGGCTTCTATATACATTAGAACATAGCTGGCGCATATTGGCGCCCAGCAGCATCCGCCATAGCCAGTCTTGACAGAGGGAGGTCGATGGATAGCATGGCGGCATAGGTACTTAGGAACATAGGTATGGGAAATGCAGCTCGACTACGTGATCATCGGCGTCCTGGCGCTGCGCCGTCTCTCCGGCTACGACCTGCGCCGGTGGATGCAGGGCCGGGGCCGGTACATCGGCTACGGCGTCCAACTGCCGCAGATCTACCGCCGACTCGCGAAGCTGACCGAGCGCGGCTGGGTGGACTTCGAGGTGGACCCGCGCGCGGGACGCCCGGACGCCAAGGTGTACCGGATCACCGAGGCCGGCCGCGAGGCGCTGCTGGAGTGGGCCCGGGCCCCCTTCGAGCCCTCCCCCCGGCCGATGGACCCCGACTTCACGCTGCGCTTCGTCTTCGCCGGGCAGCTCGACCCCCGGATCGCCCTGGACCTGGTGCACACGGAGCTGGAGTACCGCCGCAAGCACGACGCGCTCTCACCGGGCCTGCCCGCCGCCCACCAGCCGGAGCCGCAGATCCCCGAGCTCGACCCCGGATGGGTCGGCGAGATCCACACCATGGCACACGAGCACGGCTACGCCACGGCCTCGGCCTACATCACCTGGCTGGAACTGACCCACGCGCGCCTGGAGGCGCAGCTGCGCCGCCGCTGAACCGCCCGGCACGCGCTCCCGAAATCGCCCTGCCCCCTCGACCCGGAGCCGAGCATGCGAACCAGTCCCCCCGGACCGGGGCCCTCGCCCCGCGCCATCCGCCTCGTCTTCGTCCTCACCGGCCTGTACTTCGGCTGGCGCTGGACCTCGGACGGCCACGGACCGCCCTGGGAGCACGCCCTGCGGGTGCTGGCCACCATGGTGACCGCCCTGGCCGTCGTGCTGTCCGTCCGGTGGTGGCGCACCCGCCGCGGCAAGCAGGGCGGCGCCATGGACCGGTTCCCCTGGCGGGACCTGATCCTGCTCAAGCTGCTCCTGGTCGCGCTGGCACTGGCCGCCGAATACCTGCTGCACCGCTGGATGCCGCCGACGCAGGCCCAGTTCGTCGTCGGCGTCTGCCTCGGCGCGGCCATCGCCCTCGGCGGCCCGCTCGTGCACCGACGCCACAACGGTCCGCCCCACGGAACGCCCCGCCCCGCCAAGGAGCCCGCACCATGAAATTCCGCCGCAGGCACAAGACCGTGGCCGCCGCCCTGGCGGCGGCCGTCACCCTCGGCGCCGTCGGCGCCGACCTCGGGATCGAGCACGTCGCCGGCCGGCGCATGGCCCGCGCGATCTCCTGCCGGCTCAAGCCGGCCGGGCCCGTCCGGGCCCGGCTCACCGATCCCCTCGCAGGTCTGCAGGCCCTCGGCGGCAGCCTCGGCACCGCGCAGATCGACGCCGACGGCATCCGTCGGGCCGGTACCGAGCTCGACCTCCGGATCGTCCTGCACGGCGTGACCACCGGCGGCAGCTACCGCACCGGCACCGCGACCGCCACCATCCCCTACGCCGCGCTCCAGCAACGACTGAGCCAGGGCAGGAACAGCGGCCTCACCCTGGGCAGCGACGGCACCGGCCTCACCCTCACCGCGACCGCCGGACAGCTCGGCTTCCCCGTCACCGTGAACACCGCGCTCACCGTCACCCCGCACTCGTTCACCATCACCCCGACCACCGTCACCCTGATGGGGCAGCAGCTCCCGGTCACCGTCCTCGACCGCCTCCCCGGCGCCTCCTCCACCCTGACCGCCCGGCTCGCCCCCCACACGATCGACCTCGCCCAGCTACCCGCCGGCGCCGAGCTCGCCTCCGCGCAGGCCGGACCGTCCGGCCTGAGCCTGGTCCTCACCCTCCACCACGCCGCCCCCGGGCACGCCCCCTCCCAGCCCTGCACCGCCAGCTGAGCCGACGGGCAGTCGACTCCTCACGCCGGGACCGCCGTGGAGACCACCAGCAGCTTCGTCACCGTGCCGTCCTCGGCGACCACGTCGCGCAGGTGCCGGAAACCCATGCGGCGGCACAGCGCCAGGCTCGCGGCGTTCTCCGCGCCCACCATCCCGTAGGCCTCCGCGACCCCGAGGTGGTCGGCGGCGTGGCGCAGCAGGCCGCCGACCACCTCCGTGCCCAGTCCCCGGCCCCAGTACTCGGGGGCGAGCGCGGCGATCAGCTCGTAGCCTTCGACGTTTCCCGTCTTCTTCACCTCGGCGTGGCCCACGTACGTGCCGTCCAGCCACAGGCCCCACACGTCGAACATCTCCTTCGGATACACCTCGGTCTGGAGCAGGCCGAACAGCCTGCGGACCTCCGGCTCGGGCGAGAGGTCCTGGCCCATCCAGTGGCACACCTGCTCGTTGCGCAGCAGGGTGACGAACGCGTCCTCGTCCTCGGGTCGGTAGGGAACGAATTCCAGGTGCTCGGTGCGCAGAACGGGGGTCATGGCGGTCTCCCTAGGGTGTGGGCGGGCGCCGGACGGCGATCTGCGACCGGCGCCCCGTCTTTCCGGCCGGTCAGGCTTCGGTGTCGGCCATCCGCTCGCGCAGGCTCCGCGGGCGCATGTCGGTCCAGACCTCGTCGACGTGGGCGGAGCACTCGGCCTCGGTGCCCTCCTTGCCGACCGGCTGCCAGCCCGCGGGCACGTCGAGGTCGGCCGGCCAGAGCGAGTACTGCTCCTCGTCGTTGCGCAGCACCTGGTAGCGGGTGTTCTCGTCCATGGCGTTCCCCTCTTCCTCACCGGCGGTCGCCGGTCTGTGTCGCTGGCTCTGTGGTCACTGCTCGCTGCTCCCTGCCGGTCGCCCCGGCGGAGGGCCGCGGGCCGGCCGGACGGCTCCCGGCCGCGGCCGGACCGGGGCCCGGAGGGCCGTCACCGGCTCCCTCGGGCGTGCCGGGCGATGTGGCGCAGCGCCTCGGCGAACTCCTCGGCCACCCGGCGGACGGCCGCCGTGTCGTGGACGGCGGGGCGGTGGTGCCAGGTGAAGGCGAGCCGCCCGTTCTGCACCGCGCCCACCACCTCCACGAGGTGCGAGCCGCCGTCCCGGGGATCGTGGTCCTGCCCGAAGGAGCCCTGCTCGGCACGGACCAGGCCGCCCTCGGAGACCTCCGGGCGGGCGTCCCACTGGCCGAGGTAGTTGAAGACCACCTCGCTCTGCGCCCCGGCCGCCAGCCGCTTGCGCGCCTCGGGCGAGCCGAAGGTGCGCAGGGCGCCGAAGCCGAGACCGTTGCCCGGCACCTCGCGCAACTGGCGGCGGACCGACTTGACCAGCAGGCGCCAGTCGCGGTCGGGGCCGAACTCCTCGGGGTCGGGCACCTGGAAGGCGACCGGGTGGACGGTGGTGAACCAGCCGACCGTGCGGGAGAGGTCCGTGCCGTCGATCAGCTCCTCGCGGCCGTGTCCCTCCAGGTCGAGGCGGACCCGCTCCTGCCCGGTCCAGCGGGCCAGCGCCAGGGCGAGGGCGGCCAGCAGCACGTCGTTGACGCGGGTGCGGTACGCCGTCGGCGCGGCGCGCAGCAGGGCTGTCGTGTCCGCCTCCCCCAGTTCCACGGTCACCGCCGCGGTCTCGGCCGGCCAGGGCCCGGCGGGGAGGTCGGGCCGGGGCGTCCCGGCGGTCACCGCCTGCTCCCAGTAGGGCAGTTCGTGGTCCAGGCCGCCCTCGGCCACATGGGCCGCGAGCTTCCGCGCCCACTCCCGGAAGGAGGTGCCGCGCTCCCCGAGGCTGACCGGTCCGCCCCGGGCGGCCTGCCGGTAGGCGCTCTCCAGGTCGTCGCGCAGGACCCGCCAGGAGACGGCGTCGACGACCAGGTGGTGGGCGACCAGGAGCAGCAGGTCCGGCCGGCCGGGACCGCCGGTGAACAGGGCCGCGCGCAGCAGCGGGCCGCGGGCCAGGTCGAAGCCGGCGTGCAGTCGGTCGGCGGCCTCGGCCAGCGTCGCTTCGGCCTGCTCGGCGGGGAGGCCGCTCAGGTCGTGGCGGACCAGCAGGCCCTCGGTGGGGGCCGGCGGCGGGTTGAACTGGCGCCAGCCCTCCTCCTGCCGGGTGAACCGCATCCGCAGCGCGTCATGGTGCTCCAGCAGCGCCTCCAGCGCGGTGGTCAGCGCCTGCGGGTCGGCGGGGGCGCCGAGTTCCAGCAGGCTCGACTGGTTGAAGTGGTGGTGGGCGGCGCGCGGGGTGGTCAGGAACCACTCCTGGATCGGGGTGAGCGGCACCTCGCCGGTGACCGGTCCTCCGCCGTCGCGCAGCGGGGCGTCCCGGACGACGGTGGCCAGCTCCGCCAGGGTCTGATGGGTGAACAGGTCCCGGGTCGCCAGGTGCAGGCCGTCCCGGCGCAGCCGCGAGACCACCTGCATGCTGAGGATGGAGTCGCCGCCGAGGACGAAGAAGTTGTCCTCCGCGCCGATCTCCTCGACGCCCAGCACGTCGGCCCAGATCCGGGCGATCCGGCGTTCGGTCTCGGTGCGCGGGGCCACCCGCGACCCGCTGCCCGCCTGCGCGGGGCCGGGCTCGGGCAGGGACCGCCGGTCGGTCTTGCCGTTCGGGGTGAGCGGCAGCCGCTCCAGCGGCACGAACACCGAGGGGACCATGTGCGGCGGCAGCAGCCCGGCCAGGTACCCGCGCAGGTCCCCGGTGGGCAGCCGGTCCGGCAGCGGTCCGGCGGACTCCTCCGCCGGGACGATGTAGGCCACCAGCCGGGCGGGCCCGGCCGCCGCCCCGGCCCCGGGCGGGTCGGTCCGCACGGTGACGACCGCGTCCCGCACCAGGGGGCTGCGGCGCAGCGCGCTCTCGATCTCGCCCGGCTCGATCCGGAAGCCGCGCAGCTTGATCTGCTCGTCCGCGCGCCCGGCGAAGCGCAGCTCGCCGTCGGCGTCCCGGCGGGCGAGGTCGCCGGTGCGGTACATCCGCCCGCCGCCCTCGGCCTCCGCGCCGAACGGGTCGGGCAGGAAGCGGGCCGCGGTCAGCCCCGGCCGGCCCAGGTAACCCCGGGCCAGGCCGGGACCGGCCACGTACAGCTCCCCGGTCACGCCCGGCGGCACCGGCCGCAGCGCGGCGTCCAGGACGTACGCGCGGGTGGCGCCGGCCGGGCGGCCGATCGGCGGCGTACCCGTGCCCGGTGCGAGCGGGCCGGTCCAGCTGGCGACCACGGTGGCCTCGGTGGGACCGTACGAGTTGATCATCCGGCGGCCGGGGGCCCAGGTGTCCACCAGGTCCGCCGGGCAGGCCTCGGCGCCGACGATCAGGGTGCGCAGCGCGGGCAGCTCACCGGCCGTCTCCGGCTCCACGGTGGCCAGCGCCGCCGGGGGGATCAGCGTGTGGGTGATCCTCCGGTCGGCGAGCACCTCCGCCAGCCGCTCGCCGACCAGCGGTCCCTCCTCACCGGTGACCAGCGCGGCCCCGCTGAGCAGTGCGGTGCACAGCTCAAGCACCGAGGCGTCGAAGCTGGGCGAGGCGAACTGCAGCACCCGGTCGCCCGGGCCCGCGGCGTACTGCTCGGCGGCGGCCGCGGCGAAGCCCGCCAGTCCGCGGTGGGTGACCACCACGCCCTTGGGGGTGCCGGTCGACCCGGAGGTGTAGATGACGTAGGCGGGGTGCGCGGTGCCGAGCGCGGCGGTGCGGTCGGCGTCCGTGGGCGCGGTCGGCGCCCCGTCCGCGGCCCACACCTCGGCCGGGTCGTCGAGGACCAGCCAGGCGCCGGAGTCCCGCAGCATGAACTCCCGGCGCTGCGCCGGGTACTCCGGGTCCACCGGCAGGAAGGCGCCGCCCGCCTTGGCGACCGCGAGCTGCGCCACCACCACCGCGGCGGTGCGGGGCAGGGCCAGGGCCACCAGGCGCTCCGGGCCCACCCCCCGGCGGATCAGCCGGTGGGCCAGCCGGTTGGCCGCCCGGTCCAGCTCCGCGTAGCTCAGTTCGCGATCACCGTCCAGCAGCGCCACCGCGTCGGGCGTGCGGGCCGCCTGGCGCTCGAACAGCTCCGGCAGGGTCGCCTCGGGCACCGGGCGGAAGCTGCCCCGGGCCTGGTCGAGCAGGGCTTTCAGCCCCTCCTCGGAGGTCAGCGGCAGCGCGCCGACGGGGCGTTCGGGGTCCTCGGCGACGGCGGCCAGCAGGGTGCCGAGCTGGTCGGCCATCCGCTCGGCCGTGGCCGCGTCGAACAGGTCGGTGTTGTAGGTGATCAGGCCGTGCAGCGCGCCCGAGTCCGTCTCGGCGAACTCCAGGGTGAGGTCGAAGGCGGCCTGCTCCAGCTCGGTCTCGACATCCGTGACGCCGAGGCCGGGCAGGTCGAGGTCGGCCACCGGGGTGTTCTGCAGGACGACCATGACCTGGAAGAGCGGGCTGCGGCTGGTGTCGCGGACCGGGTGCGCCTCGTCCACCACCCGTTCGAAGGGCACGTCCTGGTGGGCGAAGGCGTCCAGCACCGTCCGCCGCACCCCGGCGAGGAACCCGGTGAAGGGCTGCTGCGCCTCGACCCGCGAGCGCAGCACCAGGGTGTTGACGAAGAACCCGACCAGGTGCTCCGTCTCCGCCCGGTCGCGGCCGGAGGTGACGGTGCCGACGGCGATGTCGGTGTCCCCGCCGAGGCGGCCGAGGAAGGCCTGGGCCGCGGCGACGAGCGTGGTGAACAGGGTGGCGCCCTGTGCCCGGCCGACCTGGGCCAGACGGCGGGCGGTCGCGGCCGGCACCTCCAGCCGGGCGGTGGCTCCGCTGCTGGTGCGCACCGCGGGCCGGGGCCGGTCGGTGGGCAGCTGGAGCGGCTCGATGCCCGCCAACTGCTGCTTCCAGTAGCCCAGCTGGTCCTCGGTACCGGCCGCGCCGGCCGTGCGCTGCCAGTGCGCGTAGTCGGCGTACTGCACCGGCAGCGGCGGCAGCGGGGGCTCGGCCGGGTCGAGTTCGGCGCGGTAGAAGTGGGCCAGGTCGGTCAGGATGACCGAGCTGGACCAGCCGTCGGTGACGATGTGGTGCAGGGTGAGGGCCAGCACGTGCTCCTCCTCGGCCAGCCGCGCCAGGGCGGCCCGCAGCAGCGGTCCCCCGCGCAGGTCGAAGGGGCGGGCGCGCTCCGCGGACAGCAGTCGGCGCAGCGCCGGCTGCCGGTCCTCCCCGGACAGGTCGTGCAGCGGCAGCGGCACGCTCCGCGCCGGACGGACCAGCTGGACGCCGTCCCCGTCCACGCTGTCGAAGGTGGTGCGCAGCGACTCGTGGCGGGCCACCAGGGCGCTCAGGGCCGCGCCGAGGGCGTCGACGTCCAGCCTGCCGCGCAGGCGCAGCGCGAGCGAGGTGACGTACTCGGCGCCGCCGGGCGCGAACTCCTCCAGGAACCAGAGGCGTTGCTGCGCGTAGGACATCGGCGCCGCCCCCTCGCGGGCGACCGGGAGGATGGCGGGGCGGCCGGATCCTGCGGAGTTCCCCAGGGTGAGCAGCCCGGCCAGCCCGGCCGGCGTGGGCCGGCTGAACACCTCCCGGGGCGTGATGTCGGCGCCGAAGGCCTCGGCCAGCCGGGAGGCGAGCCGGATACTGAGGATGGAGTCGCCGCCCAGCTCGAAGAAGCTGTCCTCGACACCGGGCGGCAGCGTTCCCAGCACCTCCCCGAAGACCTCGGCCGTACGGCGCTCGGCCTCGGTGCGCGGCGCGACCCGCTCGCGGCGCCCGGCGGCCCGGTCCGGGTCCGGCGCCGGGAGGGCCACCCGGTCCACCTTGCCGTTGCGGCTCAGCGGGAGCGCGGCGAGCGGGACGAAGACGGCGGGGACCAGGTAGTCGGGCAGGGTCCGTGCGGCGAAGGCCCGCAGCTGCTGCGGGTCCTCGCCGGCGGGGCCGACCACGTAGGCCACCAGCTGCCGGGCGCCGGACCGGTCCTCGCGGGCGAGGACGGCGACGTCGGTGACGTCCGGGTGCCCGGCGAGCGCCGCCGCCACCTCGCCGGGTTCCACCCGGAACCCGCGGATCTTCACCTGCTCGTCCGCGCGGCCCAGGAACTCGACGGCGCCGTCCGGCCGCCGCCTGGCCAGGTCGCCGGTGCGGTACATCCGGGCGCCGGCCGGGCCGGCCGGGTCGGCGATGAACCGCGCCGCGGTCGCGCCGGGCCGGCCCAGGTAGCCGCGCGCCACGCCCTCCCCGGCCACGAACAGCTCTCCCGCGCAGCCCGGCGGGACGGGCCGCAGCCGGCGGTCGAGCACATGCACCCGGATGTCGTCCAGCGGGTGGCCGATGGGCACGGTGTGCGGCACCGCCGAAGGGTCCGCCAGGGCGAAGGAGGTCGCGAAGGTGGTGGTCTCGGTGGGCCCGTAGCCGTCCACCACGACCAGGCCCGGGCAGGCGGCCAGGACCCGGCGGACGGCGGCGGCGGGCACCACGTCACCACCGGTCCACACCTGGCGGAGGCCCGCGAAGCAGTCCGGCGCGTCCTGGGCCAGCAGCCGGAAGAGGCCCGCGGTGAGCCACAGCGCCGTCGGCCCGTCGGCGCCGGCCAGCCGCCGCAGCAGCGCCGCGTCCACCGGCCCCTCGGGGGCGACCACCACGCAGCCGCCGTTCAGCAGCGGCGCCCACACCTCGAAGGTGGCGGCGTCGAAGGCGACCGGCGAGTGCAGCAGCACCCGGGCGCAACTGCCGTCGGCGAAGCGGCTGTCGGTGGCCAGTGCGGCCACGTCGCGGTGCCGCACCGCGACCGCCTTGGGCTCCCCGGTGGAGCCGGAGGTGAACATCACGTAGGCCAGCCGGTCGGGGTCGGCCGGCCACCCGGGCCGGGCCGGGCCGCCCGCCGGGCGGACGTCCGCTCCGTGGGCCGCGGCGGCGACGTCCCCGGCGGTGAGCCGGACGGTGGCGCCCGCCTGGTCGAGCAGGAGCCGGCGTCGCTCCTCGGGGGCCCGGACGTCCACCGGCAGGTAGGCGCCGCCGGCCTTGAGGACGGCCAGCTGGGCGACGACCAGTTCGGCCGAGCGGTCCAGCAGCAGCGCCACCCGGCCCTCGGGCGCCAGTCCCTCGGCCACCAGCCGGGCGGCCAGCCGGTCCGACCAGTCGTCCAGTCGGCGGTAGTCGAGCTCGCGGTCGCCGTCCCGCAGCGCGACGGCCCCGGGGGTGCGGCGGACCTGCTCGGCGAAGATCCGCACCGGGCTGTCCGGTGCGGCCGGGCGGGCGGTGGTGTCCCAGGAGGCCAGCAGCTCCCGGTCGGCCGGGGTGAGCGGCTCCAGGTCGCCGAGGTCGCCGTCGAGGCCGGCGGCGAGGGCGGTGAGCAGCACGGTCAGCCGCTCCACCGCGCGCTCCACCGTGGCCCGCTCGAACAGCGCGGGGTCGTAGGCCAGGTCGAGGCCGAGCCGCTCGGCCAGGTGGGCGCGCAGGCACCAGGGGAAGGTGGTGGCGTCGTCGGCGCGCACCTCCACCACCCGCACACCGGTCCTGGCGGCGACCGACTCGTCGACGGGGTAGTTCTCGAACACCACCATGCTGTCGAACAGCGCCTCGCCGGCCGGCACCTCGCTCAGCGCCTGGATGCGGGAGAGCGCCAGGTGGTCGAAGGAGCGGCCGTCGCTCTGCCGCTGCTGGAGCTCCCGCAGCCAGGGCAGCACCCCGCCGGCGGGTATCCGGATCCGGGTCGGCACGGTGTTGATGAACATGCCGACCATCGACTCGACGCCGGGCAGGTCGGCCGGCCGCCCGGACACGGTGGTGCCGAACACCACGTCCTCGCTGCCGCTGTAGCGCGCCAGCAGCAGCGCCCAGGCGCCCTCCAGCACGGTGTTGACGGTCAGTCCGGCCGCCGCCGCCCGCTCCCGCAGCCGCCGGGAGAGGTCCCCGTCCAGCTCCTGGGAGACGGTCGCGGTGGAGCGGGCGCGGTGCGCCCGGCCGGGCGCGCGGTCGTACGGCAGCGGGGTGCGCGCGGTGAAGCCGCCCAGGTGGCGGGCCCAGTGCCGCTCGGCGGCGGCGCCGTCCTGGTCGGCCAGCCAGCGCAGGAAGTCCGCGAAGGGCCGCCGGACCGGCGCGGTCGCCCGGGGGCCGTTCACCGCGACCGCGCGCTCGGCGTACTCCTCGCACACCTCGGTCAGCAGCTGCCCGGTGCTCCAGCCGTCCAGGATGAGGTGGTGGGTGGACCAGAGCAGCAGCAGCTCGTCACCGGGCAGCGCGGCCAGGGTGAGGCGGGTGAGCGGCGCGGTGGTCAGCTCCAGACCCGCGGCCCGGTCCGCGGCCAGCAGCCGCTCCGTCTCCGCCGCCCGCGCCTCGGGCGCCAGCCCGCGCCAGTCCAGCTGGGTGACGGGCAACTCGGCTTGCCGCGCCACCAGTTGGACCGGGTGCGGCAGGCCCCGCCAGTGCACGCTGGTCCGCAGGGCCGGCGTCCGGTCGGCGACCCGCTGCCAGGCTTCGGCGAAGGCGCGCGGGTCGGCCACCCCGGCCAACCGCACCGCGGTCCGGTCGAAGTAGGCACCCTCGGTGTCGACCAGCCCGTGGAAGAGCATCCCGGACTGCAGCGGGGTCAGCGGCAGGACGTCGGCGACCTCCCGCCCGTCACCGACGAGTCCGTCCAACTGCTCCTGGGTCAGTCCGGCGAGCGGGAAGTCGGACGGGGTGCGGCCGCCCGCCCCGGGAAGGGCGCAGTGCGCCACGATCTCGCGCAGGGCGGCGCACAGCTCCTCGGCCAAGCCGCGGACGGTGGCCTCGTCGTAGACGGCCGCCGGGTAGGTCCAGCCCAGTTCCAGGCGGCCGTGGTCGACCGCCCCGGTGATGTCCAGCAGGTAGGGGCGCGGCTCCTCCGGGTCGGTGTCACGGCCGGCCGGGGGCAGCGCGCCGCGGTACAGGCCGTTCCCGTCGGGGCCGCCGGTCTCGAACCGGCCGTGGTAGTTGAAGCCGATCTGCGGGGCCCGCGCACCCGCGAGCGGGCTGCCCGGCAGCAGGTGGCGCAGCGCGCCGTGGCTCAGCCCGTGCAGCGGTACCGCGCGCAGCTGCTCCTTGACCGAGCGCAGCGTGTCGTGCCAGCCGGCCTCCGGGTCGACGGTCAGGGCGAGCGGGAACTCGGCGGTGAACCAGCCCACCGTCCGGGAGAGGTCCAGGTCCTCGAAGAGGTCCTCGCGGCCGTGCCCCTCCACGCCGACCAGGACGGTCTCGCGCCCGCACCAGCGGGCCAGGGTCCGGCCCAGCGCGCTGAGCAGGACGTCGTTCACCTGGGTGCGGTAGACCTCGGGGACGTCGCGCAACAGGGCGTCGGTCGACTCGGCGTCCAGGGCCACGGTGACGGTGGCGGCGGCGCCGTGGGTGTTGGGCCCCGGCCGGCCGGCGGGCAGGGCCGCCGGGGCCGCGCCGGTGCGCTGCCAGTAGCCGGTGTCGGCGTCCAGGGCGCCGGAGCGGGTGTACTCGTCGAGGCGGGTGGCCCAGCGGCCGTAGGAGCTGCCCGCCACCGGCAGTTCGGCGGAGCCGCCGGCCGCTGCCGCCCGGTACGCCGTCTCGAAGTCGGCCAGCAGGATCCGCCAGGAGACGCCGTCCACGGCCAGGTGGTGGATGGTGAGCACCAGTTGGCCCGGCTGCTCCGCGCCGCGGTCGAAGAAGAGGATCCGGACCGTCCGGCCGGCGACCGGGTCGAGCGAGGACTGGGCCAGCTCGGTGGCGCGCTGCACCTCCGCCTCCAGCGCCACCGGGTCCAGCGCGGCCGCCTCGTGCCGGGTGAGGACCGCCTCCGGCGCCGGGTCCGTCAGCTCCTGGCGCCAGCCGGCGGCGGTACTGCGGAACCGGGTGCGCAGGGCCGGGTGGCGCTGCACCAGGGCCAGGGCCGCCCGGCCCAGGGCCGACGGATCGGTGCCGGGGGCCAGTTCCAGGCGCTGGGTCATGGTGAAGCGCAGCGCGTCGCCGGGGCTCCGGCCGTCGAGGTACCAGTGCTGGATCGGGGTGAGCGGCGCCTCGGCGGGCGGGGTGTCCGCACCGGCCTCCGGGCGGGTGGCCACCTCGCCCACCTGCAGGGCGAGTTCGGCGACGGTCTGGTGCCGGAAGACGTCCTTGGTGGTGAGGGCGAGCCCGGCGGCACGGGCGCGGGCGACGATCTGGATGCTGAGGATGGAGTCGCCGCCGAGCCCGAAGAAGTTGTCCTGCGCGCCCACCCGGTCCACCCCCAGCACCTCGGCCCAGATCGCGGCGAGCCAGGTCTCGGTACCGGGTCGCGGCGCCACGTGGACGGCGGCGCCGTCGGGCTGGGCGGGCGGGGCGGGCAGCGCGCGGCGGTCGGTCTTGCCGCCGGTGGTCCGCGGGATCCGGTCCAGCGGGACGAACGCGGCCGGCACCATGTGGTCGGGCAGCGTGCGCCGCAGCAGGACCCGCAGCTCCTCGGCGGGCGGGACCCGGTCCCCCGTCGGCACCAGGTAGCCGACGAGCATCAGCCGGCCGGCGTGCTCGCGGGCGGTGACCGCGGTGTCGGCGATGTCCGGGTGCTCCAGCAGGGCGGCCTCCACCTCGCCGGGCTCGATCCGGAACCCCCGGATCTTGACCTGCTCGTCGACCCGGCCGAGGAACTCCAGCAGCCCGCTCGCGTCCCAGCGGGCCAGGTCGCCGGTGCGGTACATCCGGGTGCCGGGCCGCCCGAACGGGTCGGGCAGGAAGCGGGCGGCGGTCAGCCCGGGCCGGTCGAGGTAGCCGCGGGCCACCTGCGCCCCGGCCAGGTACAGCTCCCCCGGCACGCCGGGCGGCACCGGGCGCAGCGCGCCGTCGAGCACATAGGCCCGCAGGTTGCGGCCGGGACGGCCGATCACCGGGCGGTCCGGCCCGTCCGCGCACCGGCCGTAGACGGCGTCGACGGTGCACTCGGTGGGCCCGTACATGTTGTAGGCGGTGACGCCGATCTGCTGCGCCGCACCCAGCTCCTGCCAGGCGGCGGCGGAGACGGCCTCGCCGCCCACCAGCAGCAGCCGCGGGTGGTGCCGGCCCGGTGCCAGCAGCCCGGCGGAGGTGAGCTCGCGCAGGAAGGAGGGGGTGACGTTGACCAGGTCCAGGCCGCGTTCGGCGATCCGGTCGCAGAAGGCCTGCGGGTCCAGCCGGGTGTCCTCGTCGATGAGGTGGAGCTCCTGGCCGAGCGCTAGCAGCAGCGGGCCCTCCCAGCTGGTGTCGAAGGAGAACGAGGCGCTGAGCGCGGCCCGCAGCCTCCGCCCGTCCGCGGTGTGCGGCGCGACCAGTCCCTCCTGGTGGTCCTGGCAGAGGTTGACCAGCTGCCGGTGTTCCACCGCGACGCCCTTGGGCCGGCCGGTGGAGCCGGAGGTGTAGACGATGTAGGCGGTGTTGGCCGGGTGCAGCGGGGCCAGCCGGTCGGCATCGGTGAGGTCGTGGGCGGGCAACTGCTCCCAGGGCGCCTGGCGCAGCGCCTCGGCCGTCAGCACGGTCTGCGGCCGGGCGTCCCGGAGCAGGAAGCCGACCCGCTCCTCGGGCAGCTCCGGGTCGACGCAGAGCAGCACGGCGCCCGCCTTGAGCACCGCGAACACCGCCACCAGCAGCTCCGAGGTGCGCGGCAGCCGGACCGCGACCACCCGCTCCGGCCCTGCGCCCAGGGCCACGAGGTGGCGGGCGAGCCGGTTGGCCCGCTCGTTCAGGCCGGCGAAGTCGAGGGTGGCGTCCGCGGCCACCAGGGCGGTGAGCCGCGGGGTGCGGGCGGCCCGCGCCTCGAACAGGGCCGGGAAGGTGCTGTCCGGCACGGGCAGCAGCTCGCCGCGCCCCTGCCGGAGCACCTGCCGCTGCTCCTCGGCCGTCATCAGCGGCAGCGCCCCGACGGCGCGGTCCGGGTCCTCGGCCGCGGCCTCCAGCAGGACCCGCAGCAGCGCGGTCAGCCGCTCGGCGGTGCCGGCGTCGAACAGGCCGGTGTTGTACTCCAGGTACCCGGTCAGTCCGCCGTCCTGCTCGACGAAGTCGAAGGCCAGGTCGAAGAGGGCGTGGCGGATCGGCGGCGTCACCGGTTCCACGTCGAGGCCCGGCAGCACGGGCAGCTCGGAGCCCAGGTTGTGCAGCGCCACCATAACCTGGAACAGCGGCGTGCGGCTGGTGTCGCGCTCCGGCTGGAGCGCGTCCACCAGCCGTTCGAAGGGCACCTCCTGGTGGGCGAAGGCCGCCAGCACCGTGGCCCGCGACTCGGCCAGCAGCTGGCGGAAGGTCAGCTCCGGCCGCACCCGGCCGCGGAGCACCAGGGTGTTGACGAACATGCCGACCACGTCGTTGAGTTCGGGCCGCTCCCGGCCCGAGGCGACGGTGCCGACGGCGACGTCCTGCTGGCCGGCCCAGCGGGACAGCATGATCTGACAGGCCGTCAGCAGGGTCATGTAGAGGGTGGCTCCGGCCTCCTGGCCGCGCTCGCGCAGCCGTCCGATCAGCCCGGCCGGCAGGGTGAAGGTCACCAGGGCGCCCTCGCGGGTGCGGACGGCGGGGCGGGGCCGGTCGGTGGGCAGTTCCAGCGGGACCAGCCCGTCCAGGACCTCGCGCCAGTGGGCCAGGTCCGCCTCGGCCCGGTCGGTGCGGGCCCGCTGCCAGGCGGCGTAGTCGGTGTAGCGCACCGGCAGGGCCGGCAGGTCGGGGCGGCGGCGCTGGTGCGCCGCGGTGTACAGCTCGCCCAGGTCCCGGCCCAGCACGGCCATCGACCAGCCGTCGGTGGCGATGTGGTGCACCGCCAGCACCAGTACGTGCTCCTCCTCGGCGAGCCGCACCAGCCGGGCCCGCAGCAGCGGTCCGGCGGCCAGGTCGAACGGGGTGGCGGCGACGCGTTCCAGCAGCGCGTCGAGGGCAGCCGGGGGCGCGGCAACGAGATCGTCCACCGGCAGCTCGACCGGGTGCGGCGGGTGCACGACCTGCCGGGCGCGCCCGTCCCGCTCGGTGAAGGTGGTCCGGAGCGACTCGTGCCGGGCCACCAGGCCGTCCAGGGCGGTGCCCAGGGCGCCCGCGTCGAGCGGGCCGCGCAGCCGCAGCACGGACAGGGTCGTGTACTCGGTGCTGCCGGGCTCGAAGCGGTCGAGGAACCAGAGCCGCTGCTGGGCGTAGGAGAGCGGCGGCTCGGCGTCCGGGTCCGCGGCGGGGATGGCCTCGGGCGACGGGCTCCCGTCCGCCGCCGGGCCGCCCTGGAGGGCGGCGGCCAGGTCGGCGAGCCTGGCGTGGGTGAACAGCAGCCGCGGCGAGACCTCCGCGCCGAACGCCGCGCGCAGCCTGGAGGTGACCCGGATGGCGAGGATGGAGTCGCCGCCGAGGGCGAAGAAGTCGTCCTCGGCGCCGACCTCCTCCAGGTGCAGGACCTCCGCCCAGGCGGTGGCCACCAGCCGCTCGGCGCGGGTGCGCGGGGCCGTGCGGTCCTGGCCGCCGGCGAACCCGTCCGGGCCGGGCGCCGGCAGGGCCCGCCGGTCGAGCTTGCCGTTGACGGTCAGCGGCAGCGCCGCCATCGGGACGTAGGCGGCGGGCACCATGTACGCGGGCAGCAGCCGTTCCAGGTGCGCGCGCAGCTCGGCGGCGGAGGGGGGCGCGGCGGCGCGGTCGCCGCCGACGACATGGGCCACCAGCCGACGGGTGCCGGAGACGTCCTCGTACACGCCCACGGCGGCGGCGCCCACGCCCGGGTGGGTGTGCAGGGCGGCCTCGATCTCGCCGGGCTCGATCCGGTAGCCGCGGATCTTCACCTGCTGGTCGGCGCGGCCCAGGTACTCCAGGGTGCCGTCGGCCCGCCGGCGGGCCCGGTCGCCGGTGCGGTACATCCGGGTGCCGGGCCGACCGAAGGGGTCGGCGAGGAAGCGGGTCGCGGTCAGGCCGGGCCGGTTCAGGTAGCCGCGGGCCAGGCCCTCACCCGCCACGAACAGCTCGCCGACCGCGCCCGGGGGGACCAGGGCCAGGTCCGCGTCGAGCACGTACACCCGCAGGTCGGGGAGGCCGGTGCCGATCGGTCCCGGACCGCCGGCCCGGGCCGTCGCCAGGTCCAGCGGGGCCCAGGTGACGTGGACGGTCGTCTCGGTGATGCCGTACATGTTCACCAGCCGCGGGGCGGTGTCCGGGTGGCGGTCGTACCAGGCGACCAGCCGGGTCGCGTCCAGCGCCTCGCCGCCGAAGACCACCGTGCGCAGCGCCAGCCGGTCCCCGAGTTCGGGGTGCTCGGCCTCGGCGCGCACCAGCGGGTAGAACGCGGACGGGGTCTGGTTGAGGACGGTGACCCGTTCCTCGGCCAGCAGCCGCAGGAAGTCCTCGGGGGAACGGGCGGTGTCCTCGGGGACGACGACCAGTCGGCCACCGTGCAGCAGCGGCCCCCACAGCTCCCACACCGAGAAGTCGAAGGTGTAGGAGTGGAACAGCGTCCACACGTCCTGCGCGCCGAAGCCGAACCGGTCCCGGGTGCTGCTGAACAGCCGCACCACGTTGGCGTGCGGCACCAGCACGCCCTTGGGGCGGCCGGTGGAGCCCGAGGTGAAGATGGCGTAGGCGGTGTTCTCGGGCAGCGGGCGGCGGTCCGGGGCGAGGGCGGTGGCCGGACGCCGCGCCAGGTCGGCCCGCACCTCGGCCTCGCCCAGCGACAGCACCGGCACGCCGGTGCCCCGGATCGCCCCGGCTTCGGCCCCGGCGTCGGCCGACAGCGTCACCAGCGCCACCGGCTGGGCGTCCCGCAGCAGTTGGGCGACGCGTTCGGGGGGCAGCGTCGGGTCGATCGGCAGATAGGCCGCGCCCGTCTTGAGGACGGCGAGGACGGCGACCACCAGGTCGACCGAGCGGGGCAGCGCGAGGGCCACGAACCGTTCGGCCGAGGCGTGGAGTTCGGCCAGTCGGTGGGCCAGCCGGTTGGCCCGCGCGTCCAGCGTGGCGTAGTCGACGCGCTCCTCGCCGAAGCTCACGGCCTCGGCCCGCGGGGTGCGGGCGGCCTGGGCCTCGAAGAGGTCCACCAGGGTCTCGGCGGGGCGGGCCTGCGCGGGGCCGTTCCAGTCGGCCAGCAGCCGGCGCCGTTCCTCGGCGGTGGTCCAGGCCAGGGCGCGCAGCGGCCGGTCCGGGTCCCGGGCCAGCTCGGTGAGCAGCAGGCAGAGCCGGCCGGCGAGGACCCGCACGGTCGCGGCCTCGAACAGCTCCGGGTCGTAGCCGAGGTCGAAGCCGAACCGCTCCCCCTGGTAGGCCCGCAGCACCAGCGGGTAGTTGGTGGCGTCGCGGGAGGAGACCTCGGCCAGCCGCACGCCCGAGCCGGCCGTGCGGGCCTCGTCGAAGGGGTAGTTCTCGAAGGCGACCATGCTGTCGAAGAGCGCGCTGCCGGAGGGCACCTCGCTGAAGCCGGTCAGCTCGGCGAGGGACACCGCGGCGAAGCGCCGGGCCTCGGCCTGCGCCTCCTGCAGCTCGCGGAGCCAGGCGACGGCCGGGCGGTCGCCGTCCACCCGGACCCGGGTGGGCAGGGTGTTGATGAACATCCCGATCATCGACTCGACCCCGGCCAGCTCCTCGGGGCGGCCGGAGACCGTGGTCCCGAACAGCACCTCGGGCTCGGCGCTGCAGCGGGACAGCAGCAGCGCCCAGGCGCCCTGGACCACGGTGCTCAGGGTCAGTCCGGCCTGCCGGGCGGTGCGGGCCAGCTGCCGCGACACCTCCTCGGAGAGACCGCCCGTGTGGACGCCCGCCGACCGGCTCCGGTGGAGACCGCGCCGGACCCGGTCGACCGGCAGCGGGGTCGGGGCGGCGAAGCCGTCGAGGACGCCCCGCCAGTGCGCGCGGGCGGCCTCGGCGTCCTGGTCGGCCAGCCAGCGGACGTACTCGCCGAACGGCCGGCGCACGGCCGGCCGGGACCCGGCGCCGGTGGTGAGCGCCGCGTACTCCTCGAACACGTCGGTGAGCACCTGGGCCAGGCTCCAGCCGTCCAGGATCAGGTGGTGCGAGGTCCACAGCAGCTGCACCCGCGCCTCGGGCAGCCTCACCAGGGTGAGCCGCATCAGCGGCGCCACGGAGATGTCGAGGCCCTGCGCGAGGTCCTCGGCGCGCACCCGGTCCAGCCGCTCGGCCCGCTGCGCCGGGTCCACCGCCCGCAGGTCCAGCTGGACCACCGGCACCCGGACGGCGCGGTGCACCACCTGGAGCGGCGCGGGGACCCCCTCCCACACCACCGAGGTGCGGAGGGCGGGCGTGCGGTCGGCCACCCGCTGCCAGGCCGCGGCGAGGGCGTGCGGGTCGCTCACGCCCTCCAGCAGCAGCGCGGCCTGGTCGAGGTACACGTCGTCGGGACCGCCCACCAGACGGTGGAAGAGCATGCCCTCCTGCAGCGGGGTGAGCGGCAGCAGGTCCTCCACCTCCCGCCCGTCGCCGACCAGCCGGTCCAGGCCGGCCTGGTCGAGACCGGCCAGCGGGAAGTCGGAGGGGGTGCGGCCGCCCGCGCCGGGGCGGGCGCAGTGCTCGACGATGCCGGCCAGCGCAGCGGTCATGGCCTGCGCCAGGGCCTGGACGGTGGCCGCTTCGTGCACCTGGTCGCTGTAGTGCCAGGTGATCTCCAGCTCCCCGCCGGCCACCACGGCGGAGATGTCGAGGAGGTGGTCGAGCCGCTCCTCGGGGGCGATGTCCCGGCCGGGCGCCTCGCCGGCCGGGGCGAAGTCCCCGCCCTCGGAGTCCGCCCACTGCCCGTGGTAGTTGAAGGACACCTGCGGCAGCGGCGCCTCCCGCAGGGCCCGGGCGGACGGTTCCGGCGAGCCGAGCCGGGCCAGCGCCTCGTAGCTCAGGCCGCGCCGGGGCACGGCCCGCAGCCGCTCCTTGACCGCCTTCAGCGTGGCGGCCCAGTCCGGCGCGCCGGGCGGCCCCACCGGGGCGAGGGTGACCGGGTACTGGCTGGTGAACCAACCGACCGTCCGGGAGAGATCGACGTCCTGGTCGGCCGGGCCGCCGAGGTCCTCGCGGCCGTGGCCCTCCAGAGCGACGGTCACCCGCCCGGCGCCGGTCCAGTCGGCGAGGACCCGGCCCAGCGCGCTCAGCAGCACGTCGTTGACCTGGGTGCGGTAGACCCCGGGAACCCGGCGCAGCAGCGCCTCGGTGGTCGCGCGGTCCACCCGGCTGCGGACGGTGCGGACGGAGCCGGCCCGGGCGGCGCCGGGGTGGTCGACGGGCAGCGGGGTCCGCGGCGCCAGGGCTTCGGCCGTCCAGTACGGCAGGTCGCCGTCCAGCTCCCCGGCCCGTACCCGGTCGGCGAACCGGCGGGCCCAGTCGGTGAACGTGGTGTGCTCGGGCTCCAGTTGCGGCGGCTCGCCCGCGGCCGCCCGCCGGTAGGCCAGGGCCAGGTCGGCCAGGATCACCCGCCAGGAGACGCTGTCCACGGCCAGGTGATGGGCGGTCAGGAAGAGCTGCGGCCGGGCCCGGTCGGCCGGCCGCAGCAGCGCCGCGCGCAGCAGGGCGCCGGTGGCCGGGTCCAGGGCGGCGCGGGCCGCGTCGGCGGCCCGAGCGGCCGTTTCCGCACCGGCCTCGGGACCGGCCGGGCCGTGGCGGGTCAGCAGCCCGGCGACCGGGCCCGCGCCGGGGTCCTGCTGCCAGCCGTCCGCGCTGCGGGCGAACCGGGTGCGCAGCGCCGGGTGGGCGGCCACCACCGCCTCCAGCGCCTGCTCCAGCGCCCGCTCGTCGAGGTCGCGGTCCAGGTCGAGCAGCATCGACATGCTGAAGTGGCGCAGCGGGCCGTGCGTGGCGAAGAACCACTCCTGCACGGGGGTCAGCGGCGCGGGGCCGTGCTCCTCCGGACGCACGGGGACGGCCGGGGCGGCGGTCCGCCCGGCCGCCGCGGCCAGGTCGGCCACGGTCTGGTGCCGGAAGACGTCGCGCGAGCTGAGCCGCAGGCCCGCGGCGCGGGCCCGGGAGACCGCCTGGATGCTGAGGATCGAGTCGCCGCCCAGCTCGAAGAAGTTGTCGGTGACCCCCACCCTCGCCACGCCCAGCACCTCGGCCCAGATGTCGGCCAGGGTCTGCTCCTGCGGGGTGCGCGGGGCGACGAACTCCCGCTGCCGTCCTTCGCCCTCCGGGTCGGGGGCGGGCAGGGCGCGGCGGTCCAGCTTGCCGCTGGTGGTGAGCGGCAGCAGGTCGAGCGCGGTGAAGGAGGAGGGCACCAGATGGTCGGGCAGCACCAGCCGCAGCGCCGCCCGCAGTTCGGCGGCGGCGGGTGCGGTACGGCCGGCGACGGCGACCACGTAGGCCGCCAGCCGGGTGTGGCCGTGGACGTCGGGGACGGCCACGACCGCGGCCGTGCCGACCTCCGGCAGGTCCAGCAGGGCCGCCTCGACCTCGCCCGGCTCGATCCGGTGGCCCCGCACCTTGACCTGGTCGTCGGCGCGCCCGAGGTAGTCGAGGCGTCCGTCGGCGGTCCAGCGCGCCAGGTCTCCGGTGCGGTACCTGCGGGTGCCGGGCGGCCCGAACGGGTCGGCGGTGAACCGCGCGGCGGTCGGTCCCGGGCGGCCGGCGTAGCCGCGGGCGACCTGCTCGCCCGCCAGGTACAGCTCCCCCGCGACGCCGGGCGGCACCGGCTGGAGCCGGTCGTCGAGGACGTAGGCCCGGACATTGGGCAGCGGACGGCCCACCAGCGGGCGGTCCCCGTCCTCGATCCGGCAGGCCAGGGCGTCGACCGTGCACTCGGTCGGGCCGTAGAAGTTGTAGGCGGCCACCTCCGGGTGTCCGGCCAGCTCGCGCCAGAGCCGGGGGCCGACCGCCTCGCCGCCGAGCATCAGCACCCGCGGCCGGTGCCGCGGATCGGTGAGCAGCCCGGCGGGCAGCAACTGCCCGAGGTAGGAGGGGGTCACGTCGAGGAAGTCGACGCGGTGCCGGACCACGTACTCGACCAGGGCCGCCGGATCCATCCGGGTCACCTCGTCCACCAGGTGCAGCGGGTGGCCGTCGGCCATCAGCAGCACGCCCTCCAGCGAGGTGTCGAAGGAGAACGAGGCGGTCAGCGCCACCCTCAGCGGCCCGCCGCCCGCCTCGGCGACGAAGCCGGCCCGGTGGCCGGCCAGCAGGTGCACCACCGACCGGTGCGGGACCAGGACGCCCTTGGGCCGGCCGGTGGAACCGGAGGTGTAGATGACGTAGGCGGTGTTCTCCGGGCGCAGCGGGGCGGTCCTGTCGGCGTCCACGGGGTCGGTGTCCGGCCCGGTGGCGGGTACCGCGCGCAGCGCCTCCTGGTCCAGGACCAGCGCCGGCCGGGCATCGTCCAGCAGGTACCGGAGGCGCTCGGCCGGCAGCTCGGGGTCGAGCGGCAGGTAGCCGGCGCCGGACTTCCAGACCGCGAGGATCGCCACGACCAGGTCGGCGGTGCGCGGCAGCCGCAGCGCGACCAGGCGCTCGGGACCGGCCCCGAGCGCGATCAGGTGGTGGGCGAGCCGGTTGGCGCGGGTGTTGAGCGTCGCGTAGTCCAGCCGCTCCTCCCCGGCGACCAGGGCCGGCGCCTCCGGGGTCAGCGCGGCCCGGCGCTGGAGGAGTTCGGGGTAGGTGGTGTCCTCGACCGGGAGCCCGGTGGCGTTCCACTCCCGCGTCACCCGGTGGATCTCAGGCGCGGAGAGCAGCGGCAGGGTGCCCAGCGGCCGGTCGGGTTCGGCCGCGGCGCCCTCCAGCAGCCGCAGCAGCTGCTCGGCCATCCGCCGGACGGTGGCCTCGTCGAACAGGTCGCTGCGGTACTCCAGCAGGCCTGCCAGTCGATCCCCGTCCGGCACGAACTCCACGCTCAGGTCGAAGGTGGCGCTCCGCTGGGGGATCTCGACCGGTGAGATCTCCAGCCCGTCGGGGGCGGTGGCGGCCGGCGGGGCGGGGTGGAGCAGCACCATCACGTCGAACAGCGGGTTGCGGCCCGCCTCCCGGGGCGCGCCCACGGCCTCCACCAGCCGCTCGAAGGGGGTGTCGCCGTGGGCGAGGGAGTCGTTGACGGTGTCGGCGGTGGCCGCCAGCAGCTCGCGGAAGGACCCGGACCGCTCCACCGGGGTGCGCAGCACCACGGTGTTGACGAAGCAGCCGACGGCCCGTTCCAGATCGGTGCGCGTGCGCCCGGGGGTCAGCGAGCCGACGGTGACGTCCTCCCGGCCGGTCCCGCCCGACCAGCGGGCCAGCAGCGCCTGGGCGGCCGCGACCAGGGCGACGTACAGCGTGGTGTGCTGCTGCGCCACCAGCTCGCGCAGCCGCGCCGTCAGCGGGGCGGGCACGGTGAAGCCGTGGACCGCGCCCGGACCGGCCTCCTCGCCGCGCCGCGGGCGGTCCAGCGGCAGCTCCGGCGCCACCGCCGCGGCCAGTCGGCCCTTCCAGTGGGCGAGGTCCTGCTCCAGCCGGGGTCCGGAGAGCTGCTCGCGCTGCCACACCGCGAAGTCGGGGTACTGCGTGGCCACCGGCGGCAGCTCGGGCGCCGCGCCCCGGGCCAGGGCCGCGTAGGCGGTGCACAGCTCGTCCAGGACCACGCCCATCGACCAGCCGTCGGTGACGATGTGGTGCGCGGTCAGCAGCAGGACGTGCGAGCGGTCGGACTCGCGCACCAGCAGGGCGCGCAACGGCGGCCCCTGCCGGAGGTCGAAGGGGCGGGAGTACTCCGCCAGCAGGACCGCGTCCAGCTCCTGCGGTCCCGCCGCCCGGCGAACCGGCAGCGGCACCGGCCCGGCCGGCCGCACCTGCTGCACCGGCCGCCCGTCGGTCTCCTCGAAGACGGTCCGCAGCGACTCGTGGCGGGCCACGACGGCGGCGATGGCGTCGGCGAGCGCCTCGTGCGCCAGCGGCCCGGTGAACCGCACCGCGACGGCGCTGTTGTAGCGGGGGTCGCCGGGCCGCAGCTGGTCCAGGAACCAGAGGCGCTGCTGGACGAACGAGAGGGGGAGCGGCCGGGAGCGGTCGGCCCGCGGGATGGAACGGCCGGCGGCGGCCGCCGCGCCGACGGCCCGTCCGGCCAGTCGGCGGCGCAGCGCTTCCTGCAGGTCCGCGGGCAGGGCCTCGGCGCGGTCTCGCTTCGAAGGCGTCATGGTCGTCGGTTCCTCACCGTTCGTCGTCTTCGGGGCCGCCGTGGGCGGCGTCTTCGAGTTCGCTCAGCACCTGGTCCTCCACCAGCTCCGCCAGCGCGGCCACGGTGCGGGAGACCAGGACGTCGCGGGGGGTGAGCCTGAGGCCGAAGGCGTCATTGGCCCGGGAGGCGATCAGCAGGGCGCGCATCGAGTCCCCGCCCAGCAGGTAGTAGTCCTCCTCCACGCCCACGGCCGTCTGCAGGACCTCGGCCCAGATGGCGGCCACCGCCTCCTCGGTGGGCGTGCGCGGCGCCACCCGGCCGACCGGGTCCTCCGCCTCGGCCGGCACCGGCGCGGGCAGGGCCGCCCGGTCGGTCTTGCCGTTCTCGGTGAGCGGGAAGCGGTCCAGGAGCGCGAACGCCGAGGGGACCATGTACCCGGGCAGGGTGCGGGCGGCCAGCGCGCGCAGCTCGGCGCCCGCGGGCGGTTCGGCGCCGGGGGCCACCAGCAGGTGGGCGACCAGGCGCGGCAGCCCCGGCTCGTCCTCCCGCACGCTCACCACGGCGTCCAGCACGGCCGGGTGACGCACCAGCGCCGCCTCGACCTCGCCCGCCTCGATCCGGTGGCCGTGCAGCTTGAGCTGGTGGTCGGTGCGGCCCAGGTAGTGCAGCTCGCCGCGGGAGTCGCGGCGCACCAGGTCGCCGGTGCGGTACATCCGGGTACCGGGGGGACCGAAGGGGTCGGCGGTGAAGCGGGCGGCGGTCAGGCCCGGGCGGCCCAGGTAGCCGCGCGCCAGCGTCGGTCCGCTGAGCCACAGGTCGCCGGCCACGCCGTCGGCGACCGGCCGCAGCCTGGCGTCGAGGACGTAGGCGCCGGTGGCGGGCAGCGGGCGGCCGATCGGCGGGGCGGCCCCGTCCGGTTCCAGCGGCGCGGACCAGGTGGCGACCACGGTGGCCTCGCTGGGCCCGTAGGAGTTGACCATGCGGTGGTGCGGGGCCCAGCGGGCGACCAGGTCGGGCCCGCAGGCCTCGGCGCCGACCACCAGGGTCTTCAGGTCGGGCAGGGTGCCCGGGGCGCCGGCGGGCAGGGTGGCGAGGGCGGCCGGCGGCAGCAGCGTGTGGGTGATCCGCTCCGCCCGCAGCACCTCGGCCAGGTGGGCGCCGAGCAGCGGGCCGGGGGCGGGGACCACCAGCCGGGCGCCCTGGGGCAGGGACATGCACAGTTCCAGCACCGAGGCGTCGAAGCTGGGCGTGGCGAAGGCCAGCACCCGGTCGCCCGGGGCCACCCGGTAGTGCTCGGCCTCGGCCGCGGCGAACACCGCGAGCCCGCGGTGGGTGACCACCACTCCCTTGGGGGTGCCGGTGGAGCCGGAGGTGTAGATCACGTAGGCCGGGTCGTCCAGGTCGAGCGGGCGGATCCGGTCGGTGTCGGTGGGCCGGTGGCCGGGGACCCCCTGCGGTGGCGCGGTCAGCAGGTCGGCGACCTCCTTGGCGTCGAGGGTGAGCGCGGGGGCCGCGTCGCGCAGCATCAGCTCGACCCGCTCCTCCGGATAGCCGGGGTCGACCGGCAGGAAGGCGGCGCCGGCCTTGGCGACCGCGAGCTGGGCCAGCACCATGTCCGCCGAGCGCGGCAGCAGCAGGGCGACCAGGTCGCCGGGGCCCGCGCCGCGGGCGATCAGCCGGTGCGCCAGCCGGTTGGCCCGCGCCTCGACCTCGGCGAAGCTCAGCTCCAGGCCGGGCGCGCTCAGCGCCGGTGCGCCGGGCCGGCGGTCCACGGCCGCCTCGACCAGGACCGGCAGGGCGGCCGGGGTCACCGGGCCCAGCGCCGGGCGCACCGGGCCGCGCAGCACCCTGGTCCGCTCCTCGGGCGGCAGGACGTCGACCTCGTCCAGCCGGAGGGCGCCGTCCGAGGCGGCCAGCGCGGACAGGGTGTGCAGCAGCTGCCCGGCCAGCGAACCGGCCGTGCCAGGATCGAAGTACCGTGGGTCGTAACCGAGTTCCACACTGAGCCGGTCGCCGGGCGAAACGACCACGGTGAGCGGGTAGTTGGTGGCCTCCCTGGCCTCCAGTCCGTGGATCAGCAGACCGTTGGCGCCGGCCGTCGCATCGCCGACCGGGTAGTTCTCGAAGACCACCAGACTGTCGAACATCCCCGTCCCGGGGGGCAGTTCGCTCAGCGCGCCCAGCTCGGCCAGCGGCACGTGGTCGAACCGGCGGTCCTCGGCCCGTCCCTCCTGCACCGCGCGCAGCCAGGCGTCGCAGCGCGCGCCGCCGTCGACCGCGACCAGCGCGGGCAGGGTGGTGATGAAGAGGCCGACGACGGTGTCGGCGCCGGTCAGGTCGGTCGGCCGACCTGAGACGGTGGTGCCGAAGCAGACCCGCTGCTCACCGCTCCAGCGCGACAGCAGCAGCGACCAGGCGCCCTGCACCAGGGTGTTGACGGTCAGCCGGTGCCGGCGGGCGAACTCCTGGAGCCGCGCCGTCCCGTCCTCGCCGAGCCGCTGCGACAGCCAGACCCCGGAGCGGGCCGTGGCGCCCCGGGCGGGCCTGCGGTCGTAGGGCAGCGCGGTGGGCGTGGCGAGGTCCGCCAGGACGCCCCGCCAGTGCTCCACCGCACGGCCGGTGTCGCGGGCGGCGAGCCAGGCGGCGTAGTCCGCGAAGGGTCGGCGCTCGGGCAGGGCCGGCTGCTCGCCGCGGGCGAGCGCGGCGTGGGCGGCCAGCACGTCCGACAGGACCTGGAAGACGCTCCACCCGTCCAGCAGCACGTGGTGGAAGGTCCACACCACCCGCACCGCGTCCGGTCCGAGCCGGACCAGGTCGAGCCGCAGCAGCGGGGCCCGGTCCAGGGGCAGCGGACGACCCCGGCCCTCGTCGAGCAGCCGCTCCAGCTCCGCCGCGCGCCGGTCCTCCGTCAGGCTGCTCCAGTCGTGTTCGGTGACCGGCAGCGCCACCTCGCGGTGCACCAGCTGCAGCGGCACCGGTACGTCCCGCAGGGCCACCGAGGTGCGCAGCACCGGGGTGCGGTCGACCACGTGCTGCCAGGCCGCGGCCAGCAGCCCGGGGTCGCGGGCGCCGTCCAGCACGAAGGTGAGCTGCTCGACGTACATGCCGTGCTCCGCCTCGTCCAGGCCGTGCACGACCATGCCGGTCTGGGTGGGCGTCAGCGGATAGACGTCCACCACGTCCCGTCCGGTGCCGACCAGCCGGTCGACCGCCGCCTGGTCCAGGGCGGCCAGCGGGAAGTCGGACGGGGTGCGGCCCCCCGCACCCGGCTCGGCGCAGTGCCGGACGATCTCCCGCAGCTCCTGCGCCAGTTCGGCCGCCAGCCGGGCGACGGTCCCGCGCCGGTGCAGCTCCCGGGAGTACGACCAGGTGAACGTGAGCCTCCCGTCGCTCACCTGCCCGAGGACGTCCAGCAGGTGCGGGCGCTCGGCCGTGCGGTCCATGCCGCCGGCGAGCGGGCCGTACGGCGCGTGCAGCAGGCCGCCGGTGGGACCGTTCCAGTCCTGCCGGCCCAGGTAGTTGAAGCCGATCTGCGGCAGCCCGGGCAGCTGCGGACCGGCCCCGGGCCGCAGGTACCGGAGCGCGCCGTAGCCGACTCCGCCGCGCGGCACGGCCCGCAGGCTCTCCTTGACCGCCTTCAGCGCGGTGCCGGTGTCCGCGTCCCCGGGCACGTCCAGGGCGACCGGGTACACCGTGGTGAACCAGCCGACGGTCCTGGCCAGGTCGACGTCCTCGAACAGTTCCTCGCGGCCGTGGCCCTCCAGTGCCACCGCCACCCGGTCCCGTCCGGTCCAGCGGGCCAGCACCCGGCCGAGCGCGCAGAGCAGGACGTCGTTGACCCGGGTGCGGTAGACCTCGGGCACCTCCTGCAGCAGTCGCCGGGTCTCCTCGGCGTCCAGGCCGACGGTCAGCGTCTCCTCGACCGCGCCGGTGTTGGCGCCGCTGCCGTCGGTCGGCAGCGGGGCCGTGCCGGCGCCCCGGTCGAGGTCCTGCCAGTGGGCGAGTTCCTGGTCGAAGCCGCCGGCGGCGGCGTGCGCGGCGAGCCGCTGGGCCCAGGCCCGGAAGGAGGTGCTCTTGGCCCCGAGGTCGGGTCCCCGGCCCGCGCACAGGGCGCGGTAGGCGGTGTCCAGGTCCTCCAGGATCAGCCGCCAGGAGACCGCGTCCACCACCAGGTGGTGCGCGGCCAGCAGCAGGACCGGGTGCTGCTCGCCGCCGGGGCGGCACAGCGCCGCCCGCAGCAGCGGCCCGGTGGCCAGGTCGAAGCCGCCGGCCAGCTCCTCGGCCAGGTCGCGCAGCCGGGCGGCGGTCGCGGCGGGCTCGTCGGCGGGCAGGTGGTGCACCCGGAGGCCGACCGGCGCGCCGCCGGGCGCGACGCCGTACTGGCGCCACCGCCCGGGTCCGGCCTCCTCGAACCGCAGGCGCAGCGCGTCGTGCTGCGCCAGGACGGCGGTCAGGGCGGCGCGCAGCAGGGTCTCGTCGGTGTCCGCCGCGAGCTGGTAGGAGACCGCCTGGGTGAAGCGGGCGTCGCCCCCGAGGGTGTCGAACAGCCAGTGCTGGACCGGGGTGAGCGCGACCTCGCCCACCACCGCGCCCTGCTCGGCGACCACCGCGGTGACCGGCGCCTCCTCGGCGGCCAGGGCGAGTTCGGCCAGGGTCTGGTGGGCGAACAGGTGCCGGGGGGTCAGCGCCAGCCCGGCCCGACGGGCCGCCGAGACGATCTGGATGCCCAGGATCGAGTCGCCGCCGAGCGCGAAGTAGTTGTCGTCCGCGCTCACGTCGGGCACGCCCAGCACCTCGGACCAGATGGCGGCGAGGGTCCGCTCCGCGTCGGTGCGCGGCGGCCGGTCGCCGCCCGCGCCCGGCGCGGGCAGCGCCGGCGCGACCTGCCCCGGCGCGCTCGGTACCGGCGCGGGCAGCGCGTCGGCGGAGCGTTCGAGCGGCCCGCGGCCCCGGCCGGGCTCCGGCAGCGGCTCCGGCAGCGGCAGGTCGGCCAGCGGGCGGTCCAGGTCGTCCGCCATCGCCGCCAGCAGTGTCCGCAGGCCTGCCCCGACCTCCTCGACGGTGGCGGCGTCGAAGGCGGCCGGGTCGTAGTCGAGGTTGACCGTCAGGGCGTCACCGGGCACCACCGCCACGCTGAGCGGGTAGTTGGTCGGTTCGACGTCCCGTTCCGCCTCGACGGCCAGGCCGTGCCGGGTCGCCGCGGCCGCGTCGAACGGGTAGTTCTCGAAGACCAGGATGCTGTCGAACAGGGCGGTCCCGCCCGGTACTTCGCTCCAGGTCTGCAGCTGCGCCAGCGAGACGGAGTCGTGCCGCCGCGCCTCCGACTGCGCGGCCTGCAGCTCGCCCAGCCAGTCCAGCAGCCGGCGCCGCCGGTCCACCCGCACCCGGGTCGGCTGGGTGTTGATGAACAGGCCGACCATCGAGGTCACCCCGGCGAGGTCGGCGGGCCGCCCGGAGACGATGGTGCCGAACACCACGTCCTCGCCCCCGCCGTAGCCGGACAGCAGCAGCGCCCAGGCGCCCTGCAGCAGGGTGTTGACGGTCAGTCCGGCCTGCTGGGCCGCCTCCCGCACCCGCACCGACACAGCGGTGTCGAGGGTCATCCGCACCGACGCGGAGGAGGAGCTGCGGTGGGCCCCGGCGGGCTGCCGGTCCCGGGGCAGTGCGGTGGGGGCCCGGAACCCGGCCAGGGTCCCGCGCCAGTACCGCTCGGCCCCGGCCGCGTCCTGCCCGGCCAGCCAGCGCAGGTAGTCGCCGAAGGGGGCGCGCTCGGGCAGGCTCGGGCGGCGCCCGGAGGTCAGCGCGGCGTACCGCTCGCACACCTCGTCGAAGACCTGGGCCGCGCTCCACCCGTCCAGCAGGACGTGGTGGAAGGTCCACACCAGCCGGACCCGGGTCGGCGAGAGCCGGATCAGGGCCAGCCGCATCAGCGGCGCGGTGCTCAGGTCGAGACCGGCCTGCCGGTCCTCGGCGAGCAGCCGGGCCGTCCCCCGCTCCAGTTCCTCGGCCGTCTGCCCGGTCCAGTCGTGCCGGGTCACCGGGACGGTGGCCCGCTGCTGGACCAGCTGGAGCGGCTCGGCGCTCTCCTGCCAGCTCAGCCGGGTGCGCAGGACCGGGTTGGCGTCCACCGCGTGCTGCCAGGCCTCGGCCAGGGCGTCCGGGTCGGTGACCCCGGACAGCACCAGCTGCACCTGGTTGACGTAGGTGCTGCCCTCCGGCTCCAGCAGGTTGTGGAAGAGCATGCCCGCCTGCATCGGCGTCAGCGGGTAGACGTCGGCGACGGCCCGCCCGTCCCCGACGACCCGGTCGACGGCCGCCTGGTCCAGCCGGGCCAGCGGGAAGTCGGAGGGGGTGCGGCCGCCGGCCGCCGGGTCGGCGCAGTGGACGAGGATCTCCTCCAGCGCGCGCAGCATGCCCCGGGCGAGCCCGGTGACGGTCTGCTCCCGGTGCCGTCCGCTGCTGTAGTGCCAGTCGATCTCCAGTCGGCCGTCCTCGACCCGGGCCACCACGTCCAGCAGGTGCGGGCGCTCCGTGCCGGGCGCCTCCGCGCCGCCGAGGCCGCCGGGGACCGCGCCGACCAGGGCGGCGCCCTCGGCGGACCAGTCGAACCGGCCCAGGTAGTTGAAGCTGATCCCGGCGGTCGCCGCGCCGGCGAGCCGTCCGTCCCGGGCCAGGTACCGCAGGGCGCCGTAGCCCAGGCCCCGGTCGGGCACCGCCCGGAGCTGCTCCTTCACCGACTTCAGCGCGGTGCCCCAGTCCCCCTCCGGGACCTCCAGGGCGACCGGGAACAGGGTGGTGAACCAGCCGACGGTGCGGGACAGGTCGACGTCCTCGAACAGCTGGTCCTCCCGGCCGTGCCCCTCCAGGCCGACGGCCACGGTGCGCCGTCCGGTCCACTCGGCCAGCACCCGGCCCAGCGCGGCGAGCAGCACGTCGTCGATCCGGGTGCGGTAGACCCCGGGTACCCGGCGCAACAGTTCGTCGGTGCGCTCCCGGTCCAGCCGGACCGTCACCGCGCGCGCCTCGGCCGCGGTGTTGCCGCCCTCGCCGTCCACCGGCAGCGGTGCCGCGCAGTGCCGGGCGACCGCCTGCCAGTGGGCGCGCTGCTCCGCGAAGCCGCCGTTCCCGGTGTGCGCGCGCAGCCGGCGCGTCCACTCCTGGACCGAGGTGGTGCGGGCGGGCAGCCGCAGCGGCCGGCCCTCCAGGGCCTGCCGGTAGGCGGTCTCCAGGTCCTCCAGCAGCACCCGCCAGGAGACCCCGTCCACCAGCAGGTGGTGGACGGTCAGCAGCAGCCGGTCCGGCCGGGCGCCGCCGGTGGTGAACAGCCGGGCGGTCAGCAGCGGGAGGCGGTCCAGCCGGAACCCGGCGTGCGCCGTCGCCGTCACCCCGGCCTCGGCCTCCTCGGCCGCCGCCGGGTCCAGACCGGCCAGGTCGCAGACGCGCAGCAGCTCGGGGGCGGGGTCCTCGGCGGGGGCGCAGTGCTGCTCCCAGGCGCCGTCCTGGGCCAGGGTGAACCGGGAGCGCAGGGCGTCGTGGTGCGCCCACAGGGCCGTCAGGGCGCGGCGCAGCAGGTCGGGGTCGACCTCGCTGGGCGCCTCCAGCACCACCGACTGGTTGAAGACGGACTCGCCGGAGGTCGGCGCCCGCGCCGGCTGCGGCTCCAGGAACCAGTGCTGAATGGGCGTCAGGCCGACCTCCCCGCTCACCGGTCCGGTGCCGGCCACGGACTCGGCGGTCCCGGCGGCGGCGGCCAGTGCGGCGACCGTGGGACGCCGGAACAGGTCGCGGGGGGTCAGCGCGAGCCCCGCGGCGCGGGCGCGGGAGACGACCTGGATGCTCAGGATCGAGTCGCCGCCCAGCACGAAGAAGTTGTCGTCGACGCCGACCCGGTCCACGCCGAGCAGCTCCGCCCAGATGCCGGCGAGGACCCGCTCGGCCTCGGTGTCCGGGGCGCGGTAGGCGCTGTCCCCGGCCGCCGACCGGTCGGGGGCGGGCAGCCGCCGCCGGTCCACCTTGCCGTTGGCCGTCAGCGGCAGTTCCGCCACCGTGACGAAGGCGGCGGGCAGCATGTAGTCGGGCAGGTCGGCCGCCAGCCGGGCGCGCAGTTCGGTGGCGGACGGAGCCGCGGCGCCCTCCGCCAGGACCAGGTGGGCGGCCAGCCGCTTGCGCCCGCCCTCCTGGTACAGCGACACGACCGCCTCGGCGACCTCCGGGAGGGCGGTGAGCGCGGCCTCGATCTCGGCGGGTTCGATCCGGAACCCGCGGATCTTGATCTGCTCGTCGGTGCGGCCCACGAAGTGCAGTTCGCCGTCCTCGCTCCACCGCGCGGTGTCGCCGGTGCGGTACATCCGGCCCCCGGGCGGCCCGAACGGGTCGGCGACCCAGCGGGCCGCGCTCTCGCCCGGCCGTCCGGCGTAGCCCCGGGCGAGCCCGGCGCCGGCTATGTACAACTCTCCTGCTGTTCCCGGTGGTTGAGGCTGGAGCAGGCCGTCGAGGACATAGACGCGGGTGTTGTCCAGCGGCCGTCCGATGGGCAGCACGGCGGGCAGCGGGTCGCCGGAGCGGAAGATCCGGCGGGTGGCGAAGGTGGTGGTCTCCGTCGGGCCGTAGCCGTCGACGACGGTCAGGCCGGGGCAGGCCTCCAGCACCCGGCGCACCGCCGTGCCCGGCACGGCCTCGCCGCCGGTCCACACCTCCCGGGCGCCGCGCAGGCAGCCGGGGTCCTCCTGGGCGAGCAGCCGGAACAGGCCGGCGGTCAGCCAGAGGCAGTTCACGCCCTGCTCGGTGACGGCTCGGCGGACCACGGCGGCGTCCAGGTCCGCCGGCGGGGCCAGCACGGCGGTGCCGCCGCGCAGCAGCGGCACCCAGACCTCGTAGGTGGCCGCGTCGAAGGCGTGCGGGGAGTGCACCAGCACCCGGTCGTGGCCGGTGAAGGCCCGGTCCAGGGCGAGCGCGGCCACGTCCCGCTGGCGCACCGCGACGCCCTTGGGGGCGCCGGTCGAGCCGGAGGTGAACATCAGGTACTGGAGGTTGTCGGGACGGACCGCCGGGGCGACGGCCGCTCCGCCCGGCTCCGGCCGGGCCTCGGCGCCGGGTCCGTCCACCCGCAGCACGCCCTCGCCGGGGCACAGCTCGCGGGCCGTCGGCGCCCAGGCCGCGTCGGTGAGCAGCAGCTCCGCACCGGCCCCGGCCAGCATCCGGCGCAGCCGCTCGCGCGGCGCCCGGCCGTCCAGCGGCACGTACACCCCGCCGGTGCGGACCAGGGCCAGCTGGGCGACGATCAGTTCGACGGAACGGTCCATCAGCACGGCGACCGGGCGTTCCGCCCGCACGCCGAGCGCGGCCAGCCGGTCGGCCAGGGCCGCGGCCCTGGTGTCGAGGTCGCGGTAGCTCAGCGTCTCGGAGCCGGCCTCCAGCGCGGTCGCCCCGGGCGTGCGGCGGACCTGCTCGGCGAAGAGCTCGGCGACGCTGCGGTCGGGCAGCTCGGTGGCGGTGTCGTTCCAGGCGTCGAGCACCTGCGCGCGCCCCTCGGCGGTCAGCAGCGGCAGCCGCGCGGGCGGCAGCAGGCCCCCCTCGGGCATCCCCGCCAGCAGCACCGTCAGCTGTCCGGCCAGCCGCCGCGCCGTGCCGGCCTCGAACAACTGCGGGTCGTAGCAGAGCCGCAGGGACAGCTCGGGCCCCGGGTAGGCCACCAGGCTCAGCGGGTAGTTGGTGGTCTCGATGCCCTCCAGACCGCTCAGCCGCAGACCGTGGGCGGCGGCGAGGTCGTCGTCCACCGGGTAGTTCTCGAAGACCACGATGCTGTCGAACAGGGCGACCCGCTCGGGCAGGCCGGTGAAGGTCCGCATCCGGGTCAGCGGGACGTAGTCGAACCGCCGGTCCTCGCTCTGGTCCTGCTGCAGCCGGCGCAGCCAGTCGAGCAGGGTGCCCTCGGCCGGCACCGCGGCCCGGGTGGGCAGGGTGGTGATGAACAGGCCGGTCATGGCCTCGGACCCGGGCAGCTCGGGCGGCCGCCCGGAGACGGTGGTGCCGAACACCACCTCCTCCCGGCCCGTCTGACGGCCCAGCAGCAGCGCCCAGGCTCCCTGGACCAGCGTGTTCAGGGTGAGTCCCGAGGTCCTCGCCAGCTCCTCCAGGGCCCGGGTGGCGGCCTCGGGCAGGCTGACCCGTACCGCCTGGGTGGACTCCGCGCGGTGGCTCTGGCGCGGCTCTCGGTCCCAGGGCAGCGGCGTGGCCTCGGTCAGGCCGGCCAGCCGGTCCTGCCAGTGCCGCTCGGCCCGCTCCCAGTCGCGCTCGCGCAGCCAGGCCACGTAGTCGCGGTAGGGACGGCGGTCCGGCAGGGTGTCCGGCGGGAGGTCCGTGGCGGCCGCCCCGTCCCCGGACCGGGCGGCGTGGCAGGCGAAGACGTCCGACAGCACCTGGAACAGGCTCCAGCCGTCCAGGACCAGGTGGTGGAAGGACCACACCACACGCACCGCCGTGTCGGAGATCCGGGCCAGCACCAGCCGCTGGAGCGGGGCCTGCGCCAGGTCGATGCCGCGCGCGCGGTCGCGGTCCAGCAGGTCGCCCAGCCGGGCCCGGCGCTCGTCCTCGGTCAGCTCCCGCCAGTCCGGCCGGTCGACCGGCACCGGGGCGTGGCGCTGGACCACCAGCAGCGGCTCCGGCACGTCCTGCCAGACGACGCGCCCGCGCAGCACCGCGGTGCGGTCGGTCACCTGCTGCCAGGCCCCGGCCAGCAGCTCCGGATCGGGCACGCCCTCCAGGACGAAGGACAGCTGCTGGAAGTAGACACCGCTGTCCTCCTGGGAGAGGCCGTGGAAGAGCATGCCGGCCTGGGTCGGCGTCAGCGGCAGGACGTCCTCCACGTCGCCCGGACCGGCGCCCGTGATCCGGTCCACGGCGGCCTGGTCGAGCCGGGCCAGCGGGAAGTCGGACGGGGTCCGCCCGCCCGCGCCCGGCCCTGCCGCGTACCGGGCGAGGTCGGCCAGGGCCTCGGCGTACCGCTCGGCCAGGGCCGCGACGGTGGCCGCCCGGTACCGCCGGTCCGAGTAGAACCAGGTGAACTCCAGCTCCTCGCCGTCGAGCTGCCCGACGACCTCCAGCGCGTGCGGCCGTTCCGCCAGCGGGTCGGCGTCCAGTTCCAGCGAGCGGAATGCGCCGCGGTACAGCCCGTCCGGGCTCTGCGGGAATCCCATCCGCCCCAGGTAGTTGAAGCTGACCTGGGCGGCCGGGACCCCGGGCTCCGTCCCCAACCGGCCGAGGCCGTGCAGCAGGTCGTGGCCCAGGCCGTGCCGGGGGACGGCGCGCAGCTGCTCCTTGACCTGCTTGAGCACCGCGTCCCAGCCCGCCTGCGCGGGCACGGCGAGGGCCACCGGGTGCCGGGTGGTGAACCAGCCGACGGTGCGGCTGAGGTCGAGGTCGGCGAAGAGCTCCTCGCGGCCGTGCCCCTCGACGTCCACCAGCACCCGGTCCTGCCCGCTCCACCCGCACAGCACCCGGCCCAGCGCGCCCAGCAGGACGTCGTTGGCGCGGGTGCGGTAGGTGTCGGGCAGGGTGCGCAGCAGGACGGCGGTGTCCGCCCGGCTCAGCCGCACGGTCACCGAGCGGGCCGAGGCGTAGGTGTCGGTGCCCTCCAGGTCGGCCGGGAGCGGGGGCAGCGCGGCCGGAACCGCCCGCGACCAGTACTCCGTCTCGTCGTCGAAGCCGCCGTCGGCGGCGTAGGCGCTCAGCCGCCGGGCCCAGGCGCGCAGCGGCGAGGACGGGGCCGGCAGGGCGTCCGCCCCGTCGCCGCCCGCGCGGCGGGCGCGGTAGGCCAGGTCGAGGTCCTCCAGCAGCACCCGCCAGGAGACCCCGTCCACCACCAGGTGGTGGACGGCCAGGTGCAGCACCGGTGGCCGGCCGGGTCCCCGGTCGTGCAGCACGGCCCGCAGCAGCGGCCCCTGGCCCAGCTCGAACGGGCCGAAGTGCGGAGTGTCGGTGTCCGGGCCGGTGTGGCGGGCCAGGGCGAGCCGGGGGGCCCGTTCCTCGATCCACCACCGCACGGCCTCGGCGCCGGTCCGGGTACCCTCGCGGGCCGGGAAGCCGGAGCGCAGGGCCTCGTGGTGGGCGACCAGGTCGTTCAGCGCGTCCTCCAGCGCCGCCGGGTCCAGGTCCTCGGGCAGCTGGACGGAGAGCGCCTGGGCGAAGTGGCCCGCGCGCCCGGCCGCACGGTCGAACCACCAGCGCTGAATGGGCGTCAGGGGGGCCGCGCCGACGGCGGCCACCGCGGCGGGAGCGGCGGGCAGCAGCGGGCCGGCGTCGTCCGCGCACCGGGCGAGGGCGGCGACCGTCTGGTGCTGGTAGACGTCCCGGGAGGTCAGCGACAGGCCCGCCTGCCGCGCGCGGGCCACCACCTGGATGCTGAGGATCGAGTCGCCGCCGAGCTGGAAGAAGTTGTCGTCCGCGCCGACCCGGTCCACCCCCAGGATGTCCGCCCAGATCGCGGCGAGGGCCTGCTCGGCGGGGGTGCGCGGTGCGACGTGGCGCACGGTGTGCGCGGCCGGTCCCGGATCGGGGAGCCGTCCCCGGTCCAGCTTGCCGTTGGTGGTGAGCGGCAGCGCGGGCAGCACCAGGACGGCCGAGGGGACCAGGTAGTCGGGCAGCGTGAGGCCGAGTGCCCGGCGCACGGCCTCGGGCTCCACCCGGGCCTGCGGGACGGGGACCACGTAGCCGACCAGGCGCCGGTTGCCGCCGCTCTCGTGGACGGTGGCGGCCGCCTGGGCCACGCCCTCGCAGCCGCTCAGGGCCTCCTCCACCTCGCCCAGCTCGATCCGGAAGCCGCGGACCTTGACCTGCTGGTCGATCCGGCCGACGTACTCCAGCTCGCCGTCGGCGCTCCACCGCACCAGGTCCCCGGTGCGGTACATCCGCCCCCCGGCCGTCCCCGGCGCGGCGTACGGGTCGGCGACGAACCGGGCGGCGGTCAGCCCGGGACGCCGCAGGTAGCCGCGCGCCAGGCTGCCGCCCCCGAGGTACAGCTCGCCGGTCACGCCCGGGGGCTGCGGGCGCAGTGCGCCGTCGAGGACGTAGACCCGGGTCGGCGCCAGCGGCCTGCCGATCGGCGGCGCCTGGTCCGGCGCCTCGGCGCCGGCGAACCAGGCGGTGGCGTACACGGTGGCCTCGGTGGGGCCGTAGACATTGGCGATGCCGCACCCGGGCAGGGCCTCCCGCAGGTCGCGCACCACCTGGGCGGGGAGCGCCTCGCCGGCCAGCACCACGGTGTCCGCCACCACCGGAGCCGTGCCCCCGGCGAACAGCCGGGAGATCACCGAGGGCACGCCGCTGACCAGCCCGACCCGCCGCCGGACCGGCTCCTCGGCCAGGGCGGACAGGTCGGCGACCACCTCGACGCTGCCGCCGACCAGCAGCGGGCAGAGCAGCTCGAAGACCGAGACGTCGAAGTTGAGCGAGGTGGAGGCGATCACGTGGGCCAGCCCGCCGGAGCCGAACCGCTCCGCCGCCCAGGCGGCCAGTCCGACGACACTGCGGTGGGTGACCACCACGCCCTTGGGCCGACCGGTCGACCCCGAGGTGTAGATGACGTAGGCGGGGTGGTCCGGCAGCAGCGGACCGAGCCGGTCGGCGTCGGTCAGGTCGGCGTCGGTCAGGTCGGCGTCGGTCAGGTCGGCCTCGTCGGCGCCCCGGAGCCCGGCGTCGGGAGCGGCACAGTCCTCCAGGATCAGCGCGGCGCAGCCCTCGGGCAGCGCGGTCGCCGTCTCCCGGGTGGCGACGACCAGCGCGGGCCGGGCGTCCTCCAGCATCAGCCGGATCCGCTCGGCCGGGTAGCCCGGGTCCACCGGGAGGTAGGCCGCGCCCGACTTCAGCACCGCCCAGAGCGCCGACGGCAGTTCGGCGGAGCGCGGCAGGCAGAGCGCGACCAGGCGCTCCGGGCCGGCGCCGCGGGAGACCAGCAGCCGGGCGAGGCGGTTGGCGCGCCGGTTGACCTCGGCGTAGTCCAGCCCCGCCGGGGCGCGGCGGACGGCGGTCCGGTCGGGGGTCCGGGCCACCTGCGCCTGGAACAGCTCGGGCAGCGTGGTGTCGGGGCGGTCCGCCCGGCCCGGCCCGGCCGGGTTCCAGGAGTCGAGCAGGGTGCGCTGCTCCTCCTCGGAGAGCATGGGCAGTTCGGCCAGCCGGCGCTGCGGTCCCTCCGCCATCCCGGCCAGCAGGCGGTGCAGGTGACCGGAGATCCGGGCCACGGTCCGCGCCTCGAACAGGTCGGTGTTGTACTCGACGGTCAGCGCGCAGCCGCCCCCGGGCTCCGGCGCGAACTCCAGGACCAGGTCGAAGCGGGCGGCCGGGCGGGGCAGCGGGTGGTCCTCGAACCGCAGCCCGCCGGCCGGCGGCAGGGTGGCGGCAGCGGCCTGCTGGACGACGAGCACCTGCACCAGCGGGGTGCGGCTCGGGTCCCGGGGCGGGGCCAGCTCCTCCACCACCCGGCCGAACGGGACCCCGGCGTGCGCGAAGGCGTCCAGCACGGTCGTCCGCATGCTCTCGACGAACCGGTCGACGGTGGCCGCCTCGTCCACGTCGCCGCGCAGCACGACGGTGTTGGCGAAGAAGCCGGTCACCTCCTCCAGCTCCCGGCGGTCCCGCCCGGTGGTGACCGTCCCGAACGCCACGTCCCGCTGGCCGGAGTAGCGCGAGAACAGCAGCGCGGACGCCCCGGCGAACAGGGTGAACACCGTGGTGCCGCGGCCTGCCGCGAGGTGCCGCAGCCGGGCCACCAGCTCCGCCGGGAGCCGGTGCCGGTGCGCGGCGCCGGAGGTGGTCCGCAGCGCGGGCCGGGGCCGGTCCGTGGGCAGTTGCAGCTGCTGCAGCCCGGACAGGCAGCGCTTCCAGTACCTGAGGTCCTCGGCCTCCCCGGGGACCGGCCGGCCCTGCTCCCACACCGCGAAATCGGGGTACTGGAGGGCCGGGGCGGGCAGCCCGTCCGGCTCGCCGGAGACCTCCGCGTGGTAGAGCGCGGCCAGTTCACGGGTGAGGATGCCCACCGACCAGCCGTCGGTGATGATGTGGTGCTGCCCCAGCAGCAGCAGGTGCTCCTCGTCGGCGAGCCGGACCAGCAGCGCTCGGGCCAGCGGACCGTCCGTCAGGTCGTAGGGGCGGCTCAGCTCCTCGGTCAGCAGCTGCTCGACGGCCTCGGCCCGCCGCTCGGCCGGCAGGTCGCCGAGGTCCGCCGTGCGCAGCGGCAGGGCGGCCTGCGCCGCGATCCGCTGCACGCCCTGCCCGTCGACCGTGCCGAACGTGGTCCGCAGCGAGTCGTGCCGGGCGACGAGCCGCCGCAGGGCCCGGCGCAGCGCCTCCGGGTCAGGTGCGCCGAGCAGCCGCAGGGCCACCCCGGTGTTGTACTCCGCCGCGCCGGCGCCGAGGTCGTCCAGGAACCACAGCCGCCGCTGGGCGCTGGACAGCGGCAGCGGCACCTCGCGCGGGGCCGGCGGGATGGGCTCCGGCGGAGCGGCGGCGGGCTGGGCGCCCAGCAGCCGGGCCAGGGCGGCGACGGTGCGCGCGGTGAAGACGTCCCGCAGGGTGAGCCGCACGCCCAGCTCCTCCCTGACCCGGGTCAGGGTCCGGGCCGCGAGGATCGAGTCACCGCCCAGCTCGAAGAAGTCCTCGCCCGCGCCGACCGACCCGACGCCCAGGACCTGCGCCCAGATGGCGGCCAGGGAGCGCTCCCGCCCGGTGAGCGGTGCCGCGGGGCCGGCCGCGGCCTGCCGGACGGGCGCGGGCAGCGCCCGCCGGTCGATCTTGTGCTGCGGGGTGAGCGGCAGCGCCGCCAGCACGACGACCACGGACGGCACCATGTGGGCCGGCAGGGCGGCGGCCAGGGCCGTGCGCAGCGCCGCGGGGTCCGGGTCCCGGTCCGGGTCGGCGGGGGTGACGTAGCCGACCAGCCGCTCGCGGCCGGGCTCGTCCTCGCGGACCACGACCACGGCCTCGCCGACGGCGCCGTTCCGCCGCAGGGCGGCCTCGATCTCCCCCGGTTCGATCCGGAAGCCCCGGAGCTTCACCTGCCGGTCGAGACGCCCGAGGAACTCCACCTCCCCGTCGGCGGTCCAGCGCGCCCGGTCACCGGTGCGGTAGAGCCGGGCGCCGGGCGCTCCGAAGGGGTCGGCGACGAAGCGGGCGGCGGTCAGGCCCGCGCGGTTCAGGTAGCCGCGCGCCACGGCGTCGCCACCGATGTACAACTCCCCGTCGGTGCCGGGTGGTTGGGGGCGCATCGCCGCATCGAGGACGTACACCCGGGTGTGCGGCAGGGCGCCGCCGATGGTCGGCGTGCCGGACCCGGCCGACAGCGGCCCGGTCCAGGTGGCGACGATGGTGGCCTCGGTGGGCCCATAGGAGTTGATCATGCGGCGGCCGGGCGCCCAGCGGTCGACCAGCGCGGCCGGGCAGGCCTCGGCCCCGACGATCAGCGTGCGCAGGTGGCGGGCGGCGGCTTCCCCCCCGGCCCCCTCCCCGGCGGCCGGGGCGGGGAGGGTGGCCAGGGCGGCCGGCGGGATCAGCGCGTGCGTGATGCCGTGTTCGTCCAGGACGGCGGCGAGTTCCTCGCCCAGCCAGGGGCCGTCCGGGGGCACCACCAGGGTGGCGCCGGAGAGCACGGAGATGAAGAGCTCCAGCACGGAGGCGTCGAAGCTGGGCGAGGAGAACTGCAGCACGCGGTCACCGGGCCGCACCGCGTAGCGCTCGATGGCGGCGGCGGTGAACCCGCCGATGCCGCGGTGGGTGACGGCCACGCCCTTCGGCGTCCCGGTGGAGCCCGAGGTGTAGATCACGTACGCGGTGTGGTCGGCGCTGACCGCCGGAGCGGGGAGGCCGCCCCCGCCGGTCTCGTCCCCGTCCGCGGCGTCCCCGTCCGCCGCGCCCCCGTCCGCCGCGTCCAGCACCGCGCGGACGAAGGCCGGGTCGTCGAGGGTGGCCGCGGGCGCCGCGTCGGCGAGCATCAGCGCCCGCCGCTCGGCGGGATAGGCGGGGTCCACGGGCAGGAAGGCGGCGCCCGTGCGCGCGACGGCCAGCTCCGCCGCGATCAGCTCCATCGAGCGCGGCAGGACCAGCGCCACCGTCCGCTCCGGACCGGCGCCGCGCCGCAGCAGGTGGCCGGCCAGCAGGTCGGCCCGGGCCGCCAGTTCCCGGTAGGTCCAGCTGCGCCGGCCGTCGGTCACCGCGGGCGCGTCCGGGGTCCGGGTCACCCACGCGGCGAACAGCTCACCGAGCGTCGGGTACCCCGGCGCCGGGTCCGCGCCGCTCTGCTGCGGCCCAGCGGCGTCGGCGGACTGCGGCAGGGTGGACGCGGGTACGGGCTGGTCGGCCATGAATGGGGTCCTTCCGGGTGGGAGGAGCGGCGCGGACGGCGGAGGCGGGCAGGCAGCCTCGGGCCCACGCACGGCAGCGGTGCGGGTCGGTACGGGTGGCGCCCGTCGCTACGGGCGGACGGGCTCAGGCGGCGACGCGGCGGGCCGTACGGCCCGATATCTGCATCCGGTCGATCGCACCGGTGGCGGGGTCGCGGTGGAAGCGTCCCCCGGGCTCACGGCGGCCGGTCCCCGGGTCGACCAGCTCGACGGACAGGTCGGGGTAACAGAGCAGGGGGATCGGCAGGTCGCCGTCGACGGACAGCGTCGGCGAGCCCTCGGGCTCCAGCGCGACGTGGTACCGCAGGCCGCCGTTGGCGTACGTGCCCGCGCACTCGGGCAGGGCCACCGGGTGGTCCGGCCCGGTCGGCGCGACCATCGCGGGCACCCGCACCCCGATGGTCCGCTCCAGGTCCTCGGCGAGGTCGCGCCACAGCGCCGTGGCGGCGCCGGCATTGCCCGTGAAGGCGACCACCAGGCCGCTGTCAGGATCGACCCGCAGGTGGCAGGAGGTGCCCTGGGCGTTGCCGTCGTGGCCGCACCAGAGTCGGCCGTCCTGCCGGTAGAGCGCCGCCCCGAGCCCCCAGCCGTCCGCGAGCGCGCCCGGGTGGGCGGCGGCCTCCGGGCGGCGCATGGCCGCCGCGACGGCGGGCGGCAGGGCCTCGCTCCGGTCGGCCAGGGCCAGGCCGAGCGCGTGCAGGTCCACGGCGCTCGCCTGCAGGGCTCCGGCCGGCGCCTCCAGCGGAGCCAGGTTCTGCCGGACCGGGCGGACCCGGCCGGTGGCGGTGTTGAGGGCGTGACCGGCGGCGACCGGGCGGGCGGGTGCGGCCTTGCCGAGGAACGCGGGCACGGTGCCCAGGGATTCGAGGAGCAGGGCGTCCACGGCCTCGTGCCACGACATGCCGGTCACCGTCTCCACCAGCCGGCCGGCGGCCACGTACCCGGCGTTGGAGTAGGAGAAGTCGCTCCCGGGCGGGAACAGCGCGTCCCCGGCGGCGCCCACGGCGGACAGGTAGCGGGCCGCGGTGGTCCTGGCGGCCGCGTCCGAGTCGACTCCGGTGGGCAGTCCGCTGGTGTGGCTCAGCAGTTGACGTATCGTCACCTCGCCCGACTCCCGTAGCTCGGAGAGGTGGTCGGCGACGCGGTCGTCCAGGTCGAGGTCGCCGTCCTCGGCGAGCAGCAGCACCAGGGCGGCCGTGTACGGCTTGGTGAGCGATCCCAGGGGCACCGCCGTGTCCGCGGTGAAGGGGGCGCCGGTGGCGGCGTCGGCCGTGCCGACGTGCACGGAGACGAGCTCGGAGCCGGTGTCCAGGACCAACTGGGCACCGGGGACGCGGTGGGCGCGCGCCAGGACGTCGAGCCGGTGGTGCAGTTCCCGCTGTAAGAGGGGGCGTGCGTGTCCGCGGACCGGAACGGTCGTGGTGCTGTACAGCATGGGGACGGGGCTCCTGATAGCTGGGGCTCATCTGCGGGTGGGAGTCGGCAGCGGGTGGGCGGTGGGCCGACCGGGGCGCGGGGCGCCCGTGCTACGGCCTGACGACCTCCACCGGCAGTCGGCGTACGCCGATGATGACGGCCGGATTCTGGTACGTGACGTCCTCGTAGGAGGGGACCGCCAGGGCACAGAATCGTTTGTGCACAGTGCGTAGCGCGATCCGCGCCTCCAGCCGGGCCAGCGGCGCGCCGAAGCAGAAGTGGATGCCGTGGCCGAAGGTCAGGTGGGGATTGGGGTGGCGGGTCACGTCGAAGACACCGGGCGCCTCGAAGCGCGCAGGATCACGGTTGGCAGCACCGAGATGGGTCATCAGCAGCGTGTCCGCCGCCAGTTCCTGACCACCGAGGACCACCGGCCGGGTGACCCGGCGCCCCAGCTCGGGAAAGGGGGGCAGCCAGCGCAGCACCTCCTCGATGGCCTGCGGAAGCAGGCCGGGGTCGGCGCGCAGTGCGGCGTCCGTGCCGGGCTGCCGGTCGAAGGTCACCACGGCATTGCCCAGCAGTGCGGTCGTGGTGACGTGTCCGGCGATCAGCAGCAGGGCGACGAAGCCGACCATCTGCTGGTCCTCCAGCCGGACGCCGTCCACCTCGGCGGCGATCAGCCTGCTGGTGAGGTCGTCCCCGGGATCCGCACGGCGGTTGCGGATGTGCTGCAGCACGTACCCGTTCATCTCACGGACGGTGGGGGCGATGGCCGCCAGCGCCCGTTCCAGGTCGGCCATGTCGAGCTCGTCACCGAGCTGTTCGCTGAGCTCGTCGCCGAACAGGATGCCGGCCCACTCCTGGAAGAGCCGGTGCTCCTCGGGCGGGACGCCGAGCAGCTCGGCGATGACGATGATGGGGAGCGGATAGGCCAGCGCGTCGACCAGGTCGAACCGGTCCTGGTCCGCCACCGCGTCCAGCAGCTGCGCGCACACGGCCTCGATGCGCGGTGCCAGTCCCTGCACGACCCGCGGGGTGAACGCCTGGCTCACCAGTGCGCGGAGTCTTCGGTGTTCCGGTGGGTCCATGCCGACGAAGTTGCCCTGCCGGAAGACCTCGAAGTCCTCCTGGGTCGGCGCCAGGGAGGACAACTCGGAGGAGTACGTGGCCGGATCGGCGAGCACCGCGGCGACGCTCTCGTAGTCCAGGACCTGCCACAGGCCCCGACTCTCCTCGTACCGTACCGGGTCGCCCTGACGAAGTCTCAGCCAACGATCGGATAAGTCTTCTAATGGTAGTAATCGGCGCCCTAGTTGATTGCTGGTCACCCTTATCTCCTTCGGTCGCGGCCTGGCGCTCCCCCACAGAGCCGTGCCGGGCATGGCTGCGCACGCGGTGTCGGACGGCACGGGCGTGCCCCCTGCACCGCCGTCCTGCGAATCGCGGACGACCGAACATCTTCGGTCTGTTGTCGACTTACTGCTTCGGAGCGCTGCTGTCGGAGCCCCGGCGTCAGGGTGAGGCGCTACACCTCAGCACGCCGTGGACCAACTGACATAGCCATCCCCTCAGCAACCCCTCCCGCGCAACCGCTGCGCGAGACCCTCCACCGCGGGCGATACGAACGGCATGGCCCCCCAAGCCTCGAACGCTCCCCCGGCAAGCTCATCACAGTCTTCACGGTGAGTCACTCGATGGCAACCCCCTGAGGTTGAACGACGAACGACTCCCAGGTGGTTCTCGCCCGGGAGCCGGATCCGAACCGGTTTCACCACCGCCTTCCCCCGAACGAAATTGCGAATCTGGATCCCGGGAGTTGCCCATTCATCCCGCGTTTCTGTCGCGGAAATGCACGGTTCAGCCCCCGACGGCGGGGAGTCGGGGCGATAGCCGCGGCGGCCGCGGTACGCCCCGTGCCCCGACTGCCGCGGGTACCATAACCACCGCATCCGCCCAGGCCAGGAGGGATTCCCGGCCTCGTAGTATCCACACGACGCATGGCGCCCTGACCACGGCCGGAGATCGTCGGGCACAGTTGGCACGATGTTCCGCATGCTGTTGCGACTGCCCCGCCCCGCCCTGTCCAAGCGTGTCCGAATCGCACTCTGGTTCGACGCGGGGCGCCGGTCCTCGGAAGTCCCGGTCCGTGCCTGCCCAATGGACGCAGCCACCGGAGTCGACGGAGCGCGCGGCGCGGATGATCGTCGACAAACGGCACGCGGCCCGGGCCGCCGACGAACCGTCCGGGAGGCCGCGGGCCTGGACGCCGTGCACGGTGTCCGCTCGAAGCGCACCAGGGTGATCCGCCGCCGGAGCATCAGGCCCTGACGACTCCGGCGGCGGCCAGGCCGAGCAGTGACAGTCACGGCAGGGCGAGGAGCAGGCCGACCGACTACCGACGCGGATGGCGGCTCAGGGCCGTTCCGCCGAGCCGGCGCCGGAGACGCTCCGGGATGCGGGGCGCGGCCCGGGCGTACTGCGCTGCTGCGCCCACGAGTTGCCGGGCCCTTGCGCCGCCGGAGGCAGTTCCGACCAGGCCCTACTGGGTGCGGTGCCGGGCGCGCAGCCCGTCGATCAGGACGTCCAGGCCGTAGTGGAAGCGCACGTCGGCGTCGGTGGCCGCCCAGTGCTCGATGGCGACGCGGATGGCGGGGTACTGCTCGGCCACCTCCGGCGCCTGATCCGGGGGCTCGGCCCGGGAGGACAGCAGCTCGTTGCGGCTCTGCTCCTCGATGGTGTGGCCCAGCACGTAGTCCTGCAGGGTGAAGAAGGCCAGCCCTGCCTCCTCGGCCGGGATGCCGGCGGCCAGCGCCGCCCGCACGGCCGTGTCGCCGAACCGCAGCGTGTTCGGCCGGCGCACGTAGGTGCCGGAGACGACCCGGGCGCCGTCGCGGCGGGCGAGCAGGGCCGAGCGCAGGCGCCGGCCGAGTTCGGCGAGCTGGGCCAGTCCCGGCCGGACCGGGTCGATGTCGGCGACCCCCTCCATGAGCTGCTCGGCCATCGCGTCCAGCAGCGCCTGCTTGTCCCGGTAGTGCCAGTAGAGCGCGCTGACCTGGACGTCGAGCCTGGTCGCCAGGCGCCGCATGGACAGGCCGTCCAGGCCCTCGGCGTCGAGCAGGTCCAGCGCGGCGCTGAGCACGTCCGCACGGTGCAACCGCATGGGGGATCTCCTTGTGGGCCCTGACGGGCCTTGACGCGACAACAAAGGCCATCCTAACCTGAACACCGTTCTACTAGAACAGTGTTCAGGCCTGGAGACCGCCTTGTCCTCATTCTCCCCACCACCACCCCGGCTGCTCCGCGCCGGGCTCCCACTCGGCGCCGTCCTGGCCATTGCCTGCACGGCGGCCTTCATGGTCGTCATGGACAGCGCCATCGTGAACGTGGCGCTCCCCTCGATCCGCGCCGCCCTCCACCTCTCCGCCGCAGCGGAGCAGTGGGTGGTCGACGCCTACCTGCTCGCGCTCGGTGGCTGCATCCTGCTCGCCGCCCGGGCCGGGGACCTCTTCGGGCGCCGGGCGACCCTGCTGTGCGGGCTGGTGCTGTTCACCGCCGCCAGCGCTGTCGGCGGGCTGGCCGACAGCGGGCCGGTACTGCTGGGCGCCCGCGTCGTCCAGGGGGTGGGCGCCTCCGGGCTGGCCACCTCGACGCTCAGCGTGATCATGGCGGCGACCCAGGACGACGGCGCGGCCCGACGGCGCGCGCTGTCCGTCTGGGCCGCTGCCAGCTCGTCGGCGGCGGCGCTGGGCATCCTGATCGGCGGCGTGCTGACGCAGCAGGCCGGCTGGCGCTGGGTGATGTTCGTCAATGTCCCGGTCGGGCTCGCACTCATCGGCGCCGTCGGCTACTGCCTGCTGCCTTCCCAGGCCCGCCCGGACCGGCAGGCCCTGGACGTCCCCGGCGCACTGACCGCCGTGCTCGGCATCGGCGCCCTGCTGTACGCCGTCTCGCAGGCCGGGCAGGTCGGCTGGGCAGCGCCCAGGACCCTGCAGGAGCTGGCCGCGGCAGCTGCCCTGCTGGCCGCCTTCCTGCTCATCGAGGCGCGCAGCCGCAGCCCGCTGGTCCGGCTCGACCTGTTCCGAACAGCCAATATCCGCACCGGAAACCTGCTGGTGCTGATGCTCGGCGCCGCGCTCACCGCCTCGCTCTACCTCGCCTCCCAGGTGCTGCAGCAGGTCCTCGGCTACGACGCCCGCCAGACCGGCCTGGCCATGCTGCCGATGGGCGTCTGCCTGGCCGGGGCCGCACTCGGCTCGCGGCGGCTGCTGGCGACCGGGACGCGACGGCTGCCCTGCTACGGAGGGCTGGTCGGAGGGGCAGGGCTGCTGTGGCTCAGCCGCGTCCCGCTCGGCGCCCACTACCTGCCCGACCTGCTCGGACCGCTGCTGCTCACCGGGACCGGGCTCGGCCTCATGCTGATGTCCGCCACCAGCGCCGCCACCGCCGGAGTGCCCGCGCGGGACACCGGCCTCGCCTCCGGCCTGCTCAACATGAACCGGCAACTCGGCGGCGCGCTGGGCATCGCGGTGCTGTCCACCCTCAACGAGTCGGTGACCCGCGGCAGTCTGGCCGGTCATCCGCTGCGGGTCGCCCAACTCAACGGCTACCACGCCGCGCTGGCCGCGGCGGCCGGCTTCAGCGCACTGGCCGGCCTCGTCTCACTGCTGCTTCGCCCCACTGACACCCCCAGGAGTTCCGCATGACCGCACAGCACTATCCGGTCCTCGTCGTGGGCGGCGGCGTCGTCGGCCTCACCGCCTCGCTGGCCCTGTCGCGGCTGGGCGTGAACTCGCTCCTGGTCGAGGCCCACTCCGGCACCCACGAGCACCCCCGCGCCCGCAGCGTCAATGCCCGTGCGATGGAGGTCTTCCGCGAGCTCGGCGCCGCCGACGCGGTGCGCGACGCGGGCGCGCACCTGGCAGCCGCGGTGGGCGTGCTCTCCGGTGGCACGCTCGCCGAGGCGCTGGGCCCCGTCGCGCGACGCACCGGGCCTCCGGAGGAGGAGAGCATCTTCGCCCCGGAGACCGTCGCCCGGTGGAGCCCGACCCACGGACTGCGGGCCACCCTGGACATGGTGGAGCCGGTGCTCCTGGAGGCCGCCCGCAAGGGGCCCGGCGAGCTCCGCTTCGGCACCCGCCGCCTGGCGCTGCACCAGGACGCCCACGGGGTGCGGGCGGAGCTGGAGGAGACCATCGACGGGACCCGACAGCAGGTCACGGCCGACTACGCGATCGCCGCCGACGGCGCCGGCGGCGGCCTCCGCCACGAACTCCGAGTGCCCTCGACCTACGGCGGCAGCCACGGCCACCAGCTCAACGTCCTGTTCCACGCGGACCTGGGGGCGTTCGTCCGGCAGCGCGAGTTCAGCCTCGCGATGATCGACCGCCCGGGCCTGCGCGGGATGCTGACCTCGATCGACAACCGCTCCCGCTGGGCCTTCCACATCCGCTACGACCCCGCCGCCGAGAGCCCGGCGCACTACCCGCACACCAGGTGCGCGGAGATCGTCCGTACGGCCCTCGGCCTGGACGTGCCGGACCTGCGGGTCCTCAGCGTGCTCCCCTGGGAGGCCCGCGAACGCACCCTGGACCGGCTGCGTTGCGGACGGGTGTTCTTCGTCGGCGACAGCGCACACCAGATGCCGCCCGCCGGAGCGCGCGGCGCGAGCACCGGTGTCGCGGACGCGCACAATCTCGCCTGGAAGCTGGCCGCCACCCTGCGCGGACGCGGCAGTGAGCGGCTCCTGGACAGCTACCACGACGAGCGCCACCCGGCCGCCGTCCGTGCCGTCGCCGACTCCGGCGAGAACGCCCGCGCCCTGAACCGGGGCGGGGGCGCCGCCATGGCCGGGCGCTGGAGCACCCCCCGGGCCCACGGACTGGGCGACCGCTACCGCTCGACCGCCGTGCTCGGCGGATCGCTCGGCGGGTCCGAGGACGACACCGCGGCCGCCGCAGCCCAGGACCTCGACGGCACCCCGGGAACGCGGGTCCCCCATCTCTGGCTCGACCCCGAACACCGGCACTCGACGGTCGACCTGGCCGCCGGGGAGTGGATCCTCCTCGCCGACGAAGGCTGGCGCGAGGCCGCCGAGGCGCACGGCCTGCGCCGCACCGACCCCGGCCCGGCCCTCGCCGAACGCGCGGGCCTCGACGGCGCCGGCGGCGGCACGGGGGCGATCCTGCTGCGCCCGGACTCCTTCATCGCCTGGCGCGCGCCCGTCCTCCCGGCCGATCCCACCACGGCTCTGGGCCGGGCCCTCGCCGAGCTGCCCGGCGCGCCGGGAACGACGGTACGGCCCACCTGCCGGGTGCACCGCTAGCGGAAGCGGAGACGCGGCGCCCGGGCCCGGGCCTGAGCCCGGGCCCCGTCCGCGCTACCGGAGCGCGTCCACGGCGGCCAGGATCTCGGCCGTCTCGGAGCGTGTGGTGTAGTCGGGGTGCACGTCGATCCAGCGGATGGTGCCGTCCGCGTCGACGAGGACCGTGGTGGGCAGCGGCAGCTCGTAGCCGCCGTCCGCATTGACGTCCGCGAGGTCGAGGCCGAGCTTCGCCTGGGCCTCGCGCACACCCTCGCCGACGGTGAAGACGATGCCGAGCTGCCTGGCGATCTGGTTCCCCGGGTCGGAAACCACCGTGTAGGTCAGCGCGAGCTTCTCGGTCAGCGAGAGCGCGCCGTCGGCCTTCTGCGGGCTGACCGCAACCAGCGCCACACCGCGCAGGCCGAGCTCCCCCACCAGCGCCTTCTCGTACGCGCGCAGAGCGACGTTGCAGTACGGGCACCAGGCCCCACGGTAGAAGACGACCACGGCGGGCCGGCCGTCGCGTGCCGCGGCGAGCGTGGTCGGTGCGCCGTGCACGTCGAAGAGCTCGCCGTCCGGCATCGGCGCCCCCGGAGCAGCGGCGCCGCTCGGCACGCCTTCTTCGACGAGCCGGGCCAGCTCGGCCCCGAAGCCGGCCATGACCTCGGCCGGAAGCTGCTCGGCGGCCTGACGGCTCACCTCGGTCGTCTGGTCGGCGATCGTCGTGTCGTTGTTCGTCATGGGGAGCTCCCAGCGGCAGATTGGATTCTGCTATCCACTCTCCGCCCGGAAGAATGGATAGTCAAATCCAGAATGCGCTAGGATTCGGACATGTCTCCCGGTCCGGTCCACCAGCCCGCCCCGCCCACCACCAAGGGGCAGGCGACGCGTGAGCGGATCGTGCGCGCGGCGGCGCAGCTGATGTTCGAGAACGGCGTGGCGGGCAGCAGCACCCCGGCGATCCGGGACGCGGCCGGGGTCAGTTCCTCGCAGATCTACCACTACTTCGCCGACAAGGAAGAGCTCACCAGGGCGGTCATCGAGTACCAGACGCAGCGGATCGTCGGGGGCCAGGAGCAGTTGCTGGCCCGGCTCGACAGCTTCGAGGCGCTGCGCGCCTGGCGTGACACGGTGGTCGGGATCCAGCGCTCGCTGAACTGGGTCGGCGGCTGCCCGCTCGGTTCGCTCGCCAGCGAACTGGCGGAACACGACGTGGATGCGCGCACGGCCCTGGCCGCGAGCTTCTCCCGCTGGTCCGACGCCATCCGCGAAGGGCTCCAGTGCATGATCGAGCGCGGCGCGCTGCGCCCGGACACGGATCCGGCGAGGCTCTCCCTGGCGATGCTCGCCGCGCTCCAGGGGGGACTGCTGCTCGGTCAGGCCCAGCGCAGCTCGGACGCGCTGGAGGCCGGCCTCGACGCGATGATCGAACGCATCGAGCAACAGGCCTGACCGTCTGCCCCGCCGCCCGCAAGGCTCGCCGACGCCCCGAAGGGCGCACGGCCACCGGCTCCGGCGGAGCTCCGGCCGAGAGCCGGGTGGGTGAACAACTGCACTACTGCGACCGCAAGTCGGCGGACTCCTGAGCCGCCGGGGCGAGTTCCCCCAGGAGTCCTGCCGCACATCCTGCCGGGATCAGGCGAGGCCGGCCTGCTCGACCGCCTCGACCGCGGTGCGCAGCGCCAGCGTCCGCTCCTCCAGGGTGAAACCGGTGGGCGTCAGGTTGACGGTGGTGACCCCGGCGTCGGCGTAGGCGCGCAGCCGGTCGGCGATCCGGTCGCGGGTGCCGATCAGCGCCGTCGAGTCGATCAGCTGCTGCGGGACGGCGGCGGCGGCGCCGACCTTGTCCCGTGCCATGTACTTCTCCTGGATCTCGTCGGCGGCCTGCTCGAAGCCCATCCGCCGGGTGATCCGGTTGTAGAAGTTCTGCTCCTTGCTGCCCATCCCGCCGACATAGAGCGCGGTGAAGTCGCGCAGGGTGTCGGCGGCGGCGGCCAGGTCGGCCTCGCCGTCGGTCGCGGTGACCGCGATCGGGACGTTGGGGGCGACGTCGAAGCCGTCCAGGGTGAGGCCGGACTTGGCGCGGCCGGCCCGGAGCGGGTCCAGCGAGAGGCCGGCCTGGTCGGGGGCGAAGAAGATGCCCAGCCAGCCGTCCGCGATCTCGCCGGTCAGCTCCAGGTTCTTCGGGCCGATCGCGGCGATGTAGAGCGGGATCCGCTCGCGCACCGGGTGGACGGTGAGCTTGAGCGCCTTGCCGGGGCCGCCGGGCAGCGGCAGCGTCCAGTGGTCGCCCTGGTGGCTGACCCGCTCCCGGGACAGGGCCTTGCGGATGATCTCGATGTACTCGCGCTGGCGGGCCAGCGGCTTGTCGAACTTGACGCCGTACCAGCCCTCGGAGACCTGCGGTCCGGAGACGCCCAGGCCGAGCCGGAAGCGTCCGCCGGAGAGCGCGTCCAGGGTGGCCGCGGTCATCGCGGTCATCGTGGGGGTGCGGGCCGGGATCTGGAAGATCGCCGAGCCGACGTCGATCCGCTCGGTCTTGGCCGCGACGTACGAGAGGACGGTGGCGGCGTCGGAGCCGTAGGCCTCGGCGGCCCAGCAGACCGAGTAGCCGAGGCGGTCCGCCTCCTGGGCGACGGTGATGTTGTCGGCGTCGAGCCCGATGCCCCAGTAGCCGAGATTGATGCCCAGTCGCACGGTGCAGCCTCCGTTGGTCAGTCCCGCCGGTTCGACCGGCGGCGCTGCCGCTGAGCCTAGCCGGGCCGCCGCCGGAAAAGCTACTGACGGGTACGACACGGTGCGGCGTGTTCCGACCCTCCGTCACCGCCCCCTCCACCCCTACGATGCGGTTAGCCCGGGGCACGCCCCGGGCCCAGGCACAGCGCGGGCCCGCAGCCCGTCCGGAACTGCAAAGGGTTGCTCCTGTGGAACTTCGACACCTTGGCCGGACCGGGCTCCGCGTCTCCCGGATCGGCCTCGGCACCATGACCTGGGGCCGGGACATCGACGAGCACGACGCCGCCGAGCAGCTCAAGACCTTCGTCGACGCCGGCGGCACCCTGGTCGACACCGCCGACGTCTACGCCGACGGCGGGGCCGAGTACGTGCTCTCCCGGCTGCTGGAGGACCTGGTCCCGCGCTCCGAGCTGGTCATCGCGACCAAGGCCGGCAGCGTGCCCGACCGGGACCGGCGCTTCGACGGCTCGCGCGGCCACCTGCTGGCCGCCCTGGACGCCTCGCTGCGCCGGCTCGGCACCGACCACGTCGACCTCTGGCAGGTCCACGCCTTCGACCCGGACACCCCCACCGAGGAGACCCTGCACGCCCTGGACCTGGCCGTGAGCAGCGGCCGGGCCCGCTATGTCGGGGTCTCCAACTTCTGCGGCTGGCAGCTGGCCAAGGCCGCGACCTGGCAGCGCGCGGTACCCGGCCGCACGCCCCTGGCCGGGACACAGATGGAGTACTCGCTGCTGCAGCGCGGCATAGAGCGGGAGGTGCTGCCGGCCGCCCTGGACAGCGGGATGGGGCTGCTCGCCGCCTCCCCGCTCGGGCGCGGCGTGCTCACCGGCAAGTACCGGCACGGCACCCCGCCGGACTCGCGCGGGGCCTCGCCCTACTTCTCCGCCTTCGTCCAGCCCTACCTGGACGAGCGGGGGCGCAAGATCGTCGATGCGGTCGGCACCGCCGCCGACGGGCTCGGGGTCACCCCGCTCCAGGTCGCCCTCGCCTGGGTCCGCGACCGGCCCGGAGTGGTCGCCCCGATCGTCGGCGCCCGCACCGCCGCCCAGCTCGCGGCGGCGCTGTCAGTGGAGTCCCTTACGCTGCCGGAGGAGATCCACCGGGCACTCGACGACATCTCCGCGCCCGTGCACTACTACCCCGACCAGGACTGGAGCGTGCTGTGACCCCGGAGAGCGCAGAACCCGCAGCCACCGCGCCCGTGGCGACCGCCGAGGCTGCCACCGCCGAGACCGCTGCCGCCGACCTCACTGCCGCCGCCGCTGCCGTGCCCGACCCCAGCGCCCCCGGCACCCCCAGCGGCCCAGACGCCGCCGCGCTCGCCGAGGCGATGCGCGCGGTGGGTCCGGGCGAGTCCGCGCCCCCGGCCGGCGACCGGACCGAGGCGCTGCGCGCCACCGCCGAGGTGCTCGCGGCCGGCGGCGCCCCGGCCCAGCTGGTCGACGCCGTGGTCGCGACCCTGGGCGAGGGCGCGCCGAAGCTGCTCCGGGAGGACCCCTGGGCGATCCTGGCGGTCGCCGGGGTCCGGCCCGAGCACGCCGACGGCTTCGCCCGGGGCCTGCTCGGGGCCGAGTGCACCCCCGGCGACGAGCGCCGCGCCCAGGCGCTGGCGGTCTGGCTGCTGGAGCAGGCCGCGCTGCGCGGCCACACCGCCGTGGAGCTGCCCGAGTTGCAGGCCGGACTGGAGAAGCAGGGCGTGCCGGACGCCGCTGCGGCCCTGGCCGCGATCCTCGGCGAGGGCCAGGTGATGGCCTTCCAGGAGGAGGAGCCGCCGGGACCGGGCAGCCACCGGTCGGACGCCGAAGAGGACGAGGAGCCCCCGGTCCGGGTGCTGCTGGCGCTGGACCGGCTCGCGCTGGCCGAGGAGAGCCTGGCCGACGGCCTGGTCCGGCTGCTGTCCACCTTCGAGGGCGATCCCCGCCCCGTTGCGACCGACCCTGAGGCTGAGGCTGAGGCTGAAGCTGAGGCGGAGGTCGAGGCCGGGACCGACGAGGCCGGGACCGACGCTGAGGCTGAGCTCGACACCGGGCTCGGGACCGACGCCGACGCCGACGCCCCGGCCGAGCTGGACTGGGCCGGGGCGGCGGAGGCGGCGCCCTCGTCCTCCGCCACCGCGCTGATCCGCGCCGTCGCCGACTCCGGACTGGTGCTGCACACCGGCGGCGTCGCCGCGCGCGCCGAACCGGTCGCGCTGGTCCGCGCGGCGCGCGCGCTCGGTCTGCGCGCCTGGATCACCGCCTCGACCGAGGACGGCCGCCGCCGGCTCGCCGACGAACACGCGGCGACCCTCGCCGGGCTGCTGGCCGGCGCCGAGGGCCCCGGCCGGTCCGCCGACGGCACCCTGGCCCTCGACCTGCTGGTGGTCTGCGACGCCCCCGCGCTGGACGCGGAGACCGCCGCCACCCTGGTCGAGTCGATCGCCGACGGCGCCCGGCTGGTGCTCAGCGGCGACCCGGCGGAGCTGTGGTCGGCCGGTCCGGGACGGGTCTTCGCCGACCTGCTGGCCGCCAAGAGCTGCCCGGCGGTGGCGTCCAGGACGCCCGACTTCGGCCCGATCGGCGAGCTGGTCTCCGGCGTGGGCATCGGCGAGCTGCTGCCGGTGGAGGCCCCGGACAAGGAGGTCGTGATCGTCACGGCCCGGGACACCGCCGAGACCGCGCACCGGGCGCTGCAGCTGGTCTTCGACTCGATCCCGCGCGCCCTGGGGATCCCCGCCGAGCAGGTCCGGGTGCTGACCCCCGGGCACGGCGGCCAGGCCGGGACGCGGGCGCTGAACGCCGCGCTCAAGCAGCGGCTCAACCCCGGTCCCGGCGCCTTCGGCGGCTACGACCAGGACGACCTGGTGGTGCACTCCCCCGCTCCCGGCGTTGCCCGGCCGGCCACGGTCCGCGCGGGCGGCCCCGAGGGCCTGGTACTGGACTGCGAGGGCCAGGAGCTGCGGGTACCGCGCGAGCAGGTGGCCGGGTCGCTCCGGCACGGCTGGGCGTTGACGGCTCACCAGGCCGCCGGGCGGCGCTGGCCGGCCGTGGTGGTGCTGCTCCCGCCGGAGGCGGCGCCGGAGCTGACCCGGCAGTGGGTCTATGCGGCGTTCAACCGGGCGGAGCGGCACCTGTCCGTGGTCCACGCGGTCGGCCCGGCACTGCCGGAGACGGTGGCCGCCGTCCCGGCCAGGCCGAGGACGACCCGGCTGCGCGGCATCCTGGCCGAGCAGCGGGCCGACCTCGACGGCTGAGCCGCGATTCCCGGGAGCTGCGAAACCCGGAGCTCCGGGCCTCAGAGCTCCGGGTCCAGCGCCTCCAACTCGTCGTCGTAGAACTCGCTGATGTCGAAGCGGCAGATCAGCAGCTCCGGGTCGGCGTCCTCGAAGGGCTCGGCGAGCCACTCGCCGGGCTCGGCCAGATTGGCGGCGCTGACCCAGAGCGTGGAGTCGCCCTCCTCCAGGCCGAACTCCTCGGCCCGGCCCGCGATCTCGTCCGGTTCGAACTCGGCGAAGAGCGCGGCGAGGGCGGAGCTGACCCCGGCCGCCGCCTCGGGCCCGCTGTCCACGCTCAGCGCGGACGCCCGGAGCCGCAGCGGGTCGGTGATCTGGTAGTCGCGGCGGATCAGCACGCTGATCGCCTCGGGCTCGTCGGGGTCGGGGAATCCGGAGACGTCACTGCGGTTCGGCACCTCGAACGGGGTGACCTCGTCGTACACGTCGTAGAGCGCCGAGTCGTAGGCGTCGGCGGCCAGCGCGAGAGCCTCGTAGGCGTCGAGCACCCCTGGGTCGTTCTCGCCCGTACGGGCCTCCACGGCCGCCAGATGGCGGTCGATTGCGGCCTTGACTGCCTCCGCTGCGCTGCGTACCTCGGCGATGGTGGGCTGCTCGACATCAGACATGAGGCAGACGCTATCCGCACTTGGGCCCGCAGTGCACAGAAGTTAACGCCTCCGGGCCGATTCGGGTGGAACTGGGACCCGATCTCCGTTTCGCGCCAGGGCCTCCGGGGCTGCTTTCGCGGGGGTGTGCCGACGTCACCCGACCGAGGTCTGTCGCCCGGCGGGGGGATCGTGGCAACCTGTGCTGACCAGGTTCGGCATCGGGCTGAACCCCTGTCAGATCCGTCAGTCGTAGGCTTGCCTACGATCGTTCTGCAGGAGGCAACATCTTGGTCCCGTCCAAAATCGTCCAACAGCCCGAATACGAGTTCCGTTCGCTGCTGCTGCCGCGCGACGTCTCGCGGAACGAGGCGCGCCGACTCCTGACCGAAGAGGCCGAGTACGGGCACTGGGAGCTGGACCGGCTCCGGCTCTTCCCGGACGGCCGGCGCAAGGTCGTACTGCGCAGGAAGATCATCCGACAGGTGCGGGGCTGGAGCATGCTGAGCGACCACCTCTACGACTGAGCGGTCGGCCGATTGAACGGACAGCCGACCCGGCGGACATCAAAGGGCGGTGCGACGAACCGGTCGCACCGCCCCTGTCCCACTCCGGCGCTGCCGCTCCCGCCGGGTCAGCGGCGGGAGGTACGCGACCGCCGGTAGAGGACGCCGCCGCCGAGCACCAGCAGGGCTGCGGTCGGGGCCAGCACGTCGACGCCGTCCGCACCGGTGGAGGCCAGCACGGCCGTCTGCGGCGGGGCCGGGTGCTCCGTCACCGGCAGCACCGACGCGGGGGGCGCGGCCTTCGGCGGGGTGACCACCGGGGGCGGCGGGCTGTGGTGGGTCGGCGGCGTGACCGGAGGGGTCGACGGCGGGGCACACGAGCAGTGCGGCGGCGGAACCGGCGCGCCGGGCGTCCAGGGGCTGCCGTGGACGGCGCAGTGGTTCCCGAAGACCGGGTTGAGCCCGCCGATGACGGTCACCGAGTCGCCGCAGGCGTTGACCGGCACCGAGACCGGCGTCTGGACGTTGTTGCCCGAGCCCACGCCCGGCGAGCCCGAGGCCTGGCCGGCGGCCGCACTGCCGCCCGCTCCGGAGCCGCCGTGGTGCGGCCCGCCCGAGTTGCCCTGGCTGCCCGAACCGCTCTGACCGCCCGAGTTGCCCTGGCTGCCCGAACCGCTCTGGCTGCCCGAACCACCCTGGTAGCCGGAGCCGCCCTGGTGACCGGAGCCGCTGTGGTAGCCGGAGCCACCGCTCGCCCCACCGTGGTGCGAGCCGTTCTCGCAGGAGTTGCCCATGGCGGGGTTGAGCAGTCCGATCACGTTCACGGTGTCCCCGCAGGCGTTGATCGGCACCGAGACCGGGACCTGCACGGTGTTGCCCGAGGCCACGCCCGGGGAGTCACTGGCGGCACCGATCGCACCGGCGTCCGCATAGGCGTAGCCGGCGGTGGATGCGAGTACGCTCCCGGTCGCCATGACCGTGAGGAGACCACGCGTGGCAGATTGTCGCATGAATTGCCCTGCCCTCAGATTGTCTTCATTACTTGCGAAGCGTTTGACATGCCACTCTCCGTAACGAGTGGCCGCTCCCGGCGTGTCCTTCCCGGAGTCGGATTCATTCGTCCGGGTGAGGTTCGATTCCGATCCGGAAAGACTCCGCCCTGAAAAGGCGAGGTCCCGGAGGGCTCTGATCGCCCCCCGGGACCGTATGTCGTCAGAGACCCGGAATCATCCGGGAAATACCCGGGACATCCGACGGAAGCCGCTCACGGGGCTCCGCCGGACATTCCGTCAGAAGTTCTGGCAGTTGTTGCCGAAGGCCGGGTTGAGCAGCCCGATGACGCTGACGGTGTCGCCGCAGACGTTCACCGGGATGTGCACCGGCACCTGGACGTTGTTGCCGGACAGCACGCCCGGGGAGTCCCAGGCAGCGCCCTCGGCCTGAGCGCCGTGCGCCGAGGCGACACCCGCGCCGGCCAGAACCAGACCACCGGTGGCCGCGACAACGGCGACGATCTTCTTCACCTGCATGAAGTCCTCCTTTGTAGACGTTGCAGCCCGTTCGGCGGCCTGCATATGGGTGAACGAGACTGGGCCGGATGGGGCACGAGTGGCGCATGGCATTCACCCGTACCGGTGATATGTGCGTACGACTGAGCGACCATGCGCTCATCCCATGAAACGTTCGAGCCCACGAACGGAACGACCCGGAAAACGGGCCCGCCCGCCCCGGAGTACCAGAGCGGGCGGGCCCAGCAGGGAGAATGCGGCCGTGGCCTCAGCAGGCGTCGATGAAGCGGTCCAGTACCCGGACGCCGAACGTGAGCGAATCCACCGGGACGCGCTCGTCCACGCCGTGGAACATCCCGGCGAAATCGAGCTCCGGGGGCAGCCGCAGCGGGGCGAAGCCGAAGCAGCGGATGTCGAGCTCGCTGAACGACTTGGCGTCGGTGCCGCCGGAGAGGCAGTAGGGCACGGCGCGGGCGATCGGGTCCTCCGCGACCAGGGCCTGCTGCATCGCCTCGACCAGCCGTCCGTCGAAGTCGGTCTCCAGCGCCTTGTCGGCGTGCACCGTCTCCCGCCGCACCCGCGGGCCGAGGACGCCGTCGAGCTCGGCCAGGAACTCGTCCCGGAAGCCGGGCAGGTAGCGCCCGTCCACGTGGGCGGTGGCCTGGCCGGGGATCACGTTCACCTTGTAGCCGGCCCCGAGCATGGTCGGCTGCGCGGTGTTCCGCAGCGTCGCCCCGATCAGCTTGGCGATCCCGCCGAGCCGCTCCAGGGTGGTGTCCATGTCCTCCGGGTCGAGCTCGACGCCGAGGGCGTCGGAGAGCTCGTCCAGGAAGTGCCGGACGCTCTTGGTGATCCGGACCGGGAACCGGTGCCGCCCGAGCCGGGCGACCGCCTCGCACAGCTCGGTGATGGCGTTGTCCTTGTTGGTCATGGAGCCGTGCCCGGCCGTGCCGTCCACGGTCAGGCGCATCCACTCCATGCCCTTCTCGGCGGTCTCCACCAGGTAGAGCCGAAGGTTCTCGTTCACCGTGAAGGAGAAGCCGCCGACCTCGCCGATGGCCTCGGTCACCCCGTCGAACAGCTCGCGGTGCTTCTTGACCATGTGGTGCGCACCGAAGACCCCGCCCGCCTCCTCGTCCGCGAGGAAGGCCAGCACGATGTCGCGCGGGGGCTTCCGCCCGCTGCGCATCCGGTCGCGGACGACCGCGAGGGTCATCGCGTCCATGTCCTTCATGTCGACCGCGCCGCGACCCCAGACGCAGCCGTCGGCGACCTCGCCCGCGAACGGGTGGTGGGTCCAGTCGTCGGCGTTGGCCGGGACGACGTCGGTGTGCCCGTGGATCAGCAGGGCCGGCCGGGAGCGGTCCTCGCCAGCGATCCGGGCGATGGTGGTGGCCCGGCCCCGCTCCGACTCGAAGATCTCCGGTTCCAGGCCGAACTCGGCGAGCTTCTCGGCCACGTACTCGGCCGCCACCCGCTCACCGGGCCCCGAGCCGTCGCCGTAGTTGCTGGTGTCCATCCGGATCAGATCCCGGCAGAGGTCGACGACCTCGCTCTCGCCGAAGCTCGGGCTCGCCGCAGGTACCGCACTCGACTCAGTCACGCTGGTCAGCCTCTCTCCCTGGTCCGCCCCCAGGCATCCCCCCGGGCGCGCTCCCTCCATCCTCCCCCACGACTGCTCCACGGGCCGCGCCCGCCGGACGTATGCGCAGGTCCCGCCCCCGATAACAGGTTCGGAACCCTGGCTGATCTTTGCTATGGTTATCCATGTCAGCACGACGGGAACGCCGGGCGGACACACCCGATGCGCGGGTGGCGGAATGGCAGACGCGCTAGCTTGAGGTGCTAGTGCCCTTCGGGGCGTGGGGGTTCAAGTCCCCCCTCGCGCACAGCGGGGTCGCTCACGAGAGCGGCCTGCAAGTATTCACGAGTTGGGCCCCCGATCCTGATCGGGGGCCCAAGTCAGTTTCAAAAGGGATCCGCGGTCCGTTGAGCCGATCCGCCCCGGAGGGCGGAGGTCATTCGAGTTCCGGCCGGGATTCCGTCCACCGGTCGACCCGGACGAGTTCCTTCTCCGCCGCACTCGGAGCGCAGTTCGCCCCGGCAGTCGCCGGCGAACTCCATGAAGCGCCAATGGCGGCAAAGCCGCTCGCTCGATCCCGCCGAACTCGGCCTCCCGGTCACGGGCTCCGCCAATAGGTCTGTACCAATCCATGCGAATGGTCTTGACCAATCCGTGCACCGCACGTACAAAGTGGTCACCCTGCCGGTCCACCGGCTCGGTGAGGCGCGCAATCGCCACAGCTCCTCTCCCCTTTGGAGGGTTCATGCGGGTCGGAAGACGGATTCTTCACACAGCACTCACAGTCGGCTCGACATTCGGGCTGGCAGTCGGCGGATCGGTCCTCGCGCTGGCCTCGGCGCCCTCCGCACAGGCGGCCACCACCTGCGCCGCGGCATGGAGTCCCACCACCGTCTACACCGCCGGCCAGCAGGCCAGCGAGAACGGGACCGAGTACACCGCCAACTACTGGACCGAGGGCAACGACCCGGCGACCAACAACGGCGGAAGCGGTTCCGGACAACCGTGGACCTCCGACGGCGCGTGCACCGGCGGATCCTCGGGCGGTGGCGGAGGGGGAGGCGGAGGGACCGGCACCGGAACGGGTTCGGTGAACGGCCTGCTCTTCAGCCCGTACAAGGACGTCACCATCAACATGAACTGGAACACCTACCAGATGCAGTCGGCCGTGACCGGGTCCGACCTGCCGGTAGTGGGTTCCGGGAGCCTGGTCTCGCAGTACGTCCCGAAGCTGCCCGCGCTCACGCTGGCGTTCGCCACCGGCTCCTGCGGCAGCGAGACCTGGGGAGGCGTCTCGGGTGCCGACTGGGCCGCTGAGAACGTGCCCCAACTCCATGCCGCCAACCTGAACTACGTCGTGTCGACCGGCGGTGCGGCGGGAACCTTCACCTGCGCCTCGGCGGCCGGCATGGACTCCTTCATCGCCCGCTACGCCAGCCCGAACCTGGTCGGCATCGACTTCGACATCGAGGGCGGTCAGAGCGAGTCGGACATCCAGAACCTGGTCGCCGCCGCGGCCGGAGCACAGGCGCAGTACCCGAAGCTGCAGTTCTCCTTCACGCTCGCCACGCTGGGTGCGTCCGACGGCAGCTACGGCGGAGTGAACTCGCTCGGCAACGAGGTCGTCCAGGCGGTGCTCGGCTCCAGCCTGAAGAGCTACGTCATCAATCTGATGACCATGGACTACGGCAACGCCTCCAGCAGCGTGTGCGTCGTCTCCTCCGGCAGCTGCGAGATGGCCCAGTCGGCGATCCAGGCGGTCAAGAACCTCGAACACACCTACGGAGTTCCGGCGAGCAAGATCGCCGTCACGCCGATGATCGGCATGAACGACGCCACGACTGAGACCTTCACCACCGCGGACGTGGACACGCTGACCTCGTACGCGGTCAGCAACGGCCTGGCCGGGCTGCACTACTGGTCGCTGGACCGGGACACGCCCTGCTCCGACACCTATGCCTCCCCCACCTGCAACTCGCTCTCCAGCACGACACCGCTGGAATACACCGACAAGTTCCTGAGCGACCTCGGGGACTGACGGACCACCCGGAGCGGGCCGCGCACGAGCTCTCGTGCGCGGCCCGCTCGGCGCACCTGCTGCAGCCACCGGATCAACTCGGGGCCGGGCGCGCGGCCGGCGGCCGGCTCCCCCTTCGCCGGGGCACCCGCCTGGAGAAGCGCGCCGACGCCCAGTGACCCCGTCGGGCTCAGGCCGAGGGGCGGGGGCCGGGGCCCGGGAGCGGCTGCTCGGCCCAGATGACCTTGCCGGTGCTGGTGTAGCGGGTGCCCCAGCGCTGGGCGAGCTGGGCGACCAGGAACAGCCCGCGTCCGCCCTCGTCCGTCATCCGGGCCCGGCGCAGCCTGGGTGAGACGCTGCTGCCGTCGGCGACCTCGCAGATCAGCGTGCGGTCACGGAGCAGCCGGAGTTCGACCGGGCCGGTCGCGTGCCGGATGGCGTTGGTGACCAGCTCGCTGACGAGCAGTTCGGTGGTGAAGACCGCGTCGTCGAGCCCCCAGGCGAGCAGCTGCCGGGTGGCGGCGGCGCGCACGGCGGCGACCGCAGAGGGCTCGATCGGGACGACCCAGCGGGCCAGCGAACGCCGGTCGGTGGCCCGGGCCCGGGCCACCAGCACCGCGACGTCGTCGCCGGAGGGCTCCGGCAGCAGCTCCCTGATCACCGCCTCGCACAGCTTCTCGGGCGAGCGCCGGGGCCCGGCGAGGGAGACCGCGAGCCGGGCGAGGCCGGCCTCGATGTCCTGGCGGCGGTCCTCGATCAGCCCGTCGGTGTAGAGGACGATCCGGCTGTCGGCGGGCAGGGCGAACTCGACCGCGTCGAAGGTGGAGCCGCCCAGGCCGAGCGGCGGTCCCGCGTGGACGTCGGGGAAGGCGACCAGGCCGTCACCGGTGATCACGGCCGGCGGCAGATGGCCCGCACTGGCCATGGTGCAGTACTCGGTGACCGGGTTGTAGATGACGTAGAGGCAGGTCGCGCCGATGATGCCGGTGTGCCCGTGGTCGTCGGTCTCCTCCTGGTCCATGGAGTCGACCAGGGCGTCGAGGTGGCCGAGCAGCTCGTCGGCCGGCAGGTCGAGCGCGGAGAAGTTGCGGACCGCCGTCCGCAGCCGGCCCATGGTCGCGGCGGCGTGGATGCCGTGGCCGACGACGTCGCCGACGACCAGGGCGACCCGGCCGCCGGACAGCGGGATGACGTCGTACCAGTCGCCGCCGACGGACTCCTGCGCGGGCAGGTAGCGGTGGGCGACCTCGACCGCGTTCTGCTCCGGCAGGGCCCGGGGCAGCAGGCTGCGCTGGAGCGTCAGCGCCAGGGTGTGCTCACGGGCGTAGCGGCGCGCGTTGTCCAGGCAGAGGGCGGCGCGGGCGACCAGTTCCTCGGCGAGGGCCAGGTCGTCCTCGTGGAAGGGGCCGGCCTCCCGGCAGCGGTAGAGGGTCACCACCCCGAGCACGGCACCCCGGGCCAGGATCGGCAGCGCCAGGGCCGAGCGCATCCCCTGGCCGGGGCGGCCGGGCCCGTCGGTCCGACTGTCCGTCAGTTCGCCGTCGAGCACCGGCCGCTCGTGTCGGAGGCAGCGCAACTGCGGGCTCTCCGGCGGGTAGTGGACGGTCTGGCCGGTCGGGTGCGGCGGATCGCCCTCGGCGTCGTGCAGCGTCCGTTCCGCACCGCGCCGGAGCTTGAGCGCGGCGGCAGGGGCGGTCTCGTCGCCGTCCAGCACCCAGGCGGCGAGGTCGACGGTGGCGTACTGGGTGAAGCGGGGGACCACGGCCGCGGTGAACTCCTCGGCGGTGACCCACATGTCCAGGGTGGTGCCGATGTTCAGGCCGGCGTCGCAGAGCAGGGCCAGGCGCTGCCGGGCGGCGACGGCGTGCCTGCTGACGGCGGGGTCGCCGAACATCAGCAGCCGGCCGGCCTGCCGCCGCGACTCCGGCACCGGCTCCCGGACCGGTTCCCGCAGCTTCTCCCGCATCGAGTCCCCCACCGCGTCCGGGTGCAGGGCGCCGCCGAACCGGAGCCGGCCGGTCCCGCCGTCCCCGAGGTTGGCCTCGACCGCGAGGACGGTCCGGCCCTCGGGTCCGTCGACCGGTCGGCAGACCAGCACGGCTCTGCGCCCGTGCGAGAGCGGGACCTCGACCACGTCCGCTCTCGCCCTGGCCACGAGCTCGGCCGCCCGGTCGCGGAGCCGTTCCAGGTCGCCCCGGCCCAGCCGGGCCTGGCCCCGGCCGACGCCGCCGGCCAGCAGGAAGCTCTCCAGCAGCTCCTGCTCCCGGCGGCCGTACTGGTCGAAGAGCCGCTGCTCGATGGCCGCGGCGGCCTCCCTGACCAGGGCCGACATCATCGGATTGGAGTCCCGGTGCAGGCAGGTGAGGTCGACTACGCCCCGGATCGCCCCGGTGATCCGGTCCCGGATCGGCGCCGCCGAGCAGGTGAAGGACTTGAGCCGGTCGACGAAGTGCTCGCTGCCGAGGACATTGCAGGGTCGTTTCTCCATCAGCACCGTGCCGATGGCGTTGGTGCCGGCCACGCCCTCGGCATAGCTGAAGCCCGGGGCCAGCTGGACCGCGTCCAGCCCCCGGCTGTGCGAGGCCTCGGCGGTACGGCGCATCAGGACGCGGGCGCTGCCGTCGGTGAGCAGCACGTTCTGCCTGGTCCCGGCCAGCGCGCTGTGCAGCCGCTCGACGACCGGACCGGAGGCGAGCAGCAGCTGCTCCTCGGAGTCGAGGTCGGGCAGGTAGGGGAGTTCGGCCAGGCGTCCGTCGAGTCCCTGCTGCCGGCACCGCTCCCAGGAGGCCAGAATCGGTGGCCGCAGGGCCGATCCGGGGCTGCCGCCCGTGGCGGCCCGCCCGTTCCCGTAGTCCGCAGAGCCGACAGAATCCCAGGCGTTAGCCACTGATGTCCTCCCTGAGCCAAGCCGAGTCCGACTCAGGGAGACCGTAGTGTTCGGGGCGTGGGCCCCGGGGGGCGAGTGGCGGGAGTGCGCCCAATTACCACCCATTAGAGTGATGCTGACCCGACCTCACCCGAACGGGCGCCCGGCCGGGCAGGCCGGTCACCCGAGGGCGGCCTCCTCGGTGAAGCGGACCAGCCAGGCGTAGCCGCGGACGCCCTCGGCGGGCGCCCGGCGGACCTCGGTCACCCGACAGCCGTCGTGGGCGTACTTTCCCGCGAAGCGTGCCAGCCGCTGTGCCTCGTCGAGGTCCTCCATCGACAGCGGCGCACCGAGCACCAGGTCCTCGTGCACCGTCGCGCCGCTCACCGGGTCGTCCGAACAACTGTTGCATACGTGCGTCTGGGGCAGGGTCATTGGTCCAGTGTCGCCTGTCGCCGACGCTCCGCGCCCGCACCGGGTGCGGAACCGGGCCCGGACCGAGTGGCGCACCGGGCCCGGGCACTGCAGGGTGGAGGCCAGGCGCAGCCCCACCGGACGCGGGACTCCCCCGCCGATCAGCTGAGGTGACATGACCGAGTCCCAGCCCAGGAGCCCGCAGCCCAGGAGCTCGCAGCCGGCCCCGAGCGTCCTCGCACAGCCGGTGGTCACACCGCTGACCAGCGCGGCGATCGTCCTGGTGCTGACCGTCGACCGGGGCGGCGAGGCGGCGGTGCGCTCGCTGCTCGCCGATCTCTCCGGCCTGGAGCGCTCCGTCGGCTCCCGGCTCCCGGAGGGCGGTCTGGCCTGCGTCGCGGGCCTCGGCTCGGAGGTCTGGGACCGGCTCTTCGACGGGCCGCGCCCGGCCGAGCTGCACCCGTTCCGGGAGCTCAGGGGGGAGCGGCACCACGCCCCGGCCACCCCCGGCGACCTGGTGCTGCACCTGCGCGCACCCCGGACCGACGCCTGCTTCGAGCTGGCCTCGCAGATCCTGACCCGGCTGTCCGGCGCCGTCACCGTGGTGGACGAGACCCACGGCTTCCGCTACTTCGACACCCGTGACCTGCTCGGCTTCGTGCAGGGCACGGAGAACCCGACCGGTCGGGACGCCCTCGGCTCCGTCCTCGTCGGCGCCGAGGACCCGGCCTTCGCCGGAGGCAGCTACCTGGTCGTGCAGAAGTACCGGCACGACCTGACGGCCTGGAAGGCGCTGCCGGTCGAGGAGCAGGAGCGGGTGGTCGGCCGCAGCAAGTCCGACAACATCGAGCTGCCGGACGGCGTCAAGCCCGCCGACTCGCACGTGGCGCTGACCTCGCTGACCGGCCCGGACGGGACGGCACGTCGGATCCTGCGCGAGACCGTGCCCTTCGGCTCCTTCGGCCGCGGCGAGTTCGGCACGTACTTCATCGGCTACGCCAACTCGCCGGCCGTCACCGAGCAGATGCTGGAGAACATGTTCGTCGGCAGGCCGGCCGGGCGGCACGACCGGCTGCTCGACTACTCGACCGCCGTCACCGGCACCCTGTGCTTCGTCCCGTCCGCCGACTTCCTCGACCACCTTCCGGACCCGCCGACCGCTGCCGCGGCCCGCCCGCGCCCGGCGGCCCAGCCCGCTCCGGGCGCGCAGCCCCGCCCGGCGGCCCAGCCCCACCCGGCGGCCCAGCCGCGCGGCGGGGCGCAGCCGAAACCGACGCCGAAGCCCGCGCCGAAGCCGGCTCCGGGGCCGGCGCCGCGTCCCGGGCCGCGTCCCGGCCCCACCCCGGCGTCGATGCCGCGCCGGGCCGCCGACCACCGACGCTGACCGACACCGTCCGAAACTTGGGCAAAAGGCGGGTGTGGTGACTTTCAAGGAATCACCCGCCTTGTCCAAAATCTTGCCGGTTCCGGCGTTTCGGCCCTGGTCCGGCCGGAAGTCGCGGTCAGGCTCGCAGACATGGCTACGACGGCGATCCGCCCCACCCCTCCCCCGCTGACCGACCCGCTCCCAACCACCCCCCGCCAGGCGCGGGTCGCGCTGATACTGATCGCCGCTCTCGCCGCGCTGCTGTTCACCTGGAACATCAGCCACAGCCAGTACCACCCCTTCTACGCCGACTCGGTGCGCAGCATGACCGAGAGCTGGAAGGCCTTCCTGTACGGCTCGTTCGACCCGGGCAACACGATCACGCTGGACAAGCTGCCCGGTTTCCTCTGGCCGCAGGCGCTCTCCGCCCGGCTGTTCGGCTTCCACCCCTGGGCGCTGGCGCTGCCGCAGGCGATCGAGGGCGTGCTCAGCGTGCTCGTCCTCTACCGCGCCGTCCGCACCTGGGCCGGGGTCGAGGCCGGGCTGCTCGCGGCCGGGGCCTTCGCGCTCACCCCGGTCGTGGCCGGCCTGTTCCGCACCTCGGTGGAGGACCCGGCGTTCACCCTGCTCCTGCTGCTGGCCGCCGGGGCGACCCAGCGCGCCGCCCGCTCCGGGAGCACCCGGACCCTGCTGCTGGCCGGGCTCTGGGTCGGGCTGGCCTTCCAGGCCAAGATGCTGGAGGCGTTCGCGGTCCTGCCGGTGCTGGCCGTGGTGTACCTGCTGTCGGCGCCGCCGGCGCTGCGCCGCCGGGTGGTCCAACTGCTGCTCGCCGGGGTGGTGACGCTGGCGGTGTCCGCCTCCTGGGTGCTGCTGGTGACGCTGACGCCGGCCCACGACCGGCCCTATGTCGACGGCACCACCGACAACTCGGCGGTGAGCATGGTCGTCGGCTACAACTTCCTCAACCGCTTCTCCTCGGTCGGGCTCAGCGCGGCCGACACCGGCAGCATCTCGGCCGTCCGCAACGGCGGCGCCGCACCCGAGGGCGCTGCGGCCGACGCGGCCGGGCCGGGCGGTGCGCACCGGCACGCCACCGCCGAGGCCGCCACTACGGCCGGAAGCACCCCGGCCTTCGGCCAGCAGCCGGACGGCTGGAACAAGATGTTCGCCGGTCCGCTGGCCTCCCAGACCGGCTGGCTCTACCCGCTGGGCGGGCTGGCCCTGGTCTTCGGCCTCTACCAGCGGCGGCGGGCGCCGCGCACCGACGTGCGGCGGGCCGGCTTCCTGCTCTGGGGCGGCTGGCTGGCCACCTACCTGCTGGTCTTCAGCGCCGGCAGCGTCGGCGGGCACACCTACTACATGGGCGTGGTGGCCGCTCCGCTCGCCGCGCTGAGCGGAGCGGGCGTGGTCCTGCTCCGCCAGGCGCACCGGGCCGGCGGGCGCGCGGCCTGGGCGCTCCCGGCCGTCGTGACGGCCACCGCCGTCTGGGGCGCCGTGGTCGCCCGCGACTACCCCCGGTTCCTGCCCTGGCTGGCGCCCGTCCTGCTGCTGCTGGCGCTGGTCGCGGTGGTGCTGCTGCTGGTCGGCAGGTTCGCCCGGGCGGGGCTGGCGGTCGCGCTGGTGGCGATGCTGCTGGCTCCCGCCGCCTGGACCGCCTCGGTCTTCGATCCGGCCTACGGCCGGTCGGGGATGGGCGCGGTCGGCCCGGTGGCCGTCGGCCCGAAGCACCTGCCGCCGGCGGCCAAGGCCGAGGAGCAGTCGCTGGCCGCCGTCTGGGGCCAGGGCTCGCAGCGGCTGACCGGCAGCCAGCGGGGCCTGCTGTCCTATGTGGAGTCGCACCGGGGCGGCGCCCGCTACCTCTTCGCGACCACCAGCTGGTCGACGGCCTCGCCGTACATCCTCGCCACCGGCGCCGCGGTGCTGCCGATCGGCGGCTTCACCAACGAGGTCCCCTCGCCCACCCTGCACGCGGTCCAGCAGAACATCGCCGCCGGACGGCTGCGCTACGTCCTGCTCACCACCGCGCCCCAGGGCCACTCGGGCTCCTCGGGCGTCCGGCCCGCCCAGGCCGGCGTCGCGCCGCTGAGCGCCCCGGTGAACGGGCCCATGGGCGGTCCGACGGGCGGTCGGCCCGCGCCGGGCACCGCCGCCGCCCGGACCGCCGCCTGGGTCGCGCGCAGCTGCCGACCGGTCCCGACCGCCGACTACGGCGGCGGGGTGACCGGCCAGCAGCTCTACCACTGCTCGCTCGCCCAGGTGTGACCCCCGGTCACCCGTCCGTCCCCGGCCCGCCGCCCGTGCGCGGGCCGGGGACGGGCGGGTGCACTGCGGAAAGGGGCCGCTCCGGACCGTCCACCGGACCCGGTAACGTTGCCGACCAGCAGCAACCCTGAGCAGCCCCGAGGAGGACCCGTCCATGCCGCCGGAGTCCGCGGTCACCGCGCCCGCGCCGCAGTCGGCGGTCGGCCCGCTGGAACGGGGCCTCGCGGTGCTGCGCGCCCTCGGCGCCACGCCCTCCGGCCGGGCCCGCGCCAGCGACCTGGCCCGGGAGACCGGGCTGGCCCGCTCGACCGTGGACCGGATCGTCAGCACCCTCGAACGGCTGGACCACCTGCGCGGCGATCCCCGGGAACCGTCCGTCGCCCCGCCGCTGATGGCGCTCGGCAACGCCTACCTCTCCGCCGGCGGACTGCCCGCGCTGCTGGGCCGACCGGCCCGGGCGCTCGCCGACGAGCTGGACGAGTCGGTCTCGCTGGCCGTACCGGACCGGACCGGGGTGCGCTTCGTCAACCAGACCGTGCGGCGGCGCACCATGACGGTGTCGTTCCGGGTGGGCGACCTGCTCCCGGCGGAGCGCTGCGCCCCGGGCGCGCTGTTCGCCGCCGACTGGACCGAGGCCGACCGCGAGGCCTGGCTGGCGCGCCGTCAGCAGGACCCGCTGGAGTCCGGGTTCCCCGCGCTGCCGCCGCGCTCCCGGGGTCGGGCGCCGAGCCAGGAGGAGTTCGCCGCCGCGACCGCGGCCGCCCGCGAGCGCGGCTGGGCCGTGGACGACCAGCTGATCGAGCCCGGGCTGCTCGCCCTCGCCGTCCCGGTCCGCGGCCCGGACGGGCGGACGGTCTGCGCGCTGAGCGTGGTCAGCCAAAGCAGCCGCCACGACCTGGACAGCCTCCGCGCGCTGGCCCTGGACCGGATGCGGGCCACCGCGGCGGCCATGGAGGCGGCCCTGGCCGCCGCCCCGGCCCCGGCCGAACGCCCGCTGCCGGCAAGCGATCTGACGCTGGGTCCGAAGGACGAGCTGGGGCCGGAGTTCCTCCAGTCGCTGGCGCGCGGCCTGGCCGTGCTGACCGCACTGGGCGCCCGGGTCGGCGGCCTCACCCTGGCCGAGACCGCCGAGGCCACCGGCCTGTCCCGGGCCACCGCCCGGCGGAGCCTGCTGACCCTCGTCCAACTCGGCTACGCCGCAACCGAGGGACGCTGCTTCCGGCTGCTGCCCCGGGTGCTGGAGCTCGGCCATGCGCAGCTCTCGGTGCTGACGCTGCCGGAGCTCGCCCAGCCGCACCTGGCCGAACTGGTTTCCCAGGTCCACGAGTCGGCCTCGATGGCGGTGCTCGACGGCGACGATGTGCGCTATGTCGCCCGGGTGGCGACGGTACGGATCATGAGCGTCAACATCACCGTCGGCACCCGGTTCCCGGCCTACGCCACCTCGATGGGACGGGTGCTGCTGGCGGCCCTGCCGCCGGAGCAGCGGGCCGTCCGGCTGGACCGGGCCGGCCGACTGCACGGGTTCGGCCGGAACGCGCCGACCCGGCGCACCGTCAGCTCGCCGCAGCAGCTCGACGCGCTGCTGGACGGCGTCGCGAGCGAGGGATTCGCCCTGGTGGACCAGGAGTTGGAGGAGGGACTGCGCTCCCTCGCGGTCCCCGTCCGCGACCGGCGGGGCCGGGTCGTGGCCGCCGTCAACGTCTCCACCCACGCCGGCTCCGGCAGCGTCGAGGCGACCCGGGAGGCGCTGCTGCCCGCGCTGCGGGCCGCCGCCGACCGCATCGAGGCGGACCTCGCCGTCATCGGCGGAGGCGACGCGAGCGGAGGCGACGCGAACGGAGGCGACGCGAACGGCTTCGGCGACGGTCAGGCGGACTGACGCACGGCCTGCCACTGTTCGTGGCTCGCCCGCACCCGCGTCCACAGCGCCTCGCGTTGGTGCCGGGTGGTGTCCCCCAGGTCCAGCCCGAACACGCCCTCCAGCACCGCGAACCACTCCCCCGGCGCGGTCAGCTCCCGCTTGCTGCTCGCCGCTCCGGTCGTCCGGCCGAGGACGCAGCCGGTCAGCTCGTCGACGCCCCGGGCGTCCCGGCGCAGCACCGAGAGGGTGCGGACGAAGCCCGATTCCGGCGAGGTGGACAGGTGACGGTGCTGGTCGACGAAGTCGGCCGGGCCGGCGGGCGCGGGGGCGAAGTCCATCCCGTGGAAGGTGCCGCTGGGGTCGTGGTCGAAACGCCAGCCGCCCGGCACCACGGCCGAGGGTCCCAGCCGGTAGGCCATGTCGCCCTGGCGGTGGCTGCCGGTCCGCAGCGGCAGCGGTTCGAGCGGACCGTCGCCGAGCCCCACGTCCACCAGCCACCGGCTGCCCTCGCAGACCACGGTGAGCACCAGGTGCGTCGCCACCGCGCCCGGGGCGGGCTCCGACGGGGAACCGTGCACTCCGCCCCGGTGCCAGGTGACGTCGTAGCCGAGGCGGCGCAGCAGCGCCGAGAAGGCGCCGTTGAGATGGAAGCAGTAGCCCCCGCGCCCGCGCAGCACCCGTGCCGCCGACTCCAGCGGGTCGACCGTGGTCGGGCGGCCGAGGTGGATCTCCAGCGTCTCGTAGGGCACCCGCTCGACATGTGCGGCGTGGAGGGCCCGCAGTCCGGCCACCGAGGGCGGACCCTGGACCGGCAGCCCGAGGCGTATCAGGTAGCGCTCGGCATCGGCGGCGGACAGCTGGTTCATCGGCGCGGGCATGATCACGATGCTATGCCCGCCGCCGCCCGGACCGCCCCTGGTTATTCGAACGGAAGTCCGACGTAGTTCTCGGCGACGGTGGTGGCTCCGGCCGCCGAGGAGGTCAGGTAGCGGAGGTGCGAGAACCGCAGCCGACGGTCGAACTCGTCCTCGCCCGGGTCGCTGTGGAGCAGCGTGGTCATCGTCCAGGAGAAGTGCTCGGCCCGCCAGACCCGGCGCAGCGCGGTCTCCGAGTAGCCGTCGAGCAGGCTCTCGTCGCCCTGGTGCCGCCACCGGGTGAGCGCGGTGGCGAGCAGGGTGACGTCGGCGACGGCGAGGTTGAGCCCCTTCGCCCCGGTGGGCGGGACGATGTGGGCGGCGTCCCCGGCCAGGAACAGCCGTCCGTGGCGCATGGGTTCGGCCACGAAGCTGCGCATCGGGGTGACGCTCTTCTCGGTGATCGGCCCGCGTCGCAGGGTCCAGCCGTCGTCGGTGGCGAAGCGGACGTCCAGCTCGTCCCAGATCCGCTCGTCGGACCAGTTGTCGATGCTGTCGTCCGGGTCGACCTGCAGGTAGAGCCGGCTGACCTGGGGGGAACGCATGCTGTGCAGGGCGAAGCCGCGCTCGTGGTGGGCGTAGACCAGCTCCTCGCAGGAGGGCGGGACGTCGGCGAGGATGCCGAGCCAGGCGAAGGGGTAGCTGCGCTCGGTGGTGTGCAGCGCCTCGGCCGGCACCGTGCGTCGGCCGATGCCGTGGAAGCCGTCGCAGGCCACCACGAGGTCGCAGTCGAGGACCTGCTCGACACCCTGCTGCCGGTAGTGGATCTGCGGCCGACCGCCCCGGTCGCCGGCCTCGGTGCCGGTGATCGCGGTGACCTCGGCCTCGAACAGGACCGTGTCGCCGGCTGCCTCGCGCAGTGCTATCAGGTCCTTGACCACCTCGGTCTGGGCGTAGACCATCACCGCCCGGCCACCGGTGAGCGAGGGGAAGTCGATCCGGTGGCGGGCACGGTCGAAGCGCAGCTCGATGCCCTCGTGCGGCAGGCCCTCGCGGTCCATCCGGTCGGAGGCGCCGGTGGCGCGGAGGATGTCGACGGTGCCCTGTTCGAGGATTCCGGCGCGCTGCCGGCGCGAGACGTAGTCGCGGCTGCGCGACTCGACGACGACGTTGTCCACGCCCTGGCGGTGCAGCAGGTGGGAGAGCAGCAGCCCGGCCGGGCCCGCGCCGATGATGCCGACGGTGGTACGCATGGTGGTGGCCTTTCGGGGCTCGTCAGAAGGGCTCGTCAGGAGGGCTCCTCAGGAGGGCTCCTCAGGAGGGGTCGGCGGGGGCGGTCGCAGCGGCGGCGTCGATCTCGTCCAGCACCCGCTGCGCCACGCCGAAGGCGGAGTTGGCCGCGGGGACGCCGCAGTAGACGGCGCTCTGCAGCAGCACCTCCTTGATCTCCTCGCGGCTGAGCCCGTTGGTGAGGGCGGCCCGGACGTGCATGGCGAGCTCGTCGAGGTGGCCGTGGGCGACCAGGGCGGTCAGGGTGATGCAGCTGCGGGTGCGCCGGTCCAGGCCCGGGCGGGTCCAGATGCCGCCCCAGGCGTAGCGGGTGATGAAGTCCTGGAAGTCGGCGGTGAAGTCGGTGGTCCGGGCGGCGGCGCGGTCGACATGGGCGTCCCCGAGGACGGCGCGGCGGACGGCGGTGCCCTCCTCCCGGCTGCGGTCGTGCTCACCCAGGTGCCCCTGCAGCGCGGCCAGTACGGCCTGCGGCTGCTCGGCCGGGGCGAGGTGGGCGGCGGCGGCCAGCTCCACCAGGCTCGCGCCGGGGATCCCGTCGACCAGCTCGCGGGCGTGGGCGACCGGCGTGGCCGGGTCCTCGCGTCCGCCGACCACCAGGGTGGGCGCGGTGATCCGGTGCAGCTCGGCGCGGAGGTCGAAGCCGGCCAGGGCGTCGCAGCAGGCGGCGTACCCGGCCGGGTCGACCGCGCGCAGCTCGTCCACCAGCCGACCGGCGGTGGCGGAGCCGAGGAAGGCCGGGGTGAACCAGCGGGCCGGGGAGGTCGCGACCACCGGGGCGGTGCCCTCGGCGCGGACCAGTGCGGCGCGCTCCTGCCAGCCGCTGGGCTCGCCGAAGCGGGCGGAGGAGCAGACCACGGCGAGCGAGGCGATCCGCTCGGGGTGGTGCACGGCGAGCCAGCTGCCGACGGCCCCGCCGAGGGACACCCCCGCGTAGTCGAAGGCCGTCAGGCCGAGTTCGTCGGCGAGGGCCAGCACCAGCCGACCGAGGTCGGCGACGGTGGTCGCGCCCGGCGCGGCGTCCGGCAGCACCGACACGGGGGTGCCGCCGTGGCCGGGGAGGTCCCAGCGGACGACCCGGCGGCTGCGCGCCAACGCGGGGACCAGGGTGTCCCAGACGGCGGTGGAGGTGCCCAGCGAGGGGCCGAGCAGCAGCGGCGGGGCGGTCGGCGGCCCGTCGGTGCGGTAGTGCGGGAGGTTCGGCGCGGTGCTGGTCACGGGGCGTCCTCGGGGCTGGGGTCGGCGACGGCGGCGGTCCGGAGCAGGGCCCGGTCGGTCAGGGCGGCGGCGGCGCCGAGGTAGCCGTCCGGGTCGAGCAGCAGGTCGAGTTGAGCCTCGGTCAACTCCGATGCGAGCGACAGGCTCTGCCGCAACGGGACGCCGTCCCGGCCGAGCGCGCGGGCGGCCTGCTCGGCCGCCGCCCGCCCCCGGCCGCGCCCGGCGCCGCCGCCAGGGCCACGGACAGCCGCTCGGAGACGATCAGGCCGTCCGTCAGCTCCAGGTCGGTCCGCATCCGTTCGGGGAACACCCGCAGCCCCTCGGCGAGCCGGGCCGCCTCGCGGGCGGCGCCGCCGGTCAGCCGGAGGGCCTCGCGCAGGGACTGCCACTCGGCGTGCCAGGCCCCGGCCGGGCGCTCGTCCTCGGCGGTCATCGAGCCGAGCAGGGTGGCAGCCAGGGACGGGAGTTGCCGGGCGGTGGCGGCGATCAGCGTGGCCCGCACCGGGTTGGCCTTGTGCGGCATGGCCGAGGAGCCGCCGCCGGCGCCCTCGGCCAGCTCCCGGGTCTCGGTGCGGGCCAGCAGCAGCACGTCGGCGGCGAGCTTGCCGAGCGCGCCGCCGGTGAGGGCCAGCGCGCAGCCCAGCTCGGCGACCGGGGTGCGCAGCACATGCCAGGGCAGGGCGGGCGCGGCCAGCCCGGTCTCGGCGGCGTACGCCTCGACCAGGGCCGCTCCTCCCCCGTCCGGGCCGGGTCCCAGGAAGCCGCGTTCCTGGAAGGCGGCCAACGTCCCGGCGGCGCCGCCGAGTTGGGCGGGCAGCCGGTCACGGACCACGGCCAGCCGGTCACGGGCGTCGAGGACCAGGCTGCGCCAGCCGGCCGCCTTCAGGCCGAAGGTGGTGGGCACCGCGTGCTGGGTCAGGGTCCGGCCGGGCATGGCGCTGCTCCGGTGCTCGGCGGCGAGCCGGGCCAGGGCGGCGGCGGTGCGGTCGAGGTCCTCCAGCAGGTGCCGCAGCGTCCGGCGGGCGACCAGCATCGCCGCGGTGTCCAGGATGTCCTGGCTGGTCGCGCCCGGGTGCACCCACGGCCGGGCGGCCGGCGCCACGGCGGCGGTGAGGTCGGCGACCAGCGGGATCACCGGGTTGCCGCCGGCCCGGGCGCGCAGCGCCAGGTCGCGGACGTCGAAGCGCTCGGCCCGGGCGGCGTCGGTGACCGCGCGCGCGGCGGCGGCCGGGGCGTGCCCGAGCCCGGCCAGGGCCCGGGTCAGCGCGGCCTCGGCATCCAGCATGGCCTGGAGGAAGGCGGTGTCGCCGGTCGCCGACTCGGCCGGGCTGCCCGCCCGGACCGGGGAGAGCAGCCCGACGTCGTAGCCGTCGGCGGCGGTGGGCTCGCCGGGCGAAGTCCCGCTCGGCGAAGCCTCAGTGGGCGAAGTGTCAGTGGGCGAAGTGTCAGTGGGCGAAGTCAAGGAACACCGTCTCCTCCGCACCCTGGAGGCGGATGTCGAAGCGGAGGACCCGCTCGCGCTCCTCGATGGCGACCAGGGTCGCGCTCCGCCCGGCGGGCAGCGAGTCCAGCAGCGGATCGCGGTGCCCGGGCAGGTAGGCCCGGGTGAAGAGGTGGTGCAGCAGCCCCCGGGCGAAGAGGCAGACCGCCAGGTAGGGGGCCTCGGCGGGCGGCGGCAGGGTGCGCACGGACCAGTGGCCGTCGGCGTCGGTGGCGACCCGGCCGAAGGCGGTGAAGTCGACGCCGTGACGGCCCAGGACGGCGCCGGTGGTCGGGTCGCGGCGCAGCGAACCGGGGGCTCCGGCACGGGAGTTGTCCGGGGCGGCCTGCCAGAACTCCAGCAGCGCGTCCGGGACCGGCCGGCCCTCGCCGTCGTGGACCCGGCCGTGGAAGGTCACCGTGTCCGGGTGCCCGGCGGGGGCCATCTCGCCGCCGCCGGTGAACGGCAGGGCGTAGCCGTAGAAGGGGCCCACGGTCTGCGAGGCGGTGGCGGGCAGCAACTGACGGTCGGTCATTCCCCGTCCTCCGTCCAGGTCGCGGCGGGCCCGTCGAGGACGATGTCCCAGTGGTAGCCGAGCGAGAACTCGGGCGCGGACAGCTCGTGCCGGTACTCGGCGACCAGGCGCTCGCGCGCCGCGCCGTCGGTGACGGACTGGAGGATGGGGTCGTACCGGAACAGCGGGTCGCCGGGGAAGTACATCTGGGTGACCAGCCGCTGGGTGAAGGAGGTCCCGAACAGCGAGAAGTGGATGTGGGCGGGACGCCAGGCGTTGTCGTGGTTGCGCCACGGGTAGGGGCCGGGCTTGACGGTGGTGAACCGGTAGCCGCCCCGGTCGTCGGTGAGGCAGCGGCCGACGCCGGTGAAGTTGGGGTCCAGCGGCGCGGGGTGCTGGTCGCGCAGGTGGGCGTAGCGTCCGGAGGCGTTGGCCTGCCAGATCTCGACCAGCTGGCCGCGCACCGGCCGGCCGGCCCGGTCGAGCACCCGGCCGCTGACGGTGATCCGCTCCCCCAGCGGTTCGCCGGTGTGCTGGACCGTCAGGTCGGCGTCGGTGTCGGTGATGTCGGTGGCGCCGAAGACCGGCCCGGAGAGCTCGACCGCGTCCGGGTCGGCGACCACCACCAGCGGCTGCCGGGGGTGGCGCAGCACGCTGCTGCGGTACGGGGGGTAGCCCCGGTCGGGGTGGACCTGCCCGGGGACGGCGAGGTCGGCGTACTGCTGGATCTCCAGGTCGATGTCGGCCTGGGTGGGGACGGTGGTCATGCCGCGCTCCCTTCCGGGGCGAGGGCGAGGGCGAGGCGCACCGGGGCGGCGGTGCGGGCGGCGATCTCCTCGGCGGTGACGCCGGGGGCGGTCTCGACCAGCACCAGCCCCGCGTCGGTCACGTCCAGGACGCCCAGGTCGGTGATCACCCGGTGGACGCAGCGGCGGCCGGTGAGCGGCAGGGTGCAGGACTCCAGCAGCTTGGGGCTGCCGTCCTTGGCGTTGTGCTCCATCAGCACGATGACCCGGCGCGCCCCGTGGACCAGGTCCATCGCCCCGCCCATCCCCTTCACCATCTTGCCGGGGATCATCCAGTTGGCCAGGTCCCCCTCGGCGCTGACCTGCATGGCGCCGAGGATCGCGGCGTCGATGTGCCCGCCTCGGATCATGCCGAAGGAGAGCGCCGAGTCGAAGAACGACGCGCCGGGCAGGACGGTGACGGTCTCCTTGCCGGCGTTGACCAGGTCCGGGTCGACCTCGTCCGGGTAGGGGTAGGGGCCGACGCCGAGGAGGCCGTTCTCGGACTGGAGCACCACGTCCACGCCCTCGGGCAGGAAGCTCGGCACCAGCGTGGGCAGTCCGATGCCGAGGTTGACGTAGGAGCCGTCGGTGAGCTCACGGGCGGCCCTGGCCGCCATCTGTTCGCGGTTCCAGGCCATCAGCCCCTCGCCTCCGTGCTGGTGCCGCTGCGGACGGTGCGCTTCTCGATGTGCTTGTCGGCGGCCTGTTCCGGCGTCAGCTCGACGACGCGCTGGACGAAGACGCCGGGCAGGTGGACCTCGTCCGGGTCGATCTCCCCCGGCTCGACCAGCTGCTCGACCTCGGCGACGGTGATCCGTCCTGCCATCGCGGACAGCGGGTTGAAGTTGCGGGCGGAGCGGTGGAACACCAGGTTGCCGTGGCGGTCCCCCCTGGCCGCGCGGACCAGGGCGAAGTCGGTGGTGATGCCGCGCTCCAGGACGTACTCGCCGCCGTCGAAGCTGCGGACCTCCTTGGCCGGCGAGGCCACGGCGACCGAGCCGTCGGGGGCGTAGCGCCAGGGCAGGCCGCCCTCGGCGACCTGGGTGCCGACGCCGGCCGGGGTGAAGAAGGCGGGGATGCCGGCCCCGCCGGCCCGGAGCCGCTCGGCGAGGGTGCCCTGCGGGGTGAGTTCGAGCTCCAGCTCACCGGCCAGGTACTGCCGGGCGAACTCCTTGTTGTCCCCGACGTAGCTGCCGATGACCCGGGCGATCCGGCCCGCCGCGAGCAGCAGGCCGAGGCCGCCGCCGTCGACGCCGCAGTTGTTCGAGACCACGTGCAGTCCCCGGGGCCCGGCCGCCAGCAGTGCCTGGATCAGCACGTCGGGGACACCGCTGAGGCCGAAGCCGCCGACGGCCAGCGAGGCGCCGTCCCCGATGTCCGCCACGGCCGCCGCCGGCGTGGCCACCACTTTGTCCATGTCTGGAACCGCTTCCGTTCGCCTGGTGAACTTCTCTTCACTTTCTTGGCGCGAGTCTGCCTTCGCTCCGTCGCCCGTGTCAACGCCCCGCCGACGCCGCCCCCAGCCCGTCCCCCGGGCGGACACTTGATGGCAAGCCGCCCGTGTGAGGATGATCCCTGCGCCGGACTTCCCGCGGCGCGGCGCGGACCAGTACCGAGGAGGACCGATGGGCGATGTGATCCTGATCCGTCATGGCCAGACGGCGTGGAGCCGCGACGGACGGCACACCAGCTACACGGACATGCCACTCACCCCCGAGGGCGAGGGGCAGGCCAGGGCCCTGGTGCCGATCCTGGCGGGCCACGACATCTCGCTCACCCTCTGCAGCCCGCTCGGCCGGGCCCGGGACACCGCCAAGCTGGCCGGGCTCGACCCGGTGCAGGTCGAGCCCGACCTGCACGAGTGGGACTACGGCGGCTACGAGGGCATCACCACCGTCGAGATCCACCGCTCCCGCCCCGGCTGGAACCTCTGGAACGACGGCGTCGTGCCCGGCCCGGCCGACCACCCCGGCGAGACCCCGGACCAGGTGGGCGCCCGCGCCGACCGGGTGCTCTCCACCGTGGACGCCGCACTGCGGCGCAGCAACCAGGACGTGGTGCTGGTGGCCCACGCCCACTTCCTCCGGGTCTTCACCGCCCGCTACCTCGGCCTGCCCGCCTCGGCCGGGGCCCTGTTCATGCTGGCGACGGGGACGATAAGCCGTCTCGGCACCGAGCACGAGCAGCCGGCCGTGGCCGCCTGGAACGAGCGCCCGCGCTGACGGCGTCGCCGGGCCCCTCCGTTCCAACGAACCTCCGTTCCGGCGAACCTCCATTCCAACGAACCTCCGTTCCGGCGACCCGCCTGACGCGCCGAAAGGCCGCCCACGGCACCCTGCCCTACTATCCGTAGAGGACAGATGTCGGATATGTGGCGGTTCGTCAGGACGGCTCGCGGGTGACGCGACCGTCCGGGCCGCCCCGAACGGAGGCAGCCCCCGTGAGCGCGACCGAGGCCACCTCTGCGGACCCCGAGCCGACGCCGGAGGAGGGTCCGGGCGACGGGGGCGCCGACCGCGGCAAGGACTGGGACCGCTCCTTCTTCGGCCACCCGCACGGCCTGCTGACCCTCTTCGGCACCGAGATGTGGGAGCGCTTCTCCTACCTCGGCATGACCGCGATCCTGACCCTCTTCTTCACCGCCTCGGCCGCCGAGGGCGGTCTCGGCATGTCCGACGGCGCGGCCTCCTCCGTCTACGCCGCCTACAGCACGATGATCTACCTGGTCTCGGTGGCCGGCGGCTGGCTGGCCGACCGGATCCTCGGCGCCTACCGCTCGGTGCTCTACGGCGGTGTCTGCATCGCGCTGGGCCACTACGCGATGGCGGTCCCCGCCACCGCGATGACCTGGGTCGGCCTCGGCCTGATCATCATCGGCACCGGGCTGCTGAAGCCCAATGTCTCCACCCTGGTCGGCAAGCTCTACGCGACCGAGGACGAGCGCCGCGACGCCGGCTTCGCCCTCTACTACATGGGCATCAACATCGGCGCCTTCCTCGGCCCGCTGATCTCCGGCTGGCTCGGCCAGAAGATCGGCTACCACTGGGGCTTCTCCGCCGCCGCCGTCGGGATGACCTTCGGCATCGTCCAGTACGTGCTGGGCCGACGCCATCTGGCGGGCCGTCAGGACGGCGCCGAGTCGGCCGTCGCCCCCGAGGTGCTGCACCGCTCGGTCCGGCTGATCGGCTACGGCGCGGCTGCGGTCGCCGCGCTCTTCGCCGTCCTGGCGCTGACCGGCGTGCTGGACCTCGACCTCACCGTCGACATCATCTCGGCGGTCTCGGTGCTGGCGCCGATCGGCTACTTCGCCTTCCTCTTCCGCAGCCCGCAGGTCACCGCCGAGGAACGCGGTCGACTGCGCCCCTACCTGGTGCTGTTCGGCGCCTCGGTCGCCTTCAACCTGGTGCTGTTCCAGTCCTACTCGACGATGAACCTGCTGGCGCTCAACCACGCGGACACCAACTTCTGGGGCTGGGAGTTCCCCTCCTCCTGGTACGGCTCGGTGCTGGGGGTGGCCGAGGTGGTGCTCGCCCCGGTGGTCGCCGCCACCTGGATCCGGCTGGGCTCCCGGCAGCCGCACGCCTCCAACAAGATCGCCTACGGGGTGGTCCTCGGCGGGCTGTCGTTCCTGATCATGGTCCCGGCCACGCTCGGCCGCACCGGCGACTGGACCATGTCCGGCGTCTGGCTGATCCTCTGCTACCTGGTGCTGGGCCTCGGCGACATCCTGCTGGAGACCACCGGCATGTCCGCCACCACCAAGCTCGCCCCGGCCGCCTTCAGCAGTCAGGCCATGGCGCTCTGGTTCCTCTCGCTGGCCCTGGCCAACGGGCTGCAGGCGCAGGTGGTGAAGCTCTACGGGGTGCTGTCCTATCCGCTGTACTTCGGTCTGAACGGGGCCTTCGTGGTCCTGGTCGGCCTCGCCGTGATCGCCGCCGGGCCCTGGCTGCGCCGCACCATGGCCCCGGTCCACTGACTCCCGAACTCCCACCGCTGCGAAGGAACCTGCCGTGCGCCACCGCGAGGACCTGCCGTACCGGACGACCTGCGCGGACACCCGGATCCCGCTGCCCGACGGAACCGAGCTCTACGCCCGGATCTGGCGGCCCGTCGGCACCGGTCGGTTCCCGGCGCTGCTGGAGTACCTGCCGTACCGGCTGAGCGACTGGACCGCGCCGCGCGACGCCCAGCGCCACCCCTGGTACGCCGGGCACGGCTACGCGTCGGTCCGGGTGGACGTGCGCGGCCACGGCAACTCCGGCGGCCTGCCCGGCGACGAGTACGACGCCACCGAGCTCGCCGACGGCGTCGCGGTGGTCGACTGGCTGGCCGCCCAGCCCTGGTGCAGCGGACGGGTGGGAATGTTCGGCATCTCCTGGGGCGGCTTCAACAGCCTGCAGATCGCCGCGCTCGCCCCGGAGCCGCTGAAGGCGGTCGTCACCGTCTGCTCCACCGACGACCGCTACGACAACGACGTGCACTACCTGGGCGGCTCGGTGCTGGCCGTGGACATGCACGCCTGGTCGGCCACCATGCTGGCCTTCGCCGCCCGCCCGCCGGACCCCGAGTACGCCGGTCCCGGCTGGCGGGAGCTGTGGCTACAACGGCTGGACCACCTCGACCCGCTGATCCACACCTGGCTCGACCACCAGGCCCGCGACGGCTACTGGCAGCACGGCAGCGTCTGCGAGGACTACTCCGCCATCAGGGCGGCGGTGCTGGCCGTCGGCGGCTGGGCCGACCCCTACCGGGACACCGTGCTGCGGCTGGCCCAGCACCTGGACGCGCCGATGCGCGGCATCATCGGCCCCTGGTCGCACCAGTACCCCGACCGGGGCCTGCCGCCCGGCCCGGCCATCGGCTTCCTCCAGGAGACGCTGCGCTGGTGGGACCAGTGGCTCAAGGACGAGGACACCGGGGTGATGGCCGAGCCGCTGCTCCGGACCTGGATGAACGAGTCGGTGCCGCCGGCCACCAGCTACCCCGAGCGCCCCGGGCGCTGGCTGGGCGAGGACGCCTGGCCCTCCCCCGCCGTCGCCATGACGACTTATCGACTCGACGGAACCCTGCGCAGTTCCCAGCCGGGGCCGGTGCAGGTGGCCTCGCCGCAGCACACCGGCGTCGACGCCGGACGCTTCTTCCCCTTCGGCAACGACGCCGACCTGCCGCCGGACCAGCGCGAGGAGGACGGCCGCTCGGTCTGCTTCGACTCCGCCCCGCTGGCCCGCCGGATCGAGATCCTCGGCAACGCCCGGGTCCGGCTCCGGCTCAGCAGCCTCGGCACCCGGGGCCAGGTGATCGCCCGGCTCTGCGACGTCGCCCCCGACGGCTCCTCCACCCTGGTCACCCGGGGCGTGCTCAACCTGCTCAGCCGGCACGGCCGCGACCGCACCGCGCCCTGGACGCCGGGCGCCACCGAGGACGTCCGCTTCGACCTGGTCGGCATCGCCCACGCCTTCCCGCTCGGCCACCGGCTGCGGCTCGCCGTCTCCTCCGCCTACTGGCCGTGGGTCTGGCCGCACCCGGGCTCCGCCGCCGGCTTCACCGTCGACCCCGACGGCAGCGCCCTGGTCCTGCCGGTCCGCCACCCGGACCGGGCCCCGGTCCACGACGCCGACCGCGCCCCGATCACCTTCGCGGAACCCGAGCAGGCTCCGCCGCTCGCGGTCGAGTACGCCGACCCGGCCGACCTCGGCCCCGAACGCACCGTCACCCGCGACGTGGCCACCGGCACCTGGACCCTCGACGTCGACCCCCGCTACGGCGGCACCCGGGTCTACCCGGACGGCCTGGAGTTCAGCGAGGACGCCCGGGAGAGCTACACCGTCGTGGACCAGGACCCGCTGAGCGCCCGCACCGCCTCCCGCTGGACGGTCGGGCTGCGCCGCACGGAGCCCGCCTGGGACGTCCGGGTCACCACCAGCTCCACCATCGCCGCCGACGCCACCCACTTCCTGACCGACAACCAGGTCACCGCCGAGGAGGGCGGAGCCGTCCTCTTCCACCGCCGCTGGGAACGCCGCATCCCCCGCAGCCAGGGGTAGCCGACCCGTCCACGCTGACCGGCGCTCGCATGCCGCCCACCTGCGGAGGTCGGTACTAGGCTCGTGCCATGCCCTGGTCACCGGCCCTGAAGTCCGCCGCCCGTTCCGGACTGCACGTCGAACCCTCGGTCAACGAGCCGGTCCAGGTGCTGCGGGCGGTGCTCGGGGTCGCGGTCATGCTGTTCGGCACCCTCGCGCTGGGCTATCCGCAGCTCGCCACCTCGGCCGCGCTCGGCAGCTTCATCGCCGGGACCGCGACCTTCCAGCGCAGCTTCCGGCCACGCCCTTTCCTGGCGCTGTGGGCCGCCGCCGGGCTCTCGCTCAGCGCCTTCGTGGGCTACCTGGTCTCCCCCTGGCCGTGGCTGTTCGTCCTGGTGGTCGGCGGCTGGGCGTTCGCGGCCGGGCTGCTCTGGGCGCTGGGGCAGACCCCGGGCATCGTGGCCAGCCAGACCCTCTCGGTGATGCTGATCATCGTCACCCTGCCGGAGGACGTCGGCGGGGCGGCCGTCCACGCCACCGTGATCGCGCTGGGCGGCATCGTCCAGGCGCTGCTCGCCGCCGTCTGGCCGTGGCGGCGCTGGGCCGCGCAGCGGGACGCCCTCGCCTACGCCTACGCCTCGCTCGCCGACTACGCCCGGCGGCTGCGGCACGACCCCTTCGCCCCCTTCGACCCGGGCGCGCTGATGACGGCCCGTCAGGCCGCGGTGCTCTCGGCCGGCCAGGCCCGGAAGCGGCCGGCCGACCTGGCCGGGATGCGCTCCTACGCGGAGCGGATGCGGCCGGTCCTGGCCGCCATGGCCGACCCCCGGGTCGGCGCCGCCGAGGAGGGGCCGGAACGGGACCGGGCCCGGGAGCTGCTGGCCACGGCCGCGGTGATGCTGGACGCCGTCGCCCGCTCGATCCGGACCGGCCGGCCGCAGCCGGTTCCCGAACGGGCCTACCAGTCGCTGGCGATGCCGACCACCGGACCGGTGCTGCACGGGGCGGGCCGGCAGTCCGCCCGCCGGCTGATCGGGCTGCTGGCCGAGGCCGCGGACGCGGTCGAGTCGGTCGACCAGGGCGACCCGGTCTCCGGACGGCCCTCCGCGCCCGGGCACCTGGCCCGGCCGTCGCCGACCCAGCTGGCCCCGCTGGTGCTGCACGGGCTGCGGCGGCACTGGAACTGGTCCTCGCCGGTGCTCCGGCACGCGGTGCGGCTCGCCGTGGTGGCGGCGCTGGGCGTGGTCATCGGCCGGTCGCTGCCGGTCCACCACGGCTACTGGGCGCCGATGACGGCGGTGATGGTGATGCGGCCCGACTTCTCGCAGACCTACACCCGGGGGGTGGCCCGGCTGGTCGGCACCGTGTTCGGGGTGGCCCTGGCCACGGCGGTGGTGGTGCTGGCCCATCCCGGGCCCTGGGTCTGCGCCGGGCTGGCGGTGCTGTGCATCGGCAGCGGCTACCTGACCATGCGCAGCGGCTACGTGGCGCTGTCCACCTTCATCTCCGGCTACGTGGTCTTCCTGCTGGCGATGGCCGGCGGTGCGATCACCGGCACGGTCGAGGAGCGGGTGCTGCTGACCCTCCTGGGCGGGCTGCTGGCGCTGGCCGCCTACGCGCTCTTCCCGACCTGGCAGACCGTCACCCTGCCGGACCGGCTAGGCGCCTACGTCCGGGCCGGGGGCGGCTACGCGGCGGCCGCCGTCCGGGCCTTCGGCGAGCCGGGTCCCGAGAGCGCGGCGGCGGTGCGCGAGGCCCTGCTGGACCACCGGCAGGCCCGGGCCGCGCTGGTGACCGCCAGCGAGCAGGCGGCGGCCGAGCCGGTCCGCCACCATGGGCTGCACGCCGGGCAGTTGGCCGACGTCCGGTCCGCGATGGCGGCGCTGGGCCGCACCGCGATGCTGATGGAGGCCCATCTGCCGGGCCGGGACGCGGCCCCGGTCCCCGGCGCGACCCGCTTCGCGGACGCCCTGGCCGAGCAGACGGCACGGGCGGCCGACGCGCTCCGGGCCGAGCAGCCGGTCGACTTCTCCGGCCTCCGCGAGAGCTACGCGCGGTGGGGCCGGGAGCAGCCGCTCGCCGACGAGGCGCCGGCCCGCGAGGACACGGCCGGGCACACCGCTCCGGCCCGGCTGGTCCAGCTGGACGCCGGGCTGATGGTCGAGGCGCTGGAGGGGCTGGAGCAGGCGCTGGACGACTGAGCCCCCGGGAACGCCGGGGGCCGACCGCTACCCCGCCAGGGCCGCCGCCCGGGCGGCGCGCTGGGCCAGGACCCGCTCGCGGTTCTCCTCCATCTGCCGCAGCACGTCCCGCCGCTCCCGTCGCGACAGCCGTTCCAGGTACAGCCGGCCGTTGAGGTGGTCGGTCTCGTGCTGGAGGCAGCGGGCGAAGTAGCCCCGGCCCTCGATCACCAGCGGCTGCCCGTGCTGGTCGACCCCGCGCACCACGGCCCGGTCGGGGCGCGGCACGTCGGTCCCGGCGCCGGGCACCGAGAGGCAGCCCTCGCCGTCCTCGACCAACCGGCGCTCGGCCGGGTCGAGTTCGTCCAGCACCGGGTTGAGGATGTGCCCGACGTGGCGGACGCCGTCCTCGTCCCGGCAGTCGTAGACGAACAGCCGCAGGTCGACGTCGACCTGGTTGGCCGCCAGCCCCGCACCCTCGGCGACCTGCATGGTCAGGAACATGTCGTCGATCAGCCGGGCCAGCTCCGGCGTGCCGAAGTCGGTCGCCTCCCGGCAGGGGTGGTGGAGGATGTCCTCCCCCACCACGGTCACCCGCAGCACCCGGCCGCGCTCCGCCTCGGGCGGCACGGTCGGGTAGGAGTCGACGGGTACGCCCTGCACCCGGACCCGGCGGTCCACCGCCTCGGTACGGGCACGGCCCGGTCGTCCGGCCACGGTCGGCCTCCTCCTCGTCGGTCGCGGCAAGCGGGCTCCATCATTGCAAAGCCCCGGCCCCGGAGGAGGAGAGTTGTGATCTCCCGTCAGCCGCCCACCCGGGTACGGGCGGCCCTGGCCGCCTCGTCCGCCGCGCCGCCGCGTCCGACCAGCCCTTGGCGCCCGGCGGCGGTGGCCCGCAGCCGGGGCTCCAGCGCCCGCAGCCGCCGGGGCGCGACCCGGGCCAGGACCAGCGGGATCTGACCCCGGATCAGCTGGTAGCCGCGCAGCCAGCCCTGGGCGTAGACATGGACCGAGCGGCGGACGATGCCGTCGGCGATCCGCTCCACGGCCGGGCCGAGCGCGCCGGTGCGGTTGGTCGGCCAGGGCAGGCCGGCCCGCATGTCGCGCATCACCGGGTCCTCGTCCGCACCGCGCACCATGTCGGTGTCGGTCCAGCTGAGGTAGGCCACGCCGACGCCGACGCCCTGGTTGGCGACCTCGCTGCGCAGCGCGTGCGCGAAGGCCTCGACCCCGGACTTGCTGGCGCAGTAGGCGGTCATCAGCGGAGCCGGGGCCATCGCCGCGAAGGAGGCGATCTGCAGCAGGTAGCCGCGCGCCTCGGTGAGCGCGGGCAGGAAGGCCCGGGCGGTGGTGGTGCTGCCCAGCAGGTTGACCTCGATCACCCGGCGGAAGGTGTCCGGGTCGGAGTCGAGGAAGGTCCCGCCGGCCGCGATGCCGGCGTTGGCGACCACGATGTCGATCCGGCCGAAGTGCGCGGTGATCGCGGCGGCGGTCGTGGTGAGCCCGGCCAGGTCGGTCACGTCGCCCTCCCACCAGGCGGCGTCGGGGCCGCAGCTGTCGGCGGTGGCGGCGAGCTCCTTCGGTTCCAGGCCGACCAGCGCGACCTTGGCCCCGCGCGCGGCGAGCGCGCGGGCGAGCTCCGCGCCGACGCCGCGCGCCGCGCCGGTGACGACGGCGACCTGACCGGTGAGCGGGCGTTTCTGCGACATGGGGTGCTGCCTCTCTCAGTTGCGTTGGAGGGTGCGGATCCGGGCGGGCGGTCAGACGCGGGCGGTCAGACGCGGGCGGGGGCCGCGGGCGCGCTCGGCGCCGCGGCCGGAGCGGTGACCCGGTCGTACTCGGCGGGGTCCAGCTGCCTGGTGGCCCGGCGGAAGTCCGCGGTGGTGCCGGGCCAGAGCACGGTGTTGCGGCCGTTGGCGTCCAGGTACCAGCTGCGGCAGCCGCCGGTGTTCCACACCGTGCGGGTCATCCGCCGCTGCACCACGTCGTTCCAGCGCCGCTGGGCGGCGGTGGTGGCGTCCAGCGCCCGGACTCCGGGCGCGTCCAGCCGGCGCAGGTAGTCGGCGAGGTAGTTCAGCTGCGACTCGATCATCAGCACCATCGAGCTGTTGCCGAGCCCGGTGTTGGGGCCGATCACCATCAGCAGGTTGGGGAAGCCGCTGACCGTGGTGCCGCGCAGCGCGGCCATGCCGCCCTGCCACTCCTCGGCCAGGGTGCGGCCGCCCGCACCGGTGATCCGCGAGCCGATCGGCATGTCGGTGACGTGGAAGCCGGTGCCGAAGACGATGGCGTCGACCTCGTGCTCGCTGCCGTCGGCGGCGACCACGGTGCTGCCGCGCACCTCCTTGAGCCCGGAGGCGACCACCTCCACGTTCGGCCGGGTCAGCGCCGGGTAGTAGGTGGTGGACAGCAGCACCCGCTTGCAGCCGAAGCGGTAGTCGGGGGTGAGCGCGGCGCGCAGCGCCGGGTCCTCGACGTGGCTCCGCAGGTTGCGCAGCGCCAGCCGCTCGGCCGCCCGGAGCATCCCGGGACGCTTGACGAACGCACTGACCTGCGACTCCCTGATGGACCAGAGCGCCGCCCTGAGCCCGCGCTGGACCGCGGGGACGCGCCGGTAGAGCCAGCGCTCGGGCGCGGTGATGTCGCGGTCCATCCTCGGCATCACCCACGGCGGCGTGCGCTGCAGCAGCACCAGCTTGCCGACCTGTGGCTGGATCTTCGGGACGATCTGGATGGCGGATGCCCCGGTGCCGACGACCGCGACCCGCTTGCCGGTCAGGTCGTAGTCGTGGTTCCAGCGGGCCGAGTGGAAGACCTCGCCGGGGAACTCGGCGATGCCCGGCAGGTCGGGGACGGCGGGGTCGGAGAGCGGTCCGCAGGCGGCGACCAGCACGTCGGCGGTGTACCGGCCCTGGCTGGTCTCCAGCTCCCAGCGGGTGCTGTCGGCGTCCCAGCGGGCGGCCAGCACCTCGTGGCCGAACCGCAGGTGCGGGCGCAGCCCGAAGCGGTCGGTGACGCGCTCCAGGTAGGCCCGGATCTCGGGCTGCCCGGAGAAGGTGCGCGGCCAGTCCGGGTTCGGCGCGAAGGAGAAGGAGTACAGGTGGGAGGGGACGTCGCAGGCGCAGCCCGGGTAGCTGTTGTCGCGCCAGGTGCCGCCGACGGAGTCGGCCCGCTCCAGCACCACGAAGTCGGTGACGCCCTCCTGCCGCAGCCGGACGGCCGCGCCGAGGCCGCCGAAGCCGGAGCCGACGACGGCGACCCGGACGTGCTGGACGATCCCGGGGTCCGCCCCGCCCTCCTCCGGGACGGCACTCCGTCCCGCTGACGTGTCCTTGCCGGGCGTCTCGCTGCGCGCCATCAGGCTGCCTCCTGCCGGATTCGACATCGCTGATTGTGCCAGTAATCAGTGGCACAGTCAGGAGACTAGGGCACCGGGCCCGGCACGGGAAGGGCTGCGGCTCCGCCGCAGCGTCAGCGGGCGGACTCCATCCGGCCCAGCGACACGCCCGGGCCGCTGCCCAGTCCTGCGAGCAGTCGCTCCAGCACCAGACCCGCCTCCTCGCGGGCCGCCGCATGGTCCTCCGCCCGGGCGATGTAGAGGCTCGCCTCGGAGATCAGCGCGGCCAGCATCCGGGTGAGCGGCGCCACCGGCAGCGGCTCGATATTGCCCTCGGCGATGGCCTCGCTCAGCGCCTCGGCGAGCAGCAGGTAACCGTGCTCCTCCACCAGCGCGTCCCAGGCGCTGTGGCCGAGCACGGCCGGGCCCTCGATCAGCACGATCTGCTGGAAGTCCCGGTCGTTGCAGGCGTCCAGGAAGGACTGGAAGCCGGTGCGCAGCAGCTGCCAGGCGTCGCCGGGCTCCCGCTCGGCGCGCGCGGTCTCCTGGGCGACCAGCCGCTCGGCCATCTCACCGGCGCACTCGGCCATCACCGACCGGAAGAGGTCGGCCTTGTCCTTGAAGTGGTGGTAGAGCGCACCGCGGGTGACGTGCGCGGCGGCCACGATGTCCTCGGTACCGGTGGCCGCGTAGCCACGCTCGGCGAACAGCTCACGCGCCGCGCGCACCAGCGCGCGGCGGGTGTCGGCGACGTGCTCCGCGCTCCGACTCCGCCTTATCCGGGGTACCGACATACCTTCATCCTCTTCCATACAGTCTGTATGTTAGTGGCAGGGCCCCGATCCCGGGGCCCGGGGGAACGGAGACACGGATCATGGGACTCCCACTTAACCTGACCATCAAAATGGGCACGTACCTCCTCAAGCAGAAGATCCTTCGTCGGGACAAGTTCCCGCTGATCGTGGAGGTCGAACCCCTCTTCGCCTGCAACCTGGCCTGTGCCGGCTGCGGAAAGATCCAGCACCCGGCGAGCGTGCTCAAGCAGCGCATGCCCGTGCAGCAGGTCGTCGACGCCGTCGAGGAGGCCGGGGCGCCCATGGTGTCCCTGGCCGGCGGGGAACCGCTGATGCATCCGCAGATCGACGAGATGACCAGGGCGCTGCTCGGCAAGGGCAAGTTCGTGGTGCTCTGCACCAACGCGGTCCTGCTGCCGAAGCACCTGCACAAGTTCAAGCCGCACCGGAACTTCGCCTGGATGGTCCACATCGACGGGCTGCGCGAGCGGCACGACGAGTCGGTGAGCAAGGACGGCGTGTTCGACCAGGCCATCGAGGCGATCCGGCAGGCCAAGGCGGCCGGGTTCGCCGTCTACACCAACTCCACCTTCTTCCAGAACGACAGCGCGCAGGACGTCATCGAGGTGCTGCAGTACCTCAACGACGACCTCAAGGTCGACCGGATGCAGATCTCCCCCGGCTACGCCTACGAGAAGGCCCCCGACCAGGACCGCTTCCTCGGCGTCGAGCAGACCAGGCAGCTGTTCAAGAAGGCCTTCGCGGACGGCCGCCGCAAGAGCTGGCGGCTCAACCACTCGGCGCTCTACCTGGACTTCCTGGAGGGGAAGACCGACTTCGAGTGCACCCCGTGGGCGATCCCCTCCTACTCGCTCAAGGGCTGGCAGAAGCCCTGCTACCTGATGGCGGACGGCTACACGGAGACCTACAAGGAGCTCCTGGAGACCACCGACTGGGAGAACTACGGCCGGGGCAAGGACCCGCGCTGCGACAACTGCATGGCGCACTGCGGCTACGAGCCGACGGCGGTGCTGGCGACCATGGGATCGCTCAAGGAGAGCATCCGCGCCATCACCGCGGGCTGACCGAACCGTTCGTCCACCACTGGAACTGCTCCCTTCCCCGTCACTACCATGTGTCGACCTCCGAGGGCCTGCCACAGCGCCCCCGGAGGACCGACTCACGAAGGAGTGGGGCTGGATGGGCGAGGACGACGGCGAGTTCTACGTGCTCAGCGCGGTACTGCTGACGCCGGGCCAGTTTCCCAGCGTGCTCGGGGACGACTACCCCGACGCCTGCGACACCCTCGGCCTCGAACCGTGGGCCGACGGCTACGGCCTGCTCTTCGGCCAGGACGCCGCCGGCGCGCGGTGGACGGTGGTCTCCGACGACGCCGCGCTGGTCGGCTGCGCCATCGCCGCCTGGGACTGCGGCATGCCCTACGACCTCACCCCGCCCGAGCGGACCGTGGTGGACTCCTTCCCCGGCTGGCCGCTGCCGCTGGCCGTGAGCGCGCCCGGGCTGCCCGAGCCGCACGACCCGGCCGCCACCGACGACGACCACCCGCTGCTGAGCCCGCCGGACCCGGAGGGCTGGGGCCCCGCGCAGCGCCGGCTCGGCGCCGACGAGATCAGCAAGCAGTGGGACCAGTGGCGCAGCCAGGTCCCCGACTCGGTGAACCGCAACGACGACGGCCGGGCGCCCTCCGAGCACGTCGCCAAGGTGCTGGCCGAGGCGCGCGAGTACACCCGCACTCCCCCACCGGCCGGACGCGTCCGCTCCGCCCCCGCCGCCGACGGCGCCCGGCTGGTCCGCGCCGACGGCCCCGGCTGGAGCCTGGCCGCCCGCACCGACGACATCGCCCTGCTGCTCCTGGACGACCAGCCGCGCGAAGTCCTCCCGATCGGGCGCGGCCCGGAGCTCCCGGCCCTGCTGCACGCCCTGGACCGGATGGCCCGCGCCTCCGGCTGACCCCGCTCGGGCCGCCCGCTCACTGCCCGTGGGCGGCGGGGGCGGCGGAGGCGGCGTGGCCGCTCGGGCCGGCGTTCGGGTGGGCGGCGAGGACCTCGGGACCCCGGCCGTGGGACGGTCCGCGCCGGCGGTGGGCGGGGTGGCGGAGGTAGCCGGTGGTGCTCACCGAGCCGCTGGTGGCGGCGGGCGCGGGCGAGGCGCCCGGGGGCAGCGCCGGGTCGGGGTCGGTGAACGGGGTCTCGTCCAGCGGCGCCTGCGGCAGTCCGGCCATCGCGCCGGTCATCGCCTGCGCCCAGATCGGGCCGGCCATCGAGAAGCCGTAGGCGGTGGGGAAGTAGTCCGGGCCGAGGTTGATCCCGTTGAGCGAGGCCAGCGGCGCCGTGGTGTCGCTGATGACGGTGGACGCGGAGATCTGCCGGGTGTAGCCGGTGAACCAGACCTGGAGGCTGCTGTTGGTGGTGCCGGTCTTGCCGGCGTCCTGCCAGCCGATGTTGCCGATGCTGGAGGCCGTGCCGCCGTCGGCGACGACGCTGGCGAGCAGGGTGTTGACGGACTCGGCCGTGGTCGGCGACATCACCTGGCTGCACTGCGGCCGCGGCACGCTGAGGACCCGCCCGGTGTTGTCGCTGACCGAGGCGATCGCCATCGGCTTGCAGTACTCGCCGTCGGCGGCGAAGGCCGCGTACGCCTCGGCGATCTGCAGCGGGGTGTAGGAGTTGACCCCCAGCGTCAGCGACTGGACCTGCTCCAGCGGGTAGAGCCGGTCCGGGTCGTTCGGGTCCAGCGCCGCCTGGTAACCGAGCCCCAGCTTCTGCGCCATGTGGACCACGTTGCACAGCCCGGTCACCGCCTCCAGCGGGACGAAGTAGGTGTTGACCGACTTGGCCATGGCGGTCTTCATGTTGAACCGGCCCTTGAGGTCCGGGCTGTCGTTCTGGTCGCCCGGGGTCTCCGGGTGGACCGCGCCGGTGCAGTCCACCATGGCCGGGTAGTTCGCCTGGTAGGGCACGTCGGCGACGGTGGACATCGGGATGCCCTTCTCCAGGGCCGCCGCCGCGGTCACCGCCTTGAAGGTGGAGCCGGTGGGGAAGCCGCTGCCGCCGCCGGTCAGCCGGTCGGAGTTGTAGTTCAGCTCGGTCTGGTTGTCCGCGTTGCCGTAGGGGCGGCTCTGCGCCATGGCGAGGATCCTGCCGGTGCCCGGCTGGACCATGGAGATGGCGGCGGCGGCCCGGTCGCCGGGATAGGCGTGCCGGGTCACCGAGGCCGTCGCCGCCTGCTCGCTCCTGGGGTCGAGGGTGCTGTGGATCTGCAGCCCGCCCCGGTCCCAGAGCGCCTGCCGCGCGGCCGGAGTCGGTCCGAAGGTCGGGTCCTGCAGGATGGCGCGCTCCACGTAGTCGCAGAAGAACGCCTCGCCCAGGCGGGCGGTGATGCACCCCTCCTTCGGCTGGCTGACGTTCAGCCCCAGATCCGACGCCTCGTACGCCGCCGCCTGGGCCCGGGAGATCGTGCCGTAGCCGGCCATCGCCTCCAGCACCTGGTTGCGCCGCTGCAGGGCCAGGCCCGGCCGGTTGACCGGGTCGTAGGCCGAGGGCGACTGCACCAGCCCGGCCAGCAGCGCCGCCTGCGGGGCCGTCAACTGGGAGGCGTGGACGCTGAAGTAGCGCTCGGCCGCCGCCTCCACGCCGTAGGCCTGCTCACCGAAGAAGGTGATGTTCAGGTAGTCGGCCAGGATCTGGTCCTTGGTCAGGGTCTGCTCCAGCTTCATGGCGTACCGGAGCTCCTTGATCTTGCGCCCGGTGGTCTGCCGCTGGGCCTCCAGCACCTTGGCCTGGTCGTCGCCCGCCGCCTCCACGAAGATGTTCTTGACGTACTGCTGGGTCAGCGTCGATCCGCCCTGGCTCACGCCCCCGGAGTCGGCGTTGCTGGTCAGCGCGCGCAGCGTGCCCGCCAGGTCCAGGGCGCCGTGCTGGTAGAAGCGGTGGTCCTCGATGTCGATCAGCGCGCTGCGCATGATCGGCGCGATCTGGCCGAGCGGGACGACGGTGCGGTTCCGCGAGTAGACCGAGGCGATCACCCCGCCCCCGGCGTCGTAGACGGTCGACGCCTGGGCCAGCGCCGGGGCGGCCAGGTCGTCGGGGAGCTGGTTGAAGTCGTCGACCGCGGACCTGGCGCTCATCCCGGCCAGGCCGACCAGCGGCGCGCAGAGACCGGCCACGAGCACGCCCGCGAGCACGCTGGCACCGAGCAGCCGCACGCCGAGCCCGGCCTTCCGAAGAGCCCCCGGGGACTTGATTGCCATGCCAGCACGATACGTGCCGATTTGACGCATATGTGGCTATTAGGCCGATAGTGGTGATCCGCGAGCGCCGGGGGCCGGCGGAACCTCCCCGCCGACCCCCGACCCGCGCCCCGACCCCCGGCCCGCGCCCCGCGCCCCCGGCCCGCGACCGGGCCGATCCACCGTCAGTGCGCGGGGGCCGCCATCTCCGCGCCGTCCATGGTGGCCAGCGGCTTCTCCTTCAGGAAGAAGCCGAGCACCAGGGCGATGGCGATGAAGGGCACGCCGGCCAGGAACAGGTCACCGATCGCGTGCGCGAAGGCGGACGTGACCAGTTCCTTGACCGGGGCCGGCAGGTGGTGGATGGCCTGGATGTTGTTGGTGTCGATCCCGCTCGCACCGGCGGCGGCGCCGGGCCGGTCCTTGAACTCCTGGGCCAGGTAGTGCGCCGTCCGGGTGGTCATCACGGTGCCGAAGATCGCGGTGCCGATGGAGGCGCCGATCTGCCGGAAGAACGTGGCCGAGGCGGTGGCCACGCCCATGTCGGTGAAGTGGACCGAGTTCTGGATGGCGGTCACCAGCGTCTGCATGGTGAGCCCGAGGCCGGCGCCGAAGATGAAGGCGTAGACGGCGATCTGCCAGTAGGCCGTGGTGTTGGTGATGGTGCTGAGCAGCAGCAGCGAGGTGATGATCACGATCGCGCCGATGATCGGGAAGATCTTGTACTTGCCGGTCCTGGCGATCATCCGGCCGGAGCTGACCGAGGTGGCCATGATCCCGGCGATGGCGGGCAGCATCCCCAGGCCCGACATCATGGCCGACATGCCCTGCACCGCCTGGAGGTACAGCGGCAGGTAGATGATGCCGCCGAACATGGCGAAGCCGGCGAAGAAGCCGTAGGAGTTGCCGACCGAGAAGATGGAGTTGCGGAACAGCCGCATCGGCAGGATCGGCTCGGCGACGCGCATCTCGATCAGCACGAAGCCGACGGTCAGCAGGATCGAGCCGAACAGCAGCGCCAGGCCCTGCCAGGAGGCCCATCCGTAGGAGGTGCCGGCCCAGTTCAGGTAGAGCAGCAGGCTGGTGACGGCGGCGACGATGGCGGTCGCGCCGAGGTAGTCGATGGCGTGCTCGCGGCGGTTGACCGGCAGCTTCAGCGCGAAGGAGCAGACGACGAAGGCGCCGATGCCGATCGGCAGGTTGATGTAGAAGATCCAGCGCCAGCCGATGCTGTCGGTGAACCAGCCGCCGAGCAGCGGTCCGGCGACGCTGGCGAGGCCGAAGACCGCGCCCATCAGGCCCTGGTAGCGACCGCGCTCGCGCGGGGGTATGACGTCGCCGATGATGGCGAAGGCCAGCGACATCAGACCGCCGCCGCCGATGCCCTGGAGGGCGCGGAACCCGATCAGCTCGCCCATGTTCTGGCTGAGCCCGGCGAGGGCGGAGCCGACCAGGAAGACCACGATGGCGGTCTGGAAGATGATCCGGCGGCCGTAGAGGTCGGAGATCTTCCCCCAGAGCGGGGTGGCCGCGGTGGAGGTCAGCAGGTAGGCGGTGACCACCCAGGACAGCTTGTCGATGCCGCCGAGCTGACTGACGATCGTCGGCAGTGCGGTGCCGACGATGCTCTGGTCGAGGGCGGCGAGCAGCATGCCGGCCATCAGGCCGCCCATGACCACCATGATCTGCTTGTGGCTCAGGTAGCTGGGTCCGGCCGCGGCGTCGGACGCCGGCGCCGGCGTCGGCTCTGGACCAGTGGGGTCGGTCGCGGTGTCGACCGGGGTTTCGGACATGACGGTAGGGCTCCAGGATGGCTCTGCACACGGTTCTCGGATTCGAGAGGGGCACCGTACCGTGCGGCACCGACAATTCCTCAGCCGGGGCTAGCCTTACGGCAGGTAAGTGGTCGGGCACCGCGATCGAACCAGGCCTTAACGGTGGATTCCCGTCGCAAGTACTGCCATGAACATGACAGTCTGATACCGAGACACCACGCTCAGTGGTGCATGCTGTCGAACATCCCCCCGACGCCTCCCGCCTGCGATTCGACCCCGGAACAGACAGGTTTCGAAGAGCTCTTGCCAAAGCAGGGACCCCCGCCACTACGGTTCCCTTATGCATACGGACGACAGGCGCGCGGCAGACCTAGAAGAGCTCGGACTCACCAACTACGAGGCGCGGGTCTACCTCGCCCTGATCCGCCGCGATGTGTTCACTGCGGCAGAGGTCGCCCGCGAGGCACAGGTCCCCCGGCAGCGGGTCTACGACGTCCTGGAGGGGCTGACCAGGCGTCAACTCGCGATACTGCACCCGGGAAAGGTCGCCGGCTACTCGGCCGTCGCCCCGGAGACCGCGGTCAACCGGCTGATGGAGCAGCAGCGCCGCTCGCTCGGCCGGCTGGAGCGACTGTCCGACGAGCTCGCCCAGGAGCTGCTGCCGACCTGGGACAGCGGTCGCACCCACACCGACCCGCTGGACTACGTCGAGGTGCTGCGCGACGCCGCCGACACCAGCGAGCGCTTCGCCCGGATCCAGTCCGAGGCCGAGCGCGAGCTGCTCAGCTTCTCCCGGCCGCCCTACGTCACCCCACCGGCCGAGAACGTGGCCGGCCTGGAGGCCTCCGCCAGACTGCAGGCGGCAGGCCGCACGACCCGCTCGCTCTACACCAGGGACATGCTCGACGACCCGGAGGTGCTGGCGGTCGTCCGGCAGTTCGTGGAGGTCGGCGAGGAGGTCCGGATCGCCGACACCCTGCCGCTGAAGCTGATCATCGCGGACCGCTCGACCGTGCTCTTCGACATGCCCGACCCGGTCGCCCGGACCGGCGCGACCACCTCGCTGGCGATCCGTCACGCCTCGCTCGCGGAGGCGCTGCGGCTGGGCTTCCAGTCGGTCTGGGACGAGTCGCCGACGCTGGAGGAGGCCATGAAGGCCCGCGCCGAGGCCGAGCAGGCGGCCGCGGCCGCGGCGCCCGAGCAGCCGTAGCCGCGACGCGACCCGGCCCGGCACCCCGCGAATCGGGGGGCCGGGCCGGGTCGGCGGGCGCTCGGGTCACCTGTCCCGGCTGCGCCAGAGGAACTTCCCGATCAGTATCCCGACGAGGAAGATGACCGCCGTCATCACCCACATCGGCGTGCTGACGGTGGACAGCCCCCAGAGGTGGATCTTCACCGAGGCGGTGTTCATCAGAATGAACCAGATCGCCAGGATCGCGGCCACCACCAGCACGATCATGCGGGTGCTCACCGTCCGACCAGCGATCGTGTGCTGGGACGCGCCGTCCTTGTTCTTGGCCATAGACCCATTCTGGACACGCCGCCGTTCCCCGGCATCCCGGGGAACGGCGGCGCGGGGTCGAGCGGTGGCTCAGCCGGCGACCGCGGCGCCGGCCGCCCCGGCCTGCCGCTGCTCCTCCAGGTACTCCTCGCGGATCTCCTTGGGGCCGAACGGCCAGACCCGCTCCACCTTGGACCAGAGCAGGAAGGCCAGGCAGCCCGCGGCGACCCAGGCCAGCGACCACTCGATGGGGTGGATGCCGGGCGCGGCCTTGTCCGCGTAGCCGTAGATGACCAGCCAGCCGACACCGGCCAGGATGCTGGGCGCCGGGTACAGGAACATCTTGTAGGGGCGCCTGAGGTTCGGCTGCCGCTTGCGCAGCACGGTCACCGCCACCACCTGGGCCAGCGACTGGACGATCACCATCACCGTGGTCAGCAGGTCGATCAGGGTGCTGAGGTTGGTCAGCCGGCCGAGCAGGAAGCCGGCCGCGGTGATCACGCCCATGGTGAGCAGCCCGAGGACCGGGAAGCGGTGCTTGGGGTGCAGCTTTCCGAACTCCTTGAAGAACACCCGGTCGCGGGCCGCGTCGTAGGGGACCCGGGAGCCGCCGAGCAGTCCGGCGAAGACCGAGGCGAAGGCCGTGATCAGGATCAGCACGGTGATCACCTCGGCGACCGAGTGGCCCCAGGCCTTCTCCAGCACCACCGAGGCGACCGAGCTGAAGGCCGGGGAGTGGGTGTCGAGCATGTCGTGCCAGTTGACCACCCCGAGCACGCCGATCTGCATCACCAGGTAGATGCACATGACCGAGACGATCGAGAAGATGATCGCCCGGGGCATGGTCCGGCCCGGCTGCTTGATCTCGGCGCCCATGTAGGAGGCGGTGTTGTAGCCGAGGTAGTCGTAGATGCCGATGGTCAGACCGGAGGCGAAGCCGATCCAGAACTGTCCGTGGGTCAGCTGGATGGCGTGGGCCGGCCAGTCGAACGCCTGCCCGGCGTGGAAGTGGGTGTAGGAGGCGATGATCAGGGCGGCGACGGCCACCAGCATCACGGCCCACATCACCACCGAGAGCTTGCCGATGCTCTCGACCTTGCGCCAGAGCAGCACCACCACCAGCACGACCACGCCGACGCCGACGAAGTCGCCCTGGAGCGAGGTCATGCTCGGCCAGAGGAACTGCAGGTAGGAGACCAGGCCGACGACGCCGGTGGACATGATCAGCGGAATGAAGATCATCGCGGTCCAGACGAACAGGAACGGCATCAGCCGGCCCGAGCGGTACTGGAACGCCTCACGGAGGTAGACATAGGTGCCGCCGGAGCCCGGCAGCGAGGCGCCGAGCTCGGCCCAGACCAGGCCGTCGACCAGGGCGAGCAGTGCACCGGCGATCCAGCCGATGATCGCCTGCGGGCCGCCGAAGGCCACCACCATGACCGGGATGGTGATGAAGGGGCCGACCCCGACCATCTGGCTCATGTTGATGGCGGTCGCCTGGAAGAGGCCGATGCGGCGCGAGAGTCCGACGGTGGCCGTGGCCGCCGCGTCGGCTGCCGAGCCGACCGGGGAACCGGGAGCGGACGGGGCGCTGGGTGCGGGGGTTCCGGACACCGCTACCTCCGGGAGGGTTTTCGAGAGACAGGGACATTGTTAAGTTAAATAACTTAACTTTAGACGTCAAGGGGTCGAACCCCCTGCCCGGAGATCGCAACGGAGCTGTGGCCTGGCCGGATACAAGCCCGGCCGCAGCCCCTACAGTGGTCCCCCAGTCAGTGGTCCCCCAGTCTGCGCGTCACCCGCCGGGCAGCACCCAACCGACACGAGCGCTCCACGACACGAGAGGCACGATGGCCGAGCACCCTGCCGAACAGCCGTGGAACCGGCAGCGGCTGCGCAGCAACAACGAATGGCTCCTGCTGGAGCGGCTGCGCGCGATCGGCCCGGTGTCACGGGCCCAACTGGCCCGTGACACCGGGCTGTCCAAGCCCACCGTCTCCGCCGCGCTGGCCGCCCTGGAACAGGCCGGACTGGTCCGCGAGGCCGGGACGCTGGCCCCCGACCGGGGCCGGACCGCCCTGCTCTACGAGCCCGACCCGACCGCCGGGCACGTCCTCGGCATCGACATCGGCCGGGCCTGGCTGCGGCTGGCCGTGGCCGATCTGGCCGGCGCGGTGATCGCCCGCGCCGACGTCCCCAACCGGGGGCGCACCGGGGCCGCCGTCGCCAGGACCGTGGTGGAGACCGCCGAGCGGCTCACCGCCGAGGCCGGTCTGGGGCGCGGCGACATCGTCCACGCCGCGGTCGGCACTCCCGGCGTCTTCGACAGCGACTCGGGACGGGTCCGCTACGCCGGCAACCTGCCCGGCTGGGGCCGTCCTGGCCTGTTCGCCGACATGCGCGCGGGACTCGGCACCGCGCTCAGCGTGCACAACGACGCCAACCTCGCCGCCCTCGGCGAGTACGCCGAGGGCCGCGGCGCCGACAGCCGGCTGTTCGTCTACGTGCTGATCGGCACCGGCCTCGGCATGGGGATCGTGGTCGACGGCGAGCTGTTCCGGGGGGCCGGCGGCGCGGCCGGCGAGATCGGCTTCCTGCCGCTGCCCTCGGGGCCGACCGCCGCCAGCCCGGCCGACCTGGCCGAGGCCGCGGTCTCCGGCGACGCCGTCGTCCAGGCCGCGCGCGACCTGGGCATGACCGGGCCGCTCAATGCCAAGAAGGTGTTCGAGGCCGCCCGGCGCGGGCATCCGGCGGCCGTCTCGGCGGTCCGGCAGGAGGGCGAGCGGGTCGCCCACGTGGTCGCCGCCGTGTCCGCGGTGATCGACCCCGACCTGGTGGTCCTCGGCGGCGGCGTCGGCCACAGCGCCGACCTGCTGCTCGACACCGTGCGGCAGACGCTGCACCGGATCTCGCCGCTGCGTCCCGAGGTGGTCCCCAGCGCGCTCGGCGAGGACGCGGTGCTGCTCGGCGCGATCACCACCGCCGTCCGCAGCGCCCGCCCGCTGGTCTTCGACCGGAGGACGACGGAGAGCTGACGGCGGCGGCGGAGCGCCGCGGGCCGGGCCCGGGTCCGGGCCCGGGCCCCGCGGGCCGGGTCAGCTCTCGATGAGCCGGGCCGTGACCGCGAGCAGCGTGACCACGGTCTCGCGCTCGGCGGGCGCCAGCGGCTCCAGCAGCTGCCGCTGGACCTCGTCGACGCCGCCCTGGACCTGGGCCAGCAGCTCGGTGCCGGCCGGGGAGAGGGCGAGCAGGTTGCGGCGGCCGTCGGCGGGGTCGCGGCGCCGCAGCACCAGGCCGCGCCGGACCAGCCGGCTGATCAGCTCGGCCATGGTGGCCTTGTCCAGCGAGGCCCGCTCGCCCACCGTGCGCTGGTCTATACCGGGCTCGACCGACAGCACCTCCAGCACCGCGTACTGAGGCGCCGTCAGCTCGCCCGGGACCAGTTCGGTCCAGAGCCGGGTGTGCACCTGCTGGGCGACCCGGATCAGGTAGCCGACCACCCGCGGCGCGTCCAGGATCGGGCGCGCGTCGTGCATGGTCTCCAGCGCCAGCTCGTCCATCCTGGCCAGCCGGCCGAGGGCGGACATCAGTTCGCTGCCCTGGGTCTCGTCCAGTGGTTCGAGCAGCTCCCGCTGCACCCGGGCCACGCTCGGCGAGACCTGCTGCAGCAGTACCGTTCCGGCAGGTGAGAGCGTCAGCAGCTTGCGGCGGCCGTCGGCGGGGTCGCGGCGGCGCAGCACCAGGCCGCGCCGGACCAGCCGGCCGACCATCTCCGCCATCGTGGCCTTGTCCAGCGAGGCCCGCTCCCCCACGGTGCGCTGGTCGGCGCCGGGTTCCACGGCGAGCGCGACCAGCGCGGCGTACTGCGGGGCGGTGAGTTCGCCCCCGACATGCTCGGTCCACAGACGGGTGTGGACCTGCTGGGCAATGCGAATCAACTGTCCCGGGGATGGGGAGAGGCGGATTGGCGCACCCATCATGTCGATCTCTCCCAGCATCATGGAACCGTCCTGTCTGGCCCTCGCGCTGCCCTTGCGGGAGGGATGGCACGGCTGAGGTCTACGGCGCGCCCACTACCTGCGCGTCCTCGGTGAGGCCGCGTCCACAGGGCGAATCCGCCGAGCAGCCGACGACTGCTGGCGCACACTATACAAAGTGTGGGCTTCAACTAGATACGTCGATCGGACCTGCGGCCTATTCGTGATCCTGGAAAAGACGCTGCTGCCACGTCAGCCGGTTCCCAGGTTTCGTTCAGAATTGGTGCGGAACTCCGCCCGGGCGCACGCCCCCACCGCAGGTCATGGGGGTTTTCAGGGGAGTTGCCCCAGGATGCGCCGGGCCGCGGACGGAGCGGGTGCGGACCGGATCAGGCCGGCGCGAGGCCGCGCAACAGAAGTTCGGCGAACGTCCCGCCGATCGATTCGGCTGTCAGCTCGCCGTCGACGTGGTACCAGCTGCCCAGGTGGTGGACGCCCCCGAAGAACTGATGGGTCGCCAGATCGGGCGAGAGGTCGGTGCGGAGCACCCCCTCGCGCTGCCCCTGCTCGATCAGCGCCCGGAACCGCTCGTGGTAGCGCCGCCGGTCGGCGCGCACCTGGGCGAGCCGCTCGGGGGGCAGCATGTGCATCGAGCGCCAGGAGACCATGGCGTCGTCCAGGTGGGCGAGGGTGCTGACGACGACGTCGGCGGCGGCCTCGTGCAGCCGGTCGCGGACCGGCCGGTCACTGTCGGCGATGGCCGCGAGCCGCTCGGACTGGAGGCTGAGCAGCCGGGTGTAGATCTGCTGGAGCAGGTCGTCCTTGGAGGCGTAGTAGTGGTACATGGCGCCCTTGGTCACGCCGGCCTGCTCGACGATCTCCTGGACGGTGGTCAGCGCGAAGCCCTGCCGGGCGAACAGCCGGCTGGCGGCGGCGAGGATCCGCTCCTGCACCGGCGCGTCCGCCGCACCGGCCGGGGCGGCGGACGCGGCCGCGTCCGATCCGGGCGCGGCCGCCGGGCGACCGCGTCTGTTGCTGACTGCCCTGCGCGCTGCTGCGGCCACGGACTCCCTCTTTCCTTCCCTGCCCCGCACACGCCGCGACACGGCCGTGTGCTGCACACCACTCTAGCCGCCATACCTACCAGTCGGTATGGTGACGATGACGACCCCGCGCCATGCTCGCTCCCGAGTCTGCCGCATCCGCCGTTCCGCCGTACCCAGAGCCAGGAGGTCTGCATGTCCCAGCAAGCCGGGTCACAGCCGTCCGGTGCACCCCATCCGCCCGGGCTGGACCTGGACCGGCTGCGGGAGTACCTCGACCTGGCCCACCCCGGCCTGGCCGTGGGACCGCTGGCGGCCGAGCTGATCTCCGGCGGCAAGTCGAACCTGACCTACCGGCTGCACGACGACACCCACCACTGGGTGCTGCGCCGTCCGCCGCTGGGCCATGTGCTGGCCACGGCGCACGACATGTCCCGCGAGTACCGGGTGATCTCCGCGCTGGCCGGCACCGCCGTCCCGGTCCCGGGGACGCAGCTGCTCTGCACCGACGCGGAGGTGCTGGGCGCGCCGTTCTACGTGATGGACGAGGTCCGCGGCACCGTCTACCGCAGCGCCGCGGACTCCGCCGGACTCGGCCGCGAGCGGGCCAGGGCGATCTCCTTCCGGCTGGTCGACGTGCTGGCCGAGCTGCACGGGGTCGACCCCGGCGCGGTCGGCCTGGGTGACTTCGGCCGCCCCGACGGCTACCTCCAGCGCCAGGTCACCCGCTGGTTCAAGCAGTTCGACGCCTCCCGCAGCCGCGAGATCGCCGGGATGGACGAGCTCCAGCGGCGGCTCGCGGTGCACCAGCCGACGACCCAGCGCGACACGGTGGTCCACGGCGACTACCGGCTCGACAACGCGATCATCGCGGCGGACGACAGCGTCGCCGCCGTGCTGGACTGGGAGATGGCGACGCTCGGCGACCCGCTCGCCGACCTCGGCCTGCTCAAGGTCTACTGGGAGATCGCGGCCGACATTCCGGGCAACCCGGTCGCCCAGGCGGTCGGCCGCGAGGCCGGCTTCCCCGGGATGGACGAACTGGCGGAGCACTACGCCGCCCGCACCGGCCTCGACCTCGCCCCGCTCCCCTGGTACACGGCCTTCGCCGGCTACAAGCTCGCGGTGATCGCCGAGGGCATCCACTTCCGCTACACCCAGGGCAAGACCGTCGGCGAGGGCTTCTCCCACCTCGGCGCCATGGTCCCGCTGCTGGTCGCCTCCTCCCTGGACACCCTGCTCACCCTGGAAGGAACCCGCTGATGGACTTCCTGTACGACGACCGCACCCGTGAGCTGCAGCAGCAGCTGCTCGCCTTCATGGACGAGGTCATCTACCCCGCCGAGGCGGTCGCCGCCGAGCAGCACGCGACGGCGAAGGACGAGTGGGCCCGCCCGCCGGTCATGGCGGAGCTGAAGGCCGAGGCCAAGCGGCGCGGGCTGTGGAACCTGTTCCTGCCCAATCAGGAGCACGGCGCCGGGCTGACCAACCTCCAGTACGCCCCGCTGGCCGAGATCACCGGGCGCAGCCCCTTCCTCGCCCCGGAGGCGCTGAACTGCGCCGCCCCGGACACCGGCAACATGGAGGTGCTGGCCGAGTTCGGCACCCCCGAGCAGCAGCGGCGCTGGCTGACCCCGCTGCTGGCGGGCGAGATCCGCTCCGCGTTCTGCATGACCGAGCCCGAGGTGGCCTCCTCCGACGCGGCCAACATCGCCACCCGGATCGAGCGCGACGGCGACCACTACGTGATCAACGGGCGCAAGTGGTGGTCCTCCGGCGCGATGAGCCCGGACTGCGAGATCCTCATCGTCATGGGCCGGACCGACCCGGACGCGCCCAAGCACCGCCGGCAGAGCATGATCCTGGTCCCCCGGGACACCCCCGGCGTCACCGTGCTGCGCGGGATGCACGTCTTCGGCTACACCGACGGCGCCCACGGCGGCCACGCCGAGGTCCTCTTCGAGGACGTCCGGGTGCCGGCCGAGAACCTGATCGCCGGCGCGGGCGAGGGCTTCGCCATCGCCCAGGCGCGGCTCGGGCCCGGCCGGATCCACCACTGCATGCGGCTGATCGGCATGGCCGAGCGCGGCGTCGAGCTGATGTGCCGGCGCGCCGTGGCGCGCACCGCCTTCGGCAAGCCGCTGGCCGAGCAGGGCGTGGTCCAGGAGTGGATCGCCGAGTCCCGGGTGCGGATCGAGCAGCTGCGGCTGCTGGTGCTGAAGACCGCCTGGCTGATGGACACCGTCGGCAACAAGGGCGCGCACACCGAGATCCAGGCCATCAAGATCGCGACCCCGGCGACGGTGGAGTGGATCCTGGACAAGGCGATCCAGACCCACGGCGGCGGCGGAGTCTCCCAGGACTTCCCGCTGGCCCAGCTCTGGGCCAGCGCCCGGACGCTGCGCTTCGCCGACGGCCCGGACGAGGTCCACCGCCGCTCACTGGCCCACCGCGAACTCAAGCCCTACCTGACGCAGCACCGCTGATCTACGCTCGCTACCAGTTTCACGCCCCTCACGCTCCCTCAAGCGAAGGAACCAACACAGTCATGACTGAGCAGACCCCCCGCGTCGCCATCGTCACCGGCGCGGCCCGCGGCATCGGCGCCGCGACCGCGATCCGCCTCGCCGCCGACGGCTTCGCCGTCGCCGTGGTCGACCTGGAGGAGTCGGCGGGCAAGGACACCGTCGAGAAGATCACCGCCGCCGGCGGCCGGGCCCTGGCGATCGGCGCCGACGTCAGCGACGCCGAGCAGGTCACCGCCGCCGTCGAGCGGGTCGCCGCCGAGCTGGGCGCGCCCACCGTGCTGGTCAACAACGCCGGCGTGCTGCGCGACAACCTGCTGTTCAAGATGTCCGAGCTGGACTGGGACACGGTCATGGGCGTCCACCTCAAGGGCGCGTTCCTGATGTCCCGGGCGGTGCAGAAGCACATGGTGGACGCCGGCTACGGACGCATCGTCAACCTGTCCTCCTCCTCCGCGCTGGGCAACCGGGGCCAGGCCAACTACGCGGCCGCCAAGGCCGGTCTCCAGGGCTTCACCAAGACCCTGGCCAAGGAGCTCGGCAAGTTCGGCATCACCGCCAACGCCGTCGCCCCGGGCTTCATCGCCACCGACATGACCGCCGCCACCGCGGCCCGGGTCGGCATGGAGTTCGAGGCGTTCAAGGAGGCCGCCGCGAGCCAGATCCCGGTCCGCCGGGTCGGCGTCCCGGAGGACATCGCCCACACCGTGTCCTACTTCGTCAGCGAGGGCGCGGGCTTCGTCTCCGGCCAGGTCGTCTACGTGGCCGGCGGCCCGCTCTGCTAGGAGATACGACCTCGGCCAAGGCCCCTGACGTGCGTTGTCTCCGGGCCTGACCGCCCGGGGACGACGGAGAAGCCCCCTGACAGCCCGTACAGGCCGCAGGGGGTTCCTCCGTGCCCCGGCGCCGCCCCGTCCGTGGGGACACGACGGGCCGGGGCCGCTCACGGGGCTGTCAGACGAACGACGGCAGAGGTCGGACCGGTCGGCCCAGCCAGGGGCGCTGTGCCCCGTCGAGGGTCACCGTGAGCCCGAAGGAGTCCAGCAGCGGGCGGCCCTGGCCGTCCCACCAGCGCAGGGCCCGCTCCACCTCGTCCCAGAGCCGCCGGGGGCCGGACTGGTGGACCGTGCCGGTCGGCTCGCCCGGCTGGAACTCCGCACACGCCCACGACTGATCCGACAGGCCGAAGAACCACACCCGGGTGTGCCCGCCGGCCCTGTTGCAGACATGGGCGCAGTCGGGTACCGCGAGACCGGTCACGAAGCGGGCCGAGGTCCAGCGCTCCCCCAGGTCCGAGGGAGTCAGCACCGTGGACGACACGGCAGCGTCGCCGGGGAACTCCTTCACGTGCCCGCCGAACCGGTCCCAGTCCAAGCGCTGATCGCGCAGCTTCATGAACTCGACCATCCGCAGGAACCGACCGGACGCGCTCCCGTCCGCGCCGACCGTGAGCCGGAGCAGCGCGTCGCCGTTGTCGTAGTGCGTCCCCCAGGGGCACAGGATCAACCCGCCCTCCCTGGTCTGCTCAAGCAGTGCCGGAGCAACCTGCCGCACCCCCGCAGTCACGATCACCCGATCGAACGGCGCCCCGGCCGAGCAGCCGAGCGAGCCGTCACCGCACACCACAGTCGGATGCAGGCCCAGAGCGGTAAGGCGCGTTCGCGCCGCAGCGGTCACGGCCGCGTCCACCTCGACCGAGAACACGTTGCCCCCGCCGAGCCGATAGCTCAGCAGCCCGGTGTCCCAGCCCGTCCCGGTACCCACCAGCAGCACCCGCATGGGCGGGCTGATCCGGGCATCCCGCAGGTACCCGGCGACGACGCGCGGCTCGGACGATGAACTGGTGGACACCCGGCCCGGCTCGCGGCCGGCGTGAGCCCCGTCGTCCCACTGCGTGACCAGCGGGAAGTTCGTCGCCGCCGCGTACCGCTCCCACACGTCCGGCTCGTCGTTCCGGCTGACGTAGACGCTCCTGCCCGCCTTCATGTCGAAGGCCCAGAACTCACCCGGCAGGAACTCGCGGCGCGGTACCGCCTCGAAGGAGTCGGCCCAATCAGCCGACATGGAACCGTCTTCGAGAAGGGCCCGCACCAGCGGATCAGCGCTGGTGCGGCCCTCCTGCTGCGGAGCACCGGCCATTACTTGCGGTGCTCTCCGTCGCCGTCCGGGGTGGAGCCGTCAGGGGACGGAGGCTCCTCCGGCGGAGTCCACGGCGTACCGGGGTGCCCGTCGCCGCCGCCGCTGTCGCCGCTGTCGCAGAGAATGCCAAGCATGCTCGGAACCTCCTTCAGATCGTATGGTGCAGGGTTCCCGGACAGCCGAGCGCCGCACGGGAAGCTGTGGGGGCTGCGGTGAACAGGCCGACGTTCATACCTCAGACGGACGGAGCAGCGTTGCCCACTGTTCGTCAGCCTCGACGGCCACGGCTTCGACGGAGGGCGGCAGGCCGGGCGGCTCCCGCAGGCTCCGGAGCCAGTCCATGTCCATGCCGTCGCAGCCCATGCACCGCCGGGTGGTGGCCCGCACCATCTCGTCCGTACGACCGCACCCGCTGCACTCCTGCGGCGTCGCCGTGTAGAACCACATGGGACCTCCCCGCGTCTCTCGCTCTGCCAAGACGCTAGGGACCGTCAGGAACCAGCCGCTACCCGATTGCAGGGGATTGCAAAGGATCACCCGAGAGCATCGATCGCCGCCGTGATCAGTGCACGCGCACGCGATCCGTAGACCGCAGTCTTGGACAGCTCGGCGAACGCCCGCGTGTACGTCTCGATCTCCCCAGGAGAGGTGATGTGGATACGGGCCGTCAGCGGCTCGACCTGAACCAACTCGTCCCCGAACACGGTGAACGTCTCCAGCCCCCACATCCGCCGCTGCGCCGTCCGAGGCACCACGCCGAGGGAGACGTTCGGCAGCGCCATCACGGTAAGCAGGTAGCCCAACTGTCCGGCCATCACTGCCGCATCCCCGTAGCGGTGATACAACACCTGCTCCTCGACCAGCAGCGCCGTACGGCGGTCCGATTCGCGGATCACCTGCCCCCGGTCCACCCGAGCGGCGGCGGCCTCGGCCGAGTCGTCCGGGGTGCCCTGAAACCCCGTGATCAACGCCAGCAGGGCAGTGGCGTAGGCGTGCGTCTGCACCACGCCAGGGACCACATTGGAGCAGTACACCCGAAACGAACGGGTCCGCTCATAGATCGGCACGTCGGCCTCTTGGTTCCGGCGCATGCCGGACCGATGCAGCCGACGCCACTCCGTGTACATCGAATCAGCCGACCGGGACGCCGCGATCAGATCAGCGGCGCGCTCGGGCACGCCACACGCCGCACACCACACCCGGATATCAGCATCCGACGGCGGTGTACGGGCGTTCTCGATCCGAGAGGACTTGGAAGGGTTCCAACCGCAGCGGCGAGCAAGCTCAAGGCCGGTCAGCTCGGCGTCCTTCCGGATCTCCCCCAAGCGGTCGGCAAGGGCCTTACGTGCCTCTTGGGCACTGGAGAGCGGAGAAGCGGGCATGGTCGCGCTGTCCGGACCCCTCAGACCGTGAAATCAGCGTGCGGGACGGCGCGTTCCCATACCAGCTCGAACGCCGACGCGCACAGCTTCACGGCGTCCGGGTCATCGTCCAGCTCCATTCCAGGAGATGCCCAATCCCCCTGCCCGTCAAAGTGGTTCACGATCAGGGCCGTCTCATCGAACAGCCAGAAGTCGTTACCGGGCAGCGGGACCGTGGGTGACCCCGTGTTGCCCGACTTCTCATCCTTGCCGATGAACCGTAGCTGCATGATGCCTCCTCTTGTGGGTGCCTTGCGCCACCTTCTACGACCATCGTCCCGGGGGATGACGGTCGTCAAGGGCGCGCACGGCGCAGGAGGCCCCCGTCAGGGGCCGGGGCGTTGGGGCACGGCGTGCCGTCGTCATCGACCCCGGGACGGTCGAGCAGTCGCGCAAGGTCGGCCCGGTGCTGTCGTCTCTCGGGGATCGCCGGGTTGATCACCAGCTGTCCGGCGGAGACGCTGACGTACGGGCCGTGCTCGAGTTCGCATCCTGCGAGTGGCCGGCGGGCCGCGCTGCCAGAGTGCACCGCCGCGGCGACGACCCGCGCCCCGCACCGGGTTCCGGTGCGGGGCGCGGGTCGTCGGTCGGGCGGTGGCGCTCGCTCAGCGGGTGGCGGCCAGGGCCAGGGCCGGGGCGAACCGGGACACGTCGACCGTGCCCCAGCCGGTCACCAGGTTGTAGCCCTTGGTCGCGGGCCAGCCGGTGACGCCGCCGTAGGTGTTGCTGCCGCCGAAGATGTTCTGGATCCCGGTGATCGGCAGCCCCGCCTGCATCAGCCCGCCGAGGCGGTAGATCGCCGGGTTGAGGTCGCCGAGCCGGTGTCCGGCGACCTGGTCGGCGAGGGCGACGACGCCGGAGAAGAGCGGGGTGGCGACGCTGGTGCCGCCCCACAGTTCCCAGCCGTCGTCCTGCGGTCCGAAGCTGTTGTAGGTCCAGACACCGGTCTGCGGGTCGCCCAGCATGCTGATGTCCGGGACCCCGCGGGAGTTGCCGACGACCTGGCTCACGCCGTTCTGGAAGTTCGGCCGCGAGAAGACCTTGGACAGCCCGCCGCCGCTGGCGCCGTTGCCGTCCCAGACCGTGTCGGGGCTGACCCGCTGCCCCTGGGCGTTGAGGTAGACGCTGGTCCCGCCGACCGCGGTGACCAGCGGGTCGGACGGCGGCCAGGAGGTCACCGGGTAGGGGTAGAGGGTGGAGCCGTCGCTCTCGGAGTCGGTCGCGCCGTTGTCGCCCGAGGCCGCCAGCACGGTGACGCCGTGCTGGGACGCGTCCTGGAAGGCGTAGCGCAGGTTGAGCAGGCTGGAGAAGTTGCCCTGGTCGAAGCCGGGGAAGGTGTTCTCGGTGGCACCGAAGCTCTGCGAGATCACGTCGCCGACGCCGTGCTTGATCAGTGAGTCCTCGGCGGCCATCATCTCCGGGAAGCCGCTGGTGCCCTCGTCCTCCGAGACCCCGGTCTCCACCAGCACGATGTGCGCGCCGGGGGCGATCGCGTGGGCCATGTCCACGTCGATGGTGGTCTCCTCGGCCCAGCCGGTCATGTCGGTGTTGGTGGGGTCGAACGGCGGGACGTTGCCCCAGCGCTCCACGTCGACCTTGGTGCTGGGAATGCCGAACTGCTTGCTGTAGACGTCGAGGTCGTGCTGGATCGTGGGTGAGCCGAAGGAGTCGACGATCACAATGGTCCGGCCGGCCCCGGTGATGCCGTGCTGGAACAGCGGATGCTCGTTGTAGGCGTCCTCCAGCAGGTCGGCGCCGTAGCAGGAGGCCTGGTACTGGGCCTGGCACTGGGCCAGGGTGAGCGGCGCCGGAATCTGTCCCGCCGTCATCCGGTGCCCGATCGCGGCGGCGACCGGCTGTGGCAGGGCCGCCGGACGGGCGGCGGCTGCGACAGCGGCGGTGGCGGCCGCTCCCGGCACGAAGGCCGAGGCGGTGAGCGCGACGGCGGCGCCGAGCGCCGCCGTGGTGAGACCTGCACGAGCGGTGTGTCGCATGGGATCCCCTGACTGTGGCCGGGTCGATCTGACGACGTGCACCCATATGCCACCCTGAATTGGGGTGGCATATAGGAAGCTTGACTGTTCGTTAGACCATTCTTTGTCATGTATATACCTGGCTTTGCCCCGGGCGGCCAGGGCAACGGCCGCCGCATGGGGCGTTAGGGTCGTCCCATGGCAGCTGACGAGGAGACCACGACCGCCCGGGTCGACAGCTGGATCTGGTCGGTCCGGCTCACCAAGACCAGGTCGCTGGCGGCCGCCGCCTGCCGGGGCGGCCATGTGCGGGTCAACGGCGAACGGGTGAAACCCGCCTATGTGCTCCGGGTGGGGGACGAGGTCAGGCTCCGCGAGTCCGGGTACGAGCGGATCGTGGTGGTCTCCCGGATCATCCGCAAGCGCGTCGGCGCCCCGGTCGCCGCCGAGTGCTTCGTCGACAACAGCCCTCCGCCGCCCTCCCGCGCGGAGGTCGCCCCGGTCGCGCTGCGCGACCGCGGCGCCGGCCGCCCGACCAAGCGCGACCGGCGTGACCTGGAAAGGCTCCACAGTCAACGTGAGCGGTGACACGGCGACGCCGGAGCCGAGCCCTACCCCCCAGTAGCAGTTAGTGGGAAGATCGTGCGTGCGAGCGCCGGACCGCTCGACGGTCCGCGTGCGCCCGCCCCCACTCACTGCCGAGAGGGCCAACGCATGAGCACGGCACCACCCCCCGGAACCGCAGAGCAGCTGCGCGACGCCGTCCAGGCACTGCTCGCCACGCACGACCCCGCGACCACCCCCGTCGCCGAGTTCCTCGGAGCCCGCTACGACGCCGGGCTCGCCTGGATCCACTTCCCCGCCGGCTTCGGCGGGCTCGGTGCGCCCCGCGCCCTCCAGCAGCTGGTGAACGAGGAGTTCGCCGCGGCCGGCGCGCCGGTGCTGGACCCGGGCCGGCACGGCATCGGCCTGGGCATGGCCGCCCCCACCATCCTCGCCTTCGGCGACGAGGAGATCCGCCGCCGCTTCCTGCGCCCGCTCTGGACCGGCGAGGAGGTGTGGTGCCAGCTCTTCAGCGAGCCCGGCGCCGGCTCCGACCTCGCCGCGCTCGGCACCCGCGCCGTCCGCGACGGCTCCGGTGACGGGGCCGAGGACGCCGACTGGATCGTCGACGGGCAGAAGGTCTGGACCTCGCTGGCGCACGAGGCCGACTGGGCGATCCTGGTCACCCGCTCCGACCCGGCCGTGCCCAAGCACCGGGGCATGACCTACTTCCTCTGCGACATGCACGCCCCCGGCGTCGAGGTCCGGCCGCTGCGGCAGGCCACCGGCGAGGCCGAGTTCAACGAGGTCTTCCTCACCGGCGTCCGGATCCCCGACCGGCACCGGCTCGGCGCGGTCGGCGACGGCTGGCGGGTGGCCACCACCACCCTGATGAACGAGCGGGTCGCCATCGGCGGCCAGGCCGAACCCAGGGAGGGTGCGTCGCGCAGCGACTCGGACAAGGGTGGCGGCGGGCGACGGGTGGGAGGGTTGATCGGGCTGCTCGCGACGGAGTGGCGGGAGCGGCCCGAGCTGCGCACCCCCGGACTGCACGACGCGCTGCTGCGGCTCTGGGTGGACGCCGAGGCGGCCCGGCTCACCGGCGAACGGCTGCGCCAGCAGCTGGCGAGCGGCGCGCCCGGCCCCGAGGGCTCCGCCGCCAAGCTCGCCTTCGCCCGGCTGAACCAGCAGATCTCCGGTCTGGAGCTGGAGCTCCTCGGCGAGGAGGGCCTGGTCCACGACGACTGGTCGTTCCGCCGGCCGACCGCACCCTCGATGACCGGCGGCACCCCGACCTACCGCTACCTGCGGGCCAAGGGCAACTCGATCGAGGGCGGCACCTCGGAGATCCTGCGCGGCATCATCGCCGAGCGGGTCCTCGGCCTGCCCCAGGAGATCCGGGTCGACAAGGACGTCGCATGGAAGGACCTGCCCCGATGAACGGCACCGAAGCAACGGCCGGGCGGGCCGCCGAGCACACCGCCGACCTGCTGTACTCCGAGGTGGAACAGGAGCTCCGGGCCAACGTCCGGGCGCTGCTCGCCGCCCGCTCCCCGCAGTCCGAGGTGCTGGCCAGGACCGAGAGCGAGCAGCCGGTGGACACCGGGCTGTGGCGCGCCCTGGCCGAGGAACTGGGCGTCACCGGGCTGGCCGTGCCGGAGAAGTGGGGCGGCGCCGGGGCCGGCTGGCGGGAGACCGCCGTGGTGCTGGAGGAGCTGGGACGCGCCGTCGCTCCCGTCCCCTACTTCGGCAGCTCCGTGCTGGCGACCGCCGCGCTGCTGGCCCTCGGCGACGGCGAACTGCTGCCGCCGGTCGCCGCCGGCGAGCGGGTCGCGGCGCTCGTGGTCTCCTTCGCCACCGCGCCCGGCAGCGCCTTCCCCGCCGCGGTCGCGGCGCACGGCGGACGGCTGGACGGGGCGGTCGGCCGGATCGCCGACGCCCGCACCGCCGACCTGCTGCTGGTCCCGGCCCGCGACGCCGGGGGCGTCCCCGCGCTCTACGCCGTCGACGCGGCCGCGGCCGAGGTCACGGACGTGGTCTCGCTCGACATGACCCGGCCGCTGGCGGACCTGCGGCTGACGGCCGCGCCGGGACGGCTGCTCGCCTCGGGCCCGGCGGCGGAGCGCGCCCTGGAAGCGGCGCTCACCACCGGCGCGGCGCTGCTCGCCTCCGAGCAGCTGGGCGTCGCCGAGTGGGCGCTGGAGACCACGCTCGCCTATGTGAAGGTCCGGCACCAGTTCGGCCGGCCGGTCGGCTCCTTCCAGGCGGTCAAGCACCGGCTGGCCGACCTGTGGGTCGCGGTGGCGCAGCTGCGCGCGGTGGCCCGGAACGCGGCGGACGCGGTTGCCTCGGGCTCGCCGGACGCCCCGGTCGCCGCCGCGGTCGCCCAGGCCTTCGCCTCGCAGGTGGCGGTCACCGCCGCCGAGGAGGCGGTGCAGCTCCACGGCGGCATCGGCTTCACCTGGGAGCACCCGGCCCACCTCTATCTCAAGCGGGCCAAGAGCGCGTCGATCGCGCTCGGCACCGCGGACCGGCACCGCGCCCTGCTGGCGCGCCTGGTCGACCTCCCCTACCCCGCACAGGAGCAACCGCATGAGTGAGTCCCCCACCGCCGCCTCCGCCACGGTCACCCTGGTCACCGGCGCGAGCCGGGGCATCGGCTTCGCCGTCGCCCAGGCGCTGGTCGCCCGCGGCGAGCGGGTGGTGATCACCGGCCGGGACGTGGAGAGCCTGGAGCAGGCGGTGAAGCAGCTGGGCGAGGAGTCCGCGCTCGGCATCGCCGGCAAGAGCCACGACGCCGCCCACCGCGGCGAGGTGGTGGAGCGGACCCTGGAGCGCTTCGGACGGCTCGACAACCTGGTGAACAACGTCGGCACCAACCCGGTCTACGGGAACCTGGTGGACCTGGACCTGGACGCGGCCCGGAAGATCGTCGACATCAACCTGGTGTCGACCCTGGCCTGGGTCCAGCTGGTGCACCGGGCGGCGCTGGCCGAGCACGGCGGGGCGATCGTCAACGTCTCCTCGGTGAGCGCGCTCGGCCCGGCCCCCGGGATCGGGATGTACGGGGCGAGCAAGGCCGCGCTGATCCAGATGACCGAGCAGCTGGCCTTCGAGCTGGCCCCGACGGTGCGGGTGAACGCGGTCGCCCCGGCGGTGGTGCGGACCAGGTTCGCCGAGGCGCTGTTCGCCGGGCGCGAGGAGGAGGTCGTCCGGCACTACCCGCTGAAGCGCCTCGGCGTCCCCGAGGACGTCGGCTCGGCGGTGGCGTTCCTGCTCTCGGCGGAGGCCTCGTGGATCACCGGGCAGACCCTGGTGCTCGACGGCGGGCTGACCCTCGGCGGCGGCATCGCCTGAATTCCCGCCGCAGGAAATGGAATACCCCTGCGAGCGGTCAATCTGCGGCCGGTAATTCGACAGCCGTTTGGGGGACCACTCGCGGGGGTATTCGATTCCGCCGGGAGGGTATTTCCCTCATCTGATTCTTACCGTATCGGTGATTCGGACAAGACATGACAACCCGGCACATCACGGCCAGTCAGCGGGGTATGGGAGCCCATTTGGCCCGCTCCGGGCGGCCTTCGCCGGGCAATAAGCGGGAATCCGCGGGCCCGGCGCGGCCCCTTATACCGTGCTTACAATCAGCCAGGTCACATCGTCATTACGAAGAGGCACTACGGGACAGTCACCACGGAGCCACCCTGTAACGTCGAAGGGGTGCGTAACCAGAGGAATGAGGTCGCCCTACTAGAGCGCCCGCAGACGACACGGAAGCAACGCCCCGCCGAGCGGGGATGGCGCTGGCTGCCGCTCAGCCGTACCCACTTGGTGCTCATCCTCTCGACCGCCGCGTTCTACCTCGCCGTCCTGCTGGCCGTCGTCACCACCTCGCGACTGGTCGCCCTGGACTGGTGGGTGATGATGTTCAAGCCCTACCAGCACTGGCCCGGACTGCTGCCCTTCCTCAACATCTACGTCATCGCCGGACAGCGCGGCCCCTCCGCGATCGTGGTCTCGATCTGGCTGACCTGGCGCTGCTGGCGGACGAGGAGCTGGCGGCCGCTGCTGGTGCTGGCGGTCTCGCTGGTACTGCTGAACATGTCGGTCGGCGCGGTCAAGATCGGCATGGGGCGGCTCGGCCCGCACTACGCGCACGTCGCGGGATCGAACGAACTCTTCCTCGGCGGCGGCATATTTCCCTCGGGGCACACCGCCAACGCCGTCGTGACCTGGGGCATCCTCGCCTACCTGGCCACCCGTTGGCGTCGTTTCGGCGCCGTCGCCGCCGGTTTCATGGGCATCACCATCGGGCTGACCACGCTGTACCTCGGCACCCACTGGGTGAGCGACGTCCTGGCCGGCTGGGCCGCCGGGGCCCTGGTGCTGCTGGCCCTGCCGCTGTTCGAGCCGGTCATCGTCAGCGCGGACGACCGGATGCAGGCCGCCTGGGCCGACCGGGCCGCCATCTGGGCCAGGCTCCGGGGACGCGGTCCGGCCGGGGCCGCGCGTCCGGGCACCCCGAGCGTGGTCCGCGCCACGGTCCCGGCGCCCGCTGCGGCGGACCGCCGGCAGCCCGCCAAGGCCCGGCGGAAGGGCTCGTCGGCGGGGAAGCCCAAGGGCCTGCCGCCGAAGGCCAAGGCGTCCGCGAAGACGGCGGTGAAGGTCTCGGCGAAGGCCTCGACGAAGGTCTCGGTGAAGCCCTCGGCCAAGGGCGGGCCGAGCCGTGCCGGGGCGCGGACGCCGCAGCCGCGCGGTGCGGCCGGCTGATCCCGGTCGGTCCGCGCGGCCTGTAACCTTTCTCACATTTCACTCTGCTGTGAATCCGCCACACCATCCTGACTGGCAGTCATGAAAAATCAGGAACTCCCAGGTTTAGGACACGGGTTCACTACGATCCGGTCGTTTCCGGCCAGCCGTCGAAGCGTCAGAAAGCCCCGGATCCGCCGTCCGGCCACCGCGTTCTGCTGCCGCGACGGCCTGCGGCGACTTTGCCGGAGCGACCTGATGTCACTTTCATAGTTAAAGCGATCATTAATCCTACGCAGCGCGATCACTTTCGATCGAATCACTTGCGCCCCTACTCTCCCTCCGGTCATTTCCCTGCATCGCGCCTGGCCTCTCCGTCCCGGAACCTACTGTCGGCACCAGTGCGGGAACCACGGCGGTTCCCGCAGCCGAAACAGGCCCGAGAGGATGCCCGTACATGGGAAACATGGAAACCGCGCTCAAGGACGCCATGAGCATCGAGGGGGCCCTGGGCGTCGCTCTGGTCGACTACAGCAGCGGCCTGGCGCTGGGCACGCTCGGGGTGAGCCACGAGCTCGACCTCAACGTCGCCGCGGCCGGGAACACCGACGTGGTCCGCGCCAAGATGCGGACCATGGAGATGCTCAACCTGCACAACGAGACCATCGAGGACATCCTGATCACGCTGAACACCCAGTACCACCTGATCCGCCCGCTGACCCACCAGGGCAGCAAGGGGATCTTCCTCTACCTGGCGCTGGACCGGGGCCGGGCCAACCTGGCCATGGCCCGGCACCAGATCCGGCGCATCGAGGAGAACCTGGAGATCTGACCGGCCTCCAGGACCGGCCCCGGGGCCGACGGCCGGGACCGACGGCCCGGACCGCCGCCGGAGGTCAGCGGTTGGCCACCGCCTGCTTGATCAGCGTGCGGCCGAAGTCCCGCATCAGCCCGGTGCCGCTGTGCGCCTCGTCCATCACCTCGGTGAAGGCGTCCACGAAACGGTCGACCTCCGCCTCGCCGATGGTCAGCGGCGGAATCAGCTTGATGACCTCCAGGTGGTCCCCGGAGACCTGGGTCAGGATCCTGTGCCGCTGCATCAGCGGGACCACCACCATCTGCGCGAACAGGCCCTTGCGGGCGGCCTGCAGCGCCATCCAGCCGGTGCGCAGCTTGAGCGACTGCGGTCGGCCGAACTCGATGCCGATCATCAGCCCGCGCCCGCGGACGTCGGCCAGCATCTCGTACTTGGGCTTCAGCTCGGTCAGCCGCTCCCGGAACAGGTCGCCCACCCGGCGGGCGTTCGCGACCACCTGCTCGTCCTCCATCACGTGCAGGGTGGCCAGCCCGGCCGCCATCGCCTGGGCGTTGGAGCCGAAGCTGGCGGAGTGGACCAGCACCCGGTCCATCGAGGAGTAGACCTTCTCGAAGATCCACTCCTTGCCCAGGGTCGCGCCGACCGGGACGTAGCCGCCGGACAGGGCCTTGGCCGCACAGACCAGGTCCGGCTCCACCCCCGCCTCGTGCTGGTAGGCGAAGAAGTCGCCGGTCCGGCCGATGCCGGTCTGCACCTCGTCCGCGATCAGCAGCGCCTTGTGCCGGTGCAGCAGCTCCTGCGCGGCGCGCAGGTAGCCGGGCGGGGCGGCGAGCACGCCCTTGCCCTGGATCGGCTCCACGATCAGCGCGGCGACGTCGCCTCGCTTCAGCTCGCGCGCCAGTGCCTCCAGGTCGCCCAGCGGCACGGCGGTGTCCGGCAGCATCGGTCCGAAGCCCTCACGGAAGCCGCCCTCGCCGTTGACCGACAGCGATCCCGTGGTCAGCCCGTGGAAGGCGTGGTCGGCGTAGAGGACCCGGCCCCGGCCGGTGGCGTAGCGGGCGAACTTCAGCGCGGTCTCGACCGCCTCGGTGCCGCTGTTGCCGAAGAAGACCCGGTCCAGGTGCGGGGTGTGGGAGAGCAGCTTCTCGGCGAGCAGGCCGGGCAGCGGCTGGCAGTCGAAGCGGGTGAGGTCGGCCAGCTCCAGGTCCATCACCTGGTGCACCGCCCGGCGGACCACCGGATGGTGCCGGCCCAGGGCGAAGATGCCGAAGCCGGCCAGCATGTCCAGGTAGTCGTTGCCCTCGGCGTCGTAGAAGTAGGCGCCCTTGGCGTGCTCGTAGACCTTGTCGAAGCCGATGGTGTGCAGCATCCTCGGCAGCTGGTGGTTCAGGTACTCGCTGTGCAGCCGGTAGCGCTCGGCGCCGCGCTCGGCGAGCAGCGCCTCCAGGTCGAACTCCGCGCCCGGGACGCTCTCGGTGCCGGCCCCGGTGCCGGTCTCTGTGGTCACGTTGGTTCCCCTCCTCCGATGCCGCTGTGCACGGCTGAAGCTCCGTCCGTCCCGGTGCCCAGGCCCACGGCCTTGGCGAAGCCGGCAGTCTGGGCGGCGATCCCGGGGCCGGTGAGGCCGATCCGGTCCAGGATCTCACCGCGGGCCGCGTGCGCCAGGAACTCCTGCGGAATGCCCAGCTCGCGCGTCGGCACGTCGATCTCCGCGTCCCGGAGCGCCTGGGCCACGGCCGAGCCGACGCCGCCGACCCGGCCGTTGTCCTCGACCGTGACCACCAGCCGGTGCCGGGCGGCGAGCTCGGTCAGCGCGACCGGCACCGGCTTGACCCAGCGCGGGTCGACCACGGTGGCGCTCAGCCCGTGCGCGGTGAGCAGCGCGGCGGCGTCCAGGCAGGCCGGGGCCATCGTGCCGACGGCGACCAGCAGCAGGTCGGGAGCGGTGCCGGCCTCGGCGGTGCGGAGCAGCACGTCGATGCCGTCGATGCTCTCGACGGCCGGGATCGGCGGTCCGGCCTCGGCCTTGGGGAAGCGGAGCACGGTGGGGGCGTCGTCGACGTCCAGCGCCTCCCGGAGCTGGGCCCGGAGCTGGTCGGCGTCGCGCGGGGCGGCCAGCCGCAGCCCGGGGACGACCTGGAGGATCGACATGTCCCACATGCCGTTGTGGCTGGCGCCGTCGGTGCCGGTGACCCCGGCCCGGTCGAGCACGAAGGTGACGCCGCAGTGGTGCAGCGCGACGTCCATCAGGACCTGGTCGAAGGCCCGGTTGAGGAAGGTCGCGTAGACCGCGACCACCGGGTGCATGCCGCCGGTGGCCAGCCCGGCCGCGCTGACGGCGGCGTGCTGCTCGGCGATGCCGACGTCGTAGATGCGGTCGGGGAACTCGCGGGCGAAGGCGCCGAGGCCGACCGGCTGGAGCATGGCGGCGGTGACCGCGACGACCTCGGGGCGGAGCCGGGCGAGCTCCACCAGTTCGCTGCCGAAGACCGAGGTCCAGGAGGTGCCGCCGGCGGGCCGCAGCGGCTCACAGGTGACCGGGTCGATCGCGCCGACCTGGTGGAAGTGGTCGGCCTCGTCGAGTTCGGCGGGGCGGTAGCCACGGCCCTTCTCGGTGAGGCAGTGGACGATGACCGGCCCGCCGAAGCCGGCCGCCCGGCGCAGCGCGGACTCGACGGCAGCGAGGTCGTGACCGTCGATCGGTCCGACGTACTTCATGCCGAGGTCCTCGAACATGCCCTGCGGGGCGACGGCGTCCTTGAAGCCCTTCTTGGCGCCGTGGAGGGCGTCGTAGATCGGTGCGCCAACCCCGGGGGTGCGCTGCAGGGCCTCCTTGCCCCAGCTGAGGAAGCGCTCGTAGCCCTGGGTGGTGCGGAGGGTGGCCAGGTGGTTGGCGAGACCGCCGATGGTGGGGGCGTAGGAGCGCTCGTTGTCGTTGACCACGATGATCACCGGGCGGTCCTTGGCCTCGGCGATGTTGTTCAGCGCCTCCCAGGCCATGCCGCCGGTCAGCGCGCCGTCGCCGATCACGGCGACCACGTGCCGGTCGGTCAGCTGCCGGAGCTCGTTGGCCTTGGCCAGGCCGTCGGCCCAGCCGAGGACGGTGGAGGCGTGGGAGTTCTCGATGACGTCGTGCTCCGACTCGGCGCGCGAGGGGTAGCCGGAGAGCCCGCCCTCCGCCTTGAGCCGGCTGAAGTCCTGGCGGCCGGTGAGCAGCTTGTGGACGTAGCTCTGGTGGCCGGTGTCGAAGAGGATCCGGTCCTTCGGGGAGTCGAACACCCGGTGCAGCGCGATCGTCAGTTCGACCACACCCAGGTTCGGTCCGAGGTGTCCACCCGTTCGGGTGACGGCTTCGATCAGGAACGCGCGGATCTCCTCGGCCAGGCGGGGGAGCTCGGCGGCGGGAAGTTCGCGCAGGTCTGCCGGGGTGTGGATGGACTCCAGGAGGGACATGGGATCACCTTCGTTCCGGGGTGGGGCAGTTGGCGGGCGGGCGGCGGCGCGGCGGGCGACGGCGGATCAGCCGACGGCGACGGTCGGGGCGCCGGGCTCGGCCCCCGTCGCCTGCATCGTCTCTGCCAGCTTCAACGCCTCCTCGATCAGCGTCTCAACGATCTTCGACTCGGGCACGGTCTTGATGACCTCGCCCTTGACGAAGATCTGGCCCTTGCCGTTGCCCGAGGCCACGCCCAGGTCGGCCTCGCGGGCCTCGCCGGGGCCGTTCACCACGCAGCCCATGACCGCCACCCGCAGCGGCACCTCCATGCCCTCCAGGCCGGCGGTGACCTCCTCGGCCAGCTTGTAGACGTCGACCTGGGCGCGCCCGCAGGAGGGGCAGGAGACGATCTCCAGGCCGCGCCGGCGCAGGTTCAGCGACTCCAGGATCTGGTTCCCGACCTTGACCTCCTCGGCCGGCGGGGCCGAGAGCGAGACCCGGATGGTGTCGCCGATGCCCTCGGAGAGCAGCGCGCCGAAGGCCACGGCGGACTTGATGGTGCCCTGGAAGGAGGGGCCGGCCTCGGTCACGCCCAGGTGCAGCGGGTAGTCGCAGGAGGCGGCCAGCAGCCGGTAGGCGGCGATCATGACGACCGGGTCGTTGTGCTTGACGGAGATCTTGATGTCCTGGAAGCCGTGCTCCTCGAACAGCGAGCACTCCCACAGCGCGGACTCCACCAGCGCCTCGGGGGTGGCCTTGCCGTACTTGGCCAGCAGCCGGGCGTCCAGCGAGCCGGCGTTGACGCCGATCCGGATCGGCACCCCGGCCGCCGAGGCCGCCTTCGCGATCTCCTTGACCTTGTCGTCGAACTGCCGGATGTTGCCGGGGTTGACCCGCACCGCGGCGCAGCCCGCGTCGATGGCCGCGAAGACGTACTTGGGCTGGAAGTGGATGTCCGCGATCACCGGGATCTGCGACTTGCGGGCGATGGTGGCCAGCGCGTCCGCGTCGTCCTGCGAGGGGCAGGCCACCCGCACGATCTGGCAGCCGGACGCGGTCAGCTCCGCGATCTGCTGCAGCGTCGCGTTGACGTCCGAGGTCACCGTCGTGGTCATCGACTGCACCGAGATCGGTGCGTCGCCGCCGACCGGCACACTGCCGACCATGATCTGACGGCTCCTCCGCCGCACGGCGAGCGGCTTGAGCGGAGCGGACGGCATTCCCAGCGAGATCGCGGTCATGGTCGGGCACCGGTCCTTTCTGAGGTGGGGCTGCGAGCGTGATCGATCGTTACTGCACTACTGCGGCTTCCAGGCCGCGAGCACCGGAGCGGCGGCGCGCAGCACCCGCCAGGCCCGGAGGCCGTGGACCAGGGTGCTCGGGCGGAGCAGCTCGCGTTCGGGTGTGTCGACGACGACCCGGACCGCGGCGGCCGGGGTTCCTGGCGGCAGGCTCCGCAGCGCGGAGGCGGTCTCCATGTCGACGCAGAGGACGCCGTCCCTGTGGAGGGCGGCGCGCTGCGCGCCGGTGACGACGCGTGCGGAGGTGTGCAGCGGCCCGGTGTGCACGGTCAGGCCGAGCCGGACGAGGGCGTCGATCAGCGCGCCGCCGGGCGGCAGCGCGGTTGGTTCGCCCTCCGCATCGCGCACCTCCGTCGCAACCACGACGTCGCCGGGGCTTATTCCCGGTCCGGCGGCGGCCCCGAAGCCCGTGAACAGCAGCGCGCCGGGGGCGCACGCCCCCTGCGCCCAGGCCCTGCTGACGGAGCGTCCGGAGCGCTCCGGGCCCATGCCGGTGCACAGCACCCGGGCGTCCGCCCCTCCCCCGGCCGACGGGGTGCGGGGCAGTCCCCGGGACAGGGCCCACCGCTCGGCCGGCAGGGCGCAGGCCAGGAGCAGCGGGCCCGTCCCGGGGGTGCTCATGTCGCCGACCGCGCGGCCAGGTAGCGGCCGAGGGCGGTGACCGGGAAGACCAGCCGGTACAGGTTGTAGTTGATGGAGAAGTCCCAGGGGAAGCCCGTGCCGGTGAACTCCGGCTCGTCCCAGGTGCCTTCGGGGAGCTGGGTGGCGGCCAGCCAGCGCACGCCGCGGTCGACCGCCCCCCCGGACTCGCCGGCCGCGAGCAGCGCCATCAGCGCCCAGGCGGTCTGCGAGGCGGTGGAGGTGCCGCGCCCGGCCCAGCTCCGGTCGGTGTAGGAGCGCATGTCCTCGCCCCAGCCGCCGTCGGCGTTCTGGTGCTGCTCCAGCCAGCGCACGGCGCGCCGCACCGACTGGTGGCCGGAAGGGATGCCGGCCGCGGCCAGGGCCGGCAGCACCGAGCCCACCCCGTAGATGTAGTTGGTGCCCCAGCGGCCGAACCAGGAGCCGTCCTCCTCCTGCTCGCGCAGCAGCCAGTCGATGCCGCGCCGCACCCTGGGGTCGGCGGTGAGGCCGGATCCGGCCAGCATCTCCACCACATGGGCGGTGACGTCGGCCGACGGCGGGTCGATGACCTCGCCGAAGTCGCAGAAGGGGAGCTTATTGGGCAGGGTGCTGGTGTTGTCGGCGTCGAAGGCGGCCCAGGCGCCCTTCTTGGACTGCATGCCGAGCGTCCACTCGATGCCGCGTTCGACGGCGGCGTTCAGCCGTGCGGGTTCGGGGTGGGCGATCCGCCGCAGGGCGAGCACCACCTCGGCGGTGTCGTCGATGTCGGGGTAGGTGTCGTTCTCGAACTCGAAGGCCCAGCCGCCGGGGGCGAGTCCCGGGCGCTGGACGCCCCAGTCGCCGCGGATCGCGATCTCCTCGCCGAGCATCCAGTCGGCGGCCCGGAGCAGCGCCGGGTGGTCGGCCGGGAGTCCGGCGTCGCTCAGGGCGATGGCGGCCAGACAGGTGTCCCAGACCGGGGACTGGCAGGCCTCGATCCAGCGGTGGCCCTCCTCGGTGTGGACGGTGAAGCGGTCGAAGGCGTCGAGGCCGGCCTTCATCACCGGGTGGTCCAGCTCGTAGCCAAGCAGGTGCAGGGCGATGAGCGAGTAGACGGCGGGGGGCTGGATGCCGCCCCAGCAGCCGTCGGCCTCCTGCCGGTCGATGATCCAGCGGGCGGCCTGCTGGAGGGCCTGTTTCCGGCCCGGCTTCAGCGGCAGCCGGTGGTAGAGGTGCAGTACCCGGTCCAGGCGCTCGAAGATGCCGTCCCAGGTGTAGGGGGCGGCGAAGGAGCGGGGTGGGTACGGGGCGTCCGGGTCGACGTGCAGCTCGGACAGGTCGAACGGGGCCTCGCGGACCGGCCGGTGGGCCGAGACCACGGTCAGCGGCACGATCGTCTGCCGGGCCCAGCAGCCGAAGGAGTAGATGTTCAGCGGCACGTGCCGGGGCAGGAAGATGATCTCCGGTGGCAGCTCCGGCAGCTTCTCCCAGGACCACCAGCCGAACAGCGCCAGCCAGATCCGGGTGAACACCCGCGAGGCGGCGATGCCGCCGTGCTCCCGGATGTAGGCGGAGGCCCGCCGCATGTGCGGGGCCTCCGGGTCGTCCCCCACCAGCTTCAGCGCGACGTACGCCTCCACCGTGGTGGACAGCTCCGGCGGGCCGCCGTAGAAGGTGGCCCAGGTGCCGTCCGGCTGCTGCTGCGAGCGGATCCAGTCCCCGGTGGCGCGGGTCTGCTCCTCGGTCCGGATACCGAGGAACTGACGCAGCAGCAGGTCCTCGGCGTCCATGGTGACGTTGGTCTCCAGGTCCCCCTTCCACCACCCCGACTCGTCCTGCAGCCCCAGCAGGTGGTCGACGGCACGTTGCAGTACCGCAGCGGCGAGGTCGGCGGTGTCCTCCGACGGAGCGAGGACCTCCGCTTCGACCTCGTTGTCACTGCCATCCGCGGCGGGCTCAGGATCGTACTGTGGTTCGAGCCTGCCGTCCGCGGTTGCTGTCATTGCGTCACCTCTCTCTGACCACGACGAATTCAGCGAGCGCGGCGAACTCCTCCCGGACCCCGGCCGGCATCGGCACCTCGTCCAGCGCCGCGAGCGCCGTCTTGTGCTGCCGCCGTGCCTCGTCTGCGGTCCAGGCTCGTCCGCCCGCCTCTTCGATCAAAGCCGCGCGAACGGCGAGTTGTTCCTCGTCCTCGTGGCCCCGGCCCTCCGGATCGGCCAGCAGTTCGGCCAGCCGCCGGGAGGCGGGGCCGTCGGCGGCCAGCGCCGCGGCGACCGGGAGGGACTTCTTGCGCTGGCGCAGGTCACCGAAGTTGGGCTTCCCGGTGACCTCGGTCGCGCCCCAGATGCCGAGCAGGTCGTCGACCGCCTGGAAGGCGAGGCCCAGGTGGTAGCCGTAGCGCTCCAGGGCGTCGGCCGAGGCGTTGTCGATGCCGGCCAGCACCGCGCCGACGGAGGCGGACGCGGCGAGCAGTGCTCCGGTCTTGTTCCCCTCCATCTCCAGGCACTCCTCGACGGTGACCCGGTCACGCTGCTCGAAGGAGAGATCCTGCGCCTGACCGTCGATCAGCTTACGGGTGGCGAGGGTGAGTCGCTGGACGGCGCGCCCGGCGTCGACCGCGCCGGCCAGGCCGAGGTCGGCCGCCTCCAGCAGCACCTCGGTGGCCAGGGCGAACATCGCGTCGCCGACCAGGATCGCCTGCGCCGGGCCGAAGACCGTCCAGACCGTGGCCCGGTGCCGCCGCTGCTCGTCGCCGTCCATCAGGTCGTCGTGCAGCAGCGAGAAGTTGTGCACCAGCTCGACCGCGACCCCGCCGGGGATGCCGGTCTCGGCCGGCGCCCCGGCAGCACGGGCGGAGAGCAGCGCCAGCGCCGGGCGGACGGCCTTGCCGCCGTCGCCCTCGGTCGGCCGCCCCTCGGCGTCCGTCCAGCCGAAGTGGTAGGCCGACACCCGGTCCATCGGCGGCGCGAGGCGGGCCACCGCCTCCTTCAGCACCGGGGTGCAGAGGGTTCTCCCTCGTTCGAGCAGGGACAGCACATCCACCTGGTCCACCGTCAGGTCCTCCTCGGGGCGCGAAACCACGCTCGTTCCCTCTCCGTTCGTCTGCTGGCTGCTCGTCTGCCGGGCTGCTGCTGTCGCTGTCATGTCCCACCTGCCTGCCGTAGCTTTCGCACACATCCGTGTCAACTCGTCCGCGCCGTGACGTCCCGCGTCAGGTACGCCTGCGCCGCGACGTCATGGGGTGGCCGCCAGGGCCGCGGCGGCTGCGGCGGTGCCGCTGCGGACGGCGCTCTCCATGGTCGCGGGCCAGCCGGTGGCGGTCCACGCGCCGGCCAGGTACACGCCGGGCGTGCGGGTCCGGGCCGGCGGCCGCAGCCCGGCGGTGCCGGGCGCCGGGGCGAAGGTGGCCGTCCGCTCGCGGGTGACGAAGAAGTCGGTGACCTCCGCCGTGCGCGCGGCGGGCAGCAGCCGTTCCAGCTCCGGCAGGTAACGCCGTCTCAGCTCGGCCACCGGGAGGTCGATCTCGGCCTGCGCCGCCGACTGCGACAGCGCGAGGTACTGGCCGGATCCGCGCAGCCCCGAGTGCCGGGTGCGGTCGAAGACCCACTGCACCGGCGAGCCGAGGGCGGCCAGGAACGGCCGGTCCAGCACCGGCCGGTCGTAGATCACATGGACGTTGAGGATCGGGGCGTACGCCAGCTCCAGCAGCCGTTCGGGCTCGGCCAGGCTGCCGGCCGGCAGCAGGTCGTGGGCCGCGTCCTGGGCGACCGCCAGCACCAGGTGGTCGACCTGGTCCAGCTGCTCGCCGCCGCCCTCCAGCCGCTCGCCCTCCAGCAGCACGCTGTGGCGGCCGGAACCGGCGGGCTTGATCCCGCGCACCCGCGCCCGCAGCAGCACCCGCACGCCCGCGCGTTCAAGCGCGGCGCGCGCCGCCTCGTCGTGCAGCGCGCCCAGGGGTACCCGGGCGAAGCCGATGTCCGAGGCCCCCGGATCGGAGAGCAGCCCGGTCTTGAAGACCATCGCCGCCAGCGCCAGCGAGGACTCGTCGGCGGTGGCGTTCAGGGTCGCCACGCCGACCAGGTCCCAGAGCGCCTCGACCGCCCGCGCCGACTGCCCGTACCGGCGCAGCCAGTCGCCGAAGGACTCCCGGTCCAGCGCCGGGTCGTCCAGGTCAAGGCCGCGCAGGGCGAGCGCGGCCCGCCCGGTGGCCAGTCGCTCCCGGGTGTTCAGGTGCGGGTAGGTGGCCAGGCTGCGGCCGAGGTGCAGCGGCACCGGCAGCGGATCGCGCCGCAGGGTGCCGAGCCGGCCGGTGGCGACGTCGCGGACCGGGACGTCCAGCCGGGGCTGGATCTCCACCTGGTCGGTGACGCCGAGGCGCTGCAGCAGCCCGCGGTAGGCGGTGCAGCAGCGCAGGAAGACGTGCTGGCCGTTGTCGACCCACAGCTCGCCGCGTCGGAACGAGGAGGCGAGACCGCCCAGCCGGGGCCGGGCCTCGACCAGGGTCACCTCGACGCCCGCGTCGGCCAGTCGCAGCGCAGCCGTGATCCCGGCCAGCCCCCCGCCGACCACGACCGCCCTTGATCCCGCGCTCATCCTTCCCTCCCCGAACCGTTACTGCTCCCTGTGGTTCCCCAGCTACCCTCCGCGACAAACGGGAAGGGCGGGATCAGCCCTGCGTTCAAGAAGCACGCCCTCCGGCCAGTCCGGACAGGGCGACATAGGCCTTCTCCCACGCGGGCAGCGACATCCGGCCACGGAGCACCGCCTCGGGCTCCGCCACGATCCGTTCCAGCAGCCGGTGGTAGATGCCGGACATGGCGGCGACGCAGGCCCGGCTGCGCCGGTCGAGCATCGGCAGCAGCCGCAGCCCCTCGTCGAAGTAGCCCTGCGCCCGCCTGGCCTCGAACAGCACCAGGCCGCGGAAGTCCGCGCCGGCGGCCTGCGCCGGGTCGCGGCTCGTCCCGAGCGTGGAGAAGGCCGCCTCGCAGCCGAACCGGGCCAGGTCCTCGGCGGGCAGGTAGATCCGGCCGTTGCCGGCGTCCTCGCGGACGTCGCGGAGGATGTTGGTGAGCTGCAGCCCGAGGCCGAGGGTGTCCGCGTACTCCGCGCCCCGCTTGGGGTCGGTGCAGCCGAAGACGCCCAGCGAGATCCGGCCGATGGTGCCCGCGACGCAGCGGCAGTAGACCCGCAGCTGTTCGAACGTCTCGTACTCGGTCCCCCGGACGTCCATCTCCACGCCGTCGATCAGTTCGTCGAAGGCGTCCAGCGGGATCGGGAAGAGGACGGCGGCATGGGCCAGCGCGACCTTCACCGGGTCGGTGTCGTCGGCCTCGACCGAGCCCTCGCGGATCTCGTCCAGCAGCGCCCTGGTCCGGCCCAGGTGCTCGGCCTTGCGTTCGAGCGACCAGTCGCCGTCGCCGATGTCGTCGATCCGCCGGGCCAGCGCGTAGACCGCGGACATCGCCCGGCGCTTGGACGCGGGCAGCAGCCTGATCCCGTAGGAGAAGTTCCGCGCCTGGGTGCCGGTGACCGCCTCGCAGTACGTGTACGCCGCGATGACCTGCGGGGAAACCCCGGAAAGCCCCTCCATTCGCCGACTCACCTTCCTCTCACCAGCGTCACTGCCGCCTCCCGCAGGAGCCGGCTCTTCCGGGGCTTCGGCGTCCCGGCCAGCACATCGTTGTCGGCGTCCGCCACGGCCCGCAGCGCGGCGGCGCCGCCGGCCACGAAACCGGCCAGCAGCAGCCGAAGCCTGCCCCGGACGCTGCCGACCAGCGGCGCGCCCTCCTCCAGCAGCCCCTTGGCCCGCTGCGCCTCGAACCCGATCAGGGCGCGCAGCGCGGGGCCCGCGGTGGCCGCGTCGAGGTCCGTCTCGGCGACCCCGAACCGGGCCATGTCCTCGGCCGGAAGGTAGATCCGGCCGGCCGCGCGGTCCTCGGCCGTGTCCTGGAGGTGTTCGATCACCTGGAGGGCGCTGCAGATCGCGTCCGACTGCCGGATCCGCTCCGGCGTGGCCAGGCCGGCCAGCTGGAGCACCAGCCGCCCGACCGGGTTGGCGGAGAGCTCGCAGTAGCCCATCAGCTCGTCGAAGCCGGCGTAGCGGCTGGTGACCTGGTCCACCCGGTTGGCCTGGATCAGCGCCCGGAACGGCTCGGGGGTGAGCGTGTGCCGCCGGATCACCGGGCACAGCGAGGCCAGCAGCGGATGCCGGGGCGGTTCGGCGCCCGCGGTGCCCAGCGCCGTCTCGAAGGCCCGGTCGAGGTCCTGTTCGATGCCGTCCAGCAGCGCCGACCGCGCGGGCTCGCAACCCAGCAGCCGGGCGGTGGCCTCCGGGTCGGCCAGGTCGCCGTCGCCGGCGTCGTCCACCAGCCGGGCGAAGCCGTAGACCGCCATCAGCCCCTCGCGCATGGCGCCGGGCATGAAGAAGGGGGCGACCGGGAAGTTCTCCGCACCTGCCTTGTCCAGCACGGTGCTCTGCTCCAGGCTCACCGCTGCCGACCCGTCAGGGTACAGAGCAGTGCGGCGCAGGAGCCCGCTCCTGCGCACCGACGAACTGTCATGACCGCCACCCCCCCGTTCTACACCGATCTTGACGACCTGCCCACAGCGGACACGCCCGGGCCGCGCCGAACAACGGCGCGGATCTTGCGCTTAGCTTAGGACTTCAGTGTGACAACGCCACGCAGGGGGGTGGCCGCCGGTGGGCCTTCCCGGCCCCACCGGCGGCCGGTCGGCCGTTCGCTGCTACTTTCGGCCCTTCATATAGGCCTCATATTCCCGGACCACGTCCTCGGTCGGACCGTCGGCGCGGATCAGGCCCTGCTCCAGCCAGATGGTCCGGTCGCAGGTGTCGCGGATCGACTGGTTGTTGTGCGAGACCAGGAAGACCGTGCCGGCCTCCTTGCGGAGCTCGCGGATCCGGTCCTCGCTGCGCTTCTGGAAGGCCGTGTCACCGGTGGCCAGCGCCTCGTCGATGAGCAGCACGTCGTGGGTCTTGGCCGCGGCGATGGAGAACCGCAGTCGCGCCGCCATGCCGGAGGAGTAGGTGCGCATCGGCAGCGAGATGAAGTCGTCCCGCTCGTTGATGCCGGAGAAGTCCACGATGCCCTGGTACCGCTCGCGGACCTCGGTCTTGGACATGCCCATGGCCAGGCAGCCCAGCACCACGTTCCGCTCGCCGGTGAGGTCGTTCATCATGGCCGCGTTCACGCCCAGCAGCGAGGGCTGGCCGTCGGTGTAGATCGCGCCCGAGGCCACCGGCAGCAGTCCGGCCACGGCCGACAGCGTGGTCGACTTGCCCGAGCCGTTGGAGCCGATCAGCCCGATCGCCTCGCCCTTGTACGCGGTGAAGCTGATCCCCTTGACCGCGTGCACCTCGGTCAGCGCCGGCGAGGTCCGCCGGCTGACGATCCGCGACAGCGCGGAGGTCGCCGAGCCCTTGCCGGCCCCGGCCCCGTAGATCTTGTAGATGATGTGGATGTCGTCCACGATCACCGTCGGCACCCGTTCGCCGGTCGCGCTCGGCCGGGCCGCCCGCTCCAGCTCCGCCCGCTCGCCGGCGATCCGCTCGGCGTCGGTCAGCGGGGCGCCGGCCAGGACGGCCGCCACCCGCTCCGCACCGGACTTGGCGGCCACCGCGAGGGCCGCCTCGGGCACGACGACCTGCCCGCCCGTCTCACTCGTCGAAGTCTCAGCCACGGCCGTACTCCTCCTCTGCACGCCAGAAGAACACATACCCGCCGAGGCCGAAGAGCACGGCCCAGCCCGCGATGATCAGCCAGACGTGGTGCGGCAGGCTGCTGGCCGGGACCGAGGTCATCATCGCGTAGCGCATGAGGTCGTTGAAGATCAGCGCCGGGTTCATGTTCAGGATCGTCGCGACCCAGTGCGGGGCCTTGGCGGTGAACGTGGTGACCGCCCAGAAGACGCCCGACAGGTACATCCAGGTGCGGATCACGAAGGGCATCAGCTGCGCCATGTCCGTGGTCTTCGAACCGATCCGGGCCATGAACAGGGCCAGGCCGGCGTTGAAGACCGACTGCAGCAGCAGCACCGGGACGACCAGCAGCCAGCGCAGGGTGAGCGGCTCGCCGGTGGCCAGGATGATCACACCGAGGACGCCCATGGAGAACAGCAGCTGCTGGAGCTGGATCACCGTGAAGGCGATCGGCAGGCAGGCGCGGGGGAAGTGCAGCGCCCGGATCAGCCCCAGGCTGTCGGTGATCGACCGGGTTCCGGCCAGCACCGCGGACTGGGTGAACTGGAAGACGAAGACACCAGTGCACAGGTACGCGATGAAGTTGGGGATGCCCCGGTTGGTGCCCAGCAGCAGGCCGAAGATCAGGTAGTAGACGGCCGCGTTCAGCAGCGGCGTCATCACCTGCCAGATCTGGCCCAGCTTCGCGGCGGTGTACATGGCCACCAGCCGCGCGGTCGCAAAGGACACGATGAAGTGCCGCCGCGACCACAACTGTCGCGTGTAGCTGGGCAGCGACGGCCGCTGCCCGCTCACGGACAGGCCGTACTTCGCCGCCAACTCGGCGGGACTCAAACCCGCATCCGGGTTTGCCCCGGCGATGCCGGTCACCCGTTGCTCGTACACCGTGGACACGCTACTCCCAAGCCTCCGCCCCCGACTGACACAACGGAACGCTATCGTCTCGTCGTGAGGAGACGTTAAGGGGTCCGACGACGCAACGCAACCGTTTCGTCCTGACGCTATACTGCTGAGATGCTGACAGGGGATCCCATGCGAACGGAGCGGACAACGGCAGCCAAGGGGTCCACCGAGACCAAGCGCGCGCCCGCCGGCGCCGCCGTCCTGCGCGACGATGTGACCGAGGCCATCCGCCTCGCCGTCTTCCAGGAGCTGGCCGCCGTCGGCTACGGGCGACTCTCCATCGAGGCCGTCGCCCGCCGGGCGGGCGTCGGCAAGACCGCCGTCTACCGGCGCTGGCGCTCCAAGCTTCCCATGGTCATCGAGGTGGTCTCGGAGGTCGCCTCGCTGGGGCTGGTGCTGCCGGACACCGGTTCGCTCCAGAACGACCTGCAGATGTTCGTGCACGTCGTCGCCCGGGTGCTGCGGCACCCCATGGCCGCGCAGATCGTGCCCGACCTGCTGGCGGAGGCCGCGCGCAACCCGGAGATCGCCGAGACCCTGGCGGTGGCCCTGCGCGAGGCGCAGCGGGACAGCAGCGCCGCCCTGGTCCGCAAGGCCGTCGCGCGCGGCGAGCTGCCCGCCGACACCGACCCCGACCTGGCGCTCGACCTGATCGCGGGGCCGCTCTACTGGCGGCTGCTGGTGGCCAGGACCCCGATCACCCGCGACTACCTGGACCGGCTGGCACTCGCCATCGGCGCCGCGCTCACCGCCGGGCGGCGCTGAGCGCGGCGGTTCCGGTCAGTGGTGGAACGCTCAGTGGTGGAACGCTCAGTGGTGGAACGGGGTGCACGCAGACGGGTGCAGCGGGCCCGACTGGCCCTCCAGCTCCGGGATCAGCCTGGTCAGGTCGGCGACCAGCAGGTCGGCGAGGTCGTCCGAGAAGCCGTTGCGGCAGACGATCCGGGCCGCGGCCAGGTCCGTGCGATTCTCAGGGAACGTATAGGCGGGAACCAGCCAGCCGCGCTCCCGGAGCCGGCGTGAGACGTCGAACACGTTGAAGGCGGTCACCTCGTCCTTGGTGGTGAACGCGAAGACCGGCAGCTCGTCGCCCCGGCTCAGCAGCCGGAACGGGCCCAGCTCCTCGATCCTGGCCGCCAGCCCGGTGGCGACGTCCCGGCTGGCCTGCTGGACGGCGCGGTAGCCCTCCCGGCCGAGCCGCAGGAAGGTGTAGTACTGCGCGACCACCTCGGCGCCGGGGCGGGAGAAGTTCAGCGCGAAGGTGGGCATGTCGCCGCCGAGGTAGTTCACCCGGAACACCAGCTCCTCCGGCAGCGCCTCGCGGTCGCGCCAGAGCGCCCAGCCGACGCCCGGGTAGACCAGGCCGAACTTGTGCCCCGAGGTGTTGATCGAGGCGACCCGGGGCAGCCGGAAGTCCCAGACCAGGTCCTCGTCCAGGAAGGGCGCGACCATGGCGCCGGAGGCGCCGTCGACATGCACCGGGATGTCCAGGCCGGTGCTGCGCTGGAGCTCGTCCAGGGCCGCGCAGATCTCCTCGACCGGCTCGTAGGAGCCGTCGAAGGTGGAGCCGAGGATGGCGACCACGCCGATGGTGTCCTCGTCGCAGTGGGCGGCGGCGGAGGCGGCGTCCAGGTGGTAGCGGTCACCCTCCATCGGGACGGTGCGCGCCTCGACCTCCCAGAAGTTGCAGAACTTGTCCCAGCAGACCTGGACGTTGACGCCCATGACCAGGTTGGGCCGGGCCCCGGCGGCGTAGCGGTCGGCGTTGCGGCGCATCCAGCGGCGCTTGAGGGCGAGCGCGGCCAGCATGCACGCCTCGCTGGAGCCGGTGGTGGAGCAGCCGATGGCCTGCTCGGGCACGGGGGCGTGCCAGAGGTCGGCCAGCATCGCCACGCAGCGGTTCTCCAGCTCGGCGGTCTGCGGGTACTCGTCCTTGTCGATCATGTTCTTGTCGAGGCACTCCGACATCAGCGCCGCCGCCTGCGGCTCCATCCAGGTGGTGACGAAGGTCGCCAGGTTGAGCCGGGCGTTGCCGTCGAGCATCAGCTCGTCGTGGATGAACTGGTAGGCGGTGTCCGGCGCCATCGGCCCCTGCGGGAGCCGGTGCCGGGGCGGGGCGATCTCCATCCCGGGGACGGGGTTGGCCGCCCCCAGGAAGGGGTTCACCGAGAGCCGGCGTCCGCCGTGCGCGTTCTGGTTTCCGCTGTGCAACGCCATGCTGGGGTGGCCCTTCTCGGATGGTGCGTCGTCCGGATGTCGTCGCTCTCCTGCCCGCGCCCGACTCCGGGCAATCCGACGGACCGTTCCCCGCGCCGAGGGCTACTTGGTGGTCCAGCGGCTGCGGCCGTCGGAGTCCCGGGTGCAGACCAGGCTCACGTTGTTGGACCCGGTCGCGGTCGAACCGACCGAGGAGCAGAAGGCGCCGTTCGTGCCGGTGGCGGTGGAGGCGGTGACCGCCGTCCAGCGGTTCCGCCCGCTGGAGTCGGCGGCGCAGGTGACCGTCTCGCCCTTGCCGGTCCTACCGCTGCTGCCCTTGGACGCGCAGAACTGACCGACCGTGACATTGCTGGTCACCGCGGCCTTCGCCGAGGAGGCCGCGGCGGACACCGCCGAACCGGCCGCACCGGCAGCCGCCACGGCCTTGCCCGAGGCGGCGGCCACCGCCGAGGCGCCCAGCGAGGACGCCGCCCCGGCGGCCTTGGCGGCGGCGGAGCCGACCGCCTTGGCGGCGCTCGACCCGGAGGAGCAGGCGGCGGTGCCGGTCAGCAGCAGCGCACCGAGAGCGGCGGCCAGGACGGCGGTGGAACGGCGGGACGTGGCCATCGGATCTGCCCTCTCGTGGCGGAGTGCCCGTCAGGCGCAGGTCCGCGCCCCGGGCAGAAGCACTTCCGACGGTAGGCAGCGACGGCGGCGGCCGCGCGCGCTGCTACGCCGATCCGGGGACGTGCCGGTCCGGGGGCGTGCCGGTCCGGGGAGCGTGCGGTGCACGGGCCTTCTCTTCTCGGGCCGGCCTGCCCACACTGGGCCGATGCTGAGCTTGCAGGAGATCTCGGACCGGCTGGAGATCCAGGACCTGATGGTCCGTTACGCCCATGCCGTGGACACCCGCGACTGGCCGCTGTTCCGGGCGGTCTTCACCGAGGACGCCACCGTCGACTACACCGCCTTCGGCGGGCCGGTCGGCACGGTGGACGAGGTGGTCGCCTTCCTGTCGTCGGTACTGCCGCTGTTCACCGCCACCCAGCACCTGGTCGCCAACTGCGCGATCGAACTGGAGCGGGAGGGCGGCGACCGGGCCACGGTGCGGACCATGTGCCACAACCCGATGGCGCTGCCGGCAGAAGCGGGCAAGGAGCCGGGGGTGCTGGTCTGCGGCCTCTGGTACCGCGACACCGTGGTCCGCACCCCGGAGGGCTGGCGGCTGAGCGAGCGCGCCGAGGACCGGGCCTACCAGATCGCCCTGGGCTGACCGCAGCCGAGCTGACCGCGCCCGAGCCGACTGCGGGCATGCCAGACCCGGCCGGGACCTCCTGGTCACGGCCGGGTTCCCGGCGACCTACCTGCGGCCGCCGAACAGCGAGCGGGTGAGACGCTTGAGCGGCGCGAGCAGCACCATACGCGCCCCGCGATTGGGGCGCGCCTCCGTCGAGTTGAGCCCACGGGGCGTCAACTCCCTTATGAGGCCGACCGCGTCTGCCACATCCACCTGCGGGAGCGCAGGTGCGCCGAGCACGGCGAGGTGACGGTCGAGCCGTCGGCTCGCCGCTCCCGTGCCGCACTGGACCGCGGGAACCCGCGGCCTGCTGCGCACATGCTGCATCTGATTCATATCCCACCCCTTGGAAGGCACCAGGGCCGTGGAGCGAAGACTATCGGCCATGAGAGGTCGGTGTGCAACTGTCCGTCCACCAGCTCACCGTACTCCCACGGATCGACCGTCGTCCCAGCAGGTCCCCACAGTACGGTCCTGCACCCGCGCGGGCGCCGGGAAACCGGGCGGGCCCCGGGAATCGGGCCGATCCCGGGGCGCACGGACGCCCCGGGGGCGCACGGAGCGCCGGTCCGCCGCCGGGCGAGCGCCCTCGGCCGCCCGCTCACACGCCCGGACGCCAGCCGGGGACCGGCACGGCCGCGCGCAGCGCCCTGGTGTACTCCTCGGCCGGGGCGTCCAGCACCCGGGCGCAGTCGCCCTGTTCGACCACCTGCCCGCGCCGCAGCACCAGCACCGTGTCGCAGAGCTGTCGGACCACCGCCAGGTCGTGCGAGATCAGCAGGTAGGCGATGCCGGTGGCGGCGCGGATGTCGGCGAGCAGGTTGAGGATCTGCGCCTGGATCGAGACGTCGAGCGCCGACACCGCCTCGTCCAGCAGCAGCACCTGCGGCTGGGCCGCCAACGCCCGTGCGATGGCCACCCGTTGCCGCTGGCCGCCGGAGAGGTCCCGGGGCAGCGCCCCGGCCTGGCGATCGGTCAGGCCGACCTGGTCCACCAGCTCGGCCAGCCGGGCGGCCCGCTGCTCCGCCGTCAGCCGGGTGTGGTGCCGGAGCACCTCCTCGACCGCCGCCCGGACGCTCTGGCTCGGGTCGAGCGAGGTGTACGGGTCCTGGAAGACGATCTGCAGCTCGCGGGCCCTGCGGTTGCGCTCGGCCGCGCTCCGGGCCGGGGCGGAGCGGTCCCGGCCGAGGACCGCGATGCTGCCGCCGCTCGGGCGTTCGAGTCCGACCAGCATCCGGGCGATGGTGGTCTTCCCGGACCCCGACTCCCCCACGATGCCCAGCGAGCCGCCGGCCGGGACGCTGAAGGCCACGTCGGCCACGGCGGTGTGCCTGCGGCTGCCCTGGCCGCCGGGACTCGATCCGCCAGGGACCCGAAAGACCTTGGTGAGGCCGGAGACGGCGACCGCCGCCGCGGCGGGTCCGTTGTCCGCTGCGCTCATGCCGTCGCCTCCTGGAGGGTGATCTCGGCGACCCGGTGACAGCGCACCAGTCCGCCCCGGAAGGGCTCCAGTTCGGGGCGGACCTCGCGGCAGACCGGCTGGACGTGGCCGCAGCGGTCGGCGAAGGCGCAGCCCGGACCGGCCTCGAAGGCCGAGACCGGACGCCCCGGAATCGCCTGGAGGCGTTCGGACCGCTCGTCGATCGAGGGGCGCGAGCCGAGCAGGCCCAGGGTGTAGGGGTGGGCCGCGCGCTGGTGCAGTTCGTCGGCCTCGCGGAGTTCGACGATCCGCCCGGCGTACATCACCGCGACCCGGCCGCAGACCGCGAGGGCCAGGTCCAGGTCGTGGGTGATGAAGACCATGCCCAGGCCGCGCTCCCGGCGCAGCCGGTCGAGGATGCCGACGACCTCGGCCTGGATGGTGACGTCCAGGGCCGTGGTGGGTTCGTCGGCGAGCACCAGCCGGGGCTCGGCGAGCAGCACCGAGGCGATCATGACGCGTTGCAGCATCCCGCCGGACAGCTCGTGGGGGTACTGCCGCAGCCGCCGCGCCGGGTCGTCGATGCCCACCTCGGTGAGCACCCGGACGGCCCGGGCCTCGGCCTCGCGGCGGCCCATGCCCCGGTTCCTGACCAGCGCCTCGACCAGGAACGCGCCGATGCGCCGGGTCGGGTTGATGTGGGCCCGGGGGTCCTGGAAGATCATGCCGACGCCGTTGTCGCGGTAGCCGCGCAGCGCGCCGGCGTCCATGGCGGCGATGTCCTGGCCGTCGAAGCGGATGCTGCCCTCGACCTCGGCGCCGCCCGGCAGCAGCCGGGTGACGGCACGGACGGTCATGGACTTGCCGGAGCCGGACTCGCCGACCAGGCCGAGGGCCTCGCCGGGGGCGAGGGTCAGGTCGATCCCGTCCAGGACCGGCCTGCGGGCCCCGGCCCCGGCGGCACTGCGGTCCGCCAGGTGCACGGTGACGCCGCTGAGTTCCAGCAGCGGGGTGGCGGTCATACGGCGGCTCCAGTGAGTGCGGGGCTCGCGACGGTGCGCTTCCGGCTGCGCCGCAGCAGGTAGGGCTGCGGGCGCTCGCCGCTGATCCGCGCACCGATGACGGTGAGGGAGAGCACGCACAGCACGATGAGGACGCCGGGGGCGAGGATCGGCAGCCAGTAGCCCTGCTGCAGCGCGGTCTCGTCGCTGACCATGACGCCCCAGTCGGCGGTCGGCGCCTGGACCGCGAGCCCCAGGTAGGACAGCGAGGCCAGGTCCAGCAGGGCGTAGCCGAAGGCGATCGCGGCCTGTCCGACGACCACCGGCACGATGTTGCGCAGGATGTGCCGGGTGGTGATCCGGATCGCACCGAAGCCCTGCACCGACAGGGCGTCGACGTACGGGCTGACCCGCTGCTGCCGGGCCGCGGCGAGGACGATCCGGGCCAGGAAGGGGATGTAGGCGATGGACAGCGCGGCCACGGCCGGCATCAGCCCCGGGCCGAACAGGGACACCGCGAGGACCGCGAGCAGCAGGCCCGGCATCGCGTAGACGATGTCGAAGACCCGGGCGATGACGCTGTCCACGATGCCGCCGTACCAGCAGGCGGCCAGCGCCAGCGGGATGCCGATGAGCAGCGCGATGCAGACGATGAAGGCCGGTCCAAGCAGGCTGGTGCGGGCGCCGAACATCAGCCGGGACAGGATGTCGCGGCCGATGCCGTCGGCCCCGAGCAGGTGCGAGGCGGAGGGCTGGGCGAAGGAGTCGAGCAGGGAGGCGGTGTTGGGGCCGTAGGGCGCGAGCAGCGGGGCGGCGACCGCCGTCACCAGCACCACGATCATGAAGACCGCGGCGACGGTGCCGGAGGGGCCGAGCGCGGCGCGGACCCGGCGCAGCCTCGGGATGGGGTTCATGCGGTCCTCCTGGTGGTGCGCAGCCGCGGGTCGATCAGCGCCTGGATCAGGTCGCTGACGGCATTGCAGATCACGAATGCCGCGACCAGCAGCAGTGAGACGGCCTGCACCACCGGGAAGTCCTTCTGGCCCACGGACGAGATGGTGAGCTGCCCGATGCCGGGGACGGCGAAGGCGGTCTCCACGATCAGGGTGGAGGCGAAGGTGCCGGAGGTCAGCAGCGCGACGGCGGTGATGATCGGGGGCAGGGCGTTGCGGAACACGTGGTCGCGGAGCACCGCCCACCGGGGCAGGCCGCGCACCAGCGCGGTCTGCACGTGCTCCTTCTGGAGTTCCTCGCGCAGGGCGTTGCGGGAGATCCGGGCGAGGAAGCCGATGCTCATGATCGCCATGGCGATCGCGGGCAGGACCAGCCCGTGCAGTTCCCCGCCGAACCCGCTGCCGATGCCGGACTCCGGGAACCAGCCGAGGTGCACCGCGAACACCGAGATCAGCAGCGAGGCGGCGACGAAGGAGGGCACGGTGACCGACACCGAGGTGGCGGCGTTGGCGGCGGCGTCCACGGCGCCGGGGCGCATGGCCGCGACCGCGCCCATGCCGATCCCGAGCACGACGACGATCACCATGGTCAGGGTGACCAGCAGCAGACTGGTGCCGAGGTGGCCGCCGACCCGGTCGGCCACGGACTGGCCGGTGACCATGGAGGTCCCCAGGTCGCCGTGGAGGACGCCGGTGAGCCAGTCCCAGTAGCGGACCGGCAGCGGCTGGTCGAGGTGCAGCCGGTGGGCCACGGCGGCGCGGGCCGCCGCCGTGGGCTGCCGGCTCCCGAAGAGCACGTCCTCGGGGCTGCCGGGGGCGAGGTAGAGGCTGCCGAAGATCACCACGCTGGACAGCAGCAGCGTGGTGACCAGCCCGCCGAGGCGGTGCAGCACCAGCCGCCCCATCAGGGGGCTCCCATCGCGGCGGCCCAGGCGTTGTCCATGTAGGAGAAGGTGAGCGGAGCGCCGGTGACGGCCTTGTTCTGGAACAGCAGGGCGCGCGGGGCGACGATCGGGATCCAGGGCAGGGCCTTGGCGATGACGGCCTGCGCGGCGACGACGGCCTCGGCCCGCTGCACCGGGTCCGCCGCCCCCTGGGCCTTGAGCAGGTCGGCCTCGACCGCGGGGTCGCTCCAGCCGTTGAAGTTCTGCGCCCCGGCCTTGGTGGCGTAGCTGGTGTACATGTCCGCGGCCTCGGGGTACTCCAGGTAGTTGATGGTGATGAAGGAGTCGTAGGCCGCGCGGGCCTTGGGGTCGATGAAGAGGTCGCCGTACTGCTGGTCCGGCAGTCCGATGATCTTCACCTTGAGGCCGATGGCGTCCCCGGTCTGCTGCAGCACCTCGGCGAGCTGGGCGTCGGTGGGGCTGCTGGCGGCGTACCCGATGCTGACCGACTTACCGGTGGCCCCGGCCTGCTGGACGAGCTTGGTGGCGCCGGCGATGTCGGCGCTCTGCTCCAGCTTCTGGTAGGCCGCCTGGTACACGGACTTGGCGGGGCTGCTCTGCCAGAACCCGGGTCCGGCGACGGCGTAGAGCGGGTCGGCCGCGCCGTTGAACAGGGTCTGCGCGATCCCGGTGCGGTCGATCGCCATCGACAGCGCCTGACGGACCCGCACATCACCGAGGGTGCCGGTGAGCTGGGAGACGATCAGGTCGATGTTCTGGGTGGTGGAGCCGGCCGCGCCGACGTACAGCTTGCCGTCGGTGGCCTTGTTCAGCTGGCTGATGGTGGAGGGGGGCAGGTCGAACGCACCGTCCAGGCTGCCGGAGGACAGCGCGTTGGCTATCGCCGAGGGGTCGGACATGAAGGTGAAGGTGACCGTCGCGGCCTTGGCCGCGTGCGCCGGGTCCCAGTAGTCCGGGTTGCGCTTCAGCACCATGGTGTTGGTGCCGTCGAACGACGCGACGGTGTAGGGACCGGCGCAGACCACGCCCACGTTGGCGTTGCCGAAGTTCGCGCCCTCCTTCACCGCGAACGCCTTCTCCACGATCGACCCGGCGAGGATGCCCATGTTGCGGACGAACAGGTAGTCGGGCTTGCTGAAGGTGACCGTGACCTGCTCGGCGCCGGTGGCCTTGACCGAGGTGACGTCGGTGTAGGAGTCGGAGTAGTTGCTGGCCTCGTTGGGGTCCTGGTTGCGCAGCAGGCTGTAGACCACGTCGGCCGGGGTGACCGGGTGGCCGTCGCTGAAGGTCGCCTTCGGGTTCAGGTCGAACACCAGGTGCTCGGCGTCCGGCTGGTTCCACGAGGAGGCGATGCCGGGGCTGAGGCTGTAGTCGGCGTTGGTGGTCAGCAGCGGCGGGCAGACGTTGCCGAGGATGGTCTCCTCGGGGTAGTCGGCGGTCTTCAGCGGGTCCTCGGAGTAGGGGGCGCGGTAGTCGCCGTACCAGGTGAGGGCGGACAGCGGCCCCTGGCCGGGCGCGGTGGTGGCCTGCGCGGTGCTGAAGTTGCTCTTGGAGCCGCTCTTGGCGAGGGGGCTGCCGGAGCTGCTGCAGGCGCTGGTGAGCAGGGCCAGGGCCGCGAGCGGGAGCGCGGTACGGAGAGTGCGTCTGTGCACGGGAATGCCTCTCGTCTGGTGTGGGGGGCTGGACGGTGGGCTACTGCGCGGCGTGGACCAGCGCGCCCTCGACGTAGGTGCGCAGCACCCGGGTCGCACCGATGGCCTCGGCCGGTTCGGCGAACGGGTCGCGGTCGAGCACGACCAGGTCGGCGTACTTGCCGGTCTGGACCGAGCCGGTGTCGGCGTCGAGGTGGTTCACCCGGGCGGTACCGGCGGTGTAGGCGGCGATCGCGGTGCCGAGGTCGATCCGCTCCGCGGGACCGAGCACCCGGGGGTCCTCCTCGCCGAAGCGGTTGACGGCGACATGGATGCCGAGCATCACGTCGGGGGTGCTCACCGACCAGTCGCTGCCGGCCGCGAGCATCGCGCCGGAGCGGGCCAGCGAGCCGAAGGGGTACTGCCAGGCGGCCCGGCGCTCGCCCAGGAACGGGATGGTGAGCTCGTCCATCTGCGGTTCGTGGCAGGCCCAGAGCGGCTGGATGTTGGCGGTCGCGCCGAGCGCGCGGAAGCGCGGCACGTCCTCGGGGTGCACCACCTGGAGGTGCGCCAGGTGGTGCCGGTTCCCGCGCTGGCCGTTGCGGCGCAGGGCCTCCTCGATCGCGTCCAGCGCGGTGCGGACCGCACGGTCCCCCAGGGCGTGGAAGTGGACCTGGAAGCCCTCGGCGTCCAGCTCGCTGACGTAGCCGCCGAGCTTCTCCGGGTCGATGAAGTCGAGACCGGAGGCGCCGGTGGAGCAGCCGCAGCCGTCGAGGTAGGGCTCCAGCATGGCGGCGGTGTGGTTCTCGGCGACGCCGTCCAGCATCATCTTGACGCTGCCGGCCCGGAACCGGCCCTGGCCCCCGGCGGCGTGGGCGGCCTCGGCACGGCGGGCGGCGAAGAGCGGCAGCTGCTCCAGCCCGCCCTCGCGGTCCCACCACTGGGCGGCGCGGACCCGGGCGGTGAGGGTGCCGGCCTCGGCGGCGGCCAGGTAGGCGCCGTAGACGTCGCCGGGGCCGAAACCGGTGCCGACGGCGGCGTCCTGCCAGCCGGTGATCCCGAAGCCGTGCAGGTAGCGCTGGCCCTCCAGCAGGCCCTGGTAGAACTCCGCCTCGGTGGTGGCCGGGATCTGACGGAGGACCAGTTCGGCGGCGCCCTCCTGGAGCATCCCGGTGGGCTCGCCGTCGGCGTCGCGCTCGATCCGGCCGTCGGCCGGGTCGGGGGTGTCCCGGGTGATCCCGGCCAGCTCCAGCGCCCGGCTGTTGGCCCAGAGGCCGTGGCCGTCGCGGTTGGGCAGGGCGACCGGCCGGTCCGGGACGACCGCGTCCAGCACGGAGCGGTGCGGGGTGCCGCCGGGGAAGGCCTCCATGCTCCAGCCGCCGCCGGTGATCCAGGCCCGGTCGGGGTTGGCGGCGGCGTAGGCGGCGACGGCCTCGGCGTAGGCCCCGGCCTCCTCCAGGTGGTGCAGGTCGCAGCTGCGCATGGTGGCGCCGCCGAGGACGGGGTGGACGTGCGCGTCCTGGAAGCCGGGGACGAGCAGTCGGCCGGCCAGGTCGACGACCTCGGTGCCGGACCCGATCAGGTGGCTGACGTCGTGGTCGTCGCCGACGACGACGATCCGCCCGTCGCGGACGGCGACGGCGGTGGCCCAGGAGCGGGCCGGGTCGACGGTGAAGACGGGACCGCCGGTGAAGACGAGGTCGGCGAAGTGGTGGTCGCGGGGCACGGGCCCTCCGAGGGCGAGAGGAGACGGCGGAAGCGGGCAGCGGCGGGGCAGCGGCCGGGGCCGGAGCCTCCGACCGGATGCGGCGCGGCCGGATGAGTGAGCATCACACTCGATGACAGCGCCCCTGTCAATGGCATTGACATGAGCCAGCCGTTACGATCTGATCAACTCGGCCGGCGCGGCGCGCTCCGGCCCGGAGCGGAGGGAACCCAGTGACGGCGCAGGATTCGACGACGGGCAGGCCGACGGCCAGGCGCAGGGTCGTGCTCAGCCGCGAGGCGATCCTGGAAGCGGCCATGCGTCTGTGCTCGCCCGAGGGCGGCGGGGTGCTGACCTTCAGCCGGCTCGGCAAGGAGCTGGGCGCCGACCCGACCGCCGTCTACCGGCACTTCCGCGACAAGGACGACCTGGTCCTGGCGCTGACCGCGATGCTGATCGAGGAGGCCGAGGCGCAGGTCGACCGGGCCGCGCTCAGCCACGACCAGTGGCGGGAGTGGCTCACCGCCACCGCCCGCACGGTACGGGCGGTCCATCTGGCCCGGCCCGCGCTGGCGGTGCTCGCGGCCAACCGCACCACCGCCAGCCCGGCCGAGACCGAGAGCGTCGAGGAGATCATCGGCGTGCTGCACCGGGCCGGGCTGCCGCCGGTCGAGGCCGCCGAGTGCTACCGGATGCTGCTCGACCTGACCCTGGCCTTCGTCCAGTCGACGGCGGCGTTCCTGATCCTGGAGCCGGAGGTGCAGGCCAAGGACGACGCCGCCTGGGCGGTGAAGTACGGACTGCTGCCGGCCGAGCAGTTCCCGCTGCTGCAGGCCGGCTCGGCCCGGCTGACCGAGCTGTTCCGCAACGACGACGAGGTCTTCGAGCTGGTGCTGGAGACCTTCCTGGACGGGGTCGGGCTGAAGATCGAGCGGGCCCGGTCCGGCGGCTGACCTCCGGTCAGTCCTCCGGTTCCCGCTTCGGCAGCTCCGCCTCCCAGAGCGGGTGCTCGCGGCGGGCCCAGGTGCGGGAGACCCGGCCGGTGCGCATCCCGTGCCGCGACTCCGGGTCCCTGACCGCCATCCGGATGTGCCCGATCACCAGGATGCCGATCACCAGCGCCAGCCAGTCGTGGACGTAGCTGGCGCCGGTGCGCAGGTTCAGCGGCGCCAGCGAGGTGAACCACATCATCAGCCCGGTGCCGACCATCACCACCACCAGCCCGGCGATCACCGCCGCGTACAGCTTCTGCCCGGCGTTGAACTTGCCCGCCGGACCGGCGAACCCGGTCCCCCGGCGGATCGCGCGCCAGACCCAGCCCTTGTCCTGCGGGCCGAAGCGGTTGAGCTCGGTCAGGTCGGCCCGGACGCCCTTGAAGAACAGCCCGAGCGCCAGCGGCACCGGCAGCAGGATGCCCGACCACTCGTGGACGGTCACCAGCAGCAGTCGGCGGCCGACCATCTCGGCCAGCTCCGGGACGTAGAGGAAGGCGGCGCTGGCGATCGCGGTCAGCATCAGCGTCGAGGTGCAGCGGTGCACCCAGCGCTCGGCGGTGGTGAAGCGGTACACGTCGCCCGGGGCTCCGCTGCCCGCCACGTCACTCACCGTCGATCGGGACGTCGCCGGAGCGCCCGTTGGACTTGCCGACCCAGGCTTCGACGTCATAGCCGTAGTTCTCCCAGTAGCCGGTGATGACCCGGTCGGTGACGGTGATCCCGGACAGCCACTTGGCCGACTTGTAGAAGTACATCGGCGCGACGTAGAGCCGGACCGGTCCGCCGTGGTCGCGGGTGACCGGGGCGTTGTCCATCTGGTGCGCCACCATCACGTCCGGCCGCCGGGCCTCGTCCAGGGTCAGGCTCTCGCTGTAGACGCCGTCGAAGCAGGTGAAGCGCAGCGCCTTCCCCTCCGGCTTCACCCCGGCCGCGTCCAGCAGCTGCGACAGCAGCACCCCGCCGAACTCGGTGTTCGGCACCCGCCAACCGGTCACGCACTGGACGTCCTTGACCAGCCGCGTCTGCGGCAGGGCCTGCAGGTCGGCCAGGGTGTAGGTGGCCGGGCGGTCGACCAGGCCGTCCACGGTGAGGCGGTAGTCGGTGTCGCTGCGGTACGGCAGCGAGGAGGCAACGTTGTAGAACTGGAACCCGTCGCCGCCGGGGAGCAGCCCGGTCAGGCCGGTCGGGTCCTTGCTGCTGATCGAGGCCAGCACACCGTTCAGGCCGTTCTCGATCTGCGCCCCGAAGGCCACCCCGAGCGCGCCGAGCGCGGTCACCCCGAGCACGACCCGTCGCCCCACCGGCTTGCCGGGGAGCTTGCCGTGCTCGTCCCCGGGGTCCGCGCCGGTGGCCCCGCCGTCCTTGTCCATACCTCGATTGCACCACCGCAACCTGTGAGTGACCAGCAACGACGGCTTTCTGTCAGGGTTCGGTAATCTCCATCCCCGTTCGGGACCCCGAGGCGGGATGCCGATGGCGGTCACCCCCACCGCGAACGGGTCCGCCGGGCCCTCCTCGGACCGGACGAATTCACCACCTCACCGCTCTACCGGGCGCGGAGTCGCACCGTGGCGGCCGGGCCCGGCCTGCTCGACCTGACCTCGCTCGGACGTCCCGGCCAGTGCCCCACCTGCCTCTTCTTCGGGGCGGTGCACCGACTGGTGCTGGCCGGCGTCGACGGCCATCTGCGCTGGGTGGAGGCCCCGCCGTAGCGGCTGGTCGCCCAGGGTGACCGGCAGCGAGAGCGGTCCGCGCATGATGCCGGACGGCGTCCAGGCGAGCTCGCGGTGGTCCAGCACCGGGCGCAGCACCGGCAGTCGGCGCAGCAGCGTGGAGAGCGCGATCACGCCCTCCAGCCTGGCCAGCGGGGCGCCCAGGCAGTAGTGGATGCCGTGGCCGAAGGCCAGGTGGCGGCCGTCGGTGCGGGAGACGTCCAGCGTCTCCGGATCGGCGGCCGCCTGCGGGTCGCGTCCGGCGGAGGCGAGGGCGACCATCACCGGCGTCCCCCTGGGGACCACCGTGCCGCCGAGTTCGACGTCGCGGCGGGCGAAGCGCAGCGGGGCCTGCTCGACCGGGGCGTCGTAGCGCAGGAACTCCTCGACCGCGCCCGGCATCAGCTCCGGCCGCTCCCGCAGCAGCCGGGCCTGGTCGGGGTGGTCGAGCAGGGCGGCGAGGGCGTTGCCGAGCAGGTTGACGGTGGTCTCCCGGCCGGCGATGACCAGCAGCACGGCGGTGCCGCACAGCTCCAGCTCGGACAGCTGGTCGCCGTCCTGCTCGCGGATCGAGACCAGCGCGGAGAGCAGGTCCTCGCCGGGCTCGCGGCGCTTCTCCGCGATCAGCTCGGTGAGGAAGCCGTAGAGCGAGGCCACCGCGGCCCGCTGCACCTCCCTGGGGGTGCTGGCACCGCCGGCCAGGGCCGTCGCGGTCCACTGCCGGAAGTCCTCCTGCCGGGCCAGCGGCACCCCGAGCAGTTCGCAGATGACGGTGGTGGGCAGCGGCCCGGTGAAGTCCGCGACCAGGTCGACGGCCCCGCCGGCGGCGGCCTTGGCCTCGATGGCGTCGACCAGCCCGTCCGCGATCTGCTGGATCCTCGGGGCGAGGGCCTCGACCCGGCGCGGGGTGAAGGCCCTGGCCACCGGGGTGCGCAGCCGGGTGTGGTCCGGCGGGTCGGTCAGCAGCATGTTGCCGCCCAGCCCCGAGCCCTCGCCCCGGTAGCTGGTGATCCTGGCGGCGTCCAGCGCCTCGGCGCCGATCTCCGGATCCTTGCCGAGGTCGGGGTGGGCCAGCGCGATCCGGGCCAGCTCGTAGTCGACCACGACGTAGAGCCCGAGTCCGTTGGGCTGCCGGACCCGGTGGATCGGGCCCCGGGCCCGCAGCTCCGCGAAGCGCTCGTGGGCGTGGAGCTTGAACTCCAGGTCGTTGATCAGCGGTACACCGGACACGGGACTCCCCTGGACACCTGCGCCCGTTCTGTGCGCCCGCACATTCTGCCCGGCCCGCACCGGCGGTGCGGCGGTGCGGCGGAGCGGCCGAGGGGCGGAACGCCCAGGTAGGGCAAGATGGTGGCGTGACCCTGACTGATCTCATCCCCGCCGAACCGCTGCCCGACGACCTCTTCACCGCGTTCGCGGGCTGGGCGGAGGAGCGGGGGATCACCCTCTACCCCGCGCAGGAGGAGGCGCTGATCGAGATCGTCTCCGGGTCCAACGTCATCCTGAACACCCCCACCGGCTCGGGCAAGAGCCTGGTGGCGGCCGGAGCGCACTTCGCGGCGCTGGCGCGCGGCGAGCGGACCTTCTACACCGCGCCGATCAAGGCACTGGTCTCGGAGAAGTTCTTCGACCTGGTGAAGATGTTCGGCACCGCCAACGTCGGGATGATGACCGGCGACGCCAGCGTCAACCCGCAGGCCCCGATCATCTGCTGCACCGCCGAGATCCTGGCCAGCATCGCGCTGCGGGACGGCGCGGACGCCGACGTCGGCCAGGTGGTCATGGACGAGTTCCACTTCTACGCCGAACCGGACCGGGGCTGGGCCTGGCAGGTGCCGCTGATCGAGCTGCCCCGGGCGCAGTTCCTGCTGATGTCGGCGACGCTCGGCGACGTCCGCCGGTTCGAGGCGGACCTCAAGCGCCGCACCGGGCGGCCGACGACCACCGTCGCCTCGTCGGAGCGTCCGGTGCCGCTCTTCTACGAGTACCAGCGGACCCCCATCCACGACACCCTGGAGCAGCTGCTGTCGACCGGCCAGGCGCCGGTCTACGTGGTGCACTTCACCCAGGCCGCCGCCGTGGAGCGGGCCCAGGCGCTGATGAGCATCAACATGTGCTCCAAGGCCGAGAAGGACGCGATCGCCGCGCTGATCGGCAACTTCCGCTTCACCACCAAGTTCGGCCGCAACCTCTCGCGCTTCGTCCGGCACGGCATCGGCGTGCACCACGCCGGGATGCTGCCCAAGTACCGGCGGCTGGTGGAGCGGCTGGCGCAGGCCGGGCTGCTGAAGGTCATCTGCGGCACCGACACCCTCGGCGTCGGCGTCAACGTGCCGATCCGCACGGTGCTGTTCACCGCGCTGTCCAAGTACGACGGGCAGCGGGTGCGGCTGCTGCGCGCCCGCGAGTTCCACCAGATCGCCGGGCGGGCCGGCCGGGCCGGGTTCGACACCGTCGGCACGGTCGTCGCCCAGGCCCCGGAACACGTCACCGAGAACGACAAGGCCCTGGCCAAGGCCGGGGACGACCCGAAGAAGAAGCGCAAGGTGGTCCGCAAGAAGGCCCCGGACGGCTTCATCTCCTGGGGCGAGGAGACCTTCACCAAGCTGATCGACGCCCAGCCGGAGCCGCTGGTCTCCCGGTTCCGGGTCAGCCACCTGATGCTGCTGTCGGTGATCAACCGCCCGGGCAACGCCTTCGAGGCGATGAAGCACCTGCTGCTGGACAACGACGACGACCCGAAGGCCCGCCGCCGGCACATCGGCGAGGCCATCGCGATCTACCGCTCGCTGCTGGCCGGCGGCGTGGTGGAGCGGCTGGAGACGCCGGACGAGACCGGCCGGATCGTCCGGCTGACGGTCGACCTCCAGTCCGACTTCTCGCTGACCCAGCCGCTGTCGACCTTCGCCCTCGCCGCCTTCGAGCTGCTCGACGTGGAGTCCCCCAGCTATGCGCTGGACGTGCTCAGCGTGGTCGAGTCGACGCTGGACGACCCGCGCCAGATCATCGGCGCGCAGGAGAACAAGGCGCGCGGCGAGGCGGTCGCGGAGATGAAGCGGGAGGGGATCGAGTACGAGGAGCGGATGGAGCGGCTCCAGGAGATCACCTACCCCAAGCCGCTGGAGGAACTGCTTGGCCACGCCTACGAGGTGTACCGCCGGGCGCACCCGTGGATCGGCGACCACCCGCTGCGGCCGAAGACCGTCGCCCGCGACCTCTACGAGCGGGCGATGACCTTCGCCGACTACGTCGGCTTCTACGAGCTGGCCCGGACCGAGGGCCTGGTGCTGCGCTACCTGGCCGGCGCCTACAAGGCGCTGGAGCACACCGTCCCGGACGACCTGAAGTCCGAGGACCTGCGGGACCTGATCTCCTGGCTGGGCGAGCTGGTCCGCCAGGTCGACTCCAGCCTGCTGGACGAGTGGGAGAAGCTGGCCAACCCGGAGGACGAGGAGGAGCGCGAACTGGAGCTGCTGGACGAGAAGACCACGCCGGTCACCACCAATGTCCGCGCCTTCCGGGTGCTGGTGCGCAACGCGATGTTCCGCCGGGTGGAGCTGGCGGCGCTGGAACGCCACTACGACCTGGGCGAGTTGGACGCCGAGGACGGCGGCTGGGACCAGGACCGCTGGGCCGACGCGATGGACGCGTACTGGGACGAGCACGACGACCTGGGCACCGGCCCGAACGCGCGCGGGCCGAAGATGCTGCTGATCGACGAGGACTCGGTCCAGGGCGCCTGGCTGGTCCGGCAGATCTTCGACGACCCGGACGGCGACCACGACTGGGGCATCAGCGCCGAGGTCGACCTGGCCTCCTCCGACGAGGAGGGCCGCGCGGTGCTGCGGGTCACCGGCGTCAACCGGCTCTGAGCGGACCGGTGCTGACTAGGATCGGGGCTGCCGCACGACCCGGGACGATCGGAAGGATGCCGCCGTGGGGGACGCAGGACTGGTGGAGGTCACCTCGGAGGCCGAGCTGCGGGAGCTGCTCGGCCCGCCGACGGCGCGGGTCGCGGGCAAGGTCCGCACCCGGCTGCACCAGCACGACCGGGCCTGGCTGGCGGCCTCGCCCTTCGTCGTCGTCTCCACCTCGGCGGCGGACGGCAGTTGCGACACCTCGCCGAAGGGCGATCCGGCCGGCTTCACCCTGGTGCTGGACGACACCACGATCGCCCTGCCGGAGCGCCCCGGCAACCGCAGGGGCGACGGCTACCGGAACGTGCTCAGCAATCCCCATGTCGGGCTGCTGTTCCTGATCCCCGGCCGGGGCGACACGCTCCGGATCAACGGCCGGGCCCGGCTGCTGCGCGACGCCCCCTTCTTCGACCGGATGGCGGTCAAGGGGCATCGGCCGCAGCTCGCCCTGCTGGTCGACGTCGAGGAGGTCTTCTACCACTGCTCGATGTCCTTCCTCCGGTCCGCCCTGTGGAAGCCGGAGGGCTGGCAGCCGGAGGCGGCGCCGTCCCGCGCCCGGATCGTCAAGAGCCTGGAGCGGCCCGAGGCGGACCTGGCGGAGCTGGAGCAGTACTACGGTCCGCAGTACGGCGAGGGCCGCCTCTACGGCTGACCCCTGCCGTCACCGCCGGCCGCGGCGCACCCGGTGGAAGGCGAAGGCGACCAGTGCCGCGGCCAGCACCAGCAGCACCCCGGACTCGACCAGCTGCAGCGGCCAGAAGTGCGAGGCCGGCTGGTAGACGCCGTAGAAGGTCTGCGAATTCTGGCAGGCGGTGCTTGCGCAGTCGGCGGAGGCCGACAGCCTGGAGCCGTCGGGCAGCACCACACCGCTGTCGACCATCCAGGCGTTGGGCGGGGGGACGAAGCCGTCGAAGGCGTTCCTCCCCACCTGCACCTGGTCGACCAGCGGGTAGAGATACGGCCGGACCAGGTACATGAGGACCGTCGAGGCCCCGCCGAGCACCCCGGTGACCAGCACCGAGGCAAGCACGGACCGCAGCAGCAGCCCGACCGCGACGCCCAGGGCGAGGGCGAAGAGGGCGTAGCCGACCAGGACCGTACCGACGGTGTCGTAGGTCTTCGCATCGAACGCGTATTCGCCGCCGCCCGGGACGACGTACTGCCGCCAGAACCAGTAGGAGAGGCCGGCCGCCGCCGCGAAGGCCGCCAGCACCACCGCCGCCGTGGAGCCGAGGCGGGCGGCGAGCCAGCGCCCCGGCGACACCGACTGCGCCCAGGCCAGCAGCTGGGTGCGCCGCTCGAACTCCCGGGACAGCAGCGGCGCGCCGACGAACATCCCGATCGCGATCGGCGCCAGCAGCAGCCCGAGCTGAACGACGCCCTGGTAGAAGTTGACGTAGTCGCCCTGCTTGCCGAGGAAGGCGTTGCAGGCCGGGGTCAGACCGGTCGGCACGGTGCCGACGGTGAGGCCGTTCGCCGAGGTTGCCGGCGGCGAGCCGGTGCAGGACGCCGCCGTCAGGTGCTGCGGCCCGGCAGCGGCGTCCAGCCCGTGGACGCACCAGCCGATCGCCCCGGCCAGCAGCAGCACGAGGGCCAGCAGCACCCAGACCAGTGACCGGTTCTGACGCCAGCTCAGCCAGAGCAGCCCGTGCAGCCGCTCGCTCCGGCGCGAGCCGGTTCCGGCGGTCGCAACGGCGGAACTCACAGCGCTCATGCGTGGAACTCCCTTTCGCTCACATGGGGATCAGGGTCAGTCACGGCCGCTGCGCAACCACGCGAAGGCGAAGCCGGCCAGTGCGGCGGCCAGTACCAGCAGCACCCCGGACTCGACCAGCTGCAGCGGCCAGAAGTGCGAGGCCGGCTGGTAGACGCCGTAGAAGGTGTGCGAGTTCAGGCAGGCGGTGCTGTCGCAGTCGGCGGAGACGGACACCCGGCTGCCGTTGGCCAGGATCACGCCGTGGTCGACCACCCAGGCGTTGGCCGGGGCGACGTAGCTGCCGACACCCGACTGCACCTGCCGGGTCAGCGGCAGGAGATGGGGACGGAGCAGGTACCCGGCGGCCGTCGAGGCTCCGGTGAGCACCCCGGTGACCAGCACCGAGACCACGGCCGAGCGCAGCACCAGCCCCACGACGGCGCCCAGCACGAGGGCGTAGAGGGCGTAGGCGGCCGGGACCGCACCGATGGCGGCGTAGGTCGTCGGGTGGAAGGCGTAGGAGTCGAGGCCCGAGGGGACCACGTACTGCTGCCAGAACCACTCGCTGAGCGCGGCGACCGCCGCACCGGCCACCAGGACCAGGGCCGCCGTGCAGCCGAGCCGGGCGGCGAGCCAGCGCCTCGGCGAGACCGACTGCCCCCAGGCCAGCAGCTGGGTGCGCCGCTCGAACTCCCGGGACAGCAGCGGCGCGCCGACGAACATCCCGACCAGCACCGGGAACACCAGCAGCAGGCGCTGCACGATGCTCTGGTAGACGGAGACGTAGTCCTCCTGCTGGATCAGGAAGTTGCCGCAGGCGGGGCTGCTCATGGTCGGGGCGCCCCCGCCGGCGCAGGCCCGGGTCAGGTGCTGCGGCCCGGCGGCGGCGTCCAGCCCGTGGACGCACCAGCCCACCAGGGCCGCCACCAACAGCACGAAGCCCAGCAGCACCCGGACCAGCGTCCGGTTCTGACGCCAGTTCAGCCAGAGCAGCCCGTGCAGCCGCTCCCGGCGGCGCGGGGCGGGTGCGGCGGTCCGGGCGTCGGCGGCGGCCAGCACGGTGGTCATGCGGCCACCTCCGCTTCGGTGCGGGCCTCGGCGGTGAGCAGCGACGGGGCCTGCGGCGAGCGGAGGTAGGCGAGCAGCAGCTCCTCCAGGGTGGGCGGGGCCGCCTCCCAGGGGCCGGTGACCGGCCCCCGGGGACGGATCAGGGCGGAGAGCTGGCGTCCGCTCTGCCGGGTCTCCACCACGGTGTGCCCGGACAGGTCGGCCGGCTCTCCGGCGCCGAAGAGGAGGTGATGGGCGCTCAGGATCTCGTCCACCTCGCCGGCCAGCCGGATCCGGCCGCCGTCGACCAGCAGCAGGTAGTCGATGACGCCGTCCAGCTCGGCCAGGATGTGGCTGGACATGACGATGGTGGTGCCGTGCTCGGCGGCCTCGGCCATCAGCGTGCCCATCAGCTGGTGCCGGGCCAGCGGGTCCATGTCGGACATGGGCTCGTCCAGCAGCAGCAGTTCCGGGTGCTTGCCGAGGGCCAGGGCGAGGGCGACCCGGGTGCGCTGGCCGCCGGAGAGCGTGCCGATCCGGGCGTCGGCCGGCAGGTCGCCCTGGGCGACCACGCGCTGCGCGGTGTCCTCGTCCCATCCCGGGTTGAGCTCGCGGCCGAAGCGCAGCATCTCGGCGACGGTGAAGCCGCTGTAGAGCGGCTTGTCCTGGGCGACGAAGGCGAAGCGCCGGCGCAGCTCGGGGTCGTCCAGCGGGCCGCCGAGGACCCGGATCCCGCCCTCGGACGGGGTGAGCAGGTTGGCGGCGAGGGCCAGCAGGGTGCTCTTGCCGGCGCCGTTCGGCCCGACCATCCCGCACACCCGCCCCGCCGGCACCCGGAAGGAGCAGTCCCGGAGGGCCCAGCCCCGGCGGTACTTCTTGCCGAGACCGACCGCCTCCAGAGCGGCCGGTCGGTCGGTCGAATCGCTGTTCATCGGTTCCCCTCGAAGGTCTGTGCCAGCACGGACGCGACCAGCGCGGTGGCGTCCTCGTACTCCAGTCCGGCCTGCCGGGCCCGGTCGGCCCAGGCGCTCAGCTCGGCCCGCAGCTCCCCGTCCGCCCCGGCCTCGGCCCGGGCCAACGAGCGCCGGACGAAGGTGCCGAGGCCGGGGCGCGGTTCGACCAGCCCCTCCCGGTCGAGCTCGCGGTAGGCCTTGAGCACGGTGTTCGGATTGATCGCCGTGGCCTCGACCACCTCCCGCGCGGTCGGGAGCTTGTCCCCCGGCTGCAGCAGTCCCAGCCGCAGCGCCTGCTTGGTCTGCTGGACGATCTGGAGGTACGTCGCGACGCCGCTGCGCCGCTCGATGCGGTACTCGATCATGCCCGCATCACCCTTTCACTAATGTGTTAGTGGAATGGTGATGGAAGCCCGCCCCGGCGTCAAGCGTTGCTGATCAACGGGGCCGTGCGGCTACGGGGGGCCGTGCGGCTACGAGGGGCGCTGGAGCAGGACGATGCCGTCGCGGTCGGCGACCGTGCGGTAGCCGTCGGCCCGGTACTGGGCCACCAGCCGGGCGCTGAGGGCCGGCTCGCAGGGGACATGGGTCGGGTCGGTGGTGTCCGAGACCACCCACTGCGGCAGCGGCTGCCCCGGCAGGACCGGCGCGCAGACCAGGCTGACCGTGGTCCGGTCGGTGAGCTGCGCCGCGAGGTGGTTGGAGGAGGCGACGGTGGTGCCGCTGGGTATCAGCGCGAGGATCTGCCGCGCGGCCCGCACATGGGCCGACTCCGTCCACACCGACGGGCTCAGCGGCTCGTGCAGCGGGTAGACCGGGATCGTGATGGCGGTGAAGGCGGCACTGCCGGCCAGCACCCGGCGGACCTGGCGCCGGGTCAGCGGCGGCCGGCCGCGCAGCCCGCCCCGCTCCGGGCGGATCGCGTCGACCAGCCCGGCGAAGACCACCGGCATCAGCACCGCGCTGTAGTGGTAGCTGACCCCCCAGTAGTGCGGGTTGTCGGAGAGCAGCCGCCAGGCCAGGGTGGGCAGGCAGAGCAAGGTGAGCGGGGAGCGCAGCCCGGCGAAGGCGCTGGGCAGCAGCAGCATCAGCAGCAGCAGCCACTTCACCGGCGGCCAGCCGAGGTGGAGCAGCGCGTGGAGCAGCTGGTGCGCCGCTCCCCCGTGCCCGGCCCCGGCGCCGGGCATCTGGGCCAGGTAGGCGTAGCCGTCGTGCGGGTTCATCGCGGGCAGGATGACCAGCATCTCGACCGACGAGGCGACGGTGCCGAAGACCGCCAGGCCGATGCCGAGCAGCCGGGTCCGCCGTCCTTCGGCCCGTCCGAACCAGGCGATGTAGCCGCCGACCACGGCGGCGGTCAGCCCCAGGTCCTCCTTGACCAGGACCAGCGGCAGCGCCCAGAGCGCGGCGGCCGTCCAGCGGCGGTTGCCGAGCGCGGTGGCGCTGAAGGCGATCAGCGGGACCGCGACGGCGACCTCGTGGAAGTCGAAGGAGGCGGCTTTGACGATGCCCCAGGAGGCGCCGACCCCGCAGCCGACGACCAGCGCCGCGAGGGGGCCGCGCACCCGGTGCGCCCAGAGCGCCAGCGGGACGCAGGCCAGGGACATCAGCACGGCCTGGGCGACGAGCAGGGTCAGCGGGCTCGGGAAGACCCGGTAGACCGGCCCGAGCAGGGCCAGGATCGGGCTGAAGTGGTCGCCGAGGATGTTGTAGCCGGGGCCCTTCAGCGCCACGATCGGCGCCCGGAAGTGCGCGTAGGCGCGGATCTCCTCCTCGAATATGCCGAGGTCGTAGCCGGCGCTGAGCATCCGCTCGTGCCGGCGTATCGACATCGCCGAGTAGAGGACGGCGAAGAGCGCCGCGATCGACCAGGCCAGGACCCGGGGCGGGACCCGGTCCAGCCCCCGGCGCAGCGTGCGCAGCAGCGACATCGGCAGGGCCGGACGCTGCGGGCCGGAGGCGGTGTCGGGCTGCGGTACCGCGCTGGTGGAGATCAACGTCCTCTATCTTCCGTTTATACGACTGCTCCGAGCAGCCTAATTGACCGAGGGGTGCGGTCGGCCGCCGGTCCCTGCGCTCCCTGGGAGTGCCGCCGCTCCCGTACCCTCGGATCGGCAGCAGCGACATCAGCAAGCAGTGACATCTGCGACAAAGGAGCCGGCACGTTGATCCGCGTGGTCGTCGTCGACGACGAGACTCTCGTACGGTCGGGCCTCAGCCTGATCGTCGGCTCGGCACCGGACATCGAGGTCGTCGCGACCTGCTCCGGCGGGGAGGCCCTGGAGACCGTCGGCAGGTACCAGCCGGACGTGGTGCTGCTGGACATCCGGATGCCCGACGTCGACGGGCTCACCGTGCTCCGCGCGCTGCGGGCGCTGGCCCGCCCCCCGGCGGTGGCCATGCTGACCACCTTCGACACCGACGAGTACATCGGCACCGCGCTGCGCAGCGGGGCGGCCGGCTTCCTGCTCAAGGACACCGACCCGGAGCAGCTGACCCAGGCCGTGCGGACGCTGGCCGGCGGACGCCGGGTGCTGTCGCCCGCCGTCACCGACACCGTCATCGCCGGCTACCTCGACTCCGGCCCCGACCGGCAGACCACCGACCGGCTGCGCAGCATGACCACCCGCGAGCTGGACGTGCTGGCGCTGCTCGGCGAGGGCCTGTCCAACGCGGACATCGCCGCGCGGCTGTTCCTGAGCACCGGCACGGTCAAGGACCACATCAGCGCGATCCTGGCCAAGCTGGGCACCTCCAACCGGGTCCAGGCCGCCGTCTTCGCGCACCAGGCCGGGCTGCTGGGCGGCGGACCGGGCGGCGGGCCCGCCGGCGACCGGCCCGGTGGCGACACCGGGACGCGGGGCAGCCGACCGTGAGCGTGTCCACCCGCTGGCTGCTGCACCCCTGGGTGACCACGCTGGTCCCGGCCGCCCTGGCGGTCGCGGACGCCCTGCTGGCCAACGACCTCGGCTCGGCCGAGCAGATGGGGACCTCGCTGCTGGCCGCCGCCGCGCTGCTGCTGCGTCGCCGGTGGCCGGTCGTGGTGCTGCTGCTGACCATGCCGGGGATGCAGCTCAGCTACATCTGGCTGGCCCCGATGCTCGCCCTCTACACCGTCGCGACCTGCAACCGCCGCCGCTGGGTGGTGGGGCTGTGCGCGCTGCTGGTGGCCGTGGTGCAGTTCGTCCCCTGGCCGGAGTACGGCTACACCCTCGGCTGGGACCGGACCACGGTGCTGTCCGCGCTGTACTCGCTGCTCACCGCCGCGGCCCCGGTCGCGCTCGGGCTGCTGGTCCAGACCCGGCGCGAACTCGCGGTCCGGATCGACGAGCTGACCCGGGGCCAGGAGCGGGAGCAGGCGCTGCTGGCGCAGAGCGTGCTGTCGATGGAGCGGGCCCGGCTGGCCCGGGAGATGCACGACGTGGTCTCGCACCAGGTGAGCCTGATATCCATCCAGGCCGGGGCACTGCAGGTACGGGCGGGCGACCCGGTCGCCACCGCCGAGACCGCCCGGACCATAAGGCTGCTGTCGGTGAAGACGCTGGAGGAGCTGCGGCAGATGGTCGGCGTGCTGCGGGCGGCCGGCGGCGACGGCCGGGAGCTGACCCCGCAGCCGACCCTGGCCGACCTGCCCCGGCTGGTCGGCGCGAGCGGCGTCAACGCCCGGCTGGACGCCGGGACGCTGGGCGGCGGCCCGGTGGACGGCGACGCCCCGGCCGCCGGCGAGGATGCCGACACCGACACCGACCTCGACCTCGACGCCGGCGCCGATCAGCCGGTCCGGGACTGGCCGGTGACCGACTGGCCGGAGCCGGTGCAGCGGGCCGCCTACCGCACCGTTCAGGAGGCGCTGACCAACGTCCGGAAGCACGCGCCCGGGTCCGAGGTGAGTGTGCGGCTGCGGACCCGGGGCGACTCGCTGGTGGTCCAGGTGCGCAACGGGCCGCCCGCGCCCGGGGCGGAGCCGCTGCTGCTGCCCGGCGGCGGGCACGGGCTGATCGGCCTGCGGGAGCGGGCGCAGCAGCTCGGCGGCACCCTGGAGTCCCGGCACACCTGGGACGGCGGCTTCGTCGTCCAGGCCGAACTGCCGCGCGGGACGTCCGGCTGACCTGCGGGCCGGCCGGACGACCGCCCTCGCGCTAGGCCACGCGCTAGGCCACGCGCTCCAGGTCGGGGACCGCGGCCAGCGGGGCGTGCGGGCGGCGGCGGCCGAAGAGCGAGGGCAGCCGGGGTGCGGTGATGAAGCCCTCGGCGCAGGCGTTCACCAGGGCGATCCTGGGCAGGTCGCGGCTGCGCTCGAAGAGCACGTAGCGGGGCTCCCAGCGCGGCCGGTACTTGGCGTTGGCCCGGTAGAGCGACTCGATCTGCCACCAGCGCGAGACGAACATCAGCACCGAGCGCCAGGCCCGCAGGAACGGTCCGGCGCCGAGCCGGGAGCCGCGCTCGAAGACCGCGCGGAAGACCGCGAAGTTCAGCGAGACCCGCTTGACGCCGTGCTGCCCGGCGGCCAGCAGCAGTTCGATGACCATGAACTCCAGCAGCCCGTTGTCGGAGTCCCGGTCACGCCGCATCAGGTCCAGCGAGAGTCCCTGTGCGCCCCAGGGCACGAAGCTCAGCAGCGCCCGCAGCTCGCCCTGGGCGTCCCGGCACTCCAGCATCGCGCACTGGCCGTCGCCGGGGTCGCCGAGCCGGCCGAGCGCCATCGAGAAGCCGCGCTCGGTCTGGCCGTCGCGCCACTGGTCGGCGCGGAGCAGCAGGGTCTCCATCTCCTCCTCGCCGATCTCGGCGTGGCGGCGCAGGGTGACGCTGTACCCGGCCCGCTTGACCTTGTTGTGGGCCTGGCGGACGGTGCGCATCGCCCGGCCCTCCAGGCTGAACTCGGAGACCTCGACGATCGCCTCGTCGCCCAGTTCCAGGGCGTCGAGACCGTGCCGGGCGTAGACGATGCCGCCCTCCTCGCTGGCGCCGGTGACGGCGGGCACCCAGGCGTTCTCCCGGGCCTGCTGCAGCCACACGTCGATGGCGCCGGGCCAGGCCTCGACGTCGCCGATGGGGTCGCCGGAGGCCAGTGAGACGCCGCCGAGGACGCGGTAGGTGACCGCCGCCTTGCCCGAGGGCGAGAAGACCACGGACTTGTCCCGGCGCAGCGCGAAGTAGCCCAGCGAGTCCCGCTCGCCGTGCCGGGCGAGCAGCTCGCGCAGCCGGGTCTCGTCCGCCGGGGCCAGGTACTCCTTGCCCTTCGGCGCCCGGAACAGCGCGTACAGCACCACCAGCAGCACCCCGACGCTGACCACGTTGATCGACACGTCGACCCAGCGCGGCACGGAGACATAGAGGTTCTGGGTGCTGTTGAAGCCGAGGGTGATCACCCGGAGCACCACGTAGTGGAGCCGGTCGGCCAGGCTGGAGCCGGTCTCGGTGTTGGTCAGGCCGATCAGGCCCGCGCCCAGTCCCAGGGTGAGCGCGCCGCCGCCGACCAGCACCGCGAGCGCCAGTCGCGGGTTGGTCCGGTCGCCCCGGGCCCGGAACTCCTTGCGGCCGACCAGCAGTGCGACCAGGAAGAGCACGATGACCGCCATGGTCATCCAGTTGAAGGGGTGCTCCCGCACCGAGGGCCGGTGGATCAGGGAGGCGACCAGGCCCGCGCCGAGCACTCCGCAGCCGACCAGGTTGGTGATCCAGGCCGCCCGCTTGTGACGGTTCATCATGACCGACATGAACAGCGCGAAGGCGCCGGAGGTGAAGCCCGCGGTGAGCAGGTAGGGGGTGTAGAAGTCGCCGCTGTTGTGCTGCTGGACCTGGCTGCGGAAGGAGGCCGAGACCCCGCCGAGGAGGTTCAGGCAGCCGACGAGTCGCAGGTACCAGACGAGGGTGCGGGCTGCGGCCCGCTGGGGCAGGGGAACGGCTGCGGCTTGGGACATCTGCTACGGCTCCGGGACGAGTGCGGCACGGCGGGAAGTCGGTGGCGGCGTACCCCGTGGGAGAGGGCAGCAGCGGCACGAATACCAGCTTGGCGGTGGCCGTCCGCACGCGCGTCCGCCCAGGGTCGGGGAACGCCCCCGCCGATCGGCGGGTGGGAGGGGGCTGAAAGGATGCTGGTAGGCAGTCGGACGCCGAACCGGGAACCCGGCGGGCCTCCGGAGCGTCACACTGTTCCTCGGAAGGGAACGTCGGGCCCGGTGCGAACCGGGGCGGACGCGGAGCCTGTGGACCTGGATACGGGGGGAACGATGAAACGCGGTTCGCGTGCGAGCAGACCGGCGGCGACGGCTCTGGCCGGCCTGGCACTGCTGCTGGCCACGACGGCCTGCTCCGACCACGGCGCCACCACGGCCGCGCCCGGCCCGTCCGGCGCGGTGACCGCGGTGACCGGCGGCGTCGGGACGACGAGCGGCCGACCGGTGCCGGTCGACGCCTCGTCGAGCGCCCGGCCGCACCCGGGCTCCTCCGCCGGGGCCGGCAGCACGTCGCCGTCGTACTCGCAGCCGCCGGCCGGTCAGGTCTCGCTGGACAGCACCGCGCAGCGGCTGGCCCCGTACCTGGAGGCGCACTTCGCCGGGTACTTCGCCTCGGTCCTGGTCGACGACCCGCACGGGCAGCTCGTGGTGTTCCGGCTGCCCGACCCGCACCTGGACGCCACGGTGTGCGCGATGGCCGGACGGACCCGGGTGGTGTTCGTGAACGCCCGCTACTCGTACCTGCGGCAGCACCAACTGCTGGCCAGGATCGGCGCCGACCGGGGGTACTGGCGCAGGCACGGCATCGTGGTCAACTCCCTGGGCGCCACCAACGGCGTCCACTGCGCCGTGATCGTGACCACCAACACCGGCAGCCAGGCGCAGCAGCGGGCCTTCGACGCCCGCTACGGCGCGGGGCTGGTCGAGGTCAGCCAGGGCGGGGCGGTCCTCACCAAGTGACCGCGCCCCGCCCCGTCCTCACCGGGGCTCAGGCGGTCGCCGCCTGGCTGGTCGCCCGGGTGGTCGCCGGGGTGCCGCCGGTGTACTCCCGCCAGTCGCCCGGGGTCTGTCCGACGTCCAGGGTCCGCAGCTTGGCCAGCACCGCCGGGTCCTGCACCTCCAGCCACTGCACCAGCTGACGGAACGACACCAGCCGCACGTCGGGCTTGGACGCGATCTCGCGCAGCGCCTGCTCCACGGCCCGCATGTAGATGCCGCCGTTCCAGCTCTCGAAGTGGTTCCCGATGTACATCGGCGCGCGGTTGGTGGTGTAGGCGCGGTTGAACCCCGCCATGTACGACCGGTAGGCCTGGTCCTGCCAGGTCGGGCGCATCGACGGGTCGCCGTTGATGTTGGCGTTGGACTGGTTTGCCAGGATGTTGTAGTCCATCGAGAGCACCTCGAAGCTGTGCCCGGGGAAGGGCATCGCCTGGAGCGGGAAGTCCCACAGGCCCAGCCGCTTGCTCGGCCAGACCTGGTTGCCGCCGGGCGAGCTGGCGTCGTACTGCCAGCCGAGGGCGCGGGCGGCGGGCAGCAGCCGGTCCTGGCCGAGCAGGCAGGGGGTGCGGCTGCCGATCAGCTCCTTGCGGTAGTCGAAGGGCAGGGCGGGCAGGTCGTGGAAGCCGGTGTTGGTCTTCCAGTTGGTGACGAAGCCGACCGCCTGCTCGATCTCGCTGTGCCACTGGGACGGCGTCCAGTTGCCGACGCCGGTGGCCGGCGAGCAGAAGTGGCCGTTGAAGTGGGTGCCGATCTCGTGGCCCTCCAGCCAGGCCGGCCCGACCTGCTGGAGCGTGGCCCGGATGTGCTCGTCCTTGAGGTAGCCGATGTCGGACGCGCCCGGCCGGTGCCCCGGCGGCAGGTACTGGTCCTTCCTGCCCTCGGGCAGGGTGTAGATCCCGGAGAGGAAGAAGGTCATGGTGGCCTTCGTCTCCTGGGCGACCTGGCGGAAGTGCGAGAAGAGCTGCTTGCTGTCCTCGCCGGCGCCGTCCCAGGAGAAGACCACGAACTGCGGCGGGCGCTGGCCCGGCTCCAGCCGCTGGGGCACCGGCTGGTGCGGCTGCGGGCCGGTGTCGGAGGTCGAGCCGTCGCCGATCAGCCGGGCCGCCTGGGCCGGGACGGGCGGGGCGGCGGGGCGGCTGCTGACGGCGTCGCCCGCCCGGCCGGCCCCGGCGGCGCTCGCGCTCCGGCCGTCCCCGCAGCCGGACAGGCCCAGCGCCGCCGCAGTGGCGGCGGCTCCGGTGGCCAGGACGTTCCTACGCGAGAGCGAACCCATCCGCTGTCACCCTGCTTCCTGCTCGGTATGACCGTCTATGACCGTCTTGTCGGTTCGACTGTATGCCCATCGGGCGATAGGACTGTGTCCTGGCTGTGACGTGCCCACCTCGTGTCCGGTTCCCGGTGGACCCTCGGCCACGGTCCCGAGCGGCCCGGATGCGGCGGCGGTCAGCCCAGCATCCCCCCTGACCGCCCGCCAGGCACGGCGACACCACCGCGCGCAAGTGTGGTGCGTTGTCGAACAGGTCGACCGCACCCGGCGGCAGGGCCCGGCCGAGGCTCCGGACGGGTCGTCAGATTCCGTTCGGGGCCTGGTCCGAACGGGTGGCGGTGCGGCGGACTTCGGCAAGCCCGCCCTCGGGCCCGGGGAGCGGCGTATCGTCGGGTTCGGCCTGCCCGCCACGGGCCCGGCACCCGAACCCCGTGCGGTCGTCGAAGGGCGGATCCTGGCCGCCGACTTCGACGGCCGCACGGACACCGCCCGGCGGTCGCCGACGGCCGGGGAGTCCGCACCGCCGCCACGACCAGCGGTCGGCGCAGGGGTCGGCGCAGGGGTTGGCGCTCCACGGCCGGGGCCGACCCCGTAGCATGCTGCACGGTCGCGCCGGCCGCGGCCCCGCGCTCGTCCGGTGCCCGGTGCACGACCCCCGCCCCGGGTGGGGGCGCCGGCGAACTCCACCGCTGCCCGGCAGGGTGCCTCCTGCCGGGCGGCGAGCGGCGAGCCGCCGCCCGAACGCCCTTCGCCCGTCCCCCCGGACGTGGCTGACGCCGGATCACCACTATCCTGGCGCCCATGACCGACTGGGGGACTGTCTCGGCGCTGGCCACCGCCGGCGGCACGCTGGTGCTGGCCGCGGCCTCGTTCGCATCCATCCGCTCCGCCGACCGGGCCGCCCGGTCCGCCGAGCGGGCGGTGCAGGCCTCGCTGCGGCCACTGCTGGTCGCCTCCCGGCTGGAGGACCCGGTGCAGAAGCTGCACTGGATCGACGGCCACTGGACCAGGCTGGACGGCAGCATGGGTTACGTCCACGTCGCCGAGGACGGCCGGATCTACCTGGGGATGTCGATCCGCAACATCGGCCCCGGGATCGGCGTCATCCACGGCTGGCGGTTCCGGACCGGCGAGGTCGGCGCCGACCTCGGGCATCCCGACCTCGACTCCTTCCGCCGGCAGACCCGCGACCTCTACATAGCCCCGAGCGACACCGGCTTCTGGCACGCCGCCGTCCGCGACGCGGAGGACCCGGACCACGAGCCGCTGCTGCTGCCGATCAAGAACCGGGAGCGAATAGTGCTGGAGCTGCTCTACGGGGACTACGAGGGCGGCCAGCGCACCCTGAGCCGGTTCTCGCTGGTGCCGCGCGATCTCGCGGCGCACGGCGAGGCGGCCCAGTCGCACTGGTTCTGCCAGGTCGTCCGGCACTGGAACATCGACCGGCCGCAGCCGCGCTGACCCGACCGTTCCTCAGGGATCAGACCAGGTCGGTCAGTTTGCGCAGCGCCTCGGCGGTCGCGAAGAGGTCCGACCGGCGCTCCTTGGCGTGCTCGACCAGGTCGGCCAGGGCGAAGCTGTTGGGCGGCTGGGGCACGCCTGCCATCACCAGGTAGGAGCGGGTGAGGGTGGCCGCGTAGAACTCGTTCATCGGGCTGTCCAGCGGTGGGCACACGGCGAGGGTGTGCAGCAGCGCCGCAGCGCGCCAGCAGATGTCGCGCGGCTCCTCGTCGGCCACCAGCACCACGTCACTGGCGTGCCGGGCTATCGCCGCACTGATGCCCGAGGGGTCCCAGACCGTCGGGTCCGACGGCAGGTGGTGCGCCAGTACGTTCCAGGCCCACGCCTCGTCCGCCTTCATCCTGACTCCTTGCCTGGATACCCCCGCCTTCTGACAGGGGAGGAAATGCACCCCCGAGCACGGAACCGCGCAGCGACGGAGCCCACTCGGATGCTCTGACGGTCAGCCAACCCATTAGCCTCACAGGAAAAGGGAGAACTCTCGGACGGGGCGACCGCCTGCGAAGCAGGAAACCCTCACTGCGAAGTGAGGAATCCCCCGCTTTCGGGCGGGTGGAGGAAGTCAAGCGCTCTTTCCGAACCGCTCCTGGAAGTAGGCCCAGTTCTCGGCCGTGTTGAACTCGGCCGCGGCGTCCAGGAACCGCTGCCGGTCGGCGTCGAGCTCACGCTTGGCGACCTCGGTCACCAGCGCCGTGATGGTCGTGCCCTCGGCCGCCGCCCTCGCAGCCAACCGAGCGTGGAATTCCTCGTCCACCCGGATGGTGATGTGCTTCGACATGGCAGCAGCGTACAGCCAACCCGCTGTACGGGAGCACGCTTCGCGGCAATACCCGGACGGCGGGCGGGCCGCGGCCCACGGCGTCGGCGGCGTCAGCGGTGGTCGATCCGCCCCGAGACCCCGGAGGTGATCCCGACCAGCGCGGCCAGCGGGGCCTTGCGGGCGGCCGCGACCAGCGCCTTGTAGCGCAGCGAGGGGACGCTCACCGACCGGCCCCGGGCCAGGTCGCGCAGGCACTCGTCGACGACCTGCTCGGCGGAGAGCCACATCCAGGGGCGCACCTCGGTCATGTCGATCCCGCCCCGGTCGTGGAACTCGGTGCGGGTGAAGCCGGGGCACAGCGCCAGCACCCGGACGCCGGTGCCGGCCAGGCCGCGGGCCGCGCTCTGACTGAAGTTGACGACCCAGGACTTGCTGGCCCCGTAGGTGCCCCGGGGCAGGAAGGCGGCGACCGAGGCGACGTTGACGACATAGCCGCGCCCGCGCCCGCGCATCCCGGGCACCGCGGCATGGGTGAGCCGCAGCACCGCCTCGATGTGCAGCTTGACCATGGTCAGCTCGTCCGCGACCGGAACCGTCGGAAAGCCCTCGCGCAGGCCGAATCCGGCGTTGTTGACCAGCAGGTCGACCGGGCGGTCCGGGTCGCCCAGCCGGGCCTCGACGGCGGCGATCCCCTCGTCGGTGGCCAGGTCGGCGGCCAGGACCTCGACCGTGACGCCGTACTGCGCGACGAGCACGGCGGCCTCCTCGTCCAGCCGGGCGGCGTCGCGGGCGACCAGGACCAGGCCGAGGCCGTCCCCGGCGAGGCGGCGGGCGAAGGCCGCGCCGATACCGGCGCTGGCGCCGGTGATGAGTGCAGTTGGCATGCCCAGCAGAATAGTCCGCCGGGCGGCCGCTCAGCCGACCAGTACCGCGAGCCGCTGCAGCGAGTCGGTGAGGGCGAGGGTGGTGGCGTCCTTGATCCGGGCCGCCATCACGCTGACCGCCGCGCCCTTGAACTCGCTGGCCACGGTGAGCGAGGTGGACTCGCCCGCGGGCTCCAGCCGGTAGTGCTGGTGCAGCTCGATGCCCATCGGGCCCTTGCCCGCCAGCTTCCAACTCCGGCCCGGCTCAAGCTCGGTGACGGTCCAGGCAGCCTCCGAGGGCATGCCCATCAGGGTCATCTTCTCGCTGTAGACCGCACCGACCACCAGTTCGGCCGGGCCGCCGCCGGGGAAGGCGGTGTGGATGGTGTTCCACTCGCCGAAGCGGTCGAAGTCGGTGAGCACCGCCCAGACCTTGTCGGTGGGCGCGGGCAGGATCGCACTGACGGATACCTCGGCCATGGCTGCTCCGTAAGGGGATTGGACGGGTCGAACGGGCCCCGCTCCGGGCAGGCTAACCAGAATCTGACGAACCATCAATAAAAGTCGCAGCCCGTTCCCGTCGGCGCCTGGGCCTAGCATCGTGCCGAACCGGACCGACGGGGCCGGAGCGTCGTCCCCGGACCGAGCCATGGAGGCCGCAGCAGCATGCAGTTCACCCCGGCGGACCGGCGGGCACGGCTGGCGAGCCGTCACCTGCTGGCGCCCGCCCACCGCGCGACCACCCCCGAGCAGGCCGCCGACGCCCTGGTCGGCCTGCACGCCACCGACCCCGCCACGGTCTTCCTGGCCGTCGCCGCCCGGCTGACCGCGCCCACCCCGGCCGCCGTGGAGCAGGCCCTCTACGGCGATCTGACGCTGGTCCGGCTGCTGGCGATGCGCCGGACCATGTTCGTGGTCGGCCGGGAGCTGGCGCCGGTGGTGGACTCCTCCTCCGCCCGCCCGGTGGCCGCCAGGGAGCGGAAGGGACTGCTGGGCCACCTCGCCGACGCCGGCCTGGACGCGGCCTGGCTCGCCCGGACCGAGCAGCAGGTGCTCGCGGTGCTGGCGGACGGCGTCCCGCGCTCCGGCACGGAGCTCGGTGCGGCCGTGCCCGCGCTGCAGCACCGGGTGACCGTGGCCGTGGGCAAGCCCTACGAGGCGACGCAGGCCGTCTCGGCCCGGGTGCTGCGGGTGCTGGCGGCGGAGAACCGGATCCGCCGGGACCGCCCGCGCGGCTCCTGGACCTCCAGCCAGTTCCGCTGGGTGCCGGGCGAGCCGTGGCCGGAGCAGCCGGCCACCGACGCCCGGACCGAGCTGACCCGCCGCTGGCTGGCCGGCTATGGCCCGGGCACCGAGGCGGACCTGGCCTGGTGGACCGGCTGGCCGCTGGGACAGGTCCGCCGGGCCCTGACGGCGGTCGGGGCGGAGGAGGTCGCCCTGGACTCGGGCACCGGTTACGTGCTCCCCGGCGACACCGCCCCCACCGCCGCGCCGGAGCCCTTCGCCGCGCTGCTGCCGGCCCTGGACCCGAGCGCGATGGGCTGGCGCGGACGCGACTGGTACCTGCCGCCGGAGCACACGGCGGAGCTCTTCGACCGCACCGGCAACATCGGTCCGACCGTGTGGTGGGACGGCCGCGTCGTCGGCGGCTGGGCCCAGCGGCCCTCCGGCGAGGTGGTCTGGCGGCTGCTGGACGAGGTCGGCCGGGCAGCCGCGACCGCGATCGGGGCGGAGGCCGAGCGGCTGACGGCGTTCCTCGGCCCGGCCCGGGTCACCCCCCGGTTCCGCACCCCGCTGGAGCGGGCGCTGACGGCGGACTGAACGGGACCGGGCCCGGACCCGGGGCGCCCGGACCGGGCCCGGACCGCGGCTGCTCAGCGCGCCGTGCCTCCGTCAATGCCGGGCCGACCGCCGCTTGGCCCGTGCGGGTGGCCGCCGGGCCCGATGACGGCGTGTCAGGGGGCGGCGGCCCGGCGGCAGCACGGGCGGCACCGACCCCGCCCCCGGAGGTTCCCGTCCTGGTCCGCCGGCGCTACCCCGGTCCGCGCAGCAGCAGTTCGGGCAGTTCGCCCCGGGCGGCCACGCCCAGCTTCGGGTAGGCCTTGTAGAGGTGGTAGCCGACCGTCCGCGAGCTGAGGAACAACTGCGCGGCGATGTCCCGGTTGGACAGGCCCTGCGCGGCCAGCCGGACGATCTGCGACTCCTGCGGGGTCAGCTGCGCCAGCGGGCCCGGCGCCTCCCGCTCCGGAGCGGCGGAGCCGCTGGCGCCCAGTTCGGTCCTGGCCCGCCGGGCCCAGGGCGCGGCGTCCGACTGCTCGAAGGTCCGCAGCGCGGAGCGCAGCGGGGTCCTGGCCTCGCCGCGGCGGCGTCCCCGGCGCAGCCACTCCCCGTACAGCAGCTCGGTCCTGGCCTGCTCCCAGGGGCGCGGCTGCTCCGCGTGCAGCTTCAGCGCGGCGAGGTAGCGCTCCTCGGCCCCGGTCTCGCCGCCCAGCAGCGCCTCGCAGCGCAGCACCAGCGCCGCCGCCCAGGGCCGGTCGACCCGCTCGGCCCAGCCCCGGAACCGGGCGAAGGGCGCGGCGGCCCGCTCCGGTTCACGCAGCCGCACCGCCGCCTCGACCAGGTCGGGGACGGACCGCATGGCGGAGACATGGAACCACTGCCGTCCGGAGGTCAGCGCCTCCAGCCGGGACAGGCACTCCTCGGCCCGGCCCCGGCCGAGGTCGAGCACGGCCAGCGCCCACTCGGACCAGGGCCTGCCCGCCACCCCGGCGGCCAGCGAGCGGCCGACGGCGGCGGCGACCGCCTCCTCGTCCCCGTCGACGGCGGATGTCCAGGCCAGGAAGCTGTGCATCTGGGCCGCCCACTGGGTCTGGCCGATGTCCTCGGCGATCCGCAGCGACTCGGTGGCGTGGGCCAGCGCCTCCTGCCGACGCCCGGCGAACAGCTCGCCCTCGGCCAGGAAGAACAGCAGCGTCGGCAGCGCCCCGACCGCGCCCAGCGCACGGGCCTCGGCCACCAGTTCCTCGGCCAGCCGGACGGTCTCGTCGTCCCGGCCGATGATCAGGGTGGCACCGCAGACCGTCATCAGGTCGAGGCCCGGCGCGCTCCGCCCGGCCCCGGTCCGACCGGCGCGGGCGCGGGCGACCGACTCCGCGACCGCGACGGCCACCGGCTCCACCGGCACCGCCCCGGCGCCGAGCAGCGGCCGGGTGACGTCCAGCAGGTAGCCGATCAGCGGGGCCGCCGGGTCCGCGTCGGTCAGCCGCAGCGCGGAGAGCTCGGCCAGCACCCGCGACAGCTGCGCCTCGCCCAGGTACCAGGCCGCGTGGAAGGCCTGGATCAGCACCCGCGCGGCCGGTCCCGGGTGCTCCTCGGCGGCCAGCCCGGCCGAGCGCAGCAGCAGTTCCAGCGCGTGCTCGTGGGAGCCGCGCCAGAACCGCTCGACGCCCTGCACCAGGTGCAGCTGAGCCAGCGTCAGCGGGTCCTCCGGAGCCCGGCGCAGCGTCTCCTCGGCGAGCGCGGCGGCCCGGTCGAGTTCACCGGCCTCCACCGCCGCCTCGGCGGCGCAGGTGGCCCGGCGGGTGGCGTCCCCGCGCGCGGGGCTGAGCCGGGCCGCGCGCTCGTAGGCGGTGGCGGCGCCGGCGTGGCCGCCGCGGTGCGCGGCCTGCTCGGCGGCGCGTTCCAGCGCGGCGGCGGTCGGCTCGTCGGGACCGGTCGCGGCCAGCGCCAGGTGCCAGGCCCGGCGGCCCGCGTCGGCGCCCTCGCCCGCACCCGTCGCCCCACCCGCCGCCGCGGTCGGAGTCGCCGTCGGAGTCGCGGTCAGCGCCTCGGCCAGGGCCCGGTGCGCGGCCAGCCGCTGGGCGAGCGGCGCCCGCCGGTGCACGGCGGAGCGCAGCAGCGGGTGCCGGAAGGCCAGCCGGGTGTCCGCGACCCGGACCAGCCCGGCGTCCTCGGCGGGCCCGAGGTCGCCCGGTCCGGCGCCGAGCAGCGCGCCGGCCCTGAGCACCAGGGCCAGGTCTCCGCTCTCCTCGGCGGCGGCGACCAGCAGCAGCGTCTGGGTCGCTGCGGGCAGCCGGGTGACCTGTCCGTGGTAGGCGAGTTGGAGCCGCCCGGTGAGCGGCACGGCGTCCGCCCCGGCCACCGTCGCCGACTCCGCGTGCGACTCCGACTGCGGCAGTTCGACCAGCGCGAGCGGGTTGCCGTGCGCCTCGGCGAGCACCCGTCCGCGCGCGGCGGGGCCCAGGCCGAGACCGGTGGAGCGGTCGGCGAGCAGCGCGGCGGCGGCCGCCGCGTCCAGCCCGCCGAGCCGCAGCTCCGGCAGGCCGGGGGCGGACCAGTGCCCCTCCCCCTCGCGGGCGGCCAGCAGCAGCACCACGCCCTCGGCCTGGAGCCGGCGCGCGGCCAGCAGCAACGCGGCGGCGGACTCCCGGTCCAGCCACTGGGCGTCGTCCACCAGGCACAGCAGCGGCTGCTCGTCGGCCAGTTCGGCGAGCAGGGTGAGCACGGCCAGCCCGGTCAGCAGCCGGTCCGGCGGACCGCCGCCGTCGTCGGCCAGCCCGAAGACGTGTTCGAGGGCCCGGCGCTGCGGCCCCGGCAGGGCGGGCAGCCGGTCCAGCGCCGGTGCCAGCAGCAGGCTCAGCACGGCGAAGGGCAGTTCGGCCTCGTACTCGACGCCGCTCGCGCGGACGGTGCGGAACCCGGCCCCGGCAGCCGTCGCGGCGGCGTGCTCCAACAGCGCGGTCTTGCCGATCCCCGGCTCGCCGCGCAGCACCAGGGCCCCGCTGCGACCGTCCCGGGCATCGGCCAGCAGCCCGGCGATCACCGCCTGTTCCTGCGCGCGCCCGTGCAGCTCCCCGTACCAGCCCATGACCGGGAGCCTACCTGGACGGCCGGTCGCGGCCCTGTCGAAAGTACCTAAGCGCGACTGATTCGGCCGTCGCCGGACCTGCGTAACTTCTTGACCTGCGAGGACAACAAGTCCCCAGCAGGAAACGAAAGTTACGGAGACCGTCATGGACAGGGCCCAGGAACTCGTCGAGCGCTACCTCGCCACCTGGAACGAGGCCGACCCGGCCGCCCGCCGACTGCTGGTCGACGAGCTCTGGGCCGAGGACGGCCGCTACACCGACCCGCTGGTCGACGCCGAGGGCCGGGACGCGATCGACGCCACGATCGGCGCGGTGCTGACCCAGTTCCCCGGGCTGGTGTTCAGCCTCGGCGGCCCGGTCGACGCCCACCACCACATCGCCCGCTTCACCTGGGAGCTCGGCCCTGCGGGCGGCGAGGCACTGGTGATCGGCTTCGACGTGCTGAGCACGGACGCGGAGGGCCGGATCACCGACGTCCAGGGCTTCCTGGACAAGGTCCCCTCCGCCTGACCCGGCCCACCGGCCGGCGTCTGCCGGCCCCCTGCCCCCGCTCGGGGCTGCTCCCACAGCCCCGGGCGGGTCCCCTCCCCCACTCCTCGCCGCCCGACCGCCGAACCTGGAGCCCACAATGGCAACCACCGCCCCTCCCACCCGGTCCGCCGCCCCGGCGGCGGAGCCGACCGCGCCGGCCGCCCCGCCCAGGGGCCTGCTGCCGGTCGTGCTGATCTCGACCTTCATGACCTCGCTCGACTTCTTCATCGTCAACGTCGCCATCCCGTCCATGCAACAGCAGTTGGGGGCCGGACCGGCGGGCATCCAGTGGATCATGGCGGCCTTCAGCCTCGCCCTCGCGGCCGGGCTGGTCAGCGCCGGACGGATCGGCGACATCGCCGGTCGCCGACGGATCTTCGCGCTCGGCCTGGCCCTGTTCACCGCCTCCTCGGCGGCCTGCGGGCTCGCCCCCACCGTCGGCCTGCTGATCGCCGCCCGGGCCGTCCAGGGGCTGGCCTGCGCGCTGATGGCGCCCCAGGTGCTGGTGATCCTGCGCACCGCCTTCCAGGGCAAGGCCCAGGCCAAGGCCTTCGCCATGTACGGGCTGACGATGGGGATCGGCGCCGTCTTCGGACAGCTGATCGGCGGCGTACTGATCCGGCTCGACCTCTTCGGCCTGGACTGGCGCACCTGCTTCCTGATCAACGTCCCGGTCGGCCTGGTCACCCTGCTGCTGGTCGGGCGCTCGGTCCCGGAGTCCACCGCGCCGCAGCGCCCCCGGCTCGACAACATCGGCGTGGCACTGGTCACCGCCGCCCTGGTGACGCTGGTGCTGCCGCTGATCGAGGGCCGCTCCGAGGGCTGGCCGCTGTGGACGCTGCTCTGCCTGGCCGCCACCCCGGTGCTGCTCGCGGTCCTGGGCGTGCACCAGTACCGGCACGGCCGGGCCGGGGGACACCCGGTGGTCGAGCCCACCCTCTTCCGGGAGCGGCCGTTCAGCGCCGGCATGGTCGCCCAGCTCGCCTTCTGGGCCGGACAGGCGTCCTTCTTCCTGGTCCTGGCGCTCTACCTGCAGCAGGGACGCGGACTGGACGCCCTGGCCTCCGGGCTGATCTTCATGGTCATCGGCGGCGGCTACCTGGCCACCTCGATGTACGCCCACCTGCTCTCCGCCCGGCTGGGCCGACAGGTGATCGCCGTCGGCGCCCTGGTCATGGTGGTCGGCCTGGGCCTGCTCCGGGCCGCCGCCGACAGCTCCGGCAGCGGCATCGGCTGGCTGCTCCCCGGTCTGCTGGTGGACGGCATCGGCATGGGCATGGTGATCGCCCCGCTGACCGGCACCATCCTCGGCCGGGTCAGCCCCGAGCTGGCCGGATCGGCCTCCGGGCTGCTGGCCACCGGACAGCAGGTCGGCAGCGCCATCGGCGTCGCGCTGATCGGCAACGTCTTCTACGGCGCCCTCGGCGACGGCGGCGCGACCGGATTCGGCCACGCCTTCCGGCTCAGCCTGGTCGTCCTGATCGGCTGTGAGCTGCTGCTGGCCGCCCTGGTCCAGCTGCTCCCCCGGCAGACGGCGAAGGCCGGCTGACCGTGCGCCGGTGTCCGTGCGCCACGGATCCGAGCGCCCTGGATCCGAGTGCCACGGATCCACCCGAGCAGTCCGCGCGCCGCCGTCAGCGGCGCGCGGCAGCAGACCCGCCGGGGGCGGGACGCCGGAGCGCCGGCGTCCCGCCCCCGCGGCCGTCCGCCGGCAGCCTCTCCGCCAGTACGCCGTCACCGGTGACGACTCCGGCCGCCGACGTCCCCGCGCCGGCCAGCGCGACCCGTACCGCGACCGGGGCGGAGAGGCCCTGGAGCACGTCGGCGGCGTTGCCCCGGCGGTAGCCGCCGCCCTCGGACTGCCAGCCCCAGGCCACCGGTCGGCCGGTGGCGCCGCCCGCCGCGCCGCTGCGGCCGGCCAGCAGCACGCTGCCGGGCAGGTCGAGGGCGAGGCCGGTGCACAGCAGCGTGCACAGCAGCTCCAGGTCGGCGTCGTCGATCCGCAGCACCTGGCCCGGGTCGAGCCGCAGCTCCGTGCAGACCTCGATCCGCTGCTCCCCCGGGTGCAGCTCGCCGACCAGCAGGTAGCGGCCGGGCCGGGCGCCGGCCAGCATCTGCCGCAGCTCCGCCGCCCCCTGCTGGTACGCCTCGCGCAGCGGCTCCTCGGGGAAGGCGCCGGTCGCGGCGGCCTCGGCGGTCTCGGCCAGCAGCCGGTCCAGCGCCCGCCGGGCCAGGCCGCGCTCGCGGGCCCGGGTCAGCTGCTCCAGGAAGTCCGGCAGCGGCTCGCCCTCGTGGTCCACCCATTCGGCCTCGCCGTCCGGGTCGGCGATGTAGGCGGCGTGGCTGTCCGGGTCGGCGGCCGGAAGGCCGTGGCGCTCGCAGTAGTCGGCCAGGTCGGCCGGATGGAAGCAGCGCCCGCGCACCTGGCCGCCCTTGCCGCGCAGCGCGCCGAGCAGCAGCTCCAGGTCGCGCAGGTAGTCGGCGTAGGCCTGGTACTCGGTGCCGCCGTCGGAGCGCAGCGCCTCGAAGTCCGCGGCGCAGGTGACCACTCCGATCAGGGTCGGCACCGGGACGCGCTGCGCCGGGGCGCAGCGGCCGCGGCGGGCGGCCTTCCGGTCGCGGCAGGGGTTGCTGCCGGGGCGGGCCGTCGAGCGGTTGCGTGCGTGCCTGGCCATGGGATCTCCTCGGTGCGGTGGGGCGTCCGGCCCGGGGGCCGTCACTGACCTCCTCCCCGGCCCCGCCCGACCCATGCTCACCTTGTGTCACAGGATTGTCACCATAGGTGATCGACCGCCGACGGCAGGGAGCCCGGCCGCCCCCGAGGGGGCAGACCGGGCTCCGGAGCTCCGTGCGCGCTGCGGCGGACGCCTCAGGCGCGCTCGTCGCGGGTCGCGCGCAGGGTGGGCTTGAGATCCTTCAGACGGGCCAGCAGTCCGTTGACGAACGCCGGCGACTCGTCGGTGGAGAACTCCTTGGCGATCTCCACGGCCTCGTCCAGGACGACCGCGTCCGGGACGCCGTCCTCCCAGATCAGCTCGTACGCGCCCAGGCGCAGCACATTGCGGTCCACGATGGGCATCCGGTCCAGCGTCCAGCCCACCGCGTAGGTGGCGAGCAGGTCGTCGATCCGGGCGGCGTACTGGCTGTAACCCTCGACCAGTTCCATCGTGTACTCGCTGACCTGCGGCGTGCCCTCGTCCGGGGTCCGGGAGCGGCGCACCCAGTCGGCGAGCACGGAGACCGGGGTCACACCCCGGTGGTCCGCCTCGAAGAGGATCTGGAAGGCGCGCGTGCGGGCCTTGTTGCGTGCGGTGGACACGGTTAGGAGTTCACCCGGCCGAGGTAGTCGCCCGTACGGGTGTCGACCTTGATCTTCTCGCCGGTGGTGATGAACAGCGGGACGCCGATCTCGTGACCGGTCTCCAGGCGGGCGGGCTTGGAGCCGCCGGTGGAGCGGTCGCCCTGGACGCCGGGCTCGGTGTACTCGATGACCAGCTCGACCGAGGCGGGCAGCTCGACGTAGAGCGGCGCGCCCTCGTACATCGCGACGGTGGCCTCGAAGCCCTCCAGCAGGAAGTTGGCCGCGTCGCCGAGGACCGCCGGGGGGATCTGGATCTGGTCGTAGGTGTCCAGGTCCATGAAGACGAAGTCCGCGCCGTCCTTGTACGAGAACTGCATGCTGCGCTTGTCGACGCTGGCAGTCTCGACCTTGACGCCGGCGTTGAAGGTCTTGTCGACGACCTTGCCGGAGAGCACGTGCTTCAGCTTGGTGCGCACGAAGGCCGGGCCCTTGCCGGGCTTGACGTGCTGGAACTCGACGACGGTCCACAGCTGGCCGTTGTCGAGCTTGAGCACCATGCCGTTCTTGAGGTCGTTGGTAGAAGCCACGGTCGCACTAACTCCTGCATATCGCTGTCAAGGAACCAAGATGCGGTGTCCACGGAGCCCGGCGGACCGGGATCACAGGGCGAGGAGCTCCTTGGTCGTGATGGTGAGCAGCTCGGGACCGCCATCCTCGGACGGGCGGACCACGAGCGTGTCCTCGATCCGGACCCCGCCGCGACCCGGGAGATGGACTCCCACGGCAACGGTGACCGGCACACGGTTGTCCAGCTTACCCAACTCCTGGAGTCCCAGGTGCGGAGCCTCCGCGATCTCCAGTCCGACGCCCTCGCCGTCCACCTCGCCCAGCTGTCCGGCAGCGTCCAGTACCCGCCGCGCGGCGCGGGCCGCGTCGTCCGGCGTGGCGCCCGCGACCAGGTGCTCACGGGCCGCCCGCTGGGCCTCGAACACCTGCCGGTGCAGCTCGATCTGCCACTCCGCCGGGGCGAGTCCGACCACGAAGGTCCTGGTCGCGGACGTGCGGTAGCCCCGGTAGCAGCCGCCCAGGGCGACCGTGACGAAGTCGCCGTCCTCGACCCGCCGGTCGCCGGACCTGTGGGCCGGCAGCCCGGAGTGGTCGCCGGCGCCGACCCGGACCGGGAAGGCCGCGCCGTCGGCCCCGTGGTCGATCATGCGGCGCTCCAGCTCCAGCGCGATGTGCCGTTCGCTGCGGCCGACCAGGATCGACTCCAGCAGCTCGCCCAGGGCCTGGTCGCCCATCTCCCCGGCGATCCGCAGGTAGGAGATCTCGTCCTCGTCCTTGACCTCGCGCAGCCGTTCGACGGCGCTGCCCAGGTCGACCAGCCGGGCCCCGGTGGCGGCGGTGACCTCCCGGTGCCGGGCCACGGTGAGGTCGTGCTCCTCGACCCCGAGGGTGGCCGTCCCGGCGGTGGCCGCGAGCAGTGCCGCCGGATCGACGCCGGCGGCGGCGGGCAGCGGCTCGACCCCCTCCTCCGGCACCGCCCCCTCGGGCAGCACCGCGCTGGCGGCGTCCCGGGTGACCAGCAGCGCCCGCGCGGCCTCCGAGCCGGTCAGCCAGCGGACGTTCACCGGCCTGGTCACCAGGGCCGCGTCGATCCCCTGGGCACTGCAGCGCGCCCGCAGCCGGTCCCGTCGATCCCTGTGCACGTCGGCCATGCGTCCGAGCCTAGGTTCCGCCGCAGGCGGCCGCCGCCGGAGAGGTCCGGACGGCTGGGCCAGGTCCGTACCTCTGGGGCTAGGTCCGGCCGCGGAGCCGCGCCAGCACGCCGTCCAGCGCCGCGGCGGTGGCCGGGACGTCGAGCCGGGAGTTGTCGATGATCGGCAGCCCGGAGCCGTACCAGCCGGCCATCCGGCCGTGGATGTGGGCCACCATCTCGTCGGTGAGCCGGCGGCCGCCGCTGCGCTCGGCATTGCGCGCCAGCACCACGTCGAGGCCGGGCAGCAGCACCACCGGCAGCAGCCCGGGGCCGACGTGGCGCTTCCAGCCGCCGAGGCCGATCGCCGGGCGGTCCGGGAAGACGGCGTCGTCGATGATGCAGGAGATGCCGTTGGCGAGGTGGTTCCGGGCCGCGAAACCGCAGGTCCGCCGGGCCAGCCGGTACTGCGCCTCGCACTGGTCGTTCCAGCCGGCCTGCGGGTCGGCGAAGCCCGCGCGGACCCACTCGCGGACGTCGTCCAGGCTGATGTGCGCCGTGGGCGCGGACCGGTGGTCGGCCCAGTAACGGGCGACCGAGGTCTTGCCGGCCCCGGCCGGGCCGATCAGCAGCACCGCGACCGGGCCGGACGGCAGTGCGCCGGGCGGGGGCAGCAGGAACTGTCCGGTCGGCAGCGGCGGCACCGGGTGGTTCGCTCCGGCCGGGTTCGCTCCGGCCGGGTGCGGCCGGGCGGCGCCCTCCGGGACGGCACGCAGCTGCAGCGTGGCCCGGGGCGGGCCGGGGGCCGGGTCCGGCAGGCTCGACGGGTACTGTCCGCCGCTCACCGCACACTCCTCCTGCCGGGTGACGATCCGGCTGACAAACCGACAATACCGCGCGGTGGCAGCCCCCGAAGCTGCCCCGCGTCGCGTCGGCCCCGGTCGGCCCGCCCTCAGCCCTCGCTCAGCGCCCGCAGCGCCAGCTCGTAGGAGCCGATGCCGAAGCCGGCGATGGTCCCGGAGGCGACGGCCGAGATGACCGAGTTGTGCCGGAACTGCTCGCGGGCGTGCGGGTTGGAGATGTGCACCTCGATCAGCGGCGCGGTCCGCTGCGAGGCCGCGTCCCGCATCGCGTACGAGTAGTGGGTGAACGCGCCGGGGTTGATCACCACCGGCAGCCGCCCGTCGGCGGCCTCGTGCAGCCAGCGGATCAGCTCGCCCTCGTCGTTGGTCTCCCGGACCTCGACCGCCAGTCCCAGCTCCGCGCCGAGCTCGGTGCAGCGCTGCACCAGACCGGCGTAGGAGGTGGAGCCGTAGACGTCCGGCTCACGGCTGCCGAGCCGCCCCAGGTTGGGGCCGTTGATCACCAGCACCCGCTGCCGGAGCAGCTCCTGACCGTCCGTCACTTCGCCACCTCGGCGTAGGCGGCGACCAGCAGCGAGGGGTCCGGGGCCTCCAGCACGGTCGGCTTGGCCAGGCCGTCCAGCACGATGAAGCGCAGCATGTCGGCCCGGGACTTCTTGTCCAGCCGCATGGTGTCCAGCAACTTCGGCCAGGCGTCCGCCTGGTAGGTCAGCGGCAGGCCGACCGAGGCCAGCACCGCGCGGTGCCGGTCCGCCGTGGCGTCGTCCAACCGCCCGGCCAGCCGCCCGAGTTCGGCGGCGTAGACCATGCCCACGCTGACCGCCGCGCCGTGCCGCCACTTGTAGCGCTCGTTGCGCTCGATCGCGTGCGCCAGGGTGTGGCCGTAGTTCAGGATCTCCCGGCGGCCGGACTCCTTGAGGTCGCCGGAGACCACCTCGGCCTTGACCTTGATCGAGCGGACGATCAGCTCGGCGGTGTCGCGGCCCTCCGGGGAGGTCGCGGCCTGCGGGTCGGCCTCGATCAGGTCCAGGATCACCGGGTCGGCGATGAAGCCGGTCTTGATGACCTCGGCCAGCCCGCTGATGTAGTCGTTGCGGGGCAGCGAGTCCAGCGTCGCCAGGTCCGCCAGCACCCCGGCCGGCGGGTGGAACGCGCCGACCAGGTTCTTGCCCTCGGCGATGTTCAGCCCGGTCTTGCCGCCCACGGCCGCGTCGACCATGCCCAGCAGCGTGGTCGGCATGGCGATCCAGCGCACCCCGCGCAGCCAGGTCGCGGCCACGAAGCCGGCCAGGTCGGTGGTGGCCCCGCCGCCGACGCCGACGATGGCGTCGGTACGGGTGAAACCGGTCTGCCCCAGCACCGACCAGCAGTAGGCGGCCACCTCGGCGCTCTTCGCCTCCTCGGCGTTGGGCACCTGCAGCGCGATCGCCTCGTAGCCCTGCGCCGCCAGGTCGTCCCGGATCGCCTCGCCGGTCGCGGCCAGCGCCTCGGGGTGGATCACAGCGACCTTGCGGGCGGCGATCCCGAGCAGCTCCGGCAGCTCGCCCAGCAGGTTGCGGCCGACCAGCACCTGGTACGGCGCGGTGCCGGCGCTGCCGCCGACCGCGATCCGCTCGATGTTCCGACTGTCCGTCATTCCTTCTCCAGATCAAGGCCGGTCAGGACCGCGTCCGCGACCTGTTCCGGCGTCAGCCCGTCGGTGGCGACCACCACTCGGGCCACCTCGTTGTACAGCGGGCGGCGCTGCTCCATCAGTTCGCGCCAGCGGGCGCGGGGGTTGCCGATCAGCAGCGGACGCGGGGCGTCCAGACCGACCCGCTTGACCGCGTCGTGCTGGCCGACCTCCAGGAAGACCACCGCGTGCCCGGCCAGCAGCGCCCGGGTCTCCGGGCGCATGACCGCGCCGCCGCCGAGCGCGAGCACGCCCCGGTGCTCGGCCAGCGCGGTGCGCACCGCCGCCGCCTCCAGCTCGCGGAAGTGCGCCTCGCCCTCGTCGACGAAGACGTCCGCGACCGGCTTGCCGGCCGTGGCGACCACGTCGGCGTCGGTGTCGCGCAGCTCCGCGCCCAGCCGGGCGGCCAGCACCGTGCCGACCGTGGTCTTGCCGCAGCCGGGCGGCCCGACCAGCACCACCAGCGGGCCCTCGGCGCCGCTCATCGCACCACGAGGTGGTCGAGGTAGCCCTGGACATTGCGGCGGGTCTCGCTGACGTTGTCGCCGCCGAACTTCTCGTTGACCGCGTCGGCGAGCACCAGTGCGACCATCGCCTCGGCGACGATCCCGGCGGCCGGCACCGCGCACACGTCCGAACGCTGGTGGTGGGCCTTGGCGACCTCGCCGGTACGGGTGTCGATGGTGGCCATGGCGCGCGGGATGGTCGCGATCGGCTTCATCGCGGCGCGGACCCGGAGCAGCTCGCCGGTGGACAGCCCGCCCTCGGTGCCGCCGGAGCGGCCGGTCGCCCGGCGGACGCCGTCCGGGCCGGGGACGATCTCGTCGTGGGCCTGCGAACCGGGGATCCGGGCCAGCTCGAAGCCGTCGCCGACCTCGACGCCCTTGATCGCCTGGATGCCCATCAGCGCGGCGGCGAGCCGGGCGTCCAGCCGGCGGTCCCAGTGGACGTGCGAGCCCAGGCCGACCGGCACGCCGTAGGCCAGCACCTCGACCACGCCGCCGAGGGTGTCGCCGTCCTTGTGGGCCTGGTCGATCTCGGCGATCATCTCCTTGGCCGCGGCCTCGTCCAGGCAGCGGACCGGCACCTCGTCCAGCCGGGCCTCGTCGGCCGGGACCGGCAGCTGCCCGGCCGGGGCCTTGGCCGCGCCGATCTCGACCACGTGCGAGACCAACTCGATCCCGCAGGTCTCCTTGAGGTAGGCGCGGGCGACCGCGCCCAGCGCCACCCGGGCCGCGGTCTCCCGGGCGCTGGCGCGCTCCAGGATCGGCCGGGCCTCGTCCAGCGAGTACTTCTGCATGCCGGCCAGGTCGGCGTGGCCGGGGCGCGGACGGGTCAGCGCCTCGTTGCGGGCCAGGCCCGCCAGGATCTCCGGGTCGACCGGGTCGGCCGACATGACCTGCTCCCACTTGGGCCACTCGGTGTTGCCGACCATGACCGCGACCGGGCTGCCCAGCGTCAGGCCGTGCCGCACCCCGCCGAGGAAGGTGACCTGGTCCTGCTCGAACTTCATCCGGGCGCCGCGCCCGTAGCCGAGCCGCCGCCGCGCCAGCGCGTCCGCGACCACCTGCGAGGTGATCGGAACACCGGCCGGCAGGCCCTCCAGTGTCGCCACGAGTGCGGGGCCGTGCGACTCACCCGCCGTCAGCCAGCGCAAGGTACCCAACGGAGCTCCTCATAGTTCTGTCCTAGGGGCTCGATCCTCCCACGACCGGCCGCGCAGCCGGGAATCCGTCCAGCGTGCGGACCCGTCGAGCGCCGTCCGCGGACGGCGCCGCGGGCGCTCAGCCGACCGCGAGCGCGGCCTCGCCGGCCGCCCGCATCGCGGCCAGCGGAGCCGGGCCGATGCCGGTGAACATCTCGCACTGCAGCACCGCCTGGTGCACCAGCAGGTCGAGCCCGCCCAGCACCACCCCGCCGCGCGCCGACCAGGCGGCGGCCAGCTCGGTTGGCCAGGGGTGGTACAGCACGTCGAACAGTGCCCCGGGCGCGTCGGGGACCAGGCCGGCCAGCGCGTCGGTCGCACCGACCGGGGTAGTGGAGATCACCAACGGGGTGGCGAAGGCCTCCGCCGCGCGCTCCCAGGGCACGGCGGTCACCTCGATCCCGAGCCGCTCGCCGAGGGCGGCCATCTGCGCGGCCCGCTCGGGACCGCGAACGTAGGCGGTCACCGCTCCGGTGCAGACCTCGGCCAGCGCGGCCAGCGCCGAGGAGGCGGTGGCCCCGGCGCCCAGCACCGCCGCCGACTCCACCTCGGTCACCCCGCGCTCGGCCAGCGCCGCGACCAGGCCGGGGACGTCGGTGTTGTCGCCGGTCCGGCGGCCGTCGCGGTGGAACAGCACGGTGTTCACGGCGTCCACCGCCAGGGCCCGCGGACTGACCTCGTCCAGCAGCGGGATCACCGCTCGCTTGAGCGGCATCGTCAGCGACAGTCCCGACCAGTGACCGCCGGCCACGTCGAGGTCAGCGAGGAAGCCGGGCAGGCCCGCCTCGTCCACCTCGAAGCGGTCGTAGCGGTGGCCGGCCAGCCCGAGCGCCCGGTACGCGGCCCGGTGCAGCACCGGGGAGAGCGAGTGGGCGATCGGGGACCCGAGCACGGCGGCGCGCATCAGTCGCACTGCCCGGCAGCGTCGTTGAAGCCCTGGCCGTGCGCGGTGCAGTACTGCTTCACCAGCACCTTGAAGTCGGCGAAGGTGTCCGCGAACTGGGTGTTGGTGGGCGTCATCGCGATGAAGTACACCCAGGACCCGGGCGTCGGGTGGAGCACCGCGTTGATCGCCTCCGTGCCCGGGTTGCCGATCGGCCCCGGCGGCAGGCCCACGTTCACATAGGTGTTGTAGCCGCCGTCGGGGGCCTGCATCTGGGCGTTGGTGAAGTGGGTGGCGTTCAGGTAGTACGCCAGCGTGGAGTCGAGCCCGAGCTTGCCGTTGGTCAGGCTCTGGTTGTTCAGCCGGTTGTAGAGCACCCGGGCGACCTTGCCGAAGTCCTGCGGGTTGTTGGCCTCGGCCTGCAGGATGCTCGCCTCGACCAGCACCTGGTAGCCGGAGGTGAGCGACACCGCCGAGGCGCCCTGGTCCATGCCGAGGGTCTGGAACTCCTGGGTGGCGTTGGCGACCATCGCCTTCAGCAGGTCCAGCGGCTTCATCCCGGTGGCGACCGGGTAGCGGGTGGGCCAGAGGAAGCCCTCGACATTGCCCTTGGCGTAGGCGGGCAGCCCCAGTTGGGCCACGTCGGCCTTGGCGGTGGCGGCCGTGGTGCCGGCCGCGACGCCGAGCTTCTTGTCGATCATCTGGTATATCACCGACGCCCGCAGCCCCTCGGGGATGATCAGGGTGTCGCCGCCGTTCTGGCTCAGCAGGTAGGTCACCGCGGACGCCGACGACATGTGCATCGGCATGGTGTACATGCCCGACTGGATCGACCCGGAGTTGGGGTTCTTGTTGAAGGCGGAGATGAACGCCTTCACGCTCTCCACCACGCCGGCGCCGTAGAGGGCGTTGCCCATGTCGGTGCCGGAGGCGCCGTCCGGGATGGTGACGGTGACCTTGCCGGTGCCGCTGCCGACATAGTCCGGCGGCGGGCCGAAGTGCTTCTGGTAGAGGTTGTAGCCGTAGTAGCCGCCGGTCCCGACGACGGCGACCATCAGCAGCGAGACGCCGAGGCAGGCCACCCCGCTGCGCTTGCGCTCGGAGCGACCGGTCTGCTTGCGGCGGCGCTCGCCGCTGCGGCTGGTGTCCGGCTCGCGGAGGAAGGGGGTGTAGCCGTCCTCGTCCTCGTCGTAGCTGTCGTGCCGGGGGTCGTCGTCCTGCTCCGGGTACGTCTCCTGCGGCTCGCCGTCCACCGGATCGTCGTAGCCGGGCTCGTCGTAGCGCGGGTCGTCCGCGGCGATGCCGTCGGCGGTGACCTCGGCCCCGGCTTCCAGCGCGGCGGCCTCGGCCTCCCAGTCTATGCCGTCGGGTCCCAGCAGCGGAGCGGCCGGTTCCGGCTGCACCGGGTGCGGCCGGACCGGCTGCGGCTGCACGGGCTGCTGCATCGGGTACTGCTGCTGCGGCTGCACCGGTTGCATCGGTTGCATCGGTTGCACCGGCTGCTGGGGATGCATCGGCGGCTGCGGCTGCACCGGGTACTGGCCGGTGCCGTAGGGGTCGCCGGGGACCGGTCCGCCCTGGTAGGGGCCCTGCGGCTGGCCGGGGGCGCCCCAGCCGGCCGGCTGGGGCTGCCCCCACTGCTGCTGCCCGGACTGCGGGTGCACCGGCTGCTGCGGCTGCGGCTGCACGGTCGGCACCGGCGTCCCGTAGGGACCACCCTGGTACGGATCCCCCTGGGTCCACGGTTCGGAGCCGTAGCCCCGGCCCTGGTCGGTCATGCTTCCCCTTGGACGACGTGGAGACCGGCACCCGTTCCGGCCGTACGGGACATCCCCGCGGTTTTGTTCGAACCGACGTGCCATCGGCGCGTCGTGATGCGGAACGTTACCCTAAGGCGCTGATCGAGCGGCACTTCGACTGCTCGAAATAATCCGCTCCCGACGCCTCCGGCCATCGGTGCACACCGCCGGTCGCGGCGAGTTCACCCGTACGGGTCAAGGGGTCGGCGGCCTCAGCCGCCCGCCACCTCCACCAGCTGACCGGGCGGCCGGCCGCTGGTCTTCTCGCCCTCCAGCGCGCTCTGCAGGATGACCACCGCCGCCGCCTGGTCGATGAACGCCCGGCCCTTCTTGGCCTTCATTCCGGAGGCGCGCATGCCCTGGGCCGCCGTCACCGTGGACATCCGCTCGTCGACCAGCCGCACCGGCACCGAGGCCGGGGCCAGCAGCGCCGCCAGTTCGGCGGCGTAGCCGCGGACCTTGGCGGCGGCCGGGCCCTCGCCGCCGTTCAGCGAACGCGGGAGCCCGACCACCACCTCCACGGCCTCGTACTCCTCGACCAGGGCCAGCAGCCGCGCCTGGGATCCCGGCCCGGCCGGGACGGTCTCGACGGGGGTGGCCAGCATCCCGTCGGGGTCGCTGGACGCGACCCCGATCCGGGCGTCGCCCACGTCCACGCCGATCCGCCGTCCCCGCCGGAACCCGGCTGCGCCGCTGTCGGTCACGCCTGGCCGACCTGGGCGCGCACCGCGGCGATGGCCGCGTCCACGGCCTGCGGGTCGGTGCCGCCGCCCTGGGCCACGTCGTCCTTGCCGCCGCCGCCCCCACCGAGGGTCTTCGCCGCGGTGCGGACCAGCGCCCCGGCCTTGATGCCGCGCTCGCGGGCGGCCTCGTTGGTGGCGATCACCGCGAGCGGACGGCCGCCCGCGACGGTGAAGGCCGCGACCACGACCGGACGGTCGCCGGCGCCGTTGATCGAGGCGAGTCGCTGCCGGACGTCCAGCACCAGCTTGCGCAGGTCGTCGGCGGAGGTGCCGTCCGGCACCCGGGCGGCGACCAGCGCCGTGCCCGCGACCTCCTCGGCCCCGGCGGCCAGCCCGGCGGCGGCCTGGAGGACCTTCTCGGCGCGGAAGCGCTCGATCTCCTTCTCGGCCTCCTTGAGCTTGCCCAGCATGCCCGAGATCTTCTCCGGAAGTTCCTCGGGACGGCCCTTCACCAGCTCGGTGAGCTGGGCGACGACCGTGTGCTCGCGGGCCAGGAACTGGTAGGCGTCCACGCCGACCAGCGCCTCGACCCGGCGCACGCCGGCGCCGATCGAGGACTCGCCGAGCAGCTTGACCAGACCCAGCTGGGCGGTGTTGGCGACGTGGGTGCCGCCGCACAGCTCCTTGGAGTAGTCGCCGATGGTGACCACCCGCACCGCGTCGCCGTACTTCTCGCCGAACATGGCGATGGCGCCCTGCTTGCGGGCCTCGTCCATGGTCAGGATCTCGGCGGTGACGTCGAGCTCGCGGGCCAGCACCTCGTTGATCTTCTGCTCGACGTCGGTCAGCACGCTGCCGGGGATGGCCGCCGGGGAGCCGAAGTCGAAGCGGAAGCGGCCGGGGGCGTTCTCCGAGCCGGCCTGGGCCGCCGTCGGGCCGAGCGCGTCGCGCAGCGCCTGGTGGGTCAGGTGGGTGGCCGAGTGGGCGCGGGAGACCGCGCGCCGGCGCTCGGCGTCGACCTGGGCGTAGGCGGAGCCGCCGAGGACGACCTCGCCGACCAGCACCGTGCCCTTGTGCACGGTCAGCCCCTTGACCGGCTGCTGGACGTCGTGGACCTCGACGACCGTGCCCGAGTCGAAGCGGATCCGGCCGTGGTCGGCCAGCTGGCCGCCGCCCTCGGCGTAGAAGGGGGTGCGGTCCAGGATGACCTCGACGTCGTCGCCCTCGCGCGCGGCCGGGGCCGGCACGCCGTCCACCAGCAGGCCGACCACGGTGGCCTCGCCCATCACGCCGGTGTAGCCGATGAAGTCGGTGATGCCGGAGCGGTCGGCGACCTCGCGGTAGGCGGAGACGTCGGCGTGGCCCATCTTCTTGGCCCTGGCGTCGGCCTTGGCCAGGTCCCGCTGCTCCTTCATCAGCCGCCGGAAGCCGTCCTCGTCCACCGAGAGGCCCTGCTCGGCGGCCATCTCCAGGGTGAGGTCGATCGGGAAGCCGTAGGTGTCGTGCAGCTGGAAGGCCTTGTCCCCGGCCAGCACGGTGGAGCCGGCCGCCCTGGTCTCGCCGATGGCGGTGTCCAGGATGCCGGTGCCGGCCTTGAGGGTCTCGTTGAAGCTGCCCTCCTCGCCGAGGGCGACGGCGGTGATCCGCTTCCGGTCGGTCTCCAGCTCCGGGTACTGCTGCCCCATGGTGGAGATGACCGTGTCGACCAGCTCGCCGACGACCAGGCCGGGAGCGCCCAGCAGCCGCATGTTGCGGATGGCGCGGCGCATGATCCGGCGCAGCACGTAGCCGCGGCCCTCGTTGCCGGGGGTGACCCCGTCGCCGATCAGCATCACCGAGGTGCGCATGTGGTCGGCGACGACGCGCAGCGCGACGTCGGAGTCCTTGGCCGCGCCGTAGGCCACGCCGCTGAGCTCGGTGGCCTTGTCGATGACCACGCGCAGGGTGTCGGTCTCGTACATGTTCTGCACGCCCTGCAGGATCATCGCGAGGCGTTCCAGGCCGAGGCCGGTGTCGATGTTCCGGGCCGGGAGGTCGCCCAGGATCGGGAAGTCCTCCTTGCCGTCGCCGGCGCCGCGCTCGTACTGCATGAAGACCAGGTTCCAGATCTCCACGTAGCGCTCGTCGTTGACGGCCGGACCGCCCTCGACGCCGAACTCCGGGCCCCGGTCGTAGTTGATCTCCGAGCAGGGGCCGCAGGGTCCGGGGACGCCCATCGACCAGTAGTTCTCCTTCTTGCCGAGGCGCTGGATCCGCTCGGCCGGGACGCCGACCTTCTCCCGCCAGATGGTCTCGGCCTCGTCGTCGTCCAGGTAGACGGTGATCCAGAGGCGCTCCGGGTCGAGCCCGTAGCCGCCCTTGTCCAGCGGGGAGGTGAGCAGCTCCCACGCGTACTGGATCGCCCCCTCCTTGAAGTAGTCGCCGAAGGAGAAGTTGCCGCACATCTGGAAGAAGGTGCCGTGCCGGGTGGTCTTCCCGACCTCCTCGATGTCCGGCGTCCGGACGCACTTCTGCACGCTGGTGGCGCGGCTGAACGGCGGCTTGACCTCGCCCAGGAAGTAGGGCTTGAAGGGCACCATGCCGGCCGGGACCAGCAGCAGCGTCGGGTCGTCTGCGATCAGCGACGCCGAGGGGACGACGGTGTGGCCGCGCTCCTCGAAGAATCGCAGCCAGCGGCGGCGGATCTCAGCCGACTCCATTGATGTCCTCATTCCGGTCGTTCGGGTCGATGTCGGTGGTGGTGATGTCAGTAGTAGACGTGGTGGCGGCGGAAATCTCGAACCCTTTTCGCGGGGCCGGCGGGACCGCCCCCGGCGCGGCGCGGCGGTGCCGCGCAGCACGGGTCGGCCGGTGCTGCCGGGCGCGGCCAGGACGCTGCCGTCCAGGCCCAGTTCGCGGTTGAGCTCCAGTTCGCGCTGGAGCATCCCGGCGCGGACCTCGCCCGCGAAGGAGCGTACGGCCGAGCCGGCGTCGACCGCGCCGCGCGCCGCGGCGTCGGCCAGGCTGCCCGGGGTGATGCTGCGGGCGAGCTGGTTGGCCTTGTTCAGGGTCCACACGGTCGCACCCGCGCCCACGGCCATCCAGAAGATTCGGCGCACCCTCGTTCAGCCCTTCTTCGCGAACAGCCGGGCCAGCACCCCGCGGGGCGCGGTGGCGGCCCTGACCTCGGCCTTGACCTGGGTTCTGACCATGCGTTCGATGAGCTCGCGCTCGGTCTGCTGCGGAGCGTAGCGCTCGGGCACCCCGGACGAGCGCTGCCGGGCGACCGCGCTGCGCACGCCGTAGCTGAATGCGGAGAGCTTCACCAGCGGGCCGCCGAGGGTCGCCGCCATGGTCGAGGACAGCGCCTGGGCGTTGGCCGCCGCGTCCTGGACGTCGGCGGTGATGGCGTCCACCCGCACCAGTTGGTCGTTGGCTGCGCGCAGGGTCTCGGCGGCCTCGTCCAGCAGCGGGACGGTCCGCTCGGTGACGGCGGCGACCAGCGCGGTGGCCTGGCGCAGTGCGCCGGCCAGCCGGACCAGCACCACCGAGAGCAGCGTCACCAGCACGGCCCAGAAGACGGCGACGACGAGGCCCGCGACCTCTCCACCGGACACCTTGGCGCTCCCTCGCTCACTTCTTCGCAGCGATCTTCTTCACAGCGGTCCACGGACGGCACACCGGTGACGGGACCGGAATCGCCTGGGGTTGCGCAGCCTGACACCGGCCGGGCCGGGTGTTCCCGGTCCTGCGGGGCAGCGACGCACTACCAGACCCTATCGCGACCGGGCCCGCTTTCCCGACCGCATCCCCCCGGGCCCGGCCGCGAGCCGGACCCGGGCCCGACGCGAGCCGGACCTCTTCGGAACCCGGGCGTGAATTTCCGCGGAAACGCACCCGTGACCGATTGCGGCTCCCCTCGTTTCTCCGTACGGGGGAGCCTCCTCTTCGTATCGACAGGGGGACTCAATGAACCATCGTTCGCACAGCGACCTCCCGTCGGAGGCCACCAGCCTGGTCGGCCGGTCCGAGGAACTGGGGACCGCGGCGCGGCTGTTGACCCGGGGCCGGCTGGTCACCGTGGTCGGTCCCGGGGGTGTCGGCAAGAGCCGGCTGGCCCTGCGCGCCGCCGCCGAGGCCGCGCCCGGCTTCGCCGACGGCGCCCGGCTGGTGGACTGCTCGCTGGTCACCGATGCCGCGCTGCTCGGCCACACCCTGGTCGCCGCGCTGCGGCTGACCGACAGCAACTTCCAGGGCCCGACCGCCGTGCTCACCGAGCGGCTGGGCCGGCGCCGACAGCTGCTGGTGCTGGACGGCTGCGAACAGCTCGCCGACAGCTGCGCCCTGCTCTGCGCCGAGCTGCTGGCGTCCGCGCCCGGGCTGCGGCTGCTGGTGACCAGCCGTCAGCCGCTCGGTCTCCCCGGCGAACTGCTGCTGCCGTTGGCCCCGTTGCCCGCCGACGGCCCCCGGACCGCCGGGGTCGCGCTGTTCGCCGAGCGCGCCGCCGAGGTCCGGCCCGGGTTCCGGCTCACCCCCGCCAACCAGGAGGCCGTGACCGCCCTCTGCCGTCGGCTCGACGGCATCCCGCTGGCCCTGGAGCTCGCCGCGGTGCAGCTGCGCACCCTCACCGTGGAGCAGCTGTCCGAGCGCCTGGACGACCGCTTCCGGCTGCTCGCCGACGGCCGCGAGGCCGACGCTCGTGACACCCCCGGTCGCGACACCGGCGGCGGCCTGCCCCGGCACCGGACGCTGCGCACCGCCGTCGGCTGGAGCCACGAGCTCTGCCCGCCGAAGGAGCGGCTGCTCTGGGCCCGGATCTCGGTCTTCGCCGGCCCCTTCGACCTGGACGCCGCCGAGTACGTCTGCGCCGGCACCGGGCTGGCGGCCGACGAGATCCACGGCCTGCTGGACGGACTGGTCACCAAGTCCGTGCTGCTCCGGTCCGGGGGCGAGTCCGACGACCCGCACAGCATCGGCTACCGGATGCTGGACACCCTGCGGGAGTACGGCCTCGGCTGGCTCCGGGTCTCCGGGGAGGCCGCGGCGCTGCAGCGGCGGCACCGCGACTGGTTCCTCGGCGTGGCCTGCTGGGGCGAGCTGGAGTGGTTCAGCCCCCGGCAGCTGGAGACCGGCGGGCGCACCCAGCGCTGCTACGCCAACCTCCGCGCGGCGCTGGAGTACTGCACCACCACCCCGGGCGAGGAGCAGTACGCGCTGGTCCTGGCCGGGACGCTCTGGTACTACTGGGTCGGCTGCGGGCACCTCGGCGAGGGCCGGCACTGGCTCGACCTGGCGCTGGCCCGGGCGCCGGAGCCGACCGACCCGCGGGCCAAGGCGCTCTGGGTGGTCGGCTACGTCTCCACCCTCCAGGGCGACCTGGACCACGCCGAGGAGGCCCTGGCCGATTGCCGGGCCCAGGCCGTGGCCACCGGTGACGAACTGGCCTACGCCTACGCCGTCCACCGGCAGGGCTGCGCCGCCCTGTTCCAGGACGACCTGCCGCGCGCGGTCGAGCTGTTCGGCGAGGCGCTGCAGCGCTACGAGAAGCTCGGCGAGCTCAACAGCAATGTGCTGATGGCCATGTACGAACTGGCCGTGGCGCTGCTCTCCAGCGGCGAGCGGCCGCAGGGCGAGGCACTGCTGGAACGATTCCGCGGTGTCTGCGAGCGGCACGGCGAGCAGTGGGCCTACACCTACGGGCTGTTCACCCTGGCCTACATGCAGTGGCACGACACCGGCGGCGACGTCGACTCGGCCCGGGCGACGGTGGTCGAGGCGATCCGGGTCAACCACCTGTTCCGGGACCTCACCGGGATCGTGCTGGGCCTGGAGATGCTGGCGCTGCTGACCACCGAGGCCGGTCCGGACGGCGGGCCCGGCGACCTGCGCGAGGCCCGGCTGCTCCAGGGCGCGGCGGACACCCTGTGGCAGTCGATGGGATTCCCGCTGCTGGACTCGGACTACCTGCTGGCCAACCATGCCGAGTGCGAGGCCAGGGTGCTGGCCGGGCTCCCCCGGGACGAGGCCGACGAGTGGTTCCGGCGGGGCGCCGGGCTGGATCTGGAGGCCGCGGTCCGACGCGCCCTCTCCGGCTCCGGGCGGAACCACGAGGAACGCACCGCGCCCCGGCTGCCGTGAGGCGGCCGGGGCGCGGTGCGAGGAACTGCTCGCGGGTCAGCGCGAGTAGTACTCGACGACGAGCTGCTCGTCGCAGATGACCGGAACCTCGCGACGCTGGGGCGCGCGGTCCAGACGGAAGGCCAGGGCCTTCAGGTTGACCTCGAGGTACTTCGGGGTCTGACCCTCACCCGCGTTGCCACCCTCACGGGCGACCTGGAACGGGGTCTTCTCCTTGGAACGGTCACGGACCGTCACCACGAAGCCGGGCTTGAGCTGGAACGAGGGACGGTTGACCTTCGAACCGTTGACCTCGATGTGGCCGTGAACGACCATCTGGCGGGCCTGGTAGATGGTGCGGGCGATGCCCGAACGCAGCACCAGGGAGTCGAGACGGGTCTCGAGCTCGCTGATCAGCGCCTCACCGGTCTTGCCCTCGACCTTGCGGGCACGGTCGAACGCGCGGGCCATCTGGGTCTCGCTCAGGTCGTACTGCGCGCGCAGACGCTGCTTCTCGACCAGACGGACCTTGTAGTCCGAGTTCTGCTTGCGACCGCGGCCGTGCTGGCCGGGCGGGTACGGGCGGGCCTCGAAGTACTTGACGGACTTCGGGGTCAGCGGAATGCCCAGGGCACGGGCAATCTTGACCTTGGGGCGCTTCTGGTTCGCCATGAACCAAACCATCCTTAACTTGTGACTGGCTCACCGGTGTTGAAGGAGGTCGCCTTACGCGGTCCGGGGAAACCGCCGTGTCGGACACGCCGACGGGGCAGTCTGCCGTTCTCCGGTACCGGGCACAATGTGCAGCACACGACAGGCCCACCGCCGTGAAGGTGGTGGGCTGCACGCGACACCCGAGGGTGCGCGACGCTCCTGGAACACCCCGCGGGGCGGGGGCTCCCTGTATGACGCTCCGCTGGTGACGCCCTGGCTCGCGCCGGGGCACGGTACGTCTCGCTCCGGGAAGTCTATCGGATCCCGGCCGAGCGCTTGACCACGAACCCCTGACCGTGAACCCCTGACCACGGCCGGGGCGGCCGCCGCTACTGCCCGGCCAGCCGCCCGCGCACCCACTCCGCGATATCGGCGTAGCGGGCCTCGCCCCCGCGCCGGGTCGGCTCGTAGTAGCGGGTGCCGTGGACCGCGTCCGGGGCGTACTGCTGGGCGGCGACCCCCTCGGGCAGGTCGTGCGGGTAGACGTAGCCCTGGGCGTGCCCCAGTTTCTTCGCCCCGGCGTAGTGGCCGTCCCGCAGATGCGCCGGCACCGGACCGGCCAGCCCCTTGCGGACGTCGGCCAGGGCCGCGCCGATGGCCACCGTCGCCGAGTTGGACTTGGGCGCCAGCGCCAGCGCGATCACCGCGTGGGAGAGGGTGAGCGAGGCCTCCGGGAAGCCGATCATCGCCACCGCCTGCGCCGCCGCGACCGCCAGCGGCAGCGCGTTGGGGTCGGCCAGCCCGATGTCCTCGCTGGCCGAGATCATCAGCCGGCGGGCGATGAAGCGCGGGTCCTCCCCCGCCTCGATCATCCGCGCCAGGTAGTGCAGCGCCGCGTCCACGTCGCTGCCGCGGATCGACTTGATCAGCGCACTGGCCACGTCGTAGTGCTGGTCACCGTCCCGGTCGTAGCGGACGGCGGCCTTGTCCACCGCCTGCTCGACGTCGGCCAGCCGGATCTCCGCGCCGCCCAGCGCCAGCGCGGTGCCGGCCGCCGCCTCCAGCGCGGTGAGCGCCTTCCGGGCGTCCCCGCCGGCGATCCGGACCAGGTGGTCCTCGGCGTCGTCGGCCAGCGCCAGCGTCCCGCCGAGGCCGCGCTCGTCGGCGACCGCGCGCCGCAGCAGCTCGCGGATGTCATCCTCGGTGAGCGACTCCAGGGTGAGCAGCAGCGAGCGGGAGAGCAGCGGCGAGATCACCGAGAAGAAGGGGTTCTCGGTGGTCGCGGCGATCAGGGTGACCCAGCGGTTCTCGACGGCGGGGAGCAGCGAGTCCTGCTGGGCCTTGGAGAAGCGGTGGATCTCGTCCAGGAAGAGGGTGGTCTCCCGGCCGGAGGAACCGACCTCGCGGCGGGCGGACTCGATGACCGCGCGGACCTCCTTGACCCCGGCGGTGATCGCGGAGAGTTCGACGAAGCGCTTCTCGGTGGCCTGGCTGATCACATAGGCGAGGGTGGTCTTGCCGGTGCCGGGCGGCCCGTAGAGGATCACCGACGAGGTGGCGGCGGGCCCGGCGGCGCCGGCCACCAGCCGCCGCAGCGGCGACCCCTCCCCCAGCAGCCGGCGCTGCCCGGCCACCTCGTCCAGCGTGCGCGGCCGCATCCGCACCGCGAGCGGCGACCGCCCCGGCTCCCTGGCCTGGCGTTCCTCGGCGGCGGCGGTGAAGAGATCGGGTTCCACCCCCCAGACCCTACCCACCCGCCGCTGCTCCTGACGGGTGGCGGCCGCGAGGCACCGTTGACGGCGCGCTGCCCCACCCGATTCACTGTTCACCGTATGCACACGGATGGTCACGGATCACTATGTAGGGGGATCATGCGCACCCGTAGGAACCTGGCGTCACTGCTCGCCGCCGCCGCCATGCTCGCGTCCGCCGTCGTCGCCACCGGCGCCGGCACCGCACAGGCGGCCACGCCCGCGGCCGACAGTACGTCCGTGTCCGCCACGGCCTCGACGCCGCTCGACCAGTGCTCGGCGACGTACTTCGACAGCGACTACCGGCTCGGTCCGCAGCAGCTGCCGCTGTTCGGGCTGGTCGGCTGGGAGCTCATCGGCTACCACCGCTCGGGCGACCTCACCAACGCCCAGCTGCTGGCGCAGTACTACAGCCCGACCGCCAACTCCGGCTCGCCGGGCTGGATCTACCCGCCGGACAACGGCTATGTGATCGCGCCGAACGGCAAGCCGGAGGAGGGCACCCAGACCTTGCGGCCGGGCCAGGACATCGACCGCTACGGCAGCGAGTACGGCTCCTTCCTCGCCCCCGAGGGGATCTCCTACGCCTCCCGTTCGATCCCGCCGTCCAGCCTGGACAGCACCCCGGCGGCGACCTGCAACTACCACGACTACCGGGTGGTCAAGGCGTTCACGGTGGACTCGGGTCCGATCGCCCCGTGGTTCGGTCAGCCCGGCCACGGCTGGCAGTACCAGCTGGACTCCACCCTGGTGCCCGGTGCGCCGGCCCAGCTGAACGTGGGGTGGCTGGTCGACAACGGCTACCTGGCCCGGGTCTGACCCTGGCCGGGCCAGGGTCAGGGTGACTGCGGGGGCGGGCCTGCCGCCAGGTTTACGGCAGGCCCGCCCGGGCGGCCGCCGGGCGGCGCGGGATGCGCGCCGCCCGGAGGTCCGTACCTGAGGGGTGCTCAGGAGCTGTGGTGGGAGCGCCCCGGTTCCGACCGCCCCGCTTCCGGCGCGCCGGTTCAGCCCTTGAGGCTGCCCGCGGCCAGGCCCGAGCGCCAGAAGCGCTGGAGGAAGAGGAACATGATGACCAGCGGGACGACCGAGACCATCGCCGCGGTGATGATGATGTTGAACGGCACCGAACTGGAGCCGATCCCGCGCTGGGACTGCCAGCCGACGATTCCGACGGTGACCGGCTGCAGCTTCTGGTTGGCCAGCATCAGGGCCGGCAGCAGGTAGTTGGTCCAGATCGCGACGAACTGGAACAGGAAGACCGTGACCAGGGCGGGCGACATCACCCGCAGCGCGATGGTGGAGAAGATCCGGAACTCGCCCGCGCCGTCGATCCGCCCGGCCTCCAGCAGCTCGTCCGGTACCGAGGCGGCGGCGTAGACCCGGGACAGGTAGACCCCGAACGGGCTGACCATGCTCGGCAGCAGCACGCTCCAGTAGGTGTTGACGATGTGCACCGGGGAGAACATCAGGTAGAGCGGAATGGCCAGCAGCGGCTGCGGGATCAGCACCGCGCCGAGGACGACGTTGAAGATCGCCTCGCGGCCCCGGTAGCGGTACTTGGCCAGGGCGTAGCCGGCCATGGCGGAGATCAGGGTGCTGATGCCCGCGCCGAGCACCGCGTAGAGGGCGCTGTTGGCCAGCCACTGCCCGTAGATGCCGCCGCTGCGGGTGAACACGGACTGGACGTTGCTGAAGAGGCTGAAGTGGGCGAACCAGAAGCCGTTGGTCGAGTAGAGCTGGTTGTTCTCCTTGGTGGAGTTGACCAGCAGCCACCAGACCGGCAGCAGGAAGTAGACCGCCGACATGATCATCCCGGCGAGGATGATCCAGCGGGCGGGCGAGAAGCGGGCGCGCCGGGGCTCGGTGCGGGCGGTGCGCTCCGTGCCGGTGTCCGGACGGTCGGTCAGGTGCAGGCTCACTGGGTGTCTCCCCGGCGCTGGACGAGGCGCAGCAGTCCGAACGACAGCGCGAAGGTCAGCACGGCCAGGATCACCGAGTCGGCGGCGGCGCGGCCGAAGTCGTTGTCGTTGACCGCGTTGTAGGCGGCGAAGATCGGGGTGTAGCTGCTGCTGAGGGTCGGGGCGATGTTCTGCAGCACGGCCGGCTCGTTGTAGAGCTGGGCGGTGCCGATGATGGAGAAGACCGTGGTGAGCACCAGGGCCGAACGCACCGCCGGGATCTTGATGTGCCAGGCGATCCGCCAGGGCCCGCAGCCGTCCATGACGGCGGCCTCGGACAGCTCACCGGGGACGGCCTGCAGCGCCGAGTAGATGATCAGCATGTTGTAGCCGGTCCAGCCCCAGGTGATCATGTTGCCGATCGAGGGGGCCAGCATCCCGCCGGAGACGAAGTCCACGTGCAGGCCGAGGTGGGCCAGCGCCGAGCTGATCGGGCTGAGGCCGGGGGCGTAGAGGAAGGCCCACATGATCGCGCCGATGACCCCGGGCAGGGCGTAGGGCAGGAAGAACGCCAGCCGGAAGAAGCGCTTGAACAGCGTGGTCCGGGCGTCCAGCAGCAGTGCCAGGCCGAGCGCCAGGCCCAGCATCAGCGGCACCTGCACCACGCCGATCAGCAGCACCCGGAGCAGCGAGGAGCGGAAGGCGGCGTCGCCCAGCGCCCGGGTGTAGTTGGCCAGTCCGCCGAAGACCTGGGTGGGCGCGCTCAGTCCGAGCCCGGACCGGTGCATGGTGAACAGGCTCTGGTAGACGGAGTAGCAGATCGGCGCCAGGTAGAGGCAGACGAACAGCAGGGCGAACGGCAGCAGGAATCCGGCGGCGGTCCGGCCCGGCCGGTTGCGCCGGGCGGGCCTGCGCGGCGCGCCGCGGGTTCCTGTCGGTGCCGACAGGGGCTGGGAGGTGGTCACGGGCTTCTCCATACGTGCGGGACCGGGGCGGGCACCGCGGGGTCTTCGGGTTCGCGCGCGTGCTGCGCGGGGCCGGACGGACGGGTGGGGAGGGCGGCCCGACCGTCCGGCCGGTCCGTCAGCCGACGCTGAGGCCCTGGTTCTTCAGCTCGGCCACGGTCGAGTTCTGGACGCTGGTCAGCACAGACGGCAGGGTGCTGCTGCCGCTGCCGGCCTGGCCCAGGCCGGTGCCGAGGTCGGTCGAGGTCTGGGTCATGGTCGGACCCCACTGCCAGGTGGTGGAGATGTTCGGCGTCTCGGCCTTGAAGACGTCGTAGATGACCTGGTTGCCGTAGAAGGCGTCGGGGGTGCTGAGCGCGGCGTTGGTCAGGCCCGAGGTGGCGGCCGGGTAGATGCCGGTGACCTTGATCAGGTTGCTGACGCTGTCGGCGTTGGTGCTCATCCAGACCGCGAACTCGGTGGCGGCCTTGGCGTCGTTGCAGCCCTTGAGCACGGCGGTGGCCGAGCCGCCGTCGTTGCCGTAGACCGGGTTGCTCGCGTCCCAGACCGGCATCGGGGCCACGGCCCACTTGCCGGAGGTCGACTTGTCGACGCTGGTGGCGATGATCGGGGCGTCCCAGACGGCGTTGACGTCGGAGAGGATCTTGCCGTCGCTCATGTCCTTGTAGAGCGAGGCGTCGTAGCTGGGGTCGGGCTTGAGCAGGTGCTTGCCCAGCAGGCCCTGCCAGTAGTCGGCGACCTTGGCGTTGGCCGCGCTGTCGATGCTGACCTGCCAGGAGTTGTTGCTGGTGCCGAACCAGCCGGCGCCGGCCTGCCAGTCGAGCCCGGCGTACTGGTAGGCGTCGTTGCCGAAGTCGCCGAGGTAGACGCTCGGGTCGGCGGCGTGCACCTTGGCGGCGTCGGCCGCGTAGTCGGCCCAGGTGGCGGGCGGGGTGGTGATGCCGTACTTGGCGAACAGGTCCTTCCGGTAGAGCAGCGCCATCGGCGCGGTGTCCACCGGGATGCCGAAGACCTGGCCGCCGATGCTCACCTGGTTCCAGGTCCAGGCCGCGAACTGCGACTTGGCGCTGTCGGCGTCGGCGGAGACGTCCTGCAGGGCGCCGGCGGCGGCGAAGCTGGGCAGGGTCTCGTAGCCGACCTGGGCCAGACAGGGCGCGTTGCCGGCCTTCACCGCCGTCAGCATCTTGGTGTAGCCGCCCTTGGAGCCCGAGGCCGTGGTCTCGAAGCTGACCTGGATGTCGGGGTGGGTCTTGTTGAACAGGGCCACCGACTGCGCGTAGCCCGGGGCCCAGCCCCAGAACTGGATCTTGACGGGGCCGGCAGCCGTGCCGCCCGAGGCGGAGCTGCCGCTCGTCGAGCTACTGCTGCAGGCGGTGAGTGCGACGAGGGTGGCCGCCGCGATCCCGGCAGCTCGCATCCATCGGGTCTCCACAGTGAACTCCTTGTGATTCATGCTTTCGTTTCTGCGCATCATTGAGGCAAAATGAACAGCAGTCAACAGTTTGACCGGTCAAAGTTTGCAGAACCACGCAGGGTCGCCCAGGATGGGCCTCGCCCGGCGCAGCTGACTGAGCGAACCACGGCCTTGCCAGCAGAATCAAGCAGTATGACCGGTCCAATCCTCGCCGAGGGCGGACCGGGGCACCAGAGCCCGACGAGCACAAAAGCGCATACATCTGCTCCACCCGTGCACGACCCGCACAGCCCTGCCCCCGGCACGTCGCCCAGGCCCCAAGGAACCCCATGCTCGACATCTCCCCCGACGGCTTCACCCTCGACGGCCGCCCGCTGCGGCTGCTCTCCGGCGCCCTGCACTACTTCCGCAGCCGCCCCGAGCAGTGGCCGCAGCGGCTCGGCATGCTCCGCGCCCTGGGTCTGAACACCGTCGAGACCTACGTCCCGTGGAACCTGCACGAGCCCCGACCGGGCAGCTACGACTTCGACGGGATCGCCGACCTCGGCGCCTTCCTCGACCTCAGCGCGGCGGCCGGCCTGCACGCCATCGTCCGCCCCAGCCCGTACATCTGCGCCGAGTGGGAGAACGGCGGCCTGCCCTGGTGGCTGTCGGCCGACCCGGCGCTGCGGCTGCGCACCGCCGACCCGCGCTACCTGGCCCACGTGGACCGCTGGTACGACCGGCTGATCCCGCTGATAGCCGAGCGGCAGACCAGCCGCGGCGGCAATGTGCTGATGGTGCAGATCGAGAACGAGTACGGCTCCTTCGGCACCGACCACGACTACCTGCGCCACCTGGCCGAGGGGCTGCGCGCCCGGGGCATCGACGTCCCGCTGTTCACCAGCGACGGCCCCGAGGACTTCTTCCTGACCGGCGGCGCGCTCCCGGAACACCTGGCCACCGTCAACTTCGGCAGCCGGGGCGCCGAGGCCTTCCGCGAGCTGCGCGCCCACCAGCCGAAGTCGCCGCCGTTCTGCATGGAGTTCTGGAACGGCTGGTTCGACCACTGGGGCGAGCGGCACACCGTCCGCCCGGCCGAGGACGCGGCCGGGGCGCTGCGCGAGATCCTGGACCAGGGCGGCTCGGTCAACCTGTACATGGCCCACGGCGGCACCAACTTCGGCACCTGGGCCGGGGCCAACACCGCCGACCCCCGCACCGGCGCCGGCTACCAGCCGACCGTCACCTCGTACGACTACGACGCCCCGATCGACGAGCGCGGCGCGCCCACCGCCAAGTTCTGGGCCTTCCGCGAACTCCTGGCCGCCCACACGGACGGCCCGCTGCCGGAACCGGAACCGCTGCCCGCTCCGCTGCCGCTCACCCGGCTGGAGCTCACCGAGTCACTGCCGCTGGCCGACGCGGTCGGCGCGCTCAGCACCGGCGCCGTCCGCTCCCCCACCCCGCCCCGATTCGAGGAACTGGGCCTGGAGCACGGTCTGGCCCTGTACCGCACCACCGTCCCGGGGCCGCGCCGGGCCTACCCGCTCACCGTCCAGGGCCTGGCCGACCGGGCCCGGGTGGAACTGGACGGGCGGCTGCTGGCCGTCCTCGAACGCGACGCCGAGCACCCCCCGGTCGAGTTCGCCGTCCCCGGGGCGGAGTCCGAGCTGACCCTGCTGGTCGAGTCCATGGGCCGGGTCAACTACGGCGCCGGGCTCGGCGACCGCAAGGGCCTCGGCGCGGTCCTGCACACCCAGCAGCAGCTGCACCGGTGGACGGTGGAACCGATGCCGCTGCGCGACGGCACCCCCGGGCTGCTGCCCTGGGCCGGCTCGGCCGCGCCGGAGGCGCTGACCGGACCCGCCTTCCACCGCGCCTGCTTCGACCTCGCCGAACCCGCCGACACCTACCTGGCGCTGCCCGGCTGGACCAAGGGCTACGCCTGGATCAACGGGGTGCTGCTCGGCCGCTACTGGGACCGGGGGCCGCAGCGCACCCTCTACCTGCCCTGGCCGCTGCTGCGCGCGGGCCGCAACGAGCTGGTCCTGCTGGAGCTGGACGGCTCCACCGGCCGCACCGCCGAGCTCCGTCCCGAGCCCGACCTGGGTTGACGGCTCCTCGGACAGCGGTGCCCCGCTGCTCCCGGAGGGGAGAGCAGCGGGGCACCGTCAGTGACACACCGTCAGTGCAGCGGCGTCAGCCCTCCTGCTGCTCCTTGGGCTTGGCATCCACGCCGGCCTCCTTGCGCTGCTGCGCGGTGATCGGCGTCGGCGCGCCGGTCAGCGGGTCGCCGCCGGTGGAGGTCTTCGGGAAGGCCATCACGTCGCGGATGGTGTCGTAGCCGCCGAGCAGGGTCACCACCCGGTCCAGGCCGAGGGCGATGCCGCCGTGCGGCGGCGGGCCGAAGTCGAAGGCGGTGAGCAGGAAGCCGAACTGCGACTGGGCCTCCTCCTCGGAGAGCCCGATCGCCTCGAAGGCGCGCTTCTGCACGTCCTTCTGGTGGATACGGATCGAGCCGCCGCCCAGCTCGGAGCCGTTGAGCACCAGGTCGTAGGCGTTGGAGAGGGCGTTGCCCGGGTCCTTGTCGAAGGTGTCCAGGAACTCGGCGGTGGGCGCGGTGAAGGGGTGGTGCACCGCGTGCCAGCCCTGGAACTCGCCCTTGTCGTCCTCGATCGGCTCGAACATCGGGAAGTCGACGACCCAGAGGAAGGCCCACTTGGACTCGTCGATCAGCCCGCAGCGACGGCCGATCTCCAGCCGGGCCGCACCCAGCAGCTCCTGCGAGGCGGTCTTCTTGCCGGCCGCGAAGAAGACGGCGTCGCCGGGCTTGGCGCCGGCCGCCTCGGCCAGGCCGGCCAGGTGCTCGGCGGAGAGGTTCTTGGCGACCGGGCCGCGCAGCTCGCCGGTCTCCTCGTCCACCAGGACGTAGGCCAGGCCGCGGGCGCCGCGCGCCTTGGCCCAGTCCTGCCAGGCGTCGAGCTGCTTGCGCGGCTGCGAGGCGCCGCCGGGCATGACCACCGCGCCGACGTAGGGCGCCTGGAAGACCCGGAACTCGGTGCCGGCGAAGTAGCCGGTGAGGTCGGTCAGCTCGTTGTCGAAGCGGACGTCGGGCTTGTCCGAGCCGTAGCGGGCCATGGCGTCGGCGTAGGTCATCCGCGGCAGCGGCAGCTGGACCTGGTGGCCCAGGACCTCGCCCCAGACCCGGGAGACGATCTTCTCGCCGAGCTCCAGCACGTCCTCCTGGTCGACGAAGGAGGCCTCGACGTCGAGCTGGGTGAACTCCGGCTGCCGGTCGGCACGGAAGTCCTCGTCCCGGAAGCAGCGGGCGATCTGGTAGTAGCGCTCCATGCCGGCCACCATCAGCAGCTGCTTGAACAGCTGCGGCGACTGCGGCAGGGCGTACCAGTGGCCCGGCTGGAGCCGGACCGGGACCAGGAAGTCGCGGGCGCCCTCGGGGGTGGACCGGGTGAGGTACGGGGTCTCGATGTCGAGGTAGCCGTTCTCCTCCATCACCGTGCGGATGATGTGGGTCGCCCGGGAGCGCAGCCGCAGCGCCTTGGCCGGGCCCTCACGGCGCAGGTCGAGGTAGCGGTAGCGGAGCCGGACCTCCTCGTTGACCGATCCGGGCTCGTACTCGGCGACCTGGAACGGCAGCGGCGCGGACTCGGAGAGCACGGTCAGCTCGTTGACCACGACCTCGACCGCACCGGTCGGGATCTCGGTGTTCTCGTTGCCCTCGGGACGGACCCGGACCTCGCCGACCACCTTGACGCACCACTCGGAGCGCAGCTCGGACACGGCGTCCAGGTCGCGCACGACGACCTGGACCGTGCCGGAGGCGTCCCGCAGGTCGATGAAGGCGACACCGCCGTGGTCGCGGCGGCGGGCGACCCAGCCAGCGAGGGTCACGGTGGTGCCGGCGTGCTCCGGGCGGAGCGTGCCGGCTTCATGGCTGCGGATCACTTGAGCTTCTCCTTCAGGGTGGCGACGAGAGCGTCGAGGGCGACCGGGGTCTGGTCGCCGGTGGTGAGGTCCTTGAGCTGGACGAGCCCCTCGGCGAGGTCCCGCTCGCCGGCGACCAGCGCGTAGCGGGCGCCGGAGCGGTCGGCCGCCTTCATCGCGGCCTTCATCCCCTTGCCGCCGTAGACCAGGTCGGCGTTGACGCCCTCCCGGCGGAGCGCGGTGACCGCGGCGAACAGCACCCGCTTGGCCTCCTCGCCCAGCGGCACCGCGAAGACGTCGGTGGCGGGCGCGACCGGGAGCTGTACGCCCTCGGCCTCCAGCGCGAGCACGGTGCGGTCCACCCCGAGGGCCCAGCCGACGGAGGGCAGCGCCGGGCCGCCGATCATCTCGGACAGCCCGTCGTAGCGCCCGCCGCCGCCGACGGCGGACTGCGAGCCGAGGCCGTCGTGGACGAACTCGAAGGTGGTCCGGGTGTAGTAGTCGAGGCCGCGGACCAGCTTGGGGTCGTCCTCGAAGGCGACCCCGGCGGCGGTCAGCAGCTCGCGCACCTGCTCGTGGTACGCCTTGCAGTCCTCGCACAGGTAGTCGACCAGCATCGGCGCGCCGACCAGCTGCGCCTGCACCGACTCGCGCTTGTCGTCCAGCACCCGCAGCGGGTTGAGCCCGGCCCGGCGGACGGTGTCCTCGTCCAGGTCCAGGCCGGCCAGGAACTCCTGGAGCGCGGCCCGGTAGACCGGGCGGCACTGCTTGTCGCCGAGGCTGTTCAGCAGGATCCGGAAGTCGCGCAGCCCGAGCGAGCGGTAGGCGTCGTCGGCCAGGATGATCAGCTCGGCGTCCAGCGCCGGGTCGGTGGCGCCGATCGCCTCGGCGCCGACCTGCCAGAACTGCCGGTAGCGGCCCTTCTGCGGCTTCTCGTAGCGGTACTGGGAGCCGGAGTACCAGAGTTTCACCGGGAGGTTCCCGATCCGGTGCAGGTTGGCCTCCAGCGCGGCCCGGAGCACCGAGGCGGTGCCCTCGGGGCGCAGCGCGAGCTCGTCGCCGCCGAGCGTGGTGAGGGTGTACATCTCCTTGGAGACGATGTCGGTGGACTCGCCGACGCCGCGCGAGAACAGCTTGACGTCCTCGAAGACGGGCGTCTCGATGTAGCCGTAGCCGGCCCGGCGCAGCGGGGCGGCGATGGCCTCGCGGACGGCCAGCACGGTGGCGGAGTCGGGCGGGAGCAGGTCGTAGGTGCCCTTGGGGGCGGTGAAGGCGTTCATCTGATCGTCAGTCACATTCCTCGGCGCACGGCGGCGGCGCTGCCTGCCCCGCCCGCGACCTGGAGCAGGTACGGGTTGGTGGCGCGCTCGCGGCCGATGGTGGTCTGGGGGCCGTGTCCGGAGAGGACCACGGTCTCGTCCTGGAGCGGCAGGCACACGCGGGCCAGCGACTGCAGGAGGGCCTCGGGGTCTCCTCCGGGGAGGTCGGAGCGTCCTACGGAGCCGGCGAAGAGCAGGTCCCCCGAGAACAGCACCGGCGGAAGCTCCGGTGCCTCGGGGGTCCTGAACGTCACCGACCCCTTGGTATGGCCGGGCGCATGGTCGACGGTGAACCGCAGTCCGGCCAGGTCGAGCACGCTGCCGTCGGTGAGCAGCCGCAGGTCGTCCGGTTCGCCGAGGGTGAGCTCCCCCATCAGCTGCGCGCCGAGGGAGCGGCCGAGGGCCTTCTCCGGGTCGGAGAGCATGTACCGGTCCTCCGGGTGGATCCAGGCCGGGACGCCGCGGGCGCCGCAGACCGGCATCACCGAGGCGACGTGGTCGATGTGTCCGTGGGTGAGGATCACCGCGACGGGCTTCAGCCCGTGCTCGCGGACCGCGTCCTCGACGCCGGCGGCGGCCTGGTGGCCCGGGTCGACGATGACGCACTCCTCGCCGGGGGCGGGGGCGACCAGGTAGCAGTTGGTGCCCCAGGCCCCTGCGGGGAAGCCGGCGATGAACACGTGGATCCTTTGCACGTCGGAGGTGGTGGCGGCGGGTCCGCGCTCGGGCGCGGGAGGTATGGACGCAGCCTACCGGCGGGGCGGGGACGATCGCGAACCCGTTGTCCCGGGGCGCGCTGCGGAATCCGATGCGGGAAATTCCGGTCCTGGCCACGGATTTTCAGATTTCCTCCCTACACTGAGCGCCCAACGAGTGGAAACATCCCCACCGACGAGGTGCGGGGACGCGCAGAGGGAGAGACCGTCGGTGGCCGCGAACAACACGTCGAAGACGCCCCAGCCGAAGCTGTCGAAGGACAAGGAGAAGCGGCAGCGGCAGTTGGCGCAGCTGAAGTACCAGCGCCAGCAGGCCCGCCGGGCGGAGTCGCTGAGGCGCACCCGGCGGCTGACCCTGCAGATCGGCTCGGCCGTGGTGGCCGTCGCCCTGCTCGCCGGCGGCACCTGGGCGCTGACCTCCGGCGGGAGCAAGAAGAAGTCGGCCTCGGCGGACGCCGCCGCCTCCGCCACCCCCTCGGCCGCCGCCAGCGCCTCCTCCACCGCCGCGCCCGCCTCGGTGAAGCTGCCGGTGGCCGGCTGCACGGCGGCGCCCACGGCCAAGCCCGCGACCATGTCGTGGAAGACCGAGCCGGCCATGACCATCGACACCAACGCGACCTACACCGCGACCATCGCCACCAACTGCGGTCCGATCACCCTGAAGCTGGACGCCGCGAAGGCCCCGCACACGGTCAACTCCTTCGTCTTCCTGGCCGGGCAGCACTACTTCGACCACGTGATCTGCCACCGGCTCACCAACGAGACCGGCCTGTACGTGCTCCAGTGCGGCGACCCGACCGGCAGCGGCACCGGCGGCCCCGGCTACACCTTCAAGGACGAGAACCTGACCGGCCTCGGCGCGGCCGGCTCCAGCGGCTCGGTGACCTACCCGGCCGGCACCGTGGCCATGGCCAACTCCGGCCCCAACACCAACGGCAGCCAGTTCTTCCTGGTCTACAAGGACAGCCAACTGCCGCCGAGCTACACCCCGTTCGGCACCATCACCGGCGGCCTGAGCGAACTCCAGGCGATCGGCGCGGCCGGTGCGCCGAACGGCGACGGCAAGCCGTACCAGGCGGTCACCATGAACAGCGTCACGACCGTCAAGTCCTGAAGCTGCGGCACCGGAACACCGCAAGCCCGTCCGCTGCGGCACGCGCGACAGTTTTCGCCGCTCGGATACGGACAGCACCGGCACCGGTCGCCTATGTTGGCGTCTTGTAGGGTGCCTTGACCCCGGTGGCCGGTTTGAGCCAGGCCGGGCAACGAACTGTGGACGGTGGCCCGCCCCCGAGAGGCGGGCCACCATATGGAGGAGGCGCTGTGACCAGCGACCCGTGGGGCCGTGTCGACGACGAGGGGACCGTCTACGTGCGGACGGCCGAGGGCGAACGCGTCGTCGGCTCGTGGCAGGCGGGATCCCCTGACGAGGCACTCGCCTACTTCACCCGGAAGTACGAGGGCATCGCCGTCGAGATCGGCCTGCTGGAGCGCCGGGTGCGGACCACCGACCTGGCGGCCAAGGACGCGCTGACCGCCGTCGAGCACCTGCGCGGACTGGTGACCGAGGGCCACGCCGTCGGCGACCTGGCCGCCCTGGCCAAGCGGCTCGACGTCCTGGTGGGCGAGGTGGACGCCAAGCGCGAGGAGCGCCGCGCCTCCCGCGCCAAGGCCCAGGAGGAGGCCAAGGCCGCCAAGGAGGCCCTGGTCGCGGAGTCCGAGCAGCTGGCGGAGTCCACCCAGTGGCGGGAGGCCGGGGACCGGCTGCGCGCCCTGGTGGACACCTGGAAGGCCCTGCCCCGGCTGGACCGGAAGGCCGACGACGAGCTCTGGCACCGCTTCTCGCACGCCCGCTCGACCTTCTCCAAGCACCGCAAGGCCCACTTCGCGACGCTGGACCAGCAGCGCGACGAGGCCAGGCAGCACAAGGAGCGGCTGGTCAAGGAGGCCGAGTCGCTGTCCGGGTCCACGGACTGGGGCGCGACCGCGGCCCGCTACCGCGACCTGATGACCGAGTGGAAGGCGGCCGGCCGCGCCCAGCGCGAGGCCGAGGACGAGCTGTGGGCCCGCTTCCGCGGCGCCCAGGACGTCTTCTTCCAGGCCCGCTCGGCGGTCTTCGACGAGCGCGACGCCGACGAGCGGGTCAACCAGGTCGCCAAGGAGGCGCTGCTGACCGAGGCCGAGGCGCTGCTGCCGATCTCCGACCTCAAGGCCGTCAAGGCCTCCTACCGCTCGATCAGCGAGCGCTGGGAGGAGATCGGCCACGTCCCGCGCGACGCCCGGCCCAAGCTGGAGGCCCGGCTGCACGTGGTGGACCGCGCCATCCGCGAGGCCGAGGAGGCCGAGTGGCAGCGCAGCAACCCGGAGGCCCGGGCCCGCGCCCAGGGCATGACCGGGCTGCTCCAGTCCGCCGTGGACAAGCTGGAGAAGCAGATCGAGGCCGCCCGGACCAAGGGTGACAACGGCCGGGTCGCCAAGCTGGAGTCCGAGCTGGCCGGCCGCCGCGAGCTGCTGGACCAGGCCCTCAAGGGCCTCCAGGAGTTCGGCGGCTGACAAGCCCCGCAGTACGCGCAGCGGGCCCCCACCACGCCGGTGGGGGCCCGCTGCGCGTACTGGCGCTAGCGCTGGCGCGAGCTGGTGACCCGGTAGACGTCGTAGACGCCCTCGACGCCGCGCACCGCCTTCAGCACGTGGCCGAGGTGCTTGGGGTCGCCCATCTCGAAGGTGAACCGGCTCATCGCCACCCGGTCGCGGGAGGTCTGCACCGCCGCCGACAGGATGTTGACGTGCTGGTCCGACAGCACCCGGGTGACGTCCGAGAGCAGCCGGGACCGGTCCAGCGCCTCGACCTGGATCGCGACCAGGAACACCGAGGACTGGGTCGGCGCCCACTCGACCTCGACCATCCGCTCCTGCTGCTGGGCCAGCGAGTCCACGTTGACGCAGTCGGCCCGGTGCACCGAGACGCCGTTGCCCCGGGTGATGAAGCCGACGATCGGGTCACCGGGGACCGGCGTGCAGCAGCGCGAGAGCTTCACCCAGACGTCCGCGACGCCCTTGACCACGACGCCCGGGTCGGCCGCGTTGCGGCGGCTGCCGCGCCGCCCGCCGCCGGTGGACGAGGGGGTGGTGGTCTCGGCGATGTCCTCGGTCGCACCCTCCTCGCCGCCGAGGGCCTGGACCAGCTTCTGGACGATGGTCTGCGCCGAGACATGGCCCTCGCCGATCGCGGCGTAGAGCGAGGAGATGTCCGGGTAGCGCATCTCGTGGGCCAGGGTGACCAGCGAGTCGCCGGTGAGGATGCGCTGCAGCGGCAGGCCCTGCTTCCGCATGGCCCGGGTGATGGCCTCCTTGCCCTGCTCGATCGCCTCCTCGCGGCGCTCCTTGGAGAACCAGGCGCGGATCTTGTTGCGGGCCCGGGGCGACTTGACGAAGCCCAGCCAGTCCCGCGAGGGCGCGGCGGTGGCGGCCTTGGAGGTGAAGACCTCCACCAGGTCGCCGTTGTCCAGGGTGGACTCCAGCGGCACCAGCCGGCCGTTGACCCGGGCCCCTATGGTCCGGTGGCCGACCTCGGTGTGGACGGCGTAGGCGAAGTCGACCGGGGTCGCCCCGGCCGGTAGCGCGATCACGTCGCCCTTGGGCGTGAAGACGAAGACCTCGCTGTTGGACAGGTCGAAGCGGAGCGACTCCAGGAACTCGCTGGGGTCCTCGGTCTCCTTCTGCCAGTCGAGCAGCTGCCGCAGCCAGGCCATCTCGTTGACGGTGTCGGCCTTGGCGCCCTTGCCGGTGGGCGTGTCGGTCCGCACCTTGGACGCCCCGGCCACCGCCTGCTGCTTGTACTTCCAGTGCGCGGCGATGCCGTACTCGGCCCGGCGGTGCATGTCGAAGGTGCGGATCTGCAGCTCGACCGGCTTGCCGCCGGGGCCTATCACCGTCGTGTGCAGCGACTGGTACATGTTGAACTTGGGCATGGCGATGTAGTCCTTGAACCGCCCCGGCACCGGGTTCCAGCGCGCGTGGATGGTGCCCAGCGCCGCGTAGCAGTCCCGGACCGAGTCGACCAGGACCCGGATGCCCACCAGGTCGTAGATCTCGGCGAAGTCGCGACCGCGCACGATCATCTTCTGGTAGACGCTGTAGTAGTGCTTCGGCCGGCCGGTGACCGTCGCCTTGATCCGCGCCGCCCGCAGGTCGCCCATGACCTGGTCGGTCACGGTCATCAGGTACTCGTCGCGCTTGGGCGCGCGCTCGGCGACCAGCCGGACGATCTCGTCGTACATCTTGGGGTAGAGGATCGCGAAGGCGAGGTCCTCCAGCTCCCACTTGATGGTGTTCATGCCCAGCCGGTGCGCCAGCGGGGCGTAGATCTCCAGCGTCTCGCGGGCCTTCTTCTCCTGCTTCTCCCGCTTCAGGTAGCGCATGGTGCGCATGTTGTGCAGCCGGTCCGCCAGCTTGATCACCAGCACCCGGGGGTCGCGCGCCATGGCGACGACCATCTTCCGGACCGTCTCGGCCTGCGCCGCCTCGCCGAACTTGACCTTGTCCAGCTTGGTCACGCCGTCGACCAGCATGGCCACGGTGTCGCCGAAGTCCCGGCGCAGCGTGTCCAGGCCGTAGTCGGTGTCCTCGACGGTGTCGTGCAGCAGCCCGGCCATCAGCGTCGGCAGGTCCATGCCCAGCTCGGCCAGGATGGTCGCGACCGCCAGCGGGTGGGTGATGTACGGGTCGCCGCTCTTGCGCTTCTGGCCCCGGTGCCAGCGCTCGGCGATCTGGTAGGCCCGCTCCAGCGTCGGCAGGTCGGCCTTGGGGTCGTTGCTGCGGACGATCCGGAACAGCGGCTCCAGTACCGGGTTGACGGTGTTGGCCCGCTGGCCGCCCAGACGGGCCAGCCGGGCCCGTACGCGGCTCGGGGAGGCGGCGCTGGGGCGGGAGACCACGGCGTGCGCGCCGGTCGTGGGAACGCGGCGCACGGCGGGCGGCTTGGCCGCCACGTACGGCGCGGGCGCGGCGGAGGCCGGCGCCTCGGCCGGCGCGGCGGCCTGGACGGCGGGCTGCGCTGCGGCGCGGGCGCTCTCCTCTGCCTCAGCCTTGGCAGCGGTTGGCACGACCTCTTCGGGCAAGTGCACTCCTCAGGAGCGAGTCGCGGATATCCCATGGTACCGAGCCCGGCGGACGCCTGTTCTCCGGGACGCCGCGGGCGGGCCGCCGAACGTTCCGGCGACCCGCCCCCGGCCGTGCTGCTCAGACCGTGATCACGGTCTCCAGCGGGGCCGCGCCGAGGTGTCCGGCCAGGCGCTCCCGGCCGCCCAGGAAGCCCAGCTCCATCAGCACCACCACCCCGGCCAGCTCCGCGCCGGCCCGGTGGATCAGCTCCAGTGCCGCCTCGACGGTGCCGCCGGTCGCCAGCACGTCGTCGACGACCAGCACCCGCTCACCGGCGGCGAGGGCGTCCTGCTGCACCTCAAGCACGGCCGAGCCGTACTCCAGCTCGTAGGCCTGGGAGTAGCAGGCCCCGGGGAGCTTGCCCTGCTTGCGGACCGGGACGAAGCCCGCCCCGGCGGCGTAGGCGGCCGGGGCCGCCAGGATGAAGCCGCGCGCCTCCAGGCCGACCACCTTGGTCGCGCCCAGCTCCCTGGCCCGCTCCGCCAGATGCTCGACCAGGGCGGAGAAGGCGTCGTGGTCGGCCAGCAGCGGGGTGATGTCCTTGAAGACCACCCCGGGCTTGGGGTAGTCCGCGACGTCCCTGATCCGGGCCGAGAGGAGGTCGGCGAGGTCGGTGCTGCTCATGCTGCTGCTCCAGATTCCCGGGCCACGGCGGTCCGTGCCCCTGCACAGGCCGGTGGGGGCGAGCCAGATCGGCACCGCCCCCACCGGGTCCCCTTGGTACTGCCGCCCTGCTAGTTCCGCTTGCCCGTCGAGCGACGGTCGCTGCGGCTGCGGTTGACCGGCTGGCGGCGCGGGCCGCCGGCCGTGACCGCGTGGCCCGCCTCGTCGTCGTCCCCGCGGCGGTCCTGCGGCACGTCGACGTCGCCGGGCTGCGACTCGACCGTACGGCCCTCGGCCAGCGCCTTCGCCTCACTGGCGCGACGCTTGGCGACCCGCTCGGCGAGGGCGATGTTCTGCGGCTCCTTCTCCTTGAGCCAGGCCACCAGCGGCGTGGCGACGCAGATCGAGGAGTACGCACCGGCGCTCAGACCGATGAACAGCGCCAGCGAGATGTCGTTCAGCTGACCCGCGCCGAGCAGCCCGCCACCGATGAACAGCAGCGCGGCGACCGGCAGCAGCGCCAGGATGGTGGTGTTGATCGACCGGACCAGGGTGCCGTTCAGCGAGTGGTTGGCCGCCTCGCTGTAGGTCATCTTGGTCTGGCTGTCCAGCTTCTTGGTGGCGTCCTTGAGACCGTCGAAGACGACGACGGTGTCGTAGAGCGAGTACCCGAGGATGGTCAGGAAGCCGATCACGGTGCCGGAGCTCACGGTGAAGCCCAGCAGCGCGTACACGCCGACGGTGATCACCATGTCGTGCAGCAGCGCCACCAGCGCGCCGACCGCCAACCGCCACTCGAAGGCGAAGACCAGGTACAGCGTCAGCAGGATCAGGAAGACGATCAGGCCTTCCAGCGCCTTCTGGCTGATGTCCTTGCCCCAGCTGGCGCCGATCGACTGGGTGTTGATCGCCGAGGCGTTGATGGACAGGTCCTTGGACAGGTCCGAGATCGCGGTGGCCGGCGCGACGTTGGAGTCGGCGTTGATCTGGATGGTGATCGACTTGCCGGTGCTGGTCGTGGCCGACTGGACCAGGGCCGAGTTGTCACCGGTGATCTTGTTGGCGACGTCCTGGGCCTGGCTGACGGTGAGTCCGGGCTTGGTGACCGTGTAGATCTGGCCGCCCTTGAACTCGATGCCCAGGTTCAGGCCGCGGGCGCCCAGGCCGACCACGGCGGCGAGCAGGATGACCCCGGAGATGATCATCCACAGCTTGCGCCGACCGACGAAGTCGAAGCTGACCTCACCGGTGTAGAGACGGTGCCCGATGTTGCCGAAGCGTGACATCTGGTCAGGCCTCCTTGGTCTCGGCGGGACGGCGGCGGCCGCCGCGGATGGGCGGACGGGCTCCCAGCCGCTTCGGGTCGACCCCGGACATGGGGTGACCGTCGGCGAAGAACTTCCGTCGCGCCAGCAGCGTGATCAGCGGCTTGGTGAAGAGGAAGATCACGACCACGTCGAGCAGGGTGGTCAGACCCAGGGTGAAGGCGAAGCCCTGCACCTTGTCCACGGTGAAGAAGTACAGCACCGCGGCGGCCAGGAAGGACACGAAGTCCGAGACCAGGATGGTGCGCCGGGCGCGGGGCCAGGCGTTGCGGACCGCGGGGCGGAGCGAGGAGCCGGTCCGCACCTCGTCCCGGATCCGTTCGAAGTAGACGACGAACGAGTCGGCCGTGATACCGATGGCGACGATGGCACCGCAGACCGCCGGCAGGTTCAGGGCGAAGTGGATCGTCCCGCCCAGCAGGCTCATGATCGAGTAGGTGAGCACCGCCGACATCCCCAGACCGGCGATGCTGACCAGGCCGAGGCCGCGGTAGTAGACCAGCGAGTAGAGCACGACCAGGGCGAGGCCGATGGCGCCCGCGAGCAGGCCGGCCTGCAGCTGGTTGCCGCCGAGCTGCGGCGAGACCGTGGTCACGTCCTGGGTGGTGAAGGTCAGCGGCAGCGCGCCGTAGTTCAGCACGTTGGCGAGGCTGACCGCCTGCTGCTGGGTGAAGCTGCCGGTGATCTGCGCCTGGCCGCCGGTGATCGCCGAGTTGACGCCCGGAGCCGAGACCACCTGGCCGTCGAGGACGATCGCGAACTGGTTGGTCACGCTGCCGGCCGGGTTCTTGACCAGGGTGGTGGTGGCCTTGGCGAACTCCGAGGTGCCCTTGCTGTCGAAGTTCAGGTTGATCTGCCAGGCGCCGTTGCTGGTGCTGATCCCGGCCGAGGCGCTGGAGACGTCGGTGCCGGCGACCATCACCGGGCCGAGCGCGTACTTGGTGTAGTAGCCGCCGCCCGCCTGGGTGTCCTGCGAGCAGGCGATCGCGTCGGCGCTGTCGCTCGTCTGGTGGTCATTGCGCTGGTCCTGCTTGGAGCAGTCCAGCGCCGCGAAGGCAGTCGCGACATCGGCCGGCGGGGTGCCCTGGAGGTTGGTCGTCGCCACCGTGGCACCGGGCTTGGCGCTCGCCGAGGGCGTGGCCCCCGCGGCCGCGGGCTTGGTGGCCGGGGACGAGGCCTTGTCACTGGCGTTCGCACTGGCCGAGGCGGTGGCCTTGGTCAGGTCGCCGGTGACCGCGTCGCCCTGGGTCTTGGTCGCCGAGGCCGCGGCGCTGGCCGGGGCGTTCGCCACGGCCTTGGCCGTGCTGGACGCCGACGGCGCGGGCGTGCCGGAGGCCGCACCCGAGGCGGACGGAGAGGCCGTGGTGACGGCGCTGGCGGGCACTCCCGAGAGGGCGCTGGCGACCACCGGCCGGAAGTACAGCTTGGCGGTCGTCCCGATGGTGTCGAGCACCTGCTGGGAGTTCTGCCCCTTCGGGATCGTCACCACGATGGTGTTGCTGCCCTCGGTCTGCACCTCCGCCTCGGACACGCCGGTGCCGTTGACCCGGTCCTGCAGGATCGCGACGGCTTCGTTCATGCTCGTGGAGTTGATCGCTCCCGAGTCGCCCTTGGGCGCCTTCGCCTGGAGCGTGACGCTGGTGCCACCGGCGAGGTCGATGCCCAGGTGCGGCGTCTTGTACCCGGTGGCGAACATGATGGCCACCAGGGCCACCGCGATCGCCAGAATCAGGCTCAGAGCACGCCCCGGGTATCCGTCACGCGGACGGGATTTGGGTGAGGCCACCTTCTCGATTCTCTCTGTCCATGCCGTGGGTTGGGGTGCGCCACCACCACCGAGGGTTCGGTGGACAGGGTGTGGCGCGGCAACGACGCAGCGGTCCTGTGGGGCCGTCCGCAGGCACAGTCACCTGTGACTGGCGTACGGAGCACGCTACTTGCTGAATGCGATCTTGTCGCCGTCGGCCTTGCCTTCGTCGGCCTTGGCTTCGTCGGCAGCGCTGTCGGCGTCGGTCTGCTCGGCCTTGTCGAGCACCACGGCCTCGTCCTCGGCCTCGCCCGCCGCGACGTCCGCGTCGTCCTCGACCCCCTCCGCGTCCTCCTCGTCCTCGTCGCCGTGAACGATCCGGTTGTACTCGACCCCGTCCATGACCACCGCGATGGCGTTCTTGGCGTAGAGCGCGTAGACGCCCGGGGCGACCTCCAGCTCGACGGCCTCCTCGGTGACGGACTTCACCAGCGCGTACATTCCGCCGATCGTGCGAACCCCGACTCCCGGCTCCATCTTGTTGCGCATCTCGATGGCAGCCTGCTGCTTCTTCTTGCCAGAGCGGGTGGACATGATCATCAGGCCACCGAAGGCCAGAATGAGGAAGAGAAAGATGGGATTCACGACTGACGGGTCCTTTGCAGGGCCGCAAGGGGGGTCGCGGCCGGTCTTCGGGGCGGTCCGCCCCGGGGAAGGGCGGCGGGCGGAGTCTAAGTCACACGCCTTGGTGGAACAACGTCAAGCATGTCATCCCAGTTCCGGCGAAAGCGAGTCCCGACCCACAACAGTCTGTACTCAACCCTCCGGGAGGGTTTCCTGTTGGCTCTGGCCGGGCATCCGCGGCGGCGTGAGGCCCAGGTGCTGCCAGGCCGCGGCGGTCGCGATCCGGCCCCTGGGGGTGCGGGCCAGCAGGCCCTCACGCACCAGGAACGGCTCCGCGACCTCTTCAACTGTCTCAGACTCCTCGCCCACGGCGACGGCGAGCGTGGACAGGCCGACCGGTCCGCCGCCGAAGAGCTTGAGCAGCGCGTGCAGCACCGCGCGGTCCAGCCGGTCGAGCCCGCGCTCGTCCACCTCGTAGACCGCCAGCGCGGCCCTGGCGATCTCCCGGTTCACCACGCCGTCATGCCTGACCTGCGCGAAGTCGCGGACCCGGCGCAGCAGCCGGTTGGCGATCCGGGGCGTGCCGCGGGAGCGGCCGGCGATCTCGGCGGCCCCGGCGGTGTCGATCCGGACGTCCAGCAGCCCGGCCGAACGGTGTATCACCCGTTCCAGTTCGCCCGGGGCGTAGAACTCCATGTGACCGGTGAAACCGAAGCGGTCGCGCAGCGGCGGCGGCAGCAGTCCGGCCCGGGTGGTCGCGCCGACCAGGGTGAACGGCGGCAGCTCCAGCGGGATCGCGGTGGCGCCGGGACCCTTGCCGACGATGACGTCGACCCGGAAGTCCTCCATCGCCATGTAGAGCATCTCCTCGGCGGGCCGGGACATCCGGTGGATCTCGTCCAGGAACAGCACCTCGCCCTCGGTGAGCGAGGAGAGGATCGCGGCGAGGTCCCCGGCGTGCTGGATCGCCGGCCCGGAGGTGATCCGGATCGGGGCGTTCATCTCGGCCGCGATGATCATGGACAGGGTGGTCTTGCCCAGCCCGGGCGGGCCGCTGAGCAGCACGTGGTCCGGGGTGGCGGCGCGGTGCCGGGCGGCCTGGAGCACCAGCGACAGCTGCTCACGGACGCGCTCCTGGCCGATGAACTCGTCCAGGTCCCTGGGGCGCAGCGCGGCCTCGACGGCCCGGTCCTCACCGTCGGCGGCGGAGGTGACCAGCCGGTCGCCGGCTTCGGGGTCGTCGTGCAGGCTCACGGGCTTCCTTCGGCGGATCTGGGCAGCGGGGTTCTGGAGCGGCGGGGTTCTGGAGCGGCGGGGTTCTGGAGCAGCAGGGGCAGGGGCTCAGCGGGTGCGGTTGCGGGTCTGCAGCGCGCTCCGCAGCAGGGCGGAGATGTCGGGTTTCGCCTGGGCCTCGGCCTCGGGGGTGACTGCGGTGACGGCGTCCTCGGCCTCGCGCGGGGCGAAGCCCAGGCCGACCAGCGCCGCGTGCAGCTGATCGGTCCAGGGCGCGGGCCCGGCGGCGACGGCGTGCTGCTGGGCCGGGACCGCGCCGGTGGGACGGCCGAGCCGGTCCTTGAGCTCGATCAGCAGCTTCTGCGCGCCCTTGGGACCGATCCCGGGGACGGCGGTGAGCGCCTTGGCGTCACCCCGGGCGACGGCGACCCGCAACGCCTCGGGGCTGTGCACGGCCAGCATCGCCTGGGCGACCTTGGGGCCGACGCCGCTGGCGGTCTGCAGCAGTTCGAAGGTCTGCCGCTCGTCGTCGTCGGCGAAGCCGTAGAGGGTGAGCGAGTCCTCCCTGACCACCAGCGAGGTGGCGATCCTGGCCGGCTCGCCGATCCGCAGCGCGGCCAGGGTGGCCGGTGCGCAGTGGACGAGCATGCCCACGCCGCCGACCTCGACCACGGCCGAGCCGGGGCTGACGGCGGCCACCGGGCCGCTGACGAAAGCGATCATCGTCGGTACTCCTTGGGGCGGGCATGGCTGGAGGGGCGCGGGGCGCGGGTGGCGGCGACGGCGGCGGCGATCCGGTCGACGGCCGCGCCGCGCCAGATGTGGCAGATGGCGAGGGCCAGGGCGTCGGCGGCGTCGGCGGGCTTGGGCGGGGCGTCGAGCCGGAGCAGCCGGGTGACCATGGCCCCGACCTGGTCCTTGTCGGCCCGCCCGCTGCCGGTGACGGCGGCCTTGACCTCACTGGGGGTGTGCAGGGTGACCGGGATGCCGCGCCGGGTGGCGCAGAGCATGGCGACCGCGCTGGCCTGCGCGGTGCCCATCACCGTGCGGACGTTGTGCTGTGCGAACACCCGCTCCACCGCCACGAGTTCGGGCTGGTGGGTGTCGAACCAGAGCTCCAGCCCCTGCTCGATCTGGAGCAGCCGGTGGGCCACGTCGGCGTCGGCCGGGGTGCGCACGACGCCGCAGGCGACCATGTGCAGCGGCCGGCCCGGCGCGCCGTCGACCACGCCGACGCCGCACCTGGTCAGGCCAGGGTCCACCCCCAGGACGCGCACGCGCTCCCGCCTTTCGTAGAACTCTCGCTGCCTGGTGAGGCTACCGGTCGGCACCGACAACCGGTGCCGGACGCACCGCCGCCCGGCGGCCTGGGGGCCACCGGGCGGTAGGAACGCGGGTGCTGCGCCGACAGCGAGTGCCGGCAGCGGCTGCTAGTCCTCGTCGTCGAGCTCGGCGACGACGCTGGCCGGCAGGTCGAAGTTGGCGAAGACGTTCTGCACGTCGTCGCTGTCCTCCAGGGCGTCGATCAGCTTGAAGATCTTGCGGGCGCCCTCGGCGTCCAACTCGACCTGCACGCTGGGCACGAAGCTGGCCTCGGCCGAGTCGTAGTCGAGGCCGGCGGCCTGCAGCGCGGTGCGGACCGCGACCAGGTCGGTGGCCTCGCTGATCACCTCGAAGCTGTCGCCGAGGTCGTTGACCTCCTCGGCGCCGGCGTCGAGCACGGCGTCGAGGATCGTGTCCTCGTCCAGCTTCTCGGCCTTGGCGACGGCGATGACACCCTTGCGGGTGAACATGTACGAGACCGAGCCGGGGTCGGCCATCGAACCGCCGTTGCGGGTCATCGCGACCCGGACGTCGGAGGCGGCGCGGTTGCGGTTGTCGGTCAGGCACTCGATCAGCACTGCGACACCGTTGGGGCCGTAGCCCTCGTACATGATGGTGGAGTAGTCGGCGCCGCCGGCCTCTGCTCCGGAACCGCGCTTGACCGCGCGGTTGATGTTGTCGATCGGGACCGAGCTCTTCTTGGCCTTCTGGATGGCGTCGTAGAGCGTCGGGTTACCGGCGGGGTCTCCGCCGCCGGTACGGGCAGCCACCTCGATGTTCTTGATCATCTTCGCGAAGAGCTTGCCGCGCTTCGCGTCGATGGCGGCCTTCTTGTGCTTGGTGGTAGCCCATTTGGAGTGGCCGGACATCGAATGACTCCTTCATACAGCACCAACGAAATCGGAACAGGGAGATCCTACCGTCGCCCTGACGGGCGGTCGCTCGTGGATCAGCCCGCGTTGCGGACCATGTCGACGAAGTAGGAGTGCACCCGGTGGTCCGCACTGAGCTCCGGGTGGAAGGACGTGGCCAGCAGGTTCCCCTGGCGCACCGCCACGATGCGCCCGCCGCCGGTCGCCGCGTCCAGGTCCGCCAGCACCTCGACGCCCTCGCCGACCGACTCGACCCAGGGCGCGCGGATGAAGACGCCGTGGACCGGGCCGCCCTCCAGGCCGCGGAAGTCCACGGGCTGCTCGAAGGAGTCGTTCTGCCGGCCGAAGGCGTTGCGGCGGACCGTCATGTCTATGCCGCCGACGGTCTGCTGGTCGTCCCGGCCCTCAAGGATCTTGTCCGCCAGCATGATCATGCCCGCGCAGGAGCCGTAGACCGGCATCCCGGCGGCGACCCGGGCCCGCAGCGGCTCCATCATCCCGAAGATCAGCGCCAGCTTGGACATGGTGGTGGACTCGCCGCCGGGGATGACCAGCGCGTCGACCTCGGCCAGCTCCTCCGGGCGGCGGACCGGGCGGGCCACGGCGTCGGCCTCGACCAGGGCGAAGGCGTGCTCACGGACGTCGCCCTGCAGCGCGAGGACACCGATGACGGGATTGCTGAAGGACACGGGAGTCGACCTCTTCGGAGATGTCGGAGAACGGTGATGGGAACGTGGAACGCCGGAACGAAAACCGGTGGGGAGCGCGGAACCTGCCCGCACTCCCCACCGGTCACACTCGGAGCCGCCGGCCGGAGCCGTGGGCCGGGTCCTGCGGGCCGGGTACTACCAGCCGCGGTTGGCGTAGCGCTCGGACTCGGGCAGGGTGTCGCAGTTGATGCCGACCATGGCCTCGCCCAGACCGCGCGAGACATCCGCGACGACCTTGGGGTCGTCGAAGAAGGTGGTCGCCTTGACGATGGCCTCGGCGCGCTTGGCCGGGTCGCCCGACTTGAAGATGCCGGAGCCGACGAAGACGCCCTCGGCGCCGAGCTGCATCATCAGCGCGGCGTCGGCCGGGGTGGCCACACCGCCGGCCGAGAACAGCACGACCGGGAGCTTGCCGAGCTCGGCGACCTCCTTGACCAGCTCGTAGGGGGCGCGGAGCTCCTTCGCGGCGGCGTAGAGCTCGTTGTTGTCGCAGGCGCGCAGCTTGCCGATCTCGGCACGGATCTGGCGCAGGTGGCGCACGGCCTCGACGACGTTGCCGGTGCCGGCCTCGCCCTTGGAGCGGATCATGGCCGCGCCCTCGGCGATGCGGCGCAGGGCCTCGCCCAGGTTGGTGGCACCGCAGACGAAGGGGGTGGTGAACGCCCACTTGTCGCTGTGGTTGGCCTCGTCGGCCGGGGTCAGCACCTCGGACTCGTCGATGTAGTCGACGCCGAGCGACTGGAGGACCTGGGCCTCGACGAAGTGGCCGATCCGGGACTTGGCCATGACCGGGATGGAGACCGCGGAGATGATGCCGTCGATCATGTCCGGGTCGGACATCCGGGCCACGCCGCCGTCCTTGCGGATGTCGGCGGGGACGCGCTCCAGGGCCATGACGGCCACGGCACCGGCATCCTCGGCGATCTTTGCCTGCTCGGCGTTGACGACGTCCATGATCACGCCGCCCTTGAGCTGCTCGGCCATGCCGCGCTTCACACGGGCGGTGCCGACCGCGGGCTGGTCGACGGAGACAGGGGTGTTGGTGGACACGAAAGACCTCACTGAAGACACGGACAGTGCAGAGGAGCTACAAGGCCCATGGTAGGCCCGGTCCGACCCTAACCGATGCGCCGCGGAGTCCAGCTACCCCCCGGCCACCCTGCCACTACGGAGTGGCGAGGCTCACGCCGAACGTGCCGGTCAGAGCCGCGTCGGAGCCGCGTCAGAGTCCGGTCGGCGGCTCGTCGTCCATCTCGAAGGCCAGCGGGAAGGGCGCGTGCCCGGCCAGCCGGAACAGCCGCACCACCCGGTGCCGACGCACGGCGCGGGCCGCCCGCACCGAGTCGTTGTGGAAGCGCCGGGCCATCGGCACCCGCCGGGTCGCGGCCGTCAGGTCCGCCACCGCCTCCGCCCCGCCCGGGAGCGCGTTCAGCTCCTCCGCCTGCTCCGGCTCGGCGAACAGCGCCCGGAGCGCCTGGCTCAGCTCGCTCTCGGCGACCTCCCGCCGCTCCGGCTCCACCGTGCGGGCCGCGTGCGCCGCCTGGTAGAGCAGGATCGACGAGGCCGGATCCAGCAGCGTCGAGGTCGCCAGTTCCTGCGCCGCCGAGGAGCGGCGCAGCAGTTGGGCGTCGAGGCCGGCCCGGGCGGCGTCGATCCGGGTATGCAGCCGGTCCAGCCGGCCCGCCGTCCAGCTCAGGTACCAGCCGACGAGGACGACCGCGACCGCGACCCAGATCCAGATGCTCACGGACGGTCACCCTAGCGGTTCTGCGGTCACCGCGGTTCAGTCGCGGGCCAGTCCGAGCCGGCTGCGCCAGCCGCCGCGGTCCTCCTCGACCACCGCCGCCGCGCCCGTGGTCACCGTCTCGTAGACGGACAGGATGTCCGCGCCCACGGTCTCCCAGTCGAAGCGGCGCACATGGATGCTGCCCGCGTCGCTCAGCTCGGCGAGCCGCCCCGGGTCGCCGAGCAGCCGCAGCGCGGCTCCGGCCAGGGCGTCCGCGTCCTCGACCGGGAACAGCTCCCCGGCCGCGCCGCCGTCCAGCACCTGCCGGAACGCGTCCAGGTCGCTGGCCAGCACCGGAGCGCCCGCCGACATCGCCTCGACCAGGATGATCCCGAAGCTCTCGCCGCCCGTGTTCGGGGCGACGTAGAGGTCGACGCTGCGCAGCAGGCTCGCCTTCTCCTCGTCGCTGACCATGCCGAGGAACTCGATCCGCGACCGGACGTCCGGCGGCAGGTCCTTGACCGCCTCCTCCGGGTCACCCTTGCCGGCCACCAGCAGCCGGACGTCCGGGCGCTCCGCGACGATCCTCGGCATCGCCTCCAGCAGCGTCGGCAGCCCCTTGCGCGGCTCGTTGATCCGGCCGACGAAGCCGATGGTGGAGCCGGTCCAGGACGGGCGCGGATCGGCGTCGGCGAAGAAGCGGACGTCCACCCCGTTGGGGATGACCACCGCGTCGCCGCCGAAGTGCTCGACCAGGGTGCGGCGGGCGTACTCGCTGACCGCTATCCGGGCGCTGATCTTCTCCAGCGCCGGCTGCATCAGCGGCTCGGCCGCGATCATCGCGCGGGAGCGCGGGTTGGAGGTGTGGAAGGTGGCGACTATCGGCCCGGACGCCGCCCAGCAGGCCAGTATCGACAGGCTCGGGGTCACCGGCTCATGGATGTGCAGGACGTCGAAGCCGCCCTCGCGCAGCCACCGGCGGACCCGCGCCGCCGAGACGAAGCCGAAGGTCAGCCGGGCCACCGAGCCGTTGTAAGGCACCGGGACGGCCCGTCCCGCCGACACCACGTAGGGCGGCAGCGGGGTGTCGTCGTCGGCCGGCGCCAGCACCGAGACCTCGTGGCCCAGCCGGATCAGGTGCTCGGCCAGGTCCCTGATGTGGAACTGCACCCCGCCGGGGACGTCCCAGGCGTAGGGGCAGACGATCCCGATCCTCACTGGACCCCCTGCGGATCCGGCAGCACGGATTCCTCCGGCCGGGGTTCGAGGTCGGCCAGCCAGAAGCGCTGCAGCATGTGCCAGTCGCCCGGGTGGGCGCGCACGCCCTCGCCCCAGACGTCCGCCATGGCCTGGGTCATCGCCGCGACCTTCTCCCGCTTCGAGCCCTCGGCCGGCGCCGGGACCTCCTCGTGGACGCGGCCCTTCATCACCGGGGTGCCGTCGTACCAGAGGGTGACCGGGAGCAGCGCCGCGCCGGTCTGCGCGGCCAGCGCGGCGGGCCCGGCGGGCATCCGCGCCGCCTCGCCCAGGAACTCCACCGGGACGCCCGAGGCCGACAGGTCCCGGTCGCCGACCAGGCAGACCAGCCCCCCGGCCCGGAGCCGCTGCGCCAGCTTGCCCAGGGTGCCGGCACCGCCGGTGAGCGGCAGCACCTCCATGCCCAGGCCCTCGCGGTAGGCCACGAAGCGGTCGAACAGCTTCTCCGGCTTCAGCCGCTCGGCGACGGTGGTGAACGGCATGCCGCGGACCACCACCCAGGCGCCGGCCAGGTCCCAGTTGCCCATGTGCGGCAGCGCCAGGACCGCGCCGCGACCGGAGGCCATCGCCTCGTCCAGCCGGTGCACGTCCTCGGGCTCGAAGGAGGCGAGCACCCGCTCCCGGCTCCAGGTCGACATCCGGAAGGACTCGCACCAGTAGCGCATGTAGCTGCGCATCCCGGCCCGGGTCAGCGCGGTGATCTCGGCATCGGTCGCCTCCGGGCGGACCCGGCGCAGATTGGACTCCAGCCGGAGCACGCTCTTGCCGCGCCGCCGCCAGACGAAGTCCGCGATGCCGTCGAAGAGTCGGGTCGCGACCGGCTCCGGCAGCCGCTTGACCAGCGCCCAACCTGCCGCGTACGCGGAGTCGGTGAGGTTCTCCTTCACTCGGGCACTCCCCCCGCCGCGGCCTCGGCCGCCTCCCGACGGACCGTCAGAATCCTTTGGAAGACCGTGACCAGGCTACCGGCGGCGATCGCCCACAGCGCGATCGGCAGCAGCCACTCGATGTACGGGACGCCGAAGCCGTGCAGCCCCGCGAGACCGGCCGCGACCAGCGTCACCACCAGCCGCTCGGCCCGCTCCACCAGCCCGGACACGTCGCACTTCAGGCCCAGGCTCTCGGCCCGCGCCTTGGTGTAGGAGACCACCTGGCCGCAGGCGAGGCAGAAGACCGCGACCGCGCACAGCAGGTCGTTGTTGCCGCCGCCCGCGTACCAGAGGGCGATGCCGCCGAAGACCGCCGAGTCGGCGACCCGGTCCAGCGTGGAGTCCAGGAACGCGCCCCACACGCTCGACGTGCCGGCCTGGCGGGCCATGTTGCCGTCCACCAGGTCGGAGAAGACGAAAGCGGTGATCACGATCGTGCCCCAGAAGAAGCTGCCCCGGGGGAAGAAGACCAGGGCGCCGGCGCAGACGCCGGCCGTGCCGACGAGGGTGACCACGTCCGGGCTGATCCCGGCACGCAGCAGCATCGAGGCGAAAGGGGTGAGGACCCGGGTGAAGAAGGCCCGCGCGTATTTGTTGAGCATGGGTTTTGCCGACCGCTCCGAATCTGGCTCCGCTGACGGCACGGCATCGGCCGGGACCGCGGGTACGGGAAGCGTAGGAGAACGCCGGGCCATCGTATCCGGACGCCGGGGCGCCGCCGGGCGCGGGCACGCCCGCGACCGCGCCGCCCCGGTCCCGCCCCGAGCGCCCCTGCCGCGGATATGGACCTGCGCGCGGCACGGTGCCAAGCTCACCATCACCGCGGGTGACCCCGGGAACACTCTGCGCGGTCCCCGCGGCGTCGGCAGGGCGCGCCCACGCCTGGGCGCACCCGCGCTCGCGGGAGGAGAATCGGACCATGGGTGACAGGACATCCGGACGCGGGGTGACCGCCGGCAGGGATGCGGCGGCCGACCAGCCCGTGCGACCCGAGCAGATACGGAACGTGGTCCTGGTCGGCCACAGCGGAGCGGGCAAGACCACCCTGGCCGAGTCGCTGGCGCTGGCCACCGGCGCGGTGAACCGGGCGGGCCGGGTCGAGGACGGCACCACCGTCTCCGACCACGACGAGATCGAGCACCGCCAGCAGCGCTCGGTCCAGCTGGCGCTGGTGCCGCTGGTCCACGCCGGGCTGAAGGTGAACCTGCTGGACACCCCCGGCTACGCCGACTTCGTCGGCGAGCTGCGGGCCGGCCTGCGCGCCGCCGACGCCGCGCTGTTCGTGGTCTCCGCCACCGACACCACCGACGGCATCGACGGCGCGACCCGCGCCCTCTGGTCCGAGTGCGCGGACCTGGCGCTCCCCCGGGCACTGGTGGTGACCAAACTCGACCACCCGCAGGCCGACTTCGCCGCCACCGTCGCGCTCTGCCGGGAGGCCTTCGGCGACGGCAACACCGAGTCGGTCCTGCCGCTGCACCTCCCGCTCGGCGCGGCCGAAGGAGCCCCCCGGCCGACCCGGCTGGTCGGCCTGCTCGACCCGGCCGAACCCGGCGAGCTGTCGGCGGCCGACGGGGCGGCCGTCACCGAGGCCCGCAACCGGCTGATCGAGGCCCTGATCGCCGAGAGCGAGGACGAGGCGCTGATGGACCGCTACCTCGCCGGCGAGGGACTCGACCCGAAGAACCTCACCAAGGACCTGGAACGGGCCGTCGCCCGGGGCGCGTTCCACCCGGTGCTGGCGGTGCTGCCGCCCGCCGACGGCTCCCGGACCGGCCTCGGCGCCGCCGCCCTGCTCGACCTGGTCGCCACCGGCTTCCCTCCCCCGCCGACCGCCCCCGGCCGCCGGTCACCAGCCCCGACGGCGCCCCCGCCCCGAGCTCGACTGCGACCCCGAGGGCCCGCTCGCCGCCGAGGTCGTCAAGACCAGCGGCGACCCCTACGTCGGCCGGCTCAGCCTGGTCCGGGTCTTCTCCGGGACGCTGCGCCCCGACGCCCCGGTCCATGTCTCCGGACACGGCCTCGGCGACCGGGGCCACCAGGACCACGACATCGACGAGCGGGTCGGCGCGCTCTCCAGCCCGCTCGGCAAGACCCTGCGGCACGTGGCCCAGGCCGTCGCCGGGGACATCGTCTGCGTGGCGAAGCTGGCCCGCGCCGAGACCGGCGACACCCTCTCCGACCGCTCCGAGCCGCTGCTGGTCGCCGCCTGGGCGCTGCCCGACCCGCTGCTGCCGGTCGCCGTCGCCGCGCACAGCAAGACCGACGAGGACAAGCTCTCCCAGGGCCTGGCCCGGCTGGTCGCCGAGGACCCGACGCTGCGGCTGGAGCAGAACCCGGACACCGGGCAGCTGGTGCTCTGGTGCCTCGGCGAGGCCCACGCCGACGTCCTGGTCGACCGGCTGCGCACCCGCTACGGCGTCAGCGTCGACCCGGTGCCCTACGTGGTGCCGCTGCGGGAGACCTTCGGCGGACCGGCGCGCGGGCGCGGACGGCACGTCAAGCAGTCCGGCGGGCACGGCCAGTTCGCGATCTGCGAGATCGAGGTGGAGCCGCTGCCGACCGGCGCCGGCTTCGAGTTCGTCGACCGGGTCGTCGGCGGCACGGTCCCGCGCCAGTTCATCCCCTCGGTGGAGAAGGGCGTCCGGGCGCAGCTCGGCCGGGGCGTCAGCGCCGGGTTCCCGGTGGTGGACGTGCGGGTGACCCTGCTCGACGGCAAGGCCCACTCGGTGGACTCCTCCGACGCGGCCTTCCAGACCGCGGGCGCGCTGGCACTGCGCGAGGCGGCGGCCGAGGCCGGCGTCCGGCTGCTGGAACCGGTGGCCGAGGTCCGGGTGCTGATCCCGGACGACTACGTCGGCGCGGTCCTCGGCGACCTGTCCGGACGGCGCGGCCGGGTGCTCGGCACCGAGCCGGTGCCGAGCGGCGCGGGCGCGGCCGGGCGGACGCTGGTCCGCGCCGAGGTGCCCGAGTGGGAGATCGTCCGCTACGCGGTGGACCTCCGCTCGCTCTCCCACGGCGCCGGGACGTTCACCCGGGCCTACGTCCGGCACGAACCCATGCCGACGGCCGTCGCGGCGCACATCCTCGGCTAGGCGGACTCGCCGGGGCGGGCCCCGGCCGGGAGTGCGTCGGCGACGGTCGCGGGGCGGCGGTGCTCAGGCCGCCGGCGGCTGGGCGGCGGCCCGGCGGGCGGCCGGCGGCAGCGCGCAGGCCGCCGTGCCACCGGGCATCCGGTGCCGGTTCACCGCCACCACCCGGTACACCCCGGCAGCGGCCTGGCGCAGCAGCGGCAGCGTGAGCAACGCGCCCAGCACGCTCCACAGCGGTCGGCGGGTGCGGAGCAGCAGCCTGGCCGCGGCCTGCGCACCCCCGTAGACCCGGCCGGTCGGCGTGATCCAGAGCACCTCGTGCTCGGCCCGCTCCGGGCTGACCAGGCCGCCGGTGAACGCGGCCAGCGCGTCCAGGTCGGCGAACTGGAAGGGCACGGCCTCCCAGCGATCGGCATCGAGACGGCGCTCCGCGAACCGGACGGAGGAGCTGCAGAAGGCGCAGTCACCGTCGAAGAGCAGGACCGGCTGCGGCGGCAGCTGGTGGGACGACCCGGACGGCTGCCTCGGGGGCAGTGGTGAGGACAGGTTTTCGGCCATGAATCGATCATCGCAGAGCCCGCCGCGCGCTCCGGGCCCGCTCCCGCCTGCCCGTTCCGCCCGTCCCGGGCGCCGGGGCGGCCCCGGAAAGTTGGAGCATGCACTGACGCGCGCTGATCGGCGACGATAGGCTTACTGCTCCGGCTTCATGACATCGTTTCAGCGGATGGTCATCGCGGCGGGGGGCGGTATGGGCGAGCGCGGCCATTGGGAGGACCTGCGGTGACGATGACGTTTGACTTCAGCCCCGGAGCACAGATCCCGCTGGACGGCACCCCGCACACCGGCGCGACCGCCGCCCTCTCCTCCGGAGCCTACCGGGACAACCCGCTGGAAGACCTGGTCAAGCTCAACGAGGAGACCGCGCACAAGGCGGGCCGGCACCGGGTGTTCGCCCCCAACTTCGGCGAGGCGTTCTGCCAGGCGGTGATCGCCCGTACCCTCGGCTCCTCCCGCAAGCCGCTGGTCCGCTCCTTCGGCATCGACCCGCGGATCGTCGTCGAGCACTGCCTGGAGGCCGAGGCCCTGCGGCACCGGCGCGACAAGCAGCTGACCGCGGTGGCCCTGATCTTCGGCTTCCTCTTCCTGCCCGGCACGCTGCTCTGGCTCGGCGCCTTCGAGTTCCGCCGCCGCAGCCACCCGGACAAGCAGTCGCTCTTCGGCGGACTCGCCCTGGCGGTCTGCGCGGTGATCGCGGTGCTGCTCGCCTGGCGTCCGCCGGTCGGCGGCGCCTTCGGGATCTACCTGCGGATCGTGATGCTGGGCGCGCCCATCGGCTGGCTGGTCGCCCGGCAGATCTGCCTGCGCTTCGCGATCCAGCTCCGGGCCCGCTGGGGTTCGCTGATCGACGGCGGCACGGTCGGCGCCCGGGTCCCCGACGCCGTGCCGATCGGCCCGGAGGACACCAAGGCGCAGACCCTCCGCAAGCAGCTGACGGGGCTGGCGTCCGAGCAGGAGACCAACTACCTCCACGTCGCGCACCGCAAGGGCGTGCTCGGCCTCGGACGGCGGTGGGCGGTCTGGCAGTTGGCCGAGCAGCTCGACCCCCGTGAGGGCATCGCCGAGATCAGGCCCTTCCACCCCTGGGACGTGATCCGGAAGATCGAGGACCACCTCGGCCGGATGAACCGCAGCCCGCTCGCGACCGGCGGCTTCCCCCAGTTGAAGGTGGAGCACTGGGCGATCGACTCGATAGGCGAGGGCGCGGACGAGATATCCCGGCCCAGCGGCCCGGAGTTCGACGGCTCGCGGATGCGCGCCTCCGCGCTCACCGACCTGGCCAACCGGCAGAACTTCGGCAGGTCGGGGGCGCGCCACTACCTGGGCGTGCAGTTCGTCCTCTTCGACGGCGGCCTGGTACTGACCCTGCTGATCCGGGTCTCGGTGCTGCACGAGACCCTGCGGATCGAGGTCTCCGGGTACGCCCTGGGACCGGTGGCCGGGGGCTTCACCAGCAAGCCGAAGCCGCCCGAGAAGACCGTCACCAAGCCCGGCAAGCCCTGGGAGACCACCACCGTCAAGACGCCGCTGGTGACCAACCAGGAGGTGGTGCGACTCACCGTGCGCGCGCCCTTCACCTGGAACCAGTCCATGCTCAACTGGCTCGGCGGCACCTTCAAGCTGCCGGAGCCCTTCGGCCTGCGCTCGGCCTGGGCCGGTCCGCCCTGGGGCAACCGCAACATGACCGACGACGCGACCCAGAGCGCCCTGGCGGTGCTGCGGGCGGTGCACTCGGCGGCGGTCGAGGTCCTGGTCGACCACGACGTGGACGTCGAGCGCTTCAAGAACCGCGCCAGCCTGCTCGGCATGGAGGTCCAGGGCACCCGCCCGTCCAAGCCGGACGACTTCGACGCCTGGTGACCCGCGCCGCCGGCGTCGGCCGCCTCCCGCGCCGGGTCAGCCGACGGGGCCCCAGCTGATCCCGCCGTGGTGCGCGGCGACCGCCGCGCCCAGCACCACCAGGTCGGTGACGCCGAGAGCCAGGCCGAGCAGGGCCCGTCCGCGACGCCCGGTCCCCCGGGCCAGCGAGACGCCGGCCAGGACGATCGCCAGCGGGCCGAGGGCGATGTTGAGGAAGAACACCCCCAGCAGGCCGAGGACGAAGGACGCGACAGCAGTGTCGTCGCCGTCCTCCCGGCTGCGCGCCGATCCGCTCGGCGCCGGGACGGCCTGTGTCCGTACTGCGGTCACGGGTCAGCCCTCCACGGTGGTGCGACGGCCGGCCCGGGCGATCCGCTCACGGACGGCGAAGGCCAGCAGCCAGCAGCCGACCACGGCGCAGCCGACGGCCAGCACCGGCGAACTCAGGTAGGAGGCGGCGCCCCAGAGCGCGCCGCTCAGGGCGAGCAGGACTACGAGGAGGACCATGGTGCTTCCCTTCACGAGAATTCAGAGCACAGTCGTTCACTGAATAATTCGAGGGTACCCCTGCCCCGCACTCGCCAATACCGGAGAACAGTTGTTTACTGCATGAGATGAGCCACACTCTCGGGCCGCGACAGTCCCAGAAGCAGCAGACCCGGCAGTCCCTCCTGGACGCCGGGATGCGACTGCTCGACCACCAAGGCCTCAGCAGCCTGGGCCTGCGCGAGGTCACCCGGGAGGCCGGCCTCACCCCCAGCGGCTTCTACCGGCACTTCCCCGACCTGCCCGCGTTCGGCATGGCCCTGGTCGAGGAGTCCTTCGGCAGCCTGCGCACACTGGTCCGGGCCATCCGCGCCGAGCAGGCCGGACCCGACGAGGTGATCGACCGCAGCATCGACCTGCTCGCCCGGTACGTCCACGAGCACCGCGCCAACCTGCGCTTCCTGGTCCGCGAGCGGCACGGCGGCGTGCGCCCGGTGCGGCAGGCCATCGCCGCCCGGATCCGGCAGTTCGCCGACGACCTCGCCGACGACCTCGCCGCCCAGCCCGAGTCGGCGGGCTGGGACCCGGAGGACCTGCGGGTCCTGGCCGACCTCTACGCGGACCACACGGTCACCACCGTCGCCGCGCTGCTGGAGGCGGAGGGCGACCCGGAGGACGAGCGGCGCATCGTCGCCACCGCCCGTCGGCAGCTGCGGCTGATCAGCATCGGCCGCCGCCACTGGCTGGACACCTGAAGCCGAGCCGGAACCGCCCTACCGGGCCACGTCCTCCGGCCAGGCGTCCGCGAGCATCTTCCGGGTGTCCGCCAGGAGTTGCGGCAGCACTCGGGTGTGGCCGATGACCGGCATGAAGTTGGTGTCCCCACCCCAGCGGGGCACCACGTGCTGGTGCAGGTGTGCGGCGATCCCGGCCCCGGCCACATCGCCCTGGTTCAGGCCGATGTTGAAGCCGTGCGCCCCGGAGGCCGCCCGCAGCGCGGTCATCGCCTGCTTGGTCAGCTCGGCGACGTCGGCGGTCTCCTCCGGCGTCAGCTCGGTGTAGTCCGCGACGTGCCGGTACGGGACCGCCATCAGGTGCCCGGAGTTGTACGGGTAGAGGTTGAGCACCGCGTAGGCGTGCTCCGCCCGACGGAGGATCAGCCCGTCCTCGTCCGACATGGCCGGGATCGAACAGAACGGACAGCCGTCACTGGCCTCCGGGCCGGTCGGCTTGTTCTCGCCCTTGATGTAGGCCATCCGGTGCGGGGTCCAAAGGCGCTGAAAAGCGTCCGGGACGCCAACTCCGCTCTGCTGCTCCGGCTCCGTCGTCATGGAGATCAGCATAGGCGTTGGGCTGGAGCAGCCGTAGGGCGGACTCGCGCTGAGCCCGCCCCACCCGGCACCCCCGCGCAGGCGGGGCAAACGGAACCTTCGACTTGTGCTGGTTCCGCATCTTCGGAGCACCCCCGCGCAGGCGGGGAAAAGCGTCAGACCTGAATGCGACGCTCCACCGCGTCCAGGATCTCGGCCAGCGCTTCGTCACGGGGGACGCCGTTCTTCTGCTCACCGTTGCGGTAGCGGAAGGAGACCGTGCCGGCCGCCATGTCCTCGTCGCCGACGATCAGCATGAACGGGACCTTGAGTCGCTGGTTGTTCCGGATCTTCTTCTGCATCCGGTCGTTGGAGGCGTCCACGTCCACCCGCAGCCCCTTGGCCTTCGCCTCGGCGGCGAACTCCTGGAGGTAGGAGACGTGGGCGTCGCCGATCGGGATGCCGACGGCCTGGACCGGCGAGAGCCACGGCGGCATCGCACCGGCGTAGTGCTCCAGCAGCACCGCGAAGAAGCGCTCGATCGAGCCGAACAGCGCACGGTGGATCATGACCGGCCGCTGCCGCGAGCCGTCCGCCGCCGTGTACTCCAGGTCGAAGCGCTCCGGCAGGTTGAAGTCCAGCTGGATGGTGCTCATCTGCCAGGTGCGGCCGATGGCGTCCCGGGCCTGGACCGAGATCTTCGGGCCGTAGAAGGCCGCGCCGCCCGGGTCGGGGGTCAGCGGCAGGCCCTGCTTCTCGGCGGCCTTGCGCAGGGTCTCGGTCGCCTCCTCCCACGCCTCGTCCGAGCCGACGAACTTGGTCTCGTCCTTGGTGGAGAGCTCCAGGTAGAAGTCGGTCAGGCCGTAGTCGCGGAGCAGGTCGAGCACGAAGGTCAGAGTGGAGTCGAGCTCCTCGGCCATCTGCTCGCGGGTGCAGTAGATGTGCGCGTCGTCCTGGGTGAAGCCCCGGGCGCGGGTCAGGCCGTGCACCACGCCGGACTTCTCGTAGCGGTAGACCGTGCCGAACTCGAAGAGCCGCAGCGGCAGTTCGCGGTAGGAACGGCCCCGGGCGTCGAAGATCAGGTTGTGCATGGGGCAGTTCATGGGCTTGAGGTAGTAGTCCACGCCCTCGTCCAGCTGCATGGGCGGGTACATGCCGTCGGCGTACCAGTCCAGGTGGCCGGACTTCTCGAAGAGCGCGCCCTTGGTCGCGTGCGGGGTGTAGACGAACTCGTAGTCCGCCTCCTCGTGCCGCTTCCGCGAGTAGTCCTCCATGGCGCGGCGCATGATGCCGCCCTTGGGGTGGAAGACCGCGAGGCCCGAGCCGATCTCGTCCGGGATCGAGAAGAGGTCGAGCTCGTTGCCGAGCTTGCGGTGGTCGCGCTTGGCGGCCTCCTCCAGGAAGTCCAGGTGCGCCTTGAGGTCGTCCTTGGTCGCCCAGGCGGTCCCGTAGATGCGCTGCAGCATCGGGTTCTTCTCGCTGCCGCGCCAGTAGGCGGCGGCGCTGCGCATCAGCTTGAACGCCGGGATCCGGGTGCTGGGCAGGTGCGGGCCCCGGCACAGGTCCTTCCAGCAGAGCTCGCCGCTCTTCGGGTCCAGGTTGTCGTAGATGGTGAGCTCGGCGCCGCCGACCTCGACGTCCGCGCCGTCGTCGCTGGTCGCGCCGCCCTTGAGGCCGATCAGCTCCAGCTTGTAGGGCTCGTTCGCCAGCTCCTCGCGGGCGGCCTCGTCGGTCACCGCGCGGCGGGAGAACTTCTGCCCGCGCTTGATGATCTCGGTCATCTTCTTCTCGACGGCCTTGAGGTCCTCCGGGGTGAACGGCTTGGCGACGTCGAAGTCGTAGTAGAAGCCGTCCTTGACCGGCGGGCCGATGCCGAGCTTGGCCTCGGGGAAGATCTCCTGCACGGCCTGGGCCATGATGTGGGCGGTGGAGTGGCGCAGGATCGACAGGCCGTCGGCGCTGTCGATCGCGACCGGCTCGACCTCGTCGCCGTCGGCCAGGACGTGGGCCAGGTCCTTCAGCTCGCCGCCGACCCGGGCCGCGATGACCGCGCGCTCACCGGGAAAGAGCTCCGCCGCCGTAGTGCCCGTGGTCACCACGCGCTCTTCCCGATCGGGTTCGCGGCTGATGATCACACGGACGTCCGACACCGGACTCTCCTGACTCTCGGCTTTACCTGCATGGGCAGCGATGGTGCTGCGGTCACGATGGTACCGAGCCCCCGCCCCCGCCCGCGCACGCGTCACCCCTCGGCGGCGTCCGCGACCCGCAGGGCCTTGAGCATCCGTTCGCGCTCCGCGTCGTCGAGTTCGACCACGGCCGGCGCCGAGGGCTCGCTCAGCCGGCGGAAGCCGCCCTTGCGCTCCAGCCGCCCGCGCAGCCGGACCGGGGTGCCGGCCAGGTGGGCCTCGACCGCCAGCCGGTAGCCGTCCTCGTCCAGCCTGACCCTGACCTCGTCGACGTCGGCGCCGGAGAGTACCCGCAGCCGGACCACGCCGCTGCCGGAGAGCTGCTGCCGCTTCAGCCGGACCACCGCGCCGGTGACCTCGACCTCGACCGCCGGTTCGATGTGCTCCAGCCGCTCCCCCGCCGCCTCCAGCGCGGGCAGGTCGCCCGGGGAGAACTCCAGCAGCTGCCGCCGGTTGCCGAAGCCGTGCGGGACGCCGACGCTCGGGGCCCAGGACAGCGCGATCTCCGCGCCCTCGCTGCCGCGCACCAGTTGGACGACGGAACCGATCAGCTCGCAGCTGACACCGAGCCGCACCCCGTTGTCAAAGGCGTCGATCCGGCCGGTGGTGCGCTGGTAGTCGACCGCGTCGCGCATCGCCTCCAGCGCCCGGACCAGGGTGGTGGTGGCCGGGCGGTCCTCGGGGGCCTCGGTGTAGGCGGTCAGCAGCCCGGCCCCGGTGCCCGGGGCGACGACCAGCACCCGGTCCAGGAACTCGGCGGCGTGGCTGTCGAAGCGGGCGCCGAAGTAGGCGGCGCGGGCGCGCCCGGCCTTGGCGGCGGCGGCCAGCATCGCGGTCGCCGCGGCGCGCAGTCCCGCCTCGCTGGCCCAGGGCACGGCCCCGCCGACGCCGGGAACCTCGCGCCGCCAGTGCACCTCGTCCCCGGGTACCAGCAGCGCGGTCAGGATCGCCTGGGCGGAGGCGACTCCGGAGCGCGCCAGCGCGGCCAGGGCCTCCTCCAGCAGGTCGGCGCTGTCGTCGAAGGCGCGGTCGGCCGGGACCAGCAGGCTGGTGTCGGGCTCCCGGTCGTCCGGCGGCGTCCAGCGGCTGTACCGGCCGCCGGCCCCGCCGTGGCGGCACCAGCCGTGCCGGGCCAGCAGGGTGAGCAGGACGTCCGGGTCGACGCGCGCGGGATCGGGCAGCGGCGGTCCCTCGGGTGGGTCGCCCGCCGGGGCGCGGCGCGCCCGGGCCGTCCGTGCCCGTACCGGGTCGACTGCCTCTGGTCGGGTGTCGCGCCGCATTGCCGTCACGCCTTCCCTCCCGTGCGGGCCGGTCGCCTCATGGTCGTTCACCTGCCCCCACACGCGCCATGATGGCGCACAGCGCGCGGTCGTCGAAGACCTGGCCCGTCGGTATCCGGACATTCGTCCGGCGCCTGCCGGTGACGGGTTGACCGGCGAGGTTGACCCAGTAGCAGCAGTGCCGCAGCTCAAGCCGGTCAGGACCGGCCACCAGCCACTGGTCGATCTCCCGCGGGACCAGCATCACCACCAGGATCTTGTGCACGGCGACCCGGCTCTGGGCGAGCTTCCGCAGGTGGTCGTTGTCCAGGGTGAAGCTGAAGTGGCTTCCGGGTGGATTCGGCGGGATCTGGTGGGTGCACTTCAGTTGAACCTTGATAGTGGCCTCGTCGTCGACCGTGTGCGCGGAACTGCCGTGGCTGACGTGCCAGTCGATGCCGTTGTCCGGGAAGGGCGAGGCGAGCGCGCAGCCCGCCGCCGCGGCGACCGCGTGCAGATATCCCACCTGGAGCGTCTCCATGCAGGAGGTGACCGCGAGTTGACCCCGCATCGATTGTCCCGATCCGGCTGCGCTCCACTGCGGAGGCGTGGCGTCCGGGCCGGGTTGTGTCAGCGCCATTGGCTGCCGTCCCCGTGAGCGACGGCCGGCCGTTCCGACCGGACGGGCCGTCACCTGTAGTCATCTCCGCCCGAAAGCGCGGCGAAACTGCCTGGCCGTCAGCAGGGTTCAGAACACCAGGTGATCGGGTATCAGCACAGTGTGACCACCGGCGGTGGTGGTCGTCGCGGGGAGGCCGCCATGACTCACTGGTACGAGGGGGCGCTCGCCTCCTTCGACACCGAGACCACCGGTGTCGATGTGGAGCAGGACCGGATCGTGACGGCCGCGCTGGTGGTGCAGCAGGCGGGCGGCGGCGGGGTGCTGCGGCAGGACTGGGCCGCCGATCCGGGAGTGCCGATCCCGGCGGGAGCGACGGCGGTGAACGGCCTGACCGACGAGTGGGCGCGGAGCCACGGGCGACCGGTGGGGCTGGTGGTCGCGGAGGTGGCCCGGGCGCTGGCCGAATGCGCCCGGCAGGGGCTGCCGCTGGTGGTGATGAACGCCCCCTACGATCTGACGCTGCTGGACCGGGAGTTGCGACGGCACCGGGGCGTGTCGCTGACCGACGTCCTGTCCGGCGCGCCGCTGCTGGTGCTGGACCCGCGGGTGCTGGACAAGCACCTGGACCGCTACCGCAAGGGCCGCCGCCGGCTGGCCGACCTGTGCGAGCACTACGGCGTCCCGCTGGAGGACGCCCACGACGCGGCGGCGGACGCGACCGCCGCGCTGGAGCTGACCCGGGCGATCGGCCGCCGCTACGCGGAGCGGCTGGCCGGGCTGACGCCGGCCGAGCTGCACCTGCGGCAGGCGCTCTGGCACGCGGCCCAGGCCCGGGGCCTGCAGCGGTGGTTCACCGACAGCGGTTCGCCGGAGCTGGTCGACACCGCCTGGCCGCTGCGGCGGCAGCTGGACCAGGCGGCCTGAGCAGCCGTCAGCCGCGGTTGCGACGCCCGGAAACGCCGGAAGGCCCCTCGATCGAGGGGCCTTCCGGCGTTTCACGGTGCGCAATGCTGGGTTCGAACCAGCGACCTCTCCGGTGTGAACGGAGCGCTCTCCCACTGAGCTAATCGCGCGGGGCAACGAAGAGAACATTAGCATTGCTGCTGCTCGGGGACTAAATCCATTCCCCTGCCCTTTCCCGGCCGCTTTCCCGGCGACGTCGCCGCCGGAAACGACCAAGCCCCGCCGGCCATGGGCCGACGGGGCTTCGAACAGATGTGCGCAATGCTGGGTTCGAACCAGCGACCTCTCCGGTGTGAACGGAGCGCTCTCCCACTGAGCTAATCGCGCGGGCTGGACTGACAAGGAAAACCTTACCGCATGCCCGGGAGTGCTCCGAAACCGCCGTCGATCTTGCGTCCGGCGCCGCCGCAGGCCGACGCACGGGGCCCGAGGAGCCCCGAGGGGACTGCGGTGCAGGTGGGGCCGATGCTCCGGAAGGGGTACCAGGTGCGTACTAATCGGGACAGAGGGGTTTACACCGGTCCCACTGGTGGGATGGTCCGTTCGCCGACGTGCGATCCCCGAGCGCACACTGAGCGAAAGGCCCTGGCGCTTATGAACACCACGGTCAGTTGCGAGCTGCACCTGCGCCTCATCGTGTCTAGCGAGTCTTCCCTGCCCGTCCCCGCGGGCCTGCGCTACGACACCGCCGACCCCTATGCCGTGCATGCCACCTTCCACACGGGCGCCGACGAAACCGTCGACTGGGTCTTCGCCCGAGACCTCCTCGCGGAGGGGCTGCACCGGCCGACCGGGACCGGCGACGTCCGTGTCTGGCCCTCCCGCAGCCACGGACAAGGCGTCGTCTGCATCGCCCTGAGCTCTCCGGAAGGAGAGGCCCTGCTGGAAGCCCCGGCGCGTGCGCTGGAGTCCTTCCTCAAGCGGACGGATGCCGCGGTTCCCCCCGGTACCGAGCACCGTCACTTCGATCTGGACCGGGAGCTCTCGCACATCCTCGCGGAGAGCTGAAACGGTCCTTCCCTCCTACCGTGCGGCGCCGTGTCTACTCGGGGGCACGGACCGCACACCGTCCCGTGCCGCCGTCGTCCACTCCCCCCGGACGACGGCGGTTTCGGCATGGCGCGCCGCCCGCCTGCGCCTTGCACCGGACGCGGCATCGCGACGGTAGAGTCACCCGTCCAGGACCCGGCCAGGACAGGGCTCGGGCATGACGGGCCAGGGGGTCCCGACGTGTTGGTCACCCATGACACCCAGTGCGCACTCGACGCACTGGTGGACCTGCTGAACACCGCGCCGGACGTGTGCGGGCACGAGGGACTGGCGGACCTGGCGGCACTGCACGGCTTCGTGGCGCGGTCCGAGATCGTCGAGGTGGCCGCGCTGACCGAGGCCGATCTGGCGGCGGTCCGGCGGGTCCGCACCGAACTGCACGCGATCTTCCGGGCCGGCACTCCGGAGGCGGCGGCACAGCAGGTGAACGCGCTGGTGGCGCGGGCGGGCACGACCCCCCGGCTGACCAACCACGACGGCCACGGCTGGCACATGCACTACTTCGCCCCCCGGGCGGCGCTGGCCGAGCACCTGGCGGCGGAGTCGGGGATGGCGCTGGCCTTCATCGTGGTCGCCGGCGAGCGGGAGCGGCTCCGCTACTGCGAGGCCCCCGACTGCGCCCGGGTCTTCGTCGACCTGTCCCGCAACCGCTCCCGGCGCTACTGCGACAGCCGGACCTGCGGCAACCGGCTGCACGTGGCCGCGTACCGGGCGCGGCAGCGGACCATGCCGGAGCAGGCCGGTCCGGCCGAGCCGACCGGGCAGGCCGCCGGGGTCACAGCCCTCGGCGCTTGAGGATCTCCTCCACGTCGGCGAAGTCGCCGAGGCCGTCGTCGGCGCCCGACTTCCCGGCCGGCTTGGCGGCGGTCACGGCCGGCAGGTTGCCGCTCCGGCCGGTCGGGGCGGCGGGCCGGTCGGCGGCCTTGGGGACCGCCTTGTCCGAGCCGCTGCTCCGGCCCACGCCGGTGAGCAGCAGTACCACCGCGGCCGCGCCGAGCATCCCGGCACCGGCCCAGACGCCCGGGTTGAAGACCAGGTTGGCGGCCCAGTCGGCGACGGCGTGGCCGATCCGGTCGAACATGGTCAGCAGCCCGGTCAGGTAGAGGCCGGTGGGCACCAGGGCGAGGGCGGCCCACCGCACCGCGCGGCGCCACCGGCGCGCCGTCCCCGACGTCACCGCCAGCACCACCGCGACAGCCGAGAGCACCAAACACACAATCGCAGTCATCAGCCCACGTCTCCTTCGTCGGTGCCCCGCATCGTCCGTGCGTCCCGGTCGAACGCTGGGCGACACCGTCTCCATTCATGGTGCCCCCGAATGGGAGACTTACGGCCATGAGCAATAGTTCCCTTTTCCGCGTCGAGTACTGGTGCGAGCTCCAGTGCCCCGACTGCGCATCGGCCCTGGACGACCTCCGGGCGCTGCGCGCCGCCTACGGCGACCGGCTGGAGATCCAGCTGCGGCACTTCCCGCTGGAGCGGCACAAGCACGCCTTCGCCGCGGCCCAGGCCGCCGAGGAGGCCTTCGTCCAGGGCCAGGGCTGGCCGTACGTGGAGGCGGTGCTGGCCAGGACCGCCGAGCTGGCCGAGCGGGGTGAGGAACTGCTGGTGGAGGTGGCCCGGGAGCTCGGCCTCGACGCCGAGGAGATGGACACCGCGCTGATCGACGGGCGGCACATGCTGGTGGTCGACGCCGACCAGGCCGAGGGCAAGGCGATCGGGGTGACCGGGACGCCGACCTATGTGGTCGCGGGTCGGCGGCTGGACGCCGGGCAGTCGCAGGCGGGGATCCGCGAACAGATCACGGAGCTGCTGGGGCAGCCGTAGCGGACCACGGCTGCCCCGCCGCACGGGCGCCGCTCAGAGGTCCTTGAGCAGCGAGGTGAGGTAGACCTCGTAGCCGAGCGAGCGGTAGAGGGCGTTGGCCGGAACGTTGTCGGCGAAGACGTTGAGGCCCAGCCGGGGCAGTCCGGCGGCGACGGTCTCGCGCTCGGCGAGCAGCATCAGCGTCCGGCCGTGGCCCCGGCCCCGGTGGCCCGGCTCGACCTCGACGTCGAACACCCAGGGCAGGGGCTTGCCGTCGGGGCCGGGCGGGCCGCTGTGGGCCACCCAGACGGTACCCGCGGTGGCACCGTCGACCACCAGTCGGCGCAGGATGGTGGCGGGGGTGTGCAGCCCCTCGGGGAGCAGTTGGGCGAAGTCCCGGTCGGCCTTGGTCCTGGCCGCCGCCGGGGGCATGCCGGACCTGGCCAGCGAGTCCGCGTAGCCGTCCGTGTGGTAGACCGCCCAGGCCGGGTACTCGGCCTCGTCGAAGCTCGCGGCCACCGCGCCGGCGGGCAGCGCGGGCGGTTCGGCGGGCATCTCCTTCACCATGTTGCGGGCCCGGACCGTGTAGCCGAGGGCGGTGGCGAAGCGCAGCGCGGCCGGGGCGTCGGCGTCCTCGACCAGGCCGAAGTAGGCGCCGTGGCAGTTCCAGCCGCGCAGCACCTCCTCGGCGGCGAGTGCGGCGACCGTGCCCCGGCCGCGACCGCGCTCGGCCTGATTGATCGTCAACTGATTGACCCTGCCCTCGCGTCGACCGTTCCCGTCGGCCGGGGAGGCGGAGACGGCGACGGTGCCGACCGGGCGGCCGTTGACGCAGACGGCGAAGTCGCGGGCGAGCGCGCCGTCGGGCATGGACCGCTCAGGAGCGCCGGGGCGCAGCGTGGTTGTCATCAGGGTTCCATCTCGGCGGCGGCCCGCTCGGCGAAGACGGCCATCACCTTGGCGGTCACCGGGCCCGGGGCGCCGGGGAGTTCGCGGTCGTCGACCCGGGACACCCCCTGGACGTCGCGCAGGGTGCCGGTGAGGAAGACCTCGTCGGCCCGCTGCAGCACCGACAGCGGCAGGTCCTCCTCGGCGGCCTCCAGCCACTGGAGCACCAGCGCGCGGGTGACGCCGGCCAGGCAGCCGGAGCTGAGCGGCGGGGTGACGATCCGGCCGTCGAGGACGACGAAGACATTGGATCCGGTGCCCTCGCAGAGGCGTCCGGCGGTGTTGCCGAGGATCGCCTCGGAGGCGCCGTACTCGTGGGCGCGGGCCAGGGCGACGACGTTCTCGGCGTAGGAGGTGGTCTTCAGCCCGGCGACGGCGCTGTGCTCGTTGCGGGTCCAGGGCACGGTCACCACCGGCGCGGCGTCGGGCCGGCGGGCGACCTCGCCGAGGGCCACGATCAGGGTGGGGCCGTGGTCGCCCCGGTCCGAGCCGAGCGGCCCGAGGCCGCCGGTGTAGGTGATCCGCAGTCGGCCGAGCGGCGCCGGGTTGGCGTCCAGCACCTCGGCGCAGGCGCGCCGGACCGACTCCCGGTCGGGCGCGGGCAGACCGAGGCCGCGCGCGGAGCGCTCCAGCCGGTCGAGGTGGCGGCCGAGCGCGAAGGGACGCCCTTCGACGGCCTTCACGGTCTCGAAGATGCCGTCCCCGACGGTGATCCCGTGGTCGAGGACGGAGACGGCGGCCTGCCCGGAGTCCTGCAGGGCGCCATTGACCCAGATCCGCACGATGGTGCTTCCTTCCCGTCTGCCGGTCAGTTGGTTGGCTCGGACGCTACCGCAAGCAGCCGGGCCGCCTTCAGTTCCGTCTCGTCCCATTCCCGCTCGGGGTCGGAGCCCCAGGTGATGCCGGCACCGGTGCCGAAGCGGACGGTGGGACCGGCCGCGTCGGTCCGGTCCAGCCAGAAGGTGCGGATGCCGACCGCGAGCACCGCCTCGCCCCGGTCCGCGTCGACCCAGCCGACGGCGCCGCAGTAGGGGCCGCGCGGCGCGGTCTCCAGCGCCTCGATGATGCGCAGGGCACTGGACTTGGGGGCGCCGGTGACCGAGCCGGGCGGGAAGGTCGCGTCCAGCAGTGCGGGCCAGCCCGCCCCGGGCCTGAGCCTGCCCTCGACCGTGGAGACCAGGTGGACCAGGCCCGGGTGCTTCTCGACCGCGCAGAGGTCGGGCACGGTGACGCTGCCGGTCCGGCAGACCCGGCCCAGGTCGTTGCGGACCAGGTCCACGATCATCACGTTCTCGGCGTAGTCCTTGTCCAGCAGGTCGGCCTCGGTCCGGCCGGTGCCCTTGATCGGGCCGGAGGAGACGAGGTCCCCGCGCCGCTCCAGGAAGAGTTCGGGCGAGGCGGTGGCCACCTCGACCCCGTGCGCCGGCAGCCGGACGGTCCCGGCGTAGGGGGCGGGATTGCCGTGCGCGAGGCGGGTGCCGAGCGCGTCCACGTCGGCCAGGGCGGGGTCGGGCAGCGGGGCGCTGAGCACCCGGCAGAGGTTGGCCTGGTAGACCTCGCCGGCCGCGATCCGCTCGCGGATGGCGCGGACGCCGTCGGTGTAGCCGTCCCGGTCGAGCGAGCTGTGCCAGGCGTCCCGGGACGGGCCCTGCCAGCCGGAGGGGTCGGCGGGAGCGGGGGCGGCGGCGGAGCCGGTCGGACGGACGTCGGCGAAGCGGGCGGCGGTGAGCCGGCCCTCGAAGTCGGCGACCACGGCCCAGAAGCCGCTGCTGTCGAGGGCGGCCGGGTCGTCGGTGACATCGAGCAGTCCGGTGGCGACACGCCCGGCGAATCGGGCTATCGCGGCCGAGGGGGCGGGGGGACGGTTCACGGGCGGCTCTTGATTCTGTGTGGGGCTGCGGGGTCTCCGCGTTGCCGAAGTCTAGGTTCCCGCCGACGGAAGTGGCTGTACGGAGGGCTCCCCGGCCTTCGGGGGCAGGGCGGCGCGGGGCCGGGAGCGGTCGGCCGGCAGGCGTCCCGGAGGTGTCCGGGAGGAGGCTTCCAGGGGTGCTCCGGCGGCTCGCCGCAGGTCGTCGGGGATACGGAATTTGAGCTGGGCCCGGAATCCGCTAAAGTTCAACACGTCGCCAGGACGCGGACCGCAAGAAACAAGCGGAACGCCGATCGGAGATCATGCGGATGTGGCTCAGTGGTAGAGCATCACCTTGCCAAGGTGAGGGTCGCGGGTTCGAATCCCGTCATCCGCTCGGAAGAGGACCGTCGGTTGGTCCTCGACTCACTCGGTGGAGTGGCCGAGAGGCGAGGCAACGGCCTGCAAAGCCGTCTACACGGGTTCAAATCCCGTCTCCACCTCACAGTAGTACCGGCGACAGCGTCATCGTCGCCGCCCGCGCGATTAGCTCAGCGGGAGAGCGCTTCCCTGACACGGAAGAGGTCACTGGTTCAATCCCAGTATCGCGCACTGCAGTAAGCGGTAGCAGTACCGTCCCCGCGCGATTAGCTCAGCGGGAGAGCGCTTCCCTGACACGGAAGAGGTCACTGGTTCAATCCCAGTATCGCGCACTGTCCTGGTCAGCCAGGGCTTGCAGCGGCAGCAACCCGCAGCAGCAGTAAGCGGTAGCAGTACCGTCCCGCGCGATTAGCTCAGCGGGAGAGCGCTTCCCTGACACGGAAGAGGTCACTGGTTCAATCCCAGTATCGCGCACCGAAGAGGCCGCCCCGGTGAGCAGTTGACCGGGGCGGCCTTCGTGTTGGCGGCGCTGCCGCCACCTGCTAGTGGTGCATCAGGTGGACCACCGCGGTGGCGTGGATCGTGAACTGCGACCAGTCGCCGAAGGCGTAGGCGAGCAGGGCCGCGACCGGCACGGCGATGGCGAGGGCCACCAGCGGGTTCCTGGTCCCGTCGACACGGCGACGGCGACGTACTGACGCTCCTGTGTGCACGGACACAGCCCTGCCCCCAACTTCCTCATGTCCACCGCGATGTGCGCGTTCGGATCGGCAGCGGCGGGTGAGGCACCTCGGGGGACGAGCTCCCCGCCCACCGCTGGTACCAACCTACGGGCGCGGCCCCCTCCGCCACGTCATGCGGGGGGACCGTCCGAACGGCATACCGAGGGAGGAGGCGGCCCGGTGGGGCCTACTACCGGAGGTGGACTCCCCCGGCCCCCGGCCTCGGGGGAGCTGGGGGTTGCCCCTGAGGGTCACGGCCGGCTGCGGCTCAGCGCGTCGCGTTCGCCGGTGGCCTGGACGCCGATCCGGGTCGCCCCGAGCCGGGTCGACCCGGCCCGGCGGACGCTGCCCGGGGTGCGCCGGACCAGCGTCATCGGCATCCGGCCGCAGGCGAGGGAGAAGGTGGGGATCGGGGTGACCGGGTCCGGCGAGACCGGGACCAGCTCCCAGCGGGCGACCAGGGTGGCCAGCGCGATGGTCATCTCGGTCCAGGCGAAGCCCTCGCCCAGGCAGCCGTGCGGGCCGAGGCCGAAGGCGAGGTAGGCCTCGGGCGTGACGTCGGCGGCGCGCTCGGGCGACCAGCGGTCCGGGTCGAAGCTCTCCGGGTCGCCGAACAGCGCCGGGTCGCGGTGCAGGGCGTAGGGCGAGAGCATGACCGTCCCGCCGGCCGGGACCAGGTGCCCGCCGAGGACGGTGTCGGCGAGGGCTCCCCGGGAGAGCAGGTAGCCCGGCGGGTAGAGCCGCAGCACCTCGGTCAGCACCCGGCGGGTGTAGGGCAGGTTGGGCAGGTCCTCGAAGCGGGCGGTCCTGCCCCCTTCGAGCACCCGGTCCACCTCGGCCTGGAGCCGGGCCAGCACCTCCGGGTGCCGGCCGAGGCGGTAGGCGCTCCAGGCCAGGGCGCGCGAGGTGGTCTCGGTGCCGGCCGTGAGGAAGGTCATCACCTCGTCGTGGACCTGCTGGTCCGCCATCGGCTCGCCGGTCTCGGCGTCCTCGGCCCGGAGCAGCATCGCCAGCAGGTCGTCGGCCTCCTGGCCGCCGGCCCTGCGGTCGGCGATGACCCGGTCGACGATGGTGCGCAGCGCGTCCAGGCTGCTGCGGAAGCGGCGGTTGATCGGCGTCGGGAGCTTGGCGAGCACGCCGGTGGGGTCCAGACCGCGGCTGCCGACCCAGGTCATCAGGTGCGGCATGCCCTGGACGACCTGGTCCATGGCGGCCCGGTCGATGCCGCGCGAGAACAGGCAGCGGACCACGATCTCGGTCGCCAGCGAGCCGAACTCGTCGGCGGCGGCCAGCTCCTGACCGTCGGTCCAGCTGTCGGTCCAGGCGTCGACGATGTCGCTCATCGCGTCGGCGTAGCCGTTCATCCGGGCGTGGTTGAAGGCCGGCAGGATCAGTCGGCGCTGGCGCCGGTGGAAGGCGCCCTCGGAGAGCAGCAGGCCGTTGCCGGTGATCCGGGCCATCAGCAGGTACTGCTCGCTGTTGCCGAACTCGGCGGCACGCCTGATCAGCACCTCCCGCATCAGCGCCGGGCTGTTGACGACGTAGAGCCGCAGCGAGCCGACGGTGACGGTGACGACGTCCCCGTGGGCCCGCAGCTCCTGGAGGAACCCCAGCCGGTTGCTGAGCAGTTGTCGGGCGTGGCCGAGGACGGGCAGGCCGCCGGGGGCGATCGGCGGCGCGGTGGGAGCGGGTGGGACGGTGGTGCCGGGCATGGCCGCTGGTCCTTTCTGAGGGGTGTTCATCCGCGGGCGGTGGTGACCGGGACGGCCGGGACGGCCGTGGCGTGGGCCAGGCCGAGCAGGACGCAGACGTCGGCCAGCGCGGGGACGTCGTAGAGCAGCGGCCGGGGACCGGCCTGGTCCGGACGGCTGGTGTAGCCGCCGTCCGGGCGCTGGTGCCGGACCAGGTAGCCGAGAGCGTCCCGGAGCGTCCCGCGGTGCTGCTCGGAGCGGCTGAGGGCGATCACCGCGTAGGCCGTGCTGATCGGGTCGCTGGCGTCGCCGTGCTGGTGGCCCCAGCCGCCGTCGCCGTTGCGGGCGTCGACGAGGTGCCGGACGGCGCGCTGCCGGCAGGCGGCGTTGCCCTGCGCCGCGCCGCCCCCGGTCCGGTCGGTGTCGCAGGCCAGCACCGCCCGGAAGACCGCGTTGGTGGCGTTGCGGCTCCAGCTCCGCTCGAAGCTGCCGTCGGGCTGCTGGTGGGCGGCGATGAAGCGGACCCCGCGCTCGACCACATGGCGGTGGGCCGGGTTGGGAGCCAGCGCGTTGACGGCGGCGGCGGTCATCGCGACCTCGGAGGGAGTGCCCTGGACGAAGGTGGGGAAGCCGCCGTCGGGGTTGCGCTGCGCGAGCAGGTAGGACTCGGCCGAGGCGACGGTCCGGTGCTGCTCGGCAGGGGCGGCGGCGCGCAGGAACTCGATGGCGTAGGAGGTGTCGTCGACGTCGCTCTGCGCCACGCCCGGGTGGAAGCCGAAGCCGCCGTCGGGGTTCTGCCGGGCCGCGAGCGCCCCGGTCATCACTCGCACCAGCGGCCCGGCGTAACCCGCCAGGGTGAGCGCGAGCCCGGCGGTGGCGGTGGCGAAGACGTCCATGCCGGCGATGAACGGCATCCCGCCGTCGGGGCGCAGCGCGGCGGTGACGTCGGGCAGCGCCCGGCGGACGGCTTCGCGGTGCCCGGGGTGCTTGCGCAGCGCCAGCAGGCCGAGCAGCCGGGCCAGGTGGTTGCCCTCCCAGGCCGCTCCCGGCCGCACGGCCGGCGCGAGCGCGGCCCAGTCGCGCTCGGTGACCAGCTGCGGCCTGTCGGTGCCGAAGGCCGCCATCACCTTGAGCGCGGTCATCTCCAGCTGCAGCCAGCTCTGTTGGCCGCCGGCGTCGAAGGCGACCGGCGGTGCGGCCGGGAAGTCGGCGTGCCCGAGCTCGGCCAGGATGGTCCGGAACATCAGCCGCTTGCGGTCGACCGTGAAGTGGTCGAGCGAGTGCAGGGCCCAGGCGGCCGGGCCGCCGTCGGGAGCCCCGCAGCCCAGCGCGGCCCGGCCGATGGCGTACTGGACGTCGTCCGGCGGGCTGCTGTCGAGGGTGGCGCCGAGGTAGTCGGCCAGTCGGCGGCAGTCCTGCGGCGCGGCCTCCTCGGCGGTCAGCAGCCGCAGGGCGAGTGCCGACTCCAGCACCCGGCTCTCGCAGGGCGAGCGCAGCAGCCCGCCGGGGCCCACCCGGGCCCGGACGCGCCGGGCCAACCGGTCGCGGCAGGCCAGGAGTTCACCGGTCGGGAACCGGGTCTGCCCGGGGATCGGATGCGGCAGCAGGGCGAAGGTCATCGTCAGGGCTTTCCGGGGGGCGGGAGGGGGACGGTCGGGCGCAGGTCCGGCGCAGGTCCGCAGCGGCACGGCGACGCGGCAGCGCCGCCGCAGCGGAGCCCGGGACCGGCCGACGGATCGACGGGTCGACGGCCGGGCGGCGGGCGGGCTGTCGGCGGGCGGGGCGGCGGGCGGCGGCCGGGCGGGTCAGCCGGCGGCGGGCCGGTCCGGGCCGGGCCCGGGGACGGCCAGGCGGCGCAGCGCCTCGGCCCCGGCCGGGATGAACGGCTGCAGCGCGCCGTCGAGCAGGTCCTGCGGGTCGCGGAACGCGTGCCAGGCGATCTCGCGCAGGTCCGGACACAACGGCCCTTCGGCCTCGGCCCGATGGACCGCGAGCCAACAGGGTCCGACCGGCGAGGACCGGCGGGTCCGGAATATCTCGCGGGGCGGCGTGGCCGGGCGGATCCCGCACTCCTCGTCCAGTTCGCGTACGGCCGCCCGCAGATAGCTCTCTCCGGCCCGCACGGACCCGCCGACCAGGACGTCGTAGTGGCCGGGGAAGACGGCCGCGCCCTCCGGCCGCCGGTAGACCAGCACCCGGCCCTCCCGGTCGCCGCAGACGGTGGCGGACACCCGGTAGAGCAGGCCCATGGCGGCGGCCAGGCCGCGGGGACCGCACCCGACCGGGCGGTCGTGGGCATCGACGTAGTCGATCAACTCGTGGGCCATGGAACGCGATCACCTCCGTCCCTCTGCGGCAAGACCGGCTGCGGCAAGATCAGCTCTCACGCATCGTAGCCTATGCCATACTCTCCGTGATGAATCACCTGCGCCGACGGCCCCGGCCGCCAACGTCGCTGCCCGACCGCCCCGGTGGCGACAGCGGCCCCGGCGGGGCGATCGGCCCCGGACCGGCCCGCCGTCCCCGTCCGTTCCCAACTGTCAGGAGTGCCATGACCTTCGACGAACTCAAGTGCATCCTCATCGCAATGGGCCTGCCGGAGGCGGACATCGTGCCCGAGGCGATCCGCGAGGAGGCCGGGCTCGACTCCCTGGCCGTCGCCGAACTCGCCCTGGTCCTGCGGCGGGAGCACGGTCTGGCGGTCACCGAGGAGGAGATCACCGGCGCGGACACGCTGGCCGACCTGGTCACCGTCGTCGACGGCGCCCCGGTCGCGGCCCGATGACCCGAACAGACGTGTGTGTCACCGGAATCGGCCTGGTGACACCGGCGGGCGACGGGTGTCCGGCCAGCTGGGAGCGGGTCTGCAAGGGGCTGCCCAGCACCGTGCTGGAGCGCGTGGTCAGGCAGCCGCCGGAGGGCGGCTCGAACGGTGAATCGTTCCAGCTGGCCTGCCGGGTCGGGCCGTTCGAGCCGGAGCGGCTGGGGCGGGCCGCCGCCCGCAGGCCCGACCGCTGCGCACAGCTCGCCCTGCTGGCCGCCCGTGAGGCGCTGGCCGACGCCGGACTCGATCCGGGCTCCTGGGACGGCGCCCGGGTGGCCGTGGTCATCGGCACCGGCACCGGCGGCGCCGGCACGCTGGAGGCCGAGCACCGCTTCCTGCTGGAGACCGGACCGGCCGGCATCTCGCCGTACGCGGTGCCCAGCTCGCTGGGCAACTCGGTGGCCGCGCAGCTGGCGATCGAGTTCCGGGCCACCGGATCCTGCTTCACCGTCAACACCGCCTGCGCGTCCGGCGCGACGGCCCTCGGCACGGCCCGGGACCTGCTGCTGCTGGACCGCTGCGACATCGCCGTGGTCGGCGGGGCCGAGGCCGCCGTCACCCCGTTCTACCTGGCCGGCTTCGACCGGCTCGGCGCGCTCTCGCGGCGCTACGACGACCCTGGCGGCGCGCTGCGCCCCTTCGACGCGGACCGGGACGGCTTCGTGATGGGCGAGGGGGCCGGTGTGCTGGTGCTGGAGCGGCCGGCCGACGCCGGCGCCCGCCGGGCCGTGGTCCGGGCCCGGATCGTCGGCCACGGCGCCTCCTCGGACGCCCACCACGTGGTCTCGCCGCATCCGCAGGGCGCCGGGATCGCCGCCGCCGTCCGGACGGCGCTGGCCGACGCGGGCGCCGGACCGGAGGCGGTGGCCCATGTGAACGCCCACGGCACCGGGACCAGGCGCGGGGACGCGATCGAGGCCGCCGTGCTCTCCGCCCTGCTGCCGCACGGCCCCTCGGTGACCTCGACCAAGGGGGTCACCGGCCATCTGCTCGGCGCGGCCGGCGCGGTGGAGGCGGCGCTGACGGTGCTGACGGTCGAACAGGGGCTGGTGCCGCCCACCGCCAACCTGGTCGCGCTCGACCCCGGGGTCGAGCTGGACGTGGTGACCGAGTGCCGTCGGCAGCGCCCCGCCCTGGCGCTGTCCACCTCGGTCGGCTTCGGCGGCCACAACGCCGTGCTGGCCTTCGCCCCCGCCTGACTCCGCGCTCCACCCGCTGCCGCACCGCTCCGGTGCGGCTCCCACGTCGAAGGCTGCCCGTGACCCTGCTGCTGTCCGTTCCCGAGGCACTCCCCCGGCTGTCCACCCAGGACCGGATCACCCTCGACCTCGCGCGGAGGGGCGCCGACAGCGCCATGCACCTGGGCCTGGTGCTGCTGCTGGACGGCCCCGCGCCCACCCGCGCGGAGCTGGTCGCCCACCTCGCCGCGCGGCTGCCGGCCGTCCCGGAGCTGAGCTGCCGGATCGACGGGCCGCCGACCCGGCCGCGCTGGGTGGTCGACCGCTCCTTCGACCCGGCCCGGCACGTCCACGAGCTGGTGCTGCCCGGTGCGGACGCCGGGGACCCGGACCGGCTGCTGGCGGCCGTGCTCGACCTGCCGCTGCCGGAGGACCGGCCGCGCTGGGGGGTGTGGCTGCTCCGGTCGGCGGCCGACGGCGGCTCGGCCGACGGCGGCTCGGCCGACGGCGGCTCGGCCGACGGCGGCTCGGCCGACGGAGTCGGCTATGCGCTGTGCTACCGCGCGCACCACGCCTTCCAGGACGGTGCGGCCGCCATGGCGACGGCGGAGGAGCTCTTCGGCGCGCGCTGGCCGGTCCCGCCGCGCCGTCCGGTCGGCCCGCACGCCGGCGCGCCCGGAACCGCGTCCGCCGGGACGGCCACCGGCGCCTCCTCCGGCTCGTCCGCCTCCTCGTCCGCCGGTAGTGGCGGGGCCGGGCGGTTCCGGGCGGTGACCGTCCGGGAGCTGCTGCCGCCGCTGCGGCGGAGCGCCTCCTGGTCCGGTCTTGACCGGCCGCTGACCGGGCGCCGCTCGGTCTCCACCGCCGTGGTCGATCTGGCCGGGCTGCACGCCGTCTGCCGCGCGACCGGCGCCAGCCTGAACCAGGTCTGCCTGGCGGCCGCGACCGGGACCCTCCGGTCCTGGCGCCCCGGGGACCGGCCCGCCGACGCCCTCCCGACCGGGACCCTGCACGCCAACCTCGGCGTCAGCGTCCGGGGGCCGGACGACCCGCACCGGCTGCTGGGCAACCGGGCCGGGGTGCTGCGGATCGGCCTGCCCTGCGGCGAGAGCTCCCCCCTGGCCCAACTGCGGCAGCTCCAGCAGCAGGTGACGCCGGCCCGGATCGCCGACCTCGGCCGACGCCACCTCGCGCTGTTCCAGCGCATGCCGTACTGGTACGGCAGGCTGGGGCTGCGCCACAGCCTCGATCCCCGCTACACCCCGCTGAGCCTGGCCGACGTCCGGCTGCGCCGCCCGCTGGCCTTCGGGGACACGCCGGTCCGGCTCGTCTTCCCGCTGCCGGTGTCGGTCCCCGGGCAGCCGCTGTTCATCGCCTGGACCGTCGGTCGGCGGCAGCTGCAGGTGACCTTCCTCACGGACGGCGCACTGACCGGTGGCGCGGAGCTGCCCGGGCTCTGGCGCCGGGCCCTGACCGCCCTGGAAGCGGCTGCCACGCCGCCGACCGTACCCTGACGGTCTGTCAGCCGAAGTCCGCCGCCGCCCGGGCCGAGCAGAATCTGACAATCCGACAGGCCGCACAGGTGTTGCGAACCAGCACCCTGACCGACCCAGTCCGTAAGCTGTCGCCTGGCAATCAGAGCAAGTCCCGGCACCGGGACCTGACGGTGGGACGGGACATTGGCGATGATGCGGCTCCGGCGGGAGGACCCGCGAGTCGTCGGCCCCTACCGCCTGCACCGGCGGCTGGGCACCGGCGGGATGGGCGTGGTCTATCTCGGCTCGGACCGCCGGGGGCAGAAGGTCGCGCTCAAGCTGATCCGCTCCGAGCTGGCCGAGGACCAGGAGTTCCGCACCCGCTTCGCCCGCGAGGTCGCCGCCGCCGCCCGGATCCGCAGCGGCTGCATCGCCCGGCTGGTGGCCTCCGACATCGACGCCGAGCGCCCGTGGCTCGCCACCTCCTACGTCCCCGGGCCCTCGCTCTACAAGCGGGTCGGCGACGAGGGGCCGCTGCCCTGGCCGGAGGTCGCGGCGATCGGCGCGGCCCTGGCCGACGGCCTGGTCCATGTCCACCAGGCCGGGGTGGTGCACCGCGACCTGAAGCCCTCGAACATCCTGCTCTCCCCCAAGGGGCCGCGGATCATCGACTTCGGCATCGCCTGGTCGACCGGCGCCAGCACCCTCACCCATGTCGGCACCGCCGTCGGCTCCCCCGGCTTCCTCGCCCCCGAGCAGGTCCGGGGCATCTCGGTGACCGGGGCCACCGACGTCTTCGCCCTGGGCACGACCCTGGCCTACGCCGCGACCGGCGACTCGCCCTTCGGCCAGGGCAGCTCCGAGGTGATGCTGTACCGGGTGGTGCACGAGGAGCCCGAGCTGGGCGACGTCCCCGGCACCCTGGCCCCGGTGATCCGGGCCTGCCTGGCCAAGGAGCCGGTCGACCGGCCCACCACCACCCAGCTGCGCGACCGGCTGCGGGAGCTGACCGCGCGCGGGGCCGCGATCGGACGCAGCCAGTTGCCGCACCCGGCGGCGACCGCCGAGGGCGATCCCCACCCGTCGCCGTCGGCGCGGCAGTCCGCCGGCGGGTCGGCCGGCGTGCCGCAGCCGCAGAGCAGGCAGAGCCAGGGGGCGCAGTCCCTCCAGCGGCCGGTGAGCCGTCCCTCGACCCGGCGGCCGCCGATGCCGCCGACCGTGCGCGAGCCCCTGCCGCCGGGGCTGCCCTCCTCGGCGCCCGCCGCCGGCCCCGGCCAGTCGTCGGCCGCGGCCCACCAGGCTGGTCACGCCCGGACCGCCGGCCCGGCTGCCGGAGCGGCACGCGGCACCGCGCAGGGCGCCCCGCACCCGCCGAAGCGCGCCCAGCCGCACGCCCCGGCCTCCGCCTCCGACGAGGCGGCGACCGTGCCGCACATGGCGCGACCGGCGGTCCGTGAGGCGCCGACGGCGGTGGCCGGACGCCGGACGCCGCCGCCGGGCCGTCCGGTGCCCTCGCCGTCGCGCCGGCTGCTGCGTCAGCGGATCGTCGTCTTCATCACCGTCACCATCGCCGTCGCGGTCGCCATCGCCGTCGCCCAGGGCTGTGAGAGCCGGACCACCAAGGGGCTGGGACCGGCCGTGCCGACGAGCCGGTCCTCCGTCCCGGCCGTCGTCGCCGCGCAGGGCGCGGCTCCGTCGGCGGGCGTGCAGAACGCGGCGCAGCTGACGGCGGTGACCGCGGTGCAGTCCACGGCGGCGGGACAGCCGCTGCCGACGACGCCGGCCGCGGCCGCGGCCGCGGACTGGGCGAACCGGCGTTACCCCGACCCGAGCGACGGTTCGATGATCCTGCTCCGGAACGGGCACTCCACCGACGGCGGGTCACCGGTGTCGCTGACGGCGGTGCTGCCCGCGCGCTACCGGGGCGCCCCCGCCGCCGTGGTGATCCTCACCCGGCTGGGCGGCAGCGCCCCGGAGGACCTGGTGGAACTGTTCGGCCTCGGCGGTGCAGAACCGGTTCTGCTGGCCTCCCACGCCTCTACCGGGACCCCGCAGGGCGTCGGCAGCTGGCAGATCGTGGACGGCTCGATCCTGCGCCAGGAGCACACCCCGGCCTCCGGGGCGAGCCCAGTGAGCACCACCCGCTACACGCCCGACGCCGACGGGACGATGACCGAGACCTGGCCGGGCTCGGGCACCCTGGCCCAGCAGCAGGGCTGAGCCGGGCAGCGCTCCGGTCGCCGGTTCGGCCGAGGCAGTCGCCGGGTCAGCCGGGGCAGTCGCCGGGTCAGCCGTTGTAGTTGCTCGGCGGGAACGCCTCGCGGTCCTTCTTCGGGACCCGGGCCTCCTGGGCGAGCTCGCCGCTGTCGGCCTGCCGGTCGACCTCGGCCTGCTCCTCCGAGTACTCGGCCTCGGGGTCGGTGTCGGCCGCGGTGGCCCCGGGATCGGCCGGCAGGCCCGCCTCTACCCGTTCCACCTCGGTGCGCTCTTCCAGCTCCGCCTCGTCGGGACGCTGGGGCAGTCCGCCCCCGTGCCCGGTGTCGGGGTCGCCTTCGACCGCCTTGTTGGACTTGTGGTGATGAGCCATGGCTTCCTCCTCGCTGCGGCGCCGGGGGCGCGTCCGAGAGTGCACGTTGATCGTGCACTGCGGCGTGCGGTCCCGCATGTCGGCGAGGGTCGGAGCCGGGTCAGACCCGCCGGGTGGCGTAGAAGGCGACGGCCGAGGCGGCGGCCACGTTCAGCGAGTCGACGCCGGCCTCCATCGGGATCCGGACGTGCTCGTCGGAGGCGCGCAGCGCCTCCGCGGAGAGTCCCTCCCCCTCCGTGCCGAGCACCAGCGCCAGCCGGTCGTACGGCCGGGCGGCGAGCTCGTCCAGGGTGATCGAGTTCTCCGAGAGGCAGAGGGCCGCGAGCACGAAGCCGTGCTCGCGGAAGATGTCGGCGTCCTGCGGCCAGGACTCCAGCCTGGCGTGCGGGACCGCGAACACCGCCCCCATCGAGACCTTCACCGAGCGCCGGTAGAACGGGTCCGCGCAGCGCGGGGTGAGGAACACGGCATCGACGCCCAGCGCCGCCGCGTTCCGGAAGGCGGCGCCCATGTTGGCGTGGTCGACGATGTCCTCGAAGATCACCACCCGGCGCCGCTCACCCGGGCGGGTCCCGGCGAGCAGGTCGGCCGCCGAACTCAGCGGCTTGCGCTGCATCGAGGCGAGCGCGCCCCGGTGCACGTGGTAGCCGGTCACCTGCTCGGCCAGTTCCGGCGCGACCGCGTAGACCGGCGCCGGGACCTCGTCGATGACGTCCCGCATCACGTCGATCCACTTCGACGAGAGGAGCATCGAGCGCATCCGGTAGCCGGCCGTGCGGGCACGGCGGATGACCTTCTCGCCCTCGGCGATGAACAGGCCCTCCTCCGGCTCGCGGCGGCGGCGCAGTTCGACGTCGGTGAGCGCGACGTAGTCGTTCAGGCGCGGGTCGTTCGGGTCCTCGATGGTGATGAGTTCGGCCACGGGTCGATCCTGCCCGCTCCCGCTCAGCCTGCCAAGCCGACGACCTCGCCGATGACGACCACGGCCGGCGGGCGGACCTGCTCGGCCGCGACGACCTCGGCCACGGTGGCGAGCGTCGCGTCGACCCGGCGCTGGTTGGCGGTGGTGCCCTCCTGGACGACGGCGACCGGGGTCTCCGGATCGCGACCGCCGGCGATCAGCGCGGCGGCGATGGCGGCGATCCGCTCCACCGCCATCAGCAGCACCAGGGTGCCCCGCATCTTCGCGGCGGCGTCCCAGTCGACCAGCGAGCGCTTGTCCTCGGGCGCGACATGGCCGGAGATGACGGTGAAGGAGTGGGTCACGCCCCGGTGGGTGACCGGGATCCCGGCGGCGGCGGGGACGCTGATGGAGCTGGAGATGCCGGGGACGACGGTGACCGGGATGCCGGCCTCGGTGAGGGCCAGCAGCTCCTCCATGCCCCGGCCGAAGACATAGGGGTCGCCGCCCTTCAGCCGGACCACGAACTTCCCGGCCTTGGCGTGCTGGATCAGGGCGTCGTTGATCGCCTCCTGGGCCATGAAGCGGCCATAGGGGATCTTGGACGCGTCGATGACCTCGACCTGCGGGCCGAGCTCGTCCAGGAGTTCGCGCGGGGCGAGCCGGTCGGCGATGACCACGTCGGCCTCGGCCAGCAGTCGGCGCCCGCGCACCGTGATCAGGTCCGGGTCGCCGGGGCCGCCGCCGACGAGCGCCACCCCGGCGCGGTGGGTGCGGTGGTGGGCGGCGGCGAGGCTGCCGTCGCGGAGTCCGGCCACGACGGCGTCCCGCAGGGCGGCGGAGCGGCGGGGGTCGCCGGAGAGGACCGCGACGGTGGTGCCGTCCTGGCGTCCCTGCGCGGGGGTCCAGGCGGTGCCGCCGGAGGCGTCGTCGGCCCGGGAGCAGAAGGTGCGGGCGGCCTCGGCCTCGGCCGCGGCGGCCGCGTTGACGGCGGGATCGCCGGTGGCCGCGAGGACGTACCAGGCCTCGGCCAGGTCCCCGGGCCGGTAGCCGCGGGCGTGCCAGGTCAGCTCGCCGGCGTCGCCCATCGCCTGGACGGCCGGGGTGGTGCTGGGGGATATCAGGTGCACGTCGGCGCCCGCGGCGAGCAGGGCCGGCAGGCGGCGCTGGGCCACCTGACCGCCGCCGAGGACGACGACGCGCCGTCCGGCCAGCAGCAGCCCCAGCGGGTAGGGCGTGACGGCCGAGCGGTCGTCCTGGGCTGCGGGTACGGGCATGGTGGCGCTCCAATTCTCCGGGGCGGTCCCCGTGCTCCGGCGGCACGGGGCTCCCGTCCTCGGGGAGCCCCGGCGCCGGGGTGGATCGTTCGGGTTCGGACCGGGAAGCGTCAGTGCTTCTCGGTGACGCCGGCCGAGTCGAAGGTAGCTACATCGTGCATCGCGCGGGCCGCCGACTGCACCAGGGGAAGGGCCAGCAGGGCGCCGCTGCCCTCGCCCAGGCGCAGGTCCAGGTCGATCAGCGGGCGCAGTCCGAGCTTGGCCAGCGCGGCCTTGTGCCCGGGCTCGGCCGAGCGGTGCCCGGCGATGCAGGCGGCCAGCACCTCGGGGGCGATGGCCTTGGCGACCAGCGCCGCCGCGCCGGCGATGACGCCGTCCAGGATGACCGGCGTCCGGAGGCTGGCCGCACCGAGCATGAACCCGGCCAGGGCGGCGTGCTCAAGGCCGCCGACCGCGGCCAGCACGCCGATCGGGTCGGAGGGGTCGGGACGGTGCAGCTCCAGCGCCGCCCGGATCACGGCGACCTTGCGGGCGTGGGTCTCGTCGTCGATGCCCGTGCCGCGGCCGGTCACCACGGACGGGTCCTCGCCGGTGAACACGGCGATCAGCGCGGCCGCCGGGGTGGTGTTGGCGATCCCCATGTCACCGGTGATCAGCGCCTTGTTGCCGGCCGCGACCAGGTCGCGGGCGGTCTCGATGCCGACCTCGATGGCGCGGAGCGCGTCCTCCCGGCTCATCGCCGGACCGGTGGTCATGTCGTCGGTGCCGGGCCGGACCTTGCGCGGCAGCAGCCCGGTGGTGCGGCCGGACTCGATCGCCGCGGGCAGCTCGGAGGCGACGCCGACGTCGACCACGCAGACCTCCGCGCCGAGCTGGGTGGCGAAGGCGTTCACCACCGCTCCGCCGGCCAGGAAGTTCGCCACCATCTGGGCGGTGACCTCCTGCGGCCAGTGGGTCACCCCCTGGGCGTGGACGCCGTGGTCGCCGGCGAAGACCGCGACACAGGCCGGCTCGGGGATCGGCGGGGGGCACTTCCGCGACAGGCCGCAGAGCTGCGCGGAGATTATCTCCAGCATGCCCAGCGAGCCTGCGGGCTTGGTCATCCGCTTCTGCCGGTCCCAGGCCTCGCCGAGCGCCTTGGCGTCCAGCGGCCTGATCCCGCGCAGGGTCTCCTGGAGCACGCTGTGCGGCTCCTCGCCGGGCAGCGCGCGGCGGCCGTAGGTCTCCTCGTGGACCACCCAGGACAGCGGGCGCTTCTTGGCCCAGCCGGCCTGTGCCAGCTCGGGCTCGGACGGGAACTCGTTGACGTACCCGACGCAGAGGTACGCCACCACGTCCAGGTGCTCGGGCAGGCCCAGCTCGCGGACCATCTCCTGCTCGTCGAAGAAGCTGACCCAGCCGACGCCGAGGCCCTCGGCACGGGCGGCGAGCCAGAGGTTCTCCACCGCGAGGGCCGCCGAGTACGGGGCCATCTGCGGCTGGGTGTGCCGACCGAGCGTGTGCCGGCCGCCCCTGGTGCGATCGGCGGTGACCACGATGTTGACCGGGGTCTCCAGGATCGCCTCGATCTTCAGTTCCTTGAACTGCTTGGCGCGGCCCTTGGGCAGCGACGCGGCGTAGGCGTCGCGCTGACGCTCGGCCAGCTCGTGCATCCGGGCCCGGGTCTTCGCGGAGCGGATCACCACGAAGTCCCAGGGCTGGGAGTAGCCGACGCTGGGCGCGGTGTGCGCGGCCTCCAAGACCCGGATCAGCACCTCGTGCGGGACCGGGTCGGACCGGAAGCCGTTGCGGATGTCGCGGCGCTCGCGCATCACCCGGTGCACGGCCTCACGCATGTCGTCGTCGTACGCGGGGGCGGCGGGGCCCAGCGGCTCGTGGTCCTCCGGCTCGACCTGATGCTCGGGGTCGGTGTCGGTGGCGGTGTCCGTGTCGGGCGCGGCGGCGAGAGGCTCGGCTTCGGCCTCGGCGCCGGACTGGGCCTCGGGCTCGATCCCGGCGTCGACCTCGACCTCGACCTCGGGCTGAGGCTCCGTCACCGTGCCGGTCACTGTGGCCTCGACCTCGGCCTGAGCCTCAGGGTCGGCCCCGGGCACGGCCTCGGCCACCGGGGCGGGCTCCTGCTGCTGGTCCTGGGCGGGCAGGTCGGCGGAGCCGGGCTGGGCGTCCCCGGCGAAGCCCTGGTCCGTCAGCAGACCGGATCCGACGGCCGTGACATCGACGGCGACGGGTTCCGCAGCGGGCTGCTCGGGTCCGGCGGCCGGCTCGGGGATCACGTCGGCGAGCTGGGCGGAGGGAGTGGCCATGAACGCGGCGATCCGGCTGCCGCCGCCCCTGGGCGCGGGGGCCTGCACGGGAGCCGAGGCCTCGACCGGGCTCGCGGCCGGGATCTCGGCGGCGGGCTCGCTCTGGTTGGCGGGCATGGTCTCGGCGACGGGCACGGTCTCGGCGACGGGCAGGGCCTCGGCGACGGGCAGGGCCTCGGGCTGAACCACCGGCTCGGCGACGGCGACGGGCACGGCCTCCGCCACCGGGGCGGCCTCGACCGGCGCGAAGGCGATCGGCTCGGCCACCACCGGCGCCGCCTGGGGCTGAACCACCGGCTCGGCCGCAACGGGCTCGACCGGCTGCGGGTCGGCTGCGGGTGCGTCGGCCGTCGGCGCCGCTGCGGCCACCGTCTCGGCGACCTGCGGCTCGACGACCCGGACCTCGACGGCCTGCGGCTCGACGGCTGCCGCCTGGGTGGGCTGCACGGCGGCGGGCTGCACGGCGGCGGGCTGAACGCCGTTGAGGGCCAGCGTGCCGGCGTCCTCGACGGTCGGCGGCGGCTCGGGCAGGGAGCGTCCGCCCAGCGTGCTGGCCGGGGACGGGAGCTGCGCGGGAACCGTCGGCAGCGGCTCGGTGGCCGAGGCCGTCGGCGGGGCCTCGACCTGGACCGCGGTCTGCGTGGCCGTCCGGGCCTCGGGCTGGGGCTGCGCCGGGTCCATGCCGGGCTGGTCCAGGTACTCGGGCCCCTGGTGCTGGGTTCCGGCCCCGGCGGCGCCGGAACCTGCGGGAAAGACCGATTCGCCATGGCTGGACGGACCACGGTCGGCGAGTGAGCGCACCGGCACCTGACCGGTCATCATCGACGGGTCGGGGATCGGCGGCCCGGCATGCAGCGGTCGACGCGGCGGGGCCACGACGGGCTGCGCGGGCTCGACGGCGGCGACGGGCTCGACGACGGGCTGCGACGACTGCGGAACGCCCGGAGGCATGAGCGGCGGCCAGGAGGGCGCGGGCGGCTCGGCCTGCGCACCCGGCGCCTCCGGTTCGACCGGGGCTGCTGCGGGCTCCGGCGTGAAGACCGCTGCGGCAGCGGGCGCGGGCTCCGGCGCGGGGGCGGCCGCCGCAAGCCCGTCCGCCACCGGCGCCGGGCCGGGGTCGGTGAAGGTGACAGGCAGCGGGTCGGTGAGCGGATCGGCCATGGGCGCAGCCGCGGCGGGCTCGGCAGCGAACACCGGCGCGAAGACCGGCGCGTAGACCGGGGCCGGGCCGGAGGCGTCCGACTGGTACTCGGGGAGCACCGGAGCGATCGGCTCACGCAGCACGGGCTCGCCCCAGGACCCCTGCGGACCGGGCATGAGCAGCTCGTCCTCGTCCTCGTCCAGGCCGTCCGGCTGGTCGAGGAAGGTGTACGGCGGCCGGACAACGCCCTGCTGCAGGGAGCCCTCGCCGCCGAAGGGGTCATGGCTTGCCTGCTCCCCGACCGAGGAGGGTCCTCCGGTCGGGACGTGGCCGGTATCGCTCATGTCACTCGCTCCTTCCAGGGCCGCGTGACGCCGCATGGCACGGTCACCGACCGCGTCCACCCAACGTTCCAGTCCTCGCCCCGTGGTGACGAAGCGATGGGCACCGGCCTGCTACCAACAACAACGACTGGACCGTGGCAACCGGCACGATCGCCCCGGACGTACTGGCATTCTTCCGGTCCGTCAGGCCCGGATCGGGCTGCCCACGTCCGTTCGGCATGTGGCCTGCGCCACGTTCGGCAACCGCTTCGCCGATCGGCGGAGGGCGACGAGAGCCGGGCGTCAGCCTACCTGTCGCCGCCGACATCACCGTCAGCGGTCGCCCCACAGGACGAACACAGGTGCGATTGGACTGCTCGTCCGGTCCGCCGCCGCGCCCGCTCCGACCAGCCCGGACAGCGGGGACGACTGGATCAGCGCGCCGTCGACGGTGTAGCCGACCTCGCCCATGGCCTGTCGTACCGCCTCGACCTGACGGAGGGTGCGCGGCAGCGCGACGATCCGCTCCGGCCGCCGTCCCAGGCAGGCCCGCAGCACATCGACGTCCCCGCGCACCAGTACGACATCGGGCTCGGGCAGGTCCGCGAGGACCGCCGGGGCGCTGCCGTGGACCGTCCGCACGTCCACCCCGTGGTGCCGGGCGCTGACGTCGATCCGGGCGCAGGCGTCGGCGTCCCGCTCCACGGCCAGTACTGCGGCCCCGGCCCGGGCCGCGTCCACCGAGAGCGCGCCGTCGCCCGCTTCCACGTCCCAGAGCAGGTCTCCGGGGCGCGGGCCGAGCCGGGCCATGACCAGAGCGCGGACCGCGGCGGGGAGACCGGCGCCGACCGCCCCACCGGAGACCGCCTCGGCGCGGACCTCGGCGCGGGCCTCCGAGCCGGACGGGCTCGTCGCGGCCGAGGCCTGGCCGCCGGTCGGTCCCGGGCGCCAGACCGATTCGGCCGCCCAGCCGCGCTCCGTACCCGGGAATCCCAGCGGCCGTCCGGCCAGCCAGCCCGAGGACGCGTCGGACCCCATCGGGCCGCCGCCGATGACGATCACCACATTGGGGTCGCGCCACAGGTGGTCCGGCACCCGGTCCGAGGTCAGTACGGTGATCTCCTCGTCCGGGGTGCCGAGGGCCTCGCAGATCACGAACGTTCGGTGAACATCGCGGAGCATCAGCGCCAGTTCGGACGGACCGGCCCCGGGCGAGGTCAGCACCGCGACCTTCGGGTGCGCGCGGCAGACATTGGCCGCCCGGCGCAGCCCCCGGCCGTGGGTGCTCACCACCTGGGCGTCGTCCCAGGGCATCCCGGCCCGGGCGAAGGCCGCGGCGACGGAGGAGACCGCCGGCAGGACCTCCAGTTCGAGGCCGTACTCGGGGCGGCGCAGGGTGCGGACGACGCCGAAGAATCCGGGGTCACCCTCGGCCACGACCACGGCCGTGCCCCGATGGTCGGCGATGCGCCTGGCGACCAGGGTCACACTGCCGAGGGCCATCCGTTCGGCGCCGGCCGACAGTCGCAGATTCTGCAGCTGATAGCTGCCACCGGCGACCAGGGTCGCCGCGTCGAGTGCTGACTGTGCGGTCTGCGACAGCGGTGATCCGTCCCAGCCGATCACCGTGACCCGGTCAGCCATCGCGGCTGCTCCCCCTGCTGTGTCGTTGCCCGAACTGCGCCCGGGGGCAGCCTAGCCGGTGCGATCACCAGTGCGGGTCATGACGATGACCGTTCGGGTCCGCATCGTCGAGGGCGTCCAGACCGTCCAGGTCCTCGGGCAGCAGGCTCCACAGGATCAGGTCGCTGCGGGCCCGGCCCGCCGCCTCGCCGTCGCGCACGATCCAGGCGTTGCGCAGCACGCCCTCGCTGATGCAGCCGACCTTCTGGGCCACCTGCTGGGCGGCGCTGTTCCCGGCCGCCGTACGCAGTTCCAGCCGTTCGAACTTCTGGTCCTCGAAGAGCCACTGGGCGACGCCGCGCAGGGCTTCCACCGCATAACCCTCGCCCCGGGCCCACGGTCCGGTGACGACCTCGGCCTCGGTGGCGCGCAGCCGCCAGTCGGTCCGGCGCAGCCGGACGCTGCCGACCAGGCGCTGGGTGAGGAACTCGTGGACGGCCAGGACCAGGCCCCGGCCGCGGGTGCGTTCGGCGGGTGCGCGCAGCGAGACCCACTCGCGGGCGTCGTCGAGGGTGTACGAGTGGGGCACGGTGGTCCAGGTCCGGACGAGCTCGTCGGTCATCATCTCGGCCAACGCGGGGACGTCCTCCGGCTCGAAGGCTCGCAGCACCAGCCGATCGGTGCTGATCGAGATCTCGGGGAAATTGGACGTCATCACCACTGCTCCTGCCTGTCCCCGCCTCTTCGGCGGAGCTACAGGAACGATCATGCTCCTGTGGGGGTCGCCTCGTCATCCCTTTGGTGCGGCGTGCCGGGTGTGAACACGCCGCGCCTCCAGGAGAGCTGACGGCACGGACCCTACGCTGTTGCCGCGAGTTCCGGGACGGCCTTTTCCAGGCCGATGAAGCTGAGCCGGGTGTTGACTTCCTCGACCTGGGTCTGCCGGTAGCCGAGGCGCTGGTAGAGCCGGAGGTTGCCGAGACTGCGGTGTCCGGTGAACAGCCGGTAGGCGAGTACCTGCTGCTCGCCCTCGGCCAGGAGTTCCTCCATTCGGCGCACAAGGCGGGTGCCGAGACCGTGGCGCTGCATCCGGGGGTGCACGCAGAGCCGGCCTATCCTGCCCACGCCGTCCTGGTCGACCCAGCCGCGTACGCTGCCGACGACCTCGTCGCCGAGACGGGCCACCAGAACGTGACGCTCCTTCAGTTCCTCGCGGAGGCTGTCCAGGGTCTGGGTCAGCGGTTCTATCGCCCAGTCCCCGTACAGCTCGGCCTCGCTCTGGTAGCAGAGGTACTGAAGCTTGAGGATCCGCTCGGCGTCGTCCTCGGTGGCGATCGAGGTGGTCACACTCATGCCCATGCGCGCTTTCCTCCCTTTCCTGTTCCACCCCGGCCGCGAGGATGAGGGGATGCGACCGGGTTGCCCTGACCGGAGGTAGGTCGACCCCTTGCGGGGCCGGGCGTACGTTTCAAAGCCCACTACCCATCCGTCCGTCTTTTCCAACCTACGGATGGACGGGATGGTAAGCAGATATGACAACTGAACCTCTTTGGTCTTGCGCGGAGCCTACCCAGCCGATCGGAACCCCTCGCTCCGCAGGTGCTCGCACGAGTCAAATCTCACACCGCGAACGCCCCTGACCACCCCCGTGCGGCCGCCACAGCCGTTCCCGCCGTTCAGCCGATCGGGTGACACCGCTCCCCGCGCCCCGGCCCGCGCTACTCCGGCTGCAGCACGCGTCCGACCTGCCACGCCCGGCGCAGGCAGGCCAGGCAGCGGGCGCGGGTCGGCCCGATGCTGCCGAGCGGCATCGACAGCTCCTCCGCCAACTCCCGGTAGCTGTAGCCGGGCGACTCCAGCAGCGCGGTGACCAGCCCGGCGCAGCGGCCGGGCAGCCGGGCCACCGCGGCCCGGAGCACCCGTTCGCGCTCGGCGGCGAGGGCCTGCTGCTCGGGCCCCGGCGGTGCGGCCCGCGGACGCAGACCGGCGGCGGTCTCGGTCTCGGCCGCCGTCCGCCGCTCCGCCGCCGCCCGGCGGAACTCCTGCACCGTCAGCGCCCGCAGCCGGGCCGTCGGCCGGGACACCCGGGGCTCGGCCGAGGCCCGCAGCCAGACCTGCTGCTCCAGATCGTCCGGGTCGAGGCCGTGGGCCCCGGCCAGGGCCCGGACCAGGCCCACAAAGCTGTCCCGCAGGGCGGGATCGGCGGCGGTCGGCGTCATCGGCTGCTCCCGACGTCCGTGCCTCTCTCGACGGAGGCATTCGACCGGGAAGAGTGCACGGCAGCCTCCCCCGTTCCCGTTCGCGCCCAGGATCACCCGTTCGAGTGAGGGAGACACGAACGGCGGTCGGCCCTGTCCCGGGAGGGACAGGGCCGACCGCCGCAGACGCCTCAGCGCTTGGCGTCGACCCACTCCTGCTGCCGGACCAGGTCCGCCTTCACCTCGGTGAGCTGCGCCGCCACCGCCGAGGGCGCGGTCCCGCCGCGTCCGTCGCGGGACGCGATCGCCCCGTGGACGGTCAGCACGCTCCGCACCTCCGGCGTCAGCAGCGGCGAGATCTCCGCGAACTGCTCGTCCGTCAGGTCGGAGAGCTCCAGCCCGCGCGGCTCGCAGAACTTGACACAGGCCCCGGCGACCTCGTGCGCCACCCGGAACGGCGTGCCCTGCTTGACCAGCCACTCGGCGATGTCCGTGGCCAGCGAGAACCCGGCCGGGGCCAGCTCCTCCAGCCGCTCGTCGTGGACGGTGAGGGTGGCCATCATCCCGGTGAAGGCCGGCAGCAGGACCTCCAGGGTGTCGCAGGAGTCGAAGACCGGCTCCTTGTCCTCCTGCAGGTCCCGGTTGTACGCCAGCGGCAGCGCCTTGAGCGTGGCCAGCAGCCCGGTGAGGTTGCCGATCAGCCGACCCGACTTGCCGCGCGCCAGCTCGGCGATGTCGGGGTTCTTCTTCTGCGGCATGATCGAGGAGCCAGTGGAGAAGGCGTCGTGCAGCGTGATGAAGCCGAACTCGCGGGTGTTCCAGATGATCACCTCCTCCGCGATCCGGGAGAGGTTGATCCCGATCATCGCGGTGACGAAGGCGAACTCGGCGACATAGTCGCGCGAGGCCGTGCCGTCGATCGAGTTGGCGGCGGAACCGCCCTCGAAGCCGAGCTCGGCCGCCACGAACTGCGGGTCCAGGCCCAGCGAGGAGCCCGCGAGCGCGCCCGAGCCGTAGGCCGACACGGCGGTGCGGGTGTCCCACTGGCGCAGCCGCTCCGCGTCCCGGCCGAGGGCCTGGACATGGGCGAGCACGTGGTGGGCGAAGAGCACCGGCTGGGCGTGCTGCAGGTGGGTGCGGCCGGGCATGGCCGTGTCCGGATGGGCCTCGGCCAGGCCGACCAGGGCCTGCTGGAGGTCCAGGACCAGCCCGCCGATGATCCGGGCGTGGTCCCGCAGGTACATCCGGCCCAGGGTGGCGATCTGGTCGTTGCGGGAGCGTCCGGCCCGCAGCTTGCCGCCGAGGTCGGCGCCGAGCCGCTCCAGCAGTCCGCGTTCGAGGGCGGTGTGGACGTCCTCGTCGGCGACGGTGCCGGTGAAGGCGCCCGACTCGACGTCGGTCAGGAGGGTGTCCAGGCCGTCCAGCATCCGCGCCAACTCGTCGGCGGACAGGTGTCCCGCCTTGTGCAGGACCTTGGCGTGCGCCCGGGAGCCGGCGATGTCGTAGGGCGCCAGCCGCCAGTCGAAGTGGACCGAGGCGCTGAGCCGGGCCAGCGCCTCCGACGGGCCGTCGGCGAAGCGTGCGCCCCAGAGGCGCACGTCGTTGTTGCCGCTGCTCATATCGGCTCAGCCCTGCTGCAGGTCGCGCTTGGCGGCGATCTTCGAGGAGAGGCCGAAGATCTCGATGAAGCCCTTGGACAGCGACTGGTCGAAGGTGTCGCCGGTGTCGTAGGTGGCCAGGTTGAAGTCGTACAGCGACTCCGAGGACTTGCGGCCGTCGACCACGGCGCGACCGCCGTGCAGGACCATCCGGATCTCACCGGTGACGTGCTGGTTGGCCTCGTTGACGAAGCCGTCCAGGGCGCGCTTCAGCGGCGAGAACCACAGGCCGTCGTAGACCAGCTCGGCCCAGCGCTGCTCGACCTGCCGCTTGTACCGGGCCAGCTCGCGCTCGACGGTGACGTTCTCCAGCGCCTGGTGGGCGGTGATCAGCGCGATCGCACCGGGGGCCTCGTAGATCTCGCGGGACTTGATGCCGACGAGGCGGTCCTCGACCATGTCCAGCCGACCGATGCCCTGGGCGCCGGCCCGCTGGTTCAGCTCCTCGATGGCCTGCAGCACCGACACCTTGCGGCCGTCGATGGCGACCGGGACGCCGGCCTCGAAGGTGATGACGACGGTGTCGGCCTCACGCGGGGTGGCCGGGTCCTGGGTGTACTGGTAGACGTCCTCGATCGGGGCGTTCCAGATGTCCTCCAGGAAGCCGGTCTCGACGGCGCGCCCGAAGACGTTCTGGTCGATCGAGTAGGGGTTCTTCTTGGTGGTGGCGATCGGCAGGTTCTTGGCCTCGGCGAAGGCGATGGCCTTGTCCCGGGTCATCGCGTAGTCGCGGACCGGGGCGATGCACTTGAGGCCGGGGGCGAGGGAGTTGATGCCCACCTCGAAGCGGACCTGGTCGTTGCCCTTGCCGGTGCAGCCGTGGGCGACGGTGCCGGCGCCGTGCTTCTTGGCGGCGGCGACCAGGTGCTTGACGATGACCGGCCGCGAGAGGGCGGAGACCAGCGGGTACTGGCCCTGGTACAGCGCGTTGGCCTTGAGCGCCGGGAGGCAGTACTCGTCGGCGAACTCCTGCCGGGCGTCGGCGACCTCGGCCTCCACCGCACCGCAGTCCAGCGCCCGCTGGCGGATGGCGTCCAGGTCCTCGCCGCCCTGGCCGACGTCCACGGCGACGGCGATGACCTCGGCGCCGGTCTCCTCGGCGATCCACCCGATGCAGACGGACGTGTCCAGGCCGCCCGAGTAGGCAAGTACGACGCGCTCGGTCATGGCTATCTCCATTCAGGTGCGATGCAGTGCAGGCAGGCTTCATGCGGTGCTTGGAATAATTATGCATGAGCCCGTATGGATTTCAAAGCCGACCCCGCCGCCCCACGGCTCCCCTGTCGGCGAGCACACTGCAGCCGCTCCTCACCGGCACCACCTCGACCGCCACCACCGTGGCCCTGTGCACGGTGGTGGCGGCACGCTCAGCGCACGGTGGCGATGACCTCAGCGCACGGTGGCGATGACGGTGTCCTGGTCGCCGAGGCCGGAGTCGGCCGGCCAGTGGCCCCGACGGCCCGACCACGCGCCGTAGAGGACCACGGGGTCGGCCGCGAAGCCGTGCGCGGCGCAGAGCTCGCGGATGTACGACTCCCGGTAGCCCACCGACAGCTCCGGCACCTTGACCGAGGCCACGTACGCCTCGCCGATCCGGTGCCTGAACCGTCGCTGCACCGAGGACGTCGCCATCAGCGCCTCGGTCTCCGGCGAGAGCAGGAAGTAGGAGATGAAGGCCCGTCCGCCCGGCTTCAGCACCCGCGCCAGCTCCGAGAGGTAGCGGTTCACCTCGGCCGGCAGCATGTGGGTGAAGACCGAGATCAGCACCGCCACGTCGAAGCTGTCGTCCGCGAACGGGAAGGTGTACTCCGACGCCTTCATCCGCCCCTTCGGGTGGTACTCCTTGTTGTGGACGTCCGCCAGCGTGAAGTGCACGTTCCCGTAGGGACCGGAGACATTGGCCCGGCACCAGGCGATCCCGTCCGGGACGATGTCGATCCCCTCGTAGCCGCCCTCCGGGTCCAGGAACCCCGCCACCGGGATGGCCAGCCGCCCGAGCCCGCAGCCCACGTCGAGCAGCTGCGAGGAGGGCGTCAGCCCCGCAGTCTCCCGGAGCGCCTCCAGCAGCAGCCCGCCGGTCGCCGCGAAGTCGCTCACCGCGCCGGTGAACGTGCTCGCCTTCGGCGGCAGCGACTCCTCCCGCCGCCCCAGCCAGCGGTCCGCCAGGTCCACCGGCGCCAGGTACACCCGCCGCAGCGCCCACCGCAGACGGCGCGGCAGCGCCGGCAACAGCACACTGGTGAACCAGGGCTGCGCCAGCAGCCAGATCCGGAACCGTTCGACCGCCGTGACCAGGGCTGTGACCAGCTTCTTCATCCCGCACTCCCAGGGGGCCGGCGAGTCGGCGACACCAACCTGCTGCCCACCCTAGGACGGACCCCGAGCCCCCCGCCACGCGAGCGGCGGCGGGCTCAGGACTCCGCGAGGGCCATCAGCCGGTCCGCCAGGACCTGTCCGCCGACCGGGTCGCGGCTGATCAGCAGGACGGTGTCGTCCCCGGCGATGGTCCCGATTATCTCGTGGATGCCGGACTGGTCGATGGCGGAGGCCAGGAACTGGGCCGCGCCCGGCGGGGTGCGCAGCACCACCAGGTTGCCGGAGGCGGTCGCCGAGACCATCAGCTCGGAGGCCAGTCGGGCGAGCCGGCCCTCGTTGCCGGACTCCCCCAGCGGGGCCTGCGGGGTGCGGTCCCCGCCCTCGGCCGGGACGGCGTAGATGAGCGTGCCGTCCCGGTCGCGGATCTTGACCGCGCCCAGTTCGTCCAGGTCACGGGAGAGCGTGGCCTGGGTGACCGCGAGTCCGTCGTCCGCGAGCAGCGTCGCCAACTGGCTCTGCGAGCGGATGGGCTGACGGGTCAGCAGGTCCACGATGCGCCGGTGCCTGGCCGTCCGCGTCTGCGGCAGCTGGGGCACAGGACCCGTGGAGGAGTCGCGGGGGGCGTCGGCCATGGGGGTCAGTCAGCCTCTCGTACGGATCGCAGGATGCCGGGCAGCACGGCGAGGAAGTGGTCCGCGTCGCGTTCCGTGAGGATAAGCGGTGGGGCGAGCCGGACGGCATCCGGGACCGCCGCGTTCACCAGGAACCCGGCCCGCTGGGCGGCGGCCTGGACCTGCCCGGCGAGCGGCCGGGTGAGCACGATGCCGAGCAGCGTGCCCGCGCCCCGGACGTGGTCCACCAGCGGGTCGCCGATCGCCTCGATGCCCTCGCGCAGGTGCGCGCCGACCTTGGTGACCTGGTCGAGCAGCCCGTCCGCCGCGATGGTGTCGAGGACGGCGAGGGCCGCCGCGCAGACCACCGGGTTGCCGGAGAAGGTGGAGCCGTGGTGGCCGGGGTGCAGCAGCTCGGCGGCCTCGCCGAAGGCGAGGGTGGCGCCGATCGGCAGCCCGCCGCCGAGGCCCTTGGCGAGGGTGACCACGTCCGGGTCGACGCCCTCGAAGGCCTGGTGGGCGAACCAGTGGCCGGTGCGGCCGATGCCGGTCTGGATCTCGTCCAGGATCAGCAGGGTGCCGGTGGCCCGGGTGATCTCGCGGGCGGCGGTGAGGTAGTCGGCGGGCGGGACGACCACGCCGTTCTCACCCTGGAGGGGCTCCAGGAAGACGGCGGCGGTGTCGGTGGTGACAGCGGCGCGCAGCGCCTCGATGTCGCCGAACGGGACATGGCTGACGTCGCCGGGCAGCGGGCGGAACGGCTCCTGCTTGGCGGGCTGGGCGGTGAGCGCCAGCGCGCCCATGGTCCGGCCGTGGAAGGCGCCGGTCGCCGAGATCAGCCGGGTCCGGCCGGTCAACCGGCTGATCTTGAACGCGGCCTCGTTGGCCTCGGCGCCGGAGTTGGAGAAGTAGACCCGGCCGTCCGGCCGCCCGGTCGCCGGGTCGGTCCGCCCGGCCAGCGCGACCAGCCGCTCGGCCAGGGCGACCGGCTGCTCGGCCACGAAGAGGTTGGAGACGTGGCCGAGGGTGCCGATCTGCCGGGTGACGGCGGCGACGACGGCCGGATGGGCGTGGCCGAGGGCGTTGACCGCGATGCCGCCGAGCAGGTCGGTGTAGCGCTTGCCGTCGGCGTCCCACAGGTGCACGCCCTCGCCGCGGACCAGCGGGACGCGGGGGGTGCCGTAGTTGTCCATCATCGTGCCCTGCCAGCGGGCGGTGAGGTCCTGGTTGTGCGTCATGCGAGCCCCCCGGTGATGGGTGTGTCGGTGGTGTCGTCGGGCACGACCATGGTGCCGATGCCCTCGTCGGTGAAGATCTCCAGCAGCAGGCTGTGCTGGACCCGCCCGTCCAGCACGCGCGCGGTGCCGACGCCCTCCCGCACGGCGCGCAGGCAGCCCTCCATCTTCGGCAGCATCCCACTGGCCAGGGTGGGCAGTATCTTGTCCAGCTCGCTCGCGCTGAGCTGGCTGATCACGTCGTCGCTCTGCGGCCAGTCGGCGTAGAGGCCCTCGACGTCGGTCAGCACCACCAGCATCTCCGCGCCCAGCGCCACCGCCATCGCGGCGGCGGCGGTGTCGGCGTTGATGTTGTAGACATGGCCGTCGAGGCCGCGGGCGATCGAGGAGATGACCGGGATCCGGCCGTCCGCGAGCAGCGCGTTGACCGCTCCCGGCTCGACCCGGGAGATGTCGCCGACCAGGCCGATGTCGACCTGCTCGCCGTCGACGTTGGCGAAGTGCTTGACCGCGGTCATGGTGTGGGCGTCCTCGCCGGTCATGCCGACGGCGAAGGGCCCGTGCTCGTTGAGCAGCCCGACCAGTTCGCGCTGCACCTGCCCGGCGAGCACCATCCGGACCACCTCCATGGTCTCCGGCGTGGTGACCCGCAGTCCGGCGGTGAAGCTCGACTCCAGGCCGAGCCGGTCCAGCTGGGCGCTGATCTGCGGCCCGCCGCCGTGGACGATGACCGGGCGCAGCCCGGCGTAGCGCAGGAAGACCACGTCCTGGGCGAAGGCGGCCTTCAGGTCCTCGTCGATCATGGCGTTGCCGCCGAACTTGATGACGACGGTCTTGCCGTGGAAGCGCTCCAGCCAGGGCAGCGCCTCGATCAGCGTGAGTGCCTTGGGCAGTGCGGTGTTGTTGCGGGCCTGCTCGCCCTTGGGTGCGATCTGCACGGCGTTCGGTCCCCCTCAGCTGGAGTAGGCGCTGTTCTCGTGGACGTAGTCGGCGGTGAGGTCGTTGGTCCAGACGGTGGCGGAGGCGTCCCCCGCGTGCAGGTCCGCGGTGATGACGACGTCGCGGTCCTTCATGCTGACCAGGTCGCGGTCCTCGCCGACGCTGCCGGCCTGGCAGACCCAGACCCCGTTGATGGCGACGTCGAGCGCGTCGGCCTCGAAGACGGCGCTGGTGGTGCCGATCGCGGCGAGCACCCGGCCCCAGTTCGGGTCCTCGCCGTGGATGGCGCACTTGAGCAGGTTGTTGCGGGCGATGGTGCGGGCCACGTCGACGGCCTCGTCCTCGGTGTGGGCGCCGACGACGTCGATCCGGATGTCCTTGCTCGCGCCCTCGGCGTCGCCGACCAGCTGGCGGGCGAGGTCGGCGCAGACGGCACGGACCGCCTCGGCGAACTCGGCCGGCTCCGGCGCGACGTGGGAGGCGGCGGAGGCCAGCAGCAGCACGGTGTCGTTGGTGGACATGCAGCCGTCGGAATCGACCCGGTCGAAGGTCGTGCGGGTGGCGGCGCGCAGCGCGGCGTCCAGCCCGGCGGCGTCCACGTCGGCGTCGGTGGTGAGCACCACCAGCATGGTGGCCAGGCCGGGGGCGAGCATGCCGGCGCCCTTGGCCATGCCGCCGACGGTCCAGCCCGCGCCGTGGGCGGTGGCGGTCTTGTGGACGGTGTCGGTGGTCTTGATGGCGATGGCGGCGGACTCGCCGCCGTCCGCAGCGAGCTCGGCGGCGGCAGCGGCGACGCCGGGCAGCAGCCGGTCCATCGGCAGCCGGACGCCGATCAGCCCGGTCGAGGCCACGGCCACGTCGGCGGCGTTGAGGCCCAGCGCCTCGGCGGTGAACTCGGCGGTGGCGTGGGTGTCCTGGAAGCCCAGCGGCCCGGTGCAGGCGTTGGCGCCACCGGAGTTGAGCACGACCGCGGCGACCTTGCCGTCCTTCAGGACCTGCTCCGACCAGAGCACCGGCGCGGCCTTGACCCGGTTGGAGGTGAAGACGCCGGCGGCGGCGTGGGACGGGCCGTCGTTGATGACCAGGGCCAGGTCGGGGGTGCCGCTGGCCTTGATCCCGGCGGTGATCCCGGCCGCGCGGAAGCCCTTGGCCGCGGTGACGCCAACTCCGGCGGGGTGGGACTCTGGGCTGGTCACGGTGCGACTCCAGTCTGGGGAAGGCCGAGCTCCTCGGGGAGCCCGAGGGCGATGTTCATGCTCTGCACCGCGCCGCCGGCGGTGCCCTTGGCGAGGTTGTCGATGGCGCTGACCACGGTGATCCGGTGCACCGACTCGTCCAGCGCGACCTGGACCAGCGCGTGGTTGGAGCCGAGGACGGCGGCGGTGGCCGGCCACTGGCCCTCGGGCAGCAGGTGCGCGAAGGGCTCGTCGGCGTAGGCGGCGGTGTAGGCGGCGCGCAGCTGCTGCCGGGTGACGCCGGGCTTCGCCTTGACGCTGCAGGTGGCGAGGATGCCCCGGGACATCGGCGCGAGGGTGGGGGTGAAGGAGACCGCGACGTGCTCGCCGGCGACCGCGGAGAGGTTCTGCGTCATCTCCGGCGTGTGCCGGTGGACGCCGCCGACGCCGTAGGGGCTCATCGAGCCCATGACCTCGCTGCCGAGCAGGTGGGTCTTGGCGGCCTTGCCCGCACCGGAGGTGCCGGAGGCGGCGACCACCACCACCTCGGGCTCGGCCAGCCCGGCGGCGTAGGCGGGGATCAGCGCGAGGGTGACCGCGGTCGGGTAGCAGCCGGGGACGGCGATCCGCCTGCCGCCCTTCAGCGCGGCGCGGGCGCCGGGGAGCTCGGGCAGCCCGTAGGGCCAGGTTCCGGCGTGCGGGGAGCCGTAGAACTTCTCCCAGTCGGCCGGGTCCTGCAGCCGGAAGTCGGCGCCGCAGTCGACGACCAGCACGTCCTCGCCCAGCTGCTCGGCCACGGCGGCGGACTGGCCGTGCGGCAGGCCGAGGAAGACCACGTCGTGCCCGGCGAGGGTCTCGGCGCTGGTGGGTTCGAGGACCCGGTCCGCGAGCGGCCGCAGGTGCGGCTGCAGCTCGCCCAGGCGGGTGCCGGCGTTGGACCCGCCGGTGAGCGCGCCGATCTCGATCTCCGGATGCGCGAGCAGGAGGCGCAGGACCTCACCGCCCGCGTACCCGCTCGCCCCCGCCACTGCTGCGCGGAATGCCATGGCTCCTCCTCCGTGTCGCGACAACTATACGGAGTAATGCATACTCATGCAATCGACCATGGCGGGTCGAGGAGCGGTTCAGTTGTACGAGCTCAGCACGTCCTCCACACCGTAGGGCCGCAGCCGCAGCGTCCGGGCGTCGCGCTCGCCGATCGTCCCGGCCTGCTCCAGCAGCTCGCCGATGTTGTCGTGGCCCAGGTGCAGGAAGCGCCCGTGCAGCAGGTCCAGCCGGCCCCGGGCGGCGTCCTTCACCGTCGACACCAGGTAGGGAATGCTGCCCCAGTTGACCATGTCCGCGAACATCGGCATCCCGGCCGTCATGTCGGTGGCCACCGCGCCGGGACTGATGTCCAGCACGGTCACCCCGTGCGGGCGCAGCGGCCCGGCGATGTTGTCGCTCAGCCGCAGCAGCGCGGCCTTGGACGTCGCGTAGGCGGAGTAGCGGTACTCGGGGCGCAGCGCCATCCCGGAGTTCAGGTTCACCACCCGGCCGCGCTGGCGCTGCACCATGCCCGGCAGCACCGAGCGCATCAGGTTGAAGGGGCCGCGCAGGTTGGTCTCCACCACCGACCACCACTGGGTGGGGTCGGCCTCCCACATCGGGACCTCGGCCCGGTCGACCTGTCCGGCATTGTTGATCAGCAGGTCGACCGGGCCCAGGTCCCGTTCGACGCTGCGGACCGCCTCCCGCACCGCACCGGGGTGCGCGACGTCGGCGGAGAGCGCGACGCAGCGCACCCCGTGCCGCACGCAGGCCCGCAGAGTGTCGGTCAGCGTCTCCCGATGGCGTCCCAGCACGCCGAGGTTCATCCCCTCCTCGGCCAGGCCGAGTGCGATCTCCCGCCCGATACCCCGACCGGCCCCGGTGACCAGGGCCACCTGCCCTTCCAGCGTTCGCATGGTCATGGGGCCATTGTTGATCCGCGCTCAACCGTTCGGTCCCAGGACACGCGCTTACCAACGGGTGAGCCGGGGGAGGTAACGTCGGGGCGGCGGCCGCGCACCTCGTGGCCATGGGACGAAGGACGATAGACAAGTGAACGACATCGCGCGGGTAGGGGTCGTCGGCTGCGGCCTGATGGGGTCGGGCATCGCGGAGGTCTTCGCCCGGGCCGGCCTGGACGTCAGGGTGTCCGAGGCGAGCGGCGAGGCGCTGGAGCTCGGCCGGACCCGGCTGACCGGCTCCCTGGACACCGCGGTGCGGCGCGGCAAGCTGACCGAGCCCGACCGGGACGCCGCCCTGGCCCGGATCTCCTTCACCACCGACCTCGCCGACTTCGCCGACCGCGACCTGGTCATCGAGGCGGTCGCGGAGCGCGAGGACATCAAGACCGCGATCTTCCAGAAGCTGGACCAGGTCGTGGAGCGGCGCGACGCCATCCTGGCGTCCAACACCTCCTCCATCCCGATCGTGAAGCTGGCCTCGGCGACCACCCGCCCCGAGCAGGTCCTCGGCGTCCACTTCTTCAACCCGGCCCCGGTGCAGAAGCTGGTCGAGATCATCCCGACGCTCACCACCTCGGCCGACACCGTCGCCCGCGCCGAGACCTTCACCCGCGAGGTGCTGGGTAAGGACCCGATCCGCGCCCGCGACCGGGCCGGCTTCGTGGTCAACGCCCTGCTGGTGCCCTACCTGCTCTCGGCCGTCCGGATGTTCGAGACCGGCGTGGCGACGGCCGAGGACATCGACAAGGGCATGGAGGCAGGCTGCGCCCACCCGATGGGCCCGCTGCGACTGTGCGACCTGATCGGCCTGGACACCATCGTCTCCATCGCCGACTCGATGTACCACGAGTACAAGGAGCCGCTGTACGCCGCTCCGCCGCTGCTCCAGCGGATGGTCGACGCCGGCCTCCTCGGCCGCAAGTCCGGCCGGGGCTTCTACCAGTACTGACAGCCGGCCGCCGGCGGCCCGTCAGTGCGAGAAGGGCGGGACGCCGGTGGTGGTCGGGACGGGAAAGGGCGGGAAAGGTGTGCCGCCTCCACCGTGGAAGACCGTGTACGCGAAGAGCAGCGCGGCGGCGACGAAGATCAGTGAGACCGGCCATGCTGACATCGCAGACTCCAGGCTGGTACGGGGTGGCTCCTCCGGGCAGTGGATCAGTCGGCAGCCGTCGACGCGAGCGGGCGTAGGCCGTTCAGCGGCGGTCCCGCCGGGGCTCCTGCTAACGGCGTTCGCGACCACTGGCTGCCAGGGCCGGTAGCCTCGGGGCACGCCGAACCCGGGAGGGACCATGGCCGGGCACATCATCGTGCTGACGACGACCGACACCGCCGAGGGCGCCGCCGAACTGGCCCGCGCCGCAGTCGAGGCCCGGATTGCCGCCTGCGCCCAGATCGACGGGCCGGTCCGCTCCGTGTACTGGTGGGACGGCGCGGTCCAGGAGGGGTCGGAGTGGCGCATCAGCTACAAGCTGCCCGCCGAGAAGTACGCCGACCTCGAAGCACTCATCAAGCGCGTCCACAGCTACGACACCCCGGAGATCATCTCCGCCGACATTCCGCGCGGCAGCGCCGAGTACCTGGGCTGGCTGGACGCCGCGACCGCACCTCGCTGACCTGCGGGACCTCCCTGGACGGGCGGGGAAACCTTCTGCATGATCAACCGGTGACCACTCCGGAGAACGTCGTCGAACGCCAGCTGACCGCCTACAACAGCCATGACCTCGAAGCCTTCGCGGCGACATACGCCCCCGACGTCTGCGTCAACCGCCGCAGCGACCGCCTGCTCGGGCGCGAGGCCGTGCGGGAGGCGTACGCCGACATGTTCGCCGAGGGCCGCTGCCGGGCCGAGATCGTCGGCCGACTCACCGAGGGCGACTGGGTGGTGGACCACGAGATCGCCCACGGCATCACCGACGAACCCCTCCGCGTACTGGTCGCCTACCGGGTCCGCGACGGCCTGATCGACCGGGTCGACTTCCTCCGCTGACCGCCGGCCCGGTGCGGAGCCCGCTAGCGGGTCGCGATGGCCAGCCGGGCGCGGAGGGTGGGGCGTTCGCCGGGGCCGGGGTTCCGGTTGGCGTGCGCGGCCTCGCGCGCGGCCTCCCGGGTGAAGCCGAGCGCTTCGAGGAACCTCAGGCCGGGCTGCCAGCCCTCCGCGACCGAGGCGACGACCTCGGTGCCGCCGTCCGCCGCCAGCGCCTCGAACAGCGCCCCGGCCACCGACCGGCCGAGGCCGAAACGGCGGCAGTCGGGGTGGACCAGGAACAGGCCGACCGTGCACGCGCCGGCGGCGGGATGCTCCCGCACGGCGTCCACCAGGCCGACGATCCGATCGTCGGCCTCGACCACCAGCAGCACCTTGTCCTCGTACGCCGCGCCTTCGGGCAGGCTGTAGTAGAGGCTCTGGACGTCACCGGGCATGGCCGGCTGGCCGAAGGCCGCGGTGAACCAGTCCTCCGACGCCTCGAACAGCGCGAGCGCGCCGGCCTCGTCACTCGGTTCCAGGTCCCGGATCCGGAACCGCCGACCGTCCAACTCACCGTCCACCAGCATGCCGACGAGTCTATTCCGCCCGCTCCCCCGCATTCGGCACGAACCGACTCAGACGGAAGGTGGACGGTTGCGGCGGGCGACGGCAGAGGGCATCGAGCCTGAGCGACTCCAGGTCGATCTGCTGACCGGGCTCCCGAAGGCGGCGGATGTAGGTGCGCCACTCCCGCTCGTCCTGCGTCTCGAAGAGCACCTCCCACTCACCGGTCCCGGGGGCAAAACGGGCCGCAGCCCGCTGCCGTCGCTGCTGCTCCTGTCGTTTGCGCTTCTGCTGTCCCGGCACTGACCCAGCATCACGGCAGGTCCGGTCGCGGGCAACGCCTTTCCGGAACCCTGCGCGAAAACCATGTGCGACCGCGCCGCCCGGGTCGGTAGCGTGAGCTTCGTCCAGGTGCGCAGGCTGCGGATACTTCTTCCGGTAGACGTTGTCCGGGTGCGAATCCCGGCCGCTGGCAGCCTGTCAGCGGTGGTGTAAGCAGCACGCGTTTCGTTTTTCGCCGCCGACCACGATCGCGACCTCTGGACGCACAACTTCAACTGCACCTCCCGGTGCGAACGTTCGGGGCTGCTTCTGCTAGAAGTCACCGCCTCGGACCACCATTGATCTCGGGAGGACATGCAGGGGGGTGCCCGGTGCGCAGGCAGCGGATACTTCTCCGGATCTGTAGGTCGTGGGTTCGACTCCCACCCGGCTGCCCTCAGGGAGGCCGGTAGCTCAGCGGACAGAGCAGCAGACACAAGCCCGCCGCCGACTCCTGATCTCGGGCACCCCACCGCATGTCGTCCCTCCAGGTGAGGGGGGAACCTCATGTCTCGTTTCAACACCCGTACCGCCGCGCCCGCCGGTACCTCGCCGGTGACCTCGACCGGGCAGACCACGGCCACCTTCGAAGGCGGCGCGGGGTTCCTCCGCGACGCCAGGAGCGAGCTGTTCCTCCTCGCCGTGGCCAACCTCGTCGGCCAGGACACCTACTACGAACGCGGCGGACAGCGCGACGACCGCTTCACCCGGCTCGTCCGCAGCCTCGCCGTCGAGGACCCGGCCTGGACCGCCGGCCTGCTCGCGTGGCTGCGCGGCGACGGCAACATGCGTACCGCCTCGCTGGTCGGCGCGGCCGAGTTCGCCCGGGCGCGGCTGGACGCCGGGCTGCCCGGCCTGTCCCGACAGGTCGTCGGCTCCGTGCTGCAGCGTGCCGACGAGCCCGGCGAGCTGCTCGCCTACTGGACCTCGCGCTACGGTCGGAGCCTGCCCAAGCCGGTGAAGCGCGGCATCGCCGACGCCGTCGGCCGCCTCTACACCGAGCGCAGCCTGCTGAAGTACGACACCGGCTCCAAGGGCTACCGCTTCGGCGACGTCCTCGAACTGGTCCACGCCCGTCCCGCCGCGCCCTACCAGCACGAGCTGTTCAAGCACGCCATCGACCGCCGCCACCAGCGCGGCAACCCGGCCCCCGAGGGGCTGCGGACCGTCCGCTCCCGCGAGGAGCTGTTCGACCTGCCGGTCGAGGAGCGCCGCGCCGTGCTGGCATCGGCACAGGGCGTGCAGCGGCTGGCGGACGCCGGTGTCACCTGGGAGGCGCTGGCAGGCTGGCTCCAGGGCCCGATGGACGCGCAGGCCTGGGAGGCCGTGATCCCGTCCATGGGGTACATGGCGCGGCTGCGGAACCTGCGGAACTTCGACGAGGCCGGTGTCGCGGACGGGACCGCCGCAGCCGTCGCCGAGCGGCTGTCGCAGCAGGAGGAGGTCGAGCGGTCCCGGCAGTTCCCCTTCCGGTTCCTCGCCGCCTACCGGCACGCCCCCTCGCTGCGCTGGGCCTGGGCGCTGGAGCAGGCGCTCGGCCACTCGCTGGGGAACGTCCCGGCGCTGCCGGGACGGACGCTGGTGCTCGTCGACCGGTCCGGTTCCATGTTCGGCGGGGTCAGCCAGCAGACCAAGCTGAACCGCGCCGACAGTGCGGCGATCTTCGGGGCGGCGGTCGCGCTCCGGGCCGAGCGGGCCGACCTGGTCCAGTTCGGCACCGGCAGCCACCCGGTCGTGCTCCGCCCGGGCGAGTCCGTGCTCAAGGTGCTGGAGCGGTTCGGCAACCTCGGCGGCACCGACACCACCGGGGCCGTGCGGGAGCACTACCGCGGCCACGACCGGGTGCTGATCGTCACCGACGAGCAGTACGCGCCGAGCCGTCACGGCGCCCCGACCGCCCAGGTCCCGGAGCACGTCCCGGTGTACACCTGGAACCTCGCGGGCTACCGGCCCGGCCACGGCCCGTCCGGCGGACGGAACCGGCACACCTTCGGCGGACTGACCGACGCGGCCTTCCGGCTGGTCCCGCTGCTGGAGGCCGGGGCCGACGCCGTCTGGCCGTGGGAGCAGCGCGCTGCCTGACCCGCGTCCGTCCCCTCCTCCGCCGGAGGGGACAGGCGCAGGTCAGCGCCCGGTGTCGCCGCCCCAGTAGCCGGGCCCGCCGCCCTCCCAGCGCACGGTGAGGTCGTTGGCGAGGTCGATCTCCTCCAGGCCGGCCCGGCGGGCGAACTCCACGACATCGGCCAGTTGGTAGGCCTTCCCGACGATGACGCCGCGGATCTCGACCCGGCGCCAGGGCGGGCGCTCATCGAGCTCGGGCGGGTGGACGACCAGGCGGTAGCTCTCTCTCATGGACTCCACGCTGCTGTCGGCCCCCGGCCCGCGCAGCCGGAGCGGAGCCGTTCGGGCCAGTGACGGGTGCGCGGCCGCGGTCACAGCCCGGGGAGGCGGTCCTGCTCGACCTCGAAGCGGCGGGCGGCGTACTCCTCCTCGCGGCAGCCCTCGCCCTGGCCGTGCGCCCGTGCCTCCGGTGACCGCAGCGGGCGGTGGCAGGAGCGGCAGCGCACCGTCCGCACCTCGGCGGCGTCGGGTTCGGCGAGCAGTAGCGGCAGCTGAGTGACCATGGGCAGCAGTCTGCCCGAAGCGGTGCGGGCAGCACGAGCCCTCGGCAGCCGGGTCCGGTTCGGTCTAGTTTGGAGTCATGAGCAATCATTCGCCGGTTGCGATCGCGCCGAGCATCCAGGACGTCCACACCGCCTACCTGGAGGAGCTCGGGCCCCGGGAGCGGGCCGCGCTGATGTCCTGGGCCGGGTTCACCGGAACCTTCGCCACGGTTCGGGTGATCACCTACAGCATCCGCGAGGGCAAGGGGCCTTTCCGGAACCTCAGCGTCGGCAACGCGCACCTGCACCACTACATGTGGGGCATCGGGCTGCTCACCGGGGTGGGCGCGGTCGCGGTGCACGGGCCGGACGGGACCCGGCGGCATCCGGGGGTCGCCCTCAGCTACGGCGTCGGCCTGGCGCTGATCGTCGACGAGTTCGCGCTGCTGCTCGATCTGAAGGACGTCTACTGGAGCCGGCAGGGCCGACTGTCGCTCGACCTCGGCATCGGCCTGGTCTCCCTCGGCGGCACCGCCTTCGCCGCGCTCCCGATGCTGCAGCGGCTGGCGCGCAGCCGACGGAGCCGGACGGCGCTCCGCAGCGGGCTGAACGGTTCGCCCCGGAAGAGCTGAGGGCGGGGTCGGCCGCTGCCCCGCCCCCGCCCTCCGCGGGCTCAGTGCGGGATGGTGTCGATCAGCTCGCGCGCGCCCTGGCGCAGCAGCGCCACCGCGACCGAGGTGCCCAGCGTCGCCGGGTCCAGCGGACCGGCCCACTCGTGGGCGTCCAGCACGGTCTTGCCGTCCGGCGAGAAGACCCGTGCCCGCAGCGACAGCCGGCCGTCCCGCTCCGCCTTGGCGAAGCCGGCGATCGGCGAGTTGCAGTGGCCCTGGAGCACGTGGAGGAACATCCGCTCCGCCGTGGTCTCGCGCCAGGTGTCGGCGTCGCCGAGACCGGTGACCGCCTCGATCGTCGCGGCGTCGTCCTCGCGGCACTGGAGGCCCAGGACGCCGGCCCCGATCGGCGGGCACATGGTCTCCACCGGCAGGATGTCGCTGATCCGCCCGGTCATCCCGATCCGCTCCATCCCGGAGACGGCGAGCAGCAGCGCGTCGGCCTCCCCGGCGGCGAGCTTCTCCAGCCGGCGGTTGGCGTTGCCGCGCATCGGCACGCAGTCCAGGTGCGGGTGGGAGACCGCGAGTTGGGCGATCCGGCGGACCGAGGAGGTCCCGATCCGGGTCCCCTCGGGCAGCTGGTCGAGGGTGAGACCGTCCGGGTGGATCAGCGCGTCGCGGATGTCGTCGCGGGCCAGGAACGCCGCGAAGACCGTACCGGCGGGCAGCGGGCGGTCGGCGGGGACGTCCTTGATGCAGTGCACGGCCAGGTCGGCCTCCCCGGCGAGCAGCGCGGCGTCGACCTCCTTGGTGAACGCGCCCTTCCCACCGAGCTGCGACAGGTCACCCATCCAGCGGTCACCCGAGGTCGTGACGGGCACGACCTCGGTGGTGATGCCGGGGTGCAGGGCGGCCAGCTCGGCCTGGACCCGGGCGACCTGGGCCAGTGCCATCGGCGAGGAGCGGGAGACGATGCGGATCAGTTGCGAGGGAGCCATGAGGGGATGATAGGCCGTCAGATAGAACTGTCGGACATCGCCCTGCGCACGGTCCCCGTTGTGGTACTCCTCAGCTCAGGCTCCAGTCCTCCGGGCCGCCGCCGTCCCAGGACACCACCGCCGGGTCGTCCAGGTCGGCGTCGACCAGGCCCGCCCGGCGGCAGAATTCGTCGACGTCCGCCGGCTGGTGGGCGCGGCCGGCCTCGTGGCCGTTGATCACCACCCGGCGGTAGGGCGGATCGGCGGCCACCAGCGGACCGACCACGACGGGAACTGTGCTGCTCATGCCTCCAGCGTGCAACGACGTGCCCGGGCGCGCCTCCCGGCGGCAACAGCCCCTGCCGCAACGACTCAGGCGGTCAGCAGGACGGCGGGCCGCAGGGCGTCCTCGCCGTAGCGGGCGCGGGCGCGGTCGGTGACGTCCTCGACCCGGCGGGCCCGGTGGTCGCCCGGGTCGAAGGTCAGCTGGTGGGTGGTGTGCTCCGCCGGGCGGACGCCCTCCGCGCGCAGGGTGACGGCGCGCACGCGGGCGCGCTGCAGGCCGAGCGCGTCGTAGAGCCGGTAGGCGCAGGCCGTCAGGGCCGCGCCGTGGGCGGTGGCCTCGGCCAGGGTCCGGCTGCGGACGGTGGTGGAGCGGTCGGCGTAGCGGACGGTGAGCGTCAGCGCGCCTGCGGCCTGCCGCTGGGTGCGCAGCCGGGCTCCGAGGTCCTCGACCAGGCCGCGCAGCGCCCGGCGGTGGAGCTCCGGATCGAGTTCGTCCCGGTCGAAGTCCTGGTCGGCGGCGAGGGAGCGGCTGGGGGTGCCGGGCGTGACCGGGGTCGGGTCGAGGCCGTGGGCGCGTTCGTGCAGCCGTCGGCCGGCGCTCGCGCCGAGGATGCGCTGGACGGTGGCGAGCGGGGTGGCGGCGAGCGCCCCGACGGTGTGCAGGCCGTAGCCGGCCAGGCTGCGGGCGGTGGCCGGGCCGACCCCGGGGAGCGCGAGCAGCGGACAGGGGGCCAGGAACGCGGCGACCTCCCGGTCCCCGTCGAGGACCCGCACCGCGCCGGGCGGTCCCCCGTGGGCGGCCATCCGGGCCAGCAGCGGGTTGGCGGCGACGCCGACGGTGCAGTCCAGGGCGAGGTTGGCCAGCACCCGGACCCGGACCAGCTGGGCGATCCCGGCGGCGTCGAGGTCGAAGTAGCGCAGCGAGCCGCGCACGTCCAGCAGCGCGGCGTCCGGCGGCAGCGGCTCGACGGCGGGGGTGATGCCGCGCAGCAGTTCCAGCGCACGGCCGTAGGGCTCCGCCCCGAGCAGCCGACCGCGCCCGGCGGGGTCGTGCAGGTGCAGGTACAGGACGTGCGGGGGCGCTGCTGCGACCGAAGGCGCCGAGGCGCCCGGCGCTTTCGGCGGCTGCCGGGGCCGTGCGGGTTTCGGGGTGCTCATCCGGCGCTCCCCGGGCTGGAGTGCCACAGCCGACGGCTGTCGGCCGTCCGGCGGCCGGGCGGCTGGAGGTCGGCCCAGGGGTGCAGCTCGTAGCCGGTGGCGAGGTGGATCCGCCGGCTCTCCGGCAGCGGTCCCCGTCCCTGGTCCGCTTCCCCGGTCACTCCCCCGCCCGGCGTCCGGGCTCCGCGCTCGGGTCCGCGCTCGGATCCTCGCTCGGGTCCGCGCTCGTCCTCGGCGAGGCGGGCGGCGACGGCCGCCAGGCCGCCGGTGCGGCGCAGTTCGGCGAGTTCGGCGAGGCTCCAGGCGGCGGTGCCGACCACGCTGAGGCTCTGCGGTCCGCGCCGCTGGAGGGTGCCGCGGACCAGCAGCAGCCCGTTGTGGAAGACGGTGGCGGCGCAGCGGTCGTGGCTGTCCTCGAAGAAGGCGAGGTCGACCAGGCCGGCGCTGCTGCCGTCGTCGAGGGTGGTGAAGATGACCCGGCGGCCGGAGCGGATCGGGGGCGTCTGGGTCGCGGCCTTGATCCCGGCGACCAGGACGCCGGCGCCGTTCCGCAGGCTGCGGAGGCGGCCGGCCGGGGTGACGCCGAGTTCGGCCAGGAAGGCGTGGTGGCTGGTCATCAGGTGGCGGCTGGTGTCCAGGCCGAGGATGTCGAGTTCCGCGCCGAGGCGGGCGTCGGCGTCGAGGTCGGGCAGGCCGCTGGGGCGGGGGTGCCCGGCGTCGCCGGTCGCGGCCCCGAGCAGCGGCAGTTGGCCGTCGGCCGCCCCGGCCCTGGCCCTGGCCCGGTCCTGGTGGTGCAGCTCGGTGAGCTGGAGCAGCAGGTCACGGCGGTGCGCCCGGCCGGCCAGCGCGTCCAGCGCGCCGACCTGGACCAGGCGTTCGGCGAGCGGACGGGAGGGGCGGGCGCGCTGCCACAGGTCGGGCAGCGAGGTGTAGGGCTGGCCGGCGGTGAGGCGGGCGATCTCGTCCTCGGTGATGCCCTGGACCTCGGAGAAGGCGACCCGCACCCCCCACAATCCAGACACCAGTTCGATTCTGAAATCGGCAGCCGACCTGTTCGCGTCCAGCGGCAGCACCGGAACCCCGCGTCGCCGGGCGTCGGCGAGCAGCAGTCGCTTCGGGTACATGCCGGGGTCGTGGGTGAGCACGCCGGCGTAGAAGGCGGCGGCGCGGTGCGCCTTCAGCCAGGCCGACTGGTAGGTCGGCACGGCGAAGGCGGTCGCATGCGCCTTGCAGAAGCCGTAGGCGCCGAACGCGGCCAGGATCTCCCAGGTCCGGCGCAGCACCTCGGGACCGTAGCCGCGCTCGCGGGCCCGCTCGCCGAACCAGGCCCGGACCCGCCCCTGCCGGTCGGGGTTGGACAGGGCGCGCCGCATCTCGTCCGCCTCGTCCCGGTCGCAGCCGGTCATGACGTGCAGGATCTCGATGACCTGCTCGTGGAAGACGACGACGCCGTAGGTCTCGCGCAGGGCCTCCTCCAGGTCGGGGTGCGGGTAGTGGGCGGGGCTCCGGCCGTGGCGGGCCTCGATGAAGGGCCGGACCATGTCGGCGGAGACCGGCCCGGGACGGAACAGGCTGATGTCCACCACCAGGTCGTGGAAGGTCTGCGGCTGGAGCCGGCCGACCAGGTCGCGCTGGCCGGGCGACTCGACCTGGAAGCAGCCCAGGGTCTCGGCCGAGCGGATCAGCTCGAACACGGCCGGGTCGTCCATCGGCACCTGCGCCCGGTCGTCCAGGTCCAGCTCCTCGCCGGTGGCGCGGGTGATCTCGGCGACGCTGTGGGCCATCGCGGACTGCATCCGCACGCCCAGGACGTCCAGCTTCAGCAGGCCGAGGTCCTCCACGTCCTCCTTGTCGAACTGGGACATGGCGAAGCCCTCGCCCGGCGTGGGGACGACCGGGGTGCGGTACAGCAGCGTGGCATCGGAGATGATCACGCCGCAGGGGTGCATGGCGGTGCCCCGGCTGAGCCCGTCCAGGCCCTCGACCAGCTCCCACAGCGGTCCGTGGTCCTCGGCGGCGACCGCCCGCAGCTCCGGCAGCTCGGACAGTGCGGCGCGGGCGTCGCGGGCCCGGATGTGCGGGAACGCCTTGGCCAGCCGGTCGACGGTCTGCGGGTCCAGGCCCAGGGCCGCACCGACGTCGCGGACGGCGTGGCGGACCCGGTAGGTCTCGGGCATGGCCAGGGTCGCGGTCCGCTCCGCGCCGAAGCGGTCGAAGACCGCCCGGTAGACCTCCAGCCGGCGCGCGGACTCCACGTCGATGTCGATGTCGGGCAGCGCGGCCCGGCGCTCGGACAGGAAGCGCTCCATGATCAGCCCGTGCTCGACCGGGTCGGCGGCGGCGATCCCCAGCAGGTGGACCGCCAGCGAACCGGCCGCCGAACCGCGCGCCGCGACCCGGATGCCCAGCGCCCGTGCGTCGTCCACCACCTGAGCGACCGTCAGGAAGTAACCGGCGTAGCCGAGCCGGGCGATGGTGCCCAGCTCCTGCTCCAGCCGGTCCCAGTAGCGGCGCTCCCGGTGGTGCCCGCGCACCACCATCGCGGCGGTGACGCGCGAGCGGAGCACCCGGTCGGCGCCCCGGTGGCCCGCGCCGACCTGGTCCGGCTCGGGGAAATGGACCCGGCCGATCCCCAGGTCGTCGGCAGGGTCGAGCCGACAGCCCTCGGCCACGGCGGCGGTCGCCGCCAGCAGCCGGCGTCCGCCGTCGCGGCCCTGGCCCGCGGCCTCGGCGACCTGCTCGGCGAGCCTGGCCATGTCGGTCCCGTCCTTGAGCCAGCGCTCGCCGCCGTCCAGCGCCGTCGACCGGCGCACGTCGATCGGCACCAGCAGCCGGGCGGCGTCCAGCACGTCGGCGATCCGACCCCGGCCGGGGTCGGCGTAGCGGACGTCGTTGCTGAGCACGGCGGCGACGCCCTGCTCGGCGGCGAAGCCGAGCGTCCGCGCGGCGAGCCGCAGGCTGCCGGGGCCGGTGCCCGGACGGGCGTGGTGCACGACCTCCAGCCGCAGCGCCGCGCCGAACAGCTCGCGCCAGGGCCGGAGCAGCCGCGCGGCCCGGTCCGGACGCCCGGCGGCCAGCGCCCGGCCGACCTCCGACCCGGGCCCGAGCAGGACGTAGAGCCCCGCGCCCGCACCGCCCGCAGCGGTGTTCGAAGCGGCAGCGTTCGAAGCGGCAGCGTTCGAAGCGATGGCGCCCGGAGCAGCGGTGTTCGAAGCGGTGGCGCCCGAAGCGGCGCGGGCCAGGTCGGGCCAGTCGAGCGCGGCCGGACCGGGGCCGGCGTGCGCGGCGGTGACGGCTCCGCAGAGCGCGGCCCAGCCGGCCCGGTCGCGCGCCAGCAGCAGGGCACGCGGGGCCGACTCGTCGACGAACGCCCCGCCCCGAGCCGGGGAACGGCGCCGCACGGCCGGCTCGGACGGCTCGGCCGACCGGTCCCGGCGTTCGGACGCGTACCCGGAGCCGGCGTACTCGGGCACGGCGAGGTCCACCCCGAACAGCGGCCGGATCCCGGCCTCCGCGCAAGCCTTGGCGAAGCGGACGACCCCGGCGACGGTGTCCCGGTCGGTCAGTGCGAGCGCGTCGAGACCGCGCTCGGCGGCACGCCGGGCCAGCTCCTGCGGCAGGCTCGCGCCGTAGCGGGCGGAGTAGCCGGAAGCCACATGGAGGTGGGTAAACACCACGTGCTCCTCCCGCTGCTCACCCTGCCCCTCCCCCGGCCCGTCCCTCGGGTCGCCCTTCCACCATAGGCCATGTTCGAACGTTTGATCGAACGGAAAATCGAACAGCCGTTGCAGGTGGCAGGCGGCGCCCCGGGGGATCCGGGCGGCGGGACAGGTGGTCGGCGGGCGGTCGGCGCGGAGCCGGGCCGGGCCGGGCCGCAGGAGGCGGTGCCCGGGGACGACCCCGCCGACACCCTCCGGGGCAGGCTAGGCCCGCTCCTCCGGCGGCGACTGCTGGTAGACCGTCACCAGCACGCCGTGGACCGGCTGGTCCTCGCCGTCCTCCTCGGCCTCGTCGACCAGTCGGGTCAGGAGCTCGGCGAGCTGCCGGGCCTTCTCCGGCCCGAGCCGCAGGTGGCGCAGGACCAGGCTGTGCTCGCGGGGCGAGCGGTCCAGCTCCTGGGCGACCGCGCCCAGCATCGCGGCGGTGCCGGCCGCCTGCGGGTCGGCGACGATCATCCGGCGGGCCGAGCGCCGGTAGTACTGCTCGGTGCCGCCGCGGACCTGCCGGGTCTCGGCGACATGGACCAGCCCGGCCTCGCGCAGCACCTTGAGGTGGTGGGCCACATTGCCCTTCTTCGCGTCGAGCTGCGCCGCGAGCTGGCTGATCGTGGCCGACTGGAGCCCCAGCACGAAGAGCAGCCGCTGCCGCAGCGGATGGGCCAGCGCCGCGTACTGCTCGGGCGAGTCAATCCGCTGGACCTCCTCCGACGGCGCGGGGGGCAGCGCGGGCAGGGGCGGGGCGGAAGGGTGCTCATCGGCCATGGATCAAGTGTCTAACTTTCTTGACGCTTTCGCAAGCACAGTGCTTCACTCTCACTCATGACGACATCCGAAGAGTTCCACCCCGCCCCCATCGTCGAAGAGACCGCCCGACTGCTCACCGAGAACTACGTCTTCCCCGAGGTGGCCGAGCAGCTCGCCGAGCTGCTCCGCCGACGCCTCGCCGAGGGCGGCTACGACGTGGACAGCGCCGAGGAGTTGGGCCGGCTGGTCACCGCCGACCTGCAGTCCGTCAACGCCGACCGGCACCTCCGGCTGAAGTACCACGCCATCCAGGTGCCGCCGGAGCAGGGCGCCGCCGCGCTCGCGGGGATGCGCCGGGACTTCGACGCCTCGCTGGGCGGGGTGCCCAAGCTGGAACTGCTGGACGACGGCCCGGCCGTGCTGACGCTGGCGCCGACCCTGTTCCCGCTGGAGTGGGCGGCCGAGCCGGTCGGCGCCGCGCTCACCCTGGTCTCCCGGGCCCGGGCCCTGATCATCGACCTCCGCGCGAACCTGGGCGGCGACCCGGAGACCGTCGCCTTCATCTGCAGCCACCTGTTCGACGAGCGCACCCACCTCAACACCATGCACTGGCGCGAGAACGAGCGCCGGGAGCAGTCCTGGACCCTGCCGTACGTCCCGGGCCCGCGCTACGGCGCCGACAAGCCGCTCTACATCCTGACCAGCAGCCGCACCTTCTCCGGGGCCGAGGAGCTGACCTACGACCTGCAGCAGCTCGGCCGGGCCGTGGTCGTCGGCGAGCGGACCGGCGGCGGCGCGCACCCGCGCGAGGGCTGGACCGTGCACCCGCACCTGGAGGCCACCATCCCGGTCGGCCGCGCCGTCAACCCCGTCTCCGGCACCAACTGGGAGGGCGCCGGCATCCTGCCGGACGTCCTCTGCCCCGCGTCCGAGGCGCTCGACCGCGCCCGCGTCCTGGCCGAGAAGGCCCTCGCCGAGCAGCCTCCGGCCTAGCGGGCCCCGGCCCAGCAGCCAGGGGCAGCCAGGGGCGGACGGCCATCCGGGGCATGCCGCCGCGTGTCCCGCCGCGACGGGTCATACATCATGATCAACACGGATACTCTGCCGAGCCGGAGGAGGGTCCCAGGGCGGACCGGGCCAGCTCGGCCCAGCCACCGATGCCACCGCCCTGTACTGCACGAATGCCCGCAGAGCACATCCGTCGATCCGTCGTACGCCCGGCCCCGCTCCCGCCCCGCCACCCGCGTGCCGCCCTGCTGGCCGCGGCGACGGCCGCGGTCGCGGCCGCCCTGGCGGTGTCGCTGGCCGGCCTCGACGGAGCGGAGGCGGCCGTCGGCCAGTACGCCAGCGCCAAACTGATCCAGCTTCAGGTCACGGACATCCCGGCGCTGAAGACCGTCGGGTTCCAGGGGACCTACGGGACCGCCGAGTCCGATGTCGTCGACGCCCCCGACGACAACGGGGATTTCTCCGACCCGGACCACGTGCTCACCTACGTCACCATCGACGGCGCCCAGACCAGCCGCACCTCCAACACCAGCGCCAAGGTCTACGCCCAGTCCCAGAACTCGGGGATGACGCTGCGGATCGGCAACGCCCAGTTCGTGAGCATCCTGCCGCCCTCGGGGTCGGTCGCCACCCTGGACACCTACGCCGAGTGCACCCCGCCGCCGGTGGGCCCCTACGCGCTGGCCTACGCCCGGACCGCGGCCAACTTGATCGCCGTCCTCGGCCACCCCGTCTCGCTCGGCACCACCACCCTCACCGTGACCGGGGCCGAGCTGGGCGAGCCGACCACCCTGGGCCCGAACAACACCGTCACCGTCCGGTTCACCCGTCACGAGGAGCCCGCCGGCGGCGGGCAGACCCCCGGCGTGTACACGGCCCGCGCCTGGATCGACATCGTCGCCACCGGGGTCCTCCGGAACCCGGCCGGCGAGGAGGTCTACGACGGACCGATCACCGACATCCGGCTCGGCGAGGTCGAGGCCCACTGCGAAAGGACGATCACGCCCTCCCCCAGCCCTTCGTCGAGCTCCCCCAGTCCGAGCCCCAGCCCCAGTCCCAGCCCGAGCCCCAGCGAGAGCAAGAGCCCCAGCCCTTCACCCTCGCCCTCACCCAGCGACAGCCGGACCCCCACCCCGCACCCGACCGACTCCTCGGGCGCCCCGCCGGAGCCCTCGCCCTCGCCCTCGGGCTCCGGCGGACCGCTCGCCCCCACCGGGACGAGCCTGGAGCCGGTGCTGGCCGCCGCCCTGGCCCTGCTCGCCGGCGGTCTCGCCATCACCGCCGCGATCGGCTTCGGCCGCCGCGACCGCCGTCGGCACTGACGGCACGACACCGGCACCCCACCTACGCCGGCACCCCACCTACGCCGGAACCCCACAGCACCGGCCCCGGGCCGCTCAGCCCCGGACGTACTGCAGCCAGGGCGGGCGGCCCGCGCGGGTCGCCGCCTGGCGTTCGGCCTCCGCCCGGGCGAGCTGCTCCGGAGTGGCGAAGCCCTCCGGCAGCCAGGTCGCGGAGCCGGCCGCGCGGGCGGCGAGGTGGGCGACATAGGCCTCGCGCAGCTGCTCCGGCGAGTCGAATCCCGGCTCGTCCACCAGCCACTCGTCCGGGACCAGCGCGACCACCTCGCGCAGGAGCTCCGGGGTGACCAGCGGGGCCAGCGCGGCGTCCGCCGCCGTGACGTCGGGGGCGAAGCCGCCCAGCGCGTGGGCGCTCATCGGATAGGGCTTGGCCACCGACTCCTCCGCGCCCGACCAGCGGTGATGGAAGATCAGCGCCGCGCCGTGGTCGATCAGCCAGAGCTTCCCGTGCCAGACCATCAGGTTGGGACTGTGCACGGTCCGGTCGACGTTGCCGACCAGGGCGTCGAACCAGACCACCCGGCCGGCCTCGGCCGACGACACCGTCAGCGACTCAGGGGTGAAGTCGGTCGCGCCCGGCAGGTAGTCCATGCCGAGGTTGAGCCCGCCGCTGGCCCGGAGGATGTCCTGGACCTCGGGGTCCGGCTCGGCGCTCGCCACCTCCGGGTCGAAGTGGACCAGCACCAGGTCGGGGAAGCGCAGCCCCAGCCGCCGGGCGAGCTCACCGACGATCACCTCCGCCACCAGCGCCTTGCGTCCCTGCGCGGAGCCGGTGAACTTCACGACGTAGGTGCCCAGGTCGTCGGTCTCGACCACCCCGGGCACGGATCCGCCCGCACGCAGCGGCACCAGGTAGTGCAGCGCCGTGACCTCGGCCAGTCCCGCCATCGCCCCGTCCTCCTCCCGATCACGACCACCTTCGTGATCCCGATCACGCCCGCAGGAACCCTAACAAACGAGGCGCTCCGCTCCCGTTCCCCGAGCGGCTGCGCGGCCGACCGGCCGTACGGCAGAATGCCGACCGACGCGACTGGCGGGACCGGGATGGAAGAGACCATCGGGAAGCAGCCTCGCGGGAGCCGACCGCCTGGGCGCCCGCCCGGGAGCCGCCATGAGCACCTTCTCCGACGTGGACCGCAGCACCCGCCCGCAGGGGCTGGTCCAGTACCTGGAGCGCGCCCAGCGCGGGCTGGCCGGGCCGAGGGCCCGGCTGCGCGAGGGCCTCGGCCTGCGCCCCGGCGAGCGGGTGCTCGACCTGGGCTGCGGCGCGGGGCACGAGCTGGCGCAGCTGGAGGAGGACGGGCTGACCGCGGTCGGCGTCGACATCAGCGCGGTGATGCTCCAGGCCAGCCGGGCCCGGCTGACCGACCAGGACCTGGAGTGCCGGCTGGCGCAGGCCGACGGCGCGCGGCTGCCGTTCCGGGACGGCGCGTTCGACGTCTGCCGGATCGAACGGGTGCTGCAGCATGTCGCCGACCCGGCCGCCGTGCTCGCCGAGGTGCACCGGGTGCTGCGGCCGGACGGCGGCCGGATCGCCGTCTCCGAGCCGGACTGGGCCTCGTTCACGGTCGACTCGGCCGACCCGGAGACCGCCGCGGCGGTCGGCGCCCGGGTGGGCGCGGGCATCGCCCAGCGGGACATGGGGCGGCGGCTGCGACGGCTGCTGAACGCTGCCGGCTTCGTGGACGTCCGGATCGAGGTGGAGCTCGCGGTGTACGCGTCGCTGACCGAGCTCGACCTGGTGATCTCGCTGCGCCGGGCGGCCGAACGTGCGGTCGCCGAGCGGGCGATCGGTCAGCAGCGGGCCGAGGGCTGGCTGCTGGAGCAGCAGCGGCTGTCCGACGGCGGCGGCTTCCACGCCACGTTGAATCGTTCCGTCATGGCCTGGGCGCAGCGGGCGCAACACAGGAACACATGAACAGTCCTTCATTTGTCCAAGTGTCTCTTGTATGATGACGGGTATGGGCCCCGAGACGACCACCGCGCCTGACCGAGCACCCGACGGCGACGCCCCGGTCCGCGACACCCCGGTCCGCGACACCTCGATCCACGACGCCCCCGCCCACAGCGTCCCGCCCGCGCGGCTGGACGCCGGCAACGCCGCCAAGGTCGCCGCGACCATGCAGGCCCTGGCCACGCCCTCCCGGCTGCTGATCCTGGCCCGGCTGCGCGAGGGCCCCTGCGCGGCGAACGAACTGGCCACGGCCGTGGCCATGGAGCAGTCCGCCTGCTCGCACCAGCTGCGGCTGCTGCGCAACCTCGACCTGGTCGTGGGCGAGCGCCGGGGCCGCTCGGTGGTCTACGACCTCTACGACCACCATGTCGCGGAACTGCTCGACCAGGCCGTCTACCACGTCAACCACCTGCGGGCGTGAGACGGCAGCCGGAACCGACAGCGGCCCTGCGACGACAGCGGCCCTGAACAGCGCGAAGGCCCGCCCCCCTCCGGAGAGGGGGGCGGGCCTTCGCGGTCGTCCGGCGCGGCTCAGCCGCGCAGCGCGGCCCCGGTACGGGCCACGGCCTCGGCGATCGCGGCCGTACGGGCCCCGCTCGCCTCGTCCGCCGTCAGCGTGCGGTCGGCCGCCCGGAAGCGCAGCGCGTAGGCGAGGGACTTGCGGCCCGCGCCCAGCTGCTCACCGGTGTAGACGTCGAACAGCCGGATCGACTCCAGCAGCGGACCGGCGCCGGCCCGCAGCGCCGCCTCGACCTCGGCGGCCGGGACGTCCTCGGCCACGACCAGGGCGACGTCCTGGGTGGCGACCGGGAACCCGGAGATCTTCGGGCCCTCGACCTTGCGGGGACCGTCCTGGGTGAGCAGGTCGACGTCCAGCTCCATCGCGCAGGTGCGCTCCGGCAGGTGCAGCGCCTTGACCACGCGCGGGTGCAGCTCGCCGGCGTGGCCGACCAGCCGGTCCCCCGCGTACAGCGCGGCGCAGCGGCCCGGGTGCCAGGGCGCGTACTGCGCCTGGCGGACGGTCAGCTCGACCCCGGCGGCCTCGGCCACCGTGCGGGCCGACTCGACCGCGTCGGCCCAGGTCGCCGGGCGGCCCTTGCCCCACCAGCCCTCCGGCTCGCGGTGGCCGGCCAGGACGGTGGCGACCCGGTGCGGCTGACGCGGCAGCGCCGCGTTCAGCTGCGCGATCTCCTCGTCCGTGGGACGGCGGTCGACCGGCAGCCGCGGGGCGTGGAACAGCGACGCACGGTCGGTCCCGTCGGTCCGGAAGACCAGGCCCTGCTCGAACAGCGCCACGTCGGTCGTCCCCCGGCCGGTGTTCCGGCGCAGCGCCGCCAGCAGGCCCGGCAGCAGCGTGGTGCGCAGCGCCGGCTCCTCGTCCGAGATCGGGTTGGCGAGCTCGACGGTGGCGCGGCGCGGGTCGTCCGCGTCCAGGCCGAGGGCGTCCAGGGCGGCCTCGCCGAGGAACGGGTAGTTCAGCACCTCGACGTAGCCGGCCCCGGCCAGGGCCAGGCCGGTGCGCCGACGCAGCCGCTGCGCCTCGGTCAGCCCGCGTCCGGCCGGGACGCTGGGCAGGGTGGAGGGCAGCTCGGCGTAGCCCTCCAGCCGGATGACCTCCTCCGCCAGGTCGTTGGGGTCGGTCAGGTCGGGCCGCCAGCTCGGCGGGGTGACCACCAGGACGTCGCCGCCCTCGACGGTGCAGCCGACCTCCTGCAGCCGGCGGACCACGGTCTCGCGGCCGTACTCCTGACCGGCGACCCGGTCGGGGTGGTCGGCGGCGATGGCGATGGTGTGCGCCGGGTACTCGGCGACGACCTCGGTGACCCCGGCCTCGGCGGTGCCGCCGGCGACCAGGACCAGCAGGTCCACGGCGCGCTGGGCGGCGGCCCGGCCGGCCTCCGGGTCGACCCCGCGCTCGAAGCGCTTGGCCGCCTCGGAGGGCAGCTTGTGCCGGCGCGCGGTGCGGGCGATGGAGACCGGCGCGAAGTGCGCGGCCTCGATGACGACCTCGGTGGTGCCGCTCGCCAGACCGGTCTCGGGGTCGAACACCGGGGCGGCGATCTCGGTGCCCTCACCGCCCATCACCCCGGCGATGCCGATCGGGCCGGAGTTGTCGCAGATCAGCAGGTCCTCGGGGTCGAGGGTGCGGACCACGTCGTCCAGGGTGGTGAGCTTCTCGCCGGGCTGGGCGCGGCGGACCGTGATCGCGCCGTCGATCCGGCTGCGGTCGTAGGCGTGCAGTGGCTGGCCGAGCTCCAGCATCACGTAGTTGGTGATGTCGACGGTCAGCGAGATCGGCCGCATCCCGGCCTTCTGGATGCGTCGCTGCATCCAGATCGGGGACAGCGCGCCGGGGTCGAGCCCGATCACGCTGCGCGCGGTGAAGCGGTCGCAGCCGGCCGGGTCCTGCACCACGACGGGCGGGCCGTAGGAGTTGGGCGCCGGGGTGTCCAGCAGCGCCGGGTCGCTGAGCGGCAGGCCGTAGGCGATGGCGGCCTCGCGGGCGACGCCGCGCACCGACAGGCAGTAGCCGCGGTCGGCGGTGACGGCGATGTCCAGCACCTCGTCGACCAGCTGCAGCAGCTCGATGGCATCGGTGCCGGGCTCGAACTCCGGCGGCAGCACGATGATGCCGTCGTGGTCGTCGCCCATGCCCAGCTCGCGGGCCGAGCAGATCATGCCCTCGGAGGTGTGGCCGTAGGTGGCGCGCGCGGCGATCGGGAACGGTCCGGGCAGGACCGCGCCGGGGAGCACCACGACGACCTTGTCGCCGACCGCGAAGTTCCGGGCGCCGCAGACGATGTTCTGCGGCTCGCCGGTGCCGTTCGCGTCGCCGACGTCGACCTGGCAGTAGCGGATCGGCTTCTTGAAGCCGGTGAGCTCCTCGATCGCGAGGACCTTGCCGACCACCAGCGGGCCCTTGAGGTCGCCGCCGAGCTGCTCGACGGTCTCGACCTCCAGGCCGGCCCGGACCAGCTTCTCGGCCAGGTCGCGGCCGGTGGTGCCGGCGGGCAGGTCGACGTACTCCCGCAGCCAGGAAAGCGGGACGCGCATCAGATCTCCATCCCGAACGGAAGGGTGAAGCGGACGTCACCCTCCACGATGTCTCGCATGTCCTCGACGTTGTGCCGGAACATCAGCAGCCGCTCGATGCCGAAGCCGAAGGCGAAGCCGCTGTACTTGTTGGGGTCGATGCCGCAGGCGATGAGCACCCGCGGGTTGACCATGCCGCAGCCGCCGAGCTCGATCCAGCCCTCGGAGGAGCAGGTGCGGCAGGGCCGGTCGGGGTTGCCGACGGACTCGCCGCGGCAGTTGAAGCACACCATGTCCATCTCGGCGGACGGCTCGGTGAAGGGGAAGTAGTTGGGGCGCAGCCGGGTGGTCATGCCCTCGCCGAAGAGCGAGACGACCATGTGGTCGAGCGTGCCCTTGAGGTCGGCCATGGTCAGGCCCTCGTCCACGGCGATCAGTTCGATCTGGTTGAACACCGGGGTGTGGGTGGCGTCCAGCTCGTCGGAGCGGAACACCCGGCCGGGGCAGATCGCGTAGACCGGCGGCTCGGCGCTGGCCAGCATGGTGCGGATCTGCACGCCGGAGGTGTGGGTGCGGAGCACGACAGAGTCCGCGTCCTGCAGGAAGAAGGTGTCCTGGGTGGAGCGCGCGGGGTGGTCCGGGCCCATGTTCAGGGCGTCGAAGTTGAGCCACTCGGCCTCGACCTCGGGGCCCTCGGCGACGGCGTAGCCCATGGCCGTGAAGATGTCGGCAAGGCGCTCGGAGAGCGTGGTCAGCGGGTGCCGGCCGCCGCGCGGGGCGCGGTCGTAGGGCAGCGTGACGTCCACGGCCTCCTCGACCAGGACCCGGGCGTCGCGCTCGGCCTCCAGCTCGACCAGCCGGGCCGCGAAGGCCTTGTTGACGGCGCCTCGGGCGGCGCCGACGCGCTTCCCGGCCTCGGCCTTGGCCTGCGGCGGCAGCGCGCCGATCTCGCGGTTCGCCAGCGCCAGCGGGGAGCGGTCGCCGCTGTGGGCGACCTTGGCCTCCTGCAGCGCGGCGAGGTCGCCGGCGGCGGCGAAGGCCGCGAGGGCCTCGTCGCGCAGGCGCTCGATCTCCTCGGGCTTCAACGCCTCAACCTCGACCGGGTCGTAGGACTTGTTCGGTGCGGACATCTCTCTCTTCCCGTGCTCCGGCATGGTTCTGCTCGGGTGGCTGGCGGTGGGGTACCCGGCCCGCGCGCAGTCCTGCGGCGGGCATCCTGCTCCCGTGAACACGGGCCGGGGTGTCCGCGGCGGGGCCGCGTGTGGCGTCGGACAACGCCAAGGGCCGAGTCTACCGGGATCGGCGGATGCCACTCCCGGCCCTCGATACGCGTGCGGTGGGGGCGGGCCTGCGGGGGTCCGGCCGGGATCCGGTCGGCGGGGGTCACGGCCGGTGGGGCCGCGATCCGCTCAGACCATGAACTCGGGGAGGCCCGCAGGCAGGATAAATCGGAACCTGGCGCCGCCGCCGGGGCCCCGGTCGACGGCGATCACGCCGCCGTGGGCCTCGACGATGCCCTTGACGATGTAGAGGCCGAGGCCGGTGCCGCCGCGCTTGCTGCCGCGCCAGAAGCGGGTGAAGACGCGCGGGATGGACTCCTCGGGGATGCCCGGGCCCTGGTCGCTCACGGTCACCGCCAGTCCTTCCCGTCGCTGCCCCGGCGCGAGTGCCGCCATGGTGGGCCTGACCTCGATGGTGACAGTTCCCTCGCCGTGGCGCACCGCGTTTTCCAGCAGGTTGCCGAGCACCTGGTCGATCTTGTCGGCGTCGGCCCAGAGCGGCGGCAGCGGCTCGTCGACCTGGATGCTGAAGCGCTCGGCCGGCACCCCGGCGGCCTTCTTGCCCTCGACGTGGCGGCGCACCGCCGCCGGCAGGTCCACCTGCTGCCGGTGCACCTCAAGGCGTCCGGCGTCGATCCGGGAGATGTCGAGCAGTTCGGCGATCAGCCGGGTGATCCGGCCGGCGTCGGCGTCCACGGTCTCCAGCATCGACCGCTTCTGGTCGTCGGTGAACCGCTCCCACTTCTGCAGCAGGGTCGCGGTGAAGCCCTTGACGCTGGTCAGCGGGGAGCGCAGTTCATGGGCGACGGTGGCGATCAGCTCGGCGTGGCTGCGCTCGGTCCGCCGTCTGGCCTCGGTGCCACGCAGCGCGACCACCACCCGGTGCACCGCCCCGGTCCGGCCGTCGGCCCGCAGGAACCGGGCGGAGACCAGGACCTCGCGGCCGCCGGGCAGCAGCAGGTTGCGCTCGGGCTGCCGGGTCCGGATCGTCAGTCCGCCGTACGGGTCGGTCAGCTGCCACCAGCGCCGGCCCTCCAGGTCCTCCAGCGGCAGCGCCTCGGCGAGACTGCGGCCCAGGGCGGCGGCGGCGGGTATCCCGCTGATCCGGACGGCGGCGGCGTTGAAGCAGACCACCCGGCCGTCGGCGTCGGCGACGACCAGGCCGTCGGGGTGTTCCTCGGCGGGCAGCAGCAGCCCGTCGGCAACGCCCGCCGGGCCGGCCCGGACGGGTGCGTCCGGCCGCGCCGGCAGGATCTCCTCGCCGCTGTCCTCGGTCACCGTCATCGCCACCCCTCCGGTGGCCACCCTAGCGAAAATCGGCTCAGCCGCGGCAACCGCCGGAGGCACGCTGGGCGCGCGCGGAGGCGTAGAGGCAGACGGCGGCGGCCGTGGCCAGGTTGAGGCTCTCGGCGTGACCGTGGATCGGCACCCGCACCACCTCGTCCGCCAGCGCACGCGTGGGCTCGGGCAGGCCCCAGGCCTCGTTGCCGAAGACCCAGGCGGTGGGCGTGGACAGGGTGCCGTCGTCGAGTTCGGCGTCCAGGTCGCGCTCGCCCGCGCCGTCCGCGGCGAGGATCCGCACCCCGGCGGCGCGCAGCCCGGCGACGGCCTCCTCGACCGGCACCCCGACCGCGACCGGCAGGTGGTAGAGGCTGCCGACCGAGGCCCGGACCGCCTTCGGGTTGTAGAGGTCGACCGAGGCGTCGGTGAGCACCACCGCGTCCGCGCCGGCCGCGTCGGCGGTGCGCAGCACCGTCCCCGCGTTCCCCGGGTCGCGGACGTGCGCCAGCACCGCGACCAGCTTGGGCCGGGCGGCCAGCACCGTGGCGAAGGGCGTGTCGACGAAGCGGCAGACGGCGGCGATGCCCTGCGGGGTCACCGTCTGGCAGACGGCCGCGATCACCTCGTCGGTGGCGGTGAGCACCGGCACCCGGGCGCCGTGGGCCTCCGCGAGCAGGTCCGCGTGGCGCTCGGCGGCCTCCCGGGTGACATAGATCTCGACCACCGCGTGCTCGCCGCCGCTGCCCGGAACCGTCCCGTAGGCCACGGCCTCGCGGACCGCCTGCGGTCCCTCGGCGACGAAGCGGCGCTCCTTGGTCCGCTGGACGCGGCGGGAGAGGCGGCGGGCGGCGCTGACCCTCGGCGAGCGCAGCGAGGTGAGCTCGGGGGTGTACGGCAGGGGCATCGCGGTTCTCGCTTCGACGGGCAGGCGGGCAGCGGAGGGCGGACCGGGGAGCGGTGCAGGCGGGGGCGGAGGCGGTCAACGCAGGGGCCCGCAGGGGGTGTTCCCCCTGCGGGCCCGGAAGTACTGCGGTGCTGCGTGACGCGTGATCAGCTCGGGGAGCTGGATCAGGCGGCGTCGGCGGCGACGCGGGGCGCGTTCACGTCGGCCGGGAGGGCCTTCTGCGCAACCTCGACCAGCGCGGAGAACGCGGTGGCATCGTGCACGGCCAGCTCGGCCAGCATCTTGCGGTCGATCTCGACGTTGGCGACCTTCAGGCCCTGGATCAGGCGGTTGTAGGTCATGCCGTTGGCACGGGCCGCAGCGTTGATGCGCTGGATCCACAGCTGACGGAAGTCGCCCTTGCGCTTCTTCCGGTCGTTGTAGTTGTAAGTGAAGGAGTGCAGCAGCTGCTCCTTCGCCTTACGGTACAGACGCGAACGCTGGCCGCGGTAACCGCTGGCGCGCTCGAGGACGACCCGGCGCTTCTTGTGGGCGTTTACTGCCCGCTTGACGCGTGCCACTTGTTACTCCTTGGTGAGGGCCACGGTCGGTTTCACATGGCCCGGTACGAATGGATCGAGGGGATCTGCGCGAGGCGCAAGATCACTTGCCGAGAAGCTTCTTGACCTTCTTGACATCAGCCGGGGCCACCTCGACCGTGCCGGCCAGGCGACGGGTCAGCGTGGACGACTTGTGCTCGAGCAGGTGACGACGGCCGGCGCGCTGGCGCAGCACCTTGCCGGAGCCAGTGATCTTGAAGCGCTTGCTGGCACCGGAGTGCGTCTTGTTCTTCGGCATGTCGCCGTACTCTCCTCGTCGGTCCGCTCCCGTCCGAGCGCCGGGGCGCGGACGGGAACGCTTGTGGATCTCCTGGGTTCTCCGGCGGGTGCCGGAGAACCGGGGTGGACGCGGCAGCCTAGCTGGCTGCCGCCTCCGGGGTCTCCTCGGTCTCGACGACCTCGGCGGCCTCGACGACGTCGTCGGCTGCCTCGTCGGCCGCCTCGACCTCGTCGTCAGCCTCGACGGTCTCGTCGAGCACCTGCTCGTCGAGGTCGTCGACCTCGTCGCCCTCGGCCGGGCGGCCCTGACGCTCGGCCTTGCGGATGGCTGCTGCCTCGCGGGCCTCGGCCATCGCCTCGGTCTTCTTCTTGTGCGGGCCCAGAACCATGATCATGTTCCGGCCGTCCTGCTTGGGGTTGGACTCGATGAAGCCCAACTCCTCAACGTCCGAGGCAAGTCGCTGCAGAAGCCGGAAGCCCAGCTCGGGGCGGGACTGCTCACGACCACGGAACATGATCGTGATCTTGACCTTGTCACCCTGCTTGAGGAACCGAACGACGTGACCCTTCTTGGTGTCGTAGTCGTGCGGGTCGATCTTGGGGCGGAGCTTCATCTCCTTGATGACCGTGTGCGCCTGGTTCTTGCGCGCCTCACGGGCCTTCATGGCGGACTCGTACTTGAACTTGCCGTAGTCCATGAGCTTGCACACCGGCGGCCGGGCGGTCGCCGCGACCTCGACCAGATCCAGGTCGTACTCCTGCGCAAGTTCCAGGGCCTTGGCCAGCGGCACGATGCCGACCTGCTCGCCACTGGGACCGACGAGTCGCACCTCAGGGACGCGAATCCGGTCGTTGATGCGGGGCTCGGTGCTGATGGATCCTCCTCGGTTGCACCTCGCGACTGCCGACGGCAGTCGCGTGAACAGCGGACTGGTTACCGCCACACAGGGCTTCATTCGTGCCGCGGTGCCGCGCGAGGCGCCTACCGCGGGCACGAAAAAAGCCCCGCATGACACACAGGCGGGGCTCCACACAGACCGGGCACGGCACTGCCAACGGTAGAGTCGGCAGCGCACACGAGGACGATCACGCACCGGAGTGCGGACTGTCCGACCGGAACCCGACGACCCTTGGGTCGATGCGGGTGGGAGGGGAGCCTCCACTTGCGGGCCGGGGTCCTCCTCGCTCCCCTTGCGGAGGCGTGGCTGTACCCGGCCGGTCAGTAGTAAGCATAGCAGCGTCCGGGAGTGGTGCAGAATCCGCCCGTTCCTCCCTCTTTTCCGCCCCGGCCGACCCATCGGGCAGACTGGCGACCCAGAGATACTGCGCCCCAGAGAGGCGCGGTCACCTGCAGCGAAGCGAGTCTCCCCATGAGCAGCCAGCCCGAGTCACCCCAGTCGTCCGACACCGCGGGCTCCGACTTCGACGACCTGACCCGCGACATCGCCGACGTCCCGGCGGTTGAGGTGATCACCACCGTCGCGGTGCACCTGATGAGCGCGGCGGCCGTCAACCTCGGCCTCGCCGAGGACGGCGAGCAGCACAAGGACCTCGACGAGGCCCGCAAGCTGATCACCGCCCTGGCCGGGCTGGTCACCGCCGGCGCCCCGGAGATCAGCAACTTCCACGCGGCCCCGCTCCGGGACGGTCTGAAGTCGCTCCAGCTCGCCTTCCGCGAGGCCTCGCTGGTCCCGGACGAGCCGGGCAACGGCCCGGGCGAGAAGTTCACCGGGCCCGTCTACGGCTAGACCTGCCGGACGTACACCGGGTCGGCGGGCTCGGCCGGAGAGGCCGGCACCACGGCCAGGTCGAGCCCCCGGTCCAGCCGGATCCGCAGCAGCTGGTCCCCGGCCAGCGCCGCGGCCAGCCGCTGCGCCTCCGGGCCGAGCGCGGCGGGGTCCGCCGCCGGGTCCGGGACCAGCGCCAGCATGGCATCGGTGCGCTCGCTGGGCAGCAGGTGGGCGCGGAGCACCAGCGGGAACCCGGCCAGCAGCGCCCGCACCGCCTCCGCGACCGCCGGGTCGCGCAGCGGCGGGACCATCGCCCTGCCCTCGGCCACGGCGCGCATGGCGGCGCCGGAGAGCTCGTAGAAGGCCGGTCCGGCCAGGTCGATCAGCAGCGCGTCGGCCCGCTCCGACCAGGCCGCCTGCACCGCCTGCGCGGCCGGGACCGGCGCGGGCCTGGCGTCCGCCCGCCAGCGGGCCAGCGCCTCCAGCGAGGTGAACGCCGGCAGGCCCTTGCGCCCGTCCGGCGTGTTGATGGTGGGCACCGCCATGTCGCTGGACTTGTCGTGCTTCAGTCCGTCGGCGTCGGTCTCGACCTCGCCGAGGACCGCCACGATCGGCACCATCAGCCGGGCCCCGACCAGGGCGGCCAGCAGCTCGCTCTCGTGCTCGGGCGAGGGGTCGGCCGCTTGGCGGGCCAGGGCCTCCGCGAGCCGGGGGTCGGCCGAGCCGTCGTCACCCGCGAACCCCGGGTCAGGGATGTTCTTGCGCTGCACCCGGTGCAGCGTAGCCGATCCCCAGCGGGCGCCCAGCCCGCACCGAGCCCGCTCCGAGGATCGGTCGCAAGTATCAGGAACTACCCATTAGTTCTTCAGTCTCCTCAAAGCGGCCCTTACTAGCGTCTCGGTCATGTCCATCCGAAGCGTTTCCCGGGCGAGGCTGCTCGGCGCGGTGAGCCTGGTCGCCCTCGTCGGCCTGCTCTCCGTACTGCTGCTGCAGGGGCGTGCCCGTTCGGCCACGCGGACCGACACAATGACCTCCGTGGCCCACTCCGTTCCCACCGCAGCAGCCAAGTCCTCGTCCGCGGCGCCGTCCGAGGCGGCCGCGCCGTCCGAGGCCGCGACACCGACCGCCTCCGCGAGCCCGAGCCCCGCGCCGACGCCGACGCCGACGCCGTCGCCGACCCCGGACGCCGCGCTGCTCGCCGCCGTCGCCCAGGCCCAGAGTCCGACCGCGGTCTCGGTCGCCGTCACCGACCTGAGCACCGGCCGGACGCTGAGCTACGGCGCGGCCGGACACGCCTTCGCCACCGCCAGCATCGTCAAGGTGGACATCCTCTCGACGCTGCTGCTCCAGGCCCAGGACCAGGGCACCACGCTCACCGCCGAGCAGGAGTCACTGGCCACCACGATGATCGAGAACAGCGACAACGACTCGGCCAGCGCGCTGTGGCTCGACATCGGCCAGGAGAGCGGCCTGAACGCGGCCAACCAGCGCTTCGGGCTGACCTCGACCAGCGGCGGCACCGAGGGCAACTGGGGGCTCACCACGACCACCGCCGCCGACCAGCTGACCCTGCTCCGGCAGGTGTTCACCGGCGACTCGCTGCTCTCCCCGGCCTCCCGCTCCTACATCCAGGGGCTGCTGGCCCAGGTCGAGAGCGACCAGCGCTGGGGCGTCAGCGCCGCCGCCAGCGGGAACGACTACGCGGTCAAGAACGGCTGGCTGCCCCGGTCCGCGACCGGCCTGTGGGTGATCAACAGCATCGGCGAGGTCCAGCGCGACGGGCACCAGCTGCTGATCGCGGTGGTCTCCGACGGAAACACCTCCGAGTCGGGCGGCATCTCGCTGGTGCAGTCGGTGGCCCAGGCGGCTGCCGGTTCACTGGGAACCAGCTGACGGTTCGACAGCTGCGGCCAGGACCTACCGGTCGGTACGGGTGCTGTGGCAGTCTTCGCCCATGGTGACCACCACGCCTTCCGCCGACCGGGCTCGGTACGACCGGGCCACCGCCCACCTCGACGCGCCGCTGGCGATCGTGGACCTGGACGCCTTCGACGCCAACGCCGCCGACCTGGTGCGCCGGGCGAACGGCAAGCCGGTCCGGGTGGCCAGCAAGTCGGTCCGCTGCCGCGCACTGCTGGAACGGGTGCTGCGGACGGACGGCTTCCAGGGCGTCATGAGCTTCACCCTGGCCGAGTCCATCTGGCTGGCGCGGGCGGGCTTCGAGGACATCCTGCTGGCCTACCCCTCGGCGGACCGGGCCGGCTACGCCGAGCTGGCCGCCGACCCCAAGCTGGCGGGCGCCATCTCGGTGCTGCTGGACGACCCGGCCCAGCTCGACCTGGTGGACGCGGCCAGGGACGGCGGGACCGAGGAGATCCGGGTCTGCCTGGAGCTGGACACCGCGCTGCGGCTGCTCGGCGGCAGGGTCCGGATCGGCGCCCGGCGCTCGCCGCTGCGGACGCCGGAGGCGGTGGCCGCCTTCGCCGAGCTGGTGCAGCAGCGTCCCGGTTTCCGGGTGGTCGGGCTGATGGCCTACGAGGGCCATGTCGCGGGCGTCGGCGACAGCATCGCCGGACGGCCGTTCCGCTCGCGGATGGTCCAGCTGATGCAGCGCACGGCCCGCGCGGAGCTGGCCCAGCGGCGCGCCGGGACGGTACGCGCCCTGCGCCGGGTGGTGGACCTGGAGTTCGTCAACGGCGGCGGCACCGGCAGTGTGGAGAGCACGGTCGCGGAGGACGCGGTGACCGAGGTGGCGGCCGGCTCCGGCCTCTACGTCCCCCGGCTGTTCGACAACTACCGCTCGTTCCACGGGCGCCCGGCGGCGCTGTTCGCCCAGCCGGTGGTCCGGCGGCCCGGGGTCGGCGTGGTGACGGTGCTCGGCGGCGGCTACCCCGCCTCGGGTGCGGCCGGCCAGGACCGCTCACCCGTCCCCCACCTGCCGGAGGGCCTGCGCTACGACCCCCAGGAGGGCGCGGGCGAGGTGCAGACCCCGCTGCTGGGCCCGGCCGCGGACGACCTGCTGATCGGCGACCGGGTCTGGTTCCGGCACGCCAAGGCCGGTGAACTGTGCGAGCGCTTCGCCGAGTTGCAGCTGGTCCAGGGCGACCGGGTGGTGGAGACCGTGCCGACCTACCGCGGCGAGGGCAAGACCTTCCTCTGAGCCTCCTCCTCCGGCGCCGGCGCCGAGTGGCCGGTCCGGTGCGGTCGACCTAGGGTTGGGCCCACGGCGCACCGCCGATCTCCACCCGTGCACCGGCCGGAGGAGGCCCCCGTGAAGGTGCTGGAAATCATCCTGTTCTCACTGGCCGTGATCGCCATCTTCGCCGGCACAGTGATCTTCTTGATCGGCGGCCTCTCCTACCGCAGCAAGGGCGCGCACCGCCGCTCCTGAGCGCCCGGCCCCGGACGACCGAGCAGCCGCCCACCGGACCAGGATTCCGGTGGGCGGCTGCTCGGCGTGCCAGGGGCGGCGGGTCAGGAGGTGGTTCCCGGGCCCGTGCTGCCGCCGGTGTTGCCGCTGTACTGCTGGATGCCGGCGACGATGGTGTCCATCAGCGAGACGGCCGGGGCCTTGGCGGCGATGTCGAACCCGAAGTGGACGGCGACATAGGCGGTGCCGGCCGCGTTCGGGAAGACCACGTCCTCGACGGTGCCGTTGTTGCCGACCTTGGCGTCGACCTGCCAGCGGATCAGGTAGCCGGACTGTCCGGCCACGGTCACCGACTGTGCCTCCAGCTGCTTGTGGCCGGTGACCGTGCCGTAGGCGCTGCTGACCGCGCCGGGCATGTCGGCCTCGGCCGCCGCCTGGACCCCGCCGCTGGCGGGGATCTTCAGCGTGCTGGTCGAGACTCCGGCCAGGGAGCAGCCGGCGCTGGCCTGGGTGCACTTGTAGGAGCCGTAGCTCAGCTCGGCAAAGCCGCCGGTGACAGTGCCGCCGGTCCAGCCGCTGCCGGGATCCGGCAGGGTGATCCCGTTCGCCATGTCCACCGCCACATTGCTGCCCGTGGACGAGCCGCCGGAACCGCCCGAGCCCGAGCCGCCCGAACCACCCGAGCCCGAACCACCGGAACCGGAGCCGCCCGAGCCCGAGCCGCCCTCCCCGAAGGGATTCTGGCCGCCGGCACCGCCGCTGCCGCCGCTGCCGAAGCCGTGGCTCTGGGCGGCCGAGCTGCTGCTGTTGCTGGAGGAGTTGCCGTCCATGATCAGGTACGTGGCGAGCGATCCGACCCCGAGTCCGAGGATGGCGGCGACCGCGCCGGCGACCAGCGCCGGGCGGCGCTTGCGCACCTTGGGCGCGGCGACGGGCAGCACCGTCTCGGGCTTGGTGCTGACGGTCCAGTCGGTGCCGTTCCACCACCGCTGACCGGGGTTGACGGGATCGCTCGGCTTGGGATCCGGGTACCAGCCGGCAGGTGTTGTCGTACTCACAGGCCGCAATCTATGGCTTGTCCTATAAACAAGTGGTCAATCCCGGCTGAGGATCCGCTGAGAATGTGGCACCGGATGCTCTCACCGCCGACCGCCGGTCACGCTCCGTAGCGCTCCGAGATGCGGGCCAACTCCCGGGCTGCGACGGTGGAAATGCACCTGCCGACGGAGGCGGGTGCGGCAACCTAGACCAGCAGGAGACATCTCATGTCGAAGGTCAAGAACCGCGAACGCAAGCAGCGCGTCCTCGCCAACGCCGGTACGCACTCCGCCGGAGCGCACTCCTCTGAGTACGCCCAGGACCCGGAGATGAAGGCGGCCGAGCCGATGCGGATGCCGTCCGCGTCCGAGCCGGTGGCGCACAAGAAGCAGAAGCGCTACGGCCACAACTGACGCGTCGCGGTGACCGGCGAGGTGCGCATCCTGTGCGGAATGCGCACCTCGCTCCGCGTTCCGGGAGGCCCGTCGCCGATCAGTCGATGATGACGTGCGGCAGGAACCGGGCGTACTCGTCGGTGACCGGTCCGGCGGACTCGCGGATGCCGAGTCCGGCCGCCTCGCCGTCCACGGTCCAGGCGCCGAGGACGACATGGTTGCCGTCGAAGACCGGGAGCGGGGCGAGCTGCTGCCAGCAGTAGGCCTGGTCGGGGTCGAGCGGGGCGGCGGGTACACCCGCGCCGACCAGGCTGATGCCCGCCCCCTCGCGGCCGAGCAGCGGCTTGGCGGCGTAGGACTTCAGCAGCCGGGGACCGTCGAGGTGGGCGGGCAGCAGGTTGGGGTGGCCGGGATTGAGCTCCCAGAGCACGGCCAGCAGCGCCTTGTTGGACAGCAGCATCTTCCAGGCGGGCTCGATCCAGCAGGTGCGCGCGGCGCGGCGGTAGCCGTCGGTGCGGCCGGCCGCCGGGGAACCGTCGAGGGCCGCGCCGTCGAGGCTCGCGCTGTCCACGACATGGCCGCCGAACTCGTCGCTGACCAGCCATTCCCAGGGGTAGAGCTTGAAGATGCTGCGGATCGGGCGCAGTTCGAGGTCGACGAAGCGGCAGCCGGCCGCGTCCCAGCCGATGGACTCCACCGGGACCGGAGCCGTCGCCAGACCGGCCTGGCGGGCGGTCTCCATCAGGTAGGCGGTGGTCATCCGGTCCTCGCCGAGCTCGTCCACCTCGGAGTGGGCGAAGTGCACCGGACCGGGCGGCAGGAGGTGGGCCTGTCGGCGCCAGGCGGCGACCAGCCGTTCGTGCAGCGAGTTCCACTGGTCCGCGCCGGGGAACCGCTCCTCCATCCAGAACCACTGCGGGCTCGCCGCCTCGACCAGGCTGGTGGGGGTGTCGGCGTTGTACTCCAGCAGCTGGGCCGGTCCGCGACCGTCGTAGCGCAGGTCGAAGCGCCCGTAGAGGCTCGGCTGTTCGCTGCGGCGGTGCCAGGACTCGCGGATCAGGGCGACCACCCGGGGGTCGGTGATCCCGAGTTCGGCGAAGCGGTCCCGGGCGACGATGTGCGCGGCGGCCTCCAGGCACAGGGCGTGGAGCTCGTCGACGGTCGCCTCCAGCGCCTCGATCTCGGCGAGGCTGAAGCGGTAGTAGGCGGACTCGTCCCAGTAGGGGCGGAGGCTGTCGTCGGGGTAGCGGGTGAGCGGGTAGACCAGCCCCTGCTCCTCGACGGTCCGCTGCCAGTCCCGGCGCGGTTCGATCCGGTGGCGTTCCATCGTGCTCAGCCCCCGTGGCCGCTGCCGCTGTGGCCGCCGAGGCCGCCCCTGGTGATGCCCTCGCCGCCGCCGTCCCCGCCGCCGTCCTCGCCGCCGGTGGAACCCCTGCCGGTGGTGAGCCGGCTGCCGCCGCTGCCGTAGTAGCGGTGGTAGCCGTTGACGTAGCTTGAGTTGCCTCCCTGCTGGTACCACTCGTAGCGATCACTGTCGCCGACGCCGCCGTCCGGCTCGCTGTTGCACAGCTTGTCGGCGACGTTCCGGTAGTTGGTGGTGTCCACGCAGCGCCGGTCCGGCTCGCTGCCGCAGGAGGTCAGCGCCAGGGCGAGGGTGCTCACCAGGCCGAGGGCGACCGCCCCCGAGCGCATTCTTCGACCTGTCGTTCCGTTCGTGCCGTCCATCGGCCCGGCCCCCGTTCTTACCTGTTTCTCAGTTGCGGGGGCCAAGCCTACGGATCACCTCGTCAGGGCCTACAGCGGGGTGACGTACGCGCCGCCGATGCCGCCGTCGACCAGGAACTCGTTGGCGGTCATGAAGGAGGAGTCGTCGCTCGCCAGGAAGGCCACGGCGGCGGCGATCTCCTCCGGACGGGCGAAGCGGCCGAGCGGGATGTGGACCAGTCGGCGGGCGGCGCGCTCGGGGTCCTTGGCGAAGAGCTCGCGCAGCAGCGGGGTGTCCACCGGGCCGGGGCAGAGGGCGTTGACCCGGATGCCCTCGCGGGCGAACTGGACGCCCAGCTCGCGGGACATGGCCAGCACCCCGCCCTTGGAGGCGGTGTAGGAGATCTGCGAGGTCGCCGCGCCCATCACCGCGACGAAGCTGGCGGTGTTGATGATCGAGCCCTTGCCCTGCCGCTGCATGTACGGCAGCGCCGCCTTGCAGCACAGGTACACGGAGGTCAGGTTGACCTCCTGGACCCGGCGCCAGGCGTCGAGCCCGGTGGTGAGGATCGAGTCGTCGTCGGGCGGGGAGATCCCGGCGTTGTTGAAGGCGACGTCGACGCTGCCGTAGGTGTCGAAGGCGGTCTTGAACAGCGCCTCGACCTGCTCCTGGTCGGTGACGTCGACGCGGACGAAGAGCCCGCCGACCTCCTCGGCGGCGGCCTTGCCGGAGGTCTCGTCGATGTCGGCGCAGACGACGTGCGCGCCCTCGCTCGCCAGGCGGCGGGCGGTGGCCAGCCCGATGCCGCTGCCGGCGCCGGTGATCACGGCGGTGCGGCCGACCAGGCGGCGGCAGACGCTCTCTTCAGCTGCGGTGGTCCCGTTGTCGGTGCTCATCGTGCGGCTCTACTCCTCTGTGCTGATGAAGACGTTCTTGGTCTCGGTGAAGTGTGCGAGCGCGTCCGGACCGAGTTCGCGGCCGAGGCCGGACTCGCCGAAGCCCCCGAAGGGGGTCCAGTAGCGGACCGAGCTGTGCGAGTTGACGGACAGGTTGCCCGACTCCACGCCCCGGGCCATCCGCAGTGCGCGGCCCAGGTCCCGGGTCCAGATCGAGCCGGACAGGCCGTAGCGGGTGGCGTTGGCCAGGCGCAGCGCGTCGGCCTCGTCGGTGAACGGCAGGACCACCGCGACCGGGCCGAAGATCTCCTCGGTGGCGGCCCGGCAGTCCGGGTCCTCGGGGGCCAGCAGGGTGGGCGGGCACCAGAAGCCGGGGCCGGTGGGCGCGGTGCCGCGCGCGGCGACCGGCAGTTCCGGGGTGAGGTAGCCGGTGACCCGCTCCAGCTGGCGGGCGGAGATCAGCGGGCCCATCTCGGTGGCCGGGTCGCTCGGGTCGCCGACCCGGACCGCCTCGATCGCCGGGGCGACCAGGGCCAGGAAGTCGTCGTAGACCTCGCGCTGGACCAGGATCCGGGTACGGGCGCAGCAGTCCTGTCCGGCGTTGTCCAGGAAGGACATCGGCGCGGCGGCGGCGGCCCGGGCCAGGTCGGCGTCGGCGAAGACGATGTTCGGGCTCTTGCCGCCGAGCTCCAGGGTGACCCGCTTCAGCTGCGTGGCGCAGCGGGCCATGATCTCCTTGCCGACCGGGGTGGACCCGGTGAACACGATCTTCCGGACCCCGGGATGGTCGACCAGCGCCCGTCCGGTGACCTGTCCGTACCCGGGGAGGACCTGGAACAGCCCCTCCGGCAGTCCGGCCGCGAGCGCCAGCTCGGCCAGTTTCAGGGCGGTGAGCGGGGTGGTCTCAGCGGGCTTGAGCAGCACCGCGTTGCCGGCCGCGAGCGCGGGCGCGAGGCCCCAGGCGGCGATCGGCATCGGGAAGTTCCAGGGTGCGATGACGCCGACCACGCCGAGCGGCTCGTGGAAGGTGACGTCGAGCCCGCCGGCCACCGGGATCTGACGCCCGGTCAGCCGTTCGATCCCGGCGGCGGCGTACTCCAGCAGGTCGCGGACGTTGCCGACCTCCCACTGGGCGTTGCCGACGGTGTGCCCGGCCTCGGCGACCTCCAGTGCGGCGAGTTCGGCGGTGTGGGCGTCCACGGCGTCGGCGAAACGGCGGAGCAGCCGGGCGCGGTCGCCGGGGGCGAGTGCCGCCCAGCCCTGCTGCGCCTTGGCGGCGCGGGCGACGGCGGCGTCCAGCTGGGCCGGGGTGGTGGCCGGGACGGTGGCGAGCACCGCCTCGGTGGCGGGGTTGAGGACGGTGAGGTGGTCCTCAACCGGAGGCAGGTCGGACATCTGGCTCACATTCGCTCGAAGGAGCGGAATCGCTCCCAGTCGGTGACGGCGGTGTCGTAGGCGTCCTGCTCGACCCGGGCCATGGTCAGGTAGTGCTGGACGACGTCGGCGCCGAAGGCGTCCTCGGCCAGCTTGCTGCCGGACCAGAGCTCGGCGGCCTCGCGCAGGGTGGCCGGCAGGTGGTCGTAGTCGCCGGCGTAGGCGTTGCCGGTGCAGGGCTCGGTGAGTTCGAGCTGCTGCTCGATGCCGTGCAGTCCGGCGGCGATCATGCCGGCCACGGCGAGGTAGGGGTTGACGTCGCCGCCCGGCGAGCGGTTCTCCACCCGCAGCGAGGGGCCGTGCCCGACCACCCGCAGTGAACAGGTGCGGTTGTCCCGTCCCCAGGCGACGGCGGTCGGGGCGAAGGAGCCGGGCCGGAACCGCTTGTAGGAGTTGATGTTGGGGGCGTAGAGCAGGGTGAACTCGCGCATCGCGGCCAGCTGGCCGGCCATGAAGTGCCGCATCAGCGGCGACATCTCGCCGTCCGGTCCGGCGCAGACCGGGGTCCCCTCGGTGGAGCGCAGCGAGAGGTGGATGTGGCAGCTGTTGCCCTCGCGCTCGTTGTACTTGGCCATGAAGGTCAGCGAGAGGCCCTCCTGGGCGGCGATCTCCTTGGCCCCGGTCTTGTAGACCGAGTGCTGGTCGCAGGTGGTGAGGGCGTCGTCGTAGCGGAAGGCGATCTCGTGCTGGCCGAGGTTGCACTCGCCCTTGGCCGACTCGACGGTCATCCCCGCCGCGCCCATCTCGTTGCGGATCCGGGCCAGCAGCGGTTCGACCCGGGCGGTGGCCAGCAGCGAGTAGTCGGCGTTGTACTGGTTGGCCGGGGTGAGCTCGCGGTAGCCGCGGTTCCACGCCTGCTCGTAGCTGTCGCGGAAGACGATGAACTCCAGCTCGGTGCCGGCCCAGGCGGTCAGCCCGTGCTCGGCCAGGCGTTCCAGCTGCCGGCGGAGGATCTGCCGGGGCGAGGCCGGGACGGGGGCGCCGTCCAGCCAGGCGAGGTCGGCAGTGACCAGCGCGGTGCCGGGCTGCCAGGGGGTGCGCCGGAGCGTGCCGAGGTCCGGGACGAGCGCGAAGTCGCCGTAGCCGGTGTCCCAGGACGCCATCGGGTAGCCGTCGACGGTGTTCAGTTCGACGTCCACGGCCAGCAGGTAGGCGCAGCCCTCGCTGCCGTGGGCGAGCACCTCGTCCAGGAAGAACCCGGCGGCGAAACGCTTGCCCTGGAGTCTGCCCTGCATGTCGGTGAAGGCGAGGGCGACCGTGTGGATCTCCCCGTCGGCGACCAGCCGACGAAGATCGTCGACGCCGAGCGGGGCTTGACGAGCAGTCACAATGGGGCCTCCGGATACGTGCGGACCTGGTGGGGCGTTCCAAAGGTATGTCCTTGTACCATTGAAGCGGAAGAGGTGACGATGACGGAGATCGAGGACAGCGACCCGCTGAACGACCCACTGGGCGACCCGCTGGCCGCCGCGCTGCGGCCGGTCCGCTCGGGCAACACCTACGAGGAGACGGTGCAGCGCCTGCTCCAGCTCATCCACCTCGGGCTGGTCCCGGCCGGTGAGCGGCTGCCGCCCGAGCGCGACCTCGCCGAACGGCTCCAGGTCAGCCGGATGACGCTGCGCGAGGCGCTGAAGGTGCTCCAGGACACCGGCATGGTCGAGGTCCGGCGCGGACGCTACGGCGGGGCCTTCGTCCGCCACGCCCCGGAGGCCGGCGCCGCCAACGGCAGCGAGCTGCGCCGCCGCGCCACCCTGCTGGGCGACCGCTTGGAGGACACCCTGCTCTTCCGCGAGGTGCTGGAGACCGGCGCCGCCGAGCTCTGCGCGGCCCGGCGGCCGACCGGCGCGGACGCCCAGCGGCTGCGCGACTGCCTGGCCGCCACCAGGGCCGCCGGCGTCCAGGACTACCGCCGCCAGGACACCCGGCTGCACCTCGCCGTCGCCGAGCTCTGCGGCTCGCCCTCAGTGGCCGCGCAGTACGCCACGGTCCGCGCGACCGTCAACGAACTCCTGGACTGCATACCCCTGCTGCCGCCCAACCTGGAGCACTCGGAGCAGCAGCACGCCCAACTGGTCGCCGCGATCCTCGGCGGCGAGTCCGACCTCGCCCGCACCGTCGTCCGCGAACACCTCGCCGGAACGGCCGCACTGCTGCGCGGCTTCCTGACCCGACCTGAGCCGACCTGAGCTGGCGTGGCCGGACCTGGCCTGGCCCGACCTGAGCTGGCGTGGCCGGACCTGGCCTGGCCCGACCTGACCCGACCTGACCCGCCCGCCCCTACCGACGTCCCTGCATCCTCAATGCCCTTGGGAGGCCGCTGTGCCCCGTCCACTGATCGGTGTCTCGACCTATCTCAACGACGCCAGCTGGCGCGTCTGGAAGGCGGAGCCGGCCGCGCTCCTGCCGGTGCAGTACCCGGCGCTGGTCCGGGCGGCCGGCGGGATCACCGCGATGCTGCCGCCCGACGACCCGGACGTCGCCGCCGCGCTGCTGGACCGGCTGGACGCCCTGGTCATCAGCGGCGGCCCGGACGTCGACCCGGCCCGCTACGGCGCGGCCCCCGGCGTCCACACCGACCTGCCGCCGACCGAGCGCGACGCCTGGGAACTGGCGCTGATCACCGCCGCGCTGGAGCGGCGGATGCCGCTGCTCTGCATCTGCCGGGGCATGCAGCTGCTCAACGTCGCCCTCGGCGGCGACCTGGACCAGCACCTGCCGGACCTGGTCGGCACCGAGGTCCACTCCCCCACCCCCGGCTCCTACGGCAGCCACCCGGTGCTCCCGGTCCCTGGCACCCGGCTGGCCGGCATCCTCGGCGAGACCGCCCAGGACGTCCCCACCTACCACCACCAGGCCGTCAACCGCATCGGCACCGGGCTCACCCCTTCGGCCCACGCCCTCGACGGCACCGTCGAGGCGCTGGAACTCGCCGACGGCTCCGCCATCGGCGTCCAGTGGCATCCGGAGCAGGGCAGTGACATCCGGCTCGCCCAGCACCTGGTCCGGGCGGCCTCGGGGGCTGCGGCTCAGGCGTAGTGGACGCCGGTCAGCTCCTCGGAGACGGTCCACAGCCGTTCCTGGGCCACCTCGTCGTGGGCCGGGACGGCGGTGGCCTTGAGCACAGGGAAGCCGCGGACCTCGAACGGCCCGTCCGGGCCGTAGTAGTGCGCGCCCATGGCGCGGGGATCGGTGGCGGCGCGCAGCGTGGGCAGCGCGCCCAACTCGGCCGGCTGGGCGAACGGGGCGACCGCGTACCGGTTGGCCAACTGCAGCGCGGCAGGGAGGTGGCGGGAGAGCTCGGTCGCGGAGTATCCCGGATGGGCGCCGAGCGCGATGGTCTCCGCGCCGGAGGCGGCGAGGCGGCGCTGCAGGGCGTACATGAACATCAGGTTGGCCAGCTTGGACTGCCCGTAGGCCCTGCTCCGGCTGTAGTGGCGCTCGGACTGGAGGTCGCCGAAGTTGACACCATGTCGGGCGATCCGGTGCGCCAGGCTGCCGAGGACCACCACCCGCGAGCCCGGGACCTCCCGCAGCAGGTCGAGCACCAGGCCGGTGAGGGCGAAGTGGCCCAGGTGGTTGGTGCCGAACTGCAGCTCGAAGCCGTCGGCGGTGCGCTGGTGCGGGGGAATCATCACTCCGGCGTTGTTGACCAGCAGGTCGATCCGCTCGTGTCGCCGGTGCAGCTCGGCGGCGGCCGCCCGGACCGAGTCCAGCGAGGCCAGGTCGAGTTGCAGCAGCTCGGTCCGGCCGCCGATCCGGGCCGCGGCCTGCTCGGCCCTGGCCGGGTTGCGGCAGGCCAGCACGACGGTGGCGCCGCGCTGGGCGAGCCCGGTCGCGGTCGCCAGGCCGAGCCCGCTGTTGGCGCCGGTGACGACGGCCACCCGGCCGCTCTGGTCGGGCATGTCGGCAGTGGTCCACGGCATGGCTGTCCTCCGGAGGTGACGGTGTCGGTCCGGAGGTGTCGCACCTGTCCGGCATCATGAATCCTATGACCGCTCCCGCCCCCCGGCTGATGCTGCTGGACTCCGCCAGCCTGTACTACCGCGCGTACTTCGGCGTGCCCGACTCGCTGCGCTCCCCGGACGGCCGGCCGGTGAACGCCGTCCGCGGACTGCTGGAGTTCATCACCCGTCTGGTCCACGACCACTCCCCCGACCAGCTGGTGGCCTGCTGGGACGCCGACTGGCGCCCGCAGTGGCGGGTGGACCTGATCCCCACGTACAAGACCCACCGGGTCGCCACCGCCGCCGACGGCAACGTGGCGGCGGACGGCGCGGAGGAGGTCCCGGACACCCTCGCCCCGCAGGTCCCGGTGATCGAAGCGGTCCTGGACGCCCTCGGCATCGCCCGCGTCGGCGTCGCCGACTACGAGGCCGACGACGTCATCGGCACCCTCGCCACCCGCGCGACCGGCCCGGTCGACATCGTCACCGGCGACCGGGACCTCTTCCAGCTGGTCGACGACGCCCGGAAGGCGCGGGTGCTCTACCCGGTCAAGGGCGTCGGCACGCTCCAACTCACCGACGACGCCGTCCTGGTGGAGAAGTACGGGGTCACCGGTGCCCAGTACGTCGACTTCGCCGTGCTGCGCGGCGACCCCAGCGACGGCCTGCCGGGCGTCGTCGGCATCGGCGAGAAGACCGCCGCCAAGCTCATCGCCCAGTACGGCACCCTCGCCGACATCCAGGCTGCCGCCATCGACCCCGACTCCAAGCTCACCCCCGCCCAGCGCAAGCGCATCGTCGAAGGCACCGACTACCTCGCCGTCGCCCCCAAGGTCGTCAGCGTCGCCACCGACGTCCCCCTCCCCGCCTTCGACCCCGCCCTCCCCGACGAACCCCACGACCCCATCACCCTCGAAGAGCTCTCCGAACGCTGGGGCCTCGGGAGCCCGATCAAACGCCTCCTCGACACCCTCACCCAGAACGGCAAGAACGCCTGAGACCACTCCGACATCGAGCCGCTTTGAGGGCGCGAAGGTCCGACGGCGGAGGCTCCGATGAAGTTCGGAGGGGACGGGCACGGACTCGATGCCTCGCCGTGGCCAGCAGGTCGCCACCGACGTCCCCTCCTCGCGTTCGGCCCCGTCCTCCGCAGCGTCATGCACGTCGGGGGCGCCAGGCGCTGAGGAGATCCTCGGGTCCGTAGGTTGCCCGGAGTCCGGAGCAGCTGACGCCGCTTCGGGACACAGCGACGAGCGGGATCGGCTCGTCGGTGAGGGCGGCGCGGTGCTTGTGCAGGGATGCCAGGTCATGTGCGTCGAAGGGGGACGTCTCCAGCCATTTGATCGAGCCCAGGAACAACAGCTGTTTGGCCACGGGCTCGCGGTCGGCGCCCACGAGATCGATCTCGACGTCGTTGCTCCGGGTCCAGTAGCCGCCGACGACAGGAGCGGCTGGCATCACACCGTCCGGCAGTACACGAGCGAGGGCTTCACGGATCAGGGGCTCGATGGCGCGTCCGCGCCAGCTCGTCCATCGTTCCCTGATCCGGGCCAAGGTGAGGTCGCCGCGCATGCGCTCGATCTCAGCCATGTGCGGATCGAGGAACGCCAGCCAGAAGCGGAGGTAGGGGTCCGCGACCCGGTAGCGGCGCTCCTTCGAGGGATGGAGCGAGACCGGGAGTTCGGCCGCCACCACATGCTTGTCGATCAGAAGGTCTGCCGCTCGGGTGAGCGTGGAGTGGGCGATGCCGCCCGCCGCTCGGGCGATGTTGGTGAAGGTCCGCTCGCCGGTTCCGATGGCCCGCAGTACCTCCCCGCCCATGGCCTGTGGGGGGAACTCGGCAGCGAGCGAGCGCTCGGCGGAGACCAGAAGAGCGGAGATCGGGTTGTCCAACGCCGTACCGAGGAATTCCCACATCGTGGCCCCGGGCGGCCACTCCCGGCAGATCAGCGGGAGGCCGCCGGTGATGAGGGCGGCGTCGAAAGCGTCAGCCGGCTCCAGTTCGAGCATCTCACTGAGGTCCGCCGGGTTGAGCGGTCCCACGACGATCTCCCGTCCGCGCTGGTGGAACGGCCGGTCGTAGCTGTTGAGCGCCTTCATCATGGACAGGTCCGAGCCGACCAGTAGCAGCAGGACGGGCTTTCGACTGAGCAGGCGGTCCCAGGCCCGCTGGAGCATGCCCTCGAAGGCGTCGATGCGTTCCATGAGGTAAGGCACCTCATCGATGACCACCACACTGGGCGAGTCGTCCGGCAGGATTTCCGCCAGAAGCCGGAAGGCCGCGTTCCACTGATCCGGTGCCTCCTCTGCGAAGAGGGACTTGTCCGGCAGGGTGGAAGTGGCGACCGCCTCCCCCAGTTCCGCCAGTTCGTCGGCGGCGGGGCCGCCCCCGGCGGTGAAGAACAGATGGGGGACTTCTGCCTGTCGCAGGAACTCCTCGACCAGGGTGGACTTCCCGACCCGCCGCCGCCCGCGCATGAGCAGGCACTGTCCGGGCTGAGCGGCGCTGCCCACAGCACTGCGTACATCATCGAGCGCGCCCGTCAGGACTCGCAGCTCCCGGCCTCGGCCGATGAACCGATGCATAAGCAGCCTCCAGTGATAATACTCAGATAGTATCCATCAGGATGGTATCGCAATAGATACTATCTCTATCGGAACTATCATGGGAGCCGGTCGCACTCTGCGAGCAGGGCCGTCGGTCCAGCGGTTGCAGAGGTCGACGTTCCCGACCCCGGGGAGCACGCCGCAGGTGAACGTGACCCGCAGCGTGGTCGACAGGACGCCGTTGGTCGAGCGGATCAGCGGCAGCTGAGGATGCGCGCGGGGACAACCTCGACTGGACGGCCAACCGCGTCGCCAAGTCGCCCTGCTCCTCGGTTGAGCAGGGTTGCGGACGGTGTGGTGACGGGGCTTCGGCGACGGCTCCCCGGGGGTCCCCTCTCGGGCTCCGGCGCCGCCGTCCACCGGCACGATCGCGCCGGTCACCATCGAGGCCCGGTCGCTGAGCAGCCAGGCGGCCGCCCCGGCGACCTCGCGGGGCTCGGCCATCCGGCCGAGCAGGATGCTCGCGGTGATGCCACCTGTACCGTCCGCCGCACCCGGGACCGGTTGCCGGTCGAGATCGTGTGAGCGAGCCTGGTACGCACCGCCGTGAGTGGTCAGGAGGATGCATGGACGAGGCAGAGCGCACCGAGGCGTGCGAGCTGGACCCGGTGACCTGGGACGCGATGATCGACGCGCTGAAGGACAACGGCGCACCGGACGAGACCCTCAAGAACGTGTGCGCACAGGCGCTCGCCGCGATCAACGCCACACCCGTCGCGGCCCGCGACCAGTGGCTGGCCACCGGCATCAAGCACACCGACTGACAACGAGCCGGACAACCTGCTCGAAGCAGCCGCCGAGGTTCCGGGTCCCGAGTAGGGCCCTCGCCAGGCACAGCATGCGCAGCCCTCGTGTGCAGCCCCCGTGGGCGATCCGAGGCCGGTTCGGGCTCGGGTCGCCCACGGGGGTGGTTGTGCACCGGGGCGCGGGACGTCAGCGGAACATCAGCGAGGCATCAACGGCCCTGGAGGGACTTGACGTTGTCGCCGAAGGTCCAGCCCAGTGAGCCGTCCCAGTTGATCGACCAGGTCATGAGCCCCTTGAGCGAACCACCGAAGGCGTTCCACGACTGGCTGACCAGGCTCGGTGTCATGTAGCCACCGCCCGCGCCGGGTTGGGCCGGCAGGCCGGGAACCTGCTTGTCGTAGGGCACCGTGATCGTGGTGCCCTGGACGACCAGGCCGTTGTTCAGGCAGGTGGTCTGCGCGGTGAAGCCCTGGACGGTGCCCGCCTCGTAGGAGTCGCCGGAGCAGCCGTACATGCTGCCGTTGTAGTACTGCATGTTCAGCCACCACATTTGCCCGTTGTCGGCGTACTTCTTGATGATCGGCAGGTAGGAGCCCCAGATCGACCCGTAGGTGATGCTTCCGCCGGTGACGTAGGCGGTTTCGGGAGCGAACGTCAGGCCGAAGCCCGCGGGCATCTGGGACATCACGCCGTCGATGATGGTCTCCAGGTTGGCCTGGGAGGTGGACAGCGTGTTGATGTTGCCGCTGTCGGTCAGGCCGGTCTCCAGGTCGATGTCGATTCCGTCGAAGTTGTACTCCTTGAGGATGGGGACGAGGGTCGCCACGACCTTGTCGGCGACGGCGCTGGAGCTCAGGTCGATGCCTGCGTTGGCACCGCCGAGCGACATCAGGATCGTCTCCCCGGCCGCCTTGGCCTGGCACATCTCGGCGGGGGTCGGCACCTGGACGCCGGTGTCCATGCCGTTCTGCCATTCGACGGTGCCGTCCGAGAGGATCACTGGGAAGGCGGCGTTGATGACGTTGTAGCCGTTCGCGGCGATCCGACCGTCCTCGATGGGGATCCAGCCCATGCCGGGGTGGACGCTGGAGTTGTCCCAGTTCTCCCAGTAGCCCTGCAGGACCTTGCCCGCCGGCTTGGGCTTGGTGGGGCAGGTGGCGCCGCCCGGCGGCGTGGTGGTGGGCGGGGCGGTCGTGGGCGGGGCGGTCGTGGGCGGGGCCGTGGTCGGTGGAGCGGTGGTCGGCGGGGCCGTAGTCGGTGGAGCGGTGGTGGGCGGGGCCGTAGTGGGCGGGGCCGTCGTCGGCGGGGCCGTGGTCGGCGGGGGGCTGCTGCCGGCGGGGCCGGTGAGCGACACATCGTCCGCGTAGTACGCGGGCTGCCCGTACCAGCCGTGCAGGTAGATGGTCACCGAGGTGGTGGCCGACCCGGTGCTGAAGCCGACGTTGAGCTGGCTGTACGACGGGCTGCTCGCCGTCCAGGTGGAGGGGGCAGCAGCGGTGAGGCCGGTGCCGGTGGCGCCCAGGTAGACGTAGCTGCCCTCGACGTAAGCGCTCAGCGTGTACTGGGAGTTGGGCTGCACGCTGATGGTCTGGGTGCACTGGGCGTCGTCCTGGCCGGTCGGCGTGGCTTCGAGCGCGGAGACGCCGGAGTGGACCGGGCTGCTGACGGTCGTGGCGGTGCCGCTGGAGCAGGTCCAGTCGGCGAGTCCGCTTTCGAATCCGGGATTGGCCACCAGGTTGGTGGTGGCAGCCCCGGCCGTGACCGTGCCGGCCATGACGAGCCCGGTACTGATGACGGCGGCGGCACTCACCCCGGCAAGGGAGCGCCTCAGGGCGGTCTGCCCGTGCGTGGCGCGGCCGGTGCGGTTCACCTGCGATGCGCGTTCCACGATCGCCCGCTGCGGACGAACGGCACGGAGCGGCTCGCTCCCGGCCTGGTCGCCTTCGGGGCGGCCGGCATCCGGACGAGGGCGGAATCCACCCGAAAGACGTAACGTACGTGACCTCCGACGGAACATGCTGTGCTCCCTTCCCGCCGAGCGCGTTGGACTCAACCGACGCGTGGGGGCGTAACGCCCGGCTCTGGGTGAGGTGGGGACTTGTGGGGGTGTACTGGTCCGGAGCGTAAGAGGGGTGGCCAGGCCCGTCAATAGGTCTGGACCAATAGCAGGAATGGCATGGACCAATCGTGCTGGGCGCCCCACAGCCGTCGACATCCGAGCAAGGACGATTCGGCATTCCCAGGACCGGGAGAATGATTGACGCCGAGTCAGTACCGGCGGTCGGGAGCTGCTCCAGCGTCTCCCTGGACCGTCAGAAGGAGTCCGGTGCCACGATCTCCTCGCCCTCGCCCCGAGGCGGTTCGAAGCGGGCAAAGAAGTCGTCCAACGCCTCCGGCGTGACCGGAAGTGCGTTCGCGTCCCCGCGACGGTTGCGCTCCTCCAGCCGCCGCAGCAACTCCTGCCGCCCCAGCGGGAAGTAGAGCAGCCGCCAGCGGCCGCCGGCCGCCTCGACCAGTTCCTTCATCGCGTCGCGGTCCTTGCGCGGCCACGGGCCGTGGTCCCACACCACGTCCCGGCCGGCTGCCACCAATGCGGCGAGCTGCCGGTGAAGCTCGGCGACGGCGGGGGCCTCCTTCTCGAAGTAGGCGTGCTCGGGGTAGTCCACGCCGTAGCGGCCGTGCCGCGCGAAGACCACCTCGTCCACCGCCAGCCGGACCACCCCTGCGGGCACCAAAAGCCGCTCGGCGTAGGTGGTCTTGCCCGAACCGGTCAGTCCCACCAGCAGATACACCAAGGGCACTGCTGAGGTCTGCTCCTCCGCCACCACCGACTCCCCTCCGATCAGTGCCACGTGGCGCCTGCCCGCCGTCGGTCTCGCGCCGGGCGTCAGTGGCCGGTGCTCGCCTCGATCGACATCGCGTGGTGGAAGACCCCGCGCGGGTCCCACCGGGCCTTGACGGCCTGCAGTCTCGGGTAGTTGTCGAGATAGTAGAGCGTGGACCAGGGCACACCCGAGGTGTTCCACGCCGGGTCGGCGAGGTCGACGTCCGGGTAGTTGATGTACGAGCCGTTGCTGGTCTCGTCCGGGACCGGGACTCCGCCGGTGGCGCCGTACACGGCTCGGTAGGCCCGGCGCACCCAGGAGATCTGGCTCGCGTCGTCGGACTCGTAGAGCCATGCGGTGGTGAACACCGCCTTCATGACCACGTCGCGCTGAGCGGTGGCGGTCGCGTCCGACGCCACCGCCTGTACCTGGCCGCCGTAGCCGATGAGCAGGAATCCGTCCGCCGAGGTCCCGGCCGGATCCTGCAACGCGGTGGCAAGAGCGGCGAGTTGGGCGTCCGTGTAGCCCTTGCGCAGATACCCGGCCTTCAGCTTCTGCCTGCGGGTGAACTTGTCACCGCCCTCACCGTCGCCCGGCCAGGTCACCATGTGGAGCCAGGGCAGCACGCCCGCCGGGGCCTGGACGGTGAGCCCGGTCCCCGCGTTCACCGCATCGACCAGTTCCTGGCTCAGTCGCTCGACGTCGGGCCAGGCCGCGTCGGCCTGGATGACCACTTCGAGCGAGCCGCCCTGCGCCGGGCAGGTGGCGATGAGGATGGCGTACAGGCCGGTACCGGGCGCACCGGGGGCGCTGTTGTTCTCGTGCCAGGTACCGAAGTTCCGGAGCAACTTGATCAGCGCCTCGGGCGACATCTTCGGATCGGCCCAGTCCCAGCCGGCGAGTTGGAAGTACATGTTCCCCGGGGCCGGGGGCAGCATCTTCTCCGGCGGCTCGTCGCCGGTGGCTCCCGGGTCGCGCAGCCAGTACTTGGTCACGACGCCGAAGTTGCCACCGCCGCCACCGGTGTGCGCCCACCACAGCTCGCGGTTGGGGTCGTCGGCCTCACGGGTGGCACGCACGACGCGGACCGAGCCGTCGGAGTCCACGACCACGACCTCCACGCCGTAGAGGTGGTCGACGACCGAGCCGTACCTGCGCGAGAGCGGCCCGTACCCGCCGCCGGCGAAGTGCCCTCCGGCGCCGACATCCGGGCAGCCGCCGGCCGGGATCGTCACACCCCAGCCCTTGAACAGCGCCGTGTACACCTCGCCGAGCCGCGCGCCCGGCTCGACCAGGAACGCACGCATCTGCGGGTCGAACCCGACCGCGTTCATCGGCGAGAGATCCAGCAGCATCCTGATGCCGGGATCGGCGGTGAAGTTCTCGAAGCAGTGGCCTCCGCTGCGCGGCGCGACCCAATGCCCGGCACGCACGGCGTCCTGCACCGCGCGCACCACCTCCTCCGCCGAGGAGACCACGCGCACCTCGTCCGGCGCACCGACGAACCGGAAGTTGTCGCCGCTCAACATGCTCTCGTAGCGGACGTCCCCCGGCCTGATGGAGAACGGCCCGAACGCGACGGGCTGTGGCTCGGCCCCCGGGGCGGCAGCCGTTGCGGCGCCTGTCCCTGTCCGTGCACCCGCACCCGCGCCGGCTGCGGACGTCGTCGCGGCCTCGGTGACCGGGGAGCCCAGCGCACTGAGCAGACCCGTCGCCGCGACCGTGCCGACTGCCACAGCCCCTCCCCGTCCGAGCAACTGACGGCGGCTCACCCGGTCAGCAGCGCGTCCCCCCGCTGTCTCCTCGGTCATCGCGGCGTGCCCCTTCCCGATCGGCGGATGCTGTCGGTAGCACATCAGAAACTACACATCAGGGCGGACCGACACGCGTACTCCGAGTCAGCGGCGCCGCTGAAGTTCTGCCCACGACCGCCCGGCCGGTGCGAAAATGCAGGAGATCGCGCAGCGCGGAGCGCCGGTGTGCGCGGGACGACATGGAGGGCGGGGCACTCGAACCTCCGGCCGCCTGCAGAAGGGACGACGCGATGGATCCCGACATCCGGATCAGGACCGCGATCGAGGAGCACTGGCAGGCCTCGGAACGCGGTGACATCGAGGCCGAGCACGCCATCTACGCGGCGGACGCAATCCTCGACTACCCGCAGTCGGGCGAACGGTTCCGGGGCCGCGAGACGATCTCGGCGCAGCGTGGCGGGCACCCTGCCAGCCGGCATTTCACCGTCCGCCGGATCATCGGCGGCGGGGACCTGTGGGTGAGCGAGTGCGTCATCACCTACGACGGAGTGCCGACCTTCACCGTGAGCACCATGGAATTCGCGCACGGGCAGCTCGTCCACGAGACCCAGTACTTCGCGGACGCCTTCGGCGCGCCGGAATGGCGGGCGGCACTCGCCGAGCCGATGCCCGGCAGGACTATCGCCAGGACCTGATCAGGGCTTCGGGCGACCCCGCCTCCTGTCCGCCGGCGTTCAGCGGCCACAGAGGGTTCAGCGGCCGCCGAGGGTTCACCCGCCGTAGACGGTTCAGCGGCCGTAGACGGTTCAGCGGCCGTAGACGGTTCAGCGGCCGTAGACGGTTCAGCCGCCGTAGAGGGCAGCCACCCCGGCGGCTGCGGCGGCGAGCTCGGCCCGGGCCTCGGGCGGATCGAGGACCTCGACGTCGGTGCCGTGGACCAGCAGCGCGCGGACGGCGGGTAGGGCGGGAAAGCCCAGGTGAAGCACGGTCCAGTCGGCGCCGGGGGTCGGCTGCTCGGGGGCGCCGAGCAGGTTGGCCGACTGGATCCGCAGGAACATGTCCAGCCGGGTGCACCGGACCAGGCAGCGGACCAGCACCGCGTCCGAGCTGCGCTCGACCTGTTCGCGCAGCTCGGACCAGACCTCGGCCAGGCCCTGGCCCGGGCGGCGGCGGACCGGTTCGGAGGTGGTCGTCGCGGACCGCACCCGGTCCGCCCGGAACAGCTGCGGCCCGCCGTCCCGGTCGGCCACCAGATACCAGACCCCGGCCTTGCTGACCAGGCCGTAAGGGTCCACGGTGTAGCCACGCGGCTCGGTACTGCCGCTGTGCCGGTACACCAGTTCCAGCCGGCGGTCGGTGAAGACGGCCTGCTGGAGCTCGGCCGGCTCGACGCCCGTGGGCGCGGCCGGGGCCGCGCGCCAGCGGGCGGGGTCGACCAGGATGCGTTCACTGGTGCGTTCCGCGTCCGCCCGGTAGGGCGCCGGGAGTGCCGCCATGACCTTGCGCAGCGCGGAGTCGATGGCGTTGCCGAGGCCGAGCGCATCATGCGTCCCGTCGGCGGTGAGCACGAACAGCGCCCGTGCCTCGTCGTGGGTCAGCCCGGTCACGTCGGTGCGGTAGCCGACCAGCAGCCGGATGCCGCCGTTGCGTCCGCGTTCGGTCCATACCGGCACGCCGGCCGTGGAGAGCGCCTCGACGTCCCGGTAGACGGTGCGGACCGAGACCTCCAGCCGCTCGGCCAGTTCCACGGCCGTCACCCGGCCCCGGGTCTGCAGCAGCAGCATGATCGAGAGCAGCCGGTCAGCCTTCATGGGAACCCAGCATAAAACCTGACGGGCGATGTCAGGTTTCAGCGGGACGGTGGTCCCGGACAAGCATCGAGATCTCCGGAGGACAGACCCATGAGCAGCACCGCCACCACTCGGCACCGGTCCGCCGTCAGCCTGCACCTCCCGGCGCGGGCCCCCTTCGACTTCGGCGCCTCGCTCGCCTTCATCGGTTCCTTTCCGGCGATGACCGGGCAGCAGGGCCATTCGGGTGCGGCGCTGACGCTCGCCCTGCGCGGCAACTCCACCACACTGGCCGCACGGCTCACCGCCGCAGCCGGAGGCGCCGGTCTGGACTGCGAGCTGACGGCGGACGTCCCGATCGACGGGCCGACCGCCGACGCCGCCGCCGACCGGCTGAGCTTCTATCTCGGTCTGGACGACGACCTGTCGCCGCTGTACGCCGCCGCGCGGCGCGATCCGGCGTTCCAGCGGGTGGCCGAGCGGCTGTACGGCTACCACCAGGTCAAGTTCCCTTCGCCGTTCGAGCTGCTGTGCTGGGCGATCCTGTGCCAGCGCGTCCCGATGCCGGTGGCCAGGGCCATGAAGCAGTCGCTGGTGGAGGCCGTGGGCAACCGGATGGAACTGGACGGCCGGGTGCTGTGGGCGTTCCCGGAGGCCGAGCAGTTGGCGGCCCTGGACGAGGACGAGCTGACCGCCCTGATCGGCAACCGGCGCAAGGCCGGCTTCCTCCACGGATCGATCCGCCGCTGGCTGGACCTGGACGAGGGCTTCCTTCGCGGCGGCGACCACGGCGCGGTCCGCGAACGCATCCTCGACCTGCCCGGCATCGGCCCCTGGTCGGCCTCCTTCCTGCTGATCCGTGGGCTCGGCCGGATGGAGCACATCGGTTACGACCGCGAGCTGGCCCGCGCCGCCTCCCGAACGTACGGGCACCCGGTCGACGAGCCGGAGTTTCGCCGGCTCGCCTCCGGCTACGGCGAGCTGCAGGGCTACTGGGCGCACTACCTGCGGGTCGCCGGCTGAGCCACGCCCCGCCCGGCCGGTTCGGTTCACGCGCCCGCACGCACCTTCGCGCACCTTCACGCGCCTGCGCGCGCCGCAGCGGCCGACCTGACCTGAACGGGTGGGCCGCGCCGCGACACTCCACGAGCTCCCTCGCGCGCCACCGGGTCCTGTGCGCCCGGCGTGCGTACGATCGCGGCATCACTGTCGTCCCGGAGGGCAAGCAGGTATGAGGGCCCGACAAGCGAGCGCCTGGGTCGAGAGTCCGGCCGGTGCCCGCCTTGTTCGGCTGTACCGACGCTCCTCCCGGGTCGAGTTGATGCACCGGGCGCTGGGCTTCGCCGCGCTCGGCTTCGTGGCCCTGATGCCCCTGCTGATCGTCATCGCTGCGGTCTCTCCGGTGGAGTACGGCGGCTTCGGACAGTGGGTCTCCAGCGCCATGGGTCTGTCCGGACAGTCGGAACGCACCGTGAAACGTCTGTTCGCACCGTCGCTCCGGGTGCTGAGCAGCACCGACGCGCTCGGCCTGGCGATCGTGTGCGTGTTCGGCCAGACCTTCGCCTCCAGCGTGCAGACCGGCTACGAGAAGATCTGGGACCTGCCACCGCGGATGCTGCATCGCCTGTGGCAACAGGTGCTGTGGCTCGCGGCTCTGACCGGCGTGTTCTACGCGGAGACCTTCATCTCGCACATCCCGGCGCCGTGGACGGGGGTCGTCCGCGCGCTGCTCTGGACCCTGCTGTTCTGGTGGGGGCCGTGGGTTCTCCTCGGCAGAAGGGTGTCCTGGCGTGCGCTCCTGCCCGGCGCCGTCCTCACCACCCTCGGGATGATCGGCCTGCTCGGATTCTCCAAGCTGGTGTTCACCTCCATGGTGGTGTCCACCGCCGCGACCTACGGCTCGGTGGGCACCGTACTCACCGTCGTGACCTGGATGGTGGCCGTGGGGTTCGTGTTCTTCGGTGGAGCACTGCTGGGCGAGCAGTGCCGCCGCGACAGCCTCGGCGGGTAGCGGAGCGGCGACAGCACGGGGTCAGCCGACGGGGGCGTGGGTCCGGGCCGGGGCGGCGGCGGGTGCGGGTCCGGCGGCCGGTTCCGGGTGGCCGACCGGCGTCGGCTGCGGGTGGGCGTCCACGGACTCCAGGCGGAGCATGGCCTCCTCGTCCGGGGTGCCGGGGGCTGCCTGGTAGACCACCATCCGCTGGCCGCCCGTCCGGGCCAGCTGCATGACCTCGTAGGTCAGGGTCATCGGTCCGACCTTCGGATGCTGGAAGGACTTCTGCCCGCCGCCGCGCTCGCAGACGTCGTACCGCTCCCAGAGGCGTGCGAACTCCGGTGACTTCAGCACCAGTTCGCCGACGAGCACGGTCAGCTCGGGGTCGTCCGGGTCGGCGCCGGCCACCTTGCGCAGATGCGCCACCGAGAGCGCGACCGTCTCCGCCCACGGCTCGTAGAGCGTCCGGCCGAGCGGGTGGAGGAAGAGATAGCGGGTCAGATTGCGCTGGTCCTCCGGCCAGTCCCAGAGTCCGGGCAGCAGTCGGCGGCCGGGTGGGTTCGCGGCCAGGACCCGGTTGTAGCGGCTCACCACATAGGCGGGCAGTGGGCGCACCGACTCCAGCATCCGCAGGACCGAGTCGCGGACGGTGTGGTCCGAGCAGGCCGACAGCTCGGAGAACCGGCCCGAGGCCAGCTCCGCGAGCTCGTGCAGGCGTTCGTAGGCATCACCGCGCAGCCGCAGGGCGCGGCCGAGGGCGTCCACCACGGCCGGCGAGGGGTTGGTCTCCCGGCCGCGCTCCAGCCGGATGTAATAGTCGACGCTCACCCCGGCCAGCACGGCCAACTCCTCCCGGCGCAGCCCGGGAGTGCGGCGTACGCCCGCACCGGCCGGGAGGCCGGCCTCCTCCGGGCGCACCTGCGCCCTGCGGGCCTTCAGATACCTGCCGAGCTCAGTGCCCCGCGTGTCCGCTGCTGCTGCCATCCCGCCATTGTCGCAGGCGGCCGCGGAGCGTTGGGGGGGTGTGCCAGGGCCTGGAACGCCGCACCACCGGCACAGCGCGGTCTGCCGGACGGTCCCGGTGCGGACGCATAGTTGATCCGGAGCGGGCGGCGCGATCGCCGTGGCCCAGGGGGTGCAGGACACCGGACCGCAGCCCGGGCGAACTGTCGCCGCCCGCCCGTCCATCTCTGACCGACCGTCAACCGCACTCCTCCTCCCAAGGGATTCGCCATGTCGAGCAGCCAGCCCCGGTCCACCGTCGCCGCTCCCGGGTACGCCCCCGAGGGCTCGGCGCCGCCGGTCCAGCGACGCCCGCCGGATCGGGCCCGACCAGCCGTGCCCCGGCGGCGGAGCGGCGTCGCGCTGGTCGCCTCGCTGCTCGGGTTCACGGTGATCACCATCGACGTCTCGGCCGTGAACATCGCACTGCCGGCGATCCAGGGCTCCCTCAGCGGCGGGATGGCCGGGCTGCAGTGGGTGGTGGACGCGTACACCCTGATGTTCGCGGCCCTGATGCTCTCCGCCGGCGCCCTCGCCGACCGTGCCGGCGCCCGCCGCGCCTACGCCTGGGGTGTCGCCCTGTTCACCCTCGCCTCCCTCGGCTGCGCGCTCGCGCCCGGCATCGGCGTCCTGGTCGCCACCCGCGTGGTGCAGGGCGGGGCCGCCGCGGTCGTGATGCCGGCCTCGCTGTCGCTGATCCGGCAGGCCTACGACGACGCCCGGGCCCGCGCCCGCGCCATCGCGCTGTGGACCGTCGGCGGCTCGGTGGCGATGGCCGCGGGCCCGGTGCTGGGCGGGCTGCTCACCCAGGAGGTCAGCTGGCGGGCGGTCTTCCTGCTCAACCTCCCGGTGGGCGCGGTGATCCTGGGCCTGCTGGTCCGGGTGCCGCGATCCCCGCGCCGTCCCGCCGCACTGGACGGCGGGGGCCAGCTCACCGCGGTACTCGCCCTGGCCGGCCTGGCCTTCGCGGTGATCGAGGGCGGCCACCTGGGCTGGACCAGCGGTCCCGTGCTGGCCGCCGCCGCAGTCGCCATCGGCTCCGGCTGCGCCTTCCGTACGATCGAGGCCAGGCACCGCCAACCCATGGTCCCGCTCGGCCTGCTGACGAACCGTGAGGTCTCGGTCCCGCTGGCGGTCGGCTTCGCCGTCAACGCCGCCTTCTACGGCGGAATCTTCATCCTCGGGCTGTACTACCAGCAGCTGCGCGGAATGTCGGGGATCACGGCCGGGCTGATGTTCGTCCCGATGTCGGCGGTGGTGACGGCGACCAACCTGGTCTCGCCCCGGCTGGCGGAGCGGATAGGACGGCGGCCGGTGATCGTCGCCGGGCAGCTGGTCTTCGCGGCAGCGATGCTGGCCATGCTGCCGCTGGCGGCGCACACCCCGGTGTGGCTGGTGCTGGTCCTGCTGCTGCCGTTGAGCATCGGCGGGGCGCTCGCGGTGCCGGCGCTGACCGCGCTGCTGATGGACGCCGTCCCCGGGGAACGCGCCGGGACCGCGTCGGGGCTGCTCAACTCCATCCGGCAGACCGGCGGTGCACTCGCCGTCGCGCTCTTCGGCAGCCTGCTCACCGGCTCCGGCGGCGGCTTCTCCCTCTCGGGGATGCGCTTCGGCCTCCTGGCCGTGGGCGCACTCCTCCTCGCCACCGCCGTCCTCTCCCGCCTCCTCCTGCCCCGTCGCTGACCCCCGCCGCTCCGGCTCCACCCGCCCGCGGTGGGGCCGTCGGGGTTCCGTCAGCGGTCGGCCGCGCCGTCCCAGAACACCCGCTCCACCCGGCTGCGGGTGGGCGGCGAGCCGACCATGGCCCGGAAGACATGGTTGAAGTGCGCCTGGTCGTGGAACCCGGCGTCCGCCGCGACCCTGGCCAACGGCAGTCCCAGCTCCTGGAGTTGCAGGGCCGTCCAGAGCCGCAGGATCTGCGCGGCGGCCTTCGGCGGCCGGCCGACCTGTTCCCGGAACTTCCGCTCCAGGTGCCGCCTGCTCCAACCGGTGGCGGCGGCCAGCTCACGCACGGGCATCCGCCCCCGTGTGGCCCGCAGCTGGCGCCAGGCGTAGGCCACCTCCGGCGAGCAGCGGGGCGCTTCGACCAGCCTGGCCGTGAGCAGCCGGTCGAGCAGGGCGAAGCGCCCGGCCCAGCTCGGACATTCGGCCAGCCGTTCCGGCAGCCCGGCCAGGGAGCGGTCGAAGAGGTGGACCGGGTCCAGGAACGGCTCGTTCCACTCGGACATCGGCACGCCGAAGATCCGGTACGCCCCGATCGGTGTCATCTGCACGACGAGTCCGTGGACCCGGCCGGTGTGGTGGCCGACGGTGGCCGTCAGTTTCAGCGGCGACGCCAGTGAGAGCACGGAGGCCGACGCCCGCGCCACCGTGTCCATGGTCAGGACCGGAGCACCGAACCCGAACATCACCCGCACGATCGGCGAAGGCATCAGCAGCCGCTGGATCGGCGGCATCCGGCCGTAGCGGAAACCCTGGTACCCGATCACCGGTCCGCGCAGGCCGGGACAGGGGTCGGCGCTCACCAGTTCGCGGTCGTCCTCGACGCCTGTCTGCGAATGCATCCTGCTCCCACCCCCGTGGACCACCGGTCCGATGGCGCCATCCTGCGCCTGTGGCCGTGGGCCCGACAAGGCCGTCGCGCAAGGTCGCCTTCCTACAAGGCGACATGGACATACCAAGGAAGCCTGGGCGGCCACCATGGCGCCGACCAACCCCAACCGGCTCTACCTGTGGTCCGGGATGATCGACCCCAACGGCCGGGCCGGCGGGCCGGTCACCGACAACAGCGAGAAGGGCTACGGCTGGACGACCTACCCCGAGCGACTGCAGGCCGCCGGGATCTCCTGGAAGGTCTACCAGCAGCCCGACAACTTCGACGACAATCCGCTGCAATGCTTTGCCGAATGTAGTTTGGTATGAGTCTTCTACCACTACGACCCGCAGCCGGCCTCAGGCTCCGCAGGTACCACAACACGCCCCGGCTGCCGTCCCGTCTGCCATCACCAGACGGTCACGCGCGGGCACAGCCGCCCGCCCCCGGTGCCGAAGCGCCCCCGCCGGAGGCAATCGCACTTAAACACGGTGGGACCGATTCAGCGATAGGCGTCAATAGGCGAGGAGTTGCGCATTCGAGAATCTGCGCAAACACAAAAGAGCCTCCTCCGTCCCTGCCTGCGGAACGAATAAGGAGGCTCCCTGTTTCCCGGTGGGAATCAACTCACTGGGAACTCTCCGGCCTTGATGGCAGCAACGAAGGAAGCGAAGGCAGCGGAGGCGAAAACGAGGGACGGACCCTCGGGGTCTTTGCTGTCACGAACAGGAACAATGCCTGCACAGTCGTCAGCTACCTCAACACAGTCGCCCTGACCATTGCTGTAGGTGCTCTTGCGCCACTTGAGGACTGGATTTCCGGACTTCATTTGAACTCCTCTTTTACTTCCCTCAACCATGAGATGGATCTCTCCGGTTGCACTGACGACGCCATGAGACGCTGAATGATTTCCTCATGACGCGCGATCTCGGTCGGCCGATCAGTGTAGATGCTGCTCGTGATGGCCTCGGAGTAGGCAACGCTCCCAGGGATGTCACTGAAGGAGAGAAGCGAGAATGATGAGCCCATAGCGACGTGGGCACCAGCAGAAAACGGAAGCACCTGGACCGTAATATTCGGATGCCTGTCCGCCATGTCTGCCAGATGCTCCAGCTGGTCGCCCATGATTTTGGCGCTGCCAATCGGTCGCCTTATGACAGCTTCGCCGATGATTACCCACAGCTGAGGTGGATCAGTGCGGTCAAGAATCTGCTGACGCTCCATGCGAAGATCGACGCGACGCTCGATCTCCTCCGACGTTTCCATGGGATTCATGGCTCGGATAACTGCGCGGGCGTACTGCTCGGTCTGCAGAAGACCCGGCACTAGTTCACATTGGACAGTGACGATTTTCTTCGCATCCGCCTCAAGTCCGATGTATGCACGAAACCATTCAGGCAGAGCATCACCATAGGCGTGCCACCAGCCCTGCTGGCGGCTTTGCCGCGTCAGGCTGATGAACTGCTTCACCTGCTCTGGGTCGTCGACACCGTAGTGGGCGAGCAGCCGCCTGGCGTCCTTGTCTTGAAGCGTGACGTTGCCGCTCTCGATCCGGCTCAGCTTGGACGCAGACCAGCCAAGCGCCTGAGCAACTTCCTTGGCCTGCATCGAGCGTGACGCGCGCAACTTGCCCAACTCCGTGCCGATCCTACGCCGGAGCACAGTCGGGCTGTCCATGGCTCAGTCTCCCTGGTGGGTTGCGTTGATGCACAGTCTGCCACCCCCTCTCTGGATCTCAACCAAGTTCCCCTGGCGAGCAATTGCTCGCCAGGGGAACTTGCACATGGCGAGAGTACGGGAGCATGCTTACCACAGGTAGCCCGACGGGCTACAGGCAGTGATCTTGACGTGCGGCCACCTGGCATCCTTGTGTCCAAAATGGGCCGCCACCAGGGCCTTTAGCCCAGTCGATCAAATCAAGTAGCGTGCTCGGAGGTACCTCCGCCATGTCCCAGTTACGAGCAAGTCATCCCGCAGGGCCGAAGCAAGTGCGCTCGGCTGAAATTGCATGGGCCGTGGGAGCCCTGGCGTACGACAAGAAGCTGAAGCTTGTCGGCATCGTGATGGATCTGCTGTTCGGGAGCGTCTACCTGCGCCCGCTGGGCGGCGGCGTCGAGTGGAAAGCCACGCCGGAAGACCTGGAGCCGCCCGACCCGGCGACCGTGCTGAGTGCTCGGGTGGCGGAGGCCAACAGGCGTTCTTGGGGAGGGCTGTGAGTGGGGTGCGGGTGCCGAGCCGCAGGGACTCGTATCGGCCTCCGTGGTTCTCGGACTCGTTCGACTACGGGTTCCCGCTGCCGGCTCCGGTGGCGGTGCGCGGGTGTGAGGTGTGTGCCGGCATGGCGGCGACCTTGGCGGGAATCGTCGGAGATGCGTCGGGGGCTGCGGATGTACGAGTGCTGATGCGGCGTCATCTGCGTGCCGCGCACGAGTAGGTAGTCACTCGCCCTGGTGGGCTCCGAGTAGCGAGAGGTATTGGATCTTGAGCCGGTTATTAGTGGGGTGTCCGGGATGGGGCTGACGAGGACGTTTCGGTTTCGTCGGTACGACCTGCACCCCGATCCGACGGCGTCGCCGTTGTGGGGGGCGGTGTGCGTGACCCATTCGGATCCCGCTGACGACGATGCCCCGGAGTGCGGTGCGCTGTCGGGTGACTGGGACACCGAGGCGAGGGCGAACCAGTGGATCGCGGAGCACATGCGGGACACGGGTCATGCCAACTACCAGTACATTCAGCGCTCCTACGTGAACGCGGTGCCGGGTGAGTGGCTGTGAGCAGTGAGCCGTCCTCGCGTGAGGTGGAGTTGTGGTTGCGGGCAGCAAAGATCGCTACGGCGTTCGCTCCCGCTCGCGGGGTGCGTGAGGTCCTGGCGCGGAAGCTGCCGCGTGAGGGTCTTCGGTACGTGCCTCCTGTGGCCGAGCCGGCTTTGATCGGGCGTCGGCCTTCGTGATCCGGGCTGTGCCCGGTTGTTGATCTCCCGTTCCGGACGGTGTCTTTCTCCCTGCGCCGTCCCGGGGCGGGTTCCCGGGGGACCTCGGCCCCCCGTGCGGCCTCCCCTTCGTGGCGGCCGGGCCGGGGTCCCCTCTCTTCTCCCCCTCTTTCTCTTCGCCGGCGTGCTGTTGCGGCTGGTCGGCCTATGCTTGACGGATCGGTGGTGTGCAGTGGATTTCGACTTCGTGGGCGATCCCCGGATGGACCCTGGTGAGGACTCCTCGTCCTTCGTCGCGAGGATGCTGGACTTCTCGTTGGGCGGGGTGGTGAACGCGTTGGCGGGCGGGCGGGACAACTGTGAGCTGCACCGCACGTTCGCTCGGGAGTTGGAGGAGGTGGCTCCGGGCGCGGGTGCGGCTGCGCGGGCGGCGTTGGCGTTCCGGCAGGACGCGGCGCAGGAGATGGCGCGGGTGCACGGGCTGTCGCAGGTGCTCGACCTGGGCTGCGGGTTACGGGCTCCGTGGGTGTCGGGCGCCGGGGCCCGGAGCGGGGGTGGGCTGTGGCCGGGTCGGAACCCGCTGGATGTGGCGGCGATCGTGCGGGCGGTGCACCCGGGCGGGCGGGTCGCGTTCGTGGACGACGACCTCCACGCGATGGTTGCGGCCCGGGCGCTGCGGGCGGAGGGGGACGGGGTCGCGGTGCGGGTGGTTGACCCGCTGGACCTGGGGGCGGTGTTCGCCGATCGGGGGGTGTGTCGGGTGCTGGACCTGTCGGAGCCGTTGGGTGTGCTGGCGGTCTCGCTGCCGTGGCGGTTCCGGGTGCAGGCGGATGCGGCGTGGTGGGTGGGGCGGCTGGCGGGGATGCTCGCGCCGGGCAGTGTGCTGGCGGTCAGTCAGCCGGTCAGCAGCATGAGCGACATCCGACGCGAGGCGACCGGGGTTCTGCGCGACCAGGCCCCGGACTGGTCGACGGCAGCGGCTCGATTCGCGGCGGCTGTCGAGGTGGTCACGGTGATCACGTCACCGGCCTGCAATGCGGTGGTGAGCGTGGCTGCGTGGAGCTCGCCCGGGCGGTCCCGCCTGCGGCGCTGCGGAGGCTGGTGTAGGCGTTGCCCCGGGTATCCGTGATCGTGTGCCCGTTGGACATGTAGCCGGTGGCCGACCTGACGATGAGCGTCTGTCCCGCTACGACCCCGCCAGTGGGGACGGTGATCGTAAGCACGGTCCCCGACCCGGTCCCGATGCTCTTGCCCCACTTGGCATGGTTGGCCTTGTGGGAGACGCTCATCTAGGGGTCGTTGGGCGCGATCGTGCTCTGGTGGGCTTGTGCGCGGGGGTGGTTCCGCCGACACGGTCGGAACCGGCCGAAGGCCGCATGCCCGGCCGGGGCGGCGGGGCCGCCCTTGAGTAAGTAAAGCGAAGTTTCGACGCCTCGGGCCTGGATGGCTGTCTGGCGATCTGTCAACGATCACCGGGGGCCCTTTTGGCACTTGTGGAGTTGGGCATCATGGAAGGGAGCTACTGCGCTGGGTGCCTGACATCAAACCCCTGGCAGACCTGGAGACACGATGACCGGAGCGGCATGGGCGGCGTTCGGCTTCGTGGGCGTGTTGACGCTCGTGAAGGTGCGCGGCCGGTCCAAATCCACAGGCAAGCCCGTATGGCGTAAGCCCGAGACTCCTGCACGTCGCAAATCGACGGCCTCTCGGCGGTCAGCTGCGGAGCCAACGGTCCGGAAGACCAGCCGGAAGATCAAGTCGAAGAAGTCGGAGGCCTCTAGCCCACCGCAGCCGACGACCAAGCCATCAGCACAGAGGCCTGGCCGGAAGATCAAGTCGAAGAGGACGAAGCCCTCTAGCTCACCGCAGTATCCGCAGCAGCACAGCTCGTCGAACGACGGCTCTTCGCAGCAGACTGGTCACAACTCGACACACCACCACGGGGACAGCGGCAGCACTGGGCACCACCACGGCGACAGCGGCAGCACTGGGCACCACCACGGCGACAGCGGCAGCACTGGGCACCACGGGAGCTTCTGAGAGGGTCAGTGAACTGGCTGCACATGGATCCCCTTTGCGAAGTGCCTAGGTGCTCCGATTGTCAGCATCAGCCGGAGGACGTCGAAGCATGCCAGTCGGGTTCTGGCTGGTGGTCACCGTGATGTTCGGGTCTCCCATCTGTGGTGATGGTGCCCCTGCTCGTGACGGCCCTGCTCACCGCGACGGCTGCCGGCCGCTACGACTACACCGTCACGGCCGACACCGGGGACGGCTTCGCCCGCCGCTTCGCCGGCCGCCTCCAGCCGTGACGCGGCCCTGATCCGGGACTGATCCGGGACTGATCCGGGACCGATCAGGCTCGGTTCCGGCCCTGCTCACGCCCGGCCCGGCAGCGCGGCGTTCTTCGTCGCGCGGGCGGGCCGGGGGTGCGCGAGGGTGGTTGGGCAGGGATCCACCGAGAACGGAGCCGATCATGAACGACCACACATACCGGGTCACCGAGATCGTCGGGACCTCGCCGGAGAGCGTCGAGGCCGCGATCCGCAACGCCGTCGGGCGGGCCTCGCAGACCCTGCGCGGGCTGGACTGGTTCGAGGTGACGCAGGTCCGCGGCAGCATCGCCGACGGCGGCGTCCGCCAGTTCCAGGTGGGACTGAAGGTCGGCTTCCGACTGGACGACAACGAGAGGTAGCGGACCGGGGGCGGTCGTATGGTGGATGGTGATCGAACAAAGAGGAGGCGACCATGCCTGGTTCCGTGACGATCGGCCATTTCCACCCGTCGGTGACGCTCGGCCATGACGATGCCGAGCGGCTGACCGGGATGCTGGCGCGGCTGTCGGCGATGCTGGAGGCGAAAGGCCCCGAGCGCATCACCGACGAGCAGTTGAGCGTCCTCTTCGGGGCGGATCCGGCCCAGCGTGCCGAGTGCACCGAATGGGCGCGCCGGCTCACCCGGCACATGGACGCGCACCTCTGACCGAGGGCCGAGGGCCGGAGCGCGAACCGGGCCCGCCGCCGGGATCCCCCGGCGGCGGGCCCGTCGCGGCTGGGGCCCCGGGTCAGGACCGCGGCTCGGCGCCGTCCCCCCGGTAGGTGTAGACCCGGAGCAGCCGGTCCTTGTGCTCCTTGTAGGAGCCCGCGTCCCCGTAGATCCGGGTCACGTCGGGCGCGGTACGGGACGCGACGGTCAGCCGGTCGGCGAGGGCCATGGTGACCGTGTCTCCGTCGAACTCTCCGCCTTCGAGAATGGCGTTGTCGGACGCTCTCATTCCTCCATTAGGCGATCTTCGGCCCGGAGCGGCAACCGCTAGGACGGCCAGGTCGACATGTACCACAGGGCGATCGCCTGGAGCACGAACGCGATGACCTCCACCCCGTCCTGGGCGCGGAGCCAGTCCCAGCTGCGCCTCATCGGGAGGCTCCCGGGCGGACGCCGGCGCGCGGTCCTCGGCGCCGGCCGGTGGATGCGGGATGGTCAGGGGTCATCGGGGTACTCCGGTACGCAGGGGGCAGGGCTTCGGGCAGGGGTCGGGGGACTCGGGGTGAGCTCGGGACCGGAGCCCGGCCGGGGTTCCGGGCAGGGCTCCGGGTGGGCCCCGAACAAGCTACTACACGCTGTAGGAGATCGGGTCGGGCCGAGCGCCGTCGCGGGCTCGCACGCGGGCTCACAGCGTCCAGCCCCGGTCGCCGGTGTTGTGGACCAGCGCGAGCGCCATGGTGACCAGCACCAGCCAACGGGTGATCCGGCTGCGCGGGGCCAGCGCAGCGGACGGCCAGACCGCGGCGGAGTACCAGGGCATCGCCCAGGGCGCCGCCAGCAGCCAGCCGAAGCCCAGCGCGAAGGTCGCGGCGACCGCCGCCGAGGCCCGGTCACGCAGCCGCCGGTGCAGCAGCCCGGCGAAGACCAGCAGCAGCACCGGCCAGGCCGCACCGATGACCGCCGCCGTCACCGCCGGACCGGCGGTGGCCCGGCCCACCCACTGCGCCGCCTCCCACAGCGAGGGCGCCGACACCAGTCCCGCCGCCGTGGTCAACGGCGCCAGGGCGTGCAGGCCGTAGCCGGAGTAGAGCGCGGCCACGGTGAGCAGGCAGGCCGACGTCCGCCGCAGTGCCGAAGGCCAGTCGCCGGCCCGCAGCGCGGGCCGGACCAGCCCCGCGAGCAGCAGCAGTGCGCTGACCTTGACCCCGCAGGCCAGCCCGAGCAGGACGCCGACCAGCAGGTCCGACCACGGCCGGACGCCGCCGGCCGGGGCCCCCGTCCGAGCGCCGCCGGTCGGCACGGCCAGCGCGGCGACGGCCGGCAGCGCGACCCAGGTGTCGACATGGCCGCCCGCCACCAACTGGCCGATCAGCAAAGGGTTGGCCGCCCACAGCAGGGCGGCGTGCGAGCGGTCGCCGGCGATCCGCACCAGCAGCAGGCCGGTGAGCAGGAAGGCGGCGCCGTTCGCGAGCATCAGCAGCCAGACCGTCAGCCACGGTCGCCCGCCGCCGACCGTCGCCGCCGCCTGCTCGATCCAGGTGGCGACCGGCCCGTAGACCGAGGGTGTGTGCAGCCAACTGCGGCCGACCAGCGCGGCGTAGCCGCCGCCGAGGTCGGCGGGGGTCGACCGGTAGGGGTCGCCGCCCAGGGCGGCTATTCGGCCGTAGGCCGCGTAGCTGCCGGTGTCGGCCGAGCCCACCGGCGTCAGGCAGACCAGCAGCGCCACCGCGACCGCCCCGGCGGCCAGCAGCCGGCGCGGCGCCGGACGCCAGCCGCGCTCCAGCGCGGTCAGCATCCCGAGCAGGCCAGCCCCTGGGCGGCGACCGCCGCACCGACGACACAGCTGGAGGCAGCCCGGGGCAGCGCCGGGAGCAGCGCCAGCGGCATCCGCAGGTCCAGGGTGTGGTCGTTCGGCGAGGCGGCGGCGACCAGCGCCGTCAGCAGCACCCCGAGCACGGACAGCGCCACGGCCGGCCCCGGGGCCGCGAGCCGCTCCCGCAGCCTCCCCCGGGCCTGCCGGACCGGTCGGCGGCGGGCGGGCGGCGTCCCCGACGGCGGCTCGGCGGCACCGTCGACGGCGGTGCCCGGGGCTGGCGGCTCCAGCACGGACACGCGCTGCGCCACCGCTCCTGCCACCGCTCCGGTCGACGTCGCGGCGGACCTGGTCATCATCGGCGGGTCCGGTCGCCGCGGGCCCGGGCAGCGGCGGGGGGCAGTCGAGGTGAGGGATAAGTCACTGCTGTCCCGTCGACTGTCACTGCGTGCACCCCTCTGCCGTTCCGGTGTACGCGCACGGCGGAGCCCGGCCGGGCGGCGGAGGCGTGCCCGGGGGGCGACCGCCCGGACGGTGCTGTCCGTGGCGTCGACGGCGCCAGTGTGGCCACCCCGACCTAACACTGGGGTAACACCGGATTGACCGCGCCCGCCAGGACGGCCACCGTTGGCATCCCGCTGCCGCCGGCCCGGAAATCGGTGCCATCATTCACGCCGTGGAGATGGAAACCGAGCAGACCCGACCGGCCTCCCCCGCGCACTCCCGGGTCCGCGAGCCGCGCTCGGCCCTGACGACAGCCGCCGTGCGCGTCCCGCAGGTCACTGCGGCGTTCTGGATCGTCAAGGTGCTGAGCACCGGCATGGGCGAGGCGTCGTCGGACTTCCTGGCCCATCGCTTCGGCCCGGTCCCGGCCGCCGCGATCGGCGTCGTGGTGCTGCTGGTGCCGCTGGTGGTGCAGCTGCGGGGCAGGCGCTACCGGCCCTGGGCCTACTGGACCGCGGTCAGCGCGGTCGCGGTGACCGGCACCATGGCCGCCGACGGGCTCCACGTCGAGCTGGGGCTCGCCTACCCGGTCACCTCCGCCCTCTACGCGGTGGTGCTGGCGGCCGTCCTGGCCCTCTGGTACGCCAGTGAGCGGACGCTCTCGATCCACAGCATCACCACCACCCGCCGCGAGCTGTTCTACTGGGCGACCGTCAGCTCGACCTTCGCCCTGGGCACGGCCGTCGGCGACCTCACCGCCGGCCCGCTGCACCTGGGCTATCTGGACTCCGGGCTGGTGTTCGCGGGGATCATCGCCGTCCCGGCCCTGGCGCACCGGTTCCTCGGGCTGAACGCGATCTTCGCCTTCTGGTTCGCCTATGTGATCACCCGCCCGCTCGGAGCGTCCTTCGCCGACTGGCTGGACATGCCGCGCTCCTCCCACGGCGTCGGCCTCGGCGACGGGCCGGTGGCCCTGGCCGGCCTGGTCCTGGTCGGCTGCGGGATCGCCGTGGTCGCCGCCGCACACCGCCGGACGGTCACGGCCCGGCAGGACTGAGCCCCCGGCAGCGGGACCGAGCCCCCGGCAGGGTGCGCATCCCCGCCTCCGTGCCCCGTTTGCGCCTGTTTCCGCCGCAACAGGGGGCCCGGAGCAGTGGAAGGGGCTTCAATGGTCCACAACGGGCAGGTGTCCGCCGGGCCCCGGAGGAGGACGAGTGAACGACGACATGACCGGCGACGAGGTCTACCAGCCGGATCCGGGCGCCGACGTCCAGGAGGACGACGTCGTGCAGCTGGATTCGGGCGACACGTTCCTCTTCCGGGACCTCGACGACCCGTTGGACGAGGGCGGCTACGCGCCGCCCGAGTACGCCCCGGAGGTCTACCGCCACGGCGTCGTCGACGGCGAGCAGGGGCAGGGCGAGAGCCTGGACGAACGGCTGGCCGAGGAGGTGCCCGACCAGGGCGTCCCGGAGGGGGACGGCCTGGGCGACGCCTGGGACACCGACGGCGAACTGCTCGACGACGAGGTCGGCGGAGCCCGTGCGGGCCGACTGGTCGCGCCGGGCGAGGGCTCGCACGACGAGAGCGACGGGATGATCGCGTCCGATGTCGGCATCGACGGGGCGGCGGCCTCCGCCGAGGAGGCGGCCGTGCACCTGATCCCCGAACCGGACGAGTACTGAGCCGGGCGCCGCGGGTCAGGCTGCCGGTCCGGCGGGACTGAACCGGGGGGATGCCCTGTTGCAGCAAGCATCCACGCGAGACAAGGACTGACGGTGACCTCTGTTCCCCAGATCACGCTGAACAACGGGGTGAAGATCCCCCAGCTCGGCTTCGGCACCTTCCAGATCAAGCCGGCCGACACCCGGGCGGCCACCCTGGGCGCGTTCGAGGCCGGCTACCGGCACATCGACACCGCCCAGATGTACGGCAACGAGAAGGAGGTCGGCGCAGCCGTCCGCGACTCGGGCCTGGCCCGTGCGGACGTCTTCGTCACCAGCAAGCTGAGCAACAGCTTCCACGCCCACGACCAGGCGCTGAAGGCCTTCGACCAGAGCCTGGACGACCTGGGCTTCGACTACCTGGACCTGTTCCTGGTGCACTGGCCGCTGCCGGACGTCGGCGACTACGTCGAGACCTGGCGGGCGATGGAGGAGATCCAGCGCTCCGGCCGGGCCCGGGCGGTCGGGGTGTCCAACTTCCAGCAGCAGCACCTGCAGCGCCTGTTCGAGGCGACCGGGCTGGTCCCGGCGGTGAACCAGATCGAGGTCCACCCCTACCTGACCCAGGAGCCGCTGCGGGCCTTCAACGCCCAGCACGGCATCGCCACCGAGGCCTGGTCGCCGATCGCCCAGGGCAAGGTCCTGGACGACCCGGTGATCACCCGGATCGCCGAGCGGCTGGGCCGGACCACCGCCCAGGTCACCCTGCGCTGGCACCTGCAGCGCGGCGACATCGTCTTCCCCAAGTCGGTCACCCGGGCCCGGGTCGAGGAGAACTTCGCGATCTTCGACTTCGAGCTGACCGGCGAGGACCTGGCGGCGATCGACGCCCTCGACCGCGACGAGCGCACCGGGCCGGACCCGGACACCTTCAACTACCTGCCGTAGCCGCCCGCCCCGCCGATCCGGGCATCCGGTTCGGCGGGAGGGGCGGCCGGATCGACGGTCCGTCAGACCGACTTCTGGTAGGAGCGGAAGGTCCGCAGCGACAGCCAGACCGCGAAGGCGGCCAGCAGCAGCGTCCAGGCGCCGTGGCTCAGCACCGACCACCAGTCGGGGTCGGCGGCCATGGCCGCACGGCCCGCCTCCAGCGTCCAGTTGACCGGGTTGAACCTGGCCACCACCTGCATCCAGTGCGGCATCAGGGCCGGGGCCATGAAGGCCGAGGAGAGGAAGGTGAGCGGCAGCAGCAGGAAGGTGTTGATGCCGATGATCGACTCACGCTCCCGCACCAGCATGCCCAGGGCGTTGGAGAAGGCCCCGAAGACGGTGCCGAGCGCGGAGGAGAGCACGACCAGGATCAGCAGTCCGAGCGGGCCGCCCCGGTAGTGGGCGCCGCCGGACCAGCCCAGCGCGATGATGATCAGCGACTGGAACGCGGTGGTCACCGACTGGGCGAGGACATTGGCGTTCATCAGCGCGCTGCGGCGGACCGGGGTGATCAGGAAGCGGTTGAGCGTGCCGCGCTCGATCTCCTCCAACGTGCCCATCCCGGCCCACATGTTGGCCGAGACCGCGCTCATCACGATCACCCCGGGGACCAGGTAGTCCAGGTAGCTGCCGGATCCGAACCCGGGCAGGTCGACCACCTTGCGGAAGAGCGCGCCGAAGAGGAACAGCCAGATCACCGGCTGGATCAGGGTGATGATCAGGTAGGCGGGCTGCCGGACGAAGGCCATGAACTGGCGCTGCGTCATGTACCAGGTCTGGGCGGTGCCCTCGCCCAGCGCGGACCTGCGGACCGGTACGGCGCCGGCGCGGGCGGGGGTCGCGGTGCTCATCGGGAGCCTCCCTCGGTGGTCGCGGTGGTCGCGGTGGTCGCGGCGGAGCCGCCGGTCCCGGTCGGGCCGGCGGCCTCGGCCTCGGCGAAGACCCGGCCGGTGTGGCGCAGGTAGACGTCGTCCAGCGAGGGCCGGGCGACGGTGACCGAGGCGACCGGGCGGCCGATCCCGTCCAGCGCGGCCAGCACCGCCGGGACGGCGGCGGCGCCGTCGTCCGCGCGGGCGCTGACCCGACGCCCGTCCACGGTGATCTCGCGGACACCGGGCACCCGGCCCAGCGCCTCGTACAGGGCCAGCCCCTCCGGTGGCGCGGCCTCCCGCAGTTCGACATGGACGGCGTCGCCGTGCAGCTCGCCCTTGAGCCCGTCGGGCGTGCCCTCGATCACCACCCGGCCCCGGTCGACGATGGCCAGCCGGGCGGCCAGCCGGTCGGCCTCCTCCAGGTAGTGGGTGGTCAGCAGGATGGTCAGGCCCTCCTCGCCGGCGAGCCGGCCGATCTCCTCCCACATGGCGGTGCGGGCCTCCGGGTCGAGCCCGGTGGTCGGCTCGTCCAGGAACAGCACCTGCGGGCGGTGGACCAGGCCGAGCGCCACGTCCAGCCGCCGCTGCATCCCGCCGGAGTAGGTCTTGACCTGCCGTCCGGCCGCTTCGACCAGGTCGAAGCGGGCCAGCAGCTCCTCGGCGCGGCGGTCCAGCTGGGCCCCGCGCATTCCGTAGAGGCGGCCCTGGAGCCGCAGGTTCTCCCGGCCGGTGGCGACCGGGTCCGCGCCGGAGCGCTGGGCGACGACGCCGATGGCCCGGCGGACCGCCGCCGGGTCGCGCCGGACGTCGGCCCCGGCGACGGTGGCGCTGCCGCTGTCGGCGGCGGCGAGGGTGGTGAGGATCTTGACGGTGGTGGACTTGCCCGCGCCGTTGGGGCCGAGCAGTCCGAAGACGATGCCGGGCTCGACCGCGATGCTGAGCCCGTCGAGCGCGCGCACGCCCTCCGGACGGCCCTTGACCTGGTACGTCTTGACCAGGTCGCGGGCTTCGACGGCGGGCCGGGCGGCCGTGCCGGGCGGGGCGGGCGCGGCGGTGCGCACCGCTCCCCCGCTGCTGGGGACGGTCATGGTGATGCATTCCCTTCGATCGTTGATCGTTCGGTGCCGATCTACGCCAAGGGATCCGGGCTACGATGAGGGTGCGTGTTCCTCGTAGAGCCCCGGGCCTGTTGACGCAGACCGGTGGTGAGGTTCCTGGCCCCGGACCGGTGTTGACGCACCGGGCCGGGGTTTTTGCTGCTCCTGGTCCTTCTCCTCGGTCATTCCTCCTTGAGCTGCTGCTCCCGGAGTCGCTGGACCCGCTCGGGCAGATCGGCCCACGCGGCCGGGGCCTGTCCGGTCTCGTGGAAGCTCCGCCACTCGGCGGCACCGCTGAGCGAGCCGTCGGCCAGGTCCGCGAGCAGACCCCGGACCCAGGCCGCCTCGGCCTCCGTCATGGCCAGGCTGTACTCGGACTCCACCAGGAAGATCCGGGGCAGCAGCGTGCCGTAGACGGCCATGGCCGCCCTGCCCTCCGCGAGGGTGGCGTCCAGCCGGGCCAGCCGCTGCGCCAGCAGCGACCCGACCTCGTCCGGCGACAGGATGCCCATCAGCGACAGGCCGGCCTCGAAGCGCGGGTACTCCTTGGCGGGAGTGCCGAGCAGCTCGGAGAGCCAGTCGCGCATCTCGACCCGCCCGCTCGCGGTGATGCCATAGACCGTCCGCTCCGGCCGGCGGCCGTCGCGTTCGGTGCCGGCGGCCTCGATGAAGCCGTGGCGTTCCAGGCTCTGCACGACGGTGTAGAGCGAGCCATAGTTGATCTTGATGCTGCCGTCCTTGCCGCGTTCCCGCAGCACCTGGGCGATCTCGTACGGATGGCGGGGCTGCTCGGCGACATGGACCAGCACCGCCAGGGCGAGCGGATTGCTCAGCTTGCGCTTGGCCACGGCCACCACCCGCCTCCACACCGTGCTCCGTATATTCGTAGCCGAGTATACGGAGCTGGATATTGCTTCCAGGAACACGTTATATCGCGTCATGGAAACGCGCAAGGCCCGCCCCGGAACCGGTCCGGAGCGGGCCCTGCGATCAGTCCGTCAGCCCACCGAGGAGTACGCGATGATGCCGCGCCGCAGCCCGTCCACCGCCTTGCGGGCAGTGGCGCGGACCGTGCCGTCCTCCGGGGCGGCGTTGGCGATCTGCCCCAGCACGTCGATCAGCTGCCGGGTCCAGCGGACGAAGTCGCCGGCCGGCATGTCGGCCTCGCGCAGCACCGCGTCCAGCGGATGGCCCGAGGCCCAGCGGAACGCGATCCAGGCGAAGCCCAGGTCGGGTTCGCGCTGCCCCCAGTTGTCCATGGTGGAGAGCTTGTGCTGCTCCTCCAGCGCGTTGAGGTGGCCCCAGAGCCGGACCATCTCGCCCAGCGCCTCGCGGGCCCCGCCCTCGGGCAGCTTGGGCGCACCGCTCTCGTCGTCCCCGCGCCGGGCCTCGAAGACCAGGGCGGAGGCGCAGGCGGCGAGCTCGGCCGGGGTCAGTCCCTCCCAGACCTGCTCGCGCAGGCATTCCGAGGCCAGCAGGTCCAGCTCGCCGTAGAGCCGGGCCAGCCGTCGGCCGTCCTCGGTGACGGTGTCGCCGGACAGGTAGTTCAGGTCGGTCAGCAGCGCGCAGACCCGGTCGAAGGTCCGGGCGATGGTGTGGGTCCGGGACTTCATCCGCTGTTCGAGCTGCCGGGTGTCCCGGTGCAGCCGGTCGTAGCGCTCGGCCCAGCGGGCGTGGTCCTCGCGCTCGTCGCAGCCGTGGCAGGGGTGCTGCCGCAGGGCCGTGCGCAGCCGGGCGATCTCGGGGTCGTCGGCCGCCGCCGCGCGGCCCTTGCGGACCCGCTCCGGCTCCAGGTGGCCGGCCTTGGAACGGAGCGCGGAGGCCAGGTCCCGGCGGGACTGGGGCGAGCGCGGATTGAAGCTGCGCGGGATCCTGACCCGTTCGACGGCCTCGACCGGCACCGGGAAGTCGATCATCGCGAGCCGCTTGACCTGCCGCTCGGCGGTGAGCACCACCGGGCGCGGGCCGTCGGAGTGCTCCTGCCGGTGGCCGTGCCGGCCGACCGGGGGCAGTCCCGGGTCGAGCACCAGCGCCAGCCCGGCGAAACGGCCGGTCGGCACGTGGATCACGTCGCCGGGGCGGAGCTTCTCCAGCGAGTCGGCGGCGCTGGCGCGGCGCTGGTTGGCGCCCTCGCGGGCGAGCCGGTTCTCCCGGTCCTTGAGGTCGCGGCGCAGCCCGGCGTACTCCTCGAAGTCGCCGAGGTGGCAGGTGATCGCCTCGCGGTAGCCCTCCAGGCCCTCCTCGTTGCGGCGCACCTGGCGGGCGATGCCGACCACCGACCGGTCCGCCTGGAACTGGGCGAAGGAGGTCTCCAGCAGCTCCCGGGACTTGTGCCGGCCGAACTGCTGGACCAGGTTGACGGCCATGTTGTAGGAGGGCTTGAACGAGGACCGCAGCGGATAGGTGCGGGTTCCGGCCAGCCCGGCCAGCGCGGCCGGGTCCATGCCCGGCTGCCAGAGCACCACCGCGTGGCCCTCGATGTCGATGCCGCGCCGCCCGGCGCGCCCGGTGAGCTGGGTGTACTCGCCGGGGGTGACGTCGGCGTGGGTCTCGCCGTTCCACTTGACCAGCTTCTCCATCACCACCGAGCGGGCCGGCATGTTGATGCCCAGGGCGAGGGTCTCGGTGGCGAAGACCGCCTTGACCAGGCCGCGCAGGAACAGCTCCTCGACGACCTCCTTGAAGGCCGGCAGCATCCCGGCGTGGTGGGCGGCGACACCGCGCTCCAGCGCGTCGACCCACTCGTAGTAGCCCAGGACGTGCAGGTCCTCGTCCGGGATGACCGCGGTGCGGGCCTCGACCAGGGCCCGGACCTCGGCCCGTTCGGCCTCGTTGTTCAGCCGCAGCCCGGAGTGGAGGCACTGCTGGACGGCGGCCTCGCAGCCGGCCCGGCTGAAGATGAAGGTGATCGCGGGCAGCAGCCCCTCGTCGTCGAGCCGGCCGATGACCTCGGGCCGGCTCGGCGTCCAGGCGCGGCCCGGACGGCCGTTGGACATGGAGCGGCCCTTGCCGCGCTTCTCGAACCGGTCCCGGCCGCCGTAGCGGCGGTCCTGCTCGGCGCGGGCCAGCCGGACCAGCTCCGGGTTGACGTCGGCCTCGCCGCCGCGCTGCCCGCCGCCGTCGCGCTTGCGGCCGGAGGCGCGCTCCTCCGCCACCCTGGTCGTGAACAGGTCGTACATCCGGTTGCCGGCCAGCACGTGCTGCCACAGCGGGACCGGGCGGTGCTCGGAGACGATGACCTTGGTGCCGCCGCGCACGGTGTCCAGCCAGTCGCCGAACTCCTCGGCGTTGGAGACGGTCGCCGACAGCGAGACCAGGGTGACCGACTCGGGGAGGTGGATGATGACCTCCTCCCAGACCGCGCCGCGGAAGCGGTCGGCCAGGTAGTGCACCTCGTCCATGACCACGTAGCCCAGGCCGCTCAGCGTCCGCGAGCCGGCGTAGAGCATGTTGCGCAGCACCTCGGTGGTCATCACCACCACCGGGGCCTCGCTGTTGACCGTGTTGTCGCCGGTCAGCAGGCCGACCTTGTCCGGGCCGTAGCGCTTCACCAGGTCCGCGAACTTCTGGTTGGACAGCGCCTTGATCGGCGTGGTGTAGAAGCACTTGCGGCCCTCGGCCAGGGCCAGGTGGACGGCGAACTCGCCGACGATGGTCTTGCCGGAGCCGGTCGGGGCGGCGACCAGGACCCCCTCGCCGCCCTCCAGCGCCTCGCAGGCCTCGATCTGGAAGTCGTCCAGCGGGAAGTCGTACAGCTCGCGGAAGGCGTAGAGCTGGGTCGCCTGCTCCTTGGCGAGGCGGCGCGAGGCCGCATAGCGCTCGGCGGGGCTGAGCTCCTGCTCCTGCTCCTGCTCCTGCTCCTGCTCCTGCTCCTGCCCAGGAGTGAGCGGAGTGAGCGGGGCGAGCGGGGTGTTCTGGCTGTCCTGGGGGGCGGCGGAGGTCATCGCGGCACCATCCTCCCGGTTCGGGCGCACGGGAGCGCGGTGGGCGGTGCCTTGAGCGGCGCGCGGGTCTTCGTCGTCTACGGTGTGCATCTCATCCAGAGGCTACCCGCCGACACCGACACTCCACCCAAGATTTTCGGCCCGGCCGCCGACGCACTGCGGGCCGTCCGCGAGGAACTCGCGAACGGCCCGCAGTGCGTCGACCGGCTGCCGGTCGGCCGGGGTCGGTCAGGTGATGTCGTCGTCCGAGTCGTACCTCATCGGCTCGTTGGCGGCCAGCTCGGAGGGGCTGATCCGCTCCACCCCGTCGAACTGCGAGGGCAGCTCGGAGGGCGCCAGGTCCAGCGAGGACGCCTGGTCGTCGTCCAGCAGGCTGTCCGGGTCCTCGATCGCGCGGCGCTTGGCCTTGGTGCGGTCGTGGATGGTCGCGACCGCGAGGGCGACGAAGAAGAGCAGGCAGATCGGCACGGCCAGCACGGTCATCGTCAGCGGGTCGCCGGTGGGCGTGGCCACCGCCGCGAACACGAAGATGATGAAGACGATCGCCCGCCACCAGCTGCGCAGCTTCGCCGCGCTGAGGATGCCGATGAAGTTCAGGCCGACCATCAGCAGCGGGATCTCGAAGGACAGCCCGAAGACCAGCACCATCCGGATGAAGAAGGTCAGGAAGTCGGTGCCCTGGATCATCTGCCCCATGCCGGGCGGCACGAAGCCGAGCAGGATCCGCATGGCCTTGGGGAACACCCAGTACGCGATGGCCGCGCCGCCGAGGAAGAGCGGCACCGCCGCCCCGACGAAGCTCAGCCCGTACTTGCGCTCCTTCTTGTACAGCCCGGGGGCGACGAACGCCCAGAGCTGGTAGGACCACACCGGGCTGGAGATGATCGCGCCGATCATCATCGACACGTCGAAGCTCAGCGACAGGCCGCCCAGCGGCCCGTCGACCACCAGCACGCCGTTGGGGCACTGCTTCGTCGGCTGGGCCACACCGTGCAGGCCCTTGATCGAGCACAGCGAGTGCGTCATCTGGTCCAGGACCCAGCTGTGGATCACGAAGCCGAGCACCGTACCGATCAGCAGCGCCAGGATCGCGATGCACAGCCGGTTGCGGAGTTCGCGGAGGTGGTCCGCGAGCGGCATCCGGCCGTCGTTGCTCTTGGGCTGCTTCTGCCTGCCGGCGCTCTGACGCCGAGTCGCCTGGGTCTCGCTCACCGTGCGGCTTTCAGTCCCTGCGTAAAGGTGGATGGAGGGGGCTTACCGCTGCGGGTCGGAACCGACCCGCAGCCGGGGCCGGACGTCAGCTCTGGACGTGGGGCTGGGCATCGGCGACCGGGCGGGCGGTGGCCGACTCGCCGGGGGCGGCCTGAATGGTCTTCGGCGCCGCGACGGTCTGCTCGGCCGGGGCCGGGGCGGCGACGGTCGCCTCCGCCTTGTCGTCCGTCTTCATCGCGCCGACCTCGGACTTGAGGATACGCAGCGACTTGCCGAGCGCACGTGCAGTGTCAGGCAGCCGCTTCGCTCCGAAGAGCAGCAGCACGATGACCGCCAGGATAATGATTTCAAGGCCGCGGTTCTCGAGCATGGGATTCCCTCTTCGTCTCTGGTCTCTGCGCTGATGATACGCACTCAGGCAGCCGCAGAGTCCAGAGCCGAGCGCAGATCTTGTGATATCCCCGCATGTTCGATCCTACGTTGGCTCCGGTTCATTGAGAACCAGCTGACCGGCCCTCCGGGCCACCGGTTCCGCCGCGAACTCCAGGGCTGCGGCGGAGCGCGAGAGCCGCCGGGCACTGCCGTCCAGCTCACGGGAGAGCAGCAGCACCTCCCGGTACACCCGCACCGCCAGCGCCCCCAGCACCAGCAGTCCCGCTGTCGACAGCACGGCCACCGAGAAGATCAACCAAGGCATGGCCGTCAGCCTACGACACGGCCGGCGGCTGGACGCCCACCAGCCGCATGGTGCGCACCCCGGCCCCGGTCAGCGCCTCCACAATGCGCTCCCCCGCCTGCTTCCGGACCGCCGAACCGCAGTCGGGACAGGTGAAGGTGTAGAACGTCCGTTCCCGGCTGCGGCCGAGCGTCAGCCGGAAAGCGTCCGCCTCCAGTTCCATGGTGGCCTGGCACTCCGTACACGATGCCTTGAATCGTGTGGGAACAGTCATGCCCCCTCGCCCCCGTACAGCGCCAGTGCGTCGGCCGCCGTCGCACGCGCCAGCTCGGCCAGTTCCGGCGGCGCGGTGATCCGGCCGTCCGCGCCCAGCCGCAGCGCCAGCCGCAGCAGCCCGGACGGGTCCGGCGTCCGCAGGGTGATCCGCAGCCCGCCGCCCGGCAGCTCCACCGACTCCTCGAAGGTGTAGTACTCGGCCACCCAGCGCCCGGCCGGGCCGACCTCCAGCACCACCTGCGGATCGTCGGCGGCCGGCCGGACCAGCCCCTCCGACAGGTCCCGCAGCTCCAGCGGCGGGGCCGCCGACTCGACCTCCAGCACCCGGATGTCCGCGATCCGGTCCAGCCGGAAGATCCGCCGGTCCTCGGACAGCCGGCACCAGCCCTCCAGATAGGTGTGACCGTCGGTGACCAGTCGGATCGGGTCCACCTCCCGCTCGGTCATCTCGCCGCGGCCCGAGGAGTAGTAGCTGATCCACAGCCGCCGCCGCTCGGTCAGCGCCCGGTCCACGTCCGCGAAGACGCTGCCCTCCGCCTCGAAGGTCACCCCGACCCGCGCGCTGCCCTCGGCCGCGTCCCCCGCCGCCGCCTCCAGCTTGGCCACCGCCCTGGTCAGCGCCGCCCGGTCGCGCTCGCGCAGCCCCGGCAGCCCGGCCACCGCCCGCGCCGCCACCAGCAGCGAGATCGCCTCGTCCGAGGCCAGCCGCAGCGGCTGGGCCACGTCGTCCGGGTTGTGCCACCAGATGCGCTCGCCGTCGGTGTCGATGTCCAGCAGGTCCCCGCCCCGGAAGCTGGTCCCGCACATCGGCAGCACGTTCAGGTCGCCCACCAACTCACGCTCGGTGATCCCGAAGGCGCGCGCCACATCGCTCACCCGCGCCCCGGGGCGCTCCCGCAGATAGGTCACCAGTGACAGCATCCGTCGGGTCTGGTCGATCGCCGTGCTCACAGCGCTGCTCCTTCTTCTTCCCCGGCGTCCCCGGCTCCGGCGACCGCCCGCAGCCGGGTGATCACATCGGTCCGCAGCTCCGCCGGGCCGAGCACCACCACCGCCGCACCGAACTCCATCAGGTCCGCCGCCAGGCCGTGGCCGTAGGGGACCTCCAACTCGTCCCAGTCCGCGTCCACCGCGACCACCTGCAGCGCCTTGGTCCGGAGCGGGAACGCCGCGCCCCGGCGCAGCCGGATCCGGGCCGTCGCCGTCGCGCCCTCCCCCGCGAACCGGGAGACGTGCTGACGGACGTCCACGTGGTCCGGGACCTCGGCGGTGAACGCCCCGCCCCGGGACTTGACCCGATCGGTGATCCGGCTCAGCCGGAACACCCGCACATCCTTGCGGTCACGGTCCCAGCCTGCCAGGTACCAGTGCCCGTGCCAGCACTCCAGCGCCCAGGGCTCGACGCTGCGCGGCTCCGCCACCGAGGCCCCCGACTTGCGGTAGCCGAACGACACCGGACGCCGGTCCCGCGCGGCGTTCAGCAGCGGTTCGAACGCCGCCTCGCGCGCCAGGATCCTCGGCTCCAACGCGGTCAGGCCCTCCGTCGCCTCGGTCGGCGCGCCGTCCACCAGCACCCCGGCCGCCCGCAGCTTGTGCAGCCCGCCGCTGGCCGCCCCGGCCAGCCGCACCTGCTGCCAGACCCCGGCCGCCAGGCTCAGCGCGGCGGCCTCCTCCGCGTCCAGCGAGATCGACGGCAGCCGGTTGCGGTCCCGCCGGGCCAGGTAGCCGGTCTCCCCGTCGAGCGGGCTCTCCTCGACGTCGATGACCAGCCCGAGCTCGCGCAGATCGTCCTTGTCCCGCTCGAACATCCGGTTGAAGGAGTCCTCCGTGCCGTTCTCGGCGGCCTCCTGGTAGGCCTCGATCGAGTTCCGCAGATCCCGCTTGCTCAGCGGGCGCCTGGTGTTCATCAGACACAGCGCGAGGTTCATCAACCGCTCGGACTTGGCGATGGGCACTGCTCACCCCTCCCTGCACGCGAACACTCCGTGTGCCCGGCGAACCCGACCGTACCGGTCCGGCGGCCAGCCGCAAAAGCGCGGCCCCGCCGCACCACTTTCGTGGTACGACGGGGCCGTTGGCCTCGACTCCGCAGCGTCCGAAGCAGCCGTGCGTCCCGGGGGACGTCAGACCGCCAGCAGGTCCACCACGAAGATCAGCGTCTCACCGGGCTTGATCGCCCGGCCCGCGCCGCGGTCGCCGTAGCCGAGGCGCGGCGGAATGATCAGCTCGCGCCGACCGCCGACCTTCATCCCGGCCACACCCTGGTCCCAGCCGGCGATGACCTGGCCGGCGCCCAGGCCGAACGTGAAGGCCGAACCGCGGTTCCAGCTGGCGTCGAACTCCTCGCCCGTGCTGAACGCCACACCCACGTAGTGGACGCTGACGTTGTGGCCGGGCTTGGCCTCTTCGCCTTCGCCCACCCAGATGTCACGGATCTGCAGCTCGACCGGCGGCTCGCCACCCGGGAAGTCGATTTCCGGCTTCTCGATGCTCAAGGTCTTGATCTCCTCAGTCGGTGCGGCGCGCCGTTGTCGGCGGCCGTAGGGGCAACGTTACGCCGCGGCCAGGATGTCCACGACGAAGACCAGCGTCGAGTTGGCCGGGATCGACCCCTGGGCCGTGGCCCCGTAGCCGAGCGCCGGCGGGATCACGATCTCGACCCGGGAGCCCACGGTCTGCCCCAGGATGGCCTGGTCCCAGCCCTTGATCACGTTACCGCCGCCGGCCACGTAGTTGAACGCGCCCTGGTCGTTCCAGGAGGAGTCGAACACCTTGCCGTCGGCCCAGGTCACCCCGGTGTACTGGACGATCACCGACTGGCCGCTGGCGACCTTCGGCCCGGCGCCCTTGACCAGCACCGAGGTCTGCAGCGAGGTCGGCGCCTTGGCGCCCTTCGGAATGGTGATCGTCGCGGCCTTGGGGGCGGAGGCGTCCACGGTCGGCATCCCCGCCACCGGAGCCTGCGCCGCACCCGACGCCTGCCCCTTGGTCGACACCGCACCGGTGATGTCCACGACCATCACCATGGTGTCCGTAGCCCGCACACCCAGGTCGGCCGGGGCCTGCTGGCCCTCCTGCTGGGCCTGCTGGGCCTCCTGCTGCTCCGAGGCGACGATCTGCGAGGCCGCGTCCGCCGGCGGAGCCACGACCAGCACCCGGCTGCCGATGGTGTGGCCGCTGACCGCGCTCTTCAGCGCCGGCAGCATGTTGCTGACATCGGTCACCAACGGCTGCCCGGCGGCGTACGAGTCGCTGACCGTCTTGCCGGTGTTCCAGTCGTCGATGACCACCTTGGTGATGGCCACGTCGCCGTCGCCGACCGCGGTACCGGTGCCCGTGGTCAGCGTCTTGACCACCTGGGTGGTGCCGGCCTGGCTCACGTCCGGCAGCTTGATGGTGGCGCTCTTCCCGTACACGCCGGTGACGGTGGGCAGCGCCGTGGCCTTGGCGTCGGCGCTCTTCGATCCGGAACTGCTGCTGCAGCCGGTGATGAACAACGCGGGCACGAGGAGCAGCGCAGCAGCAGCGGTGGTTCGGCGCACGGTCGTCCTTAGGTCTGAAAAACGGAAGCTGAATCGGTCCGCGCCACTCTACGACCTCGTCTCCCAGGACCCCAGACACAACTCAGCCCCCGCACCGTCACAATACGGACACGAGGGCTGAAAACTTGACAGAGCGACCAGGATACTAAGAATCCTCTCAGCTACGAGCCAGCTGTGCGGCAGCGGAGCGACCGCCGCCGCACAGCCGGCACCCGGGCTACATGCCGGCGATGAGCTTCTCCACCCGCTCGTCCACCGAACGGAACGGGTCCTTGCACAGCACCGTCCGCTGCGCCTGGTCATTGAGCTTGAGGTGCACCCAGTCGACGGTGAAGTCCCGGCGCTGCTCCTGCGCCCGGCGGATGAAGTCCCCGCGCAGCCGGGCCCGGGTGGTCTGCGGCGGCACCGACTTCGCCTCGAAGATCTTCAGGTCGGTGGTCACCCGCTCCGCCTGGCCCCGGTTCTGCAGCAGGTAGAACAGGCCCCGACGGCGGTGGATGTCGTGGTACGCCAGATCGATCTGGGCCACCCGGGGGTGCGACATGCTGATGCCGTTCTTCTCCCGGTAGCGCTCGATCAGCTGGTACTTCATCACCCAGTCGATCTCCCGCTCCACCTTGGAGAGGTCCTGCGCCCGGACCGCCTCCAGCGTCCGGCCCCACAGGTCCAGCACCCTGGCCACCGTGCCGGTCCGGATCCCCCGGCTGTCGACGAAGTCGCTGGCCTTGGTGAAGTACTCCTCCTGGATCTCCAGCGCGCTCGCCTCGCGGCCGTTGGCCAGCCGCACCTGGCGTGAGCCGGTGAGGTCGTGGCTGACCTCACGGATCGCCCGGATCGGGTTCTCCAGCGTGAGGTCGCGCAGCACCACCCCGGCCTCGATCATCCGCAGCACCAGGTCGGTGGCGCCGACCTTCAGCAGGGTGGTCGTCTCCGACATGTTGGAGTCGCCGACGATGACGTGCAGCCGCCGGTAGCGCTCGGCGTCGGCATGCGGCTCGTCCCGGGTGTTGATGATCGGCCGTGACCGGGTGGTCGCCGAGCTGACGCCCTCCCAGATGTGCTCCGCCCGCTGACTGACGCAGAACACCGCGCCGCGCGGCGTCTGCAGCACCTTGCCGGCCCCGCAGATCAGCTGACGGGTCACCAGGAACGGGATCAGGATGTCGGCCAGCCGGGAGAACTCGCCGTGGCGCGCCACGAGGTAGTTCTCGTGGCAGCCGTAGGAGTTCCCGGCGGAGTCGGTGTTGTTCTTGAACAGGTAGACGTCACCGGCGATGCCCTCCTCGTGCAGCCGCCTCTCGGCGTCCACCAGGAGTCCTTCGAGGATGCGCTCCCCGGCCTTGTCGTGGGTGACGAGTTCGGCGACGTCGTCGCACTCCGGAGTGGCGTACTCCGGATGTGATCCGACGTCGAGATAGAGACGGGCGCCGTTGCGCAGAAACACGTTGCTGCTTCGGCCCCATGACACGACACGGCGGAAGAGGTACCTGGCCACCTCGTCCGGGGAGAGTCGCCGCTGCCCCCGGAACGTACAGGTGACGCCGTACTCGTTCTCCAGCCCGAAGATTCGGCGGTCCATGATTGGACTTTACGCTTTTGGTCGGTGTCTGAAACCCTCCGCGACCAAATCTCGATCTTTCGGTTATTACCGCCGAAAATCCGTGAGGACGTGCCGAAGCACGCCCTCACGGATCGTCAACAACCCGGGCCGGACCGGTCCGGACCGGTCCGGGTCAGCCCTCGTCGCCGGCCGGCGGCTGCGCCTCCTGCGGTTCCGGGACGTCCACGTCGCCGGGCACGGCATCGGGCACGTCATCGGGCACGTCGCTGTCCTCGACGTCGCCGGTCGCGGTCTCGTCGCCGGCCAGCAGCCGGCCCAGCTGCGCGCCGACCAGCCGCTTGAACTTGCGCTGCTGCCAGCGGCTGCGGTCCAGGACCGCGACCTCCAGCTGGTCCTGGGTCAGGGTGCGGGCGGCACCGCCGTTGGGGTCCCGGGCGAGGGCGTCCACCGCCAGCTTCAGCGCCCCGGGCAGGGACAGGCCCTCCTCGTGGTGCTGCTCCAGGTAGTGGCTGATCGACTCGGAGTTGCCGCCGACCGCGACCGTGCCGTGCTCGTCCACGACGGAGCCGTCGGGGGTGAGCCGGTAGATCTGGTCGTCGGCCGGGGCCTTGCCGACCTCGGCCACGATCAGTTCGACCTCGTACGGCTTCTCGCCGGTGGAGGAGAAGATCGTGCCCAGGGTCTGGGCATAGACGTTGGCCAGACCGCGGGCATTGACGTCGGCCCGGTCGTAGGAGTACCCGCGGAGGTCGGCGTAGCGGACGCCGCCGATCCGGAGGTTCTCGAACTCGTTGTAGCGGCCGACCGCCGCGAAGGCGATCCGGTCGTAGATCTCGGAGACCTTGTGCAGCGCCCGCGAGGTGTTCTCCGCGACGAAGACGATGCCGTCGGTGTAGGTGAGCACGACCACGCTGCGACCGCGCGCGATGCCCTTGCGGGCGTACTCCGCGCGGTCGGCCATGGCCTGCTGGGGTGAGACGTAGAACGGCGTCGACACCGGCGGTCGCCCCTTCTGGTCGATCGGTCAGGTGAGGTGGGAGGAGGGTGGTGGTCGGCGCGGGCTAGAGCAGCCCGGCCCGGGGACCGTTCGGGAAGTCCAGCCGGTGGTCGAGGACGCTGCGGGCGATGTCGCCGACCTCCTCGTCCGGGAGCCGGCGGAAGCCGTCCTCGGTGATGACGCCGATGATCGGGAAGATCTTCCGGGTCAGGTCGGGCCCGCCGGTCGCGGAGTCGTCGTCGGCGGCGTCGTAGAGCGCCTGGACGACGGCGGTGGCGGCCTGCTCGGCGGTCAGGTCGGCCCGGTAGAGCTTCTTCAGCGAGCCCTTGGCGAAGAGCGAGCCCGAGCCGGTGGCGGCGAAGCCGAGCTCCTCGGAACGGCCGCCGGTGACGTCGTAGCTGAAGATCCGGCCCCGGCCGAGGTCGAGGTCGTAGCCGGCGAAGAGCGGGACCACGGCCAGGCCCTGCATGGCCATGCCGAGGTTGCCGCGGATCATGGTGGTCAGCCGGTTGGCCTTGCCCTCCAGCGAGAGCTGGGTGCCTTCGATCTTCTCGTAGTGCTCCAGTTCCAGCTGGAACAGTCGCACCATCTCGACGGCGAGGCCGGCCGTGCCGGCGATGCCGACGGCGGAGTACTCGTCGGCCGGGAAGACCTTCTCGATGTCCCGCTGGGCGATCAGGTTACCCATGGTGGCGCGGCGGTCACCGGCGAGGATGACCCCGCCGTCGAAGGTGACGGAGACGATGGTGGTGCCGTGCGGGGCCTCCAGCGGCTGCAGCCCGGCGGGCAGGGTGCGTCCGCCGGGGAGCAGCTCCGGCTGGTGGGCGGCCAGGAATTCGACGAAGGACGACGAACCCGGCGTCAAGAAGGCAGCCGGTAGACGCCCGGTGCCACGAGTGTTGGCTTCCACACGTTCCCTTCCAGATAGTCGGCCCCACGCCGGAGCAGCTCGGGGCGGTCCTTGAACTGCCCCAGTCCGCCGTTGCAGTTGAAGCAGAGGATGGCTCGGACCCTACCCGTTTTGTGGTCGTGATCCACGTGTTCGGGGTCAGGAGTGAGACAGATTGCGCAGACGCCCCGCTGGGCCTCCAGCATGGCGTCGACTTCGGCCCCGGTCAGACCGTAGCGGTGCTTGAGGTGGTAATCACGGGTTCCGCCATGGAGTCGCCGCTTGCCCTCCACGCCACGTGCGTTGTGGCAGGGCTTGCAGTAGGTCGCATATCCGGATACTGAACTCCTGTGTCGCGGAAAGTCTGCGCGCGGCTTGAGCTCCTGACAGTCGGGACATCGCCCGAAACCCTCGGGAGACTCCTCGTGCTGCTTCGGAAACGACCGCTCGCGCCCTTCCCGGGAGGCCCTCCGCATGGCCGCCTCCGCATTACGCCGTTTGAAGCAGGCACGGCAGTACGGAGCCAGACCATCCGGCGATTTCTCCCGCTTCCAGAAATCAGAAGTCGGCCTGACCTCACCACAATCCCGACAGACCTTTTCGGTCAAATCGGACATATGGTCACTGGCCGCCTTTCTGCACATATGACCTTACGAACGACTCGGCATCCGACTCCAGGATTTCGTCGATGTCGTCGAGCACCGCGTCCACGTCGTCGTCGAGCTTCGCCTTGCGCTCCTTGAGGTCCGAGGCCTCGTTCGCCTCGACCTCGGTCTCCTCGACCTCTTCCGAGGAGCGGTTCGCCCGCTGCTGGCCGCCGCCGGTGTCCTTGGTCGCCATAACCCTCACCCCGCTCGCTAGACGGCGCATCGCTGCGCCCGGTGGTGCCCAGCCGTTCTCGGCCGCGCCCGGTACTGCTGGTCAGACCCTATACACGAGGAGTGACAACCAGCTCGTGTTTTACCGCATCCTCTCAACGTCCGATGCTGTTCCGATGATGCCCAGCGGCGCCGGGTTCACCCATGGTGAACAGCGGCTACTGTCCGGTTACGCCCGAAGCGGACGGATGTTCAAGTCCGCCGGGCCCGCTCCGGGCATTCGGGCCGCTCAGCCGCCCGAGAGCACCCGGACCAGCTCCTCGGCCGTGCGGCAGCGGTCCAGCAGCGCCTTGACATGCTTCCTGGTGCCGCGCAGCGGCTCCAGGGTCGGGACCCGCTGGAGCGAGTCGCGCCCCGGCAGGTCGAAGATGACGGAGTCCCAGGAGGCCGCCGCCACGTGGTCGGCGTACTGCTCCAGGCAGCGGCCCCGGAAGTAGGCCCGGGTGTCCTCCGGCGGCTTGTGGGCGGCCCGCAGGACGTCCGCCTCGGACACGATGCGCTCCATCCGCCCGCGGTCCGCCAGCCGGTTGTAGAGGCCCTTCTCGGCCCGCACATCGGCGTACTGGAGGTCGACCAGCTGCAGCCTGGGGTTGTCCCAGCCCAGCCCGTCCCGGTTGCGGTAGCCCTCCAGGATCTGTCGCTTGGCGATCCAGTCGAGCTGCTGGGCCAGGCTCATCGGGTCGCGCTCCAGCCGGCCGAGGACGTCCTCCCAGCGGTCCAGGACGTCCCGGGTCTGCTCGTCGGCGTCGGCGCCGAAGCGGTCCTCGACGTACTTCCTGGCCAGCTCGCAGTACTCCATCTGGAGCTGGACGGCGGTCAGCTTCCGGCCGCTGCGCAGCGACATCAGGTAGCCCAGGTCCGGGTCGTGCGAGACCCGGTGCAGGGTGCGCACCGGCTGGTCGACGACCAGGTCGGTGGTGATGAAGCCGTCCTCGATCATGGACAGCACCAGCGCCGTCGTGCCGAGCTTGAGGTAGGTGGAGACCTCGGAGAGGTTGGCGTCGCCGATGATGACGTGCAGCCGGCGGTACTTCTCGGCGTCCGCGTGGGGCTCGTCGCGGGTGTTGATGATGGGCCGTTTGAGGGTGGTCTCCAGGCCGACCTCGACCTCGAAGTAGTCGGCGCGCTGGCTGATCTGGAAGCCGTGGACCGAGCCGTCCTGGTTGATGCCCACCCGTCCGGCCCCGGTGACGACCTGTCGGGAGACGAAGAACGGGGTCAGGTGCTTGACGATGTCGGCGAACGGGGTCGACCGCTTCATCAGGTAGTTCTCGTGGGTGCCGTAGGAGGCGCCCTTGTTGTCGGTGTTGTTCTTGTACAGGTGGATCGGCTGGGCGCCCGGCAGCTGGAGGGCGCGGATGGCGGCCTCCTCCATGATCCGTTCGCCGGCCTTGTCCCAGAGCACGGCGTCCCGGGGGTTGGTGACCTCGGGCGAGCTGTACTCGGGGTGGGCGTGGTCCACGTAGAAGCGGGCGCCGTTGGTGAGGATGATGTTGGCGAGGCCGATGTCCTCGTCCGTCAGCTGGCTGGCGTCGGCGGTGTCCCTGGCCAGGTCGAAACCCCGTGCGTCGCGGAGCGGGTTCTCCTCCTCGAAGTCCCAGCGGGCTCTCCGGGCCCGGTGCATCGCCGCCGCGTAGGCGTTCACCACCTGCGACGAGGTGAGCATGGCATTGGCGTTGGGATGTCCAGGAACGGAGATCCCGTACTCCGTCTCGATTCCCATCACGCGCCGTACGGACATGCGGCCCTCCTTCAAAGCTGCCGCCGGCGAGCCGTCCGACGACGGTCGGCCCGGTGCGGTAACCCGAGCCTAGAACTGCGGACTGACAACCGGGAGATCGCTGACCCGGCTACTTCACTTCGTGACAGAAGCAGAATGACCGGACGGACCGTCAAAACGGGCTCCGGACACGAACCGTCCGACTACGGGGCCCACGGGCACCCGTAGCCGGACGGTGGTGGAACTGGACTGCTGACCTTCAGGTACTGCCTTGGAGGTGCTGCCTTACAGGTACTGCCCCGTGTTGGCGACAGTGTCGATGGAGCGGCCGGACTCGGCGCCCTGCTTCCCGGTGACCAGCGTGCGGATGAAGACGATCCGCTCGCCCTTCTTGCCGGAGATCCGGGCCCAGTCGTCCGGGTTGGTGGTGTTGGGCAGGTCCTCGTTCTCCTTGAACTCGTCGACGCAGGCCGCGAGCAGGTGGGTGACCCGGAGACCGCGCTGGCCGTGGTCGAGGAAGTCCTTGATGGCCATCTTCTTCGCCCGGTCCACGATGTTCTGGATCATCGCGCCGGAGTTGAAGTCCTTGAAGTACAGGACCTCCTTGTCACCATTGGCGTAGGTGACCTCCAGGAAGCGGTTCTCCTCGGTCTCCGTGTACATCCGCTCGACGACGGCCTGGATCATGGCCTCGACGGTGCTCTCCACCGAGGAGCCGTGCTCCTTGACGTCGTCGGGGTGCAGCGGCAGGGAGTTCTTGAGGTACTTGGAGAAGATGTCCTTCGCCGCCTCGGCGTCCGGGCGCTCGATCTTGATCTTGACGTCGAGCCGGCCCGGCCTGAGGATCGCCGGGTCGATCATGTCCTCGCGGTTGGATGCCCCGATGACGATGACGTTCTCCAGCCCCTCCACGCCGTCGATCTCGGCGAGCAGCTGCGGGACGATGGTGTTCTCCACGTCCGAGCTGACGCCGGAGCCGCGGGTGCGGAACAGCGATTCCATCTCGTCGAAGAAGACGATGACGGGCGTGCCCTCGCTGGCCTTCTCCCGGGCCCGCTGGAAGACCAGGCGGATCTGCCGCTCGGTCTCGCCGACGTACTTGTTGAGCAGCTCGGGGCCCTTGATGTTGAGGAAGTAGCTCTTCCCCTGGGGCTGTCCGGTGACCTCGGCCACCTTCTTGGCCAGGGAGTTCGCCACCGCCTTGGCGATGAGCGTCTTGCCGCAGCCGGGCGGGCCGTAGAGCAGGACGCCCTTGGGCGGGCGCAGCTCGTACTCCTTGAAGAGCTCGGCGTGCAGGTACGGGAGCTCGACGGCGTCGCGGATCATCTCGATCTGCTGGCCGAGCCCGCCGATGCGGTCGTAGTCGATGTCTGGCACTTCTTCGAGGACCAGGTCCTCGACCTCGCTCTTGGGCACGACCTCGTAGACGTAGCCGGAGCGGGGTTCGAGCAGCAGGGCGTCGCCGGGTCGCAGTTTGACGTCGCGGAGCGGTTCGGCGAGCCGGACCACCCTTTCCTCGTCGGTGTGCCCGGTGACGAGGGCCCGTTCGCCGTCCTCGAGGACTTCCTTGAGGGTGACGATGTCGCCGATGGACTCGAACTCCATCGCGTCGACGATATTGAGCGCCTCGTTGAGCATGACCTCCTGGCCGCGCCGCAGCTCGTCCAGGGGGACGCTGGGGCTGACGTTCACCCGCAGCTTGCGACCGCCGGTGAAGATGTCGGCGGTGCCGTCCTCGTTGGCGGTCAGGAAAGTGCCGAAGCCGGCCGGCGGCTGCGCGAGCCGGTCGACCTCCTCCTTGAGGGCCACGATCTGGTCGCGGGCCTCCCTCAGGGTGGAGGCGAGCCGCTCGTTCTGCGCGGTGACTCCGGACAGGTTGGCCTGCAGCTCGTTGATGCGCTCTTCGAGGATCCTCGTGTGGCGCGGCGAGTCTGCGAGTTTGCGGCGCAGGACGGCAATCTCCTGCTCAAGAAAGGAAACCTGGCTGAGGGCTTCCTCAGAACCCCGTGCGGGCCTGCCGCCGCGGGCGTAGTCGTCATCGTGGGCTGCCACGGTCCTCACCTCCTCCGGGGGAGCTGAACGCTTTCAGACCCTACCTGTGCCTGGTGGCGTTGAAACCCCTAGATCAGAAAGTCGGAAGGGGGTGTGTCCGATCTTCACCCTTGCGCACGTCCCCTCGTCACTGGGATACCCACTCGAAGGCGTCCGGAAGCGGCCACTTGTTAGAGTCGGTTGGTCAATCGCGATCGGGTTGACCGGACAGGGGTCGATCTCTGGACCGTTGGCGGGAATAGCGGGTACTCCGTACGGGGCCCGGTGAGCAGGAACGGCGGGCGGATGTCCAGCGTGGACGGCAGTGCGGGCGAGTCCCTTGAGGTGTGGATCGACCAGGATCTGTGCACCGGCGACGGTATCTGTGTGCAGTACGCCCCCGAGGTCTTCGAGCTCGACATCGACGGGCTGGCCTATGTGAAGGGCGACGACGAGGAGCTGCGGCAGGAGCCCGGGGCAGCGGTGCCGGTCCCGTTGACGGTGCTTCAGGACGTGGTCGACTCGGCCAAGGAGTGCCCGGGCGACTGCATCCACGTGCGGCGGACCCGGGACCTGGTCGAGGTGTTCGGGCCGGACGCGGACTGAGTTGTGCGGCCGCTCGGCCCGATCGGTTGTGATCGGGTGCGACCGGTTCCGGGCGCCCGGCCGGGCGTCCGCCCGCGGTCGGTTTGTGATCAAGCTCACAGGCCGACCTGAGGGCCGTTCAGGGGGCGCTGCGTCAGGTCTGCAGCAGCGGTACCGAGACGGTCCGGGTCCAGCCGTCGGCGTGCGGGGTCCAGGTGTAGGTCTCGTGCAGGTCGGGGCAGCAGCTCGGCACGTCGGGCGAGGAGTAGCCGTCGACGGCGGCCTGGATGCTGCCGTCGCTGCGGAAGGTGACGCTGCGTACGGTCAGGTCCTGCTGCGGGGTGATCAGGGTGCCGGCGATCCGGGGGCGGCCGTCGGGACCGGCTTCGAGCAGGTAGAGCCCGTCGGGCGGGGTGCCGTTGCCGGCGAGGCAGTGGGCGGCGGCGACGGTGGCGACGGTGCCGTTGCCGGTGAGGTCGGCACTGAACCGCTGGGTGACGTCGACCGGCAGTCCGTCGCAGTGCAGCGGCAGGGCGGCCCGGGCGGGGTCGGGGGCGCCGGCCGCGGGGACGGCGTGCGGGCCGTCGGCGACCGGCGCGGCCTCGGCCGGGGCCAGGGTCAGCGCGAGCGCGACGACGCCGCCCAGGGCGGCCGCGACGGCGGCCCACTGCCACGGGCGGGTCCGGGTGTGCGCGAGCGGCTCAGGGGGCGCTGCGGCCGCTGCCGGGGGTGCTGGGTGGTCCGGTCCGGTCCCTGCCGTCTGCTCTGCCATCTGGCGAACCCTCCGCTGCCGCGCCGGGCGCCCGCACACGGCGGTGTGGGACCGGCCGCGGGGCGCCCTGTGTCGTCCCCGGCGGAGTCGGGCGTCACGCCGGGGTGGGCAGCATCGTCCCATACCGGGGATCTCGGCCCGGCAGTGGGTGCGCGGCGGCTCCCGGTGCCGGGCGGCTCCCGCCGCGCGGCCGGGGCCGGACGCGGGCGGCCCCGCGCAGCGGGCTGCGCGGGCCGGTTCGTCGGTGCGACGGGTGGGGCGGGGTGTGGTGGAGCGGGGTCCGTCAGTCGGTCGCGGCCGGGCTGTCGGTGACCGGGTCCTCCTGCTGGGCCGCCTCGGCGAGCTTGAGGAAGCGTCCGGGCTGCGGGGCGATCGGGGCCTCCACGTCGCCGTAGGCGCCCTTGGCGGGGCGGCGGCGGCGCATCGGCGGCTCGACCCCGTCGGCGAGCCGACGGGAGGTGAGCAGGAAGCCGGTGTGGCCGATCATCCGGTGGTCCGGGCGGACGGCGAGGCCCTCGACGTGCCAGTTGCGGACCATCGACTCCCAGGACTGCGGCTCGGTGAAGGAGCCGTGCTCGCGCAGCGCCTCGACGGTGCGCGAGAGCTGGGTGGTGGTGGCCACGTAGCAGCAGATGACGCCGCCGGGGACGAGTGCCTTGGCGGCGACGTCCAGGCACTCCCAGGGGGCGAGCATGTCCAGGACCATCCGGTCGACCTCGGTCTCGACCAGGTTGTCCTGGAGGTCGCCGAGGGTGAGCTTCCACGCGGGGTGGGGGCTGCCGAAGTAGCGCTCGACGTTGGTCCTGGCGATCTCCGCGAAGTCCTCGCGGCGCTCGTAGGAGGAGAGCGAGCCGTGGTCGCCGACGGCGCGCAGCAGGGAGCAGCTGAGTGCTCCGGAGCCGACGCCGGCCTCCACGACGCGGGCGCCGGGGAAGATGTCGGCCATGGTGACGATCTGCCCCGCGTCCTTGGGGTAGACCACCGCGGCGCCGCGCGGCATGGAGAGGACGTAGTCGGAGAGCAGGGGGCGCAGCGCGAGGTACTGGATGTTCCCTGTGGTGCGCACCACGGATCCCTCGGGGGCTCCGATCAGCTCGTCGTGCGAGAAGGCGCCCTTGTGGGTGTGGAACGCCTTGCCGGGATCGAGCGTGATGGTGTGGTGGCGGCCCTTGGGGTCGGTGAGCTGGACCTGGTCCCCGACCTGGAAGGGCCCGCGGCGGCGAGCGGCGCCGGTCGGTTCTGACATGGGGAACAGTCTAGTGCCCCGGACGGGCCCGTTCTGCCGCACGCCCGTTCGACCACGGCGTGACTGTGCGAAAGCGCCTCAGACGGCTGCGGGGAGCGGTGCCTGACCCGCCATCGCCCGGGCGAAGGCCAGTTCCACGTCGCGGGCGGCCAGGATGCCGAGCACCGCCCCGTCCGGCTCCTGGACCAGGTACTCGCCGGCGGGGCTGGAGCGGAGCGCGTCGAGCAGGTCCTCGCCGGCCAGGTCGGCGGGGATCCGCAGCCCGGGCTCCAGGCCGCGGGAGACGGCGCCGGTCGCGGTCCACGGGCGGCGGTGCAGCGGGACGGTCCGCACCGCCTGCTCGCGGACCAGGGCGACCGGGTCGCCGTGGCCGTCCACCACGATCAGCCCGTGCGCCCCGGCGGCCTCGACCTGGCGCAGCGCCTCGGCCAGCGGGGTGTCGGCGGCCACCGAGACGGCGGGCCGGGCCAGGGCGCGGGCCAGCAGCTCCGGGAGCCGCTCGCGCAGCCGGGCGGCGCGGATGCTGCCGCCGGCGCCGTTCCAGATGATGGCGCCCAGGATGGCGCCCAGCACCGCGTCGACCAGGGTGCTGGTCATGCTCGCCTGCGGGGCCTGGTAGAGCGCCACCGTGGGCATGCCGACCAGGACCGCGACCGCCAGCAGCCGGCCGGCCCAGGCGGCGGCCAGGGTGCCGGCCATCGGGTTGCCGGTGACCTTCCAGACCAGCGCACGGAGGATCCGGCCGCCGTCCAGCGGCAGTCCGGGCAGCAGGTTGAAGGCCGCGACCACCACGTTGCTCAGCATCAGCGCGGCCAGCAGCACGCCGGGCACGGTGCCGGGCTCCACCAGCTGCATCCCGCCGAGGAAGACCGCGCCGAGCGCCAGCGAGAGCAGCGGGCCGGAGAAGGCGAGCCAGAACTCCCGCCCGGCGGTCTCGGCCTCCTTCTCGATCTCGGAGACCCCGCCGAAGAACTGGAGCTGGATCCGCCGGACCGGGAGCCGGTAGCGCAGCGCGACCACGGTGTGGGCGAGCTCGTGGATCAGCACCGAGCCGTAGAAGGCGAGCGCGAAGAACAGCGCGACCAGGTAGCGGGCCGCGCCCAGGCCCGGCAGGACCGCGTTCATCTGGCCGCCGAACAGCCAGGTGATCAGTCCGGTGATGAGGAACCAGGTGGGCGTGACATAGACGGGGACGCCGAAGGGTCGGCCCATCAGCAGGGCTCCGGTCGGGCGGTCGCTGCCGGTGTCGCTCACTGCGGCCCCCTGTTCGTACCGTGGATCGGTGCGCCGGTGCGCGCCGCCGGGCCCAACCTACGCGATCTCCGCTGCGGGTCGCGGCGCGGTGGGGCCGTTCCCTCTGTGTCTACCCGCCCCGGTCGCGGAGTACCTGCTTCCCGTCCCCCGGGTGGCGGCCGGTTGTCGGTGCGGGGCTCTAGGCTCGCGGTCATGCACGAGTCCGCCTCCTCCCCCTCCGCCGCCACCGCGACCGACACCGCCGAGCGGCGTCCCGCCGGGGTGCCGGTCGCACTCTCGCCCTCCCGGGCGGGCGACTTCCTCCAGTGCCCGCTGCTGTACCGGCTGCGGGTGATCGACCGGCTGCCCGAGCCGCCGAGCCCGGCGGCGACCAAGGGCTCGCTGGTCCACGCCGTGCTGGAACGGCTCTTCGACGCTCCGGCCGGGCAGCGCACGCCGGAGGCGGCGCGGGCGCTGCTGCGCCCGGAGTGGCAGCGGCTGCTGGAGAAGCGCCCGGAGCTGGCGGAGCTCTTCCCCGGGGCCGGTGCGGGGGCCGACGGCGACGGCTCGGGCCCGGACGTCGGCGCGGAACTGGCCCGGTGGCTGGGCGAGGCCGAGCGGCTGCTGGACGGCTACTTCCGGCTGGAGGACCCGAACCGGCTGGAGCCGGCCGAGCGCGAGCTCTACGTCGAGACCGAGCTGGAGTCGGGGCTGCGGCTGCGCGGCTACATCGACCGGGTCGACGTGGCGCCGACCGGCGAGGTCCGGGTGGTGGACTACAAGACCGGCAAGGCCCCGGCCCGGGACTACGAGGGCAAGGCCATGTTCCAGATGACCTTCTACGCGCTGGTGCTGTGGCGGCTGCGCGGGGTGCTGCCGAAGCGGCTGCAGCTGGTCTACCTGGGCGGCGGCGGCCAGGTGATCAGCTACGACCCGGACCTGGCCGACCTGCGGGCGGTGGAGCGCAAGCTGGAGGCCCTGTGGCAGGCGATCCAGCGGGCACTGGAGACCGGCGAGTGGCCGCCCAGCCCCGGCCGGCTCTGCGACTGGTGCGCCCACCAGCCGCTCTGTCCGGCGTTCGGCGGCACTCCCCCGCCGTACCCTTTGACTGTGCCGACCGTGGCGACCGCGCCTGGTGCGGGGGACCGATGAGTGGAGCGAGTTGTGGCGATCCGAGTGCTGCTGGTCGATGACCAGCCGCTGCTGCGTACGGGGTTCCGGATGATCCTGGAGGCCGAACCGGACATCGCCGTGATCGGCGAGGCCGGCGACGGCCAGCAGGCGCTGGAGCAGGTCCGGGTGCTGCAGCCGGACGTGGTGCTGATGGACATCCGGATGCCGAGGATGGACGGGGTCGAGGCGACCCGCCGGATCGCCGGCCCCGGCCGGGACGGCCCGGCCAAGGTCCTGGTGCTGACCACCTTCGACCTGGACGAGTACGTGGTCGAGGCGCTGCGGGCGGGGGCCAGCGGCTTCCTGCTGAAGGACGTCCCGGCCGAGGAGCTGGTGCAGGCGATCCGGGTGGTCGCGGACGGCGCGGCGATGCTCGCGCCGAGCGTCACCCGGCGGCTGCTGGACATGTACGCCGGGCGGCTGCCGCAGGGCTCGGAGAGCCCGCCGGCCGCGCTGGGGACGCTCACCGAGCGGGAGCTGGAGGTGCTCCGGCTGGTCGCCCGGGGGCTGTCCAACGCCGAGGTGGCGAAGGAGCTGTTCGTCAGCGAGACGACGGTGAAGACCCATGTCGGCCATGTGCTGACCAAGCTGGGGCTGCGGGACCGGGTCCAGGCGGCGGTGTTCGCCTACGAGAGCGGCCTGGTGCGGCCGGGCAACGGCTGATCCGGGGCCCGGAAGCCGCCGCTGCCCCGCCGTCCTGGTGACGGCGGGGCAGCGGCGGTGGCGGGGTGACGGCTGCGGGGGTGGCGGCTTCAGGGGTGACGGCCGGTCAGCTCTTGCCGATCATCCAGAAGCGCATGATCCCGGCGGTGTCCAGGGTCAGCGGCACCCCGGTGATGTCGGCCTGGGTCACCACGTACTGCTTGTTCTGCCAGAGCGGGACGTAGGCCGCGTCGACCGCGATCTGGTACTGGATCTTCTTGAAGGCGTCCATCGCGGCCGCGCTGCCGCGGTCGGTCTGCTTCAGCGTCACCGGGGTCCAGGTGTTGGTGATCAGCGGGTCGGAGTAGTAGCTGCCGAAGGTGCCCGCGGTGCCCGGGGCGCTGATGAACGGCGACACGTAGTCGTCCGGGTCCGGGTAGTCCGAGGACCAGCCGACGACCGAGGCCTCGACGTTGCCGTTGGTCCACTGGGCGCTCAGCGCGGTCAGGTTGGTCAGCGGGTGCAGGGTGACCTTGAAGATCCCGTCGGTCTCCAGCTCCGTCTTGATGAGCGCGGCCTCGGCGTCGGCGCCACCGGAGTCCGCCGCGTACTGGTAGGTGAAGCTGATCGGCAGCTTCATCCCCTCGTTGAGCAGCTGGCTCTTCACCACGGCGGGGGCGGTGGGCTCGCTGGTGTACTTGTCCGCGTAGGCCGCGGTCGCGTCGCCGATCCCGGCCGGGATCACCGAGTAGAGCGGGACGACGGTCCGCTGGTAGACGTTGTTGGCGATGGCGGTCCGGTTGACCAGTTCGGCGACGGCCTGCCGCGCGTGCTGGTTGCTGAACGGGCCGTACTTGGTGTTGAGGATCATCATCCGGGTCTGGGTGCCGGCCCCGGTGTTGACCTGGAGACCGGTGCCGAGCTGCTGGCCGGCCTCCAGCCGGACCAGGTCGGCGGCGGTCAGGTCGTTGTTGGCGTTGAGGTCGATGGCCCCGCTGTTCAGCGCCGACATCACGCCCGCGGCGTCGGGGTAGTACTTCATCACGATGCCGGAGTTGCCCGGCTTGTTGCCGGAGCTGATGGCCGCGCCCTGGTAGGACGGGTTGAGCGACATGGTGACCGACTGCGGGTTGGGCTTGCCGTTGGCCGGCTTGCCGTACTGCACCGAGTCGACCTTGTAGACGCCGGAGCCGACCACGCCGGTGCCCTGGAGCAGGTTGTTCGACGGGTAGACCTTGGGGTCGACGATCTCGCCGACGCCGGAGGCCAGGCGGTCGGGGAAGGTCGCGTCCGCCGTGTTCAGGTGGAAGGTGACGCCGAGGTCCCCGTCGGTGGTGACCGAGGTGAGCGTGGAGAGCAGGGTGCTGACGCCGGAGCCGTTGTCGTGGCCGAGCTTGCCTATCTCGACCACCCGGTCGAAGGAGAACTTCACCGCGGCCGCGTCGAGCGGGTCCCCGTTGGAGAACTTCAGGCCCGAGCGCAGGGTGCAGGTGTAGGTGGTGTCCCCGGCATCGGCGAAGCCGCACTTCTGCGCCGCGTCCGGAGTGGGCTCGGTGGCACCGGGCTGGTAGCTCATCAGCCCTTGGTAGATGTTGTAGTAGAGCAGCCAGGAGCCGTAGTCGTAGGCCCCGGCCGGGTCGAGCGAGGAGAAGGACTCGACCGTTCCCATGGAGATCGTGGTCTTCGGCGCCCCGTCGGCTCCGACGGCCGGAGCCGAAGAGCCACAGGCGGTCGTGGAGGCGAGCAGGCTGACGCAGCCGAGCGTCGCCAGTCGTTTGGCTGCTGACATCTCTTCCTTCGTTTCCTGGCCGGTGGCGGGACACCGGGCCGGAGGTCGTACGACCGCGCCTCTGCCCCTGGACGGGATCTGCCGCGGGCGGCAGCGACGACAGCGTGAGGGGGACCGCTCGCACCGAGGACACCACCGGGCGGGGTGACGCGTGGCGCGCGCAGGAATTCGCTGGTTTGTAGCGTGCCACACGATTCCACGAAGCCCGATGGCCCCTTGACCCAGGGTGCCCCGAGTACAGGCAACTTGCGGAACAAAGGTAGGAGATGACCGATTTGGCGTTAGCAGGTAGTTACCTTGACGCCCCGTCGGCCCCGGGGACCAGGCTCCGCAGCAGGGCCACGCCGACCCCCTCCAGCGACGCCAGCACCGTCCGTCCCGGGGCCGCCGCGATCGGGCCCACCGAGGGCACCGCCAGCACCGCGCAGCCCGCCGCCTCGCCCGAACGCACCCCGGTCGGCGAGTCCTCGACCACCACGCAGCGGCCGGGCTCCGCCCCGAGCCGGGCGGCGGCCAGCAGGTAGGGGTCGGGGTGCGGCTTGGTCCGCTCCACCTCGTCCCCGGCCACCGAGAAGGCGAAGTTCTCGGCCCCCAGGGGCTCCAGCACCAGGTCGATGATCCGCCGGTGCGAGGCGGAGACCAGGGCCGTCGGGATGCCCTCCGCCCGCAGCTCCTTCAGCAGGCCGGCCGCGCCCGGGCGCAGCGGGACGCCGCCGCGGAGCAGCGCGGCGAAGCGGTCGTTGATCATCGTGCCCAGCCGGTCGGCGGTCAGCGGCGCCCCGCTGACGGCGAGCAGGTGCGCCACGACCCTGGCCATCGGGCCGCCGACGACCAGTTCCCGGTCCCGGCGGCCGAGCCGGTGGCCGAAGTCGGCGAGCACCGAGCACTCGGCCTCCCACCAGAAGTCCTCGGTGTCGACCAGGGTGCCGTCCATGTCGAGCAGGACGGCCTGCAGCCCGCCGGGGGCGACGGCGGGCGCGGGTCGGGGCGGGAGGGCGGCGGGTTCGTCCGCCGGGACGTCGGTGCGGCTGGTCACGGGCGGCCTTCCTGCAGGAGGGTTGACCAGCATAGGCCGCCCGTCACCGGTTACCGCGCGTTGAAGTACTTCGCCTCGGGGTGGTGGATCACGATGGCGTCGGTGGACTGCTCCGGGTGGAGCTGGAACTCCTCGGAGAGGTGGACGCCGATCCGCTCGGGCCGGAGCAGGTCGGTGATCTTGGCGCGGTCCTCCAGGTCGGGGCAGGCCCCGTAGCCCAGGGAGAAGCGCGCGCCCCGGTACTTCAGCGCGAACATGTCGCGCATCTCCTTGGGGTCCTCGCCGGAGAAGCCGAGCTCGGCCCGGACCCGGGCGTGCCAGTACTCGGCCAGGGTCTCGGCGAGCTGGACCGAGAGGCCGTGCAGCTCCAGGTAGTCGCGGTAGGAGTTGGAGTCGAACAGCTCCTTGGTGGCCTCGCCGATCCGGTTGCCCATGGTGACCACCTGGAAGGCGACGACGTCCTTCTCGCCGGACTCCTCCGGGCGGAAGAAGTCGGCGAGGCAGAGCCGGCGGCCCCGGCGCTGCCGGGGGAAGGTGAAGCGGGTGCGCTCCTTGCCGTCCTCGCCGAGCACCAGCAGCGAGTTGTCCTGGGAGACGGCCGGGTAGTAGCCGTAGACCACGGCGGCCTCCAGCAGGCCCTCGGTCTGCAGCCGGTCCATCCACATCCGCAGCCGGGGGCGGCCCTCGGTCTCCACCAGCTCCTCGTAGGACGGTCCTCCCACCCGTCGCCCACCACCACCCTTGTTCGAGGCGCTGTACGCGCCGCTCCCCTCCCGGGCGGCCTTCAGCCCCCACTGCCCCTTGAACAGGGCGTCCTCGTCCAGCCAGGAGACGTAGTCGTCCAGCCGGACCCCGGTGACCATCCGGTCGCCCCAGAACGGCGGGACCGGGACCGGGTTGTCCAGGGCGACGTCGGAGCGCTCGGTGCTCTCCTCCGGCTCCTCGACCTCGACCTTGGCGTAACGCCGCTGCTTCAGCTCGGGCAGCACCGCGCCGGGGACCCCGCGCTTGACCCCGATCAGCGCGTCCATCAGCCGCAGGCCCTCGAAGGCGTCGCGGGCGTAGCGGACCTCGCCCTCGTAGATCTCGTGCAGGTCCTGCTCGACATAGGCGCGGGTGAGCGCGGCGCCGCCGAGGATGACCGGGAAGTCGGCCGCCAGCTTGCGCTGGTTGAGCTCCTGGAGGTTCTCCTTCATGATCACCGTGGACTTCACCAGCAGCCCGGACATCCCGATGACGTCGGCGCGGTGCTCCTGGGCGGCGTCCAGGATCGCCGAGACCGGCTGCTTGATGCCGAGGTTGACGACGGTGTAGCCGTTGTTGGTGAGGATGATGTCGACCAGGTTCTTGCCGATGTCGTGGACGTCGCCCTTGACCGTGGCCAGCACGATGGTGCCCTTGCCCTCGGCGTCGGACTTCTCCATGTGCGGCTCCAGGTAGGCCACCGCGTTCTTCATCACCTCGGCCGACTGGAGCACGAACGGCAGCTGCATCTGGCCGGAGCCGAACAGCTCGCCGACCGTCTTCATGCCCTCCAGCAGCACGGTGTTGACGATGTCCAGGGCCGGCATCCCGGCGAGCGCCTCGTCCAGGTCGGCCTCCAGCCCCTTGCGCTCGCCGTCGACGATCCGGCGCTGGAGCCGCTCCTCCAGCGGCAGCGCCGCCAGCTCCTCGGCCTTGCCGGCCCGCACCGACGCGGCGCTGACGCCCTCGAACAGCTCCAGGAAGCGCTGCAGCGGGTCGTAGCCGGGGCTGTCCGGGGTCTCCGGCCGCCGACGGTCGTAGACCAGGTCGAGGGCGACCTCGCGCTGCTCCTCGGGGATCCGCGCCATCGGCAGGATCTTCGCGGCGTGGACGATGGCCGAGTCGAGACCGGCCTCCACGCACTCGTTCAGGAAGACCGAGTTGAGCACCATCCGGGCGGCCGGGTTCAGGCCGAAGGAGATGTTGGACAGGCCGAGGGTGGTCTGCACGTCCGGGTGGCGGCGCTTCAGCTCGCGGATGGCCTCGATGGTCTCGATGCCGTCGCGGCGGGACTCCTCCTGCCCGGTGCCCAGGGTGAAGGCCAGGCAGTCGACCAGGATCGAGGACTCGGCGATGCCGAAGCGCCGGCCCAGGTCCTCGATCAGCCGCTCGGCGATGGCGACCTTGGTCCCGGCGGTGCGGGCCTGGCCCTGCTCGTCGATGGTCAGCGCGATCAGCCCGGCGCCGTACTCCTGGGCCAGCGCGGCGATCCGGCCGTAGCGGGAGTCGTCGGCGTCGCCGTCCTCGAAGTTGACCGAGTTCAGCAGCGCCCGGCCGCCGAGCATCTGCAGCCCGGCCTCCAGCACCTGCGGCTCGGTGGAGTCCAGCACGATCGGCAGGGTGGAGGCGGTCGCCAGCAGCGAGGCGAGCTTCTTCATGTCCTCGACGCCGTCGCGGCCGACGTAGTCCACGCAGAGGTCGAGCAGGTGCGCGCCCTCGCGGATCTGCTCGCGGGCGATCTCGACGCACGCCTGGAGGTCGCCGGCCAGCATCGACTCGCGGAACTTCTTCGAGCCGTTGGCGTTGGTGCGCTCGCCGATGGCCAGGTAGGAGGTGTCCTGGCGGAACGGCACGGTCTGGTAGAGCGAGGAGGCGCCGGGCTCCGGGTGCGGGTCACGGGCGGTGAGCTCCAGGCCGCGGACCCGGTCCACGACCATCCGCAGGTGCTCCGGGGTGGTCCCGCAGCAGCCGCCGACCAGGCCCAGGCCGTACTCGCGGACGAAGACCTCGTGGGCGTCGGCGAGCTCGGTCGGCGTCAGCGCGTAGTGCGCGCCGTTCTTGCCGAGGACCGGCAGGCCGGCGTTGGGCATGCAGGAGAGGCCGACCCGGGCGTTCTTCGCCAGGTAGCGCAGGTGCTCGCTCATCTCGGCCGGGCCGGTGGCGCAGTTCATCCCGATCAGGTCGATGCCCAGCGGCTCCAGCGAGGTCAGCGCAGCGCCGATCTCCGAGCCCAGCAGCATGGTGCCGGTGGTCTCCACGGTGACCTGGACGATCAGCGGCAGGTCGAGCCCGGCGTCGCGCAGCGCCTGCTTGGCGCCCAGCGTGGCGGCCTTGGTCTGCAGCAGGTCCTGGCTGGTCTCCACCAGCAGCGCGTCCGCGCCGCCGGCGATCAGGCCGGCCGCGTTCTGCCGGAAGCCCTCCTTCAGCGCGGCGTAGGGCAGGTGGCCCAGCGAGGGCAGCTTGGTGCCGGGGCCGATCGAGCCGAGCACCCAGCGCGGCCGGTCCTCGGTCCAGAACTGGTCCGCGACCTCGCGGGCGACCCGGGCCCCGGCCTCGGACAGCTCGAAGATCCGCTCGGGGATGTCGTACTCGCCCAGCGCGGAGAGGTTGGCGCCGAAGGTGTTGGTCTCCACGCAGTCCACGCCGACCTCGAAGTAGGCCTGGTGGACGCCCCGGACGATGTCGGGACGGGTGACGCAGAGGATCTCGTTGCAACCTTCCAGGCCCTGGAAGTCGTCCAAGGAAGGGTCCTGGGCCTGCAGCATGGTCCCCATCGCGCCGTCGGCGACGACGACGCGGGTGGCGAGCGCGTGGCGGAGGGCATCCGCCCTCTGCTGGTGGGACGGGCGGGCGGTCACGGTCATGCTGCTGCTCCCTGGATGCGACGGCTGTCGACTGCGCGCGGTACACGCACGCCCCGCCAGAGTAGTCGTTGCCCTGCACGGGCCGCTCGCCCGTATTGCCGGTTGGACGCACAGCCGGACGACGACGAAGGGATGGACGAGGTGGCCATGGGCACAGCGGTGCGGAGGGTCCGGCGCTGGGTCGCCCGGCTGGCCGGGGTGACCGCCCTGGCCCTGCTCGGCACGGTCCTCGGCGCGGCCGGCGGGCTCTGGGCGAACGACGCCGGGACGCCCCGGGCGGAGGCCGTGACCAGGGGCGGGGACGCGCTGTGGATGGGCCACGCCTGGGTGGACGGCCGGAAGTCGCAGGCGGACGTGGCGGCGCTGGCGGCGCAGCTGCGCGGCACCGGCATCCACGACCTGTTCGTCCACGCCGGGCCGCTGGCGAACGACGGCCGGCTCGACCCCGCGTTGGACCCACGCGCGGCCTGGCTGGTGCGGGCGCTGCACCGGGCGATACCGGGGGTGCGGGTGCAGGCCTGGCTGGGGGACGTGGTGGACACCCCGGAGGGCCCGGGGATGGACCTGTCCCGGGTGGACCTGGTCCCGGCCTCCGAGCAGGTGCTGGCCGACGGCTTCGACGGGGTGCACCTGGACCTGGAGCCGGTGCCCTCGGGCGACCGGGGCTTCCTGCGGGTGCTGGCGCAGGTGCACGCGCTGACCTCGGCCCGGGGACGGGTGCTGTCGGTGTCGGTCCCGCAGACCGACCCGCTGCCGGGGCTGCACGAGGTCGCCGGGCTGCTGACGAACCACCCGAAGTGGTGGTCGAGCGACTACCTCCACCAGGTGGCGCTCCGGGTCGACCAGGTGGCGGTGATGGCCTACGACTCCGCCCTGCCGCTGCCGAGCCTGTTCTCCGGCTACGTGGAGCAGCAGACCCGGCTGGCGCTGGCGGCGGTCCCGCCCGGTGTCGACCTGCTGATCGGGCTGCCCGCCTACACCGAGAGCACGATGTCGCACCACGGCTCGGCGGAGACGGTGGCCGCGGCCGTCCGGGGGGTGCGGCTGGCCGACAGCGGGCGGCGGCTCTTCGGCGTGGCGCTGTACGTGGACTTCACCGCGACGCCCGAGGACTGGGCCGCCTACCGGGAGGGCTGGGTGCGCTGAACGGGCGCCGCGCGCCGGGCGTGTCCCTCCGTCCGCCCGGCTGCCCCGCCGACCGGCCCTCGTTTACTCCCGGGCCCGGGAGCATTCTTCGCCGTACGCTGGGCACTTAACAATCCGTGGAGCACCTGGTTCCACGGCAGGCGGAGGGAGGCCCGGGTGGTCGAGCTCGAGGACGTGCCAGAGCTCATCGACCCGGTCATGGTGGCCGCGTTCGAGGGCTGGAACGACGCCGGCGACGCCGCGTCGTCCGCGGTGGCGCACCTGGACGAGATCTGGGGCGGGAAGGTCTTCGCGGCCCTGGACGCGGAGGACTACTACGACTTCCAGGTGAACCGGCCGACGGTGTGGATGGACGGCGGCGTCCGGCACATCACCTGGCCGACGACCCGGCTGTCGGTGGTCCGGGTGACCGAGCCGCGCACCCGGGACCTGGTGCTGATCCGGGGGATCGAGCCGAGCATGCGCTGGCGGTCGTTCTGCCAGGAGCTGCTGGGGCTGGCCCACGAGCTGGGCGTGGAGATGGTGGTGATCCTCGGCGCGCTGCTGGGCGACACCCCGCACACCCGCCCGGTGCCGGTGAGCGGGGTGACCTCGGACGGCGAGCTGGCGCTGACGCTCGGCCTGGAGGAGAGCCGCTACGAGGGCCCGACCGGGATCGTCGGCGTGCTGCAGGAGGCCTGCACCCACGCGGGCATCCCGACGGTGACCTTCTGGGCGGCGGTGCCGCACTACGTGCCGCAGCCGCCGAACCCCAAGGCGACGCTGGCGCTGCTGAACAAGCTGGAGGACCTGCTGGACGTCCGGGTGCCGCTGGGCGAGCTGCCGGACGACGCGCGGGCCTGGCAGCTGGGCGTGGACCAGCTGGCGGCGGAGGACAGCGAGGTGGCGGAGTACGTCCAGCAGTTGGAGGAGGCCAAGGACACGGCGGAACTGCCGGAGGCCTCCGGCGAGGCGATCGCCCGCGAGTTCGAGCGCTTCCTGAAGCGGCGGGACAAGCAGCAGCCGGGCAAGGCCGGCGAGGGCGACCTCGGCGACTGAGCCGGGGCGTGCGGGCGACGAACACGCGGAGTGAGCGGTCCGGCGGGCGCGCGGGCGCGGACCGCCACTCCGCGCCTGCCGGATCGAGTGAACCACCAGCCGATTCGATCACTGCACCGGGGGTCGCACACCCGTCCGCTCCTCATGGGTGTCTGGTTAACGTTCTGTGAAGAACCTCCGAGGATCGGCGACCGGAGATGCCGAGATCTGACCTTTTTTCACACTTTCGTCCGGGTGAACGATCACCCGTCCCTGAGAACGCCTCAACTCCCTGCCGTGACACTCTCCTCAGCAGGCACATTGTGGGCTTACCGTATGCGTCATGACCTCCCCTCGCCCCTACGACGGAGTCAGCTACTACGCTCCGTCCTTCGCCTCGGACACCCCGATCTACGACAGCCTGGTCGCTGAACGAGGGGTCCCCCAGATCGCCCCGATCAACGTCCCGGCGGCGCTCCCCCCGGCGTACGACTCCGGGTACCGTCCGGCCGGCAGTTTCGGCGGCTACGGCAGCAACCTCCCCGCGCTGCCCGCCCCGAGGCTCGCCCTGGGCCCCGGCCCGAGCAGCCCCAGCTACGGCATGCCGAGCCAGCCCCAGCCCCAGTACGCCGCCCCGCAGTACGGCGGCCAGCCGCAGCCGGGCCAGCAGTTCGGCGGCCAGACCTTCGGCGGGCAGACCTTCGGCGGCGGCACCGGCCAGTACGCCACCCAGCAGCCGCACGTCCCGCAGCAGGGCGGCGCCCCGCAGTACCAGCAGCCCGCGCCCGCCTACCAGCGCCCGGTCGCGCCGGTCCCGCCGCTGCGGCAGGTCCCGCAGGACCAGTACCAGCACCCCCAGCAGCCCCGGACGGGGTACCAGGGCTACTGACCCACAGCCCGGGCGGATGTGCGCCGCCGGGCCGTAGCGGCACGAGGTCATGGGGGCCGATCAGCGACGCGCTGATCGGCCCCTCCGCGCACCCGGAGCCGCACAGCACCACGGAAACGACTGGCATCATTGGCATATGGCCCAGTTGACCGCCCTGCGGATCTACCCCGTCAAGTCGTTCGCACCCGTGGTGCTGGCCGATGCCGTCGTCGAACCGTGGGGGCTGGAGCACGACCGGCGGTGGATGGTGGTCGACGGCCGGGGCGAGATGGTCTCCCAGCGCCAGGACCCGCGGCTGGGTGGGATCCGCGCCGCCGCGACCGGACCGGGAGCCGCCGGGGCGCTGCTGCTGACCGCCCCGGGCGGGGAGTCGCTGCGGGTCGACCGGCCCAGCGGCGAGGCCCGCCCGGTCACCATGTTCGGCGACCCGATGGCCGCCGTCGAGGCCGCCCCCGAGGCCTCCGCCTGGCTCAGCGACCTGCTCGGCACGGAACTGCGGCTGGTCCACCAGGACGTGGCCGCCGCCCGCGACCACGGGACCCCGACCAGCCTCGCCGACCAGTACCCGCTGCTGCTCACCACCACGGCCTCGCTGGCCGCGCTGAACCGGCTGATAGCCGCCGACCACCCGGACGACCCGGTCAAGGGCGCCCCGGTGCCGATGTGGCGGTTCCGCCCCAACCTGGTCGTGGACGGCACCGGGCCCTGGGCCGAGACCGGCTGGCGGCGGGTGCGGATCGGCCGGGTCGAGTTCACCGTCGCACAGCAGTGCGGGCGTTGCGTGATGACCACGCTGGATCCGGACACCGGCGAGCGGCGCGGCCCCGAGCCGCTGCTCGCCCTGGGGCGGCACCGCAAGTTCGGCCGGACCCTGGGCTTCGGGATGCACCTGTCGCCGGTCGGCCCGCTGGGCGAGCTGCGGCTGGGCGACCCGCTGACGGTGCTGGAGGAGGGCCCGCCGCCGGTGCCCGAGACCAGGATCTGACAGGCTGTCCCCCGGCGGGCCCGGTCGCCGGACCGACCCGGCCGGGCAGCTCAGCAGGGGTGAACGGGCCTCGGGCGCACGGGAGTCCGACAGTCCGGCCACCGGGCGGGGGCGACCGATCGCCCGCTGGCTCGTTGTAGGACCAAGAGGGACGGGTGCTGCGCCGGACGCAGTACCGTGGGCGGGGCGAGGAGCTCGGGGGCCTCGGCGCCCCGGGGGTCCGGGGGCTGTCCCCCGGGAAGTGGGAGCACCATGGGAACAGGCGTAGTGCGGGTCACGCTGGACGGGGCCTCGCGTTGGCGGCGGCGCTCCGGGGAGTACGGGACGCTGGCCGAGGCACTGGCCGCGGCCGAGACCGGGGACACGGTGACCATAGGCGCCGGGGTCTACCGCGAGAACGTGGTGGTCGAGAAGGCGGTGACGGTCCGCACCGCCGACGGCCCCGGGTCGGTGCGGATCGAGCCGGTGACCGGTCCCGCGCTGACCCTGCTGGCCTCGGCCCAGGTCCTGGGGCTGGTGCTGGAGGGGCAGGACGGCTCGGCGCCGGCGGTGCTGGTCGAGGCTGGCGAACCGGGTCTGGAGGACTGCCGGATCGCGACCCGGTCCTCGGTCGGGATCGAGGTCCGCGGCGACGCCTGCCCGTCCGTCCGCCGCTGCACCGTGGAGAACCCGGGCGGCCTGGGGATCAGGGTGGCCGGGGCGGCCTCGGCCTACGTCGAGGAGTGCGAGGTGCTCGGCGCGGGCCAGGCCGGGATCGTGGTCCGGGCCGGGGCGACCGCGCGGCTGGAGCGCTGCCAGGTCCACCACGCCTCCGGCGCCGGGCTGGTGCTGACCGGTCCGGGGACCGTGGTCGACGCGCTGGACTGCGCGTTCTACGAGATCAACGGCAACGGTGTGCAGGCCGAGGACCGGGCGGTGGGGCACCTCACCGGCTGCACCGTGCACCGGGTCACCGACAACGGGCTGGCGCTGGACACCGAGGCGGTGCTGGAGCTCACCGGCTGCCGGGTGCACGAGGTCCCGGAGAACGGCGCGGACCTGCGCGGACGCTCGGTGCTCCGGATCCAGGGCAGCAGCTTCCGGGCCTTCGCCAGGAACGGCCTCTCGGTCTGGGACCAGGAGACCCGGGTCGAGGCCGTGGGCTGCGAGATCCGCGACAGCACCGGCGACTACCCGGCGGTGTGGGTCAGCGACGGCGCGGCCGTGCTGCTCACCGACTGCCGGATCCACGACGTCCCGGACGCGCTGTTCGTGCTGGACCGGGGATCCACGGCCGAGGCCGCGGACTGCTCCTTCACCCAGGTCAGGAACACCGCCGTGTCGGTGAGCGACGGGGCGACCGTCAGGCTGGACCAGGTCAGGGTGCAGGACGCCAACACCGGCCTGTGGTTCCGCGACCACGGCAGCGGCGGGCTGCTGACCGGGGTGGAGGTCAGCGACGTGGCGACCGGGGTGATCGCCACCAAGGGGGCCGACCCGGTGCTGCGCCGGTGCACCGTGCGCGGCACGGTCGAGGCGGCGGTCTACGTCTCGGCCGGCGGCCGGGGCACCTTCGAGGAGGTGCTGGCCGCCCAGGGCAAGGGCTTCGGCTTCCACGTGATCGACGGCTGCCGCACCGTGCTGACCCGCTGCCGGGCCGAGCAGAACGCCCGGGGCGGCTTCGAGTTCTCCGAGCTGGGCCCGGTCACCGACGGCTGCGTCTCCGACGACGTCAAGACCGCGCCGCCGCTGGAGCCGGTGCGGGCGACCGCGACCACCGCCTCGGCCTGGCGCGGCGCGGCGCCCGCGCTCCCGGCCGCGCGCTCCGCCGCCTCGCTGGTCGACGCCGGGGCGCAGCCCGCGCCGCAGCCGGCCTCGATCGCACCGCTGCCGGAGTGCCGGCCGGCCGAGGAGTCGCTGGCCGAGCTGGACTCGCTGATCGGCCTGGACACGGTCAAGCAGGAGGTGCGCACCCTGATCGACCTGATCTCGGTGGGGCGCCGCCGGCAGCAGGCCGGTCTCAAGGCGCCCTCGCTGCGCCGGCACCTGGTCTTCACCGGCTCCCCCGGTACCGGCAAGACCACGGTGGCCCGGCTCTACGGCGAGATCCTGGCGGCGCTGGGGGTGCTGCAGCGCGGCCACCTGGTCGAGGTGGCCCGGCTCGACCTGGTCGGCGAGCACATCGGCTCGACCGCGCAGCGGACCTCCGAGGTGTTCCAGCGCTCGCTGGGCGGCGTGCTGTTCATCGACGAGGCGTACGCGCTGGCGCCGGAGGACGGCGGCCGGGACTTCGGCCGGGAGGCCGTCGACACCCTGGTCAAGCTGATGGAGGACCACCGCGACGACGTGGTGGTCATCGTGGCCGGCTACACCGCCGAGATGGAGCGCTTCCTGGCCTCCAACCCCGGTGTGGCCTCCCGGTTCTCCCGGACCGTCACCTTCCCGGACTACTCCGCGCCGGAGCTGGTCGAGATCACCCGGCAGCAGGCGTCCGAGCAGGAGTACGAGCTGTCCGAGGCGGCCGTGGAGGCCCTGCTCGACCACTTCGCCCGGCTGCCCCGGGGGCCCTCCTTCGGCAACGGCCGCACCGCCCGGCAGGTCTTCGAGACCATGGTCGAGCGGCACGCGGTGCGGCTGGCCCAGCGGGCCGACGCGACCGCGGCGGAGCTGCAGCTGCTGCTGCCCGCCGACCTGCCGGGCGGGGGCGTCACAACTGCCGCAGCAGCTGGTCCCGTTCGCTGACGAAGCGCGGGTCCTGGCGGTAGTTGAAGTGGCCCTGGATCGGGACCGGCAGCGGGTGCTGCGCGTCCCGGTCGTAGGCCAGCGGGTCGACGAAGGGCGGCGCGTCCACCGGCCGCTCCCCCGCCGGGACCGGTACCCGGACCGGGCCGCCGATCGGGTCGGTGACCCGGAACAGGTTGCGCCAGTAGGGCGTGGACTCCCGCAGCGTCTCCAGCTCGTCCAGGGCCATGTAGCCGGGGAAGAAGCGCCCGTAGAGGCGGCGCAGCGGGCAGCCGTAGGTCAGCAGCGCGACCCGGGCCCGGGTCTCCGGGTCGAGCTGCCAGACGGCGGCGGCGGCGAGCACCGTCCCCTGGGAGTGCGCGGAGAGCACCAGCCGGCGCCCGTCCCCGGCGGCGAGCCAGCCGCGGATCCGCCACTCCAGGTCGGGGACGGCGCGCTCGGCGTAGCAGGGCGGCGCGAAGGGGTGGGCCGCGCGCGGCCAGAAGGTGCCGATGTCCCAGAGCACGCCGACGGTGCGGCGGGTGGCGACGTTCTTGTAGGCCCGGCGGCCGAGTGCGACCAGGGCCAGCAGGAAGGCGCCGACCAGCCAGCCGCCCAGGGACTGGAGGCTGGTGGCGGTGTAGGAGACCAGGGTGGGGGCGTGCGCGGCGGCCAGCGCGGGTGTGCGGCCGCCGACCAGCGCCCCGGCCACCGAGGCCGCGGCCAGCAGGAAGGCCAGCCCGCCGAGGCTGCCGACCAGCAGCGGTGCGGCCTCCAGCAGCCTGGCCCTGGCCAGCGCCCCGGCGATCTGCCCGGTGCGGGGCGCGGCGGCCCGGCGGCCGACCGCGTAGGCGGTCTCCACCTGCGGGGCCAGTGCCTTCTTCTGCCGCAGCATCCGGGCCACCACCACCCCCACCGGGACCAGGAGGAGCAGCGCCAGCACCGGCACTCCGGTGCTGTGCCAGGTCAGCAGCGGCGGCGGCCCGGGGATGGTCTCGCCGAGGGTGCCCCGGCCCATCAGCCACTGGGCGGTCCAGACGGTACTGCCGGCGGTGAGCAGGTTGCCCAGGCCGGCGCCGAGCATGGCGGTGACCGGTCCGCCGAGCCCGTGCAGCACCGCGCCGTCGCCGCCGCCGAACGCCTCGTCCAGGCCCGGGACCTCACCGCCGGAGCCGGGTCCGGGGACGGCCACCGCCGGGTCGGTGACCATCGGCGCCACCGCCACCGGTCCCCGGGCGCCGGCCCGCCGCAGCAGCAGCGCGGCGCCGACCAGCAGCAGCACCAGCAGCAGTTGGAACAGGCACAGGGTGACGAAGAAGGGGGAGGCGCCGGGGAGCCGGCCGGTGGACGCCCAGCCGGCCCTGGACCAGGCGGCGTCCAGCAGCACCAGGGCGAGCAGCGCCAGCGAGGCCCAGTGCAGGCCCCGCATCGGCAGCGAGTCGGGCCGGTCGTCCTGTTCGCTCTCCAGCCGGCTGCTGCGTGCCAGCGCGGTGAACACCCCGGCGGTGAGCAGCAGCAGGAGCGCGAGCAGCAGCCAGCCGAGGACGCAGAGCGCGCCGCTGTGCCGCCGGTCGTGGTCGAGCACCGGCAGCAGCACCCCGAGGGCGACGGTGAGCAGCCCGGCGGCGACATGGACCGCGCGCAGCCGGCGGACCAGCCGCATGCCGTACCAGAAGCCGGGCAGCTGCATCGGCGGGGTGTCGTCGGCGCGGGCGGCACCGCCGGCGGGCCTCTCGGTGGCGGGGCTGCCGGTGGCGGGGCGCTGGGTCTCGTAGGCGGCCCAGGTGAGGTGGGAGAGCCACCACATGACGGCGACCAGCCCGAGCGGCAGCAGCGCGGTGAGCGCCAGCCGGCGTCCGGGCTGGCTCCACCAGCCGCCGTGCGCGGCGGCCAGGAAGCCGAGCCAGCTGTGGTGGGCGGCGCAGGCAGCGGTCCCGGCGCACTGCCAGCCGAGCAGGTCGAGCGCGGCCTCGGCGGCGGTCGCCGTGAGCAGCACGGTGAGGCAGAGCGCCAGCAGCCGGACGATCAGGTCGTAGGCCCGCTGCGCGGGGGCGCTGCGGGGGGCGGCGGGCCGCATCCAGTGGGCCAGGTTGGCCAGCATGAACGGGAGCAGCAGCAGCCACAGCGCGCGGCTGCCGGAGCCCGAGGTCAGCCCGCCCCAGGAGTAGGCCTCCTCGACCGCGCCGCCGCGGTAGCGGTCGGGGTCGTCCTCGGCGTTCCCGTCGCCCCAGCGACGGTAGGTTCCGGCCACGCCGTCCCCGGTGATCCGGACCAGGTGCGGGTCGTCGAGCATCACCTCGGGCGTGGTCCCGCCGACTCCGTGCACCAGTAGTTCCAGGGCGAGCCCGCCACCGGGTCTGCCGGTGTCCTCGGTCGGTGCCGAACTGTCAGCCATGGCTGTCCCCTGGGTGTGTGCCGCTGCGTGGTCAGCCGCATGCTCTCGCGTTCGGCGGCCGGGCGCACCGGTTGCGGCGTGGTCCGCGCTCAGCCGGGCGTGCGAGGATGGTCGCACAAGGTCGGATGCGGTGGGGAACCGGAGGGCAGTGGCGGGGTGGCTGAGAACAGCAATCTTCTGGCCGAGCAGCGACGGGCCGTGATCCTGGACGAGGTGCGGCGCCGCGGCGGGGTCCGGGTCAACGAGCTGACTCGCCGTCTGAACGTCTCCGACATGACGGTGCGCCGGGACCTGGACGCGCTGGCCCGGCAGGGCATGGTGGAGAAGGTGCACGGCGGTGCGGTGCCCGTGCTGGAGGCCAGCACCCACGAGCCCGGCTTCGAGGCCAAGTCGGCGCTGGAGCTGACCGCCAAGGAGGACATCGCCCGGGAGGCGGCCCGACTGGTGGCGCCGGGCAGCGCGGTCGCCCTGTCCGGCGGGACCACGACCTACGCCCTGGCGCACCACCTGGTCCAGGTCGAGGGGCTGACCGTGGTGACCAACTCGGTCCGGGTCGCCGACGTCTTCGAGCACGCGCTGCGGCACGGCGGCACCGGCGCGCGGTCGGCGACGGTGGTGCTGACCGGCGGGGTCCGCACCCCCTCCGACTCGCTGGTCGGTCCGATCGCGGACCGGGCGATCCGCTCGCTCCACTTCGACCTGCTGTTCCTGGGCTGCCACGGGATCTCGCTGGAGGCCGGGCTGTCCACGCCCAACCTGGCGGAGGCCGAGACCAACCGCAGCTTCGTGGCCTCGGCCCGGCGGGTGGTGGCGGTGGCGGACCACACCAAGTGGGGCACGGTCGGCCTGTCCACCTTCGCCGCACTGAACGACGTGGACACCCTGGTCACCGATGTCGGCCTGCCGGCCGAGATCCGCTCGGCCGTGGCGGAGCAGGTGCGCGAGGTCGTCATCGCCACCTCGCAGGGCTGAGCCCCCCTGGTGGTCCGTCCGATGCGGCGTCAACTACCCTGCTGGTCATGGTGACCCGACTGCATCCGGTGACGACCGACTTCCTCTCGGCCGCGCCGGTCCGACTCGTCTGCGAGGCACGGCTGCGCAGTGCCCCCGAGGCGGTGTACCGGGAGCTGGCCGACGACGCGTCGACCTGGCCGCTGTGGTTCCGCGAAGTGCGCTCCGCCGCGTACGTCGGGCAGCCCCCGTACGGGGCCGGCGCCGGGCGGTCGGTGGTGCTGCGCGGCGGGGTGCGCTTCGTCGAGAGCGTCATCGTCGCCGAGCCGTCGCAGCGCTTCGTCTACCGGGTCGAGGAGACCCGGCTGCCGGGCGTCCACGCCTGGATGGAGGAGTGGCTGCTGCGAGCGGCCGAGGACGGGGGCACCCTGCTGCGGTTCACCATGGCCGTGGACGGCGACTGGGCGCTGTGCGCGCTGATGCGGCTGTCGGGCCCCGCCGTGGTCCGCTCGCTCCGCCGGGCCGCCGGCCGGCTCGACGCCCGCTGCACGGCCACTGGCTGACGGAGCATCACCCAGGGCCGCCGCGCCCCGGCGGGTCTCGGCCGGGTTCCCCGGCGGGCCCTCAGGCGGTCCACTCCCCGGTCGCCAGGAAGCCCTCCAGCGCCGCCGTGGCGGGGGCGATGTCGATGCCCTGCTCCACCAGCCACTCGTCGGCGTAGTACTTGTCCAGGTAGCGGTCGCCCGGGTCGCAGATCAGGGTGACCACGCTGCCGCGCTCCCCGGCCGCGCGCATCTCAGAAATGATCTTGAATGCGCTCCACAGCCCGGTCCCGGTGGAGCCGCCCGGCTTCCGCCCCATCACCCGGGCCAGGGTCCGCATCGCCGCGATCGAGGCCGCGTCCGGGACCTTCATCATCCGGTCGATCGCCCCGGGGATGAAGCTCGGCTCCATCCGGGGCCGGCCGATGCCCTCGATCCGCGAGCCGCGCTCGCAGGCCACCGTGGGGTCGCCGGAGACCCAGCCGTCGAAGAAACAGGAGTTCTCCGGGTCGGCCACGCAGATCCGGGTGTCGGCCTGGGTGTAGTGGACGTAGCGGGCCAGGGTCGCCGAGGTGCCGCCGGTGCCGGCCGTCGCCACGATCCAGGTCGGCACCGGGTGCCGCTCCAGCCGCAGCTGGGCGTAGATCGACTCGGCGATATTGTTGTTCCCGCGCCAGTCCGTCGCCCGTTCGGCGTAAGTGAACTGATCCATGTAATGACCGCCGGATTCCTCGGCGAGTCGTGCCGAGACCTCGTACAGCGTCCGGGTGTCGTCGACCAGGTGACAGCTGCCACCCTGGGCCTCGATCAGGCTGATCTTCTCGCAACTCGTGGTGCGCGGCATGACCGCGATGAACGGCACCCCGATCAGCTTGGCGAAGTACGCCTCGGAGACCGCCGTCGAGCCACTGGACGCCTCGACCACCGGACAGCCCGGCCTGATCCAGCCGTTGCACAGGGCGTACAGGAAGAGCGACCTGGCCAGCCGGTGCTTGAGGCTGCCGGTGGGATGGGTCGACTCGTCCTTCAGATACAGGTCCACGCCCCATTCCTCGGGCAGCGGGAACCGCAGCAGATGGGTGTCGGCCGAACGGTTGGCATCGGCCTGAACCTTGCGGACGGCCTCCTTCAGCCAGGCCCGGTATTCGGCGTCGCTGCGGTCCACGTCAAGGGTCTTCATGCGCGCATCGTAGCTTTCGCCCCAGCCCCACAAATCCTTGGAATATGCCATACGGGATCGCATGTTCCAGAACTCTTTGTGTTTGTGTGGTTACGCATGGAAAGCCAGGAGGTGCAGCATGGACCTGGACCGTCCGTACGTCGCACGCCCCTGTCCCCCGACACGGGAGGAGTCGAACGGTGATGTCAGAACACGGCAGCCCGCTCTACGAGCTCAGGCTCGTCGTCGAACCCCGGAGGTTCGCCGCCATCCGGCGGATCATCCAGGCGCACCTGCGCCACTGGGACCTGCCCGAGCTGGTGGACGCCGCCCAACTGGGCGCCACCGAACTGCTGGGCAACGTCCACCGGCATGTCGGCCCCGGACAGGAGTGCCTGCTCCGGCTCACCGCCGACGATGAAGTCCTGCGCCTGGAGGTGCACGACTCCAGCCCGGTGCTCCCCCGGCTGCTCCACCCCGACCTGGACGCGGCCGGCGGTCGCGGCCTCGGCATGGTGACGGCGCTGAGCAAGGAGTGGGGGGCGGCCCCGGAGGGCGAGGGCAAGGTCGTCTGGTTCACCCTCCAGGCCGCACCACGACTGGACCCCGCCCGGGGAGGGGCGGGGTGGCGGAACACCGGTGCTCCGCTGCAGGCCGTCGTGGATCAGGTGGCCGTGCTTCAGGAGTTGGAGCCGGCACCGGCGCCCGGGGCGCTGTCGGAGGGGCGGTCGGCCGAACCCGTCCCGGTCGCGGCCGCCGCGACCTTGTCGGTCACCGCGTCGGCGCCGGTCGAGCCGCCGTTGGTCTCGGTGAGCAGGTCGTAGCGCTGGCGGTACTCGAACTCGTCGATCTCACCGTCGGCGTACTTGCGGTTCAGGGTCTCGACCGGGGTCGGCGGCGCCGACTCCGGTCCGGACCACCCGGACCGGCGGCCGTGGTCCCGACCGTGGCCGTGGCCGCGGTCGAAGCCAGGACCGGGACCGTAGCCGCGCCCCGGCCCGCCGGCCAGCCCGTGGCGCCGGCGCAGCACCTTGCGGATGAAGATCGCGACCGCGACCCAGAACAGCGGGAACACCAGGAACCACGGGCCGGGCCCGCCGTGCCAGCTGTCCGCCAGCAGAGTTGTGTCCATCTCGCGCTCCTAGGGACTTCGTTCTCGGGGGCGCGCCGCGCGGTTTCGCGGCACGTCCCGAGCATCGCCCCGACGGGGCCCCCGGGTCGTCGTGCCCGGGCGGACACCTGTCCTGCTCCCCCGGGAGTACGCCGGGCCCACCCCCGCTACTCCCGCGAGCGCTCCCCCCGGGGCGGCCCCTGCCGCTCAGTCCCCGGACAGCACCCCGAGCGGGTCGGCGAGGACCGGGGCCCAGGCCAGTTCGGCGGCGCCGGCCAGCTCGGAGCGGTCCAGGGCGGCGGGGACGATCGGGACCCGGCCGCAGCGGCCCCAGTGGGAGCGGTCGGCGACCACGTCCGGGAGCCGCTCCGGGGCGGCGTCCAGCAGCGCCGCCAGGAAGGTGCCGAGGACGATCCGGTCGGGGTTGAGGATGTTGATCACCCCGGCGATGCCCAGGCCGAGCCGGTCGACGACATGGTCGAGGGCGGCCCTGGCGGCGGCGTCCCCGGCGGCCGCGTCGGCCAGCACCTCGGCCGTCTGCTCGTCCATGGAGCGGTCCGGGTCGGGGGTGCGGCCGGCGGCGGCGAGCAGGGCCGGCGGGTCGGCCTCGACGTCCAGGCAGCCCCGGTTGCCGCAGGGGCAGCGGCGGCCGTTCGGGTCGACCGTCAACTGACCGACCTCCAGGGCCAGTCCGGCGCTGCCGGTGTGCAACCGGCCGTCGACCACCAGTGCCCCGCCGATGCCCCGGTGGCCCGAGGCGATGTAGAGCAGGTGCCGGGCGCCGCGCCCCGCGCCGTGCCGGTGCTCGGCGAGCGCGGCGAGGTTGGCATCGTTGGCGACGTCCACCGGCAGCCCCAGACCGGCCTCGGCCACGGCCTGTTCGAGCAGGTCGCCGACGCGGGTGCCGGAGGGCCAGTCCAGGTACATGGCGGCGACGGCGGTGCGCTCGGGCAGGGCGACCGGGGTGGGCACCGCGAGGCCGAGGCCGACGCAGCGGCGCGGGTCGGCGGCGATCTGCCGCGCGGCCTCGGCGACGACGGCGCGCATCACCCGCTCGGGGGTCGGGTCGGCCGGCAGCGGCAGGTCGACCGGCTCGCCGAGCAGCCCGCCGAGGCCGGCCAGGGCGACGGTGAAGCCGTCGGCGTGGACCTGCGCGGCGACCACGACCGGCCCTGACGCGTCGACAGCCAGCCGGTGCGAGGGGCGGCCCCGGGTGCCGCCGGCCGGCCGGGCGTCAACGGTGATCAGCCGCAGCGCCTCCAACTCGCCGGTGATCGCGCCCGCGGTGGCCCGGGTGACCCCCAGCGCACCGGTGAGCGCGGAGCGGGTCGGCGCCGCTCCGGTGTGGATCAGCGAGAGCGCGGGCCCCAGGGCCGCACGCCCCCGGTCGGGACTTGTGTGAGTACGCTGCACCCTCCTATTCTGACTTTGTGCCGCAAATAAACAAAACAGCCGTCACTCCTGTCGCCTCCGCCGCCCCACACACCCGCCGTCCCACCGAGTGGTCGGCCAACCGGATCGCCCTGACCGCCTTCTTCGCCCTGGACGGGCTGGTCTTCGCCGGCTGGGTGGTCCGCATCCCGGCCGTCAAGGCGGCCGTCCACGCCTCGCCGGCCGATCTGGGGCTGGCCCTGCTCTGCGTGTCGATCGGGGCCATCGTGACCATGGGCCCGGTCGGCCGGCTGGTCCTGCGCCACGGCACCGCGCGGGTCACCCTGGTCGGCGCGGTCACGATGTGCGGCTCCGTGGCCCTGCCGCCGCAGGTCCACACGGTGCTCGGGCTGAGCGGGGCGCTGCTGCTGTTCGGCGCCGGCTTCGGCACCATGAACGTCGCCCTGAACAGCGCGGCGGTGGACCTGGTCGCCGTCATCCGCCGGCCGGTGATGCCGACCTTCCACGCCGCCTACAGCCTCGGCGGGCTGATCGGCGCCGCGCTCGGCGGAGTGCTGACCCGTTCCCTGACGGCCGCTCAGCACCTGGGCCTGATGGCGGCCTTCGGCCTGCTGGTCACCGCCGCCGCCGGGCCGGTACTGCTGCGCACCCACCCGGCGCCGGTGGCGGCCGCGGAGCCCGAGGACCCCGCTCCGGCGCCGGCCGACGGCCGGCTCCCCGCCGCCGGACCGTTCTTGCTGGTGCTGCTGCTCGGCCTGGTCGCGCTCTGCGACGCCTACGGCGAGGGCGCACTGGCCGACTGGGGCACCCTGCACCTCACCGCCGACCTGCACACCAGCGCCTCGGTCGCCGCCGCCGGCTTCGCCGCGTACTCGCTGGCGATGACCACCGGCCGGTTCAGCGGCACCCGGCTGGTCGAGCGCTTCGGCGCCACCCGGGTCATGGTCGGCGGCAGCGGCCTGGCCGCCGCAGGCATGCTGGTCGGCGCGCTCAGCCCGTCGCTGCCGCTGGTCCTGGGCGGGTTCCTGCTGGTCGGGCTCGGCCTGTCGAACATCTTCCCGCTGGCGATCGACCGGGCAGGGGCGCTCGACGGACCCAAGGGCGTGGCCACCGCCTCCATGCTGGGCTACGGCGGCATGGTCCTCGGCCCGCCGGTGATCGGCTTCCTGGCCCAGGGCATCGGACTCCCGCACGCCCTGCTCTCGGTGGCGCTGCTCGCGGCCCTCTCCGGCTGCTGCACCCTGGCCGTCCGCCGGGCCGCCGCCCGCACGATTGACTCTTGACAGACTCTTACCTACGATCGGCAGATCGTGACGGCACGAGGAAGCTGGTGGAACTCCAGCACGGTCGCGCCACTGTGAGCCGCTCCCCTCCCGGGGACCGGCGAGTCAGACACTCCGCCGCCGCGATGCCCCACCGAACCGAGGGACGCACGATCCCCGAAGGAGGCTCATCGATGAGCAGCAGTCTGCCCCTTACCGGTGTCACGGCCGGTGCCGCCGTCGGCCCCGCCACCGCCACCGCTCCGGTCGTCCTGCCCGCCGCCAGGGCGGCGGCCTGGCTCGCCGGCACCGCTCTGGCCGCCCTCGCGGCCTACTACTTCATCGGCGTGGACCAGGGCGCCTACTCGGTCCTCGGCCAGGACATGCACGTCCACGAGTTCGTCCACGACGCCCGGCACTTCCTCGGCTTCCCCTGCCACTGACCACTGCTGACAGGTCATAGATAAGTCGACAAGGGAATACGTGATGGAGAAAAGACTCATCCTGCGCGGGGTGCTGGCCGGCGCGGTGGCCGGGCTGCTCGCCTTCGTCTTCGCGCGGATCTTCGCCGAGCCGCTGATCGGCCGGGCGATCGACTACGAGAGCGGACGCGACGCCGCCGTCGCCGCGCTGGACCGGGCCGCCGGGACGGCGGTCCCGGACGAGGGGCCCGAGCTCTTCAGCCGTGGCGTCCAGGCCAACCTGGGGATCGGCGTCGGCATGGTGCTCTTCGGCATGGCCATGGGCGCGCTCCTCGCCGTCGTCCACGCGGTCTGCGTCGGCCGGGTCGGCCGGCTGCGGCCCCGCACCCTGGCGCTGCTGGTGGCGCTGGGCGGCTTCCTCGGCATCTACCTGGTGCCGTTCCTGAAGTACCCGGCCGACCCGCCGTCGATCGGGCACCCGGACACCATCCACGACCGGGGCAACCTCTACCTGGGCATGGTGGGCTGCTCGGTGCTGCTACTGGTCGCCGCCGTATGGTTGGGCCGACGGCTCCAGCCGCGCCTCGGCAACTGGAACGCCACGCTGCTGGCCGGCGCCGCCTTCGCGGTGGCCATCGGCACGGTCATGGCCCTGCTCCCCTCGCTGGGCGAACTGCCGGCGAACGTGAAGGAGTTCGGACACATGGCGAGCGAGACCCCGCTGCCGCTGCGGGACGCCCGGGGCGTGATCGTCTACCCGGGTTTCCCGGCCGACACGCTCTTCTCCTTCCGGCTGTACTCCGTCGCCGCCCAACTGCTGCTCTGGGCGACCCTGGGGCTGCTGTTCGGGCCGATGGCGGAGCGGCTGCTCGACCCCGGACGCGCCGCTCTCCGGCGCGCGCCGCAGGCGGTCGGCGTCCAGACGGTCGGCACCCAAGCGGTCGGCGCACCGGCGGTCGGCGCACTGTGAAGCCGCTGGAGCCGGGCCCGGTCGCGGCCGGGACGGAAGCGACGCTGCGGCGGCTCGCGGCCCTCGGGCCGTTCTTCGCCGTGGCGGCGCATCCCCCGCCCGTCCGCCCGGACGCCGCTCCGCCCGCCCCCTGGCGGGTCTTCGGCGAGCTGACCGCCGACCCGGCCCTGCTCCGGGACCGGGTCGACCGGGTCCGCGCCCACCTGGCCTCGGCCGGCCGACAGCCGGTCGCGGCGGTGGAGCTGCGGGTCGCCGCGTCCGTGGCCCAACTCGGGCTGACCGCCCGGCTGCTGTCGCCCGCCCTGGCCCTGGCCGCGCTCGACGGCGCCCGCCCGTGCCTGGATCCGGGCGCCCTGCGCTGGCAGCCGGAGCTCGGCGGCGCCTTCCCGCTCTCGCTGCCGCTCGCGGACCTGGCCCCGGGCCCCGACCCGGCCCCGGCACCCGGCGTCCCGGCCGGCACGGCCGACCCGGCCGGGACGGTGGAGGCCTGGGCCGACGCCCTGCTGGCGGGCCCGGTCCGGGAGCTGGTCCGGGCGGTGGCGCGGCTTTCGGTCGCCGAGCAGATCCTGTGGGGCAATGTCGCCTCGGCCGTCGACGCCGCCGCCCGGGTGGCCGGCGCGGCCCTCCCCGCGCGGGCCGCCCGACTCCGGGCCACCGCCGACCTGCTGCTGGACCATCCGCTGCTGCGTGCCGCGCACACGGCCGACGCCGGTACCGGCCGGTTCCGGCGACGCAACTGCTGCCTGATCTACCGGGCCGCGCCCGGACGGGCCGGCGGTCTCTGCGGGGACTGCGTCCTGGGCGGCGGCCGAGCCCCCGCCCGGTAGCGGGTCGACCGGCCGGTCAGCCCACCGGGTCCGCGTCCGGAGCCTGCCGGGCCGCCGGCGCCGCGCCGTCCTTGGGCGGGTGCAAGTCCCAGCCGATCAGCGCGACCAGTTCCTCGTGGGTGATGCCCGGCGGGACCGGCTTGGGCGCGACCGTCCGGATCGGTGGCTGCCAGCCCTCCTCGGGGGTGTAGCGGCGGACCACCCTGGCCGGCGCGCCGACGACCACGCTGTGGTCGGGGACGGTGCCGCGCACCACCGCGTTGGCGGCCACCACCACGTTCCGGCCGATGGTCGCCCCGGGCAGGATCACCGCGCCGGTGCCGATCCAGCTGCCGGAGCCTATCGACACTGCCTCGTTGCGCGGCCACTGCTTGCCGATGGGCAGGTCCGGGTCGTCGTAGGAGTGGTTCTCGTCGGTGACGTAGACCCCGGGGCCGGTCCAGACGTCGTCGCCGAAGGTGATCGAGTGGTGCCCGACGATATGGCTGTCCCGGCCGATCACGCAGCCGTTGCCGATCCGGACGACAGGCTCGGGGCCGAGGTCGAGGCCGGGCAGGAAGCCGGCCGACATCGAGACGCCCTCGCCGATGATGCAGTAACTGCCGATGTGGATCCACTGCTCGTTGAAGACCGAGCCGAGCGGGAAGGTCAGCCGCGAACAGGGGCCGAGCGCGCCGAAGCGCAGCCGTCCGGGCCGGTCGGCGCTGACCGAGCCGGCCTCCTGCACCCACCCCCAGCCCCGGTGGACCAGCGAGGTCGCGGCGCGACCGGCCCGCTTCCGGACGGCGGTGCGGATCTTCTCGGCGAACGGCAGGAGTGCCTTCGTACGGTCGGTACGAAAGGCACGGGAGCGGGTAGTGATCGGCGGCATGATCAGAGGGTACGACGGCTGCGGCGCGTGCCTGCTTGGGGTGCGGCGGCTGTCGCGCAAGTCCGATGCGACTTCTTCACCCGAACGGCAGGAGGCGAACGTGCTGCCGCCGTCGCCGCTGTCGGCGGGCACGCCATCGCACGGGCCGACGACTGGAAGTGTCAGGGGCGCCTGCGGGCACGACAGCCCGTGGAACCTGAGCGATCCCACTGATGAGACCCGGCTGACGATGAACCCCTGTCTCCCGTTCCTCCGGTCGCCTCCGAGCCGGGGGCGACGGGGCAGGCAGCGGGTACCGGAGTCGACCGTGGCGCCCTTGCCGGCCACCACCCTCAAGGAGGATGGTTTTGCAAGTACCCGCAACGATTTCGACACGGGAGATCACCATGGCGCTAGATTTCTTCGGGATCGATCCCACCACCGAGAAGGACGGATCTCCTACGGTGTGGGCGGAGCGCGAGACCGCAGACCTGGTGTTCCAAGGACCGATGGCAGAAGAGGAGTTGACGGCAGAGGTCGGCGGCCGGAGCTGGTCGCCCGGCCACTCGGCGGGCATCCCGGCTCACGAATTTGTGATGAGGATGCCAGCCCGCATGGTGCCGTTCATCAGGAAGGCGTGCGATGAAGCAGAACGACTGGCAGCAACCCGAGGTACCGAGCTTTGACGAGTCGCTGAGCCGCGCGCAGCGGTCGGCTGTTCACCTGGAGATGCGGGACGCCTACGGTGTCGGCGGTGAGTCTTCCGGCTTCTCCCGGTGGTTGAAGACGGGCGAGAGGGACAACGACCCCACCTCGGAGTACTGGCGCGAGTGGGTCGAGAACATCGCGGCCAACGTCGCCCGCGGCGTCGTGATCCGACGCGCCCGGATCGTCTCCGAGCCCGTCACCGACTACATCCGGTGGGAGCATGAGGGCACTGTTGTGAACCTCGCTTCGGGTGAGCAGGTCCGATGGCTACCACGCCGCCTGGCGTCGGACATCGCACTGCCCGGAAACGACTTCTGGGTGTTCGATGGCGAGACCGTGGTGTTCAACCACTTCACAGGCGAGGGGGATTGGGCAGATCCACCGAAGGAACTGAGGGCTGAGCCGGCCGTGGCGAAGCTGTGCACCTCCGCCTTTGAGGCGGTGTGGGAGCGGGCCATCCCCCACGAGAAGTTCACCATGTGACGCCCACTGCCGCTACGACCAACCGGACCGCCCGCCGATGCCCCCTCTTCCCCCGTCCTCCAGCGCACAAGCCGCACGGGCGGCTCTTGCCGATCGTCTCCAGAACATCCGCAAGGACGCCGGGATAACCGGCCGTGAGCTGTCTGCACGGTGCGGGTGGCATCCGGCGAAGACCTCACGCCTCCAGGATGCGAAGGCCGCCCCCTCCGAATCGGATATCCGCGCGTGGTGCGCGGCCTGCGGTGCCGGAGACCAGGTGCCTGACCTCATTGCGGCAGCCCGTGCCGTTGAGTTGATGTACGTCGAGTGGCGGCGCCTGCGGCACGCCGGGCTGAGGAACCTACAGGAGTCCTACACAGCTCTGTACGAGCAGACCCGGATGTTCCGCTTCTACACGTCCGACGTGGTACCGGGGGTGTTGCAAACGTCTGCTTACGTTCGGGCAATCATGTCCCGGTTCGCCACAGCGAGCCGTACCCCGGACGATCTGGAACAAGCTGTGGCGACGAAGATGGAGCGGGCCGAAGTCATCCACTCCGGCAATCACCGATTCGTGTTCGTACTGGAGGAAGCGGTTCTTCGCTACCGGATAGGCGACGCTGAGGCCATGGCCGGCCAGCTTGGACACCTGCTCTCAGTCATGTCACTGCCGCGCGTCAGCCTGGGCGTCATCCCGTTCACCGTCGAACGGCCCATGTGGCCGGTCGAGTCCTTCCGGGTCTACGACGACCAGCGGGTGCAGGTCGAGCTGGTGTCCGCATCGGTCAACGTGACAACCCCGGCAGAAATCGGGGAGTACGTGCGTACCTTCGCCGAACTGCAAGCCCTGGCGGTATACGGGGCGCGTGCCCGCGCTCTGGTCACTACAGCGATAGCCGCTATCGGGTGATGCCGCGCAACTACTAGCAACTCTGTTGGTGGTGGCTGATGTCGCTCCCTACCGTCTTGAACAGGACAAGGGAAGGGGACGGCGGATGTCCTTCGGGTGGTTCCTCACTGTGACGCCGCAGGAGTGCAGCGGGTGCGGCGGGACGGCAACTCTGACGGCTGTACCTGCGCCCTCCGGGCGGCGGGGAGCCATGGGAGGCGTCACCACAGCACGTCCGGCACACCGACGACGCCGAGGACTTGCGGGCGCGGGTGGCGGTCGAGAACGCCCGCAGCCGCGCAGGGCACTGCTGATAATCCCTCCCCGTGCCCCACAAGCTCCCGTCCCTTGCTGGGACGGGCCTGCAAGGTTCGAGCACATCGACGCACCAGGAGAGGCAAGCACCATGAGTGAGAGCACATCCTTTGTGTCGGCGGGCGCTGACCCGCGCACGCTCATCCGCCCGGAGGTCCGCACCCTGGTCATCACCACCATGCGGGCGCAGCACCCGGAGGTGGCCGAGGAGCGCGCAGAGCTGGGAGTCGGGCAGATGGCGGCGTTCCTGACCGCCTGCGCCACCAACGACCGGCCGCTCAGCCCCTCGCCCGAGGTGGACGACTACTGGCACGCGTTCGTCCTCAACACCGAGGCGTACATGGACTGGTGCGCGGAGTCGTTCGGCAAGATGGTGCACCACAAGCCGGGCTACCTGGACCCGGAGGAGCACGGCGGCGGCAAGGTGCTGCGGGCCCGCGCCATCGACGCCATCGCTGGTTTGGGGTTCCTGCTCGAACCGGACTTCTGGCCGGAGATCGAACTGGCGGACTGCTCGCAGTGTCACGCCAACTGCCATGACAGCCCGTTCGCTGGCCACAAGGGCTGATCAGCAAGCCCGACCGGTGCCCCGCGCTGCGGGGCACCGGCTTCCCACCGTTCAGGCAAAGGAACGATGAGTGTTGTCGCCACAGCGAACCGAGTGGACCCACCTCCCTGACGAAGCACGGGAGGCGGTGCAGAAACACACGGGCCAGGTGCTCAGCGCACGCAGCGCTGAGACCGGAGTCATGTCCACCTTTGCGAGCATGCTGGACACCCGAACGGGCTCCGTCTTCGTCAAGGCCACCCCGGCGGACAGTCCGACAGCGTGGACCTACCGGCACGAAGCGCGCGTGACCGCTGCCGCGCCGCTGGCCCCGCCGCTGCTCTGGCAGGCCGAGGGCGGAGGCTGGCTGCTCTACGGGTACGGCGCACTCGCGGGCTGGCATCCGAGCTTCGCCCCTGACTCCCCGGACCTGCGACCGGTGGTCTATGCGCTGACGGTCGTGTCGGGCCACCCGTGGCCGATCGAGGTCAGCAAGAAGCCGCTCAGTGACCGCCTGGCCCGGTTCATGCCCCCCGGTAGCGAGGGGGCACTCGACGGCAGCACGCTGGCCCACACCGATACGGGCGAGTTCAATCTCCTGGTCACTGGCTCCGGCGTCCGGCTGATCGACTGGGCACTGTCCTGCCCGGGGCCGGAATGGACAGATGCGGCGCTGCTCGTCCCCCGGCTGATCGCGGCGGGACACACCCCGGAGCAAGCCGACTACGTGGCCCGGCATGTCCCGGCCTACCGCGACGCGGACCCGGCCCGGATGAGCATCTTCGCCCGGACCATCCATGCGTTCTGGGCCAGCCGCACGGCAGACGCCCCCCTCCCCCAGCGCGTACGGCTCACGGAGGCCGCGGAGCGGTGGATGCTGACCCGCGTACGTCCCTGACGCGTCCGGGGGTGGCCCGGGTGTCCCCGCCTGCTCCTTCAGGCCGCCCTCGGCTGCCCTCCCCCGTGGAGTATCCGGGGCCTTTCGCTGGTCGGACGGCAGGCTGTACGAACGCGCTCTCGGCGAACGGCATGCGGACACGTTGGCCGGACCGGTCCGCGTCAGCGCCTCGGGGGTGGCGCCGCGCCCCGCCGGGCGCCTCCCGGACCGGTCGTCTGGCGCCTCCTCGCCCCGCCGCCGACAGGTCCTCACCCCGCCGCGCCCGCCTGTCGCCCGCGCGGCGGCCCGAAGGCGGCTACCGTGATCACCGGACCCGATCAGGGAATCCCACTGCCTCCGGAACGGCCGACCGCCGAGGAGCGGCAGGTGGCGCGGCGCCGACCCGATCCGGCGACCGGCGGCCGAGCGCCGACCGGCCCGTGCCCCCGTTCCGACGACGTTCTCGTCCGTCCTTACCCGCCCGGCGAGAGCGGGACCACCGTTCAGTGACCGTCCTCCGAGGAGAACCCATGCGCGCGGCCCCCGCCCCCGCTGCCCCCACCGACAGTCCGGGCCGCCTCCCGGCACCGCCCCCGCCGGATCCCGCCCGTGAGGAGTTCCGCACCTCCGGCTGCATCCAGGGCTTAGCCATGGCCCTCGTCCCGTTGGGCTGGCTGCTGCTGGCCCTGCTCTGGCCGCACATCGTGCACCTGTTCTCCGCCCCGGCGCTGGAGCCCGTTCGACCGTGATCGCCGACGGCCCGGCGGCGGTCCGCCCCTCCCGTTACCATGTGTTCGACAGGCGGGTGTGCCCGAACAAGGAGCAGATCGTGCGAGACATCGCCGTTTTCAGCGGCAGTGCCCACCCGGAGCTGGCGGCCGAGGTCTGCGCGCACCTGGGCGTGCCGCTCAGCCCGGTACGGGTGAACCGGTTCGCCAACGACTGCCTTGAGGTCCAACTGCAGGCCAACTGCCGTGAGCGGGACGTCTTCCTGGTCCAACCGCTGGTCACCCCGGTCCAGGAGAACCTGGTCGAGCTGCTGCTGATGTGCGACGCCGCGCGCGGCGCGTCGGCGGGCCGGATCACCGTGGTCATGCCGCACTACGCCTACGCCCGCTCGGACAAGAAGGACGCTCCGCGGATCTCCATCGGCGGCCGGCTGGTGGCCGACCTGCTGGTCGCCTCGGGGGCGAGCCGGGTGCTGGCGATGACGCTGCACTCGCCGCAGGTGCACGGCTTCTTCTCGGTGCCGGTGGACCACCTGCACGCACTGCGCGAGCTGGCCGAGCACTTCCGCCGCTACGACCTCTCGCGGACCACCGTCGTCTCGCCCGACCTGGGCAACGCCAAGGAGGCGGCAGCCTTCGCCCGGCTGCTGGGCGTCCAGGTCGCCGCCGGGGCCAAGCAGCGCTTCGCCGACGACCGGGTGAGCATCAGCGCGGTCATCGGCGAGATCGCGGGCCGCGACATCATCGTCCTGGACGACGAGATCGCCAAGGGCAGCACGGTGATCGAACTGCTGGACCGGCTGCGGGAGCTGGGCGCCCGTTCGATCCGGGTCGCCTGCACCCACGGGCTGTTCACCGCCGGCGCGCTCAAGCGCCTCTCGGACCAGCCCGACGTGCTGGAGATCGTCTGCACCAACACCGTGCCGATCCCGGACGGGGAGCGCACCGCGAAGCTGCAGGTGCTGTCGATCGCCCCGGCGCTGGCCGAGGCCGTCCGCCGGATCCACAACGGCGAGTCGGTGAGCGCCCTGTTCGACCCCTCCTGACGCTCCGTCGGACACCTTCGTGAAGCATTGCTTACTTGATGGCCGTAGCAACTTTCGCTTTTGCTGAAGCATGTCCAGCCGCGATCCTGGTCCCATGATCGGAACCAACGCGCTGCTCGGTGTCTCCGCCGTGGCCCTCGGCATGGTGCTCACGCCCGGCCCCAACATGATGTACCTGGTCTCCCGGAGCATCACCCAGGGGCGGCGGGCCGGGCTGCTCTCGCTGGCCGGGGTCGCCGTCGGCTTCCTGGCCTACCTCAGCGCCGCCAACCTGGGCCTCTCCGTGGTCTTCCTCGCCGTCCCGGAACTGTACGCGGCGGTGAAGCTGGCGGGCGCCGGCTACCTGGTCTGGCTGGCCTGGAAGGCGCTGCGCCCGGGCGGCCTCTCGGTCTTCGCGCCGCAGGCCCTCGCCCCCGACCCGCCCCGACGGCTGTTCGCCATGGGGCTGCTGACCAATCTGCTGAACCCGAAGATCGCGGTGATGTACCTCTCGCTGATCCCCCAGTTCATCCGCCCCGGTGCGGGCAGCGCGCTGGTACAGGGCTTCACCCTGGGCGGTGTGCAGATCGCCGTCAGCCTGGCCGTCAACCTCGGCATCGTGCTGGCGGCGGGCAGCATCGCCGCCTTCCTGGCCGACCGCCCCGGCTGGTTGCGGGCCCAGCGCTACCTGATGGGCACCGTCCTGGGCCTGCTGGCCGTGAAGCTGGCGACGGAGCGTTCGACGGCAGCCCCGGTCTGACGGATCGGTCCGACAGACCGGTCCGACGGCCGCTCAGCCCGTCGTCGGTCGGTCGAGCAGCGCGGTCAGCAGCGGCAGCCAGTCGGCCCCCGAGGTGCGCCGGACGACCTCGTCCCGGTCGACCCACTCGGCCGCGCCGCACTCGGAGTCGGGGTCCGGGCTGGTCGGCTCGCCGGGGCCGTCGAGGCGGACGGCGTAGAAGGCCATGTACGCCCGCGCCGGGTAGTGGTAGTCGGCCGGCCTGGGCACCAGCAGGGTGATCTGCTGGCCGCCGATCAGGGTCAGCCGCTCGGGCGGGAGTTCCAGCCCGCCCTCCTCCGCGAGTTCCCGAGCGGCGGCGACCACCGGCGTCTCCCCCGCGTCGAGGTGTCCGCCCGGGACGCTCCAGCCGCGTCCCGGGCGGTCCACCCGGCTCAGCAGCATCCGGTCGGCGGCGTCCAGGGCTATCACGAAGGCCGTGGTGACCTCGTAGCCCTCCGGAAGGTCCGGACTGAGCACGATGTCCATCCGGTGCGACGGACGGACCCAGGGCACGGTCAGGGAGTCGAGCACGGTCGCAGCCATGCGCCGATCATGGCAGAGCTCCTCGCCCGTCAGTCGCCGGGGACCCACCTGGGCGGGCGGCGCTCCAGGAAGGAGAGCATGCCCTCGCGGGCCTCCTCGGAGCCGAAGAGCAGCGCGGACTGGGCGACCATCGACTCGCCGTCGCGTTCGAAGGTGCGCAGCACCTCGGCCGTGACCAGCCGCTTGGTCTCGGCGAGGCCCTGCGGCGAGCACTTGCGGAAGGCGTCCAGGACCGCCGCCAGCGCGGGCGCGGTGTCCGCCGCCGCCTCGGAGACCAGGCCGATCCGCTGGGCCTCGGCGGCGTCGAAGACGGAGCCGGTGAGGAACCAGCGGGCCGCGCCGCGCGGGTCCAGCCGGGGCAGCAGTGGCAGCGAGATCGCGGCCGGCGCGAGTCCGAGCCTGACCTCGGTGAAGGCGAAGGTCGACGTGGGCCCGGCGATGACCAGGTCGCAGCCGCCGAGCAGGCCGAGGCCGCCGGCCCGGACATGGCCGTCCACCCGGGCCACCACCGGCTTGGCGAACTCCACCAGCGCCCGCATCAGGCCGACCAGGCGGCGCGGGTTGGCGGTCGGGTCGCCGCTGGTCGCCTCGGAGAGGTCCGCGCCGGCGCAGAAGGTCCCGCCGGAGTGGTCCAGCACGACGGCCCGCACCTCCGGATCCTTGCCCGCCTCGGCCAGCCCCTGCTCCAGCTCGGCGACCAGCCGGGCCGAGAGCGCGTTGCGGTTGGCCGGGGAGTCCAGCGTGAGCGTGGCGACGGCCTGCTCGACCCGGTACCGGACCAGGCGCGGGGCGTCGGTCTCGGGGACGGGCGTGGGCTCGGGCTTTGACGTCGGGTCCGACATGGGCGGGTTTCCTCTCCTGGGGTCCGCATGCTGAGACAGGACGCTACTGCACCGAGCCGTCCCACCGTAAGGATCTTGCCCGCTTCAGCCGGAAGCCACCGTGAGCGACCGCTGCCGCCGCAGCTGCCGCAGCTGCCGCCGTCGCCGCCGTCGCCGCAGTTGCCCCGGCGGCGGGTTCGGCCGACCGGCGGGGTCAGCCGGTGCGCAGCGCGCGGCGCCGGACCCGGTCCTGCATCCGCTGCTGGACGAAGAGGGTGGCGCTGCCGGAGATCATGATCCCGGCCAGGTTGATCCCGAGCTGGACGAAGGACCCCCAGGCCTGGTCGACCGCGCCGTAGGCCAGCCCCACGGCCGCGTTGGCCGCCGCCGGGACGGTGGTGACCGAGATCGCGACGCCGACCAGGGCGGCGGACTTCGCCGAGGTCAGCGAGAGCATCCCGACGATGCCCGCCAGCGCCGCCACCACCACCGAGAAGGCGTCGGGCTGCCAGATGAACGCGGTCGCCGGGCGCGGGGCCTCGAACTGGGCCCGGGTGAACAGGCCCAGACCGTCCATCAGCAGGGTGAACAGCCAGGTCGTCGCCATCGCCGCCAGGAAGCCGGCCACCAGCGCCGTCAGCGAGCGGAGCATCGCCCGCGGCAGCCGCCGCACGATCGCCACGCACACCCCCGCCAGCGGGCCGAAGTCCGGTCCGACCACCATCGCCCCGACGATCAGGATGGAGTTGTCCAGGAGCACGCCGCAGGCGGCCAGCATGGTGGCGACGGACATGAAGGTCAGATAGGTGCCGCTGAGGGTCGACTCCTCGTGGGTGATGCCGACGACCGACTCCCAGAGCACGGCGTCCGCGCCCTCGCCGGGTGTCTCCGCCTCGGCCCGGTCGGCCTGCTCGGACAGCACCAGGCCGGCGTCGGTCATCACCATCACGCCGCCCTGGTCCAGCCCCAGCGCCCGCAGCTCGGCCAGCAGTTCCTCCGCCGCCTCGCGCACCACGTCGCAGAGGATCACCCGGCCCTCCGGCCGGCTGGCGCTGCCGGCCAGGACCGCGATGTGCACGACGCCCGGGGAGGAGTCCAGATGCTCGCGCACCCGCTGCTCCGACTCGGGCGGGACGATCAGGCGCAGGTGCATCATCGGCGGCGGGCTCCAGGGTGCGCGGGGACCGGCGGGCGCCGGTCCCCTGGAGGCTAACCGGGCGGTGGGCGACCGGGCCGGACGGTCGGGCCCCGTGCGGGGAGCGTGTCGCCGCGTCAGCCCAGCCAGCCGGGACGGACCAGGCCGGACTCGTACGCCAGCACGACCAGCTGCGCCCGGTCGCGGGCGCCCAGCTTCACCATGGTCCGGCTGACATGGGTCTTCGCGGTGAGCGGGCTGACCACCAGCCGTCCGGCGATCTCGTCGTTGGACAGCCCCAGGCCGACCAGGGCCAGCACCTCGCGCTCCCGGTCGGTGAGCCGCGCCAGCGGTTCGGACTGCTCGGGTTCCTTGGAGCGGGCGGCGAACTCCGCGATCAGCCGCCGGGTCACCCCGGGCGACAACAGGCCGTCGCCGCCGTTCACCGCCCGCACCGCGCGGACCAGTTCGGCCGGCTCGGTGTCCTTCACCAGGAAGCCCGCCGCCCCCGCCCGCAGCGCCTCGAACACGTACTCGTCCAGCTCGAAGGTGGTCAGCACGACCACCCGGACGGCGGCCAGGGCCGGGTCCGCCGAGATCAGCCGGGTGGCGACCAGCCCGTCCTGCTGGGGCATCCGGATGTCCATCAGCACCACGTCCGGCACCAGTTCCCGGGCCAGCCGGACGGCCGCGAGGCCGTCGTCCGCCTCGGCGACGACCTGGATGTCGGGCTGGGCGTCCAGCAGCGCCCGGAAGCCGGCCCGCACCAGGGCCTGGTCGTCGGCGAGCAGTACCCGGATCATCGGTGGTCCCCTTGCTTTCGTTCGGAAGGTTCTGACGGTGTGTCCGGGCCGGTCGGCAGCAGCGCCTCGACCTCGAAGCCAGCCGCCCTGCGCTCCGCCCTGACGCTGCCGCCGAGCGCCGCGACCCGCTCCCGCATCCCCACCAGGCCGCTGCCGGAGCCGCCGGCCCGGGGCCCGCCGGTGGCCGACACCGGCCCCGGGTCGCGCACCCGGACCAGCAGCTCGGCCGCCCGGTAGGCCACCAGCACCTCCGCCTCGCGGGCCGAGGAGTGCCGGATGATGTTGGTCAGCGCCTCCTGGACGATGCGGAACGCCGCCAGTTCCACCCCCTGCGGCAGTGGCCGGGGCTCGCCCTCGGTGTGCTGCCGCACCGTCAGCCCGGCCGCCGAGGCCTGCTCGACCAGCTCGCCGAGCCGGTCCAGGCCCGGCGCCGGCCTCCGGGGCGCGGCGCTGCCCGGCGCGCGCAGCGTGCCCAGCACCTGGCGGACCTCGCCCAGGGCGTCCTTGCTGGTCTGCTTGATGGTGGTGAGCGCGGTGCGGGCCTGCTCCGGATCGTCGTCCAGCAGTTCCAGCGCCACCCCCGCCTGGATGTTGATCAGCGAGATGCTGTGGGCGAGCACGTCGTGCAGCTCCCGGGCGACCTCGATCCGCTGCTCGTCGGCGATCCGCTGCTGGCGTTCCGCGCGGGCCTGGCGCCACTGGTCGCGGTGCTCGATCCGGCTGCGGATCACCTCGACGGCCAGCACCACCAGCAGGATCCAGACCAGCAGCGCCGTCTCCGTGCGCCAGGCGAACCGGTGGGTGCCCAGGACGACCCCGAGGTGGGCGAGGTAGGCGGCGCCCACCGAGAGCCAGGCCGCCCGGCGGTGGCCCGCGACGACCGCGCAGACGAAGCCGACGGAGAGGCTGAGGAAGACCGGGCCGTAGGGGTAGCGCAGCAGCAGGTACACCACCGTCACCGCCGCCGTCCCCGCGCAGACGGCCACCGGCCGACGGCTCCGGAACACCAGCATGACCGGCCCGGCCAGCAGCAGGACGTAGCAGAGGGCGTCGACCCCGTGCCGGGAGGTCTGGCCGTGCGCCGCCACATGCGTGCCGAACACCTGGGCGACGGCGACGAAGAGCGGGACGAACACCGGGTTCCGCTGCCGGTGCCCGCGCTGCGCCCAGCGCTCCGCCCAGCGCTCGGCCCGCTCCTCCCGGTGCGCTTCCCGCCGCAGCTCGCGGCGCTCCCCGCGCCGGTCCCCGTGCCGGTCTCGGTGCCAGTTCATGGCTGCACCGTAGGTCATCCGGCAGGGCCGAGGCATCGACCGCACGTGGTGCGGCGGCGTACTCCCTGCGTAGTACGCCGGACGTCGACCGGGGCGGCGGCTAGGAGGTGAGCCGCCGGGTGAGCAGGTCGATGGTCTGCCGGCCGAGACCGTGCGAACGGGTGAGCCCGGCGAACGTGGTGTGTCCCTGGGTGACCCGGGCGAAGGCCCGCCACGCCGGGCGCAGCCCGATCGCGGCGACGTGGAAGGCCCGGGGGCGGCGCTCGAAGGCCTTCATCAGCTTGCGTCCGACCCGCATCTCCACGCCCAGGTCGGCCTTGATGGCGAAGGTGTAGTTGAGCGCCTGCCGGCGGACGTCGGTGGCGTCCTGGGCATCGGCGAGCTGCGCGGCCCACTCCCCCGCGAGCCGTCCGGAGCGCAGCGCGTAGGAGATGCCCTCGCGGGTCCACGGCTCCAGCAGTCCGGCGGCGTCACCGGCGACCAGCACCCGGCCCCTGGTGAGCGGGGAGTCGTCGGAACGGCACCGGGTGAGGTGGCCGGACTCGATCGAGGGGGTGAAACCGGACAGCCCCAGCCGGACGATGAACTCCCTGAGGTAGGCCCGGGTCTCGGCGCCCTTGCCGCGCGCGGCGATCACGCCGACGGTGAGGCTGTCGCCCTTGGGGAAGACCCAGCCGTAGGAGCCGGACAGCGAGCCCCAGTCCAGCAGCACCCGGCCGGCCCAGGCGGCGGCGACCGACGGCGGCACCGGGATCTCGGCCTCCAGGCCGAGGTCGACCTGGTCGAAGACGACGCCGACGTGCGCGCCGACGCGACCGGCGCTGCCGTCCGCGCCGACCACGCAGCGCGCGGTGACGGTGCGGCCGTCCTGCAGGACGACGGTCGCCAGGCCCCCGTCCTCCTCCTGCTGGACGCCGGTGACGGTCACTCCGGTGACCAGCACCGCGCCCGCCTTCTCGGCGCACTGGACCAGCCGCTGGTCGAACTCGTCCCGGTTGACCAGCCCGAACAGCATCTGCTTGGAGCGTCGGGTGCGGGCCAGCTTGCCGTCCATGGTGAAGGTGATCGCATGGACGCGGTCCTTCAGCGGCAGCTGGAAGCCGGGCGGCAGCGCGTCGCGGGAGGGGCCGATGATGCCGCCGCCGCAGGTCTTGTAGCGGGGCGGGGCGGCCTTGTCGAGCAGCAGCACCCGTCGGCTCTCGTAGCCGGCGGTGGCTGCGGAGGCCGCCGCGTAGGCCGCCGAGGAGCCGGCCGGGCCCGCGCCGACGACCACCACGTCCCACACACCGGTCAGTTCGTCCGCATCACAGGGCTCGCTGAAGTCTTCGCTGGACAGGTTCTGTTCGCCGCTCGGGCCCTGGTTCTGCGTCACGTTTCCTCATATTACTGGCGGTCGGCGCCGGGCCCGTCATTACCGGACTCCGGCGAACTGCGGGTTCGCCGGAAGAGCCCAACAGAGCGGACAGTCCGGGCAGACCGGTAGGTACCGGTGTCCATCATGACAAGAGTGGTCAGCGGCGGGGCGACTGCTCCCGATCGGTCCCCGCCGCGCCTCCGGCGCGCAGGGCGAGTCGCGTCGCGAGCGCGTAGACGCCGGCGGCGACCGCCGCGCCCGTCCCCGCACCGAAGGTGCCGGCGGCCACCAGGCCGGACAGCGAGGGCCGCGCCGACGCCTTCGGCAGGTCCCGGAGCAGCCGATGGGCGAGCCCGAGCGCCGCCCCCGCGCCGACGAAGGCGGTCGCGCTCCGGCGCACGGCCGGGCTCAGCGTGATCCGGCGCGGGACCGGCGTCACCTCGGCCAGCAGCCGGTTGCCGGCGGACGCGAGCAGGCCCAGGCCGACCGCCGAGGTGCCCCACTGGAGGGCCAGCGGCACCGCCACCCCGGCGACCTTCCCGCGCAGCACCGGGACCAGCCGTTCGCCGGTCCGGCCCGTATGGGTGAAGGCGTCCAGGCCGACATGGGTCAGCGCCCCCAGCGCGGCGGAGGCGGTGAACCAGGCCGCGTCGTAGGGGTCGGGCTTGCCGAGCGGCGCGGTGAGCGCCTCGGCCCGGTCCCCCCAGCGGTCCGGCAGCAGGGCGACCAGCGGCTCGCGCAGCAGTCCGTGCCAACCGGCGACCAGCGCGGCGGCGATGGCGACGTCCAGGGTCGGGACGGCCCAGGGCCGGTGGGTGGCGGCCCCGAGGCCGTAGGTCCCCGGCAGCAGGGAGTCCACGAAGAAGGGGACGTCGGGCGCCAGCGAGCCCGCGACCATGGCGGAGGCGATCAGCGGACCGCGTCCGCTGCCGTCGCGCAGCACGGGCAGGAAGGGCAGCACGGCTGCCGGGTGACTGAAGGTGAACGGCACGGCGCCCATCCTGCCCGTCGCCCCGGCCGCCCGCAGCCTGTGCCGACCACGGGTCCGCTGCGGTCGATCCGCTGCGGAGGGCCGGGCGCACTGCGAGACTGGCTCCGGTGTGCCGCCGGTCGCCGGCAGCGAGGAGGCTTGGATGCCCGGGTTCAGCTATCCAGAGGTCGGCGCGACCCGCGACGGCGGTGCGGAACTGCCGGTCGGCTACGCGCAGTTGCGCCACCGCACCCGGGTCGGCAGCGGTCCGGCCGCCTTCGCGGCGGCCGGCGAAGCGGTGCTGACCTGGCGGATGCACCGCGCCGCCGGGGTGCGGATCACCGCCGCGTCCGCGCGCGCCGAGGCCGGCGCCCGCGTCCTGGTCCGGCTCGGCCCCGGGCCGTTCGCCCTGGCCGCGCCGTGCGAGGTGGTGTGGACGGTGGCGGAACCGCGCCGCACCGGCTTCGCCTACGGCACCCTGCCGGGCCATCCGGAGTGCGGCGAGGAGTCCTTCACCGTGGAGCAGGACGACGACGGCGGGGTCTGGTTCGCGGTCGTCGCCTTCAGCCGTCCGGCCCGCTGGTTCACCCGCGCCGCCGGTCCGCTGGTCCCGGTGTTCCAGCGGCTCTATGTCCGCCGCTGCGGATCGGTGCTGCGCGGCCTCGTCCGGGCGGACACCGAGGCGGACAGCGGGGCGGACACCGGGGCGGACAGCGGGGCCGGGAGCGGGGCGGGCAGCGGGGCCGGGCTCAGGCGGTGACCAGCCGCAGCGACAGGGCGAGGGCCGCCAGCACCGCGAGGACCAGCGCGGGGGCGAACATCGCGGGCTTGTCCTGGGCCCGGACGTGGTAGACGAACGCGCCGACCATCATCAGGGTCAGCCCGAGGGCGGCGGCGACGCCGAGCGGGGCCACCCAGAGGCCGGCCACCAGTCCGATCGCGCCGGCTATCTGCAGCGCGCCGATGCGCTGGTAGGCGCCGATGCTGAAGCCGAGGTGCTCGGCGTTGTCGCGCTGCATCTGGACTTTGGCGACCTTGCTCGACCCGGCGCCGAGGAAGACCAGGGCGAGCAACGAGGACAGGACGGCGGTGGCGACGAACACGTGGGGCTCCCGTGGAGGTGGGTGCGGCGAGGGCGCAGCGGACAGGGCCGTCGCAGTCCGCGACAGCAGCATTAGCTACTTACGAATGTATAGCTCCAAATCATTCCTCAGCAAGTACCATGTTCCTCATGGCACGGGAATGCAGCGGCGCGGGCGAGGCCATGACACGGGTCTTCGCCCTTCTGGGGAAGCGCTGGACCGGCATCGTCCTGGCCGTCCTCATGCAGGGCGAGGCCCGATTCGCGGAGCTGCGCCGGTCGGTCCCGGGCATCAGCGAGCGGATGCTGTCGGACCGGCTGTCGGAGCTGGCCGCCGCCGGGCTGGTGGTCCGCGAGGTCGTGCCGGGTCCCCCACTGGGCGTCAACTACCGCCTCACCACGGCCGGCACCGCCCTCGGCCCGGCGATGGGCGCCCTCGGCGCCTGGGCCGAGGAACACCTCGCCGACGGCGTGCCCCCGGCCGCCACCGAGTGCCCCGAGGCGAACCGGCCGTCCTGACCCCGGCCGTCGGCGACATCGGCCGATCGGGGCTGAGCTCAGCGCCCGTCGGGGTCCTGGCCGGCCTCCAGGTAGCGGGTCTCGCCGGCGGCGCGGGCGCGGAGCGCGGCGGCCAGTCGGCGGCGCTTGTTGTCGGGGAGCAGCTGCTCCCACTCCTGCTGGCTGACGAAGCGACAGGAGCGCAGCTCCCGGGCCGGAAGGACGATCGCGGCGCGCTGCTCCGCCGTCAGCCGGCCGCCGTCGAAGACCAGTCGGACACCGCCGGAGCGCGGGCCCCGGTGCGGCTCCCAGTCGGCGACCAGCAGCCGCAGCCGGTCGGGGGCCAGGTCGATCCCGAGCTCCTCGGCGATCTCCCGGGTCGCTCCCAGCGAGGGGCGCTCGGCGTCCTCGACCACGCCCCCGGGGAACTCCCAGCCCGGCTTGTAGACGGGGTCGACCAGCAGCACCCGGTCCTCGTCGTCGAAGAGCAGGACGGCGGCGGCCAGGGTGTCCCGGGTGTGGACGGAGTCGTCCACGATCGGGCAGCGGGCCGCGCCCGAGTCGACGATCGCGGCGATCAGCTCGGCGGCCCGGCGGGGCGTCAGCGCGGTGGTGTCGACCACCACGGCGTCCTCCTCCAGCCAGGGGCGGGCCTGCTGGTAGGCGGCCAGGTGGTCCAGCCGCCACTGCCGGGCCCGGGCCGACTCGGTCTCGTCGGCCTCGATCCGCTTCCGCAGGATCGTTTCCTCTGCATGCAGCACGACATGGTGGATCGCCACCCGGTCGGCGGCCAGGGCCCCGAAGATCTCGTCCCGGTAGTCCTGGCGCAGCAGCGTCATCGGGACGATCAGCGGTCCCGGCAGCTCGGCCAGCAGTGCCACCGCCGTCGCCGGGACCAGTCGGCGCCAGGCCGCCAGGTCCTGGAAGTCCCTGACCGAGCCGTAGACCTCGGCGGGCAGCAGGTGCCGCAGGCTCTCGCCGATGACCTCCGGGTCGTAGACCGCGCTGCCCGGCAGCAGCGCCTGCAGCTCCCGGACCGTGCTCGTCTTGCCGACCCCGAACGTGCCGTTGACCCAGACAATCACCGTACTGTCCCCCTCGTCGCCGACCGCTCCGGGAATCCTACGCAGGCTCCGCCACCTCAGCGCCAGCCGTCGAGCCGCACCGCGTGGGCCGCCGCCGCAGCCGCGCCGACCAGGCCGGCGTCGGTGCCGAGCTCGGCCGGACGGACCTCAAGACCCCGGACGAAGGGCAGCGTGGCGTAGTCCTGGAGGGCGCGGCGCAGCGGCGCGAACAGCAGCTCGCCGGAGGCGGCGACCCCGCCGCCGATCACCACCAGCTCCAGCTCGACCAGGGTCGCCGTCGCCGCGATGCCGGCCGCCAGGGCCTGGGCCGAGCGGGCGAAGGCGGCCAGGGCGACCGGGTCGCCGGCCCGGGCGGCCTCGGCGACCGCCACCGCCGAGGAGTCCTCGCCGACCGGCTGCCAGCCGTTCCGCAGCGCGTGCCGGGAGATGGCGGTGCCGCTGGCCAGGATCTCCACGCAGCCCCGGGAGCCGCAGGGGCAGGGGTCGCCGTCCAGGTCCACGCTGATGTGGCCGATGTGGCCGGCATTGCCGGTGGGCCCCGGGTAGGGCACGCCGCCGATGACCAGGCCGCCGCCGACGCCGGTGGAGACCACCATGCAGAGGACGTTGCGCAGGCCCCGGGCCGCGCCCTTCCAGTGCTCGGCGGCGGCGATGGCCACACCGTCGCCGGTGAGCACGATCGACGGCTCGCCCGGGCCGCCGACCGCACCGGGCTGCGCCCGCAGGTGCGCGCGGAGGGCGTCGACCAGTCGGAAGTCGCGCCAGTCGGGGATGTTGACGGGGCTGACCGCGCCGTTCGGCCCGTCCACCGGTCCGGCGGAGCCGATGCCGATGACCCGCACCTCGGCCCAGCGGGGGTCGGCGCGCAGCTCGTCCAGGACGTCGGTCACCGCGCGGAGCACCTGCGCGGCGGGCTGCTTGGCCGGGGTCGGCCGCCGGGCGACGGCGAGCAGGGCGCCGTCCCGGTCCACCAGGGCGCCGGCGACCTTCGTCCCGCCGATGTCGATAGCTGCGATCATGCTCGTCATGGGCGCCAGCGTCTCCGCTGGAGACGGCTCTTGTCCAGTGCGCCGCCGGAGAAGCGGTCCCGCCCCGGCTGCGGCGCCGGATTCGGTCCGGGCTTCAGCCCCCGGCGTCAGCCCCGGCCGAAGATCCGGCGCCAGCCGCGCTGCTCCGGGGCGGCGGACCCGCTCCCCTGCTTCGCGGACGCGCAGGTGCAGCGCTGCGACTGCGGCACGCCCGCGAGGACCTGCTCGACGTGCATCCCGCACCCGGCGTAGCTCGCCCCCTTGCACGTGGAGCAGGTCACTCGCCGACACATGGTTCCTCCTGGCAGCCGTACCGGGCAGAGCGGCGCCCGGTACCACCAGAATACCCCAGAGGGTATCGAGCCCCGGTCTACCCGGGCTCCCGCTCCAGCAGCTGCTTCTTGAGCACCTTGCCCATGGCGTTCCGCGGCAGCTCCGCCACCAGCACCACCCGCCTCGGCCGCTTGTGCACGGACAGCCGCTCGGCGACGAAGTCGGTCAGCTGACCGCCGGTCACCGGCCCGGCCGGCACCACATAGGCGACGATCGCCTGCCCCAGGTCGGCGTCGGGCGCGCCCACCACCGCCGCGTCCTCGACCTGCGGGTGGTCGCGCAGCGCCGCCTCCACCTCGCCCGCGCCGATCCGGAAGCCGCCGCTCTTGATCAGGTCGACCGAGGCCCGGCCGACGATCCGGTGGAAGCCGTCCGCACCGATCACGGCCACGTCGCCGGTCCGGAACCAGCCGTCGGCGGTCCGGGTCTCCGCGTCCGCGTCCGGGCGGCCCAGGTAGCCCTCGCTCAGCGTCGGACCGGCCACCTGCAGCTCGCCGACGGTCTCGCCGTCGTGCGGCGCCGGGGAGCCGTCCTCCGCCACCAGCCGGGTGCGGACGGCCCCGATGGGCAGGCCCACGCTGCCCGGTCGGCGCTCGCCGTCCGCCCGGGTGCTCAGCGTGATCAGGGTCTCGGTCATGCCGTAGCGCTCGATCGGCGCGTGGCCGGTCAGTTCCGCGAGCCGCTCGAACACCGGCACCGGCAGCGGCGCGCTGCCGGAGACCAGCAGCCGGGCCGAGGACAGCGCCCGCGCGCTGGTCGCGTCCGCCGCCAGCCGCGACCAGACCGTGGGGACGCCGAAGTACAGGCTGCCGCCGGACCGGGCCGCCGCCGCGTACGCCTCCGGCGTGGGGCGTCCGGTGTGGACGCAACGCCCGCCGACCCGCAGCGGCCCCAGCACGCCCAGGATCAGCCCGTGGACGTGGAACAGCGGCAGGCCGTGGACGAGGGTGTCCTCGGGCGTCCAGGCCCAGGCGTCGGCGAGGCCGTCCAGTCCGGCGGCCACCGCCCGGCGACTGGTCACCACACCCTTGGGCGCACCGGTCGTGCCGGAGGTGTAGAGGACGAAGGCCGTGCCGCTGTCCGTCTCCGGCTCGGTCGGGGCGTCGCCGCGCTCGGCCGGATCGACCGTCAGCACCTCGGCCCCGTACGCCTCGGTGTCCGCGTCGCGGGCCGCGACCGCGAGCAGCGGCGCGCCGGAGTCGCGCAGGATGTGCTCGCGCTCCTTCGGCCCGGCGTCCGGCGGCACCGGCACCACCGGCACGCCCGCCAGCAGCCCGGCGACGGTGGCGACGACGGTGGTCATCGTCGGCCGGGCCAGCACGGCGAGCGCGGAGGCGCCGCCGATTCGCGCGGCCACCGCACCGGCGGCGGCCCGCAGTTGCTCCCGGGAGAGCGACAGCCCGTCCACCGTCACCGCGTCGGCGGCGTCCGCCGCGTCCGGGAATCCCTCACCAAGCGCCCTGAGCAGCACCGTTGTGCCTCCACATGGTCGGACCGGGACGGCCTTGCCCCGGGGCGGGCCATGCCGCCGCGATCGACCCTATGCCGTTACGTCGAGGGGCCCCGGCCGGGTGTGCGGTCGGGGCCCCTCGGGGTTGGGCTGGGCTGGTGGTGTCAGCCCTTGCGGTTCTTGATCTCGGTGGTGAGTTGGGGCAGGACGTTGAAGAGGTCGCCGACGACGCCGTAGTCGGCGAGTTCGAAGATCGGGGCCTCGGGGTCCTTGTTGACCGCGACGATGGTCTTGGAGGTCTGCATGCCGGCCCGGTGCTGGATCGCGCCGGAGATGCCGTTGGCGATGTAGAGCTGCGGGGAGACCTGCTTGCCGGTCTGGCCGACCTGGTTGCTGTGCGGGTACCAGCCCGCGTCGACCGCCGCGCGCGAGGCGCCGACGGCCGCGCCCAGCGAGTCGGCGAGCTCCTCGACCACGCCGAAGCCCTCGGCCGCGCCCACACCGCGCCCACCGGAGACCACGATCGCGGCCTCGGTCAGCTCCGGGCGTCCCGAGGACACCCGCGGCGTGCGCGACAGCACCCGCGTCCCGGACGCGGCCGGCGTGAACGCCACCGCCACCGGCACGACCTCGCCCGCACCCGCGACGGCCTCGGGCGCGGCGGCGTTGGGCTTGACCGTGATCACCGGCACGCCCCGCGAGACCCGCGACAGGGTGGTGAACGAGGCCGCGAACGCCGCCTGCACCGCGACCGGGCCCTGCTCGCCGGCGGTCACGTCCACCGCGTCGGTGATCACGCCCGAGCCCAGGCGCAGCGCGAGCCGGGCGGCGACCTCCTTGCCCTCGCCCGAGGACGTCAGCAGCACCGCGCCCGGCGCCGCCGCGGCGGCGACCTGCGCCAGCGCGTCGACCTTCGGCACGACCAGGAAGTCCGCGAACTCCGCAGCATCGGCGGTGTAGACCTTGGCGGCGCCGTACTCGGCGAGCTTCGCCGTCAGCGCGGGGGCGTGCTCGCCGGCGCCGAGCAGGACGGCGGAGGGCTCGCCCAGGCGGCGGGCCACGGTCAGCAGCTCCAGGGTCGGCTTGCGGACGGCACCGTCCGCGTGGTCCACCAGGACCAGGATCTCAGCCATGATTCAGTGCTCCAGAAGACAGAAGAATGGGGGGCGGAAGCGCAGGGGGGTGTCAGATGAACTTCTGCGCGGCGAGGAACCCGGCGAGCTGCAGGCCGCCCTCGCCCTCGTCCTTGACGACCGTGCCGGCCGTGCGCGCGGGGCGCGCGGTCGCGGAGTCCACGGCGGTCCACGCGCCGGCCAGGCCCACCGCGTCGGCGTCGATGCCCAGGTCGTCCAGGTCCAGCGACTGCACCGGCTTCTTCTTCGCGGCCATGATGCCCTTGAACGAGGGGTAGCGGGCCTCGCCGGACTGGTCGGTCACCGACACCACCGCCGGCAGCGACGCCTCCACCAGCTCGGTGGCCGCGTCCCCGTCCCGGCGGCCGCGCACCACGCCGCCCTCGACCGTCACCTCGGACAGCAGCGTGGCCTGCGGCACGCCCAGGCGCTCGGCCAGCAGCGCCGGCACCACGCCCATCGTCCCGTCGGTCGACGCCATCCCGCACACCACCAGGTCGAACCCGGTCGCCTCCAACGCCTTCGCCAGCACCAGCGAGGTCCCCACCGCGTCACTGCCGTGGATGTCGTCGTCGTTCACGTGCACGGCCCTGTCCGCACCCATCGACAACGCCTTGCGCAGCGCGTCCTTCGCGTCGTCCGGGCCCACCGTCAGCACCGTCACCTCCGCGCCCTCGTTCGCCGCCGCGATCCGCAACGCCTGCTCGACCCCGTACTCGTCCAACTCCGAGAGGAGCCCGTCCACCGAATCCCGGTCGGTCGTCAGGTCGTCCGCGAAACGCCGCTCACCGGTCGCATCGGGCACGTACTTCACACAGACAACGATCCTCAAGCTCACGGCCTGTCTCCTGAACTGGTACTGATTGGCTGGTCACATCCGGCAACTGCCGCTCGGGTACGGGTGCGGCACTGCCGCACCGCCCTGCCGACGGAGTTCCCCGAAGCATACTCGCGAGTAACTAAAGCAATGCTACTCGCCGGTAGCTTAGGCTCCGACCCAGGTCCCTCACCGCTCCGGCCGCTCTCCCGACACGGGGAGCGCCATCGCCACATACTCCCCCACGCAAGAGCATCCGACGCCACCCGGCAAGCGCGCGCCGCTGTGACATTGCACCTATTGACCCATGCCGGCCCACGGACCGGCCCCGGCCGCCCCGCCGCTACGCCCCGACGGCCGTTCCCAGCGCCGCGATGACATCGGCCCTGCGCGGCTGACCGGCCGCCCGCTGCACCAGCAGCCCCCTGGCGTCCAGCACCAGCACGGTGGGCGTCCGCAGGATCTCCAGCCGCCGGACCAGGTCCAGTTGCGACTCGGCGTCGATCTCCACCTGGACGACGCCCTCGACCATCGCGGTGACCTCGCCGAGCACCCGCTTGGTCGCCCGGCAGGGCGCACAGAACGCCGAGGAGAACTGCACCAGCGTCGCCCGCTCCCCGAGTTCGACGCCCAGGTCCTCGGCGGTCAGCCGCACCCCGCTGTCCCGCCCGCGCATCCGCAGCCTTCCGTCACGGCGCATCCGCCACAGCCCGAACACCCCGGAGAGCACCAGGACGGCGGCACACGCCAGCAAACCTGTCATACGACCCAGGATGCCCGGTCACCGGTTCGAACCGGAAGGCCGGTCCAGGGGGTGAACGGCCCCTCCCGGAAGCAGACCCTCCGCGTACCATCGCACATATGGACTCCTCCGCCGGGCTCAGGCCCGTGCAGCTGACCCGACGCCTGGTCATCGACCTGTGCCGGGCCGCCGCCATGCGCTGTCGCTGAGCGCCGCGCCGCGCCGCGCCGCACCCTTTGGCATCGCATCGCACCCCTTCCGTCCGTTCCGTTCTGCCGGAGACCCGGAGTCCCCCATGTCTGCTGTCATCCCTCCCGCCACCGTGCTCACCCCGGTCCAGGCCCGCGAACGGGTCGACCCCAGAGGCCCGCGCTTCGCCGCAACCCTCACCACGGTGGTCCTGGCCGCCGTCCTGATCAGCGGGAACGGCTGGCTGCTCGCCCTCCAGACGCTGGTGTTCGCCCTCGGCGCGCTGGGCGGCCTCGGCCGTTCGCCCTACGGCTGGCTCTACCGGACCTTCGTCCGCCCCCGGCTCGGGCCGCCCGCCGAGTTGGAGGACGCCGCCCCGCCGCGCTTCGCCCAGGGCGTCGGCCTGGGCTTCGCACTGGTCGGAACGCTCGGCTACCTCGTCGGGCCGACCTGGCTCGGGCTCGTCGCCACCGGCTGCGCGCTGGCCGCCGCCTTCCTCAACTCGGCCTTCGGCTACTGCCTCGGCTGCGAGGTCTACCTCCTGCTGCGCCGTGGCCAGGACCGGCTGCGACCGGCCGGACAGTAGGCTGGAACCTGGTCGGTGTGACCGCAGTCTCCGCGATGGCGGTGCTAGTCGGAGTGACATAGCGCCGCTGCTCAGGGAACATGCATCGTTAGAACACCGGACCGGGCACTCGCCCGTAGGAAGTAGGGCTCGCTGTGGCTGACCTTGTGTACCCGCCGATCATCGGAGCGGCACGGACACTCTTCCGGGCGCTCGACATCAAGCTTGAGGTCATCGGCGCCGAGAACGTACCGCGCAGCGGCGGGGCCGTTCTGGTCAGCAACCACGTCAGCTACCTCGACTTCATCTTCGCGGGCTGGGGCGCGCTCAAGGCCGGCGGGCGCAAGACCCGCTTCATGGCCAAGGACGACGTCTTCAGGCACCGCATCTCCGGTCCGCTGATGCGCGGCATGAAGCACATCCCGGTGGACCGCTCCGACGGGCAGCCCGCCTACGAGGCGGCCGTGCGTGCGCTCAAGGCCGGCGAGGTGGTCGGCGTCTTCCCCGAGGCGACCATCAGCCGCTCCTTCACCCTGAAGAAGTTCAAGACCGGCGCGGCCCGGATGGCGGCCGACGCCGGCGTCCCGCTGCTGCCGATGGCGCTCTGGGGCACCCAGCGGTTCTGGACCAAGGGCCGCCCCAAGGAGCTGACCCGTCGGCACACCCCGGTCACCATCATCATCGGCGAGCCGATCCACATCACGGCGGCGGACCGTCCGGTCATGGTCACCCGCCGGCTCCGCGCCGCCATGACCGAACTGATCGACCGCGCCCAGACCACCTACCCGGACTCCCCCAGCGGTCCGGACGACACCTGGTGGCAGCCGGCCCACCTCGGCGGCTCCGCGCCGACCCTGGAGGTCGCCGAGGCCGAGGACGAGAAGGAGAACGCCGAGAAGGCCGCCCGCCGCGCCGCCCGCGCGGAGGCGGAGCAGCAGGCCCGCAACGGCTGACCGCCGGACTCGGCCAGGTCGCCGCCCGGGTGATCATAGGATGCACCGGTGATCAGACACATCGAGTTCGACCGGCTGCACAACTTCCGTGATCTGGGCGGCTACCGAGCGGACGCGGGCCGCACCGTCCGCTGGGGAACGCTCTACCGTTCGGATTCGCTGGGCAAGTTGCGGCCCGGCTCGGCCGACTGGGACCGCTTTCGCGCGCTGGGGGTGGGCACGGTCGTCGACCTGCGCCACCCCTTCGAGATCGAGGCGCGGGGCCGGGTACCCGCCGTCGACGGGCTGGCCTATCACAACCTCAGCATCGAGCACCGCCCCTACGACCAGTCCGCGATCAGCCCCGACGTCGACCCCTGGCGCTATCTCGCGGACCGCTTCGCCGAGGTGCTGGACGACGGGGTGAAGGAGCTCCGCACGGTGCTGGAGGTCATCGCCGCCGAGGACGACCGCCCGCTGGTCTTCCACTGCGCCTCCGGCAAGGACCGCACCGGGATCGTGGCCGCGCTGGTGCTGTCGCTGCTGGGCGTCGCCGAGGAGGAGGTCCTCGCCGACTTCGCCCTGACCGAGCTCGCCACGGAGCGGCTGCTCGCCGACTGGCGGGCCAACCACCCCGAGCAGGAGTCGATCTGGCCCTCCTTCGGCCGGGCTCCGGCCGAGGTCATGCGCCTTACCCTCGGCGACCTGACCGAGCGCTACGGATCGGTCCGGCAGTACGTCGCCGAACGCCTCGGCCCGGAGCCGGAACTGACCGGGGCGCTGCGGCGGCGACTGCTCACCTCGGACTGAGCGGACGTCAGATCGCGGCCAGCATCCGGGCGGAGTGCATCCGGCTGGCGTGCTCGACCAGGGCGATCAGGACCTTCTTGCAGGAGTTGCGGTCGCGGGCGTCGCAGAGCAGCACCGGTGTCCCGCGCTCCAGGTCCAGCGCCGTCGCCACCGCCTCGGCCGAGTGCGGATCGGAGCCCTCGAAGCAGTTCACCGCGACCACGAAGGGGATGGACCGGCGCTCGAAGAAGTCCACGGCCGGGAAGCAGTCCTGCAGTCGGCGGGTGTCGACCAGCACGACCGCTCCCAGCGCGCCGTGGGCCAGCTCGTCCCAGAGGAACCAGAAGCGGTCCTGCCCGGGCGTGCCGAAGAGGTAGAGGGCCAGGCCCGAGTGGATGGTGATCCGGCCGAAGTCCATCGCCACGGTGGTGGTGGCCTTGCGCTCCACCCCGGACAGGTCGTCGACCCCGCGGCTCGCCTCGGTGATCCGTTCCTCGGTGCGCAGCGGTCGGATCTCGCTGACCGCGCCGACCAGCGTGGTCTTGCCCGATCCGAAGCCGCCCGCGACCAGGATCTTCAGGGTGAGCGGGGCGGATCCGTCGTCGGGCCGGGGCTGCTGCGGGGGGTGCTGGTCAGAGTGCGCGAAGGCCATTGATCACGTCCAGGAGGGTGCGCTCGTCGGGGAGCAGGGCGGGTGGGACGGGACGGTTGACGCGGATCAGCCCCGCGTCGAGCAGTTCGCCGAGCAGGATCCGGACCAGGCCGAGCGGGAGTCCGGAGTCGGCGGCGATCTCGGCGACCGAGCAGGGACGGCTGCGGCAGCGTTCGAGGACGGCCTCGGCCTCGGGCACCAGGCCCGGTTCGGCGCCCTCGGCGGAGACCGTCCTGATCATGGCGATCAGGTCGAACTCCTCGCTGACCGGGCCGGCCCGCCCCCGGGTCAGCGAGAAGAGCCGGACCAGCGGACCCGCCTCGTCGTCGTACCAGTGCTCCGGCTCCTCCCGCAGGGCGCGCGGGCGTCGGCCGGGACCGAGCAGCGGCGCGGGCTCGGGATCGCGGTCGGGAGGCCGGAGGTCCATCGGGCGCGCCCTCATCCGGCCGTCGGCCCGTCCGGGCGGTCCGGCAGGCCCCTGGGCGCGCTGACCAGGTGCTCGCCGAAGCGCTGGACCATCCGCGCCATCTCGTAGGCGACCAGGCCGATATCGGCGTCGGCGGCGCTGAACACGGCCAGGCAGGTGCCGTCGCCGGCGGCGACCACGAAGAGGAAGCCCTCGTCGAACTCGGCCATGGTCTGCCGCACCGCGCCGGCCCCGAAGTGGTCGCCCGCGCCCCGGGCGAGGCTGTGGAAGCCGGAGGCCACGGCGGCGAGGTGCTCACCGTCGGCGCGCCCCAGGCCCGAGGAGCTCCCGACCGGCAGGCCGTCGCGCGAGAGCACCACGGCGTGGCGGATCTGCTGCACGTGGGAGACGAGTTCGTCCATGAGCCAGTCGATCTCACCGGGCCGATTCATCGTTGCCGACCTCCTTGGTCCGGTGCGTCCGGTTGGCCGTCGCACCGCTGTCTCCGAGCGGCCTCCGGCGGTGGCCCCGCCCGAGCGTCCAGCCCTCCTGGAAGGCCGCCATCCGTGCCCGGGCCAGCTCCGGGTCGCGCGCGGGGGCGACCCGGTCCGAGGTCGGCCGGACCGCCTCGGCGGCGGGCGCCTCGCGGAGCTGCACCTTGAGGTTGGACTGCCGTACCCGGCGCGGCAGTTCGCCGACGCGTACGGCGGCGGGCTCGGGCTGGGGCTCGGACTCGGGCTCGGGCTCGGGCTCGGGCGGGGCGGTGGCGGTGGCGGCGGTCGGCGCATCCGGGCGATCGGGGGCGGCGTCCGTGATCGCGCCGTGGGCCGAGGCGGCGAACCGCGCCCGCGCAACGGGTCGGCCCGGAACGGGTACGGGCTCGGCGGCCGGCGCGGGCACAGGGACGGGGACGGGGACGGGGACGGGGACTGGGACTGGCACGGGCTCGGGCTCAGCGGCGGGCGCGGGCCCAGCCGGCGCCGCAGCGGCGGCCGGCGGTGTCGGCGCGCCGGTGGGCGCCGCGTCCGGGCGGCGGGCGGCGGGCTCCAGCAGCGCGGACGGGAGCAGCACCACCGCCGTCGTCCCGCCGTGCCGGGAGGGGCGCAGCGAGACCCGGATGCCGTGCCGGCGGGAGAGCCGGTTGACGACGAACAGGCCGAGCCGGTCGCTGCCGGGCAGGTCGCCCTGACGGGTGTCGGCGATCCGCCGGTTGGCCTCGGCCACCCCTTCGGGGCCCATCCCGAGCCCCCGGTCCTCGACCTCCAGCAGATAGCCGGCGCCCACGCGTCGGCCGCTGACCACGACCCTGGTGTCGGGCGGGGAGAAGCCGGTGGCGTTCTCGACGAGCTCGGCCAGCAGGTGGGTGAGGTCGGCGACGGCCGCGCCGGTGACGGCGCTCTGCGGCAGGCCCCGCAGTTCCACCCGGGCGTAGTCCTCGACCTCGGCGATGGCGGAGCGGACGACGTCGGACAGCGGTACCGCCTGCCGCCAGGCGCGTCCGGGGGCCGCTCCGGAGAGGATGATCAGGCTCTCGGCGTAGCGGCGCATCCGGGTGGTGAGGTGGTCCAGCCGGAACAGGTCCGCCAACTCGGCCGGGTCCTCGGTGCGCCGCTCCATGAGGTCCAGCAGTCCCAGTTGACGGTGGACCAGGACCTGGCTGCGGCGGGCGAGTCCGACGAACACCTCGGAGATGCCGGAGGCTGCCGCCGTCCGCTCGGCGGCGGCCCGCAGCGCGACCCGCTCGACGGCGGTCAGTGCCGCACCGATCTGGCCGATCTCGTCGGCTCCGGCGTCGACGGGGTCGAGCGGCGCCTCGGCGTCGAGGTCGATCACCTCGCCCGCGCGCATCCGGCCGAGGGCGGCCGGCAGTCGGCGGCCGGCCAGGTCGACGGCGCCGGCCCGGAGCGCGGACAGGCCCTGCACCAGGCTGCCGCCGACCCGGGCGGCCACCACCAGCGCGAGCAGCAGCGCCGTGAGGCCGAAGAGCGCGGCCAGACCGGCCGGGGTCGCCGCCAGGGCGGGGACGTCGGCGGTGCCGCTGCTCCCGCTGTCGGCGCCGACGGTGGCGAGCTGCTGCTCCAGGGCCTGCGCGGCCGGCGTCCAGTCCGCCCGGGCGGAGGTGCGGGAGAACGCGGTTCCCGGTCCGGCGGACCGGACGGCGGTCTCCAGGTTGCCGAGCACGGTCGCCGCCGGTCCGCCCGCCACCAGCTGATAGCTGGTCAGGTCGGGGCCCTGCAGGTCGGGGGCGGCGAAGGCGTCCAGGGCGCGGCGGGCTTCAAGCGCCGAGGTGAACTCCTGGTACTCCTCGGGGCCCATCCGTCCGGCGGCCGCGGCGGACCGGACGGCGGCGTCCTCGCGGGCCAACAGGTCGCGGCCCTGGGCCAGTTCCAGCAGGACGCGGGGGTCGGTGGCGGTGGCCGGGCCGCGCAGTCCGCTCAGCGCGCCGTCCACCGCCAGGGCCGCGTCGATGTCGGCGGTGTAGTCCTGTTCGGCGTCGGTCCAGCCGACGGTCCGGGCGGCGATCCGGCCGCGCAGGGCGGGCAGCGAGCCGTCGGCCGCCGTCCAGTCCGCGACCCGCGCCGGGAGTTCGGGCGCCAGGGCAGTGAACTCCCGCACCGAGCTTTCGAGTTCTCCGCCGAGGACGGATGCCGCCCGGTCGGTGGCCCCGGCCAGGGTGGTGAGCGCGGCGGCCCGGGCGGCGTCGGGTGCGGCCAGGTACTGGGCGGCGGCGGTGCGTTCCGCCTCCATCGCGGTGACGGCGGCGGCGACCGGGGCCGGCAGCGCGGTCCGGGCGCGGTCCGACCGCTGCTGCGCCTGCGCGGTCTGCACCACGCTGGCGACCGCGCCGACGGACAGCAGGGCCAGCGCCAGCACGGGCACCGCCAGCAGCGAGGCGAGCCGGAAGCGGACGGAGCGCCGCCCGGCTCCGCGCGGACGGCCGACCGGGAGCAGCGCGGCCAGCTCCTCGCCCTGCTCGTCCGCGGGCGGCCCGGCATGGGCGCGCCGACGGCCGTGGTCGGTTCCGATCCCCATGCGCCCTCCGCTCGCAGGCATACGCCGGTTGAGCGCTGTACTCCCCCGGGCGCAGCGGACATTACCGAGCGGGTTCGTCCGATTACCCGGAGATCCGGGAAAACGGCGCGACGGTGCGCGGGATGTGCTCCACTGGCTGCTGTCCTCCGCCCACCGGCCGCGGGACCGGATCGGTCAGTCCCAGCGCCAGTGGATGCCGAACCGGCAGGGTTGCGCGGCCAGGGCGACCGCGTGCACCGAACCGATCGAGTCAGGTCGCAACTGCCGTTCCTGGACCCGGGATTCGAGCTCGGCACTGCGGAATGAGTAGCAGGCCGCCGGCAGCGCGAGCGGGTCGAAGCGCACCTCCAGGACGTACTCGCGCACCGGGGCGTGCAGGATGCAGCCGGCCCGGGTGGCGTACGAATGGGGCGCGAGGTGGTCGAGGGTGTACTCCACGATGACGGTCTCGCCGCGGACCAGCGGGTGGTCGAACAGCACCTCGGCCACCAGCAGCCGGTCTTCGGGCACCTCGGCCACCCGGCCGGTGCGGCCCGGTGCGGACGTCCGCACCTGCGGGAGCGGGCCGGGGTCGGTGCGCCGGTAGACCGCGATGCAGCGGTCCGGGCCGTCGCACTCGGCGCGGAGCACCTGACGGCACCACATCGAGCGCTCGCGCCCCTGCGCGTCCACCTCGAACCGCCGGTGGCAGCTGATCCGCGTCAGCACGTCGTCCCACTGGTGGTCCACCCTGCGCAGTGCGCTGCCGATGTCGTAGCGGTCCGACCAGACCGCGGCGAGCCCACGTCGGCCGGAACCGGCCGGGAGCCGGCGTCCACGCGGCCGCGGCGGTCCGAGCAGGTCCAACAGCGCGCCCGGGGGGAGGCGCAGCACCTTCTCCAGCACCGCGAGCGCGGCCAGCGAACGGGGGCGCTCCGGCTGGTTCCGCCCCGACTGCCAGGAACTGAGGGTGGCGACCGAGACCCGGCAGCCGTGACGCCGCAGCCGGTCCTCGATCCGGTCCAGGCTCAGCCCGCTCACCGCGATGGCTCCGCGCAGCGCCTCGTGGAACGGCGCCCCGGGCAGCGGCGCCCCGGGCAGCGGCCGGACGGGCGAGTCGAGATCCCCGGCGGGCGGCTCCGGCCTGGTCACCATGCGGGCATTCCGCCTTTCGCGCAGAGGTCCGCCCCCGAGAAGGTGACCCTACGTCGCATCCCGACGCCTCCACCAGAGCCCCTGCCCCGGGCGGCGGGCGCAGCTGGAAACCGCCGCTGACGTCGGCTTCGTAGGCCGCGCACAGCCCTGTGCGGCCGCCGAGCGCCGGGTGAATTCTCTCAACGCCAAAGGCTCTTGAGGGCCTTCTCTTGTTCGTGATCAGTCATGCAGGCTGTCGCTCGGCGTTCGGAGGAGGCCGCTGCAACGCGGGCCTCCGACGCCGTCCCTTCACCCCCTGTTCGTCGAAGGAGCGTCAGATGTCCAAGAGAGCCTCTGCCTTCCTGCTCGTCGCCGCTGTCGGCGCGGCCACCGCCGCGTTCGCCGGCCCGGCGATCGCGGCCACCCCCCACAGCGCGGCGGCCGCCGCCCCGGCACAGCTCACCCAGGCCATCGCCGGCCACGAGAGCCACAGCCTGCACGGAGTCCGTGCGGGGACCAGCGCGAGCGTGGAGTCCACCAACTGGTCCGGCTACGCCGCCACCGGCGCGGCCGGCGCCTACAAGTCCGTCTCCTCCTCGTGGACCCAGCCCGCGGTCAGCTGCACCAGCACCACCACCTACTCCGCCTACTGGGTCGGCCTCGACGGCTACAGCAACTCCGCGCTGGAGCAGACCGGCACCGAGGCCGACTGCATCGGCGGCAGGGCCACCTACGGCGCCTGGTGGGAGGTGCTCCCGGCCTCCGAGAGCGCCTACTCCGGCGTCACCGTCAAGGCCGGCGACGCACTGACCGCCACCGTCACCGACGACGGGAACGGCGACTTCACCATGACGCTGGTCGACAGCACCGAGGGCTGGACCAAGTCCACGGTCAGCGCCGGCTCCTCCGGCTACCAGGACAGCTCCGCCGAGGTCATCGCCGAGGCCCCCGAGGTCAACGGCACCATAGCCAAGCTGGCCGACTTCGGCACCGTCGACTTCACCGGCGCCACCGCCGGCGGCACCGCGCTGGGCAGCACCTCCCCGACCGAGATCGTCATGATCAACAGCAGCGGGAGCAAGGTCCGGGCCCAGCCCGGCGCGGTCTCCGGCGGCAGCTTCGCCGACGTCTGGAAGTCCAGCTGACCTGCACAACGGAGGGACCGTCCGGCCTCGCGCCGGGCGGTCCCTCCGTCGGCCGGTCGCAGTTCTAGGGTGCGTCGACCCGGAAGGGGTCGTGCTCGGCCAGCAGCTTGTCCAGCCGGGCCTGGTCGACCCTGGTGGTGACCTGCTCCTCCTCCTGCCGGTCCCGGATCACCTTGGCCAGGGTGAAGGCCGAGGTCACGACGTAGAGCAGGCCGAGGGCGAGGAAGGCCCGGATCCACGGCGACGCGGACAGGTAGGCGATGCCGACCGCCATCGCGGTGAGCGCGAGCGCGAAGGAGGCCACCGCCTGCGCGTAGAAGGCCGTCGTATTGCGGCGCCTGACGGGAGTTGTCATGAGGGCAGGATGGGGCCCGCGCGGGCCGCGCGCCTGAGTACGGATACTCAGATGCACGTCACGGACGGATAGGCTCGGTCAGATGAGCGAGAATCCGGAGTCCGACGCCGCCGCCGACCGGTCGGCGGCCCGCCGCGCCCTGCGCGAGTTCCGCACCGAGGACCTCGCCCGGGAGGCCGGGATCACCGTCCGGACGCTCCGCTTCTACCGGGAGCGGCAGCTGCTGCCGCCGCCCCGGCGCGAGGGCCGGCTCGCCTGGTACACCGAGGACCACCTGGCCCGGCTCCGGATCATCGCGGACCTGCTGGAGCGCGGCCACACCCTCGGCGGGATCGCCGAGCTGCTCGCCGCCTGGGAGGAGGGCCGGGACGTCGCGGCCCTGCTCGGCCTGGAGGGTGCGATCGCGGCCCCCTGGTCGGAGGAGGCGCCCGTCCCGCTGACGCTCGCGGAGCTGGACGCGGCCTACGGCGGCCAGGTGGACCCGTCCAACCTGGCGGAGGCCGTCGACCTCGGCTACGTCCAGCTCGACGGCGGGACGGCGAGCCACATCAGCCGACGGCTGCTGGACGCCTCCGCCGCGCTGGTCGCGGAGGGCGTGCCGCTGGCGGCCGTGCTGGAGGCGGCCCGAGGCGTCCGCGCCAGCGCCGACGCGCTCGCCGACCTCTTCGTCGAGCTGGTCGGCAAGCAACTGCTCGGCGGCCTGGACGCCCGGCTCTCGGCGGAGGAGACCGTCCGGCTGGCCGACAGCCTGGCCCGGCTGCGCCCGGTGGCCCGGACGGTGGTGGACGTCGAGTTCGCCCTGGCGATGGACCGCCGGGTGCACGGCGAGCTCGGCGCGGTCCTCACCCAGCTGGGCCACCACCGCCCGTCCGCCGCCGACGACGCCGAGGACTGAGTCCCTGCGGGGCGCGCGTCCCGCCAGGGGCCGACCAGCTCGGGACCCAAATTGCTTCCCGTGCTGAACCTTTTAACTTGACTACGTAAACCTTCGCCTCTAACGTGCTTCTTATTGCTTGACTACATAAAGCATCAAGACCATGAAACGTCGAAGCGCCGAAGGATCCCATCACCGCCATGGCCCATGACCCGTCCGAAACGTCAGCGCATGCCCGCCGCAGCAGCACGCCACTGATCCTCGCCCTGGGGCTCGCGGCCATGGTCGTCTCCATGGCGCAGACCCAGGTCATCCCGATCCTGGCGCTGCTCGGCTCCGACCTCCACGCCAGCTCGGCCGGCGTGAGCTGGGTCACCACCGCAACCCTGCTGTCCGCCGCCGTCTTCACCCCGCTGCTCGGCCGCGTCGGCGACCAGTACGGCAAGAAGCGCACCCTGATCGCCGTGCTGGTGGTGATGGTCGCGGGCTCCGTGCTCGCGGCGAGCACCACCTCGCTGACCCTGCTGATCGTCGCCCGGGCGCTCCAGGGCTCCGCCACCGCGATCTTCCCGCTGGGCCTGTCGATCATCCGTGACGAGGTCCCGGCCAAGAAGATGCACGGCGCCATGGCGCTGGTCAGCAGCACCCTGGCGTTCGGCAGCGGGCTGTCGCTGGTGGTCACCGGCCTGCTCACCCAGGGCAGCCACCCGAACTACCACTCGGTCTTCTGGTTCTCCACGGCCGTCTCGGTGCTCGCCCTGGTCGCGGTCTTCTTCGTCGTCCCGGACGGCGGCCACCGCAGCGGCGGCCGGATCGACTTCCTCGGCGCCGGCACCCTCGCCGCCTTCCTGGTCCTGCTGCTGCTCGCCATCTCGCAGGGCCACACCTGGGGCTGGTCCTCGGACAAGGTGATCGGCTGCTTCATCGGCTCGGTCGTGATGGCCGTGGTCTGGGTGGTCGTCGAGCTGAAGGTCGCCAGCCCGCTGGTCGACATGCGGATGTTCGTCCACCGGCAGGTCGCCTTCACCAACGTGGCCGGGCTGTTCGTCGGCTTCGCCTCCTTCGCGATGTTCATCGGCATCTCCTACCTGGTGCAGATGCCCCGTCAGCTCGTCGGTTACGGCTTCACCGCCTCGGTGCTGCGCGCCTCGGTCGAGTACCTGCTGCCCAGCACCCTGGTCGCGCTGATCGCCGCGCCCCTCGGCGGCATCCTGGTCCGCCGGATCACCGCCCGCTACACCCTCGGCCTCGGTGCGCTGATCGGCGTGGCCGGCTTCGCCTGGCTGGCCTGGGGCCACGGCAGCACCCCGAACGTGATCATGGCCGGGATCCTGGCCGGCATCGCCGTCGCCTTCGGCTACGCCTCCATGCCCGCCCTGATCGCGGCCAGCGTCCCGGTCGAGCAGACCGGCATCGCCAACGGCATCAACTCGATCTCCCGCTCGGTCGGCAGCTCCATCGCCTCGGCCGTGATCACCTCGCTGCTCGCCTCCAAGGTGATCCCCGGCCTGCCGAAGGGGATCCCGCCGCTGCCCGCCGAGAGCCAGTTCACCACCAGCTTCGCCCTCGCCGCCGGGGCCCTGCTGCTCACCGCCGTGGTGGCCGTCGTCGGCCTCACCCGCCACTCCCGCCCCCACGGCGAGCCGGTGGCCGTCGGCCACGCGGCCGGGACCGACCCGGTGGTCGCCGGGACCACCGACGCACCGGCCGGGGCCACCGCTGTGAGCAGGACCACAACCTGACCCTCGGCGGGCCCACCGGGCCGTCGACCCGCCGAGCCGGCCACGGCCCGGGCCCCACTGGGGGTCCGGGCCGTGGCCGTCGTGGTGCGCCGCGCAACCAGCGGGACGCGGGCGTTGTCAGTGGCACCTGTGATACTCGGAGACGGTCGGCCGCTCCCGTGCCGACCGGCACCGAGCGGAGGGGCGACCATGGCGAACATGCGGGCGGGGGCACCGTCATGAGGCTGCTGCACACCTCCGACTGGCACCTCGGACGGGGTCTCCACCGGGAGGACCTGCTGCCGGCCCAGGCCGCCTTCCTGGACCACCTGGTCACCACGGTCCGGACCGAACGGGTGGACGCCGTGCTGGTCGCCGGGGACGTCTACGACCGGGCCATCCCCGGTCTCGGCGCGGTCGAGCTGTTCGACCGGGTGCTGCACCGGCTCGCCGCGCTGGCCGTGCCGGTGGTGCTGATCAGCGGGAACCACGACTCGGCGCGGCGGTTGGGGATCGCCGCCCGGCTGATCGAACAGGCCGGGGTGCACCTGCGGACGGACGTCGCCCGCTGCGACGAACCGGTGCTGCTGCCGGACGGCGACGGCCCGGTCGCGGTCTACGGGCTGCCCTACCTGGAGCCGGCGCTGACCGCGGCCGAGCTGGGCGCCGCCCGGGTCGGCCACGCCGCCGTCCTGGGCGCGGCCATGGACCGGGTCAGGGCGGACCTCGCCACCCGCCCGCCGGGCACCCGCTCGGTGGTGCTGGCCCACGCCTTCGTCGTCGGCGGCGAGCCCAGCGACAGCGAGCGGGACATCACCGTCGGCGGCGTGCCCAGTGTCCCCGCCCCGGTCTTCGCCGGCGTCGACTACGTCGCCCTGGGCCACCTCCACGGCTGTCAGACCATCACCGAACGGCTGCGCTACAGCGGCTCGCCGCTGGCGTACTCCTTCTCCGAGGCGGAGCACCGGAAGACGATGTGGCTGGTCGACCTCGGCCCCGGCGGCGAGATCGACGCCCGGCGGATCGACTGCCCGGTGCCGCGTCGGCTGCACCGGCTCCGCGGCACCCTGGCCGGGCTGCTCGCCGACCCGTCGCTGGAACGCCACACCGAGGACTGGCTGCAGGTCACCCTCACCGACACGGCCCGGCCCGACCGGGCCATGGAGCAGCTGCGCGGACGGTTCCCGCACACCCTGCAGCTCGCCTTCGAGCCGGAGGGCGTGGTCGGCGACGGGCTGCCCAGCTACGGCTCGCGCACCCGGGGTCGCAGCGACGCCGAGATCGCGCTCGGCTTCGTCCGGCACGTCCGGGGCACCGACCCCGATCCGGCCGAGCGGGAGCTGCTGCAGCGGGCGACGGAGGCCGCGGGCGCGGCGGCGAGGGGCGAGGTCTGATGCGACTGCACCAGCTCACCGTGACCGCGTTCGGCCCCTTCCCCGACACCCAGCGGGTGGACTTCGACGCCCTGGCCGCCGACGGCCTGTTCCTGCTGCGCGGCGCGACCGGCGCGGGCAAGACCAGCGTCCTGGACGCGGTCTGCTACGCCCTCTACGGGATGGTCCCGGGGGCCCGGCCGCGCACCAGGCTGCGCAGCGACCATGCCAGGCCGGAGGTCAGGACCGAGGTCGTGCTGGAGGTCACCCTCGGCGGCCGACGGCTGGAGATCACCCGGATTCCGGAGCAGCTGCGGCCGAAGAAGCGCGGCTCGGGCTCGACGCCGGAGCGGGCGCAGACCCTGCTCCGGGAGTGGTCGCCGACGGAGGGCGGCAGCGGCGGCTGGCGGGCGAGCAGCAAGTCGCACCAGGAGATCGGCGCCGAGGTCCAGCAGCTGCTGGGGATGAATCGGGAGCAGTTCTGCCAGGTGGTGCTGCTGCCGCAGGGCGAGTTCGCCCGGTTCCTGCAGGCCGGCGCCCAGGAGCGGGCCGACCTGCTGGGGCGGCTGTTCGACACGGCGCGCTTCGGCGCGGTCGAGGGCTGGCTGGTGGAGCGGCGGCAGCGCTCGGAGAAGGCGTGCCAGGCCGTGCGGGGCGACATCGCCGCACGGCTGGAACGGATCAGCGAGGCTGCGGGCAGCGGTCTGGCCGAGCCCGCCGACGCGCCCGCCGCCGACGACCCGGACGCGGACGCCCTCGGCTGGGCGGCGCAGCTGCGCGTCCGGGCGCGGGAGGAGCTGGAGCTCGCCGGGGCGCGGCAGCAGCAGGCCGCCCTCCGGGAGCAGGCTGCGGCCGAACGGGCGCGGGGGCCGAGGTACTGGCGGAGCGTCAGCAGCGGCGCCGACGGGCGGCGCAGCGTCTCGGCGCGCTGGAGGCCGGGGCCGAGGAGCAGCGCGCCGCCGAGGATGCGCTGGAGCGGGCGCAGCGCGCCGAGGCGGTGGTGCCGCTGCTGCGGCTGCACGAGGAGGCCGAGCAGCGCAGCCGTCGGCTCGCCGCCGAGGAGCAGGAGGCCCGGCTGCGGCTGCCGGAGGCGCTGCGCGCGGCCGACGGCGCGCGGTTGCAGGCCCGCGAGGGCGAGTCGCGCGAGTCGTTGGGCGGGCTGCGGGCCCTGGTCCCGGCCGAGGCGGAGTTCGAGGGCAATCGGCGGCTGCAGAAGCAGTGGACCGCCGAGCACCGGGCGGCCGAGGAGCGCCGGACGGATGCGGAGCAGTGGCTGGCGGACTGGCCCGAGCTGCGCGCCGCGGCCGAGGAGCGCTCGGCCGCGGCCGGCCGCTCCGCCGTCGCCGCCGAGCAGTTCGCGGAGCAGCTGTCCGCCGCCCGGGCCCGGCTGGAGGCCGCCGCCACGGCCGAGTCGCTGGCGGCCGAGCTGACGTCGGCCGAGGCGGAGCAGTTGACGCTCCGCGAGGAGGCCGTCCGCACCGGCCGGGACTGGCTCGACCTGCGCCGGCGCCGGTTGGACGGGATGGCGGCCGAGCTCGCCGCCGGGCTGTCACCGGGCGCGGACTGCCCGGTCTGCGGGTCGACCGAGCATCCGCGCCCCGCCCCGGCCGGGCCCGACCAGGTCACCCAGGAGCAGGAGCAGCGCGCCGAGCAGGCCCACCAGGAGGCCGAGCGGCGCAGCGAGGCCGTGGGCCGTCGGGTGCAGCAGCTCGGGCAGGACGTGGCGCGGCTGGGCGCCGTCGCGGGCGACCGCTCGGCGCAGGAGTCCCGCGCCGAGGTGGAGCGGCTGGACGGCGAGCTCGCGCGGGCGCAGCGGTCCGCCGCCGACGGGGTCCGCGCCCAGGAGGAGCTGGACCGGCTGGAGCGCGAGCAGCGCCGCCGCAGCGCCGAGTCCGAGGACGCCGCCCGGTCGGTCGCCACCGCCCGGGCCGAGCTGCACGCGCTCGATACCCGACAGACCCGGCTGGACGCGGAGTTGACCCAGGGACGGGCCGGGGCCCCGTCGGTGGCGGTCCGGATCGCCGAACTGGACCGGCTGGTCGAGCGGTTGGCCCGGGCGGGGACGGCCGTCCGCGAGGCGGCGGCCGGCGCGCAGGCGCTGGCCGAGGCCGGGGCCGCCACCCGGGCGGCGGCGGAGCGCGAGGGCTTCGCCGATCCGGCCGCCGCCGCGCGGGCGGTGCTGCCGCCGGAGCGCACCGCGCTGCTGCGCGAGGGCGTCCGGCGCCACGGCGACGAGCTGCGCGGGCTGCGGGCCGAACTCGACCTCCCGGAACTGCTGGCCGCCGCCAGCTCCCCGCTCGCCGATCCGCAGGCCGGACTCGCGGAGCACCGGGCCGCCGAGGCCGCCCTGCGGGAGGCCTTCGCGGCGGAGCGGCGGGCGGGGGACCGCTGCGAGGCGCTGGACCGGCTCGGCCGGGAGCTGGAGGAGGACCTCCGGCGGCTCGCGCCGCTGGCGGCCGACCACGACACGGTCGCCGGACTGGCGGCGCTCGCCTCCGGGACCAGTAGGAGCAACACCCTGAAGATGTCGCTGGAGACCTTCGTCCTCGCCGCGCGGCTGGAACAGGTCGCGGCGGCGGCCGGGGTCAGGCTCGCGGTCATGTCCGAGGGCCGGTACACCCTGGTCCACAACGATGCCAGGGGGAAGGGCACCGGCCGCTCGGGTCTCGGCCTGAGCGTCGTCGACGCCTGGACCGGCCAGGAGCGCGACACCTCGACCCTGTCCGGCGGCGAGAGCTTCTTCGCCTCGCTGGCCCTGGCGCTGGGCCTGGCGGACGTCGTCACCGACGAGGCCGGGGGCATGCCGCTGGACACCCTCTTCATCGACGAGGGCTTCGGCTCGCTGGACGAGGACACCCTGGAGAAGGTCCTCGACGTCCTGGACCGGCTGCGCGAGCGGGACCGGGCGGTCGGCATCGTCAGCCACGTCGCCGACCTGCGGCTGCGCATCCCGGCGCAGTTGGAGGTCCGCAAGGGCCGGACCGGCTCGGTGCTGCGCCGACGCGGTGCGGAGCCGCCGGCAGCGGCGACGGCGACGGCAGCGGCGACGGCCGAGTAGCCGGGGCGCCCCCTTGAGCCGGGGCGGCCGGGCGGGGTCCACTGGGTAGCGGCGGGGTGGCGGCACGAACGGCAGGAGGTCCGTCCATGGATCAGCAGCAGACCGAGCAGCAGTCCGAGCGGTGTGCGTGGTGGCGCGGGGCGGCGCTGTACCAGGTCTATCCGCGCAGCTTCGCGGACGGCGACGGCGACGGCACCGGCGACCTCGCCGGGCTCCGCGCCCGGCTGCCCTACCTGGCGGAGCTGGGCGTGGACGCCCTGTGGATCTCGCCCTGGTACGTCTCGCCGCTCGCCGACGGCGGCTACGACATCGCCGACTACCGCGACATCGACCCGGCGTTCGGCACCCTCGCCGAGGCCGAGCTGCTGATCGCCGAGGCCCACGACGCGGGCCTGCGGATCGTGGTCGACCTGGTGCCCAACCACTGCTCGGACCGACACCCGTGGTTCCGGGCCGCCCTCGCCGCCGGTCCCGGGTCGCCGGAGCGGGCCCACTTCCACTTCCGTCCCGGGCTCGGCGAGGAGGGCGAACTGCCGCCCAACGACTGGCGCTCGCACTTCGGCGGCCCGGCCTGGCAGCGGGTGGCCGAGCCGGACGGCCGCCCCGGCGAGTGGTACCTGCACCTGTTCGCGCCCGAGCAGCCGGACTGGAACTGGGAGAACCCGGAGGTCCGCGCGGAGTTCGCCTCGGTGCTGCGGTTCTGGCTGGACCGGGGCGTGGACGGCTTCCGGATCGACGTCACCGACCACCTGGTGAAGGAGGCGGGGCTGCCCGACTCGGCCGGGCACCACGGCCACCCCGACCCCTGGCGCGACCAGGACGGGGTGCACGCGGTCTACCGCGACTGGCGGGCCATCACCGACGGCTACCCCGGCGAGCGGATGTTCGTGGCCGAGCTGTGGGAGACCGACCCGGGTCGCTTCTGCCGCTACCTGCGTCCCGACGAACTGCACGCGGCCTTCAACTTCGCCCTGCTGCGCGCCCCGTGGGCGGCCGAGGACTACCGGCAGGTCATCGACGCGACCTTCGCCGCGCACGCCCCGGTGGGCGCGCCGCCGACCTGGGTGCTGTCCAACCACGACACCACCCGCCAGGTCACCCGCTTCGGCCGGGCCGACACCGGCTACGGCTTCGACCGGGCCCGGCGCCACGGGCTGCCGGTGGACCTGGCGCTCGGCACCCGCCGGGCCCGCGCCGCCGCGCTGCTGGTGCTCGCCCTCCCCGGCGGCGTCTACGTCTACCAGGGCGACGAGTTGGGCCTGTGGGAGGTCGAGTCCATCCCGGACGAACTGCGCCAGGACCCGGTCTGGCTGCGCACCGGCGGCGCCGACCGGGGCCGGGACGGCTGCAGGGTGCCGCTGCCCTGGGGCGGCTCCCGGTCGCCGTTCGGCTTCGGCCCCGAGGGCTCGGTCCCCTGGCTCGACGTCCAACCGGCGGCCTGGAAGGACCTGAGCGTCGCCGCGCAGTCCGGAACGGCCGGCTCCCAGCTGGAGCTCTACCGGGCCGCCCTGCGGCTGCGGCGCGCCCACCCCTGTCCCGACGACTCGGCCGTGCACTGGCTGCCGTCCCCCGCGCGGGTGCTGGACTTCACCCGGTCGGCGGACTTCCGCTGCCTGGTCAACTTCGGCCCCGAGCCGGTACCGCTGCCGGTGGACGGCGAGCCGCTGCTGGCCAGCGGCGCGCTGACGGACGGCCCCGACGGTCCGCTGCTGCCGGCCGACACCGCCGTCTGGCTGCGCCCGGCCTCGCGTTCGGCACCCGCTTCGGTGTCGGCCTCCGCATCGACCTGGACGGCCGTTCCGCCGAACGGATGATTTCCGGGCGTCCGCCGGGCCCGCCCGCGCGCCACCGCTCCCCCGAACTCCCGTGACCGGCCCCGCTGCTGTGCACGTCCGGACCGGTCACCGGGTCGGCCGACGGGCGCCGGCGGCGGTCCCGACCGCGTGACCGCGCGGAGCTGCGGGCAGCCTGCCCCCGGGCACTCCCCAGACCCGGAGGCGCAGACCATGTCACTCATCGGCACCCCGTTCCTCGCGTTCACCATCGTCCTGGCGATCTCGCTGACCCTGGGCACGCTCGCCCTGTGGAACCGGATGCGCGGACCGGCTCCGCTCCGGACCGGTCTCCGGCTGACGCTGCTGCTGGCCGCCCAGGCGGCGGCGGTGCTGGTGGTGCTGGTCGGCATCAACGACAGCTACCTGCTGTACGACTCCTGGCGCGATCTGACGGACGGGCCGAGCACCGCGACCACCCTGGAGACGTCGGCGGCGGCCACCGTCTCCAGCGACAGCGACGCCGCGCCCAGCCGCTCCGACCCCCACCCCGACTTCCGCCCCGACTTCCGCCCCGACGGCGCCGGGCTGCTCGAGGCGCAGCTGACCGGCGCCCGGTCCGGGCTCCGCGGCAGCCTCTACGTCTGGCTGCCGCCGGAGTACCAGGATCCGGCCCACCTGGGCGAGCGCTTCCCGGTGGTCGAGCTGCTGCCCGGTCAGCCGGGCTCCCCGCTGGCCTGGTTCCAGGTGCTGCAGGGCCAGCGCACCCTGCAGCGGCTGGTGGCTGCCGGTCAGGCCCGCCCGATGATCCTGGTGGCGGCCATGTCCAACACCCTGGGCCGCAGTGACGCGGGCTGCGCCGACCTGCCCGGCGGACCGCACACCCAGACCTGGCTGGGCACGGACGTGCCCGCGATCGTCAGGAGCGAGTTCCGTGCCTCCGCCGACCCGGCGGACTGGTCGGTGATGGGCTACTCGGCCGGCGGCTACTGCTCGGCCGACCTGGTGGTGCACTTCCCGGGGGTGTTCCACTCGGCGGTCAGCCTCTCCGGCTACACCGATCCGGAGGCCGCCGTCGTGCTCAGCCACCCCGCGCTGGTCAGGAGGGAGAACCCGAGGCTGGTGATGTGCGCCGCGTCCCCGCAGCCGGACGTCGACCTGCTGATGGCGGGAAGCATGGAGGACGGCCGGACGGTGGCCGACGCCCGGGCGATGGTCGCCGTGCTGCGTCCGCCCGCCGAGGGCGACCTGCTGACGGTGGCGCGCGGCGGCCACACCATGGATGTCTGGGCGGCGATGCTGCCCGAGGCCTTCCGCTGGATCTCCCGCCATCTGCGCTGACCCGGCGCGGCTGCCGACCCGGTGAGCTGGGCTCAGAACCGCTGGTCAGCGAGGGTTTGGAGATGAAGGGAGCCCCGTTCGCACGGGGGAGCGACCGGGGCTTCCGCTGATCATCCTACGATATGCCGGACTTGCTGCCAGCAGAATCGGCGACAGGATCCACTGTGCCATCAGCTACTGGCAGCAAGCTACCGGGGTGACCTGGCGTCAGCGCGGTCCGGTCAGGCCGGCCCGGCGCAGCGCGTCGGCCATCGCCCCGCCGCCCCCGCCCGATCCGGAACCGCCGCCGTTGCCGCTGCGCGGCTGCGGGGCCCGCGAGGACTGCTGCCCGCGCCCCTGCTCGCCCCGGCCCCGCCCGGACTGGCCCGACTGCCCCTGCCCCTGCCCCTGCTGCCCCGACTGCTGCTGGCCCTGGCCCTGCTGCCCCGCCCGGCCGCCCGGCCGCCCCTGGCGCGGCCCGCGCTCCTGCCGCTCGCCGCGCTGCCCGGACGGCCCCGCGCCCCCGGCCGTCGGCAGCTCGTCGTCCAGACGGAGCGTCAGCGAGATCCGCTTGCGCGGGATGTCGACCTCCAGCACCTTCACCCGGACGATGTCGCCGGACTTCACCACCTCGCGCGGGTCCTTGACGAAGTTCTTCGACAGCGCCGAGACATGCACCAGGCCGTCCTGGTGGACGCCGACGTCCACGAAGGCGCCGAAGGCGGCGACATTGGTGACCGTGCCCTCCAGCAGCATCCCGGGCTCCAGGTCGGAGAGCTTCTCGACGCCCTCCTTGAAGGCCGCCGTGCGGAAGGCGGGACGCGGGTCGCGGCCCGGCTTCTCCAGCTCGCGCAGGATGTCGGTGACCGTCGGCACCCCGAAGGTCTCGTCGGCGAACTCGCCCGGCCGCAGCCCGCGCAGCACCGCGCCGTTGCCGATCAGCGACTTCAGCTCACCGCCGGTCTTCACCAGCATCCGCCGGACCACCGGGTAGGCCTCCGGGTGGACGCTGGAGCCGTCCAGCGGGTCCTCGCCGCCGGGGATCCGGAGGAAGCCCGCGCACTGCTCGAACGCCTTGGGGCCGAGCCGGGCCACGTCCTTGAGCCCCTTGCGGGTCCGGAACGGGCCGTTGGCGTCGCGGTGGGAGACGATGTTCTCGGCCAGCCCGGCGGTGATCCCGGAGACCCGGGTGAGCAGCGGCGCGGAGGCGGTGTTCACGTCCACGCCGACGCCGTTGACGCAGTCCTCGACCACCGCGTCCAGCGAGCGGGAGAGCTTGCTCTCGGAGAGGTCGTGCTGGTACTGGCCGACGCCGATGGACTTGGGGTCGATCTTGACCAGCTCCGCCAGCGGGTCCTGCAGCCGGCGGGCGATGGAGACCGCGCCCCGGATCGAGACATTGAGCTCGGGCAGTTCCTGCGAGGCGTAGGCGGAGGCCGAGTAGACCGAGGCGCCGGCCTCGGAGACCACGGCCTTGGTGAGCTTGAGCTCCGGGTGGAGCTTGATCAGGTCCCCGGCCAGCTTGTCGGTCTCGCGGGAGGCGGTGCCGTTGCCGATGGCGATCAGGTCGACCCGGTGCGCCGCGCAGAGCTTGGCCAGGGTGGCGATCGACTCGTCCCAGCGGTTGGCCGGGACGTGCGGGTAGATGGTGTCGTGGGCGACGACCTTGCCGGTGGCGTCGACCACGGCGACCTTGACGCCGGTGCGGAAGCCCGGGTCCAGGCCGAGGGTGGCCCGGGTCCCGGCGGGGGCGGCCAGCAGCAGGTCGCGCAGGTTGGCGGCGAACACCCGCACCGCCTCGTCCTCGGCCTCGGTGCGCAGCCGCAGCCGCAGGTCGATGCCGAGGTGGACCAGGATCCGGGTGCGCCAGGCCCAGCGGACGGTGTCCAGCAGCCAGCGGTCGCCCGGCCGGCCCCGGTCGGCGATCTCGAAGCGCTGGGCGATCCGCGACTCGTAGCTGCCGGGCGCCTCGGCGTCGGCCTCGTCGGCGTAGGGCTCCAGGGTGAGGTCGAGGACGTCCTCCTTCTCACCGCGCAGCATCGCCAGCACCCGGTGCGAGGGCAGCCGGGTGAAGGGCTCGGCGAAGTCGAAGTAGTCGGAGAACTTCGCGCCCTCCGCCTCCTTGCCCTCGCGGACCTTGGCGGAGAGCCGGCCCCGGCTCCACATCTTCTCGCGCAACGCGCCGATCAGGTCGGCGTCCTCGCCGAAGCGCTCGACCAGGATCGAGCGCGCGCCCTCCAGCGCGGCGGCGGCGTCGGTGACGCCCTCGCCGACGAAGGCGGCGGCCTCGGCCTGCGGGTCCCGGCCCGGGTCGCCGAGCAGCAGGTCGGCCAGCGGCTCCAGACCGGCCTCGCGGGCGATCATGGCCTTGGTCCGGCGCTTGGGCTTGAACGGCAGGTAGATGTCCTCCAGCCGGGCCTTGGAGTCGGCGGCGCGGATCTGCGCCTCCAGCGCCGCGTCCAGCTTGCCCTGGCTGCGGACCGACTCCAGGATCGCGGTCCGCCGGTCCTCCAGCTCGCGCAGGTAGCGCAGCCGCTCCTCCAGGGTGCGCAGCTGGGCGTCGTCGAGCTCTCCGGTCGCCTCCTTGCGGTAGCGGGCGATGAAGGGCACGGTCGCCCCGCCGTCGAGCAGGTCGACTGCCGCCTGCACCTGGCCGGCCCGTACGCCGAGCTCCTCGGCGATGGTCCGCCGGATCGCCCCGGCCTGGTCGACGGTGGGCTGCTCACCGGTGGCCGAAGGGGCCGCACCGGGGTTGGACGCACTCTGAAGGGTCACGCTCAGTTACCGCTCTCTCGCAGGGACTCCGTCTGCATTGTGCCGCGCCCGACCCCGGGGGGAAAACCACTGGCGCTCGGGCGGGTCGCCCTTCCTAGACTGACCGGATGCTGATCCGCGAAGCCACCGGGGCCGACTGGCCCGCCATCTGGCCCTTCCTGCACACCATCGTCGCCGCGGGCGAGACCTACACCTACCCCCGCGACCTGGGCGAGGAGCAGGCCCGCTCGATCTGGATGCTGTCCGCGCCCGGACGCACGGTGGTGGCGGTGGACGGGACGACCGGGGCGGTGCTCGGCAGCGCCAAGATGAACCCCAACCACATGGGTCCGGCCTCGCACGTCGCCGGCGCCAGCTTCATGGTCGACCCGGCCTGCGCCGGGCGCGGCGTGGGCCGGGCGCTGGGCGAGCACGTCCTGGCCTGGGCCCGGGCGGAGGGCTACCGGGCGATGCAGTTCAACGCCGTGGTGGAGTCCAACACCGGTGCGGTGGCGCTGTGGAAGTCGCTGGGCTTCGAGGTCATGGCGACCCTGCCGGAGGCGTTCCGGCACCCGACGCTGGGCTATGTCGGACTGCACGTCATGTACCAGCGGCTCTGAACGGGCACTGACCCGGCGGCGCGTCCGCTAGCTTGCTCCCATGGACTCCGAAGGGGACTCCGCAGGGCCCGGCGATCCCGCCGACGCCCCGTTCGTGACGGATCCGGACGCCGGCGCGGCCTGCTGGGTCTGTCCCTCGCTGCGGCTGCCCAGGGCGGCCTTCACCACCGCCGACCGTCCCTACCAGGACTGGCCGTTCTCCCCGGCCGACGGCTACCGCCACCTGGCCGACGGCACCCCGGTCTGCGTCCATCCCGGGCGGCTCGGCCTCACCGCCGAGCACACCGCGCCGCCCCCGCCGCCGCTGGAGCAGTTGCTCGCACCCGGGCCCCGGCAGAGCCGCTTCGGCCGGTCCCGTCCCTTCCCGCCGCCGACCACGTGATCCGACCGGTTGTCAGTGCCGGGGTGCAGGATGGTGCCATGACCACCAGCACCGCACGCCGGGCCGAGCTCGCGGCGTTCCTGCGCAGCCGTCGGGCCCGGGTGGCACCCGAGGTCTCCGTCGCCATCAGCGGATTCGTCCCGGCCTCCGCCCCCGACACCGAGCTGATCGTCCACACCCCGGCCGACGGGCCGAGCCGGGAGCGCCTCCGCTGGCTGCTCGCCCACGCGGAGGCGCCCTTCACCGACCACGTGCACTGACGGTCGCGGCCCGCAGGACCGGGCCCGCAGGCCCCGGCTCAGCCCAGGCGCGGAACCACGGCGAGCTGGCGGGACTGGGCGACCAGCCGGCCGGACTCGTCCCAGACCTCGGCGTCCTCCTCCAGGAAGCCGCCGGCCAGGTTGCGGGTCGAGTGGACCACGCGCAGCCAGCCGGGCACGGGCCTGGCCCGGACGTGGACGGTGAGCTCGACGGTCGGCGTCCAGCCGGGCAGGCCCAGGTCGAAGGTGGTCGGCGGCAGTGCGTCGACCGCCAGCAGCAGCATCAGCGGGTCGGGCTGACGCCCGTCCTTGAGCCGCAGCCAGCCCTGGATCCGGCCCTCGCCGCTGGGCTTCCCGAGCGCCCAGCCGACACAGGCCGGGTCGAGCCGCAGGTCGAGCCGGTTCAGCAGGTCGGCGCTCTTCAGGAAGGCCGGCGGGGCGTGCTCGGTGCCGATGCACTGCTCGACCGGCGGCAGCTCCGGCGGGGTGGCGCTGGTGCGGACGTCCTGCTCGGCGCCGCTCAGGTCGCCGTAGGAGGCGAGGACCCGGAGCCGCTCGACGGGAGTGCCGTCCTCGCGCTGCTGGAACAGCGCGGCGGTGCCGGTGGAGAGCGTCCGGCCGGTGCGGACGGCGGTGGTGCGGACCTCGGCCGGGCCGGGGCGGGAGGCACTGAGGTAGTAGCCGCTCACGGAGATCGGGTCGGCGTGGCCGGCGGCCGTGCCGAGGTGGTCCGCGAGCGCGCGCCCGGCGAGGGCGAGCAGCAGCCCGCCGTTGATGCCGCCGCCGATCCGCCAGCCGCCGTCCAGCTCGGCGTCGTAGACGACCGGGTCGGGGCCGGCGGCCGGGGCGGCGCGCCGGACGACGGCGGTCCCCCGGTCGAACTCGGAGTCGATGCCGGATGCCTGTTCCGCCGCTGTCGTGGTCATGGTGCGGTCCAACCCTCCAAGAAGTTACTCATCAGTAGACCATCGTAACGGAGCTTCCTACGCCACGGTGAACGTGATACGCCTGATGCCCCATCAGTTCTTGCCGCACCGCCCCCCAGGAGTCCCGGATGCCCGCAGCGCCGCTCCCCCTCCCCTACCGGCTGGACGAGCGGGTGGCCGTGGTCACCGGCGCGGGCAGCGGCATCGGGCGGGCCACCGCCCAGGTGCTGGCCGCCGCCGGCGCGCTGGCCGTCTGCACCGACGTCGACGGCGGGGCCGCCGAGGCGACCGCCAAGAGCATCCACGCCGGCGGCCACCGGGCCGCCTCCGCCGCCCTGGACGTCTCCGACCGGGCAGCGGTGTTCGACCTGGTCGAGGGCGTCGCGGCCGAGTACGGGCGGCTGGACGTGCTGTGCAACATCGCCGGGATCATCCGCACCGGCGAGGTGGTCGACGTGGAGGAGGCCGACCTGGACGCGGTCCTCGACGTCAACTTCAAGGGGACCTTCCACGCCTGCCAGGCCGCCGCGCGCATCATGTGCGCCGCCGGCGGCGGCTCCATCGTGAACACCGCCTCCGGCGCGGTGGACTCGGCCACCCCCGGGATCATGAGCTACTCGGTCTCCAAGGCCGCCGTGGTCCAGCTGACCCGGAACCTCGCGGCCGAGGTCGGCCGGCACGGCGTCCGGGTCAACGCGGTCGCCCCCGGCCTGGTGCGGACCGCGATGACCGCCCGGCACTACCTGCTGCCCGACGGCAGCCTGGACGAGGAGGCCCGCGCGGCGGCCGAGAAGCCGCTGCGCCGGATGTCGCCGCTGGGCCTGATCGGCGACCCGGAGGACATCGCCTACGCGATCCACTACCTGGTCAGCGACGCCGCCCGGTTCGTCACCGGGCAGATCCTGCGGCCCAACGGCGGCGTGGCGATGCCCTGGTAGGCACCGCCCCGCCGCCGGCGACCGGTCCGGCCGGGGTCAGCGACCGCGCAGCGCGCGGTAGCGGGTGGCCAGGGTGGCCGTGGAGGAGTCCAGCGACTCCCCGCCGACGCCCTCGACCAGCACCGGCTCGATCTTCTTCGCCAGCACCTTGCCGAGCTCCACGCCCCACTGGTCGAAGGAGTCGATGTTCCAGATCGCGCCCTGGACGAAGACCTTGTGCTCGTAGAGCGCGATCAGCTGGCCCAGCACCGAGGGGGTGAGCTCCTGGGCCAGGACGGTGGTGGTCGGGTGGTTGCCCTTGAAGGTCTTGTGCGGGACCAGCTCCTCCGCCACGCCCTCGGCGCGCACCTCGTCCGGGGTCTTGCCGAAGGCCAGCGCCTGGCCCTGGGCGAAGAGGTTGGCCATCAGCAGGTCGTGCTGGGCGGCCAGCACCGGCTCCAGCTCGGCCAGCGGCCGGGCGAAGCCGATCAGGTCGGCCGGGATCAGCTTGGTGCCCTGGTGGATCAGCTGGTAGTAGGCGTGCTGACCGTTGGTGCCGGGGGTGCCCCAGACCACCGGGCCGGTCTGCCAGTCCACCGGCTCGCCGTCGCGCTGCACCGACTTGCCGTTGGACTCCATGTCCAGCTGCTGGAGGTAGGCGGTGAACTTGGACAGGTAGTGCGAGTAGGGCAGCACCGCGTGCGACTGGGCGTCGAAGAACGCCCCGTACCAGACCCCGAGCAGGCCCAGCAGCAGCGGCACGTTCTGCTCCGGCGGAGCGGTCCGGAAGTGGTCGTCCACCAGCCGGAAGCCGGCCAGCATCTCGCGGAAGCGCTCCGGGCCGATCGCGATCATCAGCGACAGGCCGATGGCCGAGTCGTAGGAGTAACGACCGCCCACCCAGTCCCAGAACTCGAACATGTTGTCGACGTCGATGCCGAAGTCGGCCACCGCGGCGGCGTTGGTCGACAGCGCCACGAAGTGCTTGGCCACCGCCTCCTGCCCGGCGCCGAGCTGCGCCAGCAGCCAGTCGCGGGCCGAGGTGGCGTTGGTGATGGTCTCGATGGTGGTGAAGGTCTTCGAGGCGACGATGAACAGCGTCTCGGCGGCGTCCAGGCCGTGGACCGCCTCGTGCAGGTCCGAGCCGTCCACATTGGAGACGAAGTGGACGCCGATGCCCCGGTCGCTGAAGGCCTTCAGCGCCTCGTAGGCCATGGCCGGGCCGAGGTCCGAGCCGCCGATGCCGATGTTCACCACGTTGCGGATCGGACGGCCGGTGTAGCCGGTCCACTCCCCCGAGCGGATCCGGTCGGCGAAGGCCGCCATCTTGTCCAGGACCGCGTGCACCTCGGGGACCACGTTGACGCCGTCCACCTCGATCACGGCCTCGCGCGGGGCGCGCAGCGCGGTGTGGAGCACCGCCCGGTCCTCGGTGATGTTGATCTTCTCGCCGCGGAACATCGCGTCCCGCAGCTCGAACACCCCGCGCGCCGCCGCCAGCCGGCGCAGCAGGGCCAGCGTCTCGTCGGTCACCAGGTGCTTCGAGTAGTCCAGGTAGAGGTCGCCGACCTGGAGGGTGTAGTTCTCGCCGCGTCGCGGATCGTCGGCGAAAAGTTCGCGCAGATGCACCTCGCCCAGCTGCGCCCGGTGCTTGCCCAGCTCCGCCCACTCCGGCGAGCGGTCGAGCGGAAGCCGGTGCACAGGGGTTCCCTCGGACATCACGTTCACTCCATCCTGATTTCCCGCACGAACGGTACTTCGGTACGGACGACTCGGTACGGAGCTGAGCCTAGTCCCGAAGGTGATCGCGGGCCGACCCCGGAGGAGGCGTCACGGGCACGCTGAGGTGAACGCCGAAGCCGCCGCCGACCGCCTCGGCGGCGGTCAGCGTGCCGCCGAGCAGAGTGGCCCGCTCGCGCAGGCCGACTATGCCGTGGCCGCCGCCGGGCAGGTCGAGCCGGCCGGGCGTGGCGGCCGGGCCGTTGTCGACCGCGACCAGCAGCCGGTCCCCGTCCAGCCGCACCACCACCTCGGTCGGCGCACCCAGGGCGTGCTTGCGGACGTTGGTCAGCGCCTCCTGGACGGTCCGGTAGGCGGCCCGCTCCACCGGCTCGGGCAGCACCGCGTCCCCGGGCACCAGCAGCTGCAGCGCGGCGTCCACCTCGGACTCGGCGACCAGCCGGGGCAGGTCGGTCAGCCGGGGCTGCGGCACCAGCTCGGTGGGGCCGGCCCCGGCGGCACGGAGCACCAGGATCATGGTCCGCAGCTCCTCCAGGGTGGCCACCGCCAGACCGCGCAGCATCTTCGCGGTCTGCCGGACCTCCGGGTCGCGCGCGGTCACCTGCAGCGCCCCGGCCTGGACCGCTATCAGTCCGGCCTGGTGCGAGACCACGTCGTGCATCTCCCGGGCGATCCTGGCCCGCTCCCGGGCCAGGATGGTCTGCGCGTGCAGCTCCCGCTCGTGGTCGCGCAGCGAGGCCAGCTCGGCCACCCGAGCGGACAGCGCCTCCCGGGTGCGCAGCAGCAGTCCCAGCGCGGCCGGGCCGCCGGCCAGCATCACCGCGTGGATCAGGTCCAGGGTGTGGTCGGCCAGGGACTCCTTGTTGAAGGCGGAGAGCGGCCAGGTGATGAACAGTCCGAGCCCGACCACCACGCCCGCGGACCAGGTCTGCCAGTTGGCCCGGCCCGCTCGGGCGACCTCGTAGAGCGCGACCATCGAGGCGACCATGGCGGTCCCGGCGTAGAGGCCGGGCAGGGTCACCAGCAGCACGGTCCGGGGGAAGCGCTTGCGCAGCAGCAGCGAGGCGGCGGCGAGCACCGAGGCGTAGAAGGTCCAGTCGCGCGGCTTGGGGAAGTTCAGCCAGGCGTCCAGCATCGACGCGCCGACCAGGCAGAACGTTACTGCGGCGGCCTGCAGCCGGGGGCCGCCGAGGCGGAGCCGTCTCACGGCGTCTCCGGGCGGTCCAGCAGCCCGGCCCGCTCGGCCAGCACCGCCGCCTGGATCCGGTTGGCCACGCCGAGCTTGGTGAGCACGGCGCTGACGTAGTCCTTGACGGTGGCCGCGCCCAGGTGCATCCGGGCGCCGACCTCGGCGTTGGACAGGCCGTGGCCGAGGTGGCCGAGGACCTGCAACTCACGGGCGGTGAGCAGGTCCACCTTGGCGACGCCCGGGGCGGCGGCGGACCTGACCCGGTCCTGGACCTCGCGCAGCCGCCGGAGCACCGGCGCGGACAGGCAGCCCGCGCCGGTCGCGACCGCCCGCACCGAGTTGGCCAGGGCCTCCGGGTCGGTGTCCTTGAGCAGGAAGCCGGTGGCGCCCAGCCGCAGCGCCTGGTCCAGGTACTCGTCGGTGTCGAAGGTGGTGAGCATGGCCACGTGCGGGGCGTCCGGCAGCGCCATCAGCCGGCGCAGCAGGGTGAGCCCGTCGATGTCGGGCATCCGGATGTCCAGCAGGACCACGTTCGGCCGGTGGGTGCGCACCACGGAGACGGCCTCGGTGCCCGAACAGGTGGCGACCACGGTGATGTCGGGTGCGCTGCCGAGGATCATCGCCAGCCCGGAGCGGATCAGCGCCTCGTCGTCCACGACGACGACCCGGACCGTGCCGAGGTGTCCGATCCGGCCGGCGTGACCGGCCTGGCCTGCGGCTTCGGAGCCGTTTGCTGTGACTGGGACCACGTGAATGTTCCTGACTCGATACCTGGGCCGGGCCCCCTGCCCCGGGACGCTTCCCCCCTACGACCGTACAAGCCGCACGAATCGCTGCGGGGAACCGAGCGACCCCCGGTCGGCGGCGGAATCACCCCTGGCCGGGGGTGATCCCTGCTGTTCGATTACGACCAGGATGGGCCCTCGGCACGGCAACGTGCCTGGTGGCGGGCACCACGGGGGGGTGCCCGCCACTTCTGTGTCCGACTCAGACGGAACGGCTCGGCCGGGTGCCGCTGCCGCCGCCGGTGCCGCCACTGCGGCGGGGACGACGGCTGCGCGACTGTCCGGCGCCACCGGCGGAACCGCTGCCGGAACCGCCGTTGCCACCGGAGCCGCCGCCGCGCGGGCGGCGGGAGCCCTGGGCCGGGACGGCCGGCGCCGGGGCGGCGATGACCACGGGGACGCCGCTGGGCTTGCGGGCGCCGGTGATCCGGGAGAGCTCCGCGTCGCCCGAGCGGACCCGGTCGTTGTTGGGGGTGATCCCGGCGTCGGCCATCAGCCGCGCCATCTCCCGGCGCTGGTTGGCCAGGACCAGGGTGACCACGGTGCCGGACTCGCCGGCCCGGGCGGTGCGGCCGCCGCGGTGCAGGTAGTCCTTGTGGTCGGTCGGCGGGTCGACGTTGACCACCAGGTCGAGGTTGTCGACGTGGATGCCGCGGGCGGCGACGTTGGTGGCGACCAGGGCGGTGATGTGGCCGTCGCGGAACTGCTCCAGCACCCGGTTGCGCTGCGGCTGGGACTTGCCGCCGTGCAGCGAGGCCGCCCGGACGCCGTTGGCCAGCAGCTCGCGGGCGAGCTTGTCGGTGGCGTGCTTGGTGTCCATGAACATGATCACGCGGCCCTCGCGGGCGGCGATCTCGACGGTCACGGCGCGCTTGTCGGCGTCGGCGACATAGAGGACGTGGTGGTCCATGGTGGTGACCGCGCCGGCCGAGGGGTCGACCGAATGGGTGACCGGGTCGGAGAGGAAGCGGCGGACCAGTCGGTCCACATTGCGGTCCAGGGTGGCCGAGAACAGCATCGTCTGGCCGTTCGGCTGGACCTGCTCCAGCAGATTGGTGACCTGGGGCAGGAAGCCCATGTCGGCCATCTGGTCGGCCTCGTCCAGGACGGTGATGGCGACCCGGTCGAGCCGGGCGTCGCCACGGTCGATCAGGTCCTTCAGCCGGCCGGGCGTGGCGATCAGCAGCTCGACGCCGCGGCGCAGCGCGGCGGACTGCCGGGTGATGGACATCCCGCCGACGACCGTGGTCAGCCGGAGGTTCACCGAGGTGGCGTACGGGGTGAGTGCGTCGGCGACCTGCTGGGCCAGCTCGCGGGTCGGGACCAGCACCAGCGCCAGCGGGCACTTGGGCTCGGCCCGGCGGCCCGCGGTGCGGGCCAGCACGGCCAGCCCGAAGGCCAGCGTCTTGCCGGAGCCGGTGCGGCCCCGGCCGAGGACGTCCCGGCCGGCCAGCGAGTTGGGCAGGGTCGCCCCCTGGATCGGGAACGGCTGGGTGACACCCTCGCGGGTGAGCGTCGCCAGCAGCGCGCCGGGCATCTCCAGCTCGGCGAAGGTCTCGACGGCGGGCAGTGAGGGGGTGGTGCTCACCGGCATCTCGAACTCGCCCGACTGGACCAGCGGGCGGCGGCGCGGCGCGCCCTGCTGCGGGGCCCGGCTGCGCGAGGAGGCGGGGTTGGTACGGGGGGCGCCGGTGGGTCGACCGAAACGGGTCGCCGGGCGCGGGTCGTTGGAACGGCTGGTGCGGTGGTTCATGCAGAACCTTCCTCGTAGCGGCACGCTTCGAGGAGGGCTCCGCAGGATGACGCACGGAGGTTCACAAGAACGAGCCAGGGGGGCGGAGGGGATCTCCGCAAGGGGAGGCGCCGACCTGGCGCGCAAAACTCTGTAGGCCCAGCGTGCGAACGCTGGGCCTACAGAGTTCAAGTAGCGGGGACAGGATTTGAACCTGCGACCTCTGGGTTATGAGCCCAGCGAGCTACCGAGCTGCTCCACCCCGCGTCGGTGACTCCACTCTAGCAGAGTGCCGCGATCACCCGGCGTCACTCGACGGGCCCCCCGGGGTGGCGTTCCGGACGCTCCGCCCCGACCCCGACCCGGCCGAAGATTCTTGTAAACATGCTTAACCAATCCTCTGGACGAGTGGCCCGGACGGGGCTAGCGTTCCCTGACGGTTCTTCATATGTGGTCACCGTTCAAGAAGATGAACAAAGTCCTGCTGCTTCCGTCCGGAGGAAAGCCCATGCTCCCCACAGCTCGGCACCGCGCTCCCGCCCGCAGACGTCTGCTCCTGGTCTCGCTGGCCACCGCGGCCGCCGTGGCCACCGCCGGTTCGACCACCGCCGCCACGGCCGCCCCCACCGCCGCCTCCCCCGCCCCCGTGACCGCCCCCGTGACCGCCCCCGCGACCGCCCTGCCGCCGCTGCCGGTGCCGAAGACCGTGGTGCTGGACGGGGCGACCATCGCCGCCACCCGGGCCCGACTCGCGGCCGGCGGCAGCGCCCGGCTCAAGTCCGAGCTGGCCGTCCTCACCGCGAGCGCCGACGCCGAGCTGACCCAGGGCCCCTGGTCCGTGATGGACAAGAAGCAGACTCCCCCGAGCGGCAGCAAGCACGACTACCTCAGCGAGGCCCCCTACTGGTGGCCGACCGAACCGGTCACCGACGCCAACCCCTGGGGCTGTCCCTATGTCGACAAGGACGGCGACGTCAATCCCGCCGTCGACGGCATCAGCGACCACCTGGAGCGCGGCGAGATGTTCACCGCCGTCTACAACCTGGCCCTGGCCTGGTACTACACCGGCAACGCCGGCTACGCCCGGCGGGCCGAGCTGGACGTCCGGACCTGGTTCACCGACCCCGCCACCGCGATGAACCCCGACCTGAACTACGCCCAGTTCATCCCCTGCAGCAGCGCCGTCCGCGGCGAGGGCGGCATCGACTTCTCCCAGCAGTTCACCGATGTGATCGACGCCACCGCGATCCTGGACGCCGGCGCGCCCGGCTGGACCGGCGCCGACCACACCGCCATGAACAGCTGGTACGGCAGGTTCCTGAGCTGGAACCGGACCAGCCCGGACGGCAGGGCCGAGTTCGCCCAGCCCAACAACCACGGCTCCTTCGCCGCCATGGAGGACGCCGCGCTGGCCCTGGCGACCGGTCAGCAGGCCACCGCCAGGGGCCTGGTGCAGGGGGTGGAGACCCGGCTGCTGCCCGGGCAGCTGGCGGCCGACGGCAGCGAGCCGCTGGAGATCACCCGCACCCGCAGCTGGCACTACTCCAACTTCAACCTCACCGCGCTGACCCGGCTGGCGCAGATCGGCCAGAAGGTCGGCGTCGACCTCTGGAGCTGCACCACGCCGGCCGGCGGCTCCCTGCTCGGCTCGATCGACTACCTGGTCCCGGCCGCGACCGGAGCCGCGGCCTGGCCCTACCCGGAGCTGGACTTCCAGGCGTTCGCCGCCGACGACGACATCCACGCGGCGGCCGTCGCCGGCGACGCCGGGGCATCCGCCGCCCTGGCGAAGCTGACCCCGCCGCCCGGCGGCGACCTGTGGGCGCTGGAGCCCGCGCCGGAACAGCTCGACCCGGTCGTCACCGGCTGAGCCCGGACCGGCCCGCCGCCCCCGTACCGGTACTGCCCGGTGGCGGGCGGGGGCGGGGCGGCGGGGCGGCGCCGCGCCGACCCTGTTTCCCGGCCGGGCTCGCGGCTCTAGGGTGCTGCTGAGCCGTACCCGTCCTGTGCCCCGCCCACCTCTCGGAGCAGCCCATGGCCACCCTCGCGCCCAGCCACGCCGCCGGTCCCGCCGACCCCCCGCTGCTGGACGAGACCATCGGCGGCTGCCTCGCCCGCACCGTCGCCGCCCACCCGGAGCGGGAGGCGCTGGTCGACGTCGGCTCCGGACGCCGCTGGAGCTACCGCGAGCTGGCCGAGGAGGTCGACGCGGTGGCGCTGGGACTGCTGGCGCTGGGCGTGGAACGCGGTGACCGGGTCGGCATCTGGTCCCCCAACTGCCCCGAGTGGGTCTTCCTCCAGTACGCCACCGCCCGGATCGGCGCGGTCCTGGTCACCGTCAACCCCGGCTACCGGACCCACGAGCTGGAGTACGTGCTCAACCAGGCCGGGATCGGGACGGTGGTGGCGCTGCCCTCGTTCAAGACCTCGGACTACGCCGGGATGCTCGCCGAGGCGGCGCCCCGCTGCTCCGCCCTGCGGAACGTGCTGCTGATCGGCGAGGAGCCGTGGACCGCGCTGCTCGCCTCCGGCCGGTCCGGCGACGGCGAGCGCGACCGGGCCCGGCTGGACGCCCTCGGGGCGGAGCTGGCGCCGGGCGACCCGATCAACATCCAGTACACCTCGGGCACCACCGGCTTCCCCAAGGGCGCGACCCTCTCCCACCGCAACATCCTGAACAACGGCTACTTCGTCGGCGAGCTGTGCGAGTACACCGAGGCCGACCGGATCTGCGTGCCCGTCCCCTTCTACCACTGCTTCGGGATGGTGATGGGCAACCTCGCGGCCGTCAGCCACGGGGCGTGCGTGGTGATCCCGGCCCCCGCCTTCGACCCGGCGGCGACGCTGCGCGCGGTCGCCGGGGAGCGCTGCACCTCTCTCTACGGGGTGCCGACCATGTTCATCGCCATGCTCAACGACCCCTCCTTCGCCGACTTCCTGGCGCACGACCTGTCCGCGCTGCGCACCGGCATCATGGCCGGCTCCCCCTGCCCGGCCGAGGTGATGAAGCAGGTCGTGGAACGGATGGGGATGCGCGACGTGTCGATCTGCTACGGCATGACCGAGACCTCGCCGGTGTCCACCCAGACCCGGACCACCGACTCGCTGGAGCACCGGGTGTCCACCGTCGGCCGGGTCGGCCCGCACCTGGAGGCCAAGGTCGTCGATCCGGAGACCGGCGAGACCCTGCCGCGCGGCACCGACGGCGAGCTGTGCACCCGGGGCTACTCGGTGATGCTGGGCTACTGGGAGCAGCCCGAGCAGACCGCCGAGGCGGTCGACCCGGACGGCTGGATGCACACCGGCGACCTGGCCGCGATGGACGAGGACGGCTATCTGACCATCACCGGCCGGATCAAGGACATGGTGATCCGGGGCGGCGAGAACATCTACCCGCGCGAGATCGAGGAGTTCCTCTACACCCACCCGGACGTGCTGGACGCCCAGGTCGTCGGCGTGCCGGACCCGGTCTACGGGGAGGAGCTGATGGCCTGGGTCCGGCTGCGCCCGGGGGCGCCGGAGCTGACGGCGGAGGCGGTGCGGGAGTTCTGCACCGGCAGGCTGGCGCACTACAAGATCCCGCGCTACGTCCACCTGGTCGACGCGTTCCCGGTGACGGTGACCGGGAAGGTCCGCAAGGTCGAGATGCGCGCGGAGTCGGCCAAGCTGCTCGGCCGCTGACCCCCCGGCCGCTGACCCCGGCCACTGACCCCCGGCCGCCGACGGCCCGAACGGCCCCGGCGGCTCAGCCCGGCAGCAGTCGGCCGCGCAGCGCGACCTCCAGCTCGAACCGGGCGTCGGGGTCGCTCAGCGCCTCGCCGAACAGCTCCTGCACCCGGTGCAGCCGCTGACGGGCGGTCTGCGGATGGATGCCGAGCCGGGCGGCGACCTCGGGGGCGCTGCCCCGGTCGGTCTGCAGCCAGGCCAGCAGGGTCGCGCCGAGCCGCTCGCTCTGCTTGGCCGTCAGCTCGGCGAGCGGGGCGAGTCGGCGCTCGGCCATCAGCCGCACCAGGGGCGGGTCACCGAGCAGCAGCAGGTCGGGCAGCCGGTCGTCGCAGAGCAGCGGCGCCGGTCCGATCCCCGGGGGCAGCGCCGCCCGCGCCGCGCGCGCCCAGCGCAGCGAGTCGGCCGTCCGGTCGGGCGGCACCGTCGGTCCGACGACGGCGCCGCTGCCGTGCAGCAGCGCCCGGACCGCGCGGTCGCGCAGGCAGCGCAGCGGTTCGGGCAGCAGCAGGCAGGGCTCCGGCGCATGCAGGTCGGCCAGGACCAGCGGGGGCAGGTGGGCGCGGTGCTCGCCCTTCCCGGCGGCCGGGGCCGGCCCGAGCAGCACGACGGCGATCCGCTCCGGCAGCGGCCAGTCGGCGTCGGCGGCGGCCTGCCGGACCTCCTCCGCCGGGGCGCCGCCGACGAGCAGTCCGAGCAGCCGGTGCCGCCGCGGGCCGAGTGATCCGGCCTGGTCCGCCTTGGCCTCGGCGTACCCCTGGACCGAGACCGAGGCGATCTCGTCGATATGGGCGAAGACCGCCTCGGCGAGGACCACCACCAGCTCGGGTCCGAGTCCGGCCCGGCGCGCGACGTCGGCGTAGCGCCGCCAGGCGACGCGGGCGCCCAGCCGGTAGGCGGCCTGCAGCGCGTCCAGGCTCCGCCCCTCCGCCAACTCGCCGCGCCCCAGCGCGCGGTAGACCCGTAGGTGCTCCTCGCCGAGGGCGTCGGAGGAGCAGGGGAAGGCCACGTCGGCGGCACGGCCCGCGACCAGGTCGGCGAACTCGGCGAGCGCGGTCTCCACACCGCCCTGCATTCCGGCGCCGAATTTCCCGGTCAATGGCCGGGAGAATTCGGGGACATGGAGCCGGATCTCGCGGATGATCTCGGCCGCCAGGCTCTCCTGCTCTTTTCGTATCTCGGCCGCGAAATGGCGTGGCAGAACCGTCCGGCGTCCGGTCACCCGTCGCCCCCTCCTCGGGGCCCGCCCTCTCCCGGGCAGGACCGTCCGACGCGATTATGCGGCGATGTTACTGGTCAGTCAATAGTTCTGACATGGCTGTTCGTTGGCGGCCGGGGCCGACTGCCGACCGGGCGGCGGCGGGCCGGGAACGGGTGGCCCGAGCGAATCCGCTCACTCCGGTGACAGAAGCCGGAGGCGTCGCCGCAGCATTTCTGGCACCCGCTCGTACTCTTCTCCCGAAGCCTGTGGAAACCGTTGACGGGCCCGCTCTCCACTTCTAGCGTCACCGCCTGTTCACCGGGGCTGCTTTCCCGCTCGACGGCGAACCAATCGGATCCGGAAATCCACGACAAGGGACGGTCAGGGATATGAACACCAGCACCAGGAACGCGCTGCGGCTGCTCGCGACGACGGCGGCCGCGGCCACCGGGCTCGCCCTGTCCGGGGTCCAGCCCGCCGCGGCGGCCGACTACCCCGTCAACTACCACTTCTCCACCGGCTTCCTGGCCGGCTTCGCCAGTCCCACCACGGCTCCGGCCGGGGCCGACGACTGGTCCTGCAGACCGACGGCGGCCCATCCCTACCCGGTGGTGCTGGTGCACGGCACCTTCGAGAACATGAACGACAACTGGGGTGCCGCCTCCCCGCTGCTGGCCGATGCCGGCTACTGCGTCTTCGCCTTCAACTACGGCGGCGCGAGCGCCACTTCCGACATCCAGGGGACCGGGACGATCGAGTCGGGGGCGGCCCAACTGGCGACCTTCGTCAACCAGGTGCTGACCGCCACCGGCACCGCGAAGGTCGACATCGTGGGCCACTCGCAGGGCGGGATGATGCCGCGCTACTACATCAAGAACCTCGGCGGCGCGGCCACCGTCGACAAGCTGGTGGCGCTCGCCCCCAGCAACAACGGCACCACGCTGGACGGAATCACGGAACTGGGAAAGCAGTTGGGCATCCTCGACCCGGCCAACAGCTTCCTCACCGGCTCCGGCGCCTGCCCCGCCTGCGTGGAGCAGGAGCAGGGATCGGCGTTCCTCACCGCGCTCAACTCCGGTGGGGAGACGGTGCCGAGCGTCCAGTACACGGTGATCGAGACCACCGACGACGAGGTGGTCACCCCGTACACCAACGCCTTCCTGCCGGCCGCGCCGAACGTCACGGACATCACCCTGCAGAACCAGTGCCTGCTCGACGCCGCCGACCACCTGGAGATCGCCTACGACCCGATCGCGCTGACCGACATGCTCAACGCCCTCGACCCGGCGGCCCCGCTGCCGGTCCCCTGCGAGGTGGTGCTGCCGGTCACCGGGCCGCTGACCTGACCGCCGGCCTGACCACTGGCCTGACCGCCCATCAGCAGCCCCGGCTCGCCGGGGCACGAGCCCCGGATCCCGGAAAGACGCACGTCAGCGGCGGTGGGGACCGGCCGTGGCAGGCCCCTGTTCACTCGCTTGGACCCGCCCCATCCGGCCAACCGGGGCATCTGCGGCCCTTTCGGCCGCGCCCAGGTGACGAATCGTCATTCCTCGTGCACACGATGTAGTCAGTCCAGCGGATGCACCAGCATCCCGGACCTTCACATCAGTCCCCATCTCGGAGGAATGCATGAACGTTCTACGCACCGCCGGTACGACTGTCGCCGTGCTCGCCCTCGCGTTCGGTGCTGCCGCGCCGGTCTACGCCGCGACCGCGCCGGCCGTCGTCTCCCACGTTGCCGTCGCACCCGCCGACGGTCCGAGTGGCGGTGACCGCGGCTGGGGCCACGATGGCTGGGGCCACGACGGTTGGGGCCACGACGGCTGGGGCCACGACGGCTGGCGTCACCACCACCACGGCCACCGCGGCTGGGGCCACCCCCACGGCGGCGTCTGGGCCGGTGGCGGCGCCATGGCGAACTCGGTCGCTCGGCTGACCTCGCACATCGGTGGCTGACAGCATGATCAGCGCAGGTGGTCGTGACCGCACTCCGGTCGCGGCCACCTGCGCGCTGCTCGCAGCGACGACCATCCTCTGCCTGAGTGGCTGCGGCCAGCACTCGGCTCCGGCGGCGGCTCCGGCCCCCGTGAACTCCGCGGCCCAGGCGCCGGCCGTGCCCTCCCCCGCGGTCCGTCCCTACCGCGGCGTCTCCGTCGACGGCCTGCCCGAGTCCGCTCCGGAGCGCATCGACATCCCCCGTCTCGGCGTGCACGCCCCGCTGATGGTGGTGGACCAGCGCAGTGACGGCACCATCGACACCCCGCCGTTCTCGAAGCCGGGCACGGCCGGCTGGTACGACGGTTCGGTGACCCCCGGCGAGGTCGGCACCGCGCTGATCGTGGGCCATGTCGACACCCACACCGGCCCGGCCGTGTTCTACCCGCTGAGCTCGGTCAAGCGCGGGGACACCATCGATGTCCAGCGGGCCGACCACAGCACCGCGCAGTTCACCGTCGACTCGGTCCGGGTGATCGCGCGCTCCGGTTTCGACAACTCGATCTACTCCGACGCGTCCGTGCCCGAGCTGCACCTGATCACCTGCGGCGGGCACTTCGACCGCAAGACGCAGGAGTACACCAGCAACGTCGTGGTCTTCGCGCACCTCGTCTCGGCCCAGCCGATGCCGGCGATCGCACCGCAGAATGCGGCACCACAGAGTGCGGCAGCACCGGAACCGCAGGCGCCGGCCGTGCAGCCTCCGGTCCTGCGGCCGAAGGACTGAGACCGCGCCCGGAGCGGGGCGCGGTCAGACGCCCCGGCTTCCGTCCAGGGTCTCCCGGATGATGTCGGCGTGGCCGGCGTGCCGGGCGGTCTCCTCGATCAGGTGCAGCAGCACCCAGCGGAGCGAGCGGTGCGCCTGCGCCGGCCGGGCGCAGCAGTCGTCGAGCTCCGCACCGGCCGCGATCTCCCGGGAGAGGGCGGCCTGCTCCTCGAAGTAGACCGCCCACTGCCGCACGGTGTCGCGCCCGTCGACCCGGAAGTCCTCCTCGTCCGGGTCCGGCGCGCCCTCCTCGGGCCACTCCCCGGGGAGGACCCGCCCGGCGAAGATGACCTGGAACCACCGGCGCTCCCACAGGGCCGCGTGCTTGAGCAGTCCCAGCAGGGACAGCGAGCTCGCCGTCGGCACCCTGCGGGCATCGGCGTCGGAGACCCCCTCCACCTTGCGGAGCAGGGCGGACCGCTGCCGGTCCAGGAAGGCGCCGAGGGCCTCGCGTTCGCTGGCGAACGAGGGCGGGGTGGTGGTCACGGGGAGCGACCCTAGCCGATCACCCGAGCCGGCTCACCCGAGCCCGACCGGGGACCGGTCCTCCTCGCGGACCGGGTCGGGCATCGTCCAGCGGTCGGCGCGGCGCGGGTGGAGGTAGGCGTAGTAGCAGGCGCAGCCGACGGCCGGCATCCCGACCGCGATGGCGAACTCGTGGTCGGCGGCGTCCCGGTGGGGCGGGAGCTGCGGGCGGACGACCCGATGGAGGACACCCACCGGTTCGCCCCCGGCGGGGCCGGCTCGGTGATCGTCGTGGTCGGCACGGACGCGCCGCTGCTGCCCGGCCAGTGCAAGGCCCTGGCCCGCCGGGTACCGCTGGGCCTCGGGCGGACCGGCACCACCAGCGGGGGCCACTTCTCCGGCGACATAGCCCGGCGACGCCGCCGCGACGGCCACCGCTCCCCCGCGCCGCCGCACCAGCGGCGCCGCGAACTCCTCTCGGCGCGAGGCGCGTTGGCGCAGGCCGAGGAATGGACTGCGGCGTGCTCGGGTGTGGCGCAGAGGCAGTCGTACCACTTTGCCAAAGTGGGTCACGCCGGTTCGAATCCGGCCGCCCGAGCACCACCCCGCCCGCGCGGTAGGATCATCGGCAATGTCCGGCCGTAGCGCAGAGGCAGGCGCGCCGCGACGGCATCGCGGAGCACGCCGGTTCGAATCCGGTCGGCCGGGCAGCGACGGACACCCCGTCGTACCGTCACCCCGGGAGCCGGTAGCGCAGAGGCAGACGCACCTCGACTTCATCGAGGACCACGCCGGTTCGAATCCGGCCCGGCTCACCATCGAAGCAGAGCAGCGCGAGGACGGCAGTAGCGTGACCAAGCCCGACGCGGGTCCGATCGACGCGGAGGAGTGGGAGGCCTTCCACCGCACCGTCGGCAAGCTGCGCGCGCTGCCTGCGGACGACCCGCAGCGGCTGCTGGCCGAGGAGGTCGCCTCCTCCTTCGCCCGGGACGGGCGGCACCGCCGTCGGCAGGACCGGCGCGCGGCGGTCCGCGCGGCCGAGGCCGAGCTGGTCCGGGCCACCGCGACCGGCGCCGAACTGCGGCGGATGGACGCCCCGCTGACGGTGCCGGCCCAGCGGCCGGAGCCGGTCGGCAGCTACCGCAGGCCCCGGCTCTGCTACAGCTGCAAGTCCCCGTTCACCCGGGTCGACGCCTTCTACCACCTGCTCTGCCCCGACTGCGCGGCCGAGAACCTGGCCCGCCGGGAGGCCAGGACCGACCTGCGCGGACGGCGGGCGCTGCTCACCGGGGGCCGGGTGAAGATCGGCTTCCAGCTGGCGCTGATGCTGCTGCGCGACGGCGCCGAACTGATGGTCACCAGCCGCTTCCCCCGGGACACCGTCCGCCGGTTCCGGGCCGCTCCGGGCAGCGCCGAGTGGCTGGACCGGATCACCGTGGTCGGCATCGACCTGCGCGACCCGCGCCAGGTCCTGGGCCTGTGCGAGCAGTTGCGGGCCGAGGGCAGGCCGCTGGACATCGTGGTCAACAACGCGGCGCAGACCGTCCGCCGTCCGCCCGGCAACTACGAGCCGCTGGCCCGGGCCGAGCACGAGCCGCTGCCGGCCGGGGCCCCGGTCCGGGCGCTGCTGGAGGCCCCCGGCTTCCGCCTCGGCCGCGTCCTGCCGCCGCCCGGCGACTGGCGGCTGCTGCTCCCGGCCGCCGTCGGCGCGGGCGGGGCCGGGGCCGGGGCCGCCGTGGACGAGTCCGGCCTGCTGCCCGACACCGCCTCGGAGAACTCCTGGTCGGCCCGGCTGGGGCAGCTCGACCCGGCCGAGCTGCTGGAGACCCACCTGGTCAACGCCATCGCCCCGGCGCTGCTCTGCGACCGGCTGCTGCCGCTGCTGCTGGCGTCCCCGTACCCGCGCCGCTACCTGGTCAATGTGACTGCCGTCGAGGGCCGGTTCGCGGTCCGCAACAAGACGGCCGGCCACCCCCACACCAATATGGCCAAGGCCGCACTGAACATGCTGACCCGGACCAGCGCGGAGCAGCTGGCCGCCCAGGGCGTCCACCTCGCCAGCGTGGACACCGGCTGGATCACCGACGAGAACCCGCTGCCCAAGCGGGACCGGATCGCCGACGAGGGCTTCCGCACCCCGCTGGACGTGGTGGACGGCGCCGCCCGGGTCTACGACCCGATCGTGCGCGGCGAGGCGGGCGAGCCGCTGTCCGGGGTCTTCCTCAAGGACTACCGGGTCGCCGACTGGTGAGGCGCCACCGACCGGGCCGGGGGTGCCGGGGCATGGCGGCGAAGACCTCGATCCAGAAGCGCTGCTGCTGCTCGGTCGCCCCGACCAGGTAGGTCGAGCGCAGCTTCGGGGGCAGCCGGGCCACCAGCCGGACCACGGTCGCCCGGTGCTTGCGCAGCTGTGACAGCTCGGCGTTGGCGATCACCTGGTGCACCAGGTCGGTGTCGTTGCCGCCCTCGGTCGAGTCCTCGCCCGCGCGCACCAGCCTGGCCTCCCAGCCCGCCGCGTCGGCGGCCAGCTCGCGCAGCCCGGTGACGGTGCGCCGGCTGAGCCGGTCGGTCAGCGCGGTGAGCGGGACCGGGGCGTACTCGCCGTCGCCGAGGTAGACGGTGCCGATCTCCAGTGGCAGTCCGTGGCCGTGCAGCTTGATCAGCCGTTCCAGGGTCCGCTTGGTGATCCAGGCCCGGCCCTCCTCGTCGATGTCGTTCTTCCACCACTCCAGCACGGTCTCGGCGACCGGGCCGTAGCGGGCGATCAGCCACTCGTTGGCGGGGATGTCCGCCGGGTCGACCACCAGCGAGGCGGTGAACCTGGTCGCCTGGGCGATGTTGTTGCGGGCCACCTGGAGCTTGCGGCCCAGGTGGTAGGGCGGGTTCTGCAGGGCGATCTGGCCCCGCAGGCCCTGGATCGGCTGCCCGGCCAGGGACCACTCCTGGGTGATCTCCATCAGCTTGGCGAAGGCCGCCTTGTCCTTGGGACGGTTGTACTCGTCCCAGACGATGGCCTTGGGCTCGCTGCCGGTGAAGTTGACGGCGAGCAGGTTGTCCAGCGTTCCGTCCGCCGTGGGCACCGGCGCGCACAGGTCCTCGACATTGGTGACCGGCATCGAGTAGTACAGCGGCTCGCGTCCGAGCTCCTCCCGGACCAGCTGCCGGACGATCTCGGTCTTGCCGCAGCCGGGCGGGCCCTGGAGCAGCACCGTCCAGCGGTTGCGCAGCGCGGCCCGGACCACCCGGCGGACCGGGTCGGCGACGGTGGCCGGGTTGTCGGTGCCGAGCGCGGCGGCGATCCGGTCCAGGATCTCGTGGGTGCGGTCGGCCCCGGGCGCGCCCCGGCCGCCCGGGGCGGGCTCGGCCAGCCGCAGCCGCTCGCCGTTGACCAGCGGCAGGCCCCAGACCAGCGGGAAGCCCTCGCGGGCATTGGCCAGGACGTGCTCCAGGGTGCGCGGCGACAGCAGCTGCCGCAGGGCGGGGGTGAGCGCGGCCCAGATCCCGAACACCGGCCGCAGGTCCCACTGCGGGAACCGGTCCGCGAGCGCGGCCCGCCAGGAGGTGTCGTTGGCGCCGATCCTGACGGTGGTCATCCGGTCCAGGATGGCCAGGTCGCTGCGCCGGGCCGAGGTCTCGGCCAGCGACTCGTTGTCGGTGAGGAACACCCCGATGCAGCCGAGCGCCCGCAGGTCGTACTCGCCCAGCGTCCAGTTGCAGGCGATCTGCATCAGCTGCGACTGGATGGTCTCGCCGGCCTGCAGCGAGTCGTCGATCAGCAGCACGAACGGCCTGCCGGGCTTCAGCTGACGCATGATCAGCTGACGGAGCACCAGCCCGCCGGAGGCGTCGCGGACCGGGGCGTTGGCGAGCAGGTCGTCCGGGGTGAGGTTGGCCGCCGGGACGAAGACCAGGACGGCGTCCGGACGGGCGGCCGGGATGTGGCTGAAGAAGGTCGCGGTCTTGCCGATGCCGTGCTCGCCGAAGACCTGGCCGGTCAGCCCGAGGTCGATCATGGCGTCGATGAACCGCTCCAGCCGCGAGTGCTCGCTGGCCGGGGCGGGAGGGTTGGCGGTCACTGCTCTCCTGTCATGACACGGTGGCAGGCCATCGGCGGCCGGTGGACCTCGGGCCAGTCGTCGCCGCCCTCGGTGATCAGCCAGATCCACTTGTCCGGCTCGGCGGGGGTGATGTGCGGGGCGTAGCCGTCGGTGAGCACGATCACGGCGTCCGGCTTCTCCTCGAAGAAGGCGCCCTGGACGGCGGTGCGGCCCTCGATGTGGTCGGCGACCGCCTGGAAGCTGGTCCCGCCGCCGCCGCGGACCCGCTCACCGGGGCGGAAGGGCATGACCACGCCGTCGAAGGACAGCCAGTGCGCCCGGACGCCGTCGATGGAGCCGACCAGCCCGGTCAGCCAGCCGACCACCGACTGCGGCATCGAGCCGGAGGTGTCCAGGGCGATCACCAGCACCCGCTCCCGGAGCGGCCCGCGCCGGGAGAGCATCGGGTCGTGGCCGAGCGCGGTCAGGATCGCCCCGCGCTTCCTGGGGTAGACCAGCCGCTCGCCCTCGCGCAGCCGCGACCCGAGGACGTCCACCAGCCAGCGCTGCCACCAGTCCACCCGTCCGGTGCGGGCGGTCTCGCCGCGCAGCGCGCCCACGCCCAGCCGCCCCCAGATCCGGGCGGTCCGCTCGGAGCCGCCCTCGCTCCGGCGCATCAGTTCGCCCAGCTCCGCCTCCGCCACCCGGTTCCCGCGCACGCCCGCCAGCAGGGCGTTCAGCAGCACCGCGGAGACCACCCCGTCCACCGTCTCCTGGTCGGCGGGGACCGCCTCCCCGTCCTGGTGGATGCAGCCCTGCTCCGCCACCGGCGGGTCGGTCATCCGCCGGAGCTCGGCGTAGCAGCCGTGGTCGGTCTCCACGAAGCGCGGGTAGGGCACCGACTCCAACCCCTGGGCGGCCAGGTCCCGCTGATAGCCGGCGTGCACCTCGCGCGGGTCGATCCCGACCGGTCGCCCGTCCAGCAGCGGCAACCCGCTCCGGCCCAGCCGCAGCAGCGCCACGTGGTTGATGGTCACCTCGGCCGCCAGCCGGAAGACCGGGTCCGCCTGCAGCTCGGGCTCGTACTGGAGGTGGCGCTGGACCAGGTGCCGGGCCTCGTGGAAGAGGACGAACTTCACCCCGTCCAGGCCCAGGCCGACGAAGAAGTCCGGGTTGTAGAGCAGCAGGCAGGTGCCGTCGCCGGAGGCCACCACGGCGGCGGTGTCGACGGCGGTGGTGGGCAGTTGGTGCCGGCACTTGGCGTAGAGCCAGGAGCCGACGGCGGACTGGGTGAGCCCGAAGTCCAGCAGCGCGGCCTCCTTGAGCCGTCGCGCCTCGGCGATGACCGCCGGCGCGGCGGGCTGCCAGCGCTCCAGCGCGCGGCGGTCGGTGGGGTCCACCACGTGGAGGCGCGGGGCCCGGTGCGGGTCGAAGGTCATCGGACCGCTCCCCTGCGGAATCGGGTGAGGCGAGTACGGCGGGTGCAGCGGGTACGGGTAGAGTCGCCCGCGCGAGCGGCGGGGCTGTAGCGCAGAGGCAGTCGCACCGGTCTCCAGAACCGGATCACGCGGGTTCGATTCCCGCCGGGGCCCGCCGTTCGCGCCCGTACGTCTCCCCCGCTTCGTCCTCCTCCAGTTCGTCCGCCGGCGGCGGACCGGCGATGGCGGAGGCGGTCACGATCAGCTCGGGCAGTGTGCCGCTGAAGGTCGGCTGCAGCTGGGCCAGCACGGCCCAGGCCTCGACGTGGCCGCCGAGCTGCTCCCGCACCAGCAGCGTCAACTCCTCCCGGACCCGCCGACCCCGGGTGGAGTCGCTGCGCAGCAGCGCGCCGAGCGAGACCAGCGCCCGTGCCGCCGACTGCCCGGTCAGGTAGTCCTCGACGTCGACCAGGACCCCGGCCTGCCGCAGCCGGTGGGCGAACTTGGGGTGGTCGCCGAAGCGGGAGCGCAGCGGCTGCGGGCAGTTGACGTGGCAGGCCAGCGCCCAGCGGGCGTAGCCGGGCAGCGGCTCCCGCGCGTCGGCCTCGGCCACCAGCCCCCACTCGGCGCGCGGCACGGCCCGCGCGAGCGACCGGCAGGTCTTCGGCCGACGGGCCGCGCCGGCCGCCCGGAGCTTCGGGATCAGCTCGGCGGCGGTCTGCGGTGGCAGGTCGAACAGCTGGTCCCGCCCCCGGCCGTGCTCCACCGCCCGGAGCTCGTCGGTGACCGGGACCGGCTCGGTCCGGGCGGAGTCGAAGGGCACCCCGGCCAGGATGTCCCGGCGGATGGCGTCACCGAGCGCCCGGACGTGGAAGAGGGCGGTGTTCAGCACCGGGTCGTCGCACTCCAGCAGCCACAGCAGGGTCGACGGCGGCGACTGCTGGAAGGTGCACTGCAGCTGCCACGTACTCTGCTGCTCCGCCATCGTGGGGGTGTGTCCCGCCGCCGCCAGCCGAATCCGGACGCGGGCCGCCTGTCGCGGGTCGACCAGCGTCAGCAGTTCCCCGGTCGCCTGCATCCTCATGACCGACATGGCCCGTGCCTCCCCCAGCCGTTCACCGCGCCGCACCCCGCGCTGTCCACCGCAGCCTAGCGATCACCGCCGACCGGCCGCACCCGGGATTCGCCGGAGCGTCAGCCCGCCGCGTGGGTGGCCCGGTCCAGCGCGAAGACCGTGACCGGGCGTTCGTGGAGCACGTCCTCACGGCTCCGGGTGAAGCCGAGGCGCTCCGCCACCGCGACCGAGCCGCTGTTGCCGTGGTGGATCATCGCGGTGATCCGCTCCAGGCCGAGCCCGGCGAAGCCCCGGTCGACGACCGCGCGGGCGGCCTCGGTGGCGTAGCCGTGGCCCCAGTGGGCGCGCGCGAACGTCCAGCCGGCCTCGGTCTCGTCGAACTGCTCCCACCAGTTCAGTCCGCAGCGGCCGACGGCCTCCCCGGTCGCCCGCAGTTCGACCGCGCACAGGCCGTGGCCGCGCGTGGCCCACTGGGACTCGATGCCCTCCAGCCGGGCGACGGCCGTCTCCCGGGTGTAGCTCCCGACGAAGCGGTTCACCTCGGGGTCCGCGTGCAGCCGCACCCACCAGTCCACGTCGGCTTCGGAGCTGGTCAACGGCCGGAGGCGGAGGCGTTCGGTAGTGATCTCGTCCATCCTCCGACGCTATGCCACGGGAACCGGCGGCCCTCAGTCAGGGCCGCCGGGCAGCCCCTCCGAGGCGGTGAGGCGTCCGCCGAGGCGGCGGGCGGTGGCCGGGGCGAGCAGGACGGCGACGATCGCGGCCAGCAGCCAGCCGCCGGCGACGATCGGGAACCAGTGCCCGGGACCTGACGAGGGGTAGGGGATGACGTTGCGGTAGAGGGTGTAGCCGAGCAGCGCCAGGGCCGCGAGCGGGATCACCACCTGCCACATCGGGACGGCCATCCGCCGCTGGACGAAGATCAGCCGGATCGCGCCGATGGTGGTGAGGCCGTAGGCGACGAGCAGGATCAGCGTGCCGATGGTGCCGCCCCAGACGAAGGTGGACTCCGGCACGGCGGAGAAGGCGGTGATGCACAGGCCGAGGATCACCGCCATGGTGGTGCTGATCACGACGGCCGCGCGGGCCGGGGTGCCGCGCCCGGAGACCCGGCCGAGGCCGTGCTCGCCGAAGCCGTCCCTGCTCATCGCGAACAGCAGCCGGGCCGAGCCGACGGTGCAGGCCAGGCAGCAGCCGAAGGCGCTGACGGTCGCGCCGAGGGTGACCACATTGCCGACCCAGGGGCTGAGGTAGCTGCCGCCGAGGTCGCCGACCAGCGAGGTGGAGGCCCCGAAGGCGCCGGTCCCGGCCGTGTTGGTGCCGAAGCCCATCATCTCGACGGCGGTGACGACCACGAAGAACGCCCCGCCGAAGAGGGTGGTGCCGAGGATCGCACGCGGGATGTCCCGGTTCGGGTTGACCGACTCCTCGCCGAGGGTGGACGCGGCCTCGAACCCGGCGAAGGAGAGGAAGCCGAAGACCACACCGAGGAAGAGCGCGGAGGGCGCGGTGCCGTGCGGGACCGCGAAGACCGACATGGTGAACCGGTGCCCGGCCGGGGCGTTGCCGAGCAGCAGCCGGACCAGTACGACGGCGCTGACGGTGAGGATCAGCGCCACGGTCGCGCCCTCGACGGTGAGCAGCACATTGGTGCCGCGCCGGACCGAGGAGATGGTCAGCCAGCAGGAGAGGACCAGCACGATCGCGGTGAGGATGAACGGGGCGTCGGTGGGCGGGTGCGACCAGGCGCCGATCCGCTGGAGGAAGGAGATGCCGAAGATGCCGACCACGGAGGAGGTGGTGACGCCGTAGAAGACGTAGGTGCCGATCAGGCCCCAGCCGGCCACCACGCCGGTGCGCGGGCCGAGGGTCGCGCCGACGAAGGCGTAGACCGAGCCGGAGTGCCGGTAGTACTGGCAGAGCCGGACGAAGACGTAGGTGACCAGCAGCACGCCGACGGCGGCGATCAGGAAGGCGAGCGGAACGGCGCGGCCGACGCTGGGCTCGGCCGCCTGGGGGTTGATGTTGACGGCCATGCTGGGCGCCATCAGCGCCATGGAGAGGCCGACGGCCTGCCAGACCGTCAGGGTCCGCCGCAGCCCTGGTCCGGGCGGGTCCTCGGTGGTGGGCACGGGGGTCGTGGTCGGGGTCGAGTCGGGCATTCCGGCGGTCCTTCCGCGAGCGGCCTGGCGGTTCCGGTCCGGTGACGCGCTTCGAGTGTGGTCGCAGCCGGGCCGCTCCGTAAGGGGGCGCGCTGCAGGAGCCCTCCGCGGCGGCCCGGTCGGCCACCGGGCCGGGCCGGGCGGAGCGGAGGGCGGCCTCCCTCATTGGTCTAGACCCTTGACCCCCGGAACGGCCCTGGGCCACCGTGGATGTGTACACGCCGAACCCCCGACGGCCCCGCCGTCCCACTGCCCGCACCGGGCCACAGGAGTGAAGCGATGCGCAAGACTTCGGTGTTCTTCCCGGCCGCGGCGGCCTGCCTGGCCCTCGGGATCGGGGGCGTGCTGCTCAACGCCGGCAGCAGCCGGGCGAGCACCACCACGCCGGGCGAGTTCGCTGCCAACTGGTACGCCTCCGCCCCCTACTACGACGTACAGGACCCCACTCCCCCGGACTTCACCGCGCTGCTGGCCGCCACCGGCGAGAAGGTGGTGGACCTGGCCTCCGTCCAGGGGATCAGGAAGCAGCACCAGTGCGACCCGAGCTGGGACGGCGTCCACATCCTCCAGGGCCCGGGTTCGGCCCCGCCGCCCGCACTGGGCGCCGCGCTGAACCAGATCGCCGCGGCCGGCGGCGATCTCGCGCTCAGCTTCGGCAGCACCGGCGACACCAGCCTGGGGGCGGAGTGCGGCACCCCCGCCGCGACCGCCGCAGCCGACCTCGACGCCATCGAGTACGTCCACGCCTCGGCGGTCGACCTCGACCTGAGCGCGGCCGAACTGAAGGACCCGACCGCGGTGGCGAACGACATCGACGCCGCCGGGATCCTCCAGCGGGAGTACCCGGACCTCTTCTTCACCGTGACCCTGCCGGGCGGCCCGACCGGGCTCTCCAGCGACGGGACGGCCGCGCTGGCCGACATCCCGCAGGGCGGCCTGGTCCCCGGCAATGTCTCGATCCGGACCGGCGGTGCGGGCTTCACCGGCCCCGCCGCCCAGATCACCGCCCTGCAGGACCTCAACACCCAGTTGGAGGCCGACTTCCCCTGGGACCGCGCCGTCACCTACGCCCACGAGGGACTGGTCGCCACGGCCGGCCGGGAGGACGGGGGCTCACTGACCCCCGCCGGCTTCGCGACCGTGGAGGCCTTCGCCAAGGCCCAGGGGATGAACCGGCTCACCCTCTGGTCGGTCGACCGGGACCGGCCGTGCACCGCCGCCGACCCCGGCCACGGGAGGGCCGGGGACTGCAGCGGCGTCCCGCAGACCGCCTACGGCTTCACCCAGGTGGCGGCCGACTTCGCGGCGACCACACCCCCGGTCCCGATGCCGACCTCCAATGTCAGCGCCACCCCGCACCCGACCCAGTGCGAGACGCCGCACCCGCCGCCCGGCAGCGGCTCCGGCAGTCCCACCCCCGGAGCCGAAGGCTGACGGGGCCTCAGGCCAGCAGGCCGGAGGCCAGGTGGTCCTCCGGCCCGCTGACGCCGGGCAGCGCGAAGAAGTAGCCGCCGCCGGTCGGCGAGATGTAGTCCACCAGCGGCTCGTCGATCAGCCGGGTCTGCACGGCGGTGAACTGCCGCAGCACGTCCTGCTGGTAGCAGCAGAAGACCAGCCCGACGTCGAGGTTGCCGTCGGCGTCGACACCCCGGTCGTAGTTGTAGCCCCGGCGCAGGATCTGCTGGTCGTCGGTGGCCTTGGTGCGCGGGTTGGCCAGCCGGATATGGGCGGTCAGCGGGATGCCGAGGCCGTTCGGGTCCTTGGCGTAGTCCGGGATGTCGCCCTCGACGGTGCCGTCGAGCGGGGCGCCGGTGTCGCGGCGGCGGCCGATCATCGTCTCCTGCTCGTGCAGCGAGACCCGGTCCCAGAACTCGACCAGCATCCGGATGATCCGGACCACCTGGTAGGAGCCGCCCTCGGCCCAGGCCGGCTCACCGCCGACGCCGCCGCGCGCCCAGATCAGCGCGTCGTTGCTGGCGGCGTCGGTGGTGTCCGGGTTGGCGATGCCGTCCTTGAAGCCGAGCTGGTTGCGCTGGGTGCCGCTGGGGCGGGGCGCGGCGTGGAAGCCGTCGGCCTTCCAGTTGAGCTGCATCCCGTCGCGGGTGTGCTTGGCGATGTCGCGCAGCGCGTGCATCACCGTGTCCTTGGAGTCCGCGCAGATCTGCAGCGAGATGTCGCCGTGCAGTTCGGTGGAGCCGACCATGTCGTCGTTGGGGAAGACCGGCATGGTGGTCAGCCGGGCCGGCTTGCGGGCGGCGAGGCCGTACCGGGCGTCGAAGAGCGAGGCCCCGACGCCGACGGTGACGGTCAGGCCGTCGCTGGGGACGACCGGGCCGAGCGTCGCGCTGTCCGAGGGCACCGAGGCGATGCTGACGTCGGGCGGGGTGCCGCCGCTGGTCAGGAAGCGGATCCGGTCGGTCAGGGTCTGGAACAGCTCGGTCAGCGCGGCCCGGTCCGGGGCGACGGCGTCGAAGGAGACGAAGGTGGCGGCGGCCTGCTGCGGGGTGGTGATCCCGGCCTGGTTCGGTCCCTCGAAGGGGATCCTCCGGTCCGACCCGGCCGGGGTGCCGCCGTCGGCGACCGCGCGGTCGGCGGCGACCCCGGCGGCTCCGAGCACGGCCGCGCCGACGGTGCCGAGCGCGGCCCCGCGCAGGAAGGCGCGGCGGGCCACGCCGGCGGCCCGGGAGGCGGCGGGGGCATCGGCGGCGCCGCCGTAGGGGCAGCCGCCCCGGGCGGGGCGGCGTCGGCGGGGGCGGGGCGGCGGTCATGCGGAGGTCCGTCCGGTGAGCAGGTCAGGAATGCTGGAGAGGTTTTCGAGCAGCGCGCCGAGGTCCCCGTCGAGCCGCTGCCGCTGGGCCCGGGGCAGCGCGGACGGCGGGACCCAGCCGCCGTCGTCGGCGTGGTCGGCGAGCAGTTCGCCCTGGACCGTGGCGATCCCCCGGTCGATCGAGGCGAGCAGCTGCGGGTCGCGCGCCGTGATCAGTCCGGTGATGGTGGCCAGTACCGCCTGGGTGCCCTGGGTGTTGGCGTACAGGGTGGCCAGGGTGGTGCCGCTGCCGTAGTCGGCGATGCCGGTGAGCTGGAACTGCAGCGCGTTCTCCAGGATCTCGTGGCTGCGCAGCGGCACGTCGCCCGGATCGACCTCCTCGCTGGGGAAGTCGGCGATCAGCCCCTGCACGGCGGAGACCAGACCCTTCGTCAGCGGCAGCAACTCGCCGGCCGACTGGCCGTGCCAGAGGCCGAACTCGATCCGGAAGAAGCCGGTCCAGGAGGGGTCGGCGGTGCCCAGCGGCAGGCCGCTCGCCATCCCGTTGATCTCGTCGTCGAAGTCGCCGAAGCTGTTGTAGGCCGCGCCGAGCCGCTCGTAGTCGAGGTGGGCGGTGAGCCAGTCGGTCCTGGCCCTGGCCAGGTCGCCGGCGGCCACGTCGGCGTCCAGGGTGCGGCTGTCGGCGAGCAGTCCGGGCAGGCTGCGGCCGACGTAGGCGCGGTAGGCGGCGACCGGGGCGCCCAGGGCGAGGTCCGGCATCGGCTGGATGCCGGGGACCGCCCCGGCCGCGCTGCCGGTGACCGTCCAGCTGCCCGAGGTCAGCACCACCCCGTTGCTGAACACGCAGCGCAGGGCGTAGCTGCCGGCGCCGATCGTGGTCGACAGCGACCGGGTGGCGCCCGGCAGCAGGTCGGTCAGCTCGGCGTAGACCGCGCCGCCGCGCGGGTCGATCAGGTACACCTGGGCGGGGTCGCGCGCGGTGTCGTCGATGTCGATCAGCTGGTGCCCGGCCACCGGCCGGGGCAGCACGGCGCCGCACCCGTGCTCACCGATGGTGACCACGGGCGCGGCGCTGCTCCCGCTGCTGCTCTCGGCGGCGACGGCGCCGCCGCCGAGCAGGAGGAGGACGACGGCCGCCGCGGCGACGGTGCGCAGCGGCAGCCGTCGCCCGCGGGGCAGTCGACTCAGTGTTCTGTTCCACATGGTGCGGGCTGCTCAGTTCCAGATGTCGGTGATCGGGGTGGCGGTGGCGCTCGAGCCGACCTCGGTGAGGCCGTACATCTGCTCCAGCGTGGCCAGCACGTTGTAGTGGTTGACGGTCTCGTCGTACGTGCCGGGCTTCACCGACTGGCCGACGAACAGCGTCGGGATCTGGTTGTTCTCGGTGTAGTCGTCCTCGTCCCAGGTGACGATGAGCAGGCTGTTGTTGGCCTTGGCCCAGGTCGCGTAGGCGGACATGTTGGTCTTCAGCCAGCTGTCGGCCTCGGCGATGGTGCCGTTGTGCATGTCGTCGTTCAGGTTCGGGATCACGAACGACAGCGTCGGCAGGCTGGCGTAGTTCGAGGAGCTGGGGAAGGAGGTGAACGGCAGCGAGTCCGAGGTGGGGATCGCGCTGAAGTTGATCCACGGCGAGTGCTTGCGGGCGTAGTTGCCGGAGGTGCAGGTGGTGGAGCCGGTCTTCGGCAGGCCCTCGGAGTAGCCCTTGAAGGTGTCGCCGGCGGCCAGCAGCTCGGAGCCGAGGTTGGCCTTGGTGCTCTCGCTGACCGGGCAGGTGTCGGCGGTCAGCCCGTCGGTGTTGCCGGAGAACAGCGCCATGTAGTTGGGCTCGCTGGGGTGGGTGACCCCGAACGACGAGGTCAGCAGCGCACCCTGGGACGCCAGCGAGTTGATGTACGGGGCGTCGGTGGTGTCGCCGATGACGTCGCTGTAGGAGTGGTTCTCCTCCATCACGATCACCACGTGCGCGGGGGTCGGCACGGAGCTGGAGGCGAGCCCGGCCGCGATCCGCGCAGCCGGTGCGCTGCTCGCGACGGGCGCGGCGTGGGGCTGCAGGGCGACCACGCCGACCGCGGCTACGGCGGTGGCGGACACCAGGGACCAGATCGTGCGGGAGATCGGACGCATGGGGACTCCAGAGGACGGTGCGGGCGGGGGGAACTCTCACCGGTACGTGCGGAGCGTAGTGACGCCGGGTGATGCCGATCCGACCCGTCGACCATACGACGGTGAACTTCACATGTCATGCAATCGTCACGAGGTATTCCCATGAGGCATTTCTGTCCTCAGACGTCTGAGGACCAGTGCTAGCCTCGGACCCGGAGGTGGACATGGAGCTCGCACTGGAGCAGCTGCGCCGCGGGCCGCTGGTGCCCCGAGTGGAGGCCGCCCTGCGCACCGCGCTGACCGGCGGACGCTGGGAGGTCGGCCACCGACTGCCCAACGAGGCCGAACTGGCGCGGGAGCTGGGCGTCGGCCGCTCCTCGGTGCGCGAGGCGGTCCGGCTGCTGGCCCGCGACGGGCTGCTGGACGTCCGGCACGGCGTCGGCACCTTCGTGGCCCGGACCCCCGCCGGCCGCGACACCGTCGACGAACGGCTGCGCCGGGCCCGGCTGCTGGAGGTCTACGAGGTCCGCCGGGCACTGGAGGTCGAGGCCGCCAGGCTCGCCGCCGAGCGCTCGCTGCCCGAGGAACGCGCCGAGCTGGGCCGACTGCTCGCCGAGCACCAGGCCCGCAGCCCGCAGGCGGCGGCCGAGTTCGTCGACACCGACCTCGCCTTCCACCTCGCCGTGGTCGAGCTCTCACGCAACGCGGTACTGCTCGACCTGTTCACCGCCGCGCTGCCGATCCTCAGGACCGCCCTGGTCGAGATGATCGAGAACGAGCCCGGCCTCCCCGACACCTCCTGCGCCCACCTCGACCTGCTCGCCGCCCTGGAGGCCGGGGACGCCGCGGCCGCCACCGCCGCGACCCTGGACAACCTCGAAGTCGTCATCCACTACATCCGCGCCCAGGAGGCCACGCGTTGAGCACCACCACCGACAGCGACGCCGCACCCGCACCCGCACCCGCACCCGGCGCGCCGCTGCTCCGCACCGTCGACGTCGATGTGGTCCGCGAGGGCCGCCACCTGCTCCGCTCGATCTCGCTGACCATCGATCCCGGCGAGCACTGGGCCGTCCTCGGCACCAACGGGGCCGGCAAGAGCACCCTGCTGGCGCTGCTCGGCGCGACCAACCACCCCAGCCGGGGGGAGGTGCAGGTCCTCGGCCACCGACTGGGCCAGGTGGACCTGCGCGAACTGCGGACCCGGATAGGCCATGTGAACCCCCGTCATCCGCTGCGCTCGCGGCTGCCGGTCCGCAGCGTGGTGCTCACCGGACTCACCAACTCGGTGGAGCTGCCGCCCCGCTGGCGGCCCACGGCGGAGCAGGTCGCCCAGGCGGAGCGGCTGATCGACACCCTCGGCATCGGTCACCGGGCCGACTCCCCCTGGCCCACCCTCTCCCAGGGCGAGCGCGGACGGACGCTGATCGCCCGGGCGTTGATGCCCAGCCCGCAACTGCTGCTGCTGGACGAGCCCGCCACCGGCCTCGACCTTCCGGCCCGCGAGCAACTGCTGACCGCGCTGGACGAGTTGCGGCTGGCCCATCCGTCCCTGGCCACCGTCCTGGTCACCCACCACCTGGAGGAGCTACCGGCCAGCACCACCCATGCCCTGCTGCTGCGCGGGGGCGAGTGCCTGGGCCTGGGCCCGGTCGACGAGATCATGACCACCGAGCTGGTCAGCGCCTGCTTCGACCACCCGATCCGGATCACCCGGGACGAGGGCCGCTGGTCCGCCCGCGCCGCCGCCGGCCGGTCCGTGCTGACCGGCGCCTGAGCGCGGACCGGGCCCGGTCCCGCCACGTACTGGTGGCGGGACCGGGCCCGGTGGTCTCCGACGGGCGTCAGACTGTGATCTTGCTCAGGTCGGGTGCGCCCTTGGTGCCGTCGGCCGAGAACTCGACGGTGTTGGAGCTGCCGGCGTTGAGCTTGACGGTGACGGTGTAGCTACCGATGACGGAGTAGCTGCTGGAGGAGGTCTCCGGGAAGCTCACCGTCTGGGCGACGCCGTCGACGGTGACGGTGGCCGGCTTGGCCTCGCCGACCGCCAGGTAGTACACCGTCATGGTGTAGCTGCCGGCGGAGGGTTCGGAGACGCCGGTGAAGGTCGCGGTGCCGTCGCTGCCGCCGCCGATGCTGCTGACCTTCTCGCCGCCGGTGCAGGCGGTGCAGCTGGTCACGGCGGCGCCGTTGGCCAGGGCCGCCGAGGCGGCCAGGTAGGTGTTGCCGCCGGAGGCCGCGGCGGTGACGGTCAGGGTGTAGGTCGCGGTGTGGCTGCCGGAGGCGGCGGTCCCGGTGACCGTGACCGGGTAGGTCCCCGGCGTGGTCGCGGCGGTGGTCGCCAGGGTCAGCGTGGCGGAGCCGCCGGAGCTGACCGAGGTCGGCGAGAAGGTCGCGGTCACCCCGCTCGGCGCGCCGGAGGCGGTCAGCGCGACGGTCTCGGCGCTGCCCGAGGCGACGGCGGTGCTGACGGTGGTGGTGGCCGAGCTCCCGGCCGTGACCGAGGCGGAGGTCGGCGTGGCCGCGATCGAGAAGTCGTTCCCGGCCGTGCCGCTGCTGACGGTCAGGGTGTAGGTCGCGGTGTGGCTGCCGGAGGCGGCGGTCCCGGTGATGGTGATCGGGTAGGAACCGGCCGTCACCGAGGAGCTGCTGGCCAGGGTCAGCGTGGACGAGCCGCCCGAGGCCACCGAGGTCGGCGAGAAGGAGGCGGTGACCCCGCTCGGTACGCCGGAGGCGGTCAGCGCCACGTTCTCGGCGCTGCCGGAGGCGATGCCGGTGCTCACCGTGGTGACGGCGGTGCCGCCGGCCGTGACGGTGGACGAGCCGGGCGCCGCCGCGATGGTGAAGTCGTTGCTCACGGTGCCGCCGCTGAGCGACGCCTGGAGCGCGCCGGCCAGGACCGCGCTGCCGCTCATGTCGAGCGCGGGCTCGCTGCTGGCCCAGGAGCGGACGTCGTCGATGTACTCGCCGCCGTGGCCGGTGAAGGCGGTGAAGGAGTCGTTCTCGCAGTCGACCATGCCGGTCATCAGGTCGCCGAGGTTGCTGCTGGTGAAGTTGGAGGGGTCGTTCGGGCCGTTGACCACGGCGCCGGTGTCGATCGGGCCGGTGCCCTTGGCGTTGCCGAGGATGTTGGGGATCTGCGAGCCCATGCAGTCGGGGAAGGTGGTGCCCTCGCCGACCATGAAGCTGGTGCCCCAGGCGTTGTCGCCGAGCAGCCAGTCCCGCTGCTCGTCGGCGAAGGCCGCGTACGAGGTGTCGCCGCTGGCCTTCTGGTAGAGCGCCTCGGTGGAGATGAAGCCGAAGGTGTGCGAGTCGACGTCGAAGTTGGTGTAGTCACCGCCTTCGTGGAAGATGTCCGCCGCGGCGACGGTCGCGGCGGAGGCTACCTGCGCCTTGAGGTTGGCGATCAGCTGGGCGGAGGTCACCGCCAGCCCGGACGGGGTCCCCGCCTTGGCGATCGCGGTGATCAGGTCGGCATGGGCGATGGCGCTGACGTCGTACAGGTTCAGCGTGTCCTGGCCGGAGTCGCCGGCGATGTAGTCCTTGGCCCAGGTCGCCGCCTGGGTCAGGTACGGGGTGTAGACCGAGGAGGCGTCGCCGAGGTCCTGCTGCGCCAGCGCGATCTCGGTGGCGCCGAGCTCCATGGCGTCGTGCCAGATCGACTCGGGGTAGTAGGCCGCGGGGTCGGCGCTCTCCAGGGTGCCGCTCGGGCTGGTGTTGGCCATCGCGTAGAGCGAGGTGGCGTCCGCCAGTTCGGTGGTCGCGCCGCTGGTGTTGCCCGCCGCCGCGTCCGCCTGGGCGGCGAAGGCGAAGGCGGCGGCGACCCGGCCGACCACGTCCGGGTCGATCTTGGCGCCGGGGGCGGCGGCCTCGAAGACCGGGCGGTTCTTGATGTAGATGTCGGTGGAGGCGGAGTCGGTGTCGTCGGCCTGGGGGAGCCGCCAGACGTCGTGGTCGCCGTAGGTGGTGGACTCGTTGCCGGCGCCGACGCCGACCTGGAGGAACAGCGTCTTGGTGGCGGGGTTCCACATCTTGTTCAGCCAGGTGGTGCCGTACTGCGCCTCGGCGGTCAGCGAGGCCGGGGCGTCGGCGCCCAGGGCGCGGGCGGCCGAGTAGAGCAGGTCGTCGGCGTAGGAGGCGGTGAAGGTGAACTTCAGGTAGTCCCCGGCGTCGAACCAGCCGCCCTCGACATTGACCTTGGCCGCACCGGAGATGGGCGTCAGGCTGCCGTTGAACTGGTCGCCGGTGCCGCCGTCGCTGTTGGCGATGAAGGCCGGGGTCTGGTAGACCGTCGCGCTCTCGTCGTTCAGGTGCGAGGGCTGCCGGTTGAGCGCGCCGCCGGTGATGACGTCGGCGCCGTCGCGCTGGTTCTGGAAGAAGTTGACCCCGGCATTGACCAGCCCGGTGTAGAGCGTGGCCGGGGCCTCGATCTGGAAGGTGTCCGAGGTCAGGCTCAACGAACCGCTGGTGACGACGTGGTAGGTGCCGGCCGCGGTCACCGAGGAGAAGTCGATCGGGTAGACGTCGGGGTAGGCCGAGTTCCACGAGCCCCGGCTGGTCGTGGTCACCGAGCCGCTGGCAACCGTCGCCCCCGAGGAGTTGACGACCGAGTAGGTCTCCCCGGACAGCGAGGAGCCGGCCATCAGGTAGGCGATCTTGGTGTCGCCGGTGCCGTAGCCGACCTGGTCCACCCGGAGCTGACCGGCGGTCGCGGCCTGGGCGCCCACCACCGGCACGAAGGCCAGGACGAGGCCGCCGCCGAGCGCCGCGGCCAACAGGGTCCGGCTGCGCCGGCTGTCACCGTGTGTTCTCTGCCTGCGGGTTGGTGAATCCATGGGGGTGGCTCCTCCGGTTCGACGAGCTGATTTAGTTAAACTTCCTTACTTGTTCTCGCCCTTGGGACGGTAGGGACTGGCATGACACAGCGTCAATAGCCTTGTCATGTTCCTTAACAAAATTTGCCGTCGCCTTGGACCGCGAACGAAACGACCGACCCGGCCGCCTGCCTTCACCCTCTGAAGCCGGTCGGCCGTATTGACCTGGCACCGACCAGGACTGACACTGCTTCAGAACTCCAAGGAGTCCCCCGAGCCCCCCACGAGTGCGGCTTGAGAGCGCTCTCAAGCCGCACATTCCGAGGAACCGCGCCGCCGGCACCACCCGCATCCCTCTCCGAAGTGACGCCAAGGGCCACCCGGTCGAGGCCGAGGCTTCACTTCACGAATCGATTCCACGGACCGGAAAGGCCCCCACCATGCGCAGAACCACCCCTCCGCGCCGCCGTACCCTGGCCCTGATCACTGCCTTCGCCCTGCCGCTGGCAGGGCTGCTCGGACTCTCCGTCACCGCCGGCACCGCCCAGGCCGACACCGTCCCGGCCGCCCCCAGCGGCTGGACCACCGCATTCAGCGACGACTTCAGCGGCCCGGCCGGCAGCGCCCTGTCCACCACCGACTGGCTCTACGACACCGGCACCAGCTACCCGGGCGGGGCCGCCAACTGGGGTACCGGCGAGGTCGAGAGCAACACCACCTCCACCAGCAACGTCTACCTGGACGGCAACGGGCACCTGGTGATCAAGCCGGTCGAGGACGCCAACGGCAACTGGACCTCGGGCCGGGTCGAGACCCAGCGCACCGACTTCGCCGCGCCTCCCGGCGGCGAGGTCGAGCTCAGCGCCTCCATCGAGCAGCCGGACCCGGCCGGCGGCGTCGGCTACTGGCCGGCCTTCTGGGCCCTGGGCGCGGCGGCCCGTCCGGTCGGCGCGACCAACTGGCCCGGCATCGGCGAGCTGGACATCATGGAGGACGTCAACGCCCTCAGCGAGCACTCGTCCACCCTCCACTGCGGGGTGGACCCGGGCGGCCCCTGCAACGAGACCACCGGGATCGGCAGCGGTCTGCTGCCCTGCTCCGGCTGCCAGACCGGCTACCACACCTACTCGGTGATCCTGGACCGCACCGACACCTCCGCCGAGCAGCTGCGGTTCTACCTCGACGGCAACGAGACCTTCTCGGTCAACGAGAGCCAGGTCCCGGTCGCCACCTGGCAGGCCGCCGTGGACCACGGCTTCTTCGCCATCTTCAACGTCGCCGTCGGCGGCGCCTACCCGGACGCGATCTGCGGCTGCACCTCGCCCACGGCGGCGACCAGTTCGGGCGCGGGGATGAGCGTCGCCTGGTTCGCCGTCTACGAGAAGCAGGCCGCCGGCAGCACGGCGTCCCCGACACCCACACCCACACCGACCCCGACGCCCACGCCCACGCCCACGCCCACCGCTACGGCCAGCAGCTCACCGACCAGCTCCCCCACCGGCTCCGGCCCCGGCGGCGGCACCGCCTGCGCCACCAGTGCGGTCTCGGAGATCTCGGCCGACTGCTACTCCTCCGCCACCGGCTCGGTCACCGTCTCGGCGGCCACCGGGGACGTGAACCCGGCCGGCGTGGACGGCGACCAGGTCGCCCAACTGGCCAACGGCGACACCCTCGCCTATCCCGGCATCGACTTCGGCAGCGGCTCGACCCAGTTCGACGCCAGAGTGGCCTCCGGGGCCGCGGGCGGGGTGAGCGGACTGGTCGACGTGGTGCTGGACAACCCGTCGAACCCGCCCATCGGCAGCTTCGCCGTCGGCAACACCGGCGGCTGGTCGTCCTGGGAGACCGTGCCCGCCAATATCGCCGCGACCAGCGGCACCCACACCGTCTACCTGGAGTTCGTCTCCCAGGCCGGCGGCAACCCGCCCTACGCGAGCCTCCACTACTTCGACTTCCCGGCCAACTGACCGTTTCGGGCGACCGCGGCCCGCAGGCCGCGAAGGCCCCGGCTCAGCTGGACGAGCGGACGACCAGCCGGGCCGGGGTCACCACCGGGCGCATCGCGGCGGCCTCCGCCGACCTCCCGGTGAACACCAGCTCCAACCGGGTGAGCAGCAGTCTGGCCATCAGGCTGCCCATCCCCTCGATGTCCTGACGGACCGTCGTCAGCGTGGGCCCGCCCCAGAGCTCCGGGGTCTCCACGTCGTCGAAGCCGACCAGGGCGACGTCCTCCGGCACCCGTCGGCCGTGGGCGCGCAGCGCGGTGAGCGCGCCCGAGGCCATCAGGTCCGAGCAGACGAAGACCCCGTCCAGGTCCGGTCGGCGGGCGAGCAGCTCCTCCATCGCCCGCCGGCCGCCGACCGCGCTGAAGTCGCCCTCGGCGACCAGCAGCGGATCGGCGCCGGGCAGCACCGCGCGGTAGCCGCGCAGCCGGTCCAGCGCCGAGGTCTGGTCCAGCGGCCCGGTGATCACCGCGATCCGCTCCCGGCCCCGGTCGACCAGGTGCCCGACGGCGGTGCGGGCGCCGCCGAAGTTGTCGGCGTCGACGTAGAGCACCCCGTCGGTGTCGGGGTGCTCCTCGGTCCCGACCCAGCCGGGGCGGCCGCCGAAGACGGTGGGCAGTCCGAGCCGGTCCACGATCGCGGGCAGCGGGTCGTCGTTGTGCAGCGAGAAGATCAGCGAGCCGTCCACGTGCCCGGCCGCGAGGTACGCGCCGACCTGGGCGTAGTCGCCGGTGTCGGCGATCAGCAGCAGCACCAGCTGCACCCCGGCGGCGGACAGCTCCTTGCTGATGCCGCGCAGCTGCCGGGCGAAGAACGGGTCGGTGAAGACCCGGCTCTCGGGCTCGGCCACCACCACGGCCACGGCGTTGTGACGCCGGGTCATCAGGGTCCGCGCGGCCGGGTTGGGCACGTAGCCGAGCTCGTCGACGGCCTGCCGGACCCGGGTCTGGACCTCGGCCCTGACCCCGGTCCCGCCGTTGACCACCCGCGAGACCGTCGCCCGGGACACCCCGGCCAGCTGGGCGACCTGTTGCAGCGTCGGCCGGGCCGGCGTCCCGTTCCCGCCCCGCCGGACGGAGGCGCTCCCGCCCGCCCGGCTGTCGTCGGTGACTCGGCGTTCGGCCACCCACCCCTCCTTCGCGGCTGATTCCACGTCCACGGAACCGGCTCAGCGTACACAGCGGAACCGGCCCGGCGGGACGGAGATCGCGGTCAGGCCGGGGGCAGCAGCCCGCCGCGCATCGCGGCGGTGACGGCGGCGGTCCGGTCGTCGACGCCCAGCTTCTGGAAGATCCGGATCAGATGGGTCTTCACCGTGGCCTCGCTGATGAACAGTTCCCGGCCGATGTCGGCGTTGGTGCGCCCCTCCCCCACCAGCGCCAGCACCTGGGTCTCCCGCGCCGTCAGCGGCTGCTGCACCGGAGCCGGCGTCCGCATCCGGGTCAGCAGGATGGCCGCGGCGGCGGGCGCCAGCACCGTCTCGCCGCGGGCCGCCGCCCGTACCGCGTCCGCGAGTTCGCGCCGGGGCGTGTCCTTGAGCAGGTAGCCGCTGGCGCCGGCCTCGACCGCGCGGACGATGTCGCCGTCGGTGTCGTAGGTGGTCAGCACCAGCACCCTGACCTGCGGCAGCTCCCGGCTGATCCGGGCGGTCGCGGTCGCCCCGTCCGTCCCCGGCATCCGCAGGTCCATCAGCACCACGTCCGGCAGCAGTTCGCGGGCCAGGACCACGGCGGCGTCGCCGTCCGCCGCCTCGCCGACGATGTCGAGGTCCTCCTCGGCGGCCAGCATCCCGGCCAGTCCGGCCCGGACCACGGGGTGGTCGTCCGCCAGCAGCAGCCTGATCCGGCGCACGGGCGACTCTTCGGCGGTCGGCTCTGCGGCACTCACGGGATCTCCACTCGCACGGTGGTGCCCGCCCCTGGGGCACTCTGGACCTCCAGGGTGCCCGACACCTGCTCCACCCGGGCGCGCATCCCGCGCAGCCCGAACGAGCCGTCGCCGGACTCGGCCGTGAACCCCGTTCCGTCGTCGCTGACCTCCAGCAGCACGCTGCGCTCGCGGTAGTGCAGCCGGACGTCCACGCTCGCGGCGGCGGCGTGCTTGCGGACATTGGCCAGCGACTCCTGGGTCGCCCGCACCAGCACCACCTGGACGTCGGCCGGAAGCTCGCGCGGGGTGCCGAGGATCCGCGCCTCGGCGGCGATCCCCAGCTCCTCGCCGATCCGGGCCGTGACCCGGGTGATCGCCTGGTCCAGCGGCATCCCCTGGAGCGCGGCCGGGGCCAGCGCGGCGACCAGCGAGCGGGCCTCCGCCAGGCTCTCCCTGGCGGTGCGCTCGGCCAGCGCCAACCGCTCGTGGGTGGTCGCCGGGTCCTTCTCGACGGTGCTGTCGGCGGCCTGGATGATCATCAGCAGGCTGGTGAAGCCCTGGGCGAGGGTGTCGTGGATCTCGTGCGACAGCCGCTCCCGCTCCGCCAGCACCCCGGCCTGCCGGTGGGCCTCGTCCCGCTCGGCACTGACCACCTCCAGCTGCCGGATCAGCTCGCCCCGGCGCTCGGCCTCACGCATCATCAGCTGGGTGAAGACCCCCATGATCAGGCTGATCAGCAGCGCCGAGAGGACCGCGGCCAGCGCGCCGACCAGGCTGTCGTGGTGCAGCGCCACCGCGATCGAGCCGGCCGCGAGGCCGAGCAGCAGCGGCAGCCGCGTCCGTCCGTTCCGGGTCACCGCGAAGACGTGCGGGAAGACCACGTAGAGGATCAGCAGTCCGTTCGGGTCCAGATAGCCGAGTCCCAGGGTGGCCGGCAGGGCGACCACCAGGTAGCCGATCCGGTGGTAGCCGCCCTCCTGCCACAGACCGGCCCGGAAGGGACCCGCGTAGGCCACGCAGATGGCGGCGAGCAGGACGTACGCGAGGACCGGCGCCCGGTCCGCGACCAGGCAGGCCAGGACGACCGCGGCCATCAGGGCGAAGCAGCCGTGCCACAGGAACCAGAGGTTGCGCTCCCAGCGCCGCTCCTCCGCCCGGAAGCCCGCGCCGGTCTCCCGGGTGGTGCTGCGGTCTCCCGCGCCGTCGTCACTCATCCGTCGTTCCGACCCTTCCAGCGGAACGTGGTCAGGCACAGCACCAGCCCCGCGACCGCCCACAGGCCCAGGACCAGGGCGGTCCGGCCGGGCTCCCAGTTTCCCGCAGGCTCCATCCTGGCGTACGCCTCGGGCAGCAGCGCGGAGCGCATGCCCTGGCAGATCCACTTCAGTGGGAAGAAGGAGGCGGCGACCTGCAGCCCCTTGGGCAGCTGGCTGAAGATCACGAACACCCCGGAGATGAACTGGAGCACCATCATCGGCAGCATCACCACCGCGCCGGAGTCCGCGCTGCGGACCAGGTTGCTGTAGGCGATGCCGAGCATCGAGCAGCCGGCCACGCCCAGGGCGTAGACCCAGGCGAAGGTGAGCCAGTGCCCGGCGTCCACCGGCAGCCGCACCCCGAAGCAGAGCCGCCCGACGAGCAGCAGCACGGCCGCCTGGCCGAGGCTGGACACCAGCACGCACAGCATCTTGCCGATGAAGTACGCGGACTTCGGCAGCGGCGTGCCGCGCAGCCGCTTCAGCGTGCCGTTCTGCCGCTCGCCGGCGATCTGCAGCGACAGGCTCTGCAGGCTGCTGCCCATGATCCCGACGCCCAGCATCCCGGTGGTGAAGATCTGCTGGGTGGTGACGCCCCCGTCGCCGTAGCTGCCGTGGTAGATGCCGGACAGCAGGAGCAGCATCACCACCGGCATCGAGAAGGTGAAGAACATCTGGCCCCGGCTGCGGAAGAACTGGCGGGTCTCCAGCAGGCCCCGGGAGAGCCCGAGGCGCAGGACGGACGGCGCGGCGGCGCGGGGTGCGGCGGTCTGGCGCGGTCCCGGGGCGGTGCTGGTGCCGGTGGTCGTGGTGATGGTCACGGCTGCTCTCCGATCATGGTCAGGTAGATGTCCTCCAGGCTGGGGCGGCGGACCACCAGGCCCGGCACCTCGCCGCCGAAGCGGGCCGACAGCTCCAGCACCGTCCGGGTCGGGTCGGCGACCCGGACCTCGGTCGGCCCCTCCGGGCCGGTCCAGCCCACGGTGGCCATGGCGACCTGCCGTCCGCCCAGCCGGGCGGGGGTGTCGACGTCGACCAGCCGGCCCTTGCTGACCACCCCGACCCGGTCCGCCAGGTGCTCGGCCTCGTCGAGGTAGTGGGTGGTGAGCAGCACGGTGGTGCCCTCGTCCCGCAGGCCCGCGACCAGGTCCCAGAACTGTCGGCGGACCTCCGGGTCGAAACCGGTGGTGGGCTCGTCCAGGAACAGCAGCTCGGGGTTGCCGAGGATGCCGAGGGCGACGTCGAGCCGGCGGCGCTGCCCGCCGGAGAGCTTGCCGGTACGGGTGTGGCGCTTGTCGGTGAGGCCGACCGCGCCGATGACCTGGTCCAGGTCGCGCGGGGCGCGGTAGTAGCGGGCGAACTCACGGAGCACTTCCTCGACCGTCACCAGGTCGAAGTCGCCGCTCTTCTGGAGCACGATCCCGATCCGCTGCCGCCAGTCGGCGCCGGCCCGGTCCGGGTCGGTCCCGAGCACGCTCAGCTCCCCGGCGTCGCGGTTGCGGTAGCCCTCAAGGATCTCGGTGACGGTGGTCTTGCCGGCCCCGTTGGGGCCGAGCAGGGCGAAGATCTCGCCGTGCTGGATGTCGAGGTCGACATGGTCGACGGCGATGACGTCCTGGTAGGTCTTCCGCAGCCCTCGGGCCCGGATGGCGGTGTCGTTCGGCATGTCTCAAGCCTGCGGCGGCGGAGGGGTCCGGCATGAGCGGCGTTCGGTTGAACCCCGGCGTCAACCGAACGGTGGACGCCGGGTCGGCGGACCGGCGGACCGGCGGACCAGGGGACCGACGGACCGGCGGACCAAGAGACCGGCGGACCGAGGGGTTCCGCCGGGCTGTGGGTGAACCACCGACTTGCCCTGACTCCCCTGTGAAGATCAGGATATGACGAATGATCGGGCACATCGGCTCGATCACCGCCGGCACTTGGGGGAACTGGCATGGCAGGCAAGGCACGTACGGCCGCACTGGCGGCATCGGTGGTCCTCGGGGCGGTGCTGCCGATGACGGCGGCCGCCCCGGCGAACGCGGCGGCGGTGACCTGTGCGAACGGCAGTTGGCTCGCGCAGTACTACGCGAACACCTGGCTGGGGGGAACCGCGCGGAAGACCCGCTGCGAGGGCGCCTCGCTGAACTACAACTGGGGCGCCGGCCACCCGGCCGGGATCGCCCTGTCGAACGGGCACTTCTCCGCGCGCTGGACGATGAAGCGCGACTTCGGCGGCGGCGGCCCGATCGCCTTCAACGTCTCCGGCGAGGACGGCCTGCGGCTGTACGTCGACGGCGTGCGCCGGGTCAACCTGTGGAGCGACGTGAAGCGCGACCACGGCGCCGGGTTCACCCTGAACCTCACCCCGGGCGTCCACACGGTCCAACTGGACTACTCCGTCTACCAGGGCCGAGCGGACGTCCGGCTCGGCTACGCCCCTGCGGCCTACGACACGGTCGCCCCGAACGCGGTGGCCGGGTTCAAGGCGGCACACTTCCCCGAGGAGGCGGACAACCGGGTCGGCCTCAGCTGGACCCCGAACGTCGAGATGGACCTGGCGGGTTACCGCATCTACCGGGGCACCCAGAGCTGGAACGCCTACGCGCCGGCCAACCTGGTGGCCACGCTGAGTCCGCTGGCCCGCAGCTGGGTCGACGCGTCCGGGGCCTTCACCTACGCGCCCAACAGCTCGTACGCGATCGTCGCGTACGACACCAGCGGCAATGTCAGCCCGGTGACGCCGGCCCTGCTGAAGCCGGTGAACTACACCCCGCCGGGGGCGCCGAACCACTTCCAGCTGTTCGGCTACTCCGGGAACGAGACCATCGACTGGGACGGAGCCGGGAGCGGCGAGTACGACGTCTACCGCTCGACCTCCCCGAACGGCCCCTTCACCCTGCTCGCCAGTACGGACATGGCCGGGTACACCGACGCCAGCGGCTCACCGACCGTCGCCTACTACTATCGGGTCGACGAGACGGACATCTACCGGAACACCTCACCGCTCAGCGCGGTCGTCGGCCCGACCGCGATCGAGACCCCGTGACCGGGACCCCCTGATCGAGACCGCCTGACCGAGACCGCCTGACCGACGCCGTTGCCGTGCCCCTGTGATGCAGGTCACGGCAACGGCGGTGCCGAGTCGGACAGGGCAAGGCATGAGCATTTCGATACGCGCCGGGGTACGGGCCGGCAGTCCGGCAGCGTTCGGGCAGATCTTCGAGGAGCACGGCCGCGCCGTCCACCGGTACGCGGTGCGGGTCACCGGGGACTGGGCCACCGCCGAGGACGTGGTCTCGCTGACCTTCCTGGAGGCCTGGCGGCTGCGGGCGAGGGTGGAGCCCGAAGGCGGGAGCCTGCGGCCGTGGCTGCTGGGCATCGCCACCAACGTCCTGCGCAACACCCGCCGCGCCGCCCGCCGCCACGCCAATGCCGTGGCGCAGCTGCCCCCGCCCGAGGTGGTGCCGGACTTCGCCGACGAACTGGCCGGCCGCATCGCCGACGCCGCGCAGCTCGCCGCCGCCAAGGCCGCGCTGGAGCAGCTGCGCCCGGCCGAGCGGGAGGTCTTCGCGCTGTGCGTCTGGGAGGGCCTGGACCACGCGGCGGTCGCCGAGGCCCTGGGCAAGCCGGTCGGCACCATCCGCTCCCGGCTCTCCCGCGCCCGCAAGCGGCTGCAGGCACTCACCGAGAAGCAACTGGCGGCGACCGCCTCTGCCTCTGCCGCTGCCTCCTCCGCCGCCCAGGGAGACCTGCAACGCCGCGCGGCCCGCGGACAGGTACTGGATGACTGCGCTTCCGCAGCCACGACGCTCAGGGAGAGCCACCGATGAACGCCACCCCCCAGCCCCGGTCCGAGCAGGCCGAGCGGGAGGTACTGGCCCGGCTGCTGCCGGCCGCGGCCGACCCGGACCTCTCCCCCAGCCGGCACCTCCTGCTGAAGGAACACCTGATGAAGACCGTGGCCGAGCACAACCAGCCCGCCCCTGCGAAGCGTCCGCGCAGCCGCCGCGCCCTGGCCCTGCGGATCGCGATCCCGGCCGGTCTGGCCGCCGTCGGCGTCGCCATCGCCTCGCTGACCGGCCACTCCGTCAGCGCCTCCCCACAGGCCTCCCCCCAGGCCTCCGGCCCCGCCGCCACGGTCGGCACCATCTCCGCCGTCGGCTACACCCTGCAGAGCAGCAACCATGTGGTGACGCTGGCCGTCGTCAACGCCGAGAGCAAGATCGACCTCGCCGGCCTCCAGCACAACCTGGACCGACTGGGCATCCGCGCCCATGTCTACGCCGGCGACCCCGGCTGCGGCAACGGCATCAGCGTCGTCAACAACGGCCCCGCCCTCAAGGGCCTGCCCGACGCCCCCGCCGCCGACTACAAGCAGGCCGGGCTGACCTTCACCGACCGGGGCCGGAGCACCCTGCTTGAGGTCAACCCCGAGGGGATCCCCGCCGGAGACACCCTCTACCTCTACTTCCCCCTCGCCCGGACCTCCCCCGGCAACACCTTCCGCGACTGGCAGTCCGGACTGCTGCGCGGCACCGTTCCCACCTGCCTGCCGGCCCAGAGCTACACCAACCCCCTTGCGGCCCAGGAGAACCAGGGCTGAGTCCCCGCAGCCGGCGTTGCCATCGGCGGAGCGGCAGGGCTTGAGCGATCATGTCAGCCTCGCGTCACGCCGCCGGGGCGCCGGACTGCCAGACTTGGCAGGTGCGGAAAACCACCAACACCACCAACACCGGTCCCAGCCTCCGGCCGAGCGCCGAGCAACTGGCCCTGGCGCATGACACGACCATCGCGGACGTCAGTGGGCCAGGGCTTCGGGTGCTCTTCTGCGGCATCAACCCCGGCCTGTGGTCCGGCGCGACCGGCCACCACTTCGCCCGCCCCGGCAACCGCTTCTGGCCGGCCCTGCACAGGTCCGGGTTCACCCCCCGGCAGTTCCGCCCCGAGGAGCAGGGGGAACTGCTCGCGCTCGGCCTGGGGATCACCAATGTCGTCGCCCGCGCCACTGCCAAGGCCGACGAGCTGACGGCCGACGAGTTCCGCGAGGGCGGCCGGGCACTCGCCGAACGGGTCGCCCTGCTGCGCCCCAGGGCCCTGGCCGTGCTGGGGATCGGCGCCTACCGGACCGCCTTCGGCCGGCCGCGCGCGTCGGTCGGCCGACAGGAGGAGCCGTTGGGCGACGTCGCGGTCTGGGTCCTGCCCAATCCGAGCGGCCTGAACGCGCACTACACCCTCGACGGCATCGCCGAGGAGTTCCGCAAGCTGCGGGAGGCCACGAGCCAAAGTTGATCTTTCCAGGGGGTCATCTGGCAGATCAGAGGGCCATTTGGGCACCCCCCACTATCCCCTCGGAGACATGGCGGGCCGAGCGAGCTCATCGGTAAGCTCAGTGACGAATTGATCTTCCTCGTCGGCCTGTCTGGCCTGCCCCCGGGACACCCCGAAGGCAGCACGTCGGACCAAATATGATCATGGCTGGTTCGGATCGCTTTTGAAGACCCGGGGGGACGCGCCCTTGACTCCTGGGAACAGCCGCAAGCACGATGCGGAGCGCGAATCTTTCTCGAACCTTCAATCAGGGAGTGCCCATGCGCGCACGAATCCTTGGCAAGGACCCGGAGTCCCAGGAAGGCAACTCGCCTACCCTGTTCGCCACCGACCGCACCGACCGCAAGACCTATCCTCGCTCAGGGGTGGAAGGTGGTTGACCCGCAGGCGCTCGCCGACGTCGGCCCGGTGCCGGACCACGAGACGCTGGTCGAGATCCCCGAAGAAGTGCTCAAGTTCTACGCCCGCCGCTACATGGAGCAGGAGGGAGACCACTGAGCCTCATCGTCGGAGCTGAATTCGGTCAGCTCTTTCGCACCTTCGAGCACACGGCATTCCGGCTGGAAACGCGGGACCAATACAAGTCCCCCCACGAGTCGGCCGCTCTCCGTCAGTTCGTCGCAGGCGAGCCCGTAGAACTGGGTTGGTTCCAGAACTGGTTGGACATGATCCGTGATGCGTCGTCCAAGGGGCGTCGCATCTCCCGCGTGCGCGTGGTGAGTATGCCGCTGACCGACTACAGCCGCTTCGGTCTGTACTGTTCCCAGCACACCAACGCGGCGGGCGAAGACATTCGGTACCTGCCCCGTGGTGAAGTGGCCGAACTGCCGGACTATGACTACTGGCTGTTCGACTCGCGCAAGCTGGTGCGGATGCACTTCGATGATGACGAGAACTTCTTGGGCGGTGAAATCATCGAAGACCCCGCCGTGATCGTGGAGCACAACTACTGGCGTGATGCCGCCTGGCACTACGCTGTACGACGGGATGACTTTGCCACCGATGAGAACCACGGACGTAGCGAGCGTGCGTGAGGCACGTCTCGCCCTCGGTCAACGACTCCGCGAGCTACGCCAGCAGGCCAACCTGACCGGGCGACAGCTTGCGGAGTCGTTGGCATGGCCGGCCTCCAAGATCTCCAAGTTGGAGAACGGCCACCAGACGCCGACCGATGAAGACATCCGAGGCTGGACTCGGGAGACGGGCAGCGAGGCGACGGCCGATGCCCTCCTGGCCTCGCTGCACACGCTTGAGAGCCAGCACTCCGAGTGGCAACGGCAGATCAAAACCGGTCTCAAGAAGCACCAGCAAGACCTCATTGGGCTTGATGCAAAAACCCGTTTCTACCGTGCGTTCGAGGCGACCTTTATCCCCGGGCTTCTCCAGACCGCCGACTACGCCCGAGCACGCTTCGCCCAAAGCATCACCGTGTTCAAGGTGCGCAACGACATCAACGAAGCAGTCGCAGAGCGCGTACGACGCCAGGAGGTCTTGTACCGCAGTGACAAGCGGTTCCACTTCATTCTTACGGAAGCCGCACTGCGCTATAAGCTCTGCGCTCCAGACGTGATGCTCGGTCAGCTTGACCGGCTGATCTCATTTGCCGCACTGCCGAACGTGAAGCTCGGCATCATCGGTTTCGAGACGGCATACGTGGTTGCACCCGCTCATGGATTCTGGCTCCTGGACAACGACCTGGTGATGGTCGAGACCTTCTCTGCGGAGTTGAACCTTGCCCAGCCGCAAGAGGTCGAGCTGTACGGCAGCGTCTTCGACCAGCTCGCCGCCGTCGCCAGCTATGGCCGGGCAGCTCGAACGATCATCACCCGCGTGATCGATGATCTCGCGCCGGAGGATGACTCCTGATTTCGACTCCCTTGTATCGATCGTGGAGTTGCTAGAAATACCGAGAAACTTTCTGTCCTGATACGTCCATGGGCCCTACTCTCCTTTTCAGGACGGCAAACCGCGTCCATCCCCTCGGGATCTTGGGAGAACTATGTGCCCACGTTCGTACCGCTGCTCAGCAGTGATCAGATTGCCCGCTTACCCGAACGAGCCCGTGAAGTGGTCGAGTACCGCAAGAGCGGACTCAGCCTGAACCACGTCCAGGGATGCCCCCTGGACTGCGCCTACTGCATCCGGCACACCTACGGTCTGTGGGACCAGCGCCAACCGCGTGCACTCATGACCGACGCTCAGGAACAGCCGGACGTGACGCCGGTGCAGTTGCTCAACCGGGCAGCCGATCCGTTCGGTCCAACTCGTTCTGAAACGATCAGCAAAGGGTGACGTACTGCTCGCCGAAGGCGAAGGCCGGGTCGTGGGACTTGATCGCGTCCACGAAGGAGGCGAACGCAGCCGTGGTGAACGGCAGGATCGGGGTGGACGCGCCGAGCGTGGTGTCGACGACCGGCACCAGCCCGGAGCCGAGGTGCGTCCGCGAGGCCCCGACGCAGCCACCGTTGCCGTCAGTGGAGTGGCTGGACTTGAAGACCTTCAGGTCCGCGTAGGCGATGGACTTGAGAGGGCTCATGTCAGCGTAGTGACCGACTGGTTCGGGCTTGGACATGTTGACCATTTCTCCCAAGGTGCGGCGAAACAGAGTTCGAGACTCGGTCACGGAGAGCGACAAGAACCTCATCCGATCATAGCGTCCGCTGTGCTTGCGCACTTCGTCCCGCTCGTCGGTGCAATAGCCACGATCCAGGGCCTCGGAGTAGAACCAGCGTGCACCCCTTGGGAGTTCAAGGAAAGCCATAAGGCTCGACGTCGCCGCCGGATGCGCGCGACCGAAGGGGAACACCTGGATCGCAACGTTGCGCCGCTGCGAAAGCTGTAAGAGGTGCGCCAGCTGACCTGGGCCGAGTAGGGGGTTGCTCACGATTCGACGCAGCACCGACTCGTCCATGATGACCAGCAACTGCAGCGGGTCCGCCCCGAACAGTCGCTCCTGACGCTCCAGTCGCGCCTCCGTCAGCTCGGAGACCCGCGAAGGGCTATGACCCCACTGCTCGAACTGGTCCCTCATGACTGCCTCTGTCTGCAACATGCCTGACAGCATGTAGGGAGTCCACTCACACATACGTAGGGCCTTGGCCTCCATTCCCCGGTAGAAGCGGAACCAGTCCGGGTGATAGTCAGTCACCTCCCGCCGTTGATATTCCAGGGTGCGCAGCAGCACCCCGCCCGTGTGCAGGACTTCGTCCAGCTGCACCGCGACCTGCGGGCCGGCGGCCTTCGTTCCCCGCTCCAGGTCGCTGATCCAGGACTGGTCGCAGTGGATCGCCGCCGCCAACTGGGCCTGGGTGAGGCCGGCGGCCCTCCGCCAGGTTCGCAGTTCCTCGCCCCAGAGCTCAGTAGCTCGGCGGCCGGCGTCCTGCTCGGGCTTGCGACGTGCCATGCGCTGCCTCCACGACTTATGACCTACCTGCAACTGCCATAAGGACTTTCTTGGTTGCCGTCCTGTCACGGCGCGACACTCGATCGGGAGCGTATTCAGGAGATGCCCCGCCGGCGGCCGAATCATGCTGAAGCCCTGCCGGGCCCGATTCCGCCTGCCTTTCAGTTCCCTTTTGCAGAAGGAGAATTCAGACCATGACCCAGCATTCCGAAGGAAGCAGCCGGTCGGAGACGGACCCCGAGCAGTCGGCGTACGGGGCGCGGATCCGGTTCCTCGCGGCGATGGGGCTGCTCGGGTTCGACGTGCCCTCGGGCGCGGTGCAGCGGTCGGCGCGGGGCGAGTGGGGGGTTCGGATCGGGGTGGTCGAGCCGGCCGCGCTCGACCAGGTGTCGCAGCTGCTGGAGACGCACCACCGCGCCCGCCGCCCGGCCGACGACGTGCCGGTGGCTGCCGCCTCGGGCGAGCAGGGGCGGACGGAATGACCGCTGCCGACGGCCCGACGGGCAGGACCGGGCGGATGACCTTACGGGTCTACCGCGTGGACCGGGCGACGGGCGCACGCACGGAGTTGCCGGTCACGCGCTCGGAAGGCAGCCCGCGCAGCCTGCGTGCCGCCTTCCCCCCGTGCCGCTGCCTCCGCTGCGCGGATGCTGCGGACGCCTGCCGTCCCGACAGCAGCGCCGCCCACGGCCCGAGGCCCCGATCTCCAGCGGAACTTGATGGCTAGCCGTTGAGGGGCATGGTCAGCGTGGGCTGGACCGGGGCCGCGTCGGGGCGGATCCGGCTGACGGCCGTGCCCGTGGCGAAGAACTCGATGCCGTGCTCGCCCCAGTACTGGAAGTCGTCGACCCGGGTGCCGACGATGCCGTCCGCGCCCATCTGCTGGCCCTCGTACTGCATCCGGGCCATCGCCAACTCCCGTGCGTCGTAGAGGGCCTGGGTGAAGATCGGCAGCTCGGCGTTCTGGCCGACCTGGGACATGGTCTGCCGGAGCGACTGGTGCGCGACGTGGTAGACGCAGTTGCCCAGCACCAGCCGGCGCGGCAGCCAGCCGTGCTGCCACAGGGTCCAGAAGTCCTGGCCGGACAGGTTGGTGGTGAACGGCCGCCCGTCCGGGGCGCGGTAGCCCCGGCCGTCGGTGGCGCGGACGGCCGTGCCGACGGCGACGTACTCGATGACCTCGCCGAGGAAGGCGTAGTTCATCGGCCGCAGCACGACGCCGACCACGCCGTCCGCGCCGAGCTGCGCCGCCTCGGCCTCCATCCGGCTCATCGCCAGTTCGCGCACGTTGTACATGGCCTGGGTCAGCACGCCCAGCTCCTGGCTGACCTTCCAGCCGGCCGTCTGTATGCCGACGTGGTAGACGCTGGTGCCCATCACCATGCCCAGCGGTTCGAAGCCGGCCTGGGTCACCAGGACGAATTCGTTGACGGACAGGTCGGAGGTGAAGCAGGGGCGGCCGGCCCGGGAGCCGTCCAGCCGTCCGCGTGCGATCTCCGAGACCTGGACGGGAGCGGGGCCGGGCTTTGCGCTCATGGGGAGCCTCCTGCTGGGAACCGAGCCGGCGAACCGGCGACACGACCGCGCGATCGTAGCGCCGGCGCCGGTCGCCGTGGACGGCGGGCATCCCGCTCAGGACGTCGGCCGGGCGAGGCCGTGGGTGAAGGCGTAGCGCATGGCCTGGGCGCGGTCGCGGGATCCGGTCTTCATGAAGATCCGGTTGACGTGCGTCTTGACCGTCGCCTCGCTGACGAAGAGGGTCCTGGCGATCTCGCGGTTGGTCTGGCCGGCTGCGATCAGCACCAGCACCTCGGCCTCGCGCGGGGTGAGCTCGGTGTCGCCCGCAGCCTCGGCGGCCTGGGCGGCTTGGCCGGGCACCGCCGGGGACGGGACCCCGCGTACGGCGGCGGACAGCAGCCGCTGCTGGACGCCCGGGTCCAGCACGGCCTGCCCGGCCGCTGCGGCCAGCACCGCCCGTCCGATCTCCGCCCTGGTGGCGTCCTTGGTCAGGTAGCCGAGCGCCCCCGCCTGGAGCGCGCCGATGATGGACTCGTCGTCGGCGTAGGTGGTGAGCACCACGACCCGGGTGTCGGGGTGGGCCCCGGTGATCCGCCGGGTGGCCTCCGCCCCGCCGCAGCCGGGCATGTTCAGGTCCATGAGCACGACCTGCGGGTGCACCGCCGCGACCAGCTCCACCGCGCTCTCGCCGTCGGCCGCCTGGCCGGTCACGGTGATGCCGGAGAGCGTGCCGAGCAGCAGCACCAGCCCCTCGCGCACGGCGGACTGGTCGTCCACGACGATCACGCCCACCGGATCCGAACCATCGACGCTCTCGCTGCTCATGCCGGAATTCTGAGGCATACCCGCCACTCGCCGTCGACCGGCCCCGCCACCAGCGTGCCCCCGCCCAGCGCGGCGCGCTCCCGCAGGCCGGTGAGCCCGTAGCCGGCGCCGCTGGCGGACAGCGGTCCGCCGGCGCCGACCGGCGGTAGCGGGTTGGCGACCCGGACCGCGATCGCGGTCGGCGTGAATTCGAGCTCCAGGCGCACCGGCTGGCCGGGGGCGTGCTTCCGGGCGTTGGTCAGCGCCTCCTGCGCGGTCCGGTAGGCGGCGAGCCCCGCCTCGGTGGGGACCGGCCGGGGTGAGCCGGTGACGCCGAAGTCGACCGCCTCACCGTCCGCGTGCCGCTCCTCGGCCAGCGTCGAGACCTGGTCGAGGAGCGGGGTGGCGTCGTCGCGCAGTGCCACGATCGCCTGCCGGGCCTCGACCAGCCCCTGCCTGGTGAACGCCCCGGCCCGGCCGACGCACTCGATCGCCTTGGCCAGCTCGGGGCTCCCGGACGGGAGTTCGCCGAGCAGCCCCTCCGCGGCCTGGAGGTTCACCGAGACCGCCGCGAGCGAATGGGCGAGCACGTCGTGGATCTCCCGGGCGATCCTGGCCCGCTCGGCGAGCGCGGCCGCCTGCGTCTCGGCCGCGTGCGCCCGGCGGGCCTCCACCAGCGTCCGCTCGGCCTGCATCGCCCGGAGCAGGTAGGCGTGCCGGGTCCGGCCGAATGCCCACAGCCCGGCGAAGCCGAGCGGGTAGCCGAGCAGCACCATGGTGGGCGTTCCGACCGCCAGGCCCGCCGACAGGAAGGAGGCCACGGTCGCCGCCGTGATGGCGATCGAGGTCTCGGCCGGGAGCCGGACGGCGGCGGAGGAGGTGACCACGCAGCCGACCGCGACGGCGGTGCTGAACGGGGACAGCCCGGCGAGGGCGCCCGAGGCCACCCCCATCACCGCCAGCGACGCGATCATCGGCCGCTCGCGTTCCTGGACGAGCAGCCAGACGATCCCGCTGACGACGGACACCGCGAGGGTGACGGCGACGGCGGTGCCGCGGGCGCCGACCCCCAGGTGCGGTTCGGCGAGCGGAACCGTGCCGAGCACGACGACCAGCACCAGGATCCGGATGGAGTAGAGCGTTGCGGGCATGCCCGGATTGCCGACGACCACGGAATCCCAGCGGGCAGTGAGTGAGGGGGACACGGTCCCACGGTATCCGGCACGCCCGCCGACCGGGCAGGACCGCCGGGTTGACCCCGGGTGGAGACGGGCGCGTCAACCCGGGGTCAAGCCGTGGACGGACGTGCCGGCCGGGGCCCGCTCCCTAGCTTTGACCAGGAAGGCGACACCGCCTCGGCCCGCCCCACCTCGTCCAGGAGTTCGTCATGACCGCCAGTGTGCTGATCCCCAACCTCGTCATCCTCGTCATGGTGCTGGCCTCCGACCTCGGCCGCCGCAAGGTCGGCCTGCTGCGGCTGGCCCGGCCGTTCATCGCGGCAGCGGTGATCATCCCGTTCTACCTCAAGTCCATGGCCACGTCGGGCAACGGCCTGGCGCTCGAAGTCGCGGCCTCCGCTGCGGGGTTGGTCCTGGGCGTGGTCGCCGCCGCGCTGATGCGGGTCGGCCGCGACGAGCAGACGGGCACGGCCGTCTCGACGGCCGGCCTGCCGTACGGGCTGATCTGGGTGGCGGTCATCGGCGCCCGCATCTACTTCGCCTACGGCGCGAACCACGTCTTCAGCGCGCAGCTCGGGCGCTGGATGATGAACAACCAGATCGGCGTGGGGGCGCTCACCGACGCCCTGATCTTCCTGTCGGTGGCGATGCTGCTGGCCCGCACCGGGGCGCTCGCCGCCAAGGCGCGTCGGGTCACCGAGCGGCAGCCGGCCCAGGCGCCCGCCCCGGTCGCCACCGGCCGGTGACGGCTCTCGTACATGACAGAACATCAATTCGCCGACGAAGCACCGTCCCCGGCCGTACGACTGCCGGGGGCGGTTTCCCTTTCGCCGGCCCGGCGGCCTGCGGGAACCGGCATAACAGTTCGGAATTGATCCATCGCGGAACTCTCGTAGCTGTCACTTCGCTGTGTCACGCTATGCCCGGACGGAGGCGCCATCTGGCACACCCACACCGTCCCTTCCCTTTCCGACCGGCTGGGACCACCCCGGGGGCACGCGCAGCATGGACAGCATGGACAGCGGCAACAGCAGCGAGATCCACTTCAGCAACAACCACCGCGACCTGTCCGAGCAGTACGGGACCGGCGCCGGCTTCCAGTTCGAGTTCTCCTGCCAGCGGTGCAACGACACCTGGCGCTCCCCCTTCCAGCCGTACACCAGCGGCCGGATGGCCGGTTGGCTCGACAAGGCGGCCGGGACCGCCTGGGGCGTGCTCGGCCGGACCGGCAGCGAGGCCAGCACCGCGATCAACGGGCTGGTCGGCGCCAACTGGGGCCCGTCCCGGGACGCCGCCTTCAAGCGGGCGATAGCCGAGGCCTCCGGCCACTTCAACCGCTGCGCGCGCTGCACCAGCCATGTCTGCGGCAGTTGCTGGAACGCGGCCCAGGGCCTGTGCCTGGTCTGCGCCCCGGACACCGCGGCCGAGGTCGCGGCGGCCCGGCAGCGCGGGCTGAACGACGTGGCCGCCCAGCGGGCCTACTCCGTCGGCGAGACCCGGGCGCAGGCGGTGGACGTCGAGTCGGCGCAGCAGCTGGTCTGCCCCGAGTGCCGGGCCGAGACCCACGGCTCCCGGTTCTGCCCCGGCTGCGGCCACCGGCTCGCGGCACCGGACAGCTGCACGGGCTGCCAGGCCGAGCTGCCCCCGTCCGCCGCCTTCTGCCCCGACTGCGGCACCCGCCGCTGAGGCTTTCCTCCGGCTTTGTCCCGGCTTCCCGCACGCCAACGGGCGCCCTGCGGTGACACTCCGTAGGGCGCCGAGTGCAAAGAGGCCAAGGTCACAGTCGTGCCATGCTGCTGATCTACGTCGGCGCGCGCTAACTTTCCCTTCATGACGGCACCCCCCGAAGGGCTCCCGCTCGCCGCCGACTTCCCGGACGCGAGCCGCGAGCAATGGCAGCGCCTGGTCGAAGGCGTCCTCCGCAAGTCCGCTTCCGGAGTCCTCGACGAGCAGGTCACCGGCGCGCGCGCCGAGGACGCCCTGAGCACCGCGCTCCAGGACGGGCTCCGGGCCCGTCCGCTCTACACGGCCGAGGACGCGCCGGCCGGGGACGGCCGCGGCGTCGACCCCGGCTACCCGGGCCTGCCGCCGTTCGTGCGCGGCGGCCGGGCCCAGGGCTCGTCCGTGGACGGGTGGGACGTCCGGCAGCGGCACGCCGACCCGGACCCGGTGCGGGCCAACGAGGCGGTGCTCGCCGACCTGGAGCACGGCGTCACCTCCCTCTGGCTGACCCTGGGTCGGGCCGGGCTGCCGGTCGCCGACCTGCCGCAGGCCCTGCGCGGCGTGTACCTGGACCTGGCCTCGGTCGTGCTGGACCCCGGGGCGGAGTTCCCGGCCGCCGCCGAGGAGTTGTTCGCGCTGTACGCCGAGCGCGGGGTCGCCGCCGGCGACGCCCGGGGCGGCCTGGGCGCGGACCCGCTGGGGCTGCTGGCCCGTACCGGCAGCGGCGAGGAACTGCTGCCGGAGGCCGCCGCGCTGGCGCTGCGCTGCGACCGCGACTGGCCCGGCGTCCGGGCGCTGACGGTGGACGCCACGATCTACCACGAGGCCGGCGCCTCGCCCGCCGAGGAGCTGGGCTGCGCGCTGGCGACGGCGGTGGCGTACCTGCGCCGGCTGACCGCCTCGGGGCTGTCCGCCGACGCGGCCGCCGCCCAGCTGGAGTTCCGCTACGCGGCCACCGCCGACCAGTTCCTGACGATCGCCAAGCTGCGCGCGGCGCGCCGGCTGTGGGCCCGGGTCGCCCGGGTCAGCGGCGTCTCCGACGCCAATGCCGCGCAGCGGCAGCACGCGGTGAGCTCGGCCGTGATGATGACCGCCCGCGACCCGTGGGTGAACATGCTGCGGACCACGCTGGCCTGCATGGCCGCCGGGGTCGGCGGCGCGGACGCGGTGACCGTGCTGCCCTTCGACGCGGAGCTCGGCCTGCCCGACGCCTTCGCCCGGCGGATCGCCCGCAACACCCAGTCGGTGCTGCTGGAGGAGTCCCACCTGGCCCGGGTGATCGACCCGGCCGGCGGCTCCTGGTACGTCGAGGAGTTGACGGACGAGCTGGCGCACGCCGCCTGGAGCTGGTTCCAGGAGATCGAGCGGGCCGGCGGCCAACTCGCGGCGCTGCAGTCCGGGTTGGTCCGGGACCGGATCGCCGGGACCTGGGCGCAGCGCGAGGCCGACCTGGCGCACCGCCGGGAGCCGATCACCGGCGTGAGCGAGTTCCCGAACCTCGGCGAGCGGCTGCCGGTGCGCGAGCCGGCTCCGGCCGCGCTCGGCGGCGGGCTGCCGCAGGTGCGCAGCTCGGCGGTGTACGAGGCGCTGCGGGCCCGTTCGGACGCGCAGCTGGCGGCGACCGGCGAGCGGCCGAGGGTCTACCTGGCGACGCTGGGTCCGGCCGCCGCGCACACCGGGCGCTCCTCCTTCGCGGCGAACCTGTTCGCGGCGGGCGGCCTGGAGCCGGTGTCGGGCAGCGGCGCGGCGGGCTTCGCCGGGAGCGGCGCGACCGTCGCCTGCCTCTGCTCCAGCGACGCGCTCTACGCCGAGCAGGCGCACGACGCGGCGGCGGAGCTGCGCGCTGCGGGCGCGACCCGGGTGCTGCTGGCGGGCCGGCCGGGTGCGTGGGCCGGTGTCGACGGGTATGTGTTCATGGGGTGCGACGCCGTCGAGGTGCTGACGTCCGCCCTGGACGAGAGCGGAGTGGCGCGATGACCCCGGACACGGATCCCAGCGTGATCCCCGACTTCAGTGAGATCGCCCTGGTGGGCGACCACGGCGACGAGGGCCGGGGCGGCACCGCGACCGAAGGGCAGTGGCGGCAGGCCTGGCGGCAGGAGACCGGCAAGGACGCCGCCGAGCAGGTCTGGGAGACCCCGGAGGGCATCGCGGTCAAGCCGCTGTACACCGCCGAGGACCTGGCGGACGTGGACTTCCTGTCCACCTACCCCGGCATCGCCCCGTACCTGCGCGGGCCGTACCCGACGATGTACGTCAACCAGCCGTGGACGGTCCGGCAGTACGCCGGTTTCTCCACCGCGGAGGAGTCCAACGCCTTCTACCGCCGCAACCTGGCGGCCGGGCAGAAGGGCCTGTCGGTCGCCTTCGACCTGCCGACCCACCGCGGCTACGACAGCGACCACCCCAGGGTCACCGGGGACGTCGGCATGGCGGGCGTGGCCATCGACTCCATCTACGACATGCGGCAGCTCTTCGACGGCATCCCGCTGGACCGGATGTCGGTGTCGATGACCATGAACGGCGCGGTGCTGCCGGTCCTGGCGCTGTACATCGTCGCGGCCGAGGAGCAGGGGGTGCCCCCGGAGAAGCTGGCGGGGACCATCCAGAACGACATCCTCAAGGAGTTCATGGTCCGCAACACCTACATCTACCCGCCGCAGCCCTCGATGCGGATCATCTCCGACATCTTCGCGTACACATCGAAGAAGATGCCGCGCTACAACTCGATCTCCATCTCCGGCTACCACATCCAGGAGGCCGGGGCCACGGCCGACCTGGAGCTGGCCTACACCCTGGCCGACGGCGTCGAGTACCTGCGGGCCGGGCTCGCGGCCGGGATGGACGTGGACTCCTTCGCGCCCCGGCTGTCGTTCTTCTGGGCGATCGGGATGAACTTCTTCATGGAGGTCGCCAAGCTGCGCGCGGCCCGGCTGCTCTGGGCCAAGCTGGTGCGGGAGTTCGGCCCGAAGAATCCCAAGTCGCTGTCGCTGCGCACCCATTCGCAGACCTCGGGCTGGTCGCTGACGGCGCAGGACGTCTTCAACAACGTCACCCGCACCTGCATCGAGGCGATGGCCGCGACCCAGGGCCACACCCAGTCGCTGCACACCAACGCGCTGGACGAGGCGCTGGCACTGCCGACCGACTTCTCCGCCCGGATCGCCCGCAACACCCAGCTGCTGCTGCAGCAGGAGTCCGGCACCTGCCGGGTGATCGACCCCTGGGGCGGCAGCGCCTACGTGGAGAAGCTGACCCACGACCTGGCGACCCGCGCCTGGCAGCACATCCAGGAGGTCGAGGCGGCCGGCGGCATGGCCAAGGCCATCGACGCGGGCATCCCCAAGCTGCGGATCGAGGAGGCGGCGGCCCGCACCCAGGCCCGGATCGACTCGGGCCGGCAGCCGGTCATCGGCGTCAACAAGTACCGGGTGGCGACGGACGAGCAGATCGACGTCCTCAAGGTCGACAACTCCTCGGTGCGGGCGCAGCAGGTCGAGAAGCTGAAGCGGCTGCGGGCCGAGCGCGACGAGGAGGCCTGCCAGGCCGCGCTGCGCGCGCTCACCGCCTCCGCCCGCGCCGGCGCGTCGGGTGAGGGACTCGAAGGCAACCTGCTGGCGCTGGCCGTCGACGCGGCCCGCGCGATGGCCACGGTCGGCGAGATCTCGGACGCCCTGGAGGAGGTCTACGGCCGCCACGCCGGGCAGATCCGTACCATCACCGGTGTGTACCGCGACGAGGCAGGAGCGTCCAGCGCCATGCAGCAGACCCGCGCGCTGGTCGAGGCGTTCGAGGAGGCGGAGGGACGGCGTCCGCGCATCCTGGTCGCCAAGATGGGCCAGGACGGCCACGACCGGGGCCAGAAGGTGATCGCCACCGGCTTCGCCGACCTGGGCTTCGACGTCGACGTCGGCCCGCTGTTCCAGACCCCGGCCGAGGTCGCCCGGCAGGCGGTGGAGGCCGACGTGCACATCGTCGGCGTCTCCTCGCTCGCCGCCGGTCACCTCACCCTGGTGCCCGCGCTGCGGCACGAGCTGGCCGAGGCCGGACGCGAGGACATCACCATCGTCGTCGGCGGGGTCATCCCCCCGCAGGACTTCGAGGCCCTGTACGAGGCCGGCGCCGCCGCGGTCTTCCCCCCGGGCACGGTGATCCCGGAGGCCGCCGGGGACCTGCTGCGCAAGCTGGCCGCGCAGCTCGGCCACCCGGACCCCGGCCAGTCGGGCCCCGGCACCGAAGGGGTCTGATGCCACCGCGCGCCATCGACCTCGACGCGTACGTGAAGGGGGTGCTCGACGGCTCCCGCGCGACCATCGCGCGGGCGATCACCCTGGTCGAGTCCACCCGCGCCGACCACCGGGCGCTGGCCCAGCAGCTGCTGGTCCGGCTGCTGCCGCAGGCCGGCAACGCGGTGCGGATCGGCATCACCGGCGTGCCCGGAGTCGGTAAGTCGACCTTCATCGACAGCCTCGGCACCATGCTCACCGGGCAGGGCCACCGGGTCGCGGTGCTCGCCGTCGACCCGTCCTCCACCCGGACCGGCGGCTCCATCCTGGGCGACAAGACCCGGATGGAGCGGCTGGCCGTCGACCCCGCCGCCTTCGTCCGCCCCTCCCCCACCTCCGGCACCCTCGGCGGCGTCGCCAAGGCGACCCGGGAGAGCATGGTGGTGATGGAGGCGGCCGGCTACGACGTGGTGCTGGTGGAGACCGTCGGCGTCGGCCAGTCCGAGACCACGGTCGCCAACATGGTCGACTCCTTCCTGCTGCTGACCCTCGCCCGCACCGGCGACCAGCTCCAGGGCATCAAGAAGGGCGTGCTGGAACTCGCCGACCTGGTCGCCGTCAACAAGGCCGACGGCGCCCACGAGTTGGACGCCCGCTCCGCCGCCCGCGAACTCGCCGGCGCGCTGCGCCTGCTGCGCGCCCCCGAGGCCGCCTGGACGCCCCCGGTGCTGACCTGCAGCGGACGCGAGGGCCTGGGGCTGGACGTGCTCTGGGAGCGGCTCCAGCAGCACCGCGCCCTGCTCGACGCCGACGGCTCGCTCGCCGCCAAGCGCCGCGACCAGCAGGTCGACTGGACCTGGGCGATGGTCCACGACCAGCTACTGGCCCGACTCCACCAGCACCCCGACGTCCGGCAGTTGGCACCCGAGCTCGAACGCCGGGTCCGGGCCGGCACGCTGACGGCGAGCCTGGCCGCGGAGCAGTTGCTGGCCGCGTTCGGCTGACCGCCCCGGGGGCGGGCGTTCAGCCGGGGAGGAAGTCGGCGCTCCACCGGGCCGGGTTGCCGTCCACGCAGACGCTCAGGCCGTTGGCGGTCCTGCAGCACGAGGCCGTCCCGGGCCACGGGCCCTGCTCGGCCAGTAGGAGCACGGCAGGATTCCGAACCTGTCCTGAGAATCAGGACAGGTTCGGAATCCTGCCGACGCGGCGGAAAACGAGTCAGGCCCCGGTGAAGGGGCCTGACTCGTCCGCGGTGGGACGCGGACGGCGACGCGCGGGTGGGGGTGCCGGGGGCCGCGCGTCGCCGGGTTGGAGCGGGACCGGTCAGCCGATGGCGGCGTTCAGGGCCGGGAGGTAGCCGTCCTGCTGGCCGGCCGCGGTCGGGTGGTAGGACTCGTCGATGTCGAGGAAGTTGGTCGAGTGCAGCCAGGGGTTGCTGTCACAGATCTCGTGCCCGGCGAACTTGGTGCGCACATCGGCGAAGGTGACATTGCTGTAGTTGCTCGCGGCCTTCTGGATCAGGCTGTCCAGCAGGTTGATGCCGCCGTCGATCGCGGTGCGGCTGGTGGTGCTCAGGCCGACGCAGCCGGAGGACTCGGAGAGGTCGTAGAAGTCCGGGTAGTCCAGCATCACGATGTGGGCGTTGGGCGCGGCCGCCTTGATCGCCTGGATGGTGGCGTCGAGGTTGCCGGGCAGGATGGACTGCGCGGTCGACTCGTCCGAGTCCACGGCGCTGACGCAGTCGCTGGTGCCGTCGAGGATGCAGGTCTCCATGGTCGAGGAGAAGCCGACGTCGTCGCCGCCGACCGTGAGCGAGACCAGCGAGGTCGAGGAACTGAGGGTGGGCACCTGGCTGTTGATGACGTCGCTGGTGGTCGCACCGGAGCAGGCCGCGAAGTCGAAGGAGGACGGGCTGTTCGCCGAGTCCCACAGTGGACCGTAGGCGTCGGGGCTCTGGACGCAGTCACCGGACGTGTCGCCGGCGCCGACCCCGGACGAGTAGGAGTCGCCGAGCGCGGCGAATCCGCCGGTGCCGGCGCTGGCGGTGGGGGCGAGGGTGAGCACGGACGTCGCGGTCATCGTGACGACGACCGCGGCGGTCACCAGGGCAGAAAGAGGGCGCACGGATGCCTCCGCTGGAGTGGGGGAAGGGCGTGGCGTTCGCTCGTGGCGATTGCTACTGACAAGTAGCGGGTGCTCCGCGCGTGGAGGAAAGAGGTAGGACCAACTTCATATCCACCAATCCAAAGCATTCATCTGTCGTGCACATGTTCAACATCCCCGGTGCCGATTCGCAACCCGATCTTGGGCTCCCGGACACGCGCGTACCGGGACATCCGGGGCGTCAGGGCAGCATGTCGGCCGCCTGGACCCGGTGGAGGTGGAAGAGGAGGTCGAAGGACCGGCCGATCGCGACGGTTTCGAGCGGACAGGGGTACGCGGTGCCGATCTGACGGGTCGGACGGCCGGTGTCCAGCCAGGTACGGGCCGGGGCCGGGGCGCTGCGGGTGTCCAGGAAGAAGTCGTGGTGGCGGACCCGGCCGAGGGTGTACTCGTTGCTGCCGGGAGCGGCCGCGCCCACCGTGAACTTCGTCCACGGGCTCTGCAGGCTCGTGGCCTCGGACAGGAAGGAGCCCTGGCCGAAGGTGGTGCCGATGGCGAGGTAGGACTTGCCGAGCGTCTCGCGCAGGAACGCGCCCTGCACCTTCGCGTACATCTCGGGGTCGGCGCTCACATAGGCCACGTGCTGGTCGTGCGCCGACAGCAGCATCCGCTGACCGGTGTGCCGCTGCCACCAGACGATGTTCTCCGCCATCAGCTGGTCGCGGAAGAGCTCGGCGGCATCCACCGACTTGGCGTCGTCGAAGTCGTGGGAGAGGAACGCGGCGGTCTGGGCGAGGGACCGGGCGTGCTGCACCGTCCACTCGAACTCCTCGCCGCCCTGGCCCCGTTGGCCCTCCAACAGCTCCAGCGCCCGTTGGGCGTTGACCGCCAGCCGCTGCCGCGTGGCCAGCGGTCCGCCGAGGTAGGCGATGGCGTCGTCGAGGGGGCGCAGGCCGGTGTAGAGCTCGTTGAAGCGCGACAGCAGCTTCGGGAAGTGCTGGCCGACGTAGCCGGTCACCCGCGCGAAGAAGGCGTCACCCACCCTGGGAGCGCCGATGTCATCGCCCATGAAGCGGACCGGGCGGCCGGGACGGCGTCGGTTGTACTCCCGCATCCACTCGACCAGGTGCAGGAACTCCTCGCGCCCGAACGGCGATCCGCCCAGGGCCTGCTGCACGATCTGGAGCGCGTTCCCCCGCCCGCTCCGGATGTACTCGTCGATCAGTACTCCTGACGGCCAGCCGATCTCCAGGGCGAAGGTGGTGAAGCCCTTCTCCTCGACGAGGAACCGGAAGACCCGCTCCTTCAGGGTGAAGAACTCGTGCGAACCGTGCGTGGCCTCGCCCAGGCCCACCACCGTGGCGTCGCCGATCATCGCGCCCAGGGGTCGCAGATCGGCCGTGTCCGGCCCCGGTTCCGTCGACCGCAGCGGGTGGGCCGCCCGGTCGAGGGCGCGGACCGGGTCCTCGCCCCCAGGCTTCGCTGGGGCCTTCTGGGCCGCGTAGGCCGCCGTGGGAGCCAACAGCACACCCATCGTGGCCGCAGCGGCCATCAGCAACGGGCGGCGCCCCACGGTCATCTTCTCGGTCATGCCGATCCTCCTCAACCCGAACGCCGACGTCTTCCGGACGCCGGTCGCAATCTCGTACTGGGCCTGGGCAGTTGCCGGGGTTTCCCGGTCGGCTCCCGGCCGGTTCCCAGTCCATCACCCGGCCGGCGCCCCCTCGTCCGGGCGCAGGACGAGATCACGGCGGGGTCCCGGGCCCAGCCGGCCGGGCGGACCCAGGACCCTGGTCCTACCCCGGGCTCCGCCTGCGGGCCCGGTGGCCGCCGGCGGAGCGGTGGAAGAATGGTTCGCGTACGCCGGCTGCGGCGCACCGGGCCGGGACCGGTTCGCGGGCCGCCGCAGAGATCCGCAGAGGAGAACCACCAGCATGGCGACGCGCCGACCACTGCCGCCGGACGCACCGCAGGCACCCGACCAACCGCAGACCCCCGCCCGGCCTGGCGCCCGTTCCTTGCCCTGGACCCGCAACGACGCACTGGTGGCTGCCGGTTCCGCCGTCATGGACCTCTTCGGCTACACCATGACCAGCCTGGACGACAGCCGGCCGTTGAGCGTCCCGGGGCTGGTGCTCAGCGCGGCGGCGGCGCTGCCGCTGCTGCTCAGGCGCCGTCATCCGCTCGCGGTCCTGGCCGGGGTGCTGGCGGTGAGCCTGGTGCTGAACCTGAGCGCGCCGCTGTCGGACCGCTTCCCCTGCACCGTCATGGTGGCGCTGTTCGCCGTCAGCCGGTCCCGTCCGCTCGCGGTCGCCGTGTCGGCGGGGCTGGCCGCCTCGCTGGTCGTGCTGACCGGCTGCGGGCCGCACCTGCCCGTGAACGGGAAGGACCTGCTGGGCGGCCTGCTGGCGAGCACGTTGGCGGTCGGCACGGGCGCGGTGCTCAACCGCTGGCAGCGCGAGCTGGAGATCCGGCGCGCGCTGCTGGCGGAGCGTGCGGTGGCGGAGGAACGGCGCAGGATCGCAAGGGAGTTGCACGACATCGTGGCCCACCGGATCACCACGATGCAGTTGCTGGCCGGGGGCGCCCGGGCCAACCTGGGCGGCGACACCGAGGTGGTGCGCGAGGCCCTGGTGACGCTGGAGAGCACCGGACGCCTGGCGCTGCGCGAGATGCGCCAGCTGCTCGACGTGCTGCGGGCCGACGACGAGCACGAGGACGTCCCGGCCGCGCCGCAGCCCGGCACCGCCGACCTCGAACGGCTCGTCGACGAGTCGCGCCTGGCCGGCCTGCCCGTCGAGCTCACCGTCCACGGCCCGGCGCGCCCGCTGCCGCCGACCACCGACCTGACCGTCTTCCGGATCGTCCAGGAGTCGCTCACCAACACCCGCAAGCACGCCGGCCCGGCCAGGGCCCGGGTCCGACTGACCTACCGGCCGTTGTCGGTGACCGTGGAGGTCACCGACAACGGTTCCGGTCGGCCGGGCCGCGCCGACGGCGGAGCGCACGGCCACGGCGGAGCCGTCGCAGCGCCGGGATCGGACCGGGCACGCGGGTACGGTCTGCTGGGGATGCGGGAGCGGGCCGCGCTGCAGAGCGGCAGCCTGGTGGCCGGGCCGCTTCCGGCGGGCGGGTTCCGCGTCGCGGCCAGCCTGCCGCTGGCCCCGGCCGAAGGCGTCGAAGGCGTCGGCGGCCTCGAAGGCCTCGAAAGCAAGGAGTTGTCCGGATGACACCGACCGCAGCACCGATCAGGGTGCTGATCGCCGACGACCAGCCGCTGATCCGACGCGGCCTGGCCCTGATCCTGGCCCCCGCCCCGGGCATGGCCGTGGTGGCGGAGGCGGAGCACGGCGAGCAGGCGGTCGAACTCGCCCGTCAGCACCGGCCCTCGGTGGTGGTCATGGACATCCGGATGCCGGTCCTCGACGGCGTCCAGGCCACCGAGCGCCTGGCCCGCGAGCTGCCCGACTGCCGGGTACTGGCCCTGAGCACCTTCGACCTGGACGAGTACGTGGTGGCCGCGCTGCGCGCCGGCGCCTACGGCTTCCTGCCCAAGGACGTCTCCCCGGAAGAACTCGTCGCCGCGGTCCGCACGGTGCACACCGGCGAGGCAGCCGTGGCGCCCCGGCTGCTCACCCGGCTGCTCTCCACCTACGTCACCGCGCCCCGCCCACCACAGCTGCCGGGGCCGGTGCGGAGCCCGGTCGACCTGACGGCCCGCGAGGTCGAGGTGTGGCGCCTGCTCGCCGCCGGCCTGGACAACGCCGAGATCGCCCGGGCCATGGAGATCAGCGTCTCCACCGTCAAGAACCACATCACGGCCGTCTTCGGCAAGCTCCGGGTGCGCGACCGCGCCCAGGCGGTGATCGCCGCCTACGAGTCCGGCCTGGTCACCGCAGGCTCACCGCACGCCTGCGGGTGAGCTTCGGCCGATCGGCCCGCGTGTACGCCGCAGGGGCGGCCGAGGCGCGCCTACCTTGGCGGGATGGAACCAGTTCCCCGGTGGGCCCTGCTGTCATCGGGATGCGCCCCGGTCGTGCTGGTCGCCGGCTGGGCCATCGCCGGGGCGCTCCAGCAGCGCGGCTACGACCCGGCCCGGCAGACCATCAGCGCCCTGGCCGCCCACGGCGCCGACGACCGCTGGCTGATGACCGGCGCGATGATCGCGGTGGGGGTCTGCTACGCGGCCACCGCCGTCGCCCTGCGGTCCGTGGCGCTCGCCGGCCGCATCGCGCTGGCCTGCGGCGGAGCGGCCACGATCCTGGTGGCGCTGTCCCCCGAGCCGACCCATGGCACCACCACCCGGCACACCGTCGCAGCCGTGCTGGGAGTCGTCGCCATAGCGGCCTGGCCACGGCTGGCCGCCGACGGGGACCCGGCCGGGCCGGTGGTGCTCAGGCCCCGGCTCTCCAGCCTGGCCAGTGCGCTGATGGTGCTCTGCGCGCTCTGGTTCCTGCTCGCACTGCGCGGCAACGGCGCCGCCGGGGCCGCCGAACGCGTGGTGACGGCGGTGGAGTCACTGTGGCCGTTCGTCGTGGTGACCGTCTGCCTGCGGTTCGGCACGGAGCCCACGACCGACGGCAGGTGACGCACCGGGCGGCAGGTCAGCCCAGGGTCGCCGCGTGGTCGGGGACGTAGAGCTGGGTGTCGCGGGGCGGGCGGCGGTAGCCGGTCGCCGGCGGGCGCTCGGGGAACTCCAGCTTCTTGGCCGGCATCTCGGTGTAGGGGACGGCCGAGAGCAGGTGGGAGATCATGTTGATCCGGGCCCGGCGCTTGTCCTCGCTCTCGACGACGTTCCAGCGGGCCTCGGGGATGTCGGTGTGGACGAACATCTCGTCCTTCGCCCGGGAGTAGTCCTCCCAACGGGTGATCGACTCCAGGTCCATCGGGGAGAGCTTCCAGCGGCGCATCGGGTCGTCCCGGCGGGCGTGGAAGCGGCGCTCCTGCTCGACGTCGCTGACCGAGAACCAGTACTTCAGCAGGTGGACGCCGTCGCCCACCAGCATCCGCTCGAAGATCGGGCACTGCTGGAGGAACCGGTAGTACTCCTCGGAGCTGCAGAAGCCCATGACCTTCTCGACCCCGGCCCGGTTGTACCAGCTGCGGTCGAACAGCACGATCTCCCCGGCGGCGGGCAGGTGCTCCACGTAGCGCTGGAAGTACCACTGGCCGCGCTGCCGCTCGGTGGGGGCGGGCAGGGCGGCGATCCGGGCGATCCGGGGGCTGAGGTACTCGGTGACCCGCTTGATCGCCCCGCCCTTCCCGGCCGCGTCCCGGCCCTCGAAGACCACGACCACCCGCGCCCCGGTGACCCTGACCCACTCCTGGAGGGTCACCAGCTCCGACTGGAGCCGGAACAGCTCCTTCTCGTAGGGCTTCTTCGGCAACCTGGGCGGGAGCGCCTCCTCGGCCCGGGCGGCCTTCTTCCCGCTCGGCTTCCCGCTCGGCTTCCCAGTGGGCTTCCCCGTCGGCTTCCCGTGCTTCTCCGCCACTGCTGGGCTCCGTTTCTGATCATCCGTCCGCTCCCACCGTAGGCGCAGCGGCCCCCGCGCGCACCCCGCGCCGAGCCACCGGTCCCGGGACGGGCGGGGGCCGACGCCGAGACGGAACCGGGACTGCGGTCTCAGGCGGGCGGGACACCGGGCCGGGGAGCTTGGTGACTACGGAATCGGAGGGGTTCCACCTCCGCCGACACTTCTCGGAAGGTCCGCCACCATGTGCAGAATCCACGGTCATTTCGATGCCGACGCCTCCCCGCACGAGCTGCGGGCCGCCGGCGCCCTGCAACGGCACGGCGGACCGGACGACAGCCGGGTCGCCTTCGGGGCCCGCTGGGGCCTCGGCAGCCAACGGCTGGCGATCACCGACCCGACCGGCGGACGCCAGCCCTACTCCTCCGCCCACGAGCAGGTCAGGGCCGTCTTCAACGGTGAGGTCTACAACCACGCCGCGCTGCGCACCCGGCTGGAGGGACGCGGCCACCGCTTCGCCGACCGCTGCGACGGCGCGGTGCTGCCCGCCCTCTACGAGGAGTACGGGGTCGCCTTCGCCGAGCAGCTGGACGGGATGTTCGCGGTCGCGCTGATCGACCTGCGGGCCGAGCCGACGCTGGTGCTGGCGACCGACGACGCCGGGATGAAGCCGCTCTACTACACCTGGGACGGCAAGCGGCTGCACTTCGCCTCGGAGCTGCCGGCGCTGCTGGCGCTGGCCCGGGTGCGGCCGGAGCTGTGGGAGCCGGGGCTGGACAGCTACCTCGCGACCAAGACCCCCTTCGGCGAGGAGACCCTCTTCGCCGGGGTGCGGGTGCTGCCGCCCGGCTCGACGGCGGTCTGCTCGCGCAGCCGGGGCCTGCGGCTGATCCGCCGCACCGCTCCCGCCACGGCGGACCGTGCGGACCGGGCCCACGACGCCGGCGGGGAGGGCGAGCCGGCCGGCGAGCGGGTGCGGGCGGCGCTGACCCGCGAGGTGGACCGGCTGCGCAACGCCGACGCCCCCGTCTGCGCGGTGACCAGCGGCGGGCTCGACTCCAGCCTGGTGACCGCGCTGATGGCGCGGGAGCAGCCGGACACCGTCCACTCCTTCAACATCGCCTACAAGGGCGAGTGGCCGCACGACGAGCGGCACTTCGCCCGCGAGGTGGCGGAGCGGGCAGGCACCGTGCACCACCAGGTGGAGCTGGACATCGACGCCTTCCCGGAGCTGCTGCCCTCGGTCGCCTGGCACCTGGGCCAGCCCAACGCGGACCCGATCACGCTCAGCACCTACGGGCTGTTCGAGGCGGTCCACCAGGCCGGGTTCAAGGTCGCGCTGACCGGCGACGCGGCGGACGAGGTGTTCGCCGGCTACAGCCGGGTGCACGCGGCCGTGTCCGCGCCGGACGCCTGGATCCCGACCTACCTGGACGCCCTCTCCGCGATCCCCCGCGAGGCGCGGGAACGCCTCTACAGCCGGGAGTACCGGGCGTTCGTCGCGGACCGGGGCAGCGCCTCGGACGCCATCGCCGAGCGGCTGCGCGAGGACGCGGTCAACCGGTCCCGGCTGGACGTGCTGACCGACTTCGAGACCGAGGTCCGGCTGCCCGCCTACCACCTGCGCCGGGTCGACCACCTGAGCATGGCGCACGCGGTCGAGGTCCGGCTGCCGTTCTGCCAGCGCTCGGTCAGCGGGCTCGCCCGCGCCCTGCCCGCCGGGCAGCGGCTGCGGGGCGGGCAGGGCAAGGCCGCGCTCTACGACGCGGCGCGCGGGCTGCTGCCGCGCAGCGTGCTGGAGCGGCCCAAGCAGCCGTTCACCCTGCCGATCACGGCGATGCTCGCGGACGGTTCGCCGCTGGCGGCCTACGCGACCGAGGTGCTGTCCCCGGCCCGGCTGCGGGCCGGCGGGCTGCTCGACCCGAACGCCGTGCACCGGCTGCTGGCCGCGCAGCGGGCCCGGCCGGCCGACTGCCTGGCGCTGGCGGTCTGGGCGCTGCTGATGTTCGAGCTGTGGCGCGAGGAGTTCGCGGTGGGGCGCCGACGCACCGCCGCGCAGGCACGGGAACTGATGGAGGTGTCCTCATGACGACGACCATGGTGCGGAGCGGCTTCGCGCTGCTCGCGCGGGCGAAGGACGCGCCCGGACCGACGCTGGTGCTGGACGCCGACGCGCTGCCCTCGGACGAGGCGGCGCTGGAGGCGGCGCTGACCCGGCTGCGGCTGCGGCTGCGGCTGCGGCGGACGGCGGGACCGGCCGGCGACGGCGCGGAGGTGCTGAAGTGGGCGCTGCTGGCGCCCTCCGCACACCCGCTGTTCGATGTGGACTACCGGTTCGTCCAGGCGATGCCGGACGCACCGGACCACTTCGACACCACCGGCAACTGCGGGCACTCGCTGCTCGCGGCGATCACGGCGGCGGCGGCGGCCGGGCGGCTGCCCGCGCTCTCCGTCGGCGACCGGATCCGGGCCCGGGTGCTCAACAACGGCGACCAGGTGGTCTGCCAGGTCGACGAGGCCGCCGACGGACGGGCGGTCTTCACCGCCCACTTCGTCACCCCGCCGCACACCCGGCTCGGCCAGCTGCTGCACGACGGCGGCCGGGTGATGCGGATGGCCAACCCCTACCTGTTCGTCGACGCCGCCAAGCTGGGCGTGCGCAGCCGCGAGGACCTGTTCCGCGCCGGGCAGACCGAGCTGTACGCGGTGCTGGAGCGGATGCGCCGGACCCAGGCGGCGCGGCTCGGCTGGCCGGTGGACGGGGCGTTCCCCAAGGTCGCCGCGATCGTGCCGGTGGCGCCGGGACAGCTGGCGGCGCGGGCGCTGACCGTGGGCGGCTGGCACCCGGCGCTGGCGCTGACCGGGGCGGTCTGCCTGGCCGCCGCGTCGGCGCTGCGCGGCACGGTGCCCCACCGGCTGCTCCGCGCCCACGGCGAGCCGCCGACCCCGGGCCGGGTGGTGGTCGACACCCCCTCCGGCCGGGTCGAGGCGGCGTACACGGCGACCGGCGAGGGCCCGGACGACGAACTGCTCTGGGTCAGCCTGGGCGACAAGGAGGTCCGGGTGCTCGGCCCGGCCGGTGTGGAGCGCGACGCCCTGGAGGCCACCCATGTCCGCTGAGACGCCGGAGCCCCGGCCGGAGCCCCGCTACGACCTGGTCGTCTCCGGGGTGCGGCTGGTCACCCCGGAGGGCGTGCTCCCGGGCGGGATCGCGGTCGCGGACGGACGGATCGCCCGGCTGCTGCAGCCGGGCGAGTGCCCGCCCGCCGCGCGGACCCTGGACGGCGCCGGGCGGCACCTGCTGCCCGGCCTGATCGACTCCCACGTCCACTTCCGCACCCCGGGGCTGACCCACAAGGAGGACTGGGCGCACGCGAGCCGCGCCGCCGTCGCCGGCGGGGTGACCACGGTGATCGACATGCCGAACACCGTGCCGCCGCTGCTCACCGGCGCGGAGGCGCACCGCCGGGCCGGGTCGATCGCCGGGACCTCGCTGGTGGACTTCCGCTTCCATCTGGGCGTGGCCGGTGACGACCCGTCACCGCTGCTGGAGGTGGGCCCGCGCGAGGCGACCAGCGTCAAGGTCTTCCTGGCCGGGCACCACACCGCGCCGAACGTGGTGCGCGACCCGGTGGCGCTGGAACGGGTGTTCCGCACCGCCGCCGAGGCCGGGCTGCGACTGCTGCTGCACGCCGAGGACGACGGGGTCTTCGCCCTGCTGGACCGCTGGCGCGGAGCGCCGACCTGCTACGCCGAGTACGAGCGGCACCGTCCCCGCAGCGGGGCGATCTCGGCCGTGGCCCGGGTGCTGGAGCTGGTCGAGCGGCACGGCACGGCGGTGCACGTGCTGCACGTCTCGACCGCCGAGGAGGCGGACCTGCTCACCGCCGCCGCGCACGTCGGGATGCCGGTCACCTTCGAGCTGACGCCGCACCACCTCTCCTTCACCGCAGCGGACACGCAGCGGCTCGGGGCCAGGGTGCGGCTCAGCCCGGCCATCCGGGAGCCCGCCGACCGGAGCCGGCTGTGGCAGGCGGTGCTCGACGGCCACGCCGCGACGCTGGGCAGCGACCACGCGCCGCACAGCCGCGCCGAGAAGCTGCGCCCGCCCGCCGACGCGCCGCCCGGACTGCCGGGCGTCCAGGAGATGGCCACCGCCGTCCACACCGGGCTGCGCCGGAGGGCCCCGGAGGAGCACGCCGACGCCCATCTCCGGCACCTGGCCCGGCTGCTGGCGGCCCGGCCGGCCGAGCTCTTCGGCCTGGACGGCCGCAAGGGCCGGCTGCGGCCGGGACTGGACGCCGACTTCGTCCTCTTCGACGCCGACCACCGCTGGATGTTCGGCCCGGAGGACGTCCGCTCCAAGTGCGGCTGGTCCGCCTACGAGGGCTGGACCATGACCGGGCGGGTACTGCTCACCGCCCGTCGCGGCGAGACCGTCTACGACCTCCACGGCGACGGCGGCGGTGCCGCCTTCGGCGCGCCGGACGGCGAGTGGCTCGACGCGCACGGACCGGTGGCGCCCCGGGTCCGGACGTGAGCGCGACCGGCTCGGCCCGCGGCGCCCTGGCGGCGACGGCGGTCGCCTGCGGGGTGAGCGTGGCCGGGATCTACTACGCCCAGCCACTACTGCCCGCGCTGGCGGCGGCCTTCGGCACCAGCCCGGCCGCGGCCGCGGTGGTGGTGACGGCCGGTCAGCTCGGCTACACCGCCGGGCTGCTGCTGGTGGTCCCGCTCGGCGACGGGCGGGACCGGCGGCGGCTGGCCACCGCGCTGCTGCTGCTCGCCGCCCCGGCGGCGGCGCTGGCCGCGCTGGCGCCCGCGCTCTGGGTGCTGGCGGTGGCCGTGGTGCTGCTCGGGCTGGCCGGGACGGCGGCCCAGGTGCTGGTGGCGCTGACCGCGACCGGCGCCGGTCCCGGCCGACGCGGCCGGGCGGTGGGCACGGTGATGGGCGGGCTGACCGCCGGCATCCTGCTGGCCCGGGTGGTCTCCGGGGCGCTGGCCGAGGCGGCCGGCTGGCGCGCGGTCTACGCGGCGGCGGCCGTGCTGCTGGCCGGCACGGCGCTGCTGGTGCACCGCGCACTGCCGCGCCCGGCGCCCCCGCCCGCAGCCGCAGCCGCACCGGTCCGGTACCGCTCGCTGCTGGCCGGGCCGCTGCTCCTGCTGCTCCGCGAGCCCGCGCTGCGGCTGCGCTGCGCCCACGGCTTCCTGGCCTTCGCCGCCTTCTCGGCCTTCTGGACGTCCTGCGCCTTCCTGCTGGCGGCCCCGCCGTTCGGCTTCGGCGAGGCCGCGATCGGGCTGTTCGGGCTGGCCGGGCTGGCCGGGGTGGTCTTCGCGCAACCCGCGGGCCGGTTGTGCGACCGGGGGTACGCGCGCCGGGCGAGCTCCGGCTCCACCGCCCTGATGGCCGTGTCGTTCGCGGTGCTCGCGCTCGGACGCGGCAGCCTGGTGGCACTGGCCGCCGGGGCCGTGCTGCTCGACCTCGGGCTGCGCGGCGTCCAGACCGCCAACCAGCAGCAGATCTACGCCCGGCTGCCGACCGCCGCCCACAGCCGGGTCACCACCGCCTACATGACCTGCTACTTCGCCGGGGGCGCGACCGGCTCCGCGCTCTCCGCCGCCCTCTACGCCCGGGCCGGATGGACCGGCGTCTGCCTGCTCGGCGCGGCGCTCGCCGCCGCGCCGCTGCTCCGGTCCCGGCTCGCACCCACCACCACCGAGGAGACCCCATGACCGTCACCGCCGGCACCAGCACCCTCACCAAGTTCGCCGACCCGATGCCGCTCCCGGCCCGGCTGCGCGCCGATCCGGCGGACCCGCTGCCGACCTTCACCGTCCGCACCCTCGCCGCCGAGCGCCAGCTGCACTCGGAGCTGCCGCCGACGGCGCTCTGGACCTACGAGGGCGGCTTCCCCGGACCGGTCTTCGAGGTCCGGCGCGGCCAACGGATCCGGGTGGCCTGGACCAACGGCGTCACCACCCCCTACCCGGCGGTCGACGCCTACCTCCCGGACGCGCCCGGCAACCCCTCGCTGACCATGAACGACCCCGGCGTCGGCGCCGCGCAGCCGGTGCCCGGCGTGGTCGGGCTGCCCGCCTGGCTGGTCACCCACCTGCACGGCGCGGTGACCGGCGGCGGCAACGACGGCTGGATGGAGAACGCGCTGTTCCACGGCGACGCCCAGCTCTCCGAGTACCCGAACGACCAGCCGGCGATGACCCTCTGGTACCACGACCACGCGATGAACATCACCAGCCTGAACGTCTTCTCCGGGCTGGTCGGGATGTACCTGCTGCGGGACGAGGAGGAGGACCGGCTGCACCTCCCCTCCGGCGGGCAGGAGGTCCCGCTGATCCTCTGCGACCGCAACCTGGCCACCGACGAGTTCGGCCGGCTGACCGGGCAGCTGCTGCACAAGACCTCCGGCACCCTGCCGTTCCTCGGGCCCTACACCCTGGTCAACGGCCGGATCTGGCCGTACCTGGAGGTCCGGCCCGGCTGGTACCGGTTCCGGGTGCTGAACGCCTCCAACTCCCGTACCTACCGGCTGCACCTGCTGGACGACCAGGACCAGCAGGTCACCGTCGGCGCGGCCTGGCAGATCGGCACCGACAGCGGGCTGCTGGGCGCGCCGCTGCCGCTCACCGCCGAGGGGCTGACCCTCGCCCCGGCCGAGCGCGCCGACCTGCTGGTCGACTTCGGCGCCTTCGCGGGCCGGGCGCTGCGGGTCGTCAACTCCGCCCCGGCGCCGTTCCGGGGCGACCCGGTCCCGGCCGGCTACGTGCTCGGCACCCCGCTGCCCGCCAGCCGGCTGCCGGAACCGGACGTGATGCAGTTCCGGGTCCTCGGCGAGCCGCCGGTACCGGAGTTCACCCTGCCGACCGAGCTCTCCGCGTCCTACTACCGGCTCACCCACGCGCTGCTCCCGGCCGACCACGAGCACCGGATGCTCGGGCTGGCGGCCGACCCGGACGGCACGCTCGGCCTCTGGGAGCTGGGCGTGGTCCCGGACTCGGAGGCCCCGGCCAAGGGGCAGGTGCTGGACGGCATCGTCCAGGTCACCGACGCGGACGGGAAGACCACCACCTACAAGCGGCTGGCCCGGCACTTCGACGACCAGCTCAACTGGCGGATCCGGCAGGACGGCTGGGAGGTGTGGCGGATCCTCAACCTGAGCGGGATCCTGCACCCGATCCACCTCCACCTGACCCGCTTCCAGCCGCTGTCGATCGACGCCTACACCACCACCGCCTTCGACCCCGCGCTCGGCGGCACGGCCGGCGGCGAGCCCGTCGCCCACACCGGGCCGCTGCCGATCGATCCCTCGCTCACCGGCTGGAAGGACGTGATGCGGGTCCCGCCCGGTCAGCTGGTGACCATCGCCGGGCAGTTCCGCGGCGCCTCCGGCCGGTACATGTACCACTGCCACATCCTGGAGCACGAGGACGCCGGGATGATGCGGGAGTTCGCGGTGATGCCGGGCGTGGTGATGGACGTCGACAACGGCATGGGCGGCATGAGCGGGATGGACGACACGAGCGGGATGGACGGCATGGGCGCCGGCGGCTGACCGCCGGGCGACCTGCGGCGCCCCACCGACGGGAGGTCCGTCGGTGGGGCGCTTCTTCCTTGCCGTCGGAGCCGGCCGCTGCCCGGTGTCAGCTGCTGCCTTCATCGGGGGTGAACGGCACCGGAGTCGGCAGGTGGGGCGGGCACCATCCGTCGATGCAGCCGTCCGGCGAGTCCGGGACCCCGGTCGCGGCGTCGAGGGTGGCCGGCGGCGGAGTCGGCATGCTGGGCGGACAGGATCCGTCGATGCAGATGTCCGGTTCCGGGCCGGCGGTCGCGACCGCCGCGCCCTGCCTGGTCCGGCTGCCGCGGAGCGCGGCCAGCGCGCCCGCGCCGAGCGCGGCGACGGCGCTGAGGCCACTGATCCGGCTCCAGTTCCATGTGTTCGTGGCGTTGCCGAGCATAAGTTTGCTCCCGTCTCTCGCACGCCTTGGCTGCCGGTGCGGTCCGTCGTGCACCGACACTGAACAATCTGCGCCGACCGCCGTCCCGGGCACATGAGTACATCGTCCCGAAGCAGTCCCGGCCGGGCAGCTCGGACGGCCCGGCGGCGCTCCGGCCTCAGTCCGGCTCGCGGACCGGGATGACCGCCCGGACCAGCACGCCCGCGCCCTGCGCCAGCGGGTTGCCGAGGACGCTGAGGGTCCCGCCGAGCTCCGCCGCGCGCTCCGCCATCGAGCGCAGGCCCAGGCCGCCGCCGGAGGGCGGGCCCGACCCCATCCCGCCGCCGTCGTCGCCGATCTCGGCGGTCACCGAGCCCCGGACCACCCGCACCCGGAGCCGGGCGTTCCGCGCCCCGGCGTGCCGGACCACGTTGTGCAGCGCCTCGGCCGCGATCCGGTAGACCGCGACCTCGACCGCGGCCGGCAGCGGCGGCAGCGGGTCGGGGTCGCAGACCGCCTCGACCACGAGTCGCCGACTGGTCAGCTGCCCGGCCAGATGGCGCAGCGAGTCGCCGAGCCCGCCCCGGTCCAGCATCGCCGGGGCCAGGCCGTCGTTGATCCGGCGCAGCTCGGTGATGGCGTCCGCGATCCCCTGCGAGACCGCGGCCAACTGCCCGGCGGCGGGCGTCTCCTCGCCCAGCCCGGCCTGCGCGGTGTCGACCTGCAGCCGCAGCCCGGCGAGCGCGGGGGCCAGCCCGTCGTGCAGGTCGCGGCGGAGCTGCCGGCGGGTCTCCTCCCGGGCGAGCACGATCCGCTCCCGGCTGGCCTGCAGCTCCTGGTAGAGCCGGAGCGAGGCCACGGCCGGGGCGGCCTGGTCGGCGAGGAAGCGGAGGACGTCGTGGTCCTGCTGGTCGAGTTCGCCCTCGCCGGCCCGCGCGGCGGCCTCCAGCAGCCCGATCGGGGAGCCCTCGTAGGAGAGCTCGAACCGGTGCCACTCCGAGTAGTGCGGGGCGCTGCCGAGGGCGGCGGTCTCCCGGGGGCCGCCGGTGGTGCTGACCAGCACCCGGGCGGCCGGGAAGCGGAGGGTGTCGACCACGGTCTCGCAGAGCAGCCGGGGCGCCTCGGCGGGGTCCACCGCCCGGCTCAGCCGTTCGGCGAGCTCCCGCACCACCCGGTAGGGCTCGGCGCGGTCGCCGTAGTAGAAGCGGTCGACCAGGCTGACCGCCCGTCCGCCGACGGTGCGGGTCAGCAGCCCGGCCAGCAGCGCCACGATCCCGAGTACCAGCGCGCCGGGCGTGCGCGAGCCCGGCACCGTGCGGGAGAGCAGCAGGGCGAACGCGGTGAATCCGAGCACCAGCAGCACCAGCACCGCCAGCAGCGTCAGCGCCCGGCGCCCGGCCCGGTCCAGGTGCCCGGAGCGGTCCCGGACGAAGACCAGCCCCAGGCCCAGCGGCCAGAGCAGCACCGCGACGTAGTCGAGGGCCAGGATGTAGGGCACGGTGACGTCGAAGAAGTACGAGACGTAGTTGAGGTACTCCCAGACCAGGAAGGGTGCCATCAGCGCCAGCGGCGCCAGCGGCCGGCCCAGCCACCCGGTCCGCTGCGGCGACACCCTCCCCTGCCGCCAGCGGACCAGCATCACCGTCGTGGTCAGCACCGAGATGCCGACCGCCACTTGGGCAAACACCGGCCCCACCGGCACCGCGATCGCGGCGTGGATGCTGCTCCAGGGTGCGTGCAGCAGCGGGCTGGGGCGGCCGTACCACTCCGGGAGGCTCCCGTACTCGTAGCCGACCTGGGCCACCGTCCACAGCGCGATCAGGGCCGCCAGCACCTGCCCCCGGCGGCCCCGGGGCAGTCGTCCGGTGGGGAGCAGCAGCGGCAGCACGTAGAGCGCGACGGTGTAGAGGACGGTGCCGAGCACCGAGGCGAGGACGACGGCGGTCCAGATGTCGGGTCCGGCGCCCAGGGCGACGGCGGCGGGCGGGCCCGCGTCGCCGATCAGGTCCCCGGTCCCGGCGACCAGCAGCAGCCCGCCGGCCGGGCCGCCGGAGGGGTGGGCGAAGACGACCGCCCCGCAGACCGTGCAGCCCAGGGAGAAGAGGATCCGGGTGCTGAAGGGCACGAAGTCCACCTGGGCGAGCCGGGGGCCGCCGAGGTCGCCGAAGGCCAGGCCCATCCAGACCATCACCGAGGCGAGGGAGAGGGCACAGGCGACGTAGGCCGCGCGGACGGACGCCCGCGAGCGGGCGACCCGGACGGTCCCGGTCTCGGCTGCGCTCATGGCCACCCCGCCTTCCGATCGGCCGGATTCCGCTTCCTCGTGAGCCCTCCAGGGTGCCGCGCTCGGCGTCCCGGGCGCATGGGGCAGCGGTCCCGGGCAGCGGTCGCCGGTTACGGCTGCTCGTCCCGGTCGCCGAGGCCGACGTCCCGGGCGCGGGCGACCGCCTCGGCGCGGGTGGCGACGTGCAGCTTGTCGAAGATGTGCGAGATGTGGTTGCGGACGGTCTTCTCGGCGAGGTACAGCTCGCGGGAGATCCGCCGGTTGTCCAGGCCGCGGGCGACCAGTTCCAGCACCTCGACCTCGCGCGCGGTCAGCGCCGGGAAGAGCCGCTCCGCGTCGAGCCGGCGTCCGCCCGCGACCAGGCCGGAGATCCGGGCCGCGATGTCGCGGCCGAAGACCGCGCCGCCGTAGGCGACGGTGCGCACCGCGTGCAGCACCTCGTCCCGGCTCGCGCCCTTGACCAGGTAGCCGCGGGCGCCCTCCTGGAGCGCGCCGAGCAGGCTGGCGTCGTCGTCGGACATGGTGAGTATCAGCACCGGCAGCTCGGGCCGGTCCGCGGCGATCCTGCGGGTGGCCTCGATGCCGCTGCCGTCGGGCAGCGAGAGGTCCATGATGACGACGTCCGGCCGGTGTTCGGCGACCACGGCGAGCGCCGCCGCGACCGTCTCCGCCTCGGCGACCACCTCGATGTCCGCGGCGCTGCCCAGGGCGGCCCGCAGGCCCTCCCGGAAGAGCGGGTGGTCGTCGACGATGACCACCCGGACGGCACCGCTGCGCTGACCTCCGTCGGGTTCCACGGCCCCATACTAGTCGTAGTCGAACCACTACTGTGCGCGACCGGCTCGGCGCCGGAACGCGGACCGGCCCCGGTCCGGCGCGCGGGTGCGCGTCGGACCGGGGCCGGCGGACGGGGCGTCAGTCACCACTCCGTGCGGTAGCACTCCCGGAGCCGGGCCAGGGCCGCCCCGGGGGCGCCCAGGTGGTCCAGCCCGAGCAGCGCCGCGCCGGCGACCGGCGGGACGTCGGCGTAGCAGGGCACCGCGGCCGGCGCGTACTGCTTCAGCCTGGCCTCCACGCCCTGGGTCAGCAGCGGGTGCCGGGTCGCCAGGATGCCACCGCCGAGGACGACCTCCACGTCCGTCCCGGCGAGGTCCAGCCGCTCCAGCGCCGACCTGGCCATCAGGAACACCTCCTCGGCCTGCCGCTCGACCAGCGCGGTCGCGACCGCGTCCCCGAGGTCGGCGGCCTCCAGCAGCACCCGGGTGAGCGTGGTCCGCTGGCTGTCCGTCACCTCGCCGACGTGGATCGCCACGGCCACGTCGTGGACGGTCTTCAGCCCGAAGTACGCCGGCACCCGCTCGCGCAGCAGCGTCTGCGGACCCCGGCCGTCCTCGGCGCGCATGGCCGAGTACATGATCTCGTCGCCCAGCCAGCGCCCGCCGCCCCAGTCGCCGGTGTGGTGGCCCAGCGCCAGGAAGCGGGCGGTCCGGCCGTCCGGGCCGACACCGACGCAGTTCACGCCGGCGCCGCAGACCACCGCGACGCCCCAGGGCCGGTGGGTGCCCGAACGGAGCAGCGCGAAGGTGTCGTTGAGCACCTGCGAGGTCTCCGCCCAGGGCCGCTCGGCGAGCTGCGCGGAGAGCGCCTCCTCCTCCTCGGGCAGGTCCACATTGGCCAGGCAGGCCGATATGTGCCGGGCGAGGGGAGCGCTCCCGTCCAGGCCGGCCGCCGCGGCGACCTCGGCCACCAGCGGGGCCAGGGTGTCCGCGTTCGGCGCACCGGAGCCGGGTCCGCGCACGGTCGCGAGGACGGTGCCGTCCGCCGCGATCAGGGCGATGTCGGTCTTGCTGTTCCCTCCGTCGATGGCCAGTACTGCGGGCAGCTCCTTCAGATCCACGCCAGGAAGTCCTTGTTCTCGCTGAGCAGCAGGTCGGTGAGGCGGTCCGCCCGGTCGTACTGGCCGATGAGCGGATGGGCGAGCATCGCCTCGAAGACCCGGCCGCGACCGCCGTGGACCGCGGCCTCCAGCGCGAGCTGCTCGTAGGCCGTGACATGGGCGATCAGTCCGGCCTGGAGCGGCGAGACCGGCGCCATGGGCAGCGGCGCCGCCCCGTCCGCGCCGATGACCGCGGGCACCTCGATGACCGCGTCGTCCGCCAGGAACGGCATGGTGCCGTTGTTGCGGACGTTGGCGACCTGGACGTCACCGGTCCCGGCCACCAGCGAGGCGAGCAGGTTGACGGCGGCCTCGGAGTAGAAGGCGCCGCCGCGCTTGGCCAGCAGCTCCGGCTTGTGGTCCAGGGTCGGGTCGGCGTACATCTCCAGCAGCTGCCGCTCCATGTCGGCGACGGCCGAGGCGCGGCTCGGCTTGTGCCGGAGCTCCTCCACCACCACGTCGTGCTGGTAGTAGTAGCGCAGGTAGTACGAGGGGATCATGCCGAGCTGCTTGATCAGCGGCACCGGCATCTCGATCTCCTCGGAGATCTCCTCGACGTGCTCGGCCAGGCTCTGCGCCAGCACCTCCCTGCCGTCCACCTGCACGCCGCGGATCCAGGTCAGGTGGTTCAGCCCGAAGTGGTCCATGGTGACGCTCTCGGGGGCGACGCCGAACTGCTTGGCGAAGCGCCGCTGGAAGCCGATCGCGACGTTGCACAGGCCGACGGCGCGGTGGCCGGCGTCCAGCAGGGCGCGGGTGACGATGCCGACCGGGTTGGTGAAGTCGACGATCCAGGCGTCGGGCGCGGCCAGCGCCCGGACCCGCTCGGCGATGTCCAGCACCACCGGGACCGTGCGCAGCGCCTTGGCCAGGCCGCCGGCGCCGGTGGTCTCCTGGCCGACGCAGCCGCACTCCAGCGGCCAGGTCTCGTCCCGGTTGCGGGCCGCCTGGCCGCCGACGCGGAGCTGGAGCAGGACCGCTCCGGCGCCGGCCACGCCGTCGTCCAGGTCGGTGGTCCAGCGGACCTTCGCCGGGTGGCCGTGGGCGGCCATGATCCGGGTGGCGACGCCGCCGACCAGCGGCAGCCGCGAGGCGTCCGGGTCGACCAGCACCAGCTCGGTGACGGGCAGCCGGTCGCGCAGCCGGGCGATGCCGTCCACGAGTTCCGGGGTGTATGTCGAGCCTCCGCCGACAACGGTGAGTTTCATGCCGATTCCTTGGAGGTGTTCTGGTCCCAGACGGTCCCGGTCACGGTCTCCGCGACGTGGCAGGCGACCTGGTGCCGGTCGCCGAGCAGCCGCAGTTCGGGGGTGACGGTCTCGCACTTCTCGACGGCGAGCGGGCAGCGGGCGCGGAAGCGGCAGCCCGGCTTCGGGTTCACCACGCGCGGCGGCTCGCCGCGGTCGGCGCCGGCCAGCTCGGCCAGCGGCGCGCGCGGGTCGGGCACGGTGGCCAGCAGCAGCTGGGTGTAGGGGTGCTTGGGCTCGGCCAGGATGTCCTCGATCGGACCCTGCTCGACGATGTGCCCGGCGTACATGACCACCAGCCGGTCGGCCGCGTAGCGGGCGCTGGCCAGGTCGTGGGTGATGTAGAGGAACGAGACGTTGGACTTGTCCCGCAGCTCGGCCATCAGGTTGAGCAGCCCGATCCGGATCGAGGCGTCGAGCATCGAGACCGGCTCGTCCGCGATGATCAGCTTCGGGTTGGAGGCGAGCGCCTGGGCGAAGCCGACGCGCTGGCGCTGCCCGCCGCTCATCTCGTACGGGTACTTCTGCATGTAGGTGGCGGCGGGGGTGAGCCCGACCATCGTCAGCAGCCGCTCGGCCTCGGCGTTGCGGGCATCCTTGTCCAGTTCCGGACGGTGCAGCTTGAGGCTGCGGAGGATGCCGTGGGAGACCCGGTAGATCGGGTTGATGGAGCTGAAGGGGTCCTGGAACACCATCGGCGCCTGGCTGCGGTAGCCGAGCTGGTCCTTGCGGGAGTGCAGCGACGACAGCGGCTTGCCCTCGAAGGTGATCTCGCCGGAGGTCGGCTTGTAGACCATGGCCAGCAGCCGGGCGACGGTGGACTTGCCGCTGCCGCTCTCGCCGGCCAGGGCGACGATCTCGTTGCGGCCGATCACCAGTTCGGCGTCGTCGACGGCGTGCAGGGTGCGCCGGGAGAAGGCGCCGCCGAGCTGGAAGTGCCGGGTCAGGCCGCTGGCGCGGAGCAGCACCTGGTCGGCCGGGATGCCGTCGACGTACTCGGCGGCGTTCGCTCGCGCGGAGTTCGCTTGCTCGCTCATGCCGGGAGTTCCTCCTTGCTGGTGCGCCCGGGCTCGTGCAGCAGGCAGCGCACGAGGACCTGGTCGACGTCGTACAGGTCGGGCCCGGCCTCGGTGCAGGAGTCCATGGCGACCGGGCAGCGGGGGGCGAAGCGGCAGCCGGGCGGCGGCGTCTCCAGGTTGGGCGGGGTGCCCGGGATGCCGAGCAGCGGCACCTTGGGGCCGCGGATCGACGGGAACGCCTCCAGCAGGCCCCGGCTGTAGGGGTGGCGCGGGGTGTCGAACACGGTGCGGGTCTCGCCGAGCTCGGCGATCTGCCCGCCGTACATCACGATCAGCCGGTCGGAGAAGTGGCTGACCAGCGACATGTCGTGGGTGACGAAGATGATCGCGAAGCCCAGCTCGCGCTGGAGCTCCTTGATCTGCACCATCAGCGAGCGCTGGGCGACGACGTCCAGGGCGGAGGTCGGCTCGTCCATGACGATCAGGTCGGGGGTGAACAGCAGCGCCATGGCGATCATCGCGCGCTGCCGCATGCCGCCGGAGAGCTGGTGCGGGTAGCTGTTGAGGTGCACCGGGTCGACGCCGACCAGCTCCAGCACCTCGCGGGAGCGCTGCGGGATGTCGGTGTCGAAGCTGTGCGCCCGCAGCACGTCGCGGAACTGCGCGGCGATGGTCTTGACCGGGTTGAGCGCGTTCATCGCGCTCTGCATGACCACCGAGAGGTGGGCCCAGCGGACCGCCCGGAGCTGCTTGTCGTTCATCTTGACCAGGTCCTGGCCCATGAAGTTCACGCTGCCGCCGGTGACCCCGGCCGGCGCGCTGAGCAGCTGCGCGATGCCGAAGAGCAGGGTGGACTTGCCGCAGCCCGACTCGCCGACGATGCCGAGGAACTCGCCCCGGTGCAGGTCGAAGCTGACCTTGTCGACCGCGAGCACGGATCCGGTGGCGGTGGCGTACTCCACGGTGAGGTCGCGGACCTCAAGGAGCGTCTCGGTGCTTCCGGCGCTGGACGGGACGGTGACGTCACTGTGCGACACGGAGCCTCCTCACGGGGCGCAGGGCGGGGTTGCTGATCTCGTCGAAGGCGTTGTTCAGCAGGGCGAACGCGGCGGCGAGGAGGGCGATGCAGAGACCGGGGGCGATGGCCCAGACGTACTGGCCGGTCTGGAGCGCGGAGTTGTTCTGCGCCCAGTAGAGCATGGTGCCCCAGTCGTACGAGTTGGTGTCGCCGAGGCCGAGGAACTCCAGGCCGGAGGCGGTCAGGATGGAGTAGAGCGCCGCACCGAGGAAGTTGGCGACGATCAGCGAGGTCATGTTGGGCAGCAGCTCGCACACGATGATGTAGGAGCTGCGCTCGCCGCGGACCTTGGCCGCCTCCAGGAAGTCCCGGTTGCGCAACGACAGTGCCTGGGACCGTAGTTGTCGGGCGCCGAAGGACCAGCCGGTGATCACCAGCACGATGATCATGACGCTGATGCTGTGGCTGCTGAAGTAGCCGGCGATCACGATCACCAGCGGCAGGGTCGGCATCACCAGGACGACGTCGGTGAAGAAGTTCAGGATGTCGTCCGCGACGCCGCCGAGGTAGGCGGCGGAGACGCCGACCAGCACCGAGAAGACGGTGGCCAGCGCGCCGGATATGACCGCGATCAGCAGCGCGGGGCGGGCCCCGTGCACGACCTGGAGCCAGATGTCCTGACCGAAGGCGGTGGTCCCGAGCCAGTGCTGGCCCGACATCCCGAGGGAGATCGCACGGGTGTCGGTGGCCGGGTCGCCCGGCTTGATCAGGTTCGGCACGGCGGCCATGACCAGGAAGACCAGCAGGATGACGCAGCCGACGGTGGCCTTGGCGTTGTAGCGGATTGCTCTGAGCAGAGATGTCATGGGTGGGATTACCTCGCGGACCGGGTGCGGGGGTCGAGCAGGGCGGTCACGATGTCGGAGACGAGCACCGAGATCAGCACGGCCACAGTGATCGCCAGGAACAGGCACTGCATGACCGGGAAGTCCTCATTGGTGACGGCGTTGACGAGCTGGTAGCCGACGCCCGGGTAGGCGAAGACGTACTCGACCAGGACGGCGCCGCTGACCACGAAGCCCATCGACATGGCGAAGCCGGTCAGGTTGGGCAGGATCGAGTTGCGGGCCGCGTAGTCGATCATGATCCGCCAGTTGGACAGGCCCTTGGCCCTGGCCATCCGGATGTAGTCCTCGGCCAGGGTGGTGACCATGGTGTTGCGCATGGTCAGCACCCAGCCGCCGACGGAGGTCACCAGGATCGAGACGGCCGGCAGGATCGCGTGCTGGAGGGCGGAGCCGATGAAGGCGCCGTTCCAGCCGATCGCGGTCAGGCTGTTGTCGTAGCCGAAGGCGCCCGGCAGCCACTGGTGGATGTCCGCGAAGAACATGATCAGGACGATGCCGACCCAGAAGTAGGGCAGCCCGGTGCCGATCACGAACAGCGGCGGCAGGATGCTGTCGAGCTTGCTGCCGCGCTTCCACGCGGCCATCGCCCCGATGGCGGTGCCCAGCACGAAGGCGATCACCGTGGTCACCCCGACCAGCGCGAGCGTCCAGGGGATGGCCTGGCCGACGACGCTGGTGACGGTGGCGGGGTACTGCGCGAACGAGACGCCGAAGTTCAGACTGAAGCAGTTCTTGATGTAGTCGACGTACTGCACCAGGATGCTCTGGTGCTTGTTGAGGCCGAGCGCGGCCTCCATGGCCTGGAGGGAGGCTCCGTGGAGCTTTCCCTTGTACTTGGCCATCATGGCGTCAACGGGGCTTCCCGGCAGCAGGTGCGGGATGGCGAAGTTGACGGTGAGGGCGGCCCACAGGGTGAGCACGAAGAATCCCAGACGGCGGAGCAGGAATCTCACCCTGCGGACCTCTCTCTTCTCTTGGCTACGTGCGGCGTGCGCGGAGCGGTCGGCCTGTGACCGGACCGACTACTTCGGCGAGAGGTGCATCAGCACCTGGCCCCAGTCGGGCAGCTGCCAGACCGAGGGCACCGCGTACTGGTTCTGCGGGGTGACCCAGCCGCTGAAGTTCTTGGTGTCGTACTGGTACCAGGCGGCCGCGTTGGTGACCGGGATGACCGGAACGTCGTTCAGCATGAGCTCTTCGAGCTGACCCATGATCGACTTCTGGGTGGCCAGGTCGGTCGTGGCCGCGAACTGGTCGAACAGCTTGTCCGTCGCCGGGTCCGAGTACCGCTCGTAGTTGGTCGCCGCCGGCTGCCCGATGGGGGCGCTGTTGGTGGAGTACAGCCACTGGCGCAGCTCGTAGTACGGGCTCGGACCACCGGTCTCGCCGTAGTACGCGAGCTGGAACTGGCCGTTCAGCAGCTTGCTGTTCCAGTCGGCCTGGGAGAGGTTGTCGACGGTCAGGCCGATGCCGGCCGCCTTCATCCCCTGCGAGACCTCCTGCAGCGAGGCGACCCAGTCGCTGTACCCACCGTTGTTGATGATGGTGAAGTTCAGCTTCTGGCCGTTCAGCACGTAGATGCCGTCGGAGCCCTTCTTGGCGCCCAGGCCCTCCAGCAGGCTGTCGGCCTTGGCCGGGTTGTACGTGTAGTTGTCCTTCGACTGCGCGGTGGGGTCGATCCACTGCGGGTAGGTCTGGGTGACGATGCCGAGCTGGCTGCCGGGGGGCTCCTCGCCGCTCTCGCCGACCGTGGACGCGCTCTGCCGGTCGGTGGCGTAGGCCAGGGCCTGGCGCACGGTGACGTTGCTGAGCAGCGGGTCCTTCAGGTTCGGGAACATCGCGACCTGAGTCATGGGCGGCTGGAAGGACTGGTAGTCCTTGCTCTTGCTCAGGTAGAACTTGTTCAGGTTCGGGATGTACTGGGCGCCCCACTGGGCCTGGCCGGTGGCCAGGTAGTTGTTGGCCGCGTCGTTCGAGGTGAAGGCCGGGTAGTCGACGGTCTTGACCTTCGGCAGACCGGGCTGCCAGTAGTACGTGTTCGGCTTGAGCGTCACGTTCTGCGGCGTACAGGGCTTGACCACGTACAGGCCGGTGCCGACCGGGTTCGGGTCGGCGTAGCCGACCGGGTCCTTGATCGAGGCCCAGATGTGCTGCGGGATGATCGGCACCTGGTCGGCGATGTAGTAGAAGTAGGTGGTGGCGGCCGACTTGAAGTTGAAGACGACCTGGTCACCGGACTGGGTGACCGAGTTGAGCACGGCCCAGACCGAGTTGAGGTCGAGCGCCGGGAACTTCTTCAGCTCGTTGAAGGTGAAGAGGACGTCGGCGGCGGTCATCGGGGTGCCGTCGCTCCACTTCACCCCGTTCCGGATGGTGAAGGTCAGCGTCTTGGAGTCGCTGCTCCACGCGTAGTCGGTGGCGAGCCACGGCGTGGTCTTGTCGTTCTGGAGCGCGTTGACGAAGGTCAGCGGCTCGTAGATGTCACCCATCGACAGGAAGCTGACGGCGCTGTTGAACGGGTTGAACCCGCACGTCCAGAGGCCGCCGCTCTCGTTGTCGACGGTCAGGATGGCGTTCGGGTTGCTGCCGCCCCCCTTGGCACCGCTGCTGGACCCCCCGCACGCACTGACGAACAGCATCGATGCGGCGACCGCGGTGACGCCCAGGATCTTGCCGCTTCTCCTGTAGAAGCCTTGCTTCATGACGCTCTTACCTCTCCCTGGAGTGCCGTGCCTATAGATAGTTAAGTTTCCTAACGATTGGTGAGGCATAGAATCCCGAGAAATCAGCAGCACGTCAAGGGCTCTGGAGGCTGGAATCTGCTTCTGTATCGGAACGTGACCGGCCCGCGTCGCGGGAACCACCCGCCAGGACCGCGAATCCAGGCATAATCGCAGGCCAGAAACGTGTTGACGGCTTGGTCGGTACCAACTGGAGGATGTCCTGGCCATGTACGGAACCTGACCTCCACCGAACCGGGAGGCCCCCGGCTACCCTCCCCCCGGAACCCCCAACCCACCGGTAACCAGCCACCGGCGCCGCGAACCCGCAGGCGACGGCTGGTACCGGCATTCACCTTCGCCGACCGGTCGTCACTGCCGAGATCCAGTTCCGCATCGCCGAATCGAGCAGGTGCGCTACGCCACCGGAGACGTACCGTCCGCTACGACCCGGTGGACTTGAGCAGCCCGATTCACGTGGTACGGCGTGGTAGGGAACCGACCTGTGACTCGCACCGAGGGAGTGCTGGACACCGACATCGTTGCCGCGCTGGCAGCCTTCGACCCGTCCGAGCTACCGGACGAGCTACTCGTCACCGCCGTCACCCTCGGTGAACTGTCCCACGGCCCCCACGCGACGGACGATCCCGTCAAACGGGCCAGGCGGATGGCCGTCCTTCAACATGTCGAGGCGACCTTCGACGTCCTCCCGTACGACCGCGATGCGGCGCGAATGTACGGCCAGATCTGCGCAGCAGTGATCGCGATTGGGCGGCAGCCACGCGGCCGCTGTGCCGACCTGATGATCGCAGCCACGGCAGCGGCCAACGGGCTCCCGCTCTGCACCGCCAACCCCAAGGATTTCGAGGGGCTGTCCGATCTCGTCCAGATCATCACAGTAACGCGCCCACCCGGGGCATGAAGAAGCGGAGGGTGACCGGGATGGGGGTCCGGTCATCCTCCGCTCGGTCACCCTCCCCTTCGGAGCAATGGACCGGCTACGGGACGGCCGGGGACGGGTTGGGGAAGTAGTTCAAGGTCGGGGTGGGGCCCCAGCCGGTGTTGCCGGGGCCGAGGTCGAAGGTGAAGGCCGGGGTGGCCGGCGGGTACTGGTCCTGGACCGTGCCGGCCACGCCGACGCCGGTGGCGTGGACGTTCGAGACGCCGGCGGTGCCGGCGGTCTCGGCCTGGAAGACCACGGTGCCGACGTTCTGGACGTCGGCGCCGTCTATCGTCAGTCCGTCGACCGGCAGGCCGGTGCCGTCGCCGGAGACCAGCTCGAAGGCGCTGTACGGGCTGTCGATCACATTGGTGTCATGGAAGTCGATCTTCACCCCGCTGATCGCGTAGTCGTAGGCGTCGATCTGGACGGCGCTCATCGGGTGCCCCCAGTTGGGGTTCATCGCGCCGGCCCGCAGCACCGTGTTGTGCGAGACGGTGATGGTGCCGCCGAGCGTGGTGAAGCCGGGAGCGGCGAACTGCTCGTTGGAGATGGTCAGCCCGCTGCCGAGGGCGTTGGTGTCGGCGATCACGTCGTGGGTGATGGTGTTGTCGCTGCCGCCGTACTCGGCGATGCCGTTGGCCAGGTTGGTCTGCTCGACCGTGTCCCAGGCGAAGGTGTCGTGCGCGTCGGCCGCCGGGTAGGACCAGATGGCCAGGCCGTCGTCGCCGGTGTTGCGGACGAAGTCGTCGCTCACGGTGACCCCGGTGGCGTTGCCGTTGAGGTTGAGGCCGTCCGCGTCGGTGTCGAGGACCACGCTGTTCTTCACGGTCACGTCGGTGTTGCCGTACTGCAGCCAGAAGCCGACGTTGGTGTTCTGGATCCACAGCCCGTCGACCACCGCGCCGGTGCCCAGCGAGCCGTTGATCGCGTTCTCGGTGCTGTCGTCGTGGCGGCCGACCGTGCTGCCGAGGATGGCGAAGTCCGCCAGGTTCACCGGGCCCGGGACCGCCGCGGCGTTGTCGATGAACTCGTCGGACCGGATCTGGGTGTACCAGTCCCCCGCGCCCTCGATGGTGGCCCGGTCGACCTGGAGCGGCGAGTCGATCGCGAAGTTCCCGGCCGGGATCCACACCGACTCGTGCGCGGCCGCGGCGGCGGCGACGGTCGCCGCGAAGGCCGCGGTCGAGTCGGTGGCCCCGGTCGGGTCCGCGCCCTCGCTGAGCACCGAGAGCGAGTGCGCAGGCTGCCGGAGCGGGGCGGCGACCTGGTAGAAGTCGGCCAGGTCGATGGTGTAGGGCACGGCGGTGTCCTGTGCGCCGACCTCGAACCGCACCGTGTCGCCGGCGTGCAGCTCCCGGCCGAGCAGCAGTCTGACGTCGTTGTAGAAGTGGTGGGTCCTGCTGCCGTAGATGTCCGGCGTGTCGATGTAGCTGTAGGTCGAGGTCAGCGCGAGCTCGGTGGGCAGCCGCTTGCCGTCGACGTAGACCGAGAGGGTGCCGGAGGCGCCCTGGGCCAGCGCGTAGTCGAGGTCGAGGGCGTTCGCGTTCCGGGCCAGCGTGAACTGGACGTACTGGCCGGGCGCGGTCAGCTGGACCGCCTCCCGGCCGACCGCCTCCGTGGCCAGGTCGCCCTGGGTGTAGTCGGGGCCGATGACGGAGCCGTCGGTGCCGGCGTTCGGGCCGGTCGCCAGGTACTCGGCGAAGCCGGGGATCCTCGCCCCGGCGTCGAAGGAGGGGCTGAAGGCCGAGACCGGCGCGCTCGGCGCCGGGGCGGGTACGGCGTCGGCGCCCGGGGACGTCAGGGCGAGCCCGGTGGCCGCCATCGCGGCCGAGACCAGTGCGGCGGACGATCTCCGCAGCAGATACGAATCCATGGCGAAGGAACCTCTCTCGGGGACGGGGACGGGTCCGGCCGCCCGCCGGGGAGGACGGGCGGCCGGACCGATGGGAAGGGGAGGGGTCAGCTGTAGATCTGGAACTCGGACAGCTGTCCGGCGGGCCATCCGGTGTTGGCGGTGAAGTTCAGCCGCAGGTACCGGTCGCTGGTGCCGCCCGGCAGCTGGATGGTGACGGTGTTGCCGGTCGCCGGGTTGAAGGTGTAGCCGGCCGAGGCGACCAGGGTGGTCCAGTTGCTGCCGTCCGTGGAGCCCTGCACGGACAGCGTCTGGGTACGGGTGGCCCAGGCGGTGGCCGGCGGGAGGTCCAGGGTGATCGACCCGAGCGTCTGGGTGGAGCCCAGGTCGGCCTGCAGCCACTGCGGGAACGCGTTGTCGGTGCTCTCCCAGTAGGTGCTGGTGTTGCCGTCGTTGGTGTTCGACGGCACGTAGCCCTGGGTGTAGCCGGAGGCGGTCATGGTCGCGCCGGTCGCCAGGTTGGTGGTCGAGGACGCGGTCCCGGTGCCGGTCAGCGCCAGGGTCAGCGGCCCGGCCGGGTCGTTGGAGCCGACCGTCACCGTGCCGGTACGGGTACCGGCCGCGGTCGGCGTGAAGACCACGCTGACCGTGCAGGACGCGCCCACGGCCAGCGAGCTGCCGCAGGTGTCGGTCTGGGTGTAGTCACCGGTCGCCGCCACCGAGCTGATCGCCGCGGCGGCGGTGCCGCCGTTGGTGACCGTCACGCTCTGCGCCGCACTGCTGCTGCCCACGGTCTGCGCCGCGAACGTCAGCGAGGAGGCCGACTCCGACAGCGAGGGCGCGGTCGTGCCGCCACCGCCGCCGCTGCTCCCGCCGCCCGGGAAGATCTGCAGCTCGGAGAGCTGCGCCGCGTCCCAACCGGTGTTCGCCGTGACGTTCAGCCGCAGGTAGCGCAGCTTCGTGGTGGGCAGCGGGACGGTGACCGTGTTGCCGGTCGCCGGGTTGAAGGTGTAGTTGGCCGAACCGGCCAGCGTGGTCCAGGTGCTGCCGTCGGTCGAGCCGAGGACCGACATGGTCTGGGTCCGGGTGGCCCAGGACGTGGACGGCGGCAGGTCCATGGTGATCGAGCCCACCGACTGGGCCGAGCCCAGGTCGGCCTGCAGCCACTGCGGGAACGTCCCGTCGACGCTCTCCCAGTAGGTGCTGGTGTTGCCGTCGTTGGCGTTCGACGGCGGGAAGCCGCCGGTGCTGCTGCTCGCGGTCATCGCCGCGCCCTGCGCCAGGTTGGTGGTGGAGGTGACGCCGGTGCCGCTGAGGGTGGCGCCGATGGGGGTGCTGGTGCCGCTGTTGGTGATCGCCAGGGTGCCGTTCTGGGCGCCGCCGGCGCTCGGCGCGAAGGTGACCGCGATGGTGCAGGAGGCCCCGGCGGCGAGCGAGCCGCCGCAGGTGTCGGTCTGGGTGTAGGAGGAGTTGTTGACCGCGATCGAGCCGATGGTGACGGCCGACGCGCCCGGGTTGGTCAGGGTGACCGTCTGGGCGGGGGTGGTGGAGCCGACGGCCTCGTCACCGAAGGAGAGCGCGGTGGGCGAGAGGGTCGGCGGGGTGATCACATTGGTGCCGCCGGTGCTCCCGACCAGTTGCAGCACGGTCGGGCTGCCGGGCTGGTTGGTCGGGATGGTCAGCGTCCCGGTGGTGATCCCGGACGCCGGGGCGGTGAAGGAGACGTCGACCTGGCACCAGTTGCCGCTGTCGGTGGGGGTGGTCGCGTCCAGGCTGCTGCCGCAGGGCTGGGACGGGTCGTTGGTGACGGTGAAACCGCTGCTCGCGGAGATCGCGCCCAGGGTGGAGGCGGCGCTGCCCGCGTTCATCACGGTGACCTTCTGGACCGGCGTGGCCGTGCCCACGGTCGCCTGCTCGAAGGTGGTGGTGCTGGGGTACGCGATCAGCGGCCAGGTGGCCGGCATCCCGCAGGCGGTGGTCGACCAGCCGGAGTTGCCGCTGCCCTGGGTGACGGTCATCCCCGAGCCGCAGTCCATCACGCCGGCCACGCCGACATTGGTGGCGACCAGGCCGGAGATGCTGACCGATCCCGGCGCCTGGTCCTGGAGGACGTAGCTGCCGACGCCGTTGACGGTGTTGTCGGTCAGGGTGACCCCGGTGATGGTGTTGCCGGAGCTGCCCTGGGTGTTGACCGCGGCGCCGACCGGCGGGGCGGAGTTCTGGAACTGGAAGGCCTCGTAGGGGCTGTCGATGATGGTGTTGTTCGAGATGTTGACGGTGCCGCTCTGCGACTCGTTCTGCGGCCAGAACCAGATCGCGCCGACGCCGTAGTCCCATCCGGGGTCGAACTGGCCGGTGCGCACCAGCTCGTTGCCGCTGATGGTGGTGGTGCCGGCCAGCGGGGTCGGGCTGTAGCGGTTGCCGACGTTGATGCCGCCGCCGCGGGTGACCGTGTCCTGGAGCAGGTTGTTGGTCACCGTGTTGTCGGTGCCGCCGTAGAGGCCGATGTTGTTGGCCACTCCGGGCGAGTCCACCGTGTTCTGGGTGAAGGTGTCGTCGGCGTCGGCCGTGTTCTGCGACCAGATCGCCAGGCCGTCGTCCTGGGTGTTGCGCAGGAAGGTGTTCTCCACGGTGGAGTCGGTGACCCCGCCGTCGAAGTTGACGCCGTCGGCGGTGGTGTCCTGGATCCGCAGGCTGTTGATGGTCAGGTTGGTGGACGGACCGACGATCCACGCACCGACCTTGGTGTTCTGGATCCACATGTTGGAGAACGTCGAGTTGCTGAACCCGCCGTTGATCCCGTTGACCGAGCCGTCGCCGTCGTTGCGGACGTTGACGTTGCCGAACTCGGAGAGGTTCGAGACATTGACGTTGGTGCTGGGATTGCCGATCTGGCCGGCGAACTCGACGTTCGAGCCGGTCAGTTCGGTGTACCACTCACCCGCGCCCTCGATGGTGACCTTGTTGACGTTCAGCGGCTGGCTGACCTGGTAGGTCCCCTGCGGGAGCCAGACCGTCTGGCCGCTGGTCTCGGCCGCGTTGATCGCGGACTGGAGCTCCGAGGTCACGTCGGTGACCCCGGTGTCGTCCACGTTGTACGGCGCCTGGGTGACGTCGATGGAGTTGGCCGGGGCCGTGATCGGGGCCGCGACCTGCTCGAAGTCGGCGGTGTTGATGACGTACCAGGGCGAGGTGTCGGCCGCGTCGACCTGGAGCGTGACCTTGGTCCCGGCCGGCAGGGTCGAGCCGAACATCGTCCGGACGTCGTTGTAGAAGTCGTGCGGGGTGCTCACGCCGAGCGCGCCGACCGTGGGGGTGTTGGTCTCGGTGGCCTGGGTGCCGTACTCCCAGCTGTACTGGGAGGTCAGCGACAGCGTCTGGCTGAACGCGCCGTTGACGTACATGCTGAGCGGCTCGGTGATGCCGCCGCCGGCCAGGGAGTCCGGGACGGAGTAGTGGAAGTCCACCGCGTTGGCCGGCGCGGTGAGGGTGAAGGTGAGGTACTTGCCCTGGCCGATCAGCTGCACCGCCTGGCGGCCGGTGGCCTCGGAGGCCAGCGTCCCGACGGTGTAGTCCGGGGCCAGCACGGTGCCGTTGGTCGCAGCACTGGCCGCCAGGTACTCGGTGAACGGGACGGCCGCGCCGGGGGTGGTGGCGGCTGCCGCCTGGGTGGCCGGTATGCCCAGGAGTGGGCCGGCCAGCAGTGGGGCTGCGGCCATCAGCGCGGTGGCGGTGACGGCCGCCGCCGCTCTTCTGACACGTCCGGCGGCTCCGGTTCGAGCGCGGTGGAGTAACACGGGTGACTCCTCTGTACGGGTGGTGCTGGGTGGGGGAAAGGGCCGCGCCGCCCGGCTCGGCAACCCTCGATGACGAGCGGGCGACGCGGTCAGCGGTGCGGCTGGGGACGCGTCAGGTCGTCCGCAGCCAGACCGCCGTATCGGGGGGAAGGGTGCCGCCGTCCAGCGGACCGCTGGCGAGCAGCAGGTCCTGGTGGTCCGGCAGCGGCACAGCGGCGTCGGAGAGGTTCACGACGCAGGCGAAGCCGGGGTCGCCGTCGGCGCCGCGGGCGAAGGCCAGCACCCGGGGGTCGGCGTCCAGCCAGCTCATCGGCCCGTCGCCGAGGCCGGGTTCGGCCCGGCGCAGCCGGAGGGCGCGGCGGTAGAGGGTGAGCATCGAGTCCGGGACGCCGTCCTCGGCGGCCACGGACAGGTCGGCCCAGGCCGGCGGCTGCGGCAGCCAGGGCTCGCCGGTCGCGTCCTCCGGGCTGAAGCCGTAGGGGGGCCGGTCGCCGGACCAGGGCAGCGGGACCCGGCAGCCGTCGCGCCCGGGGTCGGCGCCGCCGGTGCGGTGGTACATCGGGTCCTCGATCCGCTCGGCCGGGATGTCCTCGACCTCGGGCAGCCCCAGCTCCTCGCCCTGGTAGAGGTAGACCGAGCCGGGCAGGGCGAGCGAGAGCAGCGCGGCGGCGCGGGCCCGGCGGGTGCCGAGCGCCCGGTCGGTGGGGATGCCGTGGCCCTTGGTGGCGAAGTCGAAGCCGGTGTCGGCCCGGCCGTAGCGGGTGACGGTGCGGGTGACGTCGTGGTTGGCCAGCACCCAGGTGGCGGGGGCGCCGACCGGGGCGTGCACGGCCAGGGTGGTGGTGATCGAGTCGCGGAGCCGGTCGGCGTCCCAGGGGCAGGCCAGGAAGTCGAAGTTGAACGCGGTGTGCAGTTCGTCCGGGCGCAGGTAGCGGGCGAAGCGCTCGTGGTCGGGCAGCCAGACCTCGCCGATCAGCGCGCGCGGCTGCGGGTAGGAGTCGGCCAGTCGGCGCCAGGCCCGGTAGATGTCGTGCAGTTCGTCGCGGTCGACGTAGGGGTGCGGGTCGGTGGCCGGGTCGAAGTCGGGCAGGGCCGGGTCCTTGACCACCTCGGCGGCGGAGTCGATGCGGACTCCGGCGGCGCCGCGGTCGAACCAGAAGCGCAGCACGTCCTCGTGCTCCTGCCGGACCTCGGGGTGCTCCCAGTTGAGGTCGGGCTGCTGGGAGGCGAACCGGTGCAGGTACCACTCCCCGTCCGGGATCCGGGTCCAGGCGGAGCCGCCGAACTGGGAGGGCCAGTCGTTGGGCGGCAGCTCGCCCTGCTCGCCGCGTCCGGCGCGGAACCAGAAGCGGGCGCGCTCGGGCGATCCGGGACCGGCCGCCAGGGCCTGCCGGAACCAGCGGTGGGTGTCCGAGACATGGTTCGGGACGATGTCGATGATGGTGCGGATGCCCAGGTCGAGCGCCTCGGCGATCAGCTTCTCGGCCTCGGCGAGGGTGCCGAAGGCCGGGTCGATGCTCCGGTAGTCGGTGACGTCGTAGCCGCCGTCCGCCATCGGCGATGGGTACCACGGGTTGAACCACAGGGCGTCGACGCCCAGGTCCGCGAGATGGCGGAGCCGGGCGCGGACGCCGGCGAGGTCTCCCACCCCGTCGCCGTTGCCGTCGGCGAAGCTGCGGACGTACACCTGGTAGATGGCGGCGCCGCGCCACCATTCGACGGTGCTGCGATCAGCCCGGATTTCGGACATGGTGTCTCCTCGGCGTTGTACTTCACGTCGGTGGGGGCTTGCGTCATCGGTCTCTGCGGGGCGCGGGCCGGATCAGCCCCGGAGGCCGCCGGCGGTGAGGCCGGACATGATGTTGCGCTGGAAGATCAGGAAGAAGACGACCGTCGGGACGCAGGCCATGGCCAGGGCGGCCATGAAGACGTTCTCCGGGATGCCGTCGCCGCTGAGGGTGAACAGGCCGACGTTGATGCTCATCTTCGCGGTGTCGGTCTGCACCAGGTACGGCCAGAGGAAGTCCTTCCAGGCGTTGACCCCGGCGAAGATGGCGACCACTCCGAGGATCGGCCGGGAGATCGGCAGGACGATGGACCACAGGATCCGCAGCGGTCCGGCGCCGTCGATCTTCGCGGCGGAGAGCAGGTCCTCCGGCACCGAGTCGAAGAACCGTTTCAGCAGGAAGATGTTGAAGCCGCTGGCGACCGAGGGCAGCCAGATCGCCCACGGGGTGTTCAGCAGGTCCCAGTGGACGAACGGCACGCTGAGGGCGGTCAGGTACTGCGGGATGATCAGCACCATCGACGGGATCATCAGCGTGGCCAGCATCAGGAACAGCACCACGTTGCCCAGCACCGGGCGCAGCTTGGACAGCGCGTAGGCGGCGGCGACGTCGAAGATCAGCTGGAAGACCAGTGCTCCCCCGGCGTAGAGCAGGGTGTTGAGCATCAGCCGGCCGATGTCGAGCTCGTTCCAGGCGGTGCGGTAGTTCGAGAACTCGGGGTGGTGCGGCAGCAGCGAGGGCGGGCTCTGCAGCACCTCGGGGGCGGTCTTCAGGCCGCTGCTGAACATCCAGTACAGCGGGAAGACGAAGACCAGGGCGAAGACCACGACCATGGTCCAGAGCACGGTCCAGTAGACGACCTTGTTGCGCGGGCGGGCCAGCTGGGTGGCCGAGATCAGGGTCCGGATCTGCGGTTCGGCGACGGCCATGGCGGTTCAGTCCTCATTTCCGCGGCCGGACAGCCACATGTACGCGCCGGAGAAGATGCCCAGGACCACGAAGAGGATCACCCCGAGCGCGGCGGCGCCCCCGAAGTTCCCGTAGCTGAAGGCGTACTCGTAGACCAGGTAGACGACGGTGACGGTGCTGTTGGAACCGCCGGTGAGGATGAAGGGCTCCAGGAACACCTGCATCGTGGCGACCAGTTGGAGCAGCAGCATCATCGAGAGGATCAGCCGGGTCTGCGGGATGGTGACGTGCCAGACCCGCTTGAGGATGCCGGCCCCGTCGATCTCGGCCGCCTCGTAGAGCTCGCCGGGGATGCCCTGGAGCGAGGCCAGGTAGATCAGCACCCCGCCGCCCATGTTGATCCAGGTGGAGAAGAGCACCAGGCAGAGCACCGCGAAGGTGGGCGAGGAGGACTGGGTCCAGGCCGAGGTCGGCAGGTGCAGGGTGTGCATCAGGTCGTTGAACAGGCCGGAGTTGTCCGGGGTGTAGAAGTACTTCCAGAGGAAGGCCGCGGCCACCGGCGGCATCATCACCGGCAGGTACACCAGCAGCCGGAAGTACGCCTTGGCGTGCCGCAGTTCGTTCAGCACCACGGCGATGACGAAGGGCACCGCGTAGCCGAAGACCAGGGCGAAACCGGCGAAGATCGCCGTGGCCTTCCAGGCGGCCAGGAAGTCGGGGTCCTTGAGGATCCGCTGGTAGTTGTCGAAACCCACCCAACCGGTGCTCTGCCCGGCGATGTTGACCTTCTGGAAGCTGAGGATGAACTCCCGGACCATCGGGTACCAGGAGAAGACGGCGAAGCAGAGCAGCGCGCCGATCAGGAAGAGGTAGGCGCTGCCGTTGCGCCGCAGGCCCCGGAGGAGGGTGCCGCCGCGGTCCGGGTCGGTGCGCGGCCGGCGCAGCGGGGCGCCGCCGCGGGGTGGTGAGTGGGGTGTCTCGATGGTCGCCATCAGACCTGTTCTCCTGCTGGACGGGGTGCCCCGCCGGGGGCCGGTGCTCCCGGCGGGGCGCTACGGTGCCGAACTGCGGCCCTGGGTGAGGAGCACTCAGCCGTTCGAGTTGCTGGCGAGGATGCTGTTGGTGGCGTTGGCGAAGGTCGTCAGCAGCTGCTGGAGGTTGGCGTTCGGGTTGGTCAGCACGGCGTACATCGCCTTGTCGCCCTGGGCGTAGATGGCCTGCGCCTGCGGCGGCTCGATGTTCAGGGTCATGTTGGTCAGACCCTGGGTGTAGGCGGTGAAGTTGCCGACCGGGATGTTGGCCGAGGCCTTCTCGTCCGTGGTGACCTGGGTGTCGGCCGCCGACCCGGCGGTGAACAGGTCCGGCTCGGGCAGGCCGACCGGCTGCCCCGCACCGGCGTTGCGGACGTAGTTGAACTGGCCGTCGCCCGGGGTCATGAACTCGAAGTTGAGGAACTTGATGCCGGCCTCGATCTGGGCCGGGGTGTCCTTCTTGTTGAACATGTAGCCGTCACCGCCGAGCAGCGTGCCGGAGGGGCCGTTGGTGCCGGGCAGCGGGCTCATCTCGATGTTGGTGTACGGCGTGTTGTACGTGGCGTGCATGTTGGTGATGGTGTCCGGCGCGCCGACGTACATCCCGAGCTTGCCGGTGCTCATCAGCTGCGGCAGGTCGGCCCAGACGTAGCCCTGCTTGGTGCCCATGTCGTTGTCGACGAAGCGCATCTGGTGCAGCGTCTGCAGCACGGCCAGGCCCTGGGCGTTGTTGAAGGCGGCCTGGGTGCCGGCCGAGTTGACCATCTGGCCGCCCTGGGAGAACAGCTCGGCGGCGAAGTGCCAGCCGCCGGTGCCGCCGGCGCTGTAGTCGGCGTAGCCGATGTCGCCGTTGCCGAGGGCGCTGATCTTCTTGGCGTCGGCCTCGACCTCGGCCCAGGTGCTCGGCGGGGTGGTGATCCCGGCCTGCTTGAACAGGGTCGCGTTGTAGACCAGGCCCTCGGTGTAGTTGTTCACCGGGACGCCGTAGAGGTCGCCGCTGCTGCTCTCGCCCTTGCGGTACACGTTCAGCAGCTGCGGCAGGATGCTGCTGTAGTTGGCGATCTGCGAGGCGTAGGGCGCGATGTCGGCGGCCTGGTTGGCGGACAGCACGTTCGAGACGTCGGTGAAGTACGTGTAGAAGACGTTGTCCTCGGTGCCGGAGGCCAGCTCCGCGTCGAACTTGGCGGGCGTGTCGCAGGGGTTGGTGTCGTCGCCCTTGACCACGATCTTCGGGTTGGCCGCCTCGAAGTCCGCGATGTCCTGGAGGAAGAAGTCGCGCTGGGCCGGCTGGGTGGTGGGCGGCTCGCAGCCGACGGTGATGGTGGTCACCCCGTTGGCGCTGGTGGCCTTCCCGGAGCCGGAGTTCGAGCTGGAACTGCAGGCAGTCATGCCGATGCCGACGCACCCCGCCAGGGTCAGGACGGCGAGCGTGCGGTAGCGGTTTCTGATCATCGTGTGGGCCTCTTCCTCGAAAGAAGTGCGGCTCGTGGCTCATGGCTCATGCCCGAGGTGTCGTCTGTGGCGCTCAACGTACAAACAGCGGAAGCGCTACGCAAGACATGAACCAGAATCAGCAAAACTTCTACAGATGATCGATACCGCATGACAAAGGGGCCGGACGTCACCGTCCGGCCCCTGCGGGCGGAGAAACCGCCGCCGACCTGCACCGGCAGGCGCGACGGGGGGTCAGTTCTGTTGGGCCACCGGCCCGGTGGAACCGCGTACGACCAGTTCCGGCTCGAACAGCACCTCGTCGTGGGTGACCCGGGCGCCCTCGATCTCGCCGACCAGCAGGTCGACCGCGGCCCGGCCCATCGCCTCGATCGGCTGCCGCACGGTGGTCAGCGGCGGGTCGGTGCAGGCCATGAAGGAGGAGTCGTCGTAGCCGATCACCGAGACCTCCCCCGGCACCGCCAGGCCGCGCCGGCGCGCGGCCCGGACCGCGCCCAGCGCCAGCGGGTCGCTGGCGCAGACCACACCGGTGACCCCCCGCTGCAGCAGCCGCGCGGTGGCCGCCTGGCCGCCCTCCAGCGAGAACAGCGCGTGCTCGACGTACTCGTCCGGCAGGTCGAGCCCGGCGCGCGCGGCGAAGGCCCGCGCCGCACCCAGCTTCCGCCGCGAGGGGACGTGGTCCGGCGGGCCCATCACCAGCCCGATCCGGCGGTGCCCGAGCGAGAGCAGGTGGCCGATGGCCTGCTCCACCGCCACCGCGTCGTCACAGGACACCTGCGGGAAGTCCAGGTCGTCGAAGGCCGCGTTCATCAGCACCGTCGGCAGCCCCCGCTGCGCCAGCCGCTCGTAGTGGTCGTGCGGGGACTCCGCCTGGGCGTAGAGGCCGCCGAAGAAGACCACGCCGGAGACGTGCTGCTGGAGCAGCAGCTCCACGTAGTCCGCCTCGGAGACCCCGCCGGCGGTCTGGGTGCAGAGCACCGGGGTGAAGCCCTGCTGGGCCAGCGCCCCGCCGACCACCTCGGCGAAGGCCGGGAAGATCGGGTTCTGCAGTTCGGGCAGGACCAGCCCGACCAGCCGCGAGCGCTCCCCGCGCAGCTGGGTGGGTCGCTCGTACCCGAGTACGTCCAGGGCGGTCAGCACCGCCGTCCTGGTGGACGGGGAGACCCCCGGTTTGCCGTTGAGCACGCGACTGACCGTCGCCTCGCTCACACCGACTTTCTTTGCCACTTCGGCGAGTCGTCGCGTCATACGCGCAGCCTACGGCATGGTCTGCAAAATGCTTGCATGATGACGCAAGATGGGAGCAGAAAATGACCACACTCCGTCAAGCGGGTGCCCGGATGGCCGGATCCGGCCCTTGCCCCGACACACCGTAGCCCCAGTAAAAGATAATTGACGGACGATCAGAATAGGGCCTACCGTCGAACCGGCAAGAATGCTTGCCGGGCGGCAGGTAAGTCGCTCGTCGCCGCAGGAGAGGAACAGCTCGATGTCCGAAGCCGGGCCGCTGCCCCCGTCCACGGAGGCCGAGTCGGCCGAGGCGCCGGTCGTCCTCGACCGCGCCGTCTACATCGCGGTGATCGGGCTGATGCTCGGCATGCTGATGGCGATGCTCGACAACCTGATCGTCAGCACCGCGCTGCCCACCATCGTCGGCGACCTCGGCGGACTCGCCCACCTCTCCTGGGTGGTCACCGCCTACGCCCTCGGCGCCGCGGTGACCACCCCGGTCTGGGGCAAGCTGGGCGACCTGCACGGGCGCAAGGCGATGTTCATGGTCGCCATCGTGGTCTTCCTGATCGGCTCGGCGCTGACCGGCCTGTCGCAGAACATGGACCAGCTGATCGCCTTCCGCGCGCTCCAGGGCCTGGGCGCGGGCGGCCTGATGGTCGGCGCCATGGCCACCCTCGGCGACCTGGTGCCGCCGCGCGACCGCGGCCGGTTCCAGGCCATGATCGGCGGGATGATGCCGGTCGCCTTCGTCGGCGGCCCGCTGATCGGCGGCCTGCTCACCGAGCACCTCAGCTGGCGCTGGGCCTTCTACATCAACATCCCGCTCGGCATCGCCGCGCTGCTGGTCACCTGGCTGGGGATGCACCTGCCCCGGCGCCGGATCGAGGCGAAGATCGACTACCTCGGGGCCGTCCTGCTCAGCATCGGCGTGGTCGCGGTGACCCTGATCGCCGCCTGGGGCGGCTCCCAGTACCCCTGGGCCTCGATCGAGATCGCCGTCCTCGCCGTCGTCGGCGTCGTCTCGCTGGCCGCCTTCGTCCGCTCGCAGGTCCGGGTCGCCGAACCGATCCTGCCGCCCTCGATGTTCCGCGACCGCAACTTCACCGTCTCCCAGGTCATCAGCTTCCTCGTCGGCGCGGCCATGTTCGGCGCCATCAACTTCCTCCCCCAGTACTTCCAGTACGTGCGCGGGGCCTCCCCCACCGCCAGCGGACTGCTGCTGCTGCCGCTGATGTTCGGCATGCTCGCGGTGATGATCACCACCGGGCAGGCGGTCTCCCGGACCGGCCGCTACCGCACGCTGATGCTGGTCGGCGGCGCGGTGATGACCATCGGCATGGCGCTGCTGCTCGAACTGAAGGTCGACACCGGCACCGCGACCGCCTCGCTGCTCACCGTGGCGCTGGGCGCCGGCATGGGCTTCCTGATGCAGAACACCATGCTGATCACCCAGAACAGCGTCCCGCTGCGGAACATGGGCGCGGCCAGCGGCTCGGTGACGCTGTTCCGCACCGTCGGCGGCTCGCTCGGCGTCGCGCTCTTCGGCTCCATCTACACCCAGCGGCTCCAGTCCTCGCTGACCAGGAGCCTCGGCCCGTCCGGGCACACCCTGGCCTCCAACGGGGCGCACATCCCGCCCTCGGCGCTGAAGGGCATGCCGACCGCCATCGCCCACGCCTTCAAGGTCGGCGTCACCGACGGCCTGCACGGCGTGCTGCTCGGCGGCGCGGTGCTGGCGCTGCTGACCTTCCTGGTCACCTGGCTGATCCGGGAGATCCCGCTCCGCTCCGGCGCCCTGCCCCCGGCCGACGGCGAGGGGGGCGAGGGGGGCGAGGGGGTCGTCAGCACCGCCGGCGACACGGCCGACGCGCCCGCCCCCGGCACCCCGGCCTGAACGGACTGGTGCATACTCGCTTCCGGCGCCGCCGACCCCCTGCGGGCCCTCCCCGTACGAACCCTGAGGAACCACCATGGACGACCGGGTACTGTCCGAGACCGTGACCATCACCGGGGACGGGGGTGCGCAGCTGGAGGCCTACAGCGCCACCCCGCTCGACCGGACCCCGCGCGGCGGCGTCGTCGTGATCCACCACATGCCCGGCTACGACAAGGCCACCAAGGAGATGGTCCGCCGCTTCGCCGCCGAGGGCTACAACGCGGTCTGCCCCAACCTCTACACCCGTGAGGCCCCCGGCGCGGCCCCCGACGACGCCGCCGCGACCGCCCGCTCGCTGGGCGGCGTCCCGGACGAGCGGCTGGTCGGCGACGTGGCCGGGGCCGCCGCGTACCTGCGCGGGCTGGAGAACTCCAACGGCCGGGTCGGCGTGATCGGCCACTGCTCGGGCGGCCGCCAGGCCTTCCTCTCCGGCTGCAGCCTGGACCTCCAGGCGGCGGTGGACTGCTACGGAGCCTTCGTCACCGAGGCGGTCCCGGAGGGCCTCCCGCTGCGGGTCGGCCCGATCGGGCACCTCGCCAAGGACCTCTCCTGCCCGCTGCTCGGGCTCTTCGGCGAGGAGGACAAGCACCCCTCCCCCGAGGCCGTGGCCGAGCTGGAGCGGCTGCTGACCGAGGCCGGCAAGGAGTTCGAGTTCCACACCTTCGCCGGCGCCGGCCACGCCTTCTTCGCCGTGGACCGCCCCTCCTACCGCCCGGACGCGGCCACCGAGGGCTGGAAGCTGACGCTGGACTTCTTCGCCCGCAACCTCGCCTGAGCCCCTTCCGTCCGACCGCACCCCGGAGACCCGCCCCATGTGCACCTATCTGACCGAACAGGTCGACATCACCGGCAGCGGCAAGGGAGCCGACGGCTACTTCCCGCTCACCCGGGCCATGGTCTACGTCGACCACCCCCAGCACGCCCCCTACGAGCACACCGTCAACGTCGACTTCCTCAACCCGGCGCTGGGCCCCGGCGCGCGGGTCGCGGTGGAACTGACCGAGGAGGGCGCACTGGCGCTGATCGAGGCGCTGCGCGCCGCCCTCGCCTCCGCCCCGCCCGGACTGGCCTCGGTCGACCAGGGCAAGCGGTAGCGGCAGCCGCCGCTCAGGAGGCGTCCAGCTCCACCTCGGACCGGCGGAGCTGGTCCAGCATCTGCTCGCGGTCGGCGAGCAGCACGGTCAGGATCCGGCGGGCCGCCCGCAGCAGGTCCGCCACGTCGGGCCCGGCCAGCGCGTAGCGCACGGTCGAGCCCTGCCGCAGCGAGACCACGATGCCGGCCCGCCGCAGCTGGGCCAACTGCTGTGACAGGTTGGAGGGTTCGACGCCGATGTCGGCCAGCAGGTCGCGCACCGGCAGCGGGCCCTCCTGCAGCAGTTCCAGCACCCGGATCCGCACCGGGTGCCCCAGCATCCGGAAGAAGTCGGCCTTCAGCTGGTAGAGCGGAGGCTGCATCAGACCTCCAGCCTGCCCTCGACCTGCTCCAGCTGACGCCGGGCCATGGCCAGGTTGGACCGCTTGCGGTCCAGGACCAGGTAGAGGAAGAGGCCGCTGCCGCTGCGCGAGCCCAGCGGGCGGATCAGGTGGTACTGGCCGCTGAGGGTGATCAGGATGTCCTCGACGGTCCCGGCTATCCCGAGCATCTCCATCGTCCGGTACTTGGCCCGGACCACGTCGGTGTTGCCCGCGGCGGCGGCGTTGAGGTCGAACTCCTTGCCGCCGCCGAGGGTGCCCAGCGCCAGTCCGCTGTTCACGTCCACCAGGGCCGCCCCGAGGGAGCCCTCGATCGTCATGACTTCCTTGAGCGCGATGTCTGTGTTCACCATGGACGGTGACGCTAGGCGACGGCGCGGTGACCGCACTGATGAATTGCGGATACCTGCAATTCACGGAGCCAGCAGGTGTACGCTGCCGCGCCCCGGCCCCGACGGACCGTCAGCCGTTGTCGGGCTGCGGGAGGTAGGGCTCCAGCGCGTGGGCCAGGTTGGCCAGCGGCATGCTCTGCAGCCAGATCCGGCCCGGGCCGGTCAGCGCGACCAGGTGGAAGCCGTCGCCGCCGAAGTGCCGGTTGGCGATGCCGGGCACCTTGGTCATCTTGAACTTGACGGTGTCCTCGAACATGCCGACGTGCCCGGGGTGGGCGAGCATGACCTGACCGGGGGCCAGCTGGTACTCGTTCAGCTCGCCGGAGAGCTCGACCCAGGCCGTGCCCTGGCCCTCCAGCCGCTGGAGGATGAAGCCGTCGCCGCCCCACAGCCCGCCGCGGAAGGAGTGCTGGAGGCCGACGCTGGCGCTGACCCCGAGCGTCCCGGCCAGCCAGCCGTGACGGTGCACCAGGTAGCCCCGGCCCTCGCCGACCTGCACCGGCACGATGTGCCCGGGGACCTTCGAGGCGAAGGCGACGAGGCCGTCGCCGTCCTTGGCCTCGTACTTGGTGAGCAGCAGCCCGCCGCCGCCGGCGACCCGCTTGAGGGCGCCCATCAGGCCGCCCGAACCGCCCTTCATGGTCTGCGACATGTGGACGTTGGCGGTCATCCACGACAGCTCGCCGTGCATGGAGACCACGGCGTCCTTGTGGGCCAGCTGTATTTCGAGCACGGGCAGCGTGCTGCCCTTGATCTCAACCTGCATTGGAGAAATCCCTCTCACAACGGTTCGCAACGGGCGAACCACCCCCGGTCAAGGGCGACTTGGCCGCCCCTCCGCCGAGCACATTATCGTCACAACCGTCACTCCAGCCACACATGTATCGCTCGCGCATTCGATCCACAGAATGGGTGTGGATTCGACAGGCGATATGTCCTGATTAATCGTCAATAGCCGATATATTGCTGTGCGTCGGCCCGGTCGGGCCCCCGATCGCACAGGAGCTGCCCATGGACACCCTCCACCCCTTCCTGGTCGCCGTCGACGGCTCGGACGACGGCTGGGCCGCCCTGGAGTGGGCCGCCGGCGCCGCCGCCGGGGCCGGCGCGCCGCTCCAGGTCCTGCACGTCGTCCAGGACAACACCGGACTGGCCGGGGTGCTGCTCGGACCGGGCCCGGAGCCCTCGCAGGACAACCCGGTCACCGAGGAGGGCCTGCACCGGGCCAGGGCGGTGGCCCCGGAGCTCGAAGTGAGCACCAGGGTGCTGGCCGGCGACCCCAAGCACGTGCTGCCGGGGCAGACCCGGAACGCCGCGCTGCTGGTGGTCGGCACCCGGGGGCTGAGCGGACTGCGCGGCTGGCTGGCCGGCTCGGTCAGCCGCGCCGTGGCCGGCCACGCCCGCTGCCCGGTCGTCGTCCACAAGCCGGCCGAGAACCCGGTCGGCGGCACGGTGCTGGCCGGGGTCGACCCGCTCGACGTGGTCCCGGAGGTGCTGTCCTTCGCGCTCAGGGCCGCCCGGCAGCTCTCCCTGCCGCTGCGGCTGGTCGTCGGCGACACCCCCGCGGGCGAGCGCGCGGACGGGGCCCGGGAGCTGCTGGAGGAGACCCTGGCCGGCGTCCGGGCCGACCACCCGGCCCTGGACGTGGAGGCCGAGTACTCGGCGCGGAACGAGACCGAGTGGCTGGTCGAGCTCTCCCGGACGGCGGAGCTGGTGATCGTCGGCCGCGAGCTCAGCGGGGTGCTGCTGACCGACCCGCTCGGCCGCGCGGCCGACGCCCTGCTGGACCAGGCCCACTGCCCGGTCGCGGTGGTCCCCACCCGCAACCTCTGAGGCCCTGCCGGGGCACCCCCCGAGGGCCCGTCAGATCGACTGCCAGGCGGGCTTGGCCGCGTAGGTCGCCCGGAAGTAGTCGGTCAGCTTGAGCTTGGACGCCGCCGCCTCGTCCACCACGACCGTGGCGTGCGGGTGCAGTTGGAGCGCCGAGGCGGGGACGACCGCGGCCAGCGGGCCCTCGACGGTGAGCGCCACGGCCTCGGCCTTGGCCTCTCCGGTGGCCAGCAGCACCAGGTGGCGGGCCTCCAGGATGGTGCCGATGCCCTGGGTGATGACGTGGTGCGGGACCTCGTCCAGGCTGTCGAAGAAGCGGGCGTTGTCGACCCGGGTCTGCTCGGTCAGGGTCTTGATCCGGGTGCGCGAGGACAGCGAGGAGCAGGGCTCGTTGAAGCCGATGTGCCCGTCGGTGCCGATGCCCAGCAGCTGCAGGTCCACCCCGCCGGCCCCGGCCAGCGCCCGGTCGTAGTCGGCGCAGGCGGCGGCGATGTCCTCGGCGGAGCCGTCCGGGCCCATGAAGGAGGAGGCCGAGAGCCCGAGCGGCTCGACGACCTCGCGCAGCACCACCGAGCGGTAGGACTCGGGGTGGCCCGGCGGCAGGCCCACGTACTCGTCCAGCTGGCAGATCCGGGCCCGGGAGACGTCGACGTCACCGGCGCTCGCCTTGGCGGCCAGCGCCTGGTAGATCGGCAGCGGGGTCGATCCCGTGGCGACGCCGAGCAGCGCGTCGGGCTTGCGGGTCAGCAGGCCGGCGATGGCCGAGGCGATGAGCTCGCCACCGGCGGCCGCGTCCGGAACGATCACAATTTCCATGCCGAGTTCCCGCCGTTCTGAAGTGTCCGCATTGTGGTATAGACCAATTTACCATTCAGCGGAGATCATCTCACGCCCGCTCCGACCCCGGCGCCAGCGACGCGGGACGCACCGGACATCTGCGCTATACCACCGCTACAGCAGAGCTGTAGCATCGAGTCATGGCCAACACCACGATCCAAGTGCCCGCCGAGGTCCGCGACCACCTTGCCGTGCTCGCCGCCGAGCGGGGGATGACCATCGGGCAGCTCGTCGGCGCCCTGAGCGCCCGTGAACCCACCGCCGAACAGCTCGCAGCCCGCGTCGCCGCCACCCGGGCCGCCCTCCGCGCGAACTCCGGCTGCGCCCTCACCGACGAGGAGTTCGACCAGGCTCCCCCGCTCCTGGAGCGCGTCTACCGGATCGCCGCCGCCGAGGCCCGCAAGCGGCTCCCGATCACCGGGGATCACGCCGCGTGATCGTCCTGGACGCAAGCGCACTGCTGGCCCTCCGCCGCGGCCACCGCAACCTGGCCCTGATGGTCGACCAGGCCGCGGCCTCGCCCGTGCCGCACTTCGTCGTCCCCGCCCTGAGTCTGCTCCAGGCCGAGACGGACGATGCCGGAGCCGGACGGTACGCCCTGTCCCTGCCCGCCCTGCACGTCGAGGACCTGGGCCAGGTCGCCGCGCTGACCGTCGGCGAACTCGTCCGCGAGGGCCACGGCTCCCCCGACACCTGCCACGCCATCGAGTGCTCCACGCCCTCGCTCACCCGCCCCGACGGCGCATTCATCCTGACCGACCGCGAGGACGACTACCCGCCCGGCATCATCGCGATCAGCATCGACCATCCGGGGCTGTCCTAGCCGCCGGGGCCGGCGCAGGCTTCGGCGCGGGCGCGCAGCAGGGCGCGTTCGCGTTCGTTGCGGGTCAGCGACGCGGCGCGGTCGAACTCGGCGCGGGCCTCCGCCCTCCGGCCGAGCCGGGCCAGCAGGTCGCCGCGGACGCTCGGCAGCAGGTGGTAGCCCCGGAGCGCGGGCTCCGCCGCCAGCGCGTCCACCAGCGCCAGCCCGGCCTCCGGGCCCTCCGCCATCGAGACCGCCACCGCCCGGTTCAGCTCCACCACCGGGGAGCGCGCGACCGCCGCCAGCCGGCCGTAGAGCGCGGCGATCATCGCCCAGTCCGTCTCCTGGTACCGCAGGGCCTGGGCGTGGCAGGCCGCGATCGCGGCCTGCAGGGCGTACGGGCCAGGCGCCGTCCCGGCCGCCGAGGCCGCCGCGTTGGCCCGCTCCAGGGCCGCGAAGCCACGGGCGATCAGCATCCGGTTCCAGCGGGTCCGGTTCTGCTCGGCCAGCAGCACCGGGGCGCCGTCCGGGCCGGTGCGGGCCGCCGTCCGGGACGCCTGGATCTCCAACAGTGCGACCAGGCCCTGGACTTCGGGCTCCTCGGGGATCAGTCCGGCCAGCACCCGGCCCAGCCGCAGCGCGTCCTCGCAGAGCGCCGGGCGCAGCCAGTCGTCACCGGCGGTCGCCGCGTAGCCCTCGTTGAAGATCAGGTAGACGACCTCCAGCACCGAGGCCAGCCTGACCGCGCGGTCGGGTCCGGACGGCACCTCGAACGGGACGTCCGCGCGGGCCAGGGCGCGCTTCGCCCGGACGATCCGCTGGGCCGCGGTCGACTCGGGGACCAGGCAGGCGCGGGCGATCTCCCCGGTGGTCAGCCCGCCGAGCAGCCGCAGCGTGAGCGCCACCCGGGCCTCGGCGGAGAGCACCGGGTGGCAGGCGGTGAAGATCAGCCGCAGCAGGTCGTCGTCGATGTCGTCCGGCTCCGGCGGCTCGGGCGGCGGCACGTCCTCCAGCGTCCGACCGACCTCGGCCAGCTTCCTGGCGTAGGTCTCCCGGCGGCGCACCAGGTCGATCGCGCGGTGCTTGGCCGTAGCCATCAGCCAGGCCCCCGGCCGGTCCGGGACGCCCGTCACCGGCCACTGCTCCAGCGCGGCGACCAGGGCGTCCTGGGCCAGCTCCTCGGCGATGCCGACGTCCCGGACGATCCGGGCGACACCGGCGATGATCCGGGCCGACTCGATCCGGAAGACCGCCTCCACCGCGTCCGCTGTGGCCGCCGCGGCCCCGCCCGTACCCGTCACAAACACCCATCAGATCACCGAGCGGACGGCAACGCTACATCTCGGCGATCTCCCGCAGCTCCGCGGTGATGTGGAGGTGGTCCGGGTGGATCTCCAGGAAGCGCTTGGTCCATTCGAGGGCCTCGGCCCTGTCCTTGCACTGCATCATCGCGTAGCCGCCGACGACCTCCTTGGTCTCGGTGAAGGGGCCGTCGACGACCGACAGCTCGCCGCCGGACCAGGTGAGCCTGGTGCCCTGCGCGGTGGGGGTGAGCCCGGCCGTGTCCAGCATGACCCCGGCCTTGGTGATCTCCTCCAGCAGCGCGCCCATCCGCCGCTGGAACTCCGGGGTGAACTCCGCCGGGTTCGGGGCGTTCTGCTCGTCGATCCGGATCATGGAGAGAAAGCGCGGCATGGTGACTCCTCGGTCGGGAGCGCGGGGCCCTTCCCCGCTGCTCACCCGTATGTCGAACGGGAGACCCCCGTTTCGACACCTCCCGAGAAATTCTTCAGAGAACCTTCGCCGCCTGCCACCGAGAGGCACGTGATCCCGAAGCATCCGTGGTCAGGGACGTACGGCGCGGCCGATCAGCGTGCCGATATGCCCAGGGGTAGGCGCGTCGATCACGTCCACGTCCACATGGACGAACCCGGCCTCGCTGAGGAACCGCGCCCAGTCGGCCGGTTCGTAGCTGTAACGGTAGGTGTACATGGCCGGTCCGGCGAAGCCGCCCTTGTACATGCCCTGCGGACCGTATGCGCCGGGGATTGCGGGGGGCTGGGAGAACGCGAAGACGCCGCCCGGGCTCAGGTGAGCGGCCACCAGGGGAAACAGGAGCTCCGGGTCGGTGAACCAGACCGCCCCGAAGATCGAATACACGGCATCGAACTGCTGTCCCGTACCGCTCAGGTACTCCAGAACCTCCGCATGGATGAACTCCGCGCCGAGCGATCCCCACCGTTCGGTGGTGCGGTCCACCATCACGGGGGACAGGTCGACGCCCGTGCCCTTGACTCCCTGTCGGGCGAGGTGAGCCAGGGCGCGGCCGGTACCGCAGCCGATCTCCAGGACCGTTCCGGGGTCACCCAGCAACTCCGGGCCGGGTGCAGTGAGGTGGTCACGGTACTGGGTCCAGCGGAACACTGGCTGCAAGTCGTCGTCCTTGAACGCCGACTCGGCGTAGGTGTCCCAGAGCTGCCGTTCGTGGTCGAGGTTGTGGGGAGCGGTGGGCATGGGCGTCTTCCTCACTCGGGCGGTACGGGAGAGGCCCCGCCGTGGCGAACCGGCGGAGGCCCCACCCTAGAACGATCCGGCAACCACTCAGTGGCTGTCGGGGACCTTGCTGTCACACGGGGAGCACTCGGCGCCGTCGCGGGCCCACAGCTCCTCGTCCGGGTCGAACCCGATCGAGCGCAGGAACTCGGCGGTGCTGGTGACGGTGCCGTCGTCGCGCCGCTGGATGAACGGCGCGTGGTGCTTGTAGGCGCCGCCGTTGTACAGGTCGCACAGGGCGAAGTAGACGGGGGTGTCGAGGATGACCTGGTGCACGCCGATGTCCACGATCTTGCCGACGCCGAGGTGAACCTCAGCGTGCTCCATCGACGCGATCATGTACATCACGGCGTTGCCCAGGATGCGCTCGGCCAGGTCGCGGACCATGACCTCGTCGCGCAGCAGCAAGGCCACCTCGCGGTCCCAGATGGTCATGCCGGAGTCCAGGACGTTGATGCTCAGGTACTGGAGGTGGGGCTGCACGGCGTTCAGCAGTTCCTGCGGGTCCCGCATGCGGGTGGCAGCGGGGGTGTCCATGACGATGGTCACGGTGGTGGTGCTCCTCTCGGTTCGGTTGAACGAAGTGGTGCGGGTTGCCCGCCGCCACCAGAGCGATGGCGCGGGAGCTTGCGCTCCTCATTGGATTTGGCATCCAGGGGTGGCACGGCTGCTGACTTTCAGTCAACGACCGGACAGAGCCGGGGTCGAGGTCGGACCTGAGGACACTTCACCGGACACTTCGGCTGGGGCGGTCCTGTCCTCGGCACCGGCCGGTGCCGGTGTTCTACGGTGGTGGTCTGCGGGGGTGCCCATGACTGAACTCGAAGGACCACACGGAAACTGGCGGCTCGTCGCTGCGCGCATCGAACGGGGCTGGCGTACACAGGAGGACTTCGTCATGGCCTACGAGGCCACGGCGACCAGCCTGCGGTCCCAGGCTCGGATCTCGGTCCGTCAGGTCAGACGCTGGGAGTCGGGGAGGACAGCGTGGCCGAACCGGGACGCGCGCCTGGTGCTGCCGAAGATGTTCGGCGTCCCGCTGGAACAACTTGGGTTCGTTCCGCCCGTCAGCGCCGCCGGGCGCAGGGCGACCTCTCCCGGCCTCAAGCCCTCCCTGGAGGACGACGTGCTCCGCCGTGCCTTCATGGGCAGCGCCCTGGCTGCCGCTGCCGCGCCGCTGCTCGATCTCGCAGCGCTGGACCATCTCATCGCCGCCGCCCGCGACGCCCGCCGCTACGCCGATCACGAGCTTGTTGGGCACCTGCGGGACACCTTGAACGAAACCGCCCGCACTGACGTACTGATGGGGGCTCACCGGGCGCTGCCCGCAGCGCTGGGCATCCTGACCGCCATCAACACCACCGCTCGCGACGCCAAGCCAGATGTCCGTCGGCAGCTCCTCACCCTGGGCTCCCGGGCGGCGGAGTTCACCGGATGGCTGCACCGCGACGCGGGCTCACCCGAACAGGCAATCGTCTACTGGCATGGGCAGGCAAAGGAGTGGGCCACGTTCACCGGGGACGGCGCCATGCACGCCTATGTCCTGATGCGGCAGGCGCAGGCCCTGGGCCGCAGTGATCCCGCGCGGATGCTCGACCTGGCCAGGGCCGCCATCAGCGGGCCGTGGACGCTCCCGCCCCGGCCGCATGCCGAAGCTCTCCAGCAGGAAGCGCGGGGCATGGCGATGACCGGTGCCGGCACCGACGAGATCGAACGAGTCCTCGATCAAGCGCACGCAGCACTCGACCGGGCCACCGAACCGGTAGCCCCAACGGCCTGCACGGGACCGCTCGGCGACGGCTACACCCGGGAACGGCTCATGGCGCAGTCCGGAATCTGCCTGCGGGAGGCCGGACGCCCCACTGAGGCTGTCATGGCGCTCCAGGACTACGTCACCCCGGAGGCGTTCGCCCCGCGCGACTACGCCCACTACAGCGCGTTCCTGGCCGGGGCGCTCGCGGAAGCCGGCGAGCCGGACGAAGCCGCCACGGTCGCCTTGAGCGTCCTGGACGTCGCCTCCGCTGCCCGGTCCGGGCAAGCGATAGGAGAGCTGTACCGTTCCGCGCAGGCCCTGTTCCCGTACCGCGAACGGCCGGCGGTTCGGGAACTCCACGAACGGCTTCTGCTTCTGTCCGCCGGTTAGACAGTGGTGGTGAGGAAGTCGGCCACCTTGGCGATCACCTCACGCTGCCACACCTGCGACTGCGGGTGCGCGTACTGCGGGTCCTCGTGGACGGCGAAGCCGTGCTGCGCGCCTTCGAGTTCGTACAGCTCGGCTCCCGCACCGAACAGGGGTGCGTACCGGCGGGAGAGCTCCACGTCCACGAAGGTGTCCTTGGTACCGTGGACGATCAGCACCGGTCGTTGGACTGCCGCGCAGACATCCTCCGGCTCGGGCAGCTGGAAGACCTCGTTGAGGAGCCCCCGGCCGACCTCGAACGGCGCACGGACCGCGAATCCGCGCTCATCCAGCTTGGTGGCACGCTCCCGTGACAGGTAGTCCCCGGACCAACCGGCTTCCTCCGTGATGAACCTGTTCCTGTAGTCCATGCGCGGGTTCAGCAGCACCAGCCTGTCCACGTCGCCGGGGCGTCGTGCGGTGTGCATCGCGGCGGCGCCACCCGAGAACGAGGCAGAGATGACGTGCACCGAACCGGGCCGGTCGCTGATCCGCGTGAGGTGATCGGACGCTGCGCGAATGTCGTTGGCCACCCCGGCGATCGTCACGTCCGACAGACGGCCCCCGCTTGCCCCGTGTGCCCGCAGATCGAAACGCAGACACGTCACCCCGGCAGCGGCGAGCCCCACGGCCAGTCGGGCGAAGAAGCCGCCTTCCTCTCGGGTGACACCGGCCCCGTGGGCGAGCACCGCCAACGCTGCCGCAGGAGCGGAGGAGGGCGTGACCGTGCCGCGCAGAGCGGTGCCGTCCAGGGAGCGGAAATCCACCTCGTAGTCAGTCATGCACCGGACCGTACCCGCCACCGCGACCGTTGACGCCGCTGGCCGCGACGGCGTCAACTCCCGCTCGCCGCAAAGGGCTGCACCGCGCCCGCGTCGCAGGCGCGCTCATCAGCGGGGCGCTGCCTCCGGCAGGCCGAACAGCCGGGCGGTGTTGTCGTGGCAGACCGCGCGGAGCCAGTCGTCGCCGAGGTCGAGCCGGGCCAGTGCCTCCAGCGCGTGGAGGTAGGGGTAGGGGATGTTGGGGAAGTCGGTGCCGAGCAGGATCCGGTCGCCGAGGGCGGCCAGCCGGGGCAGCTGGGACGGCGGGAACGGGGCCGTGGCCTCGCTGAAGTCGGTGAAGGCCATGGTGGTGTCGAGCCGGACCTCCGGGTGGCGCTCGGCCAGGTCGAGGAAGTCGGCGTACTCGGGCATCCCCAGGTGGGCGACGACCAGCCGCAGCCGGGGATGGCGGTCCAGCACCCGGCCGATGGGGCCGGGTCCGGTGTGCTTGCCCGGGGCCGGTCCCGAGCCGCAGTGGGCGACCACCGGGACGCCGGCCTCCGCCAGCAGCCCCCAGACCGGGTCGAGCAGTTCGTCGTTGGGGTCGTAGCCGCCGACCTGGAGGTGCGCCTTGAAGACCCGGGCCCCGCCCTCGACCGCCCGGCGGACGTAGTCGGCCGCCTCCGGCTCGGGGTAGAAGGTCGCGGTGTGCAGGCAGTCGGGGGTGCGGGCGGCGAAGTCGGCGGCCCAGGAGTTCAGCCAGGCCGCCATCTCCGGCTTGTGCGGGTAGAGCATGGCGGTGAAGGCGCGGACGCCGAAGGAGCGCAGGGTGGCCAGCCGCTGGTCCTCCTCGGTCCGGTAGGTGATCGGCCAGGGCCGGCCGACCAGCGGCCCCACCCCGTCGAAGTAGGCCCAGACCTTGGCCAGCACCCGGTCCGGCATGAAGTGGGTGTGCACGTCGACCAGGCCGGGGAGGCCGAGCCCGCGCCAGAACGCGCGCACCGACTCGGCCTCCCCCGGCTCCCCCGCCGCCTGCGTGGTGCTGCCGTCCGCTGCCATGGGCCACCTCCGTCGCTGTTGCGACGATCTTGCCAGGGGCGGCACGGCACCGACAGCCTCCCCGGTCAGGACGGCGGGACCAGGCTCCAGCTCTGGTTGGCGCCGCCGTCGGACGGCCACTGGAGCACGCTGCCGCCGTCGTAGAGCGAGCTGTTGTCGAGGTCGATCAGGTCGCCGTCGTACACGCTCTTGAACTGGACCAGGTTCGGCCCGGCGTCCACCAGCGTCCAGCGGGAGTTGCTGTTGCCGTCGTCGTGGTACTGGATCAGCTGCGTGCCCTCGGCCGTGGTCGGGCCGGGGATGTTGAGCAGCTTGCCGCTGTTGACGTCGGTGATGGTGTAGGCGCCGCCGCTCTGCGCGGTGAAGGTCCAGAGCTGGTCGGCGGCCCCGTTGTCGGTCCACTCCAGGATCGGGGCGCTGTCGGCGGTGGAGTCGTCGTCGACGTCCATCCGGCCGCCGCTGGCGCCGTTGACCAGCTTGTACTGCGCGCCGGGCACCGGGATCGGCACCAGCTTCCACTGCTGGCTGCTGCTTCCGGCCGCCGGGTTCTGCACCACGGCGGAGCCGGAGGCGGTGCTCGCCAGGTCCATGACCTGGCCGTCCGAGCGCACCGAGACGTTGTACGAGCCGCTGCCGGTGGGGGTGAACTTCCACTGCGAGTTGGAGCTGTTGTCATCCGGGTACTGGATCAGCTGGGTGCCCGGGGCGGTGGTCGCGCCGGGGAGGTTCACCAGCAGCCCGCTGCCGACGTTGTCGACCTTGTAGTAGCCGGAGCCGGTCGGCACCAGCTGCCACCGCTGGTCGGCGGCGTTGTCCGCCGGCTCCTGGACGATCCCGGCGCCGCTGGAGGTCGAACCGCCGCTGACGGCCAGTTCCTGCCCGGTGGCCACGTTGACCAGGTTGTAGTGCAGCGCGGTGTACTGCGGGGTGCCGGTGGGCGTGACCCGCAGCAGCCGACTGCCGTGAGCGGGGACGGTCGCGGTGAACGAGGTGGTGGAGTCGCCCAGGTCGGTGTTGCTCCAGACGTCGTGCACGTCGGCGGTGCCGCTGAAGCCGACGTCGGTCCAGCGGGCGGTCACCGGTGCGGCGGAGCCGGTGAGATTGAACAGCGCGACGGTGTAGCTGCCGTCGCCGTTGGCCGCGGTCCAGACCTGCTGCTGGGTCAGTCGGTCCACCGGGTGGGCCGGGTGCCCGGCCTGGTCGACGGCGATCACCGCGCTGTTGGTGAGCAGGGCCAGGTCGGTGCTGTCCATGTTGGTGAGGTCGGTGCCCAGCAGCAGTGGCGCGCCCTCGATGGCCCACAGGGTCATCTGGGTCTGCCGCTCGTCAACGGTCAGGCCGTCGTTGCTGCCGTTGCCGAGCTCCAGCGAGTCCAGGTCGTTCCAGCCCCCGGGGCCCGCGTCGTTCACCCACTGCGGCGCGTCGCCGAAGCGGTCGGCGACATTGGTCCAGTCGGTCAGCGGGTAGGAGCCGATGCTGCAGTAGCACTCCACGTCGCCGTCGATCCGCCAGCCGTTGGAGTACTGCTGCCAGGTGGCGGCGTTGTTGACGTCCAGGTTGTTGGAGAGCTCCAGGTGGATCGGCCGACCGGCCTGCTGCAGCGCCTGCGACCAGTGCTCGATGTCGGCGACGTCGCTGTCCCCGACGCCGTCGATCTTCAGGTAGTCCACGCCCCAGGAGGCCAGCTGGTCGGCCCAGGAGTTCAGGTAGGCCTGGGCGGCGGCCGGGTTCTTGTCGTAGTCGATGTAGTACATCGACCCGCTGCCGAAGTTGTAGTTGGTCTCGTAGCTGCTGGTGTCCGAGACGATGTCGTCGGCGTGGAACGAGGTGCCCTGGATCGGCGTGTTCTGCTTGTAGGCCGCGACCGGGATGCCGGGGGTCAGGTACATCCCGAACTGCTCGCCGAGCTTGTGGACATAGCCGGCGACGGCGGCCATGCCGTCCGGGAAGCGGCTCGGGTCGGTCACCCAGCGTCCGTAGGAGTCCACGGTGGTGGCGGGGTTCAGGTACCAGAAGTCGTCGATGTTGACATAGGTGTAGCCGTGGGCGACGAGTCCGCTGGTGGACATCGCCAGCGCCTGGGCCTCGATGTTCGATTCTGTCGGATTCTTCCGAATGAAGCTCCAACTGCTCCAGCCCATGGGCGGAGTGAGTGACACCCCGTTGGCCTCGGCCTGGGCCTGCGAGGTGCCCGGCGCGAGCACCAGGGCCAGGGCGACGAGCGATAGCGCTGCGCCGATGGCGATCGAACGGGATAAGCGCCGAAGGCGGGTGGACATGCTGCGACTCCCGGGGTGGCAGGGGCGGTGAAGGGGGTGGACGTACGACAACAGGGGCCAACATCAGACAGAATCAAACTTTCCAAAACATATAAGAGGCCATCGCCAGATCCATGTCAATAGCCGGTGCACAGCCGCCCCAGTAACCTGACGCCCAATCAGTTCCGACGCGGTCACCCGCTGCGACCATCGGGACCGGCGGGCGGACTCGCGATGCCCCGGTCAACCTGCTCGACGCAAGGGGAGAGTGAGAGATCGTCAGCAGTCTTTCCCACATCGGCCGCCGGGCGCTTAGGCTGTTCCCTGCCTCGTACGGAAGTGCGAGGCGTCCGGGGAACGCACGGCAGAAGAGGGTGGACCACCATGACGCAGGACCCGACGACTCCGGAGCCGTCCACGCGCGAGACCCTCGACACCGGCGTACCCCATATCGCCCGGGTGTACGACTACTGGCTCGGCGGCAAGGACAACTACGCGGCCGACCGCGAGGTCGCGGAACAGGTCCTGGCCACCGGGAACACGGCGACCCTGAACGTCCGGGCCAACCGCGCCTTCCTCGGCCGGGCGGTGCGCTTCCTGACCGCCGAGTGCGGCATCCGGCAGTTCCTGGACCTGGGCACCGGCCTGCCGTCGGCGAACAACACCCACGAGGTCGCCCAGCGAATAGCCCCCGAGTCGCGCATCGTCTACACCGACAACGACCCGATCGTGCTGGTCCACGCGCGCGCCCTGCTGACCAGCCACCCGGCCGGGGCCACCACCTACATCCACGCGGACGTCCGCGAGCCCGCCAAGATCCTGCTGGAGGCCCGGGACACGCTGGACTTCGAGCAGCCGATCGCGGTGATGATGATCGGCCTGATGCACTGCATCCCGGACGAGGACGACCCGGCCGGGCTCGCCGCCCAGGTGCTGGACGCCCTGCCCTCCGGCAGCTTCCTCGCGCTCTCCCAGCCCGCCCTCGACATCAACGGCGCCGCGATGGCCCGGGCCGGCCACGTCATGGACAAGCTGATGCCGAACAAGATCACCTACCGGACCCAGGAGCAGGTCACCCGCTTCTTCGCCGGGACCGAGCTGGTCGAGCCCGGCGTGGTGTCCGCCCCCCAGTGGCGGCCCGACGAGGGCGCGGACACCACCACCCGCGCGGTCTGGGCCGGGGTCGGCCGCAAGGCCTGACCGGAGCCCCGTGCAGGACACCGAAAGGTCACGAAGAGGGCTGCAGAGGGACCCGGCTGTGAGTCGGCTGAAGGCCAGGCGGAAGATATGCATGTGGCAACCAATGAGAAGGTGAGTGCAGACTTCACCCGGCCCCCGGAACACATCCGCGTCCCGGGACGGTCGAGGGTGCCCGACCGATGAGCGCCCGCCCGAACCTGCTCCCCCAGTTGCCCCTCGAACCACCGGGCGGCGGACCCCGCCGCAGCCGCCGGGGCATGCCATCCCCCGCCCTGGAGGCCGTGTCGTGCCGGAAGCTTCCCCTGCACACGAAGCTCCGCGCCCGCCCGTCCGCCCCCTTGAACCACGAGAGCCCATGAAGACCGATCACGTGTACCGAACCCGTACGGCGGCGAACCCGACCGACGGGGCGGCGGAGCCGACCGCGCCGAACCAGAAGCGCCGGTGGTGGAACCGCAAGTGGGGCTGGGAGGTCCTGCTGGTGGTCTATGCCGCCTACGACGGCAGCCGACTGCTGGTCAACGGCAAGCGGACGCAGGCGCTGCAGCACGGCGACAGCATCCTCAAGCTCGAACGGCAGCTGCATCTCAGCCCCGAGCTGAGCCTGAACCACTTCTTCGCCGCCCATGCCTGGATCGGCGTCCCCGCCGACTTCATCTACGCGACGCTGCACTACATCATCACCGTCGTGGTGCTGTTCTGGGTCTGGCGCTACCACCGGGACCACTACCGGCACGCCCGCACCTGGCTCGGGCTGACCACGGTGCTCGGGGTGATCGGCTTCGTCACCTTCCCGACCGCACCGCCCCGGCTGCTCGGCTCCTCCTACGGCTTCGTCGACCTGCTGGTCGAGCACGCCTCGGTCGGCTGGTGGGGCGGCGGAGGCGGCGGCGGCACCCCGCGCGGCCTCGCCGACATGACCAACGAGTACGCGGCCATGCCCAGCCTCCATGTGGGCTGGTCGCTCTGGTGCGGGCTGCTGGTCTTCATGTACGCCCGCCACCGGGCGGTCCGCTGGGCCGCGCTGTGCTACCCGGTGATCATCGCCTTCGTGGTGATGGGCACCGCCAACCACTACCTGCTCGACTGCGTCTTCGGGGCGGCGGTCTCGCTGTTCAGCCTCGCCGTCACCAAGCCGCTGCTGAAGCTGAGCGACCGGGTCGGACTGCTGGTCCGGCGCGGACTCCGAGCCCTGTTCCGGCGGCGCGCCCGCGCGTAGCCCCGGCGGCACGCCCGCAGCGGACGACAGGCCCGCAGCACGACTCCTCAACGTGCGCGCCCGGTCACCTCCAGTGAAGCTGGACTGACCGGGCCCGCTCGGGCACGGCCGAGGAGGGCTTCGACGCGTGAGTGCCATGGACGTCCCCGCCGAACGGGACAGCGAACTGGATGCAGCCCCGCCGCCGGCCCGGACCGCCGCGGCGGCCGCCCCGAGAATGAGCTGGGTCACCCTGGCCCTGATGACCACCAGCTCGGTGGCCAGTCTGCGGGCCGCACCCACCATGGCCGTCTACGGGCTGGCCTGCGTCTTCCTCTACGTGCTTCCGGCGATCGTGTTCCTGCTGCCGACGGCGCTGGTCTCGGCCGAGCTGGCCTCGGGCTGGGAGGGCGGGGTCTACCGCTGGGTCTCCGAGGGGCTCTCCAAGCCGCTCGGCTTCCTCGCCGTCTGGTGCCAGTTCGCCATGACCATCTTCTACTACCCCAGCCTGCTGGCCTACGTCGCGAGCACCATCGCCTACGTGGTCAACCCCAAGCTGGCCAGCAACGGCCTCTACACCGCCATCGTGATCATGGTGCTGTACTGGACCGGCGTCTGGGTCTCCGCGCGCGGCACCGGCGCCGTCGCCGGGCTGTCCTCCATGGGGCTGATCATCGGCACCCTGATCCCCGGTGTCCTGCTGGTCGTGCTCGGCCTGGTCTTCCTCGGCCAGGGCAACCCCTCGGCCGCGCCGATGACCACCGGCAACATCCTGCCGCCCTGGGCCGGGCTGGCCAGCCTGGTGCTGATCGTCAACAACTTCCTCAGCTACTCCGGCATGGAGATGAACGCCGTCCACGTCTCCTCGCTGAAGAATCCGGGCCGGGAGTTCCCCCGGTCGATGTTCCTGGCGTCGAGCATGGTGCTGCTGATCTTCGTGCTGCCGGCCCTGGCGATCAGCTGGGTCGTCCCCTCCGCCCAGCTCAGCCTGACCGCCGGGGTGATGCAGGCCTTCGACTCCTTCTTCCAGTACTTCCACGTCGGCTGGCTCACCCCGGTGATCGCGGTCGCGCTGATCGCCGCCTCGCTCGGCGGGATGCTCACCTGGCTGGCCGGCCCGTCCAAGGGGCTGCTGCTGATCTCCCGGCAGGAGGGCTACCTGCCGCCGTTCCTGCAGAAGCTCAACAAGAACGGCATCCAGCAGAACATCCTGGTCTCCCAGGGCGTCGTGACCACGGTGATCGCCCTGGCCTACGCCTTCATCCCGGACGTCTCCAGCGCCTACTGGATCTTCTCGGTGATCACCACCCAGGTCTACCTCATCGTCTACCTGCTGATGTTCGCCGCCGCCATCCGGCTCCGGCGCACCCAGCCGGACCACCCGCGCGGCTACCGCGCGCCCGCGCTGGTGCTGATCGCCGCCGTCGGGCTGGTGGCCTCGCTCGCCGCGATGGTGATCGGCTTCGTCCCCTCCTCCCAGTTCGGCGGCGGCAGCACCTGGCGCTACATCGCGATCGTCGGCGGCGGGCTGGTGCTGCTCGGCCTGATCATCCCGGGGCTCTTCCTCAAGCTGCGCAAGCCGGGCTGGCAGAACCCGGACCCGGACGAGGGTCCGACGGCCCGCACCGGTGGGGAGGCCGCCGCATGAAGCGCAGCCTGATGGCCTCCCGGCACCGCTGGATCTACGTGGGCGCGATCGTGGTGCTGGTCGGCATGCTGGTCGGCGGCCTGCTCGTCTTCAGCGGGGTCAAGTCCTCCTCCGCCGCCAACAAGAAGGCCCAGCAGCTCTCCACCAAGCTCCGGGACGCCGGCTTCCCCACGCCCGACCAGGGCGAGATCGCCCGGACCCTGGGCACCGACGGCGGCGCGGTCTGCCACGACCCCTCCGGGGCGCTGAACCAGGCCCAGTGGAAGGAGTCCATGTCGAACGGGGCGACCGGTCCCGGTCAGCGCGCGGTCCTCGCCGACAAGGACGTGGTCGACGCCGAGCTGCTGGTGCTGGAGGTCTACTGTCCGGACCAGGTCCCGGAGTTCCGCAAGAAGCTGCACGACCTGAACCTGGACGACACCGCCCACGAGTGACCCCGACCACCGAAGACGCGCGAGGAAGTGGAGCAGCCGCATGAGTGGCGACGACCTGAAGTCCCGTATCGCCGGGCTGATGCCCCGGGCCAAGGCCGACCTGGCCGAGCTGGTCGCGATCCCCTCGGTCGCCGACCCGCGCCAGTACCCGCCGGAGCGCTGCCGGGAGGCGGCCGAGTGGCTGGTGGCGGCGTTCACCGAGGCCGGCCTCCCGGACGTCCGGCTGGAGCCGACCCCGGACGGCAGCCTCGCGGTGATCGGCCACCGGCCGCCGCCGCCCGGGGCTCCGACCGTCATGCTCTACTGCCACTACGACGTCCAGCCGCCGCTGGACGACGCGGCCTGGACCTCGCCGCCGTTCGAGCTGACCGAGCGGGACGGCCGCTGGTACGGGCGCGGGGCGGCCGACTGCAAGGGCAATGTGGTGATGCACCTGACCGCCCTGCGGGCGCTCGGCGACGACCTCGCCGTCGGCATCGTGCTGGCCGCCGAGGGCTCCGAGGAGCAGGGCACCGGCGGGATGGAGGAGTTCGTCCCGCCGCACGCGGACGAGCTGCGCGCGGACGTGCTGCTGGTCTGCGACACCGGCAACGCCGCCGTCGGCGTGCCGACCGCCACCACCAGCCTGCGCGGGGTGACCAACCTGGTGGTGAGCGTGTCGGCGCTGAAGGGCGACATGCACTCGGGGATGTTCGGCGGCGCGGCCCCGGACGCCCTGGCGGCGCTGATCCGGATGCTGGACTCGCTGCGCGACCCGGACGGCGGAACCCGGATCGACGGCCTGGACTGCGGCGGTGCCTGGGACGGGGTCGACTACGACGAGAAGCAGTTCCGGACCGACGCGGGCGTGCTGGACGGGGTCGAGCTGATCGGCTCGGGCACGGTCGCCGACCGGCTGTGGGCCCGTCCCGCGGTGACGGTGCTCGGCATCGACTGCGCGCCGGTGGTGGGCTCCGCCGCGGCGATCCCGGCGAGCGTCCGGGCCCGGGTCAGCCTGCGGGTGCCGCCGGGGATCGACGTCGGGGCGGCGCAGCGGGCGCTGGCGGCGCACCTTCGGGCGGCGGCGCCCTGGGGCGTGCTGGTGGAGGTGGAGCCGGAGCAGGCGGGCGCGCCGTTCCGGGCGGACACCTCGGGACCGGCGTACGCGACGCTGGACGCGGCGATGCGCGAGGTCTACGGCCGGCCGATGTCCCGGCAGGGGCAGGGCGGCTCGATCCCGCTCTGCAATGTGCTGGCCAGGACGTTCCCGGAGGCGGAGATCGTGCTGATGGGCGTGGAGGAGCCGCGCTGCCTGATCCACGCGCCCAACGAGAGCGTGGACCCGGCCGAGATCGAGCACATGGCGCATGTCGAGGCGCTGTTCTTGAGCAGGTTCGGGCGCGGATGAGCACCTCCGGGGGCAGCCGGGCGATCGTCGCGGCGCTGGGGGCGAACCTCGCCATCGCGGTGGCGAAGTTCGTCGCCTTCGCCTTCAGCGGCTCCTCCTCGATGCTCGCCGAGGGCGTCCACTCGCTCGCCGACTCGGGCAACCAGGTGCTGCTGCTGGTCGGCGGGCGGCGGGCGCGCCGGGCCGCCGACGGCGAGCACCCGTTCGGCTACGGCCGCGAGCGCTACATCTACGGCTTCCTGGTGTCGATCGTGCTGTTCACCCTGGGTGGGGTGTTCGCGCTGTACGAGGGCTACGAGAAGATCCGCACCCCGCATCCGGTGGACCACTGGTACTGGCCGGTGGGGGTGCTGGTGTTCGCGGTGGTCGCCGAGGGGTTCTCGTTCCGCACCGCGGTCCACGAGTCGCGGCCGGCCAAGGGCGACCGGTCCTGGGTGCAGTTCGTCCGGACCGCGAAGGCGCCGGAGCTGCCGGTGGTGCTGCTGGAGGACTTCGGCGCGCTGATCGGCCTGGTGCTGGCGCTGATCGGGGTGGGCCTGGCGGTGCTGACCGGCCACGGCGTCTGGGACGGCGTGGGCACGCTCGGCATCGGGGTGCTGCTGGTCTGCATCGCCGTGGTGCTGGCGGTCGAGACCAAGTCGCTGCTGCTGGGCGAGTCGGCCGGGGCGGACGCGCTGGAGCGGATCCGCGCGGCGCTGGTGGACGGCGGTTCGGTGACCCGGATCATCCATATGCGCACCCTGCACCTGGGTCCTGAGGAACTGCTGGTGGCCGCGAAGATCGCGGTGCCGGCCGAGGCCACGGCGGCGGGCGTGGCCGCGACCATCAACGCGGCCGAGGCCCGGGTCAGGGCGGCCGAGCCCAGCGCCCGGGTGATCTATCTGGAGCCCGACGTCTACGACGAGGCCCGGGCCGCCGCCGGGCCCGACCCGGCGGCCACCCCCGGCGGGCGCTGACCCGGGATCAGACCGGGCGCGCCTCCACCGGGCGCACCTCCACCGGGATGCCGTTCAGGACCGCCGTCCCCGACAGCCGGTCCAGCGGCAGCTCGTCGGTCAGCCGGTTGCTGTTGACGCCGGGGCTGCGGGCGGCCAGCGCCGAGCGGGTCGCCGGGTCGTCGTGGCCCCAGCCGTGCGGCAGGCTGACCACGCCCGGCATCACCGTGTCGGTCACCTCGGCCTCGGCCTCCAGCTCCCCGGTCCGGGAGCGCACCGCCACCGCCGTGCCGTCGGCGACGCCCAGCCGGGCGGCGTCCTCGGGGTGGAGCTGGAGGGTGCAGCGGTTGCTGCCGCCGGCCAGCAGCGGGACGTTGTGCATCCAGGAGTTGTTGGAGCGCAGCTGACGGCGGCCGACCAGCAGCAGCCCGCCGCCGGGCGCGGCCGTCAGCTCGGCCAGGTGCTCGGCCAACAGCCGCGCCTCGTCCAGCAGTTGCGGGGGCGCCAGCTCGACCTTGCCGCTGGGGGTGCGCAGCACGCCGGGCAGCCGGGGGCGCAGCGGGCCGAGGTCGAGGCCGTGCGGGGCGGCTTCGAGGACGGCCAGGCTCAACCCCTCGGGCTTGGCCCCGAAGCCGTCGCCGTAGGGCCCGCCGCGCAGCATCAGGTCCAGCAGCCGTTCCTGGCGCGGCCGGTGGGCGACGGCGGCGAGCAGCTCGGCCGGGTCGCGGCCGTACGCCGGGGAGGAGGGGTCGGCGGCGATCCGCCGGGCGGTCGCGGCGGCGGTGAGCTCGTCCAGCTGGTCGGGGGTGACGCCCTCCGGGCCGACCGCGCAGGCGAGCCGCAGCAGCACCTCGGCCTCGTCCAGGTCGTCCGGGCCGAGCGGCAGGCTGGGCAGGGAGTACTTGGCGGTGTTGCGGATCGCGAAGGAGGCGAAGACCAGGTCGTAGTGGCTGCGGGCGAGCGGGGAGGCGGCCGGCAGCACCACGTGTGCGTGCCGGGTGGTCTCGTTGAGGTAGGCGTCGACGCTGACCATGGCGTCCAGTGAGCCGAGGGCCGCGCCGAGCCGGGCGCTGTTGGGGGTGGACAGCGCGGGGTTGCCGGCCACGGTGACCAGGCCGCGCAGCCGGGTGCCGTCGGCGGCCGGCGAGTCGATCTCCTCGGCCAGCGCCCCGACCGGGAACTCGCCGAAGACGCTGGGCAGTTGCCGGACCCGGGTGCGGCGCGAGCCGGGGATCCTGACCCCGCGTCCGTGTCCGGGCTCGCCGGTGGTGGTCGGCGATCCGGCGGCCGGCTCCGGCCAGAGCACGCCGCCGGGGCGGTCCAGGTTGCCGGTGAGGGTGTTGACCACGTCCACCAGCCAGCTGGCGGCGGTGCCGAAGGCGGTGGTGGTGGTCCCGATCCGGCCGTAGACGGCGGCGCTGGGGGCGGCGGCCAGCTCCCGCGCCAGCCGGGCGACGGTCGCGGCCGGGACCCGGGTGGCGGTGGCGACCGCCTCCGGGGTGAACGGCCGCAGCGCGTCGGCGAGTCGGTCCAGTCCGTTGAGGTGCGGACCGGCCGACCCGGGGTCGGCCAGGCCCTCGGCCAGCAGGGTGCGGGCGATCCCGGCGAGCAGCAGCGCGTCGGTGCCGGGGCGGATCGCCAGGTGCTCGTCGGCGATCTCGGCGGTCCGGGTCCGGCGCGGGTCGACCACGACCAGCCGTCCGCCCCTGGCCCGCAGCGCCCGCAGCCGTCCGGGCAGGTCGGGGGCGGTGAGCAGGCTGCCGTTGGAGACCATCGGGTTGGCGCCGAGGATCAGCAGGTACTGGGTGCGGTCGAGGTCGGGAATGGCGATCGACAGGTCCGTGCCGTACATCAGTCCCGAGGCGACCTGCTTGGGCATCTGGTCGACGGTGCTGGCGCTGAACCGGTAGTCGGTGCCCAGCGCCTGGATCAGCACCCGGCTGTACAGCGACAGCGCGTGGTTGTGCACCACCGGGTTGCCGAGGTAGACGCCGACGCTGTCGCGCCCGTGCTCCCGCAGCAGCGGTCGGAGCAGCCGCCCGGCCTCGGCGAAGGCCTCGTCCCAGCCGACGGCGGTCCATCGGTCGCCGCGCCGGACCAGCGGTGTCCGCAGCCGGTCCGGGTCGGCGTGGAGCTCGCCGAGGGCGACGCCCTTGGGGCAGAGGTAGCCCCGGCTGAACGGGTCCTCCCGGTCCCCGCGCACGGTGACCCCGCCGGGGCCGCGGCCGTCGCCGCGCACGGTGACGGTCAGCCCACAGGTCGCCTCGCAGAGCGGGCAGGTCCGGTGGCTGACGGCGGACTCGGGCATACCAGCCGGTATGTTGCTCATGCCCGCGAGCGTATCCGTCCGCCGCCCTCGGCGACAGGGGAAACGCCAAGGGCGCCGCCCCCGGTGCGGGGAGCGGCGCCCTGGCGTCGGCGGAGCGGGTCAGCCCTGGGCGAGCGAGGCCAGGTAGGCGTCGGCGGCCTCCGGGGTGAAGAACCAGTTCGGGAAGTCCGAGGGGTTGTCGAAGCCGTTGGCGAAGCGGGCGGCGACCGGCGGGATCTGTCCGGCCGCGCCGATCAGGTTGAGCACGTGCTCCGGCGGCGGCATCAGCATGGCGTTGGTCCACGCGGTGACGTCGCTCGCGGTGGAGCTCCAGTACGACTCGAAGGTCGCCTCCATGAAGGCCCGGTCGAACGGCTGGTCGCCGTGGGCGCGGATGGACTCCAGGTAGCTGGTGGCGCACTTGGACGCGCTGTTGGAGCCCTGGCCGGTGATCGGGTCGTTGGCGACGACGACGTCCGCCACGCCCAGCACCACGCCGCCGCTGGGCAGTTCGCCCACCGCGCGGCGGACGACGGGGGTGTAGCGGCCGGCCAGGGTGGCCCGCTCGTCGGTCAGCTCGACGCCGCCGGCGGCGCGCTCGTACTCCCAGGGGGTGTACGTCCGCATCAGTTCGAGGGTCCGCTTGAGCTGCTCCTCCGGGGCGACGGCGGGCTCGAAGACGTCGAGCGGGCCGCCGGGTATGCCCTCCCAGAAGAGGATGTCGCAGGGGCCGGAGAGGGTGAGCGCGGGGATGACGAACAGCTCGCCGACGCCGGGGACCAGGTTGCAGCGGACGGCCGCGAAGTCGTGCTCGGGGCGCGGCGCGAGGCCGTGGACGTAGGAGACCGAGAGCGCGCGCTGCGGCGAGGTGAAGACGGAGCGCTCCTCGTCCCGGGCGAACATCGAGACCAGCTCGCCCTTGCCGGCCGCGACCAGGGTCAGGTCGTAGCCGCGCACCAGCAGGTCGAGGTCGGAGACGGTGACGCCGTTGACGACGACCTTGCCGCCGCGCTCGGCGAACAGCTCCAGCCAGGCCGGCATCTTCACGCGCTGGTCGACGGACTGCGCCGGGCCGTCGAGGCGGCCGACCCAGTCGATGACCCGGGCCGACTCGGGACCGCTGACGGAGACGCCGAGCCCCTGGACCAGGGGCGCCTGGGCGTCCCAGAGGTTGAGGCCGAGGTCGCGCTCGTGGCTCAGCGCGGTGTTGAACATGCACTGGGTGGACAGCACGCGGCCGGCCCGGATCTCGTCCGGGGTGCGGTCGGTCATGACGGTGACGTCGTGGCCGTCGCCCTGCAGGCCGAGCGCGAGCTGCAGCCCGGCCTGGCCGGCGCCGACGATGAGGATCTTCGCCATGGGAGGCTCCTAATGAGGGTGCTTTGGGGGGCGTCGGCGCAGCGCTGGGGGGGAGGACCGGCGCCGACGGGGGGTCAGTCCCGGTCGGACAGGGCGTCCATGGAGAGGGTGTGCTCCACCAGGGCCGCGAGGGTCTGCGCGGCCGAGACCCGGGAGCGGGCGTCGCACCACAGCAGCGGCACGTTCGGCGACAGGCTCATCGCGTCCCGGATCTCCTGGTCCCCGTAGGTGGGGGCGCCGTCGAAGAGGTTGACGGCGACGACGAAGGGCAGCCCGCTGCTCTCGAAGTAGTCGATCGCCGGGAAGCTGTCGGCGAGCCGGCGGGTGTCGGTCAGCACGATCGCGCCGACCGCGCCCCGGGCCAGGTCGTCCCACATGAACCAGAAGCGGCGCTGGCCCGGTGCGCCGAAGAGGTACAGCACCAGGTCGGCGGCGAGGTGGACGCGGCCGAAGTCCATCGCCACCGTGGTGGTGGTCTTGGTGCTGCCGTCCATCAGGTAGTCGCTGCCGCTGGCGGCCTCGGTCATCACCGCCTCGGTCTTCAGCGGCGTGATCTCGGAGACCGCGCCGACCAGGGTGGACTTGCCGACGCCGAAGCCGCCGGCGATGACGATCTTCGCCGAGGTGATCGGCAGCTCGGTCAGCGGGATCCCGCCGGGGGCGGACGCGGTGGGGTCAGGCGAGGTCACGGAGGCCTCCGAGGATGCGCTCCAGCACCATGCGGTTGGGGCGGACGGGAGCGGCGATGGACGATCCCCCGCCGGAACGCACCGAGACGGACGCGCCGTGGACGCGGATGCGTCCGGCGTCCACCAGGTCGCTCACCCACACCCGGACCACGCCGAGCGGCAGCCGCAGCAGCGCCGACACCTCGGCGATGGAGCGCATCTGCCCCTGGCACAGGTCGCAGATCTGCTCCAGCTCGGGCAGGGCGGGCAGGACCGGGCCGTGCGGCTGGTAGACCGCCGAGATCAGCGTCTCCACCAGCAGCACCTGGCCGAAGCGGGTGCGGCCGCCGGTGAGGGCGTAGGGGCGGACCCGGGCGGGTCGGCGCGGCTGCCCGGGCAACGAGTGCTGTCCTGCGGGTGTCTGCGGCATCACCGGGTCATCTCCTGTCCGGGCACGCCCCGGAGTTCGCGGCGTAGTTGCGTGGTCAGCACGTGCCCGGCCCGCTCCACCAGCCTGGCCAACTGGTAGCCGACGACGCTCAGGTCGCAGTCGGCGGTGGTGTAGGCGGCCAGGCAGGTGGTCGCGTCGACGGACATCAGCAGCAGCGTCCCGTCCTCCAGGGTGACCACGGTGCGCCGCAGTCCGCCGAAGCCCAGCAGCTGCGACATGCCGCCCGAGAGGGCCGTCAGTCCGGCCGCCAGGGTGGCCAGTTCCTCGGCCGGAGAGTGCTCGTCGGCCGCCACCAGCGGCAGGCCGTCGGTGGACACCAGGGCCAGCGAGCGCATCCCGTGGGTGGTCACCAGGACGTCGCTGAGCAGCCAGCGCAGCCGCTGCATCGGCGCCGCGTCGTGGGCCGCTCCGGGGTCGACCGCGCTGCCGGGCGGGCCGCTGGGGCCCCGGTAGGTCCCGTCCGTGCCGATGGTCATCGCTCGTCCTCTCCGGCGCGTTGCGGCGCGGCGGCCCGTACCCCGTGCTGGAAGCCGCCGAGCCGGCGGCGCAGTTCCTCGGCCGCGGCGCCTGCGGAGGCCGGGGCGCCGGCTCGGCCGGGCTCGCCGCCCTCGTGGCTGCGGACGCGCTGGCCGCTCTCCCCCGGCACCCGCTTCGGCAGCCCGTCGGGGCCGACGGCCTCGGCGGTCCGGCGCGGTCCGGGGACGGCGGCGAGCGGACGGGTGTGCTGGGCGGTCGCTGCCGAGACCTGCTCCTGCCAGGCCACGGCAGCGGCCGCGGCGACGGGCTCCGGGGCCGGGGCGGCGGTGAACACCGAGGCGGGGACGGCGACCAGGGCGGTGGTCCCGTCGGCGGTGGCGCTGTGCCGCAGCTGCACCCGCAGCCCGTGCCGACGGGCGAGGACGGTCACCACCTGGAGCCCCATGCTGCGGACGGTGGTGGCGTCGGGCGCGGCCGGGATGTCGGCGGGCGCCGCGAGCCGGGCGTTGAGCTGGTGCAGCAGCTCGTCGGGCAGGCCGATGCCGCGGTCGACCAGGGTGACCATCAGTTCGCCGCCCTGGAGCTGCCAGGCGGTGACCGTGACCGGCTCGGTCGGCGGCGAGAAGGCGGTGCCGTTCTCCAGCAGTTCGGCGAAGAGGTGACTCAGGTCCTCGGCGACGTCGGGCCGGATCCAGAGCTGCGGCACCGGGGTGAGGTGGACCCGCTCGTAGCGCTCGATCTCGGACAGCGCGGCGCGGAGCACGTCCAGCAGCGAGGTCGGCGACTGGTGCTGGACGGCCGCGGCCGGGCGCTGGTGGGCGTGGCCGCCGAGCAGCAGCATGTTCTCGCCGTTGCGGCGCATCCGGGTCGCGAGGTGGTCGAGCCGGTAGAGCTGCTCCAGCCGGGCCGAGTCCGGCTCGCCGCTTTCCATGCCTTCGAGCAGACCGAGTTGGCGCTCCACCAGGCCGAGGGTGCGCAGTGCCAGGTTGGCCAGGGCCTCGCCGCTCTCCGCCTCGCGGTTCCGTGCGGCGGTGTTCAGCTCGTCGCGCTCGGCGGCGAGTTGCACCGCCCGGTTCTGCAGCTGCAGATGAGCCCGCTCCATCTGGGTCTGCGCCAGCTCCGCCTGCCGCGCCTGCTCCCGGTGGCGTTCGGTCGCCTTGCGCGCCCGGGCGAGTTGCACGCCGAGCACCAGTGCGACCGCCAAGGCCGCAGCGGCAATGGCGATGGATATGTACACAGGACCCCGCAGTCTGCACAGCAAGCGGTCAACTCAATGGAATCATCCTTCACTCCCATCACATCACACGCGGCATTCCGCTTTCCAGTCGGGTCACACTCCGATACGCGATCCTGTCTCCCCCGGTCAGGCATGACGGACTGTCACTCGGGGAATCGCCCTACTGTCGGCGGAGCCGCCGACTGGTTCCCCCGGGGCGGAGTCGATGGCCATGCATTCACGCTTCTCGCCCGACCGGCAGCTGACGGTACGCATGCTGACCGTCCTCTTCCTGCTCGGGCTGCTGTACGTGGCGTTCATCGCCGCGCTGATCGTCCTGCTGAAGAACACGGCACTGGTGGTGCTGGTCGTCGTCGCGCTGCTGCTGGCCCAGTTCTGGTTCTCGGACCGGATCGCCCTCTTCGCGATGCGGGCCGTCGAGGTGACACCGGAGCAGCAGCCGCACCTGCACGGCGCGGTGGACCGGCTGTGCACCCTCGCCGACATGCCGAAGCCTCGGATCGCGGTGGCCAGGACACCGCTGCCGAACGCCTTCGCCACCGGTCGCAGCCCCGACCACGCGGTGCTCTGCGTGACCACCGGCCTGCTCGACCGGCTGGACGAGGACGAGTTGGAGGGCGTGCTGGCGCACGAGCTCTCGCACGTGGCGCACCGGGACGTCGCGGTGATAACCCTCGCCTCCTTCCTCGGCGTCCTGGCCGGGCTGCTGGTCCGCTTCACCCTCTACGCGGGCCTGCTGGGCGGGCGCGGCCGGCGGGCCAACCAGAACACCGCGCTGGTGATGGTCGCGGTGATGGGCGTCTCCGTCGCCGTCTACACCGTCAGCTTCCTGCTGATCCGGGCCCTGTCCCGGTACCGGGAGCTGGCCGCCGACCGCTCGGCGGCGCTGCTCACCGGCAAGCCCTCGGCCCTGGCCTCGGCGCTGACCAAGGTCAGCGGGGACATCGCGCTGATCCCGGGCAAGGACCTGCGCACGGCGCAGAACCTGAACGCCTTCTTCTTCGCCCCCGCGCTGACCAGGGAGCGCAGCCTGGCCAACCTGCTGTCCACCCACCCGACGCTGGAGCGCCGGCTGGAGGCCCTGGCCAGGATCGCGGTCGACCTGGGCCGCAGCGGCTGACCGCCGGCACCGGCCCCTGCCGAACGGGTGATCCTGCCGTTCGACCGCCGGAGCGGGCCCGCTTTCGCGGCCCGCTCCGGCACCGGCCTCTACGCCCGGTTCACAATCGAACGCCGGACTCCCAGTTGGCACGAAACATCACGATCTAGACACGCCCTGCGGCATCGTGGAGGGCCACGCAGGCCACTTGCGAAGGAGTTCAGATGTCGCACCACGCCCGTCACCGGCGTCCGGCGGAACGAACAACGGCCTCACGCACCGCCCTGACGCTCGCCTTCACCGGGGCCACCGCGGCGCTGCCGCTGCTCCACGGCGTCCCGGTCCAGGCCGCCTCCCGCTCCGGCGGCCCGGTCTCCACCGCGAAGCCCTCCTCCACCCCGGCCGCGGGCGCCCGGCCCACCGAGGTCGTCCACGTCGTCCGGCCCGGCGAGAACCTCACCGAGATCGCCAGGCACTTAGGGGTCAGCGGAGGTTGGCCGGCCGTCTACGCGGAGAACCGCACCACCATCGGCTCCGACCCCGACTTCATCCGCCCAGGTGAGCGGTTGCTGGTGACGGTGCCCGCCGCGCCACCGCGCAGCGGCCGGATCACCCGGCCGGGCCCGGTCCGCAGCGCCGCCGCACCGACCGCCGCCGCACCGGCCGCCCCGACCACCCCGACCACCCCGACCACCCCGACCGCACCGGCCGCACCGGCCGCCCCGGCCGCCCCGCCGCCCGGGCCGACGACGTCACCGGGGCGGTCCCCGCGCCCGACGGCATCCCCGGCAGCTGGACCTCGGTCTTCGACGACGAGTTCAACGGCAACAGCCTCGACACCGCCAACTGGAGCACCGGCTGGCAGGGTTCGGGCATCACCCAGCCGGTCGGGCCGACCGAGCAGGAGTGCTACGACCCCTCCGAGGTCAGCGTGGGCGGCGGCTACCTGCACCTGACCGCCGCCCCCAAGCCCGAGGAGTGCGGCGGGCAGATCCGCCCCTACGCCTCCGGCATGGTCACCACCGAGGGCCTGCACTCCTTCTCGCACGGCGCCTTCGAGGCCCGGGTCTATCTGCCCGCCTCCGCCGACGGCCAGGTCGCGAACTGGCCGGCCTGGTGGGTCGACGGCCAGAGCTGGCCCCAGGACGGCGAGATGGACATCATGGAGGGCCTGTCCGGAACGACCTGCTTCCACTACCACGACCCCTCCGGCGGCCCCGGCGGCTGCGCCGGCACCGGTCCCGGCTGGCACGTCTTCGGCGCCACCTGGGAGGGCGACCAGGTCACCTACTACTACGACGGCCACCAGGTCGGCACCCTCACCACCGACGGCAACAGCGCCCCGCAGTACCTGATCCTGAACAACGCGGTGGGCGGGGCCGGCGGGCAGAACACGGCGGACACCATGCTGGTCGACTACGTCCGGGTCTGGCAGCAGAGCTGACGGCTCGGTGGCGGGGTCACAGCGCCTCGCGCCGCTGGAGCCAGAGGAAGGAGAGCCAGCCCGGCAGCAGCGGCAGCCAGAAGGTCAGCACCCGGAACAGCAACACCGAGGTGAACGCCTCCGCGTAGGAGATCCCGGTGGTCTGCACCAGCGCGCCGCTGAGCAGCGCCTCCACCGGTCCGACGCCGCCCGGCGTGGGCACCGCCGAGCCGAGCGCGCCGCCGACCAGGTTGGCCACCGCGACCGCGGCGAAGCCGGGGTGCAGCCCGAACGCCCGCAGGCAGCAGTCCAGGCAGGCCGCCGAGACCAGCGAGATCAGCAACTGGCCGACCACTCCGACGGCCAGTCGGCCCGGGTGCTGGAGCATGTCCAGCAGCCTCGGCACCACGTCCGAGAACAAGGGCTGGAGCCGGGCCGCCGCCAGCCGCCGCAGCGGTGGCACCCCGGCCGCGATCAGCGCCAGCACCGCAGCCACCAGCAGCCCGGTGATCAGCGCCGGGGAGATCGACAACGAGGTCCCGTAGTGGACGCTGGCCAGGTAGCCGAAGACCATGATCAGCAGCAGGTGCAGCACCAGGCCGACCACCTGCGCCGCGCCGACGCTGGCGATGGCCTTGCGCGGCGCGATGCCGGCCTTCTGCAGGAACCGGGCGCCGATCGCCATCCCGCCCACCCCGCTGGGCGTCACCACGTTGACGAACGCCCCGGCGAGCTGGACCAGCAGCACCCGGGCGGAGCTCAGCGACTCCGGCACGAAGCCGACGAAGCTCATCGCCGCCGCGACGAACCCGAGCACCGAGGCGAGCGCGGCCAGCGCGATCCAGCCGCCCTGCGCCGCCGCCAGCACCGTGAACGGATCGCCGCTGCGGCTGGAGAGCTGGAGCAGCAGGTAGTACCCGGCGACCGCGCCGCCGAGCGCGCTGACCCAGACCCGGGGGCGCAGCCGCTCCAGCCGGACCGGTTCGACCGGCGACTCGGGCCGGGTCCGCAGGATCTCGCCCCGGATCGCCGCCAGTTGCTCCCGGTCGGCCCGGGTCGCCCGGTTCAGTGCCAGCGGCTGGAGCAGCGCGACCGCCGAGCCGACCCGGTCCGGGCCGAGCACGGCGAAGGCGGCGGCGACGGCCCGCTCCGGTCCGACCCGGAGCGCGGTGGTGGTGAGCAGCTGGGCGAGGTCGATCCGGAGGGTCAGGTCCCCGGCCGCGATGTCGCCGTCCTCCAGGTCGACCAGGTGGACCCGGGGCCGTCCCTCGGCGTCGGGGACGACCAGCACGGCGGCCGGGACCAGCGCGCGGTGGGCGATCCGCCGGGTGTGCAGCAGGGCCAACTGCTGCCAGACGTCGGTGAGCAGCTCGTCCGTCAGCTCCTCGTCGGCGAGCAGGTCCAGGGTCCGGCCGCCGAGCGGCTCGTAGACGGCGATCGCGGCGTCCGGGCCGAGGTCGGCGGTGACGATCAGCCGCCGGGTGCGCACCCCGGCCGCCTGCGCGGCGTAGCAGAGCAGGGCCTCCTGCTGCAGCGCGCCGCGCGGTGACAGCAGGCTGCGCCGCTGCGGCGCGGTGCGCAGCCGCAGGTGCCGCCAGGCGCGGCGGAAGAAGCCGGAGGAGGAGGCCTCCCGGTCGAGCAGCATCACGTCCAGGTCGGGCCGGTCGCCCTGCTGCCGGACCAGGTAGCGGTGCGGTTCGTGGGCCGGGATGCCGGGTGTGCGGACCACCTCGACCGGCAGCAGGCCGGTCTGCCGCAGCGCGGCGCAGAGCGTCCCGGTGGTCAGCCGTGCATTGGGCGAACCGAGGGCGTAGGCGGTGCCGTTGGCGACGGTCCAGCCGATCAGCGGCGCCAGCAGTAGCGACAGGACGTCGGAGCGGTGGTCGGCCAGCGCGGTCAGCCCGCCGAGGATCAGCAGCCCGGTCAGCACGGCCAGCCAGCGCAGCCGTTCGGCGACCCCGGCGGTGACCAGGTAGGCCACCACCGGCGCGGTGTAGCCGAGGACCGGGTGGGTGGGCGCGACGGCGAGCGCCAGGCCGTAGGCGGGGACGGCGGCGAGGACGCCGTCGGCGGCCCGGCGGCGGTCGCCCTGGAGCACCAGCAGCAGTCCGAAGGCGACCGGCAGCAGCAGCACCGCGAGGGTGGTGAAGGAACCGGCGATCTCCAGCAGCAGCCTCGGCAGCCGCTCGGCCTGGTGCTCGGCGTCGGCGTTGAGCCCGCCGGCGGTGGAGCGGGCGTTGTCGGCGAGGAACAGCACCGCGCCGACCAGGACCAGTCCGAGCAGACAGCGGATCAGGGCCTCGGGCCGACGGGCCCGGGGCGACAGCAGGAGCTCTCCGGGTTCGACGACTGCCCCCTGCCGTTTCACCCGGCACGGTGCGCCGGAACCGAATTGTCCGCGCCCACGCTATCGGAGACCGGAGCGGCGAACGGGCCCGGCGGCAGCCGGGTCGCTCCGCAACGCGCACCGGAATTGGCGCGACTGACAGATCGTCCGCCATTTTTACGTCCCTTTCTCTGTTCTTACCTTTCTCCTTCCTCGGCCCGCCCAGCACCCCGAAAGGATTTCCGGTGACCCGTCCCGGGATATCCGCCCGACGGTCGAAACGCCGCAATTCGGGCACGCCGAACGGCCGTTGGCACGCCAGACATGTGCCTGACACATCCACGGTCAACTCGTTCCGCTAGCGTTCCGAACTTGTGCGTTCGACCCGCAGCGATTTTCGAGGAGACCTGATGCGCATCCGCAAGAGCCGGATAGCCGTACTGACAGCGACCGCCGCCCTGGTGGCCGGAGCGGCCGCGGCCGGCGTGGGCACGGCCGCGACCGCCCAGGCGGACCCGCACCTCGCACCGGTCGGCATCGTCAGCGCGGACGGCGAGGAGCAGGCCGCCGTCCTGGCCGAGATGCACGTCAGTGGACATGTCGACATCGCGGGCTACCGCTACTACCAGGGCACCATCGCCGGCCGCCCGGTGGTCGACGTGGCGAGCGGCGAGAAGGACGAGAGCGCCGAGCTGGCCACCTGGCTGCTGGACACCACCTTCCACCCCCGCGCCACCCTCTTCTCCGGCACCGCCGGCGCCCAGAACGCCGCGATCAACGTCGGCGACGTGACCCTGGCCGGGTACGTGGTGGACAAGTCCGACATCCACTACCAGGCCGGTGGCGACCAGACCGCCTACACCGGGATCGAGATCCACAACACCGGCGGCTCCGACATCGCCGGCGCGGTCGTCAGCGGCTACGGCGACAAGTACCCGACCCCGGCCGACGCCGCCCACTACACCGAGTCCACGGACAAGTCCTGGGTCTATGTCGCCGCCTTCGCCGGCAGCCGACAGCTGGTCACCACCGGCGAGCACACCGCCCTGGGCCGCACCACCCTCGCGGACGCCACCGGCGACACGAAGGCCACCGGCACCGTCGCCAACAAGATCGTGGTCGGCACCATCGGCGACGCCGATGTCTGGACCGAGCCGCTGAACGTGGTCGAGGCGCAGAACATGCTCTACCAGACCGACGCCGAGGAGAACGAGGGCACCGGCTTCGCCTACGCCAACGCCCAGGCCGGCGTCCCGTGGACGCTGGTGCGCGGCATCTCGGACACCCCCTGGTACCCGAACGCCTACGACCCGACGGAGGCCTCCCAGCACGCGGCGTCCGTGGTCGCCAACCTGGTCGCCCACCTGCCGGCCGCCGTCAGCCGCACCCCGGTCACCATGGCGGACCTCTCCCCGCTGGCCAACGCCCGCAAGGCGGGCTACCTGATCGCCAACGACGCCTACTTCACCACCTCCCCGGTCACCAAGGTCGGCTACACCGGCCCGACCGGCGCCCCGACCACGCTCACCGGCCCGGCCCTCGCCGCCCTGGAGTCCGAGTACACCTTCGGCGCGGTGCACCTCAAGTAGCTGCTGCACCTCAAGCAGCGCTGCACCTCAAGCAGCGCTGCACCCCGAGCAACGGCGCAGCTCCCCGACCGCGCAGCCCCGGTGACCGCCGCCGCCCGCGCCGCCACCCCCGTCGCCCGGCTCCGCTCAGGGCGACGGGGTGACGGCGCCCGTCACCGGCAACGGCTGGCCGTTCTTCCCGGAGGACGCCGCCTGCTGCTGGATGGCCGCGTTCCACCCGGCCATCCCCGTGAGCCGCGGACTCGGGGTCGGCCCGTTCGGCTGCATCCCCAAGGAGGCCGGGCTGGCCCCGCAGGCGAGCTGCTCCATGACGAACTTCTCGCGCGCCGGACTGAGGATGGGACCGGTGAACGCCTCAACGACCATCGTCGGGCCCGTACCCCTGCCGATCGGCGGGTGTGCCGCCGCGCATTCCGCGGCCGACATCGGGAGCGAGTCGCCCACCAGGCACCCCGCCGCCAGCAGCAGCACCATGGCCGCGACGGGCCAACCACCCCTGCGCACAGCCATTCCCAGCCCCCGTCCCACACCGCCGACCTCCCGGCCGATCCGCTCCGCAGCATAGCCACCGCCGCCCGGCCGCAGATTCCGTCAGTCCAAACTTGTAAGTTCAGGCTGATGAAATTACAGTGGGGGCATGGCCGAGAACCCGAAAGACATCCGCGAACCCGCCGCCCGCGCGGCGGGGGAGCTGCGCGTGCTGATCGGGCGGCTGCGGCGGACGCTGAAGGAGCTCGACCCGATCGACGGCCTGACGCCGACCCAGCTGTCCGTGCTCAGCCGCCTCCACAACGACGGCCCGGCCTCCCCCGGGGCGCTGGCCGCCGCCGACCGGGTCCGCCCGCAGTCCATGGGCGCGACCCTGGCGATCCTGGAGGAGCAGCAGCTGATCGAGCGCCGCCCCGACCCGGACGACGGCCGCCGCCAGGTGGTCTCGCTGACCGAGGAGGCCGTCGAGATCATCCGGGGCAGCCGCCGGCTGCGCGAGGAGTGGCTCGCCCGCGCCCTCCAGGAGCGCTACACCGAGGACGAGTTCCAGCTCCTGGTGCAGGCGCTCGGCCTGCTCGACCGGCTGATCGAACCGTGAGCCGGACCACCGCAGCCAGCACCAGCCGCGAGGACTCCCCCGCCGCGTCCGGTCAGGACTTCGACCGCCGGCTGACCCCGCCGCTGGTACTCGGCACACTGCTCAACCCGATCAACTCCTCGATGATCGCGGTGACGCTGGTCCCGATCGGCATAGCCTTCGGCGCCGCGCCCTCGACCACCCTGTGGCTGGTCTCCGCCCTCTACCTGGCCACCGCCGTCGGCCAGCCCGCCTTCGGGCGGCTGGTCGACCGGCACGGCTCCCGTCCGGTCTACCTGGCCGGCACCGCGCTGGTCGGCCTGGCCGGGCTGCTCGGCACCCTCGCCCCGTCCATCGGCATGCTGGTCCTGGCCCGGGTCCTGCTCGGCCTCGGCACCTGCGCCGCCTACCCGGCCGCGATGTCGCTGATCCGGAGCGAGGCCGCGCGCACCGGACGGAGCACCCCCGGCGGCATCCTCACCGCGCTGGCGGTGGCCGCCCAGGCCAGCGCCGCGATCGGCCCCACCCTCGGCGGGCTGCTGGTCGGCGCCGGTGGCTGGCGCACGGTCTTCGCGGTCAACATCCCGCTCTCGCTGGCCTGCCTGGTCCTCGGCCACCTGCGGCTCCCGCGCACCCCCGCCGGCGGCGACCGGCAGGCCGACCGGCCGCCGACGGCGCTGGACGTCCTCGGCATGGTCCTGTTCACCGGCACGGTCACCGCGGCGCTGCTGTTCCTGATGGCCCCGTCCGCCGCCCACTGGTACCTGCTGCTGGTCGCCGCCCTGCTCGCCGCCGCGCTGGCCGCGCGCGAGCTGCGGACCGCCGACCCGTTCATCGACCTGCGGATGCTCGGCGCCAACCGGCCGCTGCTGCTCACCTACGTCCGGCAGATCCTCTACTCGACCGTCACCTACTCCATGCTCTACGGCTTCACCCAGTGGCTGGAGCAGGGGCGCGGGCTGAGCGAGTCCGGCTCCGGGCTGATCATGCTGCCGCTGTCGCTCTCCGCCATCGGCGTCGCCACCCTCACCGGTCGGCGCAAGGAGATCCGCGGCAAGCTGGTCGTCGGCAGCAGTGTCGCGGCCGTGGCCGCGGCCATGCTGACGCTGCTCCGGTCGGGCTCGCCGATCTGGCTGCTGATCGTGGTGGCCGTGCTCTCCGGGTTGCCGCAGGGCCTGAACGGCCTGGCCAACCAGAACGCCCTCTACCGCCAGGCCCCGGCCGAGCGGATGGGCACGGCCTCCGGCCTGCTCCGGACCTTCCAGTACGGCGGCGCGATGATCGCCTCCGCCGCCATCGCCGGCGTCTTCCCGCACCGGGCGACCACCCACGGGCTGCATCTGCTGGCCCTGGCCATGCTGGTCTGCACCGGGCTGCTGCTGGCGATCACCCTGCTCGACCCCTCCCTCCGGCGCACCGCCCGGCGCGCCGGGGCCTGATGCCATCCCCCTCCCGACCAATCCCCCTCCCGATCGATCCCCTTCCGAAAGGCACGACCGTTCAGATGACCGCCACCACGCTCGACCCCAAGACCGCTCTCGTCCTGATCGACCTCCAGCGCGGCATCGCCGCCGCACCGACCGTCCCCGTCCCCGGCACCGAGGTCGTCGCCCGCGGCGTCGAGCTCGCCGAGGCCTTCCGCTCCCACGGCGCGCCCGTGGTCCTGGTCCGGGTCAGCTTCGCCCCCGACTTCTCCGACGCCGTCCCCGGCCGTACCGAGACCACCATGTCCGGCGGCCTGCCCGAGGGCTGGGACCTGATCGTCGACGAGCTGGAGGGCCACCCGGAGGACATCCGGGTCACCAAGCGCAACTGGGGCGCCTTCCACGGCACGGACCTGGACACCCAGCTCCGCCGTCGCGGCATCACCCAGATCGTCCTGGGCGGCATCGCCACCAGCATCGGTGTCGAGTCCACCGCCCGCGCCGCCCACGAGCACGGCTACCACGTCACCCTGGCGACCGACGCCATGGCCGACATGAACCAGGAGGCCCACGACAACAGCCTCGCCCGGATCTTCCCCCGCCTCGGCGAGAGCGCCACGACGGCGGAGATCATCGAGCTGCTCGCCAAGACCCGCGGCTGAGACCCCGCCGCCGGGACAGTGAGTGACCGGGTGGGAGGAGCGGGCGGATGCCTGCGCTCGTCCCACCCGGTGTCCAGTGGCCCCGCAGGTTGTCAGCCGGGCAGGGTGGCCAGGGTGAACGCCGCTCCGGACGGGTCCAGCACCGGGCACATCCGGCCGAAGGGCGAGTCGAAGGGCCCGCGCAGAACCGTGCCGCCGTTGGCGGCCACCGCCTCGGCGGCGGCGTCCACGTCCGTGACCGCGAAGTAGGTGGACCAGGCCGGCGGGCCGCCGCGCAGCACCTCAGCCGACGCGCGGTAGCGGCCGCAGACCGGGTTCTCGTCCGAGGGCAGCTTCCAGGTGGTGTAGTCGAAGTCGGCGCCGTCGCCGATCTGCTCCTGCCGGTAGCCGAAGAGCTCGCGGTAGAAGCGGTCGGCCCCGGCTCCGTCGGTGGTGTTCAGCTCGTTCCAGCACATCGCGCCGGGCTCGCCGTAGAGCTTGGCCCCGGCGTGCCCGCCGGCCTGCCACAGCGCGAAGCAGGCGCCGTCCGGGTCGAAGGCGAAGACCAGCCGCCCGGCCCCGGGGACCTCGTGCGGCCCCATCACCACCTTGCCGCCCGCCTGGTCGATCGTCTTCACCGCCGCGTCCGCGTCGCCGGTGGCCAGGTAGACGTTCCAGACCGGGGGCAGCCCCTCGGCCCCGGGCGGCGGCGGCATCAGCGCGGCGACCGGCTGCCCCTGCCACAGGCACATCGTGTAGTGGTTGTAGTCGGCACCGGTGTCCTGGAAGTCCCAGCCCATCACCGCACCGTAGAAGCTGCGGGAGGACTCCAGGTCGGGCGCGGTGAGATCGGCCCAGCAGGGAGCCCCGTCGGGATACGAACTGCGCTCGGGCATGGCGTACGCACCTCTCCAGTCGACACGGATACGGGCGCGCGACGGCGTCCCGCGGCCCCAGAATCCCCCTCCCCCCACCCGGCGGCAACCGCTCGCCCCCGTTCGGTCACAGCCGGTCACCGTCAGCCACGGTCGGCCACCGGCCCTGTCCACGATCCGGACCCCGCGCTTCCGTCCGGAACGGCCGTCTGCCAGGGTGAGCATGGTCTCGACCAGTACGGTTAAGGGGAGTTCCGTCGTGGATAGTGGCCAGGGCATACCGCGGACGCCGGGGCGGACGGCCGCGACGCCGACTGACGCAGCGTCACCGAGCGGACCGGAGCCGGGCCTTCTCGCACGGATCGAGGCGTTCGGCGTGGTCCCGGTGGTCGTCCTGGACGACCCGGACGACGCCCTGCCACTCGCCGACGCGCTGATCGCCGGCGGGCTGTGCTGCGCCGAGGTGACCCTGCGGACCCCCGCCGGGCAACTCGCGGTGGCCGCGATGGCCCGCCGGAGCGAACTGCTGCTGGGCGTGGGCACGGTGCTCGACCCCGAGCAGGTCGACCGCAGCGTGGCCGACGGCGCCGCGTTCGTGGTCTCCCCCGGCTTCGACGACGCCGTGGTCGAGCGCTGCCAGGAGCTCGGCGTGCCGGTGCTGCCGGGCACGGTCACCGCGACCGAGATCCAGCGGGCCCGCCGCGCCGGTCTCGGGGTGGTGAAGTTCTTCCCCGCCGAGACCTCCGGCGGACTCCCCGCACTCCAGGCCCTGGCCGCGCCCTTCCACGGGATGCGCTTCGTCCCGACCGGCGGCATCGGCCCGGCCAACGTCGGCAGCTACCTGCGCTGCCCGGCCGTACTGGCCGTCGGCGGCAGCTGGATGGTCCCGCGCGACCTGGTCCGCGAGCACCGCTGGGACGAGATCACCCGGCTGTCGGCCCGCGCCGTGCAGACCGTCGCCGAGTGCCGCGCCGAGTCCGTCCCCGCGCAGGTCGCGGCGGTGGCGTCATGACCGCGCCCCGGACCGGACTGGTCACCCTCGGCGAGACGATGGGCCTGGTCTCCGCCGTGGAGACCGGACCGCTCGACTTCGCCCGCAACTTCACCTACGGCATCGGCGGCGCCGAGAGCAATGTCGCCATCGGCGTCGCCCGGCTGGGCGCGCCCGCGAGCTGGCTCGGCCGGGTCGGCTCGGACGCCACCGGTGACCTGATCGAGCGGCGGCTGCGCGCCGAACAGGTCCGCACCGAGGCCATCCGCGACCAGGGCTTCACCGGCCTGATGCTCAAGCACCGCCGCTTCGGCACCGCCCTGCACGTCGACTACCACCGGGCCGGCAGCGCCGGATCGCGGCTGAGCCCGGCCGACATCCGCGCCGACTGGATCGAGTCGGCGGCGGTGCTGCACGTCACCGGCATCACCACCGCCCTGTCCGAGTCCGCGCGGGAGGCCGTCCGGCATGCCGTGGCGCTGGCCCGCGCGGCCGGGGTGACCGTCTCGGTCGACGTCAACCACCGCTCCAAGCTGTGGCCGAAGGAGGTGGCCGGACCGGTCCTGCGCGACCTGGTCGAGCAGGCCGACATCGTCTTCGCCGGCGTGGAGGAGGCGGAACTCGTGCTGGGCTGCGCGGAGGGCCGGCCGTTGCCGGTCCCCGAACTGGTCCGGGCGCTGGCCGACCTCGGCCCGCGCGAGGCGGTGCTCAAGGACGGCGCGCGCGGCTGCACCGCGCTGGTCGACGGCGTGCCCTACCGGGTCCCGGCGCTGAAGGTCGCCGTGGTCGACCCGGTCGGCGCGGGCGATGCCTTCGTGGCCGGCTACCTCGCCGAGCACCTGCTCGGCGGCACGGCCGAGCAGCGGCTGCGCACCGCGATCGCGGCCGGCGCCTTCGCGGTCACCGTCCCCGGCGACTGCGAGGGGCTCCCCCGCCGCGCCGAGCTCGACGCCCTCACCCTCACCGAGGAGGACGTCAGCCGCTGAGCGCCCCGGGCCGCCGAGCCCGCTGGGCCGCCGAGCGCCCAGGGCCCGCGCTAGGGCACGGTCACGATGACCTTGCCCCGGGTGTGCCCGTCCATGTTGAGCCGCTGGGCGTCGGCGGCCCGCTCCAGCGGGAACACCGCCGCGACGTCGACCGTGAGCTGGCCCTGCTCGGCAAGCCCGGCCAGCGCGGCGAGGTCCAGGGAGTCGGGGCGGACGAAGACGTAGCTCCCGCCGAGGCCCAGCACCGCGCCGTCGGCGACCGAGGCCAGCCGTCCGCCCGGGGCGAGCAGCGCGGGCGACTCCGCCAGCGCCTCGCCGCCGATCAGGTCGAGCACCGCGTCCACGCCCCCGGGCGCGAGCGCCCTGACCCGCTCGGCCAGGCCAGGACCGTACTCGACCGGCTCCGCGCCCAGGGCGCGGAGGTAGTCGTGGTTGCGGGCGCTCGCGGTGCCGATCACCCGCGCGCCCAGCGCCCGTCCGATCTGCACCGCCATCGAGCCGACCCCGCCGGCGGCGGCGTGCACCAGCAGCGTCTCCTCCGGGCGCAGCCGCAGGTGGCGGGTGAGCGCCTGGTAGCCGGTGAGCCCGGCCAGCGGCAGCCCGCCGGCCTGCTCGAAGGTCAGGTTGGCCGGCTTGGGCCCGAGCGTCCGGACGGGGGCGGCGACGTACTCGGCGAACGTCCCCCGGCGGACCACGTCCTCCCGGACGTAGCCGATCACCTCGTCCCCGGGCGCGAACTCGGTCACCCCGACGCCGACCTTCTCCACCACCCCGGCCAGGTCCCAGCCGGGGATCACCGGGAAGAAGGCGTCCAGGACCGGGTCCAGGTACCCGGCCTGGACCTTCCAGTCGACCGGGTTCACGGACGAGGCCCTGACCTTGACCAGGACCGCGTCCGCGCCGAGCTTGGGGTCCGGCACGTCGGTGTACTCCAGGACGTCAGGACCGCCGTAGTTGCGGTAGACGACGGCTTTCATGCGCTGCTCCTGCTCGAACGGGTGCAACTGCGGGGATGAGCCCAGCAGACCACGCCCGGCACCGTCCGGCGCGTCGGCGGCTCCTCCCACCGGCCGGCTCCGCTGTCGGCGGACAGCCCGTTGTGGGGCGGCGGCAGCGGAGCAGGATGGGCGGATGGCGACGAAGACGGCGGTGCGGCGGCTGGACCTGGGGTACTTCGTCCGGCCGGCCTCGGAGACCGGCGGCCCGCAGCCACGGGTGGAGCCCGTGCTCGGCTACCTGGTGCGGCGCGACGAGGGACTGATCCTCTTCGACACCGGCATCGGCGCCGTCGACCCGGGGACCGAGGCCCACTACCGGCCGCGACGCCGGCCGCTGGAGGCCGCCCTCGCCTCGGCCGGCGCCACCCTCACCGATGTCGACCTGGTCGTCAACTGCCACCTCCACTTCGACCACTGCGGCGGCAACGCCCTGCTGCCCGACCGGCCGATCCTGGTGCAGGCAACGGAGTTGGCGACGGCCCGCCGGGGCGGCCACACCGTCGACGCCCTGGTCGACTTCCCCGGCGCGACCTACCAGGAGTTCAGCGGCGAGGCCGAGGTCTGGCCCGGTGTCTGGATCATCCCGACCCCGGGACACACCGAAGGACACCAGTCACTGGTGGTCCGGCAGAGCGACGGAACGGTGCTGCTGGCCGGCCAGGCGCACGACTTCGCCTCCGAGTTCGGCTCCGACCAACTCGCCCGCACCGCCGCACTCGACGGTCTGGAACCACCCCTGCCCCGCTACCGGCCGTGGCTGGACCGGCTCGGCGACTTCGACCCGCGCCGCGTCCTCTTCGCCCACGACTGCTCGGTCTGGGAACCGGCCGACCGGTAGCGCGGAAGGGTCAGCTGCCGGTGCCGGGCACCACCGGATTGATCTCAAGGCTGGAGCAGATGCCCTGTCGGCCCACGACGGCCTGGCTCAGGACGATCGTGTCGGTGGTGTTCGGCGCCGTGGCCTCGAACGCGCCGGTGCCCGCGGGGTAGCAGGCGCTGCCGTCGTACAGGCGCCACTCGACCATCGCGGATGCGGTGGCGCCCGGGACGAGGGTGACCAGCGGTGGGCTGGTCAGAGGTGGCAGGTCGCCGCGGAACCCGTTCAGCACCCGGGTCGCGTCGATCAGGGTCCCCCCGTTCGCGATCGTCACGCCCGGATAGCCCTGCAGGGTGCAGGCGCGGTGGCCGATGTCGGTGAAGAGCACGGCCTCTGCCTGCAACGGCTGGCTCTGGGTTCCCGATCCCCAACTGGTACGGAGATCCGCGTTCCCGCACGGCGCGATGGTGCTTGCCGCGCCGGTTCCGGTCGACCGGAGAACGGCGGCGGTGGTCGTGACCGCAGCCGGCCTGGCGGTGGTGGCGGTCGTCGACGGCGCCGCGGTCGACGCGGCGGTCGACGGCGCGGCGGTCGACGGCGCGGCGGTCGCGGTAGCCGACGCGGTCGGGCCGGGCCCTGGCGTGTCAGCGGCAGCAGTGGCGCTGCCACTGCCGCTGCCCTGGCAACCGGTCAGCGAGGCACAGGCGACAGCGAGCAGGACGGCGCTGGGGAGCAACGTGCGGACAACGGGCACGGCAGGCCCTTTCTCTGAGTGCGACGGCAACCGGCACCGAAGGACAGGTGCACCAGATAGGGATACGCAGCCCGCCGGGCGGCAGTTGCAGGGCCCGTGTCACAAGCCGTACTGCACAACGGTCGCGGGAATATGATGTTCCGTCACCTGATCTGGCATCAGCCACTCGCACCTGCCGCGCAGATACCGACCCCCTCGTGCGGACGGCCCGCCCCGGGGCGCAGTTCTCCGAGATCCGGATGTGCCGCTCGCCCCACGCCTCGTAGGGCGACGCGACCTGGCGTACCAGGTTGCGGATGACGAAGTCGTGCAGCGCCGACCGGCCGGCCTGCAACACGATCTCGCCCGCCGGCAACTCCGCGTGCCAGCCTTCCGGCGGCTCGAAGCCGTCCCGGGTCCGGCGGATCCACCCGTACTCGGTGCTCCCGGTACGCATGACCCCGCTCTGTCGCCCCGGGGCTCAGAAGTGGGTGGCGAGGTCGAAGGCGGCGCGCAGCGCGGCCATGTCGGCGAGGTCGTGCTCGGCGGGCCGGTAGCCCTGGTGGAAGTGGTTCTGCTGCTCGGCCGAGATGCAGGGGACGGTGACGCCGTCGATCGTCCCGGTGGTGAAGCACGCGGCCGGGTAGACGAACGGCTGCCCCGGCTCCGGGGACGCCTGGAGCGCGGAACCGTCCGGCGCGAAGGCGAGTGGGTGCAGGTCGAGGTCGAGCCCGCCGGGGCCACTCAGCACGAAGCGCACCGGACGCCAGTCCAGGGTCTCGGCGTAGCCGGCCGCCGCGAGTGCGGCCAGCACGGCCGGCTCCTGTTCCTGACGGTGCAGCAGGTCGAGGTCGCGGTGCTCGCGGGTCTGCCGGCCGAGCAGTGCGTCGACGCCCCAGCCGCCGGCGATCCAGACCTCCGCACCGGCCTCGCCCAGCAGCGACAGCACCGACAACGCGTCATCCGGGCTCATCATGGTGCGCAGGCTAGCCGCCGCCGAGGCGGCCGATCCACCGAATTTGCGGCCACTGCCGAGCCCCGCTGCCGAGCCCTGCGCCCCGCCCTACGCGGCACCCTACGCGGCGACGGCGGCGCGGGCGCCGGAGTGGGTGAGCCGGTAGCCCCGGAGCCGCAGCAGCGCCATCCGGGCGATGACCTCGGTCAGCGCCATCAGCACCAGCGCGGCGACCCAGGCCGAGCTGCCGGTGATGTCGTGCTGGAGGCTGAACCGGGCGATCGAGGCCCCGGCGCCGTGGTCGGACGCGTAGGCGAAGCCCATCCGGAAGCCGATCCCCAGCACCCACAGCACGGCGGCCACCACTCCGGCCTTGGCGAAGGGCACCCCGTCCGTCCCGAGCCGCAGCCGGGTGGTGAGCGCGGCACCGGCGCCGAGCAACAGCCCGACCCCGGCCAGGACGGTGATCAGCACCAGGTCGTTGCCGGCGGTGGGGATGGACCGCAGGTACTGGAAGCCGACCCCGGCCACGATCACCAGCGGCAGCACCAGGTTGACCAAGTCCAGCTTGGAGCCCCGGATCTGGCGGATGACGAGCAGGACCAGCACGGCGTTGACGAGGTAGTCAGTTGTACTCATGGCCCCAGCCTGCCGTCGCCCCTCCGCGACGGGATCGGCCGACGGGTGGACACCCGGGTGGAGCGGAGGTGGAGCCGGGGGTGGACCGGGGGTGGACCCGAGCCGGAAGGGAGCGAGAATGGGCGAGTGTCCGGGACCGGTTCCAGCGGTCCCGGACACACCGCGTTCCCGCGGATGGTGCTGGTGGTGCGGGTGGTGCGGGTGGTGCGGGTGGTGCGGGTGGTGCTAGCTCACAGCAGGCAGAGCTACTCGATGCCCGAGATCAGGCCGGTCGCCAGGTCGCTCTGGACGGTGACCGTGGTGGGCTTGCCGTGCGCCCAGGTGAGGACGACCGTGGTCCAGAGGTGTCCCATGCCGGCGTTGGACGCGGTGACGGCCCAGCTGCTCGGGTCGCTCTGGGCGCGGAGCACGCCGTCGGCGTGGTTCTTGTTCTCCCAGGCCGTGAGCTGCTTCTGGAATCCCTTGGTCAGGTAGGCCGAGCGCAGCGCGGTGACCAGGTTGCCGTTGCCCGCACCCCAGTGGGCGTCGATGTACGCGCCGTAGAAGTCGGCGACCCGGTCCTCGGTCGAGGCGGGGCTGCCGCTGCGGACGGGGGCCGGGGCCGCCTTGGCGACAGTCGCGACGTGGACGGCGGACGGCGCGGTGCCGGCCGCCAGCGCCGGGGTGGCGAAGACGGCGGTGGCGGCCAGACCCGCCACGACGGTGGCCGCAGCGGTCCGGATCGTGGTGGAACGAGAGAGCTTCAAAGCAGTGGTTCCCTTCACCTGTAACGGCGGTGAGGACTCGGTCGCCCCCACGGCCCCTGGTGCGATCGCGCCAGTACTCGGGTGGACGGCAGCTCCGGTACTGGTGGTTCCAACCTTGGGCAGGGTTGTTAACCCCGCACGCCACGATTGACATGTGACCAAAAGGTCACCTAACCTCGAACCATGGACGCCGTCTTCAAGGCACTCGCCGACCCGACGCGGCGCAGCCTGCTGGACGAGCTCTTCCGCGAGGACGGACAGACGCTCAGCGCACTGGAGTCGCGCTTCGACACCTCACGCTTCGCCGTGATGAAGCACCTCAAGGTGCTGGAGGAGGCCGGCCTGGTCGTCACCAGGCGCCAGGGCCGGGAGAAGCTCCACTTCCTCAACCCGGTGCCCATCCAGCTCGTCCACGAACGGTGGGTGAGCAAGTACGCGCAGCCCTGGGCCGCCACCCTCACCGGCCTGAAGAGCCATCTGGAGAACACCATGCAGAAGGTCTACGAGATCTACATCAAGACCACTCCCGAACGCCTCTGGGAGGCGATCACCGATCCCGCCATCCGGAGCCGCTACAACTTCGGCGCCGGGCAGGTCTCCGACTTCAAGCCGGGCTCGCGCTACGAGATGAAGGCCGGGGACATGCCCCTCGGCGAGGGCGAGATCCTGGAGGCCGACCCGCCGCGCCGACTCGTCCAGACCATGGTCGCGCTCTGGAGCGAGGACGTGAAGCGCGAGGGCAGCACCCGCATCACCTGGGAGATCGAGCCGGTCGGCGACTCCTGCCGGCTCCTGCTCACCCACGACCAGCTGCGCGAGGGCGCCAACGACGAGCTCTACGGCGGCTGGCCGATGATCCTCTCCGGGCTGAAGACCTGGCTGGAGACCGGTGAGTCGCTGACCACCCCCGGCTCCCTCCGCTACACCTGATGGCCGCCGAGACAGCGCGCTACCGGCTGCTCGCCGCCGAGGTCCGCGCCGCCGCGCGGTCCGGGGAGTACGGCGCCGGTGGCCGGCTGCCCAGCGAGGAGGAGCTGGCGCTGCGGCACGGCGTCTCCCGGGGCACCGTCCGGCAGGCGATGACGCTGCTCCGGGCCGAGGGCGTGGTCACCTCCCGGCGCGGCGCCCGCCGGGTGGTGCTGGAGTCCCCCCCGCTGCAGAGCTTCGCCGAGCTGATGAGCTTCACCCGCTGGGCGCGCTCGGTCGGCGAGGAGCCCGGCGGCCGGGTGGTCCGCCAGGAGCGCCGCCCGGCCGAGCCCGAGGAGACCGCGCAACTGCGGCTCGCCGAGGACGCGTTCGTGCACTGGGTGCTGCGGGTGCGGACCCTCGGCGGCCGACCGGTGATGGTGGAGCGGACCGCCTACCCGGACCCGATCGGGGCCCTGGTGGCGGCGATCCCGCCGGACGCGGTCTCGGTCAGCGAGCAGCTGGAGCAGCAGGGCGTCCTGCTCGCGGACGCCGACCACACCGTGGACCTGGTGCTGGCGGACACGGAGGACGCCACGCTGCTGGACGTCCCGCCCGGGACGGCGCTGCTGCGCGAACGGCGGCGCACCACGGATCCGGCCGGAGCGCCGGTGGAGTGGTCCGAGGACCGCTACCTGCCCGGCACCGTGGCCTTCACGGTCCACAACTCCCTGGCGTCCACCGCCCTCACCCGCCACCGCCACCACCCCGCCCCGGAGGCCTGACCCGCAGGCTCCGCAGCACCCGCGAGGGCTCACTTCTGTCCGACGCGCTCCCTCCCGGTCTGCCGGGAGGACGCCACGACGGCGGCGGCGTAGTCGACCATCAGGTTCTGGTAGCTGCGGACCGCGTCCACCAGCGGCGCCCCGGAATCGGCGGCGGCGGCCAGCGCCAGGGCCAGTTCACCGGCGTCCCGGATCGCGGTGTTGGCGCCCATCGCGAGCACCGGGCTCATCGCGTGGACCGCGTCGCCGATCAGGGTCACCGGGCCCGCTTCCCAGGGCTCGACCGCAGCGGCGGTGGAGATGCGCAGCGGGAACAACGAGTCGGTCTCCCACCGGCTCAGCAGGCGGTGGACGTCCGGGTGCCAGTCGTCGCCCAGCACGGTGAGGGCGAGGTCGCGCAGGGCGCTGCGGTCGAGTCGCCGCAGTTCGGCGAAGGGCGGCAGGGCCGGGTGGTCGGCCGGGGCGCCGACCATGCAGGCGAGGTAGTCCCCGGCGGCGGGCAGGTCGACCGGGGGGCTGCTCGCCGCTCCGGCGGCGTCGGGCGGGCAGCCGAACTGCACCGGGCCCAGGCCCAGGTGGGGGTGGCCGGGGCCGCCGGTCACCACGGTGAAGATGCTGTCGAAGACCCAGGAGGGCATCTCGGCCAGGGTGGCTCCGTCCAGCGGGATCCGGCCGTAGATCAGGCGCAGACCGGCGTCCTCGACCTGGGCGTTCGGCAGCAGCAGGGCGCGGACCGCCGAGCCGACCCCGTCCGCGCCGACCAGCAGCTCCCCGGTCGCGGTGCGGCCGTCGGCGAACCGCGCGGTCACCGTGGAGTCGGCCGCCTGCTCGTAGCCGATCAGCTCGGCCCCGTAGTGCACGCTGCCGCCGAGGCCGGACAGCAGGATCCGGCGCAGGGTGGGCCGGTTGAACGCGTGCGGGCGCGGGACGTCCCGGTCCGCCCCGTCCGTCCCCGGAGCCGCGCCGGCGGCGCGGTCCGCCAGCGGGTGGAGGTGGCGGCTGCGGACCGAGACCCGGGCCGGCGGCGAGCCGGCGGTGGCCAGGCACAGCCGGAAGAGACTCTCCGGCAGGCAGCGCCGCAGGCCGCCCAGACCGGGCTGGTCGAGCTGGATGCGGTACCCCTGGGGCCGGGCGTCCTGGTGCGGGTCCCGCTCGTAGACGGCGACGTCGAAGCCCCGGGTGCGCAGCCCCTGGGCGAGCGCCAGGCCGCCGAGTCCGGCTCCCACGATGATGACGCGATGGTTGGGCACAGTCCTCTGCCTTCGTTGTAGTCACGAAGGAAGCACTGGATTCCCCTGGAGGAATGAACGCCGTACCGGCGCCGCTCCGAAACACCATCCGAGAGCGATTTTTCGCGTTCCGTTCAATCGCCGCCGACCGTAGCACACCCTCCCCGGACCTCGAAACACGAACCCAGCCGGGCCCCGTCGCAGGTAGTTCCCCGTCAAGGCGGTGCCGGGGACCCTCCGCCGGGCGGCCAGGGTGGCGAACTCGCCGAGGCCGGCTGCCGCGCAGCGACTGCGGACCTGCCCGACGTCCCTGGCCGCCGAGCTTCAGGCGAGTGCGGCTGCCATGGTGGTGGCGGAGCCGGTGACGATCAGGGCCAGGCCGTTGCCGATGTTCCTGATGCGGGCGGTGCCTACGGGAGGCGCGGCGACGTCCTTGGCGGGGAGGGTCAGTGCGGCGCCCCGGTCGCCGCAGGTGAGGGTGAAGGGGCCGTCGGCCGTAGTGGTGGCAGCACTGTTGGCCGGACCGATCGCCCGGGCGGCGGCCGGGGGCAGGTCCGTCTTCTGGGCGGGGGCAGGTTGACCGGTTCCGGGGGCGTGAGCCCCGACCTGGGTCTGCGAGCCGGCTGTGCCGATGACCACGTTGCAAGCACCGCCTGCGACTTGAAGGGCAATGGTGACACCGGCCCCCGAGGCAGTGGCCACAGTGGGCAGTCGTGTGTACGGGTCGGCGGGGTTCAGCTGCGCGGGGAACGGAATCGGGGAAAGCGAGGCAAGCGCCGTATCGGGCGCGGTGCCGCTCGCGGCCGCGGGAGTGTGGCTGCACGCGGTCGCGGCGAGGACGGGCAGGAGGACGAGGGCGGCGGCGGTGAGGCGAAGGGTCTTCAGCATGGGGGCTCCGTGAGAGGCCGGGCAGTGGCTGGTCCCGCCGTGCCCGAGCAGCGGCTGGGCACGGCGAGAACTGCTTCAGCCCTGGCGGTGGTTGTAGTCGAGGTGGTCGAACTTCGTGGCGTAGCCGGTCCCCACGCTGCCGAAGTCGTGACCGTCGCAGCGGCCGATCTTGTGGACCTCGTAGGAGTAGAGCAGGCTCACCTTGTCCGCGTAGAGGACGTAGTGGCGGCTGTCGGTCATCGTGTAGGAGGCGCTCTCGGTCGTCGACCAGTTCTGCGTCACGTTGAAGCCCACCGTGGTGCTGATGTCCCCCACGGAGGCACCAAGAGTGGCGGAGTAGGTGTTGCTGATACCCACGGTCTGGGACAGGGTCAGCGTCCCCGGCCCGTAACCGGACACCGAGCCGCCCGGGCCGCTGACCGTCTCGCTCTGGGTGCTGATGTAGCGGGTGTTCCTGGGCTTGTAGATGTTCCCGCACTGCTGCGGCTGAGCCCCGCCCGCCGGCGCAGCGGCTCGACCGGCGGTGGCGGGACCCCTCTGGGCAGTGGCGGCCGAGGCACTCTGGACCAACGGTATGAGGACAAGGGCGGCCGTGGCCGCGCCGACGACAGTCTTGCGCATCTGTGTCCCCATCCTGGGTCGCAGGATCATCAGGCATGTCCCGGACAGTCCTACGAACTTATTGCAAGTGATATGCAGTAGCGAATAAAATGCATATCCTCGCGGTCGCATGCCGTGCGCGACACCCCCGAAGTTCGGGTACTCGACCCCGCCGAACGGGGGGACTGTCCAACCAACGGCTCCGCACGGAAAGTCCCAGGTTCGGCAGGCGCGTGGACGACGGGGCGGCGGAGTCGCCTGGACGACCCTGTGGCGGAAGTCCAGGCAGCGGTGTCGGGAGCGGGCACGATGGTGACCTGGTGGCCGCGGCGTCCACCGACCCAGAGGCACGGACGCCGGCCGGTCTCGGCCTTCGTACCGGGTTCGATCACGCCTCCCGGGAATCGCCGTCGAATTCCCGGCACTTCACCGTCGCACCGACGGGCAGAGCGCGGCCGGCGCCCGCAGCCAGCGTGGCCTCCATGCGCACAGTCGCCTTCCGCTTGGCCTTCCCGCGGGCGGTCTCCAGCAGTGAGACCTGGCGCTTGCCCTGATCCGCCCCAGCAGCCCACCCCGATGCGACAGCCGCGTCACGGCATCCGAGCCGTCGGCACCGCTCTCATCCAGGCTCCCTCGGGGGTATGGCACGGGCACGAGCAATCGCGCAGCTCCGGGCTGGCGTTGGGACTGTCACGGCGGGAGAAGGTGCCCGTGCACAGCGCGTGCATCGTGGGCAGGGTGTCGTCGTAGCAGCCCCCGGACCGGCCACGCCTGCGTGGATGCCCCGCGCTCACGGCCGCTCTCCCCGGCTACGGGCGTTCGCCTCGGCCACTCTCAGCCTCAGCGCCTCCTCGGCCGTGACGAACTCCAACTCCCCCGCCGTGGCCTCCCGCAAGGGATGGAGGGGACGATCACACCCCCGGTCGAGGTAAAGGGCGTAGGCGAGGCAGTCACGACAAAGGTCACCGCCCCGGGTCACGGAGACGATCGCCGGACGGTGATCGACGTCGCAGCACCCCGTCTGCCAGGTGAGCCGGTCGAGTGCTGCGGCATCATCGGGGTGGATTCTCATCGAGCCCCCTCTGCGATCGAGGCGCGGACGCCCAGATGCTCCCGGCAGGCGACGACAGCCCAGCCCTGGCGCGAGTTCGGATCCCGTCCCGGCGTATAGAAGTGGCCAGCCGGAATCAACAGCGCCGGAGACCCGCCGCAGACGATGCACGCCTCGCCGTGCAACTGCTCACGCGTCACCAGGTCTTCGCTCGAAGGACCAGGAACAGCGTCGATTGAGGCATTCACGAGTCGACCCTCCGCTACGCTGAGTTGCAGGTTGGTTTCATTGGGTACGACGTTAGTAATTCTCAATCACCGCCAGAAGTGACCCCCAGTACAGGTTGCGGGGCACCGGAGCATCCGTAAGGAGCCTCGAATGGCAGCTGACGCACGGGAAACCCTGACTGGCGTTCAGGGATGCGGGGCACGACACCGATCCGGACTGATCGCGGGGTACGTCTTCCGTCTCGTACGCGAACAGTTGGACCTCACTCAGGAGAGCCTGGCGGTCAAGCTCAACGTGTCGCCGGACACCATTGCCGGCTGGGAGTCCGGGCGCCGTGCCCTGGCTGCCATCCCTGTCGGCCAGATACTCGTCCAACGCCACCAACTGCTGCGCCTGGGCTCCTCCCCCCAACTCCTGGCAGCCCTCGACCGCGCCGTCGAAGCCGACGTCCTGCTGGCCAGTGCCCTCGACGAAACCCGCCTCGACACTCATCCACTCGGAGCCTGGGTCCTGCAACGCGACCTCGCCGACCTTCTGACCTGGCCGCTGCACGGACGGGCCCCCGAACTCATTACGAGACTGCCCACGGCTGCCAGGCCACGACGGGGGCCGGTCCCCGCCGCTCCCGAACTCTCCGACGAGGATCGGACCCGCTTCTACGCCCGCATGCGCGCCCTCGCCGAGGCAGCTCGCGAACCCGACCAGTTCCTGCTGCGTCGTCAGGCGCTCTACCTGGCCGGATACGACAGCAGCAGCGACACCGTCGACTGGCTCGGCCACCGGCAACGCCAGGCCGAGCCAGAGGGCTGGCTCGACAGGTGGTTGAACGCCCGCTCCGTGGCCTCCGTCAGCGCACGCCACGGCGACGGTGACCAGATCACCGCCTTCGTCCGCAACACACTCCTGGACGATGACGCGGGCGAAACCGCCAATCTCAACTACTGGGCATACTGGGTCGGCGAGCTCCCGGACATCCAGCTCGACGACACATTCATGGGAACCTGCAGCCCTGCCTCATGGCACGGTGGCAGGCTGCTGCGCCATGTGACCGACCGCCTCGATCCGACGTTCGGATACCTGGATCTGTACGTCCACACGCTCTGGGCGCTCCTGGCTGCGCGACCCCAACTGCTGCACGACGGCAGTGTCGACACGCAGGTACTGCGTGGACGCGTCGAGTTCCTGTTGGATGGTCCGGGGATCTCTTCTCAGGCCGACCGGGATCTCAGCGGTATCCGCTATGCGCTGCGCCTCGCCGGGGTGTGAGCGCCGAAGGTGAGGATCAACAGTGACTGATGACCTGGGCGCAGTGGCGAACTTCCTGTTCGAGGCAGGGACGTTGAAGCACTCCAAGCGCACCGGTTGGTGGATGGCCGGCGTCCGTGATCCGGAGAGCGTAGCCGAGCACTCGTGGCGGACCTCGCTGATCGCCTCGGTGATCGCCCAACTGGAGGGCGCGGATCCGGCTCGGGCCGCACTGATGGCCGTGTGGCACGACTCGCAGGAGGCCCGGACCGGGGACGTGAACCACCTCGGCAAGAAGTACATGGGCCAGGAGATCGCGCCCGAGCAGGTGACAGCAGATCAGGTCTCCGGGATGCCGTCGGCACTGGCGAAGGCTGTCCAGGCGATCGTCGGGGAGTACGAGGCACGCGAGTCCGCCGAGGCGATCTGCGCCCGTGACGCGGACAAGCTGGAGTGCCTGCTCCAGGGACTGGAGTACAAGTCCCAGGGATACGCGAACGTCCAGCGGTGGATCGACAACAGCCGGGGTCGGCTGGTGACCGACACGGCCAAGCAACTGGCGGACGAGCTGATCGCAACGGGTTCGCTGGACTGGCTGAAGGCAGCGATGGGCGAGAGGTGACCGTGGCTGCTGCTTGACGGGACCACACGGCAGCGCGGAGCGGCTCCTTGTACTCGTGGTACATGGAGCCGCTCCGAGCCGCGCCCGTTCACGTTCGTGTCGGGCGCGGCTCGGGAGATCGGTCCGTGCTACGCCTCGCCGCGCTCGGGCGCAGCAGCGCGGCGAGCAGTGGGCGGAAGTGGGCGAAAGCGGGGACCGGGCCCTCCGAGCCCTTCGCGGCCTCGTCCCACCGGCGGAGGCGGACGGCGTCCGGCAGGCAATGGCCGTCAAGACCAGGGCCGCGAGCCGGAGTTCCACCGGCCCGCTGATCCGGCGCGGTCGCAGTGCGCGACGGAGCCTCCCGGAGTTCCACCGCGACCCCTGCCTCGGGGGCCGGTCCTCAAGCGGCAGCGCACCGCAGATATGGCGCAGAGTGGCTGCGCCGATCATCAAGCACCTTCGTCCGGGAACCAGCTGACCATTTGGTTGTGCAGCTCCATGGGCTGGTCGTCGGGGGAGAGCCAGTCCGTCTCGCCCCTGCTCCACTCGTAGTCCCGGTGGCGAGCTGCGATCTCCTCAACGAGTTCGGCCGCCAGCCGTGAGGCTTCGTAGAGGTCCTGGTCGGTCGTCTGGGAGCTGGCGGCCACTATCAGGCCTCGGACCTCGGCGGAATGGCCGTAGCGGAAGGCGCCTGTGCCCAGCAGGTGCGGGTCGGTGTGCAGGGATGTTCCGTTGTTGTGGCCCAGGCGCCGGTGAGCGGCGGCTTTGGCTGCGGCCTTCGGGAGGAACTGGCCGGCGTGGTCCCCGACCGTGACAGCGCCCAGCACTGCGTCGGCGTGGCCGACCCGAACGTCGGCCGTGGGGTCGAGGATGACGAATCCCATGGCAGGGCGTGGATAGGGGCCGCGCGGTGCTTTTCCCGGTGCGGCAGTGTGGTTCCGCAGGATGCTCTCGGCGCGACGGGTTCCGAGCTTCGACAGGATATCAGTGAGCTCGGCGTCGTTCAGCATGTAACCGTAGGGGTTTCGACGTACAGCGGCCCGTACGCGAGGGGCATTGTTCATTTCCGTTCTCCAAAATGTTCAATCCGACTGAAGTGTCCGATGAGGTGGCGACTTGCCGTGAATAGGGCGTTCACCCGAGTGCTGCGGTGATCAGGCGCTGCGGCCCGGTTTGCCGACCGCACGGTTAGCGATGGGGCCGGCGCTGCTGTGACGGTGGCTCCGATGGACTGGGGTCCCAAGCAGTCAGATATGTCCTAAAGGACCGCTATTGGAGCTCTATTCAGCGGGGCGCCGGGAAGAGCATGCCCTTCCCGGCGGCGCCTTGGCAACGCCGATCCACCTTCCGGCGAGCGCGGCGACCTTCTACAAACCCCCTCTGAGCTTGTATTTTACGAATCAGCGAGCATGTCAAATCGCCATGAAAGGCAAAATGTGGACATGCATTCGAGCTTTAAACCGGTTGACTTCCCGAAGAGGAGGTTCGTAAGATCCACACCGTCCTACTGGTCTAGACCAAGTGTTTCGTCTGCGTTGCGTCACTGAGCTCGAATGGATAGCGAAGGAGCCGTTGAGTTGACTACGATGGAAATTTCCGATACGGCACGAAGGTTCGCGGATGAAGGATTCGCTGCAGTCGGGGAAGTCATCCCTCCCGTGGACCTCGAGGCCTACCGCGAGATCTACGATCGCCTCCTGAGCGGTGAGATCGAGTCCGGCGACAAGAGGTCTGATCTCGGCTCCCATATACCGCGCAAGGAGGGTGTTCGGGAGAACATCACCCAGATTATGTGGCCGTCGGCGCTTCATCCGCCGCTGCTCGACCTTCCCCTGCACCAGAAAGCGCTGTCCGTCGCCCGTGAACTCATCGGCGCCGATGCCGAACTCGATTTCGACATGATGATTCACAAGGCACCGTTCGCGGATACTGCCACGCCGTGGCACCAGGACGCGGCCTACTGGGTCGACATGCCCGATCATCGTGCTGTCTCCATCTGGGTGGCGCTGGATGACGCGGACGTCGACAACGGCTGCATGTGGTACGTACAGGGCTCCCACCAGCAGCCGCTGCGCCCGCACCGCCCCACGAGCGATGGCAAGAACATCGAATGCGACTGCTCCGAGGACGAGCCGGGCGCCACGCCCGTGCCCCTGCGGGCGGGGGAAGCGGTGGCGCACTCGGGGTTCACGCTGCACTCCTCGCGCGGCAACACCACGGGCGGCACGCGACGGGCTTACATCCTCAACTTCCGGCCCGCCGCGATGATCCAGCTCGAACGGGAGCGGGGTGCGGACCACGGCCTCAACGAGAACGTGCGTCAGGTCCGCAACTCGGGCGCGGCCGAAAGCTGATCCGTCACCGGCTGCGGCGGCTCGTGCCCGAGCACTGCCCACCGCACGGACACTCTTTTTCCTCCGTCGGGCCGGCTGACCTGCCGGCCCGACGCCGAGCGGCCAGAAAGGCAAGCCGTGAATGAAGTCACCCTGACAGGCGCTGTGATGACCCATCCCAGGAGGTCCGCTGCCGCCGAGAAGATCACGAGGCAGGACCCGAAGGGACGTATCCGAGTCGTCCTGGACCCGGATCCCTCGGGGGCGCCTACCGCGCTGCGCACGGCGAACCCGTCATGGGACTGCGTCGGAGACGCGGCAACACATCACATCGTCTTCCAGGACGACGTCATCCTGGCAGAGGGATTCTTCGCCTACTTGGAGGAGACCGCCGCCATCGTTCCAGGCGAGGCCGTCGCGTTCTACGAAGGGTGGGAGGGCAGGAACAGCGGCGTGGTGCGCCTCGGGGCGCTGCTCGGGGAGCACTGGGCGTACGCGATCGACGAGCATGTCCCTTCGCTCGCGCTGATGCTCCCGGCCGAGGTGGCCCGAGGCTACTCGCGGTTCGCTGCGGAGCACGGCAACGGGTGGCCCTACGACGTCGTCATCCAGCGCTACCTCAAGGCGCTGGGAGTACCGGTCAGACTGGCTGTCCCCAGCCCGGTCGATCACGACGACGTGCCGAGCCTTGCCGGGAACAGCAAGCACGGGTGGCGGCGGGCGACTCTCTTCTCCGCCGAGTCCGTCGAGGTGACCACGGACGAGTGCGCCTCGTTCTCCGTCGTACCGTTCTACCAGTACGGAGAGGCCAAATGCGCGGTGCGCTACGGCGCACGTTGGGAGTACCTCGATACCGACCGGTACCTGCACCGCATCGGCCTGTCCGAGCGCTGTGAGGGTGGACTCGCCGACGCCGGCGATGCCGGGCTGCCGCCAGCCGTGCGCCGGGAGGTGTGGCTCACGGCTTTCGCCACCGGAGCGGTCGTCGCCGGCCTGACGCTTCAGGATCCAGATCCTGATGTGCTCAGGGCCGTGATGGACTCACTCGGGCCCGGCGGACTGTGCGAGGAGTACACCGGTACCGAACTGCTGGCCATGATCCCCCAGGTGCGGGAACTGGCCGTGACGGCCTTCGAATCCGGCCGCGAGGCCCGCCGTTGCCAAGCTGAGAACCCGTCCGTTGTCACCGACGCTCACCCGGGAGTCGTCGTCACCGGTGGCAGTCCGGCGCATGGGGAGGAGCTGGCTGCCCTGCTGACCGACGTGGGTTGCGACGCGGTGTACGCCGAGCGGCTCGGCCCGGAACCCGGGCAGAACGTCCCCGCCGTGATCCACCTCAGTGATCCGCACGGCGAGGTCTACCCGCTGCCCGACATGCTCCGCGACGCCGAGAAGATCGGGGCTCGGCGTCTCATCCACGTGAGCTCGGCGGCCGTCTATCGCGGTACGGAGGCCGGCGAGTGCGCGGAGGACACTCCGTCGACGCCGCCGCACGACGCGCAGGCCCGAGGCTGGTGGGACGACGAACAGGCCTGCCGGCGCTGGAGCAGTGAGACCGGGATCCCGCTGCAGATCGTGCGCCTGGCTGAGCAGGTGGGGCCGCACTCCCCACTGCGCGGTGTGCTGGCCACCTGGATGCTGCAGGCGTGGACACGACGGTCCATGGTCGTGGTCGAGGAGCGCCGGCACCAGATCGTCGTTCACCACGACGTCGCTCAGGCGCTCGCCGCCGTCCTGGCCGGACCCGTGCGGGCTTCGACCTACAACGTGGCATCGGCGCAGTACAGCGAGACGGAACTCGCTGAACTCGCCGCGGAGACGGCACGGCGGACTCCGTGGGAACGGCCGGCCGGCCCTTGCTCGTCCCACACGCCCCTGATGTCCACCGACCTGATCACGGCCGAGACCGGCTGGCAGCCTTCCGCATCAGTACGAAGCGCTGCTCGGGCGCAGGCACAGTGGCTTGCCTGCGACACTCACGACCGTGTTCTCGGCAGCGCCGCCGACGTACAGCGGGCGAACGCGGATGCCTGAGCAACAGGTGACTCTCCGGCCGACGAACGCGATGGGGCCGGGTATCTTCTCGCGGCAGTACGCCGCCGCCACCGCCACGTTCACCGTGGTGATGTTCCTGACGGGATTCACCGCGCTGGCGGTGGTGCCGACCCTGCCGACCGCCGCACGTGACCTGAACGGAGTGTCCCTGTTCTCGCTGGTGGCGGGATGCTTCGTGGCGGCCAGCCTCCTGGGCGGGGTGCTGGGAGGGCACTGGGCGGACCGCGCCGGAGCCCGCCGTCCGTTGGCGTTGGGCATGGTCGTGTCGGTGGTGACGCTGCTGGTGTCGGCATCCAGCGTGTCGATCTGGCAACTGGCGGCGGGCCGTTTCGCTGATGGCTTGGCAGCGGGGATGGTCTCGGTGTCGGTGACCACCGCGATCGGCCAGTCGTACCCGGAGTACCTGCGGCCCAGGATGCTCGCAATGATGAGCGCGAGTTGGATCATCCCTTCTCTGGTCGGACCACCGCTGGCCGGCGTTGTCACGGAATTCTGGTCCTGGCGGGCGGTCTTCTACGGCCTGGCCGTCCTGACCGCACTGCCTGCTGTCTCCCTGGTATTCGTGCTGCGCGAAGCCCCGACGGACAGCCCCGACACGCCGCAGGCCGACTCCGTCCCCCCGGAGAAGCAGACCGCCCGCCCGCCCCTGGTGCTCGCGGCCACGCTCAGCCTGGGCGCGGCGCTGAGCCAGTACGGGGTCTCGGAGTGGGACGTACGCCACCTGCTGTTCATGCTCGTGGGCGTCGTGCTACTGGCAGCCTTCGCTCCGCGGCTTCTACCGAAAGGGACATGGCGCAGCGTCCGGGGCCTGCCCACGGTGGTCCTGCTACGCGGTCTGACCTCCGGCACGTACTTCTCGATCGAGGCCCTGCTGCCGCTGATGCTGATCACCCAGCGGCGGGTCTCCCCCGTCGCCGTCAGCGTGGCGTTCACCGCCTCTGCGGTGCTGTGGGCGGGCGCCTCCTGGGTCCAGGGGAAACTGCTTCAGCACGTCGCTCGGCACCAGCTGGTCAGGGTCGGAGCGTTGATCATGACGGCCTCCGTCGCCTTCGCGGTGGTGGGAAGCCTCTCGGGCCTGCCGCCGCTCACCGCCGCAGTGGCCATGCCACTGTCGGCGATCGGGATGGGCCTGCTCACCCCATGCATCACCGTACTGTCCCTGTCCCACAGTGCCCGGAACCGACAGGGACACACCACCAGCGCCATGCAGACCAACATGAACCTTGGACAGGTCGTCGTCCTGGCGCTCGTCACTGCTGTCCTCAATGGATGCCGAGCAGCCGGCACTTCCGCCCTCGGCGGTTACGCGACCGCCTTCACGATCCTGCTCGCACCGACCCTCCTGGTCGCACTCCTGGCCGTTCGCGCCCGTAGCAACTGAGCCCTGTCCGGCGGACTTCTCCGATCCCCGGACGTCCATCCATGCCCACCTTCCGAAAGGCAACGCTGTGCACAGTGATCTTGTCGTCATAGGCCTCGGTTATGTAGGTCTGCCTCTGGCGGTGGAAGCCAGCCGTTCCGGTCTGATCGTCACCGGTCTGGATCGCGATGCCGCCACCGTCGCGCGCCTCAACGACGGCATCTCACACGTGGACGACATCGACGACGCGACGGTCGCCGGCCTGCGAGCCCAGGGCTTCGCGGCAACCACCGACGAGCAGGTCATCGCCGAGGCGGACACCGTCGTCATCTGCGTACCCACCCCCCTGTCAGCTCACGGCGGGCCGGACCTGGCCATGGTCGAGAGCGCATGCACCATGATCAGTCGCCAGTTGCAGCCCGGAACCCTCGTCGTACTCGAATCCACCACCTACCCCGGGACCACCGAAGAGGTGGTCCTGCCCATCCTGGAGAAGTCGGGCCTCAGCGCAGGCAGTGACTTCCACCTGGCCTTCTCGCCGGAACGGGTCGATCCGGGCAACCCGGTCTACGGAATCCGCAACACCCCCAAGGTCGTCGGCGGGTACTCGGAGGCCTGCACCGCAGCAGCCGTGGCCTTCTACGGAAAGATCGTCGACCACGTCGTCCGGGCCGCCGGTACCCGCGAGGCCGAAATGGCCAAGCTCATCGAGAACACCTACCGGCACGTCAACATCGCACTGGTCAATGAGATGGCGATCTTCTCCCACGAACTCGGCATCGACCTGTGGGACTCCATCTCCTGCGCCGCCACCAAGCCCTTCGGCTACCAGGCCTTCCGGCCAGGGCCCGGAGTGGGCGGCCACTGCATTCCGATCGACCCCAACTACCTGGCACACAAGGTCCGCACCCTCGGCTACCCCTTCCGCATGGTCGAGTTGGCCCAGGAGATCAACACCCGCATGCCCCGCTACGTGGTCGAGCGGGCGCAACACCTCCTGGACGGTAGCGGCACCACCCTCAGCAGGGCCCGGGTCCTGCTGCTCGGCGTCACCTACAAGGCGGACATCGCCGACCAGCGGGAGACCTCCGCTCGCGACGTCACCAGGAGGCTTCGCACCCTCGGTGCCAAGGTTTCCTACCACGACCCCTACGTGCATGACTGGAAAGTCGATGGTGAACCCGTGCCAGAGGCCGCGAACCTGACCGCCGCTCTGGAACAGACGGATCTGGTGATCCTCCTTCAGCAGCACCGAGTATTCGACATGGACGAAATCGAGAACCGCGCCCCACTGCTCCTCGACACCCGTGGCACCACCCGCCCGCAGCCGCACATCACCCGCCTGTAGGAGGGCGTTCCCGAGGGGCTGACCGGGGCATGGAACGCCGGTCCGGCAGTCCCCGGGCTACGCCTCGCCCGCGCCGGGGCGGAGCAGCGACGCGAGGAGCGGGCGGAAGTGGGCGAAGGCGGGGACCGGGCCTTCCGGGTCCTTCGCGGCCTCGTCCCAGCGGCGGAGGCGGACGGCGTCCTCGCCGTGCGGGTGGGCGGCGAACTCGGCCGCCTCGGCCACGGTCATCGGTCCGCCCTGCACCGAGAGGGTGTGCACGGAGGCCGGGGAGAGCAGGGCGAAGTAGCCCGGCTCGACCGCGCACAGGTAGCGCTTCGCGGCGACGTGCAGCCGGACCGGCTCGGTGACCTCCGGGCCGAACCACTGGGCCAGCCAGTCGGCGCCGGTGTGGCTGTGCCGGTTGTCGGTCCCCTCCATCAGGTCGTGGCCGCTGACCTCGCCGTGGAAGTGGCCGAGGTCGTGCAGCAGAGCCGCCGCGACCAGCGGTGCGGGCGCGCCGGCCGCCTCGGCGAGGGCACCGGCCTGGAGCATGTGCTCGGCCTGGGTGACGGCCTCGCCGAAGTACTCGGAGCTGCCCTGGGCGGCGAACAACTCCTCGATCACGTCGATGGCCTGAGTGTTCGTCATACCGCCACCGCCTGGGCGCGGCGGAGCACGGAGACGGTGCTGAGCAGGCCGTCCAGGTCGGCGTAGCAGCCCTGGAGGTGGCGGCCGCCGCTGCTGGCGAAGGCGGTCCTGGCGTGCAGCAGCCGGGTGTTGTCGAAGATCAGGCAGTCCCCGGGGGTGAGCCGGAAGTCCAGCTGGAGTCCGGGGCGCAGCAGCAGTCGGGCGAAGGCCCGGTAGGCGTCGTAGAAGGCGGTGGTCTGCTCGGCGGGCAGCCGGAGGGTGCCGATGGAGCGGTTGTTGAAGCGGATCTCGCGGATCCGGCCGTGCGGATCGGTGCCGATCAGCGGGCGGTGGGCGCTGAGTTCGGTGCCGGCGTCGGCGAAGCGGAAGGGCACCGGCGTGCGGGTGAGCACCTCGAAGGCGGCCGGGTCCTCCTCGCGCAGCAGCGCGGCGGCGGCGAAGCCGTCGACCAGGCCGGAGTCGCCGCCCTCGGCGCTGTTGACCAGGCAGTGCAGCAGTTGCAGCGTGGGAACCGGGTCGCGGTAGGGGTTGTCGGTGTGCGGGGTGATCAGCGCGCCGGTGAAGGCGAGGTTGTTGGGGTTCTCCTCGACCCGGACCTCGAAGATCCGGCCGTAGTTGGTGTCGCGGACGTGGCCGAAGGTCTCGGCGACCTCGGTGACCTGCCCCTCGCGGACCGGGACGCCGCGCAGGAGGGCGAAGCCGAGGTCGGCGACGGCCTCCAGGGCGCGCAGCCGGACGGCGGGGTCGAGCCGGTACTCGTCCCACTCGGCGGACGGGAGGCCGGACCGGAGACCGGACGGGAGGTCGGACCGGAGACCGGACCGGAGGTCGGCGGCCTGCCAGAGGGTCTTGGCGTCCTCCGTCCGGGGGTCGACCGTCGCGTCCGCGTCCGCCGAGGCGTCGAGCCAGCTCTGCGGGTAGCGGGAGCGGTGGCCGTCGGGCTCCCAGAGCACCTCCCAGCCCGGTTCGCCGTCGGTCTCGACGGCGGACTCGGCGGCGACGGCCAGGCCCTCGGGCAGGTCGGTGATCTGGAACAGCTTCTGTCCGTTGCGCGGGTCGCGGCAGTCGGCGCAGCCGCAGTTGTCGCGCAGCCACAGCGGCGGGAGCGAGGCGGGGTGGGTCACGGGACACTCCAGGGTTCGGGACGGCGGGTCGGGCAGCGGGCCACCTGGCGGCGAAAGTTGTATAGCCAACTTTACCGCCGAGATGTGACGCTGCCGGGCCGCCGTGTCGTACACACGAACACTGGAGGAACGGGCAGGAGCGGACGGGCGAACTCCTGCCCCGTCCGCCCTCCCACCCTGCGCCTACGGCAGGAACCCGTCCAGGAAGGTGTTGCTGTAGATCCGCGCCGGGTCGTAGCGGTCCAGCGTGGCCAGCGCCGTGTCCCAGTTGTCGCCGACGGCCTGCCCCGCGCGGTAGGCGTTGGGGATGGTGGTGCCCAGGATCGTCGGGTCGGACCAGCCGGCGGTGCCGGAGTATCCCCAGCCCTTGGACCACTCGGGGCGCACCGCCGCGTAGCTGCCGGTGTAGTTGGACAGCACCCACTGCTCGGTCTCGCGGTAGAACTGCTGCGACTGCGGCGTCCCGGGGACGGTCAGCACGTCCATCCACACCGCCGTGTCCCAGGCCGGCTCGTCGGGCCTCGGCCGCAGCGCGCTGAGCTGCGGCTGCACCGCGCCGGCCACCCCGCAGTCGCCGGGGTTGTCCAGCCCGGTGACGCGGACCTCCCAGGGCCCGTTCATCGGGTACTGGCCGTTGGCCGCATAGGCGTTGAGGGCGTTGTTCAGGTAGGTGTAGAACTCGCTGACCACCCGCTGGAGGTTGGCCCGCGCACAGAGGATGGCGTAGCCGTTCGCGGTGACCTGGAGGGTCGAGGGCAGCACGTAGAGCTGGGTGTTCTTGGCCCAGCCCCAGATGTCCCAGGTGCCGGTGACGATCAGCCCGGAGCCGACGATGCTCATCTCCAGGTTCTCGAAGGTCGGCGTGATCCCCACGTCGCCGTTCAGGATGTCGGCGATGTAGCCGGACTCGGTGGTGGTGACCGAGTCGGCGAAGCTGTAGTTGAAGGGGCTGTTGACCTCCACCGAGAAGAAGGGCTTGTTCGGGCTGACCGACCAGACCTTCAGCCAGGGCACGGTGGTGAACGGGAACCAGATGGTCTCCACCCGGCCGGTCTGGTTGACCAGCGCCGCATAGGAGTTGGACCCGGCCGAGGCAGGCGGCGCGAACAGGGTGGCGACGTTGGTGGTGTAGGTGCTCTGGCACCGCATCCGGACGTTGGGGCCGACGGTCAGCGTGGCCGAGGTGATGAAGGCGCGGCCGAGGTGCACCAGGAAGGCGGCGATGTCCGGGTCGCTGCGCGAGAAGGTCTGCAGCACGTAGGCGTTGGCCGAGGCGCTCCAGACCACGGCGGTGAGCGAGGTGACCAGGTTGCTGACCGAGCCGAAGGTGTGACCGGCCGCCAGCGTCTCACCGGCGGCCGGAACGGAGCTGCCGTGGCCGTCGATGGCGAGCACCCCGCCGAGGGTGAGGTCGCCGGGAGCAGGGGTGTTGGTGAGCCCGTAGCCGGCGTTCTCCAGGTCGGTGAGCAGGTTGAGCATGGTCACCCCGGCCTGCGCGGTGACACTGGCCGGGCTGCCGGAGTGGACGGTGACGGCGGTGAGGTTCTCGGTGGTGTCGACCATCAGGATGTTCCCGCTGGCGCCGTTCGGTTCGAGCAGCGGCGACCAGCCGTGGCCCTTGCCCCGGGCGCGGATCTTCCAGCCCTGGGCGTAGGCCCAGTTGGCGAGCGTGACGACGTCGTCGGGCGAGGACGGCGAACAGGTCCACAGCGGGCTGACCACGATCTCGCCGGACCAGTTCGACCAGGCCTGCTGGTAGACGGTGAGGCCGGCCGGGAAGTCCGGCGGCGCCGCGCTCGCCGCCTCGGCCGGAGCGACCCTGAAGGCCGGACTCCAGCTCACTGCGGTGAGTGCCGCCGCCGCCCCCGCCGCGCCGATGAGCGTCCGACGGGACAGCGGTGTGCGGACGACCTCCGCGAGGCTCCCCGCGGGATCCTCGGGGGCGCCCGGTTCGGGGTGGCGCTGGTCGTGCTGGTGCTGGTCAGGATGGCGCGACGATCCCATGACTACCCTCCGCGTGATGGTGGTTGCGGCGTGGCGTGAGTCCGGGGGTGGGTGCGGAGGCCGGGGCGGACCGGCCGTCACCTGCGGAGACGGTGACTGTGAGAATCCAGCCGGGGCCTTGAGAAGTCAATGACGGTGCGTCAGATTTGCTCGCGGTCGCCCTGGGGACCGAGTCGTGCAGCGGGGCGGTCCCCGGCCGGACCGTCCTCGGCGGGACGGCGGCGGAGATGGAGGGCGTCGGGGTTGCAGTCGGCCACCAGCCGCCGCAGCAGCCCGGTCAGCAGGTCCTGGTCCTCCTCGGAGAAGATCCCGAAGATCTCCGCATTGCAGACCTCGATCGCGGCCTGCGAGCGCTCGGCCAGCGCCAGTCCGGACTCGGTCGGATGGAGGTTGACGATGCGGCGGCTGGTCGGGTGCGGACCCCGGACGATCAGCCCGCGCTCGACCAGGCTGGTCACCGCCGCACCCATGGACTGGGCGGTCATCCCGGAGCGGCGGGCGATCTCGGCGCTGGAGATCCCCTCCGACAGGGCCACCTGCACCAGCGCGTTGTGCTGGGCCAGGCTCAACTCCGTCGGCCGCAGGGCCTTCTCCAGCCGCAGCCCGACGCTCTGGGCGAACTGGTACGCGAGATAGCTGGTCCGGGTGGACGGGTCGAAGATCTCCGGCATGGCCCCACTCTTATCAGGAGACTGATACTTTACTGCTACCTTTATAAGGAGCCTTATACTTTCCCGGGAGGGTCAGCCGTGTCCCCAGTAGCCTCCGACCATGATGCCCGGACCGGGCACCACCCCCATGTCGTCGACGCACCCGCACCCCGGACCGGTGCGACCGGGGCCGGGGGCGCCCTGCTGCCCGCCCTGATCGTGCTGGTCATCGGCTCCATATTCGTCAGCGTCTACCTCGCCGCCTTCCATGAGCCCAAGCCGCACCGGCTGCCCGTCGGCATCGTCGGCACCGCCCAGCAGGCGCAGCAGCTGCGCACCGGCCTGGACGCCCACGCCCCCGGCGGCTTCTCCGTCACCGCCTACCCGGACCGGGCCGCCGCCGCGAGCGCGGTCGAGCACCGCAGCGTCTACGCCGCCCTCGTCCCCGCCGGCGCAAGCAGCGGCAGCAGCAGCGGCGGCAGCAGCGCCGACGCCCTGCTCTACGGCAGCGCCAACGGCCCCTCGGTGACCGCCCTGCTCGAAGGCGACTTCGGCGCCCTCGCCCAGGCCGGCGGCCACCGCCTGGCCGCCCAGGACCTGGTTCCGGCCTCCGGCGGCGACACCCGCGGGCTGTCGATCTTCTACTCCGCGTTCGGCCTGGTCCTGGCCGGGTTCCTGTTCGGCACCATGACCTACCAGATGGCGCCCCGGCTGGAGTTCCGCTGGCGGATGACCAGCCTCGCCGCCTTCAGCACCGTCGGCGGGCTCGCCATCGCCGCCATCGCCGGGCAGGTCTTCGGCGCGCTGCCGGGCCCGTTCCTCGCCGTCGCCGCGCTCACCGGGCTGATGGCCGCGGCCGTCGGCGGCACCACCATGGCGCTGGTCCGGCTGCTTGGCCCGGCCGGGGTCAGCGTCTCCTCGGTGCTGATGCTGATCCTCGGCAACGCCACCAGCGGCGGCATCCTGCCCCCGGCCTTCCTGCCCGCCCTGCTGCGGCCGCTCTCGGAGATCCTGCCGGTCGGCGTCGGCGTCCGGGCCGTCCAGGGACTGGCCTACTTCCACGGCGACGGCGTGGCCGTCGGCGTCGGCGTGCTGGCGCTCTGGACCGCCGTCTCGGTCGGCCTGCTCTACTGGCGCGACGCCCGGATCATCGGCGCCGAGGCGACCGCGGCGGTGGCGGGCGAGCCCAGCGACAGCGTCACCGGGATTCCGCGCGCGGCCAGTTCCAGGGCGGCCCGCAGCGACGTGGAGGCGACCCCCTTGGCGGTGGTGGTGGCGTCGATCCCGGAACCGTCGGTCGCGGGTGAGAGCATGTAGATCGGGAAGCCGTCGGTCTCCGGCATCACCGAGGCCATGCCGCCCACGGCCGCGTCCAGCCGCTGCTCCGAGTAACGGCACCAGTAGACGTCCAGTCGGGAGACGTCGGCCTTCGGGTCGGCCTTGCGCACCGCCGCCACCAGGGCCGGGCCCTGGGTCGGGTCGGTCAGGCAGACCGCCACCCGGCCGACCGGGTAGTCGGTGATCTGGCTGCCGTAGACGGACGCGAAGGCGCCGCGCCCCAGTCGGCCGACCGCTTGGGACAGCTCCTCCGCCTGCGGGGTGTTGGCCGGGGTGCCGTCGATCGTCGTCGGCACGCCTCCGCCCTGCCACTGGGACGCGACCGGACAGGGCTTGTCCCCCGGCGGGAGCCCCGGGATCATCGGCACCGAGGTCACCTTTCCGGCGCCGGTGGAAGCGCCGGTGGAAGCGTCGGCGGCGGGGCCGGTGGCGGGACTGGAGTGCGTCGCCGGGGCTGTGGTCGCCGAGGCGCAGCCGGTCAGGGCGGTGCCGAGAGCGGCGCAGACCGCCAAGCTGACGCTGACGGTGACGAGTCGTCGGTCGAAGCGCATGGACTGCTCCTCCGTGAGGTGCTGCCGGAAGCGGGTGCCGTCGCCCGGCCCCGCACTGCGTCGATCCGACGCACCGACTCCCCCGCCGGTTCCATCGGCTCGGGTCACCCCGACCCGTCAGCCCGACTTGCCACCCGACTCGTCAGCCCAGCCGGTACACCTGGGTGGCGGTGCCGCCGAGAACCGCCGCCTGTTCGTCCGCGCTCAACCCGTCCGTCAGCGTCCGTGCGGTGTCGAGCACGTGGCCGTAGGAGGCGGCGAGGGTGCACACCGGCCAGTCCGAGCCGAACATCAACCGCTCCGGACCGAAGGCCTCCAGCACGGTGTCGGCGTAGGGCCGGAGCTGCTCCGGCTGCCAACCGCGCTGCCAGTCCGCCTCGGTGACCAGCCCCGACAGCTTGGCGACGGTGTTCGGCAGCGCCGCCAGCGCGCGGACCCGGGCCGCCCAGGGCTCCAGCTCGCCCGAGGCGATCGGTGGCTTGCCCAGGTGGTCCAGGACGAAGGTCAGCCCGGGCTCGGCCGCTGCGGCCTCGACCGCTGCCGGGAGCTGGTGCGGTCGCAGCACCAGGTCGTAGACCAGCCCCGCCTCCCGTACCGCCCGCAGCCCGCGCGCCACGTCGGCCCGGCACAGCCAGCGCGGGTCCGGCTCGTCCTGCACCTGGTGCCGGATACCGCGCAGCGCGGCGCCGCCCGGACCCTCGCCCAGCGCGGCCAGCACCTCGGCCACCGCCGGATCGGTCAGCTCGGTCCAGCCGACGACGGCGGCGATCACGCCGCTGCCCTCGGCCAGGGCCAGGAACTCCGGGGTCTCCTCGGCCAGGGTCACGGTCTGCACCAGCACCGAGGCGCGGACCCCGGCCGCCGCCGCCTCGCCCTCCAGCTCGGCGACGCCGAAGCTGCGGCGCAGCGGCGCCAGCTCGGGGCCGGTGATCCACGGCTGGTCACGGACGGTCAGGTCCCAGACGTGGTGGTGCGCGTCGACCAGCACAGACCCGGCGGCGCTCATCCGGCATGCGCCGGGGCCGCGACCGGGGCCGACTCCGGCAGCAGGCCCTCGGCCCGCAGCTCCGCCCAGAGCGCGTCCGGGAGCTGGTGCCCGATCATCTCGGCGGCGTCCTGGGCCTCCTCGGCGGAGCGCAGCCCGACCAGGACCGAGACGACCGCCGGGTGCCCCAGCGGGAAGCGCAGCGCCGCCGCCCGCAGCGGCACGCCGTGACGCTCGCAGACCGCCTTGATCCGCAGCGCCCGCTGCAGCAGCGCGTCCGGCGCGGCCGCGTAGTCGAAGGTCGCGCCCGGCCTCGGGTCGGCCAGCAGGCCGGAGTTGAAGGCGCCGCCGACGACGACCGAGACCCCGCGCCGCGCGGCCTCGGGCAGCAGCTCGGTCAGGCCGCCCTGGTCCAGCAGGGTGTAGCGGCCGGCCAGCAGCACCACGTCGATGTCGGTCTCCCGGATGAAGCGGGTGGGCAGCCCGGTCTGGTTCATCCCGATCCCGACGGCCCCCAGCACCCCCTCCGCGCGCAGTTGTTCGAGGGCCGGGTACGCCTCGGCGAGCGCCTGCGGGCCGTGGTCGTCGGGGTCGTGCAGATAGGCGATGTCGATCCGGTCCAGGCCCAGCCGCTCCAGGCTGGACTCGATGCTGCGCCGGACGCCGTCGGCGCTGAAGTCCCAGACCCGGCGCCAGGTCGCGGGCACCGCGAAGCCGTTGGCCAGGTCGTCGCCGACGGCGCCGGGCTGCGGCTCCAGCAGCCGGCCGACCTTGGTCGACAGGGTGTAGGAGTCCCGGGGCCGGTCGCGCAGCGCAGCGCCGAGCCGCTGCTCGGACAGGCCGAGGCCGTAGTGCGGCGCGGTGTCGAAGTAGCGGACCCCGGCCGACCAGGCGGCGTCCACGGCGGCACGGGCGTCCGCCTCGGTGACGGGGGTGAACAGGTTGCCGATGCAGGCGGCGCCGAAGGCGAGTTCGGTCACCTCGGTCCTGCTGCTCCCCAGCGGGGCGTGTCGCACGGAGGTCGGACCTTTCTCGGAGAGTCGGACGGTGGTCAGCTGCCGGCCGGACGCAGCCGGAGTCCGGCCATGCCGCCGTCGACGGCGAGCGCGGTGCCGGTGACCGAACCGGCGGCGGGGCTCGCCAGGTAGGCGACGGCGGCGGCGACCTCCTCGGCGGTGACCAGGCGTCCCATCGGCTGACGGGCGTTCAGCGCGGCCCGCTCGGCCTCGGGGTCGTCGGCGGCGTCCAGCAGTCGGCCGACCCAGGGGGTGTCGGCGGTGCCGGGGTTGACGCAGTTGACCCGGATGCCCTCGCGGACGTGGTCGGCGGCCATGGCCAGGGTGAGCGACAGTACCGCGCCCTTGCTGGCGGAGTACAGGGCCCGCTGCGGCAGCCCGGCCGTGGCGGCGATCGAGCAGGTGTTGACGATCGCGGCGTGCGCGGACGCCCGCAGGTGCGGCAGCGCCGCCCGGGTGGTGCGGACCATGCCGAGCACATTGACGTCCAGCACCCGGTGCCACTGCTCGTCCGGGTTGTCCTCGACCGTTCCGGCCGCGCCGATCCCGGCGTTGTTGACCAGGATGTCCAGCCCGCCGAGGTGCGCGGTGGCCTCGGCCAAGGCCGCGCGGACCGAGGCGTCGTCGGAGACGTCGGCCAGGAAGCCGTGCAGCGGCTTACCGGCCCCGCCGGCTCCGTCGGGTTCGAGCCCAGCGGGGTCCAGCGCGGTGAGGTCGAGCACCGCGACCTCGGCGCCGCGTTCGGACAGCAGCCGGGCCGTGGCCAGGCCGATTCCGGAGGCGCCGCCGGTGACTATGGCGCGCAGTCCGTCGAGCTCGTTCATGCGCTCTCCTCTTCAGGGATTCAGGTGTGGTCGGCTGCGAGGTCGGCGGCCCAGAACTCGCCGTCGGGGTAGGTGTAACGCGCGACGGACTCCGGCCGCATCCGGGCCGAGAACCCCGGCGCCGACGGCGCCCGGTAATGACCCCGCTCCACCACCACCGGATCCGTGAAGTGCTCGTGCAGATGGTCCACGTACTCCACCACCCGGTCCTCCGTCGTCCCCGACACCGCCAGAAAATCAAACATCGCCAGATGCTGCACCAACTCGCACAACCCCACACCCCCCGCATGCGGACACACCGGCACCCCGAACCGCGCCGCCAACAACAACACCGCCAGATTCTCGTTCACCCCACCCACCCGCGCCGCATCCAACTGCAGCACATCCACCGCCCCCGCCTGCAACAACTGCTTGAACACGATCCGATTCTGCACATGCTCACCCGTCGCCACCCGCACCGGCGCCACCCCCGCCCGAATCGCCGCATGCCCCAACACATCGTCCGGACTCGTCGGCTCCTCCACCCAGTACGGATCGAACCGCGCCAACGCCCCCACCCACCCCACCGCCTCCGCCACACCCCACCGCTGATTCGCATCCACCGCCACCCGCACACCCGGACCCACCGCCGCCCGCGCCACCCCCAACCGCCGCACATCGTCCGCCAGATCAGCCCCCACCTTCAACTTGATCTGCGTGAACCCCGCCGCCACCGCCTCCCGCGCCAACCGCGCCAACTTCTCATCGCTGTACCCCAACCACCCCGGCGACGTCGTATACCCCGGATACCCCCGCTCCAACAACACCCCCTCACGCACCCCCCGACCCGCCCGCACCCCCCGCAACAACCCCAACGCCTGCTCCGGACTCAACGCATCACCGATATAACGGAAATCCACCTGCGACACCAACCACTCCGGCTCCGCATCCGCCAGAAACCGCCACAACGGCTTCCCCGCCCGACGCGACGCCAGATCCCACACCGCATTCACCACCGCACCGATCGCCATATGCATCACCCCCTTCTCCGGCCCCAGCCACCGCAACTGACTGTCCCCCACCAAGTCACGGCTCAACGACCCCGGATCCGCACACAACTCCCCCACCGAACGCCCCACCACGAACGATCGCAACGCCTCCACCGCCGCCACCTGCACATCGTTCCCACGCCCGATCGTGAACGCGAACCCGTACCCCTCCAACCCGTCCCCCGCGTCCGTCCGCAGCACCACATACGCCGCCGAATAATCCGGATCAGGATTCATCGCATCCGAACCGTCCAACTCACGCGACGTCGGAAAACGAACATCGAACGTGTCGAAACCGGTGATGCGCGCTTCCGTCACGGGCACGCTGGGTCCTCTCGTGGCGGGGCTGCTCGCCCGGACACCGTCGGGCGTCGGCTGCCGGGGCCACGGAAAGACATGGCGGCAGCTACCCGGGCATACACATCGGATGTATACCCGCGCCCTGGAGGACTCTACGGATCATCCGGCCATCCATCAAGACTTTCATCCGATGTATGGCCGGGCCGACTGGACGGATGGGGTCAGCTGTCAACCCGGCGACGCCGGGCCGGGAACAGCAGCAGCGGGGTGAGCGCCACGACGGCCAGGATCTGGCCCAGCAGCGCCCAGACCTTGTCGGTGAACCACACCGGCTCGTACATATTGGGGAACGGGCCGAAAGCTCCGACGTTCCAGTAGCGGTAGACCAGGAGCGCGGCCAGGCCGGCGGCGGCGGTCAGCCAGCAGAAGAGATCGCCGATGCGCCGGTGCCAGAACAGCACCAGCAGCACCGCCAGGGCGGCCGCGCCGGCCTCGATCCGGAACAGGGTGCCCTGGCTGACGCTGGCGGCCACGGCGTCGTACTGGCCTGCCAGCTTGGCATGGACGGCGGCGTCGACGGCCAGGCCGACGGCGGCCGCGCAACGGAGCATCAGACGGGCGGCACTGGCGACGGTGGCCATCGGGACTCCTCAGCGCACGATCAGCGTTCCGTGCATGAACTGGTGGATGCTGCAGATGTAGGGGTAGCTGCCCGGCTTGGTGGGCGCGGTGAAGGTGGCGGTCGCCCCGGGCGCGATGTCACCGGTGTTGAAGGCATTGCCGGTGGTCGCGGTGAGGGTGTGGGTGGTCGAGTCGTGGTTGGCCACGGTCACCACCTGTCCCGGGTTCACGGTCAGGCTGACCGGGCTGTAGGCGAAGTTGTCGATCACGATCTCGTCCTGCGCGGACGCGGTCGCGGAGCCCTGGGCGGCGGGCGAGGTGGCCATGGCCATGCTGCTGCTCGCGCCGGCACCTGGCACGGCGGAGCCGGGCGTGGCGGCGGGCGAGGACGAGGACGAACTGCCGGAGGAACTGCCGCTGGAGCAGGCCGCGACGGTGACCAGCAGCAGGCCGGCCAGGGCGACGAACGGGCGTTGGAACCGGGACACGGAATCGTCCTCACCTTGTTGTTGGGGGCTGCGCACCGCACGGTCCGTGGGGGTGGACCGTGCGGTGCGACCGCACTGGCGGCACTGGACCGCCAGTGGGCTCAGACCGTCAGCAGGGTCGGGCTGGCGGCCTTGTCGACCGGCAGGAAATCGTCCGGGACCGGGTACTGGCCGAGGACGAAGTTGAGGATGGCCGCGTGCATGGCCTCCACCGGTGCGATGCTGGCGGCGGTGGCGATGCCGCCGGCGCTGGAGACGTTGTAGGCGGCGAAGAGGTAGGTCTGCGCTGCCTGATTCTCCAGCTCCAGGGCGAGCTTGGCCACATCGCCTACGTTGCTGGCCGCGCCCAGGGCCTTCAGCGTGGCCGGCTGGTTGGACAGCGGCACGCCGGTGATGGCCGGCTTGCCGGCACCGGTGAGCACAGCGTTCCACGCCTTGGCGTGGTCCGCATGCTGGGCCATCGCCGTGGTGGCGAAGGTCCCCACGGCCGGGGGCACCGTGCCGAGCTTGCCGGCCTTGGCGGCGGTCAGGGTGGCCGTGTAGGCGCCCACGGCCTGGTTCTCCAGCGCGGTGGCCAGCGCGACGACCTGCAGGTCGCCGGTGTACACCGAGCCGGAGGAGCCGGACGGGCTCGTCGAGGAGCTCGCGCCGACGCCGACCGCGTTCTTGGTCCCGCTGCTGGAGCAGGCCGCGAGGGTCAGCGCCGCCGCGACGCCGCCCGCGCCGAGCAGGAACCGGCGCCGCGAGGCGAGACCCGGCTGCGCGGAGCGGGTGTCGCGCAGCTCCTCGCCCAGATCGGTGGCGGCGGCGTGCATCAGCGGGAGGTACTCGCGGTGCGCCTCGTCCAGGTCACGGGTCAGCCGTGACAGTTCACCCTCGGAGATCGGCAGCTCCCAGCCGCCGGTACCAGCACTCACTGCACAGCCCCTTCACTGATCGGGGAAGCGTTCTTGGTCGGGTAGAAGGCGTCGGGGAACCCGACGCTGCCCGCCGCGGCCGGCAGCTTCGCCGGGTCGGTCGGGATGGCGATCAGATCGGCCATGTTGCCCGCGAGCAGCGCCTGCACGGCGAGCAGGATGGAGCGGTGCTGCGCCTCCACCGGCGCCACCGAGCCGAAGAGCTTCCGCAGCTGGACGTCGGTCACCTTGGAGACGTACGCGGTGTACGTCTGCGCCGCGGTGTCCTCCAGGGTGAGCGCCAGGTTGACCACGTCGGCCGGCGTCTTGATCGAGGGCAGCATCTGCTTCACGATCGCCGCGTACTTGGGGTCGGGGTCCATCTGCGCCTTGCCGCCGGCCTGGGTGGCCGCGGCGTTGAACGCCTGGGCGTGCGCCTGGTGCTGGCTGGTGGTCTTGGCGATGAACGCGGAGACCGTCTTGTTGCCGTCCTTGATGAACGGCAGCCCGGCGGCGGTCGTGTAGACGCTCACCGCCAGGTTCTCCAGCGACGCCGCGGTCTGCAGCGCCTGGATGTCGTCGCTGGACGCTGCCGTGGCGCGGGTCGCGCCCCAGAGCGCCGCACCGCCGGCGAGCGCGGCCACCGTGCCGCCGCGCTGCCACCAGCGCCGGGCCGGTTCCTGCTGACCGAAGTCGGTCAGCGCGTCGCGGGTGATCCGCAGCGCATCGCTGTTCAGATCCTGCGACTGCTCGGTCAGCTCCGCGAGCAACCGGGTATCGAGGTGCTCCTCGCCCATCACGCCCCATCTCTGTCGATGAACGCCCTTGGCTATCGGGCCTTCTGGTTCCTACTTCGCAACTGCTGCGGAGATGGATTGGTCACTTCTTCCATCCGAACCGGTGCCGTGACCGAGTGGGGTTGACGTACGCGCGCCGTACGTACGCCCGACCGGGGCCGCTACCGGCCCACCGGCTGCAGCACCGGCGGGAGGACCGGGTGCGGCGCGTGCCCCTGCAGCGGGTCCGCGTGGACGTGCGCGGCGACCAGCCGGGGCACCGCCTCCAGCAGGGCCTGCTCCGCCGCCACGGCCACGCCGTGGGCCGCGTGGAGGTTCAGCTCGCCGTCCACCGTGATGGCGACCTCCGCCCGCAGCCGGTGGCCGATCCAGCGCATCCGCACCTGGCCGACGCCGGCCACCCCGTCCACCGCGACCAGCGCCGACTCGGCCGCGTCGACCAGGGCCGGGTCCACCGCGTCCATCAGTCGGCGGAAGACCTCGCGGACCGTGCCCGCCAGCACGCCGAGGATGGCGAGGGTGATCAGCAGGCCCACCAGCGGGTCGGCCCAGCGCCAGCCGATGGCCGCGCCGCCCGCGCCCACCAGCACCGCCAGCGAGGTGAAGCCGTCGGTCCTGGCGTGGACGCCGTCAGCGACCAGCGCGGCGGAACCGATCCGCCGCCCGGTGCGGATCCGGTAGCGGGCCACCAGCTCGTTGCCGGCGAAGCCGACCAGCGCGGCGGCGGCCACCGCCGGCAGGTAGCCGACCGCCCGGGGGTGCAGCAGCCGATCGACCGCGACCCAGGCGGAGACCGCCGCCGAGGCCGCCACGGTCAGCACGATGGCCACCCCGGCCAGGTCCTCGGCCCGGCCGAAGCCGTAGGTGAAGCGGCGGGTCGCGGCCCGGCGGCCGAGCAGGAAGGCGATGCCCAGCGGCAGCGCGGTCAGCGCGTCAGCGACGTTGTGCACGGCGTCGCCCAGCAGTGACACCGACCCGGACAGCAGCACCACCACCGCCTGCAGCGCGGCGGTGACGGCCAGTCCGGCGAGCGAGATCCACAGGGTGCGCAGCCCCTCGGCCGAGGACTCCAGCGCCGGGTCGACCATGTCGGCGGTCTCGTGCCGGTGCGGCTTCAGCAGGTGCCCCAGCCGGTGCCGCCGCTCCGCCCAGGAGCCGCCGTGGCCGTGCGGATGCGGGTGGTCGTGGTGCTCGTGCCCGTGGTGGGTGTCGCGCCCGTGGTGGGCGTCGTGGTCGTGGTGCGGGTGGTCGTGGTGCGCGGGGTCGTGGTGCGGGTGCTGGTTCACGGCGGCTCGCCTTCCGGTCGGACCTCGGGTCGGTCGGACCACTCTGCCATTATGTGCGTATGTCTGCACGCATGCACCCATCACCTGCGTATGATGCGCAGGTGCCTGATGAGAGCGAGCGGTTGGCCGCGGCTGCCGAGATCCTGGGACTGCTGGCGGACCGCACCCGGCTGGCCCTGCTGCTGCGGCTCGCCGAGGGCGAGGCCGATGTGACCACGCTGACCGAGACCTCCGGCGTGGCCCGCCCCTCGGTCAGCCAGCACCTGGCCCGGCTGCGGCTCGCCGGTCTGGTAAGTACCCGCAAGGAGGGCCGCCGGGTGGTCTACTCGTTGCGCCACGGCCACCTGGCCCGACTGGTCGACGAGGCGCTGAGCGCCGCCGACCACCAGCTCGGCCGGCTGCCGCCGCACGGCTGAGCGGCGGCCGGAATGATCCGACCGCCCCAGGACTTGGATTCTCTGGACGGACGGTACTGCCCCGTCGTCCCTCACCGACCCGCATGGAGCTGAAGCAACGATGACCACCACGGTCCCCGCCTACGCCGCCCCCTCCGCGAAGGCCCCGCTGGAACGCACCACGATCCCCCGCCGCGACGTCCGCGAGCACGACGTCCGGATCAGCATCGAGTTCGCCGGCATCTGCCACTCCGACATCCACCAGGCCCGCGACGAGTGGGGCGGCTCCATCTTCCCGATGGTTCCGGGCCACGAGATCGCCGGCACCGTCGCCGAGGTCGGCCCCGGGGTCACCCGCTACGCCGTCGGCGACCGCGTCGGCGTCGGCTGCTTCGTCGACTCCTGCCGCACCTGCGCCAACTGTCTGGCCGGCGACGAGCAGTACTGCCGGGTCGGGCAGACCCCCACCTACAACGGGCTGGACGCCGACGGCGAGCCCACCTACGGCGGCTACAGCACCGAGGTCGTCGTCGACGAGAACTACGTCCTGGGCATCCCCGAGGGCCTGGCCCTGGACGTCGCCGCGCCGCTGCTGTGCGCGGGCGTCACCCTCTACTCGCCGCTGAAGCGCTGGCAGGCCGGGCCCGGCCGCAAGGTCGCGATCGTCGGCATGGGCGGCCTCGGCCACATGGGCGTCAAGATCGCCGCAGCGCTGGGCGCCGACGTCACCGTGCTCAGCCAGAGCCTGCGGAAGCAGGAGGACGCCGAGCGGTTCGGCGCGGACCACTACTACGCCACCAGCGACCCGGAGACCTTCACGGCGCTGGAGGGGCACTTCGACCTGATCGTCAACACCGTCTCGGCCAACCTGGAGCTGGACCGCTACCTGTCGCTGCTCGCCGTCGACGGCACCCTGGTCAACGTCGGCGCGCCCGAGCACCCGGTCTCGCTCAGCGTCTTCTCGCTGATCGGCGCCCGGCGCAGCCTGGCCGGTTCGATGATCGGCGGCATCCGGGAGACCCAGGAGATGCTGGACTTCTGCGCCGAGCACGGCCTGGGCGCGGAGATCGAGGTCATTCCGGCCGACCAGGTCAACGAGGCCTACGAGCGGGTGGTGGCGAGCGACGTCCGCTACCGCTTCGTCATCGACGTGTCGACCATCTGATCCGCCCGGCGCGCCGCCGCTGCGCCCGCTCTCCGGCCGGTCGTCCGGTACGCCCTGATCATCCGGAGATGCGGGCGCCGACGGATTACCTCACGCTTTTCTTATGCCCCCGTCCACCCCTGGGCGGGGCAGGAGGAGGGCACGATGGACAGGCGTGCGATAGTCAGTGAGTTTATCGGGACCTTGCTGCTGGTCCTGCTCGCCGTCGGAGCAGCGGTCCTGGCCGGGCCGCACATCGGCGACGCGGGCATCGCCTTGGCGTTCGGCTTCACTCTGTTGGCCCTGGTCTACTGCTTCGGACCCATCTCCGGCTGCCATGTGAACCCGGCGGTGACGCTGGGCTTCCTGCTGGCCCGCCGGATGGACGTGAAGACGGCGGTGTCGTACTGGGTGGCCCAGTTCCTCGGCGCGATCGCCGGAGCGGCGCTGGTGTTCTGGATGGCCAAGACCGTCCCCGGAATTCAGACCCACGGCAAGCTCGGCACCAACGGCTGGGGCACCCGCTCCCAGGTGGGCATCTCCCTGGGCGGCGCCTTCCTGGTGGAGGTGCTGCTGACCTTCGTGCTGGTCTTCGTCGTGCTGGCGGTCACCCACCGGATCGCGGCCAAGGGCTTCGCCGGGCTGGCGATCGGCTTCACCCTGGGAGTGATCCACCTGGTGGGCATCCCGCTGACGGGCACCTCGGTCAACCCGGCGCGCAGCCTGGGGCCGGCGATCTTCGCCGGCGGCAGCGCGATCTCGCAGGTGTGGCTGTTCATCGTGGCCCCGCTGGTCGGCGGCGCGATCGCGGCCGGGGTGCACCTGCTGACCCACCCGCAGCCGGCCGACGAGCCCGCCGAACTCACCGGCGAGGTGCACCGTCCGCACGCCCGGGACCGGGAGGGCGTGCGCGCGGAGCGCGCCGAGGAGGCCTGAGCGAGCAGGCGAGCACGGGCCGACGGCCCGGGAGCGAACAGCGCCCCGGGCCGTCGGCCCGTCAGCTGCGAACGTCAGCCGGTGGTCGCGAAGCCGCCGCCCAGGGAAGCACTGGTGCTGTCCCAGGAGAGACCGGCCTGGCCCGCGTGGATCTCGCCGACGCTGTGGTGGTACTTCGCGCCGAAGCCGCCGACGCTGTCCGCGCTGGCGCCGGTCGCGGTACCGACGACCGCGACGGTCGCAATGGCAAAGCCGATCAGGACGGTGCGAATACGCATAAGTGTTCCCTTCATCGGTGGACCGATGACTATGGCCCAATATGTCCAGGAAAACGTACTGCCTGAGCACGGGTCGGCCGGGCGTACACGCGCGCGTTCACCCTGATGAGGGCAGCAGGCCGCACGCCAGGCTGACGCCAAGAACCCGTATGGATCCGCTGCGGTGGCGTATGGAGAGCGTCAAGAGCCGCCCCCGGGCCGTCCGCCCCGACTTCTCATAGAAGGTGTCCCGACCCCCGTCCGACCAGGAGGCTTCCGTGCATGCCGCACTCCACAGCCCCCGACTGCACCACCCCCGGACGACACTCCCGCCCTCCATGCTGCTGGTGACCGCGTTCGCCGTGGCCGCGCCGCTGTCGATCCTGCTCGCCGCGACCGGCGCCGCGCACCGCTCCGGCCCGGCGCTGCTGATGCTCGCCGCAACGGCCCTCGCCGTCGGCTGGACCGCGCGACCGTGGGCCAGCCCCGTCGTCGGACTGCTCTGCTGGCTGTTCTACGACGGCTTCGACGCCGACCGGTGGGGTGTCCTCGGCTGGGACGGGCGCGGCGACGCCCTGCGGCTCGGCCTGCTGCTGGCAGCGGCGCTGCTGGGCAGCCTGCTCGGCACGCTCGCCCCGCATCTGCGCGAGGCCTGGGCGGCCCTGCGGACCGTGCGCCGCCGCTTCCGCCGCGCCTCCCTGGAGCCGTTCACCCCACCGGCGCCCTCCCGGCTCGACCACTCCTACTGGAACTGAGGACGGCAGCGCACGGGGGCCGCAGCGCTGTGCTGCGACCCCCGTCCTCCGGTCGGAACTGCTGGACCGTCAGCAGCCGTTCAGGCCGGCCCAGTCGACGACGGTGTCAGCTGCCGGGTAGGAGCTGTCCGCCCCGTTGAAGTAGAAGCTCCGGTTGCTGACGGTGCTGCAGGAGCTGCCCTCCTCGACGTTGGTCCAGGTCCCGTTCAGGTCGAACTTGTAGGACAGGGTGGAGCCGGGGACGGCCGGCACGACGGCCTGCCAGGTGTCGGCGCCGGTCCGGGTCATCGGGTAGAGCCCGGAGGCCCAGTCGTTGGCCGAGGACATCCCGGTGCCGAGGGTGGAGAAGTTGCCGGAGAGGTAGACGGTGTCGGTGCCCGGGGTGTTCGAGGGCACCGTCAGATCGATGACCGCCTCCGCGTTGCCGCAGGTGTTCGGGCCGCCCCAGTTCAGCACCGTGTCGTTCACCGTCCCGCCGTTGACCGTCAGCGCCCGGTTGCCGATATCGGCACAGGAAGCCGATTTCTCGACATAGCTCCAGTTCGCGCCGAGCACGTACTTGTAGGACAGCGCCGCCGCCGAGGTGGCACTGACCGTCGCCGTGTAGTGGGTGTCGTCGACCTTGGTCATCGCCACCCCCGACGCCGCCCAGTCCGCACCCCCGTTGCCCAGGACCGAGAAGTTCCCGTCCAGGTACACCCCGTCCCCGGTCGCCGCCGTGTTCACCGGCACGGTCACCTCCACCGTCTCGGTGTAGCCGGCGGCGGTGGTGCCGGTGACGGCGGTGGACGCGGCCGAGAGGTCGCCGTCGGTGTCGTAGGCCTCGACCGAGTAGTGGTAGGCCGTGGCCGGGCTGAGGCCGGTGTCGGTGTAGGAGGTGCCGGTGGTGGAGCCGACCTGGGCGCCGTTGCGCAGCACGTAGTAGCCGGCCACCGGGTAGCTGCCGCTGGTGGTGGACGCGGTCCAGCTCAGCGGGACGGTGGTGGTGGTCGTCGGGCCGACCGTCAGCCCGGTGGGCGCGTTCGGCGCGACCCCCGGTGCGGCGGTGGTGGCGGTGACGGCGGTGGAGGCGGCCGAGGTGCCGGCCGTGTTGTAGGCCTCGACGGTGTAGCTGTAGGCGGTCGAGGCGGTCAGCCCGGTGTCGGTGTAGCTGGTGCCGGTGGCGGTGCCGACCTGGGTGCCGTTGCGGAGGACCTTGTACCCGGTGGGCGTGTTGGTCGAGGCGCTCCAGGACAGCGAGGCGGTGCTGGAGGTGGTGCCGGTGACCTTCAGCCCGGTCGGGGTGGACGGCTTGGCCGCGGCGCAGGTGCCGAAGGTGGTGCAGACGACGGTCGGGGTGTCCAGGTCGCTGCCGTTGGAGATGTCGTTGGCGAGCCGGACGTACTGCCCCATCGCCCACATCAGCGGGGTGCCGGAGTTGTCGGCGGCGCCGAGGGTCCAGCCGTTGGCGGAGGAGGCGGTGCTGCTGCCCCAGACCTGCTCGGAGATCTGACCGCCGGCGTCGGCCGCGCCCTGCATGGTGGCCAGCATCGCCTGGGCGTCGGTGCTGTCGCCGAGCGCCACGTCGTACTCGCCGCGCTCACCGGTGAGCACCGGCCAGGGGTTGCCGACGCCCGAGCCGGTGTAGTCGGCGCCGGTCGAGGTCTCGCCGTAGCCGTCGAAGTTGTAGCGGTGCCAGATCGGGCCCTCGGGGGTGCTCACCTTGATGGTGTCGTCCACGGCCGTCAGCGAGTTGGTGATGTCGGTGGCGGTGGCGGACTTGATGCCGAGCCGGACCAGTTCCAGGAAGCCGGCGTCGGTGACGGTGCGGTCGTCGTGGTTCCCGCCGCCGTTGGCGAGGGAGATCGACGCGCCCGAGTTGGGGTTGCCGTCCTGGGTGATCCGCAGGAAGTAGTCGCCGTTCCCGTAGGAGCCGGTGGTGGTGTAGGTCCAGCCGTCGACGTCGGCGGCCCAGGTCTTGGCGGTGGCGAGGTAGGTGGCCGCGTCCGTGCTGTCGCCGTTGTCGGTGGCGATGGCCGAGGCGCAGACCAGGCCGGCGATCTCGGCGGCGATGGTGGAGGGCGAGTAGCCGCCGATCTCCTCCCAGCGCTCCTCCCCGGTCACCGGGCCGTTGCTGACCAGATAGTTGGCCTCGGTCTTGAGGGTGGCCCAGGTGGTCGCGTCGGTCACGCCGAGCTGGTAGGCGAGGACGATCGGGTCGGCGACCTCGTCCAACTGCTGCCCGCCCCACTCCTCGTTGCCGTTGAGCCAGGTGTTCTGCTTGACGTAGCCGCTGGAGGTGACCTCGTACTGGAGCAGGTAGGCCAGCGCCGCCTTGGCGTCGGCGGTGTCCCCGGCCGACATCAGCGAGGTCGCCATCTCGTACTCGTCACGGGTCCACACCAGGTGGTAGCCGTGGGCTCCGGCACTGGCCGCGCTGACGCTCGCGCCCCAGGGGTTGCTCGGCGAGGCCACGAACGCCCCGGTGTAGGTCTTGTCCTCGTCCGCCTTCACCTCCATCAGCGAGATGTCGTACTGGCGGAGCAGTGCGGCGGTGTCCACCGAGGCCGGCGCGGCGTCGAGGCTGCTCATCCAGGTGTGCCAGCCCGCCTCGTAGGAGCTCTCGGCGGAGGCGAAGCCGGTGGCCAGGGAGGCCGAGGCGTCGGTGACGGCGGCGGCCTCGGTGGTGTCGAAGGCCAGCGCCAGGGTGAAGGTGGTGGAGCCGGAGGCGGCGACCGGGATCTGCGCGGTCTGGTCGATGTGCCCGCTGCTCGCCACCCCGGCGTACTGGGTGGTGAGCCCGTAGCCGCTGGTCAGTTGGGAGACGCCGCTGCTGGTCGTGCCGACGTAGCCGGTGCTGGCCTGGGCGAAGCCGGTGGAGGAGGACATGGCGCTGGCGACCGAGCCGTTGACGGCGACCAGGTCGCCGGAAGTGGCGTCGGTGCTGCCGGTGTTGGCGTCGCCCTGGTTGGCCAGATAGGGCTGGTAGTCCGCGTAGAGGTCGAGCGGGGTGCTGCTGTTGTTGGTGAAGGTGGTCTTGACCAGGATCACCGAGCGGGCCGGGTCGGCCACGTAGGTCTTGGTGATGGTGTACTTGCCGCTGGTCGCGGTGTTGGTCTGGGTCCAGGTCAGCGAGGTGGGGTCGGCCAGCGATATGGCGTGGCCGGTGTTGGCGGTCTCGCTGTCGGTGAAGCTGGAGCCGTCGGTGACGTAGTACTGGAGCCCGAAGGTGTCCGGTTCGTCGGTCTCCGGGTAGTAGACGTTCTGCAGTTCGCCGTCGGCCAGGGTGTACCAGACCTTGGAGGCCGAGTTGAGCGCGGTCGCGAAGCCCTGGACCTGGCCGTCCTCGTTCCAGTACGGCGTGGAACCGGGGCCGCCGCTCGCGGTGGCGGCGAAGGCGGGTGCGGCCAGTGCGACCGTTCCGCCGACGGCGAGGGCGAAGCCCGCCGCCAGTGCTGTCAGTGCGCGACGGGTGCCTGACCACCCGCCGACCCTTGACCGCTTGATCCCGCTGTCTCTGTGTCGTTCGTCGTGCATGGAGAAACGCACCGGCCCTTCATCGCCTGCATGGGTGGGGTGTGGGCAGCGCAGGGGAGCACGCGCCGTCCTGACAGCGGCGGTGCCCCCCTTGCGACAACAGCGGCTCCGGAACCCTGTTGACGGTTTGTCAGCGTGCTCTCAACTTTCCACCAAGTCAATACTTCAACACTGTGAAGAGAAGATGTCTTGATCCGATTCACAGAGTGAAGCGAAGGGCCCGGGGAGCCGCATCCGGAGCCGCGCCGCCGGAGGGCCGGACGACATCGTTCCCGGGCGCAACAGCCTTGGGATTGATGGGAGTTGCCGCCCGGGAGCGCGCTCTCCCGCAGGCCGGGCAAGGATTCGCGAGGGCACGGCCGCCACGCCGACCAATCCGTTCACTTCTTGAAGTAAACGCTTCCCGCAGCCGTCGGCCGGTCCGGCAAGGTTGTCGGTATCTGCTCTGGCATCGGCAGTCCCCGTGCGGTTGGCTGGTGCAACGAATACGGGTACAGCAGCATGGAGCGGAGTCGGTAGTGACGGAGCGGAGCACGGCCCGGGCCGGGCAGTTCGGTGCGACGGCCTGGACGGCCCTCGGGCTGGTCTACGTGGTGTGGGGCTCGACCTACCTCGGCATCAGGATCATGGACCGGACCGCTCCGCCGTTCCTCGCCGCCGCCACCCGGTTCCTGATCGCCACACTGCTGCTGGGCGCCTTCTTCGCGCTGCGCCGAGGACCGCGGTCGCTGCGGATCACCCGGCGGCAGCTGGCCTCCTGCGCCCTGGTCGGACTGCTGCTGCTGGTCGGCGGCAACGGGCTGGTGGTGCTGGCGGAGACGGAGGTCCCCTCCGGGCTGACCGCACTGCTGGTCGCCGCCGTGCCGCTGTGGGTGGCGGTGCTGCGCGCGGTCTCCGGCGACCGGCCGCGCCGGACCACAGTCCTCGGCGTGCTGATCGGCTTCGCCGGGCTGGTCGTGCTGAGCGTGCCCGGGATCACCGGCAGCGTCCGGCTCGGCGGACTGCTGCTGGTGATGGCCGCCGCGCTGCTCTGGTCGCTGGGCTCCTTCGCCTCGGCCCGGCTGCCGATGCCGGCCGACCCGTTCGTCGCCAGCGCCTACGAGATGCTGGCCGGCGGGATCGGGGACCTGCTGCTGGGGTTCGCACGCGGCGAGCAGCACCGGGTGCACCTGGCCTCGGTCGGCCTCGAATCCTGGCTGGCCCTGGGCTACCTGGTGGTCTTCGGCTCGGTGGTGGCCTTCTCCGCCTACGCCTGGCTGCTGCAGAACGCGCCGCTCTCGCTGGTCTCCACCTACGCCTACGTCAACCCGGTGGTGGCGGTGGCGCTGGGCTGGCTGGTCCTGGCCGAGCCGGTGAGCTGGCCGATCGCGGTCGGCGGCGGGATCGTCGTGGCGGGGGTGTGCGTGGTCGTCAGCACCGAACGGCGGCGGCAGCCGGAGCCGGCAGAGGCGGGGGCGGCGGATCCGGTCGCGGAGCGGGTGCCGCCGGTCGAGGAGGCCGAGGACGTACGCGGGTCAGCTCGCTGAGCCCACCAGTTCGCGGGCCCGGTCGTCCCGGGCGATGCGCTCGCCGGTCTCGGCGAGCCGCCCGGGCCAGACGTCGTAGGCCGCCATGCCGAACCGGTCGGCCATGTCCTGCCGCGCCGCGAACAGGGCCAGGGCGACGTGCTGCGAGCAGATCATGGCGTCCGGATCGCCGCTGCGCTGGACGGTGATCCCGAAGACGTGCAGCGCCATCCGCAGGACCTCGGACCAGTTGTACGGGAACTCGGCCTCCGCCAGCCGCTCGGACTCGGCCAGCAGCCGCTCCCGTTCGTCCTCGTTCCGCCACAGCCGCAGCGTTTTTGACGGCGGCTCAGTTCGTACACGCCAACGGACGCCGTCCTCCGCCCGGTTGAGGATCGGCTGGGCCTCGACGGTGTTCCACGACCCGTCCTCGTTCCGCGAGTGGTACACCCAGGTGTGGCTGTACACGGACTCCGTCCCGACGGTGATCAGTCGGCCGAGCAGGCCCTTGCCGGTACTGAAGCCGATGTCGCCCGGTTCTATGCCGTCCCCGACCACAGACACTCCTTTGTCTCGGACAGCGGGTTTGACGGGCTGGTGCAGGAGGGGAGCAATGCGGTGAACAGCACCCGGCACGTTACATCATGCGCATGACACGCAAGTGTTCGTACGGAGAACTGTGCCTGACGCAACAGATTCGGACCAGCGGGCTACGAGGGGGCCGCGCCGAGGAAGACCACGAAGACGCCGTAGCCGCCCGAGAGCAGCGTGGCGCAGGTCAGCAGGGCGGTCCGGCGCCGGACCGGCAGCGCCGCGATCCGCTCCGCCAGCGGGAAGAGCAGGGCGAAGGCGGGCAGCAGGAAGCGGGCCAGCGGCGGGTGGGCGGAGGAGTTGCCGAGGTCGAGCACCAGCAGCCCGGCGCTGAAGGCCAGCAGGGCCGGTGGCTGACGGCGGCGCAGCGCCTCCCGGAAGAGCCAGACGTAGGCGATCGCCGTCAGCCCGGTCACCAGCCCGGACCAGGAGCGGTGGACGAAGACCAGGCCGACGTACCAGGCGACGGTCGAGATCCCGGCGTCGAAGCTGGAGCCCCAGGCGTCCTGGATGTGGAAGTAGCCCATGGGCGAGCCGACGACCCAGTCCGTCCACAGCATGTAGCCGACCCAGCCCAGCGGTGCCAGCAGCGCCCCGGCCAGCGGTCGCCAGGGCAGCGGGTCGCTGCGGTGCCACCGGCGCAGTTCGAGCAGCGCGGCCAGGACCACGGCGCCGGTGAGCGCCATCGCGGTGGGCCGGGTCAGCCCGGCGAGCACGGTCAGCGTCCCGGCCCAGAGCCAGCGTCCGCTCAGCACCGCGTACAGCGCCCAGGCCGCGAAGGCGGTGAACAGGGCCTCGGAGTAGGCCAGGTTCTCGATCGCGGCGAGCGGCAGCACGCCCCAGAGCACGGCGGCGACCACTCCGACCCGGTGGCCGCAGCAGTGCGCGGCGCAGGCGTAGATCCCGGCGGCGGCGGCGACCCCGGCCGCGCCGGAGACGACCACCAGTGCGGTGCCGGCCCCGACCGACAGTTGATGGCCGAGCAGCCGGGCGAGCCAGGGGTAGAGCGGGAAGAAGGCGCGCGGCGAGTAGGGGATGCCGTGCTGCCCGATCAGGCCGTTGGAGACCCGGTAGCCGGTCTGCGCGATCCGGACGTACCAGCCGCCGTCCCAGGCGACGGCCAGCCGGGCGAGGGTCGAGTGGTGGTGGCCGCGTCCGTAGGCCAGCAACAGCAGCAGGCCCACGGCCCGGACGGCGAGGTAGCCGGCCACGGCCGGGAGTATTCGCCGGATCAGCGGCGCGGTCCCTGGGGCGGGGCGGTCCGGGGCTGTGGTCCGCGGCGCGGCCGTGTCGACTGTGGTCACTGCCCAACGGTAGGCCACGGCCGGGCCGCGCCGTCGCCGGGTCAGGTTTTCGGCCGCACCGCGACCCAGGACAGCAGCGCCGCCGCGAACATCAGCCCGGCGCAGATCGCCATCGCGCCCCGGAACGCCCCGTCGACCACGGCGGCCCGCTGGTACTCGGTGCCGGACAACCCGACCAGGGCCGGCAGCGCCGCCACCGCGAGCAGGCTGCCGGTGCGCGCCGCCGCGTTGTTGACGCCGCTGGCGATGCCCGCGCGCCGGTCCTCGGCGGCGGCCAGCGCGGTCGCGGTCAGCGGCGCGACCAGCAGCGTCATCCCGGCGCCCAGCACCACCGCGGCCGGCAGGACGTCGGCGGCGTAGGAGGCGTCGGCACCGATCCGCAGCATCAGCAGGATCCCGGCCCCGGCCAGCAGCGGGCCCAGCGTCAGCGGCAGCCGGGGGCCGATCCGCTGGCCGAGCCGGGCCGCGGCCGGGGAGAAGAGCAGCATCAGCAGGGTGACCGGCAGGGTGCTGAGGCCGGCCTCCAGCGGCGGGAAGCCGGCCGCCACCTGGAGTTCCAGCACCAGGAAGAAGAGCACGCCGCCCAGGGCCGCGTAGATCAGCACGGTGGCCACGTTCACCACGGTGAACAGCCGGGAGGCGAACAGGTCCAGCGGCAGCATCGGCCGGGCGGACCGGCGCTCCGTCAGGACGAAGGCCGCGCCGGCGGCGACCGCCGCCGCGCCCGCCCAGGCCGCGAGCGTCGGCGCGGTCGGGGCCGCCGTCAGCGCGGCGGTCAGCGAGCCGAGCGCCAGCGCGGCCAGCCCCGCGCCGCCCAGGTCGAACCGGCCGGAGGCGGACTCGTCCCGGTTCTCCGGCACCTGGCGCAGGGCGATCGCCAGCACGACCGCCGCCAGCGGCAGATTGATCAGGAAGACCCAGCGCCAGCCGGGGCCGCCGACCAGCCAGCCCCCGGCCAGCGGGCCGAGCGCCCCGGCCACGCCGCCGAGCCCGGACCACAGCCCGACCGCCGCCGGGCGGTCCTGTTCCCGGAAGATCGCCTGGATCAGCGCCAGTGAGCCCGGGGCGAGCAGCGCCCCGCCCACCCCCTGCAGCGCCCGCGCCGCGACCAGCACCTCGACGTCGGGCGCGAGCCCGCAGGCCGCCGAGGCCAGGGCGAACCAGACCACGCCGGTCAGGAACACCCGGCGCCGCCCGTAGCGGTCGCCGAGCGCGCCGCCGAGCAGGATCAGCCCGGCGAGCGTGAGCAGGTAGGCGTCGACGGCCCACTGCAGGGCGGAGAGCGGGGCGTGCAGGTCCTCCCCGATCCGGGGCAGGGCGATGTTGACGGCCGAGCCGTCGAGCATCGCCATCGCCGAACCGAGCACGGTGGTGGCCAGTACCCAGCGCCCCTTCGCGCTCGCCAGTGCGACCTCGCCCGGCACCGAACCGCCCATCGCCCGTGCTCCTCGCTCAGCCCCCCGTTCGGGGGAAGGGTCGGCTAGCTCTCGCCGACCGTCGGCGACAGCCGTCGCAGCGCGTCCGGGACGAGGTCGGCCAGGGTCGGGTAGCCGTCCACCGCCATGATCAGGTCGAGCTCGGCCAGCAGCGAGCGCAGCACGTGGACGAGCCCGTCAGTGCCGCCGAGGGCCAGCCCGTAGGCGTAGGGGCGGCCGACGCCGACGGCGGTGGCACCGAGCGCCAGCGCCTTGGCGGCGTCCGCGCCGGAGCGCACGCCGGAGTCGAAGAGCACCGGCAGGCCCTCGGCGGCGGCCACCACCTCGGGCAGGGCGTCGAGCGCGGGCAGCCCGCCGTTGGCCTGCCGGCCGCCGTGGTTGGAGCAGTAGACGGCGTCGATGCCGCCGTCCCTGGCCCGGCGGACGTCCTCCGGGTGGCAGAGCCCCTTGAGGATCAGCGGCAGGCTGGTCAGCGAGCGCAGCCAGTCCAGGTCGGCCCAGGTCAGCGGGTTGCCGAAGATCCGGGTCCAGGCCGTCACGGCCGCGCCCTGGTCCTCCTCCGGGGTCTTCGCCAGCCGCGAGCGGAACACCGGGTCGGTGAAGTAGTTGGCCAGGCAGTGCCCGCGCAGCTGCGGGAAGTTGCCGGTGGACAGGTCGCGCGGACGCCAGCCGGTGACCCAGGTGTCCAGGGTGACCACGATGCCCTTGAAACCTGCCGCCTCCGCACGCCGGACCAGGCTCTCGGCCAGTTCGCGGTCGGTCGGGGTGTAGAGCTGGAAGAAGCCGGGGGTGTCGCCGAACCCCTTGGCGACCTCCTCCAGCGGGTCGACCGAGAGCGTGGACGCCACCATCGGCACGCCCAGCCGGGCGGCGGCCCTGGCCGTGGCGAGATCGCCGTGGCCGTCCTGGGCGCACAGCCCGATCACCCCGATCGGGGACAGGAACAGCGGCGAGGGCAGGGTCAGCCCGAACAGCTCCACGGTCAGGTCCCGCTGCGCGGCCCCGACCAGCATCCGGGGCACCAGCCCCCACTGCGCGAACGCCCGGACATTGGCCCGTTGGGTGAACTCGTCCCCCGCGCCGCCCGCGACGTAGGACCACACGGAGGGCGGCAGCGCGGACTCGGCCCTTCGCTCCAGTTCGGCGAAGGCCATCGGCAGCGTGGGCAGCGTGCCGAACAGGGCACTGAAGTAGATCTCGTTCTGGAAGTCCCCGAACTGAGCGCTCATGGGCACGAGCCTGTCCGAACCGACGGGTCGCCGCAAGACCGGTCGGGCGGAACCGGTCAGGATCGGAGAAGCGCGGTCAGCGGACCGCACCTAGCGTCGTCGTCATGGCATCCATCGAAACCCTCACCCTTGAGGTGGCCGACCCCACGGCCGCCGCCCACTTCTACGCCGCCCTCGGCCTGGGCGACCGGGTGCACCTGCGGGCCTCGGAGGCGCCGACCTCCGGCTTCCGCGGCTACACGCTCTCGCTCACGGTGTCCCAGCCGGGCAACGTCGACCGCCTGGTCGGAGCCGCCCTCGACGCCGGCGCCACCGCCCTGAAGCCGGCCGCGAAGTCCCTCTGGGGCTACGGCGGCGTGGTCCGGGCCCCGGACGGGGCGATCTGGAAGGTCGCGACGTCGAAGAAGAAGGACACCGCCCCCGCCTCGCTGGCGTTCGACGAGATCGTGCTGCTGATCGGAGCGGCGGACGTGGCCGCGAGCAAGCAGTTCTACGTCGACCGCGGCCTCGCCGTCGGCAAGAGCTTCGGCCGCAAGTACGTCGAGTTCGCCACCCCGTCGAGCGCGGTCAAGCTGGCGCTCTACGGGCGCAAGGCGCTGGCCAAGGACGCCGGCGTCCCGATCGACGGCACCGGTTCGCACCGGCTGGTGCTCGGCAGCGACGCCGGTCCCTTCACCGACCCGGACGGGTTCGTCTGGGAGGCCGCGCAGCCGACGCCGGCCCCCTGAGCGATCCGTTTCGCAGGGCCGGAGCCGCCGATCCGTCGTACTGTCGTCTCCGGTGCACGGACGACCGTGCGACCGGGCTGCGGCACCCTGGGGGACGACCGATGGCGGACTCGCCGACCGCTCGCCGCTGCGGACCCTGGGCGCCACTCTGGACCGCAGCATCGTCGCGCCCTGGCCCGAGCCGGCCCTCGCGCTGGACCTGGCCCCCGAGAGCGTACCGGTGGGCGCTGTACCAGGACTCGGCCGACCCGGAGCTCTGGGTGGAGGTCTTCGAGGTCGCCTCCTGGTCCGAGCATCTGCGGCAGCACGACGGGCGGTTGACCGGCTACGACGTCGAACTGCTGGAGCGGGCGCGGAGGCTGGCCGACCAGGAGCCCACCGCCCGGCACCTGCTGCCCCCGCCGTGACCGGCCGCCGTCACCCGCCCGGTTCCCGTGGGGTAGCGCCGGGCCGCCGTGCGGCAGATGCTGGAGCGACCGAGGCGGAGCAGACTCCGCCGCCCGACGAAGCGAAAGCCGGAACCGTTGACCGCAGCACCCCCCGACGTCACCGACGTCCCCGGCGCCCACCAGTACCAGGCCCGCTACGGGGAGGCGCTGGCCGGTCTGGCCCAGTACCTCCGCTCCCCCGGGCTGATCGCCTTCGTCCACACCGAGGTCGACCCGCGCTACGAGGGCCGGGGCGTCGGCTCGGCGCTGGTGCGGACCTCGCTCGACCGGGCCCGTGCCGACGGGGACCGGGTGCTCGCCGTCTGCCCCTTCTACGCCGCGTGGATCGCGCGCCATCCCGACTACCAGGACCTGCTCCACACCAACCGCAGCCAGGTCACGGACTGAGCGGGCGGAGGAGCGGAGGCCGTGATGGCAGACCAACGAACCAGGAGCTACCCGGGCCGGGGCATCACCGTCGAGTACGAGGTCGGCCGGTGCCTGCACGCCGCCGAGTGCGTCCGCGGACTGCCCGGGGTGTTCGACACGGAGCGCCGACCATGGATCGACCCGGACGGGGCCCCGCCGGACGCCGTCGCCGAGGTGATCCGGCGCTGCCCCAGCGGGGCCCTCCGCTACCGCCGCACCGACGGCGGCCCGGACGAGCGGCCACCGGTCCCGACCCGGGTCACCCGGCGCCCGGACGGCGTGCTCCACCTGCACGGCGACCTGCGGATCGAGACCCCGGACGGGCCGGAGAGCGCGACCAGGGCGATGCTCTGCGGCTGCGACCGGACCGCGAACCCGCCCTACTGCGACCACAGCGGCCGCTGCGCCGAGCACGACCCCGCCGGGCACGACTCCCCCGGGCACGACTCCGCCGAGCACGACAAAGGCAGCACCAGCGAGCAGGCTTGAGACAGCAGGCACGAGACGAGGAGCCAGCCATGAAGCAGGACAGCCATCCCGACTACCACCCGGTCGTCTTCCGGGACCGCTCGGCCGGCTACGCCTTCCTCACCCGGTCCACCGCGACCAGCGAGCAGACCATCGAGTGGGACGACGGCAACACGTACCCGGTGGTGGACGTGGAGATCTCCGCCGAGAGCCACCCGTTCCACACCGGACGGGCCCGCACCGTCGACCCCCAGGGCGAGATCGCGAAGTTCCAGCGCCGCTACGGCGCGAGCAGCGCGGACGGCGAGACCGTGCGCCGGCCCACGCCGGACGAGGTCACCCCGGACCGGCTGCTGCACACCGGGAGCGAGGGGGAGGTCTCGGCCGAGGACCTGGTGCTGGCGAGCGGACGCGACCTGACCCCGGCCAGCCTGGAGTGGGCCCGTCGGCGGCTGGCGGAGGAGGGGCGGGCCGCCATGGAGAAGCAGCTGCCCTGATCCGACACGACGTCCGCGGAGGCCCGGTGACACCACGTCACCGGGCCTCCGGTCGTTCCGGACCGTCTGCCCCCGGCATCCGGGGAATCCACCAAGGTCAACATTTTGTGCAAGGCTGTTGATTCATTGCTGCGATCTGTCCCCGCTGCTACGTTCCCGGGCGGCCTGGCCACGATCTGGGGGCTGCGCCGGATCCGGGGCTTCCTGCTGCGCTGAGCCGTCCCCGCACTGCCCCGGACCGACCCGGACCGACCCGGCCGAATCGTGGCGATCTACCGGGATATCAGCGGACAAGCCGGCCCAACCGCTGTGAGCAGCGCGTTCCCGTTGCTCCACGGACAGTCAAAGTCCTTCCCCGGTGCAACCTTTGGCCATCGGCTCGCGTCCGCTGAGGTTGCGCGGTCGTATGCGCCCGGCCCGGTGGCCGGGCGGCCGACGCATCCTGGAGGGTGTCGCCCATGCTGTGCCTCGTTCGTCGTTCGTCGTACCGAAAATGGCTGCCGTCCATACCCGGGGCGCAGGTGAGCGGATGAGCGGGCGGCGGGCAGCGGGACGGGGCAGGCCGGCTCCGGCGGACGGCGCGGGGCCGGCCCCGCCTGCCGGAGGCGGAGGGCCCGCGCAGCGCGGAGCGGCTGCTGCGGCGGCGGCGCCGGCGGAAGGTGCTGACCATCGTGGGCGCGGCCACCGCCGGCGTGGTGGCGGTGGCCGGGGGCGGGGCGACCTACCTGTACTTCCAGCTGAACGGCAACATCCACACCGCGCAGCTGTACAGCGGCGCCAACCGGGCCAAGGCCGTGGGCGTGGAGAAGGCGGACCCCTTCGGCCGGTACCCGCTCAACGTCCTGCTGATCGGCTCGGACACCCGGGGCACCGCCGCGGACGCCAAGCTCGGCGGCGACGGCGGCGCCGGCGCCAACGCGGACGTGGAGATGATCGTCCACCTCTCCGCGGACCGCAGCAACATCACCGTGATGAGCATCCCGCGCGACACCATGATGCAGCTCCCGGCCTGCACCGACAGCAAGACCGGGGCGAGCGAGTCGGGGCTCGACCGCAAGATCACGAACAGTCTCCAGTGGGGTCCCAGCTGCACCGCGATGGCGGTGCACAAGCTGACCGGGATCACCATCGACGACTTCGCGGTGGTCGACTTCGGCGGGGTCGTCGCCATCTCCAACGCGCTGGGCGGCGTCAATGTCTGCGTCAGCAGCAATATGTACGACATCGACTCCGGGCTGAAGCTGACCAAGGGCTACCACCAGCTCAAGGGCGTGTCCGCACTGGAGTTCCTGCGCACCCGGCACGGCTTCGGCGACGGCAGCGACAACCAGGGCCGTACCGCCGGGACCCACATCTTCTTCACCGACATGACCAACAAGCTGAAGAGCGCGGGCACGGTCACCAATGTCGGGGCGATGTACAGCATCGCCAACGCGGCCACCAAGGCGCTGACGGTCAGTCCCGACCTCGGCAGCCCCCTCAAGCTGATCAATCTGGCCGACGACCTGAACAAGGTGCCGACCGACCGGATCACCTTCACCACCATGCAGAACGACCAGGATCCCGACGACTCGTCCTCGGTGGTGGTGGACCCGGCTGCGCAGAACCTCTTCGACGCGATCAAGAGCGACCAGTCGCTGACCGCCGCCAACGGTTCGGCCAGCGGCGCCGGCAGGGCCACGTCGACGGCCACCGCCGCGGCCGCCACGGCCCCGCAGGTGTCCCTCTCCTCGATCGCCGTCGACGTCTACAACGGCACCGAGGTCGACGGCCGGCAGAACACCATCGCCGCCGAGCTGATCAGCGACGGCTTCAGCTCCGGCACGGCCGGCCATCCGCACGCCGACGTCCCGACCAGCTCGCTGACCTACGGTCCGGGCCAGGCCGCCCAGGCGCAGGCCGTGGCGAAGGTCCTCGGCCTGCCCTCCGGCGAGCTGAAGCAGGGCGGCTCCGCCGGACTGTCGCTGGTCATCGGGGCGGACTGGACCAGCGGCGACGCCTTCCCGCACTCGACGCCCTCGGCCCCGCCGGTCAACACCGCCTCGGCGCTGGCCAGCACCGGCGTCCAGTACGCCAACAACAACGGCACCTGCGCCACGGTGAGCCCCGACCAGACCGAGAACAAGCTCGGGCTGGCCGGCGGCGCCGACTGGGAGAGTCCGCCGGAGAGCCCGCTGCAGATGTACAACCTCTACCCGAACGTCCCCGACTCCGCCCCGTAGCCGCTCCGGTCGGCGCGGGCCCGGTCGGCCCGCGCCTCAGGGGACGGCGTAGCCCGCGACGGAGGGCCAGCGGACGGTGAGCACCACCGACTCCTCCTCGGCAATCCAGGAGTGGTCGACGCCGCGGCCCCAGACGACGTAGTCGCCCTGCTCGGCCAGCAGCACGCTGCGGCCCGGGAGTTCGACCCGGAACCGGCCGCTGATCAGGACCAGCAGAGCGGTCCGCTGCTCGCCGCTGACCCACTGGGCGCGGGTGTCGCCGGGCGGGTGGACGCCCCACTTGATCTCGACGTCCTCGCTGTGCCGGGCGTCGCCCTCCGGCTTGAAGTGGCCCAGCAGCCAGCCCCGGTCCAGCGCGGCGTCCGGACCGGCCTTGCCGACGTAGACCCGGTCCTGCACGGCGTTCTGCTCTGCACTGCTGCCCTGCGGGGCCCTGTTCTCGCTCACGCCCAGGGACGCTACACGACCGTGCTCCCGGCCCCCGGGCGTCTCAGTTCATGGACCGGCGATTCCGCATGCTGGTCGTGCTGGCTACTGTGGCGGCGCGTGGGGGGCTCCGCACCGCCGCGCTGATCGGGTCGGCCTGCGCCCCGACCCGATCGGCCGCCGCAGCGGGCGACCGCCGGATCGCGCCACCACCCCGGGAGTTCGCCCGGATAGGGAATCATGGTCCCGCACACCCCGACCCGCAGGCTCTTCGAAGGGCGTAGCCGCCATGCGCACAGCCGCCGTCATCGGCACCGGACTGATCGGTACCTCCGCCGCGCTCGCGCTCAGCGCGCGCGGAATAACGGTCCATCTGCGGGACGCGGACCCGGACGCCGCCAGGACGGCCGCCTCGCTCGGGGCCGGCACCCTGGACGCGCCGGCCGCCCCGGTCGACCTGGCGATCATCGCCGTCCCGCCGGCCCTGATCGCCTCCGTCCTGGCCGACTGCCAGCGGGAGGGCCTGGCCCGCTGGTACACCGACGTGGCCAGCGTCAAGGCCGGACCGCGCCGTGACATCGCCGCGCTGGGCTGCGACACCGTCCACTACATCGGCAGCCATCCGATGGCCGGGGCGGAGCGCAACGGGCCGCTGGCCGCGCGGGCCGACCTGTTCGAGGGCCGGACCTGGGTGCTGACCCCGATGCCGGAGACCGACACCGACACCCTCAACGCCGCGCTGGAGCTGGTCGCCCTCTGCGGGGCGGTGCCGGTGGTGATGGAGGCGGGGGCGCACGACCGCGCGGTGGCCCTGGTCTCGCACACTCCGCAGGTGCTGGCCAGCCTGGTCGCCGCCCGGCTGGAGCAGGCGGAGGAGAACGCGGTGCGGCTGGCCGGTCCCGGCATCCGCGACACCACCCGGATCGCCGCCTCCAACCCGGCGATGTGGGTGGAGATCCTCAGCGCCAACGCCGGGATGGTCGCCGACGTGCTGGAGGAGCTGGCCGCCGACCTCGGCGGCGCGGTCGCCGGGCTGCGCTCGCTGGAGGCCGCCGACGAGGCCAAGCGCGGCGAGGGCGCCCACGCCGTCGAGGACGTGCTGCGGCGCGGCAACGCCGGCCGGGCCCGGATCCCCGGCAAGCACGGGGCTCCGCCGACCCGCTACGAGACGGTCGCGGTGCTCATCGGCGACCAGCCGGGCGAGCTGGCCAGGCTGTTCGCCGAGGCCGGAAGGGCCGGGGTCAACATCGAGGACGTGCTGATCGAGCACTCCACCGGCCAGCAGGCCGGCCTGGTCCAGCTGATGGTCGCGCCCTCGGCCGCGCCCTCGCTGGCCGTCGCCCTGACCGACCGGGGCTGGCGGGTGCGCTCGGACCGGTAACCTTGGGGGAGACCCCATGTCCGCCGCGCCGTGCAGAAGCCGTAGAGAAGGACGTTCACCGTGGAAACAGCCGACCGCTCGGACGCCCCGGCGATCGCCGACGACCTGGCGCCGGCCGGCCCCGTGGTCGTCGTCCTCGACGGCCCGGCCGGCACCGGCAAGTCCACCGTCTCCCGGGAGATCGCGGCACGGCTGGGCCTGAGCTTCCTGGACACCGGCGCGATGTACCGGGCGATGACCTACTGGCTGCTGGAGAACGGCGTGGACGTCGAGGACGCCGACGCGGTGGCGGTGGCCTCCGGCAAGCCGGTGGTGCGCTCCGGCACCGACGCGGCGGGACCGACGATAACCGTGGACGGGGTGGACGTCTCCGGCCCGATCCGGGGCCCCGAGGTCACCGCCGCCGTCAGCGCCGTCTCGGCCGTCCCCGAGGTCCGCACCCGGATGGTCGAGCTGCAGCGCGGCTCCGCCGCCGCCGCGCCGGTCGGCATCGTCGCCGAGGGCCGGGACCTGGGCACGGTGGTCTTCCCGCGGGCGGACCTCAAGGTCTACCTGACCGCCTCGGCGGAGATCCGGGCCACCCGCCGGGCCGCCCAGCTGGGCGTCACCGACGCGGCGGGGATCACCGCGATCCTGCTCGACATCGAGCGCCGCGACGCCGCCGACTCCGGGCGGGCGACCTCGCCGCTGGCCAAGGCCGCCGACGCGGTCGAGGTCGACACCGGCGAGATGACGCCGGAGCAGGTCGTCGACCGGATCATCGCGCTGGTGCACGGTCGGGTCGCCGTCCCGGTGGACCGGTCCCGGCGGTCCTGAGCGCCCGGCGCCCCAGGGCGCGGACGCAGACCCACCCCATTGAGCTTTGAGCGCCCCACCGGGGCGACCACGAACGAGAGTTGGCACGGGCACATGAGCAACGAGGAGATCGTCGGCAACAGCGGCGGCGAGGACGCGCTGGACGCGGCGGACTACGCCGAGTTCATGGCGCTCGCGGCCGAGGAGGGCTTCGACCCGGAGGAGATCGGCAGTCTGGCCCTGGAGGGCCCGATGCCGGTCCTCGCCGTGGTCGGACGCCCCAACGTCGGCAAGTCGACCCTGGTGAACCGGATCATCGGCCGCCGCGAGGCGGTCGTCGAGGACCGTCCCGGGGTCACCCGCGACCGGGTCGAGTACGAGGCGACCTGGAACGGCCGCCGCTTCAAGCTGGTCGACACCGGCGGCTGGGAGATCGACGTCTTCGGGCTCGACGCCATGGTCGCCGCCCAGGCCGAGCTGGGCATCCAGAACTCCGACGCGGTGCTGTTCGTGGTGGACGCCACCGTCGGCTCGACCGACACCGACGAGGCGCTGGTCAAGCTGATCCGCAAGTCCGGCAAGCCGGTCGTGCTCTGCGCCAACAAGGTCGACGGCCTGTCCGGCGAGGCCGACGCGGCGATGCTGTGGTCGCTCGGCCTCGGCGAGCCCTACTGCGTCTCCGCGCTGCACGGCCGCGGCTCCGGCGACCTGCTGGACGCCATCCTGGACAAGCTGCCGCCCGCGCCCGAGCAGGTCTTCGGCGGCATCCCGGAGGGCGGCCCGCGCCGGGTGGCGCTGATCGGCCGTCCCAACGTCGGCAAGTCCAGCCTGCTGAACAAGGTGGCCAAGGAGGACCGGGTCGTCGTCAACGAGCTGGCCGGGACCACCCGCGACCCGGTCGACGAGCTGATCGAGCTCGGTGGCAAGACCTGGAAGTTCATCGACACCGCAGGCATCCGCCGCCGGGTGCACCAGACCGCCGGCGCCGACTTCTACGCCTCGCTGCGCACCTCCGCCGCGCTGGAGAAGGCGGAGGTGGCGGTCGTCCTGATCGACGCCAGCGAGACGCTCGCCGAGCAGGACACCCGCATCATCAGCATGGCCGTGGACTCCGGCCGCGCCGTCGTCGTGGCCTACAACAAGTGGGACCAGCTCGACGAGGAGCGCCGTTACTACCTGGAGCGGGAGATCGAGCAGGACCTGGTCCAGGTGCAGTGGGCGCCCCGGGTCAACGTCTCCGCGCTCACCGGCCGCCACATGGAGAAGCTGGTGCCGGCCATCGAGACCGCGCTGGAGGGCTGGGAGACCCGGATCCCGACCGCGCGGCTGAACGCCTTCCTCGGCGAGCTCGTCGCCGCCCACCCGCACCCGGTGCGCGGCGGCAAGCAGCCCCGCATCCTGTTCGGCACCCAGGCCGGGGTGAAGCCCCCGCGCTTCGTGCTCTTCGCCTCGGGCTTCATCGAGGCCGGCTACCGGCGCTTCATCGAGCGCCGGCTGCGCGAGGAGTTCGGCTTCGTCGGCACGCCGATCTCCATCAGCGTCCGGGTGCGCGAGAAGCGCGGACGCAAGTAGGCAGCAAGCAGCGGGAAGCTCGGCCCTCGGACCTGACGGTGTCCGGGGGCCGTCGGCGTTCCCGGGGCCGGGGCCCGGTCAGCCCTGGCCGGGTGGCAGCGAGAGGTAGCCCCGGTGCCGGCCGCTCCGGCCGTAGCCGCCGCCGAAGAACGACCCGTGGCCCTGCGGGGCGGGCTGCTCCCAGGGGGCGTAGCCGGTCGCGCTGCCGTAGTAGCCGAAGCCGGTGAAGGTGAGGTCCTCCTCGTCGCTGCGGTCCCCGGGCAGGGCCCGGAACAGCCGCCGGAACTCGGAGTACAGCGCGTCGAAGATCGGCGTCGCGGAGGGTTCCCCGGCCTCGGCCGCCCAGGGGCCCGGTCCGCCGGGCACCCGCGGCTGCGGCACGGACTGCTGCGAGAGCGCGGGGAGGGAGCCCGGACCCGGCGGCGGGTACGGGACCTCCTGCTCGACGGGGCGGCGCGGTGGGAGGAAGGAGTTGTAGGTCTGCACACCATGGCCAACGACCGGCCGCCCGCCGGGATGCGGCCCCGGACGCTTCGGTCCGGGGCCGGCCGGGGCGAATTCCCAGGTCGACTCAGGTGCCCGCGAGCGGGAGGACCGCCCCGAGCAGCAGCCCGCGCTGCGCGGCGCTGTCCATCGCCAGCCGCATCAGGTCCTCCCGGGGCTGGCGGCCGATGCTGCCGGCCGGAGCCGCGTACATCACCACCTCGCCCTGCTGGTTGGCGGCGGACCGCCAGGCGTCGGTGACCTGCAGCGGCTGGTGCGCCTGCCACCAGGCGACGGTTCCGCCGCCCTGTGCCGGCTGGAGCACCGCGTGCAGCTGGCCCATCGCCATCAGCACGGACCAGCCGCGCAGCTCGGCCGGCGGCTGGTCGACGTCGGCGACCTGGTCGAAGCCGTGCTCGCGGAGCAGCTCGACGAAGTGGTCCTGGCCGAAGCTGCTGCCGGGACGGCCCACCGGTCCGGTCGGCTCGACCACCAGCGCGGCCCGGGGCGCACCGGCGTGCGGCCCGTACTTGCACAGCACCAGGCCGCAGGTGACGCCGAGGACCGCCGCGGCGGGCTCCTGGCCGGGCACCGCGGCCGGGGCCGGGGCGAGCGGCTCGTAGGACTCGGCGCGGGGCTGGTTGATGCTGGCCACCGCGCCGAGCAGCTGTTCCTCGGCGACCGGGATCACCTGCGAGGGGATGCAGCGGGAGTGGGCGAAGGCCAGCACGGCGGTCTCCTCGCCGACGAACAGCACGGTCGCCGTCGGGTCGAGGCCGACGTCGCCGGGGGCGCGGCAGGAGGTGCAGTCGTAGCGGTCGGGAGCGGTGGCCCCGGCGAGCAGCCGATCGGCCTCGTCGTCACCGATCTCGGCACGTACCTCGTCGCTGACGTCGATCAAGCGCGGCACGAAGACTCCTTGGTTTGCGGGAGCGGAGGGCCGGGGGCGGGACTGCCTCAGCCGTGATGACAAACGGACCAGGTGTGGTCCGGGTCACGGTTGGGCTCGATCCAGTCGGGGAAAGGCTTGATCCTTTGCTACCTGCGGTGCGTCACCGGTGACTCCCGGTCGACCGTGTGGCGGGGCTCACCAGCACATCCGTGTGGCACAGGACACTCGGAGGGGCCTCAAAGATCGGCAATAGCCGGTAAATGTCCCTTATGTGGCTGTTATCCGTGATCGATACCACCGGTAACGGCGGCCTGAGCTGGGGCTAAACCGATTCATTTGAATGCTCACCCCAGGTTGCCTACGTTCAACGGCATCCGGTGCAACGAGCACCACCCGGGTTCGCCCACCTCCGCAGGTCTCCTCCTGGTTCGCATCGGGAGCACCTGCCCGCCGCCGTCACAGACAGGTCGGCGGCGCGTGGTGGGTGTCGGGACGACCGGTCCGCGCCACCTGCGCGATCCGGCCGTCCTACGAGACGGGACCGAGCGGATCGACACGTGCCCCGGCACGTCTTCCGCACGTCCCGCCGGGGCTGTCGAGAGGGACTTCATGATCTTCCGCCGTGAGAACGACGCTGCCATCACCGCCGCCGCTGCCGTTGAGGGCAAGGCCAAGCGCAACAGCCGCATCCGTGCGGCCGTCATCGCCGGTGTGGTCGTCGCCGCCCCCGTGGCCGGTCTGGTCACCGCCACCACCGCCTCCGCCGCCTCGGTCTCCACCTGGGACGCCGTCGCGCAGTGCGAGAGCAGTGGCAACTGGGCGGCCAACACCGGCAACGGCTTCTACGGTGGCCTGCAGTTCACCCCGTCCACCTGGGCCGCCTTCGGTGGCACCGCGTACGCCTCCTCGGCGGACCAGGCCACCCAGGGCCAGCAGATCACCGTCGCCGAGGCCGTCCTCGCCTCCCAGGGCCCCGGCGCCTGGCCGGTCTGCGGCCCCCAGGCCGGCCTCACCGCCGGTGGCGCCGCCGCCCAGGTGAGCACCGCGGGCAGCAGCTCCAGCTCGTCCTCCTCGTCGAGCAGCAGCGACAGCAGCAGCAACAGCTCGAACAGCTACAGCAGCAACAGCAGCTCGGACGCGGCCCCGGTCGCCAGCAGCGCCCCGGTGGCCGCCCCCAGCACCCCGCCCCCAGCGCCCCGGCCTCGGCCCGGCCGTGACCGGCTCCGCCCCGGTCTCCGGCTCCACCGCCTCCGGCAGCTACACCGTGCAGTCCGGTGACACCCTGAGCGCCATCGCGGCCGCCCACGGCACCACCTGGCAGCACCTGTACCAGGACAACTCGTCCGTCATCGGCGGCAACCCGGACCTGATCTTCCCGGGCCAGGTCATCACCCTCGGCTGACACCGGGGCGATCACTGACACTGCGGCGCGGCAACCCGGTCATCCGGGCGGCCGCGCCGCTGTCGTGCGCGGGGCCGGTCACGGCCCCGGCGGTTCCGTGCCGGGCTCGCCGGCGAAGGCCACCGCGCCCCGGTGGATCCGGTAGACCAGGTCCGGGCGCAGCGGCGCGGGCGGCGGCGTCTGCTCGGCCAGCACCACCGTCCGGCCCGCCGCCACCGCCGCCGCCAGCGCGGTCCTGACCCGGTCCAGCACCGGCCCGGCCAGTCCGCGCCCCGGCTCGTCCAGCAGCAGCAGTCGCGAGGGCCCGGCCAACGCCCGTGCCAGCGCCAGCAGTTGCTGCTCACCGCCGGAGAGCCGGCCGGCCGGGCGGTCCAGCAGCGGGAGCAGTTCCGGAAAGAGCGCCTCCGCCGCCGCCCGGCCGCGCGGCCCCAGCAGCGACAGGTGCTCCGCCGCCGAGAGCGAGGGGAAGACCGCCCGCTCGGACGGGACCAGGCAGATGCCCAACCGGGCCCGGCGGTAGGTCTCCAGCCGGGTGATGTCGCGCGGACCGCCCGCCCCGGCGTGCCAGAGCACCCGGCCGGACGACAGCGGGACCGTCCCGGCCAGCGCCTGGAGGGCGGTGCTGCGCCCGGCGCCGTTGCGGCCCAGCAGCAGCGTCAGCCGGCCCGAGGGGATGCGCAGGTCGACGCCGTGCAGGGCCTCCAGCGGTCCGTAGCGGGCCCGGGCCCGGTCCAGGCTGATCTCAAGCGGCACCGGACCGCCCTCCGCCGACGGCGGTGGCCCGGACCGCGCCGGTCCGGCCCCGGTCCATGGTGTAGACGGTGTCGGCGATCCGGTCGACCAGTTCGCGGTCGTGCTCGACCAGCAGCACCGCCAGTCCGTTCCCGGCCAGCGCCCGCAGCAGCAGGGCCAGCCGCTCGGTCTCGGCCCGGTCGAGTCCGGCGGCGGGTTCGTCCAGCAGCAGCACGCCGGGGTCGGCGGCGAGGGCACGGCCCAGCTCGACCAGGCGCAGGACGCCGCCGGGCAGGGCGGCGGCGGGCCGGTCGCGCAGCCCGGCCAGGCCGAGCAGGGCGAGGGTGCGCCCGGTCGCCCGCGCCGCCTCGGCCGGCGCCCGGCGTCCGGCCTGCTCGGCGCCGATCCGGACGTTCTCGCCGACGGTGAGCCGGGGGAACACGGCGATCTGCTGGAAGGTGCGGGCCAGGCCGAGCCGCGCGCGGTCGTGCTCGGGCAGCCGGGTGATGTCGCGCCCGGAGAGCAGGATCCGGCCGGAGTCGGGGCGCTGCGCGCCGCTGAGGCAGTCGAAGAGGGTGCTCTTGCCAGCTCCGTTGGGGCCGGTCAGCGCGGTGATCCGCCCGGCCGGGACGACCAGGTCGGCCTCGTCCACGGCGGTGACGCCGCCGAAGCGGCGGACGATCCGCCGGGCGGTCAGCCGGTCCCCCGGCGGGCGGCTCACGGCCCGCCGCCCTCGGCCCGCGCCGCCTGCGCGGCCCGCGCCACCCGCCCGGCCACCCGGCGGCCCAGCGGGCCGAGCCGGACCGCCGGGGCCGGGCGCGGCTCCGGCGGCAGCTCCGGCTCGACGCCCAGGGCCTGCGGCAGCCGGCCCTGGAGCAGCGCCAGCGCGCCGACCACGGCGGTGGACACCCCGGGCAGCGTGCCGGCGTCCAGGGCGGTGAGCACGGCGGCGGCGAGCACCGCGCCGAGGGCGCTGTCGACCCCCGCCACCACCACGGCGGCGAACCAGACCAGGCCGTAGACCGGGTCGAAGCTGTCCGGGTCGAAGGCCTGGACGCCCAGCCCGAGCAGTCCCCCGCCCAGGGCGGCGAGGGCCGCGCCGACGGTGAAGGCCAGCAGCTTGACCCGGGCGACGGCCACGCCGGAGGCCGCGGCGGCGGGCTCGTGGTCGCGCACCGCCCCCAACGCCCGTCCGGTGCGCCCCCGGTGCAGCGCCCGCACCAGCAGCAGCGAGCCGCCGAGCAGCAGCAGCTCCAGGCCGTAGAAGACCCGGTCGTCGCCCAGCAGCCCGGTCCGGTCGAGCAGCAGTCCGCTTGCCGCGTAGGGCTGTTGGAAGACCAGTCGGCTGAGCGCGGTGCCGACGGCCAGGGTGGCCAGGGCCAGCGCCAGCCCCCGGCGGTGGACGGTGGGGCGGCCGACCAGCAGGCCGAGCAGGGCGGCCACCGCGACGGCGGCGGCCAGTGCCGCCGCGACCGGCAGCCGGGGCAGGCCGGGGATCCCGCCGCCCGCGAACAGCCCGGTGGCCAGCGCGCCCAGGCCGGCGTACCCGGCCTGGCCGAGCGAGATCTGTCCGGCGTAGCCGGTGACCACCACGATCGAGAGCAGCACCAGGGCCAGCGCCGGGACCTGGAGCGCCGCGCGCAGGTCGTCGGCACGGAAGGCCAGCGGCAACAGCAGGAGCGGGGCGAGCAGCCCGGCCGGGAGCGGCCCGCGACCGGGGGGCCGGGCCGAGGCCAGAGCCGGCTCGTAGCCGCCGCGGGTGGCCGGGGGCAGCAGCCGGGGCAGCAGCACGGCGGCCAGCAGCGCCAGCACGAACAGGTCGGCGTCCCCGGCCTGGAGCAGGGACTGGGCCGCGCCCCGGAAGTGGAACTGCGTCAGTTCGCTCTGGGCCACGCCGAGCAGCAGCGCGGCGGCGATGGCGACCGGAACGCTGCGCAGCCGGGCCAGGATCGCCACCGCCATCGTCTCCATGACCAGCAACGGCAGCCCGTAGGGGTCGAGTTGGAGACTCGGGGCGAGCAGCACCCCGGCCGCCCCGGCGGTGAAGGAGCTGAAGGCCCAGCCGACCGAGGAGACCATGTCGGCGTCCAGACCGCCGAGTTCGGCGAGTCGGCGATCGTCGACGACGGCGCGCAGGCTGGTCCCGAAGGCGGTCCAGCGGGTGACCGCGCCCCAGCCTGCGGCGAGCAGCAGCACCGCGCCCAACTCCAGCACGGTGTCGAGGCGCAGGTCGATCCCGGCCACGGTGGCGAGCCGCTGCTGCGGCAGCAGGGAGGGGGCGTCGGTCCGCGCGGCCGGCCCCCAGAGCAGGTACGCGCCGCCGGTGAGCAGCACGAACACGCCGATCCCGGCGACCAGGCCCTCCCCAGGCCCGGCCCGGCGGCGTTGCAGCCGGCGGAAGACCAGGACGTCGAGCAGGACGCCGAGGCCGGGCGCGAACAGCAGCAGGCAGCAGCAGGCGGCGAGGGCGCGCGGCCAGTGCCAGACCACGACGGTCTGCCGGAGCAGGTAGGCGGTGACCATGGCGATGGCGCCCTGGGCGACGTTGAGCACCCCGGTCGCCCGGTGGCAGACGACCAGCCCGAGGCCGGCCAGCGCGGCGGCGGAGCCGACGGCGACCCCGGCCGGCACCAGCTCCAGGGCGAGGGGCGCGCTCACCCCGGATCGGCCCCGGGCGCACCGACGGGATCAGGATCGGGATCGGGCTTGAGGTCGGCGTCGGCCGGGCCGACCGGGTCGGGGTCGCAGAGCGGGCAGGGCCGGAGGCCGCGCGCGGCGACGGCGGTGCGGCCGACCGGCTGCGGGTCGTCCCGGCCCTGGACCAGCAGGCAGTCGGGACGGTGGTAGGTGCCGCCACCGGGCACGACCAGCAGCCGCCCCCGGGCCGGGGCAGCCGTCGTACCGAGGCCCGACCCCTCCTTCGCGGCGAGCGGTTCGCGGGCCGCCTCCTCGGTCAGCAGCCGGTACAGGATCTCCAGTTGACGGAGTATCTGCTGCTGGTCGGCGTCGGGCCCGCCGGTCCGGCGGCCCAGGGCCAGCAGCACCGTGCCGGCCAGCAGCAGGGCGGCGCCGGGCGCCGTGGCCGAGGCCAGGTAGGGAAGCTGCCGGGCGGTGTAGCGCTCGCCGGAGACGCCGTACCAGCCGAGGAAGAGCAGGCCGATGCCGAGGACCAGGGCGATCCAGCCGAGCCGGGGCCGCAGCGACCGCAGCAGGTCGGCCGGACGGGCGGAGCCCTGCGGTAACCGCACCATGGTCCCCCGCCTCCCCGACCCCGAGGGGCCTCGCCGACCGGGCCGCCGCAGCGGTCGTCACCAGCAAAGCACAGGGGCCGCGCGGGCTCCATGGTGCTGCCGCGAATGGTGCCGGAGATTCCGCCGGAGCCGGCGGAGGGTCACGTTCCGCCATCGATTGCCGACCGGACGGGTTACGCAGCGGAGTTGACCCGCTAGCGTGGTGAGAACTGACGGTGAGTCAGATTTGATTCCGAGAGGGCAGGTGCGGGATTCATGGCCAGAGGTTCCATAGCGCGGAGTTCGACCCTTCGACGGCACGGCGCGGGGCTGGGGGCGGTCACGGCGGTGCTGCTGCTCGCGGCCTGCGGCAGCAGCGGCGGCAGTAGCAGCCCGTCGTCCAGCAGCCCCACGCCGAGCGCGACCAGCGCGGCGCCCTCCCCGTCGGGCGCGCCGGCGACCACGGCAGTGGCTGCGGGCTGTCCCAGCACCTTCGGCGCGACGATCAGCGGCCTCGGTCCGGCCGACACCCTCGGCGCAGCCACCGCCGTGTCCACGTCCTACCAGCAGTTCTTCGACCCGGCCACGCCCGCCACCACCAAGATCGGGCTGCTGCAGAACGGCACGGCCTTCGTCCCGGTGATGCAGAGCCTGGCCAGCACCCCGCTGGCGAGCAAGGCCACGGTGAGCGTGACCGCGGTCGACTTCACCGGTGCCGCCACCGCGAACGTCACCTTCAACCTCTGCGAGAGCGGATCCATCGTGATGCCGGCCTCGGCGGGCAAGTCCGTGCTGGTCAAGGGGGTCTGGCAGGTCGCCGACGCGACCCTGTGCGGGCTGGTCAAGCTGAACAGCGGCGGCGCGGCAGTCCCCGGATGCTCCTGAGCAGCCGCAGCCTCCCGGAGCCGGGCAGCCGTCGCCGTCCCCGCCGCGGGCCGGCGGCGGGGCCGGTCGCCGTGCTCGCGCTGGTGCTGGCCGCCGCCCTGCCGCTGGCGGCCTGCGGCAGCAGGCTGCCGGAGCGGGACTTCTCCGGCGGCTCCAGCGCCTCCACGACCGGCCCGGCCGCACCCGCCGCCGCGCCGGTCACGGTCGGCATCATCACCTCCGTGACCAGCCCGCTGGGCGTGAACGAGTTCAGCGGCCCGCTCTACGGCGCGCAGGCGTTCTTCCGCGCCCTGGACGCCGCCGGCGGCCTGGACGGCCACCAGGTGCACGTCATCACCTGCGACGACAGCGGTGACGGCGGGGAGAACCAGACCTGCGTCCACCAGCTGGTCGACCAGGACCACGTGGTGGCGCTGGTGGCCGGCAGCGAGCTGGACTACGCCGGCGCGCCCTACGTGGCCGCCCAGCACGTGCCCGACATCGGCGGCGAGCCGATCAGCACCGCCTACGACCAGTACCCGTACCTCTACCAGATCTACGGCAGCTCGGAGCCGCGCGACGGCGGCTCGGTCGGCTGGAACGGCACCGAGTACCAGACCACCGAGGTCTACCAGTACTTCCGGCAGAAGCTGGGGCTCCGCCGGGCCACCGTCGTCTCGTACAACCAGGTGGACTCCACCCGCTACGCGGCCGAGCTGGTCCAGGGCCTGAAGGCCGAGGGCTACCAGGTGATGAGCCAGACGGTCGACTTCGAGCTGCCGGACTTCGCCGCGGTCGCGGCCGACATGAAGTCCCAGGGCGCCCAGCTGCTGATGGACGCCCTGGACACGCCCGGCAACATCGCGCTGTGCCAGGCCATGGCCGCCGACGGGGTGACCGTGGCGGCGAAGGTGACCAACGACCAGAACTGGTCCGAACAGGTCCGGCAGGACTACGCCGCCGTCCCCGGCTGCCGCAACGTGCTGTGGGTGACCTCGGACAGCCGCAACTACGAGGACGTCCAGTACCCGGCGGTGGCGGCCTTCCGGGCGGCGATGCAGCGCTACTACCCGGAGCGGGCCGCGCTGATGTCGCAGTGGGAGCTGGAGGGCTGGGCGGCGGCCCAGTGGTTCGCCGACGCGGCCCTGTCCTGCGGGGCCGGCCAGGTGGACCGGGCCTGCGTGAACGCCTTCATGGAGCGCCCCCAGCCCTATGACGCCCACGGGCTGCTGATCCCGACCGACTTCACCGCGAAGCCGCCGCCCACCGGCGAGCAGCGGGCCTGCCTGGACGTGGCCCGCTGGGAGGACTCGGCGACCTTTCCGGGCGGCGTCAGGGGCGGCTGGGTCACCCAGGTGCCGAACATGGACACCGACTGCTTCGAGGTCCCGGCCCTGCCGTTCCGGCCCTGACACCCCGGCAGGGGGCGGGGACGGTCTGCGGCCCGTCCCCGCCCCCTGCCGCTCCCCCTCACCGCTCCCCCGCCGGTCCGCTACCGCAGTGCGGCGAGGGCGGTGCCCGTGTGCGGCTTCGACTGCCCGTGCTTGTGCCGCTGCGCCTTCGCCCGGGCCGCAGCGTCCGCCTGGGCCTTCGCCTGGGCCGCCGCCTCCGCCTGCTGCAGCGCGGTGACCGTGGTCTGGGACGGGCCGAAGCCGATCAGCTGGGTGCTCATGGTCATCGGCACCGGGGTGACCGCGCGCAGCAGGATCCGGTCGGAGATGCCCGGGGCGCCGACGCCGCCCTCGGGCGCCAGCAGGACGTAGGTCGCGCTCTCCCCCGGGGAGAGCTCGGCCGGCCCGGAGAGGACCTGCCAGTAGGCCGAGGTGGTGGAGCCGGTACTGCTGGCGAAGTGCGGGCTGAGGGTGTTGCCGCTGCTGTTGGTCACCCGGACCGTGAGCCGCTGCAGCAGGTCGCTGATGGCCAGCGCACCGGGACCGGCGTTGCCGGACATCGAGGTGATCTGCATCCGCAGCGGCGGCGGCGTCGCCACCGCGCCGACCAGCGCGAGGACGGCCGGCGCCAACACGATCGGCACCAGCAGGAACCGCGCCGTCCGGGTCCGCAGCAGGCCGGGACGGGGGTGCCAGGCCCGGTCGAAGTCGACCGCGCTGACGGTCGCCGCCGCCATCACCCAGAGCGGGACGGTCAGGTCGAAGTAGTCCTCCTGCGAGCGGGTCGACAGGTAGAAGACCAGCCAGGGCATGACGGTGACGGCCAGTCCGAGCCGCCGGGGGAAGACCACCAGCAGCACCAGTATCGCCGCCCCGGCCAGCAGTCCGGCGTCGCTGTAGAGGCTGAGGTCGCCGCTGCCCGAGCGGAAGTAGTACGAGATGCCCACCAGCCCCTGGCCGCTGGGGATGGCCTTCTGCAGTATCGGGGCGAGCACGCCGCGCAGCCAGGGCACCGGTCCCTGGAGGATGAACGGCAGGTTGATCGCGAAGGCCACGCCGAAGGCGATGGCGACGTAGCGTCCGACCACCCGGGAGGCGTCCCGGGCCGGCATCTCGCCGCGCCGGATCAGGTAGAGGCCGATCACCAGGAACGGGGCGAGGAACCAGGTCAGCTGGTGCAGGCAGGCGGCGATGCCCAGGCAGACGGCCTGCAGGACCCCCCACCGGCCGAGCTTGCCGTTGCGCCCGGTCCGCTGCCAGTAGGCCACCGTGACCAGCAGGAACGGCAGCTCCATGCAGCCCGGGTAGCCCATCTCGGCGTAGTTGGGCAGCCAGCCGAAGCCGTAGCAGACGATCACCGCGACCGGCCGCCAGGCGACCGGCAGCAGCAGGAACATCACCAGCGAGGCGAGCAGCAGCATCGCCGTGGCGGCGATGCCGGCCGGGGGGTGGGACAGCCCGAGGCCCATCGGCACGGCGGTGAAGATGGCGCCCAGCGGCGGGTAGTCGAGTCCGGTGGCGGAGCCGCCGTTCATCAGCGGGGTGGTGCCCACGTGGAACATCTGGAAGATCTGCGGCCACTGGGTGCCGTAGATCCTGCCGCCGTGCAGCAGCGTCCTGGCCGCCATGTGGACGAGCGAGCCCTCGTCGGTGCCGTAGTAGACGTGCGAGGACGAGACCGTGGTCGGCGGGGTGGCCGCGGTGAGGGTGTAGAAGCGGTTGACGCACTCCAACGCGGCGACCGCCAGGACCGCGCCGTCGACCAGGGTCATCGCCCGTCGGGTGCGCACCGACAGGCCGAGGACGCCGAGGACGACGATCGAGCCGAAGTAGAGCATGACCACGATGGCGTGGGCGTGCTCGTTGATGACGGTCCGGTTCCACATGTCCTGGGCGCCGATCAGCATGCTGGAACAGGCCAGCACGGTCAGCATCCGGTTCATCTGGGCCGGCGGCCGGCGCAGGCTGCCCGGCGTGGTCTCGCCCGCGCCGATCAGCCGGACGGCCTTGCGCAGCCGGATCCGGTTGCGGGTCAGCAAGGGCTTGGGCATGGCCAACGGCGTGGCCGTGGCCGCAGCCGCAGCCGTGGCCGAGGACGTGGCCGAGGACGATCCGGCGGGCTCGACCGGCTCCTCCGGCACGTCCGGAGTCACGGGTACGGCTGCGGAACCGGCGGCCCCCGAGGAGTCCGACACCCCTGGGGCAGCATCAGCTGCGGAATTCGCCGTATCGGTCATTGTCGGGTCGGCCGAATCGGCGGCAGAAACTGGAGGCACTGGCGCATTTTGACACGTCGAGCGATCCGGACCGTGAGCAACACCAAATGTTCATACTTCGCTCTCAACCGGTTGACCAGCGCCGATACCGACATGAACGTGTCCGCGAGCTGTCACTCGGATGGACGGTACGGGGCTCGCGGTAAACGCCCCGCCCGGCGTGAAGGGGGCGCGTGAGTGAAGAATGGAACGGGAGAGCGAACAATCGAGAGGCGTCATTGCTATGGGCAATCCCGTGGACAACCTGGTCGACCTGCTGGACCTGGAACGGATCGACACCAACATCTTCCGTGGCCGCAGCCCGGAGGAGTCGCTGCAGCGGGTCTTCGGAGGGCAGGTCGCGGGGCAGGCGCTGATCGCCGCGGGGCGCACCGTGGACGCCCACCGCCCGGTGCATTCGCTGCACGCCTACTTCCTGCGGCCGGGGATTCCGGGGGTTCCGATCGTCTACCAGGTGGACCGGATCAGGGACGGCCGGTCATTCACGACGCGCAGAGTACTGGGTGTCCAGCAGGGCCGGACAATCTTCGCACTCACCGCCGATTTCCATCTTCCCGAACCCACACCTTTCGAACACCAGATTCCTGCGCCCCCGGTCCCCGGTCCCGAGGACCTCCCCAGTGCGCTGGACGAGGTCGGCGCCGTCCTCGGCGAGATCCCGCCCTTCATCAGCCGCCGCCAGCCGTTCGACCTCCGCTACGTGGAGCGGCTGCGCTGGCGCGAGGAGGAGCTGGCGGGCGTCGAACCCCGGGTCGCGGTGTGGCTGCGGACCAACGGCACGCTCGGCGACGACCCGCTGATCCACGCCTGCGCGGTCACCTACGCCAGCGACATGACCCTGCTCGACGCGGTCCGGGTGCCGGTCGAGCCGCTGTGGGGCAAGCGCCACTTCGACATGGCCTCGCTGGACCACGCGATGTGGTTCCACCGCCCGTTCCGGGCCGACGAGTGGCTGCTCTACCAGCAGGAGTCGCCGGTCGCCGTCGGCGGACGCGGCCTGGCGCGCGGCCAGCTGTTCGACCGTCAGGGGCGGCTGGTGGTCTCGGTGATGCAGGAGGGCCTCTTCCGCAGGCTCCCCGACTGAGCCCCGGCGGAAAACCGCTTGGCCGGGAGCCCGCCGTGACCCAGGGTGGGGCCCGATGAGCAACGAAGACGAGGACGTCCCGGCCCACCGCTGGTTCTACGCGGACACCCGCACCCTGGAGGGCGCCCTCCAGCGCGGGCGCGGCGTGGGGGCGCTGCGCGCGCTGAAGGACCCGCAGCAGGCCGCCGAGGCGGTGTACGCCTGTATCCGCCGCGACCACCGCTGGGACTGGCAGATCGACGAGCGCGGGACCTACCTGGCCCGGCTGGTCCGGGACCTGGGCCTGGACACCGCGCCGATCACGGCGCAGCTGTGGAGCACCGACCGGGTCGCCCCCGAGGAGGACGACCACGCCTTCGAACTCACCGTCGGCGTCCTCACCCGGCTGGCCCGGGTCGGGTACGGCGGGGCCGAGGCGGAGCTGCTCCGCTACCTGCGCGAGGGCGAGCGCTGGACCTACGTGATCGAGGCGCTCGCCGCAGGCTGGCCGGTCGAACGCTGGGACGGCCTGCGCGACCCGGCCCTGGCACGCCTGGCCCGACCGGCGGCCGAGCGGGAGGACCTCTTCGCCTGGCGGGAGCCCTGGCAGCGCTGGCAGCCGGAGGGCATCCCGCCGTGGGCAGGCCCCCGTCCTCGGCCGCGCCCCTACCGGGAGACCGAGGATCCCGGGCTGCTGGCTGCGCTGACCGACCCGGCCCTGTCACCCGCGTCCAAGGGCGAGGCACTGTTCGAGCTCGCTCGCCGGCCGCCGCGGCCGGAACTGCTGGAGCTCGCCCCCTCCCTGACCACCGGGAAGCCGCCCCGGCCGCTCACCGGCCTGCGCCGGGCGATCTTCGCCCAGGGCGCGCTCGCCCTGCCGCAGGCCCGGCTCTGGTCCGCCGACCCCGGGTCCCCGCTCCGGGGTCTGGGCCTCTCGGTCGTCGCCGACCGGGGCACGGAGCAGGACGTCCCGCTGCTGATGGCCGGCTGGCGGCGGTTGCAGCGCGCCGACGCCTGGTGCGGCTACACCCACCTCGCCGACGGCCTGGCCCGGCAGGGCGCCGCGGCGAGCTGTGCGCTCCCGGCGCTGCGCGGGCTGCTGCGCTGGACCCCGCACTCCTACGAACGCGCCCACGCGCTCCGGGCCTGGCTGGCCATCGACCGCCGCGACAGCGAACGGACGCTCTGGCAGGGGCTGTGGGACTGCGAGAGCGACGTCCGCCTGATCGCCGTCCAGCAGGTGCCGCTGGTCCCGCCCACCCGCCGACGGCTGGCCGAGCTGCGGGAGGACCCGCTGGAGGACGCGGAGGTCCGCGCCGCCGCCACCGCCCGGCTCGGCGGCGCACCGGCAGGAGAGCCGGGCGCGGCCGGTGAGCGGGCAGCGGTCGGCGCCGTCCCCCCGGTCCGGCTCCGGGAGCCTTGACCGAGGGTCGGGCGGCCGGCACGACGGGCGGGCGGACCGGCTACGCGATGGGCTGCGGCTGGGTGACGCAGTGGATGCCGCCGCCCTGGTTGCCCAGGTTGTCGATGTTGAGCTGGATGATGTCGCGGTCCGGGAAGAGCGAGGTGAGCACCGCCGCGGCATTGGCGTCGGCGGTGGCGTCGCCGAACTGCGCGGAGATCACGGCGCCGTTGCAGACGTAGTAGTTGGCGTAGGAGTCGACGAAGTTCACGCTGGTGGCGCGGATCAGGTTGTAGTCGGGCGACTTCAGGGCGGTGACCTCGATCCGGTCCCCGGCGGCGTCGTCGGCGGCGGACAGGGTGTTGTACTGCTGCTGCTCGTCCTTGGACCAGATGTCCGCCGGGTCGGCCGGGTTCGGCGTCTGCACCAGCCCGGCCCCCGGCGCGAGGAAGCGCGAGGTCGCGTCCACGTGGTCGTCGGTGATGTCCTGGCCGACGATGCCGGTGAACCAGATCACCTCGGAGGCGCCGTAGGCCGCCTCCATCGCGGCCTCGATCTGGGCCTGGGTCATGTTCGGGTTGCGGTTGGAGTTGATGATGCTGCTCTTGGTGGCCATCAGGGTGCCGGCGCCGTCGGTCTCGATCGCCCCGCCCTCGCTGACGAAGCCGGCGGCGGTGAAGCCCACCCCGACGTAGGCGGCGACCCGGCCGGCGACCAGGGCGTCGTTGGCGTGCGTCTGCTTGTTGCCCCAGCCGTTGAAGTTGAGGCCGACCGCGTTCAGGCCGCCGGAGCCGTTGGTGCGGAAGATCGGGCCCGAGTCGCGCATCCAGCAGTCGTCGATCGGGATGGACCCGATCACGGTGACATTGGGGTTGGTGCAGGCCCGCTTGGCGGTGGTGACGCTGGCCGCGTTGGCGAGCAGGTAGACCGGCTCGTAGTCGGCGATGGTGTTGGCGATCAGGGCGATGTCGGCCTGCATCCCGGCCAGCTTGCGGCCGTAGATGGCCTTGCTGTCGGGCCAGGCCATCCAGGTCCGGGTGTGCGGCGTGCTGTCGAGCGGCACCGCGTACCCCCCGGCAGTGGCGGCGCTCGCGCCGCTCGCACCCGTCGCACCCGTCGCACCCGTCGCGGCGCGCCGGCCGACCGCGGCGGCCTGCGCGGCCTGGAGCCCGCCGCTCACCGCCCAGGCCGCCCCGGCGGTGGTCAGCCCGGCGAGCGTCAGGAACCGCCTCCGGTCCACGGGCCGGACCCGGCCCTCGCCGCCTGTCGCCGCCGACGTCTCGTCAGGGTGTCGCTCTTCGGTCATCTCTGGCCTCCCGTCACGTGCCGGCGGGTTCTCCCCCGGCTCCGCGAAGTTATAACTGACCATGCGCTCGGTCAATAGTTTTCACAGCCCGAGCATGACAGTCCATTTGCCTAAATCCCTTAGGCAAGTACATGATGTCTTTAGCTGAAAAGCATGATGACGATGTTTCGAGTACCGGGTGAGGCAATGAGCACCGAGCACGACTGGATCACCACCCCCGTCACCGCGGACCTCCTGCGCGGCGCCCTCGACCTGGAGCGCACCGCGCACGGCCTGCTGCCGCACCGGCTGCCGGCCCGGGCCCGGCGGCAGATCCCGGACGAGCAGCTGGCCATGGCCGAGGCCCAGCCGTCCGGCGTGCGGCTGGTCTTCCGCACCAGGGCCACCGCCGTCGAACTGGACACCCTGCCCACCAAGCGGGCCTACCTCGGTCTGCCGACCCCGGCGGACGGCGTCTACGACCTGCTGGTCGACGGTCGGCTCACCGCCCAGACAACGGTGGACGGCGGCCGGCTCCGCACCGTCGACCTGGCCACCGGCGCCGTCGAACTGCACCAGGGGCCGCCCGGTACCGCCCGGTTCACCGGGCTGCCGACCGGTGACAAGGACGTCGAGATCTGGCTCCCCCACACCGAGATCACCGAGCTGGTCGCACTGCGCACCGACGCCCCGGTCGAGCCGGCGCCGGCGAGCGGGCGCCCGGTGTGGCTGCACCACGGCAGCTCGATCAGCCACGGTTCGAACGCCGCCCACCCGACCGGCACCTGGCCCGCGCTGGCCGCTGCCCGGGGCGCGGTGGAGCTGGTCAACCTGGGCTTCGGCGGCGGCGCACTGCTCGACCCGTTCACCGCCCGCGCCATGCGGGACACTCCGGCGGACCTGATCAGCGTCAAGATCGGCATCAATACCGTGAACGCCGACGCGATGCGGCTGCGTGCCTTCTCCCCCGCCGTCCACGGTTTCCTCGACACCATCCGCGAGGGACATCCCACCGCGCCGCTGCTGGTGGTCTCCGCCGTCCTGTGCCCGGTGCACGAGGACACCCCGGGCCCGCTCGCACCCGACTTCGACGGCGGGACCGTGCGGTTCAAGGCCACCGGCGACCCGGCCGAGCGCGCCGCCGGGCGGCTGACGCTCAACGTCATCCGCGACGAGCTCGCCCGGATCGTCGAACAGCGGTCGTCCGAGGACCCGAACCTGCACCACCTCGACGGCCGCGAGCTCTACGGCGAGGCGGACTACCGCGAACTGCCGCTGCCCGACGAGGTCCACCCCGACCCTGCGGCGCACCGCCGGATCGGCGAGAACTTCGCCCGGCTGGCGTTCGGTCCCGGCGGCCCGTTCGCGCGCGCCCGGCCGACGGCTGACTAGAGTTGGGGCCGTGGCTACGCAGGCGAAGGAAGCTCGACCCGTCAACCCCCCGGCCGTGGACGGCACCGTCCGCGCCGCGAAGCCGCGTACCTCGGCGAAGGGCGAGCAGACCCGGGCCCGGCTGATCGCGGCGGCCCGGCTGCTGATGGCCGACCAGGAGGTCCCGTTCACCACCCGCAATGTCGCCGCGCGGGCCGGGGTGACTCACGGGATGTGCCACTACCACTTCGCCGACCGGACCGACCTGATCCTGGCCGTGGTCGAGGACATCAGGCCGGAGTGGATCCTCCCGCTGGAGGAGGCGGTGGCGCTGCCCGGCAGCTTCGCGCAGCGGGCCGATCGGGTGATCGAGTTCTTCAGCGAGCCCGAGGGCGACGACCTGGCGCCGCTCTACACCTCGGTGCACTGGTTCGCCCAGAACGACGCCCGGGTGCGCGAGAGCTGGGAGGCCGAGTACCGGCGCTGGCGGGCCGCGTTCGTCGCCCTGTTCCGGGTGCTGGCCGAGGAGCTGGGCAACGGCGTCGACCCGCAGCCGCTGGGCGACGCGGCGGCCTCGGCGGTGGACGGGATGGCGGCGATCCGCTCGCTGAACGCGGAGATCGACACCCCCTCGGTGGTCCGCGCGCTGATCCACGGACTCGCCCGGGGCGCCGAGTACCCGGCTGCCTCCTGAACCGGCACCTTCCTGAGCAGCCGTCGGACCGGCCTCAGGAGGGGGCGGCCGACGCGCCCGCGAGCTGCGGCTGCTGCTGGGTGGAGCAGTGGATGCCGCCCCCGCCGGCCGCGATGGCGTTGATGGTGACCCGCACGATGTCGCGGCCCGGGTGCAGGTCGCCCAGGGTGCCGGCGGCCGCGTCGTCGGCCGACTGGTCGCCGAAGACGGGCATGATCACCGCCCCGTTGCAGACGTAGTAGTTGAGGTAGGTCGCCAGGAAGTCCGAGCCGGTTCCGGTGATCTTGTCGAAGTCGGGCTCGATCAGGTCGACCACCCGCAGGCTCCGGCCGTGCGCGTCGGTGGCCGTGGAGAGGACCTGCAGGGCCTGGTCGGACGCCCGGGACCAGATGTCCGGGGGCGTGCCGGGTCCTGGCCGGTGCAGGGCGACCACTCCCGGCTCGACGAACCGGGCCAGGGCGTCGATGTGGCAGTCGGTGATGTCCTGGCCGATGACGCCCTGGAACCAGATCACCTTGGTCACCCCGAGCCTGGCCCTGAGCTCGGACTCGATCTGGTCGCGGCTCTTGCCGGGGTTGCGGTTGGGGTTGACCATCGAGCTCTCGGTGGCCATCAGCGTGCCCTGGCCGTCGACCTCGATCGCCCCGCCCTCGGTCACGATCGACGCCGGGAAGCGGCGGATCCCGTACTTGGCCAGCAGGTTCCGGGCGACCAGGCTGTCATTGGCATGGGTCTGCTTATTGCCCCAGCCGTTGAAGTTGAAGTCGACCCCGGCCAGCCCCTGCGGGCCGGTGACGAAGGTCGGCCCGGTGTCCCGGGCCCACAGGTCGTCCACCGGCAGCGGGATCACCTCGACCGTGTCGCCGAGCTGCTGCTGCGCGTCGTCGCTCTGGTCCGGACGCGCCATCAGCACCACCGGCTCGTACTGGGCGATGGCCTGGGCGACATGGACGATGTCCTGCCGCACGGCCGGGAGCTGGTCGCCCCAGACCTCGGTCAGGGCCGGCCAGGCCATGAAGGTCCGCTCGTGCGGCAGCCACTCGGCGGGCATCGCGTACCCGGTCCCGGCCGCCGGGCTCGCCGAGGCCGGGGCGGTTGCGGCCCGGTCCGTCGGCTGATCCGTCGAGTCGGACGAGGAGCTGCAGCCGGCCAGCAGCACGGCGGCGGCCAGGCCCGTCCCGGAGCGCAGCACGGTACGGCGGGACGGGTGGTCCTGACTCACGGCGGCCTCCGGCATCCGGCGCTGGGGATGATCACAGTGCGCCTCCCACTATGCCGAGCGGGCCCGGCGGCGGCGCGCCGCGTGCCGCCGTCCGGCGGTACGGCCGCAGCGCCCCGCGCCGCTACAGCGCGCGGCGGGCCTCGGCGATCTGCCGGGGGTCCCAGCCCGGGCGCGGGACGGAGTCCAGCAGCAGCCGGGTATAGGGGTGCTGCGGGTCGGCGAGGACGCCGACGGTGGGACCGGCCTCGACGATCCGGCCGTTCCGCATCACGATCACGTCGTCGGTGACGCAGCGCACCACCCCCAGGTCGTGGGTGATGAACAGGTAGCCGATGCCGGTCTGCTCGCGGATGTCGGCCAGCAGGTTGAGGATCTGCGCCTGCACCGAGACGTCGAGCGCGGCCACCGCCTCGTCCAGGACCAGGACGGCGGGCTCGACCGCGAGCGCACGGGCGATGGCGACCCGCTGGCGCTGGCCGCCGGAGAGCTGCCGGGGCAGCGCGCCGGCCTCCCGGCTGCCCAGGCCGACCTGGTCCAGCAGCTCGCCGGTGCGCCGCTCGTGGCCGGCCCGGTCCCCCGGGAAGTGCAGCCGCAGTGTCTCCCGCAGCACGCCGCCCACGGTGGTGCGCGGGTCCAGCGAGAGGAAGGGGTCCTGGAAGACCATCTGCACCTCGCGGGCCCGGCGCAGCCGCTCGGCCCGGCCGTGGCCGGCCCGGCCGCCGTGTCCGGCCCGGTCCCGGCCGCAGACCAGGACCCGGCCGGAGTCGGCCCGCTCCAGACCGACGACGATCCGGGCGGTGGTGGTCTTGCCGGAGCCCGACTCGCCCACGATGCCCAGTGAACCGCCCCTGGCCAGGGTGAACGAGACGTCGTCGACCGCCCGGACGCTGCCGAAGGCCCGGTGCAGCCCGGTCACCTCCAGGACGGGTTCGGCGGCGGACAGCGCGTCCTGCACGGCTGGTTCACTCATGGACGGTTCTCCCTGCGAGCTGGTCGGCGAGCCGGTCGCTGTGGTGGCAGGCGACGAGCCGGTTCGGCTCGCCCCGCACCGGCAGCGGGGGCGGCATCTCCTCGGTGCACACCTGGGTGGCGAAGGCGCAGCGCGGGGCGAACGGACACCCCGTCAGCTCCTCCTGCAGGCTGGGCGGTCGGCCGTCGATGGCGGCCAGCCGCCCGGGCGGCGCGTCCAGCCGCGGGGTCGAGGCCAGCAGCGCGGCGGTGTAGGGGTGGCGCGGCCGGTTGAACAGCGCCTCGGCCGGTCCGGTCTCGGCGATCCGGCCGGCGTACATGACGTACACCCGGTCGCTGATGGCGGCGGCCAGGCCCAGGTCGTGGGTGACGAAGAGCAGCCCGGTCCCGAAGCGCTCGCGCAGGTCGCCGAGGAGCGCGACCACCTCGGCCTGGGTGGTGACGTCCAGCGCGGTGGTGGGCTCGTCGGCCAGGATCAGCACCGGGTCGCCCATCAGCGCCGCCGCGATCATCACCCGCTGCAGCATGCCGCCGGAGAGCTGGCCCGGGTACTGCCGCAGCGCCCGGCCGCTGAGACCGACGGCCTCCAGCAGTTCACCGGCCCGCCGGTCGGCGTCGGCGGCCGGTAGGTCGGCGTTGAGCCGCAGGCTCTCGGTGAGGAAGTCGCCGATCCGGCGCAGCGGGTTGATCGCGGCCCTGGGGTCCTGGAAGACCATGGCGGCGGTGTGGGTGCGCAGCCGCCGGAGCCCGGCCGGGTCCATGGTGAGGACGGACTCGCCCTGGACGTCGACCACGCCCTCGGTGGTGGCGCCGGGCGGCAGCAGCCGCAGCACGCTGCGCGAGGTGAGGGTCTTGCCGGAGCCCGACTCCCCCACCAGGGCGACCGTCTCCCGTTCGGCGACGGTGAGGTCGACGCCGTCCAGGACCGGGCGGGCGGTCTTCGGCAGGTGCAGCCGCAGCCCTCGGATGTCCAGCACGGGGTTCATCGGTCCCTCGCTCATCGGTCCCTCCCTCATCGGTCCCTCGTTCATCTGTCCCTCCCTCATCGGTCCCTCGTTCATCTGTCCCTCCGGGCGACCTGGTCGGCCCAGTGTTCGCCGACGACGTTGAAGGCGACGACCGTGAGCACGATCGCCACGCAGGGCAGGATCGCGGAGAGCGGGTAGCCGCTCTGGATCGCGGTCTCCCCGTCGAAGACCATCCGCCCCCAGTCGGGGGTCAGTGCGGGGACCCCGAGGCCGAGGAAGGAGAGGCCGGCCAGGTCGATCAGGGCGTAGCCGAAGTTGATCGTGGACTGGGCCAGCACCACCGGTGCGATGTTGGGCAGGACGTGGCGCAGGCAGATCTGCAGGGCGGAGTGCCCCTGGACCCGGTACGCCTCGATGTAGGGGCGCTCGCGCTCGGCGAGCACCAGCGAGCGCGTGAGCCGACTGACATAGGGCAGGTAGGCGACGCCGAGGGCGACCACCGGCGCGAACAGGCCCTCGCCGTAGATGGAGACGATCAGGATCGCCAGCAGCAGCCCGGGGAAGGCGAAGACCAGCTCGGTGCTCCGGGAGAGCACCGAGTCCAGCCAGCCGCCGCGCCAGCCTGCCGCCAACCCCACGGCCACACCGGCGACGGTGGAGAAGACCACCACCCCCAGCGGGCCGAGCAGCGAGGTCCTGGCCCCGGTCATCAGCCGGGAGAGGGTGTCCCGGCCGGAGCCGTCGACGCCGAGCGGGTGGGAGCCGGACGGCCCGGCGAGGGCGTTGCCCAGGTCGACCGCGTTGGGGTCGTGCGGCGAGAGCCACGGGGCGAGCAGCGCGACCAGGACGATCACGCCCACGAAGCCGAGGCAGAGCAGGTAGAGCCAGGAGCGGCTGGTCCGGATCCGGGCCAGGCCCGGTCGGTGCAGGAGTGCGGTGGTCATCCGTCCGCCCTCCGTGCGCCGAGCGCGACCCGGGGGTCGACCAGCGGGTAGAGCAGGTCGACGACCAGGTTCACGCTCATGAAGATGGCGACGATGATCAGGGAGATGGCCTGCACCACGGGGAAGTCCTTGGTGGTCGTGGACAGGTCGAGCAGCTGTCCGATGCCGTTGACGCTGAACGCCGTCTCGACCAGGACGGTGCAGATCAGCAGGGTGGAGATGATCAGCCCACCCATGGTGAGCACGGTGCCGAGCGAGTTGCGGAAGACATGACGACGGATCACCTGCCGTTCGGGGACGCCCCGGCTGCGGGCCACGGTGACGTGCTCGTGGCCGAGGGCTTCGAGCATGGCGCTGCGGGTGACCCGGGCCAGCATCCCGATCAGGTAGAGCGCGAGGGCGATGGCGGGGAGGGTGAGGTGCCAGACCATCTGCACGAATCCGGTGCCGCTGCCGCCGCTGGGGAACCAGCCCAGCTTCACCGCGAACAGGCCCTGGAGCAGCACGGCGGCGACGAAGGAGGGGGTGCCGACCGCGAAGGTGGTGGTGACCAGGACGGTGGCGTCGGTGCGGCCGCCGCGCACGGCGCTGATCCAGCCGAGCGCCAGGCCGATGACCACGACCAGCACCAGCGCCATGCCGACCAGCAGCAGGGTGCTCGGCAGTCGGGCGGCGAGCAGGGTGGAGACCGGGGTGCGGTAGTCGATGGAGCGGCCGAAGTCGCCGTGCAGGATCTGGCCGAGCCAGCGCAGGTACTGCTCCCAGAACGGCTGGTCGAGGTGGTACTCGGCGTCGATGGCCTGGAGCGCCGAGGCGTTGTCCGAGTGGCCGGAGAGCAGGAAGCTCGCCGGGTTGCCCGGGGCCAGGTACATCGCGCCGAAGATCACGAAGGAGGCGGCCAGCAGGGTCGCGGCCATCTCCGCCAGCCTTCGGGCGGCGAAGCGCAGGAAGGTCATCTCGCGGCCCCGACATCGGCGGCCCACGGGTAGTAGAGGTAGGCGATGGTGGTCGGCGCGCCGGTGATCCGCTTGTTCATGAACAGCGCGTCGGGCCAGTTGGCGACCGGGATCCAGAGGTTCTGCTCGGAGGCGATCTGCTGGAGCTTGGCCTCGATGGCGAGCCGCTGGGTCGCGTTCTCGGTCGCGGTGGCCTGCTCGACCAGCTTGTCGTAGCCGGGATTGCTGTAGCCGGCGAAGTTCTGGTAGTTGCCGGTCTCGAAGTTGACCAGCAGGTCCATCGGGTCGGTGATGGACAGGTAGTAGGTCTCGGGGAACATGTCGATCCCCACCCGGGCGTTGGGATCGGTGAACAGCGCCGAGAAGGCGTCCGGGGCGATGGTCTTCACCTGGACGTTGAGGCCGATCTCGGTGCCCGCCGCCTGGACGGCGGTGGCCAGCAGCGAGACGTCCTGGCCGACCGGGCTGGTGGCGACGGTGACCGTCTTGCCGGTGGCGCCGGCCTCCTTGATCAGCTGCTTGGCCCTGGCCAGGTCCGGCGTGGTCGACGGCAGGTCGTCGAAGGCGGCCTTCAGCGTGGCCGGGTCGGCGCCCGCCCAGGCCGCCCGGTCGGTGAGGGCGTCGGTGACGGTGCCGTTGCCGGCCAGGCCCTGCTTGACGAAACCGGCGCGGTCCAGCGCCAGCGACAGCGCCTGCCGCACCCGGGGGTCGCCGAGCACGCCCTTCATATTGGTGATGTTGACGTTGTCGGTGCTCAGGCTCTCGCCGAAGTAGAGGGTGCCGACACCGCTGTCGCGCAGCCGCTGGTAGCTCTCGGTCGGGATCAGGTAGCCGCCGTCGACCGCGCCGGTGAGCATCGCGTTGGTGCGCGCGGAGGGGTCGGTGAGGAAGTCGAAGACCACCTTCGCGGACTTGGCCGGGGTCCCCCAGTAGTCGGCGAAGCGGTCGAGCTCGATCGACTGGCCCTTGTTCCAGGCGCCCAGCTTGTAGGGGCCGGTGCAGTCCAGGGCGGAGCTGCCCCAGTTGGCGCCGGCCGCCTCGATCCCCTTCTCGCTCGCCACCACCCCGGCGGCGGTGGCCATGTACTGCGGGAACAGCCCGTCCGGGGACTTCAGCTTCACCGTGACCTGGAGCGGACCGGTGGCGGTGATCGAGGCGACGTTCTGGAAGACGCCCGCCCAGGCCGCCCCGATCTTGGGGTTCAGCTGCCGGTCGAGGCTGTAGACCGCGTCGGCGGAGGTCATCACGCTGCCGTCGTCGAAGTGGACGCCGGGGCGCAGGTTGTAGACGTAGGTGAGCGGGTTCGGGTTGACCTCGCTCTCGGCGAGCCCCGGCACCTCCTTGAGCTGCGGCGTCCACTTCATCAGGCTCTCGCAGACATTGGCCAGGATGGTGTTCGACGGGTAGTCGAAGGCCATCGCGTAGTCCAGGGTCAGCGGCTCCGCGTACATGGCCCAGCTGAACGAGGCCAGGTCGCCCTTGGGGACGGGGGTGGACGCCGACAGCTTGAAGGCCTCGGCGTTCCCGGCGGCGGTGCCGGCGGGCGGCCCGGCGCAGGCGGCCACCAGCCCGAGAGCGGCCGCCGCCGCGCAGGCGGCGCCGAGACGGCGACGGGATCCATGGGACCGGTGCCCCGGTACGGGCCGGGGCAGGATTCTTGGCATCGGTGCTCTCGCTCTCACGCGCGACGGACGACGGACGACGGACGGGACGGAGGTGCGGCGGGGCGGGACGGCTCAGCCGGCGGACCCGCCCACCGGCACCTGCTGGGTGATGCAGTGGACGCCGCCGCCGCCGAAGGCGATCACCCGGGAGCGGACGCCGACGACCTTGCGTCCCGGCAGCGCGGCGGCGATGACGGCCAGCGCCGCCTCGTCCTCGGGCACCCCGGCGACCGGGACGACGACCCCGCCGTTGGCGATGTAGAAGTTGAGGTAGCCGACCTCCGTGCGCTTGCCCTCGACGTCGACGAACGCGCTCTGCGGCAGGTCGACGATCTCCAGCCGCTCCCCTCGGGCGTCGGTCGCCGTCTCCAGCACGGCGCGGTTGGCCCGCATCCGCTCGAAGTCGGGGTGGGCCGGGTCGCTCGGCAGCTGCACCACGACCCTGCCGGGGGCGACGAAGGCGCAGACGCCGTCGACGTGCCCGTCGGTCTCGTAGTCGTCCAGGCCGCCGTAGGGCAGCCAGATCACCTTGGTGACGCCGAGCCGCGCGATCAGCTCGGCCTCGATCTGCTCCCGGCTCAGCCCCGGGTTGCGGTTGGGGTTGAGCAGGCACTGCTCGGTGGTGATCAGCGTGCCCTCCCCGTCCACGGTGATCGCCCCGCCCTCCAGGATCATCGAGGACTCGTGGCGGGTGACGCCGAAGTGCTCCAGCAGCGCGGCGCTGATCCGGTCGTCGGTGTCCCAGGGGAAGTGCTTCTCGCCCCAGGAGTTGAAGCGGAAGTCCACCCCGGCGCGCTCGCCGTCCGGACCGGTCACGAAGATCGGTCCGGAGTCGCGGAACCAGGAGTCGTCGATCGGCAGCTCCAGCACCTCGACGCCCTCCCCGCAGCGGGCGGCGGCGTCCGCGCCCTGCCCCGGGCAGGCGACCATGGTGACCGGTTCGAACCCGGCGATGGCGCGAGCCACCTGGGCGTACTCGCTCCGGGCCTCCTCCAGGGCGTCGCCCCACAGCTCGGCCCGGGTCGGCCAGGCCATCAGGCAGCGCTCGTGCTCGGTCCACTCGGCGGGCATACGCAGAGTCATGGTGGTTCTCCCCTTGTGCGCGGTTGCTGCGCACTGTCGGTTCGGTTCAGGTGTTCCGGCCGCTTCCGGCCCTGTTGCAGTCCTGTCGGCGGTGGGCCGGGCTCGGGCCCGCCGGCCCGAAAACCCTCACCGGCAGTGGGACAGGAGCGGTGGTGCCCCGAATCCTGCACCGAACTGAAACTTCAGTCAATACATGGAGGGCGGGATTCCTTGTCCATTCTATTGCCGTCATAGCCGGTGAATCCGGACATGGGCACCGTCGGACTCCCCTGCCGCCGCCGCGTTCCACCCGGCGGAATCCCGGATCCGGCCCGGATTCTGAAAGAACAATCAGGTTGTGCGCTCGTCCGACTAGAGTAGGCCCGTGCCAGACCGTCGAACCGAGATCCTCAGGGCCGCCACCCGCGTCATCGCCCGCCGGGGCGTGCGCGGCCTGCGCGTGGCCGAACTCGCGGCAGAGGCGGAGGTGTCCGTCGCGCTGATCTACTACCACTTCACCGACCGGGCCGGCCTGCTGCACCGGACGCTGGAGTTCATCAACGACCGCGCGGACCGCTACACCGCCGAGCGGGACGCCGGCACCGGCGAGCCCGACCCGCGGACCGACCTGGAGCAGGCCCTGCTGCTGGAGCTCCAGGACGTCCCGGAGGTCCGCGAGAACAGCATCGCCTGGGGGGAGCTCCGGGCCAGCGCGGCCTTCGAGCCCGAGCTCCGCGAGGACCTGGCCAAGGCCACGCTCAGCTGGGTGCACGAGATCGCCGAGCTGCTCGGCCAGGCCCGCCCGGCCGGCACCGCCCCGGCGCACGCGGCCGCCGCCGAGCGGCTGACCTGCCTGCTGGAGGGGCTGAGCGTGCGCTGGCACAGCGGCTCGATCCCGCTCGACCACGCCCGGCGACTGCTCCGCGAGGCCATCGACCTGGAGCTGAGCCGCCCGTAGCGCCCCCGGGCACGCCCTGGCTCACCCTGGCTCACCCGGCCGGTGGTGCGCGTCGTCATTCTTGACTGACTTTTCAGTCAGTGGCACAGTGCAGGCACAGGGCGATGCCCGACTGCTGCGCGACGTCACCACTGCTCCACCCACGACCAGCCCGGCACCCCCGCCGCCTGACGGTCCCTCTCCATCCCACCTCTCAACTCCCTCCCAGACGAGGCACCATGCGACTGATACCGACCGAGCGGGACCGGCTGCTGATCTTCACAGCGGCCGAACTGGCCCGCACCCGCCGCGCGCGCGGGCTGCGCCTCAACGTCCCGGAGGCGAGCGCGCTGATAGCGGACACCGTCTGCGAGGCGGCCCGTGACGGCCGCCGGCTGGCCGAGGCCATCGCCGCCGGGCGGGCCGTGCTCGGCGCGGACGACGTCCTGCCCGGCGTCCCGGACGTGCTGACCCAGCTCCAGGTGGAGGCGGTGTTCGACGACGGCACCCGGCTCTGCGTCATCGACAGCCCGTTCCACGGCGCGGTCCCGCTCGGCCCGGACGCCCCCGGCGCGGCCATCCCCGGCGACGGCGCGGGCTACGAGCCCGCCGCGCCGGTGGTGCGGCTGCCGGTGCGCAACCGGGCGGCGGTGCCGATCAGCGTCTCCTCGCACTTCCACTTCTTCGAGGCCAACCCACGGCTGGCCTTCGACCGCTCCGCCGCGTACGGGATGCGACTGGCCGTCCCGGCCGGCTCCACCGTCCGCTTCGACGTCGGTACGACGGTCGAGGTCGGACTGCTGCCGATCGGCGGCGCGCGGATCGCCATCGGCTTCGCCGGACTGGTCGACGGCCCGCTGGACGCCCCCGGCGCCCGCGAGGCCGCCCTCACCAAGGCCCGCGCCACGGGCTACCTCACCGAGTACACGGAGGCCGGATCGTGACTGGACGTCATACCGACACCGCAGGCTGCCACGGCCGGGCCGGCGCTGTCGCCGCTGAGTCGACCGACCCGCTCGACTACATCGCGGTGCACGGTCCGCGGGCGGGGGACCGGGTCAGGCTCGGGGACTCCGGACTGATCGTCCGCGTCGAGTCCGACTCCCAACACCCCGGCGACGAGTTCCTCGCCGGATTCGGCAAGACCGCCCGCGACGGACTCCACCTCAAAGCCGCCGCCGTCCGCGACACCTGCGACCTCGTCATCTCCAACGTCCTACTCATCGACGCCGTCCAAGGCATCCGCAAAACCAGCATCGGCATCCGCGAAGGCCGCATCACCGCCATCGGCCGCGCCGGCAACCCCGACACCCTCGACAACATCGACATCACCGTCGGCACCGGCACCACCATCGTCTCCGGCGAAGGACTCATCGCCACCGCCGGCGCCATCGACACCCACGTCCACCTCCTCTCCCCCCGCATCATGGAAGCCTCCCTCGCCTCCGGCACCACCACCATCATCGGCCAGGAATTCGGACCCGTCTGGGGCGTCGGCGTCAACTCCCCCTGGGCCCTGCGCCACGCCTTCAACGCCTTCGACGCCTGGCCCGTCAACATCGGCTTCCTCGCCCGCGGCTCCTCCAGCAACCCCGCACCCCTCACCGAAGCCCTCACCGAAGGCGGCGCCTGCGGCTTCAAAGTCCACGAAGACATGGGCGCCCACACCCGCGCCCTCGACACCGCCCTCCGCGTCGCCGACGACCACGACGTCCAAGTCGCCCTCCACACCGACGGCCTCAACGAATGCCTCTCCGTCGAAGACACCCTCGCCGTCCTGGCCGGACGCACCATCCACGCCTACCACATCGAAGGCTGCGGCGGCGGACACGTCCCCAACGTCCTCAAAATGGCCGGCGTCCCCAACATCATCGCCTCCAGCACCAACCCCACCCTCCCCTACGGCCGCGACGCCCTCGGCGAAGGCTTCGGCATGATCGTCTCCGCCCACGACCTCAAAACCGACCTCCCCGGCGACGCCGCCATGGCCCACGACCGCATCCGCGCCGGCACCATGGGCGCCGAAGACATCCTCCACGACCTCGGCATCATCGGCATCACCAGCAGCGACGCCCAAGGCATGGGCCGCGCCGGAGAAACCGTCCGCCGCACCCTCGCCATGGCCGGCAAAATGAAACACGAACTCGGCCCCCTCGACGGCACCGACTCCTACGGCGACACCAACAGCGGCGACGACAACGAACGCGTCCTGCGCTACATCGCCAAACTCACCATCAACCCCGCCATCGCCCACGGCCTCGCCCACGAAATCGGCTCCATCGAACCCGGCAAACTCGCCGACATCGTCCTGTGGCGCACCGACCACTTCGGCGCCAAACCCCAAATGGTCCTCAAAGCCGGCTTCCCCGCCTTCGGCGTCACCGGCGACCCCAACGCCTCCACCGACCGCTGCGAACCCCTCGTCCTCGGACCCCTCTTCGGCGCCCACGGCTCCACCCCCGCCGACATCTCCGTCGCCTTCGTCGCCCAAGCCGCCATCGACAACGGCGACCACCTCCCCACCCGCCGCCGCCGCGTCCCCGTCAAACACACCCGCGACATCGGCCCCCGCAACATGCACCGCAACCACCGCCTCGGCACCATCGACGTCCACCCCACCACCGGACTCGTCACCCTCGACGGCGAACCCCTCCAATCCCACGCCGCCGACACCGTCACCCTCAACCGCCTCTACTTCCTCTGAGTCCCCTTCCGCTGTGTCCTGGCAGGAATGCCGGGACACAGCCGGCGGACGACCTGGCCCGTTCGAGGATCAAGCCTCTGCGGTTCCGTTCGCTCCCCTGCGCCGGAGCTGCGACCGGGCGGACGACAGTCCGATGGATTTCGGCCATGAGCACGGAGACCCTCAACAACGGACATGGGGCAGGGCTGAGAGGCTCAGTGGCCGACCGGCTGTTCGTCCTCTGCGGGTTCGTAGCCCGGCGGGGCCTTCGCACCAGCTCGATCTCGACGGAACCCGGACCCGGGCAGTGGCACCGGAGACGCCTGGACGCAGGCGTTGGGAGTGTGTGGATGTGGCATACGGGTACGTACCCGTACCCGTATGATGGACGCTTCGGAAGGAGCCTGCTGTGACTGACGCCAACATCCGCATCCCCGCCGAGGCACGCGACCGCCTGGCCGAGGTCGCCGAGAGCGAGGGCCTGTCCCTGCGCGCCTACCTCGCCCGCCTGGCCGACAACGTACTGACCCCGGCTGAGCGCGCCCAGCGCGCCGAGGCGGCGCGCGCTGCCCTCCACGAGTGGAACGGCTACGCCCCCGACAGCGACCAGCAGCGCGCCCTGGACGCTGAGCTCGATCGCCGCATGGGTCGATCCACCGCATGAGCGACGGCGTCCACGTGGTGCTGGATGAGACCGCGATGGTCGCCGCCGGCCGTGGCAACGTTCTGGCCTCCCGGCTGATCCACCGCGCCCACGCCGAACCCGGGTGGTATCTCTACGCACCGGCCTGTGCTCTGGTGGAGGCCGACCGGGCCCGGCCTGGCACCGCCGACCACCTGGCCGCGCTGCCAGGCATCACCGTCGTCGACCTCGACCTGCCCGCCGTCCTGGCACTGGCCCGGGACACCACCTGGTCCCTGGCCCACTGCCGCCACACCGCCCAGCCGAACCCCGAGCGCCCCGATGGCGCCTTCGTCGCCACCACCGACCCCGACCGCTGGAGCGGACAGGCCCGCGTCCTGGACCTCACGCCACCAACCGGCTGAGGCGGGACCCTGACGGCGGTACCGACATTGTCGCCCAGTCTGCTGCCCTCCGCCGGGGCAGTCAGATCGGTGGCGGCCCACCTGGCCGGCCCACGACGGACCGCAGCGGTCGGTGCTTCGGCGGTGCCCCAGCGATCGCCTCGGAGTGCTCCCCCCGTCAGCCGCGTGCCAGGTCTGCCGCGTGCAGGATCGGCGGCCTCGTCATCAGCGCCGTCTCCACCACGGCGCGGTCCCCACCCTTCTCGTCGGCTGCGGTCAGCAGTTCCTGCTGAGCCTGGCCGGCGCGGGAGAACGCCAGTGCGGCAAGAGCTCCGAGCCGCGTCGGCGAGAGGTGGGCGACGGTCGGACCCGGAAGCGGGCGTTCGGTCGATTCGGGCTGAGTGCTCATGGTTCCAGAGTCTCCCCGGTGGACGCGGGGCGCACCCGGGCTTGGCGTGGACCAGAAGCCGATGAGCGAGCCCGCGAGCACCGCAGCGACCGCACTCGACACCTTGACGCTGGTGCGGCTGTTCCCGCACGCGCCGGAGGACACCCCGCGCTGGCGGACGCTGCTGTGGGCCACCGGTCGTGCCGCGCTTCCGGGCCACCCCCGGTTGGGCGAGGACTGGCGCTGGTTCAGCGCCCCGAGGTAGGGAGCTCAGCCGGCCAGGTGGGCCAGTTCGGCGTCGACCGCGCCGCTGACCAGTTCGCGCGCGTGGGCCAGCGGGAGGCTGCCGCTGAGCCAGCGGCCGCTCAGGCCCTCCAGCAGCGCGGTCAGCCGCTCGGCGGACATCGCCAGGGCGGCTGCGCCGGCCATCGGGCGGGCGTGGCCGAGCAGTTCGGCGATGTCCTGGATCCAGACCAGCGTGGACCTGGCCACGTCCTCGCGCAGTTCGAGGTCGAAGACCGCGCTGGCCCGCAGCTCACCCCAGGCGGTGCTGTTCTCGCGCACCTCGGGGATGTCCTGCAGTTCGAGCAGCAGTGTCTGTTCGAGCTCGCCCCGGGCATCCAGCGGCGCGGCGTCCGGATCGCGCTCGGCGGTGTAGCTGTCGGCGCGGTCGTTGATGAACTCCAGGGTCGCCCGGAGGATGCCCAGGCGGTGCTTGAAGTGGTAGTAGATGAGGGCCGTGGAGACACCGGCCTCGGCGGCGAGTTCCTCGACCCGGAGGCCACGGACCCCACGCCGGGCGATGAGCCGTGCGGCGGCCTGCATGATCTGTGTTCTGCGGTCGGCCACAGGCTCGTTCCTCTTCGGTGCCGGATCTCCACTCTGAAACTCTGACTGAAATTATAGTTTGCCGACCTGGGGCCCGGGAGCCGATCCGGCGATCAGCCGATGTGGGCGGCGATGGCCCGTGCGCAGGCGAGCGACTCGGTGCGGGTCGTGTCGACCTCCAGGTCGTAGACCACCCCCGTGTGCACCAGCTCCGCCTGCGAAGCGGCCATCCCCAGGGCGCGGTCTCCGCGTGCGACCTCACGGCCTGCGGCGACCCCGCTCTCGCACCTGACCCCGACCCACAGGACGTCCAGTCCGCCCAGCGCCCGCTGCCACCGCTGCTGGGACGCCGCGCCGCCCAGGAAGACCTCGTCGACGATGACCTTGGCACCGGCCCTGACCGTCGCCGCGACGCCCTCCGTCCAGGCCAGCTCCAGTGCCCGGAACTCCGCCCCGATGCTCACCCCGCCGTCCGCCGCGAACACGATGCCGCTGTCCGACGCCCGCATCCGGGCGGGCAGGGCCTCGACGAACGAGTCGCAGCCGAAGGCCAGCCACGGGTCCGGCAGGACCGACTGCAGGCACCGGACGATCCCGGACTTCCCCGAGCTGGAGCCACCGTTGAGAATGATCACCTGAGTTGTCACCGCGCCACAGTAGAGCCCACTCGGCGCTGCACAAAACGAATATCCGAACGCCGGTCAGGCGATGAGCCGTTCACCCCCGGCGAACCGATGCGGGTGGCCGAGTCCCGGTCGACCCCCGGTCCGCTACAGGGTCCCGCCGGCAGGGGGCGCTCGGTCGAGGATGGTCAGGAGACGCCCCTCGGGCGGAACTGGATGCTGATCCGGGGGCCGACCGGTCTGGATGCCTTCGGGACCGCGTGGTCCCAGGTGCGCTGGCAGGAGCCGCCCATCACCAGCAGGTCGCCGTGGCCCAGGGCCCGGCGCAGCGAGGGCGCGCCGCCGCCGCGCGGCCGGAGCAGCAGGGCGCGGGGCTCGCCGACGGAGAGGATGGCGATCATGGTGTCCTGCCGGCTGCCCCGGCCGATCCGGTCGCCGTGCCAGGCGACGCTGTCCCGGCCGTCGCGGTAGTAGCAGAGGCCGGCCGTGCGGAAGGGCTCGCCGAGCTCGGCGGCGTACCGCGCGTTCAGTGCGGCGCGGGCCTCGGCCAGGGCCGGGTGCGGCAGCGGGTCGCGTTCGCCGTAGCGGGCCAGCAGCCGGGGGACGCTGACCACCTGCTCGTACATCTCCCGGCGCTCGGCCTGCCAGGGGACGGACGCGGCGAGGGACTGGAACAGCGCGTCGGCCCCGGACAGCCAGCCCGGCAGCACGTCGATCCACGCCCCGTGCCCGAGCACGGTGCGGCGCAGCCCGGCGAGGCTGCCGGGGCCGACCGTGTCCGCCGCCGAGAACAGGGATCCCTGGAGAGCTACCGTCATGCCATCCAGGGTACGCGCCGTTCGAATATTCGTTCGAGTTCAGTCGGCGGCCCGGTGCGGTCGGCCTCAGCCGCCCTGGCCGAGGTCGCGGCGGCTGAAGCCCCAGATCCCGGCCCCGGCGAAGCAGAGGGCGGTGCCGACCAGCAGTGCGCAGTGGAACCACTGGAAGCCGTGCCGCAGCGGCTCGCCGCCGAGGTACCAGTCGAACGGCGAGAGGCTCTGCAGCCAGCCCAGCCCCTTGATCTGCGGCAGGAACGAGTCGCAGAGGTAGGACGCCAGCGCCAGGTAGGCGCCGCCGACGATCGCGTGGAGCCGGCGTCCGGTGCCGGCCCCGATGCCGAAGGCCATGGCGGCGAAGCAGACGCCGAACAGCACCAGCTGGACGCAGATCGCGGTCAGGTTCAGCACGCTGATGCTGCTGAACCGCGCCGGGACCCGGATGGCCAGCTCGGCCAGCAGCAGCACCAGCCCGGTCCCGGCGACGGCGGCCACCACCGCCAGCAGCCGGGAGACGGCCAGCCGCACCCGGCCCACCGGGTGGGCCATCACCAGGTCCAGCGTCCCGGCCTCCTCGTCGCCGGCCACCGCCCTGGTCCCGGCGGCGATGGCGAAGACCGCGACCAGCACCGGGACGACCAGCCCGAAGACCGAGGAGCCGAAGTAGCCCGGCGCGGTCCCGTAGTCGTCCAGGTGGAAGGCGTCGCGCATGGCCGCCGGGAAGCCGTTGATCGCGTTGGTCAGGCCGGCGTTGTCGCCGAGCACCGGCCACAGCGAGGAGTACATGACGGCGACGGCGGTGATCGCCAGCGCCCAGCCCAGGAAGCCGCGCCGATTGTCCGTCAGATGCTTGCGGAACACGGTCATTTCTGGTCCCCGCGCTCGTAGAAGGTGAAGAAGATCTCTTCCAGCTCCGGCTCCTCGGCCAGCAGGCTGGTGACCTGGTACCGGGCCGCCGCCTTCACCAGCCCGTCCGGGCTGCCGGCGAGCAGCGTGTGGAGCACACTGCCGCCGGCCGTCTGCTCTACGGTGACGTTCTGGAGCTGCGGCAGGGCCTCGAACGCGGCAGGGTCGACGCTCCCGGCGAAGACGATCTCGACCTTGCGCCGGGCCTGGCTGCGCAGCGCGTCGACGTCGGCGACGGTGACCAGCCGGCCCTCGCGGATGATCCCGACCCGGTGACAGGTCTGCTGCACCTCGCTCATCACGTGCGAGGACATGAAGACGGTCTGGCCGTCGGCCCCGGCCTCCCGCACCAGCTCGACGAACCGCTGCTGGAGGAAGGGGTCCAGGCCGCTGGTCGGCTCGTCGAGGACGAGCAGTTCGGGGCGGTGCATGAAGGCCTGGACCACACCGACCTTCTGCCGGTTGCCCTTGGAGAGGGTGCTGATCCTCCGGCCGAGGTCGAGGTCGAGCCGCTCGGCGAGTTCGCCGATCCGGGCCGCCGGGACGCCGCCGCGCAGATCGCCGAGGTAGGTCAGCGCCTCGCGTCCGGTCTGGCGGCCGTCGATCCGGAAGTCGCCGGCCAGGTAGCCGATGCGTCCCCGGGTGGCGACGGCGTCACGCGGATCGGCGCCCAGCACGCGCAGGGTGCCGGAGGTCGGGCGGATCAGGTCGAGCAGCAGCCGGATCGTGGTGGTCTTGCCCGCGCCGTTGGGGCCCAGGAATCCGAACACCTCGCCCCGGTCCACGGTGAGGTCGAGGCCGGACAGGGCGGTCCTGCCGGTGCGGGCGTTCCCGTACCGCTTGACCAGCCCGGCGGCTTCGACGGCGGGTTCGACCATCGGGACTCCTGTTGTCACCTGTGGCGGACGGGTGGGTGGTCACAGCCCGTTGTCGCGTTTGAATTCCTCGATCAGCTCCGGGACGCGCCGGGCGATGAAGGCGAAGTAGTCCCGGGCGATCCGGGTCCGCTGCGCCTCCGGCGCGTCCTCGCCGCCGCTGAGCTCGACGCCGCGCTGCATCAGCGCGCTCATGGTCGACCACAGCGCCCCCGCGTCGGAGGTGGCCGTGATCAGCGCATCGGGCAGCAGCTCGTAGGCGTGGCCGCGCCTGCCGGGGCGCACCACGCGCCGCGCCAGCTTGGAGCCCTCCAGCATCCGCATGCCGGTCGAGACCGAGCCCTTGGACAGCTGGAGCGCCTCCGCCAGTTCGGTGCTGCTCTGCACCGGTGGATCGCAGACCAGCAGCCAGCCGAGGAGTTTGCCGTAGGCCGGCGGCATGCCCATGTTCGAGTAGAGCAGCCCGAACTCCTCGGCGTACTGCCGTCGGCTCTGCTGCTCCGTCGTCGCGCTGTCCATGGTCGTGCCGCCGCCCGGTCGGGTATTCAATGTTCAGTACTTTCCGAACATTGAATACCCGCCGGGCCCGGTTGGCAAGGGTTCAGGCGGTCAGGCGGTCAGGCGGCGGCCAGGTTCCAGATCTGGTTGTTGCCGCCGTTGTCGGCCCACTGGATGACGGCTGCTCCGGCGGAGGTGGACTGGCCGGAGACGTCGGCGACCCAGCCGCTGGCGAGGTTCACCAGGGTGAAGCCCGCGTTCGTCGGGGAGCCGTAGTTCCCGGACGCGTCGAGGGCCCACTGCTGGTTGCTGCCGCCGGTGCAGGCCGCCTGGTCGAGCTGGGCGCCCTGGACGGTGGAACTGCCGGGCACCTCCAGGCAGTCGCCGCTGCCGCTGTCGGTGACGGTGTAGACGTTGCCGCTGAGCCTGGTCAGCTTCCAGCGCTGGTCCGGGTCCTGGCTCTGCGGCGCGGACTGGACGACCGGGCTGCCGGCGGCGGTGCCGTCGGCGTCCATCACCAGCGAACTGTTGGCGTTGGTGATGGTGTAGCCGGAGTCGGGCGGGTTGGCGGCCCCGGCGGACCAGGTGCCTGCGGCGGCGTCCACGCTCCAGGTGTTCTGCCAGCCGACCGTCAGGGTGGTGCCGCTGATGGTCATCGGCAGCCACACCAGCGCCGAGTTGCCCAAGGCGGAGGTGTTCCAGCGGTCGCCGGCGTAGATGTAGGAGGTTCCCGAAGTGCCCTGGACGGTGATGATGTTGGCGGTCTGGCTGTTGTAGGTGTCGGTCCCGGCCGGGGCGAAGGTCCGGAAGCCCGACCAGGGACCGGCCGGGCTGGTGGCGGTGGCGTAGTCGTTGTCGTTGGTGCTCCAGCCGCTGAGGTGCGAGCCGAGCAGGAAGTAGGTGCCGTTGACCTTGACCATCGCCGGGGCCTCGTAGTCGGGCAGCACCGCGACGGCCGAGGCGACCGAGAGGTAGTCGGCGGAGAGCCGGTCGATGCGCAGGCCGTTGGCGCGGTCCTCACTGAGCAGGTACGCGGTCCCGTCGGTGTCCTGGAACAGGCCCAGGTCACGGCTCTGGAATCCGAGCGGCTGGAAGCTGCCCCGGTAGGCGTAGGGGCCGCAGGGGGTGGCACTGGTCGCGACGCCGACCTTGGCCTCCGAGTAGGAGCTGTTGTCGATGTGCATGTACATCACATAGGTGTGCGTCGAGGGGTTGTAGATGACCTTGGGGCGTTCGACCACCCGGTTCGGGCCGAGGTCGCCGCTGGGCTGCTGGGTCAGTGCGCGGCCCCGCAGCGTCCAGTGGGTCAGGTCGGTGCTGCTGTAGCAGGGGATGTCCTGGAAGGCGGCATCGCCGGAGTTCTCCCCGGACTTGTCCTCGCCGAAGCCGTACCAGGTCGAGCCGGACTCGATGATGCCCAGGCCGTGCAGTTGCAGCGCGTTGCCGCTGGTGTCGGTCGCGGTCAGCCCCGGCGCGAGCGCTCCGGCGGGCACCACCGGCGGCGGCACGTGGGTCCACTGCTGGTTGGGGCCGCCGTTGCAGGTGTAGAGGTCGACCGCGCTGCCGTCGCCGCGCCCCTGGCTGTAGACCTCCAGGCACTGGCCGGTGAGCGCGTTGGTGATCGACCCGTCGGCGTTGGTGCTCCACTGCTGGGCGGCGGAGCCGTTGCAGGGGTAGACCGCCGCGTCGGTGCCGTCGGCGGTGCCGCCGGCGTACGGGGCCAGGCAGGCGCCGGTGCCGGTGCCGAGCTGGAGGGTGCCGGTCGCGGTCGCGGTCCAGCTCTGACTGCCGCTCGCGGAGCAGGTGGAGATGACCGCCTGGGAGCCGGCCGACTCGACGCCGCCGGTCAGGTCCAGGCACTTGCCGGACTGGACGCCCTGCCAGGAGCCGGTGATCGCGGCGTGCCGGACGGTGCCGGTCTGCCGGAAGGTGTAGGTGGTGATCGACTGCGCGGGGAGCTGAGCCGTGGCCGTGGCTCCGCTCACCGTCGGGTTCGACACCGCCGCCAGGTTCTCGGTGGCGCTGGTGCGGTAGGAGCCGGTGGCCGAGAGCCCCTGGCCGGTCCCGATGTGCAGGGAGACGGAGGAGGCGGTGGTGTTCTGGTTGTTGACCACCACGGTCCAGTTCCGGCCCGACTGGTAGGCGGACACCTGGACCCCGCCCGGCGCGCCGAGGGCGTTGTGCAGCACGGCTCCCGGCCGGACGTACTTGCTGTACTGGGCGAGCGCGTAGTAGCGCTTGGTCAGGTACAGCTGCTGGTTGCCGTCGGCGGCGAAGTTCGGGTCGTAGTAGATCAGTCCGTCGTTCCAGCCCGCCGAGTTGGACGTGCCGGCGCAGGACGGGTCCGCCTTCGGGTCGCAGCCGATGGCGTTGGACAGCGCCTCCCACCACTGGAAGGCCGAGTCATGGGTCACGGTGAAGTCGTTGTAGATGATCTGGGACATCGCCAGGGCGCTGTCGATGCCCGGGTCGTAGCCCCCGGACCAGCCGCCCCCGGAGTCGAAGCAGCAGATCTCCGTCGCCCAGGTCGGCTCGCCGGTCTGCCGGCCGACCGCGGCGGCCTGCTCCATGGTGCCGTCGCCGGGGTCGTCGTAGGTGTGGTGGGCGAGCGCGGCGACGTACTGTGCGGTGCCGGGCTCGTAGAACCAGGTCTGGGTGTTGCTGTCGAACTCCGAGAGCAGGCTGGACTCGTCCGCGATCACCTGCGCGCCGGTGTGCTGCGCGACCAGTGCGGAACCGACCGCGCGGACGACGGCGCCGCGCTGGCCGACCGGGACCAGCATGGTCTCCTGGCCGCATCCCGTGGTCGCGTCCGGCTCGTTCATCGGGCTGACATAGCCGAGGTGCACGCCCTGGCCGTCGAAGTGCTTGACGACCGTGGCCAGGTAGCTGCCGTAGGCGGCCTCGTCGGCCGCGTCCAGGTAGCCCGAGCAGCTCTGGCCGTTGGTGGTCATCGACGCGGGCGCACTGTTGACGAAGCCGATCAGGCTCGGGACACCGTCCTTGGCAGCGGCCTTGAGGAAGTACTGGCCGCCCGGGTCCTGGCTCCAGTCGTAGCTCCCGTCGGGCCGGAGGAAGCTCTGCGGCGCCCGGTCGGGGACGGTCACGCCGGTTCCGCCGCCGCCGATGTTGTAGCGGTAGGAGCTGAGCTGCAGTCCGGAGCGGGAGAACAGGAGTCGGGCGGCCTGCGCCTGGACCGCCGGGGCGAAGGAGTCCAGGTCGTTGACCCACCAGGCCCCGGAGGCACCGATGTTGGAGATGGTCTGCGCTGCGGCCGGGGAGATCTCGACGACGGGGGCCGTCGCAGCGGCCGTGGTGGCCGGTGCGGTGGTCCGCCCTGCGGTGGTCTTCGGCGTGGTCCTCCCCGGCGTGTCCGTCACCTCCGTGGTCGACGCCGGCGCGTGCGTCCCCGGCGTGGCGGTCGCCGGTGCGTTGGCCGCCGCCGGCGAGGCGGCTGCGATCACCGGCACGCCCAGGCAGAGCACGGTGGACAGCAGCAGGGGCACCATCGGCCTTCGCCGGCGGCGGCTCGGGAGGGAGTTTCTTTGCATGCGTCATCTCTTCCTGGCGTCGGGTGGGCGCCGAAAGTCGAGGCGGTTGCCGTGGCGCCGGGGCAGCCCGCTGGGATCCGGCGCGGAGCAGCCGGGGCAGCGGCCTGCGGTGGCGGCGTGCCGACGGCGCGGACGGTCCGGGTCTGCGGCGTCGGTCGGGGCGGAGCGGGGAGCGGGGAGCGGCAGCGACGGTCGGCGAAACCAGTCGGCTCTGGGACGCGTTCGCCGACGGGCGCCTATGTTTACGTAACCATCGCTGTCGATGGAGAGTGTTGCCTCGGTGACGCGAGGGTGTCAAGGGTCGGAACAGGATCCGTCGCGGGGCCGTGCACCGGCCCGGCGGGTCCGCACACCACTGCTTGATGCACCGTCATCCACTGATGTCGCGTCAGGCCCGGGACCGGCAGGCGCGACCGGCAGGCGCGACCGGCCGGCGCGAGCGGCGGACGCGGCGGACCCGCAGCCTGCGGGCTGCGGGTCCGGTGGCGGTCAGCGAGCGGCGGCCGGCGGTCAGCGAGCGGCGGTCAACGGCCGACGGGCGGCGGCGCCGTGCTGTCCCGGACGACGAGCCGGGTCGGCACCAGCGTGACGCCGTACTCGGTGGCGTTGTTGCGGATCTGGCGCAGCACCCCGTCGACGCACCGTCGGCCGACCTCGGCGAAGTCCTGGTGCACCGTGGTCAGCGGCGGGATGAAGGAGGCGGCCTCCGCTATGTCGTCGAAGCCCACGACACTGACGTCCTCGGGGACCCGTCGGCCGCGCTCGTTCAGCGCGCGGAGCAGGCCCAGTGCCATCTGGTCGTTGGCGGCGAAGATCGCGGTGCACTCCTCCGGCAGCGACTGTCCGGCCCGGTAGCCGGATTCGGCGGACCAGTCGCCGTGCAGCAGCTCGGGGACGGAGCGGTCGGCCTGCTCCAGCACGTCCCGCCAGGCGTCGGTCCGGCGCTGCGCCGCGAACGAGTCCGCCGGTCCGGCGAGGTGCCAGACGGTGCGGTGGCCGAGGTCGAGCAGGTGCCGCACCGCCGCCTGTGCGCCGCCCCGCTGGTCGGCGTCGACGACGCTGTAGCGGGCGCCGGCGTCGGAGTCGACGACCACGACCTGGACGTGCGGCGGCAGCGAGATGGTGGACGAGTCGAGGAGGTGGACCTCCATGATGACGATGATGCCGTCCACCGCCAGCTCGCCGAGCCGGGTGAAGGCGCCGTGCACACCGTCCCGGGTCGGCATGGCCACCGGCAGCAGGGTGATCGCGTAGCCCTCCCTGGCGGCGGAGTCGGCGATGGCCTCCAGGGTGCGGACGTTGCCGGTGGTAGACAGGGTGAACAGGATGACGCCGAGGGTGCGGAACTCGCCGTGCTTGAGGGCGCGGGCGGCGCTGTTGGGCCGGTAGCCCAGTTCCTGCATCGCCGTCAGCACCCGTTGCCTGGTCTCCTCGACCACCCCGGTGTGTCCGTTCGAGACCCGGGAGACGGTCTGGGACGAGACGCCCGCGCGGCGCGCCACATCCGCCATCGAGGCCCCCGGCCGCCGACGCGGGGACCGGACCGGAGCGCCGGAACTCGCGGAGTCGGACCCCTCTGAGGCTGCTTCCTTCACGCTGTCCCTCTCTTGTTCGGCCGGTTCACCCGGGTCACGAAAGCAGTTTGATGCAGACGAGGCCCTTGACGCCCCTCAGGGGTCGATGTAAGCATCAGGTTACGCGATGTTTACGTAAACATCCATGCTCCCCGATCACCGACCCGGGCAGTTTCGCGCAACCATCCGCACCACCTCGCGGCTTCGAGCACTGCCATCTCGTCGGACGTCCGAAGATGAAGGAAGGCTATGACGGTCTCCGCAACACCCGCACCCCCAGGTCGTGCCGCCCGGCCCAGCCGGCGCCGGGGCTGGGCGCGCGGCTGGATCGGCTGGGGGTTCACCGGACCGTTCCTGGCGGTCTTCGCCCTGGTCTTCCTCGCCCCGATCGGCTACTCGGTCTACCTCAGCCTGTTCCAGGACCGCCTGATCGGCGGCGACAGCTTCGTCGGCCTCGCCAACTACCAACAGGCCATGGACGACCCGCAGTTCTGGGCGGCGCTGGGCCGGGTCACGCTGTTCCTGGCGGTCCAGGTGCCGATCATGCTGGGCATCGCACTGCTGGTGGCGCTCGCCCTGGACAGCGGCCGGCTCTACGGGATGAACTTCTTCCGGATCACCGTCTTCCTGCCCTACGCCGTGCCGGCCGTGGTCGCCTCCCTGATGTGGGGCTTCATGTACGGCTCGCAGTTCGGGCTGGTCGCCGACCTGAACCACGCCTTCGGCGTCACCCTGCCGGACCCGCTCTCCCCGCACCTGGTCCTCGCCAGCATCGGCAACATCGTGACCTGGGAGTTCATGGGCTACAACATGCTCATCTTCTACGCGGCGCTGCGCGTCGTCCCGCACGCGCTGTACGAGGCGGCGTCGATCGACGGCGCCGGGCAGTGGCGCATCGTCACCGCGATCAAGCTGCCCGCCATCCGCGGCGCCCTGGTCATCGCCACCATCTTCTCGATCATCGGCAGCTTCCAGCTGTTCAACGAGCCGAGCATCCTCAAGAGCCTGGCCCCCAACGCCATCAGCACCTACTTCACCCCGAACCTGTACACCTACTCGCTGTCCTTCTCCGGCCAGCAGCACAACTACGCCGCCACGGTCGCGATCATCACCGGGCTGCTGACCATGGTCATCGCCTACGTCTTCCAGCTGCGCGGCATGCGAAAGGAGGCGTGAGCGATGTCCACTGCACCCGCCCCCGCCGCTCCCCGGCCGGTCCGGCCCCGCCCGGCCGCCCTCCGCACCCCACGGCGCGGCCACTCCGCGGACCGGCCCCGCCGGAGCCCCGCCCTGACCGTGCTCTCCTGCCTGGTCGTCCTCTACACCCTGGTGCCGCTGGCCTGGCTGGTCATCAGCGCCACCAAGACCCAGGCCGATCTGCTCGGCTCGCCCGGCCTGTGGTTCAGCGGCCGGTTCGCACTGTGGGACAACATCGGCCAGACCCTGAGCTACGACCACCACATCTTCCTGCGGTGGCTGCTCAACACCCTGCTGTACGTGGTCCTCGGCGCGGGCGGCGCGACCCTGCTGGCGGTGCTGGCCGGCTACGGGCTGGCGAAGTTCGACTTCCGCGGCAAGCGGTCCGTCTTCGCCGTCGTGATCGGAGCCGTGGCCGTGCCGGGCACCGCGCTGGCGGTCCCGACCTTCCTGATGTTCAGTCAGATGGGGCTCACCAACACCCCCTGGGCAGTGATCATCCCCTCGCTGGTCTCGCCCTTCGGCCTCTACCTGATGTGGGTCTTCGCCTCCGAGGCGGTCCCGAAGGAGCTGCTGGAGGCGGCCCGGGTGGACGGATCGGGCGAGCTGCGCACCTTCTTCCGGATCGCGCTGCCGCTGCTGGCGCCCGGCATCGTCACGGTGCTGCTGTTCACCGTGGTCGCGACCTGGAACAACTACTTCCTGCCACTGATCATGATCAAGGACCCGGACTGGTACCCGCTCACCCTGGGCCTCAACGCCTGGAACGCCCAGGCGTCGACCGCGGGCGGACAGCCCGTCTTCAACCTGGTGATCACCGGCTCCCTGCTGACCATCGTCCCGCTGGTCGCCGCCTTCCTGCTGCTCCAGCGCTTCTGGCAGTCGGGGCTGTCGGCAGGCAGCGTCAAGGAGTGACCCCCGAGGAGTGACCGTCGGCACCCCGGCCGACCGCTTCCCCAGCACCTCCCTGCGGCAGTGCACGCCGCCGCAGGGCAGCTCCCCCCTGCTCGCCCCCGGCACCTTCACCGTCCTTCACCCTTCCCGCCACCTCCCTCCACCTCCCTCGACCGACCTCGGAGTGATCACGATGAGAAGCACCACGCGCCACGCCGTCAGAGGCATCGGGCTGCTGTGCGCAGCGGCACTGAGCCTGACGGCCTGTAGTTCCTCCTCCTCCGGCTCCGGCTCCGGCGGATCGGGCTCGGGCGGGTCCGGCACGTCCGCCGCCGCCGTGCAGGCCGCGCTGCAGAAGGGCGGCACCATCACCGTCTGGGCCTGGGAGCCCACCCTCAAGCAGGTCGTGGCCGACTTCGAGGCCAAGTACCCCAAGGTCACCGTCAAGCTGGTGAACGCGGGCACCGGGAACGACCAGTACACCGCGCTGCAGAACGCGGTCGAGGCCGGCTCGGGCGCCCCGGACGTCGCCCAGATCGAGTACTACGCCCTCGGGCAGTTCGCGCTCGGCAAGTCGCTCCAGGACCTGTCCGGCTTCGGCGCCAAGGACCTCTCGAAGACCTTCACCCCCGGTCCCTGGAGCTCGGTCGACATCAACGGCGGCGTCTTCGCGCTGCCGATGGACTCCGGGCCGATGGCGCTGTTCTACAACAAGAAGGTCTTCGACGAGTACGGCCTGACCGTGCCCACCACCTGGCAGCAGTACGTCGCGGACGCCCAGAAGCTCCACCGGGCGAACCCTGCGGACTACATCACCAACGACACCGGCGACGCCGGCTTCACCACCAGCATGATCTGGCAGGCCGGCGGGCACCCGTACACGGTGAACGGCACCAAGGTCTCGGTCAACTTCGGCGACGCCGGCAGCACCGAATTCGCGAGCACCTGGCAGCAGTTGATCTCCGGCCACCTGGTCGCGCCGATCACCTCCTGGAGCGACCAGTGGTACAAGGGCCTGGCCGACGGCAGCATCGCCACCCTGGCGACCGGCGCCTGGATGCCCGCCAACTTCGTCACCGGAGCGCCGGCCGCGTCCGGTGACTGGCGGGTCGCGCCGCTGCCGCAGTGGCAGCAGGGCGGGACGGCCGGCGCCGAGAACGGCGGCAGCTCGCTGGCGATGATGAAGTCGAGCCACGACCAGGACCTGGCCTACGCCTTCATCCAGTTCGCGAACGCCGGTCCCGGTGTCCAGGACCGGATCAAGGGCGGCGCCTTCCCGGCCACCAGCGCCGACCTGAACTCGCCCGCCTTCCTCGACACCGCGTTCCCGTACTTCGGCGGCCAGCAGGCGAACAAGATCTTCGCCCAGTCCGCCCAGGACGTCCTCCCCGGCTGGCAGTACCTGCCCTTCCAGGCCTACGCCAACTCGATCTTCAACGACACCGTCGGCAAGGCGTACGTCTCCTCGACCACGCTCAGCAGCGGGCTGCAGGCCTGGCAGACCGCGTCGCTGAAGTACGCCGGCCAGCAGGGCTTCACCACCGGGCAGTAGCCGGGGCCGGGGGGGCGTCCGGCGGCGGCGCGGCGGAGGACGCCGCACCGCCGCCGGACGCGACCTACCGGCTGAGCGCGTCGACCTCGGCATAGCCAGGGATGCCGGCGGGCAGCGGCCCGCCCTCCCGGACCGCGACCGCGGTGGTGACCGTGGCCTGGAGGGCAGCCCGGAAGAGCAGGGAGCCGGTGCTGACCCGCCGCACGCCCAGCTCGGCCAGCCGGTCGAGCCCGAGCCCGGGCCGGTGCAGCAGGTTGACCGGCACCGGCACCGCGGCGGTCACCGCGCGGATGTCCTGCTCCCCGGCGAGGCCCGGCACGAAGACCCCGTCGGCGCCCGCGTCCACATACCGCCGCAGCCGCTCCAGGGTCGCCGGGACCGAGGCGTCGACGTCCAGCCAGTAGGTGTCGGTACGGGCGTTGAGGAAGACCTCGGGTGCACGGCGCTTCACCGCCCGGACCAGCGCCGCCTGGGCCCCGGGGTCGGCGAGGTGGTCGCCGCGCCCGTCCTCCAGATTGACCCCGGCGATCCCGACTTCGGCCAACTCCGCTACCAGGTCGCCCACTTCCTCCGGGTCCGCGCTGAAGCCCGCCTCGATGTCGACCGTCACCGGACACGGCAGCCGGACCAGCCTGCGCGCCAGCGCGACGGTCTCGTCCCGGGCCAGCCCCGCAGCGTCGGGCAGCCCGTTGGCCGCAGCCACGCCCAGGCTGGTCGTGCCGATGGCGGCGAACCCGGCGGCGGCCAGCGCGGCGCCGGACGCGAAGTCCCAGGCGTTGGGCAGCAGGAGAGGCAGGTCGCCGTGGTGCAGGGCGTGGAAGGAAGTGTTCACCGGGTCCCCGCCTCCACCAGGCCGGCCGCCAGGGCCAGCGCGTGTTCCCGGCCGGGGCAGGCGTGGGGACCGCTCCCGAACGGCGCCTCGGCCAGGCTGACCTCCACGAGGGTGCCGTCCGGCGCCACCCGGCGGGTCAGGGGCACCGGTGGGTCGGTCCGACCGGCCACGCTGTTCGCCACCAGGGCCCTGGTCGCGTCGCACGCCTGGACGAGCAGCCCGATCCGGTTGGCCGTGGCCTCGTCGGCGACCCCGCCGCAGGCCTCGACCAGCCGGGCGACCGCCCGATCGGCCTCCTCGGTGACGGCGGTGTGCGGCTGGTAGGCCTTCGCCACCAGGGCGACGTCGGCGGCGACGTCGGCGGGCAGGCCCAGCGCCTCGGCCAGCACCTCGACCGGTCCGTCCCCGCGCTCGGCCGCCCGCAGCCGGAGGCGGTCCGGGTCGACGGAGGCCAGCTCGGCCACCGCCAGCGCGCGCCGGCGCCGGTGGGCCGCGCCGCTGCTGAAGCGGGCGACGGACGACCTCAGCCAGGCGACGCCGCCCGGCGGGGCGTCGGGCACCGAGGGGACGAGGAACTCCGGGTCGGTCAGCACGGTGTGGCTCAGCAGAGGCATGGCGCCAGGCTAGCCAACGCCTCCGACATCGGCCCGACGCTCCGGTCATCGGCCCGACGCCCGGTGGGAGGCTCGCCGGATCAGGCCGTCGCGGGGGCCGGGGACGGCCGGCGTCGCCGGTAGCCGTGGGCGCAGACGGCCGCGAGGGCGACCGTGAAGGCCGTCAGATGACCGATGGCGCTGAACGAGCCCTCACCGAGGCCGTCCAGCAGCCGGGGGGCGACCAGGGCCAGCAGGACCAGCCACACCCCGCGCAGCCACAGCGGCCGGGCGCACAGGACCGCCACCGTCATCGCCGCGACCACCAGGTAGGACGGCCCGGTGTCCAGGGTGTGCGCCTCCGAGCCCGGCAGCGAACCGTGGCGGATCCTCCACCACACCATCCCCTCCGTCACCAGGGACACGCCCATGTGCACCGTTGCCAGCAGGGCCACGGCGCGCCGGGCGCCCAGCGCCGACACCGCCGCGAAGGTCGACAGGGCGAGCGGCGGCCACACCCACGGGGACGCCTGGGTGACGAAGGCGGAGACCACCAGCGCCGCGACCGGGTGGCCGGCCGGCGGGAGCCGCAGGTTCGCCAGGTTGGTCGACGCCCATTCCCGGAGCTGGTCGAGCGGACCGGGCGCCAACAGCTCCTGGACCGGCCACATGAAGGCCAGTGCGCCCACGTACCAGAAGGCCGGGTTCCGCACGAGGTGACGCATCGGTTCTCCTACTGTTCCTGTCCTGCTCCGGGGCGCGTCGCCGACGGCCCCGGCGTGGAGGACGCGCAGCGCACTGCCGCAGGTTCTGCGCGGCGGCGAACTCGGCAGCGCGCGGGCCCGCCGACGGTCGGGTCGGCGGGCCGGTCGAGCACTTACGTACAGCCTTGCGACGTGCTCAGCTCTCCGTCCGCCGTGGGGCCCTGCGGCGCAGCGCCACGGCGCAGCCGGCTGCCAGCAGGACGGCCGGCAGCTGGTCGCCGAGCGTCGCCACGGCGCTCGGCATGCCGACCGCCAGCACGGCGGCGGAGACGGCGACCGGGATCAGGTAGACGCCGGCCGCGACGGCCCAGCGCGGGTCGCCGATCACCACCGTCGCCCGCAGCGCGAGCAGCAGGAAGCCGACGGTCACGATCAGCGGCAGCACCGGCAGGCCGACGGCCGCACCCGGCAGGGACGGGGGCCGGTGGTTCGCCGGAACGCCGGCCGGCAGCAGGAGGTTGTTGCCGACGGTGAGGGCGACCTGGGCGAGCAGTACCGTCAGCCAGTACCACGACCGCCTGGGCAGCGGTCCCCGGGTGCGCCGGTTCAGCGCGATGACCGCCGAGCCCGCCGCCACCACCCAGTACTGCGTCAGGCCCGGGCTCAGCCAGAAGTTGAGGGCCCACGAGGCCTCGAAGGTCCTGCTGGCGAAGAGCCCGCCGAGGACGTCCGTGCCGTGGCCCCCGGAGGACGCCAGAGCCTGGTAGGTCCCCGCCACCGCCGCGATCGCCGCCAGCACGGCCGCGCTGCCCATCCGGCCGAGCAGCAGCGCGACCACGACCAGCAGCGAGGGCAGCAGGATCACCGCTTCCGGCTGCTGGACGGTCGTGACATGGCCCAGCATCGTCCCGGCGCGCACCAGTACCAGCAGGAGCAGGCCGAGCTGCAGTCCGCTCGCCCAGGCCGGGACCCCGGCCGGCCTGCTGCGCAGCCGGGTCAGCAGCCCGGCGTCCAGCAGGTGGACCGACTCGCGCACCGAGGGCAGCCGTCGGGAGGGGTGGGCCTCCAGCAGGGTGCCCAGCAGCTCGCCGCCGTGGCGCCGCCGGTAGTCCCGGGGGTAGCCGAGCAGCATCACCCGGTAGCAGCGCTCCGCCCAGCTCCTCCGCTCGGACAGGTCACCGGTCGTCATGCGATCACCACTCCCCCGCCGGACCCGGCCGGCCTCGTGCCGCGCGTCGTACGCTTCGGCATCCCTGCCCGCTGTGTCCCGGCCCGCTGCGCGCCCGAGCGCTCCGTCACCACGGCCGCCGCGGCGGCCAGCCGTCCGGCCTCCTCCTGCACGGCCCCCTGTCCGGCGTCCGTGACCCGGAAGTAGCGCCGGGGCCGCCCCGAGACGACCTCCTCGTGGTCCACCTCGATCAGCCCCTCGTCCGTCATTCGCTCCAGCGCCCCGTAGAGGGTGCCGACCGCGAGGTTGACCCGGCCCCCGGACTGCTCCTGCGCCCGCTTGATGACCGCATAGCCGTGCAACGGCCCATCCAGCAGGGCGGCGAGGATGAAGTACGTGGCCTCGCTCATCACGCTCCGTCGTCTGCTCACACCCCGACCATATATCGGCAGTCGAAGTATGGGAAGAGTCGCGGAGCAGTGGCCGCCGCGCCGTTCAGGCCGACCGGGCCGCACCGTCCAGCTCCGCACCCTCCCCCTCGGGGCCCTCGGCACAGGCGGCGACCAGGGTGTCCAGGGACAGCCCCAGGGCCCAGGCCAGGGCCGCGACGGTGAAGAAGGCGGGGGTCGGGGCGCGGCCGGTCTCGATCTTGCGCAGGGTCTCGGCGGACACCCCGGCCGCCGCCGCCACGTCCACCATGCTGCGCTCGCCCCGGGCCTGGCGCAGCAGGGCGCCGAAACGCTCACCGCGCTCGCGTTCCTGCGGGCTCAAAGGAGTTCTCACCATGACCGTGATACTAATACCGGTATAAGTATTGGGTAGCACCGGCTCGCAGGGAGTGGCACAGAACATGGTGGAGATCAAGACCGACGTCGCACTGGGGGCGATGCGCGAGGCCGGACGGGTGGTGGCGCAGGCACTCGCCGCCGCCCGCGGGGCGGCGGCCGTGGGCGTCCGGCTGCGCGAGCTGGACGAGGCCGCCCGCACCGTCCTGGCCGAGGCGGGGGCCGGCTCACCGTTCCTCGGCTACCGGCCCTCCTTCGCCCCCACCCCCTTTCCCGCGGTGATCTGCGCCTCCGTCAACGACGCGGTGGTGCACGGGATCCCCGACGACTACCGGCTGCGCGACGGCGACCTGCTCAGCGTCGACTGCGGGGCCGAGCTCGACGGCTGGACCGGCGACGCCGCGATCAGCTTCACCGTCGGCACCGGCCGCCCGGCGGACCTGGCGCTGATCGCCGCCACCCAGCAGGCCCTGGACGCGGGCATCGCCGCCGCCACCGTCGGCCACCGCATCGGCGACATCTCCCATGCCATCAGCAGCGTCGCCCGCACCCACGGCTGCGGCATGCCGACCGACTTCGGCGGCCACGGCATCGGCCGCCGGATGCACGAGGACCCGCACGTCCCCAACCACGGACGGCCCGGACGCGGCTTCGCGCTGCGGCACGGCCTCACCCTGGCCATCGAACCCATGCTGATGGCCGGCGGGGAGAACAGCTACCGCGCCGACCCCGACGGCTGGACCCTGCGGACGACCGACGGCAGTCGCGCCGCCCACATCGAGCACACCATCGCCGTCACCGAGGAGGGACCCAGGATCCTCACCCTGCCCTGATCCCCGCCGCACCCGCCGCACCCGCCGCACCCGCCGCACCCGCCGCACCCGCCGCACCCGCCGCACCCGCCCGGCGCAACGGCCGTGCACCGGTAAGGAGCCCGTGTCGGAAGGGGCGTATGAGTACACACTTTCGAAGTTGGGGCAACGGGGCGAGTTCCGGTCATTCATAGTCGTTGATCTTGAACCTGGATGCGCCCACTCATCACGATGATGGGGCCGGCCCGGCCGGGTACGGGGGGTGGCGCGGATGCAGAAGCACTCCGACGCCTGATCTCCACGCGCAACCCGAGGGAGGGTCACGATGGACGGCTACTTCACCACTGAGCGACTCGATCGTCTGCGAGCCGAGGTCCGTGACTTCGCGGAGTCCGAAGTACGGCCCCGCATAGCGGAGATGGAGGCGTCCAGGACCGTCCAGCACGGGCTCTCCCGACTGATCGCCGAACAGGGCTGGATCGGGGTCACCATCGGCCCGGAGTACGGCGGGATGGGGCTCGGGCACCTGGCGAAGACGATCATCATCGAGGAGCTGTCGCGGGTCAGCGGGGCGATGGGCGCCATGGTGCAGGCCTCCCAGCTCGGGGTGGCGAAGATCGTGCACTTCGGCAACGAGGTGCAGAAGAAGACCTGGCTGCCGATGGTCTCCTCCGGCGAGTGCCTGCCCACCATCGCCGTCACCGAGCCGGGGGCGGGCGGCCACGTCCTCGGCATGGAGATGACGGCGGTGCGCGACGGGGACGACTACATCCTGAACGGCAGCAAGGTCTATGTCGGCAACAGCCATGTCGGCGACCTGCACGGCGTGGTGGCCAGGACCGGTCCCGGCTCCACCGGCCTGTCGGCCTTCCTGGTGGAGTCCGACCGCCCCGGCTTCTCACTCGGGGAGCAGGTTCCGGCCATGGGCCTGCACGGCTTCAGCTTCGGCGAGTTGATCTTCCAGGACTGCCGGGTCCCCGCCGCCAACCTGCTCGGCGCGGAGGGCGACGGACTCCCGGTCGCCTACTCCTCCAGCGTGCTCTACGGCCGGGCCAACCTGACCGCCGTCTCGCTGGGGATCCACCGCGCCCTGGTCGAGGAGACCGCGGAGTTCTCCACCGAGCGCCGGCGCTACGGCAAGTCCCTGCACGCCCTGCCCAACATCACGCTGAAGCTGGGACAGATGCAGTCGCGGCTGATGACCGCGCGGCTCGCCGCCTACCACGCGGTGCACCTGCTGGACTGCGGGCTGCCCTGCGACGCGGAGCTGATGAACGCCAAGCTGATCAACGTCGAGTACGCGCTGGACTCGGCGCGCAACGCGATGGAGGTGCACGCCGCCGCCGGGCTCTTCACCGACCGACCGGTGGAGCGCTACCTGCGCGACGCGCACCACATCTTCGCCCCGGCGGGCACCTCCGACGTCCAACTGCTGCGCCTGGGCGAGGTGGCACTGGGCCGGGCCAAGGGACAGTGGTCGGAGCGGCTGGCCGACGTGGTGCGGACCCCGGTCGCCTCCTGACCGCAGCCACCCGCGCCGACCGCTGACACCGACCGCTAGACCAGCCCGTCCTCGCGGCGGTGGATGAGGTCGATCAGCTCGGCGGCCATGGACTTGATGGTCTCCAGCCCCGGCCGTCCCCACGGGCGCGGCTCGACGTCGACCACGCAGATCGTGCCCAGCGCCGTGCCGGTCCGGTCGATCAGCGGGGCGCCGAGGTAGGAGCGGATGCCGATCTCGTCCACCACCGGGTTGCCCGCGAACCGGGGGTAGTCGCAGACGTCCTCCAGCACCAGTGCCTTGCGCCGCACGACGACGTGCGGGCAGTAGCCGTGGTCCCGGGCCATCTCCCGGCCCGGCTCCGCGGTGGCGGCGACGGCGGCGGCCGCCTCGGAGCCGGTCAGCGTGCCGCCGGGGGTGTGCAGGCCGGCGAAGAACTGACGGTTCTCGTCGATGAAGTTCACCATCGCGTAGGGCGCACCGGTGATCCGGGCCAGCTCGTCGGCGAAGTGGTCGAACTCCGGGTCGGGCTGCTCCCCCAGTCCGAGGCTGCGCAACCGCGACACCCGCTGGGGCGCCTCGTTGTCCACGGGGGTCATCATCATCCGGCCGACGGGGTCGTAGGTCATGGCAGTGCTCCGTATCTGGCTCGTATCTGGCTCTTGGCAAAGGTGGCGGAGGCGGGGCGGTGCGGACCGGTCAGCGGACCAGGTCGTCCCGGCGCGCGCCCGGGCCGGGCGACGCGGCGAGCGCGAGCAGGTGCTGGACCAGGTCGACCAGCACCGAGACGGCCGACGCGGTGTGCCGGGCGTCGCAGAGCACCACCGGCACATGGGGCTTGAGGTCGAGGGCGGCGCGGACCTCCTCCGGGTCGTAGCGGAAGGCCCCGTCGAACTCGTTGACCGCCACCAGGAAGCCGATGCCCCGCCGTTCGAAGAAGTCGATCGCGGCGAAGCAGTCCCCCAGCCGCCGGGTGTCGGCCAGGACGACGGCGCCCAGCGCGCCGCTGGACAGCTCGTCCCACATGAACCAGTAGCGCTCCTGCCCGGGGGTGCCGAACAGGTAGAGGACGTGCCCCGGGTTCAGGGTGATCCGGCCGAAGTCCAGGGCCACGGTGGTGGTCGACTTGGACTGGATGCCGACCAGGCTGTCCGTGTCGGCGCCGACGCTGGTGAGCAGCTCCTCCGTGCGCAGCGGCTCGATCTCGCTCACCGCGCCCACGAAGGTGGTCTTGCCGACGCCGAACCCGCCCGAGACCAGGAGCTTCAGGGCATCGGGCAGGGGCGCCGCACCGTTGTCGTGGGCCATCGGCAGTGCCTCCAGGTGGGGTCGTTCGTCGGACCCTGGGAATTCGGACGCTGAGAAGGTTGTGGCGTGGGACATCCGGTCACCGCTCCGGATCCGCGGTCGACTGGAGTCGGCGCAGGCCGAGCAGCAGGGCCTCCAGCACGGACCGGTCGCCGGGGTCGGCGGCCGGGCCCGGGGGCCGGGTGGTCACCGCTCCGCAGTCGACCAGGTCGGATAACAGCACCTTGGTCACCACCACCGGCAACCGGAGATGGGCCGAGACCTCGGCGACCGAGGTCGGCACCCCGCACAGCCCGAGCGCCTGGGCGTGGTCCGGGTCGAGGTGGGCGGCGGGCACCTTGCCGGTGGTGAGGATCATCGACAGCAGCTCCAGCGCGGCGGTCGGCCGGGTGCGCCCGTTGCTCACCGTGTAGGGGCGTACCAGCCGGCCGGCGTCCTCGTCGAGCCAGGTCTCCTCGGAGCCGGAACCGGAGTCGGAGGAGAAGTGGGTGGCTGTGTTCATCGAGCCGGGCTACCCACCTCGGTGGCCGCGTTCCTGGCCGGGGTGACCAGGAACGGGCGCACGCTCTTGACCAGTTGCGCCATCTCGTAGCCGATGACGCCCGGGTCGGCCTCGGCCGCGGCGAGCACGGCGAGGCAGGCGCCGGAGCCGGCGGTGGAGACGAAGAGCAGGCTGCTGTCGAGCTCCACCACGACCTGCCGGACCTGCTCCCCGCTGCCGAACCGGGTGCCCACGCTGCGCCCGAGCGAGAACAGCGCGGACGCGACGGCGGCCAGATGGTCCGCGCCGTCGGTGTCCAGCCCGTGGAAGGCCTTCACCAGGCCGTCGGACGAGAGCAGCAGCGCGCTCCGGGTGTGCGGGACACGCTGGACCAAGCTGGTCAGCAGCCAGGTGACATCAGTGGATTGGGCCGTGGGGCTCACCATGATGGAGGAATCTCCTTGCGGGTGTTGGCGTCGGGTCAACTGGCACTGCTGCTGACGTCCGGGTCACCGTCCTCCGGACGGCCGGCGGCGTCGGAGCGGCTGACGCCCTGCTGGAAGGCGGCCATGAGACCGGGGTTGTAGTCGGCGTCCTCGGCGTACGGGTCGGCCGGGGCTCCGTACCGGCCGCCCGGGGTGTCGCGCAACTGGGGGGCCAGGTGGGTCTGCTGGTTCCGCCGGGGCAGCGCGGGACGGGCGTCCCCGGTGCGGGCTCCGCCCGGGTGTCCCGGCTCGGCCTGGCGGACCGGTTCCGGCGGGGTGGGTCGGTGGTGCACGGGCATGGTCCCCTTCTCCGGCGAGCGCAGCGCCCCCGGCTCCCGCTGCGGCAGCGGCCTCCCGCCGCCGGCTCCCTGGGCCGGGGCCGGACGGACGCCCGGCGGCTGCCGGTGGTCGGCGACCTGGCGGTGGTCGGCCTCGGCGCCGGCGTGCTCGACCGCGTAGCGCGGCTCGTGGCCGGCCCGGGCCGCCAGGTAACCGGGCTGGGTGGCGACGGGCCGGGCGGCGGGCGCGGGTGCGACGGGCGCGGGCTGCGGCTGTTGCTGCACCTGCGGCCGCTGCTGCGGCTGCCGCTGTGCGCCGATCGCGGCGGACGGCTCGTCCTCCTCCTGCTCCGCGCCGCCGAGCAGGGCGTGCGGCAGCACGATCACGGCCTGGGTGCCGCCGTAGATGTTGGACTGCAGCTGGACCGCGATGCCGTGCCGGCGGGCGAGCGAGGAGACCACGAAGAGGCCGATCCGGCCGTCGTCCAGCAGGTCGCCGATGTCGATCTGACCCGGGTCGGCGAGCAGCAGGTTCATCTGCGCCCGCTCCTCGGGGGTCATGCCCAGACCGCGGTCCTCGACCTCGATGGCCAGGCCGGCCGTGACCCGCTGGGCCCGCAGCAGCACCTGGGTGGTGGGGGCGGAGAACATGGTGGCGTTCTCGACCAACTCGGCGATGAGGTGCACGATGTCGGCGATGGAGTGACCGCGCAGGTTGCCCTCGGTCGGCTGGACCAGCTTGACCCGCGAGTACTGCTCCACCTCGGCGACGGCCGAGCGGAGGATCTCGTACATGGTGACCGGCCGGGTCCACTGGCGGCGCGGGACCGCGCCGCCGAGGACGGCGAGGTTCTCCGCGTGGCGGCGGATGCGGGTGGCCAGGTGGTCGACCGAGAAGAGCCCCTTGAGCAGGTCGGGGTCCTCGACCTGGGCCTCCAGCTCGTCCAGCAGCTGGATCTCCCGGTGGACCAGGGACTGGAGCCGGCGGGCGAGGTTGACGAAGACGCTGACCCGCTGGTCGGGCGCCTCGACCGGCGCCGAGGCGGAGGCCTGGAGGGCGGCCGCGGCCCCGAGCCGGTAGCGCTCCAGATCGCGGCCGAGCACCTCGAAGACGTCGCCGGTCTCCGCGGCGGACTCCCGGCCGAAGGCCACCGGCCGCCGCTCCTGCGGCAGTTGCTCGACGATCTGCCACAGCTCCTGCTCACCGCGCAGGCTGGCGGAGCGCAGCGCCTCGACCCGGCGCTGCATCCAGCGGTCCGCGGCGCGGGCCCGGCCCGCCGCCACCAGCAGCACCGCCACGCAGCCGGCCGCTGCGGCGGCCAGTACCGCAAGTGGCCCGCCGGACACGGGATCTGCGGGCTTGTCGAGCACCAGGAAGGCCACTGCGCCGGCCCCGAGCAGCGTGGTGACGACTGCGGGGAGAGTGGCCACCCGCAGGAGGCGGGGTCGCATGCCTCCCCCGGCCGAGGTGGTGGACGCGGCGGACGTGCCGCGCCGGCGGCCGCTTCTGGGCGCGGCGTGTCCGGCAGGCAGGAGTTGATCAGGCATCGGCGTCCTCGGGACGTAGCGACCGGTCGGTACAGCAGTCGAACGGGGATGGCTGTGCTGTGCGCGGGACACGGCTTGCGCTGCACGTATGACCCGCACATGCCGAGGATTACTGCGCATTCGGCTGCTGGCGTTCAAACTACCCTATGTTCACAGGCGGTTGATATTGCCCCGCTCCGGTTGACGGTCTAGACCAATTTCGGAAATGGCCGCCGTTCCGGCCCCGGACCCGCCACACCAGCCGTGACCTGCGGCGCAATTGCGATGCGGACCCCCGCCGGCCGTGCCAGGCTGGCCCGCATGGATCTTCAGCTCGAACCCTGGTCGGAGTCGGCACTCGCCCTGCTGCGGCAGATCAACACCCCGCAGATGCGCCGTCATGTCGGCGGCCCCGAAACGGAGAAGGAGCTCCTGGCCCGGCACCGCCGCTACCTCGCCATGCCGGAGACCGGTCGCGGCCGGATGTTCGCGGTCCTGGTCGACGGCGAGGCGGTCGGCAGCATCGCCTACCACCGGCGCGAGTGGCAGGGCCGGGCGGTCTACGAGACCGGCTGGAACGTCCTCCCCGCCCATCAGGGCCGGGGCATCGCCGCCGCCGCGGGGGCCGCGCTGGTCGCCGTCGTCCGCGAGGCCGCCCGACGGCCCGGCGCCCCCACCGCCCTGCACGCCTTCCCCTCGGTCGACAACGCCCCCTCCAACGCCCTCTGCGGGCGGCTGGGCTTCACCCTGCTGGGACCTTGCGACTTCGAGTACCCCGCGGGCAGCGGCACCCTGATGCGCAGCAACGACTGGCGCCTCGACCTGACCGGCCCCGGAGCCTAGGGCAGCGCCTCCACCGAGGACTCCAGCCAGCCCAGGGAGGCGACCTTGATGCCCGCCTGGAACCGACTGCGGGAGTCGGTCCGGGTCATCAGGTCGGCCATCATCCGCCGGATGGTCCGCAGCGAGACGCCGAGGCGCTGCGCGGCGCGCTCGTCGGTGAGGCCGCCGGCGAGCAGCCGGAGCAGCTGCCGCCCCGTGCCTGCTGCTGGTCGCCGCCCGGGTCGCCGTCGCCGTCACCCGCCGCCGCTTCCGCTGGGAACCCCGGCGCGGCCGAGCGGGGCCGTCAGCCCAGCATCCGCAGCATCTCGGCCGCGAGCGGCGCGGAGGAGGCCGGGTTCTGACCGGTGACCAGGTTGCGGTCGACGACCACCTTCGGGACCCACGGCTCGCCCTCCTGGAAGTCGGCGCCCAGCTCCACCAGGCGGTCCTGGAGCAGCCACTTCGCCTTGTCCGCGAGCCCGGCCTGGGTCTCCTCGGCATTGGTGAAGCCGGTCAGCCGGTAGCCGGAGAACGGTGAGCCGCCGTCCTCGTCCCTGGCCGCCAGCAGCGCGGCCGGGGCGTGGCAGACCACGCCGAGCGGCTTGCCGGACCTCAGCGCCAGGGTGAGCAGCCGGCCGGAGTCGGCGTCGACCGCCAGATCCTCCATCGGGCCGTGGCCGCCGGGATAGAAGACGGCGTCGTAGTCGTCCAGCCGCACGTCCTCCAGCTTGACCGGCTTCCGCAGTTCGGCCATCGAGGCGAGCGCGAGCGCGACCCGCTGCGCGCCCTCCTCGCCGCCGTTGACCTGCGGGGCCAGGCTGCCCCGGTCCACGGTCGGGATCACCCCGCCGGGGGTGGCGACGACGACCTCGTACCCCGCGGCCTCGAACGCCTCGTACGGTGCGACGGCCTCCTCGGCCCAGAAGCCGGTGGGGTGCCTGGTGCCGTCGGCCAGCGTCCAGTAGTCGACGCCGGTCATCACGAACAGGATCTTTGCCATGACGGGTTCACTCCGAGGGTGGTGGTCCACGCGCCGACCGTCCCGACCCGGAACGCCGACGCACCATGGACTCGAAGGTAGACCGGTTCAACCATCGGCCCCCGCCGCAAACGCCGACACCGGGCACCGCCACACGAATGGCTGCCTGCGCCGGCCCTCGCGAAAAACGCTTGGACGGCACGGACGCCCTCGCGGGAGACTTCGGATCCCGGCTCCCTCCGTGCCCGAACGGGCACGCTCCGTCACCAGCGGCGGCAAGGGGGGCCCACCTGCGAAGAACGGAGGTGTGGTGTGCGATCGCCCGCATCACCCGAGACCCCGGAGGGGTCGCCGCGCCGGGGCGCGGTCCTGCTCGCCCTGCGCTTCTACAGACAGGAGTTGACCCGGCTGCGGTGGCTGACCGCGCCCGCGATGCTGCTGCCGGCCATGGGCAACATCGGCATCGGCTACATCGCACCGCTGATCGTCGCCATGCTCGTCGGCCGGATCGCCGACGACAGCGGCATCAGCGTCGGCGCGACCCTGCCCTACGTCCTCGGCTTCGGCGGGGTGCTGCTCTTCTCGGAGCTGCTGTGGCGGATCGGCGGCCACTGCCTCAACCGGCTTGAGGCCCGGGGCATCGAGCAGCTGTACATCAGCGGCATGGACGAGCTCTTCGCCAAGGACTCCGCGTTCTTCCACAGCAACTTCGCCGGCTCGCTGACCAAACGGGTGCTGAGCTTCGCCTCCCGCTTCGAGGACTTCGTCGACACGATGACCTTCTCGGTCGTCGGCAGCCTGGTGCCGCTGCTGTTCGGCTCGGTGGTGCTGTGGCAGTACGAACCGCTGCTGGTCGTCGTCCTGCTGACGCTGATCGCGCTGGCGGCGGTCCTCGTGCTGCCGCTCATCCGCCGCCGCCAGGCCCTGGTCGACCAGCGCGAGGCGGCGATCGCCCGGGTCTCGGGCCATGTCGCCGACAGTCTGATGAACATGGACACGGTCCGGGCCTTCGCCGCCGAGGGGCGCGAGGCGGCCGAGCACCGCTCCCGGGTGGCGGAGTCGCGCCGGCTCTCGCTGCGCTCCTGGGACTACAGCAATCTGCGGATCGACACCCTGGTCGCGCCGATGTCGGTGCTGACCAACGCGCTGGGCCTGCTGCTCGCGGTGGCGCTCGGCGGCAGCAGGCACAGCGTGGAGACGGTCGTGGTCGCCTTCACCTACTACTCCAACGCGACCAGGATCATGTTCGAGTTCAACCAGATCTACCGGCGGTTGGAGAGCTCGATGACGGAGGCCGCGCAGTTCGCCGAACTGCTGCTGACGCCGCCGAACGTGCTCGACCCGGCCTCGCCGGAGCCGCTGCGCCCCAGGTCCGCCGATGTCCGCTTCGAGCGGGTGACCTTCGCCCACGAGGGCGCGGCGCCGCTCTTCCGGGGGCTCGACCTGCACGTGCCGAGCGGGTCCAGGATCGGACTGGTCGGCCGCTCCGGCGGCGGCAAGACCACGCTCACCCGGCTGCTGCTGCGGATGACCGACGTCGACGCCGGGCGGATCCTGATCGGGGGCCAGGACATCAGCCGGCTGCGCCAGGCCGACCTGCGCAGTCAGATCGCCTACGTGCCGCAGGACCCGGCCATGTTCCACCGGACGCTGCGGGAGAACATCGCGTTCGCCCGACCGGACGCGACCGAGGCCGAGATCCGCCGGGCAGCCGAGGCGGCGCACGTCACCGAGTTCGCCGACGCGCTGCCGGAGGGCTTCGACACCATGGTGGGCGAACGCGGCGTCAAGCTCTCCGGCGGCCAGCGCCAGCGGGTCGCCCTGGCCAGGGCGATCCTGCGGGACGCCCCGATCCTGCTGCTCGACGAGGCCACCAGCGCCCTGGACTCGGAGAGCGAGATCCTGGTGCAGGAGGCGCTGTGGCGGCTGATGAACGGTCGGACCGCGCTGGTCGTCGCGCACCGGCTCAGCACCGTGGCCGGCATGGACCGGCTCGTGGTGCTGGACCGGGGCCGGATCATCGAGCAGGGCGGGCACCACGAACTGCTCGCCTCCGAGGGCGCCTACGCCAAGCTCTGGCAGCACCAGTCCGGCGGCTTCCTCAGCGAGGACATCCCGGCGGCCGACGGCCCCGACGGCTCCGACACCGCCGACAGCGCCGACTCCGTCCGGGTCGACCTGCCGTCGGGGTGACGCCGCTACTCGTCCGGGAAGCCGTCCGGGTTCTGCGACTGCCAGCGCCAGGTGTCCGCGCACATGTCGTGGATGCTGCGGGCAGCCACCCAGCCCAGCTCGGTGCGGGCCTTGGCCGGGTCCGCGTAGGAGTCGGCGATGTCGCCGGGGCGCCGGGGCGCGTCCACGGTCGGGATCTCCCGACCGCTGGCCTCGGCGAACGCCGACACCATCTCCAGGACCGAGGTGGGCGTCCCGGTGCCCAGGTTCCAGGTCGAGACCGGCTCCGCGGTCTCGCCCAGCCGGTCCAGCGCGGCGACATGACCGGCGGCCAGGTCCTCGACGTGCAGGTAGTCGCGGCGCGCGGTGCCGTCGGGGGTGGGGTAGTCCTGGCCGTAGAGCTGGAGCGCGTCCCGCCGCCCGACGGCGATCTGGGCGAGCAGCGGCATCAGGTTGTTGGGCACCCCGTGCGGGTCCTCACCGATCGTCCCCGACGCGTGGGAGCCGACCGGGTTGAAGTAGCGCAGCAGTGCGATCCGGATGTTCGGGTCGGCGGCGGCGACGTCGCGCAGGATCTGCTCCTGCATCACCTTGGTCCAGCCGTAGGGGTTGGTCGCCGAGGTCGGGAAGGACTCCTGCATCGGCACCGGCGCGTCCTCGCCGTAGACGGTGGCGGAGGAGGAGAACACCAGCTTCGCGACCCCGTGCGCGCGCATCGCGGCCAGCAGCGAGAGCGTCGAACCGAGGTTGTTGGAGTAGTACTCCAGCGGCTGCGCCACGGACTCCCCGACCGCCTTCAGCCCGGCGAAGTGCACGACCGCGTCGAACGCGCCCTGGGCGAACAGCCGGTCGGTCGCGGCCCGGTCGGTGAGGTCGACCACGTGGTACTTGATCGCCGTTCCGGCCAGTGCCTCCAGCCGCCCCAGGACGGAGGGCTTGCTCCGGCTGAAGTTGTCGGCGATCACCACCTCGTGGCCGGCCGCGATGAGCTGGAGAGTGGTGTGGGAGCCGATGTACCCGCTGCCGCCGGTGACCAGGATGCGCATGCCGGTACCCTACCGGCCCGCTTCCGCGAGCCGGGCTGCGGGCCCGACCGGCCCGGAAAAGGGCCCGCCGACCGGGAGGTCGGCGGGCCCCGGCGTTCGCTGTCAGGAGCCGCCGGTTACTGAACGGTCCACTGCTGGAGCGCCGAGCCGGTGTTGGCCTGCTGGGTCACCAGCGCGCCGTTCGCGGTCGAGGCCGTGGTCAGCAGCAGGCCGGAGTGGACATTGGTGATCGTGTAGGCGCCGCCCGGCAGTTGCGCGAGCGTCCAGTGCTGGTTGCTGCCGCCGGTGCAGGTCCACTGGATCGCCTCGGTGCCGGCCGTGGTGAAGCCGCCGTCGTCGTCCAGGCACAGGTCCGAGTAGGCGTTCTCGATCTGGTAGGACCCGTCGCTCTGCTGGGTGAAGACCCAGTTCTGGTTGGCCCCGGCGTTGCGGCCCCAGGTGTCGAGCTGCACACCGGTGCTGGTCGACCAGTTCGGGTCGTCCAGGGCCTGGCCCGACAGGGAGACGGTGTGGGTGCCGTTGAGGTTGGCCGTGGTGGTGCCGACGGCGGTCATGGTCAGCGTCTGCTCGTTGCCGGTGCGCGATCCGCCGACGGAGTTGCCGGTGGTGTTGGTCCAGTAGCGGGCCGGGGTGGTCTCGGCGACCGCGCCGGAACCGGTGGTCAGCCCGATCACCAGGCCGCTGTAGCGGTTGACCAGCCGGTAGCTGCCGGTGGCCGCGCCGGTGCCGGGGTCGGTGTCCGAGATGATCCACCACTGCTGGCCGACGGTCGGGCCGCCGGTGCCGGACGCGGTGACCGTGGGCGCGGTGCCCCAGGCGCGGGTCGCGGTGCTGCTGCTGCCGACGCCGAGCAGCTGCCCGGACGAGGCGTTGACGACCCGGTAGGAGCCGTCGCCGTCGGCGACGAAGGACCAGGCCTGCAGCGTCGAGCCGCTGGACGCGGACTGCGACGCGGTCGCCGAGCTGCCGGAGACCTGGCCCAGGACCTGGCCGTCGGCGCTGGCGATCCGGTAGGTGTCGGCCGGGTTGAACGGCGCGGCGGCCGGGGCGCTGGAGCCGACGGTGACGTTGGCGTAGTCACCGGAGGACCCTCCTGGACACCCGTACGCGCAGTACGAGCGGAAGGACTTCCCGACGATGGCGGAGCTCGTCAGGTTCGTGCTGTCGAGGAACCAGCGGTACCACGACGCGGTTTCGAAGCTGCTGCCCGTGTCACCGATCAGGGACCACTGCTGCGTGGCGAGGTTGCTGGTCGCGTAGTACTGCTGCGGTGCCGAGCCGCTCTGGTCGGGGTTCTGCGGCTCGCCGATGTACAGACCCAGGTAGGCGTCGTAGGTGATGTCCATGACGAACAGCGGCGACGTCGCGGGCATCTCCCCGGCCGCTATCTGCTGGCTCGCGGTACCGGTGGTGTCCGGGTTGTACTCGCTGGATGCGGGGGTGTATCCGGTGCTGTTGCTGGAGCTGACCGGCACCAGGTTGCTCTCCAGGCCGCCCTGGCCGGGCTGGCTCCACGATCCGTCGTACCACTTCTCCCACGTGCCGGGCGCCATCTTGCCGGAGATCGGGGCGCGAGCCACGTGCTCGTAGAAGGCCGCCCAACTGCCGGTCTTGTCGACGATCCGCGAGCCGTAGTAGAGGTAGAAGTAGCCCGAGGCGGTGTCCGTGTACAGCCGCGGGTCGCCGTCGCCGTAGTCGTACGTCTCGTTCGGGAACGCGGTGGTGTTGCCGCGCGTCGTGCTGTACGGGCTGGTGATGGCGTGGTTCTCGATGGTCCACAACCGCCCCTGGTCCGTCGACACCGCGTAGTCGATGGCGTCGAAGTGCAGACCGTCGCCGAAGGGCTGCGGGGTGAACTCGTTGTGCACCATGCCGTACCAGTAGCCGGTGTCCGGGTCCACCCACACGCCGGCCAGGTCGCAGTAGTTGGCCTCGGCATAGCTGGTGCTGGAGGGCGCGTAGGTGGCGGTGAGGCCGGTCGGGCTGTTGTTGCAGCGGTAGGTGGTGTTGCTGTTGGAGTCCTGGGAGTTCGCCGGGTTGACCGCGTTGTCGAGGGTGCTGTCGGCGGTCGCGGTGTCGAAGTTCGTCCCGGTGTAGAAGTTCCAGGAGCGGGAGTCGGTCGCACCGTAGAGCGAGTGCGAGGACTGGTAGTAGAAGGTGCCGTCCTTGTCGATGAACGGGCCGGCCGGGGTGTCGTCCGGGTTGCCGAAGGACCCGGTCGAACCGACGCTGATGCTGTAGCTGGGGCTCGACGCAGTCGCCGAGGCCGGGGCGGCCGTCAGCGCGCTGACGCCGACGGTGGCGAGCGCGAAGGCGGCCAGGCCGCCGACGAGCCTTCTTCGGACGGGGGTTGTTGACACCGTGGCTCCTTGGTCTTGGTGCGGCCCGCCCTCGTGGCGACCGCCTCGGTCGAACTGCGCAGTGCGAATGCGTGGTGCGTGGTGCGCCGGAGGCGCAGGCGGTGCCGGGTTCGGTCCGACACCGCCTGCGCGCCCCGGAGTCGGTCGGACTACTTGATCGTCCACTGCTGGAGCGGCGAGCCGGTGTCGGCCTGCTGGGTGACCAGCGCGCCGTTGCCGGTGGAGGCCGTGGTCAGCAGCAGGCCGGTGTGGGCGTTGGTGATCGTGTAGGCCCCGTTGGGCAGCTGCGCCAGCGTCCAGTGCTGGTTGACGCCGCCGGTGCAGGGCCACTGGATCGCCGCCGTGCCGACGGCGGTGAAGCCGCCGTTGTCGTCCATGCAGTCGCCCGAGCCGCCGTTGACCACCTGGTACGAGCCGTCGGGCTGCTGGGTGAAGGTCCAGTTCTGGTCGGCCGCGCCGGTCAGCGCGGAGGTGTCGAGCTGGATCCCGTCGGTGCTGGAGGCGTTCGGGTCCTCCAGCCCCTGGCCCTGGAGCGAGACCGTGTAGCTGCCGGACTTGATCGGGCCGGGCCCGACCTTCCAGCCGAAGGTGGTCGCGGCCGAGGCCGCGCCCGCCGTCACCGTGACCGTCGCCGTTCCGGTGGCGATGTTGGTCGGGGCGCCGCTGACCGCTCCGGTGGTGGAGTTGATGGTCACCCCGGCGGGCAGGCCGGTGGCCGAGTAGTACCGGGTGGCGTGGGCCGAGGAGATGGCCGAGGCCTGCAGGCTGACCTGCGCACCGTCGGTCCAGCTCTGGGCACCGATCCCGCTCACGGTCACGGTGCCCGCGACCTTGCCGACGGCGGTGATGCCCAGTGTCTGCTCACGGCTGGTGCGCGAACCGCCCACGGCGTTGCCGGTGGTGTTGGTCCAGTAGCGGGCCGGGGTGGTCTCGGCGACCGCACCGTTGGCGGCGTGCGCGCCGGTGCCCGGGTCCAGCCCGAGCACCAGGCCGCTGTAGCGGTTGACCAGCCGGTAGCTGCCGGTGGCCGCACCGGTGCTGTGGTCGGTGTCCCGGATGATCCACCACTGCTGGCCGACGGTCGGGCCGTTGGCGCCGGGCGCGGTGACGGTGGGCACGGTGCCCCAGGCGCGGGTGGCGGTGCTGCCGGTGCCGACGCCGAGCAGCTTCCCGGTATCGGAGTTGACGATCTGGTAGGAGCCGTCGCCGTTGGCGACGAAGGACCAGGCCTGGAGCGGCGAGGCGGGGTGCGCGTGCCGTCCGCTGCTCCGGACGCCGGCGTCGGTGGCGGACAGCGAGGCGGTCGCCGGGCTCCCGGCGACCTGGCTCAGCACCCGGCCGTTGCCGGCCGCGATCCGGTAGGTGTCGGCCGGGTTGAACGGTGCGGCGGCCGGAGCGCTGGAGCCGATGGTGATGTCGGCGTACTCGCCGTCCGAGCTGGCGCAGGCGATCGCACAGTAGGAGCGGAAGGTCTGGCCGACGATGGTCGAGCTGGTCACGTTCTGGTTGTCCAGGAACCAGCGGTACCAGGAGTCCGAGGTGTAGCTGCCGCTGGTGCCGATCAGGTGCCACTGCTGGGTGGCCAGGTTGCTGGTGGCGTAGAACTGCTGGGTCTGCGGCGTGCTGGTGTTCACCACCTCGGGCTCGCCGATGTAGAGGCCGAGGTAGGCGTCGTAGGCGATGTTCATGATGAACAGCGGGGACTTGGCCGGCAGCTTCCCGGCCGCCACCTGGGCGTCCACATTGCCGGTGTTGGCCGGGTTGTAGTCCTGGGCGGGCGGGGTGTAGCCGCTCGGAGCGGTCGCGGTGGCCGGCTCCAGGTTGCTCTCCTTGCCGCCGACGCCCGGCTGGGACCAGTGGCCGTCGTAGAACTTCTCCCAGCTGCCGGTCGCCATCTTGCCGGAGATCGGCGCGCGGGCGACGTGCGCCAGCCCGCCGGTGCTGCCGCCGGCTCCGGCCTTGGGCACGATCCGGGAGCCGTAGTAGACGTAGAAGTAGCCCGACGCGGTGTCGACGAACAGCCGGGGGTCGCCGTCACCGTAGTCGTAGGTCTGGTTGGGGAAGGCCGCGGTGTCGCCCCGGGTGGTGCTGTAGGGCGAGGTGATGGCGTGGCCCTCGATGGTCCAGGTCTTCCCCTGGTCGGTGGAGACCGCGTAGTCGATCGAGTCGTAGTGCAGCCCGTCGCCGAAGGGCTGCGGGGTGAACTCGTTGTGGACCAGGCCGTACCAGTTGCCGGTGTCCGGGTCGACCCACACGCCCACCAGGTCGCAGTAGTTCGGCTGGGAGTAGCCGGAGCCGGCGGCGGCGGTCGCGGTGACCCCGGTCGGGCTGGTGTTGCAGCGGACGGTGGTGTCGTTGTTGGCGTCCTTGGGGTTCGCCGGGTTGACCGCGTTGTCGAGGGTGCTGTCGGCGGTCGCGGTGTCGAAGTCCGTGCCGGTGAAGAAGTCCCAGGCCCGGGGGTCGGTCGCACCGTAGAGCGAGTGCGAGGACTGGTAGTAGAAGGCGCCGTCCTTGTCGGTGAACGGGCTGGCCGGGGTGTCGTCGGCGTTGTCGAAGGACCCGATCGAACCGATGTTGACGTTGAACGTGGCGGTCAACGGGTTCGCCGGCTTCGACGGCTTCGACGGGCTCGGTGCGGACGCCGAGGCCGTGGAGGTCGTCATCGCGCTGAGGCCGGCGGTGGCGAGCGCCAGCGCGGCTACGCCTCCGGCGAACCTTCGTCGGATGGAGGGTGTTGACACCGTGACTCCTTTTGCCGTGGTGATGGTTTTCCCGTGGTGCGTGGTGCGGTGCGCTGCGTGCGCGTGGTGCGGTGCGCCGTGTGCGCGTGGTGCGGTGTGTCCCCCCGTGCCTGCGTGTCCCCCGTGCGCGCCCCCGTGCGCGCGGCTTCAGCCCTCCGACATCCGGAAGTCGTACGCCGGCGGGACCGGTTGCCCGGGGTGGACGGCGAGCCACAGGGCGTCGAGCGAGAGCTCGCCCTCGCGCATGTTGTCCACCCGGATCCCCTCCGCCAGCAGCTCCCTGACCCGGTCGTCGGCGCCGGTCGCGTGCGCCGCCGCCGCCTCGGCCAACCGGATCCGGCCGTGGGCGCGGTCGGTCCTGGGCAGCGCCTCGATGATCCGCAGGGCCTCGGCGGGCCGGCCGGCACGCAGCAGCGCGTCCAGCGCCTCGATGGTCAGCTCCCGCAGCTCGGGGCGGAGCACGTGCGCCCGGACCAGCAGCTCGGCGGCGTCGCCCGGCGCCTCGGCCCCGGCGAGGAAGGCCAGGGCCCGCAGCGCCCAGGGCGTGGCCCGCTGTTCGAGCGAGCGCGTCCACGCCTCGCGGGCGGCCTCCGTCTCCCCGTCGGCCAGCCGGAGCAGGCCGAGCTGGTAGAGCGCGTGCCAGTCCCGGGCGCCGCGCTCCAGCAGTGCGCGCCAGCGCCGGCCGGTGACCGGGGCGGCCGGGGGTTCGGTGGCCGGCAGGACGCCGGTGGCGAGCAGTTCGCGCCAGGGCTGCTGCTCGGCGGCGGGGCTGCCGAAGGGCAGCAGCGGCGAGGCGGGCAGCGCCCCGGCCTCGATCTCCAGCGCGGCCCAGCCGGAGCCGGTGGCCAGGACCTCCTCGGGCGCGCCGAAGCCCTCCGCCGCCCGCTCGGCCCGTTCGAGCGCCGAGGCCGGCAGCAGCCGGTCCAGCGCCTCGGCCGCACCGATCCTGGCCTTCTCCCAACTGCCGTGCGCGATCTGCGGATCGACGGTCAGCAGACCGTAGCCCTCGGTCCAGGTCCAGCTGCTCTGTCCGGGCATCGGCAGGTGTTCGAGCTGGGTCCTGGCCAGCCCGGCCTGGATCTCCAGGTAGGCGTGGTCGGGGCCGGACAGCCACTCCTGCCAGTGCCGGCCGCCGGTGGTGGTGCCCCAGCAGAAGAGCTTCCGGCCGCGCAGCCGGTCGGTGGAGGTCTGGACGAGACCGGCGCCGCTCCCGTCCAGGGCGGCGATCCAGCGGCGTTCGCCCTCCGGCAGGTCCAGGAAGTAGTCCGCCGCGTGCGCGACCCGGGCCGGGTAGCTCCGGTCCGTGCCGTCCAGCTGCGGGAAGCCGACGCGGGCGAGGTCGCTGACGTAGTCGAAGTGGAAGGCGTGGTCCGCCGGCGCGAGGACCCGGGTGTCCGGCTGCTGCGGCACGGCGATGTTGGACCACCAGTAGACCGGGGTCTCCTGCTCGGCCGGGTTCTCCAGGGTGATGTTGACGAACAGCATCGGGGAGCCGGGCGGCAGCCAGGCGTCGAGCCGGAGGGTGAGCCGGCGCAGCCGCTCGAAGGCGTACATCCGCAGCACCGGCGTGCCGTCGGCTGCGGTCAGCCGCGCCGCGTGCAGCGGTTCGCAGGTCAGCGGCCAGTGCCCGGTGGCGCCCAGGTTCCACTCCACCCCGCCGGCCAGCCAGGCGTCGCGCAGGGCGAGGTTGGCCGGCTGGAAGAGCGGGTTGCGGTGCAGCAGTTCGCGTCCGTCGGGCCGGTGGACCAGCGACCACAGCCGTCCGCCGAGCGAGGGCAGGAAGGTCGCGGTCAGCGTCTCGTTCTCCAGCACGACGGCGGGCAGTTCGCGCTCGGCGCGCACCCGGTCGTAGTCGCCCTGCCGGGTGTAGGGGAGCAGCGAGTGCGGGGCGCCATAGGCCAGGTTGCGCCGCATCTCCTCGTCGAAGCCGGCGCCCTCGGCGGTCCGCGCGGGCAGCCCGTGCAGGATCGGCAGGTCGCCGCCGACCGGGTCGGGGGTGCCCTCGATCCGCAGGAGCTCCTGGCGCAGCGTCGAGGTCGTCCGCCTCTCCCCCACGGTCATGCCCCGGCTCGGTTCGTCCTGGTACGCATGGGTATGTCCTTCCAAAGGGGCAGCAGTGCACCGCATGCGACAGCGGATCGCAGGCCCGCTGTCGCTCGTTGGGTCGGAACAGTACGACGCATTTGACCGCTAAAACAAGATGTCGGGCACCGGGTTTCGAACGCGGCCACCTGTCGACCGACGACCAACCCCCTAGCCGACCCCGTCGCGATGGGAGAGAATGGCCGATACGGCGGTACCCTGACCGGTTCGGGCTGCTTGACGCTCTCCGGGCGCGGAGCTAGGTTTCAGCTGCAATCTATTTGATCGGTAAAAGGCGAGGGTTCGATGGCGACGATGCGGGAAGTGGCCGAGCGCGCCGGGGTCACCAAGCAGACCGTCTCGAACGTCGTCACCGGTCGGGTGCCGGTACGGCCGGAGACGGCGGCGCGGGTGCGCTCGGCGATCGAGGAGCTCGGGTACACCCCGAACCTGGTGGCCCGTTCACTGGCGACCGGCACCACCATGACGGTCGGCCTGTTCGTGCCGACGGTGGCCAGCCCGTTCTACTCGGAGGTCATCGAGGAGGTCGAGAACGTCCTGGAGCGGCACGGCTACCACCTGCTGCTCTGCACCACGCGACTCGACGGCGAGCGCGCCCGCCGGCATCTGGCCGGACTGTCCAGCCGCTCCGTCGACGCGCTGCTGATCGCCGGCGACCGCGACCTGATCGACCATCTGCCGCTGCTCGCGGACGCCCGCTTCCCGGTGGTGCTGTGCGCCTGGGAGAGCGAGGCGCCGGGCGATTTCCCGGTGGTCACCATCGACTACGAGCAGGCCGGCTACCTGGCCGGACGCCATCTGCGCGAGCTCGGGCACGAACGGGTGGCCGTGCTGGCCAGCCTGCCCGCGCACGCGCCCCGGCTGGAGGGCTTCCGCCGCGCCTTCGCCCGCGACGGGCTGACCGTCCCGGACGCCTCGGTGTTCGTCCCGCCCGAGCCGACGCCGGCCGGCGGCGCCGTCGCCGCCCGCGCCGCGCTGGCCGCCGACCCCGGCCTGACCGCGATCTTCGCCACCCACGACGTCCTCAGCTACGGCGCGCTGGAGGCGGCGACGGAGGCCGGCCTCTCGGTCCCGGGCGACCTGTCGGTGGTCGGGCACGACGACATCCAGGAGGGCTGGCGCGCGCACCCGGCGCTGACCACGGTCGTCTTCCCCAAGCAGGAGATGGCGCGCCAGGCGACCGAGCTGTTGCTCCGCTCCCTCACCGACCGGGCGGCCCCCGCCAACTCGCTGCAACTGCTGCGCCCCAGACTGATCGTCCGCGAGAGCACCGGCCCGGTCGGCGGCGGCTGAGCGCCGCTGGTCGGAGCGTTGTCCGGGCACCGCCGCCTGGACAGGCCTGTGACCGCAGCGGAGCCCCTCAGCAATCCCGACCCCGCGTCTGAGCGCCGAGTTTACGATCACCGCGCCGCTGACTACCGTGTCGGGGTGACCAACACGACGCTGCTGCGGGCCCTTCACGATCCGGGCGATCCCCCCTGCCGCCCGCTCCCGACGCCGGTGGATGACCTCCTGCTGGCCCTGGCAGCGCCACCCCGACTGGCTGCCCACCTGCGCGTCGTCCACGACGTGGCGCACCAACTGGTCATGTGGACCGAGCAGCACCACCCCGAGCTGCCCTTCGACCGCGAGGCGGTGCTCTTCGGCGCTGCAACCCACGACATCGGCAAGGTGGTGCACGCCGCCGAGCTGTCCGGCCCCGGCTCGGCCCACGAGGAGGCCGGGCGGGAACTCCTGTTGGCCCATGGAGTCCGCCCCGAGCTGGCCCGCTTCGCGGGAACCCACGCCGCGTGGACAGATCCCGGCATCCAAGTCGAGGACCTGCTGGTCAGCACCGCCGACAAGGTCTGGAAGAACAAGCGCGTGCCGGAGTTGGAGAACCTGCTCGTGGCCCGCCTGTCAGCCGCATCCGGCCAACCCGCCTGGGAGGTATTCCTGGCTCTCGACGAAGCCCTGGAGCGCATCGGCGACGGTGCCACCCACCGCCTGGCCTTCCAGTCCGCCTACCCGGTCCACGGCTGAACCTCCGACAACCGCAGACCGGGCGCAACCGAGCGAAGCTGCTACATTCCGCTGTTCACTCGATCGGCACTCCAAGGAGGACAGACGCACGCGATCCGACGCACGACCCACCCCGCAGTGCTCTGCCTGCTGATCGGCTCGACAGCCGGGTGCCACTCCACGCCGTCGCCGGCTTCCTCGCCCTCGTCGGGCACGCCGTCCGCCCCGACGACGCCAAGTACCTCCGCCACAGGCAAAAGCATCGGGAAGGCGACACCCATGAGCCAGAGCGCGCTCAAGGCGGTCACTCTGTCCGCATCGGACGTTCCGACGCTCCAGCTGTCCCCGTACAGCGACAACACGGCTGTGGACCGCCGGACATAAGTGGCGGACACCGGAGGCCCTGAGTGCACCCTCTTCCTCAATGCCGTCAACGTATCCGGAACCCACTACCGTGCGCTGGACGAGGTCGACCGTGGCTACACCATGCTCGGCTGCCCGGACAAGCTGCCCTTCGAGTTGGAGACCATGATGACCGGCTTCGCCTCGGCTGCCGACGCCCAGCGGGTCGTCACCGACACCCGTAGCAGCGGGAAGAACTGTCCGAACATCAGGTTCACCCTCGACAGCCCCGTCCGGGAGGCCTACCAGGACGTGCCCCCCTTCTCACTCCCGACGGTGGGTGATGACGCCACAGCCACCGGGCGACCTACAACCTGAGCAACGGCTCGCCCATGCCCCTGGTCGTCGACACGATCCGGGTCGGCACCGTCGTGCTCAGCGTCCGGGTCTACTACGCTGCCGACTCCTCCGCCGTCCTGCAGCAGGTCGCGACGGCAGCCGCCGCCAACCTTCGGCAGGAGGAGGCCTGGATGACGCACCGAGCTCTACCTCGTCATCCCCGCCGCCAACGCGGCCCAACGGCGAGCGGGGCGGCATCCGCGACCATCCGGTGCATCACGGGAACAGGGATGGCAGGATTGCGAGTCGCGTCCTCAACACTGCGCAGGCGAAGCAGGAGGGACACCAACTCGTCCGGCGGCATGACCGGGTTGGAACAGACACGCCACTGCACACCCCGGTCGGACTCGGCAGCCAGCCTGACCGCAGCCTCCGGCGTGAGCCGACGGTCCGCTGCAGCCGCCCTGCGCACGATTACGTCAGGATCACAGCTGAACTGCTCGACGAGTGCAGCGGTGGAGGCCGGGTCGTCCAGCGCGAGCGCCCGCAGGCGCGGGTTCGGGTCCTCCGCGAAGCGCAGCAGCCCCTCGCGCGGGAAGTTGGGATGGTTGCGCGGCCGACCGGGGAACGAGAAGCTCTCGTCCCACCAGCCTGCTACCTCAACGAGCATCTCGGGCGGGGCGTCGTCGCAGGACTCGGCCAGGAAGAGTCGCACGACCGAGTCCTCGTCGCGGGCCAGGACAGCCACCACGTCCGCAGGAAGTCGCGGTGCCCGCGCGACGCTGCGGCGGACCAACAGCTTGGGTGAGACCGCGAGTTGACGCATGGCATCGGCGTTCGCGTGCAGCGCGCCGATCCACCACAGTGCTGTCGTATAGCCTTGCGGATCGATGTCCGGGACCTCGGCGGCCATGACGGCAATCTCGTCCGGCGATGTCGGCGGCAGAGCCTCGGGGTACGGCGCGTGACCGACACCTCGACCGCCACGCGCCGTCTGCCGAATCGTCAGGACTTCGTTCGCCCGCTCCGTCAACTGCTCACGCAGGTCAGGTTCGGGCGTGGCGGCGATGAGTCGTTCCCACTGGGCCGCGGAGAGGTTGAAGCATTCGGCGACACGGCCCCGGACGCTCCTGCTCGGATGGACAAGCGCGGCCTCGGCGACGCTTTCCGGCAGGTCTTTGCGCCAGAGAAAGCCGGTGGCGCCGATATCCAGAAGCTTGATGAGCAGTTCTTCGGGAGCTGCCCGGTTGAAGCCCAACCCCTCGAGCCACGAGAGGCCGATTCGACGGTCGACTTCGGTGGCCGGAATCAACCTGGCCCAGGCACTGTGCTGCGTGGCAAACGCTGATTCAGTCATCGGCCACAGCCTATGCCGGACACGCGGCGCAGCACCATGTCGGCCGCCACCCGGGCAGCCCTCCCGGCACTGGGGACGATGACCGCTGGCCGGGGCCGGAAATGGACGTCCGTCAGGAGAGGACCAGCAGGTCCATCCAGCTGACGGCCGGCTCGTCCGGGGCTGCGGTGGCGGCGGCGCGGAGGCGGGCGAGGCCGCGCTCGTAGGCCTCGTCGGTGAGGGCGCGGAGCTTGGAGTCCGCCTCGCGGCGGAGGCCGTCGGCGAAGGCGGTGAGGGTGGGCGCGCTCTGCTGCGGCAGCGAGCGGAGCGAGACCCGGGCGAAACCGGCCGTCGCGAATGCCGCGCAGACCCGCTCGACGCTGGGGTAGCCGTCCACCAGCCGCTCGGTCTCGGGGAAGAACCGCACCCGCAGGTCCCGCCCGCAGCGCCCGGGGAAGGCGTTGCGGATCAGCACCGGCGCGCCCAGCTTCAGCGCCCGGCGCAGCTCGCGGGCGGCTGTCTCCAGGTCGCTCAGGTAGTGGATCACCGAACCGAGCCACGCCGCGTCCGCGCAACCGTCCGGCACGGGCAGGGCCTCCGCGCGGCCGTCCAGGGCGCGAATCCCCTCCGAGACCGGGATCAACTCCCGCATCGCTTGGGCCGGTTCCACCGCCAGGACGGTTGCCCCGAACCAGGCGTGGAACGCGCCGGCGAAGCCGCCGGTCCCGGCGCCGACGTCCAGCACCGTCGTCCCCGACCCGAGCCGAACCGTCTCGGCGATGGCGTCACGCCACGCGTCGAGCGCGTCCCGGGGAATCTCCCGAGACGCCCGGTAGTCCTCGGCGGCCTGGCGATCGTAGACGGCTCCAGCCATGGTCTCTCCCCTGCTCCTGTCGTCGACAGCAATCGGCCCCCTGCGGCTGGTGCTGCGCCACAGGGGGCCGTACGCGCTACGGCGTAACGTACCGCTCGCCATAGGCGAACGCCGGATCACGCCGCTTGACGGCGTCCACGAAAGACGCGAACGCGGCCGTGGTGAACGGCAGAACAGGCGAGGCAGCACCGAGCGCGGTGTCCACGACAGGGGCAATCCCGACAGCCAGGAGGTCACGGGAGGTCCCCACGCAGCCGCTCTGTCCGCCGGAGTAGGAGGACTTGAAGGTAGCGAGATTGGACGGGTTGATGGCGGAAGTCATGGTGACCACCTCTCCGATCTTGCTGCGCATCAGGTTGCGGGACTCCCCTACGGCGTAACGTACCGCTCGCCAAAGGCGAACGCCGGATCACGCCGCTTGACGGCGTCCACGAAGGACGCGAACGCAGCCGTGGTGAACGGGAGGACGGGCGAAGCAGCGCCGAGCGCAGTGTCCACGACGGGGGCGATCCCGACGGCCAGGAGGTCACGGGACGAACCAACGCAACTGTTGCCACCCCCTGAGTAGCTGGACTTGAAGATACCGAGGTCGCCAGCGTCGTATGAGGGGGTCACGTTGATCAACTCTCCCAATGAGCGATAGATCATCTGTTGGGACTCCGGAACCGGTAGCGCCGATGCCCTCAGCAGATCGTAACGTGCCCGATGACCGGACACGACGGACGGGTCATCCGAGATGCGCCCGTGGTCCAACCCCTCCGTATAGAACCACGATTGCCCGCTCGGCATATCCAGAAAGGCCATCGGACTGTCGACGAAGGCCAACGGCGGTCGATCATTCGGAAGGATCTGGACAACCACATTGGTCATGTCCATCATGTCGATCAGATGCCTGAGTTGATTGGCCATCACCTGGCGACTGCCGATAATTCTGTGCAGGACTGACTCGTCAATGACCACCAGGACGCGAAGCGGAAACTCCCCGAACAGCCTTCCCACCCGGGACAGTCGGGCGGCCGTCAGCTCGGCGATGCGAGTTGGACTGTGCCACTCGGCAAGCTGCGCCCGCATGTACGGCTCGACCTGGAGAAGTCCCGGGAAGCCGTACGGGTACCACTCCCTGAGCGTCAGGGCCTTGGCTTCCAGCTCCACGTACTTGCGAAAGAAGTCCGGGTGGTACGCCGCCGTGGCCTCCCGGTCGACGTACTTGAGACTCCGTAGGAGTACGCCACCAGTTTCGAGCACGTCATCAAACGCCCTGGCCAGCTCGGGTGTGGCAATGCCCCTCCCGTTCTCCAGGGAACTGATCCATGACTGGTCGCAGTGAACGAGCACCGCCAGTGCGCCTTGCGTCATGCCCTGGCGCCCCCGCCAGAACAGTAGTTCGGCACCCCACAACTCGGCGGCGCCATTGGTTGTCTGCTGAACCTTCGGCCGCGCCATGTGCACCCCCAGGTTGGATATGACTCTTCAATCGCTCATCGGCCGGACCTTGGTCTACGAGCTACCACACATCGACACTGAGTGAGCGTCACATTAGGACATGCCCCTCCGACGGCTGGCGCAAAACGAATGTAAGGACCCCAAGGAGATCAGCACATGACGAGCACACAGCCACGCACCGCACCGCCTCGCCGACCGGGTGCGGACCCCGCACCCGCACCCGTCCTCTACCGCCCGCAGCGGGACGACTGGGTCGTGGACACCGAGACCGGGTTCGTCGGACGGTTCCAGGCCGTCACCGCCGACCGTGCCTACATCCGGCCCTACGGGGGTGGGTTGGAGCACGACACGCTTCCGACGTCCCTTCGTGAGGCGACCCCCGAGGAGCGGGACATCGCCGTGCAGGCGGCCGAGGCCCGGCGCGGCGGCGACCAGGACGGCCGCTGATGCCGCCCCGCCGATGCCGGTCGATCGGACGGCGAGGGTCACCCCGTTGGAGTCGCTGACCAGCCCGCTGCCTCGCCCCGTGCCGGTGCCTGGATGCGCGGAGTGCGCCCGACTCGCCGCCGCCGAGCAGGCGGCGGGACGGGACCGGAGCGCGGCGGCCGACCAACGGATCTACCTACGAAGGCATCTGAAGGCCGAGCACCGCTGACCGGCACGGTGCGGGCGGCGCCCTGGATTGTCAGTGGCGCCCACCATGATCTGGCCTATGACCACTTCCGCCTCCGCCAAGCCGTTCGCGGCGCTCGCCGCCCAACACCTGCCACCTGATGCCGCTGCCCGCTGGACATCACTGCTGCGCCCGTGCGTGCGTCTGACCGCAGCGGCCAAGGACCGCGCGGCCGCGCCCGTGGTGGCAACACTCGGTGGGTCCCCGCTGCTGCCTGCCGAGATGGAGTGGCCCGAGTGGCCCGGCTACGGGCCGCTGTCGTTCATCGCCTCGGTGGACTGCGGCGCGCTGCCCCGGGCCGGCGTCACCGCATCCTTCCCGGACAGCGGGACGCTGCTGTTCTTCTACTTCGACGGCCGGGTCGACGACACCGAGGCGTTCGTGTTCGTCGACGACCCGGAGACCTGGGCCGGTGCCCGAGTCCTCTACATCCCCGCCGACACCCCCGTATCCCCAGTACTCGTGCCCAGCGAGCTGGAGCCCTACAAGCGCGTGGAGTTGACCGCGAGCGTTCGGTCGAGCGCCCCGGATCCCTGGCACCCGCAGAGCGAACAGGCCCTGGCCACCGAGGGCATACGGCCCGAACTGCCCCACCTCCAGCCCGCGCCGGTAAAGGCGTTCATCAATGCCCTTTACAAGGGGGGCAGTCAGATCGGGCACCAGATCGGGGGCCATGCCGATCCGGTCCAGGGCCCGGTCGAGTACGAGGTCGCACGAGCCGTCATCGGCAGCAGGCGTACCGGCATGGGCGACGACCGTATGAAAGCCGAGGCGCAGCGCTGGGTGCTACTGGCCCAGTTCGACACCGACGGCGACGCGGACATGATGTGGGGCGACTGCGGGGCGTTGTACTGGCTGATCCGTCCGGAGGACCTGGCCGCGCGCCGTTTCGAGGCGGCCATGTTCACCTGGCAGTGCTGCTGACCGCCTCGCAGACGAGAGAGACCGCCGTGGAAGCGGGCGCAGGCCTGTTCGGGCACCTGGTCATCCCCGGCTGACAGTCGATGCGACTGTCCCCGCGTCGCCATATTCGGATGATCGGCCGTCCGCCGCCCACTACCGTGGGCGCCGTGACCGAGACAACGCGTCCCTTCCGGTATGTCGGGCCTCCAGAGCTGCTGCCTGCCGCGTCCCGAGGCCCCGCCGGGCAACTCGTCCGCAGTTCGGGCGACCTGGGACGCTGGATGGCCGCCCTCGACCCGGCCGAGCGGCAGGAGCCGGTCACCTACGTGGTGGACGAGCAAGGCGCACTGCTCCTCGCCCCACGCCGCAGTGAACACGTCGACTGCGCCGGTGGCGCGGACGTGCTGGTAGCTGGTGAGATCGGGTTCGTCCAGGACGACACCGGCACCGGCTGGAGCGTCGGCGAGGTCAGCAACCAGTCCACCGGCTACTGCCCCTCCCCCGGCTGCTGGCCGGCAGTCGCGGCGGCGCTCGACGCCGCCGGGATCGCCCACCCAGACGGCTTCACCCACGCCTTCGTCTTCCGCCGCTGCGAGCCCTGCCGACAGCTCACCATCGTCAAGGACGACGACTACACCTGTGCTCTGTGCGGCTCGGACCTCGCGCGGCGGAGTTCGGCAGCGGTGATCGACCTGCCGGTCCCACCAGACACCCGGGCCGGGCAACTGGCGGCCTCCATCCGGCCCGCCGACAACTCGGCCTTCCTCGACGCGGTCACCGACAGCACTCTGACTTTCCATCACCGCAGTACCCGCACCCTGCTGGCCGCCGGGCCGGAGGAGGGCTTCGACGCGGTCCCGGTGCTCGAACCGACGTGGAGCCTGCTGCTGCGCGCCGTCCACCAGAGCTTCGCCGCGCACCTGCCGCTCAGCCTCTCGCCGGACCTCCTCTGGTACGCGGTGGTGCACGAGGTCGCCGTCCACGTCCAGTTGAACAGCGAGCAGTACGCCGGGATCTTCACCGACACCCCGGCTCACCGGCAGACCATCACGGTCCGCGACGACAGCCTGCTCGACTCGGAACCGGACTGGAGCCGATCCATCCGCCTGGTCCAGGAGCCCCTGCGGGCCAAGCTCGGCAGCGACCTCGCCGACCTGCTCCTGCCGCAGTTCAGCACCACCACACCCGAGGACGTCTCCTCGGCGCTGGTCGCCCTGATGTCCGTGGTCAGCCCCTACTACCGCTTCGAGTGGGAGAGTCTCTGCGGGATCCCGCGTATCCGGCTGGAGGGCCAGGCGTCGGACTGGCGACTGCTGGCCACCCGTGTCCGCGCGCTCGGAGAGTGGTTCGACGGGCTTGAGTCATGGTTCCAGGCCCTGGGCCCGGTCCTCGACGAGATCGCTGCCACGGCCGCCGGCGGCACCGTCGACACCGAGTTCTGGCGTTCCCTCTACAAGTGGCAGTCCATGTCCGGCGGTGAGTTCGTCTCCGGCTGGATCACCGTCTTCTTCGCCCACACGCAGACTCCCTCCGGACCACAGCCCAAGCAGTCCTTCGGCTGGAGCAGGGGCGAACGCTTCCGGGAGAATGCCTTCCCCTCCCACATCTCCCTGGTGCCCTTCGAGTGGCACTGTCCAGACGGTGCCCGCGAGATGCGGTTCCTCGCCGGCGTGCTCGGCATCGAACTCGACGGCGAGTACGTCCGCCCCCTCCTCGGCCATGCCGTCGCCGAGCGGCGGGCTGCGGCACCCCACCCCGAGGACCACCTGCTGCCGGACGGCTGGACCCACACCCGGCTGCGCCGAGTGGCCGGCTTCTCCGCCGCGCAGGCGTTGTCGGCCGACCGCGCGGTCTGGCGGCCGGCCCCCGACGACGGACCAAGCCAGCGGTTCCGGCCAACCCACGTCGTTCAGCTCGCCCTCTGCTGCCTGGTCCGCGCCGCTGACAGCGGCCTCTGGTACGCCGGATCGCTGCACCCTGACACCGGCGAAATCCACTGCACGACCTCGCACGGCCCCGATCTCGCCCAAGCCATCGAGGACTTCTGACCCGAGCGTCGATTTCGCTGCGCCCTACCGACCAGGCGGCCCTTGCCGCCGCCGTCCGCCCTCGCCCCTCCGGAGGATCCCCGACGGAGTGAAGCACGGAGTGAAGCTCAGGGGCGTGCGAACCGCCGGATGCCCAGGAAGGGCACGACGCCGCAAGGATTCTGCGGCTCACTGTCCGAGCATCGGCCTTGCCACGTGAACCAGCTGCGGTCAAGGACCGTAGAGAAGCGTCCCAATCGTGAGGCACGCAGCACAGACACGGCAGCTGTAGATCGTGATCTCGGTGGTGTTGCTCCTGGTCAGCGAGGCCGGGGCCGTCTGCGGGCATGAGGACAGCCGCCGCGATCATGACGAGATGTGACTCAACATCAGTACGCGGCGGCTGCCGCGCCGACGATAGCGCATGACCGGCACCGTGAGCTCTTCGAGGACCTCATGGGCGCTGTGGCCAGCGGTTTTCCCCGCCGGGAGACGCGTTCGACGTTCCGCCAGCTCGCCGAGGGGCTGCTGATGGAACTGGAGAACGTCAACTGCTGGACCCTGGCCGAGGCGATCGGCCACAGCGGCCCACACCGCCTGCAGCACCTGCTCTCCCGCGCGAGCTGGGACGACGAAGCGGTGCTGGACGCGGCCGCCGCCTGGGCCGTCGCCGCGCTGGACGACGGCGACGCGGTGCTGATCGCGGACGAGACCGGCGACGCGAAGTCCTCCACCGACGCGGTCGGCGCCGCCCACCAGTACTCCGGCTCGCTCGGCGGGATCGGCCTGTGCCAGGTCGCCGTCCACCTCACCTACGCCACCAGCCGCGGCCACACCATCGTCGACCGCGTCCACTACCTCGGCCGTCAGTGGGCCGCCGACGAGGAGCGTCGCGAACACACGGGCGTGCCAGAGGAGTTGATGTTCGCAACCAAGACCGCCCAGGCCCAGGCCATGCTGGAGAAGGCGCACGCCGCCGGGGTCCGCGCGAGCTTCTTCGCCGGGGACGAGGTCTACGGCGCCAAGGCCCTGCGGACCACCTGCCGCCGGCTCGGCCTCGGCTACGCAGTCGCGGTCCGCAGCAGCCACCACCTCACCCTGCCCTCGGGCGCCAGGCTGTCCGCCGCCAAGGCGAAAGCCCTGGTCCCCAAGGGGGCCTGGCAGCGGATGCGCACCGGAACCGGCAGCAAGGGCGCACGCGACTACGACTGGGCCATGCTCGACGTCCACCCCGACGACACCCCCGCCGACCACGCGGAAGGCGGGGTCTCGGTGCTGCTGGCCCGCCGCCACCGCTACACCGGAACCGTCTCCTACTACCGTTGCTGGAGCCCGATACCGGCGAGCCTGGCGCGGCTGGTGGGCATCGTGTGCCTGCGCTGGAAGATCGAGGAAGACTTCCAAGCCGCGAAGAACACCGTCGGCCTGGACAAAGGCCAGGTCACCACCTGGACCAGCTGGCACCGCTGGTCCACCGCCGCCCTGGTCGCCTACGCATTCCTCGCCGTCGCCACCGCCCTCGAAGCAGGCGAACCCACACCCGCCGGGCTCGAGCTGGTCCCACTCAGCAGCTTCGAACTCCTGCGCCTGCTCCGGCTACTGATCCTCCCCACGCCCCGCCGGGACGCCGGCCACGTCCTGCGCTGGTCCGCCTGGCGACGCCGCCACCAACACCGCGCCCGCGCCTGCCACCAACGCTGGCACGCCTACGCCGACAGCACCCCATGAACCCAAAGATCACGATCTACAGCTGCCGTGACAGAAGGCCACGCCATGGGCTCGCGGCTTCTGCAGTATCTCCGCAGCCTGTCTACAAACATTCTTGCCGTGGATCTGGTTCAGTTCTCTATAGTCACCCGAAATGTATGGATCATCATTTGCCCCTGGCTGATGACTACCCTGAAGAGCCCGTGCAAGCGCCGAGGCACTGAGTCCTGGCGCGAATTCTCCGGTTCCCATAAAGGTGGACTCTACTGCGCGTGTCGCGCTTCGTCCAGAGTGAAGAACTACCCTCTCGCCCCCAACTACCCCCTCGGGGAGGGCAGTACCCACCCTTCACCGCATAACGCCCGAAACCTGAAGACTCAAGCTGAACCCCTGCAGAGAAATAGCAGAGAACACGGGATGACCACGATCAGACGGAACGCGGATTCGGACGAACACACAGCTCACAGAGGTAGCGGGTGACGCCGAAACACGGATCCGACAGATCTGTCACACGTCGGAATCTCGGGTTTCGTTTCCTCATGAGTCGAGGCACTTTGAGCATGCTTTGAGGTTGTCCAACTCTCCGTCGGGGCAGCTTGAGCAGCGGCCGGTGTGGCGAGGGACAGGGCCGCGATTGCGCCGGTCAAGCCGAACGAGATCAACTGCTGTGACGCTGTGACCAGGGCACCACCGGCCGGTGGGGCTGTCGCACGGACAGGCCCACCCCACCCTCGTCCGTCCGGAGCTCCACTACAGCGGTCGGACGCTGTCCAGGGCGACGCGGCCGCCGACCTCGATCGTGCCGTCCGACTGCGGCCGGGTCACGAGTTGCGAGCCGACGCCCTGGCGGATGTCCAGCCCTCGGGCGAGTTCCTGCGTGAGGACCAGTGCTGCCGCGCCCGTTGCCTCGTCCTCCACGATGCCGTCGCCACGGCGGGGGAACGCGCGTGCCCTGACCCGGGCTTCGGCCTCGTCCGCCCAGGCCCAGGCGTACAGCCAGCCGGTGCCCTCCGGCGGGGCGGGCAGCGCGTCGACCTCGGCCGCCGAGCCGTAGCGGTGGGTGCGCCGGCCCGCAGCCCACTCCGCGCGGGCGCGGATCCAGCTGAACTCCTCGTCCTGCCGGAAGGGCACCTCCCCGGCCGCCGGGCGGAGGGTCTCCACCGCGAGGCCCTCCTGTCGCAGCAGCCAGCCCGTGCCGACCAGGGGGTGCCCGGCGAAGAGCAGTCGGATGCTCGGGGTGTAGATGTCGACCCTGCCCTCCGCCGCGTCGTCGACGAACACCGTCTCGCTGAAGCCGAGGGCGGCCGCAACGGCCTGTCGGTCCTGAGCGGCCGCTACCGCAGCACCGTCCCGCACGACACCGAGGAGGTTGCCCGCGCCTCCGTCCGGGCCGCAGAAGACCCGGAGGACATGAAGATCCGTCATGCGTAGATTCAAACACCTCGCAGGTCTCGGCAGAACCCTTGACCCAATCCTGGTAAAGCTAATTAACTACGCCTATGCCCGAGACCCCCCGGCACGACCCCCATCCCGGCAGTTCACTCCTCCCCCACCAGGCCCGCTCACACCAGGCCCGCTCCCACGACGGCAGTTCGCGGCGCGAGGTCCTGCGCGTCGGGGCCGTCGGCGGCATCGCCCTCGCCACCGTCGGCGCGCTGGCCACCGGCAGCGCCCAGGCCGCCGAGCTGCTCGGCGCGCCCGCCGCCGCCCAGCCCGCGACAGCGGGTTCGACCGACGCCCGGTCGAACCCGGCGACCGCCTCGCCGCTGCGTCCCTTCGGACGGCACCTCAGCTTCGGCGCGGACCCCTCCCGGCAGGTGACCGTCTCCTGGCAGGTGCCGGGGAAGGTGGCCGGCCCGTTCGTCCGCATCGGCAACCACCCGGGCGAGCTCGGCTCCCGGATCGCGGCCGAGGTGCGCCCGCTGGTCAGCCAACTGGCTTGGCAGCAGCCGGTCGAGGACGAGCCGCTGATCAAGCCCAAGACCGTCACCCAGTACTACCTGCACGCCGAGCTGGACCGGCTGCTGCCGGACACCACCTACTACTACGTCGTCGGCCACCAGGGCTACGACCCGGCGGCGCGCGGACTGCGGCTCGGCGAGATCGCCTCCTTCCGCACCGCGCCGGACGTGCGACGCGGCGCGGGCTTCAGCTTCACCGCCTTCGGCGACCAGGGCGTCGGCTACAACGCGGTCGCCACCGGCAACCTCATCGCCGGCCTCAACCCGGCCTTCCACGTCCACATGGGCGACCTGTCGTACGCCAACAGCGACGGCGGCGGCGACACCACCGACTCCTACGACGCCCGCATCTGGGACGCCTTCTTCGTCCAGAACGAGCCGATCGCCTCGCAGATCCCGTGGATGATGGCGATCGGCAACCACGAGATGGAGGCCTGGTACGGGGAGGACGGCTACGGCGGCGTCCGGGCCCGTTTCACCATGCCCGACAACGCGTGGACCGGCTCCACCGGGATCTACGCCTGGCGCTACCAGAACGTCGGCCTGATCAGCCTCGACGGCAACGACGTCTGTTACAACACCCCGGCCAACCTCGACTACACCAAGGGCCGGCAGCGGGTCTGGCTGGAGCGCAAGCTCGCCGCCTTCCGCGCGGACCCGACCATCGACTTCGTCGTGGTCTACCTCCACCAGTGCACCTACTCCACCTGCGCCGACAACGGCGCCGAGCTGGGCGCCCAGCAGCAGTGGGCTCCACTGTTCGACCGGTACCAGGTCGACCTGGTACTCAGCGGGCACAACCACATCTACGAGCGGACCGACCCGATCCGCGCCGGGAAGCCCACCCGCAAGGTCCCGAGCGGCGGCACCGTGGACCCCGTGCGCGACGGCACCACCTACGTGGTGGCGGGCGGCGGCGGGGGCGGCGTCTACTCGTTCCCCGCGTCGGACAGCTACCTCGGCCACGAGACGCCGAACGACACCCCGGTGCCGATGGTGATCTGCGAGCCCAACGGCGACAACGAGACCGTCAAGGTCGGCTGGTCCCGCGTCCGTTACACCGGCTACTGCCTGCTGGCGATCGACGTCACCCCGGCCGCGCACGGCCGTCCGGCGCGGCTCTCGGTCCGCTCGCTGATCGAGGACGGCACGGCGGTGGACGACTTCACCGTGCAGCGCGGGTGAACAGCCGTCCTGGGCAGGTTCTCTGACACGCCGTCGGCAGATCCGGGCGGCGGGCGGGCCGGTACGCCCCGCAGGTACCGGCTTCGCTCCGTCCGCCGCCCTGGATACGGTGGGCACCATGTCGATCACCTGGAACGGCGTTCAGCGCCGCGACTCCCTGCATGCCGGCCATGTGCTGAAGCGCGACCAGCTCGCCGACGCCGCCCGCGACGGCAACTGGGGCGTCGTCCTGGACATGATCGAGGCCGACCGGGAACTGGTCAATGCCTCCCGCGTCGGCGGGTCCTCCGGCTACACCGCGCTGCACCAGGCCGGCTGGCACGGCGCACCGGCCTCCGTGGTCGGCCGGCTCCTCGCCGCAGGCGCCTGGCGCACCGTGCAGTGCACCGGCGGCGACTGGGCCGGCGAGACGGCCTCCGCCATCGCCGCCCGGCGCGGCCACCCCCAGTTGACCGAGCTGCTCGCGCCCGTCCCGGTCCGGCCGGTGCCGCCGGCCCAGCTCGCGGCGCTCAACTGGCACCTGCACCAGGTCATCCACGGACGCGTGCACGACATGCTCGCCGAACACCGGGTGCGGCTCCCCGAGCTCGGCCCGCTGACCGAGGTCCGTGAGGGCACGATGTGGTTCCCCGTTCCCGGTTTCTACGGCGGCTTCAGCATCGAACTGCTCCCTGCCGACCCCCGGGTCCGGGCCGAGGCCGAGCTCAGCGTCGAGAGCTGGTCCCGGGTCATCGGCGGATCGGGCCAGCGCCACCGCGTCACCGGCGCCGGCGCCGATTTGCTGGACCAGGGATTCGTGTAAGTGCGACGGCCCGCACGGCCCGGCAGTACGAACACGATCTGCCGGAGGCACGGGGTCCCGTCCACGGACTCCACCGGACCGGCCCGGTCACCGAAGGTCACTCAGGTGGCTTGCAGTCACTGGCTGTTGGATCCGGACGAAGAGATCGACCGACCGGCGGGGAACGCATGGCAGCCGATTCAGGCATATAAGCGGCTATACCTGCAAATGTGACGCCCCGGAGAATCCTGGCCATTTCCAGGCAAAAATTCACCGTTTCGGTTCAATGCGTGGATAGTGGCCGTATGCGAACCCTACGCACGAGACTGGACCTGTTCACGAAAAGGGCCGAATCTGCCCGGAAGGCCGGTGGTCGGCGCGGACTGCTGACGCTGCTGACCTGCGCACTGCTGTGCGCGGCCTTCCTGACCGTCTCCGGTGGAACCGCCACGGCGGCGAACGCCGACACCCATCGCCTGTCCACCTGGAACATGCAGCGCTCGACCACTCGCTGGCAGTACGCACTTGAGCTGTCCACCCGCTCCGACGTGGTCGCGCTCCAGGAGGCCCCGGTCACGCCCCCCAACGCGGCTCATCAGCTGCACGGGAACTACGGGGCCGGCATCACCGGCTACGTCATCCCCGGCAACCGCAGCCGGGGCCAGCGCTACCTGTTCATCCTCAGCCAGGGCAACAACCCCGCCCTCGGGGTCAATCCGGCCATCATCACCTCCTGGCTCCCCGACCACGTGCTCAACATCGACGGCGTCTACCGGGACGCGCTCGCGGTCGTCAACACCACCGACGACACGATGTTCGCCTCCATCCACGCCAGCGCCACCGGCGGCACCGACTCCGGCTCCCTGGTCCGGCGGGTGGCCGCTGCGGCGGGCACCCTGGGCCTCCAGGACTGGGTGGTGTTGGGCGACTTCAACCGCGACCCGACGACGCTGCCCGCGCTCGGCCTGCCCAACGGCTCGCACATCTACAACACCGGCATGGCGACCCAGCAGAGCGGCGGCGAGCTGGACTACATGGTCTCCAACGTGCTGACCCAGAACTGGCAGGCGAGCCGTGGCGTCGCCCGCGGCAGCGACCACTGGCCGGTCACCTTCAGCTCCCTGCACGCGGGGGCCAACCCGACCCGGTTCACCGTCAGCGACCACGGCAACTCCAGCCTGCTGGACGTGTACGCCGCGCAGAAGGCGAACGGCACCCACGTCATCCTGTACCACCCCGACGGCGGCAGCAACCAGCTGTGGACGCTGCGGACCGCCGGTCTCTACGGGCAGTTCGACCGTCTCGTCAGCGCCGCGAGCAGCAAGTGCATGGACGTGGACAACGGAACGGCGAGCACCATCGGCTCCCAGATGAACATCTGGGACTGCCACAACAGCAGCACCGCCAACGACACCCAGGAATTCGCCCTGGAGCACCCGGTGCCGCTCTTCCCGAACCTGACCACCGTCGAGAACACCCAGACCGGGCTGTACCTGAACGTCAGCGAGAACAGCAACGCCGACGGCACGCCGGTCATCCAGTACACCCAGCAGTACGGACAGCTCCCCTACCCGGCGAACAACGAGTCCTTCTACTTCCACCCCGCCGTGAGCTGATCGGCGCACCGAGTACCCGGCACCGAGTACCGCCCGGACCCGCTCTGCGGGCTCCGGGCGGCCTCGTTCGGCGGCTCCGGACGGCGCAGCCGCCGCGCCGGCTAGGCCGAGCGCAGGGTGATCAGGGTGATCTCGCTCGGGGCGAAGATCCGGAAGGGCGGGCCCCAGAAGCCGGTGCCCCGGCTGGTGTAGAGCTGGGTCCGCGCTCCGTGCCGGCTCAGGCCGTGCACCACCGGCTGGTCGAGCCGGACCAGGAAGTTGAAGGGCCACATCTGCCCGCCGTGGGTGTGTCCGGAGAGCATCAGGTCGATCCCGGCGTCGGCGGCCCGGTCGACGTACTTGGGCTGGTGGGCCATGAGCAGCACCGGCAGCTCCGGGTCGGCCCCGGCCAACGCGCCGTCCAGGTCGGTCCGGTGTCCGGCCAGGCCGGACGAGGCGGCGGTGACGTCGTCCACCCCGGCGAGCACCAGTCGGTCCCCGCCGCGCTCCACCACGACGTGGCGGTTGTGCAGCGGCTCCCAGCCCAGCTCGCCCATCAGGTCGAGCCAGCCCTGGGCCTCGCCGAAGTACTCGTGGTTCCCGGTGACATAGATCTTCGCCAGCCGGGAGCGCATGGTCCCGAGCGGCGCGGCCTGCTCGCGGCGCATGTCCGGGGTGCCGTCGGCGATGTCGCCGGCGTGGCAGAGGACGTCGGCGTCGAGCCCGTTGACCGCCTCGGCGACCCGGGCCGACCAGTCGGCCCGGTCGATCGGGCCGTAGTGGGTGTCGGCCAGCAGCACGACCCTGGTCCCGTCCAGGCCACGGCCGAGGCGCGGGACGGTGACGTCCAGCCGGGCCACCCGGGGTGTCCGCATGGCCTCGAAGTGTCCCCAGGCCAGCAGTACGGCCGAGATCACCACGATGGCGGCGACCACGATCCTGGACCGGTCCGGGTCGGCGACGCCGGCCGCGAGCAGCACCAGCCGCACCAGGTTGCCCAGGACCGACCAGACGAAGAGCACCCAGACCACGCCGAGGGTGGTGTCGGCGATGCGCGACGCCCGGTCGTCCCGCCTGCGCCCGTGGCCCCGGACCGCCAGCAGCGGGAAGACGAGCAGGGTGACGGCGAAGACGACCGTGCCGACCAGGACCACCGGGAACGGCCAGTCGGCGCCGGAGGCGAACAGCGTCCACCACGGCAGGACGAACAGCAGGAGCAGCACGGTGACCAGGGCGGCGAGCGGACGGCGCAGCTTCCGCTTCCTGCCGTCGGCGGCCTCGGGGTTTTCCGGCCCGGAACCGTCGGCCGCCCCGGGCGGGGTCGCGCCCACGGGTCCGAGCACGTCGGTCTCCGACCCGTGGGATTCGTTGTCTGTCACGGTGCTGCCCCTCATGTCCACTGTCCGGCCCGATACCGTCGTCCGGCTTGCGGGAACGGTCTCCGGACGAGGAACTGTACTGCGCCGGCCCCCGGTCGAGCGCTCAGGAGGTCGCCGGGAGCACCGGGGCCGCCCCGGTCGACGCGGCCGCCGTCCGGCGGCGGCGGGCCAGGCGGCCGGAGACCCGGTAGCCGCCGACCATCACCGCGACCACGGCGACCGTCTCCGCGCTGCCCCACACCCAGGTGGACGCCGTCGCCGTCTTGGGCGGGAGCTTGGGCAGCGTCTTCGCGTCGACGGCGGTGACCGAGTGCTCGGCCAGGTTCGCCTGGTACGCCTGGTTGCGGGCGGAGCCGTGCAGGAACGGGGCGACGAACAGCAGCGCGAGCCCCAGCAGCACCTCGGTGGCGACCACCAGCGGGAACCGCCGGAGCAGCACGGTGGCCAGCGGGCGCTCCTCGCCGGCCGCGCGCAGGGCGTCGATCCGGGGGTGCAGCCAGAACTGGTTGTACATCCCGAGCAGCAGCAGCGCGCCGAAGATGATGATCTTCACGCCGAGCACCCGCCCGTACATGGTGGAGAGCAGTTGCGAGGGGCCGTCCACGTGCTGCCAGTAGAGGAACAGGCCGGACAGCGCGATGGCGGCGACGCAGCCCATCGCCCAGGCCGAGAACCGGCGGAGCGCCAGCGACCAGAAGGCGCCGCGCTCGGCGGTCGCGGGCAGTGCGCCGGGCAGGGCGAGCAGCGCCAGGCCGACCAGGCCGCCGAGCCAGACCGCGCCGCCGAGCAGGTGCAGCATCCACATCAGGGTCTGGAAGATGCTGCGGCCCCAGTCGGCGGGAACCTGGTCGGGGAACCTGGTGGTGCCGAGGGCGACTGCGGCGGCGGCCAGCCCCCCGCCGAGCAGCCACCCCGTCGCCCGTCCCGCCGTGAGCGAACGGGCCGTCAGCGGCGCCAGCAGGGCGACGCCGACCACGATGAGGGTGACCTCCAGCCCGGAGAGGCGGCCGGCGTTGCTGCCGTCGTAGAGGGAGTTCCAGGCCGCCGAGTAGTCGTAGCCGTCGCTCGCCGAGGCGTCGTGCGCCAGGTCGGTGAGCACGGCCGGGACGGCGAGGACGCCCAGGAGCACCGCGGCCCGGGCCAGCCGGGTGGTGACGGCCGCGGTGGCGCCGGGCGCCGCCCGCGCGGCCGCGGGGACGGCGATCAGCAGAGCGAGCGCGGCGAGTCCGACGAAGCCCATCAGGGTGACCCAGGTGCTCCAGGCGACCGCGCTGTCGGCGAAGGGCCCCAGGGGGGTCGAGGGGGCGGCCGCCGCCGAGAACGGCAGGGACGTGGGCATGGCTATGGACAGGGGCATGGCGGGGATCCTCGCTGACGTATCGACAGGCAACGAGAACTTAGGTTAGCCATACCTAAGTAGCTATGGCCAGCCCGCCCGGCCCGACCGACGCCTCCCCGAGGCCCGCACCAACGCGAGGGACCGGTCCCGCAGTCGCCCGTGGAGCAGCTGGGCGTCTGCGGAACCGGTCCGGATTCAGTTGTCACCGACTACTGCTGACTGATCGTCAGCCGATGGTGTAGCTGTACGGCAGGGCCGCCAGCACGTCGCCGGAGACGGCCAGGAAGTACTGGTTCGACTCGGAGTAGCCGTTCGCTCCGGAGACCAGGTAGAGCACACCGTGCACGGTGCTGCCCTTCGCGCCGTTCGGCGTGATCGTCACCGGGACGGTGACCTGGGCGCCCGGCTGGACCAGCACCGGGGTGGCCGGGGCCGCCGACGCGTTCACCGAGGAGGCGAACGGGTCACCGGTGCTGGAGGAGACGGCCGGGTCGAAGCCCTGGGTGAGCGCCGACGCGGTGACGGTGGTGCTGCCGGCCGGGGCCCCGGTGACCGGGAACGGGCCGATCTGCTGGACGAACGCGGCCCAGATCCCGGGCGCGACCGGCTGCCCGGACGCGGCGGTCGAGGTCGCGACCGACACCGTCGAGCCGCCCTGGGCGGACGTCAGGCTGCCGAAGACGTCCGGCAGGCCGGTGTTGTTCTCCAGCTCGATCTGGGCCGGAGTGGTGGACACGGCCGTCGACTCGACGGACGCCGTCCCCGGCGGCACCACGAAGCTCGGCGGGAACGCCGTGTTGACCGGCAGCGGGACGGTCGCCGGACTGGTCGGCGCCAGCGCCAGGGTGGCCAGCGAGTCGAGCCGGCCGTCGACGCCCACCCACTGCGGCGCGCCGGTGGTGTTCCGGTAGGTCACCTCGACCGTGGTCGCCTTGCCGGCGGCCAGGTGGGTCCCGGTCCCGGTCGGCAGGCCCTTGGCCGTGGCGTGGTCCCGGTCGAAGGCGATGGTGCCGGTGTACTGCTGCGACGCCTCGGCGCCGCTCACCGGGTTCATCACCTCGACCACGAAGCGCCACTGACCGGCCACCGGGTTGATGGCGGTGGTCGACAGGGTCGGCCCGGTGCTGGTCGGCACGCCCTGGGCGTTCAGCGTGTAGTTGCTCTCCGAGTCGATCGGGGTGTTGTCCGGGCTGATCAGCACGCCCTGGATGGCCACGTTCGGATCCTGGCTGACACTCAGTCCGACCTGGATGTCCTTCTTGCCCTTGGGGACGTCGAAGGCGTAGGTGTCGGTCTGCGCCTGGGCCGCCTGCCGGGCGTTGCCGCCGACGATGGTCCCGGTGAAGGTGCCGGAGCCGCCGGAGGTGTCGACCAGGGTGCGCAGGGTGACCGGGACGCTCGTCAGCTCACCGTGCGGACCGTAGACGTCCACCGACTCGGAGCTGTCGCCGCCGGCGGCCGGGGTGGTCAGCCGGACCTGGAAGGTGCCGCTGTGCCCGGGGGCCAGCGTCAACGACCGCGGGCCGACGCTGCCGTCGGTGACCGCCCGCTGGGTCGCGGTGTCCAGCAGGACCGGACCGGTGAAGCCGGCCGTTCCGGCGTTGGTGTAGAGGATGGCCGTCCAGTTGCCCGACACCGGGTGCGCCACGTCGACGGTGCCGGTGTTCGCGGACACCGCCCCGCCCTGCGGCCTGGTGTTGGTCTCGAAGCGGCCGGAGGGGTCGAGCAGGGTCAGCCGGACCACCGGGGTGACCGACGCGCCGCCCGACTGCTGGGCCGCGCCCTGCCAGGTGATCGTCGCCGAGAGCCGGTCCGCTCCGGTGGGCACCGCGAAGGTGGTCTTGTGCTCCACCCAGGGCGCACCGTTGGTCGGGTAGACGAACGACTGGTCGGTGCTGGAGTTGAGCTGCACCGTCTGCTGGGTGACGCCCTGCGCGGCGAAGTTGCGGGTGGCCGCGCTGAACGTGGCCGTCCGGCTGCCGGTGTTGACCACGGTGACGTTCTCGCCGTGCTGCGAGCCCGGGTGGCCGGTGACATCGATCTGACCCGTCGTCACCAGTGCGCTGGTGTCGGCCTTCGCGGCGGACGGGGCGTGGTAGCCCTCGGCGGCCACGACCGCCGCCCGGGCGTTGACCAGGCCCGCGCCCTGCTCCGCGGAGGGCAGGCCGAGGTCCTGGGCGGTGCCCTCCAGGAACTGCTTGACCAGCGCCGGGGAGGGCGAGGCGCCGTTGTGGGTGTTCCGGTAGGCCTCGATGACCAGCGCCGCGGCGCCCGCGGTCAGCGGTGCGGCCTCACTGGTCCCGCCGAACGCCTCGATCGCGCTGGGCTGGCCGTCGTAGTTGGTGCACTCCGAGTAGATGGCGACATCGGTCGAGCACAGCGCCCAGTTGGCCTCGCCCGGGGCCACCAGGTCGACGGTGCCGCCGGTCTGGGTGTAGCCGCCCGAGGACAGCGCCGAGATCTGGTCGTTGGCCCAGGTGCCGTTGGAGTCCTTCGCCAGCGCGTAGCCGGTCTGCTCGTAGAGCTGGGAGTCGGTCGACGCGCCGACCGAGATGACGTTGGGGTCCGAGGCCGGGTTGCCGATCGTCCCGGTCAGGCCCGCGTCGCCGGAGGACGCGACGACGGTGACACCCGCGTCCACCGCCTCGGAGTTGAAGAGCTGGAGGGTGTCGCCGAGCCCGCTGTCCGGAGTCTCGTTCTGGATGAACGACTCGTTCAGCACGTTCACATGGGCCACGGTGACCGCGTAGTTGATGGCCTGGAGGATGGCCGAGGTGGTGAACAGGTTGCCGTCGGCCTTCAGCACCACCAGCGAGGCGCCGGGGGCCACGCCCTGGATCCGGATGTTGCAGCCGGCCGGCAGCGCGTAGGCCGGGTTCACGAACTGCGAGAGGTCGTAGGACACCCGTCCCTGGGCCGCGATCGACGAGGCGTCACCGAACGCCTCGCCGCCGCCGGTCGGGGCAGTGGTGCCGACGCCGGAGAAGTCCTCGTAGTCGGTGACGACGTGCTGGCCGTTGCTGCGGATGAAGTCGGGGTCGTTCGGGTCGAGGCCGTCGGCTATCAGCCCGACCGAGACTCCGGAGCCGTTCACCAGCGAGGAGGCCCCGGGCGAGCCGGCGGAGCCGGCCACGTGCATGGAGTAGAGCGCCTCGGGCTCCAGCAGCGGCTTGGACGGGTTCGACGGGCAGATCGCGTTCGCCGAGGCGGAGGCTGCGGCCTGCGCCGACGCCGCCTTGCTGCTGGCCGCCTTGCTGCTGGCGGCCTTGCTGCTGGCGGACTGCTTCCCGACCCCGCCGGCCGGAGCCGTCGGGCTCACGCTGCCGGCCGGGGCCACCGGGACGGTCTGGTCGGGCACCACCGACGCCACCGCCGGGTTGGCGGCGAGCGCCGCCTCCAGCGCGGGGCTCACCGTGGCGGCGAAGGCGTTGCCGAGCACGAAGCTGCTGATGTGGGTGGCCCCGGCGGACTTCGCCAGGGCGATCAGCGGCGCCTGGGAGGCGGCGGCCTGCTGCTTGCGCGCGCCGAGGTGGCCGGCGTCGGCCGGGGCGGCCGCCAATTGGTCCTTCAGGACCACGATCACCGGCACCGGGGTGCCGCCCTTCGCGATCGCGGTCGTGCCCGAGGCAGAGGTTGCCGGTACGCCGCTCGCGCTGGTCCCCATGGCGAGGACCACGGAAGCGGCGGTTATGGTGACGGCTGCGAACTGCGCCTTGCGCCAGCCGAGCATCGATATCCCTTCGTCCGGAGTGACGTCGGGAGGAGCGGACCGAGCGGCTTCCGGCACTTGCGAGACATGCGTCTTCCCCCGGAACACCCTTCCCGACAAGCTCAGGCATTCCACAGCACGCGAAGCACCCCTGACAAGGGGGCGGAAGGCCCGGACCTGCGGCCCTCGCGGAGGCGCCGGCTCCGGTATCCGCCCGACCGCAGCTCAGTGGCACGGGGCGGAACCAATTGCCGCTGTTTATTCTGACGATTCATCAGAAACTGTAACCATGAGCAGGGGTGGCACTCCTCTGATCCGCGGGGGCGCGGCCTCCCGGGCCGCCGCCGGCTCCAGCCGCAGCGTCCAGCCCGCCGTGCCGCTGTGCACCAGCAGGCCGCCGGCGGCGTCGGCGCGGACGGTGAAGGGCGGCCGCGTAGCGCTCCAGCAGCCGGGCCGCAGGCTCGCCCGCGCCGCCCGCGCCGGCGATGCGGAAGCCGGCCAGGAGGAAGCTCCGGGCGAAGCCCTCCAGCGCGTCCGAGGCCGGTCCCGACCAGGAGGCCCGGCCGGGCAGGGCGTAGCCGGCGAAGGAGGGCGAGGCGAAGGAGGGCGAGGCGAAGGGCAGCAGGCCGTCGAGCAGTCGGTCCGCCTGCGCCTCCCAGTGCCGGCGGTCCCAGCCGGCGCGGGGCGAGCGGACGCGGTCCTCCGGGGGGGAGGTCGAGGGCGGGCGCGGGGCCGGTCAGGCACCGGGGCACGGTGACGAGGAACCGCCTGCCTGGGTCGAGGGGGTCGCGGAGCCCACGGCGGAGCCCACGAGGGTCGCGGGGCCGCGGAGGCGGCGGGGCGGCGGGGGTGGCGGCGTGCGGGGGTACGGGCGCGCAGGAGTCCCGGCGGACCAGGCGCGGCTGCACCTCGATGTGGGCGACCGGCGTCGACGGGTCGCCGAGGGTCTCCAGCAGCGTCCGGACCGCCAGTTGGCCGACCCGCCGCTTGGCCGGCGAGACGGCGGTCAGCGGCGGCTGGGTGAACTCGGAGAACTCGTCGTCGTAGGCGACCAGGGAGAGGTCCGCGGGCACGGCGAACTCCGCGGTCAGGCCGTTCTGCAGGAGCGCCAGGGCATCCTCGTCGGAGTGGCAGAGCAGGGCGCTGATCCGGTGCTCGGAGAGCAGTGCGGCGAGCTGTCGGATGCCGTCGGCGCCCCACTGCGGCCACCCGGCGACCTCGGCGCCGGTGAGCACCGGCATCGCGGCGGGCAGCTCCAGCGCCGCCGCGGCCTGCAGCCACCCCCGGCGGACGGCGAAGGAGGTCGGTGTGTCGCCGCGCACGAACAGCCCGATGCGCTGGTGCCCCAGTCCGTGCAGGTGCCGGACCGCAGCCGCCGCGCCGTCCTCGTGGGCCGAGCGGACCCAGGAGATCGAGGCCGCCTCGGCGCCGCCGGCGCGGCGTTCGACCAGCACGGTGGGTACCTGCAGACCGGTGGCCCAGTCGGCCACGATGCCGCCGTCGAGGTCGGCGGAGGCGGGAGCCAGCAGCAGGCCGTCGGCCCCGGCCGCGAGCAGGCCGCGCACCAGGTCGGCCTCCCGCTCGGCGTCGTACTCGGACACGGCCAGCAGCAACCGTCCGCCCACGGCGGCGAGTTCGGCGCGGACGCCCTCGACGATGTCCTTGAAGTAGTAGGCGGACTTGGGCACCAGCATCCCGACCACCGGCGGAGCGCCCTCCTGGCGCACCGGCTCGGCGGTGGGCTCGCCCGGGATCTCCGACAGCTCCCGGTCCTCGGCCTCCGGGAGCACGGCGCCGCCGTGGACCCGGCGCACCCGGCCGTCGGCGGCCAGGGTCTCGATGTCCCGGCGAATGGTGACCTCGGACGCGCCGAGGGCCGAGGACAGGTCGGCCACCTTGGCGACACCGTCGCGTCGGACGGCGGCGAGGATTTCCGCTTGACGCTGTGCTGCGAGCACCGGCCCCCCTGAGAGCTTCGCGTCGGCCCCGGTGGTCCGCGCGGTTGGAATCTAGCAGCCGCGCACCGGGCAACGGCAGCTCGGGACTTACGTTTCTCTTTGCTTCTCTTTGGATTCTGTCTTTCTCCATCGCATCTCTTGACAGTCGATCAGATTCGATCGAAGCTCTGTCCGCAGACCGGGTGTCCACGCCGGTGACTGCCAATCCCCTTCGCCTCCCAGCCTCTTGTTCCGAGGAAGGCCGCTGTGTCACACCGTCCTGCCGTCCTGCTCGCGATGCGTCCCGCCCTGCGGCCGCTCCTGTTCGACGCCGACACCGAGCTCCGGCTCGCGCGTGCCGCGGCAGCCGAGCCCGGCCCGGCCGTCGACGACCTGTCCTCCCCCGCGTCGGCCGACCGCCTCGCGGCGGCCGAGGTACTGGTCACCGGCTGGGACTGCCCGGTCCTCGACGCGGACGTGCTCCGCCGGGCGCCCCGGCTGCGCGCCGTGATCCACGCCGCCGGCAGCGTCAAACACCATGTCACCCAGGCCTGTTGGAACCGTGGTCTGCTGGTCTCCTCGGCCGTCGCCGAGAACGCGGTCCCGGTCGCCGAGTACACCCTGGCCATGGTCATCATGTCCGGGAAGCGGCTGCCCGCCCTGGAACGCGCCTTCCGGCGGGACCGTGACGGCCGGGACTGGCAGCACTGGACCGAGTCCTTCCCCGACCTCGGGCTGTACCGGCGCACCGTCGGCGTGGTCGGCTGCTCCCGGGTCGGGCGCCGGGTGATCGGGCTGCTGCGCGAGCTCGACGTGACGGTCCTGGTCCACGACCCCTACCTGCCCGACTCCGAGCTCCGGGCCCTCGGCGCGATCCCGACCGGTCTGGACGAACTGGTCGCGGCCAGCGACGTGGTGAGCCTGCACGCCCCGGCCACCGAGGAGACCCGGCACCTGATGGACCGTCGGCGGCTGGCCCTGCTGCGCGACGGGGCCACCCTGATCAACACCGCCCGCGGGTCGCTGGTCGACACCGAGGCGCTGGTCGCCGAACTGCGCACCGGCCGCATCGACGCGGTGCTCGACGTCACCGAGCCGGATCCGCTGCCCGCCGACTCCCCGCTGTTCGACCTGCCCAATGTCACCCTCACCCCGCATGTGGCCGGCTCGCTCGGGGGCGAGCTGCACCGGATGGGCGCCTTCGCGGTGGCCGAGCTCGAACGCTACGCCGCCGGCCGCCCGCTGGTCGGGCTGGTCCATCCGGAACACCTGGCCAGCTCGGCCTGACCGCGCCGCAGACCGCAACCCCCATCTCACCTCCCCCACCCCTCGTGCTCCACCCGTGAAGGAGAGCGCCCTCCATCCGCAGAAACGCCGTCCGGACATCCACGGCGGACGCCGGGGGTGCGGCCAAGGACGCTCCCGCCGCAGCAGAGTGCTGGGCCTCGCCCTGGCCGCCGTCCTCGGCTCGGCCGGGCTCGCTGCGGCGGCCCCCGCCCAGCCGGCCTCCGCCCAGGCAGCCACCGCGCAGGCGCACCGCGCGCACGCGCACCGCGCCCGGACGGCCACCCAGGCCGCGACCGTCTATGTCGACTGCTCGCAGCCGAGCGACGGCAACGGGACCCGGTCGTCGCCGTACAACTCGCTGAGCGACGTCAACGCCACCGTCTTCACCGCCGGCCAGACGCTCGCCTTCGGCTCCGGGACGACCTGCACCGGCACGCTGTCGCCCCAGGGCAGCGGGACGGCCTCGGCCCCCGTCACCATCGCCGACGCACCGCCACCGTGGAGCGTGGCCGCACCCGTCGCACACCCCTCCGTCCGAGACGGGAGGCTCAGGCCTCGGTGTTCTGCTCACCCTGCGGGTCGTCCACGCGTATCGCGGCCCGAACGCCCAGGTACAGGTAGGGCGCGCGGCCGTCCGCGCCGACCTCCGGGAACGCCATCCTCCAGAACACCCGCTGCCCCGGATGACGCCCGATCAGGACCGTCGGGCTGAGGCCGATCAGCCGCCGCGTCTTCGGCTCCTGCTTCCCCATCCCCGGTAGGGCACCGCGCGAGCCGATCTCGACGACGAGTCCGCCCTCGGCGTCCTGCTTGATGTCGTAGTACGCGCCGACGGTCCGGTAACGGCCGACGAAGCGGCGCGGGTCGACCTCGATCGCCGGGCTCGGCGGCTCGGGCAGCGGCGGGACCTCGATCCCGGCCAGCCCGCCGAGCACCCGACTGCGGACCGCGTGGATCAGGCGCGCCGGCGCGCCTCCGTTGGTCAGCACGGCGAACGCGACCCCGCTGTCCGGGGCGACCTCCAGCAGCGACGCCTGACCGAGCGTTCCGCCGCTGTGCCCGAACACCCGGCCGCCCTTCAGCTCGTACAGTTCCCAGCCCAGGCCCCAGGAGCAGGTGGACGCGCCGTCCTCGTCGAAGGCCGGCAGCACCGTCTGTGGCGCGAGCATCGCGGCCACCGACTCGGCGCTCAGCACCCGGGTGCCGTCCGGAGCCAGGCCGCCGCCGAGATGGAACCCGGCCCACTCCACCAGGTCGCGGGCGCTGGCGCACTGGGTCGCACCGGCCGGTGCACCGGCGCGCGGGAACTGCCACCACGGGGCGACGCGCTGCTCGGCCGTGTTCTCGCCCTCGCCGTCGACGTGTCCGACGGCGGCGCGGAACATGATCGCCTCTTCGGCCAGCGTCACCGTGTGCGCGAGACCGAGTGGCTCGATCAGGTGCTTGCGCAACGCGGCGTCCCAGGACGGCAACTCCCTGACCCGCTCGACGAGCCGGCCGAGGACGGAGTACCCGGAGTTGCAGTAGGAGAACATCCGCCCGGGCGGGAAGACCTGGTCGCGGTCCTTGAGCGCCTCGACGTACCGGGCCACCGCGTCATCGCCGCGCCCGAAGTCGTCGAACACGTCCCCGTCGAAGCCGCCGGTGTGGCAGAGCAACTGCCGCACCGTGACGGCCTCGGCGGCCTCGTGGTCGGCGACGGAGAATTCCGGCACGTAGGTGCGTACCGGCTGGTCCAGGTCGACCAAGCCCTCGTCGACGAGCTGCATCACCAGCGTCGCCGTGAATGTCTTGGTGACGGATCCGATCTGGAACAGCGAGTCCGCGGTGGCCTCGACCCCGGTGTCGAGGTTGAGCACCCCGGACGTGCACTCGACCACTTCGTCCCCGACTCGCACCGCCAGCGACACACCGGGGACATGGTCCTCACGACGGTACCGCTCAAGTATTTCCTTGAGATCCGCTACGAGATCCGCGAGTTTCGTCACAGCTCAAACCCCCCTGGATACGACCCGGCCAGTGCCCTGACGACCTTGGCCGGGCGGTCGCGCCGCCCGCGCATCAGGCGGCGCTGCCTTCCGCTGCCACGGCCGCGCAGGCGCAGCCGCACTGCGCGGGAACCGGCGCGGAGGCGGGCGCGGGCAGGTGGCGGCACTGCTCGCGGTCGGTGATCGTCGCGGCGCCGAAGTCCCCGGCCGAGCTCTGGACGTAGAGCTCGTGGTCGTCGGCGGCGACAGCGGCCACGTCCTGGCCGCGCAGCCGGGCCAGGACGTAGACCCCGGCCAACTGGGTGACGTCGCGGATCGCGCCCATCGGGAGCAGCGAGCGGGTCTCGGCGATGGCCTCGTGCTCCCCCGCCCGGATCACGACCCGGGTGCCAGGTGCGACGCCGTGCGCGGCGATGGCCACGGCGATGTTGTCCAGGTCGTCCGAGCCCACCGCGGCCAGGGCCCGGGCCCGGCCCAGCCGCAGCCGTTCCAGGACCGAGCGGTCCCCGCCGTGGCCGACCATCACCGGTATCCCCAGGGAGCGCGCCAGGCGGGCGGTCGCCGTGTTCGGGTCGCGCTCCACGCCGACCACGGGTATGCCGAGGCGGCGCAGCTCCAGGCACAGCCGGATGCCGACCTGCCCCATGCCGACCACGATGACGTGTCCGGACCTCGGCAGGGTGCGCCGTCCGACCAGCCCGATCAGCCTCGGACTCAGCATCCGCTCGACCACGCCGGCGGTGAACAGGGCGCTGAACGCGATCGTGCAGAGCATGGCGACGGCAGCCGCCACCTGGTACCCGCGCTCCCCCGGCGCGGCGGTGGCCGGGCCGACGCCGGCCAGCACCCGGGCGGCCTCGAACAGCGCCAGGGTCGGCGGACGCCCGTGAGCGACCATCCAGCTCCAGTCGCCGAGCAGGACCGCGGCCATGGCGAGCATCCCGAAGACCAGCAGGCGGGTGCCGTCGTCGTGCGGGCGCAGCTGGCTGGAGAACCGGGCGGCCCGCGCGGCCCATCCGCTCGGCCGGACCGACGTCCAGGGCCGGAGCAGCAGCCGGCCGTGCTGCCGGCGCACCGCCAGGGCGCCCCGGCCCTGCTGCCGGAGCGAGAGCAGCGAGGGATCCAGGCACGGTCCGGCGAGGACCGGTGCGACCAGGTCGGCCGGCGAGGTCACGTCGCACTGCGGCAGCAGCCGCCGGAGCTCGTCGGCCACGGTGCGGTCGAAGATGGTGACCACCAGCGGGACGGTGGGCGACAGGTGGGCGACGGCCAGCGCGTAGCGCAGGGAGGCGACGTCGTCGTGGAGGAGGACCGCGAGGCCGTTCGGCTGCCGGGCGACGGCGGCGCGGAGCTCCTCGTCACGCGGTTGGAAGAGGTGGCCGACCGCGTGGCCTTCGGCGCCCAGGGAGGCGCAGACGCTGCGGGCGAGGTGGGTGTCGCCGATGACGACGAAGTTGCGGGCATGCGGGATCGACGGAGTGGTGGTGGTCACGATGGCGGACATCCTGCCGTGAGGGGGCGGCGGAGCTCACTGCGCCGGGCACGCGTGCGTCGACCCGAAGGAACGGGCCGGCCGGCGGGGGGTGGCTGCCGTGCACCTGCGGCCACGGCCAGGAGTGCGGAGTGTTCGGTCGCGATAGCGACAGGGCCGATCATAAGGGAGCCCGGTGCGGCGTCGGCAGGCCGCCGTCCGGAACGGCGGGCCCACTCGCGTCAGCTCGCGGCCGGCGCGTCGCGCCGGGCCAGCGCGTCCAACTCCTCGCCGATCGCCGCGCGCAGGCCGTCGTGGGCCGGCCCGAGGGCGTGCCGGGGGTCGCTCCAGTGCTCCCGCGAGTACAGCCACACCGGGAGGCCGACCAGTTCGGCGGGCTCCCACTCGTAGCGCGGCCACACGTGGGCGTGCAGGAAGCCGTCGGTGTTGCCCAGGATCTCCAGGTTCACCCGCCGGAAGGCCGGATCCGACCGCCGGCAGGCCAACTCGACGGCCTCGCCCAGCCGGTCCATGTCCGCCAGGAACGCCCTGCGCCTGTCCCGCGGCAGCTCCGACAGCCGACCCACGCCGGGATCGTCCGCCAGCAGCACCGAGTACCCCGGCAGGAACTGGGTGTCGCCGATCACCGCGAAGCCGGCGTCGAGCCGCCGCAGCACCGAGGGGTTCTCCCCCGCCAGAGCACTGCCGATCCTGTCCGTGCGCCAATCATGATCCATGGCCGAGGACCCTACACCGCAGCAGATCGGAGCAGCGCGGGCCGGTGGTTCGCCGCCGGCCCGACCGCCGGCCTCGGGGACCGCTCGTGGGCACCCGGGGAGGGCCGGTGCCGCAGCGGACCGCGGGCTCAGCGGTCGGGGGTCTCGCGGAGCAGGTGCTCCAGTTCGGTGACCAGGCGGACCGCCTCGGCCCGGCGGGTGTCGGCGGGCGAGGGCTCGGCCGCGAGCCGGTCCGTGCGGCGGTCGATGGCGATCCGCAGGGCCGCCGCGGCCTGGCGGGCGAAGAGGGCGAGCAGGTCCAGCTCGCTGAGGCTGGAACGGCACTGCGGAGCCGGGTCGAGCACCTCCAGGACGCCGAGGACCCGGTCGCCGTGGATGAGCGGCACGGCCATCAGCGCGTCCGGGACGTACTCGGTGGACTCGGCCAGGCTCCGGTCGAAGGTGGCGTTCCGGCGCAGGTCGTCCACCACCATGGACTCGCCGGAGGTGGCCACCCAGCCCGCGATGCCCCGGTCCGCCGGAAAGCGTCGGCCGACCAGGAAGGTCTCGCCCCGGCCGGAGACCGCCTGGAAGACGAGTTCGTCCCGCTCCTCGTCGAGCAGGAACACCGAGCCGGCCTGGGCGCCGAAGATCGCGCGGGCCACGTCGACGATCGACTGGAGGAGTTCCCGGGCGGCGTCGTCGCCGACCGGATCGGGTGCCGCGACTGCGGCGTGTTCGGTTCGCTCGGTCATCGGGCACCTTCGCTGCCGGTGGGACGGATCTGGACATTGGCCGCGGAGAGGTAGAGCGCGCTCTTCAGCTGGAAGCTCGTCATCCGCGGATGGGTGGAGAGCAGCCGGGCGCACAGGCCCGCGACGTACGGTGTCGCGAAGCTGTTGCCGGTGGTGCGGATGGCGCCGCCGCCGAGCCAGGCCACCTCCACGTTCTGGCCCGGTGCGAAGAACTCGACCGGAGGATCGGGGTTGTAGAGGTGGAGGTCGAGGTCGTCCTCCTGGTGGCTGCCGACCGAGATGACCGAGGCGAACCGCCAGGGGTAGCTCTCGACCGGGGTGTTGTGCGCCGAGGCGACGATGACCGAGCGGTTGAAGTACGCGTGGTCGGCCAGCGCGTGCAGCTCCTCGGCGAAGCGCACCCGGGTGGTCGACAGGCTGAGGTTGATCACGTCGAACCGCTGCTCGACGGCCCACCGCAGCCCTGCGAGCAGCACGTCCCCGGTACCGGAGAAGCGCTCGCCGAGGACCCGGACGCTGTACAGCTCGCACTCGGGGGCGGTCCGCCGGATGATCCCGGCGCAGGCGGTGCCGTGGCCGCAGGTGTCGCCGGTGTCGGTCTCCCGGACCTCGATGGCGCCGCCCTCGTCCTTGACCACCACCCAGGAGCCGGAGAGCGGGCCGACCAGGGGGTGGTCGCGTTCCACCCCCGAGTCCACCACGCAGACCCGCACCCCGCGCCCGGTGCCCGCACCCGCCGTCCCGCGCGGGGCGAGTCCCGTGTCGGTCGCCACCGGGATGTCGTCGGGGCCCCGGCCGCGCAGGCTCCAGGTGAGCCCGGCCCTGCGGGCGGTCGCCGGGACCGGCGCGGGGGCGGTGGTGGTGGATGTCGCTGGGGATGTCATGCCGGGGATTCCTCTCCATCGGGCTCGCCGCCGCGCTCTCCGCCGGGCGCTGCGCCGCCCGCCGGCCAAGCCGCCGCGCCGGGCACGATCGCGCGGGCCCAGCCGACGCCCGCCAGATGGCCCTTGGCGGCGAAGCTCGCGCCCGCCGCACGGGCGGCGGCGGCAGCCTGCTCGGTGCGCCCGAGCAGCAGCAGGACGTGGGCCCGGTCCAACGAGGCCTGGGCCTGGACCAGCAGCGAGTCGGTCGCGGCGGCCGCCCCGACCGCGCGCCCGGCCAGCCGCAGGGCGTCCTCGGTCCGGCCGTCGGCGGCCGCGATCCGACCGCGGAGCCCGTCCAGGTCCGCGGCCTCGGCCGGCGGCCGGCCGGTGCGCGCGGCCGGGGCCGCCAGCGCCGTTCCGGCGGCGGCCCACTGCCCGGTGTCCGCCAGGATCCGCGCCGACTCCAGGGCGATGGTGTCCAGCAGCGCGCCCGCACCGAGCGAGCGGGCCGCCTCCCCGGCCGCGTCCAGCGAGCGCAGGGCCTGGCGCCACCGACCGGCCAGGGCGTCGACCGTGGCGCCGAACAGCGGGAGGAAGACCCGGGCCTCGGCGAAGCCCAGCTGCCCGGCCAGCCGCTCGGCCTCGGCCAGGCAGGCCCGCGACTCGTCCCAGCGGGACCGCAGCGCGAGCATCACCGCCAGCGGACAGTTGAGGGTGACCCGGACGGTGCGCCGACGGACCCCGTGCTCGGCGAGCAGCGCCCGGCAGCGTTCCGTGGCGACCGGCAGCGGGTCGGGGCCGCGCCACAGCGAGACGCCGATCGCGCCCAGGGCGGCGGCGCGCTCCGGTTCGGCGTCGATGCCGACCGCGTGGCCCAGGGCCCGGGTGAGCAGCCGGTCGGCCGCTCGGTGGCGGCCCTCCAACTGGAGTTGCTGACCCAGCCTCAGGCAGGCCCGGGCCTGGCCGAGTCGGTCGCCGGCCGCCTCGAAGACCGGCAGCGCCGCGCGGGCCGTGGCGGCCACGGACCCGCCGTCGGCCAGCGGATCGGCGACGGCCAGGCCGAGCCGGGCGTGGGCCGCCTCGACCGGGTCGGTGGACGCCGCAGCCACCCGGCCGAGGAGTTCCCGGCCCTCGACGGCCCGTCCCAGCGCCAGCCGGACCTCGCCGAGCCGCCGGACGGTGGGTCCGGCGTCCGGCTCGTCCTCGCGGTACAGCGCCACCGCCCGGGCGAGCAGGTCGTCGGCCCAGGCGAGGTCGGACCGGGCCAGGGCCTGGGCGCCGGCCCGGCCGAGGGCGGCCGCCGCCCGGAGCCGGACCCGGTCGGTGTCCGCGCCGGGCAGGCCGAGTTCGCCCCGGTAGCGGCAGGCGCGCTCCAGGTGGCCGCCGACGGCCGCCTCCCCGGCGGCCCGGACCGAGGCCAACTCGGCTGCCCCTTCGTGCCGTTCGACCCGCGCCCGCTTGGACATGCACTGGTAGGCGACCTCCTGCACCAGCCCGCTGGTGAAGTGGTAGACGGCCCGGCCGCCGCCCGCCGACGGGGCCGGTTCGACCAGACGGCGACGGCTGAGCCCGAGCATCGAGGCGACCACGGACGGCTCGCCGCTCCGGGCGAGCTCGGCCAGCTCGGCGGCGTCGAACTCGCGGCCGACCACTGCGGCGAGATCGAGGGTGAGCCGTTCGGCCGGCGCCAGCGCGTCGATCCTGGCGCCCAGCAGGGCCTGCACCGTGGCGGGCAGCGGCGCGGCCTCGCCGCCCTCGTCCCCCGCACCGCCCTCGTTCAGCGCTGCCAGCAACTGCTCCAGGTGCAGCGGGTTTCCCCCGGCCCGCTCCAGCAGGCCGGTCGCCGCACCGTCCCGGTGCGCCCCCACCTCCGTCAGTCCGGCCGCGAGCAGCTCGGCCTCCGCCCCGGACAGGCCGGGCAGCGGGAGCACCGGACCCGGGCCCTCCGGCCGGAGCTCCAGCAGTTCCGGCCGGGCCAGCCGGAGCACCAGGACGGCGGCCCCGCCGAGGTCCCGGACCAGCCGGTCCACGACGTCGAGCAGCAGCGGTCCGGCCCAGTGGCAGTCGTCCAGCACCAGCACCACCGGCCGCCGGGCCGCGACCGAGGCCAGCACCTGGAGCAGGGCGGCGCAGGTGTCGTCCAGGGTGGGGCTGGGGGTGCCGTCGGCGAGCAGGCCCTCGGCCAGCAGTGCCAGGGCGTCCTCGGCGTCCGCACCGGGCCGGGCCCGGCCGAGCAGGCCGCCGACCGCCTCGGCGAGCGGGCTCAGCGAGCCCTGCTCGCCGTACTGGCGGCAGCGCCCGGCGCCGTGGGCCGGGCCGGCGCCGGGCCGCGGCCCGGTTCCGGCCTCGTACCCGGTGCCGGTCCAGAGGCGGAGCCACTCCCGGACCAGTCGGGTCTTGCCCTGCCCGGCCTCCCCGTGGACCAGCAGCGACTGCGCGCCGCACCCGGCCACGGCCCGCTCCAGGGCCGCGTCCAGGGCGGCCAGCTCCCGCTCCCGGCCGACGAACGGGACGTCGAAGCGCCGCAGTTGCTCGGGTTCGTCGCCGCCGAGCCCGAGCAGCCGGTAGGCGGTGACCTCCTCGGTCTTGCCCTTGAGCCGGAGCGGGCCGACCTCCTCGACCGAGACCGTGGTGCCGGCCGCGAGCAGGGTGTCCGGTCCCAGCAGGATCTGGTCGGCGCCGGCGTTCTGCTCCAGCCGCGCGGCGATGTTGACCGTCTCGCCGGAGACCAGGGCCTGCCGCGCGGAGGCGTCGGAACCGGTGACCACCTGGCCGGTGTTGACGCCGATCCGCACGCCCAGGCGGACGCCCGGACCGGCGTCCAGCTCGGTGTTGAGCCGGCCGAGGGCGTCGAGCATGCCGAGGGCGGCGGCCAGGGCGCGGCGGGCGTCGTCCTCGCGGACGGTGGGCACTCCGAACACGGCCATCACCGCGTCGCCGATGAACTTCTCCACGGTGCCGCCGTGCGCCTCGATCTGAGCCTTCATCACCTCGAAGTACCGGAGCGTGACCACCCGGAGGGTCTCCGGGTCGAGGACGCCGGACAGGGCGGTGGAGCCGACCAGGTCGCAGAAGAGGACGGTGACCACCTTGCGGGCCTCCACCGACCCGACCGGGGACGCCGGGGCGCAGGGCGCACCGCAGGAGGGACAGAACCGGGCGTCGACCGGAAGCGTCCTCCGGCAGCCGGAGCAGGACGGTTCGGAACTGGGCGGTTCAGAAGAGCGCGCCACCGGCGATCTCACTGTGTGCCTCCACCTCGGGCGCCGCCTCGTCGAGGCGGCTCTTGATGTCCAGCAGGATGTTGAGCTCGTCCGGGCCGAGCCCGAGCAGCACCTCCACCTGTTCCTCGCTGAAGGCGTCGACGACGAAGCCGGCTTCGTAGAGGCGGCCGATCCTGGCAGTGCGGTCGTCGGTCATGGCGGACCTCCCGGTACTGGTGCGGGGACAGGGGCGAGCGGGAAGACGGGTCGATGGTCCGCGGCGAGTTCGTGGAACAGCCGGGCCAGTTCGCGGGCCGTGTGCAGCGCGCTCACCCGCACCGCCGTCCGGCGGTCCGGCCCCAGCGGCAGCCGGTCCAACAGGCCGTCCAGTTCCGCCAGATGGCCGGTGTCGAGGAGAGCGTGGTCACGGACGGTACGGAAGGCGGCGGCAGGCAGCGCGGTCCCGGCCGCCAGCCGCTGCGCCAGCCCGGGAGCCGGGGCATTGCCCTCCAGGACGGCCAGGTAGCCGAGCAGGGCGACCGGGTGGTGGTGCTCGATCCAGTAGTACTGGGCCCCGGCCATGGCCGCGACGGCGGCCGGGGGACGGCGGCGAGGGCGGCGGCGGGGTCGCCGCCGGCCACGGCCAGGTCGGCCAGCAGCCAGTCGTCGTGGCCGCGTTCCTCCTCGGCGTGCCGGAGCAGGTACCGGCCGAGCGGCCCGGCCGCCGGGTCGCCCGGGGCCAGTTCGGCGCAGCGGGCGGCGGCCAGCTCCAGCAGCGGCACCGAGGCCCGGAGCAGGGCGTGCATCGCGCCCAGGTAGCCGAGGTAGCGGGCCCGCAGGCCGGCCGGACGCCAGAGGGCGGCGGAGGCGGCGCGGACGGCGGGCGCGGCCAGGGCCAGCGTCGCCCGCAGTTCGGCGGAGAAACGCGGGTCGGCGGAGATGCGCGGGTCGGCGGAGATGCGCGGGTCGGCCGAGATGCGCGGGTCGGTCATGGCCCGCTCCCGGAACCGGGGCTCGGGGGCGGTCCGGACAGGGCCACCAACGCGGCGTGGCGGCCGCCGCCGTGCCTGCGCACCAGCTCCACCGGGCCGGCGGCCGTCTGCCGGGCGGCGGAGAGCTGGTCGAGGAGCTCGCCGAGCGCTCCGGAGGCGTCCCGGGTGGCGCCGGCGACCACCTCGGGGTGGTCCGAGAGCCTGCGGCAGCCGCTGCAGTAGCCGGGGGCCGCGCTGCCGGGTGCCGCACTGCCGGGGTCGGCGCAGCCGCCCGCCGCGTACCGCGCGTACAGGTGGGACGGCCCGACCGTGCGGATCATCCGCAGCACCGGGGACGCCAGCGAACGGCGGCGCACGGCGGCCCAGTCGTCCTCGGCGAGGTGGCCCAGCCGCAGGTGCTCGGGGACCGGCCGGCCGTCCACCGCCTGCTGGTTGCAGCAGGCGAGGACCGTCCCGTCGAAGGCCACCACCGGCCACGCGGCCATCGCGCAGGGCAGCGCCCGCCCGGGGTCCGGCCCGGCACCCGGCCGGGCGGCGGACACGACCGCCGAGGCGGCGGCCCAGGAGGCGGCCCGGCCGAGCGGGCGGACCCGGTTGACCAGCATCGGTGCCCGGTCGGCGAACTCCCGGCGGATCTCGGCGGTCAGCCCGGCGAGGTACGGGTCGTCCTCCCCGGTCCCGGTGAGGTGGAAGCTGACCGGGATCCCGGCGTCCAGCACCCGGTGCATCGCCCGGAAGACCCCGGCCCGCGGCACCTCGCGCTCGTGGTGGACGTCCAGGCTCGCCGAGAAGTGGTCGACGGCGGTGATCGCCCGCATGATCCGGTCCGGGATGCGACCGTCCCGGGCGAAGAACATGCCGCTGAGCAGTGCGCTGCGGGTGCCCACGGTGCGGGCCGTGGCAGCGAGTTCGGCGGCCAGCTCGGGCAGCAGCAGGGGTTCGCCGCCGGTGAGCATGACCAGCTCGGGTCGGTCTTCGGCGGTGAACGAGCCGACGAAGCGCCGCAGTCGGGCCGCGCCGGGCTCCTCGCCCTCCCTGGTGGAGGAGGTGGAGCAGTGCGCGCAGCTCAACGGGCAGCGCCGGGTGAGGGTCAGCAGCAGTCCGGCGCACGGAACCGGCCGCAGCCCCACGAGTTCGGACAGGTGCATCGCTTCCCCCCTCTCGCCCCACGGTCGGTTCCCCAGCCTCGGCGAGACCGGTTCGGGGGCGCTTCGGAAGCGCCTGGGAAACGGTAAATCCGCAGGTCAGTACGGTGCCGAGGAGAGCGGGGGCGGCGTCGAGGGCCTCGGAGCAGCAGCCATACCGCTGCCATACCAGCGGTTGACCGATCCCGAATCGAGCCGCCCTAGCGTCTGGTTCCAGCGGTCGGCAACCGCCGCCCGTAGCGCAGGAAACGGACAGGAGGCTCATCGTGGCCGAGAACATCGAACCCACCGTCGAGACGCCCGAGGACGACGCGCCGGAGGTCGAGGCGCACGCGGAGCAGGTGCTGGGTCTGCAGGGCATCAGCATCGACAAGGAGACCCAGGAGGGTCTGATGGTCGCCCCGGGAAGCTGCAGCTCCTGTGCCGGCTCCCTCTGCAACTGACCTGCAGCCGTGAGCTGTCGATCGGGCCGGTGGTTCGCCACCGGCCCGATCGGCCGCAGGGTCACTGAACCGCAGAGCGGTTGAACCGCAGAGCGGTTGAACCGCAGGGCAGTCGAACCGCAGGGCCGCTGTCACCGGATGCGAACGAGAGAGGAACGTCGGAATGCAGTTGCCGTGGGAGACCATGCTGCGTTATCTGCCCTACCACCCACGGTGGTTCGAGGACGTCAGTCGTCGCCGGCCGGACAGCGCCCATCTGGTCGAGTACCGCGCGACCATGCCGGGCAGTTGGCGCCTGCGGCGGTACGGCTACTGGTTCGTCGCGGACCCGCCCGGCGCCCCGGAGCCCGGCCAGGGCTGGAAGCTGCACGTCTCGGCCACCTCCCGGACCAGCGCCGAGACCCTGCGCCGGTGCCTGCCGGTGCTGCGGGACGCGGGTGTGCGGTTCAAGTTCCTGATCGACCCGCCCATGATGCGGGAGCTGAACAGCAAGTCCTTCTCCCGCTCGGCGAGCGGGAAGTTCGTCACCGTCTACCCGCCCGACGAGCAGTCGTTCCTCGCCGTCGCCGAGGCGCTGGCCGAGGCGCTCCAGGGGTTCGACGGACCGTACGTCCTCACCGACCGCCGCTACCCCGGCTCCCGGGTCGTCTCCTACCGCTACGGCGGCTTCACCCGGCAGCCCCGGCTGCATCCGCTCGGGCTGACCGAGCTGCTGATCACCTCCCCGGACGGCACGCCGGTGCCCGACGACCGCACTCCGCAGTGGACCGTGCCGGCCTGGGCCGTGGATCCGGTGACCCGCAGGGCCGGCACCCCGGAGCCGGTTGCCGCCGCAGCACCGGCGGCGGAGCCGCCGAAGCCGCTGCTGGCCGGACGGTACGAGGTGGACAGCGCACTGCTGTTCAGCAACCGCGGCGGGATCTACCGGGCCATCGACACCGTCACCGGCGCCGATGTGGTGCTGCGCGAGGCCCGCCCCGGGGTCGAGGTCGGACCGCTCGGCATCGACGCGGTCACCCTGCTGCGCCACGAGCACGACCTGCTGGCGGAGCTGGCCGACAGCGGGCTCTTCGTCCGGCCGCTCGCCCTCTTCCAGGAGTGGGAGCACTCCTACCTGGTCGAGGAGCTGGTGGAGGGCATCCACATCGGCATGGTGACCACCACTCAGAATCCGCTCTACGAGCTGGATCTGACGCCGGAGCGGCTGGAGGACTACTACCGGCTGCTGCAGCGGCTGTGGCTGCAGATCGCGGACGCCATCGCGCTCTGCCACGAACGCGGCATCGTCCTCGGCGACCTGTCCGCCACCAATGTCATGGTGACCCCGGACGAGCGGGTGTGCGTCATCGACCTGGAGTCGGCCTTCCACGAGGGCGTCGACCAGGGCGCCGGGCTCAGCACCCCGGGCATGGTCACCCGCCGCGCGATGGCCGCCAAGTGCGGCGACCGCCGGACCGACTACTACGCGCTGGGCGGCCTGATGCTGGCCACCGTCGCGGGCTGCCAGCAGAACGACATGGTCGACCACGCGGTGCCGCTCCGGCTGCTGGCCGCGGTGGCCGAGGACCTGGCCCTGCCGGCCGAACTGGTCTCGCTGATCACCGACCTCTACGACGAGGACGCCCCGCTGCCCGAACCGGCGGCCCTGCGCCGGCGGATCGCCGAGCTGCCCTTCGCCACCGCCTGGCGCCAGCCGCCGCCGCTGGCCCACCGGACCTCCGCCGAGCCCGGCCGCAGCGGCGAACTGCACGGCCGGATCGGCGAGGTGCTGGACGGCGTGGTCGACTACCTGCACGGGACCGCGGACCTCGACCGCGAGGACCGCCTCTTCCCGGCCGACGTCCTGGTCTTCGAGACCAACCCGCTCTCGCTGGCCCACGGCGCCTACGGCTGCCTGTACGCCCTGCAGGGCCTCGGGCGGGAGGTTCCCGACTCCTACCTCTCCTGGGCGCTGCGCCACTCCACCTCGCACCAGGCGATGCCCCCCGGTCTCTACTACGGCTCGGCGGGGGCCGCCTGGGCGCTGTCCGACCTGGGCCGGCGGGACCTGGCGGCGCAGGTGCTGCGCGAGGCCGCCGACCATCCGCTGCTGCACACCGAGCCCGGGGTGCTCACCGGCGCGGCCGGACACGGCATGGCCTGCCTGCGGCTGTGGCGGGACACCGGGCTGCCGGAGTTCCTGGACCACGCCCGCGCCATCGGCCTCCGGCTGGCCGGGAGCGCCGAGTGGGACGAGGACGGGGCGCACTGGCAGGACTCGACCGGCAGGGTCCCGGTCGGCTACGGCTACGGCGCCGCCGGCGTCGCCATGTTCCTGCTCGCCCTGCACCGGGCCACCGGTGACGAGCAGCCGCTCGCCCTCGGCACGGCCGCGCTGGACTTCGACCTCTCCTGCGGCCTGCACTCGGCCAGCGGGGTACTGTCCTTCCCCTCGTTCATCGAGGGCGACGCCCCCCTGGTCCGGCGCCACTACTGGGACGAGGGGACGGCCGGGGTGCTGACCACCCTGCTGCGCTACTGGGACGTCACCGGCGAGGAACGGCTGCGCAAGGAGGTGGACCGCCTGCTCCCCGACGTCCGCCGCAAGTACACCGCTTTCCCCCAGCTCTTCCACGGGATCAGCGGCCTCGGCAACGCCGTGCTGGACGCCTACGAGTTCCTGGGCGACCCGGAGCTGCTCGGCGACGCGGAGCGGGCGGCGGAGGCGGTGCTGTGCAGCGCGGTGCGCCGGCCCGAGGGCATCGTCTTCCCCGGCGAGCAGACCCTGCGCGAGAGCTGCGACCTGGCGTCCGGCTCGGCCGGGATCGTGCTCTTCCTGGACCGGGTCCGGCACGCCGCCCCGGGGCTGCGCACCAACCGGAACTTCCTGCTGGACGACCTGCTGACCGGTGCCGCGCCGGCTGCTGCGGGCGGCCGCTCGTGAGCACCGCGACCCGGACCGCCGAGCCCCGGGCGGCGATGCTGCGGCACAACCGGGAGTTCCGCCTGCTGTGGATGGGCCAGACGCTCTCCTCCTTCGGCTCCTCGATGTCCGGGGTGGCGCTTCCGCTGGTGCTGCTGGCCTCGGGCCACCCGGTCACTGCGGTGGCCGCGGTCGGCACGGTGGTGGCGGCGGCCGGGCTGGCGGCCCGGATCCCGGCCGGCTTCGTCAGCGACCGGTTCGACGAGCGCAGGCTGCTGATCGGCTGCGACCTGGTGCGCCTGGCGGCCATCGGCATGGTGGCCGTGTGGTCCGCCTTCGGGCCGCTGCCGCTCTGGCCGGCCATGGGCGCGGTGGTGGTGTCGGCGGGTGCGGTGGAGGTGTTCAAGCCCTCGCAGTACCGGCTGATCCGACGGGTGGTCAGCCCCGAGCAGATCGCCTCGGCGGTGTCGCTGAACCAGGCCCGGACCTACGGGGCCGAGATCGCCGGGCCCGCCGCGGCGGGGCTGCTGCTCGGGCTGCGCCCGGCGCTGCCCTTCGCGCTGGACGCGCTCACCTTCCTGGTGTCCGCGGTCTGCATCGCGGCGGCCGTGCCGGCGCGGCGGACCGGACCCGCCGCCCGCGAGGCCGCGCCCGCCGCGCGGACGGGCCCGGAGCCCGGGTTCTGGCACCGGTTCACCGTGGGCTGGCGCCACCTGGCGGCCGACCCGTTCCTGCGCCGCTCCACGCTCTACTTCTGCGGTCTGACCCTGGTGTTCACCGCGTTCGGCTCGGCCCTGGTGCTCGGGGTGGGGCGGGAGCGCGGCGGGGCGCAGATGGTCGGCTGGGCAGTCAGTACGGCGGCTCTGGCCGGGCTGCTGGGCTCGCTGGCCGCGCCCGCGCTCCAGCGCCGGCTGCCGACCCGGGTCCTGGTCTCCCTCGGTCCGGCGGCGGCGACCCTGCTGCTGCTGACGGCCTGGCTCACCGGCAGCAATCTGGCCTTCGTGGCCGGGTTCTCGGCGATGTGCCTGCTGGTCCCGGTGATCAACGCCACCGTGAGCACGGTCATGGCGACCTCCGTCCCGGAGGAGATCTACGGCCGGGTCGCCACCGCCAACGACTTCAGCGTGCAGTTGCTGCAGCCCTTCGGGCCGCTGGCGGCCGGGCTGCTGGTCAGCCGCTCACTGCCGACGGCCGCCGTGGTGCTGGCGGTCGGCCTGGGGGTGCTGGCGCTGCTGGCGGTGACCCTGCCGACGCCCACTCCCGTACCGCCCCGTCCGGAACCGGCCTGGAGCCAGCCATGACCACGACCGCACAGCCCGCCCGGTGCACCGTCGGTCCCCCGGGCCGACCGTCCCGCTCTCCGTGCTCGACCGCGGCGGCCACGCCCCGGGGACCAGCGGCGAGCGGGCCGTGCTGGACCTGGTGGACGCGGCCAGGACCGCCGAGGCCTGCGGCTACCACCGCTTCTGGGTGGCCGAGCACCATGCCTCGGCCGGTACCGCGAGCAGCTGCCCGCCGGTCCTGATCGCGCACCTGGCCGCCCGGACCGAGCGGCTGCGGATCGGGGCGGGCGGCGTGATGCTCCCCAACCACGCCCCGCTCACCGTGGCCGAGCAGTTCGCCACCCTCCAGGCGCTCCACCCCGGACGCATCGACCTCGGCCTCGGCCGCCCCCCGGGCGCGGTCACCGCCGAGCACCGGCTGCTGGCGGCCGCCCTGCGGCGCGACCCCCGCGCCATCAGCGAGTTCCCCTCCCAGGTCGACGAGTTGCTGGGCTTCCTGCACCACCGGGGACCGGAGCGGCACCGCTTCCACGCCCTGCGGCTGGCACCGGACACCGCCACCCCGCCGCAGGTCCACCTGCTCGGCGCGAGCGGGGGCAGCGCCCGGATCGCCGCCGAACGCGGCCTGCCCTTCGCCTACGGCCACCACCTCAGCCGTTCGGTCGCCCGCCCGGAGGCCGCGGTCCGCTACCGCTCCGCCTTCGTGCCGGGCCCCGAGGACGCCCGCCCCCACCTGATCGTCGCCGTCAACGTGGTCTGCGCCGAGACCGACGAGGAGGCCGAGTCGCTGGCCCTGCGGACCGCCGCCGACCGCGCCGCCGCCGGGGGTGGCAACCCCCGGCGCCGCTGTCCCCGGTGCGCGCGGATTACCTGGCCCGCCGGGAACTGACGGAGTACCAGGTGGTGCACGGGTCACCGGCCGTGGTGGCCGCCCGACTCGACGCGCTGGCGGCCGAGCTCGGCGCGGACGAGATCATGCTGGCGCCCTACGAGCTCACCGGCCCGGCCCGCTGCCGCACCCTGCGGCTGGCCGCCGGCGTCCGGCGGCCGCGGGCCCGGCTGCTGGGAACGGCGTCCCGCTCATGACCGCCGGACTGCCCGCCGGCGCACCGGCACCGGCACCCGCACCGGCACCCGCACCGGCACCCGCACCGGCCGTCGACCGCGAGGGCGTCCGGGCGGCGCTCGGCCGGTTCGCGACCGGGGTGACCGTGCTCACCGCCGGCCGGGAGGCTCCCCGGGGGATGACCGCGAACGCCTTCACCTCGGTCTCGCTGGACCCGCCGCTGGTGCTGGTCTGCGTGGCGCGGACCGCCGCCGTGCACGGGACCGTGCTGGCCGAGGGCGGATTCGCGCTCTCGGTGCTGTCGGCCGGCCAGGCCCGGCTGGCCCGGCACTTCGCCGACCATCACCGGCCGCGCGGGCAGCGGGAGTTCGACGGCGTCGACAGCCTCCGCGGCCGGTGCACCGGCGCCCCGCTGCTGACCGGGGCGCTGGCCTGGCTGGAGTGCTCGCTGGCCGCCGTGTACGACGGCGGCGACCACTCCATCCTCCTCGGCTCGGTGCTCGGCCACGCCAGCGGGGCTCCGGGCGAGCCGCTGCTCTACTTCCGCAGCGCGCTCCGCCCCTGAGCCGCTCCCTACCCAACCCGGAGGAACCATGACCATGGCCCGGCAGACCGCGGCGGACGGCGCCCGCCCGTCCGCGCTCCCCTTCCCGATCTCGGTCCTCGATCTCGGCGGCCGACTCCACGACACCACCGGCGAGCGGGCCGTCCTGGACATGGTGGACGCGGCCACGACCGCCGACGCCTGCGGCTACCACCGCTTCTGGGTGGCCGAGCACCATGCCTCGGCCAAGACCGCGAGCAGCTTCCCTGCCGTGCTGATCGCCCATCTGGCCACCCGGACCGCGCGGATCCGGGTCGGCTCGGGCGGCGTGATGCTGCCCAACCACCCCCCGCTCACCGTGGCCGAGCAGTTCGCCACCCTCCAGGCCCTCCACCCCGGACGCATCGACCTCGGCCTCGGCCGCTCCACCGGCGGGACCACGGTCGAGACCCAACGGCTGCTGGCGGCCGCGCTGCGCCGCGACCCCCGCGCCATCAGCGAGTTCCCCTCCCAGGTCGACGAGTTGCTGGGCTTCCTGCACCACCGGGGACCGGAGCGGCACCGCTTCCACGCCCTGCGGCTGGCACCGGACACCGCCACCCCGCCGCAGGTCCACCTGCTCGGCGCGAGCGAGGGCAGCGCCCGGATCGCCGCCGAACGCGGCCTGCCCTTCGCCCACGGGTACCACCTCGGCCGGGCCAAGTGCCGCCCGGAGGCCGTGGCCCGCTACCGCTCCGGCTTCGAACCGGGGCCCGACGGCGCCCGGCCCCACGTCACCGTCTCCGTGAACGTGGTCTGCGCCAAGACCGACGCCGAGGCCGAGTCGCTGGCCCTGCAGACCGCCGCCTACCGGATCGGCTACCCCGATGACAGCGCGCCGCCGGCCCAGCTCTCCCCGGCCCGCGCGGAGTACCTGGCCCGGAAGGCGCTGACGGAGCTTCAGGTGGTCCACGGCGCGCCGGCCAGGGTGGCCGCCGGGCTGCGGGCCGTCGCGGACGAACTGGGCGCGGACGAGGTGATGCTGGTGCCCTACGAGCTCACCGGGGCCGCCCGCTGCCGCACCCTGCGGCTGGCCGCCGGGGCCGGGCAGCCGGAGCCGGAGGCGGACCGGCGGGTGCTCACCGCGGCGCGGCCGGGCTGAGCCCGGCCGCGCTCCCGGCCCGCTCGCGGGCGTAGAGGTGGAGCAGGTACGGCAGGGTGTACCGGGCGGAGTCCGCCGGAGCCTCCTCCGTCGGCGAGCCGACGGCTCCGGCCTCGATCAGCCGCTCCAGCGTCCGCCGCGCCCCGCCCGTGCCGCAGCCCAGCGCCGAGGCCACCTGCCCCACGGTGAACGGGGCTCCCAGGGCCAGCCCGGAGAGACGGAGCAGCGCGGTCCGGTCCGGGGCGGACAGGTCCTGCCAGCTCGCCGCCAGCCGGGGCCGCACCGCGACGTCCCCGGCGGCGAGTTCGTCCAGGGTCGCGCTGGGCTCGGCCAGCCGCTCCGCGTACTCGGCCAGCGGCAGGTGCCGCAGGACCGCCAGCCGCATGCTGCCGACGCGGACCGCGAGCGGCTGCATCCCACCGGCCGCGACGATCCGCCGGGCGGCCGCCGGGTCCCGGGCGAGGCGGGTGTCGCCGATGATCCGGGCGAGCAGCTCCAGCGCCTCCGACGCGGAGTACGGCGGCAGTTCCAGCCGGTGCACCGCGGCCAGCCCGGCCAGTTGGGCCCTGGAGGTCACCAGCACCCGGCCCGGACCGCCGCCGGGGAGCAGCATCCGCACGGTGGACTCGTCCGGGGCGTCGTCCAGGACCAGCAGCACCCGCTGCTCGCCCAGCCAGGCCCGGCACAGCGCGGCGGCCTGCGCCGGGTCGGCGGGCACCCGGGCGGCGAGGCCGGCCGTCCGGACGATCTCGCCGAGCACGGACTCCGGGGAGCGGGGACGTCCCTCCTCGGTGCGGAGGCCGACCAGCAGCCGGCCGTCCGGGAAGGCCTCGCCCAGCCGGTGGGCGGTGTGGACGGCGAGCGCGGTCTTGCCCGCGCCGCTGGGTCCGACCAGCACCACCCCGCGTCCCCGGTCCCGCCGGAGCACGTCGCTCAGCTGGCCCAGCTGGTCCGCGCGGCCGGTGAAGTCCACCAGGTCGGGGGGCAGCAGCGCGCCGGCGGTCGCCGGGTTCCGGGGCGGAGCCGGCGCCGACGGTCCGTCGGCCAGGATCGACCGGTACAGCGCCGCCAGCTGCGGGCTCGGTGCCAGGCCCAGTTCGCGGGCCAGGTGCTGCCGCAGTTCCTCGTAGGCCGCCAGCGCCTCGGCGCGCCGTCCGGACTGGTGCAGCGCGCTCATCCGGGCGGCCTGGAGCCGCTCGCGCAGCGGCTCGCGGTCCACCACTCCCCCGATCGACTCGGCCACCACCCGCGCGTTGCCCAGCCGCAGTTCCGCCTCGGCCCAGTCCTCGTAGACGCCGACCCGGTCGGCGTCCAGTCGGCGGGCCGCAGCCAGCAGCGGGCCGGAGCGCCGGAGTTCGGCCAGTGGGACTCCGCGCCACAGGTCCAGTGCCTGCCGGAGCAGCCGCGCGGCGAGCGCCGGCTCGCCCCGGGCGGCGGCGGTCCGGCCGTCCCGTGCCAGCGAGCGGAAGCGGAGGGCGTCGAGTTCGCCGGCGCCGACCCGCAGCAGGTAGCCGGCCGAGTGGCAGACCAGCTGCGCCTGGCCGGCGCCGCCCAGCAGCTTGCGCAGCGCCGACATGTACACCTGGAGGTTCTTCCGCGCGGTCCGCGGCGGCTCGTCCTGCCACACCGCCTCGGTCAGCAGGTCGACCGAGACCGGCGAACCGGCCTGGCAGAGCAGCAGCGCCAGGACCAGCCGCTGCTTCAACGGGCCCAGTGGCAGGGGGTGTCCCGCCGACTCGACCGCGAGCGGGCCGAGAATGGCGAAGCGGATCCCGCCCTGTTCCGCCGCCGATGCGTGTCCGGGCCGTTCGACTGTCATCGCCTCACCCCTGTCTGACCGGAACCGCCGCGGGGTCGCCGCAGCGTCCGAGGTCGCACCACCCACCCTGAACCGCGCCGGACCGGCGGCCCATGGGAGCGGACCCCCGGATTCCGGGCCGGGGGCTCCGCCGCGCACCGGAGGGCGGAGGAATATGGGGGCGAGTACCCATGGTCCCGGGCGCCGCACCGCTGACATCCTGTCGCCCATGACGGCAGCGGCGGCGGCATGGTGGGTGCGGGGCGTGTCACTGGTCGAGCGGATGTCCGCCGACCGGACCGCCACCGGGCCGATCGGGGCGGGAACGGCCGGGGCGGGGACGGCCGGCGACCCGACGGACGCCTGGCAGTCCGACTACCCCTCGGCCGAGCTGTTCCGCGCCCGGCTCACCGATCTCGGCCTGGACCTGGACGGGCTGCGCGCCCTGCTCGCCGAGCCGAGCGGGGCGCTGGCCGACCGGCTGCCCCGTCCGTCCTGGGTCGGGACCGCCGAACGGGCCCTGGCCGCGGCCCCGGCCGAGCCCGCCGCTCCCCCGCCCGGCACCTCCTGGGAGGCGGGCTTCGCCCTGGTCCTGGCCCCGTTCGCGGAGAGCTGCGCGGACGAGCTGCTGCGCCGGGCCCGCCGGGTCGGCGCCGACACCGTGGCCGACCTGGACGCGGTGCGGCGCGACTTCACCGGACAGGTGGGCGCCCGGCTGGTGGCCCTCGCCCGGCGGACGCTGGTGCTCGAACTCAACGTCGGACGGGCCACCGGCCGGCTCCGCGGCGACACCCCCGAGCAGCGGTTCGCCGACTTCGTCCGGCTGGCCTCGGCCCGCTCCGGGCTGCGCGCCCTGTGCGAGGAGTACCCGGTGCTGGCCCGGCTGCTGGCGCAGAGCTGCGAGCAGAGCATCGCGGCCTGGTCCGAGCTGCTGGCCAGGCTGACCGCCGACCGGCCGGACCTGGTCGCGGTGATCCTCGGCGGCGCCGAGCCGGGTCTGCTGACCGGGGTGGCCCACGGCGCCGGGGACCGCCACCAGCGGGGGCGCTCGGTCGCGGTGCTGCGCTTCGCCAACGGCGCCCGGGTCGTCTCCAAGCCCCGCCCCACCGCCGTCCACGGGCACTTCAACGAGGTGCTCGACTGGTTCAACTCCCGGCTGCCGCAGCTGGGTCTGCGGATCCTGCGGGTGCTGGACCGACCCGGCTACGGCTGGGTCGAGTACGCCGAGGCGGCGCCCTGCACCGACCCGGCCCAGGTCGGCCGGTTCTACTGGCGCCTCGGCGCGCTGCTGGCCGTGGTCCACACCCTGGGCGGCACCGACGTCCACGTCGACAACCTGATCGCCTGCGCGGACCAGCCGGTGCCGGTGGACCTGGAGACGCTGTTCCACCCCCGCCTGGCCCGGTCCGCCGTCGACGACCCGGCGCTGGCGGCCCTGGACGACTCGGTGCGGCGGACCGCGCTGCTGCCGTCGCTGCTGGTCGGCGCCGAGGGCGCGTTGGACCTCTCCGCCCTCGGCGGGGACCGGGACACCACGCTGCCGGGCGAGGTCACCGGCTGGGCCGCGCCCGCGACCGACGAGATGCGGCTGATCCGCACCTCCGGCCTGTTCCCGGGCGCGAGCAACCGGCCGCGGTTCGGCGGCACCGACGCCGACCCAGGGGCGCACACCGAGACGCTGCTCTCCGGCTTCCGGGCGGGCTACGACGCGATCACCGCCCACCGCGCCGAACTCACCGGCGCCGCCGGTCTGCTGGCCAGGTTCACCGACGCCGGCACCCGGGTCCTGCTGCGCGACACCCGCTGGTACACGACCCTGCTGGACGAGTCCACCCACCCGGACGTGCTGCGCGACGCGCTCGACCGCGACCGGCTGTTCGACGCGCTGTGGCGCGAGTCGGCCGCGGATCCGCTGCGGCGCCCGCTGGTCGGGGCGGAGCTGGCCGACCTGTGGGCGGGCGACGTCCCGCTGGTCGGCTGCGGACCGGACTCCACCGACCTGACCGTGGGCCGGCTGACGGTCCACGGGCTGGTCGCCGATTCCGGCCTGGCCCAGGCCGAGCAGCGGCTCCGTGCGATGGGCCGGGCCGACCGGCTGGACCAGGAGTGGGTGATCCGCGCCTCGCTCGCCACCCGCCGTGCCGCGGCCGGCCGCCCTGGCTCCGGCCACCCCGCCGCCGTCCCGCCGCCCGGCCCGGCGCCCTCCCCCGCGTCCGCGCCCGGACCGGTGGCCACGATCGTGCCCGACCCGGAACGGCTGCTGGCCGCCGCCTGCGGCATCGCCGACCAGATCGTGACCGCCGCGCAGGACAACGGCCGACGGGTCAACTGGCTCGGTCTGGAACCGCTGGACGACCGGATCTGGGCGGTGCTCCCGCAGGGCGCCGGGCTGCCCCACGGCTACTGCGGGACCGCGCTCTTCCTGGCCCAGCTCGGCGACCTCACCGGCATCGAGCGCTACACCGCCGTGGCCCGGCGGGCGCTGACCTCCGTCCCCGCGCTGCTGGCCGCGCTGGCCGCGCGCCCGGCCGACCTCGCGGACATCGGCACCGGCTTCGCCGGCCTCGGCGGGATCACCTACGCGCTCAGCCGTCTCGGCACCCTGCTCGACGACGGCGAGATCGCCGGCTGGACGGGTGCCGCGGTCGAGCTGACCGCTACCGCCGCCGCACAGCCGGGCGGCGAGCCCGGGGTGCTGGAGGGCGACGCGGGCTGCCTGGCCGCCATGCTCGCCGTGCACCGGGCCAACGGCTCGCCCCTGGCCGCGGCCACCGCGCTGGCCTGCGCCGACCGGCTCGCCGCCCGGGCGCCCGAGCAGCTGCCGGCCGGTGGCTTCGACACCGGCGCGGCCGGGGTCGGCTGGGCGCTGCTGCGGTTCGCCGGGGACGGCGGCGGCCGACGCCACACGGCGGCCGGCCTGTGGGCGCTGCAGACGGCGAGCGCCCGGCAGCGGACGGTCAGGCTCGACGGCGGCTGGTGCGACGGCGCCTCAGGCACCGCGCTGGCACTGGCCGACAGCGGTGCCGCGTGCGCCGCCGACGATGCGGCCGCGCTGCTGGAGCGGGCCGTAGCGGCGGCGGCCGTCCCCGGGGCGGGCGACCACAGCCTGTGCCACGGCGAGGTCGGCGCGCTCGACCTGCTGCTCACCGCCGCCGCCTCGGGCCGGGCCGATCCCGGTGCCCTGCACCTCAGGGCTGGTGCGCTGCTGGCGGCGCTCGACCGGTTCGGCCCGCGCTGCGGCACGCCCGACGCCGTCAGCAGCCCGGGGCTGCTGACCGGCCTGGCCGGCATCGGCTACGGGCTGCTCAGGCTCGGCTTCGCGGCCCGCATCCCCTCCGTACTGCTGCTGGGGTCGCCGACCGCGTGACCGTCCCGGCCCCCGGCCCCCGGCCCCGACTCCCTGCCCCCACGACTTCCTGCCCTCACCATTTCCTGCCCTCACGATTCCCCACGCGAAGGAGACACGCGATGAGCAACGAAGCACTCGTCACCGGCTGGAAGAACCCCGCCGCCCGTGAGCAGCCCGGGCCCGGACACCCGGCCGGGGACATCCGGCTTCCCCAGGAGTCCGCGGCGGGCCGCCGGGCCCGGCTGCTGGCCGGCCTCGCCAGCCTTTCCTGTAACGACGTGAACACCGTCACCATCACCACCATCAGCATGAGCTGGGGCTGACCCCGGCTCTCCCCGCGCCGGGCCCGGCCGGGCTTCGGCCGGGCCCGGCCGGCGGCCGATCCCTCGGTGCACAGAGGTGCTCTGGTGCATCGGCACGCCCGGCGATAGCCTCCGGCCATGCTCATTACGTCTCCGGTGGTGGTTGGGCGTGAGGATCAACTCGCCGCGCTGGACCGGGCACTGGCCTCCGTCCGGCAGGGCGGGGGCCGGGCGGTGTTCCTGCTGGGCGAGGCCGGGATCGGCAAGTCCCGACTGGCCGGGGAGTGCGCCTACCGGGCGTTCACCGGGGGCATGGCGGTGCTCCGGGGCCGCTCCGGCGCCGTCGGCGGCGACGCCATGCCGTTCCGGCCGATCGCGGAGGCCCTGCTCTCCCTCTTCCGGGTCAGCGGGCCGCCGCAGGACCCCGAGCTGGCGCCGTACCGCTCCGCGCTCGCCGGGATGCTGCCCGAGTGGCGCGGCGGCGACCGGCAGGCCGCACCCGCCGCGCTGATCGAGACGGCCGAGGCGGTGCTGCGGCTGCTGGCCTCGGTCGGCGGCGATCTGGCCACCCATCAGCATCCGGGCTGCCTGCTGGTGCTGGAGGACCTGCACGACGCCGACGCGGAGACCCTCGCGGTCGTCGAGTACCTCTGCGACAACATCGGCGGCCTGCCGGTCCTGCTGCTGGCCACGCTCCGGCCGGAGGCCGGGCCCGCCGGCGAGCTGGCCCAGGAGCTGGGCCGCCGCCGCGCGGCGGTGCTGAGCACCCTGCGACCGCTCACCACCGACGAGGTCAGGACCATGGCCGAGGCCGCACTGGCGGCCCTGACCGCACTGCCCGCCGGCGGCGCCGACCTGCTGCCCCAGCAGGTCGCCGACCGGCTGGCCCAGGACGCCGAGGGCAACCCCTTCGTGGTCGAGGAACTGCTGAGCGGCATGATCACCGCCGAGGTGCTGCACCGCGGACCGGCCGGCGGCTGGCAGGTCCGCGGCGACCCGGCCATCGACGTGCCCAGGACCGTGGTGCGCAGCGTCGCCCAGCGGGTGGCCCGGCTCAGCCCCTCCGGCCGCACCCTGCTCAACACCGCCGCCGTCCTCGGCCGGAGGTTCTCGCTCCCGGTCCTGAAGCTCGTCACCGGGCTGAACGACCGCGACCTGCTGATCCACCTGCGCGCCGGCATCGACGCCCAACTCATCTCCCCCAGCGGCCCGGTGGCCGACCGGTACGAGTTCCGGCACGCGCTGACCGCCGAGGCCCTGCTGACCGAGCTGCTCCCGACCGAGCGCGCCGCGATCGCCGGCCGGGCCGCCGACGCGATCGAGGACGCCTACCCGGGCCTGCCCGACCAGTGGTGCCACCGGGTGGCCGCGCTGCGGCTGACCGCCGGGGACACCAGGGCCGCCGCCCTGCGCTACGCCGAGGCCGGTCAGGCGGCCCGCGGCGACGGCGCCATGGACTCCGCCGTCTCGCTGCTCGAACGGGCCCAGGACCTGCTGGCCGACCCCGCCCGCGCCGCCGACCGGGCCCCGGTGGTGGAACAGCTGGTCTACACCCTGGTGGAGACCGGCCGGCTCGACCGCGCCCTCGCCCTGGCCGACACCCTGCCCGAGACCGGTCCCGGCGCCCTGGCCGCGCCCGACAGTGCCGCGCTGCACTCCCGGCTGGCCTGGGCGGCCGTCACCGCCGCCCGGTACCAGGACGCCACCGCCCGGATGCACCGCGTCCGCCGGCTGCTCGGCCGCTTCGACAGCACCGCGCTCACCCCGGCGCTGCATGTGGTCGAGGCCCATCTGGTGCTCGCCGACACCACCGCCGGCGCCGACCGGGTGGCCGAGGCCGAGCGGCTGGCCCGGCTCGCGGCGGAGGGCGCCGAGGCGGTCGGCCTGCCCGAGATCGCCTGCCAGGCCTGGCAGTTGCTCGCGCTGCTGGAGCGCCGCTACGGCTTCGACCGGGCCGACGCCTGTCTGGAGCGCGGGCTGGCGCTGGCCACCGAGCACCGGCTGCCCACCTGGCAGATCAGCCTGCTGCTGCGGCTCGGCACCAACGACTTCATGCACAGCGGCTCCTCCGTCCTGATGGAGCGCGCCCATCGTGCGGCCGTCGACCACGGCGCCCTGGTGCTGATGCACAACTCGGCGGCCGGCCTGGCGATGCAGAGCGTGATGCTCGGCGAGTACGCCACCGCCCGCGAGCTGACCGACCGCTGCGCCCCCGCCACCGCCAGGCTGGGCAACGCCGACACCCACCAGTTCGTGCTGCTCACCCAGGCCATGCTGGCCGCCCACCAGGGCCGCTCGCGGGAGCTGGAGCAGGCGCTCAAGGAGTTCCGCCAGTGGGACGGCGACCAGTCGCTGCAGGTGCCGCTGGTCTTCGGCAGCCGCGCGGTCTGCGCCCTGCTGCACGAGAACCGCGAGCAGGCGCTCCACGAGCTCGACCAGGCGCTCGCCTGGGAGGAGCAGCACCCGTCGGTCTTCTACCTCAACGGCCTGCACGGGCTGCGCCCGCTGCTGCGCGCGCTGGCCGGCCACCCGGCGTCCGAGCCGGAGGCCGACAGCCCGGCGGCCCTGCCGTGGAACCGGCAGTTCGAACGCCTGGCGCTCGCGGTGCACGAGGGGCGGGCCGGGCGTCCGGCCCGGGCGGAGGCGGCGGTCGCGCAGGCCCACGAGGCGAGCCGGCCGTTCCCGATGGCCCGCCGGCTCGGCCAGCGGCTGGTGGCCGAGGCGGCGCTGGCCGACGGCTGGGGCGAGCCGGTCGGCTGGCTGCGCAGCGCCGAGGGGTACTTCCACGACGCCGCCGTCCCGGCCGTGGCCAGCGCCTGCCGCGACCTGCTGCGGCAGGCGGGCGCGACCGTCCCGCAGCGCCGCAGCGGAACCGCGAACGTCCCGGCGCTCCTCCGCCAGCAGGGGCTGACCGCGCGGGAGTACGAGGTCTTCCTACTGCTGGTGTCGCGGCTGGGCAACCAGGAGATCGCCGAGAAGCTGTACATCTCCGCCCGGACGGTGGAGAAGCACGTGGCCAGCCTGCTCGCCAAGACCGGGCGGCCGCACCGCGCGGCCCTGTGCGACTACGCCGCCGAACTCGGCACGCACCTCGGCTGAGCCGACCGGCAGTTCCGGACTGGCGTTCGACGACTCACCCGTTCCAATGAAAATGCCCCTCGCGCCGTGACCTCCGAATCTCACGACGAATCGTTTTCTCCCTGTACTGACAACTTCCGCACCGGTGTTTATCAAATCTGCCCGGACAATTCGCTGCTGGCGATAAGTTCGTACAGGGTGCACGCTTCCCCCGTGTGATCGGCACCCGGTCGGTCACAGGGAGGAGGCACCCTGTGCCAGAACTGCCCGAACCACCCCACTCGCTCGCCATGGGCACGACGCTGCTCGATGTGCGGGACGCGCCGCGCAGGCCCGTCCCGCCGGTGCCGGCCGACCGCGACCCGGTGGCGACGTACTACTGCAAGACCCTCGAACAGGTCCGCGCGACGGAGTACGACATCGTGATCGTCGGCGGCGGCGCGGTCGGCTCCGCCGTCCTGCACCGGCTGATGCGCCAGGCGGGCCCCTGGCACCCCAAGGTGCTGCTGCTGGAGAAGGGCAGCTTCCTCCTGCCCGAGCACGTGCAGAACCTCGACCCCCGCTACCAGCGGCTGATGATGGACGCCGTGGCCCGCCCCTGGCGGCGCGCGCCGGACACCACCTACGACCTCGCTCCGCAGATCCCCTACCTGGGCGGCCGGGCGCAGTTCTGGAGCACCTGGATCCCGCAGCCGACGGCGGCCCAGATGCCCGGGTGGCCGGCCCCGGTGACCGAGGAACTGAACGACTACTGGAGTTCCGCCAAGGAGTTCCTGGGCGCCGTCCTGCCGAGCGACATGGGGACGCAGTTCTCCGAATTCCAGCCCCGGCTGATCGAGCGGCTCAAGGAGCACCTCTTCGGGATCAGCCACTTCCCGAAGGAAATCCAGGCCCCGGAACTCCAGGTGGAGCTCGCCTCCCGGGACACCACCTCCAGCCTGCACTACCGGAAGTTCAGCCCGGTGCCGCTGCTGATCGGGCTGGCCACCGCCTACCCGGGGTCGGTGGACATCGTCACCGGGTGCGAGGTGCACGAGATCCGGCACACCGCCGACGGCTCCGACGGCCGCCGCCGGGCCACCGAGCTCTCGACCGCCCAGGGCCTGCTGAAGCTCGGCGCGCGGACCGAGCTGGTGCTGGCCAACGGCATCGTCGAGCCCACCGGGCTGCTGCTGAACTCCTTCGGCGACGCCCTGCCGGACTTCACCGGGACCAACTTCGGCGGCCATGTCGCCTCCTGGTTCTCGGTCAGGGTGCCGCGCGCGGCCTGGAAGGGGCTGGAGGGCAAGGGGCTCCAGGTCGGCTGCCTCTATCTGCGGGGCCGGGTGCAGCAGCCCGAGCTGCCCGAGCCCCGGGACTTCCACATCCACCTGATGGGCGCCTCCAACCCGGAGCCGGCGACCGCCGTCCCCGACCTCTACCGGCTGATCCCCGACTCCTTCGACCAGGAGTTCCTGCAGCAGCTCACCGACGCCGACCACATCGGCTTCCTGGTCCACTGCCTCGGCGAGTGGCGCAGCCGGCCGAAGGACGCCCGGGGCAGCACGGTGACCGTCGACCGCGGCGAAGCCGTGCTGAAGATCGAGCCCAGCGAGGCGGACACCGACCTGCGGCGGATCATGGACGAGTCGGCCCAGCGCATGGTGAAGGAGATCCTCGCCGAGGGCGTGGCCCCGGACGCGATCCAGTACTGGCACCCGGGCCGGAACGGGACCCCCGGCAGCTGGCAGTCGACCATCCCGGCCGACCGGATGAAGGACGCCCTGGTCCACGAGTCCGGCACGCTCTGGATGGGCGACACCCCGGAGGACTCCGTCACCGACGTCAACTGCCGCCTGCACCAGGTGTCCAACCTCTACGTCGGCGGTGCGGCCACCTTCCCCACCTCCGGCTCCTGGAACCCGACGCTGACCGCGGTCGCGCTGGGCCAGCGCCTGGCCGACCACCTGCTCCGCTCGGGCCGGAACGGGGGGCCGCGGTGACCCAGGAGCAGGAGCTGACCGAATTCGTGCACCTGTCCATGCCGCTCACCGGGTTCGCCACCTACGACCTCTACGGCACCGGCATGGCGAAGCTCTACCTCGACACCGCCCGCGAGCAGTTGGGCGCCGACAACCTCACCGGGTTCCTCGCCGCCTGGAAGCAGGTGCTGGCGGACCGGGGCGGACCGGAGCGGCTGACGCCGACCTACCGGGAGGTCGCCCGGGCGCTGGTCTACCTCTGGTACACGGGCTCCTGGCCGCAGCTGGCCCCGGCCGCCCACAGCGCGCTGCGCCGCCCCGGGCCCAACGCCGAGTTCGTCGCCTCGACCAGCAGCTACGCCGAGGGCCTGGTCTGGCGCAGCTTCCAGGGCCACCCGGCGGGCGCGAAGCCGCCGGGCTTCGGCACCTGGTCGGCCGTGCCGCCCGAGCTGCCGTCCGAGCAGCAGCTCCGCGAGGAGCTGGAGGCCGCCAACGAGGACCCCCCGGTCACCCCCGCCGCCGTCTACGACGCCGTCGGCTACGGGGCCGACCTGCCGTCCGCGGGCGTACCCGCCCACCTGCTGCCGGGCCTGCGGGTCTCCCGTTCCATCCCCCCGTCCGCCGTCCCCTCCGCCGCGGTGGCACCCGCGGCGGCGGCGCCGGAGCAGAAGCAGGTGAGCGAGCGATGACCGTGACCACCACCGGCGCCCAGGTCAACGGCCGCCGCTACGACGTGATCATCGTCGGCAGCGGCTGGGCCGGCAGCCTGCTGGGCCGGCAACTGGGCAGGCAGGGCTGGCGGGTGCTGGTCCTGGAGGCCGGGAACCCCGGCACCGAGACCTGGCCGGGCTACCAGGACTCGCTGGACACCTTCAACGTCGCCCCGATCAAGGTGCCGAACGCCGGCTACCGCCCCAACCGGGCCGCGCCCTTCCCCGACGTCCTGGACCTCCACGCGGTCCCGGGCGGCTACACCTCCACCGGCCACTTCGTCCAGACCGGACCGCTGCCGTACGGCACCGACTACATCCGGGCGCTGGGCGGCGCGGCCATGCACTGGCTGGGCGCCGTGCCCAGGATGCTTCCGGAGGACTACGCGACCAGGTCCCTCTACCGCTACGGGCGGGACTGGCCGCTGACGGCCGAGCAGCTGGAGCCGTACCTGCAGCAGGCCGAGCGGCTGATCGGCACGGCCGGCAACGGGGCCGAGCAGCACGAGCTCGGCGTCGTGCCGGAGCGCGACTACCAGTACCCGATGGAGGAGATCCCGGCCAGCTACCAGGACGGGGTGTTCCACCGGAAGCTCACCGGCAAGGAGATCACCGACCCGGTGGCCCAGCTGCCCTACACGCCGAAGGTCTACACCCTGCCGCAGGGACGCAACAGCACGCCCAACCCGCTCTTCGACGACGGCCGGGGCTACCGTCCGGTCGGCGCCGTCGGGCTGCCGAACTTCGGCGAGCGCTGCGTGGGCAACGCCAGCTGCACCCCGATCTGCCCGGTCCAGGCCAAGTCCTCGCCGCTGCGGCTGCAGCAGGACTTCACCGACTCGGTGCACGTCGCCACCCGCTGCGTGGTCAGCCGGGTGCTGCCGGGGCGCGGCAGCTCCGTGCGCGGCGTGGAGTTCCGCGAGTACAGCGACCCGGCCGCGCCGGTGGGCACCCCGTACACGGCCGAGGCGGACATCGTCGTGCTGGCCGCCCACGCCATCGAGAACGCCGTCATCCTGCTCTCCTCCGAGCTGGCCAACAGCAGCGGCTACGTCGGCCGCCACCTGATGGACCATCCGACCTTCCTGGCCTGGTCCCGGATGCCGCAGGCGGAGCCCATCGGGGCGTTCCGCGGCCCGGGGCACACCTCCGGACTCGAATGCTTCCGCTTCGGCAGCGGCCGCAAGCGGCGCGCACCGTTCCGGATCGAGATCGGCAACTGGGGCTGGGGCTGGGCCACCGGCGCGCCGTTCAGCAGCGTCGGCTCCATGGTCGGCCTCGGCGGCGACGCCGAGGGCGAGGTCAAGGCCGACGGGCTCTTCGGCCCCGGGCTGCGCCGACGGCTGGGCGACGAGCTCAACCGGCAGGTGCAGCTGCAGATCGCGGTGGAGCAGCCCGCCGACCCGGCCAACCGGGTCACCATCGACCCGCAGCGCTACCGGGACGGCCTGGGCAACCCCAAGCCGATCCTCCACTACGACCTCGACACCCGGGTCAGGGACGGCGTCTACGCCGCGCGCCGGGTCGCGGCGGAGATCTTCCGGGCGCTCGGTGCGGAGGACTTCACCGACTACCGGGTCCGCGGCGACATCCCGCCGCTCGGCCACTTCCGGCACCGGCCGGAGGGGCAGACCGAGGAGCTCGATCTCGGCTTCCACGGCGCGGGACACGGCGCGGGCACCCACATCATGGGCGCCCAGCGGGCGACCTCGGTGGTCGACTCCTACCAGCGCACCCACGACCATCCCAACCTCTTCGCCGTGGGCTGCGGCAGCATGCCCTCCATCGGCACCAGCAACCCCACCCTCACCATGGCCGCCCTCGCCCTGCGCAGCGCCGAGGAGATCCACCGCGAACTCACCTCGCTGCACCACCCGGTGACCGCGGCCCGGCAGCCCGTGCTGGAGGCCGCCCAGTGATCACCGCCACCGCGCTCAGCCAGGGCAAGTACCGGCCGCCGGCCGGCCTCAAGGAGCTGAGGGACTTCCTCCAGGCCGCGCTGGAGGTCGAGCACTTCACCGTCCCGGTCTACATGAGCGGGATGTACTCGATCCGGCCGGGCGCCAACCGCTTCTCCTACGACACCATCCGCAGCGTGCTGATGGAGGAGATGCTGCACCTGACGCTGGCCGCGAACCTGCTCAACGCCGTCGGCGGCACCCCCGATGTGGCCCGTCCCGGCTTCGTCGCCGGGTACCCGGCCAGGCTGCCGTTCAGCAGCCGGAGCCTGCCGGAGATCCCGCTCCAGAACTTCTCCCCGGCGGCGCTGGACACCTTCCTGCTGATCGAGCGCCCGCGCGCGCTGGTCCCGCCCGCCGGGGGCGAAGCCGAGGACGACGAGGGCTGGACCTCCATCGGCCAGTTCTACGACGCGATCCGGAAGGGCCTGATCGCCCTGGAGCGGGAGCAGCGCGAGCAGCACCGCAGGGACCCGGCCGCCCCGGCCACCCTCTTCACCGGCGACCCGCGCCGCCAGGTCGGCCCGACCGACTTCTACAACTCCGGCGGCGAGGCCTTCCCGGTCACCGATCTGAAGAGCGCCCTGCTGGCCGTGGAGGTGATCAGCGACCAGGGCGAGGGCGTGGCCGACACCATCTGGGACAGCGACGACATCTTCTTCGGCGAGCAGCGCCAGGTCGCGCACTACTTCCGGTTCAAGGAGATCCGGGTGGGCCGCAGGTACGGCGCGCACGACCTGCCGCGCACGGGACCGAGCGGCCCGCTGCTCGACGTCGTCTGGGACGAGGCGTACCGGATCGACCCCCGGGCGAAGGTGGCGCACTACCCCGAGGGCTCGCAGGTCCGCGCCCAGGCCGAGTTCTTCAACCGGACGTACGCACACCTGCTGGCCCTGCTGCAGCTGGCCTTCACCGGCGATCCGTGGGTCATGCGCCAGGCCGTGCCGGTGATGCTGGAGCTGCGCGACCTGAGCCAGCGGCTCTACCGCAACCCGCATCCGGACCGGGCCAGGGCGGCGCAGGGCATCCACGCCAGTCCGACCTTCGAGCTGACCGAGCAGCACTTCGTCCAGGCCCGTGCCGACGCGGCGGCGAAGGCCGCCGCCTCCCCCACCCCCGAGGAGCAGCACCCGTGAGCAACACCCTGCCCGACCTCCCCCCGGGCTTCAGCCTGCCGTTCTTCTACGGCACCTTCAGCAACATCGGCTTCGACTACCTGCTGACCGACCGGGCGGCCGTCACCGAGCTGCTGAAGGAGTCCCCGAGCGGCGCCCACCTGTCCCCGGCCGTCTTCGACGACCAGGTCTGCCTCTCCTTCAACTACCAGCTCTACTGCGGCCAGTTCGCCAAGGGGGCGAGCATCACCCAGGAGGTGGAGCTCAACATCGTCGCCTTCCCCGCCGCCGACGCGAACCGGGTCCCGAAGCTGACCTACCAGCAGTACGCCTACGGCTCCGACCAGACCCGCGGCCTCGGCTTCTGCCGGATGCACGTCGCCTGCGACAGCCAGATCGCCATCGACGCCGGGCAGAAGCTCTTCAACGAGCCCAAGTTCAAGGCCGGCTTCGACCCCACCCTCCCGGTCCCCAACGACACCACCGCCGATGCGAACGCGGTGGACCGGTGGAAGGCCGTCTGCGGCGTCTTCGGCAGCGCCGACGCCAACGGCGCCTTCACCCCCGCCAACACCTACTTCTCCTTCGAGGCCGACCTCCACGGCCTCGGCCCGCAGCCGGTCAGCGCCGCGCCGTTCACCGAGTACGGCAGCCGCAAGCAGCCCGACGGCTCCTTCCGGCCGCTGGCCGCCCCGCTCAACGTCTTCTCGCCGTACGTCTGGTACGACCTGGCCCGCAGCACCGGAAGGGTGAAGCTGGCCCTCGGCGGCGCCGCCCCGCAGGGGCTGAGCAAGAAGTTCGTCGACCTGCTCAAGGACAGGCAGCCGGCCGGCGCCTGGGTCTACCAGTCGCCCCCGGTCGCCGCCCAGAACCGCCCCTACTGGGTCGCCACCGGCTGACCCTCCCGCGGTGGACGGGCGGCCCCGGTGACGACCGGTCGCCGCCCGTCACCCCGGGCCGAGGGCCGCCAGGCCGAGGCGCCCGGTCGGACGCAGGGAGGTCGGGCGGGCCGACCCGAGGTGTACATGCGGAGGGGCTGGGCCAGGTATAGCGTTGATTGAGGCTGTGACGTTCTTCTCTCCCCCCAAGGAGGCACGCTCGCCCAAGGAGGCACGCGGCAGGCGACCGGAGCGGTGCTCCGAATGCGGAACCGTCCGTGCCGCTCGCGCCCCCTCTCCGGAGTCCCGGCTGCCCCTCCAGCAGCGGCGGTACCGGGATGCTCCTCGGCAGGGCAGGCAGGAGGAGGCAGCGTTGGAAACCCGGCAGCGATGGCCTTTCCTGATGACGTGCTTCGGCGTCTGGATGGTCGCACTCACGTCCGTCTACTACGCGTTCTCCGACCAGCGGCTGATCTTCGTGGGGGTCGGGCTGAGCGGCGTCGTCGGCATCCTCATCGGAATCGCCTACCACCGCCCCGCGCACAGCCTTCCCTGGTACCTGCTGGCCGCGGCCAACCTCAGTTTCACCGCGGGTGAGCTGGCGCAGATCATCATCATCCAGTACCTGCACGAAAGCCTGTTCCCCTCGGTCGCCGACGCCTTCTACCTGGCCACCTACGGCCTCTACGCCGCCGGGCTGCTCGGCTTCGTCCGCTGGCGCACCGCCCGGCGCGACCGGGCTAGCCTGATCGACGCGCTGACCCTGACCGTCGGGATCGCGCTGCTCCTCTGGATCTACGTCATCGTCCCGTACGCGCACACCCCGGGGCTGAGCTGGATCCAGAAGGCCATCTCCATCGCCTATCCGCTGGGCGACATCCTGGTGCTGGCGATGCTGGCGCGACTGCTGGCACCGCGCGGCGGGAAGAGCGTGTCCGTGGTGCTGCTGACCGCGGGCACCTTCGGGCTGCTCGCCGCCGACATCGCCTACGCGCTGATCCAGCTCCACGGGACCTGGCGCACCGGCACCCCGGTGGACCTGGGCTGGGCGGTCTTCTACGGCGCCTGGGGATCGGCCGCGCTGCACCCGTCCATGGTGACGCTCACCGAACCCACGGAATGGCACCCGGACAACGCCCGGGTCCGGGTGGGCCTGCTCACCCTGGCATCGCTGATCGCCCCGGCGATGCTGGTGCTGGCCTCGATCCGCGGTGACACCAGCAATGTGGGCGTGATCGGGGCGTTCTCCGCGATCCTCTTCTTCCTGGTGCTCTACCGGCTGGCCGAGGTGGCGGAGACGCACCGGCGGGCGGTGACCCGCGAACGGACGCTGCGGGGCGCGGTGGCCTCGCTGAGCCTGGCGGCGGACGTGCCGCAGGTCGCCACGGCGGTCCAGCGGGCGGTGACCTCGCTGCTGGCGGACAGCCCGCAGCACGATGCCCTGCTGGCCATCCGCAAGGACGACCGGCTCTGGCTGACCCGCGCCGCCGACGGCGAGCAGATCGGGATGACCGAGCGGACCCGCTCCCTGGTCCAGGCGCAGGCCGGGCACGGCGGGACCAGGCTGCTCGGCGTGGACGCCCTGGGCGAGGAGCTGACCGCGCGCTTCCATCCGCTGCGCAGCACCCTGCTGTGCCCGCTGGCGCTGCGGGAGAAGTCGGCGCCGGATCCGCTGATCGGCGCCCTCATCGTGGCCGGCGACGAGCGGGACCTGCTGGTGCTGCGGGACAGCCTGGCCACCCTCGCCGCCCAGGGCACGCTGGCCGTCGAACGGATCGCCCTGAGCCAGGAGGTGAGCAAGCGCAACAGCGAGGCGTACTTCAGGACCCTGGTGCAGAACGCCTCCGACGTCATCCTGATCCTCGACGAGGGGGACCGGATCCGGTACGCCAGCCCGTCGGCCCGCCAGGTGCTGGGATCCGCGACCCTGGCCGGGTCCCGGCTCGCCGATCTCGTGCCCGCACAGGAGAGCGGCACCGTCACCCGGGCGCTGAGCCAGATGCGGGCCCGCGATGAACCGGACCGGCGCGAGCACTGGCAGATGCTGCGCACCGACCAGGCCACCATCGAGGTCGAGGTCCGGTGCAGCGACCTGCGCCGGGAGGCGACCGTCGCCGGGCTGGTGCTGACCCTGCGCGACGTGACCGAGCAGCGCAAGCTCGAACGCGAGCTCACCCACCGCGCCTTCCACGACTCGCTGACCGGGCTGGCGAACCGGGTGCTGTTCCACGAGCGGGTCACCCACGCCCTCACCCAGAGCCAGCGCGAGGGAACCGTGGTCGGCGTGCTCCTGGTCGACGTGGACGACTTCAAGGTGGTCAACGACACCCAGGGCCACCCGGTCGGCGACGAGCTGCTGGTCGCCCTCTCGCTGCGGCTGTCCACGGCGGTCCGCGTGTCCGACACCGCGGCCCGCCTCGGCGGCGACGAGTTCGCGCTCCTGGTCGAGGACCCGATGACGCCCCAGGACCTGGAGACCTTCGCCGACCACCTGCTGGGCGTCTTCGCCGAACCGTTCCGGCTGAGCGTCGGCCCGGTGAGCGTCAACGCCAGCATCGGCATCGCCACCACCGAGGACAGCTTCGACTCGGTGGAGCTGCTCAGCCACGCCGACCTGGCGCTGTACGAGGCGAAGACGGCGGGAAAGCGGCGGTGGCGGCGCTACCGCCCGGCGATGCAGAGCGGCATGGTGGAGCGGCACGAGCTGCAGGAGAGCCTGGACCGGTCGCTGGTGGAGTCGTTCGTGGTGCTCTACCAGCCGATCGTGAAACTCGCCGACGCATCGATCGTCGGCTTCGAGGCGCTGGTGCGCTGGCCGCACTCGACGCGCGGCACGGTGCTCCCGGAGCAGTTCATCACGCTGGCCGAGGAGAGCGGCCAGATCGTCCCGCTCGGCGCCTGGGTGCTGGGCCGGGCAGCCACCGAGGCGGTCGGCTGGCGCGGCGTGACGGACGGGCTCCGCAACGGGTCCGCCGCCGGACCGCGGCCTCCCTATGTGAGCGTCAACGTCTCGCCGCGGCAGTTCCGCGACCACGGCTTCCTGGACGTGGTCCAGCACGTCATCGACCGGACCGGGATCGATCCCTCCTCGCTCGTCCTGGAACTGACGGAGAGTCTGCTGCTGCGCCACGACGACCGGGTGCTGGCGGAGATGCAGTCCCTCACCGAGCTGGGCGTGCGGATCGCCATCGACGACTTCGGGACCGGCTACTCCTCATTGAGCTACCTGCGCGAGTTCCCGATCTCGATCCTCAAGATCGACAAGTCCTTCATCGACGAACTCGGACACTCCAGCCAGCAGTACGCGCTGGTCGACGGGATCACGCACCTCGCGGACACCCTGGGCCTGACCGTGATCGCCGAAGGCGTGGAGCACGAGCAGCAACGGGAGCTGCTGGTGTCGATGGGCTGCCCGCTCGGCCAGGGATACCTCTTCGCCAAGCCGGTGGCCGCGGAGGAGGCGCAGGCGATGCTGCTGAAGCAGGCCGCCGACGAACCGACGGAGCGGATCCGATGAGTACGAACGGCCTCGGCTTCTCCGACGGACAGCAGCTGCTGCTGTCCAACGACCTCGGGCAGCACGCCATCTGGCCCGCGCGGCTCCCGGTGCCCCCCGGCTGGGCCCGGAACGGGGAGCCCTGGGCGAGCGCCGCCGACTGTGCCGCCGCGCTCGACGCCGCGCCGCCGGACAGCTGGTCGGCCTACAGCCGTCCTGACCACCCGCTCGGCCCGGACGGCCCCTGGGCGCCGACCGTCACCCGGCTGGTCCGGGAGCAGGCCGAGCGGACACCGCACGCCTGGGCGGTGCTGTGCGACGACGAACGGATCGACTACGCGGAGCTGGACCGGCGGACCGAGCGGCTCGCCCGGCGGCTGCGGCTCCACGGCGGCGTCGAGCGGTCCGTGGTGGCCGTCTGCCTGGACCGCACCGCCGAGCTGGCGGTCGGCCTGCTGGCGGTGCTGCGGGCCGGGGCGGCGGTGCTGCCGCTCGACCCGGCCACCCCGGCCCCGCGACTGGTCCGGCTGGTCCGCGACGCCGATGCCCGGACGGTCCTGACGAACCGCTCGCACCGGGCGCTGTTCGCCGGGGCGACCGGGGAAGGCGCCGCCGTCGACGTACTGACGGTGGAGGCGGCGGAGGCGGACGCCGGCGACGGCCTGGGGCCGGAGCCGGCCGGCTGGACGCCCCGGCCGCAGGACCCCGCCTACCTGATCTACACCTCCGGGTCGACCGGACCGCCCAAGGGCGTGGTCACCAGCCACCACGCGCTGTCGGTGGCCCTGCGCGCCGCCGCGGAGTTCTACCGGCTGGGCCCCGGCGACCGGGTGGCGCATCTCGCGGCGCTGGCCTTCGACACCTCACTGGAGCAGATCCTCGCTCCGCTGGTCTCCGGGGCCACGGTGGTGCTGACCGGCAGGCACGCCTGGGCGCCGACCGACCTGCTCTACCGGATCGCCCGCGACCGGATCACCGTGGTCGACCTGACCCCCGCCTACTGGCGCAGGCTGCTCAGCGTCGCCGGTGCGGGCCTGGACACGCTGGCCCCGCTGCGGCTGGTCATCGTCGGCGGCGAGGTCGTCCACGCCGACCACTGCCGGCTGTGGCTGCGCAGGTTCCCCGGGACCGCCCTGGTCAACGCGTACGGGCTGACCGAGACCACGATCACCTCGACGGCGTGCGAACTCACCCAGGACCTCCTCCCCGGGACCGACGGCGCCCCGGCGCCCGTGGGCCGCCCGCTGGCCGGGGCCCTGGTCCACGTGCTGGACGCGGAACTGCGGCCGGTGCCGCCCGGCGAGCGCGGCGAGGTCTACATCGGCGGCGGCCGACTGGCCGAAGCCGTCTGGAAGCAGCCGGGCCTGACGGCCCGGCAGTTCCTTCCCGATCCGCACGCCGACGCCCCGGGAAGCCGGATGTACCGCACCGGCGACCTCGGGCGGCGGCGCTGCGACGGCAGCCTGGAGATCCTCGGCCGGATCGACGACCAGCTGAAGATCCACGGCTTCCGGATCGACCCGGCCGAGGTCGAGGCGGTCCTCAACTCCCAGCGGGGGGTGGGCCAGGCCGCCGTGGTGGCGCGCACCCGCGGCAGCGGGGAGCAGGAGCAGGTCCTGGTCGCTTTCTACACCCACGCCGACACGGAGGGCGGGCCGACGGCGGACGGATCGCCGACCGACGGCCCCGGACGGAGTGCCGAGCTGCGCTCCGCCCTGGCCGCGGTGCTGCCGGCGCACATGGTTCCGGTGGAGTACACCCCGATCGGTCAGCTGCCGCTGGCGCCCAGCGGCAAGATCGACCGGGCGGCCCTGCCCGGACGCTCCGCCCTCGTGCGCCCCGCCGACGCGGGCGCCGACACGGGCGCGGGCTCCGCCGACGGCTCCGGCCCCGGCCCCGGACCCGGCGAGACGCGGCCGCAGCCGCCGCTCACCTCGGGCATGGCGCAGCTGTGGAGCCTGATCCTGGGCGTCGACCGGATCGCCGCCGACGACGACTTCTTCGAACTCGGCGGGAACTCGCTGCTCGCCATGGAGATGCTGGCCAGGGCCCGGGTGATGTTCGGCATCGGGATCGGCCAGGTCCGCGCGCTGACCCGCTCGCTGCTGCAGGACTCGACGCTGGCGGGCTTCGCGCGGAGCGCGCACCGCGCCCGCGTCGGCACCCTGGCCAGCGCCGACGGCGGCGCCGTGGACTTCGCCGCCGAGTCCGAGCTGTCGCCGGCCGAACTGTCGGCGCTGTCGAAGGCCCGGCCGGTGAAGGCCCGGCCGGCGGCGACCGAGCCGGCGGCGTCCGAGCCGCCGCAGGACGTCCTGCTCACCGGTGCGACCGGGTACTGCGGCATCCACCTGCTCGACGACCTGCTGGAGCACACCTCGGCCCGGATCCACTGCCTGGTCCGGGCGGCCGACGCCGCGGAGGCCTGGGAGCGGATCAGGGCGTCCGCCCGGCGCTACCTGCTCCACGACCTGTCCGAGGAGCGGGTGCGGCCGATCGTCGGCGACCTCGGCAAGCCCGGGTTCGGGCTTACCGACCACGACTTCGAGCACCTGGGCTCCGTGGTCGACGTCATCTACCACTTCGGCGCGCAGGTCAATTTCATCTACCCCTACGACAAGCTGCGCGCGGTGAACGTCGGGGCCACCCGGGAGCTGATCCGGCTGGCGGCGCCGCGCTCGGTTCCGCTGCACTTCGCGTCCACCATGGCGGTGCTCGCCGGCTTCGGGGCGGCCGGGGTGCGCAGCGTCACCGAGTCCACCCCGCTCGACTTCGCGGACTACCTGTCGGTGGGCTACGTCGAGACCAAGTGGGTCTCCGAGGCACTGCTGCGGCAGGCGTCCCTGGCCGGACTGCCGGTCACCGTCTACCGGCTGCAGGACATCACCGGCACCGGCCCGGCCGGTGTGCTCAACACCGCCACCGAGATCTGCGCGCTGATGAAGTTCATCGCGGAGTCCGGCCTATGCCCCGAGGTCGAGCTCCCGCTGGACTTCCTGCCCGCCGACGTCTTCGCCCGGGCCGTGGGCCACATCACGGCCAACCACCCCGCACGCGGCACCGTCTACCACCTGACCAACCCGCACCCCGCCGTCCTCGGCAGCCTGGCGGACAGCCTGCGCCGGCACGGCTTCCCGGTGACCGAGATCCCGTACGCCGACTGGGTCTCGGCGCTGATCGGCTTCGCCGCCGGGCACCCCGCCCACCCGATCACCCCCTTCGTCCCGCTCTTCGTGGACCGCTGCCGGCACGCCGACATGTCGGTCAGCGAGATGTACTTCCAGGACGTGTTCCCGCAGTTCCGCCGGGACAACGCCGAACTCGCCCTGCTGGGGTCCGGGATCGTCCTGCCGCCCGTGGACGCGCCGTTGCTGGACGGCTACCTGACCCACCTCCAGTCGATCGGCTTCCTGGAGCCCGTGGAGAGTCCCGCCGATGGTCCGTAGCCGCGCGTCCTGGAACGGGGTCGACCTGTCGCACACGGCGGGCGACGGTCCGGTGGCGTTCTCCGCCGACACCGGGCCCGACGCGCTGCTGGCCGCCTACCGGGCCGGCGCCTACCCGCTGCCGGCGCCCAACGACTTCGCCCGCACCATCAACGAGGTCACCCACGAGGAGGCGGTCGCGGCGGGCCGGATCTGGCTGATCGGCGCGGACACCGGTGACCCGTACCGCGTGTCCTGGTGGTCCCCGGACCCGCGCCCGGTGATCCCCGTGCGCGCGGTGCACCTCAGTCGCCGACTGGCCGGACGACTGCGCCGGGACACCTGGTCCACCTCCCTGGACCGCGACTTCGAGCAGGTGGTGCACGGCTGCCGGGAAGGACGCGACCCGCAGTGGCTGACCGACGAGCTGGTCCGCTCGCTGCTCCTGCTGCACGAGGCGGGCTGGGCGCACAGTGTCGAGGTGTGGCAGGAGAGCACGCTGGTCGGCGGCGTGTTCGGGGTGCGGATCGACAGCGTCCTCAGCATGGACTCCATGTTCCGGCTGCGCTCCGGAGCCGGAGCGACGGCCGTGGCCGACCTCGCCGACCGCTTCGCCGAGGCCGGTGGAACCGTCCTGGACGCCCAGTGGGACAGCCCTCATGTCCGCAGCCTGGGCTCCACGCCGCTCCCCCGGGAGCGGTACCTGGGGCTCCTGGCCGAACAGCGGCCGGCCCCGGCCCCGCTGCCGGCCGACCCCCGCCCGGCCCGACGCCTGGCCGCAGGGGCGGCCGAAGCAGCGGACGGCCAACCCTGCAAGATTTATTGACGCACCGTCAGATCATTCCTAGCCTGCCTGGTGAACGCCGAGTCCGAGGCACGCCCGGGAGGCAGCGATGACGGAAACCAGCGGACCCACCAGACCCACCGACCCCATATCCTCCGGATCCTCCGGCTGGTCCCCGCGCCTGGTCGTGATCCTGACGGCGGTCCTGCTGCTCTCCCTGGTCATCCCGCTGGAGCTGACCCTGGTCTACCCGGCCGTCCGCTACATGGTCCCGGTCTTCCACACCTCCAGCCTCAGCTGGGTGCTCACCATCGTCAGCCTCACCGGGGTCGTCTGCGAGTCCCCCGTCGGCAAGCTCGCCGACCTGCACGGCAAGAAGCGGACCGTGCTGGTCGTCAGCGCGCTGTTCGCGCTCGGCTCGCTGCTCTGCGCCCTGGCCACCAGCTTTCCGCTGCTGCTGGCCGGCCGGGTGCTGCAGGGCATCTCACTGGCCATGGTCGCGGTGATGTACGGGCTGCTGCGCGACATCCTGCCGGCGCCACTGGTGCCCTTCGGCTTCGGACTGATCTCCGTCGGCCTGGGCGTCTCCGCGATCATCGGCCCCTTCGTCGGCGGTGCGCTGATCGACGCCTACGGCTTCCGCAGCGTCTTCTGGTTCAGCTTCATCGCGGTCACCGTGCTCGCCGCGGCCTTCGCCCTCCTCGTCCCGGAGTCCCCGGTGCGGCTGCCGCAGCGGCTGGACCTGCTGGGCTGCGCGCTGCTCGGCGGCGGCACCGGGCTGGTCCTGCTCGGCATCACCGAGGGCCAGGGCTGGGGCTGGACCGCCGGCTCGACCCTCGCCTGCCTGGTCGGCGGCGCGGCGGCGGTCACCCTGTTCGTCCCGCACGCGCTGCGCAGCGACCATCCGCTGGTCGACGTGCGGGTGGTCGCCGGTCCGCAGATGCGGCTGCCGGTGCTGGCGACCCTGCTCTGCGCCTTCTCCGTCTGCGGCTTCGCCTTCCTGCTCCCGCAGATGCTGGAGACCCCGCGCTCGCTCGGCATCCGCTACGGCTTCGGCCTCGACGCCCTGGGCGCCGCCCGGTACATGCTCCCCTACGGCATCACCGCCATCCTGGCCGGACTGCTCGGCGGCGCCCTGGTCCGGCGCCTCGGCTCGCGCGCCACCCTGGTCGCCGCGACCGTCCCGCTCACCGTCTCGCTGCTGCTGCTCGGCCTGGCCCACGGCCGCACCTGGGAGATCCTCGGCTGGACCGCCGTCTACGGCATCGCCTTCGCGCTCTACCCGCTGGCGACGATGAGCCAGGTGGCCGAGGCCGTTCCGGCCGACCGCACCGCCGTCAGCGAGGGCATCAACGGCATCGCCCGCGACCTCGGCACCGCCGTCGCCCTGGCCGTCCTCACCGCCGTCCTCAACGCCAACCTCGCCGCGAAGCAGCCGGCCGACGCGATCGTCTACACCGACCACGGCTACACCCTGGCCCTCCTCGCCGCCGCCGGCACCGGCCTGCTGGCCGTGGCCGCCGCCGCGCTGCTCCGGCACCGCGCCCTGCCGAGCGCCCATGCCGCCGTTCCCACCGGACGGCGTTGACACCACGTTTACAGGCGGCTGCGATGATCCGCCGGAAGGGCAGCACGGAGCCGAAGGGAACTCTCCATGGCACGGTGGAACCGAACCGTCTCGCGGTCAGGCCGACTGGCAGTCATCGCCCTGACGGCGGTCGTCGCACTGGATGTCTCGATCGGAGCCGGGTCGGCCGAGGCAGCCCCCACTGCCGCGAGTTCCCACCTCAGCAGCGGCGACAGCGTTCCGGGCGACCTGCTCTCGCCGCAGGCGGACCAGCCGGGCGAGTGGAACAACAGCAGCAGCGGATACGTCCTGATACCCGGGATGTTCGGCCACCACTGACCGCGCGGGCGCGCGCAGCGGCCGTTCGCGGCCGGGCAGGTGGCGCGGCCGCGCACGTGGCGCGGCCGGGCCCCGCACCCGGCCGGGGCGCCCCGGCCGCCGGGTCCCGGGCAGGCGCGGGCCCGGTCAGGCGCGGGCCCAGCTCCGGGACAGGGCGGCGGCGTCCGCCGCCTCGGGCAGTCCCAGCCGGGCGTAGAGCTGCCGGGCCTCCTCGGCCCAGTGCCGCGCCTCGTCCCCGCGCCCCAGCGCGTGCAGCACCCGGGCGAGCACCATCAGCGCATGCCCCTGGTCCCGTTCCTGGCCCGAGGCCCGGCAGACCTGCAGAGCCTCCAGGACCTGCGGCAGCGCCGCCTCCGCCTCGCCCAGGGCCAGCATCGCCCCGGCCAGCCGGTAGCGCGCCGGGGCTCCGCGCCACGGCGCGCCCACCGCGGTCCACAGCCGCAGCGCCTCGACGAAGCAGTCGGCCGCGTCCCGATGGCGTTCCAGCGCGTCGAGGGCGAGTCCCAGCACATGCAGCGCCTTCGCCTGTCCGGCCCGGTCACCGCGCTCCCGCTGGTCCGCCAGGACCCGCTCGCAGATGACCGCCGCCTCGTCCGCGCGTCCGGCCCGCACCCTGGCAACGGCGGAGTTGAGGACGGTCACCGACTCGCCGGACCAGTGGCCCAGCCTCCGGGCGAGGTCGATGGCCTCCTCGTAGTGGCCCACCGCCTCGTCGAACCTGCCCCGGAACTGGGCCAGCAGTCCCAGATCGTTCAGGGCCTGACGCAGGATCAGCAGGTCGTCCGCCTCCCGGGAGAGCTCGACCGCCCGCCGGGACTCCTGCTCCGCGTCGTCCAGCCAGGTGGCCGCGGTCGCGACATTGCCCAGCAGGAAGCGGGCCCGGCCCTCGATCAGTCGGCTCCCGGTGCGCACCGCGGCATTGATCAGGGCTCGGGCGGCCGCCGCCCACTCGTGCCGCTCCTCCCCGAGCGCGAACGGGCTCAGGCCGATGAGCAGGTCGGTCGCCATCTGCAGCAGCGCGGAGGGTACGGCGAGGGACCGGGCGACATGGGTGGTCAGCGCCAGCGCGCAGTCGGTCTCGGCCGCCGCCCAGGCCCGAGCCGCATCCAGGTCGGACAGCGGCAGGCCGGCCGACGCGGCCGGGGCCAGGGCGTCGCGCACCGGATCGCCGGGAACTGCGAGCGCGAACGCGGTGCGGGCGGTCGCCAGCAGATGGGCGAGCAGCCGGGCGCGCGCCGCCTCGCCCTCACCCGGGTGCATCAGCTCCGACTCCTGCAGCGCGAAGGCCCGCAGCAGGTCGTGGTGCCGATAGCGGCCGGGCCCGCGTGACTCCAGCATCGCGACATCGATCAGGGATTCCAGCAGGTCGTCGGCCCGGCGTTCGTCCACGCCGAGCAGCGCCGCCACCGAGGAGAGGCTGAGGTCGACCACCTGGACGGCAGCGGCCAGCCGGAAGGCCTCGGCCTGGTGCGGGTCCAGCTGCCGGTAGCCCATCTCGAAGGACGCGCCCACCGCCAGGTCGCCGACCCGCAGTTCGTCGATCCGGTGCCCCTCGTCCGCGAGCCGGTCGAGCATGGTGCCGATGGTCCAGGTCGGCCGTGCCGCGAGGCGGGCGGCGACGATGCGCACCGCGAGCGGCAGGAAGCCGCAGGCTCCCACCAGTTCGAGCGCCGCGTCCCGCTCGGCCGCCAGCGGCTCCGCACCGATGACCTGCTCCAACAGGGACAGCGCCTCGGTGGGTTCGAAGACGCTCAGATCGACCTGACGGGCCGCCGGCAGCCCGGCCAGCCTGGTCCTGCTGGTGGCCAGCACCGCGCAGGAGGCGCTCCCCGGCAGCAGGAAGCGGACCTGGGCGGTGTCCCGGACGTTGTCCAGCACCACCAGCAGCCTGCGTCCCTCCACCATGGAGCGGAAGAGCGCGGAGCGGGCCGCCAGGCCCTCCGGCAGGCTGTCCGGGCCGGCCCCGAGGGCGTGCAGGAAGCCGGTGACCACCGACTCGGGGGTCGACACCACCGCGCCGCCGCCGTACAGATCCGCGTAGAGCTGGCCGTCCGGGTAGACGTGCTTGAGCTGGTGGGCGGCGTAGAGCGCCAGCGTGGTCTTGCCCACGCCGCCCATCCCGGCCACGACCGCGACCGCCGGGCCCCTCCGGGAGGCCCCGGCCCCGGAGAGGGCGTCGAGCAGTTCCGCGAGCTGCACCCGCCGACCGGTGAAGTCCGCCTCGTTGGGCGGGAGCTGGGCGGGTACCGGCTGGGCGGGTACCGGCTGAGCAGACACCGACTGGGCGGGTACCGGCCGAGCGACCGTCGGCCGCCCCTCTGTCGGCCGCCCCTCCGTCGCCCGCCCTCCGTCGCCCGGTCCCCCGTCGCCCGGTCCCCCGTCGACCGCTCCCCCGTCGCCCGGCCGGTTGCCGACCCGGTCGGGCTCGGCCGGGCGGGGGTCGCGGGTTCCGGCCCGGCCTCGGCGGCCTCGGCGGTCGGCCGTTGCCGGGCCCCGGGGACGGTCGGCAGCACCACGCCGGTCCCGACCGACGGGGCCACCGCCCCGGTCAGCCCGGGGTCGCGGTCGAGGATCCGGCGGTGCAGCGCCAGCAGGTCGCGGTCGGGCTCCAGGCCGAGCTCGTCGATCAGTACCTGCCGGGCCCTGCGGAACACCTCCAGCGCCTCCGCCTGCCGTCCGGCCTGGGCCAGCGCCTGCATCAGCAGCCCGTAGAAGCGCTCACGCAAGGGGTACTCGGCCGTCAGCGCGGACAGTTCGGCCACGCTGCGCGCACCGCGGCCGAGCACCACGTCCAGTCCGATCCGCTCCTCCAGCAGGGTCAGTCGGAACTCCGCGAGCCGATGCCGCTGCAACTCGGCGAACGTACCCGGAACACCGGCCAGCGGCTCCCCCTGCCACAGGTCGTCGGCCCGACAGAGCAGGTCGCGCGCCTCCTCCCGCCGCCCCTCGGACTTGGCGCGGTCGGCCAGCACCGCCAACTCCTCCGCCTCCAGCACGTCGACGGCCCCGCCGGGCAGGACCAGCCGGTAGCCGCCCTGGTGCGAGACCAGCACCTCCGGCGCCTGCACCCGGGTCTCCAACTCCCGACGCAGCCGCCACACATACGTCCGCACCGTGGCCCTTGCCTGGGGCGGGGGGTCCTCCGACCAGAGCACGTCGACCAGGCCCTCGGTGCTGACCCGGTGCCCCGGCTTCAACAGGAGCGCTGCGAGCACCGCCTGCTGCTGCGGACTCCCCAACCGGAGCGGCGCTCCGCCGAGTTCCCCGCGCATCCGCCCCAGCAGCCAGAACCGCGGCTCACCCACTCTCCATACCCCCGTCAACCAGTCGGCTTGCAGGCCCAACCGATGTCCTGGTCCCGCACTCTCCGGCGATCCTGTGGCGGACCGGTCGTGGACGGCGCCGCCGGCTGCGGTGGTCCGTCTTCTCCTGACTTGAAATCAAGGACACTTGGCTCCAGGGCGAAGGAGCCCTCGGAGGGACGCATGGTACCGGACCCCGGCGGTGGAGATGATCAGTCACAGAACGACATATACCCAGCTGTGAGCCTGCTCAGAGGCGGCTGTGCGAGCTGCGTCGACAGCCGGTTCACGCGCCGCGCGCGTACAGAGTGCGTCAAGGCGGCGAGCCCCGGAACCCAAGCGTGTTGAATGATCGTCAAGGTCATCAGGGCCGCAGATTGGTCACCGGGGAAGCCTGGTGGCCAGGTGCCACCTGCGGACCGTCCCACTAGCACACGGGGGTAGGAACCATGACAGCGCTGCTCATCGAAGAGAACTTCCAGCACCTCGACGGCCAGGACGTGGAGTCGCTGATCGAGGCCCTCGCCGAGCTCGGGCTCAGCGCGGAGCCGACCCAGCCGCGCACCGGCACCCGGAACGGCGAGTGGGTGCTCGTCCTGCACTGGCTCAGGGACGACACCAGGCAGATCACCGAGGACGCGCTGGCCGCCGCGCTGGTCACCGCCGTGAGCGGGGTACTCGGGCAGGTGCACCCGGTCGGGACCAGCGGGACCAGCGTGCGGGGCCGCTCGCTGCCGATCCGCATCGACATCCGCGGCCGCGCGGGGGAACTGCTCAGGTCCGTCCCCGTCCCCAACTCCGGTGCCGCGCCCAGGCCGACCTCCTCGGCCTGGTGGCACGGACGGCATGCGGCCGCCGCCGAGCTGTAGGCTGCGGGTCGATTCCGGAGGGTGCGCATGTCGGCTGGTTCGCTGCTCGTCGACGGCGCGATCGTGGGATCGGTGACCGCCTCGCTGGTCGTCTCGTACCTGTCCCTGTACCTGGCCTAGGCCTTGGCCCGCCCGGCCACGCCGGGCGGGCCCGGCGCGCCAGCGGTCCGCCGCCGGCGGCGGCGGGTCGGACCGGAGGCGCCGTCGGCCCGTGACGCCGTCACGGGACACCCGCTCCCGGCATCCGACCAGGCCTCAGTTCCCGCCGAGCACCGTCCGGATCACGTGGCGGGCGTTGTGCGCCATCGCCGGGTTCGTCCTGCGGTAGTACGGCAGCGCGATCAGCGCCTGCGAGAGGGTCCGGCCGCGACCCCGGATCCAGGTGGCATCGTCCACCTCCAGCGCCGCACGGAAGACGTCCCGGCCCTCGGTCGACAACAAGTTCCAGGCCGGGAACAGGTCACAGGCGGGATCCCCGGTACCGGCGCACCCGAAGTCGATCACCGACACCAGCCTCCCGCCGTCGACCAGCAGGTTGCCCGGCATCAGATCGGCATGCAGCCACACCGGCTGCCCGTCCCAGCCCGGGGCCCGCAGCGTCTCCTCCCACACAGCGGTCGCGGCGGCGCAGTCGACGGCTTCCTCGGGAATCCCGCGCAACTCCTCGATCGCCGCCCGGGTCTCCGCGTCGAGCGACGCCACCGGCCCGCCCCGGTGCGCCACCGGCCCGGCCGGCAAGGCGATCCCGCGCATCGCCGCCACGAACGCAGCCAGGTCCTCGGCCAGCGGCACGGACGTGCCCGGAGCCCCCTCGGCTGGATGCCCGCCCGGCAGCCACCGGTACACCGACCAGGGCCACGGATACCCCCGGCCCGGCTGCCCCGCACCGAGCACCTCGGGGATGCGCGTCGGCAGGAGGGGGGCGAGACGGGGAAGCCACTCCCGCTCCCTCGACACGTCCTCGCCGCCGCCCCGCACCAGCGGCAACCGGACCACCAGGTCGTCGCCCAGTCGGTACATGGCATTGACCGTGCCCCCCGAGGGCCACCGCTCCACCGCCAGCCCCGCCCACCGGGGGAACTGGTCGGCGATCAACCGTCGCACCAGGCCGTCGTCGATCGGGTGCATACCGGCATGCATCTGAACTGCGCTCATGCGCATCATGCGACCATCGACCGCCAACGGCGTCAAACCGGTTTCCGGGTGCGGTTGCCTTCGAGCGAGCGTGGCTGCACCCGGCGCGGGGAGGTCAGCCGTCCTCCCACTCCGGCGGGTCCTGGTCCGGACCGACGTCCCCGTCGAGCGGGGTGTCCGGGGTGTCCGGGGCGTCGAAGCGGCGTCGGAGCTCATCCGCTGTCTCCAGCCTGCCGCAGGCGGCGACGGCATCGGCCATGCGTCCGACGAGCAGGGCACGTTCCGGGTCGTCGTCGGCGATGCCCTCCGTCGCCAGGAAGGCCGCGATCAGATCGGCACCGGTCGGAGGCGGCGGCGCGGGTGCGGTCTCGTGCACCTCCGGGAACTCCGGCTGCTCCGGCGCCGGGTGGGCCGGCGGCGGCATCGGCACGAGGTGGTGGAAGCGCTCCGGCACCTGCTCGTTCTGAGCCGCCGAGGAGAGCTGGGCGAGCAGACCGAGATCGCCCACCGTCTTCTCGATGTGGTCGTCGTTCTTGGCCAACCACCAGACCACGGCGCTCCCGGTGTCCTTGAGGACGTCCTCGCCCAGGTACTCGCGCCGACTCTGTTCGTACTTCCTCTCGTGCTCCCACACCGCCTTGTCCTTGCGGACGGCGGAGAGCTTGTCCAACCGCTCCTGGTCGTGCTCCGCCAGGGTCAGGGTCACCCCTTCGGCCATGACGTGGAGGAAGCCGGTCTCGTCCCGCTCCATCCGGCCCAGCAGGCCGTTCAGCTCGTGCTGGACCAGCGAGGATCTGGTGGGCTCCCGCTTGCCGGTGATGGCGCAGGCCCGGGCCATGATCGCCTCGACGGCGAGCCCGGCCGGGTTGAGGATCGGTCTATCGACCGATTTGCCGCTGGGACACCACCGCACGGTGGCGCTGAAGCGGAAGTCGTAGTCCTCCCAGCAGCTCGGCAGTACCACCTGACTGACCCGCTGGTCCCGCCGTTCCACCGGCGCCACCGGCAGGTGCGGCAGCAGGTCGAGCGGGACCGGATTGGCACGGCGGCCGGTGGCGACCCTGGCCACCAGCGGCGGGGCGCCAACGACGAGGACGGCGACGGCGGCCCAGGTCCAGCTCGGCCAGTGGGCGATCAGATCGACGACGGCGAGCAGCAGTCCGCAGATGATGGTGAGGAAGACGGTCACGGTCTTATGGCCGGAGGTCATGGCGGTGGCTCCTCCACAGGGGAATTCCGGGGTGGATGCGAATCCGGGTGTCAGGCAACGCGGTAGCCCTGGGCGGCATCGATCTTCCGCCGGAGGCGCTCGGCCACGACGCCGCGCCTCGGGTCGTTCTCCGGGCCACGGACCCAGTCGCGGGTGACCACGTACAGGCGGGCCAGGTGCCGGCCGTGGACTCCGCAGCCCTCGACCAGCGTGCTCAGCAGCAGATCGCCGTACCGCTCGTCCTCGACCGCGGCCCCGAGCCAGCGGCGGACCTGCGGGGTCCAGTCCTGGTGCGCCCGGGTTTCGAAGACGGCGCTCCAGCAGCGGACCAGGTCTCCGCGTACCGTCGCCTCGGCAATCAACGCCCTTGCGACGAGACCGGGTGTGGTCAGCGGGTCCGGATCGGCCAGCGCGAGGAACAGGTCCGTGTCCGTCCTCCAGTAGCGTTCCGCCCAGGCGGAGGTCGGCACGAGCCGGGCCAGCATCAGTCGGCGCAAACGTTGGTCCGGGGCCGCGAGTTCGAGCAGCGCCTCGCGTGCGCTCGTGCCGTCGCGCTGGCGCCGCGCCAGATGGTGCAGGCGGACCAGTGCCTGACCCGGGTATCGCACCGCCATCACTTCGGCGCACACGCCGACCAGGACGCTGGTCAACCCGGGGGTCAGGCTCTCGCGCGACCAGTCGTAGATGAGCTGACGGAAGGATCCGCCCTGCTCCTCGTGCTGAAGGCCGCACTCCAGCGCTTTCGTAGCGGCCCGGAGCTGCTCCCGCCCGGCAGCCGCCGCCCATCGTCGCACCACCTCCGCCAGCTGGCCCTGGCCAGAGGTGCTCAGGCATTGGTCGGAGAAGCGCTGGACGAGCGCATCACGGTCCTTCGCGCCCAGTTCGGGCATGCCGATCGCGTCGGCGACCCAAGCCCCCAACGGCCTTCGCACTTCGGGCAAGTACCTCCAGAAATGGCTGCGGATCGCGGAGTCGTAGCCGAGTTCGGTGAAGCAGACCCGACTGTCCGGGCCCGGTGCCGCCCCGATCCGCGCCAGGCGCTGCGCGAGATCGGCCCGCTCCAGCAGCGGTCGCTCGTCCGGCGGACCACCGACCGCCCTCAGCAGCGCGTCGGTCCCGCGATGGACGGCGTCGGCGTGGGCCTCGTGCAGCATCGCGGTGACGAGCAGCAGCGCCCGCGGCGGCCCCTTGCGCAGCCTGGTCACCAGCCGGGCGACCTCTTGTGCCCGGTCCTCCACCGCTCCGCAGGCGAGCTCGCACCAACGGGCGAAGTCGTCCGCCCCGTTGTGGGCGGTACTGGCGCGGAAGATGAGATCGGCAAGCAGGGCGAGTTCCCGGATCGGGCGTTTCCGGCCCAGGAAGTCGGCGAGCACGGCGGGCGTCTCACCGGTCGTCTCCGGAGAGAGGCCGGCGTTTCGCAGGTACGTCCGCAGTACTCGCGACTGCTGCGGGGGCGCGATCATCACCCGGTGCCGGGCCAGCTCCTGCGCGGTGGGCACCAGGGTGCTGGTCGGCAGCACCACTACCAGATGGGCCCCGCGCTCCCGTACGGTCGCCCGGAACTCCGGCAGTTCCCGCTGGATGTCGGCCCAGAACTGCTCGCCGCTGTTGGAGAAGTCGAGCAGTAGGCGGTCCCGGTCGCCGACATCTGTCGAGTTGAGGCTGCGGGCCCGCTTCCGCTCCTCGTCCTCCGGCGCCACGTCGTGGAAGGCTCCGGCCCCATCACGCAGTTCGTGGAGCAGCATCCGCGCCGCGGAGGTCCTCCCGCTGCCCGGCGGTCCGTCCAGCAGGACCGTGCCCTCGCGGTCCAACTCGTCACGGGCCTGGGCGAATCCGGTGGGATGGACGAAGCGCTGGTACAGCCAGTCCAGGTCCTCCTCCGCGACCCGGCGTGGGCTCCATCCGCGCGCGTCGTTCACCAGGTCCGCGGGGTAGTAGTAGTTGTTGTTGATGTTGTTGGTCTGATCGCCGCTTCCCGCGTGCACACTGCCGCGGGTACCGGAGACGTCCGAGATGTAGGACTCGCTCACCGGTCCTCGTCCTCGCGACGGCGCGAACCTCCGGAGCGGTTCCGGTTCCTGACCCCACCGCGGTTGTCACCGGCGACATACGTGGTGCCGTCCCCGGAGAACCGGTTCTGGTCGCCGGAAATCCGGTTCTGGTCGCCGGCGAAGCGGTTCTGGTCCCCGGCGACATTGTTCTGGTCGCCGCCGAAGTGCGTCTGGTTGATGTCTCCCGAACCGGCGTGGACCGGCCCCTGGATGTCCTTGATGACGGTTCCCACATCACCGGTGAGGTCCCGGGTCTGGGCGATGGTTCCGTGGACCTCGCGCGCGGTGTTGTGGGTGCTGCCGGGCTCGTCAGGTCGGGGAGCGGCCCGGTCGGCGCTCTTGAGCGCGGGCACCAGGTCGGCGATCGCGTCGCCGATGCGCTGCAGGTCGGCGTCCGCGTTGTGCAGATCCAGCCGCAGGGACTGCACCTCGACGAGCGGGGTCAGCTGCGCGGGCAGATCGGCGGCGCGCAGACGGTCCGTCCTTCGTCCCTCAAGGACCGGCAACACGGTGATTCCCCAGTCGAGGGCCTGCACGATCTCGCGACGGACCCAGTCGTCCTCTTCCTTCAGCTTGGCGGACTCGGCCCAGCGCTCTCCGATCACGGCCAGCAGGACGGCGCTGCGCCGCAGATTTCCGATCAGCTCCTGCGGGAAGGCGGCACCGGGCGGGATGGACTTGGAGGCACGGAAGATCCTTTCACTGCCGAAGCGCTGGGACAACGCCTGCTCGATCAGCGCCGCGGTCTTGTCCCCGTCGCCGGTGCGGTAGTTGATGAAGACATCAGTCATGGGAGGGTCCTCTCGATGGTGTGCCGAGGTGCAGGGACATGCCCAGGTCGGGCATCAGCTCCCGCACCGAGGCGTTCCGGGAATGCCGGGTGAGCACGCGTGCCAGCTTGTGGAGGTCTGCGGTGATGGTCGCGGAGTCGACCGTGGTCAGCGCGGCGAGGAGGGCACGGGTCAGTGCGCAGGCGTGGTCGATCTCGCCGGCTGTCGCATGGGCGAGGGCTCGGCGCACGCCGTAGCGGGCCTGGGTGCGCAGCGCGAGCGGCGACACCTGGTCGAGTTGCTCGTCCATGGTCCGGGCGGCCGCGCCCGACCGCCCGAGATCGTGCAGGCACCAACCCCGGATCATCGCCACCGGGTCGGGCAGGTGGGTCGTTCCCAGCAGAGGCCCGCTCTCCGCAGGCGTCTCGCGAGCGAGGAGCGATCCGGCCCGGTCCAGGCAGCGCATGCTGGCGTCGTAGTCGCCGGCGATGGCATGCCCCTGGGCCTCGCGCTGGGCGGCCAGGCCACGGATGCGCGGGGGCAGTCCGCTGCTCTGTGCCTGCTGGGCGAGGGCGACGGTCTGCTCGGCGTCCTCGCGGTAGAGCGTCACCAGCGCACGACGCACCAGTGCGTAGGCCGCCAGATCGTGGTCTCCCCCGCCCTCGGCCATGCTGACGGCCCGTTGGGTCCACCAGAGCGCAGCCTCCTCGTTGCCCGTCTCCTGCACCAGCCAGCCGATGTACTCCGCATAGCGGGAGCCGAGACGCAACAGCCCCTGACGGGTCCGGGGCTCCGCAGAGGCGGCCAGCTCGCGCAGGGTGTGGGTCTGCGCGATGAGCGTCGGCAGCAGTAGGGCGGGACCGACCGACTGACCGAGACTGCGGTAGTGGGCGAACATCGCCGCCGACGCCTCCAGCACGGCTGCCGCCTCGCCGCTGGTGGGCGAGCGTGACATGCCGAGGCTCAGCCCCAGGGCCGAACCGACCCCGGCTGCCACCACCTCCCTCCGGCCGACCGGGCGGAACCAGCTCGATCCTTCCGGCGACAACTGCATCGACCACACCTCCTCCTCGGGACTCGCCGCCACCTCGGACTTCACCGGTGGCTGCTTGGGCAGCAGGGCGGACAGCTCCCCGTTGGTGCCGAGAGCGGCGTCGCAGAGACGGCCCAGCTCACGGCTGGGGGTCTTGATGCCTCGCTCGACCTTGCTCAGCTGGCCCTTGCTGTAGTGGACGACGGCAGCGAGCTGCTCCAGCGTGAGGCCGGCGGCAAGTCGCAGCCTCCGCAGCTCACGTCCCAACTCATGCGGCTGCTGCTGCACTTGAGTCTCCATCTCCGTTGCGCCGAGCAGCCCGGCCCCGCCGCAGACCAGAGTGCGACGGCCCGTGCTGAGCGGACAAGCTGAATCCCGGTGTTTCCCGTTTCCTCTTCGCCAGGCAACTGGAATCACCCGGGGCTGTCGAGGGGGCGTCCGGCCCTGCGGGGTCGGCGGTGCCAAGCTCAGGCCGGCAGCGGTCCCGAGGGAGCTCATAGGATTCGGGCCATGGGCGACATGGCGGGGATCGGCGGCAGGCTGATGGAGCTGCGTGCGGCCGATGCCGGGCGCAGGCGGAGCTCTTCCTGCTCGGGGGCCGGATCTTCAAGCACTCGGCGGTCGCCTGCGGCGCCGCCGCGGTCGAGGCGGCGCAGAACATCTCCGCCGACCTCTGCCTGCTCGGCGTCACCGGCGTGCACCCCGAAGCGGGGCTGACCACCGCAGACGCCGAGGAGGCGGCGATGAAGCGCGCCCTGGCCGCACGCGCGGCCGACACCTACGTCCTCGCCTCCTCCGAGAAGATCGGCACCGCCTCGCGGTTCCGGGTCCTGCCCTGGGAGGACATCAGCGGACTGATCACCGACGCCGACCCGCGCGACCCGGTCCTCACCCAGCTCACGGCACGCGGCGTGGAGATCCTGTCGGCCGGCTGACGGCGCCGCGCCGAACACCCGCCGCCCGGGTCGGCGGGTGTTCGGCGCGCCCAGCGCGACATGACGCGCCCAGAAGCCGCAGCTGACAAGCGTTCGGGGAAGGAAGGCGCTTCGCCGTGACCCATGGCGAGTGCCCGGCAGCAGTGGGCCATGACGGCGTGCGCGGCCCCCGGTTCAGCGCGCAGCGCCGCCTGCGGATCCGGGCCGGCTCTGGGAGCATTTCTCCGCCAGGTCCGAGGCGGGGACGAGCGACTCCGACTCGGGCGCCCTCGACCGCCTCCGTTCCTCCGACGCCCCGGTCTTCGGGGCGCTGCGGCTCCACCGAACCCAGAAGGACACCCGATGAAGCTCGCCACCATCCGTACCGCCGACGGCACCCGCGCGGTGCGCCTCGACGGCGACACCCTCGTCGACCTCGGCCACGCCGACCTGGGCGGGCTCTTCGCCGACCCCGACTGGCAGGCCAAGGCCGCCGCCGTCCGGGGGGAGACCACCTACCCCGTGGCGGGCGCCGACTTCGCGCCGGTCGTGCCCAACCCCTCGAAGGTGGTCTGCGTCGGCCACAACTACCGGAACCACATCGAGGAGATGGGCCGCGAGCTGCCGGCCCACCCGACGCTCTTTCCGAAGTTCGCCGACACCCTGACCGGGGCCAACGACGACATCGTCGAGCCGGCCGAGACCGACGCGCTGGACTGGGAGGCCGAGCTGGTCGTGGTGGTCGGCCGGGAGGTGCGCCGCGCCACGGCGGAGCAGGCCGCCGAGGCGATCGCCGGCTTCACCGTCATGAACGACGTCTCGGTGCGCGACTGGCAGTTCCGCACCGTCGAGTGGACCCAGGGCAAGATCTGGGACTCCTCCACCCCGGTCGGCCCCTACGTGGTCACCCCCGACGAGGTCGGCGGCGTCCGTCCCGCGCTCGCGATCCGGACCCTGGTCGACGGGCAGGTGAAGCAGCAGGACGACACCGGCACGCTGCTGTTCGACCCGGTCGCGCTGGTTCGCTACATCTCCACCGTCATCACGCTGCGCCCCGGCGACCTGATCGCCACCGGCACGCCGGCCGGGGTCGGCCACGCCCGTGACCCGAAGGAGTACCTGGTCGCCGGACAGACCGTGGTCACCGAGGTCGCCGGGATCGGCGCCTGCACCAACAAGATCGTCAAAGAGTCCTGACGGCGGCCGCGACGACCGGCCGCGTGCTTCGGCCGAGGGGTCCATCGACGTCCGGTACCCGCGTGAGCAGGGCGTCCGCGCGGCGGGCGAGCGCGCTCCGGGCAGGGCCGCCGGATGGATCAAGGCGCGCGAAAGCTATTATGTGAGGAACACCTAGCTTGAAAGATGGACTTGTGACTGTCAATGACGACGTGTTCACGAACTGGATGAAGCGCGAAGAGATCGCGGAGTCGATGATCCCGATCATCGGGAGACTGCAACGTGAGAGGGACGTCACCGTCCTTCTGCACAGCCGCTCCCTGGTGAACAAGTCGGTGGTCAGCATCCTCAAGACGCACCGGTTCGCCCGCCAGATCGCCGGCGAGGAGCTCTCGGTCACCGAGACCCTGCCGTTCCTGCAGGCGCTCACCGCGATCGACCTCGGCCCTTCCCAGATCGACATCGGCATGCTCGCCGCGCTGTACAAGACCGACGACCGTGGGCTCTCGGTGGCGGACTTCACCGCCGAGGCCGTCGTCGGCGCCACCGGGGCCAACAAGGTGGAGCGCCGCGAGTCGCGGGATGTCGTGCTCTACGGCTTCGGTCGCATCGGCCGGCTGCTGGCCCGACTGCTGATCGAGAAGGCCGGCTCCGGCAACGGCCTGCGGCTGCGTGCCATCGTCGTGCGCAACGGCGGCGCCGAGGACATCGTGAAGCGCGCCTCGCTGCTGCGCCGCGACTCCATCCACGGCCAGTTCCACGGCACGATCACGGTCGACGAGGCGAACAACAAGATCATCGCCAATGGCCACGAGATCACCGTGATCTACTCCGACGACCCGACGACGGTCGACTACACGGCGTACGGCATCAACGAGGCCATCCTCATCGACAACACCGGCCGGTGGCGCGACCGCGAGGGCCTGTCGAAGCACCTCCGCCCCGGCATCGCCAAGGTGGTCCTGACCGCGCCCGGCAAGGGCGACGTGCCCAACATCGTGCACGGCGTCAACCACGACACGATCAAGCCGGACGAGCAGATCCTGTCCTGCGCGTCCTGCACCACCAACGCGATCGTCCCGCCGCTGAAGGCGATGGCGGACGAGTACGGCGTTCTGCGCGGCCACGTGGAGACCGTCCACTCGTTCACCAATGACCAGAACCTGCTGGACAACTACCACAGCGCCGACCGCCGTGGCCGTTCCGCCCCGCTCAACATGGTCATCACCGAGACCGGCGCCGCCTCGGCCGTCTCCAAGGCGCTGCCCGACCTCAAGGCGAAGATCACCGGCAGCTCGATCCGGGTCCCGGTGCCGGACGTCTCGATCGCGATCCTCAACCTGCAGCTCGCCCGGGAGACGACCCGCGAGGAGGTGCTCGACTACCTCCGCGACGTGTCGCTGACCTCGCCGCTCAAGCGGCAGATCGACTTCATCACCGCTCCCGACGCGGTGTCGAGCGACTTCATCGGCTCGCGCCACGCCTCGATCGTCGATGCCGGAGCCACCAAGGTCGAGGGCGACAACGCCATCCTCTACCTCTGGTACGACAACGAGTTCGGCTACTCCTGCCAGGTGATCCGGGTCGTCCAGCACGTCTCCGGGGTGGAGTACCCGACCTACCCGAACCGGGTCCAGAAGTCCTCGACCCCGGCCTGACCTGCTGCTTTTCCAGCATTCCCGGTGGCCCCGCAGCCGGGTCGGCGCCCTTGGCGCCGACCGCTACGCTGCGGGGCCACCGGCGTCTGCGGGGGGTCACCGGCACCTACCGGGCCGCTCCGCGCTTCAGGCCGCGCCCGAAGGGCGGGCCGACCGGCGGATCCGGTCGAGCGGGCGGAAGCGGGCCGCCGACCAGGTCGCGTCGACCGAGACGAGTGAGACCCCGTGCCAGCCCAGGTCGACCAGGGCCGGCATCAGCGTGTCGCGGGCCAGGTCGGACACATTGCCCTTGCGGTAGGCGATCCAGACCTTGCCCTGCTCCCCCGCCGCCGCCAGCGCCGAGGGCGCGAACCGGTGCAGTTCCCCGGTGTCGTGCGCGAACAGCACCACCACCTCGACCGCACCGCCGTCGTCCGGCTCCAGGGTCACGCCGTCCGGCAGCCCCCCGAGCAGCACCACCCCGTCGTCGTCCGGTGCGTTGATCAGCCTCAGCGTCGATCCGGGCTTGATCCCGAGCTTCTCAGCCGTCGTCTTGGGCACGTGCTCTCCTTCCCGGACGATCCACATCACGTCACCTCGCGGCGCGCCGCACCGCGCCGCACCCGGAACGCAGATCGCCTCGGTGGTCACTGGTCCGGGCGTCGGCATCAGGATACGGACGCCCCTGCTCCGGACCAGGCTCCGCGCCGTCCCTCCGCGCCGTCCCCTACCGCAACCGCAACCGCCACCGCCGAGCGGACCGACGTTCCGCAGCGTCGACCGCTCAGGGGATCCGCAGTGCGACCTTCCCCTGGGCGTGTCCTGCCTCCACCTCGGCCAGCGCGGCGCCCGCCTCCGCGAACGGCCGTACCGCGACCTGGGGATCGAGCTCGCCGTCGGCGACCAGTCGGGCCACCTCGGTGTAGACCGCGGTCGTCCGGCGACGCGGCACCTCCCCGCCGCCCAGCTCGGCGGCCAACGGCTTGTCGGCGCAACTGAGCAACCTGGCACGGTCGGTGACCAGAGTGGCCAGTTCGCGCAGCGAGTCCCCGCCGACCAGGTCGAGCAGCGCGTCGGCGGTTCCCTGCGGCAGTTGTCGGCGCAGCCGCTCCAGCACTCCCTCACCACGGGGCACCAGCGTCACCCCGAGCGACTCGACCAGCGGGCGCTTGCTCTCACTGGCGGTGCCGACCACGGTGATGCCCCGGGCCCGGGCGAGCTGCGCCACCGCCACGCCGACGCCTCCGCCGACACCGTTGACGAGCAGCGTCCGGCCCTGCTCCAGGTCCAGCGCGTGCAGCGCGTCATAGGCGGTGCCGGCCGCCACCGTGAGCACGGACGCCTGCTCGAACCCGACCTGTGGCGGCTTGTGCGCCGCCTGCGCCGCGGCCAGCACGGTGTACTCGGCGTATCCGCCGAAGGCCGGGTCGGTGGTCCCGAACACCTCGTCCCCGACCGCGAATCCGGTCACCCCGGGTCCGACCGCCCGGACGACGCCGGCGGCCTCCCGGCCGAGGACGCCGGGCAGGTCGGCGGCGGGCGCGCCGGCGGTGGGCGCGGCGGGCGCCGAGGGCTTCGCGGTGAGCCCGGAGCGCACCTTCCAGTCCCCCGGGTTCACCCCGGCCGCCCGCACCTCGACCAGCAGCTGCCCCGGGCCCGCCGCCGGCAGCGGGAGGCTCAGGTACTCCTGCTGCTCGGGTCCGCCGTAGGTGGTGAAGCCGTATGCCGTGTATTCCGTCATGAGGTGGTCAAACGCCGTGCGGCGGAAGGCTATTCCGGCACGGCGCGGTGGCCCTGCAAAGGTAAGAACGCGCTCTGCGGGGACGCGACCGAAGGACGACTTCGCAGGTGGGATAGCCTTCCCCTGTTTCACGCCAGGTTCTCACCCATGCCCCACAGTCGGCACGGAACCGGTGAAACGTTTTTTCATCCTGCCGAGGAGGGGCATGAACGAGGAACAGCAGGACAGACGCGGGAGCCGGCACAGAGCCGCGAAGGCTCGCGGCCTGAAGGCACGGGCGTTGACGACGGCCGGTGCGGTGCTGGTCGCCGGGGCGGGCGTCGCCGTACTGGTGCACGCGGGATCCGGTTCCGCCGGGGCCGAGGCGGCCGGTCCGATCAAGACCTCGGTGCAGGCACTGGCGCTGAGCCGGTCCGCCGACGGCACCGTGGAGCTCCCGGCCCGCTCCACCAAGTCCTTCAGCTCGCTCGGCGTCACCTGGAACAGCGTCAGCGCCACGCTGGGCGGCACGGTCGAGGTCCGCACCCGGTCGTCCCAGAGCGGCCAGTGGACCGACTGGCAGGCCCTCGGCACGGACGACGACACCCCGGACGCCGCCGACCTGCGCCCGGGCGTGCGCGGCGGCACCGACCCGCGCTGGGTCGGCCCCTCCAACGGCGTCCAGGTGCGGGTGGTGTCCACCAAGGGCATACCCGCCGTCCCCGCCGGGCTCGCGGTCGATCTCGTGGACCCGGGCAGCGCGAGCACCACCGACGTCACGGCCCCGGTGGGCTACGCGATGGACGACACCCCCTCCAGCGGCGCCTCGGCGAGCAGCAGCGCGGCGGCGGCCCCGTCCGCCTCCGGCTCGGCGGACCCGGCGGTCTCGCCGAGCGACGGCGCCGGCGCCTCCGCCTCGGACTCGCCGAGCGACGGCGCCACCGACTCCCCCACTGCCTCCGCCTCGGCCTCGCCGTCCGGCTCCGGCAGCGCGACGGACGCCCCGACCGCCACCGGCTCGACCGGCGCCTCGGCCTCGCCGTCGACCAGCGCGGCCCCCTGGCCGACGCAGCTGCCGACCCTGGCCCAGGCGTACCCCTCCTGCGGCTCGGCCTCGACCGCGCCCGCATCGACGCAGACCGCCCCCAGCCCGATGCCCGTCCAGACGGTGTCGAGCATCGCGACGCCCCCGATCATCACCCGCGCGCAGTGGGGCGCCAACGAGTGCACCCGTGAGTCGGGCTACCCCGACTACGGAACGGCGGTCAAGGTCGTCTTCGTCCACCACACGGACGACACCAACAGCTACACCTGCGCGCAGTCACCCGCCATCGTGCGCAGCATCTACGCGTACCACGTCCAGGTCGAGGGCTGGCGGGACATCGGCTACAACTTCCTCGTCGACAAGTGCGGCGACATCTTCGAGGGCCGCTTCGGCGGTGCGGCCCTGCCGGTGGTCGGTGCGCAGACCTACGGCATGAACACCAACAGCATGGGCATCGCCGCCATGGGCACCTACACCGACCTGAGCGGTGGCGACTCCAAGGACGGCAGCGTCCCGGGCGCGACGCCGAGCAAGGCGATGCTCGGCGCGATCGCCGACCTGGCCGCCTGGAAGCTGGGCATGAGCGGGACCAACCCGGTGACCGGCACCGGCGTGCTCACCGAGGGCGGCACCTACGCCGGCAGCGGCAACAAGTTCCAGGCCGGCCAGCAGGTCACCCTGCACGCCGTCTCCGGCCACCGCGACGGCTTCGCCACCGACTGCCCCGGCAACCAGCTCTACGACGACCTGCCCGCGATCCGCTCCTACGCCGCAGGGCCGGTGACCGGCCTGGCCATCACCAACATCACCGGCGGCGCGGGCAGGTCCGCCAGCGCGTTCTACACCAGGGGCCCGGCCACGGTCAGTTGGACCACGGCCACCCCCGGCCAGGTGATCGCCGGCTTCGACGTCCTGGTCGACGGCAAGGCGGTCGCGCACACCGGCGGCCTGGCGACCTCCGCCGCCATCACCGTCGGTGCGGGTCGGCACATCGTCACCGTCGTCGCCACCCACCTCACCGGCGCCCGGACCACGTCCGCGCCGATCGCCCTGGTCGGTGACACCACCCCGCCGGTCTTCACCACCGCACCGGCGCTGGCGCTGCGCACCGGCACCGTCAGCAACTCGGCCGTGCCGGTCGTCCTGGGCTGGAGGGCCGCCGACAACAACGCGCTGGCCTCGGTGCTCTCCATCGACCCGGCCGGCACGCTCTTCGGCCCGACGACCACCAGCTGGGCGACGGCCACCACCCCCGGCCGCACCGACTGGTTCGGGCTGCGCGCCTCCGACGCGGCCGGCAACACCGCCACCGCCTGGGTGGGCCGCGCCGTCAACCTGGTCCAGGAGACCTCGACCACCCGCAAGGGCAGCTGGTCAAGGGGCTACAACGGCAACAACCTGGGCGGCTACGCGTACAGTTCGAGCGCCAAGGGCGCCTCCGTCAGCTGGACCTTCACCGGAAGGTCGGTGGCCTGGATCGCCGCCCGCACTCCCAAGTCGGGCCAGGCGTACATCTACGTCGACGGCGCCCGGGTCGCCCTGGTCGACCTGAAGTCGGCCACGACGCTGTACCGGCAGGCGATCTGGACCAAGTCCTGGGCGGCCTCCGGGAGGCACACCATCACCATCGTGGTCGTCGGCACCCCCGGCCGCCCCACGGTCACGGCCGACGCCATCGCCACCCTGAACTGACCCCGAGTCACCACCGCCGGTGGGGAGCGCCGCACCAGGGCGCTCCCCACCGGCGTTCCCACGCCGGGGGCTGCCGGCTCACGGCGTGCCCCCGCGCGAGTGCTCAGCGGCCGGGTGCTCTCGACGTCGCCCGGTCAACGTGCTGGCCGTGCGGTCGGCGTACGGCCGAGATCAGGCTGCCGGAGCGTTCCTCCGTCTGGGGCGGGGTACTGATCGAGCGGCCGTAGGCGGCGCCGCGCTCGCGCAGGGTGCAGCCCTCGGCGTCCCAGCCGTGCCCGGCCAGGTCGGACGGTCAGTCCTGCGGCTTCGCCCAGAGCGAGCGCACGTGACCGAGGTGCCGGGTGATCGCCTGTTCCACTCCGGGCAGGTCCCTGGCGATCATCAGGTCCAGCAGCTGCTCGTGCTCCTCGGCCGAGGCGACCAGTCGGCCGGCCTCGGCCAACTGGTTGAGGCCGTAGAGGCGGGAGCGCTTGCGCAGGTCACCGACGGTCTCGACCAGGTGCCGGTTGCCGGTGAAGGCCAGCAGTCCGAGGTGGAACCGGCGGTCCGCCTCGACGTAGGCGATCAGGTCGCCGGACCGGGCCGCCGCGACGATCTCGGCGGCCACCGGCCGCAGCGGCTCCAACTGCTCGGCGGTGGCCTCGGCGGCCACCCGCACGGTCGCCGGGATCTCGATCAGCCCGCGGATCTCGGTGAAGTCGTCCAGGTCCTGGTCGGTGAGGCCGACGATCCGGAAGCCCTTGTTGCGCACCACCTCGACCAGGCCCTCCTTGGTCAGGTCGAGCATCGCCTCGCGGACCGGCGTGGCCGAGACACCGAACTCGGACGCCAACGTCGGCGCGGAGTAGACGATCCCGGGCCGCAGTCTGCCCGCCACCAGGGCGGCGCGCAGCTCATGCGTGATCAGCTCCCGCAGGCTGCGCCGCTCGTTCATGGACGGCAGGTTGAGACCGCTCGGGGGCTCGATACTCATGGCTCCTCCTCGTTGCGCCACATCATCCTGCACCATTGCGCGAGGGCCGGGTGACCGGTGCTCAGAGGAGGAAGCCTTCGGGGAACGGGTCGGTGGGGTCGAGCAGGTACTGGGCGGTGCCGGTGATCCAGGCCCGGCCGGTGACGGTGGGCAGCACCGCCGGGCGGTCGGCGACCGTGGCGGTCCCGGTCAGCCGCCCGGTGAAGGTGGAGCCGATGAAGGAGTCGTTGCGGAAGTCCTGGTGCAGCGGCAGTTCGCCGCGGGCGTGGAGCTGGGCCATCCGCGCGGAGGTGCCGGTACCGCAGGGCGAGCGGTCGAAGTAGCCGGGGTGGATCGCCATCGCGTGCCGCGAGTGCCGGGCGTCCGAGCCCGGCGCGGCGAGGTAGACGTGGTGGACCCCGTGGATCCGGTCGTCCTCCGGGTGGACCGGTTCGTCGGCGTCGTTGATCGCCGCCATCACGGCGAGCCCGGCGTCGAGGATCCGGCGCCCGGCCTCCTGCTCGAACGGCAGTCCCAACTCCTCCAGCCTGACCACGGCGTAGAAGTTGCCGCCGTAGGAGAGGTCGTAGCGGACCCGGCCCAGACCGGGGACCTCGACCGCCGCGTCCAGCCGCTCACAGAACGCCGGGACGTTGTGCATGGTCACCGAGCGGGCGGCGCCGTCCTGGACCGCGACGTCGACCGTCACCAGCCCGGCCGGGGTGTCCAGCCGGACCGTGGTGACCGGCTCCACCACCTCCACCATCCCGGTCTCCACCAGCACGGTGGCCACACCGATGGTGCCGTGTCCGCACATCGGCAGGCAGCCGGAGACCTCGATGAACAGCACTCCCCAGTCCGCGTCGGGACGGGTCGGCGGCTGCAGGATCGCCCCGCTCATCGCGCTGTGCCCGCGCGGCTCGTACATCAGCAGGGTGCGGATCCGGTCCAGGTGCTCCATGAAGTAGATCCGGCGGTCGGCCATGGTCCGACCGGGGATGACCCCGATCCCACCGGTGACCACCCGGGTCGGCATGCCCTCCGTGTGGGAGTCGACGGCGTGGTAGACGAGTCTGCTGCGCAAGGGGCTGCGCCCCCTTCTGGTTTCGGATCGGAGATGTCGGTGTCTGCGGGCTGCGGTCTGTCTGCGGGCTGCGGGCTGCGGGCTGCGGGCTTCGGAGGACGGAGGGCTGCGTCGTCAGCGCAGGCCCGCGGCCAGGGCCTGCTCGGTCGCCCGGGTGACGGCGGCGTGCTGCTCCGGGGTGAGCGCGGAGCGCGGCGGACGGCAGCCGCCCCCGTGGCTGCCGGCCAGGTCCATCGACAGCTTGATGGCCTGGACGAACTCGGTCTTGGAGTCCCAGCGCAGCAACGGGTGGAGGGCCCGGTAGAGCGGGAGGGCGACGTCCAGGTCCCGGGCGACGGCGGCCCGGTAGAGCGCGACGCAGGACTCGGGCAGGGCGTTGGGGTAGCCGGCGATCCAGCCGACCGCGCCGGCCACGGCCAGCTCCAGCAGCACGTCGTCGGCGCCGATCAGCAGGTCGAGCCCGGGGGCGAGTTCGGCGATCTCGTAGGCGCGGCGGACGTCGCCGCTGAACTCCTTGACCGCGACGATGCTGCCGTCGGCGTAGAGCCGGGACAGCAGGTCGGGGGTGAGGTCGGTCCGGGTGTCGTGCGGGTTGTTGTAGGCGACGACGGGGAGGCCGACCTCGGCGACCTCCGCGTAGTGGGCGCGGACGGCGTCGGCGTCGGCCCGGTAGGCGTTGGGCGGCAGCAGCAGCACCGATCCGGCGCCCGCTCCGGCCGCCTGCTCGGCCCAGCGCCGGGACTCGGCGCTGCCGTACGCGGCGACTCCGGCCATCACCCGCGACCCGGCTCCGGCCGCCTCGACCGCGGTCTCCAGTACCTGGGCGCGCTCCTGGTCGGTGAGGGTCTGGTACTCGCCCAGCGAGCCGTTGGGCACGACCCCGTCGCACCCGTCGGCGACCAGCCGGGCGACGTGGGCGGCATAGGCCCCGTGATCGACCGAGCGGTCCTCGCGGAAGGGCAGCGCGGTGGCGACCATGACGCCGCGCCAGGGACGGGTACGGCTGTCGGCGGAGGTGGAAACCATGTCGGGAACTCCCTTGCAGTATGTGACATTTCAATGGTGGAGAACGGTCCGCGGGCCGGTCCGCCCACGGAGGCACGGACCGATGTGCGGCCGCGCGGACGCGCGCACGGCTAGGGGACGGCGTCGTCGGCCGCGAGCACGCCCATGGGCAGCGGACAGGAGAGGGGGCGGAGGCCGGTCGGGTCCTCGGCGGCCCCCGCCAGCCGGGCGACCGCGGATCCGCACATCCGCCCCTGGCACCAGCCCATCCCGGCCCTGGTCAGCAGTTTGACGGTGCGTGCGTCCCCCGCCCCCAGCTCCTGGACCGCCGCCCGGACGGTGCCGGCGGTGACCTCCTCGCAGCGGCAGACCTCGGTCCGGTCCGGGAGCCAGTCCGACCAGCCCGCCCCCGGCCGGTGGCACCCGGCCATCAGCTCGGCGAACTGCCGCAGCCGACGGCGGCGGCGGAGCAGGCTCCGGCCACGGGAGGGACCCTCGTCCGGGTCCGCTCCGGCCAGCGCCACGGCGATCGAGCGGGCCGCCAACTCGCCCTCGATCAGCGCGAGTTCCGCTCCCCCGACGCCGGTGCTCTCACCCGCCGCCCAGAGCCCGGCGACGGAGGTGCGCTGGGCGGCGTCCACCACCAGCGCCGGGCTGCCGTCCGGCAGCGGGCGCACGGCGGCGCCCAGCTCCAGCGCCAGTTCCAGCTGCGGCAGCAGGCCGTGACCGACCGCCAGCGCATCGCAGGCGATCCGCCGTCCGGAGCCGGGTACCGGCCGCCAGTCGCGGTCGATCCTAGCCACGGTCACCGCCTCGACCCGCTCCGTTCCGTGCACCGCCACCACCGCGCTGCGGGTCCGCACCGCCACGCCGTGCCGCAGCAGCCGGACGGCGTGCGCGGCACCCTCGGCCAGCTTGCCGGGGTTGGCCGCGAGCACGCCCGGCCGCCGGGCGTAGCCCGCGTAGCCGGCCGCCTCGACCACCAGCGGGACCCGGGCTCCGGCCTCGGCCAGCGACGCGGCCACCGCCAGCAGCAGCGGACCGCTGCCGGCCACCACCACCCGCCGCCCCGGCAGCACCAGCCCGGACTTGAGCATGGCCTGGGCCCCGCCCGCCCCGACCACCCCGGGCAGCGTCCAGCCGGGGAAGGGGAGTTGGCGCTCGTGCGACCCGGTCGCGCAGAGCACCGCGCGGGCCCGGACGGTACGACCGGAGGCTGCATCGGCTCCGGCGACGGCGGCCAACCGCCAGTCCCCGGCCGCACCGGACACCGACCAGACGTGATGCCCGGCCAGCTGGACGACGGCCCCGGAGGCGGTGTGGGCCGCCAGCCGGTCGAGGAGGTTCGCGAAGACCCGCCAGCGGTGGTGCAGCGCCTGCGGCCGGGCGGCCCGCAGGCCGGGCGCCGGCTGCCGGTAGAACTGGCCGCCGGGCAGCGCCGCGGCGTCCAGCAGGACGCAGCTCAGGCCCAGGTCGGCGGCGGCGTTCACGGCGGCCAGCCCGGCCGGGCCGGCCCCGACCACGGCCAGGTCGACCGTGGCCGGATCGACCGTGGCCGGGTCGACCGTGGCCGGGTCGACCGTGGCCGGGTCGACCGTGGCCGGGTCAGCAGTGGCCGGGTCGACAGTGGCCGGATCTGTCGCGGCCGGCTGCTCAGTGGGCCTGCTCGGCATGGCCGACTCCCTCCTGGGTGGCGACCTCGCCGCCGGGGCGGGCCGGGGCGAGACAGGCCCTGACATTGGGACGGCCGTCCGCGACGACCAGGCAGTCGAAGCACACGCCCATGCCGCAGAAGGCACCGCGCGGGGCGCCCTGCTGCCGGGTGCGGCGCCAGCTCAGGCGTCCGGAGGCCCACAGCGCGGCTGCGATGCTCTGGCCCGGCAGCGCCGGGACCGGCGCACCGTCGAAGGTGAACTCGAAGGCGGGTTCGGGAAGGGCCCGAACCAGTCGGATCGGATCGCGGGTCACCGGACCTCCGGGGCGAGAGACGTGGGGCGGTCGGGCGTGGAGCCGTCGGCGGGAAGGCCGTCGGCGGGCGCGCCGTCGATGGGAAGGCCGTCGGCGGGAAGGCCGTCGGCGGGGAAGCGCTCCGGGCGGAAGGCCGAGGCGTCGACCTCCGTCGGCCGCCCGGTCAGCAGTCGGGCCAGGGTCAGGCCGGTCGCGGGGGCCAGGCCGATCCCCGCCCCTTCGTGCCCGCAGGCGTGGTAGAGCCCGGGCGCCCGGGGGTCGGGGCCGATCGCCGGCAGGTGGTCGGGCAGATAGGGACGGAAGCCCCGGTAGGAGCGGATCACCTGCACCCCGGCGAGCATCGGGAACAACGCAATCGCCTGGGCCGCCAGCCGGCGCAGCACCGCCGGCGCCGGGGAGCGGTCGAAGCCGACCCGCTCCCGGCTGGCCCCGACCAGCACCGGACCGGCGGCGGTGCTCTCGACCACGGCCGAGCTCTGGAGGTCGGCGGCCCCGCTGGAGACGTCGGCGACATAGTCGGCGGCGTACACCTTGTGCCGGACCAGCGGCGGCAGCGGCTCGGTGACCAGGACGAAGCCGCGTCTCGGCAGTACCGGCAGGGCCACCCCGGCGAGTTCGGCGATCCGGCCGCCCCAGGTCCCGGCGGCATTGACCACCGCTCCGGCCGCGAGGTCGCCCTCGCGGTCGGTGCGCACCCCCCGCACCGAGCCGTCCGGACCGCGCAGCATGCCGGTCACCTCCGTGCCCAGGAACAGGTCGGCGCCGGAGCGGCGGGCGCAGCGGAGCAGCCAGGCGGCGGCGAGGGCTGGTTGGACCTGGGCGTCCTGGGGGTAGAGCACCCCGCCCGCGAGCCCCTCGGCGAGGTGCGGCTCGGCCTCCCGGAGGCGCTCCGGCGGCACCGGCTCCCACTGCACGCCGCAGGCCTGCTGACCTTCCGCGAACCGGTGCAGGTCGCGCAGGCCGTCCGGGGTGGGGGCGACGACCAGTCCGCCCTTGGGCTCGTACTCCAGGACGTCCGGCAGCTCCGCCGCGAGGTCCTGCCAGAGCCGCAGGGAGAGCAGCGCGAGGTCGAGTTCGGGGCCCGGCCGTTTGTCCGAGACCAGCAGATTGCCCTCGCCCGCACCGGTGGTCCCGCCGGCCACATGGCCCCGCTCGACCACGGCGACGGTGAGCCCGGCGGCGGTGGCGTAGTAGGCGCACGCAGCACCCACCGCTCCCGCACCGACAATCAGCACATCCCATGTTCGTTTCCCGGTCACAGCTGTACTATGTCACACAGCATTGAGCTTGACCAGGGCTCACCTCGGGCTCGCCGCGAGCACGCCCGGCGGCAGCCGGGACCGAATCGATCCAGGAGCAGACAGTGACCGAACCCACCTCCGAGGGCCACGAGTTCGAAGCCCCGGCGGCCGAGGCCCCCGCGTCCGGGACTCCGGCGCTGGAGCGCACGGCGCGCAAGAACGGCCTGGTCCAGGGAGTGAGCGACGAGCTCGCCGCCAGCATGAGGCAGGGCTGGGCCGACACCGAGCGCCACGACCTGCAGCCGCTCCCGCAGGCCGCGCACACCGCGCGCCGCCGGGCCGCGCTCTCCGCCCGCTTCCCCGGCGAGCTGCTGGTGATCCCCTCCGGCAACCCCAAGGTCCGCTCCAACGACGCGGACTACCCCTTCCGCCCCTCCTCCGACTACGCCTACCTGACGGGCGACCAGTCCCAGGACGCCGCGCTCGTGCTGGAACCCGTGGCGGAGGGCGGGCACCGGGCCCTCGCCTTCCTGCGGCCCCGGTCCGACCGCGAGAACGGCGAGTTCTGGACCGACTACCACGGCGAGCTCTGGGACGGTCGGCGCAACAGCCTGACCGAGAACGAGCAGGTGCTCGGGCTGCCCTGCCGCGATGTCCGCACCCTGGTCGAACAGCTGCGCGCGGCCGCCGGCCCGGTCCGGATACTGCGCGGGCACGACGCGGCGCTGGAGGCTGCCCTGGACGGCACGGCGGACGCCGTCCGCGACGAGGAGCTCCGGGTCCTCCTCTCGGAGCTGCGGCTGGTCAAGGACGAGTTCGAGATCGGCGAGCTGCGCTTCGCCTGCGAGGCGACCGCCCGGGGCTTCGAGGACGTGGTCCGCGTCCTCGGCAGCGACCGGCCGACCTCCGAGCGCTCCATCGAGGGCACGTTCTTCCTCCGGGCACGGGTCGAGGGCAACGACGTCGGCTACGCCTCGATCTGCGCGGCGGGGCCGCACGCCACGACCATGCACTGGGTCCGCAACACCGGCCAGACCCGCCCCGGCGAGCTGCTGCTGCTCGACGCGGGCGTGGAGACCAACAACCTCTACACCGCCGACGTCACCCGCACCATGCCCGTCGACGGCCGGTTCACGCCGCTCCAGCGCAAGGTCTACCAGGCGGTGTTCGCGGCCCAGGAGGCCGGGATCGCCGCGGTCAAGCCCGGCGCGGCCTACCGGGACTTCCACCACGCCGCCCAGCGGACCCTGGCCGAGCACCTGGTCTCCTGGGGCCTGCTCGGCGACCGTACGGTGGACGAGGTCTACGACCTCGGCCTGCACCGCCGCTGGACCCTGGCCGGCACCGGCCACATGCTCGGCCTGGACGTCCACGACTGCGCCGTGGCCCGCACCGCGCTGTACGTCGACGGCACGCTGGAGGCCGGGATGGTGCTCACCGTCGAACCGGGCATCTACTTCCAGGCCGACGACCTGACCGTGCCCGAGGAGTACCGCGGCATCGGCGTCCGGATCGAGGACGACATCCTGGTGACCGAGGACGGCAGCGAGAACCTCTCGGCCGCACTGCCGAGGACGGCGGACGAGGTGGAGGCCTGGATGGCCCGGGTCCGGGGCTGACCGGTCGAGGCCGATTCGGATCGCAGGGAAGCGGGACGGACGGTGCCGGTCCTGCCGCGAGGCAGGACCGGCACCGTCCGGTGGGGAGTAGGGACTACTGCACGACGGACCAGACGAAGGTGGCCGTGCCGGAGACTCCCCTCGGGTCGGTCGCGGTGACGGTCACGGTGTAGGTCCCGAGCGTGCTGCCGGAGCCGGAGACGGTGCCGTTGGAGGCGATGGTGATGCCCGGCGGCAGCCCGGTCGCGGTGAAGGCGAGGCTCTGCGAGCTGTCGGAGTCGGTGGCCTGTACGGGGAAGGAGACCGCCGCGCCCTTCGGGCTGCTGTAGCCGAAGGGGTTGACCACCCCGACCGTCTCCGCGCCCGGCGCCCCGGAGTTCGCGGTGACGCCGGCACTGACCGCCGTGTTGGCCAGGGACACCCCCGCACCCGAGGCACCCGCCGCGACCTGCCCGGTGAGGGTCTGGGCCAGGCTGGTCGAACCGGTCAGCGGCAGGCTGCTGGACGCGTCCCCGACCCTGATCGAGTAGGTGCCCGCCTGCGCCTCCCACTGGTTGGCCGTCGGCGACCACGAGGCCAGGTCGTGCACGGTGAGCGGGAAGGTCACCGTCGCACTCTGCCCGGGACTCAGCGTCACCCGCTGGAACCCCCTCAGCTGCTGCGGCGGGTCCTGGCTGGCGGCCGGGTCCCCGACGTACAGCTGCGCCACGTCCGCACCGGCCACCGAGCCGGTGTTGGTGACGGTCGCGGTCGCGGTGGCGTTGCCGTCGGCGTCGAAGGCGCCGACGGCGAGGTTGGAGAAGGAGAACCTGGTGTAGGACAGCCCGAAGCCGAACGGGAAGGCGGGGGTGATGTTCTGGGACTGGTACCAGCGGTAGCCGATGTCCACCCCCTCGCTGAAGTCCACCCCGGTCGAGGTGCCCGGCCACTGCGCGGTGCTCTGCGCCGGGACCTGGCTCAGGCTGCTCGGGAAGGTCACCGGCAGCTTGCCGGACGGGTCGGCGGTGCCGAAGATCAGCGCGGCCATCGCGGCGCCGGTCTCCTGTCCGCCGTACCAGTTCTCGAACACGCCCGCGACCGAGTTGAGCCACGGCATGACCACCGGTGAACCGCTGTTGAGCACCACGACGGTGTTCGGGTTCGCCGCGGCCACGTCCGCGATCATCGTCTCGTCGGTGCTGGACAGGTCGAGCGTGGTCAGGTCGGTCTCCTCGCCCTCCGGTGCGCTGACGTAGATGATCGCGTCGGTGGCGGCCTGGGCCGCCGCGACGGCCTGCGGGATGTCGGTGGTGCCGTTGTCGTCGCCCTGGGTGTAGGTGACCTTGACGTTCGGGCCGGCCGCGTTCTGAATGCCGGTGATCGGCCAGATCGTGTTGGAGCTGGTGACCGTGCCGCTGCCGCCGCCGGCCAGCTCCACTCCGGCGCCGCCGTCGGTGCCGATCACCGCGATCGACTCGTTGCCGTTCGGGTTGAGCGGCAGCACGCCGTTGTTCTTGAGCAGGACCGAGCCCTCCTCGCCGAGCTGCAGCGCGGTCTCCTGGTGCGCCGCCGAGGTGACACTGGTGGTGAGGGAGCCGGTCTGGGCGTTGTCGAACATCCCGAAGGCGAACATCTGGGTCAGCACCCGGGCGACGTTGGCGTTGAGCGTCGCCTGGCTCAGCGTGCCGGCCGTGAGGGCGGCGGACAGGGCGCTCGCGTCGGAGAAGGGCATCGCCACGTCCATCCCCGCCTCGGTCGACGGGACGCTGGAGTAGTCAGCGCCCCAGTCCGAGGTGATGAAGCCGCCGTAGTTCGCCTGCCCGTCGAGTCCCTCCTGCTGGATGTCGGCGTTCTGGCAGGAGGCGTCACCGTTGACCACGGCGTAGGAGCACATCATCGCAGCCGGTGCGGACTTCTCGATGGAAGCCTGGAAGGGCGCCAGGTAGAGCTCCTCCAGGGCCTGCTGGCTGACCGTCTCGTTGCTGTCGCCGTTGGGGTACTGCTCCTGGTCGTAGGCCGCGGTGTGCTTGACCATGGCCATCACGCCCTGGCTCTGCAGACCGTCGACCTCGGCCGAGGTGATCTGTCCGGCCAGGTACGGGTCCTCGCCGTAGGTCTCGTAAGTCCGGCCCCAGCGCGGGTCGCGCACCAGGTTGGTCGTCGGCCCGAGCGAGACGTTCACGCCCTTGCCGGCGAACTCGTTCCCGATCGCCGAACCCTCCTGCTGGATCAGCGTCGGGTCCCAGGTCGCGGCGGCGTTCTCGCCGTCCGGGAAGGCGGTCACGCCGCCGGCGCCGTCACCGACGCCGTTCGGGCCGTCCTCCATGTTGGTCGGCGGGATGCACAGGTCGGGGACCCCGGGGATCTGGCCGATGTAGGACGAGCCGCCGTCACCGGCGACCAGGCTGAGCTCCTCCGACTGGTCCATGGTGTTCAGCACCTGCTGGACCCGCTGGGCGACCGGCGCGGTGGAGCCCACCCAGGGACAGACCCCGTTGCCGCCGTTGCCGTTGCCGCCGGTGACCGGGGCCACGGTGGTGAGGCCGTAGACGTCGAACTCGAAGATCGAGTAGCCGAACTGGGTGCCCCGCGCGGTGCCGTACATCCGGACGTAGCGGGCGGTCACCGAGACCGGGAAGGACTGGTTGCCGCCGGTGCCGGTCGTGGTGGAGTAGACCGTGGTCCAGGTGGAGTTGTCGTTGGACACCTGCACCTGGAAGGCCGTGGCGTACGCGTCCTCCCAGAGGATGCCCACATTGCAGATCTGCTGCTGGGAGCCGAGGTCGACCTCCAGCCACTGCGGGTCGCTGGACGCGCTCGACCAGCGGGTGCCGGGGTCGCCGTCGGTGGCGTCGGCCGCCGGGTAGTCGGTGGCGTCCTGGGTGGAGGAGGCCGTGGTCGGCTGGTCCAACGCCAGGTCCTGGGTGCCGCAGTACTCGGTCGGACCGGTACCGCCGCCGGTACCGCCGCCCCCGGTGCCGCCGCCGCCCGAGCCCTGGGTGAAGGCGAGGTAGTGGAAGTTCCAGCCGTTGGAGTCCTGGTCGACCGTCAGCGTCTGTACCCCGGCGGGCAGGGCGACACTGGCGGTGACGGTGCTCCAGGTCTCGTAGCCGCCGGTGTTGGGAACGGAGACCGAGCCGCTGAGGTTGGCGCCCGAGGCATTGGCTATGTGCAGCGCGTCGCTGATCCCGTACGGGGAGGCCACCCGCAGACTCACCGTGTAGATCCCGGCGGTCGCCACGTTCACGGTGTAGTCGAACCACTGCCCGGGTGTGGTCCACCCCAGGTCGTAGCCGCCGCCCGCGGCCGTGGTGTCCAGTGTGTCCGCGGTGGACTCCAGGTCGACGCCGTCCGAGCGATAGCTGTTGGCGGTGCCGTTGCTGGAGCTGACGCTGTAGGCCACGCCCTGGCCGCCGGTGTCGTAGTTGGCGACCTGGAGCGTGCCCGGCACGGCGGCCGGGGTACCGCCGAAGGGCCGGTCACCGCTCGACCCGCCGGAGCCGCCGGCCGAGCTGAGCGCGAAGACCATGTTGTGGAAGTTCCAGCCGTTGGAGTCCTGATCGACCGTCAGCGTCTGCACCCCGGCGGGCAGGGTGACGCTGGCGGCGACGGTGGTCCAGGTCTCGTAGCCGCCGGTGTTCGGCACCGCCACCGAGCCGCTGAGGTTGGTGCCCGAGGAGTTCGCCAGGTGCAGCGCGTCGGTGATCCCGTACGGCGAGGACACCCGCAGACTCACCGTGTAGATCCCGGCGGTCGCCACGTTCACCGTGTAGTCGAACCACTGCCCCGGCGTGGTCCAGCCCAGGTCGTAGCCACCGCCGGCCGGGCCGGTGCCCTGCGTGTCCGCGGTGGTCTCCAGGTCGACGCCGTCGGCGCGGTAGCTGTTGGCAGTGCCGTTGGCGGAGGTGACGCTGTACGCCACGCCCTGGCCGCCGGTGTCGTAGTTCGCGGCCTGGACCGGACCGGGGACGGCGGCCGGAGTGCCGCCGAAGGCGGCGCTGCCGGCGGCGTAGGCCGAGCTGTGCGCGGTCGCCAGGGACAGGGCGCACAGCAGTGACGCGACCGCGAGCAGCGCGCGGAACACCGGCCTGCGGTGCGGCAGGCCCGGTCTGCGGCGTGCAGGCCTTGGCAGCAGCGGGGGCGGGAGAGGCATGGACGTTCCCTTCAGTTCGGTGGGTGGACCGAAGCGGCCGAGGCCGGAATCCGACGGCGAACGTCCGCGCCCCGCTCGCGCCCGCGCGCCCGGCTCGACCGGGGGCGGCTGGACGCGGACCGGAGCCACAGAGGTCCGCAACGGCTTGTCGGTGGTGCGGGGGGCGGCGGGGCAGGGCGGAGCAGAAATGCCGCAGAACGGCATTTCAGCATGCCGAATGACGCCTCGTCAGTCTGGGAGAGCGCTCTCTAGAGAGAGGTTGGGGGCAAGGCCCCGAACATGTCAAGCATCTGAAACGGATGCGTGCTTCGCGGGCGCCGGGACCCCGGCGGGCGTCATGGCACGCGGTCCCGATCGACCGGAGCCGGTCCGCACCCGACGGCCCGCACGCGACGGCCGTCGGCCGACGGCCGACGGGATTCACCCGGGCCGAAGCCGCGTGGACCGGCTCAGTCCTTGCGGCGGGTGCTGACGGGCGGCGGAGTGATGGCCGGGCCGAGGGTCGTGGTGCCGGGGCGTGCGAGCCGGACCAGGCCTCGACGGTAGGCCTCGATGGCCTCCTGGGTGCGCCCCTGGAGGTTCAGCAGGTCGCCGAGCAGGCGTGAGGTGTCGGCCAGGTCGCCGGCCGCGTCGGCCCCCTCCTGGAGCGGGATGGCGGCCCGGTAGTGGTCCTCGGCCTCCGCGACGTCCCCGCGCTGCTCGTGGATCAGACCCAGCAGCCGGTGCGCAGCGGCAGCGTGCACCGTGCCGTGGCCCGGGCCCAGGCTTGCCAGCAGCGTGGTGAGCAGCTGCTCGGCGTCCGCGCCGTGGCCGCGCCGCCAGCGGACGTCGGCCAACTCGACCTCGACCTGCACCGCATGGAACACGGCCCCGGTGGCGCGCAGCATGTCCAGCGCGGTCCGCAGCTCGTCCTCGGCCTCCGCCAGCCGTCCGTGCTGGGTGTGCAGGTAGCCGCGCATCCAGTGGCACTGCGCCAGCTCGGCGCGGATCTCCCACTGCTGGTAGACGCCCTGAGCCTTGATCAGGTACTCCTCGGCCTGATCGAACTGGCCGCGCGCGGCCAGGGTGCGGGCCACCGAGCGGTGCAGTCCGGCCACCGCCACCGGGTCGGGCACCTGGGGCGCCAGGTCCAGCGCGAGTTCGGCGGCCTTGGCCGCCCGCTCGTACGCGCCCATGTCCATGTACGGGGTGATGATCGAGGTGTAGAGCAGCAGCAGCGCCGCCGGGTCGGGCAGGCCGCCGCCGTTGAGCTCGTTGATCGTCTTTTCCAGCAGGTAGCAGGCGTAACGCACGTCGCCTTCCAGATGGTGGGCGATGGCCTGCCCCCGGATCGCACTCACCCGTCGGGGCAATGGCTCGTCCGCGAGCAGTGCCTGGGCCTGCTCGAACTGCGCCCGGCCCTGCGCCAGGTCCCCCCGGCGCAGCAGACTGGTGCCGAGCGCCACCCGCAGCTCGGACTCCAGGTCGGCCAGCCCGTACCGCTCGGCCTGCTGGAGCAGGTCGCCGAGCAGAGGTTCGGCCTGCCCGTTGGATCCACCGTCCAGCAACCCGATCGCCTCGGCGAGCCCTTGGCGGAGCTCGGTGCGCAGGCCGGCCGGCAGGCCCAGGGCCAACTGCTCGTAGCTGGTGCCCAACCTGCCCGCGAGATAGCGCAGGGCCGTGTCGGAGGCGCGGACCTTGCCCGCCTCGACGGTGGAGACGTACGCGGCGGTGTACTCCGGCTCAGCGAGCTGACGCTGAGTCAGTCCACGTTCTGTCCGCAGCCGTTGGATGCGGGAACCGACCTCCTTGGCATCCCCGCGCTGCGCCGCGCCGTCCGCGTTCCCGCGCTGCACCGCACCCTCGCTTCCCGCCGGCATTGGTGCCCACCTCCTGCGTCTGGCGCCGACCGACCGACGCGGAGCTCCCAGTCCTATCACAGACGATCCTTCAGAAAGCCTTGCCGCAGGCCGCCGGGGGCCCTAACTTAAGCACTCGCATAAGTGAACTTACTTGCTCACTTACATCCGCGGCGCTGCTCGTCGACGGATGAACGAGAAGGGGGTCAACCGTGTTCTTGCGAAGACTCGTGACCGTGGCGGCAGTCGCCGCGGGCGTCATATCGGCGACTGCCCTGCCGGCACCTGCCGCGCAGGCGGCGACCTGCTGGTACGGCTCCTGCTTCAGCTATGTCGCCGGCAGCCAGACGACCACCGCGACCGGTGCCTCGGTCACGATGCTCCAAGCCACCCCCACGCTGGACGGCGCCCAGCCCGGAGGCCACTCGCTCCAGGAACTGGCGCTGCAGAACGCGGACCAGACCTCAACCGTGGAGGTCGGCTGGACGGTCGATCCAGGGACGAACGGCGACTCGAAGCCGCACCTGTTCGTCTACCACTGGGTGGACGGCCAGGAGTCCTGCTACAACGGCTGCGGCTTCGTCCAGGTGTCCACCTCGGTGCGGCCCGGGATGGCGGTCACCTCCGGCGTCGCGGCCGAGTACGCCGTCCTGTACTCCGGCGGCAACTGGTGGATCTACTACAACAGCCAAGCCGTGGGCTACTTTCCCGGCTCGCTGTGGGGCGGCTCCTACACCAGCGCGCAGCTGGTCACCGCCTTCGGCGAAGTCGCCGCCACCGACCCGACCAGCTGCACGCAGATGGGCGACGGCCGCTTCGGCAGCGGCTCCGGCTCCTCCTGGATCGCCGACTTCCAGCTGTTCGGGTCCGCCGACGCTCCCTCACTCTCGGTCTCCGCCACCGACCCCGGGGAGTACGACGCCGGCAGCGCGACCGCGACCTCCTTCCAACTCGGCGGCCCCGGCGGGGCCTGCTGACCCGCCGTCCCTCCACGGACGCGCCCTTTCCACCCCCTGACCCACCCCCTGACCCACCCTCCGATCCACCCCCTGAGCAAGGAGCACCCATGCACATACGTACGTCACTCGCGGGCGGCCTGCTGGCCGCCACCACCATGCTGGCGCTGCTGTCCGGGCAGCCCGCCCAGGCCGCCGGCCCGGTCGCCCCAGCGCTCCCCCGTCGGTCGCGGCGGCCACCGGGACGGACAACCCGACCTGCTGGTACGGGTCCTGCTTCGACTACGTCTACGGACGCCAGACCACCACCGCGACCGGCGCGAGCATCCGCATGGAGATCGCGGACCCGGTGGTCGACCACACGCAGGCCGACGAGCACTCGCTCCAGGAACTGGCGCTGCAGAACGCGGACCAGACCTCGACCGTGGAGGTCGGCTGGACGGTGGACCCGGAGACCAACGGCGACTACAAGCCGCACCTGTTCGTCTACCACTGGGTGAACGGCCAGGAGTCCTGCTACAACGGCTGCGGCTTCGTCCAGGTGTCGAAGCGGATCGTGCCCGGCATGCGGCTGCCCACCGGGCGCTCGGCCGAGTTCTCCATCCGGCTGGTGCACGGGGACTGGTGGATCTACTACAACGACGCCAAGGTGGGCTACTTCCCCGGGTCGCTGTGGAACGGCAGCTACACCAGCGCCCAGATGGTCACCGCCTTCGGCGAGGTCGCCGAGAACGCCACGGACGTGCCGTCCTGCACGCAGATGGGCGACGGCCGCTTCGGCAGCAGCCGCGGGTCGTCCTGGATCGCCGGCTTCCACCTGTACGGGAGCACCGACGCCCCGGACCTCACCGTGAAGGCGACCAGCCCCGACCACTACAACTTCGGCAGGGTCACCCCGACCTCCTTCCAGCTCGGCGGCCCGGGGAAGGGCTCGTGCCACTGAGCTGACCCCGGGCCCCTCCCCGGAGGCATCGGCGGACCACCCCCAACAGGGTGGGAGACCACCGCCGATGCTTCCGCCCATCCAGCACCACGCCCGGTCACCCCGGGGGTTCCGCCCTCCGAACGAGCGACCCGTCGCACGCCGGTTCGTCACCCCAGTGCTCCAGGGGTCGTCGGTCGACGGAGGTCAGGGCAGTCGCCAGACCTGGGCGAGGGTTCCGTTGCAGGAGTAGATCTGCAACTGGGTGCCCTGGGTCGTGGTGGCTCCGGGATCGTCGAGGCAGAGTCCCGACTGCGGATTGGTGAGCGACTCGCCATAGGTTCCGTTGCTCGACCACCGCCACTGCTGGGAGCCGTCACCGCTCTCACAGCTGTAGAGCTCGACCTTGGTGCCGCTGGTACGGCCGCCGCCGTAGACGTCGAGGCACATGCCGAGCGTGCGGATGGTGCCGTCCGACTCCAGCGACCACTGCTGCGCGGTCGAGCCGTTGCAGGCGTAGAGGTCGGCGGGGGTCAGGTTGACCGAGTTCCCGCCCGAGGCGTCGAGGCACATGCCGGTGATACCGGAGCCGACCGGCCCGGTCGGCCCGGCGCCGCCGGCTCCGGCGGGAAGGGTGAACCACTGCGCCCTGGAGTTGGCGCAGGTGTTGACGGACAGTGTGCTTCCCGGCGCGTCCGTGCCGGTCGACACCGTCAGGCAGAGGCCGGACTGCGGGTTGAGCAGTTGGCCGCCGTCGGTCTGCCACTGCTGGCTCGCCCCGCCGTCGCAGGCCCACAGCTCGACCGGGGTGCCTGCGGCCGTCGAGCCTCCGGTGACGTCCAGGCACTGGCCGCCCAGGGTCAGCGTGCCGTTGGTGGCCGCGGTCCACCGCTGCCCGGCCGCGCCCGGGGAGCAGCTGTCGATCTGGGCGAGCAGCGCGCCGTCGCCGTCGGGGTTGGTCGCGGTGCCGGTGTCGAGGCAGGTGTCGTTCTCCTGGGAGACGACGGGTCCGGACGGTCCCGTGGGCCCGTCCTGCCAGGGGATCTCGGTGGAGTGCTCGTAGGTGATGCCCATGACGTCCCAGCGAGGGCCCTGCGCGGCCACGCGGTCGGCGAAGTTCGCATACGCGCCGCTCGCGCCGGTCACGGCCTCCGGCGACCAGCCGAGTTCGGCGTAGGCGGTGATCCGGGGGAAGGCCTGGTAGTCGATGTCCTGCAGGGTGTCGACCGTCTCGGCCCACAGCGGGGCTTCGATGCCGTAGATCGCGGAGGCGGGAACGCCGGCCAGGTAGGTCGCCGGGTCCCAGCCGTAGGCGGTCTCCATGTCGATGTTGCCGGCCCAACTGAGGCCGATGATGCTGCTGTTCGTGTACTTCTGGTCGATGTAGGCGCTCGACGCGGGAGCCATGATGATTCGGGTGCCGTTCGCGGCGGCGGTCGCCATCTGCGCGGCGCCGGTCGCCCCCCAGTACTCGGCGACGGTGGAGGGCTCCAGCGTCGACCCGGTGATCGCGTCCCAACCGAACGGGATCTTGCCGTACTTGACCACGTCCTGCTGGGCCCAGGTCATGAAGGTCGCGTAGTTCGCGGCGCTGACCCCGACGGACTCGTCGCCGCCGAGGTCGATGTAGGGCCCGGGGGTGATCGCGGCGAGCTGGCCGACCACGTCGTCGATGAAGGTCCTGGCGACCGGCGCGGTGGTGCACAGGGAGTTGCCGATGGTGCCGGTGCTGGTGTCCACCGCGGGCACCACGCCGCTGCAGTTGAGCTCGCCGTACGAGGCCAGGGCGGCGGTGAAGTGCCCCGGCATGTCGATCTCGGGCACGATCGTGATGTACCGCGACTGCGCGTAGGCGACGATCTGCTGGTACTGCGCCTGGGTGTAGTAGCCGCCAGGACCGCCGCCGGCCTCGGTGGACGCGCCGGTGGTGGTCAGGTTCGGCCAGCCGTTGATCGCTATTCGCCAGCCCTGGTCGTCGCTCAGATGCAGGTGCAGATAGTTGATCTTGTAGAGGGCGAGCTGGTCGATGTACTGCTCGACCTGGGCGACGGTGAAGAAGTGCCGGGACACATCGAGCATCGCGCCGCGGTAGGCCAGTCGCGGATAGTCGAGGACGTGGCCCCCGGGAACCGTCCACGGCCCCGGCTGCACGGTCGACGCTTCGACCTGCGCGGGCAGGATCTGACGCAGCGTCTCGACCCCGGCGAACAGGCCCGCCGGCTGCTCGGCGCGGATGACCACGCCAGTGTCGGTCACGTCCAGCTCGTACCCCTGTGCCCCGACGGAGCCGGGCGCCCCGGAGAGCAGCAGCGCGATCCCGCCGGTCGGCGCGGCGCTGGTCGGCGTCACCGGCAGGGCGTAGCCCGTCGAGGGGTCCAGGATTCCGGCGAGGTACTGGCCGACCTGGTTCGCGGCCGATGAACCGGCGTCCGTGTAGATCACCGTGGCGGACGTGATCTGGTACGAGGCCGCAGTGTTCGGCTGGAGCACCGCGGGAAGCGGGACGATGTCGCTCATCGAGCCCGACGGTGTCGCCTGCGCGGCGGCGGCGTGCGCACTCTGACCACTGGTCAGCACGGCAAGTCCGAGCATCGCCAGCGCCACGGCGAGCATGGTCGCGAGGCGGCGGCGGGCGGGTCCTGAGGCGCCGGGCGGATGGGGAACGTACATGGATCCTCCGTCATCACAATCGCGTGGACCGCGAAGGCCGAGATTTCGGCGGCGGCTGAGAGCGGCGAAGGCGCACGGTGCAGTCGGCGAGCAGGGCTCTGCTCATTTTTGATGTTTTTCATCGACTTCGAGCAGGATCATACGGATGGGGGCATGAAGGGTCCATAGGATGCGGCAGTAATGTACATATCAACATCACCCGGGCCCGCCGCCTAGATCCGTCGACCGGCCCCGACGCACCTCGTCCCGGGCGGGCTCGTTTGCCTCCGGCCCGGCGCGGGAACGTCTGCAGTCGCACCATCTCCACCACCCTTGGAGGAAAGCCACCATGACGGTCGATCACCGCACCATCGGGACCGGTTCCCAGCGGGTCATCATGCTCCACGACTGGTTCGGCACCAGCGCGGACTGGGGCTCCTTCCTGGACTACCTGGACACCGACACGTTCTCCTACGCCTTCCTCGACTACCGGGGGTACGGCCTGCGGAGGGAGGTCGCCGGCGAGTACACGCTGGCGGAGATCGCCCGGGACGTACTGGCGCTGGCCGACCAACTCGGCTGGGAGGAGTTCTCCTTGGTCGGGCACTCGATGGGCGGCAAGGCGGCGCAGCTGGTGCTGGCCGAGGCGCCGGGGCGGGTGCGCCGACTGGTCGGCGTCGCACCGGTTCCCGCCTCGGCGTTCCCGCTGGACGGCGACGCCCACGACCTGTTTCACGGCGCCGCCGAGCGCCCGGCCAACCGGCGGGCGATTCTCGACCTGGTGACCGGCAACCGGGCCAACGCGGTCTGGCTCGACCAGATGACCGAGCGGTCCGTGACCGGCTCCCGGAAGGAGGCCTTCGCCTCCTACCTGACCGACTGGAGCACGTCGGACTTCGCCGCCAAGGTGGCCGGCAGCCGACTGCCGGTGAAGGTCTTCGTCGGCGAGCACGACCCCTCCCTCTCCGCCCCGGTGATGCGGGCCACCTGGCTGACGCACTACCCCGACGCGGAGTTGGAGGTCCTGTCCAACTCCGGCCACTACCCCATGTACGAGATCCCGGTCGCGTTCGCCACCGCGCTGGAATCCTTCCTGCGCGATTGAGCGTTTCGGACACCGGCCCGCCGGCACCTGGAATATCGTGCTTGCGGCCGTGATCACCCATCCGTGACGGAGGAATCCGAATGTCCGACTCACCCCAAGTCGCAATCGTGCGCCGGTTCTACGACGCCAAGGGGGACCTGGAGGTCATCAGGTCGGTGGTGGCCGCCGATGCGCAGTGGGACGTGGTCGAAAGCTTCCCTCGCGGGGGCGTCTACGACGGCCTGGACAGCATCATCGACGACTTCTTCCCCTTCTTCGGCGAATTCAGCGAGTTCCGCGCCGTGGCCGACGAGTTCTTCGAGGACGGGGACCACGTCATCACCCTCGGCCGCTACCTCGGGACCACCCGCAGCGGCAACGCGACGACGTCCAGGTTCGCCCACTTCTTCACCCTGCGCGACGGGAAGATCGCCCGACTCCAGCAGACCTCGGACACCCTGCCGATGGCCCGCGCCCTGGAGAACTGACCAGCCCCGGACGGGCACGCGCCGCCCCCCGGGGGGCGGCGATTCCGAGCACTCCTCCCACATGGACATCCCCGCGCACGGAACCGTGATCGAGTTCCCCGGCGCATGACGCAGGTCTTCCCGGAGGTCAACAGTGGCAGCGGACCCGTCGCTTGAGCCGCTGGCTCAGGAGCACTGGACGCAACTGTTCAGCTCGGCCGAGCAGTCGGTCCTGCACCTGGAGATGCGAGACTCCTACGCCGTGGACGACCCCGAGTTCGCCGACTGGAAGGCCGGCCGCGCCGTCGATCCGGCCGACCGAGAGGCATGGTGGGCGCCCTGGTGGCACGGATCCATCGAGGCCGCCGTCGCAAGGGGCGTCCGGGTCCGACGGGCCCGCATCGTCTCCGAGCCGGTCACGGAGTACATCCGCTTCGAGTACGACGTGACGTACACCAATGTCGCGGCGGGCGAGGAGGTCCGCTGGCTGCCCCGGCGGCTTGCCTCGGACCTCGCGCTGCCGGGCAACGACTACTGGTTGTTCGATCAACGGCTCGCGGTTTTCAACCACTTCACCGGCAGCGGGCAGGCCGTCGGCAACGAGCTGTGCGAGGCGCCGGCAACCCTGAAACTGTGCGCCGACGCCTTCGCGTCGGCGTGGGAGCGCGCGGTGCCGCATTCGGACTACCGGCCCCACTGACGCACCGTGCCCATCCCATCCTCCTCCGCCCAAGCTGCTCGTGAGCGCCTCGCCGCCCGTCTGCGGGATCTGCGCCTGGACGCCGAACGCGACGCCGTCCAGACGTCCGACTAGCGCAGGCTGAACAGCGCCTCTTCCGGACCCATGACAGGCAACGGGCGGAGTACCTCGCCCCCGCAAGTCGAACTGATGTTGCGTCAATGGGTCGGATCCGCTAAACCCGGTGCTCAAGATCAGTAGGCTCGATCTTCGTGGCCATCCGACCCGGCCTGGCCACACCGGGCCCGAGCAGCCTAGTGATGACGATGAAGGAGCCACGATGGAAGACCCGATCGGCTGGGCCCTCAGCCCTGCCTGCCCTGCCCGACACGGTGACCATCGGAAAGACGTACTCGTGCGCCTACCACTTCGTCAACAACATGGAGACGGTCATAAGAAGCGATTTCCAAACCGAAGGTAGGGTCACGTTTTCCCAGGTGAGGTGTGTGGCCGTCGCCCGGTAGGCATGCTCGGACCGTTGTGTCGGTGCGGGGTGTACGGGGAGGTGGCGGATGCCGTCAGTGCTTGGTGTGCTGGAGCGGCGCGAGCGGGTGGCGTTGGCTCGGGCGGAGGAACTGCATGGCGAGTTGGAGCGGCTTCAGGCCGCGCTGGTCGAGGCGGATGAGGCCGCGCGGCGCGCGGTCATCGCCCGCGAGGAGACTGTCGAGGCCCTGGCCGAGGCGGCCGAGGAGGTCGGTGCGGTCGGTGCGGTCGGTGCGCCGGTGACGGTGACGGTGCCGGTGCCGGCCGTGGGAGTTGTCGGGCCGCGGGTGGAGGTCCCGTTGTGGCGCGAGGGGTTGGGGGTCGAGGTGTTGCCGTCGGACTGCGCGCGGATCGTGGCTCTGGTCCAGGAGGATGCCGCTGGTGGCGGGGAGGGGGTGCGGGCGCGGGCCATGCGCGATCATCTTGGCTGGCCGTCCTCCGACGCGAAGGAGCAGGCGGCGCGGTTTCGGGCGAAGCGGTTGGTCGGGTGCGGCTGGCTGAGGGAGGAGCGGCCGGGGCTGTTCAGGCCGCGGGTCGCTTGACGCGGCGCGGTGCCGGCTGGCCGGAGCGCGCCAAGCGGCGGGTGGCCGGGATCGACGCGGCCCACCAGGCCATCGCCTCGGCGCTGTCGATACGGGTCTCGTAGTCCCTGGCCAGTCGGCGGGCCCGGATCAGCCAGGAAAAACTGCGCTCCACGACCCAGCGCCGGGGTAGCACCACGAACCCCTTGGCGTCGTCGCTGCGCTTGATGACCGTCAGCGCGATGGCCAGGACGGCGTGGGCGAAGGAGACCAGCCAGCCGGTGTAGCCGCCGTCGGCCCAGACCAGAGCGATGTGGCGGTGGCGCGCGCGCAGGCGTTCCAGGAGGTCGCGGCCGGCGTCGTTGTCCTTGACCGAGGCGGCGGTGACCATCACGACCAGCAGCAGGCCCAGGGTGTCCACGGCGATGTGCCGCTTGCGGCCGTTGATTTTCTTGCCCGCGTCGTAGCCCCGGGTGGCGGCGCCGACGGTGGCGTCGGCTTTCACCGACTGCGAGTCGATGATCGCCGCGGTGGGCTCCTCCTTCTTCCCGGCCAGCTCGCGCAGCATCTTGCGCAGCCGGGCGTAGAGCTCCTTGATGAAGTCGTTGTCGCGCCAGCGGCGGAAGAACCGGTAGACGGCCCGCCAGTGGGGGAAGTCGGCGGGCAGGCTGGCCCAGCGCACGCCTTCGGTGACCAGGTACCGCACCGCGTCCAACATCTGACGGTGGCAGAAGCCCTCCGGCCGTCCTCCCTGCCCGTTCAGCCAGGCCGGGACCGGCAGCAGCGGCCGCACGACCACCCACTCCGCGTCGGTCAGGTCCGAGCCGTAGCGGCGGGTCCGTTCCGGCTGGTCGACGGCATTCCCGAGCCGGTGTGCGAGGCAATCGCACGAAACGCCGGAGCTGGACGCGGACGGGGTGCGCACGCCACAGTGGGACACTAGGGCCTCCTGATTGTTCGTTGACTCGACACCACCGAACTGTGCAGGAGGCCCTTCTCCTATGCGCCGGCCGCGGAGCGATCACCCGAACGGGGCTGATACGCAAGGAAGTTCGAGCGGCAGCCGCGACCATCGGTTTGGGAATCGCTTCTAACGTCCCCGTTGACGATCACGAAGGAGGCTGACTCCGACTTCACCTTCGACGACCACGCGACCAACGAGTACCTTCAGCCCGGGCAGGCTGCCTCCGTAAGGATCATGGTCACTCCCAGCAAAACTGGGACGACGACCCTCCACCTGACGATGAACTACTACAACGACCAGGTCCTGGTGCCTGCGCAGAACATCACCGCCACGAACTTAGACGTCTTAACCGCAGCCTCCGGCCGCGCCGGCCCTCGACCGCTCGCCAGGTCGGGGGCCGCTTCCGTTGCGTTGCACCTCGAACCTACGGAATCGCCTGTCTCAGCAACCTACGCGATGTCCGCCCGAGGAATAGCGCATGGCCGGAACACTGCCTCTTCAGCAGTACACGACGTCGACGGTGCTCCCGGCCCCGCCTCCTGGCGCTCCTCCCGAGGCTACCGCCATCGCCGCGCCACGATTGTCTGACGCCGGCGCCGTTCGTGGGTCAGGAGCGGTGCCGTGCGGGTACCTTCCAAGTACGGGCATGCGCGCGGAGGGACGGCGGGAACGTGGCTCAGTGGGGTGATTACACGACAGGGCAGCGGGTGAAGTTGCTGCGGGGAACCGAGCTGACCCAGGAGCGACTCGCAGACGCTGCTGGGTTGTCGGTGGCAACGATCCGCAAGCTGGAAGGTGGCGGGAGCGTCGGCCTGCCATCGCTGTTGCTGATCTCGGCCGCCCTTCACACCGACGTGGCGGTAATCCTGGGCCAGCAGGCGCCGCGGCAGTCGATGAGCGGGAGCGACCGGGCGATGCTGCGGGAGCTGTCCCGTGCGGTACACGACACAGCCGCCAGGATTCATGCCGACCTTGAGCCACCGGAACCTACCGTCCTCGCACGGAACCTGACGACCGCATGGGACACCTACCGCGACGGGCAGTTTGTCCGTGCCGGCCAACTTGCCGCCCCGGCCATTCTGCAAACCGCTGCGGCACTGCATGCTGCCTCCAGCGACGAGGTGTGCACTGCGCGCGGGATCATGGCCGACGCCTACCGCCTGGCTTCCTACGTCGCAAACCAGTTCGGTGCCAGGGACCTGGCTTACGCCGCCATCGGGCACGCCCAGATGCAGGCAGAGCAGGCACAGGACCCCGTGCGGGTTGCAATGGTCGCCTCCGGCCGGTCCTGGATCTACCTGCGCGATTCGCGACTCGTCCAGGCTCAGGAGACGGCCGAAGCCTCGTACCTGTTGATCGAGCCCCGGTACGCCGACCGAGATCCGGCCCTGCTGGCGGCGTACGGATGGCATGTGGTGTTCGCGGCCGTGGTCGCCGCCCGGATGACGGACACCAGTGCGGCGGCTGACCTGCTGTCGCAGGGGCAAGCGGTGGCCGCGCGGATGGGCCGCGACGTGATGGTCAACGGGACCGCGTTCGGCCCTGCCGCTGTCACCGCACAAGCTGTGGGGATCAGTGTGTCGACCGGCCAGCCGGGCAAGGCCCTGGAACTGGCCACGTCGATGACCGGCCTGTCTTCGCTCACCCAGGCCGCACGCAACCGCTTCAAGCTGGACGTCGCGCTCGCACAGGTCGACACCCGCCAGTGGGACGCATCCCTGGACACCCTGCTTGAGGTGTGTTCAGCGCACCCCGACTGGGCCCGTCACCAGGCCCTTCCCGGTGTGATCATGCAGCGGGCCCATGCCGGGCATGCAACCACCTCCAGGGTGCGCAAACTGGCCGCGATCCTGGGGACCTCCGTCATTGTTCGCTGATGTTTCATCAGAACCTCTACGAGCCGTAGCAGTCCGGTGGATGCGACTTCGTGAAGTGCTACACCTCGGGCGTTCACGATCTGCGGTCACGCGGTCACAGTTATGGACATGCCGATCATCCAGTCGCACCGCCGCAGAACTTCCACCGGCTGTGTCCTTGTCCCCCTCGATGCTCACGCCCTCCGAGGACGGTTCGACCGTGGCGCAGAGCACCGAGGACTGCGGCTGCTACACGAGCGCCGCGACCCAAGAGCCCTGCACGTGCTCGTCGACCGCCGACCCGACCGACCCGGCTCCGGGCTCCGCCCTGGCCTGCCGTCAGCAGTCACCTGAGCCCCAGCTGTGCCTTCGCATCGCCTGAGCCGCGCAGGCACGGCCGACACCAAGGTTCCCTCCGAAAGCGACACCATTCCCGCCGTAGCCCAGGCACCGCGTCCGTGCGCCACGGCCGCCAAGTCCCCCTTCGCGTCGTCCGGACCCGACATCCTGACGTCGGACACCTGACCACCGACCGCCTACCAGCACTTCGCTCCACATGAGAGGCACCAGCATGAGCCCGTCCACCCTCGAAGACGATGCCGCCCGCCTGCGGGAGGAGATGATCAGGAATCTGAAGGAGTCCGGCGATCTGACCTCCCCCGTCCTGGAGGCGGCGCTGAGGAAGATCCCGCGTCACGAGTTCGCCCCCGAGGCGACCTTGGAGAAGGCGTACAGCTGGTTCGAGGCGGTGCCCACCCGGACCGACGAGTACGGGGTGACGACGAGCTCGGTGTCCGCGCCGCAGATCCAGGCGTTCATGTTGGAACAGGCCGGCGTCACGACGGGCATGAACGTGCTGGAGATCGGCTCCGGTGGCTACAACGCCGCGCTGATCGCCGAACTGGTCGGTCCCACTGGCCAGGTGACGACGATCGACATCGACCCGGAGGTGACCGAGCGCGCGACCCGCCTGCTGAAGGAGCATGGCTACGACAGCGTCCGAGTCGTGACCGGGGACGCCGCCGCAGGCGTTCCGGACCGGGCGCCGTTCGATGCGATCCTGGTGACCGCCGGTGCCTGGGACATCGCACCCGCCTGGCTCGACCAGCTGACCGGCGACGGAGTCCTGGTCCTGCCGCTGAGAGTCCGAGGGCTGACCCGCTCGATCGCATTCGCCCGCCACAGCGAGCGGCTGGAGAGCAGGTCGGTGCGGGTGTGCGGGTTCGTGCCGATGCAGGGTGAGGACGAGCACCCCACGCAGGTACTGCTCGTGGCCGGGACCGACGAGATCGGTCTGAAATTCGACGACGAGGTAACGGGCAACCCCGGCGACCTCGACAACGCCGTGCGCACGGAACGGTTCGAGGAGTGGACCGGGGTGGAGATGGCCCCGCAGGAGCCGTTCAACACACTCCAGCTCTGGCTCGCATCGCACCTGTCCGGCTACTGCACCATGGCCGTCGACCCGGACCTGGACACCGGCATCGTCGCCCCGGCCAACAAGCACTTCTCGATGGCCGCCGTGAAGGCCAACTCGTTCGGCTACATCACCTCGCGGCGTACCGACAAGGGCAACTTCGAATTCGGCGTCCACGCCCTGGGTCCGCAGGCCCACGAACTCGCCTGCGACATCACCCAGCAGATCCGGACGTGGGACCGCGAGCAGCGCCGCGGACCCGGCCCCACCTTCGCTGTCTTCCCGGCCGGCACCCCCGACGAGGACCTGAGCGGCGACTGGGTGTTCGACAAGCGGCACAGCCGGATCACGATCTCCTGGCCCGAGGCGAAGCCCCAGGGCTAGGCATCCCGCAACACCCAGTCAGCCAACAGGAAGTGAGTGTGATCGCCATGACAGCCATGTTGACCGAGCACCCCCCGACCGAGACCGAGGACCCGTTCGCCCTGGACGTGCGGGTGGTGGTCGCCGCACACCCCGGCGGCAAGCTGATGTGCTCCACCGGTGACGGCTGTGGAACGACCTGCGCGACCGGCGCCAGCGCCTGTAACTCGTCAACCGAGGAACCCTCCTGACCAGGGCCTGACGGGTTCGCGGGTGGACCGGCGACTGTCCGGTCCACCCGCACCACCTGGAGAAGCACCAACGGAGATACGGGAGATTCAGCCGTGACCGCGATACCGAAGTACCGCTGGGCCGGGGCTGCGATGTTGCGCGCCAGCACCTACCCCGCAGGGCTCCACCTCACGGCCGGAATCGACCTGGCCGCCGAAGACGCCACGGACCAGGCCCGCCGGTGGCTCACCCAGGTGTGGGGGCACCCGGAGGTCCGCGAGGCCGTGACCCTGGCCAGCCCCGTCCTCGGGCGGGAGATCGGCCGCGCTGGACCGGGCAGCAGCCCCCGGCAGATCCGCCGCCTCGCACTGTCCCTCGCTTCCTACCTGGCACGCTGGCAGCGCCGGCCGACCCCCTTCGGGGCCTTCGCCGGCATCACCGGCGTGACGGCCGGCCGCAGCGCTCGGGTGTTGTGGTCGCAGCAGCACGACAGGGTGCTGCGCCCGGACGGAGCCTGGCTGGCGGACGTCATAGCGCGGCTGGAGCGGGTCCCCGAGCTACTGGAGCGCCTGCCACTGCTCTCGAACAACACCGTCACCACACGCGGGGACCGCGTCGTGGTGACGGGCGTACCGGCAGGCGGTGAGCAGTTGCTGATGCCTCCGGAAGAGGTGTCGGTCCGCGCCACGGCACCGGTCGTGTTCGCCCTGGAGCAAGCGGCTCGGCCCATCCTCTACCGGGAGTTACGGGTGGCGCTCACCAACCGGTTCCCGACGGCGACCGACGAGAAGATTGACAGTCTGCTGTCCGGGCTGGTCGAACTGCAGATCCTCGTCACCGCGCTGTGGCCTCCGATGACCGAGCCCGACGCCTTGACCCACCTTTGCCGCGTTCTGGCCGACGTGCGAGCCCACGAGCTTCCCTCCGTCGCCCACCGGGCCGCCGAGCTGACCGCCATCAGCTACGCCCTGACCACCCCCGGTGTACACGTCCCCGAGCTGACAGAGCGGATGCGCGCGGTGCAGGACGGCGAGACCGCGCCACTGATGGTCGACACCCGACTCGGCGCCCAGGTCCGGATACCAGACGCGGTGGTGCGCGAGGCCGAGGCGGCTGCCACAGCACTGGTGCTCCTGTCCGCCCGGCCGTACGGGTCCGCGCGGTGGCGCGACTACTTCTTCCGCTTCCGCTCCCGCTACGGCGTCGGCGCGCTCGTCCCCGCCCTCGACCTCGTAGCCGACAACGGCCTCGGGATGCCGGCGGACTACCTGGGCTCCGCCCGGACCAGCCCCGTCCGTCCAGCGACCGACCGCGACGGACGGCTACTGAACCTGCTCCAGCAAGCCGTGATGGAGCACCGTGAAGAGATCGAGCTGACCGACACGCTCATCGCCGACCTCGGAGACGGCCAGGACGACATCGTGCCACCCGCACGGGTTGAGGTGTGCGTGGAGATCCATGCCGCGACCCTCAACGACCTGGACCGGGGCCGGTTCCACCTCGCCGTCACGGGTGCCCCGCGCCCGGCCAGCAGCATGGCCGGACGCTTCACCCACCTCCTGAACGACACCGAGCGCGCCCAGTGGGCGAGCAGCTTCACCGGCCCCGGCAGCACACCGGTACAGCTGTCGTTCGCGCCGCGCCGCCGCCGCGACGACATGCTCGTGCGCTGCGCCCAGTTGCTCCCACACGTCCTCGCCCTGGGCGAGCACCAGCCCACCGAGGGCGCAGTGATCGACCTCGCGGACGTGGCGGTCACCATAGACATCCAGCAGTTCCACCTCGTCCAACTGTCCACCGGCCGACACCTGAAACCACACGTCCTGCACGCTCTGGAAGCAGGCCGCCACACCCCGCCCCTTGCCCGGTTCCTCGCCGAACTGGCCACGGCCCGCTGTGCGGTCTACACAGGCTTCGACTTCGGGGTAGCCACCGCCATGCCCTACCTGCCCGGCGTGCGCTACCGGCGCACGATCCTCGCCCAGCCCCGCTGGCTGCTGCCCGCCAGCGCCCTACCGCCACGCACAGCACCACTCCGCGCATGGGAGGCAGCCTTCGCCCGGTGGCGCACCTGCTGGCGGATGCCCGAGCAGGTCGCCCTCGTCGACGGCGAGCAGCGCCTTCCCCTGGACCTCGGCCGCCCGATGGACCGCCACTTGCTCCGTGCCCGCCTCGCCGCTTCGGCCAGGGTCGAGCTGCGCCGCGCACCCGATCCGAAGTCCTCCGGCTGGCTCGGCCAGCCCCACGAGCTCCTCCTCGCCCTGCGGCAGCCGCCCCACCGCACCGCCCAGCGTCACACCGCCCTGCCGGAGCAGGCGCACCTCCCCGGGGCCGGTGACGTCCTGCACGTCCAGCTGGCAGGCCACCCGAAGCGCTGGGACGACATCCTCACCCAGGATCTCCCACTGCTCCTGCGCGCCCTCGACGAGCCGGCCTGGTGGTTCCTGCGTCGGCGTGACTCCGCCCGCCCCGACTCCGAACAGCACCTCGACCTGTTCCTCCATCTGTCCGCTGAACAGCAAGGTCAGGTGGTCCAGCGGATCGGGGCTTGGGCCGCCCGGCTTCGCGACGAACACCTGCTCTCCCAACTCAGCCTGACCGACTACCAGCCGCAGACCGGCCGGTACGGCTACGGCCAGGCCCTCGTGGCAGCACACGCGGTCTTCACCGCAGACTCCATCGCGGCCCTCGCCCAGATCCGGTCCGCCCGCGCCGGCACCAAACCGCAGGCCCTCGCGGCAGCCAGTATGGTCGACCTCGCCTCCGGATTCACCGGTTCCCCGGAGAACGCCATGCAGCTGCTCGTGGACATACTGCCCCGTCACCGCGGCCCCCTCGAACCGGAGTTGCGCGAGGAGGTCGCCTTCGTCGCCAGTGCCCACGGCCCCTCCGCTCTTCTGGCTCTCCTCCCCGAGGGCACCGCCATCGCCGAGGCATGGGTTCAGCGAGCCACAGCACTCGGCACCTACCGCGACGTCCTCGCCCACCAGCGCGACCCCGCCACCGTCCTACGGTCCCTCCTGCACGCCCACCACCTACGCGCCGTCGCGGCAGACCGGTCCATGCAGCGCACCACTGAGCACCTCACCCGAACCTGCGCGCTACTGCTGACCAAGTGGGTCCAGTGAAGACCGACACCGTATCCAGCACCGCACCGGGCACCAACGGGACGTTCTGGGCAGCGCAGTCCCTTGCCGACGGCGCAGCCGGAGCCGCTCTTCTCCACATCGAGCGCGCCCGCACCGGAAAGGGTACTTGGCAAGAAGCCCACACCTGGGTCAAGGAAGCGACCAGCGGCGAAGTACTCGGCAGCACGGACGCCGGACTGTTCCTCGGCGCACCCGCCCTCGCGTTCGTCCTGCACACCGCCGCCGCCCCCGCCGAGCGCTACCAGGCCCCTCGCCGAATCCTCGACCGGTACGTCCGCGACATCGCACACCAGCGGGCGGCCGCCGGACTGGCTCGCATCGGCCGCGCCGACGCCGCGCCATTCCACGAGTACGACCTGCTCTACGGCCTCACCGGCATCGGAGCACTGCTACTCCGCACCCAGCCCGGCAGCGACGCCCTCGAACACGTCCTGACCTACCTCGTCGCCCTCACTCGGCCCATCAAGCTCCACCGCCGCCGGCTTCCTGGATGGTGGGTCGGCCACGGCCCGCACTGGGCAGGCGGAGCATTCCATGGCGAGCCGCACGCGAACTTCGGTGCCGCACACGGAATCACCGGCCCACTCCTGCTGCTGGCCCAGGCAGCCCGGCAAGGACTCACCGTCCCCGGGCAGACGGAGGCGATCCGAACGGTGGACGCCTGGCTGTCGCGGTGGAGGCAGGGCAGCCCCCAGGGGGTGTGGTGGCCGGAGACGATCACACTGTCCGAGATCACGACGGGCCGGCCGCGACAGCACTGCGCCGGGCGACCGAGCTGGTGCTATGGCACCCCCTCGATCGCCCGCGCCGGACAGCTGTCCGCGATCGTGCTGGGCGACCCTGAGAAGCAACGCGGATTCGAGCAGGCCCTGGCCGACTGCCTCGCCGACCCGGTTCAGCTGGCCCAGGTCACCGACCCTGGCCTGTGCCACGGCTGGGCCGGCCTCTACCAGTGCGCCTGGCGGGCCGCCCGGGACGCAATCAGCCCAGCCCTGACCGCCCGCCTCCCCACCCTGGCCAAGACCTTCGCCCTCCACGCGCGATCCGAGCCGTTGTCCATCGGGTTCCTCAACGGCCACGCCGGAACGACCCTCGCCCTGGCCGTCGCGACCACCGCCGAGCCCCCGACCACCGGATGGGACGCATGCCTGCTGATCGACTGACCACCCAGGACCTGAACCCGCGTCAGCCCTTGCCCGAGCTTCCCCGTGTGGAGGCAGCAGTCCTGCGCGTCCTAGCCGGCATCTCGGTCACCGCGTCCGCCTCAGTCGCTGGCCTGCCGACCGCAGACCTGACCGAAGCCGTCGCCGCCTTCCACCGGGCCGGCCGAGACGCCCTCCAGCGACAGGCCGCCGCGAACTGCTGGCAGGCATACATCGAGTTCGAAGACTGGGACACGAGCCGCAGCACAGCCGTCACGAAGCTCGCACCCGCCCTGCACAGCGCGACCGCCGTCGGAGCCACATGGTGGTTCATCCGCAAGTACCCCTGCTGGCGGCTGCGGCTCCACAACCCAAGTGCGGGGAACGCCGCCGCGACCATCGCCATCGCCCTGGACGACCTTGTCAAAGGCGGTGCCGTCCGACGCTGGTGGCAAAGTGTGTACGAGCCGGAAGAGCCCGCGTTCGGCGGGCCCCTCGCCATGACAGTCGCGCACACTCTCTTCCACGCGGACAGCACACAGATCCTCAACCCCCCGACCGTGCCCCTGGGACAACGCGAATTGTCCGTCCTCCTGTGCACCGCCATGTTCCGCGCCGCAGGCGCCGAGTGGTATGAGCAAGGCGATGTATGGCACCGCGTCAGCCTCGAACGTCCATTTCCCAGCGAAACCGATACCAGCCGACTCGACACTCTGATCGGCGATGTTCACAACCTTCTGCACGCCGACACCTCAGCCGACGGTCCCCTGTTCGGCATCACAGGCCCTCTGATGCCGGCAGCGCGATGGGCTGAGGACTTCCGCCGGGCCGGGCGAGAGCTCGGCGAAGCGAACCGCACCGGAGCTCTCGAACGCGGGCTCCGCCAGGTACTCAGCTACCACGTCATCTTTCACTGGAACCGGCTCGGGCTGCCCACCCACGCCCAAGCGCTCCTGGCCGCCGCGGCAAGCAGAGCGATCTTGGAAGAGGAACCGACGGACCCCGACGGCAGGGCGGCCATCGGATCGTCACTGAACCGAAGGCCCGGATCACCGTGGTCATGATCTGCCGCTCGCTCTGCTCCCCGACGATGGCGCGGGCCCTCGCTCCGGCGCAGCCCTACGGGGATGACTGGTGATTTCAGTTCCAGCGCGGGCACGAAGCTCGGCAACTGGTACTCCTTCGACCGGATCCTCGACGGCGACCGGTACGACGTGCAGATCGTCCCGTAGCCGCCCGGCCCGGCCGCCCCAGGCCGGACCCGGCCGGGCCGTCAGCCGCTGTCGCGGACGCTGATCCGGGCGCTGCCGACCCGGTGCGTCTCCGCCGGGGTCTCCGGCTCGCGGATCAGCCGGTCGATCAGGTCCGCCAGCACCAGCCCCTGCGGCAGCGCGACATGGACGGAGGTCAGCCGCGGGCGCAGCACCCGGGCGAGCATCAGGTCGTCCGAACCGACCAGCGCGGCCTCCCCCGGGACGGCGATGCCGGCGTCCTGGAACGCGGCCAGGACCAGCGCCGCGTACTCGTCGTTGTAGCAGAACAGGGCCGTCAGCCCGAGTGAGCGCCAGCGCGCGGCGAGGGCCGCGGCCGACTCCTCGGTGTAGTCGAGGTCCAGCGGTTCCACCCGGACCCCGTCCGCCGCTCCCCCGGCCTCCGCCCCCACCGCCGCGCGGACGCCCGCCAGGCGGGGCTCGCTGAAGAGGCGCAGGGTCTCGTCGGTCGGCATGATCACGCCGATAGCCCGGTGGCCCCGCGCCAGCAGGTGGGCGCCGGCGGTCACCCCCATCTCGCGCTGGTCCAGGACCAGCGCGTGGACGCCGGGGACCTGCTGCGGGCCGAGGGTCAGCACGGCCCGGGTGCCCGAGCGCCGGAGGATCTCCAGGCCCTCCGGCGTCAGGTCGTCGGCGAGGCCGCTGACCACCGCCGTCGGGCGCAGCTCGGCCCAGGCGCGGGCGGCCTCCCGGCCGGAGAGGTCGGCGCGGTTGCCGTAGAGGACGGCCGTGTAGCCGTGGCTCCGCAGCCCCGCGCGCAGTTCGGTGAAGAACTCGGTGAAGAGCGGGCCGAAGGTGACCTCCGGCGTGGCCAGCAGCACCAGCCCGGAGTGGCCCGCGCGCAGGGATCGCGCGGCGGCGTGCGGGACGTAGCCCAGCTGGTCCGCGGCGGCGCGGACGCGCTGCCGGGTCTGCTCGCTGACCCGGACCCCGGCCGTGTCGTTCAGCACGTAGGAGACGGTGGCCCGGGAGACCCCCGCGAGCCGGGCGATGTCCGCGCTGGTCGGCGCGGGAGATGACGTTTCGCTCATGGCGCTCCACATCTTTCCACGAGCGGGGGCTGGTGAATGGCCGAAACCAATGCTAAACATGTGGTTACACGTGTCAGGTGACACGTGTAACCAGCAAGTGACCAGTGTGGTGCAACCAGCGGGACGCAGGAGCGGCGCGGGGTTGCGAGACCCCTGCCGCGGCGGCCTCCCTCAGCCGCCGCGGTGCCCCCCGACCGAGCTCCACCTTCAGGAATTGGAGGGCGACGTGGCCCTTTCCGAGCCGATCCCCACCCCCAGACCGACCCCGACCCCGACCCTGTCTCCCGCCCCGAACCCGGCCCCGAACCCGGCCCCGGCCGAGCAGTCCGCTGCCGCCGCCGGTGGCGCAGGTGGCACCGGCGCCGCCGGCGCCGAGCCGACGCCCACCCGTGGGCTGCTGCCGCTGCTCTTCACCGGCAACTCGGCGATGTACGCGCTCTACATCGGCGTCGGCGGCATCCTGCTGCCGCTGCAGGTCGAACAGATCTCCCCGCACCACAAGGTCGCCATGCTCGGCCTGATCGGCGGGGTCAGCGCGGTCTTCGCCACCGTCTTCAACCCGGTCGCGGGCGCGCTCTCGGACCGGTCCGGCCGCCGCAACCCGTGGATCCTCGGCGGCGGCCTGCTCGCGGTCCCGGCGATGCTGCTGCTCGGCGCGGTCAACTCGATCCTGCTGGTCGCCATCGCCTGGTGCCTCGGCCAGGCCGTGATGAACGTCTTCCAGGCCGCGATCACCTCGGTGATCCCGGACCGGGTGCCGGTCGCCCGGCGCGGGATCGCCTCGGCGGCGGTCGGACTGGGCGTGCCGATCGGATCCATCGTCGGCGTGCTCATCGCCAACGCGTTCTCCGGCAGCTTCGCCACCGGCTACCTGGTGCTCGGCCTGGTCGTCGCGGCGGCAGCGGTGCTGTTCACCGTGCTCGGCAAGGAGCAGCGCCGCCCGCCCAAGGCTCCGGCCACGCTCGGCGAACAGGTCCACGCCTTCGCCGACAGCCTGCGTGCCCACGACTTCCGCTGGGCGTTCATCGGCCGCGCGCTGCTGGTCCTCGGGTACTTCGGCGTCAGCGGCTACCAGCTGTACATCCTGCAGGACCACATCAGCCTGCCGCACGGGATGAGCGCGACCGCCGCAGCGGCCGTGCTGACGCCGGTCAGCAGCGTCGCCATGGTCGTCTCGATCGCGATCTGCGGGCCGCTCTCGGACCGGATGGACGCCCGCAAGGTCTTCGTCGGCATCTCGGCCGCCACCACCGGCCTGGCCGTGCTGATCCCGATCATCAGCCCGACCTTCGTCGGGATGGTCGTCTTCTCCGTCGTCAACGGCCTGGCCTTCGGCTGCTTCTTCGCCGTCGACAACGCGCTGGTCACCCTGGTCCTGCCGAAGGCCGAGGACGCCGCCCGGGACCTGGGCGTGCTGAACGTGGCCAACGCCGGCCCGCAGATCGTCGCGCCGTTCGTCGCTTCGGTGCTGGTCGGGGTAGGCGGCTACAACCTGCTCTTCGCTGCGGGCGGCGCCTTCGCCGTGCTCGGTGCGCTGGCCATCCGGCCGATCCGCTCCGTCCGCTGACCCGCCCGCCGCAAACCTGAAAGGAAGCTGTTCCAGATGAAGCCCGAAAGTCGCAGTGTGGGAGATATGACTACCAATCAGCAGAACGGTCGCCCGGAGCAGAGCGACAGGCACCGCGAGATGCACGGCGACGCGCACGGCGACGAGCAGGTGCGCGAGGCGGCCGTCGAGGCGGCGCTCGGCAAGCTGGACCTGACCGCCAAGGTCGCGCTGCTGGCAGGCGCCGACATGTGGTCGCTGCCGGCCGACGAGTCCATCGGCCTGGGCCGGCTGGTCATGTCCGACGGCCCGGCCGGCGTCCGCGGCGAGAACTGGACGCCGGACGACCCCTCCGTCTCGGTGCCCTCGCCCACCGCGCTGGCCGCCTCCTGGAACCCGGAGCTCGCCCACCGCACCGGCCAGCTGCTGGCCCAGGAGGCGCGCCGCAAGGGCGCGCACGTGGTCCTGGCGCCGACCGTCAACCTGCACCGCAGCCCGCGCGGCGGCCGCCACTTCGAGGCCTACTCGGAGGACCCGCTGCTCACCGGCGAGATCGGCGCGGCCTTCGTGAGCGGGGTCCAGTCCGGCGGGGTGGGGACCACCCCCAAGCACTTCGTCGCCAACGACTCGGAGACCGACCGCTTCACCGTCGACGTCCGCGCCGACGAGCGCACGCTGCGCGAGCTCTACCTGGCGCCGTTCGAGGCGATCGTCCGCAAGGCCTCGCCGTGGGGCCTGATGGCCGCCTACAACAAGGTCAACGGCGAGTTCATGACCGAGCACCAGGAGCTCAACAACGGCGTCCTGCGCGGCGAGTGGGGCTTCGACGGGGTCCTGGTCTCGGACTGGACCGGCGCCCGCGACACCGTCAGGGACGCGCTGGCCGGGATGGACGTGGCCATGCCGGGACCGGCCACCGTCTACGGCGAGCACCTGGTCCGCGCGGTCCGCGACGGCCGGGTGCCCGAGGAGACCGTGGACGAGCTGGCCCGCCGGGTGCTGCGGCTCGCGGCCCGGGTCGGGCTGCTGGCCGACGCGCCGGCCGCCGTCCCGGCCGAGGCGCTGCCCGCGCCGATCGACGGCGAGGCGCTGGCCCGCGAGGTCGCGGCAGCCGGCATGGTGCTGCTGGCCAACGACGGCGTGCTGCCGCTCCCGGCCGGCCTCGGGTCGGTCGCGCTGATCGGCGCGGCCGCGCAGGAGGCCCGGATCGGAGGCGGCGGGTCGGCGCAGGTCTTCCCGACCCACGTGGTCAGCCCGTTGGCGGGGCTGCGGGCCGCGCTCCCGCCGACCACCGCCCTCGCCCACGCGGTCGGCGCGGACCCCAACGTCCACCTGCGACCGCTGGCCGCCCGGGTCGAGGCCCGCTTCCTCGGCCGGGACGGCGCCGAGCTCGGCACCACCACGCTGCCGGACGGCGCCGCCCGCTGGATCGGGCAGCTCCCGGACCGCCTCTCCTTCGCCGACCTGGCCGCCGTCGAGGTCTCCGGCTCCCTGCAGCCGGGGCGCACGGGCACCCACCGGGTGGGCATCCGGGGCGTGGGCCGGTTCGTGCTGGAGGCGGACGGCGCGGTGCTCTTCGACGACATCGTGCCGGTGGAGGGCGAGGACCCGGCGGCGGCGTTCCTCAACCCGCCGGAGCGCGTCTTCGAACTGGAGCTGGCCGGCACCGCACCGGTCACGCTGACCCTGCGGCACGTGCTGCCGGAGGGCAGCGGTTTCGCCGGCTTCGGCCTGGTCTCGTTCACCCTCGGCCACGGCGAGCCGGTCGGCACCGCCGACGAACTGCTGGACGAGGCCGTCGCCGTCGCGGCCGCCGCGGACGTGGCGGTGGTGGTCGTCGCGACCACCGAGGAGGTCGAGAGCGAGGGCGTCGACCGGGCCTCGCTGGCCCTGCCCGGCCGCCAGGACGAGCTGGTCGCCCGGGTCGCGGCGGTCAACCCGCGCACCGTGGTCGTGGTCAACGCCGGTGCGCCGGTGCTGATGCCGTGGCGCGAGCAGGTCGCGGCGGTGCTGCTCGGCTGGTTCCCGGGCCAGGAGGCGGGCTCGGCGCTGGCCGACGTGCTCACCGGCGCCCGCGAGCCGGGCGGCCGGCTGCCCACCACCTGGCCGGTCGCCGAGGTGGACGCACCGGTCTGGGGCGTGGAGCCGGTGGACGGCCGACTGACCTACGAGGAGGGGCTGTTCATCGGGTACCGCGCCTGGCAGCGCCGGGACGGCGTCGCCCCCGCGTACTGGTTCGGCCACGGCCTCGGCTACACGGACTGGGCCTACGAGGGGCTGGAGCTGCGGCTGCTCGCGCCGGTCGCGGGCGACGACCCCTGGGCGCCGGTCGTGGAGGCGCTCGTCCGGATCCGCAACACCGGCGCAAGGGCCGGGCGCGAGGTCGTCCAGCTGTACCTGTCCCCGGACGGCTCCGACACCACGCGCCCGGGGACCGCGCTGGCCGGCTTCGCGACCGTGACCGCTGCCCCCGGCGAGCGGGCGGAGGCCAGGATCCAGCTCCCGCTGCGCGCCTTCCAGACCTGGGGCGCCGACGGCTGGACCGACCGACCGGGCAACTACCGGGTCCGGGCCGGGCGCAGCGTCGCCGACCTGCCGATCGGCGTCGTCCTGGAGGTGCCTCTCCAGGGCTGACGCAATCCGACCGGCCCCGCGTCCCGGCCGTGCCTGGCCAGGGCGCGGGGCCGGTCCGCGAGTTGCGGCGGACGCCGCCGCAACCGTCCACCGACACCGCTCACCTCAGGAGTCACCACCCATGAGCACCCCGCACCGCCCCGTTGACCAGCCCGTCGACCACCCCGTCGTCCAGACCGACCGCGGCCCCGTCCGCGGCACCGGCTCCGACGCCGGCCTGCGCTTCCTCGGCATCCCCTACGCCAAGGCGCCCGTCGGCGCGCTGCGCTTCGCCGCGCCCGAGCCGGCCGAGCCCTGGACCGAGCCGCTGGACGCCACCGCCTACGGGCCCACCGCGCAGCGCCGCGCCTTCGCCGAGGTCACCATCATCCCCGAGCCGACCGTCCCCGGCGCGGGCATCCTCAACCTCAACGTCTTCACCCCCGCCGCCGACCCCTCGGCGGGGCTGCCGGTGCTGGTCTGGATCCACGGCGGCGGCTACGTCGCGGGCAGCTCCGCCAGCCCCTGGTACGACGGCGCGGCCTTCAACCGGGACGGCGTGGTCCTCGTCTCGATCGGCTACCGCCTCGGCATCGAGGGCTTCCTCCACCTGGAGGACGCCCCCGACAACCGCGGTGTGCTCGACTGGATCGCGGCGCTCGGCTGGGTGCGCGACAACATCGCGGCCTTCGGCGGCGACCCGGCCAAGGTGACCGTCGCCGGGCAGTCGGCCGGCGGCGGCGCGGTCCAGACGCTGCTGGCCACGCCGGCCGCGAAGGGCCTGTTCCGGGCGGCGATCTCGGTCTCCGGCGCGGTGATGCAGCCTCAGGACGCGGCCGCGGGACGCGCCGTGGCCGAGCGCTTCACCGCCCGCACCGGCCTGCCCGCCACCGCGCAGGCGCTGCGGGACCGCAGCGACGAGGAACTGCTCGACTTCCAGGGCGCGCTGAGCGCCCCCGGCCCGGACGGCCCGGCGCCGATGCTGATGCTGGCGCCCTTCGCCGACGGCGAGCTGGTCCCCGAACCGGTCATGGACGCCCTCACCAGCGGCGACGCCGGTGGCGAGATCCCGCTGATGCTCGGCTTCACCGAGCACGAGTTCAACGCCCTGCCCTTCCCCGACGCGCCCGAGGAGGCCCTCCTGGGCCTGCTCGCGAGCCTCGGCCTGGACCCGTCCGCGTCGGCCGGCTTCCTCGCCGCCCACCCGTCGCTGACCACGCCGCAGCGGATGGGCCAGGCGATCACCGACGCCACCTTCCGCGCCCCGGCCCTGGCCATCGCCGAGAGCCGGGCCGCGCGCCTGCGACCCACCTGGCTCTACGAGTTCACCTGGACCTCGCAGGCCCCGGCCTTCGCCGGAGCCGCCTTCCACTGCCTCGACCTCCCCTTCGCCTTCGACCTCCTCTCCGCCGAGGGCGCCACCGACGCGACCGGCGCCAACCCGCCCCAGGCGCTGGCCGACGCCGTCCACTCCGCCTGGGTCCGCTTCATCCACTCGCTCGACCCCGGCGCCGACTGGCCCCGCTACACCGCCGCCGACCGCGCCACCCGGGTCTGGGACACCCCGCCCCGCACCGACCCGGACCACCTGGCCCCGGTCCGCGCCGTCTGGCTGCGCGAGCACTGACCGACCGCCGGGGCCGCCGGGGCGGCGGCCCCGGTCCGACCGATGCCCGCGGCCCGTCGGGCCGCCGCCCGCTGCGCGAGTGCTAGAGGACGTCCTCCAACTCCTGCTGCGCGCCGGTGACGACGGCCCGCATCGCCCGTTCGGCCCGCTCGCCGTCGTGGGCGCAGACCGCCTCGGCCACCTCCCGGTGGAGCTGCACCGCGTACTCGCGGGGGCGGTGCGGCATCAGCCGGTGCTCGGTGCGGCCCCGCAGCACCGCCTCCACCGTGGCGCTCAGGTGGGCGAACATCTCGTTGGCCGAGGCCTGCAGGACGGTGGCGTGGAAGTGCGCGTCGTGGCGCAGGAACGCCTCCAGGTCACCGTCCCGGCCGGCCATGGTCATGTCGGTGGCCAGGACCACCAGCGCCCGGCACTGCTCGGGGCTGGCGTGGGTGGCGGCCAGCGCGGCGGCGGCGGGCTCGACGGCCGCGCGCAGGGAGCCGAGCGAGCGCAGCTGGGCCGCCCGGTCCGCGCCGGCCAGCCGCCAGGCGATCACCGCGGGGTTGAACACGTCCCACTCGGACTTGGCGCGCACGGTGACGCCGACGCGGCGGCGCGAGGCGACCATCCGCATCGACTCCAGGACCCGGACCGCGTCGCGGACCACGGTGCGTGAGACCCGGTAGCGGACCTCCAGCTCCTCGATCCGCACGACCGTCCCCTCCGGCAGTTCCCCGGCGGCGATGGCGGGTCCCAGATCGTCGAGGAGGCGGCCGGACAGGCCCTGGAATTCCATGGGGTCCAGGTTAGGGGCCGTCGCTGTGAGCAGCCACACTCCCGATACATATGATGATTGAGCCTACTTGCCTTGAATAGGTCATACCTTTGACCGATAGTTGTCGACGACCGGACAGCAGAACGGAGCAGCACCCATGGCCCTCAACGTCGAGAACCAGCGGCCGTCGATCGTGGTGATGGGCGTCGCCGGAGTCGGCAAGACCACCGTCGCCGCGGCCCTGGCGGAACGGCTGGGCCTGCCCTACGCGGAGGCGGACGACTTCCACCCGCAGGGCAATGTCGACAAGATGGCGGCCGGGATCCCCCTGGACGACGCCGACCGCGAGCCCTGGCTGCGCGCCCTCGGCGGCTGGCTCGGAGCCAGGCGCGCCGAGGGCGCCGGCGGCGTCGTCACCTGCTCCGCGCTCAAGCGCAGCTATCGCGACCTGCTCCGCGCCGACTGCCCGGACGTGGTCTTCGTGCACCTGACCGGCAGCGACACGCTGGTCGAGGAGCGGCTCGCGCAGCGCACCGGGCACTTCATGAAGGCCGGGATGCTCCGCTCGCAGCTCGCGATCCTCGAACCACTCGGCGCCGACGAGAACGGTGTCGTCCTGGATGTCGGGGCCGCCCCGGAGACCCTCGTCGAGCAGGCCGCGGCACTGCTCCGGGCCGAGAACGGGGAACTCGCGTGAGCCTCCCCGCCCTCCTGCTCGCGGACGCCGGCTGCCGTTCGCCGGGCTGCTGATCGGGCTCGGGGCGGTGCTCGGTCACCGGGATCGCGGTGGTCCTGCCCCTGGGGCTGATCCTCCGGGAGATCACCCGGTCGGCGGCCCCGTGGACGGGACGGCGCTGGAATAGGCTCCCCTGTGTGTCCGCCGCTCACTCGACGGCGGCAGCATGCCCAGGAAGGCTCCACCCCATGAACTCATCGGCCCAGGTCGGCCACCGCGCGGCCGTCGCGGCCCAGACCGCCCGCTTCGTCGGCGTCCTCACCGGCGCCGACCTGGCCCTCCCGGTGCCGTCCTGCCCCGGCTGGACGCTCGCCGACCTGGCCAGGCACGCGGGCAGCGTCCAGCGCTGGTTCGCCGTCCTGCTGCGTCAGCGGGTCCAGGCGCCGCCGGCCGGCCGCGACGTCGACCTGCAGCTGCCGGAGCGGGAGGCCGACTACCCGCAGTGGCTGAGCGCGAGCGCGGCCGTGGCCGAGGAGGCGTTCGCGGCGGCCCCCGACCTGGACGACCCGATGTGGGCCTGGGGCGCGGACCAGCACACCAGGTTCTGGGTGCGCCGGATGCTCTTCGAGACGTTGCTGCACCGCGTCGACGCGGAGCTGGCGCTGGGCCTGCGGCCGGTCGTCGACCGCGACCTCGCGGCGGACGGCGTGGACGAGTTCCTGGTCAACCTGCCCTTCGCCGCCTTCTTCGCCCCGGGCACCGCGCGACTGCGCAGCTCGGGCGGCGAGCAGACCATCCGCTTCGGCTGCACCGACGCGGACCGGGACTGGCTGGTCCGCCTGCGCCCCGACGGCTTCGGCCTCGACCCGGACGCGACGGCGACCGCCGACGCGACCGTCCGGGGCAGCGCCGCGGACCTGCTGCTGCTCCTCTACGGGCGGCTGGACCTCGCGGCGGAGGGCGTCGAGGCCTTCGGCGACGCCGAGCTGACGGCCCGGTGGTTCGCGAACTCGGCCTTCTAAGCGGCTGCGTGGCGACCGGGCCGGTGTCGGCCGGCCCGGTCCCGGGTCAGCCGCGCAGCAGCCCGCGCACGTAAGCGGCCTGGCCGAGGTGCTGGAGGTCGTCCGCGACGACGCTGACCAGCCGGACGGCCACGGTCACCGGGGGCCGGTAGGAACGGTCGACGACCCGGCCCAGGTCCTCCTCCTTCAGGCCCTCCAGGAAGTCGAGCGTCTGCGCGTACACCGCCCGGTGGTAGCCCAGCAGTTGCTCGGCGGTCACGTCCTGGAACTGCCCGACCTCGGCGGTGGTCTGGCCGAAGCCGTGGGCCTCCGGCGGGTAGGGCAGGCCGAAGCGCTCGTACCAGCCGTCCTTGAGCCATACCTGGGGCCGGTCCGCGACCCCGGCGACATGGTCGTCCTGGATCCGGGTGAGGTGCCACACCAGCCAGCCGATCGGGTTGGCGTCCTCGGCCGGGCGCTGCAGAAGTTCCGGGCCGATGCCGTCGAGCACCTCGGCCACCAGCTCGTCGATCCGGCCGAAGGCGTCCACCAGTAGGTCCGTACTCGTCACGGTCGTCCTCCTACGGAATACGGCCGACCCCTTGCCGGGGCCCGCCCCAGGCATCCACGTTCGCACACCCGCCTATCGCCCGCACCGAGTATCGACCGCCTGCTGCCCGGTCCGCCGAAACCCGTCGGGGACGGCAGCGGCGCCGGCAGCGGCTGGGGAGCGGACAGCTCCCGCGCCGCTGCCGGCGCCGACGGGTGGTGGGGCGGGCCCGGCTCAGCCGCTGATGCTGTCCCGGCCGTTCTCGACGTGGCCGGTGAAGCGCTGCGACCAGGCCGCGTCCAGCGAGCTGGTGACGGTGAAGTCGTACCAGCCGTGGTTGTCGCCGGAGACCTCGATGTGCGCGCTGTGCGACTTCCCGGGCGCGACGGTGACGGTCTGCGGCTTCTCGAACTTGTAGCGGTTGTGCGTGACGGTGAAGGCCGCGGCCTCGGCGCCGCCGTTGGCGAGCTGGACGTTCAGCCGGGGCGCGCCGGTGGTGGCGTAGGTCACGGTCACGCCCAGGGCGGCGCCGGCCGTGCCGGCGTTGCCCTGGAAGCGGCGCAGGAAGCGGTTCGGGCCGGTGACGGTCAGGTCGTACAGGCCGTTGCCGTAGCCGGTGCCGCAGTTGAAGAAGTCGCTGTCGGTGCCGCCCGCGCCGACCGTGTACTGCCACGGTCCGCCGGTGCGGTACTCGTTGGCGTAGATCGCGAAGTGGGCGGCCTTGGTCGCCTCCGCGCCCTGGTTGAGCATCTCGATCCACACCTGCTCGCTGCCGCCGGCGCCGCCGGTGAAGTGGGTCAGGTTGGCGGCGGGCTGGTAGGGCAGCGCGCGGGCCGGACGCGCGCCGGGCTCCTGGGCCGGCATCGCGTTGCTGACCGGCGCCGGGTTGGACAGCGGGCCGCACTCGGCCAGCGTCGGGCCGTTGGTGGTGGCGGGGAGGGCCGGCAGGCCCCAGACCGGCTTGGTGAAGTCGAAGGTGCTGGTGAGGTCGCCGCAGACCTGGCGGCGCCAGGCGGTGATGTTGTCGCAGACGGCGGGCTTGCCGATGGCCTCGGTCCAGACCTCCAGGAACTGCAGCACGGAGGTGTGGTCGAAGACCTCGGAGTTGACCCAGCCGCCGCGGCTCCAGGGCGAGATCACGGTCATCGGCACCCGGAAGCCCAGGCCGATGTTGGTGCCGTCGTAGAACTCCCCGGCGGTGCCGGCCGGGGCGACCGGCGGCGGCACGTGGTCGAAGAAGCCGTCGTTCTCGTCGTAGTTGAGGAACAGGACGGTCTGGTTGAAGACCTCGGGGTCGGCGTTGAGCGCCTGGATGACCTCGTCGATGAAGTACGCGCCCGCGCCGGGGGTGGCGTAGGGGTGCTCCGAGTTGCCCTGGTTGGCGACGACCCAGGAGACCTGGGGCAGCGTCCCCGCGACCACGTCGGCCCGGATCGCGGCGGCGATGTCGTCCGGCGTGACGCCGTCCGCGGTCGGGACGCTGCCCATGCCCCGGGTCGCCAGCGGGCTGCCGGCCGGCGCCGAGGCGAACTGGGAGAAGTAGGCCAGTCCGTTGTCGCCGAAGTTGTCGTCGGCCTTCTGGTAGACCTTCCAGGAGACCCCGGCGGCCTGGAGGGCCTCGGCGTAGGTCTCCCACTTCAGGCCGCTCTCGTCGCCGCCGTTGTAGGCGGGACCGCCGGCGGTGCCCGCCGGGTCGATCATCCCGCTCCACAGGTAGGTGCGGTTCGGGCCGGTGGCGCTCAGGATCGAGCAGTGGTACGCGTCGCAGATGGTCCAGTTGTCGGCCAGGGCGAAGTGGAACGGGATGTCGGTGCGCTGCAGGTAGCCCAGGGCCCGCGAGCTGCCCTTGGCCGCCACCCAGGAGTCCATCCTGCCGTTGTTCCACGCGGCGTGCTGGTCGGACCAGGAGTGCGAGAGGTCGCCGTTGCACTGCGACAGCTCCTCGGCGGTGGCGCCGGAGGCGGGCTTGGTCGCGTCGAACGCCCACGGGTACTGCCGGGTGCCCCCGTTGGGCTGGTTGAAGACGCTGTTGCCGCCGGACAGCAGGATCGTCGCCTGGTCGCCGAAGCCGCGGACGCCCTTGAGCGTGCCGTAGTAGTGGTCGAAGCTGCGGTTCTCCTGCATCAGGATCACGATGTGCTTCGCGTCCTTGATGGTGTGCGTCAGCGAGCGCTGCGGCGGCACGCCGGTGGACGGCTTCTTCGCGGCCGACTGCCCGGCGGTCGTCGCCGCGTCCGCGCGGGGGGCCGCGGCGACGGACACGGCGGCCGCGCCGGCGCCCACGGCGGCCGCACCGGCGGCGAAGGACAGGAACCGGCGGCGGCCGAGGGCACTCGCGGACGCGGGGTCTGACGCTGCGTCGGAGGGCTGCCCGGCGGGCGGCTGCGGGGTCGAGGCCATGGGGACTGCTCCTGGGGGGAGTGACTGGTGTGCCGCGGGGGACGGCACGCCGCACTCTTGTCCAGACAAGCCTGGCGAAGATTGACTGGATGCATTATGCAGGTGAACAGCTGGCGGCGGTCGCGCTGCGCCGCCGAATACCGGCCTGGCCAGGTGTGAATTCCCGGATTTGAGCCCGCCGGCCCCGGAGAGACGCAGAGCAGGTCGACCGGATGGACTCGGCGAGCGCCGGATTCCGCACCCCTGGCGGGCCGGTCCTGTGCACAGCCGATGGGGGAGGTCGATGGCCCGGACGTCTGCTGACGCCGGGCCGGGCCGACTCTCCGCGGCAGGCCCGGAAGGCACCGGCCGCCACGGAAAGCCGCACCTCCGTCGGTCAGCGCACCCGCACCGCGTCCGTGGCGGAGGTGCGGTCCACCACGCGGTGGTGGGCGCTGAAGACGCCGACGAGCTGCGAGCGGAACTGGATCTCGCCCCGGTGCTGCGCCCGGACGTTCAGCCCCAGGCCGTCCTTGGAGCTGCAGGCGATCTGCTTCCAGGCGCCCGCGCCGACCCGCTCGTCGATGCACAGCTGTATCGGCGTCGGGCCGAAGGCGTCGGTGCTGCCCGAGGCGCTGACGTGGACGTAGTGGCCGAGCGCGACATTGTGGCTGCTCACGCCGATGTCGAGGACCGACTTGGCCGAGGCGGTCCCCGCGCCGACCGCGAGGCCACCGACGGCGATGGCGGCGACGGCCGCCGCTGCCCCGGCCCTGCGGCTGACGAGCGTCTTGAGGGTGTTCATTGCTTCCTCCTGCTATCGGTACGACATGCTGCCGAGCATGTGTTCGCTGTTAGGGACGTCGGCCGAACCGCGCGGGTTGCGTCGCGGGGCCGATATTCCCCGACTTCTTTCAGCAAACTCCCAGCCAGCTGTGCACCGATGGACATCCGCCCTGGTCAGCGCCTGATCGGACCCCGGTCGCGCCGTCCGGATCCGGCGCGACCGGGGCGGTCCTCCGACCGGGGTCAGGTCAGTTGGAGCTCTCCCAGGTGTCGGTGAAGGCGCCGTCGGAGATCGCACCGGGCTGGGCCGTGGTGTCGCCGCTGCTCTGGTTCTGCATGACGATGCCGGTCGGCGAGTAGCTGTCGAGCGCGTTGCCGTTGGCGTCCGAGCCGGTGAAGTCCACGCTGCCGAAGTCGGAGAGGTCGGCGATCTGGCCGTCGACGTCGGTGGCCTCGGCGATGACCTCGGCGGAGCTGTCCTGGTAGCCCGAGGAGCCCTGCTGGGTGGTCGTCTGGTTCCAGCCCTGGGTGCTGTCGGCCAGGGTCATGGTGAAGGTGCCGTCGCCGTTGTCGGTGACGGTCGCGGTCAGCTGGTCGCCGGGTTCGACGGTGACCGACCACGGGCTCTCGGAGGCGGGCAGCACCTCCCACCAGGCGCCGTACTCGGCCTGGCCGTCGATGCAGTCGGCCTCGGTCCCGGTCTGCTCCAGGGCGGAGTTGTCGTACCCGTCGAGCCCGACCCAGAACGAGGAGTAGGTGTCCTGCGAGCCGCAGCTCACCGAGGGCTGGACCCAGGAGGAGGTGACCGAGGTGTAGCTGCCGGAGGCTCCGGTGGCCGCGTAGCCGGACCAGTTGCCGGAGGTGACCGTGTCGTTCCGCCTCGACCGGTGGCCGAGGCGCAGGTTGTGACTCTCCTGGCGCGCCAGCGAGGCGCTGACCTGCGCGGCGTGCCTGTGGTGCGCGGCGGGGGCGGCGGCGAACGCGGTGGGGGTCGCGAGCGCGGCTACGGTGGCGAGGCCGGCGGATATGGCGAGGAGGCGGGCAGCGGTTCTCTGGGACATGGGGGTCTCCCTGTGGCGGGCACCGATCGGCGCCGGTCGGACCGGGGATGGGGGGCCGTCCGAAGCGGCCCGTGATCCCGGGTGGCGCACACAGCCTGCATGAGTCGCAGTGGGCATGACAAGAGTTCGGAAGTGTGCATTCCGGGGAGATTCCTGGGAGTTCACTGAACCAGCTGACAGGACCGATTTCGGGCATATGACGCCCACTCACCGATCCCCGCACCGCTCCCCGCCCCGCTCACCGCCCCCGCCGGGCGGGCGGGCGCTCAGCTCGGCGCGGGCTTGTCCGCGGCGATGGACCGGCGCTCGTTGCGGACGCCCAGGGCGGCGGTGCAGGCAAGGCCGGCGGCGATGATCCCCTCGGCCCAGAAGAAGGCGACGTAGTCCATGAGCGAGCCGATCGGCGGCCCGCCGGGCGCGGCGTTGCGCAGGCCGACGAGGGCGAAGAGGGTGGCCGCCATCCAGCCCAGGGCCGGCCACACCATCCCCTGCCGGCGCCGGGCCAGGACCTCGGCTCCCCCGAGCACCGCCAGCGCCAGCGCCCACATCGCGATCATCATGAACCAGGCGAGGATGAACGTGCCGCGCGAGCGGCTGGCACGGGCGTCCAGCCTGGCGAACTGACCGGCCGTCGCAGTCCGGCCGGGGCGGACCACGAAGAAGGGGTCGGAGTCGCTGAAGGTGACGGCCAGCGGCACCTCATGACCGTCCAGGGTGGCGATCCAGCCGACCGAGATGTCGTAGCGGTCGAACGGGTAGTCGGTCGGGGTGCCGTCGTACAGCCCGGCGCTGACCACCTGCAGCGGGGCGGGTGCGCCGGGCGTGGTGTGGAAGGTGGTGGTGTTCAGCGAGACCGTGGTGATCTCGACGTTCTTGGCGAAGACCAACGAGCCCGGCGAGTCCGGCGAGTCCGGGTCCTCGGAGAACCTGCCGTGCGGGATCGCCGTGACCGACAGCGCGAGTTCGAGCGCGGAGGTGTCCACGCCCTGGGCGGTGACGTCGAGTTCGATCCAGTCGGCGGTGGCGGGGCTGCCGACGACGGTGATCTGCTGCCGACTGCTGCGCTCGTTGAGGTAGAGCCCGACCCCGGCGCCGCACAGCACCGCGACGACGAGCAGCAGCGACAGCGGACGGCGCAGGCGCCGCAGCCGGGCACTGCCGAGTCGCGGCCTCATCCGGTGAACGCCCCGGTCGGGACGGAGGCGGTGCCCGCTCCACTGCGGAGCGGGCTGCGTCGGCTCGGGCCGGACTGGTGCATGGTGTCCCGATCAGTGGCGGCAGGTCTTGGCCAATTCCAGGAAATTATGTCAGTTTCACCCGGATCAACCGGGTATGCCCGGCCGGGGCGCGGGTCGGCAGGGGGTTTGCGGATGGTGGGGAGATCCGATAGGAAGCCTGTCATTTGGAACATCCCTCCACTGAAAGGCCACTCGTGCGACGAAACCACCGGATCGCGGCAGGGCTGTTGTCCCTGGCCGCCGCGTTGGCGCCCGCCACCCTGGCGGCGACCCCGGCGCAGGCCGCCACCGGCCACCTCACCCGGCTGCACTGGGCGGTCAGCTACTCCCTCGCGGGCGGCCGGCCGATGGCGTTCACCGGTGGGGCCACCGGGCCCGCGCACCGCCCGATCCTGGTCGAGCAGCGCGTCGGCGCCGGTTGGCGCGTGCTGTACCGGGGTCGGACCGACAGCCGGGACGACTTCGCCTACACCATCGCGAAGGCCGCGGCCGGCAGCTACCAGTTCGACTTCGTGGTCCCCGCGTACCAGGGCTGGCCCGGCGTCTCCAGCCTCGGGTCCGTCAGGGTCGGCCCGGCCGGGGCGCGCTGACCTGTCGTGGCACCGGAGGCCGGGGGCTCCCCCGCGCATCCGCGTAGTACCGCGGTACCACCGCCCTCCCCAGGATGGAACCCGAGTACTACGGGCCTCCCGATCATCGGCTCCTAGCCTTGCGGGCAGGGCCGCCGGAACGCTCCGGCGGCCAGGACCGAGGGGAAGCACCCGATGATCGAGGCGCAGCAGCTGACCAAGCGGTACGGGGAGAAGACGGCGGTGGACCGGCTGGACTTCACCGTCAGGCCGGGCACGGTGACCGGCTTCCTCGGTCCCAACGGCGCCGGCAAGTCCACCACGATGCGCATGATCGTCGGCCTGGACGCGCCCAGCAGCGGTTCGGTCACGGTCAACGGCCGCCGCTACGCCGAGCACACCGCCCCGCTGCAGGAGGTCGGCGCGCTGCTGGAGGCGAAGTCGATCCACCCGGGCCGCTCGGCCTTCAACCACCTCAACTCGCTGGCGCTGACCCACGGCATCCCGCGCCGGCGGGTGGAGGAGGTCATCGAGCTGACCGGCCTCCAGTCGGTGGCGCGCCGCCGGGCCGGGGCGTTCTCGCTGGGCATGGGCCAGCGGCTGGGCATCGCCGCGGCACTGCTCGGCGACCCGGCGACGATCATGCTGGACGAGCCGGTCAACGGGCTCGACCCGGAGGGCGTGCTGTGGATCCGCAACCTGCTCACCGGGCTGGCGGCCGAGGGCCGGACGGTCTTCGTCTCCTCGCACCTGATGAGTGAGATGGCGCTGACCGCCGACCACCTGATCGTCGTCGGCCGTGGCCGGCTGCTCGCCGACACCACCGTCAAGGACCTGATCCGGCAGTCGGGCGGCGACACGGTGAAGGTCGCCAGCTCCGACCCGGCGCGGCTGCGCGAGGTGCTGGCCGGACCCGGCGTGGAGATCACCGGCCGTTCGGGCTCGGAGGAGCTGGAGGTGACCGGGCTGGCCGCGCGGGCGATCGGGCTGAAGGCGGCGGAGCACGGCATCGCCCTGTTCGAGCTGAGCACCAAGGGCGTCTCGCTGGAGGAGGCGTTCATGGAGCTGACCCGCGACGACGTGGAGTACCACGGCAGCACCACCGTCCCGTCCGTCCACCACGCCGAGGCCGCCGAGCCCGTAGGGAGCGCAGCATGAGCACCACCACGACCGTGGCCGGGCCGGCCCGTGCCGAACGCCCGGTGTACAAGGTCACCATGGGCCGCACGGTGCAGGCGGAGTGGGCCAAGTTCTGGTCGCTGCGCTCCAGTTGGATCACGCTGGCGGTGGCCCTGGTGTTCGTGCTGGCCTTCGGCCTGATCCGGGACTGGCGTTACACGGTGATGATGAACGCCGGCCATGTGCACGATCCGGAGGTGCTGGACGCCAACGGGGTCGGCCTGTCGCTGTTCGGGCTGAACTTCGGCCAGCTGGCCGTGGGCGTCCTCGGCGTGCTGGTCACCGCCGGCGAGTACTCGACCGGGATGATCCGCTCGACGCTGGCCGCCGTGCCGCGCCGGCTGCCGGTGCTCTGGGCCAAGGCGCTGATCTTCGGCGCGGTCGCGCTGCTGCTCGGCGTCGTGGCCGCGTTCGCCGCCTTCGGCATCGGCTCCGGCATCCTCTCCGGTTCCAAGGCCGCGCTGGGCTTCGGCGACGCCGGGGTGATCCGTTCGCTGATCATGGCCGGCGCCTACCTGGCGCTGATCGGGATCTGCGGCGTCGCCCTCGGCTCGCTGCTGCGCTCGGTGGCCGGCGGCATCGCGGTGCTGCTGGGCACGCTGCTGCTGGTCCCCGGGCTGATGGAACTGCTGCCCACCAGCTGGCAGAACAACGTCAGCCAGTTCCTGCCCGACCACGCGGGCGACTCCATGTACGCGCTGCACCAGGACCTGCACACGCTCTCCGCCACCAACGGGCTGCTGGTGCTCATGGGCTGGGCCGCCCTGGCCCTGGCCGGCGCCGCCTACCGGCTGAAGCGCAGCGACGCGTAGCGGCCGGACACGGGGCGTCCGACCGGAATGACGGCTGCGACGATGGGCGGGTGACTGTGATGACCGGCGTGACCGCCGACGAGGCGATCTGGGGCCACCCGCTGGTCTCCCGCCTGCTGCGACTGTGCCGCCGCCTCCGTCGGGGGGACCAGCGGCGCCCCTGGCCTGCGGACGCGCTGCTGGTGCTGGCCGTGCTGCTGCTGTTCGGGCTGCCGGACCTGCTCCAGCACGGCGCCCGGCAGCCCAGCAGCGACCACGTCGACGGCCTGCCGCTCGGCCCGGCCGTGGCGCTGCAGCTGGGTCTGGCGCTGCCGCTGCTCTGGCGGCGGCGGTACCCGGTGCCCGTCTTCGCCGTCGTGGCCCTGGTCTTCACCGCCCAGTGGCTCGGCAATGTCTGGCTGCACACCGACGTCACGCTGTTCGTGGCGCTGTACAGCGTGGTGCGGCACGGCTCGCTGCGGCGGCTGCCGTGGGTCGGCGTGGCGACGGCGGCGGCCCTGCTGCTGGTGGTCGCCCGGGTGTCGGTGGTGGTCTCGCCGCTGGTCGCGCTGTTCTTCCTGTGCAGCGCGGCCACCGCCGGCGCCGCCCTGGGACTGGCGTTCCGGATCGGCACGGCCTACCTGGAGGCGCTGCGGGAGCGCGCCGCCCGCCTGGAGGTGGAGCGCGACCAGCGCAGCCGACTGGCCGCCGCCGCCGAGCGCACCCGGGTCGCCCGCGAGATGCACGACATCATCGGCCACAATCTGGCCGTCATCATCGGCCTCGCCGACGGCGGCAGCTACGCCGCCGTCACCTCGCCGCAGCGCAGCCAGGAGGCGCTGCGGCTGATCGCCGGAACCGGCCGCCAGGCCCTCGACGAGCTGCGCCGGATGCTCGGCGTCCTGCGCGAGGAGCCCTCCGCCGGCGCGCCGCCCGGGAGCGGCGGCGCCCCGGGGCAGCACGGGGGTCCGGAGCTCAGCCCGCAGCCGGGGATCGCCGACCTGGACGCCCTCTGCGCCCGGGTCCGCGCGGCCGGCCCCGAGGTCACCTACCGCAGCGCCGGCGACCTCGACTCGCTCGACCGGGGGCGGCAGCTGGTGGTGTACCGGATCGCCCAGGAGGCGCTCACCAACACCCTCAAGCACGCGGGAACCGCCACCAGGGCGCAGCTGACCGTGGCCGTCGAGGGCGGCGGCGAGGCCCCGCAGGTCCGGGTCCGGGTCGAGGACAGCGGCCGTCCGCAGGGCCGGCCGGAGGAGTCGCCGGACCTGTCCCGGAGCGGGCACGGGCACGGGCACGGGAGCGGCGACGGGGACGGCGCCGGGCAGGGCCTGGCCGGGATGCGCGAACGGACGGCCCTCTACGGCGGCTGGGTCACCGCCGCCCGGCGTCCGGGCGGCGGCTGGACGGTCGAGGCCGTGCTCAACCCGGCCCGCACCGCCTCGGCGGCGCCGTCGGGAGCGGCCTCGTGACCACCGTCCTCATCGTCGACGACCAGCCGTTGCAGCGGTTCGGCTTCCGGATGCTGCTGGAGAGCGCCCCGGGCACGCAGGTGGTGGGCGAGGCCGCGAACGGCGCCGAGGCGGTCCGCCAGGCCGCCGCGCTGCGCCCCGACGTGGTGCTGATGGACGTGCGGATGCCCGGCATGGACGGCATCGAGGCCACCCGCCGGATCGTCGCCTCCGGCGGCCGCTCCCGCGTCCTGGTGCTGACCACCTTCGACCTGGACGACTACGCCCACGCTGCGCTGCGGGCCGGGGCCAGCGGATTCCTGCTCAAGGACGCCCTGCCCGAGGAGCTGCTGGCCGGGATCCGGGCGGTGGCCGGCGGCGACGCCGTGATCGCCCCCGGCCTGACCCGCAGGCTCCTGGACGCCTACGCGCACCGCCTCCCCGGCGCGGCGCCGGAGTCCGCCCAGGACCACCCCCGGCTGCGGACGCTGACGGAGCGGGAGTACCAGATCCTGGTCGCCATCGGCCAGGGCTGGAGCAACGGCGAGATCGCGGCCCGGCTGGTGCTCTCGGAGAGCACCGTCAAGACCCATGTGGGCCGGGTGCTGGCCAAGATCGGGGCCCGCGACCGGATCCAGGCCGTGATCCTCGCCTACGACCTGGGGCTGGTCCGCCCGCACCCGGCCACCGACGGCTGATCGTTCACCGCACGTCACCACAGACCGTGCACCACTGACCACGAGAGGAAAGTTCATGCGAGGTTCGGCCAAGGCGTCGGCTCCCGGACGGGAGCCGCTGGCCGCCAAGGTTCCGGAGATCACCGTGCTGTTCTGGGTCGTGAAGATCCTGACCACCGGCATGGGCGAGGCGACGTCGGACTTCCTGGCGAACGGCAATCCCGCCGTGGCCGGGATCGTGGGCTTCGGCGGCTTCTGCTTCGCGCTGTGGCTCCAGTTCCGGGTCCGCCGCTACTACGCGGCGGTGTACTGGCTCGCCGCGGTGTCGGTCGCGGTCTTCGGGACCATGGTCGCCGACGGCGTCCACGTGGCCCTCGGCGTCCCCTACACCGGCACGGTGACCCTCTACGCCGTGGCGCTCGCGGCGGTGCTCCTCGCCTGGTACCGCAGCGAGGGGACGCTGTCGATCCACAGCATCACCACCCGCCGCCGGGAGGTCTTCTACTGGTGCACGGTCCTGGCGACCTTCGCGCTCGGCACCGCGCTGGGCGACTTCACCGCCTCCACCGTGGACCTGGGCTTCCTGGACTCGGCCATCGCCTTCACCGTGCTGATCGCGGTGCCGCTGGTCGCCTGGTGGAAGTTCCGGCTGAACGCGATCCCGGCGTTCTGGTTCGCCTATGTGGTCACCCGCCCGCTCGGCGCCTCCTTCGCCGACTACCTGGGCAAGCCCGGGTCCATCGGCGGCCTCGGCTTCGGTGACGGCACCGTGGCCGCGGTCGCCTCCGTGGCCATCGTCGCCCTGGTCGGATACGCGGTCGTCACCCGCAACGACGTCCAGCGCCCGCTCGCCGCCGCCCCGGCGCCGGTCATGGAGCACGATCCGGCAGCGGCCCGCCGGTAGCGGCCCGGCCGACACAAAGTTGAACATGTTCAAAAGTGGGTCCATGATGTCCCCATGACCGATGGGGAGCGGCTCCGCCGCGCGAGAATCTGGATCGTGCTGTTCATGATCGGCCTGGTGCTCGCCGGCATCACGGCCTTTCCGCTGGTGACCGAGTCGGGCTGGCTGGTGTGGTGGGCGACCGACCACCGGTCACCGCTCTCCGGCCTGGCCGGTCACCTGCCGTCGGCGGTCGCCTGGATACGCCGGGTCCACCAGGGCCTCCAGGTCACCTCGGCCGACTACCCCTTCCTGGCCTACGGGACCGACTGGCTCGCCTTCGCGCATCTGACCATCGCCGTCGCGTTCGTCGGGCCGCTGCGCGATCCGGTCCGCAACCTCTGGGTGCTGGACTTCGGGCTGATCGCCTGCGCCGGCGTCATCCCGCTCGCGCTGGTCTGCGGGCCGCTGCGGGGGCTGCCGCTCTGGTGGCTGCCCGTCGACATGTCCTTCGGCGTCCTCGGCGCGGTCCCGCTGTGGCTGGCCCGGCGTCAGATCCGCTTCGTGGAGCGCGCCTCGGCGGGCCTCCAGGCCGTCGCCGGCACCGCCCGGACGGGCTGAGCCCGGCTGCGGCGCTCCCGGGCCCGGGCCTGAGCACCCAGCCCGGTGGGCCGGACCGCGGCTGTCGGCGCGGTCCGGCCCCGGGTGACGCCGGGCCTGGTTCAGTGACGGAAGGACAGCAGGTAGCCGAGCTCGGGCGAGCCGAGACCGGTCACGTCGTTGTAGCCGGGCGTCGCCTTCAGCGTGTAGTCGGTGCCCAGGGTGAACAGCCACCCCTGCTGGACGCCGTTGGTGAGGCCGTTGTCGTAGGCGACGGCCCTGGTCCGGCCCCCGGGGTCGTCGGTGACGGTGTGGAAGCCCCGGGTGCCGAGCGCACGGTAGCGTGCGTAGATCTCCGGGTTGGCGAAGCCCAGCGGCCGGCCCGCGGCCTGCTGTGCGTCGGCCTGGACGCCGGAGAACAGCGGACAGGCGACGCTGGTGCCGCCGTAGCCCTGCTCGGCGAAGCCGGTGGTGCCGTCGGGGAGCTTCTGGGTGAAGCCGACCATGGTGGTCAGCAGCAGGTCGCCCTCCATGCCCACGTCCGGCACCTCGCGCATCGGCGCCGCCGCCGGCTCACCGTTCAGCAGGGTGTCGGCCAGCGCCGGGGGTACCACGCCCTTCTGGTAGTAGGGCTGGGCGAAGTCGGGGCTGGTGCCGCCGCCGCTGCCGAAGGTGAACGTGCCCGGCAGGCCGGACCAGGTGGTGCCGTTCAGCAGGTCGGCCTGCGAGTCGCCCATGCCGGTCTCGAACTCGTAGTTGCCGTGCTTGCCGATGCCGATGGCGCTGGCGCCGACCGCGGTCACCCACGGGTCCTCGGCCGGGAACATGGTCTGCGGCTCGGAGGAGTACGCGTCGCAGTTGACGCCGCCGGCCACGATCGCCGGCGCCTGGGTGCTGCAGTCGCCCGAGGAGAAGTTGAAGCCGATGCCCTCGGTCGCGCCCTGCTCGAACTCCTGGGTGTACTCCTGCTCGGTCGAGGCCGGGGTGTTGCCGTTGGTGTCGTAGATGTCCTCGGCGAAGGAGTCGGAGACCACGTCGGCCAGGTGGTTGTCGACGATGTCGGCCTCGGCGGCGATCAGGTCGCTGTCGAAGCACGAGTTCGCGCCGACGTAGACGACCTTGGCCCCGGGGGCCATGGTGTGCACCTCCTCCACGTCGAGCGACTCCTCCGGCGTCCAGTCGCCGCAGGCGGACTGGTTCTGCCAGGCGGACGGGGTGACCACCTGGCTGAACTGGCCCGGCTTGAAGGTCGGGAAGTGATTGGCGGCGTCGAACTCCACCACGTCCGAGGCGATGGTGGGCGAACCGTACGCGTCGACGACCGCGACCGTCACGCCCTTGCCGGTCAGCCCGCTGGCGCCGGTCCGGTAGGCGTCCTGGAGCTGCTTCGGCAGGTAGCCGCACATGGGGCTCGGCGCCTGGTGGCCGTAGGCCGACGGCAGGTCGGTCGGGGCGCTCTGGTCGTAGTAGGTGGTGCACGGCTCGACGCCGATGTACGGAACCCCGTTGGGCCCGGTGGTCAGCTTGCCGGTGCCCGGGGCGACCACCGGTACGGCCGTGGAGCTCTCCACCCGCGGCGCGTCGTCGAGGCCGGCCACGCCGAGCACGTCCGGGGCGACCGCGTTCGGCACCACGGCCGAGTGCTGGGGCGCGTAGTAGGTGTGCCCCGACACCGCGTAGTCGTCGAGCGGGGTTCCGAAGGCCGCCCGCACCGTCGCGGGACTGCCGGTGGCGGAGATGTACTGCTCGGTGTCGGCGGTGACCCGCATCCCCGCACCGGCCAACCAGGCCTTGACGGCCGACTGCTGGCCGGCGGTGGGGCCGAAGCGCGCGTCCTGCGCGGCGGGGGTGAGGTAGTGGCGGTACAGGGAACTGGTCGGGTCGGAGACCTCGCTCGCGTAGGCGGCCAGGCCGCCCGGGTCCCGCGAGGTCAGATAGACCTCGACCGACACCCCGGTTCCGGCCGGGGTGGCGCCGCGAACCGCTTGCGGGGTCGCCCAGTTCGGCACGGATCCGCCGAGCGGGCTGCTGCCCGCGGGCGCGGCGCCCGCCGCGGTGGCAGTCGCCGGGGCGACGCCGATGAGGCTCAGCGAGACCGCCGCAGCCAGCGTGGCCGTCGCCGCCGTCCAGGTGCTCAGCGCTCGTGGTCGGCTTCTTGCAGGCATGGTTCTCCATGTCTCCCGCGGGCCCGGGTCTTCCGCAGGGCATTGTCGTCGTGCCGCTGTGGAGTCGCGGCGGATGGCCGCAGCCCCGACCGTCCGCGCGTGGTGGACGCGCGGGACCTGCGTCGAGGTGCTGCGTTGCGGTGCCGCGCTGAACCCGAGTAGGCAACGCCACGGTCTCCGGGGCGTCCTGATCTGCGATGACCTGCGCCGCTGCCCGAGCCCCCGGCGCATCAGCCATCGCACATGTCACATATAATATTTCACTATTCACAATGCCGTCCAGTACCCCGCAGTGCCGGGCCGTCCCCTGAGGAACCGTCACTTCTGTTGGCCCGAAAGCGCTCAGGACGCGGGGACCACCGCCGCGGCGCCGCCCGCGCTCAGCACCCTGACAGTGTGCGGCCCCCTCCCGCAGCGGGGCGGGAGGGGGCCGGGCGGGAGGGGGCCGGGGCGGAAGAGCCGGGGGCTACGCCTCCAGGCCGACCTCCTGCTCCAGTTCCGGCTCGGCCTCGGCCGGGGCGTCCGTCGGGATCACGTCGCCCAGTTGGTTCCGCAGCAGCCAGTAGCCGGCAGCGGCTGCCGTACCGGCCACCGCGCACCCGGCCCAGAGGGTGTCGGCGCCGAAGCTGTCGATCAGGATGCCGCCGAGCAGCGGTCCCGCGAAGGTCGCACCGGCCCACGCCAGGGAGTAGACGCCCTGGTAGCGCCCGCGGGCGTGGATCGGGGAGAGTGCGGCGGCGAGCGCCATGCTGGTGGGATTGTGCATGATCTCGCCGAGGGTCCAGACGCACACGGTCAGGATGTAGACCGGGACCGAGTGGGCGAGGGCGGTGAGTCCGAAGCCGAAGCCGGTGAGCAGGGAGGCCACGACCAGGATGGTGATGGGCTTGGCCTTCCGCAGCCCCCTGTTCACCGGGATCTGGGCGAGGACGACCACCAGTCCGTTCATGCTGATGACCACGCCGTAGTCGGCACTGGAGAAGCCCTCCTTTCCCATGGTGACGGGCAGGGAGGTGGTGTACTGCATGAGGACCATGGCGACCAGGAAGGCCAGGCCCACGACCGCCATGAACTTGGTGTCGCGGAGCACGGTGCCGAGTCCGACGGAGGGAGCGCCGGCCGAGTCGGCCTTCGCGGCGTCGGCCGGGTCGCCGGCCGCGGCGGGCACGCGCTCCGGCCGGGTCTCGGGGACCTTGAAGAAGATCACAACTGCGCACACCAGTACGGACACCGCGTTGCCGAGGAACAGCAGCAGATAGCCGTGCTCGGCGATCAGCCCGGCGGCGGCCGACGCCACGCCGAAGCCGATGTTGACGGCCCAGTAGTTGAGGGAGAACGCGCGGACCCGGTCCTCCTGCGGCACCAGGTCAGCGATGATGGCCTGGATGCAGGGCCTCGCCGCGTTGGCGGCGACCCCGAGCACGCAGACCAGCACCGCGATGAGGGCGGGCTCCCGCACGAAGCCGAGCACCGCCATCGCCGCCGCGGTTGCGAGTTGGGAGATCAGCAGGGTGGGGCGGCGGCCGACCCGGTCCGCCAGCACGCCGGCCAGCACCGAGGCGACCGCCCCACCGGCCCCGTACAGGGCGGCGACCAGGCCCGCGAAGGCCGCGGAGAGACCGCGGTCCGCCGTCAGGTAGAGCGCCATGAAAGTGGTGACGAATCCACCGAGTCGGTTGATCAGTGTGCTCGTCCACAGCCACCAGAACTCGCTCGGCAGGCCGGACATCGCACCCTTCACGGCTCGCGACACGGATGTCGGGCTGGGCAGGGCGAACACAGGACCCCCTCAGTAGTACTGCACGGTCGCCGAGAAGTGTAAGCAGTGAACAAGGCCGTTGTATATTACTCTTCGCGTTCGATGAGGCAGCGACCATGGCAGACGGACCGTCAGACGGGGCGGAGTCGGGGCCAGGACCGGGACAGCCACCTTGAGGCCGAAGGCTGATGAGGGCCCATCAGGCTGCGGTGAACCGGTCCCGCACCATGACGCCCGCACCATGAGGCCCCACCATGACGCCCGCGCCGACGGGTTGGCCACCGGCGGAGGAGCAAAGCGGTACCGAGCACTCCTCATGACAAACAATCAGCCAACCCGCGCCGTCCGGCCGCTCACCCCGCCGCGCAAGGTCGTACCCGCTCCGCACCGGGCCGCCGGCCCCGCCGTCGGGCCCGTCCGGCCCGGCAGCCGGTGATCAAACCGGACATTCCCGGAACACTCGGAGGCGCTGCAACACCCCTGCCATGAACGGAAGTCTTTTTTCACCGGCGCCCGGCCTCACGGTTCGCACACCGGGTGGACACAAATCCGCCAACAAACCGGAAAATTGAGCGGATTGTCCATTTGGTCGCTTTTGGTCATGTCCAGATCAAGCCATTCAAGCCTTCGTCGCCGCCATTGATGCTGGCCATAGAACCGACCCGGGTGATAGCGTCTCGGCGAGCGGCCAGTAAATGTCCTGGTAAACGTCCGTCATTCGGGGGTTTTGCGATATGACTGCACCGAACGAATTACTTCAAACCGCTAGTCTCGACTATTCCGAGAATGGCTGGCACAGGTCGCCCACTTCACTCGGCGGACCCAGTCTCGAAAAGCTCCGGGAAAGCATCGACCGAATGAGCCGGGAAATTCGCCCGGAGGTCGTCCTCGAAGCCGACGGAAAAACGGTCCGCGCAATTCACGGGTGTCACCTCTTTGATCAGGTATGTGCCCGACTGGTCGCGCTCCCGCTCCTGGCCGGACTGGCGGAGGAGCTCCTTGAGGAGCCGGTGTACGTCTACCAGTTCAAGGTCAACCTCAAGCAGCCGCACGACGGTGCGGCGTGGCCGTGGCACCAGGACTTCGCCTTCTGGGCGAAGGAGGACGGCATGGAGAAACCCCATGCCGTGACCGTTGCCGTCCTGCTCGACGACACGCACGAGGCCAACGGCCCGCTCCAACTACTCCCGGGTACACACGTTCTGGGGCTCGTCGAAGCCGACGGCGCCACGGCTGCCGAGCCGAGCGGGGACTGGCGCCGGCACGTGTCCGCGACCCTTGAGCACACCGTGCCGACGGAAAAGGCCGAAGAGCTGGCGGAGAAGTACGGGAGGGAACTCGGGGTGGGCCCGGCCGGGTCCGTCTTCGCTTTCCATCCAAGCATCGTTCACTCCTCGTCCGACAATCTGTCACCCGATCGTCGTGCGCTTCTGCTCATCACCTACAACGCGGTCAGCAATGCACCCGATATTTCTCGGCGGCCGGAGTTCCTGGTCAGTCGGGACACCACCCCGGTCGTTCCGGTCGAGAACGACGTTCTCTAAGTCATCGGGGGATGACAGTGATTTACAACTCGATTCTGGAGACCACGGGCCACACCCCCGTGGTCAGGCTGCGCACCCTTAGCGCATTCGCCTCCGAAATTCTTATAAAGCTCGAATCCTTCAATCCCGGGGGAAGCATCAAGGACCGCGCGGCGGTCTCGATGGTCACCGGAGCGGAGCGTGACGGGCGGCTGAAGCCGCACGGCACGATCATCGAGTCGACGTCCGGAAACCTGGGCAAGTCGCTGGCGCTGATCGGCGCGACGCGCGGCTACCGGGTCATCCTGGTCATCGATCCCAAGGCGCCCAGAAGCATGGTCGACTTCGCCACCGCGCTCGGTGCCGAGATCGAGATGGTGGACACGCCCGACGAGTCGGGTGGCTACCAGCGGCCGCGCATCGAGCGGGTCCAGCAGTTGCTGTCGGTGACTCCCGACGCGTTCTGGCCGGATCAGTACAACAACCCGGACAACGTCAGGGCCCACTTCGAGCTCACCAGTCGCGAACTCCTGAACGACGTACCGGAGTTCGACGCTTTGGTGACCGCGGTCAGCACCGGTGGCCACATCAGCGGACTGTCGGCGGCCGTGAAGCAGGCGCTGCCCGACGCGATCACCGTCGGTGTGGACGCCGCAGGGTCGGCCGCGTTCGGGTACCCGTTCGCCAAGTACTCGATGCGCGGTCTCGGTCTGGCCTGGAAGCCCGGCAACCTCGACCACTCCGTGGTGGACCGGGTCCACCTGGTCGCGGACTACGAGGGCATCGCCACCATGCGCGTCCTGGCCAGGAACGAGGGCCTGCTGGTCGGCGAGTCCGCCGGCGCCGCGGTGTTCGCCGCCGTGCACCACGCCTACCGGTACCCCGGCAGCCGGATCGTCGTCATGGCGGCCGACGGCGGCGTCAACTACCTCGGCGAGTCCTTCCATCCCGACTGGCTGCGGGCCGACGGTCTCGCCGACAAGATCGAGGCCGCCGGGATCACCACCCCGGAGGGGCTCGTCGCCGCCGCCTCCCGCCCGACCAACGAGCAGGTGCCCACCGAGTACGGGCTCCGGACCGCCACGCTCGCCAACGACTGAACGATCAAAGGGTTTTCGGACAGCACATGGCAATCGTTTTTCTTGAGGCAAACTCAACAGGGACCACGTCCGACGCGATCAGGCTGGCGACCCGGCGCGGCTACCGCACCGTCTTCGTCACCATGCAGCGCGGGTTCTACGAGACGCTCCCGGACAACCCGCTGGACCTCTGCGACACGGTGGTCACCTGTGACACCTACAACGTGGCCGAGATCCTGCGCGCCCTCCGCAACGAGGACGTGGAAGCGGTCATCTCCTTCGACGACTACCACCTGGTGACGGCCGCGCTCTGTGCCATGGCACTCGGCCTGCCGCACGCCGATGTGTCCGGGCTGGTAGCTGCCCGGTACAAGGACGTCGCCCGGGAGTTGACCAGGGACCTGCCCGGCGGGATCTGGACCCTGACGGTCCCCGAGGAGGAGCTCGACGAGGTCGACCTCGACTCACTCCCCTACCCGGTCATCGTCAAGCCCGTGGACGAGAGCGGCAGCGTCTCGGTGCAGCTGTGCCGGACGCCCGCCGACGTCGTCTCGTGCACCGAGCGCTACCGCAGCCATGTGGTGAACGTCCGGGAGTACAAGCCGGTCCGGGCCGTGCTGTTCGAGGAGTTCATCGACGGCGACGAGTACAGCTGCGAGCTGTACTGGCAGGCCGGGCACGGGTGGCGCGTGGCCGGCCTCACCAGGAAGTTCCTGGGAGACCCGCCGAACTTCGTCGAGCGCGGCCACATCTTTCCCGCGCCGCTCCCCGAGCAGCAGGCGAAGGAGGTCGGCGAGCAGGTGGTCGGCTGGGTCGAGGCCACCGGGCTGCGCTGCGGAGCGGCCCATGTGGAGCTGCGGATCAACGACAGCGGCCCGCACCTGATCGAGATCAATCCCCGGCTGCCCGGCGGTCACATCACCCAGCTGGTCGCCTGGTGCACGGGGATCGACCTGGTCGCGCACTACCTCGACTTCCACCTGCACAAGACGGAGCCGCAGCAGCGCTCGGCGCCGGAGTTCGCCGCGGCCTCCAGCAGGTTCGTCCTGCCGGACGAGGTCGCGGACGGCAAGACGCACGAGGACGTCCACGAGTCCTTCACCCGGCTGCCCACCTTCCGGCGCGGCCGGGTGCAGCCCGGCGCGCTGTCGTCCGACCGCACGGCGCAGACCAACTACGACCGAATCGGATACGTGCTGCTGGCGGGGCCCGACCCGGCCGCGATCAGCACCGACCTCGATGTGCTAGCGCAAGACCTGCGCAGCTGAACCCGTACGACTCGAAGGGGAGTTGAACCGTGGGCTACAAAGTTCTCGTGCTGATATCGCACATGCAGCAGTGGCGTCTCGACAACCAGTCCATCATGCCGAACGGGCTGTTCCGGGCCGGTCACGAGGTGCACCTGGCCGACATCGAGACGCTGGGCATCAAAGAGGGCACCGTGGTGTGCGACATGTTCCAGGCCGACCGGGAGTACTTCGACGGCATGCCGTTCCCGGAGGAGCGGCTGGAACAGGCCAGCTGCGAGGACTTCGATCTGGTCTGGCTGCTCACCAGCCCGCACCCGAACCTCTTCCTGGAGACCTACCAGCTGCTCTGGGTGCTCAACCAGCGGGTCACCTTCGTCAACGACGCGGCCGGGGTGCTGTTCCTGAACAGCAAGACCTGCCTGCCCGGCGGCGTGCCGCGCGACCACCTGCCCACCACCTACGTCTCGAACAGCTTCAAGGAGCTGAACAAGGTGGTGACCGACGATCCCGAGACCGCGTGGATCATCAAGCCGGGCAACGAGGGCTGCGGCGCCGACATCTACTACGTCAACGCCCGGGAGAAGAACTTCCGCGCCCTGCTGCAGTCGGCCACCGGCAACGAGGTGTCGCGGTACGAGAACTACGGCCGGCAGAACATCGGCCTGTCCCGCAACTACATCACGATGCAGGAGTACGTCCCCAACGTCGTGGAGAACGAGCAGCGCGTCCTGATCGCCGGTGGCGTGCCGGTCTGCGGCTTCCGCCGGTTCCACAACGGCGACGACCACCGGGCCAACGCCACCCTGGGCAACGGCTTCGCCGACATGGAGCTCACGCCGGAGGAGGACGCGTTCTGCCGCGAGCTCGGCGAGTCCCTGATGCGCCAGGGCATCTACTTCGCCGGCATCGACCTGGCCTTCCCCTACGTCCTCGAGCTGAACCTGGAGAACCCGGGTGCGACCAAGTGGACGATGCTGGCGACCGGGGTCGACAAGACCCCGGAGGTCCTGGACCACCTGCTGGCAGCCCTGGTGCGCGACGGCCGCCTGAAGGCGCTGTCGGCATGACGCGCGCCGAGGAGCAGGCCACCCTGCTCGCCCCCGAACTGACGGACAGCTGGGGCAAGTACCAGGAGACGGTGGGCCTAGAGACGGCGCGGAAGGACGCGGACGCCTTCGCGGCGGGCATCTACCGCAAGGGCTGGCCGCACATCTTCCCGCCGCCGCTCTTCTCCACCGGGTTCGTCGACGAGCTCTCCTACGCCGCCCGGACCGTGGTCGGCCTGCTGCAGGCCATCCCGGAGCGGGTGTTCGGCGGCGACATCGCGGCCTGGATGGAGTTCCAGGGGCTCGCCCGCGAGGAGTCGGACCTGCTGACCCGGTCGCTGAACAAGCGCAACCTCCACATGGCCAGCCAGTTCGCCCGCCCCGACTTCGTGCTCACCACCAGCGGTCCCAAGGTGGTCGAGGTCAATGTCTCGGCGCCGCTGGGCGGGATGAACACCGTCGACCCGTATGTGCAGCAGTTCCGTGGCTCCGGCTACTTCCAGTACCTCCAGGAGGCGGGCTACGACGTCTCGGCCCCCGAGATGCGGAGCATCTGGGGCCAGGCCTTCCAGTCCCTGGTGCGGCCGCGGGAGTCCGCCGGCCGGCCCGTGGTGTTCGAGGCCATCGCGGACAGCGCCGACATCAACTCGGGCCGCCAGGCCTTCGAACGGCTGGTCGGCTCCTTCGGGTTCGGCTACGCCAACGGCCTGGTGCAGGATCTCGACGTCCGGGCCGACGGCGTGTACTACGAGGGCCGGCGCGTCGACGTCGTGTTCACCATGTACACCTGGCTGGAGACCCGGAAGTTCGTCCCCGCCGAGGTCACCGTCGGACTGATGGAGGCGGACGCAGCGGGGCTGGTGGACTTCATCGCACCGCCGACCAGCGCGCTGTTCGACAACAAGGCCAATCTGGAGCTGCTGACCTCGGACTCCTTCGCGGAGAGCTTCACCGAGGCCGAGCGGGAGTTCGTCCGGCGGTACATCCCCAGGACGTTCCGGGTGACCGAGGCCACGGCTGCCGAGGCCATCGCCCACCGGAGCCGGATGGTGCTCAAGCCGGGCTCCGACTACGGCGGCCGGGGCATCGTCTTCGGGGACCAGGTGTCGGACGAGGAGTGGACCGCGGCCATCGGCGCCGCGGCGGCCGAGTCGGGCTTCATCTGCCAGCAGCGGCTGGACCAGCTGTGGACCAGCCGGGCCTTCAACGGCGCCGAGTACCGCGACTACTACGTCTGTCTCGGCCCACTGGTGTTCGGCGGCGAGTACGCCGGCACCTTCGTCCGCCAGGCCGACACGGCGAGCGGCAACCTCGTGATCAACGTCAAGCAGGGGGCGGAGGCCGGCGGACTGCTGGCCGGTCACGCGGCAGCCGTCTGAGGAAGCTCCTGAGCCCGTCCGGGCGTCCGTGGGCGGACGCCCGGACCAGGTGCACGTCGAACCACCAGCAAATCTCTTGGAGAGACTGAAAGATGATCGTGAGTTCGGTTCAGGGGTCCTTCCGGGAGCAGGCACAGCGCACGCCCGACGCCGTGGCGGTGCGGTGCGCGGGCCGCAGCCTCACCTACCGGGAGCTGGACGACCGGGCGAATCGGCTGGCCCATCGGCTGATCGCCGAGGGGGCGGGTCCCGAGCGTCCGGTGCTGGTACTGACGGACCGCTCGGTCGACCTGGTCGTCGGACTGCTGGCCATCCTCAAGTCGGGCTCGTACTACCTGCCGCTGCACACCGCCTACCCCCAGGACCGGATGCAGTGGATCGCCGAGGAGTGCCGGGCCTCCGTGCTGCTGGCCGACACCACGATGCGGGACCGCTGGCTGCCGGAGGTCCCGGTGACCGTCCTGGTGGACGATCCGGAGGCGGTCGCGGACGCCCCGGCCACCGACCCGGACCTCCCCGCCCACCCCGACCAGCTCGCCTACGTGATGTTCACCTCGGGCTCCACCGGCACGCCCAAGGGCGTGGCGATCACCCAGCAGGACGTCGTCGACCTGGTCGACGACGGCATGTTCGCGGCTCCCGGCGCCCACGACCGGGTGCTGCTCCTGGCCTCCTACGCCTTCGACCCCTCGACCTACGCGATCTGGTACCCGCTGCTGCACGGCGGCACGGTGGTGATCGCCGCGGAGTCCGAACTCACGGTGGACCGCCTCGCCCGGCTCTTCGGCGAGGAGCGGATCACCGGCGCGGACATCACGGCCGGACTGTTCCGGTTGATCGCCGAGGAGCACCCGGAGTGCTTCGCCGGAGTCCGCGAGGTCATCACCGGCGGTGACGTCATCTCCGCCGCCGCCGTGCGCCGGGTGCTGGAAGCATGCCCGGACACCATCGTCCGCGGCGCCTACGGCCCCACCGAGACCACCCTCTTCGCCTCGCAGTCGCCGTGGACGGTGGCCGCGTCGGTGCCCGACCAGGTGCCGATCGGCCGTCCGCTGGACGGGATGCGGGCATACGTCCTGGACGACGCCCTGACCCCGGCCGGCACCGGGGTGACGGGTGAGCTCTACCTGGCCGGAGCCGGACTGGCCCGTGGCTACCTCAACCGTCCCGGGCTCTCGGCCGAGCGCTTCGTCGCGGACCCCTTCGGTCCGGCCGGCACCAGGATGTACCGCACCGGGGACCTGGCCCGCTGGAGTGCCGACGGGCTGATCGACTTCGTCGGCCGGGTGGACAACCAGGTCAAGATCCGCGGCTTCCGGGTGGAGCCCGGCGAGGTCGAGTCCGCGCTCGCCGCCTTCCCCGGCCTCCGTCAGGTCGCGGTGGCCGTTCGCGAGGACCGGCCGGGCGACAAGCAGCTGGTCGCGTACATCGTCGCGCAGGAGGACTCCCCCGCCGACGTCGATGCGGTCCGCGACCACCTGGCGCAGCAGCTGCCCGCCTACATGGTCCCCTCCGCCATCGTCGCCATCGACCGGCTGCCGCTGACCGCCAACCACAAGGTCGACTACCGTGCCCTGCCCGCCCCGCGCCAGGAGGCCGCCCCGGCCGGCGGCCGGTCGCCGCGCAACCGGCGCGAGGAGGAGCTCTGCAGCCTCCTCGGTGACGTTCTCGGGGTCGCCGGGCTCGGCATCGACGACGACTTCTTCCAGCTCGGCGGCCACTCGCTGCACGCGACCAGGCTGGTCAGCCGGATCCGCTCGGCGTTCGGCGTCGACCTGGGCGTGGCGGCGGTCTTCGGGAACCCCACGGTGGCGGCGCTGGCCGAGCTGGTGGAGGACGCCCCGACCGCGCGACCGGCACTGCGGCCGGCGGACCGGGGCGGGCGGGTCCCGCTGTCGGCGGCCCAGTACCGCCTCTGGTTCTTCAGCCGGCTGCAGGGCGGCTCCGCGGCCTACAACCTGCCGATCGCGGTCAGGCTGCGGGGAGAGCTGGACCGGACCGCCCTGGAGGCCGCCCTGGGCGATCTCCTGGCCCGGCACGAGAGCCTCCGCACCGTCTTCCCCGAGTACGAGGGCACGCCCCACCAGCTCGTGCTGCCGGTGGAGCAGGTCCGTCCGGCGCTGCCGCTGGAACGGGTCGAGGACCTTCCCGCCGCGCTGCGGGCGGCCGCGCTGGCGCCCTTCGACCCGACCACCGACGTGCCGGTGCGGGCCAGGCTGTTCGCGGCCGGGCCCGACGAGCACGTGCTGCTGCTGACGATGAACCACATCGGCAGCGACGGCTGGTCGATGGAGCCGCTGACCCGCGACCTGAACGAGGCCTATGCGGCACGCCTGGCCGGGCGGGCGCCGGACCGGGCGCCGCTGCCGGTCCAGTACGCGGACTACACCCTGTGGCAGCGCGCCCTGCTGGGCTCCGAGCAGGACCGGGAGAGCCTGGCCTCGCGCCAGTTGGACTTCTGGCGGACCGCCCTGGACGGCTCCCCCGAGGAGCTGGAACTCCCCTTCGACCACGCCCGCCCCCCGGTGACCAGCCACCGGGGCGGCGCCGTGCCGCTGGTGATCGGTCCCGAGCTGCACGACCTGATCGGCCGGCTCAGCCGGGCGACGGGCACGACGGTGTTCATGGTGCTGCAGGCCGCCGTGGCCGCCCTGCTGACCAGGACGGGCGCCGGCACGGACATCCCGATCGGCAGCACGATCGCCGGGCGCAACGACTCCGCCCTGGAGCAGCTGATCGGCTTCTTCGTCAACACCCTGGTGCTGCGCACCGACACCTCGGGCGACCCCACCTTCCGCCAGTTGCTGGGCCGGGTCCGGCAGACCGACCTGGCCGCGTACGAGCACCAGGACGTGCCCTTCGAGCAGGTCGTGGAGGCGGTGAACCCGAGCCGCTCGCCGGCGCTCCACCCGCTCTTCCAGATCATGCTGGTGCTGGAGAATCCCGGCGGCTACCGCTTCTCGCTCCCGGGGCTGGAGGCCGAGTCCGAGGAGCTGGGCACCGACACCGCCAAGTTCGACCTGCTGTTCAGCTTCACCGAGCAGTACGGCCCGGACGGCTCGGCGGCCGGGATCACCGGCCGGCTGGAGTTCACCACCGACCTCTTCCTGGCGACCACCGCCGAGCTGCTGGCGCAGCGCCTCCGGATCCTGCTGGCCGATGCGGTGGCCGAGCCCGACCGGCGGCTGTCCGAGGTGGAGCTGTTCCTCGACGGCGAGCGGAGCCGGGTGCTGACCGGCTGGAACGCCACCCGGGTGGAGCTCCCCGACGCCTCGCTGCCGGAGCTGGTCCAGCGGCAGGTCGGCCGCACCCCCGGCGCCACGGCGGTCTCGGCCCAGGAGGGCGAGCTCTCGTACGCGGAGCTGAACGAGCGGGCGAACCGGCTGGCGCACCTGCTGCTGTCCCGCGGTGTCGGACCGGGCGACCACGTCGGCGTGGTGCTGCCCCGCGGCACCGGTCTGATCACGGCGTTCCTCGCCGTCCTCAAGGCGGGGGCCGCCTATCTGCCCATCGACCCCGGATATCCGCAGGACCGCGTCCGCTTCATCCTGGACGACGCCCGGCCCGCGCTGGTGCTGACCACCGAGGCCGCCGCCGGGGCCCTGACCGGGGAGGTCCTGGCGCTGGACGCCCCCTCGGTGGGCGCGGAGCTGGCGGCGTCCCCGGAGCACGACCCGCGCGACGCCGACCGGCCGGCTCCGCTGACCCGGGAGACCCCGAGCTACGTCGTCTACACCTCGGGCTCCACCGGGCGCCCCAAGGGGGTCGTGCTCCCGGCGCGGGTCCTGGTCAACCTGCTCGCCTGGAGCACCTCCGTGGTCCCGGTCCAGCCGGGCTCCCGGGTGTCCCAGTTCAGCGCGGTCAGCTTCGACGTGTCCGAGCACGAGATCCTCTCCGCGCTGCTGACCGGCGGGACCCTGTGCGTGCCCGACGAGGAGACCCGGCTCGACCCGGCCAAGCTCGCCGAGTGGCTGGACCGCGAGCGGATCACCGAGTTCCACGCCCCCGACCTGGTGATCGCGGCCGTCTACGAGGCCGTCCTGGAGCAGGGGCTGAAGCTGGACGCCCTGCGGAACGTGCTCCAGGCCGGCGAGTCGCTCCAACTGACGCCCGCCGCGGTCGACTTCCACTCGGCCCGGCCGGAGCTGCTGCTGCACAACCACTACGGCCCCTCCGAGACCCATGTGGTCACCGGCGCGACGCTGCCGACCGCGGTGGACGCGTGGCCGGTCACCGCGCCGCTGGGCACACCGATCTGGAACACCAGGACCTATGTCCTGGACGACCGGATGCACCCGGTCCCGGTCGGGGTGGTCGGCGAGCTGTACCTGGCCGGCGACTGCCTGGGCCACGGGTACCTCAACCGGCCCGGGTTGACCGCGCAGCGGTTCGTCGCCGACCCGTTCGGCGCCCCCGGCGACCGGATGTACCGCAGCGGCGACCTGGTCCGGTGGCGGTCCGACGGAACCCTGGAGTTCCACGGACGCGCCGACGACCAGGTGAAGATCCGGGGCATCCGGGTCGAGCTCGGGGAGCTCAACTCGGTGATCGCGGGCCATCCCGGGGTGGCCCGGGCGGCGACGGTGCTGCGCGAGGACCGGCCGGGCGACAAGCGCCTCGTCGCCTACGTGGTGGCCCAGGCCGGGGAGCAGCTCCCGCCCGCCGACGAGCTGCGCCGCCATGTCGCGGCCGCCGTGCCCGAGGCCCTGGTCCCGGCCGCGTTCGTCGCCCTGCCGTCCTTCCCGCTGACGCCCAACGGCAAGCTCGACCGGAGGGCGCTGCCCGCGCCCAGCTACACGGGAGTGTCGGTCAGGGGGCCGCGCACGCCCACCGAGCAGGTGCTGTGCGGACTGTTCGCGGAGATCCTGGGCGCGGCGGCCGTGGGCATCGACGACGGCTTCTTCGCCCTGGGCGGTCACTCGCTGCTGGTCACCCGGCTGGTGAACCGGGTGCGCTCGACCCTGGGCCTGGAACTGCCGGTGCGCGCCGTGTTCGAGGCGCCGACCCCGGGCGAGCTGGCGCGGCGGCTGGACGCCGCGGGCACGGCACGGCCGGCGCTGGCGGCGATGGAGCGCCCGGCCGAGGTGCCGGTGTCCTACGCCCAGCAGCGGCTGTGGTTCCTGGGCCAGTTGGAGGGGCCCGGGGCCACCTACAACCTGCCGGTGGCCTACCGCGTCTCCGGCCGGATCGACGCGGACACTCTGGAGCGTGCGCTGGGCGATGTGGTCGAGCGTCACGAGAGCCTCCGCACGGTCTTCCGTGACCACGGGGGCCGGGTGGTCCAGGTCGTCCTGGAGCCGGCTCCGGTCGCCCTGCACCGGGCCGACTGCACCGAGCAGCAGCTGCCCGAGGTGCTGAAGGCCCTCGGCGGCCACCCGTTCGACCTCTCGGCGGAGCTGCCGGTCCGGGGCACCCTGGTCTCCCTGGGCGCGGACGAGCACGTGCTGCTGGTGCTCTTCCACCACATCGCCGGAGACGGCGTGTCCAGGCGGCCGCTGGGCGCCGACCTCAGTACCGCCTACCGGGCCCGGCTGGACGGCCGGGCGCCGGAGTGGGCCCCGCTGCCGGTGCAGTACGCGGACTACACCCTCTGGCAGCGGGAGCTGCTGGGCAGTGAGGAGGACCGGGGCAGCCTGATCTCGGCGCAGCTGGACCACTGGCGGACCGCCCTCGCCGACCTGCCCGAACTGATCGAGCTGCCGACCGACCGGCCCCGTCCGGCCGAGGCGAGCAACCGCGGCGACCTGCTGGAGTTCCAGCTCGGCCGGGAGCTGCGCGATGCCCTGGTCGGCCTGGCCGGGGAGTCGGGGGCGACGGTGTTCATGGTGGTCCAGGCGGCGCTGGTGGCGCTGCTGTCCCGGCTGGGGGCCGGGACCGACATCGTGCTGGGCACACCGGTGGCCGGACGTCCGGACGCGGGGCTGGACGATCTCATCGGGTTCTTCGTGAACACCCTGGTGCTCCGGACCGACGTCTCCGGCGACCCCTCGTTCCGCGAGCTGATCGGCCGGGTGCGCGAGACGGACCTGGCGGCGTTCGCGCACCAGGACGTGCCGTTCGAGCGGCTGGTGGAGGTCCTCAACCCGGTGCGGTCGATGTCCAGGCACCCGCTCTTCCAGGTGATGCTCTCGGTCGACGACGCGGCTGCGGCGGGCGAGGTCGAGCTGCCGGGCGCGACCGTGGTGCCCTTGGAGAGCGGCGCGGACACCGCGAAGTTCGACCTGTCCTTCTCGTTCACCGACCACGGTCAGGCCTTCGACTGCAGCGTGGAGTTCGCGGTGGACCTGTTCGACCGCGACTCGGTCGAGGTGCTGGTGGCCCGGTTGCAACGGCTGCTGGCGGCCGTGACCGCCGACCCGGACGCCCCCGTCGGCAGCTGGGAGGTGCTCTCGGCCCAGGAGCGCCGGCGGCTGCTGGTCGAGTGGAACGCGACCGACGCCGAGGTGCGGGAGACCACCCTGCCGGAGCTGTTCGAGGCGCAGGTCCGGCGGACACCGCAGGCGCCGGCCGTCCGCTTCGCGGGCACCGTCCTCAGCTACGCGGAGCTGGACGCGCGGGCCAACCGGCTCGCCCGGCTGCTGATCGCCAGCGGCGCGGGGCCCGAGTCCTTCGTCGCCCTGTCGCTGCCGCGTTCGGCGGAGATGATGGTCGCGCTGCTCGCCGTGCTGAAGTCGGGGGCCGCGTACCTGCCGGTGGACCCGGGCTACCCGGCCGACCGGATCGCCTTCATGCTGGAGGACGCCAGGCCCGCGCTGACCCTGACGAGCAGTGTGGTCGCCTCGGTGCTTCCGGCCGGGGCGACGCCGGGCAACCGGATCCTGCTGGACGCCCCCGAGGTGCAGGAACGGCTGCGCGGCCTGCCGGACACCGCGCCGACGGACCGGGACCGGCTCGCCCCGCTGCTCCCGGCGAACGCGGCGTACGTGATCTACACCTCGGGCTCCACCGGCCGCCCCAAGGGCGTGGTGGTGCCGCATCGGAACGTCGCCGACCTGGCCGCCTGGGCGGGCCGCGACATCGGCCCGCAGCGGCTCTCGCAGGTACTGGCGGCCACCTCGCTCAACTTCGACGTCTCCGTCTTCGAGATGTTCGGCCCGCTGCTCAGCGGTGGCTGCATCGAGGTCGTCCGCGATGTGCTGGCGCTGCTGGAGAACCCGGACGGGTGGAGCGGAAGCCTCGTCAGCGCGGTGCCCTCGGCGATGTCCCAGATGATCGGCCAGGGCCGGGGCGTCGTCACCGCGGACATGGTGGTGCTGGCGGGCGAGGGCCTGTCCGCGCACGCGCTGAACACCATCCGGGCGGCGGTGCCGGGCAGCCGGATCGCCAACATCTACGGACCCACCGAGGTCACCGTCTACGCGACCGCCTGGTACACGGACGAGGAGGCCCAGGGCGCACCGCCGATCGGCCGGCCGATCCGGAACACCCGGGCGTACGTCCTGGACGCGGCGCTGCAACCGGTGCCGCCCGGGGTGGCCGGCGAGCTGTACCTCGCGGGACCCGGCCTGGCGCGGGGGTACCTGAACCGCCCCGGTCTCACCGCGGAGCGCTTCACGGCGGATCCCTTCGGTCCGGCCGGCAGCCGGATGTACCGGACCGGCGACGTCGTGCGCTGGACGGCCGCGGGCGAGATCGACTACCTCGGGCGCACCGACAGCCAGGTCAAGGTCCGCGGCTTCCGGATCGAGCTGGGCGAGATCGAGGCGGTGCTGGCCCGGCACGAGGGGCTGGCCCAGGTGGCCGTCGTCGTCCGCGAGGACCAGCCGGGCGACCAGCGGATCGTCGGCTACGCGGTGCCCAGCGGGACCGCCGAACTCCGGACCTCCGAGCTGCGGGAGCTGGCCGCCGCCGAGCTGCCCGAGTACATGATCCCGTCGGCGTTCGTCCTGCTGGACGCGCTGCCGCTGAACCCGAGCGGCAAGCTCGACCGGCGGGCGCTGCCGGCCCCCGACTTCGCCGCGCTGTCGGCCGGCCGGGGTCCGCGCACCGAGCAGGAGCGACAGCTCTGCGCGATGTTCGCGGAGGTGCTGGGACTCGACCGGGTCAGCATCGACGACAACTTCTTCGCCCTGGGCGGGCATTCGCTCCTGGTGACCCGGCTGGTCAGCCGGATCCGCACGGAGCTGGGGGGCGACCTTCCGGTCAGGGCCGTGTTCGACGCCTCGACCGTCGCCGCACTGGCCGAGCGGCTGTCCGGCGCGGACGGCGAGGCCGCCGCCGGCGGCCTGCGACCGCTGCTGCCGCTGCGGCCGACCGGTGGACGCCCGCCGCTGTTCTGCATCCACCCCGGCCTCGCGGTGAGTTGGGGCTACGCCAACCTGCTCCCGCACCTCCCGGCGGAGGTGCCGGTGTACGGGCTGCAGGCCCGTGGGCTGAACGGCACGGACCGACTGCCGGACCGGGTCGAGGAGATGGCCGCGGACTACCTCGACCAGATCAGGTCGGTGCAGCCGACCGGCCCCTACCGGCTGCTCGGCTGGTCGTTCGGCGGCATGGTCGCGCAGGCGATCACCGCCCTCCTGCAGGCCCGGGGCGAGCGGGTGGAACTGCTCGCCGTACTGGACGCCCACCCCGACTGGACCGGTGCTCCGGTCCCCGCGACCGAGGACGGCGCGGACGAGGGCGGGTTGATGGCCGAGGTGCTCGAAGGGCTCGGCATCCTGCCGGACGGTGAACCGGACCAGGGCCTGTCCCGGGCGCAGTTCCTGGAGACCCTCCACAAGACCTACCCCGAGCTGTCCGACATGGACGCCGGGACCTCCGACGCCCTGGTGGACGTCCTGCTCAACAGCCAGCGGCTCGGCGCCCGGTACCGGGCGCCCGGCCTCGACGGCGACGTGCTGCTGTTCGTCGCCGAGCGCACCCCGTCCTCGGAGTCCCTGCCGGACGAGTGGCGGCGGCAGGTGACGGGCGCCGTCGAGGTCCACCGCCTGGACTGCGAGCACGTGGAGATGACCACCCCGCGGGCGGCGGCCGCGATCGGACACGTGCTCACCGAACGGCTCCTCGACGAAACCGGAAACCGATGACAGCGCACCTCACGGACGCCGGGACGCGGTCCGACGACGGCGGGACCGGCGGCGAGCCGCCGCGGCAGAGCTTCTGGGTCGCCCGCGGGCTGGTCCCCGAGCGCGGCCCCCGGCGCACCCTCGCGCTGGCGAGCTTCGTCCGGCAGATCGGCAACGGTCTGTTCATGATCAGCGCCGCGATCTTCTTCACCCGCTCGGTCGGCCTCTCGGTGACCCAGGTCGGGGTCGGGATGGGCGTCGCCGCCCTGGCCGGGCTGCTGGCCGGGATCCCGATCGGGCATGTCGCCGACCGGCGCGGGCCGCGCCGGACCTACCTGGTCACCCTGTCCGTCGAGGCCCTGGCGATGGCGGCGCTGGTGCTGGTCCACTCCTTCTGGATCTTCGTGCTGGTCATCGCGCTGACCCAGGTCGCCGCCTCGTCCAGCGAGGCGGCCCGCGGGCCGCTGATCCGCGGCTTCGCCGGTCCCGACCCGGTCCGGTACCGGTCCTATCTGCGCGCGATCGGCAACCTGGCCGGCGGCACCAGCGCCATCGCGGCCGGAGTCGCGGTGCAGATGGACACCCGCGCCGCCTATCTGGCCCTGGTGCTGGGCAACGCCCTGTCGTTCGCGGTGAGCGCGGCCGTGGTCCTCCGGCTGCCGACCCTGCCGCCGGTGCAGGCGCCGCCCGACAGCGACCGGTGGATCGCACTGAAGGACGCCCCGTTCGTGCTGGTGACCGTGCTCGACGGCATCATGTCGATCCAGGGCTACGTCCTGGTCTTCGCCCTGCCGTTGTGGATCGTCGACCACAGCCACGCGCCCAGGTGGCTGGTCGGCGCGAGCGCCGTGCTGAACACCGGCCTGGTGGTGCTGCTCCAGGTCAGGGCGAGCCGTGGGATCGACACCACGTCCGCCGCCGGACGCGCGATGCGCCGCGCCGGGGTGGTGTTCCTGGTCGGCATGGTCCTGATCGCCGTGACCGCGGGGATGCCCGGCTGGCTGGCCGCGGTGCTGATCGTGACCGGGGTGGTGGTGCACACCTTCGGCGAACTCTGGGTCTCCGCGGCCTCGTTCGAGCTGAACTTCTCGCTCGCGCCCGCCCATGCGCAGGGGCAGTACTCGGGGCTGTTCGGGCTCGGCCCGGGGTTCGCGAGCGCCGGCGCGCCGTCCGTCCTGGGTCTGCTCTGCATCACCTGGGGTGCGCCCGGCTGGCTGGTGATGGGGGCGGTGTTCCTCCTCGCCGGACTGGCGATGCCCCTGGTCGTGCGCTGGGCCGAGCGGACCCGTCCGATCTACCACGTTCTCGGTGAAGCCTGATGCACCGCCGTTCCGCACCCGACCGAACCACCCGTGAACACGAGGAGTCAGCATGAGCAACCCTTTCGAGGACCCGGACGCCCAGTACCTGGTGCTGGTCAACGACGAGGGCCAGCACTCGCTGTGGCCGGTGTTCGCCCCCGTTCCCGACGGCTGGAACACGGCCTACGGCCCGGCCGCCCGGCCGGACTGCCTCGACCACGTGAACGAGCACTGGACCGACATGCGGCCGCGAACCCTCGCGGCGCAACTGGACGCGACCGCCTGACGGCCGCTGAAGAGCTAGGGGGGAATGCCCGGATGAACACGGCGCCCGCAGTTCCGTTCGATGACATGACCGTCGATCACATCGAGTTGTACGTCAGCGACATCCGGGCGAAGACGGCCTGGCTGGTCGACCAGTACGGCCTCACCGTCGAGGCCGACAACGAGCACGAGGCGGTTCCGGCCGGCGCCCGCTCGGTGGCCCTCGGCAGCAGCCGCATCAGCGTGCTGCTCACCGAGGCCCTGGACGAGGATCACCCGGCGGCCGTGTACGTGGCACGGCACGGCGACGGCGTGGGGAACATCGCCCTGCGGGTGTCCGACGCCACCGCCGCCTTCGACGAGGCCGTCCGCCGCGGGGCGCGCCCGCTGGCGCGGCCCGTGGCCCGCGACGGCGTGGTGACCGCGTCGATCACGGCGTTCGGCGATGTGGCGCACACCTTCGTGGAGCGCCGGGCCGGCATTCCGGACCGGACGCTTCCCGGCCTGCGTCCGGTCCCCCGGCGCGAGCCGGCGAAGGACATGGGGCTGACCGAGGTGGACCACTTCGCGGTCTGCCTGGAGGCCGGCACCCTCGAAGGGACCGTCGACCACTACCGGCAGGTCCTCGGCTTCGACGTGATCTTCGCCGAGGACATCGTCGTCGGCTCCCAGGCGATGATCTCCAAGGTGGTGCAGAGCAGGTCCGGCGCGGTCACGCTCACCCTGATCGAGCCCGACCTGTCCCGCGAGCCCGGCCAGATCGACGAGTTCCTCAAGCGGCACGACGGTCCCGGCGTCCAGCACATCGCCTGGAACACCGACGACATCGTGCGCTCGGTCCGGAGCATGAAGTCGAGCGGAGTCGACTTCCTCAGCGCCCCCGGGACCTACTACACCCTGCTCTCGGAGCGGCTGACGGTGCGTTGGCACTCCGTCGACGACCTGCGGAACCACAACATCCTGATCGACGAGGACCATGACGGGCAGCTGTTCCAGATCTTCACCAGGTCGGTCCACCCGAATCGGACCCTCTTCATGGAGGTGATCGAGCGCGCCGGCGCCCGCACCTTCGGCTCGGGGAACATCAAGGCGCTCTACGAGGCGGTCGAGTTGCAGCGTGCCAACGACGGGGCGTTCCGGTGAGCCCCACCGACACCGGTCGGACCGGGGCCGGGACCGCGCTCGCGGAGCCGCTCCCGGTCTGCCTGGACGACGTGGAACGGCTGGCCGCCTCCCGGGTCCCGGCCGACGTCTGGGACTTCGTCCAGGGCGGCAGCGGCAGCGAGCACACCCTCGGGGCCAACCGGGCCGCGCTGGACGACGTGGCCCTGGTGCCCCGGGTGCTGCGCGGAGCGGGGGCCGGCGACACCCGGGCCCGACTGGTCGGCACCGGCTGCGCGATGCCCCTGGCGATAGCGCCCATGGCCTACCACCGGCTGCTGCACCCCGAGGGCGAGTTGGCGATGGCCGCCGCGGCACTGGCCGCGGACGTGCCGTTCACCGTCGGCCTGCTCAGCAGCTGCTCGCTGGAGAGCATCGCGCAGGTGGGGGCTCCGCTCTGGTTCCAGCTGTACTGGCTGAGCGACCGGGGACGGATGCTCGACCTGATCGGACGCGCCGAGCGGGCCCGCTGCCAGGCCCTGGTGATCACCGTCGACGTGCCCGTCATGGGGCGGCGGCTGCGGGACCTGCGCAACGAGTTCGTGCTCCCCTCCTGGGTGAGCGCCGTCAACCTGGACGCCGGCCCCTCCGAGGCGCACGGGCGGGTCGCCGGCGGGTCGGCGGTCGCCGAGCACACCAGGACCGTGTTCGACCCCGCGGTGACCTGGCAGGACCTGGAGTGGCTGCGCGCGCAGAGCGCGCTCCCACTGATCGTCAAGGGGGTCCTCTCCGGTGCGGATGCCGCCCGGGCCGTCGCCTGCGGCGCCGACGCCGTGGTGGTCTCCAACCACGGGGGCCGGCAGCTGGACGGCACACCGGCCAGCGTGACGGTGCTGCCCCAGGTGCGCGCGGCCGTGGGCGACGGCTGCCAGGTGCTGCTGGACAGCGGGGTGCGCAGCGGGACCGACATCCTGCGGGCGCTCGCCCTGGGAGCGTCGGGCGTCATGGTGGGCCGGCCGCTGCTGTGGGGCCTGGCGCTCGACGGTGCGGCGGGCGCCGGGCAGGTCCTGTCGCTGCTGCGGGCGGAGCTCGCCGACTGCCTGACCCTGGCCGGCTGCGCCGATCCCGGCGAGGCCGGTGGACTGCGCACACTGCTGGGCCCGAAGGCCGTGCTGCGACAAGGACCGAGTGGATGCGGAGAAGGCGCACATGACCACTGAGATCTCCGACCGGCTGACGGTCGACCTCAGCACCGCGGACCTGCACGGGGCGCTGGAGGACCCCGCGCTGTCCTCGATGAACCTGCTGAACGAGATAGCCAACCACTATCCCCTGGCCGTCCAGTTCGCGGCCGGCCGGCCCAGCGAGGAGTTCTTCGACGTCGAGGACGTCCACACCTACCTGCGGGCCTTCACCGACCACCTCGCCCGCGACCGCGGCATGTCGCCCGCGGAGGTCACCCGCACGCTCTACCAGTACGGCCGGACCAAGGGCGTCGTCCACGAGCTGGTGGCCCGGAACCTGGCGGTCGACGAGGGGATCGAGACCGACCCCGAGGCGGTCGTGGTCACGGTGGGCTGCCAGGAGGCCATGTACCTGGTCCTGCGGGCGCTGCGGGCCGGTCCCGAGGACGTGCTGCTCGCCGTGGCGCCGACCTACGTCGGCCTCACCGGCGCGGCGCGGCTGGTCGACATGCCGGTCCTGCCCGTCTCGGGCGGGGTCGACGGCGTGGACCTGGACGACCTGGTCGCGGTGATCCGTCGCGCCCGGCGCGACGGGCTGCGGCCGAGGGCCTGCTACGTCATGCCCGACTTCGCCAACCCCTCCGGCCTCAGCCTGACGTACGCCATGCGGCGACGGCTGCTGGACATCGCCCGGGCGGAGGGCGTGCTGCTGCTGGAGGACAACCCGTACGGCCTGTTCCACGGCGGCGGGGAGCGGACCCCGAGCCTCAAGGCGCTCGACGAGCACCGCAGCGTGGTCTACCTGGGCTCGTTCGCCAAGACGGCGCTGCCCGGCGCCCGGGTGGGCTACGTGGTGGCCGACCAGCGGGTGGCCGACGGCGCCGGCCGGATCGGCCTGCTCTCCGACCAGCTCTCGAAGATCAAGAGCATGCTGACGGTGAACACCTCGCCCATCGCCCAGGCGGTGGTGGGCGGCAAGCTCGTCGCCCACGGGTGCAGCCTGGTCGCCGCCAACGTCCGCGAACACGAGGCGTACACCCGCAACCTCCGGCAGGTCCTCGACGGACTGGCCGCCAGGTTCCCCGCGGGCGCCCCCGCCTCGGAGCGGGTGGAGTGGAACGCCCCGGCCGGCGGGTTCTTCGTCGTGCTGACCCTGCCGTTCCCCGTCGACGACGCGCTGCTGGAGCACTCGGCCAGGGAGTACGGCGTGCTGTGGACGCCGATGCGCCACTTCTACGACGGGCCCGGCGGCGAGCACCAACTGCGGCTCTCCATCAGTGCCGTGACGCCGGAACAGATCGACCTCGGGCTGGACCGCCTCGCGGCCCTGATAACGGAGTGGAGCAAGTGATGCCTCAGGAGTCCATCCAGCGGCGCTTCGCCGCACAGGCGAGGCTCGCGCCGGACACGGTCGCGGTCGCCGCCGGCCGGAACCGGCTGACCTTCGCGGAGCTGGACCGACGGGCGAACGGACTGGCGCACCGGCTGCTGGAACTGGGCGTGCACCCCGAGGAGCCGGTGGCGGTCCTGATGGAGCGCTCGGTCGACCTGGCGGTGGCGGTCCTGGGCGTGCTCAAGGCAGGCGCCGCCTACCTGCCGCTGCACAGCGGGAACCCGTCCGAGCGACTCCGGCTGACGATGAGTCAGGCCGGGGTCCGGGTCCTGCTGACCGACGAGGCCATGCGCGGGCGCGGGCTGCCGTCGCCGGACGGTCTCACGGTGCTCGACCCCGCCACAGCGGGGCCCGACGCCACCGACCCCGGCGTGGAGTCGCGGGCGGACCAACTGGCCTACGTGATCTACACCTCGGGCTCGACCGGGACCCCCAAGGGCGTCGCGGTGACCCACCGGGACGTGCTGGCCCTGGTCGACGACGGCCTGTGGGACGGCGGCGCCCACCAGCGGGTGCTGATGCTGGCCCCGTACGCCTTCGACGTGTCGACCTACGAGCTGTGGGTGCCGCTGCTGCGCGGCGGACAGCTGGTGATGGCCCCGCCCGACATCGACGTCGACACCCTGCGGACCCTCGTCGGCCAGGAGGGCATCACCGGTCTCCAGTTGACCGCCGGTCTGTTCCGGGTGGTCGCGGACGAGGCGCCGGAGATCTTCGCGGGCGTCCGCGAGGTGATGACGGGCGGGGACGTGGTCTCCCCGACGGCGGTGGGGCGGGTCCTGGACGCCTGCCCCGACACGGTCGTCCGGGCCATGTACGGGCCGACCGAGACGACGCTGTTCGCCACCCACCACCCGATGACCGGCCGGCCCGGCGGTGACGTGCCGCTCGGCCGCGCGCTCGACGGCATGCGGGTGTACGTCCTCGACGACAAGCTGCAGCCGGCCCCGACGGGCGAGGCCGGGGAGCTCTACATCTCGGGCACCGGCGTCGCCCGCGGCTACCTCGGCCGCACCCGGCTGACCGCCGAGCACTTCGTCGCCGACCCGTTCGGCGACCCCGGGACCCGGATGTACCGCACCGGCGATCTGGGCCGGTACAACGAGCAGGGGGAGCTGGAGTTCCTCGGCCGGGTCGGGAACCAGGTGAAGATCCGGGGCTTCCGGGTCGAGCTCGGCGAGGTGGAGACGGCCCTGTCCGTCGTGGCGCCGGAGGTTCAGGCGGTGGTCGTGGCGCGCGGGGGCGAGGCCGACGACAAGCGCCTGCTCGCCTACCTGGTGCCGGAGGAGGGCGCCGCTCCGCCCGAGGTGGAGGCGGTCCGGCGCGGGCTCGCGGAACTGCTGCCCGACTACATGCTGCCGTCCGCCTTCGTCGTGCTGGCCGCCCTTCCACTGACGCCCAACGGCAAGGTCGACTACCGGGCGCTGCCGGAGCCGGAGCCGGACCGGCCCGACGCCGACGCCGACACCGGACCGCGCGATCCGCGCGAGGAGGTCCTCTGCCGACTGTTCGCCCAGGCCCTCGCGGTGCCGACGGTCGGCGTCCACACCGACTTCTTCGAGGCCGGCGGCACCTCGCTGGGCGCGACCAGGCTGGTCGGCCGGATCAGGACCGAGCTCGGCGTCCGGCTCACCATGCGCGACCTGCTCAAGCTGCGCACCCCGGCCGGTCTGGCCGGCGCCGTGCACAGGTCCGGTGGCGCGGACGGCGGAAACGACGTCCTGACCCCGGTGCTCGCGCTCCGGGCGACGGGCGCGCGGACGCCCGTCTTCTGCGTCCACCCCGGCGGCGGCATGGCCTGGTGCTACTCGGGGCTGCTGCGCCACCTGCCCAGGGACATCCCGGTCTACGGGCTCCAGGCACGTGGCCTGGCGGGCACCGAGCCCGTGGCGCAGACCATGGAGGAGATGGTCGGCGACTACCTGGACCAGATCCGCCGGCTCCAGCCGACCGGCCCCTACCGGCTGGTCGGCTGGTCGTTCGGGGGCAACGTGGCCCAGTCCGTCGCGGCCCGGCTGCGGGCGGAGGGCCAGGAGGTCGCGCTGCTCGCCGTCCTGGACTCGCACCACGGCGGAGTCGGGGCCGCTCCCCGGCCGCCGTCCCCGCGCGAGGTGCTGCACCTGGCCTTCGACGGTCTCGACGCCTTCCACGCGGAGCCCGGCGACGGACCGCTGAGCGCGGCGCGGATCCAGGAGATCCTCCAGGAGCAGGGCAGCCCGCTGGCCGGCGTGGGGCCCCGGGTGATCGAGGCGATCACCGCCGTCACCGCGAACAACCTCCGGGTCAGCGAGGCGGCGCGCCCCGCCCACTTCGACGGGGACCTGCTCTTCTTCGAGGCGACCGGCCGGGACGGGGAGCCGAGCGGACTGGCCGAGGTGTGGCGGCCGCACATCGGCGGGTCCATCGACCGCCACGTCGTCGGTGTCGAGCACCTTCGGCTGATGACTCCCGCCGCGCTGGACGTCGTCGGTCCGATCCTCGCCCGCCGACTCGAACAGACCGCCTGACCCGACCCTCCGATGCCGGCCAACCGCCGTTCGATCCAAGCCACCTGAGAGAACAGTCACCATGTCGCCACGTACGGTCGCCGAGGACCTCGGCCATGTGAACCTCACCGATCCGGCCACCTTCGTCCAGCCCGCGATGGAGGACGTCTGGAGGCTCCTGCGCGAGGAGCATCCCGTCCACCTCCACCCGGCGACCGAGACCACGCCGGAGTTCTGGGTGCTGACCCGCTACGAGGACGTCCTCTCGGTCTACAAGGACCCCGAGCGATTCGTCTCGCAGCGCGGCAACATGCTCACCTCGCTGATGAGCGGCGGCGACCCGGCGGGCGGGAAGCTGCTGGCCGTGATGGACGCGCCGCGCCACACCGCGCTGCGCACCACCCTGCTGAAGTCCTTCTCCCCCCGCGCCCTCCAGCCCGTCGCGGACAAGGTGCGGGCGCGGGCCGACGAGCGCGTCGCCGCCGCGCTCGCCGCCGGGACCTGCGACTTCGCGACCGAGGTCGCCGAGCACGTACCGATGGGAACCATCTGCGACCTGCTGGGCGTGCCGACGTCCGACCGGGCCGAGCTGCTGCGGCTGAGCAAGCAGGCCCTGAGCTCCGACGACGCCGACCAGTCCGAGGACGACGTCTGGCTGGCCCGCAGCGAGATCCTGCTCTACTTCGCCGAACTCGCCGAGTTCCGCCGGTCGGTGCCGAAGGACGACCTGATCAGCACGCTGGCCACGGCCCAGGTCGACGGCGCCCCGCTGACCGAGGAGGAGCTCGTCCTCAACTGCTACGGGCTGATCCTGGCCGGGGACGAGACCAGCCGGCTGGCGGCGACCGGCGCGGTCTGGCACTTCAGCCAGCACCCGGACGACTGGGAGGCGCTGCGGAGCGGCCGGGTGCCGCTCCCGGTCGCCGTGGAGGAGATCCTGCGCTGGACGACCCCGGCGATGCACCTCGGCCGCACCGCGGCCACCGAGGTCGAGATCGGGGGCCGCACCATAGCCGCCGGGGACACCGTCACCGCCTGGAACGTGTCCGCCAACCGGGACGAGGCGGTCTTCACCGACCCCTACTCCTTCGATCCGGCCCGCACCCCGAACAGGCATCTGACGTTCGGTTACGGCCCGCACTTCTGCATCGGCGCCTACCTGGGCCGGGCCGAGATCGCCGCCGTGGTCGACGCCCTGCTGCGTAGCGTGGACACCATCGAGGCCCTGGGCGAACCCGAGCCGGTGTACTCGACCTTCCTCCGCGGCTACAGCAGCCTGAAGGTACGCCTCCGGCCGAGCGCCGGAGCGTAGCCACGGACCGCTCGACTCCGTTGCGGGCTATGGATCTTGATGCGGCGTCATGGACTGTCGTCCGGACATTGACGCTCACGGCGACTTGGGGGAAGGCTGGCACTCAGCACGTATCCGTCCAAGCCGAGGTGGCCAACCCGTGATCGGCGTTCTCCGTGCCGTCGTGCTCATCGACAGCGCGCCCGGCGGCGGCTGATGCCGCGCGCCGGGCCGTCCGCCACCGAGCCCGCACCCGCACCCGCACCGCAGACCGACCCGGTGCGGCTCGGGCAAGGGGTCGTGACCGCCGCGGTCTTCGTCACCCTGGCAGGGCTGGTGGTCACCGCGTCGGCCACCTGGTTCTCCGAGCAGTGGGTGACCGGCTGGCAGGTCGCGGGCGCCGGCCTGGTCGTCGCGGGCGCGATGACTGTTCGGCAGGTGAAGGCGGTCCACCGCGCCGGCGACCTGGAGCGGGGCAGCGCCATCCAGGCGTCGCGGACTGCCGCGCTGTTCCTCTGCGTCGCGCTGGCCTGCTTCGCCCTCAGCCTCAGCGCCTGGTTCCGCGGCCTGGACCTCGACCACAGCGCCACCCTGAGCGTCCAGGCGACGACAGAGCACTGTCAGTGGGAGCAGGATGACGACTCGGCCTACGAGCATGAGGAAGCGGACTGGTTCTGCTACTACCGGTACACCGTGCGAGGACGGGCGTACGTCGACAGCGGAGCCTTCGGAAACGGCCCGACCGAGACCCTGCGTGTCGACCCGGCGCACCCCGGCTCCCTGGGCGGCAACAGCACGCAGTTCCAGGGCCTCTTCGTACTCAACGTGGTGACCCTGCTGATCGCGGGCCTCCTGCTCCGGCTCTGGCTGCGACTGGAACGCAAGGTCGGCAGAACGCGCTGACCATCGGGGACGCCGAACCCGTCATCGCGCCCTGTCGTCGGCCGGAGCCCGCGCGGCCAGCCAGGCCCCCAGCTCCAGGCAGGCCGACCGCTCCTCCTCCGCCGGGCCCCACCACCAGGCGAAGGGCGAGGCGTCGACCCGGAGGTCGTCCCACCACCCCTCGGCGCACTCGGCCAGGTGCCGGTCGGCCGCCGGGGCCTCTTCGGTCTCCCACAGGCTCAGCCAGGGGCCCACGGACGAACTCGCGGTGGCACAGCTCTCGAAGACCTCCCGGGCCGGGGTCGGCGGGGAGTCCTGCCGCAGGGTCCAGCGCCACCACGCCTCCAGGAAGCCGAGCACGGCCTGGACCTGCTGCTCGGGCCACTGGGACCAGCGGGCGGCCGCCAGACCCCGGGCGGCCAGATCCGGCGACGTCGAGCCCTCCGCCAGCAGCACGGCGAGCTGCGGCAGCACCCGCCGGATCACGGCGGGCTGGTCGTCCCAGTGGTCGGGAGCCTCGACCGCGACCAGGTCGACCAGCTCCGCCGACAGAGCCGCATCCGCGGTCCGCAGCAATGCGACCTCGTCCGCGCCGTAGCAGCGACCGCAGCCGACCTCGTCCGGATGGGCCGTCATGCCGGCGAAGACCTCCGCGACACGGGCGAGCGCGAGCTGCAGCGAACGAGCATCCGAGGTGGCCACGACGACTCCCGACGTCTACTCCGGCGAGCCGCGCCCGCCGAAGGGAGCGACGTTACCAGGGCACCCGTCCTCGGCCGAACACGGCCGTCACATGCGGCGGATGGCGTCGATGGGGCCGAAGTCGCTGAGCGGCATGAGTTCGACCACCCAGCCGGTCGTCGGCGCGTTCAGCAGCATTCCGTTGCCCGCGTAGAGGCCGACGTGCTGGTAGCCGTCGAGCACGATGATGTCGCCGACCTTGGCGTCCGCGAGGCTGTCGACGGCGGTGCCCTCGGAGGCGTCCCCGGCCGCCGAGTGCGGCAGGGTGATCCCTGCGTGGGCGTAGGCCCACATCACCAGGCCCGAGCAGTCGAACTGGGTCGGACCGGCGTAGGCCCAGTGGTAGAAGTCGCCCATGACGCCCATGGCCGCCTCCATGGCGGTCGCGGCCTGCGACGATATGCCGCTCAGGTCGATCTGGCTCTTGTTCAGCGAGCCGTCGTAGCCCAGGTCCCCACCGCAGTCGTTGCCGCAGCCGCCGGTGGTGCCGGGGCCGGGGCCCCCGAGGCCGCCGCCGTTCACCTGCTCCTGCTGGGCCGGGGTCAGCGACTGCACCAGCGACTGCGCCGCCTTGATCTTCGCCAGACCGGCGGACTTCGCATTCTGCATGGTCTGCAGCAGTGCCTGCTGCTGGGCCAGTTCGGCCGTGGCCTCGGCCTTCTCCCGGGCGAGGATGGCCTGTTGCTCCTTGAACTGGCCGAGTTCCGCCTGCTGGGTCGCGTCCACCTCGCCCTGCGCGGAGGCGTCGTCCAGGAAGTTGGCGGGATCCGAGGACAGCATCAGCTGGACCGCCGGGTCGACCGAACCGGTCCGGTACTGCGCCGCCGCCACCGCGCCGAGCTGAACCAGCTCCTTGTTGATCACTGCCTGCTGCTCGGCCACCTCGTCCTGGAGGATGCTGACCTTCTGCTGCAGCGCCTGGGCGCTGCCCTGGGCGGTGTCGTACTGGTTGGCCGCCGCGTCCGCGGCCTGTCGGTCCGCGGCCAGCTCGGCCTTGGCCTGGCTCAGGGTCAGCTTGGGCGCGGCCTGGGCGCTGCTCTGCGCGGACACCGCGACCACCGCCACCGCCGCCATGGTGAAGACCGACGCACGCGCACGGCCGGCCGGCTTGGGACGACGATGTGAGGCCACGGGCGGGTTTCCCTTCCTGCAACCGCCGAGATCCTTGAGGCGCGGCCCGAAGGCGTTGCCCGGAACCAGGACGGGAACCCCCGCTTCGCCCGGTCGAGCGTCAGTCAGGGCGGAGGTTCGAGAGCTGAGACTAGTGAGGGCGTTATCAATCTGTCATCCCCACAGTGAAATTAGTCTGCTTATGAGTCACATGTCCATGCTGGGACTCCGCAGCGGACCCCTCTCCTCCCCCGCCCGGCCGAACGCCCGATCGGGTGGCGGGTGACCTGGTCCGGGGCAGGCGCCCGGCTGCCCGATCGGCGCCCGCACTGTTACTTCGGTTACTTCTGCTGCCGCCTCTGCCCTGCGGTCGCCGGGCGGTCCGCGCCGACCGGCTGCCCGGACCGGGCTCCCGGAAGCACCGAACTGTCCTTGCCGCGACCGCCGTTCGGCGGACAGCGGGACACCGAGCGCCCCGGAGCCGGTGGTCCTGCCGGTGCCCGGCCGTCGGCTCCGGCCCCCGCCGCCGTTTTTCCATGGCGCCCGGCGCCCCGTATCCTCCGCTGGGCCGACGCGCACACCACTCCGCCGAAGCCCCGGGCGCAATCGCGCTCCCTCCCGCACATCCGCACCCGCTCCACCCGGGCCAGCCTCGACACACCCCCGTCGGGCCGATCCGGAGCCCGTATGCCAGGAGATCCCTGCTATGGCGGAACTCACCCCTGTCGGGTCGAGACTTTCCGAAGCCCTGCTTCCACGCGAACTCGCTCCTCGCGAGCTGCTGCGCGCCCCGGCCGTGAGCCGATGGAACGCCCTGCGCGGTGTCCGCGTGGGCCTGACCGTGTCCGTGCTGCTACTGCTCATGATCGGCGCCAATCTGGCCACGCCGCTCTATCCGGCGCTCCAGCGCAGCCTGCACCTGACCGCCGTGGACACCACGGTCCTGTTCACCGTCTATGTCTTCGCGCTGATCCCGGTGCTCCTCGCCGTCGGGCACTGGTCGGACCACCTCGGCCGCCGCGCCATGGTGCTGCCCGCCGTGGTCCTCGCCGCCGGCGGAGACCTGATCTTCGCCTCCGCGCACAGCCTGGCCCAGCTGGCCGTCGGCCGCGCGATCCAGGGGGTCGCGGTCGGCCTGACCACCGCCGCGGCCGGCGCCGCGCTCGCCGACCTGCTGCCCGACCGGCCCTCCGCCGCCGCCAAGCTCACCCTCGCCGCCTCCGCGGGCGGCGTGGCGCTCGGACCGCTGCTCGGCGCGACCCTGGCGGTCGGGTCGAACCCGCTGGTCACCCCGTTCACCACGCACGCCATCGCCCTGCTGGTGCTGTGCGTGCCGCTGCTGATCCTGCACCCTCGCGCGCCGGGCCAGGAGCCCGCCGTCCACCCGCGACCGCCGCTCCCGCTCCGCCCGCGCGCCTTCAGCCTGCCGACGGGCGGCCGCCGACCGTTCCTGCTGACCGCCGCCACCGGCTTCACCAGCTACGCCGTCTTCGGCGTCTACCTCAGTCTGGCCCCCAGCTACGCCGCCACCCTGCTGCACACCCGCGACCCGCTGGCGGGCGCGGCCGTCGCCGCGCTGCTGCTCGGCTCGTCCGCGACCACGCAGCTGCTGGCCCGGCCGACCCGGCGCCGCAGCGTCCCGGCCATGGGCCTGACCGGGCTGGCCCTGGGGCTGGCCATGGTGGTGCTGGCCGGCTACGCCCACCAGCCCGCCCTGCTCTTCACCGGCAGCCTCCTGGCCGGGGTGTCCCAGGGCCTGGCCTTCCGGGCCCTGTTCACCCAGGCCACCGCCGCCATGGATCCGGACCGGCGCGGCAGCCAGCTCAGCGCTCTGTGGGTGGTGGTCTACCTGGGCAGCTCGGTGCCGACCATCTCCGTCGGCATCCTGGCCCAGAAGTACGGCATCCTCCCGGCCGTCAGCTGCTTCGCCGCCGCTGCGGGTCTGGCCTGCCTGGCCATCGCCGCCGCCACGCTGCGCCGCGAGCGGAGCTGACCCGGCGGGCGCGGTTCGCCCTGTCCTCGCCGCTGCCCCGAACCGCCCTCTTCCCTGCCGCGCGGCTGTGTGCTGTGCTGTCGACCATGGTTGACAGCACAGCTGCCGCGACGGCCCACCCGACCGTCCCGTTCCGGCCGATGACGGTGCCCGCCCACGAGGCCGAGGCCCGGAGCAGGTTCTTCCACCAGGTCATGGCCCAGCGCCGGACCGTCCGTGACTACTCGACCCGCCCGATCCCGGACGGGGTGATCGACTGGGCCGTGCGCACCGCCGCCACCGCGCCGAGCGGGGCGCACGTCCAGCCGTGGCGCTTCGTGGTGATCACTGACCCCGGGCGCAAGCGGGCGCTGCGCGAGGCCGCCGAGGCGGAGGAGCGCGAGTTCTACGCCCATCGCGCCTCCGAGGAGTGGCTGGCGGCGCTGGCTCCGATCGGCACCGACTGGCAGAAGCCGTTCCTGGAGGACGCACCGGCGGTGATCGTGGTCTTCGAGGTGCACAAGGGCCCGCAGTCACCGCGCCCCTACTACACCAAGGAGTCGGTGGGGATCGCCGTCGGCCTGCTGCTGGCCAGCCTGCACCAGGCGGGACTGGCCACCCTCACCCACACGCCGAGCCCGATGCGCTTCCTCAACGAGGTGTGCGAACGCCCGGCCGAGGAGCGGGCCTCGTACGTCATTCCGGTCGGCTACCCGGCTGACGGCGCCCGGGTACCCGACCTGCACCGCAAGGACCTGGACGAGATCCTCGTCCGGCTGTGAGCGGGCGTTCTGCCCGGACGAACGCCTTCATGCGCTCGCCCGCGCCGGGTCCGCCCCTGCAGGGGCGGACCCGCGCCGCCGACCTCGGCGCGACGTTCGACCGTCAGGAGCGGCGGTAGGTGTAGACGGTGGTGACGGCCCCGCAGATGCTCGGCTGGATCATCTCCAGGCGCAGCGTCCCGGTGGTGGTGTCGTAGTCGACCCCCTCGGCCTCGAAGGTGCCCGAGCAGATGCTGCTCTGGGGGATCGCGCCGATGTCGGTGACATGGCCGGTCGTGTCGCCCCCCGTGAGCGGGCCGGACAGGTCGATCTCCAGCAGCGGCTTGGCGTCGGGGAACAGCGTGGTGGAGGAGTCGTCCGAGGCACAGATCAGCTGGGTGGCGCTGGTGAAGTCGCAGCCCTGGATGTCGTTGACGGGGTGGTCGAGCTGGATCAGCCCGGACAGGTCCAGGCTGCCGCCCGTCGGTGAGGTCGCCGGGTTGAGCAGCGGGGTCGGGTAGATCTGCAGGTGGTCCATGGTGCCCCACTCCCCGGAGACCATCCACTGGCTGTCGGGCGAGACCGCGTCGAAGGAGTTGTTGTACAGCTCGCCGGCGACCAGGGTGTGAACGTACTCGTAGGACGCCCCCGACGGGGTGGTCACCCGGAACATCTTGCTGGTGGGGCTGCTCGCGCCGCTCTGGTAGGCGTCGAAGACGTACCCGTCGGCGGAGTCCGGGTCACCGATGTGGGTCCAGCCCTGGACCAGCACGGAGAGCGGGATCGAGCCCGCGCCCCGGTAGAGCACGGTGTCGCCGCCGCCCGCCGCGTGGACGGTGGTGACGCCCTCGCCCGCGCCGAGGGTGCCCTGGAGGCTGCTCCCGGTCTCGGTCCAGACGGGCGCGGCGGCATGGGCTTCGCCCATGAGCGCCGTCGTGACGAGGAGGGCGGCGGAGGCGGTCAGGGTCGCGGTGCGGGCACCGGCCCGGATCCAGGACGACGGGGTCACTTGGGACTCCAGTGGCTCGATGTTTGACACGGACGGGACAAGTCTGGCAATACCGGCCCTGATCCGCCAGGCCCCCGGCATGGCGGGGGGCCGTCAGTTGGCTTTCCCCGAACTGAACTTCAGCGACGGATCCGGTGACGGCCCGGGGTGTACCGGCGCGTGCCCCGGGAATCGCGGGGCCGCCGGCAGCCGCACGGTGGGCCGCCGAACGGGGGTTCCCTCACACCGCGCCGGGGGCCTCGATCAGCAGGGCGCGGGTGAGGCTCGCCCGATTGGAGACGCCGAGCTTGCGGTAGATCCGGCCGAGGTGGCTGTCGACCGTGCGCACGCTGAGGAACAGCGTGCCGGCTATCTCGCCAATGGTCAGGCCGGTGCTGGCGAGGCGGGCGATCTCCCGCTCCCGTCCGGTGAGCAGGGCCGGCCCGGCCGGGTCCGCACCGCCCTGGGCGTCGGGCGCCACGGAAGCGGGGGGCGCAGCGGGGGCGGGGGCAGCGGGGGCAGCGGGGGCGGCGCTGCTGTTCGAGGTCCACGGCTGGACCGGGTTCCTGGACGCCTTCCGGCACGTCTCGGGCCGCTCGGCCCGGATGGAGGACCTGGGCAAGAGCCTGGTGGCGCTGCTGGTGGCGGAGAGCTGCAACATCGGGCTGACCCCGGTCATCGACGTGAACGAGAAGGCGCTGACCCGCTCGCGGCTCTCCCACGTGGACCAGAACTATCTGCGTGCCGACACCCTGGCGGCGGCCAACGGGCTGCTGATCACGGCTCAGGGGCGGATCGAGCTGGCGCAGATGTGGGGCGGGGGTCTGCTGGCGTCGGTGGACGGGCTGCGGTTCGTGGTGCCGGTCAAGAGCATCAACACCGGTCCCTCACCGAAGTACTACGGCTACAAGCGCGGCGTGACCTGGCTCAACGCCGTCAACGACCAAGTTGCGGGGGTCGGCGCAATGGTCGTGCGCGGTACTCCGCGCGACAGCCTGTTCACCCTGGACACGCTGCTGAACCTGGACGGCGGGGTCCGCCCGGAGATGATCGCCACCGACAACGCCTCGTACTCCGACATCGCGTTCGGCCTGTACAAGATGCTGGGCTTCCGATTCGCTCCGCGCTTCCGGGACCTGGCCGACCAGCGGTTCTGGCGCGCGGACGCCCCGCCGGGGGCGGAGGGGGCGGAGCCCGCCGGGGACTACGGGCCGCTGGAGAAGCTCGCGGTCAACAAGGTCAATCTGGCCCGGGTTGTGGATCACTGGCCGGACATGCTGCGAGTGGCGGGCTCGCTGATCACCAACCAGGTCCGGGCCTACGAACTGCTGCGGATGTTCGTCAGCGAGGGCCACCCGAGTCCGTTGGGGGCCGCGTTCGCCGAGTACGGCAGGATCGACAAGACCATGCACCTGCTGGCCCTGGTCGACCCGGTCGACGACACCTACCGGCGGCTGATGACCCGCCAGCTGACCGTGCAGGAGTCCCGGCACCGCCTGGCACGGGCGATCTGCCACGGCGGGCGCGGGCAGATCCGTCAGGCGTACCGCGAGGGCCAAGAGGACCAGCTGGCGGCGCTCGGCCTGGTGCTCAACGCCGTGGTGCCGTGGAACACCCGCTACCTGGACGCTGCGGTGGCCGCGCTGCGCGAGGCCGGGCAGATCGAGGTCAATGACGAGGACGTGGCCCGGCTGTCGCCGCTGAAGGACCGGCACATCAACTTCATGGGCCGCTACCAGTTCAACTTCGCGGCCACCTCCCCCCAGCAGGGCCTTCGACCCCTGCGCGACCCCGCCGCGCCACAGGACACCGACGAGGACGACGAGTGACCCCGTTGAGAACGCGGCGGCAGTTGGTGTCAAAACGCTGGTGATGCCACCGCAGCCGAGAATCCGTGTGGTCCCGGACCGGAGAGTGTCCGGGACCACCGCCGTATGCTCCAGGCAGCAGAGATGTAAGGGGACCCTGAATCAACGGCCCCGTCCCCGATCCACTCAGAAGAGCTGGCCGCCGATGTGGCGCCAAGAGTCGACAGCTTCCGCGATCTGAGCCGAGGCCCCAGCCGCAGTAGTGATCATGGCCATGGCAGCTCGGGCCCGGTTGACCCGGCGAGGCTCGTCCGGCGCCGCTGCCGCATCAGCGACATCGGCAACATGGTCGAGCAGTTCGACACGCTCTTCCTCAGCGAGTTCCGGTGCGAGTTGGATGGCCTCAGCCAGCGCGCGGAGACCGGCTGCGACGTCTATCTCCCCGCGGTCAGCCACAGCGCTGATGGTCGCGCCGATGCTGGCGACCGTATCGCCCACTGACACGTGGCTGCCATGCACCTGACTGTTGATCGCACCTACATTGCCGTACACGGTGACGGGATCACGGCGCTTTCCCTGTCCAGAGGCTTCTGCATAGTCAGGCATGAGTTCCAGCACCTCCATGAGGTAGTTGGTCGCGATGGCAACATACGACGAGTGGATTCTTGGATGGATCCCGGCCGCGGTCTCTCTATACGCCGCGTAGGTCAGGTGGTCGGTCAGGTTCGCCGGACGTCCGCCAGCCATCACCTCCACATGCTCAAACCCGTCGGTCGCTTCTTGGTAGCGCCGGCGGACTTCATCGGTGAGGAACGCGGCCAGCACATCCTCGAAGCGCCAGCTCAGCGCAGACTTTCGTGAGGAGCCGGTCCAACCTCCCCGCAGAGCTGCTTCGTACTGCCGGGTGCCTTCATCGATGAGCGTTGCTAGCTCTTCGGCCACTGACTCTGCGACCGTATTCTCGTGCAACCGGGCGAACTTCGGCGGACGCCGTACGGGAAGCAGGGGAGAGCGAGGGACCGAACTGGGAAGACTGCCCGCCAATGCCACGAGGCATCGATGAAGCTCGCTGAGCACCAAGCGCACCTCGCCTTCCGAGGCCCGCAGAAGCCAAGAATCCCCCCTGTCCATCTCCTGCAGGGCGGGATAGAGGGTGCCTCGGATACCTCCCGGATCCCAGTTGGGGGGATCGCCAGCGGCCCAGTTGAACCCCCCTAGTACTACAGCCGGTGGTTTTACGGTGAGTGAGCGCGGGCGGTTCGGGTGCGGTAGTGGCTGTGGCGGGCGCGGGTTTGGTGGCGGGTGCGCCAGCGGTGCCAGTGCATGGTCAGCCAGGTGCGGGCGGTGCGCACTGGTGCCTGGACGATGCGGTCGTACAGGCGGCGGATCTCGTTCACGGTCGGGGGTCGACTGTCGGTGGACGGTGCGGTATTAGCCGGCTCCGGACGTCGGCCAGGAAGGCCATGGCGAGCATGCATACGGTGGTGTGCCGGTACCACGAGCACCATTTGCGTACCTCGTGCTCATCGAGTCCGACCTGGCCCTTGGCCACCTGGAAGGACTCCTCGACCATCCAGCGCTGCCCGGCGGCGGTCACCAGTGCGGACAGGGTGGTGCCGGTGTCGGCGTGGCACAGGAAGTAGGCGACCTCGCGGACCAGTTCGCCGGTCTTCTTGTTCACCTTGTTCGGAACGGTGGAACGCCGGATCAACAGGTGGCGCTCCAACTCCAGATCAGTGTGGGCGAGTTGGACGATGGCCCAGTCGTAGTCGCGCGGGCCCTTGGCGCCGTCGGCGCACGAACGGCGCTCGAAGACGTCCTCGGGCACGGCCGCGTACAGTTCGCGGGCCTGGCGGGTGCGCCCGTCGGGCAGTGGCAGCGCCTCGTCCTTGGGGATGGCCAGCACGTAGCGGATGCGCTGTTCCTCCAGCCAGGCACGCAGGGCGCGGGCCTGGCCGTAGACCTCGTCGGCCAGGAAGTAGGAGAACGGGACCCCTGCCCGCACGGCGCGTTCCACCATCCGCCGGGCCAGTTCCGGCTTGGTGGCCACTTGCGTGGCGCGCTCGGGCGGGATGCCCTGCTCGGCACTGCGCCGTTCATGTTCGGCGGTGGTTCCAGCCCATGTCCTCCCGAGGTAGAGCTCGCGGTCGATCAGTGTCCGACCCCGGCTGGATCCGTAGGACAGGTGGACGCTGACCTGGGCGTTCTCGATCCGGCCTGCGGTTCCGGTGTACTGCCGCTGCACCCCGGCGCTCTTGGTGCCCTTCTTGATGTCACCAGTCTCGTCCGCGATGAGTACCGCATCCGGGGCGGTCAGGGCGGCGACGGCATAGTCCCGGACCCGGTCGCGCAGTTCGTCCGCGTCCCACGCCGCCTTGGCCAGGAAGCCCTGCAGCCGGTCGGGGTTGGGGTGACCGGCGAACTCGGCCAGCTGCCACAGGTTCTTGCGCGGCACCTCAGCCAGCAGCCCGCGCATCATCGCCCGCAGGTTCTCCCGCGAGGCCGGGCGGGCGAACACATCGTCCACCGAGGCACACAGCGCCTCCAACTCACCCTCCATGGAACGGACATCAGCCTCGCTCAACTCGCCCGTCGGCACCGCACCTGGCGGCAGCATCACTCCCACGAATGGAGTAACGAGCCAGCCGCCATCACGTCACGTGAACAACCGGCTGTAGTACTAGTATGTGTGTCATTCTTCCGAGCCAGGTGTTGACGTGCGAGCTGTTGCTACCACCAGAGCCGATGACCTCGTTGATGAGGTTCCTCGCCTCTGGCAATGACGTCCGTAGCCGCCTGCGCTCCAAGAGCTCACCAGCTGCTCTCGCATGGATACGCGCCTGCTGAGCAATAGCTGGACCGAACTCTGGCACCGTCTCACTGATCGTCAGACAGGCAGTGGCGGAACTGGGTAACCCCCTGTTACTCATGGGGCCATCATCGCCTTCGCCTCCGACCATGGCAATGCACCAGCATCTACCTTCACCACTGTTGTCGAGACAGTCTTCTTGTTCGGGTCGACGGCGATACCCCTCCGGAGTGAACGTGAAGCTGATGGGGAACGGAACGTCGCCACGGCGGATGGCCAGTAGCAGTGGTTGCTCACGGGTCGGCGGCCAGGACGGATCGGCATCCCGGTCCGTGCCGTTCCGGAGGTGGAAGAACACCATGGGGGCGGATACGTCCTCGCTGAGGTAGCCGAGCGTCTTCCCGTAGTAGGGATTGGAACCACCGAGCAGTACCGACGGCGGGCCGAAGGCGGAGGTCACGTCGGCCCAGACCCGGCCTTGGTCGGCCCATGAGTTGATCGTCTCGTGCATCGAGGCGTACTCGGCGGGGACCAGCACCCTGTCGGCGGTGAGCCATCCCTGCCGGTGTGCGAATTCTGCGTAGACGGAGGCGATGCTGCAGCCTTGGTCAGCAGGCAGGAAGTTCTCGAACGCCGCTTTCACGCCTGTCGCGGTCCACGCCTTGCGCTGCTCCAGCGCGCGGCGCTCGTCATCCCATGTCTCCTGTCGACGTTCAACAAACAGAAGATGTTCCAGGATCAGCCGGATGCTGAGCTCTTCGCCCCACATCCCTGGCCGACGGAGGGCACTGTTGAGTTGGGCGACGAGGTGAGCGCGGATCTCCTCCGAGGAGGCGAGGGAGGTTGTGGGAGGCATTCGTCACCAGTCTTTCGCACCGCGGTTGGCAAGCACTAGTCGCCAGTGCTCGGGCACGGTCGGGCGGACCATGCCTGCGGTGCCGCCGCTGGTTCAGCACCTACCGGCGGGCGCTCCAATCGGCCTCCCAGCCCACCGTCATTGCCTGCGGCCGACATCCCGCCCCCGATCCAGGATCAGAGGGGTCGGCGCAGGGCTTCCCAACTCCGCTCGTACGGTGCCAGATTTCAGGGTCATGTGGATACGGCTGCGAACCTGGTCCAAGCAGCACCCGATACAGTCGACCTGCGCCGTCAGCGCCCTGGTGATCGCCTCCTTCATCGGCCTCTTCGCCGAGGCGCCATGGTGGATGGATGCTGCGCGACTTCACACACTGGGCCGGACGAGCATTGCCGCACAGCACTCCGCGCTCGACGAGGACCGCTCCCAAGTCCTCAAGATTGTTGCCGGGCTGGGAGCGCTTGTTGCATTGATCTACACTGCACGCAAGCACAGCCTGGACCGCAGAGCCCATGCGCTTGAGGAGCAAGGCCAGATAACAGACCGGTACATCAAAGCGGTCGAGCAGCTCGGCTCTCCTGGCATCGCTGTCCGCATGGGCGGCATCTATGCGCTCGGCAGGATAATGAAGGATTCCGACGCGGACCGCTGGACGGTCGCGGAGGTGCTCGCCGCCTACCTGCGCCAACATTCACCGACAGGCCAGACCGGCTCAACGCCGCCAGCCACGCCACCATCGGACGAGAATCTTGGCGTGGATCTAGGAGCAGCATTGATCGTCCTCGCTCGAAGCGAGGTCGGCGAGCGGAACTACGGGGTCGATCTGCGATACACGAATTTGTCGAGGATCGAGATCCTTCAAGGGAGTGGCCTGGAAGGCGCAAATATGGCCTACTCGAATCTACATCGTGCCAACTTGGTGAGAGTCTCCCTTGCCCGCGTCAACTTCTACCGAGCGAACCTCAGTCGGATCGGCATCCTGGCGTCTGATCTCTCTGATGCCCAACTCGTCGAAGCCGATCTGACGAATGCCCTCCTCCATGGGAGCACCTGCGCCGGGACGCTATTCCTGCGAGCCGACCTGACTGGAGCGAATCTGCTCTCGGTTGATCTTTCTCTGGCGAAGGAGCTGACCGCCGAGCAGCTCTCGAAAACTGGGATCGATGCGAGCACGCAACTGCCGCCGACCCTTCGGGACGATCCATGGGTCCACGCCCGGCTTGCCGACTGTGCCACCTGGGCCACGGCGTGGAACTGGGACTCCCTCCCTCCGCCTGCTCCCACTGCGAGGCCCATGCCCAGCCCTCCAGCCACGCCTCCGGCTGGTTCGACTGCCACCCCTTGAGCCCCGCCTCTGCCCCTGAGGTCAGGGCATTCGGCCCGGAAGGACGTCCAAACCCCTGCCCTCCGGCGGCTGGGTGCCGACCTCGTGCTCACCTACTGGGCCGTGGAGGCGGCCGGCCGGCTGAACCGGTGCTGAGCGAGGGCGCGAGGTGGTTCCGGGTCGGCCCGGCGGTGGTTGCCGCCGGGCCGACGCGCGGTGGATCCGGACTGCCCGGGGTCGGTGTCAGCCGCCCACGCGCCGGGCCACGGCGGTCAGTTGGTCCCGGATCAGCACCGCCTGGCCGAGCGAGGTCCCGACGAAGGGGAAGCCCCGGTTCTGCATCACGAACGCAACCCCCTGTCCGTCGCCGATCAGGTGCACGCCGGAGTCGGCGAGCGGCGCGAAGCCGTGCAGCAGGTCGCCGAGCAGCTCCGCCATCGCCGACGCGGCGGTGGCGACGCTGTAGACCGCGTCGATACGGCGTAGCCATGGCTGTGTAGCCACCTCTCGGCATCTACTCCTATTGCGGGGCTGACTCTGCCCAGCCACGGAAGTCGATCGCACCGGTAGAACTACGCAATCCGGCTGCGCAAGTCTGCGGGGCGCGGCCCGGCGGGAGTTGACGGTGTGTTCGGGTGTTCAACCGCTGGTTCGGACACGTGAACACACGCGGGCCTGTTCGTGCCCCCGGGCGATGACGCATGGACACGGCCCCCGTTCGCGATCGGGGTGGGGAAGTCCCGATCGCCGGGGGCCGTGTCCACGGGGTTCGAACCGGGTGCCGGGTCCCGGACCGTCAGGTCACGACTGCTGGGCTCCGTCGGCGGTGGCGCGGGCGGGCCGGGGCAGGACGAAGACCGCGACGAGGACGGCGACCGCGAGCATTCCGGCGCCGACCAGCATGCCCAGCGCGTACCCGGCGTTGAGGCTGCCGGCCGTGACCACCTTGCCGGTGCGGTCGGCGGCGACGGTGCCGAGCGCGGCGAGGCCGAGCGAGGCGCCGATCTGGCGGGTGCTGTTGAGCACGCCGGAGGCGGCGCCCGCCTCGTGCGGCAGGACGCCCCCGGTGGCGATGGAGACGGCCGGCGCGAGGCACAGGCCGATGCCGAGGCTGGCGAGGACGGACGGGCCGAGGACGTCGACCAGGAGGGTGCCGTCGGGGCGCATCAGGCTGAACCAGGCGTAGCCGAGCGCGGCCATGGTGCCACCGACGATCAGCATGTTCCGGGGGGCGAACTTGTAGCCGAACTTGACGGCGAGGGTGGAGCCGACGACCACGCCCACCATGAACGGCAGGAACTCGGTGCCGGCGCGGGCCGGGCTGCCGCCGAGCACCCGCTGGAGGTAGAGGGAGACGAAGTACAGGGCCGAGGCCATGGCGCCGCCGAACAGCAGCATGAAGATGTTGGCGCCGGAGACCGAGCGGTTGGCGAACAGACCGAGGCGGATCAGCGGGTCGCGCTTGGTCGTCCGCTCGACCTGGACGAAGGCGGCCAGCAGGACGACCGCGACCGCAAGGGTGATCAGGGTGTTCGGCGAGGTCCACGCGTACTCGTCGGTCCTGACCACGCCGTACACGAGCAGGGCCGCACCCGCCGTGGCCAGCACCGCGCCCAGCACGTCCGGGCGGCCGCGGCGTGCGGAAGGGGTGTCCCGGGCGATGCCGCGCCAGGCCAGGAGCAGCGCGAGGGCGGCCATCGGCAGGTTGATGAACATCACCCACTGCCAGCCCGCGTACTGGGTGAGCAGTCCGCCGACCAGGACGCCGACGGCGCCGCCGGAGGCGTTCACCGCGCTCCAGATGCCGAAGGCCTTCACCCGCTCCTTGCCGCCGGGAAAGGTCGAGGAGAGCAGCGCCAGCGCCGCCGGCGCGACCGCGGCGGCCCCGATGCCCTGCACCGCGCGCGCGGCCACCAGCTGGCCGGGGACCTGCGCCAGACCGCCGACGAGCGAGGAGACGCCGAACAGGACGAGCCCGAACAGCATCACGCGCTTGTACCCGTACCGGTCGGCGATCTTGCCGCCCAGCAGCAGCAGGCCGCCGAAGGTGAGGGCGTACGCGTGGATGACCCAGGTCAGGCCCACCTCGCTGAAGCCGAGACTGCTGCCGATCTGGGGAAGTCCGACGTTCACCACCGTCAGGTCCAGCGACACCATGAACTGCACCACGGAGACCGCGGCGAGGGTGGTCCCAGTCCGCGCGACATGCGCGACGCCTGCCTTCTCACTCGCTACTTGCGTACTTGCCACAGCACCCAGCCCCTCTGCGTCCTGGTCGTGCCGGTGAATTTCCGACCGTGTTCCGAAATTAGCAGCGGGGGCGGAGGGATGTCGACCGCGCAGGTCATGCACATCGGGTGTCGCGGCGGGGCATGATGGGGCGATGCCCCGTTCGAACGCACCGCGCCGGCCCGTCGGCCGTCCCCCGCTGACCTCCCGCGAGCAGATCCTGGCCACGGCCCGCACCCTCATCGACGAGTGCGGCTGGGAGAAGCTCACGGTCCGCCGACTCGCGTCCGAGATCGGCGTCGGGACGACGACCCTGTACTCGCACATGCGGGACAAGGAGGACCTGCTGTTCCTGCTGATCTACGAGTACGCGGAGCAGATCCCGCACCCCGAACTGCCGAGCGAGCCGCGGGAGCGGATCATCACGGCCGCCGTCGCGATCCACGACGGCCTGGCGGCATGGCCCTGGGCGGCGGAGATCCTCACCACCGACGGGTTCATCGCCCGGCTCGGCGACTCGTTCCTGTGGCTGGTCGAGACGATCCTGGCCGGAGTGGTCGACGCCGGGTGCCGCCCGGAGCAGACCGTCCGGATCTTCCGCAGCATCTGGTACTACACGGTCGGCGAGATCCTCGTGCGCGCGCACACCCGCCACCGCAGGATGGACGAGCAGGACCCCGCCTTCCTCAACCCCTACTTCGGCAACGCCGACGGCCCGCTCCGGCACCCGCACCTGGCCGCCATCGCCGACCAGTGGGCAGGACTGGCCGGGCAGGACACCTTCGCGCAGGGGCTGCGCGCCTTCGTCGACGGCCTGCTCGCGCAGTGCCTGGCGGAGGCGCCGACAACACCGGAAACGGAATCGACGACACCGGGCACGGGGTCGGGCTGACCGTTCAACTGCCCACCGTGGACAGTCGCACATTCGAGTCCGGCCTTCGCGGATCAGTTTCTCAGACACGCCCCTGGCGCGTCCACGTGCATCGCGCACGGCTTTCCGTGGATCTCTCACGCGCCCGCCGGGGTGTTTCGTTTTCGCGCGCCCGCCCCTAACCTCGGTGACGGTGGCGGCGGGCCCGAAAATTCCGGCCGCGGCATCCGATTCGCCCGCCGATACCCGTGCCCCGCGTCGGCGGTGCCACCGGAAGTCAGATGCCACCTGAAGTCATGAGAAATGCATCTACGAGAGGTCGGGGGCGGCATTGTAGCATGGCCGCATCCCGATGAATCTCCGCGATCCGAGCCCCAGGTCACACGGCATGATCGCGCTCACCGCACTCGGAAGAAGAATTGGACGATGAATATTCCTGTCTATATCGCGTCCGCTGCAGCCTGGATTCCGCCGGCGGAATCGGCGGCGGCGGCAGTGGCTGCCGGCAACTACCCCGCCAACGACAACGACACCAATAAAATACCCTGCCTGCCGGTGGCCACGGACGAGGTCCCGGTTCCGGACATGGGAGTGATCGCGGGGCGAAAGGCCCTCGATCGGGCCGCGGCCGTGGTCGGAGACCAGGTCGATCTGATCCTGCACGCATCGATATACCACCAGGGCCGCGACCACCACTGGAATTCGGCTCCTTACATCCAGCGCGAACTTGGCATCACCGACGCCTTCGCGCTGAACCTGGAGGGGATGTCGAACGGCGGCATGGCGGCGATCGATCTGGCGATGGCCCAGCTCGAAGCCGGCCGGGGCACCAGCGCGCTGATCACCACCGCGGACCGGTTCTGCCCGCCCGGATTCGACCGGTGGCGAGGTTCGTACGGCATCCCCTTCGGCGACGGCGCCACCGCGCTGGTCCTCTCCACGACCGGCGGTTTCGCCCGGATCCACGCCGTCGCGTCGACCACCGATGCCTCCCTGGAGCCGCTGCACCGGGGCACTGCCCCGTTCACCACCGCGTACGGGGTGGTCGCCAACGAGAACCTGCGCACTCCCAAGAAGTCGTACCTGGAGGAGGTCGGGTCGGAGTCGGTGCTGCAGCGCGCCGAGGAGACGCTGCTGAGCGCCGTCTCCAAGGTGCTCGACCGGACCGGGCACAGGGTCGACGACTTCGCCCGGGTCCTGGTGCCCAACATGGGCCACGGGATGATGGAGGCCCAGTTCTTCAAGCCGCTGAACATCCCGGCCGAGCGCACCCTGTGGAACTGGGGCCGCCACGCCGGGCACATGGGCGCGGGCGACCTGAGCGCGGGGGTGGCCCGCCTGGTGGAGAAGAAGGAGGTCGGTCCGGGCGACCTCGTGCTCATGATCGGTACCGGCGGCGGCTACTCGGTGACCGTGGCGGTGCTGGAGATCGAGTCGGTGCCGGAGTGGCCCGAGACCACCACCGACTTCGACCTGCCCGCCGACGTCAGGGACCTGGTTCGCGCCTGACCAGGGTGCCGCCCATCGACGAGGAGCGGCTCAAGCCGACCCCGTGTACAGCCGGCTGTGCGGATCCGCACCGTTGGATCCGCCGCCGGTGCGACTCAAGGAGAACCCTCGTGGCCATGGACCGTTTCGTCCGCGCCCTGATCCAGTGGCAGGCGGGCAGCCGACCCGAACCGGCGCGCAACCTCCCCGTCGCGCAGCTGCGCGAGCGCTACAGCGCACAGGCGACCCAGCTCAGTGCGGGCGTCCGGGACGCGGGCATCGAGACCAAGGACCAGCTGATCGACGGCGGCGACGGCGAGTTCGGCGTCCGGACCTACCTGCCGCCCACCGACCGGGGGCGTCTGGTGACGTACCTGCACGGGGGCGGCTGGACGGTCGGTGACGTCGACACCCACGACCCGGTCTGCCGTCGCATCGCCGACGGACTGGGCGCGGTCGTCGTCTCCGTCGACTACCGCCGTGCGCCGGAGCATCCGCACCCCGGCCCGCTCCGGGACGGCATCGCCGCGTCCGAGTGGGCGGACCGCGCCTTCCCCGGCCGCCACCACGTGATCGCCGGGGACAGTGCGGGCGGGGCCCTGGCCGTGGGGATCTCGATGCACCACCGCGACCACGGCGGCATCGGGTTCGCCGCGCAGCTGCTGGTCTATCCACCGGCCGATCCGGAGCTGCGGTCCCGCTCCGCCCGCGAGTACGGCTCGGGGTACCTCTCGGACGTCGACGACCTGCGCTGGTACTACGACCTGTACGTGCCGGACCCGGCGCGCCGCAGGGACCCGGAGATCGACCTGCTGGGCGCCGATCTCCACGGGCTGCCGCCCACGGTGGTCGGCACGGCCGAGTTCGACCCGCTGCACGACGAGGGCGTCGAACTGGCGGCGCGGCTGACCGCCCACGGCGCCGTGGTGCACCACGTGCCCGCCGAGGGCCTGGTGCACGGATACCTCCTCATGGCCGGCACCGTACCGGCCGCCGGCCAGGCGACGGACAACGTGCTGGCCGCCCTGGAACGGATGCTGGCCTCGGCGCCCTCGGCGCAGTAGCCCGACGGGGGCACAGCACGCGTGGCGCAGCGCACCGGACCACCGGTGCGCTGCGCCACGATCCGGACGGCTGCGGGCCGGCCTCAGGAGCCCATGGGCACGCCGCCGTTGCGGCGGCGGAAGAGATGACCGGCGGTGGTGCTCGTGGCCACCCGGTTGTGGCCGAAGCAGTCCTCGCCGCTGACCAGCACCGTCCCGTACCGGTCCAGGCTCACCCGGGCGCCGTACTCCTCGACCTCCGAGGCCCCGGGGTAGACCCGCACCGACGCGGGCACGTAGCGGGCCGAGAAGCCCATCCGCATCTGCCTGGTCCGGCCGCTGTGCGGGTGCGAGGCATGCATCAGGCGCGACCAGAAGACGACGAACTGCCCGGCCCGCAGCTCCATGGAGACCGCCTCGGACTCGTCCGGCTGCCAGTGCGGGTCGATCTGGAGCTCGCGGTAGTCGTAGCCGAAGAAACCGCGCCGGACGCCGTTCTTCACCAGGGAGACGTTCCGGACCGGGTCGTAGCGCATCCGCTTGGTCTCGTCGTAGTGCATGGTGCGGTGGGTGCCGGGGATGAACTGCAGGCCGCCCATGTCGGCGGTGGCGTCGGTGAACGCGCACCACACGGTGAGGGCGCCGCCCGGGCCCGGGCCCGCCGGCCACTGGATCTGGGGCCGACCGGAGGCGTTGGCGAAGGTGGCGGCCTGGTGCCAGTCGGTGCCCTCGTTCCCCGGGTACTTGGGGAAGAAGTCCGAGCGCCAGCACAGCACGTCGGGGCCGAGCACGGAGGCGACCCGGTCCACGATCCGCGGCTGGGTGATGTGGTCGGCGAGGAAGGCGTTGTCGAGGTGCCGGTCGTAGTTGGACACGTCCGCCGCCCCCGAGCCGTCGCTCGCGGACCGGTACACCGCGCCGCTGCGGTCCGCGAGGTCCTGGCGGGTCCTGGCCCACTCCCGCTCGATCTCGTCGGGCTGGTAGAGGGTGAACGGGCCCGCGTACCCAGTCCGGTGGAACTCCGCCACCTCGTCGGCGGTGAGCCGGAAGTCGTGCTGCTGAGCGGACATGTCTCTCCTCGGTCATGGCTCAAGGCATCCGGGGGACGGAGCCGGCCGCGGAAAGGAAGGGCCCACGTGCCCGGGAGCACGTGGGCCCGCCGCATCCGCGGCGGCCTCGGCGAACGGCCCCCGGGGCCTGTTCCCGTCACCTCGGAGGTCATTGCGGTGTGAGTCCGCGTCAGCCCGCCATCGCGTCGGCCACCGGTACGGCCGGTCGGGCCGCTCGCGCCCCGCCGTCGGTGGCGCCGGTGGGCGGGGCCGGGGCGAAGGCGCCCGGCTGTCGCAGCTCGCCGATGAGTTCGTCGACGCGCTGCCTGGTGAGGTGGCGCATCGCGTACAGGTGGACGTAGGTGCGGGCGGCGCCGTCGACCTGCACGGTCTCGCAGGCCAGCGAGTAGCGGCGGACGATGTCCGGGTGCGGCTGGCGGAACCGTACCGTCAGCGCCTGCGGGCTGCGGGCCACCCACAGGTCCTGGCCCAGCTGCTGCTGCAGCAGCAGGAGTTGCTGGTGGGTGTAGGCGGCGAGGCCGTCGCACTCGGCCGCGACCCGGGCCTGGTCGTCGTAGGAGTTGCGGGCCAGGTGGTCCCACATCAGCAGCGAGGAGAAGCCGTTGCGGGAGCCCGCGAAGGTGGTGTCGGCGGCGCCGATGTACTCCGAGGCCCCGGGCGGGGCCATCTGCAGTCCGGTGCGGGTCATGAACACCCCGCAGGCCCACGGCGTGCCCATCCACTTGTGGCCGCTCATGGTCAGTGAGTGCAGGTCGGAGAGGCGGAAGTCGAAGACCGGCGGCGCCTGCTCCACCATGCCGGCGTCCCGGGCCATCTCCAGGTAGGGCGTGTAACCGGCGCCGAGGGCCCCGTCGACGTGCAGCCAGAATCCCGACCGCTCGTCATGGTTGCCGTTGGCGTCGCGGTCCTGGTGGACGCGCCGGTGGTCCAGCCCGTACTCGGCGCAGATGCCGCGCACCGTGCGGGCGACCGCCTCGACGTCGTCGTAGGCGCCCTTGAAGGTGGACCCGTAGTTGAGGCTGACCAGGACGGGGTAGCCCCGGCTGGCGAAGAACCGCACCAGGAGCCCGAGTTGCTCGATGTCGATGGCGCCGTCCGCGGTCGAGGGCACCTTCCGCGGCCAGGGGGCGCCCGGCGCCAGGGGGTTGTCGTCGGGGTACCGCGTGGAGCCCAGGTCGTGGAAGGTGTCGATGTCCAGTGCCCGTACGGCCTTGGTCAGCGAGTAGTGGGTGTCCTCGGAGAAGAACGCCACGGGGTGGAAGGCGTTCGGACCTTCGCCCTGCGGCGCCTGCTCGGCGCCGTCCCGGCCCGGCTCGCGGTGCTGGGTGCGCAGGGGCTTGCCCGACAGGTAGTCCCGCGCGTTCCACAGGCCGTACAGGTTGCCCTCGCTGGCGCCCATGGTCAGCACGTAGCCCCAGTACGACTCGGGATCCTCCGGGTCGTGCGGCCACTTCGCGTGCCACAGCGAGGCGAAGTAGTCGAGCACGGCCCGTTCGAGCACCTTGGAGTTGAGCGTGTACGAGTTGGACTGGTAGGGGTCCCCGACGTTGTTGAGGTGCCGGTTGAGGTAGTGCCCCAGGCGCTGCTCGTAGTCGAGGGCGCTGGTGACCTGGTAGCCGGCGAAGTTGCGGGTCTGGGTGTCTATGTGACGGCGGAACAGCGACTCGGCCTCGGTGTACTGCTCCGCGTCCAGTCCGGAGGGCGGCAACTGCACCTTGTGGTGCGGTACTTCGGGAACGCCGAGGTAGGCGGTCCGGGGGTCGCTGGACGGCGGAGTGCCGTAGGGACGGCCGCCGACGACCCGTAGGCTGCTGAAGGTCTTCTGCCACGGCGTGTCTTCGGGACCGAAGGGGATGTCCGCAAGGTTCTCGGCTTCACTGACCATTGGAGCTGATCCTTTCACTGCGTGGCTCCCGGTTCGAGCCGCAGTCACGGCGCTGTCTGGGAGAGGCTGCCGGAAGGTTCCTTGACCGGGACGGTGAGCGGCTGCGCCGGCACGGACCCGCCGCCCAGGCGCGCGTACTGGTCCGGGCGGGCCGAGCGCAGCCAGGAGGCGTAGGCGACGCCGAGGCCGACGACGACCAGCAGGAGCCACGGCAGGGCGGTGACGGCGGGATTGGTGGTTCCGGTCAGCACGTCGAAGTTCGACACCACCAGAACCGCCGCGGTGATCAGTCCCAGGGCTCCCAGCGCGGGCGCGACGAGGGTCTGCCAGCGTCCCTCGCGCCGGTTGCGGAAGTAGCCGATCACCGCTGTCGAGGCCAGGGCCTGCAGCAGGATGATGCCGAGGGTGCCCAGCCCCAGCATGCTGGTCGACATGTTCACGTAGGGGTCGAGGCCCGCGGCCGCGAACAGGGCGACCGTCACCGTGCTGAAGACGGTCTGGGTCACGCTGGCCCGGTGCACGGAGCTGCGCCCCGTGGGAGTGGCGCTGAGGCCGGCCGGCATCAGCCCGTCACGGCTCAGCGCGTACATGTACCGGTTGGAGGCGTTGTGCAGCGCCAGCCAGGAGGCGAACAGGCTGGTGCACAGCAGGATCTGCATGGCGAGGGTGGCGGAGTGGCCCAGGTAGCTGTCGCTGAGCCGGAAGAACAGGTCGCCGAGGTGGTTCGAGGCCTGGGCGCGTACCTGCCCGGGGCCCAGCGCGCCGACGGCGACCCAGCTGGTCAGGGCGTAGAAGGCGGCGACGATCAGGACCGCGATCACGGTGGCGCGGGGCACGCTGCGGTGGGGCGCCTTGGCCTCCTCGCCGTACAGGGCGGCCGATTCGAAGCCCAGGAAGGAGGCGAAGCCGAACATCACGGCGACGCCGAGTCCGGGGGCGAAGACGTTGTCGGGGGCGAAGGAGGCGGACGGCAGGGCCGCGCCGCCGTGGCGGACCAGGATGGCGATGTCCAGTGCGACCAGGATGGTGATCTCGCACACCATGCAGACGGACAGCAGCCGGGCGCTGAGGTCGGCCTCCTGGTAGCCGAGCAGGGCGACCAGGAGCAGGCCGGCTCCGGCCCACACCTGCCAGGGCAGGTTCAGCCCGTGGTCCGCGGCCACGTGCTGGGCGAAGTAGGCGAACGCGCCGAGGACGCCGACCGTGGCGGCGTTGTAGGAGAGCACCGCGAGCATTCCCGCCCCGGCCGCCGCACGGCGGCCCAGGCCGTGCGCGATGTGGGTGTAGAAGCCGCCCATGTGGCTGATCCGCCGCGCGATGGCCGCATATCCGGCGGAGAAGCACAGCAGGGTCAGGCCCGCGAAGATGAACATGGCCGGCACACCGGGGCCGGTGCCGATGGCGAAGGCGAGCGGGACGGTGAACACCATCGCGGCCAGCGGGGCGGCCGCGGCGATGACGATGAATACGATCTTCGGGGTGGTCAGCGTGCGCTGGAAGCGTTCGCTCCCCCCGGGCAGGGGTGTGCCGGTCATGAGGGTCTCCAGATGGGGGCGACGGTCCGGAACCGAGCGACGGATCACGCTCGTACGGGGGCGGATGGGCAGCGGAGTCGGGCTTCAGCGCCGGATCGCCACGGCGGACGACAGGTCCGCCTGCGGGTGGATCCACACCGGCACCGATTCGCCGCGGTACGTTGCGGTCAGCACGCCCTCGGGACGGCTGAGTTGGATCTGCCAGAACAGGAACTCCCCCAGCGTGCCGATGCAGTTCAGCGCCTTGAAGGCGGCCTCCTTGGCGGCGAACAGGTCCCGGGCGGTGTAGGGCCCGGCCGGGGCGAGCAGCAGTCGGCGCTCCTGTTCCCGCAGGACGAACGCGGCCATCCGGGGGGTGACGGCCGCGGTCTCGATGTCGACGCCGACCGCCTCGGCGCCGGGGACCACCAGGGCGACCGCGAGCCGCCCGGTGTGGGAGATCGAACCGGCGAACCCCTGGGGGAAGAGCGGCCGGCCGTCCCGGGCCCGCTCCACCGTCCGCCCGGCCGATCCGGCCGCGGCCAGGGCCGCGGCGGCCGCCCGACGGCCGGCGGCGAACTGCTCGGCCGGTCCGTGGGGCGGCGCCACCCGGGACGTCTCCATGGACATCAGCGGTGCCGCGCCCCGGGGAGCGGCCGACTCGACGATCACCGCGTGGGCCCTCAGTTGCGCAGGGCCAGGACGTGGCCTGCCAGTGAGTCGATCGAGCGCAGCACCTCGGGCCGGACGTCGTCGTCCCACTGGAAGCCGAAGGCGTCCTCCATCGCCACCAGCAGGGCGACCAGCGCGGTGGAGGGGACTCCGGCCTCGCGCAGCGAGCCGGCGTCCTGCAGTTGGCTGACGAAGGAGGGGCCGCCGAACACGCCGACCAGCACCTCCCGAATCTGCTGCCGGACCTCCGCCGCGGTGTCAGGCATTGTCTTCCGCTTCCTCGATGAACTTCCGCACCAGCTCCTGGAAGCCCAGGACGTCGTCGAGGAAGGGCACGTGGCCGGCCTTGGGCATGATCACGCAGCGGCCGTTGGGGAACAGTGCGGCCAGCTCGTGGCCCGCGGTCGGGCCGAGCAGGATGTCGTCGTCGCCCAGGGCGATCAGCGTCGGCGCCTGGATCCGGGTCAGCAGCTCGGAGCTGGGGTCCCCCTGCTGGGCCAGCGCCAGGCCGTTGTTGAGCTCCTCGGGCGTCGACATGGCCACGAAGCTCTCGCGGAGGCCGAGGTAGCCCGGTACGCCGTACTCCTCGATCATCTGGGTGCTGACGAACTCGGGGTACATGTGGCTGAACAGCACGGGAATGTCGTTGCTGTTCAGCGTCCGCAGCCAGGCCCGCTGGAGCATCCGGTGACGCCGTATCTGCGGGCCGACGACCGGTCCGGCCAGCACCAGGCCCCGCACCCGGTCCGGGTGGGCGAGGGCCACGTCACGGGCGAGCTGGGTGGAGGCCGACGAGGCGAGCAGGTAGGTCGAGTCGATCTCCAGGGCGTCGAGCAGCCCCACCAGGTCCGCGACGTGCTCCTCCCAGGTCGGCTCCTGCTCCAGCCGGGTGGAGTGGCCGTGGTTGGCCAGGTCGTAGCTGACGACGCGGTAGTGCTTGGCGAGCTCGTCGGTGTAGTCCCGCCAGAACGGGGCGGTGAAGAAGAAGTTGTTGAGCGTCGTGATGGCGACGCCCTCACCGGTGGACTCGTGGTAGAGCGCGACGCCCTCCCTGGTGCCGACCAGCGGAGTGCCCTCGCGGTAGCTGAGGTCGTGGTAGTACTCGTCCTGCACTGCTTCAGCCGACATGGCTTTCCGCCCTCTCGTTGGTCTTGACTGGTTCGGCGCCCGGGAGGACCCGTGCGAACGCGGCGACGACGTCGGCCGCCGACACTTCTTCGTTGATCTCGCTGCAGGACCGGCCGCAGTACAGCGCCATCTCCTCGATGCGGCCGCTGGTCGCCTCGGTGGGCACGGCGGCGCTGAAGCGCGGTACCAGGTACGGCTTTCCCTCGACCACCGTCCTGCCGATGAACTTCGCGGGCAGGCCCGGGTCCGCGGTCGCGGCCGTGGCCAGCACCCGGTGCCGCCGGCCCGGCCAGCCGATCTCGTACACGTCGGTGATCACGGTGTCGGTCCGGTCCGCGGCGGTCACCGCCGACTTGAAGCCGGCGTGGGCCCGCGACTGGTGGGCGACGACGAAGGCGGTGCCGAGCAGCACCCCGTCGGCGCCGGCCGCCAGTGCCCGGGCGGCCTCCTCGGGCGAGCCGATACCGCCCGAGGCGACCAGGCAGGCGTCGGGCAGCAGCGTCCGCAGGGCGCCCACCAGGTCGTCGCGGCGCGACGTGCCGAGCAGGTGGCCGCCCGCCTCGGTGCCCTGGGCCACCACCACGGCGCCGCGGCCGGCCGCGTGGACGCCGTCCTGGACCGACCCGACCTGCACCACCACCTGCCGGCCCGCCACATTGACCCGGTCGAACACCGAGTCGTCGGGCATGCCGAAGAAGGACAGGTGCACGCGGGACGGCGTCTCGTCGAGTACCTGGGCCACTTGCCGGTCCAGTTCCTCGGGCCCGACCACCTCCGGGATCAGGTTCACGCCGACCGGCCGGTCGGTGCCTGCGGTCAGCCGGGCGAGGATGGCCGACAGTGCGCCGCCGACCAGCTTGTAGCCGCCCACGCAGCCCGCAGCGCCCGCGTTGGACACCGCGCAGGCCAGCTCCGAGCCCGCGACCCCGCCCATGCCGGACTGGAGCAGGCTCACCTGGAGGCCGAGCACGCTCGCTGCGGATCGCATCAGTGCAGGCCCTCGACCGCGGACGCGGCGGCCTCGGCGCTGCCGAACCGCTCGGTCAGGACGTGCACCCAGCGCTCCAGGCCGAAGGCCAGGCAGCTGGTGTGGGCCGTGTCCGCGCCGGCCTGGATGCCGCACCGCTCGCCGAAGAAGTTCCGGTGGTAGTTGACCGAGCCGACCGCCAGGCCGCCCACCACGAACTCCTCCTTGACCGGGAACAGCCGCTGCATCTTCGCCTTGCCGCCGTTCTTGTCGAAGAACGGGTCGGTGGCGACCTCCAGCTTGAAGTCCAGGCCGAGTTCGGCGAACAGGGTGGTCACCGCGTCCTTGGCGCGGAGCAGGTGGTTCTTGGCCACGTCCTCCGAGGCCACGCAGACGATCTCCCGCATGGAGAAGCCGAGCAACCGCTGCAGGCCCTCGTAGTGGGTCTCGTTGCGGAAGCAGGTGCCGACCGTGGTCCGCACCGTCCCCTCGGCGGGCAGCGTGGAGCCCGCCAGGTTGACGTAGATCGAGTAGCAGGCCGCCGAGGGCAGCGCGAACGCGGTCGGCTCCATCACCTCGGCCGGTATCCGCTCCAGCGGCCGCTCCGCCCCCTTCAGCAGGCCGCCGAGCCGCTCGGGGTCGAGCCGGGTCGCCGCGAGGCCCAGGTGCGGGAAGTTGTCGTAGTAGTCGAAGCGGTCGAGGTCCTCGCAGCGCATCAGGAACGGGAAGCGGAACTCCGGCGCGTCCCAGCCCTCGGCCAGGCGCCGGAACACCGCGTCGATCGCCCGCAGCACCCGCAGCTGGCTGCCGTCGAGAACTCCCAGGCCGTTGTCGGTCACTGTGGTCATCAGACTGCTTCCTTCGTGAAGAATCGGGCGCTCACGGCGCTGAGGGTGCGGAAGTCGTCGAGGTCCAGGTCCTCCGGATCGATCGACTCCCCGGTCAGCTCTTCCAGCAGGAAGATGAACTCGACGAAGGCCAGCGAGTTGATGGCCCGGCTGTCGATGAGGTCCAGGTCGTCGGACAGCTGGTCGAGTTTGGGGTTGCGGGCCACGATGAACTCGCGCACCGCCTGCATGGGTTCGGTACTCACTTGATCAGCTCCCTGCCGACGCCTGCCTTGGACAGGAACTTCCGTGTCCGCTTCAGCACCTGCTCGTGCGCCTCGATCCGGACGGGGTGCTCCAGCGCCCGCCGCCGCAGCGCGAGGGCGTCGGGGATGCCCGCGTCGCGGTAGGCGGCCGGGTTGTAGAGGGTGGCGATGCTGTACTGCAGGTAGCTCTCCAGGTACTCGGCCACCACCGGCACCTCGGCCGGGTCGCGCCTGGCCACCTGCGCGAGCAGGTTGGTGAAGACCATCCGGCCGAAGGCGACGTGCCGGCTCTCGTCCTGGTGGTGCACGCGGTTGATCTCGCGGGCGATCGGCGGCAGCGACTCGTCGGTCGCCATGTGCGCGTTGTAGTAGTCGACGATCTCCTCGAAGATCAGGATGCGGGCGAACACGATCAGCTCGCGGGCCACCGAGGAGAGGTGCTCGACCGAGTCGGCCTTCAGCGCCGGCTGCGCCGGGTACAGCCGGCCCTCGTAGCGCAGGCAGAACTGCGCGAAGAACCACATGTGCTCGTTCTCCTCACCGATGAAGTGGTGGAGGAATTCCGAGACGTCCGCATAGGTCCGCTCATGAATGCGGTTCACGACGTCGTTGAGCAGCTCGCGGATGCCGTGGATGTTGAGGCTGAAGAAGTTGATCGCCTCGAACTTGGTGAGCGCGATCTGCTGCTCGCGGGTCAGTTCGTCCCACATCTCGGTGCCGGCCAGCGTGGTGAGGCTCTCGCTCATCCACGGCAGGCCGTCCTCGATGGCGTCGGGCCAGTCGAACATCGAATAGGGGTTGTAGTAGCCGGATTCGGCCAGGTTCTCCAACCGGTCCAGGTCCAGCACGACCGGCTCGATCTCACGTACCGCCATTTTCACTCGCCCTTCCGAACGCAGTGGTACAGGATTTCCGCTTCAGCCCAGCGATCGAATGTCCGCGCGCACCTCCACCGGCTTCCGGGAGCCGCACTCGTGGTACCCGAAGGACGCACCGCCGGAGGCCGTGGACGGGATCACCTTGTTGTAGATCGACCCGAGGCACAGCTCCTGGAAGTCCCCGGTCTCCGCCGACAGGCGGGCGGCCAGCTGCGCCTTGGCGATGTCGACGGTCCTGAGCACGCCGTCCTCGTCCACCACCTCCACGCAGGCGTGCGGCAGGTCGAGGGCGCCGCCGAGCACGCCGCAGAACCAGCCCCGCTTCGCCTCGGCCTGGTACCCGGCCGCCCGGAACCGCTCGGCGAGCAGCAGGCTCGCGGCGATGCAGCTGGTCGCGCCCAGCGAGTGCACCAGCTGGTAGTCGGCCTGCATCGGGACCGGGATCATCTGCCAGCGGTAGCCGGAGTCGAGGTAGTCGCGGGTGATGCCGCGCAACCGGGCGGAGCGCAGGGGGGTCCGCGCGCCGAGCGTGGTGACCGTCGCCCCGTAGTGCGCCGTGCCCGCACTCGCCCCGGGCGCCGCTCCCCCGCTCTGGCGACCGCCGAAGCGGGCGGCGTCGGGCCCGGCGAAACGCCAGGGCGCCTCCCCCTCGCACTCGGTGCACTCCAGCGTGACCTTGAAGTCCCAGGACTTCTCCCGCAGCAGGTCGTCGACCGGACGCCCGGCGAAGCGGAACAGCATGCGGAACGCGAGCTCCGGCTGGGTGTTCCCCCGGCCCGAGTACATGCCGAGGTTGTAGAGGTCGCTCACGTCGAAGTAGCGCACGCCAGCCCGGACTTCGAAGGGCAGGCCGGCCTCGGCGAGCCGGTCGATGTCCGCCGGATCGCACCTCAGCATTTCCTGCGCCGTCGATTCGGGCTGGGTCTTGTGGGAATACTCGGCCGGTATGAACTCGATGGATTTCGCCACCGTTTCCCAGGGTGTACGGGGAATGACGGATTGACGCAGCACAGCCTGTTCCTCCAGGAAAAGAGATCTGGCCGACGATTCGGCGCCCCTTCACTGACACAACGCCGAGGCAAGGCGACTGGCTCGACTTTAGCCGTCGGCTTCAGCCCCACGGAAGGGTGTTTCCGCATGCCCGTTCATGCGTTTCGCACACGCAGACTGGAGGAATCAATGCGTGCCGGAGCAGGGTCCGTACGTCTCCCGTCCGTCCACCTTCCGAGCGCTTCCGGCGCAGCTCCGGCCGGGGGCGGAAGGGCGGGCGCGCAACGACGGACGCCCGGCGCCGGAGCGGGCGCGCGAGTGGTCGCGCGCCCGGCTGCCGACGCCGGGCGTCGAGCTGCAGGCGGCCGGGTCCGGGCAGGCGCCCGCCCCGGTCGAGGGCCGTCAGCGGCCGGGGGCGCCCCCCGGTGCCTCGCACCCCGCGAGCAGGTCCGCGGCGTACCGCTCGATCTGCGCGCGGAACGGCGAGGCCTCGCCGGAGCCGTACCCGGTGAGATGCGCACGCCAGTCCGACCTGGCGCCCTCCAGGTCTCCCAGCAGGTGCCGGCTGAGCCCGCGCCGGTGGAACAGGTCGGGCGACTGCTCGCCCAGGGCGGGGACGGCGAGGTCGAGGTCGGCGAGCGCACGGTCGTGGTCGCCGAGGTCCTGCAGCGCGAGCGCCCGGTTGGCACGCAGCACCGCGTCGTCACCGAGCTCGATCGCCCGGTCGAGGTCGTCCAGCGCCTCCGCCAACCGGCCTGCCGAGTACCGCAGGACGGCACGGTTGGCCCAGGCCGCGACGAAGCCCGGGTCCGTCCGGAGGGCGGCGGCGAAGTCCGCCTCCGCGGCCTCGGTGTCCCCCGCCTCGGCCGACAGCGACCCCCGGGCGGTCAGCAGGTGCACATTGACCGGGTCCAGGGCCAGGCCCGCCGCGACGTCCGCCGCGGCCCGTTCGCCCAGGTCCAGCGCCATCAGCACGTCCGCGCGGTTGACCAGCGAGTCCAGGTGGTCGGGCTCCAGTTCCAGGGCGCGGTCCAGATCCCGCAGCGCGCCTTCCTCCTCGCCCAGCTCCCGCAGGAAATCGGCCCGGTTGCAGTGCGCCTCGTGGAAGGCCGGGTTCAGCCGGATGGCCTCGGCGTAGTCCGCGAGCGCCTCGGCGTACCGGTTGTCCGCGCGGCGCTCGGCGGCCCGCTCGAAGTAGTAGTCGCCGTAGTCCGGGTCACGGCTGATCAGCACGTCGTAGTCGCGCAGCGCGGCGGCGTGGTCGCCCTGCGCGGCGAGGATCTGCGCGCGGTTGAACAGCAGCACGGAACGGTGCAGGAGTTGCTCGTCCGGACCGAGGTCCGCGTCGGTCATCGCGATCCCCCGCTCGACCAGGGCCAGCGCGCCGTCGAGATCGCCGCGGTGCATGTCGACCAGCGCGCGCCCGTTGCGCATGAAGGCTCCGGCGAAGGTGCGCCGATGGGGGTCGGCTTCGCTGTCCGCGATCGCGATCGCGGTGTTGATCCAGGCCAGGGCGGTGTCGTGGTCCTGCAGGTGCTTCGGCAGGTGGCGGGTGTGGAGCATCGCCACCATGTAGCACGCGTTCATGTGGACGGCGGGTTCGGTACTCCCGGCGCGGAGTTCGGCGAAGTAGTCGAAGGCCGCCTCGCCGCGTCCCAGGTAGGAGAGGCAGGCGCCGATCCGATGGGTCACGGTCCAGTACTCCTTGGGCCGCTCGTCGCCGAAGAGCAGCCGTGCGCGCAGCCCCAGGTCCATGGCCGCCTCGTAGCAGCCCAGGTCGAAGCAGGCGTCGGCGGCCCTGACACAGGCGCCGGCGCCGGCGCCGGCCGGGTCCGTGCCGTGTTCCAGATGGTAGGGCAGGGCCCCGAGTCGTACGCCCGGCTCGTTCCGGGCGGTCAGCTCGGCGGCGCGGTCGGTGTGCCGCCGGGCCCGCTCGTCCGCCGGCAGGGCCTCGTAGGCACGCCGCAGTTCGGGGTCGGCGGCGGTGCCGTCGGAGTCGACGAAGAGCTGGGCGGGGTCGGCGCCGGGCGGCAGCACGGACCGGAGGCGGACCGCTGGTGCGACCCGGTCCGCGTAGCCGGTCAGGGCGGCTTCGAGGGCGTCGCCCACGCTGCCGTCCTGCTCCACCGCATCGATCTCCACCACCAGGGTCAGCACCCTCGGGTCGCAGCGGCGCAGCAGCACCGCCACCAGCTCGCGGTCCGTGGGATCGGCCTGGGCCAGCTCCCGGAAGGCGACCACCACACCTTCGGGGTGCAGCCGGCGGGCCCAGTCGGTCAGCAACTCGGCGATGCCGTGGGCCAGGCGTCCGGTGCGGTCCGCGGAGTAGAAGCGGGTGCGCTCCGCGCCTTCGGCGATACTGGTCAGCGTCTGCGGCGCGTCGGGGACCAGCGGCAGCAGGTCCGGCGCGATGGCGAGCACCTCGGTCGCCCGTGCCGTCACCAGGGCCGGCTGGTGTTCGGCCAGTTCCGGCACGACCTGCCGCAGCAGGGCGCCGCCCCCCGTGTGCGGGCCGCGCAGCCGGCGGTGACAGCGCACCTCCAGCTGCGCCCCGGGCGCCGGGCGCCGGTCGCCGGTGGTCGAAGCGGCGGCCCAGTAGTGGCGGGCCGAGGGCGAGTTCATGACGGAGCTCCTTGGGTTGTGGTCCGACCCGCGCGCCGGTCCCGCAGGGCGACATAGCCGACCAGGCCGAACTCCAGCAGGGTCAGGCCGAGGAAACTGGCCGCGTCGAGCAGGGCGCCGAGGGAGGTGTGCGGCCCGGTGAACCGGTTCGCGATCAGCGTGCAGAAGTGCAGGGTGGTCGGCAGCCCCGCCCACAGCAGGCTGCCGAGGCTGAAGCCGTAGCCGGCCACCATGACGGGCGCGTAGACGCGTGCCATCGCGCGGTCCCGGTCGGACCACTCGGCGTCGGGCTCCGGCGGGGTGCGGCGCAGCAGCCGCAGGAAGAAGGTGCGCAGCTGGAAGCGGGTGACCACGTCCAGATCGGAGCAGCGCAGCGCGTTGGTCATCACGAAGTACAGGTCGGTCCGCAGGTAGAACATGAACTGCCAGACGATCCGGATGACGCAGGAGAACGACACGGCCAGGCAGAGCGCCGGGCACCACGGCGGTATCCCCCGGCCGTGGAGTGCCGCCGACAGCAGGGTGAACGCCGAGACCTGCAGCACGTCGGCCAGGATTCCCGCGCAGAAGGGGAGATAGCGCCGGTTCCGGGGAACGCTGTAGAGCGAGTCCAGTCGGGTCTCGGCGACGAGGTAGTACAGCCGCCGGCCGATGGAGAGCGTCGAGGGCAGACCGAGCCGGCGGCCGGAGAGCGCGTGGTAGCCCTCGTGCAGCAGCACGCAGGGGATCTGGGTCGCGGTCAGCACGACGGGGATCAGCACCAGGTGATCGGTGAAGAACACGTCGTGGTAGGAGGGCCGCAGCGAGGGCCTGCGCACCATCGCGGCCAACGCGGCGGCGGTCAGTGCCAGGTAGCACAGCCAGGCCGGCCAGGAGAACGCCCACCTGCCGAGCCGTTGCCACCGCACCGGCGTCCCGGCCGGCTCCTCCTCGCCCTCGGCGCGGACGAAGCCGAGCTCCTCGATCGTCCCCAGGAAGTCCTCGACGTCCAACTGCTCCCCGCACGCCTGCTGGTACCACTCGGCCATGGTGCTAACCGGGGTGCCGGCGCCGAGCATCCGCAGCGCCTGCGCGCCCTCCTCGGGGAACACGGCGTAGGAGCCGGTCTCCGGTCGGCCGACCATGATGCCGTCGTCCTCGGCGACCATCGTGAGCCGGTGCAGCCGGACCGTGTTCCGGCCCGATGCGGTCGTGGCCATGCGCGCACGCCTTTCGGTAGGCAGGGCGAGGGGCGGGGGTGAGGAGGGGCGGGGGTGAGGAGGGCCGGGCCCCGGCGGGCACCGTGGACCCGGCCCTCACCGCTACCGGCTGTCAGACGTTCTTGCAGCTGTAGTTGGCGGCGGACGTCAGCCGGATACTGCCCGGCTTGCGAATCGACATCTTCTGCATGGTGTTCCTCCCCTCGGCGTGCATGGGGCCGCGTCGGCGGTTGCTCGGGCACCGGGTGCCCGGGCCGCGGGCCGGCGCCGCCCCGTCCGGACTTCCTGCCCTCGATCCTGCCGCCCGGCGGAGCGCCGCCCCAATGGGGAACGGCCCCCGGACTTCTCGGGCCCGCCCGGTCGCCGACGGAATATGGGGGCCCTCCCCCATTCCCGAGCAACGGGGTGCACGGGCATCCTCGGTCCATGACCATTGCGCGCACCTGGTGGGTCCGGGGTGTCTCGCTGACCGAGCGGCTGCCCGCGCATTCCGGGTCGGGCGGGAGCCCGGCCGGGGGGACGCAGCACTGGCGTGATGACTACGAGTCAGAGGCCCTGTTCCACCGCAGGCTGGATGACCTCGGCCTGGACGAACGGGGACTGGGCGCGCTGCTCGCCGAAGCGCCGGAGCAACTGGCGGCCCGGCTGGAGCGGCCGTCCTGGGCCGACACCGCCCAGCGGGCGCTGCGCGCCGCGCCGACGGCGGCGCCGGCTCCGGTCGCCGGGCTCTCCTGGGAGGAGGGCTTCGCCACCGTACTCGCGCCGTTCACCCTGACCGCGGCGGAACGGCTGCTGCACGCGGCGGAGCAGCTCGCCGCCGGAGCGCCGGCCGACCCCGGGGCGCTGCGGCGCTGCTTCACCGAGCAGTTGGCAGCGGTGCTGGTCCGGCTGGCGCGGCGGACCCTGGTCCTCGAACTGAACGTCCTCCGGGTCCGGGGGGCGCTCGACGGCGCCACCCCCGAGCTGCGGTTCGCCGACTTCGTCCGCCGGACCGCGTCCCGGGCCGGTCTCGGCGCGCTGCTGACCGAGTACCCGGTACTGGCACGGCTGTTGGCACAGGCCTGCGAGCACGCGGTCGACGCCTGGTCCGAGCTGCTGGTCCGGCTGGCCGAGGACCGGGCCGCGCTGGTCGAGACGGTGTTCGCCGGGCGTGACCCGGGTCTGCTGGCCGAGGTGCGCGCCGGTGCGGGAGACCGGCACCGGCGTGGCCGGGCGGTCGCCGTGCTGAGCTTCGAGCACGGCGACCGGGTGGTCCTCAAACCCCGTTCGCTGGCGGCGCACCGGCATTTCAACGAGGCGGTCCACTGGCTCAACTCCCGCCTGCCCGACCTGGACCTGCGCACCCTGACGGTGCTGGAGCGGCCCGGCTACGGCTGGGTCGAGCACGCGGCCGCCTCGCCCTGCACCGACGACGCCCAGGTCGGCCGCTTCTACCGCCGCTTCGGCGCGCTGCTGGCGCTGGCGCACACCCTCGGCGGCACCGACTTCCACTTCGAGAACCTCATCGCCTGTGCGGACCAGCCGGTGCTGGTGGATCTGGAGACCCTCTTCCATCCGACCCTGGAACGGCCGTCGGAGGACCTCCTCGACCCGGCGCGGGTCCTGCTGACGGACTCGGTGTACCGGACGGCGCTGCTGCCGGTGCTGCTGGTGGGCGACCACGGCGCGGTGGACCTGTCCGCGCTCGGCGGCGACCCGGACGCGCCGCTGCCGGACCCGGTCACCGGATGGTCGGCCCCGGCCACCGACGAGATGCAGCTGATCCGCACCACCGGGGTCTTCCGTCCTGCGGACAACCGGCCCCGGTTGAACGGCGCCGACGCCGATCCGGCGGTGCACACCGAGGCCCTGCTGGCCGGTTTCCGGGCCGGGTACGACGCGATCGCCGCAGGCCGCGACCGACTGGCCGGCCTGCTGGCCGGCTCCGCGGCCGACGAGACCCGGGTGGTGCTCCGCCACACCCGGCAGTACACGGCCCTGCTCGACGAGTCCACCCATCCGGACCTGCTGCGGGACGCGGTCGACCGGGACCGGCTGCTCGACCTGCTCTGGCGGGACTCGGCGGGCGATCCGTTGCTGCGCGCGCTGGTCGACGCCGAACTGGCCGACCTGTGGGCGGGTGACGTCCCGCTGGTCACCGGCCGCCCGGCCGAGCGCCGGCTGCGGCTCGGCCGGACGACGGTCGCCGACGCGGTCGCGGAGTCCGGACACGACTGGGTGCGTCGGCGACTGGCCGCCATGGGCCGCACCGACCGCTACGACCAGGAGTGGGTGATCCGCGCCGCCCTCGCCGTCCGGAAGGGCGAGGGGGACCACCGCCTCGCCGTGACCCCGCCGGGCCCGGCGAGCGCGACCATCCCCGACCAGGAGCGGCTGCTGACGGCCGCCTGCGGGATCGCCGACCAGATCCTGGCCGGTGCCCAGGACGACGGGCGCCGGGTGAACTGGCTCGGGCTGGAGCCGCTGGAGGACGACCTGCACTGGGCGCTGCTGCCGCAGGGGGCCGGCCTGCCGCACGGCTACTGCGGGACGGCGCTCTTCCTCGCCCAACTGGCCGACCTCACCGGCGTCGAGCGCTACGCCGACGTGGCCCGCCGGGCGTTGACCCCGATCCCCGCGCTGCTCACCGCACTCGGCCGGCAGCCGGCCGAACTCCCCTTCGTCGGTACCGGCTTCGGCGGACTCGGCGGGATCGCCTACGCGCTCGCCCTGCTGTCCGGGCTGCTGGACGACCCGGACCTCTCCTCCTGGGCGGCCACCGCGGTCGACCTCGCCGCAACGGCGGCCGGGACCGGCACCGACCCCGGCGTGCTGCACGGTGACGCGGGCTGCCTGGCCGCCATGCTCGCCGTCCACCGGACGACGGGCCTGCCGGCGGCCTGGGACACCGCCCGGGTCGGCGCCCGCCGACTGCTCGCCCACCCGGTGGACGACCTGTCCACGGGTGGCTTCACCGACGGCACGCCCGGCATCGGCTGGGCCCTGCTGCGGTTCGCCCACGCGGGCGGCGGGCCGGAGTTCGCCGAGGCCGGACTGGACAGGCTGCGAGCCGCAGCCGCCCACTGGTCCCCGGACCGGGTGCGCGACTCCCGGGCCGGCTGGTGCGCGGGGCCGGGCGGCCTCGCGCTGGCGCTGGCCGACAGCGGGGCGGCCGACGCCGACCCACGACTCGCCACCCTGCTGGACACCGTGACGACCGCCGCGGCCCGGCACTGGGTGACCGCGGACCACAGCCTGTGCCACGGCGAGACCGGCCTGCTCGAACTGCTGCTGGCCGCCGCCGCGGCCGGCCGGGCCGCGCCCGGGGCGGCCCTGCCCCGGGGCGGCGCCCTGCTCGCCGCGCTGGACCGGTTCGGTCCGCGCTGCGCCACCCCTGCCACGCTGAGCAGCCCCGGGCTGCTCAGCGGCCTGGCCGGAATCGGACACGGGCTGCTCAGGCTCGGCTTCGGTGACCGGGTACCGTCCGTACTGCTCCTTCAGCCGCCCGGACCCGCCGGCGGACGGCGTGTCCACGCCGCCCGCACCGCAACCACAGGAGGAACGTCGTGACCGACGAGGCATTGATCAACAACTGGAAGGACCCGCACGCACGGGAAGGCGCGGTCGAATGTCACCCGGCCGGGGACATCCGCGTCTCGGCGTCCTCGGCCGCCGGCCGCCGGGCCCGTCTGCTGTCCGGGGCGACGGGTCCGGACGCGGGATTCACCGCCGAGTGGCTCACCGTGACCACCCTCTCGCAGAACTGACGGACAGTGCGCCCGACGGGCGCAAACGCTCTGTGGTGCGGTCGTAGGGGCGGTGGTAGCGTCCGCCTATGCTCGTCACATCGCCGGTGATGGTTGGGCGCGGGACTGAACTCGCGCTGCTTGAGACGGGTCTCGCCGCAGCCCGGCAGGGAGAGGGACAGGCCGTCTTCCTGCTGGGCGAGGCCGGCATCGGCAAGTCGCGGCTGGCCACGGAGTGCGCGTTCCGGGCGTTCAGCAGCGGTACCGCAGTGCTGCGCGGCCGGGCCGGCACCACCCTGCCGTTCCGGCCGATCGCGGAGGCCCTGCTCTCCCACTTCCGCTTCGCCGGGCCGCCGACCGACGCCAAACTGGCCCCGTACCGCACGGCGTTGGGCTCCTTGCTACCCGAGTGGCGAGTCGCCGAGCAGGCAGCCGCACCCTCGCCGGTGGAGACGGCCGAGGCCGTGCTGCGGCTGCTGGCCGCGGTCGGGGAGCAGCCCGCCGGGCAGCAGGCCGGCTGCCTGCTGCTGGTGGAGGACCTGCACAACGCCGACGCCGAGACCCTCACCGTCCTTGAGTACCTCTGCGACAACATCCGCGGCCTGCCGGTCTTCCTGCTGGCCACGCTGCGCCCGGAGGCCGGTCCGGCCGGGGATCTGGCCAGGGCGGCCGAACGGCGCCGCTCCGCAGTGCTGACCGAGCTGCGGCCGCTGGCGGCCGAGGACGTCCGGGCCATGGCCGAGTTCGCGCTCGCGGCCGGAACCGGCCTGCTGCCGGAGCCGGTGGCCGAGCAGCTGGTCCGGGACGCGGGTGGCAACCCCTTCGTGGTGGAGGAACTGCTGAGCAGCATGATCGCGGCCGAGGTGCTGCGTCGGGGCGCCGACGGCTGGCAGGTCTGCGGGGACCTCGGGATCAACGTCCCGAACACCGTCATGCGGAGCGTGGCCGAACGCGCCGCCCGGCTCGGCCCGGGCGGGCAGATGCTGCTCAAGACCGCCGCCGTGTTCGGGCGCCGCTTCCCGCTGCCGGTCATCCAGTCGGTCACCGGACTGACCGGCCGCGAGCTGCTGGTGCAGTTGCGGGCCAGCATCGACGCCCAACTGATCTCGCCCAGCGGCCCGGTGGGCGACTGGTACGAGTTCCGGCACGCGCTGACCGCGGACGCCCTGCGCGCCGAGCTGCTCCCGCCCGAGCGGGCCGCCATCGCCACCCGGACCGCCGACGCGATCGGTCAGGCCCATCCCGGGCTGCCCGGCGAGTGGTGCCTCCGGGTCGCGGAGCTGCGGCTGACCGCCGGCGACACCCGGTCCGCCGCGCTGCGGTACGCGCAGGCAGGCACGGAGGCGCTGGGCAGCGGCGCCGTCGACTCCGCCGTCCAACTGCTCGATCGGGCCCACGACCTGCTCGCCGACCCGGCCTGGGGCGCGGACCGCTCGGACGTGGTGGAGCAGCTGGTCAACGCGCTGATCGAACGCGGCCAGCTGGACCGCGCGCTGCTCCTGGCCGAGAACATCCCCGAGGCCGGTCCGGGCAGGCTGGACACCGCCCGCACCGCCGCCCTGCACACCAGACTCGCCTGGGCAGCCGTCAACGTCCTGCGCAACGAGGAGGCCGCGGCCCAACTGCGCTACGTCCGGCGGCTGCTCGGCGACGGCGCGGCCCACACCCCGGCCCTCGACGTGGTCGAGGCCCATCTGGTGCTCACCGGCGCCGAACCGGCCGCCGGCGAGCCGGCCGCCGCGGACCGGGCGGTCGAGGCGGAGCGCCTGGCCCGGCGGGCCGCGGACGGCGCCGAGCGTGCCGGACTGGCCGAAGTCGCCTGCCAGGCCTGGCAGTTCCTGGCCCTGTTGGAGCGCAGACATGGCTTCGGCCGGGCCGACGCCTGCCTGGAGCGCGGGCTGGCGCTGGCCACCGAGCACCGGCTGATCACCTGGCAGGTGAGCCTGCTGATCCGGCTGGGCACCAATGACTTCATGCGCAGCGGCACCGTGCACCGGCTCGAACGGGCCCACCGGGCCGCGCTCGGCCTCGGCTCCCTGGTGCTGATGCACACCGCCGAGGCCACCATGGCCATGCAGGCCGTCCTGCGCGGCGAGTACGCCGCGGCGCGACAGCTGACCGACCGTTGCATCGAGGCCACCGCCCGGATGGGCGACGCCGACATCCACCAGTACGTCCTGCTCACCCGGGCCGCACTGGCCGCGCACCAGGGACGCCGCCGGGAGATGGAGGAGGAACTGGCCGAGTTCCACCGCTGGGACGGCGAGCACTCGCTGCAGCTGCCGCTGGTCTTCGGCAGCCGGGCGGTCTGCGCGCTGCTGGAGGAGGACCGTGCGGCGGCGCTCGACGAACTCGACCGCGCACTCGGCTGGGAGGAGGCCAACCCCACGGTCTTCTACTTCAACGGCCGCTACGGGCTGCGCCCGCTGCTGCGCGCCCTGTCCGGCCGGGCGGACCCGGCGGAACACCGTGCGGCGGCGGCCGATCCGGCGGCCCGACTGCCCTGGAACCGGCAGTTCGAGCAGCTCGCGTACGCGGTGCACCAGGGCCGGGCCGGGCGGACGACGGCCGCGCTCGAAGCGGTGGCGCAGGCCCGGGCCGCGTCGGAGCACTTCCCGATGGCGCATCACCTCGGCCTCCGGCTGGTCGCGGAGGCGGCGCTGGCCGACGGCTGGGGCGATCCGGTCGACTGGCTGCGCACCGCCGAGCAGTACTTCCACGGCGCTGCCGTACCGGCGGTGGCCAATGCCTGCCGCGAGCTGCTGCGGCGCGCCGGAGCCACCGTCCGGCAGCGGCGCGGCGGCTCCGCGAAGGTCCCCGCGGAGCTGCGGTGGCAGGGGCTGACCGCGCGCGAGTACGAGGTCTTCCTGCTGCTGGTACCCCGCATGGGCAACCAGGAGATCGCGCAGCGGCTGTACATCTCCCCGCGCACCGTCGAGAAGCACGTCGCCAGCCTGCTGGCCAAGACCGGCCGTCCCAACCGCGCCGCCCTCTGCGACTACGCGGCGGAGACGACCCGCCACGTCGTCGGCCGCGGCTCGGCGACCCAGCCGGCCTGAGCCCACGGACCACTGCTGTTCAGTCGGCGACCAGGGCCAGCACCGCCTGGTCGTCGTCGGTGACGCCGCCGGTGAAGGCGTCCACGGCGCCGGTGACCGCGTCGAGGATCCGGTGCACGTCGCTGATTCCGGTGGTCGACCGGACGGCGGCAGCGAGGCGTTCCTCGGCGAAGAAGTTCCCGGCCGGGTCCCGGGCTTCCAGGATTCCGTCGGTCACCAGGACCAGGCTGTCCCCGCCGGCCAGGGTGAACGAGTCCAGCAGGAGCTCCGGGTCGGCGGAGACGCCGAGCAGCTGGCCGGCCGGGCTGGGGCTGACCACGACGCCGTCGGCCCGGCGCACCACGGGGGGCGGGTGCCCGGCCCGGACCATGCTCACCGCGATCCCCTCACGCGTCCGCCGCAGCTCGGCATAGATCATGGTGACGAAGCTCTCGCCGTTGTCCTCCCGGCCCAGCAGCGCCTCGTTGACCGCCTGCGCCACCGCGCCCGGGGTCGGCAGCAACGGAGCCACCGCACGGACCGTGTTGCGGACCAGTGCGGTGGTGGTCGCCGCATAGGCGCCCCGGCCGCAGACGTCCCCGATGCTCAGCCCCCACCAGTCCCCCGGGAGCGGGAAGACGTCGTAGAAGTCACCACCGATCTCCAACCCCTCGCCCGCCGGCCGGTAGGAGGCGGCCAGCTGCGCGCCGGGCACCACCGGCAGGGCAGCCAGCAGCAGCCCGGCCTGCAGGTCGTGCGCCAGACGCGCCCGCTGGTCGTACTGGCGCGTGGTCTCGGCGCCGGCCGCGGCGATGCGGGCGAGCTCCTCCGCAAGGGCGATCGCCCGCGCGTCCAGCGGCTGCTCCTCGGTCGCCACCAGCGTCAGCGTGCCGAAGGTGTGCCCCCGTGCGGTCAGCGGGAAGCAGGCCTGCCCGGTGATCCGCAGGCCCAGGTCCTGCCAGGGCCCCGAGGGGGCGGTCCGGCTGACCTCGCTCGCGCCGGTGGCGAGCACGCGCCCGACCAGGGAGGCCCCGGACCGGGCCGGCGTCTCGGCCGCCAGCAGTTCCCCGGCCCGGCGGGGCAGCTCCGGCGCGACGCCGACAGCCACCCGCCGGATCCGTCCCTCCTCCAGCACGTCGATGACGCAGACCGGCCCCAGGGCCGGTACCGCGATCCGTGCCATCCGCTGCATGTTCTGCGGGTAGTGCGCCTCCTCGCTGACCGCCGTGCTGGAGTCGAGCAGGAACGCCAGATCGGAGCTGAGGGCCTGCTCGCTCTCGTGCGCCCGGCGGCGCGCCTGCTCGGTCCGGTGCCGCTCGATGGCGAGGGCCGCCGTGCGGGTGAAGACGATGCTCAGGTCGAGATCGTCCTCGTTCAGCGCCCGTGGCGTGCGGTAGTACATGGCGAAGGTGCCCAGCAGCTCCCCGGTGCCGGCCGTGATCGGGTACGACCAGCAGGCCGCGAGCCCGGCCCGGCGGGCCAGGTCCCGGTAGTCGGCCCAGAGCGGATCCACGGCGATGTCGCTGACCACCACCATCTCCCGGCGGTACGCGGCGGTCCCGCAGGAGCCCTCCCGCGGCCCGATCTCGCTGCCGTCGACGGCCTCGTTGAAGAAGCCGGGAAGGCTCGGGGCGGCTCCGTGCACCAGTCGGGCTCCGGTCTCGTCCAGGAGGAGCACGGAACTGAGCACCTTGGGTGAGAGCTTCTCGATGGCCCGGCACATGCCGTCCAGGACTTCGGACAGCGGCGCGTCCCGGGCTATCTGCTCCAGCAGTACCTGCTGCTCGGCGGCCAGTCTGCGGGCGGCGCGCGGCCGGGTCACGTCCACCGCGAGGAAGGCCACGCCCCGGACCCGCCCGGCCCGGTCGCGGCGGGGTTCGAAGCTGAAGTCGAAGTACCGCTGGCGCGCCCGGCCCGCCGGTCCGAGCAGCACCGGGGCGCCCTGTTCCACGAACGGCTCCCCATCGCGATAGGTCGCGTCCAGCAGCTCCAGCAGGCCCTGGTGAACCAGCTCGGGCACCGCCTGCGCCACCGGGCGGCCCAGTAGCTCGGCTCCCCGGCCGACCCCGACCGCCTGGAAGAAGGCCTCGTTCGCTCCTTCGAGCAGGTGGTCGGGACCGCTGAGCGCGGCAAAGATCACGGGCGCACGGGCGAACATGCCTGCCAGCAGGTCAGTGCCGTCGGTGTCGTCGACGGGGGTACTCATCGCTGCGATCCGTGGTCTCGGCTCCCGGACTCCATAGGATCAGCCTGGACCCGCCCACGCGAGGGAACAAGCCGACACGGGAGGCCCCCGGTGCGCGCGGACCGGCCGGAACGGCCGGCGAGGGCTCGCCCCGCCCCGAGCGGGGCGTGCATTACCAGTCAGTAACAAGTCCGGCCGACCCTTCACTGCCCGGGGCCGGTCCGGCCTCGGAGCCGCCCGCGGCATACCGCCACGCGGTGCTGGGACGGCTGCCCGAGCACCGCGTGCGGCTGCAGTCAGCCGGCCAGGTCCGACAGTTGGGGCTCCCCCGGCTCGTCGGCGGCGGTGTCGGCGGCGGGCTTCGTGTTCGGCGTCGCCGAGTTGGTGAGCAGCCCCGCCCGCAGGGCGTGGACTCCGGCCTGGAACCGGCTGGAGGCCTGCAGTTCGTCCATCACCTCGGCGACATGGCGACGGCAGGTCCGCACCGAGATGCTCAGCCGGCGCGCGATCAGATCGTCCTTGGCCCCGGTGGCGAGCATGCGGAGGATGGCCCGCTTGATCTCCTCGTCGGCGATCCCGTCCCCCGAGGGGGTGGTCGTCTCGCCGTCGAACGGCACCGCGACCGACCATTCCTTTTCGAGTTTCCGGTAGAGGAAGTCGACGATGGACGGCTCGCGCACCACCACGGCTCCGGCCGGTCCGACCCGATTCGGGATGAACGCCGTTTCGCGGTCGAAGATGATGATCCGGTCGGAGATCTCCTCGCAGGTGCGGATCTCGCAGCCGGCCCGACCGAGCTGCCCCACCAGTTCACGCATCTGGGGATTCACCCGGGCCGGGTGCTGGAAGAGAGAGCGCATACGAACGCCGCGGTTCAGCAGCTCCAGGTCCGTGGAGAGCGAGCTCTCGATGGCACCGGCGGAGAAGATTCCCGGGTGAGCGCTGAGAATTTCGACGGAACAGGCGCGGGAGGCCTCGCTCAGCATGGAGCGTACACGGTCCACACCGTCGATCACATCGACCGCCTCCCGCCGGTTGCGGGTCTGACGGCTCTCGAAGTACATCGACTTCAGCGGCAGCACCTGGGACCTCAGATCCCCGGCCAGCCCTTCGAGCTCCTTGATCTCCACTTCGATGGGATTGACCAGTTCGGCCACCGCCGAGTCCGGACTGGCCGGAGTGAGCGCCCCCGTGGCCATGGCAGGTACCAGGAGTCTCAGCGCCGCCAGCAGGTTGAGCCCGTTTTCGATCTCCTCGGCGCCGACCCGCAGTTCGGCGGCCAGCTCGGGTCGGTCCGCCTCGGATATCTGACCGTGATTGATGGCCCAGCCGTAGATGGCGACGGCGGTCGGCGTCAGCTTCACAGCTCCTGCGCTTTCCAAGTTTGCTCATACCCCCGGAGCCGAACCCTGGGCTCGGTTGAGATGACGTCGCTCCGACCCCCGCCCCCACGCGAGTCGATTGCGTTCCTTGATAAAGCCGCAACAATAGCTGAGAAGATCTCCGGAGAGCACCCCCTACGGCCCCCGACCTCCGTGTCCCGGCGCCGACCGACCGGTCAGTCCCAGCCGGTGGAGTCGGAGGGGGTGTAGGTGGGGGCCGGGACGGACACGGCGCTCACGGCGGCCGGGTGGTGGCCGACCGGAGCGGAGACGAGGAAGGCGACGGCCGCCACGGCCGCGACGGCTGCCGAGACGATGAGCGAGTTGGTCTTCTTCATGATGCGTACCCCCAACGTAGAAAACTAGCTGCTCAGTTGCAGCTACGTTTGTTCGCCCTGAAAGAATTCAATCTGCGGGGCCCCCGTGGGAAGCGCACAGCGACGGCAGCAAGCTGCATGACCGCTTCTTCCGTGAACGGGCACGCGGAGTGCCTGCCGTGCAGCTTCCTGTCACCGGTCGGCCCTGGGCACCCGGTTTCGCCTTGCCCGAGACTGTGCACAGGCGTCCTCCGTGCCCGCCCCGCCGCCGTGCGGCAACCCTCCCGGCCTTGTCGAGCCGAAACCATCCGAAGGACTTACTCATGACGAACCCCAGACAGGCCAGGAAGGCCACCTCCCGACGGGCGGTGGTCCTGCGCACCGAGCAGCTGACTCCGCACATGGTCCGCGTCGTGCTCGGCGGCGACGGCCTGGCCGACCTGACTGTGAGCCAGAACACAGACAGCTACGTCAAGTTGCTGTTCCCCGCGGTGGGCGCCGAGCAGCACGACCTGAGCGACCTCGCGGAGCTGCGGGCGAGCCTGCCGCGCACCCTGTGGCCGCGGACGCGGACCTACACCATCCGCCACTGGGACCAGGAGCTTCGCGAGCTGACCATCGACTTCGTCCAGCACGGCGCCAAGGGGGTGGCCGGGCCCTGGGCCACGACGGTGTCCCCGGGCGCCGAGGTCCACTTCGGCGGTCCGGGCGGCGGGTACGCACCGGACCCGGAGGCCGCCTGGCACCTGCTGGCGGGCGACGAGAGCGCGCTGCCCGCCATTGCCGCGGCCGTCGAGGCGCTCCCCGAGGGAGCCCGGGCGGTGGCCTTCATCGAGGTCGCCGACCACCTGGAGGAGCAGCCCGTCGCCGCACCGGCCGGCGCCGAGATCGTCTGGCTGCACCGAGGCGCGCGCCGGATCGGCGAGCTGCTGGTGGAACGGGTGTCCGCGCTGGAGTTCCTGCCCGGGGAGCCCCAGGTCTTCGTCCACGGGGAGGCGAACTTCGTCAAGCAACTGCGCCACCATCTGCGGACCGACCGCGGACTGCCCCGCGAACTGCTCTCCATCTCCGGCTACTGGCGCCAGGGCATGGACGAGGACGGCTGGCAGTCCTCGAAGTCCACCTGGAACGCGCAGGTGGAGCTGGAGGAGCAGAAGGCCCTGGTGACGGTCGGGACCGCGGCGCAGGACGCCCGGTGATCCGGGTCGAGATCGACCGGGAGGCCTGCCTCGGGGTCGGACAGTGCTCCGCGATCGCCCCCGAGGTCTTCAACCTCGGTGACGACGGGAAGTCCGAACCGGTGACCGGGTGGGCGGCCGACGCCGGCGCCGCGGCCGAGGCCCGTGACCTCTGCCCCGCCCTGGCCATCTCGCTGCACCGGTCCCCCGACCAGCCCTCCCACGAGCAGTAGCACGCGGTAGGTCCCCCCGGCACCCCGCCCGAGCTCTTCGAGCAGCAAGTCGCCCGCACCCCGGGGACGGTGGCGGTGGTCGCGGACGCCGGGTCGGACCTGGCCGGATCCGCGCGTCGAGCCGTCGGCACAGCCGCCCCAAGAAGGAGGGCAGCCGATCGGTGCGGCGCTCGTCGAGCACGCCGGGGCCCCGCCCCCGACCCCATGGGCCCACGATGCCCGGGGTGATCGACAGCTGCCGACCGGCCCGTCGGCGCGGTGCTGCTCAACGACACCGAACTCCCGTCGCGGGAGCTCCGGTTCACCTGCGAGCAACTGCTCGCGGAGCGGCTGCTCCGGCCCGGCCACGACGCGGTCGCCTCGCAACTGCCCCACAGCTCCTCGGCGAGATCCAGGCGGTGCAGCCGACTTCGACGAGGTGTCGCACGACCACCGCCGCACCACGTTCTCCGCCGAGGAAAGGGACACCCGTGACGAATTCCGCACCAGAGCCACCTGGAGAGATACGGCCCCATCCGGTGGACGGGTTCACCGACCGCCGGTTCCGCCTGCTCGACGCCTGGCTCCCGAACGGCCTCATGCAGGCGATCGCGCCGGAGGCGGACCGTGCGCCCGAGCGCGGAAAGCCCGAGCCGAACGCCGAGGCCGAGCGGCAGGAGGAGCACTGCCTGGTCAGTCGTTGATCCCTGCGTGGGGGGCCGCGCAGAACTGGATCCGGTTGCCAAGGCTGAGTCAGCATGCAGAATTACAGGGAACCTTCGCGCTCAAGACATGAGCAGGAAATACCGGCCACCGTCCTGTCCGACTACGTGGTCCTCGGGCCCGCGGGGGCCCGACCCGGCGAGCTGCACGACGAGTTGGTGCGGCGCGTCGATCTGTGGCGGGGCGTGGGCAGTGCACCGGCCGCTCCGTACGTCGCCCTCGATGCCGCGGCGGCGGTCCGCGACACCCTCAGGGAGCTGCGCGGGCCGTCCTCCACCGGGAGCGCGGCAATCGTGCACCGGGCGGACGGCACGGTCGACCGGCTGCTGCTGACGGGCCGGTCGCCCCGCCCGTCCTGGAGCGGAATCCGGGCGCTCGCCGATCAGTCGGCGTTCGACCAGCCTCCGGTCGGGGACTCGCTGCGCCGTGCGACCGCGCTCCTGGAGCCGTGGAGCGGCCTGCTCGCCCTGACCCGACGGACCCTCGACTGCTACGGCGCGGGCCTCGACGAACGGGTCGCGCTCAATCTGGTGCTCGACGGCCTGCGCGCACAGGCCGTCGAGCCGTATCCGGGCCGCGGTCCGCTGCCGACCGGCGCCGTCGTCGCCGCGGCGGGGCCGACCGAGAGCTACTGGCTGCTGGACGGGGCGCTCACGCTGCTGTCCCGGCAGGCCGTGGCCGGGAGCGCGTTCGAGGCCGGGCGGCTGGGTGCGGAGCACGGCGCGGCGGTGTACCGGGTCCCCGATCTTCCGGGCGACTGGCGGATCGCGCGGATCACCGCGGAGCCCTCGGGGGCCGTCCTGTCCGCGGCCTGGGGAGCCGGCGCCGCGGGTGCGGTGCGCCACGCGACGGCGACGGCTCTCGCCGCCCGGTCCACGCCGCACGGGCGGGGTTCGCACCGGGTCGGCGCGCCCTCGACCGACGAGCTGCTCGGCCTGCTGAACCAGCGGTCCATGGACCGGCTCACCGCCGACGTCCTCCAGTGCCTCGCCTCCCGCCGGCTGCGGGTCCTGGGCGTCCGGGTCGAGGAGGACCCGCTGCTGGGCGGGCAGCCGCTGGCCTGGGGGCCTGTCTGGCTGCGCTGAGCACGACGACCGACGGAAGCGGGTACCGGCCCTGGCCGGTACCCGCTTCCGTGTGTCCTCAGATGTCCTTGAGCCTGCGGGCCACGACCGGGCCGATCAGGGCCAGGGCCTCGTGGCCCATCATCTGGTTGTGCCGGTGGGGGACGCCGTGCGACTCGAAGCGGCCGCCGACGAAGGGCTCCCAGCGCTCGGCCTGGCCGGTGGGCGCGCCGTCCCGGTCGACGGCCTCGAAGAAGAGCACGTCGCCGTCGAACCGGTCGAGTGCCTCCACCGCGCCCAGCTCCAGATTGTTCGCGGTGATGTCGAGCAGCGCGCCCAGGGTGTGCTCCTCCAGGCCCGCCAGCGCGCTGTCCTGCGCCCGGAGGATCTCCTGGATGCGCCGGGCGGGCACCGGTCCTTCGCCGGGCTCGTCGCGGAAGGCCGGGATTCCGTCGAACGCCAGCTCCAGCAGCTCGCGCGGTGCCGCCGGCCCCGTACGCCTGCCGTAGCCGGCGTCCACGACGGCGAGCAGGGCCACCCGCTCGCCCTGGGCGCGCAGCCGGACCGCGAGGGCGTTGGCCACCTTGCCGCCGAAGGACCAGCCCAGCAGGGCGTACGGGCCCTCGGGCTGGATGCCGCGGATCCGGTCGAGGTAGTCCTCGACCATCGCGTCGAAGTCGGGGGCGAGGCTCTCCCCCGCGGTCAGGCCGCTCGCCTGCAGGCCGTAGACCGGGTGCTCCTTGGGCAGGTACCTGAGCAGCCCGGCGTAGCACCAGGCCATGCCGCCGCCCGGGTGGACGCAGAACAGCGGCGGGCGGCTGCCGTTGGACCGCAGCTGCAGCACCGGGCCCAGTGCGCTGCGCCGGCCGCCGGAGCCCTCCTGGTGCCGGCAGAGGGTCGCCACGGTGGGGTTCCTGAGCAGGTCGCGGATGGACAGCCGCACGCCCAGCACCGACCTCATCCGGCTGGCCAGCCGGGTCGCCAGCAGGGACTGGCCACCCAGCTCGAAGAAGCTGTCGTCGACGCCCACCGAGTCCACCCCGAGCACCTCGGCGAACAGGTCGCAGAGGATCCTCTCGTGCGGGGTGCGCGGGCCGGTGCGGGCCGGATCCACCGGGAGGGCCGGCTCCGGCAGGGCGCTGTGGTCCACCTTTCCGTTGGTGGTCAGCGGCAGCCGTTCCAGCACGGTGAAGGTCGAGGGCACCATGTACTCGGCGAGCCTTCCGGCCGCGTGGCGCCGCAGCTCCTCCAGGTCCGGCGGAGCGCCCGCGCCCGGGGCCGGCACCACGTAGGCCGCCAGGCTGCGCTCACCGCTCGGGTCCACCCGCGCCGCCACCGTCACCTGGGCGAGCGCGGGGTGCTCCCCCAGGACGGACTCGATCTCTCCGCGCTCGATCCGGAAGCCGCGGATCTTCAGCTGGCCGTCCGCCCGGCCGACGAACTCCAGGTGGCCCGAGTCGAGTCGGCGCACCAGGTCGCCGGTGCGGTACATCCGCGTCCCGGCGGCGCCGAACGGGTCGGCGACGAACCGCTCCGCGGTCAGCTCCGGCCGCCGGACGTAGCCCCGGGCCAGCCCGGTGCCGGCCAGGTAGAGCTCGCCGGTGCCGCCGGGCGCGACCCAGGCCAGCGCGTCGTCGAGCACATAGGCCCACATGCCGTCCAGCGGCAGGCCGAGCGGCACCGGCGCGGGCACGTCGCGGCTCGCCGTCCAGGGGTGCTGGGTGGCGAAGAGCGTGGTCTCGGTCGGGCCGTAGGCGCAGCGCACGACGGTGCCGGGGCAGTGGTCGAGGACCCGGCGGACCGCGGCCGGTGACACCACGTCACCTCCGGTGATCACCTCCAGCACGCCGGCCAGGCTCTGCGGCTCCTCGTCGGCGATCACGCGGAACAGCCCCGCGGTGATCTGCAGACCGGTGATGCGCTCCTCGACGATCAGGCGGGCCACGGTGGCGACGCTCAGGTCGCCGTCCGGAGCGATCACCACCTGGCCGCCGTGCAGCAGCGGGACCCACAGCTCGTAGGTGGACGGGTCGAAGGAGTACGGCGCGATCATCAGGACGCGCTCCCGGGCCCCCGCCCCGAACATCCCGTCCGCGACCAGGTCCAGCACATTGCGCTGGGTGACGGCGACTCCCTTGGGAGTGCCGGTCGATCCCGAGGTGTACATCACGTAGGCCAGCTGCTCCGGGAGGGTCCGCGGCGCCGGGCGGACGGCGGGGCCGGTGGCTCCGGCCGCGCCGTCCGGCCCGCCCACGACCACCACCTCGCAGTCGCCCGGCAGCCCGCGCGCCCGGGTCGCCGGGTCGGCCAGCAGCACCGAGGCGCCGGTCTCCTCGACGATCCACCGCATCCGCTCCTCCGGGTAGCCGTGGTGCAGGGGCACGTAGTACCCGCCGGCCTGCACGACCGCCAACAGGGCGACCACGAGGTCGACCGAACGCTCCATCAGGACGGCCACCGGAACGTCCGGTCCCACTCCCAGGTCCAGCAGTCGCCCCGCCAGCACTGCGGCCCGTTCGTCCAGCTCCCGATAGGTCAGGGCCCGGCCGGCGCAGCTCACCGCGACCGCCCCGGGTGTCCGGGCCGCCTGCGCCGCGAAGGCGGCGGCCAGGGAGGAATGGTCGCGCGGTCCGGCCTCTCCGGTTTCCCGCACCCGGTCCCGGTCCACGCTGCTGGGATTCGCCACTCGCATCCGAATCAACTCCGTTCGTGCGGCGGTCATGCGGTCCTGTTCCGTCCCGCAGATATCGACGCGATATGAAGGTATACCGCAGCAAGACTACGGAGCCGCGGTGCCGGAATCAGGGGTGCGGGCGTCGGGGTAAATCCCGACTTGGCAGGCCGCCCGTTCCGTGCTATTTCTCCGGCCCGAACGGGCACGGGGAGCGGCGGCCGGACCCGATGTTATTTGGTGCCGTGCAGTTTGCTGTCACTCGATCGCTCTGGCACCGTGCGCCGCCCGTGGTCGAAGCTACCGACAGGAGCAGGTCCACAGCGGACGAGGGGCTGGCGTGCACGAGTTGAGCGAGCGGGAGTTGCAGGTCTCCCTTCTGGTCGGCCGCGGCCGGACCAACAAGCAGATCGCCACGAGCCTCAACCTCAGCGCCAAGACCGTTGAGACCTACCTCTCCCGGATTTTCAAGAAACTCGACGTGTGCTGCCGGGCGGAGATCGCCTGCATCGTCGGCCGGGGACATCCCTCCGCATGAGTCGGCCCGACTCTGCGGAATATCTGCGGCCGACCAAGTCCGGCCCGTTCAAGCAGGAGGAATCATGGGCTGCGAGGATTCCCGCGAATTCGACGTCGTCGTCGTCGGCGGTGGGCCCGGCGGTTCGAGTGCGGCCACTCTGGTGGCAATGCAGGGACATCGTGTCCTGCTGCTGGAGAAGGAGCAGTTCCCGCGTTATCAGATCGGCGAATCCCTGCTGCCGTCGACCGTCCACGGCATCTGCCGCATCCTCGGCGTCTCGGAGGAGATCGAGAAGGCCGACTTCATGCCCAAGCGGGGCGGGACGTTCCGGTGGGGGCAGAACCCCGAGCCGTGGACGTTCTCCTTCGCCGCGTCGGACACCTTCTCGGGCCCGACCTCGATGGCCTACCAGGTCGAGCGGATGACGTTCGACCAGATCCTGCTCGACAACGCCCGCCGCAAGGGGGTCGAGGTCCGTGAGCAGTGCTCGGTGGTGGACGTCGTCGAGCGGGACGGCCGGGTCAGCGGGCTGGTCTACGACGACGCGCAGGGCGACCGGGTCACCGTCGGCGCCCGCTTCGTCATCGACGCCTCCGGCAACAAGAGCCGGATCCGCGGCGCCGTCGGATCCACCCGGGAGTACTCCCCCTTCTTCCAGAACCTGGCGCTGTTCGGGTACTTCGAGGGAGGCAAGCGGCTGCCCGCCCCCAACCAGGGCAACATCCTCTGCGCCGCCTTCGAGCTCGGCTGGTTCTGGTACATCCCGCTCACCGAGGGGCTCACCAGTGTCGGCGCGGTCCTGCGCCGCGACTCCCTGGACCGGATCGACAAGGACCGCCGGCAGGCCCTGGACGGCTTCGTCGAGCAGTGCCCGCTGATCGCCGACTTCCTGGCGGACGCGACCCCGGTGCAGAGCGGCCCCTACGGCGAGGTCCGGATCCGCAAGGACTACTCGTACACCCAGGACCGCTTCTGGCGGCCCGGGATGGTCCTGGTCGGCGACGCCGCCTGCTTCATCGACCCGGTCTTCTCCTCCGGCGTCCACCTGGCCACCTACAGCGCCCTGCTGGCCGCACGGTCGATCAACACGGTGCTGGCCGGGACCGTCGCCGAGGAGACCTGCTTCGCCGAGTACGAGACCCGGTACCGCAAGGAGTACGGCGTCTTCCACGAGTTCCTGCTGGCCTTCTACGACATGCACCGGGACGAGGGCTCGTACTTCTGGTCGGCCAAGAAGATCACCCAGGGCGCCGGATCGCAGCTGGAGTCCTTCGTCGACCTGGTCGGCGGCGCCGCCTCGGGCGAGCACGGACTTATCGACGCGGCCGCGTACAGCGGCGAACGGGAGTCGGCCTTCCGGGAGTTCGCCGATCTCATCGACAACCCCGCGGACCCCGCCGACGCGGACCGCGACATGTTCGGCTCGTCGCTGGTCGAGTCCGTCCTGGAGGAGGGCGCGCGGATCCAGCTGCAGGCCGAGTTCGGCGCCGACCTGGACGACGACGAGCTCGACGCCCCGAACGGGAGCCTCGTGCCCTCCGCGGACGGGCTCCACTGGTCGGTCGTCGGCGCCTGAAACGGCGCCGGACCCCGCAAACGAGAGTGACCGAGATGACCGAGCGACAGGAGCAGGACGACGTGAGCACGCCCGTTGAGGAGACCTTCGACGTTGTGGTGGTAGGCGGTGGCCCCGGCGGGTCCGCCCTGGCGGGCCTGGTGGCCAAACAGGGCCACCGGGTGCTGCTGCTGGAGAAGGAGCGGTTCCCCCGCTATCAGATCGGCGAGTCGCTGCTGCCGGCCACGGTGCACGGAGTGTGCGGCCTGCTCGGCGTGGCGGACGAGATCGAGGCCATGGGGTTCACCCCCAAGCTGGGCGGCACGTTCCGCTGGGGCAGCAGCCCCGAGCCGTGGTCCTTCGTGTTCGCGCTCTCGCCCCGGCTGGCCGGGCCGACGTCGCGGGCCTACCAGGTCGAGCGGATGAAGTTCGACGAGATCCTGCTGCGGCACGCGGGCAAGCTGGGCGTGGACGTCCGGGAGGAGTGCTCCGTCACCCGCGTCCTGGAGGAGGGCGACCGGGTCAACGGCGTGGAGTACACCGACGCCGAGGGGACGGCCCGGATCGCACGGGCGCAGTTCGTCGTCGACGCCTCCGGCAACAGGAGCCGCATCAACAAGGCCGTCGGCGGCGAGCGGGTGTACTCGGAGTTCTTCCAGAACGTCGCCCTGTTCGGCTACTTCGAGGGCGGCGAGCGGCTGCCCGAGCCCCGCAGCGGCAACATCTTCTGCGAGGCGTTCAGCGACGGGTGGTTCTGGTACATCCCGCTGGCACCCGGCCTGACCAGCGTCGGCGCGGTGGTGAGCCGGGAGTCGGCCGCCGCCGTCCAGGGGGATCCGGTGCAGGCGCTGGAGCGTCTGATCACCAAGGCCCCGCGGATCGGCAAGATGCTCGAGGGCGTGCCGCGCGTCACCGAGGGCGTCTACGGCGAGGTGCGGGTGCGCAAGGACTACTCGTACCTGAACACCAGCTTCTGGCGGCCCGGCATGGTGCTGATCGGGGACGCCGCCTGCTTCATCGACCCGGTCTTCTCCTCCGGCGTCCACCTGGCCACCTACAGCGCGCTGCTGGCGGCCCGCTCCATCAACAGCGTGCTGGCCGGCGAGCTCGACGAGGACGTCTGCTTCACCGAGTTCGAGCAGCGCTACCGGCGCGAGTACGGCGTCTTCTACGAGTTCCTGGTCGCCTTCTACGACACCCACAAGGACGCGGACTCGTACTACTGGCAGGCGAAGAAGGTCGCCGCGACCTCCGAGTCGGACCTGCAGTGCTTCGTCGAACTGGTCGGCGGCGTCTCCTCCGGGGAGTCCGCGTTCGTCGACGCCGACTCCACCCGGCAGCGGTTCGAGCGGACCGCGTCGGCGCTGGAGCAGGGCGTGGGCGCGGTGAACTCCAGCGGCGGCGAGGACGCGCTGCCGCTCTACAAGTCCGAGCTCATCGGCGACCTGATGGACCAGAGCGTGGAGATGCAGGCCAAGGCGGCCTTCGGCAGCGAGTACGACAGCGAGCGCCCGCTCTTCGACGGCGGTCTGGTGCCCTCCCCGGACGGCCTGAGCTGGGCCCGCCCCGCCGAGTGACCAGCACCCTGCATCCGACCCACCGCCCGACCGCCGCCGAAGAACGAGGAGACCGCAGATGACCACGGCACACGGGGATTCGCCCGACGACATGGGCGTGGACCACGTCGAACTGTACGTCGAGGACTTCCGGGCGACCACGGACTGGCTCCTCGACAGCTACGGCCTCGTCGTCGAGGCCGACAACGAGGCCGAGGCCGGGCGGGTGGGGGCCCGCTCGGTCGCGCTCGGCCGGGACCGGATCCGGGTGGTGCTCACCCAGGGCCTGGCCGCGGACCACCCGGCCGCACGCTACGTCGAGCGGCACGGCGACGGCGTGGCCGACATCGGGCTGCGGGTGCCCGACGCCGCCGGCGCCTTCGAGGCCGCGGTCGGGCTCGGCGCGACCCCGGTGGCGCCGCCGGCCACCCGCGACGGCGTGGTCACCGCGTCGATCGTGGGCTTCGGCGACGTCGCGCACACCTTCGTCCAGCGGGCCCGCGGCATCGCGCCGACGGCTCTGCCCGGCCTGCGTCCGGTGCCCCACCGGGCGCCGGCCCGGGACACCGGGCTGACCGCGGTGGACCACTTCGCGGTCTGCCTGGAGGCCGGCACCCTCGAACCGACCGTCGCGTTCTACCAGCGGGTCCTCGGGTTCCGGATGGTCTTCGCCGAGCAGATCCTGGTCGGCAGGCAGTCGATGATCTCCAAGGTGGTGCAGAGCCGGTCCGGCGAGGTGACGCTCACCCTGATCGAGCCGGACCCGTCCCACGACCCCGGCCAGATCGACGACTTCCTGCGCAAGCACGACGGCCCCGGCGTCCAGCACATCGCCTGGAACACCGGCGACATCGTGCGCTCGGTCGGCGGCATGGCGTCGGCCGGCGTGGAGTTCCTGCGCTCCCCCGGCGCCTACTACGACGCGCTGGGCGAGCGGATGACGGCCCGGCGGCACTCCGTGGCGGAGCTGCGCGCCCACAACATCCTGATGGACCAGGACCACGACGGGCAGCTCTTCCAGATCTTCACCAGGTCGGTGCACAGCCGCGGCACGCTCTTCCTGGAGCTGATCGAGCGCCTCGGGGCCCGGACCTTCGGCTCCGGGAACATCAAGGCGCTCTACGAGGCCGTCGAGTCGCAGCGCGCCGTCGCGGGGGCGCGCTGATGAGCGTCACCGACCTCCGCCGGCCGGCCCCCGCGCCGCCGGTGTGCCTGGCCGACGTGGAGCGCCTGGCCCGGCCCTGGTCCCGGGCGACGTCTGGGACTTCGTCCAGGGCGGGAGCGGCGGCGAACGGACGCTGGCGGCCAACCGCGCGGCGCTGGACGACATCGCCGTGGTGCCCGGCGTCCTGCGCGGGGTGGGGACGCCCAGCACCCGTACCCGGCTGGTGGCGAGCGACGCCGCGCTGCCGGTCGCCATCGCGCCGATGGCCTACCAGCAACTGCTGCACAGCGGCGGTGAGTCGGCCACGGCTGCCGCCGCCCGCGCGGCGGACGTGCCGTTCACCGTCGGCATGCTCAGCAGCACGGCCCTGGAGGAGGTGGCGCGCACCGGAGCCGCGCTCTGGTTCCAGCTGTACTGGCTCGCCGACCGGGGCGAGCTGCTCGACCTGGTCCGGCGCGCCGAGAGCTGCGGCTGCCGGGCCCTGGTGGTCACCGTGGACGTGCCCATCATGGGCCGCCGACTGCGGGACCTGCGCAACGAGTTCACCCTGCCGAGCGGTGTCCGCGCCGCGAACCTGGGCGGTTCGCCCTCCCAGGCCCACGGCCGGGTGCCCGGCGGCTCGGCGATCGCCGACCACAGCCGGGCGGTGTTCGACCCGGCGGTCAGCTGGAGCGACCTCGAATGGCTGCGCGGACAGACCTCGCTGCCGCTGATCGTCAAGGGCGTCCTCGGCGGCGCGGACGCGGCCCGCGCCGCCGCCTGCGGAGCCGAGGCGGTGGTGGTGTCCAACCACGGCGGGCGGCAGCTGGACGGCGCTCCGGCGAGCGCGACCGTGCTGCCCGAGGTGGTCGAGGCCGTGCCGGAGGGCTGCGAGGTGCTGCTGGACAGCGGCGTGCGCAGCGGCACCGACATCCTCCGGGCGCTCGCCCTGGGCGCCTCCGGCGTGCTGGTCGGCCGACCGGTGCTGTGGGGTCTGGCGCTGGACGGCGCGGCCGGGGTGGAGCAGGTGCTGTCGCTGCTGCACCGCGAGTTCGCCGACTGCCTGACCCTGGCCGGCTGCGCGGACCCGCGCGAGGCCGGCCGGCTGCGCACGATCACCGGTCCCCGCGGCGTCGACCGCCGAGGGGCGGGCCGACGTGGCCACTGACACCCGGCTCGCCGCCGACCTCGACACCGCGAGCCTGCACGGCTCGCTGGAGGACCCGGCGCTGTCCTCGATGAACCTGCTGAACGAGATCGCCGACCGCTACCCGCAGGCCGTCCCGTTCGCGGCGGGCCGCCCGGCCGAGGAGTTCTTCGACACCGACGACATCCACCGCGCGCTGCGCGCCTTCGCCGACCACCTGGCCGACGAGCGCGGGATGTCGCCGGCGCAGGTCCGCCGCACGCTCTTCCAGTACGGGCGGACCAAGGGCGTCGTGCACCACCTGGTGGCCCGCAACCTCGCCGTCGACGAGGGCATCGAGGTCGATCCCGAGGCCGTCGTGGTCACCGTGGGCTGCCAGGAGGCCATCTACCTGGTGCTGCGGGCGCTGCGCCGCGGCCCCGAGGACGTCGTGCTCGCGGTCGCGCCGACCTATGTCGGCCTCACCGGCGCGGCGCGGCTGGTGGACCTGCCGGTGCTGCCGGTCGCGAGCGGGGACGACGGGGTGGACCTCGACGACCTCCTGGCCGTGCTGCGGCGGGCCCGCCGCGAGGGACTGCGCCCGCGCGCCCTCTACGTCATGCCGGACTTCGCCAACCCCACCGGCCTGAGCATGGACCGCGCGGTGCGCCAGCGGCTGCTGGACCTCGCCCACCGCGAGGACCTGCTGCTGCTGGAGGACAACCCCTACGGCCTGTTCCGCAGCGGCCGGGACCGGGTCCCCACCCTCAAGGCCCTGGACCGGCACCGCCGGGTCGTCTACCTGGGCTCGTTCGCCAAGACGGTGCTGCCGGGCGCCCGGGTGGGCTACGTGGTGGCCGACCAGCGGGTGGCCGACCGCAGCGGCGAGCCGGGTCTGCTGGCGGACCAGCTCGCGAAGATCAAGAGCATGCTGACGGTGAACACCTCGCCGATCGCCCAGGCCGTGGTCGGCGGCAGGCTCGTCCAGCAGGAGTGCAGTCTGGCCGCCGCCACGGTCCAGGAGCAGCAGCGGTACGCGCGCAATCTGCGGCAGCTCCTCGACGGGCTGGCCCGCAGGTTCCCGGCCGGCGGTCCGCCGGCCGCCGCGGTGCGCTGGAACGCCCCGGTGGGCGGGTTCTTCGTGGTCCTGACGCTGCCCTTCGCCGTGGACGACCAGCTGCTGGAGTACTCGGCCCGGAGCCACGGCGTGCTCTGGACGCCCATGCGGCACTTCTACGACGGCCCCGGCGGCGAGCACCAGCTCCGGCTCTCGATCAGCAGTGTGACCCCGGTCCAGATCGACCTCGGCCTGGACCGACTGGCGGCGCTGGTCGCGGACCGCCTCGGCGCAGGGCCGTGAACCGCAGGGCCGTGAACCGCGAGGCCGTGAACCCATGACAACCCGAGCCCGACAAGAGGAGACGCCGTGATCGGCACCATGCCGGCGGAAGCCGGTACCAAGAGCAGCTACGAGCGCGACGGCTGGTTCCAGTCGCCGCAGTCCCTGGACCCGGAGGTGATCGACCGGCTGCAGGCGGCCGTCGCGTCCCTCAGCGCCCTGCGGCGGCCCGAGGTCGTGCACGAGCAGGGCACCGACACGGTCCGGGCCATCCACGGCAGCCACCTGTTCGACGAGGCGTGTGCGCGGCTGGTCCGGCTGCCCGCGCTGCTGGAGCTGGCCGAGGAGGTGCTCGGCGAGCCGGTCTACGTCTACCAGTTCAAGGTCAACATGAAGCAGCCGCGGGAGGGCGCGGCCTGGCCCTGGCACCAGGACTACGCCTTCTGGAGCCGCGAGGACGGGATGCCCGAGGACCGGGCCGTCAACATCGCGGTCTTCCTGGACGACGTCCACGAGCTGAACGGCCCGCTGGTCGTCATCCCGGGCAGCCACCGGCTCGGCCTGGTCGACGACGACCCGGCGGCCGTCCGGGCCGAGAGCGGCGACTGGCACAACCACGTCTCCGCGGACCTGGAGCACACCGTCCCCGCCGAGCGGGCCGAGGAGCTGGCGCGCGCGTACGGCACCGCGACGGCCGTCGGGCCGGCGGGCACGCTCTACGCCTTCCACCCGACCATCGTCCACTCCTCCTCCAACAACCTCTCCGACGACCCCCGGGCCCTCCTGCTGGTGACCTACAACGCGGTCAGCAACGCCCCGCTGCGCCCGCAGCGGCCGGACTTCCTGGTCTGCCGGGACACCACCCCGCTCACCGCCGTCGCCACGAACACGCTGTAACGAGAATCGGAGCAACTGATGGATACGCGTGAGCCCCTCGGCGGCTGCGTACACGAGCAGTTCGCGGCCCAGGCCCGCCGGACCCCCGAGGCCGTGGCCGTCCGGCTGGCCGGTGGAGCCGAACTGACGTACCGCCAACTCGACGAGCAGGCAAACCGGTTGGCCCACCGCCTGGTGGCGGCGGGCGTCGGCCCCGAGCACCCGGTGGCCATCCTGCAGGAGCGCTCGGTCGCGCTGCCGGTGTCGATCCTCGCGGTGCTGAAGGCCGGCGGCTGGTACCTCCCGCTGCACAGCGGCCACCCGGTCGAGCGGATGCGGGAGATCACCGCCCAGGGCGGCGCCCGGGTCCTGCTGACCGACCGGGCGATGCGCACGGCTGCCCCGGCCTGCGACGCCGTCATCACCGTGGACGACGACCCCGACCTGGCGCAGCTGCCCGCGTCGGCGCCCGAAGTCGCCACCGACCCGCGCCAGTTGGCGTATGTGATGTTCACCTCCGGCTCCACCGGCGAGCCCAAGGGGGTGGCCGTCGCCCACCGCGAGGTCACGGACTTCGCACACGACGGCATGTTCGATCCCACCCGGCACACCCGGGTGCTGATGGCGGCGCCGTACGCGTTCGACGGCTCGGTGTACGAGCTGTGGGTCCCGCTGCTGCACGGGGGCCGCGTGGTGCTGCCCCCGCCCGGCGAGGTGGACATCCCGGTGCTGGCCGGCGTCATCGAGTCCGAGCAGGTCACCGGCGTGCTGCTGACGGCGGGCCTGTTCCGGGTGGTCGCCGAGGAGCGCCCCGAGTGCTTCGCCGCCGTCAACGAGGTGATGACCGGCGGGGACGTGATCTCGCCGGCCGCGGTGCACCGCATCCAGGAGCGCTGCCCGGACACCGTGGTGCGCGCCACCTACGGTCCCACCGAGACCACGCTGTTCGCCACCCAGTGCGCGCTTCCGCGCGGCAGTTCGTTCTCCACCGGCGGCGTGCCGATGGGCCGGGCGCTGGACGACACCGCGCTGCACGTGCTCGACGACCGGCTGCGCCCGGTCGGTCCGGGCGCCGCCGGAGAGCTCTACATCGCGGGCGCCGGTCAGGCCCGCGGCTACCTCGGGCGCCCGCAGCTCACCGCCGAGCGGTTCGTCGCCAACCCCTTCGACGGCTCCGGGGAGCGGATGTACCGCACCGGCGACCTGGTGCGCCGCAACGGCGAGGGGCTGCTGGAGTTCATCGGCCGCAGCGACGACCAGGTCAAGATCCGCGGCTACCGGGTCGAACTGCGCGAGATCGAGCACGTGCTCGGGCGCTTCCCCGGCCTGGCCCAGGTCAGCGTCGTCGCGCAGCCGGGTCCTGAGGACGGCGAGAAGCGGCTGGTCGCCTACGTGGTGCCCACCGGCGGCGCGGACCTGTCGGGGCTCAGGTCGCACACGGCGGACACGCTCCCCGAGTACATGGTCCCGTACGCCTTCGTCGAGCTGGACGCCCTGCCGCTGACGGGCAACGGCAAGGTCGACTACAGCGCGCTGCCGCTGCCCGAGACCCAGCTGGAGCCCACCGGGCGCAGCCCGCGCAACCCGCGCGAGGAGGTGCTGTGCCAGCTGTTCGCCGAGGTGCTCGACCTGCCGTCGGTGACCATCGACGACAGCTTCTTCGAGCTCGGCGGCCACTCCCTGCTGGCAACCCGGCTGGCCGGGCGGATGCGCTCGGTGCTCGGCCTGGACCTGCCGATCCGGCACCTGCTGGAGAGCCCCACGGTCGCGGGCATCGTGGAGTTCCTGGACGTCGGCGAGGACGACCGCGCCCTGGGCGGGATGCTGGCCCTGCGCGCGGCGGGGAGCAAGACCCCGGTCTTCTGCATCCACCCCGGCAGCGGCCTCGCCTGGGCCTACTCCGGGCTGCTGCGGCACATCCCGCGCGGGCACCCGGTGTACGGCATCCAGGCCGACGGGCTGGAGGGCCCGGGGCGACTGCCGCGGACCCTGGACGAGATGGCGCAGGACTACGGCGAGCGGATCCGCCGGATCCGCCCCGAGGGCCCGTACGCGCTGGTGGGCTGGTCGTTCGGCGGACTGGTCGCGCAGTCCGTCGCCACCTGCCTGCAGCAGGACGGGTACGAGGTCTCGCTGCTGGCGCTGCTGGACGCGGGCCGTGAGGACGCCGCGGTGCAGCGCACCCCCGATCAGCGGGAGCTGCTGGCCCTCACCTTCCAGGGCGTCGACGCCTTCGGCCGGGAGCCGGGGGACGGCCCGCTGCCGCTGTCCCGGGTCCGGGCCCTGCTCGCCGAACACGGCAGCAGCCTGGCCGGTCTGGAGGAGTCGGCGATCGCCAGGCTGATGGAGATCACCGTGAACAACCTGAAGCTCGGCGACGAGTCGGTGCAGCGGGAGTTCAAGGGCGACCTGACCTTCTTCGAGGCCCGGCGCGCCGACGGCCGCTCGACGGCGGACTTCTGGACCCCCTGGGTCAGCGGCCGGATCGACCGCCACCCGGTGCCCTACCCGCACGAGGACCTGATGGCGCCGCACGCGCTGGCCGCCGTCGGCCCCGTGCTCGCCCAGGCACTGAAGGAGCGGGCGTGACCGACCTCGCGCTCGAACAAGCAGAGAGGAGTGAACCCGTGAGTGAACCCCTGAAGGTTCCCGTGGACCTGGCCGAGATCGACCTGTCCGACCCGAAGACGTTCTGGACCTACGACATGGACGCGGTCTGGCGCCGGCTGCGCGACGAGCACCCGGTCCACCGCCATCCGGCCACGCCCGAGGGCCGGGAGTTCTGGGTGCTCTCCCGGTACGACGACATCATGGCGATGTACAAGGACGACAAGGGCTTCCTCTCCGCCCCGGGCAACATGCTGGAGTCGCTGCAGAAGCCCGACGGCGATCCGGCCGCCGGCGAGGTGCTGGTCATGACGGACAGCACCGACCACACGGCACTCCGCACGGTCCTGATGAAGTCCTTCACCCCCCGGATCCGGCAACTGGTCGTCGACCGGCTGCAGGCCCATGTGGAGCGGCTGGTCTCGGAGCGGGTGGGCGGCCCGTCCTTCGACTTCGCCCACGAGATCGCCGACGCCATCCCGATGTGGGTGATCTGCGACCTGCTGGGCTTCCCCGAGGAGGACCGCCCGCGGCTGCTGGAGCTGAGCCGGTACGCGCTGAGCGCGGCGGACAGCGACCAGACCGCCGAGGAGCGCTGGCTGATCCGCAACGAGCTGCTCATCTACTGCTCGGAGATGGTGGACGAACGCCGGGACAACCCCGGGGACGACCTGCTCAGCCGGATGGTCGAGGCGCGGGTGGACGGCCGTCCGCTCAGCGACCAGGAGATCATCCTCAACCTTTACGGCTTCCTGCTGGCCGGCGACCACACCAGCCGGCTCGCCATGATCGGCGCGCTGGAGAACCTGGGCAACCGGCCCGACCAGTGGGCCCTGGTGCGGGACGGCGAGGTGCCGATGTCCGCCGTGGTGGAGGAGGTCATCCGGTGGACCTCGCCGGTCATGCACGTCGGCCGCACCGCCGCGTACGACATGGAGTTCGGCGGTGCGCAGATCAAGGCCGGCGACGTGGTGACGGCGTGGAACATCTCGGCCAACCGCGACGAGCGGTTCTTCCCCGACGCCGACCGGTTCGTGCCCGGCCGCACCCCGAACAAGCACCTGGGCTTCGGCCACGGCCCGCACTTCTGCTTCGGCGCCTTCCTGGGCCGGGCGGAGATCAGCACCGTGCTCAGCACCCTGAGCCGGCTGACCAGGACCGTCGAGGTCACCGGTGCCGCCCAGCCCCTGTACTCGACGTTCCTGCGCGGGTACAGCGGCCTGCCGCTGGTGCTCCGCTGACCGTCCCGGCCGCCCGGGCCCACGGGCAGCCCCCTGATTCCGTCGCTGGAGAGCACATGACCGAAGCGCAGCCGAGGATCACCTCCGTCGGCACCGCTGTCCCACCCCACTCGTACAGCCAGCAGGACGTCCTCGACGTCTTCGGCGTCGAGGACCCGAGGATCAGCTCGCTGTTCCTCAACAGCGGGATCAAGACCCGCCACCTGGTCCTGCCGCCACAGGCGCCGGACGGCACCCGGCAGTTGGAGAGCCAGGGCCAACTGCTGCAGAAGCACCGGGAGACCGGCATCGAGATGGGCTCCCGCGCGGTGCGGGCCTGCCTCGACAACGAGGGGGCGAGCCTGGCGGACGTGCGCTACCTGTGCTGCGTCACCTCGACCGGGCTGATGACACCGGGCTTCAGCGCCCGGGTGATCAAGGAGCTCGGGCTCTCCCCGACCACCTCGCGCCTCGACGTGGTCGGGATGGGCTGCAACGCCGGCCTGAACGCCTTCGCGGCGGTCGCCGGCTGGTCCGCCGCCCACCCCGGGCAGCTCGCGGTGATGGTGTGCATCGAGTCCTGCTCGTCCGCCTACGTCTTCGACCGCACCATGCGCACCGCCGTCGTCAACAGCCTGTTCGGCGACGGCTCCGCGGCGATCAGCGTCCGCACCGGCGGGAGCGCCCCGGCGGGCGGGCCGGCCGGTCCGCTCCTGCTGCGGGCCGCCAGCACGCTGGTGCCCGACGCGATCGAGGCCATGCGCTACGACTGGGACGACGACCAGGGCAAGTTCAGCTTCTACCTGGACCAGGACGTGCCCTACGTGGTCGGGGCGCACGCCGAGGAGGTGGTCTCCAGGCTGCTGGAGGGCACCGGGCTGCGGCGCTCGGACATCGCCCACTGGCTGGTGCACTCCGGCGGGCGGAAGGTCATCGACTCGGTCCGGGTCAACCTGGGACTGACGGCGCACGACGTGCGCCACACCACCGGTGTGCTGCGGGACTACGGGAACCTGTCGAGCGGCTCGTTCCTGTTCTCGTACCAGCGGCTCCTGGAAGAGGGAGTCACCCGACCGGGTGACTACGGGGTCCTGATGACGATGGGCCCCGGTTCGACGATCGAAACGGCACTAGTGCGATGGTGAGGAAGACCGTGATGACACACACGCAGAACTCGGGCAGCGGATTCTCCGGAGCGGTACTGGACGGCGAGGCGCCGGTGGTGGTCGAACTGGACACCGCCGCACCGCCGGCCGAGCTGGTCGCGCTGATCAACGACGGCTGCGACCGGGTCGAGGACGCGCCGCACACACCGGCCCTGGTGCTGCGCCTGTCGGCCTCCGGGCCCGGCTCGAACCGGCCGGTGGGCCGGGGATCCGCGAGGTGACCCGCTGGGAGCGCACCGTGCGCCGGGTGGAGCGCCTGGGCGCGCTGACCGTGGTCGCCGCCGACGGCGTGTGCTCCGGCGCCGCCCTGGACCTCTTCCTGGCGGCGGACTACCGCATCGCCGGCACCGGGCTGCGGATGGTGCTGCGGGACCACAACGGCCTGCCGTGGCCGGGCATGACCCTGTACCGGCTGGCCCACCAGGTCGGTTCCGCGCAGGCCCGCCGGCTCCTGCTGCGCGGCGACGCGCTGGCGGTGGAGCACGCGCACGCGCTCGGACTGGTCGACGAGATCAGCGACGACCCGGCGCGCGCCGAGGCCGTGCCCGGCGAGGTGGGGCAGTCCCTGGGCGGCGAGCTGGCCGTCTGCCGACGGCTGGTCCTGGAGGCGATGACGACCAGCTACGAGGACGCCATCGGCACCCACCTGGCCGCCTGCGACCGCTCCCTGCGCCACCGCGCGGCCGCCGGACTGGAGGGGTGACCGTGCCACCGGTCCCCCGGACCGAGCCCCTGCCGGCCGTCACCGGCGTGCTGGAGGAGGACGCCCAGGCCCTGGCCGGGTACGTGGCGCTGGCACGGCAGGCGATCGCGGCGCTGCCCGAGCCGGACGCGCGCGACGCGCGGCAGCGGGACTTCGCGGCCGAGGCCGTCGAGTCCTGCCGCCGGGCGCGCAACACGCTGATGCACCACCACGCCGAGCAGGTCTACGACGTCCTCACCGACGGCCGCCGGCTCCCACTGCGCCTGGACGGGCTCGCCCACGCCGCTGCCGAGCGCTTCCCGGGGCTGGTCCCCGGCCCGGAGCTGATGGCCGTTGAGCAGGCCCGGCCGCAGGCGGAGAAGGAGGGCCTGGAGATCGACCAGGGCATCTTCTTCCGCGGTCTGCTGGCCTCCCCCGACGCCGGCGGGCATCTGATGGACTCGATGCTCCGACCGACCTCCCGGGCCCTGGACCTGCAGGACGCGTTCGGCCGCGAGGACCGGCTCGACCTGGGCTCGGTCCTCGTCGAACTGCGCGACGGCGCCGCGCATTTGACGATCAACAACCAGCACTGCCTGAACGCCGAGGACAACCGGCTGGTCGACGACCTGGAGACGGCCGTCGACCTGGTCCTGCTGGACGACCGGGCCCGCGTCGGCGTCCTCCGCGGCGGGGTGATGACCCACCCGCGCTACCGGGGGCGACGGGTCTTCAGCGCCGGGATCAACCTGCGCGAGCTGCACTCCGGCGGGATCTCCTTCGTGGACTTCCTGCTGCGCCGGGAGCTCGGTCTCATCAGCAAGCTGATGCACGGAATCCTGACCGGCCCCGCCGCCGACGCGTACCCGCACCGCACGGTGCAGAAGCCCTGGTGCGCGGCGGTGGACTCGTTCGCCATCGGCGGCGGCATGCAGCTGCTGCTCGTCTTCGACCAGGTGATCAGCGCCGACGACGCGTTCTTCAGCCTGCCGGCCGCGCAGGAGGGCATCGTCCCTGGCCTGGGCAATCTGCGGCTGCCCCGGCTGGCCGGGCCGCGGCTGTCGCGGAGGGTGATCCTGGGCGGGCGGCGGATCGCGGCCACCGACCCCGAGGCGTCCCTGGTGTGCGACCTGGTGGTGCCGGCCGACGAGCTCGACGCGGCGGTGGAGGAGGCCGTCCGCTCACTGGACAGTCCGGCGGTGGTGGCCAACCGCCGGATGCTCAACCTGGCCGACGAGCCGCGCGAAGGACTGCGCCGCTACCTCGCGGAGTTCGCGCTGGTGCAGGCCCAGCGCCTGTACGCGGACGACGTCGTGACCAAGGCAGGGCGCTTCTCCTCCCGTGAGGAGCCCGCGCCGTGCTAGCCCCCGGCTCCCTCCACGACTCGCTCCAGGACCCGCTGCTCGGCTCCATCGGCTTCCTCAACGAGGTCATGTCGCGCTTCCCGGACGCGATCTCGTTCGCCCCCGGGGCGCCCCACCTGGCGGACCTGCTGGACACCGACGCCACCCGGAGCGTCGACGTCTTCGTGGAGCACCTGCGCCGCACCCGCGGCCTCGACCTGCACGGCGCCCGCCGCCTGCTGTACGAGTACGGCCCGGCCCGCGGTCTGATCAACGACCTGGTGGCCGCGGCCCTGCGCACCGACCACGGTGTCGACGTGCCGCCGGAGGCCGTCGTGATCACCGTCGGGGCCCAGGAGGCCATGCTGCTGACGCTGCGCGCGCTGTTCCGCGACGCCGCCGACGTGCTGGTGGTGGCGGAACCCTGCTTCGTCGGGATCACCGGCGCCGCCCGGTTGCTGGACATCGAGGTGGTCGCGGTGCCGGACACCGACAACGGGCCCGACCTCGACGCCCTCGACGCGGTCTGCGCCCGGCTGGCGGCGCGGGGCCGGCGGGTGCGGGCCATGTACGTGGCCCCCGACTACGCCAACCCGTCCGGCACCGAGATGGACCGGGCGTCCCGCCGGCGGCTGCTGGGGACCGCCGAGCGCGAGGACTTCCTGCTGCTGGAGGACAACGCCTACGGGTTCACCAAGTCCGTGGCGTCCGGGCACCCGCCCGCGCTCAAGGCGATGGACGGCGGCGACCGGGTCGTCCAGATCGGGACCTTCGCGAAGCTCTGCTTCCCCGGGGCCCGGGTCGGCTACGTCGTCGCCGACCAGCCGGTCCGCACCGCGGACGGCCGGATCCGGCTGCTGGCGGACGAGTTGGCCGCGCTCAAGAGCATGGTGACCGTCAACACGTCGCCCCTCTGCCAGGCCGTCATCGGCGGGATGCTGCTGGAGCACGGCGGCTCGTTCGCCGAACTGGCGCGCGAGCGCGGCGCCTTCTACCAGGGCAACCTCACCCTGCTGCTGGAGGCGCTGGAGCGCCACCTGTGCCCGGACGGCCGGGCGCCGCAGGGCGTCAGCTGGAACCGGCCGAGCGGGGGCTTCTTCGTACGGATGCGCCTCCCGGTGACCGTCGACGAGGCGCTGCTGGAGGTGTCCGCCTCCCGCTACGGCGTGCTCTGGACGCCGATGTCCCAGTTCTACCGCGGCCCCGGCGGCGACCGGGAGCTGCGGCTGTCGTGCAGCTACCTCGACCCCGAGGGCATCGACGAGGGCGCTGCCCGGCTGGCTGCCTTCCTCCGCGACATCGGCGCGCACCAGGCCCGCACGGCCTGACCCACCAGCAATGACAGCGGTCCGGCGACAGCCGGCCCGCCGACCCAACACGTTCGGAAGGGATCGGACCAGTGTCGACAATGGACACGCTTCGGCTGATCACGGCGCTCGGGCTGCTCTGCCTGGTCGCCCACGGCTGCGGCTTCCTGTTCTCCAGGCTGCGGCAGCCACCGGTGATCGGCGAGATCGTGGGCGGGATCCTGCTCGGACCCACCTGTCTCCGGCTGGTCGCACCCCATCTCGCGCAGGCGGTCCTCCCCACCTCCGGCCCGGTCGCCGACGGCCTCAACGCGCTCTACCAGATCGGCCAGTTGCTGCTGATCTTCCTGGCCGGCTCCGAGCTGCGGATCAGGGCGGCCGGACGGGAGCGGCGGACCGGCGTCGCGGTGGCCGCGGCCGGCCTGCTGGTGCCGTTCGCGGCCGGTGCGGCGCTGGCGGTCGCCGACGGCGGGCGGTTCGTCGGCCCGCTGGGCTCCTCGGTGACCACGCCGCTGATCGTCGGGATGGCCATGGCCATCGCCGCGATTCCGGTGATCTCGCGGATCATGCTGGACCTCGGGATCGTGGACACCCCGTTCGGGCGCACCGTGCTGATGGTCGCGGTGGTCGAGGACGTCGTGCTGTACGTGGTCCTCGCCCTGGTCCTCGGCATGGGGCACGCCGGGGCGGGCGGCTCGGTGGGGCTCTGGCAGTCCTTCGGCAGCCACTCGCTCGGGCTGACGGCGCTCTACATCGTCACGGTCAGCCTGCTCTTCCTCTGGGCCGGGCTCTCCTGGGGACCGCGCGCCTTCCGCCGGTTGGCGGTGCACCGGTCCAACATCCTGGCGCGGCGCAGCCCGGTCGCGTTCCGCCTGGTCTTCCTCTTCGCGGTGGTGGCCTGCTGCGTCGGCCTCGGCGTCAACTCCGTGTTCGGCGCGCTGATAGCCGGCATCTGCGCCGCGCGCGGCGACGCCGGCACCGAGGACCCGGGGACCGAGGCGCTGGCGGCCCAGGCCTGGGGGGCGATCAGGCAGTTCTCGCTGGCCTTCTTCGTCCCGGTGTTCTTCGCCATGGTCGGGATGAACGTCGACCTCGCCCAGTCCTTCGACCCGCTGTTCTTCGGCTGGTTCCTGCTGGCCGCCTGCGGGGTCAAGACGCTCAGCGTCTGGGGCGCGGCGCGGCTGGCCGGCGAGGAGCGCGGATTCGCCGGCTCGCTCGCGATCGCCCTGAACGCGCGGGGAACGCTGGGCGTGGTGCTGGCCGGGGTCACCTACCAGGCCGGTCTGATCAACAAGCCCTTCTTCACCGTCCTGGTCCTGGTCTCCCTGGTGACCAGTCAACTGGCCGGTTTCAGGCTGGGCCTGACGGCGCATCGGCTGCGCTCGCAGGCCCCCGAGCCGACCGCGGCGGACCGGGAGCGCCCGGGCGTTCCGGTGGAGCTGCGGTGACCGCCGCAGTGGAGCAGGGGAGTTCGCGGCACTCCCGGGTCCGCTACCAGAAGGAGGGCCACCTGGCCCGGATCACCCTCGACCGGCCCGAGGTGCTCAATGCGATGGACCTGCGGATGCACGAGGAACTCGCCGAGATCTGGGACGACTTCGAGGCCGACGACGACCTGTGGGTCGCGGTGCTGGCGGGGTCGGGCACCCGGGCCTTCAGCGTCGGCCAGGACCTCAAGGAGCTCGCCGCCCGGCTCCGCGGCGGCACCGCCGGCACGTCCAGCTTCGGCAGCCGCGGGAAACCGGGCTGGCCACGGCTGACGGAGCGGTTCGGGCTGACGAAACCGGTCGTCGCCAAGGTGCGGGGATACGCCATGGGCGGCGGGTTCGAGCTCGCCCTGGCCTGTGACATCGTCGTCGCCGCCGAGGACGCGGTCTTCGCCCTGCCGGAGGCGAAGCTCGGCCTGATGGCGGGGGCGGGCGGGGTGTTCCGGCTGACCCGGCAGCTGCCGACCCGGACGGCCATGGGTCATCTGCTGACCGGGCGGCCGCTGGACGCGCGGCGCGCCTTCGACCTCGGCCTGGTCAACGAGGTGGTGCCGGCCGAGCAGTTGGACGGCTGCGTGGAGGGCTGGGTGGCCGACGTGCTGCGGTGCGCGCCGCTCTCGGTCAGGGCCGTCAAGGAGGCCGCCGCGATGTCCGCCGCGCTGCCGCTGGAGCAGGCGTTCGCCGCGCACTACCCGCAGGAGGAGCTGCGTCTGCGCAGCTCCGACGCGGTCGAGGGCCCGCTCGCCTTCGCCGAGAAGCGCGCTCCGCAGTGGCGCGCCCGCTGAGCCAGTAAGTCGCTGTCGTGCAGGTTCCTGCTCCCGATCGGCATTGCTCCGGGGGGCACTTGAGACGGAGCGTTCTCATGTAGCCGGACTGCCGGCCAGGTCCGATGTCGGTTTCTTGAGGAGAGTCCACGTGGTTTCCCTGTCCTTCGCTCAGCGGCGGTTGTGGTTCCTGGACCGGTTGGAGGGTCCGTCCGCGACCTACAACCTGTCTCTTGCGGTGCGACTGTCGGGGGTGCTGGACGTGGCGGCGCTGGGCGCCGCGCTGGGCGACGTGGTCGAGCGGCACGAGAGCCTGCGGACGGTGTTCCCCGAGGTCGACGGCGAGCCGGTGCAGCTGGTGCTCGGCGCCGAGCGGTCCGGGGTCGAGCTGCAGGTCGTCCCGGTCGCCGAGGACGCGCTGGAGGAGGCGCTGCGGGCCGCGGGCTCCCGCCCGTTCGACCTGACGGCGGACCTGCCGCTGCGCGCCACCCTGTTCCGGCCGGCCGCCGACGAGTGGGTCCTCTCCCTGGTCTTCCACCACATCGCCACCGACGGCTGGTCCGACGGACCGCTCGGACGCGACCTCTCCCTCGCCTACGCGGCCCGCACCCGGGGCCTGGCCCCGGTGTTCGAGCCGCTGCCGGTCCAGTACCGCGACTACGCCGAGTGGCAGCGCGAGTTGCTGGGCGGGAGCAGCGACCCGGGGAGCCTCGCCGCCCGGCAACTCGACTACTGGCGCGGCGCGCTGACCGGTCTGCCGGAGGAGCTGGAGCTGCCGTCCGACCGCTCCCGCCCCGCGGTGGCCAGCTACACCGGCGGCGCCGTGCCGTTCCGGCTGGACGCCCGGGCGCACCGGGGCCTGGCCGCCGTCGCCCAGGCGACCAACGCGACGATGCTGATGGTGCTCCAGGCGGGTCTCGCCGCACTGCTGTCCCGCCTCGGCGGCGGCAGCGACATCCCCCTCGGCACCGTCGCGGCCGGACGCACCGACGAGGCCTTGGAGGACCTGGTCGGCTTCTTCGTCAACACCCTGGTGCTGCGCTCGGACGTCTCCGGCGACCCGACCTTCGCCGAGCTGGTGGCGCGGGTGCGGCAGACGGACCTGGCCGCGTTCGAGCACCAGGACGTGCCGTTCGAGCAGGTGGTGGAGGCGCTCAACCCGGCCCGCTCGCTGGCCCGGCACCCGCTCTTCCAGGTGGCCTTCGCCGTCCACGAGACCGGTGGCCCGGCGCTGGACCTCGCGGGCGTGCGCGCCACCCCGGTGGCGCTGCCGGCCACCGGGATGGCCAAGTTCGACCTGGACTTCCAGTTCGGCCTGACGAAGGACGACACCGGCGCCGCCGCCGGCATCGAGGGAATGATCGAGTTCGCCGGGGACCTGTACGACCGGGGGACGGTGCAGACCCTGGCCGACCGGCTGGTGCGCTTCCTGGGCGCGCTGGCCGAGGATCCGGCGACGCCGGTGTCCGGTGTCGAGATCCTGGCGGAGGCCGAGCGGCACCAGCTGCTGGAGACGTGGAACGACAGCGCGGTGGCGGTGTCGCAGGTGGCGTCCAGCCTGCAGGAGCTCTTCGCCGTGCAGGCCGCGAAGACCCCCGACGCGATCGCCGTCTGCGGCGGCGCCGAGGAGCGGGAACTGACCTACGCCCAGCTCGACGCCCGCTCCAACCGACTGGCGCGGCGCCTGGTCGAACTCGGCGTCGGCCCCGAGACGCCCGTCGCCGTGCTGATGGAGCGCACCGTCGAGGTCGTCGTCGCCACCCTCGCCATCGTCAAGGCCGGCGGCGTCTACGTCCCCCTGCACAACGGCTACCCGCCCGAGCGCCGCCAGTGGATCACCGACACCGCAGCCGCCCCCGTCCTCCTCGTCGACCGCGCCAAGGCCACCGGCCCCATCCCCACCGGCCCCACCGTCCTCACCGTCGACGACGACGCCCTCCTGGACGGCGTCTCCCCCGCCGCCGTCCACATCCACAGCGAACCCCAGCAGCTCGCCTACGTGATGTACACCTCCGGTTCCACCGGCCTGCCCAAGGGCGTCGCCGTCACCCACCGCGACGTCGTCGAACTCGCCATGGACCGGATGTTCGCCGGCAGCGCCCACCAGCGCGTCCTGATGGCCGCGCCGTACGCCTTCGACCCCTCGACCTACGCCATCTGGGTGCCCCTCCTCAACGGCGGCACCACCGTCGTCGCCCCCGAGGGCAACCTCGAAGTGGCCACCCTGCGCCGGCTCCTCCTCGACGGACGGGTCACCGGACTCGACCTCACCGCAGGCCTCTTCCGGGTCGTCGCCGAAGAGGCCCCCGAGGTCTTCGCCACCGTCCGGGAGGTCCTCACCGGCGGCGACGTCATCTCCCCCGTCGCCGTCCAGCGCGTCCTCGACCACTGCCCCGGCACCAATGTCCGCACCCTGTACGGCCCGACCGAGACCACGCTCTTCGCGACCCAGCGCATGGTGTCCCGCGACGAGCGGTTCAGCAGCACCATTCCGGTGGGACGGCCGCTGGACAACATGCAGATGTACATTCTGGACGCGTGGTTGCGCCCGGTGCCGGTGGGCGTGTCCGGCGAGCTCTACCTGGCCGGCGCGGGTCTGGCCCGCGGCTACCAGGGCCGGGCCGACCTCACCGCCGAGCGGTTCGTGGCGAACGCCTTCGGGGCGCCGGGTTCGCGGATGTACCGCACCGGCGACCTGGTCCGCTGGACCCCCAACGGCGAACTCGACTTCGTCGGCCGGGCCGACGCCCAGGTCAAGATCCGCGGCTTCCGGATCGAACTGGGCGAGATCGAGACGGCCCTGGCCGCCGACGCCCGGGTGGCCCAGTGCGCGGTACTGGCCCTGGCGGTGCCCGGAGGCGAGAAGCGCCTGGCGGCCTACGTCGTACCGACCCCCGGCGCCGACTGGGGCGAACAGGAACTGGCCGACGTCCGCGCCAAGTTGGGCGCGCGACTGCCCGAGTACATGGTCCCCGGCGCGTTCGTGGTCCTGCCGGCCCTGCCACTGACCCCCAACGGAAAACTGGACGCACGGGCACTGCCCAAGGCGGAGTTCACCGCCACGACCGGCTACCGGCCCCCGCGCGACGCCCGCGAGGAGATCCTGTGCACCGTCTTCGCCGAAATGCTCGGCACCGAACGGGTCGGCCTCGACGACGACTTCTTCGCCCTGGGCGGCCACTCCCTGCTGGCCACCCGACTGGTCAGCCGGATCCGCACGGTACTCGGCGTCGAGGCCTCCATCCAGATGCTGTTCGAGGCCCCGACCGTCGCAGGCCTGGCCGAGAAACTGCGCCACGCCGGTGAGCTCGGCACACCACTGCTGCCCGCCCGACGCCCCAACCACCTCCCGCTCTCCTTCGCCCAGCGCCGACTCTGGTTCCTGGACCGACTGGAAGGCCCCTCCGCGACCTACAACCTGTCGCTCGCGGTCCGGCTCTCGGGTGACCTCGATGTCTCCGCGCTGCGGGCGGCCCTGGGCGATGTCCTGGCCCGGCACGAGAGCCTGCGGACGGTCTTCCCCGAGGTGGACGGCGAACCGGTGCAGCTGGTGCTCGGCGCCGACCTGGCCCGGCTCGCACTGCCGGTCGTCCCGGTCACCGAGGACACCCTGGACGAGGCGCTGCGCGCCGAGGGCTCCCACCCCTTCGACCTGGCCACCGACCTCCCGATCCGCACCACCCTCTTCGAACTGGCCCCGGACCAATGGGTGTTGGCGCTGGCGTTCCACCACATCGCCACCGACGGCTGGTCCGACGGACCGCTCGGCCGCGACCTCGCCCGGGCCTACGCGGCCCGTCGTGCGGGCGTCGCGCCGGAGTACCAGCCGCTGCCGGTGCAGTACGCCGACTACGCGCTGTGGCAGCGCGAGGGAGCGGAGCAGCTCTCGGAGCGGCAGTTGACCTTCTGGCAGGAGGAACTGGCCGGTCTGCCAGAGGAGTTGGAGCTCAGGACGGACCGCCCCCGTCCGGCGGTGGCGAGTTACGCGGGCGGGTTGGTCGAGTTCGAGCTGCCGGCCCCGGTCCACTCGGCGCTGCAGGAGCTGGCCCGTGGGCAGCACGCCTCGATGCTGATGGTGCTGCAGGCCGGTCTGGCCGCGCTGCTGTCCCGGCTCGGCGCCGGTACGGACATCCCCCTCGGCACGGTGACGGCGGGGCGCACCGACGAGGCCTTGGCGGAGCTGGTCGGCTTCTTCGTCAACACCCTGGTGCTGCGGTCCGACGTCTCGGGCGACCCCTCGTTCAGCGAGCTGGTGGCCCGGGTGCGGCAGGCCGACCTCGCGGCCTTCGCCCGCCAGGACCTGCCCTTCGAGCAGGTGGTCGAGGCCGTCAACCCGGCCCGCTCGCTGGCCCGCCACCCGCTCTTCCAGGTGGCCTTCGCGGTGCAGGAGGCCGGCGGTCCGCTGGTGGAGCTGCCGGGCGTGCGGTCGGCCGCGGTGGTGGCGCCGGGGACGGGGACGGCCAAGTTCGACCTGGACTTCCAGTTCGGCCTCAGGACGGACGAAACCGGAGCCGCTGCGGGCATCAAGGGCGCGATCGAGTTCGCCGCCGACCTGTACGACCGGGAGACGGTGGAGCTGATCGGGCGCAGGCTGGTGCTGCTCCTCACCGCGGCCGTCGCCGAACCGACCCGACCGATCGGACTGCTGGAGATCCTCGGGGGCGCCGAGCGGGACCGGGTGCTGAGCGAGTGGAACAGCACCGCCGTGGTGGTGCCGCAGCTGGGCTCCTCGCTGCAGGAGTTGTTCGCGGTACAGGTGGCGGGTGCGCCCGATGCGCCGGCGGTCTGCGGCGGCGCTGACGAGCGTGCGTTGACGTACGCGGAGTTGGACGCGCGCTCCAATCGGTTGGCGCGTCGGCTGCTGGAGCTGGGGGTGGGGCCGGAGACCCCGGTGGCGGTGTTGATGGACCGCACGGTCGAGGTCGTGGTCGCGACACTGGCGATCGTGAAGGCCGGTGGCGTGTACGTGCCGTTGCACAACGGGTACCCGCCGGAGCGTCGGCAGTGGATCGTGGACGCGGCCGGGGCGCGGGTGCTGCTGGTGGACCGGGCGAAGGCGGCCGGCGAGGTGCCGGCGTGCGCGGTGGTGCTGACGGTGGACGACGAGGCCGCGTTGGCGGGGGTGTCCTCGGCTGCGGTGGAAGTGCGCAGTGAGCCGCAGCAGTTGGCGTATGTGATGTACACCTCGGGTTCGACCGGACTGCCGAAGGGCGTGGCGGTCACGCACCGGGATGTGGTCGAGCTGGCGATGGACCGGATGTTCGCGGGGGGTGCGCATCGGCGGGTGCTGATGGCGGCGCCGTATGCCTTCGATCCCTCGACCTACGCGATCTGGGTGCCGCTGTTGAACGGTGGCACCACGGTGGTGGCGCCGGAGGGCAATCTTGAGGTGAGCACCCTTCGCCGACTGTTGGTGGAGGGCCAGGTCACCGGGCTGGATCTGACGGCCGGTCTGTTCCGGGTGGTGGCGGAGGAGGCGCCGGAGATCTTCGCGACGGTGCAGGAGGTGTTGACCGGCGGTGACGTGATCTCGCCGGTCGCGGTGCAGCGGGTGCTGGACCACTGCCCGAACACCCATGTGCGCACCACCTACGGCGCGACGGAGACGACCCTCTTCGCGACGCACAAGCTGATGCGCAAGGGCGAGGGGTTCGCCCCCGGGCCCGTCCCGGTGGGCCGGGCGATGGACAACATGCAGGCCTACGTCCTCGATGCCTGGCTGCGTCCGGTGCCGCCCGGGGTCACCGGCGAGATCTACCTGGCCGGTGCGGGTCTGGCCCGCGGCTACAACGGTCGCCCGGATCTGACGGCCGAGCGGTTCGTGGCGAACGCCTTCGGGGCGCCGGGTTCGCGGATGTACCGCACCGGCGACCTGGTCCGGTGGACCCCCAACGGCGAACTCGACTTCGTCGGCCGGGCCGACGCCCAGGTCAAGATCCGCGGCTTCCGGATCGAGCTGGGCGAGATCGAGACGGCCCTGGCCGCCGACGCCCGGGTGGCCCAGTGCGCCGTGCTGGCCCTGGCGGTGCCCGGAGGCGAGAAGCGCCTGGCGGCCTACGTCGTACCGACCCCCGGCGCCGACTGGGGCGAACAGGAACTGGCCGACGTCCGCGCCCGGTTGGGCGCGCGGCTGCCCGAGTACATGGTCCCCGGCGCGTTCGTGGTCCTGCCGGCCCTGCCACTGACCCCCAACGGAAAACTGGACGTACGGGCACTGCCCAAGGCGGAGTTCACCGCCACGACCGGCTACCGGCCCCCGCGCGACGCCCGCGAGGAGATCCTGTGCACCGTCTTCGCCGAAATGCTCGGCACCGAACGGGTCGGCCTCGACGACGACTTCTTCGCCCTGGGCGGCCACTCCCTGCTGGCCACCCGACTGGTCAGCCGGGTCCGCACGGTACTCGGCGTCGAGGCCTCCATCCAGATGCTGTTCGAGGCCCCGACCGTGGCAGGCCTGGCCGAGAAACTGCGCCACGCCGGTGAGCTCGGCACACCACTGCTGCCCGCCCGACGCCCCGACCGCCTCCCCCTCTCCTTCGCCCAGCGCCGACTCTGGTTCCTGGACCGACTGGAAGGCCCCTCCGCGACCTACAACCTCTCCTGGGGCCTGCGGCTCTCCGGCGACCTGGACGTCTCCGCGCTGCGGGCGGCCCTGGGCGATGTCCTGGCCCGGCACGAGAGCCTGCGGACGGTCTTCCCCGAGGTCGACGGCGAACCGGTGCAGCTGGTGCTCGGCGCCGACCTGGCCCGGCTCGCACTGCCGGTCGTCCCGGTCACCGAGGACACCCTGGACGAGGCGCTGCGCGCCGAGGGCTCCCGCCCCTTCGACCTGGCCACCGACCTCCCGATCCGCACCACCCTCTTCGAACTGGCCCCGGACGAGCGGATCCTGTTCCTCGCGTTCCACCACATCGCCACCGACGGCTGGTCCGACGGGCCGCTCGGCCGCGACCTGGCCCGGGCCTACGCGGCCCGTTGCGACGGCCGGGCGCCGGAGTACCGGCCGCTGCCGGTGCAGTACGCCGACTACACCCTCTGGCAGCGCGACTCGCTCGGCGAGAGCACCCTGGAGGGCAGCCGGGCCGCCCGGCAACTGGACTACTGGCGTGGGGCGTTGGCCGGACTGCCGGAGGAGTTGGAGCTGCCGGCCGACCGTTCGCGGCCGGCGGTGGCGAGTTTCGCGGGCGGGGTGGTCGAGTTCGAGCTGCCCGCCCCGGTCCACTCGGCGCTGCTCGACCTGGCCCGGGAGCAGCACGCGACCACGTTCATGGTGCTCCAGGCGGGCTTCGCGGCGCTGCTGTCCCGGCTCGGCGCCGGTACGGACATCCCCCTCGGCACGGTGACGGCGGGGCGCACCGACGAGGCCCTGGAGGAGCTGGTCGGCTTCTTCGTCAACTCGCTGACGCTGCGTTCGGACGTCTCGGGCGACCCCTCCTTCGCCGAGCTGGTGGCCCGGGTGCGGCAGACCGACCTCGCGGCCTTCGCCCACCAGGAGGTGCCCTTCGAGCAGGTGGTCGAGGCCGTCAACCCGGCCCGCTCGCTGGCCCGCCACCCGCTCTTCCAGGTGATGCTGGTGCTCCAGAACCAGGGCGCGGGCGAGATCGGGCTGCCCGGCCTGGCCTCGGAGCTGGTGACGGTCGACGGCAGCACTTCCAAGTTCGACCTGCTGCTCTCGCTACGGGAACGGCGCACCGCGGACGGCGCCGCCGACGGCATGGCCGCGGCCTTCGAGTACGCCGCCGACCTGTACGACCGGGAGACGGTGGAGCTGATCGGGCGCAGGCTGGTGCTGCTCCTCACCGCGGCCGTCGCCGAACCGACCCGACCGATCGGGCAGCTGGAGATCCTGACGGCGGCCGAGCGGCACCAGGTGCTGACGGGCTGGAACGACACCGCCCGGCCGGTGGCCGCGGCCACCGTGCCCGAGCTGTTCCAGGCCCAGGTGGCGCGGACACCCGGGGCGACCGCCGTGGTCTTCCAGGGCGTGGCGTCGACCTACGCCGAGCTGAACACCCGGGCCAACCGGCTGGCGCGGCTGCTGATCGCGCAGGGGGCCGGCCCGGAGCGGTTCGTGGCGGTGGCGCTGCCCCGCTCGGCGGACCTGATGGTCGCGCTGCTCGCGGTGCTGAAGTCGGGCGCCGGGTACGTGCCGGTGGATCCGAACTACCCCGCCGACCGGATCGCCTACCTGCTCGGAGACGCCGCCCCGACCGTGGTGCTGACCAGCAGTGAGGTCGCGGGGGTGCTGCCCGAGGGCGTCGACGCGCCCCGGATCCTGCTGGACGGGCTCGACCTCGGCGCCGGGGACGCGTCCGACCTGTCCGACGCCGAGCGGCTCTCACCGCTGTGCCTGGGCACGCCGGCCTACGTGATCTACACCTCCGGCTCGACCGGGCGTCCCAAGGGCGTGGTGGTCGCCCACGCGAGCGTCGCCAACCTGCTCTCCTGGGCGGTGCGGGAGTTCACCGCCGGGGAGCTCTCCCGGGTGCTGGCCTCGACCTCGCTGAACTTCGACGTGTCGGTGTTCGAGCTGTTCGCCCCGCTGGTCTCGGGCGGCAGCATCGAGATCGTCCGTGACCTGCTGGCGTTGGCCGACGGCTCCGCGGGGAGCTGGTCCGGCAGTCTGATCAGTGCGGTGCCCTCGGCGCTGGACCAGATCCTGAGCAGTGGCGCGACCCGGACGCAGGCCACGGCCGGCACCGTGGTGCTGGCCGGCGAGGCGCTCTCGGCCCACGCGGTGCGGGGCATCCGGCAGGCCCTGCCGGGGGCGCGGGTCGCCAACATCTACGGCCCCACCGAGGCGACGGTGTACAGCACGGCCTGGTCCACGGACCGGGAGGTGGACCGCACGCCGCCGATCGGGCGGCCGATCGACAACGCCCGGACGCACGTGCTGGACGCCTGGTTGCGTCCGGTGCCGGCCGGGGTGGCCGGTGAGCTGTACATCTCGGGGGCCGGCCTGGCCCGGGGCTACCTGAACCGGGCGGGGCTGACGGCGGAGCGGTTCGTCGCGGACCCGTTCGGCGGGCCGGGCGAGCGGATGTACCGCACCGGCGACCGGGTGCGCTGGACGCCCGACGGCGACCTGGAGTACCTCGGCCGGGCCGACGACCAGGTGAAGCTGCGCGGCTTCCGGATCGAGCTCGGCGAGATCGAGTCGGTGCTGGCCGAGCACGCCTCGGTGGCCCAGGTCGCGGTGGTCGTCCGGGAGGACCAGCCCGGCGAGAAGCGCCTGGTCGCGTACGTCGTCGGCAGCGACGGCACGCCGAACCTCGCGCTGCTGCGCAACGTCGTCCAGCGGCGGCTGCCGGAGTACATGGTGCCGACGGCCTTCGTGCCGCTGGAGGCGCTGCCGCTGACCCCCAACGGGAAGCTCGACCGCCGTGCGCTGCCGGCCCCCGCCCTGGCGGCGGCGGGCGGGGGGCGGCAGGCGCGCACCCCGCAGGAGGAGCTCCTCTGCTCGGTCTTCGCCGAGCTGCTCCGGGTGGCGCGGGTGGGGATCGACGACAGCTTCTTCGACCTGGGCGGCCACTCGCTGCTGGCCACCCGGCTGGTCAGCCGGGTGCGGTCGGTGCTCGGCGCCGAGCTGCCGATCCGGGCGGTGTTCGAGACACCGACCGTCGCCGGCCTGGTGGGGGCGCTGGAGGTGGGCGGCCGGGTGCGCCCGGCGATCGAGGCCGTCGAGCGCCCGGGTCTGGTGCCGCTGTCGGCCGCGCAGCGACGCATGTGGTTCTTCGACCGGTTGGAGGGTCCGTCCTCGACCTACAACGTCCAGTGGGGACTGCGACTGCACGGTGAGCTGAACGCCGCCGTGCTGCGGGCGGCGCTGAACGACGTGCTGACCCGGCACGAGAGCCTGCGCACGGTCTTCCCCGAGGTGGACGGCGAACCGGTGCAGCTGGTGCTCGGCGTCGACCGGGCCGAGCTCGCGCTGCCGGTGGTCCCGGTCACCGAGGACGGGCTGGACGGGGCGATGCAGGCCGAGTTCGCGCAGCCCTTCGACCTGGCGGCCGATCTGCCGATCCGGGCCAAGCTGTTCCGGGTCGCGGCCGACGACCACACGCTGTTCGTGGTGTTCCACCACATCACCACCGACGGCTGGTCGACCGGCCCGTTCGGTCTCGACCTCTCGCAGGCCTACGCCGCCCGGTTGGACGGCAGGGCGCCGGTCTTCGAGCCGCTGCCGGTGCAGTACGCGGACTACACCCTGTGGCAGCGGGACCTGCTCAGTGACGAGTCGAACCCGCAGAGCCTGGCGGGGGTCCAGCTCGCCTTCTGGCGGGAGGCGTTGGCCGGCCTGCCCGAGGAGCTGGAGCTGCCCGCGGACCGGCCGCGTCCGGCGGTCGCCAGCTACCGCGGCGCGAGCGTGCGGTACCGGGTGGAGCCGGAGGTGCACCAGGGGCTGGGCCGACTCGCGCGGGCGACCAACGCCACCACCTTCATGGTCGTGCAGGCCGCCGTCTCGGCGCTGCTGTCGCGGCTGGGCGCGGGCACCGACATCCCGCTGGGGACGGCCATGGCGGGGCGTACCGACGAAGCCGTGGAGCACCTGGTCGGGTTCTTCGTCAACACGCTGGTGCTGCGCGCCGACGTCTCGGGCGACCCGACGTTCACCGAGCTGGTGGCGCGGGTGCGGGAGGCCGATCTCGCGGCCTTCGCCCACCAGGACATCCCCTTCGAGCAGGTGGTCGAGGCCGTCAACCCGGTCCGCTCGCTGGCCCGGCACCCGCTCTTCCAGACGCTGCTGACCTGGCAGAAGCTCTCGGGTGACACGGAGTGGATGGAGCTGCCCGGTCTGCGGGTGGACGCCGGCGCCGTCGAGAGCGACACGTCCAAGTTCGACTTCAGCCTCCTCATGGCCGCCGCCGGCGCGGACGGTGCCGAGGCGGGCATCGACATCCTGGTGGAGTACGCCACCGACCTCTACGACGGGGAGACCATCGAGCTGATGATCACCCGGCTGCTGCGGCTGATGGCGGCCGTCGCCGCCGACCCGCAGCAACGGCTCAGCCGGATCGACCTGCTGAACGCCGGGGAGCGGCGGCAGCTGCTGCAGGAGTGGAGCGGCGAGGAGGTCGCGTCGACCGACCTCGCCCTGCCGGACCTGTTCGCCGCCCAGGCGGCGCGGACCCCGGACGGCGTCGCGGTGGAGGCCGCGGACGCGGTGCTGACCTACGCGGAGCTGAACGACCGCGCGAACCGGCTGGCCCGGCTGCTGGTCCGACGCGGCGTCGGTCCCGAGACCTTCGTCGCGGTGGTCGTGCCCCGCTCCGCCCAGCTGATCGTCGCCTTCCTGGCGGTGCTCAAGGCGGGCGCGGCCTACCTCCCGGTCGACCCGGCCTATCCCGAGGACCGGATCGGCTTCGTCCTGGCGGACGCCGCGCCGACCCTGGTGGTGACGGTGGACCGGCTGGCCGACCGCCTCGACGGCCACGACCTGCTCGTTCTGGACGGGCCCGACACCGCCGCCGCCCTGGCGCGGCAGCCGCACGGGGACCTGACCGACCGGGACCGCCTCGCCCCGCTCAGGCCGGAGAGCCCGGCGTACGTCATCTACACCTCGGGCTCGACCGGCCGGCCCAAGGGCGTGGTGGTCCCCGCTCTGGTGCTGCTCAACCTGATGAGCTGGCACGCGGCGGAGATCCCGGCCGGACCGGGCACCCGGGTCGCCCAGTTCAGCGCGATCAGCTTCGACGCGTCCGAGCAGGAGATCCTCTCCGCCCTGCTGAACGGCAAGACCCTCGCGATCCCGACCGAGGACACCCGGCTGAGCCCGCCGGAACTGGCGGCCTGGCTCGACCGGGAGGGCATCCACGAGTTCTTCGCCCCCGACCTGGTGGTGCGCTCGGTCTACGAGGCCGCGGCCGAACAGGGCCTGGCGCTCGCCGAGTTGCGGGAGGTCTTCCAGGCCGGTGAGCCGCTGCACCTGACGGACCAGGTCAAGGAGTTCCACGCCGAGCGGCCGGGTGTGACCCTGCACAACCACTACGGGCCCTCGGAGACCCATGTCATCACCGCGCTCAGCCTGTCGGGTCCGGCGCAGTCCATGGCCGACTGGCGCGCCGTCGCGCCGATCGGGCGGCCCATCCGGAACTGCCGGACGCACGTCCTGGACGAACACCTCCAGCCGGTGCCGGTGGGCATCGTCGGTGAGCTCTACCTCGCGGGCGCCGGTCTGGCCCGCGGCTACCTGAACCGGGCCGGGCTGACCGGCCAGCGGTTCGTGGCCAACCCGTACGACGGGCCCGGCGCGCGGATGTACCGGACCGGTGACCTGGTCCGCTGGCTGCGCGACGGCACCCTGGAGTTCATCGGCCGGGCCGACGACCAGATCAAGATCCGGGGCATCCGGGTCGAACTGGGCGAGATCAACGCGGTGGTGGGCCGGCACCCGCAGGTCGCCAAGGCGGCGGCCCTGGTGCGCGAGGACGTCCCCGGGGACAAGCGGCTGGTCGTGTACGTGGTGCCGCAGTCCGGGGCCGACGTGCCCGAGCCGGCCGAACTGCGCCGCCACGCCGCCGAGATCCTGCCCTCCGCGCTGGTGCCCTCGGCCTTCGTCACGGTCGACGCGCTGCCGCTCAACTCCAACGGGAAACTGGACCGGCGCGCCCTGCCCGAACCGGACTACGCGGCGGCGGGCGCGGGCTTCCGCGCCGCCCGCACCCCCCGGGAGGAGATGCTCTGCTCGGTGTTCGCCGAGGTGCTCCGGGTGGAGCGGGTCGGGATCGACGACGGCTTCTTCGACCTGGGCGGCCACTCGCTGCTGGCCACCCGGCTGGTCAGCCGGGTGCGGGCGGTGCTCGGCGAGGAACTCGGCCTGCGGGACGTGTTCGAGACGCCCACGGTCGCCGCCCTGGCGGAGCGGATCGAGCGGGCGGGCGGCCGCACCAGGGCCGCCCTGGTGCCCGTCGCGCGCCCCGAACTGGTTCCGCTCTCCTACGCGCAGCGCCGGCTCTGGTTCATCGGTGAGCTGGAGGGGCCGAGCAGCACGTACAACGTGCCGCTGGTGCTGCGGCTGACCGGGCAGCTGGACGCCGAGGCGCTGCGGCTGGGGCTGGACGATCTGCTGGCGCGGCACGAGAGCCTGCGGACCGTGTTCGGCTCGCAGGACGGCGAGCCGTTCCAGCGCGTGCTCCCGGTGGACCGGGTGGAGCTCGGCACGGGCTGGACCCGGGTCGGCGCCGAGGAGCTGTCCGACCGGGTGGCCCGGGCCTGCGGGTACGCGTTCGACCTCGCGGTCGACCTGCCGGTGCGCGCCGAGGTGTTCTCGACCGGACCGGACGAGCACGTGCTGGTGCTGCTGATGCACCACATCGTCTGCGACGGCTGGTCGCTGAAGCCGCTGGCGGACGACCTGGCCCGGGCCTACGCCGCCCGGCTGGACGGCGCGGCGCCGGTCTTCGAGCCGCTGCCGGTGCAGTACGCGGACTACACCCTGTGGCAGCACGAGCTGCTGGGCGAGGCCGGGAACCCGGACAGCATCCTCGCGCGGCAGACCGCCTACTGGAAGGAGACGCTGGCCGGTCTGCCCGAGGAGCTGGCGCTGCCGACCGACCGGCCCCGGCCCACCACGGCCGACCACCGCGGTGACACCGTGCAGTTCTCCGTGGACGCCGAGCTGTACGACCGGGTCCGGGCCCTGGCCCGCCAGGCCGGCGTGACCCCGTTCATGATCGCCCAGGCCTGCCTGGCCACCCTGCTCACCCGGCTCGGGGCGGGCACCGACATCCCCCTGGGAACCCCGGCCGCCGGGCGGCTGGACGAGTCGCTGGACGACCTGGTGGGCCTGTTCATCAACACGCTGGTGCTGCGCACCGACACCTCGGGCGACCCGACCTTCCGGGAGCTGCTGGCGCGGGTCCGGGAGACCGACCTGTCGGCCTTCCACCACCAGGACCTGCCGTTCGAACTGCTGGTGGAACTCCTCAACCCGGCGCGGTCGCTGGCCCGCCACCCGCTGTTCCAGACCATGCTCGTGTTCCAGAACAACGAGCGGGCCGAGTACGCGATGCCGGGCCTGGAGGTGCGGGACTTCGAGGAGAGCGGCGCCGGCGTGGCCAAGTTCGACCTGATGGTCGTGCTGATGGAACAGGACGCCGCAGGACCGGGGACCAGCCTGGACGGCGCCGTCAACTTCGCGGTCGACCTGTTCGACCGCAGCACGGTCCAGGACTTCGCGCAGCGGTTCGTCCGGCTGCTCGACACGCTGACCGCCGACCCGGACCGGCCGATCGGCGCCGCCGAGGTGCTGGAGGCAGCCGAGCGGCACCGGCTGCTGGAGGGCTGGAACGACACCGCAGGACCGGTGGCCGGGGTGACCGTGCCGGAGATGTTCGAGGCCCAGGTGGCACGGACGCCCGGGGCGACCGCCGTGGTCGGCGGGGAGGTCCGGCTGAGTTACGCGGAGCTGAACGCGCGGGCGAACCGGCTGGCGCGGCGGCTGGTGGCCTGCGGGGCCGGTCCGGAACGGTTCGTGGCGGTGGCGCTGCCCCGCTCGGCGGAGCTGCTGGTCGCCCTGCTCGCGGTGCTGAAGTCGGGCGCCGCGTACGTGCCGGTGGATCTGACGTACCCCGCCGACCGCCTCGGCTACCTGCTCCGGGACTCGCAGCCGGCGGTGGTGCTGACCAGCGCCGGGGCGGCGGAGGCGCTGCCCGGCGGCGTCGATGCGCCCAAGGTGCTGCTCGACGGGCTGGATCTGACGGTGGGAGACGGGTCGGACCTGTCCGACCGGGAGCGGCTGTCCGCGCTCTCGCCGAGCAGCCCGGCCTACGTGATCTACACCTCGGGTTCGACCGGGCGCCCCAAGGGGGTGGTGGTCGAGCAGGCGAGTGTGGTGAACCTGCTGTCCTGGGCCTCGCGGGAGTTCGCCTCGGGTGAGCTCTCCCGGGTGCTGGCGTCGACCTCGTTGAACTTCGACGTGTCGGTGTTCGAGCTGTTCGCCCCGCTGGTGTCGGGCGGCAGCATCGAGGTGGTCAGGGACCTGCTGGCGCTGGCGGACGGAACGGTGGACGCCTGGTCGGGCAGTCTGATCAGTGCGGTGCCCTCGGCGCTGGAGCAGGTGCTGGCGGCCGGCGCGGCGGGGACCTGGCCGGTGGCCGGGACGGTGGCGCTGTGCGGCGAGGCGCTGACGGCCCGTTCGGTGCAGGGCATCCGGCGCGCCCTGCCGGAGGCGAGGATCGCGAACATCTACGGTCCGACCGAGGCCACGGTGTACAGCACCACGTGGGCGGTGGAGGGGGAGGCCGACGGTGTCCCGCCGATCGGGCGCCCGATGTCCAACGTCCGCGCCTACGTGCTGGACGCCGGGCTGCGGCCGGTGCCGGCCGGCGTGCTCGGCGAGCTGTACCTGGCGGGTGCGGGGCTGGCCCGCGGCTACCACGGGCGGCCGGATCTGACGGCGGAGCGGTTCGTCGCCGATCCCTTCGGCGGGCCCGGCGTCCGGATGTACCGGACGGGCGACCTGGCGCGCTGGACCCGCGAGGGCGTCCTCGACTTCGTCGGCCGGACGGACGACCAGGTGAAGGTGCGCGGCTACCGGATCGAGCTCGGTGAGATCGAGTCGGTGCTGGCCGAGCACGCCTCGGTGGCCCAGGTCGTGGCGGTGGTGCGGGAGGCCCGGCCGGGTGACAAGCGGCTGGTCGCCTACGTCGTCGGGGCCGGCGTCCGGCCGGACGTCGCCGAGCTGCGCGGATTCCTCCGGGGGCGGGTGCCGGAGTACATGGTGCCCTCGGCCTTCGTGGTGCTGGACGCACTGCCGTTGACGCTGAACGGGAAGCTGGACCGCCGGGCGCTGCCCGCTCCGGAGTTCGCGGCGGTGAGTGCGGGACGGTTGCCGCGTTCGCCGCGCGAGGAGGTGCTGTGCTCGGTCTTCGCCGAGGTGCTCGGGGTCGAGCAGGTGGGCGTCGACGACAACTTCTTCGAGCTGGGCGGCCACTCGCTGCTGGCCACCCGGCTGATCAGCCGGGTGCGCGAGGTGCTCGGCGTGCAGGTCTCGATCAGGGCCCTGTTCACCGCCCCGACGGTCGCCGGGTTCGCCGGGCAGCTGGCGGACTCCGACGGCGAGGACGCGCTGGCGGTCCTGCTGCCGCTGCGCGCCGGCGGCACCCGGGCCCCGCTCTTCTGCGTCCACGCCGTCTCGGGGATCAGCTGGGTGTACGCGGGCCTGCTGCGCCACCTCGACCCCGACCGCCCGGTCTACGGGCTCCAGGCCCGCAGCTTCACCGAACCGGGCAGCTCCGCCGGGTACGGGGAGGTGGTGGACGACTACGTCGACCGGATCCGTTCGGTCCAGCCGCACGGCCCGTACCACCTGCTCGGCTGGTCGCTCGGCGGCGTCATCGCCCACGGGATCGCCGTCCGGCTCCAGCAGGAGGGCGAGCGGGTGGAGACGCTGTCGATGATGGACAGCTACCCGGTCCGGGAGGAGGACTCCGGGATCCGCCTGGAGCAGGACGACCCGGACACGCTGGCCCAGCTGTCGGCGTTCGTGGAGCGGCATGCCGTCGCGGTCGGGATCCTGACCGAGAGCCTGGGCGAGCGCGCGATCCCGGCGCTCGCCGAGGCCTACCTGAACGGCGGCAACCTCCTGCGCAGCGCCGAGCTCGGGGTGTTCCAGGGCGACGTGCTGTACTTCTCCGCCACCGCCGAGCCCGGCTTCCACACCGACCGCCTGAAGCGGTGGGAGCCCTATCTGGCGGGCGCCCTCGACGTGCACCCGGTGGACTCCACCCACGACGAGATGACCCAGGTCGCGCCGCTGGCGAGGATCGGGTCGGTGCTGGCCGAACGGCTGCGCGGCGGCAACTGATGTCATGCAACTTCCTGCGACACCAGGCCCGTTGCCTGCGGGTTCGGCTCTGACGCAGGGTTCTACCAGGGGTTGCCCCGGTCGCCCGCCGACCGGGGCGGCCCCGCCCACCGCACCACCCACACGAACCAGGCCCGGGTGACCCGGGCCGCCCGGAAGAGGAGTGACACCCCATGACGAACCCGTTCGAGAACGAGGACGGCACGTACCTGGTGCTGGTCAACGACGAGAACCAGCACTCGCTGTGGCCCGAGCAGATCGAGCTGCCCGCCGGCTGGAGCACCGCCCACGGGCCCGCCGCGCGCACCGAGTGCCTCGACTTCATCAATGTGACCTGGACCGACATGCGCCCGCGCAGCCTCGCCGCGCTGATGGACCAGGCGCGCTGACCCTGGCCCCGGGGCGGGTTCACCCGCCTGCCCGTCCGCTTCGTCGCCGTCGGCGGAACCCCGCCCGGAGCCACCCCGAAGAGAGTCACAGAGAACCCCCATGGCCTGGTTGAAGATCAAGAAGAAGACCGACGCAGAGACCGCGGCGTCCCTCCCGCCCAGCTTCACCCGGCTGTGGCTGGCGTCCGGGGTGTCCTACCTCGGCGACGGCATCTACCTCTCCGCGCTGCCGCTGCTGGCGGCCAGCCTGACCACGGACCCGTTCACCCTGAGCCTGGTCACCTCCGCCGCCGTCATCCCCTGGCTGCTGTTCGGCCTGCTGGGCGGGGCACTGGTCGACCGCTGGGACCGCCGGCGGACGATGATGACCGCGGACCTGGTGCGGGCCCTCGCCCTCATGCTGCTGCCGCTCTCGGCGCTGCTGTGGCACATCAGCCTGCCGGTCCTCATCGGCGTCGCGTTCTCCCTGGGCACCGCCCAGATCTTCTTCGACTCCGCGTCGACGGCCTACCTGCGGCAGCTGCTCGACGGCGACGTGGACCTGATCCAGCGGGCGCTCGCCCGCAACCTCGGGGCCCAGACGACGCTGTCGCAGTTCATCGGCCCCCCGCTCGGCAGCGCGCTCTTCGCGCTCGCCCGCACCGTGCCCTACGTCCTCAACGCGCTGTCGTACGTGGGCAGCGCGCTCTTCATCAGGACCCTGCCCCAGCAGCCCGTGGACACCACCGCCGCGAAGGGCCCGCTGTGGCGGGGAGCGAAGGAGGGAGCCCTCTTCGTCCTGCGCAACCGCGTGCTGCTCAGCTCCACCCTGCGCTTCATGATCGGCAACGTGGCCTTCATGGCCGGCGAGGCGGTTCTCGTCCTCTTCGCCCACCAGTGCCTGCACCTCGGCAAGTTCGGCTTCGGTGTGCTGCTCACCGCGCAGGCCGTCGGCGGTCTGGCCGGTGCGGGCCTGGCCCGCACGATCGGCACCCGGCTCGGCACGGGCGGCGCACTCATCTTCACCGCCGCCGTCGAGGGTGTCGCCCAGCTCGGCCTGGGGCTCTCCTCCAACGCCGTGTTCGGGGCGGTGGCACTCGCCCTCACCGGCACCGCGATGTCCGCCACCATGGTCATCGCCCCCTCGGTCTCGATGGCCATCGTGCCGGCGCAGCTGACCGGCCGGGTGTCCGCCACCCGGCGGCTGGGCTCGCTGGGAGCGGCGCCGCTCGGCGCCGCCATGGGTGGCTGGCTGGGCAGCGCGGTGGGACTGCGCGCGCCCTTCGTCTTCGGCGCCGCGCTGCTGTTCGTGGTCACCGCGCTGACGGCGGTCATGGCGCCCAGCCGGGAGATCGAAGCGGCCCTCGCCGCCGCGCAGGTGGAGCAGCAGCCGGAACCCGTCTCGGCCTGACCGACAGCACTCGCAGTTTTCCACTGACCTCGGACCAAGGGACACCCATGCCCGTGATGGAGTCGACCCGCGTCGTCGACAACGCATTGTTCGAACCGCTGCAGGTCGCGGGCGGCGAGCTCGGCGAGGCCCTGCAGAAGCTCGCCGCCGGCACCTGCGCCATCGTCGGCTGGCCCGGCCTGCTGACCGGCGACCTGGCCGACCTGGTCGCCCGGATCGAACAGACCGACTTCGAGCCCTACGACGAGCAGCGGCTCGACCCGCCGATCCTCAAGTTCGGCCCTGCCGTGTACGACTTCTACACCCAGGGACGCGTCGAGGACGCCTACTGGGAGAAGTCGGAGCGGACCCGGCAGGCCACCCTGGAGATCTTCGGCGGCATTGACCCGACGGCCGTCGTGCTGGCCCGGCTCCGGCGCGAGCTGGGCATTCCGGTGCGGCCGGCCAGCATCGGGGGGCGGCCGCTGCACGTCGGAATCCTGCGGGAGTTCACCACGGGTTCGAAGATCCACTACGACGAGGTGATGCGGGAGTTCCCCGACCGCTTCGACGACCGGCCCATCGTCCAGCTCGCCTTCAACCTCCACATCACCGTGGCCGACCGGGGCGGCGCGCTGACCGTCTGGCGACACCGCTGGATCCCGGCCGACGACACCCGCCGCGACGGCTACGGCTGGGCGCCGGAAGTGGTGGACTCCGCTCCCCGCGCCACCGTCCTGGCCGCGGCGGGCGAAGGCGTCTTCTTCGACTGCCGGAACTTCCACCAGGTCCAGGACTTCGAGGGCGGCCGCCGGATCACCCTCTCGTTCTTTGCAGGAATCACCATGTCCGGCGAAATGATCGTCTGGTCCTGAATCCCCAGGACCACGGCACGGGTCGAGCACAGCCCACAGCAATTCCCGAGGGGGAACTCGATGAACACACTACTGATCGCGCAGGACGACATCGCCCGGATCATCGGGCAGGTGGGTCGCGACGCCCTCATGCGCCGCATGATCGAGCGCCTTTCCGAGGGCTTCACCGCGGTCCACCGCGGCACCGTCCAGCTCTCCCCGCTGCGGGACGGCTTCGAGCGCCCCGACCCGGTGCCCGGGATCATCGAATGGATGCCGCACCGCGTGGGCGGCGACAGCACCACGATCAAGACGGTCGCGTACAGCCCGGCCAACCCCGACCGCTTCGGCCTGCCCACCATCGTCGGCACGGTCGCCCGCTACGACGACATCACCGGCTGCCTGTCGGTGCTCTGCGACGGCATCGTCCTCACCGCGATCCGCACCGGCGCGGTGTCCGCGCTGGCGAGCCGCGCCCTGGCGCACCCCGACAGCCGCACCGTCGGCATGATCGGCACCGGCGCCCAGGCGGTGACCCAGCTGCACGCGCTCAGCCTCACCCTCCCGGTGGAGCGGGTGCTCGCCTGGGACACCGACCCCGCGCACCTGGCGAGCTTCGCCGAGCGGGTCGCCTTCCTCGGCCTCGACGTCCGCGCCACCACCCCGGAGGAGATCGCCCGGCAGGCGGACGTCATCACCACCGCGACCTCGATCGAGGTCGGCCGGGGTCCGGTGTTCCAGGACACCGACGTGCGGGAGCACCTGCACGTCAACGCCATCGGCGCCGACCTGGTCGGCAAGACCGAACTGCCCAGGAGCCTGCTGGAGCGCGCCCTGGTCTGCCCGGACCACCCGCTGCAGGCGCTGCGCGAGGGCGAGTGCCAGCGGCTCACCCACGATCAGCTCGGCCCCTCGCTCGCCCAGTTGGTGGCCGACCCGGCCTCGGTCGCCGATGCCCGCGGCCGGCTGACGGTGTTCGACTCGACGGGCATAGCGCTGGAGGACCACCTGGCACTCGACGTGTTCGTCGAGTTCGCCACCGAGCTGGGCCTCGGCACCCGGGTGGACCTGGAGTACCGGCCCTCGAACGCGATCGACCCGTACTCGCCGCACTCCGGTTCGGCGCGACTGGTGGGGCAGTACACCTCGTGAACCCACCCCCGACCGCATCCGTGCGCACACCCGCCGGCCTCTTCGAGGCGCAGGCCGCGCGCACCCCGCACGCAGCCGCCGTCGAGTTCGAGGACACCGTCCTCGACTACGCCGAGCTCAACCGCCGGGCCAACCGGCTGGCGCACCACCTGATCGCGCAGGGCGTCGGCCCCGAACGGGTGGTCGCCCTGGCCCTGCCGCGCTCGGAGCACCTGGTCGTCGCGCTGCTGGCGGTCCTCAAGACGGGCGCCGCCTATCTGCCGCTGGATCTGGACTATCCGCGGGAGCGGCTCGGGTTCCTGCTCCGGGACTCGCGGGCGGGCTGGGTGCTCACCGACGGCCCCCACCTCGACGGGCTGCTGGGCGAGGGCTCGGCCGCCCCGGTCGACCTGGGCGATCCGGGCGTGCGGCGGGCGGTGGCGGGCCGTCCGGCGGGCGACCCGGCCGACGCCGACCGGGTCGCGCCGCTCAGCGGCGCCAACCCGGCCTACGTCGTCTACACCTCGGGCTCCACCGGGACCCCCAAGGGCGTTGCCATGCCGGTCAGCGGCGTGGTCAACCTGCTGGAGTGGCACGCGGCCGCCATGCCGCTGGTGCCCGGCGGGCGCACCGCCCAGTTCACCGCGATCGGCTTCGACTTCTCCGTCCAGGAGATCCTCGCGACGCTGGTGACCGGCCGCACGCTGGTGCTGCCCAGCGACGAACTGCGGCGCGACGTGGCGGCGTTCGTCGACTGGATCGACGAGCGGGGAATCAACGAGATCTACGCCAGCGCCGCCGCCATCGACACGGTGCTGGCGGTCGCCGAGGACCGGGGCAGTGACCTGGAGTCCCTGCGGGACATCCTGCAGGGCGGCGAGGCGCTGGTCGTCGACGGACGGATCCGCGCGGCGGCGGCCCGCTCGGCCTTCCGGCTGCACAACGTCTACGGACCGGCGGAGGCCCCGTTCGCCACCACCAAGTCGCTGGACGGCGATCCGGCGCACTGGCCGGCCTCCGTCCCGATCGGCTCCACGATCAGCGGGGTCCAGGTCCGCGTTCTGGACGCCGACCTGCAGCCGGTGCCGGCCGGCGAGCGGGGCGAGCTGTACATCGCGGGCGCCCTGGTCGCCCGCGGCTACTGGAACCGCCCCGACCTCACGGCCCAGCGCTTCGTGGCGGATCCGCACGGTCCCGCGGGCTCGCGGATGTACCGCTCGGGCGACCTCGCCCGCTGGAACGCCGACGGCGAGGTGGAGTACCTCGGCCGCATCGACGACCAGGTGAAGATCCGGGGCTTCCGGGTCGAGCCCGGCGAGGTCGAGGCCGTCCTGCTGCGGCACCCGAAGGTCACCCAGGCCGCGGTGGTGGCCCGGCCCGGAGCCGTCGGCGGCCTGCGCCTGGTCGGCTACACGACCGGCGGCGCCGACCCCGCCGAACTCACCGGCTACCTGGGCGAACGCCTGCCGAGCCATCTGGTCCCGGCAGCGTTCGTCGCCCTGGACGCCTTCCCGCTGACGCCCAACGGCAAGCTCGACCGCAAGGCGCTGCCGGCCCCCGCCGCAGGCGCCGACCCGCACGGGCGCGCCCCGCGCAACGAGCGCGAGGAGCGCCTGTGCGCCGCCTTCGCCGAGGTCCTCGGGCTGCCCGAAGTCACCGTCGACGACAGCTTCTTCGAGCACGGCGGCCAGTCGCTGCTGGCGACCCTGCTGGTCAGCCGGGTTCGCCGGACCCTCGGCGTGGAGCTGGCGGTCGCCGACCTGTTCCGGTTCCCCACGGTGGCCGAACTCGCCCAGCGGCTGGACGAACGGGGTGCCGCGCGTCCCGCGCTGCGCCCGATGGCGCGTCCGCAGCAGCTGCCGCTGTCGTTCGCGCAGCGTCGGCTCTGGTTCCTGGACCGCCTCCAGGGACCGTCGGCGACCTACAACCTGCCCTTCCTGCTGCGCCTTTCGGGCGAGCTGGACCGGGCGGCACTGGGCGCCGCGCTGCGGGACCTGGTCGGCCGGCACGAAGCTCTGCGGACGGTGTTCCGCGAGGTGGACGGCGAGCCCGTGCAACTGGTCCTCGACGCGGAGGCGGTGACCGTCGAGCTGCCGGTCCGCAGCGTCCTGGCCGGTGAACTCGCGGACCTGGTCCGCGAGTCGGGAGGCAGGCCGTTCGACCTGTCCACGGAGCTGCCGCTGCGCGCGGAGCTGTTCGCCGTGGACCAGAGGCAGCACGTGCTGCTGCTGACCCTGCATCACATCGCCAGTGACGGCTGGTCGATGGGCCCGCTGGGACGCGACCTGGGCACCGCCTACGCGGCGCGGCGCCGGGGCACGGCACCGCAGTGGCGGGCCTTGCCGGCGCAGTACGCGGACTACACCCTGTGGCAGCGGGAGCTGCTGGGCGATCCGGCCGACTCCTCCTCCCTGGCCGCCGAACAGACGACCTTCTGGCGCCGGGCGCTCGCGGACGCCCCGGAGCAGCTCGCGCTGCCCTACGACCGCCCCCGGCCCGCCGTGGCCACCCACCGGGGCGAGCGGCTCGCCCTGCGGATCGACCCGCAGCTGCACCAGGGGATCGAGCAGCTCGCCCAGCGGACCGGCAGCACCGTCTTCATGGTGCTCCAGGCCGCGCTCGCCGCGCTGCTCAGCAGGCTCTCCGGCAGTGACGACATCCCGACCGGCAGCGCCACCGCCGGCCGCACCGACGACGCGCTCGCCGATCTCAACGGCTTCCTGGTCAACACCCTCGCGCTGCGCTTCGACACCTCGGGCGCACCCACCTTCCGCGAACTGCTCGGCCGGGTGGGCAGGACGGTGCTGGCCGCGCTCTCGCATCAGGACCTGCCGTTCGACCAGGTGGTGGAGGCCGTCAACCCGGCCCGCAGCCTGGCCAGGCACCCGCTGTTCCAGGTCATGCTGGTGATGCAGGCAGTCGGCGGCCACCGCTTCGATATGCCCGGCCTGGAGGTCGAGGTGGCCGAAGCGGACACCGGCACCGCCAAGTTCGACCTGCTGCTCAGCTTCACCGAGCAGTACCGGGACGCCAACGGCACGGCCGGCGGCTGCGCCGGGATCGAGGGCACGCTGGAGTACGCGACCGACCTGTTCGACCAGGGCGGCGCGCAGCGGATCCTGGACCGGTTCCTCCGGCTCCTGCAGGCCGCCGTGGCCGCGCCGGACCGGCCGGTCACCGGGATCGACCTGCTCACCGCCGACGAGCGCGAGCTGGTCCTGTCCGGGTGGAACGCCACCGGACGGGAGCTGCCGTCCGCCACCCTGCCGGAGCTGCTGCTGGCGCGCGCGGTCTCGACGCCCGGGCGCTGCGCCGTCGTCTCGGGAGACACCCGGCTCGACTACGCGCAGCTGCACGCCCGGGCGAACCGGCTGGCCCGCGCGCTGGTCGCCCGGGGCATCGGGCCCGAGAGCTACGTCGCCGTCCTGCTGCCGCGCTCCGCGGACCTGATCGTGGCGATGCTCGCCGTGCTCAAGGCGGGCGCCGCGTACCTGCCGGTCGACCCCGCCTACCCGGCCGACCGGATCGCCTACATCCTGGCGGACGCCGGGCCCGCGCTGCTGATCACCACCCGGGAGTTCGCACCGGCCGACCCCCCGTGCGCCCTCCTGCTGCGGGACGCGCCCGAGGGAGCCGCCGAGGTGGCGGCGCAGCCGGAGACCGCGCTCGGGCCGTACGAGCTGGTGTCCCCGCTGCTGCCGATGACGCCGTCGTACGTGATCTACACCTCGGGCTCGACCGGGCGCCCCAAGGGCGTCGTGATGACCTCGCTCGCCCTGGTCAACCTGCTCTGCTGGAACGCCGAGGCGATCCGGGGCCCCCGGGGGGAGCGGGTCGCCCAGTTCAGCGCCATCAGCTTCGACGCCTCCGAACACGAGGTGCTCTCCGCCCTGCTCGGCGGCCGGACGATCTGCGTCCCGGACGAGGAGACCCGGCTCGACCCGCAGCAGCTGGCCGCCTGGGTCGACGAGCAGGGCATCGGCGAGCTGTTCGTTCCCGACCTGGTGCTGAACGCGGTGTACGAGGCCGCGGCCGCCCGCTCCCTCCGGCTCCCGGCACTGCGCCACGTGATGCAGGCGGGCGAGGCCCTCCAGCTGACCGAGGAGGTCAGGGCGTTCCACCGGCGGCAGCCGGACGTGCTGCTGCACAACCACTACGGCCCCTCCGAGACCCATGTGGTGACGGCCTACACCCTGCCGTCGGACCCGGCGCGGTGGCCGACGACGGCCACCGCCCCGATCGGCCAACCGATCTGGAACACCAGGACGTACATCCTGGACGGCGGGCTGCGCCCGGTTCCGGTCGGCGTCCAGGGCGAGCTGTACCTGACTGGCGCGTGCCTGGCCCGCGGCTACCTGAACCGGGCCGGCCTGACCGCCGAGCGCTTCGTGGCCGACCCGTACGGCGGCGCGGGTGAGCGGATGTACCGCTCGGGCGACCTGGTGCGCCGGCTGCCGGACGGGGACATCGAGTTCCTCGGCCGGGTCGACGACCAGGTGAAGATCCGGGGCATCCGGATCGAGCCCGGTGAGATCCAGGCAGTACTCGCCCAGCACCCGGCGGTCGCCGCCGCAGCCGTCCTGGCGTTGGAGGACGGGCCCGGACAGAAACGCCTGGTGGCCTACGCGGTACCGGTCGAGGGCAGCGAGCTGCCGCACCCGTCCGAGCTGCGCAGCCACATGGCCGGCCGGCTGCCGGACTTCATGCTGCCCGCCGCCTTCGTCGCCGTCGACAGCCTGCCCGTCACCGCCAACGGGAAGTTGGACCGCAGAGCGCTGCCGGCACCCGACTACGCGGGCCTGCTGACCCACCGGGCGCCGCGCAGCCCGCGCGAGGAGGCGCTCTGCGCCGTGTTCGCCGAGCTGCTGGGGATCCCCGAGGTGGGCATCGACGACAACTTCTTCGAGCTGGGCGGACACTCCCTGCTGGCGACCCGGCTGGTGAACCGCGTCAGGTCCGGGCTCGGCCTCGACCTGGGGGTCCGGCTGCTCTTCGAGTTCCCGACGGTGGCCGGCCTGGCCGAGCGGCTCGGTGCGGTCGAGCAGGTGCGGCCGACACTGCGGAGGCGGGTGAGCCAGAACGCCTAGTGGCGCCCGGGCCGGACCTCCCGGACCCGATCCTCTCCGGTCCGGGAGGTCCGGGAGGTCCGGGCCCGGGCCCGGTCGAGCGGATCGAACCCGGAGCGCCCCTCCGTCCGTCAACCAGGAGGGGTCCTCGGGACCTCCCGGCCGAGGGTCCAATGGAGGAGCGACATGCAGGTCTACCGAGGGTCATGCCTGATCACCGTCACCGGGGTGGACGCCGACTGGCCGCAGCGCGCGGTCGTCCGGATCCGCAACGGCGCCGAGGTGGTCCTGCGGGGCGCGGTCGGCGAGCAGTACCAGGTGGACGCGCCGTCCTGGGAACTGCTGCTGCAGCACCAGTGCGAGGGCGTCTGGCGGGACAACGTCCGCGCGGTGGTCGGCCGCTGGACCTCGGTGGGCGGGGTGGAGCAGCAGGTGATCCGCAGCAAGGACCGCGACTGGGCCCAGCATTCGCCTCGGGAAATCAACCTGGTCCTGCGCCTGGAGCGGCGCGGCGAGGAGGAGCCCTCCCGATCGGCGGTCGCAGCGCCCGCCGGCCCGCGCGCCGTGCCGACGCAGTCGGGTACCGAGTCCACCGCGCACCCGACCGTCCAGCGCACCCGGACCAGCACCACCGTCGGCCGTCCCGTCCCCTCCACGCCCACCAGCGGGAGTGCGCCCACCACCAGCAGCGGCGGTGGCGCCACCGCGCCGATGCGCACGTCGACCGCCGGCGGAGACGTCCCCTGGTAGCCCGGGCCCGCGCGGGTCGCCCGGTTCTCCTACGTCAACACTCCCGGGTCCAGGGCGGAGCACTCGACGACCCGCCAGCCGCGCAGTGCGCCTGTGCGCAGCACGGCCCGGTCGATCAGTCCTCGGGCCTGGACCATGGCCTGTTGCCTGTCGCCTGCCGCCATGAACGCCATGAGGCCGAACAGGCCCGGCATGTCGTCGACCACCGTGAGGTGCTCAAGGCGGTCCCCCGGTTCGGCCACTGCCCACACGACCTCCTCCACCAGCACCGCGGACGGCACCTGCTCGGTGTCAAGGGCCGGGGTCATGCGAATGAGTACAGCCAGCACGGAGCGCCTCCTCGAATCACGGGCCCCAGGTGAAGGTGTCGGGCGAGGCGACGACGGACGGCGCGGTGTCGGCGGCGGGCCGCGTGTGCGCGGTGGTGCCCGGGCCGACGGTGGCAAAGGCTCCGACCAGAATGGCCAGAGAAAGCAGGGCAAAAGTAATGAAAGGTGCGATTCGGGGCATGGCGATACTCCTCGAGAGGGGTGCCGGGTGATTGCTTCCCGCCTCAGCCGACTCCGTTGGGGTCCGACCGACTGGCGATGTGTACAGCCTGGCCGCCCACGCCCCGCCCGGTAAGCACCTGGAGCTGGCAGGAACCGCGCTGTCACCATGGGGCAAGCCCGAGCACCCCTCAAGCGGGCGTTGACCAGAACGTTCTCCCGCGTGGCAGTGTCGTGCCTGGCCACGAGATGCCACTCCGCGCCCGGCGCACCGGGGGTCCGCATTCCTGACACAAGCCCCCTGGCGGGCCGAATCGGATGAAGAGCGCGTATCAGCCTTTGCCGGTCCATGTCCCCCGGGCATCGCTATACCGAGCCATGGTCACCCATGCCGTCATCCGGGACTCCAGTACCACTAGCGGAATTTCCATAAACTATTTGCTCCCCTACTGGCACGACCTATGATCACCTCGACACCGACAGGTAACTTCGGCGTTCGACTGACCTCGGGGGAGAGCAGTACGGCGTACGTGGCTTGCAGGCAAACAGGGGACGAATACGGACAGGACACCCGCGGGTGTCCTCGCAGCCCCGGAACCGCCGGCTCACTCCTCGCTGGACAGCTACGACCGCACAGGATCACAGGACGTCGCAGACGCCTGATCCCCGCTGTCTCCGCACCAGCCACGAAAGAGGTGAAGGCATGTTGGAAGCCCTCGGCCTGGAACCTGCTGCCGAAGTCGTCTACCGCTCGCTCCTGGACTCCCCCCAGCAGGGGATCGAGGAGCTGTGCAGCCGCTCGGGACTCACCGAGAGCGCGGTCCGCGCCGCCCTGGACCAGTTGGCCCGCCTCTACCTGCTGCGCCCCACCGGGCCGGGGTCGGACAACCTCCGCCCGGTCGATCCGGGGGTGAGCCTCAGTGCCCTGCACGCACGCCAGAGCGCTTCCCTGACCCGGCACCAGAGGCAGCTGGAGGAGGCCAAGGACTCCATAGCCGTGCTGGCCGCCGAGTACGGCGGCTCACGCCGGGAATTCCTGCCCGAGGTCGCCGAATGCCTCGACGGCATCGACGCGGTCCGCGACCGCCTGGAGGAACTGGCCGGGAACACCAAGGAGGAGTGCCTGTCCTTCGTCCTCGGCGGTGCCCAGCGCCCCGAGGACATGTCCGCGGCCAAGGGGCCCGACCAGTTGGCCCTGGAGCGCGGCGTGTCCGTCCGCTCGATCTACCAGGACAGCCTGCGCAACGACGCGGCGACCACCGGCTACGTCCGCTGGCTCGCCGCGCTCGGCAGTGAGACCCGCACCGTCCCCGTCCTGCCCATGCGCATGATCATCGTGGACCGCAAGGTCGCGGTCGTCCCCCTGGAACCGGGCAACGCCCTCAAGGGCGCTCTGGTCCTGCACAGCCCGGGCGCCGTCGCGGCTCTGGTGATGCTCTTCGAAGAGGTGTGGAAGAACGGCACCGCCTGGGGCCTGCCGCTGCCGAAGGACCACCGCGGCCTCGGCCCCCAGGAGCGCGAACTGCTGCGACTGCTCGCCGAGGGCTGCACCGACGAGGTCGCCGCCCGCCACCTCGCCGTCTCCGTGCGCACGGTCCGCCGGCTCGCCGCCGATCTGATGACCCGGCTGCAGGCGCACAGCCGGTTCGAGGCCGGCGTGCTGGCCGCCCGCGAGGGGTGGGTGTAGCCGTCCTCGGGGAGAAGCGCAACGGGTACGGCGGCTCGGCCAGGTCCTGCCTGCCGCGGGGCGCCCCGCAGCAGGGACACGGTCCCCTGCCGCACGGCAGGGAGCCGGCGAGCCCCCGCGCCCTCAGCCCATCAGCCCATCAGCTTGCGGATCTCGGTGATGAGGCCGACGAGGGCCTCACGCTCGGCGACGGTCGTCTCCGGGTGCCACAGGTCGACGAGGAGACAGGTGCGCGGCCTGGTGCCGTTGTTCCAAGCCTCGTGAACGAAGGAGTAGTCGAAGAGCAGGCACTCGCCCTCCTTCCAGTGCCGGGTCTCGCCGGCCACCGTGATGCCGCACCCCTCGGGGATGTCGACCGCGAGGTGCAGATTGATGCTGAAGTTCCACAGGTCGCAGTGCGGGGCGATCGAGGCGCCGGGAAGCAGCGTCGAGAAGTGGCTCTCCAGGAGAGGGCAGAGCTTGCCCTGCTCGATGACCTCGCGAGTGAGGATGCTGTACGCGGTGGGCACCAGAGCGGCCGAGGACTCGACCGGCCCGCCGTCGCGGAAGAGGTACAGCGCCTGCCAGTTCTCCTGGCGGCTCAGATAGTGCTCGTAGTCGGAGAAGGCGCTCTTGCGATCGGACCACGCGTCCCCGAGCTCCTGCTTGACGGCGCCGTGTCCGGCTTCGAAGGCGCGGACCACGGGTTCGATCTCGGGGTGCCCGTAGGGATCGTGCCAGGGCGTCCGGGAGATCCCCGGCATGATCCACTTGGCGTCCTGCTGCAGCGGATGGCGCTCCTGCCGCCTGGCGTACACCATCTCCTCGACGCGGGCGATGGAGCCGGCTCCGTGCCGGTCCTTCACCGCCTGGAAGATCTGATCTATTTCGGGGGTCATGTCTCGCCCTCTCTGGCCACGCCTGCCGGCCCGGCGTACTCGTGCGGAGTGATGAGGTGCGTGGGCCCGTCCGCGACCACGGCGGTCATTCGGCGACGACTTCCCGCTGCTTCACGGGAGCGGCTCGCAGCTGGGCGGCCCAGCGGTCGATCAGGGTGAGTCCGGGCGCCGTCAGCACCGTGGTGACCAGCGTCATCACCACCAGCATGGCGAACACCGTGGGCGTGATGATCCCCAGCTGCAGTCCGACGCCGAGCACCACGAGCTCGGTCAGCCCCCGGCAGTTCATCAGCGCGCCGAGCGAGAGCGACTCCTGCCAACCGAGCCCGGTCAGCCGGGCCGCACCAGTGCTCCCGGCCCATTTGGTGACGATCGCGACGGCGGTGATGAGGGCGCACCAGCCCCACAGGGCAGGATCCGCACCGATCAGCCGGAAGTCGGTCTGCAGGCCGGAGTAGACGAAGAACAGCGGCAGCAGCAGCACCACGGTGACGCCCCGCACCTGTTCCATGGCTGCCGTCTGTGCGGCACCGCGCGGAACGACGGCGCCGAACAGGAAAGCCCCGAACATCGGGTGGATACCGATCCAGTCGGTGGCGAACGACGCCAGCAGGATCCCGGCGAGGAGCACGAGCAGGAAGGCCGTTCCGCCGCCCGGCCGATCCGGCTGACGCTCGGCCAGCCGGGCCAGCAGGGGGCGCAGTCCGTACATCATCACGGAGATGAACACGGCGGTCAGGGCGACGGTGGTGAGCACTGCGGTCGCGGAGGTGTGCCGTCCCAGCGCTGTCGCCAGCGCGAGCAGGCACCAGGCGGTGATGTCGTCGACGGCTGCGCAGGTGAGGGCGAGTGATCCTATGGGGGTGCGGTCCATCTTCCGGTCCGTCAGGATCCGGGCGAGCACCGGGAACGCCGTGATGCTCATGGACAGGGCGATGAAGAGCGCGAACGCCGGGAACCCGATCCGGGGGTCGGCGAACCGTCCGTACATCACGAGCGCGAGGAGAATCCCGCCGATCATGGGCACGGCCACGCTCACGTTGCTGACCAGCGCCGCAGCCTTGCCGCGGCTACGCACCTGCCCCAGGTTCAACTCGTACCCGACCAGGAACATGAAGAAGACCAGGCCGACCTGGGCCAGTGCGTTGATCACGGGCAGCAGTTCCGCGGAGAAGAGCCACCGTTGCCCCGAAGGCCAGACGGCTCCCAGCAGTGAAGGGCCCAGCGCTATGCCGGTCAGGATCTCGCCGATCACCGGGGGCTGCCCCAGCCGCCGGCAGAGGCGGCCCGCGACATGGCAGCAGACCATGATCAGGGAAAGCACCAGGAAGAGACGGGAGGTCGAGGACACGGCGGGCAGATCGATCGCGAGCTCGGTCGTCATCGGCGGAACACCTTTCTGTGAGTTGTCGAGCAGGTCGGCGATCCGCAGCGGGAATCGCCCGTGAATGCCTATCGCCCACCCGTCCGGGCGATGTCCTGCCATATCTCGGCCAGCGAGTCCGGTCGGGCCATCTCCGCATGGCTGCAGGCGATGCGCGCGACTTCGAGCCGGCCCGACACGTACTCGTTCCAGACGGTCGCAGCGGGCACGTCGGCGGGCTTTCCGTGTTCCGCCTCGTAGAACTTGACGTCGCCGTCGAATTCTCCGGGAATGTGCTCCGTCATGATCCGGTGATTGTTCCGGTATATCGCGGCGATGTCCGCGAGGTGCCGCTCGGCGAGTTCGGCGAACAGGCTTCGGTCGCGGTGCAGCGCCGCCACCATCCCTGTCATCGTGAGTGCCTCCGAGCCGTCCTCGGCCTGCACCCCGAAGAACTCGGCCAGGCCCGCCACCACCTCCTCCTCGGCGATGGGGAGCGGCGCCCCGGTCTCGTGTGCGGGGTAGGAGTCCAGCAGTGCGAGGGTCTCCACCTGCTCGCCCTGAGCCCTCAGCTGGACGGCCATCTCATGGGCGACGACGCCGCCGAAGGACCAGCCCAGCAGGCGGTACGGACCCGATTCCCTTACCGCACGAATCTGCCGGACATAGTCCGCCGCCATCTCCCGTATCGAATCCGGAAGTGCCTCCCCACCGTCCATGCCCCGCGCCTGGAGGGCATATACGGAGTCTCCCGGGGAGGCGATTCCAGCCAGTGGCGAATAGCACCAGCCGATACCGCTCACCGGGTGGACGCAGAACGTCGCCGAGCTGCCGCCATGGTCCTTGATCGGCAGGAGCACCTCGAACTCCTCTCCGGCCGAGGAGTGTCCCAGCTGTTCGGCCAGAGTGGCAGCGGTGGGCGCGGCGAAGAGCGCGCGAATGGCGAGCGTGTCGCCGAGGACATCCCGGATGCGACCGATCAGTTGGACTGCCAGCAGGGAGTGGCCGCCCAACTCGAAGAAGTTGTCGTCGATTCCGACCGCGGGCACGCCCAGGACCTCCGCGAACAGCCCGCACAGGATCTCCTCCCTCGGGGTCCGCGGACCCCGGCCGGCCAGGTCCGCCTCGTACCGGGGCGCGGGCAGGGCCCGCCGGTTCAGCTTGCCGTTGGCGGTCAACGGCAGCCGCTCCAGCTCCACGAATGCGGAGGGCACCATGTACTCCGGCAGCAGACCGGCCGCACGGGTGCGCAGGGCCTCGGTGTCCACCCCGTCGCTCCCGGCCTCGGCGACCACATAGCCCACCAGGCGCTTGTCGCCCGGCTGGTCCTCCCGGGCCACCACCGCCACCTGCGCCAGCCCCGGGAAGCGGCCCAGTACCGCTTCGATCTCACCGAGTTCGATGCGGAAGCCGCGGATCTTCACCTGGTCGTCGACCCGGCCCAGGTACTCCAGCAGCCCCTCACCCGACCAGCGGGCCAGGTCGCCGGTGCGGTACATCCGGCTCCCGGCCGGACCGAACGGATTGGCCACGAACCGCTCCGCCGTCAGGTCCGGACGTCCGAAGTACCCCCGGGCCAACCCGGCACCCGCCAGATACAGCTCCCCGGCCACCCCGGCCGGAACCGGCTGCAGATTGCCGTCCAGGACGTAGGTCTGCGTGTTGCGCAGCGGGCGGCCGATCGACGGCGCCTCCGTGAGGGGGGCATCCGTGGACCACACCGTGGCGTACACCGTGGCCTCGGTCGGGCCGTAGATGTTGTACACGCGGTCGGCCCGGAGCTCGTCCTTGACCACGGCGGCAGCCTGGGAAGTCAGTGCCTCGCCGCAGAACACCACGGTCTCCGCCCTGGTGCGGACATCGCCCTGGGACACGATCCGGGCAAGCGCGGACGGAACTCCACTGACCAGGACCCCAGAACCCTGGTCAGCGCTCCGGTCGCCCAGGGCCAGCAGATCACGAAGCACCTCGATGCGACCGCCGGTCAGCAGCGGTCCGAACATCTCGAACACGGAGACGTCGAAGTTGAGCGACGTGGTGAACAGGACATGAGCCAGAGGTTCGGCACCGAACTCGGCACGCGCCCAGGCGACCAGGTTGGCCACGTTGGCATGGGTGACCACAACGCCCTTGGGACGGCCGGTGGAGCCCGAGGTGTAGATGACGTACGCCGGGTGCAGCGGTTGCAGGACGCTGCACCGATCACGGTCGGTCGGGTCGGTGGCGGGCCGGCCCTCCAGGGCGGCGACGACCTCGGGAGCGTCCAGGACCAGGCGCGGAGTCCGGGAGCCGCCCTGGAACATTCCCTCGGTCTCCTCGACGGTGAGGACGAGCGCCGGATCGGCGTCCTGCAGCAGGTAGGCGATCCGGTCCGCCGGGTACGTGGGGTCGACGGGCATGTAGGCAGCACCCGCCTTGAGCACGGCGAGCAGCGCCACCAGGGTCTGCGCGGTGCGCGGCAGAGCGAGAGCGACGAACTGCTCGGGGCCGACCCCGTGTGCGATCAGGTGGTGGGCCAGGCGGTTGGCCCGCTCGTTCAGCTCGCCGTAGCTCAGATCGGCGTCCGAGGCCAGGACTGCCGGGCGCTCGGGTGTCAGGGCAACCTGCGACTGGAAGAGCACGGGAAGGGTCGCGTCCGCGAGCTCGGCCCCGGTGTCGTTCCACTCCCCCAGAACCTGCCGTTGCTCCTGCGCGGAAAGGATCTCGATCCGGCCGAGCGGGCGGTCCGGATCCGCGACCGCCGCTTCCACCACCCGCACCATCCGGGTCACCAGGGCTTCGACGCTCTCCTGGTCGAACAGGTCCGTGCTGTAGTGCAGCAGGCCGCCGATTCCGGCCGGACGGCTGTCGATCCCGTACTGCTCGGTGAAGTTGAAGCCCAGGTCGAACCTGCTGAACTCGAACGGGACCGGTTCCTGAGCCACGGTCAGCCCGGGCAGGTTCAGCGCACCGTCGCCGGCGGCCTCCACGCCGAAGATGACCTGGAACAAGGGGTGGCGGGCCAACGACCGCTGGGGGTTGATCGCCTCCACCAGTCGTTCGAAGGGTACGTCCTGGTGGGAGTAGGCGGCCAGGTCGGTCTCCCGGGTCCGGGCGAGCAGTTCCCGGAAGGTCGGGTTGCCGGAGGTGTCGTTCCGCAGGACCAGGGTGTTGACGAAGAAGCCGACGAGGTCGTCGAGTGCTTCGTCGGTGCGTCCGGCGACCGGGGTTCCCAGGGGGATGTCCGAGCCCGCGCCCAGCCGGCTCAGCAGAGTGGCGAGTGCGGCCTGGAGCACCATGAACAGCGTGGTGTTGGTCTCCTGGGCCAGGCCGAGCAGCGCACGGTGCAGCTCGGCGTCGATCCTGATCGGCACGGTGTCACCGCAGTAGCCGGCCACCTTCGGCCGAGGCCGGTCGAAAGGCAGATCGAGCTGGTCCGGAATCCCGTCCAGGGCCCGCTTCCAGAAGTCCAGCTGGCCGTTCACCAGGGAGCTGGGGTCCTCCTCCGCGCCGAGGAGTTCGTGCAGCCACAGGGTGTAGTCGGCGTACTGCACCGGGAGCGCGGACCACGTCGGCGCCTGCCCCTGGAGCCGGGCGCGGAACGCGGTCTCCAGGTCACGTCCGAGCGGACCCATGGAGGCGCCGTCGCTCGCGATGTGGTGCACCAGCAGCAGCAGGACGTGCTCGTCCGGGCCGACGGTGAACAGCGTCGTCCGGAGCGGCAGCTCGGCGGCCAGGTCGAACACGTACTGTCCCGCATCGCGCAGTGCTGTGTGCAACTCACCTACTGGACAGGTGACCTGGCGCAGCCTCACATCGACGGCGTCGGTTCCCAGCGCTACCTGGGCCGAGCTTCCGTCGATCTCCTGGAAGACCGTCCGCAGACTCTCGTGCCGTACCACCACATCGTTCAATGCCTGTTCGAGAACATCCGCGTCCAGGTGCCCGGTGATCCGGAACGCCACCGGGACGTTGTACGTGGCATTCGCCCCCTCCAGCTTGTTCAGGAACCACAGCCGGTTCTGCGCCGGCGACAGCGGAATCCGTGCCGGACGCTCCATCGCGGTCAACGCGGCCCTGGCTGAACCCGCTTCGGTGATCCGGTCGGTGAGGGTGGCGATGGTGGGGGTTTCGAAGAGGGTGCGTACTGGGAGTTCGGTGTTCAGGGTGGTGCGGATGCGGCTGATGAGGCGGGTGGCGAGGAGGGAGTGGCCGCCGAGTTCGAAGAAGTTGTCGTCGATGCCGACGGCGGGTACGGCGAGGGTTTCGGCGAACAGTCGGCAGAGGGTTTCCTCCTGGGGGGTTCGTGGGGTGCGTCCGGTGCCGGCGGTGGGCTGGTCGGGGGCGGGCAGGGCCTTGTGGTCGACCTTGCCGTTGGCGGTCAGCGGGAGCCGGTCCAGGACCAGGAAGGCGGTGGGGACCATGTACTCGGGCAGCAGGCCGGCGGTGTGCGCGCGCAGCGCCTCGGTGTCCACGGTGTCCGGGGTGTGGTTGCCGGTCTGGGCGACGAGGTAGGCGACGAGGCGCTTGTCGCCGGGGTGGTCCTCGCGGGCGGCGACCGCGACCTGGGACAGGCCGGGGTAGCGGCCCAGTACGGCCTCGATCTCGCCGAGTTCGATGCGGAACCCGCGGATCTTGACCTGGTCGTCGGCGCGGCCCACGAACTCCAGCAGTCCTGTGCCGGACCAGCGGGCGAGGTCGCCGGTGCGGTACATCCGGCCGCCGGCCGGGCCGAAGGCATCGGCCACGAAGCGCTCCGCCGTCAGGTCCGGGCGCCCGAAGTAGCCGCGGGCCAGCCCCGCGCCGGCCAGGTACAGCTCTCCGGCGACGCCGGGGGGCAGCAGTGAGAGGGTGTCGTCCAGGATGTAGGCGCGCATGCCGTCCAGCGGGCGTCCGACGGGTATCGGCGCCGGTACGGTGTCGGTCGCGGTCCAGGGGTGCTGGGTGGCGAACAGGGTGGTCTCGGTGGGGCCGTAGGCGCAGCGCACGACAGTTTCCGGGCAGTGTTCCAGGACCCGGCGCACGGCGGTGGGGGAGATCAGGTCGCCGCCGGTGATCACTTCCCGGACGCCGGCGAGGCAGCCGGGGTCCTCCTCGGCCAGGACCCGGAACAGGCCGGCGGTGATGTCCAGGCCGGTGATGCCCTCCTGGACGATCAGCCGGGCCAGTTCCGCGACGCCCAGCTCGCCCTGCGGTGTGATGACGGTCCGTCCGCCGTGCAGCAGCGGCACCCAGAGGGCGTAGGTCGAGGGGTCGAACGCGTAGGAGGCCAGCAGCAGCACCCGCTCGCGCGCACCGGGCCCGAACATCGTGTCCGCCACCAGCTCCAGGATGTCGCGGTGGGTCACCGCGACCCCCTTGGGACGCCCCGTCGAACCCGAGGTGTACATCACATAGGCGAGCTGCTCCGGCCGGGTCGCCACCCCGGGGTCGGTGGCCGGCAGGCCGGTCGGTTGCTCGTCGTCGTCGACCAGCAGCACGGTGTCGGCGGTGGGCAGGCCGCGGTCGCGCATGGCGGTGTCGGCCAGCAGGACCGGTGCGCGGGTCTCGTCGAGGATCCACTGCATCCGCTCCAGCGGAGAGCCGCTGTGCAGGGGGAGGTAGAACGCCCCGGCCTTCAGCACCGCCAGCAGCGCCGCCACCAGGTCCACCGAGCGCTCCATCAGCACCGCCACCGGCGCCTCGGCACCCACCCCCAGACCCAGCAGCCGGTGCGCCAGCCGGTTCGCCCGCTCGTCCAACTCCCGGTACGACAACTCCCGCCCCGCGCACCGCACCGCCACCGCGTCCGGGGACCGCAGCACCTGAGCCGCGAAAGCCGCCTGCACCGAACCCGCACCCAGCCCCCCACCAGGCACCACCCCAGCCCACGACTCCAACAACCGCACCCGCTCGTGCGCATCGATCACGTCGATTTGACTGATCGTCCGTGCCGGATCAGCAGCAACGGATTCCAGGACACGTACGAGGCGGGCGAACAGCCGCTCCACGGTCTCCCGGTCGAACAGGTCTGCGGCGTACGTGACATATGCCCGCACGGGCCCGGGAAGACCTTGATCGGTGTACTGCATCAGGAAGTTCAGCGACAGGTCGAACTTCGCCGTCTGCTGCTTCCCGACGATCTCCTGGGCTGTCAGGCCGGGCAGGTCCAGGGCATTGCCCTCGCCGGCCTGAAGGTTGAGCAGGACCTGGAACAACGGGTGGCGGGCCAGTGAGCGCTGGGGGTTGACCGCCTCGACCAGCCGCTCGAACGGCACGTCCTGGTGGGAGTACGCGGCCAGGTCAGCCTCCCGGACCTGCGCCAGCAGTTCCAGGAACGTCGGATTCCCCGAGGTGTCCGTCCGCAGGACCAGGGTGTTGACGAAGAAGCCGATGAGGTCGTCCAGTGCCTCGTCGGCGCGTCCTGCGACCGGGGTTCCGATCGGGATGTCCGTCCCCGCGCCCATCTTGGTCAGCGCCACCGCCAGTGCTGCCTGCGCCACCATGAACGTGGTGGCGCCGGTCGAATGTGCCAGCTCAGCCATCCCGCGGTGCAGTTCTGCGTCCAGCTCGAAGAAGACCGAGTCACCGCGGTAGCTGGCCGCCTTCGGCCGGGGGCGGTCGAAGGGCAGATCGAGCTGGTCCGGGATTCCGTCCAGGGCCCGGGTCCAGAAGGCCAGTTGCTCACTCACCAGGGAGTCGGGGTCCTCCTCCGCGCCGAGGAGCTCACGCTGCCACAGGGTGTAGTCCGCGTACTGCACCGGCAGCGCCGGCCACGACGGTTCGAGCCCCTGGAGCCGGGCCCGGAATGCGACCTCCAGATCGCGCCCCAGCGGCCCCATCGATCCGCCGTCACTGGCGATGTGGTGCATGAGCAGCAGCAGGACCTGCTCATCGGGTTCGACGGTGAACAACGTCGCCCGCAGCGGAAGCCCGGCCGACAGGTCGAACACGTACTGGCCGGCCTCCCGCAGCACCGCGTCCAACTCGTCCGCGCCACAGGTGACCCGATGCAGTTCCACGCCGGCGGCTTCCTTGTCCAGGACCACCTGGACCGCTCCCCCGTCCACCTCCTGGAACACCGTCCGCAGGCTCTCGTGCCGTGCCACCACGTCGCCCAATGCCTGCTCCAGCACATCGGCGTTCAGCTGCCCGACGAGCCGGAAGGCCACCGGAGCGTTGTAGGTGGCGCTCGTCTCTTCGAGCTTGTCGAGGAACCACAGCCGGTTCTGGGCCGGGGACAGCGGGATCCGCTCCGGGCGTGCCATCGCGGTCAGTGCGGGCCTGGCCGAAGCCGCTTCCGCGACCCGGTCGGCGAGGGCGGCGACCGTGGGCGCCTCGAACAGGGTCCGCACCGCCACCTCGGCCCCCAGTACCGAACGTATCCGGCTGGCCAGCCGGGTGGCCAGGAGGGAGTGACCCCCCAGCTCGAAGAAGTGGTCGTCGATGCCGACCGAAGGCACGCCCAGGACGTCCGCGAACAGCGCGCACAGGACCTCCTCCCGCAGGGACCGAGGACCACGCCCCGCCCCGGCCGCCGGCAGCTCGGGAGCGGGCAGTGCCCGCCGGTCCAGCTTCCCGTTGGTGGTCAGCGGAAGCCGGTCCAGCACCACGAACGCCGAGGGCACCATGTACTCCGGCAGCAGACCGGCCGCCTGCGCACGCAGGGCCCCGACATCCACCCCGCTGCCGTGGCCCGACTCCGCGACCACGTAGCCCACCAGGCGCTTGTCACCCGGCTGGTCCTCCCGTACCACGGCCGCCACCTGCGACAGCCCCGGGAAACGACCCAGCACCGCCTCGATCTCACCCAGCTCGATCCGGAACCCGCGGATCTTCACCTGGTCGTCGACCCGGCCCACGAACTCCAGCAGCCCATCCGCCCGCCACCGCACCACGTCACCGGTGCGGTACACCCGTGCCTGAGGATCAGGCGAGAACGGGTGCTTGATGAACCGCTCCTCGGTCAGCGCCGGGCGGTTCCAGTAGCCCCGGGCCACGCCGGGGCCGCCGACCCACAGTTCACCGGGCACCCCTGGGGGCAGCAGGGCGCCGTTCTCGTCCATGACGAACACCTCGGTGTTCGTCAGCGGTCGACCGATGGGGATCTGCCCGGACCGGGGGGTGCTCCGATCCACCCGGTAGCACGAGGTGAACACCGTCGCCTCGGTCGGGCCGTACCCGTGAATCAGGTGCTCGGGGGCCCATGGCCCGGCCACCAGCTGGTCCACCACCGACCGCTCGATGGCCTCGCCGCCGTAGAACACGTACTGAACGTCGGCAAGGAGGTCGGGGCAGTCCAGCAGGTGCTGGCGGAGCAGCGGCGCCGTGAGCCACATCATCGTCACTCCGCAGCGGCGCAGAGCAGCCTTGAGCTCAACGGCGTCAAGAAGGATCTTCTTGTCCATCACTGCCATGGCAGCTCCGGACGTCAGCGCGGGCCAGCATTCGAAGGTGAAGGCGTCCCAGGCGAAGTTCGAAGGATGGGCGACCACGTGGCCGGGCCCGATGCCGGCGAACACGTCGCTGTCGACCAGCCGACAGATCGAGCGGTGCTCGATCATGACGCCCTTCGGAGTACCGGTGGAGCCGGAGGTGTAGATGACGTGGAACAGGCTGTCCGGGCGGACCGGCACGGCTGGGTCCGTGTGCGGCCGGGTGGCGATCTCGTGCCAGTCCCGGTCGATCAGCACTCGCTCGGCGGTGATCGCTCCCAGCCGGCCCTGGAGGTGGGCATGGGTGATGACCAGCGACGCCTCCACATCGGCCACCATGAACTCCAGCTGATGCACGGGGTACTCGTGGTTGAGCGGCACATAGGCAGCGCCTGCCTTCAGCACGCCCAGGACGGCGACGACCGCGTCGATTCCCCGCTCGACACAGATGGGAATCAACTGCTCCGCCTGCACCCCCCGGTCGATCAGGTGATGGGCGAGCTGGTTCGCCCGCAGGTCGAGCTCGCGGTAGGTCAACGCCTCCTCGCCGCAGAACACCGCTGTCGCGTCGGGAGTTCTGGCGGCCTGGTCCTGGAACAGCTGGTGCACGGTGGTGTTGTCGGGATACGGCGCCGTCGTGTCATTCCACTCGATGACGAGCTGTCGGTGCTCCTCCGCAGAGAGGAGGCCGATCCGGCTCAGCGGCAGGTCCGGCTCCACCGCGACCTCGGCGAGCAGTCTGTTGAAACCGGCCGCGATCCGTTGTGCGGTATCCGCGGTGAACAGATCGAGGGCATAGCCCAACCGTCCGCTGATGCCGACGGGGGCGCCGTCCTCCGCGTGCTGCTCGAAGAGTTCAAGGGTGAGATCGAACTTGGCAACGTCGGTGTCACCCAGACTCACCTCCGAGGTCAGGCCCGGAAGGTCCAGCCAGGCGGAGGTGTTGTTCTGCATGGCCAGCAGCACCTGGAAGAGGGGGTGCTGAGCAGTGGAGCGCTCCGGGTTGAGCTCGTTCACCACGTACTCGAAGGGGACGTCCTGGTGGGCGAAGGCCTCCAGGGACACCTCTCGTACCCGAGCCAGCAACTGCCGGAAGGAGGGATCGCCGGCGGTGTCGGTCCGGATCACCAGGGTGTTCACGAAGAATCCGACCAGGTCGCCCATCGCCTCGTCAGTCCGGTTGGCAATGGGGGTGCCCACCGGAATGTCGTGCCCCGCGCCCAGCCGGGAGAGCAATGCGGCGAAGGCAGCCTGCACCACCATGAACAGACTGGCCTGATGGGTGCGGCCCAGACTGATCAGGCGTTGGTGCAGCTCTGCGTCCAGCTCGAAGAAGACCGAGTCGCCGCGATAGCTGGACGCCTTCGGCCGGGAGTGGTCGAAGGGCAGCTCGAGCTGGTCCGGGATGCCGTCCAGGGCCCGGGTCCAGAAGGCCAGCTGCTCGCTCACCAGGGAGTCGGGGTCCGCTTCCGCACCGAGGACCTCACGCTGCCACAGCGTGTAGTCCGCGTACTGCACCGGCGGCACCGACCACGACGGCTCCGCCCCCGTGCACCGTGCCGCATAGGCAAGGCTGATGTCACGGGTCAGCGGAGCCAGCGACCATCCGTCGCAGGCGATGTGATGCATGAGCAGGAACAGGACGTGCTCGGTCTCCGACAGGGCGAACAGCCGGAAGCGGACCGGCGAGTCCACCGCCAGATCGAAGCGTTCCCCGGCGAGAGCCGAGATCTCCGCGGGCAGGGCGGCCTCGTCGGTCTGCACCACCTCGAAGTCCTGCATCGCCCGAGCCGCCGGCAGGATCTGCTGGAACGGCACCCCCTGGGCATCCTCGGGAAAGACGGTACGGAGGCTCTCATGCCGGTCCACCACGTCTTCGAGCGCGGCCTCCAGCGCGGCCCGGTCCAGTTGCCCCGACAGACGCACGGCGAGGGGAAGGTTGTAGGTGGCGCTCGTCTCTTCGAGCTTGTCGAGGAACCACAGCCGGTTCTGGGCCGGGGACAGCGGGATCCGCTCCGGGCGTGCCATCGCGGTCAGCGCGGGCCTGGCCGAACCCGCCTCCGCGACCCGGTCGGCGAGGGCGGCGACCGTGGGCGCCTCGAACAGGGTCCGCACCGCCACCTCGGCCCCCAGCACCGAACGTATCCGGCCGGCCAGCCGGGTGGCCAGGAGGGAGTGCCCCCCCAGCTCGAAGAAGTGGTCGTCGATACCGACCGAAGGCACGCCCAGGACGTCCGCGAACAGCGCGCACAGGACCTCCTCCCGCAGGGACCGAGGACCACGCCCCGCCCCGGCCGCCGGCAGCTCGGGAGCAGGCAGCGCCCGCCGGTCCAGCTTCCCGTTGGTGGTCAGCGGAAGCCGGTCCAGCACCACGAACACCGAGGGCACCATGTACTCCGGCAACAGCCCGGCCGCCTGCACCCGCAGCGCCCCGACATCCACCCCGCTGCCATGGCCCGACTCCGCGACCACATAGGCCACCAGACGCTTGTCACCCGGCTGGTCCTCCCGAGCGATGACCATGACCTGTGACAGCTCCGGAAAACGGCCCAGTACCGCCTCGATCTCGCCCAGCTCGATCCGGAACCCGCGGATCTGCACCTGGTCATCGACCCGGCCCAAGAACTCCAGCAAGCCCTCGCTCGACCAGCGGGTCAGGTCGCCGGTGCGGTACATCCGGCTGCCGACCGGGCCGAAGGGGTCGGCCACGAACCGCTCCGCCGTCAGGTCCGGGCGCCCGAAGTACCCCCGGGCCAGCCCCGCACCCGCCAGATACAGCTCCCCGGCCACGCCTGCCGGGACCAGCGACAGGTCCTCATCGAGGACATAGGCCCGCTTCCCGTCCAGCGGACTCCCGATCGGCAGCGGCGCCGGCACCTCGCTGCCGCAGGTCCACGGCTGCTGCGTCGCGTACAGCGTGGTCTCGGTGGGACCGTACGCGCTGCGCACCACGATGTCCGGGCAGTGCTCCAGCACCCGCCGCACCGCGGTGGGCGAGACCACGTCACCACCCGTGATCACCTCCCGCACACCCGCGAAACAGCCCGGGTCCTCCTCCGCCATCACCTGGAACAGACCTGCGGAGACGTCCAGGGCGGTGATCGCCTCGTCAGCGATCAGCCGGGTCAGCGTCGCCACGCTCAGATCGCCCTCCGGCGTGATGACCGTCCGCCCGCCGTGCAGCAGCGGCACCCACAAGCCATAGATCGAGGGATCGAACGCGTAGGGAATGACCATCAGCACCCGCTCGTGCGCGCCCGGCTCGAACATGCTGTCCACGACCAGCTCCAGCACGTCCCGGTGGGTGACCGCCACCCCCTTGGGACGCCCGGTCGAACCCGACGTGTACATCACGTACGCCAGCTGCTCCGGCCGAGTCACCACGCCCGGGTCACCGACCGGGCACCCGGCCAGTTCCTCGTCCTCGTCCACCAGCAGCACCACCGGAGCAGCAGGCAGGCCACGGCCACGCATCGCCCGGTCGGCCAGCAGCACCGGCGCGGAGGTCTCGTCCACGATCCACTGCATCCGCTCCAGCGGAGAGCCACTGTGCAGGGGCAGGTAGAACGCCCCGGCCTTCAGCACCGCCAGCAGCGACACCACCAGGTCCACCGAGCGCTCCATCAGCACCGCCACCGGCGCCTCCGACCCCACCCCCAGACCCAGCAGCCGGTGCGCCAACCGGTTCGCCCGCTCGTCCAACTCCCGGTACGACAACTCCCGCCCGGCACACCGCACCGCCACCGCATCCGGGGACCGCAGCACCTGAGCCGCAAAAGCCGCCTGCACCGAACCGCCGATCAACGCCGCGCTCGACTCGAACGGCCGGTCCTCGGCAAAAACAACAGCATCTGCAGCACGCATTGCCAATTACTCTCTCTCGGTATTGGGGTCGCGCGACTTCCGGTCGGCCGGGCAAAGGGAACGTGCACTGGATCCTCGGTGACCTCGCCGCCCGCGAAGAGTCGGACGAGGCCACCGACGTCATGGAAAGGACCTACGCCGGCGGGTCCGCCACGTCACGGTTCCACTCGGACTTCGAGGACTGCCAGCCGTCTTCGTCCGCCCCGCGTCGCCAGTAGCCGGAAATGGACAGCTGATCGCTTGCCAGCCCGCGCTCTATCCGCAGGTGATGCCGCAGCGCCTTCACGAAGTGCGCCTCACCGTGGACGAAGGCATGCACCGTTCCGGCCGGGAAGTCCGACGCGGAGACAGCCTCCTGGAGCGCGTCGCCGATCTGACGCTCCCCGCGGTGCAGCCAGCTGATGTCGGCATCGGCCGGTGTCCGGATCTCCTGTTCCTCTTCCGGACCGGAGACCTCGATGAACGCCTTGGCGACCGCTCCTGACGGCAACGCCTCCAGGGAGGCCCCGATCGCGGGCAGGGCGCTCTCGTCCCCGATGAACAGATGCCAATCGGCCTCTGCACTGGGCGAGTAGCCGCCGCCGGGACCGCTGAAGTAGATCTCCTCCCCGGGCTTGACCTTCGCGGCCCAGGGGCCGGCCAGACCGCTTTCACCGTGGTGGACGAAGTCCACGGACAGTTCGACGGCCTCCGGGTCCCAGCCGCGGACCGTGTAGGTCCGGGTCTTGGGCCACTGCTCCCGGGGAAGCTCCCGGCGAATCGCCGAGATGTCGAACGGCTCGGGGTACTGCACTTCCTCCAGAGGGAAAATCAACTTGACGTAGTGATCGGTGTACTGCCCGGCCGCGAACCCTTGCAGGCTCTCACCGCCGAGCACGACCCGTGCCATGCCGGGGGTCACCCATTCGACGCGCAGCACCCGCCCCCGGTGCAGCATCGACCTGTTGGGCTTCGGATTGTCGGACATCAAATGGCTCCTTGCCTGCTTCATTTCGTCAGAACTACTTCTTCAGCGCCCGAGCCAGAACCGGAGCAATGTCCGCAAGTGCGTCCGCACTCATCAGTTGCATGTGCTTGAACGGAGTGACGTGCTTTTCGATTCGGCCGCTCACATACGGCTCCCAGACCTCCGCAAGTCCGGTGGCCGCACCGTCCGGCCCGGCCGCCTCGAAGAAGAGCATGTCGCCGTCGAACCGCTCGGTGGCTGTCGCCCGGCTGATCCTGAGGTTGTTCTCCGTGATGTCGATGAGAGCGGCGACAGTCCGCTCCTCAAGGCTGGCCAGTGTTCCGCCATGGGACTTGAGAATCTCGAGGATTCGCGGCATCTCGATCGGCTCGTCACCCGGCTCGGCGTAGAAGGCTCCGATTCCGTCGAACGCGAGTTCCAGGAGATCGCGCTGGCTGCGCGTACTGTCCGCGCCGGCGTGTCCTCCGATGCCGGCATCGAGCACGGCCAGCAGGGACACCTGCTCGCCCTCCTGCTGGAGGCGGGCCGCCAGGGTGTGGGCGACCTTGCCGCCGAAGGACCAGCCCAGGAGGGCGTACGGGCCGGACGGCTGGATCGCTCGGATTCGGCCGAGGTAGTCCTCGATCAACTCATCCATATCGGCGGGGAAAGGCTCGTCCCCGGCCAGTCCACGGGCCTGGAGCCCGTACACCGGGTGCTCCTTCGGGGCGTAGCGCAGCAGCCCGGCGTAGCACCAGGCCATGCCGCCGCCGGGGTGCACGCAGAACAGCGGCGGACGGCTGCCGACCGGCCGCAGGTTCAGCACGGGCTCCAGTCCGCTGTCCTGTTCCTCGCTGTCCGCCTGGCCCAGGTTCGACAGAGCGGCCACGGTGGGAGTCTTGAGCAGGCTGCGAATCGAGAGCTTCACACCCAGGATCGCTCGGATGCGGCTGACCAGGCGGGTCGCCAACAGGGAGTGGCCGCCCAACTCGAAGAAGCTGTCGTCGATGCCGACCGTGGGCACGCCCAGGAGCTCGGCGAACAGGCCGCACAGGATCTCCTCGCGCGGGGTGCGCGGGCCCCGCCCGGTCCGGGTGGTCGTCGACATGTCCGGGACGGGCAGGGCCCGGTAGTCGACCTTGCCGTTGGTGGTCAGCGGGAGTTGGTCGAGCACGAGGAACGCGGTGGGGACCATGTACTCCGGCAGCAGGCCGGCGGTGTGCGCGCGCAGCGCGTCGGTGTCGACGGTGTCCACGGTGTTCGGGGCGTCGGTGCCGGTCTCGGCGACGAGGTAGGCCACCAGGCGCTTGTCGCCCGGCTGGTCCTCGCGGGCCACCACCGCCACCTGCGACAGTCCCGGGAAGCGGCCCAGTACCGCTTCGATCTCGCCGAGTTCGATGCGGAACCCGCGGATCTTGACCTGGTCGTCGACCCGGCCCACGAACTCCAGCAGCCCCTCGTCGGACCAGCGGGCCAGGTCCCCGGTGCGGTACATCCGGCCGCCGGCCGGACCGAAGGCATCGGCCACGAACCGCTCCGCCGTCAGGTCCGCCCGCCCGAAGTAGCCCCGGGCCAGCCCCGCACCCGCCAGATACAGCTCCCCGGCCACACCCGGCCGCACCAGCGAAAGCATGTCGTCCAGGACATAGGCCCGCATGCCGTCCAGCGGACGCCCGACCGGGATCGGCGCGGGTACGGTGTCGGTCGCGGTCCAGGGGTGCTGGGTGGCGAACAGGGTGGTCTCGGTGGGGCCGTAGGCGCAGCGCACGAGGGTGTCGGGGCAGTGTTCCAGGACCCGGCGGACGGCGGTCGGCGAGATCACGTCACCACCGGTGATCACTTCCCGGACACCGGCGAAGCAGCCCGGGTCCTCCTCCGCCATCACCCGGAACAGACCCGCCGTCACCTGCAGCCCGGTGATCCGCTCCTCCGCGATCAACCGCGCCAGCGTCGCCACACTCAGATCACCCTCGGGCGTCACCACCGTCCGCCCACCGTGCAGCAACGGCACCCACAACTCGTAGGTCGAGGGATCGAACGCATACGGAGCCACCATCAGCACCCGCTCGTGCGCACCCGGCCCGAACATCCCGTCCACCACCAACTCCAGGATGTCCCGGTGCGTCACCGCCACCCCCTTGGGACGCCCCGTCGAACCAGACGTGTACATCACATACGCCAACTGCTCCGGCCGGCCCGCCACCCCCGGATCACCACTCGGCAGCCCGGCCAACTCCTCGTCATCGTCGACCAGCAGCACGGTGTCAGCGGTGGGCAGGCCACGGCCACGCGTCGCGGCGTCGGCCAGCAGCACCGGCGCACAGGTCTCGTCGACGATCCACTGCATCCGCTCCAGCGGAGAGCCACTGTGCAACGGCAGATAGAACGCCCCGGCCTTCAGCACCGCCAGCAGCGCCACCACCAGGTCCACCGAACGCTCCATCAGCACCGCCACCGGCGCCTCCGCACCCACCCCCAGACCCACCAACCCGTGCGCCAACCGGTTCGCCCGCTCGTCCAACTCCCGGTACGACAACTCCCGCCCCGCACACCGCACCGCCACCGCATCCGGGGACCGCAGCACCTGAGCCGCAAAAGCCGCCTGCACCGAACCGCCGACCAACGCCGCGTGCGACTCAAACGACCGATCCTCGGCAAAAACAACAGCATCTGACGTTTGCATTACCAATCACTCCCTTTCGGTACTGGGGTCGCGCGTGTGTCGCACGGAGAGAGCTGCAAAAGAACTCACTTGCCGAAAACAGAGAGGGACACGGATCCCAGGGACCCGAATGACGCCCTGACGGTGGCGCCTGCCTCAAGATCGACCGCTGCGGCCAGCGATCCGGCCAGGACCAGGTCGCCGGCACCGATCCCCGCACCGAAAGAGGCCAGGATGCGCACCAGGCATGCCACGGACTCCGCCGGGTGCCCCAGCACGGCCGAGCCCTTCGCCGTCTGCACGAAGTCACCCGACTCGAACACCATCGTCTCGGCGGCGAGGTCGCGCCCGTCGAAGGCAACGGCCGCACCCAGGACGGCCATGGCCGACGAGGCGTTGTCCGCGACGGTGTCCACCCACGCGATGTCCCAGTTCTCGATGCGACTGTCGAGCACCTCCAGGGCCGGGTAGACCTCGGTGGTGACGGCCAGTACATCCGCCGCCGTCGTACGGGGATCGGAGAGGTCGGCGCCGATCCGGAACGCGATCTCCCCCTCGACCTTGGGTGAGATGAACCATCCCGGGTCGAGGCAGGCGCCGTCGGCGAGAAGCATGCCTTCGGTCAGGAAGCCGAAATCCGGCTGGTCGACGCCGAACATCTCCTGGATGGCGAGGCTGGTGGCGCCGATCTTGTATCCGGCATGCACCGCCCCGTTCTTGTGTTCAAGGGTGCGGAATGTACGCTGAATCGCGTAGGCGTCCTGTGCAGTGAACTCAGGATACCGAGCGGAGATGGGCGGTATCGCCTTGCGCTCCCGCTTGGCGTTCCACAGTTCGACGGCCAGCTGCTCGTGAACGGCATGGGAATCATGAAGCATAGCTCGTGGCCGAGTTGGGCGCCGCGCAGGTCGTCGGCGCAACTGTTCCCAACTCGGCGCGCCTCCATTCGGACCTCGGGAAGTTACTTGGTCGCCAGGAACAGCCGGCCGCCCGGCATGATCTCTGATATGCAATCGACATTCGAGAAGCCGGCGCTGCGGAACTTCTCAACCCACTGGTCCGCGGTGGGCAGACCGACTCCCATGAATTCGGAGTGCAGGTAGGTGAAGAGAGCGCTGAACTTGCGCTCGCGGGCTTCCTGCCCGTACGAGACCGCGTCGACCACGGCCAGGAAGCCGCCGGGCGCGAGGGCTTTGTGACACGTGCGCAGCACGTCCTCGAAGACGGATTCGTTCTGCAGGACGTCGTGCATCACGAAGCACGCCTGAATGACATCCGCCCCTTCGAGCGGACCGGGATCGGCGATCAGCGACTCGACCGACCGCTCCACGACCTGCAGCCGATCGTCCACGCCGGCCCGTCCCGCGGCTTCCCGCGCAGCGGCGCAGGCAGCAGGGCTCAGGTCGAGGGCGACCCCGGAACGGCGGTCGTCCTGGACGAGAAGGTCGATGAGCAGACCGGCCGCGCCCGCGCCGAGGTCGACGACGCGCTTCGCGCCGGCGGCCACGACCCGTTCGACAACGGCGGGGTAGAAGGCCCGGTCCCCGATCCAGCGCGAGCTGACCGCCACCCGGCGGCCGTCACGGCGATAGGTGTCGGCGGCGGACTCGCTGCCGGCGAGGAAGGCCCGCGCGTTCTGCAGGAACGGACTGTTGGCCGTCAGCGCCCAGGACAGGTAGCCGACCTCGTGCCGCCAGTCCGCGTAGTCGTCGGAGGGGCGGTACAGGTCGCTCCCGTCCTCGGCGACCAGCAGCCCGGCGGCCGACAGCGCATGGACGTAGTCCCTGAGACGGTCCTGGGGAAGACCCGTCGCCCCGGCCAGGTCCGCGACACCGAACGTACGGCCCGAGTCCAGCACCTGGTCCGCGCCGATCTCGGCGCCGATCTGGAGCAGTGCGGCGACCGCCGCATAATCCGCTCCCACCTCGCGTACGGAATCCACGTTCACTTTTGCTCCTCGATTTTCTGAAGGACCATCAAACTATGTCGTACAGGGAGTTCTTCTCGGCGAGCCCCATCGCCACCTCGATGATGGCGTCCTCCTGGCCGGCGACGACGCTCCTGCGGCCCAGCTCCATCAGGATTTCCCGAGGGTCCACCTGGAAGCGCTCCGCAGCGCGGCGTGTGGGCGCGGCGAAGCCGGAGAAGACACCGGCGATACCGCTCGCGATGGTGACGCTGTCGTTCGTCGGAATGCGCTTGACGAAGGTGGATTCCGCGAGATCGGCCGCGTCGAGTGCCGCGAACAGCTGGAGCCTGGTCTCGATCTGCTCCAGGTGCAGGTTCGCGGCGACCAGTTCGAGCGGTGCGTTGCCGGCTCCGGCGCCGAAGCCGCGCGCGGTCACATCCACGATGGTCGCGCCGGCCTTGATGGCAGCCATGCTGTTCATCACCGAATGGCCGAGGTTGTTGTGCCCGTGGAAGCCGACCTCGATGTCGAGCGCCTCGACGAGCGCGCCGACCTTCTCGTCGACTGCGGCCGGTGTGTACGCGCCGGCGGAGTCCATCAGGATGACCGCGTTCGCTCCGTACCCCTCCATGAGCCGCGCCTGCTCGATGAGCTTCTTGGTCGACGCCATGTGGCTCATCAGCAGCAAGCCTTTGACGGTGACGTCCATCGCCCGGAGCATGGTGATCTGTTGACGGGTCACGTCCGCTTCCGAGCAGTGAGCACCGACCCTGACCTCGTCCACTCCGCAGTCCAGTGCGGGCTTCAGATCGCGTTCGACCGTCGCGAACCCCGGGATGGACAGGACGCCGAGCCGCGTCTCCTTCAACTGGGCACGCGCGGCGGTGAGCATCTCCGCGTCGCTCAGCGCGGCGCGTCCGACCTGGAGCGACGAGGCGCCAAGTCCATTGCCGTGCCCGACCTCAAGGAGGTCGGCCCCCGCAAGCTCGGCGGCCCTGGCGTAGGCCACGATGTCCGTACGACCCAGCTGATGCGATACGGCGTGATTTCCGTCCCGCAGGGTCGTGTCGCAGATTTTGAGCTGCCGCTCGGAATGTGTCCTCATCGACGTGCCTCCGCTCGCCCCTCGGCAACAGCCACTGCTGCACAGGTGATGACGTCCAGATTTCCGGCGTAGCGCGGCAACCAGTCACCGAGTCCTTCGACTTCGATGGTCACCATGATGCGATCGCCGGTGGCGACCGGCGGAACGACGACGCGGTAGCCCGGGACATAGGAGTTGATCCGCTTCTCCATGTTGTCGACCGAGACGCGCAGCGCTTCCATGTCGATGTTCTCGGAATCCGGTACGGCAATGGTGTTCCGCATGACGATTCCCGGCTCTGCCGGATTGATGATGAGAATCGTCTTGGCGGTGTCCACCCGGCAGAACTCATGCGTGGCCTTCTGCGTGGTGAAGGCGTACTCGTCGATGTTCGCCCTGGTCGCCGGACCGACGCTCGCCGACGAACTGGCCGTGGCGATCTCCAGGTAGCCCAGGTCTTCGGCAGCGTCGCTGAAGCAGCGAGCGATGGGAACTGCGGCCTGTCCACCGCAGGTCACCATGCTCACGTTCGGCTCGGCGAGGCACTCCTCCAGGTTCAGCGCCGGAACACAGAACCTGCCGAGATGCGCCGGCGTGAGGTCGATGACCGGGACGCCCAGCCCTTCGAGTATTTTCCAGTTGTGCTCCGCGTCCTTGGCCGACGTCGCATCGAAGACCACGTCGATCCGGTCCGCCATCTCGGCAAGGGCGTCGATCCCGCCGGCAGTCGTCGGGATCCCGCGGGAATCGGCGAGCTCTATACCCGGCGAGCTGGTACGGCGGCCGGCGAACGAATCGCACCGGAGATGGGGCGAAGCCATGACCTTGAGCAGCAGGTCGCAGCCAATATTTCCCGTGCCTATGATAGCCACGCGAAGAGGGTCAGCAATGGAGCCATTTTGTGCGTACATTCACCTGTCCTCTATCCGCAGTCTCAATGCTGTGAACGTCGGGCCTGGTCCGGCCGACGAGATGCGTGCGGGGAACTGTGCCAGGAACAGAACGCGGCCTCGTGGAACTGATCGGCCAGGCGTTCCGGATATGAGGGCCGACTCACTCGGGTCGGCGGAACCTCTGTTCGGAGGCTATCGCGCGCCCGGGCGCCGCACAATAGCGGAAGTCGACGTCATTCAATTCGGACCGGACAGGGCATGCCGGAATATCCGCCGGATATCGGGGCGGGTACGCCGCGTCCGGTCGGCGCCCGGGTTCGGGCGAGTGCTTCCGCCTTCCGCGCGCCGGAGACCTGGCCGACGGATTCAGCGTGCCAACCGGCTCGGCCCAGCTCCAGCACGATCTGGCCGGCGTGCACCGCCGGCACTGCGAACGTGATGGAGAGGGATCCTTCCTCCGTGGAGTGCCGCGGCACCACGTCCTCCGCCGCCACGTGGAAGGTCCTGAGCGCGTCCAGGGAGCGCAGGCCGAAGGGTCAGTAGCGGAAATCCGCCCAGCGCATTCCGTCGGCGGACGGCACAAGACCGCCTTCCCGCATCGGACCCTCGTCGTCGACGACCTCTCCCAGCGCGGCGTGGACCTGGATCCTGGCCCCCTCCTCAAGTACCGACTGGACGAGCGTCGAGTCGAACAGATCGCGATCCGTTCCGTTCTCGCCCGCGGGCTGGTCGGCCAGCTCGGAGAACTCCCGGAACCTGGACTCGCGCTGTTCGGTGTAGGAGGCGGCGTTGACCAGCCCGCCCTCGCGTGAAGCGCCACCGCCGACCAGTTCGACGAAGGACTCGAGTCCGGGCGCCGAGCTGTTCATGACCTTCTTGGCGGTCCAGAAGTACGAATCCTCGTCCCGGTGCATGTCGTAGAACGCCACCAGGAAGTCATGGAACAGCGAGTACTCGTTCCGATACCGGGCCTCGTACTCCTCGAAGCACTTCGTCTCCTCGAAGTCCCCGCTCAGCGTCGAGTTGATGGAGCGAGCGGCCAGCAGACCGCTGTAGGTGGCGAGGTGGACACCGGAGGAGAAGACCGGGTCGATGAAGCAGGCCGCATCGCCGACCAGGACCATGCCGGGGCGCCAGAACGTGTCCTGGCAGTACGAGTAGTCCTTGCGGACCCGGATCTCGCCGTAGGGTCCGCTCTCCACCCGGTGCGCCCCGGACAGGTACTCCGCGATGAGCGGGCACTCCTCGATCAGGCCCATCAGGGCCTTCTCCCGGTCCCCCTGCACTCGGTCCAGGGACTCGCGCCGCAGTACCGCGCCGACGCTGGTGAGCTCCTCGGTGAGCGGGATGTACCAGAACCAGCCGGCCTCGAAGGCGGCGCAGAGGATGTTGCCGGAGTTGGGCGCGGGAAGCCGCTTCCCGCCCTCGAAGTACCCGAAGAGCGCAATGTTCTGGAAGAAGTCCGAGTAGTGCCGGGTTCCGCCGATGCGGCTCTGGATGCGACTCTTGTTGCCGGAGGCGTCCACGACGAAGCGGCTGCGCACCTCGTGCCGAACCCCGTCGGCGTCGGCGTAGAGCACCCCGCAGACGCGACCGTCCTCCTCGATGACATCCACCACCGAGCTCTTCTCGCGGACCTCGACGCCCTTGTTGCGCGCATTGTCCAGGAGAATCTGGTCGAACTTCATCCGCTCGACCTGGTAGGCCAGTGAGGTCGGGCCCGAGAAGGTCTCGGAAACGGAGAAGGAGAACGTCCACGGCTCGGGGCTGCTCCCCCAGCGGAAGGTGCCTCCGCGCTTGGGCATGAACGCGGCCTTCTCCAACTCCTCCGAGACGCCGAGGAGTCTGCAGATACCGTGCACCGTCGAGGGCAGCAGGGACTCCCCGATCTGGTAGCGGGGGAACTCTTCCTTCTCCAGGAGAAGAACACGGTAACCCTGCATAGCCACCAGGGTGGACACGGTGGAACCGCCCGGCCCACCACCGACGACCACGACATCGAACTCTTGGTCGTTTTTGTCACGCATGACTTTTTCCCCTTCCATAGTTTGTTCAGAGGGAACAGAAGATGCCCGCAGGTACGCGCAGCCGGCCCGCGAACGCGGTATTCAGCCCCGCATACCGGAGACGGACGAGCGCAAGGTACGTGCGGCGGCCAGGTCGGCACAGCCGGCCAGGAGGAGGGCCTCCTCCAGCTCCGTCCGCAGGATCGAGAGCACCTGAGTGACTCCCTGCGCCCCGGCGGTACTCAGCCCCCACAGCACCGGACGCCCGATCAGGACGCCATCGGCGCCCAGCGTCAGAGCTCGCAGGATGTCGGTGCCGCTGCGGACACCGCTGTCCATGAGGACCTGGCACTGCCCGTCCACCGCTTCGACCACCCATGGCAGCGCGGTGATGCTGGCCGGCGCACCGTCCAACTGGCGGCCGCCGTGGTTGGAGACCACCACCGCGTCGGCCCCGAGTCGGACGGCCCGTTCCGCGTCCCTGGGGTCGAGGATGCCCTTGACCACCAGGGGAAGTCGGGTCTGCTCCCGGATCCATTCCAGGTCGGACCAGCCGAACGTGGAGTCGAAGGCGATATTCGTGTGCGCGGCCACGGCCGACTCGTTGGGTCGGCGTGAATGTGCTGCGGAAGGGCCGTCGGGCTCCAGGTTGGCGCTACGGATCCAGGAGGGAAGCGTGAACTCGTTGCGCAGGTCGCGCAGCCGACGGCCCATGATCGGGACATCCACGGTCACCATCAGTGCCTGGCAGCCGACTTGTTCCGCGCGCCGAATCAGCTCGACCACCCGGCCGCGATCGTGCAACCAGTACAGCTGGAACCACAGGGCCGCCCCGACCTCGGCGATCTCCTCCAGCGAATGACTGCTGATGGTGCTGACGACGAAGGGCACCTGCGCCGCCAGAGCGCCCGCTGCGGCTGCGAGGTCGCCCTCCGGGTGCAGCAGACGCTGGTACGCCATCGGCGCGACCGCGAGCGGCAGCGCGGCCGAGGTACCCAGCAGCCGCGCACCGGTGTCACTCCTCTTGACGCCTGCCAGCACCCTGGGCACCAGTGACACGCTGTCCAGTGCCGCGCGGTTGGCCTCCAGGGTGGATTCCGTGCCGCTGCCACCGGCGATGAAGTCCCACACCTCCGGCGCCAACCGCGCGGCGGCCGACCGTTGCAGGTCTTCCACACACACGGGCCGCGTTCCCACTCCGTCGACCGGCGCCCCGGGCTGCTGAGCCATTACTTCTCAGCCTCCGCTTCGACCCGCTGCCGTTCGACGGCCTCGTAGAGTGCCTTGATGTTCCCGCTCCCGAAGGTGCGGGCGCCCAGGCGCTCGATGACCTCCATGAAGAAGGTGCCGTTCGGGTGGACCGAGGCGGTGAAGATCTGGAACAGCTGGCCGTCATGGTCCTCGTCGACCAGGATGTCCAGTTCCTTCAGTTCGGAGACCGAGTACCGGGTCAGGTCCATGGACAGCAGCCGGTAGTAGGCATCCGGAGTGCCCAGGAAGGACACACCCTGCGACTTGAGCAGGCCCACGGACTCCACGATGCTGTCCGCGGTGAAAGCGATGTGCTGGACGCCGGCCCCGCCGTGGTTCTTCAGGAACTTGTCGATCTGCCCCGGCTCCAGCGAGGTGTCGGGCTCGATCACGGTGAGCGTGACGGAACCGGATCGGCTCTGGACCACTTTGGAGTCCATCGCCTGACTGCCCACCAGAATGCGCTCTTCGAAGATCATCTGGAAGTCCAGGACCTTTTCGTAGAACTCCACGGTGGGCGCGAGCTGCCCGGCTTCGACGCAGACGGCGAAGTGGTCGATCACGCCCAGGCCGCTGTCGAACCGGGTGCCCGTCCCGGGAACCGGCGAGAGACCCGGGAGTTCCCGTACATCACGACCGGCCGGACGCTGCACGAATGTGTGGATCACATCTCCGAAGCCCCGGATCGAGGCCGTTGTCAGCCCGTCCCGCTCGGCCGGTTCCGCCACCGCCGCGGCACCCCGGCGCACTGCCTCGGCGAATGCCTCCCTGGCATCGGGGGTGGTGAGCGCGATATTGGCCACCCCGTCACCGTGCTGCGCGACATATGCAGCTGCGGGGTGGTCGGCACCCTGCGCCGTCGTCAGCACCAGCCGGATCCGGTTCTTGCCGAGCGCCACCGAACGGATGGCCGTGGCAGGTTCCGCCGGCGCGGAGGCTCCGTAGATCTCGAATCCATAGCCGTCTGTGAACTGCGCCGCAGCCACAGCTGTGTCTTGGACGTAGAACTCGACATGGTCGACGGCGAGTTCATCGAAAATGGACATGTTCGAATTAGCCATTTGTTTCACTATCCCGGCTGAATGCATGGACAGGAACTGAGGTCATGAGGGGGCGCAAGGTTCACGCCGTGGTGTTCATCTGCTGGACGAGGCTGTACGGCCGCATTTCCGTCCAGTTCGAGTTGATGTACTCGATGCATGATGCGCGATCACTCTCGTGAACGGCGGTCCAGCCGGCCGGAACCCCGGCGAACTTCGGCCAGAGCGAGTACTGCTTCTCTTCGTTGATCAGTACGAGGTATTCCGCCTCGGGGTTTTCGAAAGGATTGGTCACGACCCTGCTCCTTCTGTTCCTGGCGACTGCCTGCGGAGTTGCTCATCCTTGGCGAACTGAAGGCATGAAGAACTCGGAAACGCATAGAGGAAAGATCACCGGATCTCTCACGATCCGGACTCGATGACCCGCAGACAAATGCCCGCCAGGGTCATCACTGTGCGCCCAGTGGCCTTCTGGAGTGAGGTTCGCACGTCCGGAGAAAGAACTTCAACTACACACCTGTGCGAAGGAAATCTTCGCAACCACGGCACAATCACCCGATACATCCACTGGCCGACCACCCGCGAAGGCCTGCTCCGACGGAGCGTCCATCTGCTGCGGTGCCGCAGATGGACATGTCCGCCAGGTACGCGGCGAGACGCCCAACTGTCGCTCGGCGACCCCGGCGGGCCTGGTGCACCGGTCTACCCCATGGGCTCCCATGGCACCAGACCTCCTCGAACAGCACGAGCACCGCCTTGACCGCGCCCTCGCTGCAGCGGGCCGGGGCGCCGCGACGCGGATCGACCGCCGGGGTGCCGGCCGGGACAGCGCTCCCCGCCCCGCCCCCGAAGAGGCTCCGGGAGGGGGCTGTCAGGAGGTGGCCGTTAGGGTCCTGGCCGGTGCGTGCCAATGGAACAAAGGCGCTGGTCGACCGCTTTTTCAGACGCCTGCGATTGGCACCAAGCGACCCGGGCGCTTCATGCCAGCCACAAGTCCTTACGAGTGGCGTGCACGGAGAGAGAAGCTTTCTCCATCGCCACCGGGAAACGGCCGCATAACGGGTCGAGTGCCGGGTGATGCCCCACACCCCTCCCCCAGAGGAGAACCGCTATGCCTCGCACCGCTGCTCCCATCGCCACCGGCCTTCCGGCACGTCCGGTCCCGCCCCGAACCGCGGCGGGTCCGACAGGAGCAACTGGAGCAGCTGAGCAGGAGGCACCACCATGCTCCCCGTAGTCGTACGCACGACCCCGTCCCTGCCGGCCGGGGAAGTCATTCCCAGCGCCGCTGCGGTCGAAGGCATGATCCGGGCGGTCGCAGTACCGCAGGACTGCTTGGAGCACCTGACGGTGACACGAGGCGACGAGGACCTGAGCAGCGCGGTCTTCATCAGGGCACGCGACCTGGCCCACGCCGAGCAGCAGGTCGATCGACTCATGCAACGCAAGCTGGGACAGGCCCTGCCGCTGGCCGGACGGACTGTCACCGAGTGCATCGCTGCCGATCTCCGGAGGCCGACCCAGTGAGAGCGACGTACACAACGACCACCGACACCAGGCCCGAGAACCTGATCCGACTGACCGGATCCGGAGCGGAACCGCGCGAACCACAGTGTGTAGAGGTTCCCATCGCCGTACTGACAACGGGCGAGTCCCCCCGGTCCGCAGGGGCGGACGAAGAACACATCACCAGGCTGGCCGAGACCGAGGAGCAGCTTCCGCCCATCCTGGTGGACCGCCGCACCATGCATGTCATCGACGGGATACACCGCCTTGCCGCCGCCCGACTGCGCGGTCAGCAGACCATTTCCGTGAGGTTCTTCGACGGCAGCGCCGACGACGCGTTCCTGCGCAGCGTCGAGGCGAACGTCGCGCACGGGCTTCCCCTCTCCCTGGCCGATCGGCGCGCTGCCGCGACCAGGATCGTGGCGACCCATCCGCACATGTCGGACCGGTCCGTCGCCCGGGCCTCGGGCCTCGGCGCCAAGACCGTGGCGGCGATTCGACAGCGTTCCGGCGCGGGCCCCCAGGAAAACCTGCGGGTCGGCAGAGACGGCCGGGTCCGGCCGCTGAACAGCGTGCAGGGCCGGCAGCGCGCGGCCGAGGTCCTGGCCGAGCATCCGCAGGCCTCGCTGCGCGAGGTGGCGCGGATCGCGGGCATCTCCCCGACGACGGTGAGCGACGTCCGCAAACGCCTGGAGGCGGGTCAGGGTCCCGGCGGGACGGGTGGGGAGTCCGTACCTCAGGTCGAGGTCGACACCGCTTCAACCCGGGAGCGCTCGACCGCGCCGCTCGTCGTGGCGGTCGGCCCTGCGGTGCAGCGCATCCAGCCGCCGCAGGCGGACCCCGCGGAGGTGCTGGAGAAGCTGCTGCGTGACCCCGCCCTGCGCCAGCGGGAATCGGGCCGGCACCTGCTGCGCCTGCTGCAGTCCAACGCCATCGGTCAGCACATGTGGGCCGACCTGGCCGATGCGGTACCACCGCACTCCGGCGGCCTGGTGGCGAATCTGGCCCGCCGCTACGCGGAGACCTGGACGGCGTTCGCACAGGAGATGGGCGAGCGGCTCCAGGACCTGAACAGTCAAAGGATGAGCGGATGAGCCGTCCTGGTATCCGCATTGCTGGTCCAGCTGAACTTCGTGCGATCTCAACCCCGAAAGAGGGTGATTGGTAATGCAAACGTCAGATGCTGTGGATTTTGCCGAGGATCGGTCGTTTGAGTCGCACGCGGCGTTGATCGGCGGTTCGGTGCAGGCGGCTTTTGCGGCTCAGGTGCTGCGGTCTCCGGATGCGGTGGCGGTTCGGTGCGCGGGGCGGGAGTTGTCGTACCGGGAGTTGGACGAGCGGGCGAACCGGTTGGCGCACCGGTTGCTGGGTCTGGGGGTGGGGTCGGAGGCGCCGGTGGCGGTGCTGATGGAGCGTTCGGTGGACCTGGTGGTGGCGCTGCTGGCGGTGCTGAAGGCCGGGGCGTTCTACCTGCCGTTGCACAGCGGCTCTCCGCTGGAGCGGATGCAGTGGATCGTCGACGAGACCTGTGCGCCGGTGCTGCTGGCCGACGCCGCGACGCGTGGCCGTGGGCTGCCCACCGCCGACACGGTGCTGCTGGTCGACGACGACGGTGAGCCGGCCGGTCAGCCGGTGACCGACCCGGGGGTGGTGGGTCGGCCGGAGCAGTTGGCGTATGTGATGTACACGTCGGGTTCGACGGGGCGTCCCAAGGGGGTGGCGGTCACCCACCGGGACGTGCTGGAGCTGGTGGTGGACGGGATGTTCGGGCCGGGTGCGCACGAGCGGGTGCTGATGGTGGCTCCGTATGCGTTCGATCCCTCGACCTACGAGTTGTGGGTGCCGTTGCTGCACGGTGGGCGGACGGTGGTGACGCCCGAGGGTGATCTGAGTGTGGCGACGCTGGCGCGGTTGATCGCGGAGGAGCGGATCACCGGGCTGCAGGTGACGGCGGGTCTGTTCCGGGTGATGGCGGAGGAGGACCCGGGCTGCTTCGCCGGTGTCCGGGAAGTGATCACCGGTGGTGACGTGATCTCGCCGACCGCCGTCCGCCGGGTCCTGGAACACTGCCCCGACACCGTGGTCCGATCGACGTACGGTCCGACCGAGACCACGCTGTTCGCCACCCAGCACCCGTGGAAGGCCGCTGACACCGTACCGGCGCCGATACCGGTCGGGCGTCCGCTGGACGGGATGCGGGCCTACGTCCTGGACGACGCCCTGTCGCTGGTGCGGCCGGGTGTGGCCGGGGAGCTGTACCTGGCGGGTGCGGGGCTGGCCCGGGGCTACTTCGGGCGGGCGGACCTGACGGCGGAGCGGTTCGTGGCCGATGCCTTCGGCCCGGCCGGGAGCCGGATGTACCGCACCGGCGACCTGGCGCGCTGGTCCGACGCAGGACTGCTGGAGTTCGTGGGCCGCGCCGACGACCAGGTCAAGATCCGCGGGTTCCGCATCGAACTCGGCGAGATCGAAGCGGTGCTGGGCCGCTACCCCGGCCTGGCGCAGGTGGCGGTGGTGGCCCGCGAGGACCAGCCCGGCGACAAGCGCCTGGTGGCCTACCTCGTCGCCGAGACCGGCACCGACGCCCCGAACACCGTGGACATCGTGGACACCGACGCGCTGCGCGCGCACACCGCCGGCCTGCTGCCGGAGTACATGGTCCCCACCGCGTTCATGGTGCTCGACCAACTCCCGCTGACCACCAACGGCAAGCTGGATCACCGGGCCCTGCCCGCCCCCGACCTGCCCACCGCCGGCACCGGACGCACTCCACGAACTCCGCAGGAAGAAGCTCTCTGCCGACTGTTCGCCGAGATCCTCGCCGTACCGGCCGTCAGCATCGACGACAACTTCTTCGAACTGGGCGGTCATTCACTCCTCGCGACCCGCCTGGTCAGCCGCATCCGCACGAGCCTGAACATCGAACTGCCGGTACGGACCATCTTCGAAGCCCCCACCGTCGCCACCCTCACCGACCGGGTCACGGAGGCGGACTCGGCCAGGCCCGCACTGACCGCGATGGAGCGCCCGGCACGGATCCCGCTGTCCCCCGGACAGAACCGACTCTGGTTCCTCAACAAACTGGAAAGGGCGAGCGCCACTTACGTCCTGCCGCTCGCCGTACGACTTTCGGGTGACCTCGATCGAGCTGCTCTGGAAGCGGCGATAGCCGATGTGATCGGTCGGCACGAGAGTCTGCGGACAGTGTTCCCTGAGGTCGACGGGGAACCGCAGCAGCGCATTCTGGAGCCCGGCCAGGTCCGCCCCGAGCTACCTGTGGTGGAGGTCGGGGCAGCCGATCTGGACGAGGCACTTCGAGCCGCCGGCAACACCGCTTTCGATGTCACTGTCGATCTGCCGCTTCGGGCCCGGCTTTTCGCCACCGGCCCGGACCACCACGCCCTGCTCCTGATGCAGCATCACATCGGAAGCGACGGCTGGTCGCTGGCCCCGCTGGCCAGGGACATCAGCCTTGCCTACGCCGCACGATGCGCGGGCACGGCACCGACCTGGTCACCGTTGCCGGTGCAGTACGCCGACTACACCCTTTGGCAGCGCGAACTCCTCGGCGCGGAAGAGGACCCCAGCTCCCTGATGGGTGAGCAGCTTGCCTTCTGGAAGCGGGCCCTGGACGGGATTCCGGACCAGCTCGATCTGCCTTTCGACCGGGCTCGGCCGAAGGTGGCCGGCTACTGCGGTGACACCGTGCCGATCAGGATCGACGCCGAGCTGCACCGGGCGCTGCTCGGCCTGGCCCAGGAGACCAACACCACGCTGTTCATGGTGCTCCAGGCCGCACTCGCCACTCTGCTGAGCCGGCTGGGCGCGGGCTCGGACATCCCCCTGGGAACCCCGGTCGCCGGACGCACCGACGAAGCACTCGACGACCTCGTCGGCTTCTTCGTCAACACCCTGGTCCTGCGGAACGACACCTCCGGCAACCCGACCTTCCGGGAACTGCTCGCCCGGACCCGGGAAACCGACCTGGCCGCCTACTCCCACCAGGACATACCGTTCGAACGACTGGTGGAGGCGATCAACCCGGAGCGCTCGCTGGCCCGTAATCCCCTGTTCCAGGTGATGCTGGTGATGCAGGGCAACGCGGCTCCCGCGTTCGACCTGCCCGGCCTGTCGGCCGTCACCGAGGACCTCACCAAGGATGTGACCAGCTTCGATCTCACGTTCAACTTCTACGAGGCCACAGACGGCGCCGGGGATCCCGCAGGGCTCGACGGCTTCCTGGAGTACCGCACCGACCTGTCCGACACGGCCACCGCGCAGCGGTTCACCGAGGGTCTCCGGCTGCTGCTGGCGGCCGTCGTCGAGCGCCCCGACCTGCCGATCAGCGCCGCCGAACTGCTCTCCCCGGCCGAGCGGAGCGAACTGCTCGCCGAGGGGGCGGGCGGTCCGGCCCCTGAGCACCGGTTCTTCACCGACCTGTTCCAGGAGCAGGCGGCGCTCCGCCCCGACGCACCGGCGCTGGAGCACGAGGGCACCGTGCTCACCTATGCCGAGCTGAACACCCGGGCCAACCACGTGGCCGACTGGCTGATCCGGGAGGGCGTCGGCGCCGAGCAACTGGTGGCACTGGCGGTGCCCCGGTCGGTGGAGATGGTGGCGGCGCTGCTGGGCATCCTGAAGGCCGGTGCCGCGTTCCTCCCTGTCGACCCGGCATACCCGGCCGACCGCATCGCGTTCATGCTCCGGGACGCCGCCCCGGTCCGCCTGCTGACCAGCCGCGAGGTTGCCGGGCGGCTCCCGCAGGGCGGCCCGGAGACCCTGGTCCTCGACGACCCTGCGGTCCTGGCCGGACTCGACGGAGCCAATCCCACGGATGCCGAGCGGACCACCCGGCGCCGACCCGACGACCTGGCGTACACCGTCTACACCTCGGGCTCCACCGGCACCCCCAAGGGCGTGGCCGTCACCCACCGCGGCATCTCCGCGCTGGCCGCCACGCTGGCGGAGAAGTACCGGATCCAGCCGGACGACCGGGTCCTCCAGCTGGCCTCGATCAGCTTCGACATGGCTTTCGAGGACTTCCTCCGCGCGTTCTGCTTCGGCGCGACCCTCGTCGTCCCCGCGCCCGGCCCCCTGGTCGGGGACGCTCTCGGCGACTATCTGGAGCAGCGCCGGATCTCCTGTGCCGACATGCCGCCGAGCGTGCTCGCGACCCTGCCGGCGCGGCACTTCCCCGCCCTGCGCGTGCTGAGCGTCGGCGGCGAGGCGTGCCCCCCGGCGCTGACCGCGCGCTGGGCGGACGGACGGCGGATGCTGAACGTCTACGGACCGACCGAGTCGACGATTTCGGCGACGGCCAGCGAGCCGCTGTCCGGCACCGACCCGTCCGCGTCCACCCCCATCGGAGCACCGGTGCGGGGCAGCCGGGCGTACGTCCTGGACGAGCGGCTGCAGTTGGCACCGCGAGGGGTGCCGGGAGAGTTGTACATCGCGGGCACGGGCCTGGCCCGGGGGTACCTGCGTCGTCCGGGGCTGACGGCGGAGCGGTTCGTGGCCGATCCCTTCGGCCCGGCCGGAAGCCGGATGTACCGCACCGGTGACCTGGTGCGGTGGCGGGCGGACGGCCAGCTGGAGTTCTTCGGCCGGGCCGACGACCAGGTGAAGATCCGTGGATTCCGGATCGAGCTGGGCGAGATCGAAGCGGTGCTGGGTCGTCATCCGGCGGTGGCACAGGTTGCCGTGGTGGTGCGGGAGGACCAGCCGGGCGACAAGCGCCTGGTGGGCTATGTGGTGGCCGGGACCGGGGGCGGCGGGGTGGGCGCTGATGCCCTGCGCGCTCATGTGGGCGCGCTGTTGCCGGAGTTCATGATTCCCTCGGCGTTCGTGGTGCTGGACCGTTTGCCACTGACCGCCAACGGCAAGCTGGACCGGCGGGCGCTGCCTGCGCCCGTGTACGGGGTGGAGGTGAGCGGCCGTGCTGCGCGCAGTCCGCAGGAGGAGATCCTGTGCGGGCTGTTCGCGGAGATCCTGGGCGTGCCGGCGGTGGGTGTCGACGACAGTTTCTTCGAGTTGGGCGGGCATTCCCTGCTGGCGGCCCGGATGGTCAGCCGGATCAGGTCGGTTCTGGGCGTCGAGTTGCCGGTACGGACCCTGTTCGAGGCTCCTACGGTTGCCGCCCTGACCGGTCGGCTCTCCGAGGCGGGTTCGGCCAGGCCCGCGTTGACGGTGATGGAGCGCCCGGAGCTGCTGCCGCTGTCGCCGGCGCAGAACCGGCTGTGGTTCCTGAACAAGCTCGAAGGGGCGAGCGCCACCTACAACGTTCCGGTGGCGTTCCGGATCACCGGAGACCTGGACGCGCATGCTCTGGTGCAGGCTCTGAACGATGTGGTGGTACGGCACGAGAGCCTGCGGACGGTATTCCAGGAGATCGACGGAAGCCCGGCCCAGATCGTGCTGGAGGCGGATGCCGTCAACCTGACGGTTCATCACGTCGACTGTGATGCCAGCACATTGCAGTCGGCGCTGCGCAAGGCCGGGCAGTACGTCTTCGACCTGTCCGCCGAACCCCCGCTTCGAGCAACGTTGTTCACCGTCAGCCCGAAGGAACGGGTACTGCTGTTGCTCATGCACCACATCGCGAGCGACGGCGCCTCGACGGGGCCCCTCGGACGCGACCTGGAGACCGCGTTCCGCGCCCGGCTCCAGGGCCGGGCACCGGCGTGGTCCGCGCTCCCGGTGCAGTACGCGGACTACACCCTTTGGCAGCGCGAACTCCTCGGCGCGGAAGAAGACCCCGACTCCCTGGTGAGCAAGCAACTGACCTACTGGACCCAGGCATTGGAGGGTACTCCGGACCGCCTTGAGCTGCCGTTCGACCTCCCCCGGCCGAAGGTGGCCAGCTACCGCGGCGACATGGTTCCGGTCCGCATCGATCCCGAGTTGCACCGCGCGCTCATCGACCTGGCCCGGGACACGAACACCACGGTGTTCATGGTGCTCCAGGCCGCACTCGCCACCCTTCTGAGCCGACTGGGTGCGGGCTCGGACATCCCGATCGGCACCCCGAGCTCAGGACGCACCGACGAGGCCCTCGACGACCTGGTCGGCCTCTTCCTCAATACGCTTGTGCTGCGGACCGACACCTCAGGGAACCCGACGTTCCGCGAGCTTCTGGAACGGGTCCGCAAGACCGCCCTGGCCGCCTACATGCACCAGGACGTGCCCTTCGAGCGCGTGGTCGAGGCCGTCAATCCGACTCGCTCACCGTCCTGGCATCCGCTCTTCCAGGTCATGATGGTCCTGCAGAACACCGGTGGATACGAGTTCTCGCTGCCCGGCGTGGTGACCGCAGCCGAGGAGGTATTCAGTACCCGCACGGCCAAGTTCGATCTCGGCTTCATCCTCAACGAGCACTACGCGGCCGACAACCGTCCGGCCGGGCTCGACGGAATGCTGGAGTACAGCACCGACGTCTTCCAGAAGGCCACTGCCGAAAGGATGGTGGCCCAGCTGGTCCGGGTGCTGACACAGCTCAGCAACGCTCCCGACCGCCGGATCAGCGAAACCGAGATTCTGACGCCGACAGAGCGGGTGCGGTTGTTGGAGTTGTGGGCTGGGGTGGTGCCTGGTGGGGGGCTGGGTGCGGGTTCGGTGCAGGCGGCTTTCGCGGCTCAGGTGCTGCGGTCCCCGGACGCGGTGGCGGTGCGGTGCGCGGGGCGGGAGTTGTCGTACCGGGAGTTGGACGAGCGGGCGAACCGGCTGGCGCACCGGCTGCTGGGTCTGGGGGTGGGTGCCGAGGCGCCGGTGGCGGTGCTGATGGAGCGCTCGGTGGACCTGGTGGCGGCGCTGCTGGCGGTGCTGAAGGCCGGGGCGTTCTACCTCCCCCTGCACAGCGGCTCTCCGCTGGAGCGGATGCAGTGGATCCTCGACGAGACCCGCGCACCGGTCCTGCTGGCCGACACCGCCATGCGCGACCGCGGCCTGCCCACCGCCGACACCGTGCTGCTGGTCGACGAGGATGCGGAACTGACCGGCCTGCCGGGCACCGACCCCGGGGTGGCGACCCGGCCGGAGCAGCTCGCCTATGTGATGTACACCTCGGGTTCGACGGGGCGTCCCAAGGGGGTCGCGGTGACCCACCGCGACATCCTGGAGCTCGTGGCGGACACGATGTTCGGGCCCGGTGCGCGCGAGCGGGTGCTGCTGCTGGCCTCCTACGCGTTCGACCCCTCGACCTACGCCCTCTGGGTGCCGCTGCTGCACGGCGGACGGACCGTCATCACACCGCAGGGCGAGCTGGGCGTCGCGGAACTGGCCCGGCTGATCGTCCAGGAGGGCATCACCGGCCTGGACATCACCGCCGGCCTGTTCCGGGTCCTGGCCGAGGAGGACCCCGGCTGCCTCGCCGGCGTCCGGGAAGTGATCACCGGCGGCGACCTGATCTCCCCCACCGCCGTGCGCCGGGTCCTGGAACACTGCCCGGAAACTGTCGTGCGCTGCGCCTACGGCCCCACCGAGACCACCCTGTTCGCCACCCAGCACCCCTGGACCGCGACCGACACCGTACCCGCGCCGATCCCGGTCGGGCGTCCCCTGGACGGCATGCGCGCCTACATCCTGGACGACACCCTCTCACTGCTGCCCCCCGGCGTCGCCGGAGAGCTGTACCTGGCCGGCGCGGGACTGGCCCGCGGCTACTACGGGCGCCCGGACCTGACGGCGGAGCGCTTCGTGGCCGATGCCTTCGGCCCGGCCGGGAGCCGGATGTACCGCACCGGCGACCTCGCCCGCTGGTCCGGCACAGGGCTGCTGGAGTTCGTGGGCCGCGCCGACGACCAGGTCAAGATCCGCGGGTTCCGCATCGAACTCGGCGAGATCGAGGCCGTACTGGGCCGCTACCCCGGCCTGTCCCAGGTCGCGGTCGCCGCCCGCGAGGACCACCCCGGCGACAAGCGCCTCGTCGCCTACCTCGTCGCCCAGACCGGCAACCACACCCCGGACACCGTGGACATCGAAGCGCTGCGCGCGCACACCGCCGGCCTGCTGCCCGAGTACATGGTCCCCACCGCCTTCCTGGTCCTGGACCGGCTCCCGCTGACCGCCAACGGCAAGGTCGACCACAAGGCCCTGCCCGCCCCCGACCAGCCCACCGCCGGCACCGGACGCACCCCACGAACCCCCCAGGAGGAAACCCTCTGCCGACTGTTCGCCGAAACCCTCGCCGTACCCACCGTCGGCATCGACGACAACTTCTTCGAACTCGGCGGCCACTCCCTCCTCGCCACCCGCCTCATCAGCCGCATCCGCACCACCCTGAACACCGAACTCCCAGTACGCACCCTCTTCGAAACCCCCACCATCGCCACCCTTGTCCGGCGGCTGGACCGGACGCCCGGGAGTTCCTCCGGGGACTCGTTGGGGGTCCTGCTCCCTCTGCGCGCCGAAGGCGATCTCGACCCGCTGTTCTGTGTCCATCCGGCGATCGGGCTGAGTTGGGCGTACTCCGGCCTCCTGCGGCATCTGGACCGTCAGCAGCCGCTCTACGGGCTGCAGGCCCGTAGGTTCAGCGAGCCGGACACGCCGGCCCCGGGGCTGGAGGAGATGGTCGAGGACTACCTGCACGAGATCCGAACAGTTCAGCCCTCCGGCCCGTACTCCCTCCTGGGCTGGTCCTTCGGCGGCATCGTGGCGCACGCCATCGCCGTCCGCCTGCAGCAGGAGGGCGAGGAAGTCGCGCTGCTCGCCATGATGGACAGCTACCTGCCCACTGACGGCTGGGAGGGCGGGCGGCTGTCGTACGACAGCCCGGAGGTACCGAGCGCCATCGCCGAGTCCATCGGACACGACCCGGCATCGCCCGAGAGTCCTCTCGCCGGGCTCGGCGCGGATGCGTTCTCGGCGCTGGTCAAGGTCTTCGTGGATATCGCCAACCTGTGCGACCACATCAGTGTCGGCAAGTTCATGGGCGACATACTCTTCTTCGCCGCGGCTGCCGACCGGGCGGACAGTGAACTCACTCCCGATATCTGGTCCCCGCATACGAATGGGCGGGTCGAAGTGCACTCCATCGACTGCGTCCACGGGGCCATGACCCAGCCCCGCCCGCTGTCCGAAATAGGACGGATCCTGGCCGCAAGGTTGGCCGGCAACTCGGGTCAACAGGGCAAGGTCTGACCTCCCCCAGTCTTCTGCGGCGCTCCCTCTGTCTCGCCGCAGCCATGCATCAATCCACTCTCAGGAGAATCGTTGAAAATCACCGGCACAGAGAAGGCGGCCCAGCCCCGCTTGGGCAGCAGCTTCAACAAGGTGTGGGTGGCCACGATCGCCTCGTCCTTGGGCGATGGCGTCCAGCTGGCCGCACTGCCCCTGCTGGCGGTCCAACTGACCAGTAATCCCCTGCTCATCGGTGCGGTCGGCGCCGTCGCCACCCTGCCGTGGTTCCTGCTCGGTCTGCCGGCCGGAGCGCTGGTGGACCGGTGGAACCGGAAGAAGGTGATGCTGCGCGCGGACCTCGTCCGGTTCGCCATCCTCGCCCTGCTCACCGTCGCCGTACTGACCCACCATGCGGATATCGCCCTGCTGATAGTGGCGGGATTCGCTCTCGGGTGCGGAGACATCTTCTTCGACATCTCCGCGCAGGCCATCATGCCGGTGGTCGTCTCCGGCGATCAGGCACTCATCCGGGCCAACAGCCGGATCTCCGCAGCCGAGATCAACGGAGAACAGCTCGCAGGTCCCCCGCTCGGCGGCGTGCTCTTCGCCCTGTCACATTCCCTGCCGTTTCTGGGGAACGCGTTCTCCTTCCTGATCAGCGCCATTTTCGTCGGGTCCCTGAAGGGCGATTTCGGGAACGCGCCGACCGCCGAGCCGGCCCGCAGGAACCTCCGTGACGAGGTCGCGGAGGGGCTGCGCTGGCTGCTGAAGCACCGGGTGCTACGGGCGCTGTCCGGCACCGCAGCCGTCGGCAACCTCGTCTTCACCGCCCAGATGTCGCTGCTGGTCCTGCTGGCCAAGGACCAGTACGGCCTCGGCGACATCGGCTACGGTCTGCTGCTGAGCTCGACCGCGGTCGGTGCCTTCATCGGCAGTTTCATGGCTTCCACGGTCTCCAGGAAGCTCCAGGTGGGCACCATGCGCTGCATCGGCATGACCGTCGAAGGACTGGCGGTCGCCGGTATGGGCCTGACCGGAAACCCCTGGGTCGCCGGCGGAATGATGGCCGTCATCGGATTCTCGATGAGCATCCAGATCGTCATCGTCGGTTCGCTGCGGCAGCGTATGGCACCGGCGAAGATCCGCGGACGGGTGCTCTCCGCCAGCCGGTTGATCTCGCTCATGGGTGCACCCTTCGGAGGTGTTCTCGGCGGCTACCTCGCGAGTGCGATCAGTCTGCGGACGCCGTTCATCATGGGCGGCCTGCTGATGGTCCTGGTGGCCCTGCTCAGCCTGCCCGCGCTGAGCAACCGCTCCATTCGGGAAGCGACGGCAGAGGCTTCTGCCACGCCGGAAGCGCCGGAAGCAACGGAGGCCCCGGAAACCACGGAAGCCCTTGAAGAGGCCTCCGCCACGGCCCCGAAGCAGGGCGCGTCGAAGTAGTCGCGGGACCGCTGTTCCCCTTAGGCAAGCGAGGTTGCATGAACGACAGTGGAGTGGAACTCAAAGCCGCCGACCTGAGCACGGATCGACTGCATGGAGCGCTCCGGGATCCGGCGCTCGCCTCCATGAACTTCCTGAACGAGGTGGCCGGCCGGTTCCCGGAGGCAATCTCGCTCGCCGCCGGGCGGCCCAGCGAAGACTTCTTCGACGTCGACGACCTTCCCCGATATCTGCAGATCTTCTGCGACTACCTGGCGGCCGAGAAGGGCGCGGACGCGGAACTCGTACGCCGCACCCTCTTCCAGTACGGCCGGACCAAGGGGATCATTCACGAGCTGCTCGCCCGGCATCTCGCCGGTGACGAGGGCATCGACGTCGACCCGGAGTCGATCGTCGTCACGGTCGGCTGCCAGGAGGCCATGTTCCTGGTGCTCCGGGCGCTCCGGGTGGACGAGCGTGACGTCGTGCTGACGGTCTCGCCGGGCTACGTCGGGCTGACCGGCGCCGCGAGGCTGGTGGACATGCCCCTCTGGCCGGTGCGGGACAACGAGGACGGCGTCGACCTCGACCACCTGGTCGAACAGATCGAGGCGGTGCGCGCCGCGGGCAGGCGGCCACGGGCCTTCTACCTCGTCCCGGACTTCGCCAACCCCTCCGGCGCGAGCCTCGACCTGGAGGCCAGACGGAAACTGCTCGCCATCGCGGCCGAGCACGACCTGCTGATCCTTGAGGACAATCCGTACGGTCTGTTCCAGGCCGAGGACGGTCAGCGCCTGCCCACGCTCAAGGCCCTCGACACCTCGCGGCGGGTGATCTACCTCGGCTCACTCGCCAAGACCTGCTTCCCCGGAGCCAGGATCGGCTTTGTCGTCGCGGACCAGCGCGTGTCCGGCGCCGACGGAGAGTCGACGCTTTTCGCCGACGAGCTGTCCAAGATCAAGAGCATGCTCACCGTCAACACCTCGCCCGTGGCCCAGGCCCTGGCGGGCGGAAAGCTGCTGGAGCACGACTGCAGTCTGGTCAGGGCGAACACCAGGGAGATCCAGCTCTACCGCCGGAACCTGCGACTGCTGCTGGAGGGGATGGGCCGGCGGTTCCCACCGGGCGAGGACCACCAGGTCTCCTGGAACACGCCCGGCGGCGGCTTCTTCGTGGTGGTCACTGTTCCGTTCACCGCCGACGACGCCGCGCTGGAATACGGGGCCACCAAGTACGGCGTGCTGTGGACGCCCATGAGCCACTTCTACGACGGCCGTGGCGGCGAGAATCAGCTGCGCCTCTCGGTGAGCGTGGTGTCGCCGGACGAGATCGAAGCAGGGCTGGATCGCCTGGCGATGCTGATCGCCGATCTTTCCGGCCAGGAAACACCTACGCAGTAGTCACCCATTCTTGAGGCCAGGAGACTTCCATGTCGAACAAGGGCGCATTTGCCGACGATCTCAATCGCGTGAACCTCACGGACCCGAACACCTTCCTGCACACCGACATGGAAGACTTCTGGCGGCGTGTCCGGGCCGAGCAGCCCGTCTACCTGCACCCGGCCACCGACCAGGGGTCCGAATTCTGGGTGGTCTCCCGCCACGCGGACATCATGACCGTGCTGCAGGACCCCGAGCGATTCAGCTCGCGGGCCGGGAACATGCTGTCCTCGCTGCACAAGCCCGGAGGGGACCCGGCGGCCGGCAAGAACCTGGCGCTCACCGATGCGCCGCGCCACAACGCCATGCGGACGATCCTGCTGAAGGCGTTCAGTCCCCGGATCCGCGAAGTGGTGACGGACAAACTGCAGGAGCGGGTCGACCATCTCCTCGGCGGCGCCGTCGGTACCGGGACCTTCGACTTCGCCAAGGAGGTCGCGGAGGTGGTCCCCATGGGGACGATCGGCGATCTCCTCGGCTTTCCGTCGGAGGACCACAAGTACCTGCTCGACCTGAGCCGGGAGGCGCTCAGCACCGACGACGAGGGGCAGACCGAGGAGGAGGTCTGGCTCTCCCGCAACGAACTCCTCGCCTACAGCCAGGAGATCATCGAGGCCCGCCGTGAGGATCCGCAGGACGACCTGATCAGCGCGATGGCCACCTGCCGGATCAACGGTGAGCCGATGACCGATGACGAAGTGGTCGTCAACTGCTACGGGTTCATCCTCGCCGGAGACCACACCAGTCGCCTGGCCATGGTCGGCACCCTGCTCGCCTTCTCCCAGCACCCCGATCAGTGGCTGGCGTTGAAGGAGGGCCGGGTGTCGGTAGCCGGCGCGGTCGAGGAGATCGTGCGCTGGACGACGCCGGCGATGCACATCGGTCGTACCGCGACGGCCGAGGTCACCATCGGCGGCCGGACGATCCGCGAAGGCGACCACGTCATCCTCTGGAACACCTCCGCCAACCGCGACGAGGACGTCTTCTCGGATCCGCAGAGTTTCGACCTGGCCAGGACGCCCAACAAGCACCTGGGCTTCGGATACGGAGCTCACTTCTGCTTCGGGTCGTACCTCGGGCGGGCCGAGATCGCCGCCGTGCTGAAGACCCTCTGCAGCAGGGTGGAGCGGATCGAGCTCATGGGTGATCCCAAGCCGCTCTACTCCACGTTCCTCCGCGGCTACAGCAGCCTGCCGGTCTCACTCGTTCCCAGCAGCTCCGCAGCGGGATAGCCGGCCTTCCTCTCCTGTCGTTCCGGATCGCGAATATTCAGTTCACCTCGAAGGAGCTTGCGGAGTGATTGACGTTGAAACCCAGGCCCGTCATCCAGATGTCCCGGCCCTCCACCTATTGAAGGCGGAGCAGCTGCCGGCCTCAATGAGCGCCATTATCGGCATGATGAACCAGCGCACTGCGGACGCGCTACGGACCGTCATCGACACGAATCCGCAGAACTCCGACCGACACGCACTGGCAGCGGTCGATGCCGCACTGGCCTGCCTGACCGCACCGGCCGCCACCACCAAGTACACCGATGCGGAGCGAAATTCCCTGCCGGAGGACCTCTACGAGGAGCACGACCTGTTCTTCGGTGCGATCAGGGTCACCGGGAACCCGGTGGAGACGTTCGCCCACACCATGCTCCAGGCCCTCCGCAGCCAGCTCAACGATGCCCTCTCGGCCGGGACAAGCCTCTGCAGCGGTGAACGAGGTCAACTGCGTGAGGCATTCTGGTCCGTCTTCCACGAGTTGTGGCGTATCGGTGTGGCCGGCACGCCCTTCGAGTACGCGGCCCGTGCTCGCCCGCTGGACACGGGCCTCGGACTCGACGATGCAGAAGCCGATCCCCTGATCCGCTGGCGCCTGGGCCACCAGGTCTTCTTCGCGCTCATCCAGGCGCTGATCGTCTCGGTCGGCTGCCTGGAGGAATGCCTCAGGGACGATCCGGATGACATCGAGAGCGCCTGCCGCCTGCTTGAGGACGCCACGGTGCTGATGATCGGCTCCGGCGCATCGATGCGGTACGCCGGCGACTTCACGCGCACCCATTACACCGATGCGGTACGTCCCGCGATGATGCCGCCGCACATCAATGCCAAGTTCAGCGGTCTCCAGCTGCGTGATCACCGGATACTGCTCAAGTTGCTCAACCGGGTCAAGCCGTTGCTCGCGTCGCCCGCTCCAGCGGTCGACAAGTCCTACAGGCAGCTGCTCGATGCGATGTCGACGGCCTACGACGCACACATCTCGGTCTGTTCGAGGTTCGGCGGCGATCGCGAGTCGAGTCTCCGCACGCCCGGCTCCAGCCTTCCTGCGGTGGGGGTTCTCGAACGATTCCGCAGCCGGCGAATCGGCGCCGCCACCCCGGACCGACCGGCGGAGTAGTCCGCCCGGGCGGCGTCCTCCGCCCCCACCGACATGCCGTCCGACCAAGAAGGCCGCTCACCCGGAGTCCCCTCCGGTGAGCGGCCTTCTTCCGGTTGCCGGGACGACAGGATTCGAACCTGCACCCCATCCACGACAAACACCGCCCGGACCGGCCGGTGGCCGGGCCTCAGGCGAGTTTGGCGGCCAGCAGGTCGATGGTGCGGATGTCGGGGGCGACCGCGAGCATGGTGGGAGCGATCTCCATCAGCGCGGCGGCGATCTTCCCGTTGAGGTGCGCGGTGCGCCCCTCCTCGCCCTCGAAGGTGTCGAAGATCCCGAACACGGTGGGGCTCTCCCTGAAGGCGAACCAGGCCAGGGTGAGGTCCTCCGCGCGAGCCAGTTCCAGCGCTCCCCGCAGCAGTGCCTCCACCTGGTCGGCGAACTCGGGCTTGGCCTCGATGCGGGCCAGCAGACCGATCTTCGACATATCGCGCTCCATCCTCGGTTCTTGGGTACCGGCGTCCCGCCGGTACCCAAGAACTTACGAGCGAGTCCCACCCCTGGGGCAGGGGCGTACCCGACACATCACATACTGTTCCCGACATGCGGATAGCAGTGCTCGCCCTTGACGGCGTCTTCGACTCCGGACTGGCCTCGGTCCTGGACATCATGCGGTGCGCCAACGAACTGCGGGAGCGACTGCCCCAGCCACCGCCTGCGTGGCAGGTCACAACGGTCGGCTTCGGCGACACCGTTCGCACCGGCGCGGGTCATACGGTCGACACCGCTCCGGTCGACCGGGTCGCGCACTGCGACCTGCTGCTGGTCCCCGCAGTGGCCGAGCGGCACCCCGAGGCACTGGTGGACATCGTGTCCGGGCCGGCCACGGCCGCCGCACGCGAGCTGCTCGCCGAGACCCGGACCCGGGGCACGCAGGTCGCCTCCGCCTGCGCCGGAACGTTCCTGTTCGCCGAGGCCGGAATCCTGGACGGCCTGCGGGCCACCACCTCCTGGTGGCTCTCCCCGCTGTTCCGCAGCCGCTATCCGCAGGTGACACTCGACCAGAGCCGGATGGTCACCAGCTGCGACGGCGTCACCACCGCCGGAGCGGCCTTCGGCCACGTCGACCTGGCACTGAGCATCGTGCGCCGCAGCAGCCCCGCCCTGAGCGACCTGGTCGGCAACTACCTGGTGATCGACGAACGCCCCTCCCAGGCCGCCCACACCATGACCGGCACCCTGGCGGCCAGCGACCCGACCGTGGCCGCGTTCGAGCGCTGGGCGCGCGAGCACCTGCACGAGCCGATCAGCGTCAGCGACGCCGCCGACGCCGTCGGCGTCAGTGAACGTACCCTGCAGCGCGCCACCCGGGCCGTCCTGGGCACCTCGCCGGTGCGCTTCGTCCAGGACCTGCGCATCGAGCAGGCCACCCACCTCCTGCGCAGCACCGACCACTCGATCGAGGCCATCGCCCGACGCGTCGGCTACGAGAACGCCAACACCCTGCGCATCCTGCTGCGCGAACGCACCGGCACCACCACCGGCCAGCACCGCCGCAGGCACAGCGAGCCCTAGGCCCCCGGTACCGAACGCACCTCGTCAGCACTCATGTCCATCACTCGTCCGAGATCAGGGACGAGCGGCCGTCGATCAGCCATCCGAGTTCCTCGCCGAGTGCCGCCCGGTCGCCACGTTCGCGAAAGGTCGACCAGGGCTCGACTCCGGCCGAGCCGAGCTCGTCGAGCCTGGCGATCTCGCGCGCGATCAGCTGCTCCAGCGCGTCGAGCACTGCTGCGGCGGACACTCCGTACCCCTGGCACAGCGCGGCGAGCCGGGCGCGGAGATCGCAGTCCTCGGCCAGACCCGCCGCACGCGCCATCTCGGGGCCGCGCAGCGGAACGGCGTACCAAGCAAGTTGAGCCACATCGTCCAGCACGGCGCCCGGCTCGGCGAAGTCCCAGTCGATGAACCCGACAAGCACCCCGTCGTGCCAGACCGAGTTCCACGGACCGAGATCACCGTGGCGAACGATCTGTCCGGGTTGCCAGGTCGCACCAGGAACGAACCACGCAGCGTCCGCAGGCGGAACGAAGTCGGCAACCGCGTCGTGGTACTCCCGCAGCCAGCGCGCCAACTGCCACAGCCCATCGCCGGACACCAGCTCTGCGGGCCAGGGCCGCATCGCCACCTCGCCGCGCAGGAGGGTCAGGACCTCGCGGCCATGCTCGTCGATTCCGCGCGGCCGAGGCGCACCAGCGAACCCGCCCTGTTCAAGATGGTCAAGCAGGGCATGGACCGCAGGCGTCCACACGCCGGTCGGCCGGCGAATCGTCTCGCCCACGCGAACCACGGTCGTTACGGCGCCGCTGGCCTGTTCCCCGTCTTCGATCACGACTGACGACCCTATGCGACGGGCGGGTCAGGCCGACAGCCGATTTTCCGGGAGGGCGCGGGAAGGTGTTAGAAATCCCTGGTGACCGATCATCCCCAGCCCTCGACCGTACGCGTGTTCGTTGCGCTCGCCCCGCCCGACGACGCGAAGGACGAGTTGGCGGGCGCCCTGCGCTCTGCCTATGAGCAGTACCCCCACCTGCGGTGGAACCGCATCGAGGACTGGCACATCACCCTGGCGTTCCTCGGCGAGCTCCCGGTGACGGCCGTCCCGATCCTGCGGCCGGCGCTCGCCCGGCTGGCTGCGTCGCGCCCGCCCCTGCGGCTGGGTCTGAACGGCGGCGGCCACTTCGACGAACGGCTGCTGTGGAGCGGGATCGAAGGTGACCTGGAAGGGCTCCACCTGCTCGCCGACGAGGTCGGGAACCTGGCGCGGGCCTGCGGCGTCGCCTTCCAGGAGCGCCCGCTGCGCCCCCACCTGACCCTGGCCCGGGCACGGCGGGGTGAGCAGGCCGGCATTCAGTCGGCGGCTGCGAGCCTCGCCGACTTCGTCGGCCGCCCGTGGCAGACCGAGCGCCTCCACCTGGTGGGGAGCAACATCGGCCGTGGCCCGGGAGTGATCCGCTACCGCGACATCGAGGCATGGCGGTTCGGCTGCGGAACCTGATCGACCTTGCCCGCCAAGGCCCGGCCTATACACGAAGCGTGTAGTACCCCGGGCTGCGGACCCCGGCCCGAACCCCGCCACTCACGATGGAACCGTCGTTCGCTGTCCGTCCAGCGCCACGGCCTCGTATTGAGGCAGGCGGTTGCACGGGACGGCCCCGACCTTGCCGGCTACGGAGGCGGTCGGCTCGGGATCCCGCGAACGGTAGGCCCCGTGTCTGCACATCCAAGGCTGCAAACTCGATGGCTGCCGGACGGACCGGCCAGCTAGCGTGGCTGGTCACCGGCCTGGGGTCGATGGAACGAGGGATGGGGACGTCATGGGTGAGGCGGGATCCAGTGCGGCGGCAGTGGGCGCGGAGGTTCTGCAGGCGCTGCGTGATTTCGCGGCGGGTGCTGCCGGTTCCGCCGAGCTGCTCGCCGACGCCCTGGCGGCGCTGGAGTCCGGGAAAGGGCTGCACACTGTCCCCCCGGTGTGGTGGGGCGACTTCGACCAGGGTGTCCGTTGGAACGGGTGCTGGACGGTGCGATCTGCCGAGACCAGCGACGCGCTCCGCAGCCTCCTCCCGGCCCCTTGGCAGTGGGCGCTTTCTGTCTGCGGTGCCGACGGGCGACGACGCGAGTCGGCTCTCCTGGCGGACAGCGCGCCTGTCGGGCATCCCCTGCTGCTGCCGCTGCTCGTGGTGCGCTGCTCCGACTGGGCCGAACCGGTACGCCGCCGCGCAGAACAGCGCCTCGCACAGACGCTCGCCTCAGCCGGCCCGGCGGACCTGGCCCAGGCGTGCGCTGTGGCCTGGGCCTGCGAGACGCGAGCACGCGGCGGGGCGGCGGTACTCCTCGTCGACCAGTGGCTGTCGGAAGCTGATCCGGTCGTGTGGCGGCACCTGTTCGCGCTCCCGGACCACCACACCCGGCGCCGTGCGCTGGCCGAGGCACTCCGCCTCCATGCTCTGTCGGCCGCGGAGCTCGTCGGGCTCGCGCTGCGCGACTCGGACGTCAACGTCGCACGCCGCGCCGCCGAGCACGTCCTGCTGCAGACCGTGCCTGCAGTCGACCGGCCGGTCGCCGACTCCACCTGGACGGTGGTCGACCAGCTACTGACCGCCCGCGTCCCCCAGGTCCGCGCGGCCGCCGTCACGGTGCTGCGCCGTACCCAGCGCCCGGACCTGGCCGCTGCCTTCCTACTGGACCGCTCGACCCTGGTCCGCGAGACCGCCCGCTGGGTCGTACGCAGCCACGGCCAAGACCCCGCTGCCGCGTGCCGTGGCCTGATCGACCGGCCCGGCTTCGTGGCGGGCGCAGGCGCGGTGCGCGGGCTCGCCGAGTGCGGGGACACCACCGACGTCCCTTGGCTGCGTCTCCAGTTGAACAGTCACCGGGCCAAGGCCCGCACCGCTGCCGTGGACGCGCTCTCCGCCCTGGCGCCGATGGACAGTGAGGAACTGCTGACCCTGCTGGAGCACGACCCCTCCCCCTCGCTCGGCCGCGCGGCAACCGCGGCACTGGCCCCGCACGCCCAGCACATCCCTCCAGCGCGCCTGCGGGCTTGGCTGTCACCGGGGCGACGGCCGAACCTACGTGTCCAGGCGGCCGCACTTCTCCGGGCCACCGATACCTGGACCCGCCTGGAGACGGACCTGCACCTGCTGACCGACCCGGACCCCGCGATGGCCCGGACAGCCGGGACCGACCTGCGCACTTGGACCACCCTGAGCTCCCCCGGCAGCGGGCGCCCCACACCCGCGCAAGCCGCCTCGATCAAGGCCCTGCTGGCCTCATCCGAGGACCTGCTCGACACCTGGACACTGCGCCAGCTGCACTTCCGGATCCCGGCCTGACCGCCGTCCCGCCCGGGCACCAACGAAACCGGAGGCGATGAACACCGGGCGGCCAACGCCAGCCATCAGACAGAGGTCCGGTACGGGCGCAGCGGGGGAATACGGCACTGCGCCGTCGTGCCCGTGACGCCGGAAGGCCGGTGTCGTGGACCCGGGCACGGTGGGTCGCGAAGCTGCTCACCGCAGGTCCGGATCCGGCGCGATCCCGTCGGCCCAGGCAGGGAGCTCCTCCCGACGGGCGAGCCAGGCGTCGGGCACGCCGGTGAGGCCGGTCCAGGAGGCGACGACACCGCCGGATCATGCTGCCAGTCCCCTCCCCCGGCCCGCGAGCCAATTGGGGGACGGATCGCCCGCCTCGACGGCCGCCGCGTCAGCCTCCGGCGACCTCCGTGGTCACCAGTTCGTCGACCAGGCCGCGGCGCCCGCCGAGCGCGATGATCCGCTCAAGTGCCTCGCGGTACTGGGCCTCGTTCTCGCTGGCGGTCGCGTCCGCGACGACGACCACCTCGTACCCGAGCCCCCGTGCGGCTGCGGCGGTGGAGGCAACACCGTGCGCGGTGGACAGACCGGCGAGGACGATCCTCGTGACACCCGACCGGTGCAGGTGGTCGTGAAGATCTGTGTCCTCGAAAGCATCCAGACCATGCTTGGTCACCAGGCACTCCCCGGCACGCGGGGTGAAACCGGGAACCAGGTGGTTGGGGGCGGCATCGACGCCGCCGTCGGCGCCGTCGGCACGTGCATACCGGACGATGACAACGGAAGCGGAGTCGGCGGCACTGAAGTGCTCACGCAACCTGCCGCAGGCCTCGACGACGGAGTCGCCACTCATCGGCTGCCAGGGCCTGTCAACTATCCACCGCTGCAGATCGATCAGGACCAGCGCCGTACGTTCGCAGGACATGACGGTTCCCCCGGGCAGCACAGAAGTGTCGGTGCGTCGTACGTTACCAGGGGAGGATTCAGGTCAATGGAGAGCTTCATTCCGGCGCAGGACGGTCTGCTCCAGCGTTCCGCGACGACGTCCCTTCCCGTGCAGCAGGAAGGCAGTCACTGGCAATGACACTGCACCGTCCGGCCCGGACTTCACGGCTGACGGTGAACATCCGCGCGCGGACGGGGTCGGTAGCGAGCCTGCGGGCTGCGCACCGCGCGCCTCGGGCCTCGGGCCGCGGGCCCCGGGCTCAGGACCTGGGTGGTCCGGCGGCGCCGGGTCAGGGCAGCAGGGAGGCGCGGCGCCACATCGGCGCCGAACGGGAGTCGATCATTCCGAGGTCACTGAAGAAGGCGACCGCCTTGCGGGCCCAGTCCCTCTTGGCGGCCTGCCACTGGGGGTTGCTCGCGGCGACCGCCCGGGCCTGCCGGGAGTCGAGCCCGACCAGCGAGTAGACCCGTGGGTGGATGGTCTCGCGCACTGCCTGGACCGCGAGCACCGCCAGCGCCTGCCGGAACAGCGCCCGCCGCGCCGGACTCATCCGCGCCCAGCGACGCTCCAACTCCGGCTTGGCGTAACCGATGTGGCGGGCCTCCTCGATCACGTGGATGCGCGCCACGGAGCGCGCGAGCGGCTGCAGGCTCTCGTCGCGGACCATCTCCCGCTGCATGGCGTCGGTGTACTCCTCGACGAAGACCGCTCCGGCGAAGGTCATCGTGGTGTCGTTGAGCAGCATGTGCAGCTTGCCGAGCCGGGAGGCTCGGCGCGAGGGCCGGGCCGAGGGGTAGCCGGTGCTCGCGACGTACTTCGCGAACATGGTCGAGTGGCGGCACTCGTCCGCCACCTCGGTCAGCGCGTACTGGCCATGGCTGGTCGTCAGATCGCTGTCGTAGACGTGCCGGACCAGCCCGTCCATCAGCACCAGCTCGAACCAGATCCCGGCCGAGGTGACGCTGGCCAGCTCGTACACGCTCAGCCGGGCCTGCTGACGTGGCGTCAACTGCTGCCACAGGTCAGTCCCGTAGAGCGAGACCCGGTGCGCCGGTATCGCGAACAGGTCCGGGTCGACCGGGGCGTCCCAGTCGATCTCGGTCAGCGGGTCGTGCGAGTGCTTGGCGGAGACCCGCAGCAGCCGTTCGGCGTTCTGCTCGCGGGCCGCACCGGCATCAGTGGGGCGCAGGGCGACAGCGGGTGACGTGTCTGGCACGGGGCTGCTCCGTGTTCTACTCGTGGGCCGTCAGCTGGATGGGGGCGGCGGGGTTCCGCCGAGCGCGCGCAGTGCGAAGGAGATCAGGGCCGGGACCAGGTCGGCCGGGGCGCGGCCGTCGGCCAGCGGTCCGACCAGGGCCTCTCCGACGCCGCCGACCAGCAGCGCGGCGGTCAGCTCCGGATCCTGTGCGGGCAGCCGTCCGGCGGCCACCCCCTCGGCGATCCGGGCCGCGATCACGTCGCGGAAGGCCCGGCGGAACACCAGGCGCTCGGCCTCCACCTCAGGATCCACCGGTTCGGCCAGCAGGGCGTAGGCCAGCCGTGGCGCACCGAGGGCGCGCCCGGCGAAGGCGCCGATCACCGAGGCGACCTGGGCGTACAGGTCACCCTCGAAGGCGGCGGCCGAGCGGACGGCCGCGACCTCCCGGCCGACGACCGCACGGAACAGTTCGGCGACCAGCTCGGCCTTGCTCGGGAACGACCGGTACACGCTGCCGGTGGCGATCCCGGCGCGCTCCGCGACCGCGGCGACCGAGCAGGCGGCGTAGCCGCGTTCAGCGAGCAGCTCGATCGCGGCAGCCAGCACCGTCCCGTGCTGGGCGTCGAGCCGAGCTTGTACGGCTGGGGTCCTCCGGTAGGCCATGCCAAGAAGTGAAGCACTGATTCACTGCTTCATCAAGACCCTCCGCCGCCCCGCCGAATCGGCCCCCGGCCGGAGTCCGACAATGGGGTGCGGACCCGGGTACGGCCATGAACGTGGGTACTCGCTCAGGTAGCGCGCACTACCTGCCCAACCCCCCGTCACCAGGCACGATGCCACCGGGACTAGGGTTCCCCCGTACTTCCATCACAGGAGGAGTTGTTTCATGGGGGGCTCAATCCTCGCCCGGCGTACGGCCGGGCTCACGCTCGCGGTGATCACCGCGAGCGCTACGGCGCTCACCGCCACCACGCCGGCGAACGCCGTCGCGGCACCGGCACCGCGGCTGACGCTGAACACGCCGACACCGACCGCACTCGTGCCGGGCAGCACCGACACTGCGCAGCTCCCGCTGTTCTACACCAGCAACACGGGCAGGCCGGTCAGCGCCGCAGCCACGGTCACCATCGACTTCCGGGGGCTGGCCAAGGTCGCGAACGTCCAGCTGCAAGGGCACTGCACCGTCAAGGGCCTGGTCGCCACCTGCACGGACCGACTGGTCAGCGATGGCGCGCCCAACATCGGGACGCTCACGGGCAGCACCTGGCTGGACTTCACCCCGGCCAAGGGCGCAGCGCTGGGCGCGCAGGGGAGCTACACCATCAGTGCCCGGGCAGCCGGCTACAAGGTCGTGGGCGGTACCAGCACGGTCACGGTCGGCGGGCCCTCGCTGAAGCTGACCGGGCTGCCCAACGCGTCCGGGCTGCGGGTCGGGTCCACCGTGTCCGAGCCGATGAGCTTCAGCAACATCGGGGACAGGCCCGCAGCCGGCTCCGAGGTGGTCTTCGAGCTGACCCCGGGGCTGGCCTTCGAGCAGCACTACCGCAACTGCCAGTACGCGAAGCTGAGCGGCGGGTTCACCGCCGAGCTGTGCCGCTTCGGCGGGAGCGTGGCCCTGGGTGAGAAGGTGGAGCTCAACAGCCCGCTGGCGCTCAAGGTCACCCCGCAGGCGCTGTACACGCAGCTGCGCGCGTTCGCGCTGCCCGCGGGCGATCCGACAGTCGGCAGCATCGTCGGCCCGGGCGTCGCCTGGCATCCGGGCAGCGGCCCGCTGCTCGGCCTGCGCGTGCTCTCGGCCGGTCACGTTTCCAGCGCCCCGGCCGGGAGCGTGGCACCGTACGACACCGTCGGCGCCAACGGTCTCAGCGTGGGTCTGACCGCCCGCAACACCGCCGACTTCGGGGTGACCGGCGCGAAGGCGAGCGGAAAGGCCGGCACCGACGTCACGGTGACGCTCGGACTGTACAACCACGGCCCGGCGGCCCTGGTCGACTACGGCAGCGTTCCGGGCCTGCAGTTCACCCTGCCGCCAGGGACCTCGGCCGTACGCATCCCCTGGGACTGCGGACTTCAGGACGCCAACGTGCCCGGGGTCTACCTGTGCGGCTACGACTTCCAGCAGTCGTTCGACATTCCCGCCGGCGAGCAGCTGAACTTCCCGTTCGTGCTGCGGATCAACAAGGTGATCAAGGGCGCGACCGGCAAGGTGGCCCTGTCCGACCCGGCACCGTTCGACCCGAACCCGCACAACAACTCAGCCGGCGTCACTGTCAACTGAGGACGGTCGACCCAGGACGCACCCCGCCCTGCCCTCCGCCCCCGGAAGGCAGGGCGGGTGGTGCGGCACCAGCCTTCTTGTCCCGCTCCCTGAGTGTCCGAGCGCGTGACGCGACCCGAGCTGCTCACCGGTGGTCGCCTCCGTCCTCGCGGACACCGACCCCTAGCATGTGGGCAGGCGTCGGTACCCGAGAACGTGCACTCAGATAGGAACATCCATGCCGTCCGACCGCACCGCAGGCACTCCTGACCCCGCTGTCATGCCGCGCCTCGACGAGGCGTTCGGGCCGGACCCGTATCCGATGTACGCGGAGCTGCGCAAGGCAGGACCGGTGCACCAGGTCATCGGTCCCGAAGGCCGCCCGATCTGGCTGGTCACCGGATTCCAGGACGCGCGCGCGGCGCTGGCCGATCCGCGGCTCTCGCTGAACCGGAGCAACGCGACTCCTGGGAGCTACACCGGCCTCTCGCTGCCACCGGCCCTGGACAAGAACCTGCTCAACATGGATGGCAGGGACCATGCACGGCTACGCCGGCTGGTGGCTCCGGCGTTCGGTCCCGCGCGGATGGAGGGCCTGCGCCAGCAGGTGCGCGACACCGCCGCGGGCCTGCTGGACTCCCTGGGCCTGCAGCCCGGTCCGGTCGACCTGGTGGAGGACTACGCGGCGCCGCTCTCGCTGGTCCTGCTGTGCGACATCCTCGGCGTCGACCAGACGGAGTCGGAGCGCTTCCGCCGGTGGACCACGATTCTGCTGAATCCCTCGGCAGAGTCACGGGCACGGCTGGGTGAAGCACTTGAAGGCATCGTGACCTCCCTGACGGTCCAGATCCAGGCCAGGCGCGCCGAACCAGGGACGGACCTGTTGTCCGTGCTGATCGCCGCCCACGACGGTGAGGACCGGCTCAGTGCCGACGAACTGCTGAGCCTGGCCTTCCTGCTGCTCTTCGCGGGATACGAGAACACCATCGCCGCCATCGCGACGGCCGTCGCCACCGCCCTCACCGAGCCGGGACTGCGCAGCCGACTGCGCGAGAGCCCGGACGCGGTAACGGAGTTCGTGGAGGAGACGATCCGCTTCGACGGCCCGGTCGAACTCGCGATCCGCCGGTTCGCCACCGAGGACGTGGAGATCAGCGGTGTTGTGATCCCGGCCGGCGACCCGGTCCTGGTGGCCCTGGCCTCGGCGCACCGGGACCCGGCCGCCTTCACCTGTCCGAACCGGATGACGCCGGGGCGGACCGAGCAGGGACACCTCGGCTTCGGCCACGGGCCGCACTACTGCCTCGGTGCCGCGTTGGCGCGTCTGGAGATCGTCACGGCCGTCACCGTCCTGCTGGAACGCTACCCAGCAGCCACCCTGACGACGCCTCGGGAGGAACTACGACCCCGGCCGTCGGTCCGCACTCGCGGCATCGCCCGGCTCCCGGTGCTGCTCCGTCCCGAGGACGACTGATTGAACGCCTTCGACGCGACCCACGGCGGGCCCGCCCCCGTAGTGCTGCTCCCAGGCATCTCACCTGCGCTGATGTACCTGTCGGCAGGCGCAACGCCCTGCACTGGTTCGAGACGCCCTCCAGCAGGCACCGGCCGCACCAGGGCATCGCCAACGCCCGCCCGCTGCACCCACCGCCCGATCCGAACGAGAACCCGATCCGGATCGGCCGTCTGGACGAACAACGACGGACACAACTCGGCGCATCCTCCCAGCCGAAGGGTGAAGTCCCCTGGCGGCAAGGCGAGCCGGTGGTTTCCGGGCGACCCGCGACGGGTCGGCGGGGCTGTGGCAGGATCGGGGGCGTGACAGGCTATCTCGACACGTTCGACTGGCCGCGGTTCGCCCATGACCTCGGTCCGGCGACGGACACGCCAGGGCACCTGCGTGCACTGCTCGGTGACGATGCCGGTGCGTTCATTGCGGGTTACTCCCACCTGTGGTCACAGACTCTGCGCCCGGACGGCGGCGCCTGGTCGGTAACTGCGCCCGTCGCCCTGGTCGTCAGCGAACTCCTGGACGATCCACGCCTGGGACCCGACGACCCCTCGATGCGCGACGCCATGCTCGCCTACCTCCACCGGGCAGCCGTCGCCGGTGACCTGGGCGAGGAGGCGGAGGCGCTCCGGGCGCGCGGCGAACAGCCCGAGGCGCTCGCCTGCTACGACGCCGCACCGGAACTCCTGGCGAAAGTACTGCCACACCTCGGCGCCGAACGTTCGCGGCAACGAGTCTGCGCGGCTGCCGCCATCAGCAGGCTCGCCCGCCATCCCACCGCCGCCACCCTGCGCCATGCCCTGACCGACCGGATCGACGAGATCGCCAGAGGCACCGAAGAGGCCAATGAGCGCGCCACGCTGGTCTTCGCGATCGGCGACCTCGGCGGCACACCCCGGCACTGGCTGGACGACCCCAGCCCCGCCGTCCGCGGCTGCGCGGCCCTGGCCGCCGCACTCGCCGACGACCAGGCCGCCACAGACGTACTGCTCGCCCTCGGCCGTTCCCCGCGCGCCTTCGTCGCCTCCCTCCACGGCATGGCCGGAACACTACAGTTCATGGTTCCGCCCTACCCAGATCTCATGGCCGAGACCCTGGTCCAGCGGGTGGACGATCCGCAGAAGCTGCTCCCCTGCGCGTTCGCCGCCGTCGTACTGCCGCCTCGGTCCGCCGCCCGCTCCCTGGCGCCCTATCTGCGCGCGATCTTCCCCGACGGCGACCCCCGGCCAGAACCGCGCCCGCACCAGCGGACACTCGCCCGGGCCATCGCGGAACGCGAGGAGCTGTGGTCCCTGCCAGAGAAGACCCTCGCCGGTCTCTTCGACCCCTGCGGCCTCAGCACCCAGCGCGCCGACTGGCACGACACAGCCACCCGCGGAATCCCCGCAGACGCCGGCTACGAAGGGGCCGTCATCACGGTGCACAAGGAACTCGCCACGTTGATCCGCCTGCTCCCCAGGATGTACCTCGGGGCCGACGGCGCGGACCCGAGTGTGCCGGACCGCGCCGCCCGCTCCCTGCGGTCGGAGTACACGCAGGCCGTCGCCGCCGGCCGCGTCGAGTCGTTCACCGTCGAGATCGAGTCCGTGACCCGACTGGTTCTCGACGTCCGGGGGCACGAACTCGACGGGACCCGGAGCGCGGACCGGATCGACCTGGACCACGTCCTCGCACGCCTGTCACCGTCCTGGCCGGACATGCACCTGTCCATCACCTCCGCCCTCTGCAAGCGCGTAGGTGTACAGGTCTGGTGCCAGAACCGCGTTCTCAGCCGCGACTACGCCGACGGCACAGCCCTCGACGCGACCAAGGACCTGGGCACCGACAACACCCGCACCGGATACCGTCTCACCTTCGACCTCGACACCGACTGGCTCCCCGCAGCCAGCCGCTTCTCCATCACCGTCGCGGCCGCCGACTGATACGGCGTCATACACCGCCCGCGCCCCCCGGAGGCCACGAACCTGCCCCGCATTCCCTGCCAACAGTCCGCTCCTGCAAGGCCGTTCGGTGCGCCACTGCGGCACGGCCAACGCGCTCGCGCGGAGGACCGGGTCCGTGCCGCCCGCGAGACCGGCCCGCCGACAGCGATGGACCGTCACGAAAAGTCGAGGACAGGAGCTGTCCGGTCGATCAGGCAAAGGCGGAAAATCGGAGAGCCAAGGGGCTTCGGGGCTGGTAGAACACCAGCCCATGGGCATCAAGGAACGCGAACGCAAGGTGCACCGGCCGCTACGGTGGGCTGGTCTGGAGGTCATACTCCATGCCGTACCGGAGGGCACGATGCCCTTCGTCCTTGGATGGGGAGCCGAAGATGTGACCGACTGCTTCTCCCATCGGTACGACACCTCGCACCTGGTGGAGCAGCTCAATGCGGACTGGTACGACCTCGCTGTCTCCTCGGGCCTGTTTGATGATCGGCGCGAGTTCCTCCTGCAGATACCGCAGGGCACCCGATCGCACCGCGCCGCCGTACTGTGCACGAATGGCTACCACGCACCAGTGCTCTGGACTCGCGTCCGGCTCCTGGAACGTTGGGACATCATGGGCCGAGGTGCCGAATCGGCGTTCCTCGGCATGCACTCTGGGCACCCGGGCTTCGGCATGATGGCCCTGGACGGCAGTGTCTACGTCTGTGCTTCGACAGGCGAAACCGGCGTCGACGTGCACGCAGTGGGCCACCCGGAGCGCTCGGAGAACATCCTGCGACACCTTGAGTGGATGGCCCGTTACGACAGTCCCCATGCCAATCGTGAGGTGAGGCAGCGCATCGCCAGCTGGCTCGTCGTCCGTCCAGAGCGTCACTCCGGTCACGGGCGGCTGCGCTGACAGCGCGAGGCAAGCTCGGTCCATGACCAACAAGCTCAGGCGCGTTCGTAGAAGCCGTCGAGACGGCCGCGGGCGAGCACGCCTCCGGCGGCTGCCAGCACGTCGCGCGGTGCGGCGGAGTCCGGTACCGCGCTGCCTGCTCCCACGACCAACGGCTCGGCAAGAGCGAACAGTTGGAACACATAGCGGTGCGGGCCGTGGCCCTTGCGCGGCGCGGGCCCGCGGTAGCCGCGACGCGAACCCGCACTCAACAGACGTACGCCGGCGGCGGGGCTCTCGATGTCGAGGCCGCCCTGGGCGAGGCCGGTCACCGACGGGTCGAGCAGGGCGATGCCGTGGTTGTTCGGCACGGCCGTCGGCGCATCGGGATCCTCGATGACCAGCAGCAATTGTGCCGTGCCGGCGGGGACCGCGTCCCATGCCAGGGCCGGTGACAGATCCTTGCCGCCGAGACGCTTTCCGGCGTGGACGGTCGGGATCATCTCCTGGTTGCCGAAGTCGGGACTGCTCAGCGCCAGCGTGTTCTCACCGGCCAGGTTCGGTGCGTTCCAGGCGAGGCCGGCTTGCCCGGCTCGCCGGTTCCTCAGCAGCTTGCCAAGCACTGCCATGGTTTTCTCCTCATCGCGACGGTGCCCAGGACTCGACCGCAAGTCCCGTCACGGGCAGTGGATTTCGGGGCGCTGTCCACGCTTGTGCAGATCCCTCATGGACGGACGTCCCGGACCGAAATGGATCATTCAGGATGGAGCGATGTCGTCCGGGCGGGAATCGGTGAGGTTCGGAGTTCTCGATGACGCCCGACCTGCCGTGAGTTCAGCGAAGCGGAGGATGGCGTCGGTGACCCAGTGGATGCGCGGGGAGTGGAAGAAGTCGAAGTTGTGCTGGGTCCCGGGGAGTTCGGCATAGGCGACCGCCTGTCGGGAGACGGCACGCAGTCGCTCGGCGAACTTCCGGGCGTCGGTGCGCAGGACCAGGGTGTCGATGGCGCCGTGGATGATCAGGAAGGGTGGGGCGGCGGGGTTGATGGCAGCGTGCGGGGAGGTCGGCTCGGTGGCGGGCTGCGCGAGCTCGCCGTAGTAGCCGTAGAGTCCGATCACGCCGCTGGCCTCGGTGCCGGTCAGTGCGGCGGTGGCGGCCAGGTGGGCGCCTGAGGATCCGCCGGCCAGGAACAGAGCGTCGGGGTCGGCGCCGTGGGCGCGCGCATGGGCGCGGACCCATTCCACGGCGGCCCGGACGTCGGCGAGCTGATCGGGACGGCGGACCCGCAGCAGCCGGTAGTCGATGCTCACGCAGAGCCAGCCGTGGGCGGCCAACCGGTAGATCAGCGGGCGCGCGCCGAACATCTTGTTGCCGATCCGGAACGCGCCCCCGTGCACGTAGACCAGCACGGGTTGCCCGGGGCGGCGACGGCGGCGCGAGACGTACAGATCGAGTCGGTGGCCGCGTCGCGCCGGACCGTAGCGCTGGTTGCGGATCCGGCGCACGTCGGGCCGCCAGGCCACCAGCGGCAGCGGGACGATCCGCCACCACGGCGGTCGGGTGAAACGGGGCGCCGCGTCGGGCCCGAAGGCGGCTTCGAGTGCCGTCGAGAGCGCCGGTTTGGCAGTCCGGGCGCGCACCGCGAGCCGTACCAGTACGAGTGCGGCCAGAACGGTGAACCCGGCGGCCACCCACCACAGGATGCTGCCGGGCTCCGGCCGGGTCAACGTGCCCGTGATGCCGGGAAGCAGCCATACCAGGCCGAGGAACGGCTGTTCGTTGATGAGGTACCCGAGGACGAACTGCATGTTGAACGGCGAGCTGTACCGCGGCAGCCGGGGGCGCAGTGCCGTCAGAGCGAACAGCGTCACCATGGCAGAGGTGGTCAGTGCCGCGCTCATAAGTCACCTCCCGGAGAGGCTTCGCCGGGGGCCGGGAAAGCGAACTGCCATACCGCTACCCGGCGGGCCTGGTCCGCGTCGGCGGGTTCGGCGTGCTGGTAGCGCCTGAGCAGTTGCTCCATCTCTTCGGCCAGTGCGCGTAGTTGCGCCGGGGTGAGGACGAGCTTGTGGTTGCTCATGCCGGTCGCGTCGCGCCACTGCGCCGGCCAGCCGCTTTCCCGGTCGAGCCACTGGGTGTACTGCTCGTCGAACTCGCGATGGTAGTCGCGCAGGACCCAGGCCAGCGCGGCGCCGGCATCCGCGTCGTCGTCGAAGTCGCTCGGTGCCCAGGCGTGGGCGCCGGACGTCGCACGCCACAGCCGGCGCCGCCCTGCCCCCTGGCCGGTGTCCACCACGAGGCCGACTTCGGCCATGCGGCGCAGGTGATAGCTGGTCGCGCCGGTATGGGTGCCCAACGCGGCCGCCAGCGTGGTGGCAGTGGCGGGGCCGCCTCGGTGCAACTCGCTCAGCAACCGCGCGCGCAGCGGGTGGGCGAGGATCTTCACGGAGTCCGGAGTGAGCCTGTATCCGGGGTCTGCGTCTTGGTGTTCCACGAGTGCACACTATCAATGCATAACTTATGTGCATAGCCGGAAGGCCCCAGCATCGCTGCTGCGCTTGCTGGTTGTGGTCCTACCGCAGGGTGCGGCCATGACGGTCGACGCCGAGGGCTTCTCGGCGGCGCGTCGGGGCCGGTGCCGATGTTGTGGTGGCGGCGCGTGCGCAGGATTCGCCGGTGACCAGGACGCGTCCGACGTCGTGCCGCCGGGCCGGGTGCCGGTTCTTGGAACCGGTTGGGCGTCCGGGGCCTGCCTTGGTGGCTTTTTGTACTCGGGACGGCGTGGGCGTCATCGTGCACGGGGTGGCGCTTGATCCCCATGCAGCCTCTTGACAAGTCGTCAGCTGGCGCCAAACCGGAAGTACCGGTGCAGTGACAAGGCGTGCGGCGGGCGGAAGTGGCGCGTCTGCTGGGAGTGCCGCGTCAGGCGGTTTCGCAGTGGCATGCGCGGCACACTCTGCACGGTGCTTTGGGTCGTCATCGAGCTCGCGGCGGTCCGTTCCGCTGCCGTCGCCGGCTGCGGCGGCCATCCGCCCGGCCTGGTTGCAGTCCTAATCCCCACCAGCAACTGGTACACCGACAGCACCACCAGCACCTACATCCAGCTGCTCCGACCAAGCAGACACACGGCCCGGCGGGCTTGTCCACGACTCTCGACCGTGTCGATCGATGCCGCAGGATCCGCCGACGGCGGGCGGATCACGCAACCCGGCAGGTCCGCCAGGTCCGCAGGAGCACCGCGATGCCGCCCGCGATCAGGTGGTTCGTCTGCACCGACATGCCGACGCCGACCTGCCGGCTCGTAGAGTCATCGCTGCAGCTCAGCAACAGTGACCATGGCCGTAGGTGGTGCCTGGGACGCTGTCGCCCTGATGGCGTCGCTGCGTTACCGCGCTGCCCGCACCTGCTCTCCGGCCACATGCCGGGCGGCGAGCGCGGTCGGCACGCTTAGACGGACTCCCAGCCGGTTGGTCTCGAATGGATTCTGACATTAGTCAACATGGCCTGGGCCGTGACCATTCTGCTCGGTAGAACCTGTGGACAGCCGCACGCCAGGACGGAACCGACTCGTGCGAGCTCACCCCCTGACCACCCGCGCACCCCGCAAGGGGCGGTTTCCAGAGGGTTCCAGAAGGAATGTTATGCACTGCCGCCTCGTCAGGCGATCCCGGGGCGAGGTCGCGGGCAGTGGGACGCCGGCATCTCCAGATGGCGAGCCAGGTCCGTCCAGAGCTATTGACAGCTGCTCGACAAGCCTCAAAGCTGTTTGATACCGCGCGTTCCTGTCTAAAAATGTTGAGCACTGGAGATGACGGCAAAGCGTCGACCCTCGCTCGCACGGCGGGCTGACGGCACCTGCGAAATGCGGCTGCCGCGGGCCTGCACACCCGGCACCGCTGTTGTCCAGCTCATGTCGTTCAAGGAGGAAGTCATGTCCCGGGCACGAACGCGAGGCTCCGCCCTCGCACTGTCACTGGCACTGGTTGCCGGCGGGGCAGCAACGCTGGCCGGAACCACACCGGCGAGCGCGGCCACCCCGACCACTGCGATCACCGTTGACGGCACCAGTTCCGGCCGCACGTTCGATGGCATCGGTGCGATCAGCGGCGGTGGCGGGAACACCAGGCTGCTGGCCGACTACCCGCCGGCCCAGCAGAACCAGATCCTCGACTACCTGTTCAAGCCCGGCGTCGGTGCCGACCTGCAGATCCTCAAGGTGGAGATCGGCGGCGACACCAACTCGACCGACGGCGCCGAATCCAGCATCGAGCACACCCAGTCCAACGTGAACTGCAACAACGGCTACGAGTGGTGGTTGATGCAGCAGGCCAAGGAACGCAACCCGAACATCAAATTCTACGGTCTGGCCTGGGGCGCGCCGGCCTGGACGGGCGGCTTCACCTCGACCAACATGATCGGCTACCTCACCTCCTGGCTCGGCTGCGCCAAGCAGCACGGGTTCACCGTCGACTACCTCGGCGGCGACCAGAACGAGAACAGCTACAACGCGAGTTGGATCGAGTCGCTGCGCACGGCGATGAACACCGCCGGGTACGGGTCCACCCAGATCGTCGGCGGCGACGAGTTCGGCTGGTCGATCGCCGACACCATGGCGAGCGACAGCGCCCTGGACAACGCCGTCGGTGTGGTCGGATCGCACTACCCCTGCTCGTACCTGTCCTCGATGACCTCGTGCTCGTCCACCTCGGCCGCCGAGTCGCTGGACAAGCCACTGTGGGCGAGCGAGAACGGCTCCGAGGACGCCGACACCGGAGCCCCTGCCGTCGCCCGGGCCATCAACCGCGGCTACATCGGCGGGGACATGACCGCCTACATCAACTGGCCGATCGTCGCCTCCGCCTACCAGAACACCGATTTCAACAGCGACGGGCTGATCACCGCGAACCAGCCCTGGTCCGGCGCGTACACGGTCGGCCGGAGCCTGTGGGCGATAGCCCAGACCACCCAGTTCACCAGCCCGGGCTGGCAGTACCTGAACTCCGGCACCGGGTACCTTCAGGGCTCGGGCACCGGCGCCGACGGCAGCTACGTCACCTACTCCGCGCCGGACCACAGCGCATGGAGCACGGTGATCGAGACGATGGACGCGACTGCGCCGCAGACGGTCACCTTCAACGTCTCCGGCGGCCTGCCCGCGGGCGCCCTCCACGTGTGGTCGACGGACCTGTCCCAGCCCACCAGCGGCAACCCGAGCATGGTCCAGGACCCGGATCTCACCGCGACAGGCGGGACCTACAGCCTCACGCTGCAACCGGGCCAGGTCTACACCGTGACGACCACCACCGGCCAGGGCGCCGGCACCGCTGCGGGCCCCGCGCGCTCGATCCTGCCCCTGCCCTACAGCGACAGCTTCGCCTCGTATCCGTCCGGCGACGAGGCGAAGTACTTCGCCTCGATGAACGGCGCGTTCGAGACAGCGCCCTGCCAAGGCGGGCGCAGCGGCGAGTGCCTGCGCCAGACGGCGGTCGGCACGCCCGTCTGCTGGTCCTGCTCCAGCGACAGCAATCCCTACACCCTCATGGGCGATCTGAGCTGGAGCAACTACACCGTCAGCTCCGACGTGCTGCTCGAACAGTCCGGCAGCACCGCCGACCTGCTCGGCCGCGTCGGCCAGCAGGCCAAGAACAACAGCGGCCTGGACGCCTACCACCTGCAACTGAGCGACTCGGGGGCCTGGACTCTGCTCAAGACCGACGGCATCTGGCTCTCGACGACCCTCGCCAGCGGCACGGTGGCCGCCCCGGGCACCGGCACCTGGCACAACCTCAGCCTCGGATTCCACGGCAGCACCATCACCGCCGCAATCGACGGGGTCAGCGTCGCCACCGTCACCGACACCGGCTACACCGGAGGACAGGTGGGCCTGGGTACCACCGGCTACTACCCGGTCGAGTACTCGGACTTCTCCGTCACCCCGGGCACGACCGCGAACCTGGACGGCAGCTACAAGATCGTCAGCGTGAACAGCGGCGACGTCCTCGACGCCTCCGGCCAGGGAACCGCCAACGGCACCGCGATCGACCAGTGGCCGTCGAACGGCGGCGCCAACCAGCAGTGGACCCTGGCCCAGAACTCCGACGGCTACTACACCATCACCGGTGCCCAGAGCGGCAAGGTGCTGGACATCCCGAACCTGACCACCTGGCCCGGCACCCAGCTCGAACTGTGGGGCGGCAACGGCGGAACCAACCAGCAGTGGCTCATCCGCCCAGTGGGAAGCGGCACCTACACCATCGAATCCCGTCTTGACGGCGACACATTGGACGTCGACGGCGCCTCCATCGGCTGGGGCGCCGCCATCGACCAGTGGCCGTCCAACGGCGGAGCCAACCAGCAGTGGGAACTGGTGCCCACCAACTGACGCCGTGAAAAGCGGTCCGGTGCCGCAGGTCCCGACCGGCATCAGGTCACTGAACCGGCCGGATGAATCGATCGGCGCCCACGGTCCGGAACGCCTCGGGCCTCACTGCTCCGCTGCTGAGGAGCAGTGAGGCCCTGGAGACGCGACAACCGGTCAGCAGGCGAACTGCGGGATCTGAGTGCCGGCCTGCGAGATCACCCGACCGGTCCTGGTCGACGGGGCGAGCTGCAGGGTCCATCAGGTGGCGACGCTCCCAGTCGGACACCGAGACACTGGCCCTGCGCCACCAGATCACCCTCCTGGAACGGCAACTCGGCACCACGAAGGCCAAGTTCGCGCCCGAGGACCGGGCCTTCCTCACCGCGCTCCTCGCCTCGCTCCTCACCCCGCTCCCCCGCAACCTCCTGCGACAGCTCCGCCTCGTGATCCGCCCGGACACGCTGCTGCGCCGGCCGCCTCCACCTGGGTGATCACCTGTACGAGCCGGTCGGGCCCTCGCTCGCCGCCTCCGGTGTCGTGCGCGTCCCCGGAATCGCCACCTCCTCGCGGCCCATGAGTATCCATGCGCGTTTCAGCGCGACCGCGAACGAGGCGATGAGCAGATACGCGATCGCGGTGACCAGGCCGGCGTCGGAAGGCCTGGCCACCAGAGCGCAGCCGACCGCGAGCTGGCACAGGTACGCTGCGAGCGCGGCGACCAGCTGGGTCACTCCCGCCTGGAGCCGGTCCGGTTCACGATGTGTCTGGTAGGTGGCGTAGAGGCTGAGAACGGCCATGACCACGGCTGTGTACCCGAGGCTCGTGAGCGGGATCAACGCGATGATCGACACGAAGAAGCTGTTGACCAGGGCGGTGAACGCCGACCCGGCGACCGCCCGCCCGCGGGCCGACGCGTCGCTGCCGAGGAGTGACTCCGGTCGCAGCGACACGGCGACGAAGAGGAGTCCGATGAGGGCTGCCGCGCCGGCGGCGGTCGCAGCGAAGTATCCCTGGAAATCGGTGGGCACCACGGAGGCTCCAATGGTCTCAGGCCTCAGCGCGAGGCGACAGTGAAGCCTCGACTGCCGGCCGGGCGCTGCTCGCGGAACTGGCGAGCATGCGGGCTCGAATGCGGATGGTGACCAGCCGGGAGGTGACCTCCGCCAGGGCCATGAGAATCAGCGCGGTGGTCCAGGCTTCGGTCCCCGTGATGTGGTGCTTGAAGCTGAAGGTGGCGACGGCGTGGGCACCGCTGTGGGACGCGTAGTACACGAAGGTGAACCGTCCTGCCATCCCGAGGACCCACAGGACGGCCGCGGCAGCTCCGGCCTTGGCGAAGGGCGTCCCGTCATCGCCCACGGTCAGGCGGGTGGTCAGGGCACAGCCGGTGCCCAGGGTGAGGCCGAGTGCCGCCAGCAGCACGTCGAGGAGGGCGTCATTGCCCTGCGTCGGGACCCCGCGCAGGTAGTAGGCGGCCGCCAGGGCGACCAGAACGACCGGACGCAGGGCGTTGGCGAGGGTCAGCCTGTCCCCGCGGATCTGCGGGACCACCAGCAGGACGAGGGCAGTGGAGACGATGTAATCGACAATGGTCATGGCCAGGAGGATGGCCGCCCGGCCGGTGAGCGGGCATCAGCCCGGCAACCGATGTGCGGGTTGACGTCGGCGTCAACCCAGCGGGTGACGCGGCCGCCCCCGTTTTCGTGGATCATCGTCACCGGCCGGGCGAACGGCGGAGGGCCGGAGCGAGGGGGCGGGGATGCTGGAGCAGGACGGCCCACTACGGCACGACGGTCCGCTCAGCATGCGGGAGGCGGCTGCCCTCGCCGAAGCGAGGGCACGGTCGATGCGATCCCGTGCCCGGCTGCGCCCGGTGCTGTGGATCGTGTGGGCTGTCGTCCTGTACTCGGGAATCACCGCCCAGCCGCATCCAGGGACCGCCGGGGTCCATCTCGGCGTCGCCGTCGCACTCCTGGGCGTCTGCCTGTCGATCGGGTTGACCGCGATCGACGTGTGGCCGATGGCGCGGTCGATGCCACGCGTGGGGTTCGCGGTGCTGGCGGGCGCCTCCGGTCTGCTGCTGCAGGCCCTGCAGCCGTCGTATGCGGCGCTCATGCCCGTCGCCGTCGGCGTCCTCGCCGCAGTCCTGTTCCTGCCGTTGTGGCTCGGCGGGCCCATCGCGGGTGTGCTCACCGGCGGCGTTCTGGTCGAGGCCTGGCTGGTGCCCGGCGGTTCACCCGCAGTCGCGGCGTCGGAGCTGTCGTTCTGCGCGGTACTCGCGGTCATGGCGCTGAGCATGCGCCGGGCCGGACAGAACCAGGAGCGCGCCGAGGTGCTGCTCGCCCGGCTGGAGGATGCCGGCGACGCCGAGGCCCGGGCGGCGGTCCTCGCTGAGCGGACCCGGATCGCCCGCGATCTGCACGATGTACTGGCGCAGTCCCTCTCCGGCCTGGCGATCCAGCTGGAGGGCGCGCGGCGCCTCGGCCGGCGCGAGGAGGTCAGCGAGCAACTGCAGACCGTGATCGAGCGCGCGGGCGGCCTGGTGAAAGAAGGACTGGAGGACGCGCGGCGGGCTGTCGTCGCTCTGCGCGACACCTCGGGGCAGGCCCTCGACCGGCTGCCGGACCTCGTCGAGCGGTATCGGGCCGACCATCGTCTGGAGGCCTGTTTCCGGGTCGAAGGGGAACCGAGAGAACTGCCGCCGGAGGCGGGACTCGCGCTCTACCGTGGAGCACAGGAGGCGCTGACGAACGCCGCCCGTTACGCACACGGCTCGCGGACCACCGTCACCTTGCGCTTCGACGCAGCCCGAGTCGTGCTGTCCGTCGTGGACCAAGGCCCCGGGCCTTCGGCCCAGGCCGCGGGCAGTGGCCCCGGCATGGGCCTCATCGGCATGCGGGAGCGGCTGGCTCAGGTCGGCGGCACCGCGCTGGCCGGACCGCTGGACCAGGGGTGGAGCGTGCGGATGGAGGTCGCGGCATGAGCCCTGCCCAAGGGGTGCCGGAAGACGTCCCGGAAGCCGCGGCTCCGATCAGGGTCCTCGTCGCGGACGACCAGTGGGTCGTCCGCGACGGACTGGTGCTGCTGCTCGGCATCATGGACGGCATAGAGGTGGTCGGCACGGCCCGCGACGGTGCGGAGGCGGTGCACCTGGCCGAGCGGCTGCGGCCGGACATCGTGCTGATGGACCTGGGGATGCCGGTCCTCGACGGCACGGAAGCCACCGCGATGCTGCGCGAACGCCTCCCGGACTGCTCGGTCCTGGTGCTCACCACGTATGTCGACGAAGAGTCGATCTTCCCCGCGCTTCGGGCCGGTGCGCGCGGCTACCTGACCAAGGACACGAGCAGCGAAGACGTCGAGGCAGCCCTCCGAAGCGTCAGCGCCGGACGCGTGTGGCTCGATCCGGTGGTGCAGGAACGCCTGGTCTGCGCACTGTCCTCGGTGACCCCGCCGACGCCGTCCCGCGCGGGTGCCGCGCTGCCCGACGGCCTCACCCCGCGCGAGGCCGAGGTGCTCGGACTGATCGCCGAAGGACTCTCCAACGCCGAGATCTGCGACCGGCTGAACATCAGCCACGCCACGGTCAAAACCCACATCAACCGGATCTTCACCAAGATCGGAGCCCACGACCGCTCCCAGGCCGTGCGCTACGCCTTCTGCAACGGATTCGTCCAGCGGAGCTGAGTTCACCGCAGGCGGGGGAGGACCACTGCCGGACCGCACGCTGATCCGGGACCGGCACCACCTCCTGCACTGTGCGTGCCGAGAACCACAACGCGCGGGTCAACCAGCTTTGCCAGTGCCTCCGGCCGACAGGGCATGATGATCGATGCCGTCATCGGACACGCCACCCGCCGGATCCGCGTCCTGGGCTCCACCGCCCACCCGACCGCAGCCTGGGTCACGCAAGCCGCGAGGAACCCCACGATGGACCTTGAGGACGCCGGAGCCCGCATCAAGCACCTCATCCGGGACCGGGACGCGAAGTTCCCCGCCCTGTTCGACCAGATCCTCGCCGACGCCGGCATCGAGACGGAACTCACCGGCACACGCGTCCCACGCATGACGTCAAAGTCCTGCTGGAGCATTGACAAGCCCTGCCCCGTCAGCGCCGCCCGACGGTCGTCCGCCTATCTTCCGGTGACCGGTTCGGCGTCCGGATTGGGCGTGGTCAGATCGAAGTACGAGCCGGCCGGGGCCGAACGGTGCCGGGCCGGCGGCGGTACGGCCGGGCGGCCGGCGGCCTCCCAGCCGAGGACGGCAGTCGCGCGCTGCTGGGTGAACAGCGCCGTGCCGTCCGTCGAATAGCTCCAGGGCTCGAAGGCGACCATCCTGCCGATGGCCCGGAACTGCTCCACGGCCTCTGCCCAGCGCTCGGTCCGGACCAGGAAGACGGCGAGCCAACTGCGCATCGCATTGATCCGGACGTTCGCCGGATCGGCCGCCGCCAGGTCGATCAGTGCCTCGTCGATCGCCCACCGGACCTGTTCGCCACGCCAGAACGCGGGACGCAGCTTGCTGTCCTCGGGCCGGAGTTCACGGTTCAGCAGGTCCAGCCGGAGCAGGCTGAGCAGCGAGCCGACCGGAGCAGCGGCGATGGCCTGCTCGGTGAACTCCAGGACCAGGTCGGTCGAGCCGTACCAGCGCGGCAGCCAGTAGCTCTGCGCCGAGATATGGGCCAGGACATGGTGCGGGTCACGTGCGACCACCTCTGCCCAGAGCGCCCGGAACTCGTCGTTCCCCCACTGCAGGCCCTTGGCCGCGCCCAGCAGCACGACCCACGGCGTGGGATCCTCCGGGCTCAGGGCGGCAGCCTCCCGGCAGTGCTCCGGAACCTGGCGCAGCACTCGGAAGAAGCCGTCCCACTGCTCCCGGCTGACCTTGCTCGACACATCACCGGTGCGGATCTTCCAGGCCAGTTGGACCAGTGACGACGCCTCGATGGCTGCCGCCGCCCCGTCCTGCGGGTGGGCCTGCCGCCAGGCCTGCAACCAGCGGGCGTCCTCCGCCGCGAGGGCGCCGAAGATCCAGGTGTAGAGGTAGCGGCGCTCCCAGTCCCGCCCGGCCTCCCACATCAGTGCGCCCACCGGCTGCCAGTTCCCCGCCTTCGCGGCGAGGACTGCGGCGTCCAGGGCCGGGTCGTCCACCGACCGGTCGGTGCGCAGCTCCGTCCGCAGCGGCAGCCCGTACTCGGCCGGCTGGATGGTCCGGTTGCTGCTTCCGTCCTTGGCCGGGCCGGTGCCCGGCTGCCGACCGGCGGCCGCAGCAGCCTTGGCGTCGGAGGCCGGCCTCGGCGGTCGGGCCTTACCGGATATCCGTTCCAGGAATCGTGACATGCTTGTGCTCTCTCTTTCGCCTGCTATGACAACTGTCGTACAAGTTCACGTAGTTGACCGGTCGAGGGACGACCGGCGACGACCGCCTCGACGGCCGGCTGCAGGCGGTCGGCGAATCCCTCCGGCAGCAGTTCGGTGCGGATCTCGAAGTGGTGGCTGTGGCTCCAGGACAGTGGCCAGCCGCCGCGCCCGGCATCGGCGACGGTGACCTCCACCAGCGACCGCAGCCGCTTGCCGAAGTCGGTGCGCAGGTGCTCGTCCCGCAGGCGGCCGGTGGTGCCCTTGGCGATCTTCGGTTCCGGCAGTCGTCCGCAGAGCGCGGCCAGCCCGCCCCGGTCCACCACCTCCAGTACCTGCATCAGCGTGGGGCTGCCGCCGCTGACCGCAGAGGCCGCCGAGAGCAGTGGCCCGGCCTGCTCCAGGGCGTGGGCCCGGCCGGCGGCGTGCAGCAGGGTCGCCCAGTCCACCTGCTGCTTGCTGTTGTTCTCCGGCTTCCAGGCCGAACGGGCGACCGCCCCGAACAGCGGCGCGGGGAGGTGCAGGAACTCCATCGCGCTGCCGCTGTCCCGGCCCCGACCGTCCTCCGGCAGCGCCTCGATGGCGGCAACCCGCTCGTCCATCGGCGGGTGCGAGTCGTAGGGGGTGGTCTTGCGCTTCGGCAGGCTGCGCCGGATCGCGTCGAGCTCCTCGTTCCGCTCCGGGTCGGCGAGCAGGTGTCGAAAGCCGCCGATGAACTCGTCGGTGTGCGGCAGCAGTCCCAGCTTGCTCGCGGAGGCGGCGTAGTGGCCCAGGTAGAAGTCGAACCCTGCGTCCAGGGCCGGGATCTGACGGAGCGCGGAGGCGACGTTGTCACGCCCGGCGATCCGCACCGCCGCCAGGTCGGCAGCCCGCTCCTGCTCCCGGCTGATGGCCTGGGTGGTGCGCAGGTAGCGCTCGGCGTAGCCCTTGTAGAGGCCGAACAACACTCTGCTCAGGTTGTTGCCGCCACGGAACGCCCGCAGCGTGTTCATCATCGACTCCCGGCCCCGCTGAACCAGTCCGGCGAGCCGGGTGTCCTGGTTGGAGTAGTGGCCGAGTTCGTGTCCGACGACGGCGTCGAACTGGGCGGGGGTGAGCCCGATCAGCAACGGTGCGCCGAGCAGCATCCGGCGCTTGCCGGGTATCAGCCCCATCAGCCAGGACTCCTCGTGAACGGCCGCGTTGACGTCGGCGGTCATCCAGATCTCCTTGGGCGGCCGGGTCCCCATGGCCTCCGCGAGGATCTCGACCCGCTGCCACAGCACCGGCTGCTGCGCCTTGGTGACCGGCACGCCGGGGGGCTTCCGCATCCGGTTGCCGCGGGTGAAGAAGATGCCGCGGAGGATGGGCACGCCCGCCACCGCGCTGAAGCCGAGGGCATAGACGACGAGACGGGGGCTGGGATCGTCGCTGTTCAGGACCAGGTAGTCGATCGCCAGCAACAGCGCGAGCAGGCCGAAACCCATCGCATAGAACCCGACCAGAAGTCCGGCCGCCCGTATCGCCCTGCCCGAAGTCCTTGGCCCACTCGAAATGCCTGCCACTGTTCCCCCCGCCCCCCTGGTGTCCCGCGGAGACTATCGCCCACCACGAACTCCCTGCTCAAGGGGGTAGGGAGTGCACGGTCGCCGTCGACGACCGTCCCGACGGCGGCCGTACCGGCCGGATCGGTGCCGGCAACCCGAAGCCGCCCGATCCAGCCGATCCCACTCGTGCACGAGCAGGACAACTCGCGCACGAACAGGACAACTCGCGCACGAACGGGGCAGACCGTCCGAAGGAAAGCCGAACCGCCCACCGGAACCGTCAATTCCTGACCCCGACGAGCTCGCGTGCGAGTGCACGCGTTAGTGTCTGGCCACTTGCCCGCATTGTCTCAGCGGGCTCTCGGACAACTCACATCACAGGGGGAACCTGAGTGAGACCCCGTCTCCTCATACCTGCGACGCTGGTGACGGCCGTGCTTGTCACCGCCGCGCTGGCCCTGCCGGCTTCCTCGGCCTACGCCGACGACCCGGCGCCGTCGGCCACGCCGACGACGACCGCCACGGACACGCCGTCACCCACCGGTACGACTGCACCAGTGCCCACCGACACACCGTCATCACCCACCGGCACCCCGGCGCCCACCACAACGCCGACACCCACCAGCACGCCGGTCGCGACCGCGACGCCGACGTCCTCAGGAACCCCGCCGGTTACTGTCGGCGCTCCAACGGCGGGACTGCCCTGGGCGAACGACCTCCAGGTCCCCTACGACACCAGCAGCAACGACACGGCCATCTTCGACGTAGAGGTCACGGACTACGGCGGCGCCCCGGGAACGATCACCTCGGTCACGGCCACGCTCACCCCGGTGGCGACGCAGCCGGGCGGGGACTCCGGCCCGACCGTCCTCAAGCTCGGTGCGGCCGGCGGCCTGCCGTCCGACGACTGGTGGTACTCCCACTTCACGCTGCCGTCACTCGGCACCTACAGGGCGTCGGTCGAGGTCACTGACCAGGCCGGCAACGATGTGGTGATCGGAGTCGGAACCTTCCACTACCACGACGTCATGTCCTTCTCCCAGTTCACCGGTGACGGTCCGTCCCAGCTGAGCTACGACGACCATGAGCTCGGGGCCCATGGTGTCCTCACCGCGACCGACCCCCGTACCGGGCAGACTTCCCCGGTCGCGGGGGCGACCCTGCAGCCCACCTACAACGGCGTCAACAGCCAGGGCTACCCCGCACCGCAGTCCCTGGGCGCGGTGACCACTGCGGCGGACGGCACGTTCACCGTTCCACCGTATTCGGCACCGACCAGTGGCAGCATGAGCGTCAGCTACACGCCGCAGGGGACGGACGCGGTGGCGTACACGAGTACCTCGGTCGGCACGGACACCTACTGGACCACGCAGGAGTTGACGCGGGTCGTCGTCACGTCGCCGTCCAACGCGAATGTCCCGGTCGGCGGCTCCACCGCGATCACCGGCATCATCGAACGTGAGGACAACGGCAGTTGGCTACCTGCGCCCGGGGAGCAGTTCGAGCTCGAAACGGGCTCCTACGCGACTGATGTGTACGACGGCACCGCCGACGGCACTGGGCACTTCAGCATTCCGGTGAACCGGGCCGGCTCCTACAACGTCAACACCGAAATGACGCCGTACCTGTACTTCGACGGCAGCTCGTACGTGACTGTGCACATCCCGCAGCCGGACTCCATCACCGGCCTCAGCATCAGCGAGGACGCCTACGGCGAGGCCGTGATCAGCGGCAACGTCTACCTCGGCAGCGCGAATGTGTCCCTGGGCCACGGCTACGTCCAGGTGCAGTACTCGTCCGACGACAGGAACTGGCACACCGTCGGCAGCACCGCCGTCGGCGGTTCCAACGCGGTGAACGACACGTTCTCCTGCTACGCCGTCTACGGCGGCAGGGCCAACGGCTACTGGCGGGTCTACTTCGCGGGCACGCCCGACTGGAGGGCGGTCTACAGCAAGGCCGTCTACCTCTCGCGCGAGTACACCTGGATCTCCGGCGGCAGGCCGAGCAGCAGCCACCCGGGGCGCAACCAGCGCGAGTACTTCTCCGGGACGCTGCACCAGTACTACTCGGGCAAATGGCACAACTTCCCCAAGGCCAAGGTCCAACTGCTGTTCCGGCCCACCGGCGGCAAGACCTGGTACCTGATGGCCACCGCCACCACCAACGGCAGCGGCAACTACAACATCAGCGCCCAGGACCCCGAAGGCGGCACCTGGATGGTCACCTACCTGTACGCGGACAGCGCCCACCTCGACACCGAGGGCCCCAGCACCTGGGTCGGCGTCCACTGACCAGGCCCCGCCACCACTGACCGGGGCGAGCGGCCGCACCACAGCCGCCCGCCCCGCGTCGTCCCGGGGCCGGAATCTCCCGGACCGTGGCCCCGCGAACCCCGCGCCGGGGTCGGCCGCGCGTCGGGTGCGCAGGTGGTCGCGGTGGGGGTCGACCAGTGCGGGCCGGTAGCGAGGGCGACGCGCAGGACCAGCGGTCAGCTGCAGCGATGATATTCCGAGCGGTACAGGGCGTGCGCGGGCACGGCACGGACCCAGGGCTCCGCTCGCAACTACTCGCGGGGGATGTCGTCACCCCTGGGGGGAGACCGATACTCATCGGGAAGCAAGCAGGTCAGGGCTTTGCCAATGCGGCGAGTTGACGCGCCTGCAATCGCGTTTCGTCGTTCATCGGGAAGAAGCACTCGATGCGCAGCTCCTGCAGCGTCACGTCCTGCGGTGTCCCGAGCGTCGTCACGGTGGAGAAGAAGTCGAAGCGCCGGTCACCGTGCACGTACCGGATCGGCACGATCGGCAGCACCGGTGCGGCCGCGTCGAGCGACCGCAGCGAGGCCGGCACCCCGGGGTAGTTCAGCACCTCGTCGAGGATCTGCTGGGCGCGCTCGTCGGTGATGCCCCCGATCGCCTCCCGGCGCACGCGCCGGACCAGCGCCTCGGCGACCTCCGGCCAGTTCGTCACATGGCGGCGGACACCGTCGGGGTGGAACATCCGGCGCAGTACGTTCGCCGGTCCGGGAGCGTTCCTCGGCTGCCCGCCTCGGAGGAGAGCGAAGAAGCGGCGAGCGGCGGCGTTGGTGTCCCGGATGTCCCAGCTCCGGTCCATCACCAGGGCGGGGAAGGGCTCCTGCTGCGTCAGGATGCTCTCGAGCGCGTCGCGGACGGCGGCGAGCGACGGCGCGTCCAGTTCGGACTCCGGGTATTCGGGCGCGAACCCGGCCTTGAGCAGCAGGGTGTTGCGTTCGCGCAGGGGTACGTCGAGTACCTCCGCGAGCTTCAGGAGCATGGCTCGGCTGGGGTTCGAGCGGCCGGTCTCGAGGAAACACAGATGGCGGACCGATACGGCGGCCTCGGCGGCCAGAGCCAGCTGGCTCAACTGCCGAGCGCTCCTCCAGTGCTTCAACAGCTGACCGACCTCAGACACCAGACGAGTATCCCGCAGTCCACGCGTGCGGCTGCACCACCGCCTCCAGCGGGGGCCGGGCAACGCTCGCGGTGTAGTTCGTCATCGCGGAGATCGCCACCCCGGTGATCACCTCGAACAGCTGCTCCTCGGCGAAGCCGGCCGCCGTGAACTCCGCCACGTCTGCCTCATCGAGTCGGCCCCGCTTGTCGATGAACGCACGGGTGAGCGTGGACAGCGCCGCCATCCGCCGGTCGGTGGGCGGATCGCCGCGGCGCAGGGCCTCGATCACGGCCGGTTCGACTCCGTCCGCGAGCGCTTCCAGCGTGTGGAACGCGACCGCCCATTCGCTGCCGTTGGCGACCGCGTTGGACAGGAGCAGGACCTGCCGTTCGTCCGGGCTGAACGTGCCGCCGCCCCGGAAGTGCCCGAACGCGGAGAAGAAGGTGTTCAACAGCGCCGGCGAGTTCGCCATGAGCCCGGCCGCGGCCGGAACGAACCCGAATGCCCCCTGCAAGACCGTCAGCGGCTCCTTCGCGGCTTCGGGCGCGGTGTCGGCGGTGTGGATCTGGTACTTGGTCATGACTCGGAGTCTGCGGCAGCCACGACGTCGATCCAATTCCCTCGGAGGTAAATGCGCGCTGCACCGCTCGCGCCGGGTCACTGCGGCAGTCCGACGAGACGGGTGCCTGATCCAGCGCTGCACGCCGCGTCGAACGTGTGATCACCCGGCGCCTCGACGACCTGTCGTCGGATCCCACGCTCTTCGGACACGTCGTCCGGGTCCAGGACGCGGTTCGCATCGGTGAGCGCTCGCGCGACTGATGGCGCTTGATGAAGAGCGCCATCACCCGTCCCGGTGGAGGGCTTGGGGGAGCGGCGCCGAGGGTGCGCCTCCTGCTGGGCGGAGATGCCGCTCGGGGCCAGGCGCGGGGCTGCGTTGGCGCTGTCGGCGCAACTGGCGACAACCGCGGGCGTCAACGCCACCATCGCCGGCCTCCCCGGTGACGGACCCGGCCCGCCCGTCCTGGGGACAGCAGGGTCGGAGGTCACCTTCGGCCGGGGCCGGGGGGGGTGGTCTTTTTGGGGTCCCTCGGCACGATGAGTAATCGAGCGGTGAGACCCCGCCCTCGGCCATCGAGGGAGCCCGTCCGGGTCGATGGCGAGGATGCGTCATGGCCGCCGGACTCCGCCGTGTCATCATCGCCCACAGATTCCGCACCCCACACCCCTACCAGCCATAACCCGAAGAAATCCAGGCCGTCCTCACATCCTGGGCAATCGCCGGAACATGACCGCCGCCGCCCGGGATCCCGGCCTGAGGAGCGTGTCGCTGCCGCACCGGGCCGCCCACACCCTGCTGTCCATGTCGGGATCCCGCCCCGTCGGGACGCCCCGAAGACGCCCGATGGGCCGGGGCTGGCTATCCGGCTTCACCGGGTTCCAACAAGGCGGCGATCATGGCTGCGGCATGCCACTGCTCGAACGCGCGGTGGCTCCAGCCACGCTCCTCCACGAGAAGCCGGTAGTTGGCCGGCTGGATCTGCAGCCACAGCATGTCGGCGGCAACCCCGGGGTGGACGTCGCGCCGCAGCGAACCCTCCACGGCCGCCGCCGCAATGACGCCGCGGGCACACTCCAGCAGCTCTTCCTGGGCCGCCTCCAGCAGTTGCGCCAGCTCGGGGTCGCTCCCCGCGGCCTGCTCGAGCACACGCTGCAGCGGCCCGAGCCGCTGCGAGATGGCAGCGGTGAAGGCGGAGAACTCCCCAAGCAACCGCTGCGCGTCAGGGATCGCCAGGATCCGACGGAATCCTTCGTTGTTCGCGCTGACGGAACCGCCCTCGGCCGCCCGCCGACGGGCGAACGCGAACAGCTGCGCCTTGCCGCCGACCCCGAAGACGGTCTGACGGGAAACACCGGCGCGGGCCGCGATCTGCTCGATCGTGGCGCCTGCGTAGCCGGCGTCCACGAACACCTCCCCGGCGGCGTCCACCACGGCCTCGCGGGTACGGCGGGCGGCCTCCTCGCGCAGGGGCGAGCGATACGTGCGCTGAGTCTTCTTGACGCTTGCCATGTGATTTAACTAGACTCCAAGTCAGTTCATTGTCCTCATGGTTAACCCAATTCTAGGAGCAGGAGACCCGCTTTGTCGACATCGGAGACTCTGCTGCGCTATTCGGTTATGCGGTGAGTCGGTAGCTGAGGTGGGTGAGTCTGCTGGCGCGTGACAGTGCAGGTGGGGTTCCTTCGGTGCTCCAGTGGGCGTCGAGGCGGATGACGTTGAGTGCGGCGGCGGAGAAGGCGTGCTGGAGACGGACCTTGGGCAGGCCGCGGTAACGGGCCCGGCGGATTCCGGTGACGTCCAGGGCCTGGTTGATGGTGCCCTCGATCCCGGCGCGCAGGGCGTACTTGGCTTGCCAGGTATCGGTCTTCTGCTCGGTGCGGGCGGCGGTCAGTGCCTGGTGGAGCTCGCGGGGCTGGAGCGTGAGCATGCGGGTGCCGCGTCGCGAGGCGGTGCACTGCTCGCGTGCGGGGCAGGGCCGGCAGTCGCTGCGGGCGAAGTCGACGACGATCGCGTCGTGGCCGTGCTGCCGGACCGGGTACCAGCCGCTGCTTGTCCTGCCTTCGGGGCAGCGGACCTGGCGGGCCTTCCAGTCGATGCGGAAGGCGTCCTTGGCGTAGCCGGTGTCGGCCCTGGCCTGGGGCGAGGTGTCGGGCCGGAGCGGGGTGACCATGGTGATGCCCTGCTCGGAGGCGGCCCGGACCAGCGCGGCGGAAGGGTATCCGGCGTCAAGGTAGTGCTCGCCCGGTGCCAGGCCCCGCGTCGCCAGGTTCTCCTGGACCGGCGCGGTGGCGTTCACGTCCGGCACGGTCGCGTCGGTGGTGTACACATCCGTGATCAGCCGCACCGGCAGACGCCCGGGCGACGGCTCACCACCGGCTTCGGCTTCGGCTTCGGCTTCGGCTTCGGCTTCGGCTTCGGCTTCGGCTTCGGCTTCGGCTTCGGCTTCGGCTTCGGGAGGAGCATCGCAGCTCTCTGTCAGATGGATCTTGTATCCGCACCAGAACAGGTCCTCGCCTTTCGCCGCCCAGCGCGCGTCCGGGTCGTACGGAGAGGCGAGGCGCGTATGGCCGGGCGGGACGCCGTCACTGTCGGCCTCCCGCTTGCGGATCACCTCCCGTCCCCGGGTGTCGGTGGCAACCAGGTACGTTTGCACCGTGATCCGCCGCAGCAGCGCAACGGGCTCCAGGGTCCGCAGCACCGGAGGGGCTGTCGGTGCCCACACCGCCCGCAGCAGGGCGACGGCGTCCTGCCCGAACACCGTGGCCAGCCGTTCCCGCTTGACCTGGGAGGAAGGTATCTTCCAACCGTTCACCCGCTCGCCGTAGCGCAGCGCGAGCTCGGGCACGTTCACTGCCTGGGCCAGCCAGGCCGGAGCGACCACCGCCAGCGCTTCCAGCGCCGCGCGCACCGATTCCCCAGCCAGCTCGAGGCGGTTCAGGTCACGCACCGCGCTGATCACGTGCGTGGAGTCCGTGCGCTGCTTGCCCCCGGCCCCGACCAGGCCCTGCCCGCGGCACCAGTCCAGCAGCCGGTCGAAGACCACACGCTCCATCCCGTGCTCGACCAGCCGCGCCCGGAACCGGGCCAGCACACTGTCATCGAAGCCGGTCGCGCCCAGCTCCATCCCCATCGCGTACTTCCAGTCGATCGCGCGAACCGCCATCGCCGCCGCCTGCCGATCCGTCAGGTCCTCGGCGAACTGCAACACCGTGACCAGCGACAACAAGGCCGGCGACAGCCCCGGGGCACCCCGGACCCCGAACGCACCCGCGAACGGCTCGTCCGCGAAGACCTCACCAAGCCTGTCCCGCACGCTCATCGCCAGCGACCCCTGCGGAAACGCCGACCGTGCCACCCGGACCGTATCCGCCGGAATCTCCGGCAAGCCCCTAACCTGCAACGACATCGCACCACCCCCTGCGACCCCACGACAGGACAGTGGCCGCAGAAGCGATCATCCCCTCAACCATCATGCTCATGCAGCGAATTGCGCAGCAGAGTCATCGGACGCTCTCAAGCCGTGGCGGATTCTGGGCTTCGGCAAGCACCCGGAGATAGGCGAGAAGGTTCAGGCACGCCTGCGGGGAGCCGGCCTGGCTGCCACGGTCATAGTCATCACCGACGACGAGGCCGGTGACACCCGGCTGATCCAGGAACTGGGCGACACCGAGTACGACGGCGTGGTGATCGGCAGCTTCATCAACGGACAGGACCCTGAGCTTCCGCCGACCGAACTGACAGCCCTCTGGTTCAACCGGATCCTCAATATCATTCACACCCACGCGCCGACCGCTAAGATCATCTTGGTTCGCAACCCCGGCGACGCACTGCACGCGGTCGACCGCGTGCTCGGGTAGGCCCGGCGACCGGTGCCGCCGACGGGGAGCTCCGCGACCACGGGCTTCCCCGAAGCACCAGAGCTGAGCAGTCCCAGCTGTACGCTGCTCGATCGCTGAATTGAACACGCTCAGGCTCTGACGGACGCCATGCCGAACGCGTTCATTCGAACACCAAAGCCACGCCGCGTGAAGCGCAGCACAGCGCACCGGCCTGTACGGATGTGGTTCTCGACACCCTGTGGCGCTCGCCCTCGTCCATCGGCCCAAGTACGCACCCGAGTAGGATCCGCCGGCCAGCAGAGACACATGGAACACACAAGGCGGAGTACATGAGCCAGCGCAACCGGCGAAGGAGTGCGGCCGCGATCGCCACGACGTTGCTGGCGGCAGCGTTCTCACTGTTGCCCATGACCGGGGCCTCGGCCGCAACCGGCTTCAATGCCTGTCCGCGAGGCTACGTATGCGGCTGGAGCGGTACCGAGGGCACCGGGCAGCTCTACAAGACCAAGAGCAGCGAACCGACCCTCGGCGCCTGGTCGGACCGTATCCGCTCGTACTGGAACCGGAGCAGTGAGGACGCCTGCCTGTACTCGAAGGCCGACTACTCCTTCTACGGCGGCGGCATCTACTTCGACGACGAGGCCGGACAGGGAGCCACTGGTTACGACTCCAGCCTGGACCGTGCCATCAAGTCCATCAAGATGGTCGCCACCGACCGGGAGCGCTACACCACAGCGTGGCCCGCGTGGTATGCGGTCAAGTCCCCCAAGCCGATGGGTTTCGGCGACCTGAACAACGACGGGACTGCGGACCTGGTCGCCCGCGACGACGCCGGTCGGCTGTGGTCCGTCTCCGGGACCAACGGCAGCGCCCGCTATCTGGGCTCCGGCTGGAACGGCATGAACCTCATCATCCGCCACGGCGACCTCAACGGCGACGGCCGCGAGGACGTCCTGGCTCGGACCGACGGCGGCAATCTGTTTCTGCATCCCGGTCTCGGCAACGGCACCGTCGGCGCGGGACACTGGATCAGCGGCGGCTGGAACCAGTACACCGCCCTCACCGGAGTCGGCGACTTCACCGGCAACGGCAAGGACGACCTGGTAGGCCGCACCGCGAACGGCTCGCTGTACCTGATCCCCGGGCGCGGCAACGGTACTTTCGGGCCGCGCACGCTCATCGGCCGCGGCTTCAACCAGTTCACGGCGATCGTCGGCGCCGGCGACCTCAATGGCGACGGCCACCCCGACCTGATCGCCCGCGCCTCCAACGGCCACCTGCGGGCCTTCTACGGCAACGGCCGCGGCGGCCTCGCATCATCCCGCCTGATCAGCACAGCCAACTGGAACCGTTTCACCTCCTTCGTCGCCCTCGGTGACGCCACCGGCGACGGCAAGCCGGACCTGGTGGGCCTGTCGGGAGAGGACCCCAGCGGCAACCTCGGCGTCGGCTACCTGATGCCGGGCAACGGCAGCGGTGGCTACGCCGCCTGGCAGGTCATCAATATGGACTGGTGGGGCCTCAACGGCATCTTCTGAAGCCAGAGGCCGGTTCCCGGCCCGGGGTGAGCCCCCCGGCTTCGAGTTCCGCGTGCCGGATCAGGGGACCGAAGTCGAGGGCAGGGGCGGCCGCGGTTGGTCCAACGAGTGGGGATGCCGGGCAGTCCGCGCACGACACCACCGAGGCCGCCGGCGCCGGCCGCGACCGTGTGGGTCCACTGGTGATCCCACGCTCCAGTCCGCCTGCACGGAATACTGCTCGCCGGCCCACCGGTGCTCCACACTCCACGACCAGGTGTGAGAAGTGGGCGAGCGCCAGCGGCACTGCGGGGGTGACCGCCCCGGTCGCGTACGCGGCCGGGGACGCGGCAGCGGTGACGGCTAGGACCACCGCAGTGGCGACGGCAAGTGACGCGCGTGCAGGCTTCCTCTGTGTTCCCCCGGGGAAGTGGGTCGAGCGCAGGAGCACACTACGTCAGCCCTGCGGACGGTGCGGGCTCTAGGTCGGGATCAACCAGTTGGGCCTCCACGGCCCGCAGGTGTCCGAGGCGATCGAGGCCCCCGAGTCCGTCAGTACGGCGTACAAACCCGGACTGTGCGGGTGCCGACAAATCATCCGGCCAGGTAGGGCCGTAGTCACCGATCTCCGCATGGCCCAAGCGGCGGGTAGCGCAATGCTACTTGGGGGGGCGGAAGCTGCAGGACCTTGATGCTTCCGGGCAGTGCGGGGCGGTCCATCGGCTACAGGGCGTCAGAGGCGGCCGTGTCGTTGTCGAACAGTGCCACCACGGGACTGGCGACGCGGGCGGCGGCGAAGGCGGGGACCGTGGCCACCAGCGAGTGGGGTTCAACAACATCGCCGTGCCGTTCACATGCGACCATTCGAACCGCAGCGACGACCGTTGCGGGATGGTGATCGGTCGTGTCCCCTCGCCTGGTGCTCCACCTGTTCTGCCAGATAGCGTCCCGGCTGGTGCTACTGGGCCGCGGCAGCGCGGCCAAAGACGTCGAACTGACAATCTGCCCTTGGCCTGCAGATATCGATCAGCTACGAACATCGATCAACTACGCTGCCTCTCGCCGAATGACACCCGAGTCCGCGGTCAAGGGCAAAACCCCGCAGCCCTGTGCTCAGCCCCGTTTGCCTACACGCTACTTTGGCATCGTTCCGAACAGACACTCTGTCGTTCGGGGGGAAATTATGACAGATCGTGAGGATCCATGAATATCTCCCGCGTTTGCACGGCCGCTGCGCTGGCCGCGACGCTCGTCCTCGGAACCACGGGAGCGGCCATGGCCGCAACTCCTCAGCAAGCCGCCGTCGCGATCGGAATCACGGGCCCGAGGGGACTGCAGGTCGACGGCGCCTGGGGCACATGGACGATCCAGGCCAAGAACCCGAGCGCAGTCAAGGACACTACGGACCGCCTTCAGTTCGCCGTGTCGGGAGGCGATGACCCACGCCAGTTCCAGTTCCAGATCCGCTCCGGAACCACCGGCGCGTGGACTTCCGTACCGGTCCAGTGGACGGAGATGAGCACCAACCCGGCACTCCGTTTGTTCGCCGGCTACTTCGACTTCCTCAAGGGCGGCACGCTCGATCTCTCGGCGCACAGCGTCCGGACCTTCCAGGTGCGGGCCCGCCAGGTGGCGACCAGCGCGGAGACCGACCCCTTCGACTCCTCCTTCGAGGCGATTCTGACTCCCACGGCGAACGTGCTCTGGGGCGGCGCTCGCACCGCCCAGGCGTCGTCCGGGGTCGCGCCCGAGGGGCTGACCACCACCATCACCGGCCTGCCGACCAACATCCCGGCAGACGGGAAGACCCGGCTCTTCCAGATCCACATCGCCACAGCCAACCACGCCGACTGGAACATCCCCAACGCCGGCTTCTTCATTTGGCAGGGGCAGAAGTACGGCACCATGAACGGCCCCAAGGCCTGCGACGCCGAGGTCGACGTCCTGGACCCGACGACCCACCGGTGGCACCGGGTCGGCCTGGAGGCCGCCGGACTGAACCAGGAGTCCGTGGACCTCCTCCACTGGGCGACCGGCCCCGGCTACGACCGGACGGTCACCGCCCGAATCACCCTGGGCGCCGGGTTCAACGCACAGGCGGGGCAGTCCAGCCTGAGCTTCGGATACTTCCCCGGCTCGGGCGCGCCCGACTACTTCTGGACCGGGCAGAAGCTGACCTCGAACCACGTCAAGGGTGCCCGCACCTGCGTGTAGACCGAACGCCGAGGCCCCGGCGGCCAGCCACCGGGGCCTCTTCAACCGGCTTCGGGGACCCTGGCGGACTGCTCGACGAGTACGACGCCACAGCACATCCCCAGCTCAACGCACCAGCAGGGTCATTGAACCCCACAGGTCACGCGGCCTTGTGTGCGGAGAGCGTGACCCTCGCGTCGTCGACGTCGATGGCGATGTTCAGGGAGGCGTTCAGGCCCTTGGTCAGCTTGGCGAGCAGCGGCAGGGTGGGGACGGCGTCGGAGCCTTCGATCCGGGAGATCTTGCCCTGGGTCAGCCCGGCACGGGCGGCCAGCTCGGACTGCGACAATCCCAGTTCGATGCGGCGGTCGTAGACGACCTTGGCCAGTTCCATGGCCAGGCGGTGCTCCTGGCGCCCCTGCTCGACCTCGGGCGACTCGGTGTAGCCCTCGGTAAACCTGCGCTCGCGCGCCAGCTTCCAGCGGCTGTGCTCCATCACTGCTGCCCTTCCTCTCGTTCCTCTCGACTGAACACCATGTGCGCCGGCCGGTGCGAGGCCTCGCACTCCTTCTTCGCCCTGACCGGGGCCCGTCTCACGGTCCTGGCCGCGATCGAACACGCCTCACGGCGCATCCGCCTCCTCGGCGTCACCGCCCACCCCACGGCGCAGTGGGTGACCCAAGTCGGACGCAACCTCGCCATGGACCTCCAAGACGCCGACGTACGCGTGAAGTACCTGACCCGGGACCGCGACGCCCGCTATCCCGCCACCCTCGATGCCCTCCTCGCCGACGAGGGCATCGAGACAATGAAAACCGGGGTCCGGATGCCACGCATGAACTCGATCATGGAACGGTGGATCAGCTCCTGCCGGACCGAACTTCTGGACCGATCCTTGATCTGGAACCACGCGCATCTCCTGCACCACTCCGCGAGTACGAGCAGTTCTTCAACAACCACCGACCCCACCGCGCCCTGAACTCCGCCGCACCACTACGCGCGCTCCCCCAACCGATCACCGAAGTGGTCCAATTGGACCAGCTGAACGTCCGACGAAGAGATCGACTCGGCGGCACCCTGCACGAGTACCAATACGCGGCCTGACCAGCATGGACGGGGTTCATGACACCTACGAGGTCGACTGGTGCGCTGCCAGGTGTAGTTGCGGTGAGCGCTCCGATGACCACGGCTGCGGCTCAGGCTCCGTCCTGGTCCTCGGCGGCCGCCCCCAAAGCCATGTTCCGACGGATGGTAGTAGGCGCACGCAGAGTACGCACCAGACGAGCGGGCGCGGACTCCTCCGCGGGCCAGGAGTCAGACAAGGCGTGAAACCACCAACTGTGGCTTGGACGGCGGCCTGCCCATGGTTCGGTGCCTGTCCCGTCGGCCGTGCGCACCTCTCACACGGTCGACCTGCCCGAACATCGGATAATCGGCCGCGCCTACCTGATTCGGGCACCGCCTCGCGGCATGGCCGCTCGCCGCGACAATCGTCATCCGGTCACCCCCCCCCGGTGTTTTGAGGTTCAGTGACCGTGGCGTGCGGCATCAGGTCACCTGCTCCAGCGACTTCTGCAAGGGCGTTCGCCAGCTGGGTGAGCGAGCGACGCACGGCATCGAGTTCACTCCTCAGCGACGCGGCCTGCGCCCACTGTCGCTCGTGTGCGACCGGGTCTGCCCCCTCGCGCCTGGTCGCCTCGTAGGCCACGAGCCGTGGGTGCCAGGTCGCCAGGAGCGGGCGCAGGGCACCGTTGAGGACGGTCACCGCGAGGATGCCGAAGCTGACGTAACCCGGTCCCCGACGGGGTGCCACGTCCGGCCCGTAGCTGCGCAGTATGCCGCGCGTGATGCCGAAGAGGCTGTACAGGGAGCTCAGCGCCTCGCGCAGCAGCCCCTCATCGGGAGCGAGGTCGACCACGGATATCCGCGTGGCGAGCTCGACGTACAGCTCCCAGGCCGCGCGGCGCTCCGCGTCCACGGGCTCCCATACGCCGCTGACCTCGCCGAAGAGCGGTACTGCGAGTTTGACGGTGAACTGTTTGGGTTTCGCTGTCCTGGCGCGGCGCATGATCCCCCTTCAGTGACCCCAGAGTATGGTAGAGCAGCCCCACCGTGCAGCGGTGTGTTGTGCGGAACGTCCTGCAGTATTCCAGGAGAAGGCGCGAGCGCGGGAGAGCGCGAGATGTGGGACGTGTTCCTCAGTTACAGCCGTGCCGATCTCGGACGCGTCGAGCCGCTGGTCGCCGCTCTCGAAGCGGCGGGGCTACGGGTGTTCGTGGACCACGCCGCCATTCCGGGCTTCGGGCCGATCAGCTCGACCATCCGCAGGGAGATGGCGCGCTCCAAAGTGCTCCTGGCGTACTACTCGGCCGGCTATCCCCACCGCCCGGCCTGTCAATGGGAGTTGACGACCGCCTACCTGGCGGGCTGGCACGAGGGCGACCCGCGGCGCCGGGTGCTGATCGTCAACCCCGAGCGCGGGAGTGGTCACATCCACCCCATCGAGCTGCGGGACTCGCGCCACTGGCCACTGCCGTCGTCCCCGGCCCAGTTCAGGGCGTTCGCGGCCGAGGTGGAGGCGTACGTCGCCGCCCTGTCCGACAGCCTGCCGCTGCTGTCCGCCAGCGGGGCGACCACCTGGTCCCCGGGCCCACGCCCACTGCCCGCCGCGTCCTTCACCGGCCGCACAGCAGAGCTGTGGCACATCCACAGCGCCCTGAACAGCCACGCGGCGCCCCTGGTCGCCGATCGCACAGCGCCCGTGGCGGCGCAGCTCCGCGGTCCGGCGGGGATCGGAAAGACGCTCCTGGCCCAGGAGTACGCGCTGCGGTTCGCCGGGGCGTTCCCGGCCGGCGTGTACTGGTTCTCACTCGACGGACGCCGTGGTGCCACCGGACAGGACCGGGGCGACGGGTCGGCCGGTGCCGTCCTGGGCCTGTTCGCCGACCAGTTGCGGGCCGTCGCCGAGGAGCTGGGACTGCGCATGGACAGCGGCGCACAGCTCTCCGCGTTGTCCGGCGCGGTGGGCGAAGCCCTGGGACGGCTGCGCGAGCCGTTCCTGTGGGTGGTGGACGGCCTGCCCGGCGATCTGGACAGCCGCCAGGTCAACGGCCTGTGCGCGCCGCATCCGGGCGGCCGTACCCTGATCACCACCAGGACCCTGCGCTACAGCGCCCTCGCCGCCCCGCTCGAGGTCCTGCCCTTGCCCCGGGACGCCTCCTACAGCCTGCTGACGACGCGCCACGAACCGGAGGGCAGCGCCGAGCAGCACGCCGCCGGGCAACTGGCCCACGACCTGGGCGGCCACCCGCTGGCGCTGGACCTGCTCGGCTCCGCCGCCCAGCACCACTCCTTCGGCGACCTGCTGGCGGCCTTCCACACGCCCGCTTCCTCGGTGCTGGACACCGCGGCGTCCGACCACTCCACCCCCACCGACTGGCCTCTCCAGGTCACCGCCGCTCTGACCTGCGACGCCCTGCTGGCCGGGCCGCCGGCCCTGGACGTGCTGCGTATCGGCAGCGCGCTTTCACCCGACGAGTTCGACAGCGCCCTGGTCGCCGACGCCATCGCCTCGGCCGAACCCGGCTCGGTTGCCATCGCCATGAGGCGCACGAAGGCCGGCATCGCGCTGCTGCGCACTCTGCACCTGGTCGAGCCCGTGCCCGCGTACGGCCCGCACGTGCTCTACCGGGTGCCCGCCGTGACCGCACACGCCCTCCAACGGCACGACCCGGACCCCGCCCGTGCGCAGGCGCTGCGCCTTGGTGCCATCCGCGCCCTTCGCGGGGACCGGGCCGCTACCCTGGACAGGGTCTCAGCGCCGCGTCCCCGCGCCACCGGTCCCCGAAGGGAGCTGCAGATGCCGGACCAGCACCGGGCCGCCCACAGCGATCTGGAACGCATGGCCGCGTTCGACCTGCAGACCGAGCTCGTCCTGCGCATCGGTATCCAGCAGCTCGAACCCGGCACCGGGAGCCTGCGCGAGGCCCTGGCCTCACTCCACAGCCTGTTCGCCTTCACCCGGTCCACCCTGCGCCAGTACAACATCGGGCTCGCAGCGCCCTCCCGCTCGGAGGAGACTCCCAGCGTTCACGCACTGGCCGACGAACTCCTCAACCAGACCCTCCGGCCCTTCCTCAGCCGCTGGCACCCCGCACTCACCGCCCACGAGGCCGCCCGCCCGGAAAGTGTCCCCCCGCTCCGCCACGAGCAGGACTGGGAACAGGCACAGGGACTCCGCGACGCCCTGACCGGACTCAGCGCTCCAATGGGTGCCGTCGTCACCCGACTCGCAGCCATCTCCGGCGCCGACCTGGGCACCCCCGCGCTCAAGCAGGGCTGACACCCCAATATCGCCCTCCCGGAGCAACCCGCATGGGTGTGGCTCGAGCCACACCCAATTCGAAACCCACCACAACGCCCACCGGTCCCACCTGGCCATGGACCAGGCAGCGCCGCTACGCGCCCTCCCCGCACCCATCACCGAACCAAGCCAACCGACACGCCTCGACATACGCCGACACGACCGACTCGGCGGCACCCTTCATGAGTACCTACAAACAGCCTGACCTGCACGGATGGGTTTATCGGCAGGCGCAACCTCGCCCCAATCCCACCTGGCCTCGCCTCGCCATCGGCGTGAATCTTGTGATGATCTGCATAATCTGATCCAAATATGACCGATACGTGAGAAGCAAGCTCTTTGATTCGCATAGAGAGGACCCTTGTTTCGCATGTCACGTATCCGTGTCACGCCCGGAGCTGCCGTGCTCGTAGCCGCCTGCGCCCTCTCCGGGGCCATCGGCGTAGTGCTCACCGTCCCCCAGGCCGTCGCGGTGAGCGCGGTCCACACCCGCAACGCGGCACCCGCCGTGGCCGCCACCGCCTCGGCGTCGCCGAGCGAGTCGCCGTGTCCGGGAGGCGGGGCGCAGCCGTGTCCCGCTTCCTCCAAGGACCGCGATGACGTCGACGCGGGCAAGGAGCAGGTGACCAAGGACGAGGCGCAGTCCAAGGAGGACATCGCCGCTGCCAAGGACCAGGCCGCCAAGTGCCCGCCCACCTCGAAGCAGTGCATGGATGACCTCGCCGGGGACGGCAAGGAGCAGAAGGACGGCATGGCCAAGGCCCAGCAGCAGCTCGACGCCGAGCACCCGGCTCCTTCCGGCAACGCCCAAGCGGCAGTCGGTGGCGCCTGCGGGGACTTCGCTGCTCAGCTGCCCCCCGGGCTGGCCCCCTCCGATGCCCCCGACGAGCCGACCCGTGTCTGCGAGCTGATGCACTGATGACCCCGACGACTCTGAACCGCCGGCTCCTCGCCCTCGCCGCTGCCGCGTCGGTCGCGCTCTGCGGCCCGGCTGCCACCGCGACCGCCGACCCCGCAGTCACCGGCGACGCCCCTGCCGTGCCGATCGCCCAGGCCTACGAGGGCGGTAAGCCGCTGTCCTCGGCCCAGGTGGTGACCGACTACTGTGCCGGACATGCGGGCGCCTGCCGCTTCGCGATCGACCGGTCCGCGTCGAGCGAGTACCTCACCGCCGTCAAGTCCTTGGGCAATGCGGTGGTCAACTGCACCAGCAACCCGATCACGCTCACCCGGCAGGTCGACCTGCAGGTCAGCAGCTCCGACAACCTCGGCGGCGAGATCACGGGCCAGATCACGGTCAACGGCCAGCTGACCGGAAGCGCGGCCGTGACAGCCGGGGTGACCGGCGAGGCGGGCGGGAACTTCAAGACCCCGGACCAGTCGAAGGGCCCCAGCGCGGAGGTCAACGCGAAGGGCGGGGTCAATGGCAGCGGCACGCTGACCGGTACGGCGTCACTGAGCGCCGCGTTCCAGGGGGCGTTCAAGCTGGCCTACAACAAGACCTGGTCGACCCAGCAGACGGAGTCCACCAGCTACCAGGTCACCGTGCTGCCCGGCGACGCGCTCATGTTCGGGGCCAGCGCCGCCATGCAGCGGATCGCCGGGGGCATCTTCGCCGGCAACGGGCTCGGGGTGCGGAACGTCTTCGTCGACGGTCCCTCCAGCGTCAACAACAGCACCTTCGTCGCCGAGACCTACACCGTACCGGGCACCACCTGCATGCGGCTGCGGCCCGGCGGCAGGAACGGCGCCGACGACACCACTCCCCCGCCGACCCGCGGCGTGCCCGTCCTGCGGGCCAGCGCCCGGACCGGCCTGGTCGAGCTGCCCGCGGGACTGCCCGCAGGTTCCCGATTGACGCAGCGCGTCGCGCTCGCGGGCGGCCGCCCGTGACCAGCCACGCCCCGCAACAGTCCCCCGCCGCCGTTACTCCGGAGAAGCCGACCGTGAACCGTGCCGCCTTGCGACGACCCCTCGTGGCTGCCCTGTGCCTGGGCCTGGCCGCCCTGCCCGCCTGCCCCGCCTTCGCTCAGCACACTACCCAGCAGCGGCAACAGCCGACCGAAGTCGTCCTGGTCAACGGCGACTTCAGCCTCCCCGCGTTCACGGCGAGCAGCACCACCAGTCCCACGGGCTGGTCGGTGGGTTCGACCTCCGCCAACAACGGCACCGGAACCGCCCAGGGCGTCTGGCGCTACGCCGGCCCCAACTGGGGCAACCCGGCCAGGAAGAACGCCGTGATGCTGCGGCAGTCGGGTCCCGACTACGCCTTCAAGCAGCGGCTGCGCGGCGTGCGCCCCGGAGCCAGGGTGACCCTCACCTTCGACGACAGCCCCGGTACCAACTCCTTCTGCCCAGCGCGCTCGGTCGAACAGGGCCAGACCTACACGGTCCAGGGCTCCGGCGGCACCGTCCAGAGCGAGCTGACCGAGCCGGACCCGGACAAGGAGTTCGGCACGACCAAGAGGGGCGTGTGGCGCACCGGACGCAGCTACACCTTCACCGCGGACGAGTACGAGCCGCTGCTCACCTTCGTGTCCACCGTCCCGGCGACCCCGAACGGCGGGGCCAACGGCACCGGAACGAACGGCGGGCAGTGCGGTCCGCTGGTCGCCAATCTGAAAGCGGTCCAGGTGGAGCCTCCGGTGGACAAGACCATCCGCTCCGGCGCGCTGCCGCCCTCGGTCGCCTTCAGGGGCAACGACGCACGCCCCGTCAGCCAGGCCGTGACCGAATGCGCGACGAACGCGACCCGGTGCAGCTTCACCCCGCTGGACGACTACTCCTTCTCCTACTACGAGCCCGCCCGGCAGGCAGATGAGACCTACATCAACTGCACCCGGGCCACGCTGGACCGCGAGCGGCCGCTGAAGACCGGTGGGCGCACGATCAGCGACCTCCCGGCCGCCGCCGGGCTGCCACCGGTCAGTGCCACCGCTGCCGCCTCCAACATGAACCAGCAGTTCACCACCGGCACCGGCACCACCCCCGCCTGGAGCCCCTCCACCGAACGCACCGTCAAAGAGGTGGTCCATCCCGGCGAGGCCTCCTGGTTCGAGACCCAGGGCGGACGGCAGCGCACCGAGGGCTGGTTCACTTCCAACCCCGCCCCGACCGACCCCAACCTGGACTGGCGGCTCTACACAGTCCTGGACTACCCCTCCCCGCAGATCGCGGACAAGGTCTACCAGCGCACCGGCCCGCTCACCACGGGCGAACTGGCCCGCTGCCGCGCCGACCGCCCCTCCGCAGTGACCCCCAACGACCAGGGTGCCCCGGCCGGAGGAGCAGACCGTGGCTGACCTGACCCCCAACGCCTCCGCGCCCTGTACCCATCGAGAAGGAGGGCACCCCATGCCGACGCCCCCTCGCCCCGGTCGCCGACGCCTGCGGGCGCTGTCCGGCGTGCTGCTCGCCCTGACCGCACTCTGCTCGTCCGCAGCCATCGGCCACCCCGCCACCGCCACGGCCCACACCGCCCGCCACCGGGAGGCCGCCACCAATTGGTCCACCCTGGCCTGGGGCGACAACACCTACGGCCAGGCGACCATCCCCGACGCCGTCCAGCAGGGCGCGAGCGCCATTGCCGCCGGGGACTTCCACTCCCTCGCCCTCAAGGACGGCGCCGTCACCGCCTGGGGCAGCAACCTCTACCAGCAGACCGACATCCCAGCCCAGCTCTCCTCCGGCGTCACCGCCATCGCCGGCGGCTACCTGCACTCCCTCGCGGTCAAGGACGGCGCAGTGATCGCCTGGGGCAGCGACCGCTACGGCTCCACCGACGTGCCCGCGACAGCCATGTCCGGCGTCACCGCCGTGGCCGCCGGACAGTTCTTCTCCCTCGCCCTCAAGGACGAAGGCCTAACAGCCTGGGGCGACAACCGTTACCAGCAGACGGACGTCCCCGAAGAAGCCCGCGCCCACATCACCGCCGTCGCCGCAGGCGCCTACCACGCGCTGGCGCTCACCGACACCGGCAAGGTCATCGCCTGGGGCGACAACCGCAACAGGCAGACCGACGTCCCGGCAGCGGTCAAGTCCGGCACCGCCACCGCCATCGCGGCAGGCAAGGACTTCTCCGTAGCCGTCGTCGGCGGCCGGGTCTACGCCTGGGGCAGCAAGGTGGCCAACCAGACCGTCCCCGCACTCGCCCAGTCCAAGGTCACCCAGGTAGCCGCCGGATACGGCTCCATCACCGCCCTGCTCGACACGGGCCGCGCCATCGAATGGAAGATCAACACCAACGCCCTCACCACCGTCCCCACCCAGGCCAACACCAAGATCCAGGCCATCTCGGCAGGCGCCTACCACTCCCTCGCCCTCCGCGGCGACCCACAACCCACGCAGTGACCACCCCCTAGCACCAAGCCGAGGCCGCGAGCCCAGGCATTGCGGGCTGCGCACCCCGGGGCAACCGCGTGCACATCGCCTGCACACGGGAACTCGCAGGCCGCCACTCAGGTAGCTCGCATGCAGGCCGCGCGTGAAGCCTAGAGGCGTTCGCTCAGGGGACCCGGAGCGACGGCGCCTGGTCGGTCCTCCCTGCGGCGACTCTGCCCGCAGGGAGGATCGGGTTCCGCAGCAGCGCGCTGCCGCGACGTCGCCCTCGCCGGCCTGACCGCCGCCTGACCGCCGCCTGGGCCACAACGTCGAACAATTGCGGGGAACTCGCCGATTCGGTACAGGGCGTCGTCAGCGAGGAGACCCGCGCACTCATCCGCCAGCGCCTGATCCAGGCGATCGGCAGCGCCCAGGAGCTGAAGACCCTCGCGGAGAGCCTGGAGGCGCGGGGGCCTCTGCCCGTCAAGCCCGAGTCGAAGTGACCTTCTGACGGGCTCCGGGCGGACCGCGGAGCCGTGATCCCGTTCGCCGACGGCCACACCCGACAGCTGCCCCGTCTGGTCTCCGAGCCCTTCCGCTACAAGATCCATGCGGAGGAGTACCTGCGGGCCGCGAAGCAGCACACGAAGCTTCCGGTGAAGCAGGCCGTCGCCGCCCCCTCCGCGCTGAGCCTGCTGTACCCGCACGGCGGGGTCGCCGGCTACCCGCGCGAGCAGTTCCTCGACGACCTGGCCAGCGAGGCGGAGACGGACATCCGCGGCTGCCTGGACGCGGGCGCGCACGTCGTCCAGCTGGACTTCGAGGAAGCCCGCCTGACGCTCAAGCTGGACCCGAGCGGTCAGCTGCTGCGGGAGTTCGTCGACCTGAACAACAAGGTGCTGTCCCGCTTCACCGAGGCCGAGCGCGCCCGGATCGGCGTCTACACCGGCCCCGGAGCCGACCAGGACTCCACCCACAGCCTCGACGTGGACTACGCCGAACTGCTGCCGCACCTGTTCCGCCTCACCGTCGGCAACTTCTACCTCCAGTTGGCCAGTGAGCCCGACCCGGACCGGGTCCTGGGCATCATCGCCGCACAGCTGCGGCCCGGCATCCGGGTCTTCGTCGGAGTGACCGACCCGATCGACCCACAAGTGGAGACGGTCGAGCAGGTGCGCGACCGCGTCCTGCAGGCCGCCCGCCACATCCCGGTGGAGCAGCTGGGCACCTGCGACGACGCCGGCTTCTCGCCGTTCGCCGACGACCGCTCCACCTCCCGTGACACCGCGTTCGCCAAGATCCGCGCCCGGGTCGAGGGCACCGCGCTCGCCGCGCAGCAGCTGGGAGCCTAACCGGGACGACGTGGTCGACGACCGGGCGAAGACCCGCAGCGACCGGACGGCGTGAAGGGCACCCACCGACGTCGGGCGACAACACCCTCCGTCCCAGTGTCGACGCCCCCTTCGCCCGATCCCGGGCCCGCTGACTTGACGGTCGGCGGGCCTGCCCGCCTGCCCTGCGCTGCATGACGTGCAGCGATGACATTTCGAGCAGTGCAGGCAACACCCGCATCCAGGGCGAACTACGGCGCCTGCGCCGCGACCGCACCGGCGACCGCGAACCGCCCTTGCAGTTCAGTCTCCGACAGGAGGGAGCCCGGCGGGAGGGCGCCTGAGAGAATCCCGTTCCGCAGGTCCGCCGCGATGCGCTCGTGCACGGGACGCCAATCGGTGCTCTGCTCGCTCATCGTCGCCATGCGCCAGTTGTGTCGTGCACGGTCCCAGGGCACGCAAGAGCACCATTTCGGACACAAGCCGACCCACGTTCGGCGCCGGCAGTGTTGCGAGCCCTCCCAGTGGCGCGCTGATCGGCACGCTCACCCAGTCCCCCACGGTGACCGGTGACAGCTCGGGCCCCGGTCGCGTGTCAGCAGGTGGTGGGCGCGGGTTTGTCGGCGAAGCGGTCGACGAGCCAGGGGACACCTTCGCTGCTGTTTCCGGCCGAGGCGGCGATGTGGCCGGGGATGTAGTTGTGGGTGAACTTCACCCGCGCGCCCAGGCGGCACCATCGGGTGTTGAGGTCCTTGCTGACCTGGTACGGGATGACGTCGTCCAGGACGCTGGCGGACAGCAGGACCGGCGCGGTGGGCTTGATCTTGCCCAGCTGCTGCTGGGCCACGATCGCGGCCCAGGGGGCGTGCTTGAGGAGTTCGGTCAGCGGGCGCCCGTCGGCGGTCAGGAAGCGGGACTGCAGGAAGGGGTACTTGGCGATGGCCTGGGTCGTGCACAGGTTGTCCCGCAGGTCGGCGGTGACCCTGCGACCGTACGCGTTGAGGTACGGGTCGGTGTTGATGCCGTACCCGGCGGCGAGACCGGACAGGGCGTAGTTGAAGAACGCGGAGTAGGCCGAGCCGTCGAGGCTGCCGGCGACCTTGTCCATGTCGGCGGGCGGAGCCCCGACGACCGCGCCTCGGATCTTCAGCTCGGGCGCGTAGGTGGGGGCGAGTTCGGCGGCCGAGGCGGTGGCGCCGCCACCCTGCGAGTAGCCGTAGAGCGCAACCGGGCCGTCCTCGGGCAGGCCGGTGCCCGGTAGGTGCTGGGCTGCGCGCAGGGAGTCCAGGACGGCGTGGCCCTGCACGACGCGGTTCATATAGGTGTGGACTCCGGGCGTGCCCAGCCCCTGGTAGTCGGTCACCACCACGGCCCAGCCCTGGTCGAGGAGCCTTTTGACGGGCAGTGCCTCGTACTCGGTCCCTGCGGCCATCTGGCGGGAGGGGGCGCACTGGTCCGCCAGCCCCTGGGTACCGGGGGCGAACGCGACGATCGGCCGCGGGCCGTGGTACGCGGCCCTGGGGACCAGGACCGTGCCGGTGACCGCAATGGGGTTCCCGAGGCGGTCGGTGGAGCGGTACATGATCCGCTCGACGCTCACATCGACCCTGACCACCTTGAGGGGATCCAGGTAGAAGACGGCCGGCTCCGAACGGATCACATCACCGTCGTGCGCGGGCAGATGCGCCGGCGGCTCGTAGAACGCCGGGCGGCCCGATGCCGCTGCTGCTGCCGCACCGCAGTGCAGCGCCAGGGGGACGACAGCGCAGGCAGCGGCGACGACCGCGGCAACGGCACGCCTGCCCGGAACACGACGACACAGCACGCGGACTCCTAGCCATGGAAGAGGGGGAGGATCCACAGCTACCCGAAGAACGACGACCGGCGATGGAGATCGGCCGCCGTGTCGTACAAGCAACTCCAACGGGCGCACGGGGGCCAGAGCCGGTCCGCACACTCGGTGATCCAGACGGGAGGGACCGTGGTCGCTGATGATGCGATTGCCGGCAGCAGATGGTCACATTCGTTCATTCGGCGGTGCATGTCGGACTTCTTGGCGTCAGTTCCGAAGATCCACCGGGCCCTGGCGCCGGTGTGGGTTTGTCTCGTTCTTGTTGGCACGGTCCTGACAGCCGATTGTGCACGGCTGTTGGAAAGCGGAGCGATCCGGAATGAGCCGTGTCACGCGGAACGGGGAAAGCGAGGGGCTGACGGTGACGACAAGCGAGATCGGGATGGCGGGCCCGGGCCTGGCCCGCGGGCTGGAGCCGACGGCCGGTGGGCTCGCGGCCGCGCGGGAGCAGGTGTGCGCGAGCCTGAGCGCGGCCGTCGGTGCCGACGGCGCGGTGCGCAGGCCCTGTGCCAGCCGGGCGCTGGAGTCGGCGCTGATGCTCGTGCTGCTGCGCCGGCGCGGCGGCCATGTCCGGCAGGAACAGGAGCTGGCGGAGTACCTGGCCACGCCGCAGGCGCAGGCCGGCGGGTTCGATGCGGCGCTGGTGCAGGCGGTCCTGCACGGCCGCAGGATCGGCGTCGATGTGGTGGGCGGTGAGCTGCTGGCCGGGTTCGACCACTTCTCGCTGGCGCGCAAGCGGCTGCTGTTCGACGTGTACCTCGCCGTGGCGGGGGCGGTTCCGTTCGAGGCGTCGATGTTGCGCCCGCACCGCACGGCGGACCGTGGAGCAGACAACACGGTCACCTGGATCGAGATGATCATGCTGAGTGTGCGGATCCTGGTCGCGCACGGCCTCGGCGAAGGTGCCCAGGTCGATGACGGGGAGCGGGCGCGGCTGCTGGAGCTGCTGGGCTCCAGCCGGGCGCCGGTATGGGAGAACTACACTGCTGCGCACCTGCTGGCGCTGCTGGCGGTCCAGGAGTTCGCCCCCGGCCACCGGCTGGTCGAGACCGGCGTGGCCGCGGTGCTGGCGTGCCGCGACCCGGACGGCGGCGTGCCGAGCATGTCGAACCTGGACGTCTTCAGCACCGGGCCTGCCGGTCTGGCCCTGGCCCGGGCGGGCGCGGACCGCGGGCTGCTGCACCGCATGTGCGACTACCTGATCGGCCGGCAGATGCCGGACGGCGGCTGGGCGTTCGGTGAGGACATGCGGCACAGCGACGTGGACGCCAGCTCGTATGCCGCCGCGTGCCTGGCCGCCGTCGACCCAGTGCGTCACCGGGAGGCCCTGGTGCGCGCCGGCGGGTACTTCCGAGGCGTCGCCGGCCTGGACGGCGGGTTCCCGACCTACATGAAGGGCGATCCCTCCGAGGTCGGCATGACCGGCGGCGCGGTCAGCGCGCTGGCCTGGAACGCCACCGGCCACGGCGACCTGCTCGACGGTGCGGCGCGCTGGCTGCTGGACGCCCAGCACCAGGACGGCACGTTCGAGCGCAGCTGGAGCCTGAGCGAGGCGAACACGATCTGGCGGGCGATGTGGGCGCTGCACTCCATACCCGAGCCGACCCGCACCACTCTCAAGGCCCGCATCGCCGATGCGAGCGCCGCCTCCCACCGGTTCCTCGCCCAGGCGCAGAACACGGACGGCGGCTGGGGCTACCGGCCCGGCGATGCCAGCGACACCAGCAGCACCTGCTACTCGCTGCTCGCCCTCGCCGCCATGGACCGGTGCCCGCAGGAGGACCCCGTGGTGCGGGCGGGCATCGCCCACCTGCTGTCCCGGCAGGAACCCGACGGCACCTTCACCGCACTGCCCGACCAGGTCGCACCCCGCCCCCTGCTGTTCGACGCGCCGGTCTTCACCGACATCTGGGTCCTGCTCGCCCTGGCCGGCTTCGACAGCGACGAGACGCGGTGAGCGAGCACCAGACAGAGGCAAGGAGCGCCCCCGGGCCGCAAGCCACCGTCCGCGAGCCCCAACCCCAGCCCCGGCTCCTGCCCGTCGACCGGCCCTCCCCACTCGAACCACCCGCCGAGTTCCAGCGCCTGCGCACCGAGTTGCCCGTGGCACCGCTGGCCTTCCCCGACGGCCCGCCGGGCTGGCTGGTCACCCGCTACGACGACGTCCGCACAGCCCTCGCCGACCCCCGGCTCAGCTCGCGGCGCCCCCACCTCAACTCCCACATCCGGGCCAGCCTCATCACCACCGAGGAAATGGCCGCGCTGCGCCCCTCCGACCTGCTCACCAGCGACCCACCCGAACACACCCGACTGCGCCGCCTGGTCAACGGCCAGTTCACCGCCCACCGGATGAACCTCCTGGCCCCACGGATCCAGGACATCGTCGACCAGCACCTCGACGCCCTGGCCGCCACGCCCCGCCCAGCGGACCTGATGACCACCGTCGCCCTGCCCGTCCCCTCGCTGGTCATCAGCGAACTCCTCGGCGTCCCCTTCACCGACCGCGACCAGTACCAGCGCCTCACCGCCGAACTGCTCTCCCTGGACCGCACCCGGGAGCAACTCCTGGCCAGCAAGGCCGAAATGAAGTCCTACCTGCTGCACCTGATCCACACCAAACGGTCGGCGCCCGCCGACGACCTGCTCTCCGGCCTCATCCGGGCCCAGGCATCGGACACCACGCTGACCGATGACGAGATCGCCGCCCTCGCCCAACTCATCCTCATCGCCGGACACGAGACCACCGCCAACGTCATCGGCCTCGCCGCCCTCCTCCTGCTGCGCCCGCCCCGCCTGTGGGACACGGTGCGTCTCCGGCCCGAACTCGTCGACGGTGTCATCGAGGAAACCCTGCGCTACGCGACCGTCCTGCAATTCGGCCTGCTGCGCGTCGCCCGCGAACCCCTCACCCTCGCCGGCCGGCCCGTCCAGGCCGGTGAGCGGGTCGTCCTCCACCTGCCCTCCGCAAACCGTGACCCCGACCGCTTCCCCGGCCCCGACCACTTCGCCCCCCACCGCCCCGACGCCGCCAAACACCTCAGCTTCGGCCACGGCCCGCACCACTGCATCGGCGACCAACTCGCCCGCATCGAACTGCGCACCGTGCTCACCACGATGCTGCGCCGCTTCCCCGACCTGCGCCTGGCCACCGACCCGGACGAGATCCCGACCCACCAGCACCGGGTCATCCACGGTCCGATCCACCTCCCCGTGGACTTCACCCCCTGACCCGCCACACCCGCAGCCGACCCCACCAGGAAGGGACGACCCCACAGTGGCGACGACGACACCCGCGAGCCACCACGCTTACGCCGCTTACGCGTTCGACTTCGACGGCACCCTCGCCGACACCGCCGACATCAACAACGGCGCGGTGCAGGCATCACTCGCCGCCCACGGCATCACCGTCACCCTCGCCTGGCTGACCGCCGAACCCGCCTTCACCGCCGGCCAACTGCGCCGGCGCCTCGCCATCCCACCAGCCGCTCTGCCCGAGGACACCTTCGTCCAAGTGGCCCGTGCCTACTGGTTCACGAACACCGACCGGATCAAACCCATCCCCGCAGCCGCCACCGCCGCCCGCACCGCCGCCGAACACGCCGCCCTCGCCGTCGTCTCCGCCAACTACAGCGACATCGTCCGACACGGTCTGACCGTCGTCGGGCTCGACGACCTCCCCTGGACCGTCATCGGCCGCGACGACGTCACCCGGACCAAACCCGCCCCGGACGCCTACCTGCGCGCCGCCCGCCTGCTGGGCGCCGAACCCGGCCGCTGCCTCGCCCACGAGGACACCGACGAGGGCGTCACCGCCGCCACGGCCGCCGGCATGCACGTCCTCGACGTCAGGCACCACCCCTGGCGGAGCGCCTGAACAAGCCCACCCCCGGCCCGCTGCGCAGTGCGGGCCGGGGGCGGATCCGGTGATGACGGTCCGGCTGAACCAGCCGATGACACCTGGCCGTCGATCACTTGGCCGAGAGGCTGCCCGCCCCGGGGACATGCGTGCCGTACCCGGCCTTGAGGGTGCCGTCACTGCTGTGCGACAACGCGGCGGGAATGTGGCAGAAGGGGTCACCGAAGGGCCGGATGTCGCTGCTGGTCTCGTTGTTGAGTTCATGGGCGAGGTGGGACAGCCGGTGGCAGCCGTGCGGGTTCGCATAGACCGTCAGCGGCTGTAGCTCCGTCGAAAAGACCACGACGTTGCCGGTGTTGGCCTGCGCGGGCGCGGTCGCGACTCCGACGAAGGTGGTAGCAGCAATGAGTGCGGTGATGAGGATGCAACGCATGGAGAGATGTTCACACAGCGTCGCGCCGTGGATACAACCCGGCGCCGCTGAGATCAGCCGTATGGCCGACGGGCGGACTCCTCAGCTGGCGTGCCGAATCCCCATGCTGTCGCACGTGGTTGCTGCGCGGATCGCTCCTGTGGTCCGCGTAGGCATGTCCTCGTAGGCATGGGGCAGCCCTTTGCGAGGCGAACGCGGATCTCCTCCAGCACCGGCACGAACTGGATGCGGCTGGCTCGCAGCCCGAACGCGACGCCACCTCCCGTACGCACGTGGGCCGGCGGCCGGGCGCGGGTCATTCCAAGGCACAGGGGCATCGCCCGGGAGAAACGGCCCAACACCCCCAGAGCCGGCGCCCTGCGTACCGAATGCATACTGCGCTCCCTCAAGCCACTATCCGCGCTCAGTTCCCTTGTCCACAGGGCGCGATGCCACGGAGGTCCCGACGCCCGCAACGTCAACCAGTGCGCGTTGCGCGGCCGCGCATCCGCGCAATAGAACGCCTGGTCGCGCAGTCACCTGATGGGCTGTATTCACCTGCGATCCATTCCCCGAAGTCCTTCTACACCCCAGTCTTCACGTGTGGACATCGTTTGGTTCGCTGATGTGACGGCAGTCTAGGGACGAGGTGTATGCGCATGGAATCCCGTGCCCCGAAACCGAAGAAGACCACCGCCCGGCAGCACAGCGTGCCGACGCCGGTGCGGACCGGGCATGGAGGTGGCGAGGCCGTCGCCGTTGGCCTGGAGTCGGCCACGACCGATCCGAAGCTCCTGCTCTCCGCGTCGGTACTGCTCGCTGACGCCGCGCTGATAGCCAAGCAGGCCGGTGGCGAGGTGACGGCCGCGCTGACTGACTGGCGCTTCCCGCTGCGGGCGGCGCGGCAGCCGCTGTGGGCGCTGGGGGTCGTGGGCTCGGCCGTCCGGGCGCTGACCAATTCCGCAGGGCTGGGATTCAACGCGCACGGCGGCCTGGTCGGGGAGTCGGCGCGGGCGGTGGCCGGTGTGTCGGGCCGCCGACCGGCGGCGATCGCCATGGCGGTGGACGCGTTCGCGATGCGGATCAACGCCGCCGCCGCGGACAACCCCAACCTGGACTCGCCCCAGGCACGCAGGCTCGCTGACGCCGCCCTCGCCGGGCGGCCGTGGGAGACCCTGCGGGCAGCGGCGGCACTGGCCGAGCACTTCGGCGTCACCAGGGCGCTGACCACGGTGAGCCCGGTCATCATGGAGCTGCTCGCGCTTGCCAGCCTGCTCGACCAGAACACCTTCAACGACGACTTCGCCTGGGTCACGCTGGCTGGAGGAGTGCCGACCACCGATCCGTTCCTCGGCCTGTCCAGCTCGCTCATCGGCTGGCTGAACCCGGGCCCGGGACGCGCTGAACGCGCTGAGCCCGATGCCATCCTGGCCCGGGTGCTGGCCCGCTCCAGCAACGACATCGTCAGTTACGTCGACGACATCGCCGCCCTGGGGAACCACGGCCTGGCGTTGCTGCGCCGGGTCGCCTGCCAGGACGGTGCGGTCCGGTACGCGCTGCTGTTGCCCGGGACGAGTTTCGCACGGTTGCGCAACAGTACGCCCCAGGACGTCGTCGGTGCCATGGACGGGCTGCTGCGCACCGACACCACCTACACCCGGGCCGTGAAGCAGGTCCTGCGGCGCGCCGGGGTTCCGGTCGGCTCCGCGCTGATGGTCGTCGGACACAGCCTGGGCGGGATCACCGCCATGAACCTGGCCATGGACGTGGACTTCGTGGCGACCTACCGGCTCACCCACGTCGTCACGGTCGGATCACCCATCGACAACAAGCGGCCGGCTGACGGCAGGACCCAGGTGATCAGCCTGGTCAACGAGCACGACGTGATCCCGGGACTGGACGGTTGCGGCCCGGCCTCGCCGACTGTCATTCCCGAGGACTGGGTCGAGCTGGCCTGGCTCGACGACGCACAGGACTATCCGCTGTCCCATGCCCCGCAGTCCTACGCCACGGCTCTGCGCGAGTCGGTGCCTGAGTACCGCCGTCGGGTCAACGACCTGATCGGCGCCTATGACGGCACCGTCGTCGGCAACCAGCTCTACCGACTGCGCGACCGGTGAGCCGGGACGGGGTCGATCCGAGATGAGGCGGGCCATGACCGTTGAAGCACGCACCCTTGCCGCTGTTCCCCGCAGCCCGGAGACGGCCTGGCCGATCGAGAGCGTCCTGTTCGGGACCGCCCTGGCGGTCCAGCGAATCCCCTGGATCGACCTGCCCGCACGTGCCCTGGGGCTGCGCCGGCTGACCCGGGAGGAGTTGACCCGGCAGCTCTTCGTTCACCTCAGGCGCACCAATTCGGACGAGCTGGTGGAACTGCGGACACCGTTCGGCGTCTTCCTGACGCCGCTGTCCCAGGAGGTCGCCACCGGCCTGCTCGGCCAGGTCCACTCGGCGGGCGCCTGCGAGTCGCCGGTGGGGCTGACCGCGGCGGGGCGGCGCTACGGCATCTCCGCCCACGCCGCACCCCCGCTGCCGGGGAAGGAGCTCGCCGGGTCCGTCGGGCCCGCAGTCCGGGCGGCAGTGGACCAGGCCGCGGCCGCGCGCAGCGCGGACGGGACGCTGCCGTGGCCCCAGTGGAGCCGGATCACGCAGCGGTTGGCCCGCAGCGCGGTCCTCGGCGCTGCGGCCGCAGACGACACCCTGCTCAGCGAGATCCTGACAGCGATGATCCAGGCCGGCGGTTCGCGACGGGAACAGAACCTGGCCGAGGCCCTGTACCGGCGCCTGGTCCCCTACCTGTCCGCCCCGGAGGGCGCCGCTGCCCGGATCGTCGACGCCCGGGCGCGCCCCGAGCAGGCCGTCCCGGTGCTCGCGCACGTCCTGGCGCTGGTTTCCGGGGCAGTGGGCGAGAGCGCTGCGCAGGCCCTCGCGCTGCTGGCCGTCCTGCCGCCGGTCGCGGGCACCGACCCGGTGGAGCGGGCCCTGGGCATGGCGTTGCGGCACTATCCACCGCTTGCCGCCACCGTGCACCGGGTCCGTTCGCCCTTCCAATGGAATGGGATGGCGGTCCGCGCCGGGACGGAAATCCTCCACTCCACGGCTTGGTTGCGGGAGTTGGACGGCTGGCAGGACGAGTCGGACGGGTCGGCCTCGCTGTGCGCGCATCCCTCCGCGTGTCCGGCGGCCGAGGCCGCCCGCGCCGTCACCCGGGCCTTCCTCGGCGCGCTCACGCAGTCATTGCACCCCGTGCTCTACGCGCCACGACTCCACCCCGACCGGCTCCCGCACGCGCTGGAACCGCAGTCCCTGAAGATCGCCCTGGCCGACCGCTCGGGCTTCCAGGCCGACGGCAGCGTCAGCGTCGGCGCCGCCGTGGGCCTGTCGCTGCGGGACGGCGACCACGCCGCAGCACATCATGCGGCGCTGGCCCGCCGGACCGCCGGCCGCCTCGAAGAACAGGCCGGAGCACTGGTGGAGTGCGCGCAGTCCAGCGAGTGGAACAACGACGCCGTCGGGGAGCACTTCCGCATGGTGCTGCTGGGCCATGCGGAGCGCTGCTTCGCCGCCGCCGCCGACATGCAGCGGACGGCTGACCGCCTTGCCCGCTGAGAGCGGGTCGACCGGGCGCCCCGTCCGCCCGGCCCGGCCGTCACCAGAAGGCGTTCACCCGTCGCCGCCGCTCGCGGTCCACCATCGCCTGCACTGTCTCCTGCACCTGGTCACGGAACAGCCTCGCCGCCTCCGCGCGCTCGGCGAACGCATCGGGCCGTGCCGGGGCCGGCATCGGCTCCCCGAAACGGATCAGCCACTTCGAAGGCAGCGGGAAGGCGGGAACGACCGGAACATAGGGCAGGTCCAGCAGGCGAGCCAGCCCGGGGACCTCCCCCACCTTGGGAAGCGCCTCCTCAGCTCCGATGATGGCGACCGGGACAACCGGCGCCCCGACATGCATCGCGGTCACCGCGAAACCCTCACTGAAACGCTGCAGCTGATAGCGGTACTGAAATCCCTTGCCCACACCGGAGAAGCCCTCGGGGAAGACCGCGACCAGCTGCCCGGAACCCAGCGTCGAAAGGCCGAGCGTGGGATCCGATCCGACCATTCCCGCGCGGCGCGAGACGGCACCCGCCACCGGGAACCGGAAAATAATCTCCGAAGCCTGGATCTGGACGCGCCTGGCTAATCCGCGCTCCAGGATGCGGTGCAGGACGAATCCATCCAGAGCCCATGCGCCCGAATGGTTGGCCACCAGCATCCCACTGCCCTGATCAGGGATGTTCTCCCATCCAGAGACCTCGACCCGGAAATACGTGTCGATCATCCAGTCGAGCAGGCGATCCGCCGCGATATCGCGCGACGTGTCCATGAGCCACTTCCGAAAATTAGGCCTGACCGTACTCAAGGCAGCCACCCTCTCCATTCGCGGGCGGGCACTGTTCCCGACCCGCTTGCCATGGCTCATGGTGGCACATCAGGATTCCCTCATCAATCCCCCGATCCTCTCGTCGTAGAAAGGTGGCAATGCAATGAATTCCGAGGAATCCATCCTCGAACTCCTCCAGAGAGCGCTCGTCGGGAAATTCCAGAATCCCCCGGAATCGGTCGGGGCCGACGCCGCCATGACCGATCTGCTCATCGATTCCCTCATGATCGTCGAAATGGCCATCACCATCCACGACGACTTCGCCGTCACCGTGGGCGACGACGAGCTGCGCAGGGGAACCCTGGGCGAGCTGGCAGCGCGGATCAACGAGCGGAAGGAGGCGCCGTGACCCGCGACACCACCGCGGTGGTCACTGGCCTGGGCCTGGTGACCAGCGGCGGAACCGATGTCGCGAGCACCTGGGCATCGGTGCTCGCCGGCCGCCCCACCGCCGCCCACGACCCGGAGATGCAGGGCCTGCCCGTGGACCTCAGCTGCCGGGTGACGGCACTCGACCACCCCGTCCTGTCCTGGCCGGGCTGCGCCCACCTGGACCCCTACACGCGCTTCGGCCTGGTGGCGACGGCCCAGGCCCTCGAACAGGCCGACCTGCCCGGCTCCGGCTGGGATCCGGCCCGCGTCGCCGTTGTCGGCGGCATCCTCTTCGGCGGCACCCGCGCCCAGGACACCGCAAGCGCCCGCCTGGCCGCCGACGGCCCGGACCGGGTCTCGCCGTACTTCCTCACCGGCTACATGGCCAACATGCTCGGCGCCGCCGTCTCCCTCCACTTCGGCATCACCGGGCCCGGCCTGTCCGTCACCACTGCCTGTGCCTCGGGCACGACCGCGCTCGGCGTCGCCCGGGACCTGCTCGCCCTCGACCACTGCGACATCGCGCTGGTCGTCAGCTCGGAAGCGGCTGTCAGCAGGCTGATCATGACCGGCTTCGCCCAGGTCGGAACGCTGTCCCGGCACGGATCGCACCCCTTCGACGCGGACCGGGACGGCTTCGTGATGGCCGAGGGCGCCGGGGCGCTCGTCCTGGAGCGCCCCGCCTTCGCCGCGGCCCGCGGGGCCGCGCCGCTGGCCCGCCTGATCGGCTACGGGGCGGCCACCGACGCCCACCACCTGGTCGCGCCCCAACCGGAGGGCCGCGGCCTGGAACAGGCCCTGCGCACCGCCCTGGCCGACGCCGGGGTCACCGCGGCCGACGTCGGCCACATCAACGCCCATGGCACCTCGACCAAGGCCAACGACCGGATCGAGGGCACGGCCCTGCGGCGGGTCTTCCCGCACCGGCCACCGGTCACCTCCGCCAAGGGCGCCCTCGGACACACCCTCGCCGCCGCGGGCACCATCGAAGCAGCCCTGACCGTTCTCGCTCTCAACGCGGGCAAGGTCCCTCCCACCGCCGGTCTGCGGCAGCTCGACCCCGGCATCGACCTCGACGTCGTCTCCGGCACCCCCCGGACCCTGGCCTCCGGCATCGCCCTCAGCACCTCCGCCGGCTTCGGCGGCCACAACGCCGTGGCCATCCTCGCCTCCGCCTGAATGGACGAAGGCTGCGTTGGCACGCCGCCTGCACAGCTCCCCGAAGACCCCGAAGACCGGCTACCCGCAGCGGACGTGAACCCGTGACCCGACAACCGCCCCGTCTCCCCCGCCAACTCCGATGCCAGACGGCCAATCCCTTGCCCCACACCGACACCACAACGAAGCCGCAGCCGCCGGCGTCCGCAAAGGACATCCTGCAACTCCTGGCGACCGTGCTCGCACTGATGGGCCTGCTGATCTTCGCAGTCGGCTACTGGGCACTGACTCAGTACTTCTCCGTCTTTGGCATCACGCCGGAAGAGGCCGGAATCGACAAGCAGACACTGCTCGTCCGCGTCGGCGTCCTCACCGCGGTGCTGACCTGCCTGGTGTTCCTGTCCGGGTTCTCCGCCGCTCTCCTCATGGGCCGGGTCCTCCTGCACGCCCCGCTGGCCTACCTGTGGACACGACCGACCGCACGCGGTCTGACTGTCGCCGTCCTGCTCGGCAGCCTGCTGTACTTCACCAGCGTCAGCCGTTTTCCTTCTCCGTCGGTAGCCGTCCTGACCGCAGCTTCGTGCGGCCTCATCGGCTTCGGCCCGCTGATGTACGTGCTCGGCCGCTCGCCCTCTCCCGGAGTGCTCCAGGCCCTGGCGACGGTACTGGTCCTCGCTGTCTTCACCGCGATGTGGGCAGGGCAGCAAGCCCAGGACATGGCGGTGGAGTTGCGGGATCACGGGACGATCGCCCCGATGACCGCGATGCTGGGCGCCCGCCCAGCCCTCGCGGACGCGTCCTGGACAGATCCGGAAGGTCGCCCTCGCTATGGCGCGGTGCTGTACCTCGGAGAACAAGGTGGCATCACGGCCATCCGCCCTTGCGGATTCGCCTATACCGAGCGACTCCCGAGCGCCCAGATCCGGATCGCTCTGCGCGACACAGCCGCCGCTTCGCCCGCGTGGGACTGCCATCCGTGAACCAGAGACCGTCCTGCGCCGGCACCGAGACATGGCCGCCCGCCGACACACCGCCCAGCCCAGCCCCAAGCGCGCAGGCCGGCCCCGCACCGTGCACTCGATCCGCGCCCTGGTCTGCACGGTGAACTGCTGATGCTCGGGGCGAAGGTGGCCGCATACACAGTCTGGGAGATCCTCAAGGAAGCCGGCATCGAGCCGTCCCCCGATCGCGCATCGAGCACCTGGGCGGACTTCCTGCGCTCCCAGGCCGACGCGCTCCTGGCATGCGACTTCTTCGGGACCGTCGCCCTGTCCGGCGCCCGCCATTGCGCATTCGCCGTGATCGAGCACGCCAACCGCCGAAGCCGGATCCTGGACGCCACCGAGAATCCGACCGGGCCCTGGGTGGTCCAGGCCGCGAAGAACCTCATCATGGACATCGAGGACTCCGGCTGCCGGGCCCGCTACCTGATCAGGGACCGGGACGGGAAGTTCCCCCAGCTGTTCGGCAACGTGCTCAGGGACGCGGGAATCAAGGTCGTGCTCAGCGGTGTTCGGATGCCGCAGACGAGAACTGCTGGACCGCACACTGGTCTGGGACCAGCGCCACCTCCTGCACGCCCTGCGCGAGTTCGAGACGTTCTACAACGGGCACCGGCCGCACCAGTGCATCGCCAACGCCCGCCCGCTGCACCCTGTACCGCTCGGAAAGTCATCGCTGCAGCTGAGCGCTGGTGCCCGTGGCTGTCGGCGGTGACTGGGATGCTGACGTGATGATCGTGTCGCGGCTGTACGGCGCCGCCCGCACCCTGCTGTCCATACCGGCCGTCCTGCTGCGCCGGAGCACCGCCAAGGACGCCCAACTGCTGGTACTGAGCCTGTCACCCCCGGCACCCTCCTGACCTGGCACCGCAGACTACTCGCGAAGAAATGGGACTACTCCACGCGCCGCCGACGCACCGGTCGGCCACCGACCGCGGCCGCGCTCAAACGGCTGGTGCTGCGCCTGGCGAACGAGAACCCTCAGTGGGGCCACCGCCGGATCCAGGGCGAACTCGCCCAGCTGGAGCATCCGATCGCGCCGTCCACGGTGTGGGAGATCCTCACAGCCGCCGGCCTCGACCCCGCCCCGCGCCGCACCGGACCCAGCTGGCGGGAGTTCCTGACGGCCCAGGCCGAGGGCATCATCGCCGCGGACTTCTTCCACGTCGACACCGCGCCCGGCACATGCCTGTACGCCATGGTGTTCCTCGAACACGGCACACGCCGCCTGCACATCACCGGCGTCACTGCCCACCCCACCGCAGAATGGGCTGCCCAGCAGGCGCGCAACCTCGCCACCGACCTCAGAACCCGCATGGAGTCCCTGCGGTTCGTCCTGCGCGACCGCGACACCAAATACACCAAGCCCTTCGACGACGTCTTCCAGGCCGAGGACATGAACGTCCTGCTCAGCGCCCCACGAGCACCCCGCATGAACGCCCACTGCGAACGGGTCATCAGAACCATCTGCCGCGAAGCCCTCGACCACATCCTGATCGTCAACGAAGCCCACGCCCGCCAAGTTCTCACCGAATACCAGGATCACTACAACGAGCACCGGCCACACCAAGCCCGAGCGCAACGCCCACCCAACTCCGCCGAACAACCCACCACCATCGAGGACCCAAAGAGCCGCAGGCTCCTACGCACCCGCCGCCTCGGCGGCACCATCAACGAGTACCGATACGTGGCGTGACGTGCAGCGATGACTTTTCGAGCGGTACGGGTCAAGGTCAGTTGCGGTAGGCGTCGCGGCGGTGGCGGATGGAGTGGATCTCGACGGTGCGCTTGTTCTCATTGATGCGGTAGATGACGCGGTAGGTGCCGCGGCGCGCGGAGTGGTAGCCGTCGAAGGGTTCTTCCAGGGGTTTGCCCACGCGGTGTGGATTGGCGGCGATGGCTCCCTCGATCGTCTCCATGGCAGCGAGGGCGACCTCCAACGGGAGGTCTTCGTGCAGGTTCCGGCGTGCCTGCCGTGACAGGATGACGGAGTACGGGTCGGGCGCCCCCTGCGGCCCGCTGCTCACGCCGCGCCTGTGCGGCGGCGTTCGAGCTCGGCGCGCACGTCAGCGGCGGAATAGGTGTCCTCGGCCTCGAAGTCCTCGCGCGACTGGCGCAGATCGGCCAGCGTCTCGTCGTCCGAGAGGACGTCAAGGGTCTCCTGCATGGACTCGTACTCGGCGACGGAGATCAGCATGACATCGGCGCGCCCATTACGGGTGATGGTGAAGTGGTCGTGCTCGCGGGCGACCCGGTCGGCAAGCTCCGCGATCCGGCTCTTCGCCTCGGTAATCGGAATGATCTCCATACAGGCCACTATAGCGACCGGTCAGAATTACGGCCACCAATTGCACGGCGTCCGGTCCCTGAATCGTGCATCCCCGCAGCAGGCGTCAGGTGCCATCCGGCCCCCGGATCGGCTGAACGACGGGCCCCACGGGCGCTGCCGTCACTCCCCTGTCCCGCCCGTCACGAGCGCTCTGACTAAGATGGACATTGTCCCAGGTGGAGGGCGTAATGGCGGATAAATATCCGCTCCCGCGATCCCCGCGCCTTCACCGTCCGATGCTGCGGCCATGACTTCCCTGAGCGTAGCCCCCACCCCGTTCGACGCCCGCGATCTTGGTGCGGACATCCAGTGCCGCCGCGACCGTCCCACCCCGTACCGCTCCCGACTGCGCTGGCCTGACTCCGCGACCGGTGCACGCGTGTCCGTCTCACACTCCCAGGGCAGCGCCGAGCAGGCATACGCCTGGACCGCGCTGCTCGTCGAGGCCGCGCAGGGCGGGCTGGACCCCCGGCTGGTCACCCGCTGGCTGACGATGCTGACCGAGACCACCTGCGGTGCCCTGGATCCGGCTCTGGCCGGGGCCAGCCTGGCCGAGTACGGGGACGCCAACATGGAACTGATCCTGCGCGGTCTGCAGCCCAAAAGCCACTCGGTCTACTTGGAGGGCTGGCGACTGCGGGTCGTTCCCACCCTTGGGCACCTGCCTCCGGCCCTGGTCATCCCGGGAGTCCTGGACCGGGCCGTCCACGGCTGGATCGCCGACGGTCTCTCGGCCTCCGTCATCAAGAACGCTCTCGCCATCCTGGGGCGCACCCTGGAGCAGGCCCGCCGTGACGGCCTGATCGAGGTCAACCCGACCCCGGTCAAGTGCTGGCAGAAGCAGTTCCAGCTCGCCCAGGACGAACTCGACGAACCCCGCAATCTTGCCCTGCCCGACTGGGACACGCTGCGCGAACTCGCCGAGGCCCTGGTCACAGCCTCCCACAGCCGCTACCGCGGCTGGGGTGAAGTCGTCACCGCCGCAGCCTGCACCGCGGTGCGGTCGTCCTGGGCGAGGCGCTCGCGGAAGTCGGCCAGCACGCTGTGGTGGAAGCCGGGATCGTCCAGCTCCATGGCCATGGCGTACTTGAAGTCGATGCGGCAGCGGACCGCTTCCGCTGCCTGGCGGTCCGACAGACCGAGCAGGAACTGCAGCACACAGACGGTGGCCAGTTGCGCGGGCGAGAGCCCGGGGCGCCCGTCACGCGGGTACCAGCCGGCGAAGTCCTCGTCGCACCACAGCCCGTCCAACCGGTCTCTGACCCACATCGCCGTCGTACCACCCGGGTTGCTCGCTCGCGCGATCCGCGCAGTCAGAGAAGGGACTTGCTCACCGGAACGGGGATGGAGGGACAACGAGCACCTCGGCAGCTGTATCGGTCTATGAACAGCCCCGAGCATGCCCGCCGATCAAGCAGCCGCACCGGAGAACTCCAAGATCCCCGACTGTGAGGATAGGCGAGGCACCGCTCGAGGGTCTGACCCGATCCCCGATTGACGCTTCGGCTGTCCTCACTCTGAATCGTCGACCCTCCGAGCGGTGCCATTGCGCGTACCGGCTGGCGATCGTGACCTCATAGGAGCTTGACCCCAGCGGTCCCATCACAGTCGTGTCCGTCTGCCGGCCGGTGCGCGCGAGCCCATTCGCCGCGCACGGAAGGAACTCGGACACCATGTCACAGCCCATCGCGGTGATCGGCGGGATCGACACCCACACCGACGTCCACCAGGCCGCCGTCATCGACACCATCGGCCGGCACTTGGCCACCGAGGCGTTCCCCACAATGCCTGCGGGCTACCAGTGCCTGCTGGAGTGGCTGCACTCCCACGGCCGGGTGCTCGTCGTGGGCATGGAGGGCACCGGCTCCTTCGGCGCCGAGCTCGGCCGCTACCTCCGAGCCAACCAGATCGCCGTCATCGAGGTGGACCGACCCGACCGCCGAGCCCGCCGCGCGGCAGGGAAGTCGGACTCCATCGATGCCTACGCTGCAGCAACCGCTGTACTCTCCGGTCGCGCCACGGGCATCCCGAAGCACCGTGACGGCGCTGTCGAGGCGATCCGCGCTCTTCGCATGGTACGCGCCAGCGCCGTCAAGGCCCGCACCCAGACCGTCAACCAGATCAAATCACTGATCATCAACGCGCCCACCGCGGTCCGCGAAGCGCTTCGTCGCTCGCGAGGTCTACCGCCACCTGACCAGCACATTCAGCGGCGCACCCGGTTCGTCTCCTACGGCTTGACGATCTGTAGGAGCTTCAGAGTCAAGGACCTGCCCGACGACTGGATCTTCGAGGACTCCAGGCTAGAGCTCTCCCACGGACCGGACCAAGTCCTGCTCGACTTCCTGGCACGGACGGTCCATCCCGAGGCGGCGGCCGACGTCGAAGAGGCGACGAAGCACGTTGAGGAGCTGAGCCGGCTGCTGGCGCCGGTACTCGTCAACCGGTGGACGCGGCGGGGAGACGACGGTCGATTTCGAAGGCCAGGGCCAGTTCGGCAGTCCCGCGAGGGTCGGCGAGCGAGCGTCCGGTGTGTTCCTCCAGGCGGCGCAGGCGGTGCCGGACGGTGTTGGGGTGGCAGAACAGGATGGTCGCGGCCTGATCGGCTGAGCCGCCGCAGTCGAGCCAGACCCCGAAGGTCTGCAGCAGCAGGGCGCGTTGCACGGCCGGGATTCCTTCGAGTGTGCCGAGAACGGTGCGTGCCACGCGTTGCATGATCTCCGGGGCGCTCGCGGCGGCGACGGCCAACGGGTCGTGGTCGAAGATGGTGACCCTGCTGCCGTCGAATGCGCCCAGGAGGGCGATCCGGGCGAGGCGCAGAGCGGCTGCGGTACTGCCGAGGTCGTGGTAGGGCGGGCTGATCCCGGCGTGGCTTAGGGCGCTCGACCCCAGGAGTTCGGCGAGGTCGTCCAGCCGGTGTGTGTCGCGTCGGCGGGCAGGGTCGGGCAGGTGGGCGATGCCGACCTCGACGTCGTGCAGCAGGTGCCAGGACGAGGCCATGCCGATGGTCCTGAGCAGCGGCTCCGCGTCCGTGACGGCGTGGCGGCCGATCCCGGGGACCTGCGCGGCGATGACGACGTAGGAGCCGTGCGAAGGGAGCCCGAGGAGCGTGGCGGTGTCCGCACTTCCGGTTTCGGTCAGGCGGCCTTCCAGGAGTGCCCGAATCAAGGCGGAGCGCTCCTGTTCGCGGCTGAGGCTCTGGGCGGTGAGCTCCTCGCGGTAGCCCTCGGCCATCTGCTGGGTATAGGTGTCGAGCACCATCCACATCTCGGAGGCGGCGCGCACCGTGACCTCGGCGGGTACGGCGTCGCGCGCGGCGGTTCCGGCCAGGCAGTCCCAGAGGAAGCGGGCGGCGACCCGGTAGGCCTCCATCACTGCAGCCAGTGGAACCCCGGCCCTGGCACGCAGCCTGCCGTTCTCCCGTGACTCGGGGGACGACAGCGCCGGAGTGCGACCGATCGGACCGAACACGAAGTGGATGTTGTCCAGACAGGTGCGGCGCAGTTGCTCGGTGCTGATAGCGGCTTCTGTGCGGTAGGCCGGCACAGCCGCCTGGATGCGGATGACCAGAGCATCGGCAAGCTGCTCGGCCTGGCAAAGCAGCTGCGCACCCAGCCGCTCGACCTGCGCACCGAGAGGATCTTCCCACCCTGACTGTTGCATCAGACAATCTTACTCGCTGCTCGATGCTCATAAATAGGTTCCCATTGTTCCCACAGACAATCCTGGGGGAAGTGCCGTGTCCCTGGAGACATCGACTTCGCCGCCCGTCACGGGCGAGACTCTCATGAGGGGGAGGACAGTGAGTGCGCCTTCCCAGCCGACCTCGAACGGTGGTGCAGCGATGAGTCTCAACGCTCGTGAGCAGCAGGAGATCGACCGGGCGAACGCCTCCGGACTGAAACCGGTCGTCTTCGTGCACGGACTGTGGATGCTCGCTTCCAGTTGGCAGCCGTGGCGGGCGTTCTTCGAGGAGAACGGCTACACCACGCTCGCCCCCGGATGGCCCGACGATCCCGACACCGTCGCCGAGGCTCGGGCGAACCCGGATGCCTTCGCAGGCAAGAGTGTTGGGCAGGTCGCCGACCACATGGCCGAGGCCATCACCGGCCTGCGGCAGCAGCCCGTGGTCATCGGCCACTCCTTCGGCGGCCTGATCACCCAGCAGCTGGCCGGCCGCGGGCTCGCCGCTGTGTCCGTGGCGATCGACTCCGCACCGTTTCGAGGCGTGCTGCCGCTGCCGGTATCGGCTCTGCGATCCGCACTTCCAGTCATTGGCAACCCAGCCAACTACCGGCGTGCTGTGGCACTGACCTACCGCCAGTTCCGCTACTCCTTCGCCAATGCCCTCGCCGAGAGCGAGGCCGAACGCCTCTACGAGACCTACCCGGTGGCGGGTTCCGGCATCCCGCTGTTCCAGGCCGCCACCGCGAACATCAACCCCGCCACCGAGGCCAAGGTCGACACCACCAACCCTCGGCGAGGCCCGCTGCTGCTGATCACGGGAGAGCGGGACCACATCGCCCCGCACCCGATCGCAGCCGCCTCCTATCGGAAACAGAAGCGCAACCCCGGCATCACCGAACTCCAGGAGATCCCCGGCCGCGGCCACTCGCTGGTGTTCGACAGCGGCTGGCAGGAGGTCGCGCAGATCGCATTGACCTTCGCCAAGCAGCACGCCTGACCCCCCGGCTGCTGACGAAACGCCTCGCACTGTCCTTGGCCAGTGAAGTTAGTCGATGCTGACGTCCTGACCTGGGGTGACTGGGTTCGTTGGCAGAGGACCGAACGCGGGTCGTATGTGCTGCCAATACCTGGTGACGGCGGCGAGCCTGTCCACGAACTCCGCGCGGTCCGCGGACACCGCCATGGTGCCCGGCAGCGTGAAGAACTTCGCGTCGACGGTGCGCACTCCGATGAACACACGCGATGCCTTGCCGCGCCGCCCGTTGGTGCGCGGCTCGACCGCGACGATGTCGCTCCAGGGAACGACTCTGAGGCATCCACCCCCGCGGACCTGCGCTGGGACCGACTCCACCGGATCCGCCGCGGGGAGATCCGCACCGGAACGGTCACCTCGATCGAGAGCTTCGGCGTCCTGGTGGACATCGGCGACCACACCACCGGCTCGATCAACGCCGCCGAACTCAGCTGGCAGCGCTACGACCACTACACCGACGTCGTCCAGGTCGGCCAGGAGGTCACTGTCCAGGTCCTCGACGTGGACCTGCAGCGCGAACGGGTCTCCCTCTCCCGCAAGGCGATGCAGCCGGACCCGCTGTCCCAGGTCACCAACGCACCCGGCGACCTCGTCCCCGGCCGGGTCACCAAACTCCTGCCCTTCGGCGCATTCGTCCTCCTCGGCGGCACCTTCACGGGCGCAGTGGAAGGACTCGTCCACGTCTCCGAACTGTCCCCAGCGCCCGACGGCCACCCTGCGGACGTACTCCAGGTCGGTGACGAGGTGACAGTCCGCATCCTCTCCGTCGACCGCGAACGCCGCCGGGTGTCCCTCGCCCTCGGACCAGCCTTCCGGGAGCACCAGCACCCCGCTGAGCAAGACTGCGGGGCGGGATCGCGGAAATCCGCCTGACAACGGGCGGGCGGCCGGGCAGGCTGGCAGGCATGTCCGACGAACCCGACCTTCCGCGCCCGACCGCTCCCATGGCTGAACTCTGTGCCTCGGTGCGGCTGCGTCGGCGTCCCGAGGATGTCGCCGACCTGGTCCTGGCCGTCCTGGACGGCCGGCTCTCGCATGCCGAGCGGAACCAGTTGGCAGTGGCCGCGCGGGGCTCGCTGCGCCTGGCCTGGCACGGATACACCTCGATGCTGGAGGAGTTCGCACCCGTCGTCGGCGCACAGAACCAGGTCGCAACCGTCGCGGTGCTCTTCGACGCCATCGACCGGCTCGGGGACCGAGCGGCCGACGACCCGGCCGCCGTCGAGCAGGTGATCCGCACCGCCAGCGAACAGATCGGCAAGCCCTTCGGCGGCAACGACTTCCTGACCGACCGCCTCAACCGTGAGCAGCGCGCGGCGGCCGGGCTCGGCGAGCTGTCCAAGCGCCGGTACAACAAGCGGTTCCGGCTGCTCCAGCGGCTGGAGGCCAAGTTGGCGACGATGGTGCGGGCCACCTTGGAACGCGACGCGATCATGCTCGGCAAGTCAGGGCTCGCGTCCCGGCTGGACCCGGTGCGGCTCGCCGCCGATCCGGACACCGCCTGCTTCGTCGCCTATCTGACCGCTCGCAGCAACCTGCGCAGCGAGTTCACCGTCACCGGCCAGCAGCGCCCCTACGACCAGATCGCCGACCTGTTGCTGCGCCGGCTGCGCGGGCACGCCGGTACCGACTGGTGGGCGGTCGCGCACCTGTACCCCGTGCCCGAGGTCCTGGCCCGGCTCACCGACGAACAGCGTGGCCGACTCCTCGGGCTCTGGTACAGGGAGCTCGGCAAGGCCGCCGACCTGCTGGAGCGCGCCTACCTGCGGTGCCGGATGGACCGGGAACGGATGGTCGTCCAGCGCGGGGACGACTCCTCCGCCTGGAACGCGGCCGCAGCCGCGTGGAACACCGCCCGCGCCCACTGGATCTCCGCCCTGGAAGCACTGGACGCCGCCGAGGTCCTGGACGCGGTCTGCCCCGGCAAGGTCCTCAAGCTCATGGCCGCCGACGTGGTCGCCTGGCACCTGGCCACCGGCGGCGCACTGCACCCGGACACCCCCGTCTGGGCAGAACTCCCCCTGCCCTGGCTCGTCCTGCGCGGACACGAACACTGCCACCGGGCCACAGTGGAGGCTGCCTGCGCCCGCCACGGCCGCAACCCGGTCGCCACCGGCTGGACCGCGGGCCGGCGCCCACACGGCGCCGCCCCATTCCGGCCCACCCCAGATCTGGTGCACGGCGTCACCGTCGCCGACCCGCTACTGGCACAACTCCTGCGCACCGCCGGGGTCTTCTCCGGCAAGCCGCTGCGCCCGGCCGCCGGCGAGCTGTTCGCGTCGGAATCCGGTTGACCGGCCTGGGGACGGGGCGCGAGGATCAAGGTGCTTCCGGAAGTAGCTCAGCGGTAGAGCACCCGGCTCTTATCCGGGCGGACGCAGGTTCGAGCCCTGTCTCCGGAAGCACCCCCAACACCTCACGGCCGTGGCGAAGCTCCGCGGTAGAGCACCCGGCTCGGGACCGGGAGGACGCAGGTTCGAGCCCTGCCACCACGACCGTGCCCCCACCACCTCAGGCACTCACCACCCTGACCCACGCCCCCCGTTGCCGGGGAGCAATCGCGCCGAACAGGCCCGGAGCGGCCGTTGACCTCTTTGACCATCCGTCAGGCGGACACGTGCGAGCACAAAGACCCCCTGACCCGACGACCCCCTTCGCCCTACGGTTTCGACCCGCTTCGCAGAACGAGTTACTGGCTGGTCCACAGGCGCATCCACATCCCGCACGCCCCTATGCGGACAATCCCGAAGCCGAGAGAACTCCCCGCCTCGACCCCATCGGGTGACACCGAATCAACCAGAATTGACGCTGGGAGCCCTCTGGGAGCAGAGGGCTCCCAAATGCTCCCAAAACCACTCGCGCCGAGTAGCGCCGAAAACGACTCAGGGGCCGTATCTGATGAATCAGATACGGCCCCTGGCCTGCGACTATGGACTGACGTCCGAGTCGGGACGACAGGATTTGAACCTGCGACCCCCTGACCCCCAGTCAGGTATGGGCACGAACTACAGCACATCAGTCACGTCAGGAACGTTCCAGACGTGCAAAACGGCCCATAGCGTTCCCGAGGGGGTCGTTCAGCTGGTCCCCAACTGGTCCCCAGGGCTCCGATCTGCGCCTTCGCCCCGCACCTGGTCCCCAGCTGGTCCCCAGGAAATTGCCGGAACATTGAAATGGGGACCGCCCCAAGACATCCCGAAAGATGCAGCGCTAAATATGGCAGAGACTTCCATTGTTAGCGGAATTGGTTATTTAATTCCAGTCCAGTCGAGTCTGGAATCGACGCCTGTTCCGCAATGAAGGCCCCGGGTTCCCCTGACACTGGCACATCAGCTCCAGATCGCCCGCGCTCCGGGGCGGTCTTCCCCCACCTGTAGGAACAGCGAGCCGAGCGGGCACCGGTCGCCCTACGTGATCGGCACCGGCCTGCGCCGCGGCGAAGTCCTGGGCCTGCACTGGAGCGACGTCCACCTCATGGAGCGCAGCTTCTACGTGCGCTACTCCCTGTCGGCGGTCAACAACAGCACCTACCACCTGGGCCCGCCCAAGACGAGGGCCAGCATGAGCTGGGTCGCGATGTCGCCACGCGTCCACGCCGCCCTGCTGCGCCAGGCCCACATCCAGCAGGCCCTGATGCCCCCGGGCGCCCCACTGGAGGGACTGGTCTTGTGCCACGACGGCCGGTCACCGCTGCGCCCGCAGTGGGTCCTGGACCAGCTGCGGCGCCGCACCGAGGAGATCGGCATGCACGACCTGCGCCGCACCGCCGCGACTATCATGATCAGCGAGGGCATGCCCATCGCCCTGGTCTCCAAGACCCTGCGCCACTCCACCCTGGCCACCACCCTCAACCTCTACGGGCACCTCCTCAAGTACGCCGCCCACGACACCGGCGCCGCACTCGCCAGCGCTCTGGACCGCGCCGACGCCCAGCACATTCCCGACCGCCCCGCCACCGCCTTGCGCTTCGCCGCCTGAGGCACCGGCGGATCAGCAACCTCCGACGCGAGCCACAGCAGGTGCCGGCGGGTCTCTTTGCCTACAGCGGCCGCGGGGAGACCCGCGCAGTGTCCGCTAGGGCCGACCCGGCCCTAGCGGAACATTCGTTCGATTGCCATGATGGCCTGATCGCGTGTCCGTTCGGGCTAACGCTCGTTGGGCACGGCAGACAGGGGCTCGCGAGTTCTCCCGGGCCCGTTAGGGGGACCGTCATGAGCGATCGCAGCGCCATCGAGTGGACCGAAGCGACCTGGAATCCCACCACCGGGTGCGACCAGGTCTCAGCCGGGTGCGACAACTGCTACGCGCTCACCCTGGCCAAGCGCCTGAAGTCGATGGGAGCAGCCAAGTACCAGCACGACGGCGACTCCCGTACCTCCGGTCCCGGCTTCGGCCTGGCGGTGCATCCAGACGCTCTCGATATCCCACGACGCTGGCGCACCCCGCGCACGGTGTTCGTGAACTCCATGAGCGACCTCTTCCACGCCCGGGTCCCGCTGCCGTTCGTCCGCCAGGTGTTCGACGTCATGGCGGACACCCCCCAGCACACCTACCAGCTGCTGACCAAACGATCGGTGCGCCTTCGACGCGTCGCCGGGCAACTCGACTGGCCGTCGAACCTATGGATGGGCGTATCGGTCGAGAACGCCTCCCAGCTCAGCCGAATCGAGGACCTGCGCACTGTGCCGGCAGCAGTGCGTTTCCTTTCCCTCGAACCCTTGCTCGGCCCGCTTCCCGCCCTGGACCTCGACGGCATCGGCTGGGTCATCGCCGGTGGTGAGTCCGGCCCGGGCCATCGCCCCATGGAGCAGCAATGGGTGCTCGACATCCGCGACTCCTGCGGGGAGGCCGGGATCCCGTTCTTCTTCAAGCAGTGGGGCGGCCACAAGCCGAAGGCCGGCGGACGCGACCTTCAGGGCCGCACGTGGGACCAACTCCCCGCCCGTGCAGGCCTGGCCGTGTCCTAGTCGGCCGTGCACGCACCCTGGTGCCGCCCGAGCGGCTGTGTGATCCTCGTTCCAGGCGTGTTCACAACACCGCATGGGGGGACACATGGCGGTACCAAAAGAACCTGTCTGGGACCGGGACCCGCACACCGCCGCCAAGCACGACGTGCTGCGCCGGTACCTCCAGGCATGGGCACCGATCCTGCTCTCCAGAAACGAAGCCGTCAGCTACGCCGAGGGCTTCGCCGGCCCGGGAATCTACAAGCACGGCGAGCCCGGTTCACCGGTGATCGCCCACAACGTCCTGGCTGCCGCTCTGCGCCAACGGCCGGGTAAGACCGTCAAGATGGTGCTCGTCGAGGAAGACGCCCGGCGCAAGGCGATGCTGGAGCAGCAGATCGCCCGCGCGCGCAGTACCGGCGGCCCCGAGCTGGCGCGGCTGCAGACCCGTATCGAGCGGGGAGGCTGCCATCCTGACCTGCTGGCGCACCTGGTGAACACGGGCAGCCACCTGCACCCGATGTTCGTGCTCCTCGACGGCTTTGGCGGCCCCGAGGTGCCCTTCGCTCTCCTGCGGCAGATCGCACGCCATCGCAGCAGCGAGGTGTTGATCACCTTCCAGCCCCAGTTCCTCGTCCGCTTCGCCACCGCCGACGGGATCCACCGCGAGGCCGGCAACACCTTCTTCGGCGGCTCGGACTGGCAGGGCGTGTTCAGCCAGCACAGCAGCGACAAAGCGGCCTTCCTGCGCGACCAGTACCGTCTGACCTTGCGCCGCGCCGGCTTCGACCACAGCCTGTCCTTCGAGATGGTCGACGAGAAGAGTCACCTGCTGTACCTCATCTTCGGCACCCGCCACGAGCGCGGCGTGGAGAAGATGAAGGACGCCATGTGGAAGGTCGACCCCACCACCGGCGTCCGCTACCGCGACCCCAAGGACACCGGCCAGCAGCTCCTAGATCTCGAATTCGAGCCCGACACCGCCCCCCTGCGGCGCATCCTCATCGACCACCTGCAGGCCGCAGCTGCCCCGATGAGCGTGACCTCACTTCAGCGCTTCGCCCTGCTGGAGACGGTCTACCGGCCCGGCCAGGTCATCGCCTCCCTCACCAGGATGCGCACCGACGAGTGGATCACCACCTCCCCGGGAAGGATCCTAAAGGCCTCACTGATCACACCCGTCCGCAGCGACGCTCTCTTCTGACACTCATCCGATCAGTTCGAGGACTGGGGCTCTGCCCACCTCGGAACGGCTCACGTGAACGCAGTCAGGCACCCCGGGCCGCTGTGTCGTCCGAAATCCCGTAGCCCATCACCGTTCCGACCGAGGGAACGGGGTCCAACTTGTGAGCCATCACATGGCACCCGATAAACGTCGAGTAACAACGGCAAAGCAGGTACGCCTCGGCTGCCGGTCTCCGCAAATAGTCCCAGCTCACAGCGCTATCAGTCGGCCTGGTTAACCGGATGTGTCACTCATGCGCCATCACGTCGTGGTCGCGTGATGACCGCTTTCCCCAAGAGCCGGCGCGATGACCACGACCACGTCGAGGGTGCGGGGGCCATGGACGCCTTCCACGCGGTCCAGTTCGATGTCGCTGGTCGCGGAGGGGCCGGAAATCCAGGTCTGGGGCCGGAGCGGGTCGAGGCGAGGCAGGGCCCGGGGCACGGAGGCGACGATCTGATCCGCCGCCACGACACAGATGTGGTGATCGGGAACGAGGGTGAGAGCACGGCGCCCCTGGTTGGGGCCGGCGTCGAGCACAATGGTGCCGGTCTCGGCGATGGCAAGCGCACACCCGGTGACCACGGCGTCGATGTCGTCGAGGTGTTCCGCGGTGAGCGTGGCGTTGTCCGAAACCAACGCGCTGTCCACATCGCGGAGCCAGCTCCGGTCCAGCCCGGCGGGGACGACCACGCTGCGGGCGTTTCTGGCGGCCAGCAGTCGGGCGAGGGTGGCCGGGAGCTCGGCGGGCGTGGTGCGGTGGACGTGGGCTCGGTAATCGACGAGGTTCTCGTGGAGTAGATCGAGCAGCACGGTCGGTTCGTCCGCGACGTGACAGCTGCGGTAGTCGCGCGGGTTGGCCGACTCGCGTGCCGGGACGTCGCGAAGTGCTGCGCGGACCCGCGCGAGGGTCGTTTCGCGGGAGTTCATCGGCCCTCCTTGGGGCTGCGGTTCTTCTTCCACCAGTCGCGGAAGGGTTCTGCGGGCATCTCGGGTAGGTCGCGAGTCTCGGTCCAGGGGCCGATGCCGGGACCGGGGCTCTTCTGGGGGTGCAGTTTGCGGGTCTTGGAGGCGGCGCGTTCGCCGGCGGCGAGGACGGCGGGGTGGCCCAGGATCCACCCGGCCGCCCGGATAGCAGCCGCCTCCAGGCGGTGGCCTTTACCGCCCTGGTCGGCGACCTGTTCACGTAGGTGGACCAGGACTTCGGGGATGTCGATGGCGACCGGGCAGACCTCGTAGCAGGCTCCACAGAGGGATGAGGCGTAGGGCAGGGAGGCGTCGACCTCGCTTTGGATGCCGCGGAGCTGGGGTGTGAGGATCGCGCCGATGGGGCCTGGATAGGGCGAGCCGTAGGCGTGGCCGCCGGCGCGCTCGTAGACGGGACAGACGTTCAGGCACGCCGAACAACGGATGCACCGCAGTGCCTGGCGGCCGACCTCGTCGGCCAGGGTTGCGGTCCGGCCGTTGTCGAGCAGGACCAGGTGGAACTCGGCGGGGCCGTCGCCGCCAGTCGTACCGGTCCAGGTGGAGGTGTAGGGGTTCATCCGCTCGGCGGTGGAGGAGCGGGGCAGGAGTTGGAGGAAGACTCCGAGGTCCTGCCAGGTGGGGATGACCTTCTCGATGCCGACGACAGAGATGAGGGTCTCCGGGAGGGTGAGGCACATGCGGCCGTTGCCCTCGGATTCGACGACGACCAGGGTGCCGGTCTCGGCGACCATGAAGTTGGCTCCGGAGACGGCGACCTTGGCGCGCAGGAACTTCTCGCGCAGGTGCAGGCGGGCTGCCTCGGCCAGATCGGCGGGATTGTCGGACAGGCCGTCGGGGGCGGGGCGGCCCCAGCGGCCCATGGCCTCGATGAAGATGTCGCGGATCTCACTGCGGTTCTTGTGAATCGCCGGTACCAAGATGTGGGAAGGCAGGTCGTCGCCGAGTTGGACGATCAACTCGGCCAGGTCGGTCTCGTAGGCGGTGATGCCCTCAGCTGCCAACGCCTCATTGAGGCCGATCTCCTGGGTGGCCATCGACTTGACCTTGACGACCTCGGTCTCGCCCTTGGCCTTGACCAGGTCGGCGACGATGCGGTTCGCCTCGGCGGCGTCGGTGGCCCAGTGGACCACTCCCCCGGCGGCGGTCACCTGGGTCTCCAGTTGGAGCAGGTAGCGGTCCAGGTGGTGCAGCGTCTGGTCCTTGATGTCCTTGCCGGCCTCGCGCAGTTGTGCCCAGTCGTCCAGTTCGGCGACGGCCTTGGCGCGTTTGTCGCGGATGGTGTGGGTGGCGTGGGTGAGGTTGGCGCGTAGCTGCGTGTCTTTGGTGGAGGCTCGGACGGCCGTGGGGAAGGCGGGCATGCCCAGGTAGGTGCCGCTCATGTGTGGGCCTCCGCTTGGGTCGTGGCCAGGATCTCGGCGATGTGCAGGGGGCGGATCGGCGAGTCCTGGCGTCGGAGCATTCCTCCCAGGTGCATCAGGCAGGAGTTGTCCGCTCCGCACAGCACCTCGGCTCCGGTGGAGACGGCGTTGCGGATCTTGTCGGTGCCCATGGCGGCGGACACGTCGGGGTTCTTGACGGCGAAGGTGCCGCCGAAGCCGCAGCACTCGTCCGCTCCGGGCAGTTCGACCAGTTCCAGGCCCTTGACTGCCTCCAGCAAGCGGCGCGGGCGGTCCCCCAGGCCGAGCGTGCGCAGGCCGTGGCAGGACGGGTGGTAGGTGACGGTGTGCGGGTAGTAGGCGCCCACGTCGGTCACCCCGAGTACGTCCACCAGGAACTCGGTCAGCTCGACGGTCCGCGGTGTGAGTGATTCGGCGACCTCGGTGAGTTCGCTCCCCCGGCCCTCCGTGCGTGCTTTCGTGCCGATCCGCAGGTAGTTGTCGCGGACCATCGCCACGCAGGAGCCGGACGGCGAGACGACGTAGTCGTAGCCCGCGAACGCGCGTCCCATCCGGCGCACCAGCGGCTCGGTCTCGCGGCGGTAGCCGGTGTTGTACTGCGGCTGGCCGCAACAGGTCTGCTCGGCGGGGAAGTCGACCTCGATGCCCAGGCGTTCCAGCAGTGTGACGGTGGCGATGGCCGTAGTGGGATAGACCGCGTCGTTGACGCAGGTGGCGAACAGTGCGACGCGCATCAATACTCCTTCCTCGTGCGGTTCGTCTTGTTCTGGGAGATCACGACAGGCCGACCCGGCTCGCCGCCGCGGCCCATGCCTGCTGCCCACCGCGGGGGGTGTAGTGCCGCACGTGCTGGGTCTGGGCCACAAGGCGACGCATGTCCGTGCGGTCGCGGACCAGTCCGTGGGCGCGTGCTTGCACCAGCACGTTGCCGAGCGCGGTGGCTTCCGTGGGGCCCGCCAGTACTGGCAGGCCGGTGGCGTCGGCGGTGAGTTGGCACAGCAGGTCGTTGCGGCTGCCGCCGCCGACCAGGTGGACGACCTTGATGTCGCGTCCGGCCAGGTCGGCGGCCTGGCGCAGGGTGTGCCTGTGGGCCAGGGCCAGGCTCTCCAGGATGCATCGGACGACTGCGCCCTGGCTGTCGGGCAGGTTCTGCCCGGTGCGGGCGCAGTAGGCGGCGAGGCGGGCCGGCATGTCGCCGGGGGCGAGGAACTCGGGTGCGTCGGGGTCGACGACGGCGGCGAAGGGCTTCGCTTGGGCGGCCTGTGCGAGCAGTACCGGAAGCTGTGTGGGCAGACCCTTGGTCTCCCAGGCGCGCTGGCTCTCGCTCAGCAGCCACAGCCCCATGATGTTGCGCAGGTAGCGGACGGTGTTGTCGATGCCGAGTTCGTTGGTGAAGTTCGCTGTCCGGGAGGCGTCGGTCAGGACGGGGGCGTCGAGTTCCAGGCCGGCCAGTGACCAGGTGCCGCAGGAGATGTAGGCGAAGTCGTCGCCGGTGGCGGGGACGGCTGCGACAGCGGATGCGGTGTCGTGTGAGGCGACGGCGGTGATCGGTGTCGCCTCGGGCAGACCTGTGTGGTCGGCCGGGTGGGGCAGCAGTGTTCCGATGCGATCCCCGGGCCGGCGCAGCGGTGGGAGCAGGCCTGGGTCCAGGCCGAGGGCTGCGAGGACCGGTTTGGACCAGGTGCCGGTGCGTGAGTCGTACAGGCCGGTGGTGGAGGCGTTGGTGATCTCCGCGCCGATGCTGCCGGTCAGCCAGTGGGCGAGCAGGTCCGGGATCAGCAGGAGCGTGCGGGCCGCTGCCAGCTGCGATGTTTCGGAGGCGGCCGCGAGTTGGTAGACGGTGTTGAAGTCCAGGTGCTGCAGTCCGGTGATCCGATACAGGTCCGCGGCCGGGATCCGCGCCCAGACATCCTCAACCGCCGCGCGGGTCCGCGGGTCACGGTAGTGGTACGGGTTGGCCAGCAGGGCACCGTGGGCGTCGAGCAGGCCGTAGTCCACGGCCCAGCTGTCGATGCCGATCGAGGCGATCTCCGCGGTGCGGGCTGCCTCGCGAAGCCCGTCGAGAACGCCCTGGTAGAGGCGGAGGATGTCCCAGTGCAGTCCGGTGGGCAGCTGGACCGGGGTGTTGGGGAAGCGGTGGACCTCGGTCAGGTCGAGGTTGTTTCGTCCGACGCGGCCGACGATGACCCGGCCGCTGGTCGCGCCGAGGTCGGCGGCGGCGAAGGCCGTCGGGAAGGCGGAGGAGGCTGCGGGGGTCACGGTGTCTGCCCTTGTCGTACGGATGGGATGCGGGAGGAAAAGGAACCGGTGGCGCGCACATCTGGTGAGCGGATACGGCGCACGCCACCGGTCCGGTCGGTGGGCGGGTCAGCGCAGGAAGGCTGCGGCGACGCCGGCGTCGACGGGAACATGTAGGCCGGTGGTGTGCGTCAACTCGCCGCCGGTCAGGGCGAAGACCGCGTTCGCGACGTGCTCGGGCAGGACCTCGCGCTTGAGCAGGGTCCGCTGGGCGTAGTAGGCGCCGAGGTTCTCCTCCTCGACGCCGTAGACCGCGGCGCGCTTGGCGCCCCAGCCGCCCGCGAAGATCCCGGATCCGCGGACCACGCCGTCGGGGTTGATGCCGTTGACGCGGATTCCGTGCTCGCCGAGTTCGGCGGCCAGCAGCCGGACCTGGTGGGCCTGGTCGGCCTTGGTTGCGGAGTAGGCGATGTTGTTGGGGCCGGCGAAGACGGCGTTCTTAGATGCGATGTAGACGATGTCGCCGCCGAGTTGCTGCTCGATCATGATCCGGGCGGCCTCGCGGGAGACCAGGAAGGAGCCGCGGGCCATGATGTCGTGCTGCAGGTCCCAGTCTTTCGCCGTGGTCTCCAGCAGCGGCTTGGAGATGGAGATCCCGGCGTTGTTCACCACCAGGTCCACGCCGCCGAACGCGAGCGCGGCAGCTTTGAATGCCTCGGCGATCTGCTCCTCGCTGGTCACGTCGACGGTGACGGCCACCGCCTTGTCCGCCCCACCCAGCTCCTCCGCCACGGCGGTGGCGTTGTCGCCGTTGAGGTCGGCGACGACGACGCAGGCGCCCTCGGCGACCAGTCGCTGCGCGATCGCCTTCCCGATTCCGGAACCGGCGCCGGTGACCAGTGCCACCCGTGTGGCCAGCGGCTTCGGCTTGGGCATCCGGGCGAGCTTGGCCTCCTCAAGGGCCCAGTACTCGATGCGGAACTTCTCCGACTCCTCGATCGGCGCGTAGGAGGAGACGGACTCCGCGCCGCGCATCACGTTGATCGCGTTGAGGTAGAACTCCCCGGCCACCCGGGCGGTCTGCTTGTCCTTGCCGAAGGAGAACATGCCCACGCCCGGCACCAGCACGATGGCCGGGTCCGCGCCGCGGATCGCGGGTGAGTCGGGGGTGGCGTGGCGGTCGTAGTAGGCCTGGTACTCGGCCCGGTACGCGGCGTGGAGCTGTCGAAGGCGCTCGCCCAGCTCGTCCAGCGGTGCGTCGGCGGGCAGGTCCAGCACGAGTGGGCGGATCTTGGTGCGCAGGAAGTGGTCCGGGCAGGAGGTGCCCAGCGCGGCCAGGCGCGGGTGCTGGGTCCGGGAGAGGAACTCCAATACAGGTGCGGCGTCGGTGAAGTGACCGACCTGGGGGTGGTCGGTGGATGCCAGCCCGCGGATCAGCGGGGCGAGCGCGGCCGCGCGCTCACGGCGTTCCGCCTCGGGCAGCGCCTCGTACCCGGGCAGCACAGGCCCGAAGGGATCCGGCTTGCCGTGTTCGGCGAGGCTCTGTTCTTTCAAGAACTGTTCCGCCGCGCGGATGATGTGCAGGGAGTTGGCCTCGACCTCCTCGCTGGTCGCGCCCCAGGCGGTGATGCCGTGCCCGCCCAGGATGCAGCCGATCGCCTGCGGGTTCGCGGCCTTGATCGCGGCGATGTCCAGGCCCAGCTGGAAGCCGGGCCTGCGCCACGGCACCCAGGCAACGGAGTCGCCGAAGCACTGCGCGGTCAGCTTCTCGCCGTCCGCCGCCGTGGCCAGCGCGATGCCCGAGTCCGGATGCAGGTGGTCAACGTGCGCGGCGTCGACCAGGCCGTGCATGGCGGTGTCGATGGACGGCGCCGCTCCCCCGCGCCCGTGCAGGCAGTAGTCGAACGCGGCGACCATCTCGTCCTCGCGCTCCACCCCCGGATAGACCTGCGCCAGCGCGCGCATCCGGTCCAGTCGCAGCACGGCCAGCCCGGCCTCGGTGAGCGTACCCAGGTCGCCGCCGGAGCCCTTGACCCACAGCAGTTCGATGTCCTGGCCGGTCGCGGGATCGACAGCGGTGCCCTTGGCGGAGGTGTTGCCGCCGGCGTAGTTGGTATTGCGCGGGTCGGAGCCCAGTCGGTTCGAGCGAGCGAGCAGCCCGGCGACCTCGGAATGATGGGGAGTGGCAGTCATGGGAGCGTTTCCTTCAGGGTCCGGAGACAAGGTGGTGCGGGTCGCACCGCACCCTCAAGCGGCGCGACCCGCGGTCAGTGGGCTGGGAGCTACGCGCCCCAGCCCGCCTGGGTGCCACCGACTCGCTCGGTGGCAATGCGTTCCTGCCAGCCGGAGGCCCAGTAGGCGGCGAGCGGGTCCGGGTCCAAGCCCTGCTCCTCACGGACCTCGCGCAGCAGCGGCCGGACATCGGTGTTGTAGGCGTCCATCAGCACGGCGTTGGCGCCCAGCACGTCGCCGGACTGCTGGGCGGAGGACAGTGCGTCCAGGTCGACGAGCAGCGCCTTGGCGGTGGCCTCCTGGACGTTCATCACCGAGCGGATCACGGCAGGGATCTTTGCCTCGATGTTGTGGCACTGGTCGAGCATGAACACGACCCCGTTGTCCGGATCGAAGCCGCCGTTCTTGGCGACCTCGTGCAGGATCCGGAACAGCTGGAACGGGTCGGCGGAGCCGACCATCAGGTCGTCGTCGGCGTAGAAGCGGGAGTTGAAATCGAACGCGCCCAGCTTCTGCTCGCGCAGCAGGAACGCGACGATGAACTCGATGTTGGTGCCGGGTGCGTGGTGGCCGGTGTCGACCACGACCTTCGCCTTCGGGCCGAGCTTGAGGCAGTGGGCATAGGAGGTGCCCCAGTCCGGGACGTCGGTGGTGTAGAAGGCGGGCTCGAACAGCTTGTACTCCAGGATCAGCCGCTGCTCGTCGCCGAGCCGTGCGTAGACCTCGGCGAGCGCCTCGGACAGCCGGTCCTGGCGGGCGGTGATGTCGTCCTGGCCCGGGTAGTTGGTGCCGTCGGCGAACCACAGCTTCAGATCACGCGAGCCGGTGGCGTCCATGATGTCGACGCACTCCAGCAGGTGGTCCAGGGCCTTGCGGCGGATCTTCGGGTCCGGGTGGGCGACGGAGCCGAGCTTGTAGTCGTCGTCCTGGAAGGTGTTGGAGTTGATCGCCCCGAGTACCAGGCCCCGCTCCTTGGCGTGCTGTGCGAGGGCGGCGTAGTCCTCGACCTTGTCCCACGGGATGTGCAGCGACACCCGCGGCGCGACACCCGTTGCCGCGTGCACCTGTGCCGCGTCGTCCAGCTTCTCGAACGGATTGCGCGGCACGCCCTGCTGGGCGAACACCTTGAAGCGCGTACCCGAGTTCCCGTAGCCCCAGGAGGGGGTCTCGATCTCCTGGGCCTTCAGCCCGGCCTTCACCGCAGGCAGGTCAGTCATGGCAGAGTCCTCGCATCTGGGGCACCATCCGGGTGCGGCTGAATTGGAACGATTCAATCACGGGCACTGCGACACTAAGTCGAGGACTGCGACCCGTCAAGTGGTTGCCAACCTTCCATCCGATGCCCCGTCGACCGAGGGTCGGGAAGACCTCCGTGCTCCATGGAAAAACGATTCACCCACGATTGGCGCCCTGAGCCCCGGCTCGCGTCGACTGCTCGGCATGGCAGACTTCCTCGAGTATCCGGAGGTCATCCAGCTCGGCTGAGCGCCCCTCCTTGCCTGAGAGGAAACGACGTGGGACGCACGGTGGGCATCAAGGAGGTCGCCCGGCAGGCAGGGGTGTCCGTCGGCACCGTCTCCAACGTGATCAACCACCCGGATCTGGTCTCGGCCGACACCCGCGCGCGGATCCAGGCCGTCATCGCGCGACTGGGCTACGTCCGCAGCGAATCGGCCCGGCAGCTTCGGGCCGGGCGCAGCCGGGTGATGGCGCTTCTCGTCCTGGACATGGGCAACCCCTTCTTCGTGGATGTCGCCCGCGGCGCGGAGAAAGCGGCGCGCGAGGCCGGGTTGATCGTCATGATGTGCAACAGCGGCCAGGATGCGGCGGAGGAGGCCGCGTACCTGTCGCACTTCGCCCAGCAGCAGGTACTCGGGGTGCTGCTGTCCCCGGTCGGCGGCGCCGAATCCGACGTCGGCATGCTGCGGCGCAGCGGCATTCCGGTCGTCCTGGTGGACCGCGGCGCCGGGGCCGAGAACGCCTGCTCGGTGTCCGTGGACGACGTACTGGGCGGTGCCCTGGCCGCACGCCACCTCATCGAGACCGGACACACCGAGCTGGTGTTCGTCGGCGGACCGAAGGCGCTGCACCAGGTACGCAGCCGGCTCAGCGGGGCACGACAGGCGCTCGCCGAAGCCGGCCTGCCCCCGGAGGCCCTGACCGTGATCGAGACCGGCCGACCGGACATCGCCGCAGGCCGCGACGCCGGGCAACGACTGCTCGGGCTCTCCCCGCGGCCGACGGCCGTGTTCTGCGCCAACGACCTGCTGGCAATCGGCATGCTTCAGTCCCTGTTCGCGGCCGGAATCCGAATCCCGGAGGACGTGGCCCTCATCGGCTACGACGACATCGAATTCGCCGGCGCCGCCGCCGTACCGATCACCTCGGTGCGCCAGCCCGCCTTCCAGATCGGCCTCACCTCGGCCGAGCTGCTGATCGCGGAGTCCTTCGCCGAGGAGGGACAGCACCAGCACCGGCAGGTTGTCTACCAGCCCGAACTCGTGGTCCGGGCCTCCACCTTGACCCCCGGTACCGGCCCGCCCCGACTCCGCCCCACGACCCGTTCGGCCACCTGACCGCCCGAGCGGGCTTGACCGGCTCCGGGCCTCAGAACTCGGCCACCATGCCTCGGCCGTCCAGGAAGGCGATCATGTTGAGGACCAGGAAGTTCCAGTTCTGGAAGTTCCTGGTCATGATCGGCTCCCCGTTGTCCGGGTGGTAGAACTCGTGGAGGCAGCCGTTGGCCTCCAGGTCGCGCCCGAACAGCAGGACCGTCTTCTCCGCCAGCTCCCGGGCGTCGTCCACGAAGCCGTACCTGAGCAGGCCGCGGAAGACCATGTAGTTGCTGATCCCCCAGATCGGGCCGAGCCAGTTGGAGGGGTTGTTCGAGGCCCGCAGGTCGTACATCTTCTCCAGCCTGGACAGGGTGCGGACCCCGTAGTTCGCGGCGAAGGTGCGCCGATCGCGCAGCCGCTCGACCATCCGCTCCGCCTGCTCCTGCGACGCGAGCCCGGCCCACATCGGCAGGAAACTCGACCAGCTGTCGACCCGCAGCAGCAACGACGACCAGGCCCGCGGAGCCCCGCTGTGCAGCCAGTCGTCGCCGTCGATCGGGCCCAGCGCGAGGTCGGCGCTGTAGAAGGTGCCGTCGCGCTCGTCCCAGCAGTGCCGGTTGACCGCGTCCGCGAGATCCTCTGCCCGACGCCGCCAGCGAACCGAGTCCGCCAACTCGCCCAGTTCCTCCAACAGGTACCCGTACGCCAGCAGTTCGCGGTAGAGCAGGCTGTTGAGGTAGATCGCGGCCGTGCTCTTCGCCGGCCGGTAGTACACCGACGGGTCGTTGTCGACACCGATCGCGAAGTCCGTCTGCCAGTAGGCGAGCCCGGTCCCCTGGTGAAGGTGGCGGGTCAGGTAACCGGTGAGGAACGCCTCCAGCTTGGGCAGGTGGGGCCGGAGCCATTCGGCGTCCCCGCGCCGCCGCGCCAGGATGGCCGCGTGCTGCGCGATCACCGGCTTGTGGGTGTTCTGGTGGCGCGCATACGCATCGTCGTCGCCGTCCGCGAAGTCGCCGTGCCGCAGAGGCCCCTCGGGGGTGATCTGGATCGGCATGACCCCGTCGGCGGTCGTGTGGTCGAGGAAGTTGAGGATGCATCCCTCCTCGTACCGCGCGAACCGCCCCGGCTCACCGCTCTGCGCCTCGACCTGCCCCAGGAAACCGCTGACCCACCAGGAGTCCCAGTCCCAGAGATGATCGCTGTAGTAGGGCGAGTCGGGGCTGCTGGGGACCAGGTACGGATGCTTGAGGATGCCCTCGGGTTCGCGGGTCATCTGCTCGCTGCTGGCGACTATGTGGTCGTTCAGAAGCGAGGCGTAGCGGTCGATCATCGTTTTCCTTCGATAGGCAGACTGACGGATCGTTGGCCCTGCGGACGGGGTCGGCAGGGCCAACGATCGGTCAACTGGTCGCCCGCGGCGTGACGTCGTCGTCCAACGCCCGGGCTGTGCCGCTGTTCTTGTACATGTGGACCGTCGCGCTGGTACTGCTCGCGCCGGTGGTGGGATCGAGGCGAGCGCGCCCGCCGCGGGCGCGATCGCCTCGACCCCGATCATCCGTCCGCCGTCGGTCAGTTGGGCTGAACTGTGTCGACGAAGGCTGTGTGATCGCCGGAAACGGTGCCGCAGATCTTTATCAGATGCGTTCCGGCGGTGAGCGAGGCGGTGCCCGAGGTGTATGACGTCCAGCTCGTGGATGAGGGGGTCACGGTGCCGAGGGATACGGAGTCGAGGAACACCTGCAGGGTCTGGCCGCCGAGGCTGCCTGCCCTGGCAGCGACCTGCATCGTGACGCTGTGGGCGCCGGCGGTCCATCCGCTCACCGCGCGTTGGATGCATCCTCCGGTGTTCTGCAGGAATGCCGCTTGCGTGCCTTGCGGAGCGTTCGCGGCCCCGAACGCACTGCCGTTGTGCTCGATGCCCGCGTTGCCACCGAATGTCCAGGCCGATCCACTGATGACCGGCCCGTACGAGTAGGTGGTCAGCGACGGCGACTCGAACCCCGGGTCGGCGATGATCGGGGTGTTCTGACGGACATTGTCGATGAACGCGGTGTGGTCGCCCAGCACGGTTCCGCAGAATGACAGTGTCTCGGTGCTGGCCGTCGCGGTCGCGGACCCGGTGGCCACGTCGGCGAAGGTCGTCGACGACGGGGTGATGCTACCGAGGGAAGCGCCCCCCAGGGTGGCCGCGATCGACTGGCCGCCCTCGGTACCGGATCTCTGCGCCGCACTCACAGTGAATGAGTAGCTGCTTCCGACGGTGAGGCCGGACACGCTCTGCGTCATGCAGGAGCCGGCGACCGCGCCCTGGACGAAGGCGACCTGCGTGCCGTCAGGAGCCATGTTGCCGAAGGCGCTGCCGGCGGAGCTGATCCCGGTCTGGTTGCCGAAGGTCCACGGTGAGCCGGTGGCGGAGTAGCTGTAGCTGGAGTGGTGCAGCGTCGGCAGCTCGAACGAGGTGTCGCCCAGGGCGCTCGCCTGAGTGTAGGCGATCGAGGGGTCGAAGCTCGTCAGGTCATCAGTGTTGTTCGCCGCGGCGCCTGCACCCACCTCGAACCGGATCTTGTCGCCGGCCGCGACGCTCACGGCGTCCAGGGAGACCGGGGACTCCGCCGAGGTCGTCACGGTGGACGCCGCTACCAGCGGGTTCTGGTTCAGCTGCACGCCAACGGTGGTGCCGTCCCCACCGGCCTGCACGGCCAGGGCGTCCGCCCGGATCGAGACGGTCCCGGTGGCCGGCGCCGTCCAGGTGCGGGCCACGAGGCAGGTGGCGCAGGCCGCGGGCAACTGGTCGAACTGGGAGACGGCCGGGGAGGCGGCCCCGGTGTCCCACTGGTCCAGGGTGGCGTCCCAGCTGAGCGGCGACCAGGTGGAGCCGCTGTCCGCACTGTACTCGTAGGACCAGTTGCCCGATCCCTGGGTGGAGGAGAACGAGGCCGCCGCGTTGGTCTCGCTGTTCACGTCCTGGTTCTGGGTGGCGGTGACCCCCGAGCCGGAGGCGCTGCCGCCGGTCGCGAGCAGGCCGCCGCTGGGCTCGTCGAAGAGGTTCCCCTGCACCGTGGCGGTCTGCGTGAAGCCGCTGCCGTTGATGTCCACCGAGCCGGTGTAGTTGGCGGTCGCAGTCCCGTTGTCCGCGAAGAGGTTGGACTGGATCACCTGGCCGTTGTCCTGGTCGTCCGCGCCGTGGATCGCCAGCAGCTCGATCCCGGGCCCGGCGTTCCCCGCGATGTAGTCGTGGTCGATCTGGTCGTCGGTGTTGTGCTTCTCGAAGTCGATGGCGGTCTGGTCGGTGCTGCCCGTGGCCGGGGTGTTGGTCAGCGTGTCGTTGACGAAGCGCACGTTGTGGGTGCGCTGCAGGATGACGGCGGCGGTGCCGGTGGAGGTGGCGCAGGAGGCTTCGTTGTTCAGGGAGGAATCGATGATCAGCACGTTCTCGCTGTCGTTGATCCGCAGTGAGTCGGGGCACGAGCCCGAGCCGGGGCCGTCGTCGCCGGAGAGGTTCAGTCCCCGCATGACCACGTTGCGGATGAGCGTGAAGTCGTCCTGGCCGTCGGACGTCAGGGCGGTGCCGTTGTACGTCCAGCTGAGCCCGTTGGCGGTGGAGGCGATGCCGTTGCACATCTCCAGGGAGACCGAGTCGACGTTCCTCGTGCCGGTGATGTCAGTGAAGTTGACGCCGTCCAGCGCGTAGTCGCTGGAGGAGAACGCGGGAAGGTCACCGGTGATGCCGATGCCGGTGGGAACGAACATGCGGTTCGTCGACAGGCACTGGGAATTGGCTTTGGAGAAGGCCCACCCGGTGTTGTCGTGGACGGAGATGTTGCTGAAGTTCAGTCCGGCGTGCCCGAGCGTCGTCAGGTAGACCCGCAGGCCGATGCCCGCGTCGCCCAGTTCGAGATTGCTGTAGTCGAAGTAGGAGGGGTCCTCGGCGTCGATCGCCATCTCCGAGGCGCTGCCGTCGCGCAGGATCTTCGGCCGGGCGCCAGTTCCGTAGGAGGAGAGCACCGCGTGGTCCGCGGCGGATCCCGCACCGTGCAGGGTGAGCTGCTGGTCCCAGGTGTCACCGCTCGCCAGGAGCAGCTCGTCGCCCGGCCCGAAGGTGAGGGCGTTCGCCGGGGTGAAGGTGCACCAGGGAACCGTGATGGTCCCCGGCCCGGAGTCACTGCAGCCGGAGCCCGTCGCGTTGTTGACGTAGTAGGTGGTTCCCTCCGCCTGGGCGGGAGCGGCCGCCACCAGCGAGACGGCGGCCGCCGCGAGGAACGCGGTGAGCCCCGCGGCTGCCCGCTTGACGAACGTCGTTGTTCTCATGGACCCCTTCTTTCTTCAAGTGCCAGTAGTTGTGTGTCGAGGTTGAAGATCTCGTCCAGCAGGTGGAAGCCTTCGTCGGGGCGGCGTCCGTCGAGTCCCTCGAAGTAGCGGCCCATCTCGGCCTGCCAGCGGGCGTTCACCTCGGTTCCGGCCATGGCCGCCTGGGCGGCGGCCAGGTCGTGGGCTTCGACGTAGCCGACCAGCAGCCCGTCGGCGTTGGCGAAGAGCGAGTAGTTGTGCCAGCCGCTGGCGGCCAGCGCGGCGAGCATCTCCGGCCACACCTGCCGGTGCCACGCCCGGTACTCGTCGAGCAGTTCGGGTCTGACCCGCGCCAGGAAGCAGTAGCGGTTCACTTGACGGCGCCGTCGAGCTGTCCGACCGCGATGAACCGCTGCGCGAAAGCGAGCAGCACGATGGCCGGCAGCGCGGACAGCACGCCGGTGGCCATGACCGGCCCCCATGCCTGGACGTTGTCGCCGAGGTAGTCGTAGATGCCGAGGGTGACCGGGCGCAGGCTGCTGCCGGTCGTCAGCGTCAGCGCGAACAGGAAGTCGCTCCAGCTGAACAGGAAGCTGAACAGGGCGGCGGTGATGACCGCGTTGCGGCTGATCGGGAGCACGATCGACACGAATGTCCGCACGAAGCCGGCGCCGTCCACCCGGGCCGCCTCGATGATCTCCCCGGGTAGCGAGGCCATGAAGGCCCGCATGATCAGGATCGCGAAGGGCAGCGCGGTCGACGTGTCGGCCAGTACCAGACCGACCCGGGTGTCGAGCAGGCCGACCTGGTTGAACACCGGGTACAGCGAGTTCGCGATCACGATGCCCGGGATCATCTGGGTGACCACCAGCGCGAACAGGATGACGCTGCGGCCCCGGATCGCGGTCTTCGCCAGCACGTAGGCCGCCGGTGCCGCGATCACCAACGACAGCACCACCGTGCCGCAGGAGATGACCAGGCTGGTGAGGATGTTGCCGCCCTGCTGGCTCAGCGCCAGCCGGTAGGCGGCGAGCGTCGGATGCAGCGGCAGCAGTGTGCTACCGGCTCCGGAACTCCCGGACTGCAGCGATGCGTTGAGCATCCAGTAGACCGGGAACAGCATGACCGCCAGCAGGCACAGGCCGATCACCGTGAACGCAGCCTGGCGCCTCTTCGTCAGTCCCATCACAACGTCCTATTCATCCGAGGCGCGCCGGTTGACGCGGAGGTACAGGCAGGCGAACAGCAGCGAGACGACCATCAGGACGTTGCTCACCGCGGCGCCCTGGCCGAACGAGAACTGCACGAACGAGTCCTGGTACGCGGTCGTCGCCAGCGTCTGGGTCGAGTTGGCCGGACCGCCGCCGGTCAGCCCGAGGATGATGTCGACGACCTTGAGCGTGTAGATCACGCCCAGCACCAGGACGACGGTCACCACCGGGCGCAGGGCCGGCCAGGTGATGTGCCGGAACGCCTTCCAACCGACAGCGCCGTCGATCGCCGCGGCCTCGTACTGCTCCGCCGGGATGCCCTGCAGGCCGCTGTAGAACAGCGCGACGTTGAAGGGGATGCCGATCCAGACGTTCACGATGATCACCGAGTACAGAGCGAAACTCGGGCTGCTCAGCCACGGCACCGACGAGTGCACCAGATGCAGGTGCATCAGCACACTGTTGAGCACCCCGCTGTCCTGGTCCAGGATCCACCGCCACACCGCCGTGCCCGCGATCAACGGGAGCAGCCACGGCAGCAGCAGCAGCGAGCGCATCAGCCCGCTCAAAGGGAACCGGCGGCGGAAGAACAGCGCCACGGCCAGGCCGATGCTGAACTGGCCCACGATGGAACCCACCGTGAACACGGCGGTGTTCAGGAAGGTCGTGCCCGCCAGCGGGCCGGTGAAGAACGTGCGGTAGTTCGCCCAGCCCACCCACGGCGAGCTGCCGGTGAAGAACGTGGCCGTGGTGTAGTCCTGCGACCCCATCAGCACGTTCTTCACGATCGGATAGCCGAAGAACAGCGCGATGTAGACCAGGGCCGGCAGCAGGAACAGCCAGGTGACGGCCCGGTCCTGCCGCGGGCCGCGACCGCGGGTGCGGGGAGGGGTGCCCGGCACGGCGGCCTGCGCACCGGAGGGCGGTGAATGGCGGTCCAAGGTCTTCATGCCAGCGCCCGCCAACTGTCGGAAATCATGCTCGTGGTACCCCTCGCCGTATCGGGTTACTGGCCCTGTGCCTGCTTGAGCGCGGCTGCCGGCGAGGCCTCGCCGGTCAACGCCTGCTGCTCGGCGGTGTAGATGGCGGTCGCCGCCTTGTCCCAGCCGGTGCCCAGTTCACCGGTGCGCGACCGGGCGGTCTGCGCGACCGTGACGTACGGCGCCATCAGCGGGTTGTCCTTGGCGAACTGCTCGGCGACCGAGGTCTTCGCGGGCACGTAGGCGACGGTCTTGGCGATGGTCACCTGGTTGGCATCGCTGTTGATGCAGGCGACGATCTTGCCCGCGGCCGCCATCTTCGCCGAGTCACCGGTCTGCGGGACGGTGTAGGTCTCGCCGCCCAGCGGCGAGACGACTTTCTGCCCGGCCGTCGGCGTGGGCAGCGGCACGCTCGCCCAGTGCAGACCCTTGACCTGCTGCAGCTGCGCGATGTTCCAGGGCCCGTTCTCCATCATCGCCGCCTTGCCGGCCGCGAACTGGCTCTCCACGTCGTTCTGGGTCCACAGGTCGACGCTCTTGGACGCCGAGCCGTCCTTGACCAGGCTGGTGAGGAGTTGCAGGGCAGCGGCGGTCTGCGGGGTGTCGATGTTCTTCTCGTCGCCGCCGCTGGTCCACATCCACGGCATGAACTGCCAGGTGCCCTCGTAGGTGTTCACGCCGCTGAACGCGAAACCGTACCGGCCCGACTTCGTCAACGCCTTGGCGTCGCTCTGCAACTCGGCCCAGGTCGTCGGCGGCGTCAGGCCGGCGGCCTTGAACATGTCGGTGTTGTAGAACAGCGCCAGGGAGTTGACCGCCGGCGCCAGTCCGTACAGCTTGCCCTGGTAGCTGCCGGCCGCGATGATCCCCGGGACGTACCCGGCACCGGTGATCCCGTAGTCCGACAGCGGCGACAGCGCCCCGGTAGCCGCGATCTGAGCGACGTCCGGGTTGTCCAGCATCAGCACGTCCGGCATCGTCCTGGACGACGCCTGCTGCAGCACCTTCGGTATCAGGGCAGCACCCGCGATGTGGGAGATCGTCACCGTGTCGCCGAGCTGCTTGGCGCACGCGTTGTAGATGCTGTCGTACTCGGCCGCAGCCGGCTGGGTGTAGTAGTCCTCGACGGTCAGGTGCAGACCCGTCGACGCCGAACTCGTGTGACCGCTGCTGCTACCGCAGCCGGCCAGCGTCAGCGCGAGCGCCGTGCACGCCGCTGCCGCGACGCCTACCTGCGTGGACCGTACTCTCTGTCGATTCATGGCTTTCCTTTCATTGAGCGCCGCTCGCATGATGGGCGCCGATTGTAGGCACGACGTATGTGTCGATACGCATCGTCGATACGCATCGATTGATGGGTCTGTTCTGCTGCGGTGCTGGTCGCAGGTTGTTGGGGGCGGCTTCGTCGGCGGATGGATGGTGCCGACGCCGGTCAGCCGATTGGGACGTTCACCACTGTCTGGCGCCGAGTCAGCCGAGGCGGAATCAGGTCCATGACCGGCGGAGCCGGTATCCCCGTGGGCTCCAGTAGCGCGAGCAGGGTCTGCATCGCCCGCTGTGAGAGGTCGAGCGGTTCGAACGCCAGATTCGTGATCTGCGGGTCCGACTCCGTGGCGTCCGCATCGGTGCAGAGGCCGATCAGGGAGATGTCGCGCCCCGCCACCACTCCGCGGGCCGCGAGCAGCCGCAGAATCGACTGCTGCGCCTGCATGTTCGGGACGATGAGACCGAGCGGGCCCGGTCCCGGCAGCCCGATCAGCCGGTCGATCACCGAGGCAAGGGCCACCCGGCCCCGCTCGGCCGGCGTCGAGACCTCGACCGGCAGCGACCGCTGGTGGGCGGCCTCCAGCGCTGCGTCCAGAAACCGGTCGATGAAGCTCAGCCTGCGATCGAGCATCTCAGCGGGGTGCTCGATGATGGCGATGCGCTGGTGACCCGTCGCCGCAAGCTCCTCGACCGCCATGCGGCCGGCGGCCGCGAAGTCGAGGTCCACGCAGTGCAACCCCTGCGGATCCTCCGGCACCCCGAGCATCACCACCGGCACCGGCAGCGCCGCCGCCACCGGCACGCGCTCGTCGCGGGTCTGCACGTTCATCACGAGGATCGCGTCGCACAAAGACCGGCCGGCCACTCGCTGGAGCCCGGCCGAACCTTCGTTCCCCGCCAGCAGCAGCACGTCGTAGTCACGGGAGCGCGCGATGCTGGAGATCGTCTCGATGAACGGCACCAGCGCCGCAGTGTCCACCACGGCTTCGAATGGCAGATCCAGAGCGATCACCCGCGTGCGCTGGCTGGCCAGCGCCCGTGCGCCCGCATTCGGCTGGTAGGTCAGCTCCTCGATCGCGTCGAGAACCCGCCGCCTCGTCTCCTCCGAGATCGGACGGTTGCCGGTCAGAACATACGAGACAGTGCTCTGGGAAACGCCGGCGAGCCGGGCAACGTCCTTGCTCGTGTATGCCGCCATCGCCGACCCTCCTCTCGCATGCTGTCGATACGCATCGTCGATACGTATCCCGGAAACATTGGCGAAACCGTACTGCCGCGTGGCGCAAACCACAAGACCTCTCGCGCAATGCCGTTCAGCTGGTTTGATCATGCGATCGGGCTCTCTGTGCCGGTCGGGTAGATTCCGGTGCCATGCTGCGCCTTCGAGTCCTGGGTTCGCTGGGTGCCGAGATCAGCGGATCGCCGATCGACCTCGGCCCCCGCGGCAGCGCGCCGTCCTGGCGATGCTGATCGCGGCCCGGGGCCGAGTGGTACCAGTCGACCGGATGACCGAGCAGCTCGCCCGGGGCAGGGGGCGGCTGTGCGTGGATCGACATGCCGGCCAGTGTGCGCACACCACTGGTAGGCGACTTGGAACCACTTGGAAACGGCTTGGAACGTGCCGCGGAGCCGACGCAGGCAGCGGTCCGCCGGGACGGCATGAAGGATCGGCTTGCTAAGGTCCCATGCCCATGGCAGTGACTACGCTCGGCGCGAAGGACGAAGCTGCACGCCAGGCGTTCGGCGCGTTCTTCAGCGCCCACCACCGCGGTCTCGGCCGGCTGGCCTACCTGCTGTCCGGGGACCAGGATGCGGCCGAGGACATCACGGCAGAAGCCTTCGCCGAAGCCTGGCGTTGCTGGAAGCAGGTGACACAGGCGGATTCGCCGGTTGCCTATGTCCGTCGGATCGTGGTGAACCTCGCCGCGAACCGGATACGGGGCCTGACGCGGGAACGGAACAGCCGGCGCCTGCTCGGGGCCGCCTGGTCGGACCGGTCGAACGGTCCGGACGTGGCCGCCGTGACGGACGTGCGCGCGGCCCTGATGAAACTGCCGGCCAGGAAACGCGCCTGCGTGGTCCTGCGTCACTACTACGGGTTGAGCGAGCAGGATACGGCGCAGACCCTGGGAATATCGGTCGGCACGGTCAAGAGCCAGACCTCGCGGGGGGTGGCCGAACTCGCCGCGCTGCTGGACACGGGAACGGAAGGGAAGAGGAGGCGAGGTAGCCGTGGGTGACGAACGACAGCCCTGGTTGAGCGAGTTGCTGGACGCTGCGGCCACCGAGTACACGCCTGACACTGAGCGGATCCGGGCACTGACGGCGGCCCGGATCGCCGAACAGCGGGACGAGAAGCAGCCCGCCACGGCGTCCGCGCGCCGCTCGCGCCGCAGGGCCCGTCGTCTGGGCAGGCTCGGTCTGCTGGGCCGCCTCGGCCTGGCCGGCCTCCCGGCGGGCGTGGCCCTGGCGACGATCGGCACCACCGCCGCCGCACTCGCTGTCGGTGCGACTGCCACGATCGCTGTCACCACCCGGCATGACGGCCACCGGCCAGTGACCGTCTCCGCGCCGGGCGCTACCCCCGGCGGCTCCGCACCGGGGCAGGCCGTTACCAGCGCCCCGAGCACCACGCCCGCAGCCACTGGCGCCCACGGCTCCCTGCCCGCAGCCACCGGCAGCTCTACGCATCCGGCCGCCTCGAGCAGCAGCAGTGCCTCCGCCCCCTCGTCTCCACAGGCATCGGATCCCGCGACGTCCGCCCTCGTCGACGCCGCCGCCTCGATCGACTCCGGCAGCAATGCGAACTGGGCGCAGCTGGACCTCAACGTGGCCGTCAAGCAGCCGCTCACCTCGCTCGACGTCACGGTCAAGGTCTCGAACTGCACCGGCCTGGCCGGGACGGGTTCCTGGGATTCGGGCGCGACCGGCCAATTCACCGAGATCACGACCACGGGCTCGGACGGCTCGATCACCTACGAGTTCCAGCTCAACCCAGGGCACGTGGTCTCCCCCGGCACCCTGACGTTCGCCGTCCAGTTCAACCACGCGAGCACCGGCTGGATCCCGGCGGACGACACCTACTACGCCTCCGCCCGTACCGCGACGTCCACCAGTGCCGGCTCTGCCCACGGCGCCTACTGACCGACCAGGAAAGCAGCCGGCAACCTTTTCGCCGCCCCGACCGACAGTGAAGATGCGCAGTGCGACGACTCCCCCTTTCCCCTTCCGTCGCACTACGCAGCCCAACTGACTCACTGTCGGACGGATGGCTCAGCACTCATGCACCGCAGATCCCGGCGCCGCTTCCTCGTGGCCACCACCGCACCCGCTGTTCTGGCATTGACCGTCGGCGGATTTCTCCTCGCCCAGGGCGCGAAGGCGAGCAGTACCATCGCGGTCGAAGTAAACGCGGCCAGCAGCCTCGGCACGGTCCCGAGCACCGCGAACGGCATCAACACGGGGGTCTTCGACGGCCAACTGAACGACAGCGCGACCACCTCGGCACTCAAGAGCGCGGGAGTCGACGCGCTGCGCTACCCCGGCGGTTCCACCTCGGATGCCTACAACTGGCAGACGAACTCCGTGGTCTCCGGCCAGGGCTACGCGAATCCGAGCAACGACTTCGACGACTTCATGGGCATCGCCGACAAGGTCGGCGCGAGTCCGGTCATCACCGTGAACTACGGCTCCGGCACCGCCGCGGAGGCTGCCGCCTGGGTCAAGTACGCGGACGTCACCAAGAACTACGGCGTGAAGTACTGGGAGCTGGGCAACGAGGTGTACGGCGACGGCACCTACGGCTCCAGCTGGGAGTACAACACCAAGTCCAAGGGTGCGACGGCCTACGCGGACAACATCGAGGACTACATCACCCGGATGAAGGCGGCGGACTCCTCGATCAAGGTCGGCGCGGTGCTGACCACGGACGGCGACTGGCCGGACGGGCTCGTGGCCGGCTCCTACGGCGACACGGCCGACTGGAACGAGACGGTCCTGAAGACCGACGGCAGCAAGCTTGACTTCGTGATCCTGCACGACTACCCCGATTCGACGACCGAGGCCGGGATGCTCGCGCAGTACCAGAACATCGCGACGATCATCAAGAAGACACGATCGGAGATCGACGAGTACGCGGGCAGCAACGCCGCGAACATCAAGATCATGGTCACCGAGACGAACTCGGGATACGAGGTCGACTCGGTCCCCGCCGCCCTCTACGCTGCGGACACCTACATGACGTTCCTTCAGAACGGCGTCGCCAACATCGACTGGTGGGACCTGCACAACGGCGCCGGGACGATCAGCACCGACGCCGACGGCACGACCGACTACGGCGACTCGGCCATACTCTCCAGCGGCAACTGCACGGGATCGACCTGCGAACCGGCGAAGGACACGGCCTTCCCGATGTACTACGGCATCCAAGCAGTCGGCGACTTCGCACCGGCCGGCGCCGACATGATCGCGACCACAAGCTCGAACAGCGCCGTGACCGCGTACGCCACCAGGCGCACGGACGGCGGCCTGAACGTGATGCTGGTCAACCACAGCGCCACGACCAGCGAACCCGTAAGCCTGGCCTACAACGGATTCTCGCCCTCCGGTGTCACCTCGGCCGAGCAGTTCAGCCCGAGCACGAAAAAGCTGACCAGCGTGACCGGCACCAACACCCGCGCCCTGACACTCCCCGCATACTCCATCACCGTCCTCAAGTTGTCCGGCTCCACCCCTGCTTCCGGCTCCCCCAGCGCCTCGGCGTCCCCGTCCCCTTCCACCGCCTCCTGCAAAGTCACCACGACCAAGACGTACGACTGGGGCAACGGCTACACGGAGAACGTGACGATCAGGAACACGGGCAGCGCTGCCGTCAGCGCCTGGAAGCTCGCCTTCGCGTTTCCCGGCAACGAGAAGATCACCTACGGCTGGAGCGCCACGTACCACCAGAGCGGCAAAGCGGTCATCGCCCACCCCGTGAGCTATGACGGCACCATTACCGCAGGCACATCCGTGACCATCGGATACACCGCCTCATACACGGGCACTGACACCGCGCCCACCTGGTACACCCTCAACGGCGTCCACTGCGGCTGAGCCGACCATGCTCGCAGTTGAGGCAGGCGCGGACGTCTGCGCAGCTGACGAGATGACCGCGTCGAGGGTACCGGGGCCCTGGAGGCTCTCGACGCGGTCGAGTTCGATGTCGCCGGTAGCGCAAGGTCCGGACATCCGGCTCTGTGGGCGGCGCGGGCCGAGAGCCGGGGTAGCTCCCTGGGCACGGAGGCCATGACCTGGGTCCGAGTGTTGAGTGCGCGCTACGGATGCGATCACCTGCGACGGTGGCTGCCCACTGCGGCGGGGCGCCGGCGAGCGCGGAGGTACCAGAATCCGGCGAGCAGCGCTGCGATGGCTGCGGCGATTGCCAGCAGGGGCGGCCAGATGCCCGAACCCTTGCTTGATCGCGCCGCAGCAGCAACCGTAGATGTCGGGTCGTCGCCGTGCGGTGCCGCCTTCGTGGACGACGTGCCGGTGACGGTGGTCAGCACGACGTCGTGGCCGGTGCCTCCCTTGTAGCTGATCTGGAAGACAGCTCCGCCGACGGTCACCTTCGCCCCCTGGGCGAGTCCGGAGAACGTGCCACGGGTGCTCGCACTGGAACCGGTCTGGTGGATGAGTGTGAGCTGCCGACCGGCGGTCACCTGCCCGGCGGTCTTGACCGCGAGGCTCCCCGCCAGGTTCAGCGGGCCGTTCACCGTGAGCGCAGCAGCGCCGGCGCGCAGTGTGAGCATCAGAGTGCTGCCCGCTGCCTCGGTCAATCCCCCGGTGGTCATCGCACCGCCGTCCAGGGCCAGGGTGCCCCGGGAGATCCGCCACGGGCCGCCCGTCGTGCCTATTCCGGTGAGGGTCAGTGTGCCGTTCCCGGACTTGACCAGTGCGCCGGCGCCGGTGAAAGTCCCGTGGTAGGTGGTGGAGGCGGCCGTCCCGACGGTGAGCGTATGCGTGCCGAGGGCGACGGTTCCGGCGCTGCCGGTAAGGGCCCTGATGGCTTGGTCTGCGGCGGCTATGTCGAAGGTGCCGCCGGTCAGTGTCAGGCCGCTGCTGGAGTCGATCCCGGCGGATCCCGCGCCGAGCGCCAGCGTGCCGGAGGTGACCGTCGTCGCCCCCGTGTAGCTCGTCCTACCGGTCAGGGTCGTGGTCGCGGTGCCCGCCTGTTCGAGCGATCCGGAGCCGGTGATGTTCGACAGTGCCAGCGCCGCCGCCGTGTTGCGGGCGACCAACCCGCCATCGTCCACGACCGCGTCCGACGAGGCCCCGGTCAGCAGAGTACTGTCCCCGCCTACGGATCCCGTGCCCAACAGCAGTCTCGCTCCGGAGCCGATCGTGGTGGTGCCGTGGTAGTTCTGCGGCGTGGCGAAGGTGACCGCGTTTCCCCGTGTCGGATTCAGCGTGACGTCGGCGTAGGCGGGCGTGCTCAGCGAGGCGTGGTACACACCCCCTGATATTGGAGTGTCGAGCGTGACCGGGCCGTCGTAGTCGAACGCCAGGGAACCGTTGTTGTGGATGTTGATGTACGAGTCGGCCGGGACCGCGGGCAGGAAGAACCGACCCGTGGTCCCGTCGCCCCACTGGACGTTGGCGCCCTCGATATTGATGCCCCGGAAGTTGATCGTGTGCGGGACCTGGCGGGTGTTCAGGCCGGGGTCGCTGAGCGTCGGAGCGGAGTTCGGCCCGCTGTCGGAATAGCTGTAGACGCCGGTCATCACGATCTTTCCGGCCTGCCAGGTGTGGTAGTCGACGTCAGTGCCGTAGTTCTGCTCGTAGATGTCCTGCGGGATGGTGAGCGTGTAGTTGCGGGCATAGAAGATGGCGGAGCCGTCGTTGAGAATGGCGCGGGCATTGGGCAGCGCCACCCGGTACGAGGCGTCGCCGAAGTCCGTTCCGGTGCCGAGGCCGATGACCCCGCTGAACGGCTGGGTGCCCGCCAGATCCAGCGTGTCCCATGCGGTGCGCGGCTGCCAGATCAGTCCTGAGCCCGAGATCGTGCCCAGGTTGAGGCCGGGGCCGTTGAGGTCGAGCACCAGGGTGCCGTCGACCCGAATGTTGTCCTGGTTGAGGGTGAGGTTGATGTTCGGCCAGGAATAGGGGTAGTGCCCGATGATCCCGGTGGCACCACCGTTGCCGTACTGGAGCGTCGCGCCGCGCTCGACGATCACCGTTGGCGCGTCCGGATCGGCGACGATCGGGTAGGGCCAGTTGCCGCCGCTCGTGGACACGCTCTGGTGCCGGCGCCCGGCGGGCAGCGTGAAGTCGCTGTTCCCGGTCAGCACCAGCGTGCCCGATCCGGCGACCGTCACCGTGCCCTGGCCCGAGAACACTCCGTTGTACGTCGTCGTCCCTGACGGCAGGTTGACGATCGAGTCACCGGTCAGCGCGATGTTCTGCCCGGCCAGCACCTGGCTGGTGATGTCGCCGGCACCGTCCGCCTGCGCCGAAGCAGTCGGCAGGACCAAGGCTCCCGCAAACATCACGACCGCAGCCAATCGGCCCAGTACCTTCCCACAGAACACGATTGCGCCCTTTCCTGGTGATTCAACACGCCTGCCGTTGCCACCTGCCGCCGACGGTCGCCCCGATTGGTCGGTGACAGCTCGGCGCCTGCGGCCATCTGCGGGCGCTCGAAGACGAGGAAACACATTCAAGCAGCAGGATGTTTCATGACTCTGCTGCGCAATTCGCTGCATGAGCATGATGGTTGAGGGGATGATCGCTTCTGCGGCCACTGTCCTGTCGTGGGGTCGCAGGGGGTGGTGCGATGTCGTTGCAGGTTAGGGGCTTGCCGGAGATTCCGGCGGATACGGTCCGGGTGGCACGGTCGGCGTTTCCGCAGGGGTCGCTGGCGATGAGCGTGCGGGACAGGCTTGGTGAGGTCTTCGCGGACGAGCCGTTCGCGGGTGCGTTCGGGGTCCGGGGTGCCCCGGGGCTGTCGCCGGCCTTGTTGTCGCTGGTCACGGTGTTGCAGTTCGCCGAGGACCTGACGGATCGGCAGGCGGCGGCGATGGCGGTTCGCGCGATCGACTGGAAGTACGCGATGGGGATGGAGCTGGGCGCGACCGGCTTCGATGACAGTGTGCTGGCCCGGTTCCGGGCGCGGCTGGTCGAGCACGGGATGGAGCGTGTGGTCTTCGACCGGCTGCTGGACTGGTGCCGCGGGCAGGGCCTGGTCGGGGCCGGGGGCAAGCAGCGCACGGACTCCACGCACGTGATCAGCGCGGTGCGTGACCTGAACCGCCTCGAGCTGGCTGGGGAATCGGTGCGCGCGGCGCTGGAAGCGCTGGCGGTGGTCGCTCCGGCCTGGCTGGCCCAGGCAGTGAACGTGCCCGAGCTCGCGCTGCGCTACGGCGAGCGGGTGAACGGTTGGAAGATACCTTCCTCCCAGGTCAAGCGGGAACGGCTGGCCACGGTGTTCGGGCAGGACGCCGTCGCCCTGCTGCGGGCGGTGTGGGCACCGACAGCCCCTCCGGTGCTGCGGACCCTGGAGCCCGTTGCGCTGCTGCGGCGGATCACGGTGCAAACGTACCTGGTTGCCACCGACACCCGGGGACGGGAGGTGATCCGCAAGCGGGAGGCCGACAGTGACGGCGTCCCGCCCGGCCATACGCGCCTCGCCTCTCCGTACGACCCGGACGCGCGCTGGGCGGCGAAAGGCGGGGACCTGTTCTGGTGCGGATACAAGATCCATCTGACAGAGAGCTGCGATGCTCCTCCCGAAGCCGAAGCCGAAGCCGAAGCCGAAGCCGAAGCCGAAGCCGGTGGTGAGCCGTCGCCCGGGCGTCTGCCGGTGCGGCTGATCACGGATGTGTACACCACCGACGCGACCGTGCCGGACGTGAACGCCACCGCGCCGGTCCAGGAGAACCTGGCGACGCGGGGCCTGGCACCGGGCGAGCACTACCTTGACGCCGGATACCCTTCCGCCGCGCTGGTCCGGGCCGCCTCCGAGCAGGGCATCACCATGGTCACCCCGCTCCGGCCCGACACCTCGCCCCAGGCCAGGGCCGACACCGGCTACGCCAAGGACGCCTTCCGCATCGACTGGAAGGCCCGCCAGGTCCGCTGCCCCGAAGGCAGGACAAGCAGCGGCTGGTACCCGGTCCGGCAGCACGGCCACGACGCGATCGTCGTCGACTTCGCCCGCAGCGACTGCCGGCCCTGCCCCGCACGCGAGCAGTGCACCGCCTCGCGACGCGGCACCCGCATGCTCACGCTCCAGCCCCGCGAGCTCCACCAGGCACTGACCGCCGCCCGCACCGAGCAGAAGACCGATACCTGGCAAGCCAAGTACGCCCTGCGCGCCGGGATCGAGGGCACCATCAACCAGGCCCTGGACGTCACCGGAATCCGCCGGGCCCGTTACCGCGGCCTGCCCAAGGTCCGTCTCCAGCACGCCTTCTCCGCCGCCGCACTCAACGTCATCCGCCTCGACGCCCACTGGAGCACCGAAGGAACCCCACCTGCACTGTCACGCGCCAGCAGACTCACCCACCTCAGCTACCGACTCACCGCATAACCGAATAGCGCAGCAGAGTCTTTCATGGCCGCAAAGCGATGTGCCCCCGAGACTGCTTCAGCACAATCGGTACCGGACAGTGGTCACGCGGTCCTGGAGGCCCGGTACGGCCAAGGAACCGCTTCTCCATGTGTGGGGCCTTCCTCACCGCTCACAGTGGCGAATGAAGTGCGTTCGGGAAATTCGAGCGCTGAGCTTGATACCGGTGAGTGAACAGATGAATCGGGGGCCGTAGCGCGCGTCGCACCGGAGTGAGCTGGACGCGCGGCCTCACTCTCGGTGCAGGGTTGACGGAGGGTCAGCGTTAGTTCTCGGCATACGGGTCAGCGGGCGAGCAGGGTCCGAGCAAGCGCATCCTCCTCGCCCACTGACGATGGGCCTTCCCGACCGGGTCGGGAAGGCCCACGGCGGTTCAGCTGCCGGGTTGCAGCGTGAAGTCGTCGCCCCACGCCTGGGCCGTGCCGCTGTTCTTGTACATGTAGACCGTCGCGCTGGTACTGCTCGCACCGGTCGTGAAGGTGATCCACACGGGAGTCCACTGGGTGGAGCTGACCGGCACCGCGGTCTCGGTGCCGCCATAGCCCTTGACGCCCAGGTAGACCGGGTCACCGGTCGCGCCCGACCTCAGATAGCCGCCGAAGGTGTACGTGGTGTCGGGCGAGAGCCCGGTTGCCGTGTACTGCACGCCGTTGCCGGCGCCGGTGACCGTCACAGCGTCGGTGCCGCTGTGGACCACGCTGGACTCGACCGAGGCCTTGCCCTCGACCGTCCACGGGCTGGTGCTGCCGCTCTCGAAGCCGGCGTTCGGCAGTCCCATGTCATAGGCCGCGAGCTGCTGGAGTTGGAACCGGTAGACGGTCGAGCCGCTCTCCTCGATGGCGCCACCCAGTGTCGTCGCGGTCACCTTGATGTACCGGTAGGAGGCCGGGGACACCGCAAAGGACTGCGGGCCGTCGACAGTGGCGCCACCGTTGTAGTCGGATGCCGAGTACAGCGTCGTCCAAGTGCTGTCATCCGTGGAGCCGGCGATCGTGAACGCCGTCGGGAAGCCGCCACCGTTCGAGTCCTGCGCATCCCGTGGCCACAGCACCACGGTATCGATGGTCTTCGCCGATCCCAGGTCCACCTGCGCCCACTCGGTGGCGGCAGTCGTCGAATGGGCCGCCGAGGTCCAACCCTCGACCGGGGAGCCGTTGTTGGCCGACTCGAAGGAGTGGTCCTGCCCGTCGGTCAGGTTGGCCGCCGCCCACCCCGTGCCGGTGTAGGTCGAGCTGTACGTCACGGGTGCGCCGTAGGCCAGATCGTCGTACAGCGGTGCGGCGGTGGTGGTCACCACACCCGTTGAGGAGGTGGTCGGCTTGAGGATCAGCTCCGAGACCGAGTTGGCCGGCAGGTCGATGGTGCCCGAGTACGACGAGGCGGCCGACTGAACCGTGTCGGAGACTACCGGCGCGTTCTCGTTGGGTGACGGCGTGTCGGCGTTCGCCCCATCCGTGTAGTCGTTGTAGTAGTTCCCGTCGGTCGAGTCCACCAGGGTCTGGGTGACGCTGAAGTTGCTGCTGGTGTACGGCAGATCTGTCAGCGAGACCGAGGTGGAGGTGTCGGTGGCGGTGTTGTTCCACAGCAGCACCGTGGTCTCATCGCTACTCGTGTTCTTGGATGCCACGCCGTAGACGTCCGTCTCCCCGGCGTTGGTCCCGGAAACCGTGGACGACAGCTCGCTCGGCGCGAGTTGGGAGTACATCCAGAACACGTTGCCGACTGCCTTGCGATGGCCGTTCTCGGTGACCATGCCCAGGTCGCCGTTGAAGGTGTCGGCGGGGGTGTACCCGTCGACCGGCGAGAACCAGAAGACCTTGCTCGCGTCGGAACCGAGCGCGGTGTAGAGCCGGGCAGCGGCGTACGACGCTCCGCCGTCGCTGGAGTTGGTGTCACTGCCCGAGCCTGCGCCCGCCGTCATCGACGTGGGGTCGTTCCACTCGGTGACGTAGACGGGGATGCCGCTGCGGCCGATACCGGTCAGATCGGCCTGGGCCGTGGCCGCGCTGGAGAAATTGGTGGCGAAGTAGCTGTGGTAGGAGAAGAAGTCGAGCGGGACCGAGGGGTTCGCCTGCAGGTAGGACAGGAAGGCAGTGGTCCAGGAGTCGGACAGGTTGTATACCGCAGGGCCGCCCACCTCCGCCGTCGGGTCAGCCGCCTTGACCGCCGAGGCCGCGGCCGCGTACATGGCATCGTACTGGGCCTGTGTGCCGCTGAACGAGTTGTCCGGCTCGTTCCAGATCTCCCAGTCCCAGCCGGTGTAGCCGAGAGCGGCATAGTGCGATACCAGGGCCGATACCGCCGCGCCCCAGGCTGTGTCCGAGGTCGGCGGCCCGCTGTTGTCCGAGCCGAGGGCCGCGGGCATGAAGGACAGCGACATGAACGGGGTGATGCCGCTCTTCACCATCGGCAGGATCTGCTTGTCGAGGTCGGTGAAGTCGTAGGTGATGTTGCCTGACGAGTCCTTGTTGACCAGGTGGTAGAACGTGTCGTCGAAGATGTGGTCGACGCGGACGGACTGCAGGCCGATGCTGGAGAGCTGGCCGGTCTCCTGCGGGAACCAGTGCAGGTTCTGCATGGTCAGGTAGCCGCCCTCGGAGCCGTTGAGCAGCAGGGAGGAGCTGATGGTGGTGCCTGTGGTGGTGGCGTAGTCGGCGCTGAACGAGGCCGTGCTCCCGGCCGCCCGGGCGGGGGCTGGGGTGAGTGCGACCGCCATCGCGGCTATGAGGGCCAGGACAGCCGCGAGTACGCGGGGGGAGCGCGAGCCGGGTGGGACTCGCAGGGGCATTTCCAACGGAACCATCTCCCTTGATGGGTCTGACTAACCTTTGACTCCGCCGGCCATGACGCCGGCGAGGATGCGGCGCTGTCCGATCACGAAGACCAGGACCAGCGGCAGGCTCACCACGACGACGTCGGCGAACACGTAGTTCCAGTTCGTCGAGTGGGAGTTGGAGCTGACGACCGAGAACAGGCCGAGTGGCAGGGTCTGCTTGGAGGCACCGTTGAGCAGGAAGAACGCGTAGAAGAAGTCGTTCCACACGTACACCCACAGCACGACCCCGGCGGCGAACAGCACCGGTCTCAGCAGCGGGAAGATGATCTGCCAGAAGATCCGCAACCGGGACGCCCCGTCGATCTCGGCGGCCTCTTCGAGCTCGCGCGGGATGGTGCGCACGAATCCGGTGATCAGGAAGACGGCCAGCGACAGGTAGACGCCGGAGTACAGTCCGACCAGCGACATCCGCGACCCCTGGATGCCCAGCTGCGCGTCGAGGTACACCGAGGTGATCACGGGCGCGGGGATCAGGATGCCGACGATGCTGACGTAGAACAGCGCGCGCACGGTCCGGGATTCGCTGCGGGCGAAGATCCATGCCGCCATGGAGCCGACGACCAGCACCAGCGCCACGGCGGAGCCGGTGACCGCGATGCTGTTGAGCAGGCCGGTGCCGGCCGCGCCCTGGGTGAGCACGGTGCGGAAGTTCGCGATCAGGGCCCAATGGTGCGGCAGGCCGAAGCCGGGATTCTGCGCCTCCTCGAAGGGCTTGGCCGCGTTGACCAGGATCATCCACATCGGCAGGCCGATGAGCACGGCCGCGGCAGCGGACACCAGCGTGTATTTGACTGTTCTGGCGATCACAGGTTCTCCTCGCGGCGCCGCAGCACGATCAGGGCCGGGAAGGCCACCACGCAGACCAGCACCAGCAGCAGCAGGCCCATCGCGATCGAGAGGCCGTAGAAGCCCTGCGCGTACTCCTGCTGGATGAAGGCGTTCAGGACCTGTGTGGAGATGCCGGGACCGCCCTGCGTCATGGCGAAGACGATGTCGAAGGTGTTGAAGGCCCCGATCAAGGTGGCGACGACGTTGAAGGTCACGGCCGGGGCGAGGAGCGGGAGCTTGACCCGCCGGACCATCTGGCCCCAGGTGGCGCCTTCCACATACGCCGCCTCTATCAGTTCTCCGGGGATCGCGTTCAGGCCGGCGATGTAGACCAGCATGTTGATTCCCATGAACTTCCAGGCGTTCACCAGCGCGACCACGATGATCGTCCAGGTGGGGCTGCCCAGCCAGGAGAAGTGGATGCCGAGCAGGCTGTTGAGCGGACCGTTGTCGGCCAGGATCGCCTTGAACACGTACCCGGCCGCCAGTGGCGAGATCAGCACGGGCAGGAAGAAGACCGAGCGGAAGAAGCCGTTGGCCCTGGAGGTCTTCTCCAGAGCCAGGGCGAGCGCCAGCCCGGCGAGGTTCTGGGCCACCATGACCACTGCCGCGTACTCCACGGTCACGCGCAGGTCATTGGTCAGCGCCCCCTGCTGCAGCAGTTCGCGGAAGTTAGTCAGGCCGGTGAACCTGATCGCATCGCTGTAGGTCGACCAGTTGGTGAAGGCCAGGGCGAAATCGAGCAGGTTGGGCACGATGTAGAAGACGGTGATGACGGCCAGGGCCGGCAGCAGGAAGCCGCTGGTGCCCAGACGCTGCCGCCAGGCGTGAGACCGCGGCGGACTGGTCGTCGATCGGGACCGGGAGACCGCAGTCGGTCTCGGGGTGGTGTGTACGGACATCGATGTCCTCCTTTCGCGCGGCCATGGAACACGGCCCCGACGTCGGCGGGGAAGGTTCTTGGGCGCGGGGCGGGCGTGCGGGCCCGCCCCGGCACCGGCCCCGGCTAGAACCCGGGCAGGCTGAGCGCTGTGGCGCTCTGCTCCCACTGCTGTTGCAGATCGTTCGCGACCCGCTCCGGGGTGGCCGAGCCGTCGATCATCTCGCTCATGTAGGTGGTGAAAGGACCGTAGGAGGCGACGAACAGCTGTGGGTAGCCCGATCCAGCGAGCGCCGTGTAGTTCGCCAGCAGCGCGTCGGGCACATTGGCGGGCGTCTTGAAGCCGGACAGCGCGGGTGCCTGGTCGTTGGTGTCGACGAACGTCTGGTACGCGGGTCCGGAGGCGAAGTCCAGGAACGACAGGGCGGCCGACTCCCCCTTGGTGTCCGCGGTCTTGGGGACCTGGAGGGAGAAGGTGGTCGAGTAGGCGGCGGTCGCGGTGCTGGTGGACATCGCCTGCCAGCCGATCTCCTGGTTCATCTTGGTCACGCCCATGGCCTTGACCAGGTCCGGGCTGACCCAGGAGCCCTGGGGGATCATCGCGACCTTGCCGGACTCGAATTCGGACTCCTGCTGTGCGTAGGTGCCGGTCTTCAGGTTGCTGTTGAAGCAGCCGTCCTTGATCAGCGTCTGGTAGTCGGCCAGGGACTGGACGATCGCCTGGTTCGTCCACTTCGCCTTATTGGTGTTCAGCTCGTTCTGCAGGCCCGCCTTCATCGCGTCGGTCCACAGCATGAAGGGCAGGACCTGGGTGGTCCACTGGTCGCCGCCGGCGTCGTAGAGCGGGCTGACCCCGGGGTTGTCCTTCTTGATGGTCTGGCACGCCGAGACCAGCTGGTTGAAGTCGGTCGGCGCGCTCAGCCCGTCCTTGGCGACGATCTGCTTGTTGAACCACAGACCGAAGACGCTCGGGGTCTCCAGGCTCAGGCCGTAGTCCTTGCCGCCGCTCACCGAGGCGTACTTGTTCTGGTGGAAGAGTTCCTTGGCGACGTACGGCTGGCCGGTCAGGTCGATCAGGTTCTTGGCCGGGTTCAGCTGCTGGAGGTAGTCCGTCGCGGACTGAAAGACCATCAGGTCGGGTCGGGTCCCGGTGGCCCACTTGGTGAGCAGGTTCGACTCGAACGGGTCGGGGAAGACCACCTGGTCGATTTTCGCACCGGTGGCCTTCTCGAAGGCGGTGAACAGCGCCTTGTAGCCGGCCGTGACCGAGTTGGACTCCCAGACGGTCAGGGTAACGCCCTTGAGGTCCATGCTCGCCGAGTGGGCGGGCAGCGCGGAGGCGCTCGACCCGGAGCTGGAGGGCACTGTCGGGCTGCCGCATGCGGCGAGTGCGCCTGCGGCCAGGACAGACACGGCGACGGATGCCGCGGTTCTCTTCGTGAATCTCATGATCTCTTCATTTCTGTGTGGGTTCGTGAGGAAGCAGAGCAGAAGGTGCTCAGCAGAAGCTGTGGAAGGTCCAGTCGCCCGGTCCCACCCGGTAGCCGGCATAGCCGTCGGCGGTCCCGACCAGCTGGGCTCCTGCGGGTGCCACGACTTGGGCATGCGCGGGGCGCAACGGAACGAAGACCGTTGCGTCGGGCCCCGGCGGAATGGTGACGTCCATATTGAAGGCGCCATCGGTGGAGCGCCAGTGGCTGCGTACGATGCCGCGAGCGGTGCGGGTCTGCGCGGTGACCTCGGCCAGGTCGCCGGCCAGGACCGGGCGTATCACCAGGTTGCCGTAGGCCACAGACTGGGCGCTCTGGCCGAGGCCGGCCAGGCAGCCGGTGAGCCAGTCGTCGACCGCCCCGAGCATGAAGTGGTTCTGCGATCCGTGCCCTTCGGGACCGTCCCAGTACTCCGGCAGTGAGGCGGCTCCCGAGCCGACCAGATGGCCGTAGCCGGGGTAGTCGGACCCGGTGACGACATCCCAGATCACGTCATGGCGCCCGGCGGCCGAGAGGACTCGCAGTACTGAGGGCAGCGGGATCTCACCGACCGTCAGGTGGTTCCCGTGCGTCCGGATATCGGCGACCAGATGGTCGAGAACCCGCTGGCGGTCGAGTTCGGGGACCACGCCGAGGTCCAGGGCGAGGGCGTCGCAGGCCTGGCTTCCGGTGCCGTAGGTGCCCTCCTCCTGCCGGAAGTAAGCGGCGTTGAAGGCGGCAGCGATCTTGTCGGTGAGTTCGGCCCAGTGCGTGGCGTCGTCGGGGCGGTCGATCAGGGCGGCGATCCTGGCCATCGCCGCGGCGGCGCGGTGGTAGCCGAAGCTCGCAGTGATTCCGGTCGGGGTGCTCTCGTCGACCGCGGCCCAGTCCCCCAGGCCGTGGTCGAGCAGGTTCCCCTGGGCCGTCCCGGCCAGGTAGTCGAGGTAGCGCACCATCGCCGGGTAGTGCTCCCGCGCCGTCTCTGTGTCCCCGTACTCCTGGTAGAGGGCCCACGGGACCAGGACGAGGGCGCTTCCCCAGTTCGGGTCGTCCCGGAATCCGCCCTCGAAGGCGGTGTACTCCGGCACGATGCTCGGCACCAGGCCGTCCGGGGTCTGTGCCTCGGCGATGACCTGGACGAAGTCGCGGAGGTAGTCGGCCACGTCGTAGCCGAACGCGAGCGGGCCGAACACCAGGTGGGCCTGCTCCAGCCACCCGAGCTTCTCCCGGTGCGGACAGTCGGTCGGTACCGAGTACATGTTGGACTGGATCGCGCGGTCGATGATCGTGTGCAGGCCGGTGAGCAGAGCGCTGGAGCAGCTGAACGAGCCGGTCTTCTCATTCGCCGTGCGCAGCACGATGCCGGTGACCGTGTCGTGGGTCGGCTTACCAGGAAGCCCCTCCACCTGCAGGTATCGCAGACCGTGGTAGCGGAAGCGCGGATGCCAGGTCTCCAGGCCGCCTCCGGCGAGCGTGTAGGTGTCCCAGATCGGGCCGCCGGTGCCATTCAGGTCCTGGACGACCGTCCCGTCAGCCGCGAGCAGTTCACCGGGTCGCATGGTGACGACGGCCCCCGCCGGTCCCGACACGGAAAGCTGTTGCCAGCCCGCGAAGTTCACGCCGAAGTCGAAAACGTACGTGCCGGGCCGCGGCTCGGTGACCGCCTGAACAGCCAAGGTGTCCACCGGTTCTACCGTCGGCGAGCGGCGCGGAGTGAGTACGGGGCCGTCGTCGGCCGAGCCCAGGTCCGCCACTGGCAGCCAGTCCTCCAGGCTGCGGCCTGCGTCGTGGTCCTCGCCGCCGTACCAGCCGGAGAACGTGGTGCGCCCGAGCGCCGTGCGCCAGGACGCGCCGGTCGCGATCGTGCTCGCGGTGCCGTCCGTGTGGCTGATCTCCAGTTCCGCGAGCAGCCGCGGCGGCCCGTCGGAGCGCACCAGTTTCTGGTACCGGCCAGGCGTTGGCGGCACATGCGCCATACCCGGGCCGACTTCGACGGACAGCGTGTTCTCCCCTTGGTGGAGCAGACCGGTGATGTCGTACGTCGCGTACACGAGCCGGGTCCGGTAGTCGGTGTGCGGCGGCTCCAGGACAGCTGCGCCGACCGGCAGCCCGTTCACGGTGGCGTCGTACACGCCCAGCGCGGTCAACCTCAGCTTCGCGCTGCGCAGCGGGAAGTCGAGCCCGAAGTCCGCAGCGAATACCGGCAGTGCGGCTGCGCCCGGCCCTCCGGCCGCAACCGCCTGCTCCCAGGCTGGGTTACCGATCCAGTGGGCGGCCCAGTTTCGCGTACTGGCCGCTGTTCGTTTCCGTGGTGTTTCATTCTCTGGCACGCAGCGATGATGCGCGTCGGACAGCAGCAGGGGTTAGCCCGTGTCCAACCACCGCTAGCACGAAATACACCCTGCGATCCGGAACGAGGCTCTGAGGTGCAACGGGCCATAGGTTCGCCCGCACTCTTTGCAACGGCCGCCCTGCGGGCTACCGTCTCCCGCATGACTGAACTCCCCGTGGCACTTGAGAACGGGCTGATCTATTTCACCGACGACGTGCTGGCCGGCGCGGGCCACCATGTGCACGCCCGGCTTCACCCGGTGCACACCCATAGCTTCATCGAGGTCATGTTCGTGATCGGCGGCGAGGGCGTCCACCTGTCACAGCTCGGCCGTCATGAGCTGGCCATCGGCGACATCATGGTCCTGCGCCCAGGCGCATGGCACGCCCTTGAGGAGTGCTCCGACCTCCAGGTGGTGAACTGCTGCTTCGGCGTCGAGCTGCTCCACCGGGAGCTGGCCTGGACACGTGAGGACTCCCTGCTCAGCCAGTTGCTCTGGGACGGCCCCTACGCCCCCGGACAGGGCGGCGTGCTGCAGTTGCGCCTGGACCACACCGACCTCGCGAGCTGCGTGGTGCATCTGGACGCCCTGGAGGACCTGCGAGCCGTGCCGTCCGGCTCGCACCGCGCCGACATCGTCGGCCGGCTGGCCCTCGTTCTAGGGCACCTGGCGCGCGGCGTCGGCCAGGACGGCGACAGCCTGTCCACTGCGCAGGAGCCCACCCATCCGGCCGTGGTGCGGGCCATCCGGCTGTTCGAATCGCGAATCGCGCACGACTGGTCGCTGGCCGAGCTCGCGGAGCAGTTGCACCTCGCCCCGAACTATCTCGGACGGGTCTTCAAGTCCGCCACAGGACTGCCGCCCATGGCCTACCTGGCGCACTACCGCATGGAGACAGCCGCCGTCCTGCTGGGACGCACCGACCAGTCGGTGGCGCAGGTCAGCGAGGCTGTCGGCTGCGCCGACCAGAACTACTTCGCCCGGCGCTTCAAAGCACACTACGGCCTCAGCCCCAGCACCTACCGGCTCCGCGGCATCCGGGACTGAGGCGTAGCAGGCCCCCAGGGACTGCGGCCTCTTTGTCCTGCGGAGTGCGCAGCGACAGCCTCGGCGCGATACCGTCGCCGCGTGCACCTGCGCGGTGTCGTCCAGCTTTTCGAAGGGATCTCGCACCACGGCCTGATGGGCGAGCACCTTGAAACGCGTACCCGATCGCCGACGGCGACTCCAGGTTCTGCACCGTCCAGTCCTGCTGGTTCGACAGCACGAAGGCGCCGACGCCGGAGCCACCGTTGACGATCGGACGGTCGTGGTTGGCAGTGGTCGCGTAGGAGTCGAGCGTGATCGGTGTCGCGCTGGCACCTGAGCCCGGCGGTTCGAGCGTCCCTGAACACGTGGTTGGACCGCTTCGAGAGCTTGCTGCTCCAGTTCTCGCGTGGCGTAGAGCGGATGGATCCACGACCCGCGACCGCCGGAAATACCGGCGGTCGCGGCGATTCGTTTAGGAGACTTGGACCTCAGCGAGCTGCATGACATAGTCGGTGCCCACCTGTGAAAGCGCGGTGCCGACGATGCGGATCTTGTCGGTGGTGTCGCTGTGTCCCCAAGTGAAGGTCTGCGCAGTGGTTGGTGTCGGATAATCCGTCTCGGTCACGCGCGTTTCCCAGTAAGTCCCGTCCCACACCTGGATCTCGAAGCTGGTCGGGAAGCCCGCGCCGACCTCTCCCGCGTCGTTTCGGGGATAGATGATCACCTGGCTGAACGTCTGGATGCCGGGGAGGTCGATTTCCGCCCACTCGCTGTGCTGAGTGGTGATACCGGTCGCCGAGGACCAGCCCAGTTCTCCGCCGACCGAAGCGGTGAATCCGTCCACGAGGTCGGCCGGGAGCCAGCCGCTGCCGTAGGCGGAGCTGGAGGTTTGGACGGTCGCTCCCGAGGTGCCCGCGGCGAGGTTGCTGTCGTCGAAGACCTGGAGGCCGGCGAGTTCCAGCCGGTAGTCGCCGGCGCCGTTGGTCAGGGTGGTGGCGTTGATCCGGATCTTGTTCGTGTAGTCGTCGCGGCCCCAGGTGAACTCCTGGCCACCCAGATCGTCCAGGAGGTAGCCGGTCTTGCTGACCCGGGTGACCCAGCTCGCCCCGTTCCAGACCTGGATCTGGAAGGCGCTGGGGAAGTCGGTGCCGGTGGTCCCGTTGTCGGTGCGTGGGTAGAGCACCACCTTGTTGAAGGTGCGCTGGGAGCCGAAGTCGACGGTGACCCACTCGGTGTGGTTGGTCGTCAGGCTGCTGGAGGACGCGTAGCCGAGGTGGTTGGGCCCGTAGGGGGCGTAGCTGTGCGTCTGGCCGTTGTTCAGGGCATCGGTGGTCCAACTGCTGCCGGTGACCGCGCTCGACGCGGTGATGGTCGCACCTTCGGCCAGGTTCCACTCCGAGCTCGCGGGCGCGTCGGCCGCGGAGTACTGGGACGCGCCGATGTCCGGAGCCGAGGTGGAGGGCACCGCGTCACCGAAGTAGTCGACCGAGCCGTTATCGGCTACCACGGCTCCGGCGCCGATGGCCGGCGAGGTGCTCTGCAGCTTGAAACCCTGCGGGTCGACTCCGGGGTGAACGAACAGCGGGTCAGTGACGTTCACCGCGCCTGTCTCGGTGCCCGTGTGGTTGACGTACAGGTTGTGACTGAACGTCGCGCTTCCGGTGACCGCAATGGTGTCGCTGGTGCTGGCGTAATCGATGATGTTGTTCGTGAAGGTCGCGTTGACGGCGTGCAGGTTCCATCCGGCGAAGTTCACCAGTGTGTTGTTGTAGACCTGGAGGTTGATCTCACCTCCGTTGGAGTCGTAGCAGTTTTCACTGGGGGTGACATCGTCATAGGAGATGTTGTAGCGGATGACGTTGTTGTAGTTGTCGTACACGCTGCAGGGATAGGCGAACTCGCCGTTTCGCTCGGAGTAGTTGTACTGGTAGACCGAGTTGTCCGTTCGCCAGTCGAAGTCCACGGCCATGCCGTCGCTCGGGACCGCATCGACGATCTTGTTGCGCTGGATGGTGATGTACGAGCTGCCCACCATCCACACCGGCGCGACGTGCGTCCCTGGGTCGTGCGAGACATTGATGTACGAGTTGTCAGTGATGAGGCTGTTGACCGTGCCCAGATAGACGGTGCCTTCACCGATGATGTCGTGGAAGTAGTTGTTCTCGGTCGTGATATTGCTGTTGCGTGGCTTGTCGGAGTAGCTTCCGTAGGCTTGGGATTCATTGCCGCCGACGTAGACCCCGTTGTGCACGCCGTAGAACTCGTTGCTGTCCACGGTCACGTCGGAGATGGCGTAGTTCGTCATGTCGGCGTATATGTTGTGCCAGGTGCCGATCATGACGGCCGCCTTGTTCTCCACCGCATTGTATTCAGGCGAGAGCTGGCGAGTGTTGTCCACGGTGTTCTGGATGTTGTGGAACACGTTGTGGCGGATCGTTATCCCGGACACACCGGAAGTCGGACTCGCGGCCAATTGGACTTCGATCCCCGCGCCGGACGGGGCACTGATGTCAAGATTCTGTACGACGTAGTTCGAGACGCCGATGAGCTGGATCGCCGAGGTAGCGCCGACAGCGGTGATGGCCGGCGCGGCCCCGGTGCCGGTCGCGTCGATCGTGATGGGTGCGGCTGTGGTGCCGGATCCCTGGAGGACGAGGCTGCCGCTGAACGAGACTCCTCGTTCGAGCAGGATCTGGTCGCCCGGCTGATAGGTACGCGCGCTGGCCGCGGTGAAGTCGGCCTGGGTGGCAATCGTGTAGGTCGTTGAATCGGCGTGGGCTGCGACGGACGTGCCGACGACCAATCCGGACGCGGCTATTACGAGGGCGAGCAGTCGGCTCACCAGGGAGGCGATGCTTCTCCGAGTCATGCTTTGACATACCTTTCCGGGATGTTTGCGGTGGGCAAGATGATGAACAGGCGGACCCGTGCTGCGGTGCCGTTGCTGCTGCGCTTTCAGCGGCAGAAACTACTGCGGCGATACAGGAGAGGATTAGCCCTGAACGCTCCTTGGCTAGCACAAAAGAAGAACGCGATCTGATGAGGGTCGGGAAGTTCAGCGGGCTGTAATCTCCGGAGCTTCCTGTGTTCGGCGGGAAAGTCAGCCGACCTTCACGAGTTTCCACTGCTGCGCCGCCACGGCTGCGGGTAGCTTCTGCACTATCGCGGCCCCGTTCCCGGAGGTGCCGCCGTTGTCCAGGGCCATACCGCTGACGCGGCTGATCAGCTGACTGGAGCCGTTGCCGAGGTCGACGATGGTCCAGTGCTGCGCGGGCAGTCCGTTGTTGGTGTGCTGCACCACCGCGCTACCGCTGGTCGTCGAGTTGTTGTTGTCCAGGGCCATGCCGCTGTACGCGCAGACCAGGGAGTAGTAGCCGGCCTCGATGTTGGTGAGCGTCCAGTGCTGCTGTTTGCCGCCGTTCGCGGCCCACTGCATGACGGGGGCGCCTTTGGCCGTGGAGCTGCCGTTGTCCAGGACCTCGCCGCCGGCGCCGCAGATCAGCTCGTACACGCCGTTGACTGGGAACGTCGGCACCGCGGCCGTCACGTCCAGCTCGTACAGAGGCGCCGCCGCCAGGCCGTTCAAGGCGCATGCCTGCCCGTTGCTGTCGTACGCGGGGGCCGCGCCTGACTGCAGGTAGATGGGCGCGTCCGAGCGCAGCGGCATGATGGCCAAGGTCAGTGGCGCGGTCAGGTCCGCCTGCTGGGCCAGTTGACTAAGGCTGACGGACCAGGGCTGCCCATTGTAGAAGTGGTCGTCGAGCAGGAGGTCTCCGGAGTAGATCCGGGCCAGGTCGCCCGCGTAGGTGACGGTCAGGTAGGCGTCCGTGGCACCGGTCACCTGGGACCAGGGCACCGCCAGGCTCCACTCGCCCTGCGTGGCGCTGATCACGGCCTCGGTCGGTTCCAAGGCGCCCTTGGCCTGACCCCCCTTCAGCACGGCCGGGGCGAGCCCCGGCGTGCGGGTCTGGGTGGAGGACACTATGATCTGCTGGGCCGCGACCGTGCCGGTGTATCGGGTGAAGACGCCATCGGTGCCCGCCGGTGCGAACGTGCTGGCGCCTGGGGCGGTGACGGTGAGGTCGGGGTAGGTGCCGAACTCGAACTGCGGCATGCCCGGGGAGGTGAAGGTGAACCCGGATGCCGTGGCGTTGAACTGGTGGGACGTCAGCAGGAGCACGTCGGTGCCGTTGACGGTCAGGCGCCACAGCTGGTCGGCCTGTGCCTGGGTCAGTACGAGCACGTCAACCTTGGTACCGGACGCGGTGGTGACCTGCATGGCGATGTCGGTTCCCGGGGTCAGGCCCGTGACCACGGTACGCCCTGCGCTGTCGGTGCCCACCTGGCCGGTACTCGCCTGGACACGGCTCACGGTGCTGCCCGTGAACGCGAACTCGGGGGTGATCCCGTTCTGGGCGACGAACACGTACACCTGGCGGCCGAACGCGGTCAGCGAGGTGACGGGCTGGGCGCTGGCGTAGGACAGGCGGGCGTCGGCGAGGGCGAAGTTGACCGGCCAGATGAAGTACGCCCCGTCGTCGATGGTCACCCCGCTGCTCGGAAACGTGACCGTCTCGTCGGCGAACTGCACCTGGAACTGAATCCCGGGATGGCTGGCCATGGCGTACTGGCGTACATAGTTGTTCACGAAGACGAAGCCGCTGCTGCCGTCGGACCGTGCCGACCAGCGCAGACTGCTCAAGTCGGCGGAGCCGCCTGCGATCGCGGACGGCTGCCGGTAGCTCATGGGGGCCAGGTCGGAGCCGAAGGCGTTGAGGAAGTAGTGGTAGAGCTTGATCCGGCCCAGGGTGGGCCGCTGTTCGCCGAACTGGCCCAGCGCGGACTGGTAGTCGTAGTTGATGATCGGCAGGTCGTTGAAGCCGTTGCTCGCCGTCGACTCCTGCAACGTCTCGGTGCTGCCCAGCGGATTGCGTCCGCCGTGGAACATGTAGTGGCCGTAGAGGTTCACACCGGACCCGAGCTGCACCGGGATGGTCGCAGCGATGTCATCGGGCAGGTTCAGCGCGATGCGGCGGCGGTACATCGCTGCCGTGCCGCACCCGTACTCCGCGGTCAGGAACGGGTAGGAGGAGCTCAACTGGGACTGGGGATTCGGGACGGCCCCGCCGTCTGCCTTGTCGGGATAGCCGTCCTGGCCGTTCTCGCGGCTGAAGAACCGGAAGGAGTAGGTCTCGTTCGGCGCGGAGGCTGTCACGATGGTGTCCCACGGAGCGTCCTGGTAGCCGCCGAACATCGGCAGCACCTGGAGCGCGGGGTAGTTGGCACCGTTCCAGGCAGTGACCGTGTAGAGGGGTACGTCCAGTCCCAGCGAGCCGGCCATCGACTTCAGGGTCGCGATGTGGGAGGCACTGCCGCTGTACTCGTTCTCCAGCTGCACCCCGATGACCGGTCCTCCGGCCTTCCAGACCAGGCTGCTGACGCGGTTGGCCAGTTGCGTCCAGAACGAGGTGACGAATCCCAGGTAGGCGGTGTTGTTGCTGCGCGGTGTGCTCTGCGTGAGCACCCAGTCGGGGAGGCCTCCGTTGCGGACCTCGGCGTGCACCCACGGTCCGATGCGAAGCAGGACGCGCAGGCCCAGCTGCCCGCACAGGGTGACGAACTGCTGGACGTCGCAGTCGCCCGTGAACAGGTACTGGCCCTGGACTTCCTCGTGGTGGATCCAGATGACATAGCTGGTGATGATCTGAACTCCGGCCGCCTTCATCTTCCGCAGCTCGGTCTCCCACTGCGAGGACGGCACCCGCGAGTAGTGGAACTCGCCTGAGACCGGCAGCCAGGGCGTGCCGTTCAATGACAGGTACTGGCTGTTGACGGTCAGCGTCTGGCCGGACGGCGAGGTGACCGCAGCGCTGGTTCCCATTTGCAGGGAACCCGTCGCCGGAGCCGCGACCGGCGCACTCGCGTCGACTGTCACCACGGTGCCCGTTGCTGCCCGGGCGGGGAGCGGCACTGCCACCGCTCGGGCGACGACCGCTGCCGCGGACGCCGCCAGGAAGGATCTGCGTGATAGCCCAAGTGCCATGATTCTGGTCCCTTTCAGACACAACGGCATGCCTGAGCCGCCAGGGAGCGGCTACAGGACGATGAGCGCCAAGCGCGGCTAGGCACTTCAGGCGTGTGTCGCTGAGGTTTCGTACGGGTGGTACGGGCGAATGTACGACCAGTGTCTGCAGGTCACTTAGCCTTTGGCTCACCTCTCGTTAGCACGAAGCACACCTACATACCTGGCCGGACCAATGCGATGCCGAGCTACCGGGCGCCGAAGCGGCCGCGGCGGGGACCTGGACGGCAGCGCTCCGGCCCGCGCACCCGGGCGGCCCGGGCGGTCTATGGGAATACCGGCGATTCATTGCCGGGGTAGTCGTCGTAAACGTCGATGACACCGAGTGGTCGGAGTAGTCGCACCATCACACATGCCTGACTATCCCAAGCGTCTTCAGGCGCGGGACACAGCCGGCGTCGGGGGGCCGCTCAAGCCGCCGACTGTCCAGCTGTGCCCCCTCGCCGTTGGCCGCCCAGCGACGGTGGCCACCGGCCCGGAATACGCCGGAACCCCGGTGTGCATCCAGGTACTCGACCCGGATGTGGCTGTTGTTCTAGCACAGACGGTCGCAGCAGCGACGGTGCTTCCGCACTACCGGATGCGCGGTCCTTGCTGGTCCGGACGCTGGCGCGGAGGCTGCTGGACCTGGGGCTGCTGCAGCTGCTCGGGTCGGCGGTCGGGGCGCGAGACCGTCTGCTGCGGCTGGTCGGCGCGGCGGACCGGGGTCGAGTTCCGGGCAGTTCGGCCGTTGCGGGCCTGGACCTGTTCACGGTGAGCAGCGCGCTCGGCGGCGCGGCCCGCGCGGCGCCGCTCAGCAAGGCTCGGCTCCGCCCCCGCCGCGGAGGCTTCGGTGGTTTCCGGGGCCGCGGTCGCTGTGGTGGTCGGAATGCGGCTTTCGGGGGTGAGGTGGCCGCGTTCGGTCATTACGGTGGTCAGCGGGTCCACGACGGTGACGAAGCGCAGGGCGGCGTTGTCGGTGACCGGGGTGTGCTGGAGCCAGGTGGCGCCGGTGCGGGTGGCGATGTCGTTGATGATGGTCTGCTGCTGCTGGGGTGTGAGGGCCTGGAAGACGTCCGCCGCGAGCTGGCCTCGGGCGGTGTCGTCCGGGGTCGGCGTTGTGCTGGTGGGCGCGGTGCTGGTGCTGGTGAGTTGGCGGGCGGCGAGGGCGGAGGCAGCGGCTGCCCAGTAGGCGGTGTGTCCGGCGCGGCCTTGTTCGACGTAGGGACCGGCGGGCTGGGCGGGGTCGTTGTCGGTGACCTGATACTGGTCGCGGTAGGCGGCGATGGTGGCCAGATGCCGGGTCCAGGTGGCGCGGACGGCCGGGTCGGCGGGGGCGTCGCCCAGGCTCTGGCTCCAGTCAGGGCGGGTGGTGGTGACGCGCTCGGCCAGGGCGGTCATCCGGTCGGCGATCAGCTGGGCACGGTCGTCCAGGTAGGTGCGGTGGGCCGGGTCCATAGCGGCATTGTGCTGCGGCGCGGCCACCCAGCCGGGCAGGTCCTGGCGCACAGCAGCGCTGGCCTCCTGGAGGGCGCGAGCGTGCTGGAGCACCCGGTCCAGCTGGCCCGTGCCGCTGGAGCTGACGAAGGCGTCGGTGAGGTCGCTGCCGCTGATCTCGGCGGCCTTGAGGGTCCAGGCCAGGGTGCGCCACTGCTCGGCCTGGCGGTCGGTCGTCCGCTGATCGGTGCCGGGGGTGGGGGCGGTGGCGAGGTAGCGGTTGAGGCGCCAGGCAAGGAGCAGGCTGACGCTGTCCGCGCCGTCGATCGGGCGGGCTTCGACGGCCTGGCGCAGCAGTTGGTCGGGCCGGTGGCCGACGGTCTCGGCACGGCGCAGTGCCGCCGTGAGGGCGGGCCAGGCGGCTTCGGCGCGGACTTGTTCGGCGAGGTGGTCGGCCAGGGCGTGGTGGGCGGCGGCCTGGTGGCGCAGGGCGGCCGGGACGCGGTGCTCGGATGCAGGGATGCCGCGCTGGACGGCGAGTTCGCTGGTCTGGGTGGCGAGGTCGTGCAGGAGGTTGTCGCTGCGGGTGGTGCGGGCGTGGGCAGTGTCGAGCAGCAGGTCGGTGTCGTGGCCGGCCTGGTGGGCAGCGACCAGGACGGCGGCGAGCTGCGGCCAGTCGCGGTGCCCGGTGACGGTCGCTGCGGTGATTCCGGCCCGTTCGGAGGCGGCAGCGGCGTACCGGTCCAGGTCAGCGGCGGAGACATAGGGGTGACCTGCGGGCGTGGTGCCGGAGGCTGCGACGGTACGCAGCGCGAACGGCGTGGTCGCCGCGGTTTCGGGGGTGAAGGTGGTGGTGTTCAGGCCCAGGAGGTCGTACCTTGAGAGGAGCTACACCCGGAGTCGGACCTGGGAAGCGTGCCTGGTTTCAGACGCCGGTTCCGGTGAGAGTGGCGGTTGCCTGCCAGAGCCTCTTGGCGACGGCCGGGTCCAGGCCGGCCCGGCTGGGCTTGCGGATCAGTGGGTAGCCCGTGAAGCTGAACAACCCGTCCGGACCGACGTAGGCGTTGGCGGGGACGTCTTGCGTGGCTGCGTACATGAGCGGCAGAGCTCCGTGTTCGACGTCCTGGACCAGGAACGGGAGCCGGTTGACGAATCCCAGCGGCGAGTGCGTGACCAGTCCGGTCCGCGCGACGCCAGGGTGAGCGATGACCGAGCGGACATGGCTGCCCGAGGCGGTCAAGCGGCGCTGCAATTCCAGCGAGAACAGCACACCGGCGAGCTTGGACGACTCGTAGACGGCCAGCCCGTTGTACTTGCGGGTGCGCCAGTCGAGGTCGTCGAGGTCCAGCTTGCCGAATCGGTGCAGTTGGCTGGAGACCGTCACCACGCGGTCGGTCAGCCGGGGCAGCAGTAGGTTGGTGAGCACGAACGGCCCGAAATAGTTCGTCGCGGTCTGTACGTCCAGGCCCTGCGCGGTGCGCGCCGCCGGGATGTCCATCACTCCTGCGTTGTTGATCAGAACATCGATGTCGCCGGTGTACGACGTCGCAAACGCACGTACCGAGTCCAGGTCGGCGACATCGAGTTGCCGGACATCGAAATCTCCACGCATACCGGCCACTGCCTGGCGCGCCTTGTCGACGTTGCGCACGGCCAGCACCACGTGGGCGCCGACCCGTGCGAGTTCGCGAGCGGTCACCAGCCCGATCCCCCCGCCAGCACCGGTGATCACCACCGTCACGCCGGTCATGCTCGGCAGCCGGTCCGCGGTCCATTTGGCCATGGTGAAATCCTCCAGAGGCTTTTTTCCCTGATTCCTGACGTCGTCCAGTGAAGAGGACCCGTGCCGACGGATGAAGGACTTGCTCAACCACTGAATGGCAGGGCGTGGCTCCCCGTGTTGACCTGCCGGACAATGAGCTGGAGGTATACGACATTCGACGTGGGGAGCCCGATGGTGGACACGGCACTGGATGGCGATGGTCTGGCTGATTTCCTGCGCGGACGGCGGGAGTCCTTGCAACCCGAGGACGTCGGGTTGCGCCGCGGCGCACGACGGCGCACGACCGGGCTGCGCCGGGAGGAGGTCGCCGAGCTGTGCGACATGTCGGCCGACTATTTGGCCCGGCTGGAACGCGGTAGTGGTTCCCAGCCGTCGCAGCAGATGGCAGCGGCCATCGCCCGGGGCCTGCGCCTGACCCCCGACGAACGTGACCACCTGTTCCTGCTGTGCGGGCACCGCCTCCAGACACGGCGACTACGCGAAGCGCACATCAGTCCCGGGCTGCTGCGGGTCATGGACCGGCTTCAGGACACACCGGCGCAGATCGTGGGCACGGTCGGTGAAACGCTGCAGCAAACGCCGCCCGCCGTGGCGCTGCTCGGCGACGAGACGCGTCACACCGGCCCGGCGCGCAGCGCCCTCTACCGGTGGTTCACCGACCCCACCGCCCGCCACCGGTACCTGCCCGACGACCACCACCTGCACAGCCGCGTCTACGTCGCCATCCTGCGCGCCAGTGCCACCGCGCAGGGGCCCGGATCGCCGGCCGCCTCGCTCGTGGCCGACCTGCAACACAACGAGGAATTCGCCGAGCTGTGGAACCGCCACGAAGTGGGACTGCGGTGGAGCAACGCCAAACGCTTCGTCCACCCCGAGGTCGGACGCATCGACCTGTACTGCCAGACACTGCTCGACCCCGACCAGGGGCAGTCCCTACTCATCTTCACCGCCACACCTGGTACGGAGAGCCACGACAAGCTTGCCCTGCTGACCGTGCTCGGCGCCGACACATTCGCAGGCTCCTGACGCACGTGCGGCACTCTCGGAGCCGAGCGCCTTCGGGTGTAGCTCCTCTCAAGGTACGACCTCACCGGCACCGAGCCGCGAGTTCACATGTGAGGTGTGATCCTTCCGGCGGTTCCGGTCGTCCCGCCGCTGATCACCGAGGACCGCTCGGCCGATCTTCGGCCTGGCCGGCACGCCTACCCCGCGGCGCTCCAACGAGGGGCCGCCGCATGGGCCACGGGCGATGCGCCAGACACCGACGTCCCAGCCCGGCCCGTCCCTCCAAAGGGTCGGGTAGCCCCGGGCACCTCCGTGGCTCCCACAGAACCGTGCGTAAGAGCCCGCGCAGATAGGCGGGTGGGGCACTCGGGCAGTGAGGTGAGCACAGGTCTCCGTGATCAAGGAGTTGCGACGCTCTGTGATCACTGGGGAGACCCGTGCCCGTTCTTCCAGCATGGCTGACCGACCCATTGTGGGACCAATTCGCGGCGCTGCTGCCCGCCGTGGGGTTAGCGGCCGATCTTGTCCAGCTCGGCGAGATCGTCGTCGGAGAGCTGGAGTTCCGCGCCTGCGACGTTCTCTCGCAGGTGTGCCACCGACGAGGTGCCGGGGATCAGCAGGATGTTCGGCGACCGCTGCAACAACCAGGTCAGGGCAACCGACATCGGCGCCGCGTCCAGCCGGGTGGCCACGGCCGTGAGCGCGGAGGATTGCAGCGGGCTGAAGCCGCCGAGGGGGAAGAAGGGCACGTAGGCGATGTCCTGTTCGGCGAGTTCGTCGATCAGCTCGTCGTCTTGGCGGTGGGCGAGGTTGTACATGTTCTGGACGCACACGATCGGCGCGATCGAGCGTGCCTCTGCGACCTGTGCCGTCGTCGCGTTGCTCACGCCGAGGTGTCGAATCATTCCCTGCTGCTGGAGTTCGACGAGTGTTTCGAACGCCTCAGCGAGCGAACCGGTCACGGGGCCCTGGGCGTCGCCGAGCCGGAGGTTGACCACGTCCAGCGTGTCGAGGCCGAGGTTCTCCAGGTTCTCGGTGACGGCCCTGCGCAGCTCTTCGGGCTTGCGCGCCGGGGGCCAGCCGCCCTCCTGGTCCCGGGTCGCGCCGACCTTGGTCACGATGTGCAGCGCGTCGGGGTACGGGTGCAGGGCTTCGCGGATCAGCTGGTTGGTGATGTGCGGCCCGTAGGCGTCGGCGGTGTCGATGTGGGTGATGCCAAGGCCGACGGCCTCGCTCAGGACGGCGAGTGCGCCGTTGCGGTCGGCGGGCGGCCCCATGACCCAGGGGCCGGCGAGCTGCATGGCGCCGTAGCCGAACCGGGTGACGGTCAGGTCGCCCAGGTTCCAGGTGCCGCCGGGCAGCGAGGCGGAGGGGGTGCTCATGGTGTGCCTTTCGTGTCGAGCCAGGGGATGGTGCCTGACGGCTCCTTGCACCACTATTGGTACGTAGCTTCTAATCGGGAAGTAGGCACTTCCGAGTTCGTAGGGCACCTGCAGGTGAGAGGAACGGTCCATGGCGACGATGACGGCGGCCCAGCAAAGGGCACAGGCCAAGGTGGAGTACGACGCCTTCGTGGCGGCCTGTCCCAGCCGCAAGCTGCTCGACCGGATCTCCGACAAGTGGGTCACGCTGATCCTGGCCGGGCTCGGCAGCGACAGCGCGCATGAGCCCGGCGCCGACTGCGCCGGCGAGCCCCGGGTGATGCGCTACTCGGAGTTGCAGCGCCTGCTGGCCGGCGTCAGCCAGAAGATGCTCACCCAGACGCTGCGCTCCCTGGAGCGCGACGGCCTGGTGTCCCGCTCCGTAGTGCCGACCGTGCCGGTCACGGTCTCCTACGAGCTGACGGATCTCGGCCTGTCGCTGTACGAGATGATGCGGGGCCTCAAGGCCTGGGCCGAGGTGCACATGGACGATGTGCTCGCCAACCGCCAGACTTACGAGACCCGCGTCGCCTGAACCACAACAGGGTTGCTGACCAGCGGGAACAGTCTGCGCGTAAGAGGCCGGGCAGATGGGCGGGGCTCAAGGACGTCCCTTCGGGCGCTCGTCCCAGCGGTGGGTGGTGCAGGCCCGGCGGATCAGGCTACGAACGGTGATGATCGTGTCCGCGAGGTCGAAGAAGGCGTTGGCGACAGTCGCACGGCGCTCGTAGCAGCGGGCAATTCGGTGGAAGGCGTTCTGCCAGGCGTGCGTGCGCTCGACGTGCCACCGCTCGCTGGCCTGGATCGGCGCCCTCTCGCCCTTGTGCGCGATGCGGCCGTGCAGGTTGCGGGCGGTCAGTTCGGTGCGGGTCCTGTCCGAGTCGTAGCCGGCATCCAGGTGCACGGTGATGTCGTCGGGCATCGGTCCCAGATCCTCCAGCAGGTCCAGAGTCGCGGCGAGCAGCGGGGAGTCGTGGCGGTTCGCTCCGGCGAGGACCCTGCCGAGCGGGATTCCGTAACCATCTGTCATGCCCGAGCGTTTGAGCCCTTGCTTGCCGCGGTCGACCGCTGAGCGTCCAGCGACCTCGCCGCCGCCGGGGGCCTTGGTGATCGAGCCGTCGACGGCGATCCGGTCAAGCTCCAGCCCGACGATCCGGTCGTAGGACTCCAGCGCAATCTGCTTGAGCCGCATGAAGACGCCGAGGGAGATCCACTCGTCGCGGCGGTTGCGGATGGTGGTCGCCGAGCAGGTGGTGTCGGCGATCGCCTGGTAGGAGCAGCCGAACCGCAGCAGTTGCAGCAGCTTGTCGAACACGATCCGGTCGCCGATGCGGGGACGATGGCAGCCCAGCGGGTGGGCCGGATCGACCGCGGGACGCTCGGGCAGCAGCGCCGCGAATTGGCCCCACAACGGGTCGGTCAGCCATGCTGGAAGAACGGGCACAGGTCTCCCCAGTGATCACAGAGCGTCGCAACTCAATAATCACGGAGACCTGTGCTCGCCTCACTACCTGGGTGCCGCACCCGCCTATCTGCGCAGGCTCTAAATCTTTCGATTTACACGGCTCTTGTCGTCCTGGTCACCAGACGATGGGGACCCAGTTCACCCAGGCCCAGTGCTCGAAGAACCTCGGTCTCAGCTTGACGACCATCTCCCACTGGGCATGGGCCTTCCTGCGGCCCCGCAGGCGTTTGTACTTGTTGCGCGACCACCGCATCACGTAGCTATTCACATGGGGTTGCGAGCGGGCCCGCCGCGGCGCGAGGCCGCGTCAGCGGCAGGCTGGAGAGGGCACGTGGGGTGGCGATGCAGGGACTCGGCCGTTCAGCGGCTCCGGTCGACGCGGTCGACGAAGTCGCCGACCGCGGTGGCGAAGGCGGCGGGCGCCTCCTGCGCGACGAAATGCCCGACGTCCGGGATCGTGACCGCGGTGACGTCGCCGGCGACCTGGCGCATCGTCTGCTCGGTGAAGGGGGCGTTGATGCCGTCGACGGCGAGCACGGGAACGGTCAGCGGCCGCGACTCGGCCAGTGCCCGCATCCGGTTGCCGCCGGTCAGGGAGGAACGGTAGAGCCCCTCGGTGCCGCGCCAGCCGCCCGGCCGCGCGTAGGTGCGGGCGAACTCGTCAAGGTCGGCCTCGGTGACCCCGCCCGGCACCACCGTCATCACCGAGACGGCCCAATCGAGCATCACTCGCTCGCGGCCGGCCAGGAACAGCTCCGCAATTCCCGGGGCGGCCAGGAATCCCACGTGCCAGGAGCCGCCGTTCCTCACGTCGGCCAGCATCTCCCAGCCGTACCCCGGAAGGGTGGTCTCGACGCCGGTGAAGCTGAGGACGTCGCCGGGGTGCGTGGCCGCGAACGCGAAGACCGGCCCGCCGCTGATGTCCTGGCAGGTCACGTGCACGGGCCCGACGCCGAGGTGGGCGACCAGCCGGTGCAGGTCCTCCGCCATGGTGGCCAAGTCGTGGTCGCCGTCGGCGATGCCGGAGTCGCCGAAGCCGCGCAGGTCGACGGCGAACACCCGGTGGGTGGCGGCGAGCAGCGGGATGACGTCGCGGAAGGCCCACCAGGACTCCGGCCACCCGTGCACCAGCAGGATCGGGGAGCCGGTGTCGCCCGCCGAGACGTAGTGCAACGTGGTGCCGTTGACCTCGGCGGTGTGGTGCGTGATGCCCGCCACGGCGGGGGAGGCGGTCACGGAAGAGCTGGTCATGCGATGACTCCCATGATAGACAATCAGGTTGACTCCAGTGTTGGTCAACCTGGTTGTCCAGGTCAAGGGAAGATCTAGACTGTGGTCATGTCCTCACGATCCGGCGCCGATCTCGCCCTGCTGCTCCTGGGCAGCTATCGCAATCTGGTGGACGAAGTGGTCCGGGAGCTGGCGACCCGGGGATACCCCGACGCCCGGCCGTCGCACGAGTACGCGATCCGGGCCATCCGAGCCGGCGCCGACAGCGCCTCGGACTTGGCCCGCAGACTCGCCATCACCAAGCAGGCCGCGGCGAAGACGATCGCCGCGCTCGTCGAACGCGGGTACGTCACCACCGAGACCGACCCCGCCGACAGCCGCCGCAAGAACATCCGGATCACCGATCACGGGATCGGGCTGATCACCGAGAGCACGGCGATCTTCGACGAGGTGCGGGCCCGCTGGGAAGTGCGTCTGGGCGCCGCTGAACTCGCCGAGCTGGAAACGCAGCTCGCCCAATTCGTCGGCGACTCGCCCATCAACCTCGACGCTCCGGGCTGGGCGGCGGGACAGGAACTGCGCTAGGCGGTGTCGTCAAAGTGATCTTGGATACGGTGGATCATGGCAGAGTGATACGCCGTCATGAACTCACCGACGCCGCATGGGATCTGCGGAGCCCCTGCTGCCAAGGCCGACGAGGGGGCGTCCTCGGCTGGATGACCGGACGGTGCTGAACGGGATTGTGTGGAAGTTCCGGACCGGGGTGCCCTGGCGGGACGTGCCCGCGCGGTACGGCTCCTGGAGGACGCTGCACACGCGGTTCCGGCGCTGGGCCGGAGACGGAACCTTCGACCAGATGCTGCAACGCGATACGAGTGCCCCGGATCGGACGGGGCTTCACCCCGGGTGGTAGACACGGGTTTGTGTGGTTATGCGGCGAGTGCCAGGGTAGCTGACCGCTGCTGCTCGTAGGCGACGGGGCTGACCTGGCCGTTGGTGGAGTGGCGTCTGCGGGTGTTGTAGCGGGTCAGCCAGGCGAAGACGGTGTTCCTGCAGGTCGTGGGGGTGCCGTAGTCGTGGGCGCCCTGGAGCGTCTCGCGTTTGAGGGAGGCGTGGAAGCTCTCGCAGGCGGCGTTGTCCGCGCTGGTGCCCACCGCGCCCATCGACCGGGTGACGCCCAGGTCGGAGCACAGCTCGGCGAAGGCCCGGGAGCCGTACTGCGCCCCGTGGTCGCTGTGGAACACCGCGCCGTCCAGACCGCCGCGGCCCCGGGCCGCCATCCGCAGCGCGTCGGCGACCAGGTCGGTGCGCATGTGGTCCGCGATCGACCAGCCCACGACCTTGCGGCTGAAGCAGTCCAGCACGGTGGCCATACGTACATCCGGGTACCGGTCAGGGTGCGGGTCTCCAGGAAGTCGCAGGCCAGCAGCGCATCAGCCTGGGAGCGCAGGAACGCCGCCCAGGTGGTGCGCTCCCGCTGCGGCGCGGGGTCGATGCCGTGCTCCCTCAAGATCTCCCAGACCGTGGAGGCGGCTACCTTGACGCCCAGGGCAGCGAGTTCGCCGTGGATTCTGCGGTAGCCCCACGAGCTGTTCTCCCGCGCCAGCCGCAGGACCAGGGCCCGGATCGAGCGCAGGGTACGCGGCCGGCCGGGGCGCTTGGGTGCACACGTCGGGGGTGTTCTTGAGTGGGGGTGGCCTGGTCGTCTGCGACGTTGCGCCTGCCGAGAATGCCATCCGCGCAGGTCAACCCCCATTGCAGTCGCTCTATGACGGCGCGGCATGATGGTCGTCCGTGCTACTCCGCTTCGCCTACCTGACCGCGGTCAACGCCTTCGCCGCTCTGCGGCTGCTGCCCATGAGCGACAAGGCCAAGGACGCCGAGATCCTGGCCCTGCGCCACCAGATCACCATCCTCGAACGGCAACTCGGCGCAGCGAAGGTCAGGTTTGCTCCCGAGGACAGGGCCTTCCTCGCCGCACTCCTCACGCCACTCCCCCGCAGCCTCCTGCGCCGGCTCCGCCTCGTGGTCCGACCCGACACCCTGCTGCGCTGGCACCGCGACCTGCTCAGGCGACGGCACGCGAACGCCTCACGGCCCAAACGCCCGGGCCGACCGCGCACCGTACGCTCCATCCGTGCCCTCGTCCTCCGGCTCGTCCGCGAAAACCCTTCGTGGGGCTACCGCAGGATCCACGGCGAACTCACCACGCTCGGCATCAAAATCGCTGCCTCCACCGTCTGGGAGATCCTCAAGGCCGAGGGCATCGACCCCGCTCCGGACAGGTCCTCGACCACCTGGGCCGACTTCCTGCGTTCCCAGGCCGACGCCCTGCTCGCCTGCGACTTCATCGAGACCGTCACCCTCACCGGCCAGCGCCAGTACATCCTCGCAGTCATCGCACACGGCACCCGGCGTGTACGCATCCTCGGCACGACCGCCCATCCCACCGCCGCCTGGGTCACCCAGGCAGCCAGGAACCTCGCAATGGATCTGGAGGACGCCGGCGCGAAGGTCAAATACCTGATCCGGGACCACGACGCGAAGTTCCCCGCCCTGTTCGACCAGGTCCTCGCCGACGCCGGCATCACCACCGTCCTCAGCGGCGTGCGCGTTCCCCGGATGAACTCCATCATGGAACGCTGGGTGCAGACCTGCCGCCACGAACTCCTGGACCGCACCCTCATCTGGAACGAGCACCACCTGCGCCACGCCCTACACGAGTTCGAAACCCACCACAACACCCACCGGGCCCATCAAGCCCTCGCCCAAGCAAGCCCGCTCCGCACAGCACCCGAACCGATCACCGATCCCGATCGCATCGCCCGACTCGACATACGCCGACACGACCGACTCGGCGGCGTGATCCACGAGTACCAACATGCCGCCTGAACTGCACGGATGGGGTTGTCGGCAGGCGCAGGGCCGGACCTGCCCGGCTCCGCGACGGGTGCGCATGCCCGATCCGGCTCCCGGCGAACGGCAGCCGATACCACGGCAGCGCAACCCCGGGGCGTGAAGCCTGTGGGGAACGCACCCGGCCGTGTACTGGCGGGCCGTTGACCGTGTGACGTCATTGAAGGAGGGGCGGCTTCGTGGGTGAGGGTCGGGTTCAGGCTCACCCATTCCGTTGGCCGAGGTTGACCTGACGACAGGTCAACCTCGTTTTCCGGCAGGCATCGTGCGAGTGGGCCCCCTTCGCCGCGTGGTGCGGGCCGGTGTGCGGAGACGATGGCCGCGTGCTGTCGTGTCCGCCGCCCGGACCAGGGGGGAGTCGGCCCTTGTATTCCGGTGGGCGGGGGAACAGGATGGCCCTGTAACCCAAGGTGTCCGAATGATTCGCCTGAGTGATCGGCTCGCGAGCTTCGGATGCCCCGCCGCGTGCCATATGGGCCCAGACCCCGCCGTCGGGCACGGAAACTGCGCCACAGGAGGACTTCATGTCCGAGCAGTCCAACATCTCGACGGTCCAGGACCTGTTCGCCGCCCTCAACAAGGGCGACCTCACCCACATCGAGGCAGAGTTCCTGCACGAGCAGGCCAGCGTCCACGTGCCCGGCCAGCACCCGCACGCCCGCAAGCACACCGGCAAGCAGGGCGTCCTGGACTTCTACCGCAACGTGCGCAAGCAGACCGACCACGTCACCTTCGACGTCGAGAACATCGCCGCCGCCGGCAACCAGGTCCTGGTCGAGCTGCACATCCAGGCCCACCGCACCACCGGCTCCCCGGCGACCTTCGACACCCGCGGGATGAACGCCATCACCTTCACCGACGGGAAGATCAGCGAGATCCGCCAGTACACCGGCGACCAGAGCGCCACCGACACCTACCTCACCCCCGCCGGCCCCAAGTAGCCCCCGTGCGGCGGAGCCAGGGCGCCTTCCCGCACCTCGGTCTCGTGGGTGGTCTATCCAGAAGTGTGCCTGCGTCCTATGCTGGCGGAGCTGCCCCAGACCCCGGCCGTGTGCGCTTGACGTGGGAAAATGCACCGGCTCGGCAGGGGAAGGCAGCACCACGCCACCCTCGCGTACCGCCGGTCGCATCACCCCCGTGCACACGTCCTTGAGTGCTGGGGAAGCGTGGGGCCGCGGGGCGCCGGTGCGGAATTGGGTTCTCCACCGGTGCTGCGCGATGCCGCCGAACTGGGGGGTATCGGCGGCAGGGCGGTCCGTACCGGAAGGCGTCCGGTGCGGGCCGCCCTCTTCCGGCGGCGTTGCTGCCAGGGTCGCCCAGGACGTCCTCGAAGTCGAGGGCCCGGCCGCGCGGAAGCAGGGCCCATGGCCGCTGGCTGTCGACACCGTCGGATCATCGCCGGTGCTGCCAGGGGCCGTGAGGAGTACCCAGACGGGGCAGCCGCTGGTCGGCGGCTGCCCCGCCGCTGCCAGCAGCGGGGGTGCCCCCGGGGCGGCAGGTCAGTGGGCTCGCTCAAGCGGCGATCGGCGCGGGCTGGAACAGGGCGGGGCCCGGCTGCGCGGTTGGTTTCTTACTGGCGGGTGTGCGGGTGAGGCGGCGGGTCATGAGGGTCACGGCCGCCCAGATGATCAGACTCTCGCTGATCTCCGGGCGCCTCTCGTAGTCGCGGCAATGCCGGCGGGCCCGCATCATCCACGAGATCGAACGCTCGACCACCCACCGGCGCGGCAGGATGACGAAGCCCTTCGCCCCGGGTGGGCGTTTGACGGTCTTGATGGTGAGGTTCAGGTAGGTCCTGGCCCAGGTGACGAGCTGCCCGGCGTAGGCGGAGTCGGCCCAGACGATCGCGATCTCCGGGTGCATGATCCTCAATCGGAACAGGACCTCCTTGGCCGCGTCCCTGTCGGTCATCGAGGCCGGAGTCACCATGACCAGCAGCATCAGGCCCCGGGTGTCGACCACCAGGTGCCGCTTCCTGCCCGATATTTTCTTCGCCGCATCGAACCCGCGTGTGGTTTTGGAGACGGTCTCGGCGCCCTTGATGCTCTGGGAGTCGATGATGGCCGCCGCCGCTTTGGGGTTCCTGCCCGAGGCAAGGCGGACCTCGCGGCGCAGGTGGTCGCGGATCAGCCCCATCACCTCGGTGGCCGCCCACCTGGCCATGAACCCGTAAATCGTGCCCCAGGGCGGAAAATCCGCAGGCATAGCGCGCCACTTTATGCCGTTATCGACCAGGTAGCGGATCCCGTCGACGATCTCGCGGCGCGGCCACCGTGACCACCGGACTGCTGCGGCGCCCCGACGTGGCGTTCAAGGCGATGGCGGATGAGACGGCCCGTCAGCAGGTGCCCGCCAGACCCGGACACACCACCACCGTAGACCCATTCGAAGATCCAGATATCAGGTTGAGAAACGGGCACTATGGCCGGGTCGCTGTACGGAGCACCGCCCCGCCCACGCCGCCGCCTCGTTGTTCCGTTGGGGGGCTTGCGGTGGGGCGTGGGCGGTGGTGCGGGTGGTGGTCAGGTCACGGTGAAGGGGGTGGGTCCGGCCAGGACGGTGTAGGCGTCGTTGAGGAGGTACCAGGCGGCGTAGTTGCCGGGGTTGGCGAGGCTGCCGGCGGTGGTGGTGAAGGTCAGGCTGCCGCTGGTGGTGGGGGCGTACTGGTAGGTGAGGGACTCCCCGGTGCCGGGGGTCACTCCGGTGGGGTAGATGCCGATCCAGTTCTTGGTGCCGGCGGTGGCCGGGGCGGTGGCGTACTGGAAGGTGATGGTTGCCCCGTGGGCGAGCGTGCTGGCGCTGGCGGTCAACGTGCCGGCGGGGGCCGGCGCGGGGCCGGGGCCGGGGTCGGCGCGGGGGTGAGGGTCGGGGTCGGCGCGGGGGTGAGGGTCGGGGTGGGTGCCGGGGTGGGGATGTTGTAGTAGGCGGCGAGGCGGGTGGTGATGGTGTCGGTGTAGGGGGTCAGGGTGGTGAACTGGGTGGCGATGAGGGTCTTGGCGGCGGTGGTGAGGTCGGCCAGGTTGCTGGTGGCGCCGACCATGTGGGGTTCGAGTTGCTTCATCAGCTGGTAGTCGCTGGTGATGCCCAGTGCGCCCAGGGCGCTTCCCAGCGAGGCGGTGGTGCTGGTGGTGTCCTGGACGCGGCTGACGAAGGTGACGCGGTGCAGGATGCGCCAGCAGGGGGGTTTGCGGTCGCTCTGGCGGGCCTTGGCCAGTTCCTTGGCATTGGGGTCGTTGCTGGTCTCGATCCACTGGGGGTCGATGACCTTGCCGTAGAAGTCCTCGTAGTTGTCGCTGGAGGTGTCCAGGTAGAAGGACATGAACCGGTAGGCGTCGACGCGTCCGGGGACCAGGACGGGCTGGTTGTTGGCGTCGAAGACGGGGTCGGTGCCGTTGTACTTCTGCAGGTTGTGCCCCGGCTGGGCGACGACGTCCAGGCTGAAGGTGCGGGTGGCGTCCTTGGTCTTGCGGCGCGTGACGCTGTAGCCGCCGCCCAGGGTGGCCTCGAAGCCGGCCTTGAAGCCGACGGGGCCGATCTCGACCTCGAAGCCGGTCTGGAAGGTCGCGCTGCCGCTGACGCTGTAGTCCCCGGCGGTGGACTGGGTGACCTGGTCGGTGGTGGCGGTGGTCTCGGCGAACAGCCCGCCGGCCGCGGTCCACACGTAGGTGTTGACGATGTTGCGCCGCGCGGCGGACTTGTTGGCCGCGCGCCCCGCCGCCGGGTCGCTGCCGCCCGAGGTCAGGCCGGTACTGCTGCCGGTGCCGCCCATCATGCCCTTCAGTACCCGGTCGGCCGCCGCAGCCACCGGGTCGGGGGCGTGGGTGTCGGTGGACACCGACTCGTAGAAGCCCTGGAGCTGCTGCTCCTCGCGCTGGATGCGGCGCTTGATCGCGTACGCCTCGCGGGGCCGGTAGTAGCTGTAGGCGCCGCCGTCGCCGGCGTTGGGGAAGGACGGGTCGGCAAAGGGCTGCAGGGTCGCTGCGGTGCCCTGGGCGCTGTAGCCGACCAGGCCGTCCAGGGTGCCCTGCTTGGTGTAGCGGGGGTTGATCGGGAACGCGATGACGTTCCAGTCCCGGGGGATGTCGGGGTTGGGCACCATCCGGTAGGCCACCAGGACCCCGCTGTGGGCCAGGCGCAGCGCGTACTGGTCGGCGGTGTCGGACTGCACGATGGCGAAGCCGGTGTTGGCCGGGGCCCAGCGCCGGCCGGCGGTGGGGTTGAGCTGGGCGGTGGGGTCGGTGGGCTCCCAGTGGCCGGCCAGGGTGACCGAGCTGGTGCGGGTGGTGGTGGCGCCCTGGCTGACCTGGGTGTCGTTGCTCCAGCTGTTGGAGTACTTCATCTCGACGGTGCCGCCGGCGCTGGCCTTGAGGGAGCTGAGGGGTTTGGCGGTGCCCGCGCCGAGCGGGGCGGCGACGACGAACGTGTCGTCGCCCACCGAGCCCTCGAAGGTGGCTTTGGCGGAGGCGTCGACGCTGGTCTTGCTGTCCGAGGAGATCGTGTTGGCGACGGTGTTGGCCTGCACGAAGCCGACCGTGGACGCGCCGCTGTAGTCGTCGGCGGTACCGGCGATCAGGTTCTCCGAGGGGACCGGCGGGGCGCCCTCCAGGTAGCCGACCAGCTGCGGGTTGAACTGGGCCTGCCCGACCCAGGTGGTGGTCAGGTCCCCGACCTTGAAGCCCGTGGTCAGCACCCAGGAGGTGCCGCGCAGCGAGGTGTAGGACCTCTTCATGACGCCGATCGTCTTGCCGTGGGCGTCGCGCTGCAGGTCGGCGTACTCCGAGGCGCTGGGGGTGCCGGTGACCAGGGCGCTGAAGGGGGTCAGGGTGCCGGTCAGCGCGGAGCGGACCTCGGCGGTGTCGTCGGAGATCGGTGCGGTGGACAGGACGATGCCCGGGGCGGTGGCCGAGGGGGTCAGGTCGCAGCCCTGCAGTCCGGCGTCGGTGACGGTGGCGCCGGGGACGGTGGAGGCGTTGTCGAAGGGGTAGTAGGCCATCAGGTCGCCGCGTTCACCGCGCAGGCGGGTGAACATGTTGTCCAGGAGCTGTTCCTGGGTGCGGCAGGTGCGCCAGACCCGCAGTTCGTCCAGCGCGCCGGTGAGGACCTCGGTGGGCTGGCCGGAGGCGTCCGTCCTCGCGGCAGCGGTGACCTGGTTGGGGCCCATGACGGTGAGATCGTCGATGACGGTGTCCAGGACGGCGATGCTGGGGTTGCCGCTGTGGTAGAAGGTCAGGCTGTTGCCAGCCGGGTCGGGCGTGCGCACCCGGAGCGGGCCGCGGACCTGGGCGGGGTAGGAGTCGCAGCCGTCGGCGGTGGTCGCGCCGGCGCTCTCGTGGAAGCCCCACCAGGCCACCAGGCCCTGCGACTTGGCGGTGACCGGCGCACCGATCTGGCCCTTGTCGCGGGCCACGTTCCAGATCCGCGCCTCGGCCAGGGTGCCGCGCAGGCCGAGCGCCGACGTGCTGATCCGGTAGCGGCCGATCTCGCAGTTGGCGTCGTTGCCCACAGGTTTGGGCCCGCCGTACGTCTGCGGGTCGCCGCCCACGACCTGGCCGTTGATGTAGAAGCGGATGCCGACGGTGCCGGACTTGTCCTCGCCGCTCTTGCGGGTCACCGCAACCTTTGTGAACACCCCCGCCTTGAGGACGCTGCCCGAGCGGAAGACCTGCTGCTGGCCCCTGCCCCCGGCGCCGGACTCGAAGGTGAACGCGAGCTGGCCGTCGGACTCGACGTAGAAGCTGTAGGGCACGGCTGAGGCCGCCTTGCCCGAACCGATGGCGCCCTTGCCGATCAGGCCGTGGACGGTGCCCAGGGTGTCGAGCCGGACGAACGCCTCCAGGGTCAGGTCGTCGACCAGGTCCAGGCCGTCGGGGCCGCCCGCGTCCAGGTAGCCGTCCCCGTCCATGGCCATCGCCCAGTCCTGGCGGAACGCCATCGCCACATGGGACCAGTCGCCTGCGGGGAACGCCTCCTGGCTGCGGAAGAACTGCGTGCCGACACCGGCTGCCAGCGAGAAGCCGCGCTGGGCGCTCTGGGTCAGGATGGGCTTCCCGACCATGATCCCGTCGTGGCCGTTGCCGGAACGGTCCACGGTGGAGGCGCCGGGGAAGCTCCAGTAGCCCAGCAGTCCGGGCTCCTGCCCGCTGAGCTGACGGTTCACGAACGCCGCGATCTCGTCCGGAGTGCGGACCCGACCCCACAACCGGTACTCGTCCACGATGGCATCCGCGGCCCAGCCCCCGCCCCAGCCGGCGACGCCCAGCATGGTGCGCCCGGCCCCGGAGTACGGGGCGTTCGCCTGGCCCTGGGCGACCTGGATCCCGTCGCAGTACAGGGTGCGGATCCCGGTGGACACGTCGAAGGAGGCCGACCAGCAGTGCCAGCCCAGGTCCACGGCCAGCGACGGGGTGGCCAGCTCGTCGCCGGACCAGCCGAAGAGCATCTGGTTGGCCTGGTTGAAGCCCAGGTACAGGTTCGGATCCGTCATAGTGAGGCCGCCGTGTCCGAACAGCGTGTCCTGGCGGCCGCCGTTCAGGCGCCTGGCCCACACCTCGATGGTGAAGCTCTGCCCGGCCAGGGCGATGCCGCTGCCGCAGTCCACCCAGCTGCTCCCGTCCAGGGCAAAGGCGCTGGTGGGCGCGCCCGGTTCCAGGGCCAGGGTGTAGGGGGCGCCGGGGACGGCGGCGTGCCAGATCCGGGACCGGCTGCTGGTCATGGACGGGTTCACCCACGCCTCCACCGTCAGGTCGGCCGGCGAGGTGACCTTCGGCCAGCCGGCCTGCGGCAGGCTGAGGTACTGGGCCTTGCCGTCGAAGGACAGCGCGCGCCCCGGAGAGTTGCCGTGCCAGCGCGGAACCAGCGGGCCCGCCCCGTCGGCGGCGGCCCCGTTGGGCACCGGCGCACTCGGGTTGAGGAGGTTCACGCCCACGATCTGCGAGCCCCGGTCCAGCACCGCGCCCACCGTGGTGCAGGTCGCGGTCGCATAGTCGTACAACGCGGTCCGCAGCTGCTGGCCGACCGTGCCGCTCAAGTCGCCGTTCGCAGTGACGGTGATCTTGTTGGCTCCGGCCGACACCGCCGCGGCCACGGTGCGGACCTGGCCGCCCACGGAGATCGCCGCGCCCGCGGCCAGGGGTTGGGTCAGCGCGGCGGCCAGTTCGATGATCTGGCCCTGGGCCGAGCCGACGGTGCCCAGGACGGTGCCCGGCGGGCGGACCCCGTTCAGCACCTGCGCGAAGGCGGTGGCCTGGCGCGGGACGCCGGGGAACGTCTCGGTGACCGCACCGGCGGTGACCGTGACCTGGCACAGGTCGGCGGTGGCGCCGTCGGCGACGCTCAGCGCGAAATCGGCCAGTGTCGCGGCGCTGTCGCGCGCCAGCAGCGTCAGCTGACCGGTGCCCACCGCGATCGTCCGCGTCGCCCGCGAGACGTCGGCGGCGTAGTAGGCCGAGAAGAACTGCCCGTTCCCGCCTCGGAAGTACAGCACCACGTCACCGGTCGAACTCTCCAGCAAGGAGGGCGCGTCTGTGGTCCACGCGAACGTCAGCAGCGACGCGTACACACTCAGGCCCTCGCGGTCGGTGGAGACCTTGGGCATGGCTAGCACCACCTCCGAACCGCCCTGCATCCCTCCCGTCAGCGTCGCCAGCGCCTGCTGCGCCGCAGCCAGCTGCGCCTGGTCGAAACCCAGCCGGTCGGCGGCCAGCCGCAGCGGCGGCACGGTGCGCACCAGGAGGGCGCGCTGCTGGTCGCGGAAGCTGAAGCGGGCGATGTCGGCGATGTAGTTCAAGGTGGGCTGCAACAGGTCGGCCTGCGCCTGGTCGGTCGCCAGTTGGGTCTGCGCCGCCGTGACGCGGTTCTGTGCAGCGGTGATCGTGTCCAGGTTCTGGGTGGGGGCGGGCTTGCCGACCTCGGCCAGCGGCACCAGGGTCGGTACCATGGCCAGCCGCCCGTCGCGCGTCAGCGCGAAGTCCACCGTGGCCACGTAGCGGCGGTCCGCCGACCCGCCGGTGGGCGCCGGACCCGTTGTGGCGCAGGCCAGCAGCACCCGGGCCTGTCGCTTCTCTTGTGTGGGCGCGGCGCCGTAGCCGGTGGGGGCGGGCTCCTGCTGGAAGTAGAGCGTCGCGGCCAGCGGCCCGGCCGCCTGGCGCACGGCCGTGCTGGGGCCGAAGGTGAACACGTCCCGCGACAGGCCCGGGCCGTCCCCCGCCGGCGCGTCCGAGGCCACCCACACCGGGCCGTTCAGCATCGCGGGCGAAGCGTTGTCGCACTGGTTCGCGGTCAGGCCGCCCGCGCCCTCGTCGAACCGGTAATAGGTCACCAGGCCCGGTTCTATGCCCACCAGGCGCCGGCCGCGGTCGGCGAAGTCCGCCGCCGTGCGGGCCCGGTTCCACAGCCGCACCTCGTCGATGTCCCCGACGAACTGCTCGACTACCTGGCCCGCCACGCTGCGGCTGCCCAGGTAGTCCACGCAGGACGGTCCCACCGCCACCGGCACCGCGCCGGTTCCCACGCTCACGCCGTTGACGAAGAGCGTGACCGTCAACTGGTCGAACACCGCCGCCACATGCGTGTAGACGCCCATCGTCAGCGCCTGCGAGCCGGTCACACTCCAACCGCCACTGCCCTGGCCGATCCACAGCCGGCCCGAAGCATTCACCCCCAGGTGGAATCCGTCCGCGCGGCTCTCGTCGTAGGTGGCCGCGATCGTTCCCGACGGCATGGTGGGCCGCACCCACGCCTCGAAGGTGCACGCGCCCGTCCCGGCCGCCATGTTGATGTTCACCAGTTTCAGCACGCACGGCGGCCCCGCCGAGAACCGCAGCGCGGTGCCCGCCCGGTCGGTCGAGGCCGGCACCGGCACCAGCGGAAGCCTGGTGTTCGGGTCGATCCCCGGCTCCCGCTCCAGCACCGAGGACGCGAACCTGGGGTCCGGACTCGTGTACAGCTGGGTGCCCGCGATGTTGAACAGCCCGTCCTTGCCCTGCTCGCAGCTGAACGAGTCGATCTGCCCCTTGGCCGTGTTGTTCACGAACAGCTGCCAGCGCGAGACCCCGTCCACCGCGGTGGGCAGCAGCAGCACCGCGAACCCGCCGTCCTGGACCCGCCGCACGAACGAGAGCTTGCTCGTGGGCTCGTAGAACAGCTTCCCGTCCATGTCCCGGGTGCCCAGCGTGTCCGTGCCCTCGGCGGCCGGGGCGAACTTGCTGCGGCTGCGCTGGTAGCGCACCTCGACCACCGGCTTGAGGACCGAGCCCACCAGCACGAACCGGTCCACCAGCAGTGAGGCGTCCACCGGCGCGATCTTCGCCGGATTCGGCCCGGTGGTCATCGTGTAGTCGGTGCGCGCCGGATCCCCCGACAGCGCGGTCCCCGACGTCTGGAACACCGCGTTCGGGTCGTCCGCGCCGATCGACTGCCGGAACACCAGGATGTACCGGCCGTCGGAGACCACCTGGATCGGCGCCGCCGCGGTCAGCCGCGCCGTGCTCGACAGGAACGGATCGCTCTCACCCGCGAACAGCTTCTCCGGCGCCGTCTCGACCCGGCTGCCCTTCTTGACCGTCGGCATCACCATCGCCACCGGCGCCGGCGACCCCGGGTCGACGATCTCCGAGGGGAACGCCAGCAGGCCCGGATCCGCGTTCCAGTACGCCGCATCCAGCGGCCCGCGCACATCCTGGGCCGACTCCAGGTCCAGCACGCTGTAGTAGATCCGCTGCTGGTTGTCCATCGCGAACGCCACCGTCGTGCCGCCGTGACGCACCGTCGTCGTCGACACGTACGCCTTGTCCCGGTAGACCTTCGTCAGTGTTCTGTCCTGCATCAGCCACACTCTCCTCGACCGCAGAGCCCGCCCCCACGGCGGACCGCCTGTGAACGCCCACCACAAGGACGTCGAAAGACACGTGGTCGCCGGCCCCGGCAGGCACACCGGCACCAAGCGATCCACGAGCGCACCACACCTCAGGACCACCCGTGCCACACACTTCGACACCGAGCACTCTGCGAACGGAAGAGCAGGAACGAGAACCGAAAGGCCGACTCCGGGAAGGCCGAAGACACGACAACTACCCTGTTGAACAACGGATCTGACCGTGCACCCTGCGGTCGCTACCCTGGCATATCCACCCGCCTCACCGCAGTAGAACAACAACCCCAGCCGTTCGGTCCGTCGGCGCTCCGCGCAGTTGTCCGCTTCCAGTCCACAGACTGGCCACCTGAGGACTTGACACCCCGTCCTCCAGAGCCTGGACCGACCCGGCCGCCGTCGCACTGACCTATCAGTCCGCTCCCAAAACACCGCCATCGGCTCCAGCTGCGAACCCTGACGGCAGGCACGACCGCCACGATCACTGGCTTGTGCCGCTGTTGAACCCACCCCTTGTGAACCTATGCCGGCATCGGGACGGGATCGGCATCGACGGCGGAGCTCCGGAACACCCGAGGCAGCGGCTGCAGGGTTCGGCCGCCGCACAGAAACAAGACCGCTGACGGTGCGGGCAGAGGTGTGCGATGCCGGTCCAGAACGGGCACCGTCGATTGCAGAGCGGCCCTTGGATCTCCCAATGGGGAGACCGAGAAGCCCCACCTGCACTACGTCGTAGCTCTGACCGAGGTGTTCCATGTCCCCCAACCGCCTCGCCTTTGATGAGGATCTCGGCAATCGGCCAGGGTCGCTCGTCAGCCCGCTTCGTCCGTCGGTCAGGGAAGTGGGGTGCTCCGCTGAGCGCCGTTGCTGGTCCGCCTGGTCGGGAGGCGTCGGTCTTTGGCGGGTGTGGCAGGACGCCCCCTGCCACGGTGGCAGGGGGCGTCCTTGGCTGTGCGGAGCGGGGCGAGGACGCGGTCTTGTCCCGGGGTCTTCGCGCGCTGGTGTAGCCCCGCGTTGATCCTTCGGGAGGTCAGGCTTGAGTCGAGGTTGCCCGGCCGGACCGTTCATGGTGAACGGTCCGGCCGGGGCTCGGGTCTATGTGCCTGATATTCAACCGAATGTGGCGTGTGGCGGGGGCGCACTGGAGGATCCGCGCATGAAGACAGGGCCTTCTGCGTAGCTCAGAGGATGTCGAGTCCGAACGAGCACGCTGGAGGCCCTGTTGCCCCTTTTGTACGCGCCCGCTGTCGATGAGCGCAACTCAGCTGTCCTGTCGTGTACTTGTGTCGCTCACCAGTACGGAAACGCTGGCAATCGTGCGATGCGTCGGCCGGCCTATCCCACGGATCTGACGGACGCGCAGTGGCGGGCGATCGCCCCGTCTCTTCCGCTGCCCGCCTGGATGCAGGGCCGTGGCGGCCAGCCGGAGGGCTACTGCCACCGCGAGATGATCGACGCGATGCTCTACGTCGACGACAACGGCACCAAGTGGCGCGCGCTGCCGGTGGACTTCCCGCACTGGGCGGCGGCCTACCGGTTCTTTCGACGCTGGCGCGACCAGGGCCTGCTGAAGGTGCTGCACGACCGTCTGCGCCGGCGCTGCCGCGAGAAGCAGGGCCGCCCGCCGGAGCCGACAGCCGCGGTCATCGACGCACAGTCCCTGCGGGCCGCGGAGACCGTCGGCGCAGACAGGCGCGGTTACGACGGGGCCAAGAAGGTCAACGGGACCAAGCGGCACATCGCGGTGGACACCACGGGCCTGCTGCTCGACGTGGTGGCCACCGCCGCCGACGTCCAGGACCGCGACGGCGCGATGCCACTGCTGGAACGCCTGCACCGCGCATGCCCGCGCGTCAGCCACGTGTGGGCCGACGGCGGCTACGCGGGCCGACTGGTCACCTGGACGAAGGAGAAGCTGCGGCTACAGCTGGAGATCGTCAAACGCACCGACGACATGAAGGGCTTCGTCGTCCTGCCACGCCGCTGGGTGGTGGAGCGCACACTGTCGTGGATCGTGCGACGACGACGCTGCGTGCGCGACTACGAACGCCTGCCGACCAGCCACCAGGCCATGGTCCACTGGGCGATGACGCTCGTCATGGCCCGCCGCCTCGCCCGCTGAGCACCCAGGCCCGCCTACCGCAACCCCGTGCCGGCCCGGAACACCCCGGCCGACTCCTCCACCGCCCAGCCGCGGTCCACCAGCCGCTTGAGCTTCGCACGCACACCCTCGACCTTCGAGGCACTGGGCTCCAGCCCCAGAAGCACGGCCAACTCCCTCGCCCGCACCGGTGCCACCGCATCCCGCAAGGCCAGCCACAACCGCTGGTAGTGGTCGGGAAGCGCGGCCACCGTCAGGTCCTCACGCCAAGGCGGCAGACTCACCGCGCAGGCGGTCCCACCCCCTACCGTCCCGGCCGGCGACTGCGTGGCCGGGATCTCGGCCTGGACCACGACGGGCCGCCCCGCGACCACCAGTCCCAGCGTCGCCCGGGTAATGGCAACATGCGCCAGCGCCCGCTCGGCCTCCTCCAGATCCGCCGTGACGCGCACGGCCTCCTCCCGCAGGCCATCGATCCGCGCACGGACCGCTACCTCGTGCTCGTCGAGCAAGCTGTCCACCGAAACCACGGCCGCCTCCAAGGGCATCGAGTGACCCGCCATCACTCCATCACTGCCGCACCCGAAGACCGTTCACACACCCAAATTCCCGCTATTTTCCCAGCTCAGCGGCCATATTCGGTTGAATATCAGGAACTATGGTCATGGTTGAGCGGTGGCCGTGCTCCGTTGGTTCGCCGGTTTCGGTGGTCAGCCGATCTGTACGGCTCCGGTGCCGATCGGCAGGGTCGGCAGGGCGACGCCGCCGATGGTGAGTTGCAGGCCGGTGGTGCCGCTGCTGTTCAGGACCTCGGTGGCGGGCAGCGTCACCGGCAGGAGGCCGGCGACGGTGACGGTGGCGGTTCCGGTGACGGTGGCGGTGGTGCCGCCGGTGGCGATGGTGGCGCCGGTCAGGTGGACGTCGAGGTCGATGTTGATGCCGAGCAGGCCCAGCAGTCGGCAGGTGGTGTCGCCGTAGGCGGTGCCGTCGGTGTAGGCCAGGGCGGAGGTGGCGCAGCGTGCGCCGGACAGGTTGACGCCCAGCAGGGATGCGGAGAATCCGCCGTCCATGGCGGCGCTGATCGGTGTCGCGTCGACGACCGGATCGGTGGCCGGGATGGCTTTGAGCTGGTGGGCGGTGGCGGGGGTGAGGGTCCGGGTGGTGGAGTGGCCGTTGCCGCCGGTCTCCGGGGAGACCTCGACCTGGCCGTCTTCGAGTCGGCCGCCGACGGTGGTGGTGTTGTAGGTCAGGGTGACGGTGTCCAGGTGGGGGGCGCAGTCGCCGTGGTCGCCGTTGTCGACGACGGTGATGCTGAACGGGCAGGTGCTGGTGGTTGCGCCGATGGTGCACTGGGCGGTGCCCGCGGCGTAGGCGGTGTTCGGAGCGGTCAGGTAGAACGTGGTGATGGTGGCCTGCTTGATCTTGACGTTCGCATCGTGGTTGTTGTAGGTCAGGTTGCCCTTGATGGTGCCGCCCAGGGTGGTGCGGCGGGCGGTGAAGGAGATGTTCGCGTCGTGGCCGCCGACGTCGATCCGCCCGTCCGCGGTGGCCTTGGCGACCGTGTTGACGTAGGCGTACTTGTCGGCCGTGCTGGTGGCGCTGGTGCCGGCCGGGGTGGTGACGGTGACGTCGACCGGGCCGAGCGTGGAGCGGGCCGGGGCGGTGGCGGTGATCTGGGTGGCGCTGACGACGGTGAACGAGGTCGCGGCCAGGGTGGCGAACTTGACCGCGGTGGCGCCGGTGAAGCCGGTGCCGGTGATGGTGACGCTCGTGCCCCCGGTGACGTCCCCCAGGGCCGGGCTGACGGCGGTCACCGCGGGCGGGGCGGCCGGTGCGGGGACGACGGCTGTCCCGTACGGGCCGGTGAACCCGCTGGCCGTGGCGGTGACGGTGTTGGTCGCGGGGTTGATCACCGAGACGGTGTTGTCATTGAGGTTGGTGGCGTAGACGGCGGTGCCCGAGGGGTCGACGGCGACCTCGGCCGGGCCGTTGCCGACCGGGACGGTGGCGGTGACGGTGCTGGTCGCCGGGTTGATCACCGAGACGGTGTTCCCGCCGAAGTCGGCGGTGTAGGCGAGGGTGCCGGCGGCGTTGAACGCGACGCCGTTCGGGGCGCCCCCGACTGCGATGGTCGCGGTGACGGTGCTCGTCGCGGTGTTGATCACCGAGACGGAGTTGTCGCTGCTGTTGTCGGCGACGTAGGCCAGGGTTCCGGCGGGGTTGACCGCGATGGCGGTGGGGGCGGCCCCGACCGGGATGGTCGCGGTGACCGTGTCGGTTGCGGTGCTGATGACCGAGACCGTGTTGTCGGCGTTGTTGGACACGTAGGCGGTGGTGCCCGACGGGGTCACCGCCACCCCGTTCGGCGCGCTCCCGACGGGGATGGTCGCGGTGACCGTGTTGGTCGCGGTGCTGATGACCGAGACCGTGTTGGCGCCGTTGTCCGTGACGTACGCGGCGGCTCCGGACGGGGTGAACGCGACGGAGAGGGGGCTGCTGCCGACGGGGATGGTCGCGGTGACCGAATTGGTCGCCGTGTTGATCGCCGAGACGGTGCCGTCGCCGAAGTCGGCGACATAGGCGAGGGTGTGGGCCGGGTTGACCGCTATGACGGCGGGGCTGTTGCCGACGGTGATGCTGCCGGTGATCGTGTCCGTGCCGGCGTTGACCACCGAGACGGTGTTCGCGCCGAAGTTGGCCACGTAGACGGTCGAGGCGCCCGCGGCGTGCGCGGCCGGGGCAGCAAGGCCCACCAGGCCCGCAGCGGCCAGGGCGGTCGTGCCGGCCATGGCGGCCAGGCGGCGGCGTAACCGGCTGCCGGAACGCGGACTCGAATACTGCGAGGTCATCGGATCTCCCCTCGGATCCGCGCGCCCCGGTCGGACCCGGCGGGCCCTGGCACCCGCAGCGACACGGTCGTACCTGGGCACGGGAGGACCACTGGGCGACACAGCCCGGCCGAGGTTCGCCGCGCAGTGCCGCCCACGGGTCCGACCGCCGCCGCGAGCAGGATACGGGGCTGCGACGGTCCAGGGCCGTCCTGCAGCCGCAGGCGAACCCTGATATGTCCACAACAATCATTAGCGCAAAGCCGCCCCGCTGTCATCCCTCTGGACCCTGGCATCGGGGGCACGTTGGTGAAGTGATCGGCCGTGACCACGGCGCTGGTGCCGCCGGGGTGGTGCGGACCGTGCCCGGCACCGGTCGCGGTTTCGCTGATCCGGGATCCCTACCCCGGGCCCGGTCTGCGGCTATTTCTGAGCATTTTCGATCGACACCTGTGCACCTTTTGATCATCTGGTGTTGTTGGTGGGCTTTTCGTCGGGTTGATGTGGTTGTTCGCACCCGGTGAAGGTTGTGTGTGTGCCATGGTGGTGGAGACGGCCCTTGTGCCCCAAGTCCTCTTTTGCGCAGCCGAGTTGACGTGCGGGTCGTTGCTTCCTGCTGTCTTCTGCGCCTGTGCCCCGGGGTGGCGGCGCCGTTGCGGTACCGCGCTCGCGGCGGTCGCAGGGGGGCCCACCGGTCTCCTGCCGCCTCGGTGCGCAGATGAGGGGGGAGACCTTCATGTTCTTCTTGACCAACCCACCCCGTGCGCCCAGAGCCCGCAGGGGTTCGCGGGTGACCGCGCTGGCCGCCGCCGGGGCCCTTGCCCTGACCGGCCTGACCGCCCTGGCCACCCCGGCGCACGCCGCCACTGGGGACCGGATCGCCTATGTCGCGAACCTGCGCGGCAACTCGCTCAGCGCCCTCGACACCGCCACCGGCACCGTGGTCGCGACCATCCCCGTCGGCACGTTCCCCACCGCGGTTGCCGTGTCCCCGGACGCCTCCACCGTGTACGTCACCAGCCAGGGCACCAATACCGTCTCGGTGGTCGACACCGCCACGGACACGGTCACGGCCACCATCCCGGTCGGACCGGGCGCCTCGACCATCGCGGTGTCCCCGGACGGCTCGCTGGTGTACGTGGGCGACAACGTCGGGCCCGGCATCGGCGGGATCACCGTGATCAGCGCCGCCACCGACACCGTCACCGGCACCATCACCACCAGCAACCAGCCCAACAGCATCGCGTTCACCCCCGACGGCACCAAGGCGTACGTGGCCAACTTCGTCGGCGGCTCGCTGTCCGTGATCGACACCGTCACCAGTACCGTCACCGCCACCGTCCCCATCGTCCCGCAAGCCGCCGGGGTGGCCCTGACCCCCGACGCCACCCACGCCTACGTGGCCAACTACAACAAGAACACCGTCCTGGTCATCGACACCTCCACCGACACGGTCACCGCCACCATCCCCGGCCTGTCCGGGCCGTACAAGCTGTCGGCCACCCCCGACGGCACCCGTGTCTACGTCACCAACCAGAACAACAGCACGGTCTCGGTCATCGACACCGCCACCAACACGATCACCGCCACCATCCCCGTCGGTACGGCCCCCGGCAGCATCGTGGTCGACCCGGTCACCGGCAACGCCTACGTCACCAACATCAGCGGCAATACCGTCTCGGTCATCGACACCGCCACCAACACCGTCACCGCAACCATCTCCACCGGCTCCACCCCGTACGACGTCACCATCGCACCCGCACCCCTTGGGGTGACCGCGATCAGCCCCGGGCAGGGCCTGCCCGCAGGCGGCGGGACCCTCACCATCACCGGGACCGGCCTGGCCGGCACCGGCGCCGTCCACTTCGGCACCACCGCGGCCACCGCCGTCCACGTGGTCAACGACCGGACCGTCACCGCCACCATCCCGGCCCACAGCGCCGGCACGCTCGACGTCACCGTGACCACCCCGGCCGGCACCAGCGCGACCACAGCCGCCGACCAGTACACCTACCTGGCCCCGCCCGTAGTCACCGCCGTCAGCCCCGCCAGCGGCCCGACGGCCGGCGGCACCACCGTGACGGTCACCGGAACCGACCTGGCCGGCACCACTGCCCTGACCTTCGGCCCCGGCCACCCGGCCACCGCGCTCTCCTGCACCGCCACCACCTGCACCGCCACCGCCCCCGCCCAGGCAGCGGGAACCGTCGACGTGCAGGCCACCACCACCGGCGGCACCAGCGCCACCAGCAGCGCCGACCAGTACACCTACGTCGCCGCCCCCGCCGTCACCTCGGTCACCCCCGCCACCGGCACCACCGCCGGCGGCACCACGGTCACCGTCCACGGCACCAACCTGACCGGCACCACCGCCCTGACCTTCGGCCCCGGCCACCCGGCCACCGCGCTCTCCTGCACCGCCACCACCTGCACCGCCACCGCCCCCGCCCAGGCAGCGGGAACCGTCGACGTGCAGGCCACCACCACCGGCGGCACCTCCGCCACCAGCACGGGCGACCGCTACACCTACGTCACCCCGTTCACCTTCACCGGCTTCCTGCTGCCCGTACTGAACCCGCCCTTCGTGAACCCCAGGATCGCGGGCCTTGCCGTCGCGGTCCCCTTCAGCCTGCACGGCAACAAGGGCCTGGGCGTCATCGCCGCAGGATCGCCCACCACCGGGCCCGTCAACTGCCTCACCCACGCCCCCACCGGTAGCAGCACCGCCGCCACCGGCACCCTCACCTACAGCCCCCTGCTCGGCGTCTACACCTACATCTGGAAGACCCCGGCCTCCTTCCACGGCACCTGCCAGCAGTTCACCCTCACCCTGACCGACGGCAGCACCCACACCGCCTACTTCGCCTTCTAGAACCACCCCCGCACCGCCTATCGCGGAGCAGCCACGATGGCCCCGGTCCGATGCCACCAGCACCGGACCGGGGCGCATCCAACGCCCGGCACCCGAGAGACTTTTCGGGGCCACTGCATTCCGTCTCATAGACTCGTCCCCTGCGACGCTCCGGTGGCCCGCTCCCCAACGTTCACTGGACTGGCCCGACTCGCCTTCAGTCGGCGTAGGTCGGGACCCGGTCCTGCCCTGGGGGCGCCTGACTGAAGCTCGGGCTCTCTGCTTTCTGCGATCCCCGCGGGCCCCTGGTGGTTCTGGCGGGCGACGTCGACAGGCTGCACCGGCGCACCTGGTCCCCGTCGTGGGCCTGGTGCGCCGGTCGCAGCAGCCCGCGTTGCGGGGTGGGGCCTACTGGTGGGCGATGCCGCGGGTGCCGGCGAAGCCGGGGACGCTTCCGCGCCGACCGCGCCATCAGCGGGCACCGGCCAGCGCTCAGGACACGGCGGGGGCCGACGCAGTGGCCGAGCCGCAGCTGCTGGATCCTTGGCTGGACGCCGATCACCCCGAGTACCTTCCGCCACGGAGTCTCGCCGACGCCTACCGACGCTTCCGCTACCACCCAGACCCGGGCCGACGCCGTCGCTTCCGGATCCTGTTCCCCATGGTCAGCGTCCTCGCCGCACTGATCGCTGTCCTGGCCGTGGAGTTGATCGTCCTGGTTGGCCTCTGCTTGATCCTGGCGATCCAGGACCTCGTGTCCCCGATGTGAGGTGCCGTCAGGACTCGCTACTGCTGCCCCTGCTGAACGTGGCGCCTACGAGCCCGCCGACGGCGATGCCGCATCAGCCTCTGCCGCGCTGCACCGGCCATCCGCGACCGGTGTCGCCCCTGAGGATCTCGGATTCAAAGAGCCCCACCCCCGGCACCTTCGGGAGAGGGACGCCGCCGGGGCAGCCGCGGGGACGCCCACGGGTGACTTGTCCAGGTATCACTGACGGCCCCAGGCCGATGGTTAGTCTCAAGTCTGGATGGCAAGGGCGAGGAGGGTGTCGACCGCGACTTCGAAGGGGCGCGTGCTCCGTTGTACCTGGGCGAGGAGAAGTCCCCCTTGGAGGGTGGCGAGCATGGTGGTGGCGAGGGCGTCCCGGTCGATGCCGGGCGCGAGCTTCCCGTCGGCATGAAGCGACCTGAGTCCTTCGCTGATGACGGTTGACCACTGCTCGAATCCGGCGGCGATGAGGGCTCGGGCCTCGGGGTCGCTCTCGGCGAGTTGGCCGCCGAGCGAACCCAGTGGGCAGCCGCCCTTGGCCTGGCCGTGCGTCACCCCGGCGATCAGCATGTTCCGCCAGGCTGCGACTCCGTCGTCGCTGCCGAGTGCCTGTCGGTTGTGGTCGACGAGGGTGTCGGCCTGGTAGCCGATGACCGCCTGCAGGAGCTCGTTCTTGTCGGGGAAGTAGTGGTAGAGCTGCGAACCGCTGACCTCCGCTGCCACCTTGACGTCTTCCAGGGTGGTACCCGCTACCCCGCGCTCGTGGATCAGGGCCGCAGCCCCTTCCACGATCCGCGCCCGGACGCGTTCACCCTTCGGCGTGAGCCGCGGCCGATCGTTCGCCTTGTTCACCATGCACCCATAGTAGCGATTCTGAGTTTGACAGCCCAGTCCGATCGGATCAGACTGAGTTGTGTAACCCACTTTGAGGAGGAAACAGCGCATGCCTGCTGACCTGAAGGACAGAACCGCACTCGTCACCGGGTCCACGAGCGGGATCGGCAAGGCGACGGCCCTGGCCCTCGCTGCCCGCGGCGCTCACGTCCTGGTTGTCGGACGCAACGCGGAACGAGCCGAGCGGGTCGTGGCCGAGATCGAAGCCGGCGGTGGAAGGGCGTCGTTCCGGCTCACCACGCTGGGAGGCCTGGAATCCGCGCAGGACCTGGCGCGATGGGCCACCGAGGCCGGCGACGGGCACGTCGACATCCTCGTCAACAACGCTGGAGTCGCCTTGCTGGGGCCCAGCGATGCCGCGACTGAAACAGAGTTCGACGAGACCTTCGGACTCAACGTCAAGGTCCCGTTCTTCCTCGTCGCGGCCCTGGCACCCGCGATGGCCGAGCGCGGATGGGGCTCGATCGTCAATGTCAGCACGATGGTCGCCAGTTTCGGACAGCCGGGCATGGCGATGTACGGCGCGAGCCGAGCGGCCCTCGAACTCCTGACGAAGGCATGGGCCGCCGAATACGGCCCGCGTGGCGTACGCGTGAACGCCGTCGCCCCCGGCCCCACGCGCACCGCGATGACCGAAGGCATCCCCGACGAGATGGTCAACTACCTCGCAAGCCTCGCACCAGCAGGTCGCGTAGCCGAGCCCGAGGAACTCGCCTCCGCGATCGCCTTCCTGGCCAGCGACGATGCCAGCTTCATCCACGGCGTCACCGTTCCCGTCGACGGAGGCCGCGTAGCGACCTGACGCCAGCCGCGGCGTCCGAGTGCCTGAGTGCCTGTTTCTCTACTTCGAAACCGCAGGTCAAGCCACTGGAGTGATCGCAAGCTCATGAACGGACCGTTCGCTGTGCCGTCATGACGACGCTTCGGCGAACGGTCGGATAGTCCGGAATGACAGCAAATGCCTGGACCGGGGTTCAAGGACACCACGGTGAGCTTGGTCGAGAGGCCGTCAGTATCCAGTACAGCCCTTCAGCCGGCTGTTCAGCAAGCCACCAGTGAACTTGTCGGACATGCATCACAAACAGGCACTGAGCCCCCTTCGCTTCGGGCGGAACCCGACGTCCAAAGTCAGGGGCGCGCGGGAGCGGCAGCCGAGCCCTCGACTATGAAGCCGCGTGACTCGCCAACGGAGCACCGGCCCCGCGACGCAGCAAGAGCCGTCCCACCTGAACAGCCCCACCGAAGATGAGAGGGAATCCCGATGAGCACACTCCCGGGAAAGACCGTGATGATCACGGGCGCCAACGTCGGGATCGGCAAGGACGTGGCCCGGCAACTGGCCTTGCGACCGGAGACGGCCCGCATCTACCTGGCCTGCCGCAACCAGGACCGGGCGAGGGCGGCAAAGGCCGAGCTCGAAGCCGCCACCGGCCGGCGCATCTTCGACATCGTCGTCATGGACGTCGCCGATCTGGACTCGGTCCGAGCTGGCCTTGAGGCCGTCGACGGATCCGTCGACGCGCTGGTCATGAACGCCGGCGTCATCGGCCCGCAGTCGATGGAATTGACCTCCGACGGGGTCACCAACGTCTTCGCGACGAACGTTCTCGGCCACGCCGTCCTCCTCGAAGGGCTCCTGGCCGAAGGGCGGCTCGGCGAGGTCGCGGTCCTCGCCGGAAGCGAAGCAGCCAGGGGACTTCCGATGCTGCGGATGCAACGGCCCTCCTTCGCCTCGACCTCTGCCGACGAACTCGCCACCGTCATCGACGGCAGGTACTTCGCCGACGGGAAGACCGACTTCAACCTCGCCTTCGGGCAGGCCAAGTACATCGGAGCCCTATGGATGGCCTACCTGGCCCGCCAACACCCCGACCGCCGCCTGATCACCGTGAGCCCCGGCGCCACCACCGGCACCCAAGCCTCCAACGACATCGCCCTCCCACTGCGCATGGCGTCCAAGTACGTCCTGCCCGCCCTGGGGATCTCCCACAAGCTTGAGGTCGGCGCGAAGCGACTGGTCGACGGTGTCACCGACCCGGCCCTGTCCAGCGGCGTGTTCTACGCCAGCGCGGGCAACAAGCTGAAGGGCCCCCTGGTCGACCAGGCCGACATCTTCCCCGACCTGGCCAACCCCTCGTTCCAGGACCACGCCAACGAGGCCATCCACCGCTTCATCAAGTAAAGGAAATCGCATGACGGTTGCCCGGCCGGGGGACACGCTCCGCCTTGACCTCGATGAGACAGAACAGGGCCCGGACGGGTCGCCCGGCAGCGCAACCGTCGACGATCTCCGACTCGACCTCCAGGTCTGCTTCGCCGTACACGCCACGGCCCGGGCCTTTGACCGCACCTACCGCCCCCTGCTGGCCGGGCTAGGGCTCACCTACCCGCAGTACCTGGTCATGCTCGTGCTCTGGGAGCACGGCGATCTGCCCGTGAAGAGTCTCGGCGAACTGCTCTCGCTGGACTCGGGCACGCTCTCACCGCTGCTGAAGCGCATGGAGGGCGCCGGCCTGGTCCTGCGCGAGCGCAGCCCGCAGGACGAGCGTTCGGTGATCGTCAGCCTGACGGCCGAGGGCCGCTCCCTGTGGACAGCCGCCAAGGAGGTTCCTCGCCAGATCGCCGTAGCCAGCGGCCTCACCGCCGCCAAGGGCGCCGAATTGCGCCACAGCCTGGAGCGAATGACAGCAGTTCTGGACGGCAGCTGAACCCATGGACCAGCCGACACCTGCAAGCCAGACGGACCGCATGGACCGGGCGGACGCGGCCCGCGAGCCCACACCCAGGACAGCGCGGAGATTCACGGCGAAGGGCCTGGCAACCCGCGCTCGCATCATCTCTGCCGCCGCCGAGCTGGTGTCCGCCCGCGGCGTGGCCCGCACCGGCATCGAGGACGTCCAGCAACGAGCGGGTGTCAGCGCATCGCAGCTCTACCACTACTTCACCGACAAGGACGACCTGATCCGGGCCGTGATCGCCCACCAGACCAACGGCATCCTGGCCGCACAGAGGCCCGTCCTCGACGAACTCGACAGCTTCGACAACCTCTACCGGTGGCGTGACCTGCTCGTCGACCTGCAAGAGCAGCGCAACTGCGTCGGCGGCTGTTCAATCGGATCCATCGCGGCCGAGCTGGCCGACAACGACCCCCACGCACGAGCAGACCTCGTCGACAGCTTCGAACGATGGCAGGCCCCGATCCGCGAGGGCCTGGCCCGCATGCGCACCCGAGGCGACCTGCGCCCGGACGCCGACACGGACGCCCTCGCCCTGGCCCTGCTCGTCGCACTCCAGGGCGGACTCCTCCTCACCCAGACCCGCCGCAACACCACCCCCCTGCGCACCGGCCTCGACGCCGTCCTGACCCACATCCGTACCTACGCGACCGAGAACACCAGCCGCTAGCGGCCGGCGAGCTTCCAGCGGGTGCCGCCTTCACCGACGAAGAGCTGTACACCGCCTGCCAGTACCTGGGCACCAAACAGAACAGCGAGGTCCGCGAGCGCATCCGCGACGGACGCAGGCCCACCAAGCCGATGCGGCAGGCGCTGGCCTGGGCGCTGTGGGAGATCACCCATCCGGAGTGGACCCGCACCCTGTGGTACTGGGTCCGCCAGTACAGAGTCTCCGCCACCGCGGTGTTCCGATGCCAAGAGCTCAATGCCCAGAAGGAACAGATCTGCGTACGCCTGAGCCGCGTCGTCGGGTAGGACGCATGCTCCTCAGGATCATCGGAGGCCCGATTGTCGGTGGCGACTGAGACGCTGTGTAGCCACTTCGGTGCTTCAGGTGATGATGGGGAGTGAGTGTGGCACAGCAGAGCAGCAGCGAGACCGCCGTACAGGATGGTGCGGCGGTAGCGGAACCGGGTCGGGGCGAGCAGGAGAACGGGGTGGGGGTGCACCTGGTCCTCCTCTCCGAGGGAAGGGTCCTGCTCGGACAGCGCCTGAACACCACATACGCCGAGGGGAAGTACCACCTTCCCGCCGGCCACGTGGAGGCGGTGCCCGGGGAGTCTCTGGCCGCCTGCGCCCGGCGGGAGGCCGATGAGGAGCTGGGCATCGGCATCGACCGGGACGCTCTGGAGCTTGTCCACGTCCACCACAGCCACGACCTGGACGACGGCCGCAACCGAGTCCAGGTCTTCTTCCGCGTGCGCAGCTGGACCGGGCGGATCCGCACCGCCGAGCCGGACAAGTGCGCTGGCTGGGAGTGGCACCCGCTGGACGACCTGCCCGAACCCATTGTCGACTACACCGCCCAGGCTCTGGGCGCCATCCGCAGAGGCACCGCCTACAGCGAGGACGGCTGGTCGACACCGTAGGCGTCCAGGTCGGCCCTTCCCCAGGGGGCTGAGCCCCGCCGGGTGTTGTGCACGGTGGCCACGGTCTGCGTTCCGGTGACGGCCCCGCGGATTCGTGGCGGCCGTCACCGCCCGCGCGGGGCCCGGCGCTCGGAGAGCACCGCTACTTGGTCCGTCGCCTGCTTGCTCAGCTTGGCCTTCAGCCCGCGGTTCTCGTGGTAGAGGTTGGCCGTCACCGTGGCCAGCGCGTCGAGCTTGCCCTGGAGTTCTCCCGCCCGGGCGGTCGCCTCGCGTAGGCGCCTCTTCAGCTCGGCGATCGTCTCGTCACGTTGGACTTCGCCGGGGGTGCGGAGCACCGGGGTGGTGACGTGGCTGTTCCACTCAGCCAGGACCTGCTCGGCGCGGTGGACGGTGGCGTGGCTGACGCCGGCTTCGCGGGCGAGGTTCTCCTTGGTCAAGGCGCCGTCGCTGTTGCGGGGCTGGCCGGCCAGGAGGCGGGCCATCGCCTCGCGCAGCTTGGTGTCGGTGGCGGCGGAGACCGGCATCAGGAGGTCGCTTTCATCTTGTCGAACTGGGCGTTGGTGCTGCGGACGTCGGCGAGCCTGGCCTCGGCCTGCTCGCGCAGGTACTTGGAGAGCTTGGTCGTCAGGAGGCCGAGCAGCTGTGCCTCCTCCATCCGCCAGACTTTCTCGTGGGCCGGGGTGAGGACGGAGTTGCGGCAGCGCGCGGGCTGGCAGGCTCCCAGGAGTGGGGACTGGCCGCGCTGGTCGGCGGGGAGTTGGTTCTGGCACTCGGCGGTGGAGGCGTTCCACAGGCAGTGGTTGACCGTGCCGAGGTGCAGGTTCGCGAACTCGCCCTGCAGCAGGGTGGCCTGCAGGCGTTCGTCGGCGATCTGGGCGCGGAGCACCGGATCGTCCGCGAGGAGGTTATTGATCTTGTCGAGGCTGGCGTGGAACCGAGCCGCTGCCGGTCCGACGGCGATGGTCTGGCCCAGGCGGCGGTCCTGGAGCAGTGCCACGAGCTTCTTGGCGGCGGAGCGTTCCATCTGGTTGTCGAACTCCTTGGCCCATCTCGTGTCGGCCTTGCCGTAGGAGAGGGTGAGGCGGTTGGACAGGGCCCGGCCTGCGGCGTGCTTGAGCTGGATGCCCAGGGCGATCTCGCCGTCCGGCTCCTGAGCGGCGAGGACGGCCATCGTGCGGCGGAACATGTGCGGGCGCACGTAGGCCGGTGGGATCTCCTCCAGGCCGGTGTGATGCCGGTTGGCGTTGACCGTGGCGATGAAGTCGTCGATGTCGGTGTGGACCGCGTAGCCTCCGCCGTCCTGGCCGAGGGCTGGGGTCAGCGAGGTGAAGACCCGGGTCTCGTGCCAGGTGATCTGCTCCGCGACGGCGAGGGTCTGGGCGACGGGTTCGATGATCCACCAGTGTTGGTGCGGGCGGGCCTGGTCGTGCTTCACCTTGCGGGACCTGATCGCGGGGGCGCCGTAGTGCTGCGTGACGGCGCCCCGCGCGATCTCCTGGATTTCGCTGGTGCGCATCGCCGTGAGGGCGGCCACGAACACGTAGCAGGCGGCACGCAGCATGCGGATGGTCATGCCGTCCTCGTTGGGCCGGGTCCGCGCTGGGTCCTGCGCGGCCTCCACGATCCACGCTCGCCGCTGTTCGATCCCGGACCGCTGGCAGTGCAGCGGTCCGTAGACGGTCTCGACTCCGTAGACCAGTCTGCTGATCTCGTTCCAGTTGGGCTTTCCTGCCCAGTCCACGTTGGCATCCGCCGGGTGCATCGGGATGATGTTGGCGGGGTCGGCCAGCCAGCGCTTGAGTGCCTCGTCGCCAGCGTCCGGCAGCTGCCGGCGCTCAGTGGCCTCGTCCGGGCGGTAGGGGCGGTGGATGGCGCGGTCGAACGCGTAGGTCCGGCCGGTCTCGGCGATCCAGTGCAGGATCCGGGCCTGGCGGGCGCGGCCGGCACCGGGTGCGAGGAAGAGCGTCGGTCGGCGTGACTGCTGCACTTGGCGGCTAATCTCGTTCCACATGGGCTCGCCCGCGGCGACGGTCCCGCGGGCCCTGCCGGTCACCGGAATGCGAGTCTCGGGGTCAGCCAGCCATGCCTCCAGCAGCCGATCAGGTGTTCTGAGGGACCACTCCGTCTGCTGCGGGTGTGGTGCCTGCTTGAGATCGCGACGGGCCAGGATCGTCGGGGCGAAGCGGTCGATGTAGGCCCATGCTGCCCGCAGCAGCGGCCACCAGATCTCGGGCGGGATCGGCACGGTGGACAGGTCGTCGCTGTAGGGGCTGTCGGCTACCTCGCTGGCGGTCTTGCCCGGCCAGGGGTCGCTGAAGGTGGAGATGCCGGTCAGGACCGGGGCGAAGGTCACCAGGTGCCGGACGACCGACACGTAGCGGCGGACGTTGCTGGGGCTGGTGATCTCGGCTCGGTCGTCGATGAAGGCCTGCCAGTCCTCGGTGCGCCAGCGGCCGAAGTCGTCCAGGAGTCCCTGTTCCTCCCCCCATCGCGCGAGGATGGCCACCACGCCGGACTTGTCCACTGCGGAGGCCATCGCCCACTGATTGGCCTTCAGGAAGATCCCGGCGCGGCGAAGCGCGGAGTGTGTGGGGTTGAGCAGGCAGAACGCGACTTCCCGAACCAGCAGGTTCTGGCGCGGTTCGGCGGGCAGGGGGATCGACCAGCGCGCGGGGACGCGGCTGGCCGGCCGCCGCACGTTGGTGGCGGGCCAGGCGTCGGTGCGCGCGAAGGTCGGCCCGACCCTGTCGGGGATCTGTCCGGGCAGGCTGGCGAAGACGGGCTCGTCGTCCGAAAACGTTGCCGAGGCCAGGTGGTGCTCGTGGGCTGGGGTGGTCATCGGTCGTACTCCGTTCGCATGCCCAGCGGCAGACTGAGGTTGACGCCCTGTTCGGCGATGGCGGCCCGCGCGGCGGGGATGTGCTCGGCCAACTCTGCGAAGACCGACGCGAGGGCGGCGGACTGCTTGCCCCAGACCGCGGTCCAGGTGGTCGGGGCGAGGACGTTGCGCATGTGCTCGATGTGGTCGACCAGCAGCAGTTGCTGCGGGAGCTGGGAGACGAACAGCACGGCGTTGGGGCAGGTCATGCACATCGCCGGCGCGACGTGGCAGAGCTTGCCAGGGGTGCTGTGGGGAGAGTCGAGCGGGTCCTTGCAGTTACTCACACCCATGTCGAGAACGCCGTCGCGCAGTTCGATACCCTGCTCGGCGCTCACGCCGAGAGCCGAGGCGACCTCGGGCTCGCCGAGTCTGGCCTGTTCGGTGGGCAGCACGAGAGTGGGCCGCCCGCTGATCTTGTCGAACACCTTGGACTGCGCGCGGTTCATCGCCGCTGCGGCCAGCACGTGGGCGGTGGTGCCGTGGGCGTAGTGGCGCTGGAAGACCTGGACCGTGTGGTCATCGCCAGCCAGGTCGGTGAGCGTGCCTCCCAGAGCGACCACCCGGGTCGTCTTCGAGGTCTTGCGGATCCGGCGGATGTCATGCGGCTGAGTCACCCCGTCCGGGAACGGACGTCCCGGCCCGGTGCGGGCAGCGATCCAGTGCGTCAACCGGCGGCCGGGGTCGATGAAAGTGGCCCGCGCAGGCTCCATGCGAACCCCGTGCCGCATCTCGACCGCTGTGAACAGCCACTCCTGCGTGGCATACGCCTCTCGGGTCATCGCGCCGGCTTCGACGAGGCGGCGCAGCAGACCGGGCACATCCCATTCGCCGCGGCCGTGGTAGTTCAGCTCACCGACTACCGGGCTGAAGCCCTTCTCCTGGCCGGCCGGATGGAAGTCCGCGCGGACCCGGTCGGCGCGGTACTTGGCCTGGACGACGCGCACGCCTTCCGCGTTGAACTCCAGGTCGGGCACCCGCAGAGCGTGGATCTCGTCCGAGGTGCAGTCGGTCATCGCCAAGAGCAGCAGGATCCGGAACGCGTGCAGATCGGCTTCTCGGGGATACAGCGCCCAGTGCAGTGCGCGGAGCAGGCCGCCCACGCCGCGGTAGCCCGCGCCGAAGTCGGCCAGGAAGTCGCGAAGGTGCTCCGGCCAGTAGCGGACGTGCGAGGGAAACTGGGCCTGGAGCCCGGCGATGCTCAGCAGGCCGTGGCGCGCGGCCCAGACCAGGTTGGGCAGCTCCTGCCAGCCGTACTCGCGCGGGTCGTCTCCCGTCGCGAGGAGCTCGCGGCCGTGGGCCAGCCGCTTCTCCAAGCCCCTCAGGGCGGCTTGGGCCGCTCCCTTCAGTTGCAGTCGCTCGGCATTGGTGAACTCGTCCAGCACCTCGCAGGTGACGCGGCTCAGCCCGGCCGGGGCTTCGGCTCGCCGCCGCAGCCGCTCAGGGACTCGTGGTGCGCGCTGCGCCCAGTGGCTGAGCAGGGCTATCAAGCACCGGTCCAGGCCCCAGGGACGCCGGGAATTCTCCGGGTACTTCGTGAGAAGGTCCTGCTCCCAGCGATAGATGATCTCCGGGAAGTCGATCCGTTCGTCCTCCAGCCGGGCCTGCGCCGGGTCGATGCCCCACTGGCGCATGATCTTGACGGCGAAAGGGACGAAGGAGCGGATGGCCCTGTCGTAGCCGTGGACCGTCTTCAGGTTGTTCTTGCGGTGGTAATCCACCCAGGTGTCGGCCAATTGGGCGGCCAGCAGCGGACTGGCGAACGCGGACGGGTCGATGGCTGCGCGGCACTCCTCGGCGCTGCGGGCGTAGATGACCTCGCGGATCCCGACGGACCCCGCCGGTGCTGGCGCGGGGCGCGGTGGCCGGCTGGTGGTGGTGCGGCGTTCTCCTCGGCGCGGCATCAGCCGCTCCACTCGGACGAGCGCTGCATGGCGAGGTCCGCGAACGTCCGGTCCTGGTCGTTCCAGGCCGCGATGGCCTGAGCGACCAGCAGGTTCGTCCTCTTCTTGTACGTCAGGTACCTCATCGTAGACTCTGGCCGACGATGTCCAAGCAGCTGCATCAGGGTGAGGAACGCGTTGCGGGACTGGTGGTCAGCGGCGTAGGTCGGCACCCGGCCGTTGCGGGCGAACTCCGCGGCGTCCTGCTCGCGCAGGATCTCCGTCATCATCTCCAGCATGTAGACCGCGAAGGTGTGGCGAAGGTCGTGGATCCGCGTGACCCGGGGCAGCTCCACCTTGACCCCGAACTCGACCGCCAGGCGTTCGGCACGCAACTGGGCATCGGTGAAGACCTGCTCCCACCGCTGACCGCTCAGCATCAGTCCGGTGCGGCCGATGTACAGGGCCATCGCTTCGAGGCCATGGTCGCCCTCGAAGACCGTGATCCGGCGCGTCGGCTCGTCCATGGCAGAGATCGCGAACGACCTGCGCTGGCCGTGCAGAATGCCGCTGACCTTCATCTGCCGGGTATCGATGTCCGTCACGATGAAAGCTGCTCGCGTCGGCGCCACAGGTTCCCAGCCGCCCCGCGCACGGCGGCAACACGCTCCGTCTTCCGATACCAGTCGATCTCGCGCAGCGTCGGGTGCTGAACGTCCACCTTCCGAGGCAGGCCGAACTTCGCGATGGCCTGGAGCTGCACCTCAGCAGCCGACGCGTCACGCCGCGGTGCCCCGACCTCCACGTCGAACAGAGCCCGGAACTCACGCAGCCGCAGACCCGTGGTGATCGAAAGGTTGCAACCCGAGCTGTTGCGCAGCGACTGGCGTGACCGGAACGCCGGATCGACACTTCCATCCGGTAGCAGCCCGCGCAGGCCCACCCGATCGAGCAACCACCACTGGTCGTAGGTCAGGCAGCGAACGGCAAGCTCAGGAACGGCATCGCCCTGCAGCACGTCGCGGCCGTTGGCCTTGCGCAGGTATGGCCGCCGCTCCAGCAGCCCGGTCTCCACGGCCCAGTTGTAGAAGTTGGTGATCGTCGTTCGGTGGCGCCTCCAGGAGGCTGGCCTCATCGGTTCGTCGCGGTACTTCGTGCAGTGGTCGCGGTAGGCCGTGAGGTCGTCCTCGGTGGCGCTCAGGAGGTCGGCGGGCGGATCCAGGGAGGTGAGGAAGTCGTCCAGGCCGAGGAAGTCATAGGCGTAGTCCCGCAGCGACTTGGCCTTGTTGGTCTTGGCCATCTCCTGGAAGAACGAGCTGTGCGGTTCCAGGGGGCGCATGTCCGCGTCGAGGAAGAATGGAGTTCCCTCCTTCACCGCACGGGCGCGCGTGACGTAGTCGACGGCGTCCATGTCGAGAGGGGCCACCACATCGGGGTAGCTCCGCACCTTGTCTCGGGACGTAAAGAAGTAGTCCACCGGGCTCCTTGATACAGCTGGGGAGCCGTGAACCTAACCGATCATGTCGATGGTGCGCGAGGCCAGTGGGGTAGAGCTGAGACATGGACGGTTCCTTGGCATAACCTCCGGCGGGCACGATGGCGCCGAGTCGGTCGTGGTGGATGAGGCCGGCCTGCCACAGGCCGTCGCTGTGTCGTAAGAGGATGGTGCTGGCGGTGAGTTCGATGGCGAGCGGTGTCGCTGGGCTGGTCACTGGGTCTCCTTCATGCGGTTGTCGAGGCCGTGCGCTCGGCCAGAGACGGCCTCGGGATGGCCACCAGGGCTCAGCGCTGCTCGATGACGCGCTCACTGGAATCCAGCGCGGTGGCGATCTGTGTTCCCAGGCCCGCGGGAATGGAGCGGCTGCCGAGCGCGCAGGCGTCAACCAAGGCGCTCAGGTCTTGGCGCTGGCTCTCGGCGAGCAGGGCGGAACAGCGGCGATGCTGCAGCAGGTCACGGGCCGCGTATCCGTCGCGGGTCGTGGCTGCCAGAGAGGCCAGCGCCGTGGCAATCCGGCGGGCGCCTGCCGGATCACGTGTCTCGGCGAGGTCGAAGATCGCCAGCGCCAACCGGGCATGGAACACGGCGAGGCCCGGGGCCGAGGTGTCCAGGGCCAGATAGCGATCGAGCAGTGGCCGGGGATTCATGTCCTCGCTCCGGCACAGGAGAGTCAGGCATGCCGTGACGGTCTGCTCCCAGGGTTCGCCCGGTGCGGTGGTCTCCAGGAGGGTCAGGGCCCCGCGGGTGTCGCCCGCGACCGCGTGGGCGATGACGTCGACCTGGCGGCCGTCGAGCATGCGGTTGCCGATACCGCGGTGGGCGAGCAGGCGGGTACGGGCCTGGTCCCAGCGTCCGCACAGGGCGAGGGCGCGGGCTCCGGTGGCGAGCATGACCGCCCACAGCCAGCCGCGGACGTCACAGTGGTCCTCCTCCGTGGCGGTGAGGTGGGAGGCCGGGACGGTGATGCCGTCGATGGTGGTGTCGGTGCGAGTGGACACGGCCTCGTACAGCGTGTCGATCAGGTCTGCGGCGCGCTCGCCCTGGCCGTCGCGGATGTGGAGGCGGGCGAGGTTCACGAGGGGTTCGAGGGCGTGGCGGGCGTCCTGCGCGCCCAGGGGATGGGCGCGCAGGAGCACGTCGGCCTGGCGGTGGCACCACTGCCGGGCCAGGTCGGGCAGGGCGCAGTCCGAGGCGAGCAGTGCCGCCAGGTTGTGGACGGCGCATGCGGCAGCGGGATCGCTGTCGCGCCTCGCGGCTTCGGCGAGGTCGCATAGGTGGGCTACACGCTGTTCCAGTGGGATGCAGGCGGGGCGTGTCCTGGCGACGAGTGGGAAGCGGGAGGCTATCTGCCCGAGAGGGTCCATCGTTCTACTCCCAGGTGACGGTGATGTGGGTCTGGGGGCGGGTGAGGACGAAGCGTCCGGCGTCGGGTTCGGCCGCGGGAGCGTTGTAGGGCAGGGCGATGCGGACGGTGCGGGTGCGGAAGCCGCGGTCCCACAGGTTGATCTCCTGGCCGACGCGCTCGGCGAGTTGCTGTCCCGCTGGTCCGTGGCCGATGACGCCGACCTCGTAGCGACGGCTGCCGTCCGCTGCCGGGTCGGCGGCCCGGATGGTGAGGTAGGCGAGGCTGCCGTCCGCCGCGGTGGTGGCCATCGCCACCGTGGGGAACATCGGCGCGACCAGGCCGCTGTCCTTCGCGTTGGCCTCGACGGACATGCGCATGAGGGGGTTGGCCAGGCGGCAGCACAGCCACAGGTCCAGCCATTCGAAGCTCTCCATCGGCGCGAAGACCACGCCGGTCCACACCTCTTTGCGCTCGGTGTCCAGGACTCCGGCGAGGGTGGCCGGGTCGGTGCCGGCCCGGTTGTCCTTGTGGGCCTGCAGGGTGACTTCGCCGTCGCCGGTGAGGTCGATGATCTGGCGGGCATCGTCGCCCAGGCCGCGCAGCGGCATGAAGACCGCCATGCGGCTGTCGCGGCTGACCCAGGTGTCTCCCTCGCACTCGAAGGCGACGCTGCGCGAGGCCGCACCGGCCAGGCGGATCGGGACCACCAAGCGTCCGTAGGGGGCGAGTTGCTTCAGCCACGCGGTGGGGACCTCATGGGCGCCGACCGTGGCGATCGTGCGGTCGTAGGGGGCGTTGTCGCGGTACCCGAGCGCGCCGTCCGCCAGGACGACGTCCACGTTGCCGACGCCGGCCGCGGCCAGGTGCTTGCGGGCGTCCTCGACGAGGTCCTCGTCCACGTCGATGGCCGTGATGTGGCCGTCCGGGCCGGTGAGCTGGCCCATCAGGGCCGCGTTGTAGCCGGTGCCCGCGCCCAGCTCCAGGATGCGCTGGCCGGGCTGGATCTGGAGCTGCTCCAGCATCATGGCGACGATGGTCGGCTGGGAGGCTGCGCTGATGTAGGCGCCGCCTCCGTCGCGCTTGGTGTAGACGGCGTCGTCGGCGTACGCCTGCGCCAGGGGCACGCCGGGGACGAAGAGTTCCCGCGGCACGATGCGCAGGGCCCCCTCCACGGAGGCGGTTCGCACGGTCCCGGCCTCGGCCAGGCTGTCGGTGAGCCGGTTGCGCAGTTCCTCGGCGGACGCGGAGTCGGAGGTCGTGTCGCTGAGAGCAGTAGTCATTTCGCGGACCTTAGTCGTGTTTAGGTTGGTATGGACTGGACGTGGCGGGTCTGGCGTGTGGAAGACGGTAGCTATCGCCAGGTCCACCAGGGTGGCCTGGTCGGCCCCGGAGAGCCCGGCGCGGTTGGCATGGAAGATGAAGTGATGGGCCAGCACCGCCCGTAGCCCGCGCTGGAGTTCACCCTGTCGGGCGAGGGAGGACACTCGCTGCCCGGCAGTGGCCCAGTCGTCGATCCATGGCTGCGGAAGGACGAGGTCGGGTGCGCTGGCGGCGTCAGCCTTCATCAGCGTGCGCACCGCCCGGCCCAGACGCTCGCGCCGCTCGGGGTCCAGGGCGTGGGCGCTCGCGGCGGGCCGGAGTTCATCGGCGACCTTGGCCCAGGTGTCGCCCTGCTCGAACCAGTCCAGTCCCGCGCCGCGCAGCAGTGTGCTGTAGAGCAACACGGTGGTCTCGCGCCGCCCCAGGGCGGGCCGATCGCCGACGCTTGCGAGCAGGTGGCGGCTGTCGTGGTGGAAGGCGGTGTGCGCGATGTCCATGGCGGCGGGTCCGCCGAACGCGAGGACCTCGGGCTCGTAGATGACGTCGCGTTTCCAGTCCGTGATCAATCCTTGGCCGACCAGTTGGTTGAGGTGGTCCTCGAACGGGGCCGGGCCGGGCCGGGCGGAGCGGAAGCGCAGCCGCCACTCGGGGTGTTTGCGGATGTACCACCAGGTGTTGAGGAGTCCCTTGGCCTGGGCCCGGTCCAGGGCGGGCGCCAGGTGCTGGGCGGCGATGCCTTCGGCGGTCGCCGGGTCGGTGAACTCGACCATGTACTGGCACCAGTCGGTATCGGGGGTCATCAGCGTGGTTCTCCTCCTCGTGGAACGGACGGTCAGGTGATCAGCAGGCAGGCGTCCCACCCCGTGGGGGGCGGTTCGTCCGTTGAGGCGAGGGCTGCCAGCGCGGTCCCGGCGGTGCCCTCCAGCAGGCCCGGTCCCGTGCCGGGTTCGGGGTCGGCGGCGCCGAGCAGTTCGCGGGCGAGATCGCGCAGTTGTCGCGCCTGCGCCGGGTCGGCGTCTGCAGCGGCGTCGGCGGCGATGCGGGCGAGTCCGGCGTGCCCGTGGCACAGCGAGGCGTCCGTGGTCGCGGCGCGCTGCCCGGGGTCGGCCAGTGCGCTGACGAGCGCCGCTTCGGCCTGGCGGCGGCGGCCGGTGTCGCCCGTGGCCACGGCCGCGATCTGCTGCGCGCGGGCCAGGCCGGCGGTGCCGTAGCACCACGAGGGCCGCCGGGTCGCGCCGGAGTTGGCGACCTCAGCGGGCCGTTCCGCCAGCTCCGCTCGGGTGATCATGTAGGGCCAGCGCGGTCCGGCGTGGGTGTCCAGGCGCCAGGAGTCCAGCCATTCGCACAGGGCTGAGATGGCCTCGACCTGTCCGGGCACCGTGATCCCCCGCGTCGCCGCGAGTCCGGCGAGGGCGAGTTGCCCCGCGATCCCGTGCGCCACGCCCAGGTTCGCGTGGCCGCCGGGGAACTCCTCGTCGTCCGGGCGGCCGGACGGCCCGGTCTGCGTCCACCAGCCCGGCAGCAGCTGCCCGCTATCGGTCAAGGGACGGCACAGGCGGACGAAGTAGCCCAGCACGTCCCGCAGTGGTTCGCCCCCGGGGTCGCGGCGCAGCAGGTAGGCGCCGATCCCGGCGAGGCCGCGCAGGGTGTCGAACTCCGCCAGCACCGGGGGCTGCCCGGTGTCGATGCGGTGGTTTGCGTGTGCGGCGCGCCGTTGGGCATCGGCGGCGATCAGGGGTTCCAGAGCTGCCAGGGCGCTGCGGTAGGCGCCCGGCCGTACGGCGGCGGTCCCGGCCAGGGCGTAGGCCACGGCAGGCGCGCCGTAGAACAGGCCCGAGCTGGTGCCCGAGGTGAGCGGGGCGGAGACCGCATAGGCGAGCCAGTTGCGGACCCGGTTCCAGGGGCGGATGCCAGCGGCGGCCAGTTCGGTGTGGAGCAGGGCGATTCCGGGGACGCCGTGCGCCAGGGACTGGCGCCACACCGGCTGGCCGGTGGGTAGGTGGGCGGCGGTCGGCGAGGCGAGGCCGTCGGCGACCGTGAGAATCTGGTCGGGGGTCACCGGCTTCCCCCTGTGCGGGCGTTGTGAGCCAGTGCAGCGGCGCGGGCCAGGTAGAGGCACACGGCCTTGTCTGCCGGGTCGATGCTGTAGGCGCGCAGGTAGTGGGTGTGGAGCAGGGAGTCGAGTGCAGCATCGGGGTCGATGCCCTGGGTGTCCGGTCCCGGCAGGTGGGAGCGGTAGTCGGCCAGGGCCTGGGACCGCGGTGTCCAGGCGTCCACCATCGCCGCGCCGTGCGCTGTCTCGCGCAGGGCGCGGAAGTCCGCCCTCGGGTCTGCTAGGCGCACGGCCTGCTGGAGTGCCTGCCGTCGCACCCCGGACGGGGCGGTTGCGGGGACGTGGTCGATCAGCCACGTCATCGCGCTGTCGGCGTCACCGGTGAACGCGAGCGCCATCGCGGCGAAGTGGACCGCGACCAGGGCCTTCCGGTCGGCGAGGGCTGGTTGGGCGAGCTGGGTGAGGACGACGGCTGAGTCGGCGGCCAGCACCTGCTCGGCGGCGGTGAGCGCGGGGCCGCTGCCCCAGCGGCCGGTCTGCGGGTAGTAGGTGCCGTAGGACACCTCGCGCAGCAGACCGTGGCAGCGCAGGTCGTCGGCCCAGGCGCTGATCCGGGCCGCGGCCTGGGCGAAGTCCTCCGCTGCGGGCGTCGGCAGGGCGACGTAGAGCCGTAGCTGGTGCTCACGTTCCTCGCGGAAGCGCAGGAACCACCAGCGCGGCGGCTCCCCCCAGTGGGCCAGGAGCGTCGGCAGGTGCCAGGACAGCACCTGGTCCTGGCGCTGGACATCGCCGCCGAGCTTCGCCAGCAGGACCGGCGAGGCGCCCGGGGTGTGGCCGTGTCCGCGGTCGAGGACTCTGGCCGGCGTCGGGCAGGGCAGCGGGGGCCAGCCGGTGGCGGCGGTAATGGCCAGCGGGACGACGACCTCGTGGGGCCGCCCCTGGCACCATCCGGCGGCGTCGGCGGCGGGTGCTTCGATCAGCGCTGCTTGCCCGTGGGTGGTCAGGTGCTCGCGTAACAGGACGCGGTGGCCCGCCAGGTCCAGGTTCAGCGGAAGCCGCCAGTCCCCGTCCGTGAGGTGGACTCGGTCCGGCAAGCGGCGGCGCTCGCGCCAGTCCGACAGCTTCTCGTCCCAGTGGGCGAAGGGTGAGTCGGCGCTGGGGAGTTCGGCCGTGGTCAGCCGCCAGCGGGCGGGTGAGAGCACGATGCGGCGGTGGCGGAGCCGGGGCAGGAACGGCAGGTCGCTGGCTTCGCCCCAGTCGAAGTCCGCGATCTGGGTGCCCTGGGCGTGGGACAGCTCGGTGATCAGTCGGGCCAGCGGCGGGGTGTGCCTGCGCAGGTTGAGGGCGTGCAGGCCCCACGCCTCCACCCTTCGGCCCAGGGCTGGGACGGCCAGGTAGAGCCGGTTGCCGTCGCATCCCACCGCAAGGTCGCGTGCTGTCAGGATGCCGGGTACGGAGGTCTCGCGGTGCTCGGCCATGCTGATGATCGTCGGCAGGAGCTGCCCGGACCGGGTCACGTGGGCCGAGGCGGGATCCAGGGGTGGGAAGGACAGTTGAGCGTTCAGCGTGTCCTCGTCGCTTCCCGGCAGGTCGGCGAGGTCCTCGACGATCGCTGTGCGGTTCTCGCGATCGAGGAGGTGGAGGAATCGGCCGCTCAGCACGCCCGCCGACCTGCTCACCGACAGCACCGTCAGGAGGAAGTCCCCCCGGTCGACGGCGAGGGGGGTGCTCGCGTCCACGCGGACGCACAGCTCCAGGTGCGCGGGCAGCCGGGCCTGCGTCGGGTCGTATCGCTCCAGTTCTCCGATCAGGGCTCCGTCGAGGACGATTTCGGTGCGGCCGTCCAGGGCGGCTGCCTGGGCCAGGGCCAGGAGCTTCGCGTCGCGGCGGGAGTGGCCCCGGCGCTCCAGCGGTTCGGTGCCGGGGTATCCGGCGGGCCAGCCGATGCCGCTGTCGGCCACGACGTCCAGCAGCGGGACCAGGCCGCCGCCGTAGCGCTGATAGAAGCGATGGTGGTAGTCCGACCATGCCGGCAGCCCGAAGGGGTTCGCGGTCAGCCTGGCCAGGAGAAGCGCGGCCCGCTCGCTCTCGCGGGCGATCTCGCGCGGCAGTGCCACGTCGGCGTCGACCCGCAGGTCCAGCGCCACCGGGTTGCGCCGCGACGGGGCCAGGCGGGTCATCCGACCGGCGGCGTCCTCGCGAAGGGCTCGGGCTTTGTCGGCCCCGGCAGCGTGGTGCCGTTCCAGCAGGGCATGGATCTCGCGTAGTTCTTCCAGCGGTACTGCCGGTGACGGCTCCGCCGCTTCCAGGGCTCGCACGAGGTGGCCCAGCGCGTCGGTCTCGGTGCTGGGCGCGTGAAGGCTGGTGATCAGCACGCGGCAGGCGACGAGCTCGGCGAGCAGTGCGGTGACCTTCTCGGCGGCTGCCTGGGGGAACTGGGCACGGACCGTGGTGCTCAGGTCCGTGAGTCGGATCGGGTGCTGGGCGGCCTGGAGAGCAGTGCGTACGGGAGGGCTGTAGCGCAGTGAGACCTCGACCGCGCCCGTTCCTCGATCGGTGGCGTGCGGCTGGTAGGGCACGATCACGCGATCGTCGCGAATGGTGATCACCGAGTTCGCCACGACCTCAAGACCTTCCAGGATCCCGTGGTCGCGGTCCAGAGCGTCGATAACGCCGGACAGCCAGGCCCCGTCCGCTCGGGCGACAGTCCGGTGGTGCTGGCCCCAGCGCACCGCCGTCCGGTCGGCGAAGCGGGCGGGGGCGATCCCGGCGAGGAGGCCGGTGGGGGTCGCCCGGCCCGTCATGCGCAGCAGGTACCGGCCGGTGGACAGGACCGCGCGACGGGTCCGGCGCCAGTCCGGAGCCGGGCTGGCGCACAAGGATCGGACCTGTGCCTCCAGTGAAGGGCTCGCGTAGCCGAGGGCGTCGGCGACTTGCCGCTCGGCCCATGCCTGCCGCAGCCACTCCACCAGGGCGCCGACGGACGTCGGGCCCGCCGTCAGATCAGGCAGCGGCGGCACATCGAGCTGGGCGTGCTGGGCGACGCGGATGAGCGCCGTGGGTGCGGCCCGGAACCCTGCCGCGCTGGAACCTGCCGAACGCACCGATGCCTCCTGGGTTGGTGAGCGAGGGCCGCCGGGCGCCCCCTCTGTGAGGAGGAGACGCCCGGCTGCTGCCGAGGTCAGACGGCGCTGATGCAGGTCGACTTCTCGCAGGTCGAGCCGCAGTTGTCGTCGGTCATCGAGACCAGGTGGGCCGGGTCGAGGACCTCGACGACGCTGACGTCCAGGTCGTCGAAGTCGTCGCTCGCGGCGCCGGTCCGGATGGCCGGTTCGAGGGTCGCGGTGCTGGGTGCCATGGCGGGTACCTCCTGAGAGTTGGGACTCGAGTTGTGCATGGCCCGACGACGACCACGGACTCGTCGCTGCCGGGGGATCGTGGTCCGGCGACCAGAGGGCCGGAGGGGCGGGTCAAAAAGCACAGCATCATCACGACGGCAGCCCCCAAGCGGTTGCTCCGCTCACTGCCGGCTCAGGACCATGCGGGTGTTCCGGCGGTTGACGACCCGGCCAGCGGCGAGGTTCCCGTCCGGGGTGCCGGCACGGTAGGCCCGGATCACCGGCTCCGGTCCCGTGCGGAGGTCACGGTCCCACAGCCGTACCTCGTCGGCCAGCGCCTCGGCCAGGGTCCGGCCGTTCGGTCCGTGCCCCCACGCGACCAGTTCGTACGTTCGTTCCAGGTCGGGCCGCGGGTGCAGGGCGACATAGGCGATGGAGTCCTGGTCCCAGGTGGCGGCGTCGCCTAGGCCGACCGTCCATCCCATCGTGCTGGGCTTGGCGTAGTCGCCGACGTGGACGAAGTGGCCGAAGGTGTCCAGTGCGACGGCGAGCCACATGTCCATGTGCGGCAGGGCGTCCTCACCGGCTCCCAGGAGTACTGCGGTGGGCAGCTGGTGCGCCTCCGTGGACAGAGCGGCGGTCAGCGTGTGGGCGTCGGCGGGTTGCCCGTCGTCGATGACCAGTTGGGCGTCCTGGCCGAGCTCGATCCGACGCGGCGGGTTCGCGCCCTCGCCCTGCATGTTCACGAAGCCGCACTGGAGCCGTTCGGTGGTGATCCAGTGGTCGCCCTGCGGCTCGAACGTGAATGATCGGGACAGGCCGCGCACCGTGAGCGGGACGACCAGTCGCCCGCCGGGCTTGAGCTGGTCCAGCCATGCGGTGGCCAGGTCGGGGGCCTGGACGGTCACGATGATCGCGTCGAACGGCGCGCCTTGGGGGGCGCCGTGTTCGCCGTCGCCCAAGATGACGTTGACGTTCCGCACCCCGGCGTTGTCGAGCGCTTCGCGCACTGCCTGGGCCATGTCCGGGAGGATCTCGACGCTGTCCACACGCCCCGCCGCGCCGGCTGGGTCGTCCTGTCCGACCAGGGCGGAGCAGTAGGCGCTGTTGACTCCGGTCGCGGTGCCGATCTCCAGCACCCGGTGGCCCGGCCGTAGCCGGGCCTGCTCCAGCATCCTGGCCACCAGCCACGGGGCGGAGGCCGAGCTGATGCACCGGCCGTTCTCGTCCCATCGCAGCCGGACCACGTCGTGGCTGTTGTAGACGTCCGTCAGCGCGACCCCGGGCAGGAAGAGTTCCCGAGGCACGGCGCGCATCACCGCCTCGACCTCCGGGGTGCGGATCGCGTGATTGTCGAGGAGCGTGTCGACCATGCGGTCGCGCAGTTCCCCGGCCGAGGCCGTATCGGTGGCGGCATCAACAGGTGCGGTCATCAGGTAACTCCTGGATCGGTTCTTGGGAAGTCGTACGGGCCGCCAGACAGCGGCTGTCGGCATCACGCCACCGCGGTATTCGTCCCGTCGACACCTCCCTGCTCAACACGCTGCTGGGGCTCACCGGTGACCTCCCGATGTCCTCGGCTCCACCGGCGGCAGGGCTGCCAGGCCCCGGGCCGGGCCGGTCGAGGTGCGCTCCAGCGCGTCGAGGTACTCACGGTGCGGTCCAAGTCCGACCGTGGCGCGGCGCTCGTCCAGATGCTCCGGATCGCGCACCGCGCGCAGCGCCACTCCTCCTTCGCGCAGGTAGCAAGCGGTGCCGTAGATCTGTGGCTCGGCCTGGTTCAGGGCACAGCGGTCGACGAGGTAGGCCCAGCGCACCGGCGAGTCCCGTTGGTCCGCGACTGCTTCGGCCAGCAGGTCGCGGCAGCGCTGCTGCAGGAGGGGGTCGCGGTCCGCGCGCAGGGCGATCTCTGTGGCCGCCCGGGACGCGGCGGTGCCCATGTGGACTTCGCTCGGCCATCCGTGCTGGTCGAGGTAGCGGCGCAGGGCGTCGGTGTTGGACTGGTCGGCGGCCTTGACCGCAGCCGGGGTGTGCTCGAAGGAGGGTGCGGCCAGGAGGCCCCGCCGCAGGTCCCGCGCAGCTCCGGCCCTGGTGACGAGGTCTTCGACCGCCTCTGTCGCCAGGGTGAGGTGCTGCGTGTTCGGAACCATGGGTCGTGTCCTCCTCAAGGTGCGATCGGGTGGCGCGTCGGTGTGCTGTCGGGTTCGTGTGGTGGTCAGGGCATGCGGCCCACGCCGCCGACGCAGGAGACCGATGCATCGGAGGGAAGGCGGCCCAGACCCTCGGGCTGCCACTGGGAGACGACGGTCAGGCCGGGGGGCAGCAGCTCCAGGCCAGTGAAGAAGTGCGCGACCTCGTCGGCACTGCGGACCTGGAGGGGTATGTCGAACTCGGCGTTGTAGAGCCGTTCGATCTCGTTCCACTGGGAGTCGAAGTCGGCCGTGACGTGGCTCAGCACGAGGTAGCTCTGGCGCGGCAGGGCCGCCAGGAGCTGCTTGACGATCGCCTGGGGCTGGAGGTCGTCCGGTAGGAAGTGAAGGATGGCGCCCAAGATCAGAGCCACCGGAAGCGCGGGGTCCAGCACCTCCCACAGTTGCGGGTCGTTCAGGATGGTCTCGGGGTGCCGTAGGTCGGCGTCCACGTAGGCGGTGCGCCCCAAGGCGGTGGTGCTGGTGAGCAGGGCGCGCGCGTGCACGAGCACCATGGGGTCGTTGTCCACGTAGACGACGCGGGCGTGGGGGTCGATGCCCTGAGCGACCTCGTGGATGGCGGGGCTTGTGGGGATCCCGGTGCCGATGTCGAGGAACTGGCGCACTCCGCTGCCGGCCAGCTGTTTTACGGCGCGCAGGAGGAAGTCGCGGTTGGCGCGGGCCGTGGTGGAGATGGTCGGGAAGGTCTCGCTGACCTTCTGTGCTGCCTCGCGGTCCGCGGGGAAGTTGTCCTTGCCTCCGAGGTAGACGTCGTATACCCGGGCAGGGTGGGCAACATCGGTCCGCAGGGCCACGGAGGGGAAGGGCTGCTGCTGTGGGTCGTTCATCATGGTCGGCTCCAACGGGGCAAGAACGGGAGGTATATGAGCGTCGGCGGTGCGAACGGTCCTTAGCCGTCGGCTCCGACGGTGACGCTGGCGGCAACCCGCCGATTGACCAGCGCCTGCGGATCGCGCGGCGGGTGGTCGGGAACAGGGACCCTGCGGTGGCCCCGAGCCCGGGCGACGCGCACCAGGGCGGCCAGACGGGCCCGTTCGCCGACGAGCCGGTGCAGGCCGACCTCGAACCACACGAACTTGCCTCTGGGGTTGGGTTCCCAGCCCCATGCGAGAGAAAGGGCTTCCAGGACATCAAGGCCCCGGCAGCCTGCGGTGTCGCTGGTCATGTCGAGGCTCGGCAGAGCCGTCGAGTAGTCGCTGACCTGTACGCGCAGCCTCTGGTAGCGCATCCAGGTCACCGTCACCTCCACGGGCCCGTTCGTGTGGTCGACGGCGTTGGAGACAACTTCGTGGGTGCACAGGGCCAGGTCGGCCGTGATCTCTTCGTCCAGTTGCAGGTTCCACTGCGCGACGAGGTCGGTGATCCGCGCGATGCGTTCGTGCGGGCCCTGGCCTCGGTCAACAGGGAAGGTGTCGTGCCGTACCTCGCGCATCGGTCGTCCCTCGTTTGCCGGCCGGACGGCCGGTGTGCGGTCGCTGGAGCAGGTGTTCGTGCCGTCGCTGCCCGCCCGCGTGCCGAGCGGGGGCGGCCCGGGGGGATCTGCGGTCAGGTGGGTGGGGCGCCGGTCGGCGCGCTGGCTCACGCACACGCCAGTTCCTCCTGCCGGTGCGCGGCCTGCGAGGTGGTGCGCAGTTCCTCGGGGAGGGCAGCCGCTACCAGGACCCAGGTCCGTTTGCCAGAACCCGATTCGAGGGTGACGCCCCACTTGTGGCCAAGGACGGCGAGCAGCCGCAGCCCGCGCCCGTTCTCGTCACCGTCCCGGGCCCTGCGGGGCAAGGGCATCCGCTGGTTGCCGTCCGCTACCTCGACGTATACACCGGTGGCGGCAGCCACTGCCCTGGCCTCGAAGCAGCGCCGGGCACGGCCGCGTCCGTGCTGAACGGCGTTGGTGGCCAGTTCGCAGGCCAGCAGCACGGCCGTGTCCACCGCGTCGGCCTCGAAGCCCGCCTCGTCGAGTGCGGTGCGGATCTGGTGGCGCACATGGGCGATCGACTCGGGCTGGAATCCGTAGACACCCTCCCACAACACGCAGTTGGGGATCATCTCCAGGCACCTCCGCCGACTAGAGCAGGCGCTTCGGTCGGTTCGGCGGCGAGTGCCGACCCGACGGAGAAGCCGGCGGGCAGGGTGAGGCCGACCTGTGGGTCGCCCAGGGCCCGGTACGCCACCCGTCCACCTCCGAACGCGGTGCGGGCGTGCAACCAGCGGTAGTTGTCAAGGAGGTACGCCTGCCCCGCACGCAACGGCAGGGCGTGCCGGTGGCGGTCGATCGCCGCGCGCAGTGCCGGAAGGTACGGCTCGACGCGGGGGTGAAACCGGGCCAGCTCGTCCAGCCGCAGACGGACCTGTATCCGCTCGCCGCCCGGGTGGGCGAACACGGGGGAGAAGGTGCCGCTTCCGGTGCCGAACAGCCCCGCGCGGTCCTCGGCCAGCACCTCGACAGCGTCCGGGTGGCCCGCCAACAGATCGTCGTACACCGCACGGCCGTCGACCAGAACACACGCACCGCCGCTGTCCGCAGCGCGCGCCAGTGCCAGCAGCATCAGCCTCGGCGGCACCGGTAGCGCCGACCCCTCGGTGTGTGGAAAGAGTTCCGCACTGGACAGTCCGGCGAAGCCGGGCCTGTCCTGGTGGCGGCCGGTGTCGCGGATGACAGTCAGCCCATCGGGGTCACTGTCGCGGTGGCGGTTGACCTTCATGAGCACCCGGGCCAGCCCGAGGACCTGCTCGCGGCGCTCCAGCCCGTCCATCGTGACCAGACCCTGCTCCGTCAGCTGTGCCGAGATCCGGGCCCGCACCGCAGGACGCCGTGGATCCGCGAGGTGGTCGCGGAAGAGAGCCGAGGGGCTGGAGTTGGGCATGGCTCTCCTCCGAGTACGGACCGAGTGGAAGTCACCACTGTCCGATCGCGACCCGCGATCCGTACAGTGACAGATTGTCAAACTCACAAATAGGGCAAACGGATGGGGCAACGAGTGCCCGCGTGCTACGTTCGCGCTGCCGCCACCTGCCGTCGGACCGTGAAGGGCACCATGGACCAGCCGTACATCCCGCCCCGACACCCCGTGTCGGTCAAGGGCGTCGTCCTCGACTCCCAAGACCGCGTCCTGCTGCTGCGCAACGAACGCGCCGAGTGGGAGCTGCCCGGCGGTCGGCTGGAGGTCGGCGAGAAGCCCGAGGACTGCGTGGCGCGCGAGGTCTCCGAGGAGAGCGGCTGGCAGGTGGAGGCCGGCCCGCTGCTGTCGGTATGGGTCTACGAGCCCATCCCGAACCGGCACGTCCTGATCGTCACCTACGGCTGCCGCAACCGGAGCGCCGACAGCACCCCGGTGCTCAGCGCGGAGCACAACGACATCGGCCTGTTCACCCGGGAAGAGGTCCCCGGCCTGGTCATGCCCCAGAGCTACAAGGACTCCGTCGCCGCCTGGTTCCAGCACCTGGACCATACGGGCGTCTCCCTCAGCCGGGACTGAGCAGCGGTGCCTCCGGCCAGCGGGATCAATACGGCGTTGATGTGGCGCTGGGCCACCCCACAGGCCCAGCAGGTGCTCGCCACCCGTGACCTGGCGGAGATCTTGCGTCACCACCGGCGCGTGCACGGCTGGAGCCAGGGCCGTCTGGGCGCGCACCTGGGCTACGACACCTCGTACATCTCCCTGCTGGAGACCGGTCGGCGCACTCTCGACGACGTGGCCTCGCGCCGCCGGATCGCCCAAGAGCTGGGACTGCCCCCGCACGTCCTTGGCGTCACCGACTCCGCAGACTCTGACCACACCGCGATGCTCCAGTTCGGCACCAGCGTCGTACGCCTGGCCGAGAAGGCCCGCCAGAGCGGGCACGCCACCGCCGCCGTGGACGAGCTCTGGCCCTTGGTGGCCCGGCTGGAAGCCCGCGTCGCCGACGGCCACACTGAGCGGGAAGTCCTGACACTGCTGGCCCACGCCCGCGTCGGCCTTGGAGCCGCACTGGGGCACATCCTGCCCGAGGAGCGACTGCCGACCGCGGCCCGCTGGACCGGCAAGGGCCTGGCCATCGCCCGCCACCTGGATGACCCGGCTTTCCACTCGTACGCACTGCGGATGCACGGCAACGAGCTGCGCAAGGCCGGTCTGCGGGCCGCAGCCGTCGACCGCCTGAGCCAGTCCCTCGCCACCGCCAGCACCCCGCAGGACCGGGCCGCCTCCCTGGCGCTCCTTGCCCGCGCCGCCGGCGAGGCCCGGCAGGGCGACCTGTTCGACTCCACCGTGCTCGACAACCAGCGGCTGCTCGACACCGTCGAGCACACCTCGCTGGTCAACCCGTTCTCCCTGCACGAGATCCGGTTGCGCGGCCTGCTGGCCACCGGCCGACTCGACCGCGCCGGCGCTCTCGTCGACCAGGCTCCAGCCGCGGGCATGCGCAGCACCCCGCAGTGGCGCGTGATAGAGCACGTCACCGCCGGACGCGTCCTGCTGGTCCAAGGAGCACAGGCTGCCGCCCAGACTCGGCTGGTCACCGCAGTGGATGAAGCCTTCGCCCACCATCTGCCCCACCAGATCCAGCGGGTGCTGCGCACCCCGGGTATCCCGGCAGACGTCCGCGACCACGCCGGCAGCTGCTTGCGGCAGCTGCGAGAGGCGATGGCAGCGTAATCCACCGGCGAGACGGCCGCTGAGGTCGGCACGCACACCCCCGATCGGGACAGCCGATCGCCGAACTCCGTTACGGGCTAACGACATTGGCTGATTCATGGTCTCTCCTTCCCGGGCGTGGACGGGTCCGATGGGTTCCTTCGAGCCCCTGGCCTGCCGTTGAGCGCCGTCCACCGCCATGGCGGGCGGCGTCTGCCAGAGTCGCTGGGGTAGATGTGCGCCACAACCGTGAGAATCCACCGGTGCGTCAGAAACCGTGAGAACTATCGGTTTCTCTTGCCGTGTCCTCGTCAGATGTCACGGTTTTCGGTACAGCGGACGACGCGGCTCACTACGATCACCAACCATCCGATAGCCGAAGCAGGCGGGTGGGCCATGGCAGCAGGGCAACACCGTCCCTCGTGTGCGGCCCGCCAGCGCGCCCGTGCCCGGGTCGAGGGATGGGGTATCCAGCAGGTCGTCGATTCCATCACCGGGTGCTGCGGTGTCAGTCCCCTGCGCGCCCAACGCCTCGCGCGAGGCTGGACTCTGGAGCAGGCCGCCGAGCGGCTGCGGGCCCTGGTCGCCGACCAGATCCATGGTCCCCGGGCGGACAGCGACCAGTTGAGACTGTGGGAGACCCACCCCACCCGCCGACCGCAGGCCCGCACTATCGACCTGCTCTGCCGCCTGTACGAGACCGACGCCCAGCACCTCGGCATGGCCGGCGACTACCGCAGCCAAGCCGCCCCTGCTCCCGACCGCCGCCTGGTCCCCACCAAGCTCAGAGCGTCCCACGAACCGGTTCCCGTGACGGCCGGAGATCCTTTCGACCAGCTCGTCGAAAGTGCCCGCCGAGCCGTGGACCGCACCCTCGTTGCGGCGACCGTCTCGGCCGCCCAACTGGACCTGCTCGACCAGCGCGTGCTGTGGCACCGCCACCAGTACATGACCACGGCTCCGCGGACTATGCTGGAGCTGCTGCTTGCCGACCTCGCCGAAGTCCACGAACTGGCCGCCGAGCGCTAACCCGCCACCTACCAGGTCCGCCTGTCCGAGATGACTGCCGTTCTGAGCACCCTGGTGGCCGATGCCCTCATGAAACTGGGCAGGCTGCGCCAGGCCCATGGCTGGTACGGCACCGCCCGCACCGCCGCAGACGACAGCGGCAACATGACCCTGCGGGCGCGCGTGCGTGTCCAGGCCGCCATGCTCCCCTACTACTACGGCCCCCTGGACGCTGCTGTCGCCCTGGCCCGCGAGGCCGGGCATCTCACCCGAGGCAGGCCCTCGCCCACCGCCGCCTTCGCCGCAGCTGCCCTGGCCCGCGCCCTCGCCCAGCGCGGCGATGCCCCCGGCGCGGCCCAAGCCATCCACCATGCCCGCCAGCTCCTGGAGCACTGCGATGCCGGCAGCGACCAGGACGCCTGGGCCTTCCCGCCCCGTCGGCTCCTGCTCTACATCAGCGGTGCCCACACCGCCCTCGGGCAGACCCGCCAAGCCCGCGACGCCCAAGCGCAGGCCCTCGCCCTGTACCCCGACCACACCGGCATCGACCCGGCGCTGCTCCACCTGGAGGCCGCGATCTGCCTGGCCACCGAACGCTCCCCCGGCGAAGCGTGCCAGCTCGCCGCCGCCACCTACCTCCAGGTACCCGGCGATCACCGCACGCCCATCCTTAGCGCCCGCGCCCGCCACGTGATCGAGGCCATCCCGCCCGCGATGCGCACCTCCCGGCCGGTCCGCGAACTCGGCGAGATCCTGGCCCTGCCGCCCGGCCCCGTGTGACAAGCCCCCGCCCAGTCGGCGACTCTGGTGCCCATGACCGCCCCAGCGCCGACTCCCGGCGGCTACACCACGCCCGAGATGCACGACGCCCTGCGCTGCCTGTGCGCCGCAGCCAACCTCGACCCAGCCGGCTCCACCCTGATGCGAGGCCAGACCAACGCCGTACTCCGCCTCGCCAGCGAACCCGTCGTCATCAAGATCGCCCGACGGGGCACGAGCTACGCCCGCGTCCGCCAGACCGTCGGCCTCGTCCAGTGGCTCACCGCCCAGAACTTCCCCACCGTGCCTCTGCACCCCATCGAGCAACCCGTCGTCGTCGACCAGTACATCGGCACCTTCTACACCTACCTGCCCCAACCTCAGGACCCCGTGCCGACCGTCGACCTCGCCCACCCGCTGCGCGCGCTGCACGCCGCCGGACTTCCGCCCACCCCTCTGCCGAATCTCGACGCCGTCGCCGCAATCAAGTACTCGCTCAGCGCCGCCGTCACCCTCCCCACCGCCGACCACCGCTTCCTGGCCAAGCGCATCGACCAGCTGGCCTCCGATCTCGCCGCCCTGCGCTACGACCTTCGCCCCGCGGTCCTGCACGGCGACCCGCAGCACGGCAACGCCCTGCACCACACCGGTGGCGCCGTGCTCTGCGACTGGGACAGCGCTGTCCTCGGCCAGCCCGAATGGGATCTGGTCACCATAGAGATCCATACCCGCCGGTTCGGCCACGGCAGCGACTCCTACGCTGCCTTCGCCAAGGCGTACGGCTACGACATCACGTCCTGGTCGGGGTACCGCACCCTCTGCGACTTGCGTGAGCTTCGTATGATCAGCACCAACGCCCGTAAATCCGCTCATGAGCCCGCCAAGATGAGCGAGGTCGTCAGGCGAATCGACGGACTCCGCCAGCAGGACGTCACGCTGGTTTGGCAGATCATGTAGCGGCTGCGGCGCATGGCGCGTCCCGCGACACCAGTGCGGGTTCATGCCTGACCACCCAAGTCCTCATCGCCGAAGTCCGGCGACCACAGTCCAGCGGAGAACTGCGGGGTGCGCAGCTGGACCCCGGGCGTCAGCAAGGAGGAGCGCAACGCCCCGGGGGCGAGCTGGGGAAACGGCGACGGGGTGCTGCTGGCGGGGACCGCCGTGCTGCTCGGTTCTCGTTGCGGGAAGTAGGGGGCGGGTGTCACCGGCTTTCTCCTGACCGACGAAGGGTGGATGGGGCGGATGGTTCCGCTGCCCGGCCCGGCGTGGGGGGTACCTGGCAGGCCGGGCAGCGGGTCTTGGGGTGTCCAACTTGGGCAGGCGGCCGGATTGCACGAGGCTCGGCCCTCCAGGGGCACGGGAGCCATTCGAGCCGCTCCCGTGCCTACGCGGAAGGGCCGACCCTCAGCGGTGCGTCAGGGTGGCTGCGGGGTTCTCGGCCGAAGAGGCGGTCGAGGTCGTCGGCCAGGACATAGCCCAGGCGGTCTGTCAACGGCACCTGCCCGATGGGGCGGCCGGTCTGGCCCGAGGCGACGAAACCGGGTATGCAGGGCGGGTCGGCCAACGGACCCGTCCTCGACTCGACCATGCGCATGCCAGTTCTCCTGGTAGGGATCTGCGACGGATTCGAGGAACAGCGGTGCAATCAGGCGCTCAGCGGCAGATCCGGAGTAGACACCGCGGGCCAAGCGGTGGCCGCTGGGTCGCAGGGACCGGGTCGGCCAACCAGGATTCCCAGCAGCGCCACCAGTACACCGGCGCTGACGATCCATGCTCCTCCGAGCAGGACCGCGACCGGATCCGGGGCGGCGTGCCGACCTCGCGTCCGTTCTCGGTTCGGTAACCGGGCCCTGGCGATCATGGCTCTCCTGCTTCCGTTAGGCGGCTTGGGTACCCCGCGCGGACTGCGGTGTGCCGCATCCAACGTGGCGGTTCAGCTGATGTGACCTCAACTAACTTGCACGCTCTTCCACTCGAATCACCTGTCCGGGTGGAGGGCACTAACGTGGCAGCGGAGGCAAGCCACAGCCAGGCCATATCGCCGGACAGATCCAGCTCGTTCGGGTGGCTGGCGGACACGAGCGGACACTTCACGGACATCTGGATCAAAAGCGTGGGCTCCGGCCGTTCTTCGGGGTATTCAAGAGGCAGGGCGGGTGCCGTCCTGCCTGACGAAGGGACAAGCGCATGGAGGACCACCGCACGCTGCTCTCCCTACTCTCAAGGCAGTTACGGATCTCCGCCTATGCCGACTTCGTGATCGAGTTCAATGCGAAGGCGGCGGCACTCACCGCCTCGACCGGGGACAGCCGGTACCGCTCCGAGCGCGTCGACGAACGACGTTGGCGCCGATGGAAGAACGGCGAAGTCTCCACCGCGCAGGGCGCGGCCGGCCGAATCCTTGAAGAGATCTTCGACAGATCCGTCTCCGAGCTGCTCGCTCCGCCACCCCCGGACGATGCCCAGCCAGCACCACAGATCGACGAGAGCGAACTCCTGATGACCGCACATGAAGCGGCAGACCGCGCAGGCGACTTCGCGTCGCACCGAATCTCCCCGATAGACCTGGAACAGATCCAGGACCACATGACCCGCCTGGCCCGTTCCTACGGGACACAGCCGCCGGTCACTGTCTACCGGGAAGCACGCCGCCTCCATACCCAGATCACTGCCAGGCTCGACCAGACAGCCGTCCCGGCCCAGACCCAGGACCTGCACTTCGCCGCCGGGGTCACGTCCGCATTGCTGTCTCAGGTGTGCTTCGACCTCGGCTCCCGCGCGGCTGCCGCCACACTGGCCCGCGCGTCGCGGATGCACGGCGAGGTCATCGGTCATGCCCCGCTCCAGGCGTTCGCAGACTGCACCCTTGCCCTGCTCGCCTACTGGGACGGGTATCCCGAGCAGGCCGTCCGCATCATTCAAAGGGCGCAGACGTATCCGCTCGGTGGGGCCGGCGCGATCCGGCGCGCGTCCATCGCAGCCAGGGCATACGCCCACGTCGGCGACGAGGCCAGCGCCAGACGCGAACTCACGGCGGCTGCCGAAGCCGACCGTGCTCACCGGGACGACCTCCATGACGGGTTGGCAGGAGAGTTCGCCTTCCCCGAGCACCGGCGCTTGCTCTCGGCGGGCAGCGCCCTGCTAGCTATCGGTGATGCCCAGGCTGCGGCGGACACCTCCGGCGAGGCCCTGGCCGTCGTCTGGGCGATGACGGCTGAGCAGCGTCCGCACAAGGTCCTCGGCGAGGCCGCCGCCGACCAGGCCCTGGCCCGGCTGCGGCTCGGTGACCTCGACGGCGCGGCGGAGTCCCTGGAGACGGTCTTCCGCGTCCCCGCCGAGGTACGCGTCGACGGTCTGATCCAGCGCATCGTCCCCGTCCGCATCGCACTCAGCCAGTCCCCGTACCGGGGCAGCCCGCCAGCGCGGGCGATGGCCGCTCAGCTGGAGGACTTCGCATTGGACAGCGTCCCCACGCTGGTCGGCGGGCCGCCGGCCATCGCCTGACTCAGGCCCCCATCGCAGCCAGAAGCCGCTGCTCCTTGTCGGGGTCCAGTCCGTGGTCGGCCGCCCGGGGATGGGGCACCGGGCGACCGTCCGCGCTCAGCCACGCCCAGGTGTCGCGGACAGTGTCTTCCAACGGCCGCGACTGGAAACCAGCCTCGACCGCGCTGGAGGCGTCCACCTGCCACACCCCGGCGTGGGTGCGCCACAGGGGCAGCTCCGTCCACTGCCGCACGCCCTGCTCGACCAGGAAGTCATCCGGCGCCCACACCAGCTCGCCACGGCTGCCGGTGATGTCGAGGCAGCTGGCCAGGAACGAGCCCATGGTGTCCCGGCCGATCGGGGCGGCCAGATTGTGGACGGCGGGGCCGCTGCTTGCGGCCTGATCCAGCAGGAACTGGGCGACATCGCGCACGTCGATCGGCTGAATCGTCTGTCCTGGATTCCCCGGGGCGAGGATCGGACCACCCAGGGCTGCACGATGAAGCCAGTAGGGCAGTCGGCCGACGTACTCGCCTGGGCCCAGAATGACCCCCGGGCGCAGGATCGCGGACCGGTCCGCGCCGAACGCGGCCAACACCGCGCGCTCGGCCCCGGCCTTCTGCCGGCCGTAGTGAAGGTTCGGCCCTGGCGCCCCCGCTGGCATCCGCCCGTATTCCTCATCCGCGTCCGCCGGTCCATCCAGGATCAGCGAATCGGCAGTCAGCCGCTCGTCCGGCCAGCCCGCGTACACCGACACCGTCGATACATAGACGTATCGGGAAGTGCGGTCCGCCAGGAGCTGGGTGCCGAGGAGCACGTCACGCGGGGCCATCTCCGAGGCGGAGGTGTCCACGACCGCGTCCCAAGGGCCCTGCGCAGCCAGGGAGTCGAGATCCCCCCTGTCCGTTCGGTCGCCACGCCACGCCCTCACTCCGGGTACGTCGGCGCCGGACCGGCCCCGGTTAAAGGTCGTGACCTGCCAACCGCGCAGGAGCGCACCCTCCACCACGGCCTTGCCCAAGAACCAGGTTCCGCCCATCACCAGAATCCTCATGGCCCCGATCTTGCCCGGTCGTTCACTACCCCCGCTACCACGTACCGAACCGCTCGTGGCTGGCCAAGGGTCGTGAGAGCTGTCCGGACGAGTGCGCGTGCTGCGCGGGAATGCCGGTCACTTGACTCATTCCAGGCTGCCCAACGCCTGCTGGATCAGAGTGCGGGCCGCAGGACCGTAGACGGCCATGCCTCCAAGTTCCAGGAATGCACGCTCGTACAAGCGGATCTCTTGCGAGGAAGCCACGTTGATCTCTGCCGACAGGGTCTCGACGACGACCCTGCTGTTGTCGAAGAGGTAGAACGCCTCCAGGGGCCACATGATCCTTCGGTCTGCCGTGAAGGGGATGACACCCAGTGCCACAGACGGCAGGCTCGCCACCGCAAGAAGGTGTTCGAGCTGTTCGACCATCGCGTCCCTGCCGCAGAGCCGGTATCGCAGGACTGTCTCTTCGAGCAGCACCACAAACCGGCGACCACCCTCGTATAGAAGTTGGGCCCGCTCCCCGCGTGATGCCACCGCTTCGTCGATGTCGTCCGGGATGTCCTCGAAGCGGACGAACGTCTCGAACATGGCCCGGGTGTACGCCGCGGTCTGGAAGAAGCCCGGCACCACGTTGGAGCAGTACACGCGCTCGACTCGGGCTTCTTCGCTCAGAGTGAGAGTGGTCTCCTGGATATGCCGGAGCCCGGACCGCTGCCGCCGTCGCCATTCCACGTACAACTGGTCCGCCTGCCTGTTGGCCGCGATCAGGCTGGCCGCCTGACCAGGCTGATCGCATGCCTCACACCAGGCCCGGATGTCGGTGTCCGACGGTGGGACCTTCCCGTGTTCCATCCGGGACGTCTTCGCCGCGCTCCAGCCGCACCGGAGCGAGACCTCGTGGGCGCTGAGGCCGGCGTCTCTGCGCAGATCCCGCAGGGCGAGGGCAATCCGGTCGCGGGCGGCCTGCGCGCCGGAGTGTGGGGAGCGTGCCATGAGTTGGTCGACCGGTTCAGCGGACCTGGTACTCCTCGTGAGGCGTTGCCCGGTCCCATACGGCCTCGAAGGCGGCGGTGCACATCTTGATCAGCTCGGGCTCATGACGCAGCTCGGTCGCCGGATCAGCCAGATCCCCATAGCCGGTCCAATGGTTGAACAAGACGCTGTGGTGGTCCAGCACCCAGAAGTCGTTGCCGGGAAGGCAGAGGTCGGATGCCTTGGCCCGGGGGAGCCAGCGGACGAGCTCCCCCACTGCCAGGTTCGTCTCGGTGATCCGGTGGAGCCATCGCGTGTAGTCGGTGACGGGCTCGGAGACAATGCGGGCCCGGCGCAGGACGACGCCGCGCGCGATAGCGTCCCTGGCGATCGTCGTCCAGGGACGCCATCCCTCGGCATCGGGGTTGGTGTCGGCCTGCCCCGTGCGCTTCCAGAGGTCGAGTTCTTGGAGTTCTTCGGCCACGCCGTAGGCGTCGCGCATCTCCAGGTGGAGTGCTTGGACGCGGGCGGTCTGGAAGAACTCAGGCCACTCGAAGCCGCTCGACATCGTCACAAGCCTTCCGCAGGGCCGGCACCATGCGCGCCGGGATGATGATGACCTCCTCACCCTCGGGGATTCCGGCCGCGTGGTCGGGCGCCGGGGTCGCGGTGACCTGGCGGCGCATGTCCTCGCTGGCCTTCCACCCCTGGATGACGATGTCGTTGGTGGCGGGGTCGACCCACACCGTCGGCGATCCCGTTCCCTTGGTGTCGGGGTCGATTCCTATGAAGCGTATGGCCATGATTCCTCCTCGGTCCAAGGTCTTCCACGGTCTTGCAGGCTTTCACTCACCGGTGGACGCTCATCTAAGGCATGTAGCCGCCGCAGGCGAAGGGAGTTGCGCGGTCGAGTTCGTGCAGTGAGCGCCGCCCTTCGATCAGTGAACGACAACTTCCGCACGGCTAACAGTCGTTGTGTGTAGTCCCGGTGTAGTCCCGGGGCTCCGACCTCTACCGTGGACAGCGCGGCCGATGATGGGATTGGCAAGTGGACGACACGATTCGCCACCCGCTCACCTACGCACGGCGGCAGGAAGGCTGGTCCCAGGACGACCTGGCCCTCCGAGTCAGACGCGCTGCGGTGCTTCGCGGTCGCCGGTCGGGCACGGACCGCCAGCGGGTGTGGAAGTGGGAGACCAGACGTGCTGTCCCCGACGCCGAGTCCCAGCTGCTCCTTGCCGATGCTTTCGGTGTCCTAGAGCAGGAGGTGGAGCGGTTCGGGTGGCCCGGGTGGCTGCCGGGCCGTGAGACGCCCCTTCCTCTGGGCTCGGCCTACACAATCAAGGCACTACGAGAGGCGCACCGAACTGTGCTGGATCGCAGAGCATTCGTCGCATACACCGGGGCGGCCGTCGTCGGGCTCGCCTCGCAGTGGGCCACCCTGGAGCCAGATCGGCTTCGCGGGGCGCTGGACGGCCGGAACGTGGACACGACGCTCGTGGACTGGCTTGAGCAGACCAGCGCGGACCTGTCGGCGATGCCGACCGAGCAGCGGCAGCACACCGCGCAGCTGCTGGACGCACACCTGGCAACGGTCACGGACCTGATCGAAGGACGCCGGTACGACAAGGCAACCGAGATCCGACTTCACCGGCTCGCGGCCACCCTCGGGATCACGAACGGGTGGTATCGGTTCGATCAACAGCAGCACGCGTCTGCCAGTCGCCTGTGGGACGCGGCGCTGCGCAGCGCTCACGACTCCGGGAGCGTGGACCTCGGAGCCGGGATCGTGTCGGACTTCGCGTATCAGGCGACGTGGCTCGGGAGCCCGCAGACGGCCGCCGACCTCCTCGGGCACGCTCTGAGCCGGGCCCGGCACCCCACCGCCCGGTCCCTTCTCCACCTGCGACAAGCCCGCGCTTACGCTGCCCTGGGCCAGCAGTCGGCCTGCTACCGCAGTCTCCGGGGATCGGAACGAGAGCTGGAGAGGCCATCGTCCGACGAGGCACCGGCCTGGTGCTCGTGGATGTCGGAAGCCGACCTGGCGGTGGACCACGGGGGCTGCCTGATGGACCTGGGGCGGTTCGAGGAGGCCCATGAGCGGATTAGCGAAGGCGTCGCCCTCCTACCCAGCGCGCGAGACAAGACCAAGAGCGTCTTCCTGGTGTACCAGGCCCGTGGACTTCTCCAGAGGGGCGAAGTCGACGAAGCTCTGTCCGTCACCGCCGAGTCCTGGGACCTGGCCAATCGAATCGGGGCGCAACGCTGCCTGACCCTGGTGCACGATTTGGCCCCGAGATTCCACAAGTTCAGGCAGCTCGCTGAAGTCCGGGACCTGCTGGAGCGGGTAGGCGCCAACGCCGCCTGATACGAGGCCGTTGACGGGGTCTCGGATCTACTGGAGCGCATCCGAGCTGTGGCGGCCTGTCAGCTGGCCTTTGCGCCCGGCCGCCTCCAGGACGGAGAGGCGGCTGCGCAGTTCCTCGATCTCCTCGCACAGCGCCTGGTGCGCGTCGGGGTTAAGGCACGCCGAGGCGAAGATGTCGCCCCCGACGCCTGTTGAGCGACGTTCGTTGTGGTGATGACGGCGTCATTGGTTTTGGTGCTGGGCAGCGACGGGAAGGGCCGGTCCGACGGAGTCGGACCGGCCCTTGTGTTCATGTCGCCGCGGTGATGCTCACTCTGTCGTGACTTCGGCGACAGCGGCGCGTGCTGACGCCTCGTCGACGATGGTCTTGTTCTGGACGAAGACGTCGAGCAGGGCCTGGACGGCAAGATTGTTGACCGCGCGGGGCAGTCCGCGCCCGGTGGTGTGGATCAGTTGGACGGCGTCATCGGAGAACAGCGGGTCGGACCGGCCGGCCAGGGCGAGGTGGTGTTTGAGGTAGCTGCCGGTCTCCTCGCCGGTCATCGGGGGCATCGCGAACCGCAGCGCGATCCGCTGGTCCAGCGCGGCCATGGTGCCCATCTTGATTCTCCTGCGCAGGGTGGGCTGGCCGATCAGCAGGCAGGCGAACGGCGACGCGGAGTCCATGTCCTGGTTGGTGAGCATCCGCACCGACTCCAACTGGTCGTGGCTCAGCAGGTGGGCCTCGTCGAGCACCAGGACGGGGACGCGGCCGCGCTCGGCGCGTTCGGTGGCCAGCGCGTCGGCGGCCTGCGGGATCAGCGCGGCAGTATGCGGGTGCGGGCTGCCGCCCAGCGCGGAGACGATCGCGCGGTGGATCCCGCGCGAGCCCACGGCGGGGTTGCCCAGGTAGATGACCTGATGGCGGACCGGGTCCAGAGCTGCCAGGGCGGCGCGGACAGCGACGGTCTTGCCCGCGCCGACCTCCCCGGTGACCACCCCGATCGCGCGCTCCGCGACCGCCCAGCTGATCCGGGCCACCGCCTCAGCATGCGCGCCGTGACGGTGCAGAGCCCCAGGGGCCAGGCTCTTGCCGAACGGCATCTTGGTGAAGCCGAAGTACTGCTGCAGGCGCTCGATCACCGCGTCACCTGCGCGTTCGCGGCCCGCTGCAGGGCGTCGGCCCGGTCGAACAGGGCGAAGGCCAGACGCGCGGCGGTGAACACGGCCTGGTCGGCCAACTCGGTGTCACGGAGCTTCGCGCGCTGGCAGACACGGTCGGCCAGGTCCAGCGCCCGAGTCGACAGCTCCCAGGCCCGGTCCAGTGCTTGCAGGTCAACCGGCACGGTGATCCCCTTCGCTGTCGCTGTCGCTGTCGCTGTCGCTGTCGCTGTCGCTGTCGCTGTCGCTGTCGCTGTCTTCGTGGAGGAGGGCCTTGTAGTTGATGCGTCCGGCGAGTTGTTCCTGGTGGGCGGCGTCCAGCAGGGCGAGGTAGTTGACCCCGGTCGCGGCGGCGGGCTGTTCGGGTGGGAGTTCGGGGCGGGCCTTGGGGTGGGAGTGGCGGCGGATCTCGAAGGGCGTCGCGGCGCCGAAGCTGCGGCTCCCGTGGCGGACCTCGATGTTCTCCAGGTCGAAGGGGTCGAAGACCAGCTCGACCTTGCGTCCCGCCAGAGCGGGTTCGACCTGGTAGGAGTTGGACTGCAGGCGCACGGTCGCAGTCTTGGACACGTTGCGCCACTCGGACCACAAGAACGCCTCCCGCAGCAGGTCCGGATGCGGCAGCCGCGGGCCCTGGCCCTTCTCCCAGCCCTCCTGCCAGCGGGCGAGTGGTCCTTGACCGGTCTCGGAGTGCTTGCGCGGGTGGTACTCGGTCTCCACCCAGGCCGTGAACTTCCGGTTCATCTCCGCCAATGCCGCTGCGGCCTGGTCGGCGGGCCGGTCGGCCAGGTCTGCGGTCTCGATCAGGAACTGGCCCCGAACCGTGCGGAAATAGCGTTCGATCTTGCCCCGGCCCTCCGGTCGACCGGGTCGCGAGTGGACCAGCTTGACCCCCAGGACAGCGCAGGCCCGCATCAGCCAGGAGTCCACGAACGGCGACCCGTTGTCCAGATAGACCCCTTCGGGGACACCCCGGGACGCCAACGCGGGACGAAGCGCGACCGCCAGGCGCACGGTGTCCTCAACGAAGCCGAACCGGGCCGCCATCACCGCCCGGGAGTGGTCGTCCAGGAACGCGAACAGGATCGTCTTGCGCCCGGCGACCAGCGGTCCGTGCAATGCGTCACCGACCCACAGCTCGTTCGGGCGCGAGGCCTCGAACCGGCCGAAGACCTCCTTCGGCCGGTCCTGGCCGAGCTGGTCCAGGCCCAGGCGCACGAAGTGCCGCTGCAAGGTGCGCTCCGAGGGCGCCCACCCCGAGTGCGCCCGCAGCACCCGCGCGACCTGCACCGCCGTGCGCCCGGGGTTCTCCCGCTTCAAGCCCGCCGCCAACTCCAGCACCTCGGCCGGCGTCCTGGCCGCGACCCGCATCGCGTTCGGGACCAGCGCCTCGAAGCCGCCCACCCGCCAGGAGCGGATCCACCGGTCCAAGGTGCCCCGCGCCACCTGCACCGGCTCCCCGTCCAGGCCGACATGGGTCAACGCGGCGATCTCGCGCACCAGCACTCCGCGCTGCTTGGCCGACAGCGCCGGGTCCAGCGCGTCCTGGACCACCCCGTAACGGAACAGACCCACCAGGCGGGCCCGCTCCGCGCGCTTGCGCATCTCTTCCTCGTACTGCGATGCCACCGGCACCGACCTCCCCTTGAGCACCAAGCCGGGCCGGCGACCGAAGGCGGCCGCCAGTCCCGGCCCACCACCCTCGCCCGCCCCACCGGCCCCGCATCAGGGGCGACTCGCGTTGATCGACGATCTTGGCCAGCCCGGTGCCAGCAGCCGCCCGCCCGACAACGCCGACGCCACCTGCCACGGCGACAAGGCGACCATCTCCGGCCACCTGGCGGTGACCGCGCCCGCCGCAGCAAGCACCGCCGCGACCCCGTCCGCGAACAGCGCGCCCCTCGGATCGGGCAGCACCGGATCCGAAGGCGCGACCTGCACCAACAGCACTGTGAACACCTCACGCACCACCCCGGCCCGGCCGGCGAACCGGCGCAACCAGCCCCGCACCGTCTGATCGGGAAGCCCCAGCCCGGCCGCGATCACCCGATGCCCGCTCCCAGCCGCCCGCGCCACCAGCGCCGCCCCGATCACCACCGCCGCGTCAGCACGCCGAAGCAGCACCGTGACCGGCAGCAACACATGCGTAGCCCCGCACTGCGGGCAGCGCGACCGACGCGGCCTCAACTCCAGCCGCAGCCCCCGCAGATCCCGCACCGACCGCCGCCCGGACCAACCCCACGGACGCAGCCCCGCACCGCACCCCGGACACGCGATCCGGCCCGCCGACAACCGCATCTCGACCCGAACCGGCGATACCTCTACCGTGACCACAGCGCCTCCGAGCGCGATGCGGCCCTCCCGGACTACTCGGCCAAGAGATCACCGGGAGGGCCGCGCCCATGTTCAACCATGAGCACGCTGTCGCCGCACACGACGAAGGGCAACCCCCCCGGGCTGCCCTCTCCCACATCACCACGACCCTGACGCGAACCCGCTCACCCATCACCACAACGAACGTCGCTCAACAGACGCCCGGGTCGCGGACGAAGGTGCCGCGCCCCTGGACGGAGTAGATGAGGCCCTCGTCACGAAGCTCGCGCATCGCGCTGCGAACGGTCATCGGGGCGACGCCAAATCTGAGCACCAGGGTGGATGCCGAGGGGAGCTGGTCGCCGGGGTGGTGGGTGCCGGTGAGAATCTCCCTGCGCAGCCTGTCCGCGATCCTCTTGTAAGGAGGGCGCTCGTCTGGTGCGGGGTGGTAGAGGCGGGGTACGGCCATCGGGTGAGTTCCCCTTCATGCGGGTGCGGGTCGTCATGCCGGAACAGCCGAGCGGCCAGGCACGGTGCCGAGTCGGGGACAGCGGCGATGTTGTGCGCCGCGCCATCGGTCGCGTGGCTGATGGCTGCGGCCCCTGTGCTGGAGGCTATGCCGCGCGGGCCTGCGGGCTCGGACCCTCGCTGCTCGCTGCCGAGCGCGGGTAGGTGAAGCCCAGCAAGGCACACAGCTCAATCGTCGCGACGCGATAGCCGTTACCGACTCGAAAGACCGGGCATGGGTACGCGCCCCTCTTCGCCAGGTCGAAGCCTGCGGACCTACCGAGCAGGAGAGCACGGTTAGCCGTCTGGCGTTAATGGTCTGATTTGGCCCCGGATTTCCGGTCTGAGTAGGCCCCACTCGGTCCTGATGGGGGTTCGTCTTCCGGTCTGGTTCGGCCCCGGGTTCCGGTTTTGGGTGGCTCCGGTGGTGCGGCTATGAGGTGAAGGTGCATCCGCTCAGCTCCATGGCTTAGGGCCGGCCTGGCGACATGCCGGCTCGGTGATATCGTCCGGATCCGCCGGGCCATGTCCGGCAAGCCGTAGCGAGGGGATGTTCGATGGGCTCGGAGTCAGTGGCAGAAGGCGACATCAAGGGCCGTGCCCGTCTGCTGCTCGGGCCTGGTGACCTGAGCCGTCGGGACCGGAGGAAGCTGGGCCGAGCGTTGATGCCGGAACTGGCCGAGTTGGCTTCGGCTGGTGATTCCGAGGCGAGCAACATCCTTGGTGGCATCGAGCTTGAGGTCGAGGGAAATCCGAAGCGTGCGCGTCAGTGGTTCGAGAGTTCGGCGGCGGCGGGCAGCGCCGTCGGCCTGCGCTGCCTGGGGTGGCTTTATGCCGAAGGGCAGGGGGGCGACAGAGACCAAGCCAAGGCGACCGCATTGATGGTGCAGTCCGCAGAGGCCGGCGACGTCATCGCCATGCAGAAGGTTGCTGGCTGGTTCCGTGACGGCTCTTCTGGTGAGGTCGACCTGGTGCAGGCCGCCCGGTGGTTCTTCGCGATGCTCGGGAAGGGCAACGGCGACGGCATCCATGAGGTGTTCCAGTTCGCCTCCCGGATGAGTTTCGAGGAGATCCGCGAGGCGGCCCGGCTGGCCGGTGACGTCGGCTGGGGTGAGTCGATGATTGCTGTTCTGCGCAATCAGCAGAGCAAGGGGCAGTAACGACACCCGATGTCCGTAGGCGGTGGGCGCGAGTTTCTAGTGGGCGGCGCTCTGCTGTTTGGCTCTGGTCTGGGCGAGGCGGTAGGACTCGGTGCCGGTCTCGATGATGGCGCCGTTGAAGGTCAGGCGGTCGACGATGGCCGCGCAGAGCCGGGGGTCGGTGAAGGTCTTGGTCCAGCCGCTGAACGACTCGTTCGAGGCGATGGCGACACTGTTCTTCTCCTCCCTCTCCGTCAGCACCTGGAACAGCATCTCGGCGCCGCGGCGGTCCAGTTCGAGGTAGCCAAGTTCGTCGATCTATGCCGATATCCGCATAGATCGACGAAGTCGGCTACATCCCCTTCGAGGCCGACGCCGCGAACCTCTTCTTCCAACTCATCTCCAACCGCTACGAACGCGCCAGCGTGATCGTCACCAGCAACAAGCCCTTCGGCCGCTGGGGCGAGGTCTTCGGCGACGAGACCGTCGCCGCCGCCATGATCGACCGCCTCGTCCACCACGCCGAGGTCCACTCCCTCAAAGGCGACTCCTACCGCATGCGCGGCCACGACCTGGGCCGCGTCCCCACCGCCGTCAACGAAACCAGCTAATGAAGATCAACTGACGACCCGAGGGTCAGCGTTCAACCGGCGAAACTGGGTCAGAGTTCAGCCGCCGCCGACACTTTCCACCGACGAGTACGGGCTGACCCTGTTCGCCCTTGCACGCCCGCCCCGGGACACCCCGGAGGCGGTGGTCTGGGACGCGGACCCGGAAGTCGCGCTGAACGCGTCCATCGTCGTCACCCATGCCGCAGGCCGGCTCTCACCGGAGACGGTCCTCGGCGAGGTGATGCAGACACATCCCGGCTGCCTCCTAGGGGCGGTAGTCACCGGCCCAAACTGCTGTCTGGTGTCCGTCCACACCCACAGGTGGAACCCGGACGACAGCCTGCCTGCGCTGCGCATGACCGCCACCGGGCCTCCCGACCGCCCATCCGAACCCCAGCTGTACCCCCTGGCCGTCTACGGCTGGATGCGATGGTGGGCAGACAGAGAGCAGAAGGCCGGGCGAGCCTTCCGCCTGGCAGACCAGCTCAGCCCGCCAGCGAGCTTGGTGCTCGTCGACGCGTTCACTCAGGAACCCACACCGCTGACGATCAGCGAGGCGCGGGCGACGGTCTGGCAGGCACTGCCGCCAAGCCCCCCGAGGCCGGACAGCTGGATTGATGACCGCGATCTTCAATGACCGGTGGCGTCGGCCAACGGAGCGGCCCGGGGCCTGGACGAGGCGGCCCGCACTGGTCCAGGCCGCCGTCGCCGCTTTGTGAGCCCGCTAAATGATCGGTGGGCGCCCGAGTCGGGTCATCCGCCACACGGTCCGCCAACGCATCGGGCTGCGCTCGCCCGCAGGCACGCGCATGCCTTCGGCGAACCCGGCGACCCACGCTTTCAGGTTGGCGACAGAGTGGGTGCGCAGCAACGTGAGGACGGCCCAGGTGCCGAGGTAGATGGGGATCAGCGGGAGGGGAAGGCGGCGGCGGGCCAGCCAGACTCGATTGCGTGCGGTGTAGCGATAGTGGGTCGCATGGCGGGCGGGTGAGGTCTTGGGGTGCTGGAGGACCAGCTCAGGCTCGTACAGGATGGTCCAGTCGTGGTCGATCGCCCTCCACGCCAGGTCTGACTCTTCATGCCCGAAAAAAAACGCCGACGCCCAGATTCCGGTCTGTCGCAGCATGGCTGCGGACAGGGCATGGCCTCCACCGAGGAATGCGGTGACTGGTCCACGCTTCATCGGGTCAGTGGCGCGTAGGCGCGGGATGTGGCGACGCTGGGTCTCGCCGTGCTCGTCGGCGATGCGAAAGGAGACGATGCCGAGGCGGGGGTCGGCTCGGTAGAGGTCCTGGACCTTCCGGAAGACGTCGTCGGCGATAAGGAGTCCGTCGTCGTCGAGCTCGATGATCACGTCCGTATCGCCGGTGTCGAGCAGGTGGTCCAGTCCGACATTGCGTCCGCCGGGGCAGCCGAGGTTCTCCGGGAGGGGGATCTTGGTGAGGTTCGGGGCATCGGCGACGTCGGTGAGGGGGGTGGCATTGCCGACCAGGACGACGCTGGTGGCGGGAGCGCTCTGGGTGGCGACTGAGGCGAGGAGCGCGTCGAGTTCTCGGGGTCGGTTGCCCATGGTCACGATGACGACCCCGATGCGTGGCGATGACACGGTGGCTCCAGATTCCGGCAGTGGTGTCGTTGATGCTATCGGGGCCGGGCACTGGGTCTGGGCCAGCAGGGTGCGGGGGCGCGGGTGTGGTCAGTGGGGGCGGGTCGTCGCGGTGATGCGTTCGCGTAGGTCTCGGACTTCGGTGAGGTACTGGTGGGGCCGCAGGGCTGCGGCGAGGTCGCGCAGGGGTGCGCTGGTGCGGTGGGAGCTGATCTCGTCGGTGAGGTCCAGGGCGCGTCCGGCAGTACCACATGCTTGTTCGATGTGACCCTGGCGGCGTTGGGCGTCGGCTTGGCGCACGAGGTAGACGGCGTGCGTGCGCACGGCGTCGCCGGCGTAGGCGCGGGCGGCCTGGGCGAAGGTCTGCTCGGCCTGGGCGGGCTGGTCCATGGTGAGCTGGGTGGAAGCGCGTAGACCCTGGAGTTCGGAGTGGTCGAACCAGTAGGCCCATTCGGGTTCTTCCTCGCCGGTGGCGTCGGCGGTGTGCAGGAGGTGTTCGGCGTGGTCGAGGTCGGTCCAGCAGCCGGGGTGGCCCAGGTGGGAGCGGGCGCGGGCGCGGCGGGCGTGGACGAGGGCCTGGACGCGGGGCGCGGTGGTACCGCGGACGGCGGTCAGGGCGGCGCAGGCCATGGCTTCGGCGTCGGTGGGACGGTCGCAGTTGTAGGCGGCGGCTGACCAGAAGGTGAGGATGTGTGCGCCGAGGGCTTGGTCGTCGGCGGCGTGGGCGGCCTGGAGGGCACTCTTGAAGGTGTGGTCGTCGCAGCGGTCGTAGACGTCGAACGCCGCCCAGGCGCGCATGCGGGCCAGGTCTGCGGCAGCGGCATAGAGGCGCTGGCCATGGGCCAGGCTGTAGGTGCGGTTGGAGAGCAGGTCAGCGACCATCGCAAGGGCGTTGTTGGCACCGGTGACCAGGGTCCCGCCGCCGTCGACATCGTCGGCCCGCCGCAACCGGCGCACCTCGCGTTCGATCATTGAGACGGCGCCTTCGCCGATCCGTCGGCCGGTGAGCTGCTCGGCTTGTGCTGGTTCGGCGATGAGCCAGGCGAAGAGGCTGGAGGTCATGGCGGCCGAGCTGAGGACGAAGGTCCGGCGGTGCATGTCACTCCCGACGGTCTCGATGATGGCCTCGCGTGCGCCGAGGCTGGTCCACGGGTGATCGGTCTGGTGCTGGAGCGGGTCGAAGTGGAGCCACTGCGGCCAGGGGTGGGAGTCGATCAGTGCGAGGTCGATGCCGAAGATCTCTGCCAGGCAGACTTGGGCCAGGTCGTCAGGCCGGCGGCCGTCCTCCCATCGTAAGACTCCGTCAGCTCCCGTTCCCAGAGCCGGTCCTCCGCGATCGATGCTGCGCTGGACGACTGCGCGGGCCAGGTCGGGGCGATTCATCCCGCGTACCTCGCGCGAGCGCGTCAGCTCCGGGGTCCGTGTCACCTTGGTTCCTTTCCCCGTAAGGCCGGGCGGCTATCCGGTCGACGCTAACGGCCGGTGCGGGTGCGGGTGAAGAGCCCGGGGCATTGCTCATTCATTGCTCGCCGCCGCATCACGGGCGCATCGCTTCGACGGGTTCCGGGGCAGGTGGGTCCGCGCTGAGAGTGGAGGCACGTCCAGCGCGGCCCAGGGGCTTGGTGCTGGCGTCCCTCATCGGATGCGGCCGTGGTGTCGCCATGCACTTCGTGGAGTTCATGATGCGCATTGCCCTGCACGGCATTCCCGGGTCCGGCAAGTCGACCCTGGCCCGGTTACTGGTGGAGGAGTTCGGCCGGATCGGACGGCAGGCCGTGGTGGTGCGGCTGGCTGAGCCGCTGTACCAACTGCAGTCCCTGGTCTACCGGCTGGCCGGCAGCCCGCTGCCGGACCCCGCTGTCCAGGACGGTCTGCTGCTGGCGGATCTTGCCGGGCACCTGCGCCGGATCAACCCCGACGCGCTGACCGCCGACTTCCGGCAGCGCGTCGAGCAGCTCGCGGATACCGCCCCGGAGGCGGTGGTGGTGTGCGACGACCTGCGGGTCCCGGACATCGACTGCCTGCGGGACCTGGGGTTCACGCTGGTCCGTGTCGATGCGGACCCGGAGCTGCGCCGGGCCCGCCGGGCGCAGCGTGGCGACCTGACCTGCGGTGAGGAGTCTGGAGGTATCCCGGCCGGATGCGCCGACGCGGAGGTCCGCAACGACGGCTCGCTCGCGGAGCTGCGGGCGGCGGCGCAGGCTCTGGTCGGGCGGGTGACCGCGTGATCCTGACCGGGCCGGAAATCGTGCGCCGCCGTGCGGCTGGCGAGCTGACGCTGGAGCCCTTCCGGGAGGACTTCGTCAACCCGTGCAGCTACAACTACCGTCTCGGGCGCGTGCTGCGCACGCATACCGGGGAGCCGGTGGATCCGCACCGTGATCAGCCGCTCGCGGAGTTGGTGATCCCGCCGGGCGGGATCGTGCTCCAGCCGCACCGGGTCTACCTGGGCACCACGGTGGAGGAGATCGGAGCGGTGGACACCGTGCCCTGTCTGATCGGCCGGTCCTCCCTCGGCCGGCTCGGGGTGTTCGTTCAGTTCGCCGCCGATATGGGCAACACGGGCGCGAGCCACCGCTGGACGCTGGAGATCGAAGCCGTGCAGCCGGTCCGGCTGCACGCCGGGATGGTCATCGGCCAGGTCTCCTTCTGGACCACGGTCGGCGACCTCCTCCCCTACCGCGGGCACTTCGGCCGCTTCGACGACGCCACCGTTGCGCCCGTCGCGCACCTGACGGCCCGCTCCCGCTGACCTGACCGCTTCAACCCTGTTGGGAGACCGTTGTGTCCATCCTCACCGGCGCGGAGATCGTCCGCCGCCGCGACCTGGGCGAGCTGACCATCGCCCCGTTCGTCCCCGAGCACGTCAGCTCCAACAGCTACGACCTGACGCTGGGCCCCACCTTGCTGCGGTACACCGGCGACGTGCTGGACCCCTACCGGCAGAACCCGACCGAGGAGCTGGGTATCCCGCCCGAGGGAGTGGTGCTGAGCGCGGACCGGGTCTATCTGGGGGCGAGCGTCGAGCGGATCGGCAGCGACCGGCTGACGCCGATCGTCAAGGCCCGCTCGGGGACCGCCCGCCTTGGCCTGTACGTGCACATGACCGCCGACCTGATCGACATCGGATCGCTGGGTCACACCACCTTCCAGCTGCACGCCGTGCAGCCGGTGCGCGTCTACGCGGGGATGGTGCTGGCGCAGGTGACGTTCTGGGAGCCGGTCGGGAAGATCGTGCTGTACGACGGCAAGTACCAGAACTCCTGCGGGCCGCAGGCGTCTCGCAGCTGGTGCGACGTGCCCGCCGAGGTGAACGCGTGAGCGCCGCCCCGGTCAGCGGTGCGGTGGCCGACCCCTCGGTGCGGTGCGCGGACCCGGTCGCGCGGCGGCTGGTGGCGGCGGCGTTCACCCAGATCGCGCGGGTGTACGTCCCCGAGCGGCACCAGATCGCGGCGGCGGTGCTGGACGCCGACGGCGGTGTGCACCTGGGCCTGCACCTGGACGCGATGGTCGGCCGAGCGGCAGCCTGCGCGGAGTCCTCGGCGGTGTCCGCCGCCCGGCTGGCCACGACGGCGCCGCTGGTGGCGGTGGCAGCGGTCCGCTACCCCAAACCGTCGGAGAAAGGCGGCGCCCGGATCGTGCCGCCATGCGGGCTGTGCCGGGAGCTGCTGCTCGACCACGGTGCCCCGGGAATCGTCGCAGTGATCGACGCCGGCGTTCCGGCATTGGTGCCCCTGGCCGATCTGCTGCCCCACAAGTACGTGGGCACCAAGTGGGGCCCGCAGTGACCGCGGCGTACAGGGCGAGCGCATCCGCCGGACCCAGGCTGGAGTTCCTCACGCCGGGCCTGGACCGGCTCGCGGCCCAGGTCCTGCCGGTGGAGCCGTTCGAGCTTTCCGAGGCGGACGCTCGGGACCACTACTTCACCGATGCCCGGCTGCTGGAGGCAAGCCAGCTGGTCCATCACCGCTACCGGACCGACCCGCTGGCCCTGCACGATCACCTGATCGCCGCGATGGCGCTGCGCGGCACCGAGGAGATGCTGGACCTGGGGTGCGGCAACGGCGCCCTGCTGGAGCACATGCGCCCGCACCTGGCGGCCGGGCACATCGTCGCCCTCGACATCTCCCCGGGAATGCTGGACGCCGCCTGCTCCCGCCTGCACGGCGTCGCCACACCCGTCGACTTCCATCTGGGCAGCGCCCAGGACCTCTCAGCATTCGCCGAGGACAGCTTCGACCGGGTGACCGCGGTCTACATGGCCCACTACGTCGCCGACCTGCCACGCATGTTCGCCGAGGTGCGCCGTGTCCTGCGCCCGGGCGGCCGGTTCGTGCTGGCCACCGACGACCCGGTGACCATGGTCGAGATGTGGGACGTCCACTTCGCCGCGATGAGCGAGATGCACGCTCCCGCGCACCTGTTTCGCTCCACGCCGAAGGCACGGATCTCGCTGGACAACGGCGCCGCCCAGCTGCGCCCGCACTTCGCGAACGTGCAGGTGGTGCGCTGGCAGGACCAGCTGCAGTTCTCCGATCCAGCACCGTTCCTGGCCTTCTATCGCGGCCACAACTACTGCTGCGCCGCCAGCCGCCCCGGCCGCGACCTGCCCAAGGCGTTCTTCACAGAGCTGGAGGCGCGGGTCGCCGCGAAGGTCCAAGCCGTGATCGACGAATCCGACTACTTCGCGCTGACCAAGCTCACCGGCGCCTTCGTCTGCACCTGACCGTAGCCCTTCCCTCTTCCATATCCGGAACCCTCTTGGAGGACAGCTGTGACCTCGCCCCTGCTCAACTGCCTGAGCGGCGCCCGCGTGCTGATCACCGGCGGTGCCGGGTTCATCGGCACTGCGCTGCGCCGCACCCTCCAGACGGCGGGAGCAACCACGCTGCTCCTGGACGACCTGTCCGCCTACGAGCCCGCCACACTGGCGCTGCTGGGCACCGGCCACCACGATCCGCAGCTGACGACCGGCTCCGTGGCCGACGAGACGCTGGTGCGGAGCATGGTCGCCTGCGCGGACTTCGTCGTGCACGCCGCAGCGCACTCCACGGTGGGCGGCTGCGCCGCCGACCCGGCCACCGCGTTCCGCAGCAACATGGCCGGCACCGACACCGTCGTGCGCGCCGTGGCCGCCACCCCTTCGGTGCGCCGCTTCGTCCTGCTGTCCACCGCCCAGGTCTACGGCAACGGCGACCCCACCATCCCCGCCGACCAGCTGCGCGTCTTCACCGAGGACCAGCCAGTGCGGCCTTTGAACCTCTACGCCTCCGCCAAGGTGTGGGCCGAGTTCCACACCCGCCAACTCCTCACGCTCGCAGGCCGCGACTTCTCCGTGCTACGGCCCTTCAGTGTCTACGGCCCGGGCCAGGTGCCCAAGCCCGCGGCCCCCTCGTGGGTGATCGCCCAGTTCTCCATGTACGCCGCCCTGGACCAGCAGCTGCTGCTCAACAACGGCGGCAGGCAGGTCCGCGACTTCCTCTTCCTCGACGACGCAGCCCATGCCATCGCCCTGGCCCTGCTCGCTCCCGGCGCGTCCGGACGCGTGCTGAACCTGGGCACCGGAACCAGCACCAGCGTCCGCCAGGTCGCCGAGACCGTACGCGATCACTTCCCCGGCACCGAGTTGGTCGACGCCCCGCGCCCCGCCCAGGACCCGCTCGGGGGCCGCGCGGATACCGGCGCGATGGCGGCGGCGCTCGGCTGGGAACCCACGGTGACGGTCACCGACGGCATCGCCCGCTACATCGACTGGCTGCGCACCACCCCGCACGCCATCCCTGGCTGGCTGCGGGCCGAGACCAGCGAGAGCCGCCTCGCCGCATGGAACCGCATCACTGCACAGCCCTGAACCCGCCCCGGCCATCCGCCTCCCCTCCGCGCAAGGAGCAACGACCGTGCAACCACTCATTCGTGTCGCCGTCGTCGGCCTGGGCTGGGCCGGCACGGTCCACGCCCGCACCCTCGCGTCGCCGCCGGGTATCGACCTGGTCGCGCTCGCCGACCCCGACCCTCAGCGCCGCGCCGCGTTCCCGCACCTGCCCAGCCGCACCACCTTGGAGGAGGTGCTCGCACTGGGCGTGGACTACTGCGTGGTGGCCACCCCCACCAGCACCCACGAGCCCATCGCCATGCAGCTCGCAGAGGCCGGCGTCCCGGCCCTGGTGGAGAAACCCCTCGCGCCAACCGCAGCCGCGGCCTGGCGCATCGCCGACGCCTTCCGCCACCGACAGCTGACCGCCGCCGTCGGCCACACCGAACGGCACAACCCGGTCACCGCCGAGCTGGCCCGCCTCCTCGCCACAGGTGACTTCGGGCCGGTGTGGCAGATCGCACTGCGCCGCCAAGGCCCCTTCCCCGACCGGATCACCGACGTCGGCGTCGCGCTCGACCTCGCCGTCCACGACCTCGACCTCGCCGCCTGGCTCACCGGACATCCGATCGTGCAGGTCTCCGCGACCACCACCAGCCTGTCCAGGCGCCATGAAGACACCGCCACCGCCACCGCCCATCTGCGCGGCGGCCTACTCGCCCACCTCCACATCGACCGGATCAGCCCCTTCAAGAACCGCACCGTGCAGGTCCATACGCCTTCCGGAGTCCTGACCGCCGACGCCATCACCGGCGCACTCAGCCTCCACCCGAACACCGCAGCCCCCAGCGTCGGCGGCGGCTTCACCGGTGTCGTCGCAGGCGAACCGCTGCGCCTGCCCGTCCCGACAGGACCCGCGCCGTTCCACCGGGAGCACGAACTCATGCGCGACGCTCTCCTCGGCCTGGCCACCCCCGACCTGGTCACCCCCGACGAGGGTGCCTCAGCCGTGGCCGCCGCCGAGGCGCTGCTCGCCTCCGCCCGCCAGGGCCACCCCGTCGCGGTCCGCCATCAACACCCCGCCCGTATCTGACCATCCATCATCCGTTCCTGCCGAGGAGCAGCCCGTGCCAAGTCCGCTGACGGTCGACACCGCCATCCAGTTCTTCCCCCGCGGCGGCTCGTCCATCGTTGTCCAGTACCTCAACCGGGAACTGGCGGCGCGCGGCGCACGCCTCGTCGTCGCCTGCGGATCCCTCGGCGACGCCGGGCAGTTCAGCCACGCCGCCACCTTCTACCAGGGCCTGCCGATCGCGCCCTTCGACTACACGCCGGCCGCCGACGCCTACCGCAACGGCCGCCCGTCCATGGACGGGCAACGGGCCCCGTTCCACCCCTCCTTCGAAGACCGCGGCCCGACGGCCCCCGACCGGCAGGCCACCGCCGTGGCTCCCGCCACCTTCCACCACCTGGTCGACGCCTGGCACACGCACCTGTCCCGCCACCGCAGCACCCACCCGGATGTCCTGCACTTGCATCACCTCAGCCACCTCCAGGAGGCCGCCGCCCGCGCCTATCGCGGCATCCCCCGCCTCACGACGCTGCACGGCACCGACCTCAAGCTGCTCCAGCACGCCCACGAATCCGCGCACTGGCAGAGCAGGTCAAGACCTCCCCGAAGCGCCTGGCAGACGCCCTGCCCCCGGACCCCGTCGGACGCATCCGCGTGCTGACGCGGCTCGCCCATGAGCACCACCTGACCCCCAGTTAGGTGCTATTTTCCTATATCCACATGACCTGCTCGATACTGCACGTCGCGCTCGTGCACGACGCGCACCCAGGACCCTTCCAGGCATCCCCTGCGCAGCGTGTGGTCCCCAAATGGTCCCCAAGAGGGCGATCACTGGCAGTGACACAGCACTGTCCGACACAGACCCCACGACTTACGGTGAACATCCGCGCAGGACGAGGGCGGGAAGTCCTCCAAGAGCGCACACGCTGGCTCGGGGGGTGCCGATATTCGGCGGTGCGCCGGCCGGTGTGAGGTCGTAGCTGACGTGAGCGCCAGGGATCCCCCCAATGTCATTGGTCCGCCCATCACGATGTTGAGATGTGAACACTGGCCAGGTCGACGCACCAGGATTGCGGCTCGACGAACCCGCGTACGTCGCCACGAGGGCTCGGGGGCTGCGATCGTTGACGACGAAGGGTCAGCCGTCGTCCTCCGCGAACCGCATGTGCCACCATGCAGAATGAATAGTCTGTTTGGCTACAGGAGATTTCGATGGCGGTTAGGCTACTTCCATGCCCCGACTGAGTGAGGCGTCGCGCCTGCGACGACGCGCTGACATCGCGGCGGCCGCGATGCGGTGCTTCGCGCGCGATGGGTTCTCGGGCACCTCAATGGCGGACATCATCCGCGAGGCGGGGTCCTCAGCCGGTTCCGTGTACTCCAACTTCGAGAGCAAGTCTGAACTCGTCCGCTACGCGGCCTCCAGCGCGCTCCAGGACCTCATCGCAGCAGTTACCGCGGAGCTGCCGCTGGAACGCACCCCGTCGAGCGTGCTCCTGCACCTTCTGCGAGCGAGCTCCGATCGGACGCACGCGCAGACGTTGCTGCAGATCTGGGCCGAGGCCCCGCGGGACCCGGGGCTCGCGGACGTGGCACAGCAGACCACGCTCGAGTTGCGTGCCCTGGTAGCGGCCCTGCTCATGCCGTGGTGTCGGGAGCATGCTTCGATTTCGGCTCCACCGAAGTGGGAGGCCGACGCACTTGCCGATGCGGTTCTCACCGCACTGCAAGGGTTCCTCGTGCGGCTGACGATCGATCGCGACGCCGACCCCCAGGTCCTCGCCGACCGCACAGCCGCAGTGTTCCTACGTCTCTGATTCACCTCAAGCCTCGAGACGCATGTACCCTCCCCCCTCAGGGAATGGTTGTTCTGTTTGACCGGTCATGCTCGCTGCAACGGGATGCGGCGGAGCCGCGCACGACTGGTCCTTGATCGGGAGGAAACCCGATGACGCTCACTGGTGTGCTGGCCGGTCCGATTGCCGGCTTGCGGTACGAGACCCCGACCGTTCATGGCCTGACGAATGAGCGCGGGCAGTTCCAGTACGAACCCGGCGAGCGCATCGCGTTCCTGGTCGGAAACACGTCCATCGGTCATGCGCCGGCACAGTCGCGGATGCACCTCGCGCAGATCGTCGCCCGCGTCGACGGAGACCCGGGCAAGCTGAAGGATCCCGGCCTGACCAACATCGCGCGACTCGTCTTCTCCCTCGGCCGCGACGGGATCCGGGACAACGGCGCCGACATCGCCCCCGAGGTCCACGACATCATCGGCGACCGACGAATCGACTTCCGGCATGACGCCGACTACACCGGCACCCACGTGACCGACAAGATTCAGGACTTCACCGACGATCCCGTCATCCTTGAACTCTTCGAGGAACTCAACCGCGCCGGCGTCTTCGCCGGCGACACGCCTCGGGAGCTCTGCAGCCCGGCGAACGCCCGCAATGAGCTTCGCCGGAACGCGATGGGCATCCTCCGTTTCCGCGACGTCGTCATCCCCCTCCAGAACGGATCCCACGTGTTCGCCGACGTGTTCCGCCCTGCCGAGCCCGGCCACTACCCGGTCATCGTCAGCTGCGGCCCCTACGGCAAGGCGTTCAACCACCACTCCATCGGAACGGACGCCGACCTCGAGCACCACGAGCAGGAAGAAGAGGACTACTTCTTCGGCAACCCCGCCGGTCTCCAGTTCGAAAATCACGAAACGGTCAACACCACCGCCTGGGTGCCCGACGGGTACGCCGTCGTCCGCGTCGACATGCCCGGCGCCGGGAAGAGCCCTGGCCGACTCGCCCCCTGGGGGATAGCCGGCGCCGAGGCCTTCCGAGACGCCATCGAATGGGCCGGCGAGCAGCCCTGGTCGAACGGCTCGGTCGGCCTCTGGGGCATGTCCTACCTCGCCGTCGGCCAGCACGCCGCAGCGAGCCTGCATCCGAAGCACCTCAAGGCCATGATCGCAATCGGGACTGACGTGGACCTCTACGAGGAAGTCGCCTACAACGGCGGGGTCCTCAACGAGCAGTTCTTCCCTATCTGGAAGCAGGCCGGATTCGTCCCAGCGATCGTCGGCGCGCCCGACATCGCCGACTTCACCCGCACCATGAAGGACAGCCCTTTCAAGGACTCAGACCCCGACGCAATCTTCGGACCCCGGGCCGAAGCGTTCATGAGCCCCGACCTGACCGGGGTCACCGTGCCCCTGTGGTCCGTCGCCGCCACCACGCACTCGGCCCACTTCCACCAGCTCGGCAGCAGCGAGGCATACCTGAACACGCCCACCCCGAACAAGAAGCTCGACTTCTGGGAGGACTGGTTCCAAAAGTCCTACGCCCAAGACACCGTCGCCCGCCACAAAGCCTTCTTCGACCACTGGCTCAAGGGCATCGACAACGGCATCATGGACACCCCTCCCGTCCGGCTCGAGATCCGCACGGGCAACGGTGCCTCCTACATCCAACACGAACACGAATGGCCGATCGCCCGCACCGAGTACACCAGGTGGTTCCTCGACGCGGCCGCCGCGGACTGGCAGAACGACACCGAGCGCGGAATCATCCGGCGCCTCACGACAGCCAACCCCACCGCCGCAGACGTCGTCGCATACTCCGCAGATGTCGCGACGACCGATCCGCGGACGACTGGCGCGACATTCATCAGCGACCCCCTGACCGAAGACGTAGTCATCGCCGGGTACGGCAAAGCACAGCTCTGGGTGTCATCAACAAGCTTCGACATGGACCTGTTTATCTCGATCCGCGTCATCGAGGAGCACGATCGCGAAGTCGACTTCACCGGCATCACCACCATGAACTACCCCGACCGCATCGCACCGCTTACCAAGGGATGGCTCAAAGTGTCGCACCGCAAGATCGACCCTGGCCGATCGACCAACTACGCGCCCAAGCACACACATCGCAAGGCAGACCACGCACCCCTGACCCCCGACGAAATCGTCCAGGTCGAGGTCGAGATCATCCCTACTACCGGCTACCTTCGCCGAGGCCACCGACTGCGCGTCGACATTCAACCCTTTGACGGCGCCGCGCACGGGATGCGTCACGCCTACGACGCCGACACCCACACCCGAGCCAACAACCGCCTCCATACCGGCCCCGATCACATCTCATTCATCCAACTGCCGATCGTCCCTCGATCAACGGGGCAATGACGTAGCCGCCGGTAGAGCTCGCACATATAGCCGTGGCGCGGCCTAGAGGAAGTACCCACCGGAGTTGATTGAGCGCGCGGTGCGGATGGTCGTCGACAAGCAGTGCGAGACCCCGGGCCGCCAGGGGATCATCCGGGAGGTCGGTGACCTGCTCGGGATCCATCCCGAAGCCTCGCGGCACTGGGTCAAGAAGGCCGACGTCGACGCCGGCCGACGGCCGGGTGCCACCAGCAGCGAGGCGGGACGGATCCGCGAGCTCGAGCGGGAGAACGCCGAGCCACGGCGGGCCAACGGCATCCTCAAGGCGGCGGCCAGTTTTTTCGGCTCTCCTGTCGCTTCCGTGGGTCGCTGACCTGGGCTGATACGCAGAACACGCCGTACCCGGGGTACGTTTCGACTTGCGAAGGAACGAAACGGATGAACCTGGATACGGCGTGCGATCTGCAAGCATATGGACTCGGCTGCTCGGAGTCGAACACGCGGTGATCGATTCGGTCGAGGCCGAGGAAGGTGAGGGTCCGGAAGCCGTCGGCGGGGACGTGGTGATCGTGGCCCGCGCCCGCCCGGTGAAGCGGCGGCGGCAACGCTGCGGGATCTGCGAGCGGCGGTGCGCCAAGTACGACAGCGGCGAGGGCCGCCGTCGTTGGCGGGCCCTGGACCTGGGGGCGGTACGGGCGTTCATCGAGGCGGACGCGCCGCGGGTGTCGTGTGCCGAGCACGGCGTGGTCGTCGCCCACGTGCCCTGGGCCCTGCACGGCGCCGGGCCCACCCTGTCCCTCGACGACACCGTGGCCTGGCTGGCCACCCACTGCTCGAAGACCGCCGTGGTCCAGCTCGCGGACCGGCTGGCGCACCGTGGGCAGCATCTGCTCCCGCGTGTTCTGACCCCCGATCTCAACCTTGCTCGCGGCACTCTCGAAGTCCGCCGCGGCTTGCTGCGGCACACCCTCTACCTGGAGGAATTCACCCACCGACTCGCCAGCGAGTGGCTCGCCCATCGCCACCACCGCTGGCCAGCATCGACGAACCCCTACCTTCTCGTCAGCCAGAAGACGGCCCTCGACCCAGATCAACCGGTGGTCAGCAGAACATTGCTTCGCAGGACCCTTCCCAAGAACGTCACGCTCGTCGGCCTGCGGCAGGACCGCATGCTCAACGAGGCGTTTGCCACCGGTGATCCCCTCAAGCTGATGCGGCTCTTCGGGATCACCGCTCAGACCGCCATGCGCTACGTCGCTGCGGCGTACCCGGAGCGGACGGCCCGACTACCCATTGACCACCCGGCAACTGAGGTGATCACCAAGGCGGACCGTCAGCTGGTCTCTTGGGACAATCAGCCATCGAAGCGGTTCCAGTCGATAAGGAGGTAGGCCAGCGGTGCCAGGGCGCTTCGGTGGGTGGCGCCAGCCCAGACATCGAATGCTTCGCCGTCCTCGCTGCTGACATGCACGACGAGGCCAGGGGCCACGTAGAAGTGGGTGGGTGCCCAGGGCCAGAAGGGACGCAGGGGCACAAGGTGCAGCGCTTCGGTGTGTTGCTCGACCTGTGGTGCAGTGAGTTTGCGGGGCAGGGGGAGGTAGTCGGCGCCCATGGAGGCCTCGAGGGGAGAGCTGGATCAGGAAGCCGCTGAGCGGTTCCTGTTCGGCGATCGGCTCCTCGTCGAATTCACGGAACCAGACAGTCGGATCGGCTTCAGGTCCCTCAAGCGTCCACAGGACTGACCAGAAGAAGCCTCTTGGTTCTCGACGCCGAAGACGAGCTTCTCCCCGAGATGGTCGATGTGCAGGTCTGGCTCGGGCAGGATCTTGTTCTGGATTCCAAGGGGCACCCGGCCGCTCCTTCGCGAGCCGGTAGAGCTGTCTCAGTCCGCCGGGAAGGCGTGACACGGAGCCGCTGGTAGGCGATTCGGTGGCGTCTGCGGTCGGGTACCAGCCGGTGACCCGGAAACCGGTCTCCTGGCCGGCTGCAAGCAGAGCCAGATCATGATCACGATCACAGGGCGGCTGCTGATCAGCCATACAACTCACTCCACCCCGCATCGGACAAAGGGCCGGGCCGTCGATTCAACCTTGTCGGGGGGGTGTACCAGCCGGCCCGGTGCTTCCAAACCTACGACGACACCACGCCCACCCACACGACGACGAGCCCATCCACGTGGAGCCAAAACAAGCTGGAATCCCGACTACCCCGACGGGTCCGTCCGGGTGGCCAGCTCGAGCTTGAGCAGGTGGGCCGGCATCCCGGTGGCGTGAAACGGTTGTACAAAAGCGAATTTCTCGACCCCGCCGATGTCTCCGCGGCCCCGAAAGCGGCGCCGGCCGGCCGACCACGACCCTCGGCTGACCGCTAGTACTACAGCCGGTGGTTTTACGGTGAGTGAGCGCGGGCGGTTCGGGTGCGGTAGTGGCTGTGGCGGGCGCGGGTTTGGTGGCGGGTGCGCCAGCGGTGCCAGTGCATGGTCAGCCAGGTGCGGGCGGTGCGCACTGGTGCCTGGACGATGCGGTCGTACAGGCGGCGGATCTCGTTCACGGTCGGGGGTCGACTGTCGGTGGACGGTGCGGTATTAGCCGGCTCCGGACGTCGGCCAGGAAGGCCATGGCGAGCATGCATACGGTGGTGTGCCGGTACCACGAGCACCATTTGCGTACCTCGTGCTCATCGAGTCCGACCTGGCCCTTGGCCACCTGGAAGGACTCCTCGACCATCCAGCGCTGCCCGGCGGCGGTCACCAGGGCGGCCAGGGTGGTGCCGGGGTCGGCGTGGCACAGGAAGTAGGCGACCTCGCGGACCAGTTCGCCGGTCTTCTTGTTCACCTTGTTCGGAACGGTGGAACGCCGGATCAACAGGTGGCGCTCCAACTCCAGATCAGTGTGGGCGAGTTGGACGATGGCCCAGTCGTAGTCGCGCGGGCCCTTGGCGCCGTCGGCGCACGAACGGCGCTCGAAGACGTCCTCGGGCACGGCCGCGTACAGTTCGCGGGCCTGGCGGGTGCGCCCGTCGGGCAGTGGCAGCGCCTCGTCCTTGGGGATGGCCAGCACGTAGCGGATGCGCTGTTCCTCCAGCCAGGCACGCAGGGCGCGGGCCTGGCCGTAGACCTCGTCAGCCAGGAAGTAGGAGAACGGGACCCCTGCCCGCACGGCGCGTTCCACCATCCGCCGGGCCAGTTCCGGCTTGGTGGCCACTTGCGTGGCGCGCTCGGGCGGGATGCCCTGCTCGGCACTGCGCCGTTCATGTTCGGCGGTGGTTCCAGCCCATGTCCTCCCGAGGTAGAGCTCGCGGTCGATCAGTGTCCGACCCCGGCTGGATCCGTAGGACAGGTGGACGCTGACCTGGGCGTTCTCGATCCGGCCTGCGGTTCCGGTGTACTGCCGCTGCACCCCGGCGCTCTTGGTGCCCTTCTTGATGTCACCAGTCTCGTCCGCGATGAGTACCGCATCCGGGGCGGTCAGGGCGGCGACGGCATAGTCCCGGACCCGGTCGCGCAGTTCGTCCGCGTCCCACGCCGCCTTGGCCAGGAAGCCCTGCAGCCGGTCGGGGTTGGGGTGACCGGCGAACTCGGCCAGCTGCCACAGGTTCTTGCGCGGCACCTCAGCCAGCAGCCCGCGCATCATCGCCCGCAGGTTCTCCCGCGAGGCCGGGCGGGCGAACACATCGTCCACCGAGGCACACAGCGCCTCCAACTCACCCTCCATGGAACGGACATCAGCCTCGCTCAACTCGCCCGTCGGCACCGCACCTGGCGGCAGCATCACTCCCACGAATGGAGTAACGAGCCAGCCGCCATCACGTCACGTGAACAACCGGCTGTAGTACTAGCGCAGTTCCTGTCCCGCCGCCCAGCCCGGAGCGTCGAGGTTGATGGGCGAGTCGCCGACGAATTGGGCGAGCTGCGTTTCCAACTCGGCGAGTTCAGCGGCGCCCAGACGCACTTCCCAGCGGGCCCGCACCTCGTCGAAGATCGCCGTGCTCTCGGTGATCAGCCCGATCCCGTGATCGGTGATCCGGATGTTCTTGCGGCGGCTGTCGGCGGGGTCGGTCTCGGTGGTGACGTACCCGCGTTCGACGAGCGCGGCGATCGTCTTCGCCGCGGCCTGCTTGGTGATGGCGAGTCTGCGGGCCAAGTCCGAGGCGCTGTCGGCGCCGGCTCGGATGGCCCGGATCGCGTACTCGTGCGACGGCCGGGCGTCGGGGTATCCCCGGGTCGCCAGCTCCCGGACCACTTCGTCCACCAGATTGCGATAGCTGCCCAGGAGCAGCAGGGCGAGATCGGCGCCGGATCGTGAGGACATGACCACAGTCTAGATCTTCCCTTGACCTGGACAACCAGGTTGACTAACACTGGAGTCAACCTGATTGTCTATCTTGGGAGTCATCGCATGACCAGCTCTTCCGTGACCGCCTCCCCCGCCGTGGCGGGCGTCACGCACCACACCGCCGAGGTCAACGGCACCACGTTGCACTACGTCTCGGCGGGCGACACCGGCTCCCCGATCCTGCTGGTGCACGGGTGGCCAGAGTCCTGGTGGGCCTTCCGCGACGTCATCCCGCTGCTCGCCGCCACCCACCGGGTGTTCGCCGTCGACCTGCGCGGCTTCGGCGACTCCGGCATCGCCGACGGCGACCACGACTTGGCCACCATGGCGGAGGACCTGCACCGGCTGGTCGCCCACCTCGGCGTCGGGCCCGTGCACGTGACCTGCCAGGACATCAGCGGCGGGCCGGTCTTCGCGTTCGCGGCCACGCACCCCGGCGACGTCCTCAGCTTCACCGGCGTCGAGACCACCCTTCCGGGGTACGGCTGGGAGATGCTGGCCGACGTGAGGAACGGCGGCTCCTGGCACGTGGGATTCCTGGCCGCCCCGGGAATTCCGGAGCTGTTCCTGGCCGGCCGCGAGCGAGTGATGCTCGACTGGGCCGTCTCGGTGATGACGATGGTGCCGGGCGGGGTCACCGAGGCCGACCTCGACGAGTTCGCCCGCACCTACGCGCGGCCGGGCGGCTGGCGCGGCACCGAGGGGCTCTACCGTTCCTCCCTGACCGGCGGCAACCGGATGCGGGCACTGGCCGAGTCGCGGCCGCTGACCGTTCCCGTGCTCGCCGTCGACGGCATCAACGCCCCCTTCACCGAACGGACGATGCGCCAGGTCGCCGGCGACGTCACCGCGGTCACGATCCCGGACGTCGGGCATTTCGTCGCGCAGGAGGCGCCCGCCGCCTTCGCCACCGCGGTCGGCGACTTCGTCGACCGCGTCGACCGGAGCCGCTGAACGGCCGAGTCCCTGCACCGCCACCCTCCGTGCCCTCTCCGGCCTGCCGCTGACGCGGCCTAGGGTCTGTTTATAAAGTAGATCAAGGTCTGCGATGATCTTGTCGTGGGACGTGGAGATCTGACGAACGAACAGTGGGCCGTGCTGGCACCGTTGCTGCCCGTGGGCGTGAGGCCGGGGCGACCCGTGATGTACTCCCGTCGGCAGCTGATCGACGGGATCCGGTGGCGGACTCGCACGGGAGCGCCGTGGCGGGACGTTCCGGAGCGGTACGGGCCGTGGGAGTCGGTGTACGGGCTGTTCCGGCGCTGGCAGCGTGACGGGACCTGGGCCGCTGTGGTGGTCGGGCTCCGGGCCCGGGCGGATGCGAAGGGCCTGGTCACCTGGGACGTCTCCGTGGACTCGACGGTCTGCCGTGCGCATCAGCACGCGGCCGGGGCCCGTAAAAGGGGGACCTCCAGAAGGAGTCTCCCGGCGGCGTCGAGACCGAGCCGGCCCACCATGGCCTCGGTCGCTCCCGCGGAGGCCTGACGACGAAAATCCACCTCGCGGTCGAGCAGGGGCAGAAGCCCCTGGCGATCGTGATCACTCCTGGCCAATGGGGCGACTCCCCGCAGTTTCAGACGGTCCTGGGGCTGATCAGGGTGCCTCGCACCGGAGTTGGTCGACCACGCACCCGGCCCAGGAGGGTCCGCGCGGACAAGGCCTACGGGTCCAGGGCGAACCGCGCCTACCTGCGCAGGCGCGGCATACGCTGCACCATTCCGGAGAAGCGGGACCAGATCCGCAACCGTAGGAAGCGGGGCTCTGCCGGTGGTCGACCGCCGACGTTCGACAAGGTCGACTACCGCGAGCGCCACGCGGTGGAGTGCGGGATCGGCCGACTCAAGCGCCGACGCGCGGTCGCGACTCGGTACGACAAGTTGGCCGTCCGCTACGAGGCGACAGTCAACGTCGCCCTGATCGACGAGTGGCTGTGAACGCACTTTCTAAACACGCTCTAGTAGTCCTTCCAGCCGAAGCCCTTCGGTTCGTCCTTGCGACCCCGGTACTCGCGGATCGCGTAGATCAACCGGGACCGCTCGCCGGGCTTGTAGCAGGTCATGCCCGCCATGGAGACGCGGCCCGAGCCGCGTCCGCGCACGCGGACGACGGGGGTGATGCCCTGGCGGCCCCAGGTCCTGGCGCGCGGCGGTGTCATCGACTGGCCGGCTTCGTCCTCGAAGACCACCCAGGCGTTGTTCACCGCCGCGGTGCTCTTACCCGCGGCCAGACCTCCCGCTTCCACAGCTCCACCGCATCGTCATCACGCTCGATCGCGCGCCGCACGGGCTGCTGCCAGGACCAGCCGTGCCGCCGCAGCAGCCGCCACGTCCCCTCCACGGTGTACGAGACGTGGAACAGGCGGCCGATCATCGTCTTCACCCGGGCCAGAGTCCACCGCTGGTCGGCCCACCCATGCGCCAGCGGGCCACGCTCCAACTCCCGCTCCAGCCGGGCTATCTGCGTCTCCGACAGTCGAGGCCGGCCCGGCGAACCCTTCGATGCCAACCCGGCCAGGCCCTCCTCGCGCTACCGGAGCCGCCAGCGTTCCACCGACCGCTCCGAGACGCGCAACGCGGCAGCGATCTCCCGGTTCTTCTCGTCGGCCTCGAAGCCAGTCACGGCCTGGAGCCGGACCTGTTCTCGCGCGGCCCTCTCGGCGTCGGTCAAGCCGCCGCCCTGCGGATATCTCACCCCATCAGGACTACCGAAGCCACCCACACGCTGTCCGGCGAACAGCCCGACATCACCCGATCAAGTTCAGTAGCGCTGGCTGCGTACAGGTGTGGATAGGCAGTCGTCACTGCGGAATGCAAGCAGCCCCGCTGGACAGGTTTCAGTGGGGCTGCTCCAGCGGTTCCCGGGCAGCAGTTGCGCCGTCGCGCTCAGTGGTCGGGTGGTCAGGCTCCCTGGCCCTGAGCGGCCTGCGGCGGGACGACGACAGTGCGACGGTCGCGACCGCCACCCTCGACGCGTACGCTGACGACGTAGTGCGGCACCTCGATCGCAACCACATCGCCAGCGTGGCACTGGTCTAGACCTCATCGCGGCGACTACCCCGCTTGTCGCGGGCTCACGAACGCGGCTCTCGGCGGGATGCGGGGGCGTACTGGAAAACGGGATGCGCGGCCTGCGGCGGGATGGTGAACTCGACGTCATGCCCCCGTCTGAATCACCCGCACCGCCGGGGCCCTACCGCTGGGACCTGCTGCGCCCGGACCGCCTGGGCACCCTGCTGGACGAGGTCCCCGAGCCGAACCCGTGGTTCCTCAACGCGTTGACGGACTGCGCCGGCAAAGTCGTCGCGCGCAGTGGGGACGCGGACCTTCGGTTTGTGGGCCGTTCCGCCGACAGTGTGTTCGATGTGCTGGGTGGGGCGTTTGACGGGACGTCGTGGCAGGGGCGACTGGAGCGGCTGCCGCTCTCCTGCGCGCGGGACCGGGCTGACCTGTCAGCGCGCGAACTGCGTCGTCTGCGGGAGGACCTGGCCGCCGCCGGGCTGGAGCCCCGGGCGCTGGCGCGGCGGGGGCGTCCGCTGGCGCTGGTCGACCTGGTGTGGATGGGCCGGACGTTCACCACCCTGCACACGGTGATCCGCGACTGGGTAGAGGAGGTCCGCGAGCCGTGGCCGGTGGTCCGCCTCAAGCTGCGCTATGTCGGGATCACCTCGCGCAAGCCCACCAGCCCGAACACCTACCGCTGGCACCAGCACCTGCCGTGGACCTGTGACCTGCCCGCCGCAGGGGTCACCAGCGTCTCACTCGACGCCAGCGTGTGGCACCTGCTCGGCAACGTGCAGCACAAGACCGCCGCCAGTTTTCCGCCCGCCCGCTGGTACCTGGATGAGGACCGTCGCGAGCGGGAGCCGGACGGCGAGCAGCGCTCGTCGCTGGCCCCGCAGCACGGGGCCGACCACAGGGCCGCGCTGGCCGAAGCGCGGGCCCTGGTCGCCGCCGGTCGCAGCGGTACGGTGCGCGGTGCGTTGGTGCGCACGATGGTGGCCGAACCGGCCTTCCGGGAGCGCTGGTTGCGGGCGCTGGCCAGGGAACTGCGTGGCCTGCCGCCTGCGCTGCCACGCACGCGCGGGTAGGTGTCGCCGCCTGACCGGATCGTCCGTGCCAGTCGCTACCCTGCCTGCGGGGTGCAGTCCGCAGCCGGTGGCGCACCGGTGGGCCAGGCCATGCCGAGGAAGGTCGAGGTACGGCCGTTGTAGGTGATCATGGGTACTGCTTTGTCCCATGGGTTGCCGCCGTTGTCCAGGCAGATCCAGCCGCTGGCACCGTCGACCCGCAGTTCCGCGTGCAGGTTCTGCCACTCCTGGCCGACCGCGGCCAGCGGGGGCGGCGTGATCTGGCCGCTGACGTGGGCGTGATCGAGCGCCTGCACGGCCGTCCACACCGTGTCGTGAGCGATGATCGTCTGGCCGTCGGAGAGGTCCGACTGGGCGACCGTGAGGCCCGACGCGCTGACCGCGTTGAGGAACGCGTCGTAGTCGGCGGTCGATCCGCCGGTGGCGGGCACCGGGGCTTTGGTCCAGGCGTCGGGAAAGGCAAGGGCCGCGTACTCCAGGGTGATCCCTCCGAAGTCCGCGGGGTTCAGCAGCTTGTCACTGGCGAGGTGGGAGGCATCGTCCCCAGTGAGGACGATGAACTTGCGTTCGGGGCATCCCTGTCCCAGGGCATTGAGGAACTGCCGCAGTTGGACGTGCCGGCCGGCGAAATAGATGAAGCGTGGTGCGGCCATGCAGATGTTGAGGACCTTCTGGTCGAACTGGTTCTCGGTGTCGCCGTCCTGGGAGATGTCCTCGGGCGAGGTGAACTGCACGGGCTGGGCCATCCCGGCGCCCAGCTGCTTGCTGATCGCCTTTTTGAGGGTGGTGATGTAGTCGTCGTCGGTGCGCGTGTCCTCGACCACCATGGCCTGGCTCGGATTGACCTTGGCGAACCGGGCGAGAGCCGCGGCCTCGGAGGTGTTCGTCACGGACACCCTGGCCAGTCCCGGGAAGAGCTGGCTGCTCGCGGTGTTGGCGATGGTGTCCGCGGTGATGGCCCCGCCGACGACCGGGATCGGGTCCGGCAGGTGGGTGAGCCAGTGCACCTCGGCCAGGGTGTTCTGGGTGCTGTCGGCGATCCCGGCGACCACCCGCAGGTAGTCCGGCGCACCGGTCATCGCGTTCAGCTCACGGTCGACTGTCAGCCAGCCGGAACTGTCCGAGCCCGGGTTCGCCAGCACCAGACGGATCTTGGGCACGGTGTTGTCGTCGAGATTGTCCGCCCGGTACTGGGCGACGTAGGCCCCTTCGACCGCGTGCAGGATTTCCGCCTGGACGGATCCGTCGCTGGAGGTCATCGGCATCAGCAGGGCGATGGTGGCCGGACGCTCGCCGGACACGGACTGGTTCTGCTTGAGGATCTTGCCCTCGATGGCCTTCAGCCCGGGGGCGAAGACGTACTGTCCGTCGGTGACTCCCTCACATTCGGTGCTGCCCAGCGACGGCCGGGCCACGCCGGCGCCGCAGGACAGGTTGGGGGGCGGTGGAGGCGCGGGGTTGGCGAGGGTGTAGCCGCCGAATGCCAGCGTCGCCGCCAGCAGCACGGCCACCGTTCCGGCCCCCGCCTTGCGGGCCGGGGTGAAGGTGATCCAGTACCACACCGACTGGTACCACGGGGTCCTCACCTGCGCTCACTTCCTTCGTCCAGCCAACTGCTGTCCTGTCGCCAGCCGCGCAGCGCGGCCGGCCAGTTCCTGCGTGCTTCGAACAGCTCCCTCGCGCCCGCGCGATGCTGCGTGGACAGGAAGTGCAACTCGCTGGCGAGCTGGTCCAGTACGTCCTCTTCCGGTGCCACGAGTACGTCAGACAGGTACCAGGCGGCGTGCAGCAGCCGGTACACGGAGCGGTGGACGGCGGAGACGGTGTCCAGCCCCAGCGCGGGGTCGTGCTGGTCCGCGCCGAAGGCGGAGGCGCGGCGCCGGTCGCTGCCCGCCGGCCCCGCCGGACCTGGCGCCTCGGCGATCCAGCGCAGCGCCCGCAGCCAGGCCTGTGCGTCGGAGGTCGCGAAACTGGCCTGGAGCCGCTCCACCACATGGACCGGCTGCCCCAGGCAGAGGCAGTGGTACAGGCGTGTGGGCTCGCGCTCGACCAGGAGGCCGCTCCCGGACGGCCCGTAGTGGTCGCGCAGGGTTTCCTGCACCTCGGTCCAGGTGGGCTCGGCGTAGGCGGTGTTCGCCTCGTTACGCTCGCGCAGGTTTCGCAGCAGCAGAGTGCGCAGGAAGCGGTCGCCGACGAAGTAGCCACCACCGGCGCGCCAGCCCTGGTTCTGCAGGACCTCTTCCATGTGCAGCACCGCGTCGGCGCGTGTGTCCGGCTCCAGATGGCGTTCGGCCAGCGCTCGTGCCGCTTTGACGCTTCGTGCGGGCGAGAAGGTGGTCAGCAGGGACCGGGTGGCCGGGTCCGGGATCAGTCGCTCCAGCAGGTGGGACACGACGGGCGACTCGGTGCGTCCGCTGACCGGCTCCGCCGCCGGGTGGACGACCTTCAGGTCCAGCAGCGAGGCCGGGTCGAACCGGTGTCCGGGCCGGGACGCCGCACCATCGTCGGGCGCGGCCTCGCTCGTGCCGTGGACCAGTCCGGCCACGGCTGCGGCCGCCAGCGTGCTCAGGCCCAGCGGAACCCCGGCGCTGAGGCGGTGGATGATCTGGGGCAGGGTGCCCGGGAACAGGTCGTCGGGTGCGGCCCGGGATCCGGAGAGCTGGGCGTCGAGCTGCCGGTCGATGATCCGAACGGTGTCCCGGACCGACAACGGGGTCAGCGCAACAACCAGCAGGCCCGCGTCGGGGCTCTCCCCGGTCCGTTTCCATTCCCACCGGGGCGGAAAGTCGGTGACGGCGATCCGCTGGGTGGTGGCCGAACGGCGGCCCGGCACGGTGGCGGCGGTGGCTATCAGCACCAGGGGGTCCTGGCGGTGGGTGCGGCCGTGGCCGGAGGATCTGTTCTCCAGGACCAGATCGAGGAAACGGTGACCTGCCGGAGCGGCATCGAGGTTGTCGAGCAGGAGAAGCGGGCGCCGGATGCGGTTGAAGCGGTGCTCTGCCGCCCCGAGCGCGTCGGTGAGGTCGGCCAGGAAGGACGCGACCAGCTCGCGTTCGGCGCTCTCCCGGAAGGCCCCGCCGGTGTGGTAGTCCCGCGCGGTGATCAGGAGGCTCTCGTAGCTGTCACCCGGCAGGTCCGGCCGGTGGTCGGCCCACCAGTGCAGGGCCGTGTCCCGGTGTTTGTGCGCGAGCTCCGCCCCGGACTTCGTGAAGACCTTGACGCTCGCCTTGACGAAGGCATCCACCGGAAAGGGCGCGACGCTTCCGGCCAACTCGGCCAGTACCTCGCTGACCCACTCGTCCACGTGATCGCCGTGGCGGCCGCTCTCCAGGATCCGGCGGACACCGGGACGGGCCCGGTCCAGCAGCCCTCGGGCCTGGTCGGCCGTCAGATAATCGCCCGGCTCCCACAGGGACAGCGCCAGCAGCCCCAGCTCCAGGCGAGTGAAGGCGACCCGCCGGGTGTGCCGGATAGCCAGTCCCAGTTCCCAGACCGCGTCGTCCAGTAATCGCAGTAGCGGCGACTGCGGGTCGCCGGAGACCGGCCCGTTCTCCGGGGCGGAGTATCGGCGAGGAGCTGCGAGGTCCAGATAGGCACGCGGAGCGCGCCCCCCGTATGCCTCGGCGAGCCGAAGGAGCACCGCGGTCTTCCCCATGCCGCGGCCGCCGGTGAGCAGCAGGAGGGGGATGTCGTCGTGGTGGGGGAGTTTGATGCGTTGTTCGCGGGTGAGCGCCAGTCCGACGAGCGACGATACCCGGTCGAGAAAAGCATCGCGGTCGTACAGCACCTTTGTCCCCGGTCTGAGTGGCCGTCATATATGTTGTGTGCGAGGGGAGAAGAGTATCCGATGAGATGGTGTGTGCGAGGCCGAACAGCAGGCTCGCACACGAGTACTGGCCGGGCGGCCCGTTCGGACTTCTGGCAGCTGGCCTTCCACTACGACCGCGACGACCGCTCCTGCGAGCACCTGTTCCTGCCCACCGAGAGACTCCTGGCCTGGTGGACCGAGCATCGCGTGGCCGTGCGGCACGCGTTCGCGGCCATGGCATGAGCACGGTGCGGGATCGGCACCGCAGGCAACCCGGCCAAAGCGGATGTGCTCGTAGGAGGCCAACCCTTTGCCCGGCGGCGGTAGCTCAGGAATCCTGAGGCAGGCCGTGCTCCAGGTAGAGGTGCTTGTCCGCCTGCCGGGCCCGGGCCGCGGCCCGGACTCTCCGGGCCAGGCGTTCGTTCAGCACGTCGGTGAGGACGCTGAGGTCATGGAAGGCGAAGTGGCTGATCTCCACGCCGTCGACCCTGATCCGGGGCGTGTCGGCGTCGGTGAGGATGCCGCCGTCGAAGACGAAGAGGAGCTTGTCGCCCTCGGTGGGCGCGGGTGCCCAGTCGGTGACCAGGAGCCGTCCCAGGCCGGGGGTGAAGCCCAGTTCTTCCTGGACTTCGCGGATGGCTGCGGCGGCCAGTGACTCGCCGGGCTGGATGTAGCCGCCGGGGATCTCCATGCCCGCCTTGTAGGTGGGCTTGACGAGCAGCACGTGTCCGGCCGGGTTGACGAACAGGACGCCTGCGGCCATACGCGGGCGGGCGAATTCATCCATGGGTGGAACCTACTGCCGCTGGAGTCGCTCGTGGGTCGACTCGCTGCCGAGGGGGCCGCTGTCGCACTCGCCTGTCCCGCCTGTCCGGAGAACGTACGGGATCCTTCGCGAAGCTGCGTCTCCATGTCCCACCCGGGGCCGGTCAACGAGTACCGGGCTTCGTGCCCCCGAGCCGCTGGTAGAGGACATGCCGGGACCGTCGTGTGCGGGTCACAAGCCCGGCACGGTGGAGGATTTGCAGGTGGTAGGAGACGGTGGCCGGGCTCAGATAGAGGCGTTGGGCGATCTCCGTCGTGGAACGGGGCTGGCTCAGCTCGGCCAGGAGCTTCAGCCGCATCGCACCGATCAGCGGATGGTCCTGCGCCGACGGGAGACAGTCGGCCTTCGCGGCGGGATAGACGATCAGCGGAGCGCGTGGGTCCGGCGCACCAGGCGGCTCCGCGGCGCAGAAGACGGCCCGGTCGACGAAGACACTCGGCGTCATGATCACTGCATCCGCGTCCAGCGTCAGCTGATGGACGCTGCCCGGGAGGAGGTGGATGACCAGCTCGCCGTCGTGCCACTCCAGGTTCGGAGCCAGACGGTTGAGGGTCTCGGCGAGCCCGCAGTGGGCGATGTCGGAGGCCCGCGCGGTGACGTCGGCTTCCAAACGGGCCCGGACGGCCGACCACGAGGGCGCCAGTGCCGCGTGCCAGAACCGCGCCATCTCGTCGGCGAGACGGCGCGCGAAGTGGTCCTCCCCGCGGTCGAGGGCCCCTAGGAGCTGCCGCGGAGCCGGGCGACTCGAGTCGGGATCCCATGAGTGGCCGCCGACGGCAGCGGTCAACTCGTAGCGGATCCGGTCGTGAGGAGTCGTCGCGATCTGGTGCAGTGCGGTGTCGATGTCGGTCTGGAAGGCATGGGGCTCAGGCCGGAGAAAGTCCGGAGCGTAACCGCGAGGACCGCCTGCGCCGACCACGGCCAGCAACCCGAGTCGGTGCCGGGACAGCGCGTGTGTGGTCCTGGTCCGCCATGGCGGTGCCAGCGTGCTCGCACTGGAGCCGATGGCGCTGAGCAGGTCCCCGGCGGAGCCCACCGGCGAGACCGCGAACCTGACGCTTCCCAGGCCCTGAGCCCCCAAGCGGATCCGGATCACAAGCGCTCCCCCTTCGCCAGTTCCTTCGAAAGCAATCGAATCATTCGGCCAGTCAATTGGCCTGGTGTTCCCTGGAATCACCGCACAGACCGGCCAGCCGTGAAGGGAATGCAGGACCCAGAACCAGTGCCTGGACGCCGAACCAGCGGGTCACGGGGCCGCGGGCTCCCATCCTCGCCGCGAACCGCAACTCGGTCACCGGCCCGTGCGCAGCACAGCACAGCACAGCACAGCACCAAGGTGGCCGGCCTCCGCCGCGCCGCCGTCCACCACCTCATACGCCGCCTGGCACCGGCGCGGCACGGGACAGCGCAGTTGGTCCCGGCTCACCGGCGCGGTGGCCCGCCATGGCCCCACGAAAGGGTACGAACATGAAGATCCGCAGCAAGCTCGCCGCGACCGCTGTCGCCGCCGGCGTCCTCACCAGCGGGGTCGCCCTGGCCGCTCCCGCGATCGCCGCCGGCCCCGCCGCCAGCGGCTGCGCGGTCCTGTACTGGGACGTGAACACCAGCGCCGGGGAGCAGCAGTCATCCTTCTGCGGCACCGGCACGACGTACGGCACCTGGTACTCGGCCGGCAGCATCGTGGCGAACGGTCACAGCGGTTCCGTCGAGATGAACAACAACGGCCACATCTACTGGGTCTCCTTCGGTCCCGGCGGGGCCAACCTCTACGACAACCAGGCTGCGGCCATCGCGGTCCAGATCAGGTCCTGAGCCAGAAGCACACGAAGGCCCCCGGCGGCGGCCGGGGGCCTTCGGCCGCGGGGTCTGTACGGTCTTCGGTGTAACTCCCGATCATGGAAGTAGCACTGATGAGCGACGTGACTGCCAAGGTTGAGGCGGTTGAAGAGGTCCGTTCGGTCGAGTCGCCGGCGGACGTGCTGGACGAGCAGTTGATCAGCCAGCTGGTGGACCGGGCCCGCGCGGGCGGGCTCCAGCTGACCGGTGAGGGAGGGCTGCTGCAGCAGCTGGCCAAGCGGGTGCTGGAGTCCGCGCTGGAGGGCGAGATCACCGATGGACCCCGACCACTTTCGAGGCAAGGCCGCGAAGTTAAGCGGTTGGTGGCGGTGTCAAGGGCTGGTGGTTGGTTCGGTGAGCCTGTAGGTCCCTGGGCCGGTTTTGCGTATCATGCCCTGTTTGCTCCAGCGGAGCATCTGCTTCCGGAAGGCGTCGAACCCTGTCGCCTCTATGTCCACTGTCTGGGCGATGTCGCGGGTTCGCCAGTCCCGCTGGGGATCTGTTCGCAGGAGCGTGAGCACGCGTTCCCGGGTGCTGGTGCGGGCGGCGGACCCCGGTGGCGTCCCGGGGTCCGCCTGGAGCCGACGGGCTTGGGCGCTCCATGAGTGGGCTGGCTGGTTGCCGGTCAGGGGCGGTATGTCGTTCGGCTCGTGCACGGTGATCGTGACAGTGGTGATCTTCTGGGTGGTCTCGGGGCGGGGGTCCACGGGCCGGGACTGGTAGCGCGAGAGCGGGCATTTGACGCGGCGGGTACTGGTGCGGGGTCGGCGGGCGGGCAGGAGGTCGGCCAGGACGGCGCGGCCGATGTCGCCGACCGGGTCGATGAGATTGTCGGGCAGGACGCCGCGGGCGGCGATGAGCAGGTCGCGGGCGGATTCCAGGGCGGTGGTGAAGGCGGCGCGGTCGGGGTCGGTACCGGGCCGGGATTCCACGGCCGCGACCATGGCGATGCGCAGGGCCTGGTAGAGCGTCAGCAGTGCCCGCATCTCCTGCTCGACGCCGACCGGGTCGGTAGAGCGCAGGTTGCGGCCGGTCATGAGGGTGTGGCGCAGGGCCGAGAACGCCGATTCGATCTCCCACCGCTCGTGATAGAGGCGGATCAGGGCGGGGGCGGGGTCGTGTCGGTGGTCGAGCAGGGTGGTGATCAGTCGGTAGCGGCCGCGGATCCGGTGGCCGTCGGCGGTGGTGACGGTGATGTCGGCGTCGATGAAGCGGACCGGCAGGTTGTCGAGCTTGGAGAGGAACGAGCCGTCGGGCAGCTTGGCCAGTATCGGCGGGCGGCGCGATGCCTTGCCGCGGACCAGGAACTGCGAGCCGGTCGCGGCGATCGCCCGCAGCAGGCTGTTGCCGTCGAAGTTGCGGTCCGCCAGCACCAGCGTGTCACTGCCGGGCAGGTGCAACAGCCGTCCGGCGTAGGCGGGTTCGCCGGTCGGGGCGGGACCGAACACCGCTCCGACCAGGCCGCGGGTGCCGGTCTCCACCAGGGCCATCAGCATGAGTGCGGGGTAGCCGGCCCAGGCCAGTCGGTAGCGGATCCGGCCCGGCCAGTCCCGGTTGCGCTCGGCGTCGGGAACCTTGGGCGAGCTGCAGCCGTCGAATGCGACGGTGCGCAGTCGGCGGTAGCGCACGCCGGGCGTGGTGGGCTGGGCCAACGGGCCGGCCAGCACCTCGAACAGTTCCTTGACCGGGGCCGGGCCCAGGCGGCGGCGCAGATCGCGCAGTGCTTTCTCCGAGGGGTCCGGAACCGGTAGTCCCGCCAGGCCGGCGACCAGTTTGCCCCGGACCCGGGCGTAGCCCAGGTGCGGAAACAGGCCCAGTGCCAGGAGGAAGTACACCCCGACCCGCGAGGGCAGGTCCCGAAGCCGCATTTCCACCGTCCCGGTCTCCTCCAGTACGGCATCGACCAGGTCGAAGGGGACGTGCTGGGTCAACTCGCCCAGATGGCCCGGGGCGTAGACCCCCTCGGCGACGGTGACGGTGCGGGCGAGGGCGGCGGTGGCAGACTGACGGGGCAACGGGACCTCTGGCGGCTGGAAGATCTTGGTCGATCCCCCGCTCTACCAGAGGCCCCGTCTCCATGTCCCGACATGCCCTCAACTGGCGCAACCCCTTGACCAGGACCACGATCGCCTAACTTCGCAGCCTTGCCACGAAAGTGGTCGGGGTTCACGGGTCCATGCGGCGGTCCAGCGTTGTGGTGAGGTTCCTGGCCTGCTGGACGGTCCATTCGGCGCTGGGGTTGGCGGTGATGCCGGCGAGATGGACGCGTCGAGTGCCGTGCTCGATGAATACCAAGGCATACTGGCGCTTGAGCGTGATGGCGCAGTCGAGGTGGAGGAAGTCGGCGGCGATGATGCCATGCGCCTGGGCGGTGAGGAACGGGCGCCAGGTCGGGCCGGATCGCTGCGGGGCGGGGTCGATGCCGGCGGCGTGCAGGATTTCCCACACCGTGGACGGCGCGATCGCGTAGCCGAGCCGAGCCAGTTTGCCCTGGATCCGTCTGTGGCCCCAGGTGCTGTTCTCCCGTGCCAGACGCAGGACCAGCTGCTTGACCACGGGGGAGATCGAGGGCCGTCCAGGACGGTTGCGCTGGGTGAACGTCCACTTCCGGGCCACGAGTTGTCGGTGCCAGGCCAGCAGCGTGGTGGGGGTGACCGCGAACACCTCGCGCCAGCGCAGTGCGAGCACCTCCGCGTCCTTGGCCGCGCGACTGAGCAGCACGGCGGCGGGTATCGAGATCAGATTTCGGACCAGCGCGGTGACGATGGACAACGGCATCGAGGGATCATCTCAGACGCGGTGCAGGCCACGCGGCGCATTGGGAGCCTGCAGGTCAGGCCAAAATCGTGTTTCCGAGCGGGAGACGCTTCGGCAGCCTCAGCTGTTGTCGGCCCTCGCAATAGACGATAGCTTTATGTAAGATTCAATCTACGTATGATCGAAACTATGTTTTAGGGGCGAGAGTGGACTTCAGAGGCAGAACCTCGGACCTCGAGCTGCTCAACGGCCAGCTACGCCAGATCACTCTGGGGCAGGGCGGGACCCAAGGCCGCGCGGTGATCGTCACAGGACGGCGGCGGGTGGGGAAGTCACGTCTGGTCCAGGAGTTCTGCGACCGCTCCGGGGCACCCTACGTCGTGTTCCAGGCGACGCGCGGACGCAATCCGGTGGCCGAGCGCGCCGAGTTCGCCGCGACACTGGCCCAGTCCGGCCTGCCCGGAAGGGAAGCCGTCGCGGGGCTGCAGAGCTCGGACTGGAACCAGTCGCTGCGGACCCTGGCCCTGGCTGTTCCCGACGACGTCCCGAGCATCGCGGTGATCGACGAGGTGCCCTGGCTGGTCGAACAGGACAGCGAGTTCGAAGGCGCACTGCAGACGGTGTGGGACCGCCACCTGGCGACCAAGCCGGTGCTGCTGCTCCTGGTGGGCAGTGACATGTCGGTGATGGAGGCGCTCCAGTCCTACGGACGCCCGTTCTTCGGTCGGGCCGCGAAGATGACGGTCCGCCCCCTGCACCTGGCGGACGTGGCGCGGATGACCGGACTGGGTGCCGCCGGCGCGGTGGACGCCCTCCTGGTGACAGGAGGATTCCCCGAAGTCGTCCAGGCCTGGGAACCGGGAATGAGCCGGAACGACTTCCTGCGGGCAGCCGTAGCCAATCCCCTGTCACCGCTACTAATGGCCGGAGAGCTGTCACTGCTCGCGGAGTTCCCCGACGCCTCGCACTCCCGCGCGGTCCTGGAGGTGGTTGGCAGCGGCGAGCGGACCTTCACCGCCATCGCCAACGGCGCCGGCGGAGCCTCCCCACTCGCCTCCGGCACGCTCTCACCGATCCTCAACACCCTCCTGGAGAAACGGGTCCTGGCCACCGACAGCCCACTGTCGACCAAGCCCGACACCAAGAACAAGCGCTACCGCGTCGCCGACCCCTACCTCCGCTTCTGGCTGGCCTTCCTACAACGCGGCATCCCCCTGATCGAACGCGGACGCGGAGACGTGGCCCTGCGCAGGATCGAAGCCTCCTGGACGAGCTGGCGCGGACGAGCCGTGGAACCCGTGATCCGCGAGTCACTGCTCCGACTCCTACCGAACGACCGCTGGCCGCACACCGAGGCCATCGGCGGATGGTGGAACCGCCAGAACAACCCCGAGATCGACCTGGTCGGCGCCGACCGCGATCCCGTAGCCCGACAGATCCACTTCCTCGGCTCCGTCAAATGGCTCGAGACCCAGCCCTTCGGCCGCCGCGAGTACGACGCCCTGGCCCGCGAACTCACCGCCGTCCCCGGAGCCGACCACGACACACCCCTGGTCGCGGTATCGCGCTGCGGAGTCGACGCGAACCTCCCCCTCGCCGCCCACTGGGGACCCGAAGACCTCCTCGCAGCCTGGCAGGACTGACCACACTCACCTCTCGGCATTCCCTGAGGGGCTCAAGAAGTCATCGCTGCAGGTGAGATACGTGCGACTCGGGGATCTGCGAGGCTGTGCCCGTGATCGTGTCGCTGGTATATCGCGCTGTTCGGGGACTACTGGCACTGCCGGAGCTGCTGCTCCGGCAGGAGGCATCGGTGGAGGCGGAGGTGCTGGTCCTGCGGCACGAGAACGCAGTGCTGCGTAGGCAGTTGACTTCACCCGTGCGCTACGAGCCGGCGGACCGGTTCTGGTTCTCCGCCCTATCCTCGCTGATACCCCGGCAGCGCTGGGCCCGCGCCTTCCCCGTCACCCCGGGCACCCTGCTGGCCTGGCACCGCAAACTGATCGCCCGCAAGTGGGACTACAGCGCGCGCCGCACTCGCATCGGACGCCCTCCGTCGTCCGCGGCCCTGAAGAAGCTGGTCCTGCGCCTGGCCGACGAGAATCCACGATGGGGCCACCGCCGCATCCAGGGCGAGATGGCACGACTGGGGCATCCGATGGCCTCGGGCACGGTGTGGAACATCCTGCATGCAGCCGGTATCGACCCGGCACCGCGACGCCACGGACCGAGCTGGACTGAGTTCCTGACCACCCAGGCCGAAGGCATCGTCGCGGCAGACTTCTTCCACATCGACACGGCGCTGGGCCAACGCCTCTACGCCATGGCCTTCCTGGAACACGGCACCCGGCGCCTGCACCTCACCCCCGTCACCGCGCACCCCACCGGGCAGTGGGCGGTCCAGCAGGCCCGCGAGTTCACCACCGCGCTGACCGATCACGGCAAACATATCCGGTTCCTGCTCCGCGACCGGGACACCAAGTACACCGCCTCCTTCGACGCCGTCTTCACCGCCGAGGACACCGAAGTCCTCCTCAGCGTCCCACGGGCACCCAAGATGAACGCCCACTGCGAACGCGTGATCGGAACCGTACGCCGCGAAGCCCTCGACCACGTCCTGGTCATGAACGCGTCCCACGCCACGAAAGTCCTCACCGAGTTCGCCGACCACTACAACCGGCACAGGCCCCACCGATCACGCAGGCAACTTCCGCCCGACACCTCGCAGCAGACACCACCCGCCACCAACATCCACAACCGCCGACTACTGCGCACCCGCGTACTCGGAGGCGCGATCAACGAGTACCGCTATGCCGCCTGACCAGCAGCGACGAATAAATGAGCCCTACAGCGTACGCCTCCGCTCGCACGGGAATTGACGCGCGGCTCCCCGTCGATTCAATTCCGGGAAGCCGCCCACGGGGCATTCCGGAAGGGTCTAGAGTCAGGCTGTCGGCAGGTTCCGGCGGGGTTTCTGCGCGCATTCGCGCAACGCTCCCGTCGTGACCTGCGTGCGCCTGCGCGCACCCTGTTGGTCCCTGGCTGGTCCCTGGCAGGGTGGCGGACGGCCCTGGTCGGCGGTTGGGTCCAGCGGCACGAGGGCAGCGAAAAGCCCCCTGACCTGGACTTATGTCCAAGCCAGAGGGCTCGCGTTCACTGTCGGGACGACAGGATTTGAACCTGCGACCCCCTGACCCCCAGCAATGCGGACCTATCGGGCATCGCCCTCCAATTAGGTCACCGTTCGCCGCCGCTCCCAGCAGGTTCAGCGTCCTTCGTGACCTTTCGGCTGCGATTCGGGACCTGTTGCTCCCAGTCACTGATACAGGTCCGCTGCCCCGATCAGGACGACGCCGGCGTCGGTGGCTGCCCGGTCGCGGAGGTCGTCAGTGAAACCGGTAGCGCTGTAGCAGACGAGGCGCGCGTCCGCGGCGCCGTATCGCTCCTGGGCCACCAAGAGTGCCTGGATCCGAGCGAGGCGCTCCAGATGCCCCAGCCCCATGACCTCACCCCATTTCACTTCCCCGATGGCCAGGATCGGTGAGCGGTTCTCGTCGTCCAGACCGTAGGCCACAACATCAAGTTCGTGACTGGTGCGCCGGGCCGGATCGTTCACCGTCCCCGAGCCCACCCGGTTGGGCAGGTCTGCCAGGAGATGCTCAGGGGCGAAGTGCCGTGTCCAGTGCCGGCAGACATACTCCAGGTGCGGGCCCAGGATGTTGCCGGTGAAGCGACGCTGCGCTCGCTCCCACAGGCGGCCCGCGTCGCGCGTGTGCTCCAGATCAGACCAGATCGGGCGCATGACGGCGTGATAGAAGGTGACCAGTGGTTCGTTGATACGAAAGCTGGTCCGGTTGTCCTTGAAGACGTCGGGTTCGCGCGTGATCAGCCCGCAGTCCTCCAGGACCGTCAGCGGATGGGCGAGATCGCTGGACTTACGCCCCAGGTACGAGGCGATGCCGCCGCGGTTGGCATTGCCTCCGGCGATCGCCGCGAGCACTGAGTGGTACAGGGCGGTGTCGCGCAGGTCCGGCTCGTCGGCCAGTAGATAGCGGGCCTCGCGGAACAGCGGACTGGTCGGCGACAGCACGGTACGCAGCACCCAGGGGTCGAAGTCCTCGGGCCCGGCCGGGACGTCGTCGCGTGCGAACTCACGGCGGTAGGCCGGGGTACCTCCGACGATCGCATTGACCTTCAGCGCAGTGACCGGGTCATCCACCCCCCAGAACTGCGCGGCGAGTTGGTGATCGAGCGTGGGCACCATGAGTTCCAGCCCCGCCCGGCCCCGGAGCGGAGCGTTGCCGCTGAGTAGCCGACCCATGAAGGACATCGCCGACCCGCAGAGCAGCAGTCGGGCCCGGCTCTGGTCACGTTCCGCGCGCAGGGGTGCGAGGGCGTTCTGGATGATCGAGGGCAGCCGCGGATTGGCGCGGGCCAGGTAGGGGAACTCATCGATGACCACCGGGACCGGGTACCCACGCCCCAGAGACAGCAGCGCGTCCACGACCTGGTGCCAACTGTCGAAGGACAGCGGCGCGGGCGACCCCAGATGATCCGCGATTGCGGCACCGATCTGCCGCAGCGACTCGCCATCGGTCGCCTCCTCGGCCGCGAAGTAAAAGCCCCCGGTCGCCTGGCACAGGGCTCGCAACAGAAACGTCTTGCCCTGGCGCCGACGACCCGAGACCACCCCCAATGTCGCACCCGGAGCACCATCGGTGGCGAAGGCCGACAGTGCACTCCACTCCCGCTCACGATCGAACATCTCCGCTGGGCGAGGCAGCACAACCACAAAACCGTCCTCCAGAGTCGTCCAGCCTTACGGTAACTATAGTTATGATAACTACATGCATTGCAATATGTCCAATTTGCTCCATGCATGTTGGCGTTGTGGGTGCCGATTTCTCATCCAGCCTGGTCAGGCAGCGTGTTGGTATTCGTGGAGTACTCCCCCGAGTCGATCCCTCCGTCGGATGCTCAAGTGATCCAGTCGGGTGGGTTCGGAGATGGGATCGGGCAGCAAACGCAGCGGGGCGGCGCCGCAGAGTGTGCGGTGGGGCCGGTGCCCATTGTAGAAATACTCGAACTCACGGAGTGCGTGCAGGAGGTGGGCCTGGTTCCAGATCAAGGTCCGGTCCAGGAGCTCGCGCTTGCAGGCTCCCACCCAGCGCTCCATGACCGCGTTCATCCGCGGTGTCTGGATACCGCTGAGGACGATCCGGATCCCGGCGTCGGCAAGGAAGGCGTCGAAGGCGGCGGTGAATTGGAGTCACGGTCGCGGATCATGAACGCGGCCCTGCTGCCGGCATCCTGTAGGTCCATGACGAGGTTGCGGGCGAGCTGGGTGGTCCAGTCGGCCGTGGGCGCGGTGGTGGCACCGAGGATCCGGACGCGCCGGTTGGCGTGCTCGATCACCGCGAAGACGTTGCCCTTGCCGAATACCTCATCCATGCAGGTGGGATGGCCCATCGATGTCGAGTGCGGGTGCTCGAGTAGGCGCCGTCGCGCGGTGGCGGCGAGTGCGGCATGATGACCGGTCGTGCTGCTGAAACTGGCGTATCTGGGCATGACGAACACGTTCGCACTGCTGCGGCTGCTGCCGATGAGCGACCGCGAGAAGGACATCGAGATCCTGGCTCTGCGCCATCAGATCACCGTCCTGGAAAGACAGCTGAACGGACAACAGGTCCGCTTCCACGCCATCGACCGGGCCTTTCTCGCGTCACTTCTCCAGAGCCTTCCACGGGAAGCACTACGCCGGGTCCGACTACTGGTGCGACCCGACACCGTACTGCGCTGGCACCGCAACCTGATCGCCCGCCGACACGCCGCCCAGTCCAGGCCCAAACGCGGAGGCCGGCCCCGCACCGTGCACTCGATCCGCGCCCTCGTCCTTCGTCTGGCCAGGGAGAACCCGAACTGGGGCTACCGGCGCCTGCACGGCGAACTGCTCGTGCTCGGAGTGAAAGTGGCCGCATCCACAGTCTGGGAGATCCTCAAGGAAGCCGGCATCGAGCCGTCCCCCGAGCGTGCATCGAGCACCTGGGCGGACTTCCTGCGCTCCCAAGCCGACGCGCTCCTCGCATGCGACTTCTTCGAGACCGTCACACTGACCGGCGCCCGCCTCTACGTATTCGCCGTGATCGAGCACGCCAACCGCCGGATCCGGATCCTGGGCGCCACCAAGCACCCGACCGGGTCCTGGGTGGTCCAAGCCGCGAAGAACCTCGTCATGGACCTCGAGGACTCCGGCTGCCGGGCGCGCTACCTGATCAGGGACCGGGACGGGAAGTTCCCCCAGCTGTTCGACGACGTGCTCAAGGACGCGGGAATCGAAGTCGTGCTCAGCGGCGTCCGCATACCGCGCATGAACTCGATCACGGAGCGCTGGGTCCAGACCTGCAGACGAGAACTGCTGGACCGCACACTGATCTGGGACCAGCGCCACCTCCTGCACGCCCTGCGCGAGTTCGAGACGTTCTACAACGCGCACCGGCCACACCAGGGCATCGCCAACGCCCGGCCACTCCACGCACTGCCCGCTCCGATCGAAGACCCGGGCCGAATCGCCCATCTGGACATACGACGACGAGCACGACTCGGCGGCATACTCCACGAGTACCAACACGCGGCCTGACCAGCCTGGATGAGGTATTCGGCAAGGGCACCGGTCGCGCACGTGGTGCAGGAGGTTTTCGATGCCCCAGTGCCCTCTGATCCAGGTGGCGAGTTCGGCCGGGGTGGCGTCGAAGACGTCCAGGCTCGTGATCAGGTAGACGCGCTCGATGGTGAGTTTGCCGGTGCCCAGGTCGCGGCGCCAGCGCACGACCTGGATGGCCTGGCGGGCGCCGGGGTAGTCGATGTCGCTGTAGGCGGCGACCTTCAGCCGGCGGATCTCCTCGCGGTGGTGGGCGCGGTCGCGGGTGCGGTGCTCCAGCGGTATCTCTCGCCATGGCAGGTCTTTGACCTGCGCGTATAGTCCGGGATGGTTCTTCTTGACGATGGCCAGGTAGTGCGCGCCGCGGCGCATCAGGTAGCGGCCGTGGCCGTGCTGGGTATGTAGTGCGTCGGTGGTCAGCACGGCGTTGGTGAGGTCGAGTTCCTCCAGTAGCGGGGCGAAGGCGGGGATCTCGTTGCTCTTGGAGCTGATCTGGCGCTGGGCCAGGACCACGCCGTGGTGCTCCATCGCGGCCAGTAGTTGGACCGCGGTGGCTGTCGAGGTGCGCGAGCCGCGTACGGTCTTGCCGTCCACTGCGATCACCCGTCGGCCAGGCGCTCGCGGGTGCCGGGCGCTCTGGCGCGCTTGCAGGTAGGCGCTGATCGCGGCGTCCAGGGCATCGGCGTCGACGCGGTGGAGCAGGCGCCGCACGGTACCGGCGTGGGGCGCCTGGTTCCATGCGGTGAGCGGGTCCGGCAGTAGGCCGAGGGCCGCGCGCACCTGCTGTGGGGCGTCGGCGAGCCACTCGCCGACGGCGGCCAGCGACCGTGCACCGGCCAGCACCGCCGCGGCTGCCGCGGTCAGCAGTGCGACTGCGGGGTAGCGCCGGCCGCGCAGGCCGCGCGGATCGGGCACGCGCTCCAGGAATCGGCGCAGGTCAACGACCTCGTCATGGCTGAGAACGACGGCAGCGTGGGCCAGTGGCTCCAGCGGCGCGGGGATAGGAGATGATGTTCGGGCAGGCACGGTCTCGCTCGGTTCTCATGGGTCTCGACAACCACATGATCACCGGCGCCGTGCCTGTTCTGCTCTCCAGGGCCCCATCCGCCAGCCACTCATGACGTCACGTCACGACCAAGCCCGACAAAACGGGCCAGTTCGCGATCATGCAATGCCCCTGCACCCCCGGCAACGAGTACCGCGGCCCGAATTGCTCCTCGATCACCCGGGCGATCCGCGCCAACGTCCACCGCTGGTCCTCCCAGCCGAACGCCTGCGCCCCTCTCTTCAACTCAGCCAGCAATGCCTCCTCCTGCTCCAGCGTCAGATACGCGGCCGCCCGGCCGACATGCCCCACCAGTGCGTCCACACCACCTGCCACCCAGGCGGCATGCCACTGCCCGACCCCCTGCCGGGACACCCCCAGCAACCGACCGATCTCCGCCTGCTTCACACCCTGTTCGAACAGCTCGGCAGCCAGCATCTGCCGCCGCTCAAGATCAACCGGCCCCATCCGGGCCGACCTCGAAGTACCCATACCTGACTTATGCCAGCCCTGACAGATCGTCAAGCACCTCACTAAAGATCAGTACCAACACGCGGCCTGACCAGCCTGGATGAGGTATTCGGCAAGGGCAGGGGCCGCCGTGATTCAGGCAAACAACTCCGGACTACTCATCATCTCCAACGAGCCTGGCCCCCAAGGAAATAGCAATCGACTCCGCCAGAGCCCAGTCGGCGTCGTCCATGTGCCCAGTCACAACGACACGCCCATGTCTCCACGAAAAGGATGCCGATGAGCTTGAGATTCCATAGACGGACTGAACACCAATATCTGCCCACCGGACAAAACCCTGACGCTCCAGCTTTGCGCTCCCCTCAGCGAGGGCCTCCCACTCCTCTCGGGTGACTGGCTGCTGCTCGCTCTCCGTCCAGAGCTCAGCTCGCGTGATATGGAAGTCATACCCCATGCCCCACTCCTCTCACCGAACTATCCACTCGACTGCCCGAAGAAGAGGTTAACCCCTCGACCTTGGGCATAGTCTACCGCTCTGGACATCTGCTCTAGGAGCATCTCATTTAGCGTGCCAGATCTGAAGATTACATAGACAGATCGGCTTCCAATATTTCCCGGATCAGTGAATGCATACGGACCAACGCCATCATAATTGGCCGCATCGTCAACCGCCCCCTTTAGGCGTTGAAACAGCTGACCCTTAGTCTGAAAGCTGGGAAGCCCCGTATCCATAGCCTTGAGGCTAATTGCATTGCCCGTGTCAGGCTCGAACTGGTCGAATGCCTGATGATTGGCCGGAAGATTTGAGAATCCCATTTCCTCCTCGAACGCGAGCCCCTTATCGCGTGAACTCATGGTCCAGATATTTTGCTGAGTTCCGCTAGTCATCGCGCCGAGGTCCTGAATTTCTGGACCATTGCAGTTGTGGACCAAGATCGGGATGCCGCCCGCCACAACATAGTACGTGTGGCACGGCGGCCTGCTCTACCTGCTTCTTCGCAGGTCAGTGGCGTTTTGATGGTCCGTCGGAGTCCGTGGCTGTGCGCTAGTGTCCGTGGTTGTTGCCGTCGCTACTGCCGTCAGAGGTATAGACCACTTGCTCTCGGCGGCACCCCCCGCGCCGACCTCGGTGAGGCGTTGGCGCTCGGGGGCCTCACTTCCACTCTCCGGGCTCGGCACGGAGGGTGGCGCGGGTGGTCCGCTCGTAAGAATCGTGTCCGGTCTGCGCGCAGTGCGCGGCGATCCAGCGGGTCAGTTCCTCGGGGGTGTGCATCTGGCCGGAGTCGGCTCCGCAGTCCTGGTCTTCTCCGGTGACGCAGACGGCCTCGAAGGTCGGCAGCGCCACCGGGTCCACGACGGTGGTGACGGTGTACTCGCGGAACCGATAGCGGGTGGTCGTCCCCATCAGTGCGCTCCCTGCTCGTCGGGCCGCTCGTCCTCGGTCGTGTCCTGCTGGGTGGGGATGCGCTGTCCGCGTGAGTCCGCGACTCTGAGCGCGTCCGTCAGAGCCTCGGTCAGCCGGCAGGCGAGCCAGCGGTACTCGACGTCCGACAGGGCCCGCGCCCCAGGGGCCAGGGCGTCGCGCGCGTGTTCCAGGAGCTCTTGGCCCATGCTGAGTTGGACCGTCTCGATGCCGTCGGCGAGTGTCGAGAGGTAGCCCCTGCCGTCGGTGCTCAGGTAGCAGGGGAGCCCTTCCGGCGTGGTCCACGGCAGCAGCCTCGGGCCTTCAACTCCGGATGCCGCGTCGTACAGCTCCCGGCGGCGCATGCGGTCCGCGTCACTTCTGAGGTTGCTCACCGTGTGCCCCCGGCTTGGTCGCTGGTTGTGGACACGGCGACCGTAACCCCTGAGTGATCGTCACCCCAGATAGTCAGCAGGGCAGTTCGCGACGCTTGGTTTGCGAACTGCCACGCTGCGTGGCAGCTATCCGACGACGCCAAGGTAGGCGGCCATCTCACGCATCTCCGTCGTCAGGGTGCGCTTGCGCTTGCCCAGGATCTCCTGCATGGTTTCGGCGGCCATGTTCTGATGCCTCAGCCACTCCGGTGCCGCTTCTCGGGCATGGGTCAGCTCGTCCATGGCCGCCGAGAGGTCTCCGCTGCGCGTGTGGGCGCGTGCCACGTCGAGGGTGAAGCGGTTTCCGTCGTTCGTGCTGGGCCTGCCCAGACGCTTCCACGCCTTCGGTGACAACTCCTCCTGCTCGCCCGCTTTGCGGACCACCTGGACTCTGCTGCGCAATTCGCTGCATGAGCATGATGGTTGAGGGGATGATCGCTTCTGCGGCCACTGTCCTGTCGTGGGGTCGCAGGGGGTGGTGCGATGTCGTTGCAGGTTAGGGGCTTGCCGGAGATTCCGGCGGATACGGTCCGGGTGGCACGGTCGGCGTTTCCGCAGGGGTCGCTGGCGATGAGCGTGCGGGACAGGCTTGGTGAGGTCTTCGCGGACGAGCCGTTCGCGGGTGCGTTCGGGGTCCGGGGTGCCCCGGGGCTGTCGCCGGCCTTGTTGTCGCTGGTCACGGTGTTGCAGTTCGCCGAGGACCTGACGGATCGGCAGGCGGCGGCGATGGCGGTTCGCGCGATCGACTGGAAGTACGCGATGGGGATGGAGCTGGGCGCGACCGGCTTCGATGACAGTGTGCTGGCCCGGTTCCGGGCGCGGCTGGTCGAGCACGGGATGGAGCGTGTGGTCTTCGACCGGCTGCTGGACTGGTGCCGCGGGCAGGGCCTGGTCGGGGCCGGGGGCAAGCAGCGCACGGACTCCACGCACGTGATCAGCGCGGTGCGTGACCTGAACCGCCTCGAGCTGGCTGGGGAATCGGTGCGCGCGGCGCTGGAAGCGCTGGCGGTGGTCGCTCCGGCCTGGCTGGCCCAGGCAGTGAACGTGCCCGAGCTCGCGCTGCGCTACGGCGAGCGGGTGAACGGTTGGAAGATACCTTCCTCCCAGGTCAAGCGGGAACGGCTGGCCACGGTGTTCGGGCAGGACGCCGTCGCCCTGCTGCGGGCGGTGTGGGCACCGACAGCCCCTCCGGTGCTGCGGACCCTGGAGCCCGTTGCGCTGCTGCGGCGGATCACGGTGCAAACGTACCTGGTTGCCACCGACACCCGGGGACGGGAGGTGATCCGCAAGCGGGAGGCCGACAGTGACGGCGTCCCGCCCGGCCATACGCGCCTCGCCTCTCCGTACGACCCGGACGCGCGCTGGGCGGCGAAAGGCGAGGACCTGTTCTGGTGCGGATACAAGATCCATCTGACAGAGAGCTGCGATGCTCCTCCCGAAGCCGAAGCCGAAGCCGAAGCCGAAGCCGAAGCCGAAGCCGAAGCCGAAGCCGAAGCCGAAGCCGAAGCCGAAGCCGAAGCCGAAGCCGAAGCCGAAGCCGGTGGTGAGCCGTCGCCCGGGCGTCTGCCGGTGCGGCTGATCACGGATGTGTACACCACCGACGCGACCGTGCCGGACGTGAACGCCACCGCGCCGGTCCAGGAGAACCTGGCGACGCGGGGCCTGGCACCGGGCGAGCACTACCTTGACGCCGGATACCCTTCCGCCGCGCTGGTCCGGGCCGCCTCCGAGCAGGGCATCACCATGGTCACCCCGCTCCGGCCCGACACCTCGCCCCAGGCCAGGGCCGACACCGGCTACGCCAAGGACGCCTTCCGCATCGACTGGAAGGCCCGCCAGGTCCGCTGCCCCGAAGGCAGGACAAGCAGCGGCTGGTACCCGGTCCGGCAGCACGGCCACGACGCGATCGTCGTCGACTTCGCCCGCAGCGACTGCCGGCCCTGCCCCGCACGCGAGCAGTGCACCGCCTCGCGACGCGGCACCCGCATGCTCACGCTCCAGCCCCGCGAGCTCCACCAGGCACTGACCGCCGCCCGCACCGAGCAGAAGACCGATACCTGGCAAGCCAAGTACGCCCTGCGCGCCGGGATCGAGGGCACCATCAACCAGGCCCTGGACGTCACCGGAATCCGCCGGGCCCGTTACCGCGGCCTGCCCAAGGTCCGTCTCCAGCACGCCTTCTCCGCCGCCGCACTCAACGTCATCCGCCTCGACGCCCACTGGAGCACCGAAGGAACCCCACCTGCACTGTCACGCGCCAGCAGACTCACCCACCTCAGCTACCGACTCACCGCATAACCGAATAGCGCAGCAGAGTCCACCTGGCGGGCATCCCCGACGACCATGGAGTCCTCAAGTGCCTTCATGGCGACGGTCACCGGACCGAAGACGGACCAGTGCCGGGAGACGTTGCGGTGCGCCGTGCCGACGGCGGCTGCCGCCACCCGCGCCGCCTTTCGGTACTCCCTGGCCTCACCAGGGCGGTTGTTGCGCGCTGCTGCGGCTGCGGCCTCCATCGCCAGCCCTCCCCACACCGCGTACTGGTCCGGCGCGGCCCCACTGATCCTCGGCTCGACCACGTCCATGCTCTGGGCGGCGATCCGCTCCGCCTCCTCCAAGCGGCCCTGCCGCACCAGCAGCCAGCACATGCCACCGACGCCGGACCCCGCCGCGAGCATGTCCCCGGCCTGCCGGGCGTCAGCGATGGCGCTCCGCAGTGCCGCGTAGGCGATGTCGTACTGCCTGACCTGCGTGAGGTAGGTGCCGGCCAGCCGCAGCGTCTCAGCGCGGGCCAACAGGGCCTGCCGGTGATCCTCTCCGCTGTCGTAGTAGGCAACGGCCTTATCGGCGTCGCGCAGCAGGTCCGGCAGTTGGCCGGCGACACTCTTGTAGCTGTCGGAGAAGTAGAGCACCCGCGCGTCCCGCACCGTCCGGCTGAAACCACGCAGGCTCGGTTCCTCGGCCACGGCCTGGGCATCGCCGTCGACGAGCCCGACAGCCGGGGTGAGCGTGGCACGAAGCCGGAGCAGGTTGAGGCGGTTCGGCTCCTCGGTGCGTCCTACAGGCTCCGGGGCGTCCGACGCCATCAACGCTCCCGTGGTCACGCGCAGTGCGCGGGCAAGGGCGTGAAGTGTCTCCATGCGGACTGTGCCGCCCTGCTCGACCTTGCGCACCGTGCCCGGCGATACACCCGCTGCGTGGGCCAGTTCCTCCTGGCTCAGCCCGGCCCGACGCCGGTACCTGCGGATGTTGTCCGCCAACTCCGTCATCATCTCTGCACCACCTCCACCAACCACGGTACGCCGGACGGGCAAACGGCCCGGCTCTCCGTCAGATACCCGCACAGAAGGGGTGTTCCACTACTGTGCCGGGCACAGGACTGGCCAGGGGCTCCGGCCCCCGGCAGGCTGCGGGCCTGAGCGGGGTGGGTCCCTCGTCGGTCGGGCAGCTTCGCCGGACCAGGGTTCTCCGGGGGCCGCCAAGGCTGCCTCCGGCACGCTTGCGCTCGGCCTTGGCGGCCCCCGGGGGTTCCTGGTACGCCTCCGGGGGCCGATCGGCGAGGGACCTGCCCCGCGACCCGCCACCCTCACCACGACGGCGCCGCACGTGCGCTCGGCCCCTGGTCCCTCGGAGGGAGGGCCTGGGTTGAGGTAGCGCCGCCATACTGCGCTGCTGCCACTGCCCGTTGCGCGTCCGGACGGCGGGCCGCCGCTAAGCGGGGCGGGACGCCTTGAGCGTGCGGCGGCCCGGCGGCCGGACGCGCGCGGCCCGCTGTGGCGGGCCGCCTTGATCTCGTAGAGAAAGTTTGGACGCAACCCTCCATCGCTGCGTCCGACCAGACCTCGAACTGTTCCGCCCGAACCGCCTCCCTCGGACACGCCGCCTTCAGGCAGGTGCACGGCACGGCCTGGGCGGGAGATCACCGGCCCTGCCGCACCGGATGGTGCCGGGACTGCGGCTGAGAGCTGTCGGCGCGGCCTCGCCTCTGCCGCCCGGGGCCGTGAGGAGTGGTCAGCTGGTCTTGCGCCCGAGGGCCTTCCGGGGCTTGCTGCCCGCTTCCAGGCCCTCGACGCGTTCGCGCAGTTCCGCGATCTGTTCCAGGGCGCCGGTGAGCGCGCCTTCCAGTGCTTGGACCCGGGCTTGCGTGGCGGCCTCGCCGTCGACACCTCCCGTTGAGGGGGCGGTCTCGGCGAGTCGGGCGGCCATGCTCGGGTGGTCGGCGCGCTGTACGTGGAAGTCCAAGGTCCGGCCGGTCTCGTCCTCCGTCAGCCAGTGCTCGTTGGCCAACTGCATCTGGGCGGCGTGGACCACGGTGAGCGAGGTGCTGAACTGCTCGGCGAGGGCTGCGGGGGGCGGGAGCTTGCTGCCCGGGGCGAAGCCGCCCGCGCGGATGTGCTGCCTCAGCTCCTCGGCCACCCGCTCGAACGCGTCCTCGGCGTCCTGCTTCTGGGAGACGAACGCGCCCTTCCCCGGCCGGGACACAGCCCAGCCGTCCTGCCGCAGCAGGGACATGGCCTTCTGCACGGTCAGGCTGGAGGCCCCGTACTGCTTCATGAGCTGGCTCTGCGAGGGCAGCGGCGCTCCCGGCGGCAGTGCCTTGTCGCGGATCTGCTGCTTGAGGTCCTCGGCGATGCGCTCGAAGTTCAGCAGGGTGCCGTCGGGCTGCGACACGGCTCCACCTCCACTCTCCTGTGTCCTCGACTCCGGGGCTGCGGGGCCGTTCCAGCCAGGGTACCGGCGGCGTGGATGGGGTGGGAACCGATGAGATAGGGATTGGGTTGGATGGGGATGGATGGGGTGTGGTACGTTTCTCGAACGCGATCGCACCAGCGGTCGAGTTCCGCACCACCGAACACCTGGAGTCCTCCATGCGCTCGCTCCCCATCGACACCTCCGCTATGCACGCCATGCTCGGCACCCTGCGCCCCAAGGTGAAGGACTTCGCCACCGGCGAGATCGCCACCGACAAGGAGACCGGTACCCCGCTGGTCGTCGTCGAGGTCATGGTCGTCATGGACGGCCGGGCCGAGATGCTCCAGGTCACCGTCCCGGAGACCGGCGTCACCAAGGGCATCAAGCCCGGCGCGACCGTTGCGTTCACCGCCCTGACCGCCTCGGCCTGGGAGAACACGTTCAACGGCCAGAACCGCCACGGCATCGCGTTCCGTGCCACCGCCCTGACCGCGAAGGCCGCCTGATGGCCGGCCTCCCCGCGATCGTGCACCGCGCCACCGCGCTGTGGTGGCTCCTCATACCCCTGACCCTCGTGGTCCTGGGGCGGGTGGTGTTCACGGCCGTCCGCTGGCTGCGCGCCGATGCCGAGACCCGGATCAGCCTGCGCCAGGCCCGCCGCATCCGCCGCACCTGGCGTCGGCTGGCCCCCATGGCGGAGCTGGCCGTCAAGGACACCACCCCGACGGCCATGGAACAGCTCCGCGCGGACGGCACACCGGTCCCCGCGAAGGTCTGCATCCCGAGCATCAGCACCCACGCGGACACCTTTGGCGTCACCGTCACCGCCAACGCTCTGCCCCGCGTCGGACTGGAAGCCTGGCAGGACGCCCGCGACGACCTGTGCAACGGCTGGGGCATGCTCCGGGTCAAGGTCGCCCAGCCCCGGCCCGGCACGATCACCGCCCGGGGGTTCCGCCGCGAACCCCTCGACACCCTCATTCCCTCGCCCCTGCTGCACGAGGACGGCACCCCGCGCGTGGCACCTGAGTCGCTCACCTCGGCAGACGATGTCCTGCTCGGGTGGGACGAGGACGGCGCCCCCATCCGCGTCAACCTTGCCAGCGGCGCGCACGGGCTCATCGCCGGAGTGACCCGCTCCGGGAAGTCGATCACCGTCAACACCCTCCTGGCGTCTGCCTCGTTGATGCGAGATGTCCACTTGGTGGTGATCGACCCCAACCTCGCGGCGGCGGCCCCCTGGTGGCGGACAGCCCACCGGGTCTGCTCGGCGACCCACCCGGACGAGGCGTCCGAGGTCCTGGCCGAGGTCAGGGCGGAGATGCGGCGGCGCGAGGCCCTGTTCTGGTCCGCGCGCACCGACCGGATCACCTCCTTCAGCGAGGAATTGCCGCTCCTGCTGGTGGTCATCGACGAGGTCGCCAACTACACCCGCCACTCCGACCGCAAGGCCCGTGAGCGGTTCGAGGCCGAGCTGCTGGCCATCGCCAGCCAGGGCGCGAAGTTCGGCGTCCGCCTGTGGCTGATCACCCAGAAGCCCTCGGCCGACGTGCTGTCGACAGCGATGCGCACCAACCTGTCCGCGCGGATCTGCCACCGCGTGGACACCGTCGAGGACTTCCTCCACCTCTTCCCCGACGGCCGGGAACTGGAGGTCAGCGCGGCCGATCGGGAACTGCCCGCCGGCGTCGCCGTCGCCGCGATCGGCACTATGCGCACCCCGGTGCGGATGCGCTCGGTCTACCTGACCACCGAAGCCTGCTGGCAGATCAGCGAAGCCCTGTGCCAGTCAGGCCAGCAGGTCCGTGGCCTGCCCACCAGCGTGGACCTGGACAAGGCCGCCTGATGCCCGGCGGCCCACCACCCGGGGCACGAAGAATCCGGCCCCAAGCCCGCCCGCAGAAGCGCACCCCCGGCAGAGGCACCTCCGCCCACCGGCCCTGCCCCTGCCGGGGTCCCCCACCCACCTCCCCGACGGCACCCTGCGCGCCGTCCCGCCGAGAGGCCATGCCCTCATGCCCGCAGAACCCCAGCACCAGCACGACGTCTTCGCCTCCGGCCTGCACCCTGGCGACCTGGCGAAGCTCGCCTCCCACGGCCAACTGCCAGCGATTGTTCGCCAGTTGACCACGCTCGGCGGGTGCTCACGGCCGATCCGCCTCGATGGGCACCGGACCGAGGTCGATCCCGCCACCGGGCTGATCCTGCGCCATCTCGACTCCGCCCAGATGCCCGCCGGCTGCCTCCTCGTCCGCTGCGGCAACCGCCGCACCACCCGCTGCCGCTCCTGCGCCGAGGTCTACCGCCATGACACCTACCAGCTCATCGCCGCCGGACTGCGCGGCGGCAAAGCCGTCCCCGAGAGCATCACCCGGCACCCTCGCGTCTTCGCGACCTTCACGGCCCCCTCCTTCGGCCCTGTCCACAACCGCCCCAGCAGCGACGGGAAACAGGCAGATCGGTGCCGCTGCGGACGCGCCCACGACCAGGACGACCCACAGCTCGGCTCACCGCTCAACCCCGAGCGCTACAACTACCCCGGCGCGGTCCTGTGGAACGCCCACGCCCCGGCCCTGTGGTCCCGCTTCATGCTCCACCTGCGCCGCGCCATCGCCAAGGCCGCCGGGCTCACCCAACGCAGCCTCTCCTCAACCGCGAAGATCTCCTACGCCAAGGTCGCCGAGTACCAGCGGCGCGGCCTGGTCCACTTCCACGCCGTCATCCGCCTCGACGGGCCCGACGGCAGCGCGACCGAACCGCCTGCCTGGGCCACCAAAGCCCTGCTCACCGATGCCATCCACACCGCAGTAACGCGCACCCGCGTCGATGGGCCGCGACTCGACGGCGAGGTGTCCGCCTTCGCCTTCGGCACGCAGCTCGATGTACGTCCCATTCGTGGCAACGACTTCGAGGGCGGCTCTCCGATTACCGAGCGGGCCGTGGCCGCCTACATCGCCAAGTACGCCACCAAGGGAGCCGAGGGCGCGACCGGAACCCTGGACCGGCGGCTCCGCCTGATCGGCGAACTCCAGGCGTTCGACATACCCCCGCACGCCGAACGCATGATCCGCACCGCCTGGGACCTGGGCGCACGCCCCGAACTCGCCTACCTCAAGCTGCGGACCTGGGCGCACATGCTGGGCTTCCGAGGCCACTTCTCGACCAAGACCCGCCAGTACTCCACCACCCTCGCCGCCCTTCGCGACGCCCGCGCCGCCTGGCAACGCGCCCAGGCCCGGGTTCCGACAACAGGGGCGGACGAGGGGTCGACGCTGATCCTCGCGCACTGGGTGTTCTCCGGGATCGGCCTCACACCCGAACTGGCCCGGCTCTCAGCGGCTCTGGCCCCGCAGGAACCGGGGGCGGCCCGTGGCTGACGACGAACTCCTCACCGTCCCCGAGGTCATGGCCCGGCTCAAGGTCAGCCGCTCCACCGTCTACGACCTCATCCGCACCCGGCGGCTCGCCTCCATCACCATCGGCCGCTCCCGCCGCATCCCCGCCCATGCCCTGACCGCCTACATCCACCACCACCTCGAAGAGGCTTCCTGATGACCGCCCACGACTCCAACCCGAACCCCGCCTCCCGCCGTATCCGCGCCAACGGGGACGGCACCGTCTACCAGCGCAAGGACGGCCGCTGGGAAGCCGCCGGATACGTCCTGGCCGTCGGCGACACCCGCAAGCGCGTCCGCGTCTACGGCGCCACCCGCAAAGAGGCCCTGGCCAAGCTCACCGAGAAGATAGCCGCCAGCAACCGCGGCGTCCCCGCGCCCTCCGCGCAGGGCAGCGTCGCCGCGTTCCTCACCTACTGGCTGGAGACCGTGGCCGTCCACCGGCTCCGCGAGAACACCCACACCCGCTACACCGCCGTCGTCCGCCTCTACCTCCTCCCCGGGCTGGGCAAGAAGAAGCTCGCCAAGCTCACCGCCAAGGACGTCCGCACCTGGCTCGACCAACTCCGCACCACCTGCCAGTGCTGCACACGCGGCCTCGACACCACCCGCGACCAGCCCCAATGCTGCGCGGTCGGGAAGTGCTGCCGCAAGCGGCTGTCCCCGCTGACGCTGGCCTACGTGCACTCCGTGCTCAAGTCCGCCCTGGAGCACGCCGTCCGCGAAGAGGAGGTCCCGCGCAACGTCGCCCGCAACGTCCGCATGGGCACACCCCGCCCCCGCCGCTTCGAACCCCTCACCGCCGAGGAAGCCCGCGACTTCCTCACCGCCACGAGCGGGCACCGGCTGAGCGCGTTGTTCGAACTCGCCCTGCGCACCGGCCTGCGCAAGGGCGAACTCCTCGGCCTGCGCTGGGAAGACCTCGACCTGGCCGGCGGAACCGCCAGCATCCGCCGCACCCTCCAGCGAACCAACAGCGGCGGCCTGACCGCGCTGCCGACCAAGACCCAGAGCTCGGAGCGGCGCATCGCCCTGCCCACCGAGTGCCTGCGCTCCCTCGAACAGCACCGCGACCGGCAGCGCCAGGAACGCGAGGCTGCGGGCACTGGCTGGAAGGCGAGCGGCTACGTCTTCACCCGGCCCGACGGTTCCCCGATCGAGGGGGCCACCCTCACCCGGCACTTCAACACCCTGCTCCGCCGGGCCACGCTCCGCCACATCCGCTTCCACGACCTCCGGCACTCGGCGGCTACCCTCCTCCTGGAGCAGGGCGTCGAACTCGTCGTCATCAAGGAACTGTTGGGCCATGCCCACATCGGGGTGACCGCGACGGTGTACGCCCACGTCCGGCTCCGCCTCCAGCGCGACGCCATCGACCTCCTCGGCAACGCCCTCCGCGACCCCAAGAAGACCACCAGCCGACCCGACGACGGCGACGAACCACCCGCTTGTGCAGCACCCGTCCGCTGACGTTGCCGTCAACTACTGCCGTCAGACACCCCAGAGGCCCCACCGGAACGCCATTCCGGTGGGGCCTCTCGCGATTACGTGTATCTACCTACTCGGCAGAATCACGGCGCGATCGGAAAGGTGCATACCAATCGCGCGGGAGTCCTTCGATCGTTTCGATTGGACCAATCTCATCATTCACAATCCGGAACGACGAGAAAGTCAGCGGATAATACTCAGGGGACATTGCAGGCCGCTCTGTATTCACCTGAAGAATCAACTCACCTGGCATAGATGAACTGAGCACCGCTTGAAATCCCGACTCTATATCAGTCATGATTTCTCGCTTCTCACCCACGGTCAGCGGTGTATCCATCTTCAAGCGCCAGATGGTCACCCATCGACCGCCTGAAGCCGGTTCGATCCGACCCCAGGCGGTCTTCCTGATGACTGCCGCCGAGTAGTCATCGCCGCTGGTTAGGGGCTGATGATCGCCAGCCAATTCATATCTCGATTCAGTATTGGGAACGAGTCTGGATGAAAGATCGTCTCATCAGGGACGCCCTCACCCACGGGCCGCACCGTCACCAACCCCTGCTCCATGAGACTGTCGAATGTGGATCTTGGAAGACGCCCAATCAGGACAGCAGAGGGAGATTCCGGATCAACACGGAGGCCCCACTCGTAAGCCGACTGGACACCCTCATCAGTAGGTCCGGATATCTGATGAGTATAGAACGATCCAGGCCGGTTCAGACTGCCACCATTTGCATTAGCCCGAGCTGCGTCAGTATTCAGTCCATTGGCCCTGATGGACTGAGCATTCTTCAGCGATGTCCCGTGCGCCAAATCAACTGTGCCACACCCAGCGTCCGTGTTATGGACCAAGATCGGCGTGGTACCGGCCAGTACATAGTACGTGTGGAGTTGCTGGACCGTGAGGTTCCAGCGGTTTGCGGCTCCTGGTGTGACTTTGAGGGATACGACTGTTGGGTGGTGGTGGCCTGTGCTGGCGAGTTGATGGCCGGGCGTGAGCTTGCCGGCTGCCACCCAGGTGTGGGTGGTGTTGTCCCAGAAGGGGTGGTTGGCTGTGGTGTGGATGACGGCGGTGTGGCCTGGGCCGGTGGAGACGGTCAGGTCGAGGAGGTCGGTGTCGTGGTTGATCCAGACGTGCTGGACGGAGCGGCCGCCTTCTTCCTTTCCTGTGTCGGGGTTGGCGGATTCGACTTTGTCGCCGACTTTGAGCTTCCCGATGGGTTCGGTCTTGCCGTCGGCGAGCAGGACGGGCGTGGAGGGAGCGAAGCTGCAGGGGCCTTCGGCGAGTCCGTCCAGGCCGGCTTCGTCCAGTTCCGGTGCCGCGAGCATCAGGAGGGCGAGTTCCATCTGGCCGTTCTGGTACTGCACAGATGTCGTGTCGATGTGAAGCTTTGAATCAACGTAGTTGGTTGCCGGAGCGTAGATGTATCGGTTTTCAAGAAGGGCAAGCGGGTTGCCCATGCTGACGATGGAGTTGACTTGAGCGAAGGCACTTTGAGCTGCCCCGGCAGCGTTGTCGAGCCATGAGCCCTCGGATTGGGTGGCGTAGGTGTCCGCACCCGGCAGACCGATGTCCACTGGGTCAAAGTGGCCGTCGGTCAGGAGTCCATCGCCGGTGCCGCCGCCGGTGTCGGTGCTGGCGTCGTACATGTTGCCAGTGGGGTCGCTGCCGGTGACGGGGTCGTTGCCGGCGTAGTCGTATCCGGACAGTTGCCTTGGGTCCGATGTTTCCAGGACGGCGTCGATGCTGACGAAGCGTCCGCTAGCGGGGTCGTATTCGCGGGCGCCGAGGTTTTCCAGGCCTGTTGTCGGGTCGCTGGTGCCGCCGACATAGCCCTCGTCGCCGGGCCAGGTGGCGGGTGCGGTGCCTCGGGTCTGGCCGAAGGGGGTGTACTGGCGGCGGGTGACGGCCTGGGTCTGGTAGTCGATGGCGAGGGTGTCGGTTCCTTGGCGGTTCGGGATGAGGTATTGGATGTCGCCGGTGTTGGAGCGTTCGGCGATGGTGGTGCCGCCGACGGAGTAGTAGCGGGTCGCGGTGAGGGCTTGGTTGGTGGTTGCTTCGTCGATCTGGGTGTCGCCGATGAAGAGGGTGGCCTGGCTGGGGTCGGTGCGCAGGACCAGGTTGCCTGAGCTGTCGTAGAGGTAGTTGGTGGTGCCGCTGCTGGTGGCGTCGGTGGCGAGCTTGCCCTGGTCGTTCCAGGTGAGGGTCTGGTTGCCGAGGGCTCCGCCGGTGATGCCGGTGGTGTCGCCGGCGGCGTCGTAGGTGTAGCTGGCGGTGTTGGCCGCTGCGCCTGGGCCGGTGGCTGTGGTGCTGGTCAGGGTGTGCGGTTGGTCGGTGCTGGAGCCGGGGCTGGGGTAGAGGTAGTTGGTGGTGGTGTCGTTGTTGGTGTTGCCGGTGGTGTCGTGGTCGGTCTGGGTGGCGCGGTTGCCGTCGGCGTTGTAGGTCCAGGTCTGCCAGTAGGGGTTGGTTCCGCCGACCGTTGTGCTGCTGCCGGGGGCCGGGGTGGCGGCGCAGTTGTCGGTGGCGGTCCACGCGCCGTTCAGGCGGGTGGCGTAGTCGTAGGTGAAGCACTGCGTGTCGACTGTGGTGCCACCGCTTTGGGAGTCGGTGGTGGAGGTCAGCAGCCCTGCGCCCTTGGAGACGGTGGTGTTGCCGAAGGTGTAGCTGGTGTTGTCAACGACGGTACTGCTGGTGGAGTCGGTGGTCTCGGCGTTGGTGACGTCGTTGGTCTGGGGGTCGTAGGTCAGGCCCAGCTTGACCCAGCTGGTGGTGGGGCCGAGCGTGTACAGCAGGGGGTGGCCGTACTCGTCGTAGCCGACGGCCGCTGCGTAGGTCCAGGCCGTGCTGCCGGAGCTGGCGGTGCTGGTCGGGTCACCATAGTTGTCGTAGCCGTACCCGACGGCCTCAGCCGGGAGTCCGCCTGCGGCCGGGTCCTGCTGGGTGACCACCCGGCCGGCGCTGTTGTACGTGTAGCTGGTCGTGTATCCGCCGCTCGGCGCGAGCAGTGCCTCGTTGGAGGGGAGGTTGGCCAGCGTGGTCTTGGATGCTACGGGCTGAGCGAAGCTGTTGTAGGCCAGGACTGCGGTCGTGAACGAGGCGCTGGTCGTGCCGAGTTTGTAGGAGGTGGAGCCGGTGGGGTAGCCCTTCTTCAGGGTGTCGTAGGTCCACGCGTCGATCTGGTTGGTGCTGGCGGCGGCGACGTTGCCCGTGGTGTCGTAAGCGGCGGTCTTGCGGCCGTCCAGGTCATAGGTGTAGCTGGTCTGGTCCCCGCGGGCGTCCGTCGTGGTGAGGATCTGGCCGGCGTTGTCGTAAGTGGTCGAGCTCGTGCCGGTGTCGGGGTCGGTCGCCGAGGTCTGGCGGCCGAGGTAGTCGTAGGTCCACGACCAGGAGTTCCCAGCGGCGTCCTGCTCGCCGGACATCTTGCCGTCGGGGCGGTAGGTGTAGTGGGTGTCGGAGTAGTCCGCGGCCGGGTCGTTGACCGGGTCGGCCGGCACGCCCGTGTGGTACTGGTAGAGGTCGGTGGTGTTGCCCCTGGCGTCGGTGATCACCGTCTGGGCGGTGCCGCCGGCCGGGGGGACGGTGGTGGTGAAGTTCCCGCCGTAGGTGTACGTGGTCTGCCATGTCGGCGAGGCGAACGTGTAGGCAATCGCGGCGCTCTTGCGGCCAGCGCCGTCGTAGCTGTACCCCGTCTCGGACGGGATCTTGCCGTCCTGCGCCTGGACCAGGGTGGTGCTGGGGGCGCTGCTGTTGTAGTACGGGTCGGTTGTCTTCACAACCTCGCCGAGGGTGTTGTAGACGGTGTCGGTGACGTCGCGGCCGCCGTCGAGGGTGGCGGTCTGTGTCTCCCGCGGGCGCAGTAGTGAGTCGTAGAGGGTTTCGCTGGTCCGGTACGTGGTGGCGTCGTTGTTGAGCGTCTGGGTGGTGACGATGGAGGGGCTGCTGTTGGAGACCGTGTAGCTGTACTGCGTGGTTGCGCTGGTGACGCCAGGGGTGAAGACGGCGGTGGTGCGGCCGAGGGCGTCGTACTGCGTCGTGGTCGTGTAGCCGCCGGCGTTGGTGACCGACTTTGCGAGTTCACGTGACGCGTCGTAGGTGGTGGTGGTCGCGTGGAGCATGGGGTCGGTGACCGTGATGCTGGTGGGCTCGGCACCGGTGGCCGGTGTGTAGACCGTGGTGGTCTTGCGGTTGTCCGCGTCGGTGACGGCGGTCGGGCGGCCGTACTCGTCCGCGGTGGCGGTGCTCATCGTCGACCAGTTGGGGGCGGAGCCGGTGTAGCTGGTGGCTGCCTGGGTCATGGTGGCGTCGCCGACGGTGGGGGCGGTGCCGAAGGTGGTGGAGCTGTCGTAGTAGGTGCGGGTGTCGGAGACGGCGTTGGTCGGCAGGGTCGGAGTGGTTGAGCAGTTGACCGAGACGGTCTGGACTTCGTCGGGGGTGTCCAGGATCCAGGCGGTGGTGTTGTCGTCGTAGGTGGTGGTGGTGCACAGGTCGTCGCTGGTGGTGGAGACATCGCCCTGGTCGTTAACCTGGGTGACGCGTCCGTCGCTGTCGTGGGTGTAGTCGGTCTCGGTCTCGCGGGTGCTGCCGGAGGCCAGGGGGGTGTAGACCTTGGTGTCGGCGGTGCCAGTGTGGAAGGACTGCTGCGGCGGCAGTCCGGTCACCGTGTGGGTCGCGGTGGCCGTTGAGGTCCAGGGGTCGGTGATGGTGTCGGTGACGACTTTGCCGCTGCCGGCGCCGTTGTAGACGATGGCCTCGTAGGTCTGGCCAGCGTACTGGTTGGAGTCGGTGACCCGTGGGTCGCCGCGTGAGTCAGGAATCGACACCGAGCGGGTGCCGCTGGTCAGGGTGTCGCCGTCCATACCGCGGAAGTAGGTGTAGTCGGTCTCGGTGGCCGGGTCCGGGCTGGTGCCGGTGATGACCTTCATGCCCTGGTAGCCGCGCCACTGGTCCCAGGTACGCTGGCTGGACGGGGTGAGCGGGTTGTCGTTGTAGTGCCAGGCGGGGGCGCCGATGGGGGTGTAGGTGGTGGCGATCTCGTCGGTGACGCCGCCGCCGGTCTGGTCCTGTTCGGTCACGCCGGTGACGATGTACTTGTTGAACCAGTCCTCGATCGGGTTCGCTTGTCCGGTGGGGGTCCAGTAGTCCGGGTAGCACAGGCTGGTGTTCTGGCTCGGGTCGCTGGGTGTGCTGGTGCCGCAGGCAGGGGCCGAGTAGCCGACGCTGATGATCTCATCGGTCTCGGTGGTGATCGTGTTGAGGCGGTAGCGGGTGATCGGGGGGTAGCCGTCGGTCAGGTTCACCCGGTTCGACAGTGGCGTGCCGGAGAACGTGACCGGCGGCATGGCGATCGATGAGCTGGAGCCGCCTGCGCTGGTGTCCTGGCCGCTGTGGGTGATTGAGGACAGCCACAGGGAGGGCGTGGTCGCGTCGCCGGTCGCGGGGAAGGAGTAGGTCAACACCCAGGAGTCCACGTTGGTCTCCGTCGATCCGACCAGGGCCTGGGTCTGGATGCCGGTCAGTTCGTTCTCGGACCAGAAGGTGGGGCTGGTGGTGGAGCAGGTCGCGCCGCTGGCGCAGTACTGGTCGTAGGGTACGTCGGGCCAGCTCGTCGCTGTCGAGGTGGACAGGGTCGAGGTCGGGCAGCCGGTCGAGGAGGTGTTGCAGCGGCCGTTGTAGGTGAACAGCACCTGTCCGGCCGGGTTCGTGGTGTAGGCGGAGCCGTCGCGCTGGCCGTACTCGATCTTCCACAGGCTCACGTCGCGGGTGTAGGGCGTGTTCGCTGTGGTACCGAGATCGCGGGCGTAGTAGCCGGTAGTCGGGGTGTAGTAGTAGGACACCACGTTGCCGTGGGTGTCCTTGACGTAGTCGAGCATCCACCGGTAGCCCTGCTGGCACCATGAGTTCGCCCAGGTGGCGTTGTAGCAGGGCTGCCCGGACGCGGTCGCGTACACCGGCTCGGTCAGGACCGAGTTCGTGGCTGCGTCACCCGACGCCCAGCCTGGAAGCTCGTTGAGACCGAAGGTGTACTGGGTGCCGTCGTCGGTGGTGACCCGCCAGTACTCGCCGCTCTGGGTCCCGTTGGTGGCCCCGGTCAGGTACTCGACCTTCTCGTTCGAGTCGTTCTGCGGATGCCAGATCCCGGTGCTGTCGTCCTTGACCAGTTCGTTGGTCTGGCCGTTGAGGGACAGGGTCATCTGGTTGTTCGACGACCAGCAGTTGTCCCAGGTCTGGGTCGATCCCACGGGGTTCTGGTGGCAGGACTGGTACGAGCGTTCGATGAAGCTCTCACCCAGCGAGAAGCCATCGCCGACGACCGAGGCCTGGTTGTTCGTAGAGGAGGTCAGTCCGTCGACGGACTGCGAGTCGTAGTCCAGCGACAGCGTCGGCGCCAGACCCCCGGGGACGCTCGGTGGGGAGATCGGGTACGACCAGGTGAAGTCGTCCGAACTGCCGCCCCCCTGCCAGGAGCCCGACGCCTTGAGGCTCGTGGCCGTGAAGTCGCCTCCACCGCCGCCCGCGGAAGAGCTCGCCGCCAGGACCATCGTTCCCGACGCCACGGCAGCGCTCGACCGCGACAGGGCCCGGGCCACGGTCCCGCCCGCCGTGCTGCTGGCGGCGGCGGGCAGGTGCACGTCGGCAGAGACCTGCTGGACGGCGGAGGCGTTCGTCGACGCCAGCGGTGTCTGGGTACGGCACGCGGCAATCTGCGGGGTCGTCAGGACACAGGACGGGAGTTCCACGAGTCGGAGCCTGGTGGCCCAGTCGCCGCCGAAGGCGCTTGCGAACTGTCCGTATCCGAGCGTGACGCGGGTGGACGCCGGCCGTGCCGCCGACGGGCGCACAGTGAGGAGCACTCCGTTGATGCCTGCGGTGTGTGCCGCGGTCTGCGGAAGGATCGTCACCGTGGCGGCAGTTGGGGAGTTCCCGGAGTCGCTGAGCCAGACCGGCAGTGCTCCCGCCTGGTGGGACCGGGGTATTGCTGCCGTCGCGACTCGGCGCGACTGGGGGGCTGCGGAGGTACTGGTCGCCGTGGCGGGTACCGTTCCTGTTCCCGTGGGCCACTGCGGCTTGGGGGCTTGCCAGGTGGGCAGCTTCGCCGGGGTTCGGTAGTGCGACGTGACCGCCGAGACAGGCACCGACTTGGTCTGCTGCACGGCCGGGGACAGACCCGCCCGAGCATAGGCGGGGTTCGACCCCAGCGCCGTGGCGGCGAGGGCGATGGTGACCAAAACGTTGACGGGCCGCAGAACCGATCTCGGGTTGGGTATCCGGCCGGAGCTTCGACGTACTGTCAGCTTCAAGTGGTCCGCCCCTGCTGCCGCTGTCCTGATCTTGTGGGTGCCAGGACGCTATCAGCGGGCGCATACGCGAAGCTGCGTACGCGTACCTCCTTACCTTTCTATTGATACGGACACATCGGAGCATGTGCTGATCTGCAACGACATTCCTTTGCCCTCGTAGCAGTTGACTGGTGGCGCTCCCTTCTGAGGGGCACCTATGTTCGGTCTGCCGGATCGCTGCGGCTATCGAAGAGAGCAGGATGATGAAGAGACAACGCGCTGGTGCCGCGCACCACCAGGGGCGCAGGTCCCTGGCGGTGCTGGTGGTGCTGGGGGTGAGCGCGGTCGGGCTGGCGCCCGCGTACGCATCGGTCCCCGCTACCTCACACGTACTCAACGCCAGCGGTTCCGCGGAACCGCCGGCCCGCACGACCGCCTCAGACCGCGCACTGAACCCGGTCCCCAGCGGTTTCGGGATCACTGCTCTGGACCAGCTACGGATGCAGCAGGCCGCCGCGCAGGCCAGGACCACGGGTCGGGCGGTGACGGTCGATGCGTTGACGACTCCGACCGAGGCGGTGCTGGCGGAGCCCTCGGGCAAGTTCATGCTGTCCGCGAACCCGCTTCCAGTGCGCGTTGCGCGTGCGGGCGGCTGGGTCCCGGTCGATCTGGACCTGGCGCGGAACAGCGACGGCATGTGGGCGCCGGGGGCGACCGCCTACGGCACGGTGGAGTTCTCCGCCGGCGGCAACGGGCCGCTGGCGGTGACGCGCTCCGCCGGGACCTCGTTGACCCTGACGTGGCCGACGACCCTGCCGGCGCCGTCGGTCGAGGGCCAGACGGCCACCTACCGGTCGGTGCTCCCGGGCGTCGACCTTCAGGTGTCGGCGACCGCCGACGGCGGCCTGAGCGACGTCCTGGTCATCTACTCGGCGCAGGCGGCCGCCGATCCGGCGCTGAAGTCGATCCGGTTGGGCACAGTGGTGCGCGGTGGCCGTCTCGCGCCGGCACCGGACGGCGGCCTGGAGGTGACCGATGCCTCGGGAAGCGTGGTCGCCGACGGCGCCACGCCGATGCAGTGGGACTCCAACGCCGTCCTGCCCGCCTCGCCGCACACGCCGCGGGGCGCGGAGGTCGCAGCCGACGCGTCCTCCGCGGGGCAGCCCGGCCTGGCCGCACGCCTCGCCCGGGTGGACACCCGCGTCACCTCGGACTCTGTGTCCCTGGTCCCCGACGCCGGGATGTTGTCCGCCCGCTCCACCATCTGGCCGGTGTACGTCGACCCGTCGGTCAACTGGCACCCCATCAGCTACGGCTCGCCGATGTTCGACGAGGTCAAGCAGGGATGCGCGGGCAACTCCTTCGTCAACAGCACCAGTTCGCTGGCGGACAGCGGATACCTGGGAGTGGGCTACAACGGCTGGCAGGAGGGCGAGTGCAACACCGGTGACGAGCACGCGGTCTACCAGTGGAACCTGTCCAAGACGATCTGGGGCGCGGACATCAACAGCGCCACGGTCAACACCCTGGACTACTACTCCGCGTCCTGCTCTGCTTCGGCGACGGTGAACCTGCACTGGTCCAAGGGCATGGGGTCCGGCACCGACTGGAGCAACCGGCCCGGCTACAACAGCTACTCCATCTCGCAGAGCGTAGGCCCTTCCTACAACCCGCAGAACTGCCCGAGCCAGAGCCAGCCCGCTGCCGGCTTCGACGTGCTGACCCCGATCCGGGCCGAGGCGAAGGCGCACTCGACCACCTTCACCGTGACACTCAGCGAGGACTCGGACGAGTCCTCCTGGAACGACCTGGGGTTCAAGCGCTTCACCAACAACCCCACCCTGCAGATCTTCTACAACAACCCGCCCAACCCGCCGACCGCGAGCACGATGTCCGCGGCCGCGGGGGCGGACGACGCCGCCTGCTCCACCTCGGCCCCGGGCCCGTACATGGGCAAGACGATCGAGTCGACGCCGCCTTCCCTGACGGCGAAGGTGACCGACCCGAACGGGGACAAGCTCCAGGCCACGTTCCAGTACTGGATCAACGGCACCACGACCCTGCACACGGCCACCAGTGCGGACAACCTGGCCTCGGGGACGTACGCGACCGTTGCCCTCCCGTCCACCTTCGTCGCCTCGCTGACCACGAGCCAGACCGTGGACTGGAACGTCATGATCAGTGACGGGATGGACCCGACGACCTACGCGCAGTCACCGATCTGCCACTTCACCGTCGAGCCCGCCGCCCCGACCCAACCGACGATCACCTCTGTGAACAACGCCAACCCGGACACGGACGTGCCGAACGCCGCCGTCGGCGCCCCCGCGGGCACGCCCGGCTCGTTCTCCATCACCGGGAACGGCACCACGGCCACGACGTTCATCTACAGGCTCGACCAGCCCCCGGCCACCAGCAACCCGCCGGCCAGCCAGACCGTGGCCGCGTCCGGGAACGCCGCCACGATCACGGTCACCCCGCCCTCCCCGGGCCCGCACACCCTGTACGTCTACTCGATGGACGCGGCCGGCGACCTCTCCGCTGAACAGAGCTACCCGTTCCTGGCAGCAGGGCACGCGGCCAGTACGTGCACATCGCTGGCCGCCTGCTACAACAACACCGCGATCTCCCCGGACAGCAACATGTCCGAAGGCGCGGCGGACGGCACAAACAGCTTCTCGGCGACAGACCTGGCCAACGCGGGCTGGAACAGCGCGAACTGGGTCACCGTCGACGGTGCCTCCATCAAGCTCCCCGCCTTCGGATCGGGCCAGGCCGACAACGTCATGGCCGCCAACCAGACGGTCGGCTTCACCGGCAGCGGCAATGCGCTGGTGTTCCTCGCCACGTCCACGAACTCGACCACGACCGTCACCGGCGCGATCGCCGGCGACACGACCGCCCCCTACGTCCCCGCGAACACACCCTTCGCCGGCTCCTACTGCTTCAGCGGCACCAACCCGATGAACTGGTGCGCGCCGACCGGCACGATCACCTACACCAACGGCACCAGCAGCACCTACACCCTCACTGTCCCGGACTGGGTCAGCGGCCCCGCCTCGCTGGCCGCGGTCTCCCTCCCGCACTCGAACACCCCCACGGGCCAGAAGACCCAGGCCGTGAAGCTCTACCCCTTCGCCGTCCCGATCACCCCGGGACTCACGATCGCCTCGGTGACGCTGCCCGACGTCAGCCAGTCGGTCAACGGCGGACAGCAGGCCCTGCACATCTTCGCCATGGCGACACGCAACACCACCGCGGGCACCCCCGAGGCGAACGGCACCTACGCCACCCCGCCCACCGGGCAGTCCTGGACCGGCGCCTGGGGCAACCCGAACGAGGGCAACTACAACCTCCTGGGCGGCAGCAACTTCTCCGACCAGACGTTCCGCATCGCCCTCAAGCCCTCCATCTCCGGCACCACCGTCCGCGTCAAACTCGACAACAGCCTGGGCACCAGCACCCTGGACATCGCCCACGCCACCATCGCGCTCAGCTCCACACCGAACACGATCGGCGCCGTCCCGGCAGCCACACCCACCACGCTGACATTCGGCGGCAGCCCGAGCACCGTGGTGCCCCAGGGCGGGATGGTCTACAGCGACCCGCTGCCGTTCACCGTGACCGCGGGCCAGTACCTGCTGGTGTCCTACCAGCTCTCGAACTCGGTCCCCTACCTGGTGCAGCACTCCTACGCCAACGGCTCCTACGAATACATCACCAGCACGGGCTCCGGTGACCTGACCACCAGCACCAGCACCACCCCGTTCACCACGAACGCCGCCGCCTACGGCAACTTCACCGACCTGGTCACCGACCTGGACGTGCAGTCCGCCAACGTCCCCACCGAGGCCGTGCTCGGCGACAACCTGATCGACCCGCTCCAGTCCGGCACCACACTGCCCAACTCCAACGGCGACCGGGTCTCCGACGCGCTGTCGGGCGCCGAGCCCAGCACCGCACAGCCCTTCGGCGTGCTGGCCGAGGGCATCGAGTCCAACGACCTCATGACGGACAACCCGGAAACCTTCGACGGCAGCGCCGTCGGCGGACCCTCCGCCCTGTCCCGCATCGACCGCGACGTCCTGGACCAGCCGGGCATCAAGACCGTCATCGTCAGTGAGGGCCTGGAAGACCTCCTGGCCGGCGACAGCAACACCGACCTGCAGACCAACGGCTACCTCGCCCTGGTCCAGCAGCTCCAGGGCTGGGGCATCACCGTGGTCCTCACCTCGCTGACCCCGTGCGACGGGTTCACCGGCGACGGGGCAACCCCGAACGACCCCTGCACCCTGAGTACCGTCGACGCCAACCGCATGGACGTCAACGCCTACCTGGGCGGCATGAACCTCGGCAACCCCTGGAGCACCCCCGCGGTCTACTTCGCCGACTACGACGCCGCAGTCGCGGTCCCCGACACCAGCAATCCCGGTGTGGAGAAGCTCGCCCCCGGCGCGGACGGCGGCGACCACGCCAACCTCTCCGTCGCCGCCTTCGGCGCGCTGGCCAACACACTCCTGTCACCACAGGACACCTGGGATCTCAACGACGGCAATACGAGCACCGCAGTGACCGTCGCCCAAGACACCGCCGCCACCGACGACGGCAACCAAATCCTCACCCCCAACGCCATCACCAACACCAACACCGGCAACAACCCACTCACACTCAGCGCCACCGGAGCGACCTGGACCAACGACGCCACCCGCGGCGAATCCCTCGCGTTCGACGGCACAACCGGCTACGCCGCCAGCGCCAACACCGGCGTCATCAACACCACCGGCAGCTACACGGTCTCCGCCTGGGCCAAGCTCAACACCGGGTTCAGCACCACCGGCTACTACACCGCGGTCGGACAGCGCGACGCCACCGGCGTGCGCTGCGGCTTCTACCTCCAGTACTCGGCCGCCTACAAGGGCTGGGCCCTGGTCGTGCCGAGCACCGACTCCGCCGGCGCCCCCGCCTACTACCACGCCAGCAGCACCGCCGCCGTGACAGCGGGAACCTGGTACCACCTGGTCGGCACCTACAGCGCCGCCACCGGCACCATGAGCCTGTACGTCAACGGCACCCTGGTCGGCACCGGCACCGACACCACCCCCTGGGCGGCAAACGGACCGCTGCTGATCGGCGGTGCCGACGGCGGCAACACCCCGGGCACCGTCGCCGACTTCCCCGGATCGATCAGCAACGTCCAAGCATTCAACTACGCTCTCGCTCCGAACCAGGTCACCGCGCTCTACCAGCAGATCCAGTAACACCCTTCCAGAAGAACCGAATTCACGTGGGCCCCGGCCGGTCGACCGGGGCCCACTCCCAGGGAAGAACACACCATGACCCAGTCCTCCGGACGCCACGCCCGGCCCCGCACACCGCTCCTGCGCCAGGGCGCCACCACCGCGGCCGTCGCCGCAGCAGGGGCAGGCGCCAGCCTGCTGGGCACCGCCGCCGCCCAGGCCGCCACCACCCCCACCGGCACCACCCCGGTCACCAGCTACACCGTCGTCGGCGGCGACACCCTGTCCGGCATAGCCGCCAAGGACCACGTCCCCGGCGGCTACATAGCCCTGGCCAAGGACAACCACATCTCCTCGCCCTACGTCATCCGCCCCGGCGAGAAGCTCAACCTGCCCGCAGGCTCCTACGTCGCCACCGCCGCCAAGCCCCCCGCCACACCGTTCCCCGTGGCCGTCAGCGTCGGCAACGCCACCCAGGTCATCACCGTCAAGGCCAACGGCACCTACGCCACCGTCACCGCCTGGCAGAAGACCGGCACCACCTGGAAGGCCCTCTACACCACCTCCGCCGCCCGCGTCGGCGCCAACGGCATCACCAACGGCGCCACCCGGACCCAGGGCACCGACACCACCCCCACCGGCACCTACACCATCACCCAGGGCTTCGGCAACGGCGCCAACCCCGGCACCGCGATGCCCTACCACGTCGTCACCAGCCAGGACTGGTGGGACGAGGACCCCACCTCCGCCTACTACAACACCATGCGCACCACCGCCCAGGGCGGCTTCCACCTCACCCAGGACGGCGCCGACGGCAGCGAGCAGCTCGCCGACTACCCCGTCCAGTACCACAACGCCCTGGTCATCAACTTCAACATGGACCCCGCCGTCCACACCCGCGGCGCCGGCATCTTCCTGCACGACCTCGGCCCCGAAGCCGGACCCACCGCCGGCTGCGTCGCCCTGCCCGAAGCCGTGATGACCGACATCATCCGCTGGATCAACCCCGCCAACCACCCAGTCATCGCCATCGGATAGATACCGAAACGGAAACCCAGAACACCACAACCCGCATCGATCTCCCACGAACTGCCCGGGCCGGGTCCGGCCCGGGCAGTCGAATGCACACGCCGACCCCTCGTCCGTCCCTACACTCTCCGTGCCGCCGCCGCACTCACGCCCCGAGGAATCCGCGTGTCCAGACCCGCCCCCGCCCACAGCCACCGCCCCAGCGGCGGACGCGGCAGCACCCGGGGCGGCCGCCGACGCGCCACCCGGCGCCGCGGACCACGCTACGGCTGGATAGCAGCCGCCCTCACCTGCGCCGTCCTCGGTGTCGGCGGCCTGCTCACGACACACTCCTCCCCCCCGGCCCACGCAGCCGAGGCCGCCGCCGCGACCCCCGCACCATCAGGCAGTTCTGCCGCTTCCACACCCAGTCCCCAGGCCCCCCGGGTGACCCTCGCCGTCCCGGCCACACTGACCGTCCCCGGCCGCACCGACCTGGACTGGCCCTCCTCCGGACAGGCCGCCGTCGCCGTCGAAGGCCTGGGCACCATAGGCAGCAGCGGCCCCAGCAGCACACCCCAGCCCATCGCCTCGGTCACCAAGACCATGACCGCCTACCTCATCCTCAAGGACCACCCCCTCGCGGTCGGCCAACAAGGCCCCAGCATCACCGTCACCCCCGCAGAAGCAGCCCAACTCCCCCAGGAGGAAGCCCTCCAGCAGTCCCTGGTCCCCGTCACCACCGGCGAGCAGTTCACCGAACGCCAGGCCCTGCAGGCCCTCATGCTCGCCTCCGCCGACAACATGGCCCAGATCCTCGCCGACTGGGACTCCGGCACCGAGAACGCGTTCGTCGCCAGGATGAACACCACCGCCACCGCCCTGGGCATGACCCACACCAGCTTCACCCAGCCCTCCGGCTACCTCGGCACCTCCATCTCAACCGCCACCGACCTGGTCACCCTCGGCGAAGCCGCCATGAACGACCCCGCCTTCGCCGACCTCGTCGACGAAACCAGCGCCACCATCCCCAGCGGCACCGTCACCAACTACAACACCCTGCTCGGCACCGACGGCGTCAACGGCATCAAAACCGGCTCCACCTACTGGGCCGGCGGCTGCCTCCTGTTCTCCGCCGCCACCACCGTCGACGGCCACCACACCACCCTCGTCGGCGCCGTCCTCGGCCAACCCGGCAGCATCGACACCATGCTCCCCAACGTCTTCGCCGCCACCCGCCAACTCATCGACAGCACCGACAACACCCTCACCCGCACCACCCTCCTCACCACCACCCAGACCATCGCCACCCGCACCGGCAACGGCCCACCCCAACCCCTCCACCTCACCCACAACCTCGTCCTCACCGACTGGCCCGGCCTCACCCTCCACCTCGACCTCACCGGCACCCCCACCAACCCCACCCTCGCCGTCAAAACCCCCGACGGACACACCGACACCACCATCCCCCTCACCACCACAGCGTGAGCAGCGAGATCCTGGTCCGGCCATCCGTCGGACCAGTGGGCGCGCCACTGGGCGCAGTACGCACAGGACAGCTGGGCCGACTTGCCCTTGCCGAATACCTCATCCATGCAGGTGGGATGGCCCATCGATGTCGAGTGCGGGTGCTCGAGTAGGCGCCGTCGCGCGGTGGCGGCGAGTGCGGCATGATGACCGGTTGTGCTGCTGAAACTGGCGTATCTGGGCATGACGAACACGTTCGCACTGCTGCGGCTGCTGCCGATGAGCGACCGCGAGAAGGACATCGAGATCCTGGCTCTGCGCCATCACATCACCGTCCTGGAAAGACAGCTGAACGGACAACAGGTCCGCTTCCACGCCATCGACCGGGCCTTTCTCGCGTCACTTCTCCAGAGCCTTCCACGGGAAGCACTACGCCGGGTCCGACTACTGGTGCGACCCGACACCGTACTGCGCTGGCACCGCAACCTGATCGCCCGCCGACACGCCGCCCAGTCCAGGCCCAAACGCGGAGGCCGGCCCCGCACCGTGCACTCGATCCGCGCCCTCGTCCTTCGTCTGGCCAGGGAGAACCCGAACTGGGGCTACCGGCGCCTGCACGGCGAACTGCTCGTGCTCGGAGTGAAAGTGGCCGCATCCACAGTCTGGGAGATCCTCAAGGAAGCCGGCATCGAGCCGTCCCCCGAGCGTGCATCGAGCACCTGGGCGGACTTCCTGCGCTCCCAAGCCGACGCGCTCCTCGCATGCGACTTCTTCGAGACCGTCACACTGACCGGCGCCCGCCTCTACGTATTCGCCGTGATCGAGCACGCCAACCGCCGGATCCGGATCCTGGGCGCCACCAAGCACCCGACCGGGTCCTGGGTGGTCCAAGCCGCGAAGAACCTCGTCATGGACCTCGAGGACTCCGGCTGCCGGGCGCGCTACCTGATCAGGGACCGGGACGGGAAGTTCCCCCAGCTGTTCGACGACGTGCTCAAGGACGCGGGAATCGAAGTCGTGCTCAGCGGCGTCCGCATACCGCGCATGAACTCGATCACGGAGCGCTGGGTCCAGACCTGCAGACGAGAACTGCTGGACCGCACACTGATCTGGGACCAGCGCCACCTCCTGCACGCCCTGCGCGAGTTCGAGACGTTCTACAACGCGCACCGGCCACACCAGGGCATCGCCAACGCCCGGCCACTCCACGCACTGCCCGCTCCGATCGAAGACCCGGGCCGAATCGCCCATCTGGACATACGACGACGAGCACGACTCGGCGGCATACTCCACGAGTACCAACACGCGGCCTGACCAGCCTGGATGAGGTATTCGGCAAGGGCAGCGTGAACCGACGTTCACGACCACACTGCGACCACCAACCCCCAGAAAGGCAAAAAAGGCCGCTCCCGCCTTGCAGCGGAAACGGCCTCTCACCTGCTAAAACCCTCTGTCGGGACGACAGGATTTGAACCTGCGACCCCCTGACCCCCAGTCAGGTGCGCTACCAAGCTGCGCCACGTCCCGAGGCTGCTCTGCCTTGCGGCTTTGCGGCCTGTCCCCGGTCTCCCGGGCACAGGAAGAACAATACAGCACGTGGGGCGGTGCTGGCGCCCACCTTTCGGCCGCCGGGGTGGGACCCCTGGCGGGGCGGAGGTCCAGGTCAGGGCGTCGGATGGTGGGCGTCGTAGCGAACGAAGCCCGGGTAGCGCGCGAGGAGCAGCAGCAGGGCCGCGACGCAGGCGAGGCCGCCGCTGACGGCGGAGACGGTCGGCGAGGTCAACTGGGCGACACTGCCGGACTCGAAGTCGCCGAGTCGCGGCCCGCCGGCGACCACGACGACGAAGACCCCCTGGAGCCTGCCTCGCATGTCGTCCGGGGCGGCCTCCTGCATGATCGTGTTGCGGAAGATCATGCTGACAGTGTCGGACGCCCCCGCCACTGCGAGCAGCAGCAGGCCCAGCCACAGGTGGCGGGCCAGCCCGAAGCCGGCGATGGAGAGCCCCCAGGTCGCGACCGCGATCGCGACGGCGAGGCCGTGTCTGCGGACCCTCCCGACCCACCCGGAGAACAGCGCGCCGAGCAGCGCGCCGACGGCCGGGGCGGCGGCGAGCAGCCCGACCGTGCTGGCGTCCCCGTGGTAGAGCACCACGGCCAGCGCCGGGAACAGGGCGCGCGGCATGCCGAAGACCATCGCGGCCAGGTCCGCGAGGAAGCTCATCCGGAGGTTCGGCCGATCCCGGAGGAAGCGCAGGCCGTCCAGGACGGAGGCGCGCGGACGTGCCGCCGGGCCCGTACCGGAGGCACCGCGGGCGGCAGTGTCCGGGAGCATCGAGGGCAGCCGCCACATCGCGTACAGCGATGCGCTGAACGCGAGCGCGTCGACCAGGTAGGCCGCCTGGTAGCTCCAGATGCCGATCATCACGCCGCCGAGCATCGGCCCGACGGTGAGGCCCAGGTTCATGCTGACGGTGGAGAGCGCATTGGCGGCCGGCAACTGCTCGGCCGGTACCAGTCGCGGCACCATGGACGACCGGGCCGGGGCGTTGAGCGCGAAGCAGACCGCTTGCAGGGCCACCACCGCGTACAGCACGGCCACCTGGTGCACGCCGAGGAACGCCTGGATCGCCAGGCCGGCGGAGAGGACGGCGAGCCCCGACGCGCCGAACAGGCCGAGCTTGCGCCGGTCCATGGTGTCGGCGATGGCACCGCCGTACAGGCCGAAGGCGACCAGCGGAACGAGCGAGCACAGGCCGACCAGCCCGGTCGCGAAGGTCGACTTGGTGAGTGCGTAGACCTGGACGGAGATGGCCAGGGCGGTCATCTGCTGGCCGATGGAGGAGACGCTCTGCCCGAACCAGAGGCGCCGGAAGTGGGCGCTGCTACGCAGTGGCGTGACGTCTGCGAGCGCGGTACCCGCGATCCTGCGCCAGCGGCCGGGGTCTGGTGCGGAAGCCGGCGCGGCGGACGTGGCGGCGGAAGCGGGGTCGGTGGCGGCGGGCGACGACACCGGTCCATCGGGCTGCGGCGCGGATATGGGTGTGGGTGTGGGCGGTGGGGGTGAGGACTCGGAGAGCTGTTCGCTGGGCACGCGACATCATCCCTCGCGGCCTACGAACTGTTCCATGCGGGGGCGCACCTCACCGAGCCGGACGGCGGGCGACCACGCCAGTGCGCGAGTGCACAGGGATGGAGGCAGGAGCGGGGCAGGGACGATAGCAACGGCGGGCAGGGCGCGCCGGTGGGCGCCCATGCGCGTGGTCGTTTGCGGGACCTTGGCAGCGCGACCACCGGGGGGTGACGACAGTGAGCTGTTGTCGCGTCAGAATCGGTTCTGCTGCGGTCTGCCAGCCTCTCCCTGGAACAGGAACCATGGAAGCAGAACCATGGAGGCGGAACTCGGAGCCAGGAGTCCGGAGGCCGGGACCTGACTGCGGGCCTCGGGGCCCGCACTCTGAGAAGCGGGCCAGGCCGCGAAACCGGTCAGGCTGAGAAACCGGCCAGGTCGCCATGCCGGTCGGGCCGCTGTGCCGGTCAGGCGGTGGCGCCCTGTCCCTGAGTCCCGGTGGGGGCGAAGATCCGGGTGGCGTCGTTGGCGCTGCCCGACTGGTTGCCCAGGATCTCGACCTTGTTGCCCGTGGCGAGGGCCGACTCGGCGATCTTCTTGCCGTCGCGGGTGATCTTCGTGTTGCTCGCGGTGGTCCAGGTCCAGGTGGTGCCGTCGGTGCTCTTGACGGTGACCGTGCTGCCGGAAACGGCGGTGATCTGGCCGCGCTGCCACTCTCGGACGACGTACTGCCCGGTCTTGCCGTTCTTCACGGTCACCTGACCGTGGATCCCGACCGGTATCCGAACCCGGGCATGGCCCGACTTCGCCAAGGTCAGGGGACCGGTCCCGGCCGCCGTGGTGCTGGTGAGACTGGCCGTCGTGCCGGTGGGGACGGCTGCCGGGGAGCCCGCTGCGGCATAGGCCGTGGCACCGCCGACGGCGAGCCCGCCCGCCAGAACGATCGCGCCGGCAGCGACTCCGTGCTTGCGCAGGGACAACTTGCTCATGATCTTCTCCCTAACTTCCGGGAACGGAAAGGCCGGACGCATTCCCGTCCACGTCCTACCGTTCCGACGGTATTGACCGACTTTGTGGAAACGGTGTGACAGCAGCAAAAGGCGTGCCTTGTCGGAATCACCACCACGTCGGTCTGCGGCGACCCGACAATGGGGGCATGGACCGGGTCGGGATGGCGACGGACGTGTTGCGGCGAAGGCTGGCCGAAGCCCTCTTCAGCCGGGTGGCCGGACCGGACCGCTCTGCCACGCAGCACCGGATCCACAGGACGCCGGGGCCCCGCTGGTTCGGCCCCGAGCGGCCGATCCGTACGGTCCACGCCGACGCGTCCATGTTCGTCGGCGGGATCGCCGCGTTGCTGCTGCAGTCGCTGCACCCGCTGGCCATGGCCGCGGTCGCCGCACACTCCGGCTACCAGGGCGACCCCTGGGGCCGCCTGCAGCGGACCAGCACCTTCCTCGCCGTCACCACGTTCGGCACTGCCGACGACGCCCAGGCGGCCGTCGACCGAGTGCACGCGGTGCACGGCCGCGTCCGCGGGACCACCGACGACGGAGAGCCCTACGACGCCGGCGACCCGCATCTGCTGGAGTGGGTCCACCTCGCGGAGGTGGACAGCTTCCTCCGATCCCACCAGCGCTACGGGGCCAACCCGTTGGACGCCGCAGGGTGCGACGGCTACGTCCGTGACACCGCGCGGATCGGCGAGGCGCTGGGGGTGGTGCGCGCCCCGCGCAGCGTCGCGGAGCTGACCGCACGGCTCGACGGGTACCGGGGCGAACTGCGGGCCACACCGGCCTCGCGCGAGGCCGCGCGCTTCCTGCTGCTGCACCCGCCACTGCCGCTCGCCGCCAGGCCCCCGTACGCCGCGCTCTGCGCGGCGGCGGTGAACCTGCTGCCGGGCTGGGCGCGGACGCCGCTGGCCCTGCCGCGCCTGCCTCTCGAATCCCTCGGGGCTCCGCTCGCCGGTGGCGCCGTGGTGCGCGGCATCCGCTGGGCGATGCGACCGCCGGCCGAGGCGGCAGAACGGGACGAGCAGGAGGGCGCGGAACACGGCGCGGACCGGGACAGCGCGCGCCGGGGCAGCGCAGAGGGCTGAGCGCGGGCGGGGCCGCAGGCCCCGGGCAGCGCGACCCGGGACAGCGCGGGTGGCGCTGCGGGCGGCCGGAGCGCTACGCGTGGGTCCTGGGGCGCAGGGCGTCGACGACGAGGTCGAGCATGCGGCCGGTCTGCCCCGAGTCGCCGCCGCGCCAAGTGGCACCCTCCGAGGCGTTGTTGGCCGCCGTGGACAGGAACACGCCGAGCAGGATCGCGGTGACGTCGTCCGGGTCGACGTCGGGGCGGAGCGAGCCCGCGCTCGCCCCGGCCGTGAGGATCGTCCCGATCGCACCGGTGATGCGCTCACGGGTGGTCGGTGTCGCCATCCGTCCGGAGGCCCAACCAGCCCGGAGGGTGTCGATCATCCCGCGCTTCATCGCGACGAACTGCGCATAGCGGTCCAGCCATGCCCGGAGCGCGACATCGGGCGGGTACTCGTCGAGCAGGGCGGGGGCGCTCTTGGTGATGTCGTCGAGCTCGGCGGCGTAGACGGCCTCGACCAGCGCCTCCCGGGTCGGAAAGTGCCGATACAGGGTGCCGATGCCGACCCCGGCCTCGCGGGCGATGTCCTCCAGCGGGACGGAGTCGTCCGCGGCGGCGAAGGCCGCCTGGGCGACGGCGACCAGCTTCTCGCGGTTGCGCCGCGCGTCGGCACGGAGCGGGCGTTCCGTGCGGACGCCAGGGGGTGTGGGCTCCGGACTCAAAACGGAGGTACCTCCGGTAGTGTTACATTCGACTGAGCGGAGGCTCCTCCGCTTGTGTCATCATCCCACAGGACAGGAGTTCACTCATGTCTACCGACACCACCGCCACCGGAGTCCGCCGCCCCGGCGGCCCCGGCCCCCTCGCCGGCCGGACCGTCTCCCGCGTCGGGTACGGCGCCATGCAGCTCGAACGCCTGCGCAGCGACCGGCCCGCCGCCGTCGCGCTGCTGCGCCGTGCGGTCGAGCTGGGCGTCGACCACGTCGACACCGCCCAGTTCTACGGCGACGGCTTCGTCAACGAGCTGATCCGCGAGGCGTTCCGCCCCGAGGACGGCGTGCTCGTCGTGAGCAAGGTAGGAGCCACCCCCAACCCGGGCCAGCCCATCCCGCTGCGCCCCGCGCAGCGGCCCGAGGAGCTTCGGGCGAGCGTCGAGGACAACCTCCGCAGCCTCGGCGTCGACCAGGTCCCGGTGGTGAACCTGCGCCGTCTCGACGCCGGGCCCGGACTTCGGGCCGAAGGCGACCAGATCGTCGACCTCGACGACCAGCTCGCGGTGCTGACCGCGATGCGCGACGAGGGAAGTGTCGGCGCGATCGGGCTGAGCAGCGTCACCCTGGACGGGCTTCGCCGGGCGATCCCGGCCGGCATCGTCTGCGTGCAGAACGCGTACAGCCTGGTGGCGCGCGAGGACGAGGACCTGCTCACGCTCTGCGTCGCCGAGGGGATCGCCTGGGTGCCGTACTTCCCGCTCGGCGGCGCGTTCCCCGCCATGCCGAAGGTGACCGACGAGCCTGCCGTCCACTCGGCGGCGCAGTCCCTGGGCAGCACGCCCTCGCAGGTCGGCCTGGCCTGGCTGCTGCAGCACGCCCCGAACGTGCTGCTCATCCCGGGCACCGCCGACCCCGAGCACCTCGCCGCGAACGTCGCCGCCGGCACGATCGCGTTCGACGGACCGACGCTGGCCGCGCTCGACGCCGTCCCGTCGCGCTCGGCAGTGGTTCCGCTCGGCTGACGGAGGTCCTCCTCGCTTCGCCCGCTCCCCCGCTGCGCGGTGTCCCTGGAGCTCAGTCGGCCATCCGGTTCAGGATGGTGTCGGGGCCGAGGACGACGATGAGGTGTCCGGAGGTGAGCCGGAGGTGCGGGTCGGGGTTGGCGTCGACCTCGCGCCCCGGCTCGCGCACGGCCAGGATGGCCACCCCGGCGAAGCGGGTCCGGGCCTCCAGCACGGTCAGGCCGTCCAGCCGGGAGCCGGGGCGCACCACCACCTCCTCCAGCCGGATGCCGGGACCCAGGTCCAGCAGGTCCAGTACCTCCAGCACCGAGGGCTGGAGGGCGAGCAGCGCCATCCGGCGGCCGCTCAGGCCGTAGGGCGAGACCACCTCGTCGGCGCCGGCCCGCATCAGCTTGTCGACCGACGCACTCTCCGCAGCCCTGGCGATGATCCGCAGGTCGGGGTTGAGCGCCCGGGCGGTGAGGGTGATGAAGACGTTCGCCGCGTCGGAGTCCACCGCGCACACCAGTCCCGTGGCGCGCTCGATGCCGGCCCGGCGGAGAACCTGCTCGTCGGTCGCGTCGCCCCCGAGGTGCAGCACTCCGTGCTCCTCCAGCACCTCGGCCAGTTCCGGCTTGGACTCGATCACCACGCCGGGCCGGCCCTGGCGGCGCAGCTCGGCCACGACCGCGCGGCCGACCCGCCCGTAGGCGCAGATCACGTAGTGCCCGCTGAGATGGTCCACGCTGCGGTCCATTCGGCTCCTCCGCATCCAGCGTCCCAGTTCCCCGGAGGCGACGACCTCGGCTCCGACCCCGATCGCGGTGAACAGGGCCACCACCCCGAAGAAGATCAGCGAGATCGTGAAGACCTTGCCGCCGGGGCCGGGCGCGGGTCCGGTGCCGACACCGACGGTGCTGAGGGTGAGCACCGTGGTGTAGAGGGCGTCGAGCAGGCTCTGGCCCTCGATCAACCAGTAGCCGAGGGTGCCGTACAGCAGCGCCACGGTGACCAGCAGGACCGGCAGCCGGAACCGTCCGAGCAGCCGCTCCCAGCGGGTCCGGTCGCCGTTGGCGTCCCGGAGCGCGGCCGAGACACCCCGGGGACGGCCCCCTCGGCCTGGCAGTCGCACGGGTTCCTCCCCGGCGGTCCTTCTTGCTGCGGTTCTTTCGCGGCGGTCCTCCGTCAGCGGCCGACAGCGTTGTTCCAGTGTCGGCCGCCGACCGTCGGCGCGCGCGGCAGGCGGCAGGCGGGAGCCGGGCAAGGCAAAGGGCGGGGCGACGGGCGGGGCAACGGGCGGGGCGACGAACGACGCGGCGCGGTCGGCGGCGCTGTCAGCGGGGCGGTCAGCGGGGCGGTCAGCGGCGCGGTCAGCGGCGCGGTCAGCGGCGCGGTCAGCGGGGACGGGCGGCGGCGCAGCCGTCGCGGCGGTGGGCCGTGCTCAGGAGCGGCGGCGCGGCTTCGAGCTCTTCCCGCTGCCGGTACCGGACTTCGGCTTCGGCTTGGCGGTCCCGCTGCGGGTGCGCCCGCTGCCGGCCTTGGCGGCTGCGGCGCCCTTGCCTGCGCCCTTGGCCGCACCCTGCTGCTGACCCTTCTGCCGAGCCTTGTCCGCCGCGCGCTGCTTCTTCGGCTGCGGCGGGGTCTCCCCCCGGCCGCGCGTGCTGTTGACCGTCCGGCCCCGGACGATCCCGATGAACTCCTCCACCAGGTCCGTCGTCCGGTCCTCCGGCCAGGCGAGGGCCACCTGCGACTGCGGGGCGTCGGTGAGCGGGCGGTAGGCCACGTCCCGACGGTGGTGCAGCCGGGCCAGCGACTGCGGCGCGATCAGGACGCCGATCCCTGCGGCCACCAGCTCGACGGCGTCCCCGGTGGTGGCGGGGCGGTACTTGGCGGGCGTCCCGGGGCGACCCGCTCCGCCCTCCCAGTCCAGGACGTCGTCCAGCGGGTCCAGCACGATCTCCTCGGCCAGGTCGGCCAAGGTCACCTCGGCGGACTCGGTCAGCCGGTGCTCCTTGGGGACCAGGACGACCGTGGTCTCGATGTAGAGCGGGATGGCGCTCAGCGTGCTCCGGTCGACCGGGAGCCGGAGCAGTCCGGCGTCCGCCTCGCCCTCGCGCAGGGTGCGCGAACCCTCGGCGGCGGGGAGCGGGAGCAGCGTGAGCGGGACGTCCGGCAGCCGTTCGCGCCAGACGCCGACCCACTTGCTCGGGGTCACCCCGGGAACGAATGCGAGCCGGAACGAGGAGGTCGCCTGCGAGTCTGTCACGGAGCCAGGCTACCGGCCGTGATCAGGGCGGGCGCTTTCGGTGGATACCCTTGACATCATGACGACGCCCAAGCCGAAGACCACCCAGACGATGAAGCCCGCGACCGCGGCCAAGAAACTGGGGATCCACCTCCAGTCCACTCCTGCCGAATTCCAAGAGGGTGTCGTCTCCCGCGATGAACTCAACGCCCTGCAGCTCGACCCGCCGCAGTGGCTGGCGGACCTGCGGCGCAACGGCCCGCACCCGCGGCCGGTCGTCGCGGAGAAGCTCGGTGTCTCCATCTCCGGACTGGCCCGGGGCGGCGTCCAGGATGCGCTGACCACCGAGCAGATCGAGGCGATCAAGGCGGAGGACCCGGCCTGGCTCCGCCAGGAGCGCGCCACCCAGTCGGAGGTCCGCAAGGAAGCGGTGCGGATCAAGGAGAAGAACAAGCAGGAAGCGGCGAAGCGGGCCGCCACCAACCGACCGGCGAAGTGATCCGGTCCTGGTCCGTCCAGTTCCGCCGTGGCCCCGTACCGCCCCTCGCCGGGCGGTCCGGGGCCACTGTCGTCGCCGCAGCACCCCTCCATAAAGTGATATATAAATGCTAGAGTTTTCCCGAGGGTCGGAGAACCCCGAGGAGGCGCTGCGATGAGTACAGATCTCGGCCGGGCGGCACAGGTCCGGATGCCGGAGGCACCGATCGACGAGAGGGCCGCGGCCAACATCCCGGGCTGGGCGCCGCTCGCCCTCGGGCTGGCGTCGATCGCCTGGGGCGTGGACCTCCGCAGCTCGAACAACTGGCTGAGCGCCGTACTGGTGGTGGTCGGCGCGCTGCTGCTGATCGGGCTCACCCCGGTCGCCCCCGGGCAGGCCCGGGTCGTCGCCCTGTTCGGCCGCTACACCGGGACGGTGCGGACCACCGGACTCCGCTGGGTGAACCCCTTCACCCTGCGCCGGAAGGTCTCCACCCGGGTGCGCAACCACGAGACCGCGACGCTCAAGGTGAACGACGCCGACGGCAATCCGGTCGAGATCGCGGCCGTGGTGGTCTGGCAGGTCGAGGACACCGCGAACGCCGTCTACTCGGTCGACGACTTCGTGCAGTTCGTCGGGATCCAGGCCGAGACCGCCGTCCGGCACATCGCCACCAGCTACCCCTACGACGCCCGCACCGAGGGCCGGATCTCGCTCCGGCAGCACGCCGACGAGATCACCGCACGGCTCTCGGCGGAAATCGGCGCCCGGGTCGCCCTGGCCGGCATCAGCGTGGTCGAGTCCCGGATCACCCGACTCTCCTACGCGCCGGAGATCGCCCAGGTGATGCTGCGCCGCCAGCAGGCGGACGCGATCGTCGCCGCCCGGCAGCGGCTGGTGCAGGGCGCGGTCGGCATGGTGCGCCAGGCGCTGGACTCGCTGAGCGAGGAAGGGATCGTCGACCTCGACGAGGAGCGCAAGGCCGTGATGGTCAGCAACCTGCTCGTGGTGCTCTGCAGCGAACAGGCCACCCAGCCGGTGGTCAACACCGGCACCCTCTACCAGTAGCAGCGGCCGGATCCGCCGATGAGTGAACGGAAGCAGATCCTGCTGCGCCTGGACCCCGCCGTCCATGACGCGCTGGCCCGCTGGGCCGGTGACGAACTGCGCAGCACCACCGCACAGATCGAGTACCTGCTGCGCCAATCACTGTCCCAGGCCGGCCGGTTGCCGGCCAATGTGGGCCAACTCCCCCGGCGCGGACGCCCGCCGAAGCAGGCCCCGCCCGAACAGGCCCCACCGGAGCGGGGCCCGTCCCCGGAGGGTCACGGTCCCGCGGAATGACCCACCGTCAGAGCCGTTCGTCACAGGATGGATTGGCGCACGTCAGCCCGACTCGGCTCTCGGCCGTAGCGGGTCGGCCGGAGTTTCGGGACCCGGTGCGCGGCCTGGCGTTCCAGCACGTCGATCGGGTCGACCCGGTCCGGGGCCGGGAGCCAGTGACCGATCGTCGAACGCCGATCGGATTGCGGTGCTACCGCACCGAGAAGTCATTGGCACTCAGTGCCTTTACGAATGGCACTGAGTACCCTTAGAGTGCTGGTAGCCAGCCACGGCGCGGATGCCCCTCGGGTGCGCACGTCGTTTCGGGGCCGCGCCGGATGTGACCAGCCAATCAGTACCAGTTCAGGAGACAGGCCGTGAGCTTGAGGATCGTTGTCTGTGTGAAGTACGTGCCCGATGCGACCGGTGAGCGGCGTTTCGCGGACGACCTGACGACCGACCGGGATTCGGTGGACGGGCTCCTCTCGGAGTTGGACGAGTACGGGGTCGAGCAGGCGTTGCGGATCGCGGCGGCGAACGAGGGCGCGGAGGTGACGGTGCTGACGGTGGGCCCGGACGACGCGAAGGACGCGCTGCGCAAGGCGTTGTCGATGGGTGCGGACAGGGCCGTGCACGTGAACGACGACGACATCCACGGCAGTGACGCGGTGGGGACCTCGCTGGTGCTGGCGAAGGCGTTGGAGGCGACCGGGTTCGACCTGGTGGTGTGCGGGATGGCGTCGACCGACGGGACGATGGGCGTGGTGCCGGCGCTGCTGGCCGAGCGGCTGGGCGTGCCGCAGGCCACGCTGCTGTCCGAGGTGACGGTCGAGGGCGGCGTGGTGCGCGGCCGCCGGGACGGGGACGCGGCCACCGAGCTGGTGGAGGCGTCGCTGCCGGCAGTGGTGTCGGTGACCGACCAGTCCGGCGAGGCCCGCTACCCCTCGTTCAAGGGCATCATGGCCGCGAAGAAGAAGCCGGTGCAGTCGCTGGACCTGGACGACCTGGGCATCGACGCCGACGCGGTGGGCCTGGCCGGCGCGTGGACCGCGGTGCAGTCCGCGACCGCGCGCCCCGCCCGCACGGCCGGCACGGTCGTCAAGGACGAGGGCGAGGGCGGCCTGCAGCTGGCCGCGTTCCTCGCCGCGCAGAAGTTCATCTGACCCCGCCGGGCCACCCCCACCCCCACCCCTCTGTCTTCTTCTGTCTTTCTGGAGCGTTGAATCATGGCTGAGATCCTGGTCCTGGTGGACCACGCGGACGGTGCCGTCCGCAAGCCGACCCTGGAGCTGCTGACCGTGGCCCGCCGTCTGGGCGAGCCGGCCGCGGTCCTGCTCGGCGGCGGCGAGCACACCCCCGCGCTGACCGCCAGGCTGGCCGAGTACGGTGCGGAGAAGGTCTACACCGCCGACGCGGCGCAGTTCGCGGACTTCCTGGTGGTGCCGAAGGTCGACGCGCTGGCGCAGGTCGCCGCCGCGGCGCAGCCCGGTGCGGTGCTGGTGACGTCCTCGGGCGAGGGCAAGGAGGTCGCGGCGCGGCTCGCGCTGCGGCTGGGCTCGGGTGTGATCACCGACGCGGTCGACGTGACCGCCGACGAGCAGGGCCCGCTGGCCGCGCAGGCGGCGTTCGCGGCGTCGTTCACCACGCTCTCGCGGGTCTCGCGGGGCGTGCCGGTGATCACGGTCAAGCCGAACGCGGCCGCGCCGCAGGCGGTGGCGGGCGCGGGCGCGGTCGTGCCGGTCGAGGTGGTGTTCACCGCGGCGGCGTCCGGGACCCGGGTGCTGTCGCGGACCGCGCGGGTGTCCTCGGGGCGTCCGGAGCTGACCGAGGCCGCGATCGTGGTCTCGGGGGGCCGGGGCGTGGGCGCGGCGGAGGGCTTCGGCGTGGTCGAGGAGCTCGCGGACTCGCTGGGCGCCGCGGTGGGCGCCTCGCGCGCGGCCGTCGACGCGGGCTGGTACCCGCACAGCAACCAGGTCGGCCAGACCGGCAAGCAGGTCTCCCCGCAGCTCTACATCGCCAACGGCATCTCCGGCGCGATCCAGCACCGGGCCGGCATGCAGACCTCCAAGACCATCGTCGCGGTCAACAAGGACCCCGAGGCCCCGATCTTCGAACTCGCCGACTACGGCGTCGTCGGCGACCTCTTCAACGTCCTGCCCCAACTCACCACCGAGATCAAGAACCGCAAGGGCTGACACCACCAGCCCAGCCCAACCCCGAAGGGCCCCGACCGCACACCCGGCCGGGGCCCCTCGACGTTCCTGGAACCATGCCTTGCAGCCGTCAGCCGAGGCCGGGCAGGGCCGGCGTGGCGAGGACGCCTGTGACACAGCCCCGCGCGGCCCCGGGCGGGCCCCACAGCCTGACCATCAACATCGGGCATCGGCATCGGCATCGGCGGCTCCGGCGGGGTCTTCGCACACCCGTCGTTCATCGGCCCTCCTCGGCTCCGCCCTCGGGGCCACCGCCCACGACCTGTTGCCCGGCGTCGCCGGACCAGTCGGTGCGCACGGACTGAGACGCACCGCCGAAGGGCGGACCGGCGGCCGACGTCCCGGCGGGAGCGCCCGCGCGCCGGGCGGAGGACGGTCGGGCCCCGGAGCAATAAGACTTCAGAGCGCTGAGGCTCAGAGCGCTGAGGCTCGAAGCGCTGAGGTTCAGAGCAGTCAGGCTCAGAGCAGTCAGGCTCAGAGCAGTCAGGCCAGCCGGAACTCGAACGAACGGGGACCGGTGCCCTCGGCGTGCAGGACGACGCGCGCGCCGAGCGGCACCACCCTGGGCCGGTCCTCGGACAGCACGGCGGTGATGGTGAAGCCCTCGTCGAGGGTGACCACGCAGGCGTGCGGCACCCGGTGCACCAGCTGGAACGAACCCCGCGTCGCGCCCAGCCGACTGACCACGCCGAGCCCGGCGCTGACCGCCTCGTCCAACTCGGTCGCCCCGCACGAGGGGCAGAGGAAGCGTGAGTGCAGGGTCGCCGACCGGCACCAGCGGCAGCGTCGGTAGTGCAGCACCGGCGCTCCGGCGGGGGCGGCCTGCTGCGGCCCGGCCTCCCGGGTCGAAGTCTCGCGGAACACATCGGTGGCGGTCGAGGAATCCATCGTCAACTCCGGCTCTCGGTGGCCGATCAGGCCGTGGCGTACTCGTAGAATCCACGACCGCTCTTGCGCCCCAGCTGGCCGGCCTCGACCATCCGCAACAGCAGCGCAGGCGGCGTGTAGAGGGGCTCCTTGAATTCCTCGTACATCGCCTCGGCGGCGGCCCGGACGGTGTCCAGACCGATCAGGTCCGCCAACCGGAGCGGTCCCATGGGGTGGGCGCAGCCCAGCACCATGCCGTCGTCGATGTCCTGGGGCGCCGCGAAGCCGGACTCGGCCATCCGCACGGCCGCCAGCAGGTACGGGATGAGCAGGGCGTTGACCACGAATCCGGCCCGGTCGCGGGCCGGGACGGCGCGCTTGCCGAGCCGCTCGGTGACGAAGTGCCCGGCCCGCTCGCGGGTGGACTCGGAAGTGAGCAGCGAGGGCACGAGCTCGACCAGGGGCAGGACCGGCACCGGGTTGAAGAAGTGGATCCCGATGACCTGTCCGGGCCGGGTGGTGGCGGTGCCCAGCCGCATGATCGGGATGGAGGAGGTGTTGGAGGCCAGGATCGCCTCCGGGTCAGTGACGATCCGGTCGAGTGCGGCCAGGACGCTGGTCTTGGCCTGCTCCTGCTCGGCCACGGCCTCGATCACCAGTTGACGGTCGGCCAGGTCCTGCAGGTCGGCGCTGAAGGCGATCCGGCCGTAGGCCGCCTCGGCCTCGGCCTCGGCGAGCTTGCCGCGCTTGACCGCCTTGGCGAACGAGGCCTCGATCCGGGCGCGACCGCGTTCGGCGGCGGCGAGGTCGGACTCGGCGACTCTGACGTCAACTCCGGCCCGGGCGCAGACCTCGGCGATGCCGGCCCCCATCTGCCCGCAGCCGACGACGCCGACCCGCTCGATCGACTGCCGCTCCGACAGGTTCCCGCTCATGCCACGCCTCTCCGCGCGCCCTCGGGCGCGTCACTTCGACACGCGGAGACAATACGGCACTCAGTGCCATCGAACAAGGAACTGCGTTCCCTTCGGGGTGCGGGTGACGCCCGAGGGCCCACCCGCCATGGGAACGGCGTCCCGCCCGACGCCCGATCCGAAGGGAACTCAGTACCCCTGGGCGCATTTGTCCGATCCGGACCCGTCCGCAGCTCGATCGGTCCCGAATCACCTTTGTGGGCAAGGTGCGCACGGCTGCTGTGGGAGCCGCGACCGGTCTCGGATCGGCCGCCGCGGCTCTGGCGGCGGGCGACCTGACGGCGGCCTTCACCGGGCCCTCCAGTGCCCCGGTGATCGCCGTCGGGTCTGCCGCGATCAATCTGACCCCGACCTGGCTGAAGGACTTCGCCGTCCAGCACTTCGGCACCCACGACAAGACCGTGCTGCTGGCCGGGATCTACGCGACCATGCTGGTCATCGCGCTGCTGGCGGGAGTGCTGGCGCTGCGGTGGCGGCGGCTGGGCCTCGCCCTGTTCGTGCTGCTGGCCGGGGTCGGCGCTTGGGCCGCGAGCTCCCGGCAGGCCTCTCTCGTCCCCTCGCTGGTGGCCGGCGCGGTGGGCGCCGCCGCGTTGTGGCTGCTGATCCGGCGGGCCCCGGTCGGCCGCCCGGCCGCCGATGCCGCCACACCCACGACGCCCAACGCCACGACCGCGAAGGCCACCGCGGCGGCCGCGCCCCGGGGCGCGCTGGACCGCCGGGGCTTCCTGCTGGCGCTGGTCGGCACCGCCGTGTTCGCGGCCGTCGCCGAGACGGCCGGACGGGCGCTGACCGCCGCCCGCTACAACGTGGCCGCCGCCCGCGCCGCCGTCCACCTGCCCAGGGCGGTGCACCCGCTGCCGCCGATCCCGGCCGCCGCGCACCCGGACGTCGCCGGACTCTCCCCGTTCACCACCCCCGTCGCGGACTTCTACCGCGTCGACATCGACCTGACGCTCCCCCAGGTGGCCCCGGCGGACTGGACCCTCCGGGTCCACGGGATGGTCGACCACCCGCTGGAGCTGTCCTTCGACGACCTGCTGCACCGTCCGCTGGTCGAGCTGGACCACACCCTGTCCTGCGTCTCCAACCAGGTCGGCGGCCCCTATGTGAGCACCGCCCGGTGGCTGGGCGCATCGCTGCCCGCGCTGCTGCGCGAGGCGGGCGTCCGGCCGGGTTCGCAGCAGCTCGTGGGCCGCTCCAGCGACGGCATGACCATCGGCTCACCGCTGGACCTGGTGCTGGACGGCCGGACCGCGCTGCTGGCGGTCGGCATGGACGGGGCGCCGCTGCCGGTCGCCCACGGCTTCCCCTGCCGCTCGGTGGTCCCCGGCCTGTACGGCTACACCTCGGCGACCAAGTGGCTGACCGACCTGGAGGTCACCACCTTCGCCGCCTACGACCCGTACTGGGTCCACCGCGGCTGGGACCGCACCGGAACGGTGAAGACCGCCTCCCGGATCGAGGTCCCGGCCCCGCTGGCACAGCTCCCGACCGGGACGGTGACCGTGGCCGGCACCGCCTGGGCGACCCACCGCGGCATCTCCGCCGTCGAGGTCCGGGTGGACGGCGGCCCCTGGTCGGAGGCCGACCTCGCCACCGCCGTCAGCCCGGACGTCTGGCGGCAGTGGACCCTCCACTGGACCGGCGCCGCACCCGGCCTCCACACCCTGGAGGTCCGCGCGACCGACGGCACCGGCGCCGTCCAACCGCAGGCCAGTGCCCCGCCCTTCCCCTCGGGGGCCACGGGCTGGCACAGCGTCGTGGTCACCGTCGGCTGACCGACTCCCCCGCTTCTCCCACCATCACCGTTCTCGACTATCGAAGGAAGTGACTCCCGATGGCAATCACCGGCAAGCGCAACTCCTCACTGGCGGCCCTCCTGGCCGCCGGCGCCCTGGCCTTCGGCCTGGTCGGCAGTACCGCCGCCGCCGCGGTGGCGGCTCCGTCGGCCGCTGTCCGAACCACCGCCACCAGCAGCGCCGCACCGTTCGGCCCCGGCTGCGCCAAGGTGCCCAGCACCGGCTCCGGCAGCTTCGGCGGCATGGCCATGGATCCGGTCGCCACCGCGGCCTCCAACAACCCGCAGCTGTCGACCCTGGTGACAGCGGTGCAGAAGGCCGGGCTGGTCGACACCCTCAACTCGGCCAAGAACATCACCGTCTTCGCGCCGGACAACGCCGCGTTCGCGAAGATCCCCACGGCGACGCTGAACTCGGTGCTGGCCAACAAGGCCGAACTCACCAAGATCCTCACCTATCACGTGCTGCCCGGCCAGCTCTCCCCGAGCGCGCTGGCGGGCACCCACAAGACCCTGGAGGGCAGCACCCTCACGGTCACCGGCTCCGGCCAGAACTTCAAGGTGAACACCACCGCGACGGTCCAGTGCGGCGACGTCCACACCGCCAACGCGACGGTCTACATCATCGACACGGTCCTGATGCCCAAGACCTGACCCGATGCCGAAGAGCTGGGGCGACCGACCGTCGCTCCCCGATACGCCGCCGGCGCCGGCCGGACAGACCCCCGGCGCCGGCGGCCTGCTGCCCGGCGGCCTGCTGCCCGGCGGCCTGCCCGGCCGAAGGGTCGAGCGGTCAGCAGGGCTCGTCGGCGGGGTCGTCCAGCCAGGCCGGGAGGGGCTCGGTGTGCTCGCGCCAGGCGGGCGGGATGCCGTCGGCGCCGACGCGGGCGGCGACGATGCCGCCGACGATCGCGCAGGTGGTGTCCACGTCGCCACCGGCCGAGGCCGTGTCCAGGAGGGCCGACCGATAGTCCGTCAGGTTCCGGGCCGCGCACCAGAGGGTGAACGGCACCGTGTCCACCGCGCTGACCCGGCGGCCGTTCCCGAGGCGGTGGGCGGCCAGATCGACGTGCGGCTCCTCCAGCAGCGCGCGGGCCTCGGCGACGCCGTCGCGGACCTGGCCGGGCGGGGTGTGCTCCAGCACCGTGTCGAGCAGGTCAGCGCCTTCGACGGAGCCGCTGCGGCCGGACGCGGCCCGGCTCGCCGCGACCGCCACCGCGACGGCCCCGGCGACCGCCTCGGGGTGGGTATGGGTCACGGCGGCGGACAGCGCCGCCTCGCGCGCGGCGCGGGCGGGGTCGCCGGGATGGCGGGCGCCGAGCGGGGCCACCCGCATCGCCGCGCCGTTGCCCCAGGAGCCCTGGCCTTCGAACAGACCGGCGGCCAGCTCGCGCCAGTCGCCGCCCTGGCGGACCAGACGGAGCATCCGGTTCATCGCCGGGCCGTAGCCCCGGTCGAAGTCGTGGTGGAGGGCGAAGGAGCGGGCGAGGGCGTCCTGGTCCAGCCGTCCGGAGCGGGCCTGGCTGCGGTGGACCGAGCAGGCCATCTCGGTGTCGTCGGTCCAGGGCCAGGGGCCCGGTGGCAGTTCGTGCCGACGCAGGACCGGAAGGTTCTCCGGGACGAAGTGCTGGGCGCCGAAGGCGTCGCCGACGGCCAGGCCCCGGAGCGAGTCGCGGGAGGTGGTGTCGGGGTCGGTGCGTGCGGGTTCCGGGTAGGAGGTCATTGCCCACCATCCTCTCCACCGCGTCGCCCGCCCGCCACCGGATTCCCTCCGCGACGGGGCCCACCCCGGCGTCGTCCACCCTGCCCCGGGCTGGGAGGATCGTCCGGACCGGACCGGCACGAAGGACTTCACGAAGGACAACCGTTGAGCCGACTCTCCCGCTCCGACGCCCGCTCCGACGCCCGGGCCGTGTCGGCCGGCGCGGCCCGCTGCACGGTCACGGTCTGTCGGGACTGCTGCTGCGGGACGGCCAAGGTCCCGCGCCTGGACCACCAGGCGCAGCTGGACGGTCTGCGCAGCTCCCTGGCGGGGGTGGCCCTGGTCCGGCGGGTGGACTGCCTGGACGCCTGCGAGCACGCCAACGTCATCGTCGTCCAGCCCTCCCCCGAGGGACGCCGGGCGGGCGGACGTCCGGTGTGGCTCGGGCTGGTGAACGACCCCGACGCCGCCGCCGACATATCCGCCTGGGTGGAGGCCGGCGGACCCGGCCTCGCCGCGCCGCCGGACATCCTGGACCTCTACGTCATCAACCCGTCCCGCCGGGTCCGCGCGGCGCTGGACGGCGACTGACATTCCGCGCAGCTGCGCGGCTGTCGTCCCGGCGGCGTCGGGGTCACCATCCAGACATGGCAAACGACGACGAACCGCGGGCCGCCTGGCTGAAGTTCACCAAGCGGCAGTTGCCCCGGCCCTACGACCGGGATCTGTCCGGGGTGCTCCGGCATCTCAACCGGCGTACCAGGGTGGGGCGTTACCGGATCGCGAACGACCCGGTCACCGCCGGGTACCTGTGTGCCGGAATGCGGCTGCTGGAGCGGCACTTCGGCCCCGGAGCCCGGCAGCACGCCCACGTCGAGACGCCGTTGCTCGGCTTCGTGTCGCAGCGGGCGGTGGCCGCCGAGGTGTCCGGCAATCCGGCGCCCTTCCCCCGGCAGGGCACCGTGGCCACGCTGCGGGACCGCTGGGGCGCGCACGCCAACTTCATCGCCGATCTGATCAACTTCGCGGTGTGGCTGGAGAACTACCGCCCCGGGTACCGGGCCAAGCGCGCCCGGGACACCGAACTGCTGGTCAACGGGCCGGACTTCGTCCGGGCCGTGCTGGAGACCGCCTACCGGCACACCGCCGAGGGGTTGAGCCTGACCTCGGTCCGGTTCAGCCTCGCGCTGATGACCACCGCCGCCGGGGACGGGGTGGTCGGCCTGGCCGTCTCCCGGGTCTACCAGGGCTATCTGGCCTCCTGGAAGGAGCTCTACGCCACGGTGATCCGCGAGCGCGGGCTGCGGCTGCGCCCGGGGCTGACCCTGGACGACCTCGCCGACGCGCTCTCGGCCGCCACCGACGGCGCGATCCTGCGCGCGATGGGCGACCCCGACGCGGACGTCGTCGACCACGTCGACCGCCGCTCCGTGGTCGGCCCGGTCGCGCTGGCCCTGGTCCACGGGTTCCTGGAGCCGGAGGAGGAGGCCACCGGCCTCAGCCTGGAGCAGGCCGTCCGGCTCCGCTTCGACGGCCGCCCGGCCTGAGCGGGCCGGATCGGCTGCTGACCGCCGCGCCCACCGGCCCACCGGCCAGGCGGCCAGGCGGCCAGGCGACCGGGCGGCCCACCGGCCGGGCCGGTCAGCACGCCTCCGGGAAGTCGGCGCGCACGGCCGCGAGCACGGCCGCCGCCAGCGCCGCGTCGCCGCCCAGCGCCGGGTCCAGCGCGGCGAGGACGCCCCGGACGGCGTCGGGCAGCGGTCCGCGCGCGGTCGGCAGCAGCGGCTCGGCGCCCGCGTCCCTGACCGGCGCGCCGAAGCCGCGCAGGTGCGCCAGCCAGGCGGCCAGGACCCGTACCGCCCCCGCCGGCATCCGTCCGGCGGCCCGCTCGCGGCGCAGCACCGGCAGGATCCGGACCGGCAGCTTCTGCGAGCCGTCGGCGGCGATCTGCGCCAGCGCGTGCCGGATGCGCGGGTTGCCGAAGCGTTCCAGCAGCGCCGCCCGGTAGGCGTCCGACTCCTCGGCGGGCAGCCGCAGCCGGGCGGCGGCCTCGGTCCACCACTGCTCCGTCCAGCGGCGGCACTCGGGGTCGGCGACGGCCTCGGCGACGGTGGCGTGGCCCCGGATGCCGCCCGCGTAGGCGAGCAGCGAGTGCGCGCCGTTGAGCAGCCAGAGCTTGCGCTCCTCGTAGGGCGTGACGTCGTCCACCAGCCGGGCGCCGGCCCGCTCCCAGTCCGGGCGTCCGGCCGGGAAACCGCCGCTGAGCACCCATTCGCTGAAGGGCTCGGTGAGCACCGGCGCCGCGTCCGCGATCCCGCCCGCTGCGGCGAGGTCCGCCCGGTCGGCGTCGGTGGTGGCCGGGGTGATCCGGTCGACCATGGTGGTCACGCAGGCCGCGCCGCTCCCGACCGCTTCGGCGAAGGGCTCGCCGCCGACCTGCGCGGCGGCCTCGCGGAGCAGCCGGGCCAGGACCGTGCCGTTGGCCGGCAGGTTGTCGCAGGGGACCAGCGCGACCGGCCCGAGTCCGGCCGCGCGGCGGGCGGCGAGGCCGGCCAGCAGCCGGGCCACGGCGGTGCGGACCGGCGCGAGCGGGTCGGCGCGCAGCGCGGCGAGGTCGGCGGCGACCTCCGGCCGGTCGGTGTCGAGCCCGCCGTCGGCGCGGCGGGTGTAGCCGGCCTCGGTGACGGTCAGGGTGACCACCGCGAGCGCGGGCAGTCGCCAGTACCCCAGCCAGGCGCCGTGGTCGCCGCCGGGGTGGACGGCGGACAGCCCGGCCAGGACCTCGCTGCGGTCACCGTCGGCGCCCCGGGTGACCAGGGTGTAGAGGCCGTCCTGCGCGGCCAGCGCCTCGGGCAGGTCGGGCCGGGAGCCGCTGAAGGCGGCGATGCCCCAGTCGGCGGCGTCCGGCGCGTGCGCGGTGTACCAGGCCTGGTGGGCGCGGAAGAAGTTGCCGAGGCCGAGGTGCAGTATCCGCACCGGCGCGGCCGGGCCGCCGTCCCCCGCCGCCCGCGACAGCCCTCGCGGCGTGACCGCCGCAGCATCGAACGGCGTGTCGCTCACAGCTTGAACGCCCTTCGCGGGTTGACGGTGACCAGGTCGACCGCCGTCTCGATCGCCTCGTCCTCGTCCAGCCGGTGCTCGGCGACCAACTCGGCCAGGATCCCGCTGTCGAGCCGGCGGGACATGTCGTGCCGGGCCGGGATCGAGCAGAAGGCCCGGGTGTCGTCGATGAAGCCGGAGGTCCGGGCGAAGCCTGCGGTCTCGGTGACCGCGCGGCGGTAGCGGCGCACGGCGTCGGGCGCGTCCAGGAACCACCAGGGCGCCCCGGCGTAGACGGAGGGGTAGAAGCCGGCCAGCGGGGCGATCTCGCGCGAGAACACGGTCTCGTCCAGGGTGAACAGCACCAGCTGGAAGCCCGGGTGGGTGCCGTAGCGCTCCAGCAGCGGGCGCAGCGCCTCGGTGAACTCGGCCCGGACCGGGATGTCGTGGCCGGTGTCCGCGCCGAAACGGGCGGTGGTGGGGCCGTGGTGGCCGCGTCGGACGGCCGGGTGCAGGGTCATCACCAGACCGTCCTCGGCGGACATCCGGGCCATCTCCAGCAGCATGTGCCGGCGGAAGGCGGTGGTCTCGGCCTCACTCGCGACGCCGTCCAGCGCGGCGCGGTAGATCCGGGCCGCCTCCTGCGGGTCGAGCGGGTCGGTGCGGACGTCCAGGTGGCTGTGGTCGGCGGAGGTCGCGCCGTGCGCGACGAAGTGGGCGCGGCGGTTCTCCAGCGCCCGGAGGTAGCCCGGGTAGTCGCCGGTGTCGCTGTCGGCGGCCAGCCCCAGCCGGGCGACCGCCTCGGCCCAGTCCGGCCGGCCCGGCTCCAGGTAGCGGTCGGGGCGGAAGGTCGGCACGACCCGGGCGGTCCAGTCCGGGTCGGCGGCCAGCGCGGCGTGGGCGGCGAGGTCGTCGGCCGGGTCGTCGGTGGTGGCGAGCACCTCGATGCCGAAGCGGCGGAACAGCGCCCGGGGGCGGTAGGCCGGGTCGGCCAGCCGCTCGGCCACCTGGTCGTAGATCCGGTCCGCGTTCTCCGCGTCGGGGCGCTCGGTGACGCCGAAGATCTCCGACAGCTCGGACTCGAACCAGTAGCGGACCGGGGTGCCCCGGAACAGCGACCAGCGGGCGCACAGGTGCCGCCAGACCGCGCGCGCCTCCGGCTCGGTCAACGGGCCGCGCCCGACCCCCAGTTCGTCCAGCGGCACGCCGTCGGCGTGGAGCAGCCGGGTGACGTAGTGGTCGGGCGTCACCAGCAGGCTCGCCGGGTCGGCGAACGGCGTGTCGGCGGCGAGCTGCGCCGCGTCCACATGGCCGTGCGGGGAGACGATCGGCAGCTCGCGCACGGCCTGGTAGAGCCGGCGGGCGACCGCGCGCACGGCGGGGTCGTAGGGGAACAGGCGGTCCGGGTGCGGCGCGAGTGCGGCGTGGGGACGGGACATGGTTCGGATTCTGCGAGCCCCGGGTGGCCATGGCAATCGGTTGCCGCCAGTTGCCGCCAGTTGCCCCGGGCGCTTGCGGCGGGCGCCGGGCTCCGGCCATGGTGAGGGCCATGGGCACGATCTCGCACGCCGCAGCCACCCCCGCCGAAGACGTCACCCCCGCCGCCGTCACCGCGCCCGCCGCCGCGCGGATCGGCGGACCCGGCACCGTGCTCAGCGAGGCGCAGGTGACCGCGTTCGTCGCCGAGCAGCTGGCCGGCGTCGACCTGGACGGCCGCAGCGTCTGCCTGGTGATCCCGGACGGCACCCGCAGCTGTCCGCTGCCGCTGCTGCTCTCGGCCGTCCACGGCGCGCTGGCCGGACGGGTGACCCGGCTGACCGCCCTGGTCGCCCTCGGCACCCACGCCGCGATGGGCGAGCGGGAGCTGGCCGCGCACCTGGGCCACCCCGAGGGCGGCCTGGCCGGGCGCTACCCGGGCCTGACGGTGCTGAACCACGCCTGGTGGGAGCCCTCGACCTTCGTCTCGCTGGGCACGGTCCCGGCCGAGCGGGTGGGCGAGCTGTCCGGCGGGCTGCTGCACCAGGAGGTGGACGTCCGGCTGAACCGGGCCGTGGTCGAGCACGATGTGGCACTGGTGCTCGGACCGGTGTTCCCGCACGAGGTGGTCGGCTTCTCCGGCGGCAACAAGTACTTCTTCCCGGGGGTGGCCGGGGCCGAGATCATCGACCTCTCGCACTGGCTGGGCGCGCTGATCACCAGCGCGGAGATCATCGGCACCCGGGGCATCACCCCGGTGCGGGCGCTGATCAACGAGGCCGCCGCGATGATCCCGGCCCGGCGGCTGGCGCTCTGCGTGGTCGCCCAGTCCGGCACCGGCGCGCTGCACGCGGCCGCCTTCGGCACCCCGGAGGACGCCTGGGCGGCGGCGGCCGAGGTCTCCGCCGAGACCCATGTCCGCTACCTGGACGCGCCGGTCCGCCGGGTGCTGTCGGTCATGCCGGAGAAGTACGAGGACATCTGGACCGCCGCCAAGGGCTTCTACAAGCTGGAGCCGGTGGTCGCGGACGGCGGCGAGGTCGTCCTCTACGCCCCGCACGTGCGCGAACTCGCGGCCATGCACCCGGAGATCGCCGAGATCGGCTACCACTGCCGGGACTACTTCACCGCACAGTGGGACCGCTTCAAGGGGCTGCACTGGGGCGTGCTGGCGCACTCCACCCATCTGCGCGGCGCGGGCAGCTACGACCCGGAGCACGGCGAGCGGTTCCGGGTCACGGTGACCCTGGCCACCGGCATCCCGGAGGACGTGGTGCGCGGGGCCAACCTGAACTACCTGGACCCGGCCGAGGTGGACCCGGCGGCCTTCGCCGCCGACCCGGACACCATGGTCGTCCCGCAGGCGGGCGAGGTGCTCTACCGGCTGCGCTGATCCGCTCCCCCGCCGTTCACCCCGTCCCGGGGCGCGGCCGGCCGGGCCGGGCGGTGGAGCCGCGCAGCACCAGCCGGGAGGGCAGCACCGCCGGCGGGCCGCCGTAGGGGCGCGCGCCGGCCAGCATCGCGAGCAGGTTGCGCACGGCGGTGCGCCCCTGGGCGCGCAGCGGCGCGGCCACCGTGGTCAGCCCGGGGGTGACCAACTCGGCGCCGAAGACATTGTCGAAGCCGACCACGCTCAGGTCCTGCGGGACCCGCAGCCCGGCCGCCTGGGCCCCGCGCATCAGCCCGATCGCCAGCTGGTCGTTGTAGGCGATGACGGCCGGGTCGCCGTAGCGGCCGAGGTCCCGGGCGGCGGCCGTGCCGCCGGCCACGGTCGGCGGGTAGGGGCCGATCCGGTGCACCCGCAGCCCCAGCCCGCCCGCCGTGTCGCGCAGCGCGCGCCACCGCGTCCCGTCGGCCCAGGAGGCCTCGGGTCCGGCCACATAGGTCACCGAGCGGTGGCCGAGCCCGGCCAGGTGACCGGCGGCCAGCCGCATCCCGTGGACGTTGTCGGTCAGCACGCTGGGCAGGTCGGCGACGTCCCGGTTGAGCACCACCATCGGCCGTTGCTTGGCGGTCATCCGGATCGCCGAGTCCGACATCCGCGAGCCGGCCAGGACCACCCCCTCCACCACCGGCAGCGCCCGCTCCAGCGCCTCGCGCTCCAGCCGGTCCGACTCCTGGGCGTCGACCAGCAGGACGACGTAGCCCGCCTCGTTCACGGCGGACTGCGCGCCACGGATGATCTCGGCGTAGAAGGGGTTGGTGATGTCGGAGACCACCAGGGCGATCACCGAGGTCCGCCCGGTCGGCAGCGCGCGGGCCAACGGGTTGGTGCGGTAGCCGAGTTCGGCGGCCACGGCGCGGATCCGCTCGGCCGTCCCGGCGCTGACCCGGCCCGGCCGGGAGAACGTCCGGGAGACCGTGGACGGCGCGACCCCGGCGGCCCGCGCGACGTCGTAGATCGTCGGCGGACGCGGCCGGCCGCCGGGGGCGGGCGTCGGCGAGGGCTCGGGCCGGGGTGCTGACTCCGGGGGCACGGTCCGTCCTCCTCGTCCTGGCAGCCTCCCTGGCCGGAGGGCGCGACAACAGATGGCAACCGCTTGCCATCCGGATTCCCCCACAGCCTAATCTGGGCCGACAGCTCCGCGCCGGTGGCGCCGACGCCGACAATGATCGGACCGACCGTGATTTCGGACCACCGTGATCAACCGGACCGAAGGACCCACTCAGGAAGGCGGCGGCATGGCCGACCAGACCCGCGAGCACACCGGCGGCCTCGCCGGGGTCACCGACGAGGACGCGCGCGCGGTCGAGCAGGTGGCCGGGCTGCTGCGGGGGGCCGCGCCGCTGGGGGTGGCCTTCTCCGGCGGGGTCGACTCCTCGGTGCTGCTGGCCCTGGCCGCCCGCGCCCTCGGCCCGGACTCGGTCCTCGCGGTCCTGGGCGTCTCGCCCAGCCTCGCGGCCGACGAGCGGACGGCGGCGCACCGGGTGGCCGGGTACATCGGCGTCCGGGTGGTGGAGGTGACCACCCATGAGGGTGAACGCCCCGCTTACATCGCCAACGGTCCTGACCGGTGCTTCCACTGCAAGGACGAGCTGTTCACCCGGATCTCGGACGAGGTCGCCGCCGCGCACGGCCTGGCCGCCGTCGCCTACGGCGAGAACGCCGACGACGTCGCCCGTCCGGACCGGCCCGGCAGCCGGGCCGCGGCAGCCCACCGGGTGCTCAAGCCGCTGGCGGACGCGGGTCTGGACAAGGCCGCCGTCCGCCGTGTCGCCCGCGCACTGGGGCTGCCGAGCGCGGACAAGCCGGCCGCCCCCTGCCTGGCCTCGCGCATCCCGCACTTCACCGAGGTCACCCCGGGCCGGCTGAGCCAGATCGAGCGGGCCGAGCAGGCGCTGCGCGGCCTCGGCTTCACCGACTGCCGGGTCCGCCACCACGGCGACACGGCGCGGATCGAGCTCCCGGTGCCGGAGATCGCCCGCGCGGTGGGCGAGGAACTGCGCGAGCGCGTCCTGGACGCGGTCCGCGGGGCCGGGTTCCGCACGGTGACGGTCGACCTCGCGGGCATCCGGTCCGGCGCCTTCACCCTCCCGCTCGTCGCCCGGAGCGAGGCGTGAGCGACCCGACGATCCCCGCCTCCGCCTCCGCCTCCGCCTCCGACGCCGACACCGGCGTCTGGCGGCCCCCGCCCGCCCTGGCGGCCTTCGCCGAGCTCGACCACGACCGGGCCCGGCGGCGCGGCTACCCCGAGGCGGTCTACTGCGAGGGCAAGACGCCCGACCAGGTCGCCGCGATCGGCGCGGCCGTCCGCGAGCGCCGCGCCCCGACGCTCTTCACCCGCGCCGCCCCGGCGCACGCCGAGGCGCTGCTGGTCGAGCTGCCGGACGCGCACCACGACCGGGACGCCCGGCTGCTGGCCTGGCCGCCGGAGCCGCCCGCCGCCACCGGCGGCACCGTGCTGGTGGTCGCCGCCGGGACCTCGGACCTGCCGGTCGCCCGCGAGGCCCAGCTCACCGCGAGCTACCTGGGCCGGTCGACCGAGCTGGTGATGGACCTGGGCGTGGCCGGACTCCACCGCGTCCTCGGCCAGTTGGACCGGCTGCGGGCGGCCCGGGTGGTGGTGGTCGTGGCCGGCATGGACGGCGCGCTGCCCAGCGTGGTGGCGGGACTGGTCTCGGCCCCGGTCGTCGCGGTGCCGACCTCCGTGGGCTACGGCGCGGCCTTCGGCGGCCTCGCGCCCCTGCTCGCCATGCTCAACGCCTGCTCGCCCGGCGTCGCCGTGGTGAACATCGACAACGGCTACGGCGCGGGCCACCTGGCCGCCCAGATCGCCGCCCCGCACGCCGACTGACGCCGGGTCGCACGGCGGACCCTCAGCCGCGCTCCCCGTGGTCGGCGGGCAGCGCGGCGCCCGGTACCAGTCCGCGCGCCACCGCCGCCGCGACCGCCGCCGTCAGCACCGTCCCGACCGGCAGACCGCGCCGCGCGGCCAGCGCCGCGACGTCCTCGAACTCCGGCGTCGCCCGGACGACCACGCCGTCCCGGTGCGCCACCTTCACCGGCAGCCCCTCCTCGCCGAGTACCGCGCAGCGCACCCAGGTCCGTGCCAGCGCGACCTTGCCGACCGGGGTCTCCCGCACCCCGATGGTGCTGGTCTGCTCGAAGACCAGCTCCCGCAGCGCCGCGACCCGCTCGGGCGGGGCCAGCACCTGCAGGGTGTGGGCCGGTCGGCCCTTCTTCATCAGGATCGGCGTCAGCCAGGCGTCCGAGGCGCCGGCCTCCAGCAGCGCGGTGAGGACTCCCGGCCACAGCCGCGGGTCCAGGTCGTCGACATTGGCCTCCAGCACGACCTCCGCCGTGACGGCGGTCGACAGGTCGGCCCGCCCGATGACCACCCGCACCACATTGGGCCGACCGGGCGTGTCCCTGGTCCCGGCGCCCACCCCGACCCGCTCCAGCAGCAGCGGCGGCAGTTCGCCGCACTCCTCGGCGAGCGCGGTGACCAGGGCCATCCCGGTCGGGGTCGCCAGCTCCCCGGTCCCGGCGCCGCCGGCCAGCACCCGCCAGCCGGCGGCCAGTTCGAGCACGGCGGGCACCGGCACCGGGATGTCCCCGTGGGCGGCCCGGGCGCGTCCCGACCCCAACGCCACCGGACCGGCGGTGAGCCGGGTGACGCCCAGGTCGTCCAGCGCCGCGCAGACCCCGACCACGTCCGCGATCGAGTCCCAGGCGCCGACCTCGTGGAAGTGCACCTCCTCGGCCGGCACCCCGTGCACCCGGCCTTCCGCCCGCGCCAGCCGGGCGAACACCGCCAGCGCGGCGGCCCGCACCGGCTCGGCCAACTCCGCCCGGCGGAGCAGCTCCTGGATCGTGCGCCAGCTGCGGTGCGGGTGGTCCGCCAGCAGCGTCTCCACGTCGACCTTGGTCGCCCGCAGCCCCGCCCGCGCCACCTCCGACGCCACCAGCCGTACCCCCGCCGGGATCACCGCGTCCACCGCCGCCTGCGCCACCGCCAGCGACGCCCCCGCGTCCACCAGCGCGCCCAGCAGCATGTCGCCGGCGATCCCGGCACTCGCGTCGACCCAGCCAACCCGAGCAGCGGAACCCATCACTCACCCTCGCAGCAGCGCAGCCGCACCCGTCCACCGCCGACCCGTCGCCGACACCTCACCCTACCCCTGAGCTGCGCCTTCCCCCATGACGCGATGCCCGGCGACCCGGCCGCGGAGCCGGGGGCTCAGCCGCGCCTCAGGGCCACGCCGGCGTAGCCGGCGATCTCCTCGCGGGTCATGGCGAAGTCCTCCTCGGCCTCCGGCCGCCACTCGTGGACCGGGACGACGCCGGGCTCGACCAGGTCGAAGCCGTCGAAGAAGCGCTGCACCTGGGCACGGGTGCGGGAGACGATGTTCAGGCCCGCCTGGGTGTACGTGCTGGAGATGGCGGCGGCGACCTCGGGATCCATCAGCTCGCCGGTGCCGTGGGTGAGGATCAGCGCGCTGCCGGGGGCCAGCACCTCCTTGTAGCGGTCCAGGACGGCCGCCGGGTCCGCGCTGTCGGGAAGGAAGTGGAGCAGCGCCACGACCAGCAGGGCGACCGGCCGGGAGAAGTCGATCAGGTCCTTGGTCTGCTGCGCGCCGATGATCGATTCCGGGTCGTTGAAGTCCGCGTCGATGTAGGCGGTCCGCCCCTCCGGCGCGCTGGTCAGCAGCGCCCGCGCGTGGGCCAGGACGATCGGGTCGTTGTCGACGTAGACCACGTGCGAGTCGGGGGCGGCGGCCTGCGCGACCTCGTGGGTGTTGTTCGAGGCGGGGATGCCGGTGCCGATGTCGAGGAACTGGCGGATGCCCAGCCCGGCGGCGTGGCGCACGGCCCGGCCGAGGAACCGCCGGTTGGCCCGCGAACCGGCGGGGGCGCTGGGCAGCAGCTCGACCACGCGCGCGGCGGCGGCCCGGTCGGCGGCGAAATTGTCCTTGCCGCCGAGGTAGAAGTCGTACATCCGGGCGGGGTGGGGTATGTCGGTGCGCAGGTCGATCTTGCTGGGCGCGCTGCCGTCGGACGCCGCCCAGTTCCAGTTCTCGGACACGCGGGACTCCGCCTCTCAAGGGTACTGACGCCGCGCCGAGATGACGCACCATCACCGCAAAGATCACCAGCATGCTAGTGGATCGGCCCCGGATTCCGTCCCCCTGGTGCCGCTCGTCACGCTCTGCTCGTCACTCCGATGCCCGAGCACTGCTTGTGGGCGTCGGCCCGGTGCTGTGCGATGGGACCCAAGCCTCGGAACGCGAGGAGCGGCCGGCACGACAGAGCCCGGGAACCGAATCCATGCTTGATGCCGTCGTCATCGGATCCGGCCCCAACGGGCTGGCCGCCGCCAACGTCCTGGCCGACGCCGGATGGCAGGTGGTGGTCCTTGAGGCCCAGCCCGAACCCGGCGGCGCGGTCCGCAGCGACCGGATGCTGGACCCGGCGTTCGTCTCGGACCTGTTCAGTTCGTTCTACCCCTTGGCTGCCGTCTCCCCGGTCCTGCGCGGTTTCGCCCTGGAGGACCACGGTCTGCGCTGGAGCCGGGCCGGGACGGTGATCGCGCACCCGCTGCTCGACGGCCGGTGCGCGGCTCTGTACCCGACGGTGGCGGAGACCGTCGAGCACCTCGCCGACCAGTTCGGTGCGGCGGACGCAAGGGCGTGGAACGAGCTGTACCGGCTCTGGGAGACCGTGGGCGATCAGCTGATGGCGCTGCTGTTCTCCCCGAGGCCGTCCCCTGCCGCCCTCGTCCGCTTCGCCCGGAGGCTGCGGTCGGCCGGTGCCCTGAAGACGCTGCGGTTCCTCACCCTGCCCGCCCGGCGGATGGCCGAGGAGGCGTTCGCCGGCCAGGGCCCCGCCCTGCTGCTGGCCGGCTGCGCGGTGCACGCCGACCTACTTCCCGATGCTGCGGGCAGCGGGCTCATGGGCTGGATGATGGCGATGCTGGGCCAGCAGGTCGGCTGGCCGGTGCCGGTCGGCGGAGCCGGAGAGCTCACCGGAGCACTGGTGCGGCGCCTCCGGGCGAAGGGCGGGGCGCTGGTCTGCAACGCCCGCGTCTCGGAGATCGTCGTCGGCGGCCACCGAGCCGTCGGCGTCCGGACGGAGGACGGGACGCGCTACCGGGTCGGCCGCGCGGTGCTCGCCGATGTCGCCGCGCCCGCCCTGTACGGGCAGCTGCTGCCGGAGCGCCACCGCGTCGAGTTGGACTCCTTCCAGTGGGATCCGGCGACGTTCAAGATCGACTGGTCGCTGTCGGAGCCGATTCCCTGGACGGCAGCCGAAGCCGTCCCGGCCGGTGCCGTCCACCTCGGAGCCCACCTCGACGACCTCAGCGACCACGCCCTGCGGGTGGCCACGGGCCGGATGCCTCGCGAACTGTTCGCGATCCTCGGGCAGATGACGGCAGCCGACCCGTCACGCTCACCCCGGGGAACCCAGGCCGCCTGGGCCTACACCCATCTGCCGCACCGCGGCGCGGCCGGTCGCGGCGAGCCCGCCGGAGGCTGGAGCGAGGACGAGGTCCGGGCGATGGCCGACCGCCTGGAGGCCCAGGTCGAGCGGTTCGCGCCAGGGTTCCGCGACGTGGTCGGCGCACGCCGGATCTGGACGCCGGCCCGGCTGGAGGCGATGAACGAGAACCTCGTCGGCGGTGCCATCGGCGGCGGCACGTCCAACATCCATCAGCAGCTGCTCTTCCGACCGCACTCCGGCCTCGGCGGCCCGCGTACGCCGGTGGCCGGCCTGTACCTGGCCTCCGCAGCGGCACATCCAGGAGGCGGGGTGCACGGGGTGTGCGGCGCCAACGCTGCCCGGGCGGCACTGCTCGACCGGAGCGTCCTGGGGCGGGCGGTCTACGGACCGGGCAGGTCCGCCCTGCGGCGGGCGGTCACTGGCCCCGCCGGATTCACGACCGCCGATCACCGGGGAACCGAGGAAGGGACACACCCCCATGGCTCGTAGTCGACGTCTGATCCTGAGTACGCCCGCCGAGGTGTGGATGCTGCTCGCGGACGGCTACCGGTACTCCGAATGGGTGGCCGGCACCCAGGAGATCCTCCATGTCGACCCGGAGTGGCCGGGGACCGGCACCTGCATCCGTTTCAAGGTCGGGCTCGGGGCGCTCACCCTGGACGACGTGTGCGTGGTGCGCCGGTGCGAGCCGGAACGCCGCCTGGAGCTGGAGGCCAAGGCGGGACGGTTCGGCGCCGCCCGGATCGCGATGAACCTGCTTCCCTGGGGCGACAACACCCTGCTCACGGTGGACTGGCATCCGCTCCGTGGCCCGGGCACGCGGCTGCACGGTCTGCCGGTGGACTATGCGGTCAAGATCCGGAACGGCATGATGCTCACCAAGCTGGCTCGCATCGCCGCGCAGGAGCACCGGGCGCCCGGCCCGGCGTCAGCGGTCGGCCGGTACCGGCCGTAGCCGGATCGGCTTACCCGCACGCGCCCTTGACGGCCTGCCCGTTCTGCGGAAGCGTCGAACGCACAACCGCGAGTGCGCAGCCGACACGAACGAGGAGACCCTGTGCCCCTGCACCTGGTCGGCCGGGACCCGCTCGGCGGTCCCGCGGCTGTCTGGCTCGACACCGAGAGCGGAAGCCTCGTCGTCAAGGGCCTGACCTCCACCGAGGACGAGCTGAACGGGCGGCCCGTCCCCGAGGGCAAGGCATCGGTCACCCTGCCGGACCGGATGAAGCCGATCATCCTGGAAGCCCTGGAGCTCATCCGGATCCTCGGACTCGACCAGGACTGACGGCCCGGTGTGCGTCGGCCGCGGTCGCCCCGGGCCGCCCGGGTCAGCTCAGGAAGACCAGCCGTTCCGCCAGCTCCTCGGCCAGCTCGGGCGACAGGTCGGTGCAGCCGGTCAGCTCCTCGACGAAGGAGAAGCCGTTGGCCCGGTCCCGCGCCTCGACGATCTGCACGGCGACCTGCCTGCTCATCCCGGGCAGCTGGGCGATGACCGCCAGCGGGACGTGGTTGACGTCCACGAGACCGCCGTCGTCGAACTGACGCGGTAGGTCCGGGCGGCCGATGCGGAGGTCCCGGGCGAGCGCCGGGTCCTGTTCCACGATCTTCCGCGCGTCCTGCCGGCGGTGCCGTCCGGCCAGTGCCTGCGAGATCGCCGGATCGATGCCGTTGGAACGGGGCGGCGCCTTGACCGAGAAGCGCAGCCGGCCGGACCCGCCGTCCAGGAGCGTCGGCTCCGGGCGCACCAGCCGCCCCCGGACCGCGAAGGTGATGCCCAGACCACCGGCGATCAGCACCACGACGATGAGGGTTCCGTCGATGTTGTTCGCGGTGGAGGTGGTGGCCGAGTTCGACAGCCACAGCACGATGACGGTCACGACGAGCGCGAGGACCGCGCTCACGGTCAGCCAGCGGGACCGCAGCCGGTAGGCCGCCCAGCCGAGGGCGGCCATCGTCCCCAGGCCGATGGTCAGCAGCGGGACGAGAGCCCAGACCACACTGCCGGCCGGGCTCATCCGACCGACCGGCGGGGTGGTTCTTCCGATGGTTGCCACGGCTCAGCGCTCCCTCCCTTCAGCGTGCGCCCAAGAGCCGTCGAACGCCAGGGCGGGAGCGGTGGACGCGGCTACGAGGAGGCCGACACCGGGAGGCTCTCGGAGGTGACCGTCCCGACCGACGCCGAGTTCACCGTCGACTCCGAGGGCGGTGCGGCGGACGACTGCACGGGCGGGGTCACCACCTCCGGCACGGCGGAAGAGGAGGAGGGGGCCGGCGAGGAGGGCGCCGCCGAGGAGGCGGAGGGCGACGGCGAGCTCGACGACGGGGACGCGGAGGTCGAGGTCGAGGTCGACGGGCCGTGCGAGTGGGACGCGGAGCCCGAGGTCGACGCGGACGCCGACGTCGAGCCGGAGGTCGACGGGGACAGCGAGGCGGAGCCGGAGGTCGCGCCCGAGGTCGAGTTGCTCGGGGCCGGACTGGTGACCGGCGGCGGGACCCGGTGGTCGGAGCCGCCGTGGCCGCCCATCGGCCGGCCGAACCAGGTGCCGTTCGCCGGGTTGTAGAGCACGACCACCTTGACCACCGTCACCGAGGGGACGACGATCACCACGGTCCCGGGCTGGAAGCCGGACCAGCTGGTGCCGGTGAACCGGGTCGAGGCGTTGTCGGCCTGCGGCGCCAGCAGCGGGTTCCCGCAGGCGCAGCGCACCCGGGGCAGGCCCCGGGAGTCGATGAGCACCGCCGTGCCGGACTGGAGCACCGACTGGAAGCTGGTCGCGCTGCCGTCGGCGAAGCCGTGGTTGGTGACCCGGGTGTCGACGTTCAGCACCACCGGGGTGAGCGAGCTGAGGTAGCCGGGGACGGCCGAGGGCTGGATGCCCTGCACGGAGGCCCAGGCCTGCTCCTTGGCAGGGTTGGCGTTCAGATAGGTCGTCAGCTGGGCGACGTCGCAGCTGGAGAGCTGCTCGGTGCCGCCGTAGAGGCCCACCTCGCCGCCGTTGCGGACGACGGCCGTACCGGAGGACCCGCCGGTCGGGGCGGCGGAACTGGGCGTCGGGGCGACCGTCGGCCGGGCGCTCCTGGCGACGGTGGAGGTGAACGGGTCGGGGCCCGGGTCCGCCGAGGACTGGAGGGCGACGTTCTGCGCCACCGGCGCCGGCGGGCTGGAGGTGCGGTTGGTCAGCACCACGGCGAGCACCACGGCGACCGCCGCCACGCCGCCGACCAGGGCGATGCCGCGTCCCCGGCGCCACCAGGGCTGCCTCGGGGAGTCGGCCGAGGCGGTCACCAGCCGACGCCCGCCGGGCGGGCTCGACGGCGGACCGGACGGCTGCACCGGCGGGCCGGACGGCTGCGTGGGCTGCTCGGCGCCGGGGGTCCGGCCCGAGCCCGCACCGGATGCGGGGCGCGGGGTCTGGCCCGACGGCGGCGGCCCGGAGGCGGGGCCGGAGAGCGGGCCCGAGGGCGGCCCGGACGGCGGGATTGCATTCGGGTCCGAGTTCGGGTCCGAGTTCGGATCCGAGGGGGTCTGAGAACTCACGAGCCGTGCCTCCACTTGCCTGGAAGACCCGCGCCACCTCGCGTGGCGCCGAAATACGCGCCCCCCTGCCGTCCCCCGCTGCCTGCCGCCCCCGCTGCCGTCCCCGCCCGGACGCTCGGTCCGAAGCCCGGTCGACCCCGCGGGTCCATCGCCTGTGGTCCATCGCCCGTAGGTCCATTGTCTGCGCCGGGTCGGAACCCGCCGCAACCGCAACCGGCCGACCCGGCTCGCCGAACCCGATGGCGTGGCCGAAGCTGAAGTCGGCCGGCCGGAGCGGTCCGCCGACGGTGGGCGAGGCCCACCATCCAGCGACGGGAGCCGGCGTGCAGCAGAGCGATGTCACCCCGCACCGGGCCGGGGCCGGGACCTCGGCCGGAGCCTGGTACGGCTGGGCCGCCGCGCTGGTCACCGTGGTCGCGACGCTGCTGGCCATGGCCGTCACCGCCGGGATCGGCCTCTGGCTGGCCCAGGCCGACTCGCTGCCCCGGGGTGCCTTCCCCTCCGTGCTGGCGGCGACGGTGCTGATGGCGCTCGGCGTCCCGGCCGACGTGGACGGCAGCGCCGGTTTCCTCGCCCAGGCCCAGGGCGGCATCGATGCCCTGCCGCTGTCGGTGGGCCTGGTCGGCGCGCTGGTGGCGGCCTGCTGCTTCCTCCGGCCCCGCCGCTTCCGGGCGGTGGCCGGCTGGACGGAGCTGCTCGGCGCGGTGGTCAGGACGGCGGTGCTGTGGGTGGCGGCACTGCTGCTGGTCGCCTGGCGGGCCCGGCACAGCTTCACCATCTCCACGGGCAACGGCCTCGCCGACACGATCGGCTCCGCCATCGGAGTGACGCCGACCGTCGGCTTCCGGGTCGGTCCGGCCGCCGCTGCGGGCTGGGGGCTGCTCTGGCTGGTGGTGGTGCTGCTGCTGGCCTTCGCCGTCTCGCGCCGGACGCCGCTGCCGGTCGGACTGGTGCGCGGACGGGCGACGGTCCAGCCGTCCGCCGCCGCGATGGTGCTGCTGCTGCTCGTCTGCGCCGGGCTCGGCGTCGTGGCCGGCATCGTCACCGCCCTCACCCGGGGCGAGGCCCGGGAGACCTTCGCGGTGGTCTTCCTCGCGGTGCCGAACCTGGCCTGGCTCGCCCTCGGCGTCGGCCTGGGCGGTTCCTGGCACGGCCATGTGAGCGGCAGCATCGGCCTGCCCATGCCGAAGGCGCTCGCCGCCGTCCTGGAGACCTCGCGCACCGCCGACACCACGGTCGACCTGAGCAGTCTGGCCCGCCAGGACGGCTGGGTCTGGCTGCTCCCGGTGCTGGCCGGCCTGCTGCTGCTGGTGGCCGCCGTGGTGACCGCGCTGCGCGCGCACGTCCGGCCCCGGCCCTGGCAGCACGCGCTGCGGACCGGGGTCGCGCTGGCGCTGACCATGCTGCTGGTGGGTCTGCTGACCCGGGTCTCGGCCTCCTACGGCCTGTCCCTGCTCGGCGTGGGCGATACGAGCGGCCTGGCCGGGCTGCTGGGCGGCGGAAGCGGGTCCGGCAGCGGCGGCGGCGTGCCGGTCAGCGGTTCGGTGACGCTGATCCCGGACCTGCTGCGCACGGTCGGCTTCGGCGCGCTGTGGGGAGCGGTGGCCGGCTTCCTCGGCGCCCTGCTGGTGCCGTACCTGGCCGGCCGGACCGGACCGGGGCCGCAGCCGGGGCCGCAGTCCGGGGCGGGGCCGCAGCCGGGGCCGCGTCCGGGGGCGTAGTCAGGTCGGCTGTCCGGCCGGGCCGACGGCGAAGACCGGCAGCGCCCAGGCGGGCGGCAGCGGCGGGTCCGGGGCAGGAGCAGGAGCAGGGACCGGAGCGATGGCGGGGCCGTCGGCGCGGGTCGGTGCGTAGCGCACCGGGCGCGCGGGGGCCTCCGCCACCTCGCGCAGCGCGGCGACGAACGCCAGGCAGCTGTCGTAGCGGTCGTCCGGCGCCTTGGCCAGCGCCTTCGCCAGCACCCCGTCCAGCGCCGGCGGCAGCCCCGCGCGGAGGCCCGAGAGCGCCGGCGGCGGCTCGTGCAGGTGCGCCCAGAGCAGCGCGAAGTCGTCGTCGCGGCGGAAGGGCGGCGCGCCGGACAGGGCCTCGAAGACCACGCAGCCCAGGCTGTAGACGTCGCAGCGCCCGTCGACCGGCTGCCCGGAGACCTGCTCCGGCGCGACGTAGTCGACCGTGCCGACGAACTGGCCCATGGTGGTGAAGCCGGTGAGCGAGAGCGACTTCTTGGTCAGCCCGAAGTCGGTGAGGTAGACGTGCTCGGGGTGGTCGCTGTCGGTGCCCTCGGCGACCAGGATGTTGCCGGGCTTGACGTCCCGGTGGACCAGGTCGTGGGCGTGGGCGGCGTCCAGCGCCGAGGCGACCTGGGCGGTGATCCGCAGGGTCTTCCGCAGCGGGAGCGGGCCCTCGCGGTCCAGCAGCGCCCGCAGGTCGCGGCCCTGGACGTAGCGCATGGCGATGTAGAGGACGCCCTCGGCCTCGCCCGCCTCGAAGACCGGGACGATGTGCGGATGGTCGATGGCGGCGGCCGCCCTGGACTCGCGGGCGAAGCGCTTGCGGAAGAGGTCGTTGCGGGCGAGCTCGGGGGCGAGCAGCTTGACCGCGACCCGGCGGCCCAGGGCGAGGTCCTCGGCGAGGTAGACGACGGCCATCCCGCCGCGCCCGATCTCCCGTTCCAGCCGGTAGCCGGCGATCCGGAGTCCGGCCATCTGCGGGCGCTCCACGGTCATCGGGGTTCACCCCGCTCCCCCGGCGCGCTGCCGGCAGCGCTGTCCGCCGCCGCCGTCCCCGGGGGCGGCTGGACGGTGGCGTAGGGCTGGAGCCCGGCTCCGGCGCAGTAGTACCAGCGCTCGCGCTCCAGGTCGAGCAGCCAGGCGGAGGAGCCGTCGACCACGGCCCCGACCCGGAAGCCGGCCGCCTGCCGCTGGAAGGCCCCCAGCTCCAGCCGTCCAGCGGCGAGTTCGTCCAGCAGTCGCCGGTAGCCGGCGAGCGCCTGCTCCAACCGGGCGAGCAGCGGACGCGGGTCGGTGGCGGTGGTGAGCGGGGAGGCCGTGCCCTCGGGGCCGCGCGGGAGCGCCACCAGCAACCGTCCGTCGACCCACGCGCCCCAGCCGTTGGCGCAGACGACCCGGGTCCAGTCCCCCTGGTACTCGACCGCCTGCACCGGCAGCAGCGGGTCGAGCCCGGCCGACGGCCGGGACGGGTCCGGCTCGGCCCAGGTCGCCAGCCCCGAGGGCGGGACCACGTGGGTCGGCTGGAACTCCGTGGGGTTCATCGGCGGACCCTCTCGGTAGGTGCGGCGGCGTCCTAGCGGCGCATGATCGCGGGCTCGTGCCGGCGCAGCAGCCGGAGGACCAGGTACCCCAGCAGCAGCGACAGGACCACCAGCATGCCCACGTCCAGCAGCCAGACGCCCGCGCTGTGGGCGAACAGCGGATCGGCGGTGAGACTGCCGGGGACGATCTCGTGCAGGCCGATGGTGCCCGCCATCGCGCCGAGCGCCCAGCGGGCGGGCACCAGCCAGGACAGCTGGTCCAGCCCCGGGACGCCGTTCAGCGGCAGCAGCGCGCCGCAGAAGACCACCTGGACGATGGCGACCAGCACCAGCAGCGGCATGGTCACCTCCTCCTTGCGCACCAGGGCGGAGATCAGCAGGCCGAGCATCATCGCGGTGAACGACAGCAGCGCCGTGGCCAGGGTGATCTCCAGCAGCGGCGGCAGGAAGACCCCGGAGCCGCCCTGGGGGCGCAGGTCGACGCCGCCGAGGCCGACCATGGTGAGAACCACGGCCTGGACGACGGTCACCGTGCCGAGCACCACGATCTTCGAGCAGAGGTAGGCGGAGCGGGAGAGCCCGACGGCCCGCTCGCGCTGGTAGATCACCCGTTCCTTGACCAGTTCGCGGACCGCGTTGGCGGCGCCGGTCAGCACGCCGCCGACGCACAGGATGAGGAGGGCGTTCAGCGCGGTGTTCTGGTCGAGCCGGCTGCCGGCCAGGGCGTGGGTCATCGCGCCCATGACGAAGGGCAGCGCGATCATGATGGCGAGGAAGGTGCGGTCGGCGGCCAGCGCCGAGGCGTAGCGGCGGACCAGGGTGCCGAGCTGGGACCCCCAGCTCTGCGCCGTGGGCGGCCGGACCACCGGTCTCGGCCCGGCGCCGACCTGGCCGGACCGGACCATCACCGAGCCGATGTAGCGGCGGTAGGGCGCGGACGCCCGGTACTGGCCGGCCCAGTCGCGGTCCGGATCCTGCTCGAAGGCCTCGAACGCCTCCGGCCACTCGTCGAAGCCGACGAAGCCGAGGGTCTCGCCGGGCGGGCCGTAGTAGGCGACCCTGCCCCCGGGGGCGAGCAGCAGCAGCCGGTCGCAGACGTCCAGGCTGAGCACGCTGTGGGTGACCACGATGACGGTCCGGCCGTCGTCGGCGAGCTCCCGGAGCATGTGCATCACCGAGCGGTCCATGCCGGGGTCGAGGCCGGAGGTCGGCTCGTCCAGGAAGAGCAGCGAGGGCTTGGTGAGCAGTTCCAGCGCGACGCTGACCCGCTTCCGCTGCCCGCCGGAGAGGCTGGAGATCACCTGGTCGGCGCGCGGGCCGAGGCCGAGTTCGGCGATCACCTCCTCGACCCGGGCGCGGCGCTCGGACTCCGCGGTGTCGCCGGGGAACCGCAGCTCGGCGGCGTAGCGCAGGGCCCGGCGGACGGTCAGCTGGGTGTGCAGGATGTCGTCCTGCGGGACCAGCCCGATCCGGCTGCGGAGTTCGGCGTAGTCGCGGTAGAGGTCGCGGCCGTCGTAGCGGACCGTGCCCTCGTCGGCGGGCCGCAGCCCGGTGAGGGCGTTGAGCAGGGTCGACTTCCCGGCGCCGCTGGGTCCGGCGACGGCCAGCAGGCACTTCTCCCCCACCGGGAAGGAGACCCGGTCCAGCAGCGTCCTGCCGCCGCCGTCGCTGCCGCCGCCCACCCGGACCAGCAGGTCCTGGACGTCGAGCGAGACCGCGCCGTCGTCGACGAACTCCTGCAGCTGGTCGCCGACCAGGCAGAGCACGGCGTGTCCGATGCCGATCAGGTCCCCCTCGCCGACCGGGGAGCGGTCCACCGGGGCGCCGTTGAGGAAGGTGCCGTTGTGGCTGCGCAGGTCGACGATCTCGTACCGGCCGTCGCCGGTGGCCCGCAGCTCGGCGTGGTACCGGGAGACCGCGAGGTCGTCGACGACTAGGTCGTTGTCGGTGGCGCGGCCGATCCGGGTCAGCCGCTCGGGCAGTCGGCGGATGGCGGTCGGCGGGCGGCGGGAGCCGGTGATGGCGGTCAGCGCCGAGGGCGCGGGCGTGAGGTCCGAAGGCTGCGGGAGCAGGCTGAGCACGGCCCGGGGGCCGTCGGCCGGATTGCCGAAGCGGACCACGCTGCCGGGGCCGACGTCGAGGTGGTGCACCGGACGGCCCTCGGTGAAGGTGCCGTTGGTGCTGTCGCTGTCGTCGAGCACCCAGTGGCCGTCGCCCACGTGCAGGACGGCGTGGTGCCAGGAGACCCGGGGGTCGTCGAGCACGATGTCGCTCACCGGGTCGCGGCCGACGTGGTAGCTGCGGCTCGGGCTGATCAGTTGGGAATCGCCGTCCGTCTCCAGCAGGAGCTGTGGCGCGCCGGGCGCGACGAGTCGCTCACCCATGACTGGATCTTACCGCCGCACTCCGGGTGCCGCCCGGCGCGCCCCGGACCGCCCCGGCTCGTTCCGGCCCGCCCGGGCCGCGTCGCCGGGCGGTCCGGGGCGGGCTGCCGTGCCGCCCCCGGCGGCCGGCCTCCGGTGGCGGAGCAGTGCAGTCAGTGGGCGGCGGCGTTCAGTCAGTGGGCGGCGGCGTTCTTGACGATGCGCTTCGCCAGCCCCACGGCGGCCCCGCCGGTGCTGCCCTGGTCGCTGTAGACGACGGTGACCACGAGGTTCCCGACCCGGCTGGCGACCAGGGTGGTGCCGCCGAGGAACGAGGGGGAGGTGAAGACCGCCTCGACCGTGTCGTCACCGACGCCGGGCAGGGTCTTGGCGGTGAGCTTCTGGGTGTAGTTCTTGCCGCCCTGGTTGAGCTGGAAGGTGGCGCACTCGGCGAAGACGTGCCGCAGGTCGGTCATGACGGTCTGCGCGTCGCTGCCCCGGTACGCGTCGACCTCCTGCCCGAGCAGGTTGCTGTAGCTGTCGGTGAAGTCGCCCTGGGCGAAGGAGCCGCTGCCGACCCCGGCCACGTTGATCCACGCCGTCCCGTCCAGCGACGCGCAGGCCTTCGAGGCCGGGACCGCGGCCGAGGAGGGCTCGTTGAACACGGTGCCGGTGTTGACCGAGCCGCTCGGGTCCGGCTTGAGCGAGCCCGGCATGGCGCTCGCGGGCAGCAGCATGGACGCCAGCTTGGTGCCGGTGAGCAGGCCGGCGTTGGGGTCGGTCGCAGCGGCGGCCTTGGTGCTGCTGCCGCCGCCGGTCGCGGATCCCGGGGAGGTGGACGCCTGAGTGGCCGAGGAGCAGGCGGCGAGCCCGACAACTGCCGTGGCGCAGAGGGCGGCCATGACGGGACGGCGAAGGTGTCGAGACATGCGGAAGTGCCCCTTCCGGGCTGGGTACTGACGGGGGTGCCGGTGATCGGCGAGGTAATAAGATTATAGGCCGTGAACCGCGTCAACACAACAAAAATCTGTGAAGCGACCCAGTCGAGGCGACTGTGTATGATCGGCGTTCAGCCGCCCACCCCGCCGCAGAAGGGCCCGCACGTGCCGGAGAACAGGACGCCGGACAGCAGGACCGAGGTCACGGCGGGCGGGATCGCCCGACTGGCCGGGGTCGGCCGCGCCGCGGTCAGCAACTGGCGCCGCCGCCACGCGGACTTCCCCTCGGCCGTCGGCGGCACCGACACCAGCCCGACCTTCGCCCTCCACGAGGTCGAGGAGTGGCTGCGCACCCAGGGCAAGCTCACCCTGGTCCCGCTGCGCGAACGGGTCTGGCAGCAGGTCGAACAGGACCCTGCCGGGGCTGCCGCCGCCCTGCGGCAGGTCGGCGCCGTGCTGCTGCTCATCCGCGAACAGCCTGGATCCTGGGCCGAGTTGACCGGGGCGACCGGGGCGACCGGGGCGACCGGGGCGACCGGCCAGGCACCGGCGGACCGGCTGCCCCGGGCGCTGGCCGAGGTGCTGCGCGACCGTCTGGGCGAGGGCCATCCGGTGCCGGTGCCGACGGCCGAGGAGCTGCCCGCCCGGCTGCCGCTGCTGCGCAGCGGCGCCGAGCTGGCCGGGGAGCTCGGCCCCCGGTCGGCGTACGAGTTCCTGCTGGGGCGTCACCTGGAGTCCGGGCCGCGCCAGTACACGCTGACGCCTGCCGAGCCCGCCGAGCTGATGGCCGAGCTCGCCGGGGGCGGCTGCGCCGCCGGCGCGGACCGGACCGTGCTCGACCCGGCCTGCGGCTTCGGCGGACTGCTGGTCGCGGCCGAGGCCACGGCAGCCGTCAGCGGGCTGGTTGCCACGGCGACCGTCAGCGGCCAGGAGGCCACTGCGGCTGTCTGCGGCCAAGAGGCCACTGCGGCTGTCTGCGGCCAAGAGGCCACTGCGGCTGTCTGCGGCCAAGAGGCCGACCCGGACCTCGCCGCGCTCACCGCCCTCCGCCTCGCCCTCCGCACGGACGGCCCGGTCCGCGTCCGGGTCGGCGACAGCCTGCGCGCCGACGCCTTCCCCGGCCTCGGCGCCGACGCCGTGCTCTGCCATCCGCCGTTCAACGAACGCAACTGGGGCCACGACGAACTCGCCTACGACGCGCGGTGGGAGTACGGGTTCCCGCCGCGCACCGAGTCCGAACTGGCGTGGGTGCAGCACGCGCTGGCCCGGGCCCGCGAGGGCGGCACGGTCGTGCTGCTGATGCCGCCCGCCGCCGCCTCGCGCCGCTCCGGACGCCGGATCCGGGCCGACCTGCTGCGCCGGGGGGCGCTGCGCGCGGTCATCGCCCTGCCCGCCGGGGCCGCCCCGCCGTACGGCATCCCGCTGCACCTGTGGGTGCTGCGCCGCCCCGGCGCGGGCGTGCCCCAGCCGCAGCAACTGCTGCTGGTGGACACCGGCGAGCTGCCGACCGCTCAGGAGAAGCTGCCCTGGCAGACGGTCCGCACCACCGTGCTGGAGGCGTGGCGCGCCTTCGACCGGCACGGAGCGCTGCCGGAGCGACCCGGCATCAGCCGCACCCTGCCGCTGATCGACCTGCTCGACGACGACGTCGACCTCGCCCCCGCCCGCCACCTGCCGCCGTCGCCGGTCGGCGGAGGCGCCGGTGGGCTGGACGAGATCCGGGCACGGCTCACCGACACCCTGCAGCGCACCGTCGAACTCGCGCCCCTCGGCGGCGAACGCGGAGCTCCCGCGCACTGGCCGCTGACCAGCGTCGGTGAACTCGCCCGGGCGGGCGCGCTGCTGATGCGGGCCGGCGGAGCGGGTGCGGTCCCGGCCGGCGGCGTCCCCGGCGGCGCGCCGGTCCCGGCCGTGCTGACCGAACACGACGTGGTCGCCGGGAATCCCCCCTCGGGCGTGCTGCCGGAGGGGGACGAGGAGGAGCCCGTGCTCACCCGGCTCGGCGACGTCGTCGTCCCGGTCCTCGGCCGGGGCGCGGTGGCCCGGATCGTCGACCCCATGACGGCGGGCGCCGCAGTGGGCCGCAATGTGTACCTGCTGCGCCCCGACCCGGAGGCGCTGGACCCCTGGTTCCTGGCCGGATTCCTGCGCGGCACCGCCAACAACCGGCAGGCCAGCAGCTTCACCACCAGCTCCACCCGGCTGGACGTGCGCCGGCTCCAGCTCCCCCGGCTGCCGCTGGCGGAGCAGCGGCGCTACGGCGAGCGGTTCCGCACCCTCGCTGCCTTCGAGGAGGCCCTGCGGCTGGCCGGCACGCTCGGCGGACAGCTCGTCCAGGGCCTGTACGACGGGCTCACCGACGGCAGCGTCCGCCCCTCCTGAGGCGGTGCGCGCGGACGGGGGCGGAATCGCTAGGCTCACCCCACTGCCCGCACCACCCCCACTGCCAGGAGCCACGCCATGGCCGGCCACACCCCGATGCCACCTCCGCGCCGCAGCACGGCGTCGTGGGTGGGGATCGTGGCCCTGCGCATCCTGCTGGTGCTGGTGCCGCCGCTCACCCTCGGCGGCCTGGCCTTCGTGCCGCTGGTCCGGGTGGCGGCGGTCCGCCGCCGGGCAAGGGACTGGGCCCTGTGCGGCACCGTGGCCCTGCTGTCCGTCGCAGGCTTCGCCCTGATCGGAACGACCGACAACGACGACAACTGGCAGACCGTCGTCGGCCTGATGGACATCCTCGGGCTCGCCCTGCTCTGCCCGCTGTACTTCCTGGTCGCCGAACTGCGCTGGCAGAACCCGCGGCGCGGGCGGGCCTACCTCCCCGTTCCCGGCTATCCGCAGCCGTACCCGGCGCCGTACCCGCGCCCGTACCAGTACCCGAACGCGGGCACTCCGCCGTACTCCACGCCGCCGCCCTCCACGCCGCCGCCCTACCCCGCCCGCCCGGCTCCGCCGGGTATGCCCGCGGCCCCGGCCGGCGGGCGCATCGATCAGGTGCGGGCCGAACTCGACGAGTTGAGCGCCTATCTGCACGCGCAGGAGCAGGCGCAGTGAGCGGACGGACCGTCGGCGGACGCTACGAGCTGGCCACGCTGATCGGACAGGGCGGCATGGGCCAGGTCTGGTCGGCCTTCGACAGCCGGCTTGGCCGGCGGGTGGCCGTCAAGCTGCTCCGCCCCGAGCTGTCCACGGCCGAGGAGGACGGCGACGAGCTGCGCCGCCGCTTCACCCGTGAGTGGCGGGTCACCGCCCAGGTCGACCACCCGGGCCTGGTCACGGTCCACGACGCGGGCAGCGACGGCGACGAGCTGTACCTGGTGATGCAGTACATCGCGGGCGCCGACCTGGCCGACCACCTCGCCGAGCACGACCCCTACCCGTGGCCGTGGGCGGTCGCGGTGGCGGCGCAGCTCTGCTCGGTACTGGCGGCGGTGCACGCGGTCCCGGTGGTCCACCGCGACCTGAAGCCGCGCAACCTGATGATCCGTCCGGACGGCACCCTGGTCGTCCTGGACCTCGGCATCGCCTCCGTCCTGGACGCGGACACCACCCGGCTCACCCGCACCGGCTCACCCATCGGCAGCCCTTCGTACATGGCGCCCGAGCAGGCCATGGACGGTACGGTCGGCCCGCGCACCGACCTCTACGCGCTCGGCGCGGTGCTGCACGAACTGCTCAGCGGCAGCGTCCCGTTCCCGGGCAGCTCGGCGCTGGGCGTGCTGCACCGCCACCTCTACGAGCCGCCGCTGCCGCTGCGCCGGCTCCGGCCCGAGGTGCCGGAGCCCCTGGAGGCGCTGGTGCTCCGGCTGCTCGCCAAGGACCCGCAGCACCGGCCCGCCGACGCGCACGAGGTCTACCGACACCTGGCCCCGCTGCTGGCCGGCCCGGCCGGCTTCGGCGGACCGGCCGAGCCGATGGACCCCACCCGGCCGTTCCGGCGCCCTCACGCTCCCTGGCCCGACCCCCGCGCGGCCGGTGCCCCGCCCCTGCCAGCACCCGTCCCGGCCACGGCCGTCCGCCCGCTGCCGGTCGCCGCCGCAGTGGACGAGGTGAAGCGCCTGCTCGACTCGGGCCGGATCACCCAGGCCGTGAAGGTCCTCGGCGACGCGGTGCCGGTCGCCGAGGCCGAGCACGGCCCCGACTCGCCCGTCGTCAGGATGCTGCGCAAGCAGTACGCGGCCACGCTGATGGAGGACGGCCAGTTCCACGCCGCGCTCCCGGAGCTGCGCAGGCTGGCCATGGACGCCGCCGCCGAGGCCGGACCGGCCGACCCCGTCGTCCTGCGGTTCCGCTACGAGGCGGCCCAGTGCCTGGAGCAGCTGGGCGAGGCGCTGCCCGCGCTGGCCGAGTACCGGGCCCTGCTGCCGCAGTTCGAGCAGCAGGCGGCCGCCGACCCCGCGCTGCCGCTGGAGATCCGCCGCCGGACGGCACGGCTGCTGCTCGGCACCGGCGACCGGGCAGGCGCCCGCGCGGTACTGCTGCGCCTCCTCCTCGACGCCGAGCGGCTGCACGGCCCGCACCACCCGCTGGTCGCCGAGACCCGCAGCACGCTGGACTGGCTGTCCCAGGTCCGGGTCTGACACCGCGCAGTGCCCGAGCGCCCGAGTGCTTGAGCTTGAGTGCCTGAGTGCGGGAGCGCCCGGGGCCGGAGGACGCCGCCCGGGGCCGGCCTGCGCGGATGTGCGATCCTCGGGGGATGATCACGTCCACGCCACGCAACCCGGTCGGCGCCCATGTCCCCGTCGCCGGGCGAGGGCTGGCCGGCACCGGGTTGGCCTACGCGGACAAGGTGGGCGCGGAGAGCGTCCAGGTCTTCGTCGCCAACCCCCGGGGCTGGGCCACCCCGGCCGGCAACCCCCGGCAGGACGAGGCCTTCCGCGCGGGCTGCGCGGAGCGCGGCATCGCCGCCTACGTGCACGCCCCGTACCTGATCAACTTCGGCTCGGACTCGGCCGCGACCCGTGAGCGCTCCGGCGAGTCGCTGCGCCACTCGCTGCACCGGGCGCACGCCATCGGTGCGAAGGGCGTGGTGGTGCACACCGGTTCCGCGCTCTGCGGCACCCCGGCGGAGGCGCTGCGCCAGGTGCACGACGGGATGCTGCCGCTCCTCGACGAGCTGGACGGCTACGGTCCGGACGCCCCCTGGCTGCTGCTGGAGCCCACGGCCGGCCAGGGCAGTTCGCTCTGCGCACGGATGGGCGACCTCGCCGACTACACCGAGGCACTGGAGCGCCACCCGCTGGTCGGCGTCTGCCTGGACACCTGCCACGCGTTCGCGGCCGGACACGACCTGGCCGCGCCCGGCGGCGTCGCGGGGATGCTGGACGAGCTGGTGGCCGCCGCCGGGCCGGGACGGCTGCGGCTGATCCACGCCAACGACTCCAAGGACGTCACCGGGGCCCGCAAGGACCGCCATGCCAACATCGGCGCCGGACACATCGGCGCGGACCCCTTCGCCGGACTGTTCACCCACCCGGCCACCGAGGGCGTCCCGCTGATCATCGAGACCCCGGACGACCGGGACGCCCCGGACCGGGTCGAGGGCGCCCTGCACACCCGCGACATCGCCCTGCTGAAGCAGTTGCGCTCACGGGGCTGAGCCGCAACGGGGACGCCCGGGAACAAGTCACGGCGTCCGACCGCTGCTTCTGAAGGCAAGCACGCAAGCACAGATGCACGTAAGCAGTGACAGCACGTCGACCGCAGCCGAGGAGAGTCAGATGGCCACGCGCGAACCGAGAATCCCCGGACCCGACCACCCGATCACCGTCGAGCCGACCGCCGCCCGGGTGGTGGCCCGGGTCGGCGGCACCGTGGTGGCCGACAGCACCCGCGCACTGACGCTGCGCGAGGCGTCCTACCCGCCGGTGCAGTACATCCCGCTCGAAGACGTCGACCAGGCCCTGCTCACCGCCACCGACACCGGGACCTACTGCCCGTACAAGGGCGACGCCTCCTACTGGAGCATCGTCCTGCCGGAGGCGGGGGCGGAGGCGAACGGACGACTGGCCGACGCCGTCTGGGGCTACCGCGAGCCGTACCCGTCGGTCGCCGCCATCGCCGGACACGTCGCCTTCTACCCCGACCGGGTCGAGGTCGTCACCGAGGACGCCTGAGCCGCCGCCGAGCTCCCGCCCCGACCGGTCATTCACCACGAACGGTCGGGGCGGGAGCTGTGAGCGGACGCTCGGTACCGGCTAACCGCGCATCCGGCGGGCCTCCTCCGCGATGACCCGGCCGATCTCGGCCATCGGCGCCGCGTCCATCAGGCCGTGGTGCGTCGCGTCGAGGTGCCGGTCGACGATCCGGCCGTCGACGTGCCCGCTCCAGGCCGCAGCGGTCGGGGCGTCGTCGGCGCGCTTCCGGGTCGCGGTGAAGAACTGCACGTCACCCCGGTACAGCCCCGGGGTGAAGGCCCGCATCATCCGGATGTGGCGCTCCCAGGCGTCGCCCATCGCGGCGAGGTCCTCGGCCGAGAAGGAGGAGAAGGAGCTGTCGACCAGGGTCTGGACGACCTGCTCCCGGGTGAGCGGCACTCCCTCCGGGCTCGGGCGCGGAGCCTGGAACAGCTCCAGGAAGACGCCGAGGGTCTCCTGTTCGTCGCGTTCCACCACCGGCGCCGCATAGGCGGCGAAGGGGTAGGTGTCCAGCACCGCCAGCACGGCGACCTCCTCGCCGAGCCCCTGCAGCCGGCCGGCCATGGCATGCACGACCAGACCGCCGAAGGAGTGCCCCAGCAGGTGGTACGGGCCCGAGGGCTGGACCGTGCGGATCAGGGCCACGTAGTCGGCGGCCATCTCCTCCACGCTCGTGGGCAGCCGGTCGGTCCGGGTCAGGCTTCGGGCCTGCAGCGCGTACAGCGGGTGGCCCGGCAGGTGCGGCAGCAGCCGGCTGTAGCCCAGGCCGACCCCGTACCCGGCGTGCACGCAGAACACCGGTGCGCGGTCGCCCTCCAGCCGCAGTGGCATCAACTCGGCGAACTTGTCACCGAGTCCGGCCCCGTCGCGGAGCCGTTCCGCCAGACCCGCCACCGTGGGCGCCTCGAACAGGTCCCGCAGCGCCGCCTCCACGCCCAGGACCGTGCGCAGCCGGCTGAGCAGCCGGGTGGCCAGCAGGGAGTGGCCGCCGAGGTCGAAGAAGTCGTCGTCGATGCCGACCCGCTCCAGTCCGAGGACCTCGGCGAACAGCGCGGCCAGCACCTCCTCCTGCGGTGTGCGCGGCGTCCGGTCCGAGGGCGCGGGCAGGTCGGGCGCGGGCAGCGCCCGGCGGTCCGGCTTGCCGTTGACCGTCAGCGGCAGCGCCTCCAGCACCACGACGGCGGCCGGGACCAGATACTCCGGGAGCACGGCGGCCAGTCCGGCCCGCACCGCCGCCGGGTCGAGCGAACCGTCCGCGCGGGCCGCGTCGGTGGGCACGACGTAGCCGACCAGGCGCTTGTGGCCGGGGACGTCCTCACGGACGACGGCGAGGCCGTGGGCGACGCCGGGCAGCGCGGTGAGCGCGGCCCCGACCTCGCCCGGTTCGATCCGGAAGCCGCGCAGCTTCACCTGGTCGTCGGCCCGGCCGAGGTAGTCCAGCTCGCCGTCACCGGACCAACGGGCCAGGTCGCCGGTGCGGTACATCCGTTCCCCGGCCGGGCCGAAGGGATCCGCCACGAAGCGCTCGGCGGTCGCCCCGGGGCGGTCCAGGTAGCCCCGGGCCAGGCCGGATCCGGCGAGGTACAGCTCACCCGCGCAGCCCACCGGCACCGGGCGCAGCGCCGCGTCCAGGACGTAGGCCCGGGTGTTGTCCAGCGGACGCCCGATCGGCAGCGCGCGCGGCGCGGACCCGGTCGGCTCCGCCGACACCGCCGCCGGCGCGACGGTGTGGGTGGTCGCGAAGGTGGTGGTCTCGGTGGGGCCGTAGCCGTTGACCACCCGGATGCCCGGGCAGGCGGCACGCACCCGCTCGACAGCCGTCGGTGACACCACGTCACCGCCGGTCCAGACCTCGCGCACGCCGGCGAAACAGGACGGCGACTCCTCGGCGACGAGGGCGAAGAGACCCGCCGTCAGCCACAGTCCGGTCACCCCGCCGTCCGCCAGCGTCCGTTCCAGGGAGGCCGCTGTCAGCTCGCCCTCGGGCGCGACCACCACCCGGCCGCCGGTCAGCAGCGGCACCCACAGCTCGAAGGTGGAGGCGTCGAAGGAGTGCGGCGAGTGCAGCAGCACCCGTCGCAGCCCCTCCCCCGCGAAGCGCCGGTCCTGGGCCAGTGCCGCGACATCCCGCTGGGTGACCGCGACGCCCTTCGGCCGCCCGGTCGAGCCCGAGGTGTACATCACGTACGCAAGCCGCCCGGCGTCGGCGCGAGTGTCCGCATCCGCGTCTGCCGGGTTCGCTGCCAGGGGCGGCGCCTCGGCGACGGCCTTGTCCACGACCACGACCGTGACCGCCGGGCCCAGGCCGAGCGCCTGCTCGTAGTGCACGGCGTCGGTGAGGACCACGTCGGCGCGGGTCTCCGCGACAATCAGCGCGCGATGAGCATCCGGGTAACGGGAGTCCAGCGGGACGTAGTAGCCCCCGGCCCGGACCACCGCCAGCAGGCCGACGACCAGGTCGGCGGAGCGCTGCATCAGTACGGCCACGCCGCGCTCCGCACCCGCGCCCACGCCCAGCTCCAACAGGTGGCGGGCGAGTCGCTCGGCCCGGTCGTCCAGCTCGGCGAAGGTCCATTCAACGCCGTCGGAGACGACGGCCACCGCGTCGGGAGTCCGTGCCGCCCGGGCCCGGAACAGCTCCGTCAGCCCGGCGGCGGGAAGCTCCGTCGCGGTGTCGTTCCACGCAAGCGTCAGCCGCTCGCGCTCGTCCCGGTCGAGGACGTCGACCCGGTCGAGGGGTGTGTGCGGAGCCGACTCCAGCGCGGAGACCACTCCCTCCAGCACCGTGCGGGTCACCTCCACGACCGACTTCGGGTCGATCGGCGCGGCCGCCTGGACGCTGAGGACGAAGCCGGTGCCGTTGTCGTCGACCGACATCGTCAGCGGGTAGTTGGTGCGTTCCCGGCTGTGCCGTACCTCGATCCCGGAGGAACGGCCGCCGGTCGCGGGCGCACCGGCGGCTTCCTCGGCCCGGCTGTTGTGGCGGTAGTTGAGCAGGGCGGTGAAGAGCGGGGCGGTGCCGCCGATGCCGCTGGCGCGCTGGGCCAGGGCGAGCGGGGCGTGCTCGTGCACCAGCAGCTCGGCCAGCTGCGCGCGCATGGCCCGCACCGCGTCCTCCACGCCCACCCCGGCGGTCGGCACCCGCACCGGCAGAGTGTTGATGAACAGCCCCGGCACCCGGTCCGCACCGCTGCCCGCATTCATCCGCCCGAAGAGCACGGTGCCGAAGACCACGTCCTCGCGGTGCGAGGTCGCCGCGACCGCCCGGGCCCAGGCGACATGGAGCACCGTCGCCGGGCTCACCCCGACCCTCCGGGCCTGCTCGCGCAGCCGGGCCGCAAGCTCCGCGTCCAGCGGACGCCGCGCCTCGGCCAGTTGGGAGCCGTCCCCGCGCACATCCAGCAGCCCGAACGGGGCGGTCGGCTCGTCGACGTCGCCGAGCAGGCCGGCGAAGTAGCGCTCGTGCTCCTCACGCGAGACGCCGAGCCGCGACTGAGCAACGAAGTCACGGAACGGCAGCGGCGTCGGCAGCTCAGCCGCGCGCCCGGCCAGGATCTCCCGAATCTCCGCCATCAGCACGTCCAGCGCCGTGTGGTCGCTGACGAGGTGGTGGTGCTGCAGCAGGAGCAGCCACCGCTCGGACCCCGGCTCCGCCGCGATCCGCGCCCGCAGCAGGGGCGCACGGGTCAGGTCCATCGACGGTCGCGGTGCAGCCAGCAGCCGCGCCACCGCGTCATGGTTCTGTTGGTCCTGCCCGACGGCCACTGCCGATGCCGCTGCCAGGTCGATCTCTTCGACGGGGAGGGTGGCCCGGCGGGCGACGACCTGGACCGGCTCCCGCAACCCGTGCCAGAACACACCCGTCCGCAGAATGTCGTGCCGGTCCACCACCAACTGCAACGCACCCAGGAACGCATCCAACCGCGCCCGGCCGTCGAAGACGAGGACGGTCGGCAGATCGTAGATGTCCTCACCGCCGTCTCCGGCTGCCATCAGATGGTGGAAGAAGATCCCCTCCTGCAACGGCGCCAAGGGGTAGACGTCCGCGACATTGGCCGCACCACCGGGGAAGGCCGCCGTGATCCCGGCCAGCTCGTCATCCGTGAGGTCCACCAGCGGCAGCATCTGCGGCACTATCGCAGTCGCACCGGCCGGGATGCCGTTGGCCGGGACCACCACACCCGCCGACACCGACGCCGCCGCCAACCCCGCAACCGTCGGCGAGGAGAACAACGCCCGCACACTCACCCCCACCCCACGAACCCGCAACCGCTCCACCAACGACACCGCCAGCAGCGAATGCCCACCCAGGGCGAAGAAGTCGTCATCCACCCCCACCCGGGCAACGCCCAGCACCTCCGCGAAAACCTCGCACAACACCTCCTCCCGCACCGACGACGGACCCCGGAACACGCCGTCCGACAGCACCATCGCCGGAACCGGCAACGCCCGACGGTCCAACTTCCCGTTCACCGTCAACGGCAACGCATCCAACACCACCACAGCCGACGGCACCATGTACTCCGGCAACACACCCGCCACGACCGACCGCAGCTCCATCGGATCCAGATCGGTGCCGGCCTGCGCGACGGCGTAGCCGACCAGCCGCCGGTCACCCGGCACGTCCTCACGCACCACGACCACCGCATGCGCGACACCCGCGCAGCCCGCCAGCGCCGCCTCGACCTCGCCCAGCTCGATCCGGTAGCCCCGCAGCTTCACCTGCTCATCGACCCGGCCGACGTACTCCAGGTTCCCGTCCGCCCGCCACCGCGCCAGATCGCCGGTGCGGTACATCCGCGTCCCGACCCGGCCGAACGGATCCGCCACGAACCGCTCGGCGGTCAGGCCGGGACGGCCGTGGTAGCCACGCGCCAACTGCGCGCCGGCCAGGTACAGTTCGCCCGCAACGCCGACCGGCACCGGACGGAGTCCAGCGTCCAGCACATACACGCTGGTGTTCCACACCGGTCGCCCGATCGGCACGGTCGCACCGTCGCTCCTCTCCGCGCACGACCAGGACGTCACGTCGACCGACGCCTCGGTCGGCCCGTACTGGTTGTACAGCGGCACGTCGAGCACCCGGCCGACAGCGTCGCGGAGCTCGGCGGTGAGCGCCTCACCGCCGCTGAACACCACGCGCAGACCACCGCAGGAGGCTGCGGCAGGCTCGCGGAGGAAGGCCTGGAGCATGGAGGGGATGAAGTGGGTGACGGTGATCCGCTGACGCTGGATCACCTCGGCCAGGTAGGCCGGGTCGCGGTGCCCGCCCGGGCGCGCGAGCACCAGCGTCGCGCCCTCCAGCAGCGGCCAGAAGAACTCCCAGACCGACACGTCGAAGCCGAACGGCGTCTTCTGCAGTACCCGGTCCGACGCACTCAGTCGGTGGTCGTGCTGGAGCCGCCGCAGCAGGTTGACCACTCCGGCGTGCGGAACCGCGACGCCCTTGGGACGGCCCGTCGAGCCGGATGTGAACAGCACATACGCCGGATTGAGCGAGGTCAGCGCCGACTGCCGGTCGGCGGCCGCCAGGTCGGACGTCCCGAGTGCGGCGAGGAGGCCGGCGGCCTCCGCACCGTCGACCAGCAGCCGCTCCCCGGTGAACTCCCCCGCAGCGGCGGCGCACTCGACCGTCGCCAGCAGCAGCGAGGGCCGGGCATCCGCCAGCACGACGGCAATCCGATCGGCCGGGTAGTCGGGGTCGACGGGGACGTAGGCGCCGCCGGCCTTGAGCACGGCCAACAGCGCGACCACCATCTCGGCCGAGCGCTCCATGGCCACCGCGACCAGCGACTCCGGCCCCACGCCGCGCTGCACCAGCAGCCGCGCCAGCCGGTTGGCGCGCGCATTCAGCTCGGCGTAGGTGAACTCGTCGTCCTCCAGTACGAGGGCGACCGCGTCCGGCGTCCGCACGACCTGGGCCTCGAAGAGCTCCGGCAGTGTGGCCGCAGGGATCTCGGCCGCCGTGTCGTTCCAGTCGGTCAGGATCATCCGGCGCTGGTCGTCCGTCAGCACGCCGATCCGGTCGAGCGGCGTGGGTGAAGCTGCCTCCAACGCGCCGACCAGCCCCGCAAGGGCGGTGGCGGCGAGGTCGCAGACCAGCTCAGGGGCGACCGGGTCGACCACCTGCACGGTCAGGGTGAATCCGGTGCCGTTGTCGTCGACCGACATGTTCAGCGGGTAGTTGGTGCGGTCCCGACCGTGCCTGGCCTCGATACCGGGCAGTGTGGCCTCAGCCGCAGTGTCGGTGCCCGGAGACAGCTGGTGATGGCGGTAGTTGAGCAGGGTGGTGAAGAGCGGGGCGGTGCCGCCGATGCCGCTGGCGCGCTGGGCCAGGGCGAGCGGGGCGTGCTCGTGCACCAGCAGCTCGGCCAGCTGCGCGCGCATGGCACGCACCGCGTCCTCCACACCCACCCCGGCCGTCGGCACCCGAACCGGCAGAGTGTTGATGAACAGCCCCGGCACCCGGTCCGCACCGCTACCCGCATTCATCCGCCCGAACAGAATCGTCCCGAAGACGACGTCGTCGCGGTTGGACGTGGCGGCCACCACGCGCGCCCAGGCCACGTGGAACAGCGTCGCCGGGCTCACCCCCAGCCGTCGGGCCTGCTCGCGCAGCCGCGCCGCAAGCTCCGCGTCCAACGGCCGCCGCGCCTCGGCCACCCGGGAACCGTCCCCACGCACATCCAGCAGTCCGAACGGAGCCGTCGGCTCGTCGACGTCGCCGAGCAGGCCGGCGAAGTAGCGCTCGTGCTCCTCACGCGAGACGCCGAGCCGGGCCTGGGCAACGAAGTCACGGAACGGCAGCGGCGTCGGCAGCTCAGCCGCGCGGCCGACCAGGATCGCTCGAATCTCCGCCATCAGCACGTCCAACGCCGTGTGATCACTGACGAGGTGGTGCCGCTGCAGCAGGAGCAGCCACCGCTCGGACCCCGGCTCCGCCGCGATCCGCGCCCGCAGCAGGGGCGCACGGGTCAGGTCCATCGACGAGCGCGGTGCAGCCAGCAGCCGCGCCACCGCATCGAGAGGCGGGCGATCGCCCTCGGACCCAGCCTCCGGGACACCACCGAGGAAGGTATCCAGGTCGATCTCTTCGACGGGGAGGGTGGCCCGGCGGGCGACGACCTGGACCGGCTCACGCAACCCGTGCCAGAACACACCCGTCCGCAGAATGTCGTGCCGATCCACCACCAACTGCAACGCACCCAGGAACGCATCCAACCGCGCCCGACCGTCGAAGGTCAGCACCGTCGGCAGCACATACACGTCCTGACCATCACCACCCTCCGCCATCAGATGATGGAAGAAGATCCCCTCCTGCAACGGCGCCAACGGATAGACGTCCGCGATATTGGCCGCGCCACCGGGGAAGGCGGCCGTGATCCCCGCCAGCTCCTCGACGGTCAGGTCCACCAGCGGCAGCATCTGCGGCACTATCGCAGCCGCACCGGCCGGAATGCCGTTGGCCGGGACCACCACACCCGCCGACACCGACGCCGCCGCCAACCCCGCCACCGTCGGCGAGGAGAACAACGCCCGCACACTCACCCCCACCCCACGAACCCGCAACCGCTCCACCAACGACACCGCCAGCAGCGAATGCCCGCCCAGGGCGAAGAAATCGTCATCCACCCCCACCCGGGCAACACCCAACACCTCCGCGAAAACCTCGCACAACACCTCCTCCCGCACCGACGACGGACCCCGATACACACCCCCCGCGTCCACCACCGGAACCGGCAACGCCCGACGGTCCAACTTCCCGTTCACCGTCAACGGCAACGCATCCAGGACCACGATCACCGACGGCACCATGTACTCCGGCAACGAGCCACCGACAGCCACACGCAACTCCACCGGGTCCAGATCGGTGCCGGCCTGTGCGACGGCGTAGCCGACCAGGCGCGGGTCACCCGGCACGTCCTCACGCAGGACCACCACCGCGTGTGCCACACCCGCGCAGCCCGCCAGCGCCGCCTCGACCTCACCCAGCTCGATCCGGTAGCCACGCAGCTTCACCTGGTCGTCCGCCCGACCCAGGTACTCCAGGTTCCCGTCCGCCCGCCACCGCGCCACATCACCCGTCCGGTACATCCGCGCCCCCGACACGTCGAACGGATCCGCCACGAACCGCTCAGCGCTCAGGCCCGGACGACCCAGATACCCCCGCGCCAACTGCGCCCCCGCGAAGTACAACTCCCCCGCAACACCCACCGGCACCGGCCCCAACCCGGCATCCAGCACATACGCCCGCGTATTCCACATCGGCCGACCGATCGGCACCGAACCACCACCGAACTCCGCCACCCCACCCACCACGAAATCCGTACAACCCACCGTCACCTCGGTCGGCCCGTAATGGTTCACCACCTCCACCCCCGGATGCGCCGCACGCCACTGCCCCGCCTGCACCGCACCCAACGCCTCACCACCCACCATCATCCGACCGACCGGCGCACACTCCCCCGCCAACCCACCCATGAACGACAGATGACTCGGCGTCGCCTTCAGGAACGACAACCGCTCCCCACCCAACAACCCCGGCAACCCCTCATCCACCGCCCCCACAAACACCCGACCACCACACACCAACGCCCCGTACAACCCCGTCACACCCGCATCGAACGAAATCGACGCATGCAACAACGTGCTCCCACCCAACTCCGGATACACCACCACACACCGCGCCACATAGTTCACCAACCCCCCATGCGCCACCACCACACCCTTCGGCCGCCCCGTCGACCCCGACGTATAAATCACATACGCCGGATGACGAGCGTCCAACGGCCCGTGCCGCTCCACATCGGTGAGGTCGCCCGCACCCAACTCCGCCAGGGAATCCACCACCCCGGGGTCGTCGACCGACAGCGCCTGCACCCCTGGCAGGCCTGCAAGGATCCCAGCGCAGTCAACCGTGGTCAGCACCACCGCAGGCTGGGCGTCGTCGAGCATGTAGGCGATGCGGTCGGCCGGGTAGTCCGGGTCGATCGGCACATACGCACCACCGGCCTTCAACACCGCCAGCAACGCCACCACCAGATCGACCGAGCGCCCCATCAGCACCCCGACCAACGACTCCGGACCCACCCCCCGACCCACCAACAACCGCGCCAACCGATTCGCCCGCGCATTCAACTCCCCGTACGACAACGCCCCCACAACATCAACCACCGCCACCGCATCCGGCGTCCGCACCACCTGCGCCTCGAACAACTCCGGCAACGCCCCGGACGGCACCTCATGCGCCGTGTCGTTCCACTCACCGACGATCCGCGACCGCTCAGCCGCACCCAGCACCTCGACCCGATCCACCGACCGCTCCGGCGCACCCACCACTACACCCAGCACCCGCACGAACCGCTCAACCAACAGCTCCACCGAACCCACATCGAACAGATCCCGGGCAAACGTCAATGTCCCACGCAGCCCAGCCGGCATGCCGCCAGCGCCGAAATCCTCACTCAGCGTGAACGCCAGGTCGAACCGCGCCGCCAGGTCACCCGAGGGCAACGCGTCCACATCGAGGCCCGGCAGGTCCAGCACCGCCCGGGCATTGTTCTGCAGGGTCAACATCACCTGGAACAGCGGGTGGCGGGACATGGAACGCGCCGGCGCCAGGTCCTCCACCAGACGCTCGAACGGCACATCCTGATGCGCGAACGCACCCAGACCCACCTCCCGCACCCGACCCAGCAACTCCACGAACGACGGAGAACCCGACACATCCGTCCGCAGCACCAAGGTATTGACGAAGAACCCCACCAGGTCGTCCAACGCCTCGTCCGTACGACCCGCCACCGGCGAACCGATCGGGATGTCCGTCCCCGCACCCAGACGCGACAGCAGCACCGCCAACGCGGCCTGCAACACCATGAACACCGTCACACCCTCAGCACGAGCCAAGCCGACCAACCGCTCGTGCAACTCAACCGGCACCGAGAAGCCGACCGTCCCACCCCGATGACTTGCCACCGCCGGACGCAACCGATCCACCGGAAGCACCAACTCCTCCGGCACACCCGCCAACACCCCACGCCAGTACCCCAACTGCTCCGACAGAACACTCCCCGGATCAGCCGCATCACCCAACAACCCACGCTGCCACAACGCATAATCCCCGTACTGCACCGGCAACGACGACCACCCCGGCACCACACCCGCCGCACGCGCCGCATACGCAACCGACACATCCCGCGCCAACGGACCCAACGACCAACCATCACCCGCAATGTGATGCACCACCAGCACCAGCACATGCTGTTCCGGATCGACACGGAACAGCTGCGCCCGCAGCGGCGCCTCGACGCCCAGATCGAAGACGTACCCCGCCGCCTCGGCCACTGCCTCCGCCAGGACCTCGGGCCGCGCGCCCTCCAGGTCCACCACCGTCATCAGGGAACCGACCGACTCCACGTCCCGAACCAGCTGGTGCGGCTGCCCGTCGACCGCAGCGAACACCGTCCGCAGCACCTCGTGCCGACCCACCACATCCATCAGCGCTGCGCCCAGCGCCGCGACATCCAGACGACCGCCCAATCGCAGCACCATGGGAATGTTGTAGGCGGCGCTCGGACCTTCCAACTCGCCGAGGAACCAGAGTCGCTGCTGCGCGAATGACACGGGCACGGCGGCCGCCGCCGGATGCGGCGTCGCAAGCAGCGGCCGACGTACGCGGTCGCCGACGTCCAGCCGGACGGCCAGGGCCGCGACCGTGGGGGCCTCGAACAGGGTGCGGATCGACAGCTCGACGCCCAGTACCGCACGTACCCGACTCACCAGCCGTGTCGCCAGCAGCGAATGCCCGCCCAGAGCAAAGAAGTTGTCGTCCACCCCCACCCGCGCCACGCCCAGCACCTGCGCGAAGACCTCGCAGAGCAGTTCCTCCCGGACGGAGGACGGCTCCCGGAACTCCTCGCCGCTCCCGCGCAGCTCCGGGACCGGCAGCGCCCGGCGGTCCACCTTGCCGTTGGCCGTCAGCGGTAGCGCGTCCAGCACCACCAGGGCGGACGGCACCAGGTACTCCGGCAGCGCATCCGCCAGCCGTCGCAGCAGCGCGGCCGTGTCCAGGGAGCCGGCGTCGACTGCGACCAGGTACCCGACCAGGCGCTTGTCACCCGGCGCGTCCTCCCGCACCAGGGCCACCGCGCGCGCTACTGCCGGGTCGGTCGTGAGTGCGGCCTCCACCTCGCCCAGTTCGATCCGGAAACCGCGCAGCTTCACCTGGTCGTCGGCCCGACCGACGAACTCCACCTCACCATCCGCATTCCAACGCACCAGATCCCCGGTCCGGTACATCCGCGACCCCGCCCCACCGAACGGATCCGCCACAAAACGCTCCGCCGACAACCCCGGCCGACCCAAATACCCCCGAGCCACACCCGCACCAGCCACATACAACTCACCCACACCACCCACCGGCACCGGCCCCAACCCGGCATCCAGCACATACACCAACGTGTTGTCCAACGGACGACCGATCGGCAGCACACCACGACCGACATCGCCCTGGGCAAGGGCGGTCGCAGTGTGGGTGAGCGCAAAGGTGGTGGTCTCCGTCGGTCCGTAGCCATTGACGACGTTTGTTCCCGGGCAGGCGTCCAGCACCCGTGCCACCATGGCCGGCGACACGACATCGCCGCCGGTCCACACCTCCCGCACACCGGCGAAGCAGGCGGGATCCTCCTCCGCGAAGAATCCGAACAGCCCGGCCGTGAGCCACAGCCCGGTCACTCCGTGGGCCGAGACAAGCTGCGCCAGGCCGTCGGCGGTGAGCTCCTCGGCGGGCGCGACAATGGCCTGACGCCCCGTCAGCAGTGGTACCCACAGCTCGAAGGTGGAGGCGTCGAAGGAGTGCGGCGAGTGGACCAGCACCCGATCCATCGCCCCACCCGCAAACCGACGATCCAACGCCAACGCAACCACATCACGCTGCGACACCGCCACACCCTTGGGCCGCCCCGTCGACCCCGACGTATACATCACATACGCCAACCGCTCCACACCCGCACCAGACACCACCAACGGCAACCCAGCACCATCCCCCTCCCCACCGGAATCCTCGCCCTCACCCTCGCCCACCACCACGACCGACAGACCCAAACCCTCCGCCTGCGACCGCAGCACACCATCCGTCAACACCACCCCCGCACCCGTCTCCGCCACAATCAACGCACGATGCGCCACCGGATACCGCACATCCAACGGCACATAGAAACCCCCCGCCCGCACCACCGCCAGCAGCGCCACCACCAACTCGACAGAACGCCCAACCAACACCGCCACACCAACCTCAGGACCCACCCCCAGCCCCACCAACCGCCGCGCCAACACCCCACCCGCGCATCCAACTCCGCAAAACTCAGCTCAACATCCCCACACACCACCGCCACCGCATCAGGCACCCGCCCCACCTGCACCGCAAACAACTCCGCCAACCCCAACGCAGGCAACCCCACCACCGTGTCATTCCAACCACACAGCAGCACCTCACGCTCCACCACACCCAAAACATCCACCCGATCCACCAACCCGACCGGATCAGCAACCACACCCTCCAACACCCGCACAAACCGCTCCGCGAGCAACTCCACATCCGCCGCGTCGAACAGGTCCAGGGCAAAGGTCAGACTTCCGCCCAGGCCGGCCGGCGACCCGTCCGCGCCGAAGCTCTCGGCCAGCGTGACGGCCAGGTCGAACTTGGCCGGGGCCTGCCCCGCAGCGAGCGGGACCGCCCGGAGGCCAGGCAGGTCCAGCTGGACCTGGGCGTTGTTCTGGAGCGACAGGATGACCTGGAAGAGTGGGTGGCGGGACATCGAACGCGTCGGTGCCAGCGTCTCCACCAGGCGCTCGAAGGGCACGTCCTGGTGGGCCAGGGCCCCGAGCCCCGCCTTGCGCACCCGCTGCAGCAGCTGGGTGAAGGTCGGGGAGCCGGACAGGTCGGCCCGCAGGACCAGGCTGTTGACGAAGAACCCGACCAGGTCGTCCAACGCCTCGTCGACCCGCCCGGCAACCGGCGTGCCGATGGGAATGTCCGTGCCCGCGCCGAGACGTGACAGCAGTACCGCCAGCGCTGCCTGCAGCACCATGAACAGCGTCACGCCCTCGGCCCGCGCCAAGCCGGCCAACCGCGCGTGCAGCTCGGCCGGGATCGCGAATTCGACCGTCCCGCCGCGATGGCTGGCCACCGCCGGACGAGGCCGGGCGCCCGGCAGGGCCAACTCCTCCGGCAGATCAGCCAGCGTGGTCCGCCAGTAGGCCAACTGCTCGGACAGGAGGCTCTCCGGGTCGTCCTCCTCGCCCAACAGCTCCGCCTGCCACAGCGCATAGTCGGCGTACTGCCCCGGCAGCGGCACCCAACTGGGGGCACGCCCCTCCAGCCGGGCCGCGTACGCCGCCGACACGTCACGGGCCAGCGGCCCCATCGACCAACCGTCGCCCGCGATGTGATGGACCACCAGCAACAGCACGTGCTCCTCGGCGGCCGTGCGGAACAGCCAGGCTCGCAAAGGGACTTCGGCGGCCAGGTCGAAGACGTGGCCCGACGCCTCGGCCACCGCCGAAGCCACCTCCGCCGGGTCGAGCCCGCCGGCCTCGACGACCGTCAGCAGCGGACCGACCGCGTCCGGCTCCAGGATGTGCTGGTGCGGCATGCCCTCCACTGCGGGGAAGACCGTACGCAGCACCTCGTGCCGGTCCACCACGTCCTGCAGTGCTGCGGCCAGGGCCTCCGAGTCCAGGACACCGGTCAACCGCAGCGCCAGCGGGATGTTGTAGACGGCACTCGGGCCGTCCAGCTCGCCCAGGAACCACAGCCGCTGCTGCGCATAAGAAACCGGAATCATCAGAACTCCCTCTGCCTGGGCATCGGCCGGAACGCGGGCCTGGCCTTTTTCATAGAAGCAAGTCGTTCGGCCAGTGCGGCCACGGTCGGCGCCTCGAACAGGACCTGGATCGGCAGCTCCACCTTCAGCTGCGCGCGGACCCGGCTGACCAGGCGGGTCGCCAGCAGTGAATGCCCGCCCAGAGCGAAGAAGTCGTCGTCGACCCCGACCTTCGGTAGGCCGAGCACCTGGGCGAACACCTCGCAGAGGAGTTCCTCCTGCGGCGTCGACGGCGCCCGGTCGGAGACGGTCACCGTGACGTCGGGGGCCGGCAGGGCCTTCCGGTCCACCTTCCCGTTCGGCGTGACCGGGAGGACGTCCAGCAGCACCACCGCCGTCGGGACCATGTAGTCCGGCAGCGAGGCCGCGATGTGCCGCCTCAGCCGGTCGGCGGTGACCGGGCCCTCGGCCGAGGCGGGCGCGTCGGGTGAATCGGGTGAATCGGGTGAATCGGCCGAGGCCGGCGAGTCGGCCAGGACGGCGTAGGCCACCAGCCGCTTGTCGCCCGGACGGTCCTCACGGGCCAGGACGGTCGCGTGCGCGACTGCGGGATGCAGGCCCAGCACTGCCTCGACCTCGCCGAGTTCGATCCGGAACCCTCGGATCTTGACCTGGTCGTCGGCCCGGCCGACGAATTCCAGGGATCCGTCGGCAGTCCAGCGGGCCAGGTCCCCCGTGCGGTACATCCGCGACCCCATGGCCCCGAAGGGGTCGGCGACGAACCGTTGGGCGGTCAGGTCCGGCCGGTTGAGGTAGCCCCGCGCCAGCCCGGTCCCGGCTATGTAGAGCTCCCCCTCGGTGCCGGGCGGTACCGGAGACAGCGCCGCGTCCAGCACGTAGGTACGAGTGTTGTCCATCGGCCGACCGATCGGCAGCACCGTCGGGACCCCGTCTCCGTCGACCACCGGTACCTGGGTCGCGCACAGCGTCGTCTCGGTCGGACCGTAGGTGTTACGGACGACGATCCCGGGGCAGGCCTCCAGCAGTCGGCGGACGGCGGAGGCGGGCACGATGTCGCCGCCGGTGCTGACCTCCTCGACGCCGGCGAAGGCGGTCGGGTCGTCCTCGGCCAGGAGCCGGAAGAGTCCGGCGGTGAGGTGGATGTGGGTCAGTCCGTGCCGGGCCCGCAGTGCCCGGATGCCCGCAGCGTCGAGCCGGCCCTCCGGCGCCACCACGACCCGGCCGCCGACCGTCAGCGGGACCCACAGCTCGTAGACCGACGCGTCGAAGGCGTGCGGCGCCTGGAACAGCACGCGCTGCGGATCCGGCTCCCGCCAGCAGCGGTCCGAGACCAGGTCCACCACCCCGCGATGGGTGATGGCGATGCCCTTCGGCACGCCGGTGGAGCCGGAGGTGTACATCACATAGGCGCGCTGGTCCGGGTGGCTGGCCACGGCCAGGTTCTCCGCGCCGCCGGTCCCGGCCTCCGCGTCCACCAGCAGGACCTCCGCCCCGGCGGCGGCGACCGCACGGACGAACTCGTGCCCCCGGGTGGCGCCGTCCACCAGCAGCAGCGCAGCACCGGTGTCCTGGTAGACCACGCCCATCCGGCTGCCCGGCGCCCGGGAGTCGATGGGAACGTAGGCGCCACCGGCCTTCATCACCGCCAGCAGCGCGACGACCAGGTCCACGGAGCGCTGCATCAGCAGCGGGACCAACACATCCGGTCCTACGCCGCGCTGCACCAGCAGCCGCGCCAACCTGTTGGCCCGGGCGTTCAACTCCGCGTAGGTGAGCTCGATGCCGTCCTGGACCAGCGCGACCGCCTCCGGGGTCCGCGCGGCCTGGGCCTCGAACAGCTCCGGCAGGGTCCCGGCCGGGCTCTCGGCCGCCGTGTCGTTCCAGTCGGTCAGGATCGTCCGGTGCTGGTCCTCCGTGAGCACGCCGATCCGGTCCAGCGGCGTCTGTGGAGCCGTCTCCAATGCGCCGATCAGCCCCTCCATGCTGGTGTGCACCAGGGAGCAGACCAATACCGGATCGATCGGCGTGACCGCCTGGACGGTGATGTCGAGAGCCGTGCCGTCGTCGTCGATCGACATCGTCAGCGGATAGTTCGTCCGGTCCTGGCCGTGCTGGACCTCGATGCCGGCCAGGGCGGTTCCGGACGCATCGCCGGTTCCGGGCGCATCGTCGGTTCCTGTGCCCGGCTGGTTGTGGCGGTAGTTCAGGAGAGCGGTGAAGAGCGGGGCGGAGCCGCCGATGCCGCTCGCCTTCTGCGCGAGGGCGAGCGGGGCGTGCTCGTGCACCAGCAGCTCGGCGAGCTGCGCGCGCATGGCCCGCACCGCGTCCTCCACCGTCACCCCTGCGGTCGGCACGCGGGCCGGCAGGGTGTTGATGAACAGTCCCGGCACCCGGTCCGCACCACTGCCCGCATTCATCCGCCCGAAGAGCAGGGTGCCGAACACGGCGTCGTCGCGGTTGGACGTGGCGGCCACCACGCGCGCCCAGGCGACGTGGAACAGCGTCGCCGCACTCACGCCCTGCCGTCGCGCCTGCTCACGCACCCGGGCCACAAGCTCGACGTCGAGCGGACGCTTTGCCTCCACCACCTGCGCGGCCGTGCCGCGCACATCCAGCAGCCCGAACGGGGCGGTCGGCTCGCTGACGTCGCCGAGCAGGCCGGCGAAGTAGCGCTCGTGCTCCTCACGCGAGACACCGAGCCGCGCCTGAGCAACGAAGTCACGGAACGGCAGCGGCGTCGGCAGCTCAGCCGCGCGGCCTGTCAGCAGCGCGCGGATCTCCTGGAGCAGGATTTCCAGCGCCGTGTGGTCGGTGACCAGGTGGTGCCGCTGCAGCAGGAGCAGCCACCGATCGGACCCCGGCTCCGCCGCGATCCGCGCCCGCAGGAGAGGGGCGAGGGTCAGATCCATCGAGGCCGGGCAGGCGGCCAGCAGGCGAGCCACAGCATCGAGCCCCGAGCCGCCCGCGGCTGGGGACGTCTGAAGGTCGATCTCTTCGACGGGGAGGGTGGCCCGGCGGGCGACGACCTGGACCGGCTCCCGCAACCCGTGCCAGAACACACCCGTCCGCAGAATGTCATGCCGATCCACCACCAACTGCAACGCACCCAGGAACGCATCCAACCGCGCCCGGCCGTCGAACGTCAGCACCGTCGGCAACACATACACGTCCTGACCATCACCACCCTCCGCCATCAGATGATGGAAGAAGATCCCCTCCTGCAACGGCGCCAACGGATAGACGTCCGCGATATTGGCCGCGCCACCGGGGAAGGCCGCCGTGATCCCCGCCAGCTCCTCGACGGTCAGGTCCACCAGCGGCAGCATCTGCGGCACTATCGCAGCCGCACCGGCCGGGATGCCGTTCGCCGGGACCACCACACCCGCCGACACCGACGCCGCCGCCAACCCCGCCACCGTCGGCGAGGAGAACAACGCCCGCACACTCACCCCCACCCCACGAACCCGCAACCGCTCCACCAACGACACCGCCAGCAGCGAATGCCCACCCAGAGCGAAGAAATCGTCATCCACCCCCACCCGGGCAACGCCCAACACCTCCGCGAAAACCTCGCACAACACCTCCTCCCGCACCGACGACGGACCCCGATACACACCCCCCGCGTCCACCACCGGAACCGGCAACGCCCGACGGTCCAACTTCCCGTTCACCGTCAACGGCAACGCATCCAGGACCACGATCGCCGACGGCACCATGTACTCCGGCAACGAACCACCGACAGCCACACGCAACTCCACCGGGTCCAGATCGGTGCCGGCCTGTGCGACGGCGTAGCCGACCAGGCGCGGGTCACCCGGCACGTCCTCACGCAGGACCACCACCGCGTGTGCCACACCCGCGCAGCCCGCCAGCGCCGCCTCGACCTCACCCAGCTCGATCCGGTAGCCCCGCAGCTTCACCTGGTCGTCCGCCCGACCCAGGTACTCCAGGTTCCCGTCCGCCCGCCACCGCGCCACATCACCCGTCCGATACATCCGCGCCCCCGCCGCACCGAACGGATCCGCCACAAAACGCTCCGCCGACAACCCCGGACGACCCAGATACCCCCGCGCCAACTGCGCCCCCGCGAAGTACAACTCCCCCGCCACACCCACCGGCACCGGCCCCAACCCGGCATCCAGCACATACGCCCGCGTATTCCACATCGGCCGACCGATCGGCACCGAACCACCACCGAACTCCGCCACCCCACCCACCACGAAATCCGTACAACCCACCGTCACCTCGGTCGGCCCGTAATGGTTCACCACCTCCACCCCCGGATGCGCCGCACGCCACTGCCCCGCCTGCACCGCACCCAACGCCTCACCACCCACCATCATCCGACCGACCGGCGCACACTCCCCCGCCAACCCACCCATGAACGACAGATGACTCGGCGTCGCCTTCAGGAACGACAACCGCTCCCCACCCAACAACCCCGGCAACCCCTCATCCACCGCCCCCACAAACACCCGACCACCACACACCAACGCCCCGTACAACCCCGTCACACCCGCATCGAACGAAATCGACGCATGCAACAACGTGCTCCCACCCAACTCCGGATACACCACCACACACCGCGCCACATAGTTCACCAACCCCCCATGCGCCACCACCACACCCTTCGGCCGCCCCGTCGACCCCGACGTATAAATCACATACGCCGGATGGTCGGAACGCAGCACACCCCCGCGATCGGCAGAAGTCAGATCCTCCGCGCTGAAAGCCGAGAGCAGGTCGGTCACGCCCGCGTCATCGAGCAGCAGCGTCGGCCCCCCGACACACGGGGGTGTGTCAACCTCCACACACCCACTCGTCGTCAGCAGCAGCACCGGTTGAGCGTCGTCGAGCATGTAGGCGATGCGGTCGGCCGGGTAGTCCGGGTCGATCGGCACGTACGCACCACCGGCCTTCAACACCGCCAGCAACGCCACCACCAGATCGACCGAGCGCCCCATCAGCACCCCGACCAACGACTCCGGACCCACCCCCCGACCCACCAACAACCGCGCCAACCGATTCGCCCGCGCATTCAACTCCCCGTACGACAACGCCCCCACAACATCAACCACCGCCACCGCATCCGGCGTCCGCACCACCTGCGCCTCGAACAACTCCGGCAACGCCCCGGACGGCACCTCATGCGCCGTGTCGTTCCACTCACCGACAATCCGCGACCGCTCAATACTGTCCAGCACGTCAACCCGATCCACCGACCCCTCCGGCGCACCCACCACCGCACCCAGCACCCGCACGAACCGCTCAACAAGCAGCTCCACCGAACCCACATCGAACAGATCCCGGGCAAACGTCAGCGAGCCCTCCAACCCGGCCGGCGCGCCGCCGTCACCGACGGTCTCGGCCAACGTGAACGCCAGGTCGAACCGCGCCGCCAGGTCACCCGACGGCACCGCCTCCACCTGAAGGCCCGGCAGATCCAGCACCGCCCGGGCATTGTTCTGCAGGGTCAACATCACCTGAAACAGCGGGTGGCGAGACATCGAACGCGCCGGCGCCAGGTCCTCCACCAGACGCTCGAACGGCACGTCCTGATGCGCGAACGCACCCAGGTCGGCCTCGCGCACCCGACGCAACAGCTCCACGAACGACGGAGAGCCCGACACGTCCGTCCGCAGGACAAGGGTGTTGACGAAGAACCCGACCAGGTCGTCCAAGGCCTCGTCCGTGCGTCCCGCCACGGGCGAGCCGATCGGGATGTCCGTCCCCGCACCCAGACGCGACAGCAGCACCGCCAACGCGGCCTGCAACACCATGAACACCGTCACACCCTCAGCACGAGCCAAGCCGACCAACCGCTCGTGCAGCTCAGTCGAGACCGAGAAGCCGACCGTCCCACCCCGGTGGCTAGCCACCGCCGGACGCAACCGATCCACCGGAAGCACCAACTCCTCCGGCACACCCGCCAACACCCCACGCCAGTAAGCCAACTGCTCCGACAGAACACTCCCCGGATCAGCCGCATCACCCAACAACCCACGCTGCCACAGCGCATAATCCCCGTACTGCACCGGCAACGACGACCACCCCGGCACCGAACCCGCCGCACGCGCCGCATACGCAACCGACACATCCCGCGCCAACGGACCCAACGACCAACCATCACCCGCAATGTGATGCACCACTACCAGCAGGACGTGCTCCTCCGGTGCCGTCCGGAAGAGCCACGCCCGCAACGGCAGCTCCACCGCCAGGTCGAAGGCATGCCCGGACGCCGAGGCCACGAGCTCCGCAACGGCCGGTGCGTCCAGCCCCTGGGCATCCACTACCGACAGCAGCGGACCCACCTCGTCCAGGTCCAGCACGTGCTGGGACGGACTGCCGTCGACGGACTGGTAGACGGTACGCAGTACCTCGTGCCTACCGACCACGTCCCGGAGAGCCTGACTCAGTGCTTCGGAGTCCAGAGCACCTGACACTCGGAGCGCCAGGGGAATGTTGTAGACGGCGCTGGGACCCTCCAGCTCGCCTAGGAACCAGAGCCGCTGCTGCGCGAACGACACCGGCAGCGGCTCGGCGGTCGTCACCGCTCGGTCCCCGGTCACCAGCAGCGGCCGGACGCGACCACTGCCGTCCAGTCGCTCGGCCAGCGCGGCAACGGTCGGGGCCTCGAACAGCGCCCGGATCGGCAGCTCGACGCCCAGTACCGAGCGGATCCGACTCACCAGCCGCGTCGCCAGCAGTGAATGACCGCCCAGAGCAAAGAAGTTGTCGTCCAGTCCCACGGTGGAGACGCCGAGGACTCCGGCGAAAAGTGCTGCCAGCACCTCCTCCCGCGCGGTACGCGGAATCCGACCTGACGCCGTGGCTGCCTCCAGCGCCGGCACCGGCAGAGCACGGCGGTCGAGCTTCCCGTTCACCGTGAGCGGCAGTTCGTCCAGAACCACGATCGCCGACGGCACCATGTACTCCGGCAGCGAACGGGCGAGGGCCGCACGCAGAGCGGCCGCGTCGAGGGGCTCTCCCGTCGACGAATCCAGCACATACCCGACCAGGCGCTTGTCGCCCGGGACATCCTCCCGAACCACGGCCACCGCGTGGGAGACGCCAGGATACGCAGCAAGTGCGGCCTCCACCTCGCCCAGTTCGATCCGGAAACCTCGCAGCTTCACCTGGTCGTCGGCCCGACCGACGAACTCCACCTCACCATCCGCATTCCAACGCACCAGATCCCCGGTCCGGTACATCCGCGACCCCGCCCCACCGAACAGATCCGCCACAAAACGCTCCGCCGACAACCCCGGCCGACCCAAATACCCCCGAGCCACACCCGCACCAGCCACATACAACTCACCCACACCACCCACCGGCACCGGCCCCAACCCGGCATCCAGCACATACACCAACGTGTTGTCCAACGGACGACCGATCGGCAGCACACCACGACCGACATCCTTCGAGGGCAGGGCCGTGACCGTGTGGGCCATTGCGAAGGTCGTCGTCTCGGTCGGGCCGTAGACGTTGATCAGACGCAGGTCGGGACACGCCTCGCGGACCCGGGCGAACGCGGTCGGCGACGCCGCGTCGCCACCGGTCCACACCTCCTGCACGCCGGCGAAGCAGGCGGGATCCTCCTCGGCCAGCAGAACGAAGAGTCCGGAGGTCAGGAACATCCCGGTCACTCCGTGCTCGGACACCAGGCGGCCCATCACCGCCACGCTGAGCTCACCGGGAGGTGCCACCACCAGTCGGCCACCCGTCAGCAGTGGTACCCACAGCTCGAAGGTGGAGGCGTCGAAGGAGTGCGGCGAGTGCACCAGCACCCGATCCATCGCCCCACCCGCAAACCGACGATCCAACGCCAACGCAACCACATCACGCTGCGACACCGCCACACCCTTGGGCCGCCCCGTCGACCCCGACGTATACATCACATACGCCAACCGCTCCACACCCGCACCAGACACCACCAACGGCAACCCAGCACCATCCCCCTCCCCACCGGAATCCTCGCCCTCACCCTCGCCCACCACCACGACCGACAGACCCAAACCCTCCGCCTGCGACCGCAGCACACCATCCGTCAACACCACCCCCGCACCCGTCTCCGCCACAATCAACGCACGATGCGCCACCGGATACCGCACATCCAACGGCACATAGAAACCCCCCGCCCGCACCACCGCCAGCAGCGCCACCACCAACTCGACAGAACGCCCAACCAACACCGCCACACCAACCTCAGGACCCACCCCCAGCCCCACCAACCGCCGCGCCAACACCCCCACCCGCGCATCCAACTCCGCAAAACTCAGCTCAACATCCCCACACACCACCGCCACCGCATCAGGCACCCGCCCCACCTGCACCGCAAACAACTCCGCCAACCCCAACGCAGGCAACCCCACCACCGTGTCATTCCAACCACACAGCAGCACCTCACGCTCCACCACACCCAAAACATCCACCCGATCCACCAACCCGACCGGATCAGCAACCACACCCTCCAACACCCGCACAAACCGCTCCGCCAACCCATCAGCAGTCACGGCGTCGAACAGATCCAGGGCAAAGGTGAGGCTGCCGTCGAGTCCGGCCGGCGACCCGTCCGGGCCAAGGAGTTCGGTCAGGGTGACGGCCAGATCGAACTTGGCCGGCGCCTGCCCCGGCGAAAGGACGGTCGCTTCCAGCTCCGACAGGTCGAGTACCGCCTGGGTGTTGTTCTGCAGGCTCAGCATCACCTGGAACAGGGGGTGGCGGGACATGGAACGCGCCGGGGCAAGGTCCTCCACCAGACGCTCGAACGGCACATCCTGATGCGCGTACGCCCCCAGGTCGGCCTCGCGCACCCGACGCAACAGCTCCACGAACGACGGAGAGCCCGACACATCCGTCCGCAGGACGAGAGTGTTGACGAAGAACCCGACCAGGTCGTCCAACGCCTCATCCGTACGCCCCGCCACGGGCGAGCCGATCGGGATGTCCGTCCCCGCACCCAGACGCGACAGCAGCACCGCCAACGCGGCCTGCAACACCATGAACACCGTCACACCCTCAGCACGAGCCAAGCCGACCACACGCTCGTGCAGCTCAGTCGACACCGAGAAGCCGACCGTCCCACCCTGGTGGCTTGTCACCGCCGGACGCAGCCGGTCCACCGGAAGCGCCAACTCCTCCGGCAGATCCGCCAACACTCCATGCCAGTAAGCCAACTGCTCCGACAGGACACTCTCGGGGTCGCCCTCGTCGCCCAGCAGCACCCGCTGCCAGCCTGCGTAGTCCGCGTACTGCACCGACAACGGCGACCATTCCGGGGAGCGATTCTCAGCTCGGGCCTCGTACGCGGCCGACACGTCACGGGCCAGGGGCACCAATGACCATCCGTCACCGGCGATGTGATGCACCACCAGAAGCAGTACGTGCTCTGCTGCCGAGCGTCGGAAGAGCCAGGCGTGCAGCGGCACCTCGGAGCTGATGTCGAATGCATGCTCAGCCGCCCCGGCGACCGCCGCCTCGATCTTCTGGTCGTCGAACCCTTCCGCGTCGACGACCGACAGAAGCCGGCCAACCTCAGTCACGTCCAACAGACGCTGGTGCGGTTGTCCGTCGACGGCGGGGAAGACGGTGCGCAGGACCTCGTGCCGGCCCACGACGTCGAGCAGCGCCGCAGCCAGCGCGGACGTGTCCAGCGGTCCGGTCAACCCGAGAGTGAGCGGGATGTTGTAGAGGGAGTTCGCCCCCTCCAGCTCGCCCAGGAACCACAGCCGCTGCTGCGCGAACGACACCGGCGCCACCCCGGACACGGATCGCGGCAGCGCAGTCAGTGCCGGGCGCACACGGCCCGACCGCTCCAGGCTCCCCGCGAGCGCACCCACCGTCGGAGCCTCGAACAGCGCCCGGATCGACACCTCCACACCCAGCACCGAACGGATCCGACTCACCAACCGCGTCGCCAGCAGCGAATGACCGCCCAGAGCAAAGAAGTTGTCGTCCAACCCGACACGCGACACACCCAGCACCTCGGTAAACAGCGCCGCAAGCACCTCCTCCCGCGCCGAACGAGGCACCCGCACCAACGACACAACAACCTCCGGCTCGGGCAGAGCACGGCGGTCGAGCTTCCCGTTCACCGTGAGCGGCAGCGCCTCCAGGACCACGATCGCCGAAGGCACCATGTACTCCGGCAGCACCTCCGCCAGACGTCCACGCAGCACCGCCGTGTCCAGCGACGTTCCCGTGGCCGCGACGGCGTAGCCGACCAGGCGCGGATCACCCGCCACGTCCCCACGCACCACCACAGCAGCACCCGCAACCCCCGCGCACGCTGCCAACGCGGCCTGAACCTCACCCAGCTCGATCCGGAACCCACGCAACTTCACCTGGTCATCCGCACGACCCAGGTACTCCAGATTCCCGTCCCCACGCCACCGAACCACATCCCCGGTCCGATACATCCGCGACCCCGACACACCGAACGGATCCGCCACAAACCGCTCCGCCGACAACCCCGGACGCCCGAGGTAGCCGCGCGCCAACTGCACACCCGCCAAATACAGCTCGCCCGCGACACCCACCGGCACCGGCTGCAGCGCCGCATCCAGCACATACACCCGCGTGTTCCACACCGGCGCACCGATCGGCACCACCGACCCCGCCACATCACCCGCACACGACCACGCCGTCACATCCACCGACGCCTCCGTCGGCCCGTACAAATTGTGCAACGACACCCCCAGCACCCGCACACAACCGTCCCGCAAATCCCCCGACAACGCCTCACCACTGCAGAACACCAACCGCAACCCACCACAGTCGGCAGCAGCCCGCTCCGCCAAAAACACCCGCAGCATCGACGGAACGAAATGAGTGACCGTCACCCGCTCCCGCCGAATCAGATCAGCCAGATACGCCGGATCCCGATGACCACCCGGACGCGCCACCACCAACGCAGCACCCTCCAGCAACGGCCAGAAGAACTCCCACACCGACACATCAAAACCGAACGGCGTCTTCTGCAACACCCGATCCGACGCCACCAGACCATAAACACCCTGCATCCACGCCAAACGATTCACCACACCCGCATGCGCAACCACCACACCCTTCGGACGCCCCGTCGAACCCGACGTAAAAATCACATACGCCGGATGATCCGGAAGCAACAGGCCGTTACGCTCGTCGGCGGTGAGATCGGCTGCACCCAGCTCGCCCGTCTCTGCCAGTAGCGTGGGCTCGTCGACCAGCAGCCACGGCAGGTCCTCCGGCAGGTCAGCGAGCGCCTGGGCGCAGTGACACGTCGCCAGTAGTGCCGCCGGCCTGGCATCGCTCACCATCCCGGCGATGCGGGTGGTGGGGTAGTCGGGATCGACCGGCAGGTAGGCGCCGCCGGCCTTCATGACCGCCAGCAGCGCGACGACCATCTCCACCGACCGCTCCATCAGCACGGCAACCAGGGACTCCGGCCCCACCCCACGACGAACCAGCAACCGCGCCAGACGATTCGCCCGCGCATTCAACTGCGCATAACTGACCGAGACACCCTCGAAGACCACCGCCACCGCATCCGGCGTCCGCACCACCTGCGCCTCGAACAACTCCGGCAACGTCCCGGACGGCACCTCATGCACCGTGTCGTTCCACTCACCGACAATCCGCGACCGCTCAGCCGCACCCAGCACCTCGACCCGATCCACCGACCGCTCCGGCGCACCCACCACCGCACCCAGCACCCGCACGAACCGCTCAACCAACAGCTCCACCGAACCCACATCAAACAGATCCCGGGCAAACGTCAGCGAACCCTCCAACCCGGCCGGCGCGCCGCCGTCACCGACAACCTCGGCCAACGTGAACGCCAGATCGAACTTGGCCGGGGCCTCATCGGCCCGGAGCAGCACAGCATCCACGCCGGGCAGGTCAAGTGCTGCCTGGGCGTTGTTCTGCAGGGTCAGCATCACCTGGAACAGCGGGTGGCGGGACATGGAACGCGCCGGCGCCAGATCCTCCACCAGACGCTCGAACGGCACATCCTGATGCGCGAACGCACCCAGACCCACCTCCCGCACCCGACCCAGCAACTCCACGAACGACGGAGAACCCGACACATCCGTCCGCAGCACCAAGGTATTGACGAAGAACCCCACCAGGTCGTCCAACGCCTCGTCCGTGCGTCCCGCCACGGGCGAGCCGATCGGGATGTCCGTCCCCGCACCCAGACGCGACAGCAGCACCGCCAACGCGGCCTGCAACACCATGAACACCGTCACACCCTCAGCACGAGCCAACCCCACCAACCGCTCATGCAACTCAACCGGCACAGAGAACCCGACCGTCTCACCCCGGTGACTAGCCACCGCCGGACGCAACCGATCCACCGGAAGCACCAACTCCTCCGGCACACCCGCCAACACCCCACGCCAGTACGACAACTGCTCCGAGAGGAGACTTTCCGACGCGTCGGCCGCGCCCAGCAACTCCCGCTGCCAGCCTGCGTAGTCTGTGTACTGCACCGGCAACGGGGCCCACTCCGGAGCCGAGCCCGCTGTCCGTGCTGCGTACGCGGCCGACACGTCCCGTGCCAGCGGATTCATTGACCAGCCGTCACCCGCGATGTGATGCACCACCACCAGCAGGACGTGCTCCTCCGGTGCCATCCGGAAGAGCCACGCCCGCAACGGCAGCTCCACCGCCAGGTCGAAGGCATGCCCGGACGCCGAGGCCACGAGATCCGCAACGGCCGATGCGTCCAGCCCTTCGGCGTCGATCACCGACAGCAGCGGTCCTACCGTGTCCATGGACAGAATCTGCTGGTGCGGTTGTCCGTCGACGGCGGGGAAGACGGTGCGCAGGACCTCGTGCCGGCCCACGACGTCGAGCAGCGCTGCAGCCAGCGCGGACGTGTCCAGCGGCCCGGTCAACCCGAGAGTGAGCGGGATGTTGTAGAGGGAGTTCGCCCCCTCCAACTCGCCCAGGAACCACAGCCGCTGCTGCGCGAACGACACCGGCACCACCCCGGACACGGATCGCGGCAGCGCAGTCAGTGCCGGGCGCACACGGCCCGACCGCTCCAGGCTCCCCGCGAGCGCACCCACCGTCGGAGCCTCGAACAGCGCCCGGATCGACACCTCCACACCCAGCACCGAACGGATCCGACTCACCAACCGCGTCGCCAGCAGCGAATGACCGCCCAGAGCAAAGAAGTTGTCGTCCAACCCGACACGCGACACACCCAGCACCTCGGCAAACAGCGCCGCAAGCACCTCCTCCCGCGCCGAACGAGGCACCCGCGCCAACGACAGCACAACCTCCGGCTCGGGCAGAGCACGGCGGTCGAGCTTCCCGTTCACCGTGAGCGGCAGCTCGTCCAGGACCACGATCGCCGACGGCACCATGTACTCCGGCAGTGAACGGGCGACAGTCGCCCGCAGTTCGGCCGGATCCAACGATGCAGCTGCCCCGGTCGCGACGGCGTAGCCGACCAGGCGCGGATCACCCGCCACGTCCTCACGCACCACCACAGCAGCGCCCGCAACCCCCGCGCACGCTGCCAGCGCGGCCTGAACCTCACCCAGCTCGATCCGGAACCCACGCAACTTCACCTGGTCATCCGCACGACCCAGGTACTCCAGGTTCCCGTCCCCACGCCACCGAACCACATCCCCGGTCCGATACATCCGCGACCCCGACACACCGAACGGATCCGCCACAAACCGCTCCGCCGACAACCCAGGACGCCCCAGATACCCCCGCGCCAACTGCACACCCGCCAAATACAGCTCACCCGCGACACCCACCGGCACCGGCTGCAGCGCCGCATCCAGCACATACACCCGCGTGTTCCACACCGGCGCACCGATCGGCACCACCGACCCCGCCACATCACCCGCACACGACCACGCCGTCACATCCACCGACGCCTCCGTCGGCCCGTACAAATTGTGCAACGACACCCCCAGCACCCGCACACAACCGTCCCGCAAATCCCCCGACAACGCCTCACCACTGCAGAACACCAACCGCAACCCACCACAGTCGGCAGCAGCCCGCTCCGCCAGGAACACCCGCAGCATCGACGGAACGAAATGAGTGACCGTCACCCGCTCCCGCCGAATCAGATCAGCCAGATACGCCGGATCCCGATGACCACCCGGACGCGCCACCACCAACGCAGCACCCTCCAACAACGGCCAGAAGAACTCCCACACCGACACATCAAAACCGAACGGCGTCTTCTGCAACACCCGATCCGACGCCACCAGACCATAAACACCCTGCATCCACGCCAACCGATTCACCACACCCGCATGCGCAACCACCACACCCTTCGGACGCCCCGTCGAACCCGACGTAAAAATCACATACGCCGGATGTTCCGGAAGCAACAGGCCGTTACGCTCGTCGGTGGTGAGATCGGCTGCACTCGCCGCAGGCTCCGTGTCAACGGCATCGACCATCAGCAGACGGAAGTCGAGGGTCTCCCCGAGTCGACTCGCGCACTCCGCTGTCGACAGGACGATCACCGGCTGCGCCTCGGTCAGTACCTGGGCGATGCGGGTGGCCGGGTAGTCGGGATCGACCGGCAGGTAGGCGGCACCCGCCTTGAGTACCGCCAGCAGCGCGACGACCATCTCCACCGACCGCTCCATCAGCACGGCAACCAGGAACTCCGGCCCCACCCCACGACGAACCAGCAACCGCGCCAGACGATTCGCCCGCGCATTCAACTCCGCATAACTGACCGAGACACCCTCGAAAACCACCGCCACCGCATCCGGCGTCCGCACCACCTGCGCCTCGAACAACTCCGGCAACGTCCCGGACGGCACCTCATGCACCGTGTCGTTCCACTCACCGACAATCCGCGACCGCTCAGCCGCACCCAGCACCTCGACCCGATCCACCGACCGCTCCGGCGCACCCACCACCGCACCCAGCACCCGCACGAACCGCTCAACCAACAGCTCCACCGAACCCACATCAAACAGATCCCGGGCAAACGTCAGCGAACCCTCCAACCCGGCCGGCACACCACCATCACCGACAACCTCGGCCAACGTGAACGCCAGATCGAACCGCGCCGCCAGGTCACCCGAGGGCAACACGTTCACATCGAGACCCGGCAGGTCCAGCACCGCCCGAGCATTGTTCTGCAGGGTCAACATCACCTGGAACAGCGGGTGGCGGGACATGGAACGCGCCGGCGCCAGATCCTCCACCAGACGCTCGAACGGCACATCCTGATGCGCGAACGCACCCAGACCCACCTCCCGCACCCGACCCAGCAACTCCACGAACGACGGAGAACCCGACACATCCGTCCGCAGAACGAGGGTATTGACGAAGAACCCGACCAGATCGTCCAACGCCTCATCCGTGCGCCCCGCCACCGGCGAGCCGATCGGAATGTCCGTCCCCGCACCCAGACGCGACAGCAGCACCGCCAACGCGGCCTGCAACACCATGAACACCGTCACACCCTCAGCACGAGCCAACCCCACCAACCGCTCATGCAACCCAGCCGGCACCGAGAAACCGACCGTCCCACCCCGGTGACTTGCCACCGCCGGACGCAACCGATCCACCGGAAGCACCAACTCCTCCGGCACACCCGCCAACACCCCACGCCAGTAACCCAACTGCTCCGACAGCAGACTCCCCGGATCAGCCGCATCACCCAACAACCCACGCTGCCACAGCGCATAATCCCCGTACTGCACCGGCAACGACGACCACTCCGGCGAGCGGTCTACCCGTCGAGCTTCGTACGCTGCCGACACGTCCCGTGCCAGCGGATTCATCGACCAACCATCACCCGCGATGTGATGCACCACCAGCACGAGCACGTGCCGCTGGTGGCCTTCTTCGAACAGCCATGCCCGCATGGGCACTTCGTCACTCAGGTCGAAGATGTACCCCGCTGCTCCGGCCACCGCCCCCGCGACGGCCTCGGGCCCCTCGTCTGCCAGGTCCACGACGGTCAACAGCGAGCCGATCGATGCCGCATCCTGAACCACCTGGACCGGCTGGCCATCGACGGCCGTGAACACCGTCCGCAGCACCTCGTGCCGACCCACCACATCGACCAGAGCCGCGCTCAGGGCCGCCACGTCAAGCGCGCCGTCCAGCCGCAGGACCAAGGGCAGGTTGTAGGTCGCGCTGGGGCCCTCCAGCTCACCCAGGAACCAGAGCCGCTGCTGCGCGAACGACAGCAGCTCTGGTTCCGAGGGCGACGGCCGACGCGAGGCCGCGACCAGCGCCGGGCGCGTCCGCACCGAGCCGTCCAATCGGACGGCAAGTGCGGCGACCGTGGGAGCTTCGAACAGCGCCCGGATCGGCACCTCCACACCCAGCACCGTGCGGAGCCGGCCGATGAGCCGCGTCGCGAGCAGCGAATGGCCACCCAGAGCGAAGAAGTTGTCGTCGACGCCGACCGTGGGCAGGCCCAGCACCTGTGCGAACGCCTCGCAAAGCAGCTCTTCCCGGAGCGACGCCGGACCACGGAGCGCGGGCGCGACGGTGAACTCGGGCTCGGGCAGAGCACGGCGGTCGAGCTTCCCGTTCACCGTGAGCGGCAGCGCCTCCAGGACCACGATCGCCGACGGCACCATGTACTCCGGCAGCACCTCCGCCAGACGTCCACGCAGCACCGCCGTGTCCAGCGACGTTCCCGTGGCCGCGACGGCGTAGCCGACCAGGCGCGGATCACCCGCCACGTCCTCACGCACCACCACAGCAGCACCCGCAACCCCCGCGCACGCTGCCAGCGCGGCCTGAACCTCACCCAGCTCGATCCGGAACCCACGCAACTTCACCTGGTCATCCGCACGACCCAGGTACTCCAGATTCCCGTCCCCACGCCACCGAACCACATCCCCGGTCCGATACATCCGCGACCCCGACACACCGAACGGATCCGCCACAAACCGCTCCGCCGACAACCCAGGACGCCCCAGATACCCCCGCGCCAACTGCACACCCGCCAAATACAGCTCACCCGCGACACCCACCGGCACCGGCTGCAGCGCCGCATCCAGCACATACACCCGCGTGTTCCACACCGGCGCACCGATCGGCACCACCGACCCCGCCACATCACCCGCACACGACCACGCCGTCACATCCACCGACGCCTCCGTCGGCCCGTACAAATTGTGCAACGACACCCCCAGCACCCGCACACAACCGTCCCGCAAATCCCCCGACAACGCCTCACCACTGCAGAACACCAACCGCAACCCACCACAGTCGGCAGCAGCCCGCTCCGCCAGGAACACCCGCAGCATCGACGGAACGAAGTGAGTGACGGAGACCTTCTCCCGCCGAATCAGATCAGCCAGATACGCCGGATCCCGATGACCACCCGGACGCGCCACCACCAACGCGGCACCCTCCAGCAACGGCCAGAAGAACTCCCACACCGACACATCAAAACCGAACGGCGTCTTCTGCAACACCCGATCCGACGCCACCAGACCATAAACACCCTGCATCCACGCCAAACGATTCACCACACCCGCATGCGCAACCACCACACCCTTCGGACGCCCCGTCGAACCCGACGTGAAAATCACATACGCCGGATGCGACGACAACAGGGCTCCACGCCGCTCCCCATCCCCCAGATCCGCCACCCCCAGCTCGGCGACCGAAGCGGCGACGGTCGGGGCGTCCAGCGCCAGGACCGGAACGCCGGCGACGGTCTCGGCGCCGTCCACGCAGGCGAGCGTCGAGAGCAGCACGGTCGGCTGCGCCTCGGTCAGCACCTGGGCGATGCGGGTGGCCGGGTAGTCGGGATCGACCGGCAGGTAGGCGGCACCCGCCTTGAGTACCGCCAGCAGCGACACGACCAGTTCGACGGAGCGCTCCATCAGTACCGCCACCAGCGACTCCGGCCCCGCTCCCTGCGTCACCAGCAGCCGGGCCAGCCTGTTCGCCCGGGCGTTCAGCTGGCGGTAGGTCAGCTCGACGCCGTCGAGGACCACCGCCACCGCATCCGGCGTCCGCACCACCTGCGCCTCGAACAACTCCGGCAACGTCCCGGACGGCACCTCATGCGCCGTGTCGTTCCACTCACCGACGATCCGCGACCGCTCAGCACCGTCCAGTACGTCCAGCCGGGCGAGCGGCGTCTGCGGGGCCGACTCCAGGGCGGTGACCAAGCCGGCCAGGGTGTTCTGCAACAGCGCACAGACCTGCCGTGGGTCGACCGGTGTGGCGGTGTGGGCGGTCACGACGAAGCCCGCGCCGGTGTCGTCGACGGAGACGGTGAGCGGGTAGTAGCTGCGCTCTTCTGCGTGGAGCACCTCGGTGCCCGGGAGGCCGACGTCGGGGGTGACGCCGCCGCCGGGGGTGTGCCGGAAGTTGAGCAGCGAGGTGAACAGCGGCGTCTGCGGCGGCAGGCCGCCGGCCCGCTGGGCCAGGGCCAGCGGGGCGTGCTCGTGTGCCAGCAGACGGGTGAGCTGGCCCTGCATGTCCCGGACCGCGTCCAGCGCCCCGACTCCGGTGGTGCCGACCCGTACCGGGAGGGTGTTGATGAACAGGCCGAGGGCACGGTCCGCGCTGGCTCCGGCCTGCATCCGGCCGAACAGGACGGTGCCGAAGACCACGTCCTCACGGTTGGCGGTGGCGGCCACGACCCGTGCCCAGGCGGTGTGGAAGAGGGTGGCCGCGCTGACGCCGTGGCGGCGGGCCTGTGCCCGGACGCGCTCCGCCAGCCGGTCGTCGACCGAGAGCTTCGCCTCGGCGGGGGCCGAGCTTCCGGCGTGGATGTCGACCAGGCCGAAGGGGGCCGTCGGTTCGTCGATGCCGGCCAGCAGTTCGGCGAAGTACTTCTCGTCCTGCCCGTCCTGGGAGCGGCTCCGGGCCCGGGCCACGAAGTCGCGGAACGGGAGCGGTGCCGGCAGCTGGTCCGCGTCTCCGTTCAGCAGGGCGCGGATCTCGTCGAGCACGACCTCCATCGTGGTGTGGTCGCGGACCAGGTCGTGGAACTGGAGCAGTAGCAGAGCCAGGCCGGTCTCCGGCTCGATGGCCGTGCAGGCACGGACCAGCGGCGCCTGCTGGATGTCCATGGGGGTGTCGCAGTGCGCCTTCAGCGCGGCGACGGCGGCCGGGCCGGAGACGCCGGGTTCGAGGGCGAGCTCCCGCACCGGCAGCGGGGCGTGGCGCAGCACCACCTGGACGGGTTCGCGCAGCCCTTCCCACATCACGGCGGTGCGGAGCACGTCGTGGCGGTCGACCACGGTCTGCAGCGCGGTGAGGAAGGAGTGGAGCCGTTCCTCGGTGTCGAAGCCGAGTACGGCGGGGACGACGTAGGCTTCGCCGCCCTCGGCGCGCCGCATCAGGTGGTGGAAGAAGATGCCCTCCTGGAGCGGCGCCAGGGGATAGATGTCGGCGATTCCGGCGGCGCCGCCGGGGACTGCGGCGACGATCCGCTCGATCTCGGCCGGGGTGAGGTCGACCAGGGGCAGCAGGTCGGGGGTGAGCGCGGTCGCGTCGGCGGGGATGCGGTTGGGCGGGACCGGCGTCTCCCGGAGCCCGGCCGCGCCTGCCGCGCCAGTGTGCTCGGTGGGGTCGGTGAGTTCGGCGAGCTCGGCGACGGTCGGCGCGGCGAAGAGCATGCGGACGTCGATCGCCACGCTCTGGCTCCGGAGCCGTTCGACCAGGGCCATGGCCAGCAGCGAGTGACCGCCGAGTTCGAAGAAGGAGTCGTCGGCCCCGACCTCGGGCAGGCCGAGCACCTCGGCGAAGGCCGCGCAGAGCAGTTCCTCGTGAGCGGTGGCAGGGCGGCGGCCGGTGGCGGCGGCGAAGTCGGGGGCGGGCAGGGCACGGCGGTCGAGCTTTCCGCCGGCGGTCAGCGGGAGGGCCGACAGCACGACCACGGCGGCGGGCACCATGTGCGCGGGCAGGCGCTCGGCCAGCGCTGACCTGACGGCGGCGGGCAGTTCGTCGGTGTCGGTGGCGGCTCCCACGGCGGGGACGACGTAGCCGACCAGGCGTCCGCCGCCGGCGGACGGGGCCGCGCCGTCGCGCTGGGGCTCCGGCTGGACCAGGACGGCGGCCTGGGCGACGTCGGGCAGCGCCGCCAGGGCGGATTCGACCTCGCCCAGCTCGATCCGGTAGCCACGGATCTTGACCTGGTCGTCGGCGCGGCCCAGGAACTCGATCTCCCCGTCCCGGTTGCGGCGGACGACGTCGCCGGTGCGGTACATCCGGGTCCCGGCGCCGCCGAAGGGGTCGGCGACGAACCGGGCGGCGGTCAGGCCGGGCCGGTCGAGGTAGCCCCGGGCCAACTGGGCTCCGGCGACGTAGAGTTCGCCGACCGTGCCGACGGGGACCGGGCGCAGCGCCGGGTCCAGCACCCGGAGGGCGGTGTTCCACATCGGTCGGCCGATCGGGACGATGCCGTCGCCGCCCTCGTCGGCGGCGACCGTCAGGTGGTCGGCACAGCCGACGGTGGTCTCGGTGGGTCCGTAGTGGTTCACCATCGGCACGTTCGGGTGGCGCCGCCGCCAGGTCTGCAGCTGGGCGGCGTTGAGTGCCTCGCCGCCGACCATCATCCGGCCGGTGGGGGCGCACTCGTCGGGCAGCGCGTCCAGCAGTGCGAGGTGGGACGGCGTGGCCTTGAGGAAGGTCAGCCGCTGGTCGCCGAGCAGCCGGGGCAGGTCCTCGTCCAGGGCCGCCAGGTACACCCGGCCGCCGTGGGTGAGCGCGCCGTAGAGCGCGGTCACCCCGGCGTCGAAGGAGACCGAGGCGTGCATCAGGGTGCTGCCGGCGACCTCGGGGTAGGCCTCGCCGACCCGGGTCAGGTAGTTGGTCAGGCCCTGGTGCGGGACGACCACGCCCTTGGGGCGTCCGGTGGAGCCGGAGGTGTAGATCACGTAGGCGGGGTGCTGCGGCAGCAGCGGCGCGGTGCGCTCCGTGTCCCGGAGGTCGGTGGCCGGTTCCAGCGCGAGCGCGGCCAGGGTCTCCGGGGCGTCCAGGAGCAGGCTCGGCGGCAGTTCGCCCCCGGGTAGGTCGAGGGTCGCCTCCCGGCTGCCGAGGAGCAGTGCGGGCCGGGAGTCCTGCAGCAGGTGGCCGATCCGCTCGGCCGGATTGGCGAGGTCCACCGGCACATACGCGCCGCCGGCCTTCAGCACGCCGAGCAGGGCCACGATCAGGTCGACGGAGCGCGGCAGGGCGACGGCGACCAGCGACTCCGGGCCGATGCCGCGCCGGACCAGCAGGTGGGCCAGCCGGTTCGCCCGGGCGTCCAGCTCGGCGTAGCCGATTCCGGCCTCCGCCTCGGAGACCAGCGCGGTCGCGTCGGGGGTGCGTGCCACCTGGGCGGCGAACAGCTCCGGCAGGGTGCGGGCGGCGATCGGACGGACTGCGCCCTCGGCCTCGGCCAGGGCCCGGCGGCGCTCCTCCGGGGTGAGGAGGTCGATCCGGGCGACCGGACGACGGGGGTCGCGGTTCTCCGCGTCCGGCGAGGCCAGGGTCTCCAGCAGCCGGGCGAAGCGCCCGGCGTGGCCGGCGGTCGCGTCCTCGTCGTAGAGCGCCGGGTTGGCGTCGACGGCCAGGTGCAGGCCGGCCCCGTCCTGGCGGTCGTAGAGCGCGAAGGACAGGTCGTCGACGGAGCCGTTGGAGAGGTTGTGGTTGGTGCAGCGGTGGCCGGCGAAGCGCAGGTCGTAGTCGAAGGCCATCACATTGACCGTGGTTCCGAAGAGTCGGGCGCCACCGGTCCGGACGAGGTTCAGGTCGCGTTGCAGGTCCTCGTAGCGGTAGCGCTGGTGCCGCAGCGCCTGCCGCATGGTCGCACTGGTCTGCCGGGTCAGCTCCGCCAGGCCGGATTCCGGACGCACTGTCAGCCGGATCGGCAGGACGTTGGCGGCCATGCCCGGGGTGGCGCGCAGGAGCCGGGTGGTGCGGGCGGTGACCGGCATGCCCAGGACGATGTCCTCGGCGCCGGTCAGCCCGTGGGTGTAGAGCGCGGTCGCGGCCATGACCAGGACCGGCAGGCTGGTCCCCAGCCGTCGGGCGGCGGCACGGAGCCGCGCTGCGGCCTCGGCGTCCAGGTCGACCGTGCGGCGGAGGCAGTCGGCCGCGGGCGCGGCGGACCGGCCGGCCAGGCCGGTCGCCTCGGGCCGGTCGGCGAAGCGCTCGCCCCAGTAGCGGCGGTCCTCGGCGCACTGCTCGGAGGCACGGTAGGCCGCGTCCGCCTCGACCAGGTTCCGGAAGGACGGCAACGGCCGGCCGGTGCTCCGGCCCTCGACCAGCGCGCTGTAGACCTCGGCGACCCGTGCGGCCACCAGCGAACCGCTGTAGCCGTCGATCGCGAGGTGGTGGGCGCGCTGGTAGTAGAAGAGCCGGTCGGGTCCGGCCGGGAGGAAGGCGACGGTGAAGAGCTGGTCCCGGTCCAGGTCCAGCGGACGGGCGAGGTCCGCGTCGGTCCAGGCGCGGACGGCCTGCCAGGGGTCGGGCTCAGCGCCGACGTCGACCAGGTGCACCGTCCAGTCGGGCAGCGGTCCGACGGTCTGCCGCACCTCGGCGCCGACCTGGTCGAAGCGCAGCCTGAGCGTCTCCGCCTCGGCGACCGACTGCCGCACCGCCTGCTCCAGCAGCGTCAGGTCCACCGGCCCGTGGATCTCGAGGCATTCGGCGATCTGGTAGGCCGGGTTCGCGGGATCGAGCTGCTGTGCGAACCACATTCCGGACTGTCCGGCCGTCAGCGGCCAGGTGGCGGTGGCGGTCTGGGTGTCCGTCATCTTCGTGCTCCGGTTCGTCGACCCGTGGACGCGGCGGTTCGGCGGGGTCGACGGATCGACCCCGCCCGCTCACGGTCCGAGGGATACCTGCTGGGTTGCGATGCGACAGATCGAAGATCATGTCTTCGGGCCACGCTGCCCGAGGCAAAGCCATAGCCGAGGGCCCAGGGGTGAACGGAGCCCAAAGACTGCATAAACATGGGACAGCAGGGGGGAGTTCACTGAGTGACGCAGCCCTGACCGTCCGTCACCCGGGAGCGGGCGGGGCCGAGGTCAGCGGCCCTGCCACTGCGGGGGACGCTTCTCGACGAAGGCGCGCGGCCCCTCCAGTGCGTCCGCGCTGTGCATCCGCCGCTCCTCCCATCGGTAGCGGGTCCGGAACGCCTGCTCCAGCGGGGCGGTGGCGGCGGTCGCCACGGCCTCCTTGATCGCGCGCACCGCCAGCGGGGCGCAGCGCAGCACGTCCGCCACCCAGCCGTCGACGCAGGCGTCGAGTTCCTCGGCCGGAACGACCTCGTTGACCAGCCCGAGCTCGTAGGCGCGGGCCGCCGTCATCGGACGGCCGGTGATCAGATGGCCGAGAGCCACCCGGTGCGGCGCCTGGCGGGCCAGCCGGAACACCCCGCCGGCTCCGGCGATCAGGCCGAGCTTGGCCTCCGGCAGGGCGAAGGTGGCCGTGTCGGCGGCCACGATCACGTCGCAGGCGAGGGCCAGTTCGAAGCCGCCGCCGAAGGCGTGGCCGTTGACCCGGGCGATCACCGGCTTGGCCAGGTCGAAGCGCTCGGTCAGCCGGGGCCAGCCGGGCTTGCCCTCGCTGCCGAAGGTCGAGGGCGCGGCCGAGTCGGAGCGGTTCCGCGCGGCGAGCTCCTTGAGGTCCTGCCCGGCGGAGAAGGCCCGGTCGCCGGCGCCGGTGAGCACGGCGAGCCAGAGCTCGTCGTCGGCCTCGAAGTCGTCCCAGACCCGCCCGAGCTCCTCGTGCATCCGCAGGTCCATCGCATTGAGCGAAGCGGGCCGGTCGAGCGTCACCCGGGCGACGCGGCCGTCCTTCTCGTAGCGGACTGCGGTCAGGTCCTTCACCATGCTCTGTCCCTGCCTGTTCTGAGGGGGTCGGGCTCCGGTCAGGTGCGGGCGGCGGCGGAGGCCGTCGCGAAGCGGCCCACCTTGCCGATCACGTCCTGGCTGTACAGCCGGAGCGCCTGCTGGAGGGCGAACTCCGCCATGTAGTGCCGGAAGTGCTCGGGCGGCTCCTCGGCCAGGTTGAGCATCCGGCGGTTGGTGGTCACCGCCTGGCTGTCCAGGCGTTCCAGCGACTCCTCCACCGCGCCGTCCAGCCGGTCCGGTTCGACGACCTCGTCGAGCAGGAACCGGGCGTCGGGCTCGGTGGCGTGGATCCGACGGCCCCAGAGCACCGCCTGGCGGGAGATCCGCCCCCCGGCCAGCCGGCCGAGGCGGAGGTTCCCGGCGCCGGGGACGATGCCCTCCTGGGCGGCGGGCAGGCTGACGTAGGAGTCGGCGGCGGCCAGTACCCGGTCGAAGACCATGAGCAGCTGGGCGCCGCCGCCTATCGCGAAGGTGTCGACCGCGGCCACCCAGGGCTTCTCGATGACCGGCGTGTGCCAGGAGCCGGCGTGGTCCACCCGGACGCCCCGGAGCAGTTTGTTGATGTAGCCGAGTTCGCGGCGCAGCAGGAAGTCGACCAGCGAGATCTGCCCGGCGTGCAGGCTCTTGAGGTTGATCCCGGCACTGAAGACCCGTCGGCCCCGGTAGCGGGGATGGGTCATCACGCCGCCGCGCAGCACGCCCACGCCGACGGCCGGGTCGAGCAGGGCCAGGTCGACCGCCGTCTCCATGTCGTCGACCTGCTGGTTGTCCTCGGCGTTGAGGCTGTCCTCGCGGCACATCGTCAGATGGGCCGCGCTGCCCTGCCGCTCCAGCCGTACGGAGCGGAGCTCCAGCAGGCCGGTGCGGCGGAACTCCGGCAGGAGCCGCAGGGCCCGCTCGGTGGGCAGCGCCATCGCGTCGACCAGGTGCGGGCCGGAGACCGGCGAGCCCAGTATCTGCCGCAGGAAGAGACCCTGGTCGATCTCCAGGCCCTCCTTGTCGGCCTGGGGGCGGGACTGCTCCTCGGCCATCCGCTCGGCCGAGGGGACCAGCCCGGGGCAGGCGACGGCCGCACCGGCCACCAGTTCGGGCAGCCGCAGGTCGAGGGCCAGGCCGTCGGTCAGCTGCTGGTAGAGGTCCGGGCCGTGGAGTTTGAGGAAGCGGCTGCGGAGCGTCCGCGCCTCGTTCTGGGCCTCGACGGCGAGGGCCTGCTGAGCTGCCGAACGCGCGCTGGGCAGGGGCAGGGTGGCCAGCAGGGCGTCGGTCCGCTCGGCGGACTCGGCCACCGCCCGCGCGGCGGCAGTGGTGCTGGCGGCGGCGGTGGCGGTGGCGGTGGCGGTCACGAGGCGGCCCCGGCGTCGGTGCGGCGCAGCACGCGGTCGCAGGCGGCGAGGTGCCGGCCGAGGGCCTCCTCGAAGCTGGTGGTGGTGGCATCGAGCATCAACTGCCGACGGACCGCCAGACCGGGGCCGGCCGCCGCGAGCACGGCCGCCGCCTCGTCCGGCAGCTCCGAACCGGGGTCGTCGACGAGAAGGTCCAGCAGGTTCCACTGCAGCGCCTGCTCCGCCGGGACCGATGCGCCGAAGAGGACGGCGCGGCGGGTCGCCGCCACCCCGAGCTGGTTGGTCAGCCGGTAGAGCGCCATGCCGGGCCAGACTCCGCCCGGACCGGTCGGCGGCAGCAGCCGGCTGCCGGGCTCGGCGATCCGGAAGTCCGCGGTGAGCAGCGCCTCCAGCGCGACGCCGCCGCAGTCGCCGGTCACCACCGCGACGACCGGCAGGTTCAGCCGCTCCAGCCGACGCAGCGCGCGCTCCCACTTGTTGACCAGCGTGAGCGGCGGTACGCCGGCCCCGACGGCGGCGCCCCCGACGGCGGCGGAGGCCGCGGCGGCGGGGCCCCGGTGAGCCGGAGCAGCACCGGGCCTCGGGCGGCGGCGTCCTCGGCCAGGTCGCACAGGCCGTTGACGGCGGCGACGGTCGCCGCGGACAGCGCCGCCGCGCCGTCGATCCCGACCAGCAGCGCGGGGGCCGCGGCGGTGATGGTGGTGGTCGTGCCGGAGTGGTTCATCGTGGGCTCGCCTTCTTGCTCGGGTCGGGCGGACTGCTCGGGTCGGGCGTTCACCAGCGGGCCAGGGCGGTCTCGATGGTGGATCCGGGGCCCATCGTCATCAGCACGCAGTAGTCGCCCGGTTCGGCGGCGCGTTCCTCCAGCAGCCGTCGGTAGGAGAAGAGGAACGAACCGCTCGAAAGGTTCCCGAAGTCCCGCAGAACGCTTGTGGTGTGGCGCACATCGTGGCGGGTCAATCCCAGATTGACGCCGACGGCGTCGATGACCTTCTTGCCGCCCGAGTGCACCAGCCAGTGGGCGATGTCGCTGCGCCGCAGCCCGGTCCCGGCCAGCAGCCGGTCGACCACGATCTCGGCGTGCGCGCCGACGACATAGGGCACGGCCGGGTCGAGGAAGAAGCTGAACCGGTCCTGCGCGCTGTCCCAGTCGTAGCGCATGGCTTCGAGGGCGTCGGTGATGATGTAGCTGGCGAAGCGCAGCAGCCGGGGGCCCTCGGCGCGGGGCAGCGGGAGGTCCGACTCCCCCGCCAGTACCGCCACGGCGGCGGCGCCGTCCCCGAACAGGCTGTTGACCACGGAGGTGCGCATCGTGCCGTCGAAGACGTAGGCGGCGGAGCAGGCCTCGGCGCACACCATCAGCGCGGGTTGGCCCGGATGCGCCCGGGCCCAGCCGGCCACGGCGTTGAGTGCGTTGAGTCCGGCGTTGCAGCCCATGCCGACCACGTCGAGGCGGCTGCTGTGCGGGTCGATGCCCAGCTCGCGGATGATCAGCGCGCTGAGGCCGGGGGTGAGGAAGCCGGTCGTGGTGACGCAGCAGAGGTAGCCGATGTCCGCGAGGTCGAGTCCGGTGCGCTTGAGGCACTCCTCGATCGCCCGCACGCCCATGTCGACGGCCTGGGCCTTGTGCTTGGCGAGCAGTTGGCCCTGGTCCTCCAGGGCGCGGGTGCCGTCCGGGCGCAGCGGCGGCAGGGTGAGGTGCCTGCGGTCGATCGCGCTGTTCAGGAAGATCGAGCGGATCCGCGGGTCCTCGACGCCGAAGGCGTCCAGGATGTCCTGCTGCGAGTAGGACTCGGCGGGGACCGCCGTGCCCACTCCGATGATCCGTGCGGCGTCCGCCTCCGGGGGCAGTCCGCGCCGCGCGGCGGCGTTCCGTGCCGGGGACGCGACCGCGGCGGCTGCGATGGCAGGGGGCGGGAGGATCGCAGGGGTCGGGACGGCAGGGGTCGGGATGGTCGTCATCGGTACGTCCACCCCCAGCTCCTCGGCTTGCTACGGACCAGCGGTGTGCAGTGCTCCATGGGCGCGTCGGCCCTCCTTACATGACGAATGCTCAGAACCGGTGCATGGGAGATCGGTCGGTGGGGCGGACGGCAGGCGCAGCCGCCGGACTATTGCTCGCGGTGCGCGGCCGACTGCTCCCGGACGAAGTCCGCGAGCCGGTCCAGGCCGTCCTCGATCTCGTCCGTCAGCAGGTGGCTGAAGGAGAGCCGGATGACGTAGCGCGGCTGTCCGTCCGCGTAGAAGTGGTGCACCGGGGTCCACAGCACCCGGTGCCGGGCGGCGCTGAGCTCCAACAGCTCGTCCCCGGCCGGGAAGGGGACGGTCAGCAGCAGGAAGAAGCCGCCGGTGGGGCTGTTCCAGCTGACCCCGGGGAAGTCGGGGCCGCCGAACCGCTTCTCCAGCCCGGCCAGCACCTGCTCCAGGTTGGCCCGGTAGGTGGCGATCTCGCGGGAGTTGGCGTCCCGGAGGCTGTACCCGTGCTCCAGCAGCTTGCCGCCGATGACCGCCTGCGCGATCGGCGAGGTGTTCACCGTCAGCATGCTCTTGATCTTGGCCAGTTGGTCGGCGAGCAGGTCCTGCCCGGTAGTCGCGCCGGTCACGCGCTGGTCGGCGACCACGTAGCCGACCCGGGCCCCGGGCAGGCCGGTCTTGGCGAAGGAGCCGAGGTAGACGACCTGTCCGTCGGTGTCGAGCGACTTCATGGTCGGCGGCCCGGAGGGGTCGCCGAGCAGCCCGTACGGGTTGTCCTCCAGTACCAGGAAGCCCTCGTCGGCGGCGATCCGGAGCATCCGCTCCCTGACCTCCCGAGTGAGTCTGATCCCGCTCGGATTGGCGAAGTCGGGGATCACGTAGCAGGCGCGGGGGCGCAGCCCGGCGGCCTTCGCCTGCCGGACGACGGCCACCAGGTCGTCCAGGTCGACGCCCTCCGGCGACTCCCTGACCGGCAGCACCGGCAGGTCCACCAGCTGGGCGGCGCCATGGACCCCGACATAGCTCGGCGCCACCGCGAGCAGCACGTCCCGGTCGTCGGCGCGGAGCGCACGCAGCGTCAGGTACAGCGCCTCCTGGCAGCCGACCGTGACCACCACCGCCTCCGGGTCCACGACGATGCCCTCGTCCACCCTGAGGTGCTCCGCGATCAGCTCGTGGATGATCCCCTTGGTCCGCCCGTACTGCAGGATCGTGCGGCGCACCGCGGCCTCGTCGCCGTCCAGCCGCTCGCTCAGGTGGCGCCGGTAGGTCTCCAGGTAGCGGTGGACGTCATCGAGGTCGAAGTAGCCCTCGAACGGCCGGCCGGCCGCCAGCGACACGGCCCCGGGAAAGCGTTGCGCGACCTCGTTGAGGAAATTCATGGACTCGCTGACCGGCGCCGACAATGACGGGTGGAGACCCTCCTGTTCCAGGTCCATACCTGTCCCCTCCCCGACTCGTTCGTTTACCGTGCGTGTTCCCATGATTGCGGAAATAGACTCAGAATCCTTATGGGAAAACGCCGTTGCCGCAGCGTCCGACCATGATCCGGCCGTCGCCGGGAGCAGGCTAGCAGCAGGTTCGTCAGCCAAGTACACGCCGGAGGAAGGCAGTCACCGGCGTTGCGGAATTCGCCACCACTATGAATGGTGAATTCATCTCGCGTTCGCTTTTTCGCGGTCTCCCGTTCCTGGCCGGACACCAGCCTCCAAGCAGGCGACTCCCGTTCCGGGGCGCTTCGGCGGCATGCCGCCCCAGTACCAGCAGCTCCCAACCCGTCCGCCGCCGAGCCGGATTGACAGTGCATTCGTGGAAGTCAGCCGGTCGCCGCTCCCGCCGGACGGGACGCGCAGCAGCGGGATCCGATGTACCGACCACACCGAGAGCGAACCGGCCCCCATGCACGCTGATGCGCCCGACGCCGCCCACTACCGCCTCGTCTGCTCCGTCTGCGGACACCGGCAATCCGACGACGGGGTCACCCTCGGCTGCCCCGAGCCGCACGACCCCGGCCTGTGGAAGACCGACTACCGCACCGAGGCGCTCGCCCCCGACGACCGGGAGAGCGGCGTCTTCCGCTACCGCGACTGGCTCCCGGTGCGCCGCACACTGCCCGGCACCGGGCGGTCGACGGTCTACCGCAGCCGACGCCTCGCCGGCTTCCTGGGTCTGAGCGAACTCTGGATCGCCTTCAACGGCTACTGGCCGGAGCAGGGCGGCGATCTGACGACCGGTACGTTCAAGGAGCTCGAAGCCGCCACGGTGCTCGGCCGGCTCCCCGAGGACGCCGGCACGCTGGTGGTGACCTCGGCCGGGAACACCGCCGCCGCCTTCGCCGAGCTCTGCGCCCGGCAGCGGGTGCCGGTGGCGATCGTCGTACCGGCCGCCGCGCTGCCCCGGCTGCGGACCCTCGCCCCCGCCTCCGACCTGGTCCGCATCGTCGCGGTCGACGGCGCGGACTACGCCGACGCCATCGCCCTAGGCGACGCCTTGGCCCGGCTGCCCGGGTTCACCGCCGAGGGCGGCACCCGCAATGTCGGCCGCCGCGACGGCCTGGCCACCGTGCTGCTCTCCGCGGTGGAGGCGATGGGCGGGCTCCCGGCCTACTACGTCCAGGCCATCGGCAGCGGGGCCGGGGCCATCGCCGTCCACGAGGCCGCACTGCGGATCAGCGCCGGCACCGCAGCTGATCAACAGCCCTCGGGACTACCGCAGCTGATCCTTGCCCAGAACTCCTGCTACGCACCGGTCCATCAGGCCTGGAACTCCGGGGTCCGGCCCTGGGAGCGCGACTCCGAGCGGGAGCAGCAGGAGCAGCGGGAGTCCTGCGGGCGGGCCTTCGCACCGGAGCTGACCAACCGTCGGCCGCCCTACGACGTGGGCGGCGGCCTCTGCGAGGCGCTGACCCAGAGCGCCGGGCAGGTCCTCGTCGCCGACGCCGCGGCGGCCCGCGCGGCCATGGAGACCTTCCGCGAGCTGGAGGGGATCGACATCGAGCCGGCCGCCGGCGTCGCCCTGGCCGCGCTGCGGGACGCGGTGCGCGGGGGCCGGATCGACGTCGACGGCCGGGTTCTGCTCAACATCAGCGGCGGCGGGCGGGACCGGCTGGCCGCCGAGCACGAATTGACCTGCCATCAGCCCGATCTGGTGGTCCCGCGCGAGGCGTTCCGATGTCCCGAGCAGATGGCCGAGGTGGCCGCCGGGGCCGCGGTGCGCCGAGTCGAGTCACTGGCGTTCTGAGCGAACCGTCGCTCCGGCCGAACCGTCGCTCCGGCCGAACCGTCGCCGCGACCGAACCGGCGCTGCGACCGAACCGGCGCTGCGACCGAACCGGCGGTCCCACCGAGAAGTTCACCCGGCCGACGCCCGGCGGCGGCCCCTCGTTCGCCGCAGTCGATCATGGTCGGTCGATGGCGGCTACGCTGAGACCGCGCCGACCGAGACACCGTTGAGAGAGGAAGCACTCATGGCAAACCCCTTCGAGGACGCAGACGGCACCTACCTGGTGCTGGTGAACGAGGAGAACCAGCACTCGCTCTGGCCCGCCTTCGCCGAGGTCCCGGCCGGCTGGACGGTGGCCCACGGCCCCGACGGACGCCAGGCCTGCCTCGACCACGTCGAGGCCAACTGGACCGACATGCGACCGGCCAGCCTGGTCCGCGCCATGGCCGAGGACAACTGAGCCGAGGACAACCGAGTCCAGGACAATCGAGTCCAGGGCGACCGTCAGCCGGTGGCCGCGCCGGGCCCGGTGGAGAGGGTGATCTGCACTCCGGCGCCGTCGTCGACGACCGTGCCCGGCTTCGGAACCTGGGCGCAGACCCGATGCGCGGCGACCGAGGTCCCCGGGCAGCCGCCGAGGCCGACGCCGGCCACCCGCAGGCCGTGCTCGCGCAGCACGGCCCGACTGCCGGCCAGCGAGCGGCCGGTCAGATCGGGCGCCAGCTCATGGTGGGTGCCGGTGACCGCGCCCGCCACCGAGCCGCCGACGGCCGAACCGGACTTGGCTCCGGAGCCGGCCCCGGGGGCAGATCCGCCCCCGGAGCCGGCGACCTGGTAGGCCGCGACCCCGGAGATCAGCACGACCGCACCGGCCACCGCGAGCAGCACCCGGCGGGTCCGGCGCCGGGGTGTCCGGCGGCTTGCGGCCCGCTCCTCGCGCTCGGCCGCCCGGGCCGCGCCGCGCCCCGCCGCCCGGGCGCCCAACTGGACGGTCGGGCCGCCGGCCGGCACCTCGGTCACTGCCGGACCGCCGACCGTACCGGTGGCCGCCGAGGCCGCGTCCAGCTGCCGCAACTCCTGCTCCACCGCCGTGCGCATGGCCGCCGCGTCGGCGAAGCGCAGCTCCCGGTCCTTGGCCAGGGCCCGCAGCACCAAACCGTCGCAGGAGCGCGGGACGGCGGGTGCGAACGCCGAAGGCGGCTGCGGCTCCGCCGAGATCTGCTGCCAGCCCACCGCCAGCGCCGACTCCCCCACGAACGGGGGCCGACCGGTGAGCAGTTCGAAGAGCAGGCAGGCGACGGAGTAGAGGTCCGCGCGGGCGTCCACGCTCTCGCCGCGCGCCGCCTCCGGCGAGAGGTAGTCGGCGGTCCCGATCACCATGGCCGGATCGGTCAGTGTCATCCCCCGGTCCTGCACGGGGCGCGCGATGCCGAAGTCCATCAGCTTGACCGCGCCGTCCTCGGTCACCATCACGTTGGCCGGCTTGATGTCCCGGTGGATGATGCCCTGGGCATGCGCGTGGGCGAGGCCGTCCAGCACCGTGTGGGTCAGCTCCAGGGCCCGCCGCACCGGCAGCCCGGTGGCGGGCGGCTGCCCGGCAGTCCCCTGCTGCCCCTGGCCGAGGCGCAGCAGGTCGAGCAGGGTGGTGCCGTGGATGTACTCCATGACCAGGTACGGCAGCAGCGCGCCGTCGACCGTGTCCTCGCCGCTGTCGAAGACGGCGACGACGGCGGGGTGGTTGAGCGAGGCCGTGGACTGCGCCTCCCGCCGGAAGCGCGCCAGATAGGTGGGGTCGTCCGCCATCCCCGGACCCATCACCTTGACCGCGACCGGGCGGTCGAGCCGGGTGTCCTGCGCCAGGTGGACCTCGGCCATGCCGCCGCGCCCCAGCAGGCGCTCCAGCACGTACCGACCCCCGAGAACCCGTTCCTGCTGCATTGCCCACCCGTCTCTGGACCACCGCGACGACCCGCACACGTCGGCCGCACCCTAGCGGGCAATCTTGTGGGATTTTTGTGCCCCCGCCCCGAGGAGGGCACCGGCAGCCACGTTACTTACTGGTAGCGCCCGGCGGCGACGGTCTGTACCTTGCCCCCATGGCACGTAACCACACACTCGTCGGCGTACTCCGGATCGCGCTCGGACTGCTGGCGCTGATCGCCCTGGCCGTCGGGCTGGACCGGGACGTCCACGACCACGACGGCGGCAACTTCATCTTCTACTTCACCAACCTGTCGAACCTCTTCGGCGCGGCCGTGCTGCTGACCGGCGGAGTCGCCCTGCTGCGCGGCCGACCCGGGGTGCCCGACCTGCTGCGCGGCGCGTCCGCGCTCTACCTGATCATCACCGGGCTGGTGTTCTGGACGCTGCTGTCGAACACCATCGACGCGCAGACCATCGTCTGGCAGAACGACGTGGTGCACGGGGTGATGCCGGTCGCCCTCCTGCTGGACTGGCTGCTGCTGCCGCCGAAGGCCCGGATCGCCCTCGGCCGCGCCTCCTCCTGGCTGGTCTTCCCGCTGGCGTACCTGGCCGTGTCCCTGCTGCGCGGCCCGATGGTCGGCTGGTACCCGTACGACTTCCTGGACCCGCGCGAGCCCGGCGGCTACGCCCATGTCACCACCTGGTCGGTGATCGTCACGGTGGTGTTCGTGGTCTTCACCCTGATCCTGGTGGCCGTGGGCAACCGGCTCCGCCCGCGCGTCGGCGCCGACGCGGCCTGACCGCCCGCGCCGCCCGGCCCGCGCCGACACGGCGGGGACGGGCGGCGCGGGATCAGCCGACCGGTGATGCGGGCTCCGGGGCCAGGCCCAGCTGGTAGTCGGCCGGAACGGTCTCGTCCCGCCCCCCGGGCGCCTTGAACGCGCGGAGCAGCAGGGTGCCGACCACCGCGACGGCGAGGTTCAGCACGAAGGCCGTCACCCCGACGTAGCCGATCTGGCCGATCAGCGGGATGGTGGCCGAGCTGCCGCCGAAGTGCGAGTGCGGCTTCCCGGCGGCGGCCACGCCGTAGGCGGTCCAGGTCCCGTAGGCCATGCCGGCGGCCCAGCCGGCCAGCAGTGCCCAGGGGTGGAGCCACTTGGAGAACAGCCCGCTGACGATCGCCGGGAACGTCTGCAGGATCCAGATGCCGCCGAGCAGTTGCAGGTTGATCGAGAACTGCTTGTCGATCCCGAGCACGAAGCCCAGGGCGCCGAGCTTCACCACCAGCGAGGCGAGCTTCGCGACCTGGGTCTGCTGGGCGGCGGTGGCGTCCGGCTTCAGGAACTCCCGGTAGACGTTGCGGGTGAACAGGTTGGCGGCGGCGATGGACATGATCGCCGCCGGGACCAGCGCCCCGATGCCGATGGCGGCGAAGGCCACCCCGGCGAACCAGGAGGGGAACATCCTGGCGAACAGCTGCGGCACCGCCAACTGGGCGTTGTAGCCGGTCACGCCCTTGCCGATGCCGGCCGCGATGGCCATGAAGCCGAGCAGCGACAGCAGTCCCAGCATCAGCGAGTAGGCCGGGAGCAGCGCCAGATTGCGGCGGACCGTGTTCCGGCTCTTGGCGGCCAGCAGCCCCGTCGCCGAGTGCGGGTAGAGGAACAGCGCCATCGCCGAACCCATCGCCAGGGTGGCGTAGGCCCATTGCGCGCTCGGTCCGGTGACCAGCGAACCGCGCGGCTTTCCGGTGGCGGGGCTGGTCTTGGCCAGGGCCGCGGCGGACTCGTGGAAGATCTGGCCGTAGCCGCCGAGCCGGATCGGGATGTAGATCACCGCGACCAGGACCACGATGTAGACCAGGGTGTCCTTGACGAACGCGATCAGCGCGGGGGCGCGCAGCCCCGAGGAGTAGGTGTAGGCGGCGAGCACGGCGAAGGCCAGCAGCAGCGGCAGGTCCTTGGCGAAGCCGCTGGAGCCGCCGATGTCCATCGTGTCCAGCACGGCCTGGATGCCCACGAGCTGCAGTGCGATGTAGGGCATCGTCGCCAGGATCCCGGTCAGTGCGACGGCGAGCGCCAGGTAGCGCGAGCCGTAGCGTCCCCGGGCGAAGTCGGCCAGGGTGACGTACCCCTTGCTGCGCGCCACCGACCAGAGCCTTGGCAGGAAGAGGAACACCAGCGGCCAGGCGAGGATGGTGTAGGGCACCGCGTAGAAGCCGGCCGCGCCGACGCCGTAGACCAGGGCGGGGACGGCGATGAAGGTGTAGGCGGTGTAGAGGTCGCCGCCGAGCAGGAACCAGCTGACGATCGTGCCGAAGCCGCGTCCGCCGAGGCCCCACTCGTCCAGGTGGAGCGGGTTCTCGGCCCGGCGCCAGCGGGCGGCGAGGAAGCCGACGACGGTGACCACGAGGAAGAGCACGATGAAGACGGTCAGCGAGACGGCGTTGGTGTGCCCGGCCGCCGAGATGGTGAGTCGGCTCATCGTCCGGCCCCCTCGGTCGGCGCGCCGTCGGTGCCGCCGTCGGCGCCGCTGCTGCCGTTGCCGGCCCCTGGGGGCGGGTCCGCCCGGCGGCGGGCCTCCTCGCGGCGGATCAGCAGGTAGGCGCCGCCGGTGAAGACGCCCGAAACGATCACCCAGAGCAGTTGGTACCAGTAGAAGAACGGGATCCCGATGAACGCGGGCCGCAGCCTGGCATAGGAGTTGACCCAGAACAGGGCCACGAAGGGAGCGAGGAGGAGGATCCCGCAGACCACCCGGGTCGGCGTGATCACGGGTAATCCGACCGCCGGCGCGGGCGGCGGACCGGACAGCGGGGCGGACGGTGCGGTGTCGGCCATGGTGACGGCTCCCTTGGTGCTCGATGGGGTGCGGTCGGCGGCACTCTCCCGAGGCGCCGCCGTGCGTTCATGCCCATCGGAATCTAGGCCAATGACGGGCGCACGTCACTAGGATGTCCAACTGTCCGACCGGACCGACGACATGCTCGTACAAGGGTTCACCGATCCGCGTGGTTCGTCCGATCCGCCCCGGTCCGTCCCGATGTGAGACCGGGCACAACCCATTGTCCGGGCGGGACTCGTCTGCCTACCCTGCATACTCCGCCGTGGGCGGACCACGCCGCCGGGACGCCGAATCCTGTCCACCCGCCGGCGGGCTGTCGAGCACCGAATCGGACAGGAGCGGGGGAACCAGGTAAGTCGCCGTCGCCGCACCGCCCGCAGGGCGCCGCGGCCCACGGCTCGGGGTGAAGCCGCACCACCGGCGGCCGGGCTTCCTCAGGCCCGAACCCGACAGCTCACCTCGCAGGCGTGTCACGAGGAACACCGACATGCGTCTCCCTGCCATACCCGCGCGCCTCTGTGCCACCGCCGGCGCTGCCGCACTGATCGCCGTCCCGCTGGCCGGACAGGCCGTCGCCGCCACCGCGTCCGCCCCCACCGTCACCCAGGACCGGCTCACCCCGACGTCGATGACGGCCGGCGTCGCCACCACCGCGGGCCTCACCGTTCACGCCAAGTCCTGCTTCACCGCGAAGACGCTGGGCGTCGGCGTTCGCGACAAGGCCGGCGACAACCTGGACTTCCCCGGCTCGGCCTCGAACGTCCGGATCTGCCCGGCCGGCGTCTCGATCACCACCGGCAGCCGCACCCTGCCCGCCGGCTCCTACACCGAGTTCGGCTTCTGGCAGGACACTGCGGGCGCCTGGCACAACCTGGCCTCGCACACCCTGACCGTCGCGCCCGCCGCGACCACCAAGCCGACCGCGCCGGCCACGCCCACCCCCACGCCCACGCCCACCCCGAGTGCGCCCGCCACTCCCCCGGCGACCGCGACCTCCGGCTCGCCCGTCGCGGGCCAGAAGCTGATCTGGTCCGACGACTTCAGCAGCCCGATCGCCTGGGGATCGACCTGGGTCGGCGACACCACCACCTCGTTCCAGTACGGCAACCACAACCCGAACGACAACAAGCTCGACTGGCTGGACCCCTCGGCCGTGAGCGTCGCCAACGGCGTCGCCACCTTCACCGCGACGCCCTCCACCCATGTCCTGGAGAACGGCAAGACGGCCTGGAACACCGGTCTGCTCACCACCGAGGGCTCGACCCAGGGCTTCCAGGTCAAGACCGGCGAGTACGTCGAGACCCGGGTGCAGCTGCCGACCGCCGCCGGCGCCTGGCCCGCGCTGTGGACCTGGAAGAACGGCAACGGCGAGATCGACTCCTTCGAGTACCACCCCGACAACCCGAACCTGCTGGAGCTCACCAACCATGTGAACCCCGCGCAGGACTACTACACCGACGCCAACGCGATCGCCCCGGGCAAGTGGGTGACCATCGGCACCTACTACGGCGCCAACTCGGTCAGCTGGTACGTCAACGGCACCAAGGTCTACTCGGACGGCACCGGCGTCGGCGCCAACTGGTCCGCGTACCTGATCCTCAGCCTCTCGGTCAGCGCGGGTGAGTACCACCCGGCCCCGACCGGCAGCGCGCCGATCACCTTCGCCGCCGACTACGTCCGCGTCTACGGCTGACCTCTCCGCCCAGTCCAGATCGGCGTGGCCGACCAGCGCGAGGCTCCGGTTCCAGAGCTCGGCGCGGGCCCGGGGGTCGTACGCCTGGGCGGCGGCGCGGGTGTCCCGGGTGCGGTCGAAGAACCGGCCGGTCGTCGCCGCCGGCCCCGGGTCGCTCACCAGCCGCTGGGTGGCGGCGCCAATCCGACCGGCACGGTGATCGAGGCCGACGGCGGGGGCCCGGCTGGTCACGCTGGGCTGCACCCGACGTCCGGGCCCGGCGTCCGGGCCCGGCGTCCGGGCCCGGCGCGCGGGCCCGGCGCGCGGGTCCGGCGTCCGCGCGGCTACGCCGACGGGCGACGGCCCCAGGCGGAGACCAACGGGGCGGTCGCCAGGTCCAGCCGCCCGGTCTCGACGCTCGCCAGGTGGCGGTCCACCTCCTCCTCCGTGGCCAGGCCCGCCGCCACCAGCCGGGACCGGATCTGCCGGACCGTCGCCGCCTCCAGCACGGTGCAGGCCGGTGACGTGATCGGGAAGTAGGCGTCGGCCTGGACCTCCTCCAGGCCGGACTCCCGCAGTACCCGGGGCAGGGTTCGCCCGTAGGCGAGGTCCGCGCCGCGCTCGGCCATCAGCGCGCGGAAGCCCGAGCGCAGCCGGTTGGCCAGCCGCTGCTCCGGTCCGGACTCGTCCGGGCAGAGCAGCGGCTGCAGCCCCGGATCGGCGTCCTCCAGCAGCAGCCAGCCGCCGGGACGCAGCGCCTGCACCATCCGGCGCAGGGCCTCCTCCCGGTCGGCGACATGGACCAGCACCAGCCGGGCGTGGACCAGGTCGAAGCCGCCGGAGGGCGGCGGGTCGGCGGCGACGTCGTGCCGCAGCACCTCGACCGTCCCGGCCCCGGCGTCCTCCTCCGGCGCGGTCCAGGACGGGTCGATGTCGGTGGCCAGCACGAACCCGCCCGGGCCCACCCGCCGGGCCAGCCCGGCCGGCACGCTGGGGCCGCCCGCCCCGACCTCCCAGCAGCGCATTCCGGCGCCGATGCCCAGCCGGTCCACATGCCTGAAGGTCACCGGGTCGAACAGCTCGCCCAGGGCACCGAAGCGGATCACCGCCTGCGACTGCTGGTTGTCGAGCAGATATCCGTGTTCCGCCTGGTGCTCCGTCATCCCCCGAGCATCTCAGATCCCGGTCGCACCACCCTTCACCTGCCTCTGCTGCGCCTACGCCGCCGAGGCATCGGGATCGGCGGCGGGCGCGGCAGGCGCGCGGCGGAAGAGCCGGAGGCGGAGGGCGCGCGCCAGGAGCCGGGGGCTGGCCAGGGAGTCGGGGTGGGCGAGCATGGTCGTGGTGCGGGCCACCCGCTCGCTGATGACGGCGTCGGTGACCGCGAGCTCGAAGAGCAGCCGACCCACCCACCGGATGAGTCGGTAGCCGCGCGGGTAGGGCCCGTCCACGTGCGGCAGTTCCAGGTCGGCGAAGGTCGAGACCTGCCAGGCGGCGTCGACGACCACCTTCACCTGCTCGAAGTAGCCGCTCGCCGGTTCGCGGAGGGAGGTGCGCGGGGCGTGCAGGTAGGCCGACAGGCAGGAGGCGTGCAGCATGGCCGAGGTCATGCCCTGGCCGTAGACGGGGTTGAACGAGGCCACCGCGTCACCGGTCGCGACCAGCCCCGCCGGGAACCGTCGGAGCTCGTGGAAGTCCCGCCGCCTGCTGTCGGCCTGATGGTACGTCACCACCTCGCTCACCTGCTTGGCACGCTCGGCGATGTCGCCGAACACCTGGGGGAAGTCCTCGCGGCAGCGCCTGCCGAACTCCACCGCGTCCCGGCTGGGGCGGTCGTCGGCGTAGCCGGCCACCAGCACCATCCAGCGGTGGTCCTCGACCAGGATCACCCCGCCGATCCGGGGCGGGCTGCCAGCGGCCGGGTCGGCGGCGGCGGTCGAGACCACGTTCCAGGCCTCGCTTACCGCGCCGTCGTGCTGGAAGACGGAGGTGGCGTAGTTCAACTTGATCGGCATCCGTCGCATCGGCGGACGCTCCCAGCCGCTCTCGTCCAGCCAGTCGCCGAGCCGGCTGGAGCGGCCCATCGCGTCGACCACCAACTCGGCCTCCAGAGTGACCTGCTGGTCCGAGCCCAACGGGGTGTACCGGGCGCCGACCACCCGGTCCCCGTCGAAGTCGAGTCCCTCGGCCAGGCCGGTGACCCGGCGTATGTTCCCGACCGCGAGGGTGCGGCGGTGGATCAGGGCCTCCAGAAAGGGACGGGTGCTGACCAGGACCGTCCAGTCCTGGTCGATCGGCGCGGTGACCCACCGTCGCCCGTCGGTGTAGAACCACTCGCGGGAGCCGTCCCGGGGCGGGGTCACCGCTCCGGCGGCCACCGCCTCGGCGGCGAACCCCGGGAACCAGCGCTCCAGTTGGACCACGCCGGCCGGGAGCAGCGCGTGCACCTGGCTGCCCTGCGGCACCCCGGGGCGCGGGCCGCCGGTACCGGCCGTGCCGTCGCGCTCGACGATCACCACCTCCTCGGCGTGCTCGCTGAGCACCCGCGCGGCCATCAGCCCGGCGACGCTGCCGCCCAGGACGACGGCCCGGCGCAGCGAGATCCCGCCCCTGGCGGGCGGAAGGGCGTCGGAGATCTGCGCGAAGAGCTGTGCGGATGAGCCGGCCACGGTGGGAACTCCTCTTGCCGCAGGGTGAGTTCATCGTTCGCTGACGGAATTCTGCCACTGTTTTCCGGTCAGCACCGGCCGTTCGCACGTGTGCTCAGCCGCGCAGCCGGGTGCCCGCCTGCTCCTCCAGCAGGGCGACCGCGAGGAGTTCGCCGTCGACCGGGCCGTAGCGCTCAAGTGCCTCCTGATGGAGACCGCGTACCCGCTCGGTGATGGTGTGCGGCGTCGCGAGTTCGGCAGCCATCGAGGCCACCACCGCGAGCTGGTCGTGGATGCGGTCCAGCGGGTAGGAGGCGAGGTAGTCGCCGGCGAACAGGGACGACAGGTCGCGGCGGATGAAGTCGCTGCCGGCCGCGCTCTCGGCGAGGGTGTCGCGCAGCACGTTGAGGTCGACACCGGCCCGCTGTCCCAGCAGCAGGGCCTCGGCGGTGGCCGCCGCCTGGCCGAACCAGAGCAGGTTGATCAGCAGCTTGACCGTGTAGCCCGCGCCGGGGCCGCCGACCAGGGCGATCCGCCGAGGGTCCGCGACCAGCTCCAGCAGCGCCCGGTGGCGGGCGAGCAACTCGCCGTCCCCGCCCACGAACAGCCGCAGCGAGCCGCTCGCCGCGTCGGCCGGGCTGCCGCCGATCGGCGCCTCCAGCACCCCGATCCCGCGCGCCGACGCCCGTTCGCGGAGCGGCGCGGCAGCGGCGGGCGCATTGCTGGACATGTCGATCCAGGTCGCCCCGGGAGCCAGGGCCGCGAGCACCTCCTCGGTCACGGCCGCCGCCACCTCGGCCGGCCCGGGAAGCACGGTGATCAGCACCTCCGCGTCGGCCGCCACCGCGCACGCCGAGGGCCGCCACTCGGCGCCGCAGTCCCGCGCGGCCTGTTCGCGTTCGGCCCGAACGTCGTGAACGGCCACTGCCAGCCCGCCGTCGACGAACCGGGCGGCGATGGGAGTCCCCATCCGCCCGATACCTATGATCCCGATCCGCTGCTCCACCCCCGGATCGTAGTCCGACGCCGACCGTCGCCGACCGAAGCCGACCGTCGCCGTCCTCGGCGGAAATCGCGTCGCGGTGAGCGGGCCGGATCGGGCAGGATCGGCGGATGGGCATGTTGGACGCGTTGGCGCAGCGGGTGGCCGGGGGCGCGACCGTCGCCTTCCGGCCGAGCGGATCGTCGATGGTGCCGCTGATCCGCAGTCGGCAGGAGGTCGTGGTGGCGCCGGCCGACCCGGCGCGGGTCGTGGTCGGCGACATCGTCCTCGCCCGCGTGGCCGGGACCGTCTACCTGCACCTGGTCTCGGCGGTGGACCCGGCCCGCCGGCGGGTGCAGATCAGCAACAATCGTGGCCGCGTCAACGGTTGGACCGGCTACGACCGGGTCTTCGGCATCTGCCTGAGCGTCGACGGGATGCCCCGCGCGGGCGCGGAGGGCAGGGTGGCCGGGGTGGGCTGAGCGCGCCCCGTCGACCACGGTCCGACGGCGCGCCACCGGCTTTTCGCGCCCGGTGAGTTGCCGCAACCGGTCGGTTCGCACCGTTACGATCTACGGCATGAGAGCCGCCGGAACGTTCACCGTGAAGTCCTTCGTCCCCACCGAGCTGGAGCCCAAGCCGGCCGTCGCCACCGGGACTCCGGTCGGCGTGGCGACGATGGAGAAGGCCTTCGAGGGCGAGATCACCGGGCGGGCCTCGACCCTGTTCACCGCAGCCTTCGACCAGGAGAGCGGCTGCGGCACCTACGTGGCGATGGAGTCCTTCGAGGGCTCGGTCAACGGCCTGGAGGGCACCCTGAACTTCGCCCACTCGGCGACGACTTCCGGCAGTGACCGTTCGGCGGAGTTCTTCACCATCGTGCCCGGCAGCGGCACCGGGGAGCTGGCCGGCATCACCGGCGCCGGCGGCCTGTCGGTCGACACCGACGGCACCCACCGGCTCTGGTTCGAGTACGAGATCGGCTGAGCAACGTCACACCCCCTGTGTCCGCGCCCCGCGCCCCGCGTCACAGCGCGGGGCGCGGACGACAGCGCGCGGCGGGCGCGGCGCCGGGTCAGCTCTGCGGGCGCAGCGTCCAGACCACGGTCATCTCCGCCGTCACCGCCCCGTCCCCACGGGTGAGGGTGACCGCGACCGGGAACTCGGGCCGGAGGCCCTGGTCCAGCTCCGCGACCACGTCCGCTGCCGGGCGGCCGATCACGGCCGTGGCGGTGACCGGTCCGCGCGCGAGCTTGCGGTAGGCGATCTCGGCGCTGACCGCGAGCGGCACCGCACGGCCGAGCTGGTCGCCGAACGCGGCCAGGACGATCGCCCCGCTGGCCGACTCGGCGAGGGTGAACATCGCTCCGGCGTGCGGAGCGGCGAGGTGGTTGTGGAACTCAGGCTGGTCGGGCAGGAGCAGCACCGCGCGCTCGGCGGTGCACTCCAGGAACTCCAGGTTGAGCGTCCGCACCATCGGCACGGTGGCGGGCAGGAGTTCGGCGATGGACGGGTGGCCGTCCGACTCTCGGGTGTCGGTCATGGCTACAAGTTACCAGCGAGTAGGTGCACAGCGACAGCGTTCGCCGCAGGCCAGAAGGACTGTTGACATCAAGTTTCTTGACATCAAGATTCATCTTCGGCAGGCTACCCCCCGAATCTCTTGATGTCGAGATACCTCAGCAGCGGATCGGAGGTCGGCCATGCGGCGTCGGACAGTGAGCCGGCAGTCCCGGACGGGCAGGAACGGCCTGGTGGCGCAGCTGCGCCGACCGCCGGGCGGGCGGGACGCGAGGATCATGCTGCTCGCCCAGTTCCTGGACCGGACCGGTTCGGGTGTCTGGGGCGCGGCCTCGGTCCTCTACTTCACCTTCGTGGCCGGCCTGGACGCGCGGCAGCTGGGCCTGCTGCTCGGCGCGGCCGGTGTGGCCGGCATCGCCGGCTCCCCGCTGGCGGGCCGACTGGCCGGACACCTGCCTGTCCGCACCCTGCTGATCGGCTGCCACCTGCTGCGGCTGGTGACCCTCTGCCTGCTGCTGGTCTGCAACGGCTTCGGGCTGCTGCTGCCGGTGGTGGCCGCCACCTACCTGGGCGACCGGGCGGCCAAGACCCTGGAGATGCTCTTCGCCACGCGGGCGGCGGGCGAGCAGCGCTCCACCTACCAGGCGCTGTCACGCAGCTCGGCCAACGCCGGTTACGCCCTCGGCGCCGGCATCGCCGCCGTCGGACTGGCCGTGGGCACCCGCGACGCCTACGACGCGCTGATCCTGACCGATGCGCTGTCCTTCCTCGCCGCTGCCCTGCTGGTCCGGCGCACCCGGGAACCGCACGCCTCTGGACCGGCGACGCCGCCGCAGCCCGCGACGGCTCCCGCCGCCGCAGCCGGGCCGCCCGCGCCGAGCCCGTGGCGCGACCGCCGCTACCTGCTGTTCGTCCTGCTGGACGCGCCGATGAACCTGGACGACTCGGTCCTCAACGTCGGGCTGCCGCTGTGGCTGGTGCACCACACCTCGGCCCCGCGCGCCGTCGTCCCGACCTTCCTGGTGCTCAACACCGTGCTGGTGGTGCTGCTGCAACTGCGGTTCTCGGCAAGGGTCCGGACTCCGCGTCAGGCCGCCACGGCGGTCGTGGTCTACGGGGTGACCACGCTCGCCTTCTGCACGCTCCTGGCCACCGCGACCGGCGGCGGCGCCTGGACCGCCTCCGCCGCGCTGCTCGCCACGGCAGTGCTGGTCACCGCAGCGGAGCTGCTGCGGTCGGTGACCTCCTGGGAGCTCGCGGTCTCGCTCGCACCCCAGCAGGCGCGAGCGTCCTACCTGGGTGTGGCCGGCATGTCCCAGTCCGTGCAGAAGTCCGCCGGGCCGCTGCTGCTGACCGGTGCGGTGATGACCGCAGGACCGGTCGGCTGGCTGCTGCTCGGCGCCGCGGTCGCCGGCCTCTCGGTGGCTCAACGCCACTTCAGCCTGCGGCGGTTGGACGCGATGCGGACGCCGGTCCCGCCGGCCGCCGCCGGGCCGGAGCCGCTCCCGGCGGCGGCCGGCGCCCGCTCCGCGCGCTGACCGGTGCGCCGCGGACCCGCGCGCCCGTTCCGGGCACCGGTGCGCCGTTCGGGGGGAGATCCCGCCCCGGACGGCGCGGTGACGTCGCTGCCGGGCGGCCAGTTGCTTTGCTGACGTCGGTATGGCCGGAGCCGGCCGCGCGGCCGCCCTGGCCGCCGACGCTTCCGCGTCGGCCCGGACGGCAAACTGTGGAGGCTGAGGAATGCGGGATCTGCGCAGGTCCGCACTGGTGGCCGGAGTGGCTGCCGCCCTGTTCGCGGCGGCCTGGACACCGGCTGCGGCGGCGCCGATGCCGGCGCCGCTCGGCCCCTGTGGCGGGCCCGAGTGCCCGTCCAACTACCCGCCCCCCAACAACGGCAACTTCGCCGGGCGCGACTCCAACATCAATGTCTTCGTCGGCGGTGACTACTCCGTGGTGGGCCGGGCCGCCGAGGTCGAGGGTCGGGTCGTCACCCTCGGCAACTTCAGCGTGGACAAGTCCGAGGGCGGTGGCGCCTTCAACATGTCCGTGGTCGGCGTGGGTTCGCGGGTGCCACCGCCCACCGGATCGGACTTCGTGGTCGTCGGCGGCAACGTCGATGTCGCGCCAAACAACCACGTGCTGGTCGGCGGCTCCGACGCGACCACCACCGCCTGGGGCGACTTCCCCTACGGCGGCACCACCACCGGCATCGTCACCATGACCCCGGACGGGCAGCACCTCCACAACCCCGCCGCAGCCGCCCGCTACACCCACCTGCGGCCGGTCATCGAAGCGCTCTCCGCCTGCACCGGCAAGGCCGAGGCCACCGGTACCGTCACGATCACCAACAGCGAGGCGACCTTCAACGGCGACGGCCACAGCAGCCGCCAGGTCTTCAACGTCGACCAGAGCCTGGGCACGAGCGAGCACCAGATCGGCCTCGTCTTCACCGGCATCCCGACCGGCGCCACCGTGATCGTCAACATGCAGACGACCGACCCGGTGATCAAGACCTACACCGGGACCGGCCAGCCGGGCGACCAGCTGACGGAGCTGGGGCCCAAGCTGCTGTGGAACTTCCCCAACGCGGCCACCGTCCGCATCACCGGCGGCTCCCAGTTCCAGGGATCGATCCTGGCCGGCAGGCCGGACGGGGTCACCACGCTGGGCACCGCAGGCATCAACGGACGGGTCTACCTGGCCGGCAGCCTGATCCAGGAGGGCGTCGGCGGCTACGAACTGCACGCCTACCCCTTCAACGGCGACCTGCCGGACTGCACGACGCCGACGCCGACGCCCTCCCGCTCGACGACGCCCACCCCCTCGCACTCCCCGACGCACTCGGTGAGCCCCGGGCCCAGCCACACCACCCACCGGCCGCGCCCCTACCCCAGCGGCGGCGAGACCCTCCCGGACACCGGCCAGAACGGCACCGGGCTGCTGCTCGGCACGGCCGGCGCCCTGCTGCTGGGCGGCCTCGGCACCCGGGTACTGGTCCGCCGCCGAGGCCGGCACAGCTGATCGTCCCCGACCCGGTAGCCCGACCCGGGCTACCGGGTCGGCCCGTCCGGTCGGCCCGTCGTCGGCAGCAGCCCCCAGCCGTCGAGCTCCAGCACGGCGCGGCTGCCCGGATCCCAACCGCGCGCCAGCGCGGCGTCCACCAGCGCCCGCACCACGCCCGGCCGGTGCAGGTTCACCGGCTCCCCGCCGAGCAGGCCCACCGTGCCCCCGGGCAGGAAACCGTCCGGCACCAGCCGTCCCGGGCCGGCGGGGAAGGCCACGACCAGCCGTCCGCCGTGGTCCGCGCGCCGACGGACGGTCAGCAGCTCGCAGCAGTCCACCGGTGGTCCCTCGCTCTCCCGGTGCCGATGGCCGAGGAACCACCACAGCTCTTCGGTTCCGACCACCAGCCGCCGCGACCGCCGACCGTTCCGCGCCATGGCCCCGCCCTCCTGCCGCCACAATCCGGTTGACGTGCCGACCGCGCGCACGGTCCGATGCTGCCATGACGGATCTTCGCATCAGCCCGGCAGCCGGCGACGCCGGGCTCCGGGAGTGGCAGCACGTGCACAACGTGATCATCCCCACCGACGTGCTCTCGCTGGACCAGGTGCGCGAACGCTCCGGGCGCCACCGGTTGGCGGTCGCCCACCTCGGCGACACCCTCATCGGCTGCTCGACGCTCCGACCGCCCGAGGCGGGGAGCGAGACGGCGACGGTCATCGCCCGGGTCCTGCCCGCCCACCGCCGCCAGGGCTTCGGCGAGCTGATCTACGCCCAGTGCTTGGAGCAGGCCCGACTTTTGGGCGCCCGGGTGATCGAGACGGTGGTCCTGGCCACCAACCCGGACGGGCTGCGCTTCGCGCTCTCCCGGGGATTCGCCGAGGTGGAGACCTACCTCCTGCCGGGCGACACCGTCCCCTACACCGACCTGCGCCTCACGCCCACCGACTGACGGCCGATCAGAAGAGCGCCGGGGGCTCGTCGCGAACGGCGGGGTACGGGAAAGGGACGGTCGGGGCCGTGGTCGGGGCGGCGGGGTCGGTGCGGGTGAGCTGCCAGCCGGCCAGCAGGCGCAGGTCCACCAGCAGCAGCGGGCCGATGCCGGGCGGGCGGAGGTAGGCGTCCGGACCGACGATCGCGGCCAGCGTCCCGGCCACGGTCGCGCCCGGTGCCAGCCGACCGATCAGCCGGTCCGGCCGGGGCGGCCGGGCGCGGTCGAAGTGGTAGGCAGCGGTGTGGTCGTGGGCGGTGAAGGGCAGCCTGGCCACGGTGTCGGGCCAGGCGGCGTGGCCGTGCGCGGCGCGGTGCACGACCTGCAGCTCGGCGGCGGCCGGGTCGGGGCTGACCGGGGCGGAAGCGGCCGGGTCGGAAGCGGCCGGGTCGGAAGCGGCCGGGTCGGAAGCGGCCGGGTCGGGAGTGGCCGGAGTGGAAGCGGCCGGAGTGGAAGCGGCCGGGTCGGGAGCTCCGACGATGGCAGCAGCAGCGGCAGGAAGAGGGGCGGCGCTCCGCGCGGCGGCCTTGGCCGCATGGGCCATCCGGTCCGGCAGGCCGAGGGCCGTGCCGAGGACGCGTTCGGCCCGGCGGACGCCGGGCAGCGCGCCCTCGCCGAGCCAGGTGTGGACGAGCGCGCCCTGGCCGAGCAACCGTCGGTCGCCGCGCCCGGCGGCGGTGATGCCGATCTTGACCAGGCCGGGACCGAACCAGGCCAGGTAGAGGCGGTACGGCTGGGGGTCGTCCAGCGCGGTGTCGGCGGCGACCGAGTGCCGTCGGTCCACCGCCGCGCAGGCCGGGCAGAGCGGATTCGCGGCGCTCGGCGGGATCTCCGTGCCGGTGGGGCAGTCGACGCGCCGCCCGGCACGCGGCACGCCGACGCACCGGCGCCCGCCGGTGACGGCGAAGGCCAGCGGCCCGCCGGGAAGCAGCAGCGGCGACTGCCGCTCCCCGTGCCGGGGCGAGGTCCAGCCCAGCCCCGGGCCGTCCGCCGTCCACTGCGCCCCGGTGCAGCGCCAGCTGTTCGCCGGCTCCGTCACGCTCCGCCCTGCTGCTGTTCCGGTACCCACCCGGACAGCCTACGAGCAGCGGGGCGCGGCGCAGCCGGTCAGCGGCGGGCGTTCACCGTCATGCGGGCGTAGTCGATGAGTCGACTGGTACATCCGACTGGAGCAGGGGCGGGTCGGCACGCCCGGCGTCACCGTGCTCGACAGCGTCGCTGCGGCGCTGCGCCTGTCGCCTGCGGAGCGGCAGCACCTGCACCTGATCGCGCGCGGTGAGGCGCCGACCGAGCGGCATGTCCCGGCACCGGTGGGGCGTTCGTTGCGGACCCTGCTCGACGGCATGCCGCTGCTGCCCGCCTATGTCATCGACTTCCGCTTCGACGTCCTGGCCCACAACCGTGCGGCGTCGGCGTTGTTCGGTGCGGCCTTCGGCACGGCACCCGGCGCGGACAATGTCGCCCGGCTGCTCTTCGCCGATCCGGACGTGCGCTCGACCCAGTTGGACTGGGCGCGGATCGCCCGCGAGACGGTCGGCAATCTCCGGACCAACCTCGCCCGCCACCGTGACGACCAGGAGCTGCTCGCCCTGATCGCGGAACTCCGGTCCGAAAGCCCGGAGTTCGCGGCCTGGTGGGAGGACCACACGGTCGAGGAGCGGGCCCACGGGAGCAAGCGGATCCGGCACGACCTCGTCGGCGAACTGGCCGTCTGCTACGACACCATGGCCGCACTCGACGGTTCCGACCAGCGGCTGGTCGTGGTCACGCCCGCCGACGCCACGGCCGAGCAGGGCCTGCGCACCCTGATCGCGGCCCGGACGAGGTCGCTGGCAGGCCCTGGCCTGTCCAGCATCGTCGCCCAGCGGCGGAGCGCCGGCGTCGCCCGCCGGGCCGCATCAGTCGGTGACTAGCTCTCAGCTGTCAGCTGTCAGATGTCCAGGCTGACGTCGTAGTTGCGCAGCCAGGAGTCCAGCGCCATGACGATCTCGCCGGACGTGCGCAGGTCGGAGCCGGGTGCCTCGTCGACCGCCCGGGCGGTGGCGGCGACGTCGATCAGCGGCAGCACCGGGCTGTCCGGGTCGTCGAGCACGACGCGCAGCTGGGCGCGCACGGCCTCGGCGTACCGGGGGTCCTGGGTCACGGGGTAGGGGCTCTTGACCCGGTTGGCGACGGAGTCGGGCAACACGTCCCTGGCCGCCGCCCGGAGCAGCGACTTCTCCCGGCCGTCGAAGGTCTTCATCGCCCACGGCACGTTGAAGACGTACTCGACCAGCCGGTGGTCGCAGAACGGGACGCGGACCTCCAGTCCGGTCGCCATGCTGGCCCGGTCCTTGCGGTCGAGCAGGAACTGGACGAAGCGGGTCAGGTGCAGGTAGCTGATCTCGCGCATCCGCCGCTCCAGGCCCTCCTCCCCGGGCAGCCGGGGCACCTGCGCCAGCGCCTCCTGGTAACGCCGGTCCTGGTAGCCGGGGATGTCGGCCTTGGCCAGCAGCCCCGGTGCGAGCAGCGCCTCGCGGTCCGTTCCGATGTCGGAGCCGCTGAAGGCGCCCCGGGTGGCGGCCAGCCAGGGGAAGGCGTCGGTGTGGACGATCTTCTCGTCGTGGAACCAGCTGTAGCCGCCGAAGACCTCGTCCGCGGACTCGCCGGACAGGGCGACGGTCGACTCCTCGCGGATAGCCTTGAAGAGCAGGTAGAGCGAGGTGTCGATGTCCCCGATCCCGTACGGCAGGTCGCGGGCGAAGAGGACCCGCTCCCGGTTGGCCCGGTCCATCAGCTGCGCGGTGTCCAGCACGATGTCGCGGTGGTCGGAGCCGACGTGCGCGGCCAGGGCCCGGGCGTAGGGGCCGTCCGGGGTCGGCCGGAGCGCGTCGGCCTGGAAGTTCTCGGTCTGGCCGACGAAGTCGACCGCGAAGGAGCGCACCGGGCCCCGGCCGTCCGCCGTCAACGACTTCGCGGCCAGCGCGGTGACCACGGAGGAGTCGAGGCCCCCGGAGAGCAGCGTGCACAGCGGGACGTCGGCGACGAGCTGCCGGTCGACGATGTCGTCGAGCAGTTCGCGCACCCTGGCGATGGTGGTGTCCAGGTCGTCGGTGTGCTCGCGGGCCTCCAGGGCCCAGTAGCGGCGCTCGGTGATGCTGCCGCGGCGAACGCGGAGGGTGTGTCCGGGCTTCAGCTCGAACATGCCCCGGTAGACGGCGTGGCCGGGGGTCTTGGTGAAGGCCAGCAGCTCGGCTATGCCCTCGGCGTCGACGGCGGCGCGGACCTCGGGGTGGGCCAGGATGGCCTTGGGCTCGGAGCCGAACAGCACGCCGTCCCGGGTGGGCCAGTAGTAGAGCGGCTTGATCCCCATCCGGTCGCGGACCAGCAGCAGTTCCTCGGTGCGCGGGTCCCAGAGTGCGAAGGCGTACATGCCGTTGAGCCGGGCGGTGAAGTCCTCGCCCCACTGGAGGTAGGCGTGGAGGGCCACCTCGGTGTCGCTGCTGGTCCTGAAGGTGTGCCCGTGGGCCTCCAACTCGGCGCGCAGCTCGCGGTAGTTGTAGATCTCACCGCTGTAGGTGGTGACCAGCAGGGTGCGGCCGTCGTGCTCGACGGCCATGGGCTGGGCGCCGCCGGATATGTCGATCACCGCCAGTCGGCGGTGGCCGAAGGCCACATGCGGGTCCAGCCACAGGCCGGCTGCATCGGGGCCCCGGCAGGCCATGGTCTCGGTCATCGCGGCGAGCGTGCCGCGCTCACCGCCGAGGTTTCGGTCGTAGGCGACCCATCCGGTGATTCCGCACATGAGGGCGGCTTCCTCTCCGGTTCGTCGGTCCCGCAGAAACGGGACGCGGCCCAGGCCGCGTCCCGTGCGGCCGAGCCATCATGCGCACGCTAACGATCCCCAGTTGCAGCACGCAACCACTCGCTCGCCGTTCGCACACAACCGGCCAACCCGAGCCGCGCGGGTTTGCCGGACCCCCGGCCCGACGCCCAGCCGGAACGCCGAGGACGGCCCCGGCACGGGAAGACCCGAGCAGGGGTCCGACCGCGCCGACCGGACCGACCAGGGCCGACCGGGGAGAGGTCGCGGACATTCGGAGCCGCCCGCCCGGACCCGTCCCCAGCAGCACCGCAGCGAAGCACGGAACGCCGCCGGACACCCGGACCCGTCACCGGCGGGGCCGGTGCGCCCGGACCCCGATCCCTTGTTCGAGCCGGATCCTGGATGCACGAACAAGCGTCCGGAAACAGTCACCCGGGGTCGCGTGCGAGTCGGTCCCGCCCGCCCCGGATCCGACCGGATCCGGTGCGACGCGGCAGGTTAGCGGGTCGACCCGACCGACCGGGGCAGCGGAACCCGGACACGCCGAGGTGTCCGCCATCCGGGTGCAGCCCGCTCGCACAGGATTACGATCGAATACGAACGGTGACGAATAGGCCCGATCGTCTCGGTGTGTCCCACGCACCCGGGCTCCCCCGCCCGCGGTCCGCACCGGACATCGGAGAGGTGCCCCATGCGCCCCGTACTGTCCATCGCCTCCGCGGCCGGAATCGCGCTCGCGGCCCTGACAGCCGCCGCCGCGCCGGCCTTCGCCGCCCCGCCCCCGACCCTGGTCTCCGACGACGGAGGGGGAAAGGACGGAGGGAAAGGCAGCGGCGCGAACGTCAGACTCTCGCCCTCGACCGTGCATCCGGGCGACACCGTGACCATCCAGCTCGACTGCTCCGCCTACTCCAGCCCCGCCCCGACCTGGCGTTCGGCGACCGCGTTCGACGGGCCGGTGGACCTCCAGCCGATGAACGGCCAGCCCGGCTTCTTCAGCGGCTCGGCAACCATCAGCAGCACGCTGCAGAGCGGCAGCTACTCGGTCACCGGCGCCTGCGCGTCGGGTGACAGCAACTCCGGCTTCGAGGGCCGGCTGACCATCACCGCCACCGACGACGGCTACACCATGCCCCAGGGCACGGCCAGGACCGGCCTCGGCGGCAGCATCACCGGCGGCGACACCACCCAGGTGGCGCTGGGCGCGGCCCTGGTCGCCGGGGCCGGCGGGCTGGTGCTGCGGCGCCGGCGCAGCAACGATGGGGGCTGATCCCGGCACCCGGAGCAGTCCCCGCCGGACGGGCGCGGCCGTCCTGCTGATCGCCGGACTGGCGTTCATCAGCCACGGGATGGCCGCCGGAGCACCGCCCCAGCCGTCCGCCGCCGACTACGTCGCGGGCGAGGAGATGGCGGACATCCCGGGCGCTCCGGCGATGTCCGTCTCGGCGCCGACCCGGATCAAGATCCCCTCGATCGGCGTCGACGCACCGCTGGACCGGCTCGGCCTCGGTCCCGAAGGCCGACTGACCACGCCTCCCGACGACAGGAGCAATCTGGCCGGCTGGTACGCCGGCGGGCCCGCCCCGGGCTCGCCGGGCCCGGCGGTCATCGCCGGCCATGTCGACAACGCCCACGGCCCGGCCGTCTTCTACGGCCTGGGCTCGCTGCAGATCGGCGAGTCGATCGAGATCGAGCGCAGCGACCACCGCACCGCGGTCTTCTCGGTGGACGCGATCGACGTCTACTCCGCGAAGTCCTTCCCCAACCGCGTGGTCTACGGCCGCACCACCTACCCGGAGCTCCGGGTGATCACCTGCGGCGGCGGCTACACCAAGGCCACCGGCTACCTCGGCAACGTCGTCGTCTTCGCCCACCTCACCGGCCCGGACAGCTGACTGCCGGCGCCCGGATGCTTCCTCCGCCACCTTCTCCGCGAAGTTTCCTGACCGGCCCTCCGGGCAATGCCCGCTCATACAGATATCTGTATAGTCACCACTGTGAGCATGCTCTGGACGATCGAAATCGAGCCTGAGGTCCGGCAGTGGCTGGAGTTACTCCCGGATGCCCACTACGACAAGGCCGAGCGCGCCGCTGACATGCTCGCCGCACGTGCTACGACCCTGGGCGAGCCCTACTCCCGTCACCTGGGCGGCAAGGTGCGCGAGTTGCGCTTCAGTCTTGACGGCACAGCCGTACGGCTGACGTACTGGCTCGCACCCGACCAGCGCGTCGTGCTCCTGACCGTCTTCCGAAAGACACGGATAAGAGAGACCGAAGAGGTCGACCGCGCCAAGCTCGCACAGAAGGTGTGCGAGGCGGAGCACTCTGCCGCAGCCCACGCGTACGATCGAGCCGAGACGGAGGAGCATTGAATCACTCGGAGTGGAGAACTCGACGTACGCGCGCGCTGCTCGGTGAGCAGGTGGAGGAGTCCGCCGCCTATGTCGAGGCTGGATACGCCTTCGCGCTCGGCCAGGCGGTCTTCGACCGGCGAACCGCGCTGGGCCTGTCGCAGGCGGAGGTGGCGAGGCGGGCCGGCATGACGCAGCCGCAGATCTCCAACATCGAGAGCGGTGGCATGGTACCCACGCTGCCACTGCTCGCCCGTTTGGCGAAGGCAATGGAAGCCACACTGAACATCGCCCTCGACGACGAGTCCTCGCGCTTCTCCTTCTCGCCCCACGCCGCTGCCTGAAGGGCGTCACACTGCTGCGATGGATTCGAACGAGGCTGGCGCAGCAAAAGAGCACCCATCGCAGCTGGCGACCGCACTGACTGGAGCCGCTGCGGAGCTCGGGGTTGATCTCGGGCCAGTGGTGCAGGAGGGGGCGGGGGTGCGGACCGAGGTGGACGGCCGGGTCACCGGCGAGCGCTTCCTCGCCCTACGGGAGGGGTCGACGGTGCTGCCGTTCGACATCTCCCTGTGGTCCAGGGGCGGGGAGCGTGTTCAGGGGCCGATGGCCGACCTCCGACAGGTGGCGCAGGTCGCACATGCCTGGCGGAGCGGAGCCTCCTTCGCCACCGTGCACACCCTCTGCCCGTTTCTCGAATCCGGCGATCTCCGGGCGGCGATGGGGCGCGGTCCGGCCGAGGCGGTGGCAGTCAAGTGGCGGATGAACGAAGTGCGGGCACGCCACTTCCCCGTCTGGTCGCACCAGCTCCCGCTGCTCATCGCCGGCTACACCGAACCACGGCTGCGCCGGCTGTTCCCCGTCACCAGCCATTTCAGCCTGTGGCTCAGCGGCTGCGTCGAATATCCGCACCTCAGGCTCACGCCGCTGATCGAGCCGCTCCGGGACGGGCGGCACCACGTCGTCCATCACCGCTCCGGCCGCGAACGGGAGACCTTCGGCAGCGCCGAGGAGGCCGTGGCCCGGGTCGCGGCGCTACTGCCCGCGGACATCGGCCCGGCCGCCGCCGGCAGCGCCGCGAGCCCTCGGGGCTGACGGCTCGGATGGACCACTGGACTGGTGGGGTGGCGGGGACGGACGTGATGATCGGTACAAGGCCCGCGATGCGGTGATTCGTGCACGACTGTTCGGTGTGCCCGCCGCTGGCCGACACCAGTGAATCTCCCAGGCCAGGAGGACCGGCCGCATGCCACAGCAGGTGAGGGACGTCAGGACCTGGCCCCGAGTCGACCTCAGGGGCGTGGAGTTCCACCCGATGATGGCCGAACTCCTCGGCGAGGAGTGCCCGGTGCGCGTGGCACTTCCCCAAGGCGGTGAGCCCGCCTGGGTGTTCACCCACTACGACGAGGTGAAGGCGGTCACCGGCGACCCACGGTTCAGCCGCGCGGCGGTGCGCGAGGCCGACGCCACCCGGCTGACCCAGCTGCGCCTGCTGCTCGACGGGGACCTCACCTACCAGGACGGCGACGCCCACACCCGGATCCGCCGGCAGTTGGCGAAGGTGCTCACCCCGGCCCGGATCGAGGTGCTGGGGCGGGTCTCGGTCCGGATCTGCGACTCGCTGATGGACGCCGTCCTCGCCCAGGGGCCGCCCGCCGACCTGGTCGCGGACCTGGTCTCGCCCTACGCCCTGGAGCTGGCCGGCCGCCTCGTCGGCGTGCCCGAGCAGTACCGGGACCGGCAGCTGTGCGACCGCTTCGAGACGGTCTTCTCCATCCGCTCGGCCCCGGAAGAGGCCCGGTCGGCCCAGGACGCGTTGCGGGAGCTCTTCCAGGAGCTGGTCTCGACGGCGCGCGCGGTGCGGCCCGAGGCCCCCGGCGTCCGCCCCGGAGGGCTGATCACGGCCCTGGCCGGGGCGGACGCCGAGCTCACCGACCAGGAGGTGGTGGCCGCCGCGTACCACGTCACCCAGGCCGCCTGGCACGGGATCCGGAACCAGGGCGGCAACCTGCTGTACATCCTGCTGAGCCGCCCCGACCTGGCCGCCCGGCTGCGCGGACGGCCGGCGGCCTGGCCGGCGGCGGTCGACGAACTGCTGCGCTACACGCCACGGTTGGCCGGACTCGGCGTCGAGAGGATCGCCACCGAGGACGTCACGGTCGGCGGTGTCACCGTGCGCCGGGGCGAAGCGGTCTACGTCTCCTACGCCTCGGCCAACCGGGACGAGCGGGCCTTCCCCGACCCGGCCCGGATCGACCTCCGACGGCACGGCAACCAGCACCTGGCCTACGGCCACGGCCCGCACCGCTGCCCGGCGTCGGCGCTGGGGGACATGGAGCTGCGCACCCTCGTCGGCACGCTGCTCACCCGGTTGCCGACCGCCCGACTGGCGGTCCCCGACGATCAGTTGGCCTGGCGGACCGCAGACATCCTGCGCGGACCGCAGCAGTTGCCGGTGACCTGGTGAGCGCCTGAGCACAACAGGCCGAAGGAGGGTTCTCGATCCGGGGGTTGGGGGGACAAGCCCGATCCGACGAAAGCGGGACCGACATGCCGTCAGTCAACATCGAAACGGTGGCGGACGAAGCCCTCGCCTGGCTCCATGAGTACGTCGCCCAACCGCACCCGCAGATCGGCCGTGAGGGATCGGTCTGCCCGTTCGTGGAACCCTCACTGGCCGGGGGCTCGCTCCGGCTGGAGCGCTGGCCGGTCGGCGGCGCCGCCACGCCGGAGGAGTTGCGCGCCGTGGTCGACCGGATGGTGGAGGTCTTCGAACCCGGTGACTGGGGCGCGCCCAACCCGACCCTGCGCGCGCTGGTGGTCGTCCTGGACGGGCTCACCCCCGACCGGCACACCCAGCTCGACCGGCTGCAGCTGACGGCCAAACCGGACCTGGTGGCCCGTGGCCTGATGCTGGGCCAGTTCCATCCTCGCTGCAACGACCGCGCGCCCCGCAACCCGGACTTCCCGGTCTCCCGCGCACCGCTGCCGATGCTGGCCATACGTCACATGGCCTTCCACGACGTGCTCTTCCTGCACGGAGACCCGCAGCTCTTCGGCTGCTACCGCGAGCGCTTCGGCTCCCGCTACGCCCAGGGCGGCGTGCCCGATCCGCTGTTCACCGAACTGTTCCAGGCCGCCAGCTCGCGCTGGCCGCTCGACGCCGCCGACGAGGAATCCCGATGACCCAGCCCACGCCCCGGACGTCCACCCTCCCCGCGCCCGACCTCGGCCGCTCCAGCGACGCCGAGCGCTCGGCGCGGGCCGCGTCCACCGGCGGCTGCCCGGTGCTGAGCTTCGAGGGGCCGAGCACCCCCTACATCGACTACCAGAGCATCGACGTGCTGCTCTCGCTCCAGCAGCCGCGCTCGGATGCCCCCGCCGAACTGCCGTTCTATGTCATGGGCCAGGTCAAGGAGTTGCTGTTCAAGCTGATCTACGAGGAACTCCGCCGGATCCGGGCCGAGTTGGACGAGGACCGGATCGGCGCGGCGGTCTGGTCGCTGCGCCGGCTGCGGCGCGTGGTCGAACTGCTCACCGGCACCTGGGACGTGCTCGGCACGCTCGCGCCGACCGAGTTCAACGCCTTCCGCGACCACCTCGGCGACGCCTCCGGACTGCAGTCCTACATGTACCGCATGGTCGAGTACGCCCTCGGCAACAAGCAGCCCGCCCTGGCCGCGCCGCACGACGGGGTGCCGGCGGTCCGCGCGCAGGTCGAGCAGGCGCTGCGGGCGCCCAGCGTCTACGACGCGGCCGTCGCGCTGCTCGCCCGGCAGGGCGCGGAGATCGACCCCGGCACCCTGCTGCGCGACCCGGCCGGACCCCGACCCGACTGCCCGACGGTCGAGCGCGCCTGGGCCGAGGTCTACCGCGAGCTCTCCCCTGCCGATCCGCTGTTCCAACTGGCCGAGGGCCTGGTCGACCTGGCCGAGGGGATGTCCCGCTGGCGCGCCCTGCACCTGCTCACCGTGGAGCGGACGATCGGGAGCAAGCCCGGAACCGGCGGCAGCAGCGGCGTGGCCTGGCTACGCCGGGTCAGCGAGCACCGCTTCTTCCCCGAGCTGTGGACGGCCCGCTGCCTGCTGTGACCCACCGGGCGCGCCGCTCTCCCGGGTGTCGGCCTCCCGGGTGTCGGCCTCCCGGGCCGCGGCCGCGAGTCGGCGGACGCCCTCGGCGATCCGGTTCGGCGGCTCCGCCGCGAAGCACAAACGTACGCAGTGCTCGCCGCCGCCGTCGACCAGGAAGCCGGAGCCCGGCGCCACCACCACCCCGTGCCGCTGGGCCGCCGCGGCCAGCGTGCTCGCGGTGAGCGTGGACGGCAGCCGCAGCCAGACGAAGTAGCCGCCCTGCGGGCGCTCGAACCGAGCCTGCGGCAGCTGCTCCGACAGCAGCTCGCAGAGCAGCTCCGCCCGAGCCGCCAGCTCCGTCCGCATCCGCTGGAGCGGCGCGTCCAGCCCGCCGTCCAGCAGATAGCGGTGGACGACGGCCTGGGCGAACATGCTCGGGGTGATGTAGGTGCGGTTGGCCGCCGCGATCAGTCCCTCGATCCGGGTCTCGTCCGCGATCACGTAGCCGACCCGCAGCCCGGGGCAGACGGTCTTGGAGAACGAGGAGACGTGCACCACCTGCTCCAGGCCGCCGAGCCGCCACAGCGGCGGCAGCGCCGGACCGTCGAACCGCAGCTCCTGGTAGGGGTCGTCCTCGATGACGGCGCTGCCCTCCAGCGCGGCCCGCTCCAGCAGCAGCTCCCGCTCGGGCAGCGCCATGGTGGCCCCGTCCGGGTTCCGGAAGGTGGGCACCGCGTAGACGCAGCGCCGGACCGCCGCCGCCCCCGGTGCCGCCACCGGCTCCACCCACTCGCGTCCGAGCGCCAGTTGTCGGACCGTCACCGGGCGGGCCGCCAGGGCCCTCAGCACCATGTCGTAGGTCGGCCGGTCCACCAGCACCTCGCCGGCCGTGTCGTCCTCCCCGCCCACCAGCAGGTCCACCGCCAGCGCGACGGCCTGCATCGCGCCCGGGGTGACCAGCACCGAACCGGCGTCCACACCGTGCCGCGCCGCGATCCACTCGCGCAGCGGCTGGTAGCCGGCCGGGGAGCCGTAACCGAAGGAGGCGTCCGCGTTGGCGGTCGACGCAGCGCCCGCGGCCTGCGCCAGTCCGGCGACATCGATGAGATCGGCGGAGGGGACACCCCGCCCGAAGTTAATCATGTCCGGTGCAACGAGCGCCGCGTCCGCCCGTTCCACCCCGGCGGCAACGCCACCCGAAGGAGTCCGCTGCTCCGCCGATCGGCGGCAGCCGCCGCGGACCGGCGCCCGGACAATCCGTTGGCCCCCGTCACCGGGCCCTGGCATCCTGGGCCGGTGGACAGACCGGAGATCTCCCTCAGCCTCGCCCCCGAGTTGCACGTCTTCGTCCCCGCCAAGCGGCGGAGCGGATTCGGCCCGGTGCGCACCGACGGCGTCTCGACGCTCGGACATGTGGTGGAGTCCATCGGGGTCCCGCTCACCGAGGTCGGCCGACTGGTCGTGGACGGACGCGAGGTGCAGACCGGTCACATCCCCGCCGCCGGCGAGGCGGTGACCGTGCACGGCGTGGTCCGGCCGCAGCCGCTGCCCGGGCCGGCCCGCTTCCTGCTCGACATCCATCTCGGCACCCTGGTACGGCGCTTGCGACTGCTGGGCATCGACGCCGGCTACGAGAACCCCGACATCGGCGACGCGGCGCTGGCCGCCCGCTCCGCCGCCGAGCAGCGGGTGATGCTCTCCCGGGACCGGGGCCTGCTGCGCCGCCGCGAACTCTGGGCCGGCGCGTACATCTACAGCCACCGCCCGGCGGAGCAGCTGCGGGACGTGCTGTCGCGCTTCGCTCCCCCGCTGGCGCCGTGGACCCGCTGCACCGCCTGCAACGGGCTGCTGCGGGACGCCGAGAAGACGGCGGTGCAGGAGCGGATCGAGCACGGCACCGAGCACTCCTACGACGCCTTCGCCCAGTGCGAGGACTGCGGGCAGGTCTACTGGCGCGGGGCGCACCACGCGCGGCTGGACGAGATCGTGGCCGGGGCGCTGCGCGAGTTCGGCGGACCGCAGGGGCAGCACGCCGCCTGAGCCGCCGATCCCGCCGGCGGCGCGGACGCCGACGCCCGGAGGCCGCGCGTCGGCGCGGGTCCTCCGGGCGGTCCTGACGGCGCGGCGCCGGGGCGGTCCTGCCGACGCGGTGCCGGGCGGCGCCGGGCCGTCGACCTCGCCGGCTGCCGCCGGTCCGAGGTCGCGGCTCCGGCGGGCTCAGCCGAGCAGGTACGCGGCGATGCGCTCGTGGGCGAGCTCCAGCTGGTCCCAGGCCTGGTTGCAGACCCGCATCAGCGCCGGGAACTGCTCCGGGGCGAGGCTGCGCAGGTGGTCCATGCCCAGCTCGCTGTGGTCCTCGTCCACCTCGGCGTGCAGCTCGAAGTAGGAGGTGGTGTCGGCCGTGCGGTCGGCGAAGGCGGGGGCGGTGCGCTCGCCGAAGACCTGGCAGCTGGACTCCACCACCAGGTGCACGATCACGATCTTCGCGGCCTCGTCCGCGCCGTGCATCTGCATCAGGAACCAGTTCCCGGCCGCCTCCAGCGCCGGGTCGTAGACCGTCTCGGTGACCCCGTGCCGCTCGCGCAGCAGCACGTCGTGGCCGAACTCCTCGCGCAGGTGGTCGGCGTAGAGCTCGCGCAGCACCGGGTCGGTGCAGACCGACTGCCGGGCGTAGAGCATCCGCTGGAAGTAGACCGACCAGACGTAGAGCGCCGAGAGGAAGCGCTCGCGCATCCGCGGGTCGTTCGCGATCCGGCCGTCGTCGAAGGGCCGGAACAGCGGGTGCCGCTCGGCATAGCGGCGCAGCCGCTCCGCGCCGAGCCGCTGCAGCTCCGCGAAGGAGCCCCGCTCGGCACCGGCACCGGCGGCGGAGCCCGCGTCGGCGTACCGCACCCGGGGGGCGGTCTCGTCCTCGTAGAGGCCGGCCCCCTCGAACTGGACCGACAGGCCGTGGAACTCCTCTCCCGGCGCGGTCGCGAAGCCGTGCCGGGCCCCGGCCGGGATGCAGACGGTGTCGCCCTCGGTCAACTGCCGCTCGTCGTCGCCGATGAAGCGCACCGAGCCACGGCAGACCATGACCATCGACTTGGTCGGGTGCTGGTGGACTTCGAGGCGCTCGCCGTTGCGCAGCCGGACCCAGGCCGGCGAGAACCGGCCGTGCTCGGGCAGGAACGCGGACAGCGCCTGGTTCCGGCGGAAGTCGCGGTGCTCGCCCAGCAGGTGGGTCTCACCGTTCACCTCGACGCTGGTGATGGCGCGGATGTCCGAACGCGACACGGCCGTGGCCCGGGACGGCGGCGACAGGTCGAGCGGTGCGGCCGGGGCAGGCATGGAGGTCAGCTCGCTGGTGATGGTCATCGGCTCTCAATCGGTTTCGAGGTGCATGCGTTACTGGATACGGAAAATCGGACGGAACCGGGGGAAGCGACGGTGACCGGCCCGGCTCCGACGAGGGCGCGGCCCACGCCGGGGCAGCCGTCGAGGCCCGCGACCGACCGGAGCCGACCGGAGCCGACCGGCGGTGAGCCGGTGGGTCCGGTGGAGCGGCACGGTGTGGTCGGCCGGTTCGGCGCGGGACGGGCCCGGCGCCGGGCTCAGCGCAGGCTGAACGGACCGGTCGGCCCGAGGGCGCACGGCATTGCCCGGGCACAGCCGTTCACGGCGTCGTCCATCAGTTCCCTCCGTTCGGTGCGCCCAGTATTGGTGTACACAAACTAACGAGTCAACGAGCAACTCGCGGAAGGTCAATTGTGGTACGGATGGTCTGATCGCACATCAGTTGATCGCACAACAAACAAATGCCCCGCCAGGATTCGGGAATCCTGGCGGGGCATTGACCTTCGATGTCAGCGGGTGTAGAAGCCGTCCAGTCGGCCCCGGGCGAGGACGGGGCCGGCGATCGCGTCCAGCACCGCCCGGGGCCTGGCCGACTCCAGGTCCCCGCCACCGGCGGCCGGTGCGACCGGGGTCGCCAGGGCGAACAGCTGGAAGACGTAGCGGTGCGGACCGTGGCCCTTGATCGGCCCCGGGCCCCGGTAGCCGCGCCCCACCTCCGAACGGAGCACCCGGACCCCCGGGGCCGGCGCGTCGGCACGCAGGGCGTCGGCGGGCAGCGCGCCGAGACCGGGTTCGAGCAGCGCGAGGCAGTGAACGATCGGGAACTTGGTGGGCGAGTCCGCATCCTCGACGACCAGCAGCAGCTGGGCGGTCTCCGCCGGCACCGCGCGCCAACCCAGAGCGGGCGAGCGGTCCTCCCCGCCGACGCGGCGACCGGCGTGGGACAGTGCCAGCCGGCGCTCGTGCTCGAACTCGGGGCTGCTCAGATCGAGCGTCCCGAGTCCGGCCAGGGCCGGGCGGTTCCAGGCCAGTCGAGCCTCGCCCGCGCGCTTGTTCCTCAGCAGCGTTCCCAGCAGTGCCACGGTCGTGTCCTCAGCTCTCGTCCCGGGTGCCGGCGCCTCGCGCCCACATCTACTGCGATCAGCGTTCGCTGTTCTGGCCACCACAGTACTGCATGCGGCCTCCGCAGCGCAGGAGCCCCACCCCGACGTCGCCCACGCCCACCCCCACCGGCCGCCGAACGCCGACGGGCCTGCCGCCGCACCCCCACAGCGCGGCGACAGGCCCGCATCGGCCCGGTGGTCACCCGGGTGGCAGGTGACCAGGCGTCACTTCTGCAGCGGGCCCGGGTCGCTGATGCTGGCCTCGCCGTTCTCCAGGTGTCCGGCGTAGCGGCGGACGAACGAAGCGCCGTCCAGCGCCGTCACCCTGACGTCGTACCAGTTGCCCTGGCCACCGGTCTGCCAGGTGTACTCGATGCTGTCGTGGCCCCGGAGCACCCGGGTGGCCTGCGCCTTCCCGCCCCGCTGGTAGGCGTTGGCGAGCTGCACCGTGCGCCGACCCTTGCCGAGGTTCTGAATGCGCACCCGGACATGGTCCTTGCCCTGGTGGTCGAACTCCACCAGCAGGCCGTCGCCCTCCTGGCCCTGGAACTCGTAGTAGCTGCCGTTCGGCCCGTAGGCGGCGAGCTGGTAGCCGGCACCGGGGGCCAGGTTCCACACGTCCCGCAGCGCGTCGCCGCCGGCGACGGTGTAACGACGGGGCGCGGCGGACGTGTTGATCCGGTCGGCGATGTGGAAGGCCGCGCCGATCCGCCCGTGGTTCTGCAGCGTCAGGTGCAGCGCACCGGCGCTGCGCGTGCCCTCGTTGACCAGCGCCCGGTAGCCGAGTGGACGGGCCGGACGGGTGCCGGTCTCCTGCACCGGCATCGCCTGCGGCATCCCGACGCTGTAGGGCAGGCCCTGGCTGGAGATCGGGGCGGGGACCTTGAACTGCGGGGGCGCGGCATTGGACTTGCACTCGAAGTCGAACATCGAGGTCAGGTCACCGCAGACGGAGCGGCGCCAGTCGCTGATGTAAGGCGAGCGGACGCCGAAGCGCTTCTCCAGGAAGCGCAGCACCGAGGTGTGGTCGAAGGTCTCCGAGCAGACGTAACCGCCGCGCGACCAGGGCGAGATGGCGATCATCGGCACGCGCGGGCCGAGGCCGATCGGCTGCAGTCCCCCGGGGCCGAGCGTTCCGGCCGGGCTGGTCCAGGGGAAGTTGTCCATGTCCATGAACTCGTCGGCCAGGCTGGCCACCAGCGAGCCGGAGACCATGCCCTCGCCGTTGGGCGTGCTGTTCAGCGTCGGCACCGGCGGGACGACGTGGTCGAACAGTCCGTCGTTCTCGTCGTAGTCGAGCAGCAGGACCGTGCTCCCCCACACCTTGGGGTCGGAAGTCAGGGCCTCCAGCACCAGGTTGATGTAGTACGCGCCGTTGGTGGGCGAGGAGGACGGGTGCTCGGAGTACATCGCCGGCGGGACGATCCAGGTGACCTGCGGCAGGGTGCCGTTCTTCACGTCGTCGGCGAACTCGACCAGGGTGTGGTCGGACGCGCCCTTCTGCACCAGCGGGCTGTTGGGGTCGGCCCCGTCGTCGGGCTGGAAGTTGTGGAACATCATCAACGAGTTGTCGGTGAAGTTGTCCGTGGGCTGCCCGGCGACGCCGCTGCCGCCCTGGTAGACCTTCCAGCTGACGCCGGCCTGCTCCAGCTGCTCGGCGTAGGTGGTCCAGGTGTAGCCGTCGGTCCCGTCGCGCTCGTCCGTGGCGGGGCCGTTGAGCTTGGTCTTCCCGTAGACGTTGCGCGGGTCCGTGGTGCCGGTCCACAGACAGATCCGGTTGGGGAGGGTGTCGGCGTGCACCGAACAGTGGTAGGCGTCGCCGATGGTGAAGGCCTCCGCCAGGGCGAAGTGGTACTGGAGGTCCTGGCGCTTGAGGTAGCCCATCGTCAGGACGTCCTGCTTCTGGGTGACCCAGGAGTCCCAGCGGCCGTCGTTCCACGCCTGGTGGCCACTGGCCCAGCCGTGGTCGGTGCCGGCGGTGTACTCGGTGGTGACGCTCGGGTTGATGTACCAGGGCAGCACCTCCGTCTCGCCGGCCGGCAGATTGCGGCCCTGGTAGCGCGGCATCTTGATGGACGCGGTCGGCTGGTGGAACACCGGCTTGCCGCTGGGCAGCAGGTCGGGACGCGGGTCCGCGTAGCCGCGCACCCCGCGCAGGGTGCCGAAGTAGTGGTCGAAGGAGCGGTTCTCCTGCATCAGGATCACGACGTGCTGGACGTCCTTGATCGACTTTGTGCGCGAGATCGCCGGCATCGCCATCGCCTTGGCGATGGCGGGCGGAAACATCGTCAGCCCGGCGGCAGCAGCCGCGCCACCCCCTCCGAGCTGGAGGAACCTACGACGGCCGAGCTGGGAAGAAGCTTCCGAGGAGCCCATACACCTACCCATTTCTTTACGAACTTGTCTGGACAAGATCGACGCTGCCCGGAGAGCACGGCCAGGAAGGGGCTGACAGAAGACGCACAGGTGATCATCAACCCAACAGTGCCTCGCACACAGAGCATCACGCTGGGTGCGGGCCGGGCGCGGGCCGGGCGCGGGCCGCTCAGCCGAGGTAGGGGTAGTTCCCGCTGAGGTAGTCGCCGATCTGCCGGCGCATGCTCGGGTGGATGTCGAGGGCGCCCAGGTGCTCGGGGTGCACCCAGCGCACGCCGTCCGCCTCGTCGTTGACGGTCGGTTCGCCACCCAGCGGCCTGCCGATGTAGGCGTTCTCGTACTGCTGGCGGATCTCGCCGTCGGTGTAGGCAACGATGTGGTGAGGGTCGGAGTAGACCCCGAGGAAGCCGGTGACCTCGGCAAGGACCCCGGTCTCCTCCAGGCACTCGCGTACCGCGCACTGACCTGCGGTCTCGCCGATGTCCTGAGCGCCCCCGGGCAGCGCCCACTGGCCGGTGTCCCGGCGCCGCTGGAGCAGGATCTCGCCGCCGTCGTTGACCACCAGCAGGTTGCTGGCCGGGATGAGGGTGTTGGCCCTGGGGGCGCCGGGGTCGTTGAGGTACTCGATCCTGCCCACGCGTCTGCTCCGTTCCCTGGTCCTCAGGCTGGCTGTGGGTCAACCGAGGTGGGGGTGCCCGTCGCTGCGGAGGTGGTGCTCCAGCCGCAGGCGCATGGAGCGGTCCATGGTGAGGCCGGGCAGGTCATCGGGTTCCACCCAGCGCACCTGGCTGGACTCCCCACTGGTGCGAGGCGCCCCACCGGTGGGCCGGGCGGTCAGGACGAGGGAGAACTCCTGACGGACCTCGTCGTCGCTGGTGTAGTGGATCACGTGCCTGGGATCGGTGTAGACGCCGGCCAGCCCGGTGATCGCGCACTCGACGCCGGTCTCCTCCAGCGTCTCCCGTACTGCGGCCTGGACCATGGACTCGCCGAGGTCGATCGCGCCCCCGGGCACGGCCCAGTTACCGTTGTCGGTCCGACGGATCATCAGGATGCGTCCCCGATTGTCGGTGACGATGACATTGACGGCCGGAACCCTGCTGTTCGCAGCGGGGGCGGCGGGGTCGTCGTAGTAGTCGATCCGGCTCGGCATGGCGGCATCACTCCATCCGGACGCGGTTACCGGCCGACGATCCATTCGGATTCCACGATGCCGTAGACCACGGAGTCCCGCCACGCGCCTCTGGTGTGGACGTGCTCGCGGATGACGCCCTCCTGCTGGAACCCCGCCGCGAGCAGCGTCTTCTCCGACGCCGTGTTGAGCGGGGCCCGCGCCGCCCAGACCCGGTGCAGCCCCAGGTCCTCGAATGCGAGGGCAAGGCCGAGGCGCAGTGTCTCGGTGCCGAGTCCCTTGCCCCAGGCATCGGGGCGCAGCGCGAACCCGACGGTGGCGGCACGCTGCTGATGCGGGTCGGTGGCCAGGCGCAGCACACCGATCAGCGGTCCTCGGTCAGCCTCGCGCACGGCCAGGGCGTACTCGGTACGCGGTTCTTGTCCAGCCGTGGCCGTCCAGCCGTTCACCAGGGCGGTGACCTGCTCCGGTGAACGCGCCTCGAACGACAGATGCTCGGTCACCGCCGGGCTGCCGTAGACGGCTTGCACGGCTGCGGCGTCCGAGACGGAGAACTCGGACAGTCGCAGGCGCGCTGACGTGCGCAGGACGGGGTACATGACTCCGGACTCTAGCGCGGGAGGGCGGGAATGGGGTTGTTGGTGAACAGCTCGATCTCGGCCCGCAGGTCCCGAGCGGGCTCGGCCATGCGTACCCGGGGGGCGGTCAGCGCTCGGTGGACCCGTTGGACGCTGACGACGATCCCGTGGCTACGCTGGGCGGCCGGCAAGTCGAGAACCGCGTGAACCTCCTCGACCGCGCCGTCCAGGTCGCCGTCGGCGATCCGGGTCAGGGCGAGATTGGTGTGCGCCCCGGCTTCGTCGCCGTAGGCCCGCTCTGCTTCCCCGGCGGAGCGGTAGGCGTCGACTGCGGCTGGCGGGGTGCAGGGAAGGTCAGGATGCCGCCGATGAGGTCGAGCTCGTCGGGCACGACGGTGTCGCGCCGGTCGGCGGCCCGGCTGATCGCCGCGACCATGCCCTGCTCGTTGCGCGGTCACTTCAGAGCGACCGGCTCCGGCCCCGGCCGGGGCGCGGCTTCGGCTCCAGGTCGCAGGGCGGGCAGATCAGCACCGTCCAGCCTGCTCCGGACCCCTGGTCGACGTCGCCGAGGACCCGACCGTGGTCGGTGCGCTCGCCGCACTCGCAGCAGATCCCCGGCGCTGTCTCCGGACTGGTTCCGGTCACGCTGTCGTCGCTCACGGCCGACTGCTCGGTCATCTGCTGCACCTCGGCCCGAAGTCGATGTCACGCCCGGCGGCGAGGATCTCGGGCGCTGCGGCATATATCTCGTCGAGCCGCGCCACCCCTGGCGGTGTCAGCTTCCCGTAACTGGCGGCGGTCATCAGCCGCACGTACTCCAGCCACGTGCTCTCGTAGACGGACGCCGGACGGTGCTCCGCGAAAGGGATCACGACTCCTCCCCGGCGGCCAGGTCCTCGACGATCTGCAGGACGTTGTAGAGCGAGGCGACGAGGGCCCCGGTCGTGTGCAGGAGGTCCTCCCGCGAGGGCAGCCCCGCGAGCAGCGCCTCGGCCTGCGCCATGTCGTTTCGGGCGACGGTCAGCCGGAACTTCTGCGACGGCAGCAAGCGGGATTCTGGTTCAGTCGCGGACGTGTCGGCGGTGGCTTGAAGCATGTCGACCCCTTCTCTGATCGGCCGTGCTCCGGAGCGTGACCGCGACTGCCACGCCCTTCCCTGCAGTGAGCAGGACGACCCATCCGAGCGCGGGCCACAGCCGCCTGCCGAGGTTTGGAGACTGGGAATCTGCCATACGCAGCACGTTAGAGCCGAGTGCTTCTCCAAAACTTCAGTGCTTCTCGGAATTTCGAATCCAGTCCCGAGTGCTTCGCCGGATTGCTCACAATGTCTCCAAGCCGGACCGCGCCAGGGAGATCAGACGCTGTGCAGCACGGCCGTACACGGCCACCTGGTCGAGGCGGTCCCAGACGCGTCCGTACAGCGCGATGTCGTCCGAGTCGTCCAACCACATCTCAGCGTTGATCGTCTCCACGATCACAAGGCGTTCGTCATAGATCCAGAATCCATGTCGCGGCGTGACAGTCATGGATGCGCCGAACGGCACGATTCCCAATGTCACCGTGCTCATGCCGATCAGGCCGGCCAGGCGGTCCAACTGGCCCATCATGACGTCGACCGGGCATGGCAGGACCCGCAGCGCGCCCTCCCAGATCAGAGCCCGGAACATGTGGTTCGGTTCGTACAGCAGTTCCTGCCGCTTCATCCTGGCGCGAACCGCCGCCTCCGTGTCCCGTGGCGTCTGACGCAGCTCAGCGTTGTGGATCAGCAGATGACGAGCGTAGTCGGGGGTCTGGAAGATCCCCGGGACAACGGACGACTCGTATGCGCGGATCGTCCCAGCCGCACGCTGCTCAACCAGCGCTTCGTCCTGGCGGGCCCGATGGCCTGTGGTGAGCTGCCTGCGCCAGGACCGATAGCTTGTCTCCAGCCCGCGCAGACGCCCCTTAAGCTCGGCGCCGGCATCCGCGTTCCCGACGGCCCGCGCCCACGCCTCAAGGTCGGACGGGGCGGGCGTCTGCTTGCCGGTCTCCAGCTTGGAAACCTTCGACGGGGGCCACTCCAGGCGGCGCCCCATCTCACGCCCGCTGAGGCCGGCCTCGGTGCGCAGCTCCCGCAGCCGCGCACCGAGGGACTCCCGAGCACGCTGAAAGTCAGTCGTCACACTCGGGAAGGTACCCGCGCTTTGAACTCCTCGTAGCGGATCGCGTAGTGCCACGCGGCGTCACGGATCTGACATCCCACCAGCACCTCCGAGGGATCCTCGGTCAGCTCCATGCCGAGCGAGTGATCACCCTCATAGCGAAACCGACCAAGCACACGCGAGTCGAACAACCAGAAGTCGCGGGCAGGCAGTCCCACCTCTTCGGACCGAGCGCGCGTCAGGTACCTGATGTCCTCGCCGGCCTCGACCGTGTGCCCGGTCCCCCAGAGGAGAAACCGCTGGTAGTCGGTCGGTGGTTCGTCGACGAGGCGAACACGCTCGACTCGCAGGCCGCGCTCCGTGATCGCGCGAATCGTGCCGAGCCACCTCTCGCGTCCCGCGATCCCCGGGTCCTCGCCGCGCAGGAACGTCTTGTACCGGTCGCTCTCGTAGTCAACCTGGTACTCCCGACGAGCCTCCAGCCTCCAGGCGCTGTGCTGGAATCCGGTGCGAAAGAACTCGGTGATGGCGTTGGCGTCGATGAACTGGGCCACGCGGCTACTCCTTGGAGGCGAAACGGGTGAGCAGGGCCTTCGGGACGATCACGAAGGTCTCCCTGGGCAGGACGTTCCGGAGCTGTGCGAGTGCTTCGGGGTCGTCGAGGATGTCGCCCTGGACGACCACTCGCTCGGTGTCGCCCTCGATCTCGTACAGCGTCGGGCAGTTGCCGTCCTCGGACGTGGTGCCGATGAACTTGAGCTTCATGGTGATCACCTTTCGCTCCCCCGGACCGTACCGGGATGCCGCGCACCGTAGCGCCGCAACGACGAGAATCAGAAGAGGGCGTCAACCCGACCGCGCGCCGTGCTCCCCCGGCGCATCATCCGACCACGTGTTCTGGTGGAGGCGCTGCCAGGGCGGCCTCCGAGGCCCGTACCAACCACAGCTGGGATGATGGGCTCAGTTCCCGGTACAGGCCGCCGGGGTGCCCGGAAGGGCCAAGCTCACCATCGGAGGTACCTTCGTTGTCTTCCAGTGCCCCGGCCGGGTTCGTGCCCCAGGCGCAGCGGCTCCTCCAGGAAGTACTCCAGTCCCTCCGGGGCCTGACCCCGGTCCCGTTGGAGATCACCTCGGTGGAGCCGTTCGACGGCACCGAGGAGCAGCGGGTCGCGATCCGCGCCCTGGGCCTGCCCGTGGACCCGGACGTCCCCCGTCCGCAGGAGGTGTCCGTGACCGGGCGCGCGGGCGGCGAGGAGTTCCAGTTCTTCCTCCTCGACCGGGACACCCCCGACGTGCGCGCGGCCACCTGCGCGAACACAATGGCCGACGCGGTCCAGGAGGCACTCGGCCCGCTCCCCTTCCCGACCTGCCCCGGTCACTTCCACCCCGCAGTCGTCGAACACCGCGCCCCACGGGTCTACTGGTGCTGCCCCACCGCGCGCGGCACAGCCCTGGTCGCCATCGCCGACAGCACCGACTCCCCGTGAGCAGGGGCAGGCCGGCCCCTTTCCCGCTCTTTGCTGGGGTAGCGATGTCCAGGGCGGCATCGCGGACCCGGCAGGAACGGTCCTTCCATCCCGTCACCAGGGCAAGCCTTGTGCCGACGGGAGCGGGGCAGCCACACAGCTGCCCCGCCCGCACCTTGTCCAACTGACGTCACCAGTTGCTCAAGCGACAACACGCAGTGGCGGCGCAACTGTCGTCACTGAGCCGGGCGTCCTCCCGGGGCCTCGATGAATTCCTTGGACCGCCGGAGGCCGAGGCCCCCGCGCGGTGGCCGGCTCAGCCGAGGGTCTCCGTGGCCTTGTTCAGCGTGGCCGACTTGGTCGCCGAGAGGTGGCTGAAGAGGTTGGCAGTGACCTTCCGGCCCGCGCCGACGGTCCACAGGTCCGGGACTCCGTCATTGTTGATGTCAGCGGCCTGAAGGGTGATGGTTGCGCCGGTGTTCCAGCGGGTGGCGACCGGGTAGGCGTCGTAGGTGAGCGTACCGGTGCTGGTGTTGGCCGCGAGGTTCTCCCAAAGGTCCAGTGCTCCGGTGGACTTCTTCCACAGGAACATCGCGGTGCTGGTGCCGCCGCCGGTGGTCGGCAACTGGGTGGCGGCAATGGTCCAGTTGTTCCAGTCAGCTGTTCCGTCGGGCGTGTTGACGGTCAGTGTGACGGGATACCCATAGGTTCCGGGAGCGCCCGCGCTGTAGAGGTCGAGACCGTACCCGTTGGCGCTGTCCCCCAGGATGCCGAGCAGGTCCGGGAGGCCAGTGTTCTTTCCGGAGGTGTTGCCACCGTTGACGACCTGAGTGGGGTTGTCGCCGTTGAAGTTCGAGAGCGAGCCCTCCGAAAGAACGGGCGCACCGCCGGGGGTAAGCGCGGAGGCGTTGCCATTGCCGCGCAGAATCTCACCGGATCCAGCGTGAATGCCGGCCGGGTAGTAGAGCAGGACGTCCTGGTTGGTGCCGGCGGTAAAGCGTCCGGTGATGACGGTGGCCCCGTCAAAGTCGGACGGCGAGCCCGTGGAGCTGAACCCGTTGCCGTTGATGCCGATGTCGATCGGCGACACCGCCACGTGCCCGTTGCCCGCGCCCTGTGCCAGCCACAGGCCCGAGGGAAGGCCGTTCTGTGCGCCGATGGTGACCAGGTACCGGTATACCGTCGCCGGTGAGGTCACCGTCGGTGAGGTCGGGCGAGGTCGTGGCGGACACGCCTTGAGTGGAGCTGGAGGCCTGCCCCTGCGTCGTCGCCGATGCTGCGATGGGCTGGATGGCGCCGGCGACGGCCATCAGCACGCTGAGCGCAACCATGGTCGCGAGGGCTCGCCTGGTGCTCGGCAGATAGGAAGAGGACGAATTCACGAAGCTGCCAACTTTCGTACTGAGGGCCAGTAGGCCGTGGTCAGCGATCACGATACGCGCGATCATCCCAGGTCACCCTCGAATTACGAGGCCTCATAACAGCTGGCCAGAGACCGCGTAGCCCATTTTGCTGACATTTGCCCAAGCCGCCCCCTTTGTGTACTGACGCCGTCAACTCCAGATGATGCTTGCCGATCGAGCTATCACCCTGGCAGGGGGATTGTTCAGTGAGCGACTCCGATCCGCGATCGGCGTTTTCGCTGAGTGACGGCTGTGGAAGCCGGATGCTGTGGCGACCGAGGGGACCCAACTCAGACAGCGTCCTCGGTTGTATCCGGGGACGGGGGTAGCGGTGGTAGCTCGACGTTGATGGTGACGCGGTCGGGGCTGGGCGTGCGCGGCGGTGGTGTCGAGGTGGACGGGGGTGGCTGGCTGCCGCGTGAGCGGACGATCACGTTGATGTCGTCGGCCGCGACGGGCGGGCCCCCGCCGGTCGCGGTCTGCAGGTCCGTCAGGTGGGTGCTGAGGGCGCTGGTGAACGACTCGGCCACGGACTGGGCCCGGCTCCGGCCCAGCTGCATCGACCGGCCGAAGTGCGGTAGGCCGTTCTGCTCGACGACGGCGTGGCCCTCGATGACGACGTCGGGTGTGTCTCCACCGCTGCGGACGCTCTGCACGCTCGATACGGCGACCTGCGCGGCCGCCGTGCGGATCGACGCGAGCTGATCCTCAGTCAGATCGGTGGATCCCTCCTCGAATTCCACCTCCTGGTGCACGACCTGGTCGACCACCGGGGCGGATTCGTGTGGGGAGGGGATCACCAGTTGGTCGAGCACGTCGTCGTGGCCGAGGTGCGTTGCCGGTGGCGGGGCGTGATGCGAGGTGGGCGAGGCAGGCCCGCTGTGGGAGGCCGGCGGCCCCCACTCCCCCGGGCCGCCATAGCCGACCGGAGAGCTCGGGGCCGTGTGCGCGAGGGTGATGAACTGCGGGGTCGGTGACAACTCCGGGCTGTCGGTGAGACTTTCCGAGCGATGGGTGGGGGTGACCGGCGGCGTGACCTGGTGCGGCTGGTTCACCGGGGCCAGGGGCTGGACCAACGGCGTGGGGACGGTCGGAGCGGATGACGGTTCGACGGGTTCGACGGGCTCGACGGGTTCGACAGGGCTCTGATCGTCAGTGGTCCGGGTGGGCGGCGCGGTGTGGGTGGTCAGGGTTGTCGTGCCGGTGTTGGTGGTCACCGGGGGCAGCGGCGGGGTGACGGCATCGTGCAGCGGATCACGGGCCGGCGTCGGGACGGGCTCGGGGATGTCTGCCTGATGGGTCGCCGGAACGTCGGTCGATGTGGAGGTGCTCTCCTGGCTCGTCGTCCCGGTGACGGTGTCGGTCTTGACGATCTCCGGAGGCAGCTTCGGCGTCACCGGCCGGTCAACCGGCCGGTTCGCCGGGACACTGGTCGACGTCGAAGTGGTCCCACGGTTCGGCGTCTCGGTGACGGCTTGGATGCGGGGAGGCGTGGCCAGGGGCTGGCTGCTGTACATCGGCTCCTTGCCCTTGCCGGTGTAGGGCATGTCCTCCATCTCGTACGAGGACTCGCCCTGGTTCTCGGGCAGTGGATCGAGCGTCGGCCGGTGGGGTGGTACCGGCCGCTGGTACGGGCGGCCGGACACGGCCACGCGGTTGCCGTTCTGCTGCGGCCGCTGGCGGGCGGTGCTGGTGCTGGGCGTGCTGGTGCTGGGCGTGCTGGTGCTGGGCCTGCTGGTGGTCGGCTTCGGCACCGTCGGTGCGTCGGTCGTGGTGCTCCGGCTCGCTGTACGGGGCCGGACAATGGCGTCGTAGTGGTTGAACCCGTTGTGGAGTACCGAGATCTCATGCCCGTTCTCCGGACCGACGGCATTCAAATGCCTCAGGCCCTCGGCATCCTGTTGGTCCCGGTAGATGGCCAGCCGGATGCCCAGGGCATGGGCGGCCAGCGACGGGAAGGCGTCGGCCTGGTCGGTCGACCAGGTGTTGTTCCAACGCTCCGCGAGCCTGCGGAGAGCCACCCGGTCGTCTTCGGTGAGAGGCCGCGACCGCACGACCCGGTCGACCAGTTGGTTGTGCGGGAGGGACCGCAGCCCCTCGCGGAACCACCCCTCCGTCAGGCCTGGGTGGGAGTCCGTCGCCACGATCCGGTTGATCAGCTCCCTGTCGCTCAGACCGTCGATCCCCTCGGAATCGTTCCTGTGCAGGCGCACGGACGCCTGGATCTCCGCCGGCAGTTCCCTGACCGGCGTGCGGTCGAGATAGTCGAGGACCACTGCCCGTAGCCGCTGGGCCGGGGGCGTCGCAGCGGTGCTCAGATTGTTGTAGCCGTCCCTGGTCTCGACCCAGTCGCGGTCGCTGACGTGGATCGAGTTGAGAAGGCAGAAGCCATCCCCTGCTACGCCCTGGGACCAGCTCCGGTCCACGTATCTGTCGACGGGGGCGAAGGAGTGGGGCGACGCCTCGTGCGACCCACCGGCAGGCCCCTTCCCTGCGGGCACCTCCCCTGCGGGCACCTTCGGGGACGAGGGCACCGGCTTGACCGAACTCGGCTTCGGGCCCGCGCTCGAATCCTGAACAGTGCTCGTGGCCCGACTCTCGGCGTCCGTCGAGATGTCCGTGCCGTGCGTGGAGTTCACGACGGCAGTGTCATGTGTGGTGACCGTAACGTCAGCGGCAGACGGCGGCTTGACCGAACTCGACGTCGTACCCACGCTCGAATCCGGAACAGTACCCGTGGTCGAAGGGTCCGTGCCGTGCGTGGAGTTCACGACGGCAGTGTCATGTGTGGTGACCGTAACGTCAGCGGCAGACAGCGGCTTGACCGAACTCGACGTCGTACCCACGCTCGAATCCGGAACAGTGCCCGTGGTCGAAGGGTCCGTGTCGCGCGTGGAGTTCACGACGGCAGTGTCATGCGTGGTGACCGTAACATCAGCGGCAGACAGCGGCTTGACCGAACTCGACGTCGTCACCGCACTCGAATCCGGAACAGTACCCGTGGTCGAGGGGTCCGTGCCGTGCGTGGAGTTCACGACGGCGCTGCCGTGCGTGGTGGCCGTAACGCCGGCGGCGGGCGCCGGGGTACGGACCAGGGGGACGGGGGTGCCATCGCGGCCCGCCGGGGTGAAGCGGAGGTAGTGGTCGCTGCTCACCAGGCCGGAGGTCGTCTCGTGTTCCGGGATGTCGATGGTGACCGGGACGATGCCCTTCTCCTGGACCTGTCGGTCACCGTCCCGGAAGGTCAGGGTCACCTCGGCGTGGCCGGTGAAGCGGGCCATCGGGGTGTTGAACTTCGCACTCGCGATCACCCGGCCGCCCTCGTCGGAGGTGAAGCCGGTGCGGCCCCGGTGCTGGATGCCGGCGGTCCCGAGGGTGGTCGCCTCGGCCGTGCCGGCGTCGGCCTGGAAGCCGAGTTGGGCCTGGCCGCTCCAGGTGCTCCAGTCCAGCGCGGTGTGACGCACCGCTCCGCCGGTCTCGTTGGACGGGGCAAGCTCGACCTTGGAGTCGCTGGTCTGGTACTCCAGGCTGACCAGCTTCACCGACGCTGCCACCTGGGTCTTGGACGCCGGGAACTGGTGTCCGGGCGTGGGCGTGCTCAGGTCGTTGCCCCGGGTCGCGGCGTTGAAGTCGGCGGACAGCTGGCTGTGGCCGACGGTCCGGCGGCTCAGGTCGTTCATCCGGGCCCAGGTCCGCGCGCCGAAGAACTTGGGGCCACGTACCCGCAGGATGTCCTGGATGCCGGAGCTGTCGCCGACCCAGCGGGTGACGTCGATGTCGCGCAGACCGCCGTCCCAGACCCGTGACGGCGGCACCCGGACCGGGACGTCCGTCGGCGGCGTGTGGTCCCCCGTGACCACGACGCCGCCCGGGGCGCGGACGGTCGGCTGCGGTCCGGCCGGAGCCGGCCGGGCGACGAACTCGGTCGGCTGGTCCCCGGTCGTCGGGCGCGCCTCCGAGCGCTGGAGGGTGGCCTCGAAGCCGATCTCGGTCACTGCGGACGTCCGCTTCGGGGTGCCGAGGCGGCGGATGGAGCGGATCACGCTGCTGTGGTCGCCGTACACCACGCTGCTCACCTGGCGGGAGAAGTTCCTTCCCAGGTCCCCGAGTTGCTTGCCGGTCGCAGCGGCCGAGGCCGAGAAGCGGTCCTGCAGCGGGGCGTCGGGCGGCAGTACCCGCACCGGCTGCGGGGCGCGTCCGTCCCCGCCGAAGCCCTGCGCGCCCGCGCCCAGCCGGTCCTTGAAGGCCTGGGACATCGGCTCCGGCACGATCCGGTCCTTGCCGCCGATGCCCACCAGCGGCTTGCGGGTCATCGTGAAGCGCAGCTGGGCCTGGCCGGTCGCGGTGATCCCTTCCAGCTTGGTCTTGGTCGCCATGCCGGTGGACGCCGAGTCGGCCATGGCCCGGGTGTCGTCGTGGCCCCACCCGTGGCTGCCGCCGCCGCCCGCGACCAGGGCGACGCCGTCGGGAAACGGGTTGGTCGTGGCCAGCGCCGAGGCCGCGACGGTGTGGCTCCGGCTGCCGTTGGCCCCGCTGTCGTCGTCCTCCGCGCGGGCGTAGGACCGCTGGTTTCCGGTGCCGATGTTGAACTCGGTCTGCGCGGTCTCGCCGGTCTGCTTCAGCCGGTCCACGGACGAGCTGATCCGGACCTCGCTGCGACCGTGCTGGATGACGATCTCGTCGCCGGACATCATCGGCTTCAGCATCGGCAGCAGCTTGTCGCCGTCCAGTGCGGCGATGATCTTCTGCCGGATGCCCGGCCAGTCGCCGCCGAGGGCGCTTCGTCCGGTGGCGGACACCTGGTCCACCGTCACCTCCAACGGCGTCCGGCCGTCGGTGGCGGCGTGCACCGGGAAGACGTTGGTGACGATGTCCGAGGAGCCCAGCCGCTGGGTGGACTCGATCCGGCTCGGCACGGCGGTCGGCCTGGCCACCGGCTTGACCGTGGTGGCGCCCGGCGCGGGTGCGTCGCGCAGCGGCACGGCGACGGTGGTGTGGTCGAGGGTCACCGTGGTGGGGCCGCCCTCCAGCGTGCTGAGCCCCTTCTTCAGGTCGAAGTCCACGGTGAAGTCGACGTCCCCGGTGAACAGGCCCGCCGGCTCGGTGGTCTTGCCACGGCTCGCGGTGGAGCCCGCCTGATCGGCCGTCAGGCTGCGCGCGGAGTCGAGGGTCCGGGTGTAGGACGCGCTGATCTGGGTGTGCGGAACCTTGACCTTGACCGGGATGCCGAAGATATTGCGGTCGCGGTGGTCGCGCGAGATGCCGGTGGTGGTCCGGTACTGGCTGCCCAGCTCGAACTCGAAGCTGTCGACGGTCTCCTGGTGAGTGAAGTTGCGCAGCCGCGCCCGGACCGTGATCGTGCCGCGCAGGCCCGGCACGCCGCCCGTGTCCACCTTCACCGTGATGGCGCCGCCGCGCGACAGCTGGGACAGCCGCCCCTTGAGCGCGAACGGGTCCAGGTCCTGCCGCAGTTGCATGTGCAGGTCGTCCGGGAGCTTGCCGCCGAAGCGCTGGACGATGGTGCGCTCCACCTCGTGCAGCAGCCTGGTGTCGTTCGGACCGAGGCTGTGCAGGACGTCCGAGGCACCCATCCGGCCGTTGACCCGGATCCGGTCCGGCGCGGTGTGGGTCGTCGGCGGCGGTGTCCGCGCGGCGAAGGGCGCGGGAGGCCCAGCGGCGGGGGTGACCGCGGCGGTGGTGGGCGCGTTCGGGTCGTGCGGCTGCGCCGGATCGGCGGGATCGGTGCCGGTGGCGCCGCCGTGCGCGGTGGTCCCGGTACCACCAGTGGTACCGGTGGTGGCGTTGTGGGCGGCGGTGGCGGGGTGGGCGGTCGCCGCTACGGGCGTCGGGTTCGGGCGGGTGAAGACGGCCGGGCCCTCCGATTGCAGCTGGTGCGCGAGGGTGTCCCGGGAGTCCAGGCTGAACTCCGCGTCCATCGGCACCGTCGCGTCCACGCTGTCGTCGCCCCGGCTGAGCCTCAGGTCGATCTCGACCTTGGACCGGAAGATGGCCTGCGGCTGGTTGTACTTGCCGTTCGCATAGACCTTGCCGTTCGCGCCGGAGCGCCAGCCGATGCGGTTGCGCCGCTGGTGGCTGTAGGAGCCCTGGATGTCCATCACATCGCCGCCGCCGTGGTCCAGGTCCACCTCGCCGCCGCCCGTCCCGGTACCGGCGTGGTTCTTCGAGAACACCGTGCGGTCGGACTCGAAGGTACTGCTCTCCTGGACCGGGTTGAGCTCGCTCTTCGCCTCGTTCCGCCGGTACTCCATCTCGACGACCCGCGCGGTCGCCGACACCTTGATCCCGTGCTTGAGCAGCGCCGACTTCAGCTCGGGCGTCTCCAGGGTCAGTCCGCGCGTCATCGAGGTGAGGTGCGAGGCGAGCATGGTGTGACTGAAGGTGTCGAAGACGTCCTCGCGGATGTCCTCCCAGTCGCTGCCCAGCTGCTGCCGACCGATCCGGTCCAGCTCGTTGTGGAGGGCGGTGACGTCGCCCAGGTCTCGCGTGGTGACGGTGTCGCCCAGGCCGGTCGGCCCGTCGCTCCGTCGGCTCCCCCCCGGGCCGGTCGACCGACCGCCGGTGCCGCGTGCCCCCGTCGCGGCTCCGCCGGGGCGTGCAGCGGTGGGGCGTGCAGCGGTGGGGCGCGGGGCGGTGGGGCGCGGGGCGCCGAAGACGTGGTCGGGCGGGGCGGCGACCGTGCTGCCGGCCGCCCAGGTCTTGCGGGCCGGCTCGGGGTTCGGACTGGTGGCGAGGTCCCGGGCCTCCTTCTGCTCGACCAGGGTGGTGAAGTCGACGTGCGAGGTCGGCTGCCCCTGCCGGATCACCCGATTGCCGAACATCTGCTTGAAGTCCAGGTGGAGGGTGCTCTCGCCGTCGAAGACCGCCCCCGGGGCCTTGAGCTTGGTGGTGACCGTCACCTCCTTGGTCGCGCCCGACAGGCTCACCGCGTCCCTGCCGCGCTGCTCGGAGGCGGTGCCGCCGAACAGTCCCGGCAGCCACTTGGTGCCGTTGCCGGTGGTCGAGAACTGCAGCAGATGGCTCCGGGTGCGCTGACCGGTCTCGGAGCGGATCACCCCGGTACCGACGTTGAACTCGGTCGTCTCGGTGTTGCCCGAGTGCTGCATGGTCCGCACGGAGGCGTGGATCTCCACCACGTTCCGGATGCCGGCGGCGCCGGGGACCTCGATCCGGATCCGGTCGCCGGACATCAATCCCTTGAGCCGGTACTGGAGTTCCCCGAGGTCGAGGTCGGAGCCCAGTTGCTTCCGGACGGACGGCCAGCCGGAGCCGAAGACCCGGCGGCCCTCCTGGTCGACGTCGGACAGCACCGAGTCGACCCCCCGGGTGGTGATCGGACCGCCCGGGGTGGCACGCCGGTCGGCCGAGACGTCGAGGACGATGTCCGAGCCGCCGATCCGGTGGCTGTCCACGATCCGCTGCGGCGGCGCGAACCGCTTGGCCGGCGGCGTGGCCACACCGGTCGCATCCGAGGTGTCCCGCTTGGGGACGGCCACCGTGGCGCCGATGTCCATCGAGTGCGAACTGCCGTCCGGGCCCATCTCGAAGTGCGATCCGTGGCGGGTGACGTCGGAGAAGTCGAGGGTCAGCCGAAAGCCCGCCCCGAAGAGCGAGCCCGCCTCGGTGGTCTTGCCGCGCGCGATGGTGCGCCCACCGCCGGTCCGCAGGTTGCCCGTCATCCGGTCGTAGGTGTAGGTCGGCGGGATCGTCAGGTCGCCGCCGTGGTGCGCGAACTTGAACTTGGTCGACAGCCCGCCGAAGAACCGCCAGCGGCTGTCGCCGGTCCGGCCGAGGACGATCTGCTGCTCGGTCCCGCCCTCGAACTCGATGTTCTTCTTCGTATCGGCGAGGTAGAGGTGCTCGTCCACCTCCACCTTCATGGTGACCTTGCCGGACCACCCCTTGGCCTTGAACGGCGCGGAGACGACGTCGCCGCGCGACAGCGAGGACAGCCGGGGCTTGACGTTGGCGTCGCCGAAGAAGTGGCCGGCGATGGTCTGCCCCGCCCGGTCGTCGCCGAGGGCGTTGCCGAAGAGGTCCCCGATTCGGCGGACCACGGCGTCGTCCCCGCCGTGCAGGCTGACCACCAGGTCCGAGGCGCCCAGGTGCCGGTCCTGGGTGATGCGGACCGGCGGCCGGCGCACGCTGCCCGGAGGCGGGGGGTCGTGCGGCGCGAAGGCGGGGTCGTGGAGATGGTGCGTGGCCCAGATCGGTTCGGGCGGCGTGTGCGTGGCCACGGGCACGCGCACAACGGGGTCGGTGGGATCCGTGGTGTGTGTGGGATCCGTAGTGTGCGTGGGAGCGACGGTGGGCGTGGTCGCCGTCGTATCGGTGGCGGTGGTGGCGTGCTGGACAACGGGTGTCGGTGGGACGGTGGGCTCGGTCGGCTTGACGACCGGTTCGACGGGCTTGACGACGGGCTTGTCCACCGGCTCCGTGGTGGCGGTGTGCTGGTCGACGGGATCGACGGGTGGCTCATCGACCTTGGTGGGGGCGGAGGTCGACGTCTGCGTGGTGGTGGTCGGAGCCTCGTGCTCGGCCGACGCGGTCCTGTCCGTGACAGGGGGCGGATCGGTGACCGTCGTGACGGTGACGGCCTCGGTCGACGGCTTGGGGTCGACCGGAGTGACCGACTCGGTCACCTGCTCGGTCGGCTCCACGGACGACTGCTCGGACGAGTGGGTGACCGGGGGGACCGGGGCAGCCCTGGTCGGCTTCGGTGGTATCCCCTGGCCGGTGACCGGGGTGGTGGCGGGCTGGATCGCCGAGGACTCGGACTCCTTGGGGAGTGCGGTCTCGGTCTGCGGGGTGACGGTGCTGTCGGACTCGGTCGTCGGCAGCGGATCGTTGTCGACCACGTGCGTGTCCGGGGGCGTGGTGGAGGACGAGGCCTCCCGCAGCGGCGTGCCGCCTCCCGGCGTCGCCGACGAGTCGGTGGTCAGCGGGTGTTGCGGAGAACTCGGCGACGTGGCGTTGGTCGGCGGCGTGGTCTTCGGCAGCGGGGTCGTCGGCAGCGGGGTCGTCGACTGCTCTTCGACGACGGGCGGCTCGCTGTGGTTGGTGGTGACGTCCGAAACCGTCGACTCGTGCGTCTGGACAACCGGAGGCACGGCCTCGGTCGCGGTCGTCGTCGTGGACGTGGACGTGGGCACATGCGGGGTCGACTCGGTCGTCACCGTCGTCGGTGGCGTCTCCGTGTGGACGACTGGTTCCGTGGACGAGGTCGGGGCGGAGGTCAGGTTCGAGTTCGACCGAGTCTGATCGCCGCCGGTGAGGACCGGCTGCCCCTGGTTCGTCGACGGCTGACTCGTGGACTGGTTCGGTGCCGGGGACTCGGTGACGGTGTGCGTCGGCTGTGGCGTCACGCCTTGGACGGGCAGGGCCGTCTCGGGCGGACTCTGGTGCTCGACCGTCGGGCCCGGGAGGCCCTGCCCCGTGGCGACGGAGGTGGGCGGCGTGGACGTCGACTCCGTCGGCAGGTTGCTCGGCAGGGACGACTGCGACTCCACCGGTTCCGGCTGCTGTTCCACGTCGGAGCCACCAACCTGCTGGTGGACGGGCGTCGGCGTGGAAACCGTCTGCTGGACCGGCGAGCTCGAAACCGTCTCGTTCCCGTCGACAGTGGAGTTGTGGGCTTCGCTGATCGGGGCCGGCTGTCCCGTGCTGCTCACTGTCTGAGTCTGCGTCACGGTCTGGGTCGGGGTCCCGGTCTCGGTCTGCACGTGGCCCGTGCCCTCGGCGTTGCCGGTGCCCTCGGTACTGGTGACAGTTCGGGCGGGAGCCGAGACCGACGACGTGCTGACGGCGGGCACGGTCGACACCGCGCCCGCGCCGTGCTCGACGGTGTCCGACTCGTCGTCGGCGACGTCGGTGCGGGCCGGGTCGGAGACGGTGCTGGAGTCGTTGCTGGAGGCACTGTCGGAGAACGTGTCGGGGAAGTCCTCCGGGGCGTCGCTGTGCAGCAGGCTGCCGCCGATGTCCTGGGCCGCAGGGGACCGGACGTCGCCGAGGTCGGGCAGCTTCAGGTCCAGGTCCGGCTCGTCCGGCAGGTGCAGGTCGAGGTCGTCGACCTCGGTGTCGTCGCCCCCGCCGAAGCGGCGCTTTCCGCCGCCGCCCCCGGTGACCGCTCCGACGATGCCCGCGCTCAGCGACGCGCCGAAGTCGCCGTTGCCGCCGAAGATTCCGTCCATGGCGACCGTGCTGACGACTCCGGTCACGCCGCCGATCGCGGCCTTTCCCAGCAGCGAGCCGGCGAACTTGGGGACGAACGCCTCACCCGCGCCCGAGAAGACCCCGCCGATCGCCCCGCCGATCGCCCCGCTCTCCAGTGCCGACAGGGTGTTCTGCAGGCTCCACTGGGTGCGGTCGCCCTTGAGCATCTGAATGCTCTGAATCACCACGTCCATGCCGACCATGAAAGCGATGCCGCTGACGATGGACGTGAACAGCCGGCGCAGGATCAGCTGCACGATCAGCCGCGCCGAGGTGACCGCGACCGGGACCGCCTCCGGGGCCCAGAACATCAACTGCACGATCTCGGCTGCCAACCAGACGAGTTGGGCCAGGATCATGTACTTCGCATACTCGATCTGCACCCCGGTGTTGCGCGCCGAATCACCCAACTGTCCCGAAGTCTGGGACATGGCCGGGATGTTGGACTGCAACTGCTGGACGAATGACTCGAACTGGTCGGCGACGGAGCCGCCCAGGTTCGACAGCACGCCGCTCGTCGCCGGGTCGATGGAGCTGGTGACGTTCGCCAACTGCTGTGCGGCATCGTTCCAGGCGTCGCCCAGCGCCAGCATCTTGTCCTCGTCGCCCTGCGGCCAGTTCTGGCCGACGGCGAGTTTGGCGACCCAGTCCAGCTCGGGGGGCAGATTGATGCTCACTCGTGTTCGTACCCCCGGCCGGGCCCGTCCGGGTCGTCGGGGCCGCTGTTGTCGCCGGGCTGCAACTGCCGGACGGCGAAGACGTTCTCGTCCTCCAGCTGCTGGTACTGGGTCGCCATCGTCTTGATGCCGTCGGCCGTGCTGTCCAGCACGTCGCCGGTACCGCTCACTCCCTCCAGGATCTGGTCCCGGGGGGTGGCGTACTGGTTGTAGAACTGCTGGCCGGTGTCGTCGTCGCCCCAGCAGTCCCCCAACTCCTCGATCCGCGCCTGGAGACCGGTTCCGATGCCCCGGACCTGTTCGGCCAACTCCTGCATGTAGGGGATCTGGTTGTGCAGGCCGTCGGTGTTCACCGAGAACGAATTACTGGGCAAGGCAACCTCCTTGGACGGATGCGGCAAGGGAAGGGGATGGGGATGGGGCGCGACGCGTCACCGCGAGGTGCCGCGCGGGCCGTCGGGGCGGCCGCTGTCGATGTAGTCGCGGACCGAGTCGGGCATGGCGGGTGTCTCCGGGAGCAGCACGGTCGGGTCGGCCTTGCCCTGCAGCAGGTCGGCCGGGCTGACTCCGGACGGCAGGCCGAGCTCGGTCAGCTCGGCCACCTGCTCCATCGCCTTCTCGCGGGCCTGGGCGATGACGGCGAGCATCGCGTCCGCCAGCTCCTTCGGCGCCATCCGGCGGTAGGCCCCGGTCGGGAACTCGATCGCCGTCACGTCGCCCTGGGCGCCGACCGTCACCTTCACGGTCTGCCGTGGGGCCGTCGCGGTTCCGGTCACCTCGTTGATCCGGCGCCGGGTCTCGGCCACCTCGGCGCGCTGCTGCTGATAGAGCGCGAGGAGGTCCTCGATGCCCTGGTCGTACGGTGTGCTGCTCATCCGGCCGCGTTCCCTTTCGCGTGTTCGAGTGTCTGGACGGTGCCGTCAGAAGGCGGCGCGGTCGTCCGCCCCGCTCGTGCTTCCCCAGGTGTCGCCGTCCTGGACCAGCAGGTCGGCGATGCTGCGGCCGGCTCCGGCCTCCTCCGGCTCCTCCTCGTCCGCCGCCGGTTCCTCCTCCAACTCCTCGAAGGAGCCCGCCGCGCAGGACAGCGGCGCGCCGCCCGGGAAGGCCGATCCGGCTGCGCCCGAACTCCCGGGCAGCGGAGTGCGGTTGGGCCGCCAGGTCGCCCAGGCCGGGGCGTCCTCGTCCGGCTCGGTGCGGAGTGCGGCACCGGCGGTGGTCGCGGCCGAGCCGTACTCGGACCAGGTCTCGTCCTCCTCCGTGCCGTAGCCGGTGACCTTGACCTCGCGCTCGTCCTCGCCGGTCAGGCCCCAGAGCAGGGGTACGAGGGCCTCACCGGCCAGGTCCCAGCCGGAGGTCTCGTCGTGCTCGCCACCGCTCTCCTGGACGATCACCGCCACCCGGTCGTCGGGGAGCAGCGCGGTCTCCTCCTCGTCCGGGAGGACCTCCGGTCCGGTGGTGGTCCCGACGGGGGTCGCCGCGACGGCCGCCTGCAGCAGGAGTACCTCGCCCAACGCGGCCTCGGCGGCGGCCGGCTCGGAGCCGGGGTGGTCGGTGCTGTTGACCGCCTCCGCACCGTCGGGGGCGTCGATCTCGCCGCTCCAGGCGTCGTCGTCGGTGTCCAGGAGGCCGGAGGCATCGCTGCGCTCGGCCCCGGCTTCGGCGGCGGTACCGCCGGCGGCTCCGGTGCCGGGCAGGAACGGCATCCCGCCGTCCTCGGCGGAGGGTTCGGCCGTGGCCGCCGTCCCGCCTTCCGGGAAGGCGAGTCCCACGCCTCCGGTCTCCGCGCCCAGCGGCGAGCCGGCCTCCTCGCCCGCCTCCGGCCCGCCGGTCCACGGCTCGCCGTTGCTGTCCAGCAGGCCCGAGGCATCGCTGCGCTCGCCGGCCGCGCCCGCGCCCGGTGCGCCCGAACCGCCCGTGCCCGGGAGGTACGGCATCCCGTCACCGGCCTCCTCGGCGCCCTCGGCGCCGGTCGCCGTCGGCAGCCCGCCCTCGCTCTCGCCCTCGCCCTCGCCCTCCAGCGGAAGACCGAGCCCTTCGCCGCCCGAGTCCGCGCCCAGCGGCGAGCCGACCTCGTCGCCCGCGTCCGGGGAGCCGGTCCACGGCTCGCCCTCGTTGTCGAGCAGGCCGGAGGCGTCGCTGCGCTCGCCACCCGCGCCCGCGCCCGACGCACCCGAGCCACCCATGCCGGGCATGTACGGCATCCCGTCACCGGCAGCGCCGTCGCCGGCCGCACCGTCGGCGGTGTCCGTCCCGCCGGGGAAGGCGGTGCCGCTCTCGCCCAGCGGGAGTCCGCCCAGTCCTTCGCCGCCGGCGTCCGTGCCCAGCGGCGAGCCGACCTCGTCGCCGGTGTCGGGCGACCCGGTCCAGGGCTCGCCGTTGCTGTCGAGCAGGCCGGAGGCGTCGCTGCGCTCACCGCCCGCACCAGCACCGGAGGCACCCGAGCCGCCCATGCCGGGCATGTACGGCATCCCGCCGTCGGCACCGCTGCCGGCGGTGTCGGTCCCACCGGGGAAGGCCGAGCCCGATACGCCCTCGGGCAGGCCGGACTCGGTCGACAGCCCGCCGGGGAAGGCGGCCGGGTCGCCGAGGCCACTGCCCAGGCCGGCGCCGAGGCCGTCACCCGCGCCCAGCCCGTCACCGGCGCCGAGCCCGTCGTCCGCGCCCAGGCTGCCCACGCCGCCGGTGCCCGTGCTGCCGGGGAAGTCGGCGGGCAGGGTGTCCGACCAGGTGCCAGGGTCGGCCGCGAGCTCGTCACCGAGCGGCAGGCTGCCGGTCCCGCCGGTTCCGGTGCCGCCGTTGAAGCCGCTGGGGGTGATCCCGCCCAGCGGGAGTCCGCCGTCGTCCAGGCCGCCGAGTCCGCCGTCGGAGCCGACGCCCGTCCCGCCGGGGAAGGCCGCAGGGTCGTCGAGCGCGGCGTCCGAGGGGTTGAGGGCCCGGTCCAGGGCGGCCGGGTCGAGGCCGGTGGGGCTGAGGCCGGCCGGGTCCAGGGCGTCCGCCGAGTCCAGTTCGGCCGGGCTCAGCGGGTCGCCGGACCCGTCCGTCGAATCGCTGAGCGGGAAGGGGGAGGCAGCGGTCTCGGGCGACAGGCCGGCGTCGGTCAGGGCGCCCTGGTCCAGCAGGGCCGGGTCGTCGGCCGAGTCCGGGTCGTTCGGGTCGTTGGTGTCGGCGGGGTTGTTGTCCCCGGGCGAGGTGATCGGCTCCGGTGAACGGACGGCGTCGATGGTGACCTGGTACTCACCGGCCAGGCTCTTGAGGACGGCCCGCATGTCGTCCGTCATCATCTGCACCAGCTGCGGCTTCTGACTGATCGGGATCAGCCCGTTGCTCATGGGCTGGACGCCCATCAGGGTCGCCTGGTTCGCGTACCAGGTGTCGATCTCGGAGATCTTCGTCTGGGCGTTCTGCAGGTTCACCGCGTTGTCCGCGAGCTGCTGCGGGACGGAGTGGGTGCCCGAGCCGCCGGAGAGCACGTTGGCGGCGGCGGTGACCTGCTTGGAGAAGGTGTTGATCATGTCGACGAAGGAGTCCGCCGCATCGCCCGTCCACGGCCCGTTGGGCCCCGCCAGCGCGGCGGCCTGGTCCGACAGGCTCTGCGCGATCATGCTCAGGGTCTCCTGGACCGAGTAGAAGGCGTTGGCGGCGGTCTGCAGCGAGTTGGGGTCGGACACCGACTCGGCATGGGACTGGTTGCTGCTGTTGTCCACGCCCGCGGACATGCCGTTGATCGCGGCCTCGATCTGCTTCCAGTCCCAGGTGTCGTAGTCGGAGACGGAACCCGGATCGGAGCCGGGGTCGCCGAAGACAGTGCCGTCGCCCCCCTGGTTGAACCCGTTGCTGTTGTAGTCCGTACCGCTACTCATGACCCGCCCCCACTCTCGTTGTCGCCTACCGCGCCTGCGGCGGGCGCCGGCCACCGACCGCGCCCCGGGTACGGGCGCGGCCGGTGGCCGGCAGCCCGGCCGTTCGGCTCCGCTCAGGTGCCGCTCGGCCCCGAACTGCTGCCGCCGGTACCGCCGGCGTCGGTCATCATCGTGCTGAAGTCGCCCTGGGAGAGATCCATGGCGGTCTGCAGATCGGTGGCCGTCATGGTGTTGGCGTCCTCGATCGTCCGGTACTTCTGGCTGAGCTGCCGGACCCCGTCACGGAGGTCGCCGAGACCCTGCCCCAGGTCCGAGAGGACCTTGATGTACTGCTCCTTCAGTCCGTCGTCGGCGTTGGGGCCGTTGACGGAGGTGCGCATCTTGTTGGCGTGGTAGAACGCCCCCGGCTCCACGTCGACGTCCCCGAGCGTGGTGGACGCGGTGTTGGTGGGGGCGATCAGCAGGTCGATGTTGTCGGCGAAGGTGTCCATCGACGGCGTGTCGACCGAGGTACCCGGACTGCCGGAGCCGGACGAGGAGGGAACCCTCGGCGGCGTGACCGGGTTCGGGTTCTCAAAGGTGCCCTGACCGGCGGGCAGCGTCGTGCCGCCGCCGTAGGACTGTGCCACATGCGGCGGTTTCTTGGGCGGTACGTAGACGGCAGGCATGGCGCATCAGCCCCAGAGCTGAACGCCTTGGCGCTCACCGTTGGAGTAGTACTCGTTGATGCTGCCGAGCAGCTGGGTCGCGGTGGCGGCCTTCTCGGTCATGTCGGCGGCGGCCGAGTCCCACTGCGCCTTGACGACGGCGTAGGTCTGCTGGGCGTCGCTGCTCCACTCCTGGAGGTTGATCTTCGACTGGGAGTCGAGCTCGGCCAGGGTCTGGTTGATCCGCTGGGTGATGGAGTTCATCTCGCCGACGATGTAGTCGACCTGCTCCATCTGCACGGTGTAGGTGGTCATGCCGGTGGCTCCTTCGTGGGGTTCAGCACGCTGTGGGTCCCAGCGCGGTGGGGTCGGTGGGTCAGGAGGGGAAGCCGGCCAGGCCGCCGACGTTGCCCGAACCGATGGCCTGCGCGACCTGGTTGGCCGTCTGCTGGGTGTTCTCGTGGGTGTTCGCGTACACGTTGGTGTTGGCGGACAGCTTCTCCAGCATGGTCCGCAGCGCCTGGTTGACCGTGTTGAAGTCCTCCAGCCACTGGCCCATGGCCTGGGTGTAGACCCGGGCGGCGTCGCCGGTCCAGTTGGCCTGCAGTCCCTCGATCTGGCCGTCCATCTGCGCGTAGGAGCTGGTCGCCTCGTCCAGGGCACTCTGGAAGCTGCTCTGGGCGGCGGTCATTCCCTGCAGTTCGACTGACGTCAGAGCCATGTCGTTTCCCTTCGTCGCTGGCCGGCCGGGGGCCGGCCGTCGTCCGGGAGGCGGCGTCTCCGCCTCCCGTCGGGTGGACCGCCGACCGGAGTCATGACCGCACCAGCGGTGCGGACTCCGGGCGGTGGACTGGTGCGACCCCCGGCGGGGGGCCGGACGCCGGACGCGCGCCGTCCGGCACGGTCGCGGAGGTCGGCGGGCGCGGCAGGTCGGCGGCGGTGACGGTGCGCGAGCGGGCCGTGGCGGCGATCCGCTCCGCGATCCGGTGCACCGCGAACGCCCCGCCCTGCGGCTGGTGTTCGGCGAAGTCGGCGGCCAGCGCGGCAGCCGCGTCCTCGGCCAGCCGGAAACCGAAGGAGCGTAGTTGACGATCAGTCAGCAGCACTGCCTGCTCGGCGGTGTAGTCGGCCAGCTCGACGTAGTCCGCGAACGCGGCCGCCAGATCGGCGTTCTCGCCCAGCAGTTCCATCACCTCCGGCCCGCTGCCGGCCAGCACCAGTGCCGCGCCGTGCGGACGCTCGGACAGCCGCGCCAGCGCGTCCAGGACGGCGCTCCGCTGGGCCGCGCTGCGGCCGGCGAATCCTGCGTCCAACTCGGCGAACAGCAGCCCGCCTTCGCACTGCTCCAGTACCGAGGCCAGCCGGAACAGCGGCTGTTCGGCCCAGCGCACCGGCACCGTCGACAGCGGAACCCGTCGCACCGCACCGGTGGACAGCAGCCCGAGCTCGGCCAGACAGCGGCCGTAGACCTGCGCGAGCGCCCGCCGACCGCTGCCCTGCGCGCCCTGGAGGACGACGTTGGCCAGCCCCTCGGTCGGCTCGCCGGCCTGTCGCATCCGGGCCAGGCTCTCCAGTCGGGTCCGCAGCGTCCGCCGGGCGTCGTCGAGGCCCGTCATCGCCGCCAGGGCGCGCAGCCCGGGCAGCTCGGCCTGCCGCTTCTCCTCGGCGGCGGCGTCAACGGGCGAGACCGCCGCACCCTCCGACGGGGCGACCGTGAGCACGTCGTCCCCGGTCAGCGTGGACAGGTCGCTGTCGTCCAGCGGCGGTCCGGCCGCCAGCCGGGAGGCCTGCTTGCTGATCATCTCCTCGAAGATCTGCCGGGCGACCCGCCCGTTGCCGAAGGTGGCCCCCTTCGGCACCTCCTCGAAGTACCGGCTCAGCGCCGCCAGCGCGCTGTCGGAGAGCTGGTAGTAGTGCTTGGCGCAGAGCCCCCGGACGATGGTGACCAGCTCGTCCGGGCTGTAGTTGGGGAAGGCGACGGTACGGGAGAAGCGGGACGCCATACCGGGGTTGGAGGCGAGGAACTGGTCCATCTGCGCGGAGTACCCGGCCACGATCACGACGATCTCGTCCCGGTGGTCCTCCATCAGCTTCATCAGCGACTCGACCGCCTCCTGGCCGAAGTCCGGGCCGTTCCCCCGCGACTGGTTGGTCAGGGTGTAGGCCTCGTCGATGAACAGCACCCCGCCGAGGGCCTTGTTGAAGACCTCGGTGGTCTTGATGGCGGTGCCGCCGATGATCTGGGCCACCAGGTCGGCGCGGGCGACCTCGACGATATGGCCCTTGCTGAGGATCCCCAGCTCGGCCAGGACCGCGCCGTAGAGCCGGGCGACGGTGGTCTTGCCGGTGCCGGGCGGACCGGCGAAGACCAGGTGGCGGCTCATCGGCGGCATCGGCAGACCCATCTCCTGCCGCCGCTGGGTGATCTTGTTGAGGTTGATCAGCCCGGTGACCTCGCGCTTCACGCTCTCCAGTCCGACCAGCGCCTCCAGGTCCGCCAGCGGGCCGGTGCCCGAGTGCGCCGGGGGGACGGCGGCCGGGGCCGCCGCCGGTGCGGCGGCCGAGCCGTCGGACCGCTGCTCTCCGCCGGTCTCCAACCGCTCGACCGAGAGCCGACTGTCGGCCTTGAGCTGGTGCACTGACCGGCCGCCGTTGTCGCGGACCTCGCAGTCGTGCACCCGCACCGGCTCGTCGGTGTTGCAGCGCACGCCGTCACCGGCGTTGTCGAAGACCGTGCAGTTGTCCAACTCGGCCCGCGAGGAGGCCTGCACGTTCACCCCGTGCCGCCGGGCACCGCTGATCCGGCAGCCGACCGCGAGCAGTGCGCCCCCGCCGCCCACCCGGATGCCGTCGGTGTCCGAGCCGGTGAACTCGCTCTCCTTGGCCGTCAGTTCGGACTCGGCGCCGACCACGACGGCGCAGCCCTGCACCGTGCTGGAGGCCAACTCGGCCCGGGCGCCGCCGTCCAGCGCCAGCCCGGTGCCGCCGTCGGCGGTCAGCCGCACCCCGGTGAGCTGCGCGCCCGCGCGGTCGGCCAGTTCGATGCCACTGCCCGGCGCGGCCAGGGCGATCGCCGACCGACGGAGGTTCACTCCGGCCGCGCCGGAGGCCCGGACGGCGGCCGTGGTCGCGCCCCGCACGGTCAGTCCGGAACAGTCGGCCTCGCTGCCCTCCTCCACCAGCAGACCGACCGGGGTGTCGGCGATCGTGCAGTCCTCCAGCCGTGCCCGGGACCCGGCCGCCAGTTGCACCCCGCTGCCGGCCGCCCCGGTGATGGTGCACCCGCGCAGCAGCGGAGCGGCCCCGCCGCCGACATGGACCGAGCCGCCGCCCGAGCCCGCGAACGAGCAGTCGGTGAGCGAGGTCTCGCCCCGGCTGGTCAGATAGGCGTCCAGGACGGTGCTGCCGGTGACGGTGACCCGGCGCAGGTCCGCCCGGCCCTGCTGCTCGACCGCGACGGCCGGCTTGCCGCTGCCGTCGATCCGGCAGGACTCCACCAGGGCCGTGCCCTGGCCGTTGACGCAGATCCCGTTGCCGCGCGTGCCCTCGAAGGAGCAGTCGCGCACGGTGAGCCGTCCCTGCTCGGCGACGACCACCGCCGACGAGCCGACCTGGGTGATCTCGCAGCGCTCGACCACGTTGGCGCCGCCGGAGGTGACCACGATCCCCGCGCCCTGGCTGTTGGTCACCCGGCAGCCGCGCAGCGCCAGCACCCCGTCCTGGCGGGCGAGCACCGCCGCCCACGCCTCGCCGGAGACGCCGCAGCCGTCCAGCGCGGCCTGGCCGCGCCGGACGTCCAGCACCGGCGCCTCCCGGTCGGCGCCGGACAGGTGCAGTCCGGAGAGCTGCACCGCCTCGGCGTTGAGCACCAGCGTGCTGCCGGAGGCGGAGTGGATCCGCACGCCGCCGCCCGCGCCGCCGACGTCCTCGGCGGCCAGGGTGACCGGGACCGCGATCACCAGCGCCTCCCGGTACTGGCCGGCGGCCACGGTGATCAGTGCGCCCTCGACGGCGTCGGCCAGGGCCGCACCGATGGTGCGGTAGGCCCCCGCCCGCTCCGGGGACACCAGCAGGACTTGGCGGCTCACGACTTCACTCCCTCGGTAGGCGCGAGGAGCAGTCCGGGCGGAGCGGCGACCGGGGCGGCCGTCTCTTCCGCCGCGCGCGGACCGTCGTCCAGGACGGGCGAGGCGATGGACCGTTCCAGGCTCTCCAGCGCGATCTCGTCCAGCGGCACCCGCTGGACGTCGACCCGGCCGTCCTCGGCGATCTCCGAGGCGGAGAGCTCGCGGAGCAGCACGAGCGGCCGGTCCCCCTCGTCGCCCGCCGCGCGCAGCACCTTGAAGGCGGTGCCGGGCAGGAACAGCACCCGGTCCGGGACGGAGGGGTCGAGCAGGTTGGTCCGACGGGCCGTCATCGACCAGATCAGGAAGTCGGTGCCGCCCTGGGGCGCGGGGTGGGCCTCGGTCCGGGCGGTGCAGAAGCCCCACTCGGTGACCAGCCGCCCCTCCCGGTACCAGGCCCGCTCGGCCGGAGCGATCCGGGCCCGCAGCAGGGCCGTCCCCCGGAAGGACGGCAGTCGGCGCAGCCCGGACGCCACGCAGCGGGCCAGCGGGACGTGCGAGCCGACGGTGGCTCCGCGCACGGCGGCGTCCACGGCGGCGCTCTCCCCGGAGAGGTAGAGCCGGACCGCGACCAGGTCGGTGAGCGCGTCGGCGGCGACGGCGCGGGAGATGCCGCGCAGTCCGGGCGACTCCGACATCACCCGGGAGACGGTCCCGGCGATCGCGTTGTACTGGGAGCTGAAGGTGCGCCGGACCCATTCGCGCTCCTTGTCGATCCCGCGCGCCGGGGGCACGGCGCAGGCCGCGCCCTTGGGCACCGGCTGCACCCGCACCGCGCCGGCGCGGGCGGCCGGGGCGGGCGCGGCGGCGGGGGTGACGCCGGGCGTGGCGGCAGGCGTGGCGGCAGGGTCGGCGGACGGTGGCCCGGGGGTCGGGGCGGGCTCCGGCGCGGGGGCGTCGGACTCCATCCGGATGCTGGGGATGCCGAGGGAGGCCAATGGCGGCAGCGGCGCGGGCGCCGGCGCAGGCGCGACGACGGGCGGCGCCGACGGGGTGGGCGACGTCTCGCCGGACGCGCCGGACTCAGGGGGCGCGGGTGTGCTGTCCGGGGTCGGCGGCGGCGTTCCACCGCCGATGCCCGTGCCGGGAACCGGACTGAGGACCGTAACAGGGACCGAAACAGGGACCGGACCAGGGACCGGCCCCGGGACCGGGTCGGGCGCCGGACCCGGCGCGGTCGGCGGTTCGGCCCCGATGGCGAGCATCGCGCGCGGGACCAGGGTCGGCGTCGGCCCGGTCGACCCGGCGGGCGGCGGTGCCGCCTGCAACGCCGAGACGGGCAGCGGCGGCGCGGCCGGCCGGGGCGTGGCCGGGGCACCGGCGACGCCGCCGGGAACGGCCCGGGCAGCGGGAACGGCGCGGGCGCCGGGAACGGCGCGGGTGCCGGGAACGGCGCGGGCGGCGGGACGGGGCGGGCGGGCTCCGCACGGGGTGGTTCCGGCTGCGGCGTCCGGGGGCCGGAGACCGGTCGCTCCTCCTCGGTCCGCTCCGGAACGGCAGCCGGTGCGGGCGGCCCGGCCACGGCCACGCCGGGGCCCGGTGCGCCCGCTGCGACAGCGGGCTCCTCGGTCCGGGCGGACTCGCTCCGGCCGGACTCGGTCCGGGCGCGCTCCTGCGGTTCCGGCGCGGACCAGGTGGGCGGCAGCGGCTCCGGCCCGGCGGTCAGCGTCGGCAGCGACGGAGCCGCCTCCTGCCGCCGCGCCGTCCCGGCAGCGGTCTGCCCGATCGGGCTGTCGTCCGTCGCGGGGTACGCCGCCGTCCGGCCCGACTGCGCCTCGACGACCGTTCCCAACTGCTGTTCCGATGCCTCCTCCGGCGGAGTCACCGCGACCGGCGTCACCGCGACCGGTGCCGCCGGCACGGTCCGCGTCGCGGGGGTGGACCACACCGCCTCGTGCGCGGGGCGACGGTACGCGGCTCGCGCCGCCAGCACCGTCTTCCAGCTGTCGGCGGTCGGCTCCGGCAGCGACCAGCCCTCCTCGTCGCCGACGGTGGCGGCGAGGCCGGAGGCGTCCGCGGCCGCGATCCGGAAGGCGCCGCGGCTGAGCGGGTCGAGCCGCCAGAGCAGGTCCTGGGCCAGGGCGTGCATCCGCTCCGCGCCCTGCGGGCTGCTCCGGTCGTAGAGGATCACCGGCCGCCCCGGACCGGCCGGCAGCCGTCGGACGTCGTCGCCGTTGGCCGGCTCGGCCGCCGGGCGGATCCACAGTCCGCACTGGAGGACCTCCAGCACGGCGTCGGCGGTGTACTCGTACAGCCCCGGGCCGAGGACCGGGACGCCGGGCAGCGGGACGCGGAGGCCGGCCAGCAGCGGCGGGCGCGGCTCGGCGCCCTCGGCCGTGGGCGCGTAGACCAGTTCGGAGGCGAAGGGCAGCCAGCCGGGCGAGCCGTCCTCCCGCAGTCCGCGCACCACGGCCGAGCCGGGCGCTCCGCCCTCCTCGGTCAGCATGCCCGCGTAGAGGACCACTTGCTGCTGGACCGCGTCGGCGAGCTCCTGTCCCAGCGAGACGCTGCCCTCGGGCAGCAGCACCGGACCGAAGTGGACGAAGCGCACCCAGGAGCGCGCGGTGTGCAGCAGCGTGCCCCAGAGCCGGACCACGTCGGCCAGCGGCACCGCCGGGCCGCCCGGGCTGCCGAGGACCACGGTGAGGATGTTCGGGTGGCTCGGCACGCTGTCGACCAGCCGCCGCCAGCCGCTGACCGGCTCCCGGGGGTGGGCGCTGCGCACCCAGACGCCGCTGGGCACCGCCTCGACCACGCCGTGGGGGCTGGTCTCCCAGGGGCGGTCCAGGGTGGAGAACTCCCACATCGGCTTGGGGAACCGGGGCGAGTCGCGCTCCGGCGGGCGGCCCGGGCGCAGCCGCAGCCAGCCGGAGCCGTGGTCGGCCGGGATGAAGAGGCCGCCGCCGGCGGTGGGCAGCACCTCGCCGTCGGGGGCCAGCACCAGCCGGTCGAGCCGGTCGGCGATCTGCTGTCCGGCGGCGCGGGCCTGCTGCGGGGTGGCCCGGCCGAAGACCAGCCGGAGGCTGCCGGGGTGGGGCGCGAGCAGCCGGGCGATCCGCTCCCCCGCGTCGTCCAGGGCGCCGAAGGGCAGGTCGACGACGACCAGGGTGTGCTGGTGGTCGGCGGCCAGCCCGGCGGCGAAGGCCAGGGCCTGCGGGTCGGGACCGCCCTTGGGGTGGATCAGCAGCGCGTTCCCGGCCGGGCGGCAGCGCAGCGGCGCGCCTGCGGTCCGCTCCGGCCTGACTCCGATGGCCATCCGGGTCACCCGCCCTTCACGGTGGCGTCGGCCGCGCTGCTGTCCAGCACCGGCCCCTGCGGCAGCGCGGCCAGGACGGCGGGGGGCAGCGCGACGGTGGCCGCCCCGGACAGTCCCAGGGTCGGCGCGGCCTGCTCGTCGCCCAGTGCGTAGGCGACGCCCTGATCGGTGATCAGGTAGGTCTGCGGGTCGGACACCTGCGCCGCCAACTGCTGCTGGTCGACCGCTAGTACGCCGCCGGTCGGCGGGACCAGGACGCTCCGGCCACCGGTGGCGGCCTGGCCGCGCTCGACCACCACGGCGGTGGTCAGCGCGGCTCCGTCGGAGCTCTGCCGCAGGCAGACGACCTGGCCGGGCGCGGTGAACGCGGGCGCGTCCAGGACGTCCGGCAGGCTGCCGCCCGGCGCGCTCCCGCTGTCCCCGGCCGTGGCGGAGGCGAGCGCGGCGGCGTCCACCCGCCGGATCGCCGACGCGCCGGGGCGGGCGGCCAGCAGCGCCGACTCGGTCGCGCCGACCGGGGCGATGCCGGCCGAGGTCATCACGTAGTCGTGGTCGGCGCCGCCCTCGGCGGTCACGAACTGCTGGCCCACCGCGACCGGCCGGCCCGCGACCTGCCCGGCCGGGTGCCCGCTGCCCGCGATCGGCGCGGCGGCCAGCGGAACGCCGGTGGGCAGCGCGGCGAGCCAGCTCTGCGGGGCGGCCACCGCCTGGTCGCCGTCCAGGCCGAGCGCGATCAGCGTGGAGTCGGACGGCACCGGGTAACTGACGCCCTGCCAGAGCAGGTAGCGGCGGCCGTCGGGTCCGCTGAGCAGCAGCTGCCGCCCGGACGGCAGGGCCGAGGTGAGGCCGGCCGGGGCGAAGTCCACCACCTGGCCGCCGGAGAGGTCGGGCCGCAGACAGCGGGTCCAGGCCCCGGACAGCAGCCCCGGACCGGCGGGCAGCGAGTCGGGCGCACCGGGGATGCCGACCGGCGAGCCGTGCGGGGTCCGGCCCAGCGAGGCGGCCGAGACGTCGCGCACGGTGGCGCCCTTGCCCTCGATCAGCAGCGCCGAGGCGTAGTTGAGCACCGGCCGGAGTTCACCGCCGAGGTAGAGGTAGCGGCTGCCGGTGTCCTGCTCCACCAGGATCGAGCCCGGCGTGCGCCAACTCGCGCTGGTGGGCGGCGAGATGATCCCGTAGACGCCGAAGCCGACGCAGAGCAGCACCACCAGCCCGGCTCCGAGGAAGGTGCCGAGCGCGGCCCGCTTGGTCGGGCTCTCGCCCCGTCCCGGGTCGCCGCTGACCAGTGCGGTCGCGAGCCGGCCCATGGCGAAGCGGTAGGCCTGGAGGTGGTCCTTCCGGGTCTGCATCGGTGCCGCCCGCCCCTCAGCCGGCCAGCGAGCGGAGGTAGGCGTAGGTGTGCAGGGCCTGCAGCAGCAGCGGCAGCAGCAGCACCGTCGCGGCGCTCTCCAGCAGGTCGCCGCTGTGGCCCCAGACCGGCAGCAGCCGGGCGCTGGGCAGCCGCAGGGCGCCGAGCAGCAGCAGCCCGGCGGCGGCGAGCAGCACCGCGAGGACGGCGACCCGGCCGCCGGTGCCGTCCGGGGCGACCCGGACGATCAGCAGCAGCACCAGGCCGAGCACCCCGGCCAGCACCATCGGCACCCGCTGGAGGGTGCCGCTCAGCCCGCGCGAGCGGAGCAGCACCGCGCCGGCGAAGGCGAGCGGCAGCGCCCAGCCGATCCAGCCGTCGGCGTGCGCCATCGCCCAGAAGCCGGCGGCGTAGACCAGTCCGGAGGCCAGGCTGAGCGCGTCCAGGCAGGTGTTGGCGACGGTCACCCGCTGCTCGACGCGTTCCAGCGGCTCCGGGTCGATGTCCTGCTGCAGTTCCTCGGCGTTGTGCGGCAGTGCCGGGACCCGCAGCCGGGCGGCGCGCAGGGCCAGCCGGGGGCCGAAGTGGCCGAGGACGAACAGCGCGACGGCGGCCACGGCGGCCGCCCGTCCGCCGTCCCAGCGCGCCGCCTCGGCCGCCCCCGCTCCGGCCGCCGCGGCGAGCGCGGTCAGCAGCGCGGTCCCCGGCAGCACGGCGGGCAGCGCCCGCAGCGCCAGCAGGACGGCCGCGACCGCCGCCACGCCGCCCGCCGCGACCAGGACCCCGACCCGGTCGGGCGCGTAGTCGCCGTGCGGGCCGTGGCGGAGCGTCAGTCCGGCCAGGGCGGCGAAGCCGAGGGCGCCGAGACCGGCCACGGCGGAGGGGCCGCCGCCGGCCGCACCGGCCGCCCGGACCGCGACCGCGGAACCGGCGGTGAGCAGCAGCGCGACCGCCCCGGCGCAGCCGGCGGCGGTCGCGCCGGGGCCCGCGCCGAGCAGCGCCGCCGCCAGTGCCACCAGGGTCAGTGCACCCAGCGCCAGTGCCAGCCGCCCGGTCGCCTCGGGCCGCCAGCGGCCGGGCCGGCCGCTGATCACGTGGGCGACCCCGTCCGCGAGGTCGTCGAAGTGCAGGGCGGGCAGCGGCACCTCGGCGGGCAGCAGGTGCAGCACGTCGCCGTGGTGCAGGCCCAGGCTCTCGGGCGTGCCGTCCGGGTCGAGCGGGTCCTCGCCGAGCCGCTGCAGCACCCAGGGCCGACCGCGCTCCCCGGGCGCCTCGGCGACCTGCCGCAGCAGCACCGGGATCAGCACGGAGACGCTGGTCGCGACGGGGACGGCGAGGTCGGCGCGGCCGGCCGGACCGACCACCGTGAGCCGGCACACCTCGGTACCGGCGAGCGGGCCGGCCAGTGCGGCCGGGGGCGCGGAGGCGGACATGGAGCTCCTGTGCTCGGCTGCGGACGCGGGGGCGGTGGCGGGTCCGGACGCGGGGCCGGACGTGGGGGCGGGGGCGATGGTCACGGGGCCGTCACCAGGCCCGTCTGGACCAGCCGGACGGAGCGGCGGGTGACCAGTTGGGCGCGCCCGGCCGGCAGCGTCCGGGGCTTGGCCTCGCCGAGGAACTTGCCCTCCTCCTTGGGGTAGGAGAAGAGCAGGGCCGGGTTGCCCAGCTCCCAGAGCCGGCGCAGCAGCGGGTCCATCATCGCCCGCATCGCACCGGAGGTGGAGCGGGCGACGATCAGGTGCATCCCGATCTGGTGGCCCTGGGCGAGCAGCGGGATCAGCGGCGTCATCGGCGAGGCGGTGCCGGAGCCGGCGAACAGGTCGTAGTCGTCGACCACGATGAACAGCAGCGGCCCGGTCCACCAGTCGCGCTCGGCCAGCTGCTCCGGGCTGATGTCCGCGCCGGGGACCCGCTTGCCCATCGAGACCGCCGCGTTGGCCGCGAGCTGGGAGAGTGCGTCGCGCTCGACGGCGTAGCCGACCCGGTACTCCTCGGGCACCGAGGCGAGCAGCGCCCGGCTCGGGTCGGCGACCATGATCCGGGCCTGGTCGGCGGTGAAGCGGGCGGTGATCGAGCGGATGACCAGCCGAAGCGCATTGGTCTTGCCGGTCTCGCCGTCGCCGAAGGCCATCAGGTGCGGGCTGGCGGAGAAGTCGTGCCAGGCGGGTTCGAGCCGCTGCTCGTCCCAGCCCAGGCAGATCCGGTCGCCCTCGGGCGGCGGCAGTTCACTCGTCGGCAGCCGGGTCGGCAGCAGCCGGACGCCGGGCGCGGAGGCGCCGGTCCAGAAGGTGTCGATCTCGGCGACGGCGGCCTTGGTGGCCTCGGTCAGGTCGGCGGTCCCGGAGGAGCCGTCCAGGCGCGGCAGCGCGGAGAGGAAGTGGTGCCCGGAGCCGGTCAGCCCGCGTCCGGGGCGGTGCGGCACGGCGGCGGCGAGCCGCGAACCGACCTCGGACTCGGTGGCGTCGCCGAGCCGCAGTTCGAACTTGGTGCCCAGCAGGTCCCGCAGCCGGGGCCGGATCTCCGACCAGCGGGTCGCCGAGGCGATCACGTGGATGCCGAACGACAGCCCCCGGGAGGCGAGTTCGATCACCCGGGGCTCCAGGTCCTCATAGTCCTGGCGGAGCGTGAACCAGCCGTCGACGACCAGGAAGACGTCGCCGTAGGGGTCGTCGATCTCGCCCCGGGCGCGCAGCGCGCGGTAGGCGGCCATCGACTCCAGGCCGCGCCCGGTGAACTCCTGCTCGCGCCGCTCCAGCAGCTGGGTCAGCTCGGCCACGGTCCGCAGCACCCGGTCGCGCTCCAGCCGGGTGGCGACCGAGCCGACGTGCGGCAGTCCGGAGGTGGAGACCAGGCCGCCGCCGCCGAAGTCCAGGCAGTAGAACTGCACCTCGGCCGGGGTGTGGGTGAGCGCCAGCGACAGGATCAGGGTGCGCAGCAGCGTCGACTTGCCGGTCTGCGGCGCGCCGACCAGGCCGAGGTGGCCGTCGGCCCCGGAGAGGTCGGCCACCAGCAGCTCGCGCAGCTGCTCGAAGGGCCGGTCGACCATGCCCAGCGGGACCCGCAGCGAGCCCAGCGCCGGGTAGTCCAGCGCGCCCATGCCGCGCACCGGGTCCGGCACGATCCCGGGCAGCAGCTGGTCCAGGCTGGGGGCCTCGGCGAAGGGCGGCAGCCAGACCTGGCGGGCCGGCGGTCCTGCCTCCTCCAGCCGTCCGATCAGCACGTCCAGCAGGCTCTCGGCGCCGGACTGGTCCTCGCCCTGGCCCTCCTCCCGGGCCGCCGGACGCGCCGCCTGCCGGCTCAGCTCGGCCGCCGCCGCGCGCTCCGCCGCCTGCTCGCCGAGCCGCTCGGACAGCAGCGCGCCCTGCTGCTCCAGGGTGAACGGGACGACCTCCTGCTGCGCCGTCCACTCCCCCGCCCCCTCGGCCGGGCCGTTCGGCTCCGGCGCGGCGCCGGAGACGTAGGCCGCCTTGAAGCGGACCAGGTTGGTGGTGTCGATCTTCAGATAGCCGTTGCCGGGGGCCGAGGGCAGCTCGTAGGCGCTGGAGACGCCGATGACGCTGCGCGACTCCATCGAGGAGAAGGTCCGCAGGGCGAGCCGGTAGGAGAGGTGGCCCTCCACCTTGTGGATCCGACTCTCGTCCAACCGCTGCGAGGCGAGCAGCAGATGGACCCCGAGGCTGCGGCCGAGGCGGCCGATGGAGACGAAGAGGTCGACGAACTCCGGCTTGGTGGCCAGCAGTTCGGAGAACTCGTCGACGATGATCAGCAGCGAGGGCAGCGGGGTGATGTTGGCTCCGGCCCCGCGCGCCTTCTCGTACTCGAAGAGCGAGGAGAAACCGGCCTCGCGCAGCAGTTCCTGACGGCGGATCATCTCGCCGTTGATGGAGTCCCGCATCCGGTCGACCAGGTGGATCTCGTCGGCGAGGTTGGTGATCACGGCGGAGGTGTGCGGCAGCCGGTCCATGTTGAGGAAGGTCGCACCGCCCTTGAAGTCCACCAGGACCAGGTTCAGCACCTCGGACGAGTGGGTGACCGCGAGACCCATGACCAGCGTCCGCAGCAGCTCGCTCTTGCCGGAGCCGGTCGCGCCGATCAGCAGGCCGTGCGGGCCCATCCCGCCCTGGGCGGACTCCTTGAGGTCGAGCTCGACCACCTCGCCGTCCTCGGTCACCCCGATCGGCACCTGCAGCCGGGCCGACTGCGCCTGGCGGGGCCGCCACTTGCCGGCCACGTCGAAGCTGCGGGGGTCGCGGATGCCGAGCAGGGTGACCAGGTCGAGGTCGGCGTCCAGGGCGCGGTCGGAGAGGTCGACGCTGCCGCCGGTGCGCATCGGGGCCAGGGCCCGGGCCAGCGTCTCGGCCCCGGCGGCGCTGAGCGAGTCGGCGGCGGCCGAGACGGTGTCCTCGCCGGCCGGGAACTCCACCACGCCCTCGCGCGCCGTCAGCCGCAGCACCTTCGGTCCGCCGGTCATCGCCCCGGTCGCGTCCAGCAGCACCACGTTCCGCAGCCCCCCGGTCAGCAGCCGGGAGGACTCGGGTATCCGCACGCCCTGGGCGAGCACCACCACGAACGGCTCGGCCACGCTGGGCGAGGCGCCCGGGTCGTGGTCGGGACGGTCCCTGACGTCCGGACCGAGCAGTTCCAGCAGCGCGTCATGGCTGCCGGCCGCGAGCCGGACCGGTCCGGCGGCGTCCTCCTCGTCCGGGTGGGCGTTGTGCGGCAGCCACTTCAGCCAGTCCCACTCGGCCAGCCCGGCCTCGCTGCCCAGCACCGCGATCCGCAGCTCGTCCGGCGAGTGGAGCACCGCCAGCTGTCCGACCAGCGCCCGCAGCAGGCCGAGCGCGGAGCCGGCGTCCCCGGCCAGCTCGACGCTGGTGAAGCGGCGCAGCGAGACCGGGATCGGCAGCCGGGGCACGGTCTGGTGCGCCTTGGTGAAGCGGCGCAGCGACACCGCCGTCAGCGGCTCCAGGTCCTCCACCGGCCGGGTCTGCGGCGGCAGGAACTCCAACGCGGCCCGGCGCAGCCCGAGTCCGATCCGGATCCGGGCGAAGTCCTCGTGTCCCGGCCGCCGTTCCCACAGCCGGGGCCCGCGCGCCAGCGCCCACAGCTCGGCGGGGGGCGGGTTGTCCCAGAGCAGCGCGGCCCGCTGCTCGCTCGCGGCCTGCCGGGCCTGCTTCCGCTTCTGCGTCAAGTAGCGCAGGTAGTCCCGGCGTTCGGCACGCATCCGGCGGCGGCGCTCGCCGCTGGTCCGCCCCATCTGGCTGATGGTCATGCCGACCATGGAGACGCCCATCATCCCGGACATCATGTAGGTCGTGGTCCCGGCGCTGCGCATGGAGAACATCAGCACCATCGCACCGGTGCCGAGCGCCATCGGCAGGTACATCAGCGCCGAGCCGAAGTCGGCCCCGGCCGGTTCGCCCATGACCGGCGGCTCGGCCAGCTCGATCTGCCCCTCGGGCATCTCCGGGCCGGTGGCCCGGGGTCCGCGCTTGGCGGGAAGCGTGCTCACTCGCGTCCCCTTTCTGGCGTGGGCGTCCACCGCGACCGCCGACCCCCTCGGCGGTGGCCGGGGCGTGCGGGGATCCGGTGCCCGGCGGTGTCCCGCGCTCCGGATGGCCACCAGTGTGGCCTGCACGTACATACCGTCGCGAGCCCATCCAGGGCTCTGAGCAAGGTGTTTGAGCGATCGCCATCATTCGTACGGGGTCCGGACGGCCGACCTTAACCCTTGGTACGGACCAATCCCGGTTCGGCGGCCGACGGGCCGCCGAAAGCCGTCCGAACGGACGGCCCGAAGGCGCCGCCCGGGCACAGTCGGCGCGACACAGGACACCCGGAGCGACCGCCGGGGCCGGAGAGTGCGAAAATGGGACACATGACGACCAAGGTCTACTTCGACATCACCATCGACGACGTCCCCGCCGGGCGCATCACCTTCAACCTGTTCGACGACGTGGTCCCGAAGACCACGGAGAACTTCCGCGCGCTGGCCACCGGCGAGCACGGCTTCGGCTACAAGGGCTCTTCCTTCCACCGCGTCATCCCGGGCTTCATGCTCCAGGGCGGCGACTTCACCGCCGGAAACGGCACGGGCGGCAAGAGCATCTACGGCGAGAAGTTCGCCGACGAGAACTTCCAGCTCAAGCACACCAAGGCGGGCCTGCTCTCGATGGCCAACGCCGGGCCGAACACCAACGGCTCGCAGTTCTTCATCACCACCATGGCCCCGGGCTGGCTCGACGGCAAGCACGTCGTCTTCGGCGAGACCGCCGACCAGGAGAGCCTGGACCTGGTCATGAAGATCGAGGGCTACGGCACCCAGAGCGGCAAGACCAAGGCCAAGATCACCATCGCCGACTCCGGCGCCCTCTAGGCCCGGACCGGCTCCGGCACCATCCACAGCACCTGTGGCCCGGCAGGACTCCCTGCCGGGCCACAGCCCTTTTCCGGCGCCGCCCGGGTGGCGACCCGGGGGACCTTGATGACCCAAAGTTGATCACCTAGAGTGATGCTCCCGGTACGTACGGATCTGGTGCGGAGGCGCTGTGGCTGTCATCGACCTGCCCGAAGCGGATGTCCTGAAGGTTCCCCAGGACTTCCCGCCAGGACCGCTCTTCACTGTTCCGCCGGTCCTGGCCGAGTTACGCGACCACCGCCCGCTCTGCCCGGTCCAGATGCCGAGCGGCACCCGGCTCTGGCTGGTCACGCGCTACGCCGACGTGCGCTTCGTGATGCACGATCCGCGGTTCTCCCGGGACCTGGTCTTTCCCGAGGCCCCCCGGATGGCCGGGGACGACCTCACCTCGGTCGACGGTTCGCTGTTCAACATGGAGGGCCCCGACCACACCCGGGTCCGCACCGTGCTGGGCTCCTACTTCACCCGACGCTCGGTCGACGAGTGGAAGGTCACCGCGCAGCGCCACGCGCACGACCTGCTCGACCGGATCGAGGCGCGCGGTTCGGACGCGGACCTGGTCAGCGACTTCAGCGAGCCGCTGGTGGCCCGACTGGCCGGGGACGTGATGGGCATCAGCCTCGACGAACACGCCTGGATGCGGGAGCGGATCCGCCGGCAGCTGGACCTGCTCGGCAGCCGGCGGCAGATCGCCTCGGCCACTGCCGACCTGTCGGAGCTGGCCGGCCGCCTGGTGGACCGCGCGGGCGCCTCCGGGCTGGTCGCCACGCTGGCGCGAGCGGCGGGCGAGGGGACGATCACCAGGCAGGAGGCCGTGGGCACCACCGGGCTGCTGCTGATGAACGTGACCGACCCGCTCGTCCCCCCGCTCACCGTGGGCATCATGACCCTGCTGCTGCACGCCGACCAACTGGCGGACTGCAAACGCGATCCCGGGCTCTGGCCCGAGGCGGTGCGGGAGGTACTGCGCTACCACAACAACGGCATCACCAACTTCCCCCGGGTCGCGCTGGAGGACGCCGAACGCCACGGCCTGCAGATATCCAAGGGCGAGGGCGTCATAACCTCCACGCTCGCCGCAGCGCACGACCCCCGCGAATTCACCGATCCCGAGGTCTTCGACATCCACCGGGCGGAGAAGGGGTCCGTCTTCTTCGGCGCGGGCCCGCACTTCTGCCTGGGCTCGGTGCTGGCCCCCGTCGTCCTGGCGACGGTCTTCACCGTGCTCTTCGAACGCCTCGCCGGGCTGCGGCTCTCGGTGGAGCCGGAGCAGGTGCAGAAGGCCGACGGCGGCTTCTTCGCCTGCCCGACCAGCCTCCCGGTCACCTGGTGAGGGACAACCCACCCCCGCACGCTCCCAGCAGAGGCCCCATGAACTCCCCGACGACACCGCCGGTGCCGGGCGCCGGGCACGGCACCGGCGGCATCACCCGCCCCACGTTGGTGCTCATGGCCACGGCCACCGGCCTCTCGGTGGCCGGCAACTACTTCGCACAGCCGCTCCTGGACACCATGGCCCGGCGGTTCGGCCTGAGCTCGGGGACCGCCGCGCTCGTGGTGACCGTCAGCCAGATCGGGTACGTCTGCGGTCTGGTCCTGATCGTGCCCCTGGGCGACCTGCTGGAGCGCCGGCGGCTGACCGCGACCCTGTGCGCCGCCACCGCCGTCGGCCTGGCCGTCATCGCCGCCGCGCCGAACACCCCCGCGCTCTTCGCCGGACTCGCGCTGACCGGGCTGTGCTCGGTCGGCGCCCAGGTCATGGTGCCGTTCGCCGCTACGATGGCGGCGCCCGAGGTGCGCGGTCGGGCCGTGGGCACCGTGATGACCGGACTGCTGCTCGGCATCCTGCTGGCCAGAACGGCCGCCGGCGGCCTCGCCTCGCTCGGCGGCTGGCGCACCGTCTACTGGGTCAACGCCGTGCTGATGGTCGCCATGGCCCTGCTGCTCCGCCGTGCCCTGCCGCCCTTCCCCGCCGCCGGGCAGGCCTCCTACCGCTCCGCGTTCCGCTCGATGGCCCGGCTGTGGCGCGAGCACCCGGTGCTGCGCTGGCGGACGCTGACCGGCGCGTCCAGCTTCGGGGCGTTCACGGTGCTGTGGGTGTCACTGACCTTCCTGCTGTCCGGACCGCCGTACGGCTGGTCCACCGCGGAAATCGGGCTGATGGGCCTGGCCGGGGCCGCCGGAGCCGCCGCCGCGTCGGCCGCCGGACGACTGGCCGACCGGGGCCTGGTGCAGACCGTGACCAGGGCCGGCGCCGTCGTCCTGCTGGCCTCCTGGTCGCTCCTGACCGCCGGCGGCCACGACCTGGTCTGGCTGCTCATCGGGGTCCTGGTGCTGGACCTGGCCGTGCAGACCGTCCACATCAGCAACCAGAACGTGGTGTACGCGCTCGAACCCGAGGCGCGCAGCCGGTTGAACTCCGTCTACATGACGACGTACTTCCTCGGCGGTGTCGTCGGGTCCGCGCTGACCTCCGTCGTGTGGGCCCACGCAGGGTGGAGCGGAGTGTGCGCCCTGGGCGCCGGCTTCAGCGCCGTCACGGTGCTGTCGTGTCTCGGCGAGTGGCGGTGGCGGCGCAGCACCGCGTCCGTCTGATGCGCCGCCCGACGCTGCGGCGTCGCCGGTGGGGTCACTCGCCGTACTCCTCGTCGGGCTCCTCGCCCCAGGCGTCGCCCCAGAGGTCGTCGGCGGGGGCCGGGGCGGCCGGGGCGGGGACGCTGCGGGCGGGGGCCGACCTCGGCCGGGTGCGGGGCGCGGCCGAGGGGGCGGCGGCCGGGGCGGCTTGCGGCGCCGGGGCGGCGGCCGGGGCCGGGGCGGCTGCAGTCGGGGCGGCTGCGGTCGGGGCCGGGGCCGGGGCGGCGGGGTCGAGGGCGGCGAGGAGGTCGAGGATCGGCTGGCCGAACTTGGCGAGCTTGTTCTCGCCGACGCCGGCGACGGTGCCGAGCTCGGCCAGGGTGGTCGGGGCGGTGGCGGCGATCTCGCGGAGGGTCGCGTCGTGGAAGACCACGTACGCGGGCACGCCCTGCTCGCGGGCGGTGGCGGCGCGCCAGGCGCGGAGCTCCTCGAAGACCGGCAGCAGCTCGGCCGGGAGGTCGACCGGGGCGGCCTTGCGGCCGGAGCCGCCGGTGGCGCGGTCGGCCTTGGCCGCGCGGGCGGGCTTCTCCGGCTCGCGGCGCAGCGCGACCGGACGGCGTCCGGCGAGGACGTCCGCGCTCTCCTCGGTCAGCACCATCGTGCCGTAGTCGCCCTCGACCGCGACCAGTCGCTGGGCGAGCAGCTGCCGGGCGACCGAGCGCCACTCGGTCTCCGAGAGGTCGGCGCCGACGCCGAAGACGCTCAGGCCGTCGTGGTCGAACTGGATCACCTTGGCGGTCTTGCGGCCCATCAGGATGTCGGCGATCTGGGTCGCGCCGAACTTCTGCCGGCGTTCGCGCTGCAGCCGCACGATCGTGGAGAGGAACTTCTGCGCGGGGACGGTGCCGTCCCAGGACTGCGGCGGAGTGAGGCAGGTGTCGCAGTTGCCGCAGGGCTCGCTCTTCTGGCCGAAGTAGGCCAGCAGCTGGACCCGGCGGCACTCGACCGTCTCGCAGAGCGCGAGCATCGCGTCCACGTGCGCGGAGAGCTGGCGGCGGCGGGCCTGGTCGCCCTCCGAGGTGTCGATCATCTTCCGCTGCTGCACCACGTCCTGCAGACCGTAGGCGAGCCAGGCGGTGGAGGGCAGGCCGTCACGGCCGGCCCGGCCGGTCTCCTGGTAGTAGCCCTCGACCGACTTCGGCAGGTCGAGGTGGGCGACGAAGCGGACGTCCGGCTTGTCGATGCCCATGCCGAAGGCGATGGTGGCGACCATCACCAGACCGTCCTCGCGGAGGAACCGGGACTGGTTCCGGGCGCGGACCCGCTGGTCGAGGCCGGCGTGGTAGGGCAGGGCGTCGATCCCGCGCTCGGAGAGCCAGGCGGCGGTCTTGTCGACCGAGGCCCGGGAGAGGCAGTAGACGATCCCGGCCTCGCCCTGGTGCTCGGTGCGCAGCAGGTGCAGCAGCTGCTTCCGCGGCTCGTCCTTGGGCGCGATCCGGTACTGGATGTTGGGCCGGTCGAAGCTGGCCACGAAGTGGCGGGCGTCCTGGAGTCCCAGCCGGGAGGTGATCTCCGCGTGGGTGGCCTCGGTGGCGGTCGCGGTGAGCGCGATCCTCGGCACCTCGGGCCAGTGCTCGTGCAGCGACGACAGGGCCAGGTAGTCGGGGCGGAAGTCGTGGCCCCACTGGGCCACGCAGTGCGCCTCGTCGATCGCGAAGAGTGAGATCTTCCCGCGCTCCAGCAGCCGGACGGTCGCATCCACCCGCAGCCGCTCGGGGGCGAGGTAGAGCAGGTCCAGCTCACCGGCCAGGAACTCGGCCTCCACCAGCCGCCGTTCCTCGAAGTCCTGGGAGGAGTTGAGGAAGCCGGCCCGCACCCCGAGCGCCCGCAGCGCGTCCACCTGGTCCTGCATCAACGCGATCAGCGGCGAGATCACCACCCCGACACCGGGCCTGACCAGCGCCGGGATCTGGTAGCAGAGCGACTTGCCGCCGCCGGTCGGCATCAGCACCAGCGCGTCGCCGCCGCCGATGACATGCTCGACGATCTCCTGCTGGCTGCCCCGGAAGGCGTCGTAGCCGAAGACCCGGCGCAGCACGCGCAGCGCCTCGCCGTCCTCCGCCTCGACGGACGCGACGGGCGCGGCAGAGGCAGTGGAGGCGTCGGAGGCGTCGGGCGCGACAGCGTCCGGAGCGGGAACGGCTGCGGGGAGATCGGAAGCGCTCATCCGCCGATTCTACGAGCTCCGGCCGACCCGGACCGGCGAAGTGTCCAGGACCAGGTCGGACTTCACCTTCCGGTGGTACCGCGGCCGATCAGCGGCCGATCAGCAACCGGCCCGCAGGGCAAGGGCGACGGCCCGGTCCCGGGTCGAGAGGGCGGTCTCGCCGGACTCGACCTTCCAGAGCGTTCGCTGCAGCGCCCGGGCCAGCGTCCAGCGCCGTGCGCGCGCCCGGTCCAGGCCGACGGCCTCCGTGAGCAGGTCGAAGCGGCGGCGGACGGCGGCGGCCACGTCGCCGGTGGCGACGACGTCCTCCCAGCGGTTGGCCAGGGCCGGCATCAGCTCGAAGCCCGGGTCGCCGGCCAGCGGCTTCGGGTCGATGGCGAGCCACGGGGCCCGTCCGGCCCGCTGCGCCTCGGGCGGCGCGGCGAGGACGTTGCCGTAGTGGAGGTCCCAGTGCAGCAGCCGGTCGCCGGGGCGGTCCAGCACCTCGCGCAGCGCGGCGGCGCAGTCCGCCGTCAGCCGCCGGTCGGCGGCGTCGGCCAGCCGGGACAGCACCTGCGGCACCCGGTCGAGCATGGCCGCACCGCGGTCGGCCAGCCGCGGGAGCCCGGCCGGGGCCGGGTACCCGGACAGCTGCTCCAGCAGCCCGGCGAGGGTGCCCAGCGCCGTCAGCTCGTCCGGCTCCGTCTCCAACGACCGCCCGGCGTCCAGCCGTTCCAGCAGCATGGTGCCGGACTCGGGGTCACTGTCGAGCAGCCGGACGGCGCCCCGGCCGTCCCAGGTCCGCAGCGCCGACGGCTCGCCCCGGGTCTCCTCGTCCACCCGCTGGAGCTTGAGCGCCGCCGGGCTCCCGTCCGCGCCGACGACCGGCAGCACCATCGCGATCACCCCGTGCGCGGGCGGGCCGTCCGGCCGCAGTTGCCAGCGGTCGAGGAAGGCGAGGGCCAGACCGGGCAGCGCCTCGATCCACGCCCGCCACTCGTCCCCGCCCCAGGCGGCGGCGAGACCGGGCGGGACGACGGGCGGAGGCACTGGGTCGTGGCGCGGCATGCGCCGATCCTGCCAGAGCGCCGCCCGCCGGGCCCCTGGATTCACGGTGCGCGGACGTCGCTGCCCGGACCGGGCTCACAGGTCGGCGATCAGCAGCCGGTAGCCGACATCGGTCTCGTCCAGCTCCAACAGCTCGGCATGGCGCTCCTGCCAGCGTCCCGAGGACAGGTCCTCGGCCAGCCGGGCCAGACCCGGCGCGATCACGTCCTCACCGGTCTGCGCCAGGATCGACATCCCGGCCCGGACCACCGGGTCGAGGTAGGCGGCCGGCCGCCGCCAGAAGGCCGCGCCGAAGCCGTCGGTGCAGTCGTGCGGGATCCGCACCGGCTCGACCCGCTGCGCGCCCAGCAGCTCGGCCAGCCGGTCCACCGGGACGGCCCGGTCGTCGTCGAAGGCCGCCGCCTCCGGCAGGTAGTCGCGCAGCAGCCACAGCTCCCGGGTGACGGCCTGGTCCCAGGTCAGCAGGACGATCCGGCGCCGGGCCACCCGGCGCAGCTCGGCGATGCCGGCCTCCAGGTCGGTCCAGTGGTGCACGGTGAGCAGGGCCATCACCACGTCGGCCGATCCGTCGGCCAGCGGCAGGGCCTCGGCCACGCCCCGGACGACCGGTGCCGAGCCGGCCGGGCGCTGGGCGATCATCACCGCGCTCGGCTCGACCGCGAGCACGGTCTGCTCCGGCTCGTAGGAGCCGGTGCCCGCACCGACGTTGACCACGGTCCGGACGTCGCCCAGCGCCGCGTGGATCTGCGCGCCGATCCGTGGGTCGGGCCGCCGGGTGCTGGTGTAGGTCGCGCCTATGGTGTCGTAGATCGTCATGACCGAGGAGTATCCCCGATCCCAGTGCCTCGCCCAGCCCTCCTCAACGCCCCGCCCGCGCCCCGTCCGCACCTCGTTCGCACCCCGCCCGCACCTCGTTCGTCCACTGCCGACCCCTGTGCCCCACCCGGTCCGGGCCTCGTTGACAGCCCATCAGGAGGGGTCGTAGAAAGTGAGGGACCGGTCGCTCTGCTGTACGAACGGTCCAGGTCCGGGAAGGAGTCCCGGACCCCGTTGCTCCGTCGCGCTCTCGCCCCGAGGAGCCTCCCTTGACGCCGTCCTCCGACCGCTCCTGCCCGATCCTGGACGTCAACTCCCGCACGCCCCACGACGAGGCCGCGCGGCTTCGCACAGCCGGGCCGGCCGTCCTGGTCCGGCTCCCGGCCGGGATGACGGCCTGGTCGGTCACCCGGCACAGCGTGATCCGGGCGCTGACCAGCGACCCCCGGGTCTCCCGCGACCCGCGCCGGCACTGGGCCGCCCTGGCCGAGGTGCCCGACGGCTGGCCGCTGGCGGCCATCGCCCTCCAGGAGAACTTCGTCAACCTCTACGGCGAGGAGCACCGGCGCGAGCGGCGCCGGGTCGCGCCCGGCTTCTCCGTCCGCCGGGTGGCCGAACTGGAGCCGCAGATCCAGGCCACCGCCGACCAGTTGGTGCAGGGCCTCGCCGAACTCCCGGCCGGAACAGCGGTCGACATCCGGGCGAGGCTCGCCCTGCCGCTGACGATGACCGTCATCTGCGACCTCTTCGGCGTCCCCACGCCCATGCGGGCCCCCCTGGGGAGGGTGATCGACCAGACCCTGGACAGCACCCTCCCGCCCGAGCGGAACATCGCCGTGCTGGAGGAACTGCACCGGACGCTGGCCGAGTTGGTCGACCACAAGCTTCGGTTCCCGGGACCGGACCTGACCAGCGACCTGATCGCCCCGTCCGACTCGGAGCAACCCGGGCTCGCCCCGGACGAGCTGCACGCCGTGTTCTTCCTGATGATCGGCGCCGGCTTCGAGACCAGCGTGAACCTCATCACCAACGCCGTCCACGAGCTGCTCACCCACCCCGGGCACCTCGACCTGCTCCAGCGGGGCGACATCACCCTGGACGCCGTGGTCGAGGAGACCCTGCGGCACGAGGGCCCGGTGACCTATGTGCCACTGCGGTACGCGGTCGAGGACATCGACCTGGGCGAGGGCGTGCTGATCCGGAAGGGCGAGGCGATCATCACCAACTTCGCCGCCGCCGGACGGGACCCCGAGGCCCACCCGGACGCCCCCGACACCTTCGACCCGCTGCGCCCGGACAAGGACCACCTGGCCTTCGGCTACGGCCCGCACTTCTGCCTGGGCGCGCCGCTGGCCCGGCTGGAGACCCGGATCGCGCTGGGCACGCTGCTCGCCCGCTTCCCGCGGCTGGCGCTGGCCGAGCCGGAGCGGTCGCCGGAGCGGATCACCTCGGTCATCGTCAACGGCTACGTCGAACTGCCGGTCGTCCTGGAACCCTTGGAGTCCACCGAGGCGGCGGCCCCGGCCTGATCCACAGGTCCGCAGGGCTCAGCGGGCGTCCGGGAGGCGGTCGTCCGGGAAGCGGTCGTCCGGGAAGCGGTCGTCGAAGGCCCTCCGGTTGGCCGAGGGCCCGGTCCCGGCCCGGTCCAGGATGGCGAAGACCACCTCGTCGAAGGCGGGGCGGTAGCCGCCGCCGGGGCCGAGGTGGACGTGGAACGCCTCCGCCACCTCCCGGGGGTCGTTGCGGAACACGCCGCAGCCCCAGGCCCCCAGCACCAGCCGCCGGACGCCCTGCTGCGCGGCCACGCCCAGCACCCGTGCGGCCCGCCGCCGCAACGCGGCCCGGATCCGCTCCCCCGCCGCCGGGTCGCGCCGCAGCACCTCCCCGGCATTGGGCGCCGGGCTGGTCAGGAAGGACACCAGCAGCGGGCGGGCCGACAGTTCCCCGTCGGCGCGCCGGTGCACCGGCACCCTGGGTGACCAGATCACCCGGTCGCTGTAGAGCAGGTCGCTGTCGGCCCGGTGCGCGGCGTAGTACTCCGGCGCACGCAGCAGGCAGGTGTGGAGCAGCGCCTGTCGGCACAGGTCCTCCTCCTGGGCCTTCGCGCCGCCGAGGTAGCCGCCGCCGGGGTTGCGGGCCGAGGCGAAGTTCAGCACCGCGACCTCGCCCTCCCGCTCGCCGCACATCCGTCGTGCGGCCTCCAGGCTGCCCTCACCGGTGACCTGCAGCAGCGGCCCATCGCCGCCCTGCCGTCCACCGCCCTGCGGCACGGTCGGCGGCGGGCCGAGCGGCTCCTCCGGCCCGTAGCAGCGCGTCCCGGACGCCGCCGCCTCCACCTCGTCCCCGATCAGGACCTCGCTGCCGTCCACGGCCGTGTAACGGCCGCGCGCCACCGCCTCCTCGTTCACCTCGGCGATGCGCCGCAATCGACTGCTCATGCGTCCGGACCTTAGGACAGGAGTTCGACATCGTCGATCGTTTTTCCTGGCCACCAGGGCATACATCGGATGCATACCGCCCGAGCCATGGCAGCGCGGCGCCCAGCGCTCGATCCAATACCCCGTCAGTCACCGCCATGCAGGGACATTTGCCACCCGTTGGCGACCTGACACCCCTTCGTCGAATGCTGCTGCGCGACGCATTGACACCGATTCATCGGATGTATAGCTTTCGCTTGCGTACCGGCGGTGCCGCCGGGAGACACCTGCCCCCGCCACCCGCCGCCTTCGATCGTTCCCACCCACCCCGTTGTGTCGGAAAGGTCCCCCCATGGCAACTGCCGCACGGCTAGCGGCACTTCTCAGCTTCGGACTGGCGGTCTGCGGCATCGCCGCAGCCCCGGCCGGAGCCGCCGCCCCGCCCCGCCCCACCACCCTCTTCGCCTCCCCCACCGGCGGCGGCAGCGCCTGCACCGCCGCCGCACCCTGCAGTCTGGGCTCCGCCGCCGCCGAGGTCCGCGGCCTCGACCGGAACATGACCGCCGACATCGACGTCGACCTCTACGGCGGCGACTACCGGCTGACCGCCCCGCTCCAGCTGGGGCCGCAGGACTCCGGCAGCAACGGGTTCCAGGTCGTCTACCGTCCGGTCCGCGACCAGCAGCCGGTGCTGAACGGCGCGGTCAGGGTCGGCGGCTTCACCCCGGCCGCCGCCGGCTCCGACGTGTGGGAGGCGCCGGTCCCGGCCTCCGCCGCGGCCACCGGCGGCCAGCAGCTCTTCGTCGACGGCACCAGGGCCACCCTGGCCCGCTCGGCCGGGAGCCCGGCCGGCCTGCAGACGACCGCCACCGGCTTCCGGACCTCCGACGCCTCCTACGCCGGGTTCACCGACCAGTCACAGATCGAGGTGGTGCAGGACAACGACTGGAAGCACATGAGCTGCCCGGTGCAGAGCATCACCGCCGACCCGGCCGGCGGCTCCGACATCAACGTCCTGCCGAGCTGCTGGTCCGCCAACCACGTCGACGTGCCCAACCTCGGCTTCCCCTTCAACGGCGCCGGACTGCCCGCCATGGACGGCGTCTCCTACGTCGAGAACGCCTACCAACTGCTGAGCCGTCCCGGCCAGTTCTACCTGGACAAGACCGCCGACCGGCTCTACTACATCCCCCTGCCGGGCCAGGACATGTACGCCGCCGACGTCGAACTCCCGGTCCTGCAGACCCTGGTGTCGCTGAACGGCACCCCGGGCCACCTCACCCCGGTGCCGCAGAACGCCCCCGGCGCGAGCTACACCGGCAGCAGCTGGGGCACCTCCGCCGGACGGACCTACGGCGACCTCGGCAACACCGTGGCCTACGCCACCGCCGACGGTGACTCGGTCAGCTACACCTTCACCGGCAGCGGGGTCGAGGTCCTCGGCGAGACCAACTCCGACGAGGGCGCCATCAGCGCCTCCGTCGACGGCGTGCCCGACACCCGGCAGAGCTGGACCGGCTACAGCAGCACCCGGCTGGCCCAGCAGGTGCTCTACTCGGTCCAGGGCCTGGCACCCGGCACGCACACCGTGACGCTGACCAAGACCGGCGGCAGCTACCTGGTGATCAACGCCTTCGAGGCCACCCCGCAGGCGGTCTCACCGGTCCACGACATCGCTTTCCAGGGCATCGGCTTCGCCTACTCGACCTGGAACCTGCCGGTCACCACCGGCTACATCGACAACCAGGCCGCCGTGCTCTGGAACACCTCGGGCCCGGTCACCACCCCGCTGGTCACCCCCGGCGCGGTCGCGGTCTCGCGCGGTGACGACATCACCTTCAGCGGCGACTCGTTCAGCCACCTCGGCGCGACCGGCGTCGACCTGGCGGACGGGACGCAGAACTCCACCGTCACCGGCAGCACCGTCACCGACACGGCGGCGGGCGGGATCTCGGTCGGCGACGTGGACGACTACTTCCAGAACGACCCGGCGCTGATGAACGACGGCGACACCGTCTCCGACGACACCATCTCCCACGTCGGGCAGGACTACACCGACGCCGTCGGCATCTGGGCCGGCTTCACCCGGAACCTGACGATCGACCACAACGACATCGGGCACACCTCCTACTCCGGGATGTCCCTGGGTTGGGGCTGGGGCTGGGCGTCGCCCTGCTCCATGCAGGCCGCCGAAGGACTCTCCACCTGCGCCCGGGGCACCAACTACGCGGGCGGCAACCGGATCACCGACAACTACGTCCACGACGTCATGAACGTCCTGTACGACGGCGGCCCGATCTACACCAACGGCGGCCAGGGCGAGGACGGCGCCGGGATCGACTCGGTCTTCTCCGGCAACTACCTGACCGTCGGCAACCACACCAACAACATGGTCTACCAGGACGAGGGCAGCTCCTACTGGGACACCTTCGACAACGTCACCAGCCTGGGCGGCAGCAACTGGATCGGCATGTGGACGCCGACGATCAACAACATCACCGTCGGCCCGGCCGACTACACCGACAACCCGAACACCGACAACAACGGCACCGACATCACCTACACCCCGCCCACCCTGGTCAGTGCGGGCGCCTGGCCCGCCGCCGCGCTGGCGATCATGAACAGCGCCGGACCGGTACCGGCCGCACCGACGGCCGGGGTCGTCGACAACGACAGCCAACTGCTCGACTACACCGGCAGCTGGAGCGCCGCCGGCACCCCCGGCGGTGACGACCAGCACAGCACCACCGCCCAGGGGGCCGCGGTCTCGCTCGCCTTCACCGGCAGCAGCATCGCGCTGGTCGCCGCCGAGGGACCGAGCCAGGGCAGCGCCCAGGTGCTGATCGACGGCGTCGCCCAGGGCACGGTCAACACCTACTCGGCTTCGCCCGAGACCGGGCAGACGGTGTTCACCGACACCCGCCTCGCCGCCGGTCCGCACACCGTCCAGGTCGTGGCCACCGGCTCCGGCCGGCTGACCCTCGACTCCTTCCAAATTCCGGCGCAGCCCTCGCTGAGCGTCGGCGGCGCACCGACCACCTTCCACCCCGGCACCGCGTTCACGGTGACCGCGACCGTCGCCGATCCCGGCCCGACCGCACTGACCGGCCTCCGGCTGGGGATCTCGGTGCCGCAGGGCTGGACCGTCCGCAAGCAGCCGCAGCCGACCGCCGTCCCGGCGCACGGCAGCGCGAAGGCGACCTTCAGCGTGACCGCACCGGCCGGTCTGGCGCCCGCCGGACCGGTCGGACTGACCGTCACCGCCGACTACCGAGGCGCCCGGGGCACCGGCCGGACGCTGCTCAGCACCGGCGTCCAGGTGCAGCAGCCGTACACCTCGCTGGCGGGCGCCTACGACAACACCGGCATCTCCGACGACAGCGCCACCGGGGCCGCCGACATCGACGGCTCGCAGTCGAGCCTGTCGGCCGAGGCCCTGGCCGCCGCCGGGGTCGCTCCGGGGGCGAAGCTGACCTACGGCGGCATCGGCTTCAGCTGGCCGACCGCCGCCGGCGGCCAGCCGGACAACGTCACCGCCGGCGGCCAGATCGTCGACGTCTCCGGCTCGGGCGCCGACCTCGGCTTCCTGACCACCGCCACCTACGGCCCCGCCTCCGGCAGCGGCGTCATCACCTACACGGACGGCAGCACCCAGAGCTTCACCCTCACCGTCCCCGACTGGTACGGCACCGCCCCGACGGGCTCCGGCGCGGTCATCGTCTGCGCCTACCGCAACCGCCCCGGCAACACCCAGGACCACACCACCGTCAATGTCTTCGAACAGACGGTGGCGCTGGCCGCCGGCAAGACGGTCGCCTCGGTGACCCTCCCGGACGTCGGCGACGGCGTCGCGGGCGGCCAGACCGCGATGCACGTCTTCGCCCTCGGCATCGGCGGCTGACACCACCGGCCCCGCGCAAGCGCCACGCGCCACACCGTTGGGGGGACGGGCCCACGCGCCCGTCCCCCCAACGTCTGCCTGCCCGTTCAGCCAGGGCGGTTCTGGAAGCTGCAGCAGATCGTGCGGAGGTGAGGCCCGGAGGTGAGGCCGGGCCCGTTCGCGCGGCGCGTGATCCGGCCGATGACAGTGGGCACGTCTAGGCTCGGTTCGACGATGGAGTCCGAGTGAGGGACGTGAGTGTCATGTCGCGTGTTCGAGTGCACAACTTCAGCGTGTCGCTGGACGGGTTCGCCGCCGGGGAGGGACAGGGGCCTGATGCCCCGTTCGGGCATGCCGGGACTCGGCTGGTCGACTGGTTCATGCAGACCCGCGCCTTCAACGAGATGCACGGCCAGGCCGGCGGCAGCAGCGGCGTCGACGACGCCCTCGCCTGGACCTGGGGGCCCGGGATCGGCGCGGAGATCATGGGCCGCAACAAGTTCGGCCCGCAGCGCGGCCCGTGGACCGACGAGGAGTGGAAGGGCTGGTGGGGGAACAACCCGCCGTTCCACACCCCGGTGTTCGTGCTGACGCACCACCCGCGACCGTCGCTGGAGATGGAGGGCGGCACGGTCTTCCACTTCGTCGACGCCTCGCCGCAGGAGGCACTGCGGCAGGCCCGAGAGGCCGCGGGCGGCCTCGATGTGCGGATCGGCGGAGGCCCCACCACCGTCAGGCAGTTCCTCGCGGAGGACCTGGTCGACCACCTCCACATCGCCGTCGTCCCGATCGTCCTCGGCCGCGGTGAGCGGCTGTGGGACGGGCTGGAAGGGCTGGAGCAGCGGTTCCGGATGGAGTCGGTGACGACACCCGGCGGCACCACTCATATGACCTTCACCCGGCCGTAGCCCCGCCGCCCCGCCGAGCAGTGCCGGTGCGCCGCGCCGCCGCGTGCCGCCGGGCGTCAGCTGTAGCGCTCCGCCATCCTCGCGATGTACTCCGGCTCCTCCCACGGCATCGTGCCGAGTCGGCGGTGCAGCGGCTCGTAGGCGCCGTTGGCCTGCTGCTCGGCAAGCCGCGCCGCCTTGTGCAGGTGGGCGGTGAGCCCGTAGTTGGCCTGCGCCAGCCGCTCGTGCGAGGCGGTCTCGATGAGCTCCGGGTGTCCGACGGCCTGTTTCACCCGCGAGCCCAGGGAATGGGCCATGGTGTACAGCGCCGTCGCGCGCTCCGCGTCCGGCAGGTCGCGGAAGTCCAACACCTGCGTGCGCGCCCGCAGGCACCACTCGCCCCGGAGCCGGCGCCCCTCGGGGGAAGAGCAGTCGCCGACGGTCGCGGCAGCCTCATGGGCGACCACGGGCGGCACGACGACGCGGTGGTCGGCGTCGAACACGATCAGGGGGTACCGGGTGGTCCACTTCACGACGTGAAGGTCACGGCCGCTGACGGTGTACTCGGCCTCCAGCGTGAAACCGGGCATGAGATAGGCCGCGTACCGGTTCTCCACGGTGTTGCGCATCGCGATATGGATGACCGCGTGGCTGATCGGGTCGCGCATCAGCAGGGTGAAGCTGCGGGAGACGTCCTGGCGCTGCTCCGCAGGCAGGGACTCGACCAGCGCGCGGATCTCGGGGCTGTAGGTCAGCCGGTACCTTCTGGACACATCGCTCCCCTTGCGGACCGGAGTCCTCCCCGAGGCATGGGCGCGGTTCCGGGAAGACCCGCACAGTGTTCGTACAGGTTCGCGGAACCGTCAACGCCCCCGACCGGCGGGGAACCCCCGCCGGTCGGCGCCGCGGCCCGCAGTTGCGGGCCCCAGCGGCCCCCGTGGCCAGGTGCGCGAGACGCGGATCACAGCCGGAGACGGCCGCGCGTCGAGTCCCGCGTCTGCCCAGGTGGGCGCGGGCTGACCTGCGGGGTGGGCTCGGAGATCTGCTCGCCTGGACCTGCGCGAACGGCCCACTGGACAGCGAGGTGAAGAAGTCGCTCCGGTCCGGTCCGCCAAACCGTCGCAAGCGGGCCTCCCCGGCGCCGAGGGCACCGCTCGGCGAGTTCGGCAAGGCACTGCCGATTTGATGTACATCTATTACATTGAAGACATGAGCGAGCCCATGATTGAGTCCATGGCCGAGGTCCGCAGCCACCTCGCCGATGTCATTGACCGGGCGCGTCGGGAGGGGACTCCGACGATCATCACCCGGCGGGGCAGGCAGGAGGCCGTGGTGATCGATATCGAGGAGTACCAGCGCCTCCGCCGGATAGCGGACGATGCCGAGGAGGCGTGGCTGAACAGGCTGGCCGACGAGTCGGAGTCGGAGGGGGTCCAGGGATCCGTCTCACTGGAGGAAATGGCGGCTCTCCTCCGTGGCCAGGAGGGCTGACGTCCGATGGGCTACGTCACACGCTTCACTCCGCACGCGCAGCGCGAACTGCTGAAGATCGACCGGTCTGACGCCCTGCGCATCCTGCGCCGCCTCGCCGAATTGCAGAAGGCGATGGATGCCGGCGACACGACAACGTTCGACGCCAAGGCACTACAGGGGCACGCGACCCGATGGCGGCTCAGGGTGGGTGACCACCGGGTGGTCTACACCGTCGAGAACGGTCAACTGATCATCTGGGTCCTGGCCGTGGGCAACCGCGGCGACGTCCACCGCCAGATCCCTTAGCGGAGCAGGAGGTTCTCAGACCCGGGGTGGTTCCGATACGACGGGAGCGCCGACCGCAGTGCGGTCGGCGCTCCCGTCTGCCCAGGTGGGCGGGTGCGGAGGGTACGGAGGGTACGGAGGGTACGGAGGGTACGAGACTGAACTCGCGAAGGGCTGCCCCCCAACACACTTCCGACTGTTCGTCCGGGCGTCCGAGCGGCTTCAGCTACGTCTTGAACTGGTCCGCAGTGCCTCGCGGGACCACCTCTGGACCCCGCTGGACATCGGTGAACGCAACCGGAGGAGCGCTCGACGACAGGCAGGACGGCATTGAACCGAACTGGCCGGGGGCGGGCCTCGACTCCACCCGGCCATGGTGTAGCGCAGTGCATTACACCGCGATACGATGGCTTCATGAAGACCATCACCCAGCGGGAGCTCGCCGCGCGCTCCAAGGCTGTACTCGATGACGTGGAGGCGGGTGAGACCTACCACGTCACCCGCAATGGGACTGAGATCGCCGAAGTGCGCCCACTCAGCAGCAGACGCCGCTTCGTCCCGGTGGAGGAACTGCAGCGGAAGTGGCGCCACGCGCCTCAGGTCAACGCCGCTCGGCTGCGGGCGGAGGCAAACGAGTTCTTCGGCTCCGAGGACCGTATTGACGAGGACGGCAATCCGTGGGACCGCGCGTGACCGGCAGGCTGCCGCGCGGGCTACTGGACACCTGTGTCGTCATCGATCTGCCGCTGATCGACGCCCACCTTCTGCCCGTGGAGGCAGCTGTCTCCTCGATCGTCCTGGCGGAACTGGCCCAGGGCGTGGCGATGACGAAGGACCCGGTGGAGATGATGGCGCGAGCGCAGCGCCTGGCCGACGTGGAAGCAGAGTTCGCGGCCATCCCCTTCGACCGGGAGGCCGCCCGCAGGTTCGGCACGCTGGTCGCTCTCACCGTCAAAGCGAATCGCAACCCTCGCCCCCGGCGCATGGACCTGATGATCGCCGCTACCGCAGCCGCCCAGGGACTCCCGCTCTTCACGCGGAACGCCGATGACTTCAAGGGACTGGAGCAGGGCGTCGAGATCATCCCCGTGTGAGCGTCCCCCGCAAGACGATGTAGGCGTCGCCCGAGCGGTCCGCCCTCACTGCGCTCCGCGTGCCGCCTCGCGCAGCCTGCGCCAGGTGCGGCCGACGGAGGCCGACCCGGCGACCCCGGCGCCGGGGTCGCCGGTCTCCCAGTTCCGGGCCGTCCCGGCGAGCGTCTCCGCCTGCGTCGTCGTGACCGGTGGCCGGACCTGGGCGGCCCGCGCGGCGAGTTGCAGGTCCTCCGGTGCGATCGTGGCCAGCTTCGCCCGGGCGTGGCTGAGCAGCGCCGCGCAGGCGTCGGTGATCGCCGCCTCACCCAGCGGGCGCGCCGGGAGGTCCACCCCTTCGGACAGCCGCTGCTCCAGGGCTGTCCGCAGGTCCTGCAGGGAGATGTCGCGGATCGTCAGTGACAGGTGGGCGGACAGTCCGGCGGCGCCCACCGCGCGGTGCGCGAAACCACGCGGGACGTAGAGCACATTGCCCGGCGCAAGGACGCTGTTCAGGAGCCGCGAGGAGCGCTCGTCGTCCGGGAGCTCTCCCGGCGACCAGTCCGCCACCGCCGGCGCGTCGTGAACGTACCAAGTCTTGCGTCCGGCCACCTGGAGGACGAACACGTCGGCGTCGTCACGGTGCACCGCGAGACCCTGTCCGCCGACGGGCGTGACGAAGAAGAACGCCTCCACGCAGCGGTCGAGCTCCTCGGACAGCCGCGCCACCAGATCACCCGTCGGGCGGTGCCACTGCTCGACGTGGCGCAGGAGCAGCGTCGCTCCGGTGCGCAGGAGCGCGACGACCTTCGTACGGTCGGCGAAGCCCTGGTGCGTCTTGCCGTTGACCACCCGTGACGTGGTGTAGGCATCGGGTGGGACGACGACCTTGTTGGAGCGGACCATCTCCAGGTAGGGAGTGCGCAGCAGCCCTCTCTCGAAAGCGGCGTCCAGCTCGTCGAGGTCGAACGGCGAGGCGAGCGCCTCCGGGGTGAAGACCGCGGGCTTGCGCTGCCACTGGCGGTCGGCGAAGCTCTCGACGTCGCCGACCCAGTCGGCCAGCGTGGGCGATTCCATGGTGTTTCCCGTGTGGTCAGGGTGCTCGATGCGCGCGGTCGGCGGCGTCCGCCCGACCAGGGGGCGTGCGCGGGCTCCGCGGCGTGGGCGGGTTCTGTGTGGTGGCCGCACCGCCCTCGTCGGCAACGGCGGGCGGCGCGAGGGCGCGGCGCCCGGTCATACCCCGATTGCCGCGTCGAACCGAACGGAGAGCAGGGAGCGCAACGGGATGTGCGCCTCCTGTGGCGGGCTGCTGATGACGAGTCGGCTGTCGAGGGCGACCTTCACCAGGCGCTCGGCCAGCGGCACGATCAGGTGCTTGGCCCAGCAGCGGGCCCCGTCGAAGCCGAACGGCATGAACGCGGGCGTGTTCTCCGGGTCCGCCACTCCGGCCCATCGCTCGGGCCGGAACTCCAGCGGGTCGGACCAGTAGTCCGGGTGACGGTGCATCAGCAGCGGGAAGAGCGCGACCCGGTCCTGGGCGCCGATCTCGGGGTGCAGCCCGGCGAACGCGCCCCCGCCCCTGCGGAACAGCATCCAAGCGGGCGGGAGCAGCCGCAGTGTCTCCCACAGGACCGCGGTGACGTCGGCGGGGGCACCCTCGGGTTTCCGTGTCGACTTCATCAACCACAGGGCGTTGCCGGCCAGTGCGGCCACGCCGTCGCAGAGGGTGGCCGTCGCCCGCCGGTACAGCGCGATGGCCTGCCGCCTGTTGCGGGTGCCGGAAGCGTCCCGGATCTGCCCGGCCAGCGTGGTGCTCTTTTCCCCGGCAGCGGATCCCGGCCAGACGGTGACGGCACGGTCGACCATCCGGGAGATCGCGTCGGAGCGCGTCACGCCGCGCTTCGACAGCAGGGAGACCGGCAGGGGGTCGGCGGAGAAGAGCCACTGGCGCAGGTAGGAGGTGCCGGCGTAGGGCCAGGTGCCGGAGAGCCCGCGGGCCGGGGGCGGCGGAGTACGGATGCCCGCCATGACGTCCTGTCCCAGCGCGCGGATCGTCCGGGTCGCGCTTTCGTGCTGGATATCGGCTCCTGCGGCGGGCTTGTAGACCGAGCGCTCCGCTGCCAGCAAGGGACGCGCCGCGACGATTTCGGCCATCAGCCGGCAGTCGGAGACGCCGACCGTGGCCGCGTCCAGACGAAAGACTTTCTCTTCCCTGGACAGCAGGTCCTGAATCCGCGGGGCGTACACGACGGAAAGGCCGCGCACCGCCGTCGGCGCTATTTCTTCCACGAGAATCCCGCCTCCACTGGCATAGCGATGAAATACGTCCCCTGCGGCAGGCGGGGAAATACTGGCCGGTAGCGGCCGGAACGCCGCGTCGCAGCCCGGCTGGGAACTCCGCGGCGCCGGCGGAGGCGGCGGCACGGCCGCCTTCTCCGCCGACGACGGTGCGTCAGATGAGGTGGTTTTCCCACGCGTAGCTGGCGAGGTCCTCGTCCTGCTTGAACTTCCGCACAAGCGCCTTGATCATCTTCATGACCACTCCTTTCCAAGGTTGCGGACACGACAAAAGGCGTGTCCGCGCCATCATCGAAATTCGGTATTCCAGGCCGGAAACCGAACGACTTCATTAGAACCCAAGGTTCCGCCCGAAGGCGAGTATCCCTTACACGCCCTTGACGACATGATCCCGCAGTAGTCGATCTTTGTCCGGTTTCGTCCGGGAATTTCACCGGGCCATACTGCCGCGGTGCCGTGCGCATCGCTCCGTCCACGGACTCCGGCGCCAAGGCCGCAGTGAGAGCACCTGTCAGAACACCGGAATTCGAGCGTGCCCGTCAGTTTCGATTCACGGCGCATCTCCCGGGACGGCCGACCTCGGTCCTTCAGCGTCCGGTCGGCGGCGGGCGTCCCGGACTGCTCTCCTTCCTTGCCTGCCGGAGTGGTGACCAGCCGTCAGGTGACGACCGGGAGTCGGGTGAGGCGTTGCCAGGCCGGCGCGAAGGCCTCGCCCCAGGGCCCGCGGTCGGGAAGTGACGACGTGGTGCGCGATCGAGATCGGGGCGTGTTGGCCTGGAGCCTTGTCGGGCGGGTGATCACCCTTCGGAAGCACGGTCGGAGACCAGGCCGGCGACGGCCGGAATCGAGCCGCAGTGCGCCCGGGTGGGGCGCACGCCGCTCGCCGGCTGCCGGCCTCGGTGGCAACTGCAACCCGGAAACGCAGAGAGCCCGCACCGGCGAACGGTGCGGGCCCGCTGACCTGCGGAGGATACGAGATGCGAACTCTTGAGGGGTTGCCCCCAACACTCTTTCCAACTGTTCGTCCGGGCGGTTGGGCGGGTTCGCCACGGTCCCGGCCCGCAGGGCCGACTGCGGCAATGGCTCGCATGGACCGTCGTGAACGGGGCTGAATGCAACCCGAACCGCAACCCTTCGGTCAGCGACTGCCAAGCGTCTGGGAGCCGGCTTCGGCTGCAGCGGCAGATCGGTTGCGCAGGTGAGTTCAGACTCTCCTGACGACGATCCGGTCCGGCAGCAGCTTCTCCAGGTCGTCCACGTCGGAAGTGAAGACAGTGACGTGGCCTCGTTGCGAGAGCGCGACGACAGCGAGCATGGCGTCGATCGCGTACTTGTGACCGTGCAACTTGGTGTCGGCCAGGAGTCTACGAGCGCGTCGGGCTTCCTCCTTACCCAGGTCCGCGACCTTCACCCGGGAGAGAACCCAGTCCCAGCGCTGTTCCGTGGTCCTGCCGTCGTACGCCTCGACCAGCGTCATGGGTGAGGTGACGACGTCGGCCTCTCCGCGTGCCGCGAGGTCGAGCCAGCCGATCATTGTGCGATCCCCGCGGACGGCGAGCGAGAGCGCCTCGCAGTCCAGTACGAAGACGCGAAGCGGCTTCGCCTCGTGGTCGCGCTTCGGGGTCATGCGGCCTCGCCGGCTCGCCTGGCAGCAGCGGCCTGGCGGCGCTCGTGCTCGGCGTCCAAGTCGTCCAGTGCGTCGTAGGTTGCGGAGCGTTCGGATTCGGTGACCGGCCCGTGCTCCTCTTCGAGCCACTGCACGAGTTCCAGGAGTCGGTCACGGTCCCGCTTCGCGCGCAGCGCCTCAGTGACGTAGGCGGAGATACCACGCTCGTCCGCCTCGCTGCGGATCTCTTCGAGGAGATCCTCGGGGATGGTCACTGTCACCTTCTTCGATGCCATATAGATGACCATACTCGCCGTATATCCAGCCTGCAATGGCGCCGGCTCGGCGCTGCCACGCGATCCGTGCGCATGCACACCTCGACGAACCCGCTCCTGCTCGGCGTCCCGAGCGGATCGGCATGGCGATCATGAGCTGGTCCTCGGTCTCGACGGCCAAGCACCACCAGCACGTGGCCGACCCGATGCCGCACGACGAAGGTCGGAAGCTCGGCGGTCGGCTCTGGGAGACGGGGCAGAGCAGGATCTGGCCCAAGCGCCCGGGTCCGTGGCCCACGATCCCGACTGAGACCAGAAAGGCCGGACGGCAGCTCCACCACTCCGCGACCGGCTCACCGAAATGTGGTCATATGTTACGTATAGTCCATTATCCGATGGAGTCAAAACCGGCCTGCCACATGGTGCCCAGGTCCTCGCTGTCGTAGCCGTGCTGGAGCGCCCCGCAGCCCGATGCGCCGTCGAGCCCCGCGGAACGCCCTCCGGTTCATGGCGGAAACGGTCGCCAGGCCAGAGTCGTTGCGATGCGGCTTCAACCAGCCGACTGCGGCGAGGTGACCTCACGGTCCGTCAAGGGAAGGACAGCAGACGAAATGAGCGATTTCGGTAACCCCAACGAGGTAGCACCGGTCCCACTGGCCAAGGTGACGCTCACCAAGGCTTCCCCCCGGGTATCCCTCGACAAGTCGGCGCACGCCGGCCTCCTCACGGTCAATCTGAACTGGAACGCCAGAGGCTCACAGGACGCAGCCGCACCGCAGGGCAAGCGCGGCTGGCTGGGCAAGCTCCAGTCCGCTCTGCAGCCCGATGTCGGCATCGATCTCGACCTCGGCTGCCTGTGGGAGTTCACCGACGGCTCCAAGGGCGTGGTCCAGGCACTCGGAAACGCTTTCGAGGCACGCGACACGAACGGCCGGGCGGTAATCTCCCTGGACGGTGATGACCGTTCCGGATCCACGGCCGGAGGCGAGAACATGCGCATCGACCTGTCCCAGGCCGATGCCATTCGGCGCATCCTGGTCTTCGCGCTCATCTATGAGGGAACTCCGAACTGGGAGCAGGCTCAAGGTGTCGTGACCCTGGTGTCTCCCGGAGCGGCCCCGGTCGAATTGCATCTGGACGACGCGGGAGGGCAGGCGAAGATCTGCGCGATCGCACTCATTGAACACACTGGTGGCGAACTGTCCGTCCAGCGCGAGGTGCGCTACATCAACGGGGCCCAAGACGCGCTGGACAAGGCCTATGGCTGGGGTCTGAGCTGGTCCCCGGGCCGGAAATAGCGGCCGCGTGGGTGGGCCGCGAGCGGTTGGACCCGGGGCGTAGGCCGCGATGGCGACGCGACGCGGCCTCGTCAGCAGACCCGGCGAAAGTCTCATGAGACGAAAACTGAGACTGGAAACGCAGAGGGCCCGCACCGGTGAACGGTGCGGGCCCGCTGACCTGCGGAGGATACGAGATTCGAACCGTGAGGGGTTGCCCCCAACACGCTTTCCAACTGTTCGTCCGGGGGTTCAGCTGAGTACGCCACCGTCCCGACCTGCGGAGAAGTGCCCAGACGAGGGCTGGCCGGACACTCGCGGACGGGGATGAATGCAACTGGAACTGGAACTGCAACTGGCTGACATCCGCCCGGGTCCAACGCGTCGTGGCGATCGGAGCGAAACGGGCTACTTGCTGTAGTGGTAGCGGCAGGCGATGACGCACACCGTGTCGGCCTGCTCGTCGAGGACGTAAACCAGGCGGTGCTCCTGGTCGATCCGGCGGGACCATGCCCCGGCGAGTTCGTGGCGCAGGGGTTCGGGTTTGCCGATGCCCTCGTGGCCGTTGCGGCGGATGTCGTCGATCAGTTGGTTGATGCGCTTGAGTAGGCGGCGGTCGTTCGCCTGCCAGTAGAGGTAGTCGGTCCAGCCGCCGTCGGTGAACTGGATCTTCATGCGGACTGCTCGGTGGCGTCCTCGGGGTCGATCAGTTCACGGTTCTGGGTGCGACCTTCCTGGTAGTCCCGAAGGGACTGACGCAGGTGGTCGGCGTTGGCCGGGGAGCGCAGCAGGTAGTCGGTCTCACGGAGCGAGGCGTACTCGGCCAGGGGGACGACGACCAGCGGTTCATGGCCGGCCCGGGTGATGACGAGTTCTTCGGCGTCGTTCTCGACAGAGTCGAGCGCGGCAGCGAGGTTGCCGCGGAGCTCAGTCGCACTCATCGTCTTCATAGCGTACAGAATAGCGTACGCTTTTTGCCTGAACTAGGAGGCGAGCCGCTTCGTGGCCTCGGGCCAGGGCTGGGGCTCGAGTGCGTCCTCGGCCATCATGACCTCCTCCTCCCACCAGCCAGTGCCGTCGAGCCAGGAACTCAGCCACTGCGCGAGTGACGGCGAGTCGGTGAACCACGCCTCCGCCCAGTTTTGGGGGCCGGCGTTCGGCTCGAAGAGCAGGACCGGAGCATCGGGGTCCAGGCAGTCAACCGCGGCGTACATGCCGCAGCCCCAGTCCAGGATCGGCAGGATGCCGTGCGGCCAGTACTCGCAAGGGCCGCACTCGGCAACCACCGTCCGGCCCTCGCCGACCAGGGGCAGTAGGAGGTACCCGGGACCGAAGCCCCCGTTGGCCACCTCCTGGTACAGCCGGACCAGCAATCGCGGCAATGGGAAGCCGAGTTCGCGCTCGGCTGCGGCGACCTCTCGCTCGCCGACCCGAGCAGGGAGCTCGCCCCTCTCCTGGAGCGCGCATTCGCGGACGCGAGCGACGATGTCCGAGAGGGCGCCCATGCCGTCGGCTCCTGCACCGTGCTGATCGTCCATGCCTGTCATGGCCTGGAACATAGCGATAGCCACTGACAGCGTGACCTGTGGCTGCGCCGCCGCCGATGAGACTGCAACTGAGACAAAAATGCAGAGGGCCCGCACCGTCGGAACGGTGCGGGCACTCTGGCCTGCGGAGGATACGAGATTCGAACTCGTGAAGGGTTGCCCCCAACACGCTTTCCAGCTGTTCGTCCGGGTGTCCAGCGGGGTGCATCCGCGTCCTGACCTGCCGCTGAGTGAGGCCATCCACCCCCTGTGGACCCCTGCGAACGAGGCTGAATGCAACCCCAACTGCAACCCTCGCCGTAGCCTTGGCTCGCTGCTCTGAGTGGAGCACAGCCTGGACATTGCCACCGTGATCAGAACGGCGGGTCTTCTCGGAAGCCGCCGTTCCACAAGGGTGGCTCCGCGTTCTGCAACGGTGCTCCGAGGGTGCCAGGCCGCCGATGAGCTTGGCATCCCCAGGCTGTGCAGGCGTCGACGGCCCGAGAGCGGTGCCAACGGTCCTGGCTGCTCGCCAGGAGCCTGTGGAGCAACGGCATCAGTGCCTCACGATGCTGGGCGAGTTCCGGGGCTTCGACCATGGGAACCACTGCAATCAGTGCGGCGTCCCGCACTTCCTGGTCGGCGTCGGTGAGGAATGGCGCCACCGCGCGAAAGTACACCTGTCGTAGCGAGCGCAGGGCCTCCTGGGCCGGGTAGGGCTCAAAACCGCAGCGACGCCCCATTTCCACGCACGAGTCGTCAGCGTCATAGGCGACTTCGCCGAGCCAGTCCAGCAAGGCTGCGCGGAACGCTCTCGGCCTCAGTTCCGTCCCCGGATGCGTCTGGACATGTACCGGAGACGCAGCACGCGGATCGGACAGGATGCCGGCGACGTAGAGGGCCACGGGCACAGTTGCCTCGTAGGTCGAGTTCTGGTGACGCACCGGCTTCAGGTTGTTCAGGGCTTGCGCCTGTACGACCGGGTCGGGATCCAGTAGCGCGGTCAGCAGCGGTCGGGGGTCCCACTGGCCCGGGTGCGCGTGCTGCAGCGACTGCCAGTCCGTGTCGCGGAGCAGCACCTGCGGATCAGGTAGGCATGAAGCGGCAGTGTCGGCCTCGAAGTCGGGAAGGGTCACCCGCAAAGCGTATGAGGGCGCCACCATTGCCGTGATCACCGAAGAAGCTATCCAGGAAACGAAGGCGATCGACGCTGTCACATGCGAAGCGCTCCGCACGGGGCGCCGAGACGGCGGCCGTATTCGGTGAGGGCCAGCAGGCCGACTCCCTGTGCCGGGGTGCTGGCGTCGATCGACAGGGGGTCGATGCTCAGTTCCCCCGCCAGTTTGGTGGCCATTTCGAGCAGTTCCCACATCCATTCGTCGTCGTCCTCGTCAACTTCCAGGTGCGCCGCTGTCAACGCGGGCAGCCCGAGAACGGTCCGGCGCTCTTGCTCGTACGCGAGCGGTGCTCCGAGTTCCAGGTGCTGTGTGTCGTCGCCCGGGATGTAGGCGAGGCGGCGTACGGTATCGCCGTGCTCGGCGACCAGGACGGCCGATCCGTCGTTCTGGGCTCCATACCAGTACGCCTGGGCACGCCCGTACCGGGCGCTGAGGCGTTCGCACGCCTCCAGCACTGCGGCCTCGCGCTCAGCCGCGCTGGGGTCGCACCAGGAGCCGACCACCAGGGTCCAGCCCGCGAGTTCGGGCGTGACGAAAACTCTTCGGTACCGGTCGTGCGGGTCGTCGTCGAGCCCGCCGTGGCTGTCACAGTCCGCGGTGTTGACCCCGGCGGAGAACGGAACCGGATACGCATCGGACAGGCCCAGCATCCCCATGATGCCGGCCTGGTCGCCGGTGCTCACCGCGATCCAGGAGAGAAAGCAGCACGAGATGGGGACTGGTATGTCGTCCATCAGCTTGATCTGGACAAGACGCTCCAACGCTGCTCGGTCACGCGCACTGACCGCCGCCTCGCTGCCGATCTCCGCCAGGCACTCCAGGGCACCCCCGCGTGCCGCACCAGGCCCGTCACGACGCACTGACTGCAGCAGTGGCACTACAGCTGCTCCCCACGAGCAGAAGGCGCGGACAGCGACCCGGCGTACCCCCTCGTCACCGTCACCCAGCAGTGGTACCAGCAGGTTCGCTACGCGCAGCGCGTCCTCGCCGCAGCCGTTGACGCCCATGACCGCCGCCCGGCGTACGAAAGGATCGTCGTGGGCCAGCGCCCGCAGGTAACCCTCCAGCGCGGGGGTTCCCAACCGCGTGAACACCCGCAGTGCCCGCCAATGCGATCCCGGCACCGCGCCTTGCAGGACACCGAGCACCGGATCGAAGGCCGAGGCACTGATGCTGCACAGCGCCGAAAGCAGCGCGGTCTCCGTTACCGGGGAAGCGTCGTCGCGCAGTTCGCTCATGAGGGCGGGCAGCGCCGCAGGACCGAGTGCGACCAGGTTGGCGACAGCGGCGAGCCGCTCCGCCTCCTCGCTGGCTGACAGAGCCAGAACCAACTGCCGCACGGTCATGCCAGGTCCTTGAATAGTGCGTCGTACGGTTCGTCCTCCGGCGTGAAGACCAGAACGAAATCCCTGCCCGTCACAGTGACGGCCTCGCGCAGCCGGGCCAACGCATCAGCCTCCGCAGGAAGAGAGAGACCGAGGGCGGCTGCCACCCTGTCTCGTCGAGCCCAGAGATCGGGCATGTCCTCCAGGTACTCGGCAGCGAGCTCGCGGCTCTCCTCCGCAGTGAACGTCCGGCAGTCTTGCCACCATGGCACCACCAACAGCAGCCGCAGGAACTCGGGCAGCCCGACGGCGACCAGAGCCGCACGGCCTTCAGAGTCCGCGAACAGGATCGGCCGCTCCTCGCCGCCTGCACCGCAGAAGAAGTACGTGCCCCCGGCCCCGTGACCGGCAAAGCCCTCCAGCGCCGCCCCTGAGGCAAGGTGCACCTCTTCGCCGTGGTCGCCTCGGTCGAGGTCGAAGTCACCCGGCCAGGCCAGATAGGCGGCGGCATCGTCGTGTGTGCGAACGGCGGTGATCAGCGATTGCATGTGTCGCACCCTAGTGAGGGGAACTGACAGCCCGCTGCGGGTAGTGGCAAGCCTCGCCGGAGCCAGGCACCTGCGTCGGCCCGGTGTGGACAAAAATCAGGACAACGACGGGTGAGCGACGATGATGAAGGGCCGGACGCTAGGCGTCCGGCCCTTCATCTGCCCTGGCGGGCGGGTGCGGAGGATACGAGATTCGAACTCGTGAGGGGTTGCCCGCAACACGCTTTCCGAGCGTGCGTCGCGGTCCTGGGTCGGCCCGGGGCCTACAGCCGGTCCACGCGGATGACGTCCATGAAGGCGCTGACCGAGAACTCGGCGCTGCCGACTCCGGGCTTTCCGTAGCCGGGCGGAACCGGCAGGTTGTGCCCCTCGAAGATGTCGCGCCAGGTGTGGAGCAGCTTGACGAAGTACTCCAGCGGCGGGCCTTCCTGGCGGCCGAGGTCGCTGGTCGGCTCGGGGCACCAGGTCGTGAACCGGGGCACCACGCCACGGCTCATGAAGAAGTCGAGGCCCTCCGCCGTGGAGGCGATCGCCTGGTCGATCGACGTGAAACCGTGCGGCTGGGCCATCTCCACGCCGCCGACGAAGTTGGGGATCACGTGGGTGGGGCCGAAGATGTCCGCGGCGTCCAGGATCCGCTTCATCCACTCGTCCCGCCCCACGTAGCGGTCCTTGCCGGGGCAGATCCAGCTGAACAGGTCCTTGTCCCAGACCTCGTAGTTGGGGTGGTAGATCCGGTAGCCGGCCTCGTGCAGCATCCGGACCTCGTCCACCGGCAGTGCCTGCACGACCGCCTTCGGGATCCAGCGGCCCGGGAAGCGCGACTCGATCGCCTCGGCGAAGCGGGCGTAGAACTCGCCCTCGCGCATGCCGTCCAGCTTGCGGGTGATCGAGCCGCCGGTGACGGTGTAGGCCTTGGACACCGTGTCGTGCGCGTCGATGTGCGCCATCGCCTCGACGATGTCGTCGATCTCCTTCACCGCGGTGTACTCGCGGCCGTTCGCCCGCTGCTGGCGGAAGTTCTCGTTGAGGTCGCAGAAGCGGCATTCCTCGTCGCGTCCCCAGTACTGGCAGAGGCGGTAGACGGTCAGGTAGACCAGGTAGCCCCATTCGATGGCCGGGGCGATCTCGCTGATCTTGCGGCCCGAGCTGAGGGTCTGTCCGTAGTAGGCCGGGATCGGGGGGAATTCGAGGTCGGCGAGGGATCGGCCCTCGCAGGTAAGGGTGAGCTTCCCCGCGACGAGTTCCACGCGGTACGGACTGTCGGGGGCGACGCGGGTCGAGACCACGGTCTGGCGCAGTTCGTAGGGGCCACCGGTCAGCTTGATCTCCTCCGGGGCGCGGAAGCCGGCGTGCTCGGCCATCTCGGCGACCGGGACGAGGTCGAAGGTGAAGATGAAGTAGTCCTTGGGCTTGTACCCGCTCGCGAGCCGCAGCGCGTCCGGGCTGAAGGCCAGGCCCTGGCGGAGGATGTCCTGCTTGACGATCGCCTCCGGCGGCAGGTCCGGGAAGGCGGTCATCATCCGCTCCAGCTCGCCGATCGTCGTGCTCTCAGTCATTGGCCATCCAAGGAAGTTCAGTTGGGGCTGTAGGTGATCGTGGGCAACCAGGTGGGGCTGACCAGCGGCCAGTTCTGGCCGGTGAGAGTGAGCCTAACCCCGGTGGTGCCGTCGAGGCCGCGCCTGAAGCGTCGGACCGCCAGTGCGAGCATGGTCGACAGTCCGTACTTGTTGATGAGGGCCATGCGGTAGTCGACGGTCCGCTCGGCGGCGCAGATCGTGGCCTTCGCGGGCCACCTCGGACCGGTGGGGACGCCGTTGGCGTCGCATGCGGCGACCAGGACGCCCCGGCAGCGGCGGATCCGGTCGGCCTCGGGCGAGCGGGTGCTCAGCACGATGCCGAGGGCGGGTCCGTCCGCGATCACCCGGCAGGCGTGCTGCCGGGGCGTTCCGTCGGGTTCGTACGTGGTCAGGAGCACGTGCTTGCTGTCGGCCATACGGTACGGGTACGACGGGGTGAGTTGGTTCCTGTTCGGCGTCATGGCGTCCGTCCCGAGGTCGCGGGTCACTGGTCGCTGGGCATTGATCGCTGGTCATTGGCCGCTGGGCGTTGGTGGCCGGGATCGGTGGCCGCCGGTTCACTGGTCGCCGTGTTGTCCGTGTCCGTGTCCGTGCCCGGTCAGCTCCGCGTGCTCCTCGGCGGTCGGCCTGGCGATCTGGCTCTGCGGGCCGAAAGCGCTGGAGAGCCGGGCACGGAGCCGACCGAGCGGCTTCGTCCTGCCTCTGACTCCATTCTCGTCCACCGCGGCCGGCAGTTCGAGGGGTGCGGGCTGCTCGTGTACGGTCAGCCGGAAACGTTCGCCCTGCGGGAGCTGCGGGAGCTGCGGGAGCTGCGGGAGCTGCGGGAGCTGCTCGTGGATCTCGACGAACTCTCCGTGCGGCAGCCGTGTTCAGCGCCGAATCGAACGCCGCGCTGGTGCCGCGCTCGTGCCACCCTCGCAGGGCACCAGCAGCACCCGGCTGTCGGCCACCCACAGGTTCCCCTCGCTGTGGAAGGCGATGCCCAGCGGCCGTCACCCGCCCTCGCCGGGGCGCCAGCGGGCGGCACGCCGCTGCCGCCCCGGGGATCAACTGGACGGACGCCGTCGCCTCCGACGCCGACCGCCCGCTACGCGCCGCCTCGGCTCAGGAACTCGCCGACGGTCCGGCCGAAGAACTCCGGGTCGTCCAGCCACGGGAAGTGGGCGGTGCCCGGCTGGACGACGAGTTCCCCGCGCGGGAAGAGCGCAGCGACCTCCGCCGCCTTGTCCGGGCGGGGCGACGGGTCCAGCTCACCGGCCAGCACCAGGACCGGCGCGTCGAGCTTGACCAGCACCTCGCGCACCTCCGCCGCGTCGTCGAACGCCCCGGGACCGGGGTAGGCCTGCGCGGCTTCCTCGTTGTAGCCGTCCTCGCCGGCGGCGGCGTGCGCGGCTGCGGCCGCGTCCCAGCGGCCGTAGCTGAGCCGGTCCAGCAACTGCCAGTCGTCCTCGGTGCCTGCCCCCGACATCGCCCGCTCGAAGGCGGGCACCACCTCGTCGTACCAGGGCTCGCCGCTGCGCAGCGCGAGTGCCTCGCGCCGTCCTTCGAGCGGGAAGTCGATCCCGGCCGCCCGGGCCCGGGCGGTCACCAGCACCAGCGACCGGACCCGCTCCGGATACCGGCCGGCGTAGAGCAGCGCGAGATCGCCGGAGGCGGAGTGGGCCAGTATGTCGATCCGGTCCAGCCCGAGGTGGGCCCGAAGTGCTTCGACGTCGTCCACCTGACGGTCGACCCGGTAGCTCGACGGGTCGGCCGGGGTCTCGGACTCCCCCGTGCCGCGCAGGTCGAGCAGTACCAGCGGACGCCCTGCGACGGCCGACAGGCCGCCCAGGTCACCGAGGTAGGCGGAGGCCTGCATCGGCCCCCCGGGGAGGCAGACCAGCGGAGCGCCCTCCCCCACGGTCAGGGTGCGGTAGGCGAGACGGGTTCCGTCCGGAGCTGAAAATATAGGCATCCGGCCATCCTGGCACCGGCCGCCCAACACCCGCCACGCACTTATGGGGTGCCGGACAGGCCCGGGGTGGACCCGCCCGGGGCGGACCCGCCCGGGGCGGACCCGCCGGAGGCGGACTCGCCGAGCGCCGGTTCCGTCGGGAGCAGGGGGCCAAGGGCGCCGAGGACCGCGCCGACGCAGACGTCGCGGAGCTGGTCGCGGGTGCAGGTCTCCTTGGTGAGCCAGTCGACGACCAGGGTCTGGACGAAGACCAGCCAGCTCTTCAGCACGCCCGAGACCGCCTCCCGGGTGGCGGCGTCGACGATCGGCAGGCCGACGAGCAAGTGCGCACGCAGGGAGTCCAGTTCACCGTTCATGATCGTCTGAATGACCTGGTCGCCGGCCAGGACCCGGTTCGCGGCCAGCACGGCGTGGCGGTTGGCAACGAAGTAGTCCAGGTGCACGTCCATGCCCTGGTTGAGCTGTTCGAGGAGCGAGTCGGCCGGATCGAGGCGCGTCTCCGCCAGCAGCCGGTCGGCCGCCTCCTGGTAGACGGCGGCGAAGAGCGCGTGCTTGCTCGGAAAGTGACGGTAGAGGAGCGCCCGGGACACGCCGGCCTGCTGGGCGACCTCCTCCATCAGCACGTCCTCGTAGGGGTGCTCCGCGAACATCCGCGCCCCGACGGCGAGCAGTTGGGCACGGCGGTCGGCTGGGTCGAGGCGCTTGCGGGGAGGCGGCACGCGGACAGCTTACTTGACACGCGTCTACTTACCGGTCCTATCCTGATGGCAGAGCTAGTAGACACGTGTCAACTAGCCTGACGACGGGATGGTGGTGGACCATGGCCAGAACACTCCGGCTGCTCGTCCAGCTCATGGGGTGGGCCTGCGTGGCGATCGGGCTGTGGCACCTCGCGCTCGGCAATGCGGCGATCCCCGGCGCCGGGAACGCGGGGACCACGATCGACAGCTGGGGCCGCTTCATGGGCGCGAGCTTCACCGGGTACGGCCTGGCCTGGCTCTGGGCCGCCCGGCAACGGCCGATCCCGGCCAGCGCGGTGCGCTGGCTCGCCGGGGTCTTCCTGCTCGGCGGGTTCGGCCGCGTCCTCTCGCTCGCCCTGCACGGCTGGCCGCAGTGGTTCCAGATCGTGCTCTCGGTACTTGAGCTCGGGCTGCCTCCCGTCTACTTCTGGCTGGCGAAGGCCGACGAGCGGGCAGCCGGGGCCACGGACGGCGGTCCGACAGCGACGACAGGGACGAGGACAGGAACAGGAACAGGAACGGGGACGAAGCAGGCGGCCGGCGCGTGAGGGCTCTCACGACCTGCGGCTGGCGGAGAGCGTGGCCGGGGTCGGGCCGTCGGGCCGTCGGGCCGTCGGGTCGGACGGTGATGCTGTAGGAGGCCTTCGCAGGAATGGACTGGAAAGTCAGAGCGTGAGCGGGCAGCGGGTGTTCGAGCAGGACGGTCGACTCGCGCAGGGCGAACTGCAGGCCGAGGCAGGCGCGCGGGCGCCGGGGACTCGGGCGGCGCGGCGCCATGGCCGGATCAGGACCAGCCGGGGGACGGCGGGAGCGGCCAGTTCGGCGGGGTCGGCAGCGGGTGTCCCGCCTGCAGCGGCCCGGAGGTGTCGCGGCCGGCCAGCCAGGCGAGGAGGGCGTGGCCCGCGCCACTGACGCCGGGGCCGGTCGGGGCAAGGGTCCAGATGCGGTCGAGGTCGGTGGCCTCGATGCGGGAGACGGGGAAGTCGCGGGCACGGAGCGTGGCGACCGTGGCGTCGAGGGCCCACCCGACGTAGTCCTCGGGCCAGTCGGCGGCGGTGTAGCCGAGACTCAGGTCGACGTGGTGGGTTTCGAGTTCGCGTCGGGCACGGTGCAGGACGAACCAGGCAGGGTGCCGCCAGCCGGCGAGGGCGGTCACCATCGTGGGCCAGCGCTCGGCGGCCATGGACTCGGCCTCGTCGAGCATCCGCCCCATGCCGTCCAGTACGTCGGCGACGAGTTCGGCAGCGTCTCGTCCGGCGCCGTCGCGCAACGCGCGCTCCAGCGCGGGGCCGTCCGCGCGCGGTCCGGGCTCGACGCCGGTGCGGGCCAGCGTCAGCAGCCACCGGTAGACGTCGGCGCTGCTGGCCAGATGAGTGAGGACATGCCCTCGGCTCCATCCGGGCAGCGCGGACGGCTCGCGGGCCGCAGTGTCGTTCAGCTTGTCGAGGGTGGCCGTGAGCCGCGCCACGGAGCGACGGACGGCTCCGAGAAGGTCGGCGAGGTCTGCCCGGCCGAGATAGGCAGTGTCGGTCATGGACCCGCACTCTATGACAGCCCGGTGAGCGGGACACTGATCGAGGTGCTGCCATCGGCGACGACCCGTTCGCCGATAATGCCCCGGCCGAGCACGGCGCTCAGCGTCACGGCGAATCGCAGCCCCTGCCCCCGTCGGATGCACCTCATGATCGCTGCCACCGCCGCCCATGGACTCCCGCTCTTCACGCGGAACGCCGATGACTTCAAGGGGCTGGGGCAGGGACTCGACGTCATCCCCGTGTGGGCGTCCCCGTCCGCCTGCGCCGGCTGCTCGACTCCCTCGGCAGGGGACTCGCCCGGCGGGGAACTCGCTCCGTGGGGACGGCTCACCCCCAGTAGCTGCGACTATCCGCCACAGGCTGTTGCATCCCCGCTTCGCAGATATCCTGCGCTGAAGAACTGGCTTACTGCACGTCGGAGTTGACGGGTCTTCTCACCACGGGGGGTTCAGTGTCGGACGAGCGCGCGATCGAGACTGCCTGGCACATCCACGGCCACCTGAACGATCTCACGAGCAAGATCGACGCCAAGGCGTCCTTCGCGTTGGCGCTGGAGTCGGGCGCCCTGGGCGGAGTGGTGGCCCTGTCGGGGAGCGGTCACCGGCTCGGGCAGCTGGTGGGGTGGCCGGCGCAGGTGCTCTTCTGGGCCGGCGTGACCGTTCTGGGGCTGGGCGCGCTGGCCGCCGTGCTGGTGGTGCTACCACGTGGCGGAGACGGCCGCGACCGTACCGCGCCGAGGGGCTGGATCTACTACGGCGACCTGCGCCACTGGACACCGGAGGAGCTGACCGTCCGGCTCAGCAACGGCGACGCGCTGCCCGCGCTCAGCCGGCAGCTGGTTGCGCTGAGCCGGATCGCCTGGATCAAGGACCGGGGCGTGCGGCACTCCCTGTCCCTGGCATGTCTCGGCGGCGTGCTGATCGCGCTGGCGGACGTGGTGGGATGACGGGCACCAGGACTGCGTGGCGGGCACGGGGGGAGGACAGCGGTGCGACCTTCTGGTCGTGGCTCGGGCAGGACGCCCGGGACGCGCTGGTCCGTGGCGCACGCCCGGTCCGCTACCGGTCGGGGGACACGCTGCTGCGTGCCGGTGACCACTCGGACCACCTGGTCGTGGTGCGGTCCGGTTGCGTCAAGGTGGTGCTGGACTCCAGCTCCGGACACAGCGCGGTGCTGGCACTGCGCGGCCCGGGTGACCTGCTCGGCGAACAGGCCGGGATCGGCGCGACCACCCGCAGTGCGACACTGCTGGCCCTCACCGACGTCACCTGCTGGACGCTGCCCCTGGCCGAGTTCCGTCGGCTCCAGCAGGCCGAAGCCGACATCGGCGCAGCGCTGCAGCGGGTCCTGTCCCAGCGGTTGCGGGAGGCGGACCGGATGCGCGCGGCAGCGGCAGAGCCGGTGCAGACCCGGCTTGCCGCGCTGCTGCTGGAACTCGGGGACCGCTACGGGTCCGACAGCGGTGACGGGCGGGTACGCATCCGTCTGCCGCTGTCCCAGGACGACCTGGCCGGCCTTGTCGTCAGCTCGCGCCGCACCGTGAGCCGGGTCTTCGAGCAGTGGCGCCAGAACGGCTGGGTGGTCACCGGTCGGCTGGAGGTGCTGCTGCTGCGCGTGGACGTATTGCAGAAACTGGCCCTCACAACTGGTCAGCCGTCCTGACGGTCAGGCCGTACTGCTGGGCGATGGGCGTCCAGACCGTGACGAACGTCTGCTTGTCGGCGGTTGCCAGCTGGCTGTCGCTGGAGGCGGTGTCCCAGTTCGAGGTGTGAACGGCCCCGTTGCCGCAGCTCTGGTTCTGGACGTCCTGGGCCCAGTTCGCGAACGCCTGGTCGGCCTGGACCGAGTCGGTCCAGGCCTGTTCGAGGTCGCTGACGACCTGGCTGCCGTCGGGGAGTGCCGAGACGTCCAGCTGGCCCAGTTGGTCGAGCAGGTTCTCCCGGGTCTGCGCCGCCTGTTGCAGCGCTGACACGTCGCTGCTCAGGTCCCCACCGCTGGTGCAGTCGTCGATGTCCGTCACCGCATTGGTCACCTGACTCCGGGTGCCGTCGTTCTGCGACAGCAGCTGGTCGATCGCCGCGGCCTGCTGCTGGGCTCCGTCCGTGTCCGACGCACCGGTCGTGGCACTGGCCGCCGAGCTCCCGCCCGAGTCCGTGGCGGCGGCTCCGTGGTGGGTGGCGACGGCCCAGACGATGATCAGCAGGACCAGCGCGCCCAGTACCTGCAGCAGCACCCGCGGCCTGATGGCCGGCGCCGTCGGCGGAGGCTTCTTCAGCGCCGACGGTGTCGGTTGTGCGCCGCCGACCGACGGCGCCGGGGCAGGGCGGGGCGGGGACGGCGGCGGGGTGCCGGCCTTGCCCGCCGCCTCACGGAGCGGCCCCGTCCAGCCACCCGGCCGCGGTCGGCGGGACGGGTCGGCGTGCGCGCTGAGATCCGCCAACTCGCCCAGCCTGGGCGAGATTCGGCGGAGCACGTCGGCGTGGAACCCGTCCTGTTCCTTGGCCAGCAGCCGGGTGGCGAGCTTGCCGAACTTCGCGGCGTCGGTTGCCTGGGTCGCGATCAGCTCCCCTGCCGCCGAGGACCACCCGGGTGTCTCCACCTGGGGCAGCGCGTCGCATCCAGCCAGCCGCATGGCGTCGCAGTCGATGAAGAAGCTGCTGGGGCTGGGTCGAAGCCGGTAGAGGACGTTCTTCGGCGAGAAGTCGCCCACCACGATGCCGAGTCGGTGCAGCCGGTCCATGGCCTCGGCCACTTCGGCCAGCAGGAGCAGCCGCTGCTCCGTTCCCGGCAGCGGAATCTGCGCGCGGTGGACGTACTCGTCGGGGTTCAGCAGGAACTCCAGTCCTGCCACCCGTTCCGCGCCGGCCGCGGTCACGAAGAAGTCCCGCGGCACCAACCGCATCAGGAACCCGCAGGTGCTGCCGGATCCGTCCTCGACGACCGCCGCCGGCCAGCAGGTGTTCTCGCAGAGCCAGCGCGCGTCCGCCTCGTCCAGCTCGGCCGGGAGGTCCGCCATCTTTCGCAGCACACTGACGTTCAGCCTGGGCCGGATCTCGGGCTTGTAACGCTTGTAGGCGACCTCCCACTGCTGGTTGATCCGCCGGTTCGCCACTCGGAAGACCTCGCCCTGGCCGCCCTTCCCGAGCGGCTCCTGGCCGAGGTCCAGCTCCTCCTCCCGGACCGGCGCCGTCACCCGCGGTGCCGTCATGTGCAGCCTCCGGCGGGCTGCCGGCGCTGCCAGACGGCGAGCAGCGTCCGGTCGTCGTCGAAGGTCTCCCTGGAGAAGTCCAGCAGGTGCGCGAACTCCAGTGCCGGCGGCGGCGCTGCCAGTCGTTCGGCGAAGAACCGGCCGACGTGACCGACGCCGTCACCGAGCGGCCCGCCGAACCCGTCGGTGCCGACCAGCAGGACCGCGTGCTCCGGCAGGACGAAGCCGCGCGGGGTGAGCCCGCTGCTCACATAGGGCAGCGGACGGACGGCGGACGAGGCGACCTCCTGCGCCTTGGGCGGCGGCGGCTCCCAGACCGCCTCGTAGGCGCCGCCATTGAGCACCCAGGCGTTGGAGTCCCCGATGCGGACCACCGCGACCTGGAGCCCGGTCGACGTGGGAGTGGCCAGCCCGGCCACGAGCGTCGTCGCGAGCAGCTGCGCGGTCTCGTTGACGGTGACAGATCCGGCCGTGGCGCGCTCCAGCACCCGGGAGGCGTGGTCACGAAGGGCGTACGCGGCGGCGCTGAGCACCTGCGGCAGGTCGATGTCGGCGTGCGCGCGGTTCCCGTCGAGCTGGGCGACAACAGTGTCCACGGCGGTGCGGCAGGCCAGAGTGGCGCCCAGATGCGGCTGCCGCGCCTTGGAGACGCCGTCGGCCACGGCGAAGACCAGGGCCCCGGTACGGGGATCCACGGCGAGCGCCACATCGTCCTCGCGGGGACGATCACCGTAGCGATGGCCGTCTCCGCGCACGGACGCCATCCGGACGGTGAACGCGTCCGTCGACCAGCCGTCGACGATGGTGTCGGGCCGGTACGACAGGGAGGTCGCACCAGGCGGTCGCGGCTCGAACACGGTGCTGGGGACGCCGACCGAGGCCCGTCGTGGGAAGCCCTCGGGCCCGGCGCCGTCGGCTGCCGAAGGCGCCGGGACGAAGAGCGGCTGCGGGCCCAGGACGTTGCTCCAGTCGTCCATCCAGTCGTCGACATTCCGTTGGTCGGGCGACCGGTGCCGGCCCGGGGGGAGTTCACGCGGACCGGGTGCGGCCGGCTCGTCCGGGCGGAAGGCTCGGAAGTTCACGCCGCGCCCCGCTCAGACCACGTCGATGGCCATGCGGAAGCCGACCGGCTTCTCCACGACCAGTTCGGGGGAGTCTCCGCCCAGCGAGAGGCCGGACTCGATGACGCTGGTGGTCAGCGCGGTGCAGAACTTGGCGATCGCGGCGCCGACGTCGGTGCCGGGGATCGAGACGAAGGCGTAGTCCGGGTCGGTGGCCACCTGCACGATGGTGGCTGCCTCCACGTCCTCACCGATGCCGCAGGCGATGATGTTCGGCGCCGCACGGGTGATCCCGCGGTCGGTCAGCTCGTGGTGCGGGGTGGTCCAGTCCTCGCGGCTGTTCGGCTGCCCGTCCGTCAGCATGAAGACCGCCGGGCGGTGGACCGTGTAGCCCTGCTGCTTGAGCTCGGTGATGTCCCTGGGGATGGAGGCGAGCAGCTCCTGGAAGGCCGCTCGGTAGCTGGTGCCGCCGCCGTCGCTCTTCAGGAGCGGGAGCTCGTTCTCCCGACGGAGGTCGGCCGCGCGGAGTCGGACGGTGGCCCGGTGGGAGAAGCCGATCACCGAGAAGCGGACCTTGGCCGCCGCCATGGGCTCGCCGAGCAGCGCGGCGTGCAGGGAGGAGAGCCCGGCGTTGAGCTCGGCGATGTGCGGTGCCATGGAGCCCGACTCGTCGGCGAGCACGTACATGGGGACGAGATTGCCTCTGTTGTCATTCATGGAGGCGGACCTGCCTTCTCAGGAGTGCGGATGTGCATCGGTGGTGCAGGGGTCGACCCGTACGGTGCGCGTGGTCGGAACGTGGAGCGGATTCAGCCCAGTTGTCGCAGTCTCGGCGGGCAGATGGGGGCCAGTTCGAGCCGCCCGCGGAGCAGCCCGCTGCCGAGCTCCCGCACGGTGTCGTTGAGGAGCAGCGCGAACTCCTCCGCCGCGACCGTCAGATCGAGGTGGGGTTGGGCGACGAAGGCCAGCTCCCTCCGGCTCGCCATGGCGGCCGTGGTCTCCTCGCCCGCCTGGCCGATCCCCACGGCGACGATCGCCGGCGGGTAGGGCATTCCGGGGCCGGACACCGCGGTGGCCTGCCTCCGCCACAGCGAACCGTCCTCCGGAACGCCCGCGACCAGCAGGAAGACGATCGGCCGGTGGACGGTCGGATGGTCGCCCTTGAGCCGGTCGATGTCGCCCGGCACGACCTTGGCGAGCTGCTCGAACGCAGTCCCGTAGCGGGAGCCGTTGCGCACGTCCGGTACCGGCATGACCGTGCCCCAGTCGACGTGGGTCATCGGCAGCGCGACGCGCGTGTCCTCGGCCACGGTCAGGACCGACAGGCGGATACGGTCCGCGATCCCGGGCACCGTCAGCAGGGTCGTGTGGAGGGAGCGCAGACCGTTGCCGAGCGCCTGGGCGCACGGGGCGGCGGCCGGCGACTCGTCGAGGACGACGTAGATCGGCAGCACGCCGACGCCCGGGGAGGCGTCGCGCCGGGACGTATCGGCAGGGCTGTCCGGTCCGGGTCCCGCTCCGGAAGCGGACCCCGAGGGGCTGCCGGTGGTCGCCTTGCCCCAGTAGACGGGCGGCAGCTCCGAGACCGCCGGTGTCGCGGCTCCGCCGTACGGCAGGCCGCCCAGCACCTCGTTGCGCCACTGCTCCACGTCGACCGGCTGGAGCAGGCCCTCCTTGAGGATGGTCTGGAAGCGGGCGTCACTGCGCGCGTCACGGTTCGCGGCATACTCCGCCTGGATCTCCATCTGACGCAGTACCTGGGCGATCGCCCCGGCGGTGTCCTCGGGATGCTGGGCCAGGTGTGCGCGGAGCAGGTCCTTGACGTCCATGCCGCTACCGGCCAGCGCCCGCATCCGCCGCTGCTGCTCCGCCAGTCGGGCCTCCTCGGCCAGCCGGTCGCGCTCCAACTGGCCGCGCTGCCGTTCGGCTTCGAGCTCGTTGTCGCTCGCCACCGCGTCCTTGGCCAGGTCGTGCGCCGCGTACCCCCGCTCCCGGTCGCGCTTCGCCTGCGTCAGGCCGGTGAAGTGACGCTGTGCTGCCTCGTCCGTGTTGAGCTCGACCAGGCACCGGTGGACGGTGATCCCTTCGTCGAGTCGCAGCTGCTGCGCGAGGCGCTGGTTCATCGCCGCCTCGGCCCCGGCCGCTTCCTCGATGGCGAACCGCCGGGAGATGCCGCGAAGCACCTGGGCCACCTGCCCGTACACCACCACGAGGGCGTCCTGGATGTTCCGCCGCACGATCTCCGTCGGGTCGACGACCCGGAAGCCGATGTCCAGGCTCGCCTGGAAGAAGTGGACCTGGTCGCTGCAGGGCAGGGGCGAGCTCTCCAGTCGCGCCCTGCGGTGGTGGTCGCTCATGTCGACCTCGTAGCGGGTGCTGAAGCGGCCCAGGAACTGGTCGGACAGCGACGGCAGCCGGCCCTGGAGCCAGTACAGCTGCCCGACGGCGCTGGCGTACACCACCGCACGGCTGGGGTCGATCGCCGCGGTGGGCCCGATCCGGCGGACGGGCTGCCGGCTGAGGATGAGTGGGAGTTGGGGTGGCATCACGGAACCTTCTGGGCGGCCCGGCTCCCGGAGAGCCGAGCGGTGACTTCTGCGGCGCAGGCGGCCTGGGGCGATCCGATCTCCTGCGCCCACTCGGCCGCGCAGCGTTGGATGATCGCCGTGGTGCGGGCGTTGTCGTGGGTGGCGGCCTCGACGAGGCGCAGGAACGCCTCGCTCAGCGGGCGGTCCGTGCCCGACCGCGCGGCCCAGGTACGCAGCACCTGGGCCGCCTCGACGTGGTGGATCGGTTCGTTCAGGGCGGTGCGCCAGAGCTCCACGAGCAGCGCGCGGGACTCCGGACGGAGATCCGCGTGGCGCAGCAGGCCCGGCCACTGCACCTCGGCCGCTCCGCCCGCCTCCGCGCCTTCGCCGCCCACCGGGGCGACCAGCTGTGCCGCCACGATGAGGAAGGCGAGCAGGGCGCTCGGGCGGGACTGCCGGTCTGCCAGCGACTGGTGGAGCCGCATCAGCACCGCGGTCGCCAGAGCCGTGTGCTCGGTGAGGACGTCGGTCAGGCTGTCGCCGACGGCCACGGCGACCCCGATGCTCTCGACCGGGGTCAACCGGACGAGCGCGTCGATGGCGGCCATCGGGGCTGCCCCGCCGAGGGCCACGCCGTACACCCGCGCGGCCGTGGCCTGCGTGTTGAGGTCGTCGTCGCGGTGCCAGGCCCGCGCCAGGTCCTCGACCACCGGCCGTAGCCGCTCGTCGTGGACGCACACGGACAGGGCGTAGGCGACCGTGTTCCGCTGGTTGCGGTCGCCCCGGTGTGCCCAGGGTCGCAGCAGGTGGTCGGTGACGTACTCGAACGACCGGCAGGCCAGCAGGCCGAGGGCGACCCCGGCGTAGATCCGCACCTGCTCCGAGGCGTCCTCGGCCAGTCGTCCGAGCCAGCCGAGCAGCACGTCCTGGACCTGGTACTCGCACCAGGTGTGCAGGATGACCTGGGCCGGATAGCTCGGGTCCTGATAGTCGACCGAGGTGGCGGGCACCCGGCCGACGGCAGTGCGCACCGGGGTAGTGCTCGTCTGTGCCCGCAGCAGGGCGAGTCGGCGCCGCAGCGGCAGCCCGTACGGATCGGGCACCGCGCGGGCGGCGCTCTCGTCGTCCTGCGGGGCCTGGGCCAGGGGGTCGTCCCTGCGCAGCAGCGCCCGCTGCAGCAGTCGGGTGGCAGCCGCGATCTGCTCGTGCGGAAGGCCGTTGAGCACGGCCAGGGCGATGGCATGGCTGTGCAGGCGGGGATCGCGCAGCCCCTCGATCCAGATCTCGAAGTCCTCCACGCTGCGGCTCGCCAGCCGGCTGCGGACCCGCCCGAGGTCGGGCAGCTCGGCGTCGGCCGCCTCCACCTCGTCGACCAGCGCCGAGGCCAGGTCAGCCGCGAGCTTGGCGGTGGACTCCGGGCCGAGGTGGCTCTCCAGCAGCTGCTTCACGTCCGGGTCGGCGTGCAGTCGGGCGGCCTGGTCGGGGCCGAGCCGCCACTTGAGGAACCGCTCGACCAGAACGGACAGGTCCGGACGGCCTTCGAGGGTGACGACGTGGTCGAGCAGCTCCGCGTCGTCCATCCCGGAGTCCGTCACCTGCGTGACGACCATCCGGGCGTCGATCCGCTCCAGGCTGTCCTCCATGGCGTGGAGGACGGCGACGGTCAGACCGCTGCTGCGAGCGGGCCGGTCGAGCAGCATCCCGGCGCCACGCAGTTGGTCCACGTTGGCGTCCACCAGCTGCGGCAGCTCGGACGGAGGGGTGTCCCGGCCCAGGCTGAAGAGCTGGTGGTGGGTGCGGCCGAGGAGCAGCCTGATGGACGCGGTGGTCTTGCCCCAGCCTTCGGGCGCGCGCAGGATCACGATCCGCCGCTTGGCGAGGGCGGCGCGCACCTCGGGCCAGCCCGCCGGCTCGACGAAGGCGTGTTGCGCCCGGTCCACCAGCAGTGGCGAGAGGCGGGCAGGCCGCCGCCGGGCGTTGCCCGCGAAGAACTCGTACTTGTCGCCCGCGATGAAGTCGCCGCCGACATTGCTGTAGGCGTCCTGCCGGGCCTCGTGACGGAAGGCGCCCCGGCCGAAGCCCCCGGTGGCGTCCGAGGCCTCGGCGTCCGACTCGGCCGTGTCGGGCTTCTCCTGCGCCGAGCCGGACGCCGTCGCCCCCGGGCCGGACCCCCCGGGCTTCTCCCCCGCGCCCGCGCCCCCCGGGCCGGCCCCGCCGGGGTCGGCACCTGTGCCGGCACCGTCCGCCGACGCGCCGCCGGCCGCGGCGCCGGAGGTCAGGGCCTCCGCGGCGGGACTCATCGGTCACCCCGGTGCGGTGGCTCCACACCGACGTACTTGTTGTGGCCGACCGCGTCCCCCTGCACGGTCCCGATGTGGAACATGGTGGACCGGGCGCCCCCGCTGCGCGCCGCCGAGGGCGGGGCCGACTCGGACGTGGCGGTGCCGGGGCGCGCAACGGGCCGGTCCAGGCCGGGCGGTGCCGGGCAGCCGGGGACGGTGATCCAGACACGCGTCCGGACGCCGTGCTTGACCTCGATGTCCGCGGGAAGGTAGGCCGCCGGGTCCATCGAGCGGTAACTGTGTCGGATGACGTCGTGGAAGACCGTGTCGGACACGGCGAAGACCAGCGGCGCGCCGACGGCCGACCGCAGCACCTCCCGCAGCGGCTCACAGTCCACCAGGCGGAAGGCCATGTTGACGGCGTCTCCGGACCACCCCCGTGGGTCCGGAGACGCCAGCCCTTGATGCATCGACAGCCGGAGCCGGAGGCCGTGTCCGGAGTCGGTGCCCTGTGACCTCTCCTGGAGGACGTCGTGCAGGGCGCGGACGAAGCGCCCTGCGAGCAGGCGGGGCGGAAGGTCCGGGCGGGCGACCAGCAGGGCCCCGTCCCCGCGGTCCTCCACGTCCAGGTCGCCCGCGGCGAGTCCGGCCTCCGCCTGGGACTCGTCGAGTACCCGGTACATCTCCTCGCGCAGCATCCCCTGTGCCGGGTCCAGGAGGGTACTGAAGCCCTCGACGTCCAGCACCATGATCCATCGGTGCAACGCGTCGACTGTCATGCAAGTTCTCCCCGTGCGTGGCTGAATGTCTTCCTCGGCCTCGGTGGCCCGTACCTATGGAAGTGCGGCTACGGCGGCATGTATACGCCATCTGGCGCACAGCGCTCCGAGTCGCCGGAACCTACCGCGACTCGGGGGTGACGAGACTACCTTGCTCCGGCGTACACGGTTGCCAGCAAAGGATATTGAGTCACTGTCAGTTCCAGTACGGCGGCCGCCGCCGGACGGTGCCGGACGGTGCTGCACGGGATGCACAGTGCCCGCCCCCGGAGGAGCGGGCCGCCGCGGAACGGCCCGTCAGCGCGATACTGCCCGGGGTTCGGCCGTCCGGCGGCCCAGCGGGAGGAGGTACTGGAGGGGGTGGTCCAGATCGTCCAGCCCGAGCAGTTCATGGGCGAGGTCGTCGTGGAAGCCGCTCATGGTGGTGGTGGCCAGGCCCAGCGCGGTGGCGGTGAGCAGCAGGGTCTGGGCGAGGTGCCCGGCCTCCAGCAGGCCCAGCCGGAGCGCCCGCAGGCCGTAGCGCCGACGCAGCAGGTCGAGGTCCAGGTAGAGGCCGATCAGGACGGGAATCCCGTCGACGCCGATCCAGTCGGGGTCGTCCGGGGAGCGGTTGAAGTACGAGGAGAGCGTCCTGACCTCCTCCACCGACGGCGCCGGACCGACCCGGGCCAGCGAACGGCGCTGCGGGACGCATTCGTAGGTGCCCGCCGACAGGCCGTCCACGTCGAGGACGACCAGTCGCAACCGCGCGGTGTAGAGGGCGCCCGCGCTCGGGTAGGGCCGGTGGGTGGAGGTCCAGGCGGTGCCGTCGGGCAGCTGCCGCCGGGAGCGGTGGCTCTCGGCGTACGCGCTCCACAGCAGGGCGCCGAGCTGGGCGGCGGTCAGCGGGCCGGTGAGCGGGCCACGGGCGGAGGTGCGGCCGGTCAGCGCCGCGTGCAGCGACATCTCGGGCAGCGGTTCGGCGGGCAGGGCGGTCTCCGCCAGGGCCAGTCGGCCGTTGCCGACGGTCAGTGAGGAGGTCGGAGGCGACGTCGGCAGGGACCGTACCGCGCTGTCCGTCATCCGCCCGATCTGGAACTTGCTCCGCTCCAGGTACTGGCGGTCAGGTGCCAGGTGCCCGCTCGGGAAGAAGGAGGGCTCCTCGCCCGGGTCGAGCAGGGTCCGGGCGGCGAGGCGGCACACGGCGCGCTCCTCGTCGGGGGTGACCCCGAGGCGGTTGAGCAGCATGTGGAGTTGGGACCCCCAGACCCACAGCAGCGTTGCCTCGGCCCCGGTTTCGGCTTCGGCCCCGGCTTCGGTCCGGGTCGTCGCCGAGCGGATCTCGCGCAACCTCCTGTCGGCGGCACGCACCTGCTCCGCCCAGTCGCTCAGCCAGGGCGCGCCGGTGCCGAGCTCCAGGCTCTCCCGCAGCGTCTCCTCCCGACGCAACAGCGCCCCGTGCTGCAGCGCGAAGACCGAGTTGACCTTGGAGTGCACCACATGGCTCGGCAGCAGGGCGACTTCGGCGGCCCAGCGCCAGCCGGACGCGTGCCGTCGCAGCCATTGGGCGGCGGCCAGCCGATCCAGGCCCAGAGCCAGGGCGGTGGCATGTGCGATGTCGCTGGCCAGCGTCAACCTGGCCTCGCCAGCAGCCATCTGACGGAGCGCCTGGACCGCCACCCGGGACGATCCGACGAAGACCTCCTCGGCGACCGGGAGGGCGAGCGGTCCCCCGTAGCGTCCGGTCTCCGGGACGTACGGCACCGCCCGGACCTCCCCGTGGCGGGACGGCCATGGGCCGTCGACGGCGGTCCTCGCCCCGGCCAGCCGGGACAGGTCCGCCGGCAGTCCGGCGACGGCGGCACCCAGGCCGCGCACGCGGACCCGCACATGCGGACCCCCCTCGCCGTAGCGGATGAAGAACCACCCGGCGCCCTCCCGGCCGGTGGTCAGTGCGTCCAGCAGCGGGGCGAGGTCCTCCCGCAGAAAGGCATCGGCCTCGGCGATGTCGGTGTGCAGGAACACATGGAAGCTCTGCCAGTCGAGGGAGCCGTCGGCGATGGGGCGGTCCGCAACGCGGTCGCCGGTGTCGGGGCCGTGAGTCACGCGGAGTCCTCAGGGGAAGGGGTGCGGGTGGATGGTCAACTCCTCGTAGCGCAAGGTTCGTTCGGCACGCCCCAGTCGATGCGGGACCTCCAGCAGCCGGGGCAGCCCCCGGGTGCGGTGGTTGACGTGTCCGAAGGTCATCGGCAGCGAACCGGGCACGACGACCTTGACGCAGTGCAGACCGAGCCGGTCGCGCGCACCGGGTTCGTCCACGCCGACGGCGATCACCTCAAGCCCTGCTCCGGCCAGCCGCCGCACGGTCCCGGTCAGCAGTGCGGTCAGGTCGGTCACCGGCTCCGGCGCCCCCGGCCAGGCCCGACGCCAGTCCAGCTCCGGAGCATCGGCGACCAGGACGTTCAGCCGGTCCTGGGTCTCCGGGAGGGTGCCCAGGCCGACGTGGTCGTCGAGGGAGACCACGAGTTCGGGCTGTTCCAGCATCGGACGCAGCCGTTCCGGGGCTCGCGGCCGTCCGGGGGCGAGCGCCCGCTGGGCGGCCTCGTGGACGTTGACCACCACCTCGACCAGGGCCGAGCGGATGGCGGTGCGTGGGTCGTGGTGCGCCCCGGCCGCCAGGAACGCCAACGGGGCATCCGGGTGGCTGCCCCGGTAGCGGCAGACGGCGAGCACCGCCGGGACGCCGAAGTCGTTGGTGGCGTCCAGCAGGACCGTCTCGTATCCCAGCAGTGCGGCCCGGTCGACGAGTTGGACGGTCTCGGGATCGCCGTCGGGCACGGCTACCCGACGCAGCGGGGTGGCCGCGTACCAGGCCATCAGGAACGCGTCGCGCTCGGCCACCTCGAACAGTCCGTACAGAGCGGCCTCCTGGAGGCTGTTGCCCAGAGCGCAGCCGTTGGAGGACTCGTAGACCACGCGCGGGCGGTCGGGCCCCGGAACGTCCCAGTGGGCGACGTGCTCGGGGACCGCCACCGAGCGGCCACGGGTGAGCGACCAGCCGTGAACCCAGTCGAGTTCGAGCTCCGGGTGGTACGGCACCGTCACCGATGCCGGATGTCCCTGATAGGCGGGGTCCGGCAGGCCGAGCCGTTCCGGGTCCGCCGCGCGTTCCGGGCCCAGCGAGGCGAACGAGGCCCGCAGGGCAGTGCGGTGGCCGGTGGGGCTCATCCCGGCAAGCCGCTCGACGGCCTCGAAGAGAGCCACCCGCTCGCTGCTCTCGAAGTCGGCGGCCCGGCCGTAGCCGCCGTCCTCCGCCATCCGGCCGTCGGTGACGTACGCACTGCTGAGACCGAAGCCGGCCTGCTCGTTCCGGCCCAGCCGGCGGACCGGGCCGAAGCGCTCGTCGTACAGGAAGTCCCGCAGCTCCGCATGTCCGGTAAGGGAGTTGGCCCCGCGCAGCACGGACGGGTCGGGCAGCGGGCGCGGCACGTCAGGGATCGCGGCCCGCTGTTCGCTGTCGGCCGGCAGCGGACGGCAGACCTCGCAGCCGCCGACCGGGCGGACCCGGTGACTGGTCCAGGTGGCGCGGCCGTTGTGCACGATCCACACGGTGGAACCCCGGTCGGCCCCGGACCCGGCCGCCGGCGGCTCCGCCACGGGCAACTCCGCCGCCAGCAGTTCCATGGCCAGTGCGCCGATCGCCTCCGCCAGGGCGGGTGAGGGCAGCCCGGCCAGGGCCAGTGTCGGGCTCCGCCACGGGACGCGGCCCCCGGTGGTGGCCAGCCGCTGGTACTCCGTACAGCTCAGACAGGCTGCTGCGCCGGGACGCAGCACCGGGCCGACGACGGTCAGCGCGCCGTCCGAGCAGACCGGGACGTGCACCACCGGGTGGCCGAGCGCATGGCGGCTCAACTCCTCGGCCAGGCCCAGCGTCCACTCCTCCAGCAGGACCACCGCGGTGCCGCCGGTGGACGCCAGGGCGGCCGCCGCGTCCAGCACCGGTACCTCCGGCAGCAGTCCGGCCAGAACCGGCGCGGGCGGGATCGGTGCGGGTCCGGTGTGCACGGTCACCGGGCACCCTCCTCGGTGCTCAGGACGGCGAAGCCGCAGCCGTGGAGTCCGGCCGCCACCGTGCGTGCGTCCACGGCGACGGGCACCCACGGCCTGGCGCGCAACCCGGTCAGCCTGCGCAGGGCCTTCTGGAACGCCGGCTCCCGGGCCGCGACACCGGCCAGCCACCCGCTGGTCCAGCCGTCGTCCTCCCATCCGGCGTACTCCGCCCCGGCTGCGGTGATCGGAGCCGAAGCACCACTGGGCAAGCTCAGTTGACTGGGCGTCAAATCCAGCGCCGAGACCTGACAGTGCACCGTGGCGGCGAGCGCGGCGAAGGCAGCGGCGTCACCAGGGGTGGCCTCCACGGCAAGACCCAGCAGCTCTCCCGAACGATCGCGGACAGCGGCGTTGAACACGTCCTCGTCCGGGGCACACCGTGCCACACGCAGCCCGGCATCGACACCCAGCCGTCGAGTGAGCGTGGTCCACCAGTGGCGCGCCTGCGGATGCGCGAGCCACTCCCCCTCCGGCAGGTCTCCATCGGCTCGCGGCGGTGTCAGTCCGGCAGACCGCCGCAGGGCACGTCCCCAGGCATGGCCGGCGTCCACGCCGACCGCGATCCCGGGGCTGCCGCCCGGAGCCGCGTCCGGACTCAACCCTTCTGCGGCCAGCCGTAGTTCGGCCGCCCGGCAGACGGCGTCGAGTCGGGCCAGGTCGAGCCGTGCCGCGCCGGCGACCAGGACGCCACCCGGCACCGGGCAGGCCGCCAGTGCTGCCGGCAGCTGGGGCAGCGCCCCCGGCTTCGGCAGGGCGAGCACCCCGACCAGTTCGTCGCCCAGAGCAGCCGTCCGCCGTAGCGCCTCGGCCAGGGTGTCGGGCGGGGCCGACACCGCCGCCCGATCCGGGTCCAGCAGGTCGGGACCGAGCCAGGGGTGGTAACCCGCCTGCGAGGGGCGGTCGGTGGCCACCAGGACGGTCGGCCGGTGCGGCAGGATCCGATGGTCGTCGCCCTCGTCCGCCGGGTCGGCCAGCCCGGCGACGGCGCAGAGCAGCCGCTGGACGGCGGCCCCGGCGACCAGCGCCGTCAGCGCGCCCGGAGCAGCTGGGGCCGGGTCCGCGTCCGGCACCAGGCCGAGCCGGGCCGACAGCGCCGCCGCGTCCGCGCGCACCTGCTCCGGACTGCCGGGCGCGGTGACGAACGCGGTACCGCCGGACAGCCCGGCGGCAACGGCCAACCGGCGCTCCCGGCCCGCTGCGACACTCTCGGCCGCACCCCCGGCCGGGGCGACCAGGACGATCCGACCGGGGGCGACGCCGTTCCCGGCAACGTACGTGGGCGCCGAGCCGCAGCGCTCCAGCGCCCGTCCGGCGGCCTGCGCCAGCGCGCTTCGGGCGTCGGCGGCCTGCACCTCCGGGCGCGCGGAGGCGATGGCCGCCGCTGCCGGGACCGGATGGTCGGCGGTCGCCTGCAGCCAGCGGGCGACAGGGCCGTCCGCCGCCGCAGCCGTCCGCTCGACCAACAGGTCATGGGCGTGCAACTGGTCGACGACGGTGCCGAGCGCCTTGCGCAGCGGGGAGCCGGCCGGGGCCTCGCCCAGCAGCGCCGCGTGGTCACCGGTGCGCAGCGACGTCTCCAGCATTCGCCACAGCCGGGGCAGCGCCCGGCTGCCCTCCAGCGTGACCCTGGAGCGTCGGCCCCGCAGGTGGATGCCCTCGACCAAGGGAGTGACGGCGATCCCGGGCCGCAGCTGCCAGCCCGCCAACGCGGCCACCGCGTCGGGCTCCGTGGCCGACATGGCCGACATGGCCGACGTGGCCGACGTGGCCGACGTGGCCGACGTGGCCGACGTGGCAGCTGCGCCGTGGTCGGTCGCGGGGGTCGTCACGAGGCCCGCTCCATGGCGTCCACGGCCGCGGTCATCTCGGTGCGCCAGTCGTGCCCGGTGAGCACCGGCACGGCCTGAACGACCAGGTAGCCGGCCAGGTACCGCTCGCGCGGCAGCAGGTCGCAGACCGCGAAGAGCCGGTACAGCGCGTTGGTGCAGGCCCGGTAGACCAGATAGTCGGGGCGGGTCCACATGGTCCCCTCCGGATCGGAGCGTGTCAGCAGCCGGTGGAAGTCGCTGTACCGGGTGCGGCGGTCCCGGTCCCAGCGCACCAGCGTGTCCAAGTCCCCGGTGGCGGCGGCCCGGCGGCGGTACTCGTCCGCGTCGCCGGAGAGGTGCGCCCCGGCGTCCAGGCGGCTCCGGGTGAGGTCCCAGGCGGCTCCGGACCAGGCGGCCCAATCCTGCTCCCAGCCGTCGGCCCCGCCCTCGGCGATCCGGCCGACCATGGCGGTCACCCGCTCGCGCACGGCCTGCCAGTTGCCCTCGAAGGTCTGCCGGAGCCGTCCGTCCCGGTCGTCGTGGACGAAGAAGTCCTCCAGGTGGGAGACGTAGGAGTAGTGCCCGCCGACCAGCCCGCCGGGGTGGGCGGCGGCGTGGGCCGCCAACGCGGCCACAGCCAGCTGGACCCGCGCCGGGGCCGCGTCGCCGTGCTCGCCCAGGAAGGCGGATCCGGCCCTCAGCGCGGGCAGGCCCAGGCCCAGCAGGTCGTCGCGCAGGACGGCGCTGTCCGCGCCGATCAGGGCCCGCAGCGGGGCGAGGTCGACCCGTTCGACGCAGACCGTGTTGTCGGGCACGACCGGCTCGTAGGGCGGTGGGATCAGTTCGACCCGGCCCGCCTCGGCCGCCTGCGTCAGCAGTTCCCCGGTGCCGAGGTCACTGACCGACGGATGCCGGTCGACCCATCGCCGGAGCTCGGCCGCGCCCTGCTCGGCGGCCTCGACCACCTGCCCGGCCGGCCCGCGCAGCCGCAGCCGCAGATGCGGTCCGTGCAGCCAGTGACGCTCCACATGGACGCGCAGCCCCTGGGCCGTGCAGCCCTCGGCGAGCGGCAGGACCGCATCCCGCAGCAGCGAACCCTTGATCGGGTGGTGGTAGTACGCGACCACGTCCCGGGCGGCGGCGTCCCCAGGGTCGGTGGCTGCCCCGGGGTCGGTGGCTGCTCCGGGGCCGGACGTCGTCAGCGCGGTGGCGGGCTCGGCCACGATGGTCTCCTGATCGTTCGTCTCGGTCATGTCGTCCGCCCGGCACGGTAGACCTCGGCCACCAGTTCCACGGAGCCGGTGGCCTGCTCCCGGCCGCCGGGCGCCGGAAGAGCCTCCTCCAGTACCACGCCGTCCGGGTGCCTGGAGAGCCACTTGGCCAGCGAGTGCAGGTGCAGCGCGTTGCCGAAGTCCACGAACTGCGGCTTGGGTTGGGCCAATCGGGCGAGGAAGTCCTCGGTCGCGCGGCCCTCCCGGGAGGCAGCCGCGACCGGGTGCAGGAAGACCTGCTCGGGGAGTCGGAGCAGGGCGCGCCAGCGGGAGACGACTGCCGGCGGCGACCCCGGCTCGGCGGCGAGGTCGGTGCGGAGTGTCCGGAGCACGCCCGCGTCCACGTGCCAGCGACGTCTGCGCAGCACAAGGTGCCGATGGCGCAGCCGGGGCGTGCGGACCACCCGGCCACCCGGCGCGTCGCTCCGGTACTGCGGGACGAGGGCTTGGAAGTCGACGGCCCCGAGCGGATGGTCGGCGAGCAGTGGTGCGCTCCGCTGGGGCAGCATGGTCGGCGCCAGGAAGCCGTTGTAGAGGACGTCGAGCAACTCGCCGGTGGCGCGCAGCCGCAGCCGGACCTGGTCGTCGGCCTCCTCGTGGACCAGGTCCAACTCGTCCTCGCCCCAGGGGGTCCAGCGACGGTCGGGGCCGATCTCGTCCGCGACCAGTAGCGGATGGAGGTTGGCGTTGAAGCCGCCGACCGGACGGAACTGGGCGGGCCTGGCGCCCTCGCCCAGCCCGCGGTGGATCTGCCGCGCCACCTCGGCGCCGGCCCCCGGGGCCATCGCGTCCAGGAACCGGCTGGTGAACCGGCCCCAGCCGCCGTAGGCGTGGTTCACGCAGAGCAGGTCGCCGCGGCCGGCGCGCTGGAGGAAGTACGAGTAGCTCAGCGGGCGGCGCACCATCCAGCGCGGCAGCCGGTCGCCGAGTCCGCGCACCAGGTCCACGGGCAGCACCACGTCGGTGTCGGCGGGGTCGGGACCCGCGTCGGCATCGGCGGACCGGGAGCCGCCGCCGTGCGCGGATTCGACCAACGCCTGGCGCAGTTCGGCGAGTTCGGCGCAGCCGCTGGGGAGGGCGGCCAGGCCGGCGCCGGGCGCGGCGGCCCGCCAGGCCGTCTCCCAGGCCGGCGCGTACTCGCCGCCGAACTCCCACGGATGCGGACCGCAGCCCCCGACCCCGTAGCGCGCCACAAATCGGTCACGGATGACCCGCCGCATCAGATGGCCCAGGTCGAAGAGCTCCGCCAGGGGAGCCAGCTCGACCAGTGCCTGATGGTCGGCGCCACCGAGGAGCCCTTCCAGCCGGACCGGCTGCGGAGCGACCACGTCCTCGGAGAGCACGCTCAACCGCACCGTACGCGTCGGCACCGGCCGTCCGGCATCGGCGAGAAGCGTGTGCCAGGAGGTCGAGAGGTCGGCCAGCAGGGCGGCCCGGCGGGTCGGGTCGGCGGCGGCGAACTCCCCGGTCATGCGGTCGATGTCCCTGATCTGCAAGAGGAGTGACCCTGCGTCAGTCACCTCCTCGCTCTGACTGCGGCGCAGCCAGTCGCCGAGTCCCGCCAACGGTGCGTCGCTCTGCGGATCCAGGGGTTCGGTGGGGACCAGCAGGCCCGCCTCGGCGAGGGCGTCCAGGAACGCCCGAGCCGCCGCCCGGCTCGCCGCCTCACCCGACGCGCGCAGGGCAGGGGCCAGCTCCTCCACCAACTCGTCCCAGGTGGACGGAGTTTCGCAGCGTGTGGCGACCAGGGCCAGCGGGCCCCGGGCCGCGAGGGCGATCTCGTCCTCCGCCGCGACCAGAAAGCGTCCGCCGACGAACTGCAGCCGGCTGCGGGTGTAGCTCGAAACGCCGTCGGCGGTCCGGGCGCTGCTGGTCATCCGGTACGGAAGCCCGGCCCGGCGGACCGGGTCGCCCACCAGCGCCTCGGAGAGGGCCGTCACCAGCGTCCGATTGGCCTTGACCACCGAGATCAGCGCGTCGGCGGGCAGTCCGGCGGACCCCCAGTCGGCGGCACCGGCTGCAGCGAGCAGGTCGGCGTCCGTGGGGAGCAGCCCCCAGCCGACGGCGGTGAACCACGACAGCGGGCTCGTCCTGGTGCTGGCCCGCAGGACGTGGCGCAGCACGCTGGGCTCCTCCTTGCGCGCCTTGCGGTCGTGGACGCCGGTACCGGCGCGTTCGACCGCCCGCAGCAGGTCGGAGCTGGTGAGCGCGATGGCGCGACCGAGCGCGGGCTCCCGGCAGAGCGAGGACAACGCCTCCCGTTCGGCGGCAAGTGCGGCTTCGCCGGTGGTGGCCAGGTCGGCGAGCAGACCGGCCCGGCGGCGACGCAGGACCAGCCAGGCGGCCAATTGCGGTACTCGGTCGGGCAGGTCTCCGAGGCGGTCGAGCAGCGCGGGTCTCGGTTCCCGCCCGTTGTGCAGCGCGCGGCGCAGCGGCAGGACCACGTCCCGGTGGAAGGCCGGGGAGTGGCTTCCCTGTCCGGCGTACAGGGCGTCACAGAGTTCCGGCAGCAGTGCGGCGGTCCGCGCCTCCAGGTCGGCCAGTGCGGCCACTTCGGTGCGGAACGCCGCGGCAGGCGGGCTCTGGGCCGGATGCCGAAGCACGGTGGAACGCATCAGCGCGTACGGCGCCAACTGCACCGTGTAGCCACCGTTGCCGGAGCAGCGGGGATCGACGGTGTCGGAACGGACGCCTTCGGTGCCGACCGCTGCGGCGTAGGGCATGACAGTGATCCCGTTCCGCTCGAAGTGGCTTGTGCGGCACCGGTCGCGGGCCGCACGCGAATGCGTGGGGTCCGCGACCGGCGAGGGCGCCTACTGCTGGTTGCGGTCGAACGTCACTTCACGCTCGGGGACGGCGTACACGCTGCAGGACGAGGAGGCCTGGCAGGACGAGGCACCGGCGGAAGCGGCGTTCTCGGGGAGCGCGACGGTGTCGCGCATCGAGGTGACGGCCAGGTCGCTGAGGTCCAGGTCCTGCAGGTCGAAACCGGTGTTCGCGGTGCTGTCGGACATTGTCTTCTCCCTTGCCAATGAGGGGATACGAGCCGAGATGCGCCGTGATTCCAGGAGGTGCTGGGAGACCTACCTGCCGCCCGCCGGGTGCGGGCGCAGGTCACAGGTCGACGGGGCCCGGGGTCGGCGTCGGCGAAGCGCAGGACGAGGACCCCTGGCAGGAGCAGCCGCCCCAGGAGGCGCCGTTCTCGGGCAGCGCGACGGTGTCGCGCATCGAAGTGACCGTCAGGTCGCCGAGATCCAGCTCCTGCAGGTCGAAACCCGTGTTCGCGGTGCTGTCGGACATTGCCATCTCCCTTGTCGGTGCGGACATGATCCGAGCTGTGCCGTGATCGCCGGGGACCGCCCTCACTGCAGGGTGGTCACGACCTGCGGGTGCGGCATCGTACACGACGAGGACGATTCGCAGGAGCAGCTCTGGGTGGAGGCGCCGTTCTCGGGGAGCGCGACGGTGTCGCGCATCGAGGTGACCGTCAGGTCACCGAGATCCAGCTCCTGCAGGTCGAACCCCACGTTCGCGGTGCTGTCGGACATTGCCTTCTCCCTTGCCAGTAGGGACGGGTGCCGAGGTGCATCTTGCGTGGTGCAGGACGGCTGCGGAACCTCCACATGCGCTGATCGGTCCCGAAGCCTCTTTGAATCCGGAACAGAACTACCGTTGCAGGGCTGGTACTTCCCCGATTGTCCACGGACCATTCGTTGCCGGAGTGTGTCGTAGGCAACAACATCCTTAATGCACACGGGACTTGACTGGCATTCAGTGGACGGCGGCGGACCTGCCGAGCCTGCTCACCAGCGCATGCGGACGGCCTCCGCCCAGCCGAGCAGCCGGTCGACCGCGACCGGGCGCCCGTCGTCGGTGCGGACGGTGCCGGACCAGTGACCGAAGCACTGGTCGGTGCGGTTGGCGAGCAGGCCCGCCCCGGTGTGGCTGCGGCGGTCGTGGAACGGGGTGAAGAGCAGGTCCACCTGGTCGGACTGGGTCGTGCAGAGCCGCCACGGGGCGAGCAGGTCGGTGGGGTCGTAGTCCCACGCCAACTCCTCCCCGATCTTGTGCAGTCGTCCGTCCACGCACAGGGCGTTCTCGGTCGCACCGGTGCCGACCGTCCAGGCTCCGCCGAACTGGAGTCCGACCACGCTCCCGTCGGTGCGCCCGGAGGCGGCGCCCCAGTTCCAGGACACCGTGCGCGGCCAGCGGCCCCGACCGTGGTCCAGCGTGCCCCAGGCGTCCTCGCCGAAGCGGAACTCCTCGTCGCCCAGCCGCACCCGCCCCTCGGCCGGACGCGCGGTGTGCTTCGAGGTGTACTGGAAGTGCCGGTCGTCCCAGGGCACCACCACGCTCAGCGTCTCGTGCTGCTCCGGCATCCGGACCAGGAGGTCCACGGTCAGCGGAACCCGGTCGTGGGTCAGCGCGCGGGCCCGGAGCCGGGTCCCGCCGACCTCGTGGGCGATCTCCACCCGCACCTGACCCCGCGTCGGGCGCTCGGGGCCCACGACGACGCCGGTTCCGGGCGCCGCTCCGGCGATCGTGTCCGGCAGTGCCACCCCGCGCGCCGGCGGTACCAGCGCACCGCACTCCAGCTCGCGCGGCTCGGCGCCGCCGAACTCCAGGAAGTGCACGGTGTTGACGGCCAGGAAGTCCAGGTCGCTGACGGTCAGCGCGACCAGGTGGGTCGGACTGGTCACGCACCAGTACTCCCAGCGCTTGTTCCGCCCCCAGCCGCGCAGATTGGCCCGGTGCAGCGGCTGCCGGGACCAGCCGACGGCGGCGAGGTTCAGCCGGCCACCGGACAGGCAGAGGTCGACCGGGGCAGTGATCTCGTGCTCGTGCGTGACCATCGCCCCAACGTATCCGGCCGCCGCGCCGGGGTGGCGAAATAAATAGGTTGCACCGTTCCCGACGACGGATAACATGTTGTCGTTCCTGCAACACCGGGCACTCACAGCCCGGTCGTGACGAGTGAGTTGAAGGGGGTGCGCCCTGATGGTTGCCGCGATGACGCGGCGCGCTGCTGCATGCGCGCCATACGCCCTTTCTCGTCACCTGCCTACCGGCTGACTCGGCGCGCCTGACGCGCCCTCCGGTGGGCTCACCACAGGAGATCATCACAGTGCGCGAGCGCTTTGCCGACACCGAGTCTTTTTCCCGGATCCGTTCCAAGAGCAGCAAGCAACGTAGCCAGCACCACAAAGAGGCCGCCTACGGGCAGGCTTTCGACGAGTACGCGGCCCGCTTCGAGCCGCAGTACGAGGATGCCTACGCCGAGTACGGCGACGGCGTCGAGTACGACGAGGACGCCGAGTACGACGTCCAGAACGACAGCGAGTACAGCCCTGAGTACAACCCCGAGTACGACGGCGAGTACGACTACGCCGAGGACGGCGACCCGGACTCGTTCGCGGAGGGCTACGAGTACGCCGGAGCCTCCTCCGACGGGCCGCCCGTCGGCGACCGCTGGTCCACCTGGGACCAGTCGACCCCGACCGAGAAGGGGCCGGAACCCCGCCCCGACTGGGTGGTGACCGAACTGGCCGCCGTCGACAGCGAGCTGGGCATCGTGAAGACCGGCAAGGAGGCCGACGTCTTCCTGCTGGAGCGCGCCGTGCCCGGCACCGGCCGGCGGACGCTGATGGCCGCCAAGCGCTACCGCGACGGACAGCACCGGATGTTCCACCGCGACTCCGGCTATCTGGAGGGCCGGTCCCACAAGGAGTCCCGGGTCAGCCGGGCCATGGCCAAGCGCTCCAGCTTCGGCAAGGAGGCCATCGCCGGGCAGTGGGCCGGCGCCGAGTTCGCGGCGCTCTCCCGGCTCTGGGCCGCAGGCATGGCCGTGCCCTACCCGGTGCAGATCCTCGGCACCGAGATCCTGATGGAGTTCATCGGCGACGAGTCGGGCAAGGCCGCGCCCCGACTGGCGCAGCTGCGTTCCGAGGAGATCGACCTGGAGGACCTCTGGCAGCAGCTCGGGCACAACCTCTCGCTGCTGGCCCGCGACGGCTACGCCCACGGCGACCTGTCCGCCTACAACATCCTGGTGCACGAGGGCCGGATGGTGATCATCGACGTTCCGCAGATCGTCGACATCGTCGCCAATCCGCGCGGTCGCTCGTTCCTGGAGCGCGATGTGCGCAACGTCGGCGCCTGGTTCGTCTCCCGGGGGCTGGCCGAGGAGCGCGTCGAGGAACTGGCACGGGAACTCGCCTATGACGCCCGGCTCGACTGAGGTCCCGGCGGGAGCGGTGACGGCGGCGGTGCGGCGCAGAGCGCGGCACCGCCGCCGTGGTTCAGCTGTCGGGCGTGATCGGGACGGTGCTGACGCCGGATCCGGCGCCGGTGACCGCGTTGGAGCTGTAGACGATGTTGGGCACGCTCGCGCAGGCGGTCTGGTCGGTGATGTCGAAGCCGTAGCCCGGCGCCCCGGTCATGTTCAGGGTGTTGTCGGCGAAGGAGTTGCCGCAGCCGTCCCCGGGCCAGAGCTGCTCCACCAGGAATCCCTGCTGGTAGGCGTCGGCGCCGGTGTTGCCGGTCACCGTGTAGTCGTTGCCCTTGACGTCGACCCAGGCCACGGCCGAGTTGGCGCCGGCCTCCCCGGCGGAGTCGAAGGAGTTGCCCTCGACGGTGCCGCCGACCGTGCCCTCCTTGATGTCGATGTTCTCGGCCGCGATGTTCGGGCCGAGGGTGTTGCCGCTGATCACGTCGTCGTCGGAGGCGTCCGGCAGGCCGCCGCTGTACTGGCCCCAGTTGCTGTTGGCCGAGCCGACGTAGATCCCCTCGCCGTAGCCGGCGTCGTACTTGCCGGTGTCGTGGACGTCGTTGTTCTCGACGGTGTCGTCACTGCTGAACGACCGCAGGTGGATGCCCTCGTCACCGATGTTGTAGACGCTCAGGCCGTTGACGGTGTCGTGGTCGGCGCCGTCCAGCACCACCCCCTTCTGGAAGGTGGTGACGCTGAAGCCCTGGAGGTTCCAGTAGTCGGCCTCCAGGTGGATGCCGTAGGCGCTGTCGACCCCGGTCCCGGTGATCACCGCCCCGGCCGGACCCTCCAGGGTGATCGGCGCAGCCGCCGTCCCTCCGGTGAGCAGCGTGAACTCGCCGTTGTAGACACCCGCCGCGAGCTGGATGGTCTCGCCCGGCACCACCTTGTTCAGCGCCTGGTAGAGCTGGCTCGCGTTCGACACCTGGACGGTCGTCCCACCGGACCCACTGGTCGGGCCGGCGCCGGCGCTGGCACTCGGCGACGCGCTGGCACTGGCGCTCGGCGAGGCGCTGGCGCTCGGCGACGCGCTCGCGGACGCGCTCGCGGACGCGCTCGCGGACGCGCTCGGCGACGCGCCGGCGCTCGGGCTGCCGGAGGCGCCCGCGCCGGACGCGCCGACCAGGTCCAGGTCGTCCGCACCGTAGCCGCCCTCGCCGTACCACCCGTGGACGTAGACGGTGACGCTGGTGGTGGACGCACCCGTGGTGAACCCGGTGGACAGCTGCTGCCAGCCGGTCGCCGACGGCGTCCAAGTGCTGGCCGCCGTCGTCCCCGCGCCGGTCACGCCCAGGTAGACGTAGTCCCCGGTGACCCAGCCGGACAGGGTGTAGGCGGTGTTCGGCTGGACGCTGAGGGTCTGGGCGCACTGGGCGTCGTCGGTGGCCGTGGCCGTCCCGGCCAGCGCGTGGCTGCCGGAGTGGACGGGGGCGGTGACGACGCTCGCGGTTCCGGCGTCACAGGTCCAGCCGGTGAGGTCACCGGTCTCGAAGCCGGGGTTGCCGAGCAGGTTCACCGTCGCGGCCGAGGCCCCGCCGGTCAGGGACAGGGCGCCGGTGGCGGCGGCGCCCAGGACGAGTGCGGCGGTCCATGCGGGCGCGCGCATGCTCTTACGTGCCATGGCTGATCCTCCCGGGGCCCGGCGGCAGTGGGGGCATCCGGGCCCGACTCTGTGGGGGTGGAGGCGGCACGGCCGTCGGCCGCGCCGGGCACGGTCGCGACTCGCCACGGTGGCTGTGCGCGGCCGCAGTGCCCGGTCGCGGCCGGTGTTGCCGATCAAGCATTGGACTAGACCACAAGGCATGTCAACCCCTGGCGACCCCCTGTCCCGCACCACCGCACCGGCCACCCCGGACGGATGCGACAGAAGCCACGAAGTCCGCCACCCGCTCGTCCGCATACGGATTCTGTCGGGCCGTCATACCCTGCAGTCGAAGCCGTGCATACGACCGCAAAGGGCACCGGCGCCAACCGGATCCATTCATTCAGAAAATGTGACGACAGGTCATTTTCGGGAAAGGCTTTCCATCACGATGTCAGACACCGACAGCAGCAGCACCCAGCAGGCTCCCGTCGAACCGCCGGTCAGCCCCGGTCGCTGGGTGCTGGACCCCGCCCGCTCCACCGTCTCGATCGGGACCCCGACGTTCTGGGGGCTACTCAACGTGAAGGGCGTCTTCAGCCGGGTCAGCGGTGAGGGCGAGGTGCGCGCCGACGGCAGCGCGCACGGCACCCTGACCATCGACGCCGCCTCCGTCGACACCAAGCAGGGCAAGCGCGACACCCACCTCCGGTCCAAGGACTTCTTCGACGTCGAGAAGCACCCCACCCTCGGCTTCGCCGCCTCCGAGGTCACCGCCGGCGCCGGCGGTACCGCCACCGTCAGCGGCGAACTGACGGTCCGGGGCACCAGCAAGCCCTACACCTTCACCGCCCGCACCTCGGAGGTCTCGGCCGACGCGGTCACCCTGACGGCAGAACTCGTGATCGCCCGCGCCGACTTCGGCATCACCTGGAACCAGGCCGGCATGATCAAGCCGGACACCGCCGTCGCCATCACCGCCCGCTTCACCCGAGTGGCGGACTGACCCGGGCGCCGGACCCGGCCGGGGCGCGCCCGGTGGAAGGATGGCGGGGTGTTCGAGTTCCTGCCGGTCACCGCCGGGCGCAGCGCCGACCTGGAGCGCTTCTCGCAGCGCCACGGCACGTTCCGCTACTGCTCCTGCATGCGCTGGCGGTTGACCAGCGCCGAGTTCCGGGCCTCGACCAAGGAGTCCCGGGCCGAGGGGCTCGCCGCACTGGTCCGCGCCGGAGCGCCGGTCGGGGTCCTCGCCCACGACGACGGCGAGCCGGTCGGCTGGTGCTCGATCGCGCCCCGTACCGGCTATCCGGCGCTGGAGCGCTCGCGGGTCCTCGCCCGTGTCGACGACGCGGTCGTCTGGTCCGTCGTCTGCTTCTTCGTCGACAGCGCCGTCCGCCGCCGGGGGCTGTCGCTCGGGCTGCTCCGCGCGGCCGTCGGCTACGCGGCCGAGGCCGGGGCCGGGATCGTCGAGGGCTACCCGGTCGAACCCGGCCCCCGCTCCTACACCTGGATGGGCTCCCCCGCGACGTTCCTGGCCGCCGGCTTCCAGGACGTCACCCCACCGGGCCGCCGCCGCACCGTGATGCGCTGCACCGTCCGCAGGTAGCCGCAGTCGACCGGCACGCCGGTGCGCTCACCGCCGGGCGGGCCAGGTGACCGCGATCCTGCTGTGCCGCCGCTCGACCACCGGCCCCGGCGGAAGCCGGTCGTCCGGCGTGGACGCGGGGTAGACCTCGAAGCGCGGGCGGTCGTGCCGGTGGCCTTGGTCCCAGGCCCGGATCTGCTCGGCCACCCGGTGCGCCAGCGCCGCCGCGTCCGGCCCGTGGCCGCAGGCGCCCAGGCGGAACTCCCCACGGTCAGGACCGGTCCGGCGCAGGGTCCGGTAGGCGAGGCCGTCGTCGGTGAGCAGCGCCGGCGCGCCGCCCGGCGAGGCGGTCAGGACGATCCGGCGGGCTGCGGGCGTGGCCGCGAGCAGTGCGAACCCGGGCAGGGTGTCGGCCAGCCACAGGTCGAGCCGGTCCAGTTCCTCGAAGCCGTCGACCGTCAGCGGAGTCGCCACCTCCACCCTCGGCTGTGCCAGTGCCGCCCGCAGCGGCCCGACCGCGATCGTCCGCGCCCCGTCGCCGTCCAGCCGCAGCGTGATCTCCGCCCCGTGGGTGTCGTCCAGCACGACGTTCCGCACCCGGCTCTCGCCCGCGCCCTGCATCGGCACGAAGCCGCACAGCTGGTAGTCGCGGCCGACGAAGCGGTCCCGCTCGCGTTCGAGGGCGAGCGACCGGGTCGTGCCGTGGACCCGGAGCGGCAGGACGATCCGTCCGCCCTCGGCCAGCTGCTCCGTCCACGCCGGAGGGAGGTCGGCCGACTCCACGGTGACCAGGATGCAGTCGTAGGGGGCGTGCAGCACCTCCCCGAGCGCGCCGTCCGCCTGGACCACCCGCACCTGCGGGTAGCCGGTCTCCGCCAGCAGCCGGCGGGCCCGGTCGGTGACGTCGCGGTCGATGTCGACGGTGGTGACCTCCCCGTCCGCGCCGACCAGCTCGGCGAGCAGCGCGGCGTTGCAACCGCCGGAGCCGATCTCCAGCACCCGCGTCCCGGGGCGGACACCGGCCTGCTCCAGCATGATCGCCTGCATCCGCGCGGCCGACACGGTGCTGGTCACCTTGCCGTTCGCAGCCCGCTTGACGACCTGCGCGTCCTCGGACCGGTACGCCTGGGCGGCCGACACCTCGGGCACGAACAGGTGCCGGGGCACGGCCCGGAACGCCGCCGCCACCTGGGGCGTGCGGATGGCTTCCACCGCCAGCAGCTGACGCACCATCCGTTCGCGCAGCTCGTCGGTGTAGCCGAAGTCGGCGTCGGACTGCCGGCCCATGGTGGTCCTTCCGGGAGGCTGCGCCCGTCCGCTGACGGGCAGTCCATCGTCCCCCGCCGACCCCGCCGCGTGAACGACCCCGGCCCGGGGTGGCGCGGCTCCGCGTCCCAGCCTGCGAAACTGGGTCGCCCCGGGGGTGCGGCTGCGGGAGCATGCCCGCGTGATGGTGACTCAGCGGGACAGTGGCAGCGCCGCGACCGGCGGGATCGTGGCGCAAGGACTGACGATGACGTTCCGCACCACGGTGCGCAGCCCCGGGCTGCGCGGTGCGCTGCGGGCGCTGGTGGCGCCCGAGCGCTCGTCGAAGACCGCCGTCCGGGACGTCTCCTTCTCGGTCGCGCCCGGTGAACTGCTGGCCCTGCTGGGGCCGAACGGAGCCGGGAAGTCGACCACCATCAAGATGCTGACCGGCATCCTGGTACCCACCTCCGGCGAGGCGCTGGTGGCCGGGGTCGTGCCCTACCGGGAGCGCGAACGCAACGCCCGGAACATCGGCGCGGTCTTCGGCCAGCGCTCCCAGCTGTGGTGGGACCTGCCGGCCCGGGAGTCCTTCGCGATCCTGCGCGACATCTTCGGCGTCCCGGCCGACGAGCACCGGTCCCGGCTGAAGGAGTTCGACGAGCTGCTGGAGCTCTCCGAGTTCTGGGACACCCGGGTGCGGCACCTCTCGCTGGGCCAGCGGGTGCGCTGCGACCTCGCTGCGGCGCTGCTCCACGACCCCGCGATCGTCTTCCTGGACGAGCCGACCATCGGCATGGACGTCGTGGTCAAGGAGCAGGTCCGGGGATTCCTCCGGCACCAGGTGGAACAGCGCGGCCGGGCCGTGCTGCTGACCACGCACGACATGACCGAGGTCGAGCGCCTCGCCGAGCGCTGTGTGCTGATCAACCACGGCCGGATCGTCCTCGACGGCCGGCTGGAGGAGCTGCGGGAGCGCTTCGGCGGCAGCTGGCAGATCCACGCGACCGTCGCCGGCGCCGAGCTGGACGCCGACCTCGACCCGCAGGGCGGGCTCCGGGCGGACCCCGCCGGGCTGCCCGGCATCCGGCTGCTGTCCCGCGAGGGCGACCGCGCCGTCTTCGGACCCGCCGGGACGACACCGCCGACCGTCCCCGAGGCGCTGCGCCGGCTGGTGTCGCGCTACCACATATCGGACCTGACGATCAGCGAGAGCGACCTGGAGGACGTGATGCGCGCCGCCTACCTGGGCGAGGAAGCCGAGGCGGGAGCAGGAACCGGGGCAGGGGCAGGGGCCATGGCCGAGCAGACTGCCGCACCCGCCGCCGAAGCGGCGCGGTGAACGGATGGCCGCCGACGCACTCCCACCCGCCACCGCCCCGGCCCGGGGCGCACTCGCCCGCAGCGCGCTGGCCTCGGTCGGCCGCTCCTGGCACACCGCGCGGATCACCGCCCTCGGCGAGGTCCTCTCCCCGCCCCGGATGACCGCAACGGCGTTCCGGCTGCTGGTGCAGGTCTTCCTGGTCACCTGCCTGTGGCGGGGCCTGTATGCGCACGACCCCGGCAGCACCGCCGGGCTCGACCGGGACCAGGCCGTCAGCTACGCCGTCCTGGCCGTGCTCGCCACCCGGATCCGGGGGCTGGACCGCTACGCCGGACGGGACACCGTCTTCCAGCACCTCTACTACGGCACCATCGTGTTCTGGTTCCTCCGGCCGCTCCCGCCGCGCCGCTACTACGCCCTGCGCGCCCTCGGCGACCAGCTCTACGGCTGCGTCTGGGTGCTGGCCGGCGGGCTGGTCTGCCTGGCCACCGGCGTGCTGATGGCGCCGGTGTCGGGGACGGCACTGCTCGCGGCCACGGTCTCGCTGCTGCTGGGACAGGTCGTGCTCTACCAGCTCACGCTGCTCACCGACCTGCTCTGCTTCTGGACCATGCAGAACAGCAGCACCCTGCAGATCATCCGGTTCGCCCAGAACCTGCTCTCCGGCGCCTACGCCCCGCTCTGGTACTTCCCCGGCTGGTTCGTCACCCTCAGCTCGTTCATGCCGTTCCAGTCCACCCTCAACACCCCGCTGTCCCTCTACATCGGACGCATCCCGGCCTCCGGCGCGCCCGCCCAGCTGGCGCTCCAGGCATGCTGGATCGTCGGTCTCGCCTTCCTCACCCGACTGCTGTGGCACCGCGCCGCGCAACGTGTCTCGGCCCAGGGAGGCTGACCCGTGACCGACTCCCCGCTGCCGACCGACACCCGCCCGCCACTGCCCGGCCCCGCGCGGCCGACGGCTCCGCCCCGGACCGCCCTGCGCCGGTACACCGACGCCTGGCGGGTCGGGCTCCGGATCACCGCGCTCAACTTCCGGGCGCAGCTGGAGTACCGGGGCGAGTTCCTGCTCCAGGTCTGCGTCGGCATCGTCTGGCAGATGTCCGTCATCGTCTTCGCCACCGTGCTGCTGTCGCGGTTCTCCGGGATGGGCGGCTGGAGCAGCCCGGACATCCTGCTCGGCGTCGCCGTCCGGATGCTCAGCAACGGGCTCTCCGTGCTGATCTGCGGCAATGTCGGACAGGTCGTCAACCTGGCCCAGGCCGGACGGATCGACGGCTTCCTGTTGCGCCCGATGCCGGTCTACCGGCAGGTGCTGCTCTCCCGGTTCCCGGTGAACGCGCTGGGCGACGTCACCGTCGGCATCGCCCTGTTCGTCGGCGCGCTGGAGCGCTCCACCCTGGACTGGACCCCGGGGCGGTCCGCGTACCTGGTCGCCACCGTGATCGGGGCCACCCTGGTCACCTGCGCGATCTTCACCGCCATCTCGGCCGCCGGACTGCACTACCCGTCGACCACCTACTGGGACTCCTGGGTCGACGAGCTCACCTCGACCTTCGGCAGCTACCCGCTCAGCATCATGCCGAGGCTGGCGAGCGGTGCGCTGACCTTCGTGCTACCGCTCGCCTTCATCGCGTACCTGCCGATCGGCGTGCTGACCGGCCACTCCTCCTCGCTCGGGGTGCCGGTCGCGCTCGCCGCCGCCGCTCCGGCCGTCGGCCTGGCGGCGTTCGTCGCCGCGCGGCTGCTCTGGAACGCCTCGCTGCGCCGCTACAAGGGCGTCAACGGCTGAGCCGGGCTGCGGCCCCGGCCGAGCCGAGCTGGGCCGAGCTGGGCCGATCGGCGGCATGGTACCCCCGCCGGACGGGTGAGGATCGGCAGATCCACCCGTACGGCCGCTCACGGGTCGGGCGCGACCGGCCGGGACCGCCGACGTCCGGGCCGGGCCGGGTCGGGTCGCGCCGGCGGACCGGGCGGACAGCGGCCCGGGCGAGGGAGGTCCCCACGTGCCGCTATCCTCATCCACGCGGGGCAAGGGAACGTTTGTATCCGTCAGTGGTGCCGTGCTGTCGGCACGTGACGGAGCCGGGCGGGGCGGGCCGGGTAGCGGCGGGACAGGTGCGGACGGGCTTGGGCGCGGGCGGTACGGACGAGCAGGGTACGTGCATGGCGTCATCGCACACCCGTATCGTGGGCGTTCATCCTGTGCCGGGCAGTCCGTCAGGACGGACCCGTCCGACAGCAGGTCCCTTGCCGCGCTGCCTCCAGCCCCGACGCTGCAGTCCTTCCTGCCACGAATCGGACTTCATATGACCACGATCCACCCCTCCAGCACCGATGACACCTCCCCGACGAGCACGACCACCGACCCGGCCCAGACCACGGTCCCGGCACCGGCCTCGCCCGCCGACCCGACCGACGCGGCCGGCGCCGGCCTCCGCGAGGACCTGCTCGCCTACGCCTCGGCCGGCGGCTTCAGCCTGACTGCCGACACCCACGCCTGGTACGCCGCCGCCGACACCATCGCCGGACCCGAGGAGGCCCGCGCCGCCTCGACCGTCCTCGCCGAGCTGCGCAGCCGCGACCTCCCCGCCACCAGCGCCGACGCGGACCGGCTGCTCGCCGCGACCACGCTCGGCAAGCCGACCACCGTGGTCGCCGTCGCCGAGTCGGTCGCGCTGCTGCTCCGGGTCAAGGCGACGCTGTCCACGCTGGTCCCCGAGGTCTACGCCTCCGCCGACCTGGACGCCCTCGCCGCCGCCACCGCTGACGCCTCGTGGCGCAAGGAGCAGGGGGTGAAGCTGTCCTGGGGACGTCGTTTCACCCTGACCCGGGCGGCCCGGCGACTCGCCGTCACACCCCGGATCGGCCGGGGCGAGCTGCACGCCGCGCTCAGGTCGGCCTCGCTGGAGCGCACCGAGTGGGCCGCGCTCTCCCCCGCCAACGCCCTGCCGGCCCTGCCGGCGGTCGCCGCCGACGCCGAGCTGCTCGACGGCACGGCGCAGGCGGTCGTCGCCATCGGCACCGGCCTGCGCGAGCTGAGCGTGGCCCTTCCGGGCTGCGATGCGACCACGCTGACCTTCGAGCAGCTGGCCGAGCTGGTGGACCGCCTCACCGCCGACGAGGGCACGCTCTTCCGCCTGCCCACGCTGCGGGCGCTGCGCGACAGCATCGAGGCACGCGGATACGGCAGTCTGCTCAAGGAGTTGACGGTCGGCCAGGCCGACAGCGACGCGGTGAACACCGCCGTCGACGCGCTCTTCCGGGCCGAGCCGGCGACGCAGCCGGAGGCCGAGCCCGAGGCAGAGGCCACGGCCGAGGTGGACACCGAAGCTGACGCCGAGGTCCAGGCCCAGCCCGAGAAGCCCGCCGAGCCGGAGGAGCGGACCGAGTTCGTCCCGGCCCCGAGGGACGGCGGCAGCAGCACGCCGCCTGCGGCGCCCGTGGCAGCGACGGTCGAGGCCGAGGCCATCGAGGTCGAGGCCGAGGTGGAAGCCGAGGCAGAGGCGGAAGCCGTCGAGGCCGAGGTCGAGGCTGAGGCGGAAGCCGTCGAGGCCGAGGCGCTGGTCGAAGCAGAGGCAGAGGTCGAAGCAGAGGTCGAGGTCGAGGCAGAGGTCGAGGTCGAGGCAGAGGTCGAGGTCGAGGCAGAGGTCGAGGTCGAGGCCGCCGACGAAGAGGCCGCCGAGTCCGAGCCGGTCGCCGAGATCGCCATCGGCGAGATCGCCGTCGACGAGGAGGCCACGGCCGCCGCCGAGCCTGAGGTCGAGGTCGTGGTCGCCGAGGTCGAGGTCGTCGAGGCCGAGGTCGTCGAGGCCGCAGTCGAGCCCGAGGTCGAGCCGGAGTCGGCTGCCGAGCCCGAGGTCGAGCCTGCCGCCGAGCCTGTGGCGGAGATTGAGCCCGCAGCCGAGGCCGTGACGGAGGAGAAGCCCGTCACCGAGCCCGAGCCCGAAGCCGTCGCCGAGCCGGTCGCCGAGGCCGTCGCCGCCGCCCCCGCCGAGGCCACCGCTCCCGTCGAGGTCGCCGCCCCCGCGCCGGCCGAGACCGCCGCCACCGAGGTCCCCGGCAAGCCGGACTTCACGCCCGGACGCCCCGTCAGCGCCTACTCCGCCGAGGAGCTGGTCGCGGTCGTGCGCTGGCTCGACGGCGACGGCACCGAGCGCTCCGCCGAGGAACTGCTCCGCGCGGCGATGAAGGAGTTCGGCTTCAGCCGGCTCGGCCCGCGCATCAAGGAGGCCCTGGGCGCCGCGATCGACCAGGTTCGCGGCTGATACGCCCGGCGGCCGCTGGAGGCCGGCTGACGAGGTAGCAGCAGATCGGAGGCCGTCCCCGCCCTCAGCGGCGGGGACGGCCTCCGTCGTCCCACCCCACCGGACTGCGCTCACCGTGACCGGCCGGTGAGCCGCACCGTCAGACCGGCAGTCCCCGTACCAGCTCCAGTCCGCGCGCACCCGCGGCCACCGCGTCCAGGCAGGCTGCGAGCCGGTCGACCAGCGGATCCAGCAGCAGGCCGCGGGACTCCTCGACGGTGACCATCCGCCACGCGTCCAGCTCGCCCGGCGGCAGCCGGACGGCGTCCAGCTCGGCCGCGGTGACCGGGCCGCCGTCGTAGACGAAGGCGACCATCGCCGGGCGGTCGGCCGGGGGCTCCAGTCGGTGGCGAGCAAGCTGCCCAACGGCCGTTCGAAGCCCAGCTCCTCGCGGAGTTCGCGCTGCGCGGCCGCACGCGGGGTCTCCCCGGTGTCGCTGTCGATCCCACCGCCGGGCAGCAGCCAGCGGCCGTCCTGACGGTAGGTCGGACGGACGATCAACGCGCGTCCCCGCCCGTCGTGGAGCAGGACGTTGGCACTGGTCAGCGCCTTGGGACGCATCGCCAGATGGGCGCCCCGCCCGATCGTGCCCGACTCCTCCAGCCGGATCCGCTCCTCGGCCGGGAGGCCGGCCGGTGAACCGGGCTGCGGGCGGCCGTCGTCCAGGTACGCGATCGACCCGGCCGCCATCGCCTCCAGCGCCCCGCGCACCCGGCGGCCCAGGCGCTCCGGGAGCCGACGGACCGCCTCCGCCGGCGGCAGGAAGGACGCCGAGCTCAGTTCCCCGTCGGCGAACCGGATGTCCGCGACCTGGGCCGCCGTGAGCGGCCCGACGGCGTGGACGTGCGCGACCAGCGCCCGGCCGTGGACGGCGGCCGGGGTGGTGTCGACCGCCAGCAGTCGGCCGACCTCCAGGTTCAGGCCCAGCTCCTCGACCAGTTCCCGGGCCAGTCCCTGCCGTGGACTCTCCTGGTCGAGCACCAGGCCGCCGGGGAGGTCCAGCCCCGGCTTGTAGCTGGGCTCGACCACCAGGATCCTGCCCTCCGCGTCGGTGACCAGCGCCGTGCCGCAGACCATCGGCGCGGGAACCTGCGCGTAGTAGGCCCTGGCGTCGGCCCCGGTCTGCGCTGTCTCCTCGTCCATGGCGAGCGGCCGTCCCTCTTCCCGGTGTCCGCACCATTCGAAGCGGCGCGGAGCCCTTCGCCATGATCCCAGACAGCGCCGGCAGCCGCTCCGGAAAATCGGCACATGCCGGGACGGGCGAATCACTGCTGGAACGGTTCCGGTCCGGGCACACTGACCGGTAGACCGCACCCGAACCGGTCTCCGACGGCAATGAACGACAGCGAGCCGAGGTCCGCGCGATGAGCAACAACCTTCCAGCTCCTACGACCGACGGGGGCCTGTCGCCCGTCCCGACCGAGGCCGTGCTCTTCGCGCCGCCTCGGCTGGTCGAGGCGCTGCAGCGGGATCTGGCCCAGGCCGCTGCGGCGGCCCGCTCGATGCCGCCGCGAAGACGGCCGCGCGCGGACGTGAAACTCGACGCCTACACGGTGGCGGTGATCACCGCCGACAATCCCGCCGAGGCGTTCCGGGAGGCTGCCCGGTGGTGGGAGAACGCGCCGGGGGCCGAGATCCACGCCACCTCCTGGGCCCGCGTCCCCGGCCCGGTCGAGGGCGAGTGGGAGGTGCGGCTGACGCTCCAGGTGTCCTTCACCGACGAGGACGGCGAACACACCGGCGACACCCACCACAGCAGCCGCCCCCGCTGACCCCGTCGCTGCCGGGCCGTCCACCAGCCGCTTCCACTGCCGGCGTGACGCCACGCTCCCTAGCACGGACTCCCTTCCGATGTGCCAGGTCCGCGTCAATTGGCCTGTTTCTCCACAGCCTGCGGCGCCGCCGCCTACCCTGAACCTGGGACGCTAGCGAACATCTGTGCAGCTAGGGGGAGTTGACGATGTCTGCCGAGGAATACCCGCTGGGGAGACTGGGATCGGTCACCGAAGGCGACCACCCGCCCACGCAGATAGACATCAGCGTGGCGCACCCGGCCAGGATGTACGACTACTACTTGCACGGGAAGGACAACTTCCCGGCCGACCGCGAGGCGGCCGAGAAGATCATCGCCCTGGCGCCCGAGGTGCGTGAGTTCGCCCGCGCCAACCGGGCCTTCCTGGGACGGGCCGTGCGGCTGCTCGCCGAGCAGGGCGTCGACCAGTTCCTGGACATCGGCACCGGCATTCCCACCGCCGACAACACCCACCAGGTCGCCCAGCGGGCCGATCCCGCCGCCCGGGTCGTCTACGTCGACAACGACCCGATCGTGCTGGCCCACGCCCGGGCCCTGATGTCGGGCAGCGACCAGGGCGCCACCAGCGTCATCCAGGCGGACCTGCGCGACCCGGCCGGGATCCTCGGCCACCCCGACGTCCGCGCCACGCTCGACTTCAACCGCCCGGTCGGCCTGATCCTGGCCGCCGTCCTGCACTTCGTCGCCGAGGACGAGGACCCGGACGGGATCCTCAAGCAGCTGACCGGCGTCCTGCCGCCCGGCAGCCACCTGGTGCTCTCGCACGCCACGACCGACACGGCGCCCGACGGCGACCCGAGGCTGGTCGCGGAGGCCAACGCCGAGGCGAGCCGGGTCTACCGGAGCCGCTCCGCCTCGGCCCTGACCTTCCGTTCCGGTCCGCGCATCCGCGAACTGCTCACCGGGTTCGACCTGCTGGAGCCCGGGCTGGTCCCGGTCCACGCCTGGCGCAACGAGAGCGACCTGCGGGTCGACGGCGTCGGCATCTACGCCGCCGTGGGCCGCAAGCTCTGACCGGACGGCCGAACCGGCCGGATCTGGCCTCAGGCCACCCGCGCCGGGCCCGGAGGCCGGGTGAGCCACAGGCCCGGCACCGGCCCGGTTGCGTAGGCTGGACGGATGGAGATCTGGATCAATCCGCGCTGCGGCAAGTGCCGCACCGCCGTCGGAGCCCTCGACGCGTCCGGCGCCGAATACACCGTGCGCCGCTACCTGGAGGACCCGCCCACGCCTGCCGAGTTGGAGGCGGTGCTGGGACGACTGGCGCTGGAGCCCTGGGACATCGCCCGGCTGGACGAGCCGGTCGCCAAGGAGCTCGGCCTGAAGGACCGGCAGAGCTGGCCCCAGGAGCCGGCGGCGCGGACGAAGTGGATCGCCGCGCTGGCGGAGCACCCGATCCTGATCCAGCGCCCCATCATCACCGCCGACGACGGCCACGCCGTCGTCGCCCGCACCCCCGAGGCCCTGCGCTCGGTCCTCCCCGGCTAGGTGCGGTCAGAGCTGCCAGACGACGGGCAGGGTCGCGTCCGCGCCGCCGGCGGAGTAGTCGTGGACGACCTCCAGCAGGTCGGCCATCCGGGTCTGCCAGGCGGCGTTGACCGGGAGCTCCTCCAGGGCGGCGATCATCGCCGGGTAGTCCTCGACCTCCAGCAGGTGGAAGAGGTCGGTGCCGCTGCGCCAGATCGTCCACTCGGTGGCGCCGGCCGCCCGGATCGCGGCGGTCAGCTCGGCCGGGACCTCGCGGTGGGCGGCCTCGTAGGCGTCGATCCGGTCGGCGCGGACCCGGGTGTGCAGGGCGACTCTCATATCGGCTCCTCTGTTTCCCTACCGGCGTGCCGGGGTGACTGCGTATCAGGGGGAGCCGGCGGTCAGGCCGCCGGCTCCGGGACCGGGGGGAGCACCTGGGCGGCTGCTCCGGCTGCGAGGTCGGCGGCCCAGAACTCGCCGTCGGGGTAGGTGTAACGGGCGACGGACTCCGGCCGCATCCGGGCCGAGAACCCCGGCGCCGACGGCGCCCGGTAGTGACCCGCTCCACCACCACCGGATCCGTGAAGTGCTCGTGCAGATGGTCCACGTACTCCACCACCCGGTCCTCCGTCGTCCCCGACACCGCCAGGAAATCGAACATCGCCAGATGCTGCACCAACTCGCACAACCCCACACCCCCGCATGCGGACACACCGGCACCCCGAACCGCGCCGCCAGCAACAGCACCGCCAGATTCTCGTTCACCCCACCCACCCGCGCCGCATCCAACTGCAGCACATCCACCGCCCCCGCCTGCAACAACTGCTTGAACACGATCCGATTCTGCACATGCTCACCCGTCGCCACCCGCACCGGCGCCACCGCCGCCCGAATCGCCGCATGCCCCAACACATCGTCCGGACTCGTCGGCTCCTCCACCCAGTACGGATCGAACCGCGCCAACGCCCCCACCCACCCCACCGCCTCCGCCACACCCCACCGCTGGTTCGCATCCACCGCCACCCGCACACCCGGACCCACCGCCGCCCGCGCCACCCCCAACCGCCGCACATCGTCCGCCAGATCAGCCCCCACCTTCAACTTGATCTGCGTGAACCCCGCCGCCACCGCCTCCCGCGCCAACCGCGCCAACTTCTCGTCGCTGTACCCCAACCACCCCGGCGACGTCGTGTACCCCGGATACCCCCGCTCCAACAACACCCCCTCACGCACCCCCCGACCCGCCCGCACCCCCCGCAACAACCCCAACGCCTGCTCCGGACTCAACGCATCACCGATATAACGGAAATCCACCTGCGACACCAACCACTCCGGCTCCGCATCCGCCAGAAACCGCCACAACGGCTTCCCCGCCCGACGCGACGCCAGATCCCACACCGCATTCACCACCGCACCGATCGCCATATGCATCACCCCCTTCTCCGGCCCCAGCCACCGCAACTGACTGTCCCCCACCAAGTCACGGCTCAACGACCCCGGATCCGCACACAACTCCCCCACCGAACGCCCCACCACGAACGATCGCAACGCCTCCACCGCCGCCACCTGCACATCGTTCCCACGCCCGATCGTGAACGCGAACCCGTACCCCTCCAACCCGTCCCCCGCGTCCGTCCGCAGCACCACATACGCCGCCGAATAATCCGGATCAGGATTCATCGCATCCGAACCGTCCAACTCACGCGACGTCGGAAAACGAACATCGAACGTGTCCATGGCGATGATCCGAGCAGCGGTTCCGGGCATTGCGGGGCCCCCTCAGGTGCACGCGAGGGACCGAGCACGGCGCGTGGGACCGGAACGGCCCACGGAACGCCGGCAAGATCCATTGAAAGATCGGATGAATAGGCCGACGCAGGGGACTGTATGCGGCGGGCCTCATCCTTGGCAAGCAAGACATCCGATGTATGACAGAGTTCCGGCCATCACTGGCTCAGGATCAGGGCCAGCTCCGCACAATGGGGTCGCCGAAGGTCGGACCACTGAGCGGGGCCGCCGAGCCGCCGGAGCGGCCAGGGCTCAGCGAGTGGTGGCGGTGGCGCTGGCGTCCGCCCCGGCCAGGGCCCGTACCAGCGGCAGCAGCTCCGGATCGCCGGAGGCCGCGTCCAGCGCCTCGCGCAGGGCGCGCTGATTGGTGGGCCTGGCGGCTTCCAGCAGCTCGCGGCCGGAGTCCGTGACCTCGGTGTAGATCCCGCGCCGGTCGGTCTGACAGAGGTAGCGGGTCAGCAGGCCCCGGTCCTCCATCCGGGAGACCAGCCGGGTGGTGGCGCTCTTGCTGAGCACGACCGCGTCGGCGACCTGGGCCATCCGCAGGTGTCCGCCCTCCCCGGCGTACTGCCGGCTCAGCACGTCCAGCAGCGAGTACTCCCGCACGCTGAGACCGTGCTCGGCGAGCAAAGCCTGCTCGATGTGCATCTCGATCCGCCCGTGCAGCACGGAGAGCGAGCACCAGCCCTGGGCCAGCGCAGTGAGCTCCGCATCCGTCGCCGTCATCGTCGCCCTCACCGTCCGTTCGCCTCGCGTGCCCCCAGAGTACCCCTCGTTGCGAGATAGTGCGCGGTTGCAACTATGAAGCGTCTGCAATTATTGTTGACGAGTACAAGCTGCCCCTGCAATCTCACTGGAAGGCAGACTCATGCCACTGGCGCTCCTTGCCTTGGCCATCGGATCCTTCGGGATCGGCACCACCGAATTCGTCATCATGGGACTGCTGCCGCAGATCGCCGGCAGTTACGGCGTCCCCATCCCCACGGCCGGTCTGCTGGTGACCGGCTACGCCCTGGGCGTGCTCTTCGGCGCTCCGCTGATGACCGTGCTGGGCACCCGTGTCCCCCGGCGGCGGATGCTGGTCCTGCTGATGGGCCTGTTCGTGCTCGGCAATGTCGTCTCCGCGCTCGCACCCGTCTTCGGCGTCATGCTCGCCGGTCGGATCATCGCCTCGCTGGCCCACGGCGCGTTCTTCGGCATCGGCACGATCGTGGCCGCCGGCCTGGTCGCCCCGGAGCGGCGGGCCGGGGCGATCGCCACCATGTTCACCGGCCTGACCGTCGCCAATGTCGTCGGTGTCCCGCTCGGCACGCTGGTCGGGCAGCACTTCGGCTGGCGGGTGACCTTCCTGGGGGTCGCCGCGCTGGGGGTGCTCGGCCTGCTCGGCGTGGCCCGGCTGGTCCCGGAGCAGCCCCGGCCGGCCGGCGTCCGACTGCGCCACGAGATCGCGGTGTTCCGCAATCCGCAGGTACTGCTGGCCATGGCGATGACCGTGCTCGGGTTCGGCGGGGTCTTCGCCGCGATCACCTATCTGGCCCCGATGGCGACCGCCGTCACCGGCTTCGCCGAGACCTCGGTGACCTGGCTGCTGGTGCTGTTCGGCCTGGGCATGGTCACCGGCAACCTGGTGGGCGGACGGTTCGCCGACCGCGCGCTGATGCCGATGCTGCGGATCACCCTCGGCGCCCTCGCCGTGGTGCTCGCGCTGTTCACGGTCACCTCGCACGACCGGATCGCGGCGGCGGTCACGGTCTACCTGATCGGCGCGCTGGGCTTCGCCACCGTCCCGCCGTTGCAGAAGCGGGTGCTGGACCTCGCGGCAGCGGCCCCGACGCTCGCCTCGGCGGTCAATATCGGCGCCTTCAACCTGGGGAACGCCCTGTCCGCCTGGGCCGGCGGCCTGGTGGTCTCGGCCGGCCTCGGCTGGACCGCGCCGGACTGGCTGGGTGCGCTGTTCGCCGGCGCCGCCCTGGGCCTGGCCCTGCTGGCAACCCGACTCGAACGCCGCACGCAATCATCGGAGGAGGCGGCCGCGGTTCGGGGCGCGGCCGTCCCGACGGCCCCACCGGTTCCGGTGGGATCGGCCGGGACGCGGTCGGCGAGCTGAGTCCGCGGAGCATGCCCGCCGCTCCGCTCAGGGATCGCGGACCACGGCCGCCAAGGACTCCACCGTGACCGCGCCGCCGGCCTCCAGCGCCATCAGGTTGACGATCAGCCGGGCCTGCTCGCAGGAGCGGATCGCCCCGGCACGGACGGCCAGCCGGCGGAGCAGCGGCTCGGCGGCGCGGACGGAACGGTCGGTGCGGTCGGTGCCCGCCAGGTCGGTCGGCAGCAGGTGGCCGACGATCTCCGCTCCCTCGTCCCCGGAGTCGAACCAGAGCACCCTCCGCCCGGTGGCCCCGAACTCGGCGTCCGGGCTGCCCCAGCGGTGGACGGCGGCCGCGCGCTGGGCGGGCTCCTCGCAGAGCACCAGGTCCGGACGGGAGCGGTAGTCGGCGAACAGCCGCAGCCAGGCCGCCTCGTCGACCGTGCGCTCGACCGACACCGGCCAGACGCGTGGCCGTTCCGAGGCCCCGTCCACGACCGCGAGCAGCCAGCGCTCCCCCGGGCCCTCGACCGCGTGCCGGCAGGCGGCCGCCACCCTGGGGCCGTCGCCGCCGGCGAGCCGCCGCGCGGCCACCGGGCCGAAGGACCGCACCCAGCGGGCGATCAGCTGTCCGTCGGCGGTGCCGGCGGCCGAACCCGCCCCCAGCACCGCGATCCTGGCCTGCCGGTAGGTGGCGCCCCGGGCGACGGCCAGCAGGCCACGGGCGATCGACTCGGCGGCGTAGCGATGGCGCGGCGGATGTCCCGGGGCCGGTGCGGCGGCCGCCGCGCCGAGGACCGGCCCGGTGAAGCTGTGCCGGGAGCCGTCCGGCTGCTGGCAGAGGTACTTCTGCAGCCGCGCATGGGCCTGGACGACCGTGCCGTTGCGGACGACGCGGGCAGCACCGTGCGCGGGGCAGGTGGCGGGGCTGTGCGTCGACTCGTCCATGGGGGCCATTCCGGGAGAGGTGAGGGGACGGTGGTCCGGGACTCCGCGGGCCGGGCCGCGTCACTCCGGCAGTGGTTGCGGCTTCGACTCCTGGTGCGACTGCGGTTCCTGGTGCGACTGCGGTTCCTGGTGCGACTGCGGTTCCTGACGGGTCGAGGGTTCCTCCCCCGGCTGCTCCTCCTGCTCCGGCTGCGGCACGGTGAAGGCGAGCCGGGTCAGCAGCAGCGCGCAGACCAGCAGTCCGGCCGCGACCACGGCCAGCACCGGCTCGACACCCCACCCGCTGAAGGCGAAGCCGGAGACGGCGAAGGCCACCGGTCCCGCCAGCAGATTGGCGGTCATCACGAAGGTCACCGCCTGGGCCCGGACCGCCGGCTCGGTCCGGCTCAGCAGCAGCGTCAGCAGCGGGGTGTTCAGCAGCGGGGTGAAGAACCCGGAGCTGACCAGGACCACCACGACCACCGCCGCCGGAAAGTGCCAGGGCAGGAACCACAGCACCGCGTCCAGGGCCAGCGCCGCGTACGCGCCCATCCGCAGCGGGTTCAGCCGGTCCGCGAACCGTCCCGTGGTCAGCGCCCCGAGCAGCGCTCCGCCGCCCCAGGCGCCGAGCAGCAGGCCCGCCGTGTGCGGGTTGTGCCCGAACCGCAGCTCGGCCATCACCGGCAGTGAGGCGATGACGAACGGGAAGAAGAAACCGTAGAGCAGCGAGGCCCCGGTCACCGTCGCCAGGACCCGGTCGCCGAGGACGGCCCGGGCCCCGGTGAGCACGCCCTCGCTGCGCGCGGCGGCGGACAGGTCGGCGGCCGGCCGGGGCAGGGTGGTCAGCAGGGCGAAGGAGATGACGAAGGTCGCGGCGTCCACCCAGAGCACGTTGACCGCGCCGACCAGCCCGATCACCAGGCCCGCCAGCGCCGGGCCGATCAGTGAGGCGCCTCGGATCGCGGCCTCCAGCAGCCCGCCGGCGCGCAGCATCAACTGCTCGTCCTCGCCCACGAGTTCGGGGAGGGCCAGGCGCTGGGCCGCGACATAGGGGGTGGACACCGCCCCCACCACGGCGACCATGGCCAGCAGCAGCGGGAAGCTCAGTGCGCCGAACAGCCGCAGCACCGGCACCACCGCGATCAGCACCGCCCGCAGCGCGTCGCCGGCCAGCATGATCCGGCGCACCCCGGTCCGGGCCACCAGCAGGCCGGCCGGGATCCCGAGCAGGGCCACCGGCAGCAGTTCGGCGGCGAAGACGAAGCCCATCCGCGAGATCGAGCCGGTGGTGGCGAGCACGAACCAGGGCAGCGCGAGCATCGTCATCTGACTGCCGGCCGAGGAGATGATCTCGGACAGCAGCAGCCCGCGGATGCCCCGGTGGCGCAGGGGCGAGGAGGAGGACGTCGGCCGGGGCAGGTCGGAACCGGTCGGCGGGGCGACGGCGGAGGAGGTGTCGGTCACGATGCCTTCCCTGGATGCGACGGCGGACAACGGACGTTCGGCGGGCCTTTCCGGGAGCTCAGCACTGACACTGCGCCACTTTCCTACTGCGGCTGCGGCGGGCGCTGCGGCGCCGGCCGGACTTCGGCCGCCGGCTCCCTGGCGGCGGCGCCGAGCCGGTGCATCTGAACGATCGACTCCATGGCTGCCGAAGCCTGTTCGGCGAGCAGCGCGAGCAGGGTCACGTCGGAGAGGCAGCCCCGGAAGCTGTCCGAGCGGTCGATGACCTCCATCACGCCCATCCAGCCGTCGGCCCCGACGATCGGCGCGGCCATCATGCAGGTCGGGATGTGCCCGGTGGACCGCGCCGTCTCCAGCGAGAAGGCCGGATTGGCGGACAGGTCGTCGACCATCATGCACTGGCCGGACTGGAGCACCCAGCCCGCCACCCCCGCCCCGGCCGGGAAGCGCATCCCGATCAGGTGCTGCTCCTGGGGGTGCGCCACCGCCTCGAACACCAGCTCGTCGGTGTCCTCGTCCAGGAACAGGATGGACGCGCTGTAGGCGTCGAAGACGGTACGGGCGATTTCCACGGTGTGCTGCAGGACCGCACGCCCCGAGGCGCTGCCCGTGAAGGTGGGCGGTCCTGGCTCAACTGCGCCCATGCGGGGGCTCCTCTCCGTGCTTTCCGACGTTTGCTGCCGTGAGGTGAAGCATCGCCTTGACGTGGAACGGCGTCAGATTTCCGTGCTTGGAAAGGATCAGCGCGGCCAGCGCCGACATGTGCGGTGCGGCGAAGCTGTTTCCGGTGGCCCGCATGCTCGTGCCGCCGGCCCAGGCCACGTCCACCTGGACGCCGTGGGCCTGGAACTCGGCCGGCGGCTCCGGGTTGTAGTAGTGCAGCCAGGGGTCGGCGTGCTTGTGGCTGGCCACCGAGATCACCGAGGAGAAGGTCCACGGATAGCTGAGCACCGGGAAGTTGTGCGCCGAGGCCACCAGCAGTGAGCCCTTGAAGTAGGCCGAGTCGGCGAGTTCGCGCAGCCGGTCGCGGACCTGGGGCTTGCGGGTGGACAGGCTCAGGTTGATCACGTCGAAGCCCTCGGCCACGGCCCAGCCGAGCGCCGCCTCCAATGCGGCGCCCGCCCCGCTGAGGCCCGAGGTCAGCACCTTGACGCTGGTCAGCGCGGCGCCGGGGGCCAGCGCCCGGATGATCCCGGCGCAGGCGGTGCCGTGTCCTGCGCCGTCGCCGCTGTCGTCGTGGTCGATGCCGGTGGTCCCGTCCGGGAGCGTGACCACCCCGTAGGTGCCGCTGATCGGCCCGACCCGGGGATGCCCGGTGTCGACGCCGCTGTCGAGGATGCAGACCCGCACCCCCGTGCCGTCCGCGCCGCCCCAGGCCCAGTCACGGTCCAAGGCGCCGGGCCAGACCGAGGACAGCCCCGGCTGGTCGGTGGCCGTGCTCCACGCCGGCATGAACCCGGGCATCGTCACGGCCGCACCTGCCCGGTCCCGTTGAGGCTCCCGGGCCGCCCAGCCTGCTCGGACCGCCCAGCCTGCTCGGACCGCCCCGTCTGTTCAAGGCGCAGCGCTCGCTCGAACCGCTGCGCCTGCTCCGTCAGCACCGCCGCGCCCTTGGCCCGGTAGCGCTCGGTGGCCCGCCGCACCGCCGCACCCGCCTCGGCCGGGCGCCGGGCCGCCCGCAGCACCCGGGCCAGGTCCAGCCAGGCGTCGCCCTGCCCGCGCAGGTCGTCGGTCCGCTCGGCCAACTCCGTGGCCCGCGTCGCCTCGGCCACGGCGCCCTCGGGCTGTCCGGCCGCCGAGCTCAGCTGCGCGCCGAGCGAGGCCGCGCAGACCTGCGCCGCGACGTCACCGGGATCGATCATCCCCCGGCAGGCCCCCAGCAGCGCGCCGGAGGCCACGGCGTCCCCCTGCTCCAGCAGCTGACGGGCCGCCAGTACGTCCAGTGAGGCCGCGACGCCGCGCCGGCCCAGGTCCTGGAAGGTCGCCGCCGCCGTACGGTACTCGGTGGCGGCGGCCGTGTGGTCCCCGGCCAGCGCCTCGATCAGCCCGGCCATCTGCCGCAGGACGACCCTGGCGTGGGTCAGCCGCAGCTCCTCGGCGCCCGCGAAGGCCACCGCCGCCAGCCGCCGCGCCGAGTCGACGTCCCCGCTCAGCGCCAGCAGCCCCGCATGCGCGGCCTGCACCGGCAGCAGTCGGCCCCGGTCCCCGCCCAGCCGCTGGGTGAGGTTCTCGCAGCGGGCGAGCGCGACCGGCACCGGCTCGGGACCCCACAGGGCGAGTTCGGCCAGGCCGGTGAGCACCCGGTCCCGGTCCCGGCCGTTCTCCGCCGCATGGGCCAGCGCGGCCAGCAGCTCCGCGCCGGCGTCGCCGTAGCGCATGTCGGAGACCCGGAGGTGGGCCGTCAGCAGATGGCGGCGGAAGGCGAAGTCGTGGTCCCGGGCGGCCTCCGGCGCGGGCGTCGCGGCCACCAGCTCCGCCGCCCGCTGGAGCCGGCCCGGATCGCTGCGCACCGCCACCAGCGTCCGCTGCAGCTCGACCACGGCCGGCCAGGTGGGGTCCGCGCCGATCGCGGCGTCGGCGGCGTCCAGCGCCCGTTCGGCGCCGGCCTGGTCGCCGAGCTCGGACTCCAGGTCGCAGAGCAGCAGTCCGACCGCCCGCTGCCGGGGATCGCCCGCTGGCAGCAGCGACTGCGCCCGTCGCAGGGTGGCCGCGCCGGTGCTGACATCGCCCCTGGCGTCCGCCTGGCGGGCCGACTCGATCAGCCGCCCGGCAGCGGCCGCCGCCAGCGCGGGGGTCACCGTGGCCGAGCCGGCCGCGTGGCCGAGCAGGTAGGCCGTCTCCAGGTGATGGCCGATCACCTCCGGCTCGCTGTCCGGGCACCGGTCCAGCCAGCGGGCGAACTGCTGGTGGATGCTGGAGCGTTCGGCCTTCGGCAGGCTGCCGTAGGCGACGTCGTGCAGCAGCCCGGGGACGAACTGCAGCGCCTGGCCGCCGCCCGGGCCCGCCGCGGCGGAGCCGGTCCGGCCCAGGGCGGAGCGGCGGAGCAGCCCGTCCAGACCGGGGTAGAGCGGCACGGCCGGATCGAAGCCGGCCAGGGCCTCCAACTCCTCGGCGGCGAAATCGCGTCCGACGATCGAGGCGCGCTGCAGCAGCCGCCGCTCGGCGCTCGGCAGCCCGTCGAACCTCGCCTCCAGCAGGGCCTGCACGGTCGGCGGCACCGCCAGACCGGGGTCGTCCAGCAGCGCGGAGACGAACTGCTCGGCGAAGAGCGGGTTGCCCTCGGCCGCCGCCGCCACCTCCGCCGCCCGCAGCGCGTTGCACGCCTCCGCCGCGGCCCCGGTGGCGGGAGCCTCGGCGCGGGCGGCGGCGCAGAGCAGCACGGCCTGCCGGTACGAGTCCACCGCGTCCAGCGGCCCGACCTCCACCAGCTCGCCCCCGGCGGCGTCGGCCCAGCCGGGCACCGACTCGTTGAACTCCGGCCTGGCGGCGGCCACGAACAGCAGTGGCGCCCGGGTCTCGGGGACGGTGTCGCGCACCAGGTCGAGCAGGGCCGGACCGGCGTGCTGGAAGTCGTCGCAGAGCAGCACCAGCGGCTGCCGCCGGGCGGACTCCTCCAGCACCCGGCGCAGGCTCCAGGCGGTCTCCTGCGGACTGGTGCCGCCCTCGCGCAGGCCGAGGGCACGGCCCAGCTGCTCGGCGACCAGCCCGGCGTCGGCGGCATCGGGCAACTGCCGCGGCAGTTCCCCGATCCAGTCGGCGCCCAGCAGTTCCGCCAGCGCGGACCGGACCGGTTCCAGCGGTCCCGGGCTGCCCCAGGCCGCGCAGCGCAGCGACAGCACCCTGGCGTCCGTCCAGTCGGCCGCAGCCTCGGCCAGCAGCCGGGTCTTGCCGATCCCCGCGTCGCCGGACAGCACCAGCAGTCCGCCCCGGCGCCGCTCACCGACCCGGCGGAAGGCCGCGCCCAGCAGCGCCCGCTCCCGCTCACGGCCGATCAGGGCGGTCCGGGGGCCGTCGGCGCGGCGACCGGCCCCCGGACCATCCAGCGGCGCTGCGGCTCCGCCTTGCCCTTGACCATGACCTCCGCGACCGGTTCCAGGTCGACCGCACCGCGGACCAGCCAGGCCGAGGTGTGGCCGAGCACGATCTGCCCGGGGTCGGCCGCCTGCTGCAGCCGGGCGGAGGTGTTGACCGCGTCGCCGACGACCCGGTACGTCCCGTCGGGCGCGGTCGACACCGCGACCTCACCGGCGCCGATGCCGGTGCGCAGTTCGAGCGCCGCCCCGTAGTCGCCGATCGCGGTGGTGTTGAGCCGGGCGATCTCACCGTGCAGCTGCAGCGCGGCATGGACGGCGCGGACGCCGTCGTCCCCGTGCGAGACCGGCAGCCCGAAGACCGCCATCACCGCGTCCCCGATGAACTTCTCGATCACGCCGCCGTGCTCGGCGACCGCGTCGGTGGCGGCGCGGAAGTAGCAGTCCAGCAGCCGGGACAGCGCCTCCGGGTCCAGCCGCTCACCGAGCCGGGTGAAGCCGACCAGGTCGGTGAAGAGCACCACCACGTTCTTGCGGGCCTGGCTGCCGCGCCCGGGCTCCGGCCGGGCGACCGCGATCGGCATCCCGCACATCGGGCAGTAGCGGCTGCCCGGGAGCACCACGGAGGCGCAGGTGGGGCAGTGGACGGCGGCCGGACCACCGGCGTTGTCCGGCCGGGTGCCCCGCTGGACCTGGTTCTCCGTCATCGGCCACTCAGCCCCTCGCGTCCGCGTCGGCCCGGGCGTCGGCAGGGGCGTTGGCAGGGGCGGGGGCCGGCATGCCGATCGGCGGACGCGCGCAGACCTGCTCGATCAGGGTGACCAGCGCGGCTCCGGCCTCCAGCGCACTACCGGTGATCAGCGCGCTGCGGTGCGGATCCGGCGGCAGGGCGTCGACCAGCAGGTCGAGGTCCCGGCGGTGGAACGGGTCGAGATGGGCGTGCTTGCGCATGGTCCGGAACGCGGCGAACGGCAGTCCGGTCCGCTCGGCTGCCGCGGCCAGTAGCGCCTCGTCCGGCGGGTAGCCCTCCAACTGGGCGATGTAGCCGATGATCGCGGCCGGATCGTGGTGCCGGATGTAGTAGTACTGGGCACCGGCCAGCGTCGCGACCGCGGGATAGGGGTGGACGCGGAGGACGCCGTCCACGGTGTGGCCGAGCCGCTCCAGGTCCTCCAGCACCCAGTCGTCGTGGTCGCGCTCCTCCGGGATGTGGCGTTCGAGGTAGTCGACGATCAGTCGGTCCCCGGCGCCTCGCCCGGCTGCTCCGCGGTCGCCGGCCGCTCCCCGGTCGCCGACTGCGCGGAGGGCGCGCACGGCGTCCTCCATCAACGGCACGCTGGCCCTGATCACCTGATGCATCGCCACCAGGTAGCGCGGATACACCTCGGCCAGGTTCTGCCGGTACCAGAGCCGGGTGCCCGCACCGCTCAGCGCCGGCAGCAGCAGCCCCATCGCGGCGCGCAGCCGCGTACTCGGGCTCTCGGCGGCGGGGCCTGCCGGGGCGGGGGCGGGCCGGTCGGTCGTCGTCACCTTGGTCACCTGTTCCGGATTCCGGCGGCCTGCGGCCGCGCCGCGGTCAGTTCGGCCACCGAGGCGATCCCCGCCAGCAGCGGGTCGGTGTCGGCGCCGAGCGCCGGGGTCAGCTCCTGCCCGTGCTTGCAGAAGTCGCAGATCCCGCGGAACTTCTGCTCCGCGAGCGGGGCGTAGCGGGGATGCGCGGTCACGGCGGCGGCACCGCTGCTGTTCAGGATCCGGAGGAAGGGGTCGCCCCAGATCCGCTCCAGGGCGTCGACCACCGCCGCGCCGTCGGCGTGGGTCTCGCGCAGCCGCTCCGGTCCGTGCCCGACGATCAGCGACTCGTTGCAGCAGGCGGTGACCGCACCGTCGTAGCGGACCACGGGGGTCGCGGCGATCCGGCAGCGGGGGAAGGAGTCGCCGCGCGCCTCGGCGGGGCGGCCGAAGACCGCCGCACCCCGGCCGTACGGGAGCGGCACCAGCAGATTGAGGTCGACATGGCTCGGCCAGGACGCACCGAAGGCCGCGCCCAGCAGACGGTTGGCCTCGGCCACGTCGTCCGGCCGGTCCAGCACCTGGACCACGACCGGTGCCCCCTGGTCCGCCGCCGCCCGCAGCGCGGCGACGAAGCGGCCGTCGTCGATCGCCTTGGCGTGGAAGGCGTCCGTGCTCAGGAAGAGGCAGGAGGTGCGGGCGAGGACCTGCCGGATCCAGGGCGGCACCGGATCGGCCCTGGCCCACAGCCCGCTGGTGTAGAGCACGACACTCTTGCCGGCGTCCGACAGCGTCTCCACCGCGTGGCTCAGCGCCCGGCGTTCGATGAAGGGCTCGCCGCCGGAGATGCCCACCATCGACAGCCGCCGGTAGTCGGCGAGCGATCCGACGATGTCGCGGAGCAGCTCGTGGTCGCGGACGCTGGGGCTGTCCCGGCGGGAGTCGACCGAGCAGTGGAGGCAGCCGACCGGGCAGCGGTCGGTGAGGAACAGCAGCACCGCGTTGCCGCGCCGGTAGCGGATCCGGTCCACGTCGTCGAGCCTGAGTCTGCGCATCAGCCCGCCTCCCCGACCGGTTCGCGGTCGGTCCCGCCCGGTCGCCCGAGGGTGAGCAGCCCGGCGTACTCGGGGACCCCGTAGCGCCGGGCGAAGGCCTCCGGACCGGCGGCCGTCTGCGCCAACACCACCAACGCCTCGGTCGCCAGGAACACCGGCTCGCGGACCAGTTGCTCCGCGCCCCGGAGCACCTCGGGCCGGCCGCCGATCCGGAGGCAGCTCGTGCAGTAGCCCCCGGAGGCGCAGCCGGGCGCGAACCGGTCGGTCAGCAGCTCCGGCCCGTAGGTCCGGATCGCGCGCAGGGTCGGGCTCTCCGCGCAGCGCTCGGCGATCAACGACCACGGGTCCCGGGCCGCGTGGCCGAGGACCAGGTGTTCGGGGGCCGGGCCGTCCACCACGTCCTGGCTGCAGCAGGCGACCACGGTTCCGTCGTAGGCGACGGTGGGCCAGGCGGCCATCGCGCAGGGCGCGGGTGCGGCGGCAGCAGGGGCAGAGGCGGCAACGGGCGCGGGCGGGCCGCTCGGTGGCGGCGGGCCGCCGGGCCGGACACCGGGTTGGAGGGTGTCGATCAGTTCGACGGCGTCCAGCAGCGCGGCTCCGCGTCCCGCCGCACCGAGGGGGGCGACCAGAGCGGGCACGCGATCGCCGAAGCGGGCCCGGATCTCGGCCACGGTCTCGGCGATGTAGCGGTCGTCGGGACCGTCCGCGACCAGCTGGAAGCTGGTGTCGACGCCCAGACCGAGGAGTTCGGCGACCACGTCGAGGGCGTGCGCCCGAGGGACCTCGGGGGCGTGGAAGCGGTCGTGGCTCACCACCACGTGGTCCACCGTCCGCAGCACCTCGGCCAGCCGGGCCGGTACCGTGCCTCGCGCCCGGGCGAAGAACAGCCCGGTGATCAGCACCGTCCTTGATCCCCGCTCCCGTGCCACCCGGGCGATCCGACGCACCGTCGACAGCCGCAGCAGCGCCTCCCCACCGGTGAGGAAGACGAACTCAGGACGGGATTGCGGCGTAAAACTCTCGACCAGCCGCACGAACGGCGCGGCCGCGTGCTCCTCGCTGCGGATCGTGGAATTGGTGGAGCAGTGCGCGCAACTCAGCGGGCATCTTCGGGTGAGCGAGAGAAAAAGGCCCGCAGCTGGCACGTGGCGTCTGGCGAGGACATCGGCGATATGAACCACGTAGGCATCCGTTCAGGCCGGCGAAGCAGCAGGGGCGGCATGTACAGTGGCGCAATCAGCCGCCCCCGAACTGCTCGACGGGGACGGCCGAAATCCTCGCTCGGGCATTAGAAGATGCCGACGCCGACCACGGTCTGACCCTCGACGTCGCCGGCCACGTCGGCCAGCCGGCCCTGAACCGAGATCAGGGTGGCCACCTCGGACTCGGCGAAGGTGGAGATCACCGCCTGCTGCTCCGAGCTGAGCTGGTCGACCGGGGTACCGGCATCACGCAGGGCCTGAAGTGCGTCAAAGGACATCGCAGAATCCTTCACCGTGAGCAGGAGAGGTGGGCGAGTTCATGATGCGGGCCCTCGGCAGACGGCACAAGGCTCGTAGGGCCCGGGCAACGAGGAACTGTGGCGTTGACGACTGATCACGGACAGTTACGACTCCCGGGCACCGTCACGCCCGCCACGCCCCAGCGACAGCGGCGCCGTCCGCCCGCGCGGAGCCACCCGGGACGGCGCCGGCCGCCGTCGCGACAGCGGCGGGCGAAGGAGCGCGACCGCGGACCGGAGCTCCTCCCGGACCCGCCCCGAAGGCGCCGCACTCCATTCCCGATCCATTCCTGATCCATTCCTGACCCACGCCGGATCCGCTCCCTATCCGCTCCCGATCCGCCGCTTCACTGGCTATCAGCCGGATCGACTGACGAATCAGCGGCCAAATCAACGGTCCGATCATCGGAATTCGATCGGCCGGTCGGCCGCGCCCGGAAAGTGCGGCGAGCGAGAACCGGAACGGCAGGAATTCTGATCAGTCGTCAACGCCACGATTTCTCGGTTCGATTGTCCGGCACACCTTGCCCGACCCGGGAGGCGTCCGCACGATGGTTGTCGCCAGCCGCCGACCTTTCGGAAGGAATCCGCCATGCCCTTTGACGCACTCCAGTCGCTGCGTGACGCCGGCACCCCGGTGGACCAGCTCAGCGATGAGCAGAAGTCGGTGATCGCGACCCTGTCCGAGTCCGAGGTCGCCACCCTGACGTCGGTCCAGAGCCGCCTCGCTGCGGTGGCCCCCGACGTCGAGGGCCAGATCGTCGTCGGGGCCGGCATCTTCTAGACCCACGCCCTCCGGCCCAGCGCCCTCCGGCCCAGCCTCTCCGGCCCGACGTCCACCTATCCACCCGTCCGCTCCGTCCGCTCCGAACGCTCCGAACGCTCCGAACGGGGCATCCGTCGGGCCGCCTCCACTCACTCCGGGGCGGCCCGACGGCGTCCGGCAGGACGAGGCGGAGCGGATTCCGTCCCCGCACCCACTAGGGTGGGGGCCGGGCCGCGACTGGCGAGGGTGGACGACCACCGGGGAGCGGTCCCGTTCCGATGCGAGCGTCGACCGCCTGGGCGCCTCCATCAGCGAAGTCCCGCTGAGGAGGCATGTCATGGAACTGCGTTACGGCACCAACCCGCACCAGGCGGCGGCTCCGGCCGAGCCGGTGACCCCCGGAAGTTGGCCGGTGCGAGTACTGAACGGGTCACCGTCGCTCATCAACCTGCTCGATGCGCTGAACAGTTGGCAGCTGGTGCGGGAGGCGTCCGGCCTGCTCGGCCGCCCCGCCGCCGCCTCGTTCAAGCACGTCTCACCGGCCGGCGCCGCCGTCGCCGGTCCGCTCGACGCCGTCACCGCCGAACTGCACGGCCTCACCGGCTCGGCGGTCGGCGGTCCGGCCTCCGCGTATCTGCGAGCCAGGGACGCGGACCCGAAGTCCTCCTACGGCGACTTCGCCGCCGTGTCGCACCCGGTCGACGCCGAACTGGCCGACCTGCTCGGCGGACTGGTCTGCGACGGCATCATCGCCCCGGGCTTCGAGCCGGGCACGGTCGCCACTCTCGGCCGGAAGAAGCGGGGCCGTTTCCTGGTCATCGAGGCGGATCCGGCGTTCGTGTCACCCCGGCACGAGACCCGGGAGGTCTTCGGCCTCCGACTGACCCAGGAACGCGACCTGGCTCCGCTTCCCGACTCCCTGGCCACGGCGTCCGACGGTCGCCCACTGACCGAACGCGCCCGCGAGGACCTGCTGCTGGGACTCTCCGTCCTGCGCTACACCCAGTCCAATGCGGTCTGCTACGTGCGCGACGGAGTCACCCTGGGCATCGGCGCCGGGCAGCAGTCCCGGGTCGACTGCACCCGGCTGGCCGGATCGAAGGTGGACACCTGGTGGCTGCGCCGCCATCCCGCCGTCCGGTCCCTGACGTTCCGCCCCGAGGTTCGCCGACAGGACCGGATCAACTGGCAGATCCGGTTCGTCGAGGGCGACCTCACCGCCGACGAGCGGGCCCGGTTCGGGGAGGTTCTCACCGCACCGGCACGGTCACTGACGGAGGGTCAGCGCGCGTCCTGGCAGGGCTCGCTGCGCGGGGTGGCCTTCGCCTCCGACGGGGCACTGCCGTTCCGCGACAACGTCGACCACGCCCGCCGCCACGGCGTGGACCACATCGCCGAACCCGGAGGGTCGATCCGCTCCGGGGAGGTCGAGGCCGCCTGCCGCGAGCACGGCATCACCCTGGTCCGCACCGGCCTCCGGCTGTTCCACCACTGAGCGCGGGGCACTGGTGCCCCGCCCAGGTCCCCCGCCCCGGTCGCCCGCCCGGTTTCCCCGCGTCCCGGCACGGCGGCACTGTGGCGCGGGGCACAGCACACGGGGCGCCGAACGGGTACCAACGGCGGTCCAGGAGGGAGAAGATGGGAGGTGACGGGGGCAGTACGGCCTGTTCCCCACCACAGCGACGGGGGTCGTCATGGCGATCGGTTTGAACAGCAGCGTCTCATCGGCGCCCTCGGCCCCGCGCCCGGAGCGTGTCGCCGCCTTCCTGGTCGGCCTGGCGGCCGCGTGGAGCCTCGCCCTGCTGATCCTCGCCCTGGTGCTACCGATCGTCACCCCGCAGAGCCCTCCGGCCTATGCGACGGCGACCGCACCGGTGGGCGCGGGCGCCGGCGCGCTCCACGCGTCCACCACCCTGCTGCCGACGGCGCAGGTGACCCTGGTGGCGGACAGCGGATACCTGGTGCTGCTGCTGGTCGCGATCCCGCTGCTGGCAACACTCCTCGTGGGCCTGCTGCTCCGCTCGGCCGCCGCCGGACGCTCCGGCCCCTGGGCCGGCCGGGCGGCCTGGGCGCTGGGCTCCGCCCTGCTCCTCGCCGGAGTCGTGGGCTTCCTCACCATCCTGATCGGCATCGCGGTTGTTCCCGTGGGCGGGCTGCTACTGGCCGCCTGCGGACAGATCGTGCCGCTGGGCGCCGCCGTCCGCCGACGCCACGGCTGACCGCTCCCGGCCACAGGGCCGTCGACCGCCTACGCTGAGCCCCGTGAGCGGCGAACTGGACCTGGAACGACTGCTGGGCGGCATGCGACCGGAGCTGAACCCGGGACGCTTCGTCTTCACCACGGTCGAGGACGCCCTCGTCCCTCCCGGCGTCACGCCGGTGGTCACCGTCGCGGAGCCGGAGGGGCTGACCCTGGTCGCGCTCCAGTCCGAGGCCGACGGCGCAGGGCTCCGCTACGACTACGTCGCGGGCTGGATCACCCTGCGCGTCCACTCGGCGCTGGCGGCGGTCGGCCTCACCGCCGCCGTCTCCCACGTGCTCGCCGAGGCCGGGGTGAGCTGCAATGTGGTGGCCGGATTCCACCACGACCACCTCTTCGTCCCGCACGAGCGCGCGGCGGAGGCGGTCGCCCTGCTGACCAGCCTGGCCGAGCGCCACGCCTGACCGACGGTCCGCCCCCGTTCCGTCCGGTCACCACACCCCCGGCCCGGGCCCCTGTTCCCTTCCGGGGCAGGGCACTTGCCGTCCCCCGGCGTGCTGCTCCCGTTCCGGACCAACAGGCCCGCACAGATTCCTTCATGGCCTTGACAACCTCATTGGTCTGGACCACATTCACTGGCAGGTACGGAGCAGCCGCCACTCGCGAGGCGCCTGCTCCTTCGGCACTGCTACATCCGCACCGGCAGGCACCGCTCCCCCACCGACCTGTGACTCCGCCACCCCCAAGGATGAGTGACCGGTCGTCAGCCCCCTGCCGCCGTACCGCAGACAGGAGCACGACACCGTGCGCACTACCCCCACACCGCCCCGCTCCGGCCGACGCCTCACCGCGGTCATGGCCGCCATGGCCCTGACCGCGGTCGGCGGCGCCGCCAGCGCCGTGCTCGCCTCACCCGCCTCGGCCGCGTCCACCAACCTGCTGGCCAACCCCGGCTTCGAAGCGGGCTCGCTCTCCGGCTGGACCTGCGACACGGGCACCGCCGCCGTGGTCGGCTCGCCGGTGCACTCCGGCTCGCACGCCCTCCAGGCGACGCCGACCAGCTCCGACGACGCCCAGTGCACCCAGACGGTGACGGTCACTCCCAACACCACGTACACGTTCAGCGGCTATGTCGAGGGTTCGTACGTCTACGTCGGGATCACCGGTGGAACCGACAGCTGGACGCCGTCGGCGACCAGCTGGCAGCAGTTGTCCACCTCGATCACCACCAGCTCCACCCAGACCTCGCTCCAGGTGTACGTCCACGGCTGGTACGCCCAGCCCGCCTACTACGCCGACGACTTCTCGCTGACCGGCCCCGGCGGCGGCAGCTCACCGACGGCCTCCGCCAGCGCCAGCGCCTCGGCCAGCGCGTCCGCGTCCGCCAGCGCCTCGGCCTCCGCCTCGCCCTCCTCGACCGCCACCTCGGGCGGCGGCGGTGGCAGCGTGGGCAAGGTCGCGCCCTACGTCGACATGAGCAACGACCAGGAGCCGATGCTCAACTCGGCGGCCAAGGCCGGGCTGAAGAACTACACCGCCGCCTTCGTGATCTCCTCCGGCTGCAACCCGATCTGGGGCGACACCCTGCCGGTGAACAACGACCCGGCGATGACCCAGGAGATCGCCACCGCCCAGGCCGACGGCGCCACCCCGATCGTCTCCTTCGGCGGGGCCGGCGGCACCGAGCTGGCGATGGCCTGCACCACCGAGGCCAGTCTCCAGGCGGCCTACCAGGAGGTGATCAACAGCCTCGGCGTCACCCACATCGACTTCGACATCGAGGGCGCCCCGCTCGACTACACCGCCGACAACAACCTCCGGTTCGAGGCCATCAACGGCCTTGAGGCCGCCAACCCCGGCCTGGTCGTCTCGGTCACCCTGCCCGTGCTGCCCACCGGCCTCGCGGCGGACGGCGTGGCCTTCCTCAACCTGGCCAAGCAGGACGGCACCCGGATCGACCTGATCAACGTGATGGCCATGGACTACGGCGGCTCGTTCACCGGCGACATGGGCCAGGAGGCCATCCAGGCCGCCCAGAGCACCCTGGCCCAGGCCCAGGCCGACTGGCCCTCCGACACCTACGCCAACATCGGGGTCACCCCGATGATCGGTCAGAACGACACCTCCGGTGAGATCTTCAGCGAGGCCGACGCCCAGACCCTGGTCTCCTGGGCGGACACCGCGCACCTCGGCCGACTGGCCTTCTGGTCCGTCGACCGCGACCAGCCCTGCGCCGGCTCGGCCTCCGGCCTCCCGGCCTGCTCGGAGATCAGCCAGCAGCCGCTGGACTTCACCAAGATCTTCGACTCCTACACCGGCTGACCTTCCCCCGCAGCCGGCCTGCGCCACTCCCCCGCGGACCCCCACCGCCGGGGAGTGGCGCTGCTCCGACACGGTCGACCCGCCGCCCGTCCGCTGTTCGCCCGCCGCCCGCTGTCCGCCTCTGCGCTCAGCGCGTGGTGAAGGCCCCGCCGTTGACATGGATGGTCTGCCCGGTGATGTGGCCGGCGCCGGGTGAGGCGAGGAAGTGGACGGTCTCGGCGATGTCGGCCACCGTTCCCGGGCGCTTGGTGTGGGTCTCCTCGACCAGTGCCCGGTGCCGGTCGTCCGTCATCCCGCCGCGGAAGAACCCGGTCCCCGCGACATATCCGGCCGAGACGACGTTGGCGGTGATGCCGCGCGGGCCGAACTCCGCCGAGAGCGAGGCGTTCCACGCGGCGAGCGCCGCCTTCGACGCGCCGTAGGAGCCGCCCCGGCGCTCCGCGCCGATCGACCCGATGCTGACGACCGTGCCGCCCGCGGAGAGCTTCTCCTGGACCGAGGCCGTGGTCAGCACCGCCCCCAGCAGGTTCTGCGCCAGATTGGCCTGCCACTGGGCGAGCAGGGCGTCGAGCGGCGCCATGCCGTCCGACGGCACGTCGGGCAGTCCTCCGGCCGCGTTGACGAGCACATCGAGGTCCGGGCCCACCAGCTCGCCCAGTTCGGCGACCTGCGCGGGCACGGTCGAGTCGCAGACGGCACCGCGGACGCTGCCGTACACCGCCAGCTCCTCGACGGCCTGCTCGACCGTGTCGGCATGGCGTCCGGTGACGAGGACCCGGGCCCCGTCAGCGGCGAACCGGGCCGCGACGGCACGGCCGATGCCGCTGGTACCTCCGGTGACAAGCACGATGCGGGACAAGGCTCCTCCTACTGCTGTACGTTTAGGTCTAAACATAGCCGAGAGCCACAGGGACCCGCAGCATGTCCGTGCCCACGACCGAACCCGACCGCGCTCCTGCCCCCGACCCCGCTGCCGACCCCGCCCCTGCTCGGGACCCTGCTCGGGACCCTGCTCGCGTGCCCGGGAGTCCGCCCACTCCGGCTGCGGAGATCGCCGCCGCCTGGCAGCGCGAGCGGCCGGGCACGCCGACCGCATCGATCGAGATCGTCACCCCGATCTGGCGCCTCGCGAAGCTGTTCGCCGACGATCGCGGTCGGGTCCTGCGCGCTGCAGGGATCGACGCGGCCACCCTCGACCTGCTGTCCGTGATCCGTCGTTCCGGCTCGCCGTACACCCTCAGCACCAGGGAGATCGCCCGACGCACCCTGGTGACGGCGGGCGCCGTCTCCCAACGCGTGGCCCGCGCCGAACGGGAGGGGCTCGTCCGCCGGGCGCCGGGGCCCGGCGGGACGCGCACCGTCCTGGTCTCGCTCACCCCGGCCGGCCAGGCGCTGATCGAAAGCTCGGTCGACGCGGTACTCGGACGCGAGGCCGCGCTGGTCGACGGGCTCTCCCCGGCCGAGCGCACCATGCTCATCGGGCTGCTGGACAAGCTGGCCACCAGTGCCGCCGAGCGCACGGCCGGGAGGGACGCGCGGGTGATCCGGGCCACTTCCGACTGATGTCACATCCGGGCCCGGACATCGGTCCCACGAGCATCGGCAGGATCGATGGTCGGCGCCGACGGAGGACGGACACCCTGAGAATTCTGATCGCAGGCGGAAGCGGCGTTCTGGGACAGCGGACCGCCGAGAGGCTCACCGGCGAAGGCCACGACGTCGCCCGGCTGGGCCTCGGCGCGGGCAACGACGTCCGGGCCGACCTGTTGGACATCACCGACGACACCCCGGTCAGCTTCGCCGACCACGTACGGGCGGTCGCGGAGGCCTTCGGCACCCCGCGCCCGATGTCCGTGCCCATGTGGGTACTGCGGGCCACCCCGCCGGCCCACGGCATCATGGGCACCGATCTGCGGCTCGGCAACACCAGGGCCAAGGCCGAGCTCGGCTGGGAGCCGAGCTCGGCGGGCAGCCGGCGGGGAGTGCGGGGGCTTGCCGAGGCGGAGGGTCGCCTGGCAGCGTGACATCCATGGTCGACACCTTCCGAGCCCCTGCACAGGACGATCCCTTCACCGAGTACCGGCGGCTTCTCTTCGCGACCGCCTACCGGATGTTGGGGACCGTCGCGGACGCCGAGGACGTGCTGCAGGACGCCTGGCTGAAGTGGGCCGGGGTGGACCGTGGAACGGTGGTCCACCCCAAGTCCTATCTGGTCCGCACGGTGACCAACCTGTCGTTGAACCGGCTCACCTCGGCCCGGGCCACCCGTGAGTCCTATGTCGGCCCGTGGCTCCCGGAGCCGCTGCTGACCGCACCTGACGTCGCCGAGGAGGCGGAGACGGCCGACTCGGTCTCGCTGGCGATGCTGGTGGTGCTGGAGTCGCTCAGCCCCATCGAGCGGGCGGTCTTCGTCCTGCGCGAGGTGTTCGGCTACTCCCATGCGGAGATCGCCGAGGTGCTCGACCGCAGCGAGGCGGCGGTCCGGCAGACCGCCCACCGGGCCAAGGCGCAGGTGCAGGCCCGCCGGCCCCGCTACGACACGGACGACGCAGAGCGCCGACAGGTCACCGAGAAGTTCCTGGCCGCCTGCGCCGGTGGTGACCTCAACGAGGTGATGGCGCTGCTGGCGCCGGACGTGACCGCCTGGTCCGACGGCGGCGGCAAGGTCACGGCTGCCCGTCGGCCGCTGTACGGCGCCGACCACGTCGCCCGCTGGCTGCTGGGAGTGCTGGCCAAGCCCGGAGTGCGGGACCACGCCGTGGAGTTCACCAAGGTCAACGGCCAGTCGGGGGTACTGTTCGGCCTGGCGGACCAGCCCACCGGGGTGCTGGTGCTCGATCTGGCGGACGGGCGCATCCAGGGCTTGCGGCTGCAGCTCAACCCCGACAAGCTCCGGGCCGTGGCCCCGCCCACCGGCGGCGGCGCGAGTTGGTGACCGGCGTTGGTGCTGACGGTTGTGCTGACGGTTGTGGTGCTGACGGTGGTGGCCGGCGTTGGTGGTGACCCGCTCGTGGCTCAGCCGCAGTCCGGGCAGCCGGCAGCGGAGGGCTGCGGAGCAGCGGAGGGCTGCGGACAGCCCAGCTCGCACCAGACGGTCCGGCTCTCGCGGTCGCCGTAGGCGTCCCAGCGGCGGGCCAGTGCCTCCACGATGGACAGGCCGCGTCCGCTCTCCTCCCGCTCCTCGTGCAGCACCTGCGGAACGTCCTGGCCGCCCTGGTCGGTGACGCTGATCCGCAGACCGTCCGAACAGCTCTCCACTGCGACGACGAAGAAGCCGCCGGGACTGCCCGAGCGAGTGTGCAGGACCGCGTTTCCGGCCAACTCGCTGACCAGGAGGCAGGCGTCGTCGGCCAGTTCCCGGCAGCCCGCCTGTCCGACCACCTCCGCCAGGTAGGCCCGCGCCGCGGAGATCTCGCAGGGCTGCCCGGGAAAGCAGCGGCTCCAGCACCGCTCCGCCGTACAGCCCTCCGCACCGCGCCAGGCCGCACCCCGCCGTTCCTCGCCCTGCCGATCCGCACCCTGCCGATCCGCACCCTGCTGGTCCTCACCCCGCGGGTCCTCAACCCGACGTCCCTCACCCCGCCACACCTCCACGCGCCGTTCCTCCTCGCGTCGCTCCTCCCCTCGCAGGAGATCCCGCACCCCCCACCGTCCCGGGACGGCCTGGAGGACGAGCAGAGCCGTGTCGTCCTTCAGCATCCCCTCGGTGAATCGCATGACTCTTCCTCCACTGCTCTGGCGGCGGGGTCCGCCGAGGCGCCCTGGCCGGGCAGTCCGACCGCGCGAGCCGCAGGGCGGAGCTGTACCGGTTCAACGGCGGCGGATCCGAGGCGGAGACCGACCGGAAGAACCGGCTCGGGTGGGACCCCGAGGCCCGTCGAGGGTGATCGACAGAGCGAGTTCGGGGACTCGGCCCGGCTGTGGAACGTGCCACTCACTCAACGTAGCCACTTCTGCCGGACCAGTGGCGACAGACTCCCGGACGAGTGAACACAAGGATTTTCTCCGAGCGATACCGCGTCGGGGCGGACGCCTCGGTAGTACCCTCCGGAACCTGGGGCGCAGCGGTCCGGCGGTGCGAGCGCCTGCACGCCGCCCCCGCCGCCCCCGCCGCCTCCAGTCACACCCGGTTCCCTCCCCGTGTCCGGCCTCGACCGTGCAGTAACGTGGAGCGCTCCTCCCTCTTCCCTGCCTTCTCTGCTTCGAGGCGTCGGCTCCGGTACCAGGGGGACGATCACAGAGAGTGAGGCCGACATGGAGGCGGGCAGGCGGCGGGCCGCCGGAGAGCTGGAGGCGGCGGTGATGGCCGTGCTGTGGGCGGCGGACAGCCACCTGACCGTGGCCCAGGTCGGCGCGCAACTGCCCGACGCCTTGGCCCACACCACGGTGCTGACCATTCTGTCGCGGCTGCACGCCAAGGGGCAGCTCACCCGGGTTCGCTCCGGCCGCGGGTACGCCTACGCGCCGCTGCGCGACGAGGCCGCCGACACCGCCGAGCGGATGTTCGGTCTGCTCGACCGGGGCTCCGACCGCCGGGCGGTGCTGGCCCGGTTCGTCTCCCGGCTCAGCGACGAGGACGAGCGCCTGGTCCAGCAGTTGCTGCGCGGCGACGAAGGGTCGTAGTCCGGTGCGGATCAATGTCTATGTCCCCCTCCTGATTGCCCTGTTGCTCGCGGTGGTGGGCCCGGCACTGGCCCGGCGGCTGTCTCCGCGCGCGGAGACCTGGGTGCTGACCGGTGCGGCTCTGGTGGCGGCGGTGGGTTGGCTCGGCTCGCTGGGGCTACTGGCGGTCAGCGGACTCCGTTCCATCCCGGTCGGCGTCGCCTCGGCCGGTGCGGCGGCGCTGCTGTGCGCCCTGGTCGGAATCGTCGTGTCGGCCCGTCGACGCGGACGGGTCCTGCTGGCCGCGTTCACCGAGTGCCGTCGGTCGCCCGCGACCGACGCGGACGGCGGCGACCTGCTGGTGGTCGACGATCCGCAGGTGGAGGCATTCGCCCTGCCCGGTCCGCCTGGAATACCCGGCCGGGTGGTGGTGACCACCGGCATGCTCCACGCGCTGGAACCGGCCGAGCGGGAGGCCCTGATGGCCCACGAGCGTGCCCATCTGCGCGAACGGCACCACTTCTTCCTGCTCGTGCTGCATCTGTCCGCCGCCGCCTGCCCGTTGCTGCGCCCGCTGGCCAAGGAGGGCGCCTACGCGGTGGAGCGCTGGGCCGACGAGGACGCGGCCGAGGCGGTCGGCGACCGGGGCCTGGTGGCGCGTGCGGTGGCCCGGGCCGCTCTCGCACAGGGGAGCAGTCCGGCAGGGCCTTGGCGGAACGCGGCCCTCGCCGCCACCGGTGGCCCCGTGCCGCGCCGGGTGCGGTCACTGCTCGCGCCGCCCCTGGCACCGCGCCCGGCTCAGCGGATGCTGGCGCTGGCGACCTTCGCCCTGCTGCTGGCGCTGTGCTGCGCCTGCCTCGGGGACGCCGGCACGGATGCCCTCCACCTGTTCCACGGGGCCGTCGCAGCCCACCGCGCCGTCGACTGAGCCGACGACCGATCCGTCAACGCGCCCGCACCAGCGCCTCGAAACGACGAGCCGAACGGGGCTCGGTGCGGGAGACGATCGGACCCAGCAGCGGTTCCACCAGTCCGGCCAGCGGTATCCGCAGGGCGCCCAGCACGGCGAACCGGGTGCCCTCCTCCTCGGGCCGGGCGGCCATGCCCCCGAGCAGGAACCGGCTGCGCATCAGACACCACCCGGAACTGTTCTCGACGTCGAACCTGGCGCGCAGCCGGGAGTGGCCGACGACCAGGGCTTCCGTCCCGCGGTAGCGGACCGACCTGATGTCGGACAGCCACTGCGGCATCCGCTCCAGGTCGGCGGCGACCTCCCAGACCGCCGCGAAGGGTGCGTCGATGACACGCTCATGGATCCTGGCCCCGGGGGTGACCGCAGCTATCACCCGCAGCTGTCGCACCGGGTCGAAGTCGGCCACCGGCCAGTCCTCGGGCACTGCTCCTGCCTCGTACGTCATACCTGCCACGCCCTTCGGAAACTGAGCCGGGCCCGGGACAGACGGGACTTGACCGTGCCGGCGGCCACCCCGAGCAGTTGTGCGGTCTGCTGTTCGTCCAGGCCCTCAAGGTCGCGGAGCACCAGCACGGCCCGGTGCTCCGGTGAGAGCCGCCGCAGGACATCGCGGATGTCGGCGGCGAGTTGCGGGTCGCCCGGCGCCGGGACCTCGCCGAGGTCGGCCGGCTCGGAGCGGGAGACCCGCTGGGCATGGCGCACTGCCTCACGTACCGCGATGGCGCGCACCCAGCCGAACAGCGCCTCGGGCTGCTACAGTTGCCGCAGCTTCCGGAACACCGCGATCAGCGCCTCCTGGGTCGCGTCCGCGCCGTCCGCCAGGGCGATCGGTCCGCACAGCCGACGTACGTACGGCGTGAGCAGTTCGAGCAGTTGGCTCACCGCGAGCTGATCGCCGTGCTGCGCGGCCCGCACCAACTCGGCGGTACGAACGGGTGTCATCTCCACGACGGTCTCCTTCCGACACACAGCAGGAGGCGACCGGAGGACCGAATGTTCCATCGGCTCCAAGTGACGCTCATCACAGGAACGAACAGTCGGCCGGCCTGCTCTTCGAGGTGTCAGCACACACCGAGAGGCCGACCATGCCACACCCCGCGGTCACCCCGTCCCCCCGTACTCCTCGACCACCCGCTCACGGACACACCCCGTGGACAGCGGCCGCTCCGCCCTGGATCATGATCAGTTGCAGGTGTCGTACCGATCGAACGGGCAGTGGAACATGACCACAGCAGCAGACCTCCCCGGCGAGCCCGGTGGACTGGTGATCTTCCTGAACGGCACGTCGAGTTCCGGGAAGTCGAGCATCGCCCAGGAACTGCTCCCACTGCTCGACGACGTCTACTACCGCATGGCGGTCGACAGCTTCCATGCCATCCGCGGCGGCCGGCAGATCACGCCGGACGAGTTGCCGACCGTACTCAGAAAGACCTGGATGGGCTTCCACCGGGCCGTCGCCGGCATGGCCGCCGCCGGCAACAACATCGTGGTGGACCACATCCTCAGTGAGGAGTGGCGGCTGCTGGACTGCCTGGAACTGCTCGACCCGCAGCGCGTCGTCCTGGTCGGCATACGCTGCGCGCTGCCGGAGTTGGAGCGCCGGGAGCTCGTCCGCGGCGACCGCCCGCCGGGCCTCGCCGCCCGGCAGATCGAGCAGGTCCACGCCCACGGCGCCTACGACGTCGAGGTCGACTCCGGCACCACCGGTCCGCTCGACTGCGCGAGGCAGATCAGGGAGTTCCTCTGCCACCGGCCGACTCCGACCGCCTTCGAGCGGCTCCGGGCCCTGCGCCCGACAACGGGGGCGCCGGTGTCCCTGGACGCGGAAACGGCCCAGCGTCGCTGACGCCGAGCCGTTCCACACCGTTCGTTCCACTCCGTGCGTTCCACCCGGTCGTTCCCGCCCGGTCGCTCCGGTCGCTCCGGCTCAGCCCTGCTGCTCGTCGGCGGGGGTCCGCCGAAGCCAGAGCATCCCGGTCACCGGCAGCACCAGCGGGATGAAGACATAGCCCAGCCCGTAGTACGACCACACCGTCTGGTCCGGGAAGGCCGAGGGGATCACCAGCGTCAGGGTGCCGACGATCAGCACGCCGGCCAGCTCGGCGGCACAGCAGAAGAAGGCGAGCTTCCGCGCGGAGGCACCGCCGCGCACCAGCGTCACCAGGATGAACGCGTACACCGCCGCCGAGGCCGCAGAGAGGATGTAGGAGAGCGGCGCCCGGTGGTACTGGGCGATCAGCTGGTAGATCGACCGCGAGCCCGCCGCGACCGTGAAGACGCCGTACACGCTCACCAGCAGTCGTCCCGGACCCTCTCCTATCTTCCGGGTCTTCCCGGTCGGCGCGGCGCTCTCCGCCACGGCCTCCGGGGACGGGTCGGCGACTACCACGCCCTCGCCCGTCTGCTGTGTGTCAGCCATGTCCGCTTCCCCAGATCTCGATCAACCGAAGTTCCAATGCGGCCAGCACCACGCCGCCCACCGTCGCGATCGCCGAACCCCAGCGGGTGCGCTCCAGCAGCGACATGAAGGCCGCGCCCGGGACCACCAGCGTTGCGCCCACCAGATAGGCGAAGAAGATGACCGTGCCGTTCTGGGCCTTGTGCCCGTTGGCCACCTCGACGATACCGACCACCAGCTGCGCCAGTGCCAACACGCTCACCACGGCCATACCGATGAGGTGCCAGTCCTTGGTCGGCTGGTCGCGCGCGATGGCAACGCCGCACCAGGCCGCGAGCAGCAGCGCCGCTATGGCGACCGCGGCTGTGAGCGCACCGATCACCGCGTCCTCCGCGGAGCGCGCCGACCCGGAATGGGGTGAATGAGCATGCAGTGACTCTAGTACGAGCGGAAAAAGATCTACGCGGCAGGAGTACCGGCCACGGCGGTGGCAACCCGCTCCGGCGCCCCGTCGGCCGCCAGGGCGGTCCAGCCGGTCGCGGCGGCCCACGGCTCGGCCACGGCGACGACAAGATCGACCACCGGGTCCTTCACGTCCGAGTAGACGTCGATGTCGAACACGTTCCCGGCGAGCACGCTCTTGAAGGCGGCGTAGGCGGGCACGGCCTCGGGATGGGCCCGGAACCAGTCGCGGAAGAGCAGGGCCAGTCGCTCGTTCGGGGAACCCAGCACACGCACGTGCAGGTTGACGTCCCCACCGGTCCGGCGGCTCCAGAAGCGCTTGGCCCAGCGTGCCGGGTCGTCGTCGGATCCGGCGGGCACATGGTCCTGGTGGAAGGGCCGCTGCTGGAAGCCCAGCTCCGCCAGCGGCTCGGCGAAGGCGCGGTCCGCCTGGTCCAGGTCCGCGACGCTGACCTGGACGTCGAAAATCGGCTTGGCCGCCATCCCCGGAATCGCGGTGCTGCCGATGTGCTCCACCCGCAGGGCCGTCGGTCCGAGTGCGGAGCGCAGCCGTTCGGTCAGTGCCCCGGCCCGGGCCGCCCAGCCGGAGTCGTGCTCCAGCACAACCAATCCATTGTCAGGGCTTCCGATTTCAGTCATTCGATCGACTGTACAGAGAGGGGACGGAGATGAAGCAGCGCCTCCGCAGAGCGGCCCGCTCGCTCCTGCTGCACCTCGTCCGTGCCTGCGGCGTCGCCCCGGTCGGCCTCACGGTCTCCGAGCGGGCGGGATCCCGTACCGCCCCGTCCGGCCATCCGCCCGGCCCGGGAACCGCCGGGTCAGGAGGCGGACCGACCCTCCGTCAGCAGGCGTTCGGCCCGAGCCCAGGCGTCCGCCGCCGTCTCCGGATCGGCGGTGAGGAAGCCGTGGCCCACCCCGGGGTAGGACACGTACTGGTGGCCGCCGTCGGCCTCGCGCAGCGCGGTTTCGATCTCCCGCTGCTGGTCGGGCGGGACGACATGGTCCTCCTCGCCGATGAGGTAGAGCACCCGGCCGGTGATCCGCGGAGTGAGTGCGAGGGTCGGCTCCGGACGGCTCAGCGGGATGTCGGTGGTCGCCAGCCAGCCGCCGTAGAAGGAGACCACGACCTCGAAGTCGATTTGGGTGGCCGCCAGACAGGCGATGTGCCCACCGAGGCTCATGCCGACCATGTTCAGCCGTTCGCAGCCGAGCCGGTGGAGGTGGTCGGCCGCAGCACGGGCGTCCACCAGGAGCTGGGGCCGGCTCATCCTGTGCAGCAGTTCGAATCCCCGCTGCCGGCCGGCCTCGTCGCGCGGCAGCTCGACATCCGGAGAGGTGCGGTGGTGGAAGTCCGGTGCGAGGGCGACGAAGCCCAGCGCGGCCAGCCGATCGCAGACGCCCCGGACTCCGGCGTCCACGCCGAAGAGCTCCATGGCCACGACCACGCCGGGGAGGTCGCCCTCGACCGAGGGCCGCGCGAGATAGCCGCCCATCGACGAACCGTCGTCCAGCGGTATCACGACACGTTCACTGCGGACAGCGACAGGAGCCGCCGCGGGGCTTTCCTGGAGGTGCGAATTCGTGGTCATGAAGCGACCGTAGCTTTGTCCCTACACTGGTAACCACAGGTCGTTCTTCCTAGTAATGGAAGTGCCAGGATGTCGGAAACCGCTTACCGGGCCCAGGAGTTCGGGGATCTGCTGCGCTCCAGGCGGGAGCGCCTGCAACCCGCTGACGTGGGGCTGCCACCCGGCGCCCGGCGCCGCACCCGTGGGCTGCGCCGGGAGGAGGTCGCCCAGCTCGCCGCGATCTCAGCGACCTACTACACCTATCTGGAGCAGGGACGCGAACTGCGCCCCTCCCGTCAGGTGCTCGATGCGCTGGCCGACGCCCTGCGCCTCGACGCCGCCGAGCGGGTCCACATCCACGAGCTCGTCCACGGCGTCCCGCCGGTCGCGCGCCCGCCTCGGCCGGAGACGGCCCCCGCCGCGCTCGTCGCGCTCGTCGACCGGCTCGACCCCTGCCCCAGTTACGTAACCGGCCGCTACTGGGACGTGCTGGCGGCCAACCGCGCCGCCCGGGCGCTGTGGACCGACTGGCCTGCGCTCCCCCTGGAGGACCGCAACCAGCTCTGGTGGATGTTCACCGCCCCCGAGGCCAGGGAGGTGATGGTCGAGTGGGAGCACGAAGCGTCCGCGCTGCTCGGCCGGTTCCGCGCCGCTGCGGCGCGGCATCCCGGGGACGCCGGCTTCGCCGCGCTGCTGGACCGCCTCCGGTCGGCCAGCCCGGAGGTACGCGACTGGTGGCCCCGGCACGACGTCGTGCCGCTGAGCTCCGGCACCAAGCGGCTGCGCCATCCCCGCCTCGGCGAGCTACGACTGCAGCACCTGGTGCTGCAGCTCGCCGACGACCCCGACCGGAAGCTGGTCACGTTCACCGCCCCGGACGAGGACCTCGCCCGGATAGCCGAACTGTCGCCCTGACGGCTACGCCGACAGCATGATCCGTTGCCCTCCGCGCCGGGCCCGGTGCATCGTGCAGAGGTGACCGCATCCATCGCCCACATCAGTGACCCCCACCTCACCACCGGCCCGCTCGGCAGCGCACCGGCCATCGGTCTCGGCCGGGCGCTGGGGCGGCTGCTCGCGCTCGACCCGCTGCCGGACTGCGTCGTCATCACGGGCGACCTGGTCGAGAGGGGCCGGCCCGAGGAGTACGCCGCGCTGCGCGAGGTCATCGAGCACTTCCCGCTGCCGCTGCACCTGGTGCCGGGCAACCACGACGAACCCGGGGCCATGGTGGAGGCCTTCGCCGGCACCGGCTTCCTCGGCGGCGGTGGGCAGACCCGCTACGCGGTGGACCATCCGGCCTTCACCGTGGTCGTACTGGACTCCAAGGTGCCCGGCTCCGGCGGCGGCCGCCTGGGCGAGGACCAGCTCCAGTGGCTGGACACGGTCCTCGCCCGCAGGCGCGACGCTCCGGCCATCGTCTGCCTGCACCACCCGCCGATGCCGATCGGCATCCCGTTCCTGGACGGCATGCGGTTGGAGGACGGCAAGGCCCTGGCCGAGGTGCTGGGCCGGCACGGCAACGTCGCCCGGGTGCTGGCCGGACACGTCCACCGACCCATCACCGCCCCCTTCGCCGGCAGCATCCTCGCCATCGCGCCGAGCACCCATCTCCAGAGCGGCCTGGTCCGGCACGAGGGGACGCCCAACTACCTGCCCGAGCCGACGTCGGCGCTGCTCCATGTCCAGGTCGAGGACGTCTGGGTGACCCACACCGTCGCCGTCAGCCACGCGGCGGCCCCGATCGCCGGCTACTGACAGCCCGGGGCCCGCGCAACCCCGCTCAGGCCGTCGCCGTCTGACGAACGGCGGCGGCCACCGTCTGCTCCAGCAGCAGGGCGATCGTCATCGGTCCGACGCCGCCGGGCACGGGCGTGATCAGCCGGGCGCGGGCCGCCGCCCCCGCGAAGTCGACATCGCCCACATTGCCAGGGTTGTATCCGGCGTCGATGACGACCGCCCCGGGCTTGATGTCGGCCCCCTTGATGAACTCCGGCCGGCCCACAGCCGCGACCAGGATGTCGGCGGTGGCGATGATGTCGGACAGGCCGACGGTCCGGGAGTGGCAGTAGGTGACCGTCGCATCCCGGGCCAGGAGCAGCATCCCCAGCGGCTTGCCGAGGATCGGACTGCGGCCGACCACGACCGCGTGCCGACCGCTGGGATCGATCCCGTAGGCGTCGAGCAGCCGGACGATGCCTCCGGGCGTGCAGGCGTGGAAGCCGGGCAGGCCGAAGGCCATCGCCGCGAACGACCACATGGTCACCCCGTCGACGTCCTTGGCCGGGTCGATGGCCTCGAACGCCGCGCGCTCGTCGATGTGCTCCGGTACCGGGTGCTGGAGCAGGATGCCGTGGACGGAGGGATCGGCGGACAGGGCCCGCACCGCCGCGACCAGTTCCTCCGTGGTGGTGTCGGCGGGGAGCGCGACATGGCGGGACTCGATGCCGGCCCGGGCGCAGCGATTGCGCTTCATCGCCACATAGGTGACGGAGGCCGGGTCGTCCCCGACCAGCACGGTGGCCAGGCAGGGGGTGACGCCACTGGTCTCGCGGAGGTTGCGTGCGGCTTCGGCGCAGCGTTCGACGACGGCTGCGGCCAGCTCGGTCCCGGTCATGAGCCGGGCGCTGCCGAGCGATGCGTCGGCGGGCCGTGCGGTGGGCTGTCCGGTGGGCTGTGCGGCGGGCTGTGCGGTCATGGGCGGTCCCGGGGTGAGAGGGGTGTCGCCCAGGCGCGCGGCTTCGAACCGAAGGCAATCGCTCCCCGGTGGTGATCCACCCAAGCGCCAGTCACGACCGCGGTGCCAGCATAACCACGTCCTCCCGCCACCCGGTATCCGTCCGTTCGGCGGAGGAGACGGCTCTCCCGGTGATTGGCCAGGAGGCTGCCGGGGGATGTGCACCACCATGTGTCGCCTCTTCGGTCTGTGCAGCGCGCCCGAGCGGATTCGCGCAACCTTCTGGCTGGTGGGTGCCCCGGACAGCCTGGAGGCGCAGAGTCGGGCGAATCCGGACGGGACCGGGATCGGGGTGTTCGACCGGGACGGACGCCCGCTGACGTTCCGTCAGCCGCTGGCGGCCTGGCAGGACACCGAGTTCGCACAGGAGGCGCGGGAGCTTGAGTCGACGACGTTCGTGGCCCACGTCCGCTTCGCCTCGACCGGCGGACTGACCGTCGAGAACACCCACCCCTTCGAGCAGGACGGGCGGCTGTTCGCGCACAACGGCGTCGTCGGAGGCCTCGACCTGCTGGACGCCCGGCTCACGGAACTGGGCGTCGACGTCGCACGCACGGTCCACGGCCAGACCGACTCCGAGCGGTTCTTCGCCCTCCTCACCGAGGAGGTGCACCGACACGGCGGCGACGTCGGTGCCGGGATCACCGCCGCCGTCGGCTGGGCGGCCGAGCAGCTGCCGCTGTACTGCCTCAATCTGCTTCTGGCCGATGCGGACGGGCTGTGGGCGCTCCGCTACCCCGACACCCACGAGCTCTACGTCCTCGATCGCCGCGCCCCCGGGGACGGGCCCGGGGAGCCGCTGCAGCATGCCGACCGCCGCCGCCGACTGCGTGCCAGCTCCGCCGAACTGGCGGACCGCTCCTGCGTGGTGGTGGCCAGCGAGCGGATGGACGAGGATCCCCGCTGGCGGTTGCTGGCGTCCGGCGAACTCGTCCATGTCTCGCCGGGACCGGTGCTCGCGTCGACCCTGGCACTGCCGCAGCCGCCGGTCCACCTGCTGCGACTCGCCGACCTCCACCCGCAGGCTGCGGCCTCCCAGTCGGCGCACTGAGGTCCGCCCGCCATGATGGCTGCCATGTCCACCGAGAACAGCCAGACCGGAACCGCCCGCACGGAGCGCACGGCAGCGCAGATCACCCGGGCCGAGGTCGCCGACGTCCACCAGGTCCTCGCGGACCATTCCCGCTACTGGGGCGACCGCGACCTTCGCCCCCTCCACCAACTGGCGCTGGTGCAGGAGTTCGGCTCGACCTGTCTGGCCGCCAGGGACGCCGAGGGCATCGCCGGCTACCTCGTCGGCTTCGTCACCCCGACCGGCACCGGCTACGTCCATCTGATCGCCATCCGCGACGACACCCGGGGCTCCGGGCTGGGACGCCGCCTCTATGCGGCGTTCGCGGAGGCCGCGCAGCGCGAGGGCGCCGTGCGGTTGAAGGCGATCACCTCCGTTGCCAACACCGGCTCGGTCACCTTCCACCGCAGCCTGGGCTTCGAGGCGACGGTGGTCGAGGACTACAACGGCCCCGGACGCACCATGGTCGTCTTCCAACGCCCGCTGCCCTTCGCCGACGCGCCCGCGCCCTCGCCCTCACCCTCGACCGCCTGACCCCGGCTCGCCCGTACCCTGCTCGCCCCCTCCCGCCGACTCCGCTCCCTCCGCCGACTCCACTCCCCGCCGACTCCGCTACCGCTGTCCGGTCCCGAGACCGGCCAGCAGCGCCAGGACCTGCGGCCAGCCCTCGGCCTGGGCAGTGGCGTCGCCCGCGCGGCTGCCGCAGAGGTTCTCCTCGGCGAAGCTGGTGGGGTTCATCACCGTGGTCTGCTCGGAGAGGTAGGGGACGGTCCCGACCTCGTGCCCGGCCCCGGGGTAGACCAGCGCCTGGTGGGGATAGGGGTCGTGGTCCGCGTCGAGTTCGGTGACGATCTGCCGGGCCCAGGTCGCGGACTGCCAGACGCGCCGGCGACGGCCAGGACCGGTCCGCTCACCCGCTGCAGCGGGACGGCCCCCGGCGGGACCGGCTTTCCGGCCAGGCTCCAGGCATTGCCGGTTCCGTCCGGGAAGCTCGGGTTGACCTGGGCCGACGGCGAGTAGGCCACCGCACCGTGGACCAGCGTCGGGAAGTCCTCGGCAAGGTTCCGGGGGCTGCCGAAGGGCGCATCGCCCGGACGACGACGGCGCGCGGGCCCGCCGCACTGCGCCGCTCTGCCCCCGTGATCCAGGAATCAGCCGAATCCGCCGACGGGTTCCGACCGAGGGGGCGACGACTGTCGGTGGCTGGGGGCACAGTGTGAGTGTGCCCGGAGTCGCGGCGGACGCGCCGGGCCGCGGTGCCGAGCGGACCAGGAGGACCGAGCCATGCATCCCAGCCCCTTGGGCATCCCGGCGCGAACCGCGCCGCAACCGGTGGGCCGCCCCGGATCGGTCTTCTGCGCGCTGGCCACGGCCTTCCGCGAAGGCCGCTGGGCCTGGGCGCTCACGGACGAGCACGGCGCCGTCCGCAGCGGCGTGACCGCGAACGGCGGCGACGGCACCGCGGCGGTCCTCGACGCGCTCGGCGCGCTCCTGGCCACGGGCGGGGACGCCGTCCCGGCCGTCGACCGCACCCCGGCCGCCCAGTCCGGTACAGCGGTCGGCCGGGCACCGGGCGTGACCTACCTGCTGCTGAGCAAGGACCCCTCCCTGCTCCAGGCCCTGAACCAACTCGCGGCCTGCCTGCCGTCACTGGTTCCGGCGTCCGCCCGGTCGATGGTCGGCGGACGGCACCTCATCAACGCTGCGGAGCGGGCCGCCGAACACGCCCTGGACGAGGTCGGCATCGGCTGGCCACCGATCCAGGCGGCCACCGACGGCTCCTTCAGCCGCCATGCCCAGCAGGGCGGCTGGGGGTGGGTCACCTCCGGCGGCGACTTCGGCTTCGGCCGGGTCAGCTGCCGCGAGCCGGTCCACGCCGAACTGTGCGCGCTTCGCGCCCTGCTGGCTGCGATACCGGCGGCCCAGCCGGTCACGGTGCACTGTGACAGCCGGGCCGCGATACGGCTGGTCCACGACCTGCGACCGCTGCGCGGCGAAGGCGCGTGGCGCGATCCCTCGGCGCGCACGGGGCACGCGCGGGTGGCCCTGCACGCGATCCGCGACCTGCTGGCGCAGCGTCCCGGCCCGGTCCAACTGCGCTGGGTGCGCGGGCACAGCGGTCATCCACTGAACGAGGGCGCGGACCGCCTCGCCCTGCACGCCCGTCGCAGCCAGACCGCGGGTCTCCCCGCCGGGACCGCCGCGGACATAGCCCGCGGCATCGCCGAGGAGACCCGGATGGCCTGGGTCGCCTCGGCCTAGCCCGACCCGGGCCCCGACCCGGGCCCCGGCTCGGGAGTCAGCACGGGCGTCAGCACGGGCGTCAGCTCGGGAGTCAGCACGACCACCGGAATCAGCCGGCCCGCCAGGGCCTGGTGCTCCGCGAAGCCCGGGTAGACCTCCAACAGCAGCCCCCAGAGCCGGGCCCGCTCACACTCCGCCGCACCGACCTCGGCGGCGCGTACCCGCTGCACCGTCCGGCGGTACCGCACCACTCCCTCTCCCGACTCCATCAGGTTGTAGTACCAGCCCGGGTGGTGCGGCGCCCCGTTGTCGCTCGCGCCGACGACATAGCGGCCCCCGTCCCGGGCGAAGACCAGCCCGGCCACCCGCGTCCGCCCGGTGCGCCGACCCCTGGTGCCGAGCAGCAGGACCGGCATCCCGAAGTACCACGCGCCCACCACGCCGCCGGTGGCCCGGTACACCGCGCGGTGCAGGGTGAGCAGCCCGCGCTGCGTCCGCTGCCGAGCCCGCTGCCAAGCCCGCCGCCAAGCCCGCCGCCACCTCCGCCGCCACGCCCGGCGCCCGGCGCGGCACGCAGTGGCCGTGCCGTGCGCGGTCGGGCCGCCCGCCCCGGTGACAATGTCCCCCATGAGGTTGATCTCCGGACTGTTCGGCGCGCTGCTGCTGCTGTTCACCTTCGCCAGTATCCTGCGCACCCTGGTCGTGCCGCGCGGGCTGTACTCCGCCCTGGTCTTCCGGACCTGGCAGGTGCTGCGGATGCTGCTGCGCACCATCGCCGGACTCGGCTCCGGATACCGGGCGCAGGACCGGGCCCAGACCTGGCTGGCGCCACTGATGCTGATGGTCATGCTCGTCTGCTGGCTCGGGGGGATGTTCGGGGCCTACGGGCTGCTGATACACGCCTTCTCCGGTCTGCCCTGGGGCAGTTCCTTCCGCGAGGCCGGGTCGAGTCTGTTCACCCTCGGCTACGCCAGCAGCGACCGGCTCCGGCTGTCCTCGGTCGACTTCCTCGCCGCCGCCACCGGGCCGATCGTCATCGCTCTGCAGATCTCCTACCTGCCCACCCTCTACAGCGCCTACAACCGGCGCGAGGTCGAGGTCACCCTGCTGGCCTCGCGGGCGGGCGAGCCGGCCTGGGGGCCCGAGCTGCTGGCGCGGCAGTGGCTGGTCGACACCGAGACCGCGCTCCCGGAGCTCTACCGGGACTGGGAGCGGCTGGCCGCCGACCTGGGCGAGAGCCACTCCAGCTATCCGGTGCTGCTGTCGTTCCGCTCGCCGAAGCCGAACCGCAGTTGGATCGTCGGCCTGACCACGGTGCTGGACGCCGCCGCGCTGCACCTGTCGGTCAGTCCGCGCAGCGCGCCGCCGGAGGCCCGGCTGGTGCTCCGCGCCGGGTTCACCGCCTTGCGGGACATCGCGCGCTCGCTGCGGATCGACTTCGACGAGGACCCGGCGCCGGAGTCCCCGATCCGGTTGACCTTCAAGGAGTTCGACGCGGCGGTCGACATGGTGGCCCTGACCGGCTTCCCGGTGGACCGGTCGGCCGCGGACGCCTGGGCGGACTTCCAGGGGTGGCGGGTGAACTACGAGGCCATAGCGCACGAGCTCGCCCGCCGCAGCGACGCCGTCCCCGCGCTCTGGACCGGTCCCCGGGACTTCCCGTCCACGCCCATCCCACCGGCCCGACCGACCGACCGTCGCCCCGTCGGGCACCGTTGAGGCCGAGCGGCCGACAGGCGGAAGGCCCTGCTGACAGCGCCGCTAGCGGCGCGGCCGGGCGTTCCCCAACCGGATCCCGCCCCAGCCGAGCGTGCTCGCGGTCACCCCGTCCCAGAACTCCCACAGGTTGTCCAGGACCCGCAACTGGATGCCCGCCTCCCGGTGCAGTTCCCACAGGTCGCCGACACGCTCGGGCGGGCCGAGCGGGACCACCGGCGTGGTCGCGACCATCGCGTGCGGATCGGGCTCGCCGAAGGGCCGGAACGAGGCGGCCGGCAGCCGGTAGCCGAACAGACGGACGGTCAGCATCCGCTCCAGCCAGCCGTACTCGACGGCGTGGACACGCTCCCCGCCCCCGGGCCCGAGCACCAGCGTCCGGTCCGCCGCGGACGTCTGCGGAACCGTCCACGCCATCGCCCGCGGGCAGTCACGGGGGAACCAGTAGCCCGGTGCCAGTTGGGAGTCCACGGCCCAGACATAGGCCTCGGCCTGCCGGGCGGTGGCGGCGACATGCGGGACGAAGCGCGTGATCCCGGGGTCCTCGGAGAAGTGCAGGACCTCACCCGGCGCAGGCCGCACGGCGGATTCCTTCCGATCGAGGGGGCGACAGCGCACCGTCAGGAGGCGGAGTCCTGCGGCGCGCCCCTGACCACCAGTTCGGCGAGCAGGGTCCGGGTGGCCTCCGCCACCGCGGCCACGGCGGCGTCGAAGGCGTCACGGTTGTGGGCGGCCGGAGCCCGGAAGCCGGAGACCTTCCGGACGTACTGCAGAGCAGCCGCCCGGATGTCCTCGTCCTCCACGACGGGCATGGCCGGGGCGCGAAGAGTCTTGATACTGCGGCACATGCCTCCAGTGTGCCCCGCCCGGACCGCGCAGCGCAGCCCCGCCCGAGAAGCGCCGGCCGGGCTCAGCCCGCCGGCGCGTCGGCCCGGTGCCGGACCAGGCCGTCGGCCAGCCGTCCCGGCTCGAAGACCGTCGCTGCCACCCGGTACTCGGCGGCCAGCGCGCCCCAGACCTCCTCCAGCAGCGCGCCCGCGTCGGCGGCCCCGGTCCGCGCCTCGACGAAGGGTTCACCGGTCTCGACCCGCTGCCCGTCCGAGCGGTAGGTCGTGATCAGCACGGCGTCCCCGGGGGCGAGGCCGCGCACCGCCAGCGTCAGCAGGTCGGGGGCGGTCCGCCCGCCCCGGCTGCGCCGCGCGGCGCCGAACCAGGCCACCGGACCGGCACCGGACGGGTCGTCCCGGTTCTCCGGCCGCAGATCCACCGCGACGGTGAGCCTCGGGGTGAAGATCGGCGGGTCGGGCTCGTAGGCGAGGCCGGCCATGGCCTCCGCCGGGGTCCGTCCCGCCTCCAGCAGTTCCGCCACCTGGGCCACCTGCTCACCGTTGCCGTAGACCAGCCAGCCGTCCCGCCGTTCCCGGACGGCGGCGTAGTGCCGCAGCGGGTCGTGGCCCGAGGCAGTGGTCGGCGCGACCGTCAGCTCGCCCACTCCCCCGGCGGCCGCCCCCCGGGGGACCGCTCCTCCGGTGCCCGCCCCGCCGTTCCGGCAAAGGCTGCGGGCCCGGGACTCCGCGCTGCGCCCGGTCAGGAAGTAGCCCGCGCACCAGCTGCCGTCCAGCGTTCTGGCCCACAGCACGCCCCGCCCCGGGTACCGGTTCGCCGCCAGTACCTCGTGCACCTGCGCCGGGGGTTCCCGCCCGTCCACCGCCGTCACGCCGCCTGCCCCCGTCCGGTGATCGCCCGCAGCACGCGGGCGGTGTCGGCGAGATCGGGCAGGACGACGTCCGCGCCGGCGGCGGCCAGTTCCTCGGCGCTGTTGACGCCGGTGGCCACCGCGACGGCCCGGGCGCCGGCCGCGCGGGCGGTGGCCATGTCGCGCGGGGTGTCGCCGACGATGACGGCGTGACTGCCGTCGAAGGCGCGCCCGAGGTGCTGCTCGGACCGGCGGAAGGCGTGCGCGGGCAGGTCGGTGCGCTCGTAGGCGTCCCCGCCGAAGGCGCCGATCCGCAGGTCGAGCCGGGGATCCAGGCCGAAGACGGTCACCTTCAGCTCGGCCAGCGGCAGGAGGTTCCCGGTGAGCACCGTCTGGTGCACCCCGGGCAGCGTAGCCAGGGCGTCGAGCGCCCGGGCCGCACCCGGCAGGGCATGCCCCTCGTCGGCCAGCTCCTCGGACCTCAGCTGAAGTTCGGTGACGATCAGGTCGAGGAACCGCTCCAGCAGGCCGCCCTCGGGCCCCAGCCCGTGGATCCGCAGCACCTCGGTCGCGGCGGCGAGTTCGGTTCGCCCGTCGAACCGCCAGGGGTGCTCCAGTCCGCGCCCGGCCACCTGCCGGAAGGCCGCGTCGTAGGCGCGCCGGGCGACCGTCCCCCCGTTGACCAGCGTCCCGTCGATGTCCCACAGCACCAGCAGCGGTGCCCCCGCAGCGGTTCCCATCGCGCCCTCCCAGGTCGACTCCCGGACGCGGAGCGCCCCGCTCCCGATCCTGCCGCAACTCACGTCGGGGAAGCCAACGGCACGGTCGCCCCCGCCCGGGCGACCATGCCCGCAACTCCTCTGCCGGACCGTGGGTTCCCGGCCCCGGACGCTCTCACGGTTCTCATGACCAGCGCCTTCCTGCTTACCGGGATGCGTTATCGTTCACGCCTGTTGGAACGTCAGAGCGCTTGCCGGGGACCGGTTCGGTGCCTGTAGGGCGTTGGCTCTTCCATGTCTTCCCGGCTCGTCCCGAGCGGGCAGCACAGTGATGCGATGCGAACACAGGAGGAACCGTGCGAGAGCGATTCGAGCGCGAGGAGATCATCGAGCGCGACGGCTTCTTCGGCCGCGAGGAGATCATCGAGCGCGAGGAGGTCGTCCGTCGCGGCGCCTTCGGTCGTGAGGAGATCATCGAGCGCGAGGAGATCATCGAGCGCCCGGGCATGTTCGGGGGCATGTTCGGCGGCCGCGAGGAGATCATCGAGCGCGAAGAGATCATCGAGCGCCGCGACCGCTGGTAGTCCGCCTGCGGTCCGCCCCGGGGCGGGGTCGGCGGCGCGCGCCCCGCGCCGTCGGCCCCGCCCCGGCCGCTGTCGGCATCGGGTAGGTTCGAAACACGGGTCCAGCGAGGCGGCAGTGCCGCACCACGGGGTGATCGGCGGATGGCGGCGGTGAAGGCGAAGAGCAGGTCGGGCCGGTGGTGGCTGGCGGCGGCCGTGGCACTGGTGCTGCTGTGGGCGGTCACCCACCACGACTCGGGCTCCGGTTCGCCGACCGCCTCGGCCTCCGGCGCCGCGACCCAGTCGCCCTCCACCGGCGGCTCCGGCTCCCCCTCGCCCTCTCCCAGCGCGACCGGCTGGTACACCGGCAGCTACGACCCCGCCCAGTTCGCGGCGCAGGTCCGCTCCCGGTCCAAGGAGGCCGGGGTCGACCCGCAGCTGGTGATGGCCGTGCTCTACAACGAGGCCTACAAGCCGCACGACCCGGCGGTGGAACGCGCCTGGCAGAAGCTCAAGCCCAGTGCCGCCTTCGGCATCGCCAACATGCACGAGGCGACCTTCGACGAGACCAAGGAGGGCCGCCCCTTCGCCGACCGGCAGTGGACCCAGCTGCCGGACGACCCGGACCTCGCCATCGAGGCGGAGGCCTGGTACCTGCACGACCTCGCCACCCAGCTGCCGAGTCACCTCTCCGGCGGACTCACCAAGGACGAACTGCTCGCCCTCGGCTACAACACCGGGCCCGGCAACATGCTGCTCTTCGCCGAGGGGGTGAAGCTCGGCCCGTCCGCCCAGAGCTACCTCGACGAGCTGCGCTCCAACTGGGCGAAGGCCGGCACCGCCCTCGCCTCCTGAACAGCGGGTTCAGGAGCCCGGACGGGCCAGGAAGAACAGCAGCATCGCGGCGGCGGCGAACACGTGCAGGCCGATGACGTAGATGAAGACCCGGACGTTGACCCGGTGCTCGGTACGGGTGCTTCCGTCCTCGACGGGCCGGGCGGGGTGGTGGGCGGCAGCCATGGGGCGGCGCTCCTTCGGTTCGTGGTTCACGGGAGTTCGCGGTTCAGGAGGGTTCGCGGTTCAGGAGGGTTCGCGGTTCACGGGAGGCAGAGCTCGGCGGTCGGGCTCTGCAGCAGGGTGTGCATGAACAGCAGGTCGACGCCGGCCTCGCTGCGGGCCACCAGCCGGTGCGGACGCATCGAGTCGAAGTGCGCCGCGTCGCCCGGTTCGAGCTGGTACTCGTCGCGGTCCAGGGTGAAGGCCAGTCGGCCCGCCAGGACGTAGATCCACTCCTCGCCCGGGTGCACCCGCACCACCGCGTCCTGGACCAGCAGCGGGATGTGCACCCGCAGGGCCTGCATCGCCCGTCCCGGCGCACCGGCGGCGGTGTAGGTCCAGCCGCCGGCCGAGGGCGGCGGCGCGGCGGCACCGCCCCGCACCACCGACGAGGGCGCGGCCGGCTCGTGCCCGAGCAGGACGTCGACCGGCACGCCGTAGACTCGGGAGAGTTGCAGCAGTACCGGGAGCGACGGCTGCCGCTTCGCGGTCTCCAGCCGTGACAGGTGCGCGGGCGAGAGTCCGACCCTGGCGGCGGCGGCCTCCAGCGTCAGCCCGCTGCGTGTTCTGCGCTCCCGGAGGCGGGCGCCCAGACCGGGAAGCTCCTCGGGCAGGTCCATGAGCCCAGTCCACACCTTGCCTGACCTGCCAGGCAACTCTTTTGCCTCTGAGGCAAGAATGCGCGTCGGGGCTACGACGCGCGCGACCGGGGCGTGGTCGTGCCGAGGACCCGCCGCAGCATCCGCAGGTCATTGCTGATGATCACGTCGATACCGGCCGCCGCCAGCGCCCTCGCCGTCGGCGCGTCGTCGACCGTCCAGGCCGACACCCGGATGCCCCGCCGGTGCATCCGGGCGATCCGCCGGGGGGTGGCCCAGCGGTAGTAGAGGTTGAAGTAGTCCGGGCGGACCCGCCGCCAGAGCGCGGCCCGGGCCGGCAGCGGGGACTCCCAGCTCATGGCGATCCGGGCCCCCGGCAACGCCGCCCGTACCGCCGCCAGCGCCCCCGGGTCCCCGGTGAAGACCGCCGACTCGACACAGTCCAGCGAGCGGACCAGCTCCGTCGCGGCGTGCGCCTCGGCGACCCGGATCACGTCGATCATCAGCGGCACCCCGGCCCCGGCAGTGAGCCGCAGCGCCTCGCGCAGGGTCGGCACCTCCCACTCCCCGCCGCCGGTCAGCCGTCCCAGCTCGGCCCGGGTGAGCGAGTCGACGCGCCGGTCGTGCCCCCACAGCCGGGTCAGGGTGTCGTCGTGGAGCAGCACCGGCACCCCGTCCCGGGTGAGCCGGACGTCCACCTCGACCCAGTCGGCCCCGAGCGCGACCGCCGAGGCGATCGAGGGCAGGGTGTTCTCCCGCAGCAGCAGCGGATCGCCGCGATGCCCGACCATGACCGTCACCGGCGCGCCCCGCACATCCCGTACTCCTCACACCGCCGACCGCCCGGACACCGTCGGACCCAATCATCCCGCCTGCCGCCCCGAGGCGCAGTCGGCCACCGGCCTAGGATGGACCGTATGGCCTCACAACTACCTTTACCGGACGAACTGTTGGCGAAGTTGAGCCCGTCCGGGAAGCCCCGTCCGCTGCACAGCAGCCCGCGCTCGCACGTGTGGCAGGTCGAGCTGGACGGGGCGCCGGCCGTCGTCAAGCAGATCGTCGACGGACCGGACGCCGCCGATCTGTACGCCCGCGAGGTGGAAGGGCTGCGGCTCGCCTCCCGGGTCCGGCCCCCGGTGGCGCCACGGCTGCTGGCCACCCATCCGCGAGAGCGCGTCCTGGTACTCGAACACCTGCACCACCTCCATCCCGTCGACACCTGGGTGGTCGGCTACGCCACCGCGCTGGCCCGGCTGCACTCGGCCACCGGACCGCAGGATGTCGGCCGACTACCGGCCTGGTCGGGCCCGACCACGGACGACGTCCGCGCCTTCCTCGCCCTGGCCGAGGAGCTGGCGGTCCCGGCCCCGCCACGGGTGTCGGCCGAGCTCGACGCCCTGGTGGACCGGCTCGGGCGGGCGCCGGGCCACGCGCTGCTCCACGGCGACCCCTGTCCGGGCAACGACCTGCACACCGCCGACGGAATCCGCTTCATCGACTTCGAGCAGGCGTCGCTGGGCAACGGACTCGTGGAACTCGCGTACCTGCGCATCGGCTTTCCGACCTGCTGGTGCGTGACCGCGATCCCCGAGCCACTGCTGGTGGCGGCCGAGGCCGCCTACCGCGCGACCTGGCTCGCCGTGACCGGAAGGGAGGTGGCGGGAGACCTGGCCGACGCCTGCGCCGGCTGGCTGATCCGAGGCGACGCCCTGGTCCAACGAGCCCACCGGGACGGCACCGACCACCTCGCCCGGATCCCGGGACACGACTGGAGCTGGGGCACCGTGACCGCACGGCAGCGGCTGGCCCACCGTCTGGGCGTGGTCGCGGACCTGGTCGCGGACCACCCCGAGCTCACCGCCCTGCACCAGCTCGCCACCGGCCTCCGCGACCGGATGCTCACCCGCTGGCCCGCCCTCCGACCGCCCCCGGCGCGACGCCCCTGAGGCTTCGCCCCGATGGCAGGAAAGGTGGGAAAATCGTCATTGCCGCCATCCGCGCCCGCTGCCAGGGTGAAGGGCATGGCCAACCACGATGTGCTCGTCGTTCTGTTCGACGGAGTGCAGAGCCTCGACGTGACCGGTCCGACGGAGGTGTTCGCCGGGGCCGGCCCGGCCGCGGGCATCCCGGAGGCGTACCGGATCAGGACCGCCTCGCTCGGCGGCGGGCCGGTGCGGACGTCCAGCGGGCTGGGGCTGCTGCCCGACGAGGACCTGCGCCTGAGCGCGCCGCCGCGCACCCTGCTGGTGCCCGGCGGGACCGGCACCTTCCCGGCCGATCCCGAGCTGGTCCGCCGGATCGCCGAGCTGGCGCCGACCGCCGAGCGGATCGTCTCGGTCTGCACCGGGGCCTTCCTGCTCGCCGAGGCGGGGCTGCTGGCCGGACGGCGGGTCGTCACCCACTGGGCGTACTGCGACTCGCTCGCGCGGCGGTTCCCGGAGACCACGGTGGACCCCGAGCCGATCTTCGTCCGTGACGGGGCCGTCGCCACCTCGGCCGGGGTCACTGCGGGGATCGACCTCGCGCTCGCCCTGGTCGAGGAGGACCTGGGCCGGGACGCCGCGCTGGAGGTCGCCCGGCACCTGGTGGTGTTCCTCCGCCGCCCCGGCAACCAGGCGCAGTTCAGCACGCAGTTGGCCGCCCAGCTCGCCGAGCGCCGACCGCTGCGGGAGGTCCAGTCCTGGATCACCGAGCATCCGGGCGCGGATCTGTCCGTGGAATCCCTGGCCCACCGGGCCTCGCTGTCGCCGCGTCAGTTCGCCCGCGCCTTCCGGGCCGAGGTCGGTGTGACACCCGGCCGCTACGTCGACAGCACCCGACTGGAGACCGCACGCCGTCTCCTTGAGGACACCTCGGACGGAATCGAGGAGGTGGCGCGGGCCTCCGGCTACGGCACCCCGGAGGCGATGCGCCGGGCGTTCCTGCGCGCCCTGTCCGTCCCCCCTGCGGAGTACCGCCGCCGCTTCCGGCCGAGCACCGCCACCGCCACCGCCACCGCCACGACCACCGGAACCAGGAGTTCCTGATGCAGATCGCCTTCCTGCTCTACGACCGCTTCACCGCGCTGGACGCCGTCGGCCCCTACGAGGTCCTGTCCCGACTGCCCGGGGCCGAGGTGGTCTTCACCGCCGCGCGCCCCGGCCCGGTGCTGACCGACTCCGGCAGTCTCTCGCTCACCGCCGACCTGCCGCTGTCAGAGGTCACCTCCCCCGACATCCTGATCGTGCCCGGCGGTCCCGGCACCGCAGCCCAACTGACCGACCGGGCAGTCCTCGACTGGATCCGCGCCGTCGACGCGAACACCGCCTGGACCACCTCGGTCTGCTCCGGCTCGCTGCTGCTGGCGGCAGCCGGGCTGCTACAGGACCGCCGGGCCACCTCGCACTGGATCTGCCTGGACGACCTCGCCGGCCTGGGTGCCGTACCCACGGACGAACGCGTCGTCTTCGACGGCAAGTACGCCACCGCCGCCGGGGTGTCGGCCGGGATCGACCTGGCCTTCCACCTGGCCGGCCGGCTCGCCGGCGACGCCGTCGCCCAGGCCATCCAGCTCGTCGTCGAGTACGACCCGCAGCCGCCTTACCACGCGGGCTCCACCGCCACCGCCCCGGCCGAACTGGTCGCCGCGCTCCGGGCCAACGGGCTGGCGGTGACAGCGGTCTGAGCTGATCGACTCGCCGCCGGTCAGCCGTACACGGCGGAGACGTTGTCGCGCGGGGCGGGCAGGTTGTGGCCGGCCGGGCCCCTGGCGAAGGCCGTGAGCAGGTTCTCCGTGGCGCGGGTGACGAACGCGCCGGTGCGGGCGTCCATCCCGTGGTCGCCGCCGTCGTCGTGGGTGCCCGCCATCAGCCCCTCCACCCAGCGCATCGTCCCCGAGGCGAAGACCCCGGCGCCGCTGCGCACCGTGTAGTAGGCGCTGTCGGAGTGGCTCGGGTTGCCCTCGCAGACCAGCGGCGAGTGGGCCAGGATCTCGATCGGACGCGGCGTCGGGTAGCTCGGCGTCACCCGGTCGTACTCGACGCCGATCAGGTGCGGGAAGGCGTCCCCCGCCTTCACCCCGGTCCCCGCGTACAACCAGTGGTCGGCGGCCCGGACGACATAGGGCGCGTCGGTGGGGTAGCCCTCGTAGATGACGCCGGTCATCGAGGACTCCGGGTCCGGGTCCGGCGTGGCGCGGAAGTCGGTGGTGACGTCGGCGTCGCGCACCCCGTACAGCGGGTCCGCCTCGTAGTCCGTCTTGTAGCAGACGACGGTGCGCGCGGTGTCCTCGATCCGGACCCGGCGGAAGCAGGTGTTGGCTCCCAGGAAGGCCAGGTTGGTACCGGTATCCCGGGCCTGCGTCACCGAGGCGCGCTGCTGCGGCGTCCAGTACTCGTCGTGCCCCAGCGAGAGCAGCGTGGTCGCCCCCCGCAGCACCTCGGGACGCTGGTGGACGTCGATGCCGGTGGTGTAGGCGAGCGGGATGCCCAGCCGTTCGGCGAGCACCACCAGCGCCCGCTCGTAGACCAGGAACTTCTCCGCCCCGGAGCCGTCGTAGGGACGGTCGTAGGACACCGTCAGCGAACGGCTGCTGTAGGCGCCGTTCTCGCCCTGGTAGAGGCTGTAGCCACCCCAGACGTTGTACGCCTGCCAGGTGGCGACACCGTGCATGATCAGTGTCGCGCCCTCCGCGCCCGCCGACCTGACCACCATCGGGACATACCGCTGGAAGCCGTTCTCGGCGTCCAGCCGCAACAGGTACGCGCCCTCGGGCCAGTCCTCGGTGCCGACCCGCAGCGTCGGCTCCCAGTCGGTGTGCACCGTGCGGGTGGCGTCGGTGAAGCCGGCGTCCGGCTGGACCCGGCCGGCGATCCGGCCGGAGCGCCAGACCAGCCGGGCCTGCGCCCCGCCGTACCAGCCGACGCGGTAGGCGGAGACGGTGAACCCCGGTGCGGTGGTGGAGACGTGGAGCGCGAAGGACTCCCCCGGCGCCACGCTGACCTGGTCGGTCCAGCCCTGGACGGCCTCCTGCGGACCGGTGGGGCCGAGCCGCCAGTCGGCGTCGCCGGGGAGCGCCTGCTCACGCTGGAGCGCGGTCAGTACCGGCCGGGGCAGCCCCACCGGGGCGACCGACCGGGCCGCCCTCGGGTCGGCCGGGTCGGCATCGCAGCCGGCCAGCAGGCCGATGCCGGCCACCCCGGCGCCGACGGCCGCCGCCGCACCGAGGAACCCGCGCCGACCGACGCCGCTCCTCCCGGCCGAGCCCTTCGCCGCCGCGCCCTCGGCCCCGGCACCGCCCTGTTCCTGGCTGCCCACGCGACTTCCCTCGATCCCTCGTCCTCGGCCGCACCTGCGGATCCCCAGCCTATTGGCAGCCGACTCCCAGCTCGCGTGCGACCGGGCGATCCGGGGCCTCGAACGCAGCGTCCGATGACCGCCGGATTCCGGCCGCCGTCGGTCGCAGGCTGGAACCATGACGAACACCAGCTACGAGGTGCACCCCATCCGCCCCGCCGACCTGGAGCGACTCCGCCGCACGGACGACGCCGGACGGGCGACCAAGCCCTGCACCGCAACCGAGAGCGGCTCGCCGCTGCGCTGCTGCCTGCGTCGGATCGAGGCCGGCGAGGAGATCGCCCTGGTCTCCTACGCCCCGCTCGCGCGCTGGGTGGCCGAGACCGGGGCCGAGCCCGGCGCCTACGCCGAGCTCGGGCCGGTCTTCATCCACGCGGAGGACTGCGGCGGCCCGGCCGAGCCCGGCTATCCGGAGGTCCTGCACGGGCTGCGGGTGCTCCGCTCCTACGACGCCGAGGGCCGCATCCTGGGCGGACGGTTGGTGGAGACCGACGCCACGATCGACACCGTGGTGGCGGAGCAGCTGGCCGACCCGGCGGTGGCCCTGATCCATGTCCGGGCCGTCGAGTACGGTTGCTACCTCTTCGAGCTGCGCCGCGCCGGGACCGCTGCTGCCTGAGTCGGCGTCAGCTCCAGCCGGTCAGTTCTGGACCGTCGGGGTCTCCGCCCCCATGACCTCCGGCCTGACGGAGGCTCAGGAGGCGGGTGGGCAGGCCCTCGGCTGCGGGTACTGCCGATCGACGGGATCGAGATCCCGGCCGTGCTCGCGCTGGTCTGGGCGTCGACCGTCAGCCCGGCGCTGCGGGAGCTACTGGTACGGCTCCGGCAGACCCTCGGCGAGCCGGGGCCGGGCCAGGGACCGGAGCCGGGCCAGGGACCGGGGCCGGAGCCGGGGTCGGCGACCGCGCCCGCGCCGGCACCGGCTATCCGGCGAGCTGCTCCGCGAGCACGCTGACCTCGCGCCGCAGTTGCTCGGCGCGCTCCGTCCGGCCCGACTGCTCGTAGTCGCGGGCGGCCGCCTCGCGCTCGGCCAGCTCGTCCCGCACGATCCGCTCGATCTGGGACTCCGTCAGCAGCCGACGCTCCATCTCGGCCGCCCCCACCCCGAGCGGGATCTGCTCGATGGCCAAGCCGGTGTCCGTGCCCGTGGGCCGGTCGACCGCCTCGGCGTTGTCGATCGCCGCCAGCGTCGAGCGCAGGGCCCCGACCGCGACGCGGTCCCGAGCCTTCATGGCCAGTGTGAGTGCCCCGCGCAGCCGCTGACGCAACGGCGCCTCGGCGTTGGACGGGACGGCGTTCATCTCGGTAGACATGGTCGCGAGGCTACCCGGAGGTGCGTCCCGAACGGCAGCCCCTGTTCGCGGCACCACGCGGCCGGAGGAGCAGCGGCGCGGCCGACACGTCGACCCGGCCGGGTGACGGGGGAGCGCCACAGGACCTGTCGACGTGTCGATGCGTTGGGGTGTCGACGTGTCAGGACGTCGACACCCCAACGCGCCAGGGGGACGGCCGGACCCCGGCCGTCGAACGCTGCCCGCGCGGCACGCGCAGCACGCGCAGGCAGCGGGCGCGATCAGACGGAGACCGACTCGCCGCTGTGGGCACGGATGATCTCCGCGTAGCGGCGACCACTGGTCTTCAGCGTCCGCTTCTGGGTCTCGTAGTCGACATGGATCAGACCGAAGCGCTTGTCGTAGCCGTACGCCCACTCGAAGTTGTCCAGCAGGGACCAGGCGTAGTACGCGCTCAGCGGCGCACCGGCCGCCGCCGCCCGGGCGCAGGCCGCGATGTGCTGCTCCAGATAGGAGGTGCGCCCGGGGTCGTGGACCGAGCCGTCGGCGGCCACGGTGTCGGTGTACGCCGAGCCGTTCTCGGTGACCATCAGCTCCTTCACCCCGTACTCGCGGGTGAGCCGGAGCAGCAGCTGCTCCAGGCCGGCCGCGTGGACCTCCCAGCCCATGGAGGTGTGCTCCGGGTTGGTACCGGCCAGCTGCCGGAAGTACGGCGCCGCGCCGGTGGGGTCGTCGGCGATGATCTGGCGGAAGTAGTAGTTGACGCCCATCCAGTCGAGCGGCTGCGCGATGGTGGCCAGGTCGTTGCCCCGGACCGGCAGTTCGACGCCGTAGACGTCCAGCATGTCCTGCGGGTAGCCCCGGCCCAGGACCGGGTCGAGCCACCAGCGGTTGATGTGGCCGTCGGCGCGCCGGGTGGCGGCCAGGTCGGCCTCGGAGTCGGAGGCGGGCTCGCAGGGGCTGAGGTTGTTGACGATGCCGAGCCGCACCTGGCCCGGGGAGGCGGCCCGGACCGCCTGCGCGGCGAGGCCGTGGCCGAGGTGCAGGTGGAACGAGGCCCGGACGGCGGCGGTGAGGTCCTGCACACCGGGGGCCATCCGGCCTTCGAGGTGGCCGATCCAGGCGCTGCACAGCGGCTCGTTCAGGGTCGACCAGTCGGTGACCCGGTCGCCGAGCGCGGCGGCGACGACACCGGCGTACTCGGCGAAGGCCTCGGCGGTGGCACGCTCGGGCCAGCCGCCCCGGTCCTGCTGCGCCTGCGGCAGGTCCCAGTGGTAGAGCGTGGCGTTGGGGCGGATCCCGGCTTCGAGCAGGGCGTCGACCTGCCGGTCGTAGAAGGCGAGCCCCTTGGCGTTGACCTTGCCGGTGCCCTCGGGGACGATCCGGGGCCAGGCGATGGAGAAGCGGTAGGCGTCCGCGCCCATGGCGCGCATCAGCGCGAAGTCCTCGGGCCAGCGGTGGTAGTGGTCGCAGGCGTGCTCGCCGTCGTCGCCGTTGTCGATGGCCCCGGGGACCTTGCAGAAGGTGTCCCAGATGCTGGGCGCTTTGCCGTCCTCGGCTGCGGCTCCCTCGATCTGGTAGGCGGAGGTGGCAACTCCCCAGACGAAGTCGGGGCCGAAGGCGGCAGTGTCGGGCGCGGGCATGGGTCTCCTCGAATCTGTCGTGCGTGCTGACGTACGTGCGGTGGTACTGGTTCGGACGGGATGGGGCGGTGGGCGTGGGCGTGGGCAGGCGGGCGGGACGGAGCGTCCGGCCGCGCCCGGTCTTCGGTGCACCGGCTCTCACTCCGATTCCGGTCCCGTAGCGGTCGGTTACTTGACGGAGCCGGCGGTCAGGCCGGCCACCAGGTAGCGCTGCAGCAGCAGGAATCCAGCGACCACGGGCACGCTGACGACGAGCGAGGCCGCCATGATCTGGTTCCAGTAGACGTCGTTCTGCGAGGCGTAGTTGCGCAGCCCGACGGCCAGCGTCCGGGTCGAGTCGTCGGTCATCACCGAGGCGAACAGCACCTCGCCCCAGGCGGTCATGAAGGAGTAGACGGCGACCGTCACGATGCCGGGCACGGCGGCCGGGACCACGACCCGCAGCAGCGCGCCGATCGGGCCGTTGCCGTCGACGGCGGCCGCCTCGTCCAGCTCGCGCGGGATCGAGTCGAAGTAGCCGACCATCATCCAGACCGAGAACGGCAGGGTGAAGGTGAGATAGGTGATGATCAGTCCGAGCCGGGTGTCCGACAGCTGGATCCCGGTGCTGTTGCCGATGTTGACGAAGATCAGGAACAGCGGCAGCAGGAAGAGGATGCCCGGGAACATCTGGGTGGAGAGCACGGTCACGGTGAAGATCCGGCGCCCGAAGAACCGGTAGCGGCTGACCGCGTACGCCGCCAGAACCGCGATGACCACCGAGATCGCGGTCGAGCAGGTGGCGACGATCACGCTGTTCCAGAAGTAGTGGGCCAGCGGGACCGTGCTCCACATGTCGATGTAGGGACTGATGGTGAGCCGGGTCGGGATCCAGCGGAATGCGGCCTGGACGTCGCCCAGCGGCTTCAGCGAGCTGCTGATCATGACGTACAGCGGGATCGCGGTGAAGATGCCGAGGAAGGTGAGCCCGATCCGCCGGATCCAGAGGAAGGACTGCGGCGGCGCCATCGGCGAGCGCGGGGCCCGGCCCCTGCCCGCAGGGGGACGGCGGCGGCGCTGCTGGGGGTGTCGGCCGGGACGGCGGGGTCAGACATCGGCCTTCCTTCCGCGACTCGTGAGGACCAGGTAGACGGCGGTGACCAGCAGCAGGAACAGCAGCAGCAGCACCGACATCGCGGAGCCCGAGCCGAAGTTCCAGTTCTGGAAGGAGGTGTCGTAGATCTGCAGCGACACCAGGTTGGCCTGCGGCGGCGCGGCACTGCCGAACAGCACGTAGGGGGTGTTGAAGTCGTTGAAGTTCCACAGGAACAGCACCAGCACCAGCACCTGGTTGACCGGGCGCAGCGAGGGCATGGTGATCCGCCGGATCCGCTGCCAGACGCCGGCCCCGTCGATGGCGGCGGCCTCGTAGAGGTCGCCGGGGATGTTCTGCAGCCCGGCGGTGACCACCAGGAACGCGAACGGCCAGGTCCGCCAGACGGCGGTGACGACCAGCGCGGCGAAGCTGTTGTTGCCCAGCAGCCAGAACGGCTCGTTGCCCGACGAGGTCAGGTGCAGCTGGGTGAGGACGTGGTTCAGCATGCCGTCGTCCCGCTGGAACATGAACTCCCAGGTGATGGCGGCGGCGTAGGCGGGGAGCGCGTACGGGACGAGGAAGTAGGTGCGCAGCACCCCGCGTCCGCGGAAGGGGTCCTGCAGCAGGATCGCGGCCCCGGTGCCGAGGAACCAGGAGAGGAGGACGACCAGCACCGTGTAGGCGCAGGTGATGCCGAAGGAGTGCAGCAGCTCGCTGCCCACGGCGTTGTTGAAGTCGAGGGCGAAGCGGTAGTTGTTCAGCCCCGCGGACGGTGCGGCGCCCCAGTTGCGGATGAAGAACTCGGTGAGCTGCTTGAAGCTGATCCAGATGCCGACCACCATCGGGACGACGTGGACGAGCAGCTCGAAGCAGACCGCCGGGAGCAGGAGCAGGTAGGGCAGTCCCGCGCGCTTCACACGGGCCCAGCTCAGGGGCCGTCGTCTGGGTGCGGGGGCCTCGGGTGCCGCGGGTGGGCGGAGTTCGGTGGCTGCGGCCATCGGGCGCAAGTCCTTCCAGGTGGGGCAGTCTTCCGGGCGGGGCAGGTGCGCGGGCGCGGGCCCGGCCGTCCCCGCCGTCGCTGCGGCGGGGCGGCCGGGCCGCTCGGTGCGGAGCGCGGGGCGGGCGGTCGCTGCGGACCGCCCGGTCCCGGATCAGCCGCCGGCCGCCATCTGCTGCTGGGCGGACGTGAGCTGGGCGCTGACCAGGGCGTTGGTGATGGCCTTGCCCTGGGCGGCGTCGGCGAAGAGGTTCTTCAGCACGGTGCCGATCGCGGTCTCGAACTGGCTCTCCGCCGCGACCTCCGGCATGGAGCCGGCGGAGGTGGCCAGCACGCTCTGGATCACCTTGTCGTTGTCGGTCTGGAAGGCCGGGGCGCTGTAGGCGTCGGTGACCGAGGGCAGCGAGCCGTACGTGCTGTTCAGCGAGATCTGGGTGCTCTGGCTGGTCATGAACTTCAGGAACGCCAGCGACGCGGCCTTGTGCTTGGTGTTGGCGAAGACCGAGAGGTTGATGCCGCCGACGATCGAGTCGACGTGCTGGCTGCCGGCCGGCGGGGTGGCCGGGAACGGGATCGGCGCCACGCCGTACTGGGAGGCCGACATGCCGTAGTTGGCCAGCGAGGCGGCGGCGTCCTGCCACATCAGCATCGCGGCCTTGCCACTGGCGAAGTCCTGTTCGGCCTCGGTGCCGTTGGAGTACTCGGCGTCGCTCGGGTTCGCGATCTTGTCGCTGCCGATCATGTTGACGTACTGCTCGATCGAGGCGACGTTCTGCGGGGTGTTGAACGTCGGGTTGCCCGAGGAGTCGAAGTAGCTGCCGCCCTGCTGCTGGCTGAGCACGAAGGCGTGGTGGGCGTTCTCCGAGGTGCTGGCGCCCTCGACGCTGACGCCCCACTGGTTGCCGTGGGTCAGCTTCTTCGCGTCGGCGACGAACTCGTCCCAGGTGGCGGGCGGGCTGCTGATGCCGGCCGCGGCGAACATGGCCTTGTTGTAGTAGAGGCCGTAGGCCAGCGAGTAGAGCGGCACTCCGACCGGGTCCTTGCCGGAGGCGCCGGTGGCGGCGAGCGCGCCGGGCAGGAACCGGCCGGTGTCCCCTATCTGGCTCATCACCGACGGCGTGATCGGCAGGAAGGCGCCGGTCGCCTGCAGCGAGGCCGACCAGGTGTTGCCGATGTTGAGGACGTCGGGGCCCTGACCCGACGTCGTCGCCGCGAGAATGCGGTTGAGCAGGTCGGACCACCCGATGACCTCAAGGTTGACCTTGACGCCGGTCTGCTTGGTGAAGGCGTTCAGCTCCGGCGTGAGCACCTTCACGTCGTCGGCGATGGAGCTGCCCTGGTCGCTCGCCCAGTAGGTGATGGTCTGCCCGCTGATGCTGCCGGTGCTGTCCCCGCCACCCTTGCTGCTTCCACTGCTGCTACAGGCACTGGCGAGGATCGCGGTAGCGGCGGCGAGGGCGACGAATGCGTATCTGCGGCTCTTCGAGGGTCGGTGCATGAGGAACCTTTCAAGGGCCCTTGTCCCGGGTCGCCGTCCTGGCCACCGGGGCGTGGAGCGAATGGAGGGAGTGCATGGATGGGTGGTGCAAACCTCGTGCAGGTGGCGGTCGAACCGGCCGCCGGTTTTCTTACGCCTTAGTTCGAGGTGTGATTTAACTTGTGGAATACTCTTCCGTCAAGGGGTCGGGACAGAGATCGGCCGGGGAGACCGGCCGCCGGACCGGGTCCTGGGAAACATGTTCATCAGGTGCACCAGTGGTGCACGACGGTAGGGTTCAGCGCGGTCCCGTGCCGCTCATCGAGAGGGAGGACCATGGCAGACCAGGCCGGCAGGAACGTCCGGGACCTGCGGCGGTCGAACCGGTCCCTGCTGCTGCGGCATCTGTACTTCCACGAGCACGTCAGCCGCCAGGATCTGAGCCGCGCCACCGGACTGAGCACCGCCTCGGTCAGCAACGTGGTCGCCGAGCTGATCGAGGCCGGGGTCGTGGTCGAGGCCGGCGCGGTCGAGTCGGAGGGCGGACGGCCGCGCATCCTGCTGGAGGTGGACGCCTCCCGGTTCCAGGTGATCGGTGTCGACGTCGGCGAGACCCACGTCCGGGTCGAGCGCTTCGACCTGGCCCTGAACGAACTCGCCCGGGCCGACATCCCGATGACCCCGGGCCACTACGAGCCGGAGGTCGTGGTCGCCGCGATCGCCGCCGGCATCGCCGGCGTCAGCGACCCGTCCGGCGCCGGCACGGTGGCGGGCGCGGAGATCCTCGGCGTCGGCATCGGTGTGCCGGGAATCGTCCAGGCCGCACCGGCGTCACTGGTGCACTGCCAGACCATCGGGTGGGACGCCGTCCCGCTGGAGGCGATGCTGCGCGAGGTCACCGACCTGCCGCTGTTCGTCGACAACGGCGCCACCACCATGGGCCAGGCCGAGATGTGGTTCGGCGGCGGCCGGGAGGCCGCCGACACCGTGTTCCTGCTGCTCGGCTCCGGCGTCGGCGCCTCGGTCCTGGCCGGCGGCACGCCCTACCGGGGCGCGAGCACCAGCGCCGGGGAGTGGGGCCACATCACCGCGGAGATCGGCGGACGCCACTGCCGCTGCGGCGCCAAGGGCTGCCTGGAGGCCTACATCGGCGCCGAGTCGGTGATCGCCCGCTACCGCGAGGCGGTCGGCACCCCCGGCCACGGCCCGGCGTCCGACGCCGCCGACGAGGAGGCCGCGCTCCGCCGGATCCTGGAGGCCGCCGAGCAGGAGGCGGAGGGGACGGAAGAGGAGGGGACAGCAGAGGGGACGGCCCGGACGGCCCCGCCGGAGGCGCTGGCCGCGCGGACGGTGCTGGACGACACCGCCCTGCGGATCGGGGTCGGCATCGGCAACCTGATCAACCTCTTCAACCCGGAGCGCGTCATCATCGGCGGCTGGGCCGGACTGCTGCTGGCCCCGGGGCTGATGCCGCGGATCCGCGAGGCGGCGCGCGAGCACTCACTGCACTACCCCTTCTCCCGGACCACCATCGAACTGGGCCGGCTCGGCCCGGACGCGGTGGCCCGGGGCGCGGCGACGCTGCCCGTGGTCCGCTTCCTCAACTCCGGCGGCGCGCCCGCTGGGAGCGCTTCCGCGACGGCCGTCCGCCACCGCTCCGGCTGAGCGCCGGGCCGGGACCCAGGAACGGCACAGAACGCTCCCAGGAGCCGCCTGTAGCCTCCCGGTGTGACGAAGGTAAGAGACTCTTTCAAAACCCCGGACCGATCCGCTGCGGCAGCCAAGAGCACTCCCCCGGCACAGCGGCTCGGCTGGCTCGACGCCCTGCGCGGCGTCGCCGCCATCGCCGTGGTCTTCCAGCACGTCCTCCCCTGGCTGCTCGGACCCCAGTACGCGGCCTCGCACCGCCACTTCGACCTGGGCATCTTCGGCGTGTTCCTGTTCTTCCTGATCAGCGGCTACATCGTGCCCGCGTCGCTGGAGCGCCGGGGCGATGTGCGCGCCTTCTGGGTCGGGCGGATATTCCGGATCTACCCCCTCTACCTGACGGTCTTCGCGGCCGCGCTGATCCTGCTCCCGCGCGACCACGCCGGCGTCGCCGCCAGTGTCTACACCCATCCGATCCAGGCCGCCTTCGCCAACAGCACTCTCGTCCAGTTCTTCCTCAACATCCCCAACGGGCTCGCCGTCGCCTGGACCCTCAGCTTCGAGATGGTGTTCTACTTCGCCGTCTCCGCCCTCTTCGTCATGGGCCGTCAGCGCTACAGCAGCACCGTCTCGATCACCTTCGCCGCCGCCGCGCTGGCCCTCGGCGGAGTGCTGCCCACCGCCCTGTTCGGCTCCAGCGTCACCTCGGTGCACGTGCTCACCGGCGTGTGCGTCGCCGTCATGGTGGCCGCGCTGGCCGGCATCCTCAGCGGGCACGCGCAGGCGCGCCGCGCCGGAGCCGTGGCCCTCGGCGTACTCGGACTGGTGCTGGTCACGCTGAACGGCGGCTCGGCCGCCTTCGAGAGCATGATGATCCTGGCCACCATGTTCGCCGGAACCGTGGTCAACCGCGCCGAGAGCGGACAGATATCCCGCCGCGAGGCGGTCATCTGCTGCGGCTTCGTGTTCCTGGCCGGCGTCGCCTCCGGCTTCCTGTACAACCGTGCCCACGGCTCCCACCTCACCTGGACCGCGAACTGGCAGAGCTGGTGCACCGCCTTCGTCGCGGCCTGGGTGCTCTTCGGCATCGGCCTGCTGCTCCGGCACCGGACCTTCCCCAAGGTGCTGACCTGGCTGGGCACCATCAGTTACGCCACCTACCTGGTCCATGTGCCCATGATCGCGGCCATGGCCTGGGGCTTCACGGTCTTCAAGAGCCGCCCGGAGGGGATCGCCCAGGGATCGCTCGCCACCCTGCTCTTCCTGGCCGCCGTGATCGCGCTCGGCTACGCACTGCACCGGCTCGTCGAACTGCCCGGACAGCGCCTGGGCCGCCGCGTCACCCGGCGGCTCGACGGACGCACCGCCGCCGCGGTGCCGGGACCCGCGCCGGAGCCCGCACCGGCGTCGGCCCAGGAGACGGCCCCGGCCTCGGCGCCGGCCTCGGCGCCGGTCACCGGCTGACCCGCCGCAGCCGCCGCCGACAAAAGCGCGTCAAGGCTGCTCACAGCGGTGCCCACGGCATTGAACCGGGCCTCCGACGGACTTACGCTCGCTGTGCCGGACCGTTTCCAGGGGCGGTCCCGGTCACCGGCCGGAAGGGTGGTCCGCAATGTCTCCTCGTTGGAACAGGGACCGGCTCGCACTGATCGCGGCGCTGTTGGCGCCGCCGGCCGCGGCTGCGGTCATGATCCCCTTCCGCACCGGCTTCGCCACGGCGGACGCGGCACTGGTGCTGGTCGCGGTGGTGGTCGCGGTGGCCGCCAACGGCCACCGGACGGCGGGCGTGCTGGCCGCCCTGTCGGCGAGCGTCTGGTTCGACTTCTTCCTGACCCGCCCCTACGAGCGCTTCGCGATCAGCAGCCGGACCGACATCCAGACCACGGTGCTGCTGCTGGTGGTCGGCGTCGCGGTGACCGAGCTGGCCGTGCGCGGCCGGCGGCTGTCCCGGGTCGTCCTCAGCGGCAGCGCCCAGCTCGCCGGAGTCCGCAGCACGGCCTCGGCCGTCGCCTCCGGGCTCGGCGCCGGCGCGGTGATCGACCAGATAGACGTCCAGCTCACCGAGCTGCTCGGGCTGCGCGGCTGCCGCTTCGAACGGAACGAACCGGCCGGACACCCGCCGCGCCTCGGCGACGACGCGACGCTGACCTGGGCCGGTTCACGCTGGGACGTCGACAGCCTCGGCCTGCCCAGCGACGAGATCGAACTGCTGGCGCGCTGCCGGGGCCAGGTCTACGGCAGGTTCATGCTGCTGCCCACCCCGGCCACCGCGCCCTCGGTCGAGGCCCGGCGCATGGCCGTGCTCCTCGCCGACCTGGCCGGGGCGGCCCTGGCCGCCGGGTCCGCTCAGGACGTGGTGCCGGCGGCGTAGTTCAGCCCGCCCAGCACGTGCTGCCGGAAGTCCGGGGCGTCCCAGCAGGCGGCGGTGTGCCCGAGCGAGGTGTAGAAGGAGCGGCCCCCGCCGTACTCGCGGCACCAGGCGAGCGGGTGCTCCGGGCCCATGGTGCCGCCCCGGTACCGGCTCTCGTCGATGCCCAGCAGGATCCGGGCCGACGCGGGCGGCGGCTGCCGGAAGTTGTACCACTCGTCGGTGAGCGTCCACTCGTCGCCGAGGTGGGCGGTGGCGGGGTGGTCGTGGTCCAGCACGGTGACGGCCGCCGTCGACAGCGCGGGGTGCTCGGTGAACCGGGCGCCGAGCAGCTCCCCGTAGTAGGGCCAGTCGTACTCGGTGCCGGCGGCGGAGTGGACGCCCATCCAGCCGCCGCCGTCCCGGACGTAGCCGCTGAGCGCCTCCCGCCCCGCGCGGTCCAGCACGGTGCCGGTGGTGGAGAGGAAGACGACCGCCCGGTGCCGGGCGAGCCGCTCGGCCGTGAAGGCGGCCGGGTCCTCGGTCGCCTCCACCGTGAAGCCGTGCTCCCCGCCCAGCTCGCCCAGGGCGCGGACCGCGTCCGGGATCGAGTCGTGCCGGTAGCCCGCCGTGCGGGTGTAGACGAGAACGCTCCAGCTGCCGGGCTGAGGACTACCGGGAGAAGTCAACGGATACCGTCCGGATCAAGGGCGGAAAGCGGTTACCCAAGATCGTAGATCGAAGCCGGCGGCCGGTGCAAGGCTCACCGCCCGGTCCCCACCCGCACCTCCGCGCAGTGACATTTGTCAGGCAGCTCCCATGGCCGAAGGCATCTGGCTCGGCGTCACCGTCCCGCCCAGGATGGTGGATGGAAGCAGTCGGGTTGAATCCGCACCAGGGGGACCTGCCATGAACGCACACACGATCGAGTTGTATGCCAGCGCCGCCGTCGTGTTCGCGGCGGGGAAGGAGCTCCTGGTGGTCCTCGCCCCCACCCTGCCGGACCGGCGGAGCCCGGTGCAGGTGCTCGGCGCGGCGTGGGCCCGCCGGCCCCGGGTCACCGCAGCGGTGCTGGTGGCGACCGCGGTCATGGTCGTCCTCCAGTACGCCGTCGCCGGTCTGGCCGGGGACCTGGTGCGCCGACCCGGCGCGCTCGGCGACGGACAGGAGTGGCGGATGTTCACCGCCCTGTTCATCCAGTCCTCCGGGGCCGTGCAGATCGTCGTCAACCTGTCGGCGCTGCTGGGCGCCGGAGCCGTCGCCGAATGGGTGCTCGGCCCGCGCCGCTGGCTGCTGGTCTACTTCGCGAGCGGCCTGGTCGCGAACTACGTGAGCCTGGAGGGCTGGGGCCGGCACGGCGGCGGCTGCTCGGTCGCGATCTGCGGGCTGGTCGGCGCGCTCGCCGCGATCACCCTGCTGCGCGGAGCGGAGCCGGGCGACACGGCGCAGCGGCTGCGGCTGCTCTCGCTGGCCGTCCCGGCGACCGGGCTCTTCCTCTGCCTGCTCCACAACAACCACGGCGCGGGGCTGCTCACCGGGTTCGTGCTGGGTGCGGTGATCGCCGTGACCGCCCGGCCCGGGGCGCTGCGCCTCGGCCTGGGGAAGGCCCCGGTGGCCGAGGAGGCGGCGGCGTAGGCCGCGGGCGCGCAGACCACGGCGCCGGGTGCCGGTCCGTCCGAGAGGCCGGACCGGCACCCGGCGCCGGCGTGGGAACACCCGCGGCCGCGGGCCCCGGTCACAGCACCGACAGCGCCTCCGGCTCCAGTTCGAGCTTGCCCTCGTCCTTCTCGTACTCGAACAGCTCGCCGTAGCGGCCCCAGTCGATGGCGATGTCGAGCTGGCGGCGGGCGTCCTCGTCGGAGAAGCCGCGGCGCAGCAGGTCGAGGAACAGGCCCTCGCGCAGCACGTGGTCGCCGGAGTGGGCGAGGGCCTGGACGATGGCGCGGACCAGCGGGGCCTTGGTGACGGTGTGCTGGGCGAAGAGCTGCTTGCTGGTGAGGATGTCGGCGTCGGCGAACTCCCGGCCGGCCGGGGTGAGCTCGATCCGGCCGCCGTCGGTGTGCGCGAGGTCGAGCAGGACGGCGGCGTCGACCAGCGGCAGCAGGTCGTCGACCTCGAAGCTCAGCTCGTCGGCGATCTCGGCGAGGCCGTCCTCGCCGCCGCGGGCGGCCAGGATCTCCAGCAGGCCGGACAGTCCGCCGGGGCTGACGTCGGGCAGCGGGTTGCTGCTGGGGGTGGGCGGCGCGGCGGGCTTGGCCGGGCCGGCGGCATGGGCGTCGCCGGCGGCGGTGGCCCGCTCGGTGAGGATCCCGTAGACGGTGTCGACCAGGGCCTCGAACTCGGGGGCGCGGCGGTCGCGCGGGCGGGGCAGCGAGACCGTGAGCTCGGCCTTGATCCGGCCGGGGTTGGAGGAGAGCACCAGGATCCGGTCGGCGAGCAGCACCGCCTCCTCGATGTTGTGGGTGACGATCAGCACCGACTTCACCGGGGCCTCGTTGCCCTCCCACAGGCCGACCAGCTCGTTGCGCAGGTTCTCGGCGGTGAGCACGTCGAGCGCGGAGAAGGGCTCGTCCATGAACAGCGCGTCGGGCTCGACCACCAGCGCCCGGGCGAAGCCCACCCGCTGCCGCATCCCGCCGGAGAGCTCCTTGGGGTAGGCGCCCTCGAAGCCGTCCAGGCCGATCAGGTCGATGGCGCGGAGCGCCCGGTCGCGGCGCTCGGCCTCGGCCACGCCCCGCGCCTGGAGGCCGAGCTCGACGTTCTGCTGCACCGTCAGCCAGGGCAGCAGGGCGAAACTCTGGAAGACCATGGCGACGCCGGGGTTGGCCCCGTTCAACGGCTCGCCCCGGTAGCTGACGCTGCCGGAGGACGGGGAGATCAGCCCGGCGGCGCAGCGCAGCAGCGTGGACTTGCCGGAGCCGGACTTGCCCAGCAGCGCGACGATCTCGCCCTCGTGCAGGGTGAAGCTCACCGACTCCAGCACCGGCAGCGCATGGCCGTCGGGGGTGGTGAAGCTCTTGGTGACGTCCGTGGCGGCGATGATGGCGCTGCCGGCGGCGGGACGGCCCTGGGTGGTGGAGACGGGTTTGAGGGTCATGCGCTCCTGCCTCGGTCGATACGGGTACTGCGGTCGGGTGTCACATGGCATACCGGGTCTGCGCGATCCGGTAGAGGCGGCGCCAGAGCAGCCGGTTCAGCGCCACCACATAGATGATCATCACGATCACGCCGATCAGGATCTCCGCGTGGTCGCCGGTCTCGGTGGCCTTGGCGATGTAGGCGCCCAGGCCGTAGGCGGTGAGGTGGTGGTTCCCGTAGTCGACGACCTCGGCGACGATGGAGGCGTTCCACGCGCCGCCGGCGGCGGTGATCCCGCCGGTCACGTAGTAGGGGAAGATCGCCGGCAGGATGAAGTCCCGCCAGCGCAGCCACCCGCCGACGCCGAGGCTGTCCATCGCCTCGCGCAGGTCGCTCGGGATGGCCGAGGCCCCGGCGATGACGTTGAAGAGGATGTACCACTGCGCGCCGAGCGCCATCAGCAGGATGCTGCCCCAGTCGAGCGGGATGCCCAGGGCGACGAAGACCGCGATGGCGAAGGGGAAGAGGAAGTTCGCCGGGAAGCTGGCCAGGACCTGGACCACCGGCTGGGCATAGCGGGTGATCTTCGGGTTCATCCCGATCCACACCCCGATCGGCACCCAGACCAGGGTGGCGACGACCAGCAGCAGCACCACCCGGCCGAAGGTGGCCGCGCCCAGTTCGAAGGCGTGCAGGAACTCGCCGAAGCCCGAGGTCGACTGGATGTAGCTGAACGCCTCCCAGCCGCCGTAGAGGATCACCGCCGTGATCACCAGGGCGAAGACCGCGTCACCGGAGCGGCGGCGGACGGCCGGGCGCTCCAGCGGGTGCTCGGCCAGGCCGAACGGCCGGGTCAGGTTGTCGAGCAGCCGTCCGACCGGGCGCAGCAGCCGACCCAGCACCTCCGGCACGGACGAGCGGCGCAGTATGTCCAGCACCAGGCTGCGCGGCTTCTCGGCGGCCTCGGAGTCCTCGACCCGGAAGCGCTCGGCCCAGGCGGTCATCGGGCGCCAGAAGAGGAAGTTGACGCCGATCACCATCACGATCATGACGCCGATGGCGAGGCAGATCTCGCCGAGGTTGCCCTCGGCGGTCGCGGCGGCGGCGTAGGAGCCGATGCCGGGCAGGGCGTACTGGTGGTTCAGGACGCTGATGCTCTCGGAGGCGGCGAGGAAGAACCAGGCCCCGCCGAAGCTCATCATCCCGTTCCAGACCAGCGGGATCATGCCGCTGGGCACGTCGATCTTCCAGAACCGCTGCCACTTGGTCAGCCGCATGATCCGGGCCGCCTCGTCCAGGTCGCGCGGCTGGCTGACCAGCGAGTAGTAGAAGGCGAAGGTCATGTTCCACGCCATCGCGGTGAAGATGGCGAAGATCGAGGCGCACTCCAGGCCGAGTTCGGAGCCGGGGAAGAGGGCGATGAACGCGGTGACCGTGACCGAGAGGAAGGCCAGTACCGGGACCGACTGGAGGATGTCCAGGATCGGCAGCAGCACCTTCTCCGCACGCGGCAGCCGGGCCGCCGCGCTGGAGTAGACGAAGGTGAACAGGACCGAGGCGATCAGCGCGACGAACATCCGCAGCAGTGAGCGGACCGCGTAGTAGGGCAGGTTCGCCGGGTCCGTGGAGACCCGGGAAGGGGCCGTCTTCGGCAGGAACGGCGCATTGAGCGAGGGAGCGATCCGCAACAGCCCGTAGATCAGGCCGACCAGGGCCAGACCGACCAGGATGTCGACGGCCCGCAGCCCCGGTCGCCTCAGCACACCGCGGGTGGGAACCCGGTCCTCCGCTGCCACCTTCCACCTCCGTGCCGCGCCGCCGGCCACGACCGTCCCCGGCAGTGAGCGGTCTGCTTTTCGTGATCATGGCAGTCCTGCCGCTGGTGACCCTAGCGCGGCGCGCGGCCGACCAGGAGACCTCCGGGAGCCAGCCGGATGAATTGACGTTTTCCTTAACGCGACACCGGGCTCCACCCAGGCAGCTCCGCCGGCTCCGGCCACGCCGACCTCAGTAGGTGTGGCTCGCGGTCACGTCCTCGGAGACGGACAGCGCCCGCTGGGCGGCCGCGCCGCGGACGGCGAGCAGGGTCAGCGCCAGGGCGTCCACCACCGCGAGGTGGGCCAGCCGGCTGGCCACCGCCTCCAGCCCGAGGACCAGGTCCTGCCCCCCGGCGACCAGGGTGCAGTCGCTGCTCTCGCTGAGCGGCGAGGGAGCGTAGCTGGTCAGCGCGATCACGCTGGCGCCGTTCCGCCGGGCCTCGCGGGCGGCGTCGACGGTGCTGCGGGTCGCCCCGGTGTGGCTGACGGCCAGGCAGATGGCGGAGGGGTCGAGCGTCCCGGCCGCGAGGTGCGCGGTGATCGGGTCCGGCGGGGCGTCGACCGCGCAACCGAGCGCGCGCAGCCGGTAGCCGGCGTCGAGCGCGACCGGGCCGGAGAGTCCCACCCCGACGATCAGCACCCGGGACGCCCGGTGCAGCAGCTGGGCCGCCGTGGTCAGCCGGGCCGGGGTGACCGTCGCGGTGATCCCGTCCAGCGCCTCCCGCGCCGCCCGCAGGGTGTCGGCCAGCGCCCGGGCGGCCGGGTCCGGCTCGGCGGAGGGCGCCGGCCGGGGGGCCTGGCGCACGGCGGCGATCTTCAGCTCCTGGAACCCCCGGAAGCCGAGCCGCTGGCAGGCCCGGACCACGGTCGAGGGCGCGGTCCCGGCCAGCGCGGCCACGTCGCTGACGCTCAGGTGCACCAGCTCGGGGCCCTGTTCCAGGACGACCTGGGCGACCCGCGCCTCGGCGCCGCGCAGGTCCGACAGCTGGGCGCGGACCTGGGCGGCGAGCTGCTGCCGCCCCACTTCGGAATTGATTTCCATGGACATAGGATACCGTGGAATTGAATTCCGTGGTTGGAGCTCGGCGAAGGGGGTGTCCTGTGTCCGGAGTCCAGGTGTTGCTGGCCGGAGCGGCGGGAGCGGGGGTGGGATCGGGAGCCGGCGCGGCGGTGCCGCTGGTGGTACTGGCGGCGGCGGCGCTGCACGCGACCTGGAACGCGCTGGCCCACGCGATCAAGGACAAGCTGGTCGGGTTCGTGCTGATCAGCATCGGCTACACCGGCTGCTCGGCCGTCCTGGTCTGCTTCGTGCCCTTCCCCGACGCGGCGGCCTGGCCCTTCCTGTGCACCTCGCTGGTGATCCAGGTCGGCTACATGGGGCTGCTGATCATGGCCTACCGGCTCGGCGACTTCGGCCAGATGTACCCGATCGCCCGGGGCACCTCACCGCTGCTGGTCGCCCTCGCCGCCGCGGCCCTGCTCGGGGAGCCGCTCACGCTCGGCGCGCTGCTCGGGCTGCCGCTGATCTGCCTCGGCCTGGTCGGCCTGGCACTCGCCGACGGCATACCGGGGCGCCGCCAGCTCCCGGCGCTGGCGGCCGCCCTGGGAACCGGGACGACGATCGCCGGATACACGGTGGTGGACGGCAGCGGCGTCCGGCACTCCGGCACCGTCCTCGGCTACATCGCCTGGTCGTTCCTCTGCCAGGGGCTGCCCATACCGCTGATCGCCTGGCGGCTGCGGGGCCGCGCGCTCCTCGGCCAGCTGCGGCCGGCGCTGTGGACCGGGCTGGCCGGGGGCGTGCTGTCGATGACCGCCTACGGACTGGTGCTGTGGGCGCAGGACCACGGCAGCCTGGCGGCCGTCGCGGCACTGCGGGAGACCAGCATCGTCATCGGCGCGCTGATCGGCGCGGTGGTCTTCCACGAACGGCTCGGCCGGCGGCGGATGACCGCCAGCGCCACCGTCCTGGCCGGCATAGCGGTGCTCGAACTCGTGCGCCTGTGACGCGTGCGCCCGTGACTCGCGCACCGACAGAAGTACGGGCGGCCCGGCGACAGTTGTCGCCGGGCCGCCCGGGGCGGAGCTATTGACGGAGCGTCAGGAGAGCCTCAGGAGACGGTCGTGGTCATCGAACCCGTGCCGCTGGCGGAGAGCCACTGCGACCAGCTCAGGTTGAAGTCCGCGTAGCCGTTGTCACCGGCGGCCAGGCCGCGCGGCGAGCCGGTGATGGTGACCGGGTCGCCCTGCTCGACGTAGTTGTAGAACCACTCCGCGTTGCTCAGCGACAGGTGGACGCAGCCGTGCGAGCCGACGCTGTGGCCGGGGACCGGGTCGCCGGTGGAGTAGTGGACGTAGGTGCCCGAGGTGGTGAGCTGGACGTCCCACGGCAGGGTGATGTCGTAGAAGTTCGGGTTGCTCGGGTCACAGGTGATCTGCACGCTGCACGAGGTCATCCGCACCTCGGGCGCCTTGTCGATGATCGCCATCGTGCCGTCCCAGGACGGGAAGGTCGGGCTGCCGGCGTCGATCGGCATGGTGCGCACCAGCGTGCCGTTGCGGTAGACGCTCATCGAGTGGCCCGGCGCGGAGACCTTGGTCTCGACATCGGCCCCGATGGTGAAGCTGTGGGTGTAGCTGTGGACACCGTACCTGCCGTTGCCGTCAGCGACATTGGTCAGGTCGGCGCTCAGGGTCACCTTGGTGCCCGAGGGCCAGTAGTTCTCCGGCCGCCAGTCGACCCGGGTACTGCTGAACCAGTGCCACGCCCCGGTGACCGCCACCGAGGTGGTGATCTTCATCGCCTGTTCGACGCCGGCCCGGGCGGAGCTCGCCACCGGATTGCTGAAGACCACGGATATCGGCATCGCCACGCCGACCGTGGAGCCGTCCTCCGGCTCTATGGTGTTCAGCAGCATCGGCGGACCGGTCGGGTGCGTCGCCACCGCGCTCGGGGTCGCACTCGCGCTCGCGCTGGCGCCGGCACTGCTCGCCGCCGCCGGGCTGCTGCTACTGGCCTGCGGGGTCGCCTTCACGCCCGACGCATTGGCCGATGCACTGCCACCGCAGGCGCTGGTGCCGACCAGCACCGCACCCGCCAGCAGTGCCATTCCGAGGCTGCCCCTGATACGTCCCACACCCTGCTCCGCTCACGCCACATCGGAAGTCCAACATCTCCACAGACACCCGACTCTACGCAGCCGGTTCCAACGCACTTGTAAAGCCAAGGCCAAGATTTGGACTCGGAGAGGTCACCCCGGCGGCGGAGCAGCGGCCGAGCGTGCAGCGGCCCCACAGTACCCGCACAGAGGACTGCCCGAACAGTCACATCGCGGCCTCCGCCGCCGCGTCCAGGCGACGCAGGGCGAGATCGGCGAAGAGGGCCGCGCCCTCCGGCACCACCGCGTCGTCGAACACCGCGTGCGGGGAGTGGTTGCCGGCCGCCTTCGCCGGATCCAGGCCCGGCGGGCAGGCGCCGAGCCCGGTCATCACCCCCGGCACCCGGGCCAGGATCCGGCCGATGTCGTCGGAGACCAGCCCGGGCCGGGACTCGCGGACGAACCGCTCGGCGCCGTGCAGCCCGGCGACGGCCCCGGCCACGAAGTCCGCCTCCGCCGGGTCGTTGACCGTCACCGGGTAGCCGGGCCGGTACTCGGCGTCGGCCTCCAGCCCGTGCGCGGCGGCGATGCCGCGCACCACCCGCTGCGCGCCCTCGGCCAGCCGGGCCATGGTCCCGTCGTCCAGCGCCCGCAGCGTCGCCTCGAACCGGGCCTGCTCCGGGACGATGTTGGCGGCGGTGCCCGCATGGACCGTGCCGATGCCCAGCAGCACCGGCTCCAGCGCGTCGAACTGCCTGGTCACCAACGACTGGAGGGCGAGGATCAGCTCGGCGGTGGCCGGGATCGGGTCCCGGGCGTGGTGTGGCCAGGCCGAGTGGCCGCCGGCGCCGCGCACGGTCACCACCAGCGTCCCGGAGGCGGCGAGCGCCGGGCCGCTGCGGTTGCCGTACCGGCCCAACGGCGAGGTGGAGGTGACGTGGAGGGCGTAGGCGGCGACCGGCGGCCGGCCGGCCGCCGCCAGCAGGCCCTCGTCCAGCATCAGCCGGGCGCCGTCGTGCCCCTCCTCCCCCGGTTGGAAGGCCAGCACCGCGTCGCCGGCCAGCCGGTGGCGCCGTTCGGACAGCAGCCGGGCCGCCCCGACCAGCATCGCGGTGTGCAGGTCGTGCCCGCAGGCGTGCATCGCCCCGGGCACCCGGGAGGCGTGCTCCCAGCCGCCGGCCTCGGTCAGCGGCAGCGCGTCCATGTCCGCGCGGAGCAGCACGCTCGCTCCCGGCCCGGGTGCGGCGGTCCCCCGGACCACCGCGACCACGGACGACAGCGCCGTTCCGGCGCTGAGCTCCACCCCGTCGAGTCCGGACAACTCGGCCAGCACCGCCTCCTGGGTGCGGGGCAGGTGCAGGCCGGTCTCCGGCTGCCGGTGCAGCGCGCGGCGCAGCCGCACCAGCTCCGGGCCGAGCGCGCGGGCGTCCGCCAGCAGGTCGCTGGTCACCTCCGGTAGCCCTGCAGCGCGGGCAGCACGGTCTCGGCGACCCGGTACGCCTCCTCCAGCAGCGGGTTGCCGGAGAGAATGAAGGTGTCCACCCCGAGGTCCTGGAACTCGTGCAGCCGCTCGATCACCTGCTCGGTGGAGCCGACCACGGCGGTGCCCGGCCCCGGCCGGAACAGGCCCATCCCCGGCCACATATTGGGGTGCACCTCCAACTCCCGGGCGTGGGCGGGCACCTTGCCGCCGTGCTGGCGGAACTGCCGCTGCCAGCCGACGCCGTCCTCGCCGGAGCGCTCGCCCAACTGCCGGGCGTAGGTGGCCTCGCTGGTGACGTCCAGCAGCCGGTCGGCCGCCGCCCAGGCCTGCTCCTCGGTGTCGCGGACGATCAGGTGCAGCCGCAGGCCGAGGCGCAGCGTCCGGCCGTGGGCGGCGGCCCGCTCGCGGACCTGCTCCAGCTTCTCCTTGAGCAGGTGCGGCGGTTCGCCCCAGGTGAGGTAGACGTCGACGTGCTCGGCGGCCATCTCGATCCCGGGCGCGGAGGACCCGCCGAACCACAGCGGGGTGTGCACCCCGCCCTGGGCCGGGGTGAGTTCGCGGAGCGAGGCGCCGGCGTTCTTCAGGTCGTAGAAGCGGCCCTTGTGGTCGAAGACCTCGCCGGCGGTCAGCCGCTTGACGATGGACCAGTACTCGGCGCTCAACTCGTAGCGCTCGTCGTGCTCCAGGTGCAGCCCGGCCTGCCGCAGCTGGTCGGTGGAACCGTTGACGACATTGAAGCGCAGCCGGTCGCCGAAGAGGTTGGTGAAGCTCAGCGCCATCTTGGCGAGCACGGTCGGCGAGATCAGCCCGGGGTGCACGGCCAGCAGCGGCTTGAAGTTCGGACCGGTGACCGCGGCCAGGGCGCTGCCCAGCGGCCAGACGTCGTAGAGGTCGGTGGCCAGCAGCGCGCCGCTGTAGCCGAGCCGGTCGACGCTCTGGGCCAGGTTCTGCAGGTAGCCGAGGTCGACCGGGCGGCGGCCGGCCGGCTCCCAGGGGTACGCGCCCTCGCGCGGGATGATGTACCAGAGGACCTCGGGGCCCCCGACTGCGGTGGCGTCGCTCATGGTTCAGCCTTCCAGGGCGGCGCGGACGGCCGGGGTGAGCGCGGGCAGGTGGGCGTCGGCGACGGTGATCCGCCGGGGCAGGTAGTCGGCCTCGGCCAGGATGTCGGCGGCCTGCTGCTGCTCGGCGAGGAAGGCCGCCGAGACCGGCTCCAGCCTCCAGGGCAGCACGGCCAGCGCCTCGCGCCAGTCCTCGACGGTGCCGCCCTGGTCCGCGGCGGCGATCGCGGCGGCCCCGGCCAGGTGCCCGGCGGCCCAGTCGTCCGCCCGCTGGAGCGCGGCGGTGACCACGGCGACCAGCTCCGGGCGCTGCTCGGCGAAGTCCCGGCGGGTGAAGAAGACCGAGCGATCGGTGATCACCTCGCTGACCTCCAGCAGGGTGCGCACCCCGCCCTCCCGCCGGGCGGCGACCAGTTCCGCGCCCTGGGCGACCCAGGCGGTGATCCGGCCCGCCCGCAGCTGGGCGGCGCTGTCGCCGTCGGGGCGGCGCGCGGTGATGTCGTCACGGTAGGAGAGGCCGGCGTCGGCCAGCGCCTTGGCGGTGAAGTGGGTCTGCCAGGAGCCGATGGCCAGCACGACCGTGCCGCCCTTGAGGTCGGCGACCGAGCGGACCTCGCTGTCGGCGGCGACCAGCAGCGCGCCGTGGCCGGGGCGGGGTGCGGAGACGGCGGTGTAGACCAGGTCGTGCCCGGCGGCCTGGGACGAGAGCGGCGGGGTGGAGCCGGTGCCGCCGAAGTCGATGGTGCCGTCGGCGAGGGCGTCGCCGGTGCTGGTGCCGCCGACCGGCAGCCAGGTCACGGTCTCGCCGAGCGGTTCGAGGGCCTGCTCCAGCAGACCGAGCCGGGAGAGGTGGTAGAGCGAGGGGTTGGCGCCGTGGACGCCGATGGTGATGGCCATGCGGATCACTCCGTCGGGGTGGTGGGGGCGGGCGGTGGCGGTACGGCGTGGTCGTGCACGCCGAGGTCGGCGAGGAGCCGGCGGCGCAGGGCGGTGAAGGCCGGGTCGGCGCTGTCGCGCGGGTGGTCGATGGCGATCCGCTCGTCGGTGACCAGCCGTCCGTCGCGCAGCACGGCGACCCGGTCGGCGAGCCGGACGGCCTCGTCGACGTCGTGGGTGACCAGCAGCACGGCCGGGCGGTGCCGCCGGCAGAGCTCGCCGACCAGGTCCTGCATCCGCAGCCGGGTCAGCGCGTCCAGCGCGGCGAAGGGCTCGTCCAGCAGCAGCAGTTCCGGCTCCCGGACCAGGGCGCGGGCCAGCGCGACCCGCTGCGCCTCGCCGCCGGACAGGGTGGCCGGCCAGGCGTCGGCGTGGCCCTCCAGGCCGACCTCGGTCAGCGCGCGCAGGCCCGTCTCCCGGGTCGCCGCGCCGCGCGGCAGCGCGACCGTGACATTGGCCAGCACCTTCTTCGAGGGGATCAGCCGGGGTTCCTGGAAGACGATGGTCCTGGCCTCGGGGACGAGGACGGTGCCCTCGTCGTGCCGGTCCAGCGCGCCGAGGATGCGCAGCAGCGTGGTCTTGCCGGTGCCGCTGGCGCCGAGCAGGGCCAGGAACTCGCCCCGGGCGATGTCCAGGTCGAGTCCGTCCAGGACGTGGCGGGCACCGAAGGTACGGCGCAGCCCGCGCAGGTGGACGGCGGTCCCGGGGTCAACCCCGGTCGAGCCGTCGGCGCCCGCGGATCCGGCGGTCGTGTGGGCGGCGGTCGTGCGTGCTGCGGTCGTGCGTGCGGCGGTCGTGCGTGCGGCGGTCATCGGCGGGCTCCCTGGGTGCGCCAGGGCATGAGCAGCCGCTCCAGCACCCGGACCACGGCGTCGGCGAGCAGCCCCAGCAGGGCGTAGGTGAGGATGCAGACGGTGAGGATGTCGGTGCGCGAGTACTCCTGTGCCGTGGACATCAGGAAGCCGATGCCGGAGGTGGAGTTGATCTCCTCGGCGGCGATCAGCGCGATCACGCTCAGCGTCATCGACAGCCGCAGTCCGGACAGCAGCGCCGGCAGCGCACCGGGCAGCACCACCTCCCTGACCACGGCCAGCCGGCCCATGCCGAAGCTGCGCATGGCCTCGACCAGCTTGCGGTCGGTGTTGCGGACCCCGCCCGAGCTGGACACGTACATCGGGAAGGCGGTGGCCGTGGCGATCAGCACGATCCGGGCCGACTCGCCGATCCCGAACCAGACCATGAACAGCGGGACCAGGGACAGGAAGGGGATGGTGCGCAGCAGTTGGACGGTGGAGTCCAGCAGTTCCTCACCGAGCCGGGAGAAGCCGGTGAGCACGCCCAGGGTGAGACCGACGGCCAGGCCGAACAGCAGGCCCAGGCCGGCCCGGGTGAGCGAGACCTCCAGCGCGTCCGTGTACTGGCCGCTGTCCCAGAGTTCCCGGAGGGCGCTGAGCACCGAGCCGGGCGAGGCGAGCAGGGTGGGGCTCAGCGCCCCGCTGGCGGAGGCCCAGGTCCAGCCGCCGAGCAGGGCGAGCGGACCCAGCAGCCGCAGGCCCAGGCTGAGCGCCGGCGGACGCGGCCGGGCGAGCTGCGGGCGCGGGGCGACCAGCCCGGCGACCGCGGCCGGCACCTGCTGCTGCCCGACCGCCGGTCCTTCGACGACGGCGCTCATCCGGCACCGCCGGGCAGCGCGTTGATGTCGAGGATGTAGGGCGTCACGTCGAAGAAGCCCTGGGTGATCTTCTGGTCGGCGAAGAACTGCGCCACGGCGTGGAAGCGGACCAGGTCGGCGGCGGTGATCGGCAGCGCGGTGCCGTCGGCGGCGTCGATCGGCAGCTCCACCGCCTTCTGGGCCGGGCTGACCGCCTGCGGCCCGGCGGTGGTGTCCACGTTGATGTAGGCCGCCGGGTCCTGCTGCTGCTTCAGACCGTTGTCGTGCAGGTACTGGTAGAGCGCCTCGACCACGGCGGGGTGCTGCTGGGCGAAGGCCGTCCGCACCGCCCACACCGCGTAGTTGTCGGAGTCGACCTGGCCCCCGGTGACCAGGAAGTGCGCCCCGGTGTTGGCGATGGCCGGGATGGAGTAGGTGGCCCAGGTGGACCAGGCGTCGACCTGGCCGGAGGCGAAGACCGGCGCGACCTGGTTGGGCTGGAGGTAGACCCGGGTGACCTTGTCCACCGGGACGTTGTTCTGCTGCAGGGCCTTGAGCAGCAGGTACTCGCTGGTGCCGCCGTGCCAGACGGCGATCTTCTTGCCGACCAGGTCCTGGACGCTGGTGATCGGCGAGCCGTTCTTCACCAGGATGCCCTCGCCCAGCTTGTCCGGGGCGACGGCGGCGAAGAGCTTGAAGCCGGGGCTCTGGGTCAGCGCGGTGGTCGCGGAGGTGATCGAGCCCTCGGCGACGTCCAGCTCGTTGGCGTCCAACTCCTGGGCGGCGGGGGCGAAGGCGCCGGCGGTACCGGTCCAGACGACCTTGGCGTGGACCGCGGCCAGGGCTCTCGCCAGCGAGCCGTCCTTGCGGCCGAGGGCGAGCACCCCGGAGTTGCCGCCGTCGGGTATCCGGATCACCGTCTCCTGGCTGCTCCCTCCGGAGCTGCCACCGGCGGCGCTCTTCGCGGTGTCGGCGGTGCCCGAGGAGGCGCAGGCGGCCAGGCCGAGCAGGGAGGCGGCGGCCAGCGCGGCGAGCGGGTAGCGGCGGAGCTTCATGGTCGGATTCCTTCGGTCGTTGTCGGGCGGGAGGATTGACTGAACGTCAGCCGATGACGGCGGCGCGTTCGGCGAGCAGGGCGCGGGCCTGCCGCAGCGGTTCGGGGGCGGCCCAGTCGCGGACGGCGACGGGCGCGGCCAGGAAGCCCTGGGCGTGCAGGAACCGCTCCTGCCGCGCCAGCAGCTCCAGCCGCTCCTCGGAGAGGTCGAGGCCGAGATTGCGGCCGGTGTCCGGGCGGTAGGCCCCGGCGACGCCGACCGAGCCGGCCCCGGTCTCCGCGCCGAGGATCCGGGCCAGCTCCTCGGGCTGGTCCCGGGCCCAGTCGGCGGCCTCCAGCAGCACCGTCAGGAAGCGGACCACCAGGTCGGGGCGGTCGTCGAGGAGCCGCTGGTGGACGGTGATCGGACGGGGCGTGCCGTTGTTGACCCGGGCCCGGCGGTCCTCGGCGGCGTCCAGGTCGATCGCGACGACCGCGCCGAAGCGCTGGGCGGCCTCGACCGCGAGCGCGCCCTTCACGTAGACGGCGTCGACCCTGCCCTCCCGCAGCGCCTCCAGCTCGCCCTCCCACTGACCGCGCGGCGAGCCCGGCACCTCCACCAACTCGGCGTCGGCCAGGGTGAGTCCGGCGAGCGAGAGCGCACCGGAGAAGCCGGCCAGCGCCATCGCCCGCCAGAAGTCGATGGCGATGCCGTGCACCGGCACGGCGAGCCGGCGTCCGCGCAGCTGGGCGGGTTCGCGCAGCTCGCTGTCGGCCCGGACCAGCACCGACTGCCGCTCCTCGATCCAGGTCAGGCCGATCAGCCGGGTCGCCTCGCCGCGTGAACGCGCCCACAGCGCCGGGACGTTGCCGCCCTCGCGGAAGAGCCCGTCCAGGGCGTGGGTGTAGTGGTGGTCGGCGGCGACCGCAGCCGGCGCGTCCTGCAGCGAGCGGACGGTGATGCCGTCGGGCGCGAACTCCCGGGCCAGCCGGCCCCGGTCGGCGGCGATCCCGGTGGCGGTGGGCACGGGGCAACGGGTGAACCAGAGTTCGTCCATGGACAGGGGCTCCCGGATCGGGTGGGACGCGGAGCGCGCGGACGGACCGCGGCGCGCGGAGGGGGGACCGCGCGGGCAGGCCACGGCGCAGTGTGGGAGGAGTGGTGGTGCGGTCCGCGCGGTCGCGCGGGGCGGGGTCAGCGACAGCTGGTGCTGGAGACGCGGGCCAGGTCGATGTGACGGCGGGTCACCAGTGCGGGCAGGGCCCGCAGCGGCGGGAGCACGGGGGCGTGCAGCCGAGGCGTGGTCATCGTGCTGCTCCCTCCCGCTCGTTCCTGCTTGGTGCCGAAAGGTTTCCACGATCTGGCAAGCCGACGCAATATTTCCCACATCATGGGATCTGTCGGCGGACCGATACTTCAGCCTGGGCCATCACGCGTTCATCCGGCTGCAATATTTGCCAGATCGTACGAGGCCAACCATTCTTGGTCCGGGCGCCGCGGGGGCCCGCAGGACCGGCAGCGCGCAGTCAACAGCGGTGCCGGACAGCGTCTATGGGGGCACCAGCATGGAGCACGCGACCGCTGCGAAGACACCGACCGGGGCCCAGGCCGTCAGCCGCGCCCTGGGCGTGCTGCACTGCTTCCGCGACAACGCGGGCGACCTCAGCGCCTCCGACCTGGCCCGGCGGATGGGGCTCTCGGTGTCCACCGCGCACCGGCTGGCCCGCACCCTGGTGCTGGCCGGGTTCCTGGACCAGGACCCGCACACCGCCCGCTACCGGCTCGGCCCCTCGATCGCCGAGCTCGGCCAACTCTCGCTGCACCAGCGCGGGTTGCACCAGGCCGTGCCCGCCCTGGACGAACTGGCCCGGGTCACCGCCGCCACCGCCGACCTGGCGATCCGCGACGGCGTCCACGCGGTGATCCTGGTCGGCGGCTCGGTCGAGCCCAGCACCGGCCTGGGGCTGCGCCGACCGCTGCACTCGACCGCCCTCGGCAAGGTCCTGCTGGCCTGGGCCGGCCCCGGCGAGGACGACCTCGACGCACTCGGCCCGCTCACCCCGCAGACCGACCGCACCCTGGTCGACCCCGAGGAGCTGCGCGCCGAACTGGTCAAGGTCCGCGCCGTCGGCTACGCGCTCAACGACGGCGAGTCGGCCGTGGGCGTCCGCGCCCTGGCCGTCCCGGTGCTGGACGCCGACGAGCGGGTGCACAGCGCACTGGCCGTCCGGTCCACGCCGGAGGTGCTGACCGACGCGCACCTGCCCTGGTTCCTCAGCCGCGCCCGCGCCTGCGCCGCCACCCTGGCCGACCTGCTGCTGCCCCCGCACCAGCGCCCGCCGCAGCACCGCGCAGCGCAGCACCGCCCGCCGCGCTGAGCCGGGTCACAGCGGGAGCACCGCCCCCGGTTCCGCGCGCCGCGCTCAGGCGGACAGCGCCGCCCCCAGCTCCGCCGCCGAGGGCGGATTGGCCCCCGCGCGGGAGACGGTGACCGCGGCCGCCGTCGCCGCCCGGCGCAGCACCACGCCGAGGGCGTCGTCGTCGAGCGCGGCCGGCTCCGCCCGGCCGGGTGCGAGCTCGGCGAGCGCGTCGAGGGCGGCCGACATGAAGGAGTCGCCGGCCCCGACCGTGTCCACCACCGTCACCCGCCGGGCGGGGACCACCGCCGAACCGTCCCTGGTCCGGGCCGAGGCGCCGGCGCCGCCCCGGGTGATCAGCACCAGGGCCGACCCCAGCGCCAGCCAGCGGTCGACCACCGCCTGCTCCGGCTCGCCCGGGTAGAGCCAGGCCAGGTCCTCGTCGCTGGCCTTGACCACGTCGCTGAGCGCGACGCAGTCCTCGACCCGGCGCAGCGCCCGGGTCCGGTCCCCCATCAACTGCGGTCGGACATTCGGGTCGTAGCTGATGGTGGCGCGCCCCCGCAGCGATGCGGCCAGGTCGAGCACGGCGTCCGCGCCCGGCTCGGCCACGGCGGCGATGGAGCCGAGATGGAGGTGGCGGGGAGCGAACGGCAGCGCGGTCGGGCGCAGCGTCCAGGCGATGTCGAAGGCGTAGTCGGCCCTTCCGTCGGCGTCCAGCGACACCACCGCCGTGGGGGTGCGGACATCCGACTGCCCGTCGGAGAGCAGCCGGACGCCGCCGGAGCGCAGATGCGCGGCGATCAGCGCGCCCGGTTCGTCGGCACCGAGCTGGGTGAGCAGCGCGGTCGGCCTGCCCAACCGGGCCAGCCCGTAGGCCACGTTGGCCGGGCTGCCGCCGGGATGCGGCACATCCGGCCGCCCGACGGCACGGACGATGTCGGCGACGCACTCGCCGACCACCAGGAATTCAGCGGCAGTCTCGGTCATGGCGCCATTCTCCACGCGCCGTGCCCGGCGACGTCGGCGGGCTCGGCCCCGAACCGGGTGCCGTGCCCGCCCGACCGACTGCCCGCCCGACCGACTGGCTACGCCAGGATCCGCAGCTCCCGCGAGGTGACGTTGAGCCGCTCGCCGCCGGTCTCGGTGCAGACCACGATGTCCTCGATCCGCGCGCCGTACTTCCCCGGCAGGTAGATCCCCGGCTCGACCGAGAAGGCCATCCCCGGCTCCAGCACCCGCTGCGAGCCCGCGACGATGTACGGCTCCTCGTGGGTGTCCAGGCCGATGCCGTGGCCGGTGCGGTGGATGAAGTAGTCGCCGTAGCCCTCGCCCGCGATCAGGTCGCGGCCGATCGCGTCCAGCTGCTCGGCGGTCATCCCCGGCACCACCGACTGGGTCTGCGCGGTCTGCGCCGCCAGCAGCACGCCGTAGGCCCGCAGGTACTCCTCCGGCGGCTCGCCCACGCAGTAGTTGCGGGTGGAGTCGGAGCAGTAGCCGGACGGCATGGTGCCGCCGATGTCCACCACCACCGGGTCGCCCGGCTGGATCACCCGGTCCGAGACCTCCGCGTGCGGGCTGGCGCCGTTCGGCCCCGAGGCGACGATCACGAAGTCCACGGTGGCGTGGCCCGCGCCGATGATCGCGTCCGCGATGTCCTTGCCCACCTCGCGCTCGGTCCGCCCGGCCCGCAGCCACTGCCCCATCGACAGGTGCACGGCGTCGATGGCCGTCGCCGCCTCGTTCAGCGCCCGCACCTCGGCCTCGGACTTCCGGATCCGCAGCCCCGCCAGCGCGTCCCCGGCCAGCGCCTGCTCCGCCCCGGGGAAGGCGTCCCGGAAGGCCAGCACCTTCTCCGCCCACATGTGGTTGTCCAGTCCGATCCGGCGGATCCCGGACGGCAGCCGCGAGGCGACCAGCGCGTACGGGTCGTCGGTCTCCTGCCAGCCGATGATCTCCAGCTCCAGCGCACCGGCCGGCGAGACCTCCGCCGCGGGCCGCTCCAGCAGCGGGACCACCAGGAACGGCGCACTGTAGGCGGGCGCGACCAGACAGGTCAGCCGCTCCAGCGGCTGTGCCTCGTACCCGGTGAGATAGCGCAGGTCGGGGCCGGGCGAGACGAGCAGCGCGTCCAGCCCGGCGTCGGCCGCCGCCTTCTGCGCGCGGACGATGCGGTCTGCGGGGTAGAGCTGAGGGTCGTGTGTCATGGATCAAGTCCATCACTATCGACCAGTTGCCGCAGCAGTGCCGCGCACTCCGTCCGGTTCCCGACCCGCGCCGGGGGGGCGCGCGGCGGAGCGCATGGCTCCGATTGGGTGGGCGGCGAGGAGTACGCCGGGGCCGGAGCGGGCAGGGTGGGGGCAGCGGGGCGGTCCGGGTCGTTCGTCGTGGGAGCACGGGGGCGGTTCGCCGCGTCCGCACCGGACCCGAGCGCCCAGGAGACCTCCGATGCCACGGCTGATGTTCGACTCGGTGGACCCCGCGTCCGTGCCCGCCGACTCCACCCTGGTGGCCGGGTACGCGAACGGCGTCTACGCCAATCTGCCGGGCCTGCGGGCCCGCTTCCCGCATGCGCTGCTGGTCGGGATCAGCGTCACGGCGGGCGCGGACGAGGGCGTGGTGCTGGACGTCGAGACCGGTGACGCCGCGCCGGCTGAGGCCCCTGGTTGGGTGCTGAAGCGGCGCGCGGCGGGGGTGGACCCGACGGTCTACTGCAACTCCTCGACCTGGCCCGCCGTCAGGGCCGCCTTCACCGCCGCCGGGGTGGCCGCGCCCCACTACTGGATCGCCGACTACGACGGCGACCCGACCGTCCCGACCGGCGCGATCGCCAAGCAGTACGCCAGCAACGACAGCTACGACACGTCCGCCGTCGCCGCCTACTGGCCCGGCGTGGACCCTGTGCCCCAACCCCCGGAGGACATCGTGACCCCGCAGGACATCGCCGACCTCGCCGCCGCCGTCTGGGCCCACCCGTTGGCGGACCCGTTCCGGCTGGACGCGGCCGGGCAGCCGGCGCAGACCGCCGCCGCCGAGTACCTGGTCTACGGCGACAACCACTTCGACCGGCTGACCGCGCAGAACAACGCGCTGGCGGCGCAGGTCAAGGCGCTGTCCGCGCAGGTGACCGCGCTGAGCGCGGCGCTGGCGGCGGTGGCCGCGGACGAGGTGACGGCGACGGAGGTCCAGGCCGCGGTCACGGCCGCGCTGGCGGCGGCCGGCCATCTCGGCGGACCGGCCTCCGCGCCCGTGCCCGCGCCGGCGCCCGCCGCCGACTGACCGGCGCCCGGCGGGCCGCCCTGCCGCAGACCCGGGAGAGATCCACCCGCCCGACGGGTGACCGGACCCCGGCAATCGGGTACAACGGGGGCATGCTTCTCCACCTGACGACACTCGACGGCTGGCTGGCGCACCCCGACCGCCCCTACGCCACGGCCACGCTGGCGCTGGAGGGCTTCATCCACTGCTCGGCGGACGAGGAATCGGTCCTCACCGTGGCCAACGACCGCTTCGCCCGCACCCCCGGCCCGCTGATGGTGCTGCTGATCGAGGAGGACGCCCTGGACTCCGCCGTCCGCTGGGAGGCGGCGGAGCCCGGCGGCAAGGCGTTCCCGCACATCTACGGGCCGGTCAACCGCTCGGCCGTGGCCGGGATGCTGGAGGTCGAACGGGACAGCGAGGGCCGCTGGGCGACCCTCGCACTCTGGAGCTGAGCCCCGTCCGCCGTCCGCCGCGCGCGGACTACATGTGGATGGCCTTGGGCGCGTCCGGGTCCTGCTCGATCCGACCCTTGCGGTAGAGCACGGCGGTGACCACCATGCCGACCGCGAAGAAGCCCGCCGACCACCAGTAGGCGGTGGAGTAGCTGTGCAGCTGGGCCTGGCCCAGGACCTGCGGGTCGAGCTTCCTGCCGACCAGGTAGGCGCTGGCCGCGCTGGCCGCGAGGGTGTTCAGCAGCGCCGTGCCGATGGAGCCGCCGATCTGCTGCATGGTGTTGACGGCGGCCGAGGCGACGCCGGCGTCCGAGGGACCGATGCCGACGGTGGCCAGGCTCATCGCCGGGGGCAGGATCAGACCGAAGCCGAGGCCGGTGATGATCAGCGGCGGCAGGATGTTCCCGGCGTAGGTGCTGCCGAGCCCGAGGGTGGTGAACCAGACCATGCCGACCACGGCCATCGCCATGCCGACCGGCACCACCGGCTTCGGGCCCCAGCGCGGGATCAGCAGGTTGGTGGAGAGCTGGGCGGTGACCATGATCCCGCCGATCATCGGCAGGAAGGCCAGGCCGGTCTGGACCGGGCTGTAGCCGAGCGAGGCCTGGAGGTAGTAGGTCAGGAAGAGGAAGACCCCGAACATCCCGGCTCCGGAGATCGCCACCGCCAGGAAGGACGCGGCCCGGTTGCGGTGCAGCAGCACCCGGAGCGGCAGCAGCGGGTGCGAGGCCCGGGTCTGCCACCAGGTGAAGGCGATCAGCAGCAGGCCGCCGACGGCGAGGAAGCCCCAGGTCTGCGGCGAGGACCAGTGGTGGGTCTCGGCGTTGGAGAAGCCGTAGACCAGCCCGAAGAGCCCGGCCGACACCAGCAGCACACCGGGGATGTCCAGCTTGGGACGGTTGGCCGGCGCGCCGCGCTTGAGGAAGACCAGTCCGCCGGTGAAGGCCAGGACCGCGAAGATCAGGTTCACGTAGAGGGTCCAGCGCCAGCTCAGGTGCTCGGTGAGCAGCCCGCCGAGCAGCAGGCCGATGCCGCCGCCCGCGCCGGCGATGGCGCCGAAGATGCCGAACGCCTTGGCCCGCTCCTTGGCATCGGTGAAGGTGGTGTTCAGCAGCGAGAGCGCGGCCGGGGCCAGCAGCGCGCCGAAGAGTCCCTGGAGCGCCCGGCCGACCACCAGCACCTCGAAGCCGCCGGCCGCACCGGCCAGCGCCGAGGAGGCGGCGAAGCCGACGATGCCGACCAGGAAGACCAGCTTCCGTCCGAGCAGGTCGGCCAGGCGTCCGCCCAGCAGCAGCAGGCTGCCGAAGGCCAGCGAGTAGGCGGTGACCACCCACTGCCGGTCGCTGTCGTTGAAGCCCAGCGCGTGCTGGGCCGAGGGCAGCGCGATGTTCACGATGGTGGCGTCCAGGACGACCATCAGCTGGGCGAGGCCGATCACGGCCAGCACCCACCAGCGGTGGGCGGGGGCGGGTTCCGCCTGCGGGGTGGTGCCGACGCGGGCGTCGACGGCTGTGTTGGTCATGGCCTCTCTCCGAACGAATCTCCGAACGAAACGGTTTCGTACAGAAAGAACCTATGACGCGACCTATCGAAACGCAAACGTTTCGATAGGTCGCGTCCGTGGTGTTCGCCACATCCGGCCACCACATCCGGTCGCCGCATCCGGCGGAGCGGTCCGACCGTCAGCTGTGCAGCAGGGCGGGCAGGACGACCGCGTCGACATAGCTGAGCAGGAACTCCGTGTCGGCGAACCGGTCGTCCAGGATCTTCCGGGCCGGCAGCGCCCCGAAGAGCGCGTAGGCGAAGAAGTCCAGGGCCGCCGCGTCGGCACGGACCTCGCCGCGTGCCACCGCCCGCTCCAGCAGCTCCCGCAGCACCTGCCGGAAGGGGTTGATCAGCGTCTCCCGCATCGCCACGCCGAGCTCGGGGTCCCGGTGGATGGCGTGGCCGATCGCGTTCATGAAGACGGTCTCGCCCTCGGCCCCGCGCCCGATCTGCCCGGCGAGCTCGTACAGGTCGCCGCGCAGGCTCCCGGTGTCGAGGTCCAGCGCGACGAACTTGATGTGCCGCATCGCCGCCGCGACCAGTTGCGGCTTCCCCTGCCACTGGCGGTACAGGGTCGCCTTGCTGGCATGGCTGCGGGCGGCGACGGCGTCCATCGTCATCGCGTCGTAGCCGACCTCGCGGACCAGGTCGATCACCGCCTGGTAGAGCTCGGTCTCGCGCTCCGGGCTCAGCCGGGAACGCCGCGCCGTCTCCGCCACCACAGCGTCACCGGTCACCGCAGCACCGCCGCCCTCCGACACAGCCGTCACCGGACTACAGCCCGACGGCCTTCATCAGCTGGCCGACCTCGGGGTTGGTGAGGCGGCGCAGCCAGCCGGACTTCTGGTCGCCCAGCGCGATCGGGCCGAACTGGACCCGGACCAGCTTCTCCACCGGGAAGCCCGCCTCGGCGAGCAGCCGACGCACGATGTGCTTGCGGCCCTCGTGCAGGCTGACCTCGACCAGGTAGTTCTTGCCCACGTTCTGGACGACCTTGAAACTGTCGGCGCGCGCCCAGCCGTCCTCCAGCTCGATGCCCTTGGCCAGGGTCTTGCCCAGGTCGCGCGGGATCGGGCCCTGGATCGCCGCCAGGTAGGTCTTGACCACGCCGTACTTGGGGTGGGTCAGCCGGTGCGCCAGCTCGCCGTGGTTGGTGAGCAGGATGATGCCCTCGGTCTCGGTGTCCAGCCGGCCGACGTGGAACAGCCGGGTCTCCCGGTTGTTCACGTAGTCGCCGAGGCACTGGCGTCCGTCCGGGTCCTCCATCGTCGCGACCACGCCGACCGGCTTGTTCAGCGCGAAGAAGAGGTACGACTGGGTGGCGACGGTCAGCCCGTCGACCTTGATCTCGTCGTGCATCGGGTCGACCCGCTTGCCCTGCTCGCGCACGACCGAGCCGTTGACCTCGACCCGGCCCTGGTCGATCAGCTCCTCGCAGGCGCGACGGCTGCCCATGCCCGCGCGGGCCAGGACCTTCTGCAGGCGCTCGCCCTCGGGCTCGCCGTGGGTCTTCGGCAGCACCACGGCCGGCTTGTCGTGGCGGGCGCGGACGGCGTCCTCCACCTTGGCCTGGAGCTCGCGCGAGCGCACCGGCTTGGCCGGGCCGCGCCGCGCGCCGGAGCCGCCGCCGAGCGCGCCGGGGCGGATCTGGCCGACCGAGCGCCCCGGGCTGGGCGTGCGCGCCCCGAACTCCGGACGGTCGTAGGAGCGCTGCTCGGGACGCGGCGCCTCCTTCTCCCAGCCGCTGCCGCTGCGGCGCTGGCCGCCCTGCTGGCCGCCCTGCTGGCCGCCGCGGGCGCCGCCGGTCCCCCGGCCGCCCGCACTGCTGCCGCCACCGCGCTGGCTCCCGCCGCGCCCGTTGCCCCCGGCACCGCCGCCGTTGCCGCCGCTGTTCCGACCGTTACCGTTACTGCTGTTACCGCTACGCATCAAGAAATCCGTTGTCGAGTCCGTCGTCCGGGCCGCGTCCCAAGGCGGGTGCCACTGCCTGTCACCTGCTCCGCCCGACCGTCGTGGCGACCGCCCCGCCGGTGCCAGCTGCTGCTAGCCCTGCGCGGCGACCGCCTCGGCAATCGCGGAGCCCTCCTGCGAGTCCGGTTCCACATCGTCGGCCTCAGGCAGGAAGGGGGCCAGCTCCGGCAGCTCATCCAGGCCGCGCAGCCCCATCCGTTCCAAAAATTGTTGCGTTGTCCGGTACAGGATGGCTCCCGTTTCCGGCTCGGACCCGGTCTCCTCGACCAGACCCCTCTGTACCAGGGTACGCATGACACCGTCACAGTTCACACCGCGGACAGCCGATACCCGGGAACGGGACACCGGCTGACGATAGGCGATCACCGCCAGCGTCTCCAGCGCGGCCTGGGTCAGCCGCGCCTGCTGCCCGTCCAGGACGTAGCGCTCGACCGCCGGGGCGCAGCTCGCCCGGCTGTAGAAGCGCCATCCACCGGCCACGAACCGCAGGTCGAAGCCGCGTCCCTGGGCGCTGTACTCGGCGGCCAGCTCCCGCAGCGCGGCGGCGACGGCGCGCTTGGGGCGCTCCAGCACGTCCGCCAGGTGGGCGACGGCGGCGGGCTCGTCGACGATCATGAGGATCGCCTCCAGCGCGGCCTTGAGCGGCACCTCCGCGAGCTCGTCGGCGTCGGCGCCCGCGTCAGCGCCCGGGTCGGCGCCCGGGTCGGCGCCCGGGTCGGCGCCCGGGTCGGCGCCGAGGGAAGGGGGCCCGGACGTCGGCAGTGGGGGCGGGGCGGGCGCGGGCGACGGGACCGGCAGCGGGCGGGGGTCCGGGACCGGCAGCGGCCGGGGCTCGGGCACCGGGACGGGTGCCGGCGGCGGTGGGGGCAGCGGCGCGGGCCCGGGGTCCGGCGTCGGCTCAGGCTCCGGCAGCGGCACCGGCGCCGGCTCGGGCACGGGGTCGGGCGCGGGGTCGGGCGCGGGCACGGGGTCAGGAGCGGGCTCCGGCGCGCGGTCGGGCGCGGGCGCGCGGTCGGGCGCGGGCGCGCGGTCGGGCGCGGGCGCGCGGTCGGCCAGCGGGTACCCGGGCAGCAGGGCGTCGAGCTCCGGCTCGGTCTCGCGCAGGACGGTTTCCAGGTACTCCCCCGGCCGGGCCTGGCCGGGCAGCCCCAGCCGCCGCCGGGGCGCGGGCGGGAAGGGGGGTTCCGCTCCGCCGTCTCCGTTGCCGCTCATCGTCCCTTGCCTTCCTCTCGTCCCTTGCCTTCCTCTGCCGCGCGCTCCGTCGGCGGCGTGTCGAACTCGTCGGTGACCTCGACCGTCGCGCCCTCCGCGCCGACCCAGCGCACCAGCAGCTCGCCCAGTGCCTCCGGCTGGTCGAAGAGCAGCACCCGTTCACGGTAGAGCTCCAGCAGCGCGAGGAAGCGCGCCACGACCGTGAGCACGTCCGGCGCGTCCGCCGCCAGGACGCGGAAGCTCGCCTCGCCCAGCTCGCGCAGCCGGTCGACCACCAGCGCGGCCTGCTCCCGGACGCTGACCGTCGAGGTGTGGATGTGCTCGACGTAGACCACCGGCTTGGGCTTGGGCTCCATCGCCCGCGCCGCCAGCCGGGCGAAGCCCTCGGGGCCGAGGCTGATGACCACCTCCGGCAGCAGCGCGGCGTGCTGCGGCTCCAGGCCGACCGTGCGCGGGCGGCTGCGCAGCTCGGCGGCCCAGCGCTCGGCGAAGAGCGCGGCGATCCGCTTGTAGGCCCGGTACTGCAGCAGCCGGGCGAACAGCAGGTCGCGGGCCTCCAGCAGGGCCAGGTCCTCCTCGTCCTCCAGTTCGGCGACCGGGAGCAGCCGGGCGGCCTTGAGGTCCAGCAGGGTCGCGGCGACCACCAGGAACTCGCTGGCGAGGTCGAGGTCCCACTCCGGCCCCATGGCCCGGATGTGGGCGATGAACTCGTCGGTGACCCGCGACAGGGAGACCTCGGTGACATCGAGCTTGTGCTTGGCGATGAGGCTCAGCAGCAGGTCGAACGGGCCCTCGAAGTTGTCCAGGCGCACCTGGAAGCCGCCGGACGGCTCCGGCTCAAGGCCCGGTTGGTCGGCGTCCGGTTGGTCGGCGTCCGGTTGGTCGGCGTCCGGTTCTTCGGGTTCCGGCTGTTCGAGGTCCGGCTCTGCGCCGTCCAGCTGCGGGGTCGCGGTCATCGGGGTCCATGGTGGTCGGGGCGGTGCCGCTGACGCCCTCCTGGCGCGCCGACACGCTGTGCTCCTGTACGGAGGCACCGGATCGGCGGCATCGTCCGACCACCCTACGACGTGCCGCCGACAGCGCGGCCGGCCGCCGGCCTCAGCGCCCGCGCAGCCGCCGTACCAGGATGCTGGCCTCGCCGCGCTGCTCCAGGTCGGCCAGGACCACCGCGACCGCCTCGCGCACTATCCGGCCCCGGTCCACCGCGAGTCCGTGCTCGCCGCGCAGCACCAGGCGGGCGTGCTCCAGGTCGATCAGCTCCTCGGCGGAGACGTAGACGGTGATCTTCTCCTCGTGCCGCTCGCGTCCGGTCGGACGGGAGCGGCCGGCCCCCCGGGGCTTGCGCCGGGCGGGCTCCTCCGCCGGGGCGGCCGGGGCGGCGGGAGGCTTGGCGATCGAACGGCCGGGGGCGGACATCGGCGCGGTGAGCGGGACGGCCATCGGGGCGATCGTCGCCGCACCGTTGCGGCTGACGCCGTTGCGGGCGGCACTGGAGTGGGTCCCGCCGCCGTGGCCGCCGGGGGCGTGCGGCCGGCGCCGAACTGTCCGGAGATCTGGCCGGACATCTGGCCGGAGGCCTGACCGACGACCTGGCCAGCCGAAGGGCCGGCCTGCTGCGGGGGCCGCTCGGCGGACTGCGCGGACTGCGCGGGCTGCGCGCCCTCCGCCGCCTCGGCGGAGCCGTCGCCGACCGCCGCCGCACCGTGCTCCCCCGCCGGGTCGGCCGGCTGTCCCTCGCGGCTCGCCCGGGCCTCGCGCTCCTGGGCGGCCTCGCGGTTCTGCAGGGAGTCCGGCGCGCGCGGCGCCGGAGTGAGCGACGTTCCCCCGGTGGTCCGGAACAGTTCGTCCGCTCCCGGGAGACTCACTCGACGGGGCACCGGGCGAGCACCTCCCTGGCGAGCTGTCGGTAGGCGGCGGCGCCGACGGAGTTGGACGCGTAGGTGGTGATCGGCTCACCGGCGACCGTGGTCTCCGGGAAGCGCACCGTGCGGCCGATGACCGTGTGGAAGACGTGCTCGCCGAAGGCCTCGACCACGCGGGCCAGGACCTCGCGGCTGTGGACCGTGCGCGAGTCGTACATGGTCGCCAGGATGCCGTCGAGCCGGAGGTCCGGGTTGAGCCGCTCGCAGACCTTCTCGATGGTCTCGGTGAGCAGCGCGACCCCGCGCAGGGCGAAGAACTCGCACTCCAGCGGCACGATGACGCTGTGAGCCGCCGTCAGGGCGTTGACCGTGAGCAGCCCGAGGGAGGGCTGGCAGTCGATGATGACGTAGTCGTAGTCCGGCAGCAGCGGCTTGAGCGCACGGGCCAGTGCCGACTCGCGGGCGACCTCGCTGACGAGCTGGACCTCGGCGGCGGACAGGTCGATGTTGGACGGCAGCAGGTCCATGCCGGGGACGGCGGTCTTCAGCAGCACCTCGTCCGCCGTCAGGCCCCGCTCCATCAGCAGGTTGTAGACGGTGAGGTCGAGCTCCATCGGGTTGACGCCGAGGCCGACCGAGAGCGCGCCCTGCGGGTCGAAGTCGACGAGCAGCACCCGGCGGCCGTACTCGGCCAGCGCCGCGCCGAGGTTGATGGTCGAGGTGGTCTTGCCGACCCCGCCCTTCTGGTTGCACATCGCGACGATCTTCGCCGGACCGTGCTCGGTCAGCGGCGAGGGGATCGGGAAGTAGGGCAGCGGCCGACCGGTGGGGCCGACCCGCTCCCGGCGCTGCCGGGCGGCGTCGGGGGCCAGCGTGGCGGCGTACTCGGCGTCGGGCTCGTACTCGGCGTCGGGATCGTAGAACTGACCCTCCGGCATGTTGCTCTGGGCGTAGCCGGGCTCGATGGCGTCGAATGCCGCCGCGTCGTAGACCTCGTCGTAGCGGGCCGCTCCCTGCTCGGAGCCCGCGTGCTGGTGTCCGTGGGACGGGGAGTAGCCGGGCTGCTGCCGGGCGTCGAAGGTGCGTACCTCGTCCTCCCCGGAGCGACCGGCGGCGTTCTGCACCAGTCCAGGCTGACCACCCCCGGGAGCAAATGTCGACTCATTCACAAGTCGTCTTACCTCCTTGGCGACCGCCGTTGACACCGGAAACTTTTGGTGGGGCTCTGGGGCTGTGCCCCCTCCACTGGGCGGCATGTGCCGTGCCGCAGCCTAGCAACGACACAGTAGCGTCAACCACCACACCAGTGATGCACGAACCAACATGTCGATATGACCAGATCACTGAACCACGGCCGAAAGCCACCCCCGATCAGCTTCGCGACACCAGCGAAACTACTCCGCGGAGGGCCGTTCCCGGGACGTCGGCGGCACGGACGCGGGAGTGACTCCACCAGCGACAAGTTGACTTTTCATCACGGCAGATCAACGGAACGGCCCCGGAAGACGGCAACGCCGAGGGCGGGGCGGCGCACCCATGGGTGCAGCGCCCCGCCCTCGGCGGGGTTCGACCGGTCCGGCGTCAGGCCAGGACGGTGTCCAGGTCGACCGAGCCCAGGCCGTGCGCCTCGGCGACGGAGGCGTAGGTCAGCTGGCCCTCGTGCGCGTTCAGGCCCTTGGCCAGCGCGGCGTCACGGGCGCAGGCCTCCTTCCAACCACGGTTGGCCAGCTCGACGATGTAGGGCAGCGTCGCGTTGGTGAGCGCGTAGGTGGAGGTGTTGGGCACCGCGCCGGGCATGTTGGCGACGCAGTAGAACACCGAGTTGTGGACCGTGAAGGTCGGGTCGTCGTGCGTGGTGGGCTTCGAGTCCTCGAAGCAGCCGCCCTGGTCGATCGCGATGTCGACCAGCACCGAGCCCGGCTTCATCCGCGAGACCAGCTCGTTGGTGACCAGCTTCGGGGCCTTGGCGCCCGGGATCAGCACCGCGCCGATGACCAGGTCGGCCTCAAGGACGGCCTTCTCCAGCTCGAACGCGTTGGAGGCGATGGCCTTGATCTTGTTGCCGAAGATCTTGTCCGCGTCGCGCAGCTTGTTGATGTCGCGGTCCAGCAGGGTCACGTCGTAGCCCATGCCGATGGCGATGGTCGCCGCGTGCCAGCCGGAGACGCCGCCGCCGATGACCACGGCCTTGGCCGCGTGGGTGCCGGGGACGCCGCCGGGCAGGGTGCCGCGGCCGCCGGCCGGGCGCATCAGGTGGTACGAGCCGACCTGCGGGGCCAGCCGGCCCGCGACCTCGGACATCGGGGCGAGCAGCGGCAGGGCGCCGTTGGCGAGCTGCACGGTCTCGTACGCGATGGCCGTGGTGCCCGACGCCAGGAGCGCGTCGGTGCACTCCCGGGAGGCGGCCAGGTGCAGGTAGGTGAAGAGGGTCTGGCCCTTGCGCAGACGGTGGTACTCGGAGGCCACCGGCTCCTTCACCTTGAGCAGCAGGTCGGCCGTGGCCCAGACCTCGTCGGCGGTGCCGAGGATGGTCGCTCCGGCGGAGACGTACTCCTCGTTCGGGATCGACGAGCCAACACCGGCGTTGTTCTCGACGAAGACCTGGTGTCCGTTGCGGACCAGCTCATGCACGCCAGCAGGCGTGATGGCCACGCGGTACTCGTGGTTCTTGACCTCGCGGGGGATGCCGACCTTCACGGCTAAACACGTCCCTTGCACATGGGGGTACCCCGACGACGGATACGCCGAAGGGTGGCCGCGCACTGGTTGCGGCACTTACGAGTGTAATGAAGCCGGAGCGATCCGCCAGCCTTCCAATCCGACTAAATATTTATCCTCGATTGGCAGTTTCGTAGGCTTGCGCGGCCAGTCAGGCGGCGAATCCCACCAAAAGGGACCTTCTCGCCCCTATCCCCATCATTCACTCCGAAACGGCCGTCGTCACCTCGGCCGGGACAGGAGTTTCAGCCGAGTCAGCAGCGCTGGAGTCGGCGCCGGCGGGCTCGGCGCGGCGGGTGGCCGGCAGGCCGAGGGCCGCCGCCTGCTCCCGCTGCGCCCGGGCCCCCGCCGGATCGCCGGCCCGCTCCAGCCCCTCCGCCATCCGCACCAGCACCAGCGCCTCCAGCCGGTGGCCGTCCCCGGCCGCGTCCAGCTCCCGGGCCGAGGCCAGCGCCTCGCGCTGGGTGCGCAGGGCCTGCTCGGCGTGGCCGGCCTGCTCCTGCACCCGGGCCGAGCCGAGGATCGCGCCCAGCGCGCCCTCCTGGTCGCCGAGCTTGCGGTGCAGCGCGATCGCCGCCCGGTACTCGCGCAGCGCCTCGCCGAAGCGTCCCTGCGCGGTGTGCGCGGCGGCGAGCCGGCCCAGCAGCCGCAGCTCGTCGGCGCGCTCGCCCCGGGTGCGGCGCAGCGCCAGCGCCCTGCCGTACCAGTCGACGGCCCGGACCAGGTCGCCGGAGGCCCGGTACGCGCCGGCCACCGCCTCCAGGATCCGGCCGACCGCGACCTGGTCCTCGACCGAGCGGGCCGGGCCGAGCCCGGCCCGGTAGCGCTCCAGCGCGCGCCCGTGCTGCCCCCGGCGGGCGTGCAGGTCACCCAGGTTGACCAGGGCGGCGGCCTGCTGCCGGGGCAGCCCGCCGCGCCGGGCCAGCTCCAGGATCGACTCGTGCAGCTCGTACAGGTCGGTGGCGACGGCCTCGCTGCCGCCGGACCACAGCGGCAGCGCCCGCACCAGGCCGGTGGCCAGACGCATCGCCAGCCCGTCCAGCGCGCCGTCCGCGAGCGCGATCCGCAGGGCGGAGCGCAGCACCGGCAGCTCGCTGTCGAGCCAGTGCCAGGCGTCGGCGGCGGAGCCGAAGCGCAGCGGCGCGGGCAGCGGCTCGGGCTCGGGCCCGCCGCCGGGCGCGAGCCGGTGGACGCAGGCGCCGAGCAGCCGGACCAGCCGCTCCAGCACCCTGGCCCGGGCCAGCTCGGTCTCGCTGGCCCGGTCGGCGGCCAGCAGTCCGAGCAACGGGGCGCGCAGGCTCTCCGGCAGCTGGTAGCCGTCGTGCTGCGGCTCGGCGCCGGGCGCGGCGGCGGAGTCCGGGTCGGCGCCGGTCCCGAAGCCGGAGCCGGGGTGGTACGGGTTGACCAGCCGGCGCTCGGCCAGCGCGGCGAGGTGCGCGGTGGCGGCGTCCACCGGGCAGCCCAGCAGCGCGGCGGCGGTCCGCGGCTCGGCCCGGCCGGCCGGGGCCAGGGCCAGCAGCCGCAGCAGCCGTGCGGCCTGCGCGGACAGCCCGTCGTAGGCGAGGTCGAAGGCGCGGCGCAGCGGCTCGGCGTCGCGGAGCGCCGCGCCGGGCTGCTTGACCAGACTGATCCGCGGCGAGGACTCGGTGAGCAGCCGCAGCGCGTCGGCCACCGAGGCGTTGGGGCAGGTCCGCAGCCAGCCGCCGACCAGCCGCAGCGCGCCCGGATGGCAGCCGAGGTTCTCCACCAGCCCGCGGGCGGCGACCGGGTCGCAGACGATCCGGGTGTCCCCGGCGAAGCCGGTCAGCAGCGCGAGCGAGGTCCGGACGTCGAGCCCGCCGAGGACGCAGGGCCGGGCGTCGGCGACCCCGGTCAGCGGTCCGGCGGTGACCGCCACGACCAGGCAGCCGGGGGCGTCCGGCAGCAGGGCGCGCAGCTGCTCGGAGCTGCCGGCGTCGTCGAGCACCAGCAGCACGCGCCGCTCGGCCAGCGCCGCGCGCAGGGCCGCGCAGTCCGGGTGCCCGGCGGCCGCCGGGTCCGGCCCCGGCGGCTCGGCCGCGGCCTCGGCGGCCTCCCCGACCGGCTCGCCCAGCGCCGCCAGCAGCTGCCGGGCCACCCGGTCGGCGGGCAGCGGCCCGCCCCCGGGTTCGCTCAGCCGGACGAAGAACTGCCCGTCCGGGTAGTCCTCGGCGACGCTCCGGGCGAAGTGCACGGCCAGCGAGGTCCGGCCCGAGCCGGGACGGCCGGCCACGACCAGGACCCGGCTCGGCGCCGGGCCCGCCGTGCCGGAGCGCGCCGCGGCGGACGCCGCGAACGGCGCCCGGCCGATCTCCTCGCGCAGCCGGGCGAGCTCGGCCCGCCGACCGCCGAAGAAGGGTGGATCCTGGGGCAGTCCCGCCCCGAACCGACGTGCCGTCTGTACTGCAGCCACCTGTGCGACTCCCGTCCCGGACACCGTGGACGGCGCCTCCTGGAACCCCTGGACGCAGCGTAGTTCACAGCATCGGCGAGACCTCCGAGGACAATGCGATTACCAGCAAAGTCACTCGAACGGACGCGCGGGCCAGGGGGCTTCGGCCGGGCGCAGCGAGTCCAGGCCGGGACCGTCCAGCGCGACCCTCGCCGCCAGCACCGAGGTCACCAGCGCGCCGTTGTGCAGTTCCCCGGCGAGCACCAGCCGGACCAGCTCGTCCAGGTCCACCCGGTCGACCTGGAGGTCCAACTCCTCGTGCTCGGCCGCGAAGCGCTCGCCCTCCGCCTCGGCCAGGTCCTGGGCCAGGAAGATCCGCAGCGCCTCGGAGCTGCCGCCGGGCGAGCTGTAGAAGTCGACCAGCACCCGCCAGTCCCCCGCCTTGGCGTGCGCCTCCTCGTAGAGCTCGCGCTGCGCGGCGTGCAGCGGGTTCTCCCCGGGGACGTCCAGCAGCCCGGCCGGCAGCTCCCACAGCCGGTGCCGCACCGGGTGCCGGTACTGACGCACCAGCAGCGCCCGCCGCTGCTCGTCCAGCGCCAGCACGCCGACCGCGCCCGGGTGCCGCATGAAGTCGCGGGCGACCGCCGCCCCGTCCGGCATCACCACGTCCTCGGTGCGGATGTCCCAGATCTTCCCGGTGAACGCGGTCCGCGAGGCGGTGACCGGCCACTCCTCCGGAGTGTCCGCGATGGGCTGCTGCTCCGACATGACGCCTCCACGACTCCTACTGTCCGAAAACCCTGCTGTCCGAACGGGTACAACGTACGCGACGGCGGCCGCGCAAGATCGTGCGGCCGCCGTCGGGTCGGGTGTCCGGTCCTGCTCAGCCCTGCTCGGCGACCTCGGCGGCGACCTCGGCGGCCACCTCGGCGACGGCGCCGGCGACGGCCTCGGCCTCCGCGCCGGTCTGCCGGCGGACGGCCGCCGCGACCAGGCCCGCGAACAGCGGGTGCGGCCGGGTCGGGCGGGACTTCAGCTCCGGGTGCGCCTGGGTGGCGACCAGGTAGGGGTGGACCTCGCGCGGGTACTCCACGTACTCGACCAGGTCGCCCTTGGGCGAGAGCCCGGAGAACACCAGGCCGGTCTTCTCCAGCTCGCCCCGGTACGCGTTGTTGACCTCGTAGCGGTGGCGGTGGCGCTCGTCCACGTACTGCTCGCCGCCGTAGACCTCGCGGACGATCGAGCCCTCGGCCAGCTTCGCCGGGTAGAGCCCGAGCCGCATGGTGCCGCCCAGGTCGCCCTTGCCGTCGACGATCTCCAGCTGCTCGGCCATGGTCGAGATCACCGGGTGCTGCGCCGCCGGGTCGAACTCGGTCGAGTTGGCGTCCGGCAGGCCGGCCAGGTTCCGGGCCGCCTCGATGACCACGCACTGCAGGCCCAGGCAGAGGCCCAGCAGCGGGATCTGCTTCTCCCGGCCGTAGGTGATCGCGGCGACCTTGCCGTCCACGCCCCGGTCGCCGAAGCCGCCGGGGATGCAGATCGCGTCGACGTCGCCGAGCTGCTGCTCCGCGCCCTCGGGAGTGCGGCAGTCGTCCGAGGCGACCCACTTGATCTCGACCCGGGCCCGGTTGGCGAAGCCGCCGGCCCGCAGCGCCTCGGTCACCGACAGGTAGGCGTCCGGCAGGTCGATGTACTTGCCGACCAGCGCGACCTTGACGATGTGCTCGGGCTCGTGGACCCGGCGCAGCAGGTCGTCCCAGACGGTCCAGTCGACGTCGCGGAAGGCCAGGTCGAGCCGGCGGACGACATAGGCGTCCAGGCCCTCGGCGTGCAGCACCTTGGGGATGTCGTAGATCGACGGGGCGTCGATCGCGGCGACCACGGCCTCCTCGTCGACGTCGCACATCAGGCTGATCTTGCGCTTGATGGCCGAGGGCACCTCGCGGTCGGCGCGCAGCACGATCGCGTCCGGCTGGATGCCGATGCTGCGCAGCGCCGCCACCGAGTGCTGGGTCGGCTTGGTCTTCAGCTCGCCCGAGGGGCCGATGTAGGGCAGCAGCGAGACATGGACGAAGAAGACGTTGTCCCGGCCGACCTCGTGCCGGACCTGACGGACCGCCTCCAGGAACGGCAGCGACTCGATGTCGCCGACGGTGCCGCCGACCTCGGTGATCACCACGTCGACGTCGTCGGTCGCCATCCGGCGGATCCGGGACTTGATCTCGTTGGTGATGTGCGGGATGACCTGGACGGTGTCGCCCAGGTACTCGCCGCGCCGCTCCTTGGCGATCACCGTGGAGTAGACCTGGCCGGTGGTGACGTTGGCCGAACCGTGCAGGTTGGTGTCGAGGAAGCGCTCGTAGTGGCCGATGTCGAGGTCGGTCTCGGCGCCGTCGTCGGTGACGAAGACCTCACCGTGCTGGAACGGGTTCATCGTGCCGGGGTCGACGTTCAGGTACGGGTCGAGCTTCTGCATGGTGACCCGCAGGCCGCGTGCCTTGAGCAGGGCCCCCAGGCTGGACGCGGTGAGCCCCTTGCCGAGCGAGGAGGCCACGCCTCCCGTGACGAAGAGGTGCTTGGTCGTCGTGCTGTTCCGCGCCGAGGCGGAATGGGGCTGTGCCAAGAGGGGGCTCCCGTGGTCGCGTCTGTGAGTACCCGGCGATCCCTGAGGGGGCGGGTCAGCGGCGGTGCAGCGCACCAGTCCACGGGGTACCAGCCTATCAGCGTGCCGCGCCGATCGCGTTCCCCCGCCGCCGCGCCGCCGCTCGTGCCGGGTCCCCCCGGCGTGCCGCGATCACCATCGTCACCGGCCACCCCACCTGCGTCGTAAGCTGCAATGACGTATTGCCGTCGCGCGCCCCCCAGCCCTCACGCCAGCCCCCACGCCAGCCCTGACGCCCCGACCCCAGCCCCCGGAACAGGCCCGCCTCCGGCCCCGTTCCCGGCGGTCGTCCGCCCCCGGCCCCCTCGCCGTCCGGCCCGGCGATACCGGCGCACACCCTGCAATTGGAGATCCACGTGGCTGCCCGCATCGAGGACTACGCACTCATCGGAGACATGCAGACCGCCGCCCTGGTCAGCCGGGACGGCGCGGTCGACTGGCTGTGCCTGCCCCGGTTCGACTCCCCCGCGGTCTTCGCCGGGCTGCTCGGCACCGACGAGCACGGCTTCTGGCGGATCGGCCCGGCCGACCCGGCCCGGCCCGAGGACGGCTCCGACCACGAGGGGGGCCACGACCGGGACCGCGGCCGGGGCCACTCCCGGTCCAGTGCGCCGCGCCTGCCCGCCTTCGAGGAGAGCGGCGAGATGCGGGCCCTGCCGGCGACCGCCGCCGCGCCCGCCCAGCCGGCCACCCGCCGCCGCTACCGGGGCGACTCGCTGATCCTGGAGCAGGAGTGGGACACCCCCCGCGGCAGCGTCCGGGTCATCGACTTCATGCCGCCGCGCCACGTCCTGGGGGACCCGCACACCGTCGGCTCCGCCGTCCCGCAGATGATCCGGATCGTCGAGGGCCTGAGCGGCCGGGTCCGGATGCGCTCCGCCCTGCGGATGCGCTTCTCCTACGGCCGGATCGTCCCCTGGGTGCACAAGGTCGAGGACGGGACCAGCACCCGCACCGTCGCCGTCGCCGGACCCGACTCGGTCTGGCTCGACGGCGAGGCCGAGACCTACGGCCGCAACCTGACCACCTACGCCGACTTCACCGTCGAGGCCGGGCGGCGGATCGCCTTCGCGCTCACCTGGCAGGGCTCGCACCTCGGCGCGCCCGAGGCCCCCGACGCCGAGGAGGCGCTGGCCGCCACCGAGCGCTACTGGCAGGACTGGGTCGCCCAGTGCACCTACCAAGGGCCCTACCGCGAGCCCGTGGTCCGCTCGCTGATCACCCTCAAGGCCCTCACCTACGCCCCCACCGGCGGCATCGTCGCCGCACCCACCACCTCGCTGCCGGAGGACATCGGCGGCGTCCGCAACTGGGACTACCGCTACACCTGGCTCCGCGACGCGGCCATCACCCTGTCCTCGCTGCTCCGCACCGGCTACCGGGAGGAGGCCGGCGCCTGGCGCGAGTGGCTGCTCCGGGCCGTCGCCGGCGACCCGGAGAACCTGCAGATCATGTACGGGATCGCGGGCGAGCGGGAGCTCACCGAGGCCATCCTGGACTGGCTGCCCGGCTACGAGGGCTCCGCCCCGGTCCGGATCGGCAACGGCGCCGCCGAGCAGCTCCAGCTCGACGTCTACGGCGAGGTCGTCGAGGCCCTGCACCTCGCCCACATGACCGGCCTGGCCCGCAACGACCACGCCCACCACCTGCAGCTCCAGCTGATCAGCTACCTGGAGCAGCACTGGCGCAACCCCGACGAGGGCATCTGGGAGGTCCGCGGACCGCGCCGGCACTTCGTCCACTCCAAGGTCATGGCCTGGGTCGCGGTGGACCGGACGATCCGGCTGATCGAGGAGACCCCGAACGAGGGCCCGCTGGAACGCTGGCGCGAACTGCGCGACGCCATCCACGACGACGTCTGCGAGAACGGCTACGACCCGGCGCGGAACACCTTCACCCAGTCCTACGGCTCCAGGGAGCTGGACGCCTCGCTGCTGCTGATCCCGCAGGTCGGCTTCCTGCCGCCGGACGACAAGCGGGTGATCGGCACCATCGAGGCGATCCAGCGCGAGCTGCTCACCCCCGACGGCTTCGTGCTGCGCTACCCGACCAGCGGCGGCGCCGAGGGCCTGGACGGGCTCCCCGGCGACGAGGGCGCCTTCCTGGCCTGCTCCTTCTGGCTGGCCGACGACCTGGCGATGATCGGCAGGCTGGACGAGGCCCGCGACCTGTTCGAACGGCTGCTGGCGATCCGCAACGACGTCGGGCTGCTCGCCGAGGAGTGGGATCCGAAGCACAAGCGGCAGGTGGGGAACTTCCCGCAGGCCTTCAGCCACGTGCCGCTGATCGACACCGCGCTCCGGCTCACCGCCTGCGGCGGCCTGCCTGGCCTCTGAGGCCCGGACCGGGGCGGGGAAAGCGGCAGTGGCGCCGGAGCGTTGTTTGTATATTTGAGGAACAAAGCAGGGTCCTCTCCAAGGAGCTCCATGTCCGCCTCGCTGTCAGCCTCCGCCGCCCCCACCGCCGTCCTCACCGCTCGGGCCCTGCTGCTCGACATGGACGGGACCCTCGTCGACTCCGGGGCGGCGGTGGGCCGGGTCTGGCGGCGCTGGGCCGCCGCGCAGGGGCTGGACGGGGACGCCGTGCTCGGCGTCGTCCACGGCCGCCAGGGCTACGCCAGCATGGCGATCCTGCTGCCCGACCGCCCGATGGAGCTCAACCACGCGGACAACCGGCGGATGCTCGCCGAGGAGACCGCCGACACCGACGGCGTCGTGCCGATCGAGGGCGCGCCGGCCTTCCTCGCCGCGCTGGGCGGGCTGCCGCACGCCCTGGTCACCTCGGCCGACGACGCGCTGGCCCGGGCCCGGATGGGCGCCGCCGGGCTCGCCCTGCCGCCGGTCGTGGTCACCGCCGAGCACGTCACCCTCAGCAAGCCCGACCCCGAGGGCTTCCTCAAGGGCGCCGCCGAGCTCGGCGCGGCCCCCGGCGACTGCGTCGTCCTGGAGGACTCCGAGGCCGGCGTCGCGGCCGGCCTGGCCGCCGGGATGCGCGTGGTCGGCGTCGGCCGGGCCACCGCCGGCTACGGCGCGACCGTCAGCATCGACCACCTGGGGCAGCTCCGGGTCGAGGCCGGCCCGGACGGCACGCTGACCCTCACCGTCACCGCCGACTGACCCGCGAGCCGCCGCCTCGGCCGGTCAGTGGCCGTTCTGGGTCGTCAGTTCGTCGTAGACGCTGAGCACCTGGGCCACCGTCGCCGCCTCGTCCGGCCAGGTCGAGGCCTGCGGCGGGCCGGCGGCGGCCAGGTCCGCCCGGCCGACCGGGTCGGCCAGCAGCCCCGACACCGCCTCCGACAGCGCCGAGCGGTCGCCGGGCGGGACCAGCACCGCCGCGTCGCCGACCAGCTCCGGCAGGCCGCCGACCGCCGTCGCCACCAGCGGTACCCCGGCCCGCAGCGCCTCCTGGGCGACCAGGGACCGCGCCTCCCAGCGGGAGGAGATCACCACCACGTCGGCGGCGGCCAGCAGGTCCGGGATGTCCGAGCGCTGGCCGAGCAGCCGCACCGGCAGCTTCTCCGAGGTGATCCGCGCCCGCAGCAGCTCGCGCTCCGGACCGTCGCCCGCGACCAGCACCAGCGGCTCGTCCTTGCCGCGCCAGCCGGAGGCCGCGTCGAACAGCAGATGGAAGTTCTTCTGCGGGACCAGTCGGCCCACCGCCAGCACGATCGGCCGGTCCGGCGCGTCCTTCGGCCCGAGCAGCGCCGCGCGGGCCGCCTCCCGGCGTCCCTCCGGCAGCGGCAGCGGGAGCGGGGGCGCGGCCACCGGGCTCAGCCGGGCGTCCGCCGCCCCCAGTGTCCGGGCCCGGGCCACCAGGTCCGAGGAGACCCCGAGCACCAGGTCGGCCGCGCGCGCCACCCGGCGCTCCATCAGCCGCAGCAGCCGCCGTTCGACGCCGGTCGCCAGGTTCGCCTGGTGCGAGGTGACCACCAGCGGCGTCCCCGCCCGCGCCGTGCGCAGCGCCAGGTCGGACAGCAGCGCCGCGCGCAGCCCGTGGGCGTGCACCAGCGTCGCCCGGGCGAAGGCCCGCCGCAGCTCGCCGACGGCGGCGGCATCGGTGCGCGGCCCCGGCGTCGGCGTGATCTCCACCGGGTGGAACCGCGCGCCGGTGGCCGAGAAGCCGTACAGCTCGTCGGTCTCCGCCGGTCCGCAGACCGTCACGTCGAGGCCGTGCGCGCTCAGCCCCTGGGCCAGCGAACGGACGTGCGCACCGATACCGCCGGCACTGCCGGCGAGGACCAGGACAGCATGCAGCTGTCCGGTCGTAGCTGCGGGGGTGTGCTCCACGGTCGGCGTCGTCTCCCTCTCGTTCGGGACGGGGCGGATCAGGTCGGACCCGGCCGGCCCGGCCCGGTCGGGGCAGGGCGGCCGGGTCGCGCGGCTGGTGGTCGGGACGGGGCGGACGGGGTCGTCGGGTCAGTTCGGGTCAGTTCGAAACTGTCCGGGCTGCTCCACGATGGCAGTTCGACCGGGGTCTTGGACAGTCGGCGTCAGCCCCTTCCCCGGGCTCACCCGTTCGGCGGCGCGGCCGCCGTTCTCGCCGCGGCCAGCAGCTCCTCCGCGTGGGCGCGGCCCAGTTCGGAGTCCTCCAGACCGGCCAGCATCCGCGACAGCTCCCTGACCCGCTGGGCGTCCGAGAGCGTGGTGACGCCGCTGCGGGTGACCGTGCCGTCGACGGTCTTCTCGACCACCAGGTGCCGGTCCGCGAACGCCGCCACCTGCGGCAGGTGGGTGACCACGATCACCTGCGAGGTCCGGGCCAGCCGGGCCAGCCGACGGCCGACCTCGACCGCGGCCTTCCCGCCGACGCCCGCGTCGACCTCGTCGAACAGGTAGGTCGGGACCGGGTCGGCCCCGGCGAACACCACCTCGACCGCCAGCATCACCCGGGACAGCTCACCGCCCGAGGCGCCCTTGGCGATCGGGCGCGGCGGCGAGCCCGGGTGCGGCTGCAGCAGCACCTCGACCTCGTCCACGCCGTAGGGACCGAAGTCCTCGGCCGGCGTGATCCCGAAGCTGACCCGGGCGTGCGGCATCGCCAGCTCGGTCAGCTCCGCCGTCACCGCCTTGGCGAAGGCGTCGGCGGCGCCCTGCCGCGCGGCGGTCAGCTGCCCGGCGAGCCCGGAGACCCGGCCGTGCAGCGACTCCTGCTCGGCCTCCAGCGCCACGATCCGGTCGTCGTCGCCGTCCAGCTCGGTGAGCCGGGTGGCGGCCTCCTCGGCCCACTCCAGCACCTCGGCCAGCCCGCCCTCCTGGCTGCCGTACTTCCGCACCAGATGGGCGAGGACCGCGCGGCGCTCCTCGACGGCGGCCAGCCGCGCCGGGTCGGCGTCCAGGTCGTCGGCGTAGCCGGCCAGGTCGCCGGCGATGTCGCCGAGCAGGTAGCCGACCTCCTCCACCCGGTCCGCCAGCGCGGCCAGCCGGGGGTCGTGGTGCCGCACCGACTCCAGCGCCCGCCGGGCCTGCGCCAGCAGCGTCCCGGCGTCGACCGCGTCCGGGTCGGCCGGCTCGCCGGCCAGCGCGCCGTGCGCCAGCTGGGCGGCCGAGGAGAGCGCGTCGGCGTGGCCGAGCCGCTCGGACTCGGCGGCGAGCTCGGTGTCCTCGCCCGCCAGCGGCTCGGCGGCGGCGACCTCGTCCAGCCCGTAGCGCAGCAGGTCGGCCTCCTGGGCACGCTCGCGCGCCCGGGTGGTCAGCTCGTCCAGTAGCGCCGTGACCTCGCGCAGCCGCCGGTAGGCGGACTGGTACTCGGTCAGCGGCAGGGCGACGCCGTCGCCGGCGTAGCGGTCCAGCGCGCCGCGCTGCCGGGCCGGCTGCAGCAGCCGCTGCTGGTCGGTCTGGCCGTGGACGGCGATCAGGTCCTCACCGAGCGAGGCCAGCAGGCTCATCGGCACCGACCGGCCGCCGATGTGCGCCCGTGAGCGCCCCTCGGCCGAGACGGTGCGGCTGAGCAGCAGCGCGCCGTCGTCCAGCTCCGCCCCGGCCTCCAGCGCGCGCGTCGCCACCGGCGAGCCGAGCGGCAGCAGCACTCTGCCCTCGACCACCGCCCGCTCGGCACCGTTGCGCACCAGCGCAGGGTCGGCCCGGCCGCCCAGCAGCAGCCCGAGGCTGGTCACGACCATGGTCTTGCCGGCCCCGGTCTCCCCGGTGACCACCGTGAAGCCCGGCGACAACTCGACCACGGCGTCGTCGATCACACCGAGGGCCCGTATCCGCATTTCCTCAAGCACGGAGCTGACCTTACGAGGTTATGGGCCCTTCGTGCGACGAGCGGCACCGCTCCGCGCCTTCGATTTCGCGGTCCGGGCCACCGGCTCCGCAGTTCCGGGCCGCCGGAGCTGCTGTTCCACCGGCGCGTGGTTCGGCCGGGCCAGCCGCTCAGCGCTGTCCCGGAGCCCCGCGCCAACCGGTGACCGGAAGGGCGAACTTGGCGACCAGCCGGTCGGTGAACGGCGCGCGGTGCAGCCGGGCGAGGCGCACGGGAATCCGCCCGCGCCTGACCTCCACCCGCGCGCCGGCGGGCAGTTCCACCGTGCGCCGCCCGTCGCACCACAGCACGCCGTTGGGCGTCTTCCGCTGCACCTCGACCGCGAGCACCGAGTCCGGCGAGGTGACCAGCGGCTTGGCGAAGAGCGCGTGGGCACTGATCGGGACCATCAGCAGCGCCTCCACCTCCGGCCAGACCACCGGCCCGCCGGCCGAGAAGGCGTAGGCGGTCGAACCGGTCGGGGTCGCGCAGACCACACCGTCGCAGCCGAAGTTGGAGACCGGGCGGCCGTCGACCTCGGTCACCACCTCGATCATGCGTTCGCGTGATGCCTTCTCGACGGACGCCTCGTTCAGTGCCCAGTCCGTGTGCACCACCCGGCCGTCCGTGCGAACGATCACGTCGAGGGTCATCCGCTCCTCGACCTCGTAGTCACTGTCGACGACCCGCTCGACGACCTTGGCCAGGTCGTCCCGCTCGGCCTCGGCCAGGAAGCCGACCCGGCCCAGATTGACGCCGAGCATCGGCACCCCCGACTCCCGGGAGAGCTCGGCACCGCGCAGCAGCGTTCCGTCGCCGCCCAGCACCAGGATCAGCTCGCAGCCGGCGGCGGCGCCCGGACCGGTCGGCACCGCCTCGACCCCGGCCGGGAAACCCATGTCGGGGGCCTCCTCGGCCAGCACTCGCAGTCGGATCCCGGCCTTCAGCAGGCCCTCGACCAGGGACTCGACGCTGAGCAGGGCCTCCTCCCGTCCGGTGTGGGCCAGCATGAAGACAGTGCGGTCAGTCATGGATTCCTCCAGCGCGACAGGACGACCTCGGCCTCCCGCGCCTCCCCCTCGTGTCGGACCGGCAGATGACGGATTCCGACACTACCGGTTGGTCGTCGCCCACCGGCCACCAACCGTTCGCTACTGCGGCCCCTCGGCGACAGCGCGGGCCGCCTCGGCCGGGTCGAGCGGCTCCGCGTCACGCCGGAACCAGAGGAAGTACTCGACGTTCCCGGACGGCCCCGGCAGCGGACTCGCCGTCACCCCGCGCACCCCCAGGCCCAGCGCGGCGCCCTGGCCGGCCACCTTCTCGATCATCTCCTGGCGCAGCTGCGCGCTGCGGACCACCCCGCCGCTGCCGAGCCGCTCCTTGCCCACCTCGAACTGCGGCTTGACCATCAGCACCAGGTCGCCGTCGACGGCGGTGCAGGCGACGAGGGCCGACAGCACCAGCCCCAGCGGGATGAACGAGAGGTCGCTCACCACCAGGTCGACCGGGACGCCGCCGATCTGTTCGAGCGTCAGCTCGCGCACATTCGTGCGGTCCATCACCGTCACCCGCTCGTCGCTCTGCAGCGACCAGGCGAGCTGCCCGTAGCCGACGTCCACCGCCAGCACGCCGGTCACCCCGGCGCGCAGCAGCACGTCGGTGAAGCCGCCGGTGGACGCCCCGGCGTCCAGGCAGCGGCGGTCCGCCACGGCCAGCCCCTGCGGGACGAACGCCGCCAGCGCCCCGGCCAGCTTGTGGCCGCCCCGGGACACGTAGTCCGGGTCGTTCTCGTCCTTGGCCACGACGACCGCCGCCGAGGTCTCCACCTGCGTGGCCGGCTTGGTCGCCGTGGCCCCGCCGACGGTGACCCGCCCGGCGGCGATCAGCTCGCTGGCATGCTCCCGCGAACGGGCCAGATTACGGCGGACGAGTTCGGCGTCCAGACGGCGTCGTGCGACTGCCACGTGCGGTTCAGCTCCTGCGTTCTCGGGACTGTCGATCGGTGGATCGGGTGCTGGCTTCAGGGGTTCGGCTTCAGAGGTTCGGCTTTCAGGGGCGCGGCTGGTCGAGCGCGGCCAGGGTGTCGCGCAACCGCTGGTGGACGCTCTCGAACAGCTCGGCGCGGGCCCCCGTGGGCACGTCCGCCAGCTGTTCCAGCTGTCCCAGCGCGGCGTCCACCCCCGGGTGGCCGGTCTCGGTGAGCTGCGGCAGCGGAACGGGCGCCGCTGCGGGTCCGCCTTCGACCTCGGACGCGGGCTCGGACGCGGGCTCGGGCTCGGGTCCCGGTCCGCGCGGCTCGGGATCGGGCCCGGCCCCGAGGGCTTCCGCCACCGGCTCACTCATCGCCGGCGGACCCCTTGGCCTGCCGAGGCTTCCGCGCCGGGGCCTGCGCGGCGGTGGCCGGCGTCTTCGGCGTGGCCTTCTTGGCGACAGTCTGCTTCGCCGTGGTCTTCTTGGCCGTGGTCTTCTTCGCGGCAGTGGTCGTGGTGGCGGCCGTCTTGGCCGGAGCCTTCGTCGGCACAGCCTTCGTCGCCACAGCCTTCTTCGCCGGAGCTTTCTTCGCCGGAGCCTTCTTCGCCGCAGCCCCGTCGGCGGAAGCCGGCTCGGCCACCGCCTTCTTGGTCGCGGCCTTCCTCGGCGCAGCCTTCGCCGGCGCGGCCTGCTTCGGCGCGGCCTGCTCCACTACCGTCTTCTTCGCCGCAGGCTTCTTCGCTGCGGTCTTCCGCGCCGGTACCCGCTCCGCGACCTCGGTCGGCCTCGCCGACGCTGCGGCGCTACGGCCCTCGGCCACCTTCCGCATGCCCGGGACGGCCGCGCGCCGCCTGGCCGCAGCGGCTGCCGCCGCGCTCGCCGCTCCGTCCTCCGGGTCCACCACCACCCGGACCGGGCGCGGGGCCCGTCGGGGGAACGCCTGCTCGGCCCGCGAAGCGGGCTTCGGCCGCGACTCGCGTTCCGGCTCGCGTTCCGCTTCGGGCTTCGGCTTCGGCTCGGCCGACGGGGCCGCCTCGTCCTCCCCGCCCTGGAGGGCGCGCACCTGCCGTTCCAGCAGTTCCAGCACCACGCCGACCTGGACCATGCCGTCGCCCAGACGGCTCCACGCCTTGTCCGCCTCCGAACGGACCAACCCGATCAGCAGCTCCGAGTTGCTGCGCCCCGCCCCGACGACCTCCTCGGCCAGCGACAGCACGGACGCGGGAACCTTGGCGCGCAGCTGCTCCGGATCCAGACCGGACAGCTCCACCAGCTCGCGGGCGCCCGACTCGGCGCGCCGCCGAAACTCCCCCGCCGCCCCCGCTGCGGCATCGGCCGCCAGCTTGAGGTAGTCGCGCAGCATGTCGCGCATCCGGCCCTCCCTCTCCTGGATCGTGGTCCCCTTGGTGCGTCCTGTTGTTCGGTGCCCCAGGAATGACGCTACAGCTTCACCGCGCCGCACCCGGTATCAGCGCGGGGTCCCGGCGCTGCGGTAGCGTCGCCGGAACCGACGCCACCCTCCCAGCGACCAGGAGCACACAGCGCCATGGCCAACCCCGCCGAGTGCCGGGCGGCACTGATCCAACTCAGCGAGAACCTGGGCAACGCCAAGGGCGACGTCCGCGCCGCCGCCGCCCTTGACCGCTCGCTGACCTGCTGGATCACCGACCTCGACCTGACCTTCACCGGACGCCTCCGGGACGGCCGGATCGAGGACATCACCGAGCTCCCGGGCAAGCCCGCGCAGAAGGCGCAGCTCCGGCTTGCCATGAAGGGCGACGACCTGGTCGAACTGGTCAACGGGCGGCTCAACTTCGCCTCGGCCTGGGCGTCCGGACGGGTCAAGCTGGAGGCGAGCATCCTCGACCTGCTGCAGCTGCGCAAGCTGCTCTGATCCCCGGCGGCGCCCCGGCCGGGGCGCTCAGAGGCCGAGCTCGGTGAACGCCTTCCGCCAGTCGGGCGCCTCGGCGGCGGACGCGTCCGCCTCGGCCCAGACCGCCGCGCACAGGGCGCGCAAGCCGTCGTACGGGTCCTCGCCGCGCGACTCGCCGAGGCCGACCGCGCCGTCCCGCACCGTCGCGGTCCAGCCGCCGCAGCCGAAGGAGCCGTCCGCCCCGGCCACCAGCTCCGGCTGGACCCGCAGCAGGCCGCGCAGGTCGGCCGCGAGGTAGGTCGGGCGGTGCTCCGGCGGCGCGGACGGCAGGTCCCGGGCGGCGGTGACGCCGGTGAACACCAGCAGGCTGTCCACGCCGCCGTTGAACGCGCCCTCGATGTCGGTGTCCAGCCGGTCCCCGATCACCAGCGGCCGCTTGGCGCCGGTGCGGATCACCGTCTCCCTGTGCATCGGCGGCAGCGGCTTGCCGGCCACCACCGGCTCCACGCCGGTCGCCGTGCGCACCGCCGCGACCAGCGTCCCGTTGCCGGGGGCCGTGCCGCGCGCGGTCGGGATGGTCAGGTCGGTGTTGGAGGCCACCCACGGCAGGCCCTGCGCCACGGCGTAGGAGGCCTCGGCCAACTGGGTCCAGCCGACCGTCGGGTCGTAGCCCTGGGCCACCGCGAGCGGGCCGTCGTCCAGCGAGCGCACCGGCTTCAGCCCGCGCTCCGTCAGCGCCTCGACCAGTCCCGCGCCGCCGATCACCAGCACCGGCGACCCGGCGGGCACCCGGTCCGCGACCACCCGGGCCGCCGCCTGCGCCGAGGTGATCACGTCGCTCGGCTCGGCCGGCACGCCCAGCTCGGTCAGGTGGTGGGCGACCGTGGTCGGCGTCCGCGAGGCGTTGTTGGTCACGTAGGCCAGCCGCATGCCCTCCGCGCGGGCCTCCGCCAGCACCTCCACCGCATGGTCGATCGCCCGGGGCCCGGCGTACACCACGCCGTCCAGGTCGAGCAGCGCCGTGTCGTAGACCCGGTACAGCGGCAGCGCCCCGCCGGAGTGCCGGTCGTCCGCCGGGACGGGAGAAGTGTCGGGAAGGTCAGGCATGGGTCGGATCTCTCTACTCGTCCTGGTCCTGCGCACCTCTGACCGTACCGAATCCTCCGGCCCGGGCCTTCAGCGTCGCCCGGGTCTGCCGCAGGGCCGCCCGGTAGTGCTCCGACTCCGGACGCATCGCGACCGCCAGCGCCAGGTGCTTCGCGGACTCCTCGAAGTCCCCCGTCCGCGCCGCCGCCAGCCCCCAGCCGAACTGTGCGTAGTCGTCCGACGGATCCGCCTGGGCGACCTCGCGGAAGTTCTCCAGCGCCGCCGCGTACCAGCCGGCGTCGAACTGTGCACGGGCCAGCGTCTCCCGGATCGCCGTCGAAGCCGGCTCCGACTCGGCGGCCCTGGCCAGCAGTTGAACAGCGGCACCCGGGTGGCCGCCAGCCAGCAGGTCGCTGCCCCGCCGGAACCACTCGTAGACATCCCCGCTCGGAGCGCCTTCGTCGTGGCGCGCCCTCTCCCGCATCTGCGACCCCTCTCGCTTCCTTTCCGCCCGATCAGCGATTGAAGATCAGCCAACCAGGCATACCGATTAACATGCCCAGAGTGAGCGCAGTCAGTGCAGACGACGCAGAAGAATCCCGATACGGCGACGCGGGCCGAGTGGCCGCCGCCGGACTGTCCCTGGCCCCCTTCCGGGGCCTCCGCTACGACCCGCAACAGGTCAGCTCACTCGCGGCGGTGACTTCGCCGCCCTACGACGTGGTCGACGCCGACGGACGGCTGCGACTGGAGACCGGCGACCCCCACAACGTCGTCCGGCTGATCCTGCCCCGCCCCCAACCGACCCCCGAAAGCGGCTACCGCCACGCCGCCTACCTACTCGCCGCCTGGCAGCGCAAGGGTGTGCTGACCGCCGACCCCGACCCCGCGCTCTACGTGTACGAGCAGCGGACACCCGCCGAGAACGGCACCGCAGGCACTCTCCAGCGCGGCCTCATCGGCGCCCTGGCCGTCAGCGGCGCCCAGGCCGGGGTGGTGCTCCCGCACGAGGACGTGATGCCGCGCCCGGTGGCCGACCGCGTCGGCCTGATGCGCACCACCAAGGCCAACCTCGAACCGATCCTGCTCACCTACCGGGGCGACGGCAGCGCCGCCGACGTCATCGAGCGCGCCGCCGAAGGCCCGCCGCTGCTCACCACCACGACCAGCGACGGCACCACTCACCGCCTCTGGGCCGTCACCGACCCCGGCGACCAGGCCGTCGTCAGCAAGGACCTGAGCACCTGCCGTGCCCTGATCGCCGACGGCCACCACCGCTGGGCCATGTACCTGCGGCTCCAGCGCGAGCACCGCTACCTCGCCCAGAGCCCCTGGGACCGGGGCCTGGTCCTGCTCGTCGACACCGCCCGCTACCCGCTACGGGTCCGTGCGATCCACCGGGTACTGCTGCAACTGCCGGTCAAGCAGGCACTGTCCGCCCTGGACGACTCCTGGACCGTCAGCGACGCCGGAGGCGGAACCCTGGACTCCGCCCTCGCGGCACTGGAAGCCGCCAAGGACGCCGGACTCAACGCCTTCGTGATCACCGGCGACGGCCGCTTCCGGCTGGTCACCGGACCCGACGCCGCCACCCTGGACGCGGCCGTCCCGGCCGACCGCCCGGAGGAGTACCGCCGCCTCGACGCCACCGTGCTGCACTCGGTCCTGCTCGACCGGGTCTGGAAGGTCCCGGACAACCCCGACCACATCGGCTACCTGCACGATGCCGCCGCCGCCGTGCGTGAGGCCGAGCAGATCGGCGGCACGGCGGTGCTGCTGCACCCGGTCGCCGAGGGCGTGGTGCGGCGGCTCGCCGAACAGGGTGTGACCATGCCCCGCAAGTCCACGTCCTTCGGCCCCAAACCGGCCACCGGCCTGGTCCTGCGCAGCCTGCTGCTCGGCTGAGAAGCGGCACAACACGACTGTGGCCCGCACCGGAGATCCCGGTGCGGGCCACAGTCCTACTTCACTGCCTACTTCACTGCTGGGGGCCTACTTCTGCTCGGGCTCCAGGAAGGGGGACGCCGAGGGAGCCTTGAAGCCCTCTTCCTCGTCCTCCTCCTCGTCGTCGTCGTAGTAGTCCTCGCCGCCGCCGGCCGCGAACTCCCCGTCCTCGGCGTCGTCCTCGTCGTCCTCGTCCTCGGCGTCGTCCTGGTCCTCCAGGTCGGAGTCGTCGGCGACGGCGTCACGGACATCGGCCTCGGCCGTGGCCTTGGTCTGGGCCTCGGCGCCGTTCTCGTCGTCCTCGACCTCGACCTCCGGGTCGAGCGCGTCGACGAACTCGATCCCGTCGATCTCGGCCAGGCGCTCGGACGCGTTGGTGGACCCGTTGGTGTCCGCCTCGGCAGCCTTGGCGAACCAGTCGCGTGCCTCGTCCGCACGCCCGGCGCCGATCAGCGCGTCAGCGTAGGCGTAGCGCAGACGCGCGGTCCACGGCTGCACGGAGTTCGAGCCGAGCTCGGCGCACTCCAGGGTGACCACGGCGGCGTCGAACTGCTCCATGTCGCTGCGGGCACCCGCAGCAACCAGGCGCATCTCGATCTGCCCGGCCTTGTCGAGCTGCTTGACCTCGGGCGCACCCGCCATCTCCAGCGCGCGCTCGGGACGGCCCAGACCGCGCTCGCAGTCGGCCATGACCGGCCACAGGTCGGCGGAGCCGGTCATCCGACGCGACGCCCGGAACTCCGTCAGCGCCTCGGAGTAGCGCTCGGTCACATAGGACGCGAAGCCGGCCGCCTCACGGACAGCCGCGACCCGAGAGGCCAGACGCAGCGCGACGCGCGAGTAGGCGTACGCCTCCTCGGGCTCCCCGTCCAGCAGCCGGGCCACCATCACCAGGTTCTTGGCGACGTCGTCGGCGAGCGTCTTCGGCAGGCTCATCAGCTCCTGGCGGACATCGCCGTCGATCTCATGCCCGGTGACGTCCTCGTCGATCGGCAGCCGGCGGACCGGCTCGCTCCGACGCTCGTCGCCGTGCCCACCACGGTCGTCCCGGTCGCGGTTGAAGCCGCCACCGGACGACGGACGCTCGTCACGACGGAAGCCACCACCCGTGGAGGGGCGGTCGTCACGACGCGGCGCACGGTCGTCACGGTTGAAGCCGCCACCGGACGACGGACGCTCGTCACGACGGAAGCCACCACCGGTGGACGGGCGGTCGTCACGACGCGGCGCACGGTCGTCACGGTTGAACCCACCGCTGCGCGGACGGTCGTCCCGGTCACGGTTGAAGCCACCACCTGACGGCCGGTCATCGCGACGGAACCCACCACCGGACGACGGACGGTCGTCACGGTTGAAGCCGCCACTGCGCGGACGGTCGTCCCGGTCGCGGTTGAAGCCGCCACCGGACGACGGACGGTCGTCACGACGGAACCCACCACCCGTGGAGGGACGGTCGTCGCGACGCGGCGCACGGTCGTCACGGTTGAAGCCGCCACCGGACGACGGACGCTCGTCACGACGGAACCCACCACCGGTGGACGGGCGGTCGTCACGACGCGGCGCACGGTCATCGCGGTTGAAGCCGCCACTGCGCGGACGGTCGTCCCGGTCACGGTTGAAGCCACCACCGGACGAAGGCCGGTCGTCACGACGGAACCCACCACCCGAGGACGGCCGGTCATCGCGACGGAACCCACCACCGGACGACGGACGGTCGTCACGGTTGAAGCCACCGGTACGCGGGCGGTCATCGCGGTTGAACCCGCCGCTGCGCGGACGATCGTCACGGTCGCGGTTGAAGCCGCCACCCGAGGACGGGCGGTCGTCGCGACGGAACCCACCACCGGTGGAGGGGCGGTCGTCACGACGCGGCGCACGGTCGTCACGGTTGAACCCGCCGCTGCGCGGACGGTCGTCCCGGTCACGGTTGAAGCCACCACCGGACGAAGGACGGTCGTCACGGTTGAAGCTACCGGTACGGGGACGGTCGTCACGGTCGCGGTTGAAGCCACCACCCGAAGAGGGGCGGTCATCACGGCGGAAGCCGCCGCCGGACGACGGACGCTCGTCACGGCGGAAGCCGCCGCCGCCCGAAGAGGGGCGGTCGTCGCGGCGGAAGCCGCCGCCACTGGTCGACGGGCGGTCGTCGCGACGCGGCGCACGGTCGTCGCGGTTGAACCCGCCGCTGCGCGGACGGTCGTCACGGTCGCGGTTGAAGCCACCACCTGACGGCCGGTCATCGCGACGGAAGCCGCCACCGGACGACGGACGGTCATCGCGGTTGTAGCCACCGGTGCGGGGACGGTCGTCACGGTTGAAGCCGCCGCCGGAGGGGCGGTCATCGCGACGGAAGCCGCCACCACCGGAGGAGGGACGGTCGTCACGACGCGGGCCACGGTCGTCGCGGTTGAAGCCGCCACCCGAGGAGGGGCGGTCGTCGCGGCGGAAGCCGCCACCGGACGACGGGCGGTCATCGCGGCGGAAGCCGCCGCCACCGGAGGTCGGGCGGTCGTCACGACGCGGCCCACGGTCATCGCGGTTGTAGCTGCCACCGCGGGAGTCACGCCGGCCCGCGCCCCCAGCGCCCTGCGATCCGTCGCCCGAGCGGCGCTCCGGGCGTCCCTGAGGGGGGTTCGACATTGCCTCGACTCCTTCTGATCACTGAAACATCCTGGCGCCGGCCATCGAGGCTCTGGCGCCGTCACATCATTGTCCCGCACTCGGCCAACTGCCGCGCACAGGCAGCGGACCACTACTACTCGGTCCGCCAAAGACAGAAAACAAAAAAGCCGCGGCCCCAGCGAATCGCTGGGGCCGCGGCTCTGAATGATTGTTCGGCGGCGTCCTACTCTCCCACAGGGTCCCCCCTGCAGTACCATCGGCGCTGTGAGGCTTAGCTTCCGGGTTCGGGATGTAACCGGGCGTTTCCCTCACGCTATGACCACCGAAACCCTATCGGGTGTTCAGCGAACACTCTCTTCAATTGTGGTGTGCTGACCTGAGGTCAACACGCTCACCGGGGCTGTTCGCAACCCGGGAACTGTACAGTGGACGCGTAGCAACTATGGACAAGCCCTCGGCCTATTAGTACCGGTCAGCTCCACCCCTCACAGGGCTTCCACATCCGGCCTATCAACCCAGTCGTCTACTGGGAGCCTTACCCACTCAATGGTGGTGGGAGTCCTCATCTCGAAGCAGGCTTCCCGCTTAGATGCTTTCAGCGGTTATCCCTCCCGAACGTAGCCAACCAGCCATGCCCTTGGCAGGACAACTGGCACACCAGAGGTTCGTCCGTCCCGGTCCTCTCGTACTAGGGACAGCCCTTCTCAAGACTCCTGCGCGCGCAGCGGATAGGGACCGAACTGTCTCACGACGTTCTAAACCCAGCTCGCGTACCGCTTTAATGGGCGAACAGCCCAACCCTTGGGACCTACTCCAGCCCCAGGATGCGACGAGCCGACATCGAGGTGCCAAACCATCCCGTCGATATGGACTCTTGGGGAAGATCAGCCTGTTATCCCCGGGGTACCTTTTATCCGTTGAGCGACGGCGCTTCCACAAGCCACCGCCGGATCACTAGTCCCTGCTTTCGCACCTGCTCGACCCGTCGGTCTCACAGTCAAGCTCCCTTGTGCACTTACACTCAACACCTGATTGCCAACCAGGCTGAGGGAACCTTTGGGCGCCTCCGTTACATTTTAGGAGGCAACCGCCCCAGTTAAACTACCCACCAGACACTGTCCCTGATCCGGATCACGGACCCAGGTTAGACATCCAGCACGACCAGAGTGGTATTTCAACGACGACTCCACAACCACTGGCGTGGCCGCTTCAAAGTCTCCCACCTATCCTACACAAGCCGAACCGAACACCAATATCAAGCTATAGTAAAGGTCCCGGGGTCTTTCCGTCCTGCTGCGCGAAACGAGCATCTTTACTCGTAATGCAATTTCACCGGGCCTATGGTTGAGACAGTCGAGAAGTCGTTACGCCATTCGTGCAGGTCGGAACTTACCCGACAAGGAATTTCGCTACCTTAGGATGGTTATAGTTACCACCGCCGTTTACTGGCGCTTAAGTTCTCAGCTTCGCTCCGTCGAAACAGAACTAACCGGTCCCCTTAACGTTCCAGCACCGGGCAGGCGTCAGTCCGTATACATCGCCTTACGGCTTCGCACGGACCTGTGTTTTTAGTAAACAGTCGCTTCTCGCTGGTCTCTGCGGCCGGCCCCAGCTCGGAGTGCAAGACTCGTCACCAGTTCCGGCCCCCCTTCTCCCGAAGTTACGGGGGCATTTTGCCGAGTTCCTTAACCATAGTTCACCCGAACGCCTCGGTATTCTCTACCTGACCACCTGAGTCGGTTTGGGGTACGGGCCGCCATGAAACTCGCTAGAGGCTTTTCTCGACAGCATAGGATCATCCACTTCACCACAATCGGCTCGGCATCAGGTCTCAGCCTTCATGTGTGGCGGATTTGCCTACCACACGGCCTACACCCTTACCCCGGGACTACCACCGCCCGGGCTGGACTACCTTCCTGCGTCACCCCATCGCTCACCTACTACCAGCTTGGGTCAGCGGCTCCACCACTCCTCATCACCCGAAGGATCCGAGACGGCTTCACGGCTTTAGCATTACCGGGTTCGACGTTGGCGCTTCAAAGCGGGTACGGGAATATCAACCCGTTGTCCATCGACTACGCCTGTCGGCCTCGCCTTAGGTCCCGACTTACCCTGGGCAGATCAGCTTGACCCAGGAACCCTTGGTCAATCGGCGCAAGAGTTTCCCACTCTTGTATCGCTACTCATGCCTGCATTCTCACTCGTATACCGTCCACGACTGGCTTCCGCCGCCGCTTCACCCGGCACACGACGCTCCCCTACCCATCACAGCCCCCGTTAGGAGTTAAGCTGCAATGACACGGCTTCGGCGGTGTACTTGAGCCCCGCTACATTGTCGGCGCGGAATCACTTGACCAGTGAGCTATTACGCACTCTTTAAAGGGTGGCTGCTTCTAAGCCAACCTCCTGGTTGTCTCTGCGACTCCACATCCTTTCCCACTTAGCACACGCTTAGGGGCCTTAGCCGGTGTTCTGGGCTGTTTCCCTCTCGACCATGGAGCTTATCCCCCACAGTCTCACTGCCGCGCTCTCACTTACCGGCATTCGGAGTTTGGCTAAGGTCAGTAACCCGGTGGGGCCCATCGCCTATCCAGTGCTCTACCTCCGGCAAGAAACACGCGACGCTGCACCTAAATGCATTTCGGGGAGAACCAGCTATCACGGAGTTTGATTGGCCTTTCACCCCTAACCACAGGTCATCCCCCAGGTTTTCAACCCTGGTGGGTTCGGTCCTCCACACGGTCTTACCCGCGCTTCAACCTGCCCATGGCTAGATCACTCCGCTTCGGGTCTTGGGCGCGCTACTAAACCGCCCTATTCGGACTCGCTTTCGCTACGGCTACCCCACACGGGTTAACCTCGCAACACACCGCAAACTCGCAGGCTCATTCTTCAAAAGGCACGCAGTCACGACCGGTCGTCCGAAAACGCCGGCGACGCTCCCACGGCTTGTAGGCACACGGTTTCAGGTACTATTTCACTCCGCTCCCGCGGTACTTTTCACCATTCCCTCACGGTACTGTCCGCTATCGGTCACTAGGGAATATTTAGGCTTAGCGGGTGGTCCCGCCAGATTCACACGGAATTTCTCGGGCTCCGTGCTACTTGGGAGAAACTCAAGAGAGCCGTACAGGTTTCGTCTACGGGGGTCTTACCCTCTACGCCGGACCTTTCGCATGTCCTTCGACTACCCATACGGTTTCTGACTCTCCGACCGGCCGGCAGACCGATCAAGAATTTTCCCACGACCCCAGCCACGCAACCCCTGCCGGGTATCACACATGACTGGTTTAGCCTCATCCGATTTCGCTCGCCACTACTCTCGGAATCACGGTTGTTTTCTCTTCCTGCGGGTACTGAGATGTTTCACTTCCCCGCGTTCCCTCCACACTGCCTATGTGTTCAGCAGCGGGTGACAGCCCATGACGACTGCCGGGTTTCCCCATTCGGACACCCCCGGATCAAAGCTCGGTTGACAGCTCCCCGGGGCCTATCGCGGCCTCCCACGTCCTTCATCGGTTCCTAGTGCCAAGGCATCCACCGTGCGCCCTTAAAAACTTGGCCACAGATGCTCGCGTCCACTGTGCAGTTCTCAAGCAACGACCAGCCACCCATCACCCCCACCCGACAAGCAGGCAAGGTTCACTGGGGCCGGCGTACCGAAGACAGACCTTGCGGCCGTGCCCTCAGGACCCAACAACGTGCCCGGAACGGCCAACCCCGACCTGCGTTCCACGCGCCGAAGCGCAGTACTGACAGACAAGGACCAACCGTGCCGAATAGTCAACGTTCCACCCATGAGCGAACCAGCACCGGACAGTCGCCGGTGTACTGGCCCTCTGCCCGACCGAAGCCGGGAGAAGAGCTCCTTAGAAAGGAGGTGATCCAGCCGCACCTTCCGGTACGGCTACCTTGTTACGACTTCGTCCCAATCGCTGGTCCCACCTTCGACAGCTCCTTCCCTTGCGGGTTAGGCCACCGGCTTCGGGTGTTACCGACTTTCGTGACGTGACGGGCGGTGTGTACAAGGCCCGGGAACGTATTCACCGCAGCAATGCTGATCTGCGATTACTAGCAACTCCGACTTCATGGGGTCGAGTTGCAGACCCCAATCCGAACTGAGACCGGCTTTTTGAGATTCGCTCCACCTCGCGGTATCGCAGCTCATTGTACCGGCCATTGTAGCACGTGTGCAGCCCAAGACATAAGGGGCATGATGATTTGACGTCGTCCCCACCTTCCTCCGAGTTGACCCCGGCAGTCTCCTGTGAGTCCCCGACATTACTCGCTGGCAACACAGAACGAGGGTTGCGCTCGTTGCGGGACTTAACCCAACATCTCACGACACGAGCTGACGACAACCATGCACCACCTGTATACCGACCACAAGGGGGCGACCATCTCTGGCCGTTTCCGGTATATGTCAAGCCTTGGTAAGGTTCTTCGCGTTGCGTCGAATTAAGCCACATGCTCCGCTGCTTGTGCGGGCCCCCGTCAATTCCTTTGAGTTTTAGCCTTGCGGCCGTACTCCCCAGGCGGGGAACTTAATGCGTTAGCTGCGGCGCGGACCACGTGGAATGTGACCCACACCTAGTTCCCAACGTTTACGGCGTGGACTACCAGGGTATCTAATCCTGTTCGCTCCCCACGCTTTCGCTCCTCAGCGTCAGTAATGGCCCAGAGATCCGCCTTCGCCACCGGTGTTCCTCCTGATATCTGCGCATTTCACCGCTACACCAGGAATTCCGATCTCCCCTACCACACTCTAGCCTGCCCGTATCGAATGCAGACCCGGAGTTAAGCCCCGGGCTTTCACATCCGACGTGACAAGCCGCCTACGAGCTCTTTACGCCCAATAATTCCGGACAACGCTCGCACCCTACGTATTACCGCGGCTGCTGGCACGTAGTTAGCCGGTGCTTCTTCTGCAGGTACCGTCACTTGCGCTTCTTCCCTGCTGAAAGAGGTTTACAACCCGAAGGCCGTCATCCCTCACGCGGCGTCGCTGCATCAGGCTTTCGCCCATTGTGCAATATTCCCCACTGCTGCCTCCCGTAGGAGTCTGGGCCGTGTCTCAGTCCCAGTGTGGCCGGTCGCCCTCTCAGGCCGGCTACCCGTCGTCGCCTTGGTAGGCCATTACCCCACCAACAAGCTGATAGGCCGCGGGCTCATCCTGCATCGCCGGAGCTTTCCACGCACACCCCATGCGGGGATGCGTCGTATCCGGTATTAGACCTCGTTTCCAAGGCTTGTCCCAGAATGCAGGGCAGATTGCCCACGTGTTACTCACCCGTTCGCCACTGATCCACCCCGAAGGGCTTCACCGTTCGACTTGCATGTGTTAAGCACGCCGCCAGCGTTCGTCCTGAGCCAGGATCAAACTCTCCGTGAATGTTCTCGGGATATCCCGATCGCACTCGCGTTGAGCGGCACAGCGACCGGCGGAATAGCCGATCCCGTGCACTGCGTCCTCGCTAGTGTTTACTACAGTTTTTCCCAAAGGAACCTCGACCGTCCACATGATGTGGCCGGACGGGGTATCAACATTTGGCGTTGACTTTTGGCACGCTGTTGAGTTCTCAAGGAACGGACGCTTTCTTCAAGACCCTTTCACCGGTCTCTCCGAGCGCTTCGTTCGTTCTTCGTTGTTTAGCTTAGCAGATCCGATTCACCCGGTCGAACCGGTTTGTTTTCGTTTCTGCCACCCACCTGAGCGGGTTGTCGCTCTGCGACCCGGACCACATTACCGCATATTCCGGAAGCCATGAAATCGGCATCCAATTCGCATGCAAAATCGACCACCGCTGCCAAGGCATATGCCGACACCGGATGGATCAATAGAGTGGGCGAAGAAGATCTGCGTGTGGTCACGAGAGGGCGGATGCGGCGAGGCGATGCCTCGTACGACACAACTGCCCGAATCAGGCGACTCGCCCAACACTAGACGCTCCATCTCGCCACGTCAAACATCGGCGGCGAAGATCTTTTTGGATCTTCGCCGCCGATGGTGTCTCCGATGGAGTAGTCGCAGCTCAGCCGCGGTTCAGCTGCACCGCGGCGAGGCTGCGCTTGCCCCGGCGGAGGAGCAGCCAGCGGCCGTGCAGCAGGTCGGCCTCGGTGGGCACGGCCTCCTCGTCGGCGATCTTCTGGTTGTTGAGGTAGGCCCCGCCCTCCTTGACCGCCCGGCGGGCGGCCGACTTGCTGGCGACCAGTCCGGTGGCGGCGAACAGGTCCACCAGCAGCCCGAGTTCGTCGACCTCGACGTGCGGGAGCTCGGCGACGGCGGCGGCCAGGGTCGGGGCGTCGAGGTCCGCCAGGTCGCCCTGGCCGAACAGCGCCTTCGACGCGGCGACGGCACTGGCGTACTGCTCCTGGCCGTGGACCAGGACGGTGACGTCCTCGGCCAGGGCGCGCTGGGCGGCACGGGCGGCCGGCTGCTCGGCGGTGAGGCGCTCCAGCTCGGCGATCTCCTCCTGGCTGCGGAAGGTGAAGATGCGCAGGTAGCTGACCACGTCACGGTCGTCCGCGTTGAGCCAGAACTGGTAGAAGGCGTACGGCGTGGTCAGCTCCGGGTCGAGCCAGAGCGTGCCGGTCTCGGTCTTGCCGAACTTGGTGCCGTCCGCCTTGGTGACCAGCGGGGTGCCGAGGGCGTGGACGACACGGCCCTCCGCCTTGCGGATCAGCTCGGTGCCGGCGGTGAGGTTGCCCCACTGGTCGCTGCCGCCGGTCTGCAGGGTGCAGCCGTAGCGGCGGTTGAGCTCCAGGTAGTCCATGCCCTGGAGGACCTGGTAGCTGAACTCGGTGTAGCTGATGCCGGCGTCGGAGTTCAGTCGGCGGGCGACGGCCTCCTTGGCGATCATCGTATTGACCCGGAAGTACTTGCCGATGTCGCGCAGCAGGGAGATCGCCGAGAGCCCGGAGGTCCAGTCGAGGTTGTTGACGATACGGGCCGCGAAGGGGCCCTCGAAGTCGAGGTAGCGCTCGAACTGGCCGCGGAAGCGCTCGGCCCAGGCCGCCACGGTCTCCGGCTCGTTCAGCGTGCGCTCGGAGGTCGGGCGGGGGTCGCCGATGAGGCCGGTGGCGCCGCCGGCCAGTGGCAGCGGGAAGTGGCCCGCATCCTGGATGCGGCGCATGGTGATCAGCTGCACCAGGTTTCCCATGTGCAGGCTGGGGGCCGTCGGGTCGAATCCGCAATAGAACGTGACCGGGCCGTCCGCGAATGCCTTGCGCAATGCGTCCTCGTCGGTGGAAAGGGCGATCAGCCCACGCCACTTCAGCTCGTCGACGATGTCCGTCACGGTCTCGCGTCTCCTCGGTCCCTGTCGGCAGAAGTCCCTGTCGGCGGAAGTCCCGGCCGACTGCGTCCGCTCAGCGTGTCCGAGACTACGGGGTCGACGCCAATCAATTGCACTTCGGCCGACAGGGTCCGTACGGGTTCAGCTGCGGGTGCGCGGGGTGTGCCGGCGATAGGGACTGACGGTCGGGTCGTCCCGCAGCCAGAACCGCAGCGGACGGTCCATCGCCTGGGCGATGCCGGTGCGCGGGCCCGCCGCGATCCGCTCCGGCGGGGGCGGGGAGCCGGCCAGGACCCGGAAGGGTGAGCCGGAGGGCGCACAGGCGTCGGCGCCGTCCCGGGAGCGGTCGACGCCGAGGGCGAGCGTCAGCCGGGCCGGTCCCGAGGCCAGGTCGGCGGCCCGGCGCGAGTTGCTGCGGCGGCTCTGCGCCAGTTCGACGCCGGAGACCACCTCACCGGCCCGGAGCAGCACGGCGGAGGCGTCCCGGCCGGGTCCGGTGACCAGGTTCATGCAGTAGTGCATGCCGTAGGTGAAGTAGACGTAGACATGGCCGGGGTCGCCGAACATCACGGCGTTGCGCGGCGTGCGGCCCCGGTAGGCGTGGGACGCCGGATCGTCCGGCCCCTCGTACGCCTCGACCTCGGTGAGCCGGAGCTCGACGGCGCCCTCGGGCAGGGTGCACACCAGGATGCGGCCCAGCAGCTCGGGGGCGACCAGTCGGGAGGGCCGGTCGAAGAACGACCGGGCGAGCGGGGTTCGGTCGGGCTGGTCGGCAGACATGGCTCCCGAGGCTACTGCAGCCGGAGCGTCGGGCGCGGTTAGTGTGGGCGGCGGGAACATCCCCCAACACGCATCCCCCCACCACCCAGGAGGTTGACGAAGTGTCGGAGTCGAGTCGACGGCCCCTTCCCCATGCCTTCCATCCGCCGGTCGCCGAGTTCACGGTGACCAGCACGGACTTCACCGCGGACGGCGTCCTGCCCGAGGCGCACGTCTACGCCGCGGGCAACACCTCCCCGCAGCTGAGCTGGACCGGTGCCCCGGCCGGGACCAAGAGCTACGCGGTCACCTGCTTCGATCCGGACGCGCCGACCGGCAGCGGGTTCTGGCACTGGTCGCTGTTCGACATCCCCGCCGAGGTGACCGAGCTGCCGACGGGCGCCGGGAGCGGCGACTTCACCGGGCTGCCCGCAGGCGCCGTCCACGTCCGCAACGACTACGGCAGCCGGGACTTCGGCGGGGCCGCACCGCCGCCCGGGGACGGTCCGCACCGCTACGTCTTCACCGTCTACGCCGTGGACCAGGAGAAGCTGGGCCCGGACGCCGACACCTCGCCCGCCGCCGTCGGTTTCAACCTGCGGTTCCACAGCCTGGGCCGGGCCCAGGTGATCGCCGAGTACGAGCAGGGCTGACCGACTCGCTCGTACGCGCGAAATTGCGTTGTCCCAGGCACCGCACCGCCCTCACAGTGGGACCACCGCCGTGGGGGCGGTGCTCTGTCTGGGAGGTGGTCGGGATGCGCAACACGCTGGTGCTGAACGCGGGATACGAGCCGCTGTCGACGGTGTCGCTGCAGCGCGCCGTCGTCCTGGTGCTCCAGGAGAAGGCCGTGGTCGAGCACGCGCACCCACTTCGCCTGGTCCGGGCCGCCTCGGTGGAACTGCCGCTGCCCCGGGTGATCAGACTGCGCCGCTACGTCCGGGTGCCGTTCCGACAACGGGCGGTCTGGTCACGGCGGGGGGTCCTGGTCCGGGACGGGCACCGGTGCGCCTACTGCGGGCGGAAGGCCACCACGATCGACCACGTTCTGCCCCGCTCGCGCGGGGGCGGCGACACCTGGCTGAACACCGTGGCGGCCTGCGCCGCCGACAACCACCGCAAGGCCGACCGCACGCCGGAGCAGGCCGGGATGCAGCTGCTGGTCACCCCGTTCGAGCCGACGCCGGAGGCGGCGCTGCTGCTGGCGCTCGGCGCCGAGCGGGACGAACTGCCGGACTGGCTGCCGCTGCCCGCGTGACGCGGTGACAGCAGACCGGCCCTGCGGTCGTCGGCCCGTACGGGGGGCGGGCCGACGACTCCCTGCCCGCGTGACTCAGCCGGACGAGGCCGACGAGTAGGCGGTGACCGCCGTGCTGTAGGTGCTGGTGAACTGCGGCAGCGTGAACACCTGGTTGCCCTGGTAGAGCACCCGTCCCGAGGTCAGCAACGAGCCGGTGGCCTGTGGGAAGGAACCGCCGGCCGTCTCCTTGCCGGTGCCGAGGTCGAAGTGGCTGAGCCGGGCGGGCTGCCCGATCCGCTCCTCGGTGGCGACCACCGCGCTCGCGCCGTCCAGGCCGACCAGGGAGGTCTGGCCCTTCTCGATGGGGGCGTTCTGCCACAGCGGCTTTCCGCTGACCAGGTCGAAGGCGCTGACCAGACCCGAGCCGGTGACGGCGGTGGCGGCCCCGGGAGCCCCGGTCGAGGTGCTCGGGGTGGTGGCGCCGCCGGTGGTGGTCGGGCTGAGCTCGGCGATCATGGTGTTGCCCTGGAAGAAGAGCGCCGGCACCGGGGCGAAGCTGCCGTCGACGTCGTCCAGCTGCCCGCCGGTCTGGGCGACCGGGATCGTCGCCTGGCTGTCGCCGGTCGCGCTGAACGACAGCACGGTGTCCTGGGCCGACGTCGCCATGTGGACCGAGACCACCGCCGGGTTCGCCGACAGCACGGTGTAGGAGGCCGCGTTCTCGGGCAGGCCGCGCCACCAGGCGACCTTGCCGGTGTCCGCGCTGACGGAGAGCAGTTGCTGCTTCGGGTTGGAGTCGGCGCAGGTGCTCTGCAGCAGCAGCACGCTTCCGGTCGCGTTGCCGGTCAGGGCGCAGTACTTGCCCGGGCCGCCGTAGGTCCAGCTCTGCTTGCCGGTACCGGCGTTGAAGCCGATCGCGCCGGTGCTGCCGACCGCGACGACCTGGGTGCCCTCGACCGCGACGGAGGAGGTGGTGAGCTGGGAGGCGGTGGTGAGCTGCGCCGTCCACGCCTGCTTGCCGGTGGTGGTGTCGACGGCGACGATCTCGTTGCACGCCTGCTTGGCGCCGGCCCCGGCCTGGTAGAGGACGGCGCCGATGCCCGTCGAGCCGACGCTCTGCGACATGGCGCAGGGGACCGCACCGGCGCTGGGCGGGGCCACCGTCCACAGCGGGCTGCCGCTGGTGGCGTTGTAGGCGGTCACGCCCATGCCGTCGCCGCGGACCACCGCGGAGCTGAGCAGCCAGGAGCCGACGAGGCCGTCGTTGCCGTTGGTCGCGCCGGTGTCGGCGGGCGCGGCCCAGGACTTGGTGTGACCGGTGGAGAGGTCGGCCTGGGCGGGGACGCCGGGTGCCGGCGAGTGCTTGGGCCCGGAGCCGCCGCCGGCCACGGCGTAGCCGGCCACGCACAGGACGACCAGCGCGGTCGCGCCGAGAACGGCGCGGGTCAGGAACACCTTGCGGTCGGTGCCCGGGGCCCGGCCGGTGGCGACGGCGAGGAGCCGGGCCAGGTTGAAGCCTTCGGCGCCGGAGTCCGATCCGGCCCCGGCGAGCCTGCCGGAGCCGTCGGCGGCGGCTGCCTCGCCGGGGGCGGTGCCCCGGCCCCGGCCGCCCCGGCGGGAGGCACGACCGGCGCCCGATGCGACCGCGCCGGACGGGGCCGCGGCAGCGGCTCCGAGCTCGGGGTCGGTGGGGTCGGCGGCGAGGTCGGCAGCAGGACCGGCCTCGGCGGCTATGCCGCCGCTCGCGGGGTCCGGCGTGCCGGTGGTGTCGGGCGCGGCCGGGTACTGGGCCGCGAACTGCTCCGCGTACTGCTGGGCATAGTCCTGCGCGTATTCCTGCGCGTACTGCTGCTGCGGGTACTCCTGGGCGTACGGCTCCGGCGGGTACGGCGCCGGGTACTGCTGGGCGTACGGGTCGCCGGGCTGCGCCGGGTAATCCGCGTACCCGGCGGCACGGCCGTCGTAGCCGCTGTAGTCGGTGTAGCCGTACTGCTGTTGCTCCTGCTGCGGCTGCGGGGCGGGCTGCTGCTGCTCGTAGCCGGGTGGCTGCTGCTGCCCGTAGCCCTCCGCCGACTGGCTGTCAGGTTGCCAGTACTGGCCGTAGTCGGGTTCGCTCTCCATGGTGTCCGTCTACTCCCGCCGCCCTCACGATTCGCCTGTCAGCATCTCACGGCTGCCCGGTGACCCCGTCCGCTGCGGGTGTCCCGGGCGGCTCGGCGGCCGTCAGCCGAGCAGCAGTTTGGCGATGGCGACGAGGCCGACGACGACGATCAGCCCACGTAGGGCGACCGGCGGCAGTCGGCGTCCGACCCGGGCGCCTATCTGTCCGCCGACGACGGAACCGATGGCGATCAGCAGCGCGGCGGTCCAGTCGATCGGGGCCACGAACAGGAAGACGATCGCGGCGACGCCGTTGACCAGCACGGCCAGGATGTTCTTGGCCGCGTTGATCCGCTGCAGTTCCTCGTTGAGCAGTGAGCCCATCAGGCCGAGCAGCAGCACGCCCTGGGCGGCGCCGAAGTATCCGCCGTAGATGCCGGTGGCGAAGATGCCGAGCAGCAGCGCGACTCCGCCCTCGGCATGGGTCGAGCCGTCCGGGCGGGCCGCGAGGCGCTTGGCGAGCCAGGGCTGGGCGACGACCAGCACCAGTGCTATGCCGATCAGGACCGGGACGATCGCCTTGAACGCGTCGGCCGGCAGAACCAGCAACAGGATGGCGCCGAGCAGGCCGCCGAGGGTGGAGGCGGTGCCGAGGCGGAGCAACCGGGAACGTTGGCCCTTGAGTTCGGCACGGTAGCCGAGTGCCCCGCTGATCGCTCCGGGGACCAGGCCGAGGGTGTTGGAGACGTTGGCGGTGACCGGCGGCAGCCCGAAGGCGAGCAGCACCGGGAAGGTGATGAGGGTTCCGGAACCGACGATGGTGTTGATGGTTCCGGCGCCGAGTCCGGCCGCGACGACGGCGACTGCTTCCCACGGTGACATGGTTGTGCCCCTCCGGCCCGGCTGTGGTTGCGGCTCCGATCATGCACCACTGGCCGGGGTGGAGGGGCGGAACGACCGCCATCCGGGACGGATCCACGCGCCGCCGTGAGGGACGCACATGCGCCGCCCCACGGCTCCGGCGGCTACTCGGGGTCGATCTCCGGGTACTCGCGGCGCTTCTCCAGGCGCGGACCGCCGTTGTCGGCGGCGTGGTCGACCGGGAACGCCGGGGCGGCCGGGGCGCCGTTGGGGGTGAGGCCGGTGAAGGCGCCGCCGATGCCCTTGAGCGCGTCGCCGATCTCGCTGGGGATGATCCAGAGCTTGTTGGCGTCGCCCTTGGCGATCTCCGGCAGGGTCTGCAGGTACTGGTAGGCGAGCAGCTTCTGGTCGGCGTCGCCCTCGTGGATGGCCTCGAAGACGGTGCGGATGGCGGCGGCCTCACCGTCGGCGCGCAGCACCGCGGCCTGGGCCTGGCCCTCGGCGCGCAGCACCTCGGCCTGCTTCTGGCCCTCGGCGGTGAGGATCTGGGCCTGCCGGGCGCCCTCGGCGGTGAGGATCGCGGCGCGCTTGTCACGGTCGGCGCGCATCTGCTTCTCCATCGAGTCCTGGATGGAGGTCGGCGGCTCGATGGCCTTCAGCTCGACCCGGTTGACCCGGATCCCCCACTTGCCGGTGGCCTCGTCCAGCACGCCGCGCAGCCCGGCGTTGATGGTCTCGCGGGAGGTCAGGGTGGACTCAAGGTCCATGGAGCCGATGATGTTGCGGAGCGTGGTGACGGTGAGCTGCTCGATCGCCTGGATGTAGCTGGCGACCTCGTAGGTGGCCGCGCGGGCGTCGGTGACCTGGTAGTAGATGACGGTGTCGATGTTCACCACCAGGTTGTCCTGGGTGATCACCGGCTGCGGCGGGAACGGCACGACCTGCTCGCGGAGGTCTATCCGGTTGCGGATGGTGTCGATGAACGGCACGACTATGTTGAGGCCCGCGTTGAGGGTGCGGGTGTAGCGGCCGAACCGCTCCACGATCGCCGCGCTCGCCTGCGGGATCACCTGGATGGTCCGCATCAGGGCGATGAACGCCACTACGACCAGGATGATCAGGACGATGATCACGGGTTGCACAAGGACTCCCTCATAGCGATCCTCGACCGCCTTCCGGGGCGGCCGTTCGGGGCAGTGGCATCGGTGGCGGTTGGGCCGGGATGCCGGTCTCGTCGGCGGACACGTTTCGTCGGGACTGCTTCGTCGGGGTGCGACGGTCGACGGCGCGCCCTCGTCTGGCTCTAGATGATGAGGGCCGTTGCGCCCTCGATCTGCGCGACGCTGACCTGCTCGCCGGGGGCGAAGACGCGTCCTGGTTCGTAGGAGCGGGCCGACCAGACCTCGCCCTGGAGTTTGATCCGGCCGCCGTGCTCGTCGACCTGTTCCAGGACGAGCGCGCCGGCGCCGTGGAGTGCCTCGATGCCCATCCGGACCCGCGGCCCCTGGCGCAGGTGCCGCAGGGCGATCGGGCGGACGAAGACGAGGAGGGCGACGGAGACCACGAGGAAGACGGAGAACTGGGCGATCGTGCCCGCGCCGAGGCCACCGGTCAGTGCGGCCGCGGCGGCTCCGACCGCGAACATGCCGAACTCGGGCAGCGCCGTGATCGTCAGGGGGACGCCGAGCGCCGCCGCGACGACGAGCCACCAGATCCAGTTCTCCACTTGTCCATCGTAGGCGTGCGGAGACCGGTTGGGAGAGGGGTTTGCGCAGGTCGTCCCGAGGAACGGGAGGACGGCGGCGGTGAGTTAACGCAGCGGCAGGCCGCGTGCGGACCAGCGGTCGTCCTGCTGCTCCAGGGTCAGCGGCAGGCCGAAGCAGAGCGAGAGGTTGCGCGGGGTCAGCGCCTCGGCGAGCGGGCCGGCCGCCAGCACCTTGCCCTGACGGATCATCAGCACATGGGTGAAGCCGGGGGGGATCTCCTCGACATGGTGGGTGACCATGACCATGGCGGGCGCCTGCGGGTCGCGGGCCAGCGCGCCGAGGCGGCGGACCAGGTCCTCGCGGCCGCCGAGGTCCAGGCCTGCGGCCGGCTCGTCGAGCAGCAGCAGCTCGGGGTCGGTCATCAGCGCGCGGGCGATCAGGGTGCGCTTGCGCTCGCCCTCGGAGAGGGTGCCGAAGCGGCGGTCGGTGTACTCGGCCATGCCGAGCAGGTCGAGCAGCAGCCGGGCGCGGTCCTCGTCGGGCTGCTCGTAGGTCTCGCGCCAGGTCGCGGTCATGCCGTAGGCGGCGGTGAGAACCGTCTCCAGCACGGTCTGACGGCGCGGCAGCTTGTCCGCCATGGCGGCGCCGGCCAGCCCGATCCGGGGGCGGAGGTCGAAGACGTCGACGCCGCCCAGCTTCTCGCCGAGGATCACGGCGGTGCCGCTGGAGGGGAAGAGATACGAGGAGGCGACCTGGAGCAGCGTGGTCTTGCCGGCGCCGTTGGGACCGAGGATGACCCACCGCTCCCCCTCGGCAACGGCCCAGGACACCTGCTCCACCAGCGCGCGGCCGTCCCGCACCACCGATACGTCCACCAGCTCGAGCACGTCGCTCATTGCGTACGCCTTCCCCAATGCAGAGTGCGAGTTTTGTCGACATTCACACGTTTCGCGCACGCCACGGTTGGCAGCGCGGCGAACGGCACAGGGAAAACCTACGCCACGAAGGTGTGCGAGTTGTTCGTAGGCTTGGGCCTCATGGTGCAGATCTCCGGCAACGGCCGTCCCGACGACGTATTCGACGAACCCCGATCGGGGCGACTGGCCGCCTGGGGCAACGCGGTCCTGGGCGGCTTCGGCTCCCCCGACGACGCCGGCACGGCGATTCGGGGACGTGACGACGGTCACCGGGTGGTCGGGCTCCCGGACGGCGGAACAGGCGGCACAACGGACGGCGGAGCAGCGGCGGACACGGGTGTCGCCCCGGGCTTCGCCATCGGCGCGTTGCGCGCGCTGGGCGTGACCGGTTTCCGGCTGGCGCTGCCCGCCCCGGGCCACCCGCTCGGCCTGACCGGCCCGGCCGGGTTCAACGAGCAGGCGCTGGCGGTCGGCGAGGCGGTGCTGACGGTGGGACGGACCACGCTCGGCCTGCTGCCCGAGGTACAGCTGGTCGGCCCGCCCGGGGACCGGCTGACCCGGGTGTTCTGGCGGGTGCAGCCGGTGGCCGAGGGCGTCCCGGCCGACGTCCCGCAACTGCGGGACGCGGAACGGGAGCTCGCCCAGGGGCTGCGGGACGCCACCGCGACGCTGATGCGGCTGGACGTCGCCGGCGGCGGTCCCGCGGTGCAGCGGGCGCTGGAGGCCTACCGCCGGCGCAGCCAGCCGATGCTGCTCGCCCCCGGCTACCCCCCGCGCGCGGTCCGGGTGCTGGAGTCGGCCCGGCAGGTGCGGGCGCTGCTCTCGCTGGCCTCGGCCAGCGAGGGCGCGGCGGTGAGCGCCGGGGAGATGGCGGCCAGGGCCGAGGCGATCCGCCCGCTGGACCGGATCGCCCGGCGGGCCCAGGTCGCGGCGTACAACGCGCTGGTGGACGAGCCCGTCCGGGACTGACCCTGCGGGGACTCGGGCTGCGCGGGACTCGGGCTGCGCGGGACTCGGGCCGTGCGGGCGCGCCTCAGCGGGCGGCGCCGTTGCGGACCGCCCAGAGCGCCGCCTGGGTCCGGTCCGCCAGATCCAGCTTCATCAGGATGTTGGAGACATGGGTCTTCACCGTCTTCTCCGACAGGTGCAGCACCCGGGCGATCTCGCGGTTGGAGCGGCCGTCCGCGATATGGCCCAGCACCTCCTGCTCGCGCTCGGTCAGGGTGCCGCCGCGCCCCTGCGGCGGCCGGACCGTGTCGTCGGCCAGCAGCGCGCCGGCCAGCTCCGGCTGGAGCAGCACGTGCCCGGCGTGGACCGAGCGGATCGCGCCGGCCAGCGCCTCCGGGTCGACGTCCTTGTAGACGTACCCGGCGGCGCCGGCCCGGAGCGCGGGGACGACGGTGCGGTGCTCGGTGAAGCTGGTGACCACCAGCACCCGGGCCGGGTTGCCGGCCGCCTTCAGCAGCCGCAGCGCCTCGATGCCGTCGGTGCCCGGCATCTTCACGTCCATCAGCACCACGTCCGGGTGCAGCTCCTCGGCCAGGGCGACGCCCTCCGCGCCGTCGGCGGCCTCGCCGACCACCTCGATGTCGTCCTGGACCTCCAGGAAGGTCCGCAGCCCGCGCCGGACGACCTGGTGGTCGTCGACGACCAGCACTCTGATCCGGCCCTCAGCCACCGGGAACCTCCAGTTCCACCACGGTCCCCTTGCCCGGGGCCGACTCGATCCGCAGCGTGCCGCCGACACCGGCCGCACGGTCCCGCATGGACACCAGGCCCAGGTGCCGCCCGGCGCGGCGGACCTGCTCGGGCTCGAAGCCGCGCCCGTCGTCGCAGACAGACAGCCGGGCCCCGCGACCGCCGGCGGCGGTCCGCAACTCGACCTGGACCGAGGCCGCGCCGGAGTGCCGCAGCGCATTGTGCAGGGCCTCCTGGGCGACCCGGAGCACCGCCTCCTCCTGGGCCGGCGGCAGCGCACGGATCCGGTCGTGGCTGAAGCCGACGCTCGCGCTGTGGGCCCGGTCCAGCACCTCGACGTGGGAGACCAGGGTCGGCAGCAGTCCGTCCTCGTCCAGTGCGGCCGGGCGCAGCTCCACCACGACGCTGCGCAGCTCGTCGGCGGCCTCGGCGGCGAGCCGGGAGACCTCGGCCAGCTCGGCCCTGGCCCGGTCCGGGTCGCGGGTGACCAGGGCGGAGGCGGCCTGGGCGGTCAGCCGGAGCGAGAACAGCTTCTGCGAGACGGCGTCGTGCAGCTCGTGGGCGATCCGGGCGCGCTCGCCGACCAGGGTGAGCTCGCGGCTGCGCTCGTAGAGGCGGGCGTTGGTGAGGGCGATGGCGGCGTGCGAGGCGAGGATGCGGAGCAGGTACTCGTCGTCGGCGGTGAAGCCCGCGTCCGGCGCGGAGCCGCCCTCCTTGTCGGCCTCCTCCTTGTCGGCCAGGAAGATCGCGCCGAGGATCTCGTCGCCGTCGGCGATGGGCATGCCCAGGAAGGCCTTCATGTCCGGGTGGGCCTGCGGCCAGCCCTCGAAGCGGGGGTCCTCCCGCAGGTCGGCCAGCCGCTGGGGGGTGGCCTCGTGCATCATCGCGCCGAGGATGCCGTGCTGCCGGGGCAGCGGGCCGATGGCCCGCCACTGCTCGTCGCTGATGCCGTCGACCACGAACTGGGCGAAGCCGCCGTTGTCGTCCGGGACGCCGAGCGCCGCGTACCGGGCGCCGAGGAGGGTGCGCGCCGAGCTGACGATGCGCTGCAGCACCTCGCGCACCTCCAGGTGCTTGCTCATCGCGAGCACGGCCGTACTGATCGCTTCGATGCCGCCCAGGCACGGGCCGTAGACGGCCCCCTGCTGGACGTAGGGCGGTGCGCACCCGGATTCGGGTGGTGGCGCGGCTTCGGACATGTGGCCACCGTACCGCCGAGTGATCGTCGCGGTATCGGGCTTGTGGGAGCGTCGGAGCGGGCCATCGGTCGTAGGTCGAAGGGCGGTGCCCGCGGTTGGCCCGGGACCGAGGTGCCCCGCCCGGCCCGCGCCTAGCGTCGAAGCCGACCGCAGCTTTTCACGGTCACAACTGATCGCGGTCACAGCTGATCACGGTCTCACGGGAGGAAGCAGAGCATGGCTGTCGCAATCGTCACCGGGGCGTCGCGCGGACTCGGCCGGGCACTGGCCCTGGCCCTCGCCGATCGGGGCTGGTCGCTGGTGCTGGACGCACGCGGAGCGGAGGCGCTGGGCGGGGTGGCCGGGCAGGCGCGGTCCTCGGCCGGGCCCGGCGCGACCGTGCTCGGGCTGCCGGGGGACGTCACCGACCCGGCGCACCGCAGCGCGCTGGTCGCCGCCGCGCACCGACTGGGCGGGCTCGACCTGCTGGTGAACAACGCCAGCGTGCTCGGTGCGGAACCGCTGCGCCCGCTGGCGGATCTGCCGGTGGCCGGCTTCCGGCAGGCGCTGGAGGTCAACACGGTCGCGCCGCTGGCGCTGACCGTCGAGGCCCTGCCGCTGCTCCGGGCGGCCGCGGCCGGGGCGGTGCTGAACATCAGCTCGGACGCGGCGGTCGAGGCCTACCCGGACTGGGGCGGCTACGGCGCGAGCAAGGCGGCGCTGGACCACTGGTCGGCCGTACTGGCGCTGGAGGAGCCGGGGCTGCGGGTGTGGTCGGTGGACCCGGGCGACATGCGGACCGCGATGTACGCGGCGGCCGTGCCCGACGACGCGGACGCCGACTCGCGTCCACTGCCGGATGAGGCGGCGGTGCCGGCCCTGCTGACGCTGATCGGCAGCGGCGGTCCCAGCGGCCGACGGACCGTCGCGGACCTGCTGGGGGCGCGGTGAAGAGCGTCCAGCCGGTCCGGTCCACCGACCTGTCCGGCTCCTGGTCCGGGGGTCCGGCCAAGGACGGCCGCAGCGGTGGGAAGCGCGGGGACCGCGCCGGGCACCGGGCCGGTCCCGTGCCGGACGGCCCCGACCCCGACCGCTTCGAACTGGACGGGTTCGAACTGGACGGCTTCGAACTGCCCCCGGAGCTGGAGGCGACCGCCCCGCCCGAGGAACGCGGTCGGGGACGGGACGATGTGCGGCTGCTGGTCGCGCGCCGGGGCGCGCACACCGTCGGGCACCACGCCTTCGGCGAGCTGCCACGGCTGCTGGACCCCGGCGACGTGCTGGTGGTCAACGTCTCGTCCACCCTCTCGGCGGCCGTGGACGGGACCGTCCCGACCACCGGCGAGCCGGTCGTGGTCCACTTCTCGACCCGGCGGTCGGCGACGGAGTGGGTGGTCGAACTGCGGACCCCGGACGGCCGGGGCAGCACCCGGCAGCGGTCGGCCGAGCTCCCGGGGGCGGCGGTCCGGCTGGCCGGCGGCGCGGAGCTGGCGCTGCTCGGGTCGGTGAGCGGGCGGCTGCGCCGGGCGCGGTTCGCCGTCGCCGACCCGGTGGCCTACCTGGAACGGCACGGGCGGCCGATCCGCTACGCCTACACCGACGCCGACCGTCCGGCCTCGGCCTACCAGACGGTCTTCGCCCGGGCGTTGACCGAGGCGCTGGGTCCGTCACCGACCCCGGCGGCCGCCGGATCGGCCGAAATGCCCAGCGCAGCACGGCCGTTCACGCCGGAGCTGGTCACCCGGCTGGTCAGCCGGGGCGTGCTGGTGGTGCCGATCACCCTGCACACCGGGGTGGCCTCGGCCGAGGCCGGGGAGCCGCCCTACGCGGAGTGGTTCGAGGTGCCCGGGTCGACCGCCCGGGCGGTGACCGCCGCGCGGGCGGCCGGCTCCCGGGTGGTCGCCGTGGGCACGACCGCCGTCCGGGCACTGGAGTCAGCTGTCGGCGCGGACGGTGCGCTGCGGGCGGCGTCCGGCTGGACCGAGCTGGTGGTCACCCCGGAACGGGGCGTCCGCACGGTGGACGGACTGCTGACCGGGCTGCACGAGCCGCGCGCCTCGCACCTGCAGATGCTGGAGGCGGTGGCCGGACGTCCGCTGCTGGACCTCTCCTACGCGGCGGCGCTGCGGGAACGCTACCTCTGGCACGAGTTCGGCGACCTGCACCTGCTGCTGGACCACTGAGCCGGGTCGGCGGAGACCGACCGGACCCGTCCCCGGAACGGCCCGGGGCCGCGTCCCCCGGTGGTGCGGGGACGCGGCCTCGGGCCGTTGTGCGGCGGAACGGCGGGGCGGCGGGCTGACGGGCTGTCAGCGGGAACGCATCACCTCGGGCTCGTGCCGGCGCAGCAGCCGGAGCACGACGAAGCCGAGGACGGCGCTGATGACCACCAGCGCGCCGCAGTCGACGAACCACTGGGCGGCGGTGTGCTGCCACATCGGGTCGAAGTGCGGGGTGCTGGCGAACGGGCCGATCAGGTGCCCCAGGTCGGTGGTGGTGGCCAGGGCGCCGACCGCCCAGCGGGAGGGCATCAGCCAGGCGACCTGCTCCAGTCCGGCGCTGCCGGCGATGGCGAAGCCGAGGCAGCCGGTGAACACCACCTGGATGATGGCGAACATGACCAGTAGCGGCATGGTCTTCTCGGCGGTCTTCACCAGTGCGGAGATCACCAGGCCGAACATCATCGAGGCGAAGCTCAGCAGGATGATCGCGATGGTCATCTCGATCGCCGGGGAGCCGGCGATGATCAGGCCCTTGGCGGGCAGGGTGCGCGAGGAGAAGCCGATGCCGCCGATGATCACGCCCTGGACGATGCTGATCGCACCCAGCACGATCACCTTGGACATCAGGTAGGCGGAGCGGGAGAGGCCGACCGCGCGCTCCCGCTCGTAGATCACCCGCTCCTTGATCAGCTCACGGACCGAGTTGGCCGCCCCGGAGAAGCAGGAGCCGACCGCCATGATCAGCAGAATGGTCGGGGCGTCGCCGTTCAGGCCGTTGTGCGACGCGGGGCCGGTCGTCAGGCCGCTGGGCGCCGGGATGATCATGCTGACCACCCCCAGCACGGCCGGCATCAGCACCGACAGCAGGATGAAGCCCTTGTCCGAGGCGATCACCGAGAGGTAGCGCCGGACCAGCGTCGACAGCTGGGAGAACCAGCCCTGCTGCTTCTGCGGCTGGCTCTGGTGCTGCTGGATCGGCGAGGACTGCGCCTGCACGGCCTCCACGTCCGCCGAGTACATCTGGTAGTGCACCGAGCCGCGGAAACGTCCGGCCCAGTCGTGGTCCGGGTAGTTCTCGAAGGCCTGGAAGACGTCCGCCCAGGTCTCGTAGCCGAAGAAGTGCAGCGCCTCCTTGGGCGGGCCGAAGTAGGCCACGGAACCGCCCGGGGCCATCACCAGCAGCCGGTCGCAGATGGCGAGTTCGGCCACCGAGTGGGTGACCACCAGCACCGTGCGGCCCTCGTCGGCGAGGTTCCGCAGCATCTTCATGACGTCGCGGTCCATGCCCGGGTCGAGACCCGAGGTGGGCTCGTCCAGGAATATCAGCGAGGGCTTGGTGAGCAGCTCCAGCGCGACCGAGACACGCTTGCGCTGGCCGCCGGAGAGCGCGGTGATCTTGTTGTCGCCGCGCTTCTCCAGGTGCAGCTCGACCAGCACCTCCTCCACCCGGCGCTCACGCTCGGAGGCCTCGGTGTCGCCGGGGAAGCGGAGCTCGGCCGCGTACTGCAGTGCGGTACGGACCGTCAGCTGCGAGTGCAGGATGTCGTCCTGCGGGACCAGGCCGATGCGCTGGCGCAGCTCGGCGAACTGCTTGTACAGGTTGCGGCCGTCGTAGAGGACGTCGCCGTTGTCGGCCGGGCGGTAGCCGGTCAGCGCGCGCAGCAGGGTCGACTTGCCCGAACCCGACGGGCCGATCACCGCGACCAGCGACTTCTCCGGGACGCCGAAGCTGACGTTGTTCAGCAGGATCTTCTCGGCGCCCTTGTGCTGGACCTTGACCTGGAGGTGGCGGGCCGAGAAGGAGACCTCGCCGGTGTCGACGAACTCCTCCAGCTGGTCGCCGACCAGTCGGAAGGTGGAGTGGCCGACGCCGACGATGTCGTTGGGGCCGAGCAGCACCCGGTTGACCGGCTGGCCGTTGACATAGGTGCCGTTGTGGCTGTCGAGGTCGACTATCTCGTAGCCGCCGTCGGCCAGCTGGCGCAGCTCGGCGTGGTGGCGCGAGACCGACAGGTCGGAGACCACCAGCTCGTTGTCGAGCCCGCGACCGATCCGGATGGTCCGCAGTCCGCCGGCCAGGTTGCGGATCATCGTCGGGTTGCGCGAGCCGTAGACCGGCTGGTGCGCGGGCTGGGACGGCTGCGGTTGCGGCTGGTGCTGGGGTTGGTGCTGCGGCTGCTGGATACCGTCCCGCTGGGGGATCACCGAGGGGCCGAAGTCGGCGGGCGGCGGCGTCGTACTGTACGGCTGGTACTGCTGCGGCTGCGGCTGGTACTGCTGGGGCTGTTGCTGGTACTGCTGCGGCTGTTGCTGGTACTGCTGCTGGGGCGGCAGCGGCTGGTGCCGGGGCTGCTGGTACTGCTGCTGGGGCGGCTGCTCGGACTGCGGGGTGCCCGGGGTGTACCGGCTGGTGCTCGCGCCGTACCAGTCCTCCCCCGGCCGCGCGTTCGGTCCCGCGTTCGGTATCGCCTCGGGCACGGCCGAGAAGGTCAGCCTCGGTCCGTTCTCGACGTTGCCGAGGACCACGACGGTGCCGGCGCCGAGCTGGACCTCGTTGCTCCGGCTGCCGTCGGCGAAGGTGCCGTTGGTGCTGCCCAGGTCCTCGAAGACCCAACCGGTGCCCCGAAGAGCGATATTGGCGTGGCGCCAGGAGACCCGTGCGTCGTCGATCGTCACGTCCGCGCGCGGGTCGCGGCCCAGGGTGTAGGTCCGCCCCGGCTCCAGGGTCGTTCGCTGTCCGTTGATGTCAAGTACCAGTTGCGGCACTGTTGCCTGCCCCACGATGTGTTGTCCCCCGAGTTGTCCACGTATGACGAGGGAAGCTTAGAGATGCCGTACGTCGGAGGGAATCATTCCAGCTCCGGCCTGGTTCGGTGAACCGGCCTTCGAGACTGTGACCGTGTGGCAACCTGACAGGTAGTCGAGGGGGGCGATGGCGATGGCCGTGTACGGGCACGTGCGTCCGGCCAGGGGCAGCGGCCGGCGACAGGGACTCCTGCTGTCCTTCTTGTCGGCAGCGGTTTCGGTGAGTTGGGCCTTCACCGCGATGGCCGGCGTCGCGGCCCTCGGCGCCCACCTGCTCGGGCTCGACCGCTACGCCTCGCTACCGGCGCTCACCGCCGCGCTGGTGGCGATGGGCGTCGGCGGCTCTGTCAGCCCGTCAGGCGACCTGTCGGTCTTCGGACTCGGTGCGGCCGGGGCCCAGGGAGCGGTCGGCATCATGCCGCTGGGGGTCTCCTTCGTCGGCGCGGTGGTGCTCGGCCTGCTCTTCGTCCGGCCGCTGTACCGGCTGCCGGTGCTCGCCCCGTCCGTACTGGCCACCCGGGCCGCCGGGGCGCTGGCCGGGTTCCTGGTGCTGCTGGGGGTGGTCGCCTGGGCCGGCAACGGCACCGTGGCGATCAAGCTCGACTCGCTGGTCGGCGGCGGGAGCGGGAGCGGTGGCGGCAGCGGCGGCGGGCTCCTGGGGGCCTGGGGGGCCTGGGCGGTCTCGGCGGGCTGATCAGCGGTGCCGTGGGCGACAGCGCCAGTCCCACCGTCGGCTTCAAGGTCGACCTGCCGACCACCCTGGGGCTGGGAGCGCTCTGGCTGCTGGCCGTGCTGCTGCTCGCCCTGCTCGCAGCCCGGCGGGTGCCGCTGCCCCGCGGCTGGGGCGACCTCGGCCGGACCGTCCGACCGGCGGTCTCGGCCGTGGTCACGGTGCTGCTGGCAGCGGTGCTGGCCGGTGCGGTGTCCGGGATCGTGGTCGGGCTCAGCGGCAACGGCGGTGCGAAGACGGTCGGCGGGGTACTGCTCGGTACGCCGAACGGGGTCTCCCTGGCCGTGCCGCTGGGCATGGCCGTCCCGCTGACCGGCAAGGCCGACGGGCCGCTGACGCAGTTCCTGCCCTCCCCGGTGAACCTGCTGCTCAAGGACGGCGACGGCCGGTCGATCACACTCGGCCGACTGGCCCAGCTGGACGGCCGGGTGTGGCTGCTGCCGGTCGCCGTCGCGCTGCTGCTGCTGGCGGCCGGGGTGTTCACCGCCGTCCGGACCCCGCGCCCGGTACGGCCGCAGGGCGCGCTGCGCGAGGCGGGCGCGGTGGGACTGCGGCTCGGGCTCGCGCTGGCGGTGACCGTCCCGCTGCTGCTGGCCCTGGGCGCGGTGTCGGTCGACGCCAACCTGTCGGTCTTCGGCTTCTCGGCGGTCGGCGCCGGGCTGAGCGTCAGCGGCAGTCTCGCGGCCGGGGCCGGGCTGGGGCTGGTCGAGGGGGTGGTGTTCGGCATCCTCGGCGCCCTGCTGGTGCGCCGCTTCGCCGACGGGAAGCGGCCGAGCCGGACGCTCCGCCCGACTGCCGCACCGGCGACCACCACCGCGCCGCCGGCCACCGCGCCGCCGGCCACCGCGTCGGCAGCCAGGGCCCAGGACGGGCCCGGGGGCGCATCGAGGACCGGGGGCGCAGACCCCGGCTACGGGGCGCTGCCCACCCCACCGCCACCGCCGGTCGGCACCGGCCCCTCGGCCAACCCGTACGCCGCACCGGTGACGCCGCCCGTGGCACCGCCCCCGCCGCCGGTCAACCCCTACAGCGGCGGGCCGACCCGCGAGCCCCCGCCACCGCCGCTGCCGCCGGGCCGCTGACCTGGGATGTCCGCAAGGCGGGACGGTGCGTGGAACGGCGCTCCGGGCCCGGTAGCGTGGGGCTCACCATGAGCGCTAGCCCCTCGGCCCCTGCGGCCGCCTCCGCCGCGAATTCCTCCGCGACCGACACCGCATCCGAACCCGGCCTCGACCCCGACCACGACCACGACCCCGAGCACGGCCCCGACGACCAGGCGCCCGAGCCCAGGACCCTGCTGGTCAAGGTTTTCGGCAAGGACCGTCCCGGCATCACCACGGGCCTCTTCACCACCCTCTCCGAGTACGACGTGGACGTCGTCGACTTCGAGCAGGTGGTGACCCGGGGGCGGATAGTGCTGTGCGCGCTGGTGACCGCCCCCGCCCACGAGGGCGAGCTGCGTGCCACCGTGCACCAGTGGGCCGAGAGCCAGCGGCTCCAGGCCGAGGTCATCTCCGGCACCGGTGACAACCGGCCGCGCGGCGAGGGCCGCTCGCACGTCACCGTGCTCGGCCACCCGCTGACCGCTGCCGCCGTGGCCGCGCTCAGCGCCCGGGTCACCGCCTGCGGCGGCAACATCGACCGGGTGTTCCGACTGGCGAAGTACCCGGTCACGGCGGTGGAGCTGGCCGTCTCCGGGGTCCCGACCGAGGAGCTGCGGGCCGCGCTGGCGGTGGAGGCGGCGGCGCAGCGCGTCGACGTCGCCGTGGTCCGTTCGGGGCTGCAGCGCCGGGCGAAGCGGCTGGTGGTGATGGACGTCGACTCGACGCTCATCCAGGACGAGGTGATCGAGCTGTTCGCCGCGCACGCCGGCTGCGAGGAGCAGGTCGCCGAGGTCACGGCGGCGGCGATGCGCGGCGAGCTCGACTTCGCCGAGTCGCTGCGGGCCCGGGTCGCCCTGCTGGCCGGCCTGGACGCGGACGTGGTGGCCAAGGTCCGCGCGGAGGTCCGGCTGACGCCAGGGGCACGGACGCTGATCCGCACCCTGAAGCGGCTGGGCTACCAGGTCGCGATCGTCTCCGGCGGCTTCACCCAGGTGACCGACGACCTGGTGGAGCGATTGGGCCTGGACTTCTCGGCGGCCAACACGCTGGAGGTGGTGGACGGCCGGTTCACCGGCCGGGTGGTGGGCGAGATCGTGGACCGGGCCGGCAAGGCGCGGATGCTGGAGCGGTTCGCGATCGCGGCCGGGGTGCCGCTGGAGCAGACCGTGGCGATCGGCGACGGCGCGAACGACCTGGACATGCTGAACGCCGCCGGGCTCGGCGTGGCCTTCAACGCCAAACCGGTGGTGCGGGAGGCCGCGGACACGGCGGTGAACGTGCCGTTCCTGGACACCGTGCTCTACCTGCTGGGCATCTCCCGCGAGGAGGTCGAGGACGCCGACGGTTCGTCGCTGCCCTCGCTGTAGCGGGCGCTGCGGTCCGTGCGGGTGGCCCCGGCGGGGCCACCCGCTGCCGTTTCAGTCCTCGGGCAGGTCCTTCGGGGTGACGAAGGTGGTGAGCCGGGCCACGCCCGGCTCCAGTGCCTTCCAGGGGCCTTCGACGGCCAGGACCGCCACGGCCGCCGTGGGAAAGCCGGTGCTGCGCAGCTCCGGCAGGGTCTCGCCCTCGTGCTCGCCGGCCAGGACCTCGGTGAGGCCCTGGACGCCCGGGTTGTGGCCGACCAGCAGCACCGTGGCGACGTCCTCAGGGACCTCCTGGAGGACCTCGATCAGCTGTCCGGGGGCGGCCTCGTAGAGGCGCTCCTCGTAGACCGTGCGTGGGCGGGTCGGCAGCTCGTGGGCGAAGAGCTTCCAGGTCTCCCGGGTGCGCGCGGCGGTGGAGCACAGCACCAGGTCGGGGACGATGCCGGTGCCGGCCAGCCAGCGCCCGGCGGCTGGGGCATCCCTCCTGCCGCGATCCGCCAGGGGCCGTTCGTGGTCGGCCACCGAGGGCCAGTCGGCCTTGGCGTGTCGGAGGACGATGATCCTGCGGGACGTATCGACGCTCATACCTGCCAGCTTGGCAGAAAACCCGGCCCCGGGTAGGACAACGTTCCGGCGCGCGCCCTCGTCCGCGCGCCGGGGAAGGGCTTGGTTCAGCCGGTCCAGGAGGCGATCGTGGCGATGATCGAGATGACCACCATGATGCCGCCGATCAGGCCGAACATCTGAAGGAGCTTCTTGTTTCCCCCGGTGGGGTTGGGCTCGAGATAAGGCATGGGCCAGAGTGTGCCACTCCTCGCCGGGCCCGGTGGCGGCGGGGGTGGCGCTCCTGACCCGGTCCTTACCTTGCCCGCGCGGCCCCGGCTCCGGCCCCGGCTCCGGCCGCCGCCGGTGCCGCCGCTGCGAGCTCGTCCTCGATCCGGCACGGCCGGCCTGCGCGCAGCCCGACCACGGCCTGGGCCAGCAGCAGCACGGCGAGCAGCGCCAGCGGCCAGTACCAGCCGTGCTCGCGCTGGTAGAGGACGCCGATCAGGATCGGCCCCGGCACCGAGAGCAGGTAGCCGACCCCCTGGGCGAAGGCGGAGAGCTTGGCCACCCCCTCGCTGCTCCGGGCCCGCAGGCCGATCATGGCGAGCGTCAGCGGGAAGGCGGCATTGGAGAAGCCGGCCAGGACCGCCCAGGCCCAGGGGGCGGCGGCGGGGGCGAAGGCCAGTCCGGCGTAGGCGCCGAAGCCGCAGGCGGCGAGCAGCAGCACCAGGTACCCCTGGTCCGGGCGGCGGGTGGCGAGCGCCGGGATGACGAAGGCGAGCGGTGCGCTGACCGCCATGGTGACGGCGAGCAGCACGCCCGACTCGGTGGCCGAGATCCCGGAGTCCTGGAAGATCTGCGGCAGCCAGCCCATGGTGGTGTAAGCGGCGGTGGCCTGGAGGCCGAAGAAGACGGCGAGCGCCCAGGCGGTACGGCTGCGGGTGATCCGCAGCCCGGTCGTCGCGGCCGGGGCGGCGGGCGCGAGGCCGTCGCGGCGGCGGGTGAGCGCCAACTGGGCCAGCCACAGCAGCAGCGCGACCACGGCGGCCAGCGACCAGACGCCGAGGCCGACCCGCCAGTTGCCGCCGAGCACGCCGGTCAGCGGCACCGCGAAGCCGGCCGCCACGGCGGTGCCGACCGACAGCGACATCGAGTAGAGCCCGGTCATGCTGCCGACGCGGTCCGGGAAGTAGCGCTTGACCAGCACCGGCATCAGCACGTTGGTGACCGCGATCCCGGCCAGGGCGAGCGCGCTGAGCAGCAGGAAGACGGCGCTGCCGGGGGCGAGGGCGCGGGCGGCCAGGCCGAGGGCGACGGCGGCCATGCCGGTGCAGACGGTCGCCGAGGGACCGAACCGGCGGGCGACGCGGGGTGCGAGCAGGCCGACCAGGGCGAAGCAGAGCGAGGGCAGCGCGGTGAGCAGGCCGGCCACGGCGCCGCTCATGTGCAGGCTCGTCCTGACCTGGTCGAGCATCGGACCGAGCGCGGCCACGGTCGGGCGCAGGTTGAAGGCGGCCACGGCGACCGCCGCGACCAGCAGCCAGCGGCCGCGCAGCGGCGCGGCCGGCCCGGCTGCGGACTGCGGCGCGGGTTGCGGCTCGGACTGCGGCGCGGACTGCGGCGCGGACTGCGGCGCGGGCGCTTCGGGGACGGCGGGGGAAGAGGTCTCCGGGACAGACATGGCGACATCATAGAATGATGGGATGACTTTGCGGAGACCGTTCTCAGCGGCCGGGACCCGGGAGGCGGGATGATGGGGTTCCCCGACGGAGCAGTAGGAGAGTCATGGCGCTGACCTCGCCCAGGCGCGAGCCCCTGGCCGACCAGGTGATCGCGCAACTGCGTACCCAGATCACCTCCGGCGAGTGGCCGGTGGGTTCACGGATCCCGACCGAGGTCGAGCTGGTCGAGCAGTTGGGCGTCGCCCGCAACACCGTCCGCGAGGCCGTCCGGGCGCTGGCCCACAACGGGCTGCTGGACATCCGCCAGGGGTCGGGGACGTACGTCCTGGCCACCAGCGAGCTGGCCGGGGTGATGCACCGGCGCTTCGCCGACGCCGACCCGGAACAGGTCACCGAGCTGCGGCTGGCGCTGGAGGCCGCCGCCGCCCGGCTCGCCGCGACCCGCCGGACCGCCCCCGACCTCAAGCTGCTCGACACCGCGCTGGCCCGCCGGGAGGACGCCTGGCGCTCCGGCGACGTCGAGGACTTCATCCAGACCGACGCGGCCTTCCACCAGGCGGTGATGGCCGCCGCCCACAACGAGGTGATCTCCGCGCTCTACGCCGACCTCGGCGAAGTGCTGCGCACCGAGCTGCGACTGACGGTCGGTCCGGTCCTGGTGGAGCAGCGCTACGTCAGCCACGACGGCATCCTCGAAGCCATCCGGGCCGGCGACGGCGAGAAGGCCTCGCTGGAGGCCGTGGTCGCGCTGACCAGCTGCCGCGGCTGACCCCGCCGACGGGCGCCGGAGACGCCGCGAGGCCCGCACCGGACGGTGCGGGCCTCGCGGTGGAGCTGTGCCGCCGGAGCGTCAGGCGCCGATGGCGTGCAGGCCGCCGTCGACGTGGACGATCTCGCCGGTGGTCTTCGGGAACCAGTCCGAGAGCAGCGCGACGACGCCGCGACCGGCCGGCTCGGGGTCGGTGACGTCCCAGCTCAGCGGGGAGCGACCGTCCCAGGTCTCGGCCAGGGTGTCGAAGCCGGGGATGGACTTGGCAGCCATCGACTTGATCGGGCCGGCCGAGACCAGGTTGCAGCGGATGTTCTGCTTCCCGAGGTCGCGGGCGAGGTAGCGGGAGGTGGACTCCAGCGCGGCCTTCGCCGGGCCCATCCAGTCGTACTGCGGCCAGGCGATGGTGGCGTCGAAGGTCAGACCGACGACCGAGCCGCCCTCCTCCATCAGCGGCAGGCAGGCCATGGTCAGCGACTTCAGCGAGAAGGCCGAGACCTGGACGGCGGTGGCCACCGACTCCCAGGGGGTGTTCAGGAAGTTGCCGCCGAGGGCGTCCTGCGGGGCGAAGCCGATGGAGTGGACGACCCCGTCCAGACCGCCGAGCTCGGCCCGAACGTTCTCCGCCAGGCTGTCCAGGTGCTCCTGGTTGGTGACGTCGAGCTCCAGCACCTTGGTGGGCCTGGGGAGCTTCTTGGCGATGCGCTCGGTCAGGGTGGGACGCGGGAACGCGGTGAGGATGATCTCCGCGCCCTGCTCCTGTGCCAGCTTCGCCACCTGGAACGCGATGGAGGACTCCATCAGCACGCCGGTGACGAGGATGCGCTTGCCCTCGAGAATTCCACTCATGATGGTCAGTGACCCATGCCCAATCCGCCGTCGACGGGAATGACGGCTCCAGTGATGTATGCGGCCTCGTCCGAGGAGAGGAAACGCACGGTGGACGCGATCTCGGCGGGATCGGCGTAGCGGCCGAGCGGCACGCCCGCGACGATCTCGGCGCGGCGCTCGGCGCTGAGCACGGCGGTCATGTCGGTGTCGACGAAGCCGGGGGCGACCACGTTGACGGTGATGTTGCGCGGGCCGAGCTCCCGGGCCAGCGAGCGGGCGAAGCCCACCAGGCCGGCCTTGGACGCGGCGTAGTTGGCCTGCCCCGGCGAGCCGGTCAGCCCGACCACCGAGGAGATCAGGACCACGCGGCCCTTGCGGGCCCGCATCATCAGCTTCGAGGCGCGCTTGACGACCCGGAACGCGCCGGTGAGGTTGGTGTCCAGGACGGAGGTGAAGTCCTCCTCGGTCATCCGGAGCAGCAGGGTGTCCCTGGTGACGCCGGCGTTGGCGACCAGGACCTCCACCGGACCGTGGGCCGCCTCGACCTCCTTGAACGCCTGGTCCACCTGCTCGGCGTCGGTGATGTCGCACCGGACGCCGAGGAGGCCCTCCGGGGGCTCGCCCGAGCGGTAGGTGACGGCGACCTTGTCGCCGGCCTCGGCAAAGGCGCGGGCGATGGCGAGGCCGATGCCCCGATTGCCTCCGGTGACGAGAACCGAGCGGCTCAACGGTCCACCTCTCTCTAGCTGGCTGCCTGTGCAGGTACGTCACTGCATGGTGCGTACGCATGGCGACGCTATCCGCATTCGCTCGGCGGCGACGAATCGACTGCCGACAGCGCGATCGGCACTGGACTGTCGGTTTCCCACAGTCCACTGCCGATCGCGGCGTCCGCTCGGACCGGGACGCGTCGGCCGGCGGCCTCCAGCCGTGCCCGGTAGCGGCCGGCGGCGGCTCCGGCGCCGGCGCCGAGAGCGACCACGCCGACCGGTTCACCGGTCCGGCAGTAGCCGGCCACCAGTTCCCGGCCGCCGCCCTCCAGCAGCCGCACCTCGTCGGCCGGGCCCGGCGCGCCGAGGGACTGCAGCCGGAGGTCGCTGGTCGCTCCAGAAGGAGGGGAGCGGCGCGAACGCCGGGGCGTCGGACTCCTCCCCCGCCAGCGCGGCGACCAGGGTGCGGGCCGCGTGCCCGGCGGTGTCGGTCGGGATGCACCAGCGCTCGACCCGGCGGGCGGTGGCGTCGTACCGGGGGTCGGCGAAGCGGGCGACGTCGCCGACCGCGACCACCCGCGGCGCGCCCTCGACCCGCAGGGCGGAGTCGCAGCGCACCCCGTCGGAGACAAGGAGCTCCCGGTCACCGTCGTCCGGGCACCGTCCGTCCCGGAGACAGCGGAAGGCCCGGTGCAGTGTGACTGCACCGGGCCTTCCGACAAGGAGTAGCGGGGACAGGATTTGAACCTGCGACCTCTGGGTTATGAGCCCAGCGAGCTACCGAGCTGCTCCACCCCGCGTCGTTGTGCCCTCACCGTATCCCGGCCGGGGACCGGAAAGCGAATCGATTTCCGGGCGGCAGGTCGGAGGAGGTCGTGCAGGCATCACGGATGCGCACTCACGGCCCGCCTGGAAGCGCTCTCACTGCGAGCGTGACGCAGTGATTGAAACATGTCAAGACCACTGACGGCACCCGCCCCGAGCTGCTGCGATGCCGAGCCCGATGCGTAATTGACATTGCCTCGTCATCAGTTCGTCGCAACATCTTGACGCGCTGTCAGACAGAACCACATACTCCGGATGGCCGATCGGGAGAGCCTCGGGCGGCAGTGCCCACACGCCTGTCGGCGCAGCGGTTTTCCATGATCGTTCCACCATGTTCCGGAACCCGGCCACCACCGGCAGAGGCAACCGGGCGACGACTCCAGCACCTGGCCGTCGCCCCACGACCTGGTTCGGGAGAGCGCTCTCCACGCCTGCGACGACTGCCGGCGGCAGTACAGGACGCGGAGGCAGACGTTCGGAGGTAGCAAGGCCATGACCGCACTACCGCGCAGCGACACCACCAGGAACAGGCGCCGTCGGCTGCGGCGCACCGCATTCGTCGGCGCGCTCGCGCCGATCGCCGCGATGATCTCCATGGTGACCTTCTCGGCCACGCCCGCCAGCGCCGACACCGTGCCCTCCGCGCCCTCGGGCTGGTCCACGGTGTTCAGCGACGACTTCAGCGGCGCCGCCGGCACCGCGCCCAACTCGGCGAACTGGATCTACGACACCGGCCCCGGCTCGAACTTCGGCACCGGCGAGATCGAGACCATGACCAACTCCACCAACAACGTCCACCTGGACGGCAACGGCCACCTGGACATCACGGCCATCGGCTCGGGCAGCAACTGGACCTCCGGCCGGATCCAGACGCCCACCGCCGATGTCGGCGCCCCGGCCGGCGGCGAGTTGGAGGTCACCGCCTCCATCGAGCAGCCCAGCCCGGCGAGCGGGACCGGCTACTGGCCCGCCTTCTGGATGCTGGGACCGGGCCAGTGGCCCGAGAACGGCGAGATCGACATCCTGGAGGACGTCAACGCCCTCTCCGAGCACTCCGGGACCTTCCACTGCGGCACCGACCCGGGCGGTCCGTGCAACGAGACGGACGGGCTGGGCAGCGGGCTCCAGTCGTGTTCGGGCTGCCAGAGCGGTTACCACACCTACACCGCGATCGTGAACCGCACCAACACCAGCGACGAGTCCATCACCTGGTACCTCGACGGCAGCCAGTTCTACTCGGTGAGCGAGAGCCAGGTGGGCACCGCGACCTGGCAGGCGGCGGTCGACCACAACTTCTCGATCATCTTCGACCTGGCCATGGGCGGCGGCTACCCCAACGGCGTCTGCGGCTGCACCTCGCCGACCAGTGCGACCACCTCCGGCGGCACCATGAGCGTGGCCTACGTCGCCGCCTACGAGACCACCGGCAGCGGTGGTGGTGGTGGGACCACCGGGAGCACCGGTCCGATCACCGGCTACGGCGGCCTCTGCATCGACGACCGCTCGGCGAGCACCGCCGACTACAACCCGGTCCAAGTCTACACCTGCAACGGTACGGCGGCCCAGCAGTGGACCGTGGTGCAGGCCGGCAGCACCCTCCACGTCCTCGGCAAGTGCCTGGACATCGACGCCGGCGGCACCGCCGACGGGACGCTGGTGGACCTCTACGACTGCAACGACACCGGCGCCCAGGTCTGGGAGCCGCAGTCGGACGGGGCGCTGTACAACCCGCAGTCGGGCAAGTGCCTGGACGACACCAACTGGTCGACCACCCCGGGCACCCAGCTCCAGATCTGGGACTGCAGCGGCAACGCCAACCAGGCGTGGAACCTCCCCTGATCCACGGAATCCCTGCTCTCGGGAAGGGCGCGGGCGCAACTTTCCGCGCCCTTCCCGAGAGCGCTCTCAACGTCTCCCCCGCCGCCAGCCACCGGAGCAGCAGATGATCTCCCGGAGAACCTTCCTCACCGCCTCGGCGGTCGTCCTGGCCGCCCCCGCCGTGCTGGGCCCACTCAGCAGCGGGGCCGGGGCCACCGGTTCGACACTGACCCTCGCCCTGACCAACACCACCGGCAGCGACACCGTCTACGCCTATGTCACCGGAACCGCACTCAACAACGGCAACGCCCTGTTCCTGCTCCAGGCCGACGGGCGGACGCCGTACTACCCGGCCTCACCGGCCGCCGACGGCACCCCGCTGGCCGTCGACTGCGCGATCCCGCTGGGGGCCTCGGGATCCGCGCCCACCAGCGTCACCATCCCCTATCTGGGCGGCTGCCGGGTCTGGTTCTCCATCGGCGCGCCGCTCCAGTTCTTCCTCAACCCCGGTCCCGGACTGGTCGAGCCCTCGGTCACCAACGCCTCCGACGCCAATATCGACACCGTCTGGGACTTCTGCGAACTCACCTTCAACGGCGGGGTCTACGCCAACATCAGCATGGTCGACTTCGCCTGCATCCCGATCGCGCTGCAACTCACCGGCAGTGCCGGGACCCAGACCGTGGCGGGGCTGCCGGCCGGCGGTCTCGACCGGATCTGCGCCGGGCTCACCGCCCAGCAGGCCGTGGACGGAGCGGGCTGGAACCAGCTGATCGTCACCTCGGGCGGCGCCAACCTGCGCGCGCTCAGCCCCACCAACGGCATCGTCTACAACCCGAGCCTGCTGTCCGGCTACTTCGACGGCTATCTGAACCAGGTCTGGCAGAAGTACACGACCAGCACCCTCTCGGTCGACACCCAGGGCTCCTGGGGGACCGTCACCGGTCAGGTGGTGAACGGGCTGCTGACCTTCCCCGGCGTCGGCAGCTTCGCCCAGCCCAGCAGCGCCGACATCTTCAGCTGCGCCTCCGGACCGTTCTCGGTCTCCACCCAGGAGATGAGCGCACTGGTCCCCCGGATCAGCGCGGCCCTGAACCGCACCACCCTGCTGACCGACGCCGCCCAGCCCGACGGCGAGAACCCGGCCGACTACTACACCAACGCCCAGACCAACCACTACGCCCGGATCGTCCACTCGGTGGCGCTGGACCACCGGGGATACGCCTTCCCCTACGACGACGTCGGCCCCAACGGCGGCACCGACCAGTCGGGCTTCGTCTCGGACGGCGCGCCCACCCTGCTGACCATCACGGTCGGGGCCGTCCACGCCACCGGAAGCAGCCCGCTCAAGGTCACCGCCTCCGCGTACAGCGCCACCAACAGCACCGGCACCGAGGCCACCGCGGACACCGGCGGCGGTGACGACGTCGGCTGGATCAACAGCTCCAGCTGGCTCCGGTACGACGGTGTCGACTTCGCCGGCGGCTACGGCAACCTGCAGCTCCGGCTCGCCTCGGCGGTCTCCGGCAGCGACATCGGCACCGTCCAGTTCCGGCTGGACTCGCTGACCGCGACCCCCTTCGCCACGGTCGCGGTCAGCGGCACCGGCGGCTGGCAGTCGTGGACCACCAGCAGCACCGGCTGCTCGCCGGCGCCCAGCGGCAGCCACACCCTCTACGTCACCTTCACCGAGTCGGTCTCCGGCAACTTCGTCAACCTCAACTGGTTCGAGTTCAGCTGACCCGGACCGGGAACAGCGGAAGGCCCGGTGCAGTGTGACTGCACCGGGCCTTCCGACAAGGAGTAGCGGGGACAGGATTTGAACCTGCGACCTCTGGGTTATGAGCCCAGCGAGCTACCGAGCTGCTCCACCCCGCGTCGTTGTGCCCTCACCGTATCCCGGCCGGGGACCGGAAAGCGAATCGGTATTCCGCTGCGGCCACGCGCCCGGGGCCTGGGCCGCGCCTTGTGGTGCGGCGGGCCCGGCACAGGGCAGGATGCGAGGCGGTGCCCGCACCGGGCCCGCCACCGTCCCCCCGGAGGAGTTCGATGCCGGACACACCCTCGTCCCCGACCTCGGCGGCCCTGGACCCGGAGTTCCTGGCGCTGCCGCTGCGCGCCCTCGCCGACGCCGCGCTGGCCCGGGCCCGTTCGCTGGGCGCCAGCCATGCCGACTTCCGCCTGGAGCGGGTCCGCAGCGCCTCGCTGCGGCTGCGCGACGGCCGTCCGTCCGGCAGCTCGGACACCCTCCAGCTCGGCTATGCCGTGCGGGTGGTGCACCGGGGCGCCTGGGGCTTCGCGGCCGGGGTCGAGCTGACCCAGGACGCGGTCGCCCGGGTGGCCGGCCAGGCGGTCGCCGTGGCCAGGATCTCGGCCGGGATCAGCGCCGCCTCCGGCACCGAGGACCTGGTCGAGCTGGCCGAGGAGCCGGTGCACGGCGACGTCGGCTGGGTCTCCGCGTACGAGGTGAACCCCTTCGACGTGCCGGACGCCGAGAAGTCCGCGCTGCTGGCGGACTGGAGCGGCCGGCTGCTGGCGGCGGACGGGGTGTCCCATGTCTCGGCCTCGCTGCAGACCGTCCAGGAGAACAAGTTCTACGCGGACACCGCCGGGACCACCACCACCCAGCAGCGGGTCAGGATCCATCCGGAGCTGGAGGCCGTCTCGGTCGACGAGCGCAGCGGCTCCTTCGACTCGATGCGCACCCTGGCGCCTCCGGCCGGACGCGGCTGGGAGTACCTGACCAGCGGTCACAGTTGGGACTGGGAGGGCGAGTTGGCCGAGATCCCGACCCTGCTCGCGGAGAAGATGCAGGCCCCGAGCGTCCGGGCGGGCCGCTACGACCTGGTGATCCACCCCTCGAACCTGTGGCTGACGATCCATGAGTCCATCGGCCACGCCACCGAGTTGGACCGGGCCCTGGGCTACGAGGCCGCCTATGCCGGCACCTCGTTCGCGACCTTCGACCAACTGGGCTCGCTGCGCTACGGATCCGACCTGATGCAGGTCACCGGCGACCGGACCACCCCGCACGGCCTGGCCACCATCGGCTACGACGACGAGGGCGTCTCCACCCAGTCCTGGGACCTGGTCCGGAACGGCACCCTGGTCGGCTACCAGCTGGACCGGCGGATGGCGAAGCTGAAGGGCCTCGGCCGCTCCAACGGCTGCGCCTTCGCGGACTCCCCGGCGCACGTCCCGGTGCAGCGGATGGCCAACGTCTCGCTCCAGCCGGCCGAGGGCGGCCCGGACACGGCCGGTCTGATCGCCGACGTCGAGGACGGCGTCTACGTCGTCGGCGACCGCTCCTGGTCGATCGACATGCAGCGCTACAACTTCCAGTTCACCGGCCAGCGCTTCTACGCCATCCGGAACGGGAAGCTCGCCGGGCAGCTGAAGGACGTCGCCTACCAGGCCACCACCACCGACTTCTGGGGCTCGATGGAGGCCGTGGGCGGACCGCAGACCTACGTCCTCGGCGGCGCCTTCAACTGCGGCAAGGCCCAGCCCGGTCAGATCGCCGCCGTCTCCCACGGCTGCCCCTCGGCGCTGTTCCGCTCCGTCAACGTGCTCAACACCCAGCAGGAGGCCGGTCACTGATGGCTGATCAGAACCGTCGGGCGAACGCCCCGCACCAACTCGTCGAGCGCACCCTGGAGCTGTCCCGGACGGACGGCTGCGTCGTCATCGCCGACGAGGAGTCCAGCGCCAACCTGCGCTGGGCCGGCAACGCGCTCACCACCAACGGCGTGACCCGGGGCCGCACCCTCACCGTGATCGCCACGGTGGACGGGCAGCAGGGCACCGCCGCCGGGGTGGTCTCCCGCGAGGCGGTGACCACGGGCGAGCTGGAGTCGCTGGTGCGCGCCGCCGAGGCGGCGGCCCGCGCGGCCGGTCCGGCCGAGGACGCGATGCCGCTGGTGCAGCCCGCCGGACCGGCCCCGGCCGACTTCACCGCCGCGCCGGACGCCACCTCCATCGACGTCTTCGCGGACTTCGCCCCCGCCCTCGGCGAGTCCTTCGCCCGCGCCCGGAAGAGCGGACGGCTGCTCTACGGCTTCGCCCACCACCAGGTCACCTCCAGCTACCTCGGCAGCTCGACCGGGCTGCGGCTGCGGCACGACCAGCCGACCGGGACGCTGGAGCTCAACGCCAAGACCGCCGACCTGGGCGCCTCCGCCTGGGCCGGCGCGGCGACCCGGGACTTCCGCGACGTCGACCCGGCCGCGATGGAGGAGCAGCTGGCGCAGCGGCTCGGCTGGGCGCAGCGCAGCATCGACCTGCCGGCCGGACGCTACGAGACGCTGCTGTCGCCGTCCGCACTGGCCGACCTGATGGTCTGCCTGAGCTGGGCGACCGGCGGGCGGGACGCGGTCGAGGGCCGGACCGTCTTCTCCCGTCCCGGCGGCGGGACCAGGCTGGGCGAGCGGCTCTCGCCGCTGCCGCTGCGGCTGCACAGCGACCCGGCCCACCCCGGCCTGGAGGCCGCGCCGTTCGCGCTGGAGCACGCCTCCGGCGGGGACTCCTCGGTCTTCGACAACGGGCTGCCGCTCGGACCCACCGACTGGATCCGCGACGGTGAGCTGACCAACCTGCTGACCACCCGCCACTCCGCCGGGCTGACCGGGCTGCCGGTGCGTCCCGCGGTGGACAATCTCATCCTGGAGAGCGGAAGCCGGGAGAGCGGAGGCCCGGACGCCGGGGGCAGCGCCTCGATGGAGGAGCTGATCGCCCGGACCGAGCGCGGGCTGCTGCTGACCTGCCTCTGGTACATCCGCGAGGTCGACCCGGCCTCGCTGCTGCTGACCGGCCTCACCCGGGACGGCGTCTACCTGGTGGAGGACGGCGAGGTGAAGGGGGCGGTGAACAACTTCCGCTTCAACGAGTCCCCGGTGGACCTGCTGGGCCGGATCACCGAGGTCGGGCGGACCGAGCGCTGCCTGCCGCGCGAGTGGAGCGACTGGTTCACCCGGGCGGCGATGCCGCCGGTCCGGGTCGCCGACTTCAACATGAGCTCGGTCAGCAAGGCGTCCTGACCTGCCGTCCGGGGCCGGTGGGGCGCCCGGGACCGGTCGCGGGAGAATTCCCTCGAACACCGGGTGCCCCACTCTCGAACCACCCCGGGCAGCGGCGTACGGTGGCCGCATGGGGACGTCGAAGACTGCGGGATCGAAAGACAGCGGCAGGTTCAGGAACAGGTTCGGCAGCGGCGCGAAGGCCGTGCGGATCACCGGCGCCCGGTCGAGCCTGACCGAGGACGTGCGCGGGCGGCAGCGCCGCTACATGGTCTCGATGGCAGTGCGCACCCTGTGCGTGATCCTGGCGATCGTGCTCTGGGACGAGTCCCGGATCGTCGCCGTCGTCGCGCTGGTGGCGGGAACCCTGCTGCCGTACCTGGCGGTGGTCTACGCCAACGCCGGACGCGAGAGCGCGCCGAACCTGCCGGACACCTTCGTCGGCCACCAGCCGCCCCCGATGATCACCCCCGGCCCCACCGTCCCGGCCCAGGGCCCGGCCCCCAGCCCGACCCAGCCGGGCTGATCCGCGCCTTAACGGGACCTTTCGTCAGCCTCAACAAGATTCCTGCGGATCCCCGTTCACACCGGCGGTGTGCGTGCCATACTGCCAACGCGCTCCGCATCCCCCGTCGGAGCGACGGACCGGTGCCGGGCAGCTTCCCCCCGTGGCTGCCCGGCACCGCCATGTCCGCGCCCGGAGGCGGCGGGGTCGGCTGCGGTCGGCGGCGGCGCGGGCAGCAGCGATACTTCACCCATGAGCACCGAGATCCCGCACTGTTCCGCCAAGGGTTGCCGCCAGCTCGCCATATGGGTTCTGGCCTGGAACAACCCCAAGTTGCACACCCCGGAACGGCGGAAGACCTGGCTCGCCTGCGCGGACCACCGGGAGTACCTCTCGGAGTTCCTCAACCTCCGCGGCTTCCTCAAGGACGTCGTGCCGCTGGCCGAATGGGTGTCCCCCGAGGAGTGAGGGCCGGCCCTCAGCCGCCGATGGCGGACATCGGCCGTTCGGGCTGGGCGAAGTCCGGGCTGTCGATGCCGGCCCCGGCCTTCTTGCCCCACATCGCGGCCCGCCACAGCGCGGCGACGGCCTCGTCGTCCGCGCCCTCGCGCAGGGCGGTCCGCAGATCGGTCTCGCCGGTGGCGAAGAGGCAGTTCCGGACCTGGCCGTCGGCGGTGAGCCGGGTCCGGTCGCAGGCCCGGCAGAAGGGCCGGGTGACGCTGGCGATCACGCCGACCCGGGCGGGGCGCCCGTCGGCCCCGGTCCGGCCGTCGACGTACCAGCGCTCGGCGGGGGCGGCGCCGCGCCGTCCGTCCGGCTCGGGGGTGAGCGCGAAGCGCTCGCCGAGGCGGGCCAGGATCTCCTCGGCGGAGACCATGCTGTCGCGGTCCCAACCGTGCTGGGCGTCGAGCGGCATCTGCTCGATGAACCGGAGTTCGTAGCCCCGGTCCAGGCACCAGGCCAGCAGGTCGGCGGCCTCGTGGTCGTTGACCCCGCGCATCAGCACCGTGTTGATCTTCACCGGGCGCAGCCCGGCCGCCTCGGCGGCGGCGAGCCCGGCGATCACGTCGGGCAGCCGGTTGCGGCGGGTGAGGGTGTGGAAGACCGCCGGGTCCAGGGTGTCCAGGGAGACGTTGACCCGGTCGAGGCCGGCCGCGCGCAGGGCCTCGGCGGTGCGGGCCAGGCCGAGAGCGTTGGTGGTCAGCGAGAGCTCGGGCCGGGGGTCGAGCGCCGCGCAGGCGGCGACGATCCCGACCAGTCCGGGGCGCAGCAGCGGCTCGCCGCCGGTGAACCGCACCTCGGTCACCCCGAGCAGGGTCACCGCGATGCGCACCAGCCGGACTATCTCCTCGTCGCTCAGCAGTTGCGGCTTGGGCAGCCACTGCAGCCCCTCCTCGGGCATGCAGTAGGTGCAGCGCAGGTTGCAGCGGTCGGTCAGCGAGACTCGCAGATCGACAGCGCGACGGCCGAAAGTGTCGATCAGCACAGCGTCCACCATTCCTTCGTTGCAGTTCAGCCTAGTCATGCTGCCCCAGAGCACGATCTTCTTCAACAGTTTGTCGAAGAAAGCTCCGGCCGGTCCGGGTCCGGGCCCGCTACCGGCGGCAGCCCCCGTCGTTCACAGGGGGAGGCCGTTCGCGCCGCAGGCGCCACTCCTCAAGACTCCCACTCCTCCAGCCTCCCACTCGGAACCCGTGGAGCGACGCATGCGCACGACCGGCCCAGCGACCGGGTCCTACCCCGGCAAAGAGCCCTTCGGGGCAGTCCGGATCCCCGAACCGCTGCCCCCGCCGAGCGGTCCGGGGCGGGCCCGACGACTGCCGAGCAGCCACCCGGGACCGGCCGTGCCGATACCGGTGCTCAACATCGAGTCGCTGCGCCAGTCCCGCTGAGCGGACGGCCTGCGGCACAGGGCTCCTGCCACAGACACCACGTCATGTAAAGCGGAGGTTTTTCACCGGACGGGCCTATTCCCAGCGGACGAGCGATCTTGGAAGCATGGGAGCCCCGACCAACTGGAGACGCACCCGTGCCTGTGCCTGTGTCACCTCTCGACGGGATCCTGGTCGCCGACTTCAGCCGGGTCCTGGCCGGCCCGCTGGCCGCCGCCACCCTCGCCGACCTGGGCGCCACCGTGATCAAGGTGGAGCGCCCCGGCGGCGGGGACGACACCCGCGCCTGGGGTCCCCCCTTCGTCGACGGCACCGCCGCCTACTTCGACGCGGCCAACCGCAGCAAGCAGGGCATCACCCTCGACCTCGGCGACCCCGAGGACGCCGCCGCCGCCCGCGAACTCGCGCGCCGCGCCGACATCCTGGTCGAGAACTTCCGTCCCGGCGCGCTCGCCCGGCACGGCCTGGACGCCGCGACCCTGCTCGACGCCAACCCCGGTCTGATCCACTGCTCGATCACCGGCTTCGGCGGCGACAGCGACCTGCCCGGCTACGACTTCGTGGTCCAGGCCGTCGGCGGCCTGATGAGCATCACCGGGGCACCGGACGGCGAGCCGCACAAGGCCGGCGTCGCCCTGGTCGACGTGCTCACCGCCAAGGACGCGGTCACCGCGATCCTCGCCGCGCTGCGCCACCGCGACCGCACCGGCCAGGGCCAGCACGTCGAGGTCAACCTCCTCTCCACGCTGCTCGGCTCGCTCGCCAACCAGGCCGGCGGCTACCTCGCCACCGGGCGCCCGCCCCGTGCCATGGGCAACCAGCACCCCAGCATCGCCCCCTACGAGACCCTGCGCTGCGGCCCCGACGGCACCGGGCTGCTCGCCGTGGCCTGCGGCAACGACGGCCAGTTCCGCGCCCTCGCCCAGGCGCTCGAAGCGGGACCGCTGGCCACGGACCCCCGGTTCGCCACCAACCCCGAACGGGTGCGCCACCGCCCGGAGTTGGTCGCCGCGCTGGAAGCGGCCCTGGCCGAGCGCGACGCCGCGCACTGGCAGCGGCGGCTGGTCGCCGTCGGCGTCCCCTGCGGCCCGGTCAACGACCTCGCCGGGGCCTTCGCGCTCGCCGGGGAGCTCGGCCTGGAGCCGGTCGCCGAGGTCGGTCCGGGACGCGTCCCGCAGGTCCGCAGTCCGCTGCGGCTCTCGGCGACCCCGGTCCGGCCGCCCGCCGCGCCGCCCCGGCTCGGCGAGCACAACGCCGCCGTCCGGGCCTGGCTGGCCGGTCCCGCCGACCGACCCGCGCCGACCCCGGCCACCCCCGACGCCACCCCCCACGACACCGACACCGCCCCCGAAAGCACCGAGGTGACCCGATGAGCCGCACCGCCCTCGACCCCCGCGACCCGCTCGGCTTCGACGACCTGCTGGACGACGAGGAGCGGGCCGTCCGCGACACCGTCCGCGCCTGGTGCGAGGACCGCGTCCTGCCGCACATCGCCGACTGGTACGAGCGCGGCGAGCTGCCCGGGGTCCGCGAACTGGCCCGCGAGCTCGGCTCCATCGGCGCGCTCGGCATGCACCTGGAGGGCTACGGCTGCGCCGGGGCCAGCGCCGTCCAGTACGGCCTGGCCTGCGTCGAACTGGAGGCCGCCGACTCCGGGCTGCGCTCGCTGGTCTCGGTCCAGGGCTCGCTGGCGATGTACGCCATCCACCACTGGGGCTCCGAGGAGCAGCGGCAGCAGTGGCTGCCGGGGATGGCCGCCGGCGAGATCATCGGCTGCTTCGGGCTGACCGAGCCCGACCACGGCTCCGACCCGGCCTCGATGCGCACCCACGCCGAGCGCGAAGGCGGAGACTGGGTGCTGAACGGCCGGAAGATGTGGATCACCAACGGCTCGGTGGCCGGGGTGGCCGTGGTCTGGGCGCAGACCGACGACGGCATCCGCGGCTTCGTCGTACCGACCGACGCCCCCGGCTTCTCCGCGCCCGAGATCAAGCACAAGGCCTCGCTCCGCGCCTCGATCACCAGCGAGCTGGTGCTGGACGGCGTCCGGCTGCCCGCCGACGCGGTCCTCCCCGGGGTCCGCGGCCTGAAGGGACCGCTGAGCTGCCTCAACCAGGCCCGCTACGGCATCGTCTGGGGCGCGCTCGGAGCGGCCCGCAGCTGTCTGGAGGCGGCCCGCGAGTACAGCATCACCCGGGAGCAGTTCGGCCGGCCGATCGGCGGCTTCCAGCTGACCCAGGCCAAGCTCGCCGACATGTCGCTGGAGCTCAACAAGGGCCTGCTGCTGGCCCTGCACCTGGGCCGCCGGATGGACGCCGGGACGCTGCGCCCCGAGCAGGTCAGCTACGGCAAGCTGAACAGCGTCCGGGAGGCGATCGAGATCGCCCGCACCGCGCGCACCATCCTCGGCGCCAACGGGATCAGCTTCGAGTACCCGGTGATGCGGCACGCCGCCAACCTGGAGAGCGTCCTCACCTACGAGGGCACCCCGGAGATGCACCAGCTGGTCATCGGCCAGACCCTGACCGGGCAGAGCGCGTTCCGCTAGTCGCGCGCCCCGCCCGGTCGACGAGCGCTCCGGCTCAGAAGGTGATCTTGACCTTCAGTGCGGAGCGCTCGTCCATCGCCTTGTAGCCGCCGGGCACGCCGTCCAGGTCGACCGTGGCGTCGAAGACCGGAGCCGGGTCGATCGCCCCGGACAGCACGTCGGCGAGCAGCTCCGGGATGTAGGCGCGGGCCGGAGCGACGCCGCCGCGCAGGGCCACGTTGCGGTTGAACATCTCGCCGATGTCCACCCCGGCGCTGCCGCCGTGCGGGACGCCGACATAGCCCACCGCGCCGCCGTCCCTGGTGATGGCGATGGCGGTGCGCATCGACTCCTCGGTGCCCACCGCCTCCAGCACCGCGTGCGCGCCGACGCCGCCGGTCAGCTCGCGGACGGCGGCCACGGCCTCCTCCCCGCGCGCCGGGACGACGTCGGTGGCGCCGAAGGTGCGGGCGATGGCGGTGCGGTCGGCGTGGCGTCCGAGCGCGATGATCCGCCCGGCACCCAGACGGCGGGCGGCGAGCACGCCGCACAGGCCCACCGCGCCGTCGCCGACCACGGCCACCGTCGAGCCGGGGCGCACCCCGGCCGCCAGCGCCGCGTGGTGACCGGTCGACATCACGTCCGAAAGGGCCAGCAGCCCGGTCATCAGGTGGGGGTCGGCGGCGGCCTCCTTGGGCAGCCGCACCAGCGTCCCGTCGGCGAAGGGCACCCGGACCGCCTCGCCCTGGCCGCCGTCGGAGCCGACGCTGCCCCAGAAGCCGCCGTGCGGACAGGAGGTCTGCAGGCCCTCGCGGCAGAACGCGCAGACGCCGTCCGACCAGACGAACGGCGCCACCACCAGGTCGCCCGGCTTCACCCCGCGCACCGCGGCGCCGACCTCCTCGACGATGCCGAGGAACTCGTGGCCGATCCGCTGCCCCGGCTGCCGGGCCGCGACGCCCCGGTAGGCCCACAGGTCGCTGCCGCAGATGCAGGCCAGGACGGTACGGACGACCGCGTCCGTGGGGGCGGCGATCACCGGGTCGGGCACCTGCTCCACCCGGATGTCGTGGGGGCCGTTGATGACAGTGGCGCGCATGGAATCTCATCTCTCGGGACAAAGGTCGCAATCCGCAACATCCCCCCGGTCCGTGCTATTCCGATCGTCCCCCGCATCGTGCTCGCGCACAGCGGCCGGGCGTGGTCCGGGGCTGTCGGAGCCGACCCGTATTCTGGGCGACCATGGAAACGAGCACGGACGAGCAGCGCGCCCTCCAGTCCTACCCGCCGGGGGGCTGGGCGGTCGTCGACGTCGAGACCACCGGTCTGGGCAAGACCGACCGGGTGGTGTCGGTGGGCGTCTACCGGCTCGGCCCGCAGGGCGACGTGCTCGACCACTGGTACACCCCGGTCAACCCGGAGCGCGACCCGGGACCGGTGTGGATCCACGGGCTGACCAGCGAACTGCTGGAGGGCGCCCCGACCTTCGCCGAGATCGCCGACGAACTCTCCGTCCGGCTGGCCGGCCGGGTGCTGGTCGCCCACAACGCGCTCTTCGACTGGTCGATGATCTCCCGCGAGTACGCCCGGATGGGTGGTCAGGTCCCGGTCGAGCAGCGGCTCTGCACCATCGTGCTCGCCCGCGACCTGAGGCTGCCGCTGGCCAACCACAAACTCGGGACCCTGGCCCAGCACTTCGGGGTGATCCCCCGCCAGGCCCACCACGCGCTCGACGACGCCCGGGTGCTGGCCGAGGTCTTCCGGCCCAGCCTGCGGCTGGCGGTCGAGGCCGGGGTGCCGCTGCCGCTCACCGCCTGCGTGCCGCCGACCGACCTGGGCGAGGACGAGGACGCCGGCCGCCGCAGCCCCTCCGGCGCACGCGGTCTGCCGGCCGCGCGCGGCGCGGCCTGGAACTCCTACCGCCCGGCCCGGCGCCGACCCGCCTGCCCCTACCCGAACCCGGGCCGCTGGCAGCCGGAGACCCCGCTGGTGCAGGGCATGCGGGTGGCGATCAGCGGGGACACCGCCACCGACCGCGAGGTGCTGGAGGACCGGCTCACCGAGGCCGGACTGCACGTGGCCGGCTCGGTCAGCAGCCGCACCAGCCTGCTGGTCACCAACGAACCGGACAGCTGGACCACCAAGGCCACCCGGGCCCGGCAGGTCGGCACCCCGATCGTGGACGAGGCCGCCTTCCTGCAGCTGCTGCGGGACGTCGCACCGCAGGTCCGGCCCGCCGACTGACCGGCCGCGACCGCGCGTCGCGCCCCCCGGCGGGGGTGGGCAAACGGTACGGAGGTAACGTCGTGGACGTGCTCCGCATCCTCATGACCCGGCGCTGGGTGATTCTGACGCTGGTCTTCCTCGCGCTGATCCCTGCCATGTACTTCCTCGGCATCTGGCAGTTCCACCGCTACCAGTCGACGAACCGGAACAACCACCTGATCTCGTCGAACCTGGCGGCGCCACCGGTCGCGATGGACGTGTTCTCGCACCCCGGCGCGAAGATCCCGGCCGACCAGATGTACCGGACGGTCACCGCGACCGGCGTCTTCGACACCCGGGACCAGTTCGTGGTCAGGAACCGGACCGACAACTCCGGCGACAACATCGGCTACTACCTGGTCACCCCGCTGATCACCGCCGACCACCAGGTGGTCCTGGTGAACCGGGGCTGGGTGGCACCGAACGGCACCAACGGGCTGGCCTTCCCGCCGATCCCGGGCACGCCCGGCGGGACGATCACCGTCGTCGGCCGCTACCGTCCCGACGAGACCACCGCCTCCACCGGGATCCGCAACGTCGGCGGCATGCCCTCGCACCAGTTCATGCTGATCAACAGTGTCGAGCAGGAGAAGGTGCTGTCCGAGCCGGTGGTCGCCGGCTACCTGGAGCTGACCGGCAGCACCCCGGGGCTGAGCTCGGCCGACTCCGCCCAACTGGTCCCCGCCCCCTCCAGCGACGCCCAGTCCACGGACGACGACGCGGTGGTCGGCAAGGGCGTGCACCTGCCCTACGCGATCCAGTGGTGGCTCTTCGGCCTGATGATCCCGATCGGCTGGTGGGTGCTGCTCCGCCGCGATCTGCGCGACCGCAAGGGCGACGACGACGGCAGCGGCGACCCGACGGCCGAGCCGGTCCCGGTGAAGACCGTCGCGGAGTTCATGGCCGAGCGGCGCGCCGCGCTCCAGGCCGCCGAGGCGGCCGCAGCAGCGGCCGCGACTGTTCCCGCTCCCGCTCCTGACGAGGGCCCCGACCACACCGATACCGGCTCCAAGGTCGGATCCGCTCCGGCGGTCGGCCGCGCGGAGTAGGTTCGAGGCCATCTGGTCCGTCCCGCCCCCGACTCTGAGAGAGGGATCGCTCCATGCCCGGACGCATCGAGGACTACGCACTCATCGGAGACCTGCAGACCGCGGCACTGGTCGGCAGGGACGGATCCATCGACTGGCTGTGCCTGCCCCGCTTCGACTCGCCCAGCTGCTTCGCCGCCCTGCTCGGCGGTGACGAGCAGGGCCACTGGCGACTCGCCCCGCACGGCGCGACCAACTGCACCAGCCGCTCCTACGTGGACGACAGCCTGGTCCTGGAGACCCTCTGGGAGACCCCGACCGGGGTGGTCAAGGTCATCGACTTCATGCCGCAGCGCGACCGGAACCCCGACCTGATGCGGATCGTGGAGGGCGTCTCCGGCAGCGTCGAGATGCGCGGCGAGCTGCGGCTCCGCTTCGACTACGCGCGGGTCGTCCCCTGGGTCCGCCGGACCGACCACCACCGGGTCGCCGTGGCCGGACCCGACTCCGTGTGGCTGCACCAGGACCAGGGCGTGCACACCTTCGGCAAGGACCTGGCGACCTTCTCCGAGTTCACCGTCGAGCCCGGCCAACGCTTCCGCTTCACCCTCAACTGGCAGCCCTCGCACCACGGCTCGGCGCCCCGGCAGGACCCGGACCGCTCGCTGCGGGAGACCCTGGCCCAGTGGCAGGACTGGGCCTCAGCCTGCCGCTACCAGGGCCCCTACCGCGAGGCCGTGATGCGCTCACTGGTGATCCTCAAGGGGCTCACCTACGAACCCACCGGCGGCATGGTCGCCGCCGCGACCGCCGCCCTGCCGGAACAGCTGGGCGGCGAACGCAACTGGGACTACCGCTTCTGCTGGCTGCGCGACTCCACCATGACCCTGTCGGCGCTGCTGCGCGGCGGCTTCGTCGGCGAGGCCACCGCCTGGCGCGGCTGGCTGCTCCGTGCCATCGCCGGCGACCCCGCCGACCTGCAGACCATGTACGGGGTCGCGGGCGAGCGCCGGCTCCCGGAGATCGTCGCCGACTGGCTCCCCGGCTACGAGGACTCCGTCCCGGTCCGCTTCGGCAACGCCGCCGTGGACCAGCTGCAGCTCGACGTCTACGGAGAGGTCGTCGACACCCTGCACCTGGCGATGGTGGCCGGCGCCCCGATGGAACGCCATGTCTGGGGCCTGGTCCGGGCGCTGATGACGTTCCTCACCTCGAACTGGAGCCAGCCGGACGAGGGGCTGTGGGAGGTCCGCGGCGGACGCCGGCACTTCGTCCACTCGAAGGTGATGTGCTGGGTGGCCTTCGACCGCGCCGTCCGGATGGCCGAGGCCACCGGCCTGCCGGCGCCGGTCGAGGAGTGGCGGAAGACCAGGGACACCATCCACGCCGAGGTGTGCGCCAAGGGCTACAACCCGGAGGTCGGCGCCTTCACCCAGTACTACGGCGGCAGCACCCTGGACGCCGCGACCCTGTTCGTGGTGAAGACCGGCTTCCTCCCGGCCGACGACCCCCGGGTGATCAGCACCGTCGAGGCGGTCCACGAACGGCTGGACCACGGCGGCTTCGTGCTCCGCTACTCCACCGACGAGTCGGAGGGGAGCACGGTCGACGGGCTCCAGGGCGAGGAGGGAGCCTTCCTCGCCTGCTCGTTCTGGCTGGTCGACGCGCTGGTGGCGATCGGCCGGCAGGAGGAGGCCCACGCCCTGTTCGAACGCGTCTCGGCCATCGCCAACGACCTCGGCATGATCTCCGAGGAGTGGGATCCGAAGGCAGGCCGCCAACTCGGCAACACCCCGCAGGCGTTCACCCACGTCGCGCTGGTCAACAGCGCCTTCGGCCTGTCCGAGGGGCCGATGGCGACCGGCGTGGTCAGCGGTCTGGACTGACCGCCGGCCGGCCGCTGGTCCGCCGGCCGGCCGCTGGTCCGCCGGCCGCAGCCCCGGCGCCGCCCTGCACCGCGTCCACGCCCCGCCCAGATCAACTACCGGGTGCATGAACAACGCCGTGGCCCATGTGCACACCCGTGCCTGCTGCGCTGCCTGACCGATTCCGGCCCGGGGACGACGCTCCCCGACGCGGCCGTCGCCCGCTGACCCGGTCCGACGGCCAGGCGATGTCACAAACGGTCGGGCTGAATCGTCCCAGCTCTCGGGACTGCATCGGGAAGCGGGAAGGTGATGGCCATGCGAGTGTTCGTGGCAGGCGGCAGCGGGGTCATGGGTCGGCGGCTGGTGCCGCAGCTCGTGGCCGCCGGCCACCAGGTGACGGCGACGACGACGAACTCGGCGAAACTGGGCCTGCTGGCACAGCTCGGCGCGGAGGGCGTCGTGATGGACGGGCTGGACGCGGCGTCGGTCGGTGAGACGGTGGCCAAGGCCGCACCCGAGGTCATCGTCCACCAGATGACCGCGATCGCCCCGGTCCACGCCGGCAAACCCGACTTCAGACACATGGACCGGTGGTTCGCCCCCACCGTCCGGCTGCGCACCGAGGGGACTGACCACTTGCTGGCGGCGGCCGAGGCGACCGGGGTGACCCATTTCATCGCCCAGGGCTACGCCTCCTGGAACGGGATCCGGGAGGGCGGCTGGGTGAAGACCGAGGAGGATCCGCTGGACCCGCACACGGACTCGGTGGCGCGGGTGGGCATGGCGGCGATCCTCCACGTCGAGGAGGCGGTCCTCCGGGTCGACGGCACGGTCCTGCGCTACGGCGCCTTCTACGGGCCGGGCGCCAGCGACGACCAGGTCGAACTCATCCGCAAGCGGCAGTTCCCCCTGGTCGGCGCCTCCACCGGCTACAGCTCCTGGGTACACCTCGACGACGCGGCCGGCGCCACCGTCCTGGCCGTGGAACAGCGGGCCAAGGGGGTGTTCAACATCGTCGACGACGAACCGGCGCCGGCCAGTGAGTGGCTCCCCTACCTGGCGACCTGCGCCGGGGCGAAGCGGCCGATGCGGGTCCCGGCCTGGCTGGCCCGGCTGCTGGCCGGGGACGTGGCGGTGACCATGATGACCGAGGGGCGCGGCTTCTCCAACGCCAAGGCCAAGCGCGAGCTGGGCTGGAATCTGAGCTATCCGTCGTGGCGCAAGGGCTTCAAGGAAGGACTGACGTGACCCGCACCGAGGAGTTCGAAGAGCTCCGGCCGCTGCTCTTCTCGATCGGCTACCGGATCCTCGGCAGCGTGAGCGAGGCCGAGGACACGGTCCAGGAAGCCTGGCTGCGCTACGAGACCGCGCCGACCGCACCGAGATCGACCAAGGCGTTCCTCTCGGCCGTGGTCACCCGGCTCTCGATCGACGTACTGCGCTCGGCCCGCAACCGCCGGGAGGAGTACGTCGGCGAGTGGTTCCCCGAGCCGCTGCTGTCGGACCCCTACGAGGATCCTGCCCGGTCGGCCGAGCTGGCCGACTCGGTCTCGATGGCCGCCCTGCTGCTGCTGGAACGGCTCAGCCCACTGGAGCGTGCGGTCTTCGTGCTGCGGGAGGTCTTCGGTTTCGGCTTCCCGGAGGTCGCGGCGGCGGTGGGGCGCTCGGAGGCAGCCTGCCGGCAGCTCGCGGTGCGGGCACGACGCCATATGGACGCCGGACGCCCCCGTTTCGAGGCCGACCGGAAGGAGCGGGAACGGCTGGCGGCGCAGTTCTTCGGCGCGCTCAGCGAAGGCGACATCGACGGCCTGCGGGAACTCCTCGCCGCCGACGTCCAACTGGTCGGCGACAGCGGCGGCAAGGCGCCGCAGCTGGCCAAGACCGTCATCGGCGCCGACAAGGTGGCCCGGGCGATCGGGGCCTTCCTTCCCCGGCTGCTCCTGATCGACGTGACCCTGGAACCGCACGAGGTGAACGGCCAGCCGGGCGCGATCATACGTGACCGGGACGGCCGGGTGCTCAACACCATGACGATCGACATCCTCGACGGAAAGATCCAGATGATCCGCTCGGTCAACAACCCCGACAAGCTCGGCCACGTCGGACCGGTGGCCGATGCCTGGGCGATCAAGCGCGAGGCGAACGAGGCCCGCCGGGGCAGGTGAATTCCTCCCGGGGATCCTCGGATCCCCGGGGTGCCGGGGTGTGCCCGGGTGTGTGTCCGTTCCGGTGTCCGGACATGCCGAAGAGCCCCCTGACCGATGGTCAGGGGGCTCTTCGTTAAAGGTTGTTCGGCGGCGTCCTACTCTCCCACAGGGTCCCCCCTGCAGTACCATCGGCGCTGTGAGGCTTAGCTTCCGGGTTCGGGATGTAACCGGGCGTTTCCCTCACGCTATGACCACCGAAACACTATGAAGATATCGACAACACGCTGCCGGAAGCAGGGGTCGTTTCTTCAGAACAACACAGTGGACGCGTAGCAACTATGGACAAGCCCTCGGCCTATTAGTACCGGTCAGCTCCACCCCTCACAGGGCTTCCACATCCGGCCTATCAACCCAGTCGTCTACTGGGAGCCTTACCCACTCAATGGTGGTGGGAGTCCTCATCTCGAAGCAGGCTTCCCGCTTAGATGCTTTCAGCGGTTATCCCTCCCGAACGTAGCCAACCAGCCATGCCCTTGGCAGGACAACTGGCACACCAGAGGTTCGTCCGTCCCGGTCCTCTCGTACTAGGGACAGCCCTTCTCAAGACTCCTGCGCGCGCAGCGGATAGGGACCGAACTGTCTCACGACGTTCTAAACCCAGCTCGCGTACCGCTTTAATGGGCGAACAGCCCAACCCTTGGGACCTACTCCAGCCCCAGGATGCGACGAGCCGACATCGAGGTGCCAAACCATCCCGTCGATATGGACTCTTGGGGAAGATCAGCCTGTTATCCCCGGGGTACCTTTTATCCGTTGAGCGACGGCGCTTCCACAAGCCACCGCCGGATCACTAGTCCCTGCTTTCGCACCTGCTCGACCCGTCGGTCTCACAGTCAAGCTCCCTTGTGCACTTACACTCAACACCTGATTGCCAACCAGGCTGAGGGAACCTTTGGGCGCCTCCGTTACATTTTAGGAGGCAACCGCCCCAGTTAAACTACCCACCAGACACTGTCCCTGATCCGGATCACGGACCCAGGTTAGACATCCAGCACGACCAGAGTGGTATTTCAACGACGACTCCACAACCACTGGCGTGGCCGCTTCAAAGTCTCCCACCTATCCTACACAAGCCGAACCGAACACCAATATCAAGCTATAGTAAAGGTCCCGGGGTCTTTCCGTCCTGCTGCGCGAAACGAGCATCTTTACTCGTAATGCAATTTCACCGGGCCTATGGTTGAGACAGTCGAGAAGTCGTTACGCCATTCGTGCAGGTCGGAACTTACCCGACAAGGAATTTCGCTACCTTAGGATGGTTATAGTTACCACCGCCGTTTACTGGCGCTTAAGTTCTCAGCTTCGCTCCGTCGAAACAGAACTAACCGGTCCCCTTAACGTTCCAGCACCGGGCAGGCGTCAGTCCGTATACATCGCCTTACGGCTTCGCACGGACCTGTGTTTTTAGTAAACAGTCGCTTCTCGCTGGTCTCTGCGGCCGGCCCCAGCTCGGAGTGCAAGACTCGTCACCAGTTCCGGCCCCCCTTCTCCCGAAGTTACGGGGGCATTTTGCCGAGTTCCTTAACCATAGTTCACCCGAACGCCTCGGTATTCTCTACCTGACCACCTGAGTCGGTTTGGGGTACGGGCCGCCATGAAACTCGCTAGAGGCTTTTCTCGACAGCATAGGATCATCCACTTCACCACAATCGGCTCGGCATCAGGTCTCAGGCTATATGTTGCGCGGATTTGCCTACACAACGCCCTACACCCTTACCCCGGGACTACCACCGCCCGGGCTGGACTACCTTCCTGCGTCACCCCATCGCTCACCTACTACCAGCTTGGGTCAGCGGCTCCACCACTCCTCATCACCCGAAGGATCCGAGACGGCTTCACGGCTTTAGCATTACCGGGTTCGACGTTGGCGCTTCAAAGCGGGTACGGGAATATCAACCCGTTGTCCATCGACTACGCCTGTCGGCCTCGCCTTAGGTCCCGACTTACCCTGGGCAGATCAGCTTGACCCAGGAACCCTTGGTCAATCGGCGCAAGAGTTTCCCACTCTTGTATCGCTACTCATGCCTGCATTCTCACTCGTATACCGTCCACGACTGGCTTCCGCCGCCGCTTCACCCGGCACACGACGCTCCCCTACCCATCACAGCCCCCGTTAGGAGTTAAGCTGCAATGACACGGCTTCGGCGGTGTACTTGAGCCCCGCTACATTGTCGGCGCGGAATCACTTGACCAGTGAGCTATTACGCACTCTTTAAAGGGTGGCTGCTTCTAAGCCAACCTCCTGGTTGTCTCTGCGACTCCACATCCTTTCCCACTTAGCACACGCTTAGGGGCCTTAGCCGGTGTTCTGGGCTGTTTCCCTCTCGACCATGGAGCTTATCCCCCACAGTCTCACTGCCGCGCTCTCACTTACCGGCATTCGGAGTTTGGCTAAGGTCAGTAACCCGGTGGGGCCCATCGCCTATCCAGTGCTCTACCTCCGGCAAGAAACACGCGACGCTGCACCTAAATGCATTTCGGGGAGAACCAGCTATCACGGAGTTTGATTGGCCTTTCACCCCTAACCACAGGTCATCCCCCAGGTTTTCAACCCTGGTGGGTTCGGTCCTCCACACGGTCTTACCCGCGCTTCAACCTGCCCATGGCTAGATCACTCCGCTTCGGGTCTTGGGCGCGCTACTAAACCGCCCTATTCGGACTCGCTTTCGCTACGGCTACCCCACACGGGTTAACCTCGCAACACACCGCAAACTCGCAGGCTCATTCTTCAAAAGGCACGCAGTCACGACAGCTATGTGCAAGCACACGCTGCGACGCTCCCACGGCTTGTAGGCACACGGTTTCAGGTACTATTTCACTCCGCTCCCGCGGTACTTTTCACCATTCCCTCACGGTACTGTCCGCTATCGGTCACTAGGGAATATTTAGGCTTAGCGGGTGGTCCCGCCAGATTCACACGGAATTTCTCGGGCTCCGTGCTACTTGGGAGAAACTCAAGAGAGCCGTACAGGTTTCGTCTACGGGGGTCTTACCCTCTACGCCGGACCTTTCGCATGTCCTTCGACTACCCATACGGTTTCTGACTCTCCGACCGGCCGGCAGACCGATCAAGAATTTTCCCACGACCCCAACCACGCAACCCCTGCCGGGTATCACACATGACTGGTTTAGCCTCATCCGATTTCGCTCGCCACTACTCTCGGAATCACGGTTGTTTTCTCTTCCTGCGGGTACTGAGATGTTTCACTTCCCCGCGTTCCCTCCACACTGCCTATGTGTTCAGCAGCGGGTGACAGCCCATGACGACTGCCGGGTTTCCCCATTCGGACACCCCCGGATCAAAGCTCGGTTGACAGCTCCCCGGGGCCTATCGCGGCCTCCCACGTCCTTCATCGGTTCCTAGTGCCAAGGCATCCACCGTGCGCCCTTAAAAACTTGGCCACAGATGCTCGCGTCCACTGTGCAGTTCTCAAGCAACGACCAGCCACCCATCACCCCCACCCGACAAGCAGGCAAGGTTCACTGGGGCCGGCGTACCGAAGACAGACCTTGCGGCCGTGCCCTCAGGACCCAACAACGTGCCCGACCCGACCAACACCCACAGAACTTTCCACGCCGAAGCAGTACTCGTGTCCATGACGATGATCGCGCCGAATAGTCAACGTTCCACCCATGAGCGAACCAGCACCGGACAGTCGCCGGTGTACTGGCCCTCTGCCCGACCGAAGCCGGGAGAAGAGCTCCTTAGAAAGGAGGTGATCCAGCCGCACCTTCCGGTACGGCTACCTTGTTACGACTTCGTCCCAATCGCTGGTCCCACCTTCGACAGCTCCTTCCCTTGCGGGTTAGGCCACCGGCTTCGGGTGTTACCGACTTTCGTGACGTGACGGGCGGTGTGTACAAGGCCCGGGAACGTATTCACCGCAGCAATGCTGATCTGCGATTACTAGCAACTCCGACTTCATGGGGTCGAGTTGCAGACCCCAATCCGAACTGAGACCGGCTTTTTGAGATTCGCTCCACCTCGCGGTATCGCAGCTCATTGTACCGGCCATTGTAGCACGTGTGCAGCCCAAGACATAAGGGGCATGATGATTTGACGTCGTCCCCACCTTCCTCCGAGTTGACCCCGGCAGTCTCCTGTGAGTCCCCGACATTACTCGCTGGCAACACAGAACGAGGGTTGCGCTCGTTGCGGGACTTAACCCAACATCTCACGACACGAGCTGACGACAACCATGCACCACCTGTATACCGACCACAAGGGGGCGACCATCTCTGGCCGTTTCCGGTATATGTCAAGCCTTGGTAAGGTTCTTCGCGTTGCGTCGAATTAAGCCACATGCTCCGCTGCTTGTGCGGGCCCCCGTCAATTCCTTTGAGTTTTAGCCTTGCGGCCGTACTCCCCAGGCGGGGAACTTAATGCGTTAGCTGCGGCGCGGACCACGTGGAATGTGACCCACACCTAGTTCCCAACGTTTACGGCGTGGACTACCAGGGTATCTAATCCTGTTCGCTCCCCACGCTTTCGCTCCTCAGCGTCAGTAATGGCCCAGAGATCCGCCTTCGCCACCGGTGTTCCTCCTGATATCTGCGCATTTCACCGCTACACCAGGAATTCCGATCTCCCCTACCACACTCTAGCCTGCCCGTATCGAATGCAGACCCGGAGTTAAGCCCCGGGCTTTCACATCCGACGTGACAAGCCGCCTACGAGCTCTTTACGCCCAATAATTCCGGACAACGCTCGCACCCTACGTATTACCGCGGCTGCTGGCACGTAGTTAGCCGGTGCTTCTTCTGCAGGTACCGTCACTTGCGCTTCTTCCCTGCTGAAAGAGGTTTACAACCCGAAGGCCGTCATCCCTCACGCGGCGTCGCTGCATCAGGCTTTCGCCCATTGTGCAATATTCCCCACTGCTGCCTCCCGTAGGAGTCTGGGCCGTGTCTCAGTCCCAGTGTGGCCGGTCGCCCTCTCAGGCCGGCTACCCGTCGTCGCCTTGGTAGGCCATTACCCCACCAACAAGCTGATAGGCCGCGGGCTCATCCTGCATCGCCGGAGCTTTCCACGCACACCCCATGCGGGGATGCGTCGTATCCGGTATTAGACCTCGTTTCCAAGGCTTGTCCCAGAATGCAGGGCAGATTGCCCACGTGTTACTCACCCGTTCGCCACTGATCCACCCCGAAGGGCTTCACCGTTCGACTTGCATGTGTTAAGCACGCCGCCAGCGTTCGTCCTGAGCCAGGATCAAACTCTCCGTGAATGTTCTCGGGATATCCCGATCACACTCGCGTTGAGCGGCACAGCGACCGGCGGAATAGCCGATCCCGTGCACTGCGTCCTCGCTAGTGTTTACTACAGTTTTTCCCAAAGGAACCTCGACCGTCCACATGATGTGGCCGGACGGGGTATCAACATTTGGCGTTGACTTTTGGCACGCTGTTGAGTTCTCAAGGAACGGACGCTTTCTTCAAGACCCTTTCACCGGTCTCTCCGAGCGCTTCGTTCGTTCTTCGTTGTTTAGCTTAGCAGACCGTTTCACCAGTCTGTTTCGCCAGTTCTTGCTCCGTCTTCCCGCGCCGTTTCCGGCCCGTTCCGACGAGTGAAACTCTAGCGGTTTCTCGTCAGTGACGCGAATTCCGCGCAATTCCCGGAAAAGCGCACGACAAAGAAGACCGTGCAGGATGTTCAGGGGATTGGTCGCCACCACAGCTCTGCAGGGCAACTCGAAGGACACTACGCGTCCTGACCAGGAGAGTCAAACCGGGGTCGGCTCCCCTGCTTCACTCCACCCGCTGCGCCGGTCCACGGTCCGCGCGGATGCGGACCTCTGCCGGTAGTTCGGTCAGGCCCGTGGCGAGCCGGATATGGGCGAGCGGTCCGTCGCTCAGCGCGCGAAGTACCGGATCCGGTGCGGTGCCCGGAGTGAGGGTGAGGGACACCCGGGCGCGGGCACGCCGACGGTGGCCCTGGACCCGGACTCGGGCCCGGGCCACACCCGGGAGTTCTTCCGCCTCGCCGGCGACGGCCGCCGCGAGCGCGCCGCTGCGGACCAGGGTCCGCGAGCGCGGTCCCCGGTCCGGCACCGGCACCGGCAGATCGCCGGCCGTGCCCCGGTGGAGCTGGCCGATCAGCCACCACAGCGACAGCAGGGTGAGCACTGCGAGTCCGGCGAAGGCCGTCGGCCACCACCAACCGTGGTTTCGCCACTGGTCGCGCTGCGCAGCCGTCAGTACCGCGTGGTGGGGCTGCATCACCGACCAGTGGGCCGGCAGGCCCAGATGCCAGCGCCGGTTCAGGTTCAGCCCGCCGATCAGCAGCAGTCCTCCGCCGCCCAGCAGCACCAGGCCGACGAGGCCGAGCAGCACGCGGTTCACCGCAGTACGGGTCATGTCGGCCCCTGCTTCCTTCTCCTGGCCCACGCGGCGTCCACGCCGCATCCGCGCGCGCTCATGACTTGCTGCTCCGTACCTTCACCTTGACGACCGGCGGGCGGACCAGGCCCATCCGGTCGCGTTCTGCGGACAGATGCCGCGTCAGCTCCTCGGCTGCCTGCTCATGGGCCCCGAAGCCGACGACAGCCCTGATCACGGCCCGGCGGCGTCCCACCTTGACCCTGGCGCCCTTGACGCCGTTGACCTCCAGGGTGGCCCTGTGCAGCAGGGCGCCGGCTGCGCTGCGCTCCAGTACCGCCCGGACGCCGCTGGTACCGACCCCGGTCATCGGGAGCACGCCGCGCCGACCGGGGGTGAGCGCGAGCAGCAGCAGCCACAGGCCGAGGACGAGGCCGACGGCCGAGCCGGCGATCACCCAGTGGTTGTTCAGGCTGTGGTCGGCCAAGGCGTCGGTGATCCGGGTCCGCCAGTGGTGGGCGGTGTGCCCGGTGTGGATGTAGACCTCTTCGTAGAGCAGCGCACCGCCGGCACCGGTCAGCACGAGAGCGGTCAGCGCGGCGGCGTTGCGCCGGGTCGACCAGGGACGGCGGGGCCGGAGCGGGCCGGGACCGACCTCGGCGGCCTCCGTCGGCAGAGCGGGCAAGGGAGCGGGCCCGGGAGCGGGGGCGGTGGTCACCGGAGCTCGGCCTCCGTCGCCGGGGGCACCAGGCGTTCGACCACCAGCGACACCCGGGGCTGTTCCACTCCGGCGAGGTGTTCGAGCCGGTGGACGACGCGCCGATGGACCTCTCCGGTGAGGTCGGCGATGTCCACCGGGTAGGGCAGGTCGAGTCCGAGCCGGACACTGACGCCGTGGCGTCCGTGGCCGGCCTTGGCGCGCGGCGGGGTGAGCCGTTCGGGTTCCGCCGTGTACGCGTTCAGGGCCTCGGCAGCGGCCTGGCCCGCGATGCGGGACAGCACCCGGTCGGCGATCCGGGTGCTGCCGCGTTCTTCGGGGGCGTGCAGGGGGACGGTGTCGGGGGCCGGGCCGAACGTCATCCGCGCTTCCGGTCCCGGGTCCTGAGCAGGTCCCCGAATTCCAGATCGCCCTCCAGCAGGAGGCCGACGACGAAGCCGACCGCGCCGAGCGCGGCGACCAGCAGAAAGGCGGCGAAGCCGCCGAAGTAGCCCGCGAATCCGAGGGCCATGCCGACGGCGATGCCGATGACGGGCAGCAGGCTCACTGAACCCTGCTCTCGGTGGGCTCGTCCTCGTCCTGCTCGTCCGGGAGGTGGACGTCGTTGACGGCGATGTTGACCTCGACCACCTGGAGGCCGGTGGCGCGCTCGACCGCCTCGATGACGTGGGAGCGCACGGCCGAGGCGAGCCTCCGGATCGGAACGCCGTATTCGACGATCAGGTCGATGTCGAGCGCCGCCTGCTTCTCGCCGACCTCGGCCTTCACGCCCCTGCTGACGTTGGGCTTGCCGCCCGGGACCCGCTCGCGCACCGCGCCGAAGCCCCGGGAGCCGCTGCCGAGGGCGTGGATGCCGTCGATCTCGCGCGCGGCCATGCCGGCGATCTTCTCGACCACGCCGACTGCGATGGTGGTTCGCCCCCGCTCACCGTGCGGCGAGACATTGACGGTGTCCCCGGAGTCGGTCTTGGGCGGGGCCGGCTTGGCGATCTCGGTCATCAGGACTCCCTCGTCGGGCGTACCGGAACCGGTGCGACGAATCTGCACCAATCCGGACATGTCACCGCAACCCTAGGAGCACCCTGCAGGGGCTCACACGATGGACATGCCGAACGGGTGAAGATTCGTCACCACGGCCGACCGAGCCGTGCTCGTCGTGCCGGCCGACCGCCCGCCGACTACTCGCCGATTCCGGCCAGGTCCCGCAGTCGGCGCAGCTGGGCGGCGCGCTCGGCGGCGCGCTGCTCGTCGTAGTCGCGGGTGGTCGCGCCCTGGAGCAGCGCCTTGGTCTCCACCAGGGCGTCGCGGGGCGCGGCCAGCAGCGCGGCGCCGAGGTCGGCGGCGGCGGCGTCCAGCTCGGCCGGCGGGACCGCGAGGTTGGCCAGGCCGATCCGGACCGCCTCGTCGGCCTGCACCCAGCGTCCGGTGCCGCAGATCTCCAGGGCGCGGGCCGGGCCGACCAGGTCGACCAGCGGCTTGGTGCCGGCCAGGTCGGGGACCAGGCCGAGCACGGTCTCGCGCATCGCGAACTGGGCGTCGGTGGCGCAGACCCGCAGGTCGCAGGCGAGCGCGAGCTGGAAGCCGGCGCCGACGGCGTGGCCCTGGACGGCGGCGACGGTGACCAGGTCGGGGCGGCGCCACCAGGTGAAGGCCTCCTGGTAGCCGCTGATGACCGCGTCGCCGTCGGCGCCCCGGGCGAGGTCGGCGAGGGGGCGCTCCCCGGGGATGCCCTCGGGGGTGAACGCGGCCCGGTCGAGACCGGCCGAGAAGGAGACGCCCTCGGCGCGGAGCAGTACCAGCCGGACGCTGCCGGGCAGCGAGCGGCCGATGGCAGCGAGGGCCCGCCAGAGCGCGGGCGACTGGGAGTTGCGCCGCTCGGGACGGCAGAGGGTCACCGTGGCGACGGTCGGCGCTTCGCTGTCGAGTTCGAGCCGCACCCCTGCCTGCTCCCATTCGGCGGGGGCGGCGCCAGGGCCGGACTGCGTGGTGTGGAGCGGGCTGGACACAGGGGCCTCCGGCAGCTGGGGAACGAAGCTACTGAAGAGTAATACCTGCGCCGGGCCCGTGACACGACGATCGGCGGTCGGGTGGGAGGCCGTAGGACCGGTCACTCCCCCAAACCGCCGAAGCGCCAGGGCCAATCTGTTGGGACCTGACGTGAGGTCAGGACCCGGCTGCCGTGGCAGCCTTGGACTTACCGCGCGTGGCGCCGCCGCGACCGCGAAGGGAAACTCCGGACTCGCTGAGCATGCGGTGGACGAAGCCGTAGGAACGGCCCGTCTCCTCCGCGAGCGCCCGGATGCTCGCACCGGAGTCGTACTTCTTCTTGAGCTCGGTCGCGAGCTTGTCCCGTGCGGCACCAGTCACCCGGCTGCCCTTTTTCAGAGTCTCGGCCACCCGTGCCTCCTCGTAGCAAGTGCTCTGTCGGAATCCCATGATCACCCATGGGGCGCTCCCTGGCCACCCATTCTGCAAGGTCAATACTCGGAAATTACCGGGGAAGGGGCGTTCCCGCGCGTGCGATCAGCGCTCGGCAGCGGGTTGCGCGCCCCCCGTGAGATGCCTGCTGCTGAAGTGAAAATGCTGATCAGCAAGGGTGAATGGCTAATACACAGGATTGTCCGGAGGACAGGAAAACTCCTGCGGGCGTCGATCTGGCAGTCCATCGACCGATATGAACTCTTCTGGTCCAGATGCATGATCTCCCGGCCAGTCGAGGACCGGGAGACCACTGCGGCGGGGTGTTCGGGTCAGGCCAGCGAGACCAGGTCCGCGTAGCCCTCGCTCCACAGGTCCTCGACGCCGTCCGGCAGCAGGATGATCCGCTCCGGCTCCAGCGCGTGGACCGCGCCCTCGTCGTGGGTGACCAGCACCACCGCGCCGGTGAAGGAGCGCAGCGCGCCGAGGATCTCCTCGCGGCTGGCCGGGTCCAGGTTGTTGGTGGGCTCGTCGAGCAGCAGCACATTGGCGCTGGAGACGACCAGGGTGGCCAGGGCCAGACGGGTCTTCTCGCCGCCGGAGAGCACCCCGGCCGGCTTGTCCACGTCGTCGCCGGTGAACAGGAAGGAGCCGAGGATCTTGCGGACCGCGACCAGGTCCATGTCCGGCGCGGCCGAACGCATGTTCTCCAGGATCGTCCGGTCGTTGTCCAGGGTCTCGTGCTCCTGGGCGTAGTAGCCGATCTTCAGGCCGTGGCCGGGCTGGATCTCGCCGGTGTCCGGCTTCTCCACGCCCGCGAGCATCCGCAGCAGCGTGGTCTTGCCGGCGCCGTTCAGGCCCAGGACGACGACCTTGGAGCCCTTGTCGATGGCCAGGTCGACGTCGGTGAAGATCTCCAGCGAGCCGTAGGACTTCGACAGGCCGGAGGCCATCAGCGGCGTCTTGCCGCAGGGCGCCGGGTCCGGGAAGCGCAGCTTGGCGACGCGGTCGGTCTGGCGAACCGCCTCCAGCCCGGAGAGCAGCTTCTCGGCGCGCCGGGCCATGTTCTGCGCGGCCACGGTCTTGGTCGCCTTCGCACGCATCTTGTCGGCCTGCGAGTTCAGCTGCGAAGCCTTCTTCTCGGCATTGGAGCGCTCACGCTTTCGGCGCTTCTCGTCGGCTTCACGCTGCTGCTGGTAAAGCTTCCACCCCATGTTGTAGACATCGATGCAGGTCCGGTTGGCATCCAGGTAGAACACCTTGTTCACAACGGTCTCGACCAGCTCGATGTCGTGGGAGATCACGATGAATCCGCCGCGATAGGTCTTGAGATAGTCGCGCAACCAGATGATCGAGTCGGCGTCCAGGTGGTTGGTCGGCTCGTCGAGCAGCAGGGTGTCGGAGTCGGAGAAGAGAATGCGCGCCAGTTCCACCCGGCGGCGCTGACCGCCGGACAGGGTGTGCAGCGGCTGCGCGAGGATCCGGTCCGGCAGGCCCAGGCTGGCGGCGATGGTCGCGGCCTCGGCCTCGGCCGCGTAGCCGCCCTTGGTGAGGAACTCGGTCTCCAGCCGGGAGTACTTCTTCATCGCGTCGTCGCGGGTCTGGCCCTTGCCGTTGGCCATCCGGTCCTCGGCCTGGCGCATCTTGCGCAGCACCGAGTCCAGCTCGCGGGCGGACAGGATCCGGTCGCTGGCCAGGACGTCGAGGTCACCGGTGCGCGGGTCCTGCGGGAGGTAGCCGACCTGGCCGCTGCGGGTGACCGTGCCGGCGGCGGGGACGCCCTCGCCCGCCAGCACCTTGGTCAGGGTGGTCTTGCCCGCGCCGTTCCGCCCGACCAGGCCGATGCGGTCCCCGGGGGCGACCCGGAAGGTCGCGGACTCGATCAGGATTCGGGCGCCGGCGCGCAGTTCGAGGGCGTTGGCGGCGATCATGGTGAAGTCACTCCCGGTCGGGCACTGGCGCGGGCCGTCGACACCGGGCCCAGCTCAAGATGCCCAGTCTACCGGGGGCAGGCCGGTTAGACGGTCGAGCAGCAGCGGGCGGAGCAGCGGGGGCTCGGCCACGCCCACCGTCCCGGGCCCCCCGGGCACCGGATCGGCGAACCGGCCGGTCGCCCGCTGCCAGCGCCGGCCCTCGCCGTCGAAGGCCTCAACGGTGCTGTGGACAGCGCAGGGACGGGCCGCCACCACCAGACCGCCGGTCACCAGCACCCGGCCGGGGGCGTAGCCGCAGCCCGGCGGCGGCAGGCTGTCGGTGCGGATGGCCCCATCGGATGTGGTGTACGTCACCACCAGCTCCGGGGTGAGCACCAGCAGCGCCGCGCCGTCCTCCAGCGGCACCAGCCTGACCCCGCCCCCGACTCCGGGGACGAAGCGGTGCCAGCGGACGGCGGGCTGGTCCGGGCGCATCGCGGTGAGCATCCCGTCGTCCCAGACCGCGACGGTGGTGCCGGCCGCGGCGACCAGCCGCAGCGGGAACCGGCCGGGACGGCGGTAGGACCAGGCCAACCGGCCGCTGCGGCGGTCGTAGGCCAGCACCGAGTGGTCGCCGCCGCGCCGCAGGGCGTCCGCGGAGACCGAGTGCGCCGAGCGGGAGACCAGGTCGTCGCCGAAGGGGGTGGGGCGGTGCTCCCGGGCGGCGGCCCCACCGACCGCGACGGCCAGGAGCAGGACCAGGCCGAGGGGGCCGAGGCGGGCGGGACGCATGGTCCGACGGTAGGCGTTGCCGAGGGGTCTGCCCCGCTTTGCCGGGAAAGCCGCCGACGGCGCGGCGCGGCGCGACCCGCCGAGGGGCGGCTCGGGCCCGGCCCGGCTCAGCCGTGGCTCAGGCCCGGGGCTGGCAGATGATCAGCGCGGTACCGACCAGGCAGATGCCCGCCCCGGTCAGGTCCCAGACGGTCGGCCGGAACCCGTCCAGCGCCATCCCCCAGGCGAGCGAACCGGCCACGAAGACGCCCCCGTAGGCGGCGAGCACCCGGCCGAAGGAGGCGTCCGGCTGGAGCGCGGCGACGAAGCCGTACGCCCCCAGCGCCAGCACGCCCGCGACGGCGTACTGCCAGCCGCGGTGCTCCTTGACGCTCTGCCACACCAGCCAGCATCCGCCGATCTCGGCCAGACCGGCCAGCAGGAACAACAAAGTGGATCTTAGGACGGTCACCTCGTCAGCTTAGAGCCCACCCGATCGAGTTCATCGAGGTGAGGGCCGGTCAGGTGTGTCCCCCGGGCTTGAGCGCCACCGACGCCTACCGTGGAGTACGGGTCACCGACAAATCGGGGCGGCACGGACGATGGAGGGCTGATGCGGCGTTGGCGGGTGGTGCTGACCGGGCTGACCGCGCTGTGCTCCGGCCTCGCCCTGGCCGGGCTGACCGGCATGGTGCCGCCGCAGGAGGCCGCCGGCCAGGACGGCAGCGTGGACGACACCGCGATGCCGCTGCACGACGTGCCCTTCGGCCTGTTCCTCGGCTCGGACGAGTCGGACAGTGCGGAGCAGCAGGTGTCGCAGTGGCTGAACGGCGCTCAGGTCCAGGTCGGCCACACCTATCTGCCCGGGAACAACTGGGACGACATCGACGGCGACCCGACCCGCCTCGGCGGCTGGGCCGCCTGGCGGACGGCGACTCCGGACCGGTTGATCGTCATCGGGGTGCCGATGCTCCCGGACAACGAGGGCAATGTGGACGACGACGACGTCCGGTCGCAGCTGCGGCAGGGCGCGGCCGGTGACTTCGACAGCCACTTCACCACCCTGTCCCGGCGGCTGGTGGCCCTGGGCCTGTCGGACGCGGTGCTCACCGTGGGCTGGGAGATGAACGGCACCACCTACACCAGCCGCTGCGGTCCCGACCCGGACAGCTGGAAGGCGTACTGGCGACGCATCGTCACCGCGATGCGCGCGGTCCCCGGCCAGCACCTGCGCTTCGAGTTCGCGCCGACCCGGGGCGCGGACGCCCACCCCTGGCCGGACTGCTACCCGGGTGACGACGTCACCGACGTGATCGGCATGGACAGCTACGACATGGCGGCCGACGACCCGGACCGGACCGCCGACTTCGACTCCTACGTCCACGAGCCCTACGGGCTGCTGGCGCAGGTGCGGTTCGCCAAGCAGCACGACAAGCCGGTGTCCTACCCGGAGTGGGGCATGTACAACCGGGGCGACGACCCCGGGTACGTCCAGCGGATGCTGGAGTGGATGGGCACCCACGACACCCTCTACCAGACCGTCACCGACTACTGCCCGCACGGCGTCTGGGGCTGCACCGACAACCCGCGTGCCAGCCGGGTGTTCCGCCGGGTGCTGGGCGGCCAGCCCGCGATCACGCCCGCGCCGACGCCGACGCCCACCCCGAGCCCGACCCCGAGCCCGACCCCGACGCGGACGCCCACCCCGACGCCCGTCCCGACCGCGACGCCCGCGCCGTCCCGGACCGCGACGCCGACCCCGGTCGGCAGCACCGGCCGCCAGCCGAGCCGGACCCCGATCGGCAGCACCGCGCCGAGCCCCCGGCCGCGCCGCCGGCCGGGGCCGGCGCCCCAGGGCCCGCGCCCTCGGACGCGGAGCGCCGGGGCCGGTGAGGGCCGCGCGCCTCAGGCGCGGAGCGTGCGCAGCCGGGCGCGGACGGAGACCAGCCAGGGCGCGCTGGTCCGCAGTCGGCGGAGCACCGACCGGCGCAGCCGGGCCGCGCCCGCGTACAGGGCGACGGCCGGGCCGCCGCCGAGCAGCAGCCGCTGGTTGCGGGCCTGCTCGGGCCGCCAGCGCTGCTTGTAGGGCTCGTCCCCGCGCAGCAGGCTGAGCTCGCCGCGACCGGTCCCGGCCGCGTGCGCCAGGCTCTCGCGGAAGAGCATCCCGGCGATGTCGAGCTGCTCCCGGACGTCCGGGTGCACCCCGTAGAAGTAGATCGCCGCCAGGTCCGGGCCCTGCAGGGTCAGGTCGCTGGCGATCAGCCGGCCGTCCAGCCGGTACTCGCGGACACCGGCCCGGTCGGCCAGCGACATCCGTCCGGCCGCCCGGCTCAGGTGCTGGGCGAAGCGTTCGCGCAGGTGCTCGGGGGTGGCCCCGCGCCCGCGCCACTGCAGCTCGTGCAGCACCATCAGCTCGCCGATCGCCCCGGGGACCTCGGCCGAGGGCACCAGCCGGGTCTCGACCCCGGCGGCGGCGAGCTTCCGCAGTTTGACCCGGGTGCGCTGGGCGGTCCGTCCCGGCAGCCGGGTGAGCAGTTCCTCCACCGGAACGCCGGGCAGGTGCTGGCAGACCGAGTCGGGCAGGGTCCGCGCCGCGCCGCGCCAGTGGTCGGCGAGCCGGACGGCGGCGGCGTCCTGGCGCAGTTCGCGCAGGTCGAGCACGGACCAGGGGCGGGCCAGGCCCAGTTCCCGGTCCAGCGCCCGGGCCAGGAAGGCGGCGGCCTCGTCCGCGTGCCGGTCGTCGACCAGCACGTCGAGGAAGTCGGTCAGCCCGGCCCCGACCGGCACCAGCACCGGCAGCAGCCGGTGCCGGAGCATCAGCGGCGCGACGGCGACCAACCGGCCGTCCCGACGCACCGTCACCAGCCGCAGCCGACCGGGCCGGCCGTACGACTGCCACCAGGAGGAGAGCCAGGCGTGGCTCTGGAAGGGAGTGGCCGGGGCACAGCGGTCGAGCAGGTCGTCCCACTCCCCCGCGAGTCCGTCGAAGGCGGCGGGGTCACGGAGGACCTCGGCCTCCCAGCACGGAGCGGTCCGCAGCGGAGCGGCAGGGCTCGGCGCGGACGTCATCGGCCGGCCTTGGCCTCGTCCCGCCCGGCCAACGGACGCGGCTGCGGCAGGTCGGCGCCGACGGCCGGCCCGGCAGCCGGCTCGGCGGCGGGCTCGGTGGCCTCGGCGGCGGGCTCGGTGGCGGGCGTGGGCCCGGGCGCGGGCCGGGCGCCCTGCAGGGACGTCCCGCCGCCGAGGTCACGGCGGCGGACCAGCAGGCCGAGCCCGCCGATCAGTACGCCCGCCGCGCCGCCCACGGCGACGTCCAGGGACCGGGTCGGGGTGCTGGGGGCGTCCGGGGTCGCGGCGGCGGCGAAGGAGAGCAGCTTCACGCCGGTCTGCCTGGTGGTCGCATTGCCGAAGTCGACCAGGGAGCGGGCGACCGCATTGGCCTCGCGGGCGGACAGTCGGGCCCCGGGGGCGGTGCCGCTGATCTGGATCATGGGGGCGTCCGGCGAGGTCAGCGCCTCGATCCGGGCCGCCAGGGCGGTCACCGGGACCCCGGTGTCGGCCGAGGCGGACTGGAGCACCTCCGGCTGGGCGATGATCCGGCCGTAGGCCTGGGCGAAGTTGACCGCCGCCGTACTGTCGGCCCCGCCCTGCGGGACCACCATCACATAGGCGTTGGCCTGGTAGGCGGCCGGGGCCACCAGTGCGTAACCGGCGCCGCCGAGGGTTCCCAGCGGGACCGCCGCCAGCAGCGGCCACCAGCGGCGGAGCAGCCGGCTCCGCCGACCGGCGGCGTCGTGACCGGCGGCGGTCGTGGGGCGGTCAGCGTCGAGCATGGTTCTCCTCCGGAGCGGACAGGGGTGGGACCGGCCGTCGGCCGGTCTGCCGGTAGAGCTCGGCGACCCCGAGGGCCAGCCGGGCGGTGTCGTAGTGCCGGACCGCCTCCGGCTGGGCCAGGACCCGGGCGGCGGACCGGCCGGTCCGCAGCGCCTCCAACTCGGCCGCGTAGTAGCCGGGCTGGGCGATGGTCAGCCGGGCGCCGGGGGCGGCCCCGGCAGGCAGTTCGGCCAGCGCCGGGCCCGAGGACCAGCGCACCGGCAGCCCGGCGGCCAGCGCTTCCAGCAGCGAGAGGCCGAAGGTCTCCCCGGTGGAGGGCGCGGCCAGCACGTCCATCGCGGTGAGCAGTTCCGGGACGTCGGCCCGTTCGCCGGTGAGGACGACCCGGTCGGCCAGCCCGGCCGCGCGGGCCTGCCACTCCAGTTCGGCCCGGGCGCTGCCGTCGCCGACCAGCAGCAGCCAGGCCGGGCCCATCTGCCCGAGCGCGTCGATCAGCACGTCGAACCGCTTTCCGGGCACCAGCCGACCGACCCCGCCGACCACGAAGGCGTCCTGCGGCAGGCCCAGTTCGGCCCGGACCGCCTGCCGGGTCGCGGCGCGGACCGGCGCGGGCTGCTGGTAGCGCCGCACCTCGACGCCGTTCGGGATCACCCGTACCCGGTGCGCCGGGACGCCCCAGTCGACGAGCCGGTCGGCCACCGCCTGCGAGACCGCGACCGTGCAGCGCCCCAGCCGCTCGGTCGCCAGGTACAGCGCCCGGATGCCCGGGGTGATCGGACGGCCCTCGATCACGTCGTCGAGCAGCGAGTGCTCGGTGGCGACCACCGCCCGCACCCCGGCCAGCCTGGCGGCGATCCGGCCGTAGACACAGGCCCGGTAGAGGTGGCAGTGGACCAGGTCGTAGCGGCCCCGGCGGATCAGTCGCACCAGGGCCGGCAGTGCGGCCAGGTCGCGGTTGCCGCGCATCCCCAGCTCCGCCACCCGCACCCCGTCGGCGCGCAGCCCGGCCGCGACCGCGCCCGGATTGGTCAGCGCTACCACGTCGCAGTCGTACTCCGGCGGCAGGTGCCGGAGCAGCAGCCGGAGCTGCTGCTCCGCGCCGCCGGCGTCCAGGCCGGTGATGATGTGGAGGACCTTCACGCGGTGCCCCGCCGGTGGCTGCGGCGCAGTCCGCGCGCCAGGTGCCGGACCCGCTTGGCGCGGAGCCGCCAGCCGCCGTCGCGCTCGCCGACGTAGCAGCGGGGCAGGGCCCAGCGGCCGGTGAGGGCGCTGTGCTCGATGGCCGCGCCGTGGGTGTAGCCGCTCTCCCGCACCGCCTCCGCCGCCTGGGCGTCCAGCGCGCCGTAGGGGTAGCAGAAGCCGGTGACCGGGCGGCCGATCAGCGACTCCAGCACCTCGCGGCTGCGCAGCGTCTCCTGCAGCAGCTCGCGTCGGCAGAGCCCCTGGAGCGGGCGGTGGTTGAGGCCGTGCGAGCCGATCTCGACGCCGCACCGGTCCAGCCGGCGGATCTGGTCGGCCGTCATCAGCTGCTTGCGCGGGGCCTCGGCGTCCCAGCTGTTGTGTCCGCCCAGGCGGCCGGCCACCACGTAGGCGGTGGCGGTGAAGCCGTGGAGCTCCAGCACCGGCAGCACCTGCTCGGGGAAGTCGGCGTAGCCGTCGTCGAAGGTCAGGCCGACCAGCCCGGCGGACCGGCCCCGGGCGTGGGCGCGCAGCAGTTCGGTCACGCCGACGCCGCGCAGGCCCTGCTCGTGCAGCCAGGACATCTGCCGGGCGAAGCGCTGCGGACTGACCGTCAGCTGGTAGGGGTCCTCCCGGTCGGAGTCCACCGAGTGGTACATCAGCGTCCAGGGCGTGGGGTGCGACAGGACGTCGGGCGCGAAGCGCTGCCCGTGCTGTTCCAGATGGAGCTGTTCCGCGCTCATGGGCCGGCCTCTCCGTCGACCGCCGGCCGCCAGGGCCGGACTTTCAGCATTGCCAGGACGGCCGCGAAGGCGACGAGTCCGGCCGGCGCCCCCAGCAGGACGGCCGGCAGCGGCTCGGAACCGGCCACGGCCGCCGCGAGGGCCGCCGCCGCGGTCGCGGCGACGGCTGCGGTCAGCAGCCTGGTCTGCGCGAACAGCACGGTGTGGACCCGGACCGGGACGCCCCGGGCGCGGAGCGCGCGGAGCAGCAGGGCCGCGGTGAGGCTGATCCCGGCGGCGTTGGCCGCCGCCAGCCCGAGCGCGCCGAAGCGGTGCGCCGTCGCCGCGCCGACCACGGCGGTGACCAGCAGGCCGAGGGCCATCGAGGCGATCGGGTACCAGTCGCTGCGCTCGGACCCGGCCGAGCCGGCCCGGCCGCGGGTGACCGCCGGCCGGACCGAGAAGTACGGCCGGATCAGCGTCCCGACCATGGCCTGGCCGAGCAGCCCCAGGCTGTAGACCCGCATCGCGGCGGCCGTCGCGGCGGTGTCGGCGGCGGTGAACTCACCGCGCTGGAACAGCAGTCGAACGATGTCCGGGGCGCAGGCGATGAGGATCGCGGTCCCGGCCAGGACGACCGCGCCGACCAGTTCCAGGTCCTGTTCGACCCGGCGGCGGGCGGTGGCGGTGTCCCCGGCCGCGAGCGCCCGGGCGACCAGCGGGAAGGTGACGGTGCAGACCATCAGCCCGAGGGTCATCGCCATCTGGGCGATCTTCTCGGCGTAGTTGAGGTGCGAGATGGTGCCGGGGGCCAGCGAGGAGGCCAGGTAGCGCTCGACGAAGACCTGTGCCTGCCGGGTCAGGGTGAACAGCGCGACCGGCAGCAGCGCGAGCGGGCTGAAGCCCAGCGCGGTCAGCGCCGGCCTGCCCTGACGGCTGGTCAGCCGACTGCAGTGGCGCGAGAACAGCGGCAGCAGCAGGGCGGTCATCAGGGTGCTGCCGAACGCCACCCCGGCGGCGGCGGCGGTGACCCCGAGGCTGGCGTGCAGCAGCAGCATCACCAGCAGGATGCCGCTGTTGTAGACGATGTAGACGGCGCCGGGCCCGGTGAACCGGTGGTGGGCGCGGAGTCCGGCGCTGAGGTAGCCGGTCAGGCCGAAGGGCAGGATGGTGAGCGCGGTCAGCCGGGTGCAGACCACGGCCAGCGAGGCGTCGGGCAGGCCGGGCGCGAGCAGCTCCACCAGCAGCGGGGCACCGAGCGCGGTGGCGGCGGAGAGCACCGCGAGCAGCAGCGCCAGCGGCGGCAGGGTCGCCGCCACCAGGGCCCGGACCGGGTCCGGCTCCTGGCGCTGCGGGTCGCGGCCGGCGTCGGCGGCCAGTGCCTGGCTGAACGCGGGGACCATCAGGAACGCCATCGCGTCCTCGATCAGCAGCGGCGCGGCGGTCTCCGGGACGGTCCAGGAGACCAGGAAGGCGTCGGTGCCCTGGTCCGCGCCGTAGAAGCGGGCCAGCAGCAGGTCGCGGACCAGGCCGAGCAGTGAGCCGCCGGCGCTGAGCAGCGCGGTGATGCCGAAGGCCCGGGCCAGGAAGGAGCGCGCCGGGCGCGGCGTCTCGGTGGGCCGTGGTGCCGTGAGCGTCACGCCAGGCTCCGGGCGGCCGACCCGAGGACGAAGGAGACCAGGACGGTGGTCGGCCCGCCGATGTCCGCGTAGAGGAAGTCGACGCACTGCCAGACCAGCAGGCCGAGCAGGGCCGCCTCCAGGCCGCCGCGCCCGGCCGCCGCGCGCCGTCCGGCGGCGGTGAGCAGGCCGAACAGCAGGGCGGCGAAGGCGGTGAGGCCGATCAGCCCCTGCTCGCTGAGGACCAGCAGGTACATGTTGTGCGGGGAGAGCAGCGGCTCGCGGCTGAAGGCGGCGCCGGCGCCGGCGGTGTCGCTGCCGGAGGAGAGCCGGAGCGGCGCGTGGGCGTCCCGGAACTGCGGGAACTCCTTGGGCCCGACGCCGGTCGCCGGGTGCTGCCGCCAGATGGCGGCGGCGGTCGCCCAGAGGTCGTAGCGGTCGCTGACCGAGTGGTCGGGGGCGGAGCCCGCCACCGTGGCGATGGAGCCGAGCCTGGTCGCGACGCTGTCCCCGCCCAGGCCGAAGCCGCCGACCAGGACCACGGCGGCAGCCAGCGCCAGCACGGCGGTGCGCAGCGCCAGCCGGGCGTCGGTGAGCACCAGCGCCACGGCGACGGCGCAGCCGGTGGCGATCCAGCTGCCCCGGCTGAAGGAGAGCGCCAGCGGCGCCAGCAGCAGCGCGGCGGTCAGGCCGAGGGCGACGGCCTCGCAGGTGCGCCGCTCGGCGCGGGCCTGGAGCGCCAGTCCGAGGGCGGCCACGAGTCCGTAGCTGACCACGGCGGACATCGCCATGATGTCCTGGGCGCCGAAGGTCCCGACCGCGCGGGCGCTGCCGCCGGCGTAGGAGGCCCCGGTACCGGTGGCGAACTGCTCGACGCCGACCGCGCCCTCGATCACGGCGGCGACGACCAGCGCCCCGAGCAGCAGCCGCAGGTCCCGGCGTTCGCGCAGGGCCAGCAGCACGGCGAGCGGGACCAGCACGAAGACCTGGACGAAGCGGACGAAGCCGGAGAGGCTCACCGCGGGGTCCTGCGAGGCCACGGTGGCGACGGCGACGGCCAGCAGCACGCCGCCGAAGAGCACCACCGCGGCGGCCGGCAGCCTGGCCGTCCGGGCGCGCAGCGCGCACAGCCCCACCAGCGCGACCGAGGCCACGTCGGCCGGGGTGACGTGGACGGCGGCGGTGACGTCCCTGTCGCCGCCGGTGGGCAGGCAGACCAGCAGCACGGTGGCGGCGGCGAGCAGGGCGGGCAGCCGGTCGGGCCGCCGGACCTCGCGGACCGCGCGGCGCGGGAGGGGAATGCTCAGCAGGGTCACCGGGTCAGCTCCCACCGGGGCGGAGGACCGAGGCTGCGGTCCGCAGCAGGATCTTGACGTCCTGCCAGAGGCTCCAGCTCTCGATGTAGTAGTTGTCGAAGCGGGTCCGGTCCTCGATCGAGGTGTCCCCGCGCAGCCCGTGGACCTGGGCGAAGCCGGTGATGCCGACGGGTACCCGGTGCCGGTCCCGGTACTGGGGGTAGGACTGGGCGAACCGGGCCACGAAGTAGGGCCGCTCGGGCCGCGGCCCGACCAGGCTCATCTCGCCGCGGAGCACGTTCCACAGCTGCGGCAGCTCGTCCAGCGAGGTCCGGCGGAGGAACCGGCCGGTGGCGCCGAGCCGGTGGTCCTGGGAGATGTTCCAGCGGGTCGCCGCCTCGTGCTCGTCGGCGGGCCGCATGGTGCGGAACTTGAGGACGGTGAAGCTGCGGCCGTCCAGGCCGACCCGCTCCTGGCGGAAGATGACCCCGGCGCCGCCGTCGATCCTGACCGCGAGGGCGCAGCCCAGCAGCAGCGGCGAGACCAGCAGCAGGCCGGCGGCGGCGAGCGCGGCGTCGACCGAGCGCTTGGCGATCCAGGTGGGGCGGTCCATGGCCGAGGGGCTGAGCCGCAGGCAGGGGAAGCCCCAGAGGTGGTCCCCGGCGGCGGCCCGGCGGTTGCCGTACTCGAAGGCCCCGAACTCCGGGACGCCGGGCACGAACCAGACCTCGCAGCCGCGCCGGGTGGCGGTGCGGACGGTCTCCCCGGCGGTGGCGTCGTCGCTGCCGCCGGAGGTGACGATGACGTCGGTGACGTCCTGGCCGGCGATCTCCAGGTCGAGCATCTCGGGGCCGCCGAGGATCGGCACCTGGGGCGCGGCGGACTGCTGCTCCTCCGCCGTCCCGGCCGTGGTGCGGGAGTCGATGACGCCGACCGGCCGCAGCCCGTACTCGGGGTGGGCCAGCAGCGCCGCCCCGATCTGCCGGCCGATCGGTCCGGCGCCGGCGATCAGTACCGGCCGGGGGCTGAGCCGCCGGCGCCGGCGGACCACCGTGTAGACGGCGCCGCGCCCGAGCACGTCCAGGCCCAACTGGCAGCCGAGCAGCAGCAGCATCCGGCGGCCGTCCTCGGGGACCGCGGAGGGCCACAGCCCGTGCAGGCAGCGGTCCAGGGTGAGCGCGAAGGCGGCGGCGACGGCGGCCCGGCCGCAGAGTGCCGGGAACTCGTCCAGGACCGAGGGGCTGAGCCGGAGCCGGTAGAGGCCGCCCGCCGAGTTGAGCAGGACCAGCAGCGGGAACAGGCCGCAGGCCGCCCAGAGGGTGGCGAGCGGGTCGCCCGCCCCGACGGCGGCCATGGCGACGGCGGCCAGCACGGCCAACCCGTCGACCAGCAGCAGGGCGGCCGGGACGCCGCCGCCGGTCCTGGCCGGGCGGCCGCCGCTGCGCGGACGGGCGGCAGGGCGGGGGCTGCGGCGGGGGGCGGGGACTGGACGGCCGGACGGGTGAGGGCGAGCAGTCCGTGCCCGGTGGTGGTGGGCATCAGCCCCGCGCGCGGCAGTTCCTCATTGTCGACGGTGGTCATCCGCGCACGTACTCCCCTGCTTGTGTCCGTGGCTTCGAAGGCCGCCCGATGCTGCACACCGACTGGAGTCGGGTCGGCCGCCGCACGGGCCGGGCTCAGCTCGGTGAGAAAGAATTGAGCGGACAAATCAGACATTACAGACCCATGCTCGGTGAGATCCCGCAGACCTGCTGAAAACACGCTAATGACTAGTAGTCATATCTTTTGACTCAAATCGCATCTGACGCTCGGTCAGCACATCGGCGTAGATCTGCGCGACCCGTGCCAACGTGGTCCGGACGTCGTGCCGGGAGATCACCCCGGCGGCGGCCCTGGCGCCGTCCCTGCGGCAGCCCTCGCGGTCGGAGAGCCGGGCCACCAGTGCGTCGCGCAGCGCCAGGTGGTCGTCCACCGGCAGCGGCAGCGGCCAGCCCTCGCTCGAAGGCAGGCACTCCCGGGCCCCGGCCACATCGGTCATCAGCACCGGGCGGGCGCAGGCCATCGCCTCCAGCGGGACCAGGGCCATCCCCTCCCAACGGGAGGGGAGCACCACCAGGTCGGAGGCCGCGTACCAGTCGCGCGGGTCCTCGGTGCGCCCGGCGAACAGGACGCTGTCCGGCTCGGGCAGACCGGCCGCCAACTGTTCCAGCACCGCCCGCTCCGGGCCCTCGCCGACCACGGCCAGCCGGGCCCCCGGCACCCGGGACGGCACTCCGGCCCAGGCCCGGAGCAGCACGTCCTGGCCCTTCTGCCGGCAGAGCCGGGCCACGCAGACCGCCCAGGGGCCGTCGTCGTCCAGGTCGAGCAGGACCCGGGCCTGCTCCTGCCCCGGCAGCCGGGAGGCGTCGAAGCGGTCCAGGTCCAGGCCGTTGGGCGCCAGCGCCCAACGGGCGCGCAGCCCGGCCGCCGTGCCCTCCCCGCGCTCCTGCGCGCTGACGCAGAGCACCCGGTCGGTCCAGCGCAGCGCCGTCCGCTCCCAGCAGCGCGCGGCCACGGCGGTCGCGCCGGTGACCGCGGCGAAGGACCAGGCGTGCGGCTGGAAGACCGTGGGCCGGCGGCCGCGGACCGCCAGCCGACCCGCCAACCCGGCCTTGGAGCTGTGCAGATGGACCAGGTGCGGGTCGGTCGCGGCGACGATCCGGCGCAGCGTGCCGACCTCACGGGCCAGTCCGGTGACCGGGGTGCGGACGGCGGCCCAGGTGTGCACCTCGGCCCCGGCCGCCCGGGCGGTGGCGGCGAGCCTCCCCTCGGGCAGGCAGGCAAGCACCACCCGGTGCCCGTCCGCGATCTGGCCCCGCACCAGGTCGGCCACGACCTGGGCGACACCGCCGTCGGCCGGTTGGGACACATGAAGGATCGTCAGAGACACGACGATCAACCTAGGTCGCCGCGCCCGGGGGACGCGCCTCCACTCACTCTCACGGCGGACAAGGTCCACTCATGCGAGCGATCTTGCGTGACCGGCGCGGGCGCACCCATACCTGACGGTCAGTCAGCCCTCCAGCCGGTGCGAGAGGTGGAGGTCGCGCTCGGTGTGGCCGTCCTCGATCCGCAGCGCGGTCGCCACCGGCGGGTAGCCGCTGGCCATCACCGTGTACTCGCCGGGTTCCAGGTCGGTGAAGCGGAAGGTGCCGTCCGCCCCGGTGGTCACCGCGGCGACGACGGTGCCGGACGAGTCCAGCAGGGTCACCCGGGCCTCGGCGACCGGGTGACCGCCGAGGGTCCGGACCGTGCCGCGCAGGGTACCGCTGCCGGTCATGGCGACGTCCTGCCTGGTCTCGCCGCTGGCCCCGACCTCGACCGCGAGCGCCGCCGGACGGTAGGCGCGGGCGCTGACGGCGAGGGTGTAGCGGCCGGAGACCAGGTCGCGGAAGCGGTACTCGCCGTCCGCGTCGGCGTGGGCGGTGGCGACCACCTCGCCGCGGGAGTCGGTCAGCGTCACCGCCGCGTCGGCGACCGGCGCGCCCTCGGCGCTGCGGACCGCGCCGCTCAGCCGTCCGGTGCCGCCGAGCACCACGTCCAGCTCGACCGGGCGGTTGCCCACGGTGACCGTGACCGCCTGCGGCTGGTGCCCGGGGGCGGCGGCGATCAGCACGTAGTTGCCGCCGCGGGGCGCGGCCAGGGCCCAGAGCCCCCGGGCGTCACTGCCGGCCCGGGCCACCTGGCGGCCCTCCATGTCGATCAGGGTCAGCACCGCCCGCGGCACCGGGGCCCGGTCCGGCTCCAGCACCGCACCGCCGACCGGGACGCCGGTGGTCTGCCCGGCGCCGGGCTGCCCGCCGGGCTGCCCGCCGGTCCGGGCGGCACCGGCATGGGCCGTCGGGCCCGGGGCGGGCTCGGGTGCGGGGGCCTGCGCGGCCGGCTGGGCGGGGACCGCCGCGTCGGCGATCTCCACCGTCAGCCGGGTGGTGGTCTCGGCGCCGGTCAGGGTGCCGGGCTCGGGGACGGCATGGGTGGCCAACGGTTTCTCCTTGAGCAGGAAGGCGAGCAGGAAGCCCAGGGCCAGCAGCGGCGCCAGGTAGAGGAACACCCGCGGCAGGGCCGCCGCGAAGGAGTCCGTGTAGTCCAGCCGCAGCCGCGCGGGCAGTGCGTGGACCAGCTGCGGGGTGATCGAGTCGGTCGGCGGCAGCCCGGCCGCGCCGTGCGGCAGCCGCTGGGCGAGCTGGTGCGCCAGCCGGTTGTTGAAGAGCGTCCCGACCACCGCCGCGCCGACCGAACCACCGATCTGCCGCAGGTAGTTGTTGGCGGAGGTGGCCGCCCCCAGGTCACGCGGGGAGACCGAGTTCTGCACCGCCAGCACCAGCACCGGCAGCGCCAGGCCGACCCCCAGACCGAGCACCGCCATGGCGACGGCCTGCTGGGCGAAGGAGCTGTGCGCGCCCAGCAGGCCGAGCAGCACCATGCCGGCCGTGGACAGCGCGCCGCCGACGATCGGGAACACCTTGTAGCGCCCGGTCCGGCTGATCAGCTGACCGGAGCCGATCGAGGCGACCACGACGCCGCCCATCATCGGCAGCATCCGCAGCCCGGAGCCGGTGGCGCTGGCGCCGTTCACCATCTGCATGAAGCTCGGCAGGTAGCTGGCCGCGCCGAAGAGCGCCACCCCGACCACGACGCCGATCCCGCCGGAGACGTTGAAGACGCTGTCCCGGAACAGGTGCAGCGGGATCACCGGCTCCGCCACCCGCCACTCCACCAGCAGGAACAGCAGCAGCGCCGCGACCGCGCCGCCGAACAGCCCGAGGATCACTGGCGAGCCCCAGGCGTACTGGCCGCCGCCCCAACTGGAGGCCAGCACCAGGCAGGTGCCGACCGCCGCGAGCAGCAGCGCGCCGGCCACGTCCAGCCGGGGCCGAGCGGCCCCCTCGGCCCGCGGCGCCTTCGGCAGCCGCAGCGCGAAGCCGATCACCAGCAACGCGACCACGCCCAGCGGCAGGTTGACGTAGAAGCACCAGCGCCAACCGGGGCCGTCGGTGAGCCAGCCGCCGAGCAGCGGCCCGGCCACCGAGGCCACTCCGAACACGGCGCTGATCAGGCCCATGTAGCGACCGCGCTGCCGGGGCGCGACGATGTCGCCGATGATCGCCTGGACGCCGATCATCAACCCGCCGCCGCCGATGCCCTGGAGCGCGCGGAAGGCGATCAGCTGGTCCATGTCGTGGGAGCGGCCGGCCAGCGCCGAGCCGGCCAGGAAGACCACGATGGCGAAGAGGAACACCGGCTTGCGGCCGACCAGGTCGCCCAGCTTGCCGTAGACCGGCAGTCCGACGGTGGCGGCCAGCAGGTAGGCGGTGACCACCCAGGACATGTGGTTCAGGCCGTCGAGGTCGCCGACGATCCGCGGCAGGGCGGTGGCGACGATGGTCTGGTCGAGCGCCGCGAGCAGCAGCGCCATCATCAACCCGGAGAACACCAGCCAGGTCTGACCCCGGGTCAGTTCCGGTCTGCCGGTCCCGGGTCTGCTCGGTTCGGGTCTGCTGGGGTCGGGTCTGCTGGGGTCGGGTCTGGTCGGGTCTGCTCGCTGCTGCGCCGGGGCCGTTCGGGCCGTCTCGATCACGGACATGGACCGGATCATTGCAGCGGGCACACATCGGGCTCGAACCGGTCATACGGTCGCACCGCGGCCCGTCCCGGGCCCGCGGCACCGTGGTGACCAGCAACGACGTAACGCCAAGTCGACATAGCGGTACAACCGCAGCCGACAGTGGACACCGAGATTCACCCGTGCGGGCGAGGGCCCGCACGGGGAGCCGCCTCAGCCCAGCGCCGAGGCCAGCCGGTTGAGGGTCTCGTCGTGCAGCCGGTTCAGGCCCTTGGGCGCGAACTTCCGCTCGAAGAAGCCGCCGATGCCGCTCGCGCCGTTCCAGGCCGCCTCGACCACGACCTTGGCCCGGCCCTCACCGGCCGGGGTCACCGTCCAGGTGATCACCATGGTGGAGTTGGCGTCCTTCTCCACCAGCTGGCCCGGGGTCGGCTCGGTGACCGTGAAGACGCACTCCCGCACCCGCTTCTCGGTCGCCTGCAGCCGCCAGGCCACCACCGTGCCGGCGCCCTTGCCGCCCTCGCGCACCTGGTACTCGCTGTACTGCACCGGCTGGATGGTCGGACGAGTGCTCTCGTAGTCGGCCAGCGCGTCGAAGACCTGCTCCGGCGATGCCTCCAGCACTCGCTCGGTGACCGCGTAGACCTGACCCATGGTTCGTACTCCTCCTGCTCGACCTGCGCTCCTGCGTACGCCTCAGCCAACCACTGGCCCGGCCGGGTTCCAAACCGGAGCCCGGCCGCGCCCTCTTCCGCAGCACGGGACCGGCCGCCTAACGTGAGCGCCGCGCGACTCCTGTCCCACCCCTCGATACGGAGCACTCGTGAACGACCCCCGCGTCCTCAAGGTACGACCCACCGCCGACACCTACGCCTGGACCTTCGGCGGATCCGCGCCGATCGCGCGGATCGCCCCCGGCACCGTGCTCGACCTGTTCACCGAGGACTGCTTCGCCGGACGGGTCACCTCGGAGAAGACCCTGGTCTCCGAGGTCTGCACCTTCCCCTTCCTCAACCCGCAGACCGGTCCCTTCTATGTGGACGGCGCCGAGCCGGGCGACACCCTCGCGGTCCACTTCGTCTCGATCGAGCCGGCCCGGGACTGGGCCGCGTCCACCACCGTGCCGCTGTTCGGCGCGCTCACCTCCACCCACGCCACCGCGAGCCTGCAGCCGCCGCTGCCGGAGACGGTGTGGATCTGGCAGCTCGACCGGGAGCGCCGGACCTGTCTGTTCACCGGGCGGGACAGCCCGATCCGGGCCGAGCTGCCGATGGACCCGATGCACGGCACGGTCGGGGTCGCCCCGGCCAACCTGGAGGTGCGCTCGGCGCTGGTGCCGGACGCCCACGGCGGCAACCTGGACACCCCGGAGATGCGCACCGGCGCCACCTGCTACCTCGGCGTCAACGTGGCCGGCGGGCTGGTCAGCCTCGGCGACGGGCACGCCCGCCAGGGCGAGGGCGAGACCTGCGGGGTGGCGGTGGAGTGCGCCATGAACACGGTGGTGGTCGTGGAGCTGCTGAAGGGCGTGGCCACCCCCTGGCCCCGGCTGGAGTCCGACACCCACCTGATCTCCACCGGCTCCGCCCGGCCGCTGGAGGACGCCTTCCGGATCGCCCAACTCGACCTGGTCCAGTGGCTGGTGCGGGACTACGGCTTCTCCGCCATGGACGCCTACCAGTTCCTCTCGCAGGCGGTGGAGTCCCCGCTCGCCAATGTCTGCGACACCAACTACACCGCCGTCGCCAAGGTCCGCAAGGACTGGCTGCCGGCCCCGGTGGCCCCGGTCCACGGCGGCCTGCACGACCACCTGAGGGAGTTCGCCGCCACCCTGCGATGATCGCCCCATGACGACCACCTGGGATGCGAGCACCTTCGACGCCTTCGAGCGGCGCGGCTGGACCGGACTGGACGCGGCCTACGCCGACGGCTTCGCGCGAATGACCGCGCACACCGTCGCCCCGCTGCTGGACGCCGCCGGCGTCGGCGCCGGGAGCCGAGTGCTGGACGTCGGCACCGGCCCCGGCACGGTCGCCGCCGCCGCGCTCGCCCGCGGCGCCCGGGTGACGGCGGTGGACGCCTCGCCGGGCATGGCCGCCCGTGCGGCGGCGGCCTGCCCCGGCGCCGAGGTGCTCACCGCCGTGCTGCCCGAACTCCCGCTCCCCGACGCCGCCTTCGACGCGGTGGTGGGCAACTTCGTGATCAACCACCTGGGCGACCCGGAGGCCGGGCTGGCCGAGCTGCGCCGGGTGCTGCGCCCCGGCGGACGGCTGGCGCTCACCTGCTGGGAGAGCAGCGACATGCGGGCCACCGCGGTCTTCGGCGAGTCGGTCGAGGCGGCCGGGGTCCCCGTTCCCGAGGACCTGCCCGCGCGCGGGCCGTTCCTGGCCGGGTTCGCCGACCGGGCCCCGGCCTTCGCCGAACTGCTGGACCGGGCCGGGCTGGTGGACACCGGCGCCCGGCGCGTCAAGTGGACCCACCGGGTCGATCCGGACGCCTGGTGGGCCTCGGTGGTGGGCGGCACCCCGATCACCGGCTCGCTGGTCGCCCGGCTGGCCCCGGCGGACGCCGCCAGGATCAAGCGCCACTACGACCTCGCGGTGGCGCACTACGCGGAGCCGGGGAGTACTACGGTGGCGCTCCCCGCCGTCGCCGTCCTCGCGGCCGGAACGCGGCCGAACACATGACCGACCAGGTGACAGGGACAGGCCATGACAGTGACAGCGGCATATGCTTGGATGACGCCATGAGCACTCCGGGTGCCCCTCAACCGCTGAGCGCGGACGAGCTGTTGGACATTGTCGACGCGCACGACCGCGTCACCGGCCAGGCCACGCGCGGCGAGGCGACCGCCCGTCGGCTGCGGCACCGCTGCACCTTCATCCTCGCCCGCGACCCCGACGACCGGATCTTCGTCCACCGGCGGACCGCGGCGAAGCTGGTCTTCCCCTCGATGTACGACATGTTCGTCGGCGGCGTGGTCGGCGCGGGCGAGTCCTACGACGACGCCGCCAAGCGCGAGGCCGAGGAGGAGCTGGGCGTCTCCGGCCTCACCGTCGCCCCGCTCTTCCGCTTCCTCTACGAGTCCCCGCAGCACACCTGGTGGTCCGCCGTCTACGAGACGCGCACCCCGGTCGCGGTCCGGCCGCAGGCCGAGGAGGTCGCCTGGCACGCCTTCCTGACCGAGGAGGAGCTCGCCGCCCGGCTGCCGGCCCCGGCCGCCGAGGGCGCGGCCTGGCCCTGGGTGCCCGACGGCCTCGCCGCCTGGCACCGGCTCACCCTCTGGCGGGCCACCCCGACCCGGCGCTGACCGCGCCGGTCCGCCGCAGCTCCGGCGCCGAGCCCTCCCCCGGGCCCGGCGCCGTCTCCGTCGTCGGCGCTCCTGCCGGGCACCGGTGCTCTTTCCAGGTGCGGGTGCTGCAGGTACAGTGTCCGCACCACCCCCGTTGGCGTCGGGAGCCGCAGCAACGGGTGGGTCGGTTCACTTCATCCGTGCGTGCCCTCACTCTTTCGGCCGCCGGCGTTCTCGTTCTTCTTCCACACGGTGACCTCAGTCGCATCGTGCTTCCCTCATTCCCAGCCGCGCGGCGCCGGAGCGGACCGGCCGTACGCGTGGCGAGCTCCCCGAGGAGACACGCCATGAGCGAGCCCAGCAGCAGCATCCCCGCCCCCTTCCCCGTCGTGGCCGTCGTCGGCCTGGGCACCATGGGCGCGGGCATCGCCGAGATCACCGCCCGGAGCGGCCGCCGGGTGATCGGCATCGAACGGGACGACGCCGCCGCCCGGGCCGCGCTGCGCCGGATCGAGGAGTCCACCGCCCACTCGGTCGAACGCGGCCGGATCAGCACCGGGGAGCGCGCCGCGCTGCTCGCCAACCTGACCGTCACCGCCGACCTCACCGCCGCCGCCGAGGCGCGGCTGGTGATCGAGGAGGTGCCGGAGCAGTTGGAGCTCAAGCGCTCGCTCTTCGCCGAGCTCGACCGGATCTGCCCGCCGGAGACGGTGCTGGCGACCGGCACCACCGCGCTCTCGGTGACCCGGATCGCGGCGGCGACCCAGCGTCCGGAGCGGGTGCTGGGGCTGCACTTCTTCAACCCCGCGCCGGTGATGCAGCTGGTCGAGGTGGTGCGGACGGTGCTGACCGGCGGCGAGGCCGCGGAGACGGCGGCGGAGTTCGCCCGGAGCCTGGGCAAGTCCCCGGTCTCGGCCGGCGACCGGGCCGGGTTCATCGTCAACGGGCTGCTGTTCGCCTACCTCAACCAGGCGGCGGCGATGGTCGAGTCCCGCTACGCGACCCGCGAGGACGTGGACGCGGCGATGCGGCTGGGCTGCGGGCTGCCGATGGGGCCGCTGGCACTGCTGGACCTGATCGGGATCGACACCGCGAAGACCGTGCTGGAGGCGATGTACGAGCAGTCGCACGACCGGCTGCACGCGCCCGCGCCGATCCTGGGCCAGCTGGCCTCGGCCGGACTGCTGGGCCGGAAGAGCGGACGCGGCTTCTACAGCTACGCCGCCCCCGGCTCCGCCGAGGTGGTGCCGGACGGCATCCGGGACGCCGCCGCGCGTCCGGCCGGCCGGGACGTGCGCAGCGTCGGGGTGTGCGGCTCGGGGACGATGGCGACCGGCATCGCCGAGGTGTTCGCCAAGGCGGGCTACCCGGTGACCCTGGTGGCGCGCAGCCAGGAGAAGGCGGACCGGGCGCGGGCCGCGCTGGCGAAGTCGCTGGAGCGGATGGTCGGCAAGGGCCGGCTCGCCCCGGAGGACCGGGACGCGGCGCTGGCGCTGGTGACCGCGTCCGGCTCGCTGGAGGACCTGGGCGAGGCGGACCTGGTGCTGGAGGCCGTGGCCGAGGACCTGGCGGTGAAGCAGGAGCTGTTCGCGACCCTGGACAAGATCTGCCGTCCGGGCGCGGTGCTGGCGACGACCACCTCCAGCCTGCCGGTGATCCGCTGCGCCACCGCGACCGTCCGTCCGCGCGACGTGGTCGGGATGCACTTCTTCAACCCGGCCCCGGCGATGCGGCTGGTGGAGGTGGTCAGCACGGTGCTGACGGCCCCGGAGGTCACCGCGACCGTGCTGGAGGTCTGCGGCAGGATCCGCAAGCACGCGGTGGAGTGCGGGGACCGGGCCGGGTTCATCGTCAACGCCCTGCTCTTCCCCTATCTGAACGACGCGGTCCGGATGGTCGAGGAGCACTACGCCTCGGTGGACGACGTGGACACCGCGATGAAGCTGGGCTGCGGCTATCCGATGGGCCCGTTCGCGCTGCTGGACGTGGTCGGCCTGGACGTCTCGCTGACCATCGAGAAGGTGCTGCACGCCGAGTTCCGCGAGCCGGGACTGGCGCCGGCGCCGCTGCTGGAGCACCTGGTCGCGGCCGGCTGCCTGGGCCGCAAGACGGGCCGGGGCTTCCGTGCCTTTTGAGGCAGGGCGGCGATCGCCGGTGACCGTGCCTGGTCGCGGCGGTGCGCCGTGTAGCGTTCGCGTCATGCATGGGGAAGAACCGCAGCAGGTGGGCGCCGGCGTCAGTGGTGGGAGCAGTGGTGGCGGCCGGAGGGTGACGGCACAGCGCCAGCAGATGCGCCAGGACCTCGCGGCGGCGGCCATGGAGCTGTTCGCCAACCAGGGCTACGAGGAGACCACGGTCGACCAGATCGCGGCGGCGGCGGGCGTGGCCCGCCGCACCTTCTTCCGCTACTTCCGCTCCAAGGAGGAGGCGATCTTCCCGGACCACGACGACACCCTGGTCCGGGTGGCCGACCTGCTCGCGGACGCGGATCCGTCCGAGCACCCGCTGGACGTGGTCTGCCGGGGGATCAAGGAGGTGCTGCGGATGTACGCGGCCACTCCGAACGTCTCGGTGGCCCGGTACCGGCTGATCCGGCAGGTGCCGACGCTGCGCGAGCGCGAGATCGCGGTGGTGGCCCGGTACGAGCGGTTGTTCACCCGGTACCTCCTGGGCCGGTTCGACACCGCCGGGCAGTCCTCGGGCGGCTGGGCGCGCGGGGTCGGCGACGACGCGATGCTGGCAGAGGTCTCGGCGGCGGCCGTGGTCGCGGCCCACAACCACGTGCTGCGCCGCTGGCTGCGCTCGGGCGGCCGGGGCGAGGTCGAGCCGCAGCTCGACCACGCCTTCGAGGTGATCAAGCGGACCTTCTGGGGCAACGCCCCGGCCAGCCCCGGCGGGCTCGCCGCCACCCCGACACCCGGGGTGGCACGCAGTGACATGGGAGCCTCCACCGCGACCCTGGCGAGTGCGGTCGAGAGCGCCGTGGAGAGCGCGGTGAGTGCCACTCCGGCCGGCGAGGTGCTGATCACGGTGGCCCGTACCGACGCCCCGCTGGACCAGGTGATCGAGAGCATCCGGGTCGCCCTGGGCGCCCCGGCCAAGCTCTGACACTCGCTTTTCCCTGTATCACCGCAGGTCACAGCAGTATCGCCGCAGGCCCGTCCGGATCCTTCCGGGCGGGCCTGCGGCGTTCCCGAGGGGTGTGGGTGGACGGCCGGGGCCACTGGGGCGAAACGTGACGACGCTCACGCGCGGCCGCCGAAATTGCTGGCACCCAGTGTCTTTACGACTGGCACAGGGTGCCAGTACGTTGTTACCCACTGGTCGCGGCGCCGCGGCTCCCCACCTGGCGCGCCCTGTCCAGGAGCCGCGCGCCACCCCTGCGCGGAGTGCAGCAACCCGCTTCACCCATGCGACTGAAACCCCGTAACTCCCCGCCGGTGTCCGCTCCCGGTACCCCCATCTCGACGCACCCTGTCCCCCTCAACAGGTACGCCGCCGGAGGCAGCCATGAAGGAAATCCTCGAAGCCATCCTCAGCGAGGACGCGAGCCCGGCCGACTACGCCGCGCTCACCGTCCCCGAGTCCTACCGGGCGGTCACGCTCCACCGGGACGAGGAGCAGATGTTCGCCGGCCTCGACAGCCGCGACAAGGACCCGCGCAAGTCGCTCCACCTGGACGAGGTCCCGGTCCCCGAACTCGGCCCGGGCGAGGCCCTGGTCGCGGTGATGGCCAGCTCGGTGAACTACAACACCGTGTGGAGCTCGATCTACGAGCCGGTCTCCACCTTCGGCTTCCTCGACCGCTACGGAAAGCTGTCGCCCGAGGCCGCCCGCCACAACCTGCCCTACCACGTCCTCGGTTCGGACCTCGCGGGCGTGGTGCTGCGCACCGGCCCCGGCGTCCACGCCTGGAAGCCGGGCGACGAGGTGGTCGCGCACTGCCTCAGCGTCGAGCTGGAGAGCGCCGACGGGCACAACGACACCATGCTCGACCCGGAGCAGCGGATCTGGGGCTTCGAGACCAACTTCGGCGGCCTGGCCGAGGTGGCGCTGGTCAAGTCCAACCAGCTGATGCCCAAGCCCGCCCATCTGACCTGGGAGGAGGCGGCCTCGCCGGGGCTGGTGAACTCCACCGCCTACCGGCAGCTGGTCTCCCGCAACGGCGCCGGGATGAAGCAAGGGGACAACGTGCTGATCTGGGGCGCCAGCGGCGGCCTGGGCTCGTACGCCACCCAGTACGCGCTGGCCGGCGGCGCCACCCCGATCTGCGTGGTCTCCAGCGACACCAAGGCCGACATCTGCCGGGCGATGGGCGCCGAGGCGATCATCGACCGCAGTGCCGAGGGCTACAAGTTCTGGAAGGACGAGCACAACCAGGACCCGCGCGAGTGGAAGCGGTTGGGCGGCCGGATCCGGGAACTGACGGGTGGTGAGGACGTCGACATCGTCTTCGAGCACCCGGGCCGGGAGACCTTCGGCGCCTCGGTCTACGTCACCCGCAAGGGCGGCACCATCGTCACCTGCGCCTCCACCAGCGGCTACATGCACCAGTACGACAACCGCTACCTGTGGATGTCGCTGAAGCGCATCGTCGGCTCGCACTTCGCCAACTACCGCGAGGCCTGGGAGGCCAACCGGCTGATCGCCAAGGGGAAGATCCACCCCACCCTGTCCAAGACGTACACCCTGGCCGAGACCGGCCAGGCCGCGCTGGACGTGCACCACAACAAGCACCAGGGCAAGGTCGGCGTGCTCTGCCTGGCCCCGCAGGAGGGGCTGGGCGTCCGGAACGCCGAGCTCCGCGCCAAGCACCTGCCGGCGATCAACCGATTCCGAGGTGAGTGAGCAGCATGGCTGAGCGCGACCGCCCCTGGCTGATGCGGACCTACGCCGGACACTCGTCCGCCGCCGCCTCGAACGAGCTCTACCGCAGGAACCTGGCGAAGGGTCAGACCGGCCTCTCGGTCGCCTTCGACCTGCCGACCCAGACCGGCTACGACCCGGACCACGTCCTGGCCAAGGGCGAGGTCGGCCGGGTCGGCGTGCCGGTGAGCCACCTCGGCGACATGCGGGCGCTGTTCGAGGGCATCCCGCTGGAACGCACCAACACCTCCATGACGATCAACGCCACCGCCATGTGGCTGCTGGCGATGTACCAGGTCGTCGCGGAGGAACAGGGCGCGGACATCGCCAAGCTCACCGGCACCACCCAGAACGACATCGTCAAGGAGTACCTGTCGCGCGGGACGCACGTCTTCCCGCCCGGACCCAGCCTGCGGCTGACCACCGACATGATCGCCTACACGGTGGCGAACATCCCCAAGTGGAACCCGATCAACATCTGCAGCTACCACCTCCAGGAGGCCGGGGCCACCCCGGTCCAGGAGCTGGCGTACGCGATGTGCACCGCCATCGCGGTGCTGGACGCGGTCCGCGACGGCGGGCAGGTCGCGCCGGAGCAGATGGGCGAGGTGGTCGCGCGGATCTCCTTCTTCGTCAACGCCGGCGTCCGCTTCGTCGAGGAGATGTGCAAGCTCCGCGCCTTCGGCCGGATCTGGGACACCGTCACCCGCGAGCGCTACGGCATCACCGACGCCCGGCAGCGCCGGTTCCGCTACGGGGTGCAGGTCAACTCCCTGGGGCTGACCGAGGCGCAGCCGGAGAACAACGTCCAGCGGATCGTGCTGGAGATGCTGGCGGTCACCCTGTCCAAGGACGCCCGCGCCCGCGCGGTGCAGCTCCCGGCCTGGAACGAGGCGCTGGGCCTGCCCCGGCCCTGGGACCAGCAGTGGTCGCTGCGGATCCAGCAGGTGCTGGCCTACGAGTCGGACCTGCTGGAGTACGGCGACCTCTTCGACGGCAGCCATGTGGTCGAGGCCAAGGTCGCCGAGCTGGTCGACGGCGCGAACGCGGAGATCGAGAAGGTGCTCGGCATGGGCGGGGTGGTGCCGGCCGTCGAGTCCGGCTACCTCAAGGCCGCGCTGGTCGGCTCGCACGCCGAGCGGCGGGCCCGGATCGAGTCCGGCGCGGACAAGGTCGTCGGCGTCAACTGCTTCGAGACCACCGAGCCCAGCCCGCTCACCGCCGACCTGGACACCGCGATCATGCAGGTCGACCCGGACTCGGAGCGGGCCGTCGCCGAGGCCTTCGGCCGCTGGCGCGAGCAGCGCGACGAGCCGGCCGCGCAGGCGGCACTGGCCGAGCTGAAGCGGCTGGCCGCGACCCCGGCCAACCTGGTGCCGGCCACCCTGGACTGCGTCCGGGCCGGGGTGACCACCGGCGAGTGGTCCTTCGCCCTGCGCGAGGTCTTCGGCGAGTACCGCGCCCCCACCGGCGTCGGCGGCGCACCGGTCACCGGCCCGATCGGCGGCGAGGGCAACGAGGAGCTGCGGGCGGTCCGCGCGGCCGTCGCCGCCACCGCCGAGGAGCTGGGCAGCGGCCGACTGCGGCTGCTGGTCGGCAAGCCCGGTCTGGACGGGCACTCCAACGGCGCCGAGCAGATCGCCGTCCGGGCCCGCGACGCCGGCTTCGAGGTGGTCTACCAGGGGATCAGGCTGACGCCGGAGCAGATCACCTCGGCGGCCGTCGCCGAGGACGTCCACTGCGTCGGTCTGTCGATCCTCTCCGGCGCCCACGCCGAACTGGTGCCGGACGTGCTGCGGCGGCTGCGCCGGGCCGGGGTGGAGGACGTGCCGGTGATCGTCGGCGGAATCATCCCGCTCGCCGACGAGCAGGCGCTGCTCGCCCAGGGCGTCGCCGCGGTGTTCACCCCCAAGGACTTCGGCATCACCACCATCATCGGCCGGATCGTCGACGAGATCCGGCTGGCCCACGGACTCGAAGCGTGGAAGGTCACACCTGCGCCCTAGCGGGCCCGCAATAGAGTCGCAGCCGCCGGACCCTCCATTCCCACCCTCACACCCGCAGAGGACCGAACGAATGACCGACCGTCTTCGCCCCCGCCGTTCCTGCCTGGCCGTCCCGGGCAGCAACCCGCGCTTCCTGGAGAAGGCCCAGGGCCTGCCCGCCGACCAGGTCTTCCTGGACCTGGAGGACGCCTGCGCGCCGATCGCCAAGGAGGGCGCCCGCCACACCATCGTGGACGCCCTCAACAAGGGCGACTGGACCGGCAAGACCCGCGTCGTCCGGGTGAACGACTGGACCACCCACTGGACCTACCGCGACGTGGTCACCGTGGTCGAGGGCGCCGGACAGAACCTCGACTGCATCATGCTGCCCAAGGTCCAGGACGCCCAGCAGATCGTGGCCCTGGACCTGCTGCTCACCCAGATCGAGAAGACCATGGGCTTCGAGGTCGGCCGGATCGGCATCGAGGCGCAGATCGAGAACGCCAAGGGCCTGGTCAACGTCGACGCCATCGCCGGCGCCTCGCCCCGGATGGAGACCATCGTCTTCGGCCCGGCCGACTTCATGGCCTCGATCAACATGAAGACCCTGGTCGTCGGCGAGCAGCCGCCCGGCTACGGCGCCGACGCGTACCACTACATCCTGATGCGGATCCTGATGGCCGCCCGGATGCACGACCTCCAGGCGATCGACGGCCCCTACCTGCAGATCCGCAATGTCGAGGGCTACCGCGAGGTCGCCCGGCGCTCGGCGGCGCTGGGCTTCGACGGCAAGTGGGTGCTGCACCCCGGCCAGGTCGACGCGGCCAACGAGGTGTACTCCCCCAGCCAGGAGGACTACGACCACGCCGAGCTGATCCTGGACGCCTACGACTGGTGCACCTCGGCCGAGGGCGGCGCCAAGGGCTCGGCCATGCTCGGCGACGAGATGATCGACGAGGCCAGCCGCAAGATGGCCCTGGTCGTCGCCGGCAAGGGGCGCAACGCCGGCCTCAGGCGCACCAGCTCCTTCCAGATTCCGGAGGCGTGATCCAGATGCAGTTCGGACGCACCTACGAGGAGTTCGAGGTCGGAGCGGTCTACAAGCACTGGCCCGGAAAGACCATCACCGAGTACGACGACCACCTGTTCTGCCTGCTGACCATGAACCACCACCCGCTGCACATGGACAGCAACTACGCGGAGAAGACCACCGACTTCGGAAAGAACGTCGTGGTTGGCAATTACATCTATTCTCTGCTGCTGGGAATGTCGGTTCCCGACGTCTCCGGAAAGGCCATCGCCAACCTGGAGGTCGAGTCGCTCAAGCACATCGCGCCGACCTTCCACGGCGACACCCTCTACGGCGAGACCGTCGTCCTGGACAAGACCCCGTCGAAGTCCAAGTCCGACCGCGGCATCGTGTACGTCGAGACCAAGGGCTACAAGCAGGACGGCACCGTCGTCTGCATCTTCCGCCGCAAGGTCATGGTTCCCACCGAGACCTACATCAAGGAGCGCGGCGGCGAGCAGCCCGGCCGCCCCGAGCCGCTGCGCTGACCCGCGCCGCCCCCGACCCGGGTGCCCTGCGGTCACTGCCACGACCGGAGGGCATCCGCCCCCCTCTTCTGCCCCGCACCGCCCTCCCGCCCTCACAGGAGCTGTCATGGGACGCCTCGCCCAGACCGAAGGCCTCACCGAGATCCAGCAGGACATCCTCGCCACGGTCCGGAACTTTGTCGACAAGGAGATCATTCCGGTCGCCACCGAGCTGGAGCACCGCGACGAGTACCCGGCCGAGATCGTCGAGGGCATGAAGGAGATGGGCCTGTTCGGGCTCATGATCCCGGAGGAGTACGGCGGCCTCGGCGAGTCTCTGCTCACCTACGCCCTGGTGGTGGAGGAGATCGCGCGCGGCTGGATGTCGGTCTCGGGGATCGTCAACACCCACTTCATCGTGGCGTACATGATCGCCCAGCACGGCACCCAGGAGCAGAAGGACCGCTTCCTCCCGCGGATGGCCACCGGCGAGGTGCGCGGCGCCTTCTCGATGTCGGAGCCCGGCCTGGGCTCGGACGTCTCGGCGATCCGCACCAAGGGCGTCCGCGACGGGGACGACTACGTGGTCAACGGGCAGAAGATGTGGCTGACCAACGGCGGCACCTCCACCCTGGTCGCGGTGCTCTGCCGAACCGACGAGGGCCGGCCGGAGGGCTCACCCCCGCACAAGTCGATGACCACCTTCCTGATCGAGAAGACGCCCGGCTTCGGCCCCAACGAGAGCGTCCCCGGGCTGACCATCCCCGGCAAGATCGAGAAGATGGGCTACAAGGGCGTCGACACCACCGAGATGATCCTGGAGGACGTCCGGGTACCGGCCGACATGGTCCTCGGCGGCGCCTCCGGTCGCGGCTTCTACCAGATGATGGACGGCGTCGAGGTGGGCCGGGTGAACGTGGCCGCGCGCGGCTGCGGGGTCGCCCAGCGGGCGTTCGAGCTGGGCATCCGCTACGCCCAGCAGCGCTCCACCTTCGGCAAGAAGATCGCCGAGCACCAGGCGATCCAGTTCAAGCTCTCCGAGATGGCGACCAAGGTCGAGGCCGCGCACCAGATGATGGTGATGGCCGCCCGGAAGAAGGACTCCGGGCAGCGCAACGACCTGGAGGCCGGCATGGCCAAGTACCTGGCCGCCGAGTACTGCAAGGAGGTCGTGGAGGACTCGTTCCGGATCCACGGCGGCTACGGCTTCTCCAAGGAGTACGAGATCGAGCGGCTGTACCGGGAGGCCCCGATGCTGCTGATCGGCGAGGGCACGGCGGAGATCCAGAAAATGATCATCGGCCGGCGGCTGCTGGAGGACTACCGGCTCGCGGACTGACCCCCGGGGGCGGCACGGCCGGGTACATTAATCAGGTCGAAAATCGGCCGGATCTTGAAAGATCCGGCCGATTTCGCCATTCTCCCTACAGTGCGTCTCGGCGCGCGTTAGAACGGCCCGCACCCGGCGCACTACAACAAGCCCCCAGGTCATCCCTGAGAGAGTTGTCACCGATCCGGCAAAACCCTTGGCCGGGAGCGGGGAACGCGTCTACGTTCGAAGGCAGGGGTACGACCGCGGACGGCTCTCCGGCCACCCGAGGGTTGCCTGTGCACCGCCCGCTGCCGATAGCATCCCCGAGGACAGTCATGTCCCCGAACCCCTCGATCACGCGGCCCCACCGCGCGGTCATCGCGCCGGAAACCTCCGGCGTCAGCCGTGCTCCGGGCCCCCGCGACAAAGGTCTTCGATGCCCCTCAGTCCGTCCCCACGATCCGCGAACCGTCCCCGTGTCACGCTGGCACGCGGCGCTTCGCCCTGGCTCGTACCCACCGTGCTCACCGCAGTGGCCACCACCGCTCTCGCCCGGCGCAACCGCGCCTGGGCCGTGGCGGCCGTACCCGCCTCCGCGCTGAGCGCGGGGATGCTGTGGTTCTTCCGCGACCCGGAGCGCACCGTCGGCGCGGGTCGGGTGATCTCCCCGGCCGACGGCGTGGTGCAGAGCATCGACGCCTGGCCGGACGGCCGCACCCGTGTCGCGATCTTCATGAGCCCGCTCAACGTGCACGTCAACCGGGCGCCGCTGGCGGGCAACGTCACCTCGGTCGAGCACGTCGCCGGCGGGTTCGTCCCCGCGTTCAACAAGGACAGCGACCGCAACGAGCGGGTGGTGTGGCACTTCGACACCGAGCTCGGTGACATCGAGATGGTGCAGATCGCCGGCGCGGTCGCCCGGCGGATCATCCCCTACCTCCCTGCGGGCAGCAAGGTCGAGCAGGGCGAGCGGATCGGCCTGATCCGTTTCGGCTCGCGCGTCGACACCTACCTGCCCGAGGGCGTCGAGCCCGGAGTGGTGGTCGGACAGCGCACCGCGGCAGGGGTGACTCGTCTTGACCGTGACTGACCCGGAGACCCTCCAGGAGTCCGAAGCGGACGGCGACCATGCGGTCCGCCGGCTGCGCTGGGCGCGCGACCGCGAGCTGCGCGGGCCGCGTTCCCCGCAGCACCTCTCCACGGCCGACGTGCTCACCCTCGGCAACGCGGTCTGCGGCTTCCTCGCGATCTACTTCACCACCACCGGGGTGCTGATCCCGCACCTGACCGGCGCGGCCCCGAGCGGGGACCGGCGCAGCGCCGCGACCGCCGTCACGCTGCTGCTGATCGGCTCCATGTGCGACCTGTTCGACGGGCTGGTCGCCCGCAAGCTGCGCAGCTCCGCCCTGGGCGCCGAGCTGGACAACCTCGCGGACCTGATCAGCTTCGGGATCGCCCCCGCCTACTTCGTCGTCGTCTGGGGCATGGTCTCCAACGGCGCGCACCAGCGGATCTCGGCGGGCATCGCCATCATGGTGCTGCTCGCGGTGGTGCTGCGGCTGGCCCGCTTCTCCTGCACCACCATGCGGCCCGGGGTGTTCCAGGGCATGCCCTGTCCGATGGGCGCGCTGACGGTCATCTCCATCGTGCTGCTCGACCCGCCGTTCATCCCGGCCATGATCGGCATCGTCGCCGTGGCCGCGCTGATGGTGAGCAAGGTCGAGTACCCCAAGCCGCACGGCGTGCTGGCCACCGCCACGCTCGCCTGGATCGTCGTCAGCATGGGCTGCCTCGCCGCCTGGGCGACCGGCGCGCCCGGCGGTTACACGCTGCTGCACATCGGTGCCAGCCTGCAGGTCACGCTGGCGCTGGTGGCGCCGCTGATGGTGATCCGCCGCAAGGTCAGCGACGTCCGCGCCCGCCGGGCCGGATCGCGCAACGCCTGAGCACCACCGCAGGACCGCGAGCGGCCCCCGCCACCGGACGACGGTGACGGGGGCCGCTTTCGTGCCACCCGGGCGCTTTCGCTGCCCGGGGCTGTCGCCCGGGGCTGCTCAGTGGGCGCCGGCGGCCGCCTCGGCGGGCTTGCCGCCCTCGGCCGCGGCCGCCCACGGCGGCGGCGCGTCGGAGCGCCGGACCAGCAGCAGCACCAGGGCACCGGCCACCAGGCCGATGATCCCGGCGGTCAGGTAGACCTGGTCCAGGCCGGCCGCGAAGGCCCCGTGCACCAGGTGCTCGGCGGCGGCCCGGTGGTCGGCGGGGACCTGGGCCAGCACCGCCCCGGCCCGGCCGCCGCCGAGCGCGGAGGCGGCCTGGTGCGGGTCGGCGACCTGGCCGCTGGCGGCCACGAAGCTCTGGATCCGGTTGGCGAAGACCGTGCCCAGCACCGCGATGCCCAGGGCGTAGCCGAGCTGGCGCCCGGTGTTGATCGCGCCGCTGGCCATCCCGGCCCGCTGGCGCGGCACGGCGGCCATCGCCGAGGACATCATGATCGGGGTGGCCAGGCCGACGCCCAGGCCGCTGACGATCAGGCCGGGCAGGATCACGGTCCAGCCGGAGCCGGTGGAGACCAGGCTGAACAGCAGCGCGCCGGCGCCGATCAGGATCAGGCCGATGCCGATCGGCCACTGCGGCGCCAGCTTGTGGAAGAACTTGCCGCTGAGGCTGGCGACCACGAAGGAGGAGATCGCCAGCGGGCAGACCACCAGGCCGGCCTGGATCGGGCTGAGGCCCAGCACCGACTGCAGCCAGATCGAGGTGTAGGTGAGGTGGGCGAAGGCCGCGGCGTTGAGCAGCAGGGCCGCGATGCTGAGCCCGGCGAAGGTGCGGTTGCGCATCAGCGAGAGGTCGAGCAGCGGGTTGCCGCTGCGGCTCTCGACCACCACGAAGACGATCAGGGCGAGCACCGCGAGACCCAGCGAGCCCAGCACCGTGGTGCTGCCCCAGCCGTCGCCGGCGCTCTCGATCAGGCCGTAGGTGAGCGACCCGGCGAAGACGGTGAAGCTGAGCGCGCCGGCGTAGTCCAGCCGTCCGCCGGCCCGGCCGGCGTCGTTCTGCAGGAAGCGCAGCGACATCACCACGGCGGCGGCCGCGATCGGCAGGTTGACGAAGAAGATCGCCCGCCAGTCGATGGAGTCGGTGAGCAGCCCGCCGAGGACCGGTCCCACGGCTGCGGCGGCACCGCTGACCGCGCCCCAGATGCCGAAGGCCGTGCCCCGGTCGCGGCCCTGGTAGGCGGCGTTCAGCAGCGAGGTGGTGGACGTCAGCATCGCCGCGCCGCCGATGCCCTGGACCGCGCGGGAGGCGATCAGCACCCCGGCGTTGGGCGCCAGGCCGCAGGCCAGCGAGGCGAGCGCGAAGACGACCAGCCCGATCAGGTACAGCCGGCGGTGGCCCAGCCGGTCGCCGAGGGTGCCGACCACCATCAGCAGGGCGGCGAGGACCAGGGCGTACATGTCCACGACCCACTGCAGGGAGGTGAACGAGGAGTGCAGGTCGGTGGCCATCTGCGGCAGGGCGACGTTCACGATGCTGACGTCGACCAGCAGCATGAAAGTGCCGAGGCAGATGGCGACCAGAGGTATCCATTTGCGCATGGCGGACTCCGGTTGGGAGGGGGACTGGTTCACAGCGGTACAGCTTCCTTCGGCAGGCTTCACGGCCGCGGTCCGCAGACGGCGGCCTGTGCCCCCCATCGTCCCGTCCGGGACCGGTGCCACCACAGCCAGCGCCGAAGTTCCGACCTATTCCGACATCCTCTAGCCTGAGATGATGGAATCCGACGACTTCGACCAGCTGGACCGGCAACTCGTGCACGCGCTCCAGCTCGACGCCCGGCTCCCGTTCAGCCGGATCGCCGAGGTGCTGGGCGTGTCCGACCAGACCGTCGCCCGCCGCTACACCCGGCTGCTGACCGCCGGACGGCTGCGGACCATGGGGCTGACCGATCCGGTGGCCCTGGGCGAGGACCGCTGGCTGGTCCGGGTGCAGTGCTCGCCCGCCGCCGCCTCCGCGGTCGCCGGGGCGCTGGCCCGCCGGGACGACACCAGCTGGGTGAACCTGAACTCCGGGGGCACCGAGATCACCTGCATCGTCCGCTCCGCCCCGGGCGAGGACGAGCACGCGCTGCTGCTGCAGCGGCTGCCGCGGACGCCCAGCGTGATCGGGGTGACCGCGCACTGCGTGATGCACACCTTCTTCGGCGGCTCGCTGAGCCTGTTCAGCAAGTCCAGCACGCTCAGCCGGGAGCAGATCGAGCGGCTCGGCCCCCCGCCGGCGGTCCGCGCCGCCTCCGGGCCGGTCCGGCTGGACGAGGGCGACCGGCGGATGCTGGCGGTGCTGTTCCAGGACGGCCGGGCGCCGCTGACCGAGCTGGCGGAGGCCACCGGCTGGTCGCAGAGCACGGTCCGGCGGCGGATGGCGGAGCTGCGCGAGTGCGGGGCGCTCTATCTGGACGTGGACTTCGGGCACGAGATCTTCGGCACCGCCTCGCGGGCGATGCTCTGGCTCTCGGTCGCCCCGTCCGAGCTGGCCGCGACCGGGCAGGCGCTGGCCGACCACCCGGAGGTGGCCTACGTCTGCGCGACCACCGGCCGGACCAATCTGCACGCGGTGGTGCTCTGCCGGGACACCCCCGCCGTCTACACCTACCTGACCACCCGGATCGCCTCGCTGCCGGCGATCAGGCAGGTCGAGACGGCGCCGATCATCCGCTCGGTGAAGGGCGCCGGACCGCTGGTCAGGCCCGCCCTGACGCGCAGCGCGGCGGGACGGGTCAGCCCAGCGGCGGGAGGGCGTCGCTGACATGCCGCCCCAGCTGGTCCAGGCCGTCGATGACGGCCCGGATCTGCTCCGGCGCCAGCACGTCGTAGACATGCCGCTCCAGTTCGGCGGCGTGCCGCCGGGCCGCCTCGACCATCCGCTCGGAGCCGGCCGGGGTCATGGTGACCACCTGCACCCGCTTGTCCTCGCGCGAGCGCTCGCGGGCTACCAGCCCGGCCTCGACCATCCGGTCGACCAGCCGGGTCGCCCCGCCACTGGTCAGCACCAGCCCCCGGGAGAGGTCCCCCATCGGCACGCCCCCGGGGGCGGCGGCGAGCAGCAGCAGCACCTCGAACATCGGGTGGGTGAGCCCGCTGTCGCGCTCCATCGCCAGACCGAGCAGCCGCTCCAGCCGGGCGGCGGTGGTGAGCACCACGCCGAAGGCCTGGATCCGCTCGTCGGCGACCGCCTCGGCGGCGGAGCCGATCTCCTGACGTTCCGTCATGGGCGCCGCCCTCTCCGCCGCCTGGCGCCTGTCGCTTGCTCAACGAACCGGACCCCTACCGTACCGCTCCGCTGCGGCTCCGCTCAGCGGGCGGCTCCGCTCAGCGGGCGGCCGTGAAGCGCCGGCCGATGTGCTGCGGCTCCTCGATCTCGTCGACCAGCGCCACCGCGTAGTCCTCCGCGGTGATGTAGCTGCGGCCCTCGGCGTCGACGACCAACTGCTCGGTACCGGTGCGGTAGTCGCCGGTGCGCTCGCCGGCCTCGATGGTGCCGGCCGGGCTGAGGACGGTCCAGCGCACGTCGGTGACGGAGTTGTAGTGCTCCTGGGCGTCGCCGTGGGCGTGCATGATCTGGAGCAGCCACTCCGGCAGGCCGGGCGCGTCCCAGACCTTGACGCCGGGGGCGGTCTCCAGGCTGCCGGCGCCGCCGACGGCGATCAGCCGGGGGGCGTCGGCGCCGAGCGTCCGCAGGCCCTCGACCAGGGCGCGGGCGGCGGGCTCGATCAGCGCGGCGTGGCCGGGGCCGTCGCCGTAGCCGCCGCCGACGGCGCTGACCAGGACGTCCTGCCCGGCCGCGACCCGGGCCACCGAGACGGCGTCGAGCACGTCCCCGGCGGTGACACCGAGGCCCTCGGCGGTGCGGGTGTAGTCCTCCGGCTTCCGGACGACGGCGGTGACCTGGTGGCCCCGGTTCAGCGCCTCGGTGACGATGCGCTGACCGATGCTTCCGTTGGCTCCGATGACGGCGATCCTGGCCATGGGTTCCTGCCTCTCCTCGTGGTTCCCCGACGGAATGTCCCCGTCCGGTCACCAGGCATAACGTCTGACAAGTCAGGGATTATTTCCGCGAGCCGGAAGTTCTCGGCAGCCGGAGGCGCCTCGGCCTCGGAGCGGCTCCTCAGAGGGAGTAGACCCGCCGGGCGTTGCCGGAGGCGACCAGCCCGGCCAGCCGCGCGGTGTCGGCGGGCGCGCAGGCGCCCTCGTCGGTCCAGGACCGGAGCACCGTGGACAGGGCGTGGCGGAAGGCCGCCGCGCCGGTCAGGAACAGCTCCGGCAGGCCGTAGGCGTCGGTGGAGAAGAGCAGCTTGCCGAAGGGCGCCAGCTCCAGGAACTCGGCCAGCACCCGGGCGGCCCCGGGCCCGGCGTAGGAGAGGGTCAGCCCGAGGTCGCAGTGGACCAGCGGGAAGGCCTGGGCCAGCCAGGCCGCCTGCCGGTGGTAGGGGTAGCAGTGGAGCAGCACCAGCGGGACGCCGGTCGGCTCGGCCGCCCGGACGAAGGGCGCGAGCAGCGCCGGGTCGGCCCGGTGCAGGGCCAGGTCGGGATCGCCGAAGCCGGTGTGCAGCTGGATCGGCAGCCCGAGGTCGAGCGCGGTCCAGAGCAGGTGGCGGAGCAGCACCGGGTGGTCCAGCCGGGGCCCGGCGGCGGACAGCCACTCCCCGGCCGCGCAGGCGACGGCGGCCGGGGCCGGGCGCTCCGGGTCGATGCCCAGGCCGTGGCGGTAGGCGAGGACCGACTTCACCGCCACCGCCCCGGTGGTCGCGGTGGCGAGGGCGGCGGCGAACGCCCCGGCGAAGCGGGTGGCGGTGGTGGCGCCGTGCAGGGTCTCGGCGACGGTCTCCAGCCGGACGACCTCGCGGACCCGGACCGCGCCGGTGGCGCCGAGGGCGGCGAGACCCAGCAGCGGCAGACCGGCCGCCTCGGTCAGCCCGGTGTCGACCAGGCAGGTCTCAAGACCGGCGGCCCGCAGCAGCCGCTGTGCGGCCGCCTGCGGGCCCAGCTCGCGGCGGCGGGCCAGATAGGTCGCGGCGGGGGCGTGCGGCTCCAGGCCGAGCGCCGGAGGGCACCAGCGGCGCACGGCCAGGCCGAGGGCGGCGTCCCAGGGCGTGGTGCCCGGCGCCGGGGGCCGGTCGGACTCGGTGAGCAGCGAGGCGAAGCCGTCGTCGGAGAGCTCGGCGGCGACCACGCTGTGGCAGTGGTGGTCGAGCAGCGGCAGGTCCGTCCACTCCGCCGCGCGCATCAGTAGCGCCAGCGGGTGGCGTCGATCAGGGCCTCCGGGTCAAGACCGGCCAGCAGCTGCGCCTCGGCCCGGCGGACCGCGGCGAAGGTGTCGTGGGCGACCTCGCCGAGGGCCTCCCGGAGCACCTCCGAGGCCGCGAAGGCGGCCAGGGACTCCGGCAGCGACTGCGGCAGCCGGGGGACGCCGGGCCGGTCCGAGGGGTCGCCGCCGACCTCCTCCGGCAGCACCGCGCCGGCCTCGATCCCGGCCAGTCCGGCGGCGATCACCGCGCCGACCGCCAGGTAGGGGTTGGCCGCCCCGTCGAAGCACTTGACCTCGGCGTTGGCGGTCTCCGGGCGTCCGGGCAGGCCCGGCACCAGCCGCAGCGCCGCCTCGCGGTTCTCCGGGCCCCAGCAGTGGTGGGCCCCGGCCCAGTGCGAGGGCACCAGCCGGAGGTAGGAGGCCGGGCTGGGTGCGCCGATCGCCAGCAGTGCGGGCAGCTCCGCCAGCACCCCGGCCAGGAACGCCTCGCCCTCCTCGCGCAGACCGTGCCGTCCCGGGCCGCCGGTGAGCAGGTTCCGCCCCTCCCGCCAGAGGCTGACGTGCAGGTGGGCGCCGTTGCCGACGCCGCCGGGCGCGACCGCGGGGGCGAACGAGGCGCGCAGCCCGTGGGCCGCGGACACGGCCCGGACGGTGTGCCGGACCAGGACGGTGGTGTCGGCCGCGGCGACCGGGTCCTCGGCGGCCACGGAGACCTCGAACTGCCCCGGGGCGTACTCGGGGTGCAGCTGCTGGACGGCCAGGCCCTGCTCGTCCAGGGCGGTCAGCAGGTCGCGGAGGTAGTCGGAGAGGTCGGTGAGCCGGTGCAGCCCGTAGGCCGGACCCCCGGTCGGCAGGCTGCCGTCCTCGCGCCGTACGGTCCACTCCACCTCGTACGCGGCCAGCAGCCGCAGCCCGTGCCCGGCGGCGCGGGCCACCGTGCGGGCGGCGAACTGCCGCTGGCAGGCGGCGTAGGGGCGGCCGTCCTGGTGGTACCGGTCGGCCGGGGCCCAGGCCCAGCCGGGCTGGGCGGCGAGGGCGACGGCCCGGCCGAGGTCGGGGAAGAGCCGCAGGTCGCCGTCGGGGCCGCCGAGCCAGCGGCCCTGCGTGGTCGAGTCGTCCACCAGGAAGGTGTCGAACACCGGCGACATCCCGACGCCCTGCTCGGCCGCGTCCGCGAGCCGGGCGATCGGGACGCCCTTGACCCGGGCGATCCCGGCGTTGTCGACGAAGCTCAGCGCCAGCCCGACCACGCCCGCGCCGCCGAGCCGGGCCGCGGTCACCCGCGGCGGCTCGGCACCGGTCTCCCCTGCCCTGGGACCCACTGCCTCTGGACCCACTGCCCTTGGACCCACTGCCCTTGGACCCACTGCGGACTCCTCTCGGGCCCGGCGGGCCCCGTCGGCTGTCGTCCGGGTCAGCGTCCGCCCTCGTGGACGCTGAAGGCACTGCGGCGCGCCGCACGGGCCACACCGGGATCGGGGTGGGCGGAGGCGACCGCGGCCAGCACCTGCCCGGCCCGGGGGTGGCCGATCCGGCGGGCGAGCGCGAACAGCCGGCTCGGGTCGCCGTCCGCGGCGCCCTGGACATGGCGGACCAGCATCGCGGTGTCGCCGTGCTCCAGCACGGCCGCGCCGGTGTCGACCCACAGCCACGCGGCGTCGTCCTGGCCGAGGACGTCCGAGGGCAGCACCCCCTCGTCGGTCTGCTCGGCCAGCCACAGCAGCACGTAGGGGCGCAGCAGCGGCTCCTCCGCGCAGTCGCGGACGGCGGGCTCGGCCGGGTGCCCGGCGACCCGCAGCGCCTCGAAGGCCAGGCCGCGCAGCAGCGCGTCCTCGCCCCGGGCGACGGCGAGCAGGTCGGCCACGGCCCGGTCGGTCTGACGGGCCGCCAGCCAGGCCCGGTACTCGGCGCGGGCGGGGCCCGGCGAGTAGCCGGCACAGGCGCTGAGCAGCTCCAGCGCCGACTGCTCGATGTGGCCGGCCGCGGTCTGGGCGACCGTGCAGATCTCTTCGAGCTTGGCCCGGACCGCCCAGTGGCCGAGTGGGGTGAGGTCGGCGCAGGGCTCGCCGGCCTCGCCCTGGGTGCGGTTGAGGGCGCCCACGGCGGCGAAGCCGTCGAGCATCCAGTCGAGGACGTCGGCCACCTCGGCCGGGCCCGGGGTGAGGGTGAGCGCGAGGGCGCTGTCGCCGCGCACCGCCGAGACGGCCCAGGCCGCGTGCGGGACGGGCGCGCCGAGGGATGGGTGCACTCCCCCGTGCCACTGCTCCTCCAGGCCGCGCCGCAGCAGCTCGTGCAGCTCGCTGAGCGGCACCGGGTCGTCCACCAGGTGCAGGAAGGAGAGCAGTTGCGGGGCGTGGTCGACGGCGAGCCCGGCCAGCGAGGTGAGCGCCCGGTCGGGGACCGGCACCAGCAGCGTCCAGGCGTCGAAGAGCGCCGCCCAGCCGCGCAGCACGGCCTCGTCGTCGTGGGCCCAGGCGTGCAGCCGCCAGCCGGGGACGGCGCCGGTGCCGCGGAGCTCGACCAGCCCGGTGAGCCGGGCCCGCTCCCAGGCCTCGGCGGCGGCGGGCATGGTCAGTCCCAGAGCGAGGCCGGCCGCGTGGGCGTCGGCCTCGTGCAGGTCCCCGCGCCGGTCGACGCTGGGGAGGTCACCCGCCCAGTGGGCGATCCGCACCGCGTCGGCGAGCAGCCGTCGGGCCAGTGGGGACAGTTGGGCGGGTCCTGGCAGCCCGGCCGGTGGGGTGCGGCGGGCTTGGGTCGAGGGTCGGGGCTGGGTGCTGCTGTGCGGCTGCGTGGGACGCACAGCCGTGGGCAGCCTGGTCACCTGAGCGGTGCCACCCGTGGGTCGGGCATCACGGTCGCGCGAGTTCCGGGACGTCACGCCGTGCAGTCTTCCCCGTTGGCATGGCAGTTGTCACATCCTCAGGCGCGGCGGCTTCCAACGTGTCCCGGATTGGTGACGGATGGGTCACAGGAGGGGGGTGAGGTAGCGGCGCAGGATCTCGTCGTAGCCCTTCGGGTCGGCGTTCCACAGGGCCTCGTGCTCGGCCCAGGGGAACTCCCGGAACAGCACCCACTCCTCGGTGTTGGCGGCGAGCCGGCGGACCGGGTCGATCGGCGCCACGGTGTCGTCGGGGCTGTGCAGCAGCAGCAGCGGGACGTCGATCTCGGCGCCCAGGGCGATCCGGTCGATGGCGGCGGTGTCCACCCCGGCGCGGCCCTCGGCGGCCCGGACGCCGAGCGCGGCGAGCGAGCCGGGCACGCCCCGCCGGGTGGCCTGCCGACGGGCGGTGTCGCGCCAGTCCAGCACCGGCGAGTCGAGGACGATCCCGCGCACCCGGTCCCGCCACGGGGAGCGGTCGAAGGTCTGCAGCACCGTCGTCGCCCCGGTGGACCAGCCGTAGAGCAGCACGCTGTCGGCGGTCCCGTCCAGCACCAGCTGGACGGCGGCCTCGACGTCGCGCCACTCGGTGTCGCCGGCGTGGGCGAGGCCGTCCGGCGAGGGCGGGGCGCCCTCGTCGTTCCGCAGGGTCACCGCCAGCACCGGCAGCTTCAGCCGGTGGAACAGCGGCAGCAGCGGCAGCACCTGCTCCCGGTCGGCGCCGATGCCGTGGACCGCGACCACGCACACCCCCCGGGCGCCCGGCAGGTGCCAGGCCGGCATCGGGCCGAGCTCGCCGCGCACCTCGACCTCGTTGTAGGGCAGGCCCAGGGCGCTGTGCGGGTCCCCGGCGTAGACCCGGGGGGTCATCCGGACCGGGGTCCCGGCCGGCGGCGCCGAACCGTCCGAGGGCGTCGAGCCGTCCGGGTTCACCAGCCGCCGGACCACGCTCTGCGGGGTGGTGCCCAGGACCGGGCCGATCACCGTGCGGGCCGGGCCGAAGGGGGTGTCCCACTCCAGCGCGTAGCGTCCGGGGCGGAGCGTCTCGACGCTCCGGGTCAGCTCGACCTTCCCGTCACCGGCGGTGTGCACCCGCAGCCCGCCGGCGTCGGCGGGCGCGTCGCCCCCGGTCCGCACCGAGAACTCGGACACGGCCCGCCCTGCGATCAGTGCCGCGGCGCCCGCTCCGAGGGCCGCCGCACCGGCGACCGCTGCTGCCCGTCCCCAACGCATGTCGCTCCCGAGAGTCCGCCGGTCCGTCCCTGTCGGTCCGTGCCTTCCCTCCATCCCAGTACCGGGCCCCCGATCCCGCCAGTCGGGCGCGTCCATCCGACGCTGTGTCCCGTTTGCCTCCACAAGGGTGACAGTCTGCGCATTGCTGCTGCTCAGCGCCGATGGTTACGGTCCCCCATCGCTACATTTCCCCCCGCTCCGGAAGCAGGTCCCCTGATGGGCACGTCAGCCATCGCCAACGGCGGTGTCTCGTTCTGGTACTCGGCGCTGGGACTCCCCGCGCCGCGCACGCCCCTCGACGGCTCGGCCGAGGCCGACATCTGCATCGTCGGCGGCGGCTACACCGGCCTGTGGACCGCCTACTACCTGAAGAAGGCCGACCCGGGACTCCGGATCACGGTGCTGGAGCAGCGCTTCTGCGGCTACGGCGCGTCCGGCCGCAACGGCGGCTGGCTCTACAACGGCTTCGCCGGGCGCGGGGTCTTCGCCCGGAAGTACGGCAAGCCGGGCGCGGTCGCCATGCAGCAGGCGATGAACCGCGCGGTGGACGAGGTGATCGAGGTCTGCGCGGCCGAGTCCATCGACGCGGACATCGTCAAGGGCGGGATGATGGAGGTCGCCTACACCCCGGCCCAGCTGTCCCGGCTGCAGGGCTACGTCGACGGCGAGCACGCCTACGGCGAGACCGACCACGTGCTGCTGAGCGCGGCCGAGGCGACGGCGCGGATCAATGTCGCCGGGACCCTCGGCGGCAGCTACACCCCGCACGGCGCGCGGATCCAGCCGGCCAAGCTGGTGCAGGGGCTGGCCCGGGTGGTGGAGTCGCTGGGCGTGGTGGTCCACGAGGGCAGCGCGGTCACCGAGATCCTGCCGGCCGAGGCGGGCCGGCCGGCCCGGGCGGTGACCGCGCGGGGCACGGTCTCGGCGCGGTTCGTGCTGCGCGCCACCGAGGGCTTCACCTCGGCGCTGCGCGGGGAGCGGCGCTCCTGGCTGCCGATGAACTCCTCCATGGTCGTCACCGAGCCGCTGCCGCAGTCCTTCTGGGACTCGGTCGGCTGGGAGGCCAGGGAGACCCTCGGCGACATGGCGCACGCGTACATGTACGCCCAGCGCACCGCCGACGACCGGATCGCGCTCGGCGGGCGCGGCGTGCCCTACCGCTTCGGCTCGCGGACCGACAACGACGGCGTGACCGCGCAGCAGACCATCGACCAGCTGCGGGAGATCGTCACCCGGTTCTTCCCGGCGGCGAAGGACGTCCGGATCGACCACGCCTGGTCGGGCGTGCTCGGCGTGCCGCGCGACTGGTGCTCCACCGTCGAGCTGGACCGGGTCTCCGGCCTCGGCTGGGCCGGCGGCTACGTCGGCAGCGGCGTGACCACCACCAACCTGGCCGCGCGGACCCTGCGCGACCTGGTGCTGCGGGAGCTGCACGGCACCGAGGGCACCGAGCTGACGGCACTGCCCTGGGTCGGCCACCAGGTCCGCCGCTGGGAGCCGGAGCCGTTCCGCTGGATCGGCGTCCACGGGATGTACGCGGCCTACCACGCGGCGGACCGGCAGGAGCTGGCCGGGCGGGCGACCACCTCGCCGATCGCCAGGGTCGCCGACGTGATCTCCGGGCGGCACTGACCGCGCCGGGGGAACGGCTTCCACCAGGGACTCTGACACAGAGCGACCGGTCGTGGGCACTCCGAGATGCGGAATCCGCACCCGGGGCCGAGGCTTGGATCCGGGGGTGACCGGAGCGCAGCACTCGACGACCAAGGAGTGCCCATGGCTGTTCTTACCTGGCTGCTCGTCGCCCCGCTGGGGCTGCTCGTCATCCTCGGCCTCGCCTGGTTCGAGGACCGGATGCTCCGACCGCCGGCGAGTCCGGCCGAGCAGGTGCTCCGACGGCAGATCGAGAGCGGCCCGCAGAACCGGTCCACGCCGGTCGCCCAGCTCACCCAGGGCGGCGCGGAGCTGCTGAGCCTGGTCAGGAACCAGCCGCGGCAGATCACCGGCAGCATCAACCCGCCGAGCGTGCAGGGGCGCGACAGCGCGGCTTAGGCCGGGTCGCGGAGCGGGCCCGGCCCAACTGCTCAGGCCGGGTCGCGGAGCGGGCCCGGCCCGGCTTGCTCGGGCCGGGTCGCGGAGCGGGCCCGGCCAGAGCAACCAGGCCGGGCCTCTGGTGTGACCATCGTCGCTGGACGGCGTGTTGACGCGTCATCCGGCCGCATGGTGGGATCAATGGGCCATACGGAGGCATGGAGAGGAAGCCGGTGCGAATCCGGCGCGGTCCCGCCACTGTCACCGGGGAGCGCTTTCGAACATCGGCCACGGCAGCTCGGTTCCGCTGCGGGAAGGCCCGGAAGCGTGTCGATCCGGAAGCCAGGAGACTCTCGCCCCCGGTTCGTCGATCCAGGGCGCGGACCCTGAGTGAGGACATCCACGCCATGCGCGCCTCCCCCCTGCCGCCGATTGCCGCCGTCCCTGCGCAGTCGCCCCACTGACCGCCGTGCGCAGCGCCTTCGCGCTGGGCGTCGCCGCCGGCTACGCGGCCGACGCGGTCCTCGGCGACCCCCGGCGCGGGCACCCGGTGGCCGGTTTCGGCCGGGCCGCCGGCGCACTGGAGCGACGGCTGTGGCGGGACCGCCGGGACGCCGGGGCCGCCTTCACCGCGCTGAGCGTCGGCTCGGTCGCGCTGGGGGCGCTGGCCGCCGACCGGCTGGTGCGCGACTCGGCGCCGGGCCGCGCGGCGCTGGCCGCCGCCGCCACCTGGACCGTGCTCGGCGGCGCCTCGCTGGTCCGCGAGGCCCGCACCATCGGCGGGGCGCTGGAGTCCGGCGACCTCGCCGCGGCCCGGGAGCGGCTGCCCTACCTCTGCGGACGCGACCCCCGGGAGCTGACCGAGCAGCAGGTCGCCCGCGCCGTGGTCGAGTCCGTCGCCGAGAACACCGCCGACGCCGTGGTCAACGCCCTGGTCTGGGGCGCGCTCGCGGGCACGCCCGGGCTGCTGGCGTTCCGCGCGGTGAACACCCTGGACGCCATGGTCGGCCACCGCTCACCGCGCCACCTCCGCTTCGGCTGGGCCTCGGCCCGGCTGGACGACGTGGCCGGCTGGCCGGGCGCACGGCTGACCGCGCTGCTGACGGTCGCCGCCGCCGAGCCCGCGCGCCGCGCCGACGCCTGGCGGGTCTGGCGCCGCGACAGCTCCGCCCACCCGAGCCCCAACGCCGGCCAGGCGGAGGCGGCGTTCGCGGGCGCGCTCGGGGTACGACTCGGGGGGACGCTGCGCTACGGCACCCGCGAAGAGCACCGACCGGTGCTGGGCGCGGGGGCGCGGCCGGTGGCGGTCGCGGACATCGAACGCGCCTGCGTGCTCTCCCGGCGGGTGGGACTGCTGGCGGCCGGAGCGGCCGTACTGGCGAGCAGTGTGATCGGGAAGAGGGGGAGGCGACGATGAACGGCGCACTGCTGGTCGCTGGGACGACCTCGGACGCGGGCAAGAGCGTGGTCACCGCCGGCATCTGCCGCTGGCTGGCCCGACAGGGCGTCAAGGTCGCGCCGTTCAAGGCGCAGAACATGTCGCTGAACTCCTTCGTCACCCTGGACGGCGCCGAGATCGGCCGGGCCCAGGCGATGCAGGCGGCGGCGGCCGGGGTCGAGCCGGAGGCGGCGATGAACCCGGTGCTGCTCAAGCCCGGCGCGGACGGCCGCAGCCAGGTCGTGGTGCTGGGCCGCCCGGTCGCCGAGGTCGGCGCGCTGGACTACCGCGAGCGCAAGCCCGCGCTGCTGCGCACCGCCCTGGACTGCCTGGCCGACCTGCGCGCCCGCTACGACGTGGTGGTCTGCGAGGGCGCGGGCTCCCCCGCCGAGATCAACCTGCGTGACCGGGACATCGCCAACATGGGCCTGGCCACGGCCGCCTCGCTGCCGGTGGTGGTGGTCGGGGACATCGACCGGGGCGGGGTGTTCGCGGCCATGTTCGGCACGCTGGCGCTGCTGTCGGCCGAGGACCAGCGGCATGTCGGCGGCTGGATCGTGAACAAGTTCCGCGGCGACGTCCGGCTGCTGCAGCCTGGTCTGGACATGCTGCGGCAGCTGACCCACCGTCCGAGCCTGGGCGTGCTGCCGATGCTGCCGGGGCTGTGGCTGGACGCCGAGGACTCGCTGGACCTGGCCGGGATCGTCGACCGCGCGCCCGGCGGCGCCGCGCACGGCCGGGAGGTGCTGCGGGTCTCGGTGGTGCGGCTGCCCCGGCTGTCCAACTTCACCGACATCGACGCCCTCGCCCAGGAGCCGGGCGTGCTGGTGCGCTGGGCGACCCGGCCCGAGGAACTGGCCGACGCCGACCTGGTCGTGCTGCCCGGCACCCGGTCCACCGTCGCCGACCTGGCCTGGCTGCGCGAGCGCGGCCTGGACGCGGCGCTGGCCGCCCGGGCCGAGCGGGGACTGCCGGTGCTCGGCGTCTGCGGCGGCTACCAGATGCTCGGCCGGACCATCACCGACCGGGTCGAGTCCCGGGCCGGGACGGTCGACGGGCTCGGACTGCTGCCGCTGCGGATCGAGTTCGCCGCCGAGAAGACGCTGGCCCGGCCGGTCGGACGGGCTCTGGGCGAGACCGTCTTCGGCTACGAGATCCACCACGGGGTGGCCGACGTCGACGGCGGCGAGCCCTTCGTCACCGACTCCGCCGGCCAGGCCCTGGACGGCTGCCGCGCGGACGCGGTCTGGGGCACCACCTGGCACGGCCTGCTGGAGAACGACGGCTTCCGCCGCGCGCTGCTGCGCGAGGCCGCCGCCCGCTCCGGACGGGACTTCACCCCCGCGCCGGACACCTGCTTCGCCGCCGCCCGGGAGGAACGGCTCGACCGCCTCGGCGACCTGATCGAGCAGCACGCCGACACCGACGCCCTGCTGCGGCTGATCGAGGGCGGCGTCCCGGCCGGCCTGCCGTTCGTCCCGCCGGGCGCGCCATGACCGGGCAGCCCGAAAACGCACCACCCCGAACCGATTTCCTGACGATCACGAAGGAGCCCGACGTGGCCACCGAACCGCGCGCTGCGACGGTCCTGCTGCTGTCCACCGCCGACACCGACCTGCTCGCGGCCCGCGCCGCCGGGGCCGGCTACCGGATCGGCAACCCGACCCGGGTCGACCCCGGCGAGGAGCTGCGCGGCCTGGTGGACGGCGCGGACGTGGCCGTGGTCCGGCTCCTCGGCGGACGCCGGGCCTGGGAGGACGGGCTCGCGGTGATCGCCGCCTCCGGCGTGCCGACCGTGCTGCTCGGCGGCGAGGCGGTGCCGGACGCCGAGCTGATGGGGCTCTCCTCGGTCCCGGCCGGGGTGGTCGCCGAGGCGCTGACCTACCTGGTCGAGGGCGGCCCGGCCAACCTGGCCGAGCTGGCCCGGTTCCTCTCCGACACGGTGCTGCTCACCGGTGAGGGCTTCACCGCCGCCCAGCCGATGCCGCAGTACGGCGTCAGCGGCGCACGGGAGTTCGTCGCCGGCCGGCCCACCGTCGGCGTGCTCTTCTACCGGGCGCACGAACTCTCCGGCAACACCGCCTTCGTGGAGACCCTCTGCGACGCGGTCGAGGCCGGCGGCGGCAACGCCCTGCCGGTCTTCTGCGGCTCGCTGCGCGGCGCCGACGCCGAGCTCTACGCCCTGCTGGGCCGCTGCGACGCGGTGGTGGCCACGGTGCTGGCAGCAGGAGGTGCGGTGGCCGCCGACGCCTCGGCCGGCGGCTCCGACGAGGCCTGGGACATCGGGGCGCTGGCCGAGCTGGACATCCCGGTGCTGCAGGGGCTGTGCCTGACCTCCAGCCGGGCCGTCTGGGAGGCCTCGGACGCGGCGCTCTCGCCGATGGACGCGGCGATGCAGGTCGCCATCCCGGAGTTCGACGGCCGGATCATCACCGTCCCGTTCTCCTTCAAGGAGATGGGCACGGACGGGATCCCGGTCTACGCCGCCGACCCGGAGCGGGCCGCCCGGGTCGCCGGGATCGCGCTGCGGCACGCCGCACTCCGGCACAAGCCCAACGCCGAGAAGAAGGTCGCGGTGGTCTTCACCGCCTACCCGACCAAGCACTCCCGGGTCGGCAACGCCGTCGGCCTGGACACCCCCGCCTCGGCTGTCCGGCTGCTGGACACCCTGCGCGAGGCCGGCTACGGCGTCAGCGACTACCCGGCCGGTGGCGACGAGCTGATCCACCGGCTGATCGCGGCCGGCGGCCACGACGTCGAGTGGCTGACCGAGGAGCAGCTGCGGGCCGCGCCCGCGCGGGTGCCGCTGGCCGACTACCGGGGCTGGTTCGAGTCGCTGGAGCCGGGGCTGCGCGAGGGCATCCGGCAGCACTGGGGCGAGGCCCCCGGCAACCTCTACGTCGACGACGACGAGATCGTGCTGGCCTCGCTGGAGTTCGGCAACGTGGTGCTGATGATCCAGCCGCCGCGCGGCTTCGGCGAGAACCCGATCGCCATCTACCACGACCCGGACCTGCCGCCCTCGCACCACTACCTGGCGGCCTACCGCTGGCTGGAGCAGTCCTGGGGCGCGGACGCCGTCATCCACCTGGGCAAGCACGGCACCATGGAGTGGCTGCCGGGCAAGGGCCTCGGCCTCTCGGCCGGCTGCGCCCCGGACGCGGTGCTCGGCGAGCTGCCGCTGATCTACCCGTTCATCGTCAACGACCCGGGCGAGGGCACCCAGGCCAAGCGGCGCGGCCACGCCACCGTCGTGGACCACCTGGTGCCGCCGATGGCGCGCGCCGACACCTACGGCGACCTGGCCAAGCTGGAACAGCTGCTGGACGAGTACGCGCTGGTGAAGGACCTGGACCCGGCCAAGGCCCCGGCCGTCCGGGCGCAGATCTGGACCCTGGTGAAGGCCGCCGAGCTGCACCACGACCTCCATGTCGAGGACCAGCCGGAGGAGGACGCCTTCGACGAGTTCGTGATGCACATCGACGGCTACCTGTGCGAGATCAAGGACGTGCAGATCCGCGACGGGCTGCACATCCTCGGCGGCGGGCCGGTCGGCGAGGCCCGGGTCAACCTGGTGCTGGCGGTGCTGCGCTCGGCCCAGGTCTGGGGCGGCGCGGCGGACGCACTACCGGGCCTGCGGGCCTCGTTGGCCCGGGAGTTCGGCCTGGAGGAGAAGCGGCTGCTGGCCGAGCCGGGCGCGGCGGTCGAGGTGAGTGCCGAACTGCGCAAGCTGGTCGACGGTCCGTCACGCACCGGCTCGGACGCGGTGGACCTGCTGGAGCAGCTCTGCCGCCGACTGGCCGAGGGGATGGAGGCCGCCGACTGGTCGCCGGAGGCGGCGGAGCCGCTGGTCGCCTCGGTGCTGGGCCGCCGACTGCCGGAGGCGGTCGCGGTGCTGGAGTTCGCGGCGGAGGAGGTGGTGCCCCGGCTGGGCCGGACCACCGACGAGCTGACCCACATCATCCGGGCGCTGCGCGGCGGCTACGTCCCGGCCGGGCCCTCGGGATCGCCGACCCGCGGGCTGGTCAACGTGCTGCCGACCGGGCGGAACTTCTACTCGGTCGATCCCAAGGCCATTCCCTCCCGGCTGTCCTGGGAGGTCGGGCAGGCCCTGGCCGACTCGCTGATCGCGCGCTACCTGGCCGACACCGGCGAGCACCCGCGCTCGGTCGGGCTGACCGTGTGGGGCACCTCCTGCATGCGCACCCAGGGCGACGACATCGCCGAGATCCTGGCGCTGCTGGGCTGCCGTCCGGTCTGGGACGACGCCTCGCGCCGGGTCACCGGCTTCGAGATCGTCCCGCCGGCCGAACTGGGCCGCCCGCGCGTGGACGTGACGGTCCGGATCTCCGGCTTCTTCCGCGACGCCTTCCCGCACGTGGTCGCGCTGCTGGACGACGCGGTGCAGGCGGTGGCGGCGCTGGACGAGCCGGACGAGGTCAACTACGTCCGGGCGCACGTCGAGCAGGACACCGCCGAACACGGCGACCGGCGCCGGGCCACGGCCCGGATCTTCGGCTCCAAGCCGGGCGCCTACGGCGCGGGCCTGCTGCCGCTGATCGACGCCCGCAACTGGCGCTCCGACGCCGACCTGGCCGAGGTCTACGCGGTCTGGGGCGGCTACGCCTACGGCAAGGGCCTGGACGGGCGGCAGGCCCGGGGCGACATGGAGCAGGCCTTCCGCCGGATCTCGGTCGCGGCCAAGAACATCGACACCCGCGAGCACGACCTGGTCGACGCGGACGACTACTTCCAGTACCACGGCGGCATGGTGGCCATGGTCCGGCACCTCACCGGCGTCTCGCCGGAGGCGTACGTCGGCGACAGCGCCACCCCGGACCAGGTGAAGACCCGCACCCTGGGCGAGGAGACCCACCGGGTGTTCCGGGCCCGGGTGGTCAACCCGCGCTGGATGGCCGCGATGCGCCGGCACGGCTACAAGGGCGCCTTCGAGATGGCGGCGACCGTCGACTACCTCTTCGGCTACGACGCCACGGCCGGGGTGGTGGACGACTGGATGTACGAGAAGCTGGCGACGGAGTACGTCTTCGACGCGACCAACCAGGAGTTCATGCGGCAGTCCAACCCCTGGGCGCTGCGCGGGATCACCGAGCGGCTGCTGGAGGCCGCCGAGCGGCGGCTGTGGGCCGAGCCGGACCAGGACACCCTGGACCGGCTGCGGGCCACCTACCTGGAGCTCGAAGGCGATCTGGAGGGCGGCGAATGACCGCCCGACCGACGCCGCGCACCACCGTCCCGACCCACCGAGGAGGCACGCCCGGATGAGCGCCCGCTATCCCTTCACCGCGATCGTCGGCATGGACGACCTGCGGCTCGCGCTGCTGCTGAACGCCGTCTCCCCGGCCGTCGGCGGGGTGCTGGTCCGGGGCGAGAAGGGGACCGCCAAGTCGACCGCCGTCCGGGCGCTGGCCGGGCTGCTGCCCGCGCTGCGGGTCGTCGACGGCTGCCGCTTCGCCTGCGACCCGGCCGCGCCGGACGCCCAGTGCCCGGACGGCCCGCACGCCGCCGGCGACCCGGCCTCGGACCGGGCCACCCGGCTGGTCGAACTGCCGGTCGGGGTCTCCGAGGACCGGATCGTCGGCTCGCTGGACCTGGAGCGGGCGCTGGCCGAGGGGGTCAAGGCCTACGAGCCGGGGCTGCTGGCCGCCGCCCACCGGGGCGTGCTCTACATCGACGAGGTCAACCTGCTCAACGACCACCTGGTCGACCTGCTGCTGGATGCCGCCGCGATGGGGCAGTCCTACGTCGAGCGCGAGGGGGTGTCGGTACGGCACGCCGCGCGGTTCCTGCTGGTCGGCACGATGAACCCGGAGGAGGGCGAGCTGCGTCCGCAGCTGCTGGACCGCTTCGGGCTGACCGTCGAGATCGCCGCCACCCGCGACCCCGAGCAGCGGGCCGAGGTGGTCCGCCGCCGGCTCGGCTACGACGCCGACCCGGAGGGCTTCGCCGGACGCTGGGCCGAGGACGAGCGGAAGCTCGCCGAACGGGTGCTCGCCGCCCAGCAGTTGCTGCCGCAGGTGGTGCTCACCGACACGGCGCTCCGGCAGATCACCGCCACCTGTGCCGCGTTCGAGGTGGACGGGCTGCGGGCGGACATCGTGATGGCGCGGACCGCCGTCGCGCTGGCGGCGTGGGCGGGTCGGACCACCGTCCTGGCCGAGGACGTGCGGACGGCGGCCAAGCTCGCCCTGCCGCACCGGCGCCGGCGCAACCCCTTCGACGCACCGGGGTTGGACGAGGAGAAGCTGGAACAGACCCTGCAGCAGTCGGCCGGCCCGGAGGAGGACCCGGGCGAGGGCCCGGAGGACGACGGCCCGCCGAGCGGCGGCGGGGCGGGGGCGGCCAGGACGCGCCCTCGGACGGCGGTGCGGACGGCGGTGCGGACGGTGCGGGCGAGCAGCCCGACAGCGGCGCCGGGGCCGAGACGTCCGGCGGCGAGCAGCGCGGCTCCGGCGCCGGCCCCGGCTCCGGGGAGGCGCCGGCCGCCTCGGCGGGCGAGCCCTACCGGACCCGGCTCTACCAGGTCCCGGGAACGGGCGAGGGCACCGCCGGGCGGCGCTCGCGGGCCCGGACCGACACGGGGGGCCACACCATCCGCGCGGCGCGCCCCAGCGGCGCGCTGCAGCGGCTGCACCTGACCGCGACGCTGACCGCAGCGGCCCCGCACCAGCTGGCGCGCGGCCGGGACGGCCTGGCCCTGCGGCTGCGCCGGGACGACTTCCGCCAGCAGGTGCGCGAGGGCCGCGAGTCCAACCTGGTGCTGTTCGTGGTGGACGCCTCCGGATCGATGGCGGCCCGGCAGCGGATGTCGGCGGTCAAGGGCGCGGTGCTGTCGCTGCTGATGGACGCCTACCAGCGGCGCGACAAGGTCGGTCTGATCACCTTCCGGGGCGCGGAGGCGACGCTGGCGCTGCCGCCGACCTCCTCGGTGGAGGTCGGCGCGGCCCGGCTGGAGCAGCTGCCGACCGGCGGCCGGACACCGCTGGCGGCCGGGCTGCTGCGGGCCCACGAGACGCTGCGCCTCGAACGGCTGCGGGACCCCCGCCGCCGTCCGCTGCTGGTCGTGGTGACCGACGGCCGGGCGACCTCCGGGGCGACCGCGCTGCCGGACGCCCGGCGCGCGGCACAGCTGCTGGCCGCGCAGGGCACCGCCGCGATCGTGGTGGACTGCGAGAGCGGTCCGGTCCGGCTCGGCCTGGCCGCCGAACTGGCGACCCACCTGGGCGGGACGGCCGTCCGACTGGACGAGCTGGCCGCCGACAGCGTCACCCGACTCGTGCACACGATCCAGAAGGAGGCGGCGTAGCCATGCCGCAGGGACAGCCGACCACCGTTCCCGACGACGGCCTGACCACCCGTCAGCGCCGCACCCTGCCCGTGCTGGCGGTCCACACCGGGCCCGGCAAGGGCAAGTCGACGGCCGCCTTCGGACTGGCGCTGCGGGCCTGGAACCAGGGCTGGCCGATCGGGGTGTTCCAGTTCGTCAAGTCGGCGAAGTGGAAGGTCGGCGAGGAGCACGCACTACGGGTCCTCGGCGACAGCGGCGAGGGCGGCACGGTCGCCTGGCACAAGATGGGCGAGGGCTGGTCCTGGGTGCAGCGCACCATCGCCGACAGCGAGGAGGCCGCCCGCGAGGGCTGGGAGCAGGTCAAGCGCGACCTCGCGGCCGAGACCTACCGGCTCTACGTCCTGGACGAGTTCACCTACCCGCTGCACTGGGGCTGGATCGACACCGACGAGGTGCTGGCGGTGCTGAAGGACCGCCCCGGCAGCCAGCACATGGTGATCACCGGCCGCAACGCGCCTCCGGCGCTGGTCGACGCGGCCGACCTGGTCACCGAGATGACCAAGGTCAAGCACCCGATGGACGAGGGCCGCAAGGGCCAGCGCGGCATCGAGTGGTGAGCCGGTCCTGACCACGGCCGCCGTGCGAAAGAATGGCCGAATGCACCTTCCCCGTGTCGTCATCGCCGCGCCGTCGTCGGGCAGTGGCAAGACGACGATCGCCACCGGGCTGATGGCCGCGCTCGCCGGGCGCGGGCTCGCGGTCTCGCCGCACAAGGTCGGGCCCGACTACATCGACCCCGGGTACCACGCGCTGGCCGCCGGGCGGGCCGGGCGGAATCTGGACGCCTTCCTCGCCGGGCCCGAGCGGTTGGCGGGGCTGCTGCTGCACGGCGCGGCGGGGGCGGACATCGCCGTGGTCGAGGGGGTGATGGGGATGTTCGACGGTGCGGCCGGACGCGGGGAGTTCGCCTCCACCGCGCATGTGGCCAAGCTGCTGCGGGCGCCGGTGGTGCTGGTGGTCGACGCCTCCTCGCAGAGCCGTTCGGTGGCCGCGCTGGTGCACGGCTTCGCCTCCTGGGACCCCGAGGTCCGGATCGGCGGGGTGATCCTCAACCGGGTGGCCTCGGACCGGCACGAGCAACTGCTCCGGGAGGCGCTGGACGAAGGCGGCGGGGTGCAGGTGCTGGGCGTCGTCCGGCGCAGCGCGGCGGTCGCCACGCCCAGCCGGCACCTGGGGCTGGTCCCGGCCGTGGAGCGGGACGCCGAGGCCCTGCGCGCCGTCCGCGACATGGGCGAGCTGGTTCGAGCGGGCGTCGACCTGGACGCGCTGCTGGCGCTGGCCCGCTCCGCTCCCCCGCTGCCGGACGCGCCGTGGAGCGCGGCGGGCGAGATCGCCGCGCTGGGCGGTCCGGCGGACCCCGCGGCCGGACGGCCGGTGGTGGCGCTGGCCTCCGGCGCCGCCTTCTCCTTCTCCTACGCCGAGAACGCCGAACTGCTGGCCGCCGCCGGGGCCGAGGTCGCGCCCTTCGACCCGCTGCGCGACCACGCGCTGCCGGAGCGGACCTCGGCGCTGGTCGTCGGCGGCGGCTTCCCCGAGGTCTACGCGGCCCAGCTGTCCGCCAACGCCCCGCTGCGCGCGGCGGTCGCGGCGCTGGCCGCGCGCGGCGCGCCGATCGCCGCCGAGTGCGCCGGGCTGCTCTACCTCGGCCGCTCGCTGGACGGGCTGCCGATGTGCGGGGTGCTGGACACCGAGGCGCGGATGACCGAGCGGCTGACCCTCGGCTACCGGGAGGCGGTGGCGCTCTCCGACAGCCCGCTGGCGCCCACCGGCACCCGGGTCAACGGGCACGAGTTCCACCGCACCCGCTGCGAGCCCGGCGCGGGCCAGGACCCGGCCTGGGGCTGGCGCGGTCCGGACGGGCCCCGCACCGAGGGTTTCGCCGGGGCCGCCGTGCACGCCTCCTACCTGCATCTGCACTGGGCCGGGGCGCCCGCGCTGCCGCTGCGGCTGGTGCAGCGGGCCCAGCAGGCGGCGGCCGCTCAGTAGTGCGAGCGCAGCGACTCCGCCGAGCCGTCGCCGTGGCGCCCGGCGGCCAGTCGGCGCAGCTGCTCCCTGCCGTAGGCGCGGAGCAGCGCGGGCAGCCGGTAGCGGCCCCGGCCGACCGTGTCGGCCAGCAGGACCGAGCCGTCCAGCAGGCCCTCCCAGGCGGTGTCCAACCGGTGCCCCGGCAGCAGTTCGTCGGCGCAGGTCCGATGGGCCTCGGCGCGGTCGAAGCCGGCCGGGACCACCGACAGCCGGGCCCAGAGCAGCTGCTCGGACTCGGTGCAGAGGTCGTGGCTCCACTCGGCCGAGGCGCGCAGGCTCCGGTTGCGGGCCGGCTCGGCCTCGCCGCCCGCCGTCCGGCCCTGGAGCGCGAGCAGGCCGGAGGGCCGGGCGATCTCGGCCATCAGCCGACGTGGACTCAGCTCCCCCAGCTGGACGGCGGCGAGGCCGATGGCGAGCGGGTTGCGGTCGAGCAGGTGGCACAGCGGCAGCGCGTCCGAGCGGCCGCTGCCGCGCAGCGGCAGCGGCGTCCCCTGCCGCCGGGCCCGGAGCGCCAGCAGCGCCGTCGCCGCGCCCTCCGCCAGCGGCCCCAGGACGATCTCGTGCTCGTGGGCCAGGCCGACCGCCCGGCGTCCGACCGCCAGGATGTTCAGCTCCGGGCAGGCGCCGAGCAGGTACTGCACGGTGGCGGCGCCCCGGCCGGCCAGCCGTTCGCAGCCGTCCAGCACCAGCAGGACCGGCCCGGCGGCCAACCCCAGGCCCAGCGAGGCCAGTTCGGAGATGCCGGGCCGGTCGGGCAGGCCCAGGGCGCGGGACAGGGTGCAGGCGAGCAGGTCGGCGTCGAGCAGTCCGTCGAGGTCCACCAACCGGACGGCGCGGGCGCCGGGCCCTCCGGCCGGGCTCCCGGCCGCGGTCGCGGCGGCGGCCAGGGCCAGTCTGGTCTTGCCGATCCCGGCCGTGCCGGTGAGGGTGACCAGCCGCTCCCGGGCCAGCCCGCGGCGCAGCGCCCGGAGTTCGTCCGCGCGGCCGAGCAGGCCGTCCAGCGGGTCGGGGAGGTGCGGGGCGTGGTCCATGTCGCGATCCGTCTCGGGCTCGGGGAGGCAGGCGGGGAAGCGGGCCGGGAGGCCCACCGGGGCCGGCTGGGGACCGCGCCGCGGTAACGCCTCCTGTGGAACCGGGGGAGCCCCTCAGGTGGTTCGGCGGTACCGCGACGCGTTCGCCGCACCCCGGGCGGGCCCGGGGTGGTGGCGCGGCACCAGTCTCCGGCGGCGGCGGAACCCCCGGCATCGGTATCGGCCCCGGATCGGTATACCGATCTCCCACCCCTGGCGTACCTAGCCGGGCTCGCCGAGCAGCGCGGTGATCTCCGTCCGGGAGGAGATGCCCAGCTTGGCGAGGATGTGCTCGACATGGGCGTCGGCCGTCCGCTTGGAGATGACCAGGCGCTCCGCGACCTCGCGGTTGGACAGCCCGGCGGAGACCAGGGCGGCGACCTCGCGCTCCCGGCGGGTCAGCGGCTCGGCGCGGTCCGTCGCTTCGCCGCGCTCCGACAGCTCGGGGCGGGAGCCGGTCGACGGCACGGACTGCCGGGGCAGCGCGCTCGGCAGGTCGACGTCCGAGAGCGCCGACTCCACCACCCGCGGCGACGGCAGCCGCCGGCCCATCAGGGCGACCTGCTCGAAGCGGGCGTCGCCGAGCTCCGTGCGGGCCAGCCGCTCGCACTCGACCTGGTGCACCAGCATCGCGCCGACCCCGCTGAGCGGCCGGCCGGCCTTGCGCCACTGCTCGTCGGCCGCCCCCAGCAGCCAGGCCGCCCGGACCGGGCGGCCCTGGGAGGCGGCGCTCCAGGCCAGCAGCTCCAGGCTGTAGGCCAGCCCGACGACGTCCTCCAGGTCGCCCTTGACCCCCAGTGCCTCCCTGGCCGTGCGGGCGCACTCCTCCTGCTCGCCGCTGAGCCACAGCGCCATGCCCCGGAAGACCAGCAGGTAGCCCCGGATCCAGCGCTCCCCCCGCTGGTCGGCGATGTCGGCCAGCGCCCGGCCGGAGAGCTCCAGGGCGCGCTCCGGGTGGGCCCGGCCGATCAGCCCGACCACCTCCAGATTGGTCAGCACGGCCAGCGCGAAGCGGTCGCCGAGCGGTTGCAGCAGCCCCCGGGCGCGGGCGAAGCGCCGGTCCGCGGCCTCCCAGTCCTCCCGCGCGACCCCGTACAGGCCCCGGTACTGCTCGACGAAGCCGAGCAGCGCCGGGTCCTCCAGGGCCAGGGCGATTCCCCGGGCCTCCTCCAGCCGCGCCCCGACCTCGCGGTAGTCGCCCATCAGCAGGTCGAAGTGGGCGACCTCGGTGAGCCCGGCAGCGCGGTCGGCGGTCGGTCCCGGGACCTCCGCCAGCGCCCGGACCAGCCAGTGCCGGCCCTCGGCCAGCAGCCCGGCGCAGACCCAGTAGCCCCACAGGTCCAGGGCCAGCGCCAGCGCGGCCGGGTCGTGCCGGGACAGGGCGAGGTCCAGCGCGGTGCGGAGGTTGGCCTGCTCCTGCAGCAGCGCCCGGAACCGGGGCAGTTGCTGGTCGCTGAAGAAGACGGCGGCGAAGTCGGCGGCCAGCGAGCGGTAGTGGTCGAGATGGCGCTCGCGCAGCTGCTCCGTGCCGCCGCTCTGCGCCAGCCACTCGGCGCCGTACTCGCGGATGGTGTCCAGCAGGCGGTAGCGGGTCCCTGACGGCTCGTCGACCCGGAGCACCACGGACTTGTCGACCAGGCCGATCAGTTGCTCCAGCACCTCGTCCGGGGCGAGTTCGCCGCCGGAGCAGACCGCCTCGACCGCGGCCAGGTCGAAGGAGCCGGCGAAGACCGAGAGCCTGGCCCAGAGCAACCGTTCCTGCGGCGAGCACAGTTCATGGCTCCAACCGATGGTGGTGCGCAGGGTCTGGTGGCGCGGCAGCGCCGTCCGGCGGCCGCCGGTGAGCAGCCGGAAGCGGTCCTCCAGCCGGGCCGCGAGCTGGTCCAGCGGGATCGCCCGGAGCCGGACCGTGGCCAGTTCGATGGCCAGCGGGATGCCGTCGAGCCGGCGGCAGAGGGCGACCACGTCCGCGCTGGTCGCCTCGGTGAGCGCGAAGCCGGGGCGGACGGCGGCGGCGCGCTGGGCGAAGAGCGCCACCGCGCCGGCGCCGTCCGCGCCCTCCTCCTCCACCGGCAGCGGCGGGACGACCAGGGTGTGCTCGCCGGGGACGTCCAGCGGCTGGCGGCTGGTCGCCAGGATGCTCACCCCGGGCGAGTCCCGCAGCAGCAGGTCGGCCAGCATGGCGCAGGCGTCGACCAGGTGCTCGCAGGTGTCGAGCAGCAGCAGCGCGGTCCGACCGTCCAGGTACTCGGTGAGCAGGTCCAGGGCGGGGCGGGCGGTCTGCTCGACCAGGCCCAGGGCCGCGCACACGGTGCGCGGCAGCAGCTCCGGGTCCTTCAGCGCGGACAGCTCCACCAGGTGCACGCCGTCCGGGTAGTGCTCGCGCAGCGGGGCGACGGCCCGCAGCGCGACCCGGGTCTTGCCGACGCCGCCGGGGCCGGTCAGGGTGACCATCCGCGACGCCGTCAGCATCCGTCGCACGGCGGCCAGTTCCTCGGTCCGGCCGACGAAGCTGGTCACCTCCGCGGGGAGTTCCCCGCCGCGCCGCCCCTGGACTCCGAAGGTCATCCTCGCCTCACCCGGATAGCCGACCCGTTCCACCCCAGAGTACGCACGGGACTACGGTTCGTGATGAGTATAAGAGAAGCCGGCAGGCTGCCCACCGACCGTCCCCGACGGTCTACCCGGTCCCTCGTCCGGACCGCAACCTGCCCGTCCCGAAGATTTCCTGACCGTACGTCGGCCCGCCCCCCGCCGCCGAACGACAGCCGCAGGTGGGACGGGACCGGCGGCCGCACCGGGGCCCGCGCCCGGCCGCGGCGACCACCGCCCCGCTCTTGACGTCAGGGACGGGAGCAGGTTCACTCTTCCCCCCGTGCCCCGGTCCCGCGGCTGCGGGCGGCGCTGCTACTCCGCCCGGCCGAGCGCGCCGAGCCGCGCGGCCCGGCGCAGGCTCCGCCGACCGGCCCGGACCAGGGCGTAGCCCCGGGTCAGCACCCGGTCCCGGCCGTAGAGCCGGAGCAGTTCCCGGCCCTGGACCAGCGCCAGGAAGTCCTCGGGGGTGGTGCTGCGACGGACCGTGAGCCGGGACAGCGCGAACGGCCCCTGCCTGGGCTCGGCCATGGCGTTGGCCACCGCGCACGCCCCCCGGTAGCCGCAGTCCCGCACCGCGGACCTGACCCGGGCGTCGGAGTGGCCGAAGGGGTGGGCGAAGGTGGTCACCGGCCGCTGCAGCCGCGCCTCCAGCAGGTCCTGATTGCGCATCAGCTCCACCCGCAGCCCTCGGCCCGACAGTTGGTCCAGCGGCGGGTGGCTGTGGCTGTGGCCGCCGATCTCGACCCCCTCGGCCGCGACCTCGGCCAGCGCGCCCCAGCTGAGCATCGGCGCCGGCGGACGCCCGTCGCGCTGCGCCCCGGCGTCGGCCAGCCAGCCGGTGGTGACGTAGAGGCTGGCGGCGGCCCGGTGCCGCAGCAGCAGCGGCAGCACCTCGCGGTGGAAGTCGGCATAGCCGTCGTCGAAGGTGAGCACCACCGGTCGGGCCGGCAGCGGCTCCGTCGCCGCGCCCAGTGCCCGGGCCCGCCAGTGCCGGACCAGGGTGTCCATGGTGACGGCGGTGCAGCCGAGCCCGTCGAGCAGTTCCAGCTGGACGGCGAGGGCGTCCGGGTGCACCGAGAGCGCCCTGGTCTCCGGCGTCGGCTCGGCGCAGACCGAGTGGTACATCAGTACCGGTACCGACAAAACTTCTTGATTGTCCGTCAACTGCAGGGTCACGGAATCCGCCTTCCGGTCGGGCGCAGCCGCTGTCGGCAACGGCCGAACGCGTAGCCGCCCAGGGTGGTGAGTCCGCCGGAGACGATGGCCCCGGCCCGGGCCAGCCCGGTGTAGTCGCCCCGGGCCGCCTCGCCCAGTCCGCGCAGGATCCCGGCCGGCAGCGTCCTGGAGGCGTAGTGGCGCTCGGTCGAAAGCCCGTCGCCGACCCCGACGCTCCCGGCCACCTGCGCCTTGGACAGGCCCTCGGCCCAGCAGCGGGTGCGGAAGTAGCCGAAGCGCTCACGCTCGGCCGGGACCTTGTGGTGTATCACCGAGCGGTCGTCGAAGAGGAAGACCGAGCCGGGGCGGTGCTGGTGGATCCGGATGCACAGCTCGGTCTCCTCGCCGCCCAGCGGGCGCATCGCCCGGCCGGTCCTCCCGGCGTCCGCACCCCGGCCGATGCCGGGGCTGAACTCCCCGGCGACGTCGAAGGCGCTGCGCCGGAACGCGGCGTTGCCGCCGAGGACGTTGCGCACCCGGGCCCGACCGGTCGGCATCCCCCGGTAGGTCGCGCCGTGCACCCAGTCGAACTCCTCCGGGTACCAGCCGGGGCGCCGCCCGGAGGCCCAGACCGGGACGGTCAGCCCGCCCACGCCCATCACCTCGGGCTCGGCGAAGCCGTCCGCGAACCAGCGCAGCCAGTCGCGTTCGGCGACCGCGTCGTCGTCCAGGAAGGCGACGATCCCGCTGCGGGCCCGGGCCAACCCGGTGTTGCGGCCCCCCGACAGGCCCCGGGTCCGCGCATTGGCCAGAACCGTCACGCCTTCGGTGCCGGCCATCCGGGCGCGGAGCCGGAGCAGCAGCCGGGGGTTGTGGTCCACCACCACGATGACCTCGGCCGGCGGCAGGCTCTGCTTCAGCGCCGAGTCGACCGCGGCCAGCAGGTCGTCCCAGCGGTCCTCGGTGTACACGCAAATTATCACTGACACGTCGTCCATCGGTCGGTCCCCCCGTACGTTCCCTACCGCCACGCCTTCCGCGCCGTCGCCCGAACGGCCGCCCCAGCCAATGGTGCCCATTTCGAGGGACGTTTATGGGCCGGTCCCGGTTCACCTCTGGATCTCTCACGCCTCCCGCCCGAATCCCTTACCCGGAGGAGGTCCTCCCAGGTGTTCTACCGGAATCCCGGAGCAGATTTGAGAGTGGATCAGGTCCGCACCGCAGGTGGGCTCCGTATGCTGTGCTGAAGGGGAGAGGCGGTGCCTATGGGGGGACGACGCATGGTGCAAGAGGTCATTTCCGAGACGCCGGGGCACGGGACACCGGGGCACGGGGCACCGGCGTACGGAACACCGGCGCACTCGGCAGCACCGGCCGACGTCGACGACCCGACCAACCGGCTGACCCTGACCGTCGTCGTCTGCGCCTACACCCTGGACCGCTGGGGCGACATCCTGGCCTCGCTCCAGTCGCTGCGCGACCAGGAGCGCCCGGCCGACCAGGTCGTGCTGGTCACCGACCACAACCCGGAGCTGTACGCCCGGGCCCGGGCCGCCTTCCCCGACCTCGAAGTGATCCCCAACTCCGAGCGCCAGGGCCTCTCCGGGGCCCGCAACACCGGGATCGCCGCCGCCCGGGGGGACGTGGTCGCCTTCCTGGACGACGACGCCGCCGCCGCGCCCGACTGGACCAGGCAGCTGCTGAACGGCTACCGGGACCCGAAGGTGATCGGCGTGGGCGGCTGGATAGAGCCCGACTGGGAGGTCGGCCGCCCCACCTGGTTCCCTACCGAGTTCGACTGGGTGGTCGGCTGCACCTACACCGGGATGCCCCAGGAGGCCGTGCCGGTCCGCAACATGATCGGCGCCAACATGTCGCTGCGCCGCGAGGTCTTCGGCGCCGTCGGGGGCTTCAGCCACGACCTCGGCCGGACCGGGACGCTGCCGCTCGGCTGCGAGGAGACCGAGCTCTGCATCCGGGCCGGGCTGCACTACCAGGACGGGGTGATCCTCTACCAGCCGGACGCCGTGGTCCGGCACCGGGTCGGCGCGGCGCGCGGCACCTGGAAGTACTTCCTCGACCGCTGCTGGAGGGAGGGCCTGTCCAAGTCGGCCGTCAGCCGGATGACCGGTCCCCGGCTGGCGCTGGCCTCCGAACGGGCCTACCTCAGCCGGACCATCCCCCGCGCCTTCGGCCGGGCGCTCCGGCCGGGCCCCGGCCGCTACCCGCTGTCCACCGTCCCGGCACTGGCCCTGGGCGTGCTGGTGACCGCCCTCGGCTACCTGCTGGGCCGCACCCGGCAGATCTTCCTGACCTCCCATCAGGGCGCCGCCGGGGCCGCCGCCGGGTCGGACGACGAGGAGCCCGACCCCCGCCCCGGACGCGCCGCCGCCGGCCTGCTGCTGCCCCTGGTCGCCGCGCTGGGCCTGTGGGCGCTTTCGGTCCGCCAGGTCGACGTCTCCGACCTGGGCGGCTTCGGACTGGTCGCCGCCCTGCCGTGGACCTACTGGGCCTCGATCGTGCTGCTGCTGGCCGGTTTCGTCGGGGCGCTGCGCCGACCCGGACGGCATCCGATCTGGCCGGCCGCGTACACCGTGGGGCTGCTGGTGGTCCAGCGGGCCACCTCGGCGGTGGTCTACCACACCCTGCTGTACGCATGGACCTGGAAGCACATCGACATCATCGACCGGCTGCTCGCCAACGGCGGTCACCTGGACCTCAGCAACCGGCTGGGGGACATGGCGCCCTACGACCAGTGGGCCGGCTTCTTCGCCGCCAACACCGCGCTGATCCGGCTGCTCGGCATCAACACCGCGCTCTCCTACGCCGCCTGGTCCCCGTTCGTCTCCAGCCTGATCCTGATCGTCCCGCTCTACCTGGTCTTCCGGACCTTCAGCCGGGACCAGCGGCTGGTCTGGACCGCCCTGTGGATCTTCTTCCTGGGCAACTGGGTCGGCCAGGACTACTTCTCCCCGCAGGCGTTCGGCTTCTTCCTCTACCTCGGCGTGCTGGCGGTCGTGCTGCGGCACCTGGGCCGGGCGCCCAGGTCCGACCTGGGCTCGGCGCTGGACTCCGGCTACCCGCTCTCGGCGACCCCGCGCACCCCGCTGGACCGCCGGACCCGGACGCTGTGGATGGTGCTGCTCACCCCGATCCTGCTGGCCATCTCCGCCGCCCACCAGCTCACCCCGGTGATGCTGGCGGTCGGCCTGGTCGCGCTCTGCCTGACCCGCCGCTACCGCAACATCTGGCTCGCGGTGCTGGTCTGCGCCATCCCCGCGGTCTGGGACTTCACCTCCGCCCTGGCCTTCTTCAAGCTGCAACTGCCGGCCATGGAGCAGACCTTCGGCAACCTGCTGGCCAACTCCCAGGCCGGCGGCGGCACCACACCCACCGGGCTCGGCCCGGTCACCATCTCCTATCTGGACCGCGGGCTGTCCGGGATGGTCGCGCTGCTGGCCGTGGTCGGCGTGCTGCGACACCCGCCGCTGCGCCGCACCGGACTGCCGCTGCTGCTGCTCGGGGTCTCGCCGATCCCGATGGCCGTCGCCAACAACTACGGCGGCGAGATGATCTTCCGGGTCTTCATGTTCGCCCTGCCCGGGCTCGCCTTCTTCGCCGCCGCCGCGCTCCAGCCCAAGCCCCGCACCACACACACCCCCTCCTGGGGCCGTCCGGCGGCCCTGCTGCCGGTGCAGCCGCTGCGCACCTCCGCGCTCAGCCTCGGGATCCTCGGCCTGCTCGCGGCCTGCTTCTGGCCCAGCTACTACGGCAAGGACCGGGTCAACTACTTCCCGCCGGGCGAGATCTCGCTGGTGGACGCGATGTTCGCCCAGGCCCCGCCGGGCTCGCTGATCGTCGGCGCCACCTCCAACTTCCCGGACGCCTACCGGAACTACGACAAGTACCCGCAGCAGCTCTGGCTCTCCGACCTCGACCCGGCCGACATGACCCTGCTGCTGCAGAACGCCGCCGCCTTCCTCACCCGGCCCAGGGAGACCGACTACATCCTGCCGCCGGCCCACGTCTACGTGGTGCTCACCCGGGCCGAGGAGGCCGACGCCGAGATGGACGGGCTGCTGCCGCCCGGGGCCGTCCCGGTGATCGAGAAGTCGCTCGCGGCCTCGCCCAGGTTCAAGCTGATCCTGCACGACGCCGACGGCTCCGTCTTCGAGGAACTGCCGGCCGCCCCGGCCGCTGGGAGCACCCCATGACCCTGCCCGCCCTGCCCTCCGTCACCCGGCTGCCGCTCTCCCGGCTGCCGCTGGCCGCCAGCGGCTGGGTCACCCTGCTCTGCGTCTCGGCCGTCGCCGACGCCGCCCCGCTGCGGATGGCCGTGGTCGGCTGCTACCTGCTGTTCTGTCCGGGCCTGGCGGTGCTGGGCCTGTTCCGGGCGGCGCTGCGGACCGCGCCGCCCAACGACCGCCCGGCCGGCCTCCGGCTCGACACCGGCGAGGGCGGGTCCGAGGCCGGGCAGACCGTGCTGCTGGTGGTGATGCTCAGCCTGTCCGTGCTGGTGCTGGCCTCCACCGCGCTGATGCTGGCCGGCGCCTTCAGCGGCCGCAGGACCCTGCTGATCCTGGCCGCGCTCACCACCGTCGCCGCGCTGCTGCCGAGGCTGCGGGCGCGGCAGGACTGAGCCCCCGCGCCGGGCCGGCTACCCCGCGAAGGTCGGGCCGTGGAGCACGGCCTGGGAGCGGCGGTAGGCCCGCCAGCCGACCGTCCGCAACCGGTCGGGGTAGGGGGCCACCGGCGCGCCCAGGCCCTCCAGCCAGAAGGCCAGGTCGGCGGTGGTGTCGGTGCTCTTCAGCATCAGCCGGGCGATCCGGAAGGGGTCGTCCCGGGTGGAGCTCAGGGCGTTGCGGACGGCGGTGGCCGAGGTGTAGCCGGCCTCGCGCACCAGTCGGCGCACCGACGGGCTGTTGTAGCCGTGCGGGTAGGCGAAGGCCGGGACCGGTCGGCCCAGCTGCTCCTCCAGCACCGCCTTGGGCAGCTGCAGCTCCCGGCGCACCGCGCGCGCCGACAGGGTGTCCAGTTGCGGATGGGTGACCGTGTGCGCGCCGATCTCCAGGCCGCAGTCGGCCACCTCGGCCACCTGGTCCAGCGTCATCATCGGCGCGGACGGCAGCAGGCAGTCCGGATCGCCGGTGATGGCCCCGGTGGTGAGGTACGCGGTCGCGGCGAGCCCGCGCGCGGCCAGGGCCGGCCCGGTGAACCGGGGCAGGTCGGCGAAGCCGTCGTCGATGGTGACCACGATCGGCCGCTCCGGCAGCGGGGCCCGGCCGGCGAGCGCGTCGACCAGCCCGGTCGCGGTGAGCGCGGTCCGGCCGCTGTCCCGGATCGCGTCCAGCTGCGCCAGGAACTCCTTGGGGCGCACCGTGTACTGGGCGATCCAGGGCGGCGGGTCCTCGGTCACGGCGTGGTAGAGCAGCACCGGGATCCGGGCGCTCACCGGGACTCGTTCATCGGCTGCGGACATCCCCGCACCCCCTTCCGACCGCGGTCAATGTTCCTCCTCGACGCCGACCCACTCGCGGGTCTGGGTCTGGGTATGGGCTTGGGGCTGGGGCTGCAGCGGGCCCAGCGGGATGGTCTCCGCCGGTCGGCCCTCGTGCGGACGGACCAGGGCCTCGGCCGGCAGCCAGGCGCTGCGGAAGACCAGCAGCGCCCCGGCCACCACGAGCTGCGCCAGCAGCCAGGCCATGCCCATCCCGGCCAGGCCCATCCTCGGCACCAGCACCACGCACAGCCCGAAGACCAGGGCGAACAGCGCCCCGTACACCAGCACCACCATGCCCACCCGGCGGCGGACCCGGAAGGCGGCCAGCGCGGTCGAGGTGATCAGGTTGGGCAGTGCGGACAGCGCCAGCAGCCGCAGCAGCAGGGTGGCGTGGCCGGGGTAGTTGGGGCCGAACAGCCGCAGCACCAGCGGGGCCGCGAGCATCAGCACCGCCACCGCGCCGATCAGCAGCTTGCCGGTGTCCCGCAGCACCGTGCGCGCGGCCCGGGCCAGCCGCCTCGGGTCGCCGGCCGACTCGACCACTATCGAGGAGCCCATATTGGTGCTGATCACGTACAGCATGGTGGTGATCACCCAGCTGATGGAGAAGTAGGCGCTGTCGTCCGGGCCGAGGATGTTGAGGATCAGCACCTGCGGCAGCATCGTCGCCGCCAGCCAGAACAGCCCGCCGACATAGGTCAGGGCAGTGAACCGGACCACGCCCTGGGTGGACTCCAGCGGCAGCAGGTGCAGCCCGGTGACGTCGCCGGGCAGCGCGTCGCGGGCCCAGGAGGGCCGTCGCTCCATCCGGCTGACCTCGCGCTCGCGCCCCGGGATGGCGAAGCCGAAGAGGTAGACGTTGACGTAGAGCAGCGCGATCACCAGCGCCACGGTCCAGGAGAGCAGGATGCCGGAGTCGGTGGCGACCAGGCTCAGCCCGATCACCGCGGCCAGCTTGGACACCGAGAACAGCACCTGCTCGCCGAGCACCCAGTTGGGCCGCCGCAGCCCGGTGAGCACCCCGTCCTGGAGGATGAAGATGCTGTAGACGGTGACGGCGAGCACGAACACCCCGCCCATCAGCGGGGTGTGCAGGAACATCAGGGCCGGTGAGAGCCAGGGGATCAGCAGCACGAAGCCGACCGAGGTCACCAGCCCCACCAGCACCGAGGCCAGGTAGGCCCGGGAGACGATCCGCCGGGTGTTCCGTCCGGCGGAGGGCGCGAAGCGCACCATCACGTCCGCCAGGTTCAGCTGGGAGACGCCGCCGAGGAACATCACCATGGAGACGGCCGAGTAGTTCCGGCCGACGTTGCCGACGCTGTAGTGCAGCCCGGCGACGGACCAGTAGGCCGCGCCCAGCACCGACGCGGCCAGTGAGGCCAGGGTCAGCACCACGCCGTTGCGCAGCAGCGGGTCGCCGCTGACGAAGCGCCCGATCAGCGGCAGTCGGCCGACCAGCGCGGTCAGCCGACCGCGCTCCTGGTCACGGTCGCCGCCCCGGTCCGGCGCATGCTGCTTCTTCCCCATCTCGGATCGCCCCCCTGCGTCCCCCGGCGGTCAGGCTCCCTCACCCTCAAGACCCTCGGCCTCAGGACCCCCCGTCGGCCAGTATCCGCTCCTCGGGCCGTACCGTGATCAGAATTCCGTCGACTACACCCAGTTGGCCGGATCCGGCGGGCGGCTCCTGGCCGAGCGGCAGGCCGCAGGCGTTCAGCCGCAGCGTCCGCGACTCGCCGTCGGCCCCGGTGACCAGGGCGGAGAAGTCCACCGAACGGTGCGCGCCGGGCGTCGGCGGGCTGGGCTCGGCCAGGTGTTCCAGCGAGACCAGCTCGGTGCCGCGCGGCAGCACCTCGGCGACGGCCGAGCCGAGCGCCTCGGCGTCGAGCAGCCTGCGGATCCGCCACTGCGAGGCCGGGAGCACGACGGTGGGGTGGCGGCGCAGCAGCCGGGGTGGCTGGGCGTCGTCGGTGAGCGAGGGGTAGGCCGGGACGATCCGCTCCCGGGCGAAGCCGGCGTCGGTGAAGCGGGCGGCGACCGAGGCGAGCGAGGCGCCGGAACGGGCCGGGGCGCCCAGCAGCAGCACCAGTCCGCCGACCCGGCGCACCGACTCGGGCAGCCGGGGCTCCTCGGGCAGCAGCGGCCCGCCGGGGCGGGTGGTCCGGGCGACGACGTGCTGGTACTGCAGCCGCCCCAGGGCGGCGGCGGCCAGCGGCGCCATGTAGCCGCCGGAGGACCGCAGACCGAGCACCAGCAGCGGCCGCTCCCGGTCCGGGTGCTCCTCGGCGAAGCGCTCGGCGAGCGCGACCACGTCCTCCGGCCGCAGGTCGAGGTCGCGGAAGCTGGACGGGTCGTGCAGCAGCGCCCCGGCGAGCAGCCGGGCGGTGTGCGGCGGGACGCCGGAGCGCAGGTCCTCGACCGCGGTGGCGACGCTGAGCAGCACCCCGGCGGCGTCCTCGGCGGTGTCCCCGAGGACGGCCTCGGCCAGCACATTGGCGAGGTCGCGCAGCAGCACGTGCCATTCGGCGAGGCCGAGCCGACCGCGCAGCGCGGTGGCGCCGGTCTCGAACAGCCGCTGGGCCAGCCCGATCCCGCCCCTGGGCGGGATCAGCCGCAGCGGCGGCGGGACCGGCAGCGCGGAGGCGCCCTGGAGCCGGTCGGCGACGATCTGCGCGGCCCCGGCGGCGTGCAGGAAGGCGTCCAGGGCCTGCCCGCTGTCGGCGGCGGCGACCAGGCGTTCGAGGACGATGTGGAGTTCGACGGCGACGGGCCGGACGAAGCGGCTCCGCTGATCAGTTGTCATGCTGGCGCGCCTCCCAGGGCAGCGGTAGTCCGTGGACCAGGCGGCGGCTGCGCAGATAGCCCACCGGCCCGTAGAGCAGGCCCCGGCGCTGGAGCCGGGAGAGTCGGGCCGGCCAGGCGTGGCCGGGCGCCGCCCGGTCGGCGGCTCCCCGGTCGGCGGGGTCGGGCCGGGCACCGGTGTTGTCCAGGGCGTAGCGGATGCCGCCGGGCAGCCGGCGCAGCAGTGCCGGGAGCATGCCCGGCTCGCGGGCGACGGCCGCCGTCAGATAGGCGCCGAGGCCGGCCCCGTAGCCGTAGGCCTGGTTGTCGAGGTCCTCCGGACGCTCCCGGTGGTGGTGCCAGACCAGGGCCTCCGGCTGGTAGACCAGGTGGTGCCCGTTGACCACGGTCCGGAAGAAGGAGAGCAGGTCGTCCCCGCCCTTGGCGGGGGTGCCGGTGCCGACGGCCGGGTCGAAGCCGCCGAGGTCGCGCAGCACCTCGGTGCGGAAGGCCATGTTGGCGCCGGAGCCGAAGCGTCCGGCGGTGAAGGGGAACAGCGGCTCGTCGGCCGGCGGCCGGTCGAGCCGCCAGCCGCGCCGGCGGAAGCCCTTGGTGAAGCCGCCGTGGGCCTCCAGCATGACCTGGGTCCTGGTCCGGAGTTCGGCGGGCAGGATCAGCCCGGTGACACAGCCGATCCGCGGGTCGCTCCGGCCGTCGGCGCCGGTGAAGCCGGCCGCGAGGGCGGTGAGCCAGCGGGGGTCGATCACCACGTCGTCGTCGGTGAAGGCGGTGATCTCGCCCAGGGCCTCGGCGACGCCCCGGTTGTGGGCGGCGGCGAGGCCGCGGACGGGTTCGCGGACGTAGCGGACCCGGTCGGCGTAGCGCCCCCGGATCAGCTCGGCGGTGGCGTCGGTGACCGGGTCGTTGTCGACGACGACGACCTCCAGGCGCGGGTAGTGCAGCGCCTCCACCGACTCCAGGCAGCGGGCCAGCCGGTCGGGACGCTCCCGGGTGGCGATCACGATGGTGGCGAGCGGGGTGTAGGTCTCGGCCGCGGCGGTCGGAGCGGGCGCCGCGGCGACCGCGGCCTCCAGCTCCGCGCCGAGCTCCCGGCGGGCGGTCGCGGCGAGCAGCCGGGCGGGCTCGTCCTCGGGCCCGACCAGGGCCTGGACCATGCCGACCGGACGGCCGCCGACCCGGACCAGGGCGAGGACGTACCCCGGCGGGACCGGGCCGGGGCCGCCGACCCGGAGCAGCTCGGGGGTCCCGCTGCCGTCGCCGAGCTCCAACTCGGTCACGTCGATCGGGGCCTGATCGGGGTTCAACCGCAGCGGCGGCCCAGCGGCGGCCGTCGCTCCGGGCGACGGCCGCACGGTGGTCTGCTTCACCGGCCGGCCCCCGTGGGCCGCCCGTTGCGCTCGCGGAGCAGGGTGCGCAGCACCCGGTGCCCGTCGCGGAAGGTCCGCAGGTTGGACTGGCCGGTGCGGCGCGGGAGTTCCAGGGTCGGCACCTCCGCCACCCGCAGCCCGGCCAGCAGTGCCCGGACGGTGATCTCGGTCTCGATCTCGAAGCCGGAGGACTGGAGGTCGAGCCGGTCCAGGACATTGCGGTTGAAGGCGACGAAGCCGTAGCAGAGGTCGGTGAGCGAGCTCTGGTACATCACGTTCATCAGCGCCAGCAGCCCGCGGTTGCCCAGCCGGCGGAGCATGGTGATGTCCAGCGAACCGCCGCCGCCGGTGAAGCGCGAGCCCTTGACCAGGTCGAAGCCGCTCTCCAGGAAGTGGAGGTAGCGCGGGATCTCCTGCGGCGACATGGAGCCGTCGGCGTCGATCATGACGATGTACTCGCCCTTGGCGGCGAGGAAGCCGGTGCGCAGCGCACTGCCCTTGCCGCGGCCCTGCTGCGGCACGATGCGCAGCGAGGGCAGGGTGGCCCGGGCCATCTCCAGGGTGGCGTCGGTCGATTCGCCGTCGACCAGTATCACCTCGTCGACGCAGTCGGGGATGCGGTTCAGCACCCAGCCGATGTTCGCGGCCTCGTTGCGGGCCGGGACGATCAGGCTGACCGCCCCACGGACGGGCACGGGCACCCGCACCGACCCGGTCGACTCCCCCGAGACGGCCCCGGCGGGTGCTCCGGCCGCTGCTCCGCGCACGGCGGGGGCGACGGCCTCCACCACCGCCTCCCCTTCGTCGATCGCCCAGCGCTCAGGCACGGTGGACGTGTTGGACATGGGTACATTCATGACGGCACCTCGGTTCCCCCCACGGCCATAGGCCGCGACATTCGAACGTCCGTATGTTCGGGCCTGCAAGTTCTCCGCCGACCGACTCCCCTTTGCTCCGGTCCGCCGAGATCCCCCTCGCAACTCCGGCATCCGCTCCGATTCCCCAGCGGAGCCCGGTAATGATCATTCTCGGATTCCATGATCCGAATTCCATGATCTTTTCCCGGGAGTCGGCGCCCCCACGGTATGTCGACTCCCACCAGTGAAACGGTACCCGGGCCCGGGAGCCCGCGTAAGAGATTCCGCTCCCTTGGGGTCGAATTTCCCAACCCAGCCGAAATCCCCCACCTCAACCGTGCTATTACTTCCCCTCTCAACCGGCGCCGCAATCGGACGCCCCTGCTCCGCCGCTACCGCCGGCCCGGCGACGGTTCGGCCAGCGCCCGCGCCAGCAGCGGGGCGGTGAAGGCGGTGCCGGCCACGAAGCGCAGCAGCGGGCCGAAGGTCGGCGCCGAGGCGAGCCCGGTGAAGTAGAGGCCGGGGACGCTGGAGCAGGACCACTCGTCGAGCACCGGCGAACCGGTGCCGGGGACCCGGCGGATGGCCGTCCGCACCTCGGCGGCCAGCCAGTCCAGGTGGGCGACGTCGACCCGGTAGCCGGTCGCGGCGAGGACGTGGTCCACCGTCAGCGTTCCGGTCCCCGCGCCGACGGCCGCCGAGCGGGTGACCGCGGACGCCGCCGAACCCAGCGTCAGCAGCACCTCGTCGCCGACCGGTTCGGCCCGCAGCACCGGACGCCCGGTGGCGATCGGCAGCTGCCCCTCCACCCGGTCCCGCAGCCACCAGCCGCCGGAGGGGCCGAGCACCCGGCGCACCAGCCGCAGCCGCGCCTGCACCGGCAGCCGGCGGACGGCCTGCGGCAGCTGACTGACCGCCAGGTGCGACCAGCCCGGACCGAGCGGGGAGTCCGGCTTGGCCGAGCGGTACAGCCCGGAGCGGCGCTCGACCGGCGGCGGGCTGCCCCAGAGCACCCTCGGCGCCCGGGCCACCAGCCGGACCTCGGCGCCAGCCTCGTGCAGCAGCGCCGCGCTCTCCAGCGCGGACTGCCCGGCGCCGATCACCGCCACCCGGCGTCCGGCGAAGGCCGCGAAGCCGGTGTGCTGGGAGCTGTGCGACAGCGGCCCCGTCGGATCCGGCCCCTTCGGCGCCAACCCGCGCAGCGCCGACGGCACATGGGCGATCCCGGCCAGCCCGCTGGCGACCACCACGGCCCGCGCCTCGAAGGACTCGCCGTCCTCCAGGGTGACCCGGAAGCCCTCCGGCAGTCGGGCCACCCTGGCCACCGGCACCGGCTCCGCCTGCGGCGCCAGCCGCCGCTGGAACCACTCGCCGTAGCGGACGAAGTCCGCCACCGGGATCGGGTGCAGCTCGTCCAGCGGGGCCCGGCCCTCCGCCCGGCAGAAGTCGGCCAGGGTGCTGCCGGCCCCGGGGGCCGAGATGCTGGAGGCGTCGGGCGTCGACTTCAGGTACATGCCGGTCGGCATCCTGGTCCGCCAACTGTCCATCACACCGCCGAAGATCCGGACCGGTGCGGCGCCGCGGGCCAGGTGCGCGGCCACGGAGAGGCCGTACGGTCCCGCCCCCACGATCACGACAGGTGCACTACCGTTCATCGCTCAGCTCCCCAGCTTGATGACGTTCCGTCTCGCCCTGGTCCCGCTCCCTGATCGGTGGGTCCATGCTGCTACGGAACGGCTCCCCTGTCATGGGTTCGATCGGATTTGCGATCGGCGGCGCCGGGGCCTGGACCGGGGCCCGGCACGGGACTTGGCGAAAGCGCGTCGACGCAGGCCGTGCCCCGGGCATCATGGATCCACCGATCGGGGAGCGGGACCAAGCAGGGGGGCTGCCTTGGACAACGGACGGGACCGAGGGCTCGACATCGGACTCGACAGACGGGTGCCGGTGCTCGTCGTCAAGATCGGCCGCTACCCGCTGCACCACGGCGGGGTGGGCGCCATCCGCAGCCTGGGCCGGGCCGGCGTCCCGGTCTACGCGATCACCGAGGACCGGGCCACCCCGGCCGCGCTCTCCCGCTACCTCCGCGGCCGCTTCGTCTGGCCCACCGTCGGGACCGAGCCGGCCGAACAGCTGCTGGCCGGGCTGACCCGGATCGCCCGGCAGGTGGCGGCCCGCGAGGGCCGCCGCTGCATCGCCCTGCCCACGGACGACGAGGCCGCCGTGCTGCTCGCCGAGAACGCCGCGGAGCTGGCCCCGTACCTGGTGATCCCGGCCGTCCCGGCCGAACTGCCCCGGGCGCTGGCCGGGAAGCAGTCGCTGCACCGGCTCTGCCTGGAGCACGGGGTGGCCACCCCGCGCTCGGTGCTGCCGCGCACCCCGGCGGAGCTCGCGGCCGCCGCCGAGGAGCTGGTCTTCCCGATCGTCGCCAAGAACGCGGACCCCTACGCCCGGCTCAGCGATCCCGCGGTCGGTTCGACCACCCTGCTGGCCGACCGGGCCGCGCTGACCCGGCTGGCCGCAGGCTGGCCCGCCGCCATGCCCCGGGTGCTGCTGCAGGAGTACCTGCCGATGGAGCACGCCGAGGACTGGATCGCCCACCTCTACTGCGCCGGCGGCGGGTCCGCAGGCGGGGCCGAGGAGAGCGGGGCCGACGGGGCCGCGGTCAATCAGGACGTGGTGTTCACCGGCGTCAAGGTCCGTTCCTGGCCGCCGCGCGGCGGCGTCACCGCCCACGCCTACACCACCGCCAACCCGGAGCTCGCCGAGGAGAGCGCCCGCTTCTGCCGGGCCGTCGGCTTTCACGGCATCTGCGACCTGGACTGGCGCTACGACCGCCGGGACGGCCGCTACAAGCTGCTGGACTTCAACCCCCGGGTGGGGGCGCAGTTCCGGCTGTTCGAGACCGGCCCGGGGATCGACCTGGTCCGCGCCCTGCACCTGGACCTCACCGGCCGGGCCGTGCCCAAGGGCGACCAGTTGGAAGGCCGCAGCTTCACCGTCGAGATCCTGGACGCGCCGGCCCGGGTCGCCTTCGGCCGGGGCCACCGCTCCGCGCAACTGCCGGAGGGCGCCTCGGCCCCGCCGGTGCGCCCGCGCGGCCGGCTGCGCGAGCTGGCCTGGGCGGCGGCCGACGACCCGCTGCCGGCGGTGTCGGCCGCGCTGCGCTCGGCCGGTCCGGCCTCGCACCGGCTCGGGTCCGCGCTGCGCTCGCTGCTGCCGCCCGCGCACAGTTGAACGGATGAGCGGGCGAGCGGGGGCGCAGGGCAGCTGACGTGGGAGAGGACACACAGCGCGCGGTTGACTCCCCGATGCGCAGCGTGGTGGGATTCCGGGGCCTGATACGGCGGCAATGATGAGGAAGTCCGGTGCGAATCCGGCGCGGTCCCGCCACTGTCACCGGGCGGCCGCTCCACCGGGCGGACCGTCCGCGAGCCAGGAACTCTGGCCGCCGTCACCACGATCCGGGGCGCGGACCCCGAGTGAGGACTGCCACCATGCGCCCAGTCGCACCCCCGCCTGCCCCGGCCGCCCGACTGGTCGGCATCGGCATGGGACCGGGTGATCCGGAGCTGGTGACCGTCAAGGCCGTCCGCCTGCTGACCGAGGCCGACGTGGTCGTGGTCCCGGTGATGGACAGCGGCGAGACCGGCCGGGCCGAGGCCACCGTGCTGCACCACGCCGCCGCCGCCAAGGTCGAACGGATCGTCTTCGCCCTGAACGAGCGTCAGGACCGGGCCCGCCGCGAGGCCGCCTGGGACGCCGCCGGGGCCCGGGTCGCGGAACTGCTGCGGACCCACGGGCTGGTGGCCTTCGCCACCATCGGCGACCCCAACGTCTACTCCACCTTCACCTATCTGGCGCAGACCCTGACCGCGCTGATCCCCGGGCTGGCGGTGGAGACCGTGCCCGGGATCACCGCCATGCAGGACCTCGCCGCGCGCAGCGGCACCGTCCTGGCCGAGGGCACCGAGCCGCTGACCCTGGTCCCGGTCACCGCCGGGTCGGCCGTCCTCCGGGACGCCCTGGCCGGTCCCGGCACCGTCGTCGCCTACAAGTTCGGCCGGCTGGCGGCCGAGGTGAAGGCGGCCCTGGCGGACACCGGGCGCGACCGGGACGCGGTCTGGGGGGCCTCGCTCGGCCTGCCCGACGAACAGATCCGACCGGCGGGACACCCCCTCGACGGTCCGCTCCCCTACCTGTCCACGCTGATCGCACCGGCGACCCGAACCACCCGCGGAGGCAAGCTGTGAGCAGCGCGACCCCTGAGGCCGATCCGACGGCCGAGTCCGAACCGGTCGGCAGGATCACCTTCGTCGGCGCCGGCCCCGGCGCGGCCGACCTGCTGACCTTCCGCGCCGCCCGTGCCATCGCCGAGGCCGACACCGTCATCTGGGCCGCCAGCCTGGTCCAGGAGGAGGTGCTGGAGCACGCCCGGCCGGACGCCGAGATCCTCGACTCCTCGCTGATCCCGATGGAGGACGTGCTCGCGGTCTACGCCCGTGCCGCCGCCGAGGGCCGGAAGGTGGCCCGGATCCACTCCGGCGACCCCTCGCTCTGGGGCGCGGTGCAGGAGCAGTTGGACCGCTGCCGCGAGCTCGGCCTGGAGACCGAGATCGTCCCCGGCGTCTCCTCCTTCGCGGCCGTGGCCGCCATCGCCCAGCGCGAGCTGACCATTCCCGAGGTCGCCCAGAGCGTGATCCTGACCCGGCTCGGCGGCGGCAAGACGCCGATGCCGCCCGGCGAGGAGGTCCGCGACTTCGCCCGGCACGGCACCACCATGGCCATCTTCCTCTCGGCGGCGCGGGCCAAGCAGCTGGTGGAGGAGCTGACCGAGGGCGGCTACCCGCCGGAGACCCCGGTGGTCATCGCCTACCAGGCGACCTGGCCCGACGAACTGGTGCTGACCGGCACCCTGGAGACGCTGGAGGCGCAGGTGAAGGAGCACAAGCTGTGGAAGCACACGCTGTTCCTGGTCGGCCCCGCGCTGGCCGCCACCGGCACCCGCTCGCACCTCTACCACCCCGGCCACTTCCACGGCTTCCGGCGCGCGGATCCCGAGGCGCGGCGCGCCCTGCGGGCCGCCAAGCCATGACCGGCCCCGCGCTGCGCCCGGTGAGCGGCGTACCGCAGCGGTGGATCACGGTCCTGGGCTCAGGGCCGCTCCCCGGACGCCCGGAGCTGGTCGCCGACGCCGACCTGGTGCTCGGCGGACGCCGGAACCTGGACGCGGCCGGCGTGCCCGCCGACCGCGCGCTGGTCCTCGGCCCGCTCGCGCCCGCGCTGGACGCCGTCGCCGCGCTCGCCCCCGCGTCCGCCCCCGCACCCGCACCCGCACCCGCACCCGCACCCAGCGACGGGGCGTCGGCAACGACCGCCCGGGTGCTGGTGCTGGCCTCCGGCGACCCGGGGTTCTTCGGCATCGTCCGCGCCCTGGCCGAGCGCTTCGGGCCGGACGCGCTCGACGTCAGGCCCGGTACCAGCAGCGTCGCCGAGGCCTTCGCCCGGATCGGCCTGCCCTGGGACGACGCCGTGGTGGTCAGCGCCCACGGCCGCGACCCGCGCACCGCCTTCAACGCCTGCCGCTCGCAGCGCAAGACCGCCGTGCTGACCGCGCCCGGCGCCGGACCGGCCGAGATCGGCGCGGCGCTGCTCGCCGTGCCCGGGATCGAGCGGCGGCTGGTGGTGGCCACCGACCTGGGCACCGCGACCGAGCGGGTCGAGGAGCTGACGCCGGCCCAGGCGGCGGCCCGGGACTGGCCCGGCGTCCAGGTGGTGCTCTGCCTCGCCGTCGCGGACGGTGCGGGCGGTGCGGACGGTGCGGTCGGCCCGATGCGCGCGCTGGCCGGGCCGACCGAGGGCCCGGACGGCTGGGCACTGTCCGAGGAGGCGTTCGAGCACCGGGACTCGATGGTCACCAAGGCCGAGGTGCGGGCCCTGGCACTGGCCAGGCTCGGGCCCCGGCTGGGCACCCTGGTTTGGGACGTGGGGGCGGGCAGCGGCTCGGTCGCGATCGAGTGCGCCCGGCTGGGCGCAGCGGTGGTGGCGGTGGAGCGCACCGAGGACGGGGTGCGCCGGATCCGCGCCAACGCGCGGGCGCACGGCGTCGACGTCGGAGTGGTGCACGGAAGCGCACCCGGGGCGCTCGACGGCCTGCCCGCGCCGGACGCGGTCTTCATCGGCGGCGGCGGGGCCGACCTGCCGGCCGTCGTCACCGCCTGCGCCGAGCGGGCGCTGCGCACCGTGGTGGTCACCCTGGCCGCCCTGGACCGGGTCCCCGACGTCCGGGCCGCACTGCTCGCGGCCGGGTTCACCGCCGAGGGCGTCCAGCTCCAGGCCGCCCGGCTGGCGCCGCTGCCGGGCGGGGTGAGCCGACTGGCCGCGATCAACCCGGTCTTCGTGCTCTGGGGCACCAGGACCGCCCCCGGGTCCATACCTGTCGACTCATCAGCAACCACCGCACCATCGGGAGACTCATAGTGATTGGCCTGATCGCGGCCACCGCCGCCGGCCGCCGGTCCGCCGCCCGGCTCGCCGCCGCCGACCCGGAGTTCGCCCTCTACACGGAGCCGACCGTCGCCGCCTCCGTGCGCCGGGCCTGGACCGAGTGCGAGCAGCTGGTCTGCTTCCTGGCGACCGGCGCGACCGTACGGCTGATCGCCCCGCTGCTCGCGGACAAGCACACCGACCCCGGGGTGGTCTGCGTCGACGAGTCCACCCGCTTCGCGGTGGCCCTGGTCGGCGGGCACGAGGGCGGCGCCAACGCGCTGGCCGCCCGGGTCGCCGAGGCGCTGGAGGCACAGCCGGTGGTGACCACGGCGACCGACGCGACCGGCGTCCCCGGTCTGGACACCCTCGGCCTGCCGGTCACCGGCGACCTGGCGGCGCTGAGCCGGGCGCTGCTGGACGGCGAGCCGGTCCGGCTGGTCGCCGACGCCGTCCACCCGCTGCCCGCGCTGCCGCCGAACGTCTCCGCCGACGCGGCGGCGGACGCCCCGACCCTCTGCCTCAGCGACCGGCTGCCGGCAGCGGGATCGACCGTCCCCACCGTCCAGTTGTACCCGCGCAGCCTGGTCGTCGGCGTCGGCGCCAGCCGGGGCGTCCCGACCGAGGAGGTGCTCGACCTGGTCCGCTCCGCCCTGGCCGAGGCCGGGCTCAGCCCGCTCGCGGTCGGCTGCCTGGCCAGCGTGGACGCCAAGGCCGAGGAGCCGGGGCTGGTCGAGGCCGCCCGGACGCTCGGCGTCGAGCTGCTGACCCACCCGGCCGAGGCGCTGGCCGCCGTCGCCGTGCCCAACCCCTCGGCCGCGCCGCTGGCCGCCGTCGGCACGCCCAGCGTCGCCGAGGCGGCGGCGCTGCTGGAGTCCGGGGGCGAACTGGTGGTCGCCAAGCGGAAGTCCGAGCCCGAGGGCCGGGCCGCGATGTGCACCGTCGCCGTCGCCCGCCGCCCGGTGCGCGGCCGGCTGGCCGTGGTCGGGCTCGGCCCCGGCGCGCGCGACCTGCTCACCCCGCGCGCCCGGCAGGAGCTGCGCCGGGCGTCGGTGATCGTCGGCCTGGACCAGTACGTCGACCAGATCCGCGACCTGCTGCGCCCCGGCACCCGGATCGAGGAGACCGGCCTCGGCGCGGAGGAGGAGCGCGCCCGCAGCGCGGTCCGACTGGCCGAGGAGGGCCACGCGGTGGCGCTGATCGGCAGCGGCGACGCCGGCGTCTACGCCATGGCCTCCCCCGCGCTGGCCGAGGCCGGGGCGGACATCGACGTGGTCGGCGTCCCAGGGGTGACCGCCGCGCTGGCCGCCTCCTCGCTGCTGGGCGCGCCGATGGGCCACGACCACGTCTCGATCAGCCTGTCCGACCTGCACACCCCCTGGGAGGTGATCGAGCGCCGGGTCCGCGCCGCCGCCGAGGCCGACCTGGTGGTCACCTTCTACAACCCGCGCAGCCGGGGCCGGGACTGGCAGCTGCCGAAGGCGCTGTCGCTGCTGGCCGAGCACCGGGAGCCGGCCACCACGCCGGTCGGCGTGGCCCACGCCATCTCCCGCGCGGACGAGTGGCACACCGTCACCACCCTGGCCGAGATCGACGTGACCACGGTCGACATGACCACCGTGGTGGTCGTCGGCAACACCGCCTCGCGCACCGTCGCCGGCCGCATGGTCACCCCGCGCGGCTACCGGTGGCAGGGGTGACCCCCGCAGCGAGCTCCGCAGCGACCTCCGCGCCGACTCCCGCCCCGGCCGCCGTCGACCCCCTGGAAGGACTGCCCGGATGACCCCTCGCCAGGTCCACCCCATCGAACGCGAGTCCTACCGTCGGCTGCGGGCCCGCGCCGACACCAGCCACCTGCCGCCGCTGACCCGCGCGGTGGCCGAGCGGATCGTCCACTCCAGCGCCGACCTCGGCTACCTGGACGAGCTGGTGATCGCCGAGGAGTCGGTGCTCCGGTCCGCCGCCGACGCGCTGGCCGCCGGGGCGCCGCTGGTCGCGGACGTCGAGATGGTGGCCGCCGGGATCACCGCCCGCCGGGCGCTGTGCCGGGTGCGCGAGGCCAAGGGCGACCCGGCGACCGGGCTGACCCGCTCGGCCGCCGCCGTCCGGATGGCGCTGGCCGAGGTCGGCCCCGGCGCGGTCTGGGTGATCGGCTGCGCCCCGACCGCGCTGGAGGAGCTGCTGCGGCTGGACGCCCGTCCGGCGCTGGTCATCGGCCTGCCGGTGGGCTTCGTCGGCGCGGCCGAGTCCAAGGCGGCGCTGCGCGCCTCCGGGCTGCCCGCCGTCAGCAACATCTCCGAGAAGGGCGGTTCGGCGGTGGCCGCGGCCGCCGCGAACGCCCTGCTCTACCCCGACCTGTACGACGCCGACCTGTACGACGCCGCCCCGAACGACGCTGAGGAGCCCTCCGTATGAACCCCCCCGCACTGCTGCTGGTCGGTCACGGCACCCGGGACGAGGAGGGCGCGGAGGCGTTCCGTTCCTTCGTCGCCGGGCTGCGCGACCGGCTGCCGGACACCCCCGTCGGCGGCGGCTTCATCGAGCTCTCCCCGCCGCCGCTGGCCGACGCCGTCGCCGAGCTGGTCGCGGGCGGGGCCACCCGCTTCGCGGCGGTGCCGCTGGTGCTGGTCTCGGCCGGGCACGCCAAGGGCGACATCCCGGCCGCGCTGGTGCGCGAGCGCGAGCGCCACCCCGGCACCTCCTTCGGCTACGGCCGCCCGCTCGGCCCGCACCCGGCCCTGTTGACCGTGCTGGAGCGGCGGTTGGACGAGGTGCTGCCGCGCGAGCTGCGCGCGGAGACCACCGTGCTGCTGGTCGGCCGGGGCTCGACCGACCCGGACGCCAACGCCGAGGTGGTCAAGGTCGCCCGGCTGCTGTGGGAGGGCCGGGGACTGGCCGGGGTCGAGACCGCGTTCGTCTCGCTGGCCGCGCCCGACGTCCCCTCCGGCCTGGAGCGCTGCCGGCTGCTGGGCGCGAAGCGGATAGTCGTGCTGCCCTACTTCCTGTTCACCGGCATCCTGCCGACCCGGGTCGAGCAGCAGGCGGCCGACTGGGCGACGGCCCACTCCGGGGTCGACGTGCGGCAGGCGGCGGTGATGGGCGCCTCCGAGGAGCTGGCCGAGCTGGTCCTGGAGCGCTACCGCGAGGCCCTGGCCGGGGACCTGCGGATGAACTGCGACACCTGCGTCTACCGGATAGCCATGCCCGGCTTCGAGGACCGGGTCGGCGCCGAGCAGCGCCCCCACCACCACCCGGACGACCCCGGGCACAGCCACTCGCACGGCAGCCACTCCCATGCCCACTGAGCGGACTGCCACCGAGCGGACTGCCACCGAGCGGACTGCCACCGGTCAGGCCGCCGAGCCGGACCTCCGGCACCACGGCGACCGCGAGGTCGCCGGCGGCGGCCTGGTCGACCTCGCGGTGAACGTCCGCACCGGCACGCCCCCGCCGTGGCTGCGTTCGCTGCTCGCCGACAGCCTGGCGGGACTGGCCGCCTACCCCGACGGCCGCGCCGCCCGCGCGGCCGTCGCGGCCCGGCACGGCCGCCCGGTCGCCGAGACCCTGCTCACCTCGGGCGCGGCCGAGGCCTTCGTGCTGCTCGCCCGGACGCTGCGGCCGCGCCGGGCGATGGTGGTGCACCCGCAGTTCACCGAGCCGGAGGCGGCACTGCGGGACGCCGGCCACCCGGTGGAGCGGCTGCTGCTGCGCCCGGAGGACGGCTTCAGGCTCGACCCGGCCCGGGTCCCGGCCGACGCCGACCTGGTGGTGGTCGGCAACCCGACCAACCCGACCTCGGTGCTGCACCCGGCCGCCGACCTGGCGGCGCTGGCCCGTCCGGGCCGGACGCTGGTGGTGGACGAGGCCTTCGCCGACACCGTCCCCGGCGAGCCGGAGAGTCTGGCCGGTCGCAGTGGTCTGCCCGGTCTGGTGGTGCTGCGCAGCCTGACCAAGACCTGGGGTCTGGCCGGCCTCCGGATCGGCTACGCCCTGGCCGCCGCCGAGACCATTGCCGCGCTCTCCGCCGCCCAGCCGCTCTGGCCGGTCTCCGCCCCGGCCCTGGTCGCGGCCGAGGCGTGCAGCACCCCGGCCGCCCTGGCCGAGGCCGATGCGGCGGCCGAACAGCTGTCCGCCGACCGGGAGTTCCTGCTGCGCGGGCTGGCCGGGATCCCCGGCGTCGAGGTCTTCGGCACCCCGGCCGCCTCCTTCGTCCTGGTCCGGCTCCCCGGCGCGGCGGCACTGCGCGAGCGACTGCGCGAGCAGGGCTTCGCTCTCCGCCGGGGCGACACCTTCCCGGGCCTCGGCCCCGACTGGCTCCGCATCGCCGTCCGCGACCCCGCCACCACCGGGCGGCTGCTGACCGCCTGGGCGGCGCTGCACTCCTAGCCGCTCGGCCTACCCGCCCGGCCTACCCGCCCGGCCTGCCGGCCGGGAGTGTGAAGCGGGCGCAGACGGTCTTTCCGATGTGATCGCGCGCCACCGCTCCGAGTTCCTGGGCAAGTTCGCGGGCCAGCAGTAGTCCGCGTCCACTCTCGTCCTCGGGGCCCGCCGCGACCTCGCAGGGCCAGATCGCGCTGGGGTCGGAGACCTCCAGCAACAAGCTGCCCTCTTCCATGGTCAGTTGGACATGGACGATGTTGGCGCTGGAGCAGACGCGGATGCCGTTGGTCACCAACTCGGAGGCGACCAGGACGAGAGCGTCCACGGTCTCGTCCTGGATCCTCCACTCGTCGAGGACGCTGCGGACCTGGGCGCGGACGCGCCCGACCGATCTCGGCCTGGGCGGGAATGCCATTCCCCAGATCCGCAGGTCTTCGGCTGATCCGGGCTGCGCAAGCGGTCCCACCGCTGCGCACGCGGCGCTGTTCGTAGGGGGTAATGAGGACATCGTGATCCTCCGACTGCTTCCAGAGAGGGCATGCGACTCGTGCAACGCGACAGCTCGCTCGGCATGTCGACGGCATGCAGGAACAGTTGACAATGCATCACCAGTTGGTGACAGCACGTCACAGTCAGCATGAACCCTGATCATGAATCAGCGCAAGCGCATGTAACAGACTGCAAATATGCAATTGGAGCTACGCTGCCATGGGCGGCTCGCAGGTGTGGGTACCGAGTAGCGCGTGACCTCAGTCAGCGGGCAAACTGACCAACGGAACATCCGGGAGGGCAACACAGATGACTGCACCGACAGTCCGTCGCCGGCAACTCGGCGCCGAACTGCGCAAGCTTCGCGACAGCAAGGGCCTGTTCCTGGAGGACGTGGAGCGGGGCACCGGCATCGACTCGGCCAAGCTCTCCCGACTGGAGACCGCGAAGAGCGCCGCCAAGCTGCCCGACATCGTCAGACTGCTGGACTTCTACGAGTTCGAGGGCGACGGCCGGGAACTGCTCCTGTCGCTGGCCAAGGACGGTGGGCAGCGCGGCTGGTGGCTCGCCTACCGGGACCGGCTCTCCCCGTTCAACTGGGACCTGGTCACGCTGGAGGACGGCGCATCGAGGATCATGGCCTACCAGCCGTCCCTGCTCCACGGACTCCTCCAGACCTCGCCGTACGCGCGGGTGGCGATCAAGGCGACGCGACTGGAAGACCGGGGGACGCCGATCGAGTCCCAGATCGAGATCCGGATGGCCCGGCAGGCGGTGCTCACCAAGCCGAACCCGCCGACCTTCTGGGGCGTGATCCACGAGTCCGCCCTGATGATCCGGATCGACAACGTGGCAGTGATGCGCGATCAGCTCGACCGGCTGCGACACATGTCGGAGATGCCCAACGTCGAGATCCAGATCATGCCGGCGAATTCGGCGCCGCACCCGGGCCTGGGCGGTGCCTTCACCATCCTCGGCTTCTCCGAGCAGCACGACCTCGACGTGGTCCACACCGAGGGTCTGCTGAACTCGATCTATGTCGAGGACAGGGCAGAAGTCGAGTTGTACGCTGCGGCCTTCCAGAAGATCACGGCCGAGGCCATGCCCCTGGACGCATCGCTCCGTTTCATCACCGAACTGAGGGACAAGATCAGTGAGTAAGCACATCGAGGACGCCTCCACCCTGCCCGTCAGCTGGACCAAGTCGTCGGCGTCGGGGAACGACAACAACTGCGTCGAGATCGCCTCGGCCGACGGTGCAGTGTTCATCCGCGACTCCAAGAACCCGACCGGCCCGGCCCTCGCCTTCACCCGCTCCGAGTGGGCCGCTGCCCTGGCCGGCGCCAAGAGTGGCGAGTTCGACGCAATCTGACGCTTCCAGTCCGCTCCATAGGTCTCCGTGCCACCCCCGCCGGCGGCACTGAGGCCTTCCTCGGCGAGCCCTGACGGCGCCCGCTGTCGGTCGCTCTGTCGCAGCCTGCTGACATGATTGTCCGAACAGTGCGGGCGAGAGGGCGGGCATGGACCTGGCGGTGGAACAGGTGGCACGGGAGATCACGGCGGAGGTCGTGGCCCAGGCGCCGGAGGGCTGGACGGAGTGCGTGCTGCGGGGGCACGGGAGCCGGATGAGCACCGGCCTCTCCGGAGGCGGGTACGTCGTGCCGAGCCGTCCGGGCCTCTTCTTCGGGCTGCCTTCCCCGCACCAGGGCCTCGCCAAGTTGGCGTCCTCGTTCCGGGAGACCCACGGCTGGGAGTCCATCGTCCTGGAGTTGACCTGCCGCCCGTCGGGCGGCTTCGAGCTGGTGGCGTTCCGGGGCGCGCTGCAGCCCGGGAGCGGCTACGAGGACGGTTGGACACTGACCGTCGATCCCGGCTTCCAACTGTCCGAACCGGGCGCAGCCGACGGAGAAGAACCGTCCGGGCTGCGCCAGGCCGGGGACCCGGCGGAGGCCGTCCAGCGGCTGCGGGACGTACTCCGGCAGCACGCCGAACGCGTCGGCGCGGAAGCGGAGATGCCCGCGCCCGTCACCGAGGCTCAGCTCGCCGCCGCCGAGCGCCACCTCGGCCGACCGCTGCCCGCAGACCTTCGGGCGCTCTACCTGGAGGCAGACGGGGATGGCGGCAGCGAGGCGCTGGCCGGGTACTGCTGGCTGCCGCTCAGCGGGGCCCTGGCCGCGCGCGACGACTACATCGGAGTCCCGACCTGGTTTGACTGGGAGCTCGGCTGGCGCCAGGTGGTCTTCGACGCCGACCCGCCGAACACGGTGCGCCGTTGCTCGGGGCATCCGGGCTGGCTTCCGTTCGCCACCTGGTTCGACGGCAACTTCTTCGCGGTCGACCTCGCGCCTGCCGCAGACGGCCGTCCCGGTCAGGTGATCGAGGTCGGCCGCGACTTCAACGACGGTCCGCGCTATGTCGCTTCCTCCGTCACCGCCTGGCTCGGCCAGGTCCTGGGTCGGCCCGATCCCCACCCCGCGCAGCAGTCCGGGTACGGATCGCGCCAGTTGGTGGTCTCAGCTCTGGACGAGCAGCTCGCGTCGGGTGTCCAGGCGATCCATCTCAATGACGCCGCGTCGCCCGTTGACCTCGTCCCGCTCTCCGCCACACCGCACCTGCGGCGCCTGCACCTCAACCGCTGCGCCACCACCGACCTGTCCCCCGTGGCAGCACTTCCCGTCGAGGATCTGGCCATCGACCTCGCCTCCGAGGCCGACCTCATGCCGCTCGCCGGCCACCCGCACCTCGCCTCACTCGCCGTCGGCTCGGAGACCCCGATCGACCTCGCCCCGCTGCGCACCCTGCCTGCGCTTCGCTCCCTCGACCTGTCCCGTTGCCCCACAACGGACTTGGCGTTGCTGGCCGATCTCCCCGGCTTGCGCTACCTCGCCCTCTCCGCAACCCAGTGGACAGCCCTGATCGGCGTCGGCCGCCTTCCCGCCCCCCTTGCTGGCGCCCGCCTGGCCGGAGCCCCGCCCCTCACCGCCGCCCTCGACCTGCTCGCTGCCCTCGGCGTCGACACCTCCACGGCCTACCGCCTCTCCGGCACCGTCGAGGACGCCTCCTGACGCCGTGACCACAAGCCGGCCAACCGGGCTGGCGCAATGCGGTCACAGCGCCAGCCAGGCCGGGCCCTGTCCGGCTAGCGCTATCTGTGCACCTTTCCAGTCCAGAGGTTCATATATCTGAATTGTGTCCAAGCTCTTGACTGGACCCCGCCTCAGGCCGTGTGATGTCCTCGCAGCGCCGCACTGCTCCCTCGCGTGCCCCTGTGCATCAACCAACATGCCCTAAAAGCGAGTTGAGGACGGACGCCATGGACGTGAACAGCGGAAATGCACGAGTCGCGGTCGGCCCCGAGGTACGCCGACGGCACCTGCTCGGCGCGGGTGCGGCGGTCGCCGGGGCTGCGGTGATCGGGCTGGGCAGCGGAGCGACCGCCGCCCGGGCGGCTAGCCCCGCGCCCGGGACGCCGGTGCCAGGGACAGGCGGATCCGATACCCTGGACGTCTTCGACCAGCTGCGCGACACCTGGTCGGACATCCTCACCGGCGGCAGCGCGGTGGACCCGGCCGACCCCGACTACGCCGCCTCGATCGCCTACCTGGACAGCCTGGTCGCCGCCGACGCGGCGCTGTACGACAACTCGGCCACGCCGGCCGGGATCTACACCGACCTGCCGTTCGTCCGGATCGAGTACATCAGCCTCAGCTACGGCCGGCTGCTCAACACCGCGCTGGCCTGGGCCACCCCCGGCTCGGCCAACTACCGCTCGGACACCGTGCTGGCGAAGATCGTCTCTTCACTGGAGACCATCAGCACCGAGTACTACAACGGCAGCAAGCCCCAGGTCGGCAACTGGTACCACTGGGAGATCGCCGCCCCGCAGGACCTGGTCAACATCTGCGCCGTGCTCGGCGACGCGCTGCCCGCCGCCGACCTGGCGACCTACCTCGCCACCGTCGCGGTGTTCTCCCCCGATCCGACGCTCCAGCAGGGCACCGTCACCACCACCGGCGCCAACCGCACCGACATGTCGCAGATCGTCATCCTGCGCGGCATCCTCGGCAGGGACGCCGCGCTGATCGCCTCCGGCCGGGACGCCCTCTCCGGCGCCTTCCCCTATGTCACCGTCTCCGACGGCTACTACCGCGACGGGGGCTTCTTCCAGCACACCGTCATCCCCTACAACGGCCACTACGCCTACGTGGTGCTCGGCGACATCAGCCAGCTGCTGGTGCTGCTCACCGGCAGCCCCTGGCCGATCACCGACCCCAATCTGTCGGTGGTGCTGGACGCGGTGGACCTCAGCTACGCCCCGTTCATGGAGAACGGCCTGGTCATGGACAGCGTGCGCGGACGCTTCCTGTCCCGGGAGAACGAACGCGACCACGACGGCGGGCACTTCATCACCGAGGCCATCTGCCGGATCACCCCCTTCGGCTCCCGGGACCAGCAGAAGCGGTGGAAGTCCCTGGTCAAGGGCTGGGTGGAGCGGGAGACCTTCGCGCCCATCGCCGCCACCTCCACCCCCGAGCGGACCGCCCTGCTGAAGACGGTGCTGGACGACCGCCGGGTGCGCGCCGCCGAGCCGCCGGTCGGGCACCTCCAGCAGCCTTCGATCGGCCGCGCGGTGCACCGCCGCCCCGGCTGGACCTGGGCGATCGGCCTGTCCAGCAGCCGGGTGGCCCGGATGGAGGCCATCAACGGCGAGAACCAGAACGGCTGGCACGTCGGTGACGGCGCGACCTGGCTCTACAACGCCGACAACGGCCAGTACACCGACAACTTCTGGCCCACCGTCGACGCCACCCGGCTGCCCGGGGTCACCGCCGACACCCTGCCGCTGGCCCCCGGTGCCGGTACCGGCACCCTGCCGCCGACCACCTGGTCCGGCGGGGCGGAGCTGGACGGCAGCTGGGGCGCGATCGGCCTGGACCTGGTGCCCTTCGGCTCGCCGCTGCGCGCCCGAAAGTCCTGGTTCTGCCTGGACGACAGCGTGGTGGCGCTCGGCGCCGGGATCACCGGCAGCAGCGGCTTCACCGTCGAGACCACGCTGGAGAACCGCAGCCTGCACGGCGACGGCACCAATGCGCTGACCGTCGACGGACAGGTGCAGCCCGGCACTCCGGGCTGGAGCGCGGCCTTCGGCAGCGGCGGCGGCTGGGCCCACCTGGACGGCGTGGCCGGATACGTCGTCCCGGCCGGCACCGGTGGCACGGCCGTGCTGCGGGCGCTGCGCGAGCAGCGGACCGGCAGTTGGGCTGCGATCGACAACGGCCCCAGCACCGCCGGGACGACCGTGCCCTGCACCAACACCTTCGTCACCCTGTGGCTGGACCACGGGGTGAACCCCACCGGAGACAGCTACGTCTACCAGGTGCTGCCGGGTGCCACGGCCAAGGAGACCGCCCGCAGGGCCGCGCGGCCGGACGTCACCGTCCTGTCCAACACCACGTCCCTGCAGGCGGTCCACAGCACGGCGGCGGGTCTGACCGCCGCCAACTTCTTCGCCGCCGGTGCTCTCCCCTCCGTGAGCACCAGCGGCGCGGCGTCCGTACTGATCCGTGCGGACGCGGCGGGCCGGCTCCGGGTCGCGGTGAGCGACCCGACCTGCACCCAGACCTCACTGACCGTCACCCTCACCGGGGCGAGCGGCTATCGGCGCGCGGTCAGCGACGACCCCGGCGTCTCCATCGCCCTGGGCGGGGCGGCGCCGGTGATCACCCTGGATCTGACCCAGGGCCTGCCGGGAACGGCCCGCACCGTGCAACTGTCCCGCTGAGCCGACCCCCCGGCCCGGCCGGACAGCGCCCGGTCGGGCAACCTCAGGAGGAACGGCGACGGCGACGGACCACGAACATCGCCGCCGCACCGCCGCCCAGCAGCACCAGCCCGGCCCCGCCGATGGTGGTGGCGTCACCGCCGCCGCCGGTCTCGGCCAGGCTGGTGGTGCCGCCGGCCGGGTCGGCCGCATCGGAGGAGTCCGCAGCCGGCACCGCGTCCACCCCGCTGGAACTCGCCGACGGCGCCGGGTCGGACCCGGACGGGCTGCTCGCCGACGCGCCGGGCGCCGAGGACGCCGAGGCGGACGGGGTCGAGGACGAGGACGGCGAGCCCTGACCCGAACCGCCGCCTGAGCGGGTGGAGCCGCCCGAGCCGCCGGAGCCGCCGTTCGAACCGCCGCCGCCCTGGCCGGGATCGGCCCTGGTGCAATCGGCGGCGGCCAGCTGCACCTGGCCGGTGACCGCCGCCACGTTGAGGTTCAGCGGATTGACCGAGACCTCCAGGTCGAGGGCGACGGCGGCGGCCGTGGTCGAGGTGGAGCTCCGCTTGGACAGCCACAGACTCACCTGGCCGAGCCCGGGGACCTTGACCAGCGTCGGACCGGTCGCGGTGACCGACACGGTCTCGCCCAGGACCTTCACGTCGCCGACGAACCGGACGTCCGCGCTGGGCCGCCCGTCGGCCGGGCAGTCGGCCTCGGCGTGCACGGCGTCCAGTCCGAGCAGCGAGGTGCCGAGCAGCCCCGGCAGGCCGACGCTGGCGTTGGCCAGGTCGACGGTGGCCTTCGAGCCGTTGGCGTCGGCGGAGGCGACCGACTGCGCGACCTTGGCCCGCACCAGCGTGAGCGGGCCGCCGACGCCACCGTTGTCGCCCTTCACCCCCTGGACACCGGCGGTCAGCAGGGTCTCGTTCTCGGAGCCGGGGGCCTGAACGGAGTTGAGGCTGACGTTGACCGGGATGTCCACGGTGCCGTTCAGCAGATTGACGTCCAGGTCGAGTGCGGCGACGGTGGCGGAGGCCGTGCCGACGGCGGGACCACGGCCGGCACCGCTGCCGGCGAACGCGCTCGGGGCCGCGCCCAGCAGGGCGCACGCGGTGAGCGCGCCCAGGGCGGCGGCGGGACGGACGGATGCGTGCATAGAGGAAACCCCCACAGGAAGATGCAGGGCGCCCACCCCCATGGAACCCAGGGCGCCCACAGGTGATCTCGGACTCGGCCTATCCTTGGCGAACCCTGCGTCACTCTGACGGCACACAGCGTCAGTTCACCCAAAAGAGTGACGAAACCTCGGTTTCCCCAAAAATCACTCCTGATCAGGGCAGCCGCCCGTCAACCGGACGTCCCCCCAGGCCCACGGTCCCCCAGGCCCGCAGCCCGGCGCCCAGGCAGCCGGCCAGGTCGCCGAGTTCGGAGCGGACCAGGACCGGCACGCGCCGGAAGGTGAGCCGCTCGGCCGGCCGGACCCGGACCGGATCCAGCAGCAGGTCGCGCCGGAGACGGCCCGGCCGGTGGCAGCGGAGCAGCGGGCGGCCGCGGCGGGCGAGATCGGCGTGCGCCCGGTCCTCGACCGGGAGGACGAGACCACGGCCGATGTCCGAGCGCTACGAGGGCGCCCGGATCACCCCCGAGGACGCCCCCGGCCGGGTGGCGATAGCGGTGCGGCCGACCTGGGTCTTCAGCCGGCAACCCGCACGGCATCCGACAGCCGGCCGAGGCCTGGCGGTTTCAGGGCAGCTGCCAGTCGATCGGCTCGGCGCCCTGGCGCACCAACAGCTCGTTGGCGCGGCTGAAGGGGCGGGAGCCGAAGAAGCCGCGGTCGGCGGACATCGGGCTCGGGTGGGCGGACTCGACGCTGGGCGCGGGGCCCAGCAGCGGGCGGAGGTTGCGGGCGTCGCGTCCCCAGAGGATCGCCACCAGTGCCGGGCCGCGTTCCACCAGCGCCCGGATCGCCTGCTCGGTGACGGCCTCCCAGCCCTTGCTCCGGTGCGCGGCCGGCTTGCCCGGCGCGGTCGTCAGCGCCCTGTTGAGCAGCAGCACCCCGCGCTGGGTCCAGGGCGTCAGATCGCCGTTGGACGGGGCCGGCAGGCCCAGGTCGCGCTGGTACTCCTGGAAGATGTTGACCAGGCTGCCGGGCAGCGGCCGCACCTCCGGCGCGACCGAGAAGGAGAGCCCCACCGCGTGTCCGGGCGTGGGGTACGGGTCCTGACCCATGATCAGCACCTTGACCTCGTCGAAGGGCTGCTGGAACGCGCGCAGCACGTTCGCTCCGGACGGGAGGTAGGTGCGCCCGGCGGCGACCTCCGCGCGGAGGAAGTCGCCCATCGCGGCCACCTGCCCCGCCACTGGTTCCAGGGCCTTCGCCCAGCCGGGTTCGACGATCTCGCTCAAGGGTCGCGCTGCCATGGCGTCACTCTAATGCCACAGTGGCCCTGCTTTCTGATTCAGGACAAAGCACCCCATCCACGACAGAATCACCCTCATGAGTGCATCCCCGCCCCTGCACGAGCGCCGTGGACCCGGCGCAGCCGTCCTGGACTACGTCAGGCGCGCGCCGGGAACCTACCTCTGGCTGCTGGTGCTGCTGTTCACCACCTACGTGATGCACCGGATCAACCCGGCCATGGCCGACTCCTTCCTCCGGAAGCGGTCCACCAACCTGCACCAGCTGGCGACCAACCCGGTGCGGGTGCTCTTCGCCAGCACGCTGTGGCTGGACGGCGGCGGCTGGCTCGGCATGTTCGTGCTCTACAACCTCTTCCACGTGCCGGCCGAGCGCTGGCTCGGCACCCTGCGCTGGTTCGCCGTCGTCGCCGTCGCCCACGTCGGGGCGACCTACCTGAGCGAGGGCGTGCTCCACTGGGCGATCCACCACGGGCGGGCGCCCGCCTCCGCCGTCAACACCCTGGACGTGGGCGTGAGTTACGCCCTGGCCGGGGCGCAGGCGGTGCTGGCCTACCGGATCGCCCCGCCCTGGCGGTACGTCTACCTGGTCGGGGTGCTGGCCTGGTACGGGCAGGCGCTGGTGCACGGGCGGACCTTCACCGACGTCGGGCACTTCACCTCGGTGCTGCTCGGTCTCGCCTGCTACCCGCTGACCCGGGGCCGGGGCGGCGCGCCGTGGAACCCGGTGGACCGGCTCCGCTCGCTGCGGGAGCGGTGGCACGGGCGCGCCGCCCGGCACGGCTAGCCGCCGGCCACCGCCGAGCCGCTCACCGGCGCCCCGCGCAGCAGCACCGCGCTCGGCGCGGCCAGCACCCGGACGTCGGCGCGCGGGTCGGCCGGGTAGACCACCAGGTCGGCCGAGGCGCCCTCGGTCAGCCCCGGGCGGCCGAGCCAGTCCCGGGCCGCCCAGGTGGCCGCCGACAGCGCGGCCAGCGGCGGCAACCCGGCCCGGACCAGCTCGGCGACCTCCGCCGCGACCAGGCCGTGCGGCAGCGAGCCGCCCGCGTCGGTGCCGACGAAGACCGGCACGCCCGCCTCGTGGGCCGCCGCGACGGTGGCGTGGCGGCGCTGGTGCAGCGCCCGCATGTGGGCGGCGTAGGCGGGGAACTTGGACTCGGCCGCGGCGGCGATCCCGGGAAAGGTGTCGATGTTGACCAGGGTCGGCACGATCGCCACCCCGTGCTCGACGAACAGCGGCACGGTCTCCTCGGTCAGCCCGGTGGCGTGCTCGACGCAGTCGATGCCCGCGTCGACCAGGTCGGCCAGCGAGTCCTCGCTGAAGCAGTGCGCGGTGACCCGCGCGCCCTCGGCGTGCGCCGCCGCCATCGCCTCGTCCAGCGCCCAGCGCGGCCAGCAGGGCGCCAGGTCGCCGGTGGACCGGTCGATCCAGTCGCCGACCAGCTTTACCCAGCCGTCGCCGCGCCGGGCCTCGGCCCGGACGTAGGCGGCGAGGTCGCCCGGCTCGATCTCGTGGGCGTAGTTGCGGATGTAGCGGCGGGTGCGGGCGATGTGGCGGCCGGCCCGGATGATCCGGGGCAGGTCGTCCCGGTCGTCCACCCAGTGGGTGTCGGTCGGCGTCCCGGCGTCACGGAGCAGCAGTGCACCCGCGTCGCGGTCGGCCAGCGCCTGCTTCTCGCTGGTGGCCTCGTCGACCGCGCCGTGGCCGTCCAGGCCGACATGGCAGTGGGCGTCGACCAGGCCGGGCACGGCCCAGCCCTCGACGGTCAGCACCCCGGCGGCCGCCGCGGGCCGGTCGAAGGTGATCCGTCCGCCGACCACCCACAACTCGTCCCTGACCTCCTCGGGACCGACCAGTATCCGGCCCTTGACCCGCAACACCTCTCCGGCGGCGCTCACTTGGACGCCTCGCGGGCCCGCAGCGCGCGGCGGAGGTCGTCGACCTGGTCCGCCAGGTGGCGGCGGAGCGCGGCGGTCAGGTCGTCGCGGCCGAGGCAGGCCTCGGCGGCGAGCAGCACCTCCTCGGTGGCGGCGTAGGCCGGGAAGCCCTGGTGGCCGAGGCGCCGGGCCACCGCCGGGCCGCGCCGCTCGGCGGCGGCGGGGACGTCGTCGAAGTAGCGCAGCGTCCACGGGGCCAGCAGGTCGGCCTGCTCGGGCTGCCAGAAGCCCTGGGCGAGGGCCATCACCAGGTAGTTGGAGGCCTCGCCGTGGAAGAGCTGGTGCCAGGCGGCGGTCTTGGCGGACTCGTCCGGCAGCGCGGCGCGACAGCGGGCGGCGCCCTCGGCGCCGGTGGAGCTGGGGTCGCGGACCACTTCCTCGGCGATCTCCGGCTCACCGGCCGCACCGAGCACGCACAGCCGTTGCAGCAGCTTCCAGCGGAGGTCGGGGTCGAGCACCGGGCCGCCGGGGACGGTGTCCTCCTCGCGCCACTGCTGCAGCTCGGCCACGTCGACCGGCCGGAGCGCGGCGCCGATCAGGGCGCGCACCGCGAGCAGCCGCACCCCGCTGCCGTCCTCGGTGCCCTCGGTGCGGCGCAGCAGCTTCCGGCAGACGCCGCCGATCAGCGCGAGCGCCTCGGGGCGGAGCGCGGGCGCCAGGTAGCCGTCGGCGACGCTGTTGCGGGCGAAGTCGAGCACCGCCTCGACCAGGTGCGGGGACTCCTCCCCGGGCAGGTGGTCGGCGACCAGCCGCAGGTACTCGGACGGGTCGAGCTCGCCGTCGCGGACCAGGTCCCGGGCGGCCTCCCAGGCGACGGCCCGGGCCAGCTCCTCCGGGATGTCGCCGAGGCAGTCCCTGACGGTCTGCCAGGAGCGCTCGTCGAAACGGATCTTGACGAAGCCGAGGTCGGTGTCGTTGAGCAGCAGCAGGTCGGGCTCGTCGGCGCCGGGCTCGGCCCAGGTGTTGTCCGGCACGCCGGCCAGGTCTAGGTCGATCCGGGCGACGCCGGTGAGCGGGCCGGCCGCGAGGTTCCCGGGAGCACGGCGTCCGTAGCAGCCGGCGGTGATCCGCTGCGGGCGCAGCACGCCGTCGGCCGAGGTGTGCAGGATCCGCTCGCCCTCGACCCGCAGGGTGTCCACGCCGGTGGTGCGCAGCCAGCGCTCGCCCCAGCCCCGGACGTCCTGGCCGCTGGCCTCGGCCAGGGCGCCGAGCAGGTCGTCCAGTTCGGCGTTGCCGAAGGCGTGGGCGGCGAAGTAGGCGTTCAGGCCGGCGAGGAAGGCCTCCTCGCCGAGCCGGGCGACCAGTTGGCGCAGCACCGAGGCGCCCTTGACGTAGGAGATGCCGTCGAAGTTCTGCAGCGCCTGGGCGGTGTCGGCGACCTCGGAGGGGGCGACCGGGTGGGTCGAGGGCCGCTGGTCGGCGTCGTAGCCCCAGGCCTTGCGGACGTTGAAGGCGGTCCAGGATCCGTTGAAGCGGGTGGCCCGGTCGACGGTGTCGGTGCCGAGGTACTCGGCGAAGGACTCGTTCAGCCAGAGGTCGTCCCACCAGCGCATGGTGACCAGGTCGCCGAACCACATGTGGGCCATCTCGTGGGCGATCACCACGGCCCGGAGCTGGCGCTCGGCGTCGGTGACGGCGGAGCGGAAGACGAACCACTCACGGAAGGTCACGCAGCCGGGGTTCTCCATCGCGCCGGCGTTGAACTCCGGGACGAAGGACTGGTCGTAGGAGTCGAAGGGGTAGCGGATGCCGAAGTTGCGGTGGTAGTGGTCCAGGCTCTGCCGGGTGAGCTCCAGGATCTCGGCGGCGTCCGCGTCCAGGTAGGGGCCGAGCGAGCGGCGGCAGTGCAGCCCGAGCGGGATGCCGTCGTGCTCGCTGCGGACCGAGTGCAGCGGACCGGCGACGACCGCGACCAGGTAGCTGCTGATCGGCTGGGTGGGCGCGAACTCCCAGCGCCCGGCCACCGACTCCGACTGGCGGCCGGTGCTGTTGCCGACCACGGTCCAGCCCTCGGGCGCGGTGACCGCGACCTCGTAGGTCGACTTGAGGTCGGGCTGGTCGAAGGCGGCGAAGACGCGCGGACCGTCGTCCAGGAAGCACTGGGTGTAGACGTAGACCTCGCCGTCGGCGGGGTCGGTGAAGTGGTGCATGCCCTCGCCGGTGTGCGAGTACGCCATCAGCGCCTCGACCAGCAGCTCGTTCTCGGCCTCCAGGCCGTCCAGCGGGAACCTGCCGTCCTCCAGCGCGGCCGGGTCCAGCGCGCGGCCGTTGAGCCGGACCGCCAGCAGTTCGGCCGGCTTGACGTCGACGAAGGTCGCCGCGCCGGGCTCGGCGCAGCCGAAGCGGATCACGGTGGTGGACCCGAAGAGCTCGTGTCCCCGGGTGAGGTCGAGGTCCACGGTGCTGCTGCGGACGTCGAGGAGGAGGCGGCGGGCGACGGCTTCGGCGCGAGTCAGTGCGGGCATGCAGATCATGCTGCCTCATCCCCGGGCCCAGCACGAGCACCGGTACCGGACCTCCTCCCCGACCGGGGCCGGCAACGGAGGTCCGCTCAGCGCTCCAGCAGGTTGTCCACCCGCCGGGGTACGCCCGGCTCGTTCTCGTCGCGCAGTTCGGCCGGCAGCAGCTCGGCCGGGACGTTCTGGTAGACGACCGGTCGCAGCCAGCGCTCGACGGCGGTGCCGCCGACGGAGGTGCTGGTGCTGGTGGTCGCCGGGTAGGGGCCGCCGTGGTGCATGGCGGGGGCGACGGCGACGCCGGTGGGCCAGCCGCCGTGCAGCACCCGGCCGGCCAGGCCGGTGAGCAGCGCGAGCAGTTCGGGCGCGTGCGGGTCGCCGGGCTGGGCGTGGAGGGTCGCGGTGAGGTTGCCGCCGAGCCGGCCGAGCGCGGCCCCGACCTCGCCGAGGCCGTCGTAGCGGGCGACGACGGTGAGCGGGCCGAAGCACTCCTCCAGCAGCGCCTCGTAGGCGTCCTCGGCGAGCAGCCGGGCCGGGAGGCTGACGTACCCGGCCCGCACCGCCTGCCCCTGGTTCGCCACGGGCTCGGCGGCGAGCGGGGCGGTGACGCCGGGCAGTGCGGCCCGGGCCGCGAAGCCGGTCAGGAAGCCGGCCCGCATCCGGGCGTCCAGCAGCGCCCCGGTCGCGGCCTGCTCGGCCCCGGCCGTCAGCGCCTTCTCCAGCCGGTCGCCGGCCGCCCCGGCCGGGACGAACACCAGTCCCGGCTTGGTGCAGAACTGGCCCATGCCCTGGGTGAAGGAGCCGGCCAGTCCGGCGCCGATCTCCTCGGCCCGCTCGGCGGCGGCCTGCTCGGTGACCACGACCGGGTTGAGGCTGCCGAGCTCGCCGTGGAACGGGATCGGGACCGGGCGCGCCGCCGCGAGGTCGAACAGCGCCCGGCCGCCGGGGATCGAGCCGGTGAAGCCGGCCGCGCCGATCAGCGGGTGCTGGACCAGGTCCACCCCGGCCTGCCGTCCGTGCACCAGCACCAGCACGTCGGCGGGGAGGCCGACGCTCTCGGCGGCGTCGCGGATCGCGGCGGCGGTGAGCTCGGAGGTGGCCGGGTGGTCCGGGTGGGCCTTGGCCACGACCGGGCAGCCGGCCGCCAGCGCGCTGGCGGTGTCGCCGCCGGGGACGCTGAAGGCGAAGGGGAAGTTGCTGGCCGCGAAGACCGCGACCACACCCAGCGGGATCTTCCAGCGGCGCAGGTCGGGCCGGGGCGCGGGCCGGGCGCCGGGGTCGGCGTGGTCGATCACCACGTCCAGGAAGCCGCCCTCGTCGACCGCGTCCGCGAAGGCCCGCAACTGGTAGGTGGTGCGCGCGAGTTCACCGGACAGCCGGACCGCGCCGAGCGCGGTCTCCAGGTCGGCGGCGGCGATCAGCGCCTCGCTCCGCCGCTCCAGCAGCTCGGCCGCGGCCCGCAGCAGCGCGGCCCGCGCCGGGCGCGCCGCGAGCGCGGGCAGCGCCGCGCGGGCGGCCCGGACGGCCCGGTCGACGTCCTCGGCCGTGGACTCGACGGTGACCTGCGCGGACTCGGCCCCGGTCCGGGCGTCGACGCTCCACACTGGGAGGGTGTTCATGGTGGCGGCCTCCGCACGCGAACATTCCACATAGTGAACGCTGTCCAGTACCCTGAACGCCCCTGACGATACGTCCCTCCCAGAAAAGGGGTCAACCCTCAATGGCCCAGAGCCTCCCCGCGGACGCCGGTGCCGGCGGCGCACAGGTCAAGTCCGCCGTGCGAACGGTCGAACTGCTGGAGTACTTCGCCGGCCGCCCCGGCATGCACAGCCTGGCCGAGGTGCAGGAGGCCGTCGGCTACCCCAAGAGCAGCCTCTACATGCTGCTCCGCACCCTGGTCGAGCTCGGCTGGGTGGAGACCGAGTCCACCGGCACCCGCTACGGCATCGGGGTCCGCGCGCTGCTGGTCGGCACCTCCTACATCGACGGCGACGAGGTGGTGGCAGCCGCCAGGTCCGCGCTGGACCGGCTCGCCGACGACACCACCGAGACCATCCACCTGGCCCGGCTCGACGGCGCGGACGTCATCTACCTGGCCACCCGCCAGTCCCAGCACTACCTCCGGCCGTTCACCCGGGTCGGCCGCCGGCTGCCCGCCCACTCCACCTCGCTCGGCAAGGCGCTGCTCGCCACCCACACCGACGAGGAGGTCCGCCGGCTGCTCCCGCAGCGGCTCGAACCACTGACCGAGCACACCCTCACCGACCTGGACGCGCTGATCGAGGACCTGCACGAGATCCGCGAGCGCGGCTACTCGATCGACGCCGAGGAGAACACGGTCGGGCTGCGCTGCTTCGGCATCGCCATCCCCTACCGCACCCCGGCCCGGGACGCGGTCAGCTGCTCGGTCCCGGTCGCCCGGCTCACCCCCGGCCGCGAGCAGATGATCCGCGACGCCCTCTTCGCCGCCCGCGACCGGCTCACCATGGCCACCCGGCACCTGTAACGGCGAACGCCCGCGCCCGGAGCCGGCAGTCGGCTCCGGGGGCGCGCGGCACGCCCGGAATCAGATCAACGATGCCACCGCATCAGCCAGGTTCGACAGCTCGACATCGGCCAGCAGGGCCCCGTCGAAGGACGACCGCACGGAATAGCGGCCGTCCTCCTGCCCGTCGATGCTGATCGAGCCGGCCTCCCGGTCGAAGCAGTCCCTGGCCAGGCGCAGGGTCCCCATGGAGAAGAACGGGAACAACCCGCTCACAAGGGAGTCCGCCTGGAGGACGGTCAGCATTCCGCGACGGGAGGCATGGGCGTCACCTGTCAGCAGGAGTCCCCAGGCGGTCTCCACCTGCGTGCCGCGCTCGTACCCCTGAGACATCGGCGAGAACTGCATGAAGGGGAAGGCCTCCCGGAGCGGCACCAGCAGCATGCCGCCGCGCCAGGAGTCGATCACTCCGGCCACCTGGTCCGGCTCGGTGGCACTTCCCTCCGCCCAGACATAGCTGCCCACCGCACTGTCGAAAACAATCGAGAACGCCCGTCGGTTCAGCACGGTGCTGATCCTGATGGCCCCCCGGCTCGAATCCGACTTTGCGGTCCGGTAGACCGCCAATCCCCGGTCCGAACCGGGTCGCACATCCCCCAGGTCAAGACCGCGTTCCTCCCCGATGCGTTGAAGCACCCGGTACAGCCCACCTTGTTCGACCAGCTCCGGATAGAACGCTGCATCCGGAGCCTCTGCGAAGGCGGCACCCGACTTATCCACGGTTCTCATTCCTGTCGGCAATCCGGGTTACGGCTCGAACGGGCCCCATCTCTGCCACATCTTGGAAAGAGCGGGATCGTTCGCCCAATCCGGTTCGTCTTCCATTGGCAGCTCGTCCCCCGCCGCGTCGTAGAAGACTATCGAACTCCATGGTCTCTCGCCCTCGATCACCGCCTTCGCGAGCCACGACATCTCCCACTCGGTCGCCCGCTCACTTCCGGACATCCCTCGCAGCGCCGACGCGAGGAAACCGCCGTCGAATCCCTTGGTGTAGACACGCATGGTGATTTCGGGCTTGCTGATGGCCGACATCACCGCCTCCTGCCAGGTCCTCCCGTCCTCCATGTTCCCCATGTAGTGGGTGAAGCCCTTTTTGTTCGCCCACTTGACGACGCCCTCGTCCTGCGCGCCGAGTGCCACGTCGGTGGGGCACTTGACGTTGCTGTTGTGAACCAGGATCGCCGCGGTTCCGGCCAGCACGTAGAACGTGTGGGTGGTGGCGACCGTCAGGTCGTGGGTGAGGTAGACGTGGTGGAACGTCCGGACGGCGAGGACCGACGTCGCCGTTCCGTCGGCGGTGCGCAGGGCCATGCCCGGCTTGAGATGGCCGGCGTCGATCCAGGCGTGGTAGCTGACCACCCAGAAGGGGTGGGTGACCGTCGCGGTGAGGTGGGCCGGGCCCTTCTTCGTGGCGATGGTCAGATCGGCGAAGTCGTCGTCCTCGGGGGTGGTGATCAGGTCGGTGACCGGCCGGGTGACGGACTCTCCGGTGAGCGGGTCGGTCGCCAGCACCTGGTCACCGGGCTTGACGTCCTTGATCTCCTTGACGGTGCCGTCCGCCATGAGGACCAGGGTGTCCGGCAGGAAGCTGTGGCAGCCCGATCCGCCCGGATTGTCGTCCGTGACCGGATCGTCCGACGCATCGGCCCCTGGGTCGATCTTGGAGGCCTTGGAGGCTTCGGCCTTGGCGGCGGCCGCGGCCTTCTCCTCGGCCTCGGCCTTGGCGACGGCTGCGGCCTTCTTCTCGGCCAGTTCCGCGGCCTTCTTGGCGGCGCTGGCCGCCTCGGCCTCCGCCGCCTTCTTCGCCGCCTCCTTGGCCGCCTGCTCTGCGGCCTCCTCCGCCGCCTTCTTCGCGGCCTCCTCCGCCGCCTTCTTCGCCGCCCTCTCGGCAGCCTCCTTCGCGGCCTCCTCGGCCAGCAGCCGCGCGCCGTCCACCGCGGCGTCCTCTTCGGGGAAGAGGAACCAGGAGGCGATGTTCAACGCCCAGAGCAGGCCGGTGTGGTACGAGCAGTCGTGGCAGTTGGGGTCGTAGTGGTCCGGGGGCTCGGGTGAGGGGTCCGGGGTCGCCGTGGGATCAGGGTTCGACTGCGGTGACGGGTCGGGCGGAGGCGTGAGCCCCGGGCTGGGTGACGAGTCCCCGCCGCCACCGCCGCCGTCGTCGCTGAACATCCGGCCGTCGGGGTCACTGCCGGTGCTCGGGTTGTCGGCGGCGTAGGTGTAGCCGCCCATCTGGTTCGGATCACCGGCCTCGAACACCGGGTCGAGGCTGAGGAACCGGCCCTGGGTGGGGTCGTAGTTGCGCGCTCCGAGCAGGTCGAGACCGCTGCTGGTGTCGGTGGGCTGGCCCAGGAAACCATGGTTCTCGGAGGGGCCGACGAAGGTGCTGGGCACCGTGCCGCGGGCGTTGCCGAAGGGGTCGTAGGCACGGCGGGTGACGGCGAGACTGGTCGCGTCGACCGCCGTGGTGGCCGTCCCCTGGAGGTTGCTCAGCTGGTAGGTCAGCGTACCGGCGCTGCTGCGGGTGACGGTGGTGCCGTCCGGACCCGCGTAGTTGCGCAGCGCGGTCACCGAGTTGTTCGGCACGTTCAGGGTGATCTGCTCGGTTCCGCCGAACAGGTAGAGGATCTTGGTGTTGTCGAAGGTGTTGGCCTGCTCCAGCAGGTTGCCCTCGGCGTCGTAGGTGTAGCTGCTGGTCTGGCTGTTGCCGCCGTTGGTGGTGGTCACCGCGGAGGTGAGCCCCATGGCGTTGTAACTGATGTTCTGGCTGGTGCCGGGAGCCTGGCCGCCGGTGGCGCCGGTCGTGGTCCAGGACTGGCCGACGACCCCGCAGGCCGCGATCGTCAGCTTGGTGCTGTTGACCGTGCTGCCGGCCGGGTCCGTGAGGCACAGGCCGGACGCCGTGTTCACCAGGGTGTCGCCGGTCGCACCGGTCTGCCACTTCTGGGTGGTGGTGGCACTGTTGCAGGTGTTGATCTCGACCACGGTGCCGGCCGTCTTGGCCCCGCCGGTGGTGTCCAGGCACATGCCCGCGACCTTGAGCGTCGAGTCGGTGCCCAGGGTGAAGGTCTGTCCGGTGCCGGGGCTGCAGGCGTAGGTGGTCACGGCGGTCCCCGCCGTGGTGCTCGCCGACGGGTCGCTCGCGCAGACCGGCAGGCCGGCACTGTTCCTGAGGCCGGTGCTCAGCGGTCCGGCACTGAGCTTCCGGCTCATGGTGTTGCCGGCGTTCTCGTTGGGCGTGTACCCGGTGTCGGTGTGGGTGTCGGTCTCGACCGTGGTGCCGAGCTCGGGATTGCTGATGGTGGTGGTGCTGCCCTGGTCCGGCTGGGCGGCCGGGGTGGTGCCGTCGGCGCCGTTGTAGCCGATGGTCTGGGTGGTGTCGTCCAGGGCGTTGCCGCCGGTGTCGTGGTTGACCATGCTCGTACGGTCGCCGAGCAGGTCGTAGGTGTAGCTCTGCCAGTAGGCGTCGCCGGCGGTGTCGCCGACCGTCGTGGTCTTGATCGGGGCAGTGGCGGTGGTCTCCGGCGTGGTCGTGTTGCAGCCGCCGACGTCGCCCACGGTGGGGTCGGCCGGACTGGTGCTGCTGGTGTTGATCCCCGCGGTGTCGGTCCAGGCCTGGGTCAGCCGCTGCATCGAGTCGTAGCTGAAGCACTGGGTGTCGGTGCCGGTGACCGTGCTGCCGTTGGACTGGACGTCGGAGATCGCGGTGATGTTGCCGGAGTCGTCGTAGCGGTAGGAGACGCCGTCGATCGCGTTGCTGGTGCTGGTCTGGGTGTTGGTGCTGCTGTAGGACAGCCGGCCGGTGGCCGGGTCGTAGGCGTCGGTGGTGACCAACTGCTTGCCGTAGAGCCCGTAGGTGGAGCGGAGTTCCTGGCCGTTCGGCGTGTAGTTGGTGTCGTCGAGGTACGAAGCCGAACTGGTGGCACCGGTCGAGGAGGTCAGTGTGCTGCCCGACTCGGTCATCAGGCCCTGCAGGTCGTACTGGTAGCCGACGGTCTCGGCCGGCAGCCCGCCGTCGTGGCCGTAGCTGGTCGAGGCCAGCTCGTCGGTGTTGGGCGTGTAGCTGTTGTCGGACTCGAAGGTGACCGTGCCGGCGGCGCCCTGCTTGGTGCCGGCGGGGGCCGCGAAGCCGTCGGAGGCCGGGATCGTCTCGGTCTCGCCCAGCGGCTGGTCGGCGACGTTGTAGCCGGTGACGGTCTGGGTGTAGGCCTTCCCGGTGCTGCCCGACCCGCCCACATAGCTGGTCTCGGAGGTCGGGTAGCCCTTGGCCAGGGTGTCGTAGACGGTCGAGGTGAGCTGGGTGGAGGCACTGGGGGTGGCCGACCAGGCGGCGGCGTAGCTGGCGACCGCCCGGTCGTCCCAGTCGTAGGTGTACGAGGTGGCCTGGCCGCGCGGGTCCGTGCTCTGCAGCACGTCGCCGTCGGCGTCGTACTTGTCGAAGGTGGTCGTGCCCGCGTTCGGGTCGGTCTGGGAGGTCTCCTCGCCGAGGAGGTTGTAGGTGTAGCTCCACTGGTTGCCGGCCGTGTCGGTGACGGTGTGGAGCTGGCCGGTCGGGTAGTAGGTGTACCCGGTGGTCGAGTCGGCCTCGGCGGCGGCGCCGGCGGTGCCGCTGGACCACCGCGTCGCGCCGGCGCTGCTGTAGTCGACGAGGTTGGCGTCGTCCTGCAGCTTCAGCGTCGAGCCGGTGGTCGCGGCGAGGGCCGTGCTCCACTGCTGGGCGCCGGTCGGGCTGTCGACCACGAGGTTGCCGTCGGTGCCGAACTCGGCGTACGAACCGGCGCTGGAGGTCCCGGTCGACCACAGGGTCTTGCCGCTGGCCAGGGAGGACAGCACCAGGTTGCCGCCGGCCTGCATGCTCAGCCGGACGCTGTCGGACATCAGCGAGGTGCCCGACGGGATGATCTCGCCACCGGTCAGGGTCGTCTGGGCGTTGGTGTTCTTGACCACGGTGCTGGTGGTCTGGCCGAGGGCGTTCTCGATGGTCGCGGTAGTCGGGCCGCCGGCCGGGGGGGTGCTGTCGGTCTCGTCGGCACCGGGGTAGCTGGTGGTTGACTCCCACTGCGGCGCGCCCATGGTGTAGAGCTGCGAGGACACCGAGCGGCCCAGGCCGTCGTAGGCAGTGACCGTCTCCGAGGGGATCTGGTTCTCGGTGTCGGGGATGGCCAGGGTCGTCGACGGGCTGGTCGTGGCGTCCACGTACGGCGCGTAGCTCCGGACCGGCCAACCGTGCGAGTCGTAGAAGGTGTCGCTGATCAGCCGACCCGCCGAGTTGTCGGCCGTGGTGCTCTGCTGCTGGCGGGGCTGGAGCATCCCGTCGTACAGGGTGATGTTCTGGGCGTACGAGCCGTCCTCACGCAGGGTGTTGGTGGTCACCGCGGAGGGACTGGTGTTGCTGACCAGGTAGGAGAAGGTCTCGTCGGCGCTCTGTCCGGAGGCCTTCGAACGTCCCGGGAGCCAGACGGCGGTGCGGCGTCCGAGCGCGTCGTAGGTGATGTCGGTGATGCCGCCGTTGTCGTCGACGTCCTCGGTCGGCAGTCCGCGCAGCGGGTCCAGGGTCGAGGTGGTGGTCCAGCCCTGGGAGTTGGTGGAGGTGACCGTGGTGGCCGCAGTGTTGCCGCCGGCCGCGTTCCAGGCCGGCTTGAAGCTGGTGCTGGTGGGCGAGCCGTCGGTGTCGAGGGTCTTCACCACCCGGCCGCCGCCGTCGTAGCTGATCGCCGAGGTGGTCTGCCAGGTCTCGCCCCCGGCGCTGGTGTCGCTGGTGGCCGTCCTGGTGCCGGTGACCAGGCCGGTCCCGCCGCCCATGGTGTCGGGCGGGTCCAACTGGCCGAAGGTGCCCAGGTTCGCCAGGCTGCCGTCACCGCCGTAGTAGGTCTGCTGGTCCGAGAACAGCGTCGTCGGCGTCGGGGCGGCGCAGCCGCCGGAGACCGTGGTGACCTGGTCGGCGTAGCTCAGCATCATCGCGTTGGTGGCCGACGGCGACGCGTAGGTGGTGGTGGTGCACTGCTCCTGCGGGGCGGTGCTGCCGACGCCCGCGATGGTGTCCACGGTCGACACCCGGGCCTGGGAGTCGTAGTCGGTGGTGGTCTGGTTCTCGCTCCAGGAGCCGTTCTTCAGCAGTGCGTAGTCGCGGCTGCCGGAGTCGGTGACCCGCAGCGCGGTCAGCGGGGGGAGGGTGGACAGGGTCGGTGCGGTGCCGGTGTCGTCGGTGGTGTTCCAGTCCGTCCACGGCGTCTGCGGCGTGCTCGCGGTCTGGGTGGTGTCCGGCGGGACGGCGATCGACTCGGCCTCGATGGTGCCGCCGGTGACCGTCGGGTCGACGATGCCGCTGGCCTTGGTGTAGGTGTCGGTCTCCAGCGGCGTCCCGGCCAGCCAGTTGCTGTCCTTGACGGTCTCCACCACGGTGCCGCCCACCTGGGTGGGGCTGCCGTGGACCGCAGGGGAGGCGGTGGCGTCACCCTCGGTGGTGGTGCCGCCCACGACCGCGTTGACGCTGACCGAGCGCTGCGTGCCGTTGGCGAGGTAGTCCCCGTCCATGCCCTGCAGGTAGGTGGTCACCGTCTGGGTGACCGGGTCGGGCGCGGTGCCGGTGGTGGTGGTGACGGTGCGGTAGCCGCGGAACTGGTCCCAGGTGCGGTACTGGTCGTCGGTCTGGGCCGAGTCGTCGCGGTGCCAGGCCGCACCGCTGTAGGCGTAGTCGGTGACCTCGGTCGGGGACCCCTCGTACAGGGTGCCGCCACTGGTGTCGGTCACCGCCCCGGTCATGTCCGAGGAGGCGACGCTCTGCACCCGGATCTTGTTGAACCAGTCCGCGATCGGCTTGGCCGCACCCGGTGGGGACCAGTAGACCTGGTAGCAGGACATGGTGTCGCTGTCGGCCGAGGCCGGCATGGTGCCGTTCACCCGCGAGCAGTCCGGCGGGTAGTACGTCACCGCGATGTCCTCACCGGTCTCGGTGGCGACGGTGGCGATCCGCGGGTGGTAGAGCGGCGGCGCGGGCGGACTGGAGCCGTCGACCCGGTTGTCGATCTCGGTTCCGGTGAAGGTGACCTGGTTCATCGTCAGCGGCGTGCCGCCGCCGTCGTAGCTGTCCGCGTCACCGGTGTGGGTGATCGACTGCAGCCACATCACGGCCTGCAGCGATCCGGCGTCCTTCGGGTCCACCGAGGTGCCGGTGACCGGGTCGACACTGCCGCCGGCGTCGGAGAAGACCTGGTTCAGCTGGTAGGTGTCCACCGGCGTCAGACCGCTGCCGGCCACGTCGACCTTGGTGGTGATGGTGCTCAACCGGGTGGTGTCCCAGAAGGAGGGGCCGGCGTTGATGCAGACGTTGGCCGGAATCGTGGTCGAGCCGCTGGGGATGGTGGTGCTGTCCGTCGAGGGGCAGTCGAGGTCGTACGGGACGTCAGGCCAGTTGGTGGCGGTGTTCGCGTTGAGGTTCCCGGCCGAGCAGTCGGTGAAGGTGCTGGAGGTCTGGCAGCGCTGCGTGGAGCCGAACACCACGGCGGCGGCAGGGGTGTTCCCGGCCTGCTCGTCCGCCAGCGTGTAGCCGTAGGAGATCTGCGCCAGGGTGCCGCCGCGGGTGTAGGAGGTCAGCGTGCCCGAGCCGTTCGGGGCCGTGACCTGTCCCCCGCCGAGGTCGTAGTAGTTGGTCTCACTGGTGTAGTCGTAGCGCTGGACGAACCCGGTCGGCGAGACGGTGAAGTCGAGGTTCCAGCGCCACCCCTCGTTCTGTGCGCACTTCGAGGCGGTGCCCTGGGCGGAGCTGTAGCAGGGGTCGCCCGAGACCGGGTGCAGCACCGGGACGCCCCAGGCCGAGTCGGTCGAGCTGTCGGTGGGGGTGCCCGACTGCGGCGGGGAGGAGATCGAGGTGCCGGCCGGCGCATGGTCCGAGCCGAAGTACGCGGCGGTGCCGTCGGTCGTCAGCACGCGGAAGTAGATGCCCTGGTAGAGGCCGTTCTCAGCCCCCGAGAGCTCCTGGACCACGGTGCCGTCGTCGCCCTGCAGCTTCCACTGGGCGACCAGGCCGGGCACGTTGCTCGCCATGGTGGTCGGCACCAGGACGCCGGAGTGGGAGCCGAAGGAGATGGTGTCGTCGTCACCGCCCCAGCACTCGTCGCCCGAGTCCTTCAGCACATGGCTGCCGTCGGAGTTCAGCAGTGACCCGCAGGAACGGTAGCTGCGCTCGACGAAGCCCGGGTCGTAGTCCCAGCCGTCGCCCACGTCGGAGGACTGCGAGTTGCGCGCGGAGGTCTCGCCGTCGACGGACTGCGAGTTGTAGGCGAGGCTGACCCCCGGGGCGGTGCCGGCGGGCGGTGTCGGAACGTCGATCGGATAGCTGTAGGTGAAGGCCCCGTCGCCGGTGGCGGACCAGCCGCCGGCCGGGTCGAGCGAGGTGGCGGCGTAGTTCCCCTCCGCTCCGGAGGTGCCGGAGATGACCTCGACCGCGGTCATCGGCGTGACGGCGGCCGCCACCGCCGCGGAACGCGCCGAGGCGCCCGCGCGGACCGTGCTCGCGGCGGCGGCCAGCGGGACGGTGGCGGTCAGCTGGTCCGTGCCGGGCGAGTTGGTGAAGGCCAGCGGGGTCCGGGTACGGCAGGCCTTGGCCGAGGGCGTGGTCAGCGCGCAGGCGGGGACCTCGACCAGCTCCAGTCGCGAGGCGAAGCCGCCGCCGTAGGCCTGCGCCAGCGAGGAGTAGTCGATGACCGCCTGGACCTGGCCGGTGGCGGTTCCGCCGTCGGCCCGGGAGAAGCCCAGCAGCAGCCCGTCCGCGCCCGCCGCCAGCGTCTGCGCGTGCGAGGCGACCTGGACCCGGACCGAGGACGGCCCCGAGGCGGCGGCCGTGGCCGCGACCCGGGTTCCGTGCGCCGCGACCGTGTGCGGAGCCACCCACACCGGCAGGGCCCCGGCCCGCACCGGGGCCGTCACCGGCACCACCGAATCGGCGGCGGCGCGTCCGCTCTTCGCGGTCGCAGCGGCGGACGCAGCGGTCGCCGCGGACGTCAGCGACGCCGTGCCGACGCCGGCGGCCGGCCACACCGGAGCCTTGGCCTGATAGACGGCCAGCGGCAGCTGCCCCTTGGCGAGTTCGGCCTTCCCGGCCGTCGCCTTCAGCGGGTGCACCGGCACGCTCTTGGTGGCCGCGAGGGCCGACGGCGACCAGATGCCACCGGTGTAGTGGTACTGCGGCAGCGGTTGGGCCACCGCGACCTGAGTGACGACCGCTCCTGCCGCGACCGCAGCCGTGGCGAAGGTGAGAGTCCGCCCCCATACCCGATTGCGAACGCCCATGAACCAGCGCACCCGTCTGCCCACCACTTGTCCCCCGCACAGAGAAACGACTATCGACGGCGCGCCGTCCAAACCGACGCGACCGGAGATCAACTCCACAGGAACCTAATGGATCCGGCAAAGCACGGGCTATACCCTGTGCGCGCCCACTCACCTGTGGATTCGTTTCCCATGAAGGGCGATCTGCCCGAATCGCGGCAGGCCAAATCGGTACACCTGGCCGCGTTTCACCTACGGGTAAAGGTTCCTGGCGATCGCCCGGCACTTCTGTGACGTCAGTCACGGCAATTGACTGTCAAGTAAAGGTTTCTGATGAATAGACCAATAAGCTCGCCGCAGTACTTGCGGCGGACCGCGGTTCACCGTATCGCTGCGATTCCGGCTCTGGCCTCGCTGCTGCTGGCCGGGCTGGCGCTGCCGGCGCAGGCGGACACCGGCCCCGCCGGTCCGGCGTCCGTCGCCGCGCCCACTGCCGGAAGCCCCATCCAGGCGGCCCTGTTGAAGGCAAGGACCACCGGCCGCCCGGTGGCCGTCCCCTCCCTCGAAACCGAGACCTCCACGGTCAGCGCCCAGCCCGACGGTTCGCTCGTCCAGACCACCAACGCCCTGCCGGTGCGGGTGCGGAGGAACGGTTCCTGGACCGCCGTCTCGGCGGCGCTCCGCGCCAACGCCGACGGCTCCCTCAGCCCGGCGGCGACCCCCAGCGGCGTGACCCTGTCCGGCGGCGGTGACAGCCCGCTGGTGACGCTGACCGACCCGGCCGGTCAGAGCCTGTCGCTGACGCTGCCGTTCGCCCTGCCCACGCCCTCCGTCAGCGGGAACACGGCCACCTACGCCGATGTGCTGCCGGGGGTCGACCTCCGGGCGACCGTGGACGACCAGGGCGCCTTCCGGGACGTGCTGATCGTGCACAACGCGGCCGCAGCGGCCGACCCGGCGCTGAAGAGCCTGACCCTGGCCACCTCAGGCACCGGCCTGACGGTGGGCACCGACGCCGCGGGCGGCCTGAAGGCCACCGCCGCCAACGGCACCGTGGCCTTCTCCGGCCCGGCCCCGGCCATGTGGGACTCCAGCGGCGCCGCCGCGACGCCCACCGTCCCCGTCCAGCCGTCGGCGAAGTCCGCCGCCGTCCGTACCGAGGCCGCGCCGGTGAGCGCCGCCCTCGGCGGCGCCGACACCCCCGCCGCCTCCAGCGCGGACGGCCCGGGCACCGGCGCCCGGTTCGCCCCGATCGCGATGCACGGCGGCGCCGGGAAGCTGACGCTGACGCCCGACGCCGAGCTGCTCACCGGCGCGCACGCCGCGTACCCGGTGTTCCTCGACCCGACCGTGGTGACCGATCCCACCAGCCACTACGTCCAGGCCTACTCGGCGCCGGACTGCACCACCGCCGACACCTACGACGTGGCGCAGTCGGGCGGCGAGGGCATCGGCTACGTCCAGCCGCAGTGGGCCGACGGCTGCGACAGCGGCGCGGAGGAGTCCTTCTTCGCGATCAACCTGAGCGGCGTCCCCAGCAATGCGGTGGTGTCCACCGCCACGCTGAGCCTGACCGAGACCTTCGGCGCCGACGGCGGCTGCGGCAACACCTGGCCGGTCACCGTGAAGACGGTCGGCTCGATCAGCAGCGCCACCAACTGGAACAACCGGCCGGGCGCGGCCACCGGAACCCCGGCCTACAACGTCACCCAGCAGATCAGCAGCGCCAACAGCGGTTCGAGCTGCGGCAACAAGTCTGCGACCTTCACCGGTCTGGCCAACGCGGTCCAGTACGTGGCCGGCGGCATGCTGACCATCGGCCTGTACGGGAACGAGAGCACGTCCTCGACCAACTACGGCCACATGCGCTTCTCCACCAACCCGTACATCACCACCACCTACGACATCGCCCCCACCGTCTCCGGAGCCAACACCAGCCCGCCGGCGGTCACCACCGCCGCCAACGGCACACAGACCCCGGTCGGCCCGGCCTGCGACAGCGGCACCCCCGGCTGGATCGGCATGACCAGTTCCAGCAACGGCTCCGCCGTCACGATGAACTCGGTCACCACGTCCCCGATTTCGGGCACCACCGTGGAGACCTATTTCGCCCTGCGCGACAACATGCTCAGTGACGCCGGCAGCCCGGAGACCGTCACCTACACCCACACGGCCTACCAGGCCAGCAAGTCGCCCGCGTCGGCCGCCGTCAGCGTCACGCTCCAGGACGGCCACCAGTACACCTGGAACACCCAGGGCTCGGACGGCACCCTCAGCTCCAACACCATCGCCAACTGCCGCTTCGACGTGGACCTGACGCCGCCGACCACGGCCACCGTCACCGACCCGGACTTCCCGCCGGCCGGCAGCGGCGGCACCCCGGACCTGCACGCCGGGCAGACCAGCACCTTCACCTTCAACGCCACCGACCCGGCCCCGAACCCGGCCACCTGCACCCTGGCCGCCTGCCTGCCGGCCAGCGGCGTGGCCGGCTACTACTACTCGCTCGACCAGCCCATCGGCGGCGCCTCCACCGCCTACGTGGCAGCCGGCAGCGGGGGCACCGCCACCGCCCCGATCACGCCGCAGACCTGGGGCACCCACATCCTGTACGTCCAGTCCATGGACAACGCGGGCAACCGCTCCACCGTCCCCTCCAGCTACACCTTCTACGCGCCCTGGAACCCGGACACCGCGGTCAAGGCCGGCGACCTCACCGGCGACGGGGTCCCGGACCTGCTGGCCACCAGCAGCGACGGCGACCTGATCCTGCTCCCCGGCAACACCGACCCGGGCTCCCCTGCGGCCTCGCAGATCGCCGGCACCCCCGGCACCAGCCCCGACGGCACCGCCGCCGCCCCCGACGGCTGGAACAACTTCCTGATCGCACACCGGGGTTCGCTGACCAACAGCGGGGTCGACGACCTGATCGCCTACAGCCGGACCACCGGCGAGATGTACATGTACAGCAACGACCAGGGGGCCGGCGGCACCCCGGGCCACTTCACCATCACCTCCGACCTGCACTCCATCGCCCGCCCGGCCTGCACCGACCCCAACCGCTGCAGCGGCTACGTCCAGCAGCCGAACGCCGGCAACCCGTCGAGCTGGGGTTCCATCACCCAGATGGTCGCCCCCGGCGACCTCGCCGGGAACACCTCCTTCGCCCAGGGCAACCTGATCACCATGGAGGGCGGACGGCTCTGGCTCTACCAGAACTCGGGGCAGTCCTACCTCACCGACCCGATCCTGCTCGGCACCGGCAACTGGTCCAACTTCACCCTGGTCGCCCCGGGGGCCATCGGCGGGAACCTCAACGCCGCCACCCCGACCGCCGGCACGCCGACGCTGTGGGCGCGCGACAACACCACCGGCACCCTGTACACCTTCTCGCTGGCCAAGGACGCGAACGGGAACTTCCCGCTGCTCACGCCTCCCACGCTGACGCTCACCCTGCCGATCACCGCGAGTGACGGCACCCACATGTGCGCCGACGACACCCACAGCGACACCACCGCCGGCAACCCGATCCAGATCTGGGAGTGCAACCGGACGAACGCCCAGTCCTGGACCATGCACAGCAACGGCACCATCTCCACGCTGGGCGGCAACTGCCTGGACCTGACTGCGAGCACCCCGGTCAACGGCACCCATGCGGAGCTGGAGCCCTGCCGGACCACCGGCCTGGGCACCCAGCACTGGACCGCCACCGCCACCGGACAGTTGGAGACCGACAACGGCCTCTGCCTGGCCGACCCCAGCGGCGACAACACCGACACCGCCATCCAGCTGATCACCTGGACCTGTGACAACGGCACCGAGCAGGACTGGACCGGTGGCGTCAGCGCGCTGACCGGGACGAGCCAGGCCGGACAGCCCTTCCCGCCGCTGACCGACCCGGTCAGCTTCGGGCCCAACCTGCCGACCGCCTCCTACCCGCAACTCGCCTCCCCCGGTGACAAGACCGGACTCGGCGAGCCGGACCTGTTCGTGACCGCCCCGGACGGCGAACTGACCGACTACCCGGGCACCGCGCCCGTGGGCGGGACGGCCACCTTCGGCGCGCCGGTCCTCCAGGGCGCGTACGCGAGCGCCTCGGCCTGGTGGGAGCTGAAGGACGGCAGCGGCACCACCGCCACCGACAGCATCGGGGGCACCGGCGGACCCAACACCGCGACCCTGCAGGGCACCGCCAGTTGGGCCACCGACACCACGCTGACCACCGGCCACCCCAGCCTGCTGCCGGCCAACCCGAGCAGCACCGTGCTGAGCCTGGACGGGACCACCGGCTACGCCGGTACCAGCGGACCCGTCGTCGCCACCACCGGCAGCTACACCGTCTCCGCCTGGGTCAAGCTCAACGACACCAGCACCTATCACACCGCCCTCTGCCAGCGTGACGCCACCGGCGCCCGCTGCGCCTTCTACCTGCAGTACTCACCCGCCCTCGACGGCTGGACCTTCGTCGCTCCCAGCAACGACAGTTCGACGCCCAGCGCCTACTACAGCGCCGGCCAGCACCAGCACCCGACCGTCGGCGCCTGGACCCACCTCGTCGCCGTCTTCGACTCCGGCACCGACGCCATGAGCCTCTACATCAACGGGCATCTCGCCGGAACCGGAAACGACCCCAGCCCCTGGAGTGCGACCGGCCCCTTCCTCATCGGCGCCAGCGACAACGCGAGCAACGGCACCGAGGCAGAGTTCCCGGGCGAGATCTCCGACGTCCACGTCTACAACTCCGCCCTGTCCCCCGCCGCAGCCACCTCCATCGGCGACAACCCGCCGCCGCTGACCGGGCTCAACTGACCGATCGGTCATCAGATGCCGCCGCGGGGCTCGTGCCGAGCCCCGCGGCGGCCCCGCCTCATCCCGCCAGCGCCGCGCGCAGCGCGGCCAGGTCCGGGTCCGAGGCCAAGCCGGCGTGGTAGAGCCGGAGTTCGTCCGCGCCGGCCGGCGGTTCGGCCGGTCGGCGCGGGTCGCCGCCCATCCCCGAGACGACGGTGAGGTTGGCCGCCAGCATCCCCCCGGGGACGGCGGCCCGGGCCGCGTCCAGCGCGGCGGCGCCGCTCGCACAGGGCAGCACCAGCCCGTCCGCCCCACCCCCGCCCGCCGCCGCGTCGGCCAGCAGCCAGGCCGGCTCGACGCCGACATTGGCGCCGGTGCGGTGCGGCGCCGGATCGGCGTGCAGCAGTACCCGGAACCCCGGCCCGGCGGCGGCGCGGACGGCGCCGACGCAGGCCCGCTGCAGTTCCCGGGCGCGGGCCGCGCGCAACTCCAGGGTGAGCCGGGCGAGGTCCGGGCCGAGCAACTGCTCCACCGCCGCCCACTCCTCGGCCGCGCCGCCGGAGGCGGGGGGCGGACCCTCGCCGCGCCAGACCGGGGCCAGCGCGGCCCGGACGGCGGCGTCCAGGTCCGGCACACCGGCCTCGGCGTGGGCGGTCGAGCAGACGTCGCAGAAGCAGAGCGACATCAGGTACTGCGCGGCGGCGTCCAGCGGGACCCCGCCGATCTTGTCGTGGCCGTGCAGGTGCGCCAGCCCGTACCAGCCGCAGGACTCCAGCTCGGTGCCGCTCGCCCCCGGCCGGACCCCGGCCTCGGCGGCGAGCACGGCGCAGTAGCGGACCACCTCGGGCCGGGCCGCACACAGCGCCCAGGGGTAGCGGTCGCCATAGGCGTTGCACACCGAGCTGGACGGATAGTCGTCCCCCAGAAGGGAGTTGTGGGCCAGCACCACCCAACTGGCCACGTCCAGGCCCGCGTCCCGGAGCAGCGCCGCCGCCTCGCCCCAGGGGTCGTCCCCGGGCAGCCACTCTTGCCGGTAGGGCCGGAGGTCGTGGCCGGTCCAGTGGTCGGCGGCGGGCGGGTAGTAGACCGCCGCGTGCGGGGCGGTGACCACCCGGGTGATCGGATGACGGGGCGTCAGCGCCCGGGTGCTGTGGTACGCGGAGGCCAGCGTCACCCCGTCCAGGCCGAGTTCGGCCAGCCGCGCGGGAGCGGCCGGGTCGCCGAGGACGTCCCAGGGGTAGAGGAAGGCAGAGGTGCGCACGGAGTTCTCCTCGAATGCCGGGCGGGGAACAACGGTTGACGGTCCGGAGTGACCCCTTCTAGGCTAACCATATATGTGAATGGCATCCATATCCATGGATGGACTTCGCCAGTGACCGCGCCCGCGCTCGATGCACACCACCCACCGCCTGGGGGCCCGCATGACCGCACCGAATCCGACCTCCTCCGCCGACGGCGACACCGGCCCCGACGGCGGCTCCGACGGCGACGCCGACGCGCACACCGCCCCGCGCACCGTGCTGCTCACCGGGGCGGCCGGGGGGCTGGGCACCGTCCTCCGGGCGAGCCTGCCCGGCTACGGCTACCGGCTGCGCAGCACCGACATCGTCCCGGTGCCGGGCGACCCGGACGCGCTCCTCGTCGACCTCCGCGACCAGGACGCCGTCCGCGAGGCGGTCCGGGGCGTGGACGCCGTGGTCCACCTGGGCGGACTCTCGCTGGAGAACACCTTCGACCGGATCCTGGACGTCAATATCCGGGGCACCCAGCACCTCTACGAGGCGGCCCGGCAGGAGGGCGTCCGCCGGGTGGTCTTCGCCAGCAGCAGCCACACCGTCGGCTACACCCCGCGACCGGCGAAGCCGACCGAGGACCTGCCGGTCCTCACGCCCTACCGCCCGGACACCTTCTACGGGCTGTCCAAGTGCTTCGGCGAGTCCCTCGCCCAGCTCTACGCCGACCGGTTCGGGGTGTCCACGGTCTCCATCCGGATCGGCTCCTGCTTCCCCGAGCCCACCAGCTACCGGATGCTCGCCACCTGGCTCAGCGCAGCCGACGCCGGCCGGCTCTTCCACGCCGCGCTCGGCGCGCCGGACGTGCACCACACCGTGGTCTACGGCACCTCCGCCAACACCCGCGGCTGGTGGGACCTGGCCCCGGCCCGCGCCCTGGGCTACCGGCCGCAGGACGACGCCGAGCCCTACGCCGCCGCGCTGATCGCCGCCCGGGGCGAACCGGCCCCCGGCAGCGCCGAGTACGAGTACCTGGGCGGCGCCTTCACCGAGATGACAGCGCCCGACCGGTGAGCGGGCCCGCGCGACGACCGGTCCGGCTCAGCCCTTCAGCGGGTTGGTGGTCAGGTCCACCCGGTACTGGCGGACGTCGCTGTCGGAGAAGACGCTGTGCCGCAGCACCGCCGCCAGCACCAGCAGCCGACTCAGCCGATCGTCGTGGACCTCGACCGTGTAGCGGGCCCTGGCCCCGGCGAGCCGGGTGAACTCGAACCCCGCCGAGCCGGGTCCCCGGTAGCGGAGCCGGAACGAGAGGGCGCTGTCGGCGATGCCGTTGGCCAGCACCGCCCGCAGCGGGAAGGAGTGCCGCAGGGCGCTGGCGCCCGCCGGCTCGCCCTCCAGCACCGGCAGCCCCGCCTGGGCGAAGCTCCACTCCTCGGACCGCAGCGCGGACCCGTTGCGGTGGCCGACCGTGCCGTGCTTGACCCGGTCCGCGCCCATCGCCGCGCCGACCGTCACATAGCCGTCCAACTGGTCCAGTCCCGGACCGGTGAAGGCGTGGAACGGCTGCTGACTGTCGTACCGGCTCTCCTTCCGCAACCGGAGCACGGGGCTGGACTCGCCCTTGGGCACCACGTCGTAGACGGTCCAGCTGCGGCCGTACTCCGGCAGGACGGTGAAGGAGGTCAGCGGCGGGATCACGAGACCACCCCGCCGAGACCGATCCGGGCACTGCCCGTGCCGGTGCCGGTCGGCCCCGTCGGCCCGGCAACCCGGCGGCGCGCCGCCTCGCCGGTCGCCTCCCGGCTCAGCTCCGCGATCAACCCCCTGAGGTCGTCGACCTGGTCGCCGGCCCGGAGCCGGGTGTAGATGCGCCGGGCGATCTCCTCCTGGCGCGGGCTGCGCCCGGTCGCGAACTGCTCCACGGCCCGCTGCTGCCGGGCCGCCGAGGGGGTCGTCGGCCCGGGCTCCGGGGCCGGACCGCTGCTCGCGCCCCAGTCCGCCGTGGACCGGCCGAAGGAGCCGAATGAGGGGGAACTCGCCATGTCGTCCATCCAATCCGTCAGGCCGAGGGGAGCATGGCGATCCGGACCGCCCCGAGGGTCGGGTCCCAGGCGCCGTTCTGCTCGAACGAGAAGCCACGCTGCTCCACGTCGTTGACCAGGCTGCCGAGCGTCGGCATCGGTGAGTCGATCATCTTCTCGATCGCGGTGATGCCGCTCTCCACGGCCTGCACCGACTCACTGATCTTCGTGAAGACGGTCTCGATGTCGTCGATGATCGAGACGATCCTGCTGATCAGCTTGTAGACCTTGTACAGCTTGTAGGCGCTGAAGATTCCGGCCCCGATGTCCGCCAGCGGGTCCTCGGGCCCGCCGCCGACCGCCTCGATCGCCGCATCCCCCTCGACCAGCTCGCCGCCCTGCTCCGCGAGCTGCTCCAGTTCGTCGCCGAGCAGCTGGTTGATCTTCGTCAGTGCCACGTAGACGAGGGCGACCACGGTGTCGTAGCCGTCCTTGTAGACCTTGGCGGCCACCCTGGCCGCGTCGCCTATGCCGCCTATCCCCATGGTCCACAGGAAGAGGTAGGAGTCGAAGCCCACTGCGGCCTGGCCGGTCCACTCGTCCGCGAGCGACCAGGAGCCCTTGCGCAGCGTGGCCGCCACCGTGTAGCTGCCCGCACCCAGCTCCTGGTAGGCGTCGTGCAGGTAGAGCAGTCGGCCGTAGTCCCCGACCAGCGGGTCGAGCAGCAGCCCGACCAGGCTCTGGCCGGTGAAGAAGGAGAAGACGCTCTGCGCGGTCGAGAGCGGCCCGCTGCTGAAGCCGCTGCGCATGGTCATCAGCTGGTGCTTGATGTTCTTGGCGGTGTCCGCGTCGGCGCCGGTCGGCTCGGTCAGGGTCACCGGCTCGTCGGTGAAGTTGCCGAGGCGCGGCATCCCGGGAAGGGCGCCGATGTCCGGGAACCCCGGCAGCGGGGTGGGATAGAGGCTGCGCAGGTTGGCCGCCGTGTTCTGGTCGGTCCCGGTGTAGTTGGCGCTGGTCTGCTGCACCTTGCCGGCGACCACGCCCATCCCGCGCTCGCTCTGGGCGAGCTTTCCGGCGAAGAAGTGGGAGGTGCCGGTGACCGCCCCGCGCAGCAGGTAGAGCAGGCCGTCGAGGCCGTCGGTGTCCCCGCACTGGTTGGAGCTCCACTTGTTGAGCGCGCCGAGATGGCCGCCCTGCTGTCCGACCAGCTTCTCGTACGACTGGAAATCGCCCTGCGGTGGTGCCTCGAACCCGTCCATCGACCTTCCCCCCGTGCCGTGCTCCCCGGGCACACGCCGAGGGCCGTGGATGATCAGTAGCAGTCGTCGGCGAACAGCATAGCCACAGCGCCGTATGCGGCATCCACTGCTGACGACTGCTTGACGCCGTCGCCGTGGGACCTCCCGAAGAGCAGGGAAACGGCCAGATTATCGGCCACGCCGGTTACCGTGGGCGGTACGCGGTCGGGAGCAGCCAGGAAGCCCGAGCGGACCTTTGGAGGGGCGCCGTGTCCACAGTCCTCACTCCCGGTGGCAATCTGCCGCTGGACGGTACCCGGTTGTCGGTGGCGGTCGCCGCGCCCCGGGCCATCGACGTCTCGGCGCTGCTGGTCACCGCCTCCGGGAAGGTCAGGTCCGACGCCGACCTGGTGTTCTTCAACGCCCCGAACGGACCGGGCGTCGGCTACAGCCCGGCCGGCATCACCGTGGACACCGCGCTGGTGCCCGCCGAGATCGACAAGGTGGTGGTGACCGCCAGCCTCGACGACGCCGCCGCGACCTTCGCCGGGACGGAGCCCACCGCGACCGTGCGGGACGCCGCGACCGGGGAGGAGCTGGCCAGTTTCACCCCGCCCCGGCTGGGCCCGGAGACCGCGCTGATCGTGGTGGAGCTCTACCGGCGCGGCCCGCAGTGGAAGCTCCGCGCCGTGGGCCAGGGCTACGCGGACGGCCTGGCCGGCATCGCCACCGACTTCGGCGTCTCGGTCGACGACCCGGGCCCGGCGACGCCGCCCGCTCCGGCGCAGCCGACCCCGGTGCCGCCCGCCCCGGTGCCGCCGACCCCGGTCGCCCCGCCCGTCGCCCCGCCCGTCGCCCCGCCCGTCACCGTGGTCGCGCCGCCGGTGAACTTCGCGCCGCCGGTCCCCGCACCCGCGCCTGCCCCTGCCCCTGCCCCTGCCCCTGCCCCTGCGGCGCCCTCGGACGGCCGGATCACCCTGGACAAGGGCCGGGTCTCGCTCACCAAGGGCGGTTCGGTATCGCTGATCAAGAACGGTCGGGCGCTGCTGTCCTCGGTCCGGATGGGCCTCGGCTGGGAGCCCGCCCAGCGCGGTCGGGACATCGACCTGGACGCCTCGGTGATCGCCTACGACAGCCGCCGCCGGGAGCTGGACAAGGTCTGGTTCATGCACCTGCACGCCTTCGACGCGGCCATCCAGCACGCCGGGGACAACCTCACCGGTGACGGCGCGGGCGACGACGAGGCCATCACCGTCCACCTCCAGTCGCTGCCGGAGCAGGTCACCGGGCTGGTGTTCACCGTCAACAGCTTCTCCGGCCAGCGCTTCACCGAGGTCGCCAACGCCTACTGCCGGCTGCTGGACGCCACCACCGGCGCGGAGCTGGTCCGCTTCGACCTCACCCGCGCCGAGCCGCACACCGGCGTGCTGATGTGCAAGCTGATCCGGATGAACACCGGCGAGTGGGTGATGACCGCACTGGAGGAGTACGTCGACTCCAAGACCGTGCGCGGCATGGTCAAGCCCGGCGCGAAGGCGCTCTGAGCCGCGGACGGCCGAAAGGCCGCCGCGGACCGGCCGTCCCTCGCGGACGGCGGTCGCGGCGGCCTCCTGAGGAAGGCTGCCTAGCCCCGGTGGAGCAGGCCCTTGACCTTGTCGACGGCGCCCTTGGCGGCGTCCTTGGCATCGTCGGCGACCTGCTTCGCCTTCGACTCGACCTGGTCCCCCTGGCCCTCGCCCTTGAGCTCGTCGTTCCCGGTGACGTCGCCGACCTTCTCCTTGACCTTCCCGGTGACGTCCTGGGCCTTGTTCGACAGATCGCTCATCACGAACTCCGTTCTCCGGAACGGCGCCCTGGTCAGAGCGCCGTCTTCGACCCTGCCCCATACCGGGCCGACCCGCATCCCGGGCGCCCCCGGTCCACGGCGGACGCTCAGTCCCGGGTGGCCAGCGCCCGGAGGAAGAAGGCCAGGTTGGCCGGGCGCTCGGCCAGCCTGCGCATGAAGTAGCCGTACTATCTTGCGCGTTGCGGGTGATCTTTGCTGGTCATGGCCGCGTGGAGGGCAAAAAGGCCTTGTGACGTGCATAGACGTGCGTTGACGCTTTGGGACGACTTGATCTCAACTTGAGACAGCTGGGCCCCTACGAGCGCCCTACGGGGAGTGGATCTCTACGTACGCTCCCCAGCGCCCCCCTGAAATACATGCCCTGAACTGCCCCGATCCATGACAGCAACGAGGCCCCGCTCCCCATGTATCGACAGGGGACGGGGCTTCGCACTGGGGCTCACGCTGCGGCGGTCTCTGCCGGCCGTCGGGGCCCTGCTATATAGGTGAGCCCGTGCCGCGCCGCAGCCTCGCGGCGCTCCTCCTCCATCAGGACTGTGCACGGGCGGCATGCGCGTACGGGGAAGGGCGCGGGTAGGTCTGGTGGGTGCAGGCTGCCGACGACAGTCGTCAGCACGCCCCCGCGAGCACAGCGAAAGCACGCGCCCTCTGACCATGGATAGAGGGCGAGTACCTCCTCAGATTCAGATGGTTCTCCGTACACAGCGCCATTCTCCTAAGTGCCCCGTCACGGCTGCCTCGACAGCGGCCGAGACGGGGCCGTCCCCTCGTTAGGTCGTGCTGTTTGGCGTGATGGTGCCTACAGGAGGCAGGAGAGCATCCGAACCTCTCGGTTCGGACGGCCGCGAGGGAGCCTGCCGGATCGGTGGCCTGGCCCTCTGCGCTGTCTGGTCAGCCAGTCCAGATCGAGTCGGCGGGGCTGACCGTCCCCGCAGTGCCGCTCGGCGACGGGCTCGGGGTGGCGCTGTCGACTGTCCAGATGGAGTCGGCGCGGGCGTGCGTCTGCGCGCCCGAGTGGGCGGCGAGGGTAGCGACAGCCGCCGCAGCGAGCGCGGCCAGGATGAGCGCGGGGCGATGGGTAGCAGTTCGAGTCAAAATCGGACCCTTTCCATGACGCAACCCCCCGGTCCACCCGCCGGTGAAAATGGAGGGTGTTTAGAGTTGCTGTGCTGATTCCGTGCGATCTACAGTCGGCCAGTGACACCGTGCAGTCAAGCTCACAGAGCCGTGGTTTACCGCCAGGTGGTTTTCCGCCAATCGAGGGGGAAGTGTTTTGTCTGAATCGTCCGATTCCGATAACGGGAGGCGGCTCGTGTCCGAAGCGGCCGTCGAGGCCTACCGCATCATCGCCACCGGCGGCGACGCCTCCCACCTCCCCGAGGCAGTGACAGAGCTCCGATCCGTCGGCCTCGTAGTCCCCCTCCCCGGCGCCCCCGAGCGTCTGATGACTGTCGACCCCCAGGAGGTACTGCCGCGACGGAGGGAAGAACTACACCAGGCGGCACGCGCCCTGATGGACGATGCCGATGCGATCGTTCCCCTTCAGCACGAGCTCACGGCCACACACCGGACCGCCCGAGCCGACCTATGGAGCCAGGGCATCGAGCGTCCGGCCAGCATCGGCGATGCCAACAGACGCATCGCAGCAGTCCTCGCCGAGGCAGCCGAGGACCTGCTCACCATGCAGCCAGGGCACCGCGATGAGGCGACACTCGAATCATCCGCCGATCGCGATTTCTACGCCCTCTCCCGAGGCATCAAAATGCGGACCCTCTACATGGATAGCGAGCGAGAATATCCACACATCCAGCAATGGGTAGCGGAGGCCACTCGCCGTGGCGCGGAAATTCGGACTATGCCACGCGCATTCATGAAAACCATCATCATCGACCAGAGAATCGCAGTCATTTCCGACCGGACCCGCCTGGGAGGGCCTCAGCCGGTCCACGGCGCCGCCCTAATCGTCCACGATGCCGGCGTCGTCGGCGAGCTTGTCGCGCAGTTCGAGCGAGACTGGGCTCAGGCGCGCACGTGGGACGGCACCGAAAACGCCCAGGTCACAGCCATAGGGGCGCTGTCGCAGGTTCAGCAGGACGTCCTCCTGGGTCTCGTAGGGGGTGCCACGCAGCGAAGCCTGGAGCAGCGCCTCGGGATGAGCGTCCGGCAGATCGAGCGCACGATCACCGAAATCAAACGTGTGATCGATCCGAGCGGCGGCCCGGTGTCAGCAGCACAGATGGGCTACTGGTGCGGGCGGATGCAGTCCGGCGGCTAGTGCCACGGATTCGGCTCGCATCTGCTACGTAGCAGAAATGCCCTAGTTCCCTAACGTCGGCCCCAACACTGGCTTGATCACGGACTGGGGCAGGGATGAGCGACGCGCCATATCAGCGCATCGCCGCAGCTCTACGGGAGCAAATCACCGACGGAACGCTATCCCCCGGGACCGCACTTCCCTCCTGGCGCACGCTGGCAGCGGCACTCGGAACCGGCCAGGGAGCAGTGCGCCTCGCCATCGAGCAGCTCCGCCGCGAGGGGCTCGTTGAGGGGCACCCACGAGCCCGTCTGACGGTTGCTCACCCCATCACCGTGCACACCCTGACCCACCCCGACGCGCCCTGGCCGCACGGACACGGAGACATCGAGACGACTCGGACCGCAGCACCCGCCGACGTCGCCGATCGTCTCCACCTCCGCACCGGCACGCGGGTGCAGCGGCAGCGCATCGAGTACCTAGACGCGACCGGACGGCCATCGCACCTCGTCACCATCTGGCACCGAGGCCGCCTCTCAGCGAGCCCGGCCGCCGTGACACTCGACGTCGACAGCAGGCAACTGGCCAACGATGAGGCCAGTGCGCTCGGCCTGGCCCGAGAGACGCACGCGCTCCACCTCATCCGCACGCACACCGACCACGCCGGACGGCCGCTCGATACCGCCGACATGCTGCTGCCAGCCGACCGATGGCGTCTGCGCCTTACCTTCGACCTCCCGAGCAAGCCTCCGCCGACCTCGCGCGACAGCCCCACCGACGGCCACCCCTGACCTCACAGCCGGGCCCGTTCCGGGATCGCCGGCGTGAACCGCTCCCGGCGCCGCTCGGCCGCCCGCCGCCCCTCCCAGAGCAGCGTGGCCACGCAGAACCGACAGTTTCGGACCTCGTACGCCGCCCCGGACCCCCGCTCGATCAGCCCCACCGGCACCGTCGCCGCCGCCGCGCCGCAGCCATCGCAGTACGGGCGGTTCCCCGGCACCGCCCATGGCTGAGCGTCGAGGAATCCGGCGTCCTCCGGATGTATGGTCATACGCGGCACCGGTCCGAACTCAAGCTCGCGACCCGCGTCGAGGATCTCGGGCGCCTGGGCGTAGATCGCGTCCAACTGCGCGACTCCCGGCGGGGTGATCCGTCCGTAGCTGGCGGCGGTCATCAGCCGCACGTACTCCACCCACGTGCTCTCGCTGACCGAGGCCGGCCGATGTTCCGCGAAGGGGATCACGGCTCCTCCCCGGCGGCCAGGTCATCGACGAGCTGCAGGACGTTGTAGAGGCTCGCCGTGAGCGCTCCGACCACCAGGGCCAGTTCCTCCTGCGGCGCCTCGGCCACGCTCAACTTGCGGGCGTTCTCAAGGTCGTTGCGGGCGATCCGTATCCGGAAGTCCTGAGGCGGCGTGAGCCGACTGCACCGCTCGGTCGAGGTATCCATCGCGCCCCCAGTGATCTGGTCCTGCCCCGCACCCCAGAGCCCGCTGTCAGGCTGGTGCAGGGAGGCGGAGTCCGCCGAGATCGACGCTATGAGCGGCACAGATCGAGTGGCTATGAAGTTGCATGAGGTTGCACGGATTCACCCGAGCGCGTCGATCGCGCTCGTAATCAGCGATCGCGCGGCGGAGCCGTGCACAGCAGATTTCGCGAGTTCCCCGAAGGCACGGGCGTAGTCAGCCAACTCGCCGGGCGCCGTGACGTTGATCTCCGCTGTGAGCGTCTCGACTTCCAGGTCCCGCTCATCGCACAGGTAGAAGGCTTCCAGCGGCCACATCTCTCGGACCGCTCCTGACGGAATGATCCCCAGGGACACCGACGGCAGAGACATCACCGATAGCAGGTATCCGAGTTGTCCGGCCATCACCTCAGCGTCGCCCAGCCGATGCCTGAGCACCGCTTCCTCCAAGAGCACAGCGAAACGCCTGTCTCCCTCGCGCAAGAGCCGGCCACGAGCCACACGGGCGACTACCGCGTCTTCGACGTCATCCGGTGTGCCCTGGAAGCGCGTGATCATCGTCATCAGAGCGCGGGCGTACTCCGGGGTCTGGAAGATGCCGGGGATGACGTTGGAACAGTAGATGCGGAACGTCCGAGTGCGCTCGTACCCCTGGAGGATCAGGTCCTGCTTGTGGCGCATCCCGGTACGGTGCTCGCGGAGCCACTGGGTGTACATCGACCCGACGCTCCGGGCCGCCGCAATCAGGTCCTCCGCTTTGCCCTGCGCCCCGCATTCCCGGCACCAGTCCCGGATGTCTGCGGACGACGGCGGCGTCTTGCCGTTCTCGATCCGGGAGACCTTCGCCGCGCTCCAACCACAGCGAGCAGCCAGCTCACGCCCGTTGAGGTCCGCATCCAGCCGCAGCTCCTTCAGACGCTCGGCAAGCGCCGCTCGGGCGGTATTGACACTGGACAGCGGAGACGATGGCATGAGCTGGCTACCTGCGGATTTCTGTGCGTCAGACCTTGTAGTCAGCGTGCGGGATGCCCCGCTCCCACACGGCCTCGAACGCTGTCGAGCACAGGCGCACGACGTCCGGGTCGGTGCTGTCCTCGACGCCCGGGACCGCCCAGTCGCCGTCGCCGGTGAAGTGGTTGAACCTCACCCGCTCGCCGTCGATCAGCCACAGGTCGCTGCCCGGGAGCGGGATACCGAGCGTCTGCCGACGCGGCAGCCAGCGAATCTGCTCGCCAGCATCGATGTTCATCTGCGTGCCTGCGTGCTCGAACCGAATGTAGTCCGTAACGGGCTCCGACACGATCCGCGCCCGCCGGATGACAACCCCACGAGCGATGGTCGAGGCGACAAGGTCCAGCCAGGACTGACGGTCCACCCGCTCCATCGCCTCCGTCCACTCGCCCCGACGGAACGCCGCGAGGTTCTCTGCCTCGTCGGCGACCCCGTATGAGTCCCGCATCTCCAAATGCACTGCGGAGTGCCGAGCGGCGCCAAGCAGCTCATTGAAGTCCGGCAGATCCTCGTTCAGCGACATTGCAGGCCTCTCGAATCAGCGGCACCATACGGGCCGGGATGCGGATCACGGTCTCGTGCGAGGGGATACCCGATATATGCCCGGGGACCTCGATCGCCGCCACCTCCGCCTCGGTCTTCTCGTCGACCCTCCATCCCCGGAGGATGAGGTCGAAGTTCTCTCTGTCCACGAGCACGGTGGGCGAGCCGCCGCCCGTGCTTTGCAGTCCGGTAGATCCTCGTTCAGCGAAGTTACAGGCCTCTCGAATCAGCGGCACCATACGGGCCGGGATGCGGATCACGGTCTCGCGCGAGGGGATACCCGAGCTCTCGTCAACCTTCCACCCCTGGAGGACGAAGTCGAAGTTCTCCCTGTCCACGAGCACGGTGGGCGAACCGCCGCCACCTGTACTGGGGTCGATTCCGATGTACTGCAAGGGCATGGCTATCTCCTCAGTTGAAGCGTTGCTCTGCCTTGCACGACAGTCTCGCTGACTGGGTCTCACCGTCAAGGGCGCTGGTGCATCCGAATCGACTTCGGTCAACCGGTGGCACAGCTTCGTCGGAGCGTCTTCGGACTGGCTGTCGGACCCCGGCCGTATGCTCCGACCGTGCCCGATGAAGATCAGCCCCAGACAACCGAAGACGAGCTCAAGGCCGCATTCCACGCAGCCCAGGCCGCCACCACCGCCTACGCCGACCAGGTCCAGGCAGGGCGCCGTCAGCAGTTCCCCGCCGAGGACCAGATCGTCGAGCGGATGGAGTGGCCGCCGGAGCAGACCGCCGAGCTGGAGCGGCTCCGGGGCGAGACGATGGCCGCGCTGCGGGCGCTCAACGCACACCGGGCCCAACAGGCAGCCCAGGAGTAGATGCTGCCGGGCGGCGCGAGGTCACTGCCGAGGATGGCTGTGCAGTTCCCGACGGATCTGGGTGATCAGCAGCAGATCCTCTGCTTCGGCCGCCTTCGTGGCTTCAAGGGAGCTTTCCCGGGCCGAGAGGACGGCTTCGCCTGTCGGTCCGGCGCTACCACCCAGGGTCGATTCACGAGCCTGTCTCTCGAGTTCTTGCCAAGCTCCAAGGGCTATGAGCGCCTTCTGGTTTGCTTGGTGAGCCGCATTGCTGGCGGCCACCACCTCGTCAGACGCGAACGTTGTGAGTCGGCCTTCAAGTTCGAACCATGAACCAGGATCGTAGCTATCAAGCAGCGCGGCGATCCGAGCCTCAGATTCCTGATCCATCCGGTAGCCGCGCTGCGCATGCTGGCGTGTAGCGCCCCGATGGTGAACGTAGCTCAACGCCTCCACATAGGTGTCTGCCCGCTTCTCCCAGAGGTGGTCATCGCGAGTTGCGACGACGAAGCGTTCGGTGTTCCGTTCGGCCGACTGATTGGCTTCCGTTGCTACCTTCTCCGTTGCTCGAAACCCGCGGTAGGCAACGAAGACGGTTCCGGCCAGACTCACGATGGACGTTCCGGCTGCGATCCAGGCCGCAGTGACAGCTGGATCAAGGTGATGAGGCATGCGAGGGACGATACGCCCCAAGGCCCCTCCTGCACCGGGCTGCTATCGAACGGGAAACGCCGCAAGCGCCCCCGCCCGGCCGAAGCCAAGCGGGGGCGCTGATCAGTGGTGCGGCCAGAGCGAGAGGACGCCCACGCCGGCCGCGACCACGAGCGACAGCCACGACATCGTGGACTGCGGCAGCCGCCGCTCCTCCAGATGCCGCAGCCGCCCCTCATGATCGAGGATGGTCCGGGCCTGCTCCCCGAGCGCCAGGTCCAACTTGGTCTCCATCCGGCCGACCGTCGCGCCCAGCGTCTGGAGCTGCTCGTGCATCGCGGTCGGCGTGATGATGACGGACCCGTCCGGCGGGTCGCCGCTCACTCGCCGCTCACAGGCGGCTTGATCGCGGTCACGGTCGCCTGCGGCGCCGCCGGCACCGCGGCCGGGCCGGGCACGCTGGCCGGGGTCGGCGCGACGGCGGACGGCTGCTGCGCCGCGAGCAGGTGCAGCCGCGCGGCGATCGCCGCCCACGGCACGACCGGTGCCCACTGCCGGTACGCCGCCTCCACCGCACCCACCGCGACACCGGCCAGGGCGTCCCGCGAGAGGTGCCCGGTGCCCAGCGCCGCCAGCTGCGCGCCGAAGGTCACGACCGCCAGCCGGACGAACCGGCCGACCTGCGCCTGCAGATGCGCCGACGCGAGCTCGGCCCGGAACTCGTTGACGATGTTGCTCATGATGTCCTCCCAGACATGACGAAGCCCCGCACGCCGGCGGGGCAGACAGGGGTGGTGCAGGGTTAGGCGGTCGTGGCCGCCGGGGTGGTGCCGACCAGGACATGGCCCAGCTCAGCGAGCGCCGCCGTCGCGCCAGCCTCGGCCGCCGCGGTGAGCTGCGCCGCCGTGATGCCGCCGCCCGCCGCCAGGGCGCCGATCGCGCCCTGGAGTGCACCGACCTTCGCGGTCAGCGCAGTCAGCGCCGCCCCGTTCGCCGCGGCCTGCGCGGCGGGTGCGGCCAGCGCGGCATGCAGGGTCTTGATCGAGGCCACGTCGACAGCGGGCGCGCCCGTCGGCGGCTGGCCGTCAACGGCCGCAGCGAACCAGTACAGGTCGTCGCTGACGGCCTGGCCCCGGTTGGCGGAGATCGCGGCGGCCACGACAGTGGTCACGATCTCCTTGATGACGGCCTGGTCCTGAGCGGTGAGCAGCATGGTGTCCTCCGGGGTCGGGTCCACGCCGGGCCAGTAGGCCGCAACGGCGGACGCGTCGTAGTTCTCGTTGCTCGCGTACTGCTTGGCGACCGCGCCGGCCGGAATAGCCGGGTCGCCGTCGTAGTCCGCGATCCAGAAGTGCGGCGCGGCCACGCCAGCGGCAGAGAAGGCAGCCCTGACGGCAGGCCAGGTCGAGGCGTTGCAGTAGACGGTCGGGTCTGCGCCCGCCGCCCGCCGCCGCTCTACCCACCCCGGCGCCTCGGCTGGCGAGGCGTCGCCGGATTCGACGTCGAGGACCTGGCCCTCGTCCGCGCCCGCCGTGACGGTCACCCCGACCACCAGCGCGTGCGGGAACCGCGCCCGCAGGCCCGACAGGTTCGCGTAGGAGCCGTTCACATACCCGGCCACCAGCACCGACCCGTCCGGGATCGCCGACACGGTCACGGCGTCGTACATGGTGCGGGCCATCAGCCGGTCCCTTCCGAGGCGTCGGTGAGCCGAGCACGGAGCAGCCGGAGCTCCTCCATCACGGCGTCGTGGGTCTCCCGGGCCTGCCGCTCGGCCACCCGGCCCAGCACCTGCTGCCCGACCATCAGCAGCGGCAGGCTCCAAAGCTGCACGGTGTTGCTCCAGTACAGAAGCGTCACCATCAGCGACGGCAGCAGGATCGGCAGGAACCCGTACAGGAACAGGCCGTAGGTGACCCACATGCTGCCGAAGGCTCGGGTGGCCCGTGCCGCGATGCGGTCGTTGAACTCCCGGACGCCGATCACTCGATCAGCTCCGGGACGTAGAGCTGTGCCGTCCAGTCCGCGTGCGATGCGGTGTGTGCGCCGCCGTGGCCACGGTGGTGGAACTGGCACAGCCAGCGGAACTGACCCGGCGAGGACTCCGCCCACGCGGCGATCTCCTCGGCCGTGGCGTGCTCGCTGATCTCCGGGAAGTCCCGGTGCAGGGCCTCGGCAGACACTGCGTTCACGACCGCGAATTCCAAGGTCGCGTGGTGGAGCTCCAGCGGGCGGTCGTCGGTGCACTGCGACGCCCCCGCGCGCTGCCCGACGTAGCAGAGCGCCCCGGGAAGGAAGTGCCGCCGGTAGGCGCTGAACGCCGCGTAGTGCGGATCACCCTCACGTGGGGCGTGCTCGGGAAACCTAACGGTGTAGCGGTGGGTGAGGGCCTGGTCGTGCGCGTCGACCGGGCGGTGGGTGTGCTCAGGCGGGGACATGAGAGCCTCCAGGAATGGAAAAGCCCCGCGCGCTGGCGGGGCATGGGGGTGGGCTGGCAGTAGGTCAGGTGAACGTCGGCGGCGTGGTGAGGTTCGTGGTGAACGAGACGTCGGTCACCGTGTCCTTCGTGACGGTCGCGGAGACCGTAGTGCCGCTGGGCCAGCCCAGGCCGGTGAAGGCATCGACCAGGGCGAACGCCATGGCGTCGGTCATGGACCCGCGGGTGACGAGCTGAAAGCCAGCCGTGTTCATCGTCCCGTTCGGCTCCTGGCTGTTGAAGCTGAAGTCGAAGGTCGTGAACGTGTCGGACGTGGTCATTTTGCTACTCCATCGTCAGAGGACTCGGGGGTCGATCAGGTGTGGATCCACACCACGCTGACCTGCGTGGTGCCAGTCACAGTGGTAAGCGGTGTGCCGGAGCGCTGGACGCCGTATACCTCGACGTAGTCGGTGGTTCCGTTGCAGTAAACGACGGTGCTCACCTGCACGTTCGTGCTGTCGGCAACCGTGGCCGCGAGCGTGCTCACCTGCGCAATCGCTGTCCCGTTCTTCGAGATGATCGCGTCCCGGTTCCCGGTCGCGTTGGCCACGCAGGCGACCGTGCCCGTGACGCTGTAGTAGCCCGGGACCGTCGGGGTGTACCGCGTAGGTGAGCCGGACGCCCAGCCCCCGTAGGTGTCGATCGTCGGCGTCGGCCAGGTCATCGCGACCAGGACCCCGCTCGCGAACGACTGGGCACTGGACTGCTGGGCCAGGAAGAGCGGCGGGTTGAGCAGGAACGTGAGCCCGTTGAACAGTTGGGCGTTGAGCAGGGCGGCGTTGCCGGTGTCGCCGACCTGCCACTGATAGGGAACGGGGACAGCGAGTCCCGGCATCGGCGCCTCCAGGCGGCTCGGGTCAGCACAAGAACCGCCGCGCCCCGAGGGGCGAGCGGTCAGGTGGTGCGCAGGTCAGTAGGTGATGCGGGGCCCGGTGGCGCTGAGCGTCGCGCCGGCGTCCAGCGACGCGGGGAATGTGCTCGCGGGCAGGGCGGGCAGCGTGTAGGCCGAGCCCAGCGGCTGGCACACCACAGACCCGACCGCGTGAGTGCTGACCAGGTTGGTGGTGAGCGAGACGACCACGCTGGTGTAGCCGGCCGCCGTCGGTGCCACTGACAGCACCGTCACCGTCTCTGCCAGGAAGGTGCCCTGGCCGACTGTGAGCACCGTCCCTGGTGTCAGCACCGCCGAGGCAGGGTTGAGCGATGCCCCTGTGAGCGGGCCCAAGGTGATCGTGTTCGTCGAGGCCGTCGCCTGCACCTGCAGCGTGCTGTGCAAGCTGCTGACGACCCACCAGTTGAGGAATGGTGTCGCACTGCTGAGTTGCAGGCTCGCCTTGAGATTCCCCTGGTCGTCACCGTTCCACGTCAACTGCTCCAGGAACTGCTGCAGCACAACCGGCGGCGCCCCGTACTGCGGCGGCGGCCGACGGGTCACCTGCACCCGCGACCCGAACCCCAGCGACAGCGCCTGCGACCACAGCGCCGGGTTGGACGCCAGATCGATCGTAAGCTGCGCCACCCGGGCCAGAGGCTGGCCATACTGCTGCGCAAGGTAGTTGGCGGCATACTGCGGCACCGTCTGGTCCAGCACGTTGATCGTCCGGGACAGCGTGCGGGGCGCATACGCGGCCGACGACGCAGCGTTCGGAGCCAGCGCCGTCGGATACTGCGCCGAGCCCGGCGCACCCGAGTTCGTCACCGACACCTGGTTGTAGATGTGCGTGGTGTCGAACCCGGTCGCGATGTCGGTGAGGTACGGCATCTCACCGGCCGCTTGCTGCTCGCCCAGGAGCAGCGCTGGCGCGGACTGGTAGTAGCGCCAGGACCGAGCGGCGAGTTGCACCGACCCCGATGCATCCGCGTAGACCTGCCCGTTCTCGCTGTCACCGACCAGCTGCAGGGCGCTCGTGGCATCCAGTGTCGCCAGGTCCGCGCCGCCCATCGCCGTGACCGCATCCATCGTCCCCAGCGGGCCGCCGTACCCGGACAGGTTGAGGATCCGCTGGGCCCGGGCCGCACTAGTCTCGCCCGCCCAGCCCGTCGAGAAGCCCGCAGCCAGGTCCGGGAACGACGGCACCTGGTTGGTGGGGATCTCGGTCGCGAAAGCGAGATCCCCACTGAAGGCCAGACCGTAGTGATTCTGGGGGGCAACGACGTACATCCCGATCGCGTCCGACACGATGCCGGTTGGAGTGCAAGTACTCGTAGAGGTCGCGAAGTACCCAGCCCCGTCCACGTTGGCGTCGAGCCGCATGCCACCGGGGCTCAGGATGATGGCGGCCATGTGCCAGTTCCCGTCGCACACGTACACCGGCACAGCGACCGTCATCGACGCCCCCGCCGAGTTCGCCACCAGTGCGTTGACGTGCCCGGACGAGTCGATGATGAGCCCGGCGACCGCCCCGGCCGCGCCGTTGCGGTCCGACGCCATCCACAGCGCCATCGACACCCCGGACGCGGGGACCGTCGTCGTCCGGAAGCAGATGATCCTGGTCCAGCCCCCGCTGGAAGGCGGCCCGTTCGGCTGGCCGAGGTTGATGAACGACCCGGCCTCCTGGGCGATCGTCGGTGCCGGGTTGGCGATCGTCGTCACCGGCCCGGTCCCTCCCTCGAACCCGGTGCCAGTGATGCTGGACCCTGAGGTGACGCTGCCGGCCCCGGCGGTGCTGTTGCCGAGGTTCGCGTGGCCGTGCTTACCGGTCAGGTCTCGCCAGCTGGTCGCACCCGCTGGCTCGTCCAGCGGGTACAGCCGGTCCGGCCCCATCGACAGGAGCTGGCTCTCGACGTTGGGCTGCAGCGTGAAATCGGAGAGCGACGCCAGCACGTCCACACAGGTCAGGTCGGCTGTGCCGTAGGTGCCGGACATGTCCCACTGCTGCGGCCACCGCTCGACGTACCCGGCCCACAGCGGGTACGTCACACCCGGCGCGACCCACGGCGAGACCGCAGTACCCACCTCGAACTGCCACCCCATCGCCGACACCGTCGTCAGCGCGGAGACGGCAGCAGCGTTGGCGACGCTGATCCGCGCCCACACCGCACCCACCGGCGCCGTCCCCGACACCACTGCGCGCACCCATGCCCCAGCGGCCACACTGACCGTCGCCGCCGTCGTCGAGGACAGCGCGGCCCCAGACAGGCCGTACCAGGTGATGGTGGGCACCAGGCCGATCGAGGCCGACGCGGTGAGGTAGACCGATCCGGTCCAGGTGCTGCCCGCAGTGACCGGCACCGCAGCCGGGTCGGACGAGGTGAAGACGCTGACGGTCTCGCCGAGTCCGAGAGCCGCGGCCCCGGCGGCGGTCGACGCGGGGATCACCCACGTGATCGCCTGCTGCGTACCCACCGGAGACGCCGTGGCCGGCACCGCGGTGCTCAGCGTGCCCGCAGTCGCCTCGGCGTACGCGAGGCTGCTGCCCGTCGCGAGACTCTGCGGCAGGAGATTGCGGGTCACCGGCCACGTCGCCGTGAGCTGGCACGGCCGCATCGGCAGCAGGTTCGGCGCGTACACCGAGGACGCGTTGCCCGCGTCGAGTGCCCCGTCGAGGTTCCACAGCGACAGCGTGAGCTGCCCGGACTGCACCTCGTCCAACTCGTACTGCCGCCCGGACTGCTCGGCACTCCACGGGCCGCGCAGCCGGGCAGTGAGGTCTGTCCAGTACGGCGTGGTGGCGTTCGAGGCGTTCGAATTGAACGCAACGCCGAACCGGACCTGCGGCCACGACGGCATCAGCGACGACGCACCCACCAGTGTGTTGACGTGTTCGACGCTCGCCGCCTGCCCGGCCGCCGCCGTCGACCCGGCGCTGATGTACGCCGAGACGGCATGGGGCGACCAGGTGTAGGCGATCGACGCGACCTGCGTCCATGCCGCTCCGTCCGGCGAGATGTAGAACAGCCAGGACCCGCTGCTCTCCGCCATCGCCCACCAGGCGTGCGCCACCGGGTCGTACGTCGGCAGCGTCACCGTCGTAGCCACCCCGGCGTTGACGACAACCGCCTGCCAGACACCGGTCCCGGGCTGGCACAGCAGATACGCCGCATCGGCGGCGTCCGCCTGGACCCGCATCACCGTCTGCACGACCTGGCCACCGGTCCCGCCCGGCGCCGGAGTCACCCGCGCGGTCAAGGCCTGCCCGGTCGCCTCGAACGGCCCGGCCGCGCCCAGCGCCGAAGGCACCGACGTGGCCGGCACCGACACCCGCCCTCGCGCCGCCAGGACCACACCAGTCGATGAGGCGTTCCACATCGTGGTGTTGAGCGCTGACTCGGTGAAGGCGTCGGCCAGCGAGCCGAGCAGTGGGTTCGTCATCGCGACCCCCCTTCAGGACGCATAGACGAGGCCAGTGGTCGGGTTGCGCTTGCCGTTCTGCAGCGCCTGCGTCTGCATGATCTTGAAGAGCGTCCGGCCGTCGACCTGGACGATGATCGGCTGCCCCGCGCCGGCAGCCGAGGCCCCTGCAGCGCTGTTCGCGGTGATGGCCAGCGAGCTGTACGTGCCGCTGCTGCCGATCGTCAGACCGGCTGCGGCAGCCATGCTGTGCGCGGCCTGGCCGACCTTCCGGGTCGAGGACGCGATCCCGTCCGCAACCATCGAGCCGATCTTCGCCCCGGACAGGTTCGGTGCCCCTGAGCCCGACAGCGGACCCTTCTTCGCGGGCGACCAAGGCAGAAAATTCTTGATCTCCCCAGTGACGTCGCCCATCACATCGGAGACCCCGCCGATAGCCGACTCGATGCCCGAGACCAAGCCCTTGATGATGTTCTTTCCGGCGTCCTCCAGCAGGTGGAGCGCCCCGGAGGCGAAATCGCCGATCAGGTTGGTCACGTCGGCCAGGCCCTGCGAAACCAGGTGCTTGACGTCCGACCAGGCCTTCGACCAGTGGCCGGTGACCAGGTCCAGGACGATGCCGATGATGTTGAGGATGTAGTGCATCCCGAGCGTGATGACGTCCTTGACGACGCCCCAGATCAGCTCGAAGGAGTCACGGATCAGGCCCCACACGAGCCGCCACGTGGCGACGATCTGAGTGAGAATCGGGCGGATCGCGCCATCCCAGATGATCGAGACGTCGGTCGCGATCACCGACCAGATCGCCGACCAGACCTCTGCGATCTCCTGGCTGTGCGACCGCCACCAGCCGATCAGGTCGCTGACCCTGGCCATGATCCACTGGAGCACGTTCTGGTCGAACCACTTCACCGCCGCCTGGACTGCGTGGACCAGGTCCTCCCACGCCCCCACAAACGCGCTCTTGTGGGCGGTGAACCAGCTGATCAGGCCACTGATCGCGGCCTGCGCCAGGTGCAGCGCGCCCACGAGCACGGTCTTCAGGAAGCCGGCGATGTCGTTCACGACCTCGCGGAAGGCCTTGAAGTGGGTGTACGCCAGTACGGTCACCGCCACCACGGCAGTGATGCCCAGCACGACTGGGTTGAGCTCGATCGCCGTCAGCGCGGCCCCGACCTCCCACAGCGCCGCGACCAGGACGCCGCCCAGCACCGCCGCCAAGGCCTGCGCGGCCGACTTGTGCGAGGCCACCCACGCCACGCCGTCCCGCACCAGGCCGAGCACCTTAGTCAGCGGCGGCAGCAGCATCTGGCCGATCTTGATGCCCAGCGCCTCCAGGCCAGATTTCAGGTCGTCGAACTCCTGCGACATGGTCTGCGATGTCGTCGCCCACGCGCTGCCGAAGCCCTTCGCGCCGGCCGCGATCGCCGGGTACTTGGACTCAAGACGGTCCATCTGGTCGGCCAGCACGTTGAGCCCGGCGCCGGCCTTGCGGCCGAAGACCTCGGTGATCACCTGGCCTTGCTGTTGTGCGGTGACCCCGGCAGCCTTCATGTGCGCCATGAGGTCCTTCATCGCGGGCAGCAGGCCGCCGTGCTGCATATCTGTGGCCAGTGTGGTGGTCGTGAGCCCCAGCTTGGCCAACTCCGATGCGCCCGTGGAGACAGGCTGCGCCAGGGCCATGACGGACATCCGCAACTGGGTGCCGGCCGACGCGCCTCTGATGTTGTTGTCGCCGAAGACGTCCAAGGCCGCGCCGACATCGGCCAGCGACAGGCCGAATCCCTTGACGGTCGCGACCATCCCGCTGCCGAAGGCGTCGGCGAGGTCTTGCATCTGCATGTCGCCCGCGCCGACGATTGCATTCAGCGCGCCCATGGCCTGGCCCATGTTCTGCACGCCAGGGATGCCCGACGCGACCGCCGCCGTCAGCGAGTTGGTGACGTCGACCAGGTTTGCATTGCCGACGTCCGCACCCTCGGCTGCGATCTTGACGAGGTTCAGGGCTGCGGGTGCCTTGATGCCCAGGCTGGCGAAGTTGCTCTCGACGTGGAAGAGGGACTCGGCGAGGCTGTCCGGGTTCTGGCCGACCTGCCCCGCGAGCGCCTCCACTCCGTCTCCCAGACCGACCAGTTGGGACTTACTCACCCCGGCCTGGGTGTTGAGGCGCGCCATCTCGCTGTTGAACGTCGTCGCGCCCTTGATCGCCTCGAACACGCCGACGCCAGCTGCGGCGAGTCCCAGGGCGTACTTCGAGAGGCCGCCAGCGGTCTCGCTCATCGCGGCCGACGACTTCTCGGCCGACGCGGCTGCGGCATCCCCGCTGGCAGCAGCCGCCGCCGCGCCCTCCGCGCTGGCGCCCTTCATCTCGGTCGCTGAAGCGGTCGCCGAGGCCGCAGCTGTGCCGAAGCCGCTGTCCATCCCAGCCAGGGACGAATCGACTGTCGCCAGGCTCTCGCGGACGGTCGCGGCCATCTCCTCGGCCGCTCCACTGATCGCCCCGAGAGCGGGCGTTGCAGCATCGCTCGCAGTACCCGCAGCCTTGGCCAGGGCCCGCAGCGCGGAGGCCACGCTGCGCACGCTGGTCTTCACGCTGGCCAGCGGCTCGACGATGCCCTCGGCCAGCTCGACCGCCGCATCCAGGATGATCTTGAAGCTGTCGGCGGCGACCTTCGAGGACGCGTCGAGCTGCTCGGCCATCGCCTGAGCTGCCTTGGCGATCGTGCTGGTTGCGTCCTCGCCGACACCCGCAGCGTCCGTTAGGGACGTGGTGAAGGGGTCGGTGATACCCCGCAGGGTGACGAACAGGTCCCCGACCTCGCTCGACATCTCGCCCCCCGGCCCCGCTGTTGAGTTGTGTGGATTGCGTGCGGATGATCACCGGGACGGGCTACGGTGCGGAACGGCCATGCCCACAGGGGCGCACGGCACGGGGGTGGAAACAGATGAGCGGGCACCGAGGCGTGCAGAAGCAACCCATGACCAAGGGGCAGAAGATCGGCGTCGGAATCGCCGTCTTCTGCGGCGTCGCCGTCCTGGTCGCCATCGTCGACCCGCAGAAGTCGACGACGACATCAGCACCCAGCACCCCGCCGGCATCGGCGACCACGCCATCCCCAAGCCAGACAACCAGTGCGCCCGCGAAGGCCTCGCAAGCACCGGCCGTTGAGCCGACCTTCGTCTACCCCGGTGACCCGCAATGCGCCATCACCTACCGCGACCGCGGCGACGGCAGCATGAGCTGGACCGCAACCGTCACCGTGCCAGGCGAGCTGATCACACACGCGGGCGACGCAGCAGGCAACCTCTACCCCCACGACGTCCAGGTCAGCCCCGGCCCGAACGCCTTCGCGGCGCCGGTCCCGCTGTCGCAGATCACCGACATCGGCGGCAACCTGACCGCCACCGACGGCACCTCATACGGCTGCTCCGTCGCGCCGCAGCACTGACTGCCTCAGGCCCAGTCGGTCTCGTTGAAGGCCTTCGCGAACAGCAGCGCGGCGCTCTTCGCAGCTGTGTCGGCGGCAGGCTTGAGCCACGGATAGGTGATGCCGTGGTCGCCGGTCTCCAGGTAGTAGCCGTACATGTGCGCCGGCGTGCGACGCCGACCACCGTACGGCGGGGTGTACCCAGTGCGGGGACCGACCTTGGTCGACCAGCCCTCTGGGCTCGGTGCGATCTCGTTGTGCCCGATGGAGTCCAGCAGGGTGCCACTGATCTTCGCCGGGCCCTCGCCGGGCCGTGCCGGCGTCGGCGTGCCGTACGAGTGCTCCCCGTTGTGCGCGGTGATCCGGGCCTGGTCTTCGACCTCGACGGCCAGGAGCTCCAGCCCGGCCCGGGCCCGCTGAACACCCGCCTCGGCGATCCGCTCCAGCGCAGCCCGCAGCACCCCGGGCTCCAACTCCGGCACCGCCATCACCCCCCGTTCCGCTGACGCTCTGCCTCCTGCCGCGCTCGTCGGCGCGCGTCCAGCAGATCCCAGCACACCCGGCGCACGTACGGCGGCGTGGCCACCAGCTGGTCCCACGACCAGTGGTAGGCGAGCATGAGCTCGACCCACTGCACCTCAACCGGCACCGGCCCGCTCGACCACGTCCCGCCGTAGACGGATTCCGCAGGCCACAGCACATCGTTGAGGTAGCTGGAGTCGAGCTCTACTGAGGGTCCTGCAGCTCCTGGAAGGCGCGCACGATCTGCCGGACCACCACCAGCGGGACCCGCCGTAGGAGCGCGGCGGTGGGGATCTCGGGCAGCATCGACGGTGTGTCCTCGACGCTCGACCCGTCCCACATGCACCAGCGGCGTAGGAGCTGCGCGACTGTCTCGTAGATGACCCCCTCGTCCTCCGCCGTGGGCTCCTCGCCCTCCGCGACCCGGATGCCCTGCAGACCCTTACCGATCTGCTCCAGGGCCTCGGTCGACATGAGCCCCGGATTGCGCATCTCGATCCACGGCTCGGCCATCCCTTCCAGGTGGAGCTGCGGCAGCGGCACCCGCACGATCCGGCGCGCGTAGCCGCCCTCGGGGATCTGTACGGACGGCTCGATCGACTGCACGGCCTGGATCTGCGGCAGCGGCGCCGGCTGCGGTGCGGTCGGCTGCTCAACGACCGGCGCGGGTGCGACGGCCGGGGGCGGCGAGAGGAACGCCGCCGGCACCGGCATCGGCGCGGCCACCGCCACGGGCTGCGAGTAGACGGGGACCTGGTCGGCCGGGATGGGAGTACTCATCGTGCTGCTCCTGGGGTGAGGGATCAGGGGGTTGGTGTCCCGGCGTGCTGGGGGCGCTCCCCGCGCCCTCACACGTCAGCGCCACAGCCAGCACGCCGGGAGTCAGTGGGGCCGCCTCAGTAGGCGGTGGTCTGCCAGTTCTGCACGACGGCCTGGACCACGCCGCCATCGGTCGTGTTCGCCACACCGGACACGCTGAAGTCGGCCGCAGCGTACGGGCCGCTGAGGTCCCGCTTGCCCTTGAAGGCCGCGCTCTTGCTGCTGGTGAGCGTCAGCGACTGGCCACCGCGACTGATCGGCTGCTGCAGACCCATCACCAGCGGCAGCTGCGTGTTGCCGAGGAACAGCGCCAAGTCGAGGCTGTTCTCGTAGACGCACTTGAGCGTCCCGTCGTACTCCAGCGCGGCAGCGAAGACTTCCCTCGGCGCCTGCGTGCCGTCGGAGCCCGCGATGGCCTCCGTGGCCCGCTTGAAGGTGGCGTCGTAGCTCAGCCCGCGCGTCGAGGCCGCGCCACCGATGGTCTGCGTCCAGGACCAGCCCAGCCACGGATCGTAGGCCGTGTAGGCCCCCGTAGCCGCGGTCTGCGGGACGCTGGGGAAACCGATCGCCTTCACGCTCAGCGAGACCGACGCCTTCGGGTCGATCTTCATCTGAAGGTCGGAGAACCGGACATACGAGCAGCTCACCGGGGCCACGGTGTCGAAGTAGGTGAAGCTGTACGTCGGCAGCAGCACGGCCGGGTTCTGCCGGAAGGTGTGGATGGTTGGGGTCTGCACCACCACCGAGGCGGCGTGCGCGTAGGCCAGCCCCACCGACTGCCCGGCCACCGTGGTGACCGTGTGAACGTAGGGCCCGGTGCCAGTCGGAGCACCGACAGTGACGGCGTACTCCTGCAGCGCAGCCGAGTCCAGACGCACGGGCGTGCCCGCCGCCAGCGACACTGGAAGGGAGACCAGCTTGGCCCCCGCTGCAGTGCCGACGGACAGTGTGGTCGAAGTCCCCGCCGTTACGACGTCCGGACCGATCACCGCCGCGAAGAACCACGGAGCCAGATCCGGGTAGGCGAGGACGTCGATGGACCACTCGGAGTGCGCCGGGCCCTGGTACGAGCCGTGCAGCACCGAGTCATCCGCGCGCACCGACTCGTCGCGCAGCTGCGCGATGACGTCCTCGAAGCCGGAGCTCCCGGTATACGGGATCCCGACCGTCGGTGTGACGTACGTCCCCGGTGCACCCGATGCCTCTTTGCCCATGGCCAGTGTGCCCAGGCGTGCGAGAAGCGCCATCAGTCAGTCCCCTCTGCGCTCTTGGACGTCCTGCGGACGCTCTTGGTCGGCGCCGGGTCGACGCCCTGGTCCTCGCCGTCGGACTCGGGCTCGAACCCGACGATCCGGTCAGGCCAGTCGACTTGCTCGCCGGGCTGGACAGTGGCCGGGATGGCCATCACGTCCAACGGATGATCCGTGGCGTTCCGCTGGAGCACAGCTGCCTCCCCTCTACTCGATGTACTCGTCGTCGTCTGCGGTGTACGTGATCGTCGCCGTCAGCAGGCCGTTGGCGATGCCCGCGATCGGGTCGCCGAGCTCGGTGTTGAAGGCCGAGCCGTTGGGGGCCTCGCCCACGCTCAAGAACCGGCCGCCGTGGGACTTGTCGGCGACGAAGCCCTCCAGGCGCGTGACGACGAGCGCCAGGGCGACGTCGAGCGCGCGTTGCTCGTTCTCGGCAATGCCGGTCCCGGTGCTGCCCTGCCCGACTGGCCAGGTGGCGGTGAGCTGGAGGTAATGCGTCGCCATCCGCCGCTGTTGGGCGAACCGCGCCGTCGGGTAGCGCCGGCGGATCACGTACAGCTGTGTCTGTCGCATGTTCGGCGTGCGCGGGGCGTACGCCTGGATCACGTCCCACGGACCGCCGTCGGCGGTCAGCAGGGACGGCAGACCGTCGCCGGTCGTGGCCAGCCACGCGGCCTCCCGGTCGGGTGCATCGGCAAGACTCAACGCCGCCTCCGTGTCCGTCGTGACTTCTGCAGCTTCTTCGCGCGGTCGGCGCGTGCAGCGATGCGGCTGCCGCCGCGCAGGCGGCGCGGCGCGGGGCCGCCCTGCTTGCCGTGGTGGCCGACGATCTGCCAGTGGTGGTGCCGGTGACCGGCCCGGGTCCAGTGGACGCGCCGGTGCCCGTGCCGGTCCGGATGGCGGTGCCCCCGGCGCAGCCGCCGTGCCTTGCGGTAGCCGGACCGGAGGTGGCGCGGTGCGCCGGCCGGATGCGCCCGGCGCGATCGACGTCCCCCGGATGAGCCTCCGCGCCTTGCCCTCAGCGCGGCGCTGATCTTGGCCCGGGTCTCGGCCGACAGCGCGTGGCCCCGGTGAGCGTGGCGCTTGCCTCGGCGCTCTGCGGAGAGCTTGGCCCGGGCCGCGGCGGACAGGTGGTGCTTCTTGTGGTGGCGGCCCTTCAGCTTGGAGCGGATCTTGGCCTTCTCGGCCGCGCTCATTTTGTGGCCCTTGTGGTGCTTGCCCTTGAGCTTCGCCCGGATCTTCGCCTTCGCCGCAGCGGAGAGCTTGTGGTGCTTGCCCTTCATCCGCTCGGAGAGCCTTTTGCGCGCGGCGGCGGACATGTGCCGCTTCACCGTGTGGTGGGCCGCGCTATGGACGCCCCAGGTCACCGGTAGCCGTCCAGGATCGCCGTGGCCTCGGCGGCCAGGACGTCCGGGTCGTGCCCGTGCTGCTGGCCGGTCGGGTCGAGTTCACGGGCCACGAGCGAGGCCGTCATGAGCTTCCCGGCCCGGCAGGCGTCGGCGGGCATCGTGGAGTACCCGCCGCCGTAGGTGTAGGTGATGATCGATCCGACGGGCAGGAACGTTCCGATCGGAAACCAGATTTCGCCGCTGTCCGCGTACGGTCCGCGCACGTTGGCCAGGTTCACCAGTTGATCGCCGCCGTACGACCGGCTGATCAGGATCGACTCGACGCTGTACGTCCACAGGTCCGGGTAGCGCGGCGCGTACTGAGACAGCCAGCCGTGCCGGACCAGGCTGGTAGTGCCCATCGAGTAGGCGTAAGACAGGCCCAGCGTGCCGGCCAAGTCCAGCGGCACGTTGCCCGCGTCGATGTACTCGTCCGGGTCGATGCCGGTGGCCCGCTCCGTCTCCACCAGACCGGTGAACGGTGCGAGCCGCCGCCCGGCACCCTCCGAGCCCTCGCAGATGCGGGTGGCCTCGGACAGGACGTCCGTCTGCGCCTGCGGGTTGGTGTAGCCGCGGACGAGGTCGGCGAACGCGCCCTCGGTGAGCTGTGCCCAGGTGCACAGCGGCGTGGGCGTGTCCGTGGCCATCGGCTACTCCTCCGGATCCGGATCGGTCGAGCCGTCGCTGTCGTCGCCCTGCTTGTGGACCTTCGCGCCGCGCGGGAGCTCGGGCTCGGCCTCGAACTCGTCCGGCTGGATACTGACCAGCTCGTGGGCGTGCTCGGGGCTCATCTCGACCCACATCCCGGCCTTCGGCCAGACGTAGCCGTGGCTCGTGCCGCCCGGCCGCTTCTTCTTCACGTACATCGCTGCCTCCCAGCAGGACGAAGGGGGCCGGTCGCCCCGTGGACTCGGCGGGGTGACCGGGGAGGAGGTGCTACAGCGCCGGCGCGACGCGGGTGAGTCGGCCGATCCACTCCGGGCCGCGCACGGCCAGGCAGGTGTCCGACACGACCGCGAACGGCATCGAGTCCGGGCTGGCCGTGGTCGGGTAGACGTCCTTCGGCTGAATGTCGCGGACGTACGGCCGCAACACGTTGTCGCGGTCCCGCGAGGTCAGGTAGATGTCCTCCTGCCCCGTCGACCGCGGCTTGAGCCCGGCGTTAGTGCCGATGTACGTGGTCGGCCCCTGCGCCGGAACCTGCACACCGTTCTGCGGCACCAGGTAGCTGCCGGTGTCCACGATCGACGTGGTCAGGATCGGGGTGATGTTGTCGGCCGCGAGGCCGACCACCGCGTCGACCGCGCCCAGCAGCGTCTCAGCCCCGGACGCAGTGCCCCGGTAGAGCATGTAGTGCTGCGGGGTTGAGCTCTGGAACCCGGTCGGCGGGGTGAACGCGAGGGTCGCGGTGCTGGTAGCGGTAGTCGTGGTGACGGTCACCTCGGCCGAGGCCGCGGCCTCGCCCTGGCGGGACATGACCGGCGCCAGCTTGTAGTAGTAGGTGCCCGCCGGCAGCACACCGCCGGTCGTCGCCGGGGTGCCGGTGACGGTGCCCATGCTGTTGCCCTTGGTGCCCAGGTAGGACGACCGCACGATCGGGATGTTGCGGTACGACGGCACGATCAGGCCCGGGATGACCTCGGTCGTGTTCACGAACCGCTGCTGGTTCGTCAGCAGGCTGCTTAGCGCGCCCTCGGAGGTCGAGGACATCACGAGCATCCAGTCCGGGTTGGTGACCTGCGCCGCCGTGTACGACTCCACCATGTCGATGAGCTGGTTCAGCAGGGAGATGCTGATGTTCGAGCCAGCGGCGTCCAGGGCGTTCTGGCCGGCGCTGCCGCTGGCGGTGAACTGGTTGATCAGCGACGCGAGGCCGTCGAACTGCGGGTAGGGACCGAACTGCGTCGCGCCAGCCGATCCGGCAACGAGCATCTGCTCGGTGTCCCACCGCAGGCCCTTGATCGCGCCCATGATTTCTCGGGCTCGCAGGTCACCGATGACGTCGGCGGTGACCTCCTCGGCGAAGCCAGTCACGGCCCCGACGACCTGCAGGTTTTTGACGGTGAACGAGCTCTGGAAGTAGTTGCCGACGCTGACAGCGCGGGCGCCGCCGTCGGTGACCGCGCCACCGGAGGCGACCTGGTTGCGGGTGTTGTAGTAGTACGTGGTCGTGTTGATCTTCTGCGACGGCAGGCACTCGATGAACGGCGAGTACCGCGCCAAGAGCTCGAAGAGATTCGGATCGATCACCTTGCTGACCAGCGCAGATGCGCCAGCAGCATTCAGGGCCTCGCGGAGTTCCGCAGACATAGGGGTGCCTCCAGGGCAGGGAATGGGGGAAATGCGAAAGCCCCGCTCGATGGCGGGGCTTGGCGACCATTCCTGCCGGTGTCGGCACCGCAGCCCGTGCTGCGGCGGTCAGGTGGGGCAGTCAGTCTCGGGTCAGTCGTCCAGGCTGTAGCGGCCGTTGGAGACCCAGCTCAGGAGCGCCTCGTTGCGGGCGCGGCGCTCGTCCTCCGGGCTCTGCTCGGTGCCGCCCTCGGCCTGCTCGGCAACGGCCCGGCCGCCGGGCCGCTCGGTCCGGATTCCCTTCCGCACCGGCCCGGTCTGGCGGACCTCCTCGCGAAGCTCGTCGAGGATCGCGCCGCGCTGGGCCGCGATGCCCTCGGCGACCAGGCGTGCGACGCGCTGGTCCTCGGTCTCGACGACCGGGGCGGCCGGGGCCGCGGGCGCGGACTCGGCGACCGGCGCGCGGCCGGCGAGGAGCTGCTGGAACTGCTCGGCGGTCAGGGTGATGGCCGGCGCGGGCGTGGCAGGTGCCTGCTCGGCGACGGCCGGGGTCTGGGGCTCGCTCACGGCGGGCACCTCCTGTGTGATCGGGTGGGCCCCGGCCGCAGGCGCGGGCGGGGCGGTCTGGGCGAGGGCTGCGGTAAGGACCGCGGGTGTGACGACGGTGCCGGGAGGGAGCCCTGCGGCGGCCAGGGCGCGCTGCTGGTCCTCGGTCAGGCGGTCGCTGACCTGCGGCGCGGCCTCCATCTGGTCGTCGTCCGGCCGCTGGTTAGCCGCCTCCATCGAGGCGTCGGTGTCGGCGTCCGGTGCGCCGGGGACATCGATGTCGGCGTCCATGTCCGGGTCCATGGCCTTCAGCGCCAGGCACGCTGCACCCATCGCGGCCTGCGCGATGACCTCCAGCTCGGCGGGCTCGATGCCGTCGTAGGCGCTGATGCTGACGCTGATCGGCCCGTTCCGGGCCTGGATGGAGAACCCGGCGCCGCTGTCCCCCATGCACTCGGTGACGGCCTCGTACGCGGCGTCCTCGGCCAGCGGCACCGACGGTGCCGCCTCTGATGTCGTCACTCCGAACCCCTTCAGTGCCTTCCGGATGCGGCCCTTGACCCGCTTGAGCTGACTGGCCGTGTACGGCTTCGCGTTGTCGCCCTGGCTGATGTAGGCCCACGCCGCCTGGGCGTGCCGCTTGGTGTCGATCGGGTACCGCTTCTTCCGGTCCTTCTGATAGCCGGGATCGGCGTAAGGGACCTCCCCGTAGGGCGCGGACGTCGCCTCGACGAGCACCCGGTCGACAGACTCGAAGATCAGGCTGCCGCCGAGCTCGCCCTCGGCCGGGTCATCGGGGCCTACCGGGGTGCTGGACTCGATCCGGGCGTCGTCCACGCCGGGCCGGTCGGTGTAGTCCAGACCGAGGATCTCCAGGTCGTCAGCGGTCTCCACCATGGACCCGTCCGGCAACCGCACCCGACGCACCGGCCCGATCCAACGGCCTCGGATGCTGACACCATCGAGGAAAGCCGGTTGGTCATCCTCAGTAGCAGTCAGGTTGGCGATGTCGCGTCCGTGCTCTGTGTCTGCGATGTCGGACCGGAAGCGCACCGTGCTGGATCGGTCCTTGGTGAGCTGGGCAATTCGGCCCACGAGGTGGGTTGGGTTGCCCGCGCCGTCGTGGTGCGTGAACATCGTCAGTGGGCGCGCCTTGGGATCAGCGAGGCGGGTACTCGCGCGCTCGAACGCCCTGCCGATGTTCTCCGGCGTGTAGAGGCGACCGTTCTTGCTCACGCCCGGCGCCAGGGCGATGCCTCGGACGGTGGCGATCCGACGGGCCATCAGTCCTCCGATCCGGCTGGCTCGATCGAGCAGCGGCAGTTGGGATGCAGCGGCGGGAACGGCACGCTCGCTGCGGGGTAGGGGTTCGCGTCCTCGGCGTCCGCACAGGTCGCGCACACGCTGGCGTCGCCAGCGGTGACGAAGTCGAACTGCAGCACGCCGCGGGCGGCGTAGGCGGTGCCCATGCCGGTGGTGAAAACCACGCCGAGCGCGGTAGTGACGGTCAGCGTCCACACGAGGCCGTCGCTGAGCGCGGTGGCGACCAGGGAGGCCAGGGCGCTGGTCGAGCTCCCACCGGCCACGGCCGCGAGCAGTTGCCGGGCGACGACCGCGGCCAGGGCCTTGAGCGCGGCGGCGGCGACGTCGTAGGCCGACACCTGGTCCCGCGCGTCATCGCCGCTGGCGTCGTCGTCCTGGCCGTCGTCGTCGAGACCGTCGTCGCTGCCGTCGCCCACGGCGTGGCCGGCGCGCTGCCCGGCGGCCCGTGCCCGGCGGAGAGCCGCGACCAGGACGGCGATCAGCGCGGGCCACCCGGGTGCGCGGGTCACCATCGTGAGCCGGGCCAGGACCGCGGCGGCCGTGACCTGCTGCAGGTGTCGGCGCCGCAGCGCGGCCGCCGCCGGATCCCCGCCCGCTGCCGGGGCGCTCTGCTCGACGGTCGCGATGACGTCGGTGAGGTCCAGGCCCTCCACGACGGACCGCCACTCAGCGATGACCTCCCGGTCGGCCGCAGCCTCCAGGCGGTCCCGCAGCGCGTACACCGACGCCCACACACCGCTCAGCGCACCGAGGTTGAGCGTCGGCGCCCGGTCGGCCATCAGAACACCCGCTTGCTGACGAGCGCCCACGCGCCGGCGGCGGTCAACGCGCCGTCCGGTGCTTGGTCCGGGCCCTCGCGGGGCGGCTCCGGCAGATCACTGGTCGGGCCGGGCGGGTCAGGCGGCTGTGGCGAGGGCGCGGCGGAGTCGGTCCCGGAAGACATCAGCGTCGTCGCCCCCGTCCGTCTCGTAGTGCTGCCAGTCAGTGACGGACTCCTGTGGCGGCCCGGGCGGCGCCGGGGGTTGGCCCGGCACCGTGAGTTGGACGCCGCCCTGTGCGGCAGCGGCGGCCAGCGCCGGCGGCACGGGCTGCGGCGGAGGCGTCGGCGCCATGTCGAGGCCCTCGACCTGCGCCCCTGCCTGCAGACCGCTCGCGGCGGCCTTCGCCAGGATCGCCTTCGACATCACGGCCAAGTCGCTGACGAGGACCATGTTCTGGCGGTCGATGATCGCGGCGTCGTCGCCGCCCTTCACCGGCGGCTCACCGATGTCCGCGCGGCCCCGGTTGATCGTCCAGGTGCCGTTGCGGATCCGGGTGTCCCGGATGCCCTCGATCACCTGCGAGTCCCGCATGTCGACCTCGCGGAGCTTCAGCGTCCAGCCCTTGATGCCGAAGCCCTGGTCGGTCAGCGCGTAGTTGAGCTTCTCCAGGATCAGGCCGCCGACCGGTCCGCAGGTGTTCGTCAGGAACGTCCGCCGCTGCGAATCGCCGGTGCCGCCGCCGAGGTTGCCGGACTCGATGACGCCGGCCTCGGCCGGCGGGACACCGTACGTCGACAGGATCTCGTCCCGGGCCTCGGCCTTGGTGGCGTGCAGGTCCGGGATCTTGGACGGCTGGAGCTCGACGACTGTCGCGCCGCCCTGGGTGACGATCGGCTCGCCGCGGTTCTTCGGCCCCAGGATCCGCACTCGGAACTGCTGCAGCCAGCGCTTGATCGCGGAGTCGCTCATCGAGTCGGGCATGTCGATGTGCAGGACCGGCGGGTCGCCCTTGCGGACGATCTCCTTCAGCAGCCCGGCCGCGTACAACCAGGTGGTAATCGGCAGGAGCGCCTTCTCGGTCGGGCTCATCCCGTGCAGGCCGGAGCGCGGGGTGTCGTTGGTGATGTGGATGATCTCGTGCGGCTCGAAGTACGCCTTCTGGCCGTCCTCGGTGATCTGCACGTACTGCGTCACGACGCCGTGGGGGTCGGAGATCACGCGCATGCTCGCCGCGTCCAGGCTGTACAGCGCGATGGGCTCACCGAGGAACCAGATGACTTCCACGTAGGCGTCGGCTGCGACCTCCAGGTCCGTGACGATGCCGCGCAGCAGCTGCTGGATGTCCTCGGTCGGGTTGACGTAGTCCAGGAGCCGCTGCAGCCGCTGCACCTCCGGCGGCCGGGCGGGCTCGTCCTGGTCGCCCTCGCCTGAGTCGGAGGCCCAGTCCAGGTACAGGCCGCCGGCGGTGACGGTGCGGGCGATGGAATCCACGCACGTCGAGGACCAGGTACAGGTGGCGTACACCTGGTAGAGCTGCTGCAGTTGCTCGCGCCGGTCGCCGCCGAGGTCGCCGCCGCCCTGGTTGTTCTCGGTGGTGCCGCCGCGCGGAATGCCGTACTCGTAGCCGCGCCGGGCGACCTGCGCGGCAGTCGGCCGCCCGTTGCCCGCCAGCACCTGCACGGGTGCGGCCTCGCCGAACGGCTTCGCGAACCGCTTCACGGCGTCGATCACTGCGCCCACGGAGACACCGCCACCTTCCCCCGCTGCTCATCGGGATCGTCGTCGGGTCCATCAGGATCTGGGTTGACCGCGTATCGGCCGCCGAACGGCTGCTTGAGCTCGTCCGGGCGGGCCGGCGTCGGCGCCTCGTCGTGGATCGGGAACTTGGGGCCACCGCCGAGGTTGATCAGCGCGTACCGCAGGGCATCGGCCGCGTGATCCGATGCAGTGGAGTCGACATCTTCCGGGTCGCCGGAGGTGGCGAACGGCAGCGCGGGGATCTCGCGGGTGAGGTTCTCGCAGGTCCGGAAGACGTGCAGCCGCGGGCACTCGTCCCAGCCGAGCGCCCGGTGGTGCGCGCACGCTGGGGCGTCACCCAGGTACGAGCGCAGGCGCTGCCACCCCGCGACACGGCCGCCCTTGCCGGCCTCGGTGAGGTGGACGCCGTGCTCGGCGTAGATCGAGGCGATCGGCCGGGCCGAGCCGCGGGTGGCCCACATCGCGTCGTCCGCCCAGCGCGGTGCGACGTGCTCGCCGGGGGCCTCAGCCGCGAGGATCCGGCGGGCCTGGTCCTCCTCGCCGACCTTCGTCTTGTACGCCTCGCGGTAGACCCACGCCCGGCCGTCCTCGTCGACCGCGATCCACAGCGCGGCCCACGGTGCGGCGAAGCCCCAGTCCAGGCCCATGACGCGGCGCCAGGACGGCGGCAGGGTGATGGGGTCCAGGGTGTGCCGGTCGTGGGACCACTCGCCGAAGGCCTGGCCGAGGAAGCTGTCCCAGTCGCCGTCGAGGAACGCCCGGCGGAGCTGCTCGGGCAGATTCCGCAGGTCGTCCGCGTACTCGGCGTTGACGTGCGGGTTGTCCGCGAGCTTGGACGGGATGAACCGCACGCTCCGGCCCCGCCGGTCGGTGATGACCCGAGCCCCGTAGCCGGTCGCGTCGATGTAGCGGGCCTTGACCGTGCCGTGGCCGGCACCGCCCGGGTTGGTACCGGACCTGATCCCGAGGACCGGCCGGTCGGCCCGGCCGGACCGCAGCCGCGACTCCAGGAACCCGCAGACCTCGGGCCCGGTCAGGGTCCGTTCGTCGAACAGGATCAGCTGGTACTGGCCACCCTGGCGCCTGGTGGCGTCCTTGATGGTCTCGGCGTACCGGAACATCATCAGCGAGCCATTGCCAAAGCGGAGTTCGTACTCGGTCCCGTTCCAGGACGCGCCGAGGGCGCGGGCGTAGCCGACCTCAGCGAGCTCGGCGAGCAGGCTCTCCTTCAGCTCGCCGTATGTGCGCCGGAACGCGCCGACGCGGATCCCTGGGTGCCGGACGCACGCCCGGATGCCCTCCATGAGCAGGGCCTTGGTCTTCCCGCCGCCGGCCGCACCGCCGTACAGGACGTCGAACTCGGTCGCGGCGTGGAACTCGCGCTGCCGGTCGGTGGGGACGTATCCGAGCAGTCCGAAGACGTCGATCCGCTTGAGCCGTTCGGCCTCCAGACGGCGAAGCTCAGCCTTCGCTCTCCGAAGCTGCTTCAGCCGCTGCTGCTTCGCTTCGAGCAGAGGCGAGTTGCTGCTCGACCTCGATGAGCGCGGCATCCAGCACCTCCAGCGTCAGTTCGTGCCGCTGCGGTGCCTCCAGGCCCAGGAGTCTCATGTAGCGGTCGAGGAGCCGGCCTGCGGCGTCGATCGCCTTCGTGTCCCCCGCGAGGACGTTCGGCCACAGGGCGTTCAGCATGGCGTCGAGCCGCTGGAGCATCAGCTCGCGGTGCACTTCAAGCGGGATCGACAGGTCCCTGACTGCCTTCTCCAGGGCGCGGCGCACGTCGGTGTACGCCGAGGCCTTGGAGTCGTAGCCGAGCTGCTGTGCGATCTCGTACCAGGAGTGGCCCGCGATACGGAGTTGCACCGCAGCCCGGCGACGCTCGGCGACTAGGGTCTGCTGGGCTTTGCTCGCAGGCATCGCTCACCTCACCAGGCACGGCCGAACGGCTGGCCGGACTCGGCCGCGTACTGGCTGGCCTGGCGGAGTGCCCCGCGCATGCCGCCCCGCGCCGCCGCGTCGGCGATGCCTTGCCGCATGGCGTCGGTGATCCACAGGCCGGGGACGCCGAAGGCGATGGCGAAGTTCGCCTCGTCCTCCTGGCGGTCCGGTTCTGGCGCGGGCTCCGGCGCGGTCGTGCACGCGTCGGTGTCCGGGGGGTCGACCAGGCGCTCGGTGCTGAGCAGGACGTCGGGCCGGACCGCGTAGACGAGGACGTGGTCAGCAGCGTAAAACGCGACCTGGTACTCATCGCGGTGGATACAGGCGATGTCGTTGACCGTGTGCTCGACGGCACCACGACCAAGGTCGAGAACCAGCAGGTACGAGGGCATGAGGGCTCCTGGTGGGTCAGATGGCGGGGGTGGCGGCGAGGATCGCGCGGATGTGTGCCGGGACGTCGTCGATGTCGGAGGCCGGGATGCCGAGCTGACGGGCGAGGTCGTAGAGCGTCGTCCGGCCGAGCCAGAACCCGGCCCGGGCGTCGCGCTTCGCGTTGATCCGGTCCTGGCCCGACCGCGGCGACCGTAGCCGGACAGTCTTCGGCCGGCGCGCGTGCACGATCCGGCCGACGACACCGTGGCTCGGCAGACGGCGCGGGACCGGGAACTGGCGGGCGAGGTCACGGGAGATGGCGCGGCGGTGGGCGCGAGTGGGCATCGCGAGCATGAGGGTGCTCCAGGGGTGAAGGGGTGGGGCTGAACATGCGAAAGCCCCTCATCCCGGGCGGGAGGAGGGGCTGACAGGCTGGCTCGGCAGGGATCGAACCTGCGACACGCCCGTTAACAGCGGGCTGCTCTACCAACTGAGCTACGGGCCATCGGTGGAGCTCCCCGCCGAGGACTCGAACCTCGATCTCCGCGTCCAGAGCGCGGCGTGACTGCCGATTGCACCAACAGGGATCAGCAGGGTCGGCAGGAGTCGAACCTGCGACAAGCCGTGTTGGAGACGGCTGCTCTGGCCTCTGAGCTACAACCCTTCAAGGTGATCGGCGGGAATCGAACCCGCAACCACCGCGACCACAACGCGGCGCTCTACCAATTGAGCTACGACCACAGTGCGTCGCCCAGGTGCCGACCCTGGCGTGTCCGAAGACCCAGGCTTTACAGGCCCGGTTGCGCGCTGGCGCTCGACGCGTTGCGAGAACGGGATTCGAACCCGTGACCTGAGGCTTATGAGGCCCCCGCGCTGACCGAACTGCGCCATCCCGCTGCACTGATCGTACGAACTGGTGAGCCGATGCGGCGACTGATTATTGGCGGGCCGTAGCGGCAGTGGGCATGCAGTGGCGGGGGCCGGGCTCGAACCGGCGGCCTCCGGGACATGAGCCCGGCGCGCTACCTCTGCGCTACCCCGCTGGAACCGCCCCCGGACCGGGGGCGGCGGTGCTTCAGGCTGCGAGCGACAGTCGGCCGCGCGCCACCTTGGCGTACTTGGGCGAGAGCTCGACGCCCACGAACTGGCGGCCCGACGCGACTGCGGCGACACCGGTCGATCCGGAGCCGGCGAACGGGTCGAGTACGGTCCCCCCCGGCGCGCAAATCCGGACCAGCTCGTCCATGAGCTCGTCGGGCTTCTGTGTGATGTGCTGCCGCTTGTTGCCGCGCGGCTGGCTGGCCGTGAAGATGCCGGGCAGGTAGATCGGGTTCCTGGCGGCGTCCACGGGTCCGTTGGTGGCCCACAGGATGTACTCGCAGGAGCGTCGGAACCCGGCGGGCGTGGGGCGGGCGATGGGCTTGTTCCAGGGCACGATGCCGCGCCAGACCCACCCGGCGGCCTGCAGGGCGTCGGAGGTGACGGGGAGCTGCCGCCAGTCGGTGAACAGCAGCAGGGGTGCGCCCGTGACGGCGGTACGCCGGCACTCGGCGAGGACCAGGCTCATCCAGGCGAGGTAGCCGCGCTGGTCGCGTGTCTCGCCCTCGAAGTCGGGCAGGTCGTGCTTGGCGTCGCTGCTGACGTACTTGTCGCGGGAGCCTTGGCCGGTGCGGTCGTTGGGGGTGCGTCCGCCGCTGTTGTAGGGCGGATCGGTGATGACGGCGTCGATCGAGTTGTCGGCGATCGTGGCCAGGGTGGTGAGTGCGTCGCCGTGGTGAAGGGTCCAGTCGGTCATGGTGTCCTCCGGAGCGGTCGCGTGCGCCTGATGGGCGAGCGAGTCGGTGCTCGGATGGGCCAGGTCGGCCGCTGAGCGTTGAGGGCACGGGAACGCGGAACAGCCCCGCACCATGGTGGGTGCAGGGCTGCTGGTGCGTCAGGGGCGGTGCCCGTTTCCGGGCATGCCGCGTCGAGATGTGACTCTAGAGCATCACGGACCGAATGTCACGAAGAGATAACGGGCGATGTGCTCAGGGCCTTCTCGCGGCGGATGTTAGCGGCGATGTCATCCCGCTGGACCAAGACGGTGTTGACTTTCGGATAGCAGGCCCCCACGCGGTAGGCCACGTTCTCCACGTCCGCGTCCGACGCTGATCGTGGTGGCGGCCATCGGAGCCCTTGAATGTTGGGCCAGATAGGGCGCCACACATCAGGATCAAGAGCGGCGGCAACAGCACGGGGCGAGTCCGCAGCCCACACCAAGAGAGTCATCTGCTCAAGCGTGAGGGCCGTAGCCGACACCTCGTAGCCACCGGTCCACGCAGGATTCGGCTGCTCCACGATGCTGAGTTGTCCCCGTCGGGCATCAACGTGCAGCCGGCCGAAGTGCCGGGCGACCCAGACCTTCGTGTTCGGTGGCGGCAGTTGCCGATCCATGAGGAAGCGTCTCATCTCGGCGGTGCACGTCGGCTGGGGCGTGGGATCGGCTCCGGGGCTGCTCAGGTACTCGTTGACCATGGCAGTCTTCGTCGCCCAAGTCGCAAGCAGGGCAGCTTCGCTCGCGTCGATGACCATCCGCTCCGCGCGCATAAGCCCCAGCAGCAAGGGCTTCAATCGCTCCTCCAACGCGCTCATCCACCCGTTGTTGCATGCTTCGCAGATCTCGCGAACCGTGAACTGCAGAGCGCTCCCGGGCCGCTCCCGAGTCTCGATGGGCAGGATGTGGGCGATGCCGTTGTCGTCGTGGGTGAAGCCCATGCCGACTGTGGTCCTGCTGTTGTCCCCGGTCGATGTGTAGTCGGAGAGGTAGTCAGGCCACAGGTGCTCGCGGGACATTCCCCGGGCCTCGCCGCAGAAGATGCAGTGACGAAGGGGCTTCTGGCGTTTAGGCATGGGCGGCTCACTAGATCACTCAGAGTACATCTCGGCGTCTCACTGCTCATTGTGGGGCCGGTAGGTCGCTCACCGCTTGTGGTTTGAGAGTCGGGCGCAGCAGGGCGCGTCGGTGCGCGTCGGGTCGGGAGCAGCACGGGACGGTTTGCGGGGTGCGGGGGGCAGGCTGCCATACGTGCACGTGGGACGCCCCTACGCGCGCTGGCGCGCGCTCCGGGGTCGATGCCGGGCGCACTTCGTGCGCGTTCACCGGCATCGATCCGGCCGCAAGCGGCCGGACGCCTTGGCCCTGCTCGCTGCGCTCGCGCACCGGGCCAAGGTCAAAATCGCTGCGCCTGCGGCGCGCACCGCGATTTTGCTCCCCCGCTCCCGTATGGCCTCCTGACCCCGCACCCCGCAACACGCGGGGGCGCGACCGCCGTTGGAGCCGCAACTCCGACGACCGGCCGCAACGCCAAGAAGGGGACACCCATGTCCGACGAGAACGACCACAAGTTCCACTTTGTCCTGGTGCAGCTGCTGGCCTCGTACGCCCTGCTGGGGCGGCTGCTGCTGGAGCTGCCCGTGCCGGTCCAGCTGCCCACGGGCGTGATCGAGAGCGGCGAGATGCGCGCGGCGCTGATCCGTGCCGCGCAGCTGGCGGAGGAGCAGCCGATGCCGGAGCCGCAGCAGTTCCAGATGGAGCACGCCTGCCTGCTGTGGATCGCCGCCGACCGCATGCTGAGCGCGTTCTTCGCGTCGCCGGAGGATGAGCACCTGATCGCCGCTGCCGCGCACTGCATCGCGGCGTCGGATGACGCGGCGCTGGACTTCGGGGAGTGGCTGGTGCGGCTGGAGAAGCCGGAGCAGCCGGAAGCGTGATGTGATTCGCCGGCCGCCCATGATGATCATGGGCGGCCGGTCCGCGCCGGTAAAGGAGCGCCTACGGCGCACAAGGGAGACCAGCCCTCATGCGCCCTGCGGGCGCGGCTGGTCGGCCGCCCCCTAAGCGCCTTCGGCGCGGGCGGCCTACCCGGGCTGCGCCCGGGGCGAGCCCCCTCAAGCTCGCTTCGCTCGCGGGGCTCGGCGGCTCCGCCGCAAGGAAGCGCCTTCGGCGCTGCTGTTCTCGCCCTACCGGGCGCACAAATGGACCGGCAGGCCCACCCCATGAGGGGCACCCCGCCTCAAGCTGAGGCCAGGCCGCAAACCCGCCGGTCCACAACGCCCCGAAGGACACCACCAGCCTACGGCAACCGCCAGTTCACCAACCGGTCCCCCGCGCCGACGTCCGCCAGCAGGCGCATCCCCGGGAGCTGCGCCGCCGCGACCCCGACCGCCTCTGCGATCACCGCCGCGTCGTACCGCTCGGGCTCGGCCGAGTCCTCCGCGTCAGCCGTCACCTCCGCCTGGTCGCCGACCAGCAGCAGAATCCGCACCCGCACCGTCTCAAGATCACCCATCGTCATCTCCCCTCATGCTGTCGGCCGCCGCCACAGTCTGGCAGCGCATCCGAGCATCGGAACCGGCCGGTAGTCGACCGGTAGTTCAGGTGGTAGTCCACCGGGTAGTTCACGGCCTGACCTGCGCAACTACCCGCCTACGTATCCGTCCCCGTCACCGCCGGGGGGAGGGGCCCGGCGCGGTGCCGGCAGGTCGCTCACGCGGATGCCCATGCGGTTGAGACCACGGACCTTCTGCGAGGCCCGGACTCGGACCCCGAGGCCCTCAACGAACGCGCGGAACTCGGTGAGCGTCCGGCCGGGCCGGATGAGGCCCTGCTCCTGCCAGTCGGCCATGACCGCATCGAGGTGTGCACCGGTCGCTCCGCCGGCCAGCTCGCGGACGGTGTCGGCGAGGGCCTCGCGGAGCTGCTCGATGGTGTGCGCGCCGACGATGAGGTCCTGGTGCTGCTCGCGCTGCTCGGCCTCGGCCTCGTTCTCGTCTTCCTCGGCGTCGGCGGCGCGGTAGGCCGCGATCAGCCACCAGCCGAGCGCGACCTCAGGGACGACCGGGTACGCCTCGGCCAGCCGCCACACCGCCCACCCGCCGAAGGCCTGGACGGCAAGCCGTCCGGCCCGCTCGCGCCAGGCCTTCTCCTCCCACGGCCAGCAGGCGATCCGCCATCCGATCTGCACGCTGCCCCGGGAGATTCGCGAGGCAGCGCGCTGACGGCGGGTCACAGCCAGCTCATGACGTGCGCGCCGGCGCCGTCGACCATCGGCAGCAGAAACGTGGTCGCGAGGCCGGTGGCGGCGGCGGACGGCCCGAGGGTGATCCCGGCGATCAGGCCGAACCCGAGGTCGCGCCGCATCGCTTTGCTGCCCTTGCGAATCGTCAACACGACGACGGTCAGCAGGATGAGGACGACGACGGCGGCCCCGGCCTGGAGATGCGGGAGCGCGGGGTGGATGACGGTCTCGGTGGCGGCACCAGTCAGGGTGTGCAGTCCGTCGTCGCCGAGCTGGTCGCTGCCGACCCGGACCTTCGTGGCTGCACCGCCGATGAGGCCACCGACGCTGACGGCGACGACGATCCCGAGGGCCAGGGCGCCGAGGAACGGCAGCAGTCCCTTCCAGTTCCGGCCGGCAGCTGCAGCACTCCCCTTGAAGTCGCTCTTCCCGCCGCCGCTGCTCTTCCGCCACCAGGGCCAGATGACGATGACGCTCAGGACGAGGCCGATCAGGGCCCCGCCGACGGTGATGGTCACGATGTCGCTCCGGTAAGGAGTTGGACCAGGCCGAGGACCACGTCCGGGGTGGTGACGATGCCCAGCGCGACGGCCCAGAGCATGGCCCGGGTGATCCAACTGCCCCTGTAGCGGTCCAGGAGAACCCAGAAGCCGGTTCCAAGGACGGCCAGGCCGAACGCTGCGGATGCGCCTTGCTCGTGGGCGCAGGCGTGCAGGGCCGCTCGCCAGCCGTCGGTGAGAGAGTCGCTGGTCCCGGGGATGGGGAAGAGAGCGACGCCGAGGCAGAAGGCGTTGTAGCCGACGCGCCACGGGACGCCGGACCAGGACCGGCCGGTGGTGTCGGCGGGCTCGGTAGCGGGCTCGACGTCGGGCTCCGACACCTGAGCGGGTGCTGGTGTCGGAGCCGCCTTGCCGAGGTGCACGGTGGGCGCGTAGGCCGGCGGCATCGGGATCAAAGACGTACTCACCGGCCACCCACCAGGTACAGCACTCCGCCGGCCACGCCGAGGACGATCCAGGCGACGAAGGCCGCGTGCGCGCGCTGCGCGGCGCGGGTCGGGCGCTGGGGGTCGTCAAGGCGGTGCGCGGTGACGGCCGAGATCACGCCGAGCAGCCCGAGGCCGGTGGCCCAGGCCCAGACGAGCGCCATCATGATGCAGCCCCAGTGGTCACGCGGCGCAGGATCCGGGCGACCGTGTCGGGGTTGACGTCCTGTCCGTGGGTTGTCCGGACAGCCGCGAGGACGCTGTCCGGATCGGTGACGCCGAGGGCTGTCAGGGCGCGGACGGCGTCGCTGATGGTGGCATCGTCGGGCAGGAGCCGGACAACGCTGTCCGGCTGTCCGCCGTGCTGTCCGGACAGCGAGCGGACCGTGTCCGGGCTGGTGGGGATGCCAAGGCCGGTGAGGTGCGCGGCGATGTCGGCGGCGCTCGTGCCGGCCGGGAGGGTGTCAAGGGCGGCGCGGACAGCGGAGCGGACAGTCGCGTCCGCCCTGTCCGCCGAACTGTCCGCGCGCTCGACGGCGATGATCGTCGGGTGCTGGACGGGGTCGAGCTGCGCGAGGCGCACGCCGATCGCTCGGTCGAGGGCGACGAACGACTGCTGCGGGTGGAGGAGCCACGCGACGAGCGGGATCCTGGGCAGCAGTTCGGGGACCAGGCCGCGGGCGACGCGCTGGGTGTCGCGGAGGTCGCGGCGGTGCAGCTCGAACAGCAGCTCGACGAGGAAGCTGGTGCTGGCGAACGCTGCTCCGCCGACTGTGCCGCCGAACCTGTGCCCGCTGCTGTAGTTCAGCAGGCCGGAGACGCTGGCGAACGCCAGGATGCTGAGACGCGGCAGGCCCGCCGGAGTTCCGCGCTCGACCGCGAGGCGCGCGTACTCGGCGCAGATCAGTCCGGCGCCGTCGAACATCAGCGAGAGGCCGTAGGCGAGCCAGTGCGGCATGCCCCAGCGGGTGAGCTGGCCGGAGATGGACCAGGCGGCGGCGGTGAGCATCATGAGGACGACGAGGAACCATGCGAGGCGGAAGGATCGCCGTGGGCGGTGTGGGTCCGTACGATCAGGCACTGTCTGGCCTTCCAGGTGATAGCTGGTGGGCGGGACTGGCCCCGGCCATACGGTGTTGGAGCACCGGCCGGGGCCAACTTCTTGGGACAGGATCGAGCGTACTCACTTCCTAGCCATATGGCTATGAAGTGAGGGAGGATGGTAGCCATGGCCGACGCTGGAAAGGGGCCAGACTTGGTGTCGTTCCGTGAACTGGCGAAGAGGCTGGTGGCTGAGCACGTCGTGCCCGCGATCAGTCATCAGCGCGTGTCGCAGCTCTCCCGCGACGATCCGGACTTCCCGCCCGTGGTCAGGGTCGGCCGGTCGATGGCCGTGGACTGGTACGCCGCCGAGCCTTACTTCCGCGACCGGAAGTCTCGGCAGGGCCGGCGGACCGACCTTTCAAAGCCGGAGGAGTAGCTGGAGCACGGCTGCACTAGCATCGGCGCATTCGAACAGGGGGCACCGTGCGGTTCTTCGTAGTCACAGTAATTTCTGCAGCCGTCCTTGCGGCGTCGGGTTGCGGCGCTGCACCGTCGGTGGCGCGGCCCGGTCCGAGCCCATCGGCGTCCGTGTTGTCGTCTGCGACACCCTCGGCCAACCCGAGCGCTGCAGTGGCCCCGCCCCCAGCGACCGCGACGACTGCAGCAACCGCGACAACGCTGATGACGGTCTGGTGGACGAAGCTCGGCGGACAGGCCAGCACGCTCGCATTGGCGAACGACACGTCCTCCCTGGTGAGTGACGCATCGGGGACGTCAGGCGGCGCGACTCCGCCCGGACCGGCATTGCAGGCGATGAATGCAGACTGCGCAGGCCTGTCGCATGACCTTGGCAATGCGGCGCCTGAGCCGCTGGACACCCCATCGGCTCAGGCGTGGGAGTCGCTCGTGGAGACGTTGCAGAACACGGTCCCGCACTGCGAGGACCTGGTGGCCGGGCAGGGCCTAGACGAGCTCAGCGACATGACCAGCCTCCTCGACAGCGCAAACGCCGAACTGGCATCTCTGGATGCCCGGCTGCAGGCGTTGGGCGTCACGACGGGCACGTAGGGTCTTACGCTCCGGTGGCGGCCCGGCAGGAGCGGGCACACCCTGGTGGCATGCACGAGATGCCGACCGATCCGCCGATCGTCGTCCACGGCCTGGTCGCCGGCACGCCGCCGTACCGGCGTGTCGAGATCGGGCACGTCCCGGCCGGGCACGCCTACAGCCTGGCGGACGTCGTCGAGTTCGCGCGCCGCGTCGGCCTGGAGGACCTGGACCCGCTCGACCCCGAGCTGGTGGCGTGGCGTGGCGGCGGCCCGGAGGACTGGACGCTGTGAGGTGCGCCCGCGAGAGACGGGCGCCGTCAGTCCCAGATGGTGTTGTGCGTGACATCCCAGATGAAGTCGCGGCTGCGCATGGTGCCTCCTCGATGCGGGGAATGCCACCGTACTGCCGCTCCATGGCAGCCGTTGGCGTTCCGCTGGATCCCCGGGTGCCGGCGCAGAAGTGCCCGGCTCCGCCAGTGGCGGAGCCGGGCGATCCAGCTACAGCGCTGCCACGATCGCGCCGGCGGCCAGGCCGCCGACCGACAGCCACGCGCCGGAGACGCCGACGGCCTTCGCCGTCTTGCTGACCGCATTGCCGAGGAACGCCTCGGCCAGCAGCAGCACGCCCAGGACCACGAGGCCCTTCTGCTTGCTCGTCATGCTCTTCCACCTCCCTTCATCTGATCGTCTGGTGGGGCATAGATCGACCGTACGGGGCAGTGGGGTGATGCGGGAAGGTATCGATTCCTGATACTGACGCGGCATCAGTTATTTGCATCTGACATGGCGATCAGGTCCCGGGGAGTGCTTCCTGCTCGATGTCCCAGCCTCGCGGCAGCGCCGGGGTGTGGCCGCGGCACTTCTCGCCGCGGCCGTACAGCCGGGACTCGGCGTCGGTGAGTTCCCGGCCGCAGCCCGCGCAGCGCACGCAATTCATGATCCTTACAGCATATTTGCGCTGATCAGCGGCACTTCCACCGCTATCGGACCTCACTGGCCGAAGACATGGCCGAACTCTAGAGTTCCCACATGTCCATACGCGCACGCAAGACGCTGCAGAGCCTCGCCTGGGGCGTCGGCTTCACCGCCGCGAACACCATCGAAAGCCTGCTCAAGTCCCACGGCCACTTCGCGATCACCTGGTGGTTCGTTGCCCTTGTCGCCTTGTGGATCATCATCATCGCGAAGCAGTGGTGGCTGTACGGGCCGTCCGTGAAGGCTGTTGAGAAGCGCGCCGTGCTGGAAGAGAAGGCCGAACGAAAGAGAAACCAAGAGCAGCGGGCGGCGAACCGTAGGGTTCCGAGCAAGCCTGACGCCGAGTAACGGGGGCGAGCCGCCGAAGCAGCAGGCGCTGCACCTCGCATTCGGCCGCAGCCCGCGCAGCGCACGATCCGGCGGTCGGCCACGAGGGGCTGTGTGCCGGGGATCGGCGGTTGCGCGGGCTGCCGGGTCACGGCTGGTCGCCCAGGTGGCTCGGGATGGCGGCAAGGACGGCGCGGCCGAGGTCGGTCAGCAGGACAGCGCGGCCTCGCGTCGGCTCGTACTCGCCGAGGCCGACCAGGCCGTCGGTGAGGAGCCGGTCGAGGGCGGGTCTGCTGACGCCAGCGCCGGGGCGCGCGGGGTCGCGGTAGACGTGGATGACGGCCTGGGCGAACCGGACCAGGTAGGTGCGGCCGATGGCCGTCGTGCGGGGCAGGTCGGACACGTTGATCCTTCGGACGATGAATAGGGCTGGTCAGAACAGAGCGGGTTGCAGGACGGTGAGTCGCCGGGCGCGCTCGCGGGATGCGGCCTGTTCGGCGCGGACCGCAGCCGGGTCGCAGCCGCATTCGCAGGTGCGCGGCTTGAGCCACAGCTGCCAAGGACCGTCGACCCACCGGTCTACGTCGTCGATCCGGTCGCGGTCGGTCCACCAGATGTGCGACTCGGCGTAGGTCGGCCAGGAGAGGCCGGTGCACTGCCCGTGGTAGTTCCAGCGGCCGTCGAGTCGGGTGTTCTCGCAGGGTGAGCAGACGGCCGGCGGGCAGCGCTGGCAGCGGGGGCCGAAGAGCGGCGCATGGTGCGGAGCGTGGATCGCGCCCGGCTTGCGGATCACCTCGGTCTTGATCTGCTCGGCGACGTCGGCCGGTATGAGGTCGGGCATCGTGCTCTCCAGGGCGTCGGTTGGCCGGGGCGGTGCCGGCGGATGCGGCACCGCCCCGGTGGGTGGGTGCTCAGTGCTGCTGGCGGCGCGACTCGGCCGCGAGGCTGACGGCGTAGTCCAGAGCCTCGTGCCGGCTGGTGAAGCCGCCGAGCTGTCGTGTGGTTCTTCCCTCGCGCCAGCGGGCGCGCCACTTGCCGTTCGGCGCCCGCTCGGCCCGGGGTGCGCTCGGGACTCCGGCGAGCGGCTTCGGCTTGCGGCTGACGATCCAGTCGCGGGGCTGCTGGTCTGCTGGCAGCGCGTCGATGGCGTGGACCAGGTCGCGGGCGGCGACGGCCAGGCGGTCGTCGGCGCGTTCGGCCCAGGCGTCGGCCTGCGGGTCGCCTTCGGGGGCGTATTCGGCTTGGGCGCGGTCCAGGGCGGCGGCGATGAGGGCGTCCTGCTCGGTGTGCGGGTAGTTGTCGGGTGTGGTGGGCATGGGCTGCTCCTGGTTGTGGTTGGCGGGTTGATGGTTGGCGAGTTCAGCCGGACAGGCAGCTGGTGGCGTGCAGGATTCGGCCGCCGGCGCGCGGGACACCGCAGTCCTTGCACCGGTCGACAACGGCGTAGCTGGTCGCCTTGGTAGCGCTGTCCCACTCCGCCCACTCGACGTGGTTGTAGTTGACGGCGTCACCCTGCGTGACGGCGTGCATGACGGTCGCGGCGGTGAGCGCCAGCGTCGCGTGGACCTGCGCTTCGGCAACGAGGTGGGCGATGTTCTCCGGCTCGCGGCCGTCCTCCCAGGCCATGCGCAGTCGGGATTCAGCTTCGCGGTAGTGCTCGGGGCCAGTGGCCATGTTGCTGCTCCTGATGGTTGGCGAGCGGGGGCGTCGGCTGAGTGCCTGATGGGCTGCGCGTGCGAGACGCGCAGCCGACCGGCGATCAGTCGCAGCTGCGGTACGGGTGTCCCACTCGCGGCTCAGCGCCGCTCGGGCCGATGTAGTGGGGCCAGGCGCAGCCAGAGCTCTCGGTGTGCGCACCGGCGTGGTCCTCGCAGCGGACCTGGCCGAAGCCGACCGGAGCCGGGGCGAGCTCGCACTCGGAGGCCAGCCATGCAGGGCCGTCCTCGACCTCGATGCGCAGCGGTTCGCCGGGCAGCTGGACCATCTTTGCGACGACCTGGAGGGAGCCGTCAGCGACGGTGATGCACTGTCCAGGCTTGAAGTCGGTGCTGGGCATATTGGTGATCTCCAGTCAGGCGGCGAGCATGATGGCGGCGGCTGCGCGGTGGTAGCAGACGTGCAGTCCCCGAAGGCCGGCCGCGCAGGTGCAGGCTTCGGGTGCGGTGAGGTAGTGGCCGGCGCCGTCGCTGGAGACGACGCGGAAGACCCGGGGCTGTATGGCGACCAGGCCGCCGAGCTCGATGAGCTCCTGGGCCTTGGCGACCGTCGCGGGCTTGAACTGACTGGCGGCCTTGGCCTTCGCGGCAGCGGTGACCTTGGCGCGGCAGGTGCGGCCGTAGCCCCGGGCGATGCTGTCGGTGGAGCGGAGGGTGCGTCCGCAGCGGAGGCAGCGGTGCTGAGTGGCAGCGGTCATTGGGTCCCCCGACGCGAAGTGGTGTACGTACACCCTAGCCCGGGTGTACGTACGCCCGCTAGGTGTACGCACACCCGGCCACCGCGCTACCCTGCGGATATGCCGAACGCCCCGAAGTCCCAGCACCGCAGCGTCCGGTTTTCCGACGAGGACTGGGCCGACCTGCTGGCCGCCGCTGCCAGCCAGGGCAGCGACCGGGGCACCAAGCTCAAGGAACTGGTCGCCTGGTTCCTGCACCGCCCTGGTGCCGAACTGCCCGAGCGGCCCGCCATTGAGGACTGGGCGAAGCAGTAGGCCACCCGGCCTGCCACCCGTCACCCTTGTCAGCGACCGCCCGGTCCCAGAGTTCCTCCGCGTGCTCCCACGTCATCGGTGGCGCGACTGAGTCGATCAAGGCCCTGTCCATGGCGGTCCAGTAGTCCCGGGCGAGCGCGATGTTGACCCAGCACTGATAGTCGGTGCGCTGCATGTCCCGGTAGCGCTGCGGCATGTCGTGTCCGGGCAGCTTGAGCTCGTTGCTGGTAACGACGTCGCCGGGCAGCCAGAGCCCGGTCACCAGGTGCCGCCGATGTGCGCGGTGGCGTAGTCGGACGCAGCGACACACACCGATCCGGTCTTCTGCCCAGCGCGGAGGTCGAGCCGGTAGCACTCCGGGGAGGTCATGGTCTCCGGGATCCAGCCGGTGATGACGGTGCTGCAGGAGAAGTTCTTGCCGTAGCCGGAGCAGTGGGTGCCGTAGATCGGCTCCATCTCGATGTACTGGTGGGCGGGCCGGTACTCCTTGCCGGTGATGGTGCCGTGGGTGATGCCGCCGCAGGCCGCGAGGCTGACGGTGAGGCCGGCGGCCGTGGCGGCGGTGGCGATCCGGCGGGCGGTCTTCTGGGTGAGGTTCACGCTGCGTTTCCTTCGGTGGTGGTGTGGCGGCGCTCGGCGGCGTCGAGGGCGTGGGCGAGTTGTGCGAGGTCGTGCCAGGCCCAGACGCGGCGCCCGCGGTCGTCCTGGCCGACGGGCGCGGTGCAGGACGGCCCGGTCGAGCAGGTCACCGTCGGGGGCTCGTCGATGGGCTGGTGCATCCGGAGTTCGGCACCGCACCAGGGGCAGGGGCGGTCGGGGATGACGGTGGAGCGGGTGCCGATGCCCAGGACGCGCAGGAGCTGGCGGGCGCTGTTGTCGGCGAAGACGGCGACTTCACGAAGCAGGTGCTCGGAGAGCGGACCGAAGAGGCCGTCGTCGAGGTCGTCGCCGGCCACACGGCCATCGATGTAGACGCAGGCCCAGTGGACGCCGTTTGCCCAACTGGCGTTGTAGTGCCAGCGGCGGGGGTCGGTCCGGTCGAGGTCGGCGGCGGCGCGCAGGTCCGCGGCGAACCGGGCGCCGCCCGGGGTGCCGTCGTGGACGTGCGGGGGCTGGATTGCGGGGCGCTGGGTGGCGGCGGCGACCTGGTCGGCCAGGGCGAGGACCGCGGTGGTGATGTCCTCGACGGCCTGGGCGGCGTCGAGGTTGAGCGGTGCCGGGGAGTCGCCGAGCGCGTCGCTGTTGCGCTCGGCGCGCTCGGCGGCGGCCTCGGCGTCGCGGCGGGCCCACATCTCGGTGGTGAGGCGTTGCGGCGGCCATACGGGCTGCGGGTCGGCGTCGAGGGCTGCCATGAGGTCTCCCCAGTACTGGCGGATGATGCGGAGGTTGGCGCGGGTGTCGGCGGTGTTCACTGTGGTTCTCCCTGGTCAGGCGGGGTACGGTGATCACTGCCGTGGGGGCGCGCCGGATGCTCTGGCCGGGCGGGCGCGCCCCACAGGGTTCGGGTCAGGAGCGGGGCCGGCCAGCGGCGGCCAGTAGTCCGCAGAGCATCGCGAGTTCGGCGGCGCTGATGCTGATGGCCAGGGGCCACACCTGGGGCTGGTCGATGCTCGCGCCGATCAGGAATCCAGCGGTCGCTCCCTGAACCCATGCGGTCGCGATCTTGAGTCGGTTCACCGGTCGACCCCCGGGGCGCGGTGGCGGCGGAGCGCGGTGAGGTTGATCTCGCCTCGGGCCAGCTCGATGTAGTCCTGGCCGTGGGCGTGTCGGCGGACGACTGCCCAGTCCGGTCCGATGGCCTCGACGACGCGGGGCTGTTCGGCGGCGCTGCCGAAGATGCCGGCGCAGGGGCCGAGCAGGGTGTCGCCGACGGCGATGGCGCGGTTCATCGGCCACCGTCCAGGACCGTCACCGTGGCGTGGGCGGGCAGCGATCCGACGCGCACGTAAGCGGGGACCTGCTGCTCACCGTCGCTCCAGCGAACGCGCCGCCGACCCCAGGTATCGACCTGGGCGACGAGCTCGGCCTCGTAGGTGAGCTGGACGCGGTCACCGGCGCGCGGGGCGCGCTGCGTGATGACGGGTCGTTCCCCATTCCGCACCAAGTCGAATGCCGGGAAGGGGGTGTTGCAGAGCGGGCTGAGGTCCGGGAAGCGGACTACGCCTCGGCGGAGAGCGTCCGGCTGGTCCACCAGCGGCGGAGTGCTGACCTGTGGTTCGGGCGCCGGGTGGACGTGCTGCGGCGCATGTGGCCAGGACTCGTCCAGTGGGCGCCGAGCCGCGAGCTCCCGGCGGGCCTGGAAGAGCTCCGCTTCGAGACCGGCGATGCGCTGGTGGGTCTGGCTGAACTGGGTCAGGTGCTCGATGAGGGGAATGGAGGTGGGGGACGGCTGTCGCTGAGCCTCTGCAGCCTCCGCGCGGGCCTCGGCGGCGTCGGCGCGAACGGCCTGCCGGCGGGCCTCCGCGATGGTGCTCTCCGCGCGGCGCTCGGCGCGCTCACGCTCTTCGCCCGCGGCCTGGGCCCGTCGGTAGGCGCGGCCGAGGGCCTCGGCGGAGCGCTCACGCTCGGGCTGGATGTCGCGTAGGCGCGCGGCGAGCTGGTCACGCTCGGCGGTGACGGCGCGGAGCTGCTGCTCGGCCTGGGCGCGGAGGAGGAGCTCCGTCGCGTGCTGCTCCCCGACATCGACCAGGTGGTTGCTGCGCTTCTGCGCGTAGTCCGCGCTGTCCCGGGCCTTCTGGACCTCGCGGTCGTACTGGCTGCGCGCCATGAGGTCGGTGCGCCAGCCGCTGCGGTTCTTGGAGGCGGGCAGCAGCGCGCGCCAGTCGTCGAGCTGCTGCTCCTTGACGTACCAGCTCCGAAGCTGCTTCCCGTACCAAGCATCGGGTTTAGCGTCCGTGAAGGTGCGGAGCACGTCGTCGAGGGCGGTCGCGAGGAGGTTGGCGCGCCGGTCCTGTCGCTGAGCCTCCTTGATGATGCTGCCGTGCACCGCCTGGTCTCGCTCTTGCTGCTTCAGGGCTCGGGCCATGACCTCTCGGTCGGTGGCCAACTGCTCCTGCAGTGCGCGGTTCTGGCCGGTCAGACGGTCCAGGGAGCTGTCGAGTGCCAGGGCTTGTGAGGGAGTCACGAAGCGTCCGCTGGCGGTGTTGGCGGTGAGGAAGGCGAAGAGGTCGCGGTTCACTGGGGCTGCTCCGGGTTGTCGGGGATGGTGGTGGCGGTCACGCGGCGGCGCCGAAGGTGCGCCCGGCGCAGGCGTTCGCGAGCTCTGCGCGCAGCTGCTCGCACTCGGCGGCGAGGGCCTGGGCGAGCTGATGCTCGTTGCGGCACTGGGCGACGGTGCCGGCGTGGCGGCGGCGGGCCCGGCGGACCTCGTCGGCAAGGAGGACGACGGCCAGGACGACGGCGTCCGCGTCCGTGGCAGTGGTGAGCTCGGCCCGGACCGCGTCGAGGAGCTGGCGGACGGCGGTGTGGCCGGCGGGGGCTATGGCGGTGAGGTTGGCGTCGTCGAGTGCGGTGGCGAGCTGCTGGGCGAGGCTGGTCGGGGTCATGCGGCTGCTCCGGCCTGGTCGGTGGTCGTGATGAGGGTGAGAGTGAGGTGGCCGTGTTGGACGGCCAGGGCGATGGCGTGCTCGCGGCTGTGGGCGCCGAGTCGGCGGAACATTCGGTGGAGGGCGCACTTGACGGCGTCCTCGGACATGTAGCGGCGTCGCCCGATCTGACGTGCGGTCAGGTTGACTGCGATGTCTTCGAGGAGATCGTGTTCGCGCTGCTGCAGGTCGACTGTCGGGCGCGGCTCGGCAGGTAGGTCGGCTAGAACGCTCTGGCGGTAGGCCTCGACGACGACAGACACCCGGGTGCTGGGGCAGTCGAGTCGGGCTGCGGTCGTGGTGATGCAGCTCCGGACGGTGTGAACGCTGAGGTGCAGGTCTCTGGCGATCTGGGGGTTGGTTCGGCCGCGGGCGATGCCGGCAAGGACGAGTCGCTCAGTCCGGGCGAGGGGGCTTCCTGGGGTGGGTGGTGTTCGGCTGGGCATGTCGTGTCCTGGGTGTGGGCGGGGCTGGAGAGTGGCCGTGTGGCGCTGTGCGGGCCTGCGGTGGCTGGTTGACACCTCGGGAGGCTCGGTGGTGCGTTCGGCCGTTAGGTGATCGCTGGCGGTGTCGGGTTGGCGCGTTGATGGTTGGCGCGTTCGGCGCGTTCCATGGCGACGGTCGCGACGACGATCCGGGTGAGCTCGATGCGAACCGCCCAGTCGTCCATCGCGGCGACCCGGCACCGGGCGGCGGCCAGGGCCTGCTTGCGCTGCCAGGCCTGTTCGACCGCGATCCAGTGCGCGTCGTGCTGGGCACGGCCGTTGAGCGCGGCGCCGAGCTGTTGCGTGAGGTCTCGCCAGCGCCTCACCGCCGACCACCTGCTCGGCGCTGTCGGCGGCGGGCGGCGAGGGAGACCACGCCGTCCGGAAGCCGGGACTGGGTGACCGTGCGGGGCTGCTGGAGGCAGGTCGCGGCGTGGGGCATGTACCGGCGTTCGTGGCCGGCCTGCGGGAGGTCGGTGGTCGGGACTCGGGAGCGCCAGGTGCCGAGGCCGTCGCGGTAGGCCACGACGTTGCCCTCGTTGTCGGGCTCGGGGTTGAGCGCCTGGCGCTTGCGGGCTGCGGTGATGGTCCATCGGACGGGCTGGTGGCAGTGCTGGCAGGTACCGAGGTCAGCGGGCATCAGCGTTGCCCTCCCTGCTGCGCGGTCCAGGCCTCCAGGCGGGAGCCGTGGGTGCCGGACAGCGGACGGGTGGTGGGCGCCGTGCACGGGCGGCCGGGCTGCGCCTTGCACTTCGGGCATTCGACCTCGCGCTGGGGCTGGTCGACCTTGGCGGTGCCGTAGGCGGGGAGGGCGGCGGCCAGGGCGGCGCGGGCCTCGGCGGGGACGTACGGGCGGCGGGTCACTCGGCCACCCCCGGCGCGAGCGCGGCCGCGGTGCTGGTGGCGGCAGTGGCCTGGCGGGATGCCTCGCGGCGGCGGGCCTGCTCGGCCTCGACGTCCTCGCGGGACACGGGCGGCAGGCTGCTGGCGGCTCGGCGGGCGTCGTCGAGGCGCCAGGGGTGGACCTCGGCACGCGCGGTGCGGCGGCGGTTCCGGCAGGACCGGCCGGCCGGGGCGGCGCACTGCTGGCAGGGCACCGAGAGGACGTTCACGCCGATCTCGGGCTGGCCGCCGGGAGTCTGGCCGACGGCGGCGAGCTCGGCGGCGAGCCGCGGCGATGGCACGGCACTGCCGGACTCCAGCGCGGCGCGGATCGGTCGGGCCGGGAGCCGTCCGGCCGCGGCGTCGGCAGCCAGGGCGCGGATTGCCGCGGCGGACTGGGCGCCGGTCTCGTCCGGGCGGCCGTCGTAGACCGGGTGGGCGGCGGCGAGGCGGCCGGCGCGGAGGGCCTTGACGCGGCGTCGGATGTCGGCGGGCATGATCCAGTCGCGGGTGTCGCTGTAGTGGTCGGCGACGGCCTGCTGGGCATCGGTGGCGTCGATGTCGCCGAGGACTCGGTGCCAGGCCGTGACGTCCATGGCGCCGACGGTCCGGCGGTCGAACGCGCTGCACATGCCGAGGAGTTCAGCGATCTGGGACGGGGTCATGCTGTGCCTGCTTCCTGGGCTTCCTGGGCTTCCTGGGCGCGGAGTTGCGCGGCGAGGGCGAGGGCCTGGCCGACGCGCTGGTCAGTGGTGGACGGTCGGGCGGCGCCTGCGCCGCCGCCAGGGATGGCCAGCAGGAACGCGCCCTGCTCGGCGGCGGGTTGCTCGTTGGCCAGGGATTCCCAGCCGGGCAGCCACGCGGTGACGTGGGCGGGTGCTGAGCGCATTCGGGCGGCTGCCAGGGCGTGGGCGACCATGGCGCGCACGCCGACGCGGACCATGGTTCGGCGGATGCGTTCCCAGTCGCTGGCTCGGCGCACGTTCCACGCGGTGCCGGCCAGCTCCGGGTGCGCGGCCAGGGCTTCCTGGAGCGGCCGAACGACGTCCGGGACGCCGCGTGCCGGGGGCGCGAGCTTGCTTGCATTCCCTACCTCCGTAGGAGGTAGGGAGGGGAGGGGAGGGGCTAGCCGCGCGCGTTCTTCAGCGAAGTCCGGCGTGACAGTTGGCTCTGACCTGCGGATGTTGTCGCAATCCGGGGTCTCACCTGAGGTCTCAGTCGGGGTCACGTCTGGGGTCTCACCTGAGGTCTCGGTCGGGACCCCGGTTGGGGTCGCGGTTTTGATCGAGGCCCGTTCTTCGGCGAGGCGTGCGCGGCGCCTGCGCTGGCGCTCAGCTCCTGCTTCGCGGGCCTGCTCGACCTCGTCCTTCGACCGGTTGTAGAGCAGGTAGTCGTGGATGACCCAGTCGCCCGCTTCGGGCTGCTCGCACCGCGGGCACTCGTGGCCCCGGACGTGGAGCATCCCGAGGCCGGCGAGCTTGCGGAACTGGGCGGGGGTGCCGTAGTCGCGGGCCACGGGTCCGGGGACGTGGCCCTCGGTGGTATGCCGCGCGGCGTAGGCACCCAGGCGGCAGAAGAGCCCGGCGGCGGCGTTGCCCGCCTTGCGGATCTTCGGGTGGTTGTCGAACCCGTCGTCGACTGCGAACCATGGCATCGTGCGGTGCTCCTACGTGGTGGGGTCAGCGGCCGGGGAGGGCGCAGGGCTGCCGGGAGACGCACGGCGGCGGCCGGGCGGTGGACGGCACGGATCAGTCCCCCTGGCGGCGGACGGGCTCACCGAGTTCAGCGAGGTGACGGCGCACAGCGCCGTCGAGGAGCATCAGGCGGCTGAAGGTCTGGATCCCGCTGGTCTCGGAGTCCGCGAGGTCGAGCGCGCGGCTGAGCGGTGTGTCGGCGATGGGCAGCGCGTCCTGGAGGGCGAGGTAGGCGCGGGCGGCGCCGGCCAGGTCCACGAGCGCGGCCTGCTCGCTGCTCTCGCTCCACCCTTCGTGCCAGGGGTCGATGATGCGGTTGGAGCGGTCGAGGCGCTGCTCCAGGGCAGTGCGTAGGGCTGCGAGTTCGGGCTGTTCAGGCATCAGGTTCCGTTCAGGTAGCGGTCAGCGAGCTGCGCGCTCTGGGCGGCGAGGGCGGCCACGGCGCAGACCTTGTGGGCCGGGCGCCGCTTGGTCGTCCGCAGGTGCGTGAGACCGCCGCAGTGCCGGCACGGGAGCGGCTGCCCGGACCAGTGGGCCGAGTTGCGCCAGTCCAGGAGCGGCGGCTGCCCGGTCACCCCGCTGCCTCCAACGCCTCGATCTGCAGGCGGATTGGCAGCGGCTTCTCCGCGCGGCGGTGGGCCTGACCGATGGCGTCCCAGGTGATTCCGAGGCGCTCGGCGATCTCGGCGCGGGTCGCGCCGTCTAGTGCGAGGGTGAGCGTCTCGTCGATCAGCTCCTGCTGGCCGTACTGCGACGCGGTGGACGCGTAGCGGGGCGTCCGAATCCTCGGGTTGGGAGCCTCGTCCGAGTCGATGTCCGTCCACGCTGTCGGGACCGCCCACCCTTGTGCCTGGGCGTAGTTGATGCCGCGCCGGACGATCCACGGCTTCACTCCGTGTGCGGCTGGGTCTTGGTCGTGGAGGTCGTCGTAGACGTCCACGATCGCGAGATGCGTCGATGCCCAGACGAACGGCGATGAGAGGATCCGGGACAGCGAGTCCAGGCTCCGCTTGGACCGGCGCGAGAGTTCCGGGTTCGGCCATCCGATGGCCCGCATCCCCTGGATCCTGCGCTGTTTGCCCAGGGCCGGCAGGAACGCCTTCGGCTCCAGTCGCTGCGGGTTCGGCGAGACGGCGAGGATCGCGGCCTCTGTCGTCGGCCTGACCCGGAGACGACCGGCACGGATCTGGTTGAGGTCCCACAGGGTGACCCCCGCGAGCCGGGCGATCTGCCGGTAGGCGATCCCGCTGTCGTGGACGTCCTCGATGTGGGCCCGGGACGGGGCGGCATCGACGAAGGGCTGCCAGGTGCCGTAGGCGATCCGGCGGCGACGCTGGCGCACCCAGCTCGCGGCCACGTCGCAGCACGGGAGGCAGTTGCAGTTACGGGGGTGACCGGGGGTGGACGTCGGTAGTGGAACGTGCGTGCCGCGCGCCTGCCGGGTGGTCATGACGCCCTCGCCCAGGACGGCCGGGCAGCGGACGGTGCCGGGGTGGTGTCGCGGCGGGCGGCGCTCTCCCACAGCGGGAGGACGAGCGGCATCGGGATCTCCGTCGTCTCCGATTGGCCGTCGGGGCGGTCGAGCTGGCGGCGGAGGTCCTCGATGATCTGGCCGGCGCGGCTGGCACGCGCCTGCTCGGCGGCGAGGGCCTGCTCGGCGGTGGTGGCGCGGGCCTCGGCCGCGAGGCGCTGTTCGACGAGCCGCGCCATGAGGTCGTCGGCCAGGGCGCGCTGCTCGCGCTCCTTGGCGAGCTGCCGGGTGAGCGTGACCGCGGCCTCGGTGGCAGTGGCCAGCGCGCCGGTCAAGCGCTCCCACGAGGCGGCAGTGCGGCGGTGGGCGCCCGTGGGGCGGCTCCACAGCAGGGTGGCGCTCATCGCACACCCCCGGCGAAGGCGGTCTGCGGACGGCGGGCGTTGAGCCGGGCGTTGAGGTTGCGGGCCGCCTGGAGCTGCGACTCCAGCTCCGCGACCTCGCCGTACAGCTCCTGGACGCTGTCGAGGGCGCGACGCTGGTTGATCTGCGCGGTGCCGACGTCCTGGCGAGCGTCGATGAGCGCCATCTCCAGCGACTCGACGCGACGCGTCAGCGTGGTGATCTTGGTGGTCTTGCGTCCGAACACGGGAGTCTCCCTGAGTGCGGTGCGTGGATTGGGGGTTGGGGCCGCCCGCGCGGGGCGGCCCCGGGGCGATGGCTACGCCTCGTCCGACTCCGGCGGCGCCAGGAGAGCGGGCAGCACGTCGGGCGTCATCAGGCCAGCGCGAAATGCCTGCGTGATGGCGTCCTCGCCGTCGGCGGTGAACGTCAGCCGGTGCCCGCGCTGACGCTCGTCCGGGATCTCGACACCGGGAACGATCTCCCCGGTCGCCGGATCGATCGCCTTGCCCGACTTCTGCATGGCCTTGAACAGCCCGCTCTGCCATGCAGGGCTGACCTCCCGCACGAAGCGGGTGGTGTGCACGGTCGGGTAGGTGTCGCGGACCCAGTCGATCCATGCCCGCTCGTCGGTGATCCGCGGCGCTGGGTCGGGGTTCGTCAGCACGACCTTGGCGACGACCTGGCCGCTGGGCATCACCGCGCCGAACGCGGTCACGCCTCGCTGCGTCTCGTCGTCCATCGCGGCCTGGACCCGGCCGCGCGCGGCCTCGTAGCGGGCCTTGGCCGCTGTGACGTGCAGTTGAACCGCCGCGAGCTCGGCCTTCAACGCGGCCTCGCGCAGGGCCAGGTCCATCAGCGTCTCGCTCATGCGGCGGCGCTCCGGCGCAGGTTGGTCGTCATCTCCTGGAACGCCGCGACGCTGCCGTGCGCGATGGGCATGTTGAAGGTGCCCTTGAAAGCCTCGGCCAGTTCGGCCAGCGGCAGTGCGATGTCGTCGGCGGCGCGCTCCATCGCGGCCCGGGCCTTGTCCCAGCCAAGCTGAGAGATCTGATCGAGCGTGTCCTGTCCGGCCCCAGCCGCGCTGGCCAGGTTCCACACGTGCTCGACGGCATCCGCGTCGAGCGCGTTGACGGCGTCGGCCACGTAGTCGTGCTCCGGCGGCGCACTGGCGGGATGCGCCGAAGGCCGTGACCCGTAGGGGAGTTGCCGTGGGCGTGCTGCGGGGAGCGGCAGGCGACCACGACCCGCGAGCATGTCCGCCGCGCTGTCTTCTACATCCGGATGCCCAGACTGAAGCGCGGCGTACAGCTCGGCGTCGGTGGGTTCAGCTGCGATGCGCGCTGACGCCCGTTCCGGCCGCGTCGGGGCGACAGCCCCAGGCTTCAGAGCAGAGCCGTACTCCTTGATTAGCTTCCCGAGCTGCAGCCGCTCCTTGCTGACCGGGTGCGCAACCAACGCGCTGTGCAGACCACGCTGACCGGCACGGGCGTACAGGCTCAGCGCCGACGCGTACGTCAGGCCAGCAGCGGTGAGCTCGTCCACGATCGGCTGCACCGGATCGATGCCGTGGCCGAGCTGCTCCAGGATCACCGCAGCGAGCTCCTCGCCCGGGTGATGGACAGTCAGCCCCTCCAGTGGCTCGTACCGCGTTTTGGTGACGGTTCCGGTGCCCTCGACCATGTCCAGGATCAGGCCGAGCTCGTACTCCGCGCCTTCGCGCTGCACGGCCTTGACGCCGAGCTTGGTGACCTTCTTGCCCTCGATCGCGTAGTCACCCTTGGTGCGCATGGTGACGATGACGTGGCCCGAGAAGTTCAGCAGCGCGTCGAGCATGGCCTGCTCGATGGGGTTGCCGTCGCGCCAGCCGCCGAAGGATCCGCCGGCACCGGGCTTGCGGCCGGCCTCATCCACGATCGCCAGCAGGCCGCCCTTGCCGTTCCAGAAGTGGGACCAGCTGTCCACGATGAGGACGGCGAGGCTGGCCTGCTCGGCGACGTGGACCGCCTCGATCAGGTTGCGCGGGTCGTGGTTGTCCATCGGCATGTGACCGAAGACGTGACCGCCGAGCTCGGGCTTGCCGGGCACCGGGGCGTAAGTGAGAGCGGATCCGCGCTCGGTGTCGATCACGCCGATCAGTCCACCCTGCGCGAGACCCTCGGCGATCCGCAGGCTGCTCTTGGTCTTGCCGGACCCGGCGGGCCCCTGGAGCCCGATGCGAGCGCGAGCCTGCTCACGGGTCGCCGGGCTGAAAGCGAAGGTGCTCAAGCTGCCCTCCAGGGGGCGTCGATGAGGCGGGCGGTGAGGGTCTGCGCGGCCGCGCCGGTCAGGCCGTCGGCGAGCGCGAGGGCCTCGCGGTAGTTGAGCGTCGACTCGGCGTGCTCGGTGATCGCGGCCTCCGCGAGCTCCTCGCGGTACTTGTCGACGACCTCAGCGGCGTGGGTGACCATCCACTCGGGCAGGTCCCGACGCTCCTGGTCGTGCTGCACCGAGGAGAGGTGTGCCTGGGCGGCGGCGAGGTCGATGAGGAGCTGGCCGATGGTCTCGGGGTCGTCGCCGTAGGCGTCGGCCAGCATGTCCAGCACGGCGGGGATCAGGTCGTCGGTGCGCAACCGGACCGCGAGGTGGTCGGCGCCGATCGTCGCGGTGACCGTCATGCCGCCACCGCCGTCACGGCCTGCACGGCAGCCGACAGGGCCGCGTACTCGACGCGCTCCTCCTCGGACCAGGCCAGCGGGTCACGGGCGTGGTTCGCGGTGAACTCGGCGAACGGGTCCTTCGGCAGGTAGGCCGACAAGCTGACGGCCGTCTCGCCGATCGAGCCGCGCACGTAGAAGCCGATCGAGTCGCCGACGGGGTGCTTGTCCACCGTCGCGTCGAGGCAGGTGGCGATCTCGGCCGCCAGGCGCGCACTGTCGACGTGCATGTACCGCACCGACATCTGCAGTTGGCCGTCCGGCCGGGGCCGCCAGTCCATCGGCTGGCCCTGGAGCTCCGGGTGGTCGGTCAAGAACTGGACCAGGGTCTGGGCTGCGGTGAGCGCGTTCCTGGGGGTGGTGCTGTCGGTAGGCTGGGTGATCGTCACGGCCTACTCCTCTCGCAGGTCAGGGGTGGGGTGTGGCATGGGTCGCTCCGTTGCACCGGGGCGGCCCGCTTGTGTCTCAGGCCGCGCGGCTCGGCACCGCGGGGAGATGGGGGCGCTTCGGTCGAGCCGTAGGTGACAGCGCCCGGTTGCTTCGGGAGTCAGCCGCCTTGCAGGCGGCGAGGTACCCGTCGATCGCCGCCTGCTCGTAGCAGACCCGACCGGCGTGCTTGAAGCTCTCGGGGCCGACTCGGCGGACACGCCACTTGCGGAGCGTGCTCGGCTCAATACCAAGCTGTACGGCCGCCTCCGGGAGCCAGACGCAGCCCTTCGGCGCGCGGCCACGCATGGTCGCGGTCACATGTCCTCCTTGAGAGTGTCAAGATTTTCGTGAGAAACGTCAGATTTTGGAGACGCTGAGGGCATGAAGAGCACGAGCACCGCGACGCCGAGGGCCTCCGCGATGCGGTGGGCGTGATCCACGTTGGCGTCCGCGCGCCGACCGGACAGCAGGTGGCCAATGATGCTGGGCGAAACTCCTGCAGCAGTGGCGAGCGATCGAGTGCTGTACGCGGTCCCCCGGCCGGGATGCTCCATGATCCGGCGCATAAGGTCCGGATCGCGCAGGCTATACGGGATTCTCAACGTCGCTCCATGCGTCTCTCCATCGGAGACGGTTCGTCTCTCGATGCTGACGACGATAGCCAACTTGAGACAACCTGTCTAGGAATCCTGACGCCGAGATGTGGATATTCAGCGCGCGTAGGGTGTCGACGATGGGCTTCTGTAGACAATCCGTCTGCAGATTGAGACACTGCATGTCGTCTGACCTGCGGCAACCCGTCACCAGATGGGCATATGCCAGATGCGGGTGATACGCACGAGACAGGAGAGCCACCGCATGGCCGACGTCGAGGCTCCGCGGCGCGATGACCTCTCCGCCATGGTCCGCGAGGCCAACGCCGGCGACGGCAGCTCCTACCGCTCCCTAGCGCGACGCGCCATCGACCCGGAGACGGAGCAGCAGCTCAGCACTCCGTGGATCAACAACCTGGCCAGGAATCTGATCAAGTCCGCGCCGGCACCCTGGCAACTCCGGGCCCTGGCCGTCGCCCTTGGCAAGCCGCTGTCCGTCGTACAACGGGCCGCCGCACGCCAGTTCCTGGAGTACGAGGCCAAGGAACTGAGCGGCTATTCCGATGACGTCCGAGTCGTCGCGAGCTACCTGGCAGGCATGACCGACGCCGAGGTCCGCCAGTACCGGGCGATGATCGAAGCATCCGAACGTGTTAAGCACGAGGGTCAGTGATCAGCAGACGCTGACGCTACGGGCGTCGGCTCGTCGACAGGGGGGTACCTTGCTCAGGAAGGTGTACGTACTGGACCCGGAGCTCGGTCGCGATGTGCCCATTGTGGCCCGCGAGACACGAGGCCAGATCGTTTACCACTGCTCTCCGTACCACTTCACCGAAGAGGCAGTGATGAACCTGACCCTCGTTGAGCAGAAGCTGCTGGACGGGGCCCACTGGTTCCAGTTGTGGGACGGGGAGATCGTGTCGATCGCGTCGCCGGAACTGCGGGAGGACGAGCCCGCCGCGATCTGACCTCGGATCGCTCGGCAGGGAAGGGGGGCTGATGCCGGGATACATCGAAGATCGCTGGTACTACAAGGATGTCGACAAGAAGACAGGCAAAAAGAAGCCGAAGGACCGCGTCAACCAGGGCCTGAGGTACCGGGTCTGCGGCATCCCCGGGGTCAAGGACGAGTCATTCAAGGCCCTGGCTGACGCGAAGGCCTGGCTGGCTGCCGCACAGACGGATGCCAGGCGAGGCGTGTTCGTCGACCCTGAGCTCGGGGCGATACTGCTCCGGGACTACTTCGAGACGGTGTACTGGCCCGGCGTGACAGTGGCGGTCGGCACCCAACGGAGCATGCTCGGCAAGATCAACAAGCACATCATCCCTCTGCTCGGCCACCGACCGCTCAACGAGATCAAGGACGAGCAGGTCCGCATATGGCTCGCCACCATCCGGAAGAGCCTGGCGGTCAGCACCTCTCGCCTGGTCTACTCCTACCTCTCGGCGATCCTCAACGCGGCCGTGATCGGAGGCAGGATCCCGAAGAACCCATGTGCCACTCGCGGGATCAAGCCCAAGAAGCCCGATAAGAAGGCCCGAGCGTTCACCGCCGCACAGGCCCAGGCTGTCCGCCAGGAGCTCCGCGAGCGGGACCGTATCGTGCTGGACCTGGGAATCGCCGCCGGCCTCCGACAGGGCGAGGTCCTGGGCTTCTCCCCTGACGACATCGACGAGGCGGCCGGTGTCCTGCACATTCGCCGACAGCTGCAGCGCGACAACGCCAAGGCGTACCTGAAGCTCCCCAAGGGCGACAAGGAGCGCGACGTTCCCCTGTCGCCCGGCCTGCTGAAGCGGCTGCTGGAGTACAGCGAGAAGCATCTGCCGCTCGAAAAGGAGCTGCCCTGGATGGGCGAAGGCGGCGCCTCCAAGGTGACCACCGTGCGCCTGCTGGTGTCGACGAGGTTCAGGAACCCGGTCGACGGGTCCAGCTGGGACCTCGACTCATGGAAGCCGGCGCTGGCCCGTGCTGGGGTGATTCCCCCCCAGGCTCGGTCTACGACGCACCACCGCGGAGCATGGCCGGGTACGCGCGAGTGGGGTTTCCACATCGCCCGGCACACCTACGCCTCAGTCCAGCTGCAGGCCGGCGAGTCCATCATTTCGCTGTCCGAGTGGCTCGGGCACGACGACCCGGGCTTCACGCTGCGGACCTACACTCACTTCATGCCAGGCGCTGGCGACAAGGGGCGCGCGGCGATGGATGCGTGGGTCGGAGAGGACTTGTAATGGATCTCTACGTACGCTCTACGGGGCCGTTTTGGATCACCCGCAGGCCGGAGTGGATCTTTCGCTAGTCCGACCTTCGGATGATCACTGCCGCAGTCGCCGACCCGAGAACCTGAGGACTTCCCGCAGGTGAAGCGGGTAGCCTTCGAGCACTGACTCAGTCCCGGGTGGCCAGCGCCCGGAGGAAGAAGGCCAGGTTGGCCGGGCGCTCGGCCAGCCTGCGCATGAAGTAGCCGTACCACTCGCCGCCGTAGGGCAGGTAGATCCGCATGGTCGCGCCGGTGTCGACGAGCCGCTCCTGCTCCTCGGGCCGGATGCCGTACAGCATCTGGTACTCGAAGGTGTCCAGCCCGCGGCCCTCCCACTGGGCGAGCTGCCCGGCGATCCGGATCATGCGCGGGTCGTGCGAGGCGACCATCGGGTAGCCCTCGCCGGCCATCAGCACCTTGAGGCAGCGCACGTAGGAGAGGTCGACGTCGCGCTTGCCCTGGAAGGCGACCGACGCGGGCTCCTGGTAGGCGCCCTTGCACAGCCGGACCCGGGAGCCGGCACTCGACAGGTCCGCGCAGTCGGCCTCGGTGCGGTGCAGGTAGGCCTGGAGCACCACGCCCAGCCAGGGGAAGTCCGCGCGCAGCTCGCGGGCGATGCCGAGGGTGGAGTCGGTGGTGGTGTGGTCCTCCATGTCCAGGGTGACCGTGGTCCCGGCGTCGGCGGCGGCCTCGCAGATGCGGCGGGCGTTGTCCAGCGCGATCCGGGCGCCGTCCGCGGGCAGGAACTGCCCCACCGCGGAGAGCTTCACCGAGACCTCGGCGCGCTCGGCGAGCCCGGTCTCCTTGAGCGCGGCCAGCAGCTTCTCATAGGCGGCGGCGGTGTCGGCGGCCTGGGCGGCGTCCCGGGTGTCCTCACCGAGGTGGTCGAGGGTGATCCGGCGCCCGCCGCCGACCAGCGCGTCGGTGACCGCGACCGCGTCCTCCAGCTGGTCGCCGGCGACGAAGCGCTGGACGATGGCGCGGGTGGGCGGAAGCTTCTCGATGACCTGGCGGACCCGCGGGGCGCGGGAGGCGGCGAGCAGAGTGGTACGGAGCATGTGCACTCCTGGGCAGGGGCGCGGGGCGCGGGCAGGTGGGGGTGGGGGTGGGCGCCGCGCCCCCGGGGGCTGGGGGCGCGGCGCCCGGGTCGGACCGACGGGACGTCAGCCCTGGTGCGGGTACCGGTAGTCGGTCGGCGGGACGAAGGTCTCCTTGATGGAGCGGGTCGACGTCCAGCGCAGCAGGTTCTGCGCCGAGCCGGCCTTGTCATTGGTCCCGGAGGCGCGACCGCCGCCGAAGGGCTGCTGGCCGACGACGGCGCCGGTCGGCTTGTCGTTGATGTAGAAGTTGCCGGCCGTGAAGCGCAGCCGCTCCATGGTCGACGCGATCACGGCCCGGTCCCGGGCGATCACCGAGCCGGTCAGCGCGTAGCCGGAGGCCGAGTCGACCAGGTCCAGCACCTCCTCGTACCGGGCGTCGTCGAAGACGTGGACGGAGAGGATCGGGCCGAAGTACTCGTCCCGGAAGTACTCGGCCGTCGGGTCCGCGCAGACCAGCACGGTAGGCCGGACGAAGTAGCCGACCGAGTCGTCGTAGCCGCCGCCGGCCAGCACCTCCACCTGCGGGTCGGCCGCCGCGCGGTCGAGCGCGGCCTTGTTCTTAGCGAAGGCCCGGGCGTCGATGACGGCGCTGAGGAAGTTGCCGAGGTCGGTGACGTCGCCCATGGTGAGCCCCTGCACCTCGTCCCGGAGGCCGTCCTTGATCTCCGCCCAGAGCGAGGCGGGGATGTAGGCGCGGGACAGCGCCGAGCACTTCTGGCCCTGGTACTCGAAGGCGCCCCGGGTCAGCAGGGTGCGCAGCGCCGCCGGGTCGGCCGAGGGGTGGGCGACCAGGAAGTCCTTGCCGCCGGTCTCGCCGACCAGGCGCGGGTAGCTGCGGTAGTTCGTGATGTTCTCGCCGACCGTGCGCCACAGGTGCTGGAAGGTCGCGGTGGAGCCGGTGAAGTGGATGCCGGCCAGGTCGCGGTGGTGCAGCGCGACCTCGGAGACGGCCAGGCCGTCGCCGGTCACCATGTTGATCACACCGGCCGGCAGCCCGGCCTCCTCCAGCAGGTCCATCAGCAGGTGCGCCGCGAACTGCTGGGTCGGGGACGGCTTCCAGACCACGGTGTTGCCCATCAGCGCGGGCGCGGTCGGCAGGTTGCCGGCGATCGCGGTGAAGTTGAAGGGCGTGATCGCGTAGACGAAGCCCTCCAGCGGCCGGTGGTCGCTGCGGTTCCAGACGCCCGGCGAGGACTCCGGCTGCTCGGCCAGGATCTCCCGGGCGAAGTGGACGTTGAAGCGCCAGAAGTCGACCAGCTCGCAGGGGGTGTCGATCTCGGCCTGCTGGGCGGTCTTCGACTGGCCGAGCATGGTGGCGGCGGCCAGGGTCTCGCGCCAGGGGCCGGCCAGCAGGTCGGCGGCCTTGAGGAAGATCGCGGCCCGGTCGTCGAAGGAGAGCGCCCGCCAGGCGGGGGCGGCGGCGAGGGCGGCCTGCACGGCCTCCTCGGCGTCCTCGCGGGTGGCGTTGCGCATGGTGCCGAGTACGGCCGCGTGCCGGTGCGGCTGGACCACGTCGATCGGCTCGCCCCGGCCCAGGCGGCGCTCGCCGTCGATGGCCATGGTCAGCTCGACCGGTTCCTGTCCGCCGAGGCGCTTCAGCTCGGCCTCCAGTCGCGCACGCTCCGGGCTGCCCGGTGCATAGCTGTGCACCGGCTCGTTCACCGGTGCGGGAATCCGGGTCACAGCATCCAACACGTGCGCTCTCCTCGGTGTCGACGTTCGTGGGTCTGGCGTCACCTCGACGTTAGGGCCGCGCCCGGCCCGGCGTATTTGTCCGACCGACTAACATCTTGAGCACACTCCTGTCCGACCGGCCAACCCCGAGGGCCACCATGAGTACAGAACCGCCCGGCGGCGAGCCCGGCTACGGCGAGCCCACCGCGCGCGGGGTGACCCTCCGGCACCTGCTGATGTCACTGGGCGAGCCGGTGGTGGAACTCCAGTGCGCGCCGGCCGGGCTGGACGTCCAGGTCGGCGGGATCGCGCTGACCGACCCCGAGGAGCCCCCGGCGGCCAGGCCCGGCGACCTGGTGCTCGCCCTCGGCGTCCGGGGCCGCGCCGCGCTCCCGGTGCTGCGCGCCGCCGGCCGGGACGGCGCCGCCGCGGTCGCGGTCAAGGGCCAGGACGGCCCTGCCGCCACCGGCCCGCTGCGGGAGGCCGCCGAGGAGGCCGGGATCGCGCTGCTGTCCGTCGGCCCGCTGGTCCGCTGGGGGCACCTGGACGCGCTGGCCCGCGCCGTCCTCGGCAGCGTCCAGCCCAGTCGGCCCGGCGAGGGGCCGGACGAGGGCGACCTCTTCGCCCTGGCACAGACCACGGCCGTGCTCACCGGCGGCATCGTCTCCATCGAGGACACCGCCAACCGGGTCCTCGCCTACTCGCGCTCCGCCGACTCCGACGAGGTCGACGACCTGCGGCGGCTCACCATCCTCGGCTGGCAGGGCCCGGAGCCCTACCTCGCCGCGCTGCGCGGCTGGGGCGTCTTCCAGCAACTGCGCAGCTCGGACGCGGTGGTGGCGATCGACGCGCACCCGGATCTCGGGCTGCGCCGCCGGCTCGCCATCGGCATCCGCTCCGGCGACCGGCAGCTGGGCACCATCTGGGTCCAGGAGGGCTCCACCCCGCTGGCCGAACGCGCCGACCAGACGCTGCTCGGCGCGGCCCGGGTCGCCGCGCTGCACCTGGTCCGCCCCCGCCGGGAACCCGACGCCGACCTCCGGCTCACCCGGACCCTGCTGACCGGCCTGCTGGACGGCGCCACCGGGCCCCAGTCGCTGGCCGGTCACCTCAACCTCGGCCTGACCAGGCCGGCTGCGGTGCTGGGCTTCAGCCTGCCCGGGTCGATGGATCCGGCGCGCGGCGAGACCATCGGCCTGGTCTCGGTCCATGCCGCCGCCCGGCACCGCAACGCCCTGGTCACCCCCATCGGCGACCGGGTCTACGTGCTGCTGCCCGACCTGCCGCGCGGCCTCGCCCCGACCGCGCTGCTCGGCTGGGCCCAGGAGATCACCGAGACCGCCCGCCGCCACCTGGACACCCGGCTGCGCGGCGCGGTCGGCCGGGTGGTGGCCGGCCTGGAGGCCGCCCCCGCCTCCCGGCACGAGGCTGACCGGGTGCTGGACGCGATGGCCGCGGGCCGGGTCGACGCCGAGGTGGCGGCGCTGCCGGAGGTCCTGGCCGAGGTCCTGGTCGGCGAGACCCTGGTGCTGCTCGCCGCCAACCCCGCCGTCCGCGACCCCCGGCTGACCCGGTTGGCGCGCGACAACCGGCAGTTGACCGAGTCCGTGCTCGCCTGGCTGGACGCCTTCGGCGACGTCCGGGCGGCGGCGGAGGGGCTGCACATCCACCCCAACACCCTGCGCTACCGGGTCCGCCGCGCGGAGCAGCTCACCGGTCTCGACCTGGGCCGCCCCGAGCAACGGCTGCTGGCCATGCTCCAGCTGCGGCTGCCGCCGGACTGATCCGGCGTCAGCCGCCCGCCGCCAGCCGTTCCCGCCAGTTCTGCCACAGCCCCAGCCACTGCGCGTCCGCCTCGATCTGCTGCTCCTGCCGTTCGCGCCGGTCGGGGCCGCGGCGGTCGGAGGGGAAGTCGTGCCGGGACCACTGGGCGCGCCAGGCCCGTTGGGCGTCCACGCTGGCGACCTCGCTGTCGAAGACCGTGTAGCGGATGCTCTCCTCCACCGCCGCCCTGGCGTCCGGCGAGCCGGGGAACCAGTCCACCCGCCGGGCGAGCTGCACCATCTGGTTGACCAGCGCGGTCACCGCGTCGTTGGCCGCCGCGCGCTCCTCCCCGGCCAGCCGCATCTGCTGCCGCACCGCGCTCTCCCACAGCGCCGAGTCGTCCTCGCGGCCGGAGCGCGGCTCGCGCGGCGGATGCCCCGACTCCAGCGCCGCCTCGACCCGCAGCGCATGCTGCACCGAGTACTCCACCAGCCGCCGGTGGGCGTCGAGACCGACCGGCTCCGGCTGCTCCGGCCCACTCGGCCCCCGGCGCTGGGAGCGGCGCGCCGCCAGCGCGGCCAACCGTTCCTGCCGCCCCACCGCATAGGGCTCCAGGTCCTCGACGGTGCGCAGCCCGACCCGGTCCGGGGCGACCCCGCGCCCGGTCACGGTGAGCGTCACCGGCTCGCCGCCGCGGCTGAGCAGCGGGCAGTCCGGACCGCCCAGGCTCAGCCGGGCGGCCCACAGCCTGCCCTCGACCCGCAGCGCGGCCCGGACCGGGATCCCGTCGATGGTGAACCAGGGCTCGGACTCCACCGGCAGGTCCCGGTACTCGCCCTCGTCGATCCCGGCGTGCTCGTAGAGCCGGTCGCGCTCGTCCTCGATGACGTCGTGCAACGAGGACGAGCGCTGTCCGGCCGCCGCCGAGGCGGTCTGCACCTGGACGTAGGGCCCCTCGGGGGCGAAGTGCTCGCCGTGGGCCAGGACCACCAGCACCAGTTCGCTGTTGTGCCGCTCCCAGGAGGCCAGCGTGGGCGAGGACAGCAGCGGCGCGGTGGGTCCGTAGAGCCGGAAGCCGCGTCTGCCCAGGCTGCGCAGATCGGCCAGGGCGAGTTCGTACCAGATGTCACGCGGGTCATCGAAACCCCAGCTACCGCTCCCGTACTGCACGCCGACGTCCCCTCCAGGTGTGGTCGGTTCCCTACGACCACCCTACGGAGCATCAGCGGCCAGAGGCAGTGGTCCGATCGGGTCGACTATGTGGTTGGCATGACTTTCGCCGTGCTGCTGCCGCTCCTGCCGCCGACGACCACCGTGGCGTCCAGCTCCTCGTCGGCGAGCACCCGGGCGGTCAGCCCGCCGGCGGTGAACGCCTGCACCGAGTACGGGGCCTGACGGTCACTCGTCTCCACCAGCAGCTGCCCGCCGGGGGCGAGCCAGTCCAGCGCCGCCGCCGCGACCCGGCGCTGGATGTCCAGCCCGTCGGCGCCGCCGTCGAGTGCCACCCTGGCCTCGTGGATCCGGGCCTCGGCCGGCAGCAGGCCGATGGCGTCGGTGGGGACGTAGGGAGCGTTGGCGACCAGCACGTCGACCCGGCCGCGCAGCCCGGCGGGCAGCGGCCGGTACAGGTCGCCCTGGTGGACCCGGCCGCCGTCGCCGATGTTGCGGCGGGCGCAGCGCACCGCGGCGGGGTCTATGTCGACGGCGTGGAGCTCGATCCCGTCCAGCGCCGCCAGCAGCGCGGCGCCGACCGCGCCGGAGCCGCAGCAGAGGTCCACCACGACCGGTTCGGGCAGACCGCGGGCGGCGGTCAGGGCCTGTTCGACCAGGAAGCCGGTGCGGACCCGGGGCACGAACACCCCGGGGTCGACGGACACCCGCAGGCCGCAGAACTCGGCCCAGCCGATGACATGTTCGAGGGGTAGTCCGACCACCCTCCGCTCGACCATGGCGTCGAGCTCGGCGGGGGTGTCGGCGGCGGCGACGAGCAGCCGGGCCTCCTCCTCGGCGAAGACGCAGCCGGCGGCGCGCAGCCTGGAGACGACGGCGAGATCAGCGGAGGAGGACGGAAGGGAAGACGGAAAGACGGTCATGAGGGCCTCTCGGGAAACCGAAGGGCGCTCGTGCGGCCGACCCGGAGCCGGTCAGGACCGGCGGGTCAGAGGGCCGCAGGGGGCGAGCACCCGGTTGCGTCCAGCGTTGACGGGTCCCACCTCCTCGGGGAGGCCACGGCCTCGGCGGCTCGTGACGACGGTGTGTCCGGGGCCGGAGCCGATGGAGCTCAAGCCGATGGTGCGACGGTCACACTACCGCATCACACGTGGCTCCCCGGCGGGCTCCCGGCGCAGGGTCAGCTCCGGCAGTCCCTCCATGTTCCCGCTGCCGTCGCCGCGCCCGACGACGGTGAAGCCGTGGCGCCGGTAGAAGGCGCGGGCCTCGGTGTTGAGTTCGAAGACCTGGAGGGTGAGCCCGCCCGGGCTGTGCCGGGCGAGCTCGTCGAGGAGCAGCGAGCCGACGCCCCGGCGGCGCAGGTCGGGGCGGAGATAGAGCTTGTCGAGCAGCTCCCCCTCCAGCGCGGCGTAGCCGATGACCTCCTCGGCACCGTCCGCAGCCGCGCCGTCGGCCGCGCGCACCGCGACCCAGACCCGCGACTCGCGGAGCACGACCTCCGCGACCCAGCGGGTCACCTCGTCCAGGGTGCGCCGCTGCAGCGGAAGGTAGGGCATGGCCGCCGCCCGCGCGTCCCGGTGGATCGCGGCGACGGCCGCCGCGTCGGCGACCGTCGCCGGCCGGATCCGTACCGCGTCCACGCCCTCAGCCCTGCTGCTGGGAACCGGCCTTGGACCTGGCCTTGTAGGCGGCCTTGCGGGCCTCCTTGGCGGTGGCCTTGTCCGGGTGGACCTCGCCGATCGCGTCCAGCACGGCCGTGGTGTACGGGTGGTCGACCCGCCAGAGCTCGGCGAAGAGGGCCGTGCTCGGGCGTCCCCCGGTCACCTCGACCACCAGCTCGCGGAAGACCTGCTCCCGCTCGGCCGAGTCGATGAGGTGCGCGGCGACCGTGTCGATGGTGTTCCACAGCCGGACGTCCGGGCTGAGCTCCGGCAGACCGGTCGCGCCCTGGGCCGTCAGCCACGCGGTGGCCAGGCCGCCCAGCTCCGGGTCGGCCAGCACCGCGCGGACGGAGGGCTCGGCCGGGCCGCCGAGGTGGTCCAGCGCGCGGGCGCAGAACATCCGCCGGATCGGGGCCACGAAGTCGTTGCCGCGCGCGGCTGCCAGCAGCTCGGTGGCGGCGAGCAGCGGCTCACGGCCGCTCAGCCACTCCCGGATCTCCTCCTCGGGCAGCACATTGGCGGAGCCGCAGATCCCCTCCAGCAGCTCGGCCGCGTCGCCCTGGGCGTGCACCCCGACCAGCGGCGCGTCGTAGCCGTCCTCCAGCAGCCACTGCCGGACGCCGTGGACGCCGAGCGGGGTGAGCCGGGCCAGCCCGAAGCGGGCGGCCTGCTCGGCGTCGACCTCGGGGACGGCGGTGTCCGGGCCGGGCTCCTCCTCCTCGCCCTCGCCCTCGCCCTCGGCGAAGAGGGTCGGGTCGATCGGGCGGTACTCCAGCATTCCGATGTCGGCGAGGTCCTGCAGCATCGGGTCGAGGGTGACCATCACCGAGGTGATGTCGCCCAGCATCTCCGCGTCCGGCTCCTGGCCGTCCGGGACCACCAGCAGCGCGGCCAGGACGCCCAGCGGAATCGTCTGCTCGGCCTCGGTGGCGGCGAAGGCACGGGTCTCGTAGAGCACCTGGAGGGCGTCGTCCAGCAGGCCCTGGGTCTCCTCGCGGGCCTCCTCCAGCTCGGCGTACTCGCTCTCGGTCTCCTCGTCCGGGTCCTTGGCGGCGGCCTCGGCCGGCGGCTCGACGCCCAGGTCGATCTCGGCCTCGACGGCCGTCCCGGCGACGATCGAGGCGGCGGTCTCCCATGCCTCCAGCACGCTGTCGGTGTCGCCGCGCTCCAGTACCTCCAGCTCGGCGCCGGGGCGAGCGACCTCGCCCTCGCCCTCACCGCTCGCCGGGTCGGCGTCGCCGACCCGGATCAGCTCCAGGTCCACCGCCAGCGCCCAGGCCGCGGCGACCTTGCCGAGCGCGACGTCGGCGTCGCCGTCCTCGGGCACCAGGTCCAGGTCCATCGCGGCCTGGGTCTCCAGCTCCGAGCCCAGCTCGCCCCACTCGTCGACCGGGCGGAACGGCGTGATCCAGCGCGCCAGCCGGATCGCGGCCGAGAGCAGCGGCACGCCCAGCGCCGCCGCGGCCAGCTCCTCGCGCGGCAGCAGCCGCACCGGAGGCACGATGATCAGCTCGTCCTCCTCCTCGGCCTCGTCGCGCCCGCCGACCGCGCCGTACAGCGTCTCCAGGTCGAAGTCGGCCGGGAGCGAACCCGCACCCGCGCCTGCACCCGACGGGTTGTCACTCTTCTTACGGCTGGAACCCGCCATGGCCGTGCACTCCCTCATCCGTACCGCGACAGCTCTACCGGAGGCGACGACAGCCGCCGTCACGCTCCGCATCTGACGACACTATCCCGCACCCGCTCCCAGGACGCCCACGCTCACCCGGACGGGGCGTCGCTCCAGCGTCGCGCACCGGATGCCGACGTACCACTGCCGCGTGGATCTATCCCCACAAGGGATGAATCCACGCGGCAGAGGGAACGGATCGCGGCCCGGCGGCCTCGGGGGCAGCCGTGCGGCCGCGGACGTCGCTCGGACGTCGCTCGGACGTCGCTCAGACGTCGCTCAGACGTTGAAGCCCAGGGCCCGCAGCTGGTCGCGGCCGTCGGGGGTGATCTTGTCCGGGCCCCACGGCGGCATCCAGACCCAGTTGATCCGCAGGTCCTGGACCAGCCCGTCGGTGGCGGTACGGGCCTGGTCCTCGATGACGTCGGTCAGCGGGCAGGCCGCCGAGGTCAGCGTCATGTCGATGGTGGCCACGTCCGACTCGTCGATGTGGACGCCGTAGATCAGGCCCAGGTTGACCACGTCGATGCCCAGTTCGGGGTCGACCACGTCCAGCAGGGCCTCCATCAGGTCGTCCACGGCCACCGTTCCGGCGGTCGTCCCGACGAACGTGCTCGCGCCGTCCGCTGCCGTCTCGGCGGCGGGCTCGGCAGTCGTCTCGCTCATGCGCTCTCCTTCACAGGGGTGTCGGCCAGCGCCTGGGCGGTGGCGTCCTTCCAGGCCATCCAGCTGAGCAGGGCGCACTTGACCCGGGCCGGGTACTTGGAGACGCCCGCGAACGCGATGGCGTCCTCCAGCACCTCCTCGTCGCCCTCGGCCTGCCCCTTGCTCTGCATCAGTTCCAGGAAGGCCTCCTGGATCTGCTGCGCCTCGCCGACCGTCTTGCCGACCAGCAGGTCGTTCAGCACCGACGCGCTGGCCTGGCTGATCGAGCAGCCCTGCGAGTCGTACGAGACGTCCGCGACGGTGCTGCCGTCCAGCCGGACCCGCAGGGTGATCTCGTCCCCACAGGTCGGGTTGACGTGGTGCACCTCGGCGTCACCGGCCCGAAGGCCCTTGCCGTGCGGGTGCTTGTAGTGGTCCAGGATGATCTCCTGGTACATCGAGTCCATCTTCATCGCGTCGCTCCTCCTCCCAGTCCGTCAGCCGAAGAAGTCCCGGACGTGGTGCAGCCCGGCAATCAGACTGTCCACCTCCGCCTCGGTCGAGTACAGGTAGAACGACGCCCGGGTGGTCGCCGGAATTCCGTAGCGCAGGCAGACCGGCCGGGCGCAGTGGTGCCCGACCCGGACCGCGATGCCCTGCTCGTCCAGCACCTGGCCGACGTCGTGCGGGTGGATGTCACCCAGTGTGAACGAGATCGCCGCGCCCCGGCCCTCGGCGGTGGCCGGGCCGATGATCTTCAGCTCGGGCACCTCCAGCAGCCGCTCGATCGCATAGCCGGTGATCCGGTGCTCGTGCGCGGCGACGGCGTCCATGCCGACGGCCGAGAGGTAGTCGATGGCCGCGCCCAGGCCGATGGCCTGCGAGATCGGCGGGGTGCCGGCCTCGAACTTGTGCGGCGCGGGGGCGTAGGTGGACGAGCTCATCGACACGGTCTCGATCATCTCGCCGCCGCCCAGGAACGGCGGGAGGTCCTCCAGCAGCTCCTGGCGGCCCCAGAGCACGCCGATGCCGGTCGGGGCCAGCATCTTGTGGCCGGTGAAGGCGACGAAGTCGGCCTCCAGCGCCTGCACGTCCAGCACCATGTGCGGGGCGGCCTGCGAGGCGTCGATGACCACCAGCGCGCCGACGTCCTGCGCGCGCCGGACGATCGCCTCGACCGGGTTGACCGTGCCGAGGATGTTCGACACCAGCACGAACGAGACGACCTTGGTCTTCTCGGTGATGATCTCGTCGATGTTGGAGAGGTCGAGCCGGCCCTCGTCGGTCAGTCCGAACCACTTCAGCTTCGCGCCGGTGCGCTGCGCCAGCAGCTGCCACGGCACGATGTTGGAGTGGTGCTCCATCTCCGTGATCACGATCTCGGTGTCCGGGCCGACCCGGTACGGCTCGTCGGCCCAGCCCAGCATGTTGGCGACCAGGTTGAGCGACTCCGAGGCGTTCTTGGTGAAGATCACCTCGTCCCGGCTGGGGGCGTTGACGAAGGACGCGACCTTGTCACGGGCGCCCTCGTACAGCGCCGTGGCCTCCTCCGCGAGGGTGTGCACCCCGCGGTGGACGTTGGCGTTGTGGCGCTCGTAGTACGCGTTCATCGCGTCCAGCACCTGCCGGGGCTTCTGCGAGGTCGCCGCGTTGTCCAGGTAGACCAGGGGCTTGTCGTCGTGCAGCACCCGCTGCAGGATCGGGAAGTCCTTGCGGATCGCCTCGACGTCGAAGACGCCGCTGCCGCTGCCGCTGCCGGAACGGAAAGTATCGGTCACGCTGCTGCGCCGCCCTTCACGTACTTCTCGTAGCCCTCGTTCTCCAGCTCGTCGGCCAGCTCGGGGCCACCGGACTTGACGATCTTGCCCGCCGCGAAGACGTGCACGTAGTCGGGCTTGATGTAGCGGAGGATCCGGGTGTAGTGGGTGATCAGCAGGGTGCCGACCTCGCCGGTGGCGCGGACCCGGTTGACGCCCTCGGAGACCACCCGCAGCGCGTCGACGTCCAGGCCGGAGTCGGTCTCGTCGAGGATCGCGACCTTCGGCTTGAGCAGCTCCATCTGCAGGATCTCGTGGCGCTTCTTCTCGCCGCCGGAGAAGCCCTCGTTGACGTTGCGCTCGGCGAAGGCCGGGTCCATCTGGAGCTCGGCCATCGCGGACTTGACCTCCTTGACCCAGGTGCGCAGCTTGGGCGCCTCGCCGCGGACCGCGGTGGCCGAGGTCCGGAGGAAGTTGGAGATCGACACGCCGGGGATCTCGACCGGGTACTGCATGGCCAGGAAGACCCCGGCCCGGGCGCGCTCGTCGACGGTCATCGCCAGCACGTCCTCGCCGTCGAGGGTGACCGTGCCCTTGGTGATCGTGTACTTGGGGTGGCCCGCGATGGAGTAGGCGAGGGTGGTCTTGCCGGAACCGTTGGGCCCCATGATGGCGTGGGTCTCGCCCTGCTTGACCGTCAGGTCGACGCCGCTGAGGATCTCCCGCGGGCCGTTCTCCGTCTCGACGGTGACGTGCAGGTCGTGGATTTCAAGGGTTGCCATGGGCTCAGGACTCCTGGGTGACGGAGACGAGCACATCGTCCCCTTCGATCTTTACGGGGTACACGGGAACGGGACGGGTGGCCGGCAGGCCGGAGGGCTTGCCGGTGCGCAGGTCGAAGCTCGACCCGTGCAGCCAGCACTCGATGGAGCAGTCGTCCACCTCGCCCTCGGAGAGGGAGACGTTGGCGTGCGAGCAGATGTCGTTGATCGCGAAGACCTCGCCCCCGGTGCGCACCAGCGACACCGGGACCGCCCCGACCACGACCCGCTTCGGGGTGTCCGGCTCCAGCTCGCTGAGGGCGGCGACCCGCACGAAGCCTTCCGAGGCTGCGACCGTCATGCGACCGAGGCCTCCAGTTCGGCGTCGATCTTCTCGATCAGCCGGTCCTGCAGCTCGGGCAGGCCGATCTGCTGCACCAGCTCGCCGAAGAAGCCGCGGACGACCAGGCGCCGGGCCTCGTCGGCCGGGATGCCGCGCGCCTGGAGGTAGAACAGCTGCTCGTCGTCGAAGCGGCCGGTCGCCGAGGCGTGGCCGGCGCCGACGATCTCGCCGGTCTCGATCTCCAGGTTGGGGACCGAGTCGACCCGCGCCCCGTCGCTGAGGACCAGGTTGCGGTTGAGCTCGTAGGTCTCGGTGCCCTCGGCCGCGGCCCGGATCAGCACGTCGCCGATCCACACCGCGCGCGCGTCCTTGCCCTGCAGCGCGCCCTTGTAGGCGACGTTGCTGCGGCAGTGCGGGGTGTCGTGGTCGATGAAGAGCCGGTGCTCCAGGTGCTGGCCGGCGTCGGCGAAGTACAGCCCGTACAGGTCGGCCTCGCCGCCGGTCGAGCCGTAGACCACGCGCGGGTGCAGCCGGACCAGGTCGCCGCCGAAGGTCACCACGACCGACTTGAACGAGGCGTCCCGGCCGACCAGCGCGGTGTGCTGGGCGACGTGGACGGCGGTGTCGTCCCAGTCCTGGATGGAGACCACGGTCAGCTTGGCGCCGTCGCCGACCAGGTACTCGACATTGGCCGCGAGCACGGCGTCGCCGGTGTGCTCGATGACCACCACGGCCTCGGCGAACGCGCCGACCTCGATCACCTGGTGGCCGTAGGCGGTGCCGCCCTGGCCCTGGATGGTGATCCGGACCGGCTCGGTCAGCCGGGTGTCGCGCGGGATGGAGACCACCCCGGCCTTGCCGAAGCTGCTGAACGCCTGGGCCGCGACCCGGTCCACCGGCTTCCCGGCGGCGCCGACCCGGGGGTCGGTCCGGTCCACGGCCTCGACCGTGACACCCTCGGGGGCGCTCACGTCGACCTTGAGCGCCCCGCGGGTGGCCTCGGCCGTCCCGTCGTGGAGGCCGCGGAGGCGGTTCAGCGGGGTGAAGCGCCAGTTCTCCTCGCGCCCGTTCGGCACGGCGAAGTCCGCCACGTCGAAGGAGGCGACGGCGTCGAGCCGGGCGTCCACCGGGTGCGCGACGGATTCGCGGCCGGTGCCGGGGCCGGCGAGCTGCGCGCCGGCGCCGGCGGTGCCGACCTCGATGGAACCGGCCGTGGTCGAGCTGCCGGGAGTATTCATGACGTCAGCCATAGCTGTCGTACTGCTCGCTTTCTGGATAAGGGGGAGGGATCCGGGGGCCGCCGCGCGGGTCAGCCGACGGAGCCCTCCATCTGCAGCTCGATCAGCCGGTTGAGCTCCAGGGCGTACTCCATCGGGAGCTCCTTGGCGATCGGCTCGACGAAGCCGCGGACGATCATCGCCATCGCCTCGAACTCGGTCATGCCCCGGCTCATCAGGTAGAACAGCTGGTCCTCGCTGACCTTGGACACCGTCGCCTCGTGGCCCATGGAGACGTCGTCCTCGCGGACGTCGACGTAGGGGTAGGTGTCCGAGCGGGAGATGGTGTCGACCAGCAGCGCGTCGCAGAGGACGTTGGACTTCGCGCCCTTCGAGCCCTCGCCGATCTCGATCAGGCCGCGGTACGAGGTGCGGCCGCCGCCCCGCGCCACCGACTTGGAGATGATGTTGGACGAGGTGTTCGGCGCCATGTGCACCATCTTGGCCCCGGCGTCCTGGTGCTGGCCGGCGCCGGCGAAGGCGATCGACAGCGTCTCGCCCTTGGCGTGCTCGCCCATCAGGTAGACGGCCGGGTACTTCATGGTGACCTTGGAGCCGATGTTGCCGTCGACCCACTCCATGGTCGCGCCCTCGTAGGCGACGGCGCGCTTGGTCACCAGGTTGTAGACGTTGTTCGACCAGTTCTGGATCGTCGTGTAGCGGCAGCGGCCGCCCTTCTTCACGATGATCTCGACCACGGCGCTGTGCAGCGAGTCCGAGGAGTAGACCGGGGCGGTGCAGCCCTCGACGTAGTGGACGTAGGCGTCCTCGTCGACGATGATCAGCGTCCGCTCGAACTGGCCCATGTTCTCGGTGTTGATCCGGAAGTAGGCCTGCAGCGGGATGTCGACGTGCACGCCCTTCGGCACGTAGATGAACGAGCCGCCGGACCACACCGCGCTGTTCAGCGAGGCGAACTTGTTGTCGCCGACCGGGATGACCGTGCCGAAGTACTCCTGGAAGAGCTCCGGGTGGGTCTTCAGCGCGGTGTCGGTGTCGAGGAAGATGACGCCCTGCTCCTCCAGGTCCTCCCGGATCTGGTGGTAGACGACCTCGGACTCGTACTGGGCGGCGACACCGGCGACCAGGCGCTGCTTCTCCGCCTCCGGGATGCCGAGCTTGTCGTAGGTGTTCTTGATGTCCTCGGGCAGGTCCTCCCAGGACTCCGCCTGCTTCTCGGTCGACCGCACGAAGTACTTGATGTTGTCGAAGTCGATGCCGGTGAGGTCGGAGCCCCAGGTCGGCATGGGCTTCTTCGCGAACAGCTTCAGCCCCTTGAGCCGCAGGTTCAGCATCCACTCGGGCTCGGACTTCTTGGCGGAGATGTCGCGGACGACGGCCTCGGACAGCCCACGCTTGGCGGTGGCGCCGGCCGCGTCGGAGTCGGACCAGCCGAATTCGTAGGTGCCCAGGCCCTCAAGCTCCGGGTGAGCGGTGGTGGTCATGCGGGGTTCCTCCCGGAGACTTCGGTGGTTGCGGCTACAGGGGTGGATACGGGAACAGCAGGCACGGGGCCGGCAGCCGCAGGAGCGGCGGGCACGAAGGTGGTGCAGACCCCGTCGCCGTGGGCGATGGTGGCCAGCCGCTGCACATGGGTGCCGAGCAGCTGTGAGAAGACCTCGGTCTCGGCCTCGCAGAACTGCGGGAACTGCTCGGCGATGTGCGCGACCGGGCAGTGGTGCTGGCAGAGCTGCTCGCCGAGGGGCGCGCGCCGCACCGTGGCAGCGTACCCGTCGGTGGAGAGCGCCCCGGCCAGGGCTTCGGTGGCGGTCGGACCCTCGGGTTCGGTCGCGGCGAGCGCGGCCCGGTAGCGGTCGGCGTCCCGGGCCAGCCGGGCGCGGGCGAAGGCGGCCAGGGCCTCGCGGCCGGCCTCGCCGCCGCCGGCCGACTCGGCCAGGAACCGCAGGGCGTCCGCCGCGAGCTGGTCGTAGGCCTGGTAGAAGGCGTCCCGGCCGGAGTCGGTGAGCAGGAAGACCTTGGCCGGACGGCCCCGGCCGCGATGGCCGTAGACCTTCTGCTCACGGGCGCTGACCAGCCCGGCCGCCAGCAGCGAGTCGAGGTGGCGGCGGACCGCGGCCTGGGTAAGACCGAGCCGGTCGGCCAGGTCGGCGGCGCTGCTGGGGCCGTGGTCGAGAATGGACCGGGCCACCCGGTCGCGCGAGGGCACGTGGGCGTGGGGGGCCGCGACGGCGGCCTCCTGGCTCTCGTTCCTCTCGCGCATGTATTTCACAACGCCATTGTTGCGTAATTCATTCCGGTCGGACAACTTCATGCCGGAGCGGATTCTGTCTGGTCGATCACTAAGGCTTGCCTAAGTAAATTCGGGCTTTTGATCATTTGCCCGGCGGTCGCCCCGACCCGCGCTCCTCGGCACCCGCCCCGCTTCGTAGACTCGTCCCCATGCAATCCGAAGCCGTAGCGGCCGACGCCTCCCCCGACGCCGGCGCCTCCCCGGAGGCCGGCGCCGCCGTCCGGATCACCGGCCTGGTCAAGCGCTACGGCGCGAAGACCGCGGTGAACGGCCTGGACCTGACCGTGGCGCGGGGCTCGGTCACCGCCGTGCTCGGCCCCAACGGCGCGGGCAAGACCACCACCGTCGAGATCTGCGAGGGCTACCGCCGCCCCGACGCCGGCACCGTCCGGGTACTGGGCCTCGACCCGGTCGCCGACGCCGCCCGGCTGCACCCCCGGATCGGCGTGATGTTGCAGTCCGGCGGCATCTACCCCGGCGCGCGCGCCCTGGAAATGCTCCGGCACACGGCGAAACTGCACGCCCACCCGCTGGACGTGGACGCCCTGGCCGCCCGGCTCGGCCTCGACTCCTGCGGCCGGACCAGTTACCGCCGGCTCTCCGGCGGCCAGCAGCAGCGGCTGGCCCTGGCCATGGCCGTGGTCGGCCGCCCGGAACTGGTCTTCCTGGACGAGCCCACGGCCGGCCTCGACCCGCACGCCCGGCACGCCACCTGGGACCTGGTCCGCGACCTGCGCGCCGACGGCGTGAGCGTGGTGCTGACCACCCATCACATGGACGAGGCCGAGGAGCTCGCCGACCGGATCGCCATCGTCGACGGCGGCCGGGTGATCGCCGAGGGCAGCCCGGAGGAGCTCTGCCGGGCCGAGGCCGCCAACACCGTCCGCTTCCGCTCCCGGCCCGGACTCGACCTCGCCTCGCTGGTCAAGGCACTGCCCGAGGGCAGCCGGGCGAGCGAGCCAACCCCCGGCAGCTACCTGGTCGAGGGCGCGGTCGACCCGCAGCTGCTGGCCACGGTCACCACCTGGTGCGCCCAGTCCGGGGTGATGCCGGAACGGCTCGCCGTGGAACGGCACACCCTCGAAGACGTCTTCCTCGAACTGACCGGACGGGACCTGCGCGCATGACCGCCACCGACCTCTCACGCGCCGACCTCTCACGCGCCGACCGGGCCCGCGCCGACCACTCCCCCGCGCCGGGCGCGGCCCCGATCGGCCGGATGCTCCGCGCGCAGACCGCGCTGGAGACCTCGATGCTGCTGCGCAACGGTGAGCAGCTGCTGCTCACCGCGGTCATCCCGAGCGTGCTGCTGGTGCTGTTCAGCGCCGTCGACATCGTCTCCACCACCGGCCCCGGGGCCCGGGTCGACTTCCTCGCCCCCGGCCTGCTGGCACTGGCCGTGATGTCCACCGCGTTCACCGGGCAGGCCATCGCCACCGGCTTCGAGCGCCGCTACGGCGTGCTCAAGCGGCTGGGCGCGAGCCCGCTGCCGCGCTGGGCGCTGATGACCGCGAAGACCGGCAGCGTGCTGGTGACCGAGGTGCTGCAGGTGGCACTGCTGTCGGTGATCGCCCTGGCGCTGGGCTGGCACCCGCACGGCGACCCACTGGCGGTGCTGCTGCTCCTGCTGCTGGGCACCGCCGCCTTCTCCGGGCTCGGCCTGCTGATGGCCGGCACCCTGCGGGCCGAGGCCACGCTGGCCGCCGCCAACCTGGTCTTCGTGCTGCTGCTGCTGGCCGGCGGGGTGGTGGTGCCGCTGGCGAAGTTCCCCTCGGCGGTGCGGCCGGTGCTGGAGGCGCTGCCGATCAGCGCGCTCTCCGACGGGCTGCGGACCGTGCTGCAGAACGGCGCCGCGATGCCCTGGGGGGACCTGGGCATCCTCGCGGTCTGGGCGGTCCTCGGCCTGGCCGCCGCCGCGCGCTTCTTCCGCTGGGAGTAGCAGGCGCCCACACGTTTTCATCACGAATCGAACACGTTCTCCGCAGATCATCGAGGATCACGTCGTGGTGCGCCATATTCCGCCTAGCATCTGCTGCGGCCCGGCTCGGCCCCCGCCCTCCGCCGCCGCTCCCCGGTACCCATTGAGCAGGGACGTAAGCCCGTGTCACGCACCAACGCGGCCCGCGACATAGCCGTCGTCCTCGGCACCCGGCCGGAGATCATCAAACTGGCCGGCGTGATCACCGAGCTCGCCGACCGCGCCCGGATCGTCCACACCGGCCAGCACTACGACAGCGAGCTCTCCGGGGCCTTCTTCGCCAACTTCGACCTGCCCGAGCCGCACCTGCTGCTCGACGGCGCCACCGGGCCCTGGGGACGCGGGCACCAGGTCGGCACCCTGACCGCCGAGCTGTCCCGCGCCTTCACCGTCGACCCGCCGCGCGCGGTGATCGTCCAGGGCGACACCAACAGCACCTCGGCCGGGGCCCAGGCCGCGCACTACTGCGGCATACCCGTGGTCCACGTCGAGGCCGGTCTGCGCTCCCGGGACCGGTCCATGCCGGAGGAGATCAACCGTCAGATCGTCGGCGTGCTCGCCGACATCCACTGCGCGGCCACCCCGGAGGCCGCCGCCAACCTGCTCGCCGAGGGCACCGCCCCCGAGCGGATCCGGATCACCGGCAACACCGTGGTCGAGGCCACCCACCGCTCGCTGCCCGCACCGGACCGGCTGGACGCCCTGCTCGCACCGTTCGAGCTGCCCGCCGAGTACGTGCTCGCCACCTTCCACCGGCCGGAGAACGCCGACGACCCGGTCCGGCTGGCCGCGACCCTGGAGTCGCTCGCCGCGCTGGAACTCCCGGTCGTGCTGCCGCTGCACCCGCGCACCCGGGCCCGGATCAAGGAGTTCGGCCTGGAGCCGGCCGCCCGGCGGCTGCACCGGATCGAGCCGGTGGACCATCCGCTCTTCCTCGCCCTGGCGCAGCGCGCCCGGCTGCTGGTCTCCGACTCCGGCGGGATCCAGGAGGAGGCCACCGTGCTGAAGAAGCCGCTCCTGGTCGTCCGCACCAGCACCGAGCGGCCCGAGGCGGTCAGCGCCGGCTTCGCCCACCTGGTCGAGCCCGGCGCCGAACTGCTGGCCACCGCCAACCGGCTGCTGGCCGACCCGGACCTGGCGGGCCGGCTCGCCGGGACGCCCTCCCCCTACGGCGACGGCAGCGCCTCGGCCCGGATCAGCGGCATCGCCCGGGCGCTGGCCGACCGGCTGCCGGTCCCCGACGGGCCGCTCGCCGCCGACGGCTGAGCACACGGTCGTGCGCCCGGGTCCCGGGACCGCACCTGTCACCACCAGAACCAACGAAAGGAGTCCCATGTACGGAACCGCAGGCAAGGGCGCCGTCGGCGCCGGAGCCGTCCTCGGCGGCGCGCAGCTGGCCGACACCGGCTTCGGACTGCCCGGCGTCGCCATCACCGTGCTGGCCGTCGCCATGGTCATGGCCGGCCTGCTGATGATGCGTTCGGCCCGGGTGGCCCGCGCCAAGCGCTGAGTCGGCGCACCGGCGCGGCCCGCCCGACCAGTACTCCGGGCCCCGTGCCGGACCGCGCACGGGTCCGACCGCACCGCCGGTCGGACCCGCACCCGCTGCTCCCCGCGTTCCCGCCACCCCCGCCCCGCGCCCGCGCCGCCGGTTCGAGCCCCCTGGAAGACCGAGCCCATGAACACCCCTGCCTCCTCCGGCGTGCTCGCCCTGGTGTCCCAGATATCACTGGTCCTCAGCCTGCTCTTCCCGCTCTACCTGGTCGGCCTGGTGCTGCCGCTGCTGGTGCGCCGCACCCGCCGGCCCGGCCGGGCCGGCGACTACGACTGGCACCTCTTCGTCCCCTGCCGCGACGAGGAGGCGGTGATCGGGCAGACCCTGCAGTACCTGCGCACCGCCTGCCCGACGGCGCACATCTGGGTGATCGACGACGACTCCGAGGACGAGACCGGCGCCATCGTGCGCTGGGCCGCCCAGCACGACCGGGGCATCCACCTGGTGCAGCGCCGCCGGCCGGAGGCCCGGCAGGGCAAGGGCGAGGCGCTGAACGCCGCCTACCGGGCCCTCCACGCCTGGCTGCCGCAGCACGCCGACCGCAACCGCACGATCGTCGGGGTCTTCGACGCCGACGGCCGCCCCGAGCCCGGCTGCCTCGACTACGTCGCGGCCCGCCGCTTCCTCGGCCGCCCGGAGGTCGGCGGGGTGCAGATCGAGGTGCGGATGATGAACCGGGTCGAGCGCCGCCCGGCGCCCGACGGCGGCCGGATCCGCAACCTCTACGCCCGGCTGCTGATCCGGATGCAGGACCTGGAGTTCCGGGCCCCGGTGGCCGCGCTCCAGCACGCCCGGAAGACCTCCCGCAGCGTCTGCCTCGGCGGCAACGGCCAGTTCGCCCGGCTCAGCGCGCTGGACGACCTGGCGGTCGAGCGCGGCCGCCCGTGGACCGGACGGCTGCTGGAGGACTTCGAGCTCGGCATGCACCTGCTGCTGGCCGGCTGGATCAACAGCTTCTGCGCCGACACCTACGTCGAGCAGGAGGCCCTGTTCGACACCAAGCGGTTCCTGACCCAGCGCACCCGCTGGGCCCAGGGGGTGATGCAGTGCCTCCGCTACATCGGCGCGGTCTGGCGCTCCGACCTGATACCCAACCTCGGCTTCCTGGAGCTGACCTTCTTCCTGGTCCAGCCCTGGCTGCAGCTGCTGGGCGCGCTGCTCTACCCGATCCCGATGATCGCGCTGCTGCTCTCCTACGCCCGCCACCCCGACGTCGCCGCGCACTACATCGCCTCCGGCGGCTGGCGCGGCCTGGCGCTCTACCTGGCGATGGCCTTCGGCCAGTTCGTCATCTGGGGCCCGATCTACCGGCGCAAGTGCGAGCCGGAGGCCGGATTCTGGCAGGCCATCGGCTGGGGCCTGATGTACCCGGTCTACCTGGTCTCGCTGTACGTGGTCTCCTGGCGCGCCGTCGCCCGGATCGTCACCGGCCGCAACGGCTGGGCCAAGACCCGCCGCAACGCCGAGCGCGCGATCACCGGCCCGGTCGCCAAGGAGGCCTGAGCTGCGACGCGGCGTCGACCCGCGGCCCCGCGACAAAGATCCGCAGAGCCGCAATCTACGATGAATCCGTGCGTACCCCCTTCTCTCTCCTCGCCGAGCGCGTCACCGTCTCCGACCGGGTGATCCGCTGGACGGCCTTCGCCACCCTCGTCGCGAGCGTGCTGATCGTCGTCACCGGTGGCGCGGTCCGGCTCACCAGCTCCGGGCTGGGCTGCCCGACCTGGCCCACCTGCGGTGGGGGCGACCTCGCGCCCACGGCGGCGATGGGCGTCCACGGCATCATCGAGTTCAGCAACCGGATGCTCACCGACGTCATCTGTGTGCTGGTCGGCCTCTCGATCATCACCGCGCGCTGCGGCAAGCCCTGGCGGCGCAGCGTCTCCCGGCTGGGCTGGGCCCAGTTCTGGATCATCATGGTGGACGCCGTCCTCGGTGGGATCACGGTGCTGTCGCACCTCAACCCGTTCGTGGTGGCGGTGCACTTCCTGGTGTCGCCGGTGCTGATCATGGTCGCGCTGGCGATGTGGCAGCGCACCCGCGAGGGAGACGGCGAACCGGTGCGCACGGTCGGCAAGCCGGTGCAGCACCTGTCCCGGCTGATCATCGTCGTCACCGCGCTGCTGATCGCGGCCGGCACCCTGGCCACCGGTACCGGGCCGCACTCGGGCGACGGCACCTCGGTCAAGCGGATGCCGTTCAACTGGGAGAAGGTGACCCAGTTCCACGCCGACTTCGCGATGGTCACCATCGGCCTGTCACTGGCAATGATCTTCGTCCTGCTGGCCGTGGACGCCCCCGCCGAGCCGCGCAGGCGCTCCCGCGAGTTCCTGGTGGTCCTGCTCTCGCAGGCGCTGATCGGCTTCGTCCAGTTCTTCACCGGCCTGCCCGAGCTGATCGTCGGCTTCCACATGCTCGGCGCCGCGCTGGTCTGGGTCTCGGTGCTGCGGCTGCACCTCTCGCTGCGGATCCGCCCGGCCGAGGGCGAGCTCGAACGCCCGGCCGGCATCGAGAGCGTCGCCGACCTGGCCGCCGTCTGACGCGTCGGCACACGTACCAGAAGGGTGAGGGGCGGGCGCCATCGGCGCCCGCCCCTCACCCTTCTGGTTCCGCTCAGGCGGCCGTCCGCGGCTGGCTGCCGCCGATCTGGATCCCGGCCATCCGCTTCCACTCGTAGGAGCCGGTGCGCATCCGCAGGCCGATCTCCGGGTCGAACTCGTCGTGCCGGGTGATCCCGGAGAGCTCCACCGCGCGGTCCGCCACGGCCCGGTTCGGCGCGACCTGGTCGCCCCACTCGCCGTCGGCGCCGACCAGGACGATCCGGGTGGAGATCCGGCCGACGTGCTCCACGACGCCGTCGGCGCTGCCGCCGTGGGCCGTGGCGAAGGCCCGGACGTGCTTGGCGATGCGCTGCGCCCGGCGCTCGTCCGAACCGCTGAGGGCGGAGGCGGCGGCGGGGGTGGTGGTCTCTTCGCTCATGCGGCCGATGCTACCCAGCGGTAGGCCCGCTGACGACAGCGCCCCGGTGTGCCGCGTGGCACATCGGGGCGCTGACGGAGGAAGAGGGGACTACTTGAGGAAGGGGTCGATCGCGATCTCGACGAAGAGCAGCGTCAGATAGGTGATCGACCAGTGGAACAGCCGCATCTCCTTCAGCGCCGCGCCGACCACCCCGGCCTTGGCGCGGGACAGCAGCCCGTGCGCCTCGCGCAGCCAGAACGCGCCCAGCAGCACCGCCGTCACCGGGTAGAGCCAACTGGTGTGGCCCAGCGGCCACAGCGCCAGCGAGACCGCCACCATGACCCAGCTGTAGGCGACGATCTGCTTGGCCACGGCCTCGTTGGTGGCGATCACCGGCAGCATCGGCACCCCGGCGTTGGCGTAGTCGTCCTTCACCTTCATCGACAGCGGCCAGTAGTGCGGCGGCGTCCAGAAGAAGATGACCAGGAACAGCACCACCGGCGACCAGGCCAGTGAGTCGGTCACGGCCGCCCAGCCGATGAACACCGGCATGCAGCCGGCGATGCCGCCCCAGACGATGTTCTGCGCGGTGCGGCGCTTCAGGCCGAGGGTGTAGACGAAGACGTAGAACAGCAGCGCCGCCAGCGACAGCCCCGCCGACAACGGGTTGACCAGCAGCGCGAACCAGGCGGTCGAGACGAGCGCGAGCGCGATGCCGAAGACCAGGCACTCACGCGGCGACACCATCCCGGTGACCAGCGGCCGCCGTTCCGTACGGTGCATCAGCGCGTCGATGTCGCGGTCGATGTACATGTTCAGCGCGTTGGCGCCGCCGGCCGACAGGTAGCCGCCGAACACGACCTCCAGCACCAGCAGCAGGTCGGGCACCCCGCGCTGGGCGAGGAACATCACCGGAACGGTGGTGATCAGCAGCAGCTCGATGATCCGCGGTTTGGTCAGTGCGACGAAAGCCCCGACACGGGCCGCGAACGGCCGGTGCCCGGGGTTCGCCTTGACCAGCCCGGCAGGGCGGGATTCGACGGCGGTCACGAACACCCCTGGTTGATGGAGATCCGCAGACACCGGACGGACCGGTCCTGCGCGTACCACGCCACCTTAGACGTTGCATATGTCCGGCTCCGCGCCGGGTCCGGGTTCGGGTAACCGTGTTGCCCCGTTCAGCGGGCGGACGAACCTCGGATCCCTCAGGCTGGCACCGTACGCGCGAGGCGGCGGGCGGAGCACGGTGCTCCGCCGACCGCCTGATGGGCTTGCGCGGGATCGACGTACGCATAAGCGATAGGCTCGTCACGTCAAGCGGGTCAACGCTCTGTGACCAGGTCCGCCACCGTCGACGGTCCCCGGCACCGGGTCGAATGACGATACGGAAGGAGCCCTGATTCAGGGTGAGTACGACGCCGAGCACTACCTTTGAGTGGACCGAACTGGACCAGCGCGCCGTGGACACGGTGCGGGTTCTGGCGGCGGACGCTGTCCAGAAGGTCGGGAACGGCCACCCCGGCACGGCCATGTCCCTGGCCCCCGCCGCCTACATGGTGTTCCAGCGCTTCCTGCAGCACGACCCGGCCGATGCGGCCTGGCCCGGCCGCGACCGCTTCGTCCTGTCCTGCGGACACACCAGCCTCACCCTCTACATCCAGCTCTACCTCTCGGGCTACGGTCTGACGCTGGACGACCTCAAGTCGTTCCGCACCTGGGGCTCGCTGACCCCGGGTCACCCCGAGCACGGGCACACCACCGGGGTGGAGGTCACCACCGGTCCGCTCGGCCAGGGCATCGGCAACGCGGTCGGCATGGCGATGGCGGCCCGCTACGAGCGCGGCCTGTTCGACCCGGACGCCGCCCCCGGCACCTCCCCGTTCGACCACACCATCTGGGGCATCTGCTCCGACGGCGACCTGGAGGAGGGCATCTCCGGCGAGGCGTCCTCGCTGGCCGGCCACCAGAAGCTGGGCAACCTGGTCTTCCTCTACGACGACAACCACATCTCGATCGAGGGCGACACCGAGACCGCCTTCTCCGAGGACGTGCTCAAGCGCTACGAGTCCTACGGCTGGCACGTCCAGCGGATCGTCCACGGCGCCAACGGCGACTTCGACGTCGACCAGCTGCACGCCGCGCTGGCCGCCGCCAGGGCCGAGACCGAGCGCCCCTCGATCATCGCCGCCCGCACCATCATCGCCTGGCCCGCCCCGCACGCCCAGGGCACCGAGGAGTCGCACGGCTCGGCGCTCGGCGCCGACGAGGTGGCCGCGACCAAGCGGGTGCTCGGCTTCGACCCGGAGCAGTCCTTCGTCGTCGCCGACGAGGTGCTGGCCCACGCCCGCGAGGTCGGGGTGCGCGGCGCCGAGGCCCACGCCGCCTGGACCAAGCGCTTCCAGGACTGGCGCGCCGGCAACCCGGAGCGCGCCGCCGAGTTCGACCGGATCAGCGCGGGCGAGCTGCCCGAGGGCTGGGAGCAGGCGCTGCCCTCCTTCCCGGCCGGCAAGGACGTCGCCACCCGCAAGGCCTCCGGCGAGGTGCTCAAGGCCGTGGGCGCGGTCGTGCCCGAGCTCTGGGGCGGCTCCGCCGACCTGGCCGGCTCCAACCTCACCACGATCGACCCGAACTCCTCCTTCCTGCCGGTCGGCAACCCGCTGCCGGGGGCGGACCAGTACGGGCGGACGATCCACTTCGGCATCCGCGAGCACGCCATGGGCGCGGCCCTGAACGGCATCGCGCTGCACGGCAACACCCGCGTCTACGGCGGCACCTTCCTCACCTTCTCCGACTACATGCGCGGCGCCGTCCGCCTGGCCGCGCTGATGAAGCTGCCGGTCACCTACGTGTGGACGCACGACTCCATCGGCCTCGGCGAGGACGGCCCGACCCACCAGCCGGTCGAGCACCTGGCCGCGCTGCGCGCCATCCCCGGCCTGAACATGGTCCGCCCGGCCGACGCCAACGAGACCGTCACCACCTGGGCCGAGGTGCTGCGCCGGCACGCGACCAACCCCGCCCCGCACGGTCTGGCGCTGACCCGGCAGAACGTCCCCACCTACGAGGCCAACCCGGACGCCGCCCGCGGCGGCTACGTGCTCCGCGAGGCGGAGGGCGGCCCGGCCCAGGTCATCCTGATCGGCACCGGCTCCGAGGTGCAGCTCGCCGTCGAGGCCCGGGACACCCTCCAGGCCGCCGGCATCCCCACCCGCGTGGTGTCGATGCCCTGCGTCGAGTGGTTCGAGGAGCAGGACCGCGCCTACCGCGAGAGCGTGCTGACGCCGTCGGTCCGCGCCCGGGTCTCGGTCGAGGCCGGCATCGCGCTGACCTGGTGGCGCTACCTCGGCGACGCCGGACGCGCCGTCAGCCTGGAGCACTTCGGCGCCTCCGCCGACTACAAGGTGCTCTACCGCGAGTTCGGCATCACCGCCGAGGCCGTGGTCGCCGCCGCCCACGAGTCGCTCGCCGACGCCAACCGCTGATTCGCGCCCCACCAGAATTCCAGAGGAGAAGTACCACCATGACTGACGCTCTGAAGCGCCTCAGCGACGAAGGCGTGGCGATCTGGCTGGACGACCTCAGCCGCTCCCGCCTGACCTCCGGCAACCTGGCCGACCTGGTCCGCACCAAGCACGTCGTCGGGGTCACCACCAACCCGACCATCTTCCAGAAGGCCATCGGCGGCGGCAGCGACGCCTACGACGCGCAGCTGCGCGACCTCGCGGTCCGCGGCGTCACCGTGGACGAGGCGGTGCGGATGATGACCGCCGCCGACGTCCGCGAGGCCGCCGACGTGCTGCGCCCGGTCTACGACGCCAGCAACGGCCGCGACGGCCGGGTCTCCATCGAGGTCGACCCGCGGCTGGCGCACCACACCGAGGCCACCGTGGCCGAGGCCCGCCAGCTGGCCTGGCTGGTGGACCGCCCGAACACCCTGATCAAGATCCCGGCGACCAAGGCGGGCCTGCCGGCCATCGCCACCGTCCTCGGCGAGGGCATCAGCGTCAATGTCACGCTGATCTTCTCGCTGGAGCGCTACCGGGGCGTCATGGAGGCCTTCCTCACCGGTCTGGAGACCGCGAAGGCCGCCGGCATCGATCTCTCCACCATCGAGTCGGTGGCCTCCTTCTTCGTGTCCCGGGTGGACACCGAGATCGACAAGCGGCTCGACAAGATCGCCACTCCGGCCGCCGCGGCCGCCAAGGGCAAGGCCGCCGTCGCCAACGCCCGGCTGGCCTACCAGGCCTACGAAGAGGTCTTCACCAGCGACCGCTGGAAGGCACTGGCCGCCGCCGGCGCCAAGCCGCAGCGTCCGCTCTGGGCCTCCACCGGCGTCAAGGACCCGGCCTACGACGACACCATGTACGTGGTCGAACTGGTCGCGCCGGGCACCGTCAACACCATGCCCGAGGCCACCCTCGACGCTGTCGCCGACCACGGCGTGGTCCGCGGCGACACCATCAAGGGCAGCTACGCGGGGGCCAAGGCCGAGCTCGACGCCCTGGCCGCACTCGGCATCTCCTACGACGACGTCGTCCAGCTGCTGGAGGACGAGGGCGTGGAGAAGTTCGAGGCGTCCTGGAAGGAGCTGCTCGACACGGTCTCCGCTTCCCTGCAGAAGTTCACCGTCAAGGGGGGATCCACCAAGTGAGCGAAGAGGCCCAATCCGTACTGGAGGAGGAGACGGGCGTGGTCAACGCCTGGCTCAACCCACTGCGTGATCCGGCGGACCGGCGGCTGCCGCGCATCGCCGGACCGTCCGGTCTGGTCATCTTCGGCGTGACGGGCGACCTGTCGCGCAAGAAGCTGATGCCGGCCGTCTACGACCTGGCCAACCGCGGCCTGCTGCCGCCGGGCTTCTCGCTGATCGGGTTCGCCCGGCGCGACTGGGAGGACGAGGACTTCGCCCAGGTCGTCCACGACTCGGTCAAGGAGCACGCCCGGACCCCCTTCCGCGAGGAGGTCTGGCAGCAGCTCGCCAAGGGCATGCGCTTCGTCCAGGGCGAGTTCGTCGACAACGACGCCTTCGAGAAGCTCCGCGAGACCATCGAGGAGCTGGACAAGGCCCAGGGCACCGGGGGCAACTTCGCCTTCTACCTGTCCGTGCCGCCGAAGTTCTTCCCGCAGGTGGTGGAGCAGCTCAAGGCCCACGGCCTGGCCGACCCGCCGAAGGGCTCCTGGCGCCGCGCGGTCATCGAGAAGCCCTTCGGCCACGACCTGGCCAGCGCGACCGAGCTCAACCGGGTCGTGCACTCGGTGTTCCCGCGCGACGAGGTCTTCCGGATCGACCACTACCTCGGCAAGGAGACGGTCCAGAACATCCTGGCGCTGCGCTTCGCCAACGCCATGTTCGAGCCGATCTGGAACCGGTCCTACGTCGACCACGTGCAGATCACCATGGCCGAGGACATCGGCATCGGCGGCCGGGCCGGGTACTACGACGGCATCGGCTCGGCCCGTGACGTGATCCAGAACCACCTGCTCCAGCTGATGGCGCTGACCGCCATCGAGGAGCCGGCCTCGTTCCACCCGAAGGCCCTGGTCGCCGAGAAGCTCAAGGTGCTGTCCGCGGTCAAGATCCCCAAGGATCTCGGCCTGCACACCGTGCGCGGCCAGTACACCCACGGCTGGCAGGGCGGCGAGGAGGTGCTCGGCTACCTGGAGGAGGAGGGGATCGACCCCAAGTCCACCACCGACACCTACGCCGCGGTGAAGCTGGAGATCAACAACCGCCGCTGGGCGGGCGTCCCGTTCTACCTGCGCACCGGCAAGCGGCTGGGCCGCCGGGTCACCGAGATCGCGGTGGTCTTCCAGCGCGCCCCGTACCTGCCGTTCGACTCCAGCGCCACCGAGGAGCTGGGGCAGAACGCCCTGGTCATCCGGGTGCAGCCGGACGAGGGCGTGACCATGCGGTTCGGTTCCAAGGTCCCCGGCACCTCGATGGAGGTCCGCGACGTCAGCATGGACTTCGCCTACGGCGAGTCCTTCACCGAGTCCAGCCCGGAGGCGTACGAGCGCCTCATCCTGGACGTGCTGCTCGGCGACGCCAACCTCTTCCCCCGGCACCAGGAGGTCGAGGAGTCCTGGAAGATCCTGGACCCGATCGAGGAGTACTGGGACAAGCACGGCAAGCCCGCCCCGTACGAGTCCGGCACCTGGGGACCCGCCGAGGCAGACGAGATGCTCGCACGAGACGGTAGGAGCTGGCGTCGGCCATGAAGATCGATCTGACGGACACCAACTCCAGCAAAATCAACTCTGGACTGATCGAGGCCCGCCGGGCCATCGGCGCCGGCGCGGTCGGCATGGTGCTCACCCTCGTCATCGTCACCGACGAGGGCAGCGCCTACGACGCGCTCAAGGCCGCCGGCGAGGCCTCCCGCGAGCACCCCTCGCGGATCCTCGCGGTGATCAGCCGTCCCGGGCGCTCCCCACGGGCCCGGGCCGAGGCCCGGCTGGACGCCGAGATCCGGGTCGGCTCCGACGCGGGCACCGGGGAAACGGTCCTGCTCCGGCTGCACGGCGAACTCGCCTCCCAGGCGCAGTCGGTGGTGCTGCCACTGCTGCTGCCGGACGCCCCGGTGGTGGTCTGGTGGCCGGAGAACGCCCCCGAGAACCCGGCCCGGGACCCGCTCGGCGCACTCGCGCAGCGCAGGATCACCGATGCCGTCTCGGCGGAGTCCCCGGTGGCTCAGCTCGCCACCCGCGCGCTGACCTACAGCCCCGGCGACACCGACCTGGCCTGGACCCGGATCACCCCGTGGCGCTCGATGCTGGCCGCCGCGCTCGACCAGCGCCACGTCAAGGTCGAGTCCGCGGTGGTCGAGGGCGAGTCCTACAACCCCAGCGCCGAACTGCTGGCGCTGTGGCTGGCCAGCCGGCTCGACATCAAGGTGGAGCGGGTCGTCACCGACGGCCCGGGGCTGACCACCGTGCGGCTGCGCACGGCCGGCGGCGACATCACCCTGGACCGCTCGGACGGCCTGCTGGCCAAGCTCTCCATGCCCGAGCAGCCCGACCGGATGGTGGCGCTGAAGCGCCGCGAGACGTCCGAGCTGATCGCCGAGGAGCTGCGCCGACTCGACCCGGACGACATATACGCCACCTCGGTCAAGTACGGGGTGGAGAAGCTGCACCAGGACGGGCCGGAGCACGAGACGGTCGACGCGGCTGACCCGGAGCCGGCCCCGGCTCCGATCCCGGCCGCGCCGGTCGCCTCGGCGACCCGGACCAAGGCCGTGCCGAAGGCGGCGGCCGCCGCTCCGGACGCCGCCAAGGACGCCCCGGCCAAGCCCAGCGGGCGGAAGTCGGCCTCGTCATGACCACCCCGCAGCTGGTCGTCCACCGCGACAAGGAGCTGATGGCGCTCGCGGCCGCGGCCCGGCTGATCACCCGGATCGTGGACGCCCAGTCCTCCCGCGGCACCGCCTCGGTGGTGCTGACGGGGGGTCGCAACGGCAATGCGGTGCTCGCGGCGCTGGCGTCCTCGCCGGCCCGGGACGCCGTGGACTGGTCGCGGCTCGACCTGTGGTGGGGCGACGAGCGCTTCCTCCCCGAAGGGGACCCGGAGCGCAACGCCACCCAGGCACGGGACGAGCTGCTGGACGCGGTGCCGCTGGACCCCGCACGCGTGCACCCCATGCCCGCGTCGGACGGCCCCGACGGCGACGACCCGGAGGCGGCGGCGCAGCGCTACGCCGCCGAACTGGCCAGGGCGGCGGGCCCGGAGGACCGCCTCCGGGTTCCGGCCTTCGACGTGCTGCTGCTCGGCGTCGGCCCGGACACCCATGTGGCCTCGCTCTTCCCGGAGCACCCGGGGGTGCGGGAGACCGCGCTCACCGTCGTCGGCGTGCGCGGCGCGCCCAAGCCCCCGCCGGTCCGGGTCTCGCTGACCCTGCCGGCGATCCGGGCCGCCCGCGAGGTCTGGCTGCTCGCGGCGGGCGAGGACAAGGCCGAGGCCGTGGCCCTGGCACTGTCCGGCCCGGGCGAGATCCAGGCCCCGGCCTCCGGTGCCTACGGCCGGCAGCGCACCCTCTGGCTGCTGGACCGGGCGGCGGCGGCGAAGATACCGCCCCAGCTCTACCCGCCGGCCTCGGCCTGACGGCGCGGCAGCGCACGGAGCACGACGGCGGCGGCCCCGCACCTCCCGGCCGGGAGGTGCGGGGCCGCCGCCGTTCCGGGCGCTGCTCACTACGGCAGGAACGCCTCCGTGGTCCAGTTCGCCGAGTCGTTGCCGAGCACCACGACGTGGTTCAGCACCCCCTTGAGGCCGCCGACGGCGTCCAGCGAGGCGGCGTCGGCCTGGTTCTGCTTGAACACCGAGACCAGCACGCCCTTGGTGGTGGCCGTGGCCGCACCCGGGGTTCCGCCCTCCCAGCCGGTGCCGGCGGTGGCCCAGATGTTGAAGATCACGCCACTGGGCGTCGCGTACTGCACCGTCTCGGTCCAGGACCGGTCGTTGTTCAGATCGGTGGTCAGCGTGACATTGCGGAGCGAGAACTCCTTGGGCAGTCCGCTGATCCGCAGCGGCAGCGGCACCGGGCGGTCACCCTCGCGGATGTCGGCCGCGATCCGGCGCAGCGTGCCCGTCGGGTCGGCCACCCGGCCGGGCAGGTTCTCGCCGACGAGTCCGGCCAACTGACCGTCCGGCAGCTTCCAGAAGAGCTGCTGGCGCTGCGGCAGGCCGGGCAGGACCACCCAGAACGCCGGCCTTCCGTCGATCGGCGCGGTGGCGACCTCGGTCCCGTTGACGACCTTCCCGTGGGCGAAACCGGTCAGGTCCGGCTGCTCGCCCTTGTCGAGCCGGTAGTAGCCGATGTTGACGGCGTCGTCGCCGCGCAGCAGCGCGAACGCCTCCGGCTGGCTCTCGACGCCCTGCTGACCGCTGTCGATCGAGCCGGCCCCGATGCTGTTGAACGACGGCGGCAGCCAGCCGAAGCGGTACGGCGCCACCAGCGGGTCGGCCCCCTGCAGGGTGCCGCTGCCGGTGCCGCCCTTGGCCGCCGAGACCTCGGTGCCGCCGCCGGGAAGGGCGAACACGCCCAGGCCGACGGCGCAGGCCAGCACGCCGACCCCGGCGGTCCGGGCCAGTCGGCGGCGGACCAGTCGGCGCCGTCCCACCCGGATCGCGCCGGCGATGTCGACCGGGTCGGCCGGCGCGGGCTCCTCGGCCATCGCGTGGAGCCGGACCAGCAGTTCGTCGGTGTCGAGGCTCATGTCGGCAGTCCTTCCGTGGCGGGGGCGGGGCGGGCGCCGAGCAGGCGGCGCAGCGCGTCGATGCCGCGCGAGGTCTGGCTCTTCACATTGCCCGTCGAGCAGTCGAGCGCGTCGGCGGTCTGTTCCACGCTCAGGTCGCAGAAGTAGCGCAGCACGACCGTCGCGCGCTGCCGGGGCGGCAGGGCGGCGAGGGCCTCGCGCAGGTCGAGCGAGGCCTCCAGGTCGGGCAGCCGCGCCGCTTCCTCGGAGTCGGAGTCGGAGTCGGAGGTGCGCAGCAGCACCCGGCGGACCCAGGGCGCGCGCTGCTCGGCCAGGAAGGTGTTGACCAGGACGGTCCGGGCGTAGCCGTCGATGTTCTCGACTCCGCCCGCCCGGCCCCAGTTGACGTACAGCTTGGTGATGCTGGTCTGGACGAGGTCGTCGGCGCGGTGCCAGTCCCCGCAGAGCAGGTAGGCGGTCTTCCGCAGCCAGGCCGACCTGCTGCTCACGTACTCGACGAACTCGGCGTCGCGCTTCCGCTCCGCCATGGGCGTTCCCCCTGTTTCCTGGTGCCGGTCGTTTCCACCCGTCTAATGCGCGCGACCGGGGAAGGGTTGCACGGCCGGGGCCACCGGTGTTCCAGGGGGTGGGGTCGGCAGGTCCGGTCAGCCGCGCACCGCGATCAGGGCGACCGTGGTGTAGCGCATCGGGAAGCTGCCGCCGAGGGCGTCGATGGCGGCGCCGGCCGCGGCCAGCACCTCGGCCAACTGCTCCGGCGGGAGCCTGGTGAAGGCGCCCTGGGTGGGCATCTGGTCCAGCCAGGCGTCCCGGGTGCAGGTCCAAGCCCAGTCCTGGCGCCACTGCTCGGGCTCGCCCAGGCCGCCCGCCGCGCGGATGCCCTCGGCGGCGCGGGCCAGCAGCGAGTCGTAGGCCTGCAGGGCCGCTCCGGGTTCGGCGCGGTACCGGAACGGCGAGTCGGGCAGCACCCGGGCGCAGACCTCGTCGACGGCCGTCAGGACCTCGGGCGGGAGTTCGAAGACGTTCCAGAAGGCCGCCAGCAGCCCACCGGGGCGCAGCACCGAGGCGGCCTTGGCCGCGCCCGCCACCGGGTCGATCCAGTGCCAGGCCTGGCCGGCCACCACCACGTCGAACTTCCGGCCGGCCGGGTCCCAGCCCTCGAAGCCGGCCTCCTCGACCGGCAGGCCGAACTGCCGGGCCACGACGGCCATCCGGGCGTCGGGTTCGACACCGAGCACCCGGTAGCCCGCGGCCAGGAACTGCCGGGCGGCGATGCCGGTGCCGCAGCCGACGTCGAGGAGGTCGGGGCCGGGGCTCGCGGTGGCGATCCGCCGCACCAGCGCCTCGGGGTAGCGGGGTCGGGTGCGGTCGTAGCGCTCGGCGTCGGCCCCGAAGGACTCGGCCACCAGCCGCTGCCGATGGGGCTCGGGAGGGGTGGGGGGTACGTTCTCCGGCGGTAGAGTGGGCATGCGCCCACCATAGTGGGCGGACGCCCACTCCTCAATGGCGCGGGTGTCGCAGAGACGGACGAGAGGACCCACGGTGCCGACAGGGGTGGCCTTCCAGGACCCGCGCACACAGCTGTTCGACGCCGCCGAGCGACTGCTGCTCCAGGCCGGGCCGAACGCTCTGACCAGCAGGGCGGTCACCGCCGAGGCCGGCTGCGCCAAGGGCGTCCTGCACCGGCACTTCGCCGACTTCGACGACTTCCTGGAGGCGCTGGTGCTGGACCGGATCGGCCGGATCGCGGCCCAGTCCGCCGCCCTCCACACCGCCGCGGGGACCGGCACCGTCACCGGCAACCTCGCTGACGCGCTGGGCGCCCTGTTCGACCCGGTCGCCGTGGCCGTCGTCGGCCTGGTCACCTTCCGCGACGAGCTGCGCGCCCGGCTGCGCCGGACCACCCCGCGCGGCGTCCCGCTGCTGGCCGAGGCCACCGCCATGCTCGCCGGGTACCTCGCCGCCGAACAGCGGCTGGGCCGGATCGCGGCCGAGGCCGACCTGCGGCCGCTCGCCCCCACCCTGATCGGCGCCGGCCACCTGCTCTTCGCCGACCGCGAGAGCGCCCGGCCGGAGCCGGCGGCCCTCCGGCAGGTGGTGGCCACCGTGATCGGCGGCGCGCTGCCACCGGGGCGAAAACTCGGATGACCCCCCGTCGCCGCTTTGCTAGGTTCGAAGACCATGGCAGCAAGCACGGCAGAACCGCTGGGCGCGCGCTTCGTGAAGCTCTGCGCGGCAAGCACCACCTCGGCTCTCGGCAGCGGCCTCACCACGATCGCCGCACCGCTGCTGGTGGCCTCCCGCAGCAGCAGTCCGCTGGTGGTATCGGCGGCCACCGGCATCGCCTGGCTGCCCTGGCTGCTGTTCGCGCTGCCCGGCGGGGTACTGGTCGACCGGGTCGACCGGCGGCGGCTGATGGTGCTGGTGGACTGGGTCCGGGTGGCCGCGACCGCCGTCCTGGGCACGGCCGTGGCGACCGGCCGCGACAGCATCCCGCTGCTCTTCGCGGTGCTCTTCACCATCAACACCGGTGAGATCGTCTTCCGTTCGGCCGGCCAGGCGCTGCTCCCCTCGGTGGTGCCGCGTGAGCGGCTGGAGCGGGCCAACGGCTGGCTGGTCGGCGGCACGACGCTGATGCAGCAGATGGTCGCCGGACCCCTCGGCGGCTTCCTCTTCGTCACCGCGGCGTGCAGTCCGTTCTTCGTCAACTCCACCACCTACGCGGCCAGCGCCGTGCTGATCGGCACGGTCGGCGGGACCTACCGCTCGGCACGCCGACCGACGGAGGAGAGCGGGCCGCGGAGCTCGGTCCGGGCCGACATCGTCGAGGGCTTCCGCTGGCTGGCCCGCCAGCGGCTGCTGCGGACCATGGCCGTGCTGATCGGCCTGCTGAACATCACCCTGACCGCCACCACCGCCGTCCTGGTCCTGCTGGCCAAGGACCGGCTCCACCTGGGGTCGGTGGGCTACGGCCTGCTGTTCACCTGCATGGCGGTCGGCGGGGTGCTGGGCTCGGTCTTCGGCGACCGGCTGGTGGCCAGGGTCACGCCGACCTGGACGGTCAGGATCGGCCTGGTGATCGAGGCCGGGCTGCACCTCTGCCTCGCGGCCTCGCACAGCGCCTACCTGATCGGAGCCGCCTTCGTGGCCTTCGGCGTGCACGGGTCGCTCTGGAACATCGTGGCCAACTCGCTGCGGCAACGACTGACCCCGCCGGAGATGCTGGGCCGCGTCGGCAGCACCAACCTGTTCATCGCGGCCGGGGGCAACTGCCTCGGTGCGGTGCTGGGCGGCCTGGTCGCCTCCCGGTTCGGGCTGACCGCGCCCTACTGGATCGCCTTCGTGGTCGCGGTCCTGGTCTCGATCAGCACCTGGCGGGTGTTCGACCGCGCCACCGTGGCCCGCGCCTACGCCACTCCCCCGCCCGGCCCGGTCGCCACCGCACCGGGGCCGGCGGTCAGCCCCGGCGCCCAGAGCTGACGATCCGTCGACTCCGGGTGCCGGGGCGCCGCACCACGGCCGTTCGACGGGCTACAGCCGCTCGATGACAGTGACGTTGGCCTGGCCGCCGCCCTCGCACATGGTCTGCAGCCCGTAGCGGCCGCCGGTCCGCTCCAGCTCGTGCAACAGCGTGGTCATCAGCCGGACGCCGGTCGCGCCCAGCGGGTGGCCGAGCGCGATCGCGCCGCCGTTGACATTGACCCGCTCCGGGTCCGCGCCGGTCTCCTTGAGCCAGGCCAGCACCACCGGCGCGAAGGCCTCGTTGATCTCGACCAGGTCCATCTCCCCGATCGACATCCCGGTCTTCTTCAGCGCGTACGCGGTGGCCGGGATCGGCGCGGAGAGCATCCGGATCGGGTCCTCGCCGCGCACCGACAGGTGGTGCACCCGGGCGCGCGGGGTGAGTCCGTACTCCCGCACCGCGCGCTCGGAGGCGATGAGCATGGCCGAGGCCCCGTCGGAGACCTGCGAGGAGAGCGCGGCGGTCACCCGGCCGCCGGGGGCCAGCGTCTTCAGCCCGGCCATCTTGGCCAGGGTGGTGTCGCGGCGCGGACCCTCGTCGTGCACCACCTCGCCGTAGGGGGCGATCTCGCGGTCGAACCGGCCCTCGTCGATCGCCCGGACCGCCCGCTGGTGCGAGCGGAGCGCGAACTCCTCCATCTGCTCGCGGGAGATGCCCCACTTCTCGGCGATCATCTCGGCGCCGAGGAACTGGCTGACCGGCTGGTCGCCGTAGCGGGCACGCCAGCCGACCGAGCCGGCGAACGGCCCCTCGGTCAGCCCCAGCGGCACCGCCGCCTCGCGTGAGGAGTAGCCGATCGGGATCTGCGACATGCTCTGGGTGCCGCCCGCCACGACCAGGTCGCTGGTCCCCGACATCACCGCCTGCGCGGCGAAGTGCACCGCCTGCTGCGAGGAGCCGCACTGCCGGTCGATGGTGACCCCGGGCACCTCCTCCGGCAGCCCGGCCGCCAGCCAACTGGTCCGGGCGATGTCACCGGACTGCGGTCCCACCGTGTCCAGGCAGCCGAAGACCACGTCCTCGACCAGCGCCGGATCGATGCCGCTGCGGGTGACCAGGGCCTGCAGCACATGCGCGCCGAGGTCGGCGGGGTGGACGGCGGCCAGGCCGCCGCCCTTGCGGCCGACGGGGGTGCGGACAGCCTCGACGATATAGGCCTCGGGCATGGTTCCTACCTCCTGGATCTGGGTGGCACGGGTCGGGATGGCACGGTCGGACGGAACGGGTCGGGCAGAACGGGTCGGGCGGAACGGGGCGGGCGGAACCGGTCAGTGCGCGGCGATGCCGTCCAGCAGCAGGCCGAGGTACTGCCGGGCGATCTCCGCCGCGTCGTGCCGCCCGCCGGGGCGGTACCAGGACGCGGCGACCCAGACGGTGTCGCGGACGAAGCGGTAGGCCAGCCGCAGGTCGAGGTCGGCCCGGAACTCGCCCTCGGCCACCCCCCGTTCCAGCGTGCCCTGCCAGATGTGCTCGAAGCGGTGCATCGACTCGGCGAGGTAGCCGAAGCGGGGCTGCCCGGCGAGGTGGCGCTCGCGCTGGTAGATGGCGACGGCGTCGTGGTGCCGGTCGATCTCCCGGAAGGACTCGACCACCAGCGCCTCCAGCGTCGCCCGGGGGCCGAGCCCGGCCCCGAGGACGGCGTCGTAGCCGGTCCAGAGCTCGTCCAGGAAGCCGGAGAGGATCTCGTCGAGGATCGACTCCTTGGAGTCGAAGTGGTAGTAGAGGCTGCCGGCCAGGATGCCGGCCGCGTCGGCGATCTCCCGGACCGTGGTCGCGTCGTAGCCCTGCCGGGCGAACACCTCGGCAGCGGTGGCCAGCAGCTCCTCGCGCCGCGAGGGCACGGCCCCGCCGGTGCTCCGGGGGCCGTTGCCGGTGAGGTCCTTGCTCTGCATGTCGTTCCGTCCACTGGGCGCACCGCGGGGTGCACCGTGCGGTCCGCGCCCGTGCGCGGCTACCGGCACGTTAACCTACCAAATACTTGTTAGGGAAGACGCGATCGGGTGCCGACTGCGGTCCGGCGACAGAAAATCTGACGATGCGTCAGTTCGACCGATGGAGCCAGGAGTTGTCGGGCCGTGCGTCAGACCTCGCCGCGCAGCTTGGCCAGCGCCTCGGCCAGGATCGCCTCACCGTCGGCGTCGGTGCGCCGTTCGCGGACGTAGGCGAGGTGGGTCTTGTAGGGCTCGGTACGCGGCGGGGCCGGCGGGTTCTCCTCGTCCGGGCCGGCCGGGAATCCGCACCGGGGGCAGTCCCAGGTCTCCGGGAGCTGGGCGTCGGAGGCGAAGGAGGGACGGGTCTCGTGCCCGTTGGCACACCAGAAGGAGATCCGGAGCCGGGGGGCGGACTCGCCGCGCTCGGCCTCACCCATGGGGCCGGCCCCGACCCTGCTGCCACGGATAGCGTTGCCACTTGCCACGGTGCGACTCCCTGCGTGATCGTGCGTAGCGCCGGCCACCTGGGAGTTCTTCCGTGCCAACGTGGCTCGGTCCCCACGGTGTTCCCGCGCCCCCCGGCGACGGAATTGTCCCAGTGTACGGACCGCGCGCACACGGTCCGTCACCGTCACTGGCGACAACTGCCACCATGATAGGCGGCCGGGCGACACTCCGTCAGTTCTCGCACAGACGGGCTACCGCAGGGTGTATTGGTGCAATTCGCCGCCGGGGGTCAGCCGTTCTTGGCCTTCAACAGCAGCGAGAGAATGATGATGCAGGCGAACCAGCCGACACCCATGATGATGGTGATGCGGTCGAGGTTGCGCTCGGCCACGGCGGAGCCGCCGCCGGTGGAGGACACGCCGCCACCGAACATGTCGGACAGACCGCCGCCCTTGCCCTTGTGGAGCAGGACCAGGACCACCATCATCACGCTGAAGAAGATCAACGCGATGGAGAAGCAGAGGACCACGGCGGAACCAATCTCTTGTGTGGGTGCTTGGCACAAGGCCGGAGCGGTGGTGCTGCCACTGCTCCGGCCCTAGCGTACGACGGTTCGGCCGGTCAGCCTACTGCCTGGTCCCGATAGCGGACGATCTTCACGAACTCCTCGGGGTCCAGCGCCGCCCCGCCGATGAGCGCGCCGTCGACATCCGGCTTGGCCATGATGCCCGCCGCGTTCGAAGCCTTGACCGAACCCCCGTAGAGTACCCGGACCTTGTCGGCCAGCTCGGGGCTGTACAGCTCGCCGAGGCGGGTCCGGATCGCGGCGCAGACCTCCTGCGCGTCCTCCGGGGTGGCCACCTCGCCGGTGCCGATGGCCCACACCGGCTCGTAGGCGACGACGATGCGCTCGGCGTCGGCGGCCGGCACGTCCTCCAGCGCCCCGTCCAGCTGGGCGAGGGTGAAGGGGACCTGGTTGCCGGCCTTGCGGACGTCCAGGCCCTCGCCGACGCACAGGATCGGCACGATGCCGTGCCGGAACGCGGCCTTGACCTTGGCGTTGACGACCGGCTCGGTCTCGCCGTGGTACTGGCGCCGCTCCGAGTGGCCGATCGCCACATAGGTGCACTTCAGCTTGGACAGCATCGGGCCGGAGATCTCGCCGGTGTAGGCGCCGGAGTCGTGCACCGAGATGTCCTGGGCGCCGTACTTGATCTTCATCTTGTCGCCGTCGGTCAGCGTCTGCACCGACCGCAGGTCGGTGAACGGGACCAGGACCGCGACCTCGACGGCCGCGAAGTCCTTGTCGTTCAGCCCGAAGTTGATCTTCTGGGTGTGGGCGATGGCCTCAAGGTGGTTGAGGTTCATCTTCCAGTTGCCCGCCATCAGCGGGGTACGCGCAGTGCTCATGTTCTCAGTTCTCCAGTGCGGCGAGGCCGGGCAGGGTCTTGCCTTCGAGGTACTCCAGGCTGGCGCCGCCACCCGTCGAGATGTGGCCGAACTTCTTCTCGTCGAAGCCGAGGATGCGCACGGCCGCGGCCGAGTCGCCGCCGCCGACCACCGAGAAGGAGTCGCCGTCGGCCAGCGCCTCGGCCACCGCGGCGGTGCCCTGGGCGAAGCTCGGGTGCTCGAACACGCCCATCGGGCCGTTCCAGAACACGGTCTTCGCGTCCGCGAGCTTCGCGGCGAAGAGCTTGGCGGTCTCCGGGCCGATGTCCAGGCCCATCCGGCCGGCCGGGATCGCGTCGGCCGGGACCACCGCGTAGTCCGCCACCGGCGCGTCGTCGGCCTTGAGGTCGGGGAAGGCGGAGGCGACCGCGATGTCGACCGGGAGCACGAACTCCACGCCGTTCTGCTCGGCGCGCTTCAGGTACTCCTGGACCGCCGGGATCTGGTCGGTCTGCACCAGGCTGCTGCCGACGCCGTAGCCCTTGGCCGCGAGGAAGGTGAAGACCATCCCGCCGCCGATCAGGATCCGGTCGGCCTTGCCGAGCAGGTTGTCGATCACGCCGAGCTTGTCGGAGACCTTGGAGCCGCCGAGCACCACGGCGTAGGGGCGCTCGACGTCCTCGGTGAGCCGCTTGAGGACCGCCACCTCCTTCTCGATCAGCAGGCCGACCGCGTGCGGCAGTCGGGCCGGCAGGTCGTAGACCGAGGCGTGCTTGCGGTGGACGGCGCCGAAGCCGTCGCCGACGTAGAGGTCGGCCAGGGTGGCGAGCTGGTCCGCGAAGGCGCCGCGCTCGGCGTCGTCCTTGCTGGTCTCGCCGGGGTTGAAGCGCAGGTTCTCCAGCACGACGACGTCGCCGTCCTGCATCTCGGCCACGGCCTGGGCGGCGCTCTCGCCGACCGTGTCATTGGCGAAGGTGACGTCCTGGCCGAGGATCTCGGCCAGCCGCACGGCCACCGGGCCGAGGGTGTACTGGGGGTCGGGGGCGCCCTTGGGACGGCCCAGGTGCGAGGCGACGATCACCTTCGCGCCCTTGCCCACCAGCTTGGCGATGGTCGGCGCGACGGCGCGGATCCGGCCGTCGTCGGTGATGGTGGTGCCGGACAGCGGCACATTGAGGTCGGCGCGGACGAATACCCGCTGGCCGGCGACGTCGAGGTCGTCGATGGTCTGCACGGTCTGGTATCTCCTGTGGGAGCGGACGAGGGCGGGGGGAGGACGGTCGGGACGAGCGGGCGACGCAGGCAGGGCCCGGACATGGCGTCCGGACCCTGCCTCACATCACGTGTGCCGAACTCGTCAGAGCTGGCTGCCGACCAGCGAGGTCAGGTTGACCAGGCGGTTGGAGTAGCCCCACTCATTGTCGTACCAGCCGAAGATCTTCACCTGGTTGCCCTGGACCATGGTCAGCGGGGCGTCGAAGATGCAGGAGTACGGCGAGTTGACGATGTCGCGGGAGACGATCTCGTCCTCGTTGTAGTACAGGTAGCCCTTGAGGCTGCCCTGGGAGGCCTTCAGGAAGGCCGCGTTGACCTCGTCCTTGGTGACCTCGCGCTCCAGGTCGACCACCAGGTCGGTGATCGAGCCGGTCGGGACCGGGACGCGCAGCGAGGTGCCGTCCAGCTTGCCCTTGAGCTCCGGCAGCACCAGCGCGGTGGCCTTGGCGGCACCGGTGGAGGTCGGGATGATGCTCAGGGCCGCGGCGCGGGCGCGACGCAGGTCCTTGTGCGGGAAGTCCAGGGTGACCTGGTCGTTGGTGTAGGCGTGCACCGTCGTCATCATGCCCTTGGCGATGCCGAAGGCCTCGTGCAGGACCTTCGCCATCGGCGCCACGCAGTTGGTGGTGCAGGAGGCGTTGGAGATGATGTTGTGCTTGCTGACGTCAAGCTTGTCGTCGTTGACACCCATGACGATGGTGATGTCCTCGTCCGACGCGGGCGCCGAGATCAGGACCTTCTTGGCACCCGCGGTGAGGTGCTTGGCGGCGGCATCGCCCTTGGTGAAGAAGCCGGTGGACTCGATCACGATGTCCGCACCCAGCTCGCCCCAGGCGAGCTTGGCCGGGTCGCGCTCGGCGGAGACCTTGAAGGTCTTGCCGTCCACGGTGATGCTGTCGTCGGTGTGGGTCACCTCGGCGTGCAGGGTACCCAGGGTCGAGTCGTACTTCAGCAGGTGTGCCAGGGTCTTGGTGTCGGTCAGGTCGTTGACACCGACGATTTCGATGTCCGCGCCCTGGGCGATAACCGCACGGAAGAAGTTGCGGCCAATGCGGCCGAACCCGTTGATGCCTACCCGGATCGTCACGAACCGATCTCCTCGCTGATACGCCGGCTCATGGAGCCGACGAGCTGGAATGGGATGTCCCCGACCGCTTGAAACCCTACCCCGCAAGCGTGTCCGAGAGCACATCCGTCCGGTGCGAACACTGGGCGCGCCCGGCCCCTCAACCCCCGATCAGCGGGCGTGCGTACCGGGCGTGCGCCGGGTGCCTGCACCCATGCGCCGCCGTCCGCACCGGGGTTGACGGACCCGCTCCAGCGGGAACGCGACCGCCCCGGGGCGCGGACACCCCGGGGCGGTACGTCGGACGGGCCGTCGGGCCGGACCGGGAGGCGGCGGGAGCGCCGCCGAACGGGCGAACCCGGCCGGTTCCCGCCGGAGCGCCCTCAGCCGGCCACCATCTCCTCGGCCTCGGACAGGTTGTGCTCGGTGCTCGGCAGGCCCAGCTCCGAGGCCCGCTTGTCGGCCATCGCCAGCAGTCGGCGGATCCGGCCGGCCACCGCGTCCTTGGTCAGCGGCGGGTCGGCCAGCGAGCCCAGCTCCTCCAGCGAGGCCTGCTTGTGCTCCATCCGCAGCCGCCCGGCCGCGGCCAGGTGCTCCGGGACCTCCTCGCCGAGGATCTCCAGCGCCCGCTGCACCCGGGCGCCGGCCGCGACCGCGGCCCGAGCCGAGCGGCGCAGGTTGGCGTCGTCGAAGTTGGCCAGCCGGTTCGCCGTCGCCCGGACCTCGCGGCGCATCCGCCGCTCCTCCCAGGCCAGCAGCGACTCGTGCGCGCCCAGCCGGGTCAGCAGCGCGCCGATCGCGTCGCCGTCCCTGATCACCACCCGGTCCACCCCGCGCACCTCGCGGGCCTTGGCCGGGATGCCCAGCCGCCGGGCCGCGCCGACCAGCGCCAGCGCCGCCTCCGAGCCGGGGCAGGTGACCTCCAGCGAGGAGGACCTGCCCGGCTCGGTGAGCGACCCGTGGGCCAGGAAGGCGCCGCGCCAGGCCGCCTCCGCGTCACAGGTCGCCCCGGAGACCACCGCCGGGGGAAGCCCCCGGATCGGGCGTCCCCGCCCGTCCACCAGGCCCGTCTGCCGGGCCAGCAGTTCGCCGTCCTTCACCACCCGCACCACGTACCGGCTGCCGCGTCGCAGACCGCCGGGGGCCATCACCACCAGCTCCGAGGAGTGCCCGAAGATCTCCAGCAGGTCCTTGCGCAGTCGCCGTGCCGCCACTCCGGTGTCGAGCTCCGCCTCGATCACGATGCGTCCGCCCACAATGTGCAGACCGCCCGCGAACCGCAGAACCGCCGACACCTCCGCCTTGCGGCAACAGGCCCGGGTGACGGGGAGTCGGCTGATTTCGTCCTTCACCGCTGCCGTCATCGCCATGGCGCGATCCTTCCATGCATCCTGAAGATCCGGTCGTACGCGGCCGCCAGAAGCTCCGGGTCGTGTCGCCCGGAGGGGACTCGGGTGCCCGGCTCCACCGCCGCGACGTCGTCGAGCACGAGTTCGGCCCCCAGACGCTTGGCCGCACTGCGCAGCGCCTCCGCGTCGGCCACGGCCTCCTTGTCGGCGAGCACGAAGTCGACCGTCAGCTCCGGCGCATGCGCACCGAAGACCTCCAGGTGCCGCTGCGGGGAGAAGCCCTCGGTCTCGCCGGGCTGCGCAACCAGGTTGAGCGCCAGCACCTTTCGGGCCCTGGCCTCGACCAGTGCGGTGCGCAGCTGAGGGACCATCAGGTGCGGCAGCACGCTGGTGAACCAGGAGCCGGGACCGAGCACCACCCAGTCCGCCTCCAGCACCGCCTCGACCGCCTCGGGCACGGCCGGCGGGTCCTGCGGCAGCAGCCGTACCGACTCCACCTCGCCCGGGGTGACCGCCACTTCGGCCTGGCCCCGGACGGTGTCCATCCGCTCGGGGAAGGCCGGGTCCAGGCCCCGGACGGTGGCCTCGATGTCCAGCGGCACGGCGGACATCGGCAGCACCCGGCCGTGCGCGCCCAGCAGCCGGCCGACATAGGCCAGCGCCTCGACCGGATCGCCCAACTTCTCCCACAGCGCCACGATCAGCAGGTTGCCGACCGCGTGGCCGTGCAGGTCGCCGTTGCTCTGGAAGCGGTGTTGGATGACCTCGGACCAGGTCCGGCCCCACTCGTCGTCCCCGCACAGGGCGGCCAGCGCCTTGCGCAGGTCCCCCGGCGGCAGCACGCCCAACTCGGCGCGCAGCCGCCCGCTGGAGCCGCCGTCGTCGGCGACCGTGACCACGGCCGTGAGCTCGCCGGTGAGCCGCCGCAGTGCCGACAGCGAGGCGGACAGCCCCTGGCCGCCGCCGAGCGCGACGATCCGCGGCGCCCCACGGCGGCGCCGGATCTGCCGCCCACCGATGATGTGTGCCGACACCCGTGCCCCTCTACCGCGCCGTTGCTGCCCCGCCGCCCCGCTGCCCGTCCGGTCCTGCTGCCGGTCGCGCCCTACTCGCGGCCCATGTCGCGGTGCACCAGCACCGTTTCCAGGCCGTCCGAGATCAGCCGCTTGGCCAGCCGTTCCGACATGGCCACGCTGCGGTGCTTGCCTCCGGTGCAGCCTACGGCAACCGTCATGTAGCGCTTGCCCTCGCGCCGGTAGCCGTCGGTGACGATGCGCAGCAGATCCGCGTACTGGTCCAGGAACTCCTTGGCCCCGGGCTGGTCGAAGACGTAGCGGGCGACCTCCTCGTCGGTCCCGGTACGCGCGCGGAGCTCGGGGACCCAGTGCGGGTTCGGCAGGAACCGGCAGTCGACGACCAGGTCGGCGTCGACCGGCAGGCCGTACTTGAAACCGAAGGACATCACCGTGGCCCGCAGCTGCGGCTCCTGGTCGTCGGCGAACTGCGCGTCCATCTTGGCCCGGAGTTCGTGGACGTTGAGGTCGGAGGTGTCGATCACCAGGTCGGCCTCGCCGCGCAGGTCGCGCAGCAGGGTCCGCTCCTGGGCGATGCCGTCCACGATCCGCCCCTCGCCCTGCAGCGGGTGCGGTCGGCGGACGCTCTCGAACCGCCGGACCAGGGCGTCGTCGGAGGCCTCCAGGAAGACCACCCGCAGCCGGACGCCGCGCCGCTCCAGGTCCTCCAGCGAGGCCAGCAGGTCGTCGAAGAAGCTGCGGCCGCGGACGTCGACCACCGCGCCTATCCGGGCGACCGCTCCCTGGGAGCGCGCCCCGAGGTCCACCATGGTCGGTATCAGCGACGGCGGCAGGTTGTCGACCACGAACCAGCCGAGATCCTCCAGGCACTTCGCGGCGGTGCTCCGGCCCGCCCCCGACATGCCCGAGATGATCACCAACTCGGGCACCACCTCGGGCACCTCCACGGTGCCGACGGCACCGGTGGTACTACCAGACACAGTCACTTCTTCTCCCCGCTTTCGCTCGCATCATCAACCTCAACGCTCGCGGCCGTCTGCGGCTTCCCTGTGTCACTCGCACGAGTGACATCACCATCGGTGATGACCTCCCCGGTCGCCGTGTTAACGGTAGGAGCAGCCGGTGTCATCGAGGCCAACGCTGCCACAACAACCGCCGCCGTGCGCGGGCCGAACCCCGGGACCGCGCAGATCTCCTCGACCGTCGCGGTGCGCATCCGCCTGACCGAGCCGAAGTGCTTCAGCAGCGCCTGCCGCCGGGCCTCGCCGAGCCCGGGGACGTCGTCCAGGCCGCCAGCGGTGAGCCGCTTGGCGCGCTTCTGCCGCTGGTAGGTGATGGCGAACCGGTGCGCCTCGTCGCGGACCCGCTGCAGCAGGTACAGGCCCTCGCTGCTGCGCGGCAGCACCACCGGGTCGTCCTCGCCCGGGAGCCAGACCTCCTCCAGCCGCTTGGCCAGCCCGCAGAGCGCGACGTCGTGCACCCCGAGCTCGGTCAGCGCCCGCTGGGCGGCGGCGACCTGCGGCTCGCCGCCGTCGACCACGATCAGCTGCGGCGGGTAGGCGAAGCGGCGCGGCTTCCCGGTCTCCTCGTCCCGCTCCTTGGGCTGCTCGGTGTGCTTGAAGCGGCGGGTGATCACCTCGTGCATCGAGCGGACGTCGTCCTGGCCCTCGAAGGACTTGATCGCGAAGCGCCGGTACTCGCTCTTGCGGGCCAGCCCGTCCTCGAAGACGACCATGGAGGCGACCACGTCCTGGCCCTGGAGGTGGGAGATGTCGTAGCACTCGATCCGCAGCGGGGCGGTGTCCAGGCCGAGGGCGTCGGCGATCTCCTGCAGCGCCACGCTGCGGGTGGTGAGGTCGGAGGCGCGCTTGGTCTTGTGCAGCGACAGCGCCTGGGCGGCGTTGCGCTCCACCGTCACCATCAGCTCCCGCTTGTCGCCGCGCTGCGGGACCCGCAGGTCGACCCGGCTGCCCCGGCGCTCGCTGAGCCACTCGGCGATCGGCCCGACCGGGTCCGGCAGCGCCGGGACCAGTACCTCGCGCGGCACCGCCTCCCCGCGCTCCTCCCCGTAGAGCTGGAGCAGCGCGTGCTCGACCAGCCCGGCGGTGTCGACGTTCTCGACCTTGTCGGTGACCCAGCCGCGCTGGCCGCGCACCCGGCCGCCGCGGACGTGGAAGATCTGCACCGCGGCCTCCAACTCGTCCTCGGCGAGGGCGAGCAGGTCGGCGTCGGTGCCGTCGGCGAGGACGACCGCGTTCTTCTCCATGGCGCGCTTCAACGCCTCGATGTCGTCGCGCAGCCGCCCGGCCCGCTCGTACTCCATCTCGGCGGCGGCCTGCTTCATCTCCTGTTCGAGCCGGCGCAGGTAGGCGCCGGTGCGGCCGGCCATGAAGTCGCAGAACTCCTCGGCCAGCGCCCGGTGGTCCTCGGGCGAGATCCGGCCGACGCAGGGCGCCGAGCACTTGCCGATGTAGCCGAGCAGGCAGGGCCGGCCGACCTGTTCGGCCCGCTTGAAGACCCCGGCGGAGCAGGTCCGGACCGGGAAGACCCGGAGCATCAGGTCGACCGTCTCCCGGATCGCCCAGGCGTGCCCGTAGGGGCCGAAGTAGCGCACCCCGCGCTTCTTCGGCCCGCGCATCACCTGGACCCGGGGGAACTCCTCGTTCAGGGTCACCGCCAGCGAGGGGTAGCTCTTGTCGTCGCGGTACTTGACGTTGAAGCGGGGGTCGAACTCCTTGATCCAGCTGTACTCCAGCTGGAGCGCCTCGACCTCGGTGCCGACCACGGTCCACTCGACCGAGGCCGCCGTGGTGACCATCTGCCGGGTGCGCGGGTGGAGGTTGGCCAGGTCCTGGAAGTAGCTGCTGAGCCTGGGGCGCAGGCTCTTGGCCTTCCCGACGTAGATCACCCGGTGCTGGGCGTCCCGGAACTTGTAGACGCCCGGGGAGGTCGGGATCTGCCCCGGCGCGGGGCGGTAGGCGGACGGGTCGGCCATCAGGAACCCCCAGCCCGGCACGCTGCGGCTGACCAGCACACACGAGGCGGTGACGACATACGGGCGGAACTCCCTGCGAACGGATCAGCCGAGACAGTGAAGACACTAGCGCCCGGGTCCGACAGCACGCCCCGCGATCGTCGGCGCCGCCCGCGCCGCCCGCGGTGTCAGGGCCGGCGGTCGCGGGCCGGGGGCGGGCCGATGCTGCCGATCCGGGTGTCACGGGCCTGGACGACCGTGCTGTTGCGCACCGGGCCGGTGATCGAGTTGTGCAGGGAGCCGCCGGCGGCCTCCGGCTGCGGCGGCCCGATCTCCCGCAGCAGCGCCTCCAGCTCCGCCACGGCGGCCGGGTCGGCCAGCAGCACCCGGCGCAGCTGGACCCGCCAGGCCGCCTCGGCGTCCGCCGCCGTGCCGGTGTCCCCGGCCTCCCGCGCGGCGATCAACTCCGCCCGGGACAGCTCCAGTTCCTCGGTGGCCGCCTGCTCCGAACGGCCCCGGGCGAACAGCGCGCCGACGCGCTGCTTCACCTGCTCCCACGAGTCCGAGACCAGCAGCCCGACCAGCGTCGTGGCCCCGGAGCTGGCCAGCTCCGCGAGTTCGGCCCCCATCGGCTCCCCCTCCAACGTCCCACCGGCGCCGCCGAGCCGGCGTCCGCCCAGGACCAGCATGCGCCGCGGAGCGGCCGGCGAACATACGGCATGCCCCCGGCGGCGGGTGGGCGCAGTGCTCAGAGGGTGACGACGATCTTGCCGTCGGAGACGGTGAGCGTCTTCTCCGGCAGCGGGGTGGGGGCCGGGCCCTGGACCACCGCACCGGTGGTGATGTTGAACTCGCTGCCGTGGCAGGGGCACTGGATCACCCCGCTGGAGACCCCGTCCACCAGGCAGCCCTGGTGGGTGCAGATCGCGCTGAACGCCTTGAAGACGCCTGCGGTCGGCTGGGTCACCACCACCTTGTCCGACTTGTACAGCTTGCCGCCGCCGACGGCGACGTCACTGGTCGGACCCAGCGTCGTCGGGCCGCTCGCGGAGGACGAGGAGGAGCCGGAGGAGCCGGAGGAGCAGGCCGCGAGACCGACGGCGGCGGCGCCCGCCACCCCGACCGCGGCGGCGCCGCGCAGCAGGCTGCGCCGCGAGGGCCCGCAGCCGCCGCAGCAGGGCTCGGCGCCGGATTCGGCGGGGTGCTGCAGGTCCAGCGGGGCGGTGGTGGGCTGCGACATGATCGGCTTGCTCCGGAGGCAGACGACGGGGGTGCACTCGGCACAACGCGCGGCACCCGGGGCTGGTTGCGGCCCCGGGTGCACCCTATGCGCCCTGCCTGTGGATCACTTAGCCGGTCTTCGACCGCCCGGCCGCCTTCTTGGCGACAGCCTTCTTCGCGACGGGCTTCTTCGCGACGGCCTTCTTCGCGGCGGCCTTCTTGGCGGCGGGCTTTCGCTTGGCGGCTGCCTCCTCCTCGAACACCCGGTCGCCCAGGATGTCGCGGAGGAACTTGCCGGTGTGGCTCTCGCCGACCAGGGCGATCTGCTCCGGCGTGCCCTCGGCGACGACCATGCCGCCGCCGTTGCCGCCCTCGGGGCCCATGTCGACGACCCAGTCGGCGGTCTTGATCACGTCCAGGTTGTGCTCGATGACGATGACCGTGTTGCCCTTCTCCACCAGGCCGGTCAGCACCTTGATCAGCTTGCTGATGTCCTCGAAGTGCAGCCCGGTGGTGGGCTCGTCCAGGACGTAGACGGTGCGGCCGGTGGAGCGCTTCTGCAGCTCCGAGGCCAGCTTCACGCGCTGCGCCTCGCCGCCCGACAGGGTCGGCGCGGACTGGCCCAGCCGGACGTAGCCGAGGCCGACGTCGGTGAGCGTCCGCAGGTGCCGGGCGATCGGCGGGACCGCCTCGAAGAACTCCAGCCCCTCCTCGATCGGCATGTCCAGCACCTCGGCGATGGACTTGCCCTTGTAGTGGACGTCCAGGGTCTCCCGGTTGTAGCGGGCCCCGTGGCAGACCTCGCAGGGGACGTAGACGTCCGGCAGGAAGTTCATCTCGATCTTGATGGTGCCGTCGCCGGCGCAGTTCTCGCAGCGCCCGCCCTTGACGTTGAAGGAGAAGCGCCCGGGCAGGTAGCCCCGGACCTTGGCCTCCGTGGTCTCCGCGAACAGCCGGCGGACATGGTCGAAGACGCCGGTGTAGGTCGCCGGGTTGGACCGGGGGGTGCGGCCGATCGGCGACTGGTCGACATGGACCACCTTGTCCACCAGCTCGGTGCCGGTGACCCGGGTGTGCCGCCCCGGCACGCTCCGCGCGCCGTTCAGCTCGCGGGCGAGGTGGGTGTAGAGGATGTCGTTGACCAGCGTCGACTTGCCGGAGCCGGAGACCCCGGTGATCGCCGTGAACATCCCCAGCGGGAAGCTGACGTCGACGTCCTTGAGGTTGTGCTCGCGGGCACCGTGGACGGTGATCTGCCGCTGCGGGTCGACCGGGCGGCGGACGTCCGGCGTCGGGATGGAGCGGCGGCCGGAGAGGTAGGCGCCGGTCAGCGACTGCTCGTTGGCCAGCAGGCCCTCGCGCGAACCGGAGTGAACCACATGGCCGCCGTGCTCGCCCGCGCCAGGACCGATGTCGACGACCCAGTCCGCGGTGCGGATGGTGTCCTCGTCGTGCTCCACCACGATCAGGGTGTTGCCCAGGTCGCGCAGCCGGACCAGGGTCTCGATCAGCCGGTGGTTGTCCCGCTGGTGCAGCCCGATCGAGGGCTCGTCCAGCACGTACAGCACCCCGACCAGGCCCGAGCCGATCTGGGTGGCCAGCCGGATCCGCTGCGCCTCGCCGCCGGAGAGGGTCCCGGCCGCCCGGTTCAGCGAGAGGTAGTCCAGGCCGACGTCGACCAGGAACCTCAGCCGCTCGTTGACCTCCTTCAGCACCCGCTCGGCGATGGTCTTCTCCCGCTCGGAGAGCTCCATCGCGCCCAGGAACTCGGCGCAGTCGCTGATCGACATCGCGGCGACGTCGGCGATCGACTTCCCGGCCATGGTGACCGCCAGCACCACCGGCTTCAGCCGGGTGCCGTGGCAGGCCGGGCAGGGGACCTCGCGCATGTAGCCCTCGAAGCGTTCGCGACTGCTGTCGCTCTCCGAGTCGGCGTGCCGGCGCTGGACGAAGGGCACCGCGCCCTCGAAGCCGGTGATGTACGAGCGCTCCCGCCCGAAGCGGTTGGTGAAGCGCACCTCGACCTGGGTCTTGTGGCCGTGGAGCAGCGCCTTCTTGGCCCGCTGCGGCAGCCCCGCCCAGGGGATGTCCATCCGGAAGCCGAGCTCCTTGGCCAGCGCCCCGATCAACCGCAGGTGGTACTCCTTGGTGTGGCCCAGCGACCAGGGGTGGATCGCGCCCTCGGCGAGGGTCTTCTCCTCGTCGGGGACGATCAGCTCCGGGTCCACCTCCATCCGGGTGCCGATGCCGGTGCACTCCGGGCAGGCGCCGAAGGGCGAGTTGAAGGAGAAGGAGCGCGGCTCCAGCTCCTCGTAGGAGATGTCGTCGAAGGTGCAGTAGAGGTGCTCGGAGTACATCCGCTCACGCTCGGGGTCGTCCTCGGCCAGGTCGACGAAGTCCAGCACGACCGTGCCGCCGGAGAGCTTGAGCGCGGTCTCGACCGAGTCGGTGAGCCGGCGCTGGGCGCTCTTCTTCACCGTGAGCCGGTCGACGACCACGTCGATGGTGTGCTTCTCCTGCTTCTTGAGCACCGGCGGCTCGGTCAGCTGGACCGTCGCGCCGTCCACCCGGGCCCGGGCGTAGCCCTTGGTCTGGAGGTCGGCGAAGAGGTCGACGAACTCGCCCTTGCGGGCCCGGACCAGCGGGCTCAGCAGCTGGAACTTGGTGCCCTCGGGCAGCTCCAGGATCTTGTCGACGATCTGCTGCGGCGACTGCCGGGCGATCGGCCGACCGCACTCGGGGCAGTGCGGGTGGCCGATCCGGGCGAACAGCAGCCGCAGGTAGTCGTAGACCTCGGTGATGGTGCCGACGGTGGAGCGCGGGTTCCTGGAGGTCGACTTCTGGTCGATCGAGACGGCCGGGGAGAGGCCCTCGATGAAGTCGACGTCCGGCTTGTCCATCTGGCCGAGGAACTGCCGGGCGTAGGAGGAGAGCGACTCGACGTAGCGGCGCTGGCCCTCGGCGAAGATCGTGTCGAAGGCGAGCGAGGACTTTCCCGAGCCGGACAGCCCGGTGAAGACGATGAGGGAGTCGCGGGGCAGGTCGAGCGACACGTTCTTGAGGTTGTGCTCGCGAGCACCGCGGACAACGAGGCGGTCTGCCACGCTTCTGGACCTTCCGGACGGGAGTCGGGCAGTCCTGGACGGGGCGATCCGGGGCTGCCCGACGAATGTGGTCGTGCTGGGCAGGGTCGTACTGAGCAGTGCCGTACTGATCTGGGCCGTACTGGACGGAGTCGAGCCGGTCGGCGCGGACGCGTGCCGGACCTGGGTCCGTCCACCATCGTAGGCACCGGGTCGGCGCGGTCACCGTGTCGGCCGTTGCGGCCACTGAAGACTATGGGAGCACGTGTTCGATTTTCAGGGCAATCGCGATCCCTCACCCGATCGGGTGACATTCCGACGGTAGCGTGATTCCTGCCGCACCCGGTGCAACGACCGTACGGCACCCGGGACACGACCCATCGCGTCGAATGTGGAGACACCATGCCCACCCCCAGTCACGCCACCGCCGCCGCGGCAGCCGCCGCGGCCCAGGAGCGGCTGCTGCGCTCCGTCGGGCCGATGCTGCCCGAGCAGGTCCGGGAACCCTCGCTGCTGCCCGGCTGGAGCCGCGGCCACGTCCTCACCCACATCGCCCGCAACGCCGACGCCCTGGGCAACCTGATCCGGGGCGCGCGCACCGGGCAGTCCATCCCGATGTACCCGAGCCCGGAGGCCCGCGACCGCGACATCGAGGCCGGCGCCGGACGCGGCCCGGCCGAGCAGTACACCGACCTCCGGGACGCCGACCTCGGGTTGCACCGCGAGTTCGCGGCCATGCCGGACGCGGCCTGGTCGGTCGTGGTCCCGCACCGGCTGGGCCCGTTCCCGGCCGAGGGCGTCCCGGAGAAGCGGCTCAAGGAGATCGAGTACCACCATGTGGACCTCGGCCTCGACTACCGCCCCGAGCACTGGTCGGCCGAGTTCGTCGAGTCGGAGCTGGGGAGGCTGACCGCCGTCCACACCGACTCCGGCCTGCTCGCCCCGGAGCTGCTGAAGCGGCTGGAGGACGCCCCCGGCCACGCCCGGGTGGCCTGGATGTCGGGCCGCTCGGACGGTTCGGACCTGGGTGTCCCGATCACGGACCTGCCGGTCCTGCCCCCGCTAGGCTGAGCCGCATGTCGTACCACGGAGCAGTCAAGGTCGGCGGAACGCCGGACGTACGGGAGCTGCCCCAGCTGGTGATCACCAAGGTCGCCGTGGGGTCCATGGACAACAACGCCTATCTGCTGCGCTGCCGGGCCACCGGGGAGCAGCTGCTGGTCGACGCCGCCGCCGAGGCGCCGGTGCTGCTGGAGACGGTCGGCGACGGGCTCGCCACGGTGGTGACCACCCACCGGCACCGCGACCACTGGAGCGCCCTGGCCGAGGTGGTCGCCGCGACCGGGGCCCGGACGGCGGCCGGGCGCTTCGACGCCGAGGGGATCGACATCCCGACCGCGCTGGAGCTGTCGGACGGCGACATCCTGCGGGTCGGCGAGGTCGGGCTGACCGTCCGGCACCTGATCGGGCACACCCCGGGGGCGATCGTCCTGGTCTACGACGACCCGCAGGGCCACTCCCACGTCTTCACCGGCGACTGCCTCTTCCCGGGCGGCCCCGGGCGGACCCTCGACCCGGTGGCCTTCACCTCGCTGATGGACGGGCTGGAGGAGAAGGTCTTCGGCCCGCTCTCCGACGAGACCTGGATCTACCCGGGCCACGGCGACGACACCACGCTCGGCGCGGAGCGCCCGCACCTCGCCGAGTGGCGCGCCCGCGGCTGGTAGCCGCGGACGCGGGACGGCGGTCAGCGTCCGCCGGGGACCTCGGCCAGCCGGTCCTCGGCGTGGCGGACGCAGTCGGGGCAGCTCACCGGCTCCGCCGCGACCACGGTGTAGTGGCCGGCCCCGGGGCGGTAGCCGCAGGGGGTCTCGGCGTCGATGCCGGTGCGCCGGGCGACGTGCACCAGCGAGCTGCCGGCCTGGCGGATCCTCAACGAGTACGGTTCGACACCCACAGTGTCCTCCTCACACGCCCCCGGTCCCCGGATACCCCGTCCACGGAAGCACGCGCCCCGCACCGGGGCCACCCGGCGCGGACCCCGGAAACGCGATGTGCCCCCGTACCGGCAGAGCGGTACGGGGGCACATCGCGTTGGTCACACGCTCAGGCGGGGAGCCTTACAGCGGGCGGATGTTCTCGGCCTGCGGGCCCTTCTGGCCCTGCGTGACGTCGAACTCGACCTTCTGGCCCTCAAGGAGCTCGCGGAAGCCCTGGGCGTTGATGTTGGAGTAGTGGGCGAAGACGTCGGCGCCGCCGCCGTCCTGCTCGATGAAGCCGAAGCCCTTTTCGGCGTTGAACCACTTGACGGTACCGGTGGCCATGTCTGTTGCTCTCCTCATGCAGTCGCGCAGGAGCCGCACCGTGCGGACTCCGCAGTCGCCGCCCGCACTGCTCATGACGAAGATCGCAAACAACAGAAACGCCCGCGATCGGGATCACGGGCGTACAAACGTCGAGAACCACGACTACTACAGGGCAAAACCGTACACGATGCGCGGCCGGACGACCACGCGACGCGTTCACCGCAGCTCGGGAGGCATGTCGCCGGTGGGCCGGAGCCGGTCCCGAGCCCTTTCGGAACCTCTGGGCAAGGACGCCCAAAGCCGTGCGAAAGCGCCCAGAACCCGGGCGGGCGCCCGGATCCGGGGGTCGTAGAGATCACCGGAATCTGTTGACGACCCCCGGCCCTCCCCCTGTATTCTGGTGATCAGTTGCAGTGCGTGGTTCCCTAAGTTTGGCCGCCCGTGATCGCGATCACGGGCGTTCGTGCTTTTGCAGGTCTCTTCATGACCAGGGTGATCATCCCGGCGACACGGAGTCCACACAGGGTGGGCTCTGGCACCAGCCCCTGTACAAGAAGGAGACCAATATGGCCACCGGTACCGTGAAGTGGTTCAACGCTGAAAAGGGCTTCGGCTTCATCGAGCAGGACGGCGGCGGCGCCGACGTCTTCGCTCACTACTCGAACATCAACGCGCAGGGCTTCCGCGAGCTCCTTGAGGGCCAGAAGGTCGAGTTCGAGGTCACGCAGGGCCAGAAGGGCCCGCAGGCCGAGAACATCCGCGTCATCTGACGTGTGATCTGATCGATCCCAGCGCGTCGACGGCGCCCCCGCACCGGTCCTCCGGTACGGGGGCGCCGTCGCGTTTCCGTGCGGCGGCCTACTCGGCGGCCTACTCGGCGGCCGGAGCCGGGGCCGCCGCGCGGTCGACGGTGAGGATGCCCGCCGGGCCGGTCGGCTGCCCGCCACCGGGGCGGAGCACCGCGTCACCGGTGGCCGGGTGCAGCCGGAAGGCGTCGACGGCGGCGAGCAGGGCCAGCAGGCCGAGCACGCCGAAGGCGGTGCCGTAGACCGTCGCCGGGTCGCCGCTGATCGCCCCGCCCAGCCGCAGCGCCACCGCGGCGACCGCGATGCCCAGCCCGGCCGCCGTCTGGGTGAGCGTCGCCGACAGGGTGTTGGCGTCGCGCATCCGCTCCGGCGGGGTGTCGCTGACGGCCAGGACCGAGTAGCCGGTCATGCCGACGGAGCGGGCCACGCCGCTCAGCGCGGCCAGCAGCGCGATCAGCACCGGCGGGGTGGCGGCGGTGAGCAGCGCGCAGCCGGCCATGGTCGCGGCCAGCACCAGGGTGCTGGCCATCAGCAGCACGCGGAAGCCGAAACGGTTCATCAGCCAGGTGGTGGCCGGCTTGACGCCGATGTTGCCGACGAAGACGAAGAGCACCAGCGCGCCGGACTTCACCGGGCTCCAGTCGAAGACCTCCTCGAACAGCAGCGGCAGCAGGAACGGCACCGCTCCGACGACCGCCCAGTAGAGCGTGCCGCCGACGACCGAGGCGCGCAGCCCGGGGGCGCTCAGCACCCGCAGCGCCACCAGCGGGTGCGGGGCGCGCAGCAGGTGCCGGACGGCGAGGGCCAGCACGGTGGCGGAGGCCGCACCGAGCAGTGCGGCCGTGGCCCAGGGGGTGGGCGTGCCGGAGAGCAGGTGGGCGGTCCAGGTGACCCCGGCCAGACCGGCGCAGGTGAGCAGCACCCCGATCCGGTCCAGCGGCGGAGAGTCCGGCTGCGGGCCGCCGGTGACGAGCCGCCAGGTGACGGCGAAGGCGGCCAGCCCCAGCGGCAGGTTGACCAGGAACAGCCAGTGCCAGTCGGCGTAGGTGGTGATCAGCCCACCCAGCAGCGGGGCGACCACGGGGGCGACCAGCCCGGGCCAGACGATGTACGCCATCAGCCGGGGGATGTCGGGCTTGGCGGCCGGGCCGAGCACGACCATTCGGCCGACCGGGACCATCATCGCCCCGCCCACGCCCTGGAGCACCCGCATGGCGACCAGTTCGGCCAGGTCGGAGCTGGCCGCGCAGGCGAGCGAGGCCAGGGTGAACAGCGCGATGGCGCCGAGCATGGTCCGGCGGGGCCCGTACCGGGCGGCCAGCCAGCCGCTGAGCGGGATCAGCGTGGCGACGGTCAGCAGGTAGGCGGTGACCACCAGTCCGACCGAGACCGCTGCGGTGTGGAGGGAGGCCCCGAGCTGCGGGGCGGCGGTGGAGACGATGGTTCCGTCCAGCATCTCCATGAAGAAGCAGCCCGCTATCAGGAATGCGGTGCGGCGGTGGCGTGTGTCGATCATTCCTCCATGCTGCCGAGCGCGAATGCTGAGCACCAGTTCCTGATTGCGAAGCTAGTATTGCGTCTCATGCAACTACCGGACCTGAACCTGCTGCCCGCCCTCGACGCCCTGCTCCGCGAGGGCAGCGTCACCGGGGCCGCCGAGGAGATGCGGGTGTCGGCCTCCGCGATGAGCAGGACGCTCGGGCGGCTGCGCCGGGTGGTGGGCGACCCGCTGCTGGTCCCGGCCGGACGCGGGCTGGCGCTGACACCCCGGGCCCGCGAACTGCAGCCCCAGGTGGAGGCCGCCCTGGCGGAGGCCCTGGCGGCGCTCCGGCCGCCGCCGCCGGTCGACATCGGCTCCCTGCAGCGGGAGTTCACCATCCGGACCAACGACGCGGTGGCCGTGGTCCTGGGCGCGGCGGTGACCGCCCGGGTGGCCCGGGAGGCCCCGGGGGTCCGGCTGCGGATCCTGCCGGAGGGCGACGAGGACCCGGCCGACCTGCGGGACCGGGTGGACCTCGACCTGAGCGCGCCGGCCGAGCTGCCGGCCGACATCCGCAGCACCTCGCTGTTCGAGGACCGGCAGGTCGCCGTGGCGCGGACCGGCGCGGTGCGCCCGGCGGACCGGTCCGGGATGCTGACGCTCGCACAGTTCACCTCGCTGCCGCAGGTCGTGGTCTCCCGGCGCGGCCGGTTCCGGGGCGTGGTGGACGAGCTGCTGGACCAACTGGGCCTGTCCCGGCAGGTGCTGGCGACGGCGCCGACCCATGGCGCGGCCTGCTTCATGGCCCTGGAGTCGGAGCTGCTGGCACTGCTGCCGGTGCACTTCGCCACCCGGATGGCCGAGGTGCTGCCCCTGGAGGTGCTGGAGATCCCGCTGGACCTGCCCCCGACCCGCCTGGACATGGCCTGGCACCTGCGGCTGGACACCGATCCGGCACACCTCTGGCTGCGCGGCGTGCTGACCTCGATCATTCGCGAGGGCCTTGCTGCGGAAGCCGGTTGACGGACCGTCAACCGGGCCTCGAAATCGACCGATTGAAAACAAGTTAGAAAAGCTTCCTAACAAGACCTTGACTTGGCGACCCCCCGGGCCGACGCTGGCACCCACGTTGTACGACCCCGGTCAATCATGGAGGCACCGTGCGCAGACGTACGCTCACCGCAACCGTGCTCACCCTCTGCACAGCCCTGCTGACTGCCGTCGCCGCCATGCTGATGGGCGCGCCCACCGCCGGCGCGTCCACCACCCAGCAGGCCTATCTGACGTTCTACGGCTACTGGGACAACACCCCGCCCGGTTCGGCCATCGCCTACCCGCAGATCCACCAGACGGCGGGCGGCACCGGCACCTACGCCGACCCGATCACCTTCGCCACCGACAAGTCGGAGCTCGCCCCCGGGACGATCATCTACGTCCCCCGGGTCGAGAAGTACTTCATCATGGAGGACGACTGCGGGGAGTGCGACGCCGACTGGTCCGGCCAGGGCCCCGACGGCGGCCCCAACCTCTGGCACTTCGACCTCTGGCTCGGTGGCCAGGGCGGCAACGCCATGGCCGCGATCGACTGCGAGGACGCGCTGACCAAGAGCAACGCGAACGGCTCCCCGTTCATGGAGTCCGCGGTCGTCGACCCGCCGTCGACCGAGACCTACGACCCCACCCCGATCTTCAACACCAGCACCAACGCCTGCTACGGCGGGGCCAAACCGACGACCACGCTCGGGCAGTGGAAGAACAACTCGACCGGCACCTGCATCGACGATCCGGGTGACAGCAAGAGCAACGGCGTCAAACTCGACATGGCGGCCTGCAATGGCTCGGCCGAACAGCAGTTCATCTTCGACGGCACCTTCCTCCAGCTCAACGGCCTGTGCGCGGACGAGTCCGGGAGCAGCAGCCTCGTCCTCGACACCTGCACCGGCGGGCCGGGTCAACAGTGGTCGCAGAATCCCAACGGCACCATGTCGGACATCCAGACCGGCAAGAAGTGCTACCAGGCCTCCGGGGCCACGCTGAAGACCGGCAGTTGCTCCAGCGCCTCGGCGCAGTGGACCTTCCCGACCCTGGTGATCTCCGGCCCCGGCTCCAGCTCCAGCCCGTCCGCCAGCTCCAGCGCGTCCGCCAGCGCCAGTGCCTCCGCCAGCGCCAGCGCGTCCGCCAGTCCCAGCTCCACGGCGACCGCGCCCGCCGGCGGCCGTACCTACCTGGCCGCCTCGGCGAGCCTGGGCGGCAGCGCCGACGCCAACAGCTGCACCGCCTGCACCGGCGGGGAGAAGGTCAGCAGCGTCGGCGGCGGCGGTGCCGGCACGGTGACCTTCGCCGATGTCTCCGAGTCCGCTTCCGGCAGCTACACCATGACGGTGTACTACCTCGCCGTGGGTGCGGCGAAGCCCGCCGTGATCACCGTCAACGGCAGCAGCCAGACGGTGAACTTCCCGGAGACCTCCGCCAGCAGCTACAGCGTGATCGGCAGCTACAGCGTGACCGTCCAGCTGAAGACCGGCAGCTCCAACACCATCGAGTTCTCGGGCAGCGGCACCAAGGGCGCCCCCGACCTGAGCAAGATCGTGGTCTGACCGAGGGTCAGTCGGTCGGCCCGGACGGGATCTCCGTCCGGGCCGACGCGCGTCGGCGGGAGGCGATCAGGCTGGTGGTCGTGGTGACCGCGAGCACCAGCACGATGAAGCCCAGCGAGAACGGGATCCCGATCTCCGGCGCGGCGGGCACCCCGTTCTCGTGCAGCGCGTGCAGCAGCAGCTTCACGCCGATGAAGCCGAGGATCACCGACAGCCCGTAGGAGAGGTGGACCAGCCGCTTCAGCAGGCCGCCGATCAGGAAGTACAGCTGGCGCAGGCCCATCAGGGCGAAGGCGTTGGCGGTGAAGACGATGTAGGCGTCCTGGGTCAGGCCGAAGATCGCCGGGATCGAGTCCATCGCGAACAGGACGTCGGTGCTGCCGATCGCCAGCACGACGACCAGCATCGGCGTCATCAGCCGCCGGCCGCCCTCGACCACGGTCAGCCGGGTGCCCCGGTAGTCGTCGGTGGTCGGGAAGCGCCTCTCGACCGCCCGCAGCAGCCGGTTCTCCTGGAAGTCGGCCTCGGGCTGCTCGGCCGCACCGGTACCGGAGTGCTCCGCCCGGGCCTCCTTGATCAGCTTCCAGGCGGTCCACACCAGGAACGCCCCGAAGAGGAAGAAGATCCAGGAGAAGCTCGCGATCAGCGTGGCCCCGGCGGCGATGAAGACCGCGCGCAGCACCAGCGCTATCAGCACCCCGATCATCAGCACCCGCTGCTGGTAGCGGGTCGGCACCGCGAACTTCGCCATGATCAGCACGAAGACGAAGAGGTTGTCGACGCTGAGCGACTTCTCGGTGACGTAGCCGGCGAAGAACTGACCGGCCGGGGTGGCTCCCGAGTGCCACCAGAGGAAGCCGCCGAAGCCGAGGGCCAGGGCGATCCAGACGGCGGACCAGGTCCCCGCCTCCTTGAGCGAGACCTCGTGCGCCTTGCGCCCGCCGATCAGGAAGTCGACGGCGATGAGGGCGATGAGCACCCCGACAGTGATGGCCCACATGGACAGGGAGACGTTCATGACGATTCGTTCCTCCGGCAGGACAGAGCTGCTGCCGGAGGTCTCTCCCGCCCCGCCGCTCCGGACGGGGACCGTCCGTACGCTGCAGGGTCGACGTCACCGGACGGCCGCAGGGGACCGCCGTGCTGACGAGGGCGTCGCGCTGTCCGTGAGGACAGCGGGGGTACTCCCCTCCGTCCGAACAGGGTAACAGCAGGGTAATGGCCGGATAAGAATCGACACGGCCGTCAGGGACCCAGATCGTCAGCGGCACGGGACGTCAGGGGCCCGGGGCGTCAGAGGAAGGGCTCGATGGCGGGCAGCATCTCCTGGAACGTCCGCCCGCGCGCGGGCGCGCCGATCGCCGCCATCTGCCAGCCCCCCGCCTCGTCCCGGACCACCTTGGCCATCACCTGCCCGGTGTGCTCCCCGCCGCCGCCGAGGCTGTAGCGGGCCAGCTCCTGCCCGGTGGTCTCGTCCACCAGTCGGCAGTGGGCCTTCCGCACCTCGGCGAAGCTCTGGCCGGTGTAGGAGTTCACCGTGAACACGATCTGGTTGACGTGCTCCGGGACGCGGGCGAGGTCGACCAGGATCGACTCGTCGTCCTCCCCGCCCGCGCCACCGGTCAGGTTGTCGCCGGTGTGCCGGACCGATCCGTCGTTGCTGACCAGGTGCTGGAAGAAGACCACGTCGGCGAGGCGGCGGTCGGCGTACATCACCGCGGAGGCGTCCAGGTCGATCTGGCGGGCGCGTCTGCCGAAGAGGCCCCTGCGCGGAGCGGCCTCCCAGCCGAGGCCCATCCGCACCACGGCGAGCGATCCGCCGCCGGCCTTCTGCAGGCTGACGCTCTGTCCCTTGCTCAGGCTCACCGACATGGTGCTGCCCTCCCCGTCCAGCCTTCGGCTCCGTCGCCGCCATCCTCAAGGATGAACCTTACGCAGTCCTGGTTGCCGACGGGATCGCCGACTCAGGCCATTCCCGCCTCGCGCATCTGCCGCAGCTCCTTCTTCAGTTCGTTGACCTCGTCGCGCAACCGGGCCGCCACTTCGAACTGCAGCTCGGCGGCGGCCGTGTGCATCCGTTCCGTCAGTTCGCCGATCAGGTCCGCCAACTCGGCCGCCGGCAGACCCTTGGCGTCCCGCTTGGCCGCCGCGCCCAGCGCCGGGACCGGCGCCTTGCCCCCCTGGCCGCCGCGCCCGCCGCCCTGCCGGTAGCCGGTGCTCAGCAGCTCGCCGGTGTCGATGTCCTCGCGGGCGATGGAGTCCAGGATGTCGCCGATCTTCTTCCGCAGCGGCTGCGGGTCGATCCCGTGCTCGGTGTTGTACGCCTGCTGGATCTCGCGTCGGCGGTTGGTCTCGCTGATGGCCTTCTCCATCGCCGGGGTGATCCGGTCCGCGTACATGTGGACCTGGCCGGAGACGTTGCGGGCGGCCCGGCCGATGGTCTGGATCAGCGAGGTCCCGGAGCGGAGGAAGCCCTCCTTGTCGGCGTCCAGGATCGCGACCAGCGAGACCTCGGGCAGGTCCAGCCCCTCGCGGAGCAGGTTGATGCCGACCAGGACGTCGTACTCGCCGGCCCGGAGCTCGCGCAGCAGCTCGACCCGGCGCAGGGTGTCGATGTCGCTGTGCAGGTACCTGACCCGGATGTCGAGGTTGAGCAGGTAGTCGGTGAGGTCCTCGGACATCTTCTTGGTGAGGGTGGTGACCAGCACCCGCTCGTCCTTCTCGACCCGCAGCCGGATCTCGTGGACCAGGTCGTCGATCTGGCCCTCGGTCGGCTTGAGCACGATCTCCGGGTCGATCAGCCCGGTCGGGCGGATGATCTGGTCGACCTGGCCGTCGCCGCGCGAGAGTTCGAAGGGTCCCGGGGTGGCCGAGAGGTAGACGGTCTGGCCGATCCGCTCCAGGAACTCCTCCCACTTCAGCGGGCGGTTGTCCATCGCCGAGGGCAGCCGGAAGCCGTGCTCGACCAGGGCGCGCTTGCGGGAGGCGTCGCCCTCGTACATCGCGCCGATCTGCGGGACGGTGACATGGGACTCGTCGATCACCAGGAGGAAGTCCTCCGGGAAGAAGTCCATCAGGGTGTTCGGCGCGGTGCCGGCCTCGCGGCCGTCGATGTGCCGGGAGTAGTTCTCGATGCCGGAGCAGGTGCCGATCTGCCGCATCATCTCGATGTCGTAGGTGGTGCGCATCCGCAGCCGCTGGGCCTCCAGCAGCTTGCCCTGCTTCTCCATGGTGGCGAGGGACTGCTCCAGCTCCGCCTCGATCCCGGCGATGGCGCGCTCCATCCGCTCCGGTCCCGCCACATAGTGCGAGGCCGGGAAGACGTAGAGCTCGTCGTCCTCGCTGATGACCTCGCCGGTGAGCGGGTGCAGCGTGGTCAGCGCCTCGATCTCGTCGCCGAACATCTCGATCCGGACCGCGAGCTCCTCGTAGACCGGGAAGATCTCGATGGTGTCCCCGCGCACCCGGAAGGTGCCCCGGGTGAAGGCGACGTCGTTGCGGGCGTACTGGATGTCGACGAAGCGGCGCAGCAGCGCGTCGCGGTCGATCTCCGCGCCGACCTTGAGCCGGACCATCCGGTCGACGTACTCCTGCGGGGTGCCGAGGCCGTAGATGCAGGACACCGAGGCGACCACGATCACGTCGCGCCGGGTCAGCAGCGAGTTGGTGGCCGAGTGGCGGAGCCGCTCGACCTCCTCGTTGATGGAGGAGTCCTTCTCGATGTAGGTGTCGGTCTGGGCGATGTACGCCTCGGGCTGGTAGTAGTCGTAGTACGAGACGAAGTACTCGACGGCGTTGTTGGGCAGCAGCTCGCGGAACTCGTTGGCGAGCTGTGCGGCCAGCGTCTTGTTCGGCGCCATCACCAGGGTCGGCCGCTGGAGTTTCTCGATCATCCAGGCGGTGGTGGCGGACTTGCCGGTACCGGTCGCGCCGAGCAGGACGACGTCCTTCTCGCCGGCCCGGATGCGGCGTTCCAGATCGGCGATGGCGGTGGGCTGGTCGCCGCTGGGCTGGTAGGGGCTGACGACCTCGAAAGGCGCCACTGTTCGCTCAAGATCGGTGATGGGTCTCACGCCACCAACCGTACGACCCGCCACTGACAATCGGCCGCAGCCCCGGTCCGACCGCTGCCGGACCGGCCCCGGTCCGGACCGCCGCCGGCTCAGCCCGCGGCGACCTTGCCGCTGTCCCGGGCCAGGGCCACCAGCCGCGACACCGCGCGCAGGTACTTCTTGCGGTAGCCACCGTTCAGCATCTCCGGGCCGAAGATCTGGTCGAAGGGGGTGCCGGAGGCGATCACCGGCAGCTCCCGGTCGTACATCCGGTCCGCCAGCACCACCAGCCGCAGCGCCGTGCTCTGGTCCTCGACCGGTCGCACACCGGTCAGGCAGACCGCCTCGACGCCGTCCAGCAGCGCTCCGTACTTGCTCGGGTGGACCACGGCGAGGTGTGCCAGTAGCTCGCCGAAGCCGTCCAGGGAGGCCCCGGGGCCGATCCGGGCGGCGGTGGCGGCCACCACGTCGTCGCCGTAGGGCGCGGGGGCCTCCGGCAGGCCCCGGTGCCGGTAGTCCTGGCCGTCGATCCGGACGCTGCGGAAGCGCGAGGAGAGCCCCTGTATCTCCCGGAGGAAGTCGGCGGCGGCGAACCGGCCCTCGCCGAGCCTGCCGGGGAGGGTGTTGGAGGTGGCCGCGAGCTTGACCCCGGCCTCGGCCAGCCGGCTGAGCAGGGTGGAGACCAGGACCGTGTCACCGGGGTCGTCGAGCTCGAACTCGTCGATGCAGAGCAGGCTGTGCCCGGAGAGGGCGGCGACGGCCTGCTGGAAGCCGAGCGCGCCGACCAGGTTGGTCAGCTCCACGAAGGTGCCGAAGGCCTTAGGGCCGGGGGCGGCGTGCCAGAGCGAGGCCAGCAGGTGGGTCTTGCCGACGCCGTAGCCGCCGTCGAGGTAGATCCCGCCGGGGCCGGAGGGCGCGGCGGCGGCGCGGCCGAACCAGCGCCTCCGGGCACCGCGGCCGCCGCGGTCGCCACCGGAACGGCCCAGCGTCGCGGCGAAGTCCTCCAGGATGCGGACGGCCTCGGTCTGGCTGGGCTGCGCCGGGTCCGGGATGTAGGTGCTGAAACGCGCCTCCAGGAAGCGCGGCGGCGGCGTCATCTCGGCGACCATCCGGCCCACGGGCACCACCGGCAGGCGGGTGGTCAGGGCTATCGCGTCACCGGGGCGGGTGATCGTCAGTTCGGCAGCAGGCACGGTACCCAAGAGTACGGCGCGCGCCCGCGTGGAAGACTCCCGACTATGCGCCGACTGCTGCCTACGGGCCTTGATGTGACGGACCTCACCACCGAGCGCACCACCGCGCCGGCCTCCTCCACCCCGGATCTCTCCACCCTGGCGGGGCTGGCCGAGGTCTACGCCTACCCGGCGTCCACCGCCGCCTCGGCCGACGGCCCGGGGACCCCGTGGCTGCGCGCCAACATGGTCTCCAGCGTCGACGGCGCGGCCCGGCTGGACGGGCTGTCCGACGGGCTGTCCTCGGAGGCCGACAAGCGGATCTTCGGGGTGCTGCGGGCGCTGGCGGACGTCGTCCTGGTCGGCGCGGAGACCGCCCGGGCCGAGGGCTACCGCCCGGCGCGCGCCCGCGCGGAGTTCGCCGAAGCGCGCGCCGCGCGCGGGCAGGCCCCCGCAGCGGTGATCGCCGTGGTCTCGCGCCGACTGGACCTCGACCTCAGCCTGCCGCTGTTCACCGAGCCGCTCTCCCCCACCATCGTGCTGACCTGCTCGGACGCTCCGGCCACGGAGCTGGCGGCGGTCTCCCGGGTGGCCGATGTGATCATCGCCGGGGAGCAGCAGGTGGAGGCGGCGGCGGCGGTCGCGGCGCTCGCCGCGCGCGGCTGGACCCGGCTGCTGGCCGAGGGCGGCCCGAGCCTGCTCGGGCAGCTGGCGGCGGCCGGGGTCCTGGACGAGCTCTGCCTCTCGCTGGCGCCGCTGCTGGCCGCCGGTGACGCACCTCGGATCGCACATGGGCACGAGGCACTGGCAGAACGGCTGGATCTTGTTGCGCTACTTGAGGAGAAAGGTTTCCTCTTTGCTCGATACACCCGTAGCGTGGCGTATGCCGATTAGCGGAACCTGATCCTCCGTACGGCAGGCCAGCCTGAAGGGAAACGCGTGTTCACGACCGTACTTCTGATCGAGAAGACCCTCTCCAACGCCGACCTGGAACTGATCACCACCCTCCACGGCGACGAGAAGGTCGCCTTCCACGTCCTGATGCAGCCCAGGGGCACCCAGGACGAGCTGCTGCGGGCCGTGGACGACGTCGCCTTCGGCTACCTCAACCGGGCCGTCCACGAGCACGACGAGCCCCACGGCGGGGTGGCGGTCTCCACGGCGGCGGCGGAACTCGAACACACCCTCCAGCAGCTGCGCGCGGCCGGCGCGGAGGCCACCGGCCGAGTGGTCGCCGAGCACCCGCTCCAGGGGCTGACCTCGCTGGTCGAGCAGGTGAGCGCCGACGAGGTGATCGTGCTCGCCGCACCGCAGTGGATCGAAGGCCTGTTCCACCGCGACTGGGCCTCGCAGGCCCGGCACAAGGTCGGCGTCCCGGTCCTCCAGCTCTTCGCCCAGCAGGACTGAGCCGTCCGCCCGCGCCACGACCGCGGTTTCGGGCCGAACGGCTCCGGTACGGCACAATCGGTGCCGACAGCCCTCGGCCCGACCCCGGGAGACTCCCCCGTGAGCCCTACTGACCTCTCCGCACCCCACTTCATCGGGATCGGTGGCGCAGGCATGTCCGGCCTCGCCAAGATCCTCGCCCTGCGTGGGGCCCAGGTCTCCGGGAGCGACGCCAAGGAGTCGACCGTCGTACTGGCGCTGAAGCAGCTCGGCGCCGAGGTCTCCGTCGGCCACACCGCCGAGCACGTGCCGGCCGGGGCCAGCTGCATCGTCGTCTCCAGCGCCATCCGCGACACCAACCCGGAGCTGGTCGCCGGACGTGAGCGGGGTCTGCCGGTGATCCACCGCGCCGACGCCCTGGCCGCGCTGATGGTGGGCCGCCGCGCCCTAGCCGTGGCCGGCACCCACGGCAAGACCACCACCACCAGCATGCTCGCGGTCAGCCTCGGCGCCCTCGGCCTGGACCCCTCCTACGCCATCGGCGGCGACCTGGACGAGCCCGGCAGCAACGCCCACCACGGCACCGGCGAGATCTTCGTCGCCGAGGCCGACGAGAGCGACCGCAGCTTCCAGAAGTACTCCCCCGAGGTCGCGGTGGTCCTCAACGTGGAGCTCGACCACCACGCCAACTACGCGTCCATGGTCGAGATCTACGAGTCCTTCGAGGCCTTCGTGGCCCGGATCGTGCCCGGCGGGACGCTGGTCGTCTCGGCCGACCACCCGGGCGCCCGCGAGCTCACCGCCCGGGTCTCGGCCCGCCCCGACCTGCGGATCGTCACCGTCGGCGAGTCCGCGGACGCCACACTGCGCGTCCTCCGGGTCACCCCGCACGGGATGACCAGCGAGGTCACCGTCCTGGTCGACGATGCGGAACTGACCTTCACCGTCTCCGTGCCCGGCCGCCACTACGCCCACAACGCCGTCTCCGCGCTCGCCGCCGGGATCGCGCTCGGGGTGCCGGCCGCCGAGCTCGCCCCGGCGCTGAGCAGCTACACCGGTGTCCGCCGCCGGCTCCAGCTCAAGGGCGAGGAGGCCGGGGTCCAGGTCATCGACTCCTATGCGCACCACCCCACCGAGATCGCCGCCGACCTGGAGGCGATCCGCTCCGCCGCCGGCGACGGCCGGGTGCTGGCCGTCTTCCAACCGCACCTGTTCAGCCGCACCCAGCAGCTCGGCACCGAGATGGGCGAGGCCCTCTCGCTCGCCGACACCGTCGTGGTGCTCGACATCTACCCGGCACGCGAGGACCCGGTCCCCGGCGTCACCAGCGAGCTGGTGATCGACGCGGCCCGCAGCCACGGCACCGACACCCTGTCGGCCCGCACCCTGGCCGAGGTGCCCGAGCTGATCGCGGGAATGGCCAAGCAGGGCGACCTTGTTCTCACCATGGGCGCCGGCGACGTCACCACCCTCGGCCCGGAGATCCTGGCCCGCCTGGCCGCCCCCACCGGCCGCAGCTGACCCGGCCGGCTGACCCGAACCCGACCCCGCCCGCGACGTCCGAAAGGCAGGAGCGCCCGATGTCCTACGAGATCGAGAAGACCGACGCGGAGTGGCGCGAGGAGCTCACCCCGCAGGAGTACCACGTGCTGCGCGAGGCCGGCACGGAGCGGCCCGGCGTCGGCGAGTACACCGACACCAAGACCGTCGGCGTCTACTCCTGCCGTGCCTGCGGCAACGAACTGTTCAGCTCCGAGACCAAGTTCGACAGCCACTGCGGCTGGCCGAGCTACTTCTCGCCGCTCGCCGAGGACCGGGTCCAGTACATCGAGGACACCACCATGGGCATGCGCCGGGTCGAGGTCCGCTGCGCCCGCTGCGGCTCCCACCTCGGCCACGTCTTCGAGGGCGAGGGCTACAACACCCCGACCGACCAGCGCTACTGCATCAACAGCATCTCGCTGAAGCTCCGGCCCGCCGGGGAGTGAGCAGCGGCGGCGGTCCGCCCGACGCGCCGCCGGCCCGACCGGCCCGACCGATCTGACCAGCCCTCGGATCGGTCGGGGCGCGGGCGGTACCGCGATCCGGGCCCGGGGCATGGCCCCGCCCCCTCCTCCCCTCCTCCACGGCGCCCCTCCTTCATGGACGCTCCGCCGTGGACACTGCGCCGTGGACACTCTGCCGTGGACACTCCGGCACCGGCGGACCGGGCGAACCCGAATAGCGCTGCGGACGGACAACACCGCCGAGGTTCCTTTTCCTTACCTTCCACGGCTCCGTCCTTGCCGTGAATCAGGCAGTTGCACACAGCAGTTGATCACCGCACTGCCGCAGTTCGAACGTCTCATCGGTGGACTTTTCGCCGGTCCGTCCGTAACTTGTTCTGTACACGATACCTGCCATCCCCACCTGCACGACCGTGATCCGACCTGCCTGGAATCCAGTTCAACGGGAAGCCTTCCCTGCGCCTCGAACGCCTTTGCGCGGTTTGTTTTCCGCGCCGGAGCACGAGAGGTTGACGCTCGGCCACCGCGTCAGGATTCTGGTAGTCCCCCAGGCCGAAGATTGAACATGCAACAGCCGAGAAGGGCCAGTTGTGCTCAAACAACAACGCGCCATCCAGACCCGGCGGACGGTACTGGACGCCGCCGCCCGGGTCTTCGCCGCCAACGGCTACCTCGCCACCAGCCTGAGCCAGATCCTCGCCGAGGCCGGGGTCACCAAGGGTGCGCTCTACTTCCACTTCGCGTCCAAGGAGGACCTCGCCCGCGCCGTCGTGCTGGAGCAGTTCGCGCCGATCGAGGACCCGGACGCGACGGAGCTCCCCAGCGGCGCGGAGGCGCTCCAGGCCGCGATCGACCTCACCCACCAGATCGCCCGCTCGCTGATGGACGACCCGATGATGCAGGCGAGCATCCGACTGGTGATCGAGCAGAGCGCCTTCCTGGACGAACCCGACGCCGGTCCGTACCTCGGCTGGATCTCGCTCTTCCAGGGGCTGTTCACCGAGGCGCAGCGGGTCGGCGACATCCGCGCCGAGTCCGACCCGGCCACTCTGGCCCGCATCGTCATCGGCTCGTTCACCGGAATCCAGCTGGTCTCCGGCGTCCTGGACGGCCGGACCGAGCTGCCCCAGCGGATCGGCGACCTGTGGGAGCTCGTCCTGCCCGGCCTGGTGCCACCGCGCCGCCGCGCCAGATTCCGGGCCAGGCCGCAGCCCGACGTCCTCGCCCGGCCGATGAAGGCCGCGCTGAGTCGCTGACGCCCCGCCGAGGAGGCCCCGGCCCCGGGCCCGTCCGTGCTGCTCTGCCATGCTTGGACGCCCGACCAGCAAAGGAAGCCTCAGCGTGCCCGACTTCGACGGCCCCTCCGCACCGTCGGCGGTCCAAGCCCCGACTGTCCACGCCCCGACTGTCCATGCCCCTGCCTGGGCACTGCGCCCGGCCGGCGCGGACGACATCGAGCAGGCTGCCGAGCTCAGGGCCGTGGTGATGCGAGCAGACCTGGAGCGGCTCGGCCGCTACGACGGCGACCGGGTGCGCCAGCGGCTGCGCAACTCCTTCTCCCCGGGCCACAGTTCGGTCATCACGCACGACGGGGCCTTCATCGGCTGCGTCACCCTCCGCCCTGCCGGAACCGGCGGGCTGCTGCTGGAGCACTTCTACCTCGACCCGCTCCACCAGGGCCGGGGGCTCGGCGCCGCCGTGCTGCGGACGCTGCTGGCGCGGGCGGACGCGGCCGGCGAACCGGTCCGGCTCCAGGTCCTCCAGGGCAGCGCCGCCCGTCGGCTCTACGAGCGCCACGGCTTCGTCCTGGAGTCCGAGGACCCGGTCGACGTCTTCATGCTGCGGCCGCCGGTCCCCACGGCCGGATGAGCCGGCGTCGGTACGTGGCCAGAGGCGTACCGGGCGGCTACCGGATCTGGGACAACAGGGGCGGCCGCTGGTGGGGTGACCTCTACGAACTCTGCCCCGACGACCTCCTCGGCGAGTTGAACGGCCGGGCCGACCCGGCGCAGCTCACCGTCCTGATGAAGCGGTACCGGGCCCGGAAGCGGTGAGGGCCGGTCCCGGCCGCCCCCGTTGCCTTTCGAACGCGTGACCTCCTACGCTCGCCGTTGCCTGCGCGACGGCCTGCCGTGGCCCGCACGAGGGGGTAAGACGTCATGACCTTGGTGAGCTACGACCCGGCCGCCCGGCTGTGGCTGCTCAGCACCGCCGGCAGCTCCTACGCGATCCGCCTCGACGAGGACGACGTCCTCCGCCAGGTCCACTGGGGCCGACCGCTCACCCTGGAGCAGGCCCTGACCGCTGCCGCCGTCCCCGCCGCCGCGCCGGGCAGCAGTTTCGACGGCATCACCGGCGAGGAGTACCCCGCCGAGGGCGGGGCCCGCTTCGGTCTGCCGTCGCTCCAGCTGCGCCATGCCGACGGGAGCCGGGGCGTCCACTGGCAGTACCTGGGGCACGGGATCGAGACCGGCGCGGCGGCACCGGAGGCGTCGCCGGCGGTGGGGGAAGAAGGCACGCGCCCCTGTGAGTTGACGATCCGTTTCCGCGACCGCCACTACCCGCTGGAACTCGACCTCCACTACCGCCTGCGCCCCAGCAGCGAGGTGCTGGAACGCCGGGCGGTGCTGCGGCACACCGAGTCCGAGTCCGAACCCTGGGGCGAGCCGGTCCGTCTGCTGCGCATGGACGCCGCCTGCTGGACCCTGCCGCCCCTGCCGGACTACCGGCTCAGCCATGTGACCGGAGGCTGGAGCAGCGAGGGTCGGCTGCGCCGGACCTCGATCCCGGTCGCCGAGACCGTCCTCACCAGTCGGCGCGGCATCACCAGCCACCAGGCCAACCCCTGGCTCATGCTCGACGACGGCAGCGCCACCGAGGACAGCGGCGAGGTCTGGAGCACCGCCCTGGCCTGGAGCGGGAGTTGGCGGATCACCGTGCAGCGCGCCCCGGAGGGGGTCGTCTCCTGCACCGGCGGTTCCGGCCACGAGGGACTGGTCGTCCGACTGCTGCCGGGCGACAGCTGGGAGACCCCGGTCTTCGCCGGCCAGTACGCCCAGGACGGCTTCGGCGGTGCCAGCCGCGCCTGGCACCGCCACATCGCCGACCATGTCCTGCCCCGGGCGGCGGAGCTGCGGCCGGTGCTCTACAACTCCTGGGAGGCCACCGGCTTCCGGGTCAGTGAGCAGAACCAGCTGCAACTGGCCGCCAAGGCGGCCGAACTGGGAGTCGAACTGTTCGTCATGGACGACGGCTGGTTCGGCGCCAGACGCGACGACACCGCGGGCCTGGGCGACTGGACCCCCTCCGCCGAGGCCTTCCCCGACGGACTGGGCCCGCTGGTCGCCGAGGTCCGGCGGCTCGGGATGCGCTTCGGGCTCTGGGTGGAGCCGGAGATGGTCAACCCCGACAGCGACCTCTACCGGGAGCACCCCGACTGGGTCCTCCGCCAGCCGCACCGCGAACGGTCCACCCTGCGCAACCAGTTGGTGCTCGACCTCGCCCGCCCCGAGGTCGCCGCCTGGGCCCACGCCCGTCTGGACGCCCTGGTGTCCGAGTACGCCGTCAACTACCTCAAGTGGGACATGAACCGCCCGTTCACCGATGCGGGCCGACCCGGCCACCCCGACCCGGACCGGCTCTGGTTCGACCACGTCCACGCCGTGCACGCGCTGATGGCGCGGCTCCGGTCCGACCATCCGGGCCTGCGGATCGAGGCCTGCGCGGGCGGCGGCGGCCGGGTCGACCTCGGCGTCCTCGCCCACGCCGACTCGGCCTGGACCTCGGACAACACCGACGCCCTGGACCGGATCGGCATCCAGCACGGCTACAGCCAGCTCTACCCGGCCCGCACCATGTCGGCCTGGGTCACCGACAGCCCCAACCCGTTGACCGGTCGCTCGCTCCCGCTGGCCTTCCGCTTCCACGTCGCCATGGCGGGCGCCCTCGGTATCGGCGGCGACCTGCGCAGCTGGACGGAGGCCGAACTCCGGCAGGCGGCCGACCTGGTGGCCCGCTACAAGCGGATCCGGCCCGTCGTCCAGCAGGGTGCGCAGTACCGGCACCGGAACGCGGTCCAGCACGTCCTGGGCGAGGAATCGGTGCTCATCGCCTGGCAGTTGCCGGTCCCGCACGGCGTCCCGATCCCCCCGCTGCGGCTGGCCGCGCTCGACCCGGCCGCCCGCTACCGCGACCAGGAGACCGGCCGCCTCCACGAGGGGGCCCTGCTGCTGGCCCGGGGCCTGGACGTCAGGCTGGACCTCGGCCTGACCGGCGACTTCAGCAGCACCGTCGTCCATCTGCGCCGGGAGGGCGGCTGAGGGCGGGGTCATTGTCACTGGCCAGTTGACGATGCGTCAAGGTTTGAAGTGATTACTTCACTCTTATGGGTGATTGCGGTGGCTTGATGGGGTGTTGGATACTTGTCCCATGGACGCCCCACCTTTCGGGGGCGAGGTGGAGTTCCCCAACACGGCGTCCGGTTCGGTTCCGGCCCCGGCGTTCGAGTCCTCCGCCCCGGACCCCACCACCGCCTCTACCCCGACTGCCCCCGGCGACGACGCCTCCGCCTGGTCGAACACCTGGCGCGACGACGTCGCGGCCGAGACCGCCCGGACCTCGCCGCGCAACCGTGGCGTCGGCGGGATGCCCACCGACGCCGAGGGCGCCTCCCACCCCGCCGGAACCCCTGTCTCCTCGCGGACCGGCGTCTTCACCGACCCGCTGCGCTCCCTGCCCGGCGACCCGGCCGCGATGCTCGCCGCCCTCCAGGCCGAGGACGACGACACCCTGCGCGCCGGCGGTCCCCACGCCCTGGCCGAACAGCTCCTGGCCCTGCAACGGCTGCGCGACATGCTGGAGGCCGAACAGCTGCGCCGGGTCACCGCCTTCGACGCCATGGACGGCGCACAGGCCGTGCGCTGCCGCTCGACCAAGGGCTTCCTCCGCACCCACGGCCAACTGACCGGCGCCTCGGCCGGACGGCTGACCGCCCGCGCCGCCCAGCTGGACGCCGTCCCGGCCGTGCGCACCGCCCAGGCCGCCGGAACCCTGGGCGCGGACCAGGCCGCCGTCATCGCCCGCCACCTCGCCCCCGTCCCCGACCCCGGCGAGCGCGCCCTCGCCGAGGAACTGCTGCTCGCCCACGCCCCCGCCCTGCACCTGACCCAGCTCGCCCGCGCCGCCCAGGAGCTCCGCGCCCGGCTCACCGACCAGGAGCACCCCGGCGACACCGACACGGTGTCGCAGCCGTTCCAGTCCTGGGTGCGGCTCTCCCCGACCGGGACCACCGACGCCCCGTTCTGGGTCCTGTCCGGCGAGCTCAACGCCCTCGCTGGGGAGAAGCTGCGGATCGCGCTGGAGGCCGCCGCCGGTGCCCCGAGCGCCCAGGACCCGCGCAGCCACCCCGAGCGCACCGGCGACGCCCTCGAAGCCGTGACCGACCTCGCCCTGGGCACCGACCGGCTTCCCACCACCGGCACCCGCCGTCCCCACCTCACCCTCGTCGCCGACCTCGACACCCTGCGCAGCCTCCCGCTCCCCGGCGACTGCCCGCGCCACCACGGCCAGCAGCCGCTGCCGGGCACCGCCGGGGAGACCGGCAACCTCGTCCGGCTGCCCGCACAGCGCGCCGGGAGCCGTCCTCAGGCCGCCCCCGACGACCTGGCGGCGCTGCTCGCCGCACCTCACGGTGCGTTCACCGAACGCGGACTGCGGCTGGACGGCGCCCGGGCCCGCGCCGTCGCCTGCGACTGCACCCTCCGGGTGCTGCTCACCGACGCCCAGGGCCGCCCCCTGTCCGTCGGCCGCGCCACCCGCACCGTCCCGCCCCACATCCGTGACGCCGTCACCGCCCGCGACCGCCACTGCGTCTGGCCCGGCTGCGACCGACCACCCTCCTGGTGCGAGGGCCACCACGCGATCCACTGGGCCGACGGAGGCCCCACCTCCGTCGACAACATCGCGCTGCTCTGCCGCGAACACCACCAGGAACTCCACGCCACCGGCTGGGAGCTCACCCGCCGACCCGACGGCCACCACACCGTCCGGCCCCCGCTCCACACCCACCACCCCAGCAACACCCGATGGCCACAGGCCGCCTAGCAGCCCGGTGACGGAGCCGGAGAAATATTTCGTCTGCTTCCGACTCGGAGATCCTTACCCGTTCCGCGTAAGGTCGGCGGGGTGATGCTCGCCTTCATCCCCTCGCCGTCGATCAACGGTTTCCACATCGGACCGCTGTTCGTGCATTTCTATGCCCTGATGTACCTCGTGGGCATCACCCTGGCCGTGCTGCTCGGCCGCCGCCGCTGGCGGGCGCTGGGCGGCGATCCGATGCTGGTGGACGACATAGCCCTGTGGGGCGTGCCGTTCGGGATCATCGGCGGCCGGATCTACTTCGACATCACCACCCCGGCGGACATTCCGCCGCACTGGTGGGGTCCGTTCGCCGTCTGGGACGGCGGCCTCGGCATCTGGGGCGGTGTCGCGCTGGCGACGGCCGTCTGCGTCTGGCGGCTGCGGAAGGCCGGCGTCAGCGTCACCGGCATGATGGACACCCTGGCCCCCTGCCTGCTGATCGCCCAGGCCGTCGGCCGCATCGGCAACTACTTCAACCAGGAGCTGTTCGGCGGGCCGACCAAGCTCCCGTGGGGCCTGGAGATCGCGCCCCAGTACCGTCCGGCCGGATACCTCCAGGACGCCACGTTCCACCCGACCTTCCTCTACGAGCTGGTCTGGGACCTGGCGCTGGCGGGCTTCCTCATCTGGATCGGCCACCGGGGCAGGATCCGGCCCGGCGGTCTCTTCGCACTCTACGTCGCGGGCTACTCGGCCTTCCGGATCTTCGAGGAGTCCCTGCGGGTGGACTCCTCCCAGTACATCTTCGGGCTGCGGCTCAACTTCTACGTCGCCTCGCTGCTGGCCCTCGCCGGGATCATCTGGTTCATCGTCCTGCAGCGCCGACCGATGCCGGTCGCCGCGGCCCTCCCGGCAGCGGAGCCGGTGACGGCAGCAGACGCCGACACCGACGCCGACGTGCCGGAGCAGGAGCCGAGCGAGACCCCGAAGGAGACGGAGCAGCCGTCCCGGGAGCACGGGGACAACGCCCACGCCGGCTGACCCCTGCTGACCTGCCCCGGGGCCCCACGGCCGCACCGGGGCAGGTCAGCGCGTCTCCGCCGCCGCCCGGACCAGCGCCCCGACGAACGCGGCCGTGGCCGAGGTGCCGACGGCCCCCGACTGCTCCTGGCGCACGGCCGCGTAGACGCTCCGGCGCGGCGGGTAGCTCAGCCATGTCCACCATGCATGGCCGAGGTACCGGATATGCGTTGGCGGGATGGATCCCCGGCGGGCGAGGATGCCGGTATGAAGCAATCACATCTCACGCACATCCCGGCCCCGGAGGGCGTTGCCCCGGGCGGGGGCTACACCCATGTGGTCACGGGCTCCGGGCGGCTGGTCGCGGTCTCCGGTCAGGTGGCGCTCGACGAGGACGGGAAGCTCGTCGGCGAGGGTGACCCCGAGGCGCAGGCCCGGCAGGTCTTCGAGAACCTGCGGCGCTGCCTGGCAGCGGCCGGCGCGACCTTCGACGACGTCGTCAAGTTCACCTTCTTCACCACCGACATCGGTCTGCTGCCGGTGATCCGCACCGTGCGCGACACCCATGTCGATGTCGCGCGGCGGCCCGCGAGCACCGCTGTCCAGGTGGCCGCCCTGTTCCGGCCCGAACTGGTGCTGGAGGTCGAGGCGCTGGCGATCGTCCCGGAGCCGCCGCGATGAGGGCGGCGCTCTGCGGGCTGGGACGGATGGGGGCGGTCTTCGCCGCCGGGCTGGCCGCCGGGGGCCACGATCTCGCGGTCTGGAACCGGACGCCCCGGGAGGCTCCGGCGGGTGCCCGTCGGGCCGCCACCCCGGCCGAGGCGGTCCGGGGCGCCGAGGCCGTGGTGGTGATGGTCTTCGACGGCCCGGCGGCGGAGTCCGTGCTCTTCGGCCCGCAAGGGATCACGGAGGGGGCAGCCCCGGGGACGCTGATCGTCAACGCGACCACCCTCGCCCCGGAGGAGTCGCGGGAGCTGGGCCGGCGCGCCGAGGCCGCCGGGCTGCGCTATCTGGAGGCACCCGTCCTCGGCTCGGTGCCCGCTGCCCGGGCCGGCACGCTGCAGGTGCTGCTGGGCGGGACGCAGTCGGACGCCGACGCCGCCGAGCCGCTGCTGGAGGCCTGGTCCCGGCCGGAGGGGCGCCGCCTGGTCGGCCCCGTCGGCAGCGCCGCCTCGCTCAAGCTGGTCGCCAACCTCGCCCTCGGCACGGCCCTGGCCGGGCTGCACGACACGGTGGCCCTGGGCTCCCGGCTGGGGCTGGCCCGTGCGGACGTGCTGGACGTCCTCCAGCACGGGGTGTTGGGCCCACTGGTCACCGGCAAGCGCGAGCGGCTCTCGCACGACGCCTACGGCGAGGCCGACTTCACCACCACCGCGCTCGCCAAGGACCTGGCGCTGGTCCTGGCTCTGCTCCCTGAGCAGGAACCCGGGGGTGGCGGGCCGCTGCCGGCGGCGCGGGCCGCGGCGCTGCTGGCGGCACGGGCGGCGGAGCAGGACGGGGACGCGGACTGCTCCGCCCTGGGCCGCACGCCCTGACCGCAGGCGCGGAGGCCCGACCGCCTCCGCGCCGTACCGCCGGTACCGCGCGCCGGTCAGGACGCCAGCGCGCGGTGGCGGGCGGCCAGGGTCGCCAGGGTCTCGTCGCCCGGGGCGTCCCAGACCTCCTGGTTGAAGATCTCCACCTCGGTGAACCCCTGGTAGCCGGTGGCCGCGACCAGCACGGCCAGCCGGGCCAGGTCCACCTGGCCGTCCCCGACGTGTCCCCGGCCGAGCAGGGTGTCGGCCGGCAGCGGGAGGACCCAGTCGCAGACCTGGAAGCCGTGGATGCGGCCCGCCGCGCGCTCGATCCCCCGCTCCAACTCCGGATCCCACCAGACGTGGTAGGCGTCGACCACCACGCCGACCGTGCCGCCGTCCGGGTCGGTCTCGTCCGCGATGTCCAGGGCCTGGCCGAGCGTGGAGACCACCGCCCGGTCGGCGCAGAACATCGGGTGCATCGGCTCGATGGCCAGCTTGACGCCGTGCGCCTCGGCGAAGGGACGCAGCGCGGCGATCGCGTCGACGACCGTGCGGCGCGCGCCGGGCAGGTCGCGGCTGCCCTCCGGCAGTCCCCCGCAGACCAGCACCAGGGTGTCGGTGCCGAGGGCGGCCGCCTCCTCGACCGCTCGGCGGTTGTCCTCCAGCGCCGCCGCGCGTCCGGCGGCGTCCGGTGCGGTGAAGAAGCCGCCCCGGCACAGGCTGGTGACGGTCAGTCCGGCGGCGTCGACCAGCCGGGCGGCACGCTCCGGACCGACCTCGGCCACCCGGTCGCGCCACAGGCCGATGCCGGGGATCCCGGCCCGGACGCACCCGGCCACCGCCTCGGCCAGGGCCCACCGCTTGGTGGTGGCCGTGTTCAGCGACAGCCGCTCCAGCCCGGGGCCGACCGTGGGAGAGGTGCTGCTCATGCGTCGAATCCCTTCGAGGCGAGGAAGGACCGCATCCGGGCGGCGGCCAGGTCGGTGTCGGGCAGCGCCCCGGCCTCGGCCGCCAGCCGGAACAGCCGGGCCAGGTGCTCGGTGTCCCGGTCCGACTGGGCCCCGCCGACCATGGTGAAGTGCTCCTGGTGGCCCGCCAGATGGGCGAGGAAGACCACGCCGGTCTTGTAGTGGCGGGTCGGTGCGGCGAAGAGGTGCCGGGACAGCTCCACCGTCGGCTCCAGCACCGCCCGGTAGCCGTCCTCGTCGCCCCGGTCCAGGGCGGCCAGCGCGGCGGCGGCGTGGGCGGCCAACGGGTCGAAGGCGCCCAGCAGCGCGTCGCTGTGGCCGAACGCGTCGCCGAGGATCAGCTCGGCGTAGTTGAAGTCGTCGCCGGTGTAGAGGCGGACCCCGGCGGGCAGGGCGCGCCGGAGCGCGATCTCCCGGTCGGCGTCCAGCAGCGAGACCTTGATGCCGTCGATCCGGTCGGCGTTGGCGTGGATGATCTCCAGCACGTGGCCCGCCGCCAGGTCCAGGTCGGCGGAGCCCCAGTAGCCCTCCAGCGCCTGGTCGAAGGGGGTCCCCAGCCAGTGCAGGACGACGGGGCGGTCGACGGCGGCGAGCAGTTCGCCGTAGACGGCGGCGTAGTCCTCGGGGCCGCGCGCGGCGGCGGCCAGGGCGCGGCTGGCCATCAGCACGACCTGGGCGCCGGCCTCCTGGACCACCTCCGACTGCTCCCGGTAGGCGGCCGTGATCTCCTTCAGCGTGGGCGCGGGGGAAGTGAGCTGGTCGGTTCCCGCGCCGCAGGCGAGCCGTCCGCCGACGGCGCGGGCCTCGGCCCCACTGCGGACGATGAGCTCCCGGGTGGCCGCCCAGTCCAGGCCCATGCCGCGCTGGGCGGTGTCCATGGCATCGGCGACACCGAGGCCGAGCGACCAGAGGTGGTGCCGGAAGGCGAGGGTGGCGTCCCAGTCGAGGACGGCGGGTACGCCCGGGCGGTGCTCTGCGGCCGGGTCGGCGACGACATGGGCGGCGGCGAAGACGGTACGGCTGCGGGCCGGTCGCGCGGTGCGGGGCAACGCGGCGGCCTGCGGGATGCGGTAGCGCTCGACCCCGTCGGCCAGCGGCAGGCGGATCTCGGTCACGGAGGTCACAGGGTCAGCTCCGGCACGTCGAGGCGGCGTCCCTCGCGGGCGGAGCGCATGCCCAGCTCGGCCAGCTGGACGCCCTTCGCGCCGGAGAGCAGGTCGTGCGGGAACGGCGAGCCGGTGGCGACATGGGCGAGGAACTGCTCCCACTGCACCTTGAAGCCGTTCTCGAAGTCGGCGTTGTCCGGAACCGGCTGCCACTGTCCACGGAAGGGCTCGGTGGTGGGCAGGTCCGGGTTCCAGACCGGCTTGGGGGTGGTGGAGCGGTGCTGGACCCGGCAGTGGAACAGTCCGGCGACGGCACTGCCCTCGGTGCCGTCGATCTGGAACTCGACGAGTTCGTCGCGGTCCACCCGGACCGCCCAGGAGCTGTTGATCTGCGCGACCACGCCGCCCTCCAGCTCGAAGACGCCGTAGGCGGCGTCGTCGGCGGTGGCCGGGTAGTCGGCGCCGGCCTCGTCCCGGCGGCTGGGGATGTGGGTGGCGGTGTGGGCGTAGACCGAGCGGACCGGCGCGACCAGGTTCTCCAGCACGTACTGCCAGTGCGGGAACATGTCGAGCACCATGCCGCCGCCGTCCTCGGCGCGGTAGTTCCAGGAGGGGCGCTGGGCCGACTGCCAGTCGCCCTCGAACACCCAGTAGCCGAACTCGCCGCGCACGGACAGGATCCGGCCGAAGAAGCCGCCCTCGACCAGCCGTCGGAGCTTGAGCAGCCCGGGCAGGAAGAGCTTGTCCTGGACCACGCCGTTGCGGACGCCAGCGGCGTCGGCCAGCCGGGCCAGCTCCAGCGCGGTAGCGGTGTCGGTGGCGCTCGGCTTCTCGACGTAGACGTGCTTTCCGGCGGCGATGGCGGCCTTGACCGCCGCCTCCCGGGCGTGGGTGAGCTGGGCGTCGAAGTAGATGTCGACGTCGGGATCGGCGAGGGCGGCGTCCAGGTCGGTGGTCCAGCGTTCGAGGCCGTGGCGCTCGGCGAGGGCACGGAGCTTGTCGGCACTGCGGCCGACCAGTATCGGCTCGGGCCAGAGCACGGTGCCGTCGGGCAGGGCGAACCCGCCCTGCTCCCTGATCGCCAGGATCGAACGGACCAGGTGCTGGCGGTAGCCCATCCGCCCGGTGACGCCGTTCATCACGATGCCCAGAGTGGTGCGTGTCATGCGCGGATCTTCTTTCGCTCGACGAGGCCTCATGGCTGCTCCCTCTGCAAGCCCGCATTTCTCTGCAAGCCCACATCTCTGCAAGCCCGCATGCCAATGGCGGGGAAAGCGCTTTCCAAGAGATACGTTACGAGGATGGAGAATCGAAGGTCAAGGACACGTTCGGCGCGGGCCGGCGGCGGGGTCACCCTGCAGCAGGTCGCCCAGCTGGCGGGGGTGTCCCTGGCGACCGCGTCGCGGGTGCTGCACGGCAGCGGCGCGCGCAATGTCGGCGACCAGCTGCGCAGCCGGGTCGAGGACGCCGCCCGGAGCCTGCGCTACGTGTCCAACGCCCCGGCCCAGGCCCTCGCCCGGTCCAGCAGCTCGGTGGTCGGCCTGATCGTCCACGATGTCGCGGACCCGTACTTCGGCGCGATCGCCGCCGGCGCGATGCAGGCCGCCCGCGAGCAGGAGCTGATGGTGATGATCGCGGCGACCTTCCGCGAGAGCGGCCTGGAGGTCCAGTACCTGCGGTCGCTGCGGGCCCAACGGGTCCGGGCGATCATCCTGGCCGGCAGCGGCACCACCGGCATCAGCACTGGCGGCATCAGCACTGCCGGCGCCGGTACGGACCCCGTCGGCACCGGCGAGGAACTGGCCGAGGAGATCGCGGCCTTCGAGGCCGAGGGCGGCCGGGTGGTGGCCATCGGCGAGCGCGGCCTCGGCCTGGACACCGTCGCCATGGCCAACCGGAGCGGGGCCGCCGGAGCGGTGCGGGCGCTGTGGGAGCTGGGCCACCGCGAACTGGGCGTGGTCGCCGGACCGGCGGACCTCACCACGGTCGCGCACCGGCTGGACGGAGCACGCCGCGCCCTGCGCGCCCTGGGCGCAGCGGCCGGCACCCCGGTGGAGCGCAGCGACTTCTCGCAGGAGGGGGGCCGGGCGGCGGCCGTCCGGCTGCTCCGCGCACACCCGGGGACCACGGCGGTGCTGGTGCTCAGCGACGCGATGGCGGCCGGGGTGCTGGCCGGACTGCAGGAGGACCTCGGGCTGGCCGTGCCGGAACAGGTCTCGGTGGTGGGCTTCAACGACGCGCCCTACGCCGTCAACCTGCGCCCCGCCCTGAGCACCGTCCGGCTGCCGCTGGAGCGGGCGGGGCAGGAGGCACTGCGCCTGCTGCTGGAGCCGGAGGCGGACGAGCCGCGCACCGTGGAGCTCGACACCGAGCTGGTGCTCCGGGCCAGCACCGGCCCGGCCCCGGGCCGATGAGGCAGCTCGGCCCGGCCGATCCGGTCAGCCCGGCCGATCCGGTTGACCCGCCCCTGGAAAGCGCTTACCGTGAGCATTCCCCGCACCGGAAGGCCCCAGCAGCCATGGCCCGTCGTCCCCACGTCCTCGTCGCCCCCGACAAGTTCAAGGGCTCGCTGACCGCGGAGCAGGCGGCGCGGCACCTCGCCGCGGGCCTGCGCGAGGGCGGCGCCGAGCCGGTCCGGCTGCCGATCGCGGACGGGGGCGAGGGCACCGTCGAGGCCCTCGTCGCCGCCGGGTTCACCCCGAGGACGGCGGTCGTCCACGGCCCGCTCGGCGATCCGGTCCGGGCCGTGTTCGCCCTGCGCGGCGACACCGCCGTGATCGAACTGGCCCAGGCGTCGGGGCTCGCCCTGGTCCCGGACGGCCGGTCGGCCGAGCCGCTGCGGGCCAGTACCCGCGGCACCGGCGAGCTGCTGCTGCGGGCGCTCGACGCCGGGGCGCGCCACCTGGTCCTGGCCGTCGGCGGCAGCGCCAGTACCGACGGCGGGGCGGGGCTGCTCGCGGCGCTCGGCGCCCGACTGCTCACGGCGGACGGCGGCGAGCTGCCCGACGGCGGCGGCGCCCTGCGGGAGCTGGCCCGGATCGACCTGTCCGGCCTGGATCCCCGACTGCGGCACACCGCCGTCACCGTGGCCTGCGACGTGGACAACCCGCTGCTCGGCCCGCGCGGAGCCGCCGCCGTCTTCGGTCCGCAGAAGGGGGCCGGACCGCAGGACGTCGCCGAACTGGAGTCCGGACTAAGGCAGTTGGTCACCGCTTCGGCGGTGGAGCTCGGTCCCCGGGCCGAGCGGGCGGCCCGGGCGCCGGGCGCCGGGGCGGCCGGCGGCACCGGCTACGCCGCCCTGCTCCACCTCGGCGCGGACCTCCGCAGCGGCATCGGGCTGATCCTCGAACACACCGGATTCGCGGCCGAGTTGGCCAGGTCGGAGCTGGTGGTCACCGGGGAGGGCTCGTTGGACGAGCAGTCCCTGCACGGCAAGGGCCCGGTCGGGGTGGCCGAGGCGGCCCGTGCCGCCGGGGTACCGGTGGTGGCGGTCTGCGGACGGCTCGCGCTGACGGCGGAGGCTCTGCACGCGGCCGGCTTCGACCGGGTCCACAGCCTGGCCGAGTGGGAGCCGGACCCACAGCGGTCGATGGCCCACGCCGGCCGACTGCTGGAGACCGTCGGCCGCCGGATCGCCGCGGACCTGCTCCGGGCGACCCGTACGCCGCCCCCACCCGCCTGAGCACAGCCGCCCCATCCGTCCCGGCCGTCCCAGCCGCCACGGGCGTCCATAGGAGTCGACGCGCGTCCAGCAGCACGGCCGGGGCACAGACCAGGGCAAGCGGAGCATGTCGCGCAGACTCCCGCCAGAAAGCTCAAATCTTGCTCTGATAATGGGGCTCGGCCCTTCCCTCCGCCATTTCCGCGAGACATGCTCAGGCTCAAGGAGCCGGGAGCGGGGGACCCGGCTCCTCCTGCTTCTCGGAGGTGCTTGGTGAACCTCAGCCCCGAGTGCTTGGCGTCGGTCGTCCTGCTCGCCCTGGCCTCGCTGGACCAACTGTGGTCGGCGGAACGGCTGCACCGGGCACGGCGAGGAACAGTGCGGCGGGGAACGGCGCGACGGGGAACAGTGCGGCGGGGAACCGTGCGAAGCGGTGCGGCGGAGCGGCGGATGCGGGTCGCCAACCGGCTGATGGCGGCGGCCATGCTGGTGAATCTGGTGCTCGGCACGGTGGCGACCATGCTGTGGGCCGACGCCAGCATCGGCGGCCCGTCGGACCAGGCGTCGCCGCCGCTGCTGTGGCCGCTGATCCTCTTCGTCGCCGGGGTGCTGGTCTCGGTCGCCGCCAACGCCCTTGCGGGTCACCCCAGGAGCCGTCCGGCGGTCCAGCCACCGCCGCACCGGCCGGTCCGCCCGGTCCTCTGAAGAAACGCCGACCGCCGCTCACCGCTGCCCGTGGGGGCGAAGGCGGGGAGCGGCGGCAGCGGCGGAACAGGAGGTTCAGACCAGGCCGTTCAGCAGCTCGCTGATCGGCTTGCGGCGCCCGGTGAAGAACGGGACCTCCTCGCGGACGTGCAGCCGGGTCTCGGAGGCGCGCAGGTCGCGCATCAGGTCGACGATCCGGTACAGGTCGTTGGCCTCGAAGGCCAGCAGCCACTCGTAGTCGCCCAGGGCGAAGGAGGCGACGGTGTTGGCGCGGACATCCGGGTAGCCCCGGGCCAGCATGCCGTGCTCCATCAGCAGGCGGCGGCGCTCGGCGTCCTCCAGCAGGTACCACTCGTAGGAGCGGACGAAGGGGTAGACGCAGACGTAGTCGCGCGGAGTCTCGTCGGCGAGGAAGGCCGGGATGTGCGACTTGTTGAACTCGGCCGGGCGGTGCAGCGCCATGTTCGACCAGACCGGCTCCAGGGTGCGGCCGAGCGCGGTGCGGCGGAAGCGGTTGTAGGCCTCCTGCAGGTCGTCGCTGTCCTCGGCGTGCCACCAGATCATCAGGTCGGCGTCGGCGCGCAGCCCGGAGACGTCGTAGGTGCCGCGGACGGTGACGTCCTTCTCGGCCAGCTGCGCGAACAGCTCCTCGACCTCGGTGGCGAGCGCGCTGCGGTCCTCCGGCAGGGCGTCCTTGAGCCGGAAGACCGACCACAGGGTGTACCGGATGACCTGGTTCAGGTCGCGGGCCTTCTTCTTCGGTTCTGTGCTCTCGGTCATGCGCCCATTGTCCCTTCCGTGCGCTGTGCTCCCTTCACCAGGTCGGCCCGCACCAGGTCGGCCGCGCGCCAGGCGCTCGCGATACAGGCCGGGACGCCGACACCGGCGTAGGCGGCGCCGCACAGGGCCAGCCCCGGCAGCTCGGCCACCAGGCGCTCGGCCCGGGCCACCCGGTCCAGGTGGCCGACCGGGTACTGCGGCAGCCCGGCCCGCCAGCGGGTGACCGTGGTGGCGTACGGCAGGGCGGTGAGGCCGGCCGCCGCGCGCAGGTCGCCCAGCGAGCGGGCGACGAGTTCGGCGTCGTCCAGGTCGAGGTCCTGGTCCTCGTGGTGGCGGCCGACCGAGGTGCGCAGCACGAAGCTCTCGGGCGCGGCCTCGGCCAGCCAGCGCCACTTGTTGCTGGAGAAGGTGGAGGCCTTGATCGAGCGACCGTCCACCGGCGGCACCAGGAAGCCGCTCCCCCGCAGTCCGCCCCCCGGCAGGTCGGCCAGGTCGGCGCGGCGGAAGGCGAGGGTGACCAGGGCCATGCTCGCGTACTCCACCGCGCGCAGTTCGGTGGCGGCGCCGGGGGCCTCGGTGGCCAGCAGCTCGGCGGCGGCGGGCGCGGGAACGGCGAGGACGACGGCGTCGGCGTCCAGCCGCCGGTCACCGGCGGTGCAGGTCCAGCCGGTCGGGGTGCGGCGCAGCCCGCTGACCGGGGCGTCGGTCAGCAGCTCGGCCCCGGCGGCCCGGCAGGCGTCGGCGACCGCCACCGGCAGCCGGCCGATGCCGCCGACGATGCCGGTGAAGACCGGTGCGGGGTTGGCCGGAACGGCCGCGAGCAGTTCGCGCACGCCCTCGACCAGCGAACCGCCGCGCCGGGCGGCGGCGAGGAGCTGCGGCACGGCGGCGCGCATCGAGATCTGCTCCGCGTGCCCGGCGTAGACGCCGCCGAGCAGCGGCTCGACCAGCCGGTCCACGATCTCCTGGCCCAGCCGTTCGGCGACGTAGCCGCCGACGGTGGCGTCCTCGCCGATCTCGGTGGCCGGCCGCGTCCGGTCCTCGGCGATCCGGGCCAGGCCCTCGGCGGAGACCACACCGGAGGCCCTGAGGGCGTCCAGGTCCCAGGGCACGCCCATGAGGTGGCCGCCGGGCATGGGGCGGAGCTCGCCCCTGGTCCAGATCGCGGCCTTGGCGGTGGCGGGCGGCTGCAGGGCCTCGCCGAGGCCGACCGCGCGCGCCAGCTCCATCGCCTCCGGGCGGCGGGCGAGCAGCGACTCCGCACCGAGGTCGACCGGGATGCCGTCGAGTTCCCCGGCCCGGAGCTTGCCGCCGAGCCGGGGCCCGGCCTCGACCAGGGTGACCCGGGCGGTGGGCTCGCCGCCGTCCGCCCCGCTCAGCCGGGCCGCGGCCGCGAGCCCGGCGATCCCGCCACCGATGACCAGCACGGTGGGGAGTCCGGTCGGGGTCCCGGCGGCCGCTTCAGAAGTGCTGCTGTGCATGCCCCTCACTCTCGCACACGGGTCCGGAGGCCGATTCGCCACCCATTCGTGATCGGCTCTTGACGGTCCGTCGGGAACCGGCAGGACCGCCGACGGGTCCCATCACCGCTCGGCCCGCAGCGGGCGGAGCCGGCGGCGACGAGGGGATCCGACGATGAACGGTTCGGGCAGGAGAAGGACCGGCGCGGCGCTGGGGGTGTGCGCGCTGCTCGGCGGCGCGCTGCTGGCCGGCTGCGGGCAGTCGGGCAGCGGCAGTTCCAGCGGCGCGGCGGCCGGGGTCAACCGGGCTCAGGCCGCCGCGCCCGCGGCCGGGGACGCCGCCGCCGGAAACACCGGGAACACCGGGAACACGAGCCCCGGCGGCAGCACCGGCTCCGGCGGCAGCGCGGGGAGCGGCGGCGGCACCGCCGTGCCCGCCGCCCGGGACCTGGTGTACACCGGCGAGGTGCAGCTGCGGTCCGGCGGGGTGGACGCGGCGGTGACCGAGGCAGAGGGCCTGGTCTCCGGTGTCGGCGGCTACATCGACTCGGAGCAGGCCGGCCCGGTGGACGAGCTGGGCCTGACCCAGTACCAGGACCCGCAGAACGAGGACCAGGACGGCAGCGCCTCGCCGAGCGCCGACAGCTCGCTCCCGGTCCAGGTCCTGCCGGAGCCCTCGGACATCGGCGGCGAGGCGGCCCAGCTGGTGGTCCGCGTCCCCTCGGCCTCCTTCGACGCGGTCTACCGGAAGCTGCAGGGCCTGGGCACGGTGCTCGGCCAGGAGCGCTCGACCCAGGACGTCACCGAGCAGGTGATCGATGTGGCGAGCCGGCTGAAGACCCAGGAGGCGAGCGTCGACCGGGTGCGGGCGCTGATGAACCAGGCGACCGACATGACGGACGTGATCGCGCTGGAGGCGGCGCTGACCCAGCGGGAGTCCGACCTGGAGACGCTGGAGGCGCAGCAGGCCGCCCTGCAGTCGCAGACCGCGATGTCGACGGTGACCCTGCAGGTCTACCAGCAGGCGGCCGCGGTGGCCCCGGTGGCGAAGCCGAAGCCCAGGGACTTCGGCTCGGCGATGGTGGACGCGCTGAAGGACGGCGTCCACGGGCTGTACCTGGTGTTCCGGACGCTGGTGGTCTGCGTCGCCGCGGTGCTGCCGTTCGCCGTGGTGCTGGTGCCGCTGGGCTGGCTGTGCCTGTGGCTGAACCGCCGGCTGCGCCCCCGCCTCCGCCGCCCGGCGGCGGCCCCGGTGGTGCAGGAGGGGCCGCCCTCGGAATGAACGGATCGGAGTGAACGCAACCGGGTGAACGGAACCGGGTGAACGCAACCGCGGCGCGTCAGCGGGCGGTGGCCTCGTGGACGTGGGCGACCAGGCGGGTCAGCGTGTCCGGGTCGGTGCTGGGCAGCACGCCGTGGCCGAGGTTGAACACATGGCCGCGTCCGCTCGCCTCGGCCGCTGCCAGTACCTCCTCGGTCTTGGCACGGACCGCCGACTCCGGCGCGAACAGGATGGTCGGGTCCAGGTTGCCCTGGAGCGCCTTGCCGGGGGCGACCCGGCGGGCGGCCTCGTCCAGCGGGACCCGCCAGTCGACGCCGACCACGTCGGCCCCGGCGTCGCCCATCAGCCCGAGCAGCTCGCCGGTGCCGACGCCGAAGTGGACGCGCGGCACGCCGTAGCCGGCCACCGACTCGAAGACCGCGGCGCTGGCCGGCATCACCGAGCGCCGGTAGTCCTTCGGCTCCAGCGCGCCGACCCAGGAGTCGAAGAGCTGGACGGCCGAGGCGCCGGCCTCGATCTGCACCTTGAGGAAGCCGGAGGTGATCACCGCGAGCCGGTCCAGCAGCTCCTGCCACAGCTCCGGGTCGCCGTACATCAGCGCCTTGGTGTGCTCGTGGTTCTTCGAGGGCCCGCCCTCGACCATGTAGCTGGCCAGGGTGTACGGCGCGCCGGCGAAGCCGATCAGCGGCGTCGCGCCCAGCTCGGCGGTCAGCAGACCGATGGCCTCGGTGACGTACCAGACGTCGGCCGGCTCCAGCGGGCGCAGCTGCTCCAGGTCCGCGCGGCTGCGGATCGGGTTGGCGACGACCGGGCCGATGCCGGGCTTGATGTCCAGGTCCACGCCGATGGCCTTGAGCGGCACCATGATGTCGCTGTAGTAGACCGCGGCGTCCACTCCGTGCCGACGGACCGGCTGCAGGGTGATCTCCTTCACCAGCTCCGGCATGGTGCAGGAGTCCAGCATCGGAATGCCCTCGCGGATCTTCAGGTACTCGGGCAGCGAGCGCCCGGCCTGCCGCATGAACCAGACCGGGGTATGCGGAACGGCCTCGCCCCGGCAGGCGCGCAGGAACGCGGAATCCCGGAGGCCGCCGGCGCCACCGGCCGGGGCGGCCGGGGCGGTGGTCGGAAGGGTGCCCGAAGCGCTGCCGGACACGGTGTTCTCGATGCTCTCGCTGCTCTCGCTCACGGGTGAAATCTTCGCACGCGCCGCCGCGCCCCGGAGACCCGCCGTGGTGCCTCCGCCACGGGAACGTGCCCGGGTCTTACTCTTCCGGCATGGCAGCGGTCAGCGGGCACCCCGCGAATGAGGACGGAGTGACCGGCGTTCCGTCGGCCTTCCAAGAGGCCGTGGCCGCGCTGCGGGCGGCCCGGCTGCGCCCGGAGGTGGTGCTCGGGGAGACCCCGGCGCCACGCAAACTCGCCCCCTACGCCTTCGCGTTGACCGCCACGGTCGAGGCGGACGGCGAGGAGCTGGCGGACGGTCAGCTGGTGCTGCTGCACGAGCCGAACGGGCACGAGGCCTGGCAGGGCGAGTTCCGGCTGGTCTCGCTGGGCCGGGCCGAGCTGGAGCCGGAGATGGCGCAGGACCCGCTGCTGCCCGAGGTCAGCTGGGACTGGCTGACCGATTCACTGGCCCAGCAGGGCGCCGGGTACACGGCCCCCAGCGGCACGGTCTCGCGCTGCTCCTCGCACTACTTCGGCGGTCTGGCCGAGCGCCCGAGCAGCACCGACATCGAGATCCGCGCCTCCTGGACGCCGGTGACCTCCGGCCCGGCCGACTTCACCGCGCATCTGCGGGCCTGGTGCGAGCTGCTGTGCCTGTGCGCCGGGCTCCCGCCCCACGTGCCCGGATCGGCCGCGGCCAGGACGGTCGCGCTGCCGACCCGCCGCCGCCCGCACTGACGGTCCGCCGCCACCACCCACGCACCCGCGCACCCGCACCGGGCCGCACCGACCGGCGCCGCGGCTCCGGCCTGCCCTCGCGCCGCGTCAACCCGTGCACCGCGGTCTCCGGGCGGCCCGCTCATGCGTTTCTCACAATCACCCCCGTTTTAGGCGCGTCGATCACTTTTGATCACTTATGGGTGACTTACGCTCGGTCAGACAGTCCAAGATGCACGAATTGCCCTGGAGTTACTCACTCAATCGTGATCTTTCGCTAAAGCCGGGCACCGATCGTGCCGAAGCAGTCAATGACCCTTTCCACACGAGGACCCTCCCCATCAGTGTCTCCCCGGGTCCCCGCGCCATCCCCCAGGAGGCCTGGTGTCTGTACTACTCGAGCACCCCGCAAACCTGGTCGCCTACCGTCCGACCAAGCCCACTGCCATGGTGGTCGTAGCGGACCCACGCGTCCGCAGCACCGTCACCCGCCATCTTTGGGCACTGGGCGTTCGCGACGTGATCGAGGCGTCCTCCCTCGCCGAGGCCCGGCCACGCGTCGGCACCCCGCGCGACATCTGCGTGGCCGACGTCCACCTCCCGGACGGTTCGGGGCTGGCCATCCTCGCCGAGACCCGTGCCGCAGGCTGGCCGAACGGGCTGGCCCTGTCCGCCGCCGACGACATCGGCGCGGTCCGCAGCGCCCTCGCCGGGGCGTGAAGGGCTATGTGGTGACCGGCACCCGGGTCACCGCCGGCATGCAGCAGCGGCCCGGCATGAACGGTATGAACCCGATGGGCAGCCGCCCGATGGGCGGCCAGCTGCGGCGTCCGGGCGCGCCCGGGGCGGCCGGGGCGCCGGGCGCGGTCCCGGGGCTCCGGGCACCACCGCGCCGCCCGCCTACCGCGAGCTCTCCGGCCGCGAGGTCGAGGTGCTGCGACTGGTCGCCGAGGGCCAGTCGAACAAGGCGATCGGGGTGGCCATGGGACTGTCGGCGCTGACGGTCAAGAGCCACCTCGCCCGGATCGCCCGCAAGCTGGGCACCGGGGACCGGGCCGGCATGGTCGCCGTCGCCCTGCGGACCGGGATCATCCACTAGTTCCCGGGGAGGGCTCCGCCGCGCGAGGGAACGTTACTTCTCGTGCGGCGGAGCAGCTGCTCCGCGCGGCGGCGCAACTTCGCCGTGTGCCGGAGCAACTTCCGCCGCCGGTAAGGACCACAGGCCCGGACCGGCTGGCGCGCGGCCGGTCGGAGCGGGTGCGCGGGCGTAGTCTTGGGGCGTGACCGACGCCCGCGAAGCAACGACCGACACCACAGATGCCCCAGGCGTCACCGACGAAGGCGGCCCGGTCCCGCTGCTCGAACCCAGGGAGGGCATCCCTCCCGTGGTCGCGGACGCGGACGCGCTCGCGGAGATAGTGTCGCGGTTCGCCGCAGGCACCGGACCGGTCGCGATCGACGCCGAGCGGGCCTCCGGCTACCGCTACGGGCAGCGCGCCTACCTGGTGCAGCTGCGCCGCGAGGGCGCCGGATCCACCCTGATCGACCCCGTCGGCTGCCCCGACCTGTCCGCACTCGGCGCCGCACTGGCGGACACCGAGTGGGTGCTCCACGCCGCCACCCAGGACCTGCCCTGCCTGGGCGAGCTGGGGATGCATCCGACCACCCTGTTCGACACCGAGCTGGCCGGCCGGATCGCCGGGTTCCCCCGGGTGGGCCTGGGCCCGATGGTGGAGAACGTGCTCGGGCTGACCCTGGAGAAGGGCCACTCGGCGGTGGACTGGTCCACCCGTCCGCTGCCCGAGCCCTGGCTGCGCTACGCCGCGCTCGACGTCGAGGTGCTGGTGGACCTGCGGAACGCGCTGGAGGCCGAGCTCGCCGCCCAGTCCAAGCTGGACTGGGCGCTGCAGGAGTTCGCCGCGATCGCCGCCGCCCCGCCGGCCCCGCCCCGGGTCGACCCCTGGCGGCGCACCTCCGGGGTGCACAAGATCCGCCGCCGCCGACAGCTGGCCGCCGTGCGCGAGCTCTGGCAGCTGCGCGACCGACTGGCCCGGGAGCGCGACATCTCCCCCGGACGGCTGCTCTCGGACGCGGCGATCATCTCGGCGGCGATGGCCATGCCGGCCAACGCCAACGCGCTCCAGGCGCTCCAGGGCTTCGGCCCGCGGGTGCACCGGCGGGCGCTGGAGCAGTGGATGACCGCGGTCGACGCCGCCCGCGAGCTGCCGGAGACCCAGCTGCCGCCGGCCACCGCCCCGCACGAGGGACCGCCGCCGCCCCGCTCCTGGGCGGACAAGGACCCGGCCGCCGCGGCCCGGCTCTCCGCCGCCCGCGAGGCGGTCGGCGCCCTCGCCGAGTCGTTGAACATCCCGCAGGAGAACCTGGTCTCGCCGGAGCTGGTCCGCCGGGTCTCCTGGACCCCGCCCGCCGGGCCGGACGCCGAGGGCGTGGCGGAGGCCCTGCGCGGGCACGGGGCCCGGGCCTGGCAGGTGGAGCTGGTCGCCCCGGTGGTCGCCCGCGCCTTCGCCGCCGCGGACGGCGGCGGCAAAGGATAGTCGCGAGGGGTGGTCGCGAGGGGTGGTCGCGAGGGGTGGTCACGCAGGCTTGTCGCGGGAGGTGGCGGGCCTGGCGGGGCCGTCGGCGGACCCGTGTGGCGCATCCCATGGCGGGCCGGGCGCGGAGGCGTCTGGGCAACTTAGTTACCAGCGGGTAGCATCTCTCCCAGGACGCCGCCGCCTCAGCGTTGGCTGCGGCGGCCCGCACCGGTCCAGCTGGGCCGCTACGACATTTGGGCCCCCTACTTCTGGGGACTTGGGAGGAGAGCCACCGTGCCTCGTACCGCGAGGGACGTCGTCTTCGTCGACGGCGTCCGCACCCCGTTCGGCAAAGCAGGACCGAAGGGCATCTACGCCGAGACCCGCGCCGACGATCTGGTGATCAAGGCCATCCGCGAGCTGCTCCGCCGCAACCCCGGACTGGACCCGGCGCTGGTCGACGAGGTCGCCATCGCCGCCACCACCCAGATCGGCGACCAGGGGCTGACCCTGGGCCGCTCCGCCGCGCTGCTGGCGGGGCTGCCCAAGACCGTCCCCGGCTACTCGATCGACCGGATGTGCGCGGGCGCGATGACCGCCGCCACCTCGGTCGCCGGCGGCATCGCCTTCGGCGCCTACGACATCGCCATCGCCGGCGGCGTCGAGCACATGGGCCGTCACCCCATGGGCGAGGGCGTCGACCCCAACCCGCGCTTCCTGTCCGAGAAGGTCGTCGACGAGTCGGCGCTGTTCATGGGCATGACCGCGGAGAACCTGCACGACCGCTTCCCGCACCTGACCAAGGAGCGGTGCGACGCCTACGCCGTCCGCAGCCAGGAGAAGGCCGCGAAGGCGTACGCCAACAACAAGATCCAGCCCGACCTGGTCCCGGTCGCGGTGCGCCGCACCAACGAGGCGGCCGGCGAGACCGGCTGGGGCCTGGCCACGGTCGACGAGCCGATGCGCCCGGGCACCACCATGGAGTCGCTGGCGGGTCTGAAGACCCCGTTCCGCCCGCACGGCCGGATCACCGCCGGCAACGCGGCCGGCCTCAACGACGGCGCGACGGCCTCGCTGCTCGCCGCCGAGGACGTGGCCCGCGAGCTCGGCCTGCCGGTCAAGATGCGGATGGTCTCCTACGCCTTCGTCGGCGTCGAGCCCGAGGTGATGGGCATCGGCCCGGTCCCGGCGACCGAGAAGGCGCTGGCCAAGGCCGGTCTCACGATCGCCGACATCGGCGCGTTCGAGATCAACGAGGCCTTCGCGATCCAGGTGCTCTCGATGCTGGACCACTTCGGCATCGCCGACGACGACGAGCGGATCAACCCCTACGGCGGCGCGATCGCCTACGGCCACCCGCTCGCCTCCTCCGGCGTCCGGCTGATGACCCAGCTGGCGCGGCGCTTCGAGGAGCGCCCCGACGTCCGCTACGGCCTGACCTCCATGTGCATCGGCATGGGCATGGGCGGAACGGTCATCTGGGAGAACCCGAACTTCGCAGCAGAGGGCGGCAAGTGATGACTGGCACCACCGACACGGCCGCCATGCTGGAGCGCGCCCACGAGCTGTTCCCGGACGAGGTCGTCACCACGGCCCACGTCCGCCACCTGGACCTGCCGCTCGGCGCCGGACGGCTGGCGCTGATCACCCTGGACAACGGCTTCGACCACACCAAGCCGACCACCTTCGGCCCGGGCTCGCTGGCCAAGCTGGCCGAGGCGCTGGACCAGGTCGAGCGCGAGGCCGCCGAGGGCTCGATCGTCGCCGTCGCCGTCACCGGCAAGCCCTTCATCTTCGCCGTCGGCGCGGACCTCAAGGGCGTCGAGGTGCTCAAGGAGCACAGCGACGCGCTGGCCATCGGCAAGGGTGGCCACGACGTCTTCAAGCGGATCGCCGCGCTGCCCGTCCCCAGCTTCACCTTCTACAACGGTGCGGCGATGGGCGGCGGCGTCGAGATCGGCCTGCACTGCAGCTACCGCACGGTCAGCGCCGGCGTCCCGGCGTTCTCGCTGCCGGAGTGCTTCCTCGGGCTGGTGCCCGGCTGGGGCGGCTGCACCCTGCTGCCGAACCTGATCGGCCCGGCGAAGGCGATCTCGGTCATCATCGAGAACTCGCTCTCGCAGAACCGCCAGCTCAAGGGCCAGCAGGTGTTCGACCTCGGGATCGCCGACGCGATCTTCGCCCCGGCCGACTTCCTGGAGCAGTCGCTGCTCTGGGCGGCCGAGGTGCTGACCGGCGCGACCGTGGTCGAGCGCCCCGAGATCGACCGCGGCGACGCCTGGGACCAGGCCGTCGCCCAGGGCCGGCTGATCGCCGACTCCAAGGTGCACGGCGCCGCCCCGGCCCCCTACCGGGCGCTGGACATCATCGCCGCCGTCAAGGACGCGGTCCCCGGAGATGTCGCAGCCCTCCAGGCGGGCTTCGACGCCGAGGACATCGCGCTGGCCGACCTGATCATGGGTGGCGAGCTGCGGGCCGGGATCTACTCCTTCAACCTGGTGCAGAAGCGCGGCAAGCGCCCCGTCGGCGCCCCGGACCGGGCGCTGGCCCGTCCGGTCACCAAGGTCGGCGTGGTCGGCGCGGGGCTGATGGCCTCGCAGCTAGCGCTGCTCTTCGTCCGTCGGCTGAAGGTGCCGGTCGTGCTGACCGACATCGACCAGGAGCGGGTCGACAAGGGCGTGGGCTACGTCCACGCCGAGATCGACAAGCTGCTGGCCAAGGGCAGGGTCAACCAGGACACCGCCAACCGCTTCAAGGGCCTGGTCTCCGGCTCGCTCGACAAGGCCGCCGCCTTCGGCGACGCGGACTTCGTGATCGAGGCCGTGTTCGAGGAGATGGGCGTCAAGCAGCAGGTGTTCGCCGACGTCGAGGCCGTCGTCTCGCCGACCTGCGTGCTGGCGACCAACACCTCCTCGCTCTCGGTCACCGAGATGGCGTCCAAGCTGGAGCACCCGGAGCGGGTCGTCGGGTTCCACTTCTTCAACCCGGTGGCGGTGCTGCCGCTGCTGGAGATCGTCCGCGGCGAGCGCACCGACGACGCCTCGCTGGCCACCGCCTTCGGCGTGGCCAAGTCGCTGAAGAAGACCGCCGTGCTGGTCAAGGACGCCCCGGCGTTCGTGGTCAACCGGATCCTCACCCGCTTCATGGGCGAGATCCAGACGGTCGTCGACGAGGGCACCCCGATCGAGACCGTCGAGAAGGGCGTCGAGCCGCTGGGCCTGCCGATGTCCCCGATCGTGCTGATCGAGCTGGTCGGCCCGGCCATCGCGCTGCACGTCTCGGAGACCCTGCACGGGGCCTTCCCGGACCGGTTCGCCGTCTCCGAGAACCTGGCCCGGGTGGTCAAGGCCGGCAAGCGCGGCTTCTACACCTGGGCGTCGGGCCAGCAGGAGATCGACCCCGAGGTCGCCGCGCTGCTGCAGGTCGGCGACGTGGTGCTGACCCCCGAGCAGGTCCTGGACCGGGCGCTCACGGCGGTCGCCGAGGAGATCGCGCTGATGCTGGACGAGGGCGTCGTCGCCGAGGCCCAGGACATCGACCTGTGCCTGATCACCGGCGCGGGCTGGCCCTTCCACCTCGGCGGGATCACCCCCTACCTGGACCGCTCCGGCGTCTCCGAGCGGGTGAACGGCAAGCCGTTCCTCGCCCCGGGCGTCGCCAGCGTCCCGGCGTAACCACCGCTCCGAACGACAGGGCCGCCGCTCCGGAACTTCCGGAGCGGCGGCCCTGTCGGCGTCACGGGCACAGTCGGCCCGCTGCGGGCCCGCCGTGCCCTGCTGCAGCAAGCGGGCCGCCGGCCGCCCCGAAGGCGGTCCGGCGGCCCGGTGGGGCTCGCTGAGCGGGTGGCTCAGCTCGACGACGAGGGGGTGGCCGAGGGCGAGCTGGTCGGCGCGGCTGCCGCGGCGGCCATCACCTGGCTGATCAGCTGCGCCGGGGTGGTCTGCGCGGAGCTGCCGACCACGGTGGTGGCAGCGGCCTGGCCGAGCACCTGCATCTGCAGCACCGGGACGCCGCCCTGCTTCAGCGCCTTGAAGGCGGTGGTGGAGTCCTGCACCCAGACGTCGTGCTGGCCGTTGTCGACGCAGGCCCGGAAGACGTCCGTGTCCAGGCCCTTGACCTGCTTCGCCAGGGTGATCAGCTCGGACTTGGAGCCGAAGGTGTCCGTCCCGCCGGCGGTCGGCTGGTTGGCCAGCAGCACGGTGCGGTACGCGGTGAAGTCCTTGGTGGTGTTCGCGTCCTGGGCGCAGGCCAGCGCGTTGCCCGCGTAGAGGGAGCCGTTGCCGCCCCGGGCCGCGTCGACGCCCGCCACCTCGCGGTAGTAGAGGTTCACCGTGCCGGAGGCGACCAGCTGGGCCAGCGCCGCGTCGTAGGTCTGCGAGAACTGGAGGCTCGCCGGGTCGCGCATGTCCTCGTAGAGGGTCAGCGTCACCGGGGCGTGGCCGTAGACCGGGACCGCCAGCGCGCTGGGGCCGGCCGCGGAGGCGGGCGGGGCGAGCTCCTTCGACTTGTAGTCGCGCACGAACGCGCCGACCAGTCCGGCGATCACGAAGACCGCGACCACGAGGCTGCCGATCACCGTCCAGCGGAGCACGGCCGAGCGGGGCTGCTCCGCGTCCCCGGCTCCGGCGCCGCCGGAGGTCCCGCCCTTGGCGGCACTGGTCGTCCGGTTCTTGCCGTCAGCACGCTTCACTGTGGGGGTCCCTCTTCCGAATGCGAACTCTGCAACGGACAGAATGACACGCCACCCTGGGAATTCCCGATTCGGGTCCTTACTCCAGCCCGCCCAGCCGGGGCGGGGGGTGCGGCAGCGGCGGGGTGATCCGCAGCCGGTAGATCACCGTGGTGCCGTCCCGGGCCACCCGCTCGTAGTGCGAGGCCAGCAGCGTCCGGATCGGGGTGATGTACTGCGGGGCGTAGGGGGCGCCGTCGGAGTCGTCCACGACGACCTCCGGGAGCTGGGTCGCCATCTCGGCCTCGAAGGTCTTCCAGGCCGACTCGACGCCCTTGTCGACGCCCACGCCCCGGCCGTCCCGGCCGCCCGAGAAGTTGGTGAGAAAACCGGCGGTGAGGTACCGGGTCGCCGGCATCCGGTCGGACAGCCAGTACATCTCCGGGTGCATCCCCCAGACCAGGACGGTCTCCTCCGGGGTGGTGTCCTGGGCGACGACCTCGGCGACCGAGACGTCGTGCTGCACCGACTGGTGCGGCCAGACGAAGCCCAGCACGCAGAAGACCGCGCTGGCGGCGACCGTCCAGGCCATCGCCGGCCGCACCCGGGCCGCGCCCCGGGCCAGGGCGCCGACCCCCAGCAGCACCAGCGGCGGGATCAGCTGGAGGTAGTAGTGGCCGAAGAAGTGGAAGCCGGTGATCACGCCGAGCCAGGAGGAGCCGAACCAGACCCAGAGGTCGGCGTCCTCGCGGCGGCGGCGCCAGTCGCGGACGACCGGCACCAGCAGGCCCAGTGCGGCCGCGCCGAGGATGGCGGCGTTGCCCAGGCAGCGCTCCGCCATGTTCAGCCAGGCGCCGTCGGCGGAGGCGTAGCCGCTGCTGCCGGTGACCACCCAGAAGACGAAGTTCCGCACACCGGTGGAGAGCGCGATCACCGCGATCGGGAGTCCGAAGCCGAACAGCAGCGCGGCCAGGTCCCGCCGCCGTCCCCCGCGCTCCGCGCCCAGCAGCGGCCTGCCGCCGCCGCGGCCGCGCCAGATCAGCCAGAGCAGCGGCAGCAGCACCGCGCCGCCGGTCTGCTTGGTCAGCGCGGCGACCGCGGTCGCCGCCCCGGCCGGGGCCCAGCGCCGGTTCTGCGCGAACCAGAAGGCGGCGGCGGTGCCGGGGAGCATGAACACCTCGAAGGTGGCCGCCTGGCTGTCCTCCGGCGAGAGCCCGATCGACACCAGCACGTAGGCGATCCCGGCCAGGACCCCGTAGCGGTCGCCCCAGCGCTTGCGGGCGATGGCGGCGAGCAGCACGGCGGTGCCCACGTGGGCGGCTATGGCGAGCACCCGCAGCGGCCACAGCGATCCCGAGCCGAACAGGTCGAAGGCGGCGTCGTAGAGCCAGGGCAGCAGCGGCGGCTTGCGGTCCACGACCGTGTTGTAGAGGACCCCGCCGCCGGCCAGCATCCTGGCCTCGGTCGCCAGGTAGCCCTCGTCCGGGCTCCAGACGGTGCGCGCGAAGGAGGGCAGGTGGGTGACGGTCGCCAGGGCGGCGAGCAGCGGCACCAGCCTGGCCCAGTAGCCGGTGCGCAGCGCCTCGCGGACGCGCAGCCCCAGCTCGCCCGGGCTGCCCCAGGGAGCCCATGGCAGGGCTGCGACGGAGCCGCCCGTTCGCGACATCGTCCCCCGGCGCTGTTCTGACGGCTCTCTCACCACACCGCCACGCTACCTGTAGTCGCTGGAGCCGGACGGGCGGGTCCGGAATGTGCCGGAACGGCCGGCACGTCAGACGACAGCGCCGGCCCGGTCCTGCTTGGCGACGAACGCGGCGGTGCGCTCGGCGATCGCAGGGCCGGTCAGGCCCACCTGCGCCAGGATCTCGGGGCGGGTGGCATGGTCGAGGAACTCCTGCGGGATGCCGAAGTCGCGCAGCGGCACGTCCACCCCGGCGTCCCGGAGGGCCTGGGCGACGGTCGAGCCGACGCCGCCGACGCGGCCGTTGTCCTCGACGGTCACCACGACCCGGTGCTCGGCGGCCAGCGCGGGCAGCGCCGGGTCGACCGGCTTGACCCAGCGGGGGTCGACCACGGTGCTGCTGATGCCCTGGGCGGCGAGCAGGTCGGCGGCCTCCAGGCAGGTCGCGGCCATCGCGCCGACGGCGACCAGCAGGACGTCGGCCCGGACCGGGCCGACCGGCTCGGGGCTCTCCCGGAGCACGTCCATCCCGCCGATCCGGCCGAGGGCCGGGATCGCCGGGCCGACGCCGCCCTTGGCGTAGCGGACCACGGTGGGGGCGTCGTCGACGTCCAGCGCCTCGCGGAGCTGGCTGCGGAGCTGGTCGGCGTCGCGGGGCGCGGCCAGCCGCAGCCCGGGGACGACCTGGAGGATCGACATGTCCCACATGCCGTTGTGGCTGGCGCCGTCGGGGCCGGTGACCCCGGCCCGGTCCAGCACGAAGGTGACGCCCAGGCGGTGCAGCGCCACGTCCATCAGGACCTGGTCGAAGGCCCGGTTGAGGAAGGTCGCGTAGACCGCGACCACCGGGTGCATGCCGCCGGTGGCCAGCCCGGCCGCGCTCACGGCGGCGTGCTGCTCGGCGATGCCGACGTCGTAGGTGCGCTCCGGGAAGGCCTTGGCGAAGGGGGCGAGCCCGACCGGGTGCAGCATGGCGGCGGTGATCGCGACCAGGTCCGCGCGCTCGCGGCCGAGGGCGACCATCTCCTCGCCGAAGACCGAGGTCCAGTCCTGGCCCGAGGCCTTGACCGGCAGTCCGGTCTCGGGGTGGATCACCCCCACGGCGTGGAAGCGGTCCTCCTCGTGCCGCTCGGCGGCGCTGTAGCCGCGGCCCTTCTGGGTGAGGCAGTGGACGATGACCGGTCCGCCGAAGCCCTTGGCGCGCTTGAGCGCGGACTCCAGGGCCTGCTCGTCGTGGCCGTCGATCGGCCCGACGTACTTCAGCCCCAGGTCCTCGAACATGCCCTGCGGGGCGATGAAGTCCTTGAGGCCCTTCTTGGCGCCGTGCAGCGTCTCGAACAGCGACTGGCCGACCACCGGGGTGCGCTGGAGCGCGTCCTTGCCCCAGGACAGGAAGCGCTCGTAGCCCTGGGTGGTGCGCAGGGTGGCCAGGTGGTTGGCGAGGCCGCCGATGGTCGGCGAGTAGGAGCGCTCGTTGTCGTTGACCACGATGATCAGCGGGCGGTCCTGGGCCTCGGCGATGTTGTTCAGCGCCTCCCAGGCCATGCCGCCGGTGAGCGCGCCGTCGCCGATGACCGCGACCACGTGCCGGTCGTTCAGGCCCTGCAGCTCGTTGGCCTTGGCCAGTCCGTCGGCCCAGCCGAGGACGGTGGAGGCGTGCGAGTTCTCGATGACGTCGTGCTCGGACTCGGCGCGCGAGGGGTAGCCGGAGAGCCCGCCGCGGACCCGGAGGTCGGAGAAGTCCTGGCGGCCGGTGAGCAGCTTGTGGACGTAGCTCTGGTGGCCGGTGTCGAAGAGGATCCGGTCCTTCGGGGAGTCGAACACCCGGTGCAGGGCGATGGTCAGCTCGACCACGCCCAGGTTGGGGCCGAGGTGTCCGCCGGTCTTGGAGACGGCGTCGACCAGGAAGCCCCGGATCTCCTCGGCCAGCGCGACGAGCTGCACCGGCGTGAGTCGGTCCAGGTCGCGGGGTCCCCGAATGCGGGTCAGCAGGGCCACCCGTTCCTCCTTCGTCAACGCTGTGCTTTTCCAGCCGAGCGACTTGAGTCTAATGGGGCAGGCTCCGGCCGTACGCCCACTGGGTTGAACCACCGGGTCGAAGCGGCCTGTCGGCCCGAACAGCATGACTGCCCGGCACCGGAGCGGTACGGTGCCGGGCAGTCAGTGTGTGCCGGCCCCGGCTCGGGCGGTCCCTCCCCCTCAAGAGGAACCGCCCAGGGTCGGCAGTTACGGGGTCAGCCTCGACCGGAGGCCTTCTGCGCCTTGCGGGACAGGGAGTCGACGATGACGGCGACCAGGAGCACGGCGCCGGTGATGACGTCGTTCACCCAGGCGTTCATGCCGAGCATGGCCAGGCCGTAGGAGATCGACTCGATCACCAGCGCGCCCAGCAGTGCCGACCAGACCCGGCCGCGGCCACCGAAGAGGCTGGTGCCGCCGATGACCGCACCGGCGATCGCCATCATCAGGTTGTTCGGGTCGCTGATGTCGGTGCTGGCGGTCTCCAGCTGGGTCGCCAGCAGCAGGCCGGCCAGCGCGGCGAAGGCGCCGGAGATCGCGTACACCGAGGTGCGGACCAGGACGATGTTGATACCGGCCCGGCGGGCGGCCTCGATGCCGCCGCCGACCGCGAAGATCTTCCGGCCGTAGCCGGTGCGGCGCAGCACGAAGTCGGTGACCACCAGCAGCACCAGGAACAGCACGAGCGCGTTGGGCACGCCCTGGAACTGGTTGAGGACGTAGGCCGCGACGAAGGCGGCGATCGCCAGCAGTCCGGAGCGGACCAGGATCTCGCTGGTCGGCCGGAACGGCACCCCGGCCGCACGGCGGCGGCGCTGCTCCAGCAGCGAGCTGCCGAGCAGCGCGGCGACGGCGAGGACGGCCAGGATGTAGGCGCCGGCGATGTCGCCGCCCATGAAGTAGGACGTGCCGGACAGCAGGTGGGAGAGGCCGGTGTCGGGCAGGGTGATCGCCTGGGTGGAGCCGAGCAGCCACAGCATGACGCCCTGCCAGCCGAGGAAGCCGGCCAGGGTGACCACGAAGGCGGGGACGCCGATCCGGGCGAAGACGAAGCCCTGGACCGTGCCGATCAGCGCGCCGGTGACGATGGTGAGGAGACCGGCCAGCCAGTCGTTCATCCCGTGGGTGACCGAGGTGGTGGCGAAGACCGCCGCCGACAGGCCGGCCACCGAGGCGACCGACAGGTCGATCTCGCCGAGCAGCAGGACGAAGACCAGGCCGATCGAGAGCGTCCCGACCGGGAGCATCAGGAAGAGGATCTGCTCGAACACCCGGGAGGTGAAGAAGGAGCTGTTCTGGAGGCCGAAGACCAGCCAGATCACGATCAGGCCGATGACGACCGGCAGCGAGCCGAGCTCACCGCCGCGCACCTTCCGCTTGAACTCGTTGAGGTAGCCGGCGAAGCCCTCCTCGCGGATCAGCAGACGCGGGTCGATCGCGGCGGCAGCGGTGTCGTCAGCCGTTCCGGTGGTGCCGGTAGGGGTGTCGGTGCTCACTTCGATGCCTCCGCCGTGCGTGCCTGACGCCGGGTCACCGCGTTGTCGGTGGCCCCGGTGATCGCGGCGATGATGGTCTCGTGGGTGGTCTCCTGGACCGGGAAGATGCCGTTGTTGCGGCCGAGCCGCAGCACCGCGACGGTGTCGGCGACGGCGCGGACATCGGCCATGTTGTGGCTGATGAGGATCACGCCGAGGCCGCGCTCGCGGAGCCGCTCGACCAGGTCGAGGACCTGGGCGGTCTGCTCGACGCCGAGGGCCGCGGTGGGCTCGTCCAGGATGACGACCTTGGGGTCGCCGATCAGGGCGCGGGCGATGGCCACGACCTGGCGCTGACCGCCGGAGAGGCCGGCGATCGGGATCCGGACGCTCGGGATCCGGATCGACAGCGTGGTGAGCAGCTCGCGGGCCTTCTGCTCCATGCTCACCTCGTCGAGCACGCCGAAGTTGCGCAGCTCACGGCCGAGGTAGAGGTTGGCGACGACGTCGAGGTTGTCGCAGAGCGCCAGGTCCTGGTAGACGGTGGCGACGCCGAGGTGCTGGGCGTCCTGCGGCCGGTTGATGCTGACCGGGGAGCCCTCCCACTCGATGACTCCCTCGTCGATCGGATGGACCCCGGCGATGGTCTTGACCAGCGTGGACTTTCCGGCGCCGTTGTCACCGACCAGTGCGACAACCTCGCCCGCGTGGACCTCCAGTTCGACCTCGGTCAGCGCCTGGACGGCGCCGAACCGCTTGGAGATGCCGCGCAGCGCCAGTACGGGTGCGCTTGCCATGTGAAACTCCTTCCCCGCCCGGTGCCTCGGGCGGGTTGCCGCGCCGTCCCCGGCGCAGTCGGTGGTACATGAAACAGAATGGGCCGCCCGCTGGGGCGGAATCGGGAACTGACGGTCTGTCATCAATGAGATACCGTCACGCCTCCGCACGGGAACCCCGAATGGCGGAGTTCCCGTGCGGAGCCCGAAGTACCGACCGGGACTAGCTGATGCCGGCGGCGGTGCAGTCCGCGGCGAAGGCGCCGGTGCAGACCTGGGCGGCGGTGTAGAGGCCGCCGGTGCCGAAGATGGCGGTCTTCACGTTGGCCTTGTTCACCACGACCGGGGTCAGGATGTCCGAGGGGACGCTCTGGCCGGAGCCGCTGGTGGAGGTGGCGGTGGCGGTGCTGCTGATCGAGGTGCCGTTCAGCAGGTCGACGGCCAGGGTGCCGGCGGCGGCGGCCTCGGGGGCGTAGTCCTTGAAGATGGTGAAGGACTGGGTGCCCGCCAGGATCCGCTGGATGGCGCTGATCTGGGCGTCCTGGCCGCTGAGCGGGATGCCCGCGATGCCGTTGTTCTGCAGGACCGGCTCGATGCCGTCGGCCATGCCGTCGTTGGCGGAGTAGACGGCCGCGATGTTCTTCGCGCCCAGCTGGCTGATCGCGGCGGACATCTTGGTGGCGGCGGTCTGGGTGTTCCACAGACCGGTGGCGTCGTAGGCGATGTCGACCTTGCCCTTGACCGCGCTCAGGAAGCCGGCCTTGAACTGGGCCGCGTTCGGGTCGCTCGGGTCGCCGTCGATCTCGACGATCTTGGTGGAGGGAATGGCCTTGGCACCCAGCTCCTGGAGGAGGGTGGCACCCTGGAGCTCACCGACCTTCTCGTTGTCGTACGAGACGTAGGCGTCGACCGGGCCCTCGGAGAGGCGGTCGTAGGAGACGATCTTGATACCGGCCGCGGACGCCTGCGCCAGCGCCGCCTTGATGCCGACATTGTCGACCGGGTCGATGATGAGGACCTTGACGCCCTGGCTGATCATCGAGCTGACCTGCTGGTTCTGCGTGCTCGCCGAGCTCTGCGCGTTGTCGTAGATGACCTGGCAGCTCGGGCACAGCGAAGAGATCTGCTTCTCGATGAGCGGCTTGTCGAACTGCTCGTAGCGGGTGGTGCTGCTCTCGGGGAGCAGCAGGCCGATCTTGCCGCCGGCCGAGCTGGTGGAGCCGGACTTGGCAGAGCTCGACGCGCTGGAGCTGCTGGAGGAGCTACCGGCCTTGCCACAAGCAGCAACGCCCAGGGCCATGGAAACGGCGGCGGTAGCGATAACAGTGCGACGCACGGTCATGTTCATCTTTTGGGGTGCCTCCCTGACGCGGTCGCCACTTTGCGACCGAGGTGTCAGGGAGTCAACCGTCATGACGCCTATGACGTCAATAAGTAAAACCGGTGTTACGCCGATCCGAACCCATTCGTTATCTTCCTGAAGGCAAGACTGCAACCGAATGGCCCAGTCCCCTACCCTCCGTGGCGGGCAATGCCCCAGAGTCACCCATCTCGGACATCACCAGCGCCAAGGCTCCAAGAACCTCGGCCCGGCCGCCCAGGGTCCCCGGCACCACCGAGAGCTGCCGGGCGGCGCTCGGGATCGCGTACCGGGCGACCGATTCGCGGATCGGGTCCAGCACCAGGTCCCCGGCCTCGGCCAGGTCGCCGCCGAGGATCACCCGGCGCGGGTTCAGCAGGTTGCAGAGGTTGGCCACGCCGGTGCCGATCTGCCGCCCCGCGTCGGCCAGCACCCGCCGGCAGCCGAGGTCTCCGCGCTGGGCCAGCTGCACCACCTTCGGGACCGTCAGATCGGCCCCGTGGCTGCTGCTGAGCAGGTTCAGGATGTGCCGGGCGGCGACGAAGGTCTCCAGGCAGCCGCGGTTGCCGCAGCGGCAGACCGGACCGGACTCGTCCAGGGTGATGTGCCCGATCTCGCCCGCCGTGCCGCCGGGTCCGCGGTATATCTGGCCGGAGATCACCAGGCCCGCGCCGACGCCGCTGGCGACCTTGATGTAGGCCAGGTCGGAGAGCCCGCGACCGGCCCCCCAGACCAGCTCGCCGAGCGCGCCGAGGTTGGCGTCGTTGTCCACGTAGACCTGCATGCCGAGGCGGGCGGACAGCTCCTGGCCAGGGGCTATACCGGTCCATCCGGGCAGGATCGCGGTCGAGCCGAGGGCCCCGGTCTCACCGTCGATGGGGCCGGGGACGCCGAGGCCGACGCCGATCACCTTCTCGGTCCGGAAGCCGGTCTGCTCCAGCAGCCGGGTCACCAGCGCCTCCGCCCGGCCGAAGCCCTCGTCGGCGGAGGCGTCGGTGTCGATCGGCTCGCTCTCCTCCGCGAGCACCCGGTGCGCCAGGTTCCCGACCGCCACCCGGAGGTGCGAGTGGCCGAAGTCGACGCCGACCACGATCCCGGCGTCGGCGCTCAGCGAGACGCTGCGCGCCCGCCTTCCGCCCGAGGACGTCGGCGTGACCACGACGGTCCCGGCCTCCTTCAGCTCGCGAACGATGTTCGACACCGTCGCGGCCGAGAGTCCGGTACTCCTGGCGATCTCGGCCTGGGTGAGCGAGCCGGCCATCCGGACCGCCCTCAGCACCCGTTCCAGGTTGGCCCGATGCAGCGAAGACTGCGATCCCGGCGTGTCCACGGACATGTTCCACCCTCCCGAACCCCGGCGACTCGACGGCCGACCGGGACCCTGCCGCGTCCTTGCGGCGGTGCACAACTACAACTAATGAACCCTAAGCTCAGCCAATCGGGTCATGTTCCGTCAAGGGTGAAGGCCGATCGTTGTGAAACCTATGCCGCGAAAGCGGAGGAAGCGGACAGTGTCCGGGAGGTTACCGAAGGGTTCCGACCTAGGCTGCGGATCATGCACCCCCAGCCCGCATCCGCAAACCGGAACCCCGGACCCGCCGCCCGCGCCGCCGCGTTCCGCAGCTCCTTCGCCCGGCGCCAGGCCGCCGCGGTCACCGAGGCCGTCGGCGGCTTCGTGGTGGCCGACCCGGCCCTGCCCCGCTCCAACGAGCACAACCAGCTGGTGCTCGACGGCACCGCCGCCCCGGAGGCCGTCCTGGCGGCGCTGGAGGGGCCACTGGGGCACCGGCAGGTCTCCGTGCTGACGGGGGAGCTCGGGGACCTCTGCACGCCGCTGCTGACCGCTGCGGGCTACACCCGCGACGACGAGCTGGTGCTGGTCCACACCGGTCCGCTCCCGCCGCTCGGGGAGCGGACCCCCGACGGGGCCGCCGCCGGCGGCGTGCGGAGCGTCGAACCGGAGGAGCTGCGGGCGGCGGTCAAGCGGGAGCAGCGGCGCTGGAATCCGGACGGCGACGCGGAGCTCCTCCGGCAGTTGGCCGGCCGGGGCGGGACCCGCCGCCGGGGTGCGCCGGAGGTGCTGTTCCTGGCCTCCCGGGCGGCCGACGGCGAACCGGCCGCCTGGGCCGACCTCTACCTCGACCCGGCGGCGGGCATCGCCCAGATCGAGGGGGTGGTGACGGCCGAGCGGTACAGCCGGCGCGGCCACGCCGACGCCGTCCTCGCCGACGGGCTGCGCCGCGCCGCCGCGGCCGGCTGCGGGCTGTTCTTCCTGGTGGCCGACGCCAACGACTGGCCGCGCCACTGGTACGCCCGCCGGGGCTTCACCGAGGTCGGCCGCTCCCACCGGTTCTACCGGCCCCGCTGAGCGGCTTCCGACGACCGGGCATTTCGACGGCCGGGCTTTCCGACGACCGAGCCCCTCCCCGCGGTGCGGGGAGGGGCTCGGTTTCGAACTACGGGAACCGCGGCACTACTTGGCGATCAGCGAGCGCAGCACGTACTGCAGGATGCCGCCGTTGCGGTAGTAGTCGGCCTCACCGGGGGTGTCGATCCGGACCTTGGCGTCGAACGCCACGTCGCCGGCCTGGACCCGCACGGTCTCCGGGACGCCGCCGTCGTTCAGCGCGGTGACGCCGGTGATGGCGAAGGTCTCCTCGCCGGTCAGGCCGAGCGAGTCGGCGCTGGCGCCCTCGGGGAACTGCAGCGGCAGCACGCCCATGCCGATCAGGTTCGAGCGGTGGATGCGCTCGTAGGACTCGGCGATGACGGCCTTGACGCCCAGCAGCGCCGTGCCCTTGGCGGCCCAGTCGCGGGACGAGCCCGAGCCGTACTCCTTGCCGGCCAGGACCACCAGCGGGACGCCGGCGGCCTGGTAGTTCTGCGCGGCGTCGTAGATGAACGACACCGGTCCCTCGGCCTGGGTGAAGTCGCGGGTGTAGCCGCCCTCCGTGCCCGGGGCGATCTGGTTGCGCAGCCGGATGTTGGCGAAGGTGCCGCGGATCATCACCTCGTGGTTGCCGCGACGCGAGCCGAAGGAGTTGAAGTCGCGCTTCTCCACGCCGTGCTCGGTGAGGTACTGCGCGGCCGGGGTGCCCGGCTTGATGTTGCTCGCCGGGGAGATGTGGTCGGTGGTGACCGAGTCGCCCAGCTTGGCCAGCACCCGGGCGCCGGTGATGTCGGTGACCGGGCTCGGCTCGTGCGCCATGCCCTCGAAGTACGGGGGCTTCCGGACGTAGGTGGACTCGGCGTCCCACTCGAAGGTGTTGCCGGTGGGGATCGGCAGCGACTGCCAGCGCTGGTCGCCGGCGAAGACGTCCGCGTAGTCCTTGGAGAACATCTCCGCGTCGATCGAGGAGGCCACGACGTCGGCGATCTCCTGCTCGGTCGGCCAGATGTCGGCCAGGTAGACCGGCTTGCCGTCGGCGTCGGTGCCCAGGGCGTCCTTGGTGATGTCCACGTTCATGTTGCCGGCGATCGCGTAGGCGACGACCAGCGGCGGGGACGCCAGGTAGTTCATCTTGACGTCGGGGTTGATCCGGCCCTCGAAGTTGCGGTTGCCGGAGAGCACCGAGACGGCCGCGAGGTCGTGCTCGTTGATCGCCGCCGAGACCTCCTCGATCAGCGGGCCGGAGTTGCCGATGCAGGTGACGCAGCCGTAGCCGACCAGGTCGAAGCCCAGCTTCTCCATGTAGGGGATCAGGCCGGCCTTCTCGTAGTAGTCCATGACGACCTTGGACCCGGGGGCCAGGGTGGTCTTGACCCACGGCTTGGCGTGCAGGCCCTTCTCCACGGCCTTCTTGGCGAGCAGGGCCGCGCCCAGCATCACCGAGGGGTTGGAGGTGTTGGTGCAGGAGGTGATCGAGGCGATCACGACCGCGCCGTTGTCGATCTCGTAGGACGTGCCGTCGGGCGAGGTGACCAGGGTCGGCCTGTGGATGCCGTTGGAGACCGCCGGGGAGTCGGAGGCCGGGAAGGACTCCTTGCCCGACTCGTCGTCCACCGCGATGTAGTCGCGCACGGCGACCTTGAAGCGGTCGGCCGCCTCGGCCAGCACGACCCGGTCCTGCGGGCGCTTCGGGCCGGCGATCGAGGGGACGACCGTGGCCAGGTCCAGCTCGATGTACTCGGAGTAGACCGGCTCGACCGACGGGTCGTGCCACAGGCCCTGGGCCTTGGCGTAGGCCTCGACCAGGGCGAGCTGCTGCTCGCTGCGGCCGGTCAGCTTGAGGTAGGAGATGGTCTCGGCGTCGATCGGGAAGATCGCGCAGGTGGAGCCGAACTCCGGCGACATGTTGCCGATGGTGGCGCGGTTGGCCAGCGGGATCGAGGAGACGCCCGCGCCGTAGAACTCGACGAACTTGCCGACCACGCCGTGCTTGCGCAGCATCTCGGTGATGGTGAGCACCAGGTCGGTGGCGGTGGCCCCGGCCGGCAGCGCGCCGTTGAGCTTGAAGCCGACCACGCGCGGGATCAGCATGGAGACCGGCTGGCCCAGCATCGCGGCCTCGGCCTCGATGCCGCCGACGCCCCAGCCGAGCACGCCCAGGCCGTTGACCATGGTGGTGTGCGAGTCGGTGCCGACGCAGGTGTCCGGGTAGGCCTGGCCGTTGCGGACCATGACCGTGCGGGCCAGGTGCTCGATGTTGACCTGGTGGACGATGCCGGTGCCCGGGGGGACGACCTTGAACTCGTCGAAGGCGGTCTGGCCCCAGCGCAGGAACTGGTAGCGCTCCTTGTTGCGGCCGTACTCGATCTCGACGTTCTGGGTGAACGAGTCCTTGGTGCCGAACTTGTCGGCGATGACGGAGTGGTCGATGACCAGCTCGGCCGGGGCCAGCGGGTTGATCTTCGCCGGGTCGCCGCCGAGCTCCTTGACCGCCTCGCGCATGGTGGCGAGGTCGACCACGCAGGGGACGCCGGTGAAGTCCTGCATGATCACGCGGGCAGGGGTGAACTGGATCTCCTGGTTCGGCTGCGCCGACGCGTCCCAGTTGCCCAGGGCGCTGATGTGGTCGGCGGTGATGTTCGCGCCGTCCTCGGTGCGGAGCAGGTTCTCCAGGAGCACCTTCAGGCTGTAGGGGAGGCGCTTCGCGCCCTCGACCTTGTCCAGCTTGAAGATCTCGTACGACTCGTCGCCCACCTGCAGCGAGCTGCGGGCGTCGAAGCTGTTGGCGGACACGACTGTCTCCCTATGTTTCTCTCCGCGCCCGGGCTCCGGGCGCATGCCACGCGATCACGGCGAGGATATCTTGATGTCGAGATAACCATAGTGCATCACACGCCGGTGGGCGACGCGGGGAGGGGTCGCGGCGGGGGTCACACCGAGCCGGTGACGCTGCCGTTGACGGTGCCCATGGCCAGCGCGTGGGCGGCCAGTCCGGTGGCGTCGTAGACCAGGGACTCGCCCAGCCGGGTCGGCCGGTAGTCCTTCGGCAGGGCGTAGACGGTGAAGACGTAGTCGTCGGTCGCGCCGCCGCCCGGACAGGGGGCGAGCCAGCCCTCGACCGTGCGCCCCGGGAGCGGGCCGCCGGGGGTGATGCCGCTGGTGCCGGGCGGGATGTCGACCACGTACCAGTGGTGCACCACCGGGTAGGTGCTGTTGTCGTCGACCGTGACCGCCAGCCAGCCGGTGCCCTTGGGCACGCCGGTCCAGGAGAGCGGCGGAATCTGGCTCTTCCCGTCGCAGGAGTACCGGAGCGGGATCGGGCCGTTGTCGGTGAAGGCGCTGCTGGTGACGGTGAGCACGGCCGGGGCGGCTGACGGCGGCGCGGACGAAGGCGCGGAGGGTGCGGCGGGTCCGGCCGCCGCTCCGCCCGGTCCGCCGCAGCCGGCCGCCCCGAGGGCGACCAGCACCCCGGCCGCCAGCCCCGCCGCCGTCCGAACCCCCACCGCCCGAACCGCCGCCGTCCGTCCCGCCGTTCGCCCTGTCATCGCCGCCGCCCCCATAGGTCTGGACCAAGTCGGTGCGCGCGAGACTACTGGACCCCGGACGATCCGTCAGCGGATCAGTCGCCCAGGGTGGCGACCATGATCGCCTTGATGGTGTGCAGCCGGTTCTCCGCCTGGTCGAAGACGATCGAGTGCGGCGACTCGAACAGCTCGTCGGTGACCTCCAGCTCGGTGTGGCCGGTGGTCGCGTGGAGCTGCCGGGCCACCTCGGTGCCGAGGTCGTGGAAGGCCGGCAGGCAGTGGAGGAACTTCACGGCCGGGTTGCCGGTGGCGCGGACCGTGTCCATCGACACCTGGTACGGCATCAGCAGCTCGATCCGCTCGGCCCAGACCTCCTTCGGCTCCCCCATCGACACCCAGACGTCGGTGTAGAGGAAGTCCGCGCCCGCGACCCCGGCCGCGACGTCCTCGGTGACGGTGATCCTCGCCCCGCTGGCGACGGCCAGCGCCTCGGCCTCCGCCCGGACCTCGGCCGTCGGCCACAGCTGCTTCGGCGCGACGATCCGGATGTCCATGCCCAGCAGCGCACCGGTGACCAGCAGCGAGTTGCCCATGTTGTTGCGGGCGTCGCCGAGGTAGGCGAGGGCCACCTCGGCCAGGGGCTTGCTGCTGTGCTCCTGGACGGTCAGCACGTCGGCCAGCATCTGGGTCGGGTGCCACTCGTCGGTGAGCCCGTTCCAGACCGGGACGCCGGCGTACTCGGCCAGCTCCTCGACGATCGCCTGGCCGTGGCCCCGGTACTCGATGCCGTCGAACATCCGGCCCAGCACCCGGGCACTGTCCTTGACCGACTCCTTCGCGCCCAGGTGCGAGCCGCTCGGGTCGAGGTAGGTGGTGTGCGCCCCCTGGTCGGCGGCGGCGACCTCGAAGGAGCAACGGGTCCGGGTGGAGCCCTTCTCGAAGATCAGGGCGATGTTCTTGCCGCGCAGCCGGGGCTGCTCGGTGCCCGCGTACTTGGCCGCCTTCAGCTGGGCCGACAGGTCGAGCAGGAAGCGGAACTCCTGGGGGGTGAAGTCCAGCTCCTTGAGGAAGTGCCGGTTGCGCAGGTTGAAGGCCATGCCGAGCTCCTGGGGTGACGGGGACGACCGATTCGGCAAGTGTATACGGACGCTAGAATTTTTATGCAGTCGAATCGAATGGAAGTCCCGGCGTCAGAGCCGGGGGTCGACCGGCTCCGACTCCAGGGCGAGGACGGCGAAGACCGCCTCGTGCACCCGCCACAGCGGCTCGCCGGCCGCGAGCCGGTCCAGGGCCTCCAGGCCCAGGGCGTACTCGCGCAGCGCGAGCGAGCGCTTGTGGCCCAGCGAGCGCGAGCGCAGCCGGTCCAGGTTGGCGGGCAGGGTGTAGTCCGGGCCGTAGATGATCCGCAGGTACTCGCGTCCGCGGACCTTCACGCCGGGCTGGACCAGTCGGCCGCCCTCCGGGCGGACCAGCGCGGCCAGCGGCTTGACCACCATGCCCTCGCCGCCCGAGCCGGTCAGCTCCTCCCACCACTGGATCGCGGCGGCGGTGGACCGCTCGTCGCCGGTGTCCACCAGCAGTCGGCCGGTGCCGCGCAGCAGTCCGCTCGGGTCGGCGGCGACCAGCCGGTCGATCCAGCCGAGGTGCTGGTCGTGCGGACGGACGGCGAGGTTCTGCCCCTCGGCGGCGAGCAGCTGGAACGGGGCGAGCTTGATCCCTTCCAGGCCGTCGACCGGCCAGCAGTAGCGCCGGTAGGCCTCGGTGAAGGCGGCGGCGTCGGCGTGCCGGAGCTGCTGGCGCTCGGCCAGTTCGGCCAGTTCGGGGCCGGCGTCCCGGGCACGGGCCTGCGCCAGTGCCGCCAGGGCGGCGGGCAGCGCGGCGCCGGCCGCCGCGCCGACGGCGGCGTACTGACGGCGCAGCAGCCCGAGCGCCTTCAACGACCAGGGCATCAGCTCGGCGTCCAGCAGCAGCCAGTCGCTGTCGAGCTCGTCGAAGAGCCCGGCGGCCACGGCGGCGGCGCGCAGCCGGTCCAGCACGGCGGCGGTCAGCTCGTCGCCGTCGAGGAAGGAGCGGCCGGTGCGGGTCCAGATCGCGCCGCCACCGGGCGGGACCGCGCCGAAGCGCTTGTCGAGCGCCGGCCCGTCCCGGCCGAGCAGCACGACCGCGCGCGAGCCCATGTGCTTCTCCTCGCAGACCACCTCGCGCACGCCCTCGGCGAGGTAGCCGGCGAAGGCCTCCTCGGGGTGCTCCAGGTAGCCCCCGCGGCGGGAGGTCGCGACCGGGGCCATGGTCGGCGGCAGGTAGGCGAGCAGCCGGGGGTCGAGCGCGAAACGGCTCATCACCTCCAGTGCGGCGGCGGCGTTCTCCTCCCGGACGGCGACCCGGCCGTGCTGGGCGGTCTCGACGATCCGGCGCCCCGCCACGTCGGTGAGCGCCAGCGGGCGGCCTTCGCGGGCACCGGGCGCGTCGGTGATCAGCGGGCGCACCGGCTCGTACCAGACCTGCTCGGCCGGGACGTCGACCAGCTCGCGCTCCGGGTAGCGGAGCGCGGTCATCCGTCCGCCGAAGACGCAGCCGGTGTCCAGGCAGACGGTGTTGTTGACGAAGGAGGCGGTCGGGGTCGGGGTGTGGCCGTAGACCACCAGGGCGCGGCCCCGGTACTCCTCGGCCCACGGGTAGCGCACCGGCAGGCCGTACTCGTCGGTCTCGCCGGTGGTGTCGCCGTAGAGCGCGAACGAGCGGACCCGGCCCGAGGTGCGGCCGTGGTACTTCTCCGGCAGCCCGGCGTGGCAGACCACCAGGTTGCCGCCGTCCAGGAGGTAGTGGCTGACCAGGTCGGTGATGAAGCGGCGGACCTCGGCGACGAACTCGGGGGTCTCGGCGGCGAGCTGGTCCACCGTCTCCTGGAGGCCGTGGCTGACCGTCACCTTGCGTCCGGCCAGGTAGCGGCCGAGCTTGTTCTCGTGGTTGCCGGGCACGCAGACGGCGTGTCCGGCGCCGACCATGCCCATCACCAGCCGCAGCACGCCGGGGCTGTCCGGCCCCCGGTCGACCAGGTCGCCGACGAAGACGGCGGTGCGGCCCTCGGGGTGCACCGCGTCGACGGCGCGGCCCTCGTCGTCGAAGGCGACGGCATAGCCGAGCCGGCCGAGCAGGGTGACCAGCTCCGCCCGGCAGCCGTGGATGTCGCCGACGATATCGAAGGGCCCGGTGAGGTGCCGCAGGTCGTTGTAGCGCTTCTCGTAGACGATCTCGGCGGCCTCGACCTCGGCCTCCCCGCGCAGGTGGTGCACCTTGCGGAAGCCCTCGCGCTCCAGCGAGCGCAGCGAGCGCCGCAGTTCGCGCTGGTGCCGGGGGATCACATGGGCGCCCATGCCGGCCCGGTCGGGGCGGGCGGCGTTGCGGGCCGCGCAGACGTCCGGCGGCACGTCGAGCACGATCGCGACCGGCAGCACGTCGTGGGCGCGGGCCAGGTCGATCAGCTGCTTCCGGGCCTCCGACTGGACGTTGGTGGCGTCGACGACCGTCAGCCGACCGGCCGCGAGCCGCTTGCCGGCGATGTAGTGGAGCACGTCGAAGGCGTCGCCGGAGGCGGACTGGTCGTTGGTGTCGTCCGCGACCAGACCGCGGCAGGCGTCGGAGGACAGCACCTCGGTCGGCCGGAAGTGCCGGGCGGCGAAGCTGGACTTGCCGGAGCCGGTGGTGCCGATGAGCACGACCAGGGAGAGGTCGGGCACGGCGAGCTCGCGCTTGCCGCTGCTCGCGTCGTCGTGGCTCATCGGGTGGCTCCTGCCGAAGTGTCGTTGCTGGTGCTGGTGCTGGTGCTGGTGCCGCGGGTGAAGGCGGCGAGCTGGGTGGGCGGGCCGACCTCCGGGTCGTCCGGGCCGACCGGGGCGAAGGCCACCGTGTAGCCGTAGCTCTCGGCCACCCGCCGGGCCCAGGACCGGAACTCGGCGCGGTCCCACTCGAACCGGTGGTCGCCGTGCCGGACATGTCCGGCCGGGAGGGACTCCCAGCGGACGTTGTACTCGACGTTGGGCGTGGTCACCACGACCGTGCCGGGACGCGCCGCCCCGAAGACGGCGTGCTCCAGGGCCGGCAGCCGGGGCGGGTCGACGTGCTCGATCACCTCGCTGAGCACCGCCGCGTCGTAGCCGGTGAGCCGGGTGTCGACGTAGGTCAGCGCACCCTGGACCAGTCGGACCCGGGCCGCCTGCCGCTCGGACATCCGTTCCAGGTGCAGTCGGCGGGCGGCGACGGCGAGCGAGCGCGAGGACACGTCCACGCCCAGGACCTCGGTGATCCGGGCGTCCTTGAGCAGCGCGGCGACCAGGCCGCCCTCGCCGCAGCCGAGGTCGAGCACCCGGGTCGCCCCGGCCGCGCGCAGCACCTCGACGATCGCGGCGCGGCGCTGGACCTGGAGCGAAACCGGATGGGGCGAAACCGGATGGGGCGAAACCGGATGGGGCTCGACGCCTTCGGCCTCGGCAGCCTCCGCCGCCTCGGCCGCCTCCGCCTCGGCCGCTCCGCCGAGCGGGGAAAGCTCCTCGACCTCGCGGTCGTCGGCCTCGGCCAGCCGGGCCAGCTCCAGCTGCTCCAGCGCGGTGCGCGCCAGCGACCAGCGCCGGGCCAGGTAGCGGCGGGCGATCAGCGGCAGCTCGGGGTGGTCCGCGAGCCAGCCCTCGCCGGCCCGCAGCAGCTTGTCGACCTCGTCCGGCGCGACCCAGTAGTGCTTGGCGTCGTCCAGCACCGGCAGCAGCACGTACAGCTGGCTGAGTGCGTCCGCGAGGCGCAGCGAGCCGGTCAGCTCCAGCCGGACGTAGCGCGAGTCGCCCCACTCGGGGAACCGGGTGTCCAGCGGGACGGCCTCCGCCTCGACCTGCCAGCCCAGCGGCTCGAACAGCCGCCGGACCAGCTCGGGCCCGCCCTCCTCACCGGCCTTCGCCGGGAGCGCGGGAACGGCGATCCGCAGCGGCAGCGGGTTGGCCGCCAGCTCCGGCCGGTGGTCGCAGCGGCCCTTCATCGCGCTCTTGAAGACCGTGGTGAGCGCCACCGCGAGCAGCGAGGACGCCGCATAGGGGCGGTCGTTGACGTACTGGGCGAGTGCGAAGTCGGGTGAGCCGCCGCGTCCCTTACCGTGCCCGCGCCGGACCAGCCCGATCGGGTCGACCTCCAACAGCAGTGCGGCGGTGCACTGCTGTTCGGTCGCCTCCGGGTAGAAGACATGGGCGCGGCCGTGGGAGGTGGCGAACGACTGGGCCCGGCCTGGGTGCTTGTGCAGCAGAAAGCCCAGGTCGGTGGCGGGTCGCTCGGCGGAACCGGAGGTACTGATCGTCAGGAACACACGATCGAGTATCGCGGGCGGGCGGCGGCAGGGCACCGGGTTTTCGCGGGGCGTCCCGACCGCCTGGGAGGCGGCTCGGAATCACCTGTCAAAGGCTCCTCTCACTTCCCCTTAAGAGCCGTATAGGAAAACGACGTGAAGGTAAGGGCGCGGTCGCTCGGACCGGTGGACGTCGACATGGGGCAGGGACATGCGAGAAGCGCGGCACAGCGGGGCGGCAACCCGGGCGGTCCGACGGCGGGCCGAACACCTCCGGGAGGCGCTCCGCCCGCCCGGACTGAGCCGGCGGACGGCGGCGCTGCTCCCCGACCGGCACGGGACCCGGCTGGTCGGGTCCCCGGTGTTCGTCATCTCCTCGCAGCGGTCGGGCTCGACCCTGCTGCGGGTGCTGCTGAACAGCCACTCCCGGATCCGCGCTCCGCACGAACTCCACCTGGACACCCTCCAGGTGCGGCTCGGGGCCGACTACGCCGCCGAGGTGATGGCAGAACTCGGGCTCCCCCGGGCTGCGTTGGAGCATCTGCTGTGGGACCGGGTGCTGGACCACGAACTGACGCGCAGCGGCAAGGACATCATCGTGGACAAGACCCCGAACAATGCGCTGATCTGGCGGCGCATGGCGGCGGCCTGGCCCGACGCCCGCTACCTCTTCCTGCTCCGGCACCCCGGTTCGGTGCTGGAGTCGGTGCTGAACCGGCACCACGACGCCGAGCGGACCGGCGCTCTCCGCGATGTCCACGCGCAGGTGGCCGGCGTCCAGGAGGCCAGGAGCCGGCTCGACGGCCTCACCCTGCGGTACGAGGACCTCACCGCCGACCCGGAGCGCGAGACCCGGCGCGTCTGCGCCTACCTGGGCGTTGCCTGGGAGCCCGGGATGCTCGAATACGGCAGGCAGGACCACGGCCCGTTCAAGCCCTACTTCGGGGACTGGAGCGAGAACATCGGCTCGGGCCGGGTCCAGGCCGCCCGTCCGCTGCCGGCCGCCGCCGACGTCCCCGAGGAGCTCCGGGAGACGGCCCGGGCCTGGGGCTACCTCGGATAGCCGAGCGGCGGTTCCTTCGCTGCCGACCGTGGCCCAGCAGGACGTCGGTCTTGCTGTTGCCGCCGTCGACGGCCAGGAACAGCGTCACCGCCGGCTCCACGGCAGGTGGTCGGCGTTGATCGAGACGAGCTCGGCGGCCAGCCGCCGGGCCAGGTCGTACTGGCCGACCAGCGGATGGGCCAGCAGCGCCTGCTCGACCCGCTGCAGCCCGCCCTTGACGGCGGCCTCGGCGGCCAGTTCCTCGTAGGCGGCGACATGGGCGATCAGCCCGGCGTACCGGGGCTCCAGCGGGGCGACCGGCAGCGGTACCGCGCCGCCCGTGCCGACAGTGGCCGGGACCTCGATCACCGCGTCGTCCGGCAGGAAGGGCAGCGTCCCGGCGTTCCAGACATTGGCCACGTGCCGCGCGCCGCTGTCCCCGAGCAGCCCGCCGAGCAGGGAGATCGCCGCCTCGGAGTAGAAGGCGCCGCCGCGCTGCTCCAGCAGGGCCGGCTTGGTGTCGAGCGTCGGGTCGGCGTAGAGGTCGAGCAGTCGCCGCTCCAGGTCGCCGACCTCCTGGGCCCGCGAGGGCTTGGTGCGCTGCTCGGCGACCTCGGCGTCGTGGCCGTAGAAGTAGCGGAGGTAGTAGGACGGGATCGCGCCCATCTGCCGCATCACCTCCACCGGCAGCCGGCAGCGGGCGGCCAGGCCCTCGCCGTGCTCGTCCAGCAGCCGGGGCAGGACGTCGACGCCGCCGACCCGGACGCCGCGCTCCCAGGTCAGGTGGTTGAGGCCGACATGGTCGAGTTCGACCGTGCCCGGGTCGACGCCCAGCCATTCGCCGAAGCTGTGCTGGAAGCCCTTGGCGACGTTGCACAGCCCGACGGCCCGGTGCCCGGCGTCCAGCAGGGTGCGGGTGACGATGCCGACCGGGTTGGTGAAGTCGACGATCCAGGCGTCCGGGCTGGCCCGGCGGACCCGCTCGGCGATGTCCAGCACCACCGGCACCGTGCGCAGCGCCTTGGCCAGGCCGCCGGCCCCGGTGGTCTCCTGGCCGACGCAGCCGCAGTCCAGCGGAAACGTCTCGTCGCCGAGCCGGGCCTGCTGGCCGCCGATCCGCAGCTGGACCAGGACGGCTGACGCCCCCTCGGCCGCCGCGTCCAGGTCGCTGCTGGTGGTGACCCGGCCGGGGTGGCCCTGGCGGGCGAAGATCCTTCGGCTGAGTGCGCCGATGAGCTCCAGCCGTTCGGCGGCCGGATCGACCAGTACCAGCTCCTCGACCGGCAGCAGGTCGCGCAGCCGGGCGAATCCGTCCGCCAGCTCGGGGGTGTAGGTGGAACCGCCACCGACGACGACGATCTTCAACCCTGGACTCCTGTCGGTAGGACGCCCTCGACGAGGGCGCGTGGACGGGCGGACGCTGGCCAGGCCGACGGCCGCATGGCAGAATGTTTACCAGTTAGTTGACCAGTTGCGCCAGAGGTTGACCAGTTGTCGCTCCGACTCCGGTGCGACCGGACAGTGGAGGAACCGAGAGCCGTGGCAACAGCCCCGCACACGTACCGCAAGCGGGATCGGATCCGCGAGCACCTGCTCGACCTGATGGAGGGCCTCGCCCCGGGCGACGCGGTCCCCTCGGAGCGGCGGCTCTGCGCCGAGCTGGAGGTCTCCCGGCCCACGCTGCGTTCCGTCGTCGACGAGCTGGTCCGCGACGGCCTGCTGGTCCGCCGGCAGGGGCAGGGCATGTTCGTGGCCGAGCCCAAGATCGCGCAGGCGCTGACCCAGCAGGCCAGGGGCGTTGCCGCCACCGGCATCGGCACCCACGCCGTGGCCGGCGTCACCGGCAACTGGACCAGCCGGACCGTCGACTTCACCCGGATCAGCGCCGGCGCCCGGGTCGGCCGGAGGCTGCGGCTCGCCCCCTCGGCCCCGGTGCTGCGGGCGACCCGGCTGCGCCTGGTCGACGGCGAGCCGATCTCGGTGGAGACCCTCCACCTGCCGGAGGCCCTGGTCCCCGGGCTCACCGCGGAGGATCTGGCCGACCACTCCTTCTACGCGCTGCTGGAGTCGCGCTACGGCATCGGCGTCCATGACGCGCTGCAGACCATCGAACCGACGGTGACCGACGAGGAGGAGGCGGCGCTGCTGGGTGTGCCGCAGCACTTCCCGGCGCTGCTCTTCGAACGGGTCACCGAGGACGAGCAGGGCCGGGTGGTCGAGTTCTCGCACTCGGTCTACCGGGGCGACCGCTACCGGATCGTCTCCCGGCTGTCGCTGGCCAGGAACGACAGCGGCGGCCGGATGCTGGCGGGTCAGTGGTCCACCGCCGATCCGACCGAGCAGGGCCGGGGGCTGCCGGCCGACCCGTTCTTCGCCACGCCCTCCTGAGCGCGCCGACCGGCGCAGCGGTTGCCGGGGTTGCAGCGGTTGCAGGGGTTGCAGCGGTTGCCGGGGTTGCAGGGGTGCCCGACCGTGCCGGGCACCCCTGGTCGTGCGGGCAGGCGGTCAGCCGTCGGCCGTCAGCGCCGGGTCCACAGTTCGTTGCTCTCGCCGGTGCAGGGCCACAGCTCCATCGGGGTGCCGTCGGGCGCGTCCACCGCACCGCCGGTGACGTCCAGGCAGTCGCCGGACTGGACGCCGGTGATGCTGCCGTCGGCGTTCAGCTGCCACTGCTGGTTGGCGCCGCCGTTGCAGGTGTAGAGGTCCACCTCGGTGCCGGGCTGAGTGCCCTGCCCCTTGGCGTCCAGGCACTTGCCCATGGTCTGCAGCGAGTTGTCGCTCGCGTGGTAGAAGCTCTGGCCGGCCGTGCCGGTGCAGTCCGAGACGTCGATCGGGGTCAGGTTGGCGGTGGCGTCGGCCGGGTCGTCCAGGCAGCGTCCGCTCGCGGTGGAGACCAGCGCGGTGGCGTTCAGCGCACTGGCGGAGAACCAGGGGTTGCCGCCGCCCAGGGTCCAGACCGAGATGCTGGTGACGCCGAGGCTGCGCGCCAGGGCCAGCTTCTCGTCGAGCGCGGTCTGGTCGACGTAGTCGTAGAAGCTGCCGCCGGAGCTCCAGCGGATCTCGCCGGAGCCCGGATCGCGGCGGGCGGCGACGGTGCTCGGGTTGCTGGAGTAGCCGGGCGCGGCCTGCATGTCCTTGAAGGTCAGGTTGCCGGTGATGGTCTGGCACTTGGCGGTGGCGGTGTACGCCTCGGCGGGCAGCCCGGCCACGAACCGGTACTGCTGGGCCGCCGGGATCTGCGCCAGCGCGCCGGTGATCAGGCTCCGCTCCCAGGAGAAGGGCGTGAAGGCCAGACAGGTCGAGCCGACCGGCGACTGGTACTCGTCGTCGTAGACCATCATCACCACCTGGTCGGCCCCGGCCGCCAGCACCTGACCGTAGTTGAAGCCGGTGGTGACGTCCGGCGGGCCCTCGACCTGCAGCTTGAGCCCGGCGGCGTGCAGTCCGGCGGCCAGCTTGGCCAGGAAGCCGTAGTAGTTGGCCTGGTCGTTGCCGACCCAGCTCCAGTAGTTCTCGAAGTCCACGTCGACACCGGTGAAGCCGATACTGCTGGTCAGGTTGACCAGTGTGCTGACAGCGGTGGCGACCTTGGCCGGGTTGCCGGTCAGCGCCTCCTCCGAGGGCAGGTCGGCCAGCGAGGTGGTCAGGTACTGCTGGGCGGACCAGGCCTTGACGTCGGCCACGTTGGCGGCGCTGTAGCCGTTGCAGGCGTAGGCCGGCTCGGAGGCGTTGAGCTGCACCGGGTCGCCGTCGCTGTCGAAGTCGATGTACTCGGCCTTGAGCACCCCGTTCTTGAGCCTGCCGTCGTGGTACTCGGCGGGCGCGGAGCAGGTCACGGAGCCGGCCCGGCCCGGGTAGAGCCACTCCTGGGCCGCGATCGGCGTCGGCGTCGGCGTCGGCGTCGACATAGACGTCGGCGCGGCGGCGTCGGCCCGGGCCACCGGGGCACCGACGGCACTGACGGCACTGACGGCACTGGCCAGGGCCACCGGGGCGGCGGGGGCGAGACACAGGGCGGCCAGCAGTCCGCCCAGCGCGACGAGGGTCGGAACCCGTCGGGAACGATGGTTTGTCATGGACCGAATGGTGAACTGGTATTTACCAGTGGTCAATACCTCTGGGCCGCCTTCTCTGCGGGGCCTGGAACAACCGCAGGTCGGCCGGGTGCGGCGGAACAGATTCGTCCGCTGCTCCTCGGCCCGGTCCACGGCTCAGGTCCACGGCTCAGGTCCACGGCCCCGGTCCACGGCCCCGGTCCACGGCTCCGGCTCACTCCGGGGCCGCCTCGCGGGCCCGGAGCCGGCGGAGCATCCGCGGGTCCTCGAAGCCGACGCTCCGGGAGGCCGCGTCCACGGTGGAGCCGTGGGCGATCAGGTGCTCGGCCCGCTCCAGCCGCAGGGTCTGCTGGTAGCGCAGCGGGGTGAGGCCGGTGGCGCGGGTGAACTGGCGGGTGAGGGTGCGCTCGCTGACCCCGACGGAGGCGGCGAGGACGGCCAGCGGCAGCCGGTCCGCATAGGACCTGTCGATGACGTCCTGGGCCCGGTGGACGGTGTCGTCGAGGTGGGCGCGGTGCCGGAGCATGGCGCTGTGTTGCCGCTCATGGCCGTTGCGGCGGGCGTAGACCACCATGTCGCGGGCGACCTGCGCGGCGGCCGCCGGACCGTGCCGGCCGGCGACCAGGAACAGCGCCAGGTCGATGCCGCTGGCGATCCCGGCCGAGGTGACCACCCGGTCGTCGACGGTGAACAGCACGTCGCGCACCACCGTGGCCCGGGGGTGACGGGCGGCCAGCTCCTCCTGGAAGTCGTGGTGGGTGGTGCAGCGGCGGCCGTCCAGCAGCCCGGCGCTGCCCAGGGCCTCGGCCCCGGCGCAGACGCTGGCAACGGTCCCGCCCCGGTCGTGGTGCGCACACAGCCAGGCCAGGGCCTCGGGGCCGAACTGCGGCCCCCGGCGCAGGGACGGCGTACTCCACCCGGGGACGAGCAGCAGGTCGTCCCGGGCCGGCACGGGCAGCTCCGTCGAGGCGCTCAGCGGCAGCCCCTGGGCACTGGTGACCAGGGGCTGCTCGGCGACATAGCCCAGGGTGTAGGCGTGGCCGAAGGCGGCCGCGGTGGAGAAGACCTGCGCGGGCCCGGCGAGGTCGAGCAGGTGCACGCCGGGCGCCAGCAGGAAGAGGATGCGACTCATAGTGGGTCGATCATTCCCCGTCGGACGCTGTCGCTTCCAGTTGGGCGGCGGCCTCCAGCTCGGCAACGGTGGCGATGGTCGCGAACCGGTCGGCGAGGGCGAACTCGGTGCGCTGGATGATCTCCTCGGCGCTGAGGGTGACCCCGCCCCGGGTGACCGGGTCGGTGGCGGTGGCGTCGCTGACGAAGGTGACGTCGTAGCCGAGGTCGCTGCCCACCCGGGTGGTGGTCTCCACGCACTGCTCGGTGCGGATCCCGCAGACCGTCAGTTCGCGGATGCCCCGGGCGGTCAGCTCCTGCTGGAGGTTGGTGGTGGTGAAGGCGTTGTGCGAGGTCTTGTGGATCAGCAGCTCGCCGTCGCGGCGCTCCAGCCCGTCGATCAGCCGCACCTGGCCGAGGGCCGGGTCGAAGACGCCGCCGCTGCCGGGCTCGCTGTGGAGCACCCAGACGACGGTGTCGCCGGCGTCGCGGGCGAGCCGGACCAGCCGGTCGACCTGGTCGGCGATCTTCGGGTTGCTGATCGCGGCCCACTCGGGACGGGCGCGGAAGGATTCCTGGACATCGATGACAATCAGTGCTCGGGTCATGTCCATCAGTCTGGCCTGGCCCTGACCGGCCGGGACAGGCGCGATCGGGTCCGACAGCGGACCGATCCGGTCACCCGGTGCGTCCGCGTGCCGGTCCGGTTCGGCATCGGCCCGCCGGATTGGTTAGCGTTCAGGGGTGACCAACGAGACTGCACCCCTTTCCTCCACCGCCTCCCTCGGCGTTGCCGCCCGTGGCGCTGTCGCCGTCGGGCTGGCCGGCATCGCCGCCGACGGCACCGTCCTCGACACCTGGTTCCCCGCCCCCACGCTGGCGGAGTCCCCCGGCCCGGCCGGGACCGTGCGGCTCTCCGCCGAGGAGGCCGCCGAGGCCCTCGGCGCGGGCGTGGCCGGTGCCCTGCGCACCGACGCCCGGCGCGGCGTCGATGTCGTGGCGGTGCGCACGGTCGTCTCCTCCCTGGACGAGGCCCCGCTGGACGCCCACGACGCCTACCTGCGGCTGCACCTGCTGAGCCACCGGCTGGTGCAGCCGCACGGGCAGAACCTCGACGGCCTGTTCGGCCTGCTCGCCAACGTCGCCTGGACCAGCATCGGCCCGGTGCCGGTGGACGGCGTCGAGGCGGCCCGGCTGGCCGTCCGCGCCGAGGGCGGCCAGCTGGCCGTCTACGGGATCGACAAGTTCCCGCGGATGGCGGACTACGTCGTGCCGTCCGGCGTCCGGATCGCCCATGCGGACCGGGTGCGGCTCGGCGCGTACCTGGCCGCCGGCACGACCGTGATGCACGAGGGCTTCGTCAACTTCAACGCCGGGACGCTGGGCGTCTCCATGGTGGAGGGCCGGATCTCGGCGGGCGTGGTGGTCGGCGACCACAGCGACATCGGCGGCGGGGCCTCGATCATGGGCACCCTGTCCGGCGGCGGCAAGCAGGTCGTGTCCGTGGGCGAGCGCTGCCTGCTCGGCGCCAACTCGGGCATCGGCATCTCGCTCGGCGACGACTGCGTGGTCGAGGCCGGCCTCTACGTCACCGCCGGCACCCGGGTGACCCTGCCGGACGGCGAGATCATCAAGGCCGTCGACCTGTCCGGCCTGCCGAACCTGCTGTTCCGGCGCAACTCGCAGTCCGGCGCGGTCGAGGTCATCGCCCGCAGCGGCTCCTGGGGCGGCCTCAACGCCGCCCTGCACGCCCACAACTGACGGACCGGCGGTGCGGGCCGGCCCGGTCCGTCAACCCTGGGCTCACCAGGGCGCCGTAGATCCCCCCTGGGTGTGACCCAGGGTGACCGGGCTCGGCTCCCGCTCGTTCCACGGGCGGGGCCGGCACTGTCCGCCGGGCCCGTCCGCAGCAGCCAGGAGGGGCCCGCCCGCCATGTCCGAGACCTCTGTCTTTTCCGAGGGGCCCGCAGCCTTTTCCGAGGGGCCCGCAGCTCCGCTGAGTCTGCTGGCCCAGATGCAGCAGTTGCTCGCCGAACTCGACGCCGATCTGGGCCGGCTCGACGCCGACCTGCAGAGCCCGCCGCCACATGCGCGCGAGGAGCTGTCGCAGCAGCTCTAGCAGCGCCGTCACGACTCACCGCCCCGGTCGGCGCGCTGCCGCTCCCAGACCGGCCGGGGCTCGGTCCGGCTCCGGTCCACGGCGCGCAGCAGCTCGGTCGCCAGTTCCTGGCACTCCGCCACGGCGTCGACGGAGTCGATGCAGCGCCAGTAGAGCTCCTGCTCGCCGGCCCCGCAGGCGAGCACGATGAGCGACTCCGCCGTCTCGTGGATCAGCGCCCGCAACTCCCGCACGGTCGCCGTCAGGTCCCCGACGCTGCTCAGCCGCTCCGCCCGGCTCGGGCCGCCCTCGTCCGGGGGGCGGCCGACACAGGCCGCGGCGTGGCTCGCCGCCTCCATCAGCGCGTTGGCGATCTCCACCGCGCCGCTCCCGACCGCAGCCCCACCTCCGCCCCCGGCGCCGGCCCCGGGTCCTGTCAGCGAGAGCGCCGCGAGCGAGGCCACGGCCTCCACCAGGACGCAGGCCTGCCACGCCTCGATCAGCGCGGGCGGGACGCTGCGCGCCTCGGTGAGCGCATGGCGGGTGGATTTGATGAGTCTCAGCGCGTCCATGGCGTCGCACTCCCGTTGGTCTCCCGACGGACGATCCGTCAGAAATCCAGCGTGGACCGGCGGCCGGACACCGGGGCGCGGACGGCTGCCTCCTGTGGACAGACCCGGGGGTGTGGAAAACTCCGTCACCCGATCGGGCGATCGGGCGCGGCCGACGCCCGACGCCGGGCCCTCAGGCGTCCAGTGGCGGCGTCCCGCCGACCGGGAAGCGGAGTTCGTTGCGCTCGATCTTGGCGGCCAGCGCCGCCAGCGGGTCCACCCCCAGCGCGGAGCAGAACTGCAGCAGGTAGGCGAGCACGTCCGCCACCTCGTCCTCCACCCGGGGGGCGCGCTCCGGGTCAGACATCACCGCCGCCGCCTGTTCCGGCGTCAACCACTGGAAGATCTCCAGCAGTTCCGAGGCCTCCACGCTCAGCGCGGCCACCAGGTTCTTGGGCAGGTGGTACTGCCCCCAGCCCCGGGCCGCCGCGAACCGGCCCAGCCGCCGCTGCAGCTCGGCGACATCGGGAACCCCGTCCCCCACCGTGCTCCCGGCCACCCGCCACGTCCCGGCCCCGGCACCGGTCCCGGTCCCGACCCTGGTCCCGGCCGCGTCGCCCTGCTGCTGCTCATCCATAGGCATAGGACTATTGTCCGCTCCCCGTGCCGCCCTCCAGCACGCTGCCGCCGGTCGTCGGCTCCCGTCGGCAGTGGACGTCGACCACCCCGGGGACGTCGGCGGGCTCCCGTCCGGTCGCCAGCAGCCGCACGTGCCCGCGGGCCGCCACCTCCACCGCCAACGGCAGCAGCCGCTGGTCGAAGTCCTCGGCCAGCACGGTGAGCAGCCGCTCCGCGTCCGGCACCTCGGTCGCCGAGCCCATCTGCAGCACCCCGGGTCCGGTCAGCAGTACGGTGGCGAAGGCGAGGTGGCGCAGCGTCCCGGCGCCCAGCAGCGCGGCCGAGGTGCGGCGGCCGGTGCCCTCGTCCACGGCCGCGAGCACCCGTCCGTCCCCGGCGGCGCGGAGGACGCCGAGGCCGGCCGCCGGGAAGGGGGCGGCGGCCCGGACCGCCTGGAGCAGCCGTCCGTACCTGATCCGGCACTCGCCCTCGATCCGGGCCAGCACCGCCGACAGGTTGTCCGCCGAGCTGCGCAGCCGGGCGTCGTCGGCGGGCGAGACCCAGTCCCGCATCTGCCCGGGCGCCGGATCGATCAGGAAGACCTCGCGCAGCGCGGTCAGCAGGTGCTGGACGGCCACCAGCACCCGCTGCTCCCCCGGCGTGGCACCGGCCACCCGCAGCGGCAGCTGGGCGGTGAGCAGCGCGGAGGCGGAGAGCGGCGCCCGGATGTCGCCCTGCCGCCCGTCGCTGTGCCAGCTGGCGTTGATCCGGCCCCGGGCCTGGTCCTCCGCGCCGGTGGCGAGCAACACCTGGCCGTCGAGGGCGAGCTGCTCGGCCACCACCCGCGGCCGGCCGTCGGTCCTGACCGCCACCTCCAGCCGGACCGCGCCCTGCGGGGTGCCCACGGTGCAGCCGAGCCGGAAGCCGCGCCCGCCGTGCGGGACGCATCCGGCGAGCCCGCCGCGGACGCCGGACAGCGCCTCGGTCAGCTCGCCGCCGCCGGCCAGGCCGGAGAGGGCCGCCAGGCCGTCCAGCACGTTCGAGGCGCCGGCGCCGGAGGCGCCGTGCAGCACGGTTACCGGGGCCAGCGGCAGTTGCGTCCCGACGTGGGACTTGAAGGCGACGAGCCGCAGTTCCCGCACGGTGGGGCGGCGCGGCGCGGCCGGTGCGGCGGCGGAGGTCGCGGGCACGGTCGTCGCGGGCACGGTCATGGTCACGCCCACGGACGCTACTGCTCCGCCCGCCGCCCGGATCGCAGGGCCGAAGCCGGAGGCGGGCCACCGGCCGGGTCCGGGCGTGCGGATTCCTACGATCGGGTGAACACGCTCAGCTTCACCGAGGCGGTCACCCGGACCGGGTCCGGCAGCGCCGCGATCCGCTCGGCGAGGGCGGCCGGGTCGGTGTGCCAGGCGCTCGGGCCCATGCCGACGACCGTGGCGACCGCCGCGTGGTCGAGCTCCATCGGGAAGCCGTGCTCGGTGCTGCCCCGGTGGTCGAGGTACGGCTGCAGCGCCGCCGCGAGCCGCTCGTCCTTGCGGTCGTCCACCCCGAGCAGTCCCAGCTCGCCCACCAGCTCGGCGAGGTGACGCGGCGTCGGCGAGACCACCAGCAGGGTGCCGCCGGGGCGCAGCACCCGGCGGATCTCGGGTCCGTTGCGCGGCGCGAAGACGTTGAGCACGGCCGAGGCCGCCGCGTCGCGGAGCGGCAGCGGCTGCCAGGTGTCGCAGACCACCGCGCCGGCGCGCGGGTGCGAGCGGGCGGCGCGGCGCAGCGCGAACTTGGAGATGTCCAGGGCCAGGCCGCGGGCGAGCGGTCGGCGGTCGAGCACGGCGGCGAGGTAGTGGCCGGTGCCCGCGCCGAGGTCGACCACGGACTCGCTGTCCTCGGGGACGGCGGCGGCGAGCGCGGCGGCGATCGGGGCGTAGTGGCCGGCGCCGAGGAAGGCGTCGCGGGCGGCGACCATGGCGGCGGTGTCGCCGGTTCCGGCGTGGGCCCCGCCGGGCAGCAGGTTGGCGTAGCCCTGCCGGGCGATGTCGAAGGAGTGCCGGTCCGGGCAGCGGAGGGTGGTGGCCGGGCGGTCGTCCCCGAGCCCCAGCGGCTGTCGGCAGAGGGGGCACACCAGGTACTCCACGATGTCCTGCAGCACGCGTACCGGTCCTCGTCTTCTGGGGCTGTCCGGGCCGGAACGGCTGCCCGGACCCGCTGGTCGGGCCCCCAGCCTGGCAGATCGCGGCGGAGACTGTCAGATCGCGGCGGCTAGGGCTCGCCCGGGCCCGGCTCCCCGCCGTCCCCGGCGTCCCCCGCGTCCCCCTGCTCGCCGCCGGCCCCGCTGCCCTGATCGTCCTCGTCGTCGTCCGCGTCCGGCAGCTGGTCGACGATCCAGCCGGCCAGCCGCTCGGCCGTGGCCTCCACGCCCAGCCGGCCCTCGCGGACGCCGCGGGCGAGACTGCGCATCTCGCGGGTGGTGGTGGCGACATTGGCGCCGCCGGAGACCAGGTAGGCGAAGGCGACGGCGGTGGCGAACAGCTCGTTGTTGCGTTCGAGTGCGGGCACCCGGATGAGCTGGTGCATCAGCGCCGCCGCCCGGTCCTCGGGCTCGGGGTAGACCAGCACGTCGAAGATCTCGGCCTGATGGCGGGTCACCGCCGCGACCAGCGAGCCGTAGTCGGTCACCCTGGGGTCGCCCGGGGTGTACTGCTCGGCGACCATGAGCAGCCAGGACAGGTCGATCTCGATGTTCAACGGCGCTGGCCCGTCCCTTCGGGCTCGCCGAACTCGGCGAGGAACGCGGCCTCGTACTCCTTCATGAACTGGGCGGCGGCGTCCACGAAGGAGCGGCCCACCTCGCCCATGTCCTGCTGGACCAGCTTCTCGATGTACTGGTTCATGCTGATCCCCTCCTGTTCCGCCCTGGCGCGGGCGATCTCCGCAGTGGTGGCGTCCACCCGGACGTTCAGCTGCTTCTTAGTCATACTTTCAAGCTAGCGCGATTCTGCTAGCAAGCAAGCCCCTGCAGCGGAGAGCTGTCTGCGGGGAGAGCTATGAGGAGATACCCACACCGGGCGGACACGAAAAGACACAGGTTCATCACGTTCCGCAGCGGAGCCGCCCGGTCGCACGGAACCTAGCGCTCGACCGGCTCCAGGATCGCCACGCACTCGAAGTGCTGGGTCATCGGGAACAGGTCGAAGGCCCGCAGGCTGACCGGCCGGTAGCCGGCGTCGGCGAAGAAGGCCAGGTCGCGCGAGAGCGCGGCCGGGTCGCAGGCGACGTAGGCGATCCGGCGCGGGCTCAGCCCGGCCAGGTGGCGGACGGTCTCGCGGCCGGCGCCGGCCCGCGGCGGGTCCAGCACCACCAGGTCGGTCTCGGTGATCCCGGTGCGCGGCAGCAGCCGCTCCACCTTGTCGCACTCGATCCGGACCCGGCCGTCGCCGATCAGGTCGGCCAGGTTGTGCCGGGCGTCGGCGACCGACTGCTTGGAGGACTCGATGCCGAGCACCGCGCCGGTCTCCCCCAGTTGGTCGGCGAGCGCCCCGGCGAACAGGCCGACGCCGCAGTACAGGTCGAGCGCGTTCTCGCCCTCCTGCGGGTCGAGGCCCTCCAGCACCGCCGAGACCAGCAGGTCCGGCGCCTCGGGGTGGATCTGCCAGAAGCCGCCGTCGCTGACCCGCCAGGTCCGGCCCGCCGCCCGCTCGCGGACGAAGGAGCGGCCGTGCACCTTGTGCAGCCCGCCGTGGCCGTCGATCCGCATCACCGACACCGGCCGGTCCAGCTCCACGATCGGCAGCCGGGCCCCCTCCTGCGGGGTGAGGATGACCTGCCGGTCGGAGGAGCCGGAGGAGGTGATCGCCTCGACCGTCGCCATCCCGTCCCAGGCGCGGGTCTCCACGCCCAGCTCGGAGATGCCGGGCGCGGCGATCAGACAGCCGTCGACCGGCTGGACCTCGTGCGAGCGGTGCCGGCGCAACCCGGCCCGGCCGGTGGCCGGGTCGACCGCGTACTGCACCCGGGTCCGCCACCGGGGGACGACGCCGGCCGGCAGCTTGCCGCCGACCGGTTCGACGCTGCCGTCCCAGCCGGCCTCGGCCGGGCTGAGCTTGGCCAGCTGCCGCAGCTGCTCGGTCAGCACCTGGACCTTGAGCTTGCGCTGCGCGCCGGGGGTCGCGTGCTGCCAGTCGCAGCCGCCGCAGCGGCCGGGACCGGCGAAGGCGCACGGCGGCTCCACCCGGTCCTTGGACGGGGTCAGCACCTCGACCGCGTCCGCCCGCAGGAAGCGCGAGGTCGCGCTGCCGTCGGTGACCTCGGCGACGACCCGCTCCCCCGGCAGCGCGTGCCGGACGAAGAGCACCCGGCCCTCGTGCCGGGCCACGCAGTGGCCGCCATGGGCGACCGGCCCCACCTCCACCTCGTACCGCTGCCCGACCAGGGAGTCCGCCTCGGGCGTACCGGTGGAGCCGGTGGAAGGGGTGGGGGTGGGGCGTCGGTTCGTCACTCGTCGCTGTCCTTGCTGCTCTGGCTGACCGCACGGGGACGGGCGGTGTCGCGGTTCTGCACACGGTTGATGTCCCCGCGGCGCACCTGCCCCGGGGCGATCCACTCGACCGGCTTGCGTCGCCGTTCGGAGGACTCGAGTTGCCAGGGTACCGAGACCACCATCACCCCCGGCGTGAACAGCAGCCGGCCCTTCAGCCGGAGCGCGCTCTGGTTGTGCAGCAGGTGCTCGTACCAGTGTCCGACGACGTACTCCGGGATGTAGACGGTGACCACGTCCCTGGGGCTGTCCCGGCGCAGCGCCCGGACGTACTCGACCACCGGACGGGTGACCTCGCGGTAGGGCGAGTCCAGCACCTTCAGCGGGACCTCGATGCCGCGCTGCTCCCAGTCCCGGCGCAGTGTCGCCGTGTCGCCCGGGTCGACGTTGACGGTGACCGCCTCCAGCTTGGAGGTCCGCAGCGAGCGGGAGACCTGGGCGTAGGCGAGGGCGCGCAGGGTCGGCTTGTGCAGCTTGGAGACCAGCACCACCGAGTGCACCCGGGTCGGCAGCAGCTCCTCCTCGGGGCGCTCCTCGGCCGGGACCAGCTCAGCGGAGACCCGGTCGTAGTGGCGGCGGATGGCCTTCATGGTGACGAAGAACACCACCATCAGCAGGCAGGACATCCAGGCGCCGGACATGAACTTGGTGCCGAGGACGACCACCAGGACGCAGGCGGTGCAGCACAGGCCGACGGTGTTGATCACCCGGCTGCGCATCATCCGCCGCCGGACCGCCGGGTCGGTCTCGGTCTTCAGCAGCCTGGTCCAGTGCCGGATCATGCCGGTCTGGCTCATGTTGAACGAGACGAAGACACCGATGATGTAGAGCTGGATCAGCCGGTCGGGGTTGGCCCCGTAGCCGATGATGAAGACGATGGCGACGGCCGCCAGCGCGATGATGCCGTTGGAGAAGGCCAGCCGGTCGCCGCGGGTGTGCAGCTGCCTGGGCAGGTAGCGGTCCTGGGCCAGGATCGAGCCGAGCACCGGGAAGCCGTTGAAGGCGGTGTTGGCGGCGAGCACCAGGATCAGCCCGGTGACGGCGGCGATGAAGTAGAAGCCGGGTGTGAAGTTGCTGAACACCGCCTGGCTGATCTGCGCCAGCGCGGTCTTCTGCTGGTAGCCGGCCGGGGCGCCGATCAGCTGGCTGTTGCTGCCGGCCATGTGCAGACCGGTCAGGTTGCCCATCCAGATGATGCTGATCATCATGATCACCGCCATCACCGCCATCATCAGCAGCGTGGTGGCGGCGTTCTTGCTCTTGGGCTTGCGGAAGGCCGGGACGCCGTTGCTGATCGCCTCGACGCCGGTGAGCGCGGCGCAGCCCGAGGAGAAGGTCTTCAGCAGCAGGAACACCATGGCCAGGCCCGCCAGGTTGCTGTGTCCGGGTTCTGCGACGAGGTGGAAGCCGGCGCTGACGGTGTGCATCTGGGCGCCGAGGAAGTACTTGCGGATCGCCGCGTAGGCCGCCAGCCCCAGGATGCCGATCATGAAGCCGTAGGTCGGGATGGCGAAGGCCGTCCCGGACTCGCGCACCCCGCGCAGGTTCATCCCCATCAAGAGGATGACCAGGGTGACCGAGATGGCGACCTCGTGGCCGTGCAGCGAGGGCACGGCCGAAACCAGGTTGGCCACGCCCGAGGTGGTGGACACGGCCACGGTCAGCACGTAGTCCACCATCAGCGCGGCCGCGACGGTCAGACCGGCGTTGCCGCCGAGGTTGACCGTGGCCACCTCGTAGTCGCCACCGCCGCTGGGATAGGCGTGGACGTTCTGCCGGTAGGAGGCGACCACCACCAGCATGACCAGGGCCACGGTCGCGCCGACCCACCAGGAGTAGTGGATGGTGGAGATCCCGGCCACGGACAGGGCCAGGAAGATCTGCTCCGGGGCGTAGGCCACGGAGGAAAGGGCGTCGGAGGCGAAGACGGGCAGGGCGATCCGCTTCGGCAGCAGCGTCTCGCCCAGCTTGTCGCTCTGGAGTGCGCGTCCGATGAGGATGCGCTTGGGCATGTCGGTGAGTTTGGACACGCTGAGGATGGTAGAGCCTCCCGTTAACGCCTTCTTAACGCCCCTCCCCCTTGCGTCCATCGGGCCCGCGGGAGGAGATAGCAGAAGGTTCCTCGCCATGTACCGAAAAGTGCCTAAGAATCGCAGGATTCATGACGAGACGACCATGCAACCAGAAGCTTTGATCTCGACTCCGTCACGGATTGGTCTCCGCCGCTTGTGAATTTCTGCACGTGGCGGTGGTCGGTGGGGCCCAGCGGCCCGGATGCCCCGGGTTTTCTGGGTAGATCCGCCCCGATTGCGGTGATACTGCTGGTGTGCCATTGCCGCGCGAGGGTGCGACCCTGGTGCGGGCACCCGTCAAGACGGTGCCAAGATCGAGCCGAGACATCACACCGGAAGGACGGTCGTGCACATCGTCATCATGGGTTGCGGGCGGGTGGGTTCTGCCCTCGCACGCACCCTCGAGAAGCAGGGGCACTCGGTCGCCGTAGTCGACCAGGACCCCACGGCGTTCCGCCGTCTCGGTTCGGGCTTCGTCGGCAAGCGGGTCACCGGGGTCGGTTTCGACCAGGACACGCTCCGCGAGGCGGGGATCGAAGAGGCCGACGCCTTCGCTGCGGTGAGCAGCGGCGACAACTCCAACATCATCGCCGCACGCGTGGCCCGGGAGACCTTCGGCGTCGAGAACGTCGCGGCCCGGATCTACGACCCCCGTCGCGCCGAGGTCTACCAGCGCCTGGGCATCCCCACGGTCGCCACCGTCCGCTGGACCGCCGACCAGATGATGCGCCGGCTGCTGCCGAGCGACGTCGAGCCGCACTGGCAGGACCAGAGCGGCGAGCTCCAGCTCGCCGAGGTCCCGGTGGCCGCCGGCTGGATCGGCCACCGGCTGTCCCGGCTGGAGCAGGCCGCCGCGGTCCGGGTGGCCTTCGTCACCCGGCTCGGCGTCGGCACCCTGCCCACGCCCGACATGGTCGTCCAGGACGGCGACCTGGTGCACATGATGACGCGCACCGCCGACCTCAAGGCCGTCGAGGCCGTCTTCGCGAAGGGCCCGGAGGAACACTGATGCGGGTAGCCATTGCCGGGGCCGGTGCGGTGGGACGTTCCATCGCGGGCGAGTTGCTGGAGAACGGCCACGAGGTGCTCCTCGTGGACAAGAACCCGAAGTCCATCTCGGTGGAGCGGGTGCCGCGGGCGGAGTGGCTGCTGGCCGACGCCTGCGAGATCACGGCGCTGGACGAGGCGGCGCTGCAGCGCTGCAACGTCGTCATCGCCGCGACCGGGGACGACAAGGTCAACCTGGTGGTCTCGCTGCTGGCGAAGACCGAGTACGGCGTGCCGCGCGTCGTCGCCCGGGTGAACAACCCCAAGAACGAGTGGCTGTTCAACGAGGCGTGGGGGGTGGACGTGGCGGTGTCCACGCCGCGCCTGATGTCGGCGCTGGTCGAGGAGGCCGTGAGCGTCGGCGACCTGGTCCGGCTGATGCGCTTCAGCCAGGGCGACGCCAACCTGGTGGAGATCACCCTCTCCGCCGACGCCACCGTGGTCGGCACCCGGGTCAGCGGGGTCGTCTGGCCGGAGGACACCGCGCTGGTGACCATCATCCGCGAGGGCCGGGTGCTGGTGCCGAGCGGCGGCGACACCCTGGAGGGCGGCGACGAGCTGCTGTTCGTCTCCACCGCCGAGCGCGAGAGCGAGCTGGAGGCGCTGCTGGGCGCCGTGGCGGAGCCGCAGCAGGGCTGATCGCCCGGAGCAGCAGCAGGGGCGGGCCGCGTCGGAAACGACGCGGCCCGCCCCTGCTTCGTACGGCGCCGGTCAGCGGCGCTCGGGCGCGTGGTCCGGCGCGTGGTCCGGCGTCTGCTCGGGTAGCTGCTCCGGCCAGTCGACCAGGTCCTCGACCGAGGTCTCCGGCTCCGCGTCCGACGCCGACTCCGGCGCTTCCTCCTGGGCCACCTTGATGGGCGGCGGGGCCTTGGAGAGGATCAGCCAGGACAGGTAGATCGCCACCAGCCACGGCGGCACGCCGAGGCCGATCTTGGCGACGCCGAGCCAGGTCACGTTCCCGGCCCAGTACAGCGGGAAGAGGATGGCCGCCCGCAGCGCGAACAGCGCCACCCAGACCCAGGTCGCCTTGGTGTACGCGGCCAGCCGGCCGGGGTTCTGGGTCCGCCAGGTCATGTTCTCGCCGAGGATCGGGCCGAGGAACACCCCGATCAGCGGCCAGCGCACCACCGCCGAGATCGCGTAGGCGATCCCGAGCGCCACCCCGTAGATCATCGACGGCAGGTAGAAGTCCTGCGCCTTGCCGGACTTCATCGCGATGTACGCGCTGATGGCCACGCCGAGGACGCCGCCGAAGGCGTGCTTCAGGGTCTCCCGGCGCGCCAGCCGGACGACGGCCAGCAGCAGCGTCAGGCCGAAGGCCGAGTACGAGGAGAGGCCGAGGTTCTTGGTGACCGTGAAGACCACGACGAAGGCGAAGCCGGGCACGGTCATGTCGACCATGCCGCGGACCCCGCCGAAGGCGTCGATCAGCGAGGTGTCGACCCCGGTCCCGCCGCCCGCGCCGTCAGGCTCGGCCCCGCCGTCGGGCCCGGCGCCCGTCCTGCCGCCGCCCCCGTGCTTGCCGCCACCGCTCACGCGTGCCTACTCCGATCCGACGGGGCGCAGCTCGTACCGGGGGTTGAAGAGCACCCGGCGGCCCCGCTGATGGCTGATACGGCCGTGGGCGACCAGTCGGCGCCCCGGTTCGATCCCGGTGATGGACCTGCGTCCCAGCCAGACCACGTCCAGCGAGTCGCTGCCGTCGAAGAGCTCGGCCTCCAGGGCCGGCACGCCGGCCCGTGGCCGCAGCGTGACGGCGCGCAGGGTGCCGCTCACGCTCACCTCCTGGCGGTCCTGGCAGGAGGCTATGGGCGTGCAGCCCTGCTCCTCGGCGTGCTGGCGGAGTTCCTCCGCCTGGAGGTCCTCGCTGCTCGCCGCGAGCCGGCTGAACATGCGTCGCAGGCGCCCCTGCTGCCGGTCGTTGCGGATGTCACCACTCATGCCCGAAGAGTACCGGTCCCGAGCCTGCGGGAGCACCCGGCGGGCCCCTGCGGTGACCCGACCGGAGGCTCCTCCGTCCTGGCGTTCGACACTCGGCCCCCGGTTCGGGGCTAGCGCTCGAAGCGGTAGCCCATGCCGGGCTCGGTGATGAAGTGCCGCGGGTGCGCCGGGTCGACCTCCAGCTTGCGGCGCAGCTGGGCCAGGTAGACCCGAAGGTAGTTGGTCTCGGTGCCGTAGGCGGGGCCCCAGACCTCCTTGAGCAACTGCTTCTGGCTGACCAGTCGGCCCGCGTTGCGGACCAGGATCTCCAGCAGGTGCCACTCGGTCGGGGTGAGCCGGATGTCGGCGTCGTCCCGGGTGACCCGCTTGGCGACCAGGTCCACGGTGAACGAGGAGGTGGCGACCACGGCCTCGTCGGCCTCGGTCCCGGCCGGGTCGGCCCGGCGGACGGCGGCCCGCAGCCGGGCCAGCAGCTCGTCCATGCCGAAGGGCTTGGTGACGTAGTCGTCCGCGCCGGCGTCCAGGGCCTCGACCTTCTCGTCCGAGGCGTGCCGGGCGGAGAGCACGATGATCGGGATCTTGGTCCAGCCGCGCAGGCCCTTGATCACCTCGGTGCCGTCCATGTCGGGCAGGCCGAGGTCGAGCAGGACCACGTCGGGGTGGCGGGCCGCCGCCAGCTCCAGGGCGGAGGCGCCGTCATGGGCGGCGTCCACCTCGTAGGCACGGGCCCGCAGGTTGATCACCAGGGCACGGACGATCTGCGGCTCGTCGTCGACTACCAGGACCCGCGTCATGCGCTGCCTTCCACTTCTTCCGTCGTTGCTGCTGTCGTTGCTGCCGGGACCGCCTGTCCGGCGACCGGGACCGGCAGCGCGAGCAGGGTGAAGACCATGGTCAGGCCCCCACCCGGGGTGTCCTCGGCGGTCAGGGTGCCGCCCATCGCCTCGACGAAGCCGCGGGCGACGGCGAGGCCGAGGCCCACGCCCACCCCGCGCGGCGCGTCGCCGAAGCGCTGGAAGGGCTCGAAGACCTTCTCCTTGGCCTCGTCCGGTATCCCCGGGCCGGTGTCGGCCACCCGGACCTCCAGCCGGTCGCCCTGGCCGAATATCCGCAGGTGGCTGCCGGAGACCAGGACCCGGCCCGAGTCGTTGTACTTCACCGCGTTCTCGATGACGTTGGCGAGCGCCCGCTCCAGCAGCCCCGGGTCGCCCTCGACCATCGGCAGGTCCTCGGGGATGTCGGTGCGCACCGAGTCGGCCGCCACCCCGCGCAGGGCGAAGGGCACCACCTCGTCCAGGTCGAACTCGCGGACCAGCGGGACCACCGAGCCGGTCTGCAGCCGGCTCATGTCGAGCAGGTTGCCGATCAGGTGGTCGAGCCGGTCGGCGCCGTCCTCGATCCCGGCGAGCAGTTCGGCCTCGTCCTCCGGCGTCCACCGGACGTCCTCGGCCCGGAGCGAGGAGACCGACGCCTTGATGCTCGCCAGCGGCGTGCGGAGGTCGTGCGAGACGGCCGCCAGCAGCGCGGTGCGGATCCGGTTGCCCTCCGCCAGCCGCCGGGCGTCGGCGGCCTGCTCGCTCAGCCGACGGCGCTCCAGCACCACCGCGGCCTGCGCCGCGAAGGCGCCGAGCACCCGGCGGTCGGCGGCCGGCAGCACCCGCCCGGACAGCGCCAGCGCCAGCCGGTCGCCGACCGGGACGTCGACGTCGGCGTCCTCGGGGCGGCTCACCGGGCGCGGCCCGACCGCCCCGGCGCAGTTCCACGGGCCGAAGTCCTGGCTGCGCTCCAGCAGCGTCACCGACTCCATCTGGAAGGTCTCCCTGACCCGCTCCAGCAGGGCCGGCAGTGCCTTCTCGCCGCTGAGCACGCTCTGCGCCATGAAGCTCAGCGTCTCGGCCTCGGCCTGGCTGCTGGCGGCCTGCGCGGTCCGGTTGGCCGCCAGGTCGACCACGTAGGCGACGGAGAGCGCCACTGCCAGGAAGACCGCCATGGCGACGATGTTCTGCGGGTCGGAGATGGTCAGCGTGTGCACCGGCGGCGTGAAGAACCAGTTCACCAGCAGCGAGCCGACCGCCGCCGAGGCCAGGGCCGGGAAGAGTCCGCCGGTGAGCGCGGCGCCGACGGTCAGGCCGAGGTAGAGCAGCATGTCGGTCTGCTGGTTCGAGCTGTTGTGGACCCACTCGATGATTCCGGTGAGCAGCACCGGCCCGGCGACGCCGAGCAGCCAGCCGGCCGCGCTGCGGGCCGGGCCGAGCCGGGCGATCCGGCGGATCGGCCGCACCCGTCCCTTGGCGACGTGCTCGTGGGTGACGATGTGGACGTCGATGTCGCCGGCCTCCCGGGCGACGGTCGCGCCGACGCCCGGTCCGAGCACCCACTGCCAGGCCTTGCGGCGGCTGCTGCCGAGGACGACCTGGGTGGCGTTGACGCCCCGGGCGAACTCCAGCAGCGACTCGGCCGCGTTGTCGCCGAGGACGGAGTGGAAGCTGCCGCCGAGGTCCTCGACCAGCGACCGCTGCACCGTCAGCTCCTCCGGGGAGGCCCCGGTCAGGCCGTCGCTCTTGGCGACGTAGACGGCGAGCAACTCGCTGCCGGAACCCTTGGCGGCGATCCGGGCGGCCCGGCGGATCAGCGTCCGGCCCTCGGGCCCGCCGGTCAGCCCGACCACGATCCGCTCCCGGGCCTGCCAGGTCGAGTCGATGTGGTTCTCGGCGCGGTAGCGCTGGAGGTACTCGTCGACCCGGTCGGCGGTCCACAGCAGCGCCAGCTCGCGCAGCGCGGTGAGGTTGCCGGGGCGGAAGTAGTTGGCGAGCGCCGCGTCGACCTTCTCCGGGGCGTAGACGTTGCCGTGGGCGAGCCGTCGGCGCAGCGCCTCGGGGGCCATGTCGACCAGTTCGATCTGGTCGGCCCGGCGGACCGCCTCGTCCGGCACGGTCTCCTGCTGGCGGATGCCGGTGATGCCCTCGACGGCGTCGCCCAGGGACTCCAGGTGCTGGATGTTGACGGCGGAGATGACGTCGATCCCGGCGTCCAGCAGCTCCTGGATGTCCTGCCAGCGCTTGGCGTTGCGGGAGCCGGGGATGTTGGTGTGGGCGAGCTCGTCGACCAGGGCGACGGCGGGCTTGCGGGCGAGCACCGCGTCCACGTCCATCTCGGTGAAGTCCGAGCCCCGGTAGGTCAGCGTGCGCCTGGGCACGACCTCCAGGCCGTCCTGCAGCTCGCGGGTGTGGACCCGGCCGTGGTCCTCGACGAAGCCCACCACGACATCGGTGCCGCGGTCCGAGCGGCGGCGCGCCTCGCCGAGCATGGCGCAGGTCTTGCCGACCCCGGGTGCCGCCCCGAGATAGATCCTCAGCCTGCCGCGAGCCATGTCCGTCCTTGCTCAGTGATCCGCGCAGCCGTGTCAGGTTCTGCCGTCCTCCGCGGCGCACTCCTGCGCACCGGGCTTCCAGCCGAGCGTACGGGAACATCCGATCGACCAGCACGGACCGGTACCTCCCCGGATTGCCTTTAGCGGCATCTTGACGAGAGCGCCGGGCCGTCCGACCCACGGCCGTGCCTCTGGCCGAGGCCGGAACCCGGTGCGAGGATCGGCCGGAGGACGCACTCCGCCCGCGACCCGAGGGGACCGCAATGACGCAGCTCCACGATTTGACCGCACTGGAACAGGGTGAGTTGATCAGCGCCGGGAAGCTCTCCCCGGTCGAGCTGACCGACCACTACCTGGAGCGGATCGACCGGCTGAACGCCACCGTCGGCGCCTACATCACGGTGACCCCGGAGGCGGCCAGGAGGCAGGCCGCGGCGGCCGAGCAGGAGTCCGCGGCGGCCCGGGCCGAGGGGCGGGCGCTGTCGCCGCTGCACGGCGTGCCGGTACCGGTGAAGGACCTCAACTTCGTCGCCGGCGTCCGCGCGACCCTGGGCTCGGCGGCCTTCGCCGAACAGGTCCCCACCGTCGACGACCACGTGGTCACCCGGCTCCGCGCGGCCGGGACGATCATGCTCGCCAAGTCCAACACCCCCGAGTTCGGCCTGCCCTGCTACACCGAGAACCAGATCGCGCCGCCGGCCCGGACCCCGTGGAGCCTGGAGCACTCGGCCGGGGGCTCCAGCGGGGGCGCGGCGGCCGCCGTCGCCGCCGGGCTGGCCCCGCTGGCGCACGGCAGCGACGGCGGAGGCTCGGTCCGGATCCCCGCCTCGGTCTGCGGGCTCTACGGCATCAAGCCGAGCCGGGGCCGGATCAGCGGCGGCCCGACCCTGTACGACGTCAGTGGCCTCAGCACCAGCGGCCCGCTGGCCCGGACCGTCGCCGACGCCGCCGCGCTGCTGGACGTGATGGCCGGGCCGATGCCGGGCGACTGCTTCACCGCCCCGCCGCTGCCCCCGGGCGAGACCTTCCTGGACCAGGCCGCCCGGGAGCCGGGCAAGCTGCGGATCGCGGTGCTGGCCACGCCGCCGGTGCCCGGCATCGCGGTCCACCCGGACTGCGCCGCGGCGACCGAGGACGCCGCCGGGCTGCTCTCCGTGCTGGGCCACCGGGTCACCCCGCTGGAGTTCCCGGCCGACGACACCATGCGCCGGGTCTTCGAGCAGGTCTGGGCGGTGATGGCGGCACAGCGCCCGGTCCCGCCCGAGCAGGAGGAGCTGCTGATGCCGCTCACCCGGTTCCTGCGGGCGAAGGGCCGCGAGGTCTCCGGCTCCGACTTCGCCACCGCGCTCTACACCTTCCGGGTGATCGGGACGCTGGTGGCCACGCTCCAGCAGGAGTACGACGTCATCCTCACCCCGACCCTGGCCCAGCCGCCGGCCCTGGTCGGCGGGCTGCGCCACGACGAGGACCCGGCCGAGGAGTTCGCCGCGCTCACCGCCTTCACCCCGTTCACGCCGCTCTACAACGCCACCGGACAGCCGGCGGTCAGCCTTCCGCTGCACTGGAACCCGGAGGGTCTGCCGATCGGCGTGATGCTGGCCGGCCGCTACGGCGAGGAGGCCACGCTGATCCGGCTCTCGGCGCAGCTGGAGCGCGCCCGTCCCTGGGTCGACCGCAAGCCCGCTCTCTGGTAGCCGCGCCGTCGGCCCGGGCGCGCGGCAGCGCGCCCGGGCCGACGGCCGACCCCCGGCTCAGCCCTCGACGATCTGACCGTCCCTCAGGTCGAGCACCCGGTCCGCCAGTTCCATCAGCTGCGGGTCGTGGGTGGCGACCAGCGCGGTCACCCCCTCGCTGCGGACGACCGCCCGCAGCAGCTGCATGATGGCGCGTCCGGTGTCCGAGTCCAGCTGGCCGGTGGGCTCGTCGGCGATGATCAGCGCCGGCTGGTTGGCCAGCGAACGGGCGATGGCGACCCGCTGCTGCTGGCCGCCGGACAGCTCGCCCGGACGCTGGTTGACGTGGTCGCTCAGGCCGACCAGGGCCAGCAGGTCGGCAACCCGCTCCTCGCGCTCGGCCGGCGCCGTGCGGCGCAGCCGCATCGGCACGCCGACGTTCTCGGCCGCGGTGAGGATCGGGATCAGCCCGAAGGACTGGAAGACGAAGCCGATCCGGTCCCGGCGCAGCGCCAGCAGGCCGTCCTCGCCCAGCTCCTGGAGATCCTGGCCGTCGATGGTGATCCGGCCCGAGCTGGGCCGGTCCAGCCCGCCGAGCAGGTTCAACAGGGTCGTCTTGCCCGAGCCTGAGCGGCCCTTGAGTGCGGTGAGCTCCCCGCGACGGGCGGTGAAGGACACCCCGCGCAGGGCGTGGACAGCGGTCGGGCCGCTGCCGAAGGTCTTGTGCAGGTCCTGGACCTGCACCATCGCCTCGTCGGGCGCGGCCACGGCCGTACCGCCCTCGGGTGCGGGTGCGCTGCTCATAGTTCCCCCTCCTGCTCGGCCGTCGGACCGGCCTTGGTATCGGGCCATACTCCGATGTGATCGGCCTCCAGCGCCAGCCTCACCCGGCGCCGCATTTGCAGCCGGTCGGTGAAATCGCCCGGGAGCTGCAGCCGGCCGTTGCGGTCCAGCACCGCGTACTCCTCGCTGGTGAGCTCCTCCACGCCCTCCTCCGAGGTCGCCAACCGGCGCAGCACCTCGGTCGCGGTGCGGCCGTTGCGGATCCGCACGGTGCGCTGGACCTGCTCGGACACCAGCGCGTCGTGGGTCACGATGACCACGGTCACGCCGAGTTCGGCGTTGGCCCGGCGCAGCGCGGCGAAGATGTCCTCGCTGGTCGCGGTGTCCAGCTCGCCGGTGGGCTCGTCCGCGAGCAGCACCTTCGGCCGGTTGGCGACGGCGACCGCGATGGCGACGCGCTGCTGCTCGCCGCCGGAGATCCGGCTCGGGTTGCGGTCCCGGACGTGGGCGATGCCGAGCAGGTCGAGCAGTTCCTCGGCGCGGGCCCGGCGGTCCTTGCGCGGCAGTCCGCCGTACGCCATCGGCAGCATGACGTTCTCGACGGCGGTGAGGTAGGGCAGCAGGTTGCGGGCGGTCTGCTGCCAGACGAAGCCGACCGTCCCGCGCCGGTAGGCGAGCCGGTCCCGGCGCTTCATGGCCAGCAGGTCGTAGCCGGCCACCTCGGCCGCGCCGGCCGTGGGCACGTCCTGTCCGGAGAGGATGCCCAGCAGGGTGGACTTCCCGGATCCCGAGGCGCCGATCACGGCGATCATCTCGCCGTCCGCGACCGAGAGGTCGAGTCCCTGCAGGGCCTGCACCTCGACCCCCTCGGTCTGGTAGATCCGAACCAGGTTCTCGCAGACGATCAGGCCGTGCTCGCGCTCGGGGGCGCCGGAGAGCGCGGCCCGGCGGCGCAGTTCCGCCAGGTCGGGCTGGCCGTCCGGGTCGGCGGCGGCCGCACCGGCCCCGGTGCCGACCCGGCCGACGGTGTTGTCGATGGTCACTGCTCCCCCATTCGCTGTCGGCCTGTTCACTGTCGGCCTGTTCACTGTCGGCCCGTTCGCTGTCGGCCCGTTCACTGCTCGCCCAGCCTCAGGACGGACTCCAGCCGCCGCAGCCTGGCGACGGCGGTCTCGACCGCTGCCGCCCCGAGCACCAGCAGGGCCAGTCCGGCGCCCAGCACCAGGGTCAGCGAGTAGTCGGTGTGCAGGGCGGGACCGGTCGGCCCGCCGGTGAACTGCTGGATCTGCAGGGCCGGTCCGAGTACCCGGGGCACGACCAGGCCGAGCAGCACGCCCCCGGCGGCGGCCGCGGCGGCCAGCGGGACCAGCTGCAGGATCTGCAGTCCGGCCGCGCCCCGGCTCGCGAGGCCCAGGGTGCGCAGGTAGGAGGTGGTGCGCCCGCGTTCGCGCGCGGTGAGCACCAGTTCCAGCGCCACCGCCAGCAGCGCGAACAGCACCGCCAGCGCCGTGCAGACGGTGTAGATCCGGCCGACGGCCCGGGTGAGGCCGTCGGTGCGCAGAGCCGTGAGGACGTCGGACTGGAGCTGCACATCGGTCTGCGGGGCCTGGAGCGCGGTGGCGGCGGCTGCCCGCAGCGCGGCGGGCGCGGCCCCCGGGCGGGCCCAGAGCAGCGCGGCGGTGCTGCCGGACGACTGCAGCGGCAGCACCGCGTCGTCCGCGGTGGTGCCGACCAGCAGCAGGGTGCCGGGCGGCTGCTGGTCCAGCAGCGGGCCGAGGACCGGGTCCAGCTGGGCGGCCCGGTCGAGGGTGCCCTCGGGCCTCACCCGGGTCGGGTGGTGCCCGCTGACCGCCGCGATGGCATTGGCGCTGTAGGTGCCGGTCTGCTCCCGGTGGTCCGCGATGGCGGCGACCGCCAGCACCGGCAGGACGTCGCTGCCGTCGCCCAGTTGGGTGATCGGCCCGGCGGCGAGCGCGCTCAGCTGGGCGGCCAGCGGCGATCCCGGCTCGGCGGCGGCCAGCGCCTTCGGGTCGAGGGTGACCAGGGCGACGGGGTTGAAGATCTGGCCGTCGCCGTCCCCGGTGAGGTTGACCACCCGCAGGTTCTCGACCAGCTCGGCCCGGACCGCCCCGGGTCCGGCCAGGCCGGGTGCGACGGCGCCGGGGGCGATGTTCCCGGCGGCGACCGAGACCGCGTCCGCGCCGGTGGTCCACCGGGCGCCGACGGCGGTGCCGTCCTGGATCGAGCGGGAGATCAGGCCGCCGAAGACGGCGGTGCCCAGGGTGAGCACCAGGACGAACAGCGCGAGGCTGGTGGCCGGCGCGTCCCGGCCGGCCCGGCGCAGGCCGACGAAGGCGACCGTGCCGCCGCCCCGGCGGGCCCAGGCGGCCAGCAGCCGCAGCACCACCGGGTAGAGCCTGACCAGGACCAGCACCGTCGTCAGCGCCACCAGCACCGGCACGGTGCTGAGTTGGACGTCGATCCCGCCGCCGGTACTGCCGCCGCTGCTGCCGCGCACCCGCAGCGCGGTCACCCCGGCGACACAGAGCAGCACCCCGGTGCCCTCCAGCACGTAGCGGCGGGCGGCGACGGGCCGTCGCTGCCGGGAACGCCGGGCGGTGCCCGGCTCCCTGACGGTGTACCAGGTGAGCAGCGGGACCAGCAGCACGGCCGCCGCCACGCTGCCGATCGCGAGCGCGGGCAGCGGATGTCCCGAGGTGCCCGAGGGGGCGAGGGGCCGGCCCAGGATCCAGCCCCCGCCCCGGCCAGGAGGGCGACCGGAACCGTGGTCGCCATGCGGGAGAGCAGGAGTTCGGTGGTGGAGGCGCCGCGCGAGCGCCGGAGCACCAGGTCGCCGGACCGGCGGCGGAGCAGCAGCCGGACCGCGACCACGACCGTGGCCAGGCCGACGGCCAGCAGCGAGGCCACCGCGAACGAAGCCAACGCCTCGAACTGCCGGTTCTCCTGGGCGAAGGCGGTGAGCAGCGGCGTCGCCGTGTCGTTGACGGCGAAGGTGGTGACGGTCTGGCCGTCGAGGCTGCACTCGGGGTTCCCGTTGCCGTCGAGCGCCCCGCACCAGCCCTGCTGGAGGCTGTTGCCCAGGGTGGCGAGCGCGGTGACGACCGGCGCGCTGCGGGCGTTGGCGGCCCGGCCCAGGTCCATCCGGTAGTACCAGTCGACCGGGAAGTAGCCGAAGCCGTCCGTGCTGACGCTGTCCGCGGCTCCGGCCCCGACCAGGCCCTGGACCACCAGCGGCGAGGGCTGGCCGGGCACGGTCGGCGTCTCCACCTGGACCTGGTCCAGCTCGGCCTGCGCGGTCCAGAAGTCGTCGCCGGTGTCGACCGGCCGGTAGATGCCGCTCAGCCGGTAGGAGAGGGGCGCGTTCTGGTCGGCGTCGGTCCGCGAGGCGACCTGGAACCGCTCGCCGACGCTCAGCCCGAGCGCCCGGGCCTGGGCCTGGGAGAGGGCGATGTCCGGCGCGGCGCCCTTCGCCACGGCGGCGGCGGAGGGCGCCTGCCCCTGGACGTAGCGGACGTGCGCGTCGGCGTCGCTCACCCAGAGCGGCTGCAGCGACACGTCGCCGTAGCCGTCGGCCAGGGCGGTGGTCGAGAGGTAGTCGCCCCAGGGCAGGGCGAGGGTGGTCCGCTCCGGGTGGGTCGTCGGGCCGAGCACCGGCCCGAACGACCCGGCCAGGTCCCGGCCGCTGTCCGGCAGCACCGTGCGGAGCGGCACCGCGGGGGCCGCGGAGGCCGGGTAGCCGGCCGCCACGTCCAGGGTGAACTGGCCGGCGACGTCGAGCAGCGGGCCGTTGCGCTGGGCGGCGGTGATCCGCTGGCTCAGCGCGGTGTCCTGTTGGCGTGCCAGCAGCAGCGGCCCGGCCGAGCCGAGTGCGGCCAGCACCAGCACCAGGACCGCGAGGCAGCCGAGGAGCGGCAGGTCGCTCCGGGACTCCCGGCGGACCAGTGCGCCGAAGATCCTGATGTCGCTGCTCATGCGTCCTCCCCCGCCCGCAGCGTACGGACCAGGTCGACCCGGGCGAGCAGCCTCGACATGGAGATGACGACCAGCCAGATGACGCCGGCGGTGGCGACCGCGGTGGCCCCCACCGTGAGCCAGTCCACCCGGACCAGCATCGACGGGAACGGTGGACTCCCGTCGTCGTCGACCACGACCCTGGGCAGGATCGCGGCGGCGAGGCCGACCCCGATCAGGGCCCCGGGCACCACGGCGAAGAGCACGACCGCCAACTGCTCGGCCCGGAGCAGGGTGGCGAGCCGACGGCTCGGTGTGCCCATCGCCCGCAGCAGGGCGAACTCGCGGCGGCGCTCGCGGGTGGAGACCACCGCGTGGACGGTGAAGCCGATCACCGCGAAGGCCGGTGCCAGCAGTCGGCAGAGCGCCAGCACGGTGCGCATCCCGGAGCGGAAGGGGTCGGCCTCCAGCTGCGCCTGCACCTGCGGAGTGGTCTGCGCGCTGCCGAGCCCCGGGGCCCCGGCGATCGCGGCGGCGGTGGCGGCGGGCGCGCCGCTGCTGAGCCACCAGTCGGTGGCGGGCTGCACCACGGCGCCGGCCTGGTCCGAGGCGGCGGCCAGGGCCCGCTGGTCGACCAGCAGGTGCCCGCCGGCACTGCCGACCCCGGGGATGTCGTGGACCACCCCGACGATCAGCACCTGGATCCCGTGGTCCTGGTCGAGCTGGAGCGGGAGCGCCGCTCCGACCTGCAGGTTCTCGGCGTGGAGGAAGGCGTCGTCGGCCAGGGCCGGTACCGCGAGCTGCTCGGCCGGCTGCTCGGCGGAGAGCTCGACCGCCTCGGAGCCGGCGATGCCGCCGGGCGCACCGGTGGTGAACACCGCCTCCAGCGCGGGTCCGCCGGCCCTCCCGCCGCCGACGCTGCAGATCTGGGTGACGTTCCCGCTGATCCGGCCCTGCGGGCCGCAGGGCTGGAACGGCAGGTCTCCCTGCAGCACCGGGGTGCGGTCGGTCCAGGACACGTGCGCCGGCAGCACGGAGGCCGCGGCGTCCCCGGCGCTGAAGCGGTCGACCACCAGCCGGTAGGTGGAGGCCGGCTGCGGCGCCCCGCCCGGCGGGATGTCGAACACCGGGACCAGTTGGACCCCGACGATCCGCAGCGGGGCGACCAGCCGGCCGCCGCCGGTGCTGCCGTAGGAGAGGGCGACGGTGCGGGTGGCGCCGTCGGCGGCGGGCAGCACCGCGCTGAGCGACTGGGTCAGCCCTTCGGCGTCCTCGACGGTGACCACGATCGTCGGCGGCGGGGCGGCCGGGTCGGACTCGGTCAGGCTCTCGGTCAGCGACAGCTGCGGGGCGTCGCCGGCGATCGGCAGCCCGTACCCGTGTCCGCCCCCGGCCAGCCCGGCCACCCGGGCCGCGAAGCCCGGACCGGCCAGGTCGCCGCGCAGGGTCGGCAGCGGCGGGGCGGGCAGCGCGGCGCCGACCCGGGTGGTGTCGATGCCGACGATCTCCACGGCGTCACCGGAGGCGGTGGAGACCGGGGTGTCGGTGACCGGGGTGACCGCGGTGACGCCCGGCAGCCGCAGGTAGTCGCGGGCCAGCACGGTCTGCGGGTAGCTGCTGGCCGATCCGGTGTCGACGGCGACGTCCGCGCCGACGGTGAAGGCGGCCTGGTCCCGGGCGAGTCCGTCCAGGCAGGCGATGGCAGTGGTGGAGAGCGCGCCCACGGCCACGGCCAGGCACATCAGCAGCACCGGCCCGGCGTTGCGCGAGGCCCGGCGGCTGAGCTGCCAGCCGGCCAGCGGCAGCACCAGGCCGCGCCGGCGCCGGCCGAAGGCGTCCAGCACCCGGCTGGCCAGCGGCAGCAGCCGGAGCAGCAGCAGCGCGGCGGCGACCGTGCAGGCGACCGGCACCAGCAGCAGCACCGGGTCGACCGAGGTCCCGACCACCGTCGAGTGGTAGTGCAGCAGTTCGAGGTAGCCGAGGACGGCGACCAGCAGCAGCGCCAGGTCCGCACCGATCCGCTGGGCCGCCGCCGCCCGGGCGCCGCGCAGCCGCAGCCGGGCCAGCGGGTCCCGCCCGGAGACCGTCCGCAGCACCGGCACCAGGGTGGCGACGGCGTGGATCAGCACCGTGGCCCCGACCGCGAGCCAGGCGCCGGCGCCGACGGTGTCCAGCGGCATCGGCCCGGACAGCAGCCCGGCGGCGTGCAGCCCGTGCAGCAGCGGCCCCGAGAGGAACGGCGAGACCGCCGCGGCCGGCAGCACCAGCAGCGCCCACTCGGCGGCGGCGCCGCCGACCAGCCGTCCGGCGCCGGCCCCGCGGGTCTGCTGGAGCACCAGCTCGGACTGCCGGTGCTCCACCAGTTGACGTGCCGTCAGCACCAGTGAGACCAGCGCCAGCGCCGCGAGCAGCGCGGCCGGAAGATAGAGCGCGGAGCGGGCCACGACCGTGGTGGTGTCGAGCGAGCCGACGATGCCGGGGATCCCGGACGAGGCCGAGACGCTGAGCAGCTGGGTCCGCTGCCCGTGGAAGACGGAGGTGGCGATGTCGCTCTGGGTGTAGTCGGTCACCCGCTGGTTCAGCAGCGATACCTGGCCGCCGTCCAGCCGGGCGTAGTTCGGCTCGGAGTACCAGAGCGCCCAGATGCCCTGGTTGAAGGCGGCGTTGGCGACCATCGCCCGCGGGCTGACCACCAGCGGACCGGCGGCGAGCGCCCCGCCGCCGTCCGCGTCGTCGGCGACGGCCGGCCAGTAGCCGGGGTCCGCGCCGCCGCCCCGGTAGATCCCGACGACCAGGATCGCGACCGGGTGCCCGTAGGCGTCCACCAGCGGCAGTTGCTCGCCGATGTGCAGCCCGTACTGCTGGGCGAGCACGGTGGGGACGGCGGCCGGGACCGGGCCCCCGGCCCCGGCCGCGTCCGTCCCGGGCCGGTACCCGGGCAGCGAGCGGAAGTCGGCACGGCTCGCGTCGCCGGCGCCCGGCGGCCAGACGCCCTCGACCAGCCCGGCGTGCGCGGCCACGCCCTGGGCGGCCGAGGCGTGCAGCAGGGTCGGCACACCCAGTGGCTTGGGCCCGCCGGGGGCGACGCTCAGCGGGGAGAGTCCGGACAGCGCGATCGAGGTCTGCGCCGGGATGCCCTGGAAGACCCGGGCCAGCGCGGCCTGGACGTCCGCGTCGCCCGAGTCGAAGCCGCCCTGCGCATAGGTCGCCGTGGTCTGGACATTGGTGTTCGGGTCGGCGGCGAGCCGGACGTCCACGCCGGCGTCCACCGCCGAGCCGGCCAGGGAGGCCAGCGAGGCCAGGACGGTGCCGGCCAGCAGGACGATCAGGGCCGCCGCCGCCAGCACCAGTCCGTGGTGCGCGGAACGCCGGACCACCGGCGGCAGGGTGCGGGCGCGCGTGGTCCTGACATCCGTACCGGCCACACTCGTCCCCCGGAATTGCTGGTCTAGACCACAATGGTGGCGACAGCCTGGCGGCTGCCCCTCGCACCTGGCAAGGGGTTTCGGGAAGCAGAAGGACCCGCTCCGGTTGCCCTAAAGGTTGCCCGAGGGGTTGCCCGCTCCGGGCGCACGCGAGGAGGGCCCCGCCGAAGCGGGGCCCTCCTGTCGCAGTGCGCGGTGCTCCGCGCGCGGGGGTCAGCGGATCTCGGTGATCTCCGGACCGCGCTCGAAGGGGTTCATCGGGTCGCCGCTGAAGCGGTTCGGGACCTCCTCGGCGGGCGCCTGCTGCGGCAGCCCGTCCGCCACCATCTGGGCGTCCTCGGGCAGCTTCAGCACGATCGGGTCGCGCGGCGCCATCGGCGTGTCGCCGCGGACCACCACCGTCTCCCGGAAGACCTGCTCCAGCACCTGCGCCGACTCCGGCTGGACCGCGGCCTGGCCGGAGATCACCCCGCGCAGGAACCAGCGCGGACCGTCGCAGCCCACGAAGCGCACCAGCTGGACGCCGTGCTTCCCGTCCGGGAGCTGCACCGGGACCTGGGCCCGCAGGCCCCAGCCCAGCGGGCCCTCCTCGGTGTCGACGATGCCGCCCTGCTGGGTGATGCCCGAGGCGATCTCGTTGCGGACCTCGCCCCAGATCCCCTCGGACCTGGGCGCGGCGAACGCCTGCAACTGGATCGCACTGCTGCCCAGCACCAGGGTGGCCGCGACGATCGAGTCACCGGCGACCTCGACCCGCAGCTCCATGCCATCCACGCCCGGCACCAGCAGACCGCCGAGGTCCACCCGGCCCTCCGCGGCGTTCTCCACCTCGGTGGAGTCCCAGGGGCCGTCGGGGCGCGGCGCCGGCGGCAGCGCCGCCCACTCCTCGTCCTCCCCCTCGGAGTCGACACCTGCGACGTCCTCGCTGTCAGCGGACTGCTCGACGTCGTCCTCGTCCAGGGCGTCCTGGTCAAGGCCGTCGTGCTGATCGACAGCGTCCTCGCTCTTGGCGCGACGACGGAACACGGTCACTGTCCTTCCCGGTCGGGTACCGATGAGATTTCCTGCCCGGCCACGGGGATGCTAACCGCGCCATGGCCGCCCGTCGACCCGAAGCCTCCTTCGGCACGCGCCGACCCCGGCAGTTCCTCCACCTCGTGGAAGCGGACCTTCTCGACCCGCTGGACGACCAGCTGGGCGATCCGGTCCCCACGGCGGAAGACCACCCGCTCGCGCGGGTCGAGGTTGACGACGATCACCTTGATCTCACCACGGTACCCGGCATCGACCGTTCCAGGGGCATTCACGAGCGCCAGACCGCAACGGGCCGCGAGCCCGGACCGCGGGTGCACGAAGGCCGCGTAGCCGTCCGGCAGGGCGATGGCGACCCCGGTGGGGAGCACCGCCCGCTCGCCCGGGGCCAGCTCGGCGTCGACCGTGGTCCTCAGATCGGCCCCGGCATCGCCCGGGTGGGCGTACGCGGGAGCCGGCAGCTCCGGGTCGAGACGGCGCAGCAGCACGTCCACGGGGTCATGGCTCACGGATTCACCTGGCGGGTAGCGGACGGGCGGGCGGTCACGCCCGTGACCTTACAGAACACGGCGGCGCACGCCGAACCGGCGACCCTGTGCGGGAACCCTCAGGAAGCCCGTCCACAATGGGGCCATGTACGACGAACGCCTCACGGCTCCGCCCGCCATGTGGCTGCTCCCGGTGGGCAGCGCCATCTCCTTCGGCCTGATCTTCATGATCTTCGGCCCGGTCCCGGGCCTGATCGGCCTCGTCGCCGGCGGTGCCGCCGCCGCCGTGCTGCTCAGCTCCTACGGCTCCGCCCGGATCCGCGTGGTCCAGGGGCTGCTGGTCGCCGGGGAGGCCCGGATCCCGGTGGAGGCCCTCGGCGAGGCGCACCCGATGGACCGGGAGGAGTCCTTCGCCTGGCGCACCCACAAGGCCAACGGGCGCGCCTTCATGCTGCTGCGCTCCTACATCCCGACCGCCATCCGGGTGGACGTCACCGATCCCAAGGACCCCACCCCGTACGTCTACCTGTCCACCCGGACGCCGGACGCGCTGGCCGAGGCACTGGTGACCGCCCGGGCCGAGGCGGCCCGGCAGACGGCCGCCCAGGGGCAGTAGCCGCCCCGGTCAGCTCCAGTAGTCGCGGTCCAGCGGGGGGCGGCTGCGCAGGTCGCGCCGGATCTCGGCGGCCAGCTTCAGGGTGTCGCGGCGGTTGAGCACCGCTCCCGCCGCGGCGCCGACCATCATCGGCGCGAGCGTGGGCAGACTGCGCAGACCACTGCGGAAGATCCGTTTACGGAGTTGACGGCGCAGTTCGACGCCGCCGGTGAGCGCGGCCACGGAGGCCGGACGGCTGAGGTCGAGACCCCGGCGGTGGCCCCAGACCGCGAGGTAGGCGCCGGTGCGCCGGGCGCCGTTGCCCGGCACGGGCTGGCCGTAGACGGCGTAGAGCTCGGCGATCAGCTTGACCTCCACCGCCGCCACACCGACCACCTCACTGGCGATCTCCACGGTCATCGCGGGCGGCACCGGGAGCATCGCCGCCGCGCCGACACCGGCGCCGACGGTCGCGGCCGCCTTGGCCGCGCCCGAGGTCAGCCGGTCGGCCAGGTCCTCGGGGGTGAGGGCGTCGGGGTGCTGGGCGCGCAGCGCGGCCAGGTCGCGGACCGGGATCCGGGGTGCGGTGTCCATCAGCGTGGTGACCAGGTAGTCCACCACCCGGCCCCGGCCCCGGCGCGCGGCGGGGGCCGCTCCGTCCACGAGGACGGGGTCCGCCGGCGCGGACCCGTCCAGGACGTCCAGCTCGGCGGCGACTCGGAGGAACTCCTCCGCGGGGTCGCCGCCGTGCTGGTCACTTCGGTACTGCTGGGTACTGCTGTCCTGCTGGGAACTGCCGGGTACTGAACGGTTTCTCTGTCGGAACGGCCTCATACGGACCCTCCTACCCGAAATCGTCAGGCTGCGCAGTCCCGGCAGATGGGGTTGCCGTTCTTCTCGCTCGCGAGCTGGCTCCGGTGGTGCACCAGGAAGCAGCTCATGCAGGTGAACTCGTCGGCCTGGCGCGGCAGCACCCGGACCGAGAGCTCCTCGTTGCTGAGGTCCGCGCCGGGCAGTTCCAGGCCTTCTGCGGCCTCGAACTCGTCGACGTCGACCGAGCTGGTCGACTTCTCGTTCCGACGGGCCTTCAGCTCCTCGATGCTGTCCTCGTTGAGGTCGTCATCGGTCTTGCGTGGGGTGTCGTAGTCAGTAGCCATGTCGCTCTCCCCCTTTGGGTGTCTGCGGGTATCTCCAGCGCAGGTAACGCGCGGGGAGCCGGACTTGTGCCCGACCCGAGGGCGAGATTTTGCCTTACTTCAAGGCTCGTTACTCAATCGACACCCGTCCCACCCCTCGAAGAGGTGACTGGAAGGGCATTCCGCCGGGCCGGACGGCGCGCTGTGCCTCGCGTCCCCCTGGGCACTTACCGTGATCATGGCCGCCGGAAACATCCACCACCGATGCGGTACTGCCCTGTCGCCGCAAGGAAAATCCGATGTCACGCCACAGCCGCCCGACTGCGGCCCAGGACTACCGTGCGTCACTCGGCCGGATTTGGTCACCCTGAGTGATCGACTGAAATGTTCACCCGAACGGCAGGAAGTGTGACCTTTATCACTGTTCTGAAAAGTCCTGACTTAGCGGTACAAGACACCCGTCGGCGGAGCGGCCGGAGCCGGGCCCGGCGGCCCCCTGCGGGCCCCCGGACGAGTGCCGCCCCCGCCGGGTCCCCCGGCCCCTCCCGGCCGCCCACGGGTCGTCCACGGGTCGCTCAGGGACCGCTCAGGGGCTGCTAACGGGCCGCCCGGCGGCGTCCCGGCCACGGGTTCAGCCCTTGGCCGCCTGGGCGGCGGCACGGCGGGCCAGCAGGGCCGCCCGGCGCTCGTCGAAGCGGGTGGCCTGGGTGTCCAGGCCCTCCAGGTACATCCCGAGCTCCTGCTGCGCCTGGAGGCCGACCGGGCCGAGGCCGGTGAGCTCCGCCACCCGGAGGTGGCGCAGCACCGGCTGGAGCACGTCGTCGTGGTGGATCCGCAGGTTGTAGATCCCGCCGATGGCCATCTGCGCGGCGGCCCGCTCGAAACCGGGCATTCCGTGGCCGGGCATCCGGAAGCCGGTGACCACGTCGGCGACGGCCCGGACGGCCTGGTCCGGGGCGATCTCCAGGGCGGCCTTGAGCAGGTTCCGGTAGAAGACCATGTGCAGGTTCTCGTCGGTGGCGATCCGGGCCAGCATCCGGTCGCAGACCGGGTCGCCGGAGTGGTGGCCGGTGTTGCGGTGCGAGATCCGGGTGGCCAGCTCCTGGAAGGCCACATAGGCCACCGAGTGGAGCATCGAGTGGCTGTTGTCGGAGGTGAAGCCCTCGGCCATGTGGGTCATCCGGGCCTGCTCCAGGGCGACCGGGTCGACCGCGCGGGCGGTCAGCAGGTAGTCCCGCATCACGATGGCGTGCCGGCCCTCCTCGGCCGTCCACTGGTGCACCCAGGTGCCCCAGGCGCCCTCGCGGCCGAACATGGTGGCGATCTCGTGGTGGTAGCTGGGGAGGTTGTCCTCGGTCAGCAGGTTGACCACCAGCGAGATCCGGCCGATGTCACTGACCGGGGACTGGTCCACGGCCCACGCCTCGCCGCCCATCAGCCCGTCGAAGTCGCGCCCCTTGCTCCACGGGACGTACTCGTGCGGCATCCACTCCTTGGCCACCCCGAGGTGCCGGTTGAGCTCCCGCTCCACCACCTCTTCGAGGGCGAGGATCAGGTCCGTGTCGGACATGGTGCTGCGGGAGGGGGTGATGGTCACGGCATCCAACTCTCGGTCAGGCATCCACCTACGCTTCCGTAGGTTACGCCACCGTAGGTTGTTGCCGCGACCCGAGGCAAGGGGCGACCGATAGCTGCAGGGGGCATCGGTAAGGAACCCCTGACAACCCCGCCGACCAGGTGAAAGTTCGGCGGGTGAAGATCGACGGGGTTCGGCCCGGCTCAGCCGTTCGGGATGCTCAGCCGTTCGGGATGCGCACCCGCATCACCAGGCCGCCCTCGGGGCGGGCAACGGCCTCTATCGCGCCGCCGTGGGCCCGCACCACCGAGCGGACGATGGAGAGACCGAGACCCACGCCCTTGTCGCTGCGGGTCCGCTCCTTGCTCCTGACCCGCCGGAAAGGTTCGAAGATGTGCTCCAACTCATACCCGGGGACGACCGGTCCGGCATTGGTCACCACCAGCTCGCCGGCCCCCTCCACCGCCCCCACCGCGACCTCGACCCAGCCGTCGGCCGGCAGGTTGTAGCGCACCGCGTTCTGGATCAGGTTCAGCGCGATCCGCTCCAGCAGCACCCCGTTGCCGGAGACCACGGCCGGTTCCAGGGCGCTGGTCAGCCGGATCCCCCGGGCCGCCGCCTCGGTCCTGGTCTGCTCCAGCGCCTGCCGGGCGACCTCCTCCAGGTCGACCGGGCGCCGGTCCACCAGCTCGTTGTCGCTCCTGGCCAGCAGCAGCAGCCCCTCGACCAGCTGCTCGCTGCGCTCGTTGGTCGCCAGCAGGGTCCGGCCCAGCTGCTGGAGGTCGGGCGAGGTCTCCGGGTCGGCGAGCTGGACCTCCAGCAGGGTGCGGTTGATCGCCAGCGGGGTGCGCAGCTCGTGCGAGGCGTTGGCGACGAACTTCCGCTGGGACTCGAACGAGCGGTCGAGCCGCTCCAGCATCTCGTCGAAGGTGTCGGCGAGCTCCTTGAGCTCGTCGTCGGGGCCGTCCAGGTCGATCCGGCGGTGCATGTCCGAACTGGCCACCTTGCGCGCGGTGCGGGTGATCCGGCCGATCGGCTGGAGCACCCGTCCGGCCATCGCGTAACCGAAGGCCACGGCCAGGATCAGCAGCGCGATCAGCGCGCTTATCGACTTCAGCACCAGGGTGTGCAGCGACCGGGACGAGGTGCCGGCCTCCTGGGCGGCGATCCACTGGTTCAGCTGGTCGCCGGTGAGCGTGGTCCCGTCGTGGGTCTTGATGGTGACGTCCGGGCCCACCTCGAAGTACGGCATGTGGCCGACCTTGTGGAACGCCTGCGACACGAACACGTACATGACCAGCACCATCACCAGTCCGGCCAGCAGGAACATCCCGCCGTAGAACATGGTCAGCCGGATCCGCAGGGTCGGCCGGAACGGCAGTATCGACAGATGCGCCTCGTTCCCCGGCCAGGGCCGGGGCGCGTCGGGTTCGGGGGAGCTCTCGGCCATGGTGTCAGACCCGGTATCCCGAACCGGGCACGGTGACGATCACCGGCGGCTCGCCGAGCTTGCGGCGCAGCGTCATCACGGTCACCCGGACCACGTTGGTGAACGGGTCGGTGTGCTCGTCCCAGGCCTTCTCCAGCAGCTGCTCGGCGGAGACCACCGCGCCGCCGGCCCGCATCAGCACCTCCAGCACCGCGAACTCCTTGGGCGCCAGCGCGACCGGGTTGCCGTCCCGCAGCACCTCCCGGCGGCCCGGGTCGAGGGTGATCCCGGCGCGCTCCAGCACCGGCGGCAGCGGGGTGGTCGCCCGGCGGCCGAGGGCGCGGACCCGGGCCACCAGTTCGCTGAAGGCGAACGGCTTGGGCAGGTAGTCGTCGGCGCCCAGCTCCAGGCCCTCCACCCGGTCGCTGATGTCGCTGGCGGCGGTGAGCATCAGCACCCGGGTCGCCAGCCCCTCGTCGATGATGCCGCGCAGCACGTCGTCGCCGTGGACCAGCGGCAGGTCGCGGTCCAGCACGACCACGTCGTACTCGTTCACCCCGATCCGGTCCAGGGCGGCCTGGCCGTCGTAGACCACGTCCACGGCCATGGCCTCCCGACGGAGGCCGGTGGCGACGGCGTCGGCGAGCAGCTGCTCGTCCTCGACCACAAGAACCCGCAACGGAGTGGTCCCTTCACAGATGTCCCCCCGGACCGGGGCCTGGGAGGGGCGCGGCGCCCAGGTCCTGGGCACTCTTGGTGCCTGTCCATCCTGCCTCCTCGGCGGATAAAGCAGTGGTAAGCAGGCCGGTGGAGGCGACGGCCGGGCGGCAGTGGCCGAAAAGCGTGCGCCGGGGGGCGCCGGCGGGGTCCGGGCGGAAGCCGGAATTCCCATGGTTTCCGAGGTTTCCCTCCGCACGGGCGGGGGGAGGACGGTCTGTACACCCGCGATCACGCATGCTCCGCCGCGTGGGTTCGCACCCGCCCGCCGTGCGACCGATCCGCACTGGGCTCCGCCCGGGGTCGCCCGACACACAGCAAGGGGGTCTTGCTATGGACGCCTTCACCGCCGGCATTCTGCAACGCATAAGGAAAGCCGAACTGGATCTGCGCACCGCCCGGGAGTCGGGGGACGACTTCCTGGCCGAGGTCGAGCAGTCCGAGCTCGACGACCTGCACCGCCTCGCCGCCGAGCACGGCATCCCGGTCAACGTACTGATGCCGCGCACCGCGGCCTGACCGGAGCTGCCGTCCTACTCCGACCTGCACGCCCCGGACCCGCTCGCTGAGGTCCGGGGGACGCCACGGGCGCGGGGTGTGGCGCACTGACCTCAGTCGTGCCACGCCCCCAGTTCCTCCAGCGCCTGCTGCAGGGGTTCGAACAGCCCGGCCGCCGCCGCCACGGTCAGCTCCCCGGAGGGGGCCGCGCCGGGCCGGCCGCCGACCAGGGCGCCCGCCTCGCTCGCGATCAGCACCCCCGCGGCGTGGTCCCACGGCTGCAGTCCGCGCTCGTAGTAGCCGTCCAACCGCCCGGCGGCCACGTCGCAGAGATCGATCGCCGCCGAGCCACCGCGCCGGATGTCCCGCAGCCGCGGGATCAACTCCCTTGCCACCTCCGCCTGCTGGACCCGGCGTTCACGCAGGTAGCCGAAGCCGGTACCGATCAGCGCCCGCTCCATCGGCGGTGCCGGGCGGCAGGCGAGCCGCCGGTCCCGCCGTCCGTCGTCCAGGAACGCCCCGCCCCCCAGCACGGCGCGCACCGTCTCGCCGCGCGAGGGCACCGCGACCACGCCGACCACGGTCGCGCCGTCCAGCTCGGCGGCGATGCTCACCGACCACGCGGGCAGCCCGTAGAGGTAGTTGACGGTGCCGTCGAGCGGGTCGATCACCCAGCGCACGCCGGAGCTGCCCGCCACCGCCGCGCCCTCCTCGCCGAGCAACCCGTCCGCCGGACGGCGGTCGGCGATCAGCTCGGTGATCAGCTTCTCGGCCGCGAGGTCCATCTCGGTGACCACGTCCACCGAGCTGGACTTGGTCGCGGCCACGCCCAGGTCCTCCGGTCGGCCGTCGCGCAGCAGCGCCCCGGCCAGGCCCGCGGCTTCGAGGGCGAGATCGAGCAGTTCCTGCTGGAGCGTGGTCATCTGACGGCCTCTCAGGCGAAACGGTCGGTCGGGTCCGGTCGGGCGGTCGGTCTGGCGGTCGGTCTGGCGGTCGGGCGGCTGGGCGGTCAGTCGGTCCAGTCCGCGCCGGCCGCCGCCGGGGCGGCGTTGCGCGCCGCCGGGCAGCAGCCGACCGGGCACAGGTCGTGACCGGCTCCGAGCCTACCCAGCGCGCAGCGCTCCGGCCGCTCGCCGCGGGACGAGGCGGCGCGCTCCAGCACCAGCTCGCGGACGGCGGCGGCGAAGCGCGGGTCGGCGCCGACGGTCCGGGCCCGGGAGACCGGCAGCCCCAGCTTCTCGGCCTCCTCCCGGGCCTGGGTGTCGAGGTCGAACCTGACCTCCATGTGGTCGGAGACGAAGCCGATCGGCACCATCACCACGGCCTCGGCGCCCTCGGCGTGGACCGCCGCCAGGTGCTCGCAGATGTCGGGTTCCAGCCACGGGATGTGCGGGGCGCCGCTGCGGCTCTGGTAGACCAGCTCCCAGGGCCGGTCGGCGACGCCGGTGGCCTCGGCCACCGCCTCGGCGACCAGCCGGGCCACCTCCAGGTGCTGGGCGACGTAGGCGCCGCCGGGCTCGCCCCGGGCCGGGTCGCCGGGGGCGCCCGAGCTGTCCGCCAGCGCGGTGGGGATCGAGTGGGTGGTGAACGCCAGCCGCGCGCCCGCGCGCACGCCCTCGGGCAGCTCCGCCAGCGCGGCCAGGGTGTTCTCGATCATCGGCCCGACGAAGCCGGGGTGGTTGTAGAAGCGGCGCAGCAGGTCCACCCGCAGCCCCTCGGCGCCGGGCGCACCCTCGGCCCGGAGCCCGGTCAGCGCGCCCGCCAGGTTCTCCCGGTACTGCCGGCAGCCCGAGTAGTTGGCGTAGGCGCTGGTGGCCAGCACCAGCAGCCGCCGGTGGCCCGCCGCCGCGATCTCGCGCAGGGTGTCCGCCAGGTACGGGGCCCAGTTCCGGTTGCCCCAGTAGACCGGCAGGTCGAGGCCGTGCCCGGCGAAGTCCGTCCGCAACGCGTCCAGCAGCTCGCGGTTCTGCTCGTTGATCGGGCTGACCCCGCCGAACAGGAAGTAGTGCTGGCCGACCTCGGCCAGCCGCTCCCGGGGGATGCCCCGCCCCCGGGTGACGTTCTCCAGGAACGGCACCACGTCCTCGGGGCCCTCCGGACCGCCGAAGGAGAGCAGCAGCAGGGCGTCGTAGGGGGCGGCGTTCGGGACAGGCGCGTATGACATGGCACCGATCCTGCCACCGGGAAAAGGCCTCGTGAAATGCGTTGCCACCGCACGTAAGCTGTGTAAGTTAGCCATGTACCTTACGGAGCTCTTGTGCTGTCCACCTACCGCCGGATCTTCGACGCGCCCGGAAGCCTCGGCTTCTCCGCCGCCGGATTCATATCGCGGATGCCGCTGTCGATGACCGGCATCGGGATCGTCACCATGCTGTCCACCCTCCGCGGCGACTACGGACTGGCCGGTGCGGTGTCGGCGACGCTGGCGCTCTCCTCGGCGGTGCTGGGGCCGCAGGTCTCCCGGCTGGTGGACCGGTTCGGGCAGAGCCGGGTGATCCTCCGGGCGACCGGGGTGACCGTGCTGGCCATGGGCGCGCTGCTGCTCTGCGCCCGCTGGGACGCACCCGACTGGACGCTCTTCGCCGCCGCCTCGGTGGCCGGCTGCATGCCGAGCATGGGCTCGCTGGTGCGGGCCCGCTGGGCGCTGATCTACCGGGGCTCGGCGCAGCTCCACACCGCCTACTCGTTCGAGTCGGTGGTGGACGAGATCGTCTTCATCATCGGCCCGATCCTCTCGGTGGGACTGTGCACGGCCGCCTTTCCCGAGGCCGGGCCACTGGTGGCGATGGTCTGCCTGGCGTCCGGGGTGGCGCTGTTCGCCGTCCAGCGGGGCACCGAGCCGCCACTGCACCCGACGGTCCAGCAGGGCCGCGGGACCTCCGCCATCCGCACCCCCGGACTGTGGGTGCTGGTGCTGACCTTCGTCGGCGTCGGCGCGGTCTTCGGCTCGGTGGACGTGGTGACCGTGGCCTTCGCCGACCACCTGCACCACAAGGCGATGTCCAGCCTGGTCCTGGCGGTCTACGCGCTCGGCTCCTGCATCGCCGGAATCGTCTTCGGGACGCTGAAGCTGCACGGACCCTTGTCCAGGAGGTTCCTGGTGGGGATCATCTGCATGACGGTGAGTATGCTGCCCCTCCTATTCGTGAAGAACCTCGTGGCCCTGGCGTTGGCCCTGTTCGTCGCCGGGTTGTCCATCTCCCCGACCATGGTCACCACCATGGGGCTGGTGGAACGGATCGTCCCCGCCTCCAAGCTCACCGAGGGGATGACCTGGACCACCACCGGGCTCGCCGTCGGCGTGGCCCTGGGCTCCTCGGCGGCCGGCTGGGTGGTGGACGGCGCGGGGGCATCGGCCGGCTTCCGGGTGACCGTGGCCGCTGCCGCCCTCGCCGCGGTCACGGCGTTCCTCGGGGCACGCCGACTGCGGTCGGCGCCGGAACAGCAGGAGCGTGCGCATGTCGACGAGCAGCAGCGGCAGCACCAGCCCGGGTAGCGGGACCGCCTGGAGCAACTGGGCCGGCAACCAGAGCGCCCGGCCGCGCCGCAGCGTCTCCCCCGGCTCGGTGGAGGAACTGGCCGCGGCGGTCCGCTCGGCCGCCGCGGACGGGCTGCCGGTCAAGGCCGTCGGCGCCGGGCACTCGTTCACCTCGATAGCCGTCACCGACGGTGTGCTGGTCCGGCCGGACCGGCTGACCGCCGTCCGCGAGGTCGACCACCGGGGCGGCACGGTCACCGTCGAGTCGGGGCTGCCGCTGGAGCGGCTGAACCTGCTGCTGGAGTACGCCGGGCTGGCGCTCACCAACATGGGCGACATCATGGTGCAGACCGTGGCCGGCGCGACCGGCACCGGCACCCACGGCACCGGGCGCGACTCGGCCTCGATCTCGGCCCAGATCCGGGGCCTGGAGCTGGTGCTGGCCGACGGCACGGTCACCACCTGCTCGCCGACCGAGAACCCGGAGCTGTTCGCCGGGGCCCGGCTCGGCCTCGGCGCGCTCGGCGTGGTCAGTGCGATCACCTTCGGCGTCGAGCCGGCCTTCCTGCTGACCGCGCGGGAGCAGCCGATGGTCTTCGACGAGGTGCTCGACCGCTTCGAGGAGCTGACCACCGAGAACGAGCACTTCGAGTTCTACTGGTTCCCGCACACCGAGGGCTGCAGCACCAAGGCCAACAACCGCAGCGCGGGCCCGGCCGCGCCGCTGCCCGCCTTCAAGCACTGGCTGGACGACGACTTCCTCTCCAACACCGTCTGGGAGGGCGCCTGCCGGGTCGGCCGGCGGTTCCCGAAGGCCGTCCCCGGCATCGCGAAGATCGCCAGCAAGGCCTGGTCCGAGCGCAGTTACACGGACACCTCCTACAAGGTCTTCACCAGCCCGCGCCGGGTGCGCTTCGTCGAGATGGAGTACGCGGTCCCGCGCGAGGCCGCCACCACCGTGCTCCGGGAGCTGAAGTCGCTGGTGGAGCGCAGCGACTGGCAGATCAGCTTCCCGGTCGAGGTCAGGGTCGCCCCCGCCGACGACGTCTGGCTGTCGACCGCCAACGGCCGCGACACCGCCTACATCGCCGTGCACCTCTACCGGGGCACCCGGGAGCAGGGCTACTTCACCGAGGTCGAGAAGCTCATGACGGCGCACCGGGGCCGTCCGCACTGGGGCAAGCTGCACACCCGGGACGCGGCCTACCTGGCCGAGCACTACCCGCACTTCGCGGACTTCACCGCGCTGCGCGACAAGGTCGACCCGGAGCGCCGCTTCGGCAACGACTACCTGCGGCGCGTTCTCGGCGACTGAGCCCCGGCAGCCGAACCCCGGCGCCCGGGTCGCCCCCGCCTCAGCCGGCCGTCGGCGTGGTGGACGGGTCGGCGCCGACGGCCTCCCCGGCGCCGGCCGTCGGGCCGTCGGAGGGGGTCGCCGAGGCGGAGTGCGACGGCTGCGGGCTCCCACTGGGGGTGCTGCTCGGCGTCGGGCTCGCGCCGTCGCTCGGGCCGTCGCTCGGCCCGCTGCTCGCGCCGGAGGAGGGCTCGCCGCCGCCGGCCGGGCCGGAGGGCGTGGTGGACGGCACCGTGGCCGGGTCGGTCCGGCCGGAGCCGCCGGAGCCGTGCTCCACCGAGCCGCCGCCGAAGGAGGTGCCGCTGCCCGGCTCGTTCCTGACGATCGCCGCCACCGGCTTGCCCGCCACCAGTTCGACCACCGTCACCGTGCCCATGGCCAGGCCGAAGACCAGCACACCCATCAGTGCGTAGGTCTTCCACCCCTTCGGCCGCCAGGTGGTCCGGCCCCGGTAGACCGCGACCGAGTCGACCGGGACCGGCGGGGCCAGCGCCGCCATCATCCGGGTCCGCTCGCCGCCCGGGTCGAAGGGGTCGAAGTCGGCCGGAGGCTGCTCGAAGGGCACGGCCGACACCGGCCGCACCGGCCCGGAGGTCGCCAGATCGCGCAGCTGCTCCCCGGTCCGCCGGAACAGGTGCTGGAAGAGGGCGCTGCCGACGGTCGCGCCGGTGCTCACCACCGCGGCGCCGATGATCGTCCCGTAGACCCCGAGTTCGGACGCCAGCACCGCGCCCACCACGGCCGCCAGCGCGCTCGCTGCCACCTGGGTGACGCTCAGATCGAGGGTCCGGCGCCGGGCCGGACGCGCCACTTCTTCCGATTTCTGCACCAATGCCCCTCCATGTACGACTTTTCCCATCCTGCAGGAAGAGGGACCGATCGAAGAAATGTCCGGTTCGGTCGGGGTGGAAAATGTGAAGATGATCACTGTCCGCCGTTCGGTCGACCGCCGTCGGAGTGGCGACCCTTGAGAATCCGGCGATTCAGGAGAGACTTGAGTCGTGAGCCACCACACCTGGGTGCCACAAATGGAGTACCGTTCGTGGAGCCTGACTGCGGGCCGCTTCGGCGTGCACTCACTTGCGACCGGGGTAGGACATGCACCGCCGAGAGCCGGTGGCGCAAAGAGGTAACCGTGCCATAACGGTGGGTCGCGGATAAGAGCCGACACACCGGGTAACTCTGCAATGTTGTGGCCCGCCGCCCGTCGGCAGGCCACACTCGTTACGGGAGCAGCGACGCAGGTGACGTCGGCAGGCACCACCCGGGAGGTAACCGTGCCCGAACTGCGTGTCGTAGCCGTCAGCAATGACGGCTCACGACTGGTGCTCAAGGCCGCCGACTCGACGGAATACTTCCTTCCGATTGATGAGCGGTTGCGCGCCGCCGTACGCGGCGACCGGCCCAGGCTGGGCCAGATCGACGTCGAGAGCCATCTGCGTCCCCGCGACATCCAGGCCCGGATCAGGGCCGGCGCCAGCGCCGAGGAGGTCGCCCAGCTCGCCGGGATCTCGGTGGAGCGGGTGCGCCGCTTCGAGGGCCCGGTCCTGGCCGAACGCGCCTTCATGGCCGAGCGCGCCCGTAAGACCACCGTCCGCCGCCAGGGCGAGAGCACCGGACCGCAGCTCGGCGACGCCGTCTCGGAGCGGCTGCTGCTGCGCGGCGCGGAGAAGGACAGCACGGTGTGGGACTCCTGGCGACGGGACGACAACACCTGGGAGATCGTGCTCCAGTTCCGCGCCGACGGCCTTCAGCAGCAGGCGCGCTGGACCTACGACCCGCCGCGCCGGCTGGTGCAGCCGATCGACGACGAGGCCCGGGCGCTGATCGGCGAACCGCAGGAGCGCGGCGGCGAGGAGCCGACCTTCCCGTTCGTGCCGAGGATCGCCCGACTGCCCGGAGCCGACCGGGGCATGGGCATGCGCCCGCTGGCCCCGGAGCGGCCCCCGGCCGGCCGGATGGGCCCGGCGGAGCGGATGGCCCCGCCGGAACGCCATGTGCCGGAGCGTCATGTGCCGGACCGTCATGTACCCGAGCGGCTGGTGGAACCGCCGGCGGTGGCCGCCGCTGCCGCCGTCCCGGTGACCGCCGAGCGCGAGCCGTTGACCGGGCTGATGGATGTCGTGCCCTCGCAGGGCACCCAGCCGGTGGAGGACGAACCGGTCGAGCCCGAGGCCCCGGCGGCAGCCGTGGGGGCGGGCTCCGCCTACGCCGACATCCTGATGCCGCGCGCCGCCTCCCCGCACCGCGACCGGCTGATCGGCAGCACCGACCGGCAGGCCGAGGCCGACGGCGTCCGCCCCGGTCGCCGCGCGGCGGTGCCGAGTTGGGACGAGATCGTGTTCGGCACCCGCCGCAAGAAACAGGAGTGACGTTCGCTCACCCCATCGATGTGCCGCTGCCCACCGTCCGGCGAGGACGGTGGGCAGCGGCGTTTCCGCGCGGTCGTCAGCCCTGCTCGGGGCCGGTCGCGACCGGCCGGTCGGTGCCGGACCACTCGCTCCAGGAGCCCGGGTAGAGCGCACCGTCGACCCCGGCCAGGTGCAGCGCCAGCAGCTCGTGGGCGGCGGTGACGCCCGAACCGCAGTAGACGCCGACGGTCTCGGCCGACTCGGCGCCGGGCTTCACCCCGAGTGCGGCGAAGCGCTCGGCCAGCACCCCGGCCGGGAGGAACCGTCCGTCCGGCCGCAGGTTGTCCAGGGTGGGGGCGCTCAGGGCGCCCGGGATGTGCCCGGCCTTGGTGTCCATCGGCTCGGTCTCGCCCCGGTAGCGCTCGCCCGCGCGGGCGTCCAGCAGCACGCCGGTCCGGGCCAGCGCCGCCGCGCCGTCCGCGTCCAGCACCGGCAGCGCGCCCGGGACCGGGACGAAGTCGCCCGCCCCGGCGGCCGGGGCGGACTGCTCCAGCGGCAGCCCGGCGGCGGTCCAGGCGGCCAGGCCGCCGTCCAGCACCCGGACCCGGCGGTGCCCCGCCCAGCGCAGCAGCCACCAGGCGCGGGCCGCGGCGGCGGAGGTGGCCGCGTCCAGGACCACCACCTCCCGGTCGGCCGAGACCCCGGCCCGGCGCAGCGCCGCGCCGAGCAGTTCCGGGTCGGGCAGCGGGTGCCGGCCGCCGACGCCCGGGGCGGGGACGGGCGCGGCGGCGAGGTCGGTGTCCAGGGCCAGGAAGTGCGCGCCCGGCACGTGGCCGGCCGCGTAGTCCTCGATGCCGGGAGGGCCGCCGAGCTGCCAGCGGACGTCCAGGACGGCGGGCGGGTGCTCCCCCGCGAGCGCGGCGGACAGTTCGGCGGCGGTGATCAGCGTGGTGCTGCTCGGCTTACTGCTGGTGGTCTCCATGGCGGCCATTCTGGCGGAAGCAGCCACCCGGAGCGGGAGTTCCGGGCCGGGTAGGGGTCCGGTAGGGGGCGCGCCGGAGCGCTCAGCGGCGGTACTCCAGCAGCGGGACCAACTGCTCCGAGGCGGTCATCGAGCCGTGCAGGCCGATCATCGCGGACTCGCCCGGCTCGCGGCGGCTCGCGATCACCGCCATGTCGGCCTGCGCCACCGCGACCACGTCGCCGATCCGCTCGTAGACCCGGTCCTCGACCACCGGGCCGAACCAGCCGGCCTCGATGGCCCGGTCGCGGGTGGCGACCCACATCTGCGCGCCCAGCCGCTCGCTCCAGACGGCGTGGACGTCGGCCGCCGCGCCCGGGTGGGCGTAGACGTGCCGGGCCCGGCCCTCACCGCCGAGCAGCAGCACCCCGGCCCGCAGCTCAGGATCCTCGTCGAAGTCCACCCGGTCCCCCGGGGCGATGTCGACCATGCCGTGGTCGCCGGTGACATAGAGCACCGAACGCGGCGGCAGCTGCTCGGCCAGCCGCTGGGCGAGCCGGTCGACCAGCATCAGCTGACCGCGCCAGGCGTCGGAGTGGACGCCGTAGCGGTGGCCCATGGCGTCCAGCTCGCTGTAGTAGGTGTAGACCAGCGCGCGGTCGGCGGAGGCCAGCCGGTCGGCGGCGAGGTCCATCCGGTCCTCGCCGGAGAGCCGGCCGATGAACTGGCCGCCGGAGAGGGCGACCTCGGTCAGCGGGGTGAACTGGAACTTGGGCGAGGAGACCTGATAGGTCGCCACCCCGGCCCGGTCCGCGAGCTGGAAGACGGTGGGGTGCGGCTGCCAGCTGCGCGGGTTCACGTGCGGCTGCCAGCGGAGCTGGTTCATCAGCCGCCGGTCGCCCGGTATCCGCACGGTGTACCCGGCGAGGCCGTGCGCGCCGGGCGGCAGGCCGGTGCCGACGGACGCCAGGCTGGTCGCGGTGGTGGCCGGGAATCCGGCCGTCAGCGGCCGGCCGCTGCCCCCGAGCGAGCTGGGCGCCAGCGAGTTGAGGAAGGGCGCCTCGTCCGGGTGCGCCCGCAGCAGCTCCCAGCCCAGGCCGTCCACCAGGAAGACGCAGACCCGGTCGGCGGGCGGCAGCGCCAGTCCGGTCGGCGGCAGCCCGGCGACCCCCAGCCCGGCGGCCACGGCGGGCAGCAGGTCGGCCAGCGAGGCGCTGCCGTAGGCGGGTGCGGGCGCGGTGGCCGGGTCGAGCGTCGGGGCGGTGTGGGTCATCGGCTCTTCATTCGGGGCAGGTGGTTCAGGCGCAGGTGGTTCAGGCGCAGGTGGTTCGGGCGCAGGTGGTATCGGGGGCGGATGCTTCGGCGGCGGGACCCGGTCGGGTCAGCCGGCCGCGCCCGAGCCCGCCGCCACCGTGGCCTCGGTGAGCGCATGGGCGAAGGTCAGGGCCTGGGCGACGGTCTCCGGACCGTCGCCGGCCTCGCTGACCCGCAGCGACAGGTCGTCGGCGGTCGAGGAGCCGGTGTAGCCGTGGTCGGCCTCGCAGTTGGGGTCACCGCAGGCGGCGGGCTCCAGATCGATCCGGGAGACCGCGCCCCAGCCGATGGTGAGGACGACCTCGCGCGGCAGGGTGCCCCGGGTGTAGGTCTCGGGGTTGGCCACGACCCGGCTGACCACGACCGAGGAGATCCGGTCGACGCGGACGCTCTCGGTGGAGGTGGTCGCGTACGGCACCGGCGAGGTGTCGTCGGCGCCCTGCTCGTCGGTGTGGCTGACGATGAACCGGCCGTCGGTCAGCACCAGCACGGTGACGTGCCGGCGGACCTCGTTGGCGTCGAAGGTGGTCTCCTGGTGGACCAGGAAGGCGGAGACGGGCTCGGCGCCGACGGCCGACTCGACGGCCTCGCTGACGAGGGTCGGATAGTAGCCGCTGCGTTCGATCGCGGAGCGCAGCCCCTGGGTGGTGGTCATACCGGTCTTCGCCATGACTCCATCCTGGCACGGACCGGTGACAGTGTGCGCCACCGTGCCGCTACTGGGTTGTCGATGATCTGTTCGGCCGCGCAGCGGGGTCGGGGACCGGCCGCTCAGCCCAGCGCGCGCGGGCCCAGGTCGGTGCGGGCGGGGAGCACCGCCAGCCGGACCGCCGCGCCCAGCACGGCCAGCCCGTGCGGGGCCACCACCACCGGTTCCAGCTCCACCGCCGCGACCTCGGGGACGTCGTCGACCAGCTGGGAGACCCGCAGCAGCAGCTCCTCCAGGGCGTCGGTGTCCACCGGCTCGGCCCCCCGCCAGCCGAACAGCAGCGGGGCGGCCCTGATCTCCCGGATCAGCCCGGCGACCTCCCGGTCGGTGGCCGGGATCAGCCGGTGGGCCACGTCGCCCAGCAGTTCGGAGGCGGCTCCGGCCAGGCCGAAGGAGAGGATCGCGCCGACGGCCGGGTCGACCGTGGCGGAGACGGCGGTGTCGACGCCCCGGGCGGCCATCGGCTGGACCACCAGCCGGGCGTCGGCGCCGAGCAGCGCGGTGCTCTCCCGGTGCGCGCGGCGCAGTTCCTGTTCGTTCTTCAGGTCCAGCCGGACCGAGCCCAGGTCGGCCCGGTGCCGCAGGTGCGGCGCGGTCGCCTTGAGCGCGACCGGGTAGCCCAGCTCCTCGGCGGCGAGCGCGGCGCCGAGCTCGTCGGCGGCGGGCAGGCTGCGCAGCACCCGGATGCCGTAGTGGCCGAGCAGGGCGGCGGCCCCCGCCTCGTCCAGCGCCACGGCCTCGGCGGTGGTCAGCGCCTCGGCGACCAGTCGGCGGGCGGGAGCCTCGGCGACGTCCTCGAACTCCGGGACGCTGCCGTGGTCGGCGCTGTCCCTGACCCAGGCGGCCCGGCGGACGGTGTGGGCCAGGGCCCGGACCGCGCGCTCCGGCCGGGCGTAGCCGGGGACCGCGCCGTGCAGCGCCGAGGCGAGCTCCGGCAGCGCGAGGTGGACCAGCAGCAGCGGCTTGCCGGCCGTTGCTGCCTGCCCGGCGGCGGTGCGCAGCGCCTCGGTGAAGTGGGCCGCCTCGGCGCCCAGGCCGAGTCCGGCGTGCAGCCCGGCCCCCTGGGTGAGCAGCCCGGAGCCGGGGAAGCTGGGCCGGTCGGCGCCACCGGTGAAGGCGTCGGTGCCGATCGGCGGGATCACCACGGCGATCACCACGTCGCTGTCCGGGCGCTCGATCGCGGTGGCGAGGCCGGCGGCCAGGTCCTCGGCGGTGGCGGCGGTGGTGAGGTCCTGCGGCGGCAGCGGCTGGAGTCCGGCGCTGAGGGCGGCGTCGTGGGTGAGCAGTCCCAGCGAGTCGGAGTTGCCGACGATGGCGATCCGGTCGCCGCGCGGCGCGGGCTGGTGGGCGAGCAGGTCGGCGGTGTCGTAGAGCTCGGTGATGGTGTCCACCCGGACCACCCCGGCCTGCTGGAAGAGGGTGTCCACGGTGCTGTCCGGGATCCGGGTCAGCGCGGCGGCGTGGCCGGCCGGGATGCTGGTGCTGTGCCGCCCGCCCTTGATCACCACGATCGGCTTGACCGCCGCGAGCCGCCGGGCGAGCCGGCTGAACTTGCGCGGGTTGCCGAAGGACTCCAGGTAGAGCACGGCGACCCGGGTGGCCTCGTCCTCCTCCCAGTACTGCAGCAGGTCGTTGCCGGAGACGTCGGCCCGGTTGCCGGCCGAGACGAAGGAGGAGACCCCCAGGCCGCGCCGGTCTGCGGCCTCCAGCAGGGCCGCCCCGATGGCGCCGGACTGGCTGAAGACCCCCAGCGGTCCCCGCTCCGGCAGCCGGGGCGAGAGCGAGGCGTCCAGCCGGATGGCGGGGTCGGTGTTGATCAGCCCGAAGGCGTTGGGGCCGAGCACCCGCATCCCGGCGGCGCGGGCCTGGCGGACCAGCTCGCGCTGGCGCTCCCGGCCGGCGGCACCGGTCTCGGCGTAGCCGGCGGTGATCACCACCAGTCCCTGCACCCCGTGCGCGCCGCAGTCGGCGACCACGCCGGGGACGGCCTCGGCCGGGACCGCGACCACGGCCAGGTCCACCGGCTCGGGGATGTCGCCGACCCGGGCGAACAGCGGAACCCCGTCCAGCCGGTCCACGCCGTCCGGGCCTGCGGCCTCCGGGCTGCCGGCGGCCCGGCGGTTGACCGCGTAGAGCCGGCCGGTGAACCCGGCGCCGAGCAGGTTGCGCAGCACGCTGCGGCCGACCCCGGCCGGGTGGCGTCCGGCGCCGATGACGGCGACCGAGCCGGGTGCGAGCAGCCGCTGGGTGGAGTGGGCCTCGGCGCGGTGCTCCCGGGAGCGCATCACCGCCAGCGACTTCTCGGTGGGCTCCAGGTCCAGCTCGAAGTGCATGACGCCGTCGGCGAAGCTGCGGTGCTGGGTGTAGCCGGCGTCGGTGAAGACCTTGCCCATGGTGCGGTTGTCCGGCAGCACCTCGGCGGTGAAGCGGCGGATGCCGCGCTCCCTGGCCACCGCCGCGATGTGTTCCAGCAGCGCCGAGGCGATGCCCCGGCCCTGGTGCGCGTCCTGGACCAGGAAGGCCACCTCGGCGTCGGTCCCGCTGCCGGAGGGCCGGCCGTTCTCGTCGATCCGGTCGAAACGGACGGTGGCGATGAACTCGTCCCGCACCAGCGCCGCCAGACCGACCCGGTTGACGTAGTCGTGATGGGTGAAGTGCCGGACGTCGCGTTCGGACAACCGGGGGTACGGCGCGAAGAAGCGGAAGTACTTGGACCGGTCGGAGACCCCGGCGTAGAAGGCGACCAGCCGGTCGGCGTCGTCCGGTCGGATCGGTCGGACCCGGGCGGTGCCGCCGTCGCGCAGCACGATGTCGGCCTCCCAGTGGAAGGGCGCGGCGGCGCCGTCCTCGTTGGGCTGGACCGGGGGCTGCGCTGCGGGCCGGTCGGGCGCGGGCTCGGCGGGGTGCACACAGGTCAGGTTACGTGTTCGGAGTGCAGGAGGCCGGAGCACAGGGCAAGGTGGCAAGCAGCCCATACCCCAGTGGAAAGGCACCCATCATGGCCGAGCGCACTGTCATCGTCGGCTGGCCCGAGGGCCTGCACGCCCGTCCCGCCGCCATCTTCGTCCGCGCCGCCGGGGCCGTGGGCGTGCCGGTGACCATCGCCAAGGCCGGCGGCAGTCCGGTGAACGCGGCCTCCATGCTGGCGCTGCTCGGCCTCGGCGCGGCCGGCGGCGACGAGGTGGTGCTCGCCTCCGAGGCCGACGGGGCCGACGCGGCGCTGGACCGGCTGGCGAAGCTGGTCGCCGAGGGCCTGGACGAGCTGCCCCCGGCCTGACCCCTCGGGCCCGGCCCGCCTGCCCCGTCGCCCTTGACCTGCGCTCACCGGTGCTGGCAGCGTGCAGCGGACCGACAGCAGCCGGCCTGGAGATTGGGGACGTCATGTCAGCGGACGGCACGAGCACGGCCAGTACCGGCAGGGCCGGTACCGACGGGCCCGGTACCGACGGGGCCGGTACCGACGGGGCTGGGGAGGCCGCGCACCGCGAGTTCAGAGCCGCCAGGGACCACCTGCTGCGGCACCGGGGCGACCTGGAGGGCGCACGGGCCTTTCCCCGCCCCGGGGGCGAGTACTTCAACTGGGCGTTGGACTGGTTCGACCGCGAGGCGGCGGGCAACCGGGCGGTCGGCCTGCGGGTGGTCGACCTGGACGCCGGGGGCACGGTCCGCGACGAGACCGCGCTGACCTTCGCCGAGCTCAGCCGACGCTCCGACCGGCTGGCGAACTGGCTGCGGGCGCAGGGGGTGGCGCGCGGCGACCGGGTGCTGCTGCTGCTCGGTAACCGGGTGGAGCTGTGGGAGACGATGCTGGCCGCGATCAAGCTGGGCGCGGTGGTGATCCCGGCGAGCACCCTCCTCTCCCCGGACGACCTGGCCGACCGGCTGGACCGGGGCGCGGTCCGCCACGTGGTCGCCGAGTCGGCGCTGACCGTCGGCTTCGCCGGCCTGGACGGCGACTGGACCCGGATCGCCGTCGGCGAGCCGGTCCCCGGCTGGCTGGCCTACGCCGACTCGCGCGGCCAGGAGGACGCCGCCTTCGTCCCGGACGGGCCGACCCGGGCCGAGGACCCACTGCTGCTCTACTTCACCTCCGGCACCACCAGCAGCCCGAAACTGGTGCAGCACACCCACCGCTCCTACCCGGTCGGCCACCTCTCCACCATGTACTGGATCGGGCTGCGGGCCGGGGACGTCCATCTCAACGTCTCCTCCCCGGGCTGGGCCAAGCACGCCTGGAGCAACTTCTTCGCGCCGTGGAACGCGGGCGCGGAGATCCTGATCGTCAATCAGCCGCGCTTCTCCGCCAAGCCGCTGCTGGACGCCATGGTCCGCTACGGGGTGACCTCCTTCTGCGCGCCGCCGACGGTCTGGCGGATGCTGATGCTGGAGGAGCTGAGCGGGTGGCAGCCACCGCTGCGGGAGCTGGTCGGGGCGGGCGAGCCGCTGAACCCGGAGATCATCGAGCGGATCAGCGCCACCTGGGGGGTCACCCTGCGCGACGGCTACGGCCAGACCGAGACCACCGCGCAGATCGGCAACGTCCCCGGGCAGCCGCTCAAGCCGGGCTCGATGGGCCTGCCGCTGCCGGGTTACCAGGTGGCCCTGGTCGACCCGCTGACCGGGGCCGTGGTGACCGAGGTCGGCGTCGAGGGCGAGCTCTGCCTGCCGCTGGACAGCGCCCCGCTCGGGCTGATGACGGGCTATCAGGACGATCCCGCCCGGCACGCCGAGTCCATGGCCGGCGGCCACTACCACACCGGCGACGTGGCCTTCCGGGACGCGGACGGCTACTTCACCTTCGTGGGCCGTACCGATGACGTCTTCAAGTCGTCCGACTATCGGATCTCTCCGTTCGAATTGGAGAGCGTGCTGCTGGAGCATCCGGCGGTGGCCGAGTCGGCGGTCGTCCCCTCGCCGGACCCGGTCCGGCTGTCGGTGCCGAAGGCGTACGTCACCCTCGCCCCCGGCCACGAGCCGACGGCGGAGACCGCGCGCTCGATCCTGGTCTGGGCGCGGCAGCAGCTCTCGCCCTACAAGCGGGTCCGCCGACTGGAGTTCGCCGAGCTGCCGAAGACGGTCTCCGGCAAGATCCGCCGGGTGGAGCTGCGCGGCCGCGAGGGCGACCTCCACGGCGGCCCGGAGGCGCCCGAGCGGGGCGCGGCCGAGTACTGGGAAGAGGACTTCCCGAAGGACTGACCGCGCTCGTCGGGACGGTCGAGAAGCGAACGAGGGTCACCCCGGAACCCGGTGCCACCACCGCCCAGGGTGACCCTTCTTCGTGCGGGTGTTCCCGCCCCGTGTGAACACCCGGTTACCCGCCCCGGTTTCGGGGAGCTGCCACTCGCGCTACCCCCCTCCGGCATGATCTGATACGCCCACGGCCCAGGGCGACCCAGGTGTTCCACCCCTGCACTGCGCACAGGTCGCACCCGACCACGGCCACGGCCCCACGAAGGTGTGGGCTCCGTCGGCCAGTGTCACCACGAAGCCCCTCCCCTGTCCCGCCGGCCTTCGTCCTGGAGACACCGCATTGAAAGACCCGCTCTCGAAAGAACCGCTGCGCATCTGGCTGAACCGCACCTACGCCGAGAACGCCTTCTTCATCTCGCTGCTGCGCGACAACCCCGACCTGGTCGCGGTGGAGGTGCACGCCACCCACGTCGACCCCGACTCCCCGGTGCTGCGCGCCGCCGACGTCTCCTCGCTGGAACCCGACCAGCTCTCGCCCGCCGCGTACCTGGAGTTCGCCCTCGCCTACTGCGAGCGGCACCGGATCGACCTGTTCCTGCCCCGGCTGCACCAGCGGGCCGTGGCCGAGCGGCGGGAGGAGTTCGCCGCGCTGGGCACGACCGTGGTCACCCCGCCGGCCGCCGCGATCGAGCTCTTCGCCGACAAGGCCGACGCCTACGAGGCGCTGGCGGCGGCCGGGCTGCCGGTTCCGCCCTGGTGGCGGGTGCGTGACGCGGCGTCACTGAAGGACGCGGTCGGGGCGATCGAGGCGGAGGGCGGCACCGCCTGCCTGAAGCCGGTGACCGGGGCGGGCGGCGAGGGGTTCCGGGTGCTGACCCGCAAGCCGTTCTCGCTGGCCCGGCTGGCCGGCTCGCCGAGCTGGCTCGTCCCCTACGACGAGGTGGTCGAGGCACTGGACCGCGCGCCCGAGGCGCAGCCGGTGGACTGGCTGGTGATGCCGCACCTGGCCGGCCCCGAGGTCTCGGTGGACTGCCTGGTCGACCCGGACGGACGGCTGCGCGGGGCGGTCGGCCGGACCAAGTCCGGCCGCCGGCGCGGCTTCACCCTGGACCCGGCCTATCTGGAGCCGGCCCGGGTGCTGGCCGAGACCTTCCGGCTGACCTATCTGACCAATATTCAGTTCCGGCACCAGGACGGCCGGCCGGTGCTGCTCGACATCAACACCCGGCCCTCCGGCGGGCTGCACCAGCTCTCCCGCTGCGGCGTCAACTTTCCGTGGGCGGCCCTGCAGTTGGCGCTGGGCCGGGAGCCGACCGGGCTGGAGGTCCGGGAGTCGGCCCTGGACGAGGACTACACCCTGATCTCCACGCCCTATCCGGCCCCGGCCCGGACGCTGCCGATCCCGGTGCCCCGGCAGCCGGTCGCCGCGCCGCTGGTCCTGGGCTGAGCCCTCAGCAGTCGGCGGCGGCCTTGGCGATGAGCTGCGCGGTCGTCTGCCCGGCGTGCACCGCGTGCTCGGCCCGGGCGGGGCGGCAGCGGCCGAGTTCCCGGTCGTACTCGGTCAGCACCACGCCCGCGTGGTCGCTGGCCGACTCGGTGCAGTGGGTGAACCAGCCGTGGGCCTCGGCCACCGGGGCGAAGCCGCGCGGCGAAGCCACGTCCACCACCGCGTCGGCCACCCCGTGGTGCAGCCAGAGCGGGACCGGAGTCTCGGCGGTGGTGACGACGTCGTCGACGGCGGCCGGACCCATCCGGCAGTCCGAGGAGGTGAGGTAGTTGCCGGCGATGCCGACGACGGCGACCGGCCGCCAGCCCTCGGTGGGTGCGGCCGGGCGCAGCACGGTGGCCATGGCGGCGCGGGCGCCGAGCGACCAGCCGGCCAGCACGGTGCGTTCGGCGTCGCCGCCCCAGTCGCCGGCCCGGTCGCGGAGGAAGGCGACCGACTCGCGCAGCTGCGTCCAGCCGCCGTCCGGCTCGTTCGAACGCCAGTCGGGCACCAGGACCAGCAGTCCCAGCGCGGCGACCTCCCGGGCCAGCGGCGCGAGGACGTCGCGCTCGTCCCGGCCCCGGCCGTGCCAGAGCAGCACCGTGCCCTCGGGGCCGCCGGGTGGGAGGTGCACGTCCAGCCGCTGCCCGCTGGGGCCGTAGGTCAGCCCGCGCACCACGTCAACAGAGTCGTCCATGCCCCTTGGCCTTCCCGCTCCGCCGTGACCTCATGCACGGCGGGACGGATTGGATCAAGGTCTGCGGAACGCCCGCGGGCCGTCGGCGGCCTACTCGTAGACGAACAGCCAGTAGTAGCCGCGGGCCTGGGAGACCGGGCGGATCACCCGGCCGCAGCGCTCCGCGTGTTCGAAGAAGGCCCGCAGCTCGTGGTCGTACTCGGGCAGTTCGTCGAAGTAGAGCAGGTCGCCGGTGCTGAGGTGCTTCTCCAGGAAGCGGAGCACCAGCGCGGTGCTGGAGTAGAGGGTGCAGTCGATGTTGATGATCAGCTGGTCGTGGTCCGGGAGTTCGAAGTCCTGGAGCGTGTCCTCGAACCAGCCGACCTGGTAGGAGATCCGGGGGTCGTCGATCTCCGGCGGCCTGCCGACGGTGAAGGTCCCCGGCGGGTAGTCGGGGCGCCACTGCTCGGGCAGGCCCTGGAAGCTGTCGAAACCGATCAGGCGCGCCTGGTCGCCCTTGAGGTGCTCGGACCACCAGCGCAGCGAGTAGCCCTCCCAGACGCCGAACTCCAGGTACAGCGGCGACTTGCCGGTGATCCGGTCCACGGCGTCCCGGAAGACGTCGAAGCGGCCGGGCCGACGGCGCAGCCCGCCGGGGACCGCCGGATGGTCGGCGAGCCAGCGGCCCAGCGCCAGCGCGCCGAGCAGGCTGCGCACATCGTGGAGCCGCTTGTTCCCGAACCGGCCGCCGAGCCGGATGAAGCCCTGCCGGGCACGGGTACGCAGATCAATGCTCATGACCGGACCTCCTGGTTGCCGCTCGGCCCGTCGGACGCGTCGATGGCCAACGCCACCACCCCCACTCTCCGCACCAGTGATTCACCGGTCGACCGCCGCGACGGGATCCGCCACGGCACACGCTGCTCCGACGAGGCCCCCCAGCCTGGAGTGCGCACTGTCGCCCCGGAGGCCTGAACCGGCCCACAATTCGTTATACCACCGGGTTCCTGACGCCACGGGCAATTTGCCTTCACCGCCCACACACCGTCACTGCACCCCTTCCTTCCAGCCGGATCCGGGCCCACCGGAACCGAACGGACCTGCGTGGCCCGGACATGCGGAAGGTCCCGACCGGATCCCGGAACAGGTGTATGACGACCCGACAAGCGATCTAGAATCGGCGCCAGTTCGCACCAGCGCGCCGGATCGAGTGGGGGCAGCATGCCGGGTACGCCGAAGGAGTCGACGGCGCCGGGTCCGGAGCAGTACCCGGGCGCCGACCACCGCTTCGACCCCGATGTCGCCAGCCCCGCCCGGATGTACGACTACTACCTCGGCGGCAAGGACAACTTCGCGGCGGACCGGGAGGTCGCGGACCGCATGATCGCCGAGCATCCGGTGGTACCGGCCGGGGCCCAGGCCAACCGCCGGTTCCTGGTCCGGTCGGTGGAGGCGCTGGCCGAGGCCGGGGTGCGCCAGTTCATCGACATCGGCGCGGGCATCCCGACCTCGCCCAACACCCACGAGGTCGCCCAGCGGATCCGGCCGGGGGCCCGGGTGGTCTACGTCGACAACGACCCGGTCGTGCTCACCCACACCCGGGCGCTGCGGGCCGCCCCCGGCGTCCTGGCCATCGAGGGCGACATCCGCGACCCCGGGGCCGTCCTGGACGACCCGCGGCTGAACGAGCACATCGACTTCTCCCAGCCGGTCGGGGTGCTGCTGCTGGCCGTGCTGCACTTCGTCCGGCAACAGGAGCACCCGGAACTGCTGGTGGACCGGCTGGTGGAGCGGCTGGCCCCGGGCAGCCACCTGGTGGTCTCCACCGGCTCCTCCGAGGGCCACTCGCCGGAGGCGGTGGCGCGGTTCGAGGCCACCTACCAGAAGTCCAGCTCCCCGCTGGTGCTCCACTCCCGGGCCGACGTCGCCCGCTGGCTGCGGGACTTCGAACTGCTCGACCCGGGCATCACCTCGATCTTCAAGTGGCGGGCGGACGAGGAGATCCCGGGCGATCTGAGCTGGCTCGGGGCGGCCGGGCGGCTGCCCCGGCGCTGAGCGCCTGCGGGATCCGTTCCAGCACGCCCCCGGCGAAGACGTCGTACAGAAGGGGATGGGGGCGTAGCACGACAGCGCCTGCTCAGGATCCGCCGCCTACAGCCCCGCCAGTCGCGGGCACGGGTCGAGCCGCCGGTACGCCGTCTTGTGCGGGTAGCAATACATCGGCGAATGCCTGTTGGGAAGGTAGTGACCACCGGCCACTCCATGAACAAAATTCCTGGTCAGGACCGTTGGCGCGCGTACGCTAGACGTGTGGAGTAGTACGCATGATCGCGCGGATAGCCTTCGAGGCCGGCCAGTGCCTCTCCGAAGGAGGCAGCGGCAGTGGGCCAGTCACGCGCGGCGTAGGCGGCATCTCCCAGCATGAGCTTGGCACGGGTGGGATCGAGCCAGTACAGCCACCCCGGACGCTCGTCAGCCGTCGGGACTTGAAGGGCCAACTCATAGGACTGCTCCGCAAGCCTGCGGCAACGATCTCTCTCACCAACTGCTGCTGCTGCCATGGCAGTCGCGTGCACAGCGATTGCAGCGGCCCCCGGGGAAAGGCTACCTGAGGCAAGTTGGGCCACCTCGGCGGTACGCAGTGCGCGCACGGGATCACCCTGGTTGAGCGTGTAGTACGAGCGCACCCGTGTGACCCATGAGGCCAAGTCGGCTGCACCAGCGTCAACAGCCCATCCGTGCGCCAGGTCAAGCCAGGCCATGGCGGGGCCTCGGTGGCCTTCTTCCGCAGCCACCCATGACAGCCAGTGGGCATGCTCGGCCGAGAGCGTCAGCAATCGGTCGGCGGCAGCTCCGGATGCGCGCGGAAGTAGCTGGGTGACGGCGTCAAGCTGTGAACGGACCACTATCCACAGATCCTTCCCGCCCACCTCGTCCTCAGCGCGGCGGTGCTCGGCGAGAACGCGAGCGATCCAGTCGGCTGATCGCACGTCAACACGCCCCGTGTCTTGTGCGTGAGCCATACGCTCGCTCAGCTCAGGATCCGGGCTCCACATGGTCGACCTTGAATCTCGGACACTGGGGAGTCCGCGCAATTCGTCTGGCACGTCCAGCCCTTCGGCGATTCGGACCATGAGGTCGGCGTTGGTGATCCTTCGCTTGCCGTTCTCGATCAAGGACACGTGAGACTGCGGCATTCCGATCAGCGATCCGAGCGTGAGCTGTGAGATATCGGCGGCACGCCGATACTCACGAAAGATCGCCCCCCACTCGCCAGCTGCCCATGCTGCCCGCAAACGGGCCTGCACCCATGGTCCTCTGTCAGCCATGCAATTGACGATACGCCTGAGCCATACGCCGTGCGTATCGCATCCGCTGACCGCAACCCCAACCCTGGTAACCGTCGGCCACAGGTCACCTCTTCGATGCCGACACAGATCCGGCGACTCGAAGCCGATCGATGCACGAGGAACAAAGGTGGTGAAGGGTGACATGGACTCGAAGAGAGCCGTGGACAGTACGCTCCCGGCGGCAGCGCCAGGCTTCGCGGGAGTTCTCCTGGAATCCCCGGCGCGCGTTGGGTCTCTCGCGCTGGCGGTCGACTCGCAGAGCACTGGGTGGGCGGCGCGGGAAATGGTCCGCGTCGCGCTGACCGGCTGGGGGCTGAGCCGACTCTGCGACGACGTGCAACTGTGCGTCTCGGAACTGGTCGGCAACGCCGCCCACCACAGCATCCCCGACGACCGCGCCGGCCTGCCCCCGGCCGGACACGTGGTCGTGCTCACACTGCGGGCCTGGCCGAGTTGGCTGTTCGTGGAGGTCGCGGACGAGGACTCCTCACCCCCGACACTGCCCATAGGGGATGCCTTCGGGCCGCACTTCGCCGAGGACTTGCCAGAGGCACTCATCCCGGATCGCGGGCGCGGGCTGCACATCGTCCGCAGCCTCTCGGACTACCTGTGGTGGGTCCCGCGCGACGAGGGCGGCAAGAGCGTCTTCTGCCGCTTCGACCTGTCCCGAGCCGCCCTATGAGCGAGTACCGAGGGGAGATCACGCGGGTGTCCCGCTCGGAGCCCGAGAACGTGCGCCGCTTGGCGTATCGGCAGGCTTTGCGCGACGGCTGCCCGTGGAGGGCGTTGCCGTTCGACGGGATCCTCGTGCTGTTCGGCGGCCCCGGCGCGGCAGATCTGGGCGAGCACTCGCTCGGTAGGGTCGATCTGCCCGTGTACGTCGTGAACGAACTCCTACGGCGAGTATTCGCAGGATTCACGGGACCTGACTCGGACGGCACTCGCATGAGCCGATAGCCCTCGCACCGTTCCAATATCTCCCACGCCGCGTGATCCACCCTCCGCCGCGTGGGACGGGTCCCGGTTCTGGCTCCCCGTTCGGAGCCGGGACCCGCACTGGTCCACAACCGAAGAGACAGAGAACCGGATCACCCCGCGAACTTGACGGGACGAAGGGTGGTCCGGGGGGCGAACTCCGATAGTGACTCCACCGGGGCATTCGCACGCATTCCCGGCCCCGGTCAGGGCAGTTGGCCGATTTTCAGCCCAGGAGGGGCCGGGTGGACGACGTACGAAGAGAACGGCGGGGGTGGTGTAGCGGGCGCCGGTCTTGGTCACGGTGCGTTCGATGGTGGCAGCGGAGCCGGTGGCGGTGGCGCGGACGAACTCGGCGCGGCAGCGGCCACCAGCGCACTGGAAGGCGAACCGGCCGACGCCGACGAGCCCGGCGTCCGCGCCGCCACCTGGTGTGGACCCCTTGCCGTTCCCACCCCCGGGAACGGCAAGGGGTACTCTTCGGCCCGATGAGCAACCTCTGGTTGCACTGAGCCCGACCCCCGACTAGGCTGGCATGCAACCAAAGGTTGCAGGAGGCTGTCATGGAGTTGGAAGCCAAGGAATTCGGAACCATCGAACGCGAGATCTACGTCGAGGCCCCGCCCGAGGTCGTCTTCGACGTGGTGAGCAGTCCCGACCACCTCAAGGAGTGGTGGCCGGACGACGCCCGGTACGACCCGACGCCGGGATCGACGGGGGAGATCGTCTTCGGCGAGCGCGACGCCGACGGAACGGTGATGCAGTTCACCGTCGTCGACGTGCGGCCGCCGCGCACCTTCTCGTTCCGCTGGACCCACCCGGCCGGGGAGGCCGCAGCGGCCGGAAACTCGCTGCTGGTCACCTTCGAGCTGACCCCCTCGGGCGGCGGGACGCTGCTCCGGATGACCGAGAGCGGCTTCCGCGAGATGGGCTGGGAGGTCGCCGTCCTGGAGCAGCAGTACCAGGACCACGTCACCGGCTGGGACTTCTACCTGCCGCGACTGGCGCCCTGTGCCGAGAAGCTGGAGGCGCGGGCATGAGCACGGCAGTGGCGGAACCGGTCGACGACGACCTCTGGTCCGCGATCGGTGACCCGACCCGGCGCCGCCTGCTCGACCTGCTGCTCGCCGAGGGCGGCGGCACCGCGACCACCCTGGGCCGGCAGCTGCCGGTCACCCGGCAGGCGGTGGCCAAGCACCTCGGCATCCTCGACCGGGTCGGCCTGGTCCGGGCGACGCCCGAGGGCCGGGAGCGGCGGTACCGGGTCGACGAGGCCCAACTGGCCCGTGCGGTGGCCCAACTGTCTTCGGTCGGGTCGGCCTGGGACGCCCGACTGCAGCGGATCAAGCGGATCGCCGAGACGATCCAGCGCACCCAACAGGACCGTCAGCAGCACTGACCGGGCCGAGGAGAGTCGAGGAGGAGAGTCGAGATGGTGGACATTCTGCATCGGATCGGGGTCGTCACCCCGAGCCCGGAGAAGGTGTACGAAGCGCTGACGACCGTCGAGGGCCTGGCCGGCTGGTGGACCGTCGACACCGGGGGCGACGCCGCTGTCGGCGGGACTCTCGCGTTCCGGTTCCCCCCGGTCGGCGGCTTCGACATGGAGGTCGTCGAGCTGCGGCCGTCCGAGCGGGTGGTGTGGCGGGTGGTGGACGGCCCCGAGGAGTGGATCGGCACCACCGTCACCTGGGACCTCCGGCAGGACGGCGACTACACGATCGTGCTGTTCAGCCACGAGGGCTGGCGGGAGCCGGTGGAGTTCATGCACCACTGCAGCACCAAGTGGGGCTCCTACCTGATGTCCCTGAAGTCACTGCTGGAGACCGGAGCGGGCGCACCGGCGCCGCGCGACGTCCAGATCAGCGACTGGCACTGAGCCTCCGCGCGCCCGGAGTCAGCCGGTGAGCCGGCTGAGGACCATGGCGGGCGCGGGGCGGCAGGGCCGGCGTTGTTGCGGCGGAGCGCGTTGCCCACGGCATTGCCGGCCAGGCCGCCGATGACGAAGGCCGGACTCACTACCGCTCTGCGGCGAGTCCGGCCCTGATCCGCGCCAGCAGCCCGGGCAGCGCGGCCGCCAGGGCGGATCGGGTCTCCTGATACCGGCCCAGGTCCCCATGGAAGGGATCGGCGATGTCGGTGCCATCCGCGGCGGCGGGGTCGAAGCCGGACATCAGGACCACCGTGGGCCGCCGCCGTGTCGGCAGGCCCTGCTCGACCTGTGCCAAGTGGCGCGCCCCCATACAGACGATCAGGTCGGCGGCGGCCAGTTCCCCCGGATCCGTCCGGCGCGCGGCGTGGCTCCCACGCTCCCCGGTGATCCCCAGCACCTCCGCCGCACGTGGATCCATCCCGGCTCCCGGCTCGGCAACGGTGCCGCTGCTGCCGACCGACACCGTCTCGCCCAGCCCGGCCTCGTCGAGAGCCGCCCCGAGGAGGTGTGCCGCCATCGGCGACCGGCAGGTGTTCCCGGAACAGGCGAACTCCACGCGAAACTTCTCACTGCTGCTCACGCTGGCCCCGATGACGACGAATCCGACAGTGATCGTCAGGCTACCGATCCGCCGGATCCATGACGAGCGTTCCCCATAGCGGACACGATCCAGCGTCGCCGGGAGCCGGCATGACCTGAATCACAGCTTGTTGATCATTAAGACCTTCAGATCACTTGATCTTTTTCTTGTTCTAGCCACGATTCCATGATCTATGTCGAACATGGGGCTGTTGTCGCCAGGGTTGGTGTTTGTCGCATTGGTCCACTGTCATGGCAAACGTTGACCGATGTCGCCCTATGAGTGGTCAAGTCGGCCTAAGTGCTGACGTACAGTTTCCGGGATCCCGTGTCACCACTGCGGGCACCGCCCTATCCCGGCGGGTGTCACGCGGCGCGTGGACGTACGCCGGACCGGCGTGCGCCCGCTGAACCAGGCAAGGAACCAGATGTCGCCCACAGAGACGCTGCCCCTCGATCCGGAGCTGTCCCCGCAGACCGGTGCTGCCGCCGGCCGGAGCTTCTTCGGCCACCCGCGCGGCCTGGCCACCCTGTTCATGACCGAGATGTGGGAGCGCTTCAGTTTCTACGGCATGCGCGCCCTGCTGGTGATCTACCTCGTCGCCCCGGCCGCCAAGGGCGGACTGGGCTTCACCGCGGCGACCGGGGCTGCGATCTACAGCGTCTACAACGCGATGGTCTACCTGCTGGCCCTGCCCGGCGGCTGGGTCAGCGACCGTTTCTGGGGCGCCCGCAAGACCGTGCTCATCGGCGGCTGCATCATCATGGCCGGCCACTTCATGCTGGCCGTGCCGGCCGAGGCGTCCTTCTTCGTCGGCCTCGGCTTCATCGCGGTGGGCTCGGGGCTGCTGAAGGCCAATATCTCCACGATGGTCGGCCACCTCTACCCGGACCGCAACGACGCACGCCGGGACGGCGGCTTCACCATCTTCTACATGGGCATCAACCTGGGTGCCTTCGCCGCGCCGCTGGTCATCGGCACCATCGGCCAGAAGGTCGACTGGCACCTGGGCTTCGCCCTGGCCGGCGTCGGCATGGCACTGGGGCTGACCCAGTACATCCTGGGCGGCCGCCACCTCAGCAAGGAGAGCCAGAAGGTCGGCTCGCCGCTCCCCGCCGCCGAGCGCAGGGCGCTGCTCAGGAAGGCCGCCTTCTGGGTGGTCCTCGCCGTCGTCTTCTACGCGGCGGTCGTGGCCAGCGGCAGCTACAGCATCGGCTGGGTGATCTGGCCGCTGACCGTCGTCGGCATGACCATCCCGGCACTGGTCTTCCTGCGGATGCGCCGGGACCCGGACCTCTCCACCGACGAGCGCGGCAAGCTCTCCGGCTACCTGTGGTTCTTCCTCGCCGCCGCCATATTCTGGATGATCTACGACCAGTCCGGCTCCACCCTGAGCGTCTTCGCCACCAGCAACACGGCGACCAAGCTGTTCGGCTTCAACTTCCCGTCCAGTTGGTTCCAGTCGCTGAACCCGCTCTACATCATGGCGCTCGCCCCGGTCGTCGCCTGGCTCTGGGTGTGGCTCTCCCGGCGGGACAAGAACCCCAGCACCGCAGCCAAGTTCTCCTACGGCCTCGTCCTCATCGGCGCCTCCTTCGGCGTGATGATGCTGGCCATGGCGGCAGCGTCCGGCGGCACGAAGGTCTCCCCGCTCTGGCTGGCCGTGGTCTACCTGGTCCAGACGGTCGGCGAGCTGGCGCTGTCGCCGGTCGGCCTGTCCGTCACGACCAAACTGGCGCCGACGAAGTACGCCAGCCAGATGATGGGCGTCTGGTTCCTGGCCGTGACCGTGGGCGATTCCGTCGCCGCAGTGCTGCAACAACTGCTGGGCAACGCCTTCCTCAGCACACCCTCCTTCGCGATCCAGGGCGTCGCCGCACTACTGGCGGGCGTGGCCGTGGTGATCTACCGGAAGAAGGTCACCGCCATGCTGGGCGACGTGCGCTGATCCGACCGCCCCACCAGCAGCGAGCCCCCGCCGGACACCGTCCCGGCGGGGGCTCGCTGCTTCGGCCCGCGCCGACCCGAGGCGGAAACGGTGCCGTCCGGTCCGCTCCCCTGCGGCGGACCGGACGGCATCACGTGCGCGGGGCCCGGTTCAGCCCTTGACGCAGACCAGCTGCTTGAGCTGGGCGACGACCTCGACCAGGTCGGTCTGCTGGGCCATGACCTTCTCGATCGGCTTGTACGCGCCCGGGATCTCGTCCACGACGCCGGAGTCCTTCCGGCACTCCACACCCCGGGTCTGCTCCTCCAGGTCACGGACGCCGAACTTCTTCTTGGCCGCCGTCCGCGACATCTTCCGGCCCGCGCCGTGCGAGGCCGAGTTGAACGCCCGCTCGTTGCCGAGGCCCTTCACGATGTACGAACCCGTGCCCATCGAACCCGGGATGATCCCGAACTCCCCCGAGCCCGCCCGGATCGCGCCCTTCCGGGTGACCAGCAGCTCCTGGCCGTCGTAGGTCTCCTCGCTGACGTAGTTGTGGTGACAGCTGATCACCTGGTCGAAGGTGACCTTGGACCGCGCGAACTCCTTCCGGACGACGTCCTGGAAGAGCGACATCATCACCGCCCGGTTGTGCTTCGCGTACTCCTGCGCCCAGAACAGGTCCTGGCGGTAGGCGTTCATCTGCGGGGTGTCCGAGATGAAGACCGCGAGGTCGCGGTCGACCAGGCCCTGGTTGTGCGGGAGCGAGCGGGCCACGCCCATGTGGTGCTCGGCCAGCTCCTTGCCGATGTTGCGGGAGCCGGAGTGCAGCATCAGCCACACCGAGCCCGCGGTGTCGAGGCAGAACTCGATGAAGTGGTTGCCCGAGCCGAGCGAGCCCATCTGGGACATCGCCCGCTCGCGGCGCCACTTCACCTCGGGCGCGATGTCGTCGAAGCGGGACCAGAAGTCGTTCCAGCCGGAGGTCTGGTAGCCGTGGAGCTTGCCGGGGTCGACCACCTCGGCGTGGGCGGCGCGGCCGACCGGGATGGCCGCCTCGATCTTCGAACGCAGCCGGCTGAGGTTGTCCGGCAGGTCGCGGGCGGTGAGCGAGGTCTTGACCGCGCTCATCCCGCAGCCGATGTCGACGCCGACCGCCGCCGGGCAGACCGCGCCCTTCATGGCGATGACGGAGCCGACGGTCGCGCCCTTGCCCAGGTGGACGTCGGGCATGACGGCGAGGCCGGCGATCCAGGGCAGCGTGGAGATATTGCGCAGCTGCTGCATGGCCTGGCCCTCGACCGCCGCAGGGTCGGTCCACATCCGGATGGGGACCCGGACGCCGGGTACTTCGGTGTACGACATGGTTGAACGACCTCCGCGGTCGATGGTGTGTCAAAGTCTGTTGGTGCCGTACGTACCTCCGGTACGGCGCGGGGGTGCGCAGCTGGTGCGCGACGTGTCAGTGATGGTCACCGGCAGTGGCAGTTGCCGGCGGCGTTGGTTAGCGGCGGCGTTGGTAACAGGCAGTGGAGGGGCGTCGCCTGGGGGAGGCGCAGGCGCTGACGCGCCCGCAGAGCAACTCGACCCGCATGGTGACCGCCTCCTCTCCACTGCCTTCGGACCGGCGCTGGTGCCGGTCACGGGACCATCTAGCCATGGCGGCCGGAGGGCTCGCAACAGTATTTCGCCCGGACGGGCATCCGGGCGGCAGCAGCACAGCGGCCCCCGTCCCGGGATCCCGGGCGGGGGCCGCTGCTGCGGTATGACGTGGCGTCAGTCGGACGTCAGCCGATCGTCAGTGGATGATGACCGGGACCGAGACGTCGCCGATCTCCTCGCCGACGCCGCCGGTGACCGGGGCGACGGCCTGGCTGCCGGCGTTGACCAGGACGAACGCGATCGCCGAGGCGACCACCAGGATGCCGACCGCGAACCAGATCGCCATGACGTAGCCGTGCACCTGACCCTGGTAGACCAGGGCCGCGTTGCCGTGGTGCGCCTTCATGAAGCTGGTCGTGGCGTTGACCGCGATCGTGCTGAGCAGCGCGGTGCCGATGGAGCCGCCGATCTGCTGGGAGGTGTTGATCATCGCCGAGGCGATGCCCGCGTCCCGCGCCTCGACCTTGTACGAGGACAGGCTCATGGCCGGCATGAACGCCGTACCCATGCCCAGGCCGAGCAGCAGGAAGCCGGGCAGCAGCGTGCCGGCGTAGGAGCTGTTGACGCTGAGCCGGGTGAGGATCAGCATGCCCGCCGCGCCGACCAGGAAGCCGGGGCCCATCAGCCAGCGGGCCGGCACCCGGTTCATCAGCCGGGCGCCGATCTGGGTCGAGCCGGTGATCATGCCACCGATCATCGGCAGGAAGGCCACGCCGGTCATGACCGGGGAGTAGTGCTTGACCAGCTGGAGGTAGTACGTCAGGAAGAGGAACAGGCCGAACATGCCGATCACGGCCAGGCCCAGCGAGAGGTAGACACCGCCGCGGTTGCGGTTGGTGACGACCCGGAGCGGCAGCAGCGGGGCCTTGACCATGCCCTCGACCAGCACGAACGCGCCGAGCAGCACGGCGGCGGCGATGAACATGCTGATGGTGATGGTCGCGCCCCAGCCGTCGCCGGGGGTGGACGCCTTGGTGAAGGCGTAGACCAGGGCGACCAGGCCGGTGCTGGCGAGCAGCACCCCGGGGATGTCGAGCCGGTTGCGGTTGCGGCCGTCCGGACGCTCGTGGACGAAGAGGATCGCACCGATGGCGGCGACGATGGCGAAGAAGATGTTGACGAACAGCGCCCAGCGCCAGTTGACGTACTGGGTGAGCACGCCGCCGAGGATCAGGCCGACGGCGCCGCCGGCACCGGCGATGGCGCCGAAGATGCCGAAGGCCTGGGCCCGCTCCTTGGCCTCGGTGAAGGTGACCGCGAGCAGCGAGAGCGCGGCCGGTGCGAGCAGTGCGCCGAAGGCGCCCTGCAGGGCGCGGGCGCCGAGCAGCATCCCCTCGTTGACGGCGGCGCCGCCGAGCGCGGACGCGGCGGCGAAGCCGATCAGACCGGTGATGAAGGCCCGCTTGCGGCCCCAGAGGTCCGATATCCGGCCGCCGAAGAGCAGCAGGCCGCCGAAGGCCAGGCTGTAGCCGGTGATGACCCACTGGCGGTTGGCGTCCGAGATGTGCAGGGACTCCTGCGCATGCGGCAGGGCGATGTTCACCACGGTCGCGTCGAGCACGACCATCAACTGGGCGATCGCAATGAAGATCAGCGCCTTCCAGCGCTGTGGGTCGGGTTGGACGTCGGCCTGGATGCCGGTTTCAGACATGGGAGTTCCCGTGTGTATGGAGGCAGGTGTGAGCAACCGACGACTGACACGGCGTCATCGCGCATCAGCCACAGGCGGTAGGAGTTCCGGTTCGGTGGTTCAGTGGTTCGGTGGTTCAGCAGGACGAATGGGTGGCGCAGCTCCGACGCAGGTCGTCGAAGGTGGCCGGACTCCCCGGCAGGACGGAGCGTTGCGGTGCCCGCATCCCGTCGAGGACGAGTTGGAGGTGCCGGTGCACGAACCTCGCATGGTCCAGCGGATTCGTGTCGGGCAGCGGGCGGGTGATCTGGGAGACGATGACCATCAGGTCACCGGCTCCGACGTCGGTACGTAGGTGCCCCTCCGCCTGGGACTGTTCGATCATGTCCTCGACCACGTCGTCGAGGCGGTTGCGGGCGGAAGCGGTAGCGGGATCGTTCGGGTCCATCCACTCGGAGAGCAGCGGGCACAGGGCCCCGATCTTCCAGTCGACGGTTTCGTGGACAAAGCGTTCGAGAGCGGTGAAGGCGTCGGGCGCATCGGCCATCATTGTCTCGGCCCCGGCCACCACCTGGTCCAGCAGTGCCAGGACGACGCCGTGGATCAGTTCACGGCGGTCCGGGAAGTGCCGGTACAGCGTAGCGTTGCCGATGCCCGCACGCCGGGCTATCTCGTCCAGCGGCGCATCCGCGCCGTGCTCGACGAATGCCTCCTGTGCGGCGGCGATGATGCGCTCACGATTACGAGTGGCATCCGCGCGCAGCCGCGGAGCGCAGCGCCTGACGTCCACATCGGTCATGGTCGGTCTCCTCCGTCTGCTCGCGTCGGCCGGGCTCGGTCACCCTGGTAAACGGGGAGAACCTCCCCGGAAAATCCCTCCCTGACAGTGACCTGCGTCACGTAGGTAAAGATGCGCTAAAGTCCGCAGCTGACAAGGGGAGGACCATGAGAATCCACGAGGCGGAGCCCGTCGATCCCGGCTCCGAGACCGTCCCGTCCGACATGTCGGACGCGTCCGCCGGCCCCATCGGCACCGCGCTCACCCGGATCGGCACCGCGCTCCGGCGCCGGGACTTCCGCTGGTGGTTCGGCAGCCAGGTGATCTCCGCCTCCGGCAGCATGACCCAGAACGTCGCCCTCTCCTGGCTGGTGCTCCAGGACACCCGCAACGCCTTCTGGCTGAGCGCCCTGACCGTCTGCGCCTGGGGACCGGTGCTGCTGCTCGGCGCCTGGGCCGGGGCACTGGTGGACCGGATGGACCGGCGCCGGCTGCTGCTCGTCACCCAGAGCCTGCTGCTGGCCTCCGGACTGACGCTGGGCCTGGTCAACAGCGTCGGCGCGCTCCGGATCTGGGTCATCCTCGGCATGTCGCTGCTGGCCGGGTGCGTCACCGCGGTGGACTCCACCGCCCGCCAGGTCTTCGTCGTCGACCTGGTCGGCCGGTCCGCCCTGGCCAGCGCCGTCGGCCTGTGGGAGGTGGCGCTCAACGCCTCCCGGGTGCTCGGCCCCGGCATCGGCGGCGCACTGCTGGCGACCACCGGCCCCACCGCCTGCTTCCTGGTGAACGGACTCGCCTACCTCCCGGCACTGTTCGTGCTCCGGCGGATGGTCCCGCAGCCCGAGCCCGGGCACGACGTGCCGGCCGGGCCGCCGAAGGAGCCCGGGGCGATCCGCTCCGGCATCCGCTACGCCTGGCGCAGCCCGCTGCTCCGCGCCTGCCTGCCGCTGGCCACCGCCAGCGGGATGCTCTTCGCCATGTCCGTCCCGCTGCCGGTCCTCGCCACCCGCTCGCTGCACCTGGGCGGCGGCGGCTACGGCGCGCTGCTGGCGGCCTTCGGCCTGGGCGCGCTCCCCGGCGCGCTGCTCGCCGCCGGGACGGCCACCCCGACCGGCCGACGGGTCCGGGTGCTGGGCCTGGCCACGGCCGGCTCGGTGCTGCTCGCGGCCTGGTCCCCGCTGCTGGCGCTGAACTTCGCCGGGATGGCCCTGGCCGGATTCACCTCGATCTGGTTCATCGCCTCCGCCAACACCCTGGTCCAGCTGCGCACCCTGCCGCAGATGCGCGGACGGGTGATGGGCCTGTGGGGGATCTGCATGTCGGGCACCCTCCCAGCCACCAGCTTCCTGGTCTCCGGCGTCGGCCAGACCCTGGGCGCCCGCTCGGGCTTCTCCGTCTCCGGCGTGGCCCTCGCACTCTGCTGCCTGCTCGGCTGGCGCGGCCTGCGCGAGTGAGCGGCGATGGCCCCCGCACAGCGATGGTCCCCGAACCGCGATGGTCCCCGCACAGCGATGGTCCCCGCACAGCGATGGTCCCCGCACAGCGATGGTCCCCGGACAGGCGGTCGGCGGGGCGGTGGAGCCGCCCCGCCGACCGCCTGTCACGGCGTCAGGTCACCGCTGTCGGAACGCGGCGTCAGGCGCTGACGACGGTGACCTCGCCGATGCCGAGGTCCTTCAGCGGTCCGGCGATCGCCGCCGCGTCCCCGACCAGGACGGTGACCAGGCGGTCCGGCGGGAAGGCGGCCACCACGGCGGCCGTGGCCTCGGCCGTGTCGGTCTCCGCCAGTCGGCGGTACACCTGCGCCTGGTAGTCGTCCGGCAGTCCCTGCTCGACCTGGTCGGCCAGCGTGGAGCAGACCGCACCGGCCGTCTCGTAGCGCAGCGGGGCGACGCCGACCAGGTTCTGCACGGCGATGTCGCGCTCCTCGTCGGTCAGCCCCCCGGCGGCCAGGTCCCGCAGGATCGTCCAGGTGTCGGCCAGCGCCGGGGCGGTGGACTCGGTGTCCACCGAGCCGGAGATGGCCAGCATGGCCCGGCCGCTGCCGTCCGCCGCCGAGCGCAGGGGCTGGGCGAAGGCCCGGACGCCGTAGGTGTAGCCCTTCTCCTCGCGCAGCACCCGGTCCAGCCGGGAGGTGAGGGTGCCGCCGAGGCAGTAGGTGCCGAGCACCTGCGCCGCCCAGGTGTCGTCGTGGCGGTCCGGGCCGACCCGGCCGATCAGCACCTGGGTCTGCACCGAGCCGGGGCGGTCGACGATGATCACCCGGCCGCTGTCGTCGGCGGTGACCGGCGCGGCCGTGCTGGGCTCGGCCGGGGTGCCGGTCCAGGCGCCGAGGGTGTCGGCGAGCACCGCGTCGAAGTCGACGGCGGAGAAGTCGCCGACGATCACGGCGGTGGCCGTGGCCGGACGGACATGGGCGGCGTAGAAGTCCGCGACCGCCGCCCGGTCGATGCCCTTGACCGTGTCGGCGGTGCCGGCCCGGGGCCGGGAGATCCGGTCGTCGGCCGGGAACAGCTCGCCGTAGAGGGCGAAGGCGGCCCGGCGTGAGGGGTTGGCCAGCTCGTGGACGATCTCGTCCAGCCGGTTGGCGACCAGCCGCTCGATCTCGTCGGCGGGCAGCGCCGGGGTGCTCACGGCGTCGGCGAGCAGCCGCAGCCCGCGCTCAAGCCGGGAGGCCGGGACGTCCAGCGACAGGGTCAGCACCATGTGGTCGGCGTGGGCGTCCAGGGTGGCGCCGGCCCGCTCCAGCTCGCCGGCGAACTCCTCGGCGGTGAGCGTCGCGGTGCCCTCGTTGAACGCGCGGGCCAGGATCGTCGCGACGCCGTCGAGCCCGGCCGGCTCGTCCGCGAGCGGGGCGTCGAGCAGAAGCTGGACGGCGACCAGCTTCTGGCCCGGTCGGTCGCAGCGGAGCACCGTCAGCCCGTTGGGCAGCACGCTGCGGGTGGGCGCCGGGAACGCCCACGGGGTGGCCTCGCCGGCTTCGGGGCGGGGGTGGAAGGTCATGGCGGAGGCGATGGTCATGCGTTCACGTCCTCGTCAGCGTTCTCGGCGTCGTTGTCGGCAGCGTCCTCGGCCTCGTCCTCGGCCAGCGGCTCGTAGGTGAGGACGGCGCGGTTCTCCGGCGTCAGATGGCGCGCGGCGACGGCCCTGACCTCCTCGGCGGTGACGTCGAGGACCTTGTCCAGGGCCCGGTTCAGCAGCTTGGGATCGCCGAACAGCACCGCGTAGCGGCAGAGTTCGTCGGCGCGCCCGCCCACGGTGTCCAGCCGGTCCAGCCACTCGCGCTCGATCTGCGCCTGGGCGCGCTCCAGCTCCTCGGGCGTCGGGCCCTCGGCGGCGAAGCGGGCCAGCTCCTCGTCGATCGCGGCGCCGACGTCCTCGATCGCCGACTCGCCCGAGGTCTTGGCGTCGAGCCAGCCCAGCGAGGGCGCCCCGGAGAGCCGCAGCAGGCCGAAGCCGGCGGTGACGGCGCTGCGGTCGCGGCGGACCAGCCGGCTGTAGAAGCGGCTGGACTCGCCGGAGCCGAGGATGGTCAGCGCCAGGTCGGCGGCGTCGGCCTCGCGGGTCCCGTCCTGCGGCAGCAGGTACGCGGCCATCAGCGCGCGCGAGGGGACCTCCTCGACCAGGTGCTCGCTCATCCTGGCCCCGGCGGAGCGGTCCACCGCGACGCCGTCGCGCGGCGGGCGCTTGCCGTCGTGGGACGGGATCGAGCCGAAGTACTTCTCGACCCAGGCGAGGGTCTGCTCCGGGTCGATGTCGCCGACCACCGCGAGCACCGCGTTGTTGGGCGCGTAGTAGGTGCGGAAGAAGTCCTGGGCATCGGCCAGGGTGGCCGCGTCCAGGTCCGCCATCGAGCCGATCGGGGTGTGGTGGTAGGGGTGGCCCTCGGGGAAGGCCATCGCCACCAGGCGCTCGAAGGCGGTGCCGTAGGGGACGTTGTCGTAGCGCTGGCGGCGCTCGTTCTTGACCACGGCGCGCTGGTTGTCCAGGCCGGTCAGGTCGAGCGCGGTGAGCAGCGAGCCCATCCGGTCGGCCTCCAGCCACAGGGCGAGCTCGACCTGGTGGGCCGGCATCGTCTCGAAGTAGTTGGTGCGCTCGAAGCTGGTGGTGCCGTTGAGCGAACCGCCCGCGCCCTGGACCAGTTCGAAGTGGCCGTTGCCGGGGACCGAGGCCGAGCCCTGGAACATCAGGTGCTCGAAGAGGTGGGCGAGACCGGTGCGGCCGGCGACCTCGTGCCGGGAGCCGACGTCGTACCAGAGGCACACGGCGGCGACCGGAGTGAGGTGGTCCTCGGACAGCACCACGCGCAGACCGTTGGCCAGGGTGTGCTCACTGATGACGAATCCGTTGGTGGAACTGGGGGCCTGGTCGGCCATCCGCTCTCGTCCTTCCGGTCGGTTGCTGCTGGGTACCTCATTGTGCTGCAACGAGCGGGGGCGCCGGAGAGTGCGGCCCGATCGGATCGGGGCGACCACGGGATTGTCGTCGGCAGGGTCCAGAATGGAGGCCGTTGCGCGTCCACCCGTCCGTCGCCCCGTATCTTTCGGATGTCCGCACATCACCCCACCCGTACCCGCACACCCTCGTACCCGCCAGTAATCGCAAGGGAGCGCCGCCGCGATGGCCCGCCGCAGTTCGCAGACCCCACCGCCCGAGGACTTCGAGGAGCGGATCCTCGACATCGACGTCGTGGACGAGATGCAGGGCTCCTTCCTGGAGTACGCCTACTCGGTGATCTACTCCCGGGCCCTGCCCGACGCCCGCGACGGTCTGAAGCCCGTCCACCGCCGGGTGCTCTACCAGGCCAACGAGATGGGCCTGCGGCCGGAGCGCGGGTACGTCAAGAGCGCCCGCGTGGTCGGCGAGGTCATGGGCCGGCTGCACCCGCACGGTGACGCTTCGATCTACGACACCCTGGTGCGGATGGCGCAGCCGTTCTCGATGCGGATCCCGCTGATCGACGGTCACGGGAACTTCGGCTCGCTGGGCAACGACGACCCGCCGGCCGCGATGCGCTACACCGAGTCCAAGCTGACCGCGGCCTCGATGGCCCTGGTGGAGTCGATCGACGAGGACACCGTCGACTTCAACCCGAACTACGACGGCAGCGAGCAGGAGCCCGGGGTGCTGCCCTCGGCCTTCCCCAACCTGCTGGTCAACGGCGCGACCGGGATCGCCGTCGGCATGGCGACCAACATGCCGCCGCACAACCTGACCGAGGTGGTGGCCGCCGCCCGGCATCTGATCAAGCATCCGGGCGCCGACCTCGACACCCTGATGCGCTTCATCCCCGGCCCGGACCTGCCCACCGGCGGCCGGATCGTCGGGCTGTCCGGGATCAGGGACGCCTACGAGAACGGCCGCGGCACCTTCAAGATCCGCGCCAAGGTCACGGTGGAGGACGTCACCCCGCGCCGCAAGGGCCTGGTGGTCACCGAACTGCCCTTCAACATCGGCCCGGAGAAGGTGATCGCGAAGATCAAGGACCTGGTCAACGCGAAGAAGCTGCAGGGCATCTCGGACGTCAAGGACCTCACCGACCGCTCGCACGGACTGCGGCTGGTGATCGAGGTCAAGAACGGCTTCGTGCCGGAGGCGCTGCTGGAGCAGCTCTACAAGCTGACGCCGATGGAGGAGTCCTTCGGCATCAACAACGTGGCGCTGGTGGACGGGCAGCCGCTGACGCTGGGTCTGAAGGAGCTGCTGGAGGTCTACGTCGACCACCGCTTCGAGGTGGTCAGGCGGCGCTCCGACTTCCGCCGCCGGAAGCGCGAGGAGCGGCTGCACCTGGTCGAGGGCCTGCTGGTGGCGCTGCTGGACATCGACGCGGTGATCGCGGTGATCCGGGGCAGCGACAACACGGCCCAGGCGAAGGAGCGGCTGATGGAGCGCTTCTCGCTGTCGGAGACGCAGACCGTCTACATCCTGGACACCCCGCTGCGTCGACTGACCCGCTTCGACCAGGTCGAGCTGGAGGCCGAGCAGGACAAACTGCAGCGCGAGATCACCGAGCTGACCGAGATCCTGGAGTCCGACACCGTCCTGCGCAAGCTGGTCTCGGACGAACTCGGGGCCGTTTCCAAGAAGTTCGGCACCGAGCGGCGCACCGTGCTGCTGGAGGCCGGCGCGGTGGCCACCGCCGCCGTGCCGCTGGAGGTCGCCGACGACCCCTGCCGGGTACTGCTCTCCTCGACCGGCCTGCTGGCCCGGACCGCCGACGCGGTCCAGGCGGTGGACCCGGACGGCGGACGCACCCGGCACGACCTGGTGGTCTCGGCCGTCGCGGCGACCGCGCGGGCCGACATCGGCGCGGTCACCACGGCCGGCCGGGTGCTGCGGCTGCCGGTCATCGACCTGCCCTCGCTGCCGCCGAGCTCCACCGCGCCCAACCTCTCCGGCGGCGCGCAGATCAGCGAGTTCCTGAAGCTGGACGCCGGCGAGAAGGTGCTGGCGCTGACCACCCTGGACGAGTCCTCGCCCGGGCTGGCGCTCGGCACCGAGCAGGGCGTGGTGAAGCGGGTCGTCCCGGACTGGCCGGAGAACAAGGACGAGTTCGAGGTGATCGGGCTCAAGGACGGCGACCGGCTGGTCGGCGCGGCCGAGCTGACCACCGGCGAGGAGGAGCTGGTCTTCATCACCTCCGACGCCCAACTGCTGCGCTTCCAGGCCGCGCAGGTGCGCCCGCAGGGCCGCCCGGCCGGCGGCATGGCCGGCATCAAGCTGGCCGACGGCGCCCGGGTGCTGTCCTTCACCGCGGTCGACCCGGCGGCCGACGCCCTGGTGGTGACCGTGGCCGGGGCCACCGAGGGGCTGGACGGGATGAACCTGGGCACCGCCAAGGCGACGCCGTTCGACCAGTACCCGCGCAAGGGCCGGGCCACCGGCGGGGTGCGCTGCCAGCGCTTCCTCAAGGGCGAGGAGTCGCTGGTGCTGGCCTGGGCCGGCGCCGCACCGGCCCGGGCCGCGACCGCCAACGGCACCCCGGCCGAGCTGCCCGGACGCGACCCGCGCCGCGACGGCTCGGGCGTCCCGCTGGCCAAGGAGATCGCGGCCGTCGCCGGACCGGCGTAGCGGAGCGCGAGGGGGGCGGCGGGCCGCCGCCCCCCTTCAGCCCGCCAGCGGGTTGCGCAGCGGGGTGTAGACCGAGTCGCCGCCGTCGGCGTCCAGCCAGCGCAGCAGCAGGTTGGTCTTGGCCGGCACGGTCGGGCTGTCCAGCAGCGCCCGCAGCTCCGGCTGCCCGCCGTGGCCACCCGGCCCGGCGTGACCGCTGAGACCGTCGTGACCGCTGAGCCCGCCGTAGCCGTTGAGACCGCCGTAGCCGCCGAAGGCCGCCCTGGCCGTCGGCCAGAGCGCGTCGGCGGCCTGCGGACAGCCCTCGGCGAGCGCTCCGGCGATCTCCAGCAGATGGTTCACCAACAGGCAGTACTGCAGCCGCTGCCAGCCACCCCCGGCGCTGACGCCGGGGGTGGGGACGTCCGGGCCGAGGCTCGCCAGCAGCTCCGGGTGGCGCTCCGCGACCAGCTTGACCCCCTCGTGGTCGCGGAACACGACCCGGTCCGGGAAGCCCTCGCCGTCCACGCCGACCAGGACGTTCTGCAGATGGCACTCCAGCACCACGCCGTGGTGGAAGTAGGCGTGCAGCACCGGCGGGACCACCTGGTCCAGGTAGCGCCGCCACCACTCCAGTGCCCGCTCCCGGCCGGAGCCGGGCCCCGGCAGCGGGCTCCCCGGAAAGCCCTCGCTGAGCCCGGCCGCCAGCAGCGGGCGCGGACCGGGTCCGAAGCCCTCCCGGACCAGCACCGCGAACGCCTCGTGGGCCTCCTGGCCGCCGAGGTCGGCGGTCCGGTAGCCGCTGTCGGCCAGCATGGACGCGCTCGCCGGACCGTCCGCGAAGGCCTTGGCGAGCAGCTCGTCCACCGGCGCCAGCCAGCGGAGGTCGCGCAGCCACAGCCGGCGGATGTCGTTGGTGACCCGTACCTCCAGGCTGAACTTCAGCGACAGGTCGGCCTCCGGCAGGTACACCGTGCGCAGCGAGGAGGTGGCCCAGGCCGTCTCCTCGGCAGCGCCCAGGTCCAGCAGTCGACCGTCCGTCAGCTGGGGCCAGGAGTGCAGCAGTTCCAGCTGCCAGGGGTGGGCCGGCAGGACCCGGTACCCGGCCGGGGCCCGGTCGCCCCAGAGCCGGTCGACCGCCTCGGTGTCCCCGGCGCCGGCCAGCAGCTCCTCGGGAACGCCCAGCAGCCGCAGCGGGAAGGCGGCGTACGCCTCCGGCGCGTACCGCAGCCAGTGCTCCGGCCGGCCGCCGCCCCGGGTCTTCGGGGCCGGGTGGTAGCGGTGCCCGGCGAGCAGCGCCTGCTCGGAGCGGAGGTAGGGATCGGCCGGGGGCCGGGCCGCCGCACGGGCCCGCAGCAGCGCGGCGACCACGTCGCGGCTGTCCCTGACCTCGTCGGCGAGGGTCGGGTTGTCCGTCCCGGTCCGCGCCCGCAGCTCCCGCCCGGCCACGTCGAGCAGCCCCTCCAGCTCCAGCGGGACCGGCCCCTCGGCCGTGACCAGCGCGGGCCCGGTCGGCCAGCGGCCCGGTCCGAGCCGCAGCACCGCCCCGCTCGCCGGGAGCAGCCAGTCCTCCCCCAGGGGTCGCGCCACCTCCCGGACCAGGCAGTTCAGCAGCGCCGTCCGCGCGATACGGTCCGCCCGCCGGTCCGTCTCGGTCTCCGTCACTCGCCCGCCTCCTGGTCGGCCCACTGGGAGCCCTGTCCTCTCTGGAAGCCTTGTCCCACGATGCGCTCCGGCAAACCCTGGGTAGGTATCACCTCATGTCTCACCATATGCGCCCGACGGAAGCCCTCTTCGCCGCCGAGCTGCGGACCGGGCATCCAGCGCTGGTCCCGCAGTTCACCGACGCACTGCCCGGGGCGCGCGCGGCGGTCCTGGCCCGGCTCTGGCGGGCCCTGCTGTTCGAGCGGGGGCTGGCCGCCGCCCTGCCGGCGGAGGTGCGCACCCGGCTGCGCGGGCCCGCGCTCCTCCCCCACGACGTCGGCGCCGCCAAGGACGAGCTGATCGTCCGCCTCGGCGACCGCGAGTACACCCACCCGGCCGCGCTGCTGGCCGAGCTGGGACTGCCCGGCAGCGCCGAGCTGACCGCCGAGCTCGACCACAGCGTCGCCTCGCTCGCGCTCTCCCGCGCCGGCGCCGCGCACCACCGGCCGCCGGTCCCGGACACCCTGGTCGGCCGGGAGCAGAGCGTCGTGGACGGGCATCCCTACCACCCCTGCTGCCGGAGCCGTCCCGGCTTCACCGTCGCCGACCAGCTCGCCTACGCCCCGGAGCACCGGCGGCCGGTGGAGCTGGCGCTGCTGCCGGTCCCGGCGGCGGAGGCACTGCTGGTCGGCGACTGGCCGCAGTGGCTGCGCGAGGGCGACCGGGTGCTGCTGCCGGTCCACCCCTGGCAGCTGCGGGAGGTGCTGCCCCGGCTCGGGTCGCCCGGCCTCGCGGGCGGGGCCACGGGCGGGATCGCGGGCCGGATCACCGCCTCGGCGCTGATGTCGGTGCGCACCCTCGCCCCCGAGGGCGGCGGCCCCCACCTCAAGACCTCACTGTCGCTGCGGATGACCTCCGCCGTACGGGACATCTCCGGCGAGTCGGTGGTCAACAGCGCACCCCTGTCCGCGTTGTTGGAGGAGCTCGCCGACCGGCTCGGCGGGGCGCTGGTGGTCACCCGCAACCTGGCGGCGGGCGCCGCCCTGGTCTCCGGGGTCCCCAGCCGGGACGTCGCGGTGCTGGTGCGGGAGTCGCCGGAGCTCCACGCCGGGCCCGGGGAACGGGTCGTGCCACTGGCCGCCCTGGCCGAGCATCCCCCGCAACTCGCGGACCCGGTCGGCTGGTTGCGCTCGCTCGCGGCGCTGGCCTGGCCACCGCTGCTGCGGCTGCTGGCCTGGGGGGTGGCGCTGGAGGCGCACGGGCAGAACCTGCTGGTGGTGCTGGACCGGCTGCACCGGCCGCTGCGGCTGGTCTACCGGGACCTCGCCGACGTCCGGGTGAGCCGTGAACGGCTCGCGGCCTGCGGGGTCCGCCCGACCGCGCTCGGCGGGCACGTCCTGGACGACGACCCGGTGGTGCTCCGGCGCAAACTGTTCGGCTCGGTGCTGGGCGGGACCTTCGGCTCGCTGGTGTCCGGCCTCGGCCGACGCGACCGGCTGCTGGAGGGCCTGCTCTGGGAGGCGGTGGCCGGGGAGGCGGAGGCGGCGGCGGAGGTGCTGTCGCCCGAGGACCGCCGGGCGCTGCTGCGGGACCCGCTGCCGGTGAAGGCCCTCACCCGGATGCGGCTGGCCGGCGGACCGCCCGGCGACCTGTGGACGCTGCTGCCGAACCCGCTCGCGGACGGCGGCCGGGGCGGGACCGCGAGCACCGGTCCTTCGGACGCGGACGGGATTCGCGGCGTCCCAACGGCAGGCATGGGCGACTGGTAAGGCTAACCTTGCCTATGTGAGCACCTGTACCACCCTTTCAAGGGCCCTCGCCGAACCCATGGGCGGCACCGCCACCACGGGTGCCGGCTGGCTGCTGCTGGAGCAACCGGGCCCCTGGGGCGCCAAGGCGCTGACCCAGAGCCACCTCGACCCGGCGCTCGGCCGGGCCCTGGAGTCGCGCGCCCGCGACACGGGTCTGCGGATCGGACTGATCCGCAGACCCGGCCGACACGCCGACTGCCCGCCCAACCCCTCCCGGCACGTCTTCCTCGCACACACCCGTCCGGGCCTGTCCTGGGTCCGGGAACTGCGGACGGCGGACCCGGCCGACCTGCTCGACCTGGACTTCGCCGCGCTCGGCGCCGGCGCCCACGACGGCGTGGGCAGCGCCTACCGGGGCGACCCGCTCGCGCTGGTGTGCACCAACGGCCGCCGCGACCGCTGCTGCGCGCTGCTCGGCCGGCCGCTCGCCGCCGAGCTGGCCGCGGCCGGACACGCCCAGGTCTGGGAGACCACCCACCTCGGCGGGCACCGCTTCTCGCCCACCGTGCTGGTGCTGCCCTACGGCTACGCCTACGGGCGGCTCACCCCGGAGAGCGCCAAGGAGGTCCTGGCCGCCACCCACGAGGGCCGGATGGCTCCCGAGTGGTGCCGTGGGCGCTCCTACTGGGAACCGGCCGGCCAGGCGGCGGAACTGGCGGTGCGGGCGCACACCGGCGAGGACCGCGCGGAGGTGCTGACGCTCCGGCAGACCCCCACCGTCACCGGCTGGTCGGTGGCGGTGGACCACCGCGACGGGCGCGGCTGGACGGTCGAGGTCACCGCCGGGGTGTCGCTGCCGCCGCGCAGCCAGAGCTGCGGGGCCGAACTGGTCACCCCGGCCCGCTACGAGGCCGGACCGGTCCTCCGGACCCGCTGAGCCCACCGGCCCGTACCTCGGCAACTGCTCGCCGGGAACCCTCGATTCGGCCCTCCTCGGCACCGGTGGAAGGGCTACTCTGGAAATGCCCCCGGGCGCGCCTCCCCCGTCGCGCCCGGGGGCTTCGACCCGTTCCCGGCCGTGTGCCCGACCGGCCCCGGCTCAGACCGCCCCGGCACCGGTGAGCGCCCTGACCTCCAGCTCCGCGTAGGCGTCCGGATCCGCGGCCCCGCCCGAGGTGACCGTCCCCAGCCAGCCGAAGAAGAAGCCGCAGGGGATCGAGACCACCCCCGGGTTCTCCAACGGGAACCAGTGGAAGTCGACCCCGGGGAAGATCGCCGCCGCATTGCCGGAGACCACCGGCGAGAAGACCACCAGCACCAGCGCCGGGACCAGCCCGCCGTAGATCGCCCAGGTCGCGCCGCGGGTGCTGAAACGCTGCCAGAAGAGGTTGAACAGCAGCGCCGGCACATTGGCCGAGGCCGCGACCGCGAAGGCGATGCCGACCAGGAAGGCCACATTGAGCTTCTGCGCGTAGAGGCTGAGCACGATCGCCACCGCGCCGAAGACCACGGCCGAGACCCGGGCCACCACCACCTCCTGCTGCTCCGTCGGCGTCTCCTCGTCCCGGCGGCGGAAGGCCCGGGCCCAGAGGTCGTGGGCGAAGGCCGCCGAGGAGGCCAGGGTCAGCCCCGCGACCACGGCCAGGATGGTGGCGAAGGCCACCGCCGAGATCACCGCGAACAGCACCGTGCCGCCGGTGCTCCCGGCCCCGCCGCCGAGCACCTGCGCCAGCATCGGCACCGCCGTGTTGCCGGCCTCGTTGGCGGAGCGGACGGCGGCGGTGCCGACCAGCGCAGCGGCCCCGAGCCCCAGCACGATCGTCATCAGGTAGAAACCGCCGACCAGTCCGATCGCCCACATCGTCGAGCGCCGGGCAGCACGGGCCGTGGGCACGGTGTAGAAGCGCGACAGTATGTGCGGCAGCCCGGCGGTGCCCAGCACCAGTGCCAGGCCGAGGCTGACGAAGTCCAGCCGGTTGAGCGCGCTGCCGCCGTAGCGGAGGCCGGGGGCGTAGAAGCGACTGCCGTAGCCGCTGTGGGCGGCGGCGGAGCGCAGCAGGGAGCCGAGGTCGCCGTGGAAGCGCAGCAGCACCATGACCGTCAGCACCGAGGTCCCCAGCAGCAGCACCACGCACTTGACGATCTGGATCCAGGTGGTGGCCGTCATCCCGCCCACGGTCACGTAGACGATCATCAACGCGCCGATGCCGACGATCGACCAGGCCCGGTCGGCGGCGGTGTTCAGCCCGAGCAGCAGCGACACCAGGCTGCCGGCCCCGACCATCTGCGCCACCAGGTACAGCAGCGACACCACGATGGACGACATCCCGGCCGCCGCCCGGACCGGCCGCCGGCGCATCCGCAGGGCCAGCACGTCGGCCAGGGTGTACCGGCCGCAGTTCCGGACCAGTTCGGCCACCAGCATCAGCACCAGCAGCCAGGCCACCAGGAAGCCGACGGTGTAGAGCAGGCCGTCGTAGCCGTACAGGGCGATGAGGCCGGTGATGCCGAGGAAGGAGGCGGCGGACATGTAGTCGCCGGAGATGGCGAAACCGTTCTGCATAGGGCTGAAGTCGCGCCCGCCGGTGTAGAAGTCCTCGGCCCCGCGTCGGCGGCGACCCGCCCAGAAGGTGATGCCGAGGGTGACCACGACCACCACCGTGAACAGCCCCACGGCCAGGGCGTGCCGGCTGTCAGTGGTCATCGGAGCCGGTCCTGGGTCTCCCAGCGCAGACCGAGCGCGGCCCGGTCGCGGTGGTCGCGGGCGTGGCGGGCGTAGAGCCAGGTGATCAGGAAGGTGGTGGCGAACTGGAGCAGCCCCAGCAGCCAGGCCACGTTGAACGGTCCGGCGACCGGACGGGCCATCAGCCCCGGCAGGGTGACCGCGGCGACGATGTAGAGCAGGTACCAGAGCAGGAACACCGCGCAGGCGGGGAAGACGAAACCCCGGTAGCGGCGACGGATGGCCCGGAACTCCTCGCCCTCGTGCACCTGCCGGTAGACGTCGGCCCGCAGCGCCGCCCCCGGCGACGCGGGCGGCGCTGCGGGCGGCGCCTCCGCCCCGACCGCCTCCTCCGGTTCGGCCACCCCCCTCAGCTCGGACACTCCCTCCGGCTCGGACACCCCCTCCGGCTCGGCCCCGGCGCCTTCGGGCTCCCCCGCTGTCGCGACCGATCCCTGCTCCGGCGGCGTCCCCGTCGCTTCCCGCTGTCTCAACAACTGTGCTCCCACGCTGGATGGAGTGCCGGGCGCCCCCCAGGTGACCCCGCGCCCGTCGGCATCCAGCATGGTGAGCGGGACGCACCCGCGTGGTCCGGTGTGCGGACGTTCACTCCATCAGGTGATGATCGGTGCCCGGCTACTCCTGCGTCGACAGCCCGTTCCGGTAGGCGTAGCCCACCGCCTGGGCCCGGTCCCTGACCCCGGTCTTGGCGAACAGGTTGTTGATGTGGGTCTTCACCGTGGCCATGCTGACGAAGAGTCGGCCGGCGATCTCGGCGTTGGACAGCCCGGCCGCGATCAGCGCCAGCACCTCCGCCTCACGCGCCGTCAGACCGTCCGGCAGCCCGGCCGACTGCTGCGCCGCCGCTGCCGGGACCGGCGCGCGGACCGGCGCCGCTGCCCCGAACGCACCGGACACACCGGACGCCGCGTTCGCCCCGGCTGCCCCCGACGTCCCCGCCGCGCCGCTCGCGCCCGGCTCGGCCGGAGTCGGCGGCTGCCCCGTCCCGGACAGCCGTTCCAGCAGCCGGGCCTGGATCTGCGGCGACAGCCCGGCCGCCCCCGACCGCACGTCGCTGATGGCCCGGGCGATCTCCTCGCCGCCCGCGTCCTTGGTCAGGTACCCGCGCGCGCCCGCCCGCAGCGCCGGGAAGAGCGAGTCGTCGTCGGCGTAGGTGGTCAGGATCACCACTTCGGTGCCCGGGTGGCGGCTGCGGATCAGCCTGGTCGCCTCGACGCCGTCGCAGCGCGGCATCCGCAGGTCCATCAGCACCACGTCCGGGGCGTGCTCCTCGACCAGCCGCACGGCCTCCTCGCCGTCCGCCGCGGCGCCCACGACCTCGATCCCCGGCAGCAGCCCGAGCAGCATCACGATGCCCTCGCGCACCACTTTCTGGTCGTCGGCGACCAGCACCCGCACGATGTTCTCGCTCATCGCGCAACCCTACGGTGTGGGCAGCCTCAAGAGCACGCGAAAGCCGCCCGCCTCGGGCCCGGCCAGCAGCGAACCGCCCAGCAGCTCGGCCCGCTCGCGCATGCCGAGCAGCCCGTACCCACTGCCGCTGGACGCCAGCACCGGGTCGTCGCCGACCGCCGCGCCGTTCCGCACCTCCAGCTCGACCGTGCCGTCGAGGTACGACAGCCGGACGGCGGTCTCCGCCCCCGGCGCGTGCTTGCGGATATTGGTCAGTGCCTCCTGCGCGGTGCGCCGGACCGCCACCCCGGCCTCGGCCCCGAGCGGCCGGGGCGCGCCCTCGATCCGCAGCCGGGCGCCCTGCGCCTCCGCCAGCGCCGCCAGGAACTCGCCCGCCGGGACGAACTCGCCGCGCAGCGCGGACAGCGCCGCCCTGGTCTCGGCCAACCCGTCCTGGGCCATCCGCCGGGCGTCCACGATCCGCTCCCGCAACAGCGCCCGGTCGGCGCCGGCGTCCAGCATCAGCCGGGCCGCCTCCAGGTGGACCAGCTGGGCGGAGAGGCTGTGGGCGAGCACGTCGTGGATCTCCCGGGCGATCCTGGCCCGCTCGGCGAGCGCGGCGGACTCCGCCTCGGCGGTCCGGGCGGCCCGCTCCTGCTCCAGCAGCCGGAGGGTGCCGGCCCGGACCTCCCGGTCCACTCGGCCGACATAGCCGAGGGCGCCCAGGCCCACCACCGGACCGAGATTGCCCAACCACCCGGACTGGGGCAGCAGCAGGACGTAGAGCACCGCCGAGATCGCGGTGACCGAGACCCCGACGACCGGCGGCAGTCGCTGCATCGAGCCCATCGCGATGCCACAGAGCAGCAGGACCGCGATGCCCTGGCCGCCGAGCTGGAGCGCGACCAGGGAACAGCCCAGCACCAGGGCCAGCCAGAGCACGGAGGGCAGGATCCGCCGCCGCGGCGACCCGTGCAGGAAGCCCGCGAAGGCGAGGACGCCGACGGCGCTCGCCCCGGCCACGATCCAGACGTGGTCGCCCCGCAGGCCGGAGTCGGCGAAGGTCACCCAGAGGGTGACGCCCAGCGCGACATAGCGGGCGGCCACGCCGGACCACCGCCGGGCCGGGCTCACCCCCTGCCCCGCCAGCGCCTCCTGGGACGGCCAATTCGTCCAGCTGTCCCGCTCCACGTGAAATCCCCTCGTCCGGTCGGCCGCCGTCGCCGCGGACCGGACGAGGGGGAGCGCCATGACACTCACCGGTCAGCCTGCGACAGGGAAACGGTACGCCGGGCTGATCTCCCTTGCCCGCCACGTCACCACGGCGGACCGGACCAGGAGCAGCGCCGCCAGCGAGAGCAGGATCGCACCCTCGCCCGAGGCCACGCCCAGGGCGCTGCCCAGGGCGATCAGACCGACCCGGACCAGCAGCATCCCGACCCAGGCGAAGGCGGTGGCCTTGGTGCCCTTGGCCCAGATCGTGCCGTTCTCGTCCCGCCAGATCCGGGTGGTGAAGCCCCAGACGCAGCCCATGCCGACCTCGACCAGGACCCCCACCACCAGCAGCGCGACGGCCGTGGCCTGGTGCCGGTGGTCGATCAGGCTGTGGTTCTCCAGCGCCATCACGGCGAGGACCGCCGGAAGGATCAGCATCCGCCGGGCGTTCCCGCTGAACTGGCGGGCCTGGAACTGGCGGGCGACGACATAGCCGACGACGGCGATGATCACGACGACGTTCACTGGGCTGGGCATCTGCTTCTCCGAGTCTGTCGGAACCGGTGTTCCTGTACCTCGAAATCTACGGATCGGTCCGGTTCGCGGCGTCGGAGCCAGGGTTGACCGGCGGATGGAGAAAGCCCTCCACCCGGAGGTGGAGGGCTTTCCCGGGCCGCCTGCGGTCCCGGCCGTCGCGAGGACCCGGCCGTCGCGAGGACCCGGCTGTCGCGAGGACTCAGGCGTCGATCCGCGACCGGTCCAGCAGTGCGGCCGAGTCCACGATGAACTCCTTGCGCGGGGCCACGTCGTTGCCCATCAGCAGGTCGAAGACGCGCTCGGCCGCCTCCAGGTCGCCGACGTTGATCCGGCGCAGGGTCCGGTGCCGGGGGTCCAGCGTGGTCTCCGCCAGCTGGTCGGCGTCCATCTCGCCGAGGCCCTTGTAGCGCTGGACCGGCTCCTTCCAGCGCTGGCCCTTGCGCTGGAGGTTGAGCAGGGTGTTGCGCAGCTCGCTGTCCGAGTAGGTGTAGACGTACTTCTCCTGCCCCTTGCGCGGGTTGCTGAGCTCGATCCGGTGCAGCGGCGGCACCGCCGAGAAGACCCGGCCGGCCTCGATCATCGGGCGCATGTAGCGCTGGAACAGGGTCAGCAGCAGGGTGCGGATGTGCGCGCCGTCGACGTCGGCGTCGGCCAGCAGCACGATCTTGCCGTAGCGGGCCTGGTCGATGTCGAAGGTCCGGCCCGAGCCCGCTCCTATGACCTGGATGATCGCGGCGCACTCGGAGTTCTTCAGCATGTCCGAGACGGACGCCTTCTGAACGTTGAGGATCTTGCCGCGGATCGGCAGCAGCGCCTGGAACTCGGAGTTGCGGGCGACCTTGGCGGTGCCGAGCGCCGAGTCCCCCTCGACGATGAAGAGTTCGCTGCGGTCGACGTCGTCGCTGCGGCAGTCGGCGAGCTTGGCCGGGAGCGAGCTGGTCTCCAGCGCGGTCTTCCGGCGCTGGGCCTCCTTGTGCTGCCGGGCGGCGACCCGGGTGCGGGCGGCGGCGACCACCTTCTCCATGATCGCGCGGGCCTGCGCCTTGTCGTCCCGCTTGGCGGAGGTCAGGAACTCCTTGAGCTCCTTGGCCACGACGGCGGAGACGATCCGGGTGGCGGCGGAGGTGCCGAGCACCTCCTTGGTCTGGCCCTCGAACTGCGGCTCGGCCAGCCGGACGGTGACCACGGCGGTGAGGCCCTCGGTGGCGTCGTCCTTGGTGATGTCGTCCTCGGCGACCCGGAGCAGCTTGGCCGACCGCAGCGCCTCGCCCAGGGTCTTGGTGAGCGAGCGCTCGAAGCCGGAGACGTGGGTGCCGCCCTTGGGGGTGGCGATGATGTTGACGAAGGAGCGCAGGGTGGTGTCGTAGCCGGTGCCCCAGCGCAGCGCGATGTCCACCCCGAGTTCGCGGGTGACCTCGGTGGGGGTCATGTGGCCGAGGTCGTCGAGGACCGGGACGGTCTCCTTGAAAGTGCCGGAGCCGTTCAGCCGCAGCGTGTCGCAGACCGCCTTGTCCGGGGCCAGGAAGTCGCAGAACTCGGCGATCCCGCCGTCGAAGCGGAAGACCTGCTCGTCGCTGGGGGCCCCGTCGATGGCCCGGTCGTCGCGGACCACGATGGTCAGCCCGGGGACCAGGAAGGCCGTCTGCCGGGCACGGGCGTGCAGGTTCTCCAGCGAGAGCCGGGCGTCCTTGAGGAAGATCTGCCGGTCGGCCCAGTAGCGGACCCGGGTGCCGGTGCGCCCGCGCGGCGCCTTCCGGACCTTCTCGGGCCCGTTCGCCGGGGTGAAGGCGCTCTCCGGGCCCTCCCCCGCGAAGCGGCCCGGGGTGCCCCGCCGGAAGCTTATGGCGTGGGTGTGGCCGCTCCGGTCGACCTCGACGTCCAGCCGCGCGGAGAGCGCGTTGACGACGGAGGCGCCGACGCCGTGCAGGCCGCCGGAGGCGGCGTAGGAGCCGCCGCCGAACTTGCCGCCGGCGTGGAGCTTGGTCATCACGACCTCGACCCCGGACAGGCCGGTCTTCGGTTCGACGTCGACCGGGATGCCGCGGCCGTTGTCGCGGACCTCGACCGAGTTGTCGGCGTGGAGGAACACCTCGATCCGGTCGCAGTAGCCGGCCAGCGACTCGTCCACGGCGTTGTCGATGATCTCCCAGAGGCAGTGCATCAGACCCCGGCTGTCGGTGGAGCCGATGTACATGCCGGGGCGTTTGCGGACCGCCTCCAATCCTTCGAGGACAAGCAGGTGCCGCGCGGTGTAGTTGGAGCCGTCGTTGCTGGCCCCCCCGGCACCCCGCAGGGAGCTGGCGGTCTGCACGGTCGTTTCGGCGGTCACGCGGGCACTTCTCCTCGGTCTGGTCCGACTACTGCTCCGACTGCTGTTCCTGCCGCCGGCGCCGCCGTGCCGACTGCCGCGAATGGGCGGCTCGGCGCTACGCGGAGCGCGAACACGGCCCCTTCCCCTGGCTTCCGGTCGGGCGGCCGGTGCACCATGGCGTCAATGGTGCCGGGTTGCAGGCTACCGGTGTGCGGGCTGGGGCTTCTGCTTCGACCTGCGCGGGGCTTATGCTACGCGCACTTCGCACGAGCGTTCGATATTGCGTTCGAGTGAAGCGCATGCCACAGCCTCCGGCAGGCATGAACCATAGGCACTCAGGGCACGTCCTCTCTGACAAGAGAATGCAAACAGCGGCAGCGACACCGCCGTCTCCGCCCCAACCCCGGCACAACCGCCGGAAGCACTCCAGTTCACAAAAAGAAAAGCCGTGAGCGGGAACGTTTTCGGCCTGGTTGGATGTTGACCCTGGTACGACAGCTCGTCGAGCTAGAGAAGAGGCGACGTGACGACTACAGTTCTGACCCCCGCGAGCCCGCTGACCGCAGCTGACCGCTGCGACCGGTGCGGCGCCCAGGCCTACCTGCGCGTCGTGCTGGCAACCGGCGGCGAGCTGCTCTTCTGCGCTCACCACGGCCGCAAGTTCGAGCCGGAGTTGAAGAAGATCGCAGCTGACATACAGGACGAGACCGGCCGGTTGACGGCCGCCTCCACCTCCGCGAGCGATGAGGACCGCTGAGGCGTTCCCCGGCTGCCGCTGAGGCAGCCCCGACGACGAGCTGCACCACCGGAGCTTGACCGCTGAGGCACTCGGGCCGGGCAGTGAACCCAGGGTTCACTGCCCGGCCCGAGTGTGTTTCAGCTCACACAGCTTCAACTCGACGGCGCAGCCCGGTCACAGCACCCGCCGCGAGCCCGCCCCGCACTCACTCCGGGCTCACAGTTGGGCACGCACCGCGTCGGCCATCGCCGCCAGCCGGGTGTAGACGCCGGGATAGCCCGGCTGGGCGCAGCCCGTCCCCCAGGAGACCAGCCCGACCAGTCGCCCGGCCACCACCAGCGGGCCGCCGCTGTCCCCCTGGCAGGCGTCGCGCCCGCCGGTGGTCTGCTCCCCGGCGCAGACCATCATCCGCGACTGGAACAGGTTCTCCCCGCCCGTCGGGTAGTCACGGGCACACGTGGCGTCACCGATCAGCGGCAGCTGCACCGCATGGAGGTCCATCGGGTAGTCGCCGTCGCCGCGGATGTCCCCCCAGCCGAGGACGGTCGCCATGGTCCCGGCCCGGTAGGGGGCGGTCTCGCCCTGACCCACCATCGGCAGCACCGCCCGCTCCGACTGCGGCTCGGCCAGCGTGAGCACCGCCACGTCCCAGGTGTTGGTGTGCATCGAGTAGTCCGGGTCGATCCACACACTGCTGACCGGGACCTCCTCCCCGTCGGCGGTGGAGAGGTCGGTCCGGCCGACGATCACCTTCAGGTCCGGGCGGTCGGCCGGCTGCATCGTGGCCTCGTCGTAGAGGCAGTGCGCGGCGGTGACCACCTTGGTCGGCGAGACCAGCACGCCGCCGCAGAACTGGCCGGAGCGCACCCCGCCGTAGACCGAGCGGCTCGCCAGCCCGACCATCCACGGATACTGCGCGATGGTGGCCGACTCGCCGCCGATGATCGCGTAGGCGGGCGGCGGCACGGTCACCACCGCCGCCGGCAGCGCCGCGAGCAGGACCAGCAGTGCCCTGCGCCCCGCCACCCGGTCGAACCTCTTCGCGCCCACCATGACCGCCACCCGCTCCACCCCTCCGCCCCGTCACCGACCGAAGGGCACAGCGTAGTTGACCGGTCACCCGGCGTGTCCGACCGACCTGCCGCCGAACGGGTGGGAACACGCCTTCGAAGGGTGAGCGACGCCGAAGGGCCGGGGGCCCGGAGCACTCGGCTCCGGGCCCCGGCCCTTCGGTCGGTGATCGCGAGGGATCAGTCCAGGTAGTCGCGCAGCACCTGGGACCGCGACGGGTGGCGCAGCTTCGACATGGTCTTGGACTCGATCTGCCGGATCCGCTCCCGGGTCACCCCGTAGACCTTGCCGATCTCGTCCAGGGTCTTCGGCTGACCGTCGGTCAGACCGAAGCGCATCGAGACGACACCGGCCTCGCGCTCGCTCAGCGTGTCCAGGACCGAGTGCAGCTGCTCCTGGAGCAGGGTGAAGCTGACCGCGTCGGCCGGGACGACCGCCTCGGAGTCCTCGATCAGGTCGCCGAACTCACTGTCGCCGTCCTCACCCAGGGGGGTGTGCAGCGAGATCGGCTCGCGCCCGTACTTCTGGACCTCGACGACCTTCTCCGGGGTCATGTCGAGTTCCTTGGCCAGCTCCTCCGGCGTGGGCTCGCGGCCCAGGTCCTGGAGCATCTGCCGCTGCACCCGGGCGAGCTTGTTGATGACCTCGACCATGTGCACCGGGATGCGGATGGTGCGGGCCTGGTCGGCCATGGCGCGGGTGATCGCCTGGCGGATCCACCAGGTGGCGTACGTGGAGAACTTGTAGCCCTTGGTGTAGTCGAACTTCTCGACCGCACGGATCAGACCGAGGTTGCCCTCCTGGATCAGGTCCAGGAAGAGCATGCCGCGGCCGGTGTAACGCTTGGCCAGCGAGACCACGAGTCGGAGGTTGGCCTCCAGCAGGTGGTTCTTGGCGCGGCGCCCGTCCTCGGCGATGATCTCCAGCTCGCGCTTGAGCTTGGGAACCAGCTTGTCGGCGGCGGCCAGCTTGTCCTCGGCGAAGAGCCCGGCCTCGATCCGCTTGGCCAGCTCGACCTCCTGCTCGGCGTTGAGCAGCGGGACCTTGCCGATCTGCTTCAGGTAGTCCTTGACCGGGTCGGCGGTGGCACCGGCGACGGCGACCTGCTGCGCGGGCGCGTCGTCCTCGTCGTCGTCGGAGAGGACGAAGCCCTGCGACTCCTCCTCGCCCTCGACCGGCTCGCCCTCGACCTTGACAGTGGGCTCCTCGGCCGCCTCGTCCTCGGGTCCGAGGTCGTCGTCCGACTTGCCCGCCTTGCCCGCGGCGGTCTTCTTGGCCGCGGTCTTCTTCGCCGGGGCGGCCTTCTTGGCCACCGCCTTCTTCGCCACGGCCTTCTTGGCCGGGGGGCTTGCCTGTGCCTCGAAGGGGCCCTCGGCCTCGCCCAGGTCGCCGACGGGGCCCAGCGCGGGCACGGCGGCGATCGGCTTGGCCGCGGCGACGGCGCTCGGGGCCGCCGGGCGGGTCGTGGTCGTCGGCGGAACCGTGCGCGAGGTCACGGCCTTTGTCGCCGTGGCCTTGGTCGCCGTGGTCTTCGCCGCGACACTCTTGCGGGGGCGCTTGGGCGCAGATGACTCCGCCGCGCTCACCATCAGCGTCACACCCTCCTCGTCGAGGACCTGGTTGAGGCTGCGCATGACGTTCTTCCACTTGGTGACCGGGATCTGGTCTACCTCGAAGGCGTGGCGCACGTCATCGCCGGCGATCTGCCCCTGTGCCTTGCCCCGCTCGATGAGATCCATCAGCGCGGTGGACTCGGCGATTTCGGGGGGGAGCGAACGGGATGTGCTGGCCGACACGAACAACCTCTCGGACGTGAGTGGACAGAAACCCGCCCGAGAGGGGCAGGTTCTGGAAAACTGAGGATCAAACTGCTGGAGTGGTACCTGTGTGGTGCAGAGGGACGTCCGAAGGACTTCCCTCCAAAGGCCACCTCCGTACACATCGCTGTGCGGGGAGAAGTGTTACGCCCCGCTTTCGTGGCGCAGGTCACACTCTCCGCCCTAGGAGTACCCCCCTCAACGCCGAACGATGGAATCTCATTCCGCCCGTCGCCCGATCCAGTGACGCCCGCTCCCGGGAGGGCGGGCGCGGGCGGAAGCCGAGTGGAGCAATCGGCGGGGCGCGAGGTTGACGCACCGCAGGTCGGTCGGGCCCCCAGGGTCGGTCGGACCGTCAGCGTGCTCGGGCCGTCAGCGTGCTCGGGCCGTCAGGGCGGTGGGGCCATCGGGGCGGTCGGGCCGTCGGGCCGTCGGGGCGGTCGGGCCGTCGGGGCCGGGAACGCCGGAGACCGCCGCCCGGTGAGTGGGACGACGGTCTCGGGTGGGGCGGAGGCCCCGGTGTTCGATCTGTTCGAAGAGCTGGCGGCGGCGAGGAACGGGCAGCGGTACCGGGGTGGGCCGGCGGCGGGCGTTCCGGGCCCGGTCGGTCGGGCCCGGCCTGGGACGCCGGGTGCGGTGGTCGCGGCTCAGTGCTCGCGCGGCGCCGGGACCACATGGTCGACCTCGGGGTGGACGGTGAGCAGCGCCCGCATCGCCGCCTCGGCGGCGGTCCCGTCGCCGGTCCCCAGCGCGTCGACCAGCCGGGTGTGGAGTCCGACCGAGGGCTCGGAGGGCCGCTCGCAGGAGGTGATCGGGCCGCCGGAGACATTGAGCGCGGAACCGACGATCCCGGCCAGGTGCTCCAGCATCCGGTTGCCGGAGAGCTCCAGCAGCAGGGTGTGGAACTCGGTGTCGGCCCGGCTGAAGGTGACCTGGTCGGCCTGCTCGGCGGCGTGGCTCATGATCTCGGTCATGTCCACCATCCGCTGGTGGATCTCGTCCCGGCCGTGGCCCGCGGCCAGCCGGGCGGCCAGCGGCTCGATGGCCCAGCGCAGCTCGAAGAGCTCCCGGCGCTGGTCGTCGCGCTGCGGCCCGTAGGCGCGCCACTCGATGATGTCCGGGTCGAGCAGGTTCCAGTCCGCCACCGGACGCACCCGGGTCCCGACGTTGGGGCGGGCGCTGACCAACCCCTTGGCCTCCAGCACCCGCAGCGACTCGCGGACGACGGTGCGGGACACCTCGAAGCGCTGGCCGATCTCCTCGGGCACCAGCGGGCGGTCGGCCCCGAGGTCGCCGGAGACGATCATCTGTCCGAGCTGCTGGACGAGCTGCCCGTGCAGCCCTCGGCCCCGGCTGCCCGAGGAGCGGCGGGCGCGGCCGAGCTCCGGTTCGGGAGCGTCCCAGCGGGGGGAGGGTCCGGGCGTGCCGCGCTCGGGGAAGGCCCGCTCGGCAGTGCGTTCGCCGACGGGGAAGCGGTCCAGCTCGCCGAGTCCGGAGCGGGACGTCTCGGACAGGCGGGCGGTGGTCATGGGGGGATGCGCAACGGTACTCACCTCTCCTTTGTCGGCCTTCGCGCGCCTCAGCTTGAGGACTTTCGTGAAAAGCACACGAAAGGGTGATCGCCCGTCTCTACATAATTGACGTCATATCCGGATGGATCGTCCCCGACCCCCACAAGCCCCCGCACATATGTTCACCGGGTCATTCGCGGTGACCCGGCGGGGCTCCGCTCAGATGCCGCGTCGGCGCGGGAGCAGCAGCAGGTAGCCGGTCAGCAGCACCAGCACCGGTGCGGCGACGAGCGTGGCCAGGGCGACCGAGGACAGCGGCAGGGCGCCGCGCAGACCGCTGAGCGGGCCGTAGAACCACGCGTGCCGGGTGTCGACCGGGTAGAAGGCGTGCAACCGGGACAGCCCCAGCCCCCGCGGCGGCAGCAGGGCGTCCCCGCGCAGGAGGCTGAGCACCGGTTCGACCAGCAGTGGGAGCGCGACCAGGACCAGCAGCCCGGCGGCGGCGCTGCGCAGCAGCCCGGCCGCCAGCAGGCCGATCCAGCCGCCGGCCACCACCAGGGCGACGAAGCCGGCCAGCGCCTGCGGGAAGCGGCCGTGCAGGAGCGCGTGTTCGAAGGCCCCGGCATCGCCGGCCAGGTGCAGCAGAACGGCGTCGAGGGTGAGCGTCGCCAGGGCCAGCAGGGCCGAGACGACGCCGATCACCGTGAGCTTGGCGAGCAGCAGGGCGAGCCGGCGCCGGGGGGCGAGCAGCAGCGGGCGCAGTCCCGGATAGCGGATCTCGTGGCCGTAGGAGAGCGCGCCGAGCGCACCCGCGCCGATCGCTGCCAGCGGCAGGGGCAGCAGCGGCACGCCGGCGGTCAGCACCCGGACCGGTTCGGCCAGCGCCGCCTGCCGCACGGTCACCTCGGCCAGCGCGGCATCCAGCACCAGCACGGCGAGGACGATCAACCAGGTGGAGCGGACGCCGGTGAGTCGGCGGCGCTCGTAGGTCAGGGCCTTCACTGGACGTCTCCTGCGGAACTGGTGCGGGGTCCGGCGGCGGGCTGCTGGACGACGACCGAGGCCGACACGACCGCACCGGGCGTCAGCACGACCACGGTCTCGCCGGTCTCGCTGTCGGTCGCCTGCGGAACCACCTGCGCCAGCTGCGCCACTTCCTCGGCGGGCCGGGTTGACTGGACGGGCTGGGCGGTCTCGGCGGGCTGCCGGGCCGGCGGCCCGACGGAGGTCCGGGTGGACTGGCGCACCGGCTGCAGTCGCGAGTGCCGCTGCTCCGCGCGCTGCCCGGCGGGGATCCCGACCCCGGCGGGCGGAGCCGCGACCGCCTCCGGCGCCTCCGTCGCCGGCGCGACCGCGGTCGGCTCGGCGGAGACGGTGCCGGGACGGTCCGCGAGCTCGTGCAGCAGGATGCCGTGCCGGAAGGCCAACTCGCCGATCTCGGTCCGGCTGACCCCGCCGACCGAGATCCGGGCACCGCCCTCCCGGCGGACCTGGGCGCCCGACTGGGTGAGCAGGTCGGCCAGTCGGCCGATCCGGGGACCGGCCACCGACACCTCGTCGTGCAGCCGGGTCCGCAGGAACTCCGCCACCGGCTGGTCGGCCAGCAGCCGCCCGTGCTCCAGGGTGACCACCCGGTCCGCCAGCGCCGCCGCCTCCTGCGGGCTGCGCACGGTGACCAGGACGGTGCCGCCCCCGGCGGCGAAAGCCCGGAGTACGGCGTGGAACCACTCGCAGTTCTTGGGCGAGAGGTCCTGCGTCGGCTCGTCCAGCAGCAGCGTGCGCGGATCGCCGAGCAGCGCCTCGGCCAGGGCCAGCCGCCGGTTCATCCCGGGCGAGAAGGTGCGCAGCCGGTGCTCGCCGGCCCCGACCAGCCGGGTCTGCTCCAGCATCTGCTCGGCCCGCCGGGCCGGGACCCCGGCCGCCGCCGCGAGCATCCGCAGGTGCCCCCGGGCCCGGCGGTCGGGGTGGCGCGGCGGACGGTCGTGCTCGGACAGGACCACCCCGACCTCGCGCTCGGGGCAGCGGATCCGGCGGTAGGGGCGGCCGTCGAAGAGCGCCGCACCCCGGCCGCGCTCCAGCCCGAGGGCGAGCAGCAGCGCGGTGGTCCGGCCCGAGCCCACCGGGCCCAGCAGTGCGGTGACCTGCCCCTGCCGCGCGTCGAAGGAGAGGTCGAGCAGCGCCGGAGGACGGCCCCGGCGGTAGCTCTTGGTCAGCCCGATCGCCTGGAACATGGAGAGGATCACCCCCGCGTCGGCGGGGAGCCGGACGTCCCCGTAGCCAGCACCATAGACCGGCGCCGTCACCGTGCGTGGTATTGCCGTCTACGGCGCGTTGACACCGTCGGCCGGGAGCCCGCTCCCGCGTCAGTTCTCCGGGCGGAGCATCGGGGGGTTCAGCACGGTCGCGCTCCCGGCGCGGAACAGCTGGGCCGGACGTCCGCCCTGGCGGGTGGTCGTACCGCCGGCCGGGACCAGGAAGCCGGGGGTGCCGGTGACCTTGCGGTGGAAGTTCCGCGGGTCGAGGGCGACGCCCCAGACGGACTCGTAGACCCGGCGCAGCTCCCCGACGGTGAACTCCTCCGGGCAGAACGCGGTGGCGAGCGAGGAGTACTCGATCTTGGAGCGGGCCCGCTCCACCCCGTCCGCGAGGATCCGGGTGTGGTCGAAGGCCAGCAGCAGCCCGTCGTCCTTGCCGCTGCCGAGCAGCTCCTCGACCGGGGCCCAGCGGGCGCTGCGGACGTCCCCGCCGGGGCGGGGGGTGGGCAGGTCGGGGGCGAGCGCCAGATGGGCGACGCTGACCACACGCATCCGCGGGTCACGCTGCGGGTCGCCGTAGGTGGCCAGCTGCTCCAGGTGGGCCCCGACGCCGGGACCCTGCCCGGGCGCGCCGTGGGTGCGCAGCCCGGTCTCCTCCGCGAGCTCCCGGGCGGCGGCCTCGATCAGCCCCTCGTCCGGGCGCACGAATCCGCCCGGCAGGGCCCAGAAGCCCTGGTAGGGAGGCTCGCCGCGGCGCACCATCAGAGCGCACAGCGCATGATCGCGCACGGTCAACACCACCAGGTCGACCGTGACCGCGAATGGGGGGAAGGCCGACGGATCGTAACGCGACATGGGGTCGATCCTAGTCGTCGCTGTGACGATAAACAGCTCCCCGGGTCCGAGTTCCGTCCGAGCGGACTACCGCCCCGGCCGGGCGCGGGCCCGCCGGGACGCCGCCGGGGCACGCTCAGCTCCGCACCCGGGGCCCGCGCAGCACCCGTCTGCGACCGGCGGGACGCCTGGCCCGCCGCTGCCGGGCCCGGCGCTCCGCCCTGAGCGTCGCGCACAGCGAGCGCGGTTCGGCGCCGGTGTTGACCGCCTCGTAGAGCAGTTGGGCGAAGGTGTAGTCCGGGTCGGCCACCAGGGCCCGACCGAGCGCGACCCGGGCGGTGACCGTGTCGCCGGTCACCCAGGCCGTCCAGCCGAGCAGGGCGAGCGGGGCCGCCGCATGGCTGTCGAAGGGCACGGCGCAGCGCCGGGCCAGGAACCGCCAGAGCCGCTGGGCGTGCTCGACGTCGGGCGGGTCGAGCCATTCCGCGGCCCGGTCCCGGGCCAGCCGGTCCTGGAGCCCGAGGATCAGCCGGGCCGCCTCGGCGACCGGAAGGTCCTCGGCGCCCGCCCGGAACCGGGCGACGGCAATGTCCACCAGTTCGTTGGTGCGCCGCCGGACGGCCTCCCGGCCGCCGCTCCGGAGGAGTTCCTCGACCAGTGCCGGGACCGCCTCCTCGAAGGCCTGCAGTTGGGCCTCGGCGGTCGGCGCGCCCTCCGGGTCGAGGGCCTGCTGCAGTGCCTTCAGACTCCCCCGGAGCTGGATGCCGGCGTAGGCGGCGGCCGCCGCGACCGGCGGTGTGCTGCCGGGGCGGTCGACCGGCGTACCGCCGGGATCGCAGCAGCGGGCGTCCCCGCAGCTGAAGGACCACCAGTGGCCGTCCACGACGCAGAGCGACTCGTGGACCGGGATGCCGACCGCCGCGAAGGCCTCGGCCAGGGCGAGGGCCAGCGGACGCAGCCCCTCGGCGGTCTCCTGACCGGACTGCCCCGGGGCGGGGTCGCGGCACAGGTAGACGATCACGGCGTCCGGACGGCGGTCGCGGTGCTCGGAGAGCGCCACCAGGAATCGGGCGACCTCCTCGGCCGCGCGCGGCCAGGCGCCGGGCTCGGGGATGTCGACCCGGACCGTGCCGCCCTGGCTGCGGCGCGGCCCCTGGAGGCCGAGGGCCACGATGCTGTCGTTGGGGAAGAAGCCGAGCAGGTAGGGCAGGGCGTCGACCATGTCGGCGGGGGTCCGCATCCGGACGACGGGGTGCTCGAAGGAGGAGCGGGCGGGGGTGCGCGGGTTCTCGTTCATGGGTCGAGCTTCGGGCCGACGGCCGACACCGCCCGTCCGTTCGGCGCCACCTGTGGACGAATCGGCGGCTGTGGAAAACTCCGCCACCCGCACGGGTGAAGCAGAACCGTTCCTGCTTCACCCGTGGCCAACCGGGCAGGGGTCCCGCTCACGCCGAGCCGCGCCGCACCAGCTCCGTCGGCAGGATCACCGAGGCCGGCGGCTCGCCGGCGATCAGCGACAGCAGCAGCCGGACCATCTCCGCACTGATCCGGTCCCGGGGCTGACGGACCGTCGTCAGCCCCGGGCGGGTGGCCGCGGCGATGCTGGAGTCGTCGAAGCCGCCCACCGCGACGTCCTGGTGGGCCCAGGAACTGGAGTCGGCTCGGCCCCCGCTGACCCCCGCCGCGCCGCCCGCCCCGGCCGGCCGCCGGAGCCCGCTGCCCCGCCCCGGCTAGCCGGCCAGGGCCAGGACCAGCGGCAGGACCTGTTCGGCGCCGGCCTGGCGCAGCAGCCGGGCGCCCACCGCCAGGGTCCAGCCGGAGTCGGTCCAGTCGTCCACCAGCAGCACCGGCCCCGGGGTGGCGGCCAGGGCCGCGGCGAGTTCCTCGGGGACGGCGAAGGAGGCGGCCAGGGCGCGCAGCCGCTGGGCGGAGTTGCTCCGGTGCGCCGGGTGGACTCCCGCCTGCGGGGTGTACGCCAGGCTGCCCAGCAGCGGCAGCCGGCCGACCCGGGCCAGCCCCTGGGCCAGCGAGCCCACCAGCTGCGGGCGGGAGCGCGAGGGCATCGCGACGATGCCCACCGGCCGCGGCGCCGCGTCGGGGACTCCGGCCGCCCAGCCGCCCGGCGAGCGCGCCCAGTCGGCCACCACCGTCACCACGGCGGCCAGCACGTCGTCCGGCACCGGTCCGTCCGCCGCCTGCTCCGCGAGCAGCGGGCGCAGCCGGTTGCCCCAGCCGATGTCGGACAGCCGGCCCAGCGCCCGGCCGGTGGCCGCCTGCTGGCCCGCCGGGATCCGGCCCTTGAGGTCGACCCCGACCGCGGGCATGCCCGAGGGCCACATCCGGCGCGGCTCGACCTCGACCCCGGGGCGGTCCAGCTCGTCGGCCGCCCCGGCCAGCGCCCCGGAGGAGACGGCGGCGTCGAGCCAGGGCCCGGCGCAGTTGTCGCAGCGGCCGCAGGGGGCCGCCTTCTCGTCGTCCAGCTGCCGCTGGAGGTACTCCATCCGGCACTCGGTGGTCGACACGTAGTCCCGCATCGCCTGCTGCTCGGCCTCCCGCTGCCGGGCGACCCAGGCGTACCGCTCCGCGTCGTAGGTCCACGGCTGTCCGGTCGCGGTCCAGCCGCCCTTCACCCGTTTGACCGCGCCGTCCACGTCCAGGACCTTGAGCATCGTCTCCAGTCGCGAGCGCCGGAGCTCCACCAGCGGCTCCAGGGCCGGCAGCGACAGCGGCCGGCCGGCCTGCTCCAGCGCGGCCAGGGTGCGCCGCACCTGTTCCTCGGGCGGGAAGCCCACCGAGGCGAAGTAGGCCCAGATCGCCTCGTCCTCGCGCCCCGGCAGCAGCAGCACGTCCGCGTGGTCCACCCCGCGCCCGGCGCGGCCGACCTGCTGGTAGTAGGCGATCGGGGACGAGGGCGACCCCAGGTGGACCACGAAGCCGAGGTCCGGCTTGTCGAAACCCATCCCCAGCGCCGAGGTCGCCACCAGCGCCTTCACCCGGTTGGCCAGCAGGTCCTCCTCGGCCCGCAGCCGGTCCGCGTTCTCGGTCCGCCCGGTGTAGGAGGCAACCGGGTAGCCGCGCTGACGCAGGAACGCCGCGACCTCCTCCGCCGCCGCGACCGTCAGCGTGTAGATGATTCCCGAGCCCGGCAGCTCGCCCAGCCGCTCCCCCAGCCAGGCCAGCCGGTGCGCCGCGTCCGGCAGCCGGAGCACGCCGAGACGAAGGCTCTCCCGGTCCAGCGGCCCGCGCAGCACCAGGGCCTCGTCCCCGCCGGTGCCCAGCTGCTCGGCCACGTCGGCGGTGACCCGGGCGTTCGCCGTCGCCGTGGTGGCCAGCACCGGCACCCCGGCCGGCAGCTCCGCCAGCATGGTGCGCAGCCGCCGGTAGTCCGGGCGGAAGTCGTGCCCCCAGTCCGAGATGCAGTGCGCCTCGTCCACCACCAGCAGGCCGGTGGTGGCGGCCAGCCGGGGCAGTACCGACTCGCGGAAGTCGGGCGAGTTCAGCCGCTCCGGGCTGACCAGCAGCACGTCCACGGTCCCGGCCGCGACCTCCGCCTGGACCGCGTCCCACTCCTCCGGGTTGGCCGAGTTGATCGTCCGTGCGGCGATCCCGGCGCGCGCGGCCGACTCCACCTGGTTCCGCATCAGCGCCAGCAGCGGCGAGATGATCACCGTCGGACCGGCGCCGCGCTTGCGCAGCATCGAGGTGGCGACGAAGTACACCGCCGACTTCCCCCACCCGGTCCGCTGCACCACCAGCGCCCGGCGGTGACCCACCACCAGCGCCTCGATCGCCTGCCACTGGTCCTCACGCAGACGCGCCGTACCGCTCCCGTCCCCCACCAGACGGGCCAGCACAGCATCGGCCTCGGCACGCAGTTCCATGTCGCTCATGCCCCCATGCAACCGGACAGCACCGACATCGCGCGAACCCGCAGCCGGAACGGCGGCCCCCGATTCGACTGACGGCTGGTCAGCCTCCCCCGGGAGCGCCTAACCGTGCATGATCGTAATCAATGCTGGAATATAAGCGGCAAAGCGTCTGATCGGTGACACTTCCGACAGGGCTGCCGTTGCCGCATCAGGCCCGAGGACGTGAGAATTGGCCAGTGCCACGGCGGGCCCGGTCCCTGTCCGCAGCACCGAGGTGCCCTGCGCGGGTATGGGGAAGGAGTGGTCTTGGGCTTGAACTCCGTTGCCGTGGGCCCCGCTGCCGTGGGCGCTGCCGCGGTGGGCCCGACCGCCCTGCACAGATCCCTCGCCCCGGCCGACTGGCGCGAGGCCGCGCCGCTGCTGCTGCGCGACCCCCGGGCGCTGGTCGGCGACCTGCACCGGGTGCACCGGCCGAGCCCGGGCACCGTCGTGCTCGGGGTGCTGGACCCCGAGGGCCGGATCGTCGCCGGAGCCTCCTTCGGCAGCGGCGAGACCGGCGGCACCCCGCTCTCCCCGCGCACCCGCTCCGGCTCCGGCGACGGCTGGCTGTACCGCAACGCCCTGCTCGACCAGCTGCGCCGGATCGTCCCGCACGACCTGCGGCGCGCCAGCCCGGCCCGCACCGCCGTACTGATGCTCTGCCGCCGCGGCACGCCGGACTGGACCGACGAGGACGGCGCCTGGATGTGGGCGCTGCAGGACGCCTCGGTACTGCACGGGCTGCGCTGCGGCGCCTACGTCACGCTGACCGACGCCGGCTGGCAGGTCCTCGGCGACGGACGCCGGGGCCGCTGCCCGAACGCCGGCTCCTGGGCCCAGGAGACCGTACGGACCGTCAGCACCCTGCCGGTCGGGACCCGGCCGGTGCGGGCCCTGGCCGAACCGGTGCGCGCGGTGCTGACCGGCTCCCGGTCGGCCCGGACCGGGAGCCTGCGCGCGCGGTGACGACCGGCGTGGCCTACCCGGCCGCGCCGCAGACCACCAGCAGGGCGGTGGCCCGGACCTGGGCGAGCGCGAGCGCGCCCTCGACCACGGTCGGCGATCCGCCGTTCACGACCAGGATCACGACCTCGCGGGTGACCGGACGGCACGCGCTGACGTCGGCGTAGAAGACGTCCTGGGCCTCGTCGAGCTGCGCCCAGTAGCGCTCGGCGCCGAAGGACTCCTCGTGCTGCTGCCACGGGTGGGGCTCACCGGTCGTCAGAACCAGTACCTGGCCGGGCGCGCGACCGGCGTCGAGCAGTCGGTCGAGCGCGTCGTCCGCACGTTCGAGGGCGACCTCGGGGGCGGCCTCGACCCGTTCGACCACGAGGGCAGGAGCGGCGGGGGCAGCCGGACGGCGCGGCGCGGGGCCCGGCTTGGGGATGATGCGCGCCGGTCCGGAGTCGGGTCGGCGGGCGGGCGGTCCCGGGCGCGGAATCGGACGCGGGCCGGGGGAAGCGGAAGCGGGGGAAGAACTGAGGGTGGGTGCGGCGGGTGTCAGGGAAGGCGTGGTGCGGGCAGTCGTTTCCGTCTCGTCGTTGGACGGTACGCGCGGGCCCGGGGCGGTCTTGTGGATCTCCAGCTCCTCGGCAGAATCTGGCGGCACACCGGATGGCGTCGCACAGCGCCCCAGAGCTTACTCGCCCGGGTCGAACAGCCGGTAGGGGGCTGCTCCGTTGTCTCACCCTGCAGAAACGCGGCCCGTTGACGGCGGGTGTACGCCGGCCCAACGGCGTCTTTCCGAACGCCGGACAACCCCGGCGAGCCGGGCCGACGCACCGTCAGAAGCCCAGCGACAGCTGCCCGGCGTCCTGCTCCTCGGAGCGGCGCACGGTCTTCAGGTGCCGCCACTTCGGAAGCGCGTCCAGGTACGACCAGGAGAGCCGGTGGTACGGGGTGGGGCCGTGTTCCGCCAGGGCCTCGCGGTGCACCGGGGAGGGGTAGCCGGCGTTGGCGTCGAAGGCGAACTCGGGATGGCCGGCGCCGATCTCCGCCATCAGGTCGTCCCGCAGGACCTTGGCGATCACCGAGGCCGCGGCGACGCAGATGCAGGACTGGTCGCCCTTGATCACCGTCCGCACCCGCCAGGGCGCGCCCAGGTAGTCGTGCTTCCCGTCGAGGATGACGGCGTCCGGACGCACCGGGAGCGCATCCAGGGCGCGCACGGCGGCGAGCCGGAGCGCGGCCGTCATCCCCAGTTCGTCGCACTCCTGCGCGGAGGCGTGGCCGAGGGCGTGCGCGATGGCCCACTCGGCCAGCACCGGCGCCAGTTCGGCCCGGCGGCGGGGGGTGAGCAGCTTGGAGTCGGTCAGCCCCTCCGGGGCGCGGCGCAGGCCGGTGACGGCCGCGCAGACGGTGACCGGACCGGCCCAGGCGCCCCGGCCGACCTCGTCCACCCCGGCCACCACCTCGGCCCCGGCCCGGCGGAGCGAGCGTTCGACGGTGTGGGTCGGAGGTGTGATCGGCATGGCGTCCAGGTTACGCGCGCCGACCCGGCCCCCGGGCCGGGAGTCCCCGGTGCGCACAGCCCCTGGCACGGATGGGCACTGACGTTCGCCGGGGCAGTCGAGTGCGGACGCGCCTCAGGCCCGCACCATGGGCAGCAGCACCTCGTCGACCAGGACGACCATCTCCGCGTCGGTCGGCGGTCCGACCATCTTGGCGCGGTACAGCAGCACCGCCGGCACCACGTCCAGCAGCAGCGGGGCGCCGACCGCGCCCGGACGGACGTCACCCCGCACGACGCCCCGGACCAGCAGCTCCCGCAGCAGGTCCTTGCCCGGACGGATCACCCGTTCGTGCATCAACCCGGCGAAGGGCGCACCCCGTTCGTGGTCCAGCTCCGACATGATGACCCGACCCGCCCGGCCGGGGACGGAGAGCATGGTCGCCCGCATCCGCCGGACCAGTTCCAGCAGGTCCGCCCGCAGTTCGCCAGTGTCGGGCGCGGGTCCTGCCTCCGGCAGCAGGGCCTGGAGGGCGTCCAGGACCAGGGCCTCCCTGGAGCCCCAGCGGCGGTAGAGCGAGGCCTTCCCGGTCTGCGCCCGGGTCGCCACGGCCTCCATGCTGAGCATCGCGTAGCCGGAGCTGACCAGTTCGTCGAGAACCGCCTCGAAGATCGCATGTTCGAGGACCTTGCCGCGCCGCCGGACCGGGGACGGACCCGCCTCCGCCGCCCCCGGGGAAGACGCTGCCGACCGGGTGTTCTCGCTGGTCGTGGTCATGGGCGGGTACCTCTCCAAAACGGGCCTTAGTGAACGGTTGCGTTCACAATGACCGCGCCGCTACCGTCAACTCTAGTGAACGGGCCCGTTCACTCATAGTCCAGGGGGATCGTCGTGGCTGCACCAGTCACCGTTGACCAGTCCGCTCCCGCCCAGGCGAGGCGCGGCCAGCACCCCGGCATCGCGCTCACCGTGATCGCCGCGACCCAGCTGATGGTCGTGCTCGACGTCACCATCGTGAACATCGCGCTGCCGCACATCGCCGGCGCGCTGAAGTTCTCCACCACCAACCTGTCCTGGGTGATCGACGCCTACTCGCTCACCTTCGGCGGGCTGCTGCTGCTCGGCGGACGAATAGGCGACATCCTCGGCCGCCGTCCCACGCTGATCTTCGGCGTGCTGCTGTTCTGCCTGGCCTCGCTGCTCGGCGGCCTGGCCACCGCGCCGTGGATGCTGCTCGGCGCCCGGGCGCTGCAGGGCGTCGGCGGCGCCGTCGCCTCGCCGACCGCGCTCGCGCTGATCACCACCAACTTCGCCGAGGGACCGGAGCGCAACCGCGCCTTCGGCGTCTTCTCCGCCGTGGCCGGGGCCGGCGGCGCGATCGGCCTGCTGGCCGGCGGCATGCTCACCTCCTGGCTGTCCTGGCGCTGGGTGCTGTTCGTCAACGTGCCGATCGGCATCGCCATCGCCGTGCTCGCGCCGCTCTACATCAACGACTCCCCCCGCCGACCCGGCCGCTTCGACCTGCCCGGCGCCCTCACCGGCACGCTCGGCATGGTCTCCCTGGTGTACGGCTTCATCCGCGCCTCCGAGTCGAGCTGGACGGACCGGCTGACCCTCGGCTCCTTCGCGCTCTCAGTGGTGCTGCTCGGACTGTTCCTGCTGATCGAGTCCCGTACCGCGCAGCCGATCACCCCGCTGCACATGTTCCGCAACCGCAACCGCTCGGGCAGCTACGGCATCATGCTCTGCCTGGCGGCGGCGATGTTCAGCATCTTCTTCTTCATCACCCTGTTCGTGCAGGACATCCTGGGCTTCAGCCCGCTGCGGGCCGGCATCGCCTTCCTGCCGATCAGCGCGGCGATCATCACCGCGGCGCAGATCTCGGCCCGGATGCAGACCCGGATCGGCCCGAAGCCGTTCATGGTCGGCGGCACGCTGCTGGTCAGCGGCGCCGTCGCCTGGCTGACCCAGATCACCGTGCACAGCGGCTATGTGGACGGGGTCCTCGGCCCGACGCTGATGTTCGGCTTCGGCATGGGCAGCGTCTTCGTCCCGATCATGCTGACCGCCGTCTCCGGCGTCGCCGCGCACGAGACCGGCTCGGCCTCCGGGCTGCTCAACACCACCCAGCAGGTCGGCGGCGCACTGGGGCTGTCCATCCTGGTGACCGTCTTCGGCACGGCCAACCGCAACGCCGGCAAGCAGCAGGCGGCGCGGTTCCTGGCGCACGCCACCCCGAAGCAGGCCGCGGCCTTCGCCCACAGCCACCAACTGCCCGCCCCCTACGCCGGCCAGGTGCTCGCCCACGGCATCGCGACCGCGTTCCAGATGGGACTGGTCTTCGCACTGCTCGCGGCCGCGCTGGCGCTGTTCGCGGTGAAGGCCGGGCGGCCCGAGCCCGGCCGCGAACCCGCACTGCAGGATGTCCAGCCCATGGTCGCCTGACCCGCGGCCGCGCCACCACCCAGCCCTGCCACCGCCCGGCCCCGGCCGCCGACCCCGGCACCCCGCACCGGTGCCGGGGTCAGCTGCGCTGCACCAGCCTCGGCCCACCGCCCTCGCGCCAGGCGTGGACGTCCAGATGGTCGCCGCCGGGCCGGACGAACGACAGCCCGGTGACCTCGACCCGGAACACCTGGCAGTCCTCCGGCTCGAAGCCGGTCGCCGCACTCAGCGCCTCCAGGTACTCCTGCCGCAGGCCCTCGGCGGTCACCTCCACCGCCCGACCCGCGATCTTGGCATCGCCCTCCTGCACGTCCTTGTCGGTGGTGGCGCTGTGCAGCGCCATCCGGGGGTCGCGCCGCAGGTCCTCGCCCTTGCGCGAGGCCGGCATCATCCCCAGCCACAGCTCGCCCAGCGCGAAGAGCGGCTCGATCCCGCTGATCCGCGGCGAGCCGTCCCGCCGCAGCGTGGCCAGCAGGCCCATTCCGTGCGCCTCGAACCGCCCCCGCACCAGCGCGGCGAGCTCCGGCGCGGCAGCCTCGGTCTCATCCCAGGTACTCATGCCGCCCATCGTCGCGTGCGGGTCCGACAATCGCCGGACGGCCGCCGAACCCTTCAGCTCTGCTACACGGTTGACCGAAGGACAATTCGCTGGTGCTCCATCATCGGCTCGCCGACGATGAGACCGGGGAGATCGGCCCCGGGGCACACCCGCACGAGAGGACCACCGCGATGACAGGTACCAGTGGGACGGCAGGCACGACCCCGGAGCGACACCGCCCGCCCTTCGGCCGGATCGCCCCGGCGATGGTCACCCCGTTCCACCCCGACGGCAGCCTCGACCCCCTCGGCGCGCAGACGCTCGCCACCCACCTGGTCGACCGCGGCTGCGACGGCATCGTCCTCAACGGCACCACCGGCGAGTCCCCGACCACCACCGACGCCGAACAGGACCGGCTGCTGCGCGCCGTCCTCGAAGCCGTCGGCGACCGGGCCAGGGTCACCGCCGGCGTCGGCAGCAACGACACCCGGCACACCGTCGAACTGGCCCGGGCCGCCGAGCGCGCCGGCGCCCACGGCCTGCTGGTGGTCACCCCCTACTACAGCCGTCCCTCGCAGGAGGGGATCGCCCGGCATGTCGCCGCCGTCGCCGAGGCGGTGGGGCTCCCGGTCATGCTCTACGACATCCCCGCGCGCACCGGCGTCCGGCTGCACCGGGAGACCCTGCTGCGGCTGGCCGAGCACCCCCGGGTCGCCGCCGTGAAGGACTCCGCCTACGACCTGCTCGGCAGCGCGCGGGTGATCGCCGACAGCGGCCTGGACTACTACTCCGGCGCCGACGAGCTCAACCTCCCGCTCTACTCCGTCGGGGCCGTCGGCGCCGTCAGCACCGTCGCCAACGTGGCCCCGGAGCAGACCCGCGCCGTGCTGGACGCCCACACCGCCGGCGACAACGCCGAGGCGCTGCGGCAGCACCGGCTGCTGCTTCCGCTGATCGACGCGATGATGGGCGCCGCCCCGGGCACGGTCACCGCCAAGGCGCTGCTCCGCCTCCTCGGCCTGCCCGCCGGACCGGTCCGGCTCCCACTGGTGGACGCCGACCCGGAACTCGTCGGCGAACTCGCCGCCGCCCTGCCGTCCCCGGTCGGCTGAGTCCCGCCCGGACCCACCGATGCCTCGGACCGATGCCTCAGACCGATGCCTCGGACCGATGCCTCAGACCGATGCCTCAGATCCAGCGGTCGAAGGGCCGGTCCAGCCGGTACTTGCCGTTCGCCCCCAGCAGCAGGGTCCGGTGCTCGCCGTTGTCCGGGTTGGACAGCGCCTCGAACTCGTCCACCGACCAGTGGAACCAGCGCATGCAGAAGAGCCGCATCATCAGCCCGTGCGTCACCAGCAGCACGTTCGGCGGATAGTCGGGCCGCTCGAAGTTGCGGTGCAGCGTCTCGAAGAAGGCCCCGACCCGGTCGTAGACGTCGGCGCCCGACTCGCCCTGGGTGAAGCGGTAGAAGAAGTGGCCGTAGGCGGCACGGGCCGCGCGCTGGCGGTGGATGTCCTCGACGTCCTGGAGGTTGCCCCAGTCCTGCTCGCGCAGCCGGGGCTCCTCCATCACCCGCAGCCGGTTCCGGTCCAGGCCCATCAGGTCGAAGGTCTGCCGGGTCCGCAGGTACGGCGAGACATACGCCTGGACCGCCCCGTCGCCGAGCAGCTCCCGCAGCTCCGCACCCGCCGCCAGCGCCTGCTTCCGCCCCCGCCCGGTGAGCTTCAGCGCGTGGTCCGGCACCCGCTCGTAGATCGATTCATCGACGTTCCCTTCGGACTCGCCATGCCTGACCAGGACGATGCGCAGTGGACGTGCCATGCGGGTCACGGTAGCCGGGTGACCGGAACGCGCCGGACATCAGCGGGCCTGCTGCGCGTCGTAGGCGGCCCGGGCGCGGTCGACGCCCGACCGGTGCCGTTCCGCCCAGACCGTCAGCTCGGTCAGGGTGCCGCGCAGTTCGGCCGCCATGGCGGTGGCCGTGTACTCGACCCTGGGCGGCACCGTCGGATAGACGGTACGGGTCAGCAGCCCGTCCCGCTCCAGGTTCCGGAGCGTCAGCGTCAGCATCCGCCGGCTGATGTCCGGGATGGCCCGCTCCAGTTCGGTGAAGCGGATCGGCCCCCTGGTCGCGGCCATCAGGATCGGGATGCTCCACTTCCCGGAGACCCGGCCCAGCACCTCGATCATCGGGCAGCTCTCGGCGACCAGGTCCGCCGCCGTCGCCTCCACGGTCACACCGGTGTGTCCCTGGGACATGAAAGTGCCTCCTTACGGCCGGTCACATGGTCACACATGATGGCCTCAGTAACAATAAGTTCCCCATGGGAGAGCCGAGATGACCCAGCCCGAGCCGATCCGGTCCGACACCCCCCGGTCCGACACCCCCCGGCACGACACCCCCCGGTCCGCCGTACCCGACGAACACCGCACCCGCTGGGCCGCCCTGGCCGTCCTCTGCACCGGCACCCTGATGATCGTCCTCGACGGCACCATCGTCACCGTCGCCCTGCCGACCATCCAGAACGACCTCCACCTCACCGCCCCGGGCCTCGCCTGGGTGATGAACGCCTACCTGATCCCCTTCGGCGGGCTGCTGCTGCTCGCCGGACGCCTCGGCGACCTGGTCGGCCGCCGGCGGGTGCTGATCGCCGGCCTGGTCCTGTTCACCGCCGCCTCGCTGCTCTGCGGCATCGCCACCACCTCCGCCGCCCTGATCGGCGCCCGGCTGCTGCAGGGCGTCGGCGGCGCGCTCACCGCAGCCGTCAGCCTCGGCATGATCACCCGGCTCTTCCCCGACCCCCGCGAACTGCGCCGTGCCTTCGCCGTCTACGGCTTCACCGGCTCGGCCGGCGCCTCCGTCGGACTCGCGCTCGGCGGGATCCTCACCCAGGAGCTGAGCTGGCACTGGATCTTCTTCATCAACCTGCCGATCGGCCTGGCCACCGTCGCCCCCGCGCTCCGACTGCTCCGCGCCGACCGCGGCCTCGGCCTGCGCCACGGCGCCGACCTCCCGGGGGCGCTGCTGGTCACCTCCGGCCTGATGCTCGGCGTCTACGCCATCGTCGACCACGGCCACGACGCCTGGCTCGCCGCTCTGCTGCTGCTCGGCTTCGCCGTCCGCCAGGCCACCGCCGCCGACCCGCTGCTCCCGCCCCGGCTGCTCCGCTCCCGCAACGTCAGCGGCGCCAACCTGGTCCAGGCGCTGACCGTCGCCGCGCTGTTCGGCTTCCAGGTGCTGATCGCCCAGTACCTCCAGCATGTCCTGGACCTCGGCCCGGCCGCCACCGGGCTGGCCATGGTCCCCGCCGCCCTGTCCATCGCCGCCTTCTCGCTCGGCCTCGCCGCCCGGTTCATCGCCCGGTACGGCGAGCGCGCCGTCCTGCTCGCCGGACTGCTGATGCTCGCCCTCGGCCTGGGCCTGCTCACCCGCCTCCCCGCCCACGGCCACTACCTGTCCGACGTGCTGCCGACCGTGCTGCTGGCCGGCGGCTTCGGCCTGGCGATCACCGCCGTCACCACCCTCGGCATGGCCGACGCCGGCCCCAGCGACGCCGGCCTGGTCTCCGGACTGCTCAACACCACCCAGCAGGTCGGCGCGGCCCTGGGCGTCGCCGTCACCGGCACCCTGGCCACCGCCCGCAGCACCCGCCTCCGGGCCGTCGGCGACACCGCGACCGCCGCCCTCGCCGGCGGCTACAGCCTCGCCTTCACCCTGGCCACCGCCCTGCTGCTGACCGCTCTCGGGCTCGCCGCCGCCCTGCTCCGCAACCCCCGCCCCGCCACCGCCCAGGTCCCGGCCGACAGCACCACCCGGGACCTGGCCCCGACCGTGTGACGCCGAGGAACGGCCGGACCGGGGAACGACTGAGGGGGCCGACACCGTCGGCCCCCTCAGTCGTTCACTCACTCAGCGGTCGGTCAGCTGCAGCCGCTGGTGGAGCCGCAGCCCTCGCAGAGGTAGCAGCTGCCGGCGCGGCGCATCTTGGTGCCGCAGGAGAAGCAGAGCGGGGCGTCGGAGTTGATGCCCTGCTGGATCTCCATCAGCTCGGTGGAGTTGTGCGCGGTCGGCACCGGCGCCGTCTGGATGACGATCGGGGCCGGCGCGGGCTTCGGAGCGGGGGCGGCCACGGCGCGGGGGGCCGACTGGGCCAGTCCCTCGACGTCCATGTCGTCCTCGTCCGTCGGCTCGTAGGAGCCGGTCTCCAGGTGGCGCTGGCGCTCCTCGACCGAGTGGATGCCCAGCGCGGAGCGGGTCTCGAAGGGCAGGAAGTCGAGCGCCAGCCGGCGGAAGATGTAGTCGACGATCGACTGCGCCATCCGCACGTCCGGGTCGTCGGTCAGACCGGCCGGCTCGAAGCGCATGTTGGTGAACTTCGAGACATAGGTCTCCAGCGGCACGCCGTACTGCATGCCGACCGAGACGGCGATGGAGAAGGCGTCCATCATCCCGGCCAGGGTCGAGCCCTGCTTCGACATCTTCAGGAAGACCTCGCCGAGGCCGTCGTCCGGGTAGGAGTTGGCGGTCATGTAGCCCTCGGCGCCACCCACGGTGAAGGAGGTGGTGATCCCCGGGCGGCCCTTGGGCAGGCGCTTGCGGACCGGGCGGAACTCCACGACCTTCTCGACCGCGGCGGGGGCGGCGGGCTTCGCCTCGGCCTTGCCGTCGTTCTTGCTCTTCGCCGAGAGCGGCTGGCCGACCTTGCAGTTGTCCCGGTAGATGGCCAGCGCCTTGACGCCGAGCTTCCACGCCTCGAAGTAGATCTCCTCGACCTCGTCGACGGTGGCCGTCTCCGGCATGTTCACCGTCTTGGAGATGGCGCCGGAGATCCAGGGCTGGATCGCGGCCATCATCCGGACGTGGCCCATCGCGGAGATGACCCGCTCGCCCATGGCGCAGTCGAAGATCGAGTAGTGCTCCGCCTTCAGCCCGGGGGCGTCCACCACGTTGCCGTGCTCGGCGATGTGGGCGATCACGGCCTCGACCTGCTCCGGCTGGTAGCCGAGGCGCTTCAGCGCACGCGGCACCGTGCCGTTGACGATCTGCATCGAGCCGCCGCCGACCAGCTTCTTGAACTTCACCAGGGCGAGGTCGGGCTCCACACCGGTGGTGTCGCAGTCCATCATCAGACCGATGGTGCCGGTCGGGGCCAGCACGCTGGCCTGGGCATTGCGGAAACCGTTCTGCGCGCCGAGCCGCAGCACGTCCTGCCAGGTCTCGGTGGCCGCCGCCCAGATCGGGTTGTCCAGGTCGTCGCCGCGCGGGGCGACGGCGTTGGCGTCGGCGTGCTGGCGCATGACGCGCTGGTGCGGCTCGGCGTTGCGGGCGTAGCCGTCGTAGGCGCCGACGATGTCGGCGAGCTCGGCGCCGCGGCGGTAGGCGGTGCCGGTCATCAGCGAGGTGATCGCACCGGCCAGGGCGCGGCCGCCGTCGGAGTCGTAGGCGTGGCCGGTGGCCATCAGCAGCGCGCCGAGGTTGGCGTAGCCGATGCCGAGCTGGCGGTAGGCGCGGGTGGTCTCGCCGATCTTCTGGGTCGGGAAGTCGGCGAAGCAGATGGAGATGTCCATCGCGGTGATGACCAGCTCGACGACCTGGGCGAAGGCCGCGACGTCGAAGGTGTCGTCCTCGCGGAGGAACTTCATCAGGTTGAGCGAGGCGAGGTTGCAGCTGGAGTTGTCCAGGTGCATGTACTCGGAGCAGGGGTTGGACGCGTTGATCCGGCCGGACTCCGGGCAGGTGTGCCACTGGTTGATCGTGGTGTCGTACTGGATGCCCGGGTCGGCGCAGGCCCAGGCGGCCTCGGCCATCTTGTGGAACAGGCTCTTGGCGTCGACGGTCTCCATGACCTCGCCGGTGAGCCGGGCGCGGAGGCCGAACTCGGTGCCGTTCTCGACGGCCTGCATGAACTCGTCGTTCACCCGGACCGAGTTGTTGGCGTTCTGGTACTGGACGGAGGTGATGTCGTCCCCGCCGAGGTCCATGTCGAAGCCCGCGTCGCGGAGGGCGCGGATCTTCTCCTCCTCCTTGACCTTGGTCTCGATGAAGGCCTCGATGTCGGGGTGGTCCACGTCCAGGACCACCATCTTGGCCGCGCGGCGGGTCGCGCCGCCGGACTTGATGGTGCCGGCCGAGGCGTCGGCGCCGCGCATGAAGGAGACCGGGCCCGAGGCGTTGCCGCCGGAGGTCAGCAGTTCCTTGGAGGAGCGGATCCGGGAGAGGTTCAGGCCGGCGCCGGAGCCGCCCTTGAAGATCATCCCCTCTTCCTTGTACCAGTCCAGGATCGAGTCCATGGAGTCGTCCACGGCCAGGATGAAGCAGGCGCTGACCTGCTGCGGCTGCTGGGTGCCGACGTTGAACCAGACCGGCGAGTTGAAGCTGAACACCTGGTGGAGGAGGGCGTGGGTCAGCTCGTGCTCGAAGATCTCGGCGTCGGCCGGGGAGGCGAAGTAACCGTTCTTCTCGCCGGCGGCGCGGTAGGTCAGCACCACCCGGTCGATGATCTGCTTGAGGCTCCACTCGCGCTGCGGGGTGCCCAGCGCGCCGCGGAAGTACTTGCTGGTGACGATGTTGGTGGCGTTGACCGACCAGAATTCGGGGAACTCGACGCCGCGCTGGTCGAAGTTGACCGAGCCGTCACGCCAGTTGGTCATGATGACGTCGCGGCGCTCCCAGTTCACCGCGTCGTACGGGTGGACGCCGGGCGTGGTGAAGATGCGTTCGACGCGGAGGCCCGAACCCTGGCCGGTCGCGCCGGCCTTGGCGCCGCTCCTGCCGCCCTTGGCCGCACCGCCCTTGCCTGCACGTGTCCCGCTGGTGGTGTCCGTCATTGCCGCCTCCTCCTGGGCAAACGCCCTGAGCGCCCCGCTGCTTCCCGGGGACGCATCGTGTCCGCACTACTAATTCTCTGCAGGCGTCAGCCCCGAGGGGCGCTCCGCCGTACCTACTGAAAGTCGTTCTGGTCCATGGGGTCCCGGTCGAGTCCGGCTGCCGGCGCAGCCGGACGCTACTGGGACGCGGGGGCGGGAGCGGGCACCGCGGTGCCCGGCTCGACCGCGGGGGGCCGCTCGACGCGGAGTTCCGCGATGGCGGCCTCGAAGTCCTCAAGTGATTCGTAGGCCCGGTAGACGGACGCGAAGCGCAGGTAGGCCACGACGTCCAGCTCCTTGAGCGGTCCGAGTATGGCCAGGCCCACATCGTGGGTGGAGAGCTCGGCGGCGCCGGTGGCCCGGACCGCCTCCTCCACCCGCTGGCCCAGCTGGGCCAGCGCGTCCTCGGTGACCGGCCGACCCTGGCAGGCCTTGCGCACGCCGCTGATCACCTTGTCCCGGCTGAACGGCTCGGTCACGCCGCTCCGCTTCACGACCATCAGCGCCGCCGTCTCCACCGTGGTGAAGCGGCGGTTGCAGTCGGGGCACTGGCGGCGGCGGCGGATCGCCGTTCCGTCGTCGGTGGTGCGCGAGTCGACGACGCGGCTGTCCGAGTGTCGGCAGAAGGGGCAGTGCATGTCCGTTCCCCTCCTTGGTCGAGCTTCGGGATGTGGCTGGGCGCTGCTCCGGCACACCCGTGAGGGTGCTGGGGCAGAGGCAAGTCTAGGCGATGCCCGAGGTGGTTCCCACCCCAGGGAACACAACCTGTGGGCTCGCGGACCAATGTAACCACTAGATCTGGGGCATGTGGCAAGCTTCACGGAGCGCGTGTCCGTAGCCCCCGACTCACACCCCGCGATCATTGCAGGTCAGCGCGGAAGGGGTCGGGAAGAGGTCACTCGGATGGCGTCGGAGCACTCCGAGGAGTACACCGGAGGGCGCAGCCGGGGTGGGACAGGGCGCCCGGACCGTCGCGAAGAGGACGAAATTCGGCGGTCCGACCCCGTCCGCGAGGCGATTCATGAGAACCTGCCACTCGAACAAACAAGCGTATGCGTGATACGCCCGTACACCTGCAACCTTGATCATTTCAGGCAATCGGGCAATAATTCACTCGAACGTGTGTTTGGCGCAACCTTTCGATAGGACCTACCGTTGGCCTATTCAAGGGAGAACGTCCATCGAGAGGGGCCGCCGTGACCAGCGCAGAAAACAGCACCGTCCCGGTGCAGGAACGCTCCCAGAACGGCCAGCAGTACCGCACCCACCTTGGCAGCCAGGAAGACCTCAGAAATCCCGTCTCGGGGCTCGTCCCGGGACAGCTTTCGGGGTCCTCCGCACCGCACTCCTCGGGACACTCCTTGGACACTCTTGAAAGCCCCGCGGCCGACGGCCTCGCGGACGAAGGACCGACCCGCTCACTGCCCGGCCGCCCGCCCGGCATCCGGACCGACGAGGCCGGGCTGACCGAACGGCAGCGCCGCGTCATCGAGGTGATCAGGGATTCCGTGCAGCGGCGCGGCTACCCGCCGAGCATGCGCGAGATCGGCCAGGCCGTGGGCCTGTCCAGCACCTCGTCCGTGGCGCACCAGCTGATGGCGCTGGAGCGAAAGGGCTTTCTCCGCCGCGACCCGCACCGTCCGCGCGCCTACGAGGTACGCGGCATGGACGTCGTCCGCCCGGTTCCGGAGAGCACCACCGGTCGGCCGGCCACCTCCTATGTCCCGCTGATCGGGCGGATCGCAGCCGGCGGACCGATCCTCGCCGAACAGTCGGTGGAGGACGTCTTCCCGCTGCCGCGCCAACTGGTCGGCGACGGCGAGCTGTTCGTGCTCAAAGTCAGCGGCGACTCGATGATCGAGGCCGCCATCTGCGACGGCGACTGGGTCACCGTGCGCCGCCAGCCGGTCGCCGAGAACGGCGACATCGTCGCCGCGATGATCGACGGCGAGGCGACCGTGAAGCGGCTCAAGCGCGAGGACGGCCATATCTGGCTGATGCCGCACAACGCGGCCTACGAGCCCATCCCCGGCGACAACGCGACCATCCTGGGCAAGGTCGTCGCGGTGCTGCGCCGCCTCTGAGGTTCCGGCCTCGGGGTTCCGGCCTCGGGGTTCCGGCCTCCGAGGCCCCGCCGCACGCCTGCCGGGTGGGCCCCGCCGACCGATGACGGTCGGCGGGGCCCGGCTGCTTTCAGCAGGCCCCGCCCTGAGCGAGCCTGCTTTCAGCGGGCCCGCAGCGGCGGCGCCGAGGCGTCGATGGACGCCAGCGAGCGCCGCACCTGGTTCCGGTCCGTGGTGTACCAGAAGTCCGGCATGGAGGAGCGGAAGAAGCCGCCGTAGCGGGCCGTGGCCAGCCGGGAGTCGAGCACCGCGACCACCCCCCGGTCGTCCGCCGCCCGGATCAGCCGCCCCGCCCCCTGCGCCATCAGCAGCGCCGCGTGGGTCGCCGCGACGGCCATGAAGCCGTTGCCGCCGCTCTCCTCGACCGCCTTCTGCCGGGCGCTCATCAACGGGTCGTCGGGCCGCGGGAACGGGATCCTGTCCATCACCACCAGCTGACAGGCCGAGCCGGGGACGTCCACGCCCTGCCACAGCGACAGCGTGCCGAACAGGCAGCTGTCGGCGCCGGCGGCGAAGGTGCGGATCAGCTCTCCGAGAGTGTCCTCGCCCTGCAGCAGGATCTCGCCGGGAACCCGCTCGCGCAGCGCCTCGGCCGCGGTCTGCGCGGCCCGCATCGAGGAGAACAGGCCCAGGGTGCGTCCGCCGGCCGCCTGGATCAACTCGGCCAGCTCGTCCAGCATGGCCGGCCGGTCGGGCTCGCGCCCCGGCGGCGGCAGGTGCCGGGCCACGTAGAGGATGCCCTGCCGGGGGTAGTCGAAGGGCGAGCCGACGTCCATCCCCCGCCACAGCGGAGTGCCCTCCGGCGCCTCCTTGGCGGCTGCGGCCAGCCCGTCCGGCAGCCGCCCCTCGGGGCCGAGGCCGAGCGACAGCGCCACCCCGTTGAAGTCCCCGCCGAGCTTCAGCGTCGCCGAGGTCAGCACCACCGAGCGTTCCTTGTACAGGTTCTCCCGGAGCAGTCCGGAGACGCTCAGCGGCGCCACCCGCAGCGAGGAGGTGCCGGCCCCGAAGCGGTCGTTGTTCTCGATCCAGAGCACGTCGTAGACGGAGCCCTCGAGCATCCGGTCGGTCGTGTCGTGGATCGTCTCCAGCGAGGCCAGCGCCTGCTTGCGAACCGCGTCCTCGTCGGTGACGCCCTTGTCGCGCACCTCGCCGATGGAGGTGATGACCGAGCGGCAGGCGTCGCGGATCGCCGCGACCGCATAGCCGATGTTCTCCGGCAGCTCCTCGACCCGGCCGGGCTGGGCGATCTCCATCAGCCCGTGGAAGTTCTCGGCGGCGCCCTGGAGCGCGTCCACCGTCTTCTCGTTGGCGAGCTTCGCGGCGCGCTTCACCGCCCGGTTGACCGCCCCGGTGGTGAGTTCGGCGGTGGCGATCCCGGTGACCCGGGAGACCAGCTCGTGGGCCTCGTCGACGATCAGCAGCTCGTGCTCGGGCAGCACCGGCGCGCCTTCGAGGGCGTCGATGGCCAGCAGCGCGTGGTTGGTGACGACGACGTCGGCGAGCTTGGCGCGCTCGCGGGCGGCCTCGGCGAAGCACTCCCCGCCGTATGGGCAGCGGGTCGCGCCCAGGCACTCCTTGGAGCTGACCGACATCTGCGCCCAGGCGCGGTCCGAGACGCCGGGCGACATGTCGTCCCGGTCCCCGGTCTCGGTCTCGTCGGCCCAGTCGCGGAGCCGGACGACGTCCTGGCCGAGCTTGCTGCTGGGCCCGCCGAGGACCTCCGCCGGGTCGAACAGGCCCTCGCCCTCGTCGCTCGGGGCGCCCTCGTGGACCCGGTGCAGGCAGAGGTAGTTGGAGCGGCCCTTGAGCATGGCGAACTGCGGGGTGCGGCGCAGCTGCGGCTGCAGTGCCTTGACCATGCGCGGCAGATCGCGTTCGACCAGCTGGCGCTGGAGCGCGAGGGTCGCGGTGGCGACCACGACCCGGTCGCCGTGGGCGAGCGCGGGAACCAGGTAGGCGAGGGACTTGCCGGTCCCGGTGCCGGCCTGGACCAGCAGCTGCTCGCCGGACTCGACGGCGGCGGCCACGGCCTCGGCCATGGCGACCTGTCCCGGGCGTTCCACGCCGCCGACGGCGGTGACGGCGGCGTGCAGCAGCTCGCGCAGTCGGCTCGACGGAAGCGGCGCGGAGTCCGGCCCGGGAGCGGCTGCCGCCTCGGCTGCCACCTCGGTTACGGCTTCGGCGGTGGCCTCGGCGGTGGCGGCCGGGTCCGGGGTCGCCGGGTCCGCGGCGTCGGGGTCTGCGGGTGCGGGGTTCATCCCCCGGGGAGGCACTGTAGTCATGGCCTGCCCAGGGTAGACGGAGCCACTGACAACCGTGGGCGGTCCAGCGCGGCCTCACGGCGCGGACCGACCGGGGCGGTGAGCGAGGGGTCGGCCAGCACCGGTTCCCCGGCCCGTACCGAGGCCAGCACGGCCGGGTCGAACGAGGCGGTGGCGAGCCCCGGATCGGCGGTTTCCGCGTCCGCGAGCAGGTGGCCGTCGGGCCCCCAGACGGCGCTGCCGCCGCACCCCCGGTACGGTCCTGACGGACTGTTGTGGTTGGCCAGCACCACGTAACAGGTGTTGTCGAGGGCGCGCGCCGGGAAGACGGTCGCGCGCTGGTGCGCCCCCGGGCCCTCGCCGAACATCGCGCCGACGAGGTAGCCGTGGCACCCGTCGAGGGCGGCCGCGCGGGCGTGCTCGGGGAAGCCGGAGTCCCAGCAGATGCCGAGCCCCAGCCGCCAGCCGTCGAGGGTGACGGTGCACCCGCCGGGTCCGGACGCGAATCCGGCGGCCCGCTCGCCAGGGGTCACGTGCTGCTTGTCGTAGCGGGCGGCGAGGCCGCCGGTCCGGTCCAGGACCAGTGCCGAGATGTACAGCTCGCCGCGGCCGGCGTCCTGACCCGGTCGGGCCTGACCCGGTCGGGCCTGGGCCGGCGGAGCCAGCACCGGCGCGCCGACGACGACTGCGGTGCGGGTGTCGGCGCAGACGGCGGCGAGCGGGTCGAGTCTGGGGTCGTCCGGACCCAGCGCCCGGCTCGCCGGATCGGCGGTGATACCGGGGAGTTCGTAGCCGGTGAGGAAGAGTTCGGGCAGGACCACCAGGTCGGTGCCCCGGTCGGCGGCCCGGCGGACGAGGGTGGCGGCGATGGCGACGTTGGCCGGTATGTCGAGGGCGGTGACCCGGGCCTGGGCAGCGGTCACGGTCAACGGTGCGGCGGGGAGCTCCATGGATGATCAGAATAGTCCGCGGCCGCGGGCGACCGCCGAGGTCAGCCGGGGGTCAGCCGGGGGTCGGCAGCAGCGGCGGCGCGGCGGCGGCCGGGTGCGGGACCGGGTACGGGGCCGGATCCGGGGCAGTGTCCGGCGCGGGCACGCCGAAGGTGGTCCAGGCGGTGCGGGCGGGGAGCCGGTGCACCGGGCGCCCGGCGACGGCGTTGAGGATGGTGGCGGCACGGTGCGCGCCCAGGCCGAGGTCCGGGGTGCCGACGCCGTGGGTGTGGAGTTCGGCGTTCTGGACGTACAGCCCGGCCGTGACCCGGGGGTGGAGGCCGACCCGGTGGTTCAGGTCGACCCGGAAGCGGCCCTGTTCGTCCCAGTCGACCAGTGCGGACAGCGGGTCGAGCAGTGCGGGGCGACGGGCGGCGTAACCGGTGGCCATGATCAGCGCGTCGGTGCGGAGGGTGTGTGCGGTGCCCGTCTGCCGGTGGTGGCAGTCGAGCACGAGTCCGCCGTCGGGTCCCGGCCGGGCTGCGGTGACCTCGGTGTCGGGCAGGATGTCGGCGTCGGCCGGGGCCCCGCCGGTGGTCCGGTCGTAGAGCGATTCGTGGATCGCGGCCAGAGTCTCGGTGCTGGCGGCCTTGTAGAGCTGCCACTGCTCCGGCAGCAGCCGGTCGCGGACGTCCGGGGGCAGGGCGTGGAAGTAGCGGGTGTAGTCCGGGGTGAAGTGCTCCAGGCCGAGCTTGGAGTACTCCATCGGCGCGATGGCCCGGCTGCGGGTGAGCCAGCGCAGGTGCGGGGCGGGTCGGTCGCCGCGACGGCGGAGCAGGTCCAGGTAGACCTCGGCGCCCGACTGTCCGGACCCGAGGACGGTGATGTCGGCTGCGCCGTCCATGGAGTGACGGAAGCTCAGATAGTCCTCCGCGTGCCGGACCAGGCCCGCCCGGTGCAGCGAGGCCAGCGCCGGCGGGACGACGGGCTCGGTGCCGACGCCGAGGACGAGGTTGCGGGCGGGCACGGTGCTGCCGTCGGGCAGGCCGACCCGGAAGAGCTGTTCCCGCTCGTCCCAGCCGACGGCCCGGACGGCGCTGCCGAAGCGGCAGTTGGGGAGGTGGAGCGAGGCCCAGCGGCAGTAGTGCTCGTACTCGCGTCGGGAGAGGTGGGTCTGCTCGGCGAAGTAGAACGGGAACAGCCGGTCGTGGGCGCGCAGGTACGCGAGGAAGGACCAGCGGCTGGTGGGGTCGACCAGGCTGACCAGGTCGGCCAGGAACGGCACCTGCATCCGGGCGCCGTCCAGCAGCAGCCCGGGGTGCCAGCGGAACTCGGGCCTGGCCTCGAGGAAGAGGCTGCGCAGTCCGGGCACCCCGTCGGCGAGCGCGGCGAGGGAGAGGTTGAACGGGCCGATGCCGACGCCGACCAGGTCGTACGGGACGACGGCGGGTCCGGTGCCGGTGGATCCGGCGGCGGTCGGTCCGGCGGCGGTCGGTCCGGCGGCGGTGTGCCGCGCGCGGCGCGGGACGAGGCGGTGCGGGGTGAGCGGCTGGGCGCGGGAGCCGGGATCGGGGGCAGGGTCGGGGGCGGTGAGGTCCACGGTGACGACGGCTTTCGAGCGGGAGGCGGGCGGGCTGCAGGTGCGGGGCCGAAGCCCCTCGGACAGGGTCAGCGGCGGTCGTAGACCAGCAGGGCGGCGTGCTTGCCGGGCAGCGGCAGGTCCCGGTCGTGCCGGAACCCCGCCTTGAGGAAGGCGTGCATGGACGGGACGTTGCGGATGTCCGGCTCGGCGACCACCCGGCGGGCGTCGTGCCGCTCGCGCAGCACGCGTTCGGCCACGGCCCGCAGCAGCACGCTGCCGATCCCCCGGCCCCGGGTGTCGGCCGGGCCGAGCAGCAGGTGCAGCCCGGTGTCGTGCGGACGCGACGGGTAGTGCAGCGCGATCGGGTCGAGGTCCGCCCGGTACACCTCCCAGTAGCTCATCGGCACGCCGTCGAGCAGCCCCAGGCAGGGGACGCTGCGCCCGTCGCCGTCGAGCTGGACCCGGATATGGTGCTCGGTCAGCTCCTTGGGGCCGGCCAGCTCCCAGAAGGCGGCGATGTCGGGGTCGTTCATCCAGCCGGCCACCTGCGCGAGGTCGCGCGGCAGCCGTACCGGCTGGAGCCGGAACTGTCCGACCGAGGTGTCCATCACTCCCCAGCGCGGCACCCCGTCCAGCAGGTCCGCGCCGTGGAGCCGGAGCGCGGCGCGGACCCGGCCGGCCCCTGTGCCGGAACCGCCCGGCCGGGACGGGCGGCCGGAGCGGACGCGGGCGCGGCCGCCGGAGCAGGCACGGACGGAGCAGGCACCGACGCAGCGGGCGCAGTGGGCGGGGCGGGGCCGGGCCCGCGCCGTCCGGCGGGAGGTGGCGGTTCACGGGGCGACTCCGGCGGTCTCGCGGGAACGGGTGGCGACGAGCGGGTTGCCGAGGGCGACGTAGACGGACTGGGTCTCGACCGGTCCGACCAGCTCGTCCAGGCCGTGCAGCCGGGTGAGCAGGTTGGCCTTGCAGCGCAGCACCGGGGCGTCCAGCAGCAGTTCGGGCAGGGAGGAGCGGCAGTCGGCGACGGCCCGGCCGGCCAGGAACCGGCGCAGCGCCGCGAGCAGCACCCGCTCGTCGACGAGCCGCTGCGAGCCGAACGCGCCGACCAGGCCGAGCAGGTTGTTGATGCCCAGGTAGTAGGCGAAGCGCTCGTCGGCGACGGCGTCGGGCACGAAGGTGTCGCTGGCGGCGCCGAGCCCGGGAAGCCGGGCCCGCAGTGCGGCCGTCCGGGACTCGCGGAAGTAGTAGCCCTGGTTGTCCCGGTAGCGGCCGCCGACCGGCCAGCCCTGGGCGTCGAGCAGCACCAGGGTGTTCTGCTGGTGGGCCTCCAGCGCGATCCCGGCGTGGCCGTCCAGCCAGAGCACCGGCAGCACCACCGCGTGCAGGTAGCGGAGGAACCATTCGGCGGCGACGGTCGGCCCGGACCGGCCGGTGCGTCCGGCCAGCTCGCCCACCAGCGCGCCGAGGCGGGACGCCACCGGCGCCCCGGCGACCAGCCCGGCCAGGCAGCGGACCCGGTCACGGGGCCCGAAGGGGTTGCTCCGGATCACCGTGTCCAGGCCGCTGGGCAGCGCGGGGTCGCGTCCGGGCAGGTCGGCGCCGATCCAGGCGGGGTCGCGGACGATGTCGAAGCCTGGGTGGGCGGCCCGCCACTCCGCCCCCAGCCCGGCCGGGAGACCGGCCTCCAGCAGCCGGTGCACCTCCAGGCCCCGGTGCAGCTCCTTGCGCAGGTTCTCCCGGCGGGAGTTGGTGATCGACAGTCCCAGCGAGAGCTTGAGCATGTACGGGACGTCGGGTCGGTAGACGGTGCGCAGCGAGGAGGTCGGGTACCAGAACGGACCGTGCGGGCCGAGGTCGTGCAGCCGCCCGGCGGAGAGCAGCCCGGCAACGTCAGGACGCTGCGTCAGTTCCCGTGCCTGCCAAGGATGCAGCGGCAGGGCGGTGGTGCCGGAGGGCAGCGGCGGGGCCAGCGCGGCGGTGATCGCGGCGGCCTCCTCCGGCAGCGCCGAGTCCCCGGCGGCGAGGGCGTTCTCCACCGCGAACCAGTGCAGCCGGTGCGCGCCGCGCAGTTCGGGCGAGTAGGCGGCGGTCTCTGCCTCCCCCAGCCCCTCCCGGCTCTTGGGAGTGGGATGCAGCGGGTGGCCGAGCAGCAGGTCCTGCTCGGACTCCAGGAACGGCGCGGTGCCGGGTGCGGGCAGCGGGGCGTCGCGGCGGTCGGCGAGGAACCGGGCGGTGCGCCGGACCGAGTCCGCGACCCGCCCGGCGAGTTCGGCGGTCCGGCGGACGGCGTCGTCGCCTGCTCCGCCCCCGTCCGCCCCTTCGCCCGCGCGGGCCGCACCGGCCTCGCGGGCCAGCAGGGCGGCCACGGTCACCGCGTCGACCGGATGACCCGGGCCGGGTTCCGCGCTCAACCGGGCGCGGCCGAAGCGGTGCCAGCCGCTCGGCGACCAGTGGCGGACCGGCACCACCAACCGCAGTTCCTCGCCGAGGGCGATCCGCAGGGTGGAGCCGGGCGGCTCGGCGAGGCCGGTCTCCCGGATCCAGCAGCGGAGCAGGTTCTCGGTGGCGGCGCTGTCGGCGGCGACCACGGCGTCCGGGTGCAGCAGCGGGTCCTCGGGGCCGCTCTCGTCGACAGGTTCGACCCGGCTCTCGCCACAGGTCTGGGCCGGCAGTCCGCCGGTCGCAGCGGTGCTCACTGGTGGGTCTCCTGCTCTTCTTCTGCCCCGGCCGCGAGGACGAGCCCCAGCAGGCGGTCGAGGTCGGCTTCGGTGGTGTGCGGGTTGAGCAGGGTGAGTTTCAACCGCACTCCGCCGTCCGCGAGTTCGGTGCGGCCGACAACGGCGCGACCGGCGGCCAGCAGCCGTCGGCGCAGCCCCGCGTTGATCCGGTCGGCCTGCCCGGCCTGCCCGGCCTCCGGCGGGAGGTAGCGGAAGAGGACGGTGGTGAGCACCGGTTCGGCGACCAGTTCGAGGCGCGGTTCGGCGGCGATCCGGGCAGCGGCGTACCGGGCGAGGTCGTGGCAGCGGTCGACCAGCGCGCCCAGCCCCTCCCGGCCGAGGCTGCGGAGGGTGACCGCGACCTTGAAGGCGTCCGGTCGCCGGGTGGTCCGCAGCGATTGGCCGAGCAGCGAGGTGTAGCCGGCCTCCTCGTCGTCGACCGGGTTGAGGTAGACCGCCCGCTGCCCGAGCGGCGCGAGCAGCGAGCTGTCGCGCACCAGCAGCACCCCGGCGGCGATCGGCTGCCAGCCGAGCTTGTGCAGGTCCAGGCCGATGCTGTCGGCGAGGCCGAGGCCGTCCAGCAGCGGGGCGAGCCCTCGGGAGAAGAGCGCTCCCCCGCCGTAGGCGGCATCCACGTGCAGCCGGACTCCGTGGCGGGAGGTGACGGCGGCGACGGCCCGCAGCGGGTCGATCGCGCCGAGGTCGGTGGTCCCGGCGGTGGCGACCACGCACATCGGGGTCCGGCCCTCGGCGCGGGCGTCGGTGAGCGACCAGTCCAGCACCCGGGGGTCCATCCGGCCGCCGGTGTCGGTGTCGATCGGCACCACGGAGTCCGGGGCGAGTCCGAGGACGGCGGCGGCCCGCGCCACCGAGAAGTGCGCGGCGGCGGAGCAGTGGACGGTGAGCCGGTCGGCGGGGTGCCGGGCGCGGGGCAGCGCGTCGCGGGCGAGCAGCAGCCCGGTGAGGTTGGAGGCGGTGCCGCCGGTGGTGAACACCCCGTCAGCGGCCTCCGGGCGCGGGTGGCCGACCAGTGCGGCCAGGGTGTGGATCACGGCGCGCTCGACCGAGGTGGCCCCGGGCGCCTGGTCCCAGGAGTCGAGCGAGGGGTTGAGCGCGGAGGCGGCGAGGTCGGCGGCGACGGCCACGGCCAGCGGCGGGACATGGAGGTGGGCGGCGCAGTCCGGGTCCGCCGGGTCGGCGGCGGTGGCGGCCAGGGCCTCGGTCAACTGCCGCAGGGCGTCCGGGTCGCCGCGTTCGGGCAGCAGGGTGTCCGGGTCGAGCAGCTCGGCCAGACCGGCGGCGACCTCGGCGGGTCCGCCGGACGGCAGCGGACCGCCGCGCCGGGCGGCTCCGGCCCGGAGCGCGTCGAGGGCCACCGCCAGCAGCGGTCCGAGCGCGTCCGGCCCGGCCCGGCCCCCGGCGAGCGGCGCGAGCGCTGCGACCGGCCGCTCCGGTCCGTCGGCGGCGCCGCTCACCGGTCACCGCCCTGGCGCGGCAGTACGCCGGTGTCCGCCGCCGGGCCCGGCCCGCCCGCCGTCGCCGCCCGGATCGCTTCCGCCAGCCGCTCGAAGACGGCGTCGGCCTGTTCGTCGGTCATGGTGAGCGGGGGCAGCAGCCGGACCACGCTGCCGTGGCGGCCGCCGAGTTCGACGATCAGGCCGCGCCGCAGCGCCTCCGCCCGGACCGCCGAGGCGAGGGCGGGCGCGGCCGGCCTGGTACCCCGGGGGTCCGGTTCGGCGTGGGCGTCGACCAGCTCCACGCCCAGCATCAGACCTCGCCCGCGGACCTCGCCGATGGCGGCGAACTCGGACATCAGGCCGCGCAGCCGACCGGCCAGCCACTCGCCGAGCAGCGCCGCCCGGGCGGCCAGGCCGTGTTCCCTGACATGGCGGAGGGTGGCGGTCCCGGCGGCCATGGCCAGCTGGTTGCCGCGGAAGGTCCCGGCGTGCGCCCCCGGCGCCCAGACGTCGAGCTCGCCCCGGTAGACGATGGCGGCGAGCGGCAGGCTGCCGCCGATCGCCTTGGAGAGGACCATCACGTCCGGAATGATCCCGGAGTGCTGGACGGCCCAGAAGGCGCCGGTCCGGCCGACCCCGGTCTGCACCTCGTCGACGATCAGCGGGACGGACCGCTCCCGGGTGAGCCGGCGCAGGGCGCGCAGCCAGTCGTCGGGCGCCGGGATCACCCCGCCCTCGCCCTGCACCGCCTCGACGATCATCCCGGCCACGGGTTCGATCCCGGCCTTGGGATCGTCCAGCAGGGACGCCGTCCAGTGGGCGGAGAGCCGGGCCGCCTCCGGGCCGCCGACGCCGAAGGGGCAGCGGTAGTCGTAGGGGAAGGGCAGCCGGACCGGCTGCTGAACCGTTCCCGCTAAGCCCGCCCGCACCGCGTTGTCGCCGCCCGCGGCCAGCGCGCCCGCGGTCATCCCGTGGTAGGCCCCGGTGAAGGCCAGCAGCCCGGAGCGCCCGGTGGCGGTGCGGACCAGCTTCAGCGCGGCCTCGACGGCGTCCGTGCCGGCCGGTCCGCAGAACTGGATCCGGGCGTCCCGGGCGAACTCCGGCGGGAGGCTCGCCAGCAGCTCGGTGGTGAAGGCGTCCTTGACCGGGGTGGCGAGGTCCAGCACCTGCAGCGGGGCGCCGGAGTCCAGCAGCTCCCGGATGGCCCGGAGCACCACCGGGTGGTTGTGGCCCAGGGCCAGCGTGCCCGCGCCGGAGAGGCAGTCGAGGTAGCGCCGGCCGTCGGCGCCCTCCACCGTCATCCCCCGGGCGCGGACCGGGACCACGGGCAGGGAACGGGCGTAGGTCCTGGCGGCGGACTCCCGGGCGGCCTGACGGCCGAGCAGGGCCTCGGGGGCGGCGGACGGGGCCGGTTCGGCGGACAGCGTCACGGCGGCGGTTCCTCCTCGCTGTACGGGTGCCGGCGGAGACGGCACCCCTTGGTGTAACGACCAAGAGGCCCGTTGATCACGCCCGCCCGCGTCCCAATCCTGTCCCGGAACGGGACGCCGACTGCCCGTCCCGGAACGGGACGCGTGCCCGGACGCACGCGGAACGGCCGGTGGCCGCACCCTCACCAGGAGGGTGCGGCCACCGGCCGTTCCGGTTCGAGCGCGAACGCCGGGGTCAGCCCGCCGACGCCGCCACCGCGAAGCTCTCCAGCTCCGCCGCGAGGTCCGGCAGGACCCGGGCCTTGAGCAGCGTCCCCTCGCCGGTGTGCTCCTCGGACAGCACCTCGCCGTCCTGGTGCACCCGGGAGACCAGGGCGCCCTGGGTGTACGGGACCAGGGCCAGCACCTCGACCGAGGGCCGGGGCAGCTCGTCCTCGATCAGCCGCAGCAGCTCGCCCATGCCCTGCCCGGTGCGGGCGGAGACGACGATGGCGTGCGGCTCGCGGCGCAGCAGCCGCTGGAGGACCTCCGGGTCCGCCGCGTCCGCCTTGTTGATCACCACGATCTCCGGGACGTTCTGCGCGTCGACCTCCACGATGACCTCGCGGACGGCGGCGAGCTGAGCCTCGGGCTCCGGGTGCGAGCCGTCGACCACGTGCAGGATCAGGTCGGCGTCCCCGACCTCCTCCATGGTCGAGCGGAAGGCCTCGACCAGGTGGTGCGGCAGGTGCCGGACGAAGCCGACGGTGTCGGCCAGGGTGTAGACCCGGCCGCCGGGCGTCTCCGCCCGCCGGACCGTCGGGTCCAGCGTGGCGAACAGCGAGTTCTCGACCAGCACCCCGGCCCCGGTGAGCCGGTTGAGCAGCGAGGACTTGCCGGCGTTGGTGTAGCCGGCGATGGCCACCGAGGGGACCTGGTTGCGCCGGCGCTCCTGCCGCTTGGTGTCGCGGCCCTTCTTCATGTCGACGATCTCCCGGCGGAGCTTCGCCATCTTCTCGCGGATCCGCCGCCGGTCGGTCTCGATCTTGGTCTCACCGGGGCCGCGGGTGGCCATGCCACCGCCGCCGCCCGCCGAGGAACCGCCGCCACCACCCATCTGCCGGGAGAGCGAGGCGCCCCAGCCGCGCAGGCGCGGCAGCATGTACTGCATCTGCGCCAGCGAGACCTGGGCCTTGCCCTCACGGGACTTGGCGTGTTGGGCGAAGATGTCCAGGATCAGCGCCGTCCGGTCGACGACCTTGACCTTGACCACGTCCTCCAGGTGGATCAGCTGGCCGGGGCTGAGCTCCCCGTCGCAGACCACCGTGTCGGCGCCGGTCTCCAGGACGATGTCGCGGAGCTCCTTGGCCTTGCCGGAGCCGATGTAGGTGGCCGGGTCGGGCTTGTCGCGGCGCTGGATCACGCCGTCCAGCACCTCTGAGCCTGCGGTCTCGGCCAGGGCGGCGAGCTCCGCGAGGGAGTTCTCCGCCTCCAGTGCCGTGCCGTCGGTCCAGACGCCGACGAGGACCACCCGTTCCAGCCGGAGCTGCCGGTACTCGACCTCGGTGACGTCCTGGAGCTCGGTGGAGAGCCCGGAGATCCGGCGCAGCGCCGCACGGTCGGTGCGGTCGTACTGGTCGCCGTCGTAGTCGTTGCTGCGGTATCCGCCGCCGAGGGCCCCATCGATTCCCGCGAGGTCCTCGTCCATCAGTGCTTCCGCCCGACGGGGCGCAGAAGTGTCGCGGGGTTCGAATGTGGAGGTCATTGCATCCTTAGGTCGGGTCCGCCCGGCGCGGGTCAATCGTCGCTGCGGGATCAGTCATGCGTCTTCTCTGTCGAGAACGTCGCGGCGCGGCCGTGAATTCCCGACGCGGACGATGGTCGCACGGCTGCTCCCAGGAGGTCATCCCCATTTTCCGGGTCAGGTACGCCGTCCCCCTCCGGTACCCGGGCGGCGGGCCGCTCCGGCCCGCCCTGCGGCCCGGCCCGGTAGACGTCGTACACGCCGGGCACCCGCAGCATCACCCGCATCAGCTCGGGCAGCGCCCCGGCGTCGGGGAGCTCCACCGTGTAGGTGTGCCGGACCCGGAGCTCCTGCGGGGGCTCGACCGAGGCGGAGACGATGTCGACGCCGATCGCCGACATCGCCGCGGTGAGGTCGGCCAGCAGCCGGGGCCGGCCGAGGGAGTCGGCCTGGACGGTGGCCCGGTAGCCGACCGGGGCCGGGTCCCCGGCCCAGCTGACCTCGACCGGCGGTTTGCCCCGGTCGGCCATGTCGGCGCCGATCCGGCAGTCGCTGCGGTGCACGGCCACGGCGCCGCCCCGGATGGCGAAGCCGATCACCGGGTCCGGCGGGACGGGGGTGCAGCAGCGGGCGAGCCGGGCCGGGGCGTCGGGCATTCCGACGGCGGTCACCCGGACCGCCGGCGGCGGTCCGGGCCGTTGCGGCTCCGGGCGCGCCGGGTCGGCCGTGCGCGGCGGTCCGAGCAGCGGCCCGGCCGGCAGCCGCTCCGGCTCCGGCTCCGGCTCGGGGTGCCCGGCGATCCAGCGCTCGATGGCGATCCGGGCGGCCGGGGTGCGGGCGTGGGCCAGCCAGCCGGCGGCCGGGCCGCCCGGCTCGCCGGACTCGGTGAGGATGTCGACCGAGTCGCCGTCGTGCAGCACGGTGGACAGGGCGGCGAGCCGACCGTTCAGCCGGGCGCCGATACATCGGTGGCCGACCTCCTCGCCGAGGGCGTAGGCGACGTCCACGCAGCTCGACCCGACCGGGAGTTGGAGCGTCCGGCCGCCCTCGGTGACGACGGTGAGCTCGCCGTCGCCGGAGAGGTCGGCGGTGAGCACCGACCAGAAGGTGTCGGCGTCCGGGGTCTCCCGCTGCCAGTCGAGCAGCCGGGACAGCCAGCCGGGCCGGGCCGGGTCGGTGCGGTCCAGTTCGTCCCGCTCGCGCTCGGCGACCGGGCCGGCCGACTCCTCGGCCGCGCGGGCGGCGGGGGTCTCCAGCGCCACCACGCCGAACTCGGCCACGGCGTGCATCCGCGCGGTGCGGACCAGGACCTCGGCCACCCCGCCCGCACCGGTGGTGACGGCGGTGTGCAGCGACTGGTAGAGGTTGAACTTGGGGCCGGCGATGAAGTCCTTGAACTCGCCCGGCAGCGGCGTCCAGCAGGTGTGCAGCTCGCCCAGGACCGCGTAGCAGTCGGCGTTCTCCTCGACCACGACCAGCAGTCGGCCGAAGTCGCAGGGGGTCACCTCGGCCCGGCTCAGCAGCACCCGGTGCATGGAGACGCAGTGCCGCGGACGGACCGTCACCTCGGCCTGGATCCTGGCCTCGCGCAGCTGTCGGCGCAGCCGCCCGGCGAACTCGACCAGCGGGTCCCCCGACTCGGCCGCGGCGGCCTCGCGGGCGACGATCAGATCGCGGGTCCGGGCGTACTCCTCGGGGTGGAGGGTGGCCAGGACGATGTCCTCCAGCTCGGTCTTGACCACCTGGATGCCCAGCCGCTCGGCCAGCGGGATCAGCACGTCGCGGGTGACCTTGGCGATCCGGACCTGGCTGGCCGGCTTCATGTGCCGGATGGTGCGCATATTGTGCAGCCGGTCGGCGAGTTTGATCACCATCACCCGGACGTCCTCGCCGGTGGCGAGCAGCATCTTGCGGAAGGTCTCGGCCTCGGCGGCGGCGCCGAAGTCGACCTTCTCCAGTTTGGTGACGCCGTCGACCAGGTAGGCGACCTCGTCGCCGAAGCCCTCGCGGACCTGATCGAGCGTCACCGCGGTGTCCTCGACCGTGTCGTGGAGCAGCGAGGCGACCAGGGTGGTGGTCTCCGCCCCGAGCTGGGCCAGGATCATGGTGACCGCGAGCGGGTGGGTGATGTAGGGCTCGCCGCTCTTGCGGGTCTGCCCCCGGTGGGAGGCCTCGGCGACCTGGTAGGCGCGGCCGAGCAGGGCCAGGTCGGCCCGCGGATGGTGGGCGCGGTGCGCCCGGACCACCGGCTCCAGGGCGTCGGCGAGCTGCGGCCGGGCGCCCCCGGCGAGCAGCGCGGCGAACCCGGCGCGGCCCAGCCCGGAGCGGGCCCGGGCGCGGCGCAGCGCGCCGCCGCCGCGCGGGTCCGCGGTCGGTGGCGAGACGGTTCTGCGACCGTCCAGCGGGATGACGGGTGGGATGACGGGAAGATCACCGGCATTGATGTTCATGCGCACCTCCGGCAGCGATCACCGGAGTGGGCAGGCACCCCGATGGTCCATCCTACCGAGTGCAACACGCTGGGCGACGCCGTATGTTCCCAACGTCACTTTGATCACCCGTTCGGGGGATTTGAAACCCCGCTGATCTGGCAAGGCTTCAAGGTTGCGGCCAACGGGTGCTGCCGGACCGGAGCGTTGCCGGACCGGAGTGCTACCGGACCGGGGCGGCGGTCAGCAGTCCGAGGTCGACCTCGCCCTCGGCCAGCACCACCGCCGGACCGGTCATCTCGACCGTGCCGTCCGGCAGTTCGGTGATCAGCAGGCGTCCGCCGGGCAGGTCCACGGTGTAGCTCTCCGGGCGTCCGGTCAGCGCCGGGTCCACGCCGTCCCGACGGGCGGCGGCGACCATGACCGCACAGGCGCCGGTGCCGCAGGAGCGGGTCTCGCCGGAGCCGCGCTCGTGCACCCGCATGGCCACGTGCCGGGGCCCCCGGTCGACCACGAACTCGACGTTGACTCCGGCCGGGTAGGCCTCGGCCGGGGTGACCGGCGGCGGCGCCAGCAGCGCGCCGGCGTGGGCCAGGTCCTCGACGAAGGCGACCGCGTGCGGATTGCCCATGTTGACGTTGCGGGCCGGCCACTGCCGCTCCCCCACGGTCACCACGATGCCGTCCGGTCCCGGCAGTTGGGCCCGGCCCATGCGCACGGTGACCGCGCCCGGCCCCTCCGGGCCGTCCGCCGCGACCCGCACCGGGCGGATCCCGGCCCGGGTCGCCACCGCGAACTCGCCGGTCCGGGCGAGCCCGGCCCGGACCAGGTAGCGGGCGAAGACCCGGAGGCCGTTGCCGCACATCTCGGCGATGCTGCCGTCGCCGTTGCGGTAGTCCATGAACCACTCGGCCTCGTCGGCCATGGCCAGGGCCTCGGGGTGGGCGGCGGAGCGGACGACGCGCAGCACGCCGTCGGCGCCGAGTCCGGCCCGCCGGTCGCACAGCCGGGCGACGGTCTCCGGCGGGAGGTCGATCGCGCCCTCCGGGTCGGGCAGGATCACGAAGTCGTTCTCCGTGCCGTGTCCCTTGAGAAACCGCAGGCCCTTCACCATGTCGCTCACAACCCCGATCCTACGGGGTGCCCCTGAACTGCTAGGAGCTGGCGGCGGTGGGTCAGCCGCTGATCCGGGCGACCCGGAGCAGCGCCAGTGCCAGCAGGAAGCCGGCCGCACCGGTGTAGACCAGCAGGACCCGCCAGTCGGCCGTCCGTCCGGAACCGCTCCTGGGCAGGCCCGGCCAGGTGTAGCCGGCCCGCCGGGTTGCCATCGCGCCCCAGCCGGCCGAGGCGGCCGTCAGCAGCAGCCCGAGCATGCCGACCACGGCGCCGCCGCCGCCGGACTCGAAGGCCAGCGGGAAGGCGAACATCAGTGAGCCGAAGGTGGCCACCGCGAGGATCGGGATGATCTGCCAGACCCTCAGCCGGCCCTCGGGGCGCAGCTCGCGCTCGGTCACCGGGCCGGTGTCCAGCGCCTGTCCCAGACCCTGCCCGAGGCCCTGTCCCAGACCGTCGACACCGAGTGAACTCTCGGGCAGTCTATGGATCTCGGGGCCGGTATCCATGGACACGCGGCCTCCCTGGGCGATGGCGACCGGTCGCTTCCGTTCCGGTCTGCTGAGTCTCGACAGCTTGATGATGGCACGTACGCTCAGGCGGACGACGCCCCCGAGGGCGCTGGCGGCGATCCGTGGCCATGCCGTGATCAGCCTGTGACTCCCTGCCTACCGACCGCGCACGCGCACCAGTTCCAATGCCCGCTCCAGCAGCGACTCGGAGGCCTCGCCGGAGGAGCGGGCGAGCCAGTTCACCCGGGTGTCGCGACGGAACCAGGACTCCTGCCGGCGGGCGAACCGGCGGGTGGCGCGCACCGTCTCCTCGCGCGCCTGCGTTTCGCTGCACTCGCCCGCCAGCTGGGCCAGCACCTGCTGGTAGCCGAGCGCCCGCGAGGCCGTCCTGCCCTCCCGCAGACCGGCGCCGACCAGCGCCTCGACCTCCGGCACCAACCCGCAGGCCCACATCCGGTCGACCCGCAGGGCGATCCGCTCGTCCAGCTCGGGACGCGGGACCTGGACCCCGATCTGCACGGTGTCGTACACCGATTCGGGGCCGGGGAGGTTCGCGGTGAAGGAGGCGCCGGTGATCTCCACGACCTCCAGCGCCCGGACGATCCGGCGGCCGTTGCTGGGCAGGATCGCCTGCGCGGCCGACGGGTCCACCGCGGCCAGCCGCCGGTGCAGTTCGCCCGAGCCCCGCTCGGCCAGCTCCGCCTCCAGTCGGGCCCGGACCTCCGGGTCGGTGCCGGGGAACTCCAGTTCGTCGACGGCGGCGCGGACGTACAGCCCCGAGCCGCCCACCAGGACCGGCGTGCGCCCCTGCGCCAGCAGCCCGTCGATGACCCCGCGCGCCATCCGCTGGTACTCGGCGACATTGGCCGCCACCGTGACGTCCCAGACGTCCAGCAGGTGGTGGGTGATCCCGCCCTGCTCCCCGGGGGTGAGCTTGGCCGTGCCGATGTCCATGCCCCGGTAGAGCTGCATCGAGTCGGCGTTGACCACCTCGCCGCCGAGCTCCCGCGCCAGCGCCACGCCGAGGTCGGACTTGCCGGCTGCGGTCGCGCCGACGACGGTGACCACCCGTGGGGCGTGGTCACGGGGATTGCGGGGGATGTTCATGTCAGCAGTCTCCCAAATTCGCGATTCATCCGATGCACGGAGGGACCCGGGCTCGTACGCTATGACCAATGACGGGCGTATTGCCCTGATAACGGGGTATGCCCGGACCCACTACCAAGGAGCCGTCATGGGCCTCGCGGACAACCTGAAGGACGCGCTCGGGCAGGCCAAGGACAAGGCCACCGAGTTCGCCGGCAAGCACAACTCGACCATCGGATCGGGGGTGGACAAGGTCGGCGAGATGGCGGACAAGGCCACCAAGGGCAAGTACAGCGACCAGATCCACTCCGCCGGGGACAAGGCCAAGCAGCAGCTCGACCACCTCGCCGCCGACAAGACGGTGATCCCGGGCGAGACGGTCGACCCGGCGAAGCCCGGGGACGCCCCCGAGCCGCCGCCCGCCTCCTGAGCGGCGGAGCCCTCAGCTCCAGGCGGCGACGAAGTAGCCGACCCCGTACGGCGCCGACTCGTGCAGCAACTCGGCGCCGAACCCGGCCTCCACGGTTCCCGCGGCGCCGGTGAGCACCTGCCAGGGGGCCCGGCCCGAGGCCATCAGCTCGAAGGCCAGCTCGTCGTCCAGGTCGGCCAGCAGGCCCTCGGCGTCCGCCGTGGCCAGGGCGCGGCCGACGCCGGCGTCGAAGCCCTCGGCCCGTTCGTCCAGGTAGCCGGGGGCCTTGACGGTGCGCCGGGCGCTGCCCTCGCCGAGGACCAGCAGGCCGATCCGCTCCGGCGCCAGCGCCAGCTGTCGGCCGTTCTCCGCGCAGAGCGCGGGTTCCAGGTAGTCCGGCACCGCCAGCGCGCGCACCCGTCCGGTCCAGCCGGCCCGCTCCAGCAGCCAGCCGCCGACGGTGAGCGAGGGCGGCAGCGGCTCGGATCCGCTGCCCAGCCGGGTCTCCAGCGCCACCCCGAAGGGCCGCAGGCTGCCGGTGCCGCCCTGCTCGTAGCGTTCGTGCTCCGGTCCGGGGCCGACCACGGCGACGACCTCGGGCCCGGCCGCGAGCAGCGCGCCGAGCGCGGTGTCGCAGGCGGCGCGCAACTCGTCCAGTTCGGGTGCGGCGCCCGAGGCGACCTCGGGGACCAGCAGCGGCGGACAGGGGCAGACGGCGGCGGCGACCAGCATGGGAACGACCCTACCGGTCCCGCCGCGCGGCCCTGCTCCGAATCAGCGACAGCCGGGAGCGTCCGCCACCGGCAGCGGTGCGGGGACGCCGACGCCCGGCAGCCCCAGCATCACCCCGGCCGGCTTCGCGGCCCCGGCCGCCTGCCGCCGCTCCCAGGCGTCGCCGGCCGCGGTCCGCCGGACGGCCAGCGGAGCGCCCTCCGCGAGCAGGTGGTGCGGCGCGGCGTAGGTGATCTCCACGGTGACCGTGTCCCCGGGCCGGGGCCCGGGCAGCGGGCCGCCCTCGGCGGGCCGGGTGAAGTGCACCAGCCGGCTGTCGGGGGCCCGGCCGGAGAGCCGGTCGGCGTGCTGCTGGTCCTTGCGGCCCTCGCCCTCCGCGACCAGCACCTCGACCGTGCGGCCGACCTGCTTCTTGTTCTCCTCCCAGGAGATCTCCTCCTGGAGCGCGACCAGGCGCAGGTAGCGCTCCTGGACCACCGCCTTGGGGACCTGCCCCTCCATCTCGGCCGCCGGGGTCCCGGGCCGCTTGGAGTACTGGAAGGTGTAGGCGTTGGCGAAGCGGGCCTCGCGGACCACGTGCAGGGTCTGCTGGAAGTCCTCCTCGGTCTCGCCGGGGAAGCCGACGATGATGTCGGTGGAGATCGCCGCGTCCGGCATCGCCGCGCGGACCTTCTCGATGATGCCGAGGTAGCGTTCCTGCCGGTAGGAGCGCTTCATGGCGCGCAGCACCGCGTCCGACCCGGACTGCAGCGGCATGTGCAGCTGGTGCATCACGTTCGGGGTCTCGGCCATGGCGGCGATGACGTCGTCGGTGAAGTCCTTGGGGTGCGGCGAGGTGAACCGGACCCGCTCCAGGCCCTCGATCCCGCCGCAGGCGCGCAGCAGCTTGCTGAACGCCTGGCGGTCGCCGATGTCCTGGCCGTAGGCGTTGACGTTCTGGCCGAGCAGGGTGACCTCGACCACGCCCTCGGCCACCAGTGCCTGCACCTCGGCCAGGATGTCGCCAGTGCGGCGGTCCTTCTCCTTGCCGCGCAGGGCCGGGACGATGCAGAAGGTGCAGGTGTTGTTGCAGCCCACGGAGATCGACACCCAGGCCGCGTAGGCGGACTCGCGGCGGGTCGGCAGGGTGGAGGGGAAGACCTCCAGCGACTCCAGGATCTCGACCTGGGCCTCCTCCTGGACCCGGGCGCGCTCCAGCAGCGCCGGCAGGTGGCCGATGTTGTGGGTGCCGAAGACCACGTCGACCCAGGGGGCCTTCTTCACGATGGTCTCGCGGTCCTTCTGGGCGAGGCAGCCGCCGACCGCGATCTGCATCCCCGGCCTGACCGCCTTCACCGAGGCGAGCTGGCCGAGGTTGCCGTAGAGGTGGTTGTCGGCCTTCTCGCGCACCGCACAGGTGTTGAACACCACGACGTCGGCGCCGCCGCCCTCGGGGGCGCGCCGGTAGCCCGCCTCCTCCAGCAGCCCGGACAGCCGCTCGGAGTCGTGGACGTTCATCTGACATCCGTGGGTACGGATCTCGTAGCTTCTGCTCATCTCTGCTGCCTCGCTCACGCCCCCAAGGGTACGGGCACCGCGGGGGCCGCCCGCGTCCACGGCCGACCCCCCGGTCGACGGTTCCGCTGCGGGACTCCGGCTGGCAGGATCGCCCGCATGTCGACTGCCCCCGGAATCGTGCGCCGCGCGCTGCATTCGCGCCTGGTGCGCACCATGACGGCGCTGGTGGTGCTGGTCGCCGCGGCGCTGGCCTGGTGGCTGGCGGTACCGGACGGGGTGTCCTACCCGGCGGGCACCTACGGCATGGCCACCGGTGCGACCGGCGGCGTCTACGCCCTGTACGGGACGCTGCTCAAGCCGATCGTCCAGCGCGAGCTGTCCGGGGTGGACCTGCGGCTCGACCCGAGCGAGGGCGGCCCGGACAACCTGGAGCGGATCGTCGACGGCCGCGACGACTTCGGCATCGCCACCGCCGACGCGGTCGCCCACTTCACCGGCCCGGGCGCGGGCAGCCTGCGGGCGCTGGGCCGGCTCTACGACGACTACGTCCAACTGGTCGTGCCGACCGACTCACCGATCCGCTCGGTCCAGGACCTGCGCGGCATGCGGGTCGGGACCGGCCAGCCGGACTCCGGGGTGGCGCTGATCGCCGACCGGGTGCTGCAGCTCTCCGGCCTCACCGCGAACGACCTGACCGAGGCGCCGCTGGGCATCGACGACTGCGCGACCCAGCTGCGCGAGGGCCGGATCGACGCCTTCTTCTGGTCCGGCGGCCTGCCGAGTTCGGCGGTGACCACGCTGTCCCAGCAGATGAAGGTGCGGCTGATCCCGCTCGGCCAGTTGGCGACCCAGATGGACGCGCTGGCCTCGGCGGTGGACCCGGGCGCGCGGAACACCCAGATCTACCGCAGCTCGACGATGCCCACCAGCGCCTATCCGCGGATGCAGCCGGACGACCCGGTGCCCACCCTGGCCGTCGCCAACCTGATGGTGACCCGCGCGAACGTGCCGGTGGGCCTGGTGCAGCGGATGACGGCCGTGCTGATCGACAGCCGGGACGCGATCGGCAAGCAGGTGCACTCGGCCCAGATGGTGGACATCCGCTCGGCGATCTACACGGATCCGCTGCCGCTGGCCGAGGGGGCCCGGCGCTACTACGTGTCGGTCAAGCCCTGACCGACGGCCGCCCCGGCGCCGACCGCGGACGAGGCGCCGGCCCCCGGTCCCGCCGGGCGGTCGCGGCGCGGCCCGGTGACCGCGGCTTCGAGCAGCCGGGTGGCCTCGGCCCGCATCGCCCGCGCCAGTTCGGCGTCCACGGCGGACTGGGCCAGCGGCCGGAGCCGCCGGACCGTGCCGACGGCCTCGGCGGCCTCGGCGTCGGTGAGATGGTGTCCCGCATAGCGGACGAAGACGTGGACGGCGCTGAACTCCACGAAGCGGCGGGCCAGATGGCCGATGTCCCCGCGCAGCTCCTCCAGGTGGTCCAGGATCGCGGGCAGCGGAACGCCCAGCGCGTGCAGTTCCACGCCCACCGCCAGCAGGCTCGGATTGGGCACCAGGAAGAAGTCGGAGCCCTCGGGCTGGAGCACCCCGAGCCGGACCGCCGCGGCGATGGCCTGGGCGTCCTCCACTCCGTCGAAGGCCGCGACCAGGGCCTCGCGGGAGCACCGTTCCGGTGCCTCGTCGGTCCAGGGCGCGGTGACCTCGGCGACCAGCCCGAGCACGCCGCCGAGCCCGCGTCCGCTCTCCCAGGCGTCGAGCAGTTCCTTGATTCCGGCCAGGGTGTGGCCCCGGTCCAGGAGTTGGGCGATCAGGTGGAGCCGTTCGAGATGGGACTCGTGGTAGACGTTGGCGCGCCCGCGCCGGTCCCCCGGCGGCAGCAGGCCCCGGTCCTGGTAGGCCCGGACATTCCGCACCGTGGTCCCGGCTGCCCGCGCCAGGTCGTCTATCCGGAACTCCGTGCGCTGCTGCGGCATTGTCGGCACGCCGCCCCCTCCCCCGCCCACCCGGCGAACCCGTGCGTCAGTCCGGGACCGAGCGTACCGCCGGGGCAGGCGCGGGCGAGACGGAGGGGACGGTTCCGTCCAGCACGCCGTCCACGAACTCGCTGATCCAGAGCGCCAACCGGTCCGGCCGGGTCAGCGGCAGCCAGTGCCCGGCGTCCTCGGTGCGGCGGACCAGCACCGGGGCCCAGCGGTCCAGGTCGTCGTAGAGGCGCGGCGAGAGGTAGGGGTCGCGCCCGGCGACCACCAGTTGCACCGGCACGGTCGCGACCCGGTCGGGACGCGGGTGCCGCAGCCGCTCGCGGACGTTGGCGCGGTAGAGCCAGGCGCCGTTGGCGGCGTCCTCGGGCAGGGTCGCCGAGGGCCGGTCGTCGGCCACGGACAGCCGCTCGACCCGGCGGCGGAGGGCCGGCCAGCGGCGTCCCAGCGGACCTCGCCAGAGGGCCTCCGGCAGCCGGGGGGTGTGCAGGGCGTAGACGTACCAGGAGCGCAGCCCCTGGCCGAGTGCGTCCAGCAGGCGGCGGTCGAGCGGCCGGTGCAGCCGGTCGGCCAGCCAGATCCCGAAGTGGTCCAGGCAGGGGCCGGAGATGCTGGTGAACGAGGCGAGACCGCCGCGCAGCCGGGGCGAGGTGGCGAACTCCCAGCCCTGGACCGAGCCCCAGTCGTGGCCGATCAGGTGGACCGGTCCGGCCGGGGCGAGGGCGTCCAGCACCGCGAGCAGGTCGTCCTCCAGCCGCTCCAGCCGGTAGCTCCCGACCCGCGGGACCGGCGCGCTGGACGCGCCCGCGCCCCTGACGTCGTAGGCGACGACGTGGTACGAGGCGGCGAGCCTGGTCATCACCGGCTCCCAGACCTGTTTGCAGTCCGGGTACCCGTGGACGAACAGCAGCGTCGGACGGTCGGTGTCACCTGCCTCGACCACCGCCAGTTCGACGTCTCCGGCCGTGACGCGGTGCTCCCTCGCCTCGGGAATCATCGGGCTCCCTCCCTGCCGACACTCTCATCCGTCAATGTGTCAGTGATTGCTGGCACGGTCAATGGAAACGGCGCCGGGGCCGGTCGACCCTCGGCCCATGCATCCATTATCTGAGACGGATCTTCTCGCCTTACGAGACGACTTCTAAAGTGATGTGCAACGGAGCACTGCTGACCGTCCACCAGGAGGACCGCCATGTCTGCGAAGAACGCCACCTACACCCACGGCCACCACGCCGCCGTGCTGCGCTCCCACACCTGGCGCACCGCGCAGAACTCGGCCGCCTACCTGCTGCCCGAGCTGAAGCCGGGCCAGGAACTGCTGGACGTGGGCTGCGGACCCGGCACCATCACCGCCGACCTGGCCAAACTGGTCGCCCCCGGCCGGGTGACCGGGCTGGAGAACGCGCCCGGCATCCTGGAGCAGGCCGCCCAGCACGCGGCCGAGGAGGGCGTCACCAATGTGGCCTTCGAGGTCGGCGACGTGCACGCGCTGCCCTTCGCCGACGACTCCTTCGACGTGGTCCACGCCCACCAGGTGCTGCAGCACGTCGCCGACCCGGTCCAGGCACTGCGCGAGATGCGCCGGGTCTGTCGGCCCGGCGGCGTGGTCGCCGCCCGCGACTCGGACTACAGCGCCTTCTTCTGGTACCCGGAGATCCCGGACCTGACCGAGTGGCAGCAGCTGTACTGCGCCGTCGCCCGCGACAACGGCGGCGAGCCGGACGCCGGACGCCGGATGCGCGCCTGGGCCCGCGAGGCGGGCTTCACCGACATCACCTCCACCGCCTCCACCTGGTGCTACACCGGTGACGTCCAGCGCGCCTGGTGGGGCGGGCTGTGGTCGGAGCGGATCGTCACCGCCCCGCTGTCCGAGCGCGCGGTCGAGAGCGGCCTGGCGACCCCGGAGGACCTGGCCCGGCTGTCGCAGGCCTGGCTGACCTGGGCCGCCGACGAGGACGCCTGGTTCACCATCCCGCACGGCGAGGTGCTGTGCCGGGTGTGACCGGTTCCGCGCCCGGACGCCGTGCCCCGGTCACGCCCTCGGCACGGCCAGGGTGACGACCAGCCCGGTGGGACCGCCGGTCCCACCGGCCTCGGCGCCCGGCTCGCGCGGGGCGAAGGTCAGCGTGCCGCCGGAGGCCGCGAGCAGGGTCCTGGCGATCGACAGGCCCAGGCCCGAACCCTCCGAGTTCTGCTGCCTGGGGCTGCGCCAGAAGCGGTCGCCGATCCGCTCGCGCTCCTCCTCGGTGATCCCCGGGCCGGTGTCGGCGACGGCCACCGCGACCTGGTCGGCGTCGGCCGTCACCGACACCGTGACCCGGCCGCCGCGGGGGGTGAACTTCAGCGCATTGTCGACCACCGCGTCCAGCGCGCTGCCGAAGGCCACCGGTTCGGCCAGCCCCAGGAGCGGCTGGTCCGGGACCTCGCAGCGCAGCTCCACCCCTCGCTCCAGCCCGAGCGGGCGCCAGCCGTCGGCGCGTTCCACCGCCAGCCGGACCAGGTCGGTCGGCCCGCCGGCCGGGCTCGCGTGCTCGGCCACGGCCAGGCCCAGCAGGTCGTCCAGCACCTGGGCCAGCCGCCGTCCCTCGACCCGGACGCCGGCCAGCTCCGCCTCGGTGCCCTCCGGCAGCTCCATCCCCATCAGCTCGACCCGGAGCATCAGCGCGGCCAGCGGATTGCGCAGCTGGTGCGAGGCGTCCGCGACGAACGCCCGCTGCTGGTCCAGGACCAGCTCGACATGGTCCGCCATCTCGTTGAAGGCCCGTGCCAGCCGCCGCAGTTCGGGCGGCCCGCCGGCCGGGGCGACCCGGGAGGCCAGCCGCCCGGTGGCGATGTCGTGGGCCACCTTGTCGAGGTCCTGGACCGGACGCAGCACCCAGCCGGTCAGCAGCGCCGCCGCGGCCACGGCCACCAGCACGGCCGCCGCCTCGCCGCCCGCGAGCACCAGCCACTCCCGCAGTTCGAGCGCCCGCAGGGCGTCGGTCGGCGCCTCGGTCACCACCACCGCGACCACGTCGCCGTCCCAGACCACCGGCGAGGCCACCACCAGCATCCGGCCGGTCTGCCACGGCCAGACCTGCGCCGGGTTGGCGCTGCGCCGACCGTCCAGGGCCTCGCTGAAGGCCCGGGCGCTGATGCCCCGGTCGGCGTCGGTCCACGAGACCGGGTCGGCGGTCAGCGGCTGGCCGTCGAGCTCGAACACCCCGACCGGGCTGCCGTAGACGTCGTAGTAGCGCTCGGTCTCCGAGTCGAGGGTGCGGAGCTGCTCGGTCGCGGTGGCCGTGCCGGACTGGCCGAGCGGGTTCTGCGCGAGCTCGGCGAAGCGGGCGGTGTCGTCCATCCGGTCCACCAGCACCTGCTGCTGGCCGGCCGCGGCCTCGCTGACGGCCAGCGGCAGGCCGAGCGCGACCAGCACGCAGGCCATCAGCGCGAGCAGGATCCCGAGCAGCCGGGTGCGCATCAGCCGGGGCCGGGGCCGGGGCCGGGGCCGGGGCCGGCCGGCTCGGCCCGCTCCGTCGGCTCCGGCGGCAGCACCAGCCGGTAGCCGATCCCGCGCACGGTCTCGATCAGCGAAGGCACCGCCAGCTTCTGCCGCAGCGAGGCGACGTGCACCTCCAGCGTCCGGGCGGTCCCCTCCCAGCTGCTGCGCCAGACCTCGCTGATGATCTGCTCGCGGCGGATGACCACACCGGGGCTCTGCGCCAGCAGCCCGAGCAGGTCGTACTCCTTGCGGGTCAGCGCCACCGGGCGACCGTGGACCAGGGCCCGGCGGGCGTCGGCGTCCAGCACCAGGCCGCTGAGCCGGCTCAGCCGCGCGGCCGTCGTCTCCCGCTCGGCGGGCGGCACGCCCGGATCGGCCGGAGCGACCCCGCGCCGGGCGACGGCGTGGATCCGGGCCAGCAGCTCGCCCATGTCGTACGGCTTGACGACGTAGTCGTCCGCGCCGAGGTTCAGACCGTGGATGCGGGAGTTGATGTCGGAGCGGGCGGTGACCATGATCACCGGAATGCCGCCGCGGTGCCGGATCTGTCCGCAGACGTCGAAGCCGTCCCGGTCGGGCAGCCCCAGGTCGAGCAGCACCACCCGGTAGGGGCCGCGGCCGTCGGGGACGAGGGCGTCCAGCGCCTCGTTGCCGGTGCGGGCGTGGCGTACCTCGAAACCGTGCTTGGTGAGGACCGTGACCAGCGCGGCCGCCACATGGTCGTCGTCCTCCACGAGGAGCAGGCGCATGTCGTCTCTCCTGTTGCTTCGTCCTGTGGGGTGTCGGGCCGGTCGGCGGCTACTAGACCCCACCCCGGAGGACCCCCCGAGGTCAAGAGCTGCCGCCGTCCGGTGGGTGGACCGTTACCCAGCTGCGACGATCAGCAGGCCAGAATCCTCAAATCCAGCTCAGAAACCGGAAGGACCGCACACAGCGGGCATATCGTTGGTCTTCGAAACCGACGACGTGGGAGCCCCCGTCGCCGCCGGTTCCCGTCCCGATCCCCTTGGAGCCCTGTGATGGCGCAGCACGCGGCCGAGACCGGCTCGCTGCTGCAGCTGCGAGGTGTCAGCAAGCACGTCGGCATGCGGCAGGTGCTCAACGACATCGACCTCGACCTGGGCCGGGGCGAGGTGGTCGCGGTGCTCGGCCCGGCCGACTCCGGGAAGTCGCTGCTCTGCCGGGCGATCAACGGCCGGGAGCGGATCGACTCGGGCCGGATCACCTTCGACGGCCAGGCCCTGCCCCGGCGCGGCCGGCTGCTGGCCCGGGCGCGGGCCGGCATCGGCGTGGTGGTCCCGCCGTTCGACCTCACCGCCAACAGCACCGTGCTGGAGAACGTCGCCCTCGCCCGGCTGCGCTGGTGGCAGCCGGCCACCCCGGGGGCGAAGCGCCGGGCGCACGCCCTGCTGGAGCAGTTCGAGGTCGCCCAGCACGAGGCCCGGTACCCCTGGGAGCTGTCGGAGGAGGAGCAGCGGCGGGTGGCGACCGCGCGGGCGCTGGCCGGGGAGCCCAAGCTGCTGCTGTTCGACGAGCCGGTCCCGGTGCTCTCCCCGGAGCTGGCGCGCGAGCTGGCCGCGGCGGGCATGACCCTGCTGGCCGCCACCGACGAACTGGGCTTCGCCCGCTCCACCGCCGACCGCGTGGTCTTCATGGACGGCGGGCGGATCATCGAGCAGTCCTCGCCGGACGAGTTCTTCACCACCCCGCGCACCTCCCGAGCGCAGGACTACCTGGCCCGGGCCCGACTGCGCTGACATGCACCTGCGGCGGCGCGCGTCCGAGCGCGCCACGAACCGGCGTACACCCGTTGCTGCTTGACGTCGCACCAGCTGATCTGTTGCAGTGCTCGTTATGACTGGCGCAGCCCGTGGCGGAACCCGCACGTCCAAGGAGGGACGGCCGTGGATCCCGTGATCATCGCCGGCGCCGGTCCGGTCGGCCTGACCCTGGCCCTGGCCCTCGCCCGGCACCAGGTGCCGACCGTGGTCCTGGACGAGGGCAGCGGCGTGCACCCCGAGGGCGTCCGTTCCAGCGTGCTCCGCGCCGACACCATCGACCTGCTGGCCCGCGTCGGCTACCAGCGGGTCGCCGCCGACGGCTACAGCTGGAACGGCTGGCGCACGCTGCGCCGCAACCGCGAACTGGCGCACCTGCCGCTCGACCCGGGCAAGGTGCTGCACCTCTCCCAGCACCGGCTGCAGCGCGGACTGCGGGACGCCGTCTCGGCCTCGCCGCTGGTGCAGCTGGTCCACGACTCCGCCGTCGCCGAGCTGGAACAGGACCCGGACGGGGTCAACGTCCGTACCGAGCGCACCTGGTGGCGCGGCAGCCAGCTGGTCGGCTGCGACGGGCCGCGGTCGACGGTGCGCCGGCAGCTGAAGATCCGCTTCCCCGGACACGCCGCCGCCGACCACTACGCGGTCGCCACCGTCCGGACCGACCTGCCCTTCCCCGGCGAGGCCCGGCTGCACCGCGACCCGCCGCAGACGGCGGGGAGCCGAGAGGCCACCGCCCGCCCGCTGCCGGACGGCGTCTGGCGGCTCGACTGGCGGCTGCCGGTCCGGCAGCCGGCGCTCACCCCGGACGCGCTGGTCGAACACCTGCGGGCGACCCTGGCCGGCTGGAACGACGGCGCGGTGCCGCCCTACGAGCTGATCGCCAGCACCGACTACCTGGTCCAGCAGCGGCTGGCCGCGCGCTTCCAGTCCGGGCGGGTGTTCCTGGCCGGCGACGCCGCGCACCTGCTCGGCTCGCTGGGCATGCAGAACCTGGACGAGGGGCTGCGCGACGCCGACAACCTCGCCTGGAAGCTCGCCCTGGTCTGGCACAACTGCGCCCCCGAGCAACTGCTCACCAGCTACCAGCAGGAGCGGCGCGGCTCGGTCATCGCCCGGCTGCGCTCGGTCGACCAGGCCCGGCCGCTGCTGCAGCCCAGCACGCCGCTGCTGGAAGCCCGGCGCAGCGTGCTCTCCGGCTCGCTGCGCCGCAACGCGGCCCTGCTGTCGGACGGCAGCCTCGGCACCGGCCGGCTCGGCTCGGCCCCGGCCTACCCGGACGGCGGGCGGGCCGCGCTCAGCCCCTCGCTCTCCCCCACCAGTCCCGGCGTACTGGTCACCGACGTGCCGGTGGTCGGCCTGGACGGCAGCGCCGACCGGCTCCGGGCCCGGCTGGGACGCGGGTTCCTGGTGGTCCTGGTCGCCCCCGGAACGGCGGTGTGGTCCAGCGAGTACTGGCTCGGCGCGGGCCTGATGCCGCAGCTCACCGAGGCCACCGAGAGCCTGCCGCTACCGGCGGAACTGCTGGTCACCGAGGCCTACCCGGGGGCGGTCCCGCACACGGTGCTGCTGATCCGCCCGGACGGGCACCTGGTCGCGGCGCTGCGCGGCTGCCATCCGGACGACCTGTGGACCCTGGCCGACCGCGCCCGGGGCAGCCACGCGGAGCTGCCCACCCCGCGCGCCGCCACCCCCACCCGGGCGTCGGCGCGGGCCTCGGCCCGGACCGCCGGTGGCGGCCGCTCCCGGGGACCGGCGGACCGCGGCAGTGCCGAGCGGGTCGCCGCGGACCGGGTTCCCTCCGACCGGGTCGCCGCCGACCGGGGCCGGGAATGACAGCCGGTCAGCGGCCCGCGCAGCCTTGACGATCATGCAGCCCCATGCTTCACTGACGACCATGCGGCAGCAGTGCAGGTGGCATCGGCCACTCGGAGTTTCCGCGGAGGGCTCGAGCGTTGCCCCCCGGGACGTCGGAATGCTGTCCGCACCCGGGCTGACCAGCGTCGCGCTGGTACGCCGCGCCCATCTGGACCTGGTCAGGTACCTGGGCGCGCTCTGTACGGCCGGCTAGCCGACTAGCCCTCCGACAGCCACCCCTCCCGCACAGTTTCCGGCTCCGGCCGTCTCGCGGCACAGCCGCGCACCCCCTCCCGTACCCCGGCACACGTCCACGCGTGCGCCCGGGCGGGCACCGGTCCGCCCACACCTGCGGACCACCGCCCGTCGGGACCGCCCGCAGTCCGGAGCACGCCACGGGCGCGGTCGGGCGCAGCCCAGCCCCGAACGTCCGTGCACCGGTAGGTCCCGCGCAGCGTCGCACCCCCGCGCCACCCCGACCCACCCCGCCTCGCAGCAGGCTCCCCGCCGGGCCCGCACAGCCCCGGCGACCTCATGTACCTGACCCTTCGATCCCAGGGAAGGCACCCCTTGACCGACACCGCCACCAGCCCGGACGTCCGCGATCCAGCGGACACCCCACCGTCCGCGGATCCACCGCGACGCCCGGAGACCGTGGTTCCCAGCCTCGCCGACCTGCTCGGCTTCGCCCGCAGCGCCGCCAACGACCCGGAGGTCCTGGCCCGGCTCGCCCTCCACCCGGAGGACCGCACCTGGATCCGGCTCGACGGTCCGCAGGGCACCGAGGCCTGGGTGATCGGCTGGCCGCCCGGCTCCGAGACCGGCTGGCACGACCACGGCGGCTCGGCCGGGGCCTTCGTCACGGCCAGCGGCGAGCTCAGCGAACTGTCCCTGGGCGTGCCGATCCCCACCGACGGCTGGCGCAGCCTGGAACTCGCGGAGGGTGTCGACCGACAGCGCAGCCTGCCCGAGGGCAAGGGCCGGTCCTTCGGGGCGCACCACGTCCACCAGGTGATCAACCCCTCCGCGGAGCAGCACGCGGTCTCGGTCCACTGCTACTACCCGCCACTGCCCAAGCTCCGGCGCTACGCCCGTGACGGCGACACCCTCCGGCTGGCCCTGGTCGAGATCCCCGAGGAGTGGTGACCATGACCGAACGCATCGGCATCGACGACCTGCTGGAACGCGAGCGCGCCCAGCTCGACCGGCTGACGGCCGCTCAGGCCACCGAGGCGGTGGCGGCGGACGGTGCGGTCCTGGTCGACATCCGCTACGCCGCGCTGCGGGACCGCGACGGCACGATACCCGGTGCGCTGGTCGTCGAGCGCAACGAACTGGAGTGGCGGCTCGACCCGTTCGGCGACCACCGGCTGCCCGAGGCGACCGGCCACGACCTCCTGGTGGTCGTGGTCTGCAACGAGGGCTACGCCTCCAGTCTGGCCGCCCGCTCGCTCCAGGCCCTCGGCCTGCACCGGGCCACCGACCTCGTCGGCGGCTTCCAGGCCTGGTCGGCGGCCGGTCTCCCGGTCACCCCGCCGCGGTGATCCGCTGAGGCGGCCGCCCGACCGCGCCCCGACGCCCGCACGCCCACGTCCGCCCGACCCAAGTCGCGGCGGACGTCGGTGTGTTGGCCGTATCCCGGCGCTCAGCCTTACCCTGGCGCTCAGCCTTACCCCGGCGCTCAGCGGGCGAACTCGGTGGCGCGGCTCTCGCGGATGACGGTGATGCGGATCTGGCCGGGGTAGGTCAGCTCCTCCTCGACCTGCTTGGCCACGTCCCTGGCGATGATCTGCGCCTGGAGGTCGTCCACGGTCTCCGGGAGGACCATCACCCGCACCTCGCGGCCGGCCTGCATGGCGAAGACCTTGTGCACCCCCTCGTGGGCCTGGGCTATCGCCTCCAGCCGCTCCAACCGCCGGGCGTACAGCTCCAACGACTCACGGCGGGCGCCCGGACGGCCGCCGGAACAGGCGTCCGCGGCCTGGGTCAGCACCGCCTCCAGCGTCCTCGGCGCCACCTCGTTGTGGTGGGCCTCGATCGCATGCACCACGTCCTCCGACTCACCGTAGCGGCGGGCCAGTTCGGCGCCGATCAGCGCATGGCTGCCCTCGACCTCGTGGGTCAGCGCCTTGCCTATGTCGTGCAGCAGGGTGCAGCGGCGCACCAGCGCCGGATCGACCCGCAGCTCGGCCGCCATCATCCCGGCGATGTGCGCGGACTCCAGCAGGTGCCCCAGCACGTTCTGCCCGTACGAGGTGCGGAAGCGCAACCGGCCCAGCATCCGCACCAGTTCCGGGTGCATGTCGGTGATCCCGATGTCCGCGAGGGCGTCCTCGCCGGCCCGGGCGCAGACCCGTTCGACCTCGACCTGGCTGCGCTCGTACGCCTCCTCGATCCGCTGCGGATGGATCCGGCCGTCGGAGACCAGCGACTCCAGGGTCAGCCGGCCGACCTCCCGGCGGACCGGGTCGAAGCAGGAGAGCAGCACCGACTCCGGTGTCTCGTCGACCACCAGGTTCACCCCGGTGACCGCCTCGAAGGCGCGGATGTTGCGGCCCTCGCGGCCGATGATCCGGCCCTTCATCTCGTCACCCGGCAGGCGTACCACCGACACCACGGCGTCCGTGGTCTGCTCCACCGCGACCCGCTGCACCGCCGTGGCGACGATGTCCCGGGCCCGGCTCTCCGCCTCGGCGTGCGCCCGCGCCTCGATCTCGCGCGCGCTGCGCACTCCCTCGCGCTTGGCCTGCTCCTCGATCTCGTGCACCAGCTCCAGCCGTGCGGCCACCGCCGTCAAGCCGGCGATCCGCTCCAGTTCGAGCCGGCGCTCGGTCTCCGCGAGCACCCGGTCCGCGCGCAACTCCTCGCGCTGCCTTGCCAGCACGGCCTGCGCCTCGGCCGCCTCGACGGCCCGTTCGTGGAGTCGGCGCTGCTCGGCGTCGAGTCTGGCCTCGCGCTCGGCACTGCGCTGCTCACGCCGCTCGTGCTCGCCCACCCGTTCCCGCGCGCTGTGCAGCAGCATCCACAGCATCAGCACCGCGGCCAGGAGAACGGCCGCGCCTCCAGCCAGCACGATCTCCATCGGACGTCCTCCCCTGCTCCGTGTCGACGAAGCCGCGCGAAGGCCGTTCCCGCGGCGTCACGGAGGGATTGCGGGCATGCCGAAGGCACGCTCCGCCCATAGGAGAGACGTCGTCGCCCGGATCGGTACCGATCGGCTCAGCCGCGCCCCACAGTGATCCCTCACTCCAGGTGAGACTAAGTCCAGGTTACGAAACGGTCAAGATAGCGACCCAATACGATCGACTTCTGACATAGGACTCACGGCTGGTCCCCAGCATCGAGTTCCTCGTCGTCCAGAGCCTGCCGCACCACCCGCAGCGCCAAACCTTCGGGGTAACCGCGACGCGCGAGCATCCCGGCCAGCCTTCGGATCCGGACCTGCCGGTCGAGACCGGCCGTCGACCGGAGCTTGCGCTCCACCAGGGCGCGCGCGGTGGCGGCCTCCTGCTCGGGGTCGAGCCGGGCGACGGCCTCGGCGGCCACCGCGTTGTCCACACCCCGGGTGCGCAGCTCGTTCGCCAGCGCGCGCCGCGACAGTCCGCGGCCCCGGTGCCGGGACTCCACCCAGGACTCGGCGAAGGCGGCGTCGTCGATCAGCCCCACCTCCTCGTAGCGGGAGAGCACCTCCTCGATGACCTCCGCCGGGATCTCGCGCTTGCGCAGCGCCTCGGCGAGCTGGCCCCTGGTCTTCGCCGAGCCGGTGAGCAGCCGCAGGCAGATGTTCCGCGCCCGCACCGCCGGATCGGCCTCCGGCTCCGGCCGCGCCGCCGCCCGCTCGGGCCCGCGCCGCCCCGCGAACGCCGACTGCCCGAACACCGACTTCTCGAACGCCGGCTTCCCGAACGCCGGCTCCTCGAACGCCGCTTCCTCGAAGTCCGGCCGCTCGGGCTCCGCCGGGTCGGCGGGGAGGTCGGTGAACGACTCCCCGCCGATTCCATTGGCAGCCCAGTCGCGCGGACCCCAGGCGTCCTGCGTCACCGTCAGCCCTTGCTCGCCGCCGACTCCGCAGCCACCGGCTCGGCCGCGGCGGCCGGAACAGCGGGTGCGGCGGCAGCGGCGGCTGCTGCCTTGGCCTTGCTGGCCTTGGTGGTGACGGGCTTCACCACGGGGGTGATCTCCTTCACGGTCGGCGTGCCGTCCGCGTCGACGGCCGGCTTGCGCGGGCCGACACCCAGCTTCTCCTTGATCTTGGACTCGATCTCGTCGGCCAGATCGGGGTTGTCCCGGAGGAAGTTGCGAGCGTTCTCCTTGCCCTGTCCGAGCTGGTCGCCCTCGTAGGTGTACCAGGCGCCGGCCTTGCGGACGAAGCCCTGCTCCACGCCCATGTCGATCAGGCCGCCCTCGCGGCTGATGCCCTGGCCGTAGATGATGTCGAACTCGGCCTGCTTGAAGGGGCTGGCGACCTTGTTCTTGACGACCTTGACCCGGGTGCGGTTGCCGACCGCCTCGGTGCCGTCCTTCAGGGTCTCGATCCGCCGGATGTCCAGCCGCACCGAGGCGTAGAACTTCAGCGCCCGGCCACCGGTGGTGGTCTCCGGCGAGCCGAACATCACGCCCACCTTCTCGCGCAGCTGGTTGATGAAGATGGCGGTGGTCTTGGACTGGCTGAGGGCACCGGTGATCTTGCGCAGGGCCTGGCTCATCAGCCGGGCCTGGAGGCCGACGTGGGAGTCGCCCATCTCGCCCTCGATCTCGGCGCGCGGGACCAGCGCGGCCACCGAGTCGATCACGATCAGGTCGACCGCGCCGGAGCGGATCAGCATGTCGGTGATCTCCAGGGCCTGCTCGCCGGTGTCCGGCTGGGAGACCAGCAGGGCATCGGTGTCCACGCCGAGCTTCTTGGCGTAGTCGGGGTCGAGCGCGTGCTCGGCGTCGATGAAGGCGACGATGCCGCCGGCCTTCTGCGCGTTGGCGACCGCGTGCAGGGTGAGGGTCGTCTTGCCGCTGCTCTCCGGTCCGTAGACCTCGACCACGCGTCCGCGCGGGAGCCCGCCGACGCCGAGCGCGATGTCGAGGGCGATCGATCCGGTCGGGATGACCTCGATCGGGGCCCGGGCCTCGTCGCCGAGGCGCATCACCGAACCCTTGCCGAACTGCCGTTCAATCTGGGCGAGCGCGGTCTCGAGAGCCCGCTCGCGGTCGTTCGCTGCCATTGATTCCACCCTGGGGGTCTGTGCTGAGCGCTTCATCACCAGAGACGCTAGCGCGCACCACTGACAATCCGCCCCTATCGGGTCCGCGCCTGTGGACAACTCGCCACGTCCCAGTATAGGGAACATTAGTTCGATTCAAGCGGAGGTCGGGCGTCCCCCCGGGTCCGCACCGTCGGGCGTCGACCGCCAGCGGCTCGGACCGGCCGGTTCCACCAGGTCGTAGCGGCGGATGTAGCTGCCGACGAAGCCCTGCAGCGTCGCCGCCACCGGGATGGCGATCAGCGCGCCCACGGCGCCCAGCAGCGCGGCGCCGGCGATCACCGCGCCGAAGGCCACGGCCGGGTGGATCTCCACCGTCCGCGCGGTGATCCTCGGCTGCAGCAGGTAGTTCTCCACCTGCTGGTAGGCGATGACGAAGAGCAGGATCCAGAGAGCGTTGACCGGGTCGCCGGTCAACGCGACCAGCACCGGCAGCGCCCCGGCCAGATAGGTGCCGACCGTCGGCACGAACTGCGAGACCGCGCCGACCCAGACCGCCAGCGCCGCCGCGTACGGGATGCCCAGCAACGCCAGCAGCGCGAAGTGCGCCGCCGTCGAGACGACCGCGAGCAGCGCCCGGGAGTAGAGGTAGCCGCCGGTCTTCTCGATCCCGATCTCCCAGGCCCGCAGCACCTCCGTCTGGCGCGCCGGGGGCAGCACCGAGCAAAGGGCGCGCCGCAGCCGGGGGCCGTCCGCGGTGAAGTAGAAGGTGAACAGGGCGATGGTGAACAGCTGGAAGACCCCGCCGAGGATCGAGCTGGAGAAGCCCCAGATGTTGTTCGCGGCCTTCTGCGCGTACGTCTCCAGGTCGTCGGCGTTGCTCAGCACGGAGCGCTGGAGCTGTGCCACCGAGTAGTCCTGGTGGAAGGTCCGGTTGACCCAGTCGATCAGCCGGTCCAGCAGGTGCGGCAGCCGGGACACCACCTGGGACACCTGGTCGACCAGCAGGGTCCCCATCGCGGCGACGAAGCCGGCGCAGAGCACCCCGGCGACCAGGAAGACCAGGAAGGTCGCCAGCCCCCGGCGCATCCCCCTGGCCGCCATCCGGTCCACCGCGGGCTCCATGGCCAGCGAGAGGACGAAGGAGACCAGCAGGGTCGTCAGGAAGTCGGTCAGCCGCAGGAAGGCCCAGCTGGCCAGCTCGAACAGGCCGACCAGCAGCAGGCCCACCAGCATCGCCCGCGGCAGCCAGCGCGGCAGCCGCGCGGCCCCGCCGCCGGGGGTGGGCGCGTCGGGGGGCGGAGAGTCGGAGGGCGAAGAGCCGGGAGTCGGGGAGTCCGGGGTCGGGGAGTCCGGGGTCGGGGAGTCCGGGGTCGGGGAGTCGCTGTCGGTGCCTGCCACGGCACCCAGTCTGTCCTATTTACTGTGATTGACCATCATATGCCGCCCAGGCCACCGCTCCCCGGCTACTGCCGTGACGCGGGCACGCCCATCGCGGCGCACACGGCCCGCCACACGTCCTTGGCCTCCCAGCCCGCATCCAGGGCCTGCCACACGGTGCGCCCGCCGAGCTCCGTCATCACATGGTCCCGGGCGAAGCTGTCGGCGTAGGCCGGACCGAAGTGGTCGTTCATCTTCGTCCAGAACTCCGTCAGGCGCATCTGTCAGCTCTCTTTCCGCGCGGTCCGCCGCCACCGAAACCCTACCCGGCGCGGCGGGCCCGGCTCTCAGACCAGTCGTGCCAGGGCGGTCACCACCACCGCGACCAGCACCACGACCAGGAAGGGCGCGCGCCGCCAGAGTGCGAGGCCGGCGGCGGCCAGCCCGAGCGCCCTGGCGTCCAGGGTCAGCCCGTGGGTGCCGCGGCCGAAGGTCTGCAGCGCGGTCAGTGCCGCCAGCAGCGCGATCGGCGCCAGCGCCGCGAACCGGCGGACGGCAGGGCGGTCGAGCAGCCCGGCCGGGACGGACAGCCCGAGCAGCTTGCAGAGGTAGCAGCCGGCGGCGGTGGCCAGCACCGCGATCCAGACGCTCATGCCCGATCCTCCTCCGGCTCCGACTCCGACTCCGGTTCCGGCTTCGACTCGGACCGGTTCCGCTCCACCAGCAGGGCCAGCGGCACCGCCGCCAGGGCCAGCAGCACCGGCAGACCCGCCGGGAGCACCGGCACCGCCGCGAGCGCCAGCACCACGCCGACCAGTGCGACCAGCCGTTCGGTCCCGCCCTCGCGCAGCCTCGGGCCGAGCAGGGCCAGGAACACGGCCGGTCCGGCGGCGTCCAGGCCGTAGCGCGCCGGGTTCCCCAGGGCGCCCGCGCCGAGCGCCCCGGCCAGGGTCGCCAGGTTCCACACCAGGTAGAGGCTGATGCCGGTGGTCGCGAAGCCGATCCGGGCGGAGCGCCGGTCGGGCTGGACCAGGGTGACCGCGGCGGTCTCGTCGATCACCGTCTGGGCCGCCAGCGGCCGCAGCAGCCGCGGCAGTTCCAGCCGGGGCCCGAGCCGCAGCCCGTAGAAGACGTTGCGGAGGCCGAGAAAGAGCGCCCCGGCGACGGCGGCCGGTACCGCGGCGCCCGCCGCCAACGCGCCGACCAGCGCGAACTGCGAGGCGCCGGTGAACACCAGCAGGCTGAGGACGCAGGTCTGCAGGACCGTCAGATGCGCGGTGGCCCCGGCGACGCCGAAAGCGGTCCCGGAGACGCCGACGGTCAGGCCGACCGTGAGCGAGTCGCGGACGACCGCCCGGTCGGAGCGCCGGGGCGCGGCGCCGCTCCCTGCGGAAACGGTGCCCAGGGACGGGTCGGACTGGTGTAGTGCCGTCATCCCGCCATGGTGGCGGCGGCCGGGTCCCGCTTTCTTGTACGTTCCTGCGGGCGGTCCGGCCCTGCCTCCCGTCGGCGCAGAGGTCGGCGCAGAGATCCGCTCAGAGGTCGGCGCGGGCCGCGAGGGCGTCGCGGGCGGCCGGGGCGTTGGCCCGGCGGTAGGCGCCGGGTGGAACGCCCATGATCCGCCGGAAGTGCCGGCCGAGATGTGCCTGGTCGACGAAGCCGACCCGGACCGCGGCCTCGGCGGGCGGGGTCCCGGCGTCCAGCAGCAGCCGGGCGGTGCTGACCCGGCGCTGGGTCAGCCAGGCGTGCGGCGGCAGCCCGTAGACCGTGCGGAAGGCGCGGAGCAGCGGGAACGGCCGGGCGCCCACGGCCTCCGCGAGCTCCTCCAGGGTCGGCGGGTCGGTGAGGTCCGCGGCGAGCAGGTCCCGGGCCAGTCGGGCGGCCTGCCGGGCGGCGGCGGCCGGCGGGCTGTCGGGGACGCGGGCAGCGGTGTGCCGGCGCAGGGTGTGGGCGAGGAGTTCGCGCAGCAGCGTGCTCGCGGCCAGCACCTGGTTCTGCGCGGCCGCCAGGTGGACCTGGGCGACGAGCCGGGTGAGCCGGTCGTCGTCGACGACGGCTTTGCGGAAGCCGGGGGTGCCGAGCGGCGCGCCGAGCTCGTCGGCGACCGTCCGGACGCTCGCCGTGCTCGGGTAGAGGACCTGGTAGGTCCAGCCGTCGGGAACGCCCGCCTGGCCGGTGTGCAGGGTGTCGGGGTCGACCAGCCCGAGGCTGCCGGCGCCCACGCGTTCGATCGTGCCACGGTAGTGGAAGGCCTCGACACCGCTGGTGATCGCCGCGATCACGTAGGAGTCGTGGGTGTGCCGGCCGAAGGTGTGCCGGACGTAGCGGGCGTCCAGCAGGTCGACCGCGGGCAGGGCCGGATGGGTCCAGTAGTGCGCGTGCTCCTCGCTCATGGCGTTCCTCCCGTCCCCCATCGTCGCACCGGCCCGCCGGAGCGCGGACTGCCGACCGCTCAGCTCTCCTCCGGCCGCAGTGCGCGCAGGGTCAGCGCGGTGAGGGCCACCGCGAAGCCGCGGGGCGTGGTGACGTCGGTGCCGGTCAGTTCGCCGATCCGGGCGAGCCGGTTGTCGACGGTGTTGGGGTGCAGCCCGAGCAGCGCGGCCGTGCCGCGCCGGTCCTGCTGCTGGGCCAGGTAGACCCGCAGGGTGTCGAGCAGTTCCGGACGGTCCCGGATCGGGTCGAACAGCGCGGCCAGCGCACCGCTGCTCTCGTCCGCGCGCGACAGGTGGTACTCCAGCAGCACGTCGTCGAGCCGGTGGACGCCCGGGGGCCGGCCGAGCGCCCGGGCGATCCGCAGCACCTCGGCGGCCGTGCGGGCGGCCCCGGCGATACCGGCGGGCTCCTCCGCGACGGCGACCGCGACCGACACCTCCGCACCGCAGGCCCGCCGCAGCCGCCGGTCCAGGTCCGGGGGCACCTCGATCGACCGGCCCGGGCCGTCCCGGGAGACCAGGGCGTGGCCGCCCTCGGCCTCCAGCAGGGTCAGCACCTCACCGCCGAAGCAGCGGTCCAGCACCGTCTGCACCCGCCGGGTCCGCCGCCGCCCCGCCGTCACCAGCGGTTCGGCCGTCGGGTCGGCCGACCGCTCCCCCGGCGGGAGGTCGATGCGGAGCGAGAGCACCAGCGCCCCGTACCGCAGTCCCGCCTCCTCCAGCCGGGCCGACGGCACCGGGAAGCCGGACAGCACGGCCCGGACGAGCGCCCGCCGGCTCTCCCGACGCTCGGCGGCGAGGGCCGCCTGCTCGTCCAGGTAGGTCTCGGCGACGGCGCCGATCAGGCTCTGCTGACCACCGATCAGCAGGTCGGCGAGTTCGAGCAGGGCGGCCTCGTCCCCCGGGAGCGCGGCCTCGTTCAACGCCTGCCAGAGCACGTGCTGGGCCAGCAGGTGGGTGCGCAGCAGCAGGTGCAGCGGCAGCCCCTCCTCGGCCCGCTGGGCGGCGCGCTCGCGGAAGTAGCGGATCTCCGGCCGGCCGGCCAGGCGCCCCTCGCGCGCCGCCCCGAGGAACAGCCGCAGGCCGTAGCGGACGGTGGCGGCGATCTCGACGTCCTTCATGTCGTCGGGAAGGTCGCGGTAGCCGGGGATCGTCTCGAAGTCGCCCCGGCTCATCCGGCGCGCGAGCTCGTTGACCCGGGGTTCGCAGCGGGCGGCGAGGGCGCGCGCCGCTGCGGAGAGCTGCGGCCGCGGAAGGTCCGGCCGGGTCGGTGGGGAGGACAGGGCTGCTCCTGGCGGCGGTTCGATCCGGGCCTCGATTGTGACAGGTCACAGCCGGCACCGGCGGTGGCTGTGATCCGGACCGCTGTTCGCGGCGCAGGTCCCGAACGCAGACTCCTCCCACCCGCGCCGTTCCGGTTCCCCATGAGGAGTTCACGCGATGTCGAAGCACAGCCCCGCCGACTATCTCGCCTATGTCGACCAGGTGTGGACCGGCCGGGCCAACCTGGGCCCGCAGGTCTTCGGCGACTTCGCGGACCTCGGTCTGGTGGAGCTCGGTCCGCGCACCGCCTTCTTCCCCCGGTTCGCCAACGTCGCCGCGTTCGACACCGGCGAGGGGCTGGTGCTGGTGGACACCGGCGAGTTCCGCACGGCCGAGGAGCTGGTCGGCGCGGTACGCGCCTGGCGACCCGACTCCGACGTCAGGCAGGTCGTCTACACCCACGGCCATGTCGACCACGTCTTCGGCGCCTTCCACCTGGACGCGGACGCGGCGGCCCGGGGCGCCGAACGCCCCGAGGTGCTCGCGCACGAGGCGGTGGCCGCCCGCTTCGACCGCTACACCGAGACCGCCGGCTACAACGCCTGGATCAACCGCCGGCAGTTCCAGGCGCCCGACATCGAGTGGCCCACGCGCTACCGCTACCCCGACACCACCTACCGGACCCGGCACTCGCTGCGCAGCGGCGGGCTGGACTTCGAGCTCGTCCACGCGAAGGGCGAGACCGACGACGCGACCTACGTCTGGGTGCCGGAGCTGCGCACCCTGTGCACCGGCGACCTGTTCATCTGGAACGCGCCCAACGCCGGCAACCCGCAGAAGGTGCAGCGCTTCCCGGTGGAGTGGGCCCGGGCGCTGCGCGAGATGCAGGCGCTGGGCGCCGAGCTGCTGCTGCCCGGCCACGGCGTGCCGATCGTCGGCGCCGAGCGGGTCGCCTCGGCCCTGGGCGACACGGCGGAGCTGCTGGAGTCGCTCTGCTCGCAGACCCTGGCGCTGATGAACGCCGGGGCGCGGCTGGACGAGGTGCTGCAGCAGGTGGTCGTCCCGGCCGAGCTGCTGGAGCGCCCCTTCCTGCACCCGGCCTACGACGAGCCGGAGTTCGTCATCCGCAATGTCTGGCGGCTGTACGGCGGCTGGTACGACCAGAACCCGGCCCATCTGAAGCCGGCCGCCGAGGCCGCGCTGGCGGCCGAGTTCGCCCGGGCGGCGGGCGGGGCACAGGCTCTCGCCGACCGGGCGCTGGCGCTGCTGGCCGAGGGCGAGCTGCGGCTGGCCTGCCATCTGGCGGAGACCGCGGCCCTGGCCGCGCCGGAGGACCGGGCGATCGCCGGGACCCGGGCCGAGGTCTACACCCGCCGCGCCGAGCAGGAGAGCTCCACCATGGCCCGGGGCGTCTTCGGCTGGGCCGCCGCCGAGTCCCGGGTGCAGGCGTCCGGACGCACCATCCACGAGGCCCTCGCGCTGACCGGCGACGGCCGTCGGGCCGCGAGCGGAGTGATCGCCGTCGGCCACCTGGCCGGCGACGACACCCGCCGGGCCCCGGAGGGCGGCGCCGCATGACCGCTCCGGTCCGGGCGGGCACGCCCTCCGGCCCGGGCGCCGCCGACCCGGTTCGCACCAGGCGCGCGGCCTGGCGGACCACCTGGTTGCTGCTCGGCTTCATGCTGATCAACTTCGCGGACAAGACGGTGCTCGGTCTGGCCGCGACGCCGATGATGCAGGACCTGGGGATCACCCATGCCCAGTACGGCGAGGCGTCCTCCGCCTTCTTCGCGCTGTTCAGCCTCTCGGCGCTGGGGGTCTCGGTCCTGGCCAAGCGGGTCCGCAGCAGCACCCTGCTGCTGCTGATGGCGCTGCTGTGGTCGGCCGCCCAGCTGCCGCTGCTGGCCAACGTCGGCTTCGGCGTGCTGGTCGCCACCCGGGTGCTGCTCGGCGCGGCCGAGGGCCCGGCCTTCCCGGTCGCCGTGCACAGCCTCTTCAGCTGGTTCCCCGACCGGGAACGGACACTGCCGGTCTCGGTGCTGACCCTGGGCGCGGCGGCCGGGGTCGCCGTCTCGGCCCCGCTGCTCACCGCCGTGATCGACGATCTCGGCTGGCACTGGGCGTTCGGCCTGGTCGGGCTGGTCGGCCTGGCCTGGGCGGCCTGCTGGGCCCGGTTCGGCGCCGAGGGGCCGGAACCGGTGCTGACGGCGCCGGCCCCGCCGGCCGCCGAGGGGACGCCCGACGTCCCGCTGCGCCGGATCCTGCTGACCGGCACCTGGATCGCGGCCGCGCTGGGGTGCTTCGCCGCCTACTGGCAGCTCTCCTCCGGGCTGACCTGGACCGCCGACTACCTGGAGAAGGGCCTCGGGGTGTCCACCCGGGAGACCGGCGTGCTGATCATGGGAGCCGGTCTGACCTCGGCGTCCGTGCTGCTCGGCTACGGGTTCCTGGCCCAGCGGCTGCGCCGCCGGGGCGCCTCGCTGCGCCGGGTCGCACTGTTCTGCGGCGCGGCCATGGTGGTGTCCGGCGGGTCCGTCGCCGCCTTCGGCACCACCTCGTCGCTACCGCTGAAGATCGCGCTGATGCTCGGCCCGATGACGCTGTGCAACGTGGTGCTGGCGATGGCGCAGACGGCCTGTGCCCGGATCGCACCGCCCAGGCAGCGCGGGGTGGTGCTCGGCTCGCTGGCCTTCGTCTACTCGCTGGCCGGGGTGCTGTCACCGCTGGTCGTCGGCAGACTGACGACCGGCACGGCGCACCTGGTCGACGGCTACCGCACCGGCTACCTGGTCACGGCCGTCCTGGTCACCGGGGCCGGGCTGGTCGCGCTGGTGCTGCTGCGCCCGGAGCGGGACGCGGCCAGGCTGGGCCTGCCGGTCGACCCGACGGCAGGCCCGGCGCTCCCCGGCTGAGCGGAGTCAGCCGGCGTCGGGGCCGGTCTCGGCCCCGGCCAGGGCGCTGGCGTGCAGGTCGCTGCGGCGGATCAGCAGGAAGCCGATGACGGCGGAGACCGCCGCGATGCCGCTGCCGACCAGCAGCACCTGGTCCAGTCCGTGGACGAAGGCGGCCTTCGCGGCCTCGGCGACGGGCCGGGCGAGGTTCGCCGGCAGCGTTTTGACCAGGTCGGTCCCGCCGCCGGAGGCGATGGCCCGGCCGGCCGAGTCCGCCTGCGGCCCGAGCGAGTGACCGGCGGCGGAGGCCGCGAAGAGGCTGGTGACCCGGGACTGGAACAGCGCGCCCAGCCCGGCGATCCCGATGGCGATCCCGGCCTGCTGGAAGGTCTCGCCCATCCCGGCAGCCATGCCGGCCCGGCCGGGCTCGACGACGGCGATGGAGAGGGAGGCCCGGGGTGGGTTGAACATGCCCATCCCCAGCCCGGTGGCGATCATGCTGGGCAGCAGCGCGGTCCAGGAGCTGTCGACCGTGACCAGCGAGACCAGCGCCAGGCCGACCGCGATCAGCGTCAGCGAGACCCCCACCAGCACCCGGGGCGGGACGGCCACGGTGAGGCTGCCGGTGACGGCGGCGGCCACGAACAGGGTGAGCGTCATCGGCAGGAAGCGCAGGCCCGCCTCCAGGGGCGAGGCCCCGAGGACGTTCTGGATGTAGGAGACCTGGAGGAAGATCGCCGACATCCCGGCGGCGTTGGCGAGCAGCGTGGCGGCGGAGATCCCGTTGAAGGTGCGGATCCGGAACAGGCTGAGGTCGAGCATGGCGTCCGCGCCGGCCCGGCGCTCGATCACGACGAACACGGCGAGCAGCGCCACCCCGGCAACGAACATGGAGATGATCGGGGCGCTGGTCCAGCCCTCGTTCTCGCCGCGCAGGAAGCCGAGCACGATCAGCACCAGCGCGGAGGAGAAGGTGACCAGCCCGGCCCGGTCCACCCGGTGGGCGCCGGGTTCGACCGACTCGCGCAGCCGCAGCGCGCCGAGGACCATGGCGGCGATCCCGATCGGGACGTTGACCAGGAAGATCCAGCGCCAGCTGAGGCCCTGGGTCAGTCCGCCGCCGATGAGCGGCCCGAAGGCGATGGCGAGTCCGCTGACACCGCCGAAGACGCCGAAGGCCATGGCCCGGTCCTTGCCCCGGAACTCCTGGCCCAGCAGCGCCGGGCCGACCGCGAACAGCACGGCCGCGCCGACGCCCTGGGCGCCCCGGGCGAGGTTGAGCGCGAGGATGCCGGGGGCGAGTCCGGCGGCGAGCGAGGAGAGGGTGAAGATCGTGAAGCCGGCGCCGAAGACCCGCTTGCGGCCCAGCCGGTCGGCCAGCGAGCCGCCGGTCAGCAGGAAGGCGGCGAGGGTGAGCGCATAGGCGTCGAGCACCCACTGGAGGTCGGAGAAGTCGGCGTGCAGGGCGGTCCGGAGGTCGGGCAGCGCAACGTTCACGACGGTGAGGTCGAGCATCAGCATGAAGGTGGCGATCGAGACGATCGCCAGGGTCCACCAACGGTTGCCGCCGGGTGCGGCGGCCACGGCGGGCGGGTCGGACTGGGTGACGGTGACGGCGGCAGACATGGCTGTCCCCTTCAGGGGTGCGTCGGCAGGAGGGCGGGCTGCAGGCTGTGCTGACTGCAGGCGGGTGGTGACTACGGCAGCAGAATGCGAGTCATTGCTCGCTTTTACTGCTTCGAGAATACGAGTGATTGCTCGCATTAGTCAACGCACCTAGACTTGCCACAGCCGGATCCGGGGAGATCGGCGGGACGGACGGAGGCAGGCGTGGCAGAGCTGACCGAAGCAGCGCCGACCGCGGCAGGGCCGACCGCGGAGAAGGCGGGCGCAGAGAAGGCGGGCGCCCCCCGGCGGCGGCAGGCCCGCGGCGAGCGCCGGATCGCCGAGCTGCTGACCGCGGCCGGACTGGTCTTCGCGGAGTCCGGCTACTCGGCCACGACCACCAACGCCATCGCCGCCCGCGCCGGCGTCTCCCCGGGCACCCTCTACCAGTACTTCCCCAACAAGGACGCCATCGCCGACGCGGTGGCCGTCCAGTACACCGAGGAGCTGGGCGAGCTGATCACCCGGGTACTCAAGGCGGCGGCGCCCGGCGAGACCCTGGCCGAGCAACTCGACCGGATCATGGGTCCGTTGGTGGAGTACCACGTCGAACACCCGGCCTGCATCGTGCTCTTCGTCGGCCCGGACACGCCCCAGCGGCTGACCGACCTGCACCAGCCCCTGCAGGACGCGATGCTGGTCCGGATCGCGGCCATCCTCGGCGCCTTCGCCCCGGACGCCGCGCCGGAGCAGGTGCGCCGCTCGGCCGAGGTGGCCGTCCACATGTTCAAGGGGCTGCTGCCGCTGGTGCTGACCGCCGCGCCGGAGGACCGGCCGCGCTACATCGACGAGATGAAGCTGACCTTCCTCGGCTACTTCTCGCTCCTGGCCGACCGGTCCCGCTGACCGGACCGTCGACCGGCCGACCGCCCGACCGGCCGCGCCGCGCTCACCGGTCGGGCGTCTCCACCAGCCCGTAGCCGTAGTACGCGCCGCCCAGGCAGTCCGGGCCGGTGAGCCGGCCGGAGGGGCAGTCGATCCGCAGCGCGGCGGCCTCCAGCCGGCGCGCCAGCTCGGCGCTGCCCGCGCCGGGGTGCAGCGCGGCCTCGACCGCCGCCGCGCCGCTGACCTGCGCCGCCGCCATCGACGTCCCGGCCAGCGCGGCATAGCCGCCGCCCGGCCAGTCGGAGACCACCGCCTGACCGGCGCCGCCGTCCGGGTCGCCGCCGGGGGCGGCCAGCTGCACCTGCCCGGCCCCCCAGTTGGAGTAGCCGGCCAGGTTGCCGTCGCGGTCCACGGCGGTCACGTCCAGCACCCCCGGCAGGCCGCCGGGCAGCCGGAGGCACTCGGCGCCGAGGTGGCGGACGGCCGGCCGGACGCCGTCCGGGTGGTCGTTGGGGCTGCGCTCGTCGGTGCGGGCGGCGCCCAGGTTCTGCGCGTCGTTCCCGGCCGAGGCGACCACGACCGCGCCCTTGTCCTGGGCGTAGCGCACCGCCCGGCCGACGGCGGCGATGATCGCGGCCTGGTCCCGGTCCTCCGGGCAGTTGTACTTCCACGGGTCGGCGAAGTAGCTGTCGTTCACCACCCGGGCCCCGTGGTCGGCGGCCCAGAGGAAGCCGCAGACCAGGTTCTCGGCGTAGTACTGCCCGACCGCGCCGAGCAGCCGCACGGCGGCGATCCGCGCCCCGGGGCCACCCCGGCGACGCCGTCGCCCGGCCGGTCGGCGGCGATGATCCCGCTGACATGGGTGCCGTGGCCGCTCTCGCCCACCTCGGGGTCGGGCCGCCAGGCGCCCGGACTGCTGTCCGGCGTGCCGGTCGCGCAGGAGGCCGAGCGGCCGGGATCGACGGCGGCGCGCAGGTCCGGATGGGTGTCGTCGACCCCGGAGTCCAGCACCGCGACGACGGTGCCGCGCAGTGCGGCACGGACCCGGGCGGGCAGCCCGGCCACCGTGGTCCGGCCCATCATCCGCAGGTTCCACTGCGGGCGGCCGTGCGGATCCGGTGCGGCCGGAACGCTGTCCCGGGGCGCGGCGTCGCCGGAGCGGGCGCCGCCGCGCCCGGCCGACCGGGCGTCCCGGCGCGGGGCGCCCGCACCCGGGCCGCCGCACCGCTCTGCGGGTCGGGGACCGGGACGGTGCGGCTGGCGCCCGCGGCGAGGATGTCCGGCTCCCCCCGCACCACCCGGGCGAAGTCGCTGCGCGGGCCGTACGCCAGCACCGTGCCGATCTGCGGGTAGGCCTCCACCACCCGGCCGCCGCCCGCCCGCACCGCCGCCTCGGCGGCGGGAATCCCGCCGGGCCCGTCCTGCCGGGCCACCACCAGGTAGGCGAAGGACTGCCCGGTGGTGCTGCCGGCCCCCGGCACGGCGCCGCTGAGCAACAGGGCCACCAGGGCCAGGACCACCGAGCAGCGGGCGAGCGGGAAGACGTGACCTGGCTGACTCGGCCGCACACACGCCTCCGCTGCTCGTGGACATCGCTGCTTGTGAACACTGGCAACCCCGGGCCGGGATATTCATACGATATGAGCGGATATCGGATCGTGCTCGCTCTCGGCGGTCCGGTCGGGCGTCGGCTGTCAGTGGCCCGGTGCACCATGGGGGGCATGGCCGGACCCCAGCCCTCCCAGCCCTCCGCACCCGGTGAGCCGGTCGCCGCACCGGCGCGCGACCCGCTCGCCGGGTTCGCCGCGCCCACCCGCGCCTGGTTCACCGGGGCCTTCCACGCGCCCACCGCCGCCCAGGCCGGCGCCTGGCGCGCCATCGACGAGGGCTCCGACGTCCTGGTGGTCGCGCCGACCGGCTCCGGCAAGACCCTGGCGGCCTTCCTCGCCGCGCTCGACCGGCTCTCCAGTACTCCCCCGCCGGCCCAGGCGCTGCGGCGCTGCCGGGTGCTCTACGTCTCTCCGCTGAAGGCCCTCGCGGTGGACGTCCAACGCAACCTGCGCGCCCCGCTGGCCGGGCTGCGCCAGGCCGCCGTCCGGCTGGGGCTGCCGGAACCCGAGATCGAGGTCGGCATCCGCTCGGGTGACACCCCGCCCGCCGAGCGACGGCGTTTCGCCACCCACCCGCCGGACATCCTGATCACCACCCCGGAGTCACTGTTCCTGCTGCTCACCTCCGCCGCCAGGGAGGCGCTGCGCGGGGTGGAGACGGTGATCGTGGACGAGGTCCACGCCGTCGCCGGGACCAAGCGCGGCGCGCATCTGGCGCTCTCCCTGGAACGGCTGGACGAGCTGCTGCCCGCCCCGGCCCAGCGGATCGGCCTGTCGGCGACGGTGCGCCCGGTGGAGGGCGTGGCCGGCTGGCTGCGCGACGGCAGCCTGCGCCCGCAGCGCCGGACGGTGATCGTCCAGCCGCCCTCGGAGAAGCGCTTCGACCTCTCCGTGGTGGTTCCGGTCGAGGACCTGGGCGAGCTGTCCGGGGGCAGGCCGGATGCCGAGCAGCCGGAGCGGTCGGCTTCGATCTGGCCGCATGTGGAGGAGCGGATCACCGATCTGATCGAGGCCCACCGCTCCACCATCGTCTTCGCCAACTCCCGGCGGCTGGCCGAACGGCTCTGCGGGCGGCTGAACGAGATCGCCCACGAGCGCGCCACCGGCGAGGCCCTGCCGCGCACCGGCGCGCCCGCCGAGCTGATGGCGCAGGCCGGGGTCGGCCGGGCCGCACCGCCGGTGCTGGCCCGCGCGCACCACGGCTCGGTCTCCAAGGAGCAGCGCGCCGACGTCGAGGAGCAGCTGAAGTCCGGGCTGCTGCCGGCCGTGGTCGCCACCTCCAGCCTGGAGCTGGGCATCGACATGGGCGCGGTCGACCTGGTGGTCCAGGTCGAGTCGCCGCCCTCGGTCGCCTCCGGGCTGCAGCGGGTCGGCCGGGCCGGGCACCAGGTCGGCGCGGTGTCGACCGGCGTGGTCTTCCCCAAGTACCGGGGCGACCTGGTCCAGTCGGCGGTGGTCACCGAGCGGATGCGCAGCGGCGCCATCGAGTCGCTCCGGGTCCCGCGCAACCCGCTGGACGTGCTGGCCCAGCAGATCGTGGCGATGACCGCGATGGACACCTGGGACGTGGACGAGCTGCTGGCGCTGGTCCGCCGGGCCGCGCCGTTCTCCGCGCTGCCGCAGTCCGCGTTCGACTCGGTGCTGGACATGCTGGCCGGCCGCTACCCCTCGGACGCCTTCGCCGAGCTGCGCCCCCGGGTGGTCTGGGACCGGGTGGCCGGCACCGTCAGCGGCCGTCCGGGCGCCCAGCGGCTGGCGGTGACCTCCGGCGGCACCATCCCCGACCGGGGGCTGTTCGCGGTCTTCCTGGCCGGGCACGACCCGAAGAAGGGCGGGGGCCGGGTCGGAGAGCTGGACGAGGAGATGGTCTACGAGTCCCGGGTCGGCGACGTCTTCACCCTGGGCACCTCCTCCTGGCGGATCGAGGACATCACCCATGACAAGGTGCTGGTCTCGCCCGCTCCCGGGGTGCCCGGCAAGCTGCCCTTCTGGCACGGCGACTCGCTCGGCCGCCCGCTGGAGCTGGGCCGCGCCGTCGGGGCCTTCCTGCGCGAGCTCGGCGGACTGACGCCGGAGGACGCGACCGGGCGACTGCGCGCGGCCGGACTGGACGGCTGGGCCGCCACCAACCTGCTCGCCTACCTGGCCGAGCAGCGCACCGCCACCGGCCACCTGCCGGACGACCGGACCATCGTGGTCGAGCGGTTCCGGGACGAGCTCGGCGACTGGCGGATCGTCGTCCACTCGCCCTTCGGCGCCCAGGTGCACGCACCCTGGGCGCTGGCCCTGGGCGCCCGGCTGGCCGAACGGCACGGCATGGACGCCCAGGTGATGCACGCCGACGACGGCATCGTGCTGCGGCTGCCCGACGCCGACCTGATGGATTTCCCCGATTTCCCGGACTTCGCCGACTCCGCCGACCCGGCGTCAGCGGCCGCCCCGGTCCCGGTCCCGGCCGCCGTCGACGAGGCGCCGATCGGCGCGGACGCCACCGTCTTCGACCCCACCACGATCGAACAGATCGTCACCGACCAGGTCGGCAGCTCCGCGCTGTTCGCCTCGCGCTTCCGGGAGTGCGCCGCCCGCGCCCTGCTGCTGCCCCGACGCAGCCCCGGACGCCGCACCCCGCTCTGGCAGCAGCGCCAGCGCTCCGCCCAACTGCTGCAGGTCGCCTCCGAGTTCGGCTCCTTCCCGATCGTCCTGGAGGCGGTCCGCGAGTGCCTCCAGGACGTCTTCGACGTCCCCGGGCTGGTCGAGCTGATGGGCGACATCGAGTCCCGGCGGGTCCGGCTGGTGGAGGTGACCACCCCCGAGCCCTCCCCATTCGCCCGCTCGCTGCTCTTCGGCTACGTCGCCCAGTTCCTCTACGAGGGCGACTCCCCGCTGGCCGAGCGCCGCGCCTCGGCGCTCGCCCTGGACTCCCGGCTGCTGGCCGAGCTGCTCGGCCAGGCCGAGCTCCGCGAGCTGCTGGACGCCGAGGTCCTGGCCGAGCTGGAGGCCGAGCTCCAGCGGCTCACCCCGGAGCGCCGGCCCAAGGACGCCGAGGGCGTGGCCGACCTGCTGCGGCTGCTCGGCCCGCTCTCCGCCGAGGAGCTCGCGGAGCGCGGCTGCGCCCCGGACTGGCCGGAGCAGCTGCGGGCCGCCCGCCGGGTGATCGAGGTCCGGATCGCCGGTGAGCGGCGCTGGGCCCCGGTGGAGGACGCCGGACGGCTCCGCGACGCCCTGGGCACCCCCCTGCCGGTGGGCGTGCCGGAGGCCTTCACCGAGCCGGTGAAAGACCCCCTTGGCGACCTGCTGGCCCGGCACGCCCGCACCCACGGCCCGTTCACCGCCGCCGACGCCGCCGCCCGGTTCGGCCTCGGCCCGGCCGTGGTCCAGGCCGGGCTGCAGCGGCTGGCGGTGACCGGCCGACTGGTCCAGGGCGAGTTCCGGCCCGGCGGCAGCGGTGCCGAGTGGTGCGACAGCGAGGTGCTGCGGCGGCTCCGGCGGCGTTCGCTGGCCGCGCTCCGGCACGAGGTCGAGCCGGTGCCGCCGCGCGCGCTGGCCGCGTTCCTGCCGCAGTGGCAGCACCTCGGCAGCCACCGGCTGCGCGGGGCCGACGGCCTGCTGCGGGTGGTCGAGCAGCTCCAGGGGACGCTGGTCCCGGCCTCCGCGCTGGAGCGGATGGTGCTGCCGTCCCGGGTCTCGGACTACAGTCCGGCGATGCTGGACGAGCTGACCTCCTCGGGCGAGGTGCTCTGGTCCGGCGCCGGGGCGCTGCCCGGCAAGGACGGCTGGGTCTCGCTCTGCCCGGCGGAGACCGCCCCGCTGCTGCGGGCCGCCCCGCTGCCGCTGGAGCCCTCCCCGCTGCACCGGGCGGTACTGGCGGCGCTGGCCCCCGGCTACGGGCTCTTCTTCCGGCAGCTGACCGAGCAGGTGCAGCGGCAGCTGCCGGAGGCCACCCCGACCGAGCTGGCGACCGCGCTCTGGGACCTCACCTGGTCCGGGCTGCTGACCAACGACACCCTCGGCCCGCTGCGGGCGTACCTCGGCTCGGGGCGCACGGCGGGCTCCACCGCGCACCGCGCGCCCCGCTCCACGCCCCGCGCACGCTACGGCGTCGCACGCCCGGCGTCCCGCCCGGCGGGACGCGCCGCCGCGCTGCCGACCACCGCCGGCCGCTGGTCGCTGCTGCCGCCGCCGCTCGCGGACGCCACCCAGCGCGGCCACGCCCTGGCGCAGACCCTGCTGGACCGGCACGGGGTGGTCACCCGGGGAGCGGTTCAGGCGGAGCGGGCTCCGGGCGGCTTCGCCGGTGTCTACCGGGTGCTGACCGCCTTCGAGGAGAACGGCCGCACCCGGCGCGGCTACGTGGTCGAGGGGCTGGGCGCGGCCCAGTTCGCGACCGACGGCGCCATCGACCGGCTGCGCGCCGTCAGCGGCTCGCTGGCCAACGCGGCCGAGCGGGGCGAGGAGCCGACCGGCGGGCCGGGCGCGGACCAGGTGCTGGCGGCGACCGACCCGGCCAATGCCTACGGCGCGGCCCTGCCCTGGCCGGAGCCGCCGGTGCCGGCCACCTCCGGACACCGGCCGGGCCGGAAGGCGGGCTCGCTGGTGGTGCTGCTGGACGGCGCGCTCACCTGCTACCTGGAGCGCGGCGGCAAGTCGCTGCTGACCTGGACCGACGACCGGGCGGCCCTGCGCCGGGCGGCGTCCGCGCTGGTCCGGGCGCTGCACGGGGCACGCTGCCCGACCTCACCGTCGAGCGGATCAACGGCGAGTCCGCGCTCACCTCAGCCCTCAGCGCCGCCTTCGAGGACAGCGGGTTCCACCCCACCCCCCGGGGGCTGCGACTGCGCAACTGAGGAGCGTGAGCGCAGGACGGGCCGTCGGCTGCTGTGGATCGGCATCAGGCTGAGGGTCCAGCCGCCGGCGAACATCAGTCCCACCCCGCCGCCGGGGCCGGAGGCCCCGGCCAGCAGCACCCACCAGAGACCGGCGCTGCACAGCAGCGCCAGCGACCAGGCGAACGGTCCGCGACGTGGGCGGGACAGCGGGGAGAACTGCGGTATCGACGGCCTGACCATGGCGCAACCACCTCGCGGTCCCGGTCGGCGGCAGCCGTCCGGAGCGGGGACAGAAATTCCATCGTAGGCATACCCGGTCATATTGGGCAGGTATGAGCGCAGACGGGGTAACGGGCACGGCGAACGCCGGGCCCGCCCCCGGGGGGACGGACCCGGCGCCGCGCCGGACAGGGGCCTCAGGCCGCGACGACGTCCATCGCACTGGCCTTGGGCAGCAGCGAGGGCATCCGGTCGCCCGGGCCCGAGGGCACGGCCACCGGCTCGACCAGGATCGGGCGTACCGGCTCACCGGCCGCCAGCTCGGCGAGCGACAGCTCGTCGCTGACCTCGCGCATCACTTCGGACATCCGGACGTCGAGGGCGTCGCAGATCGCGGAGAGCAACTCGGAGGATGCCTCCTTCTGGCCGCGCTCGACCTCGGACAGGTAGCCCAGCGAAACCCGCGCAGCGGCTGAGACCTCGCGCAGGGTGCGGCCCTGGCGCTGGCGCTGCCGACGCAGGACGTCACCCAGCAGACGACGGAGCAGGATCATCGGTGGCTCCCTCCTTGGACCGCGGCTCGACACGTCACTGCCCCACCGTACCGCTTGACCCGCATCACGTGCGGGGAGCCCGGTCGTGTTCACTCTGGGCTGTATCCATGGCCCCTCCCCTGGTGTTCGCGGTATGGACGCTGGAGCTTCCCGGTGCGTCACTTGTCCTATTCCCGGTAGGACCGGTAGTCCTAACCCTCTGGTTCCACACAGCCTCGCCCAGTAGTTCGAGCGCAGCCTCTACGGTTCTTCGTCGGATTGTGGCACGGCCTGCCGAAAGCCGGAGCGAAGAGAGGGATAGTCCCTCCGGTCCTGCGACCGCAAGGTGTACCGTGCCGACCGGCTGTCCGTCCTGCGGCTCGGGGCCGGCCACCCCGGTGGTCGCGACGCCGTAGTCGGCGCCCATCAGCCGCCGGACGCCCTCGGCCATCTCCGCGGCGACCTGCGGGTCCACCGCGCCCCGGGCGGCCAGCAGCCCGGCGTCCACCCCCAGCACGGTGCCCTTGAGCTCGGTGGCGTAGGCGGTGACCGAGCCCCGGAAGGAGCGGGAGGCGCCGGGGACGGCGACGAAGGCCGCCGCCAGCAGCCCGCCGGTCAGCGACTCGGCGACGGCCACCGTCGCCCCGGCCTCGCCCAGCGCGGCCAGCACCGCCCCGGCGTCGGCCGGTGGCTGCGCGCTCACTCGCCGGCCCGCTCACGGGCCAGGGCGGCCCGGCGCAGCACCACGACCTGCCGGACGTAGTCCAGGCCGGTCACCACGGTGAGGATCACCGCAACCGCCATCAGCCAGGCCCGGGCGGTCGCCAGCGGGCCGGTCAGCACCAGCACGTACATGCCCACGGCGATGCCCTGGGTCAGCGTCTTGATCTTGCCGCCCCGGCTGGCCGGGATCACGGCGAGCTTGATCACCCAGAAGCGCATCAGCGTGATGCCGACCTCGCGGACCAGGATGACGATCGTCACCCACCAGGGCAGGTCGCCCAGGGCGGACAGCGCGACCAGCGCCGTGCCCATGATGGCCTTGTCCGCGATCGGGTCGGCGATCTTGCCGAAGTCGCTGACCAGGTTCATCCGCCGGGCGAGCTCGCCGTCGAAGAGGTCGGTGATCATGGCGAGGGCGAAGGCCGCCCAGGCCACCGAGCGCCACTTGGGATCGTGTCCGCCGTCGGCCAGCAGCAGCGCGGCGAAGACCGGGACGATCAGCAGCCGCAGGATGGTCAGCATGTTGGGGATGTTCCACAGGCTGCCCAACCCGGTCACCGGGCCCGACGCGGACCCCGACACGGACGCCCCCGCCGAGACGGGCGCCACGCCCCCGGTTCTCCCCTCCGGGCCTGGTGTCACGCGTCCACCTCGGCTCCGACACAGCCGATCGCCTCGGCGATCAGGTCGACGCCCTCGCTGGCCACGACCTTCGCCTCGACCAGGTCACCGACCTTCACCCCCTCGGGGGCGCCGAGCAGGGTGGTGCAGCCGTCGGTCTCCGGGGCCTGGTGGGCGGCCCGGCCGACCACGCCGTCCTCCTCGTCGATCGACTCGACCAGGACGGTCACGGCGCTGCCGATCCGCTCCTCGGCCCGCTGCGAGGTCATCTCCTCGGCCAGCCGGCCGATCTTCGCCAGCCGTTCGGCGACGACCTCCTCCGGGAGCTTGCCGTCGTAGGTCGCGGCCTCGGTACCGTCCTCGTCCGAGTAGCCGAAGACGCCGATGGCGTCCAGCCGGGCGTGGGTGATGAAGCGTTCGAGCTCGGCCAGGTCGGCCTCGGTCTCGCCGGGGAAGCCGACGATGAAGTTGGACCGGGCGCCGGCCTCCGGGGCCTTGGCCCGGATCTGCTCCAGCAGGCCGAGGAACCGGTCGGTGTCGCCGAAGCGGCGCATCCGGCGCAGCACGTCCGGCGCGGAGTGCTGGAAGGACAGGTCGAAGTAGGGCATGACGCCCGGGGTCGAGGTCAGCGCGTCGATCAGACCGGGGCGCATCTCGGCGGGCTGGAGGTAGCTCACCCGGACCCGGTCGATCCCCTCGATCGCGGCGAGCTCCGGCAGCATCGTCTCCAGCAGCCGGATGTCGCCCAGGTCCTTGCCGTAGGAGGTGTTGTTCTCGCTGACCAGCATCACCTCGCGGACGCCCTGCTCGGCGAGCCAGCGGGTCTCGTTCAGCACGTCGGAGGGGCGGCGGGAGAGGAAGGAGCCGCGGAAGGCCGGGATGGCGCAGAAGGAGCAGCGCCGGTCGCAGCCGGAGGCGAGCTTCACCGAGGCGACCGGGCTGTCGTCCAGTCGGCGGCGGAGCATCCGGGGCCCCGAGGCGGGCGCGACGCCCTCCGGGAGGTCCTCGATGACCGGTGCGGCCGCGGACGCCTCCCCGTGGCCGGGGACGGCCACGGAGCCGCCGTCGGCGGCCTGCTGCCGCTCGACCGGGCTCAGCGGGAGCAGTTTGCGGCGGTCGCGGGGGGCGTGCGAGGTGTGCTGGCCGCCGGAGAGGATGGTCTGCAGCCGGTCGGTGATGTCGGCGTAGTCGTCGAAGCCGAGGACGGCGTCCGCCTCCGGCAGCGCCTCGGCGAGCTCCTTGCCGTAGCGCTCGGCCATGCAGCCGACGGCGACGACGGCCTGGGTGCGGCCCCGGCCCTTCAGGTCGGAGGCCTCCAGCAGGGCGTCGACCGAGTCCTTCTTGGCGGCCTCGACGAACCCACAGGTGTTGACGACGGCGATGTCGGCGTCGGCGGCGTCGTGGACGAGCTCCCATCCATCGGCTTCCAGGCGCCCGGCGAGTTCCTCGGAATCGACCTCGTTTCGGGCGCATCCAAGGGTGACAAGGGCGACTGTGCGGCGTTCGGACATGTCGCCAAGATTACCGAGGTTTTGACGCGGGTGGCACGAAGGGGTAAAACCGCAGCCCAGACCGGGTGCTCCGGGGCCGCTCCGGGGTCACCGGACGGACGCGGCCGAGGCGGGCGGAGCCGCCGGGGCGAGCGGCGCGGCCGAACCGACCGCCGCGGCCGCAGCAGCGGCGGAAGCAGGCGGCGGCGCGGGCACGGCCGGCGCGGCGGAGGCGCGCGGGGCAGCCGGGGCGGCAGCGGCGGGCGGGGCGGCCGGGGCCTTGCGGAAGTCGGACGGGGTGTAGGCGAGCTGCACCACCTGGCCGGCCGCACCGGGGCGGCCGACATCCTTGCCGTTCACCCAGAGGTGGACGCCGCTGGCGTTGCCGAGCACCAGCTGCAGTCCCTTGGGGTCGGTGTAGCTCTGGCTCGCGCCCTTGGCGAGATCGCCCTCGAAGAACGTCCGGCCGGTGGTGTCGGCGACCTCCAGCCAGCTGTCCGCGGCGTCGGCGGTGAGCTTGACGGTGACCACGCCCAGCGGCGCGGCCGGCGCGGCCGGCGGGGCGGTCCTGACCGGCGCGGCGGGCATCGTCGGCCGCAGCACCACCAGCGGCTTGGCCGGGCCGCTGGCCGACGGCGAGGGCACGACCGCGGCCTCGGCCGCCGTGTCCTTGCTCCGGCCGTCGGCCAGGTTGAAGCCGATCACCGCGGCCACCACCACGATCGCCGCCACCATCGCCCCGGCCCAGCTGGGCCGCCGCCGCTCGTGGTTCATCCGGCTGGGCTCGAACAGCGGCAGCGGCAGCGGCCGGGCCGCCGCCGAGGTCCCGCCGTGCGCCTCGTCGAACTCGGTGACCAGGGCGTCCGCGTCCGCGCCCACCGCGCGGGCCAGCGAGCGGACGTGGCCGCGGGCGTAGAAGTCGCCGCCGCATCGGCTGAAGTCGTCCTGCTCGATGCCCTCGATGATCGGCACCCGGACGCTGGTGTCGTCGCCGACCTCCTCCACGCTGCGGCCGGCCGCGATCCGGGCGGCGCGGAGCACCTGCCCGATCGACGGCCGCTCCGCCCCCGCCGGTCCGCCTGCCGGGTCCGCATCCGGCACGGGCAGCGGCGCGGTGTCCACCCAGGGCTTGGCCGGGGTGGTTCGGCCGGATTCTTCGGAGAGTGACGTGCCGCTGGCCACAGTTCCGCCTTTCGAGCGTTCACCGCCTGCTGCCGCGCGGTCCCGCGAGGACGGCGGCCGGAGACATCAGCTGATCGTCAGTCTAGGAGCGGGAGCCGAGGCCCCGGCAAGCGGTGATCCGCCGAAAGTGGAACGCCCGGGAGCGGCCCGCCGATGCGCCCTCGACCGCTCATTCGCCCCTGAGAGTGAGCAGCACCCCGTCCAACTCGTCCGCCGTCACCAGCACGTCGCGGGCCTTGGAACCCTCGCTGGGGCCGACGATGCCGCGCGACTCCATCAGGTCCATCAGCCGGCCGGCCTTGGCGAAGCCGACCCGCAGCTTGCGCTGGAGCATCGAGGTGGAGCCGAACTGGGTCGAGACGACCAGTTCGGCGGCCTGGACCAGCAGGTCCATGTCGTCGCCGATCTCCTCGTCGATCTCCTTCTTCGGCGCGCTGCCGACGGTGACGTCGCTCCGGTACTCGGCCTGGAGCTGCGCCTTGCAGTGCTCGACGACGGCCTCGATCTCCTCCTCGGTGACGAAGGCGCCCTGCATCCGGGTCGGCTTGCCGGCGCCCATCGGCAGGAACAGCGCGTCGCCCTTGCCGATCAGCTTCTCCGCGCCCGGCTGGTCCAGGATGACCCGGCTGTCGGCCAGCGAGGAGGTCGCGAAGGCCAGCCGGGAGGGCACGTTGGCCTTGATCAGACCGGTGACCACGTCGACGCTGGGGCGCTGGGTGGCGAGCACCAGGTGGATGCCGGCCGCGCGGGCCAGCTGGGTGATCCGGACGATCGAGTCCTCGACGTCGCGCGGGGCCACCATCATCAGGTCGGCCAACTCGTCGACGATCACCAGCAGGTACGGGTACGGCGTCAGCACCCGCTCGCTGCCCGGCAGCGGCTGGGCCTTGCCGGAGCGGACCGCCCGGTTGAAGTCGTCGACGTGGCGGAAGCCGAAGGCGGCCAGGTCGTCGTAGCGCAGGTCCATCTCCCGGACCACCCACTGCAGCGCCTCGGCGGCCTTCTTGGGGTTGGTGATGATCGGCGTGATCAGGTGCGGCACGCCCTCGTAGGCCGTCAGTTCGACCCGCTTGGGGTCGACCAGGACCAGCCGGACCTCGTCCGGGGTGGCCCGCATCAGGATCGAGGTGATCAGGCAGTTGATGCAGGAGGACTTGCCCGCGCCGGTGGCGCCGGCCACCAGGATGTGCGGCATCTTCGCCAGGTTGGCGACGGCCGTCTGGCCCTCGACGTCCTTGCCCATGCCGACGATCATCGGGTGCGGGTCGTTGGTCGCGATCGGCGAGCGCAGCAGGTCGCCCAGGTTGACCATCTCGCGGTCGGTGTTGGGGATCTCGATGCCCACCGCGGACTTTCCCGGGATCGGGCTGATGATCCGGACGTCCGGGCTGGCCACCGCGTAGGCGATGTTGCGGGCCAGCGCGGTGATCCGCTCGACCTTCACCGCGAGGCCGAGCTCGACCTCGTAGCGGGTCACCGTCGGGCCCCGGGTGAAGCCGGTGACGGCGGCGTCGACCTTGAACTCCGCGAAGACGTTGCTCAGCGCGGCCACCACGTCGTCGTTGGCCTTGGACCGGGACTTGCCCGGTCCGCCCCGGGTCAGCAGCTCGGGCGGGGGCAGCTGGTAGCCGCTGCCGGCCGGCAGCGGCAGCTGCTCCGAGCGCAGCGGCGGGATGCCGCCGTCCTCCTGCCGGGCCGGCGGCACCCCGGCCGCGTCGCCCGACTCGGCCCCCGACCCGCCGTCGAACTCGTCGACGTCGACCTCGTGGTCCGGGACGGCGTCGGCCGGCGCCGCGACCGGCTGCTCGGCCGGCGGGGCTTCGCCGGGCGGGGTGTTGTCCTTCACCTTGCTCAGCATGTTGACCAGCGTGGGCGAGGGATGGACCCCGTGGATGACCGCGCCGTCCAGCTGGGCGGCGGCAGCGGCGGCCACGTCGATGGCGTCCAGGCCCCCCGGGGTCGCCGGGGCCGACTCCTCGGCCCCGGCGGCGACCTGACGGCGGCGCGGGCGGCGGCGTCCGGCCGGCACCGCGGCGCCCTCCTGCTCCAACTGCTCGCGCTTCTCCAGCAGCACGGCCCGCTCGGCGGGCGTACCCGGCTCGCCCTCGAACTCGCCGAAGCCCAGCTCGTCCAGGCCGCCCGACTCCCAGTCCCCCTCGTCGCCGTCGAAGTCCCCGCCGGGCGGCGGCAGTTCCGGATCGATCAGGGACAGCCGCACGCCGAGCAGGCGCAGCCGCTCGGGGATCTGGTTGACCGGGGTCGCGGTCACCACCAGCAGGCCGAAGAAGGTGACCAGCAGCAGCAGCGGCACCGCCAGCGCCGGTCCGGCGGCGGCCATCAGCGGACGCGAGGCGGCCATGCCGATCAGCCCGCCGGCGGCCCGGATCCGCCCCGCGCCGGCATGCAGTCCGGGGGCCCCGCAGCCGATGTGGACCAGCCCGAGGACGCCGATGGTCAGCGCACCCAGGCCGATGACGATCCGTCCGTTGGCCTCCTGCTGTTCCGGATGGCGCATCAGCCGCACGGCGATGCCGACCAGGAGTATCGGCACCACCACCGCGAGCCGTCCGAACGCGCCCTGCACCACATTGGTGACCGCGATCCCGAGCCAGCCCTGCGGGTCGGACCAGGATCCGGCGGCGACCAGCAGCGCCAGCGCGACCAGCAGCAGCGCCAGGCCGTCCTTGCGGTGCGCGGGGTGCAGCCCCTTGGCGCCGTTGCCCACGCCCCGGGCGGCGGCGCCGACCCCGTGCGCGATGCCGAGCCAGCTGCCGCGCACCGCGCGGTAGGCGATCGGCTTCGGCGGGGCGGGCGGCTTGGCCGGCGCGGCGGCCTTGGCGGGCGCCTTGGCCGCGGACTTGGCCGGCGCCTTGCCGGCCGGCTTGGCGGCGGGCTTGGCCGACGCCTTGGCGGCGGGCTTCGCCGGAGCGGCCTTCTTGGCGGGCGCCGCCTTCTTCACCGGGGCGGCCTTCTTCGCCGCCCCTGCGTTTCGGGTACGCGAACCGCTTCCGGACGTGCGTGTGGCCATGCGGCCCAGGTTACCGGTGTGAGCGGGAGCGCAACATGTGCTGCGCCCGGTTGCTCCGGCGGTGTCGGAATCACCGGCCCCGGACGGACGGGGCCTGTCGCGGCATCAGTTGCCGGGGCGTCAGTTCTCGGGTGCGGGCAGCGGGCCGGTCGCGCCGCCGGGCTCCAGCGCGTCCAGCGCCCGGCGCAGCCCGGTCAGCCGGCGCTCCAGGTGGGTCGCGGTGGCGACGGCGGCCGGGTCGGCGGCCTCGTTGAGCTGCTTGGTCAGCGCCTCGGCCTGCTCCTCGACCGCGGCGAGCCGGGCCGAGAGCTCGGCCAGCAGGCCGCCGACCGGGTCGCCACGACGGACGGCCTCGCCGCCGCCGCTGCCGTTCGAGTTGCCGTTGCCGTGGCCGCCCTGCCCGGCCGCACCCGCGTCCAACTGCAGCCGCAGCAGCGCGGCCTGCTCCTTGAGCTGGCAGTTCTTGGAGTACAGCTCGACGAAGACGGAGACCTTGGCGCGCAGCACCCAGGGGTCGAACGGCTTGGAGATGTAGTCGACCGCACCGGCCGCGTAGCCGCGGAAGGTGTGGTGCGGGCCGTGGTTGATCGCGGTCAGGAAGATGATCGGGATGTCCCGGGTGCGCTCGCGGCGCTTGATGTGGGCGGCGGTCTCGAAGCCGTCCATCCCGGGCATCTGGACGTCCAGCAGGATCACCGCGAAGTCGTCGGTGAGCAGCGCCTTCAGGGCCTCCTCGCCGGAGGTCGCGCGGACCAGCGTCTGGTCCAGGGCGGAGAGGATCGCCTCCAGTGCCAGCAGGTTCTCCGGCCGGTCGTCGACCAGGAGGATCTTGGCCTTCTGCACGCTGGCCCGCCCTCCTCGTCCCGGACCGTGTCCGGTCGACGTGATGTCGGCCGGGACCCGTGCCCCGACCACTCCTGCCACGGTCTCGCCCGCGCTGTCTGACTGCTGCACCGAAGTTGACCTTGTCGCGATTCCGGCGGTCAACCCGGCTTCGGTCGTACTCGTCACGGTCATGCTAGCCGCACCTCACTGCCTGCTACCCACACCACCGGCGATCCGTGCCTGGAACAGGGCGCTCTGGTGACCCAGCCGGTACCCATAGCAACGCCGAGTGACACTATCCGGTTCCCCGTGGGCGCGGCCACCACCCCTGCGAGTGGGTACAGCCCCGGCGAGGGAACCGGGAGGACGGACGAGCGACAGCAGGTTTCGGACAGATGCCCGCCCCGACCCCCCGCCAATCTGTACGAACGCGGGGAAGACGGTGGGCGCGGATCGGACGGACGGATCCGCACCAGCGGGTGGCCCGGCTGGACACTCTGTCCGGTTCGGCCCACCGCATTGACCGATTACCTCCGCCGCTCCGGCACTGCGCCGGTCACCGCGCGGTCACCGCTCCCTGGCCCGCAGCCAGTGGTCCATCACGCCCAGCAGGTAGTCGGTGTCGACCGGCTTGGTGACATGGTCGGTGGCCCCGGCGGACAGGCTCTTCTCCTTGTCGCCCTTCATCGCCTTCGCGGTCAGTGCGATGATCGGCAGCCCGGCGAACTGCGGCATCCGGCGGATCGCCTCGGTGGTCGCGTAGCCGTCCATCTCCGGCATCATGATGTCCATCAGCACCAGCGACACGTCCTCGTGCTGCTCCAGCACCTCGATCCCCTCGCGGCCGTTCTCCGCGTAGAGCACGGTCAGCCCGTACTGCTCCAGCACGCTGGTGAGCGCGAACACATTGCGGATGTCGTCGTCGACGATCAGCACCTTCTCGCCGCCGAACTGGCCGCGGAAGGGGATCCCGGCCCGGTCGTCCACCAGGATCTCCTCGGGCTGCGGAACCGGCCGCGCCGCCGCGCCGTTCGCCCCGGCACCGGCCCCGTTGGCGGCCCCGTTGGCGGCTCCGGCTCCGGACAGGAGCTCCGCCGCCGGACGGGGCAGGGCGGCCAGCGCCGCGGCCTCCCGACGGCGCTCCTGGGCCGCCTCGCGCACCTCGTCCGCCCAGAGCTGGGCGGGGTTGGCCGACGGCGGCAGGGCGTTCTCGACGCCCGACTCCAGCGGCAGGTAGAGGGTGAACGTGGAGCCCCGGTCCAGCTCGCTCTCGGAGTGGATCTCCCCTCCGAGCAGCCGGGCGATCTCCCGGCTGATCGAAAGACCGAGCCCGGTGCCGCCGTACTTGCGGCTGGTGGTCCCGTCGGCCTGCTTGAAGGCCTCGAAGATCTCCCGGAGCTTGTTCTGCGGGATGCCGATGCCGGTGTCGGTGACCGAGAAGGCGATCAGCGGCTCGTCCGGATCGCTGATCGCGCCGCTCTCCAGCAGCTGCTCCCGGATGTGCACCGGCACCGGGTGCTCGGTGTGGCTGCCGCCGGCCGGCTGGATCAGCAGCTCGACCGCCCCCGAGTCGGTGAACTTCACGGCGTTGGACAGCAGGTTGCGCAGCACCTGCTGCAGCCGCTGCTCGTCCGTGTGCAGGGTCACCGGCAGCTCGGAGGAGACCTGGACGGCGAAGTCGAGCCCCTTGTCGGCGGTCAGCGGGCGGAAGGTGGCCTCGACGTAGTCGACCAGCTGCACCAGCGCGATCCGGGCCGGCCGGACGTCCATCTTTCCCGCCTCGACCTTGGACAGGTCGAGGATGTCGTTGATCAGCTGGAGCAGGTCGGACCCTGCGCCGTGGATGGTCTCGGAGAACTCGACCTGCTTGGGGCTGAGGTTGCCCTCGGCGTTGTCGGACAGCAGCTTGGCCAGGATCAGCAGCGAGTTGAGCGGGGTGCGCAGCTCGTGCGACATGTTGGCGAGGAACTCCGACTTGTAGCGCGAGGAGAGCGCGAGCTGCTCCGCGCGCTCCTCCAGCACCTGCCGGGCCTCCTCGATCTCGGAGTTCTTGATCTCGATGTCGCGGTTCTGGGTGGCCAGCAGCTCGGCCTTCTCCTCCAGCTCCGCGTTGGAGCGCTGGAGCTCCTCCTGCCGGGCCTCCAACTCGGCCGAGCGCATCGACAGTTCGGCGGTCAGCCGCTGCGACTCCAGCAGCAGCCCCTCGGTCTTGGTGTTGACCGAGATGGTGTTGACGGTGACGCCGATCATCTCCGCGATCTGGTCCAGGAAGGCCAGACTGACCTTGGTGAAGGCGTTGAAGGAGGCCAGCTCGATGATCCCGAGCAGCCTGCCCTCGAACAGCACCGGCATCACGATCACATTGACCGGCGCCGCCTCGCCGAGACCGGAGGCGATCCGGAGGTAGCCGGGGGGCGCGGAGGTGAGCAGGATCGGCCGCTTCTCCACCGCCGCCTGTCCGATCAGCGACTCACCGGGACGGAAGGTGGTCGGCATGGCCCGGCGCTGGTAGCCGTAGGAGCCGATCAGCCGGAGGATCAGGTCGCTGTCGTCCTCCTCGTCGGTGACCCGCTCCTGGGATCTGGTCCCCGGCTGGGCCAGGAAGAAGGCGCCGTGCTGGGCCGAGACCACCGGGGTCAGCTCGCTCATGATCAGCGCGGCGACGGCCTCCAGGTCGCGCCGGCCCTGCATCAGCCCGGAGATCCGGGCGAGGTTGGTCTTGAGCCAGTCCTGCTCCTGGTTGGTACGGGTGGTCTCGCGCAGGTTGGCGATCATCTGGTTGATGTTGTCCTTGAGCTCGTCGAGCTCCCCGGACGCGTCCACGTCGATCCGCAGCGAGAGGTCGCCCCTGGTCACCGCGGTGGCGACCTGGGCGATGGCGCGGACCTGCCGGGTCAGGTTCCCGGCCAGCTCGTTCACCGACTCGGTGAGGTCCTGCCAGGTGCCGGCCACGCCGGGGACCCGGGCCTGGCCGCCGAGGCGGCCGTCGGTGCCGACCTCCCGGGCCACCCGGGTGACCTCGTCGGCGAAGGCCGACAGCTGGTCGACCATGGTGTTGATGGTGGTCTTCAGCTCCAGGATCTCGCCCCGGGCGTCCACGTCGATCTTCTTGGACAGGTCGCCCTTGGCCACCGCCGTGGTCACCTGGGCGATGTTGCGGACCTGTCCGGTGAGGTTGTTGGCCATCTGGTTGACGTTGTCGGTCAGGTCCTTCCAGATCCCGGCGACGCCGGCCACCCGGGCCTGGCCGCCCAGGGTGCCGTCGGTGCCGACCTCCCGGGCCACCCGGGTCACCTCGTCGGCGAAGGCCGACAGCTGGTCGACCATGGTGTTCAGGGTGTCGGCCAGCGCCGCGACCTCGCCCTGGGCCTCGATGGTGATCTTCTTCGACAGGTCGCCGCCGGCCACGGCCGTGGCCACCTGGGCGATGTTGCGCACCTGGAAGGTCAGGTTGCTCGCCATGAAGTTGACGTTCTCGGCGAGGTCCCGCCAGATCCCGGAGACCCCCTTGACCCGGGCCTGCCCGCCGAGGATGCCCTCGGTGCCGACCTCGCGCGCCACCCGGGTCACCTCGTCGGCGAACACCGACAGCTGGTCGACCATGGTGTTGACGGTGGTGACCAGCTCCAGGATCTCGCCGCGCGCGTCCACGGTGATCTTCTTGGAGAGGTCGCCCCTGGCCACCGCCGTGGTCACCTCGGCGATGTTGCGGACCTGCCCGGTCAGGTTGTTGGCCATGAAGTTGACGTTGTCGGTCAGGTCCTTCCAGGTCCCGGACACCCCCGGCACCGCCGCCTGACCGCCCAGGGTGCCCTCGGTGCCCACCTCGCGGGCGACCCGGGTGACCTCGTCCGCGAAGCCGGAGAGCTGGTCGACCATGGTGTTCAGGGTGGTCTTCAGCTCCAGGATCTCGCCCCGGGCGTCGACCGTGATCTTCTGCGACAGGTCGCCCCGGGCGACCGCCGTCGCCACCTGCGCGATGTTGCGGACCTGGCCGGTCAGGTTGCCGGCCATGAAGTTGACGTTGTCGGTCAGGTTGCGCCACACCCCGGCCGCGCCCGGCACCATCGCCTGGCCGCCGAGGATGCCGTCGGTGCCGACCTCCCGGGCCACCCGGGTCACCTGCTCGGCGAAGCCGGACAGCTGGTCGACCATGGTGTTGATGGTGTTCTTCAGCTCCAGGATCTCGCCGCGGGCGTCCACCTCGATGGTCTGCGAGAGGTCGCCGCGGGCCACCGCCGTGGTCACCTGGGCGATGCTGCGGACCTGCTGGGTCAGGTTGGTCGCCATCAGGTTGACGTTGTCGGTCAGGTCCTTCCAGGTCCCGGCCACGCCCGGCACCGTCGCCTGGCCGCCGAGCCGCCCCTCGGTGCCCACCTCGCGGGCCACCCGGGTCACCTCCGAGGCGAAGCCGGAGAGCTGGTCGACCATGGTGTTGACGGTGTTCTTCAGCTCCAGCATCTCGCCGGCCACATGCACGGTGACCTTGCGCGACAGGTCGCCCTTGGCCACCGCCGTGGTCACCCAGGCGATGTCGCGGACCTGCGCGGTCAGCCGCCCGGCCATCATGTTGACCGAGTCGGTCAGGTCCTTCCAGCTGCCGGAGACGCCGCGCACCCGGGCCTGCCCGCCCAGCTTGCCCTCGGTGCCGACCTCGATGGCGACCCGGGTCACCTCGTCGGTGAACTCCGAGAGCGAGTCCACCAGCCCGTTGACCGTGCGGCCGACCTTGAGGAACTCGCCGCGCAGCGGATGGGTGCCGCCGTCCGGACCGAGCGCCCGCAGCTCCATCCGCTGCTCCAGGTCGCCCTCGGCGATCGAGCCCAGCACCCGGCCGACCTCGGCCATCGGCCGCGCCAGGTCGTCGATCAGGGCGTTGCAGTTGTCGACCGCCGCGCCCCAGGCGCCCTCTCCCGCGCCCACCTCCAGCCGCTCGGACAACCGGCCCTCGCGCCCCACCAGCCGCCGGACCCGGGCCAGTTCGCCGGTCAGGTGCTGGTTGCGCTCGGCGATCTCGTTGAAGATCGCGGCGACCTCGGCCATGACCGAGTCCCCGGGCACCGTGAGCCGTCTGCGGAAGTTCCCGTCGCGCATCGCCGTCAGTGCGGACAGCAGCTTGCGCAGGTCCGCCGCGTCCGCGCCCCGGTTGTGGCGGCCCCTGCCGCCCCGGACCGCTACCGTCGCTGTCGCCCTGCTCGAATCCACCGGGGTCCCTCCAGAGTTGCGGACCGGCTGTCGACCAACAATCTAGCGACCCGAACGGGTTGCGGGAGGGCTGGCGCGGGGTATCGCCCTGCAGATCGAACACGGACCTTCGGGGCCCGGCCCACGGTCCGCCGCGGCCCGACGGGCGACGGGAGTGCCTCCCGGAAAGTAACCTGACGGCCTGACGACCGTTGTCACAGCAGAGGAAAGAAGGGGTCACCTCGTGGTCACCGCGCGGGCAACCGCCACGTTCGAGCCGGTCGGCCGCTCCGTGGCGTCCGCACGCGCCTTCGTCCGCGACACCCTCCAGGGCTGGGGGTTCAACGAGGTCGTCGACGACGCGGTGGTCCTGGCCAGCGAATTGGTCACCAACGCGGTCGTGCACGCCGGGACGGCGGCCGAGGTGCTGTGCCTGCGCCACGAGCACTCGGTCCGGATCGAGGTCGCCGACCGCTACCCGCACCGGGTGCTGCCGGTGTTCGACGGCGCCTTCTACGGCACCGTCCCGGACCCCGGCTGCGAGCCGCAGGAACCGACCGTCCCCGCGCCCTCCCGGGCCTCGGGCTCCGGCGCACCGGCCGCCGGGCACGCCGGTCTCCAGGAGCTGCACGCCGTCCCCGGGCTCCCCGGCGTCCGCGACGGGGCGGCACTCGAACAGCGCCTCCTCGAAGCCGGCGGCTACGAGCCCAGCCACGCCGACCTGGAACGCGAGGGCGGACGCGGCCTGCTGCTGTGCGCCACCCTCGCCTCCACCTGGGGCGTCGACTACACCCCCACCCGGAAGCGGGTCTGGTACCAGCTCGACCTGCCCGCCCGCGCGGCGGGCACCCGCTTCGCCGGACCGCTGACCCCCGACGAACTGCTCCCCGCCACCGACTCCGGGGTCCGGGTGGCGGTGGTCCAGATCGACGCGGACAGCCGGATCATCGGCTGGAACGCCGACGCCGAGGCGCTGTTCTCGCTGCCCGCCGCCAAGGCCCTGGGCCAGCCCTTCGGCGCGTTCGCGGCCTGGCCGCAGACACCGGGCACCGGGCTCGGCCTGGAGGAGGCGCTCCGGCTGTCCCGCTGGGAGGGCAGCTACGGGCTGCGCGGCGGCGACGGCCGGGTACTGCCCGTCTACGGGGCGCACCTGCGGGTACGGGACAGCGAGGGCTCGCCCTCCACCGTCTGTCTGCTGGTCCCGGAGCACGAGCGCGCCGTGCTCCAGTCCCCGTTCCGGGGCGGCGGCGAGCAGGGCGGACTGGAACGACAGGGCGGCGAGACCCGCGGCGGCGCCCAGTCCTTCGACACCTTCCTCGGCTCGCCCGCCCCCGACGACCTGGACAGCCTGCTCCAGCGCACCGTGGAACGCGCCCGCGACATGCTCGACGGCGACGCCGCCTACCTGCTGCTCGCCACCGACGACGAAACCGAACTGGAGGTGCGCGCCAGCTGCGGCCTGCCCTCCGGGCGCCAGCGCTTCGCCCGGGTCCCGGTCGAGTCCGGCGCCGGACGCTACGGCTCGGCCCGGCTGCCGGCCGTCCACGACGACCTGACCACCCAGGCCGGACTGGTCCCGCTGCTCAGCGGCACCGGGCTGCGCTCGGTGGTCACCGTGCCGCTCAAGGTCGAGGGCCGGCTCACCGGCTCGCTCGGGGTCGCCGCCCAGGCCCCGGAGCAGTACCGCAACGAGGACGCGATGCGGCTCCAGTTCGCCGCCGACCGGATCGCGCTGGCCGTCGAGAGCGCCCGGCTGACCGAGCTGGAGCGGCTCCGTCGAGGCTCACTGTCGTTCCTGGTCGAGGCCTCCGACCTGCTCGCCGGCACGCTGGAGCGCGACCAGACGCTGGCGCTGATGGCCCAGATGACCGTGCCGACGCTGGCCTCCTGGTGCGCCGTCTACACCATCTCCGAGCAGTCCCCGCCGGAGCTGGCCTTCGTCCTGCACGAGGACGAGGACCAGATCGACGGCCTGCGGGCACTGCTGGCGCAGATCCCGCCGCCGGAGCCGCTGAACCTGCCCGGCGCGCGGAGCTGGCGCGCGCCCGCGGTCGCGGCGCACGACGCGGCGATGCGGGTCTCCCTGCGCAGCCTCGCCCGCGAGGGCACCAGTCGGCCGACCCCGGGCTCCGGACCGGCCACCGCACTGGCCACCGCCGCCACCGTCGGCGGCGAGACCGTGGTGCTGCCGCTGGTCGCCCGCAACCGGGTCATCGGGATGCTGACGCTCGGCAAGGCCGCCGATGAGAAGTTCCGCCGGGAGATCCTGGAACTCGCCGAGGACCTCTCCCGCCGGGCCGCCCTGGCCCTGGACAACGCCCGGCTCTACTCCGAGCGCACCGCCATCAGCCGCGCCCTCCAGCGCAGCCTGCTGCCGCCGGAGATGCCCCGGATCCCCGGCCTGGAGGTCGAGGTGGTCTACCGCGCCGCCGGCGAGGGCAACGAGGTCGGCGGCGACTTCTACGACGTCTTCCCGATCCGCCCCGGCAGCTACGGCTTCGCCATCGGCGACGTCTGCGGCACCGGTCCGGAGGCGGCGGCGGTCACCGGCCTCGCCCGGCACTCGCTCCGGCTGCTCGCCCGCGAGGGCCTGTCCGCCCCCGAGGTGCTGAAGCGGCTCAACGCCGCCATCCTCGACGAGGGCACCCGCAGCCGGTTCCTGACACTGCTCTACGGAGAGTTGACGCCACGTCAGGACGGTTCGGTGGAGGTCAGGTCGGTCTGCGCCGGGCACCCGCTGCCGCTCCGGCTGCGCCCGGACGGCACGGTCACCGCCGCCGCCGAGCCGCAGCCGCTGCTCGGCGTGCTGGAGGACCTCGACCTCTACGAGGAGACCTTCGTCCTGGAGCCGGGCGACGTCCTGCTCTGCGTGACCGACGGCGTCACCGAGCGCCGCGAGGGCACCCGGATGCTCGGCGACGACGGGCTCGCCGACGTCCTCGCCGCCTGCACCGGCCTGACGGCCGGCGCGGTCGCGGCCCGGGTGCTGCGCGCGGTCGAGCGCTTCGCGCCGGAGCCGGCCTCCGACGACATGGCCATCCTCGCGCTGCGGGTACCGCAGCCGCGGTCCGCCTGAAGGCTCCGGCCCTCCTCCGCGGTCACGGACAGTCCCGCCCGAGGCGGCTCCGCGACGGCGGTCGAAAGCGCCGTATCCGGGCGGCCATACACCATGACCATGTGCTCTGTGGGTCGCTGCACTGATTTGGTCGATAAATCTATGATTACGGAAGGTTGACGACCGGTCACTGTCGGGTACGGAACAATCGTCAGGACAATGCGGTCGAGCGTCGCACCACCGGCAGGCCGGGGCAGGCAATGGCGCAGGCCCCCATCGAGCAACCAGCGATCCGTACCGCCGGCACCGACCAAACTCTCCGTTCCACCCGTTCCGTTCCGCCCGTTCCGTTCCACCCGTTCCGTTCCACCCATGGAAAGGAGCCCCCGTGAGCAACGAAGCCGCGGTGGCACAGCAGTCCCGCACCCTCTCCCTCGGCGCCGCAGCCGGCCCGCTCGGTTACCTCGCCCTCGGCCTCACCCTCCTCGCCTTCGGCCTTCTCGGCACCGGCGTGCTCAGCGGCACCGGCGTCCGCAACGCCGGCACCATGGCCCTCCTCGTCGGCGGGCTGACCCTGTTCGTCTCCGGCCTGCTGGAGTTCCGCGGCGGCAACGCCGCCACCGGCACCGCCTTCGTCGTCCTCGGCGCGTTCTGGGGCACCTGGGCCGAGGCCGGTCCGGCCGGCAAGAACGCAGCCGGCCTCTTCCTCGTCCTCTGGGCCCTGCTCGCCCTCACCATGACCGCCGCCCAGTGGGGCAGCGGATCACTGGTGCGCGACGTCTACGCCCTGTTCACGGTCGCCCTGGTGCTGATGGCCGTCTCCGCCTTCGCGGGCAACGACACCGTCGGCAAGATCGGTGGCTGGGTCGCCGCCGTGGCCGGACTGCTGGCCTGGTACAGCGCGACCTCGGCGCTGGCCGGCGGCAGTTGGGGACGGGTGTCGCTCCCCGTCCGCTGACGGCGGGACCACGGGTACGGGCCGGACATCCCGGATCGGGGGTGTCCGGCCCGGTTCCGTCCCTCAGCGGTCCAGGCCTCAGCTCGTCGGGATCCGCACCGGATCGGACCGCCCCTCGGGCAGCAAGACCTGCCGGCGCGACCGCAGGCGGCGCAGCCCCCGGGCGCCCGACCACTGCAGCAGGTAGCTGAGCAGCAGCAGGAGCACCGCCGCCACCCCGTCCAGCCAGTAGTGATTGGCCGTCACCACGACCACGGTCACCGTGATCAGCGGATGGAGCAGCACCAGCCAGCGCCAGCGGCTCGGGCTGATCCGGATCACCGCCACCGCCACCAGCAGGCACCAGGCGACATGCACGGACGGCATCGCCGAGTAGGCGTCGGCCTGCAGCCCGTCGATCGTCGTCCCGTACACGGACTGGCCGTACTGGACCGCCGTGTCGACCATTCCGGAGTCCGGAAGCAGCCGGGGCGGGGCCACCGGGATCAGCTGGACCGCCAGCGACATCGCGGTGACCAGCACCAGCGTCCCGCGCACCCACGGATAGGACTCGCGGTGCCGGAAGAACACCCAGGCGAGCAGCGCGATCATCAGTCCGAAGTGCATGGAGGCGTAGTAGTAGTTGGCGCCCTGGACCAGGAGCGGATGCGGCAGCACCAGGCGCTGCAGCGCCGCCTCGCTCGGCAGGCCGAGTCCGCGCTCGGCGTTCCAGATCCACTCCCCCCGCGAGACGGCGTCGCCGGTCCCCATCACCGAGGCCTGACCGGCGAACTGCCACACCGCGAACAGGCCGACCACGGTGGCGATCTCACGCAGCACCAGGGCGGAGGAGGCGCGGCCGGTCCGGCGGACCAGCAGCGAGCCGGCATACACCGTCGCGCCCAGGGCCCCGGCGGACTGCCAGGACAGCGTGAGGTTCTGCATGGCAAACCGCCTTCTCTCCCCGTGTTGGGCACACCGTAACGTCAGCGCCCGGCAGCCGACACTTCGGGGCGGCCGTTCGGTCACCCGGCCCGATCCGGCAGCGGGTGCCTGATCAGCAGGCTCGCCTCGACCGGCGTGGAGCCCAGGGCCGCATAGGTGTGCGGGCCGTCGCAGGACCAGTGGCCGTGGCCTCCGGCGGGTACGTCCACCGGCGCCCCGACCGGCCCGACCCGCGCCGTCCCGCTGAAGACGGTCAGGTACTCGACGACCCCCGGTCCATGGCCGGGCGAGGTCTGCACCCGACCGGGGCGGATCCGCAGCCGGTACAGCTCGGTACTGACGCCGCCGTCCACGAACGCCTCCAGCAGCGTCGCGGTCACCGCCTCGCCGTGCATCTCGGGAGCGCCGCCGGACATCGGCTCCGCCAGCAGCGCCGCCAACGGGACGCCCAGCTGCGCGGCCACTGCATACAGCGTCTCCACCGTCGGATTGCGACTGCCCGTCTCCAGCCCGGACAGTGTGGCCTTGCCGATGCCCGCCCGACCGGCCAGCTCGGAGAGGCTCACCCCGCGCTCGACCCGCAGCCGGCGGATACGGCTGCCCAGCGCAGCGGCGGACTCGTCCGTTCTTGGCTGAACCATGGCACCGAGTATCCCGCGCCCGCTATCGTTCCATAAACGGAACACCTACGGGGGGAGTGCCATGACCGCCACCGAACCGCACAGCGGAACCACCACGCCGCCCACCACACCCGCCACACCGCCCACCGACTCTGCCGCCGCGCCTGCCACTGACCGGACCTCGGACATCGGACCGCCGCTCACCGCCGGTGTGCTCACCGCCCTCGTCGGCTTCACCAGTTCCTTCGTCCTGGTCCTCACCGCCCTGCGGGCCGTCGGCGCAGACCCCCGCGAAGCCGAGTCCGGACTCTTCCTGCTCTGCCTCGCCATGGGCGGTCTGGCCCTCTGGCACGGCCTCCGCCACCGGCAGCCGCTCAGCTTCGCCTGGTCGACCCCGGGCGCCGCCCTCCTCATCAACGCCGGCCACCACAGCGGCGGCTACCGCTACGCCGTGGGCGCCTTCCTGCTCGCCGGACTGCTGATCACCCTCACCGGACTCTGGGGCACGCTCCGCAACTGGGTCTCCGCCATCCCCACGGCGCTCGCCACCGCCCTCCTGGCCGGCGTGCTGCTCCCGCTCTGCCTCGCCCCGGTCGAGGCCGCCGCCCACCTGCCGTCACTGGCCCTGCCGGCAATCGTGGTCTGGGCGGTGCTGACCCGGTTCGCGCGTCGCTGGGCGACCCCGGCCGCGCTGGTCGCCGCGGCCCTCATGCTGCTGATCCACCACTCGCTCCGGCTGGGACCGGCGGGCGACCTGCTCCCGATCCCGGTGCTCACCGCCCCCGCCTTCAGCCTGGGCGCGCTGGTCGGGATAGCCGTGCCGCTCTACGTCATCACCATGGCCTCGCAGAACATCGCCGGCCTCGCCGTGCTCAACCACTTCGGCTACCGGCCACCCACCCGGTCCCTGCTGGTCAGCACCGGGCTGACCACCGTGGTCGGCGCGGCCGGCGGCCTCTACATGGTCAACCTGGCCGCCATCACCGCCGCCCTGTCCGCCGGCCCGGACGCCCACCCGGACCGCAACCGGCGCTGGATCGCCTCCGTCACCGCAGGCGTGGTCTACCTGCTCCTCGGATTGACGGCGGGCCTCTGGGTCGCGCTGCTGGCATCGGCCCCGCCGCTGCTGATCGAGGCGGTGGCCGGCCTGGCCCTGCTCGGCACCCTCGGCTCGGCCCTCTCCGCCGCGCTCGCCCAGGAGGAGGGACGCGAGGCGGCGGTCATCACCTTCGTCATCAGCGCCTCCGGCATCTCGGTCCTCGGTATCGGCGCTCCCTTCTGGGGCCTCGTGGTAGGTCTCGGCGCCCACCTGCTGCTGTCCCGGACCGGAACGCCCAAGCCGAGCCCTGCCTCCCGATAACCGCTTGCCCCCGCCCCGTTCCGAACGGCATCGTCCCCTCATGGACCAATCCACCAGCGCGCCGAACCTGCGTCCGGACATCCTCGCCCACTACGAACTCGGCCAGGAGGCCGACCGGCTGAGCAGAAGGACCGGCACCGGCCGGCTCGAATTCCTGCGCACCAAGGACCTACTGAGCCGCACCCTGCCGACCCCGCCCGCCCTGGTCCTCGACGTCGGCGGCGGCAGCGGCGTCTACGCCGCGTGGCTCGCCCAGCAGGGCTACCGGGTCGAGCTCGTCGATCCGGTCCCGCTCCATGTGGAGCAGGCCGGCCGGCAGCCCGGTGTCTCGGCCCGGCTCGGCGATGCCCGCGACCTCCACGACGCTGCGGACGCCTCCGTCGACGTGGTCCTGCTGCTCGGCCCGCTGTACCACCTCCAGGAGCGGGAGGAGCGCCTGGCCGCGCTCGGAGAGGCCCGCCGGGTCACCAGGCCGGGCGGGATCGTCGTCGCCGCGACGATCAACCGATTCAGCGCTCTGCACGACAGCCTGGCCAAGGGGGTCTACTACACCCCGGAACGCCGGGTCGTCATCGACGCGGGCACCGAGAACGGCCGCCACATTCCCCGCCCGGAGGGCTCGGACTTCACCACGGCGTTCTTCCACGCGCCCGAGCAGATCGCCGAGGAGTTCACCGAGGCCGGGCTAGGTCCCAGCCGGCAGTACGGCATCGAGGGCGCCGCATGGCTCATGCCCAATACCGCCACCGACCTCGACGACCCCGAGCGCACCGAGGTCCTGCTCGCCGCCCTGCGCCGGACCGAGAGCGTCCCCTCGCTCCTCGGCGCGAGCAGCCATTTGCTCACCGTGGCGGAGCGGGGCTGAGTAACGGCCCGTCTGTGTCCGGACATGCCGAAGAGCCCCCTGACCAGTGGTCAGGGGGCTCTTCATCAAAGGTTGTTCGGCGGCGTCCTACTCTCCCACAGGGTCCCCCCTGCAGTACCATCGGCGCTGTGAGGCTTAGCTTCCGGGTTCGGGATGTAACCGGGCGTTTCCCTCACGCTATGACCACCGAAACACTATGAAGATATCGACAACACGCTGCCGGAAGCAGGGGTCGTTTCTTCAGAACAACACAGTGGACGCGTAGCAACTATGGACAAGCCCTCGGCCTATTAGTACCGGTCAGCTCCACCCCTCACAGGGCTTCCACATCCGGCCTATCAACCCAGTCGTCTACTGGGAGCCTTACCCACTCAATGGTGGTGGGAGTCCTCATCTCGAAGCAGGCTTCCCGCTTAGATGCTTTCAGCGGTTATCCCTCCCGAACGTAGCCAACCAGCCATGCCCTTGGCAGGACAACTGGCACACCAGAGGTTCGTCCGTCCCGGTCCTCTCGTACTAGGGACAGCCCTTCTCAAGACTCCTGCGCGCGCAGCGGATAGGGACCGAACTGTCTCACGACGTTCTAAACCCAGCTCGCGTACCGCTTTAATGGGCGAACAGCCCAACCCTTGGGACCTACTCCAGCCCCAGGATGCGACGAGCCGACATCGAGGTGCCAAACCATCCCGTCGATATGGACTCTTGGGGAAGATCAGCCTGTTATCCCCGGGGTACCTTTTATCCGTTGAGCGACGGCGCTTCCACAAGCCACCGCCGGATCACTAGTCCCTGCTTTCGCACCTGCTCGACCCGTCGGTCTCACAGTCAAGCTCCCTTGTGCACTTACACTCAACACCTGATTGCCAACCAGGCTGAGGGAACCTTTGGGCGCCTCCGTTACATTTTAGGAGGCAACCGCCCCAGTTAAACTACCCACCAGACACTGTCCCTGATCCGGATCACGGACCCAGGTTAGACATCCAGCACGACCAGAGTGGTATTTCAACGACGACTCCACAACCACTGGCGTGGCCGCTTCACAGTCTCCCACCTATCCTACACAAGCCGAACCGAACACCAATATCAAGCTATAGTAAAGGTCCCGGGGTCTTTCCGTCCTGCTGCGCGAAACGAGCATCTTTACTCGTAATGCAATTTCACCGGGCCTATGGTTGAGACAGTCGAGAAGTCGTTACGCCATTCGTGCAGGTCGGAACTTACCCGACAAGGAATTTCGCTACCTTAGGATGGTTATAGTTACCACCGCCGTTTACTGGCGCTTAAGTTCTCAGCTTCGCTCCGTCGAAACAGAACTAACCGGTCCCCTTAACGTTCCAGCACCGGGCAGGCGTCAGTCCGTATACATCGCCTTACGGCTTCGCACGGACCTGTGTTTTTAGTAAACAGTCGCTTCTCGCTGGTCTCTGCGGCCGGCCCCAGCTCGGAGTGCAAGACTCGTCACCAGTTCCGGCCCCCCTTCTCCCGAAGTTACGGGGGCATTTTGCCGAGTTCCTTAACCATAGTTCACCCGAACGCCTCGGTATTCTCTACCTGACCACCTGAGTCGGTTTGGGGTACGGGCCGCCATGAAACTCGCTAGAGGCTTTTCTCGACAGCATAGGATCATCCACTTCACCACAATCGGCTCGGCATCAGGTCTCAGGCTCATGTTGTGCGGATTTGCCTACACAACGCCCTACACCCTTACCCCGGGACTACCACCGCCCGGGCTGGACTACCTTCCTGCGTCACCCCATCGCTCACCTACTACCAGCTTGGGTCAGCGGCTCCACCACTCCTCATCACCCGAAGGATCCGAGACGGCTTCACGGCTTTAGCATTACCGGGTTCGACGTTGGCGCTTCAAAGCGGGTACGGGAATATCAACCCGTTGTCCATCGACTACGCCTGTCGGCCTCGCCTTAGGTCCCGACTTACCCTGGGCAGATCAGCTTGACCCAGGAACCCTTGGTCAATCGGCGCAAGAGTTTCCCACTCTTGTATCGCTACTCATGCCTGCATTCTCACTCGTATACCGTCCACGACTGGCTTCCGCCGCCGCTTCACCCGGCACACGACGCTCCCCTACCCATCACAGCCCCCGTTAGGAGTTAAGCTGCAATGACACGGCTTCGGCGGTGTACTTGAGCCCCGCTACATTGTCGGCGCGGAATCACTTGACCAGTGAGCTATTACGCACTCTTTAAAGGGTGGCTGCTTCTAAGCCAACCTCCTGGTTGTCTCTGCGACTCCACATCCTTTCCCACTTAGCACACGCTTAGGGGCCTTAGCCGGTGTTCTGGGCTGTTTCCCTCTCGACCATGGAGCTTATCCCCCACAGTCTCACTGCCGCGCTCTCACTTACCGGCATTCGGAGTTTGGCTAAGGTCAGTAACCCGGTGGGGCCCATCGCCTATCCAGTGCTCTACCTCCGGCAAGAAACACGCGACGCTGCACCTAAATGCATTTCGGGGAGAACCAGCTATCACGGAGTTTGATTGGCCTTTCACCCCTAACCACAGGTCATCCCCCAGGTTTTCAACCCTGGTGGGTTCGGTCCTCCACACGGTCTTACCCGCGCTTCAACCTGCCCATGGCTAGATCACTCCGCTTCGGGTCTTGGGCGCGCTACTAAACCGCCCTATTCGGACTCGCTTTCGCTACGGCTACCCCACACGGGTTAACCTCGCAACACACCGCAAACTCGCAGGCTCATTCTTCAAAAGGCACGCAGTCACGACAGCTATGTGCAAGCACACGCTGCGACGCTCCCACGGCTTGTAGGCACACGGTTTCAGGTACTATTTCACTCCGCTCCCGCGGTACTTTTCACCATTCCCTCACGGTACTGTCCGCTATCGGTCACTAGGGAATATTTAGGCTTAGCGGGTGGTCCCGCCAGATTCACACGGAATTTCTCGGGCTCCGTGCTACTTGGGAGAAACTCAAGAGAGCCGTACAGGTTTCGTCTACGGGGGTCTTACCCTCTACGCCGGACCTTTCGCATGTCCTTCGACTACCCATACGGTTTCTGACTCTCCGACCGGCCGGCAGACCGATCAAGAATTTTCCCACGACCCCAGCCACGCAACCCCTGCCGGGTATCACACATGACTGGTTTAGCCTCATCCGATTTCGCTCGCCACTACTCTCGGAATCACGGTTGTTTTCTCTTCCTGCGGGTACTGAGATGTTTCACTTCCCCGCGTTCCCTCCACACTGCCTATGTGTTCAGCAGCGGGTGACAGCCCATGACGACTGCCGGGTTTCCCCATTCGGACACCCCCGGATCAAAGCTCGGTTGACAGCTCCCCGGGGCCTATCGCGGCCTCCCACGTCCTTCATCGGTTCCTAGTGCCAAGGCATCCACCGTGCGCCCTTAAAAACTTGGCCACAGATGCTCGCGTCCACTGTGCAGTTCTCAAGCAACGACCAGCCACCCATCACCCCCACCCGACAAGCAGGCAAGGTTCACTGGGGCCGGCGTACCGAAGACAGACCTTGCGGCCGTGCCCTCAGGACCCAACAACGTGCCCGGAACGGCCAACCCCGACCTGCGTTCCACGCGCCGAAGCGCAGTACTGACAGACAAGGACCAACCGTGCCGAATAGTCAACGTTCCACCCATGAGCGAACCAGCACCGGACAGTCGCCGGTGTACTGGCCCTCTGCCCGACCGAAGCCGGGAGAAGAGCTCCTTAGAAAGGAGGTGATCCAGCCGCACCTTCCGGTACGGCTACCTTGTTACGACTTCGTCCCAATCGCTGGTCCCACCTTCGACAGCTCCTTCCCTTGCGGGTTAGGCCACCGGCTTCGGGTGTTACCGACTTTCGTGACGTGACGGGCGGTGTGTACAAGGCCCGGGAACGTATTCACCGCAGCAATGCTGATCTGCGATTACTAGCAACTCCGACTTCATGGGGTCGAGTTGCAGACCCCAATCCGAACTGAGACCGGCTTTTTGAGATTCGCTCCACCTCGCGGTATCGCAGCTCATTGTACCGGCCATTGTAGCACGTGTGCAGCCCAAGACATAAGGGGCATGATGATTTGACGTCGTCCCCACCTTCCTCCGAGTTGACCCCGGCAGTCTCCTGTGAGTCCCCGACATTACTCGCTGGCAACACAGAACGAGGGTTGCGCTCGTTGCGGGACTTAACCCAACATCTCACGACACGAGCTGACGACAACCATGCACCACCTGTATACCGACCACAAGGGGGCGACCATCTCTGGCCGTTTCCGGTATATGTCAAGCCTTGGTAAGGTTCTTCGCGTTGCGTCGAATTAAGCCACATGCTCCGCTGCTTGTGCGGGCCCCCGTCAATTCCTTTGAGTTTTAGCCTTGCGGCCGTACTCCCCAGGCGGGGAACTTAATGCGTTAGCTGCGGCGCGGACCACGTGGAATGTGACCCACACCTAGTTCCCAACGTTTACGGCGTGGACTACCAGGGTATCTAATCCTGTTCGCTCCCCACGCTTTCGCTCCTCAGCGTCAGTAATGGCCCAGAGATCCGCCTTCGCCACCGGTGTTCCTCCTGATATCTGCGCATTTCACCGCTACACCAGGAATTCCGATCTCCCCTACCACACTCTAGCCTGCCCGTATCGAATGCAGACCCGGAGTTAAGCCCCGGGCTTTCACATCCGACGTGACAAGCCGCCTACGAGCTCTTTACGCCCAATAATTCCGGACAACGCTCGCACCCTACGTATTACCGCGGCTGCTGGCACGTAGTTAGCCGGTGCTTCTTCTGCAGGTACCGTCACTTGCGCTTCTTCCCTGCTGAAAGAGGTTTACAACCCGAAGGCCGTCATCCCTCACGCGGCGTCGCTGCATCAGGCTTTCGCCCATTGTGCAATATTCCCCACTGCTGCCTCCCGTAGGAGTCTGGGCCGTGTCTCAGTCCCAGTGTGGCCGGTCGCCCTCTCAGGCCGGCTACCCGTCGTCGCCTTGGTAGGCCATTACCCCACCAACAAGCTGATAGGCCGCGGGCTCATCCTGCATCGCCGGAGCTTTCCACGCACACCCCATGCGGGGATGCGTCGTATCCGGTATTAGACCTCGTTTCCAAGGCTTGTCCCAGAATGCAGGGCAGATTGCCCACGTGTTACTCACCCGTTCGCCACTGATCCACCCCGAAGGGCTTCACCGTTCGACTTGCATGTGTTAAGCACGCCGCCAGCGTTCGTCCTGAGCCAGGATCAAACTCTCCGTGAATGTCATTCCGTAATCGGAACAGCACTCGCGTTGAGCGGCACAGCGACCGGCGGAATAGCCGATCCCGTGCACTGCGTCCTCGCTAGTGTTTACTACAGTTTTTCCCAAAGGAACCTCGACCGTCCACATGATGTGGCCGGACGGGGTATCAACATTTGGCGTTGACTTTTGGCACGCTGTTGAGTTCTCAAGGAACGGACGCTTTCTTCAAGACCCTTTCACCGGTCTCTCCGAGCGCTTGTTCGTTCTTCGTTCTTCGTTCTTAAGCTTAGCAGACCGTTTCACCAGTCCGTTTCGCCAGTTCTTGCTCCGTCTTCCCGCACCGTTTCCGGCCCGTTCCGACGAGTGAAACTCTAGCGGATTCTTGTCAGTGACGCGAATTCCGCGCAATCCTCAAAAATTGCACGACAAAGAAGACCGTGCAGGATGTTCGGAGGATTGGTCGCCACCGCAGTTCTGCCAGGGCAACTCGAAGAACACTACGCACCCCCACGGACGATGTCAAACCGGCCGCACCGTGCCCAGGAAGGCGATCAGCAGGGCCGTGACCTCTGCGGGCCGCTCCAGCCCCGGAAAGTGGCCCGCCCAGTCCAACTCCCGATGGATGGCTCCGGCGATCCGGTCGGGCAGTCCGCGGGCCGCCGTCCGAAAATCCACGAAGTCATGGCGGCCTGAGACGGCCAGGCATCGGGCCGTCACGGCGCTCAGCTCGACCGGCCCGTAGCCTCCGTCGAATTCCTCGCCCGCACCCAACTGGACGTCAAAGGCCCGGTGTTGCATCTGTCGCACGGCTCCGCGGGCTGCGCTGCCGGCCTCCGGGCCGAGCCAGGTGTCGACGTTGAGCTCGACCGCTGCGGCAATGTCGCCACGGTCGAGCAGTGCCTCCTCCTGCGTCGCGAAGGCAAGAAGCTCAGCGCTGGGGTCCTCCCCCGAGGAACCGGGCTGCTCGGGAGGTGCTGCGCAGAGCAGCGCCAGCGAATCCACCCGCTCGGGTGAGCTCGCGGCAATTTCCAGGGCGACTCGGCCGCCGTAGGACGAGCCGACGAGGGCAGCCGTGTCGATTCCGAGAACGTCGAGGAGTTCCAGAACATCACCCGCATGGGTGTGTGGTCGCTCCGCCGCCGGCGTGTCGCCGAATCCGCGGAAGTCGCAGCGGACCACGCGAAACCCTGCGTCGATCAGCGGCTGCCATTGGGGTTCCCACATCCTGCGGTCGCAGACCGAGGAGTGGAGCAGTACCAGTACCGGGCCGTCGCCGACGAGAAAGGCGTCATAGGAGAGCGTCATCCTCGGGAAGCTAGGCGTCGGCTGTGGCATCCCGCAACAGCTTTACCGGCTGTCCGCGGAAGGTGAAACGTGTGTGCCCCCTCGACCTGGGCAGAGGGGGCACACACGGGTGGACGTGTTCGCAATCAACTGATCATGCGAGAGACGCGGTCACCGTCGGGGTCAGACCTCTACCACGACCGGGAGGATCATCGGGCGGCGGCGGTAGGTGTCCGACACCCACTTGCCGAGCACCCGGCGAACCAGCTGCTGGACCTGACGGGGCTCGATGACACCGTCCTGCGCCGAGCGGTTCAGCGCCTCCTGCATCTTCTGGATGGCCGGCCCGAAGGCGTCGTCCTCGATGCCGGAGCCGCGGGCCTGGATGTTCGGGCCGCTGACGACCTTGCCGGTGGCCGAGTCGACCACCAGGAACACCGAGATGATGCCCTCCTCGCCGAGGATCCGACGGTCCTTCAGCGAGCCCTCGGTGATGTCGCCGACCGAGAGGCCGTCGACGTACACGTAGCCCGCCTGGACCTTGCCGACGATCCGTGCGACGCCGTCGATCAGGTCGACGACGACGCCGTCCTCGGCGATGACGATGTGGTCCTTCGCAATACCCGTCTTCTGGCCGAGCTCGGAGACGGCCCGCAGGTGGCGCCATTCACCGTGGACCGGCATCAGGTTGCGGGGCTTGCAGATGTTGAAGAAGTACAGCAGCTCGCCGGCCGAGGCGTGACCGGAGACGTGCACCTTGGCGTTGCCCTTGTGCACGACGTCCGCACCCCAGCGGGTGAGGCCGTTGATGACCCGGTAGACCGCGTTCTCGTTTCCGGGGATCAGCGAGGAGGCGAGGATGATCGTGTCGCCCTCGACGATGCGGATCTGGTGGTCGCGGTTGGCCATCCGGGACAGCGCGGCCATCGGCTCGCCCTGCGAACCGGTGCAGACCAGCACCACGTCCTCGTCGGGCAGGTCGTCGAGCGCCTTGACGTCGACAACCAGACCGCCGGGAACCTTCAGGTAGCCGAGGTCACGGGCGATGCCCATGTTCCGGACCATCGAGCGGCCGACGAAGGCGACCTTGCGGCCGAACTCGTGGGCGGTGTCCAGGACCTGCTGGATGCGGTGGACGTGGCTGGCGAAGCTGGCCACGATGATCCGCTTGTCGGCGCGGTCGAAGACCTGCTGGAGCACCGGGCCGATGTCGCGCTCCGGCGCGATGAATCCGGGGACCTCGGCGTTGGTGGAGTCCACCAGCAGCAGGTCGATGCCCTCCTCACCCAGACGGGCGAAGGTCGGCAGGTCGGTGAGGCGCTTGTCCAGCGGCAGCTGGTCCATCTTGAAGTCGCCGGTGGCGACGACCATGCCGGCCGGGGTGCGGATGGCGACCGCGAGCGCGTCCGGGATGGAGTGGTTGACCGCGATGAACTCGCAGTCGAACACGCCGATGCGCTCGCGCTCCCCCTCCTTCACCTCCAGCGTGTAGGGCCGGATGCGGTGCTCCTGGAGCTTGGCCTCGATCAGCGCGAGGGTCAGCTTGGAGCCGATCAGCGGGATGTCGGGCTTCTCCCGCAGGAGGTAGGGGACGGCGCCGATGTGGTCCTCGTGCCCGTGGGTGAGGACGATGCCGTCGATCTTGTCCAGCCGGTCCCGGATGGAGGTGAAGTCGGGCAGGATCAGGTCGACGCCGGGCTGCTGCTCCTCGGGGAAGAGGACGCCGCAGTCGACGATGAGCAGGCGGCCGCCGTACTCGAACACCGTCATGTTGCGGCCGATCTCACCGAGACCGCCCAGCGGGGTGACGCGGAGCGCCCCCTCGGCGAGCGGCGGCGGGGTGCCCAGGTCGGGGTGCGGATGGCTCAAAAGGTTCTCCTCTCCGCGCGTCCCGGACACCCCTCTTGGGTGCACGGTGCGTGCGGCATCGTCAGTTGTGGTGCGTGGTCGTGGTGCGGCACGTCATCGCCGTGGCGCGACGTGAACGTCTGTTGTCAGAGGTGTACCCCTCCGGCCGCGAGATCCTGCGTGAGCTGGGCGATCTCCGCTTCGGTGGCCTCGACCAGCGGGAGCCGCAGCGGCCCGGCCGGGAGGCCCTGGAGCGCCAGGGCGGCCTTGGTGGTGATGACACCCTGGGTGCGGAAGATTCCGGTGAACACCGGGAGCAGCCGCTGGTGTATCTCCGCGGCCTTGTCCGTCGAGCCCGCGAGGAAGGCGTCCAGCATCATCCGCAGCTCGGGGGTGACCAGGTGGCCTACCACGCTGACGAAGCCGGCGGCGCCGATCGACAGCAGCGGCAGGTTGAGCATGTCGTCGCCGGAGTACCAGGCCAGGTCCGTGCGGGCGATGGCCCAGGCTGCGGCGGCGAGGTCGCCCTTGGCGTCCTTGTTGGCGACGATCCGCGGGTGCTCGGCCAGTCGGACCATGGTCTCGGTCGCGATGGCGACGCCGGCGCGGCCGGGGATGTCGTAGAGCATCACCGGGAGCCCGGTGGCGTCGGCGGCGGCCGTGAAGTGTCGGAACAGGCCCTCCTGCGGGGGCTTGTTGTAGTACGGGGTGACCACCAGCAGGCCGTGGGCGCCGATGCGCTCGGCCTCGCGGGCCAGTTCCACGGTGTGGGCGGTGTCGTTGGTGCCCACCCCGGCGATCACCTGGGCGCGGTCGCCCACGGCCTCCAGTACAGCCCTGACCAGGGCGGCTTTCTCGGCGTCGCTGGTGGTCGGCGACTCGCCGGTGGTGCCGTTCACGACGAGTCCGTCGTTGCCGGCGTCGACGAGGTAAGCCGCCAGACGCTGGGCGCCTTCGAGGTCGAGGGAACCGTCCGGGGTGAACGGAGTCACCATCGCGGTCAGTGCCCTGCCGAAGGGGGTCTCAGGGGTGGAGGTCGGAGCCATGAACCCAACGCTACTCGTTACAGGTGTGTGGACGTGAAAGCAGTCCAGCTCGCAGCCCTGTCGGACGGGGCGGCGGCCCTCTCGAAGAGAGCCCGGTGCTGGCTGCTCGGGGGTTCAGACAGCACCGGGGCTCGTGCTTTGAGACTAGGGAACAGCATGATTTACCGCAAATGGGACATAACGTCAGCCCACCTCGCGGCAACGACTGTTTCCGGGAATCCGGCCCTTCGGCTGCCTGCCAGGGGTCTACCCACAGGCAGCCGCGACTACTCCCTCAGGGCGCGACCCGGCCGTGCTCGTTGAAGGCAGTGTGGGTCAGCGGCATCAGCGCGGCCCACTCCAGCTCCATCTTCTCGGCGACCATCTCGATCTCCCGCTGCGGGAAGGACGGCACCTTGGCCCGGTCGTCCTTGGTCCGCAACGAAAGGAAGTGCATCAGCGAGCGGGCGTTGCAGGTGGCGTACATCGAGGAGAACAGGCCCACCGGGAGCACCGCGCGGGCGACCTCGCGGGCCACGCCCTCGGCCAGCATCGCCTGGTAGGCGTCGTACGACCGGCGGTAGGAGTCCTCCATCGCCGCGGTCACGCTCTTGTACTGCTCGGGCGTGCCCTCGAAGAACTCGTACTTCCCGGGACGGCCCTTCTGGACGAGCTTGCGCTCGGGCGCGGGCACGTAGAAGACCGGCTGCAGCTCGCGGTAGCGACCGCTCTCCTCGTTGTAGGAGAAGCCGACACGGTGTCGCTGGAACTCCCGGAAGACGAAGATCGGGGCGCTGACCAGGAAGGTCATCGAGTTGTGCTCGAACGGGGTGCCGTGGCGGTCCCGCATCAGGTAGTTGATCAGCCCCTTGGAGCGCGCCGGGTCCTTCTGCAGCTCGTCCAGGGACTGCTCGCCGGCGGTGGAGACCCGGGCGGCGAACAGCACGTCGGCGTCCTGCGCGCTGCTGCGAACCAGCTCGACGGTGACATCGTCACGGAAGACGATCTCGGGATGCTCCCGTGTCTCCACGGGCTCGGAGGTCTCTGCGGTCACCTGAGTGGTCCTCTCGGCGGGGCGGTGCGGGCCAGGTCCGGCCGCCGCCAAGCGTATCGGTCGGGACTGACACAACCGTCTGACATGCCTGTCTATCCTGGGAACCGCCCAGCAACCGCACCGGAAACCGCACCGGAACACCGCAGGCGCAACCGCACCCAGGAGGGCTGCTGATGCAGGGACGATCGGCGCAGCCGCTGATCCGTGACACGACCGCGGCCGACGTCGCGGAGGTGCTGCGGCTCCGTGCGGCGTCCTGGCGCGCAGCCTATGCGGGGATCATGCCGCCGGCCTATCTGGAGTCCATCGACACCGGCCCGGAGGCGGTCGCGCTGGCCGTCCGCCGACTGCGTGAGAACCCCGCCGGGCGGCACCACCTGGTGGCCGAGCGGGCGGGGCGGATCATCGCCTTCGCCGCGGCGGGACCCGAGCGGCCGATGCCGGAGCAGCTGCGCACCGGGAACCGGCGCGGCGAGGTGTACGCGCTCTACGCCCACCCCGACGCCTGGTCCACCGGGGTCGGGGCGGCGCTGCTGGACGCGGCGCGGGAACGGCTGCTGGCCGACGGACTCGGCCAGCAGGTGCTCTGGGTGCTGGAGGCCAACCGCCGGGCCCGGGCCTTCTACGAGCGGCAGGGGCTGCTCGCCACGGGTCGGCGCAGCTCGCTGCGGCTCGGCGGCGTGGTGCTCACCGAGCTGCAGTACGGCAATCCGGCGGCCGCGGTCGTCGGCCAGGCCGGCGAACCGGGGCGGCGGGTCAGCCTGTCGTGACCGCCTCCCGCGCCCGGCCGTCGTGGAGCTTGATGGCGTGCTGCATCGTCTTCCGGGCCCTCGGCGTGTCGCTGGCGTCCGCGTAGGCCACGGCCAACCGGAACCAGGAGCGCCAGTCGTCCGGCGCGGCCTCCGCCTCCGCCTTGCGCCGGGCGAAGACCTGGTCGGCGGAGGCCTTGTCGATCCGGCCGGCCGCGCTGCGCTGCAACTCGTCGACCGGCAGCCCGCCCTCGGCCTCCAGCTGGCGCGCGAGCTGCGCACTGCGGCGGCCGAAGCGGAAGGTCTTCCAGAGGAACCAGCAGCCGAGGGCCACCAGTACCTCCGCGCAGACCCCGATCCCGATGCCGAAGGGCTTGCCGGAGGCGATCAGCTGGCCACCGGTGGCCACGATCACGGCGAAGCCGAGCAGCAGGGCGATGGAGACGACGAAGTACATCACGCGGGCGATCATGGGTTCACTCTCCGGGGAACAGGAAGTGCTCAAGGCCGAAGGTCAGCCCCGGCGCGCTCACCACACTGCGCACGCCCAGCAGGATGCCGGGCATGAAGCAGCTGTGGTGCAGCGAGTCATGACGGATCGTCAGTGTCTCGCCGGTGTCGCCGAAGAGCACCTCCTGGTGGGCCAGCAGGCCGCGCAGCCGGACCGCGTGCACGGGCACGCCGTCCACGTCCGCGCCGCGTGCTCCGGCCAGGCCGTGGGTGGTCGGGTCCTGCTGCGGGGCCAGGCCGGCCTCGGTCCGGGCCGCCGCGATCAGCTGGGCGGTGCGGGTGGCGGTACCGCTCGGCGCGTCGGCCTTGCGGTTGTGGTGCAGCTCGACGACCTCGACGGTCTCGAAGAAGCGCGCCGCCTGCTGGGCGAAGCGCATGGTGAGCACCGCGCCGATGGAGAAGTTCGGGGCGATGAGCACGCCGGTCGCGGGTGAGGCGGCGAGCCAGCCGTTCAGCGTGGCCAGCCGCTCCTCGGTCCAGCCGGTGGTGCCGACCACCGAGTGGATGCCCTGGGCCGTGCAGTACTCCAGGTTCGCCATCACCGCGTCGGGGTGGGTCAGCTCGACCGCGACCTGGGCGCCGGCCTCGGCCAGCGCCTCCAGCCGGTCGCCGCGCCCGAGCGCGGCCACCAGCTCCAGGTCGGGCGCGGCCTCGATGGTGCGGGCGGCCTCGGAGCCGATCCGGCCCTGGGCGCCGATCACGGCGACCCGCAGCGGCGTACTCATCTCACGTGCTCCTTCGGAAAGTGGTGAAGCAGGACTGGCGGGTCAGGCGACGGCTTCGCCCAGCTTGGCGGCGCGCTTGCCGCTGACCGGGCCGATCACCGCGAGCGAGGGCCGGTAGGCGCCGAGCACGGAGCCGGCCACCTCGCGGACGTCGTCCAGGGTGACGGCGGAGATCTTGCCCAGCAGCTCGTCCACCGACAGGTGGGTGCCGTAGCAGAGCTCGGCCTTGCCGACCCGGGACATCAGCGAGCCGGTGTCCTCCATGCCGAGGACGGTGGAGCCGGAGATCTGGCCGACCGCCCGCTTCAGCTCCTCCTCGGTGATGCCGTGCTCGGCGACCTTCTGGAGCTCCTCGCGGCAGATCTTCAGGACCTCCTCGACCCGCTTGGGCTGGCAGCCCGCGTAGATGCCGAAGAGCCCGCTGTCGGCGTGCGAGGTGGAGTACGAGTACACCGAGTACGCCAGGCCGCGCTTCTCGCGCACCTCCTGGAACAGCCGGGAGCTCATGCCGCCGCCGAGCGCCGAGTTGAGCACACCCAGGGCCCAGCGCCGGTCGTCCCCGCGGGAGAGGCCGGGCAGGCCGAGGACCAGGTGGGCCTGCTCGGTCGGCCGGTCCAGGATCTCGACCTGACCGGCCGTGCGCAGCGCCCTGGTGCCGCCGCGCGGCTCGGCCGGGAGCACGTCGGTGCGGGTCAGCGAACCGGCGAAGGCCCGCTCGACCTGGCGGACGACCTTGGCGTGGTCGACGTTGCCGGCCGCCGCGACCACCAGGTGCTCGGGGCGGTAGCGGCGCTTGTAGAAGCCGGCCACCTGGTCGCGGGTGAGCGCGTTGATGGTCTCGACGGTGCCGAGCACCGGGCGTCCCAGCGGCGAGGAGCCGTACATCACCCGCGCGAACAGGTCGTGGACCACGTCGCCCGGGTCGTCCTCGGTCATCGCGATCTCTTCCAGGACGACGTCGCGCTCGGTGTCGATGTCCTCCTGGCGGATCAGCGAGCCGGTCAGCATGTCGCTGACCACGTCGATGGCGAGCGGCAGGTCGTTGTCGAGCACCCGTGCGTAGTAGCAGGTGTACTCCTTGGCGGTGAAGGCGTTCATCTCACCGCCGACGGCGTCCAGCGCGGACGAGATGTCCAGCGCGCTGCGCCGCTCGGTGCCCTTGAAGAGCAGGTGCTCCAGGTAGTGCGTCGCGCCGTTGAGCACCGGCGTCTCGTCACGGGAGCCGACCCCGACCCAGATGCCGAAGGCCGCCGAGCGGACCGTCGGCAGGGTCTCGGTGACGATCCTGAGCCCGCCCGGTAGAACGGTGCGGCGGACGACTCCGGCCCCGTCCACGCCCTTGAGCAGGGTCCTGGTGCTGCCGGGGCGCTGCTGTGCTGCCGTGGGCTGTGCCACGTTACTTCCTCCGCGATGCCTACATGCGTGGGGGTCCGGGGGTCACCCCCGGGGAATTGCCGATATGGGGTCCGGGGGTCACCCCCCGGGAGACTGCGGTCAACAGGGGTGCGGCCCGGTCCTCCGCCACAGGGCGGGGGACCGGGCCGCGACGAACCTACGCCGTCAGGCGAAGCCTCACTTGGCCTCGGCCGCCTCGGCGTTCTCCTCGCCCTCGACCACGGGGATCAGCGAGAGCTTGCCGCGCGGGTCGATCTCGGCGATCTCGACCTGCACCTTGGAGCCCACGGCGAGGACGTCCTCGACGTTCTCCACCCGCTTGCCGCCGGCCAGCTTGCGGATCTGCGAGATGTGCAGCAGACCGTCCTTGCCCGGCATCAGCGAGACGAACGCTCCGAAGGTCGTGGTCTTCACCACGGTGCCCAGGTAGCGCTCTCCGACCTCCGGCATGGTCGGGTTGGCGATCTGGTTGATCGTCGTACGGGCAGCCTCCGCCGAGGGACCGTCGACCGCACCGATGTAGATGGTGCCGTCGTCCTCGATGGTGATGTCCGCGCCGGTGTCCTCCTGGATCTGGTTGATCATCTTGCCCTTCGGGCCGATGACCTCACCGATCTTGTCAACCGGGATCTTGATGGTGATGATGCGCGGCGCGAACTCGGACATCTCGTCCGGGACGTCGATCGCCTCGTTCATCACGTCGAGGATGTGCAGACGCGCGTCGTGGGCCTGCTTCAGCGCGGCGCCCAGGACCGAGGCGGGGATGCCGTCGAGCTTGGTGTCGAGCTGCAGCGCGGTGACGAAGGTCTTGGTGCCGGCGACCTTGAAGTCCATGTCGCCGAACGCGTCCTCGGCGCCCAGGATGTCGGTCAGCGCGACGTAGTGGGTCTCGCCGTCGATCTCCTGCGAGATCAGGCCCATGGCGATACCGGCGACGGCGGCCTTGAGCGGCACACCGGCGTTCAGCAGCGACATGGTCGAGGCGCAGACGGAGCCCATCGAGGTCGAGCCGTTGGAGCCGAGGGCCTCGGACACCTGACGGATCGCGTAGGGGAACTCCTCGCGGGTCGGCAGCACGGGGATCAGCGCACGCTCGGCGAGCGCGCCGTGGCCGATCTCGCGGCGCTTGGGCGAGCCCACGCGGCCGGTCTCGCCGACGGAGTACGGCGGGAAGTTGTAGTTGTGCATGTAGCGCTTGCGGGTCTCCGGCGCCAGGGTGTCGAGCTGCTGCTCCATCCGGAGCATGTTCAGCGTGGTGACGCCCAGGATCTGGGTCTCGCCGCGCTCGAACAGGGCCGAGCCGTGGACGCGCGGGATGACCTCGACCTCGGCGGCCAGGGTGCGGATGTCGGTGACCCCGCGGCCGTCGATGCGGACCTTGTCCTTGATGACGCGCTGGCGGACCAGCTTCTTCGTCAGCGAGCGGTACGCGGCGGAGATCTCCTTCTCGCGACCCTCGAACTGCGGCAGCAGCTTGTCCGAGGCCAGGCCCTTGACCCGGTCGATCTCGGCCTCGCGGGCCTGCTTGCCGGCGATGGTGAGCGCCTTGGCGAGCTCGTCGCTGACGGCCGCGCTGAGCGCCTCGAAGACGTCCTCCTGGTAGTCCAGGAAGACCGGGAACTCACCGGTGGGCTTGGCAGCGGCGGCGGCCAGCTGGGACTGGGCCCGGCAGAGCTCGCGGATGAAGACCTTGGAGGCCTCAAGACCGGCGGCCACGACGTCCTCGGTCGGCGCCACGGCGCCGCCCTTGACCAGCTCGATGGTCTTCGCGGTGGCCTCGGCCTCGACCATCATGATCGCGACATCGCCGTCGGCCAGGGTGCGGCCGGCGACGACCATGTCGAACACGGCCTCCTCCAGCTCGCTGTGGCGCGGGAAGGCGACCCACTGGCCCTTGATCAGCGCCACCCGGACGCCGCCGATGGGGCCGGAGAAGGGCAGGCCGGCGAGCTGGGTGGACGCGGACGCGGCGTTGATCGCCACGACGTCGTACAGGTCGTCCGGGTTGAGCGCCATGATCGTGCAGACGACCTGGATCTCGTTGCGCAGGCCCTTGACGAAGGACGGGCGCAGCGGGCGGTCGATCAGCCGACAGGTGAGGATGGCGTCCTCGGAGGGACGGCCCTCACGGCGGAAGAACGAGCCGGGGATCCGCCCGGCCGCGTACATCCGCTCCTCGACGTCCACCGTGAGCGGGAAGAAGTCGAAGTGGTCCTTGGGCTGCTTCGAGGCGCTGGTCGCCGAGAGGATCATCGTCTCGTCGTCCAGGTAGGCGACGGCGGAGCCGGCGGCCTGCCTGGCGAGACGACCGGTCTCGAAGCGGATGGTGCGGGTACCGAAAGAACCGTTGTCGATGACGGCAACGGCTTCGTGCGTGGTGTTGTCTTCCACCTGGAAGATCTCCTTCATGTCCTCAGGTGGAGCGTCCCGCACAGTGCCGACGGCGGACGGCCCCGGCTCAGCCGGTCTTCGATCGAAGCCTCCGGGCGGGTGCAGTACTGGCGCTGTCGGCGCTCGGCGCTGTCACTCCTCCGGCGGCCACTACCGAGGACCGGCGCCTGGTGGCGCCTGTGGTCGGATGCGTGTGGACGCTCCGCGTCTTTGCGGGCGGCGACCGGTCCGGTCGTCCCGCGGCGTCGGCCGTCCGTCACGCGCGGCGCGCGTGCTCGGGTCGTCCTTCACCCTTCGTACTCACCTTACGCACGTGGTCTTTCCCACGTGCGTCGGCTGTCCAATCCTGTGGCGTCGAGTCGGCGGGGCCGAACCGGACCGATCGTTGCCGATCGGAGCCAGGATGCACCGAAGGGCGGCTCCCGTTCGGGAGCCGCCCCCAGGCGAAGTGCTAGCGCGCGGCGCCGGCGGCACCGCGGCGGATGCCGAGGCGGTCGACCAGCGTACGGAAGCGCTCGATGTCCTTCTTGGCCAGGTACTGCAGCAGGCGACGGCGCTGGCCGACGAGGAGCAGCAGGCCACGACGGGAGTGGTGGTCGTGCTTGTGAAGCTTGAGGTGCTCGGTCAGGTCCGAGATACGGCGGCTGAGCATGGCGACCTGGACCTCGGGGGAGCCGGTGTCGCCCTCCTTGGTGCCGAACTCGGTCATGATCTGCTTCTTGACAGCGGCGTCGAGGGCCACAGCAACTCCTTTGATTCGATGTGCCGGGTGTTCCTGGTCTGCTTCACAGGAACGGATGCGGCCCGGCGGTCGGGGCGCGCCGCCCCGAAGGGTGTGGCACGTCCGTCCGCACCAGCCTACCAGCGCCGAAGCGGCCCTCTATCACCCGCCCGGCCGACTCGGGAAGCCCGGCTCTCGCCGGCGGTCGCGACCGGCTCAGGTAAGACCCCTGACCAGGGCGTAGATGTTGAGCACCGCCAGGGCCAGCGGGATCAGCGCGGCCAGGGTCAGCCCGTCGACCAGGTCCAGGATCCGGCCCCAGAACGGGGAGACGCCCTTGGCCGGGACGACCAGGGCGATCGCGCCCAGCAGCACCGCGCCGAGCAGCACCGAGGCGGCCAGGGCGAGGGTGTGGATGTCCACCGTCGAGGGGTGGCCCATATTGCTGAAGAGGAAGAGCGGCAGGTTGAGCGAGACGCCGATGACCAGCAGCGCCAGGCTGAGCAGCCCGGCGACCAGCAGGCAGAGCACCTGCGAGGTGTGCCGGAAGAGCCGGGCCCGGAGCATCACGGTGACGCCCAGCATCAGCGCCAGCAGCTCCGGCCAGCGGCTGTCGGTGAAGGAGAGCACGGCGGCGGAGCCGACGACCACCGCCGCGCAGCCGCCCACCAGGCCGACCAGCAGTTCGTGGCCGCGCCGGGCCCGGGCCGCGATCCGGGTGTAGTCGGCGGCCTCGGCGGCGGCCTCCTCGCTGCGCGGCTCGACCGCGCCGACCTGCTGCGGGGCCCGGAAGGCGACCGGCAGCCGGGCGAAGCGGGCGGAGAGCTGCGGCAGGAAGCCGACCAGGCCGATGGCGACCACGGCGGCGACGGCGGCGCTCTCGCGGGCCGAGGCGTTGCTGAAGACCGCGGTGAAGGTGGTGGCGGTGCCGACGGCGGAGACCAGGACCGCGGCCACGAACGGCGCGTCGCCGCCCGGCATCAGCGCGGTCATCAGCACCGAGGCCACCAGCACGGCGATGCAGCCGGCCAGGAACTGGATCCGCCCCGGCCCCTGGCCGAGGTCGGGCGCGATGATCCCGGAGCCGCCGATCAGGGCGTGCGGCAGGGCCGCGAGGCCGAGCGCCAGGGCCGAGCCGCGGTCGTCGTAGATCCTGGCGCGGACCCCGGCGACGGCGACCAGCAGCACCGCGACCAGGCCGGAGACCAGCCCGGGCAGGGAGTGCATGTTGTGGGTGAGGTCGGAGAACCAGAGCGCGAAGCCGAGCAGCACGGTCATCAGCACGCAGCCGATGAGGCCGGTGGTGCGCAGCAGGTTGGTGGACCACAGGCTGCGGTCGGCGGCGACGGCGGTGGCGATGGCGTCGGCGACGTCGTCGTAGACCGCCGGGGGCAGCGACTCGGCGAAGGGGCGCAGGCTGAGCAGGTCGCCGTCGCGGACCTGCTGGGCGACCAGGGTCAGGCTGCTGTCGAGCACCGTCCCGTCGCGGCGGACCAGGTGGAAGCCGACCGGAGCGCCCTGGCTGAAGCCCTGGCCGGAGAGGCGCAGCACCTCGGGGTAGACGTCGGCGAGCGGGATGTCCTCGGGCAGGGCGACGTCGATCCGGCTGTCCGGTGCGACGACGGTGACCCGGCAGAATCCGGTCGTGGTACTGGTGCTCACCGCGAGCCCCTCCCCCGTGCGAGTGCTGATGAGTGCCTGCAGCCGATCACCCTACCGGGCGCCGCCGACAGCTCAAGGCCCGGAGCGGGGGCGGCTGCCGACCGTCGGCCCACGGGCCGGGCCCGGAGGGCGGGCGAATGCCGCAAAGCGGTGCGGATCGCCACGCCCGCTCCGGACCGTCCGCCAAGGACAGTCCCAGGGACGGAAATTGACACGGCGTCAATCCGTGAACCGGCCGCCGGGGGTTCTTCGGGACGCGGTGGGGCGCGCATTGTGCGGATCGGTAGGATCATCCACTGCGACGAACCGAGACACTCGATCAGGACGAGGGCTGGTACCGAGTTGAGCGTGGTAACCGTCAAGCGACCACCACGGGCCTACCCGCCCACGGTGCCCGGCGAGGACGTCCGACTGGAGTCACCGCCGGAACTGCCGCGCGGCGACGGCGGGCCCTGGTGGCAGGCACTGCTGCCGATGCTGGCCACCGCCGGGTCCGCGGCGTTCTTCTTCATGCCCGGCAGTCAGATGATCATGAAGGTGATGGGCGGGGTGATGGTCGCCTCGACCGTCGCCATGGCCGTGGCCCAGCTCAACTCCCGGCGCGGCGGGGGCGGCGACCTGGAGGACGAGCGCCGCGACTACCTCAAGTACCTGAACCAGCTGCGCCGGCAGGTCCGCCGGACGGCCACGCTGCAGCGCGACGCCCAGCTCTACCTGCACCCCGCGCCGGACCAGCTGTGGTCGGTGGTGGCCGAGGGCAGCCGGCTCTGGGAGCGCCGCCCCGGCGACGCCGACTTCGGGCAGACCCGGCTCGGCACCGGGCCGCAGCAGCTGGCGACCCCGCTGGTCGCCCCGCAGACCGCGCCCCTGGACGAGCTGGAGCCGCTGACCGCCGAGGCCATGCGGAGCTTCCTGGCCACCCACGGCACCCTGCCGGAGCTGCCGCTGGCCGTGTCGCTCCGGGCCTTCTACCACCTGACCGTCTCCGGCGACCCGGAGACGGTCTACAGCACGGTGCGGGCCGCACTGGCCCAGCTCACCGTGCTGCACTCGCCCGACGACCTGGTGGTCGGCATCGCCGCCGCCCCCGGCGCCGCGCCCGAGTGGGAGTGGGCGAAGTGGCTGCCGCACATCCAGCACCCCTCGCGCACCGACGGCGCCGGCTCGCTGCGGATGATCTGCCCCTCGCTGGACGAGCTGGAGGAGCTGCTGGCCGACGAGCTCGGCGGCCGGGGCCGGTTCAACCGCGACGCACCGCCCGTCCCCGACCAGCCGCACCTGGTGGTGGTCCTGGACGGCGCCTCGGTCGGCCCGGACTCGGTGCTGGCCTCCGGCGAGGGACTGCACGGCGTCACCGTGATCGAGGTGATCCCGGGCGACCTGGACGAGCCGCGCGGCGCGCTGGCGGTGGTGGTGGAGCCCGAGCGGATGCGGCTGACCGCGGCCGGCGGCGGCGTCTACCTCGGCCGTCCGGACCAGCTGACGGCCTGGCAGGCCGAGGCGCTGGCCCGGCAGCTCGCCCCGCTCCGGGTCTCGGCCGGCGACAACGACGAACCGCTGCTGGCCAACCTGGACTTCACCGACCTGATGGGCGTCGGCGACGCCGCCTCGGTCGACGTCGCCCGCACCTGGCGGCCCCGGGCCATGAACGAGCGGCTGCGGGTTCCGATAGGACTCGGCGCCGGCGGCGACCCGGTCATGCTGGACCTCAAGGAGGCCGCGCTGGAGGGCATGGGCCCGCACGGCCTGTGCGTCGGCGCGACCGGTTCCGGCAAGTCCGAGCTGCTGCGGACGCTGGTGCTGGGCCTGGCGATGACCCACTCCTCGGAGACGCTGAACTTCGTGCTCGCCGACTTCAAGGGCGGCGCGACCTTCGCCGGCATGGCCACCATGCCGCACACCTCGGCCGTGATCACCAACATGGCCGAGGAACTGACCCTGGTCGACCGGATGCGCGACTCCATCACCGGCGAGCTGAACCGCCGCCAGGACGTGCTGCGCGCGGCCGGCAACTACGCCAACGTCCACGACTACGAGCGGGCCCGCGCGGCCGGGGCGCCGCTGGAGCCGCTGCCCTCGCTGCTGCTGATCATCGACGAGTTCAGCGAGCTGCTCACCGCCAAGCCCGACTTCATCGACATGTTCATCCAGATCGGCCGGATCGGCCGTTCGCTGGGCGTGCACCTGCTGCTGGCCTCGCAGCGGCTGGAGGAGGGCCGGCTGCGCGGCCTGGACACCTACCTCTCCTACCGGATCGGCCTGCGGACCTTCTCCGCCGCCGAGTCCCGGGCGGCGCTGGGCGTCCCCGACGCCTACCACCTGCCGCCGGTGCCCGGCGTCGGCTACCTCAAGTTCGGCACCGACGTGATGGCGCAGTTCAAGGCCGCTTACGTGTCCGGCCCCTACCGCGCGGGCGGCGCCACCCAGTCCGCCGGGCAGTCGCAGCGGACGGCGGCGGTGCTGTTCACCGGCTCGCCGGTGGCGCTGCCGGCCCGGCCGCTACACGCCCAGCCGGTCGAGCAGGCGCCCCGGCAGGACGACGCGCTCGCCGACTCGGTGCTGGACGTCATCGTCCAGCGGCTGGAGGGCCAGGGACCGCCGGCCCACCAGGTCTGGCTGCCGCCGCTGAGCGAGGCCCCCTCGCTGGACCAGCTGCTGCCGCCGCTGGCCGCCACCCCCGACCGGGGCCTGGCCGCCGCCGAGTACACCGCGGCCGGACGGCTGGTGGTGCCGGTCGGCCTGGTCGACAAGCCGATCGACCAGCGCCGGGACCTGATGTACCTGGACTTCTCCGGGGCCGCCGGGCACGGCATGGTCGTCGGCGGTCCGCGCTCCGGCAAGTCCACCCTGCTGCGGACCATGGTCAGCTCGTTCGCACTCACCCACACCGCGGCCGAGGTGCAGTTCTACCTGCTCGACTTCGGCGGCGGCGGGATGCAGGGCCTCCAGCACCTGCCGCATGTCGGCGGGGTCGCCGGACGGCTGGACGCCGACAAGGTGCGGCGGATGGTCGCCGAGGTGTCGGGGCTGGTCACCCGGCGCGAGGAGCTGTTCCGCGCGCAGGGCATCGACTCGATCGCGACCTTCCGCAACCGGCGCAAGCAGGGGCTGCTGCCGGAGGAGCAGTACGGCGACGTCTTCCTGGTCGTCGACGGCTGGCTGACCTTCAAGCAGGAGTTCGAGCTGCTGGAGTCCGCGGTCGCGGACATCGCCCAGCGCGGTCTCGCCTACGGCGTGCACGTGGTGGTCGGCGCCTCCCGCTACGGCGAGATGCGCCCGGCGCTGAAGGACCTGCTGCAGACCCGGGTGGAGCTGAAGCTCGGCGACTCGATGGAGTCGGAGATCGACCGCAAGACCGCCGTCAACGTCCCGGCCGGGGCGCCGGGACGCGGCCTCACCTCGGAGCGGCTGCACTTCCTGGCCGGTCTGCCGCGGATCGACGGCTCCAGCGGGGTCGAGGACCTGGCCGACGGCGTCGCCGCCTTCGTCGCCGCGGCGAACAGCGCCTGGACCGGGCCGCGCGCGCCGCAGGTGCGGATGCTGCCGGAGCTGCTGCCGGCCGAGCAGCTGCCCAAGGGCATGGAGTACCCGGAGCTGGGCATCGCGATCGGCGTGGACGAGTCCTCGCTCTCGCCGGTGTTCGTCAACTTCGACACCGACCCGCACTTCATCGTCTTCGGCGACGGCGAGACCGGGAAGACCGCGCTGCTGCGGCTGCTGCTCAAGGGCATCACCGAGCGCTACACGCCGGAGCAGGCCCGGATCGTCATCGGTGACTACCGGCGCGCGCTGCTGGGGCAGGTCACCACCGCGCACCTGCTGGAGTACGCGGCGGCGCAGCCGGCCCTGCAGTCCTTCCTGGGCGACATCAGGGGTGCGATGGACCGCCGGATCCCCGGTCCCGACGTCACCCAGCAGCAGCTGCGGGACCGGAGCTGGTGGACCGGCTCGGAGCTGTTCCTGGTGATCGACGACTACGACCTGGTCGCCACGTCCTCCGGCAACCCGCTCTCGCAGCTGCTGGAGGTGCTGCCGTTCGCCAAGGACATCGGGCTGCACGTGATCATCGCCCGCCGCTCCGGCGGCGCCGGCCGGGCCCTCTACGAGCCGGTGATGCAGCGGCTGAAGGAGCTGGGCTCGCAGGGAATCGTGCTCTCCGGCGACAAGGACGAGGGCGTGCTGCTGGGCAATGTGAAGCCGCGGCCGATGCCGCCGGGCCGGGGTGTGCTGGTCACCCGGCGCCGGGGCTCGTTCACGGTGCAGACCGGCTGGACGCCCGCGAGCTGAGCATCGGCGCAGGCCGGAGCGGGGGAGGCGCTGTCCGGATCGTTATCCGGACGCCACGGTCCGATCCGTAGGGGCCGCTGAGTGATACGTCACTCGGCGGCCCCTTTGTCGTGTTCGCCGGAGAGCATGGAGGGCGGGGTTGATACAGCGAGATTTTCCCCCGATGACCTTAGTTTCATAGGCCATATAGTTTTTCGATCATGCTATGCGAAGGCGTATGGACATAGGCCACAAATAACGCATTTCACTGACTGGCCATCAGATTCGTTGCCTCCAGCAATATGAGCAACGAAATCCGAAGCAAAGTGTCCCTTGACGTGTCATTAACAGCCGGGGTTACATGACCCCCGGAGAGCGACACGGTTCGCAACAGCCAACCCGACCGGAGGCGATACCGCTCTCCCCGCGACACAGACCCACCGATCCGATCGGAATGCACATGACCGACACGCTGAGCCCCCCCGACGCCGGGATCCCCGGGCAGCGGGACGCCCGTTCCACTGCCGTCGCCGGGAACGAGCCGCAGAAGCTGAAGCGCTCCATCGGCGTGGTCGGCGGGACCCTGCTGACGCTCTCCTGCCTGACCCCCGCGTCGTCGCTGTTCGTCATCGTGCCCGGTTCGTTCGCGGTCCTCGGCACCGGCACCGCGCTGGCGCTGGCCATCGCGATGGTCATCTGTATCGGCGTGGCCTTCTGTTACTCCGAGCTCGGCACCCTGGTCCCCAGCGCCGGCGGCGAGTACGCCATGGCCGGCAGCACGCTCGGCAAGGGCACCGGCTGGCTGGCGTTCATCCAGGCGCTGATCGTGGTCCTGATCGTGCCGCCGATCATCGCCCTGGGCACCGCCCAGTACCTCGCCCCGATCCTGCACGTGAACGCCGACCTGGCGGGCGCCGCGGTCATGCTGCTGGCCACCGTGATGGGCCTGCTCGACCTGCGCGCCAACGCCTGGATCACCGGCATCTTCCTCTGCCTGGAGGTCATCGCCTCCGCCCTGGTCGCCTGCCTCGGCTTCGCCCACAGCAACCGCTCCGCCTCGGTGATGCTGCACCCGCAGCTGGTCGGCGACGGCGGCCACCTCAACGTGGTCACCGCCGGCACGATGATCGCCGGGCTGGCCACCGCGCTCTTCATCACCCAGGGCTTCTCCACCGCCGTCTACCTGGCCGAGGAGATGGAGCGCCCCAACCGCACCGTCCCCCGCACCGTGCTGTGGACCCTGGGCATCGGCTCCGCCGTCATCCTGATCCCGACCATCGCCATCACCATGGGCGCGCCGAGCATGAGCGCGCTGGACAACGGCGACATCAGCGGCATGGTCACCGCCTGGTCCGACTCGGCCGTCGGCACCTTCGTCAGCCTCTGCATCGCGCTGGCCATCATCAACGCCGCGATCGTCATGGTCATCCAGAACTCCCGGGTGCTGTACTCCTCCGCCCGCGACAAGGCCTGGCCCGAGCCGGTCAACCGCGCCCTGGTCGACCTGAGCAAGAAGTTCGGCTCGCCCTGGATCTCCACCCTCGCGGTCGGCGTCCCCGGCGCCGTCCTCTGCTTCGTCCCGGTCGACACCCTGACCAACGTCACCGGCGTCGCGGTGACCCTGCTCTACGGCTTCGTCGCCGTCGCCGCCCTGGCCTCGCGCCGCGGCAGGCACAAGCTGAACACCACCGCCTGGCGGATGCCGCTGTGGCCGACCATCCCGGTGGCCGTCATCGCCGTGCTGCTGTACGTGCTGAGCCAGCAGGCCATGAGCGACCTGCTGATCACCGGCGGCATCACCGTCGCCTCGCTGCTCTACTGGGTCTTCTACCTCCGGCCCCGCCCGGACACCCGCTGGATCATCACCGTCCCGGAGGACGAGCAGGTCGCTGCCTGACCACCGCGCCCGCCGGAACGCGAAGGACCCGCCGCCCCTCAGGGGCGGCGGGTCCTTCGCGTCAGCCCAGGGCGTCCCGGATCCGGGAGCGCGGCGGGCCGGACAGGGTGAGGGTGTGCGCCGTCGCCAGCAGGATCGCCCGGTAGTCGGCCCCGAGCTCCGGGCAGGCCGAGGTGAGCTGGAGCAGCACCAGCCGGTCGTGCGCGGCCGAGGCGAGGGCCACCGTCCCGGCCCACAGCCGGCCTGGCGGCTCCGCGGCCGCGCCGTCGAACCGGGGCGGGGTGCCGCTCCCCCGGCCCAGCAGCACTGCCGCCGGGCCGGCCGGCAGTTCCAGCGGGCGGGAGCCCGCGCCGCCCTCGGCTGTTCCCCGGGCTCGCGCCAGCAGCTCGGCGAGCAGCGGCCCGGGCGCGACCCCGCCCAGCTCCCCCGCGGCCAGCGTCAGCACCGACGGGCGGACCTCGTCGGCGGACCCCGGCCCCCGGTGCAGCCCCAGGGCGCAGAACAGCACGCCCTGGCCGACCAGCAGTCCGACGGTGTGCTGCTGCGCGGCCAGCACCTCGGCAGCCCGCCCCGCCAGGACCGCGCGCAGCTCCGCGAGCCGCGCCGGGTCCGGGCTCGGCTCCAGTCGCCGGAAGCCGCGCGGGACGCCACAGCCGATCTCCACCGCGCCGGTCTCCATCGAGCCGGTCGCCACCGCGCCGCAGTCGGTCACCGTCCGCCGCCGGAGAGCTCGGTCCAGAGCGCCGCGCCGGCGCCCACACCGGCCACGCCCCGGCCGACCAGGATGTGCCGCTGCCGGGCGGCCGTCTCGGCCGCGCTCATCCCCGGCACCGCCGCCACCCGGGCGTCGTCCATGGCCCGGCGGCTGACCAGCCGCACCGTGCTGCCGAGGAACTCACCGGTCAGCTCCTCGGCCCTGACGGTCCGGCCTGCCTCCCCGGCCAGCCGCAGCGCCCGGACGGTCTCCGCCCCGCCCCGGGCGACCGCGCCGACCCCGGGGAGCACGCCGGCGACGTCCCCGCCCAGCGACAGCGCGGCGCCGAGGGAGTCGGCGCCGGCTCTCGGCGGCCACAGCGCGGCCCAGACCGCCGGGTCCCTGACGTCCTTGTCGAGCTGGAGCGCGCCGGTCGCAATCGCGGTCGCGGCCAGCAGCGGCGTCAGCGGGGTCGGGAAGAGCGCCAGGAAGCCGGCGATCGAGCTGATCGTGCCGGCGTGGTCGTAGACCGCGCGGCCGACCGCGCCGACACCGGCGTCCAGCTCGTGCAGCAGCGGTCCGAACAGTCCGGCAGGACGGTCGGCGCCCCCGGGGCGGTGGGCGGGGCCCGGGTCCTCGCGGCGCAGCGCGTCGGCGACCCGGCCGGCCGCGTCCGTGTGGGCCGCCTCCAGTTCGCGGGCCCGGGCCAGCAGCCGGTCGACCTCGGCCCGGGTGCGGCGGAGGGTGTCGTTCGCCTCGAACAGTCCGGCCGTGGTCGCGTCGATCCAGGCCGCGCTGCCCTCGGGCGCGGTGGAGGTGCCGGCCGTGGCGGCGGTCTCCCGCAGCACGGTGCGGGCGCGCAGCAGCTCGCCGTCCAGCTGCCGGGCGTGGGCCTGGTGGTCGAGCAGTTCGCCGTGCCAGTCCCGCAGCCGGGCGGCGGCGTACTGCAGCGAGCCCCGGGCCCGGTCGAGCAGTCCGGGGGCGTTGCCCAGGTGGTCGCGGAAGGCGGCGCCGGCCGCGCCCTGCCAGGCCGGGTCGTCCCGGACGGTCCGTTCGACCAGGTCGTGGGCGGCGCCCAGCCACTCGGCGGAACGGGTCAGCCGCTGCTGGAGCAGGTCGACGGCGGCGGGGTCGCCGGGGGCCGGGTCGAAGCCGATGCCCGGGTAGCGGTCGCAGCTCACCGGCGCGCCTCCGGTGCGAGGGGCCCGCGCGGCTCGCCGGGCGCGGCGGAGCGCAGGGCGGCGGCGAGGCGGCTCTCGGTGCCGGAGTAGTTCCGGGCGGCCGTGGTGACGCCCTCCGCGGTCTGCTCCAGCTGCCGCCCCAGGTCGCCGAGGACGGCGGACCAGTGGCCCAGCAGCTCGGTGCAGGCCCGGTCGAGGTCGGCGGTCCCGATCACCGTCCCGGAGGCGGGGTCGGCGCTGCCGGGGGCGTCCCCGGGCGCTGCGGTGTCGGCGGCGCCGAGCGCCCCGACGGCGTTCCGCACGGTCTGCTCCGCGCGCACCAGGGCGTGGCGCAGGGCTCCGAGTTCGGCCAGGTCGACTCGGAATGAGGTGTTGCTCATCGGGCTCTCTGTCAGGAGGCGGGGCGGCGGCGGGCATCGCGCAGGACTATCGCGGTGCCCGCGGTGAGCGCCACCGCGAGCGCGCCCAGACAGAGGAGGTAGACGGCGGTCTGCTGCTGGTCGGCGGCCCGGCTCTGGCCGAGGTCCAGCGGTCGGGCCCGGACCGGGGGCGCGCCCGCGCCGGTCGACGGGTCGGCGACGGCGGCATCGGTCGGCGGGGCGTCGTCGGAGAGCGCCGCGACCGGGTCGACCACGCCCCAGCCGATGAAGGCGTTCCAGCCGGGGTCGGTGCGCTGCGCGGTCTGCTCGATCCGGGCGTCGATCTGCGCCACCGTCCAGTTCCGGTGGGCCTGCCGGAGCAGCGCGGCGACGGCGGCGACGTAGGGGGCGGCGAAGCTGGTGCCGCTGTCCACGCACTGGCCGCCGCCGGGCACGGTGGAGACCATGTCCACCCCGGGCGCGGCGACCAGGACCGAGCTGCCGCTCTCGGAGAAGTCCGAGTCGCGCTCGTCGTTGCGGTCGGAGGCGCCGACTCCGAGCACCCCGGGGAGGGACGCCGGGTAGGTCGGCAGCGACAGTCCCTCGTTGCCGGCCGCGGCCACGACCACGATGTTGGCGGCGATGGCCCTGGCGATGGCGTGGGCCAGCCCGCTGTCCGGGGTGACCGGCACCGGGCGGCCGTTGGTGGTGACGTCCTGGGAGATGTTGATCACACCGACCTTGGCGTCCACGGCGGCGTTCACCGCGGCGGTCAGGGTGGTGATGGTGCCGTCGCCCTGGGAGTCGTTCTGCCGCAGCGAGAGGATGTCGGCGTCCGGGGCCAGGCCCACGAAGCCGGTCCCGGAGGCGGGACGGGCGGCGATGATCCCGGCGACCATGGTGCCGTGGCCGTCCGGATCGGTCAGCGAGTTGCCGCTCTCGCTGGTCAGGAAGTTCTTCCCGCCGGTGACCGCACCGCGCAGCTGCGGGTTGGTGTCGTCGACGCCGGTGTCGATCACGGCGACGGTGACGCCCTTCCCGGTCGCGAAGCTCCACAGCTGCGGCAGCAGGACGCGCTGCAGCGCCCACGGGGTGCCGGGGATGTTCGACGCGGGGAAGGTGCACTGCCCGCTGGAGTCCAGCACGGTGGCGGAACGTCCGGGCACCGCCCGGACGCCGGCGCCCGGAGCACCGGCCGCGACGGCGGGCGTGGACAGGGCGAGAACGGAGAGCACCGCGGGGACCAGGGCCAGGCGCGTGCCGAGGTGGTGCCGGTTCACTGGTGCTCGATCCCCCGAAGGTGTGGCTGTCCGACTGCGGTGCGCCGTCCGCGCGCAACCCCGGTGCGGGCCGCGCACGGACGGTGGTGACGAGCGGGGCTCGGTTGCCCCGGCTCTCAGTTACCCCAGATCCCGGCGTTCTTCTGCTCCGTCGCCTGGTAGCTCTGCGCGGCGTTGTCCAGCGCGGAGGCGATCTGCATCAGCACGGTGTGCAGGTCTGCGGCAGCGGTGTTCCACTCCTGCTGGCGGGCCTGGTACTTCTCCTGGGCCACGCCCTCCCAGCTCTGAGCGACCCGGGCGACGCCCGCCTTCAGGTCCTCCAGCTGCGAGTTGACCCGGTCGGCGGTGGAGCGGACCTCGCTCGCCGCGTCCGAGACGGTGTTGAAACTGACCTTGATGTGGCCGGACATGAACTCTCCTTTGACAAGCAGTGGTGGGGTCGACCGACCGTCAGCCGAGGGCTGCGGCGATCTTGCTGATCGAGGAGTGCTGGTCGGACTCGGTCGCGGTGTACTGCGCCGTGGTTCCGTCGATCGCTTCCTTGATCTCGTTCAGCACGCGGTTGAGCTTGCCCGCGTCCTCGTTCCACTGCGACTGGAGCGTGTTGTACGCGATCGCCGCGTCACCCTGCCACCCGGAGGCGATCGAGCTGATCAGGTTCTCCAAGCGCCCCAGTTCCTGCTGGATCTGGGTGTTCACCTCGGCAATGTGCGCCGAGAACAACTTCATGTCATTGGCAGTGGTCGTAAACTGACCCGACATTTGCACCGTCCCCCATGAGACAGACCATCTGGACCGGGTGCCCGGTCACATCCACCCGGCCGGCATCACAACGGTGATGTCCCGCAGCACTCTATCGCCCCGGCGCAACTGACCCAACAGGGAATGCGGTTCAGGAGCCCTGCGGCAACTCGGCGGCGGCGGTGTTCAGATTGGGCCCCGAGGACAGCAGGCTGGACCAGGCGAGCGGCACCGGGTTGAGCGCCACGCTCCCGTAACCCAGCCTGGCCTGGGCGTCGTCGGTGTTGGCGGTGCCGTCGCCGGAGCCGTCCGCGCTGCCGTCGGTGCTGCCGCCCGGGTTCGGCGTCGGGGCGGCCCCGCCGGCGTTGCTGTCGTTGTTCATCTGGATCGGGTAGCGCAGTCCGGTGTCGGTCAGCAGGTCCACCGAGCCGCTGGTGGTGCTGGTTCCCGACACCTGCCGGTAGAGCAGCCCGGATCCGGGCGTGACGTAGACGCCGGCCGTCCCGGAGGTGCTGTTGACCGGGTAGCCGGCCCCGGTCCACAGCCGGAGCTGCGGCACGCCCGCGGCGGAGGCCGTCCCGGCGTAGACGCTGCAGGCGACATTGCCGGTGGCGCCCTGGTTCGCCTGGGCCACCAGCGCCGTCGGCCAGTTCTTCGTGCCCTCGAAGACGGAGCGGGTGTTGGCGCCGGCGACCTCCATGTCCGGGACCGTGGGCACGGTGCGGTTGGGGTCGACCGCCTCCAGCAACCGGTTGGTGAAGTCGGACACCGGGTGGACGCCGTCCTGCTCCACCACGTAGTGCAGGTACTGGCCGCTGTCGGTCTGCACCTGGTAGACGTCGCCGACGTGGACCGCTCCCGCGCCCAACGAGATGCTGCTGCTGGTGCCGTAGCCGGCGATGTCGGCGTTGGGCAGGATGATCGGGTCGCCCTGGTGCAGGGTCGCCAGCCAGTCGGCGGTGACCGGTTGCGGTGCGCCGACGGTGGCGCCGAAGGCGGCCGTGGCCAGCCGGATCCGCTCGGTGGCCGATCCCTGGTGCCCGGCCGACAGCTGGTGGGAGGTCCCGGTGGCGTCGACCAGGTAGGTGGTGCCGTCCGGGCCCTGGACGTACATCGCGTGCCCGGCGTCCAACTGCCCGCTGCCGCCCACCGCACCGGTGTCCTTGCCGTCCAGCACGAACAGCTTCTGGTCGGTGCCGCCCTGGGCGTTGCTCGACGGCTGCTCGCAGTAGGCCCAGACCTTCGCGGTCCCGGCGTCCTGCGCCGTCGGCAGGCTGTCCGGGGCGAACGGTATTCCGACCAGCGAACCGTGCGGCACCTTGCCGGAGTCCAGCACCGAGTCGTCGACCGAGACCACGCTCGAACCGGGCGTCAGCAGCAGCCGGGCCGAGGCGATGTTCAGCACCGGGTGCAGCATCCCGTCCAGCATCACGTAGCGCGTGGTGGACTGCTTGCCGACGATGACCGCGTTGGCCTTCTGCCAGCCCACCGGCGCCGATGGCTTGATCATCCCGTAGGCGCCGGCGCCGGCGACGGCCAGCACACCGACGATGATGCTGGGCACCACGGCCCGCAGTGCGCGCGGTGCATCCTCCTCGTTCCCGCCGCTCGACGGCTGGAGGAAGGCGGCCACCGTGCGGCGGCGAGAGAAGGTGTAGGCGCTCAGCTCGTTCCGGCGTGATGCCATGCTCTTGGTCCCCGATCCCCGTCCTGATGCCCTCGGCACCAACTACCGCGCGCGATCGGTACGTACGGTACGGGTACGGTATGGCGGTCAGCCAACCGGCTACCTGTTTTCCGATGTGCACCCGACCAGAGAGGGCTGATCCGGGGGATGTCCGAGCAGAGCGGCGCATTGCGGGCACGGCGCCATGGCGCGCCCGCCGAACTTCCGCCCCAGCCCAAGGCTGCGGGCTCCCGGTCCGCCGTCCCGGTCACGGTCCGCTTCCGGCCCCGACCCGGCCGGCTCGGGCCGCTGCGGCTGCCGCAGCTGATCCTGGTCGAACTGGCGGCCGCGCTGGTGCTGATCGGGCTGGCCACCAACCGCGTGGTGCTGACCGTGAACGGCGTCGTGGCGGTGCTGCTGGTGCTGCTGGCACTGCTGCGCTGGAACGGGCTCTCCTTCACCGAGCACGCGGGCGTCCGCGCGGCGCTGCAGGCCCGCCGGAAGCGCTCGGCCGCCAACCCGGTCGACCCGCAGGCCGACCCGCTGCTGGTGCCGGTCCTGGAGTGCGACCCCGCGCTGCGGATCGTCCAGCACACGGTCGAGGCCGAGGGGAAGGGTGCGGCCGGACGCCGGGAGCGGCGCGAGATCGGCATGGTCGGCGACGGCACCTTCCTGACCGCGGTGCTCCAGGTCGAGGCCCCGGACGAACCGCTGCGCCCCGAGCACAACACCCGCTCGCTGCCGCTGGATCTGCTCGGCGCCGGACTCGTGGTCGACGACATCGTGCTGGACGCGATCCAGGTCGTGCAGTACGCCCAGCCCGCCCCCGCGCCGCACCTGCCCGAGCAGGCTCTCGCCGCCCGCGGCTACCGCGAGCTCCCGGGCAGCCAGCGGACCCCGGGGCTGCGGCTGACCTGGGTGACCGTCAGGCTCGACCCGGAGCTCTGCCTCGGCGCCGTGGCCGCGCGCGGCGGCGGCGACATCGGCGCCCGGAAGTCGCTCCAGCGCGCCGCCGACCAGCTCGCCGCCCGGCTCGCCGGGGCCGGCCTGCCGACCACCGTGCTGGACGCCGCCGCCGTCGCCGCCGCCGTGTCCACCGCGGTCTGCGCCAACCCGCTGGCGGCGGGCAGCGCCGGCAACGGCTCCCGGAACGGCCGCCGGACCGCGGAGACCACCCGGGCCTGGCGCTGCGACGACCGCTGGCACACCACCTACTGGGTGGGCCAGTGGCCCCGGCTCGCCCCTTCGGGCGGCAGCTCCGCCGCGCGCGGCGCGGTGACCGCACCCGACCTGGTGAACCTGCTCACCGGCGGCACCGCCCTGGGCACCACCTTCAGCCTGACTGTTCGTCAGGCCGACGGCGACGCAGTCGCGTTGACCGGTCAGGTCCGGGTCACCGCCCGGGGCGACCGGGAGCTGGAGCAGGCGGCCCGACAGCTGGAGGCCCGGGCGAAGAGCGCGGGTGCGACACTGGTGCGGCTGGACCGCGAACAGGTACCCGGCGTCCTCGCGACGCTGCCGCTGGGAGGGACACGCTGATGGGGGCACTGGCGGGATTCGGGCTGCGCGGCCCGCGACGCGAGCAGCACGTCCTCAGCCAGGAGGAGCTGTCCGCGATGGCGCTGCCGATCGGCGACGACGGCGTGGTGATCGGCATGGACGGCCAGGACGCCGCCGCGGTCCTGGGCCTGTTCCGGCCCCGGGCCTACGACGTGGTGCTGGTCGGCGGTGTGTGGACGGCCCAGCTGATCGCGCTGCGCGCGGCGGCGACCGGGGCGCGGGTGGTGGTCGAGACCGGACGCGGCCAGTCCTGGACGCCGGTGGCCCAGGCCGCGGGCGGCGGCCAGCCCTGCCTGACGGTGCATCCGGTCGGCCGGATCGGGCCGCAGGGCGCGTCGGTGACCGCGCCGGTGCTGGTCGTCCGGGACTGCGGATCGCGTCCGGGGCGCAGCCGACTGTCGCCCGGCCCCTGGCAGACGACGCTCACCCTGCTGCCCTTCCTCAGCCCGGCCTCGGAGCGGCTGCTCTCCTCGGCCGACGTGGTCGGGGTGCAGCGGGTGGCCCCGCAGGAGGCCGAGTTGATCGGCCGGGTGCTGGAGCTCCCGGCCATGGAGACCGGTGCACTGTCCAACCTGGGCGACGGCGTCACCCTGTGGGCGAACCGGCGGTCGCGGATGTTCGTCCGCGGCGGACCGACGGCCGCCGAGGCCCAGGTGCTCGGCCAGGCCAGGCGGGCCGACTAGAGGTTTGCCACAGCGGTGGCCGGGCGAAACCGGTAACTGGTTAGGCTGGACCGGACCACGGAGGCGAAGGAGAGGGACGAGCAGTGACGAACGATCGCGAGAACGTTCACGTCGGCGAGAGCGCGCCGGACGAGGACGAGGAGTGGTCGGACGCGCCTGACTACTCGCCCCCGGCCTGGTACCTCCAGAACGCGGAGCAGGTGGGCCCGCCGTCCACGCCGGTCCCCCCGGTCCAGGCCCCCGCGCCGGGGCCGGTTCCCGCGCCCGCCCCCGGCCCGGCCCCGAGCCCGGTCCAGGAGCAGCCCTACCAGTCGGCGCAGCCGTCCTTCCGCCCGTCCTTTCCGGCCCCGCCGCAGGACCAGACCCCGCTGCAGGCGCCCGCGCCGCTGCAGGCGCCCGCGTCTACCGCGCCGCTGTCACCGGCACCGGCACCGGACGCCGTCCCGGCCCGGGAGGCCGCTGCCGACGCCACCGGCGACGCCGTCTTCGAGGGTCCCGCTGAGCCGCGCCCGTCCGCCGGCCCGGCCGATCCCGTCCCGCCGCAGCCCGAGCCGCAGCAGTCGCAGCCGCAGCCGGACACCTGGCAGTTGAGCGCCCCGCAGCAGTCCGGTCCGCAGCAGTCCGGTCCGCAGCAGCCGGGTCCGCAGTACCAGGGCGCCCCGTACCAGGGTGCGCCGTACGCTCCCAGCCCGCAGCAGCCCCCCTACCAGCCGCCGAACTACCCGGCGGAGCAGCAGCCGACCCCGCCGCCGCAGCCCCGGCCCGAGGCGCCGGCGTACCAGCAGCCCTGGACGCCGCCCGCACCGCAGCCGTCCACACCGCAGCAGCCCGTGCAGCCGCCGGCCGACCCCCGGCAGGCCCTGGGCGGCTGGCCGCTCCAGCCGCCGCAGTCCGCGGGCCCCTACCCGCCGCCGGACTACGGCCAGCAGCCCCAGCCCTCCCCGTACCAGGGCCAGGCCCAGAACCAGGCTCCGGCCCAGCAGGGTCCGGCCCAGCAGCAGTACCAGCCGCAGCCCCCCGCTCAGGGCGGCCCGCAGCAGCAGGGGCCGGTCGGCGGTGCGCCGCTGGGCTACACCGCCGCGGTGGAGCTGTCCTCGGACCGGCTGCTCCGTAACCAGGCGCCCGAGCGCCGGGGCGGTGGCAGCCGCTTCCGCTTCGGCGGGAAGGCCGCCGAGCAGGAGCACCAGCAGAAGCTCGCGGTGATCCGCACGCCGGTGCTCAGCTCCTACAAGATCGCGGTGATCAGCCTCAAGGGCGGCGTCGGCAAGACGACCACGACCATGTCGCTGGGCGCGACCCTCGCGTCCGAGCGCCAGGACAAGGTCATCGCCATCGACGCCAACCCGGACGCCGGGACGCTGGGCCGCCGCGTCCGCCGCGAGACCGGTGCCACCATCCGCGACCTGGTGACCGCGATCCCGTACCTGACCAGCTACATGGACATGCGCCGGTTCACCTCGCAGGCCCCCAGCGGGCTGGAGATCCTGGCCAACGACGTCGACCCGGCCGTCTCCACCACCTTCAACGACGCGGACTACCGGCAGGTCATCGACTTCCTGGGACGCCAGTACCCGATCGTGCTGACCGACTCCGGCACCGGTCTGCTCTACAGCGCCATGCGCGGGGTGCTGGACCTCGCCGACCAGCTGATCATCGTCTCCACCCCGAGCGTCGACGGGGCCAGCAGCGCCAGCACCACCCTCGACTGGCTGTCCGCCAACGGCTACGCCGACCTGGTGCAGCGCAGCATCACCGTGGTGTCGGGGGTGCGCGAGACCGCGAAGATGATCCGGGTCGAGGACATCGTCGCCCACTTCCGCACCCGCTGCCGGGGCGTGGTGGTCGTGCCCTTCGACGAGCACCTCGCGGCCGGCGCCGAGGTCGACCTCAACCGGATGCGGCCGAAGACCCGCGAGGCCTACTTCGACCTCGCCGCCATGGTCGCCGCCGATTTCCCCCGCACCCAGCCGCAGGCCTGGGGAGCACCGCAGAACTACGGCCAGGGCCAGCAGCCCCCGCAGTCCTGATCCGAGCGCTCCTGAACGACAGCGCGGCCCGGCCGGACTCCTCCGGCCGGGCCGCGCTGTCGTTCCCCGGTGCTAGCAGTCCGTCAGCACCCGGGCCTGCTTGACGTCGTCGGCCATCCGGTCGAGCAGCGCGTCGATGGAGTCGAACTTCTCCATGCCGCGCAGGTAGGCCAGGAAGTCCACGCTGACGTGCAGGCCGTAGAGGTCGAGGCCGACCCGGTCGATGGCGTAGGCCTCGACCGTGCGGCTGGTGCCGTCGAAGGTCGGGTTGGTGCCGACCGAGATCGCGGCCGGCATCCGCTCGTCGGCGGCGGTCAGCCAGCCCGCGTAGACGCCGTCGGCCGGGATCGCAGTGTGCGGCAGGGTCTCCACGTTGGCGGTGGGGTAGCCCAACTCCCGCCCGCGCTGCGCCCCGCGCACCACCGTGCCCTCGACCCGGTGCGGGCGCCCCAGCACCTCGGCCGCGCCGGCCACGTCGCCCTCGGCGACCAGTCGGCGGGTCAGGGTGGAGGAGAACGGCGCGCCGTCGCCGATCGAGCCGGTGACCGTCAGGTCCAGCAGGTCGACCTCGAAGCCGTGCTCGGCGCCCATCTCGGCCAGCAGCTCCACATTGCCCGAAGCCCGGTGCCCGAAGCGGAAGTTGGGGCCCTCGACGACCACTGCCGCATGCAGCGCCCGGACCAGCACCTGGCGGACGAAGTCCTGCGGCGACAGCTGCGAGAAGGCCAGGGTGAACGGCAGCACCAGCACGGCGTCCACGCCCAGCTCGCCCATCAGCTCCGCGCGGCGGTGCTGCGGGGCCAGCAGCGGCGGGTGGCTGCCGGGGCGGACGACCTCGCTGGGGTGCGGGTCGAAGGTCACCACGACGCAGCGCAGCCCCAGGGCGCGGGCCCGCTCCACCGCCCGACCGATGATCAGTTGGTGCCCCCGGTGCACTCCGTCGAAGGAGCCGATGGTGACGACGCTGCGCCCCCAGTCCTCGGGGACTTCCTCCAGGCCACGCCAGCGCTGCACCCTGACCGCTCCTCGCTCGTACGTCCGTTACCCCTATAGCCTGCCATGCGCCTGGTCACCGGCCCGCATCGGCTGGCCCGCCCGCAGCTCCGCCAGCAGTTCGCCGCCCAGTCCGGCGGGCTCCCGCCCCAGCGCCGCCACCAGTGCCTCGCGGAAGGCCGCACGCACGGTCTCGGGGCGCCCGGCGACCGCGCGGACGAAGGACAGCAGCAGCGCCCGGTCCGCGCCGCCGTGGCCGGTCCGGGCCGCCAGCCAGGCCGCGACCTGGGCGGCGGCCTCCGGACGGCGGTCCAGGTGCTCGCCCACCAACCGGACGGCCCCGGGCTGGGCCCGGGGCGCGGCGACCGAGCCGAGGGTGCGCAGGATCGCCCCGGCCTCCTCCCCCGGCCGGTGCAGCCGGGCCGCGTAGGCGGCCAGCACCAGCACCGGATGGCCGTCCAGGCCGGGTGCCAGGTGCTGCGGCCGGAGCAACGGATCCTCCTCGGTGTAACGGGCGGCGGCCTCCGGGAGCCACCGGTCCCGGGTCGCCGGGTCGGCGACCAGCACGGCCAGGGCCGCGCCGTGCAGCGCCCGCTCGCCGTCCCGGGCGAGCAGCGCCTCGGCCGCGTAGCGCAGCAGCGCCCGGTCCGCGCCGCTCTCGGCGCGGACCGCCGGGGCGTGGACGGCGGCGGCGACGTGGCGTTCCGGGCGCGGGTCGTGCGCCCAGCGGTCCACCGCGCGGCTGAGGGCCGAGGGCTCGGTTCCGGCGAGCTCCAGCAGCAGCGCGTCGGCGCGCGGGTGCGCGGTGTCGACCAGCGCCTCGGTCAGGTCGTCCAGCGCGATCCGGCGGACGGCGCGCAGCAGTTGGCCGACGGTGGCGGCGAGGCGTTCGTCCCGCAGCCGGCGGCAGAGCGCGGACAGGGCGGCGGCCGGGTCGCGGCGGACCAGCGGCGCCACCGCCGCCAGGGTCCCGCCGTCCGTCGCGGCGCGCGCGAGCAGCAGCTGAAGCTCGATCAGCTCCGGTACCGGGAGCCGGAGTCCGGACCAGAGCCCGGCGGGCAGCGGCTGCTCCCCGGTCTCGACGGCGCGGAAGGCCATCCGCTCGGCGAGGGTGCGCAGCAGCGGCAGGTAGGGTCCGGCGTCGTCGAGTCCGGACAGCACCGAGGCCAGCAGCCGACTGGTCCACCAGTACGGTTCGCTGCCGGCTTCGGCGGCGTCGGGGCCGTCGAGCCGGAGCACGAGTCGGCTCAGCCAGGGCTCCAGCGCGCTCGGATCGCCGTCCTCCCCGGCCAGTCGGAGCAGGGCGGCGCGCACCGGTCCGATCCGGTGGTGCGGCAGCGGGCGCGGGGCCGGCGGCGGCAGCGGCCCGGGGCGGGCACCGGGGCGGGCACCGCCAGGCCGCGCGGGCCGCCGCGCCGGTGCGCGCCGCGGGCCCCAGGCGCGGCGGGCGGCGGCCGGTGGCCGGGGTCCAGGACGGTCGGCAGGCCGTCGCCGAGCAGCGCGTCCAGCGCGGCGCCGAGGTCGAGCCGACCACCCTGGAGCCAGTCGGAGACCTCCTCGTGGGCGAAGCGGTAGCCGGGCCCGGCCGGTTCCAGCAGGCCCTCGGCGAGGACGGCCTGCGCCCAGCCCCCGGCCCAGGGGAAGAGCTCGTCGAAGCCGGCCCGGTCCAGCGTCCCGCCGCCGGGCCCCAGCATCCGCCGCGCCGCCTCGTGCACCCGCCCGGCGACCGCCGCGGCCAGCCGGCGCACGGCGGCGGGGTCGGGCGGCGGCACGGCTGCGGAGCGCTCGTACCGGTGCTCGTACCGGTGCTCGTACGGGCGCTCGTGCGGGCGCAGCGCGATCCGCTCGGCGGTGCGGAGGCAGGCGAGGTCGACCCGGGCGGCGAGCAGCTGCGCCCGGCTCGGTTCGGGCTCCAGCGGGAGGTGCGGGGCGGCCGCCCGCAACTCGGCGAGCAGCCGCAGCGTCAGCGGATGCCGGCTCGGCCGGGAGCGGCCCGCCGCCGCGGCCGGGTCGTCCAGCCGCAGGGCCTGCGGGCTGCCCTCGCCGTACAGGTCCTCGGCCGGGAACAGCGGTCCGGCCTGCTCCCAGAACTCGGGGCGGCAGCCGATCAGCAGCCGGGCCCCGGTCCGGCGCAGCAGCCGCGCGGTCTCCGCGCACCAGGCGTCCAGGTCGTCGAAGAGCGCGGGGGGCATCTCCTCCGGGCCGTCCAGCACGATCAGCGGCGGGCGGCAGGCGGCCGCGGCGACCCGGCAGAGCTGCTCCGTCCGCGCCCCCTCGACATGGATCAGCCGTCCGGCCGAATCCAGCGCCCGGTCGGCGGCGTCCAGCAGCGAGGCGTCCCCGGCGCGCAGCTCCGCGCCGCGCAGCAGCAGCGTCGGCAGCCGGTGCGCGGCCCCGGCCCGCCGCCGGGCCAGCGCGGCCAGTTCGGTGCTGCGCCCGCTGCCCGGCTCGCCGACCAGTGCCAGCACCGGCCGGTCCGGGTCGCAGGCCCAGCCGGGCTCGACGGCGGCCAGGCCGTCGGCGCGCTCGATCCGGTCGGCGGCGGTCCGGCCGACCGGGCCGAGGGTGGCGGCGCACAGTTCCAGCGCCCCGGCGAGGTTGAGCGCCCGGCCGTGCGCCGGGACGGTCGCGCCGTTGCGGGCCAGCAGGTCCGCCACCGCGCGGTGGCCGGCGGCGGAGCGGAGCGGCACCGCGAGCACCGCGCCGTGCTGCCGTCCGCGCAGGGCGACGGTGGCGACGGCGACGACCGCGCCGGTCTCGGCGTCCAGCACCGGCGAGCCGGCCGCCTGCACCGGCAGTCCGTACGGCGCCTGTTCGAGGTGCAGCAGCCAGGCGTCGGCGACCAGGTGGAACCGGGTCCGCGCGGCGTAGCGGGCGGTCACCACCCCGGCGATGCCGCCCTGCAGCACCTGCCCGTCCAGGTGGAGGCTGACCAGCCGGGTGCCGTGGCCGCCCGCCAGCGGCAGCGGCGGCACGACGGCGTCGGTGTGCAGCAGCGCCAGACCGTACTCGGGCAGGCAGCTGACGCTGTCGGCGCCGAGCCGCCGGGTGGCGCCGCCGGGCCAGGTGAGGAGCAGGTCCTGGAGGCCGTCGACCACCTCGTGCGCGGTGAGCAGCAGTCCCTGGTGGTCGACGTGGAAGGCCGTGCCCCGGGCCCGCCCGGACAGGTCCCCGACCCGTACCAGGGCCTCCTCGGCTCGCTGCACCGCCCACCACCCCCGCCCAGGCCGTCACCTGAGCGGAGGCTTCCCGCCGTCCCTCCCCCGCGACCCCCTGCGCCCCGCGCACCCCCCTGCTTCGCTCCGCGCGCCGCCCGTTCGGGTGAAGCGGCGGCCCGAAGAGTCGAGCACTGTTCGCTCTCGGCGGAAAAAGAACTCGGCTCAGACGAAGACGGCCAGCGACCTGGCCCGGCCCCCGCGTTCCTCGATCAGCGCGAGGAAGCGCCCGTCCGGGTCGAAGACCGCGATCGGCTCGTCCACGCCGAGCCCGGGGGCGTCGATCCGGACGCCGTTGACCAGCAGCCGGGCCTGCTCGGCGTCCACGTCCCAGCGCGGGAAGGCCGCCGCCGCGGCGGTCGCGATCGGCAGCACCGAGGCGGCGAAGGTGGTCTCCAGCTCCTCCAGGGTGTGCGAGCCGGCCACGGTGTACGGACCGACCCGGGTGCGGCGCAGCGCGGTCAGGTGCCCGCCGACGCCGAGGCTCTCGCCGAGGTCACGGGCCAGCGCCCGGATGTAGGTGCCGGAGGTGCACTCCACGGTGACGTCGAGGTCGATCAGCGGAGTGCCGTCCTCAGCCAGGGCCTCGCGCCGCTCGTGCACCTCGAAGCGGGAGACGGTGACCGGGCGGGCCGCCAGCTCGACCTCCTCGCCGTCCCTGACCCGGGTGTAGGAGCGCTTGCCGTCGATCTTGATGGCGCTGACCTTGGACGGGGTCTGCTGGATGTCGCCGGACAGCGCCGCGATCCCGGCCGCGACGGCCTCCGGGGTGACCCCGGCGGTGGAGGCGGTCGCGGTGACCTCCCCCTCCGCGTCGTCGGTCACCGTGGCCTGGCCGAGCCGGATGGTGGCCTGGTAGGTCTTGGTGGTCAGCGCCAGGTGCCCGAGCAGCCGGGTCGCCCGCTCGCAGCCGATCACCAGTACGCCGGTGGCCATCGGGTCCAGCGTGCCGGCGTGGCCGACCTTGCGGGTGCCGGCCAGCCGGCGGATCCGGGAGACCACCGTGTGGGAGGTGATCCCGGCGGGCTTGTCGACGATGACCAGGCCGTCCGGGCCCGTTCCCTTGCGCTTCAACGATCCGACTCTCAGTTGGAAATCAATGACGGAAAATCAGTGGCAGCGGTGGAGTGGCGCCGGCTCAGCTCCGGACGAGGGCCGCCCGGAACCGGGCGACGGTCGCCGCGACGCCGTCGCGGGAGCCGAAGCCGGCGGCGTAGACGTGCCCGCCGCCGCCGAGCGCGGCACAGGCCGCCGCGACGTCCACCGCGCCCCTGGCCCGCGAGGAGCCGCGCAGGCTGCCGTCCGGGTCCTCCTTGAGCACCAGCACGACCTCCGCCTCGGCCGCCTTCCGGACGACGTCGATCAGGCCCTCGATCTCCTCCGGCAGCACCCCGTGGGCGACCAGGTCCGCGTGCGGCACCCAGGTCCAGACGAGGCCGAGGCCGTCGGCGGCGGTGCGGTCGAACTCGGCCCGCTCCAGCGCGGCGGCCAGGACCTTCAGGTAGCCGAAGGACTGGGTGTCCCAGAGCCGCCGGGAGATCAGGTCCTGGCGCAGCCCGGTGGCCAGCAGCCGGGCGGCGAACTCGTGGGTGGCCGGGGTGGTCGCGGCGTAGCGGAAGGAGCCGGTGTCGGTCGCCACGCCGGTGTAGAGGCAGGTCGCGATGGAGCGGTCCAGCGGCACGCCGAGCCGCCGCAGCAGTTCGTCCACCAGCACGGCGGTGGCCGGGGCGGCCGGGTCGATCAGCCGGTGGCTGCCGAAGCCGGCGTTGGAGGCGTGGTGGTCGACCACCACGAGCGCCGCCGCCGCCTCCGCCTTGGCCCGGAGCAGGCCGAGGCGCTGCGGGTCGGCCACGTCGAAGCTGATCATCAGCTCCGGGCGCTCCGGCACCAGCGCGGCCGGGACCAGCAGCTCCTGTCCGGGCAGGAAGCCCAGGGAGGCGGGGACCACCTGCGGGTCGTCGCCGAAGGAGACCCGGACCTCGACGCCGAGCGAGCGCAGGGCGAGGCCGACCGCCAGCGCCGAGCCCAGGGCGTCGCCGTCCGGCAGCACATGGCAGACCAGGTCGACCGAGGCGGCCCGGCCGATCGCGGCGACCACCCGGTCCCAGTCCGCGTCCGTCGGCGCGGACGAGGCGGACGCGGCCGAGGAGGACCCGGCCGACGCGATCTCGGTCGCCGAAGGCTCGGACCGGGGGGAGGGCACCGCAGGGGTGCCCTCCACCGTGGTGGAGGGCACCCCTGCGGGCGGCTCGCCGGTCATGGCTACTCGTCCTCGTCGAGGTCGTCGTCGAGGTCCGCGTCGAGGTCGTCGTCCTCGTCGGGCTTGCGGTACGGGTCGGCGTCGCCGGCGTAGCTCTTGCCCACGGCGACGCTGCGCACCTCGGCGTCCGCCTGCCGGGCCTTGACGAGCAGGTCGTCCAGGTGGCGGGCGGTGTCCGGGATGGCGTCGGCGACGAAGGTCAGGGAGGGCGTGAAGCGCACCCCGGTCTGTCGTCCGACCTCGGTCCGCAGGATGCCCTTGGCGCTCTCCAGCGCGGCTGCCGTGGCGGCCCGCTCGGTCTCGTCGCCGTAGACCGTGTAGAAGACGGTGGCCTCGCGCAGGTCACCGGTCACCCGGGTGTCGGTGATGGTCACGAAGCCCAGGCGCGGGTCCTTGATCCGCCGCTCCAGGGTCTCCGCGACGACCACCCGGATGCGGTCTGCGAGCTTGCGCGCCCTCGCGGTGTCGGTCACTGGTCCTCCTCGTGCTGTGGGCCCTGCGTGTCATCGACACCAGGGCGCCCATCGGTCTCCCGGCCTTGTGCACTCACGGAGTCCGGGGGGCGTCCCCCGGGAGGCACAGTACCCGGACGCATCCACCTAGGGATGCCATGTCTGATTGTCCTACGCGGCGACGGTGCCCTTCGACACCGTCGCCGTCCGACGGAGCGGCTACTCGTCCTCGTCGTCGTGCAGCCGCCTGCGGGCGGCCAGCAGCTGGACCTCGGGCCTGCCCGAGACCAGCCGTTCGCAGCTGTCCAGCACCTCCGCCACGAAGGCGGCTTCCCCGGAGACCACCGCCAGGCCGATCTCGGCCCGTCGGTGCAGCTCCTGGTTGCCGGTCTCCGCCGCGCAGACGCTGTACTTGCGCTGCAGTTCGGCCACGATGGGCCGGACGATCGAACGCTTCTCCTTGAGCGAGTGGACGTCGCCGAGAAGCAGGTCGAACGTGAGTGTTCCTACGAACATAAGGGACAGGTCTCGCCGACCTGAAGGCCTCGAAGGGCTGGTACGAGCGTTCACGCTACGACATGCGGCCGGGGCCGGTCGACAGTTTTCTGCCGACCGGCCCCGACCGTTCGTGCCGATCACTCAGCGCACGCGCTGGTTACGCGCGCGGCTTCTCGCGCATCTCGAAGGTCTCGATGACGTCGTCCACCTTGATGTCGTTGAACGACCCCAGGGTGACACCGGCCTCGAAGCCCTCGCGGACCTCGGTCGCGTCGTCCTTGAAGCGGCGCAGGCCCTCGATGGTGAGGGACTCCGCCACGACCTTTCCGTCGCGGATGAGGCGGGCCTTGGCGTTGCGGCGCAGCAGGCCCTCGCGGACGATGACACCCGCGATGTTGCCGAACTTGCTGGAGCGGAAGACCTCGCGCACCTCCGCGGAACCGAGGCGCACCTCCTCGTACTCCGGCTTGAGCAGGCCCTTGAGCGCCGCCTCGATCTCCTCGATCGCCTGGTAGATGACCGAGTAGTACCGGACGTCCACACCTTCCTTGTCGGCCGCGACCCGGGCGCGGCCTTCGGCCCGCACGTTGAAGCCGATGATGATGGCGTCGGAGCCCATGGCCAGGTCGACGTCGGACTCGGTGATCGCACCCACACCGCGGTGCAGGATCCGGAGCTCGACCTCCTCGCCCACGTCCAGCTTGACCAGCGCGTCCTCCAGGGCCTCCACGGAACCGGAGACATCGCCCTTGACGATGAGGTTGAGCTGCTGGATGCCGCCGGCCGCGATCGCCTTGTCCAGGTTCTCCAGGGAGATCCGCATCGGACGGCGGGCGAACATGGCGTTGCGGTCACGGGCCGAACGCTTCTCGGCGATCTGACGCGCGGTGCGGTCGTCGTCGACGACGATGAAGCTGTCGCCGGCGCGGGGCACCGAGGTCAGGCCGAGCAGCAGCACCGGACGGGACGGACCCGCCTCGGTGACGTTCTTGCCGTTCTCGTCCAGCATGGCGCGGACGCGGCCGTGCGCGTCACCGACGGCGACGGAGTCGCCGACGCGCAGGGTGCCGCGCTGGACCAGGACGGTCGCCATGGCGCCGCGACCCTTGTCCAGGTGAGCCTCGATCGCGATGCCCTGGGCGTCCTGCTCGGGGTTGGCGCGCAGGTCCAGCGAGGCGTCGGCGGTGAGCACGACGGCCTCGAGCAGCTGGTCGATGTTGAGGCCCTGGCGGGCGGAGATGTCGACGAACATGGTGTCGCCGCCGTACTCCTCGGCCACCAGCCCGAACTCGGTCAGCTGGCCGCGGACCTTCACCGGGTCGGCGCCCTCGACGTCGATCTTGTTGACCGCGACCACGATCGGCACGCCGGCGGCCTGGGCGTGGTTGAGCGCCTCGACCGTCTGCGGCATGACGCCGTCGTTGGCCGCGACCACCAGGATCGCGATGTCGGTGGACTTGGCACCACGGGCACGCATGGCGGAGAACGCCTCGTGACCGGGGGTGTCGATGAAGGTGATGCGGCGCTCCTCGCCGTTCACCTCCGCCTTCACCTGGTAGGCACCGATGTGCTGGGTGATGCCGCCGGCCTCGCCCGCGACCACGTTGGTCTTGCGGATCGCGTCGAGCAGGCGGGTCTTGCCGTGGTCGACGTGACCCATGACGGTGACCACCGGCGGACGCGGGGCGAGCATGTCCTCGTCGCCCTCGTCCTCGCCGAAGTCGATGTCGAAGGACTCCAGCAGCTCGCGGTCCTCGTCGTCACGGCTGACGATCTCCAGGACGAAGCCCATCTCGTCCGCGAGCAGCTGCAGCGTCTCGTCGGGAACGGACTGGGTCGCGGTGACCATCTGCTCCAGGTTGAGCATCACCGAGACGAGCGCGGCCGGGTTGGCGTTGATCTTCTCGGCGAAGTCGGTGAGGGACGCACCGTGCGACAGCCGGACCGTCTGGCCGTTGCCGCGCGGCAGCATCACGCCACCGATCGACGGCGCCTGCATCGACTCGTATTCCTGACGACGCTGACGCTTCGACTTGCGACCACGGGCCGGACGGCCGTTCGGGCCGCGGCCGAAGGCGCCCTGCGTGCCGCCACGGGCACCCGGGCCGCCGGGACGGCCGCTGAAGCCGCCGGGACGCGGGCCGCCGAAGCCGCCGCCACCACCGGAGCCGCCACCCGGGCGACCGGCGAAGCCGCCACCGGCCGGGCGTGCGCCCGGACCGGCCGGACGGCCCTGGAAGCCGGGACGCGCGCCACCGGCAGCGCCGGGACCGGCCGGACGGCCACCGGGGCCGCCGGGGCCGCGACCGCCGGGGCCGGGGCGACCCGGACCACCGTTGGAGGCGGGACGCTGCGGCATCATGCCCGGGTTCGGACGCGGCATGCCGGACGGGCTCGGCCCACCGGGACGCGGGCCCTGCGGGCGCGGCAGACCGGACGGGGCCGGACGGTCGCCACCGGGACGCGCGGCGCCACCGGGACGGTCGCCACCCGGACGCGGGGCGCCCGGACGGTCGCCACCGGGACGCGGGGCGCCGGAACGCTCGGGACGGTCGCCACCCGGACGCGGGGCGCCCGGACGGTCGCCACCGGGACGCGGGGCGCCGGAACGCTCGGGACGGTCGCCACCCGGACGCGGAGCGCCGGAACGCTCGCCGCCGGGGCCGGCCGGACGCGCACCGGGGCGCGACATGCCGGTGTTGCTGCTGGTGAACGGGTTGTTACCGGGACGCGGGCCGGACGGGCGGCTGCCCGGGGCTGCGGCCGGACGCGGGCCCGGCGTGGCGCCGGGACGCGGGGCGGACGAGGCCGGACGCGGTGCCGCGGGAGCGGCGGGCGCCTCGGCCGGGGCCGGCGCCGAGAACTCGGCGGCCGGAGCGGCCGGACGCGGCGCAGCCGGGCGCGGGCCCGGGGCTGCAGCTGCGGCGGGACGCGGGGCCGCCGGGGCGGCGGGTGCCGCAGGCGCGGCGGGGGTCGCTGCGGCCTCGGCGGCCACCGGGCGCGGGCCCGGGGTCGCGGCGGGGCGCGGCGCTGCGGGGCGCGGGGCGCCCGGACGGGGTGCACCGGGCGTCGCCGCCGCGGGCTTCGGGGGGGCCGGCTTGCTTGCGGCCGGCTTGGCGGGGGTTGCAGACCCGCCGAAGGCAACTTCCAACTTTCGTACGACAGGCGCCTCGATCGTCGAGGACGCCGAACGCACGAACTCACCGAGCTCTTGGAGCTTGGCCATGACGACCTTGCTCTCCACGCCCAAATCCTTGGCGAGTTCGTATACCCGGACCTTAGCCACTTCGCTCCTTTTAGGTCCGGGTGTTCCGCCGGACCGTCGCTACTTCATGCTCGTACTCATCGCGTACTCATCGAGTGCTCATCGCAATCTCGACCTACTTTCGAACTCGCGAGGTACCTTGCTCGGCCCTCGCACATGGGGTGCGGGGGTCGCGTACGTGTCCTACGGGTGCCCTGCCACGGGCAGTGCCCCGACGTACCGCTCCAGTGCCGCGGTGTCGAGCGTGCCCTGCAGGCGGAAGGCCCGCAGGAAGGCCCGGCGGCGGAGCGCCAGGTCGAGGCAGCCCGGTTCGGGGTGCAGATGCGCGCCCCGGCCGGGCAGCGTGCCCCGGGGATCGGGGACGCAGACGCCCTCGACCGCCGTCACACGCAGCAGATCATGTCTGGCCGCGCGTTTCCGACACCCGACGCAGGTGCGTTCCGGGCATGATCGGCCACGCGTCCGGCCAGACACGTCCAAGTCTACCCCTCTGATGGTCATCGCTTCGAACTCGTTCTTCGATGGAAGCCGCTCGGGGCTCAGCGGCGGTCGTCGCGGCGGTCGTCACGCCGGTCGTCGCGGCGGTCGCTCTCGCGCAGTTCGCCCTCGGCGCCGGAGGCGTCCACGTCCGGACGGATGTCGATCCGCCAGCCGGTGAGCCGGGCGGCCAGCCGGGCGTTCTGCCCCTCCTTGCCGATGGCCAGCGAGAGCTGGTAGTCGGGCACGGTGACGCGGGCCGAACGGGTGTCGTAGTCGACGATCTCGACCCGGGTCACCCGGGCGGGCGAGAGCGCGTTGGCAACCATCTCCGCCGGGTCGTCCGACCAGTCGACGATGTCGATCTTCTCACCCAGCAGCTCGGCCATGACCGCGCGCACCCGGCCGCCCATCGGACCGATGCAGGCGCCCTTGGCGTTCAGCCCGGACTTGCCGGTCCACACCGCGATCTTGCTGCGGAAGCCGGCCTCGCGGGCGATGGCGGCGATCTCCACCGAGCCGTCGGCGATCTCCGGGACCTCCAGGGCGAACAGCTGCCGCACCAGGTTGGGGTGGGTCCGCGAGAGCGTCACCTGCGGGCCGCGCACGCCCCGGCGCACCGACACCACGTAGCACTTCAGCCGCAGCCCGTGCTTGTACTCCTCGCCCGGGACCTGCTCCTGGGCCGGCAGGATCGCCTCGATCTTGCCGATGTCGACCAGGACGTTCTTCGGGTCCTTGCCCTGCTGGACCACGCCGGTGACGATGTCGCCCTCGCGTCCGGCGTACTCGCCGAAGGTGAGCTCCTCCTCCGCGTCGCGCAGCCGCTGCAGGATGACCTGCTTGGCGGTGCTCGCCGCGATCCGGCCGAAGCCGCCCGGGGTGTCGTCGAACTCGCGCGGCACCGCGCCCTCGGCGACCTCGTCCGCCTCCTCCTTGGCCCAGACCGTCACATGACCGGTCTCGCGGTTCAGCTCCACGCGGGCCCTCTGCCGCGAACCCTCAGTGCGGTGGTACGCAATGAGGAGGGCCGACTCGATCGCCTGGACCAGCAGGTCGAACTTGATCTCCCGCTCCTGCACCAACCTGCGCAGGGCACTCATGTCGATGTCCATGGCTACGCCTCCTCTTTCTCTCGTGAATGTGTTCGGGGTACTGCTCAGGCCTGGTCGTCGTCCTCGAACTCGGCCTCGGTCGCGAACTCCTCGAAGTCCGCGTCGGCGAGGTCCTCCTCGGGACCCTCCGCCACCGCCTCGTCCGCGCCCTTGCGGTTGAACTCCACCTGCACCCGGGCCTTGGCGATCTCGGTGTACGCCAGCCGGCGCTCCGTGGCCTTGCCCCGGCCCTTGACCGGCGGGATCTCCAGCAGCACGCCCTCGTCGTCGGCCTCGGTCACCCGGCCGGTGACCTCCGCGCCGGTGGTGAGCTGCGCCTTGACCAGGCGGGTGGTGTTCCGGCGCCAGTGGCGGGGCAGGGTGAGCAGCCGGTCCACGCCCGGTGAGCCGACCTCCAGCCGGTACTCGCCCTCGCCCAGCACCGCAGCGCCCTCGGGGCCGTCCAGCAGCTGGCCGAACTCGCGGCTCAGCTCGGCGACCAGGTCCAGGTCGACGCCGCCGTCGGCGTCGAGGACCACGTCCAGTACGCGCCGCCCGCCGACCTTGCTCAGAGTGACCTCTTCCAGGTCGACTCCGGCGGTCGCCGCGAGCGGCTCCAGCAGGGCATGCAGCCGATCGTTCAGGGTGGTGGTCATCCGGGTGACTCCTCGGCCGCGTCTGCTGTTGTCTGTAGGTCGCAAAGAACGGGGCCCAGCTTATCCGCAACACCGGCCAACCGCCGATTCGGCCACTTTCGGACGCCCCCGCCCGGGTCAACGGGGCGCACGGTAGCGTCCGTGTCCGTGACCATGCTCCCCTCCCCCGCCCCGCGCCGTCGCGCCCTGCTCGGGGCCGGGCTGCTCGGCCTGCTCACCGCCTGCGGCGCGGCGCCGGACAACCGCCCGCACGGCGGGCCGAAGACCAGGCCGGTGGCCGAGATCGACCCGGACACCGCCGTCCGGCAGCGCGAGCTGCGGGCCACCCTGGCCCTGGCCGCGCAGTACGACGCGGCGCTGGCGGCGACCCCGGCGCCGACCGCGTCCCTGGGCCCGCTGCGGGCCCAACTGACGGCGCAGCTCACCGCCCTGGGGCAACCGACGGGCAGCGGCTCCGGCAGCCCGGCCGCCGCTCCCGCCGCCACCGCGGGCGCCTCGGCGTCCACCGCCGCCCCTGTCCCGGCGCCCGGGCGGGCGGCGCTCGCGGCGGCCGAACGCGCCACCGTCCAGGGGCGCGAGGACGACCTGCTCGCGGCCTCGCCCGCGCTGGCCCGGCTGATCGCCTCCATCGGCGCCAGCGGCGCCCAGCGCGCCGTGCTGCTGGGCGGCAGCGCGCCGGCCGCCGTCCCGATGCCGGGCACGGCGGCCCTCGCCGCCCCGGCCCTGGCCGCGCTCCAGGCGGCGCTGGCCGCCGAGAACGCGGCCGTCTACGGCTACGGGGTGATCGGCGCCCAGCTCTCCGGCGGGCTCAGGGCCCGGGCGAGCGACTCGCTCGCCGAGCACCAGGCCCGGTGCGCCGCGCTGACCCAGCAGATAGCCTCCGCCTCGGCCACCCCGGCCGCCGCCGCCCCCGGTTACGAACTGCCGTTCCAGGTCACCGGCCAGGACTCGGCCGTCCGGCTGGCGGTGCTGCTGGAGCAGCGGCTGGCCGCCGTCTACGCCAACGGGGTCCAGGCGACGGCCGGGGCGCTGCGGGCGGGCGCCGCCTCGGCGCTGCGGCAGTCCGCGCTGGACACCCTGGGCTGGAGCGGCAGCGGCAGCGCCTTCCCGGGACTGCCCGAGCGCAGCGCCGCCTAGCGGACGCGGACGCGCGGAGCGGCCGACCGCACCATCACAATCACCAAGAGGCACCTCATGTTGAGGGACTGGCGACAGGCCGTGCCCGGCACCGGGCGCTCGAACGAAGGGCCAGCATGTCGGCGTCAGAGCAGCAGATCACCATCCCGCCGCGGCTCCGCGAGACCGTCGCCGCCCGCCCCGACGGGTCCGGCGGCGGCGCGGCCTGGCTGGCCGCGCTGCCCGCGCTGGTCGCCGCGGCGCGCGACCGCTGGCAGCTGACCCTGGAACGAGTGGTCGAGCCGGGCGGCCGAGGCAGTCTGGTGGTCCAGGTGCTGCGGGCCGACGGCGCCCCGGCTGTGCTCAAGCTCGGCCTGCCCACCCCGGAGTCGGCCCAGGAGCACGCCGCCCTCGCGCACTGGGACGGACGCGGCGCCGTCCGGCTGCTGGCCGCCGCCCCGGAGGACCGGGCGCTGCTGCTGGAGCGGCTGCACGGCGAGGTGCCGCTGCGCTCACTGGCCGAGGCCCGGGCGATGCTGGAGGCCGAGGGGACGCTGCAGCGGCTGTGGGTCGCCCCGCCCGCGGGGCATCCGTTCGGCTCGGTCGCCGACCGGGTCGCGCTGCTCTCCGCGGCCGTCCGCGAGCGCCGCGCGCTGCCGGCCGCGGCCGGGCTCGGGACGCTGGTCGACGAGGCCCTGGAGACGGCCGCCGGGCTGATCGCCTCCGAGCCCGAACAGGTGCTGCTGCACGGCGACTTCCACCACGGCAATGTGCTCGCGGCGGAGCGCTCGCCCTGGCTGGCGATCGACCCCGAACCGCTGGTAGGCGAACGCGCCTATGATCTGGCCTGGCTGGCCCAGGACCGGTTGGACACCCTGGCCGGCGCCCCGGGGCCGCAGTCGGTGGCCCGGCGGCGGCTGCAACGGCTCTCCGACGCCGTCGAGGTGGACCGGGAACGGCTGCGCGGCTGGACCCTGTTCCGCAGCGTGGAGGCCGGACTGCGGTACCTCGGCGTCGGCGATACTGAGGGGGCAGAGTTGTACCTGGAGTTCGCTGCCATGCTGTGACCTGCCGTCCCCCGCGGCACACCTCGACCTGACGAGACCCGGTCCTGACGAGACCCTGTTCCGAGAGGACCCGCCCGTGGCCGGCCGTCCCCGCCGCAAGCCCCTCAGCGACGCCGAGATCGAGAAGCTCAACGGCTTCAGCCAGTACGCGCTGCTGCCGTGGATGCTGCTGATGCTCAGTCCGCTCCACGCCGTCATGCACGGGGAGTACCCCCGTCCCGGCTACGCCTACGTCGGTCTGGGCCTGTTCGCGGTGCTGTACTGCGGGACGATCGTCGCCTCCTTCCGGCCGCGGCTGCAGGACGGCCGGGTACCGATCGCGCTGACGCTGCTGATGGTGCCGGTGACCGGGGCGCTCGCGGGCTCGCTGCCGCACGCGCTGACGCTGTACCCGCTGCTGTCGATCGTCTGTGCGGTGGTGGCGCCCAGCCGGTCCGGCTGGCTGGTGATCATCGGCGTCACCGGACTGGCGGCGTTCACCGCCTACCTGCGCGGGGAGCAGTCCGACATCCTCGGCACCGCCTACAGCACGCTGCTCTCCGGGACGATCGTCTTCGTGATGCTCAAGCTGTTCAGCGTCGTCGAGCAGCTGAAGGAGACCCGGAAGGAGCTGGCCCGGGTGGCGGTCGCGGACGAGCGGCTGCGGTTCAGCCGGGACCTGCACGACCTGCTCGGGAGCACCATGTCGGTGGTCGTGCTCAAGGCCGAGGCGGTGCGCCGGCTCGCACCGCGCGACCTGGACGCGGCCGTGGCCCAGGCGGAGTCGATCGAGGAGATCAGCCGCAAGGCCCTGGCCGAGATCCGTGAGGCGGTCAGCGGCTACCGGGAGACCACGCTGACCGAGGAACTCGACCGGGCCCGCTCACTGTTGGACACCGCCAGGATCGAGCCGGTGGTGCAGGAGTCGGGGCCGCCGCTGCCGGCCCAGGCCGAGAGCCTGCTGGCGTGGATCGTGCGCGAGGGCGTCACCAACGTGGTCCGCCACAGCGGGGCGAAGCGCTGCGAGATCACCCTGGACCGGGGCGCCGACCCGGTGCGGCTGAGCATCAGCGACGACGGGGCCGCCTCGAACGGCACGCCGGGCAGCACGCCGGGCAACGGGCTGCGCGGGCTGACCGAGCGGCTGGCCGCCGTCGGCGGGACGCTCCAGGCCGGGCCCTCGGAGAAGGGCTTCCGGCTGCTGGCCACGCTGCCGGTGCCGACTCAGGGACGCGGCGGGAACGGCAGCGGGGCCCCCATCACCGCGTAGGGGACGGCGGTGTTCGGGAACATCACCCGGCGGGCCAGGTCCCGGTAGCCCAGGGAGCGGTAGAGGTTCCGGGCCGGGGTCTCGTGGTCCACCGCGGACAGGATGGTCCGGGGCAGGCTGCTGCCCGCGCAGAGGGTGGTGATCAGCCGTCGGCCGAAGCCCAACCCCTGGTAGTCCGGGTGCACATGCAGCTCGGTGACGGCGAAGGACTGGTCCAGCCAGAAGCCGTGGCCGTTCGCCTCCAGCTGCGGCTCGATCACCGAACTCCACCAGTGCGCACGGTCGTTGGGCATGCCGTAGGCGAATCCGACCAGTCGGCCGGCGGCTCCCGGGTGGCTGCGGGCCACCGCGCCGAAGGCCCGCACCCCGGGCACCAGCGCATGGCGTCCCACGATCTGCAGGCGGACGGCGACCTCGTCGGCGCTCAGACGGAAGGCGGCGGCCTGGACGGCCAGGGCCTCGGCGGCCCGGCCGGCGAGGTCGAAGGGCTCGATCGTGACGTCGTCCATGGGTGGCGACGCTACCGGGTCGGCTGCTGGGCGGACAGTCTCCCGCGCCCGCCGCCACCCCGGAATCCAGCCGTGACGGGCCCGACCGCCGTCGGCGCCGGGGCGCGGCCGGGAAGTCAGAAGAGGACGCTCATGAAGGTGCCGACCTCGGCGAAGCCGACCCGCCGGTAGGCGGCGCGGGCGGCGGTGTTGAAGTCGTTGACGTAGAGGCTGACCACGGGGGCGACCTCGCGGAGGGCGTACTCGACGACGGCGGCCATACCGCTCTCCGAGTGCCCGCGGCCCCGGTGCCCGGGTTCCACCCAGACGCCCTGGATCTGGCAGGCCCGGGCGGTCACCGCGCCGATCTCGGCCTTGAAGACGACCTTCCCCGCCTCGAAGCGGGCGAAGGCGCGGCCGGTGGTGACCAGCTCGGCCACTCTGGCCCGGTAGTGCAGTCCGCCGTCGCCGGCCAGCGGGGAGACGCCGACCTCCTCGGTGAACATGGCGACGCAGGCGGGCAGCAGCAGGTCCATCTCGTCGCGCCGGACCTGCCGGACCCGGGGGTCGGGGGCGATCTCCTCGGAGGGCTCCCAGGTCGCCATCAGCGGCTGGTTGGCCCGGACCTCGCGGGCGGGCCCCCAGCTCGGCTCCAACTGGGCCCAGAGCTCGGCGGTGGCCTCGGCGGAGCCGACGATGGAGGAGCAGCGGCGGCCCTGGCGGCGGGCCCGGTCGGCGAAGGCGCGGACGGCCTCGGGACCGGCGCTGAGCGGGACCAGGTTGGCCCCGGCGTAGCAGAGCGCTTCGAGCCGTCCGTGCTCGAACCAGCCCCACATCTCGCCGCCCAGCCGCCAGCTGTCGAGGCCGGCGATGGCCACCCGGGCAGCGACGAAGGCATTGGCGACGGGGTCGCGGTCGAGCACCTCAAGGGCGGCCGGGAGGTCGCCGGCCTCCAGGACTCGGGTGGTCGTCACCGCACTGCTGAGCACGGAGGAACCCTATCCGGTGTGGGGCGCCGGGCAAGGGGCGGGGCGGCCGGGATCCGTTTCGTGCCCGGTTCCCGGCCGCCCCGCCCCTGCTCGCTCCCGTGGCTATGCGGTGACGGCGACCATCGGCTCGCCCGAGGCGACGCCGTCGGCCTGCATCTCCTCGGCGAGCTTCAGCGCCTCCTCGATCAGCGTCTCGACGATCTTCGACTCGGGCACGGTCTTGATGACCTCGCCCTTGACGAAGATCTGGCCCTTGCCGTTGCCCGAGGCCACGCCCAGGTCGGCCTCGCGGGCCTCGCCCGGGCCGTTGACCACGCAGCCCATGACGGCCACCCGCAGCGGCACCTCCATGCCCTCAAGTCCGGCGGTGACCTCCTCGGCCAGCTTGTAGACGTCGACCTGGGCCCGCCCGCAGGAGGGGCAGGAGACGATCTCCAGGCCGCGCTGGCGCAGGTTCAGCGACTCCAGGATCTGGTTCCCGACCTTGATCTCCTCGGCCGGCGGGGCCGAGAGCGAGACCCGGATGGTGTCGCCGATGCCCTCGGAGAGCAGCGCGCCGAAGGCGACCGCGGACTTGATGGTGCCCTGGAAGGAGGGGCCGGCCTCGGTCACGCCCAGGTGCAGCGGGTAGTCGCAGGAGGCGGCCAGCAGCCGGTAGGCGGCGATCATGACGACCGGGTCGTTGTGCTTGACCGAGATCTTGATGTCCTGGAAGCCGTGCTCCTCGAACAGCGAGCACTCCCACAGCGCGGACTCCACCAGCGCCTCGGGGGTGGCCTTGCCGTACTTGGCCAGCAGCCGGGCGTCCAGCGAGCCGGCGTTGACGCCGATCCGGATCGGCACCCCGGCCGCCGAGGCCGCGTTGGCGATCTCCTTGACCTTGTCGTCGAACTGCCGGATGTTGCCGGGGTTGACCCGCACCGCGGCGCAGCCCGCGTCGATGGCCGCGAAGACGTACTTGGGCTGGAAGTGGATGTCCGCGATCACCGGGATCTGCGACTTGCGGGCGATGGTGGCCAGCGCGTCCGCGTCGTCCTGCGAGGGGCAGGCCACCCGCACGATCTGGCAGCCGGACGCGGTCAGCTCCGCGATCTGCTGCAGCGTCGCGTTGACGTCCGAGGTCACCGTCGTGGTCATCGACTGCACCGAGATCGGTGCGTCGCCGCCGACCGGCACACTGCCGACCATGATCTGACGGCTCTTCCGCCGCACGGCGAGCGGCTTGAGCGGAGCGGACGGCATTCCGAGCGAGATCGCGGTCATCTCTGGTCTGTTCCCCAAGGTGAGGCGGCGGTCCGACCGGCTGTCCCGGGCGACCAGGAGTGCCGGAACTGTCCCAGGACTCCCGGCACAACCGTACGGCACGGGGCCGACCGCAATCGACCTGCGACCGGCCCCGCCACCCGGTGTTCGCCCCTAGTTGCCCAGTCTGACCGGGTTCACCACGTCCGCGATCATCACCAGCACGGTGAAGCAGAGGAAGACCCCGGCCACCACGTAGGCGAGCGGCATCAGCTTGGCGACGTCGAACGGACCGGGGTCCTTGCGGCGCAGCAGCCGGGCCGCGTTGCGGCGCAGCGCCTCCCAGAGCGCACCGGCGATGTGCCCGCCGTCCAGCGGCAGCAGCGGCAGCATGTTGAGCAGGAACAGCGAGAGGTTCAGTCCGGCCAGCAGCTGGATCTCGAAGGCCAGCTTGTCGATGACCGGGGCCTTCTCGGCGAAGGCCTCGCCGCCGACCCGGGCCACGCCGACGATGCCGACCGGCTGGTCGTCGGTGCGCTTGGCGCCCTCGAAGGCGGAGTCCCAGAGCGCGGGGATCTTGGACGGCAGCGAGACCACGGAGCTGGCGGCCGTCCTGGCCATGGTGCCCATCTGGTCCATGCTGGCGCCGAAGCTCAGCCCGACATTGGTCTCCTGCGGGGTGATCCCCAGGAAGCCGGCCTCGACCGTGGCGTTGCTGTTGGTCGGGTTGCCGCTGGCGTCCACCGCGTAGACCTGGTTGCTGACCAGGGTCGCGCTCAGGGTGACCTGCTTGCCGTCGCGCTGGACCACGATCGGCACGGTCTGCCGGGCGGACTTGCGGATGTCGGCCTGGAGCTGGTCGTAGTTGCTGATGTGCTGACCGTCGAAGGAGACGATGGTGTCCCCGGCCCTGATCCCGGCGGCGGCGGCCGGCGAGGGCTTGGCGTCGGCCGGGCAGCTGCTGCCGGCGGCGGCGGCGTCGGTGGCCTTGACCACGCAGGCGGCGACGCTCTGCACGGTCGGCACCGGGGTCAGCTGGCCGAAGCCCATGAACAGGGTCAGGAAGAGCCCGAACGACAGGATCAGGTTCATGAACGGACCGCCGAACATGACGATCACGCGCTGCCAGGGCTTGCGGGTGTAGAAGAGCCGGCTCTCGTCGCCGGGCAGCAGTTCCTCGTACGAGGAGGCGCGGGCGTCCTCGATCATGCTGCGCCAGGGTGAGCTGGAGCGAGCGGTGATCTTGCCGTCGGCGCCGGGCGGGAACATCCCGATCATGCGGATGTAGCCACCCATGGGGATGGCCTTGATGCCGTACTCGGTCTCGCCCTTCTTCCGCGACCAGATGGTCGGGCCGAAGCCCACCATGTACTGGGGCACGCGGATCTTGAAGAGCTTGGCCCAGGTCAGGTGACCGAGTTCGTGCCACGCGATCGAGAGCAAAAGCCCGAGCGCGAAGATCACAATGCCGATCACCGTCATGAGTGCCGTCATCGGCCACCCTCTTCCCTCACGTAAGCCGCCGTGGTGGCGCGGGCCCAGGCCTCCGCTTCGAGGACGTCGGCGAGCGCCAGCGTAGTTCCCCGGCCCGGGTTCCCGTGCTCGGCGACCACCTTGGCCACGGTATCCACGATGCCTGTGAACGGCAGCCTGCCGTCCAGGAAGGCGTCGACGCACTCCTCGTTGGCGGCGTTGAACACCGCCGGGGCGGTCCCGCCGAGCTCGCCGACCTGGCGGGCCAGGCCGACCGAGGGGAAGGCCTCGGTGTCCAGCGGGAAGAACTCCCAGGTCGCGGCCTTGGTCCAGTCGCAGGCCGGGGCGGCGTCAGGGACCCGCTCGGGCCAACCGAGGCCGAGCGAGATCGGCATCCGCATGTCCGGCGGGCTGGCCTGGGCCATCGTCGAACCGTCGGTGAACTCCACCATCGAGTGGACCACCGACTGCGGATGGACCACGACCTCGATCCGGTCGAAGGGGATGTCGTAGAGCAGATGCGCCTCGATCACCTCCAGCCCCTTGTTCACCAGGGTGGCCGAGTTGATGGTGATCACCGGGCCCATCGCCCAGTTGGGGTGCGCCAGCGCCTGCTCCCGGGTGACGTCGGCCAGCTGCTCGCGGGTCCGGCCGCGGAACGGGCCGCCGCTCGCGGTGACCACCAGCTTGCGCACCTCGCGCCGGTCGCCCGCCGACAGGCACTGGAACAGCGCCGTGTGCTCGGAGTCGACCGGGACGATCTGGCCCGGCTTCGCCAGCGCCTTGACCAGCGGGCCGCCGACGATCAGCGACTCCTTGTTGGCCAGCACCAGCACCCGGCCGGCCCGCAGCGCCGCCAGCGTCGGCGCCAGGCCGATCGAGCCGGTGATGCCGTTCAGCACCGAGTGGCACTCCATCGCCGCCAGCTCGGTGGCCGCGTCCGGTCCGGCGATGATCTCCGGCAGCTCGGCGCCGGGAGCGGCCTTCGCCGCCAGTGCGGCCCGCAGCGGCTCGACCGCCTCGGTCCTGGCCACCGCCACCCGCGCCACCCCGAGCCGCAGCGCCTGCTCGGCCAGCAGCTCGACCCGGCCGCCGGCCGCGGACAGGGCCACCACCCGGAAGCGCTCCGGGTTGCGCAGCACGATGTCGATGGCCTGGGTGCCGATGGAACCGGTCGATCCCAGGACCACCAGTTCGCGCGGACCGGCCGGGTCGCTGACGACGGGTTCGAAACGCAGGTGCGGGTGGGCGAGAGAGTTCATGGGCACCATTGTGGCCTGCCCGGGTGTGAGCGTGGCCGCCTCCGGGCGTCCCGGTGGGCGCCGGTGTGCGCGGAGGCGGCCACGACGGGGGTCAGTTGCCGTTCGGGTGGTCCTTGAACCAGGTCAGGAACGCCGGGGCGGGGCTGCCGAGCCCGGTCATGTCGTCGTAACCCTTGGCGGTCTTCAGGGTGGTGTCGCTGTCGCCGACGTCCAGCAGCGGCACACCGGAGGAGTTGAACCCGCCGATGTACGGCTCATGGCCGCCCAGTGCCGCCGGGTCCGGCGCCACGTCGTAGAAGGCCGAGGTGTTGCTCAGGCTGTAGAGGACCGGGTTGGCGAAGCCCAGCGGCGAACCGGCGGCCTGGATCGCCAGCGCCTCCATCCCGGTGAACAGCGGGGTCGCGAGGCTGGTGCCGCCGACCGGCTGGGCGGCGTAGCTGGTGTTGCTCTCGGTGTAGACCACACCGCTGCCGCTGGGGTGCGAGTGCATGGTGCCGGTGCTGGAGCCGACCAGCAGGCCGGTCATCGAGGAGGCGTCCATCGACACGTCCGGCAGGGTCCGGGCCGGCGCGCTCAGACCGCCCTGGACCGCGAGCGAGTTCGGCACCGCCTTCTGCTGGTAGGACGGCTGCTGGAAGATCGTGCTGGTGCCGCCGCCGGTGGCGCCGTTGAAGGTCGAGTCGGAGGTGTCCCAGCCGCTGCCGTCGGCCTGGTACAGCACATCGCCCCAGCCGGTCTCCCAGGAGAACTGCCCCTGGGCGCCGATCCCCAGCTCGGTGCCGCCGACGGCGGTGGCGAAGGGGTTGTCGGCGGGCTCGCCGACCGTGGGCGTGGTGCTCGACGGCTGGCCGCCGTTCTCGCCCTTGGTGTAGTCGCCGGTGTCGCCGGTGGCGAAGTTGAAGGAGATGCCCTCGGCCGCGCCCTGCTCGAATATCTGGCTCTCGGGGTTGAAGTTGCTGTTGTCGCCGCTGTTCTCGGGCGAGCTCCAGGAGCAGCTGACCAGTTGGGCCGAGCCGCTGTTGACGATGGTCTGCAGCGGGGCGTCGAGGTCGGCCGCGTCGTCGGAGGCCGCCGCATAGTAGATGATCTTGGCGGCCGGGGCGATGGTGTGCAGCGCCTCGATGTCCAGGGTCTCCTCGCCGTACCAGCCCTGGGCGTCCGCGGCGGTGGTGGTGGCCCCGTACGAGGGCTGTCCCACCACGGTCAGGTCGACCGCCGGCAGCCCCTCCTGCTGGTCGTACTGGTTGACGTCCTGCTGGATGGTCGGTGAGGAGAAGGCGTCGACCACGGCGATGGTCACCCCCTGGCCGGTGAGGCCGCTGGCGGTGACCCCGTAGGCACTGCGCAGCTGGGACGGGGTGTAGCCGCAGAGCAGGGTGGATATGGCGCCGCCCCCGGGCGCGGCCGGGGCGCCGCTCACCGAGTGCTGGCCGTAGTACTGGGAGCAGCCGCCCTGGCCGCTGTCGGCCGGGCTGTCCGCCCCCTTGCCCTTGCTCCTGCCCTTGGTCGCCCTGGCGGCGAAGAAGGAGCCGGCCTGCTCGATCGAGGGCGTGACCGGGCTGGTGGTGGTCAGACCGGTGATGCTGGAGATGTACTCGCCGATGTCCGGCGGGTACTGCGGCTGCGAGGTGGTGGAGAGGTCGATCCGCCCGTCGTGCTTGAAGCGGTCGACCCTGATCTTCAGGATGGCGTTGACCTTGCCGACGGTGGTCTGCACCCGGACCGACTCGCTGTCCTGGGACAGGATGGTCATGTTGTTCTGCTTGACCCAGGCGATCACCGCCGCCCCGGCGTTGGGCTTGCTGGCGAACTTGCTCTGGAACTCGGCCGGCGTCAGGAAGTGGTGGTAGTCGGGCCCGCCGGGGGTGCCGACGGCGGTCGCGTACTGGTTGGCGCTCTGCGGCGACGCCTGGGCGAAGTAGACCGAGCCGGTGACCACCGCGTTCGGGCTGGCCGGGCCGAGGTCGTTGGCGGCGGTCGCCCAGGACGGACGGCTCCAGGAGGTGCCGCCGGCGATGGTGGTCGTGGTCGTGCCGCCCGTCCCGCCGCTGGAACCACCGGTGGTGGTGTCGTTGGAGGGCGAGCCGCCGTGGTGGGAGCTCAGGGCGTAGCCGCCGCCGGCCAGGACCACCGCCAGCACCACGCCGATCGCCAGGCTCCGGCCCCGGCGGCGCGGCGGACGGCCGGACCCGCCACCGGAGTCCGGCGGGCCGACCGGCCCGCCGCCCTGTCCGCCGCCGCCCTGGCCGCCACCGCCGTACGGCGGTTGCTGCGGCGGGCGCGGCGGCTGGCCGTAGACCGGCGGCTGCTGCTGCGGGTTCTGCGGCGGGTAGCCCTGCGGGGGCCGACCGTAGGGCGGCTGCTGGGGCGGCTGTTGCGGCGGGTAGCCCTGCGGCGGCCGGCCGTAAGGGGGTTGCTGCGGCGGCTGCTGCGGCTGCGGGTAGCCCGGCGGCGGCCCGTAGGGCGGCTGCTGGGGCTGCGGGCGCGGCGGGTAGCCCTGCGGCGGCGGCCCGTAGGGCGGCTGGGGCTGCTGCGGGGGCCGGCCGTAGGGCGGCTGCGGCGGACCGGAGGGCGGTTGCTGGGGCGGGTTGCCCTGGGGGCGCCGCGGGTCCTGGCCATATGGCGGGTAACTCACTTGATGCCCGTTCTCCTGATCCGGAACGGGGGACGATCGCGCGTAGTCTGTCGTTCCCCCGAAATCACACTTCATGACGCACGTCGGTCGGCATCGTACCGGGATGCCGGGCCGAGGACCGGCCGGAGGCAGTCGGCGCCGCCCCGAACTGACAGGGCGGCACCGGACCTGCGGTCATTCGCCGTTGGGACGGCCCCCGAACCGGACACCTCGGTCGGCACCCGGCCGCGCCGGTCGGGACCGCGACGGCTCGGACGCTCGGTTATGCTCGCCGCCGTGCGCCGCCGGCCGTGAGTGCACCGACCGCCGGCGAACGGAGCACGGGAATGGTGAGCATGTGGTCCGACCCGATCCGGTCCGCGGCCGATCCCGGCCGCCCCCGGATCTTCGAGCGCGGTGACGTGATCGGCGCGGGCGCGCTGATCGCCTGCATGGTGGTCTCGGTGATCGCGGCCGACGGGACGGCGCTGAAGGTCGTCGTCGCCGTGCTCGGGCTCTGCGCGGAGCTGGGCATGGTGCTCAGCGGCCGGGCCCTGCCGACGCCGCTGACCTGGTTCGGCGTCGCGCTGACCATCGGGACCGGCTTCGCCGTCATGGCTCTCGTGCCCAACGGGCTCGGCGAGGTTCCGGTGCTGGCCGCCGCCGCCGTGCTGCCGATGTGCATCCCGGCCGGGCCGGTGCGCAACGCCTGCATCGCGCTGCTGGCGGTCGGCTTCGGCGTCGCGGTCATGCTGATCTTCGACAGCATGGCCGGCCTGCTGTCGGCCGTCGGCGTGTGGCTGCTCGCCGACCGTTCGATCGAGCACGCCGCGCTCCAGGCCGAACGGGACCGCGCGGTCGCGCTGCTGGCCGAAGTGGAGGCGTCCCGCGCAGCCCGGCAGGAGGCGGCGGCCCTTGAGGAGCGGAGGCGGATCGCCCACGAGCTGCACGACGTGCTGGCGCACAGCCTCGCCGGTCTGTCCATGCAGCTGCAGGCGATCAGGGCGATCGCACGGCGTGACGCTGCTCCGGCGACGCTGACCGAGCCGCTGGACCGCGCCGCCGAGCTCGCGCGCGACGGAGTGCAGGAGGCCCGCGCGGCGGTGAGTGCGCTGCGTTCCGTGCCACTCCGGGGCGTGGCCGATATCGATGGCCTGACCAGGGGTTTTCCGGGCGAGGCGCGGCTGCGCGTCAGCGGCCGGGCCGGTCGGCTCACACCCGAGGCCGGGCACGCGGTGTACCGGGCGGTGCAGGAGGCCATGACGAACGCGGCGCGGTACGCGACCGGTAGTGTCATCGACGTGCTCCTGGCATGGGAGGGCTCCGAGATGCGCGCCGTGGTGCGGGACCGCGGGCTGCCGGCCGGTCGCGGCCCGTCGGGGGTACAGGGCAGCGGCACGGGGCTGCGCGCCATGGCCGAGCGGATCGAGGCCGTCGGCGGCTCGTTGACCGCCGGACCTGCGCCCGAGGGAGCGGGCTGGCGGACCGCGCTCCGGGTGCCGGTCGTGGAGGACGCCGGGGCCGCGGCGGGCGGCACTGACACCGGCGGCACTACGGCAGACGGGAAGGCAGACGCGTGACGATTCGGGTACTGGTCGCGGACGACCAGGCGGTGGTGCGGGACGGGGTGGTGCTGCTGCTGACCTCGGCGGAGGACATCGAGGTAGTCGGGCAGGCCGGCGACGGGAACGAGGCGGTGCGGCTCGCCGTGGCGGAGCGGCCCGACGTCGCCCTCGTCGACCTGCGGATGCCCGGGCTCGACGGCGCGCAGGTGACGGCCGAGGTACTGGCAGCGGGCGTGGGGACACGGGTGCTGATCCTGACGACGTTCGCCGACGACGACGCGGTGATGCCCGCGCTGCGGGCCGGCGCACTCGGCTACCTGACCAAGGACGCGACCGGCGAGGCGGTGCTGGCCGCGGTCCGGGACGTGGCGGCCGGTCGGACCGTCCTCGACCCGGCCGTGCAGCGGCGGCTCGTGCAGCTCGTCGTGACGGCGCCCGAGGCGCCCGCCGCCGTGCCCGCGCCCTCGTCGGCGACGCTGCCCGCCGAGGCCGAGGGGCTGACCAGGCGGGAGGTCGACGTCGTCCGGCTGCTGGCGAAGGGGCTGAACAACCGACAGGTGGCGCACGAGCTGGTCGTCAGCCAGGCGACGGTGAAGACGCACCTCAACCACGTCCTGGCCAAGCTGGCGCTGGACGACCGCGGCGCGCTGATCGCCTGGGCCTGGCGCTTCGGCCTGGTCGACAACACCGAGCAGTAGCGGCACGGACTTCCACCCGGGTTGCACCTCTGGGTTGAAGGAGTTCGGAGCGCGTCGGCGGATGCTCTTAGACATGACAACGACCGACTGGTTCATCGACATCGCGCTCCTCCTCATCGTCCTTCGCCAGCTGCGCGAGGAGCGGCTCACCACCCGCACCATCCTGCTCCCGCTCGGCATGATCACCTGGGCCGCCGGCAACTACCTGAGCAACATCCCGACCGCCGGCAACGACGTGCTGCTGGCCGTGGTCTTCGCGGCCACCGGGATCGCCTTCGGCCTCGCCGGCGGTCTGCTCACCCGCGTCCGGCACGCCGACGGGCACGTGCTGATCAAGGCCTCCCGCAGCGCGGCCGCGCTCTGGATCATCAGCATGGGCTTCCGCCTGGGCTTCGCGGTGTGGTCCACCCATCCCTCCGGCGCCGCGCACCTGACCGGCTTCTCCGCCGCGCACAACATCACCAGCGGCCAGGCCTGGGTCGTCGCCCTGCTCCTGATGGCGGTCGGCGAGGTGGTCGTCCGCCTGGGCACCATCATCATCCGCGGCCAGCTGCTGCAGGCACGGGTCGACCGCAACGCGAACGAGCCGGCCCACCTCCCGGGCGCCTACGTCTGAGCCGCGCACCGAATCCGCAGCTCATCTCGCTCAACACCCCACCCGCACCTGATCAGCACGGAGGTCCCCCATGTCCGCACCGCGCCGCACGCCGCGTACCCGCACCCTGCCCGGGCTGGCCGTGGCCGTCGCCACGGTGGCCCTCGGAGCGGTCGCCTGTTCGTCCGGCGGCGGGCACCCGACCAGCGCCACGAGCAGCAGGCCGAGCACACAGGCCACGGCAGTGACCGCTGCCACGGCGGCGTCGGCCGTCGTCCCGGGCTCCGCCCCGAGCGGGCCGGGCGCGTTCCTCGGGCCGGTGCGCCGGATCCCGGTCGACGGCATCAGGATCGGCTACCGCCAGTTCGGTTCCGGCCCGGACCTCGTCATGGTCATGGGTGACACCGGCACCATGAGCGACTGGACCGTCGACCTGCTGAGCCGGCTCGGCCGGCACTACCGCGTCACGATCTTCGACAACCGCGGCGTCGGCTACACGAGCGACGACACCTCGGTCCCGGACACCGTTCCGCTCATGGCGGACGACACCGTCGGTCTGATCAAGGCGCTGGGTCTGCAGCACCCCGCGCTGCTCGGCTGGTCGATGGGCGGCGAGATCGGTCTGACCGTCGCCGCGCTCCACCCGGGTGCGATCAGCGCGCTCGTCAGCACCGGCGGCGACCTCGGCGGCAGCCAGGCCGTCAACACGCCGCCCGCCGTGGCCGAGGAGCTCAACAGCCCCAGGACCACGGGGCCGCAGATGCTGGACCTGCTCTTCCCGGCCGACGCCACCGCCGCGCGGACCGCGTACATCCAGCAGCTCGGTCTGCTCCCGCCGGAGAAGGTCGGCGACGAGACGCTGCTGCGTCAGTACCAGGCCGGACAGGCCTACGAGTCCTTCGAGGGCACCTGGGACGGGCTGCCCGACAGCACCGTCCCGATGCTGATCACCAACGGCTCCCTCGACGAGATCACCCCGCCCGGAAACGCGAGCATCATCGCTCGGCGGGCCGCCCACGCCGAGCTGGTCATGTTCCCTGACGCCGGCCACGCGATGCTCGTCCAGGACTCCGGCCGGTTCGTCTCCCTGGTGACTCGGTTCACCGAGGCGTCAGGCATCGGATAGCAGGCCGCTTCCGTGCAGCGTGCGGGCCTTCAGCCGATCGGCCGGCGCACGCTGTCGTGCGCGGAGGGGCCCGGCGTCGAGTCGGCGATCCACGGGCCCTCGCCGGAGGGGTCCAGCACCCCCGCCTCCAGCCAGGTGTAGCGGCCCTCGACCACCCGCCGGGCCGCCCGGCGGTCCAGGTCGTCGGTGTTGGTCCAGAGCCGAGCGAACAACTCGTCCACCCGGATCCTGGACTGACGGCAGAACAGGTCGGCCAGCTCGTAGGCGGCCCGGCCCTGCTCCGGGTCGGCGCCCTCCCCGGTCCGCAGCATCTCGGCGCGGACGCAGACCGCGCTCATCGCGAACAGCTCCGCGCCGATGTCGACGATCCGCCCCAGGAATCCCTGCTTGCTCTCCATCCGGCCCTGCCAGCGGGACATCGCGTAGAAGGTGGAGCGGGCCAGCCGCCGCGAACCGCGCTCGACGAAGCGCAGCTGCACGGACAGGTCGGCGTGCCCGGCCGGGTGGAACTCCCGGTAGGAGGTCGGCAGTTGTCCGGCACCGGTGGCCAGCTTGGGCAGCCAGCCGGCGTAGAAGGCGCCGGCCCTGGCCGCCGCCCGGCCCTTGCGCCGCAGGTCGGCCTCCGGCTCGATCAGGTCCCCGGCGACCTTGAGGTGGGCGTCCACGGCCTCCCGGGCGATCAGCAGGTGCATGATCTCGGTGGAGCCCTCGAAGATCCGGTTGATCCGCATGTCCCGCAGCACCTGCTCGGCCGGGACCGCCCGCTCGCCGCGCGCCGCCAGCGAGGCCGCCGTCTCGTAGCCGCGGCCGCCGCGGATCTGCACCAGCTCGTCCGCGATCCGCCAGCCCATCTCCGAGCCGTAGAGCTTGGCGAGGGCCGCCTCGATCCGGATGTCGTTGCGGTCCTCGTCGGCCATCTGGCTGGACAGGTCGAGCACCGCCTCCAGCGCGAAGGTGGTGGCCGCGATGAAGGAGATCTTCTGCGCCACCGCCTCGTGCTCGGCGATCGGCCGCCCCCACTGCTCGCGGGCCGCCGACCACTCGCGGGCGATCCGCAGGCACCACTTGCCGGCCCCCGCGCAGCTCGCCGGCAGCGACAGCCGACCGGTGTTCAGGGTGGTCAGCGCGATCCGCAGGCCCGCGCCCTCGGCGCCGATCAGGTTCTCGGCCGGCACCCGCACCCGGTGGAACCGGGTGACGCCGTTCTCCAGACCGCGCAGCCCCATGAAGGCGTTGCGCTGCTCGACGGTGATCCCCGGCGAGTCCGCCTCCACCACGAAGGCGCTGATCCCGCCCCGGTGCCCGGCCGACTTCGGCACCCGGGCCATCACCACCAGCAGGTCGGCCACCACCCCGTTGGTGGTCCACAGCTTGACGCCGTCCAGCAGGTAGGCGGAGCCGTCCTCGGTCGGCACGGCGGCGGTGGCCAGCCGGGCCGGGTCGCTGCCGACGTCCGGCTCGGTCAGCAGGAAGGCGCTGATGTCGGTCCGGGCGCAGCGTCCGAGGAAGCGCTGCTTCTGCTCCGCCGTCCCGAACAGCTTCAACGGCTGGGGGACGCCGATCGACTGGTGCGCCGACACCAGCGCGCCGATCGCCGGGCTGACGCTGCCGATCAGCGCCAGCGCCCGGTTGTAGTACAGCTGGCTCAGCCCGAGCCCCTGGTACTCGCGGTCGATCTTCATCCCGAAGACCCCGAGCTCCTGGAGGCCGCGCACCACCTCGTCCGGGATCCGCGCCTCGCGCTCGACCAGCGCGCCGTCGATCTTCGTCACGCAGAACTCGGTCAACCGCGCCAGGAACTCCTCCCCCACGCGCACCGACTCCGGCTCCGGCAGCGGGTGCGGATGGATCAGGTCCAGCCGGAACCGGCCGAGGAACAGCTCCTTGGCGAAGCTGGGCCGGCGCCAGTCCTGCTCCCGGGCCTCCTCCGCGACCCGGCGGGCCTCGCGCTCGGTGACCCTGGGGGCGGCAGGGTCGGCATGGCCGGCGGCAGAAGGCGTGGGGACGGACATCGGGCACCACCTCGGGACGCGTTACCGACGGGTTCTACCCGACCGTACGCCCGGTGACCGACAGATCACCATAGGTGATGCAGGATCCCGGGGTGCGCCCCCCGAACGCGAAAACCCCGGGCGGGTGTACGGCAGTGCCGCACACCCGCCCGGGGTTCGTTGCCGGACGGAGCGTCAGAGCGCCAGGCCGGTCAGCACCATGACCCGCTCGTAGGTGTAGTCCGCCATCGCGAAGGCCACGCCCTCGCGGCCCACGCCGGAGTCCTTGACGCCGCCGTACGGCATCTGGTCGGCCCGGTAGGAGGGCGCGTCGCCGATGATCACACCGCCGACCTCCAGCTCCCGGTGGGCGCGGAACGCGGTCTGCACGTCGTGCGTGAACACACCCGCCTGCAGACCGAACTTGGAGTCGTTGACGGCGGCGAAGGCCGCGTCCACGCCCTCGACCCGGGTCAGCGTCAGCACCGGGCCGAAGACCTCCTCGGTCGCCAGCCGGACCCCGGCCGGGACGTCGGACAGGACGGTCGGGGCGTAGGTCGCGCCCTCGCGCTTGCCGCCGGTGTGCAGCTGCGCGCCGGCCGCCACGGCCTCGTCCACCCAGGACTCGACCCGCTTCGCCGCCGCCTCGTTGACCAGCGGGCCGACGTCCACGGTCTCGTCCGCGGGGTTGCCGGTGACCTGCGCGCCGACCTTGGCGACGACCTTCTCGACCAGCCGGTCGTAGACCGCCGCGTCGGCCAGCACCCGCTGCACCGAGATGCAGGACTGGCCGCCCTGGTAGTTGGCGAAGGTCGCGATCCGGGTCGCGGCCCACTCCAGGTCCGCCTCGCTGGACCAGTCGGCCAGCACGACGGCGGCGGCGTTGCCGCCCAGCTCCAGGGTGACGTGCTTGCGCGGCACCGAGTCGAGGATCTGGTAGCCGACGATGTCGGAACCGGTGAAGGAGATCACCGGCAGCCGCTTGTCCTGGACCAGGGCCGGCATCCGGTCGTTGGAGACCGTCAGCACGCTCCAGGACCCGGCCGGCAGGTCGGTCTCGGCCAGGATCTCGCCCAGCACCAGCGCCGAGATCGGGGTCGCCGGGGCCGGCTTCAGGATGATCGGCGCGCCGACCGCGATCGCCGGGGCGACCTTGTGCGCGACCAGGTTCAGCGGGAAGTTGAACGGCGCGATGCCGAGCACGACGCCCTTGGGGAAGCGGCGGGTGATCGCCAGCCGCCCGGTGCCGCCGGCGTCGGTGTCCAGCCGCTGGCCCTCACCGCTGTTGAAGCGACGGGCCTCCTCCGCCGCCCAGCGGAACACCGAGGCGGCCCGGCCGATCTCGCCGCGCGCCCACTTGATCGGCTTGCCGTTCTCGGCGGTGATCAGCCGGGCGAGCTCCTCGGTCCGCTCGGTCAGCCGCTTGGCGACATGGTCCAGCGCGGCGGCGCGGACGTACGCGGGGGTGGCGGCGAACTCGTCCTGCACCGCGACGGCGGCGGCGACGGCCGCCTCCACCTGGGCCTCGGTCGGCACGCTGACCGTGCCGACCAGGCTGTCGTCCCAGGGGTGCCGGACCTCGAAGGACTCCGTGCCGTGCTCCTGCCGACCGGCCAGCCAGAATGCGTGGGTGCTGGTCACCGAGGTCACCGGCCTTTCTGCTGCGCCCCGGCCGTACTGGCGGTCGGGGAAAGGATGTCTGGGTCCACGGTAGGACGCCGGGGCGCACCCGTAGCTTGTCCGTCGCGTCCTGGTCCGACCGGTCCGCACTACGGACTGGCGCATGACGCCGCCGACCCGGGGGCGAACATCAGACCCGGCCGCGCGCCCGCAGCGCCAGCCACAGCTCCATCCGGACGTCGGCGTCGTCCAGGGTACGGCCGAGCAGCTCCTCCACCCGGCGCATCCGGTAGCGCAGGGTGTGCCGGTGAACGCCCAGGTCGGCCGCGGCGGCGTCCCACTGGCCGTGCCGCGACAGCCAGGCCTGGAGGCTCGCCTCCAGGTCGCCGCGCGCGGTCCGGTCGTGCTCGCGCAGCGGACGCAGCAGCCCGTCGGCGAAGGCCAGCACCGCCTCGTCGGCCAGCAGCGGCAGCAGCGACCCGCTGCCCACCTCGTCGTGGTCGACGCTGCGCCGCCCGCCGCGCAGCGCCACCGCCAGCGCCCGCTCGGCCTGGGCGAACGCGGCGCCGGCCGTCTCCGGCGTGGCCGGTCCGGAGATGCCCAGCGAGACGGTGTCGAAATCCTGGACGGCGGCGACGCAGTCCGTGTGGACCGCCCCGCCCTCGACCGCGAGCAGCACCAACCGGTCGCCCTCGGTGGCCAGCAGCAGCGGCTCCCCCGCCCGGGTCGCGCTCTGCTCGGCGACGTCGCCCAGCAGCGCCAACCCCTCGCCCGCGGCGACCAGCACCCGGACCGAGCCCTCGGGCAGCCCGCCGAGCAGCGCCCCGGCGACCTCCCTGGCGGTCCCGGTCTCGCCGGCCAGCACCAGCCGCAGCAGCGCCGTGCGCATCCGCTCCTCGGCCCGGCGCAGGTCCCGGGAGCGTTCCAGGGTGAGGGTGAGCAGCGCGACGGCGCCGTTCACGATGTAGCGCTCGCCGGGCTTCAACCGGTCCTCGGTGCCGACCGCGAGGAAGCCCCGGGCCCGGCGGTCCGCGCCGAGCGACTGGAGCACCACGAAGTCCCCGCCCTCGGCCTCGCCGGCCCGCTCGCCCGAGGGCTCGTCGCCGCGGTCCTGCTCCTGGGCGGTCCGGGGACGGCCCTGGAGCGCGGCGCTGCTCGGCGCGGGCCGGTCCCGCAACCGCTCCACCTCGGGACGCAGCCGCCCGGCGCGGCGTGCGGCCCAGCCCGGCGCGGCGACCACCACCGCGCCCGAGGCGTCGTAGAGCGCGGCCCAGCCGCCGAGCCGGGCCGCGAGCCGGGCGATCAGCGCGGTGGTGCCGTCCTGGCCGAGGGCGGCCCGGGTCAGCTCCTCCTGGGCCTCGATGCTGGTGGTGACGGCCTGGTACTGCTCGGCGGCGAGGGCGGCGGTGACCGCCTTGCTGATGGCGATGAACGGTGTCGGCTGCGGCACCTCCAGCAGGGGCAGCCCCCGCTCGGCCGCGGCCTCGACCAGCGCGGCCGGGACCTCGCCGTAGGTGAGGCCGATGCCGAAGCCGAGCCCGGCCACCCCGGCGTCGGCCAGCCGGTGGACGTACTGGCGCAGTTTCTCCTTGCTCCGGCCGAGCTTCAGCCCGGTGGTGAGCAGCAGCTCGCCGCCCTCCAGATAGGGGGCCGGGTCGTCGAGCTCGCTCGTGTGCACCCAGCGCACCGGACGGTCGAGCTGCTGCTCACCGGCCAGCACGACCAGGTGCAGCCCGTCCATCGCGACCAGGGCGGACAGGGTCACCGCGGTCGCCCGGACAGTGGCTTGCGGGGCTGCGCTCTTGAGAGACATGGCACCTTCGACGGGCAGAGCGCCGCCGGCGACACTGCCGGCGACTGCGCTTACTGGCCGTCGAGGACAACGGCCACTACTGATTCTGCCGCACCGTCCCAGTGCATGTCGGCCGAGGTGCGAGTAGCTGCCCGCCGTGGGACCCCTCAGCCGCGCAGATCGACCAGCAGCGGCGGGACCGGCGTACCGTCCACCGCCGTCAGCGACAGCACCGCGTGACCGCCGGGCAGCACCTGTGCCAGGTCCGAGGGCGACCAGCGCCGCCGTTCCACCCGCCGGGTGGTGACGCTCTCGGTCTCCGCCCGCTCGCCCTCCAGCAGCGCCCTGGCTCCCCGCCAGCCGCGCTTCAGGAAGCCGCCGGAGGTGTCCGGCGCCCGGGTGACGTCCCGCTCGTCGACCCAGACCGTGCCCCAGGTCTCGGCGAACAGCTTGCCGTCCCAGGGGGCGATCCCCGGGAACGCCATCCTGCCGCCGACCGCCCCGAACAGCGGCGCCCGCAGCGGCTCCGGCAGGTCGACCAGGGTCCGCAGCAGCAGCACCGCCCCGGCATGGGCGCCGCGCAGCCGCTGCAGTCCGCGCACGGTCTGGTTGTCGATCACGGTCGAGGCGTCGTCGACGACCAGTCCGGCGAACAGCGAGCGGTCCTGCCGGGCCGCGGCGGCGTGCAGGAACTGGCCGACGGCCAGCCGGGCGATGATCCGCGCCGCCTCCGGGTGGCTCTGCTCCGGCAGTTTCACCCGCACCCGCAGCGGATGGTCGAGCGCGTGCATCGCGAACAGCGGCCGGGCCGCGGCCGACCGGGCCGCAGAGCGGGCCGAGGGGTTGAAGCTGCCGGCGAACACCGGCCGGTCCAGCAGCGCCAGCCGATCGGCCAGCAGCGCCCCCGGATCGTCCACCTGGCCGTGCGTCCGCTCCCGCTGCGCCAGCTCGTACCGGTGTTCCTCCAGCAGCCCCTGCGAGCCCAGCGCCTCCTGCAGCCCGGCCCAGGCCGCCGGCTCCCCGCGCAGCAGCTGCACCAGCTCGCGCACGCCCGGCGGCCGCCGGTGCGCGGCCCGGAACGGGCCGACGACCTGCTGCAGCGCCTGCCGGGCGGCGTCGGCACGGGAGGCCAGCTCGTCCGGCAGCAGCGCGTCGGCCAGCTGCGCGGCGGCGGCGTCCGCGGAGCGCGCGCCGCCGAAGAGGTCCAGGCCGTAGCCGGTGCGGTGGTCGGCGCCCGGTCCGGGATCCACGACCACGTCGTACCAGGCGTCCGGGCCGAGGTCGGCGTCGTCCGCACCGACGACCACGACCGCGGCGGTCCCGGCCAGCGCCTGGAGGCACAGCGCCTCGGCCACCGGGCGGGCCAGTCGCGCGGTCTTGCCGGTCCCGGCCGGACCGACCGCCAGCAGCGAGGTCCCGAGCAGCACCGGGTCGAGCGCGAGGTCCGTGCCCCGGTAGGCGGGCGGGTTCTTCGGAACGTCCTGGGTGGCGCCGATCCTGACCTGCCGCAGCAGCAGGTCGTGCCGGGCCGCGCGGCCCGGCAGGTCCCGCGCACCGGAGGGGTGGCCGCAGGCGGCGGCACCGTGGTCGCGGACCGCGTCCAGCAGTGCGGTCAGCCGCTCGGGCTGGTCGCGCACATAGTCCAGCGCCCGGTTGAGCCGCTGGTGGTCGACGTCGTCGACCCGGCCCTGCGCGGTCTCCTGGTCCAGCAGCTGCAGGTCCTCGGCATGGGCCAGCGCCCGGAAGGCCTGCCAGGGGTCCTCCGGCTGCGCCGGATGGCCGAGGCCCTGGACCGGGATCGCCACCCGTCCCTCGGTCGCCCCGGCCAGCCGCCGGGCCAGCACCCGCGCGGTCGGCAGCCCGTAGCGCCGCCAGACCAGCGGCCACCGGCCCATCCGGCCGAAGAGCTTGGCCAGCAGCGCGATCTCGATCAGGTCCACCAGCCAGTTGGTGAGCATCAGGCCGAACCCGCCGCCGACGTAGGGCCGCAGCAGTATGTTGACCTCCGCCCCGATCAGACTGCCGAGGTAGTAGAAGACCTCCCAGGCCACCACCAGGTTCAGCAGCGCCCGGAGCAGCAGCTTCCAGGCCGGGACGCCGGGCGCCTCGTCCGCGGACTCCCGCGCCGGCCGGGCGGCCGGGCCCAGGCCGAAGATCCCGGGCGTCCCGGAGTTCCGGGGCGCCGAGAGCCATCCCACCAGGTCGAACCCCTGCTCCAGGCCCGGTGGTTGCATCGGCGGCAGCGCCGGGGCCGGTCCCGGGGGGGCTGCGGGCGGACCCCAGCCCCGGCCGCCCCGGCCCGGCGCGGCGGTCATTGACGAGCCTTCAGCGGGGCCGGGAAAGTACGGCTTGCCGAATGCGGGACCGTCCGCCCGATCGGCCTGTCGCCCCCGCGCGCCTTCCAGTGACATCGCAGTCCCGCTCCCTCGCGCGCGCCCACCCGTCCAAAGCTCTCAATCTAGTGCAGCGGGAGACCCCCTGAGCAGAGGCACGCAGGATCGGCGGCGCTGTCCGGCCAGGACAACTCGGGCCCCGCACCACTCCCCTTCGGCGTATGCGACCCCATTCCCGCCGTCGTAGCCTGCCTGTAACGAAGCGCCGTCCGCGCCACCACCCCCACCTCCCTGGGAGACACCTCATGAGCGCTGTTCCGTCCAGCGCCGGGCAGCTGCCCGGCGGCCCCTCGCTCCCCCAGGAGCGCCGGATCGTCACCGCCATCCCCGGCCCGAAGTCGCAGGAACTGCAGGCGCGCAAGCTCGCCGCGGTCGCCGCGGGCGTCGGCACCACCCTCCCCGTCTACATCACCCGCGCGGGTGGCGGCGTGGTCGAGGACGTGGACGGCAACTCGCTGATCGACTTCGGCGCGGGCATCGCCGTGACCAACGTCGGCAACAGCGCCAAGGCTGTCGTGGACCGCGCCGCCGAGCAGCTGGCCGCGTTCACCCACACCTGCTTCATGGTCACCCCTTACGAGGGCTACGTAGCCGTGGCCGAGCAGCTCAACGAGCTGACCCCGGGCGACCACGAGAAGCGCACCGCGCTCTTCAACTCGGGCGCCGAGGCCGTCGAGAACGCCGTCAAGATCGCGCGGGCCTACACCAAGCGCACGGCCGTCGTGGTCTTCGACCACGGTTACCACGGCCGCACCAACCTGACCATGGGCATGACCGCGAAGAACATGCCCTACAAGCAGGGCTTCGGTCCGTTCGCGCCCGAGGTCTACCGCGTCCCGGTGGCGTACCCCTACCGCTGGCTGACCGGCGCGGAGAACGCCGCGACCGAGGCCGCCGCGCAGGCCATCGAGATCATCACCAAGCAGATCGGCGCGGAGAACGTCGCCGCGATCGTGATCGAGCCCATCCAGGGCGAGGGCGGCTTCATCGAGCCGGCCAAGGGCTTCCTGCCCGCCCTGGTCGAGTTCGCCAAGGCCAACGGCATCGTCTTCGTCGCGGACGAGATCCAGACCGGCTTCTGCCGCACCGGCCAGTGGTTCGCCTGCAACGACGAGAACATCGTCCCCGACCTGATCACCACCGCCAAGGGCATCGCCGGCGGCCTCCCGCTCGCCGCGGTCACCGGCCGCGCCGAGATCATGGACGCCGCCCACTCCGGCGGTCTGGGCGGGACCTACGGCGGCAACCCCGTCGCCTGCGCCGCCGCGCTCGGCTCCATCGAGACCATGAAGGAGCTGGACCTCAACGCCAGGGCCCAGGCCATCGGCGAGACCATGCTCCCCCGCCTGCGCGCCATGCAGGAGAAGTTCGACGTGATCGGCGACGTCCGCGGCCGCGGCGCGATGATCGCGGTCGAGCTGGTCAAGCCCGGCAGCAAGGAGCCCAACCCGGAGATCACCGCGGCCATCGCCAAGGCCTGCCACGCCGAGGGCCTGCTGGTCCTCACCGCCGGCACCTACGGCAACGTGCTGCGCTTCCTGCCGCCGCTGGTCATGCCGGAGCACCTGCTCGCCGAGGGCCTCGACATCATCGAGGGCGCCTTCGCCGCGGTCTGACCCACCCACCCTTCCGCCCTGTGGCGGGACAGCCGTCGACGGCCCGACCCGGATCTCCCTCCGGGTCGGGCCGTCGGCGTTGCTCGTGCAGTTGTCACGCTGGGTGACAACCACTCCGCGGGACGACGGCCCCGGCACCGCGCGAGCGGCTTTTCCCGCCACGTCGTGAAGAAGGTGTGCGGACCTGATGGCGGGTGGGTGAGGTGGATCGCACCCTGCGCCCCGGTGACGTACTGTCATGACAGATGGAGAAGCAGCCCTCGCCGGTGACTGACCCTCACCGACGAAACACCGCCGAGGACACCACGGCGGGCTCCGGCCCGCAGCCCCTCAGCCGATCGACCGTCCGCCACGCTCAAACCCCCCGGGCCACGCGGACAGGCGATCAACACAGCAGCCCCGGAGCTCTCCCCCCTGCTCCGGGGCTGCTTCTCCGCGTCCTGCGCCGGTTCACGGCCGTGCTGGAGGCCGTGCTGAAGTCCATCTGGTTCCCGGTCGCGCTGCTGCTGGTCCTCGTCGTCCTCACCGAGCAGGTCGTCACCCACGGCCCACTGCTGGCCGTCGACCGCTGGGTCCGGCACACCACCGTGCACCTGGTCGCCGAGTCCTCGGCAACCTGGCTGAACACCCTCGCCGACTACTGGACGGACTTCGGCAGCTCGGCCGTGGCCATCCCGCTCATGGTGCTCGGCACCCTGACCGCCGCCGTCCGGGCCCGCTCCTGGAAGCCGTTGGCGGTCTCCCTGCTGGCCGGGGCCGCGCTCTTCGCCACGGTGATCCCGGGCAAGATCCTGATCGGACGCCCCGGGCCCGAGGGCCAGCCGATGTCGCCGGGCGAGTGGGGCTGGTTCCCCTCCGGCCACACGTCCACCTCCGGCGTCTGCCTGGGCACCGCCGCCTGGCTGCTCGGGCTCACCCTCGCCTCGGGCCGGTTGCGCCGACTGCTGCACGGCGCGACGGCCTTCGTCTGCTTCGGCGTCGGCGTCACCCTGATCTGGTGCAACTACCACTGGTTCCTGGACGTGGTGGCCGGCTGGAGCCTCACCGGCGTGATCCTCTGGTGCCTGGTCCGCTGGGCTCCACGTCCCCGCTGAACCGCCTCCGCTGGTACGGACTCAGGCTGGTCCGAGGAACTCCGCGATCGCCGCGCCGAACTCGGGCTTCGGGACCACGCTCATGTGGGTGCCGGGCACGTTGACGCACCGGCCCTTCGGCAGCAGCGCGGCCAGGTCCTCGGCCGAGCCGTGGTCGTGGTCGTGCGCCCCCATCAGCAGCAGCGTCGGCACGGCGACCCGTGCCAGCTCCTCCTTGGAGGTGTCCACCGAGGTCCCCAGCACGTGCAGCAGGGCCGCCGGATCACCACCGGTCCACCGCAGGAAGGCTTCCACCTCCCAGCCGGGGGTGCCGACCGGAAACGTGCCGAGGTGGGTGAGGAAGTGGCGGAACCGGTCGCGTCGGTAGTCGGTGTCGAGCAGCCCCTCCAAACCGACCCCGGCCACCACGGCCCGGCCCGGCCTGGCGCCCCGGACCAGCATCCGCGCCACCGTGCGGCCGCCCATCGAGTAGCCGCCGAGGTCGTAGCCACCCTCACCCGTGGCCTTGGCCCCGTGCAGTCCGAGATGCGCAAGCAGGGCGAAGCCGTCGTCCACCAGCCCGTCGGGCCGGTAGGCCGCAGCGTCGTGCGGCTTCGCGCTGTCGCCATGACCGCGCAGATCCGGCAGGACCACGCGGTAGCCGAGCTCGGCCAACCGGGCCGCGTGGCCGAAGCGCACCCAGTTGAGCGGACCGTTGGTCAGGTAGCCGTGGAACAGCACCACCGGACGTCCCTCCCCGACCTCCCGATAGACCAGTTCGGTGCCGTCACTGCCCTGGAAGTGACTGACAGGAAGGTCGGTCATGGTTCTGCGTCCTTGTCGGCTCGGAGAGCTGTGCGGTGCGAAGTCGATGGTAGGCCCGGTCGAACTGGCCTGCGCGAGCCGAGATATAACATGATCGTCATTTCGACCGGAGATCAACCAGGAGACCGTCGATGCCCCTGTCCCCCAAGCTCGCTACCGCAGCCGTCTCGGCAGCCGCAGTCGTGGGCGTGCTGTCCTGTTCAACCCCGCCGGCAATGGCGGACACCTTCCCGAACCCCGCCTACAGCGTCACGGGCACGGTCGCCCCGAACATCCTCTACGGCTCGTCGCAGACCTACACGGAGACCGTGCGCGACGCCGGGCGGGCCGTCACCAGCGGCCGTATCGTCTTCACCGCCGAGAACGGCAGCCTGCTCGGCCAACCGGCCGTGAACGCCCACGGCCAGGCAAGCATTTCCATCGCATCGAGCCGCCTCGGCCTCGGCCTCCACAGCATCCTCATGTCCTATGTGGACGCCGAGGGCGTGATCCAGGTCGACTCCGCCATCACCGTCAACGTCCTCAAGAACTGGCCCGACCTCAGCTGGTCCCCGCGAGGCAACGGCATCCCGGACGTCAGCCATCTGGCCCACGGCAGGTTCAACTTCGTGCTGACCGCTCCCGGTACCACCCCGACCGGCTGGATCCGCGTCTACGACGGTCGCACGCTGCTCGGATCCGCCGAACTCGCCCACGGCCGGGCAACGGTGACGCTCAAGCCCATGAAGCGCGGCCTGCAGACCCTGACCTTCACCTACGCCGGCGACTCCGTCCTCAACGCACAGACCTGGACGAACAACCTCGTCCGCTCCGTCTGAGTCCCTCTGACTCCATCTGAGTCCGGACATGCCGAAGAGCCCCCTGACCTATGGTCAGGGGGCTCTTCGATAAAGGTTGTTCGGCGGCGTCCTACTCTCCCACAGGGTCCCCCCTGCAGTACCATCGGCGCTGTGAGGCTTAGCTTCCGGGTTCGGGATGTAACCGGGCGTTTCCCTCACGCTATGACCACCGAAACACTATGAAGATATCGACTAACACGCTGCCGGAAGCAGGGGTCGTTTCTTCAGAACAACACAGTGGACGCGTAGCAACTATGGACAAGCCCTCGGCCTATTAGTACCGGTCAGCTCCACCCCTCACAGGGCTTCCACATCCGGCCTATCAACCCAGTCGTCTACTGGGAGCCTTACCCACTCAATGGTGGTGGGAGTCCTCATCTCGAAGCAGGCTTCCCGCTTAGATGCTTTCAGCGGTTATCCCTCCCGAACGTAGCCAACCAGCCATGCCCTTGGCAGGACAACTGGCACACCAGAGGTTCGTCCGTCCCGGTCCTCTCGTACTAGGGACAGCCCTTCTCAAGACTCCTGCGCGCGCAGCGGATAGGGACCGAACTGTCTCACGACGTTCTAAACCCAGCTCGCGTACCGCTTTAATGGGCGAACAGCCCAACCCTTGGGACCTACTCCAGCCCCAGGATGCGACGAGCCGACATCGAGGTGCCAAACCATCCCGTCGATATGGACTCTTGGGGAAGATCAGCCTGTTATCCCCGGGGTACCTTTTATCCGTTGAGCGACGGCGCTTCCACAAGCCACCGCCGGATCACTAGTCCCTGCTTTCGCACCTGCTCGACCCGTCGGTCTCACAGTCAAGCTCCCTTGTGCACTTACACTCAACACCTGATTGCCAACCAGGCTGAGGGAACCTTTGGGCGCCTCCGTTACATTTTAGGAGGCAACCGCCCCAGTTAAACTACCCACCAGACACTGTCCCTGATCCGGATCACGGACCCAGGTTAGACATCCAGCACGACCAGAGTGGTATTTCAACGACGACTCCACAACCACTGGCGTGGCCGCTTCACAGTCTCCCACCTATCCTACACAAGCCGAACCGAACACCAATATCAAGCTATAGTAAAGGTCCCGGGGTCTTTCCGTCCTGCTGCGCGAAACGAGCATCTTTACTCGTAATGCAATTTCACCGGGCCTATGGTTGAGACAGTCGAGAAGTCGTTACGCCATTCGTGCAGGTCGGAACTTACCCGACAAGGAATTTCGCTACCTTAGGATGGTTATAGTTACCACCGCCGTTTACTGGCGCTTAAGTTCTCAGCTTCGCTCCGTCGAAACAGAACTAACCGGTCCCCTTAACGTTCCAGCACCGGGCAGGCGTCAGTCCGTATACATCGCCTTACGGCTTCGCACGGACCTGTGTTTTTAGTAAACAGTCGCTTCTCGCTGGTCTCTGCGGCCGGCCCCAGCTCGGAGTGCAAGACTCGTCACCAGTTCCGGCCCCCCTTCTCCCGAAGTTACGGGGGCATTTTGCCGAGTTCCTTAACCATAGTTCACCCGAACGCCTCGGTATTCTCTACCTGACCACCTGAGTCGGTTTGGGGTACGGGCCGCCATGAAACTCGCTAGAGGCTTTTCTCGACAGCATAGGATCATCCACTTCACCACAATCGGCTCGGCATCAGGTCTCAGGCTCATGTTGTGCGGATTTGCCTACACAACGCCCTACACCCTTACCCCGGGACTACCACCGCCCGGGCTGGACTACCTTCCTGCGTCACCCCATCGCTCACCTACTACCCTGTTGGGTCAGCGGCTCCACCACTCCTCATCACCCGAAGGATCCGAGACGGCTTCACGGCTTTAGCATTCAGAGGTTCGACGTTGGCGCTTCAAAGCGGGTACGGGAATATCAACCCGTTGTCCATCGACTACGCCTGTCGGCCTCGCCTTAGGTCCCGACTTACCCTGGGCAGATCAGCTTGACCCAGGAACCCTTGGTCAATCGGCGCAAGAGTTTCCCACTCTTGTATCGCTACTCATGCCTGCATTCTCACTCGTATACCGTCCACGACTGGCTTCCGCCGCCGCTTCACCCGGCACACGACGCTCCCCTACCCATCACAGCCCCCGTTAGGAGTTAAGCTGCAATGACACGGCTTCGGCGGTGTACTTGAGCCCCGCTACATTGTCGGCGCGGAATCACTTGACCAGTGAGCTATTACGCACTCTTTAAAGGGTGGCTGCTTCTAAGCCAACCTCCTGGTTGTCTCTGCGACTCCACATCCTTTCCCACTTAGCACACGCTTAGGGGCCTTAGCCGGTGTTCTGGGCTGTTTCCCTCTCGACCATGGAGCTTATCCCCCACAGTCTCACTGCCGCGCTCTCACTTACCGGCATTCGGAGTTTGGCTAAGGTCAGTAACCCGGTGGGGCCCATCGCCTATCCAGTGCTCTACCTCCGGCAAGAAACACGCGACGCTGCACCTAAATGCATTTCGGGGAGAACCAGCTATCACGGAGTTTGATTGGCCTTTCACCCCTAACCACAGGTCATCCCCCAGGTTTTCAACCCTGGTGGGTTCGGTCCTCCACACGGTCTTACCCGCGCTTCAACCTGCCCATGGCTAGATCACTCCGCTTCGGGTCTTGGGCGCGCTACTAAACCGCCCTATTCGGACTCGCTTTCGCTACGGCTACCCCACACGGGTTAACCTCGCAACACACCGCAAACTCGCAGGCTCATTCTTCAAAAGGCACGCAGTCACGACAGCTATGTGCAAGCACACGCTGCGACGCTCCCACGGCTTGTAGGCACACGGTTTCAGGTACTATTTCACTCCGCTCCCGCGGTACTTTTCACCATTCCCTCACGGTACTGTCCGCTATCGGTCACTAGGGAATATTTAGGCTTAGCGGGTGGTCCCGCCAGATTCACACGGAATTTCTCGGGCTCCGTGCTACTTGGGAGAAACTCAAGAGAGCCGTACAGGTTTCGTCTACGGGGGTCTTACCCTCTACGCCGGACCTTTCGCATGTCCTTCGACTACCCATACGGTTTCTGACTCTCCGACCGGCCGGCAGACCGATCAAGAATTTTCCCACGACCCCGCAATGGCAACCCCTGCCGGGTATCACACCACTACGGTTTAGCCTCATCCGATTTCGCTCGCCACTACTCTCGGAATCACGGTTGTTTTCTCTTCCTGCGGGTACTGAGATGTTTCACTTCCCCGCGTTCCCTCCACACTGCCTATGTGTTCAGCAGCGGGTGACAGCCCATGACGACTGCCGGGTTTCCCCATTCGGACACCCCCGGATCAAAGCTCGGTTGACAGCTCCCCGGGGCCTATCGCGGCCTCCCACGTCCTTCATCGGTTCCTAGTGCCAAGGCATCCACCGTGCGCCCTTAAAAACTTGGCCACAGATGCTCGCGTCCACTGTGCAGTTCTCAAGCAACGACCAGCCACCCATCACCCCCACACCACAACGGCATAAAGTTCACTGGGGCCGGCGTACCGAAGACAGACCTTGCGGCCGTGCCCTCAGGACCCAACAACGTGCCCGACCCGACCAACACCCACAGAACTTTCCACGCCGAAGCAGTACTCGTGTCCATGACGATGATCGCGCCGAATAGTCAACGTTCCACCCATGAGCGAACCAGCACCGGACAGTCGCCGGTGTACTGGCCCTCTGCCCGACCGAAGCCGGGAGAAGAGCTCCTTAGAAAGGAGGTGATCCAGCCGCACCTTCCGGTACGGCTACCTTGTTACGACTTCGTCCCAATCGCTGGTCCCACCTTCGACAGCTCCTTCCCTTGCGGGTTAGGCCACCGGCTTCGGGTGTTACCGACTTTCGTGACGTGACGGGCGGTGTGTACAAGGCCCGGGAACGTATTCACCGCAGCAATGCTGATCTGCGATTACTAGCAACTCCGACTTCATGGGGTCGAGTTGCAGACCCCAATCCGAACTGAGACCGGCTTTTTGAGATTCGCTCCACCTCGCGGTATCGCAGCTCATTGTACCGGCCATTGTAGCACGTGTGCAGCCCAAGACATAAGGGGCATGATGATTTGACGTCGTCCCCACCTTCCTCCGAGTTGACCCCGGCAGTCTCCTGTGAGTCCCCGACATTACTCGCTGGCAACACAGAACGAGGGTTGCGCTCGTTGCGGGACTTAACCCAACATCTCACGACACGAGCTGACGACAACCATGCACCACCTGTATACCGACCACAAGGGGGCGACCATCTCTGGCCGTTTCCGGTATATGTCAAGCCTTGGTAAGGTTCTTCGCGTTGCGTCGAATTAAGCCACATGCTCCGCTGCTTGTGCGGGCCCCCGTCAATTCCTTTGAGTTTTAGCCTTGCGGCCGTACTCCCCAGGCGGGGAACTTAATGCGTTAGCTGCGGCGCGGACCACGTGGAATGTGACCCACACCTAGTTCCCAACGTTTACGGCGTGGACTACCAGGGTATCTAATCCTGTTCGCTCCCCACGCTTTCGCTCCTCAGCGTCAGTAATGGCCCAGAGATCCGCCTTCGCCACCGGTGTTCCTCCTGATATCTGCGCATTTCACCGCTACACCAGGAATTCCGATCTCCCCTACCACACTCTAGCCTGCCCGTATCGAATGCAGACCCGGAGTTAAGCCCCGGGCTTTCACATCCGACGTGACAAGCCGCCTACGAGCTCTTTACGCCCAATAATTCCGGACAACGCTCGCACCCTACGTATTACCGCGGCTGCTGGCACGTAGTTAGCCGGTGCTTCTTCTGCAGGTACCGTCACTTGCGCTTCTTCCCTGCTGAAAGAGGTTTACAACCCGAAGGCCGTCATCCCTCACGCGGCGTCGCTGCATCAGGCTTTCGCCCATTGTGCAATATTCCCCACTGCTGCCTCCCGTAGGAGTCTGGGCCGTGTCTCAGTCCCAGTGTGGCCGGTCGCCCTCTCAGGCCGGCTACCCGTCGTCGCCTTGGTAGGCCATTACCCCACCAACAAGCTGATAGGCCGCGGGCTCATCCTGCATCGCCGGAGCTTTCCACGCACACCCCATGCGGGGATGCGTCGTATCCGGTATTAGACCTCGTTTCCAAGGCTTGTCCCAGAATGCAGGGCAGATTGCCCACGTGTTACTCACCCGTTCGCCACTGATCCACCCCGAAGGGCTTCACCGTTCGACTTGCATGTGTTAAGCACGCCGCCAGCGTTCGTCCTGAGCCAGGATCAAACTCTCCGTGAATGTCATTCCGTAATCGGAACAGCACCCGCGTTGAGCGGCACAGCGACCGGCGGAATAGCCGATCCCGTGCACTGCGTCCTCGCTAGTGTTTACTACAGTTTTTCCCAAAGGAACCTCGACCGTCCACATGATGTGGCCGGACGGGGTATCAACATTTGGCGTTGACTTTTGGCACGCTGTTGAGTTCTCAAGGAACGGACGCTTTCTTCAAGACCCTTTCACCGGTCTCTCCGAGCGCTTCGTTCGTTCTTCGTTGTTTAGCTTAGCAGACCGTTTCACCAGTCTGTTTCGCCAGTTCCTGCTCCGTCTTCCCGCGCCGTTTCCGGCCCGTTCCGACGAGTGAAACTCTAGCGGTTTCTCGTCAGTGACGCGAATTCCGCGCAATTCCCGGAAAATCGCACGACAAAGAAGACCGTACGGGATGTTCAGGGGATTGGTCGCCACCACGGCTCCGCAGGGCAACTCGCAGGACACTACGCGTCCCCGCGAGGAGAGTCAAACCAGGCTGCCACCAGTGCGCCCAGACGGGCGGTGACCTGGTGGATCGGGGCGCAGTCGCGGCGCACCTTGGCCAGGACGAGTGCCCCCTCGATGCCCGAGAGGACCACCTCCGCCAACGCGGCCGACTCCCCCGCCGGCACTCCCCAGGACCGGAATCGCCGGTCGAGGATGCCGAGCCAGTCCGCATAAGCACGTGCGCAGGCCGTACGGATCTCCGGATGGTCTGCGGTCAGCTGCAGGGCGATGGTCGATATCGTGCTCCCGCCCTGGTAGCCGGATTCGGCGAGCGGGCGGGCGAAGAGGGCTCCCAGGGTGACGACGCCGGCCACCGGGTCTGCCGCCCGGTCGAGTACCTCGGTCATCTGCGCACCCAGTTCGGCGGCGGTCAGCAGCACGGCCTCCACGGCCAGCTGCTCCTTCCCGCCGGGGAAGTCCCTGTCGATCAGCAGTTCGTTCAACCCGCCGGCGTGATAGCCCTGCCGCTGGAAGAGCGACGCCGCGCGGCGCAGCAGTCCTGACCGGTTCTCCGGGCGCTGGTTGGGCATGCGTCCACGCTAGGAGCGTGACGCTCGTTCGTTCAACACGTTCTGGCAGCTCGTTCCGGCAGCTCGTGCTGGCATCACGTTCCGGATACGGGTCCGGCCCGGCGACGACGAGGTGTCGTGGCCGGGCCGGGTCCGCGTGGATCAGGAGTTGGTGGGGAAGCCCAGGTTGATGCCGCCGTGGCTCGGGTCGAGCCAGCGGGACGTCACGGCCTTGCTGCGGGTGAAGAAGTGGACGCCGTCCGCGCCGTAGGCGTGGCTGTCGCCGAAGAGCGAGGCCTTCCAGCCGCCGAAGGAGTAGTAGGCGACCGGGACCGGGATCGGCACGTTGATGCCGACCATGCCGACCTCGACCTCGCTCTGGAAGCGCCGGGCCGCGCCGCCGTCGTTGGTGAAGATCGCGGTGCCGTTGCCGTAGGGGTTGCTGTTGATCAGCTCCAGGCCCTCGTCGTACGAGGCGACCCGGACGACCGACAGGACCGGGCCGAAGATCTCGTCGTTGTAGACCGACATGCCGGGCTTGACGTGGTCGAACAGCGTCGGGCCGAGCCAGAAGCCGTCGGTGGTCTCGGCGCCGTTCTTGTCGGCGGCGGTGATCGGGTGCTTGCGGCCGTCGACGGCCAGCTCGGCGCCGTCGGCGACACCGGACTCCAGGTAGGAGGTGACCTTGTCGCGGTGGACGCCGGTGACCAGCGGGCCCATGTCCGACTCGCCGTTGCAGCCGGGGCCGACCTTGAGGGTGGCCATCCGGTCCTTGATCTTCTCGACCAGCTCGTCGGCGATGGTGTCGACGGCGACCAGGACGGACACGGCCATGCAGCGCTCGCCGGCCGCACCGAAGCCGGCGTTGATCGCGGAGTCCGCGACCAGCTCCAGGTCCGCGTCCGGGAGGACCAGCATGTGGTTCTTGGCGCCGCCCAGCGCCTGGACACGCTTGCCGTAGCGGGTGCCGGTCTCGTAGACGTAGCGGGCGATCGGCGTGGAGCCGACGAAGGAGACGGACTTGACGTCCGGGTGCTCCAGCAGCCGGTCGACGGAGACCTTGTCACCGTGGACGACGTTGAAGACGCCGTCCGGGAGGCCGGCTTCCTTCCACAGCTCGGCGAGGAAGTTCGCCGTCGACGGGTCCTTCTCGGAGGGCTTGAGGATGACGGTGTTGCCGGCCGCGATGGCGATCGGGAAGAACCACATCGGGACCATCGCCGGGAAGTTGAACGGCGAGATGATCGCGACCGGGCCGAGGGCCTGGCGGATCGAGTAGACGTCGACGCCGGTCGAGGCCTGCTCGGTGAAGCCGCCCTTGAGCAGCTGCGGGATGCCGCAGGCGTACTCGACGACCTCCTGGCCGCGGGCGATCTCACCGAGGGCGTCGGAGTGCACCTTGCCGTGCTCGGCGACGATGATCGAGGCGAGCTCGTCCTTGCGGGAGTTCAGCAGCTCGCGGAAGTTGAAGAGCACCGTGGTGCGCTTGGCCAGGGAGGCGTTGCGCCAGCCGGCGAACGCGCCGACGGCGGCACTGACAGCGGCATCGACCTCGGCGATGGTCGCGAAGTCGACCTGGCCGCTGACCTTGCCGGTCGCCGGGTCGAAGATGTCACCGCGACGCGGGGCGTCGCCCGCGGTGGCGACCTGCTTGCCGCCGATCCAGTGGGTGATGTGCTTGCTCAACGTGTGCCTCCGAGGTCGTGCGAGGCACACAGGGTCACAGAGCGGGTGCCGCGCTGTACCCATTCTGTGGCGTGGCCGAGCCCCTCTCAATCGGCAAGCTGTCGGGTCCTGGCGATTTGCCCTTACACCTCGTCGGTGCCGCTCACCAGCAGCACCGCTGCCTCGTGCATCGCCAGTTCGAGGACGACCGGATCGGTGAGCGTCCCGCTGCCGTCCGGGGGCACCAGCCAGCGCAGCCCGCGCCCGCTGCGCCCCGGATAGGGGACGGCCAGCCAGGTCCCGGCCCCGGCGGTGCGGACCCCGGTGGCGACCCAGTGCGCCGCCGTTCCCGGCGGGACGAAGAAGCCGAACCGGAAGTCGCCGAAGTCCGCCAGCACCGGTCCGGGCTCGGCCGTCAGCCGCAGCAGCACGTCGGCCGTCAGCCGGCCCAGCTCACCCGGCACGATCAGCACGTCCCACAGCTGTCCGGCCGGGAGCAGCGCGATCCCCGAGGTGCTGCGCTCCCACTCCCAGCGGCAGGCCTCCGGGTCGGGTGCGGCGGCCACGAGCCAGGCGACCGCCCCTCTCGCGTCCATGATTCCCATAGCTTCCGCCCTCCACATCCCTCGTGCGGCACCCGGTAGTGGAGCTGGTGCCAACAAGAGAGAGCGGGTTGCCGCCCGACTCTTACGCCGGTGTCGGCAACATCCTCATCCGGGGGCGGATTCACGGGGGTGAGAAGGAGCGTACGGATGCGAAAGCGGCGTGCACCCGCTAATGGGTGCACGCCGCGCGCCGTCCTCCGCAGGACGCCATCCGCAGGACGGAAACGGATCAGCGGATCAGCGGATCAGCTGTCGAAGCCGAGGCCGAGCGCGTCCATGGCCTTCAGCCACAGGTTGCGCTTGCCCTGGTTGTGGTCGGCGCGGTCCAGCGACCACTTGGTGATGCCGATACCGGCCCACTTCACCGGCTCGGGCGGGAAGGGCAGCGGCTTGCTCTTGACCATCTCCAGCTCGGTACGCTCGGTCTTCCGGCCGGAGAGCAGGTCCAGCATGACCTCCGCGCCGAAGCGGGTGGCGCCGACGCCGAGGCCGGTGTAGCCGACCGCGTAGGAGACCCTGCCCTTGTGGGCGGTGCCGAAGAACGCCGAGAAGCGGCTGCAGGTGTCGATCGCCCCGCCCCAGGCGTGGGTGAACTTGATGCCCTTGAGCTGCGGGAAGGCCGTGAAGAAGTGCTCGGCGAGCTTCTCGTAGGTCTCCGGGCGGTGGTCGTACTCGGCGCGGACCTTGCCGCCGAAGTGGTAGATCGCGTCGTAGCCGCCCCAGAGGATGCGGTTGTCGGCGGAGATCCGGAAGTAGTGGAACTGGTTGGCGCAGTCGCCGAGGCCCTGGCGGTTCTTCCAGCCGATGGCGTCGAGCTGCTCCTCCGTCAGCGGCTCGGTCATCAGTGCGAAGTCGTAGACCGGGGCGAGGAACGGCCGGACCCGCTTCACCAGGTTGGGGAAGATGTTGGTGCCGAGCGCGACGTGCTGGGCGAAGACCCGGCCGTAAGGGGTGCGGACGGCCATGCCGGCGCCGCTCTCGGCGAGGTCGGTGGCCTGGGTGTGCTCGTAGATCCGCACGCCCAGCTCCAGACAGGCCTGCTTCAGGCCCCAGGCGAGCTTGGCCGGGTGGACCATGGCCACGCCGTCCTTGTCCCAGAGTCCGGCGAGGAAGGTCGGCGAGTTCACCTCCGCCCGGATCGCCTCGGTGTCCAGGAATTCGGCGTTGGAGCCGTACTCGGCCATCAGCGCCGCGCCCTCGCGGAGCTCCTCGACCTGGTAGGGCTCGGTCGCGACGTCGAGTTCGCCGGTGCGCTCCCAGTCGCAGTCGATGTTGTAGCGCTTGATCGCGTCCTCGATGGCCTGGAGGTTCTCGTGGCCGAGCCGCTCCAGCGTGCGCAGCTCGTTCGGCCAGCGCTCGTAGCCGTTGAAGAAGCCGTGGGTGAGGCTGGCGGCGCAGAAGCCGCCGTTGCGGCCGGAGGCGGCCCAGCCGACCTCGTGGCCTTCCAGCAGCACCACGTCGCGGGCAGGGTCGCGCTCCTTGGCGACCAGCGCCGTCCACAGCCCGGTGTAGCCGCCGCCGACGACCAGCAGGTCGCAGCTGGTGTCACCGGTCAACGAGGGCAGGGCTTCCGGCCGGCCAGGGTCGGCCAGCCAGAAGGAGGTGTACTGGACGTCGGCAAGGGAATGGGCCGATTCCATAACTCTCACTGCTTTCTGATGCGCCCTCAGGCGCTGTGGAGGGGGATGCGCCGGCCGCGCGAGGACGCGCGGCCGGGTCGGGATCGCCGGTGCTGTCGGCCTCAGCGGTCGCCGAAGATCGTGCGGTGCCAGTCCTTGCGGGCGATCGCGGTGATGTCCTGCATCACGTGCTTCACCTGCGTGTACTCGTCGAACGCGTACTGCGACATGTCCTTGCCGTAGCCGGAGGCCTTGTAGCCGCCATGGGGCATGTCACTGATGATCGGGATGTGGTCGTTGACCCAGACGCAGCCGGCCTTGATCTCGCGGGTGGCGCGCAGCGAACGGTAGACGTCGCGGGTCCAGGCGGAGGCGGCCAGGCCGTAGGGGGTGTCGTTGGCGAGGCGGAGGCCCTCCTCGTCGCTGTCGAAGGGCAGCACGACCAGCACCGGGCCGAAGATCTCGCTCTGGACCACCTCGGCGTCCTGGGCGATGCCGGTGATCAGCGTCGGGCGGTAGAAGGCGCCGAGGGTGAGGTCGGTGCCGTCGTGGCCCTTCTCCGGGGCGTAGCCGCCGGCCGCGATGGTGGCGCCGTAGCCGCGCGCGCGCTCGACGAAGCCGGCGACGCTGTCGCGCTGCCGCAGGGAGACCAGCGGGCCGAGGTCGGTCTGCGGGTTGAACGGGTCGCCGAGGCGGACCTGGTCGAAGAGCTCGGCGACGCCGGCCACGAAGGCGTCGAACAGCGGGCGCTGGACGTAGGCGCGGGTGGCGGCGGTGCAGTCCTGGCCGGTGTTGATCAGCGAGCCGGCGACCGCGCCGTTGACGGCGGCGTCGAGGTCGGCGTCGTCGAAGACCACGAACGGAGCCTTGCCGCCGAGCTCCAGGTGGGTCCGCTTGACGGTCTGGACGGCGACCTCGCCGACCCGGATGCCGACCCCGGTGGAGCCGGTGAAGGAGACCATCGAGACGTCGGGGTGGCCGATCAGGTGCTCGCCGGCGCTGCGGCCGGAGCCGGTGATGACGTTGACGACACCGTCCGGGATGCCCGCCGCCGTGCAGGCCTGGGCGAACATCAGCGAGGTCAGCGGGGTCAGCTCGGCCGGCTTGAGGACGATGGTGTTGCCGGCCGCGACGGCCGGGAGGATCTTCCAGGCGGCCATCTGCAGCGGGTAGTTCCACGGCGAGATCGAGCCGACGACGCCGATCGCCTCGCGGCGGATCGAGGAGGTGTGGTCGCCGGAGTACTCACCGGTGGCCTTGCCCTCCAGGTTGCGCGCGGCACCGGCGAAGAAGGCGGTGTTGTCGACCGTGCCCGGTACGTCGAACTCGGTGGTGAGCCGGATCGGCTTGCCGGTCTGCGCGCTCTCCACCCGGGCCAGGTCCTCGGCCTGCTCGGCCAGGATGCCGGCCAGCTTGTTCAGCGCCTCGGCGCGGGTGCCGGGGGTCGCCGCCGACCACTCCGGGAAGGCGTCGCGGGCGGCGGCCACGGCGGCGTCGACGTCGCCGGTCGAGGCCAGCCGAACCCGCTGCACCAGGCTGCCGTCGGCCGGGTTGGTGACGTCGAAGGTGTTCTCGGCCGTGCCTTCGCGCAGCTCCCCGCCGACAAACTGGGCCCCCGCGTCGAAGCGGGTGCCGACGATGGACTGGTCCATGTGTTCCTCCAGGCGCGCGGTACGGCCGGTACGGCGGAAGCGGTACGGCGGTGCGTCAGTGCGGTGCGTCGGTCATGCGGTGCCTCAGTGCTCCACCGGGGCGCCCGGTCGGGACGGCGCAGCGGGGGCAGCGTGCCCACCCTGCGACGATGCCCCTGACCGCCCGATTCGAGCAAGCAACGGGGCGTAAGGCAGATCGCTTCCAGCATTACACACTGATAGCGGAAGCGCCGGGAGGTCGCGGATGACACCTCGTTGCCCGGAAGTCATCCTGACCTGACACCATGAAGGGGTACGTTCGCCGTTCTGGAGGCCCCCTTGTTCCCCACTCTCGCCCGTGTCCTGGACCTGGAAGTGGTCAGCCGCGGTCTGCCCGAGGTCGTCGCCGGCAAGGAGCACCTGGAGCGGACCGTGCGCTGGGTGCACGTCAGCGAGCTGTCGGACGTGGCGGACGTGCTCCAGGGCGGGGAGCTGATCCTGACCACCGGCATCGCGCTGCCGGAGGACCGCGAGGGGCTGGCCCGGTACGTGCGGGAGCTGGCCGAGGTGGGAGCGGCCGGGCTGGTGGTGGAGTTCGGCCGGCGCTACTTCGACAACCTGCCGCGGGCCCTGGTGCACGCGGCCGAGCAGCGCGGACTGCCGCTGATCGTGCTCCGGCGCGAGCTGCGCTTCGTCGCGGTGACCGAGGCGGTGCACGCGCTGGTGGTGAACGCGCAGCTGGAGGAGCTGCGCTCGTCGGAGGAGATCCATCAGATCTTCAACGAGCTGGCGGTGGAGGGCGCGGAGCCGGTCGAGGTGGTGCAGCAGGTCTCCCGGATGGCGGCGGCGCCGGTGGTGCTGGAGAACCTGTCGCACCAGGTGCTGGCCTATGACACGGCAGGGCAGAGCGCCCAGGTACTGCTGAGCGGCTGGGAGTCGCGTTCGCGCGGGGTCAGGCCGACCGGCCGCACCGGGCACGACCCGCGGACCGGCTGGCTGGTGACCCAGGTGGGGGCGCGCGGTCACGACTGGGGGCGGCTGGTGCTGGTCGGCGCGCCGCACTCGGCGCAGGAGGACGCCGTCCAGGCGACCGTCTCGCACCGGCACACCATGCTGCTGGAGCGGGCGGCGGCGACGCTGGCGCTGAACCGGCTGCTGGTGCGGGACCGGGAGAGCCTGGAGCGGCAGACCCACCGGACGCTGCTGTCCGGCATCCTCACCCATGGGCTGACCGTCTCCGAGGTGGCGTTGCGGGCGACCGCGCTCGGCGTCCCGCTGGAGGGGCGGCGGCTGGTGGGCGTGGTGCTGCGGCAGCGGCGCGGACCGGTGCCGGCCGCGCTGGAGGCGCAGGCCCGGCTGCGGGACTTCACCGAGACGGCGGCGGCGGCCGTCCGCGAGAAGCGGCTGACCGCGCTGGTCGGCGCACTGGACGACGAGGCGGTGGGGCTGCTGGTCTCGCTCGGCCCGCGCGACGACGAGCACACCTCGCTGGAGGGCTTCGCCTCCTCGCTGCGCCGGCTGGTGCTGGAGGCGGAGGGGGCGGAGCCGGTGATCGCGGTCGGCTCCTCGGTCGGCTCGGTGCGCGACGCCCGGCGGACGCTGGTGGAGGCGACCCAGGTGGCCGACGCCGCACTGCACGACGCCCCGCCCTCGGGCGCCCGTTCGGCCTCCTACTACCGGCTGCCGGACGTCCGGCTGCGCGGCCTGCTGCACCTGCTGCGGGACGACGCCAGGCTGCAGACCTACGTGGAGCGGGAGCTGGGTCCGCTGCTGGCCTACGACGCCGAGCACAACAGCCAGCTGATCCAGATGCTGCGGATCTACCTGGAGCAGGGCCGCAACAAGTCGGCGGCGGCGGACGCGGCGCACCTCTCCCGTCCGTCCTTCTACGACCGGCTGCACAAGGTGGAGCGGGTACTGGGGGTGGACCTCGACCAGGTCGAGTCCTGTCTGTCGCTGCATGTCGCGCTGCTGGCCCTGGACGCGGTGCGGCGCTAGTTCCGCATGGGACGGCACTCGATTCGAGTGCCATCCATTGCCCGAACGCTCGAATCAACTGTACGGTCGGTGAACCGGCCCTACAGGAGGTTCGCCATGCCCGCATCCGTCGACCGCGCCCGACTCGCCGACCTGCTCGCCCGGGAGACCGCCGCGAGCGCCGCCCGCAACCCGCGCTCGCAGGCGGCCTACCAGCGCGCCGAGCACCTCTTCGGCCGGGTGCCGATGACCTGGATGAACAAGAGCGCCGGCGGCTTCCCGCTCTACCTCGACGGCGCGCGCGGGGCCCGGGTGAGCGACCTCGACGGGCACGAGTACGTCGACTTCTGCCTCGGCGACACCGGCGCCATGGCCGGCCACTCCCCCGAGGTCGTCGCCGAGGCGATCGAGCAGCGCTACCGGGTACGCGGCGGGGCGACCGCGATGCTGCCGACCGAGGACGCCGAGTGGGTCGGCGCCGAGCTGACCCGCCGCTTCGGGCTGCCCCGCTGGTCCTTCTCACTGACCGCGACCGACGCCAACCGCTGGGCGATCCGGCTGGCCCGCGCCGTCACCGGGCGCTCCAAGATCCTGGTCAACAGCTACAGCTACCACGGCAGCGTGGACGAGTCGCTGATCGTCGTCGGCCCCGACGGCGAGGGCGAGAGCCGTCCCGGCAATGTCGGCGCGCCCTGCGACGTGACCCTGACCAGCCGGGTCGCCGAGTTCAACGACCTGGACGGACTGGCGCGCCAGCTCGCCCACGGCGACGTCGCAGCGGTGCTGATGGAGCCGGCGCTCACCAATATCGGCATCGTCCTGCCCGAGCCCGGCTACCTGGACGGCGTCCGGGAGCTGACCCGGCGTCACGGCACTCTGCTGATCAACGACGAGACCCACACCTTCTCGGCCGGACCCGGCGGCGCGACCGCCGCCTGGGGGCTGACGCCGGACATCCTCACCATCGGCAAGGCCATCGGCGGCGGGATCCCGGCCGGCGGCTACGGCCTCTCGGCCGAGCTGTCCGAACGGCTGCTCGGCCGGACCGACCTCGACCTGATCGACATGGGCGGCGTCGGCGGCACCCTGGCCGGCAACGCGCTGTCGGTGGCCGCGATGCGGGCCACCCTGGAGCACGTCCTCACCGACGCGGCCTTCGCCGGGATGTGCGCGCTGTCCGAGCGCTTCGAGGCGGGCGTCCGCGACGGCGTCGCCAAGCACGGGCTGCCCTGGTCCGTCAGCCGGCTCGGCGCCCGCACCGAGTACCGCTTCGCCGACCCCGCGCCGCGCAACGGCACCGAGTCCGCCGCGAGCGCGGACGGCGAGCTGGAGGACTTCCTCCACCTCTTCATGGCCAACCGGTCCATCCTGATGACGCCGTTCCACAACATGGCGCTGATGTGCCCGGCCACCACCGAGGCCGATGTGGACACCCACACCGCCGTCTTCGCCGAGGCCCTGGCCGAGTTGGTCGGGTAGGGAAGACTGCCGGGTAGGGAAGACTGGCAGCGTGGACGACATCGACCGGGCCATCCTGCGCGAACTGCAGACCGACGGCCGCATCCCCTACGCCGACCTGGGCCCCAAGGTGGGCCTCTCCCCCTCCGCCGCGCGCCAGCGGCTGCAGCGGCTGGTCGACAGCCGGGTGGTGCAGGTGGTCGGCGTGACCGACCCGATGGCCATGGGCGGACAGGCGATGGCGCTGCTCGGCATCGCGGTCGACGGCGACGCCCGCGCGGTCGCGGATGTGCTCGGCCGGCGCGAGGAGGTCGTCTACAGCGTGCTGACCTCGGGCGGCTTCGACCTGTTCGCCGAGGTGGTCTGCCACCAGCCGCGCGAGCTGCTGGACTTCATCAACGACGTGGTGCGGCCGATCGACGGGGTCACCCGGGTCGAGAACTTCCCGTACTTCGGCATCCACACCCACCGCTTCCTCTGGGACGTGGGGTAGCAGCGACGCGGGACGGCAGCAGGGCCCGGACGCATTGCGTCCGGGCCCTGCTGCCGAGGCGTCAGCCTTCCAGGGTCAGCCTTCCAGCGACGTCATGACGTGCTTGATCCGGGTGTAGTCCTCGAAGCCGTAGGCGGAGAGGTCCTTGCCGTAGCCGGACTTCTTGAAGCCGCCGTGGGGCATCTCGGCGACCAGCGGGATGTGGGTGTTGATCCACACGCAGCCGAAGTCCAGCTTCTTCGCCAGGCGCATCGCCCGGCCGTGGTCCTTGGTCCACACCGAGGAGGCGAGGGCGAACTCCACACCGTTGGCGTTGGCGACGGCCTCGGCCTCGTCGGAGAACTTCTGCACGGTGATGACCGGGCCGAAGACCTCGTTCTGGATGATCTCGTCGTCCTGCTTCAGGCCGGAGACCACGGTCGGGGCGTAGAAGTAGCCGACCTCGCCGACGCGGTGGCCGCCGGTCTCCACCTTGGCGTGGGCGGGCAGCCGCTCGATGAAGCCGGCCACGTGGGCGAGCTGGTTGGCGTTGTTGACGGGCCCGTAGAGCACGTCCTCGTCGTCCGGCAGGCCGGTCTTGATCTCGGCGGCGGCCTTGGCCAGCGCGACCACGAACTCGTCGTGGATGGACTCGTGGACCAGCACCCGGGTGGCGGCCGTACAGTCCTGGCCGGCGTTGAAGAAGCCGGCCACGGAGATGCCCTCGACCGCACTGGCGATGTCGGCGTCGCCGAAGACCACGACCGGGGCCTTGCCGCCCAGCTCCAGGTGAACGCGCTTGACGTCCTTGGCGGCGGACGCGGCGACCTGCATGCCGGCCCGGACCGAGCCGGTGATGGAGGCCATCGCCGGGGTCTCGTGCTCGACCATCAGCCGGCCGGTCTCGCGGTCGCCGCAGACGACGTTGAAGACGCCGGTCGGCAGGCCGAGCTCCTCGAAGACGCCACCGATGATCTCGGCGAGCAGCACGGTCGAGGCCGGGGTGGTGTCGGAGGGCTTGAGCACGACGGTGTTGCCGGCCGCGATGGCGGGGGCGAACTTCCACACCGCCATCATCATCGGGTAGTTCCAGGGGGCGACCTGGGCGCAGACGCCGACCGGCTCGCGGCGGATGAAGGAGGTCATGCCCTCCATGTACTCCGCGCCGGACTTGCCCTCCAGCATCCGGGCGGCACCGGCGAAGAAGCGGATCTGGTCCACCATCGGCGGGATCTCCTCGGACGCGGTCAGCGCCAGGGGCTTGCCGGTGTTGCGGGACTCGACCGCGACGAGCTCCTCACCCCGGGCCTCGACCGCGTCGGCGATCCGGAGCAGGGCGAGCTGGCGCTGCGAGGGGGTGGTGTCCCGCCACAGCTCGAAAGCCGCGGCCGCGGCGGCCATCGCCGCGTCGACGTCGGCCTCGGCGGAGAGCGGGGCGGTGGCGTACACCTCACCGGTGGTCGGGTCGATGACCTCGGTGGTACGGCCGTCGGCCGCGTCGGTGAACGCGCCGTTGATGTAGTTGCGCAGCGTGTGAAGCTCGCTCACGGTGACCTCTCCTTGAATCGTGCACTCCGGCGTGCCCGGTCGGACCCAGCCTAGCTCTCTGCCTGCGGTTATCGGCAGACCTGAGCAGTAACAACGATGGAATCAGTTCTCTTCGTCGGCATCTTCGACGGATTCCCTTGCGAACGGGCGATCGATAGGGCAAGGTGGCCTCCGTGGCCAACCGTGACCGGAACGGCAGCGTTCCTCTCGACTCCGTCTCAAAGGCGATCATCGAGCAGCTGCAGGAGGATGGCAGGCGACCGTACGCCAGCATCGGCAAGGCCGTGGGCCTGTCCGAGGCAGCGGTCCGCCAGCGCGTCCAGAAGCTGCTCGACCAGGGTGTCATGCAGATCGTCGCGGTGACGGATCCGCTGACCGTCGGCTTCTCCCGACAGGCGATGGTGGGCATCACCGTCGAGGGCGACATCGACGGCGTCGCGGACGCGTTGGCCGCCATGGACGAGGTGGACTACGTCGTCGTCACCGCAGGGTCGTTCGACCTGATGGCCGAACTGGTCTGCGAGGACGACGAGCACCTCCTCGAACTGATCAATAAGCGTATCCGCGCGCTTCCCGGCGTGCGGAGGACCGAAAGCTTCGTTTATCTGAAGCTACGGAAACAGACCTACACCTGGGGTACCCGATGAGCGCCGATCCGGCCACGAAGAGTACGGGTTCTAGCGACCTGTCGAAGACCGCCTACGACCATCTGTGGATGCACTTCACCCGGATGTCCTCGTACGAGAACAACCCCGTTCCCACGATCGTCCGTGGTGAGGGCGCCTACATCTGGGACTCCAACGGTCGCAAGTACCTCGACGGCCTGGCCGGCCTGTTCGTGGTGCAGGCCGGACACGGCCGCGCCGAGCTGGCCGAGGTGGCCCGCAAGCAGGCCGAGAAGCTCGCGTTCTTCCCGATCTGGAGCTACGCGCACCCCGCCGCCGTCGAGCTCGCCGAGCGTCTGGCGTCCTACGCCCCCGGCGACCTCAACAAGGTCTTCTTCACCACCGGTGGCGGCGAGGCCGTCGAGACCGCGTGGAAGCTGGCCAAGCAGTACTTCAAGCTGACCGGTGAGCACACCAAGTACAAGGTGATCTCCCGCGCGGTGGCCTACCACGGCACCCCGCAGGGCGCCCTGTCGATCACCGGCCTGCCGGCCCTCAAGGCCCCGTTCGAGCCGCTGGTTCCGGGCGCCCACAAGGTCCCGAACACCAACATCTACCGCGCCCCGCTCTTCGGCGACGACCCGGTGGCCTACGGCCGCTGGTGCGCCGACCAGATCGAGCAGGAGATCCTGTTCGAGGGCCCGGAGACCGTCGCCGCCGTCTTCCTGGAGCCGGTGCAGAACGCCGGTGGCTGCTTCCCGCCGCCGCCCGGGTACTTCCAGCGGGTCCGCGAGATCTGCGACCAGTACAACGTGCTGCTCGTCTCGGACGAGACCATCTGCGCCTTCGGCCGCCTGGGCACGATGTTCGCCTGCGACAAGTTCGACTACATCCCCGACATCATCACCTGCGCCAAGGGCATGACCTCGGGCTACTCCCCGATCGGTGCGGCGATCATCTCCGACCGGATCGCCGAGCCGTTCTACAAGGGTGACAACACCTTCCTCCACGGCTACACCTTCGGCGGCCACCCGGTCTCCTCCGCCGTGGCGCTGGCCAACCTGGACATCTTCGAGCGCGAGGGCCTGAACAAGCACGTCCTCACCAACGAGGACGCCTTCCGCTCCACCCTGGAGAAGCTGCTCGACCTGCCGATCGTCGGCGACGTCCGCGGCAACGGCTTCTTCTACGGGATCGAGCTCGTCAAGGACAAGGCCACCAAGGAGTCCTTCAGCGACGAGGAGTGCGAGCGCATCCTCTACGGCTACGTCTCGAAGGCGCTCTTCGAGAACGGCCTGTACTGCCGCGCCGACGACCGTGGCGACCCGGTCATCCAGCTCTCCCCGCCGCTGATCGCCGACCAGGGCACGTTCGACGAGATCGAGCAGATCCTGCGCACGGTGCTCACCGAGGCGTGGAGCCGGATGTAGGTCCGTCCCACCCGTCCCACCCGTCCCACCCCGCCGCTGGGCGGCTGCCGACCTCACGGTCGCAGCCGCCCAGCGGTGTTTCGGCTTCCGACAGCGTGGCGCAACTGCACAGCGGATGACTCGTTCTACCTTCGGAAGCAGCACCAAGAGCGGGAGGACCCCAGTGACCGTCGCCCCACCGGACAACGACGTGCTGTGGGCACGGGCACTGGTGAAGGCCCACCAGGGCACCCCCGCGCTGCGCGGCGTCTCCCTCGGTGTCCGGGAGGGCGAGGTCCTCGCCGTCACCGGTCCGCGCGGCAGTGGCAAGACCACCCTGCTCGACTGCCTCAGCGGGCTGACCAGTGCCGACCAGGGCGAGATCTGGTTCAACAGCTCCCCCGTGCACACCCTCGGGCGGGCCGCCCGGGAGCGGCTGCGACGCGAGCGCTTCGGCTACGTCGGCCCCGAGCCGCAGCTGGTCCCCGAACTCACGGCCGCCGAGAACGTCGCCCTCGCCCCACTGCTGGCCGGTGCGACCCGCAAGGAGGCGGTGGTCGCCGCCAACGAGTGGCTGGAGCGGCTGGACATCGCCGACCAGGCCCGGCAGCGCCCGGCCGAGCTGCGGCAGGACCAGCGCCAGCGGGTGGCCGTCGCCCGCGCCCTGGCCCACGGCCCGCTGGTGGTCTTCGCCGACGAGCCGACCGCCCCACTGCACCGCGACGCCCAGGACCAGGTGATGCGGATACTGGTCGCCGCCTCGCGCTCGCACCGGATCACCCTGGTGCTGGCCACCAACGACCCGCAGGTCGCGGACTACGCCGACCGGATCGCGGCGATGTCCGACGGCAGGCTGGCCACCCCGGTAGGCGCCCGGCAGGCACGGGAGGCCCGGGCCCTGCAGTCGTCGAGCGCGCAGGCCCCGACGGGGCTGGCCGCTGCGGCTCAGGCAGCCGCCCGGGCCGCCGCGCGCGCCGCCGCCGTACAGGCCGCCGCGGTTGAAGCTGCCGCGGTTGAAGCCGCTGCGGCGGAAGCTGCTGCTGCGGCGGCCGCCGTACAGGCCGCCTCCGCCCAGCCGCCCGTCGAGCCGGTGGCCCCGAACACCATCGCTCCGCCGACCACCGCCCCGCCGACGCCCGAGGAAGACGCGGACCGTTGTTCCCCTACCTCCGTCTAGCCCGCGGCTACCGCCCGGTCGACCTCTGCCGCTGGCTGCTCACCGCCGTGGCCTCGGCCGCCGTCGCCGCGCTGCTGCTGCGCGCGCTCGGCTGGGCGCTGACCGTGCCGCCGGTCCCGATCGGCCACCCCGGCCCCGGGACGCACCCGGCCGGACCGCTGCCCTCGGCCGTCGCGGCCCGGCTGCTCTGGTGCCTGCCGCCGCTGGCCGGCGTCGGCTACCTGGCCGCGGCCTGGGCCCGGTCGGCCCCGCTGCAGCAGCCGGAACGGGTGGCCGGGCTGCTGGCGGCCGGATTCGGCCAGCGCCGGCTGCGGGTGCTGCTCGCCGTCGAGATCGCGCTGGCCTGCGTCGGCGGCGCGGTGCTGGGGCTGCTCGGCTTCCTGGTGCTCCGGGCCCATCTGCTGGAACTGCTGCCGGACGGACGGCTCGACCCCGCCCTCGGCGCCAGGAACGGCCTGCCGATCGCCGGAACGGCGACCCTGCTCTCGACCGTGCCGCTGGTCGGCGGCCTCGCCGCGGCCGCCGCCGTCCGTCCGGCGCTGCTCCGGCCGCCGGACGAGGGCGATGTCACCCAGCGCCGCCCCTCGGTGCTGTACCTGGTCGCGGCGGTGCTGGTGCCGCTGTTCGGAACGCTGGTCGAGCTCGCGGCGGTACGGCGCGGTGCCACCACCACCGCGCTGCTCGGCGGCGCGCTGGCGCTGGTCGGCCTGGGTCTGGCCATGCCCGCGCTGCTCTACGCCACCGGCATGGCGCTGGCCTGGCGCCACCCCCACCCGGTACGGCTGCTGGCCGGGCGCGGGCTGCAGGCCGGGGCCTGGCAGCTGGGGACCCCGATCGCGGTGCTGATCGTCACCCTGACCGCCGGCGCGGTCGCGGCCGACCGGCTCGGACTGTCGCCGGGCCCGCTGCTCACCGTCGAGGGCGCGCTGATCGTGCTGTGCGTCCTCGGTGCGCTGCTCACCCGGATGGCCGAACTGAGCGTCTCCCGCCGCCGCTCCTACTCGCCGCTGACCCGGATGGGCGCACCCGGCGCACTGCTCCGGCAGTGCGCGGCGCTGCGCGGCGGGATGGCCACGCTGGTGGCGCTGGCCGCCGGCGGCGGCGCGGCGGCACTGGCCGCCGCGCTCTCCAGTTGACCGAACGACCCGGTTGACCGGACGACCCGGTTGACCCGACGGCCGACCCAGTTGGCCGAACGACCCGGCTGCCCCTGCCCCGGTCGGCTCAGCCGGCCGCGGCCAGCTGGCCGCAGGCGCCGTCGATCTCCTGGCCGCGGGTGTCCCGGACGGTGACCGGGACCCCGTGCCGCTGCAGCTGCCGGACGAACTCGCGCTCGTCCTCCGGACGCGAGGCGGTCCACTTGGAGCCGGGCGTCGGGTTCAGCGGGATCAGGTTGACGTGCACCCGGTGGTTCTTCAGCATCCGGCCCAGCAGGTCGGCCCGCCAGGCCTGGTCGTTGATGTCCTTGATCAGGGCGTACTCGATGGAGATCCGGCGGCCGGACTGCTCCGCGTAGTTCCACGCGGAGTCCAGGACCTCGGCGACCTTCCAGCGGGTGTTGACCGGGACCAGGGTGTCGCGCAGCTCGTCGTCGGGGGCGTGCAGCGAGACCGCGAGCCGGACGCTGAAGCCCTCGTCCGCCAGCCGGTTCATGGCCGGGACCAGGCCGACGGTGGAGACGGTGATGCCGCGCTGGGACAGCCCGAAGCCGGAGGGGGCCGGGTCGGTGAGCCGGCGGATGGCGGCGATCACCCGCTTGTAGTTGGCCAGCGGCTCGCCCATCCCCATGAAGACGACATTGCTGAGCCGGACCGCGCCCTCCTCGCCCTCGGCGGTCCCGCCGAACTCCCCGGCCTTGATCGCCCGCATCCCGGCGGCGATCTGCTCGACGATCTCGGCGGTGGACAGGTTGCGGGTCAGGCCGGCCTGGCCGGTCGCGCAGAACGGGCAGTTCATCCCGCATCCGGCCTGCGAGCTGATGCACATGGTGACCCGGTCCGGGTAACGCATCAGCACCGACTCGACCAGGACGCCGTCGAACAGCTTCCACAGCGTCTTGCGGGTGGTGTCGTCGTCGCAGGAGACGTCGCGGACCTTGGTCATCAGCTCCGGCAGCAGGTTCTCGGCCAGCCGCTCGCGCGCGGCTGCCGGGATGTCGGTCCAGTCCTGCGGGGAGTCCGAGAGGCGGGAGAAGTACTGGCGGGAGAGCTGGTCGGCACGGAAGGGCTTCTCGCCCAGTTCGGCCACCGCTCCGCGGCGCTCGTCGGCGCTGAGGTCGGCGAGGTGGCGCGGGGGCTTGGCGCCCCGCGGCGCGACAAAGGTGAGTTCACCGGGGGTGGTAGGCATAGTTCCTCCAGTGTCGCAGGTCGCGGCACCGTGCTCGACAGGTCGGGATGAGGGGCATGACGAAGGCCCCGGCCGCCCGGCTGGGCGACGCGGGGCCTGCGGCCTGCGGAGAAGGGTCAGCCGGCGCCGACGAAGCCGACCAGGACCAGCCACACCACCGGGGCCGTGGGCAGCAGCGAGTCCAGCCGGTCCATGATGCCGCCGTGGCCCGGCAGCAGCGTCCCCATGTCCTTGATGCCGAGGTCGCGCTTGATCATCGACTCGCCCAGGTCGCCCAGGGTGGCGCTGACGGCCACGCAGGCGCCGAGGACCAGGCCCTGCCACCAGGAACCGTCCTTGATCAGGTACTGCATGCCCAGCGCGCCGGCCAGCATGCACAGCAGCACCCCGCCGGCCAGGCCCTCGCGGGTCTTGCCGGGGCTGATCCGGGGCGCGAGCTTGTGCTTGCCGAAGCGCGAGCCGGCCGCATAGGCGCCGGTGTCGCTGCACACGGTCAGCACCATGAACAGCACCACCCGCTGCGGGCCGTCGTGCGCAGCCAGCATCAGCATCACGAAGGTGGCCAGGAACGGCACGTAGAAGGCGGTGAAGATGCCCGCCGTGACGTCCCTGAGGTAGTTCTCCGGCGGCTCGCTCATCCGCCACACCAGTACGGCCAGGCTGGTCAGCGCCAGCGCGACCAGCCCCGCCTCGGGGCCGCCGAGGTAGGCGGAGGCCAGCATGGCGACGCCGCCGACGGCCAGCGGGGGCAGTGGGACGCTGATCCCCTTGCTCTCCGCCAGCCGACTGGTCAGCTCCCACATGCCGACGACCACGACCGCCGCGACGACGATCACGAACAGCCACTTGAAGACGATCAGCGAGGCCACCACGACCGCGCCGAGGCCGAGGCCGACGCCGACCGCCGCCCGGAGGTTGCGTCCGCCCTTCGGCGCCTTCGGCGCCGCGGGCGGGCCGGCCTGGTTCGGGGCGCCCGGGTTGGTGGGCCCTGGGTTGGCGGGCCCGGGATTGGGCGCGCCGAAGTTCGGTACGCCGCCGTTCGGCGGGCCGGCCATCGCCGCAGCGGCCATCGGCGGGCCGGCCATCGGCGGCCCGTCGGTGATCGGCGGGAGTATCGCCGTCTGCTCCGCCGCCGCCTCGGGCTGCGGCGGCGGTACGTCGTCGCGGAACAGCGGTCCGCTCAGCCGCGGCGCCGACTCGTGCCCGGGCTCCGGCTGACCGGACCGCTCGGGTCCGACGCCGGCCACGACCGGCGGCAGGTACTGGGTCTGCGCCGAGTCGTCCGTGCCGTGCAGCGGGTACTGCTGCTGCGAAGGGTCGAACGCCGGTCCCGCCCACGAGGGCGGGACCGGTCCTCCCGGTGGCGTTCCGGGGCCCTGCTGCGCTCGGGCCTCGGCACCCCTGTCACCAGAGGTGGGCCCCCAAAAGGAGTCGTCGTTCATCAGACCTCGAGGAGCTCGGCTTCCTTGTGCTTCAGCAGCTCGTCCACCTGCGCCACATAGCGCGCGGTGACGTCCTCGAGCTCCTTCTCGGCGCGGCGGACCTCGTCCTCGCCCGCCTCGCCGTCCTTGTTCAGCTTGTCCAGGATCTCCTTGGCCTTGCGGCGCACCGCGCGGATGGAAATCTTGGCGTCCTCGCCCTTGCTGCGGGCGACCTTGATGTACTCCCGGCGGCGCTCCTCGGTCAGCTGCGGGAACACCACCCGGATGATGGAACCGTCATTCGAGGGGTTGACGCCCAGATCCGAGTTGCGGATGGCCTCCTCGATGACCCGCAGCGAGGTCTTGTCGAAGGGCGAGACGACCGCCATCCGGGGCTCGGGCACCGAGAAGGACGCCAGCTGGTTGATCGGGGTCACCGCGCCGTAGTACTCGGCCACGATCTTGTTGAACATCGCGGGGTGGGCCCGGCCGGTACGGATCGCGGCGAAGTCGTCCTTCGCGACGGCGACGGCCTTCTCCATCTTCTCCTCGGCCTCGAGGAGGGTCTCTTCGATCACAATGTGCTCCTGTCCGGTGCTACCCGGTCTCGACTCCTGCTGTGCGGGCACTGCCACTACCGCTCGTACCGCTGCTACCGGGCACGTTCGCGGACGTCCGGCCGCTTGTCCATCCCCCTGCCGGTACCGGCGAGGGCCGGCCGACCGGGATCAGTCCCGTTCCGTCGCCCCGTTGATCAACGTGCCGATCTTCTCACCGCGCACCGCCCGGGCGATATTGCCCTCGGCCAGCAGTTCGAACACCAGGATCGGCAGGTCGTTGTCCTTGCAGAGAGTGATCGCGGTGAGGTCTGCGACCTTGAGATCACGCGTGATCACCTCGGAGTATTCCAGGCTGTCGAACTTCAACGCGCCCGGGTTGGTCCTGGGGTCGGAGTCGTAGACCCCGTCGACCCCGTTCTTGCCCATCAGCAGCACCTCGGCATGGATCTCCAGGGCGCGCTGCACCGCCGTCGTGTCGGTGGAGAAGTACGGCATCCCCATGCCTGCGCCGAAGATCACGACGCGCCCCTTCTCCAGGTGGCGCACCGCCCGCAGCGGCAGGTAGGGCTCGGCGACCTGGCCCATGGTGATGGCGGTCTGGACCCGGGTCTCGATGCCCTCCTTCATCAGGAAGTCCTGCAGGGCGAGGCAGTTCATCACGGTGCCGAGCATGCCCATGTAGTCCGAGCGGGCCCGGTCCATGCCGCGCTGCTGGAGTTCCGCGCCCCGGAAGAAGTTGCCGCCGCCGATCACGATGGCGACCTCGGTACCGCCGCGGACGACCGTGCCGATCTCCCTGGCGATGGCGTGGACCACGTCGGGGTCGACGCCGAGTCCGCCTCCTCCGGCGAAGGCCTCGCCGGAAAGCTTGAGCAGTACGCGGCGGCGCGTGCCGTCCTCTGCGGTCATCTGCATCAACTCCTCGTGGTGCGTGAACGTGTGCATGCGCTGGTACGAGCGCTGCTGCGAGCGCGCGTACGAGAGGAGGCCACTGCCGCGGGCACCGGAACGGTTACCTGCACGGCAGTGGCCTCCTCGTCGTATTCACGACTCACATCGTATGGGCGGACGCCCGGATCGGGCGTCCGCCACAGACCTCGCTGCCCCGGGCGGGGCTGCGGAGATCAGGCGCCGACGCGGAAGCGGGCGAAGCGGACCAGCTTGACGCCCGCCTCGTCCAGGACCTTCTGCACGGTCTTCTTGCTGTCCTTGGCGAACGCCTGCTCCAGGACCGCGTTCTCCTTGACGAAGCCGGTGACCCGGCCCTCGACGATGCGCTCCAGGGCGGCCTCGGGCTTGCCCTCCTCGCGGGCGGTGGCCTCGGCGATGCGACGCTCGTTCTCCAGCGCCTCGGCCGGGATCTCCTCGCGGGAGAGGTAGGTCGGGGCGAAGGCGGCGATGTGCTGCGCGACGTCCTTGGCGATCGCCGCGTTGGCCGAGTCGAGCTCGACCAGAACGCCGATGGCCGGCGGCAGGTCGGGGTCGGTGCGGTGCATGTACGCCGAGACGAAGGCGCCGTTGAACTGGGCGAAGCGACGGAAGACGATCTTCTCGCCCAGGGTCGCGTTGGCCTCGTCCACGAACTGCTGGACGGTCTGGCCCGGGTTGATCTCGCTGGCCAGCACGGCCTCGAGGTCGGCCGGGGAGGTCTTGGCGACGTGGGCGGCCAGCGCGTCGGCGACGACGACGAACTTGTCGCCCTTGGCGACGAAGTCGGTCTCGCAGTTCAGCTCGACCAGGACGCCGGAGGTGTTGTCCTCGGCGATCAGGGAGACGACGGCACCGTTGGAGGCGTCGCGGCCCTCGCGCTTGGCAACACCCTTCTGGCCCTTGATGCGGAGCAGCTCGACGGCCTTCTCGACCTCGCCCTCCGCCTCGACCAGGGCGTTCTTGCAGTCCATCATGCCGGCGCCGGTGAGCTCACGGAGCTTCTTGACGTCTGCGGCGGTGTAGTTCGCCATTCTTCTTCAGTCTCTTCTCGCGGTGTCGGTTCGCGGTGTCGGTTGAGGTGCGGGCCGGCCCCGCCGGATCACGGTCGGGGCCGGACGCGATGCGAGGGGCACGCCGGCGTCAGCCGCCGTACCCCTCGCCCTGAAGTCCGTCAGGCCTGCTCGGCCTCGGCGGCAGGGGCCTCGACGACGACGGCGTCGGTGGCGACGGCCTCCTCGAGCGGGGCGGCCTCCTCGACCGGAGCCTCGACGGCGGGGGCCTCGACGGCGGGGGCCTCGGCAACGGCGGCCTCGGCGACGGGGGCCTCGTCGGCCTTCTTCTCACCCTCGACGAGCAGCTCGCGCTCCCAGTCGGCGAGCGGCTGGTCGGCACCGGTCTCGACCTTGGCGTCGCCCTTGGCCGCACCGGAGCGGGCCATCAGGCCCTCGGCGACGGCGTCGGCGATGACGCGGGTGAGCAGCGTGACGGAGCGGATGGCGTCGTCGTTGCCGGGGATCTTGTAGTCGACCTCGTCGGGGTCGCAGTTGGTGTCGAGGATCGCGACGACCGGGATGTGGAGCTTGCGCGCCTCACCGACGGCGATGTGCTCCTTCTTGGTGTCGACGATCCACACCGCGGAGGGCACGCGCTGCATGTCGCGGATGCCGCCCAGGGTCTTCTCGAGCTTCTCGTACTCGCGCTGCAGGACGAGGAGCTCCTTCTTGGTGAGGCCGGAGGCGGCCACATCCGTGAAGTCGATCTCGCCGAGCTCCTTGAGGCGCTGCAGACGCTTGTAGACGGTGGAGAAGTTGGTCAGCATGCCGCCGAGCCAGCGGTGGTTGACGTAGGGCATGCCCACGCGCGTGGCCTGCTCGGCGATGGCCTCCTGGGCCTGCTTCTTCGTGCCGACGAAGAGGACGCTGCCGCCGTGGGCGACCGTCTCCTTGACGAACTCGAAGGCGCGGTCGATGTAGTTCAGCGACTGCAGCAGGTCGATGATGTAGATGCCGTTGCGCTCCGTGAAGATGAAACGCTTCATCTTCGGGTTCCAACGACGGGTCTGGTGACCGAAGTGGACGCCGCTTTCCAGCAGCTCCCGCATCGTGACGACGGCCATGGCCGTACTCCTCATTCTCGGTTGTCCGCAACGGCCGGGAGGCCGCTGCGCCTGACGCCTTGAACCGTGCCGTTCCGGCGAGGGAGGACCGGATCCTCCGAACGAACGGAGTCTCCTGGTGTCCCTGGCGGACCGAGCGGCACTTCACCGGGCGGACGAGAGCCGAACTACCGGTGGTGGGGCGTGCGAAGTCGACCCGGCACGCCGGGTCGCGAGTGAAGTGTACGGGAACTGCAGGACACGGGGCGAACCGTGCTGGACGGGGTGGCCTCACCCGAGCGGGTGAGGGAGTTGTCCACACCCCCGGTTCTGTCCACAGGGACGGGTTTCCGGCCCCCCGGAAGCGGCGTCCACGAGCAGAGTCCTGGCCATGGACTACTTCAGGATCGCCCCACGACTCGCGCTGCGGGCGTCGCCGCGGCCCCCGCTGCGGACCGGCGTCGGCTCCCCGGCCGGGCCGCCCCAGCTCGACGGCCGGAGCCTGCTGCTGATGCTGGGGCTGCTGCTCTGGCTCACCGTGACGCTGGTCGGGCCGCCGCGCCCGGCGCACGCCCGGGCGCTGCCGCTCCCGGCAGCGGCGGGTCTGCGGCCGGCCGAGCTGCGGCCTGCGGGGCTGCAGGCGGCCGAGCTGCGGCCGACCGAGCTGCGGCCGCTCGCGCCGATGCCCGTCGGGCACTCGCTCGCGGACGTGCTGCGCCGCTTCGATCCGCCGCCGCTGCCGTGGGCGGCCGGGCACCGGGGGGTCGACCTGGCCGCGCCGGTGGGCAGCCCGGTCCGGGCAGTGAAGGCCGGAGTGGTGTCCTTCGCCGGGGAGATCGCCGGCACCTTCTCGGTCGCGGTGACCCATCCCGGGACCGGCGACCCACCGCTCCGGACCACCTACCAGCCGTTGGAACCACTGGTGGCGACCGGCGACCGGGTGGCCGCCGGGCAGGTCATCGGCACGGTGGCGGCAGGCCCCTGGCACTGCCCGGCGAGCTGCCTGCACTGGGGGCTGCTGCGGGGCCACCGCTATCTGGACCCGCTGGCCCTGGTCGGCCTGGGCCGCTCCCGGCTGCTGCCGCCGGACGGGGCACAGGGGTAGGTCGGGAGCAGGGAAGGTCGGGAGGGGAGCCAGGTCCGGGGCGCGGCAGTTCCGGGGCGCGGCAGTTCCGGAGCGGAGGTCAGTCTCCCGCAGGCTCCGTCGGGACCACCCCGTGCAACACCAGCGCGACAGCGCTGTCGACCACGACGGTCGGGTCCTCGGCGGCGCCGAGTTCCAGCCGCTTCACCGCGGACTCGACGATGCCCTGGATCAGCACCGCCGCCAGTCCGGGCTCCCGGTGCCCGAGGTCGGCCAGCGCGGTGACCACCAGGTCGACCAGTTGGCCGTGTGCGGCCCTGATGCGCTCCCGGGCCTCGTCGTCCAGCTCTCCGACCGAGATGGCCGCGACCGCGCGGTGGCGCGGGGCGCCGGCCAGGGCGAGCTGCACCCGGACATAGGCCTCCACCCGGGCGGCCGGGGTGCCCGCCGCGGCGACGGCCGCGGCGATCTCGGCGGCCCAGGCCGGGAAGTCCACCGCACTGAGCTCGGCGACCACCGCCGCCCGGGAACGGAAGTACTCGTACACGGAGGACCGGGCCAGGCCGGTGCGCTGCGCCAGGTTCGGGAAGGTCAGTGCCTCCATGCCGCCCTCGACGAGCAGTGCGCGAGCGGCCTCCAGGAGCGCGTCGCGCTGCAACTGACGGTGTTGGGCCAGGGTGGCGGCACGGATCTTGGGCACCCGATCAGCTTAGACCGGTCCGTGCGGGCGGACGTGGACGCTGTCCGCTTCGGACCGGATGTGCGTCTCGGATCGGGCGTGCGTCTCGGATCGGGCGTGCAGCTCGGATCGGATGTGCTTCTTGGACCGACCGCGCGGCTCAGCGACCGTCCGGCTCAGCGGGCGTCCGGCTCAGCGGGCGTCGGAGAGCTTGGCGCGGAGCTGGAGCACGGCCTTGGTGTGGATCTGACTGACCCGGCTCTCGGTGACGCCCAGCACCTGGCCGATCTCGGCCAGGGTCAGGCCCTCGTAGTAGTACAGGCTGACCACCGTCTTCTCGCGCTGCGGAAGGGTGTTGATGGCCCTGGCCAGCAGCCGCTTCAGTTCGCGGCTCTCGGCGATCTCGACCGGGTCGTCGGCGGTGGTGTCCTCCAGGGTGTCGCCCAGACTGATCCGGCTGCCGCCCTCCCCGTCGCCGGAGTGCAGCAGTTCGTCCAGCGCAACGACGTTGGCCAGCGAGAGCTGGCTGAAGATGGTGTGCAGGTCCTCCAGCGCGATGCCCATCTCGGCGGCGACCTCGGGGTCGCTGGGAGTCCGCCGGAGGGTCACCTCCAGCGTGGCGTAGGCGCGTTCGACCGCACGCGCCTTCTGCCGGACCGAGCGCGGAATCCAGTCCAGGGCGCGCAGCTCGTCGATGATCGCGCCGCGGATCCGGCTGATCGCGTAGGTCTCGAACTTGATGGCGCGGGCGGGGTCGAACTTCTCGATGGCGTCGATCAGCCCGAAGACGCCGGAGGAGACGAAGTCCGCCTGCTCGACGTTGGAGGGCAGCCCCACCCCGACCCGGCCAGCCACGTACTTCACCAACGGTGAGTAGTGCAGGATCAGTTGCTCACGGAGCCGGGGGTCGCCCCGCTCCTTGTAGGAGCGCCACAGCTCGTCCAGCGGCCGCCGGGCCGCCGCCCGCTCGGCCTCGGTCTGCTGCGCGGGCACCGGGGCTGGGGCCGGAACCGGGGCCGGGCCAGTGCCAGAGCCAGAGCCAGGGGCGGAAACCGGGGCCGGGGCGGCAGTGGCGGCGGGGGTCGGGGTAGTGGCGGGCGCGGAATTCGGTACGGGAGCAGGCAGACGGAGCTGCGCGCTGGGCGCGGGGGACCCGCTGCGCGCCCCGGGAATGCACTGGGCCTCGCCATGGGGTGCCGCCCGCCGTGCGCGCGTCGACCCCCGGCGCCTGCTGGAGGTGCGGGGCTCGTCCCCGGGGAAGCCTGAGTACGTGGGCATGCGTCGTCTAGAGCCGTTCTGCCGTTCCGTCAGCTGCTGTCAGCCGAGCGGTTGTGAGCGTAGCGTGACGAGGTGCTGTCCGAGTGTTATGCGCCACGAGTGCTCGCTCGATCAGGTGGCGCGCCGGACCGGCGCCCGGCGCTGCAGGCCGAATCAGAGCGGTCGCGCGAGGCACCAGCGCGCGCCCCGGCGCACGACCAGTCCGAGCGCGCCCAGTTCGTAGAGGCGCTGCAGGACCGTGTCCGGACGCAACCCGGTACTCCTGACGAGCCGTTCGACCGGTGCTCCGGGGGCACCCGCCGGCAGCGCCTCCACCACCTGCAGCGCCTCGCCGACCAGGGCGTCGCGCGGCAGCAGCGGCCCCCGGCGGTCCGGGGCCAGGTCCGTGCCGATGCCGCCGACCAGTTCGACCACCTCGGCGGCGTCGGTGACCAGGCTGCCGCCGTCCCGGATGAGGGCGTGCACCCCGACCGAGAGCTCGCTGCAGACCGGCCCCGGCACGCCCATCACGATCCGGTTCAACTCCCGGGCGCGCCGGGCCGTGCTGAGCGCGCCGCTGCGGCGGGCCGCCTCGACCACCACCGTCCCCCGGGTGAGTGCGGCGATCAGCCGGTTCCGCTGCAGGAACCGGGGCTTGGTGGGGTGGGCGCCCAGCGGCAGTTCGCTGACCAGCAGACCCTGCTCGGCGATCCGGCCCAGCAGGGCGCTGTGGCCGCGCGGATAGATCTGGTCGACCCCGCAGGCCAGGATCCCCACGGTGATCCCGGTGGCGGCGAGCGCGCCCCGGTGTGCCGCCGCGTCGATGCCGTAGGCCCCGCCGGAGGCCACCGTCCAGGCCGAGTCCGCGAGTTCGGCCGAGAGCTCGGCGGCGACCCGGACACCGTAGTCGGTGCAGGCCCGGGCGCCGACCATGGCGACCGAGCGCAGGGCGAGCAGCCGCAGCGAGGCCGTGCCGCGGACCCAGAGCCCGATCGGCCGGGCCGGGCCCAGGTCGTCGAGCTGGGTGGGCCATTCCTCCTCGCCGGGGCAGACCAGCCGGGCGCCCAGGGCCGCCGCGTGGTCGAGGTCGGCACGCGCGTCGGTGCCCCGGGCGCGGGCCCGACGGCCCTCCCCGGACGGGCCGTCGAGCAGCCGCGCCAGCGCCTCCACCGGGCCGTGCCGCTCCAGCAGCAGCCCGACGGACTCGTCCCCGGGCTCGGTGATCCGGCCGAGTGCGGCCCTGGCCAGCCGTTCCGCCTCGGTCAGCACAGCGGTCCCCCGTCCCGGGGCAGCCCGTAGCGGACGCCGGTGCGCAGGCCGAGCGCGGTCCGCACCTGCTCGCGGTCGGGTCGGTCGAGCTCGGCGAGGTCCGCGGCGGTCCAGGCGACCCGCAGCACCCGGTCCAGCCCCCGGGCGGTCAGCAGCCCGCGTTCCAGGTCGCGTTCGGCGTCCCGCAGCGCCCCGTCGGCCAGCCGCCAGCGGGTGCGCAGCTCGTGCCCGGGAACCTCGCCGTTGGTGCGCCAGGGCGTGTCCCGCAGCCGGGCGGCGGCCCGCTCCCGGGCGGCGACCACCCGGGCGGCCACGGTCGCGGTGCTCTCCGCCGTGGCGTCGCGTTCCATCAGTTCGACCCTGGTCACGGCGTCGACCTCGACCCGGAGGTCGACCCGGTCGAGCAGCGGCCCGGAGAGCCGCCCCTGGTAGCGCGAGACCATCGCCGGCGTGCAGTCGCAGCCCTCGCCCCGGCGCGACCAGCGCCCGCAGGGGCACGGGTTGGCCGCCAGCACCAGCAGGAACCGGGCCGGGAGCCGCAGCGAGCCGGCGGCCCTGGCGATGACCACCTCGCCGGACTCCAGCGGCTGCCGCAGTGCGTCCAGCACCCGGACCGGGAACTCCGGGGCCTCGTCCAGGAAGAGCGCGCCCCGGTGGGCCAGCGAGACCGCGCCGGGGCGCGGCAGTCCGCTGCCGCCGCCGATGATCGCCGGCATGGTGGTGGAGTGGTGCGGTGCGCAGTAGGGCGCGCCGGTGAGCAGCGGTCGGCCGGGCGGGAGCAGTCCGGCGACCGAGTGGACGGCCGTCACCTCCAGGGCCTCCTGCGGGGTGAGCGGCGGCAGGATCCCGGGCAGCCGTTCGGCCAGCATGGTCTTGCCCGCACCGGGCGGGCCCTTGAGGTACAGGTGGTGCCCGCCGGCGGCGGCGATCTCCAGGGCGCGGCGGGCCTCGAACTGCCCGGCGACGTCGGCGAGGTCGCGGTGGTCCGGAGCGTCGGCGGCCCGGCTGCGGACGCCCAGTCCGGGCAGCGAGAGCCCGGCCAGGGCGTTGTCGGGCAGTCCGGCCACCTCCTGGGCGCCGGGTCCGAAACTGTCCTCGGGCGGGTCCTCGTGGCAGAGCAGCGCGATCAACTGGCGCAGGGTGCGGACGCCGTGCACCGCCATCCCGGGCACCAGCGCGGCCTCGGCCGCGGTCTGCGCCGGCACGACGACCCGGCCGTATCCGGCGTCGGCGGCGGCGAGGACGGCCGGCAGCACGCCCCGGACCGGGCGGACCCGGCCGTCGAGGCCCAGCTCGCCGACCAGCAGCAGCCCGGCGATGGCGGCCGGGTCGATCCGCTCGGCGGCGGCCAGCACCGAGCAGGCGATGGCCAGGACCAATGCTCTGCTGAGACAGTTTTAGAAGACAGACGGCCCCACCGGGAGATTCCAGTCTCCGGAGGGGCCTGACCACCACCTTGAAGCAACAAGGAGTTGGCTCCATGCACCTTCTCACGACCCGTCGCACCGCCGCCAGGATCGCCCGCGCCCTCGTTGGGCAGGCCGCCGCGAGCTTCGGCGCCCGCATCGCCGAGCACCGCGCCACCACCGCGCAGCAGGCCACGCAGGCCCCCGCCGAGGACGACGCCGAGCTGTACACCCCCGACGACATGCCGCCGCTCGACGACATCATGACCGCGGCCTCCGCCTACTTCCGCGCCGCCGACCAGGCCCGCACCGCCGACCGCGCGAAGCGCGCAGCGAAGAAGATCCTCAACAGGCTCCCCGTCGGCCGCTACGGCACCTGGGACGTCACCCGCGAGACGTCCGGCCGCGAGACCGCGGACCTCGACAAGATCCGGGCGATCTTCAAGGCCCACAACCTCGGCCCCGTCCCCATGAAGGCCAACGCGCCCAGCCTCAAGGTCCGCAAGGCCACCGTCACCGCCGCCCCCGTCGAGGCCGAGCTCAGTGAGCTGGTGGCCCGATGACCCTCACCCTCGTAAACGGCTACGACCACCCGGACGGGTGCACCGCCCTGTTGACGGCCGTCACCATCGCCGAGGGCATGTGCGTCCGCTGCGACCGCACGTGGCCCGAGTCGGACCTGTCCGAGGACGGCGACGGCGACCCGGTGTGCGTGGACTGCCACGCGATCGACCCGGGCGACGACCGCACCGAGCACCGCGCCTACACGTTCGCCGGGCGGTGACCGCGATGACAACGACCCTCAAGCGCCCCCGCTTCGGCCGGCAGATCATCGCACCCCTCTACCGGGGCACCGAGGCAACGCTCGTCCACATCGAGTCCGAGGTCGGCCGCGAGCACTGCTACGACGTACGGCTCGGCGTGAACCTCGACCCGAACTGCGCCGGGTACGCGTGCAGCGCCGAGGACGACCCCGTCGTCCTGGTCGTCGTGCACGCCACCGTCCCCGCCGAGGAGTGGGAGCACACCGCCCGGCTGCTCGGCCTCCTGCACCAGCGGCACGCGACCCCGTCCGGGCTGTCGAGCGACGGCGCGACGCTGTGGCAGACCGACCTCGACATGTCGCAGATGCCTTGGAGGCGGTCCTGATGGGTGCCCGCTTCCCGATCCCCCGCCCGACCGAGACGGCTGCGATCGCCGCGCTGCGGCCGAGGCGCTACCCGTCGGCCGAGGCCATGTACGCCGACCTGACGACGACGTACGTCCGCGACGACCGCGAGGGCTTCACCCTGCTCGGCCACCTGATCCTGCGTGCCATCGCCGGAAAGGCCGGTGAGCGGTCATGACGACGATCCCCGACCGCTGCCGGGCAGCGCACCCGGAGGACACGACGGCCTGCGTCGGGCCGCTCCACGCGGTCACGGTCCTCGACGGCCTCGGCGGCAGCGCGACGGGCTGCGAGCACCACGCGGCCCGGCTGCTCGCCTCACTGACCGGCGGACGCGTCTACTCCAACTCCGTCACCGACGGCGCGGCGATCCGTGTGTTCAAGGCCGCCCAGAAGCTCCCGCCGTTCGCCTGGACCGCCGGGGAGGAGTCGTGACCGCCCCGCGCACGGTGACCGTCGCGGTATGGCGCGGCGGCACGATGACAATGCCCTGCCCGCCCTGGTGCATCGGCCACACCGACGCCCAGGTCGCGCAGCACCCCGTCGACTTCCACCACGACGGCCCCGAGACCGGCGTGACCGTGGAGACCGCTGCCGGCCGGGACGAGATCCTCGCCGCGGGCATCACGCAGGCCCCGCTCGGCTCCCGCGACTGCCTGCCCTACGCGTCGGTCGACACGGGCGGCGGCTACGAGCGCATGGAGCCCGACCAGCTGCGCGGCCTCGCGGACGGCCTGGAGGCGCACGCCGTGTTCCTGCGCCGGTTCGCCGTCGAGGTCGAGGAGTTGCGGGCCGTGACCGCCGAGGAGTACCGGCCGGCCGGTATCCCGCCGCACCTGCCGCCGCTCGCACCCCTGGACGGCGACCTGTGATCGAGATCCGCATCACCGCCGCCGATCCGGCGGAGCTGCAGCTTGCCGAGCACCGCCTGCGCCGCGCCTTCACCGACGTCCAGGCCGACCCGCCCGAGCCCGACCTGGAGCGGCCCGGCATGTGGCTGCTCACCGCCACCGCCCAGTTCTGACCCACCCCTCACCCGCCCGGATGGTGCGGACGGAAGGCCAGCGGAACCTTGCACATTGTCCAAGGTTCGCCGTGGCCACCGGCCGCACCACCCCGGGCCCTCCAACCAGGAGACCCCGATGTCCATCGACCCGCGCGACTGGTACGCCGAGGCAGGCGACGAACACGCCTGGGTGCGCCCCGTTCCCGGCGACTGCCCCAACTGCGGCTGCTGCACCGCCCGCCTGTGCGAGACCGGCGGCAAGAGCCCGCTCGGCTGTGCCGGACACAGCACCCTCGCGGAGAAGCCCGCCGTCAGCAACTGCCCCTGCTCGGCGGAGACGACGCCCGGCACCTTCGCCCACCGTCTCGCCCAGGGCCGCGCCGAGAACGGCGGTGCCTGAGATGTCGTTCTTCGGCCTGTTCGGCAACACCGAGGACATGTCCACCGGCACCTACGCCGGCCGGGAGTCCGCCACCGACCGGGCGGCCCGCAAGGACACCGAGGCGCGAGGCAAGCGCGCCGCACACCACCGCAAGGCCGCCACCAAGATCGACCGCCAGGTGAACGCCGAGATCGACGCGAACCGCACGGCGGAGCGCACCGGCAAGCGAGGGCGGGGATGGTGGTGACCCTCACCCGCGCCCAGCGCGCCGCTGTCTGGTGTGTCGCCGCCGGCGCCCTGCTGATCGCCCTGATCGGCTTCACCGGCTCCTACGCGGCCGTGCAGGGCCTCGCCGCCCGGAAGGGCTTCGGCGGCTTCTCGTACGTCTTCCCGGTCGGCGTGGACGTCGGCATCGCCGTACTCCTCGCCCTCGACCTCGTACTCACATGGCTGCGGATCCCGTTCCCGCTGCTGCGGCACACGGCGTGGCTGCTGACCGCCGGGACGATCGTGTTCAACGCAGCCTCGGCGTGGCCGGACGCGCTCGCCGTGGCGATGCACGCGATCATCCCGATCCTGTTCGTCGTCGTCGTCGAGGCCGCGCGGCACGCGGTGGGCCGGCTGGCGGACATCAGCGTCGACCGGCACATGGAGTCGGTCCGGCTGGTCCGCTGGGTCCTGGCGCCGGTGCCGACGTTTCGGCTGTGGCGGCGGATGAAGCTGTGGGAGATGCGCTCCTATGACGAGGTCGTGCAGCTGGAGCAGAACCGGCTGGTGTACCGGACTCGGCTGCGCGCCCAGTACGGGCGCCGCTGGCGCAGGCAGGCGCCGGTGGAGCTGCTGCTGCCGCTGAAGCTGGCCCGCTACGGGGTGCCGCTGCCCTCTGAGCCTTCCGGAAACTTTCCGGAAGGCCGCGCCGCACTGCTGCTCCATGCGGTGGAAAAGATCGACGGCGACACAGCCGAGCTGGAGCCGGTGGAACCCGTGGTGCCGTCGGAAAGCACTGATCTTGTCGAACCGGGCGAAACGGACATCGTCGAGCCGCTGCCGGACGTCACGCTTCCGGGAAAGTTTCCCGCAAGCGCCGAGGCCGAGCCGGAGTTGAGCGCGCTCGAAGTCGCCACTCGCGCCCGGCTGGAGCGGCTGCGCGAGGCACGCAGGCAGGCCGCCGCCAGCTGGTGGGTCGCGCAGCTGCAGACGGATCGGCCGACCTTCAACGAGCACGCCAAGGCGTCGGGGATCTCGGTGCCGACGCTGCGTAAGTCCATCGCAGAGTTCCCCGAGCCAGTACCGGAGGTTGCACCGTGATCACCCGCATATGGAACCGTCTACGTCGCCGCCGCTGGACCGAGCCGGACACCCTCACCCGCCTGCCGATCCCTGGGCCTGGCAGCAATGAACGTGTCACGTTCTCTGCTCCCATCGATCAGCCGCACACGCCCGGGGCTGACGAACTGGCCGCCCGTGCCAACCTGTTCCGTCTCCTCGGTGTCGGTGGTCCGCTGTGACCGACACCGACGGCACCCGGTACGTCGACCCGGACACCTGGTTCGAGCGGCTGTATGCCGAGTCCAACCCCGACACCCATGCTGCCGCCGCTCCGGCCGAGGACAGCGTCCCGGTCGATCTCGCCAAGGCCGAGCCCGTCGACCAGGCCGAGCCCGAGCCCGAGGCGGCCGACGAGGACCAGGCCGACAGTGCCGGGCTGCCGTTCGACCTGCGGGCGCTCGCCGACCAACTGACCGGCGTGCTGTCCGAGACGTCGGAGGAACGCGAGAAGCGCCGGCACCGTGAGCGTGAGGCGCGGCTGGCCGACGCCGGCGAGACACCCGCCCAGCGCAGGCAGCGGCACCGCGAAGAGCGCCGCCAGCACGAGCGCCGGACCACAGCGCTGCTGCGGGTGCACCACAGCGAACGGGCGCGGCGCTTCCGCCGCTGGGTGGTGCTGACCGGGCTGTCCGCCTCGGCCGGCTACGCGGTCGGCCTGGTCCAGGACGCCACCGGCCTGCCGCTGGACGTGGGCGTTGCCGCCCTCGGGGCCTGCTGGTGGTTCGACCTGTACATGCGCCGGTGGGGCCGCATCCGGGTCTCGCAGGTGCGCGGCGTGTTCCCGCTCGTCCTGCTGATCGTCGTCCGCATCCCCGTGGCCTCGGTCCTCGCCTCCCTGCTCGGCCTCAACCAGTTGCTCGCCCTCAGCGGCCAGCTCTTCCACCACCACTGACCACCCAAGGAGTCCCTGATGTCGTCGCTGCTCGGACAGTTCACCGCCACCGGCGTGTGCCTGGCCATCATGGTGTGGCTGCTCGTCGGCCACCGCGGCAAAGGCACCCTCGCCAAGCACCACGAGGACCACCACACGGCGTGGTGGATGCTGGCCTTCGGCCTGTTCGCCCAGTCCGCCGGCCAAGCCTTCACCGCACCGAGCAAGGTCGGTGACTCCCTCACCGCCGCGATGAACCACCAGTTCAACGCCGGTGCCGGGGCGACCGCCGTGATCCTGATGATGATCCTGTTCGGCACCAAGCCCCGGGTGTGGAAGGACGTGATCGTCGGCGCGACCCTCCCCGCCGCCTGCCTGGCCTCGGGCAGCATCCTCGCCATGCCCTTCACCATCGGCGGCAGCTTCCTCCACGGGCTGGTGGGCGCCTGATGACCATCACCCGCTACCTCGAAGGCGTCTCCATCGACGCTCTGGCCCGGGGCAACCGGGTCCTGCTCAGCCCGCTGAGGAACCGCCACGCCACCGCCAAGGCCGATCACGCCGAGACGCTGGCCACCTGGCACGAACGCCGGGCCAAGGCCCGGGAGATCAAGGACCCGCAGCAGCGCGCCAAGGCCCTGGAAGACCTCAAGGGGGAGCGGCCGACCCATCCGGTGCTGGTCGCGGCCGGGTGCGTCGTGGTCGGCACCGTGGTCCTGTTCGGGATCCCCGCCGTCCACCGCCACGCCGTCGCGCTGATCGCCGGGGGAGTCACCCTGTGGATGATCGTCGCCATGATCGCAGGCCAGAAGGACCACCCCGCCAAGACCACGACCAAGCCGGCCGACGCGGCCGAGGGTGAAGCCGACGGCGACGACCAGGACGGGAAAGAGCCCGATCCGACCGTCCCGACGGCCGCCGAGACGCACGCGCTGGCAGCCTGTCTGACCGCCCCCGGGACCTCCGTCCTGCTCACCCGGTTGGCCTCCGATCTGGCCGCGCTCTACCCCGGCTGGGAGCCCTCCACCAAGGCGGTCCGCGCCCTCCTCGCAGAGGCCGCCGTCCCCACCCGCCCGGGGGTGCGCACACCGGACGGCAACGGGCCCGGCGTCCACCACCAGGACGTGCCCCCGCTCCCCTCCCCCACCGACACCGCCCCCGTCCCCCCCGTTGTTGCCAACGTTGGCCCTGCTCAGGCTGCCAACGCCAACGCCAACAACACGGCCGAGTCGAATATCCGAGAGGGGTTCGTCCTCCAGGCCGACCCCGCCAACCCGGCCCACACCATCGTCGTCCCGCGCGACCATGTCGCCTGACCCGCCGACGACCCCACCCCGCAGAGCCCCCAAATCGGCCCCCGGCCGGACGGGGGCTCTGCCATGCTCGACAGCATGCGGTACACGTACAGGTGCGGTGTCTGCCGGACCATCACCGGCCATCCGAGCGAGCGGGCGGCGGAGGCTGAGCGGACCGACCACGCCGAGCGGGCCCATCACGGCCGCTGGCCCGAGGACGACAAGATCAGCGGCCCCCATGTGCCACCCCGACCGGTGGACGGCTACGTGCGGGCGTGGCTGGACCGGCACGACCGGATCATCGGCCGCGCCCTCTTCCAGTTCGTCGGGGTCTTCGTTGCCGCCGGCCTGCTCTACCGGCTGGCCACCGCCGTCTTCGGCTGAGGCACTCCCCCGACGTCCTCGCCGACCTCGGCAACACCAGGGCGGCCCGCCCCTCGGGCGCGAACGGGCGCTACAGTGTGCGGACTTGCTCACGGGGGATCAATGGATTTCATTCTCGGCGTCGTCGTGTTCCTAGTGCTCAGTGCCCTGCCGGGCGTCCTGATCGTGTGGCTCTTCGCCCCGCACAAGAGCGACGACGGCGACGCCAAGGGCGTCGACACCCTGGCAGTGGCCGTGTCCATATCGACCGGATTGTTTCTGCTTTGGTGGGCTTCGACCCACATCACCATCTCCGGTCCCAACTGAGCAGCAATTCCCGCCGGAGGCCTGTCCAGGGCCGACCAGCTCGGGCCGGACGTGCGTCACGCACGCCCAGGACCAACCTCACTACTGATGAGGTTGCTCGGCGCTCGCAACGGGTGATCTTCGTGCTGTCGCGTATGCGAGAGGGCGAGCCGCCCCCGGCAACGGTCGCCGGCCGCGCTGCGACAATGAATCGCGCTCGAACTCAAGGACCGAAGCGCAGTTGACGCTCCCTGCCGGATTTCGTCGTACCTGCGTGCGATCATGTTCCGCGCGGCGCTCAAGCGCACGGGGAGCGAGAGAGGGCCGTCTGTGCCCTCGCAGATCACTGGGGGAACGGCAACATGAACACCACGTCCAGGGCACTGGGTGCGGCAGTACTGCTCAGCGTCGTGACTTTGGGAGCGGGCGCCTGCAGCAGCGGCACCGCCAAGCCGACCGCCACGGCAACCGCCACCGGGCCAGCAGCCACCGCAGCGTCGGCCACACCCGACGGCAGCACCAGTGACTCCATGGCACAGAAGGTCGCCGCCTGGTACAAGGGCGGCGGCCAGTCCGACATCAGCACCCTCGGAACCGACATCAACCAGCTCGGCACTGACGGCAGGGCCAAGAACCTCTCGGCCGTTGGCGGCGACTGCGCCATCCTCGCCAGCGCCACGACCAGTGCTGTGGACTACGGCCCCATCCCCGACCCGGAGGCACAGTCCCACTGGGCGAAGGCCCTCGCCGACTACACCACCGGCACCTCACTGTGCTACGCCGGGATCGCGAAGATGAACGCTACCGAGACTGGCAAGGGCATCGCCGATGTGATCGCCGGGAACACACAGATGGCGGCCCTCACAACCCGCGTCAACGCCATCGGAGCCGGCGCACAGTAAGCCGGAGCCGACAGGACTGGCCGTCTCGTTCACCGGATCGGTTGACCACCATCGCCGTGCCCGCCGAACGGCTTCTGCGTTGAACCGGGTGTGACAACTGTTGCCGAACCCGTCGACCTCACCCGCCCCACAGTTCCGCACCCATCTCGCCGACGACGCCGGCCAGAGACGCCCATGTACGAGGCCCTCGCCGCCGATTGGGCGGCGTTCGGCCGCATGGTGCCCGGCGACCGCGACGGCGAATGGGTCGAGCTGGTCACGCGCAAGGTCTGGTAGCCGACCGGAGCGGTACAGTGCCCGCGACAAAGAGGGGGATGTCATGTGGGGCGTATGGCTCTTGCTGGCCGGCGGGTGCGTGATGATCGTTGTTTGCGTCAGGGGCTTGGCCCGGAGCCGCGGCTCGGTTTCGGCGAGGACGCGTCTCGCCGCGTGGACGCAGGCCGCGTTCGGGCTTGCGTTCATCCTTAACGCGGCTGTCCGGCTGACACACTGGCCAGCTGCCGTATCGACTGGGGTTGATATCTGCAGCGCCGCTTCGCTCGTGACCGCGCTCGTGCTGGTGCTTCGGCTGCAGCGGAAACCCAAGCAGCCGTGACGGTTTGACCGACTCCACCGATCGGCCAGCCACCCTCAAGATCACGTCCGCTCGGAGCGGGCGGCGTGGTCCTCGGCCTGCGCGGTCGCCAGCTCGCCGGCGAGCTCCCGGAGCCGGTCCGCGTAGCCGGTGAGCATGTCCGCGTACGCGAGGACGTCGGAGGGCTGCCGCAGCCCCACCGACGTCACCACCCACGACCAGGCCGTGACGTTGCGGTGACGCGGGTCGGCGGCATCCGGGAACTGGATCAAGCCCGAGATGCACTGGACCTCGACCGGATCCACCAGCACGTCCAGCACCACCGGCTCGGACTCGTGGTACAGGACGTCTTGCCACGGCGGCTCGGCGCCGTGCCTGCCCGCACACCAGGCCGGGCACGGTCGGCCAAGGTAGTCGATCACGCTCGTCTCTCCCTCATCGGTGCCGGCCCCGGTCGGCGGATGCTTGGACGCCGGCCGGGACCGTCGATGGCCGTCCCGTCGCTGCCTCCACGCAGGGAGACGGGACGGCCGGCCAAGTGCCGTCCGGGCAGCCGCCGTGGGGGGCTTGGTCTGCCCGGACGGCAGTCTTCAGAGCGACCGGTTCTGTCCCCGGCCGGGTCGCGGCTTCGGCTTCAAGTCGCAGGACGGGCAGATCAGCACGGTCCAGCCGGGCCCGGACGCCTGGTCGACGCTGCCGAGGATCCGGCCGTGATCGGTGTGCTCACCGCACTCGCAGCACAAGCCCGGCGCTATCTCCGGGCTGCTCACCGCAGGCAGGGCGTCGGCGGCCACCACCGGGTGCTCGGTCATGCGACGCACCTCGGCCCGAACTCCAGATCCCGGCCGGCGACGAGGATCTCCGGCGAGGCCGCGTAGATCGCGTCCAGGCGTGCCACCCCGGGCGGCGTGAGCTTGCCGTAGCCGGCGGCGGTCATCAGCTTCACGTACTCCACCCAGACATCCACGGGGACCGTCTCGGGGCGGTGCTTCGCGTAGGGGATCACGTCTCCCCCTTGACGGCGAGGTCCTCGACGACCTGCAGGACGTTGTAGAGCGAGGAGACGAGCGCCCCGATCTCCAACTGCAGCTCGGACGCCGGGACGGCGGACAGGTCACGGCCACGCACACGATCAAGGTCGTTGCGGGCGACTCGGACACGGAACTCCTGCGACGGCGACAGGGGCTGGCGTACGGGCACAGGTGAGGCCAGCGGCTGCAGCGTGGAGACTGCGGGATCTGCCATAACTCGACGTTAGGGACGGCCGGAATCCGGCCACCATGGTCTTCCACGTTCTTCCACGGCAATCACCCCAGCGCGTTGACAGCAGCCTCCAGCCGGGCTTGTGCTGACGGCCCGTAGACGGCCATGCGGCCCATCTCGGCGAATGCGCGCGTATACAGCTGGATCTCGCCAGGCACAGTGATGCGGATCTCCGCCGATAGCATCTCAACGATCACGCACTCGTCGTCGAAGACGTAGAACGGCTCCAGCGGCCACATGTCCGGACGGTCCGCGGTGAACGGGATCACGCCCAGGGCGACGGACGGCAGCCGCATCACGTCGAGCAGGTGCTCAAGCTGGCCCGCCATGACATCGGCGCCGCCGATTCGGTAGCGCAGCACGACCTCTTCCAGCAGGACCACAAACCGGTGGTCGCCCTCGTACAGGGCGCGCTCCCGCTTGCGACGCGACCGCACCGCCTCGGCGACGTCGTCCGGCGTGCCCTGGAAGCGGGTGATCGCACCGAGTAGTGCAGTTGCGTAGCCGGTCGTCTGGAAGAACCCGGGGATGACCTTCGAGCCGTAGACCCGCTGGACCTGGGTGCGCTCGTGGAGCGGCAGCAGTTCCTCCTGGGTGCGGCGCAGCCCGCTGCGGTGCTTCCTGCGCCACTCCACGTACAGGTGGTCTGCCTGCCGGTTCGCGGCGATCAGGTCGGGGGCCTGCTGCTCCGCGCCGCAAGCCGTGCACCAGGCCCGGATGTCGGCATCGGTCGGCACCGCCACAGCGTGCTCGAACCGCGAGGTCTTCGCCGGGCTCCATCCGCAGCGGGCGGACAGGTCATGTGCTGTGATGCCGGCGTCGAGCCGGAGATCGCGCAGTTGTGCGGCTACGCGCTCTCGGGCTGCCTGGGCGCTGGAAGATGGTGACTTGGGCATGTTCCCCGGCCGTGCTTGGGATTCAAGGTGCTCAGCTGATCTTGTAGTCCTCGTGCGGGACGGCTCGCTCCCAGACGGCTTCGAACGCCGTGCCGCACAGTTCGGCTACCGCAGGTTCGGTCCGGATCTCGTGGCCGGCGAGCGCGCCATCCCCGGTGAAGTGTCCGAAGCGAACGAGGGCACCGTCGAACAGCCAGAAGTCGTTGCCAGGCAGGGCGATGTCTGAGGCGAGACGCCTCGGCAGCCAACGGACCTGCTCCCCTGCGGAGAGGATGACGAACGTTCCAGAATGCTCGTACCGGATGTAGTCGGTGACGGGCTCGGAGACGATCCGGGCACGGCGGACGACCACGCCCCGGGCGACCATGTCGCGGATCAGCGTCGTCCACGGCTTCCAGTGGGGCGATTCCGGGTCGTTGTCCCGCTCGCCGGTCTCGCGCCAGTGCGCGAACGCGGCAGCCTCGGTAGCAACGCCGTAGGCGTCCCGCATCTCCAGATGTACGGCAGACCTCCGGGCATTGCGGAACGGCTCAGTCCAGTCCTTCTGCGACATCGCACGCCTTCCTGAGCGCCGCGACCATGCGCTTCGGCATCCTGATGGCGAGCTCGTGATCAGGGATACCCGGCGTATGGCCCGGTGCCGGTGTCTCGGTGATCCGCCTACGCAGGTCATCGCCAGGCTTCCAACCCTGGAACACGAACTCGTCGGCCTCCTCGTCGAACCAGATGGTCGGCGAGTCGCCCGTCTCAGTCTCCGGGTCGATCGCGACAAACCTTAGTGCCATGGTGCCCTCCCGAGTCGAGTCCCTTTCACCATCTTCCACACCCTCGTGTGCGCAATGACAGCCCGTCAATACCCCGTCACTCGGAAGGGAAGACTCCACTGGCGCGCCTGAGGCACCATTCCCCCGTACGCTGCTCCGGGGGTCCTGGCCGAGGTCGAGCAGGGCCCCCAACCGCTGCACCGCACTTGTACGGCATGGTGCCCCGCACCAGACCGGTACGGGGCACCATGCTGCGATGGACTGGCGGGGCGGATACGCTCGGCCTGCGGCTCTTCTGGCCCTGGGTGACCGCAGCGTCCGGCGCTGCCAGACTTGCGCGGTGTCCATCAACCCACGCGTACTTCTGATCGCCCTGCTGACGATCGTCTGCCTCGGATGCCTCTTCTGCGTGTACGGCTCGTACCAGTGGGACTGGCGGTTCCACCTGCCCGTCCACGACGACACCAAGATGGCCCTCATCAACACAGTGGCAGTGCTAGCCGCACTCATAGTCGCAGTGCTCGCTGGCATCGTCGCGATCATCGCCTACGCCGCCGCGAGCGGTCAGGCAAAGCTGAAGGCGACGGTGACGTTCGGGACCGGTGATCCCAATAGTCCTGACTTTGCACTGGATGCGATCACAGAGGAGAGCGCCAAGCTTTGGCCATTGAGTCCGACCAATCTGCTCTGGGGGCAGGTGCTGTTGGAGAACTCCAGCGCATACGCCGCCCGGAACCCCGGCGTGCGGATCAGGTTCGACGGCCTGGTTGGCGCGCTCCAGGTCGGAGGCTGGGAGTCGGTGAAGGAGGATGACGCGACCAGCGTCACAGAGATCCAGTGGGATGGTGGAGCTGATCGGATGATCCACGGAAAGTGGTCACGGACCCTTCCGCGGATCAACCTGGCAGGCGCGAGCTGGTTGAGGAGTGTGCAACGGCCGACCATGACGGTGACCGTTGTTGCTGACGGTGTGAGCCCGAAGCCGGTGACATACCAGATCGAGCTGCGCCACCCGGAGGAGCCGGTTGGCGAGGCCGGCGGCGAAGGCGCGGATGGGGCTAGCGTCGAGGCCTCGGCATAGCTGCTCGTACCCGGCCTGGCGTACGCCGTCTGCTTGTCGGCCTTGAACTTCGAGCGGATCTTCTGCAAAGAACGGCCCCGGCGCCCGTGATGGGCGACCGGGGCAGTGTGGTTCGACCGGATCAGACGGCGGCGATGGTCTCGTCCTTGTTGTGCTCAAGGCACCGGGGACAGGTCACCGACTCCTGTGGCACCTCCGCGAACTTCCCGCGGTCGGCGAAGTAGCCGCAGGGCATCTGGACGCCCTCGCGCTCACGCCTCGCGAAGTGAACCATCGGGCTTCCCTGCTGCCGAACGTGGAACGGGTGGGTCTGCTGGATCATCTCTGGTCTCTCTCTACGGCCAAGCCGTGAACGTGCACCCCGACGCCAGAAGTAGGCGCGCTCAGATGCGCCTCAGCGCTCGGATCGACACGCCGAAGCCGGTCTTCGACGAACGTCGGCGACCTGTCCCCATTCTCCCAGGTGCTGGCGGCGCTCCGAACAACTTTCCCAATCCGCACAGCAGTTGACCCCTCACATACAAGGCAATCGCCACAGGTCACGCAGTGTCGAACGGGAGATCGGCCATAGAACGGCGCTCCTTGAATTCACCCAAGCGGGTGATCGAAGCTACGCCACTCGAACACTTCTGGCACCGGACTAGCCCTTGAGGGCCGCGTACGCCGCCGAGCGGCTGATCTTCAACGTGCGCGCGGCCTCGGTCACCGTCTTCCCGCTCTCGACCAGGTGCCGCAGCGTCTCGACCTCGGACGGGCCGATGACCCGCGGCCGGCCCATGTGCTTCTTGTCCGGGAGCATCTGGCCGGACTCCTGGCGGCGCTTCGCCGCAGCGATGCCCTCGGCCTGGCGCTCGGCACGGATCGCGGTCTCGTACTCGGCGGCTGCGGCCAGCACAGAGAACATGAACTTGCCCTCCTTCGTGCTGACGTCGAAGCTCTCCGTGAGCGAGATGACTTTGATGCCGCGCTTCGTCAGATCCTCGACCACGGAGAGCACGTGGCCGGCCGAGCGGCCGAACCGGTCCGACTTCCAGCACAGGAACGTGTCGCCCTCGCGGAGTTCGGAGAGGCAGCGCTGCCACTCCGGGCGCTCGTTCACGCGGCCGGACATCTTCTCGGTGAGCATCAGGTCGTAGCCGTGGGCGGTGATGGCGTCGATCTGCATCTGCGGGTTCTGGTCACGAGTGCTGACACGGACGTATGCGACGGTGCGGCCCATCGGATCCCCCTCAAGAGTCCAGAATCGTCTACCTTCTTGGACAACCTAGCGAGCAGGAGCGATACCGTCCAATAACCTACGTCCAAAAACCCTGAGGAGCGGTCTCCTAGGGGACCGCTCAGCGGCGCCTTTTGCGAGACAGCCAACGCTCCTTCAGTTCGACTCCCATCCCCGGATCTTCCCGGGAGCCCGGGTGGACGAGCGCCCTGGGCCAGTTGAACCAGCGCACCGTTCCGATGAAGACAACCGACACCATCATGATCAAGCCGAAGGCCGCGGTCACGAGCGAGAACACGGCCGCAACCAGCCCGTGCGACTCGCCCGCGGCATAGACCGCCGCAACCGCTCCAACCAGCGCAAAGAACATGACGCCGGTAGGAATGATCGCCCGCTGATTCCCGCGACTCTCGGCCGCGAACCATCCGCTCCCCATGGCGACAGGGGACGGTGGCCTCCGCCAGAAGCGCCGCATGCCAAGCCCCCAGAGCCCGGCGAGCAGCACGTACACCACCACGAACACGGTCCAGCCAAGCACAGTTCCTCCGGGGTTCAAGACGATCCCGGCCAGTATGGGACGGAGACGCACCACCGAACCAGAGCGAGATCACCCCGGCTTACGCCATGGACTGTCGGCCCCGGCGTCGTCGACCGCAGCGGCGAGCAGGGCGGTGCGCTCGGCCTCGCTGAGCGCCAGGCCGGCGGCGAGCTGCCGCGCCGATGTCACCGAGGGGCAGCGCAGCCCGGCCTCCAGGTTGAACAGGAACGTCGGCGCGATACCGAGAATCCGCGCCGCTTCCTTCCTCCGCCACCCGCACCGTATCCGCGCCGCGGCAAGCATCACGCCGATCTCGGCTGGCATCGTCCGCCGCTGCCTCACTGTCGCCTGCTGCTGCATTAGCTGCTCCTTGTCGTTGATGCACGACGCGCCGCCAACCCCGGAGGGCGGGCGGCGCGCTGCACGGGGATGGACTCCCCGAGCATCCCGCCGGTCGAAGATGAAGACCCCGGCGAGGGGTATGGGGGCGGTCAGAGACCGCGTCCGGCCTGCATCCGGATCGTCGCCAGCTTGATGATCGCGGCCTGGTTCAAGGCGGTGGCGATCTGCTCCCGCTCGGGGGCGCTCTGCGACCTGTCCATGGCCTTCCGCAGTTTCTGGACCTGCTCGTCCACGGTCGGCGCAGGCGCGGCGGCCGGAGCCGCAGCGGGGGCAGCGGCAGCGGGCTTGGGCTTCGCCGCAGGGGCCTGCGCCGCCGCGAGCACGGTGATCGAGTCGGGGTCGCAGGTGCCAACGAGGTTGCCGTTGGCGTCGTACACGGCGACCTGGTCCTTTTTCTTCGCCTTCAGGACCGGGCGGGTGCCGGGGTACGCGGCGTTCTTCGGGGTGCCCAGGTTCGGGGCTCCCTGGTCCGCTGGCGGGGTAGCGAGCAGGTCCGGATCGATCATGCCCATGAGACGCCCGTTGGCGTCGTACATCGCGACCTTGGCGGCCTTGGCGACGGGGCGGAGCTGCGGCTTGACGTTCATGCGATTCTCCCTCAACTGGGTGTGGCTCTCTGGCGACTTATCCGGCCTGGTACTGCTGGTGGACGAGCGGGCCGCGGACGCCCGGGATGGCGGGCAGCACGCGCCGCTCGACTCGCGGCCCGGACGGCTCGGCCTGCTTCGCGGCGACATCGGCAGCCATCAGGGTCAGGCCCTTCAAGAAGCGGTCGTGCTTCGCCTCCGGCCTCTCCGGATCGAGGACGTTCAACACCTGCCGCAGCTCGGCCTGAGCCGTCTCGGCCCGCTGGCGGACCTGGGCGAGTTCGCCGCTGCCGTCGGCCTCGATGGCCCGGCGCCGGCCGAGGGGAACCTCGCGCTGGCCGGTGAGGACTGTCACGACCTCGTCGACCGCGTCGAGTCGGCGCCGCAGCTCCGCGACCTGGGCGACGTCGCCGGCTTCGCGGGCAGTGGCCAGCCGCGCGCCGGTGTCCTCGCGCTGCTCGCCGAGTTCCCCCAGGCGCACGGTCAGCACGTCGGCCTGCCCGGTCAACGCCTGCACCTCGGCGAGCAGCTCGGCCGTCTGCCGATCGGTGTCGGCGATGGTGCCGCGCAGAATGTGGGCGCGGGCGAAGCCGCTGGCGCGGGTGTGCGCCTTCACCGCCTCCAGCTCGGTGGCGTGCGCCGTGCCGGTCAGGTCCCGGGCGCGGGCCTCGGCGCCGGCGAGCAGCTGCGCGGCCTGGGCGCGGGCGGTGGTCACGAGTATGTCGGCCTCGGCGCGCGCGGCGACGATGCCGGCCCGCAGTTCCTCGGCGCGGGCGAACAGCTCCGCGGCCTCGCGCTCCTCGTCGACGATCGGGCTGACGAACTGCGCGAGAGCGGCCTGCAGGTCGGGGGCGGGCTCCGCCGGGGCGGCGGACCTGCGGAAGGACATAGTCGGCATGGGTGTCTCCATCCGGTCGTGGGGTTCGTTGCTGGGCGCTGTGCTGCCGGGGCTCACGGGCGTCCCCCGGCGATGTTGTTGCGGTGCTCGGCCACGCCGCGCTTCCACCGCTCCACGCCCTCGGCCATCGAGACCGGGCGCTGGATCTGCTTCTCGTCGTCCTCGATCAGCCGCTCGACATCACGCCGCAGCAGTGCCAGCGCTGCCGTCAGCTGCTCACCGCCGCACTGGCACGTGCACTTCGCTGCCCGGGTACTGCCCATCGCTACGCCGCCTGTTGGTCGCTCCTTCGAGCGGCGAGCCAGGCGGCCACGCTGTTGCCGTTGAGCCTGCGCGCGCCTTTGTAGCCCATCTGATCCCCTTCGAGGACCCTCTTCTGGGCCAACCTGCGCACGTACTGCTCACTCTTGCCGGACAACTCCGCGACCTGTCGCACTGACAGCCACTCCGTTGTCTCCGAAGATCGCAACGCGAAACTTGAGCTGTCGAACATGGTTTCGAGTGAGGCGCTGACCTGCGGTCGAACGCGAAACTCGGTTTCGCGATACTGGACGACGTACTGGTGGAGCCGGGCCGCCAACGCCTCCGCACCGTCCGGAACCGTCCCGTTGGTCCGCAGGACATAGACGATGCCCGCGACCACCAGGTGGTCCAGGAGCGCGTACTCCTCGGACTCGAACAGCAGCCCCTCGATCGCCTTCACTCGCCCTCCCCCGCGACAGCCAGGGCGAGCCGTTGAAGCCACCGGTCGCCGCCGGGGGACTGCCCCAGGATCCACGCCACAAGCCACGCGAGGACACGGGCAGCGTCCCCCGCCGGGGCCTCCTGCAGCACCTCGTCCAGGACCGGGCGCGGCAGCTCCCCCAGCTGCGCCGCAATGAGCGCGAGGACGGTCTCGGCGAGCCGCTGGCCATCCCCGAGGGGCGGCTCGGCCTGGTGCCCGCAGCGGGGGCAGCATGTGCCCGGCGGGACCGGGACTTGATCGTTCATGGGCATTCCGTTCAACGTGCGGATAGTCAGCTGGCAGCGAGTCAAAAATTCGGCACCCGGCGGCGGGTCAGCGCAGACGACCCTCTGCGCTGGCCGACCGGAGGGTCTTCTCGGCGGTGAGCAGTTCCAGGTGCTCGGCGGGCGACAGCGGACCGGCCTTGGCCTTGGCCGTCAGATCGGCCCAGCGCGTGGCCTGGTCGACGAGGTGTTCGCGCTGCTGCTCCCGCCGGACGGTGCTGCCGCCGTGGTAGCGGCATGGCCCGGTGGGGTCGTCGGCGCCCCAGCCGGCGTACTGCTGGCAGGGCTGTCCGTCGCGGCGGGGCCGTCCGCATCGGCCGGGGGGTGCGGGCGCGGGTGGCTCGGGCGGCCGGGCTGCTTCGCGGGCGGCTTTGTTCGCGGCGTTCCATGCATCGTGCAGGGCCTGCTTTGCGGCCCGGCCGGCGTAGGTGATGTTGCCGACGAGCGTGACAGTGCGGACGTGCCGGAGGACGGCGGCGAGCGAGTGCGTCTCGTCGGGGGTGGCCGTCCAGCGGTCGCCGACGTAGACGGTGACGTCGCCGCCGGGGCTGGGGACGATCGTGCCGGGCGGCGGGACGGTGATGGGGGTGCCGTCGGTTTCGGGTGTCCAGTGGCAGTGGATGTGGGGTCGGTTCCAGGGCGGCGCGGTGGTGATCACGGGCTGTTCCTCGGTGCGTTTGATGCTGTACGGACTGGTTTTTGCGGCGTGTCTTTGGCGCGGCAATTAGGCCGCAGTGGCGGTGGCCTGCTGGCGGAAGCGGACGATGTACTGCAGGCCGCAGGGGGACTTGCGGAGGCCGGGGCCGAGGTGCCGGTGCATGCCGCTGCACTGGGGGCAGCGGATGACGAGTTGGGTGTGGCCGCTGGTGATGAGCCGGGTGGCGCGGACGATCGGGGGCTCGGCGGCGGGGGCGGTGTAGGTGCTGCTGGTCATGTGGTTCTCCGGGTTGTTCGTGTTGGGGTCAGGCGGCTTGGGGGGTGGTGGTGCGGCTGGTGAGCCAGCGGAGTCCGCAGCTCTGGTCGAGGCATTCCAAAATCTGGTGCTTGTGCTGGCCGATGGTGGTGGTGCCGAGTGGCTGGGCTTTTCTGACGGCTCGGCAGGCCGGGCAGACGGTCTGGACGACGACGGGCCGGCGGATGCGGGCGGGCATGGCTACTCCTTGGTGGTCTTGGTGCGGGCTCGGGCGCGCTGGTACTGCTCGCGGGCGCGGATGAAGCTCTCGCTGCTGCCGCCGCGGTCCGGATGCGCGTCGGCCATCGCCTGCTTCAGCACCTTCAGGTCCGGGGCCGGTGCGACGTTGCGCTGCTCCACATCGGGCGGCTCGACGTGGAGGTGGAAGTCGGCCGCCCACCATCCGCCGGCGGCGTAGTTGTGGACGTGGCCCTCGGTCTCCAGTTCCTGCCGGTTGACGTACCCGAGCTGGAAGTCGGTGTCCGAGTGCTGGCGGCGGATGTAGTAGACGCGCTGCTTGGTGCGCTTCGTGATCCGGAAGGCTCTGACCTCCGTGACGAGGTGTCCGCGGATGTCCTCGGAGTCGTAGGTGCCGTAGAGGTATTCGACCGGGCTGCTTTCGGTGCTGTCGGAGAGCAGCTTGGTCTTTCGCTTCGCGGCGTTGACGGCCTTGAGTTGGTCGCGGGCGATGCCGTGGGAGACGTGGATGTTGCTGCAGTGGCCGGAGGCGAGGCGGAGTGCGGCGAGGTGTCCTTGTCGGGCTGCTTCGTCGAGGGTGTCGGCCCACCCGTACTCGGTGATGTTCCTGTCGCTGAACGGTTCGACGAGGTGGCGGGCGGTCCAGAATGCGCGCTTGCCGGTGCGGCAGCGGCCCCAGTAGATGAGCGGCGGGTCGTCGGCGGTCATCGGGTTCTCCTTTCGTGGATCATCGGTGGTGCCGGGCGCGCCTACTACGGGTGGGCGCGCCCGGCAGGTCGTCAGGCGAACAGCGGGGTCTGGCCGGGGATGGTGGGGGGCTTCGGTGCTGCCGCCTTGGCGACCGGCTTCGGTTTGGGGGCGGGTTCGGGCTTGCCGTCGAGTCGCCTCAGCTCGGCCTCAAGCGGGCGCAGCTCGGCGCGGAACCGCTCAAGGCGCTCGGTCCGCATCGCTGTGATGCCGCAGCCTTCGCACTCGGGCGAGCCGCAGCGCGCCGGCTGGCTCGGGCAGACGATGGCTTGGTCGAAGTGCAGGCCGGGCTTCCTGAGGCTCCAGACCTGGATCCGGGCGTGGAGGGCGCGGATGCTGGCCCTGAGTGCCTTCTTGTCGGCGGTGGTGCTCATGCTGGTCTCCTTGTTGGTGGTGCGGTCCGTCCTGCGGGTGCAGGCCGGTGGTCAGGCCGCTGCAGCGGCCTCGACCCATTGGTCGATGGCGGCGGATGCGGTATGGATGTCGAGGGCGTCGGCTACTTCTCCGGCGGTCCAACCAGGCGTGACCTTGATGCGCCGGTAGCGGCAGAGCCCGAGCTGTCTGCTGGTGGGCTGCGCGGTGCGCCACCGGGTGTCCTTGAGGCTGAGGTGGGCGGCCCGGCGCTTGGCGAACATCGCTGCGCGGAGCATCGCCAGCTCCTGGGGCTGCTCCTCGTCGGGGTCGGGGGCGAGGCGGATCTGCCCGGTCTGCTTGGTCCAACTGCGGATCAGGAACTGGCCGGGCTGGCTGCCGGGTGCGAGGAAGTAGGAGGTGTCGCCGGCGGGGATGAACCAGGTGCCGCGGTAGGTCTGGAGCCAGTGGACATCGGAGTTGTGGAAGAGGTCGACGTCGGCCCACTCGACTTCGCCGATCTGGAAGCCCTGGGCTTCTTCCTCGTCTACTGCCTCGGTGAGGGTCTGGCCGTCCTTCGGCGCGGCGATCTTGCGGTCGGTCAGGTCCACGATCGAGGCGAGCTTGTGCCGGGTGCTGGCGCCCATGACGTCCAGGAGGAGAGCGTCCTTCTTGCCCTCGGCGAGGCGGAGCGCGCGACCGGCCATCTGGATGTACAGCCCGGCGGACTTGGTGGGCCGGGCTATGACCGCGCATGACGTCCAGGGGGCGTCGAACCCTTCGGTCAGGACCATGCAGTTCGCGAGGACTTGCAGGTCACCGGCCTGGTAGCGGGCGAGGGTGGCGGCGCGCTCGTCCTTGGGCATGGCGCCCCAGACGGTGCCGGTCGGGATGCCGGCGTCGGTCATGACCTCGGCCATGTTCTTGGCGCTGGCGACGGTCGGCGTGAAGATCACGCCGGGACGGTCGGCGGCGTGTTCGAGGTATGCTTCGCTAACGATCTTTGCTGCGCCGGACTCTTCGAGAGCGGTGCCGAGTTCACCGTCGGCGAGGTCGCCGTTGCGGGTGTGGACCGTGTCGAGGTCGAGGCCGGGTACGACGACGCGCTTGCCCTTGACGTCGACCAGGTGGCCGGAGGCGATGAGGTCGAGGATGTCCATCCGGAAGACGACGTCCTGCCAGACCTCGGCGAGGCCGCCGTCCTGCCGGGTGAGGGTGGCGGTGAAGCCGGCGGCGGGCAGGCCGCGCCAGGCACCGAAGTGGTCCAGCACCTCCATGTAGGTGGGCGCGGCGGCGTGGTGGCACTCGTCGACGATGGCCATGCCGATGTCGGCGATATCGCGGCGGCGGCGCTCGACCGCGAGGGTCTGGACGGAGGCGACGACGACGTCGACGTCGAGGTGCTGGTTCTTCTCGGCTTTGACGATGCCGACGCGCAGGTGCGGGTTGACGGCACGGATCTTGTCGGCGGCTTGGTTGAGGAGTTCTTCGCGGTGGGCGATGACCAGGGGTCGGCCGCTGGCGACGGGGAGCATGGCGGCGATGAGGTTGGCGAAGACGACGGTCTTGCCGGCTCCGGTCGGCAGCACGACCGCGAGCCGGTTCTGCCCGCCGCGCCAGCCTTCGGTGAGCTTGTCGATCGCGGCCTGCTGGTAGGGGCGCGGGGCGAAGGTCTCAGGCATGGGTCACCTCCGACCCGTAGGGGAAACGGAAGCGCAGGGAGCGAGAGCAGCACACGGCTCGTACCGGCTCGTACCGGCCGCGTACCGCTATCCGTACCGGTCGAATGTGACTCTGACCTGCTATTACTTCCTTGATAGATGAAGTGGTACGAGAGATACGCAGAAGAGACGTACATACCTGCGTGCGCACACGCGCACCCGCGCACCCGGAACACTTTTGAGGTAGGTCTCCCTGCGGGATTCGTACCGGGCCACTCTGTGTCCCGAAACCACCCCTCACCTGCACCGATGGGCTGCTCTGGTTGGTACGCGCGGCTCGTACCACCGCGCGTACCAGGCGCCTCACAGCGCCTCCTGCGTCGCTTCGGCGCTCTCCAGTGCCTTCTTGGTGAAGACGTAGCACCGGGCCTGCTTGCTATTGATCCGAATGGGGATCTTGTGAGCAGGCTTCTGGCTCTTGCTCAGCTCCAGGTAGCCCGAGGCGATCCACGCCTGCTCGACCGCATCGAGCTTGTAGCTGGCATCGGCCAGGATCTTCTTCAACCGCTCCGGCATGATCGCGACTCGCGACTCGCCGTTCACTTGCTTCTCGGCACCGAGCCATCCGTGCAGCGGCGGCCGGTCGGAGTCGCTGGGCCACAGTTCCCAGGCGTGCCCGGCGATGTACTCCCGCACGACGTCCATCGCCATCTCGGGCCGGTTGTCCGTCGGGCTGTCCGCTGCGAAAAGCCGACGCCAGCTCTCGGCCGGCATGGGCTCATACGGAAGGATCTTCCACTCGCAGGCCAACTTCTCGGCCAGGGCAAGCAGCGCGACCATCGGCGCTCGACGCGCCGTCATGTCGTTGCCCCCCTTGAACTGGTCGCGCAGTTGCTGGTGCTGCTGCTTAAGGCGGTCAGGGCCGCCTTTCGAGGCCAGGTCACGTCGGAGCTGCTCGACGAACGCCGGACCGGCATGGCCGTAGTTGGCGAGGACGCCCTCGCGAGCGCGCACGGCCATGTCACCGCCGTTGTCACCGAAGGGCGGCTTGGTGGTCCCGAGGATGCGCGCGGCGGCGCCTTGTGCGGTCGTGAACGATAGGGCCGGCTGTTCGCCCGAGGAGAGCAGGATGGTTTCCCAGGGCAGCATGCTTGCGTACCCGCCGCTGCGGCTCTTCCCGTGGTTCATCGGAAGCTGGTAGAGCACCTGGTCGATCAGTGTCTCGTCGTCGACCGCCATGGTCTCGTCGAGGACGGTGACCATTCCCCGGACGAGGTTCAGGGTCTTCTCGATCGCGAACAGCGTGGTCCGCCAGTTCGCCATGGCGTCGGCCTGCTCGCTGGGGTTCGCCCAGGCGCTCAGTCCGCACTGAAGGCAGGTGGTCTTGCCCTTCGTTGAACGTGAGGACACGTCGACGGTGAACGAGGAGATGCCCAACGGCCGCAGTAGGGAGGCTGCCAGGGACGCCGCGATGACCACGCGTGGCACCTGGTGCGCCGCCAACTCCTTCACGGCCTCCTGCCAGCCCTTCAGGGTTCCGTGCTGGCCGAACGCGCGGGCGCGGGTCCGCTGCTCGTCATGGAGGACTTCGACCTTCACGTCGCCGTGCGGAGATGCGACGAACGTTCCGTCGGGCTGCCAGCCCAGGTAGCGGGCGAGGTACTGGTCCCGGATCTGACGGTTGCTGGCCTCGAATTCGGCGAGCCACCGTTCGACGAGCCGCGAGTCCGCCTCGATGACTGGCAGGTTGGCGTTGCCGAGTTGCTTGATCAGCTCCCGACCGCGCTTGGCGACGTCGCGCGGGACGACCTTCGAGACGACCTTGCCGCGGTCGAGCCAGGAGAGCTCGACCGACTGTTCATCGTCGGGGTCGCGCAGGGTGCCGGTGACCACCAATGGGGCGAAGGAGACGCGGATCCAGGTGGGCTTCTCTACGCCGTTCTCCTTGACCATCTTCTTCAGCCAGACGCCGCGCCGGTCGAGGCGGTACTGCGCGGGCACAGTGACCTTCCCGGGCAGGTTGAACGTCCCGGCGATGTCATAGCCGACCTCGGGGTCGTCGGCGTTCTGCGAGACCTTGTCCGGTTCGTCCGCCAGTACGTTGGCGCCATCAATGCTCGCCACGATCCGCAGGTCCGGGCGGCGAACCTCCTCGGTGCCTGTGACCTCAATCAGGTCCTCGACCCCGTATCCAGCCTTCACGTGGTCGGTGAGGTCCTTGCCCTCCTTGGCCTCGACCACCTTGACGGACGCTGCCTTGCCCTGAAGGTCGGCGGCGATGGCCTTGGCGTGGGCTCGGCCCGCGTCGTCCCTATCGCGGACGATCACGACGTGGGCACCCTTGAGACTGTCGCCGTAACGGGAGAGCCACTTCGTGCGCTGGCCTTCCTTCGCCGCGCCCTCAACGTTGCACGTAGCGATCAGCCCAAGGCCCTCGGCGGTATGCACGTCCTTCTCGCCCTCGACGACGTGGACCGGCTCCCCGGCCTGGATTCCGGCCATCAGTTCAGGCAGGTGGTACAGCACCTTCTGCGGGGCACCGGGACCGACGAACACGGACTTGTACTGGCGGCGACCACCGGTCAATGGCCGGTAGATACGGAACGTCTTGGGTTCGCCCCGCTCCTTCACGTAGAGCGTCGCGCCGACCTCGCTGGTGTACCCGTATTCGGTGGTCCACGTCGGCTTAGCTCGACCATGGAAGTCTGCGTCCGACTTGGCGGCCGGCAGGCTGAGCGCGGCTCGGATCTCATCCTTGCTGCATCCGGCGTGGCACTTGTACGAGAACGGTGCTCCGTCCGTACCGGGGCCGATCGACAGCGACGGCTGATTGTCCTCGTGCGCTGGGCAGGTCGCCTTGAAGTTGGGCGCCGATCCGGTGATGTAGCACATGTGCTCGCGAAGGAGACGAACGAAGTCTTCGAGTGTCATCGCTCAGCACCCCCGACGTACTCAGGAAGGCGCATGGCGGCGCGCAGGTTGACGACGGGACCCTCGCCCGACGGTCGACCAGTGCCCTGCAGCTGGTCGGTAGTGGTGCTCAACTGGTGCTCCTGCTCTGAAGTGCTTGGGGGGACCAGCCGACGGCGGAGTGAGGGTGTAGGCCACCACCGCCGGCCGGGTACTGCGTCACGTCGTGCAGGTTGGATCAGCCGTCTTCGTCGGGGTTCAAGGCGTACTCGGCGGTGATCTCGACGAGGGTCGTGAACGCGACCTGCAGGCGCTTCACGGCGGCGGTCTCGTCCTCGCCCGCCGCACGGGCCTCGGTGGCCACGTGCTTGAAGCTCTCGGCCATCGAGTGCATTGCCGCGCTGAAGTACACGGCGGAGGCCGGGGAGGCCTTGGAGTAGGCGGCGGTGACATCGGATGTCGCCCCGATCACGGCGTCGAGCAGCTGGTTGCCGACGGTGCCGACCCGGACGGCGGGCAGCGGGAACTCGTCGCCCTTCGCGGCGTCCTCGCAGACCCTGCGGGCGATCTGCCGGACGGCGGCGACACCGGCCGCCTCGACGTCCAGGGCGGGCGCGGGACCGGCCGGGTTCCATCCGGTCTCGGCCCGCTGTGCGAACGCCGCGAGGGTCACGCCGAGATCGAGAAGCTCCTCGGCCACCACCACCGCAGCCTTGGGCTTCAGCTCCTGCATGTCGCCGAAGGTGAGGACGATTTCCGTGGACGCCGGCCAGTGTCGACCGGTCTCCGGGCTGGTCTCCTCACGCCACTCGTTCTGCTCGACTGTGACGCTGCTGCCGCCGGCGAGGACCGTCTCGATCCGGGCGACCTCGACGAACTCGGGCTCGCTGCTGGCCGGGTGGACCTTGGGCGGCAGGATGGCGTCGTACCCGGCGGTGATGCTCGGCGAGTCCTGCGTGGTGGCGATCACTTGGACTCCTCGGCGTTGATGTCGACGAGGTCGAGCCCGGACACGAGCGCGGCCAGCTCGATGGCGTGGCGGGCCGTGAGAAACTCCGCGTCGAAGATCACGAGCATTCCGGCGTCGGTGAGCGCGTAGTCGACCAGACCACCGCGCGGCGGCTTGAGCGGGGAGGCGAAGGCGCGGATCGGGGCGGTGAGCGCCATGAGGGCGTCCGCTGTGGTGTCCCTGCGGCTGTTGCGCACCGAGAGGTACATGAGGGCGCCGTCGCCGCTCAGCAGCCTCTCGACGTCGACGGCAGGGGTGCCGCTGACAGTCGTTGATGGCATCATGTGTTTCAAGACCTTCTGCTCGTGCGCCTCGGCTGGTACCTGGTGGGCGCGGGTTGATCGGCGATTGAGGCTCTGCTGGTTGTGGCGACCGGCAGGGCCTTCGCCATGTTCTGGACTAGGCCGCTGGCTGGCGTTGCGCCGGGCCCGAGGGCTGACTGAGTAGTGAGCGCAGCAGCGCCTTCTGGCACGGTCCGAGCGGCGGAGCCTCGTCGACCACGGCCCTGATGCGGCGCCATAGCGCCGCCTCGGCGTGATCGCCTCGGGCCTCGGCCTCGCGAATCTTCCGGTCCTCGTACAACTCCGAGGCCGGCACTATGCCGCCTCTCGAAGCGTTCGCAGAGCCTCTACGTATCGCTGTCGGACGAGCGGGTTCCTCGGTCGCGACCTCGCGCCGCTCTCGTACTGGCACACGGCCTGACGCGTGACGCCGATGATTTCGGCGAGTTTCTGCTGCGACATTCCCGCTGCCTTCCTCAGTCTCCGACGTTCGTCCGGAGGAGGGAGATCGCGGTGAATGCGCAGCTCAAAGCGGACGGCATCCGCAACGGTGACTGCCATGTGAACATTATGGACCCATGCAATGGCCCACCGCAAGCGTTCGGGACTGCAACGATGACTAGATCTCATCCCGGCGATGCATGTTGACTGCCGAAATGCCGACTTGGAATGCTCAGTGGCATGAGTCCCAATCAGCCGCCGCGGAAGACCCCCAGCGGGTTCGTTGGGGCGAGCAGCAAGCAGGCCGTAGACGACATCCTGGCCACGCAGGCGGAAGTCGAAGCGGCCCGGACGCAGCTCTTCAAGCCCACGGACGAAGCGAAGGCTCGTGGGGTGGTGGTGCAGTTCGAGCGACACGAGGACGAGTTCGTGATCAGCGGGGACGTCTCGCGTGGAGACGCTGGACTCGTGATCACTCGTGCCGAACTAAGCGCGCCCGCATCCACCGGGATCACCCATCGGCTCCTTCGCCGTGCTCCCCTTGGGGATGTCCTTGAGGACGTGCGCAAGTACGTGCTCTACGAAGAGGCCCGGCGGCGCGGCGTGCAGGCGATCCTGGGGGAGGAACCAGCGCCTGGCGTCTTCTCCGAGGGGGACGCGATTCCTCAGACTGCTGGCCGGACGGTCATGAGTGGCGAACTACTGAGGGCCGTCTCGCTGGCCTACCTGCAGGAAACAGCCCCCGGGAAGGATCCAGGTGCACTCCAGCGCATGTCAGAGCGCTTTGAGCGCCCAGAGGGCACGATGCGGACATGGATCACTCGGGCACGGAAAGAAGGGTGGCTCGCACCGGGAGCGAAGGGCCGAATGGGCGCCGAGGCCGGCCCGAAGCTGCGCGCTTGGGTTGCACACGCGATTGAGATGGGAAACGTGACGGACCTGGACGCCGTCTTCGCGGACGTCGCGAGGGCCTACCACTTCATCTCACCTGGCGTGGCCGCGGCGGCGCGGCGGTTGTACAACCAGCCATCCGAGATGGAGTTCCCGTTGCGGCTCGGTGTGCCCCCCATCGACTCACTGGTCATCGCCCAGGGTCTGTACGGGCGACCGCTGAGCGCCGAACTGACAGAACGGGCGGGCCGCGCTGGCGCGAATGAGGACTCCGCCTTCGAAGACATCGCGGCAGAAATCCGCAAGTACTTCTCTGACCACCAGGAGTGAGATCAGCACAGCACGAAACCTCGCACCAGTGCGCCCGGCGCGAGGCATCTGCACTCATCGGCAGGGGTTCGACATCACGACGGGATGACGGTCGATCACAAACCCGCAACGTCGCACACATCATCTCCACGAGGCTGAAACTCTGGCGCCCCCACCAATCCAGACGCCAGGGAGCATCCACGTGACGAAACCCATCCCCGACCAGCTCGCCCCCACCACTGGGCTCGCGATGAAGCGCCGGGGCCCCGTCGCCGTCTGGCTGGGCCTGCCGCTGATCACCCTTGGGATCTACCACCTCGTCTGGTACTACAAGATCCACCGCGAGCTGCGGGACTACGACCGCCGGCTGAGCCTCAGCCCCGGCGGCAGCACGATGGTCCTGATCTTCCTGGGATGGACGCTCATCGCCCCACTGGTCTCGTACAACAACACCGGAAAGGCCATCGCGAGAGCACAGAAGGCCGCTGGCCTGCCTGAGACGTGCAGCCCGGCAGTCTGCTGGCTGCTGACTTTCGTGTTCGGCCTGAACATCTGGTACATGCAGAAGCAGCTCAACCTCGTCGTGGACGCCTACCAGGGGGCGCAGCCGGGCACTGAGGTGAAGCTGGCGGCTTGAGCAAGCGCATAGAGAATGCCCCGCCGGATTGATCCGGAGCGGGGCATTCTGGCCTTTCTACTGCGGCGGCTTCCAGTCGATCGAGATCGTCGAGGCGTCGAAGTACGAGCCGTGCTCGTTCGGGTCCGTCGGCGGCTTCCAGCCCGGCGGTCGGCCGCGCCGTGCCCGATTGATCGTCACCGTGCACAGGGCATCCAGGATCGCGCGCCTCTTGTCCAGGTGCAGACCCGGCCACACCGTCTCCATCTCGCTCGTCCCGAGCGGCAGGCTGGCCAACACGCTCGACGATGCCCGGCCAGCCATCTTCGCCGCCAGCTCGTTCAACCGGCCCCTCGTCTTCGCCGTCGCGTCCAAAAACTGCTTCCTCGTGATCCGGTCGGCGTCGTAGTCCTCGGTGTGGTTGTCCAGCTTGGACCGCAGCAGGTTCATGCGCGCGTCGAGGTCCGCTTGAGGCTCCGCGCTCGGCACGGGCTTGAGGTGCAGTTCTGCGGCGTCGGGGCGGGACAGGCGGGCGACGACCACCCGCTCGATGTAGGAGTCCAGCGCAGGCGCGTCCCGGATGACGTGACGGGGCGTGTCACACCGATACGCCGGCCGATGCGTCCGGCCGCCCTCAGCGGCCTTCCTGACCCCTCCGACGCCCGTACTGGACCCGCGGACCGCCTGCCCGCAGAAGCATCGGTAGAGGCCGCTACCGAGCCACACGCGCCCGTTCCCGGTCGTGGTGCGACGGGAGGGGTCCTTGAGGATCGCGACGCACGTACGCCACTCCTCCTCGGACACGATGCCCTCCCATGCGGCCTTCCCCGCGATCTCGGAACGCTTGCTGCCGTCCTTCTCTTTGACGGTCACTTCGAGGAGCCCGCAGTTCCTGCCACGCAAGAGCATCTTGCGCAATTCCTCGGGCTTCCACTCGCGCGAGGTCGGCTCACCTTTCGTACCGTCTTCCTGCCGGAAGCGGCGTGGCACCGTGCGGACGCCTTGCTCGGCGAGGGTCCGGCAGATGCTGCGCAGACTCTCGCCGCCGATGATGGCACCGGTGGCGAAGCGGATCCAGCGGGCTTCGTCCTCGACGATGTCGACACCGTTCGCAGCGAACCCAAACGGCCTCGGCCCGCCCCTGTACAGACCCTGGGTTACGGCGTCGGCCTTGGCCGCGAGGACCCTCTCGCTGATCTCCTCGGACTCCCCCTGCGCATCGACAGCAGCGCGCCGGGCGTCTTTCCGGCCTTCGGCTGTCGACAAGTTGAACCGTCCCTGGTTGATGGTCTCGACCCGGATGTCCCTCTCGGTGATCAGGTCGAAGAACTCAAACGCGTCCTTGATCTGCCTATACAACCGCTTCGGCGACAAGGCGAGAACCGCGTCGGCCTCCCCGCTGCGGAGCATCTCCAACATCTGCTCGTACTTCGGGCGCGGCTTGCCGGAGTACGCCGAGAGGTCGTTCTCGACCAGGACGAGGACCACGTCCCAGCCGTTGCGGTCGGCACGCTTGCGGCAGTCGCGCTCCTGGCGTTCGACGCCGGCGCGCACTCCCTCCGGGTCCGAGCTGATTCGGCAGTAGATGATCACGCGGAGGCGGGATGCTGGGAGCGAAGAGAGCGTCATGGTCCTACAGGCTATGCCTTAAAAGAGTCTAGGTCTATCTATTGACAGGTCGAAGCCGCTGCCGCTCTTCGGCACCGAGGCGGGCGAGAGCCCGACGGTGAGTTTGCGCTGGGGCCACTTCTCCCCCGAGTTGACCACCGCGGCTCGCACCCGGTCCCGGGCCTCGCTCAGGGCCTTGTCCGGCAGCCCGACGATGGTGAAGGCGGAGACCCCCGGCTCCAGGTCGGCCTGGACCTCGACCACGACGCCGTCGACGCCGAGCAGGGCGACCGAGCCGGTGTGGGCGAAGGCCATCTCAACCCACCGCCCCGGGCAGGTGGGACACCCGGGCCGGGCCCCGGCGTCCGTGCACCACGCAGAGCAGGTCCAGCCGGACGCCGCCGGGCGGCGGCGGTCCGCTCCAGCGCTCGGCGAGCCAGCGTTCGGCCAGGGCGGCCAGCCGGGCGGCCTTGACCGCGTCCACGGCCTCGGTCGGGCTCTGGATGCCGTCCTCGGTGCGGGTCTTCACCTCGCAGACGGCCAGGGTGTCGCCGTCCAGGGCGACGATGTCCAGCTCCCCGGCCCGGCAGCGCCAGTTGCGTTCCAGCACGGTGAGTCCGGCGGCGGCCAGGTGGCGGGCGGCGGCGTCCTCCCCGTAGCGGCCGAGGGCCTGTGTGCGCGCGGTCATCGCGATCACCTCCGGTACCGGACTCTGCCGTGACCGGGGGTGCCGGGCGAGGGGCGCCGAGGGATCTGTGGACAACCCGGGGCTGTGCATAAGTCCGCCGCCCGAACGGGTGGGTTCGGGCGGCGGAGTGTTGACACTTGGACGGTCCGGTCCGGCCGGACGCCGGTCAGGGCCCGAAGCCGGCCTCGTCGGAGGGCAGCTCCAGGTCGCTCTTGGCGAGCTCCTCGACGTTGACGTCCTTGAAGGTCAGCACCCTGACCTTGCGGACGAAGCGAGCCGGTCGGTACATGTCCCAGACCCAGGCGTCCGCCATCGACACCTCGAAGAACACCTCGCCCTGGACCGAGTGGACCTGCAACTCGTAGTCATTGGTGAGGTAGAAGCGGCGCTCGGTCTCGATCACGAACTTGAACAGCCCGACGACGTCGCGGTACTCCCGGTAGAGCTTGAGCTCCATCTCGGTCTCGTACTTTTCGAGGTCCTCGGCACTCATCCCCACGTTCCCCTCAGCTGTGCGTATGTTCGTCCATTGTGGACCACGGGGCGGGAGGCGAGAGCCTTACCGGCACGGCGGGCGCCCCCTCCTTCAGCAGACCGGTCAGCAGCCCGGCCAGGGCCTCCGGGTAGACCGTCTCGGCGGTGTCCCGGAGCTCGGCGGCGGACCACCAGCGCAGCCCGTCGGTACTGCGGCGTTCCAGGTCGGTCTGGCCCGAGGTGTCGGTCCCGGTGGTGCCGGTGCGGGCCAGGAAGTACCACTCGTCCTGCTCGAAGCTGCGGCCGTCGAAGGCGAAGGCGCTGCTGCGCCGGGCCACCAGCGGGCCGAGCGCCACCTCGGTGATGCCGGTCTCCTCCTCCACTTCGCGCAGGGCGGCGGTGTGCAGGTCCTCGCCGGTCTCCACGCCTCCGCCCGGGGTGAACCACCACTGCCGGGCCGGGTCGAGCGGGTCGAAGCCGTGCAGCAGCAGGATCCGGTCGGCCGGGTCCAGCAGCAGCACCCGGGCGGCGCGGCGGCGGAGCACGTCCGCCCGGCCGCCTGTCGCCGGCCCCGGCCCCGGCCCCGTCGATCCTGTCTCTGTCATCGCCGATCCCTCGTCCCGGTCAGGTCCGGCGGCTCCGCAGCCGTCGCACCAGTCCCCCGAAGGTACCCAGTGCGGCGGTCAGCAACACCAGGGCCCCGCCGCCGAGGGTGGTCCAGGTGAGCAGGGAGAGCGGTCCCGGGGTGCTCGCGTCCCGGCCGGGCAGGGCGTCGAAGGCGCTGGTCCGGGTGAGCGCCCGGGTGTCGCCGAGCGGCCAGACGACGCCGTCGACCCGACCGACCACCTGGTCGGCGGCCACGGTTCCCCCGTCGATGGCCAGGTGCACCCGGGAGTCCTGGGAGACCGGGCGGTTGTCACCGAGCAGGAAGAGCCGCCCCGGCGGGACGGTGACGTCGAACGTCCCGCTGCCGGCCGAGCCGCCCGCCCCGGGCTGGAGGTAGGGCTCGGTGACCGGGTGGCCGTCGACCGTGATCCGGCCCCGGGTGTCGCAGCAGGCCACGGTGTCGCCACCGACCGCGACCACCCGCTTCACCAGGTCGCTGCCCTCCCACTGCGGGTCGTTGAAGACCACGATGTCGCCGCGGCCGATGTCGCCGGCCTTGACCGGATGCGCCAGCACCACGTCCCCGGGCCGGACGGTCGGCTGCATGGAGTCGGTCGGGACGCTGTAGGGGCGGTACATGACGGCGAGCAGCGCGAAGCCGCCGACCATCGCCAGCAGCCCGACGGTGATGCCGACCGCCTGGAGCACCCCGCCCGGCGTGAACCGGCGGCGCGGGGAGCCCACCGCCGTGCCGGGATCCTGCTCGGTGACCGCCATGGGCTCTCCCGTTCTCGCGTGCCCATGCGAAGGGCCGCAGGACGTCCCCGCATGCTACTGAGGAGTACTGCGGCCCTGGCAAGAGCGGAGGGGGTAAGACCTGGGAACCGGGGGGTCAGCCGCGCTTGCGCCGGGCGCGGCGCAGCCGGCCCTTGCGGTAGAGGTAGGTCAGCGGGATCGCGCCGATCAGTCCCGCCGCAGCGGGCTCGTTGAGCATCGCCGCGCCGACCGCGCCGACCGGACCCGAGGCCGAGACCGCGGACTGGTTGCCGATGCCGGACTGGCTGAAGGTCGAGGGGATCGACAGCAGTGACCAGTGCGAGAACGGCCAGGCCACCACGATGGCGCGGCCGACGACGTCACTGTCCGGTACCGAGCCGCCGCCCGGCTCGTCCATGTGGTAACGGGAGTCGAGCGAGTCGTTGCGGTGGTCGCCCATCACCCAGATCGAGTTGGCCGGGACCTTCAGCGGACCGAAGTTCTTGTCGCCGCAGGGGGTCGCCCCCGGGTAGATGTAAGGCTCGGTCAGCGCCTTGCCGTTGACGTAGACCGGACCGGTGCCGCTGCAGCTGACGGTGTCTCCGCCGACCGCGATCACCCGCTTGATCAGGTCCTTCTCATTGGCGGCCGGCATCAGGCCGATCCAGCTGAGGCCGTCCTGGATGCCGCGGATGAAGGCGTTGCTGCTCTGCGCCGTGTTGGGCTCGTCGGCCAGCCAGTCGCCCGGGTCGTGGAAGACCACGACCTCGCCCCGGGAGGGCTTGTCGCCGAAGTGCGGCGTCAACTTGTCCACCAGTACCCGGTCGCCGATCTGGAGAGTGTTCTCCATCGACCCCGAGGGAATGGAGAACGCCTGCACCAGGAAGGTCTTGATCAGCAGCGCCAGGACCAGCGCCACCACGACCAGGATCGGCAGCTCCTTCCAGAAGGAGCGTTGCTTCTTGGGCTGCTTGCCGCCCTTGTCGTCGTCGCCGCCACCGTCGTCGCCGCCCGGCCCCCTCGGGCCGTCCACGTCGTCCCCGTGGGGGTCCGCCGCCGGTCGCCCGGTCTGATCGCTGCCTGATTCCGCGCGCCCTGAGTCGTCCACGGACTCCACGGTACGGCCGCCGGAATCCTCGGGCTCACCGACACCGGACTGGGCACCGATCGCGAGATCCCCCACGTCGCCTCCTTACTGCCGTGCGGACGGCTCGCGTCCGCGTTCGTCACCACTGTTGTCAGGCGCTGCTGTTCTGCCGGCCGTGCTGCCAGAACTGGCCTCCGCGGTCAGCCGCGCCGCGAACGGCGCCGGCTCCGGAAGCGGGAGACAGTCGCAGCCACACCCATAACGAGCGGAAGTTCCGCAGGAATCGGGACGAGTGCTGCTGCGGACGATACTTGACGAAGGCTTTGTCCGACCGCCGTCCCCGCCGCACTCGGCGCACCGGTGTGCGGCACCGGCAGCGTCCGCCAGTGGGACACCGGCCAGACCACCGCCACGGCCCGTCCGACCACGTCCTTCTCCGGAACGAAGCCGCCGGTGGCATCGGTCATGTGGTAGCGCGAGTCGGCGGAGATGTCGCGGTGGTCGCCCATCACCCACAACTTCCCGGCCGGAACCGTGACTTTGAAGGTGATCCGGGAGGGCGGATTTCCGGGAAACACATAGGACTCATTCAGGGGCGCGCCGTTGACGGTCACGCGCCCCTGGCTGTCGCAGCAGGCGACGGTGTCGCCCGGAACGCCGATGACCCGCTTGATCAGGTCCCGGTCCGAGGGCAGCAGCCCGACGAAGGTGAAGGCGGACTTGATCGCGCCGACCACCGCGTTGTCCTTGGGCACCGGGTCGTCCGCGAGCCAGTTGTCCGGGTCGTTGAAGACGATCACCTCGCCGCGCTGCGGCTTCCAGCCGAACCAGGGTGAGAACTTGTCGACCACCACCCGGTCGCCGATCGCGATGGTGTTCTGCATCGACCCCGAGGGGATGGAGAACACCTGGACCAGGAAGGTCTGCAGCAGCAAGGTGATCACCAGGGCGACCGCGACGATCAGCGGGACCTCGCGCAGCAGCGAGCGCTGCCGGCGCCGGTGCGCCCGCTTGGCGGCGCGCCTGCGCTCCGCCCGCCCGCGCTCGGCCCGGCTCCCGGGCTCGCCGGCTCTGCCGCCGGAGGAGCCCGCACCGGCCCCGTCCTCCTCGGCTATGCCCCCGGCGTCCTCGCCGGACGTGCGCTCCGGTGCCCCGTGCCGCCCCCTGCTACCCACGTACGGCACCCTTCCGCAGCTCCGGATCCAGCACGGCGAAGATCTGCGGACGGTCCACCGAGCGCCAGTCGCCGATCGGGTACACCACCCAGTCGACTCGACCAATCACTTTGTCGACCGGAACAAAGCCGCCGCCGGGGTCGCCGAGGTGGTCACGTGAGTCACGTGACACCGAACGGTGATCGCCCAGCACGAACAGTGTGCCCGAAGGGACCTTGATGGAGAAGGGGACCAGGGAGGGTGCGTCGCCGGGGAAGAGGTAGTCGGACTCGTTCAGCGGAACCCCGTCCACGCTGACCCGGCCCTTGGCGTCGCAGCAGGTCACCGTGTCCCCACCGACGCCGATCACCCGCTTCACGAAGTCGTTTCCCGAGCTGTCCTCGGGGTCCGCCGAGTTCTCGGTGATGAAGGAGCCGCGGCCGTCGAAGACCACCACGTCGCCGCGCTGGGGCGAGCCGAATCGATAGGCCAGTTTATCGACAATGACTCGGTCGCCGACCTTCAGCGTGGGCTCCATCGAGCCGCTGGGGATCGAGAAGGGCTGCGCCACGAAGGTGGTCACCAGGAACAGCACCAGCGCGCAGACGACGCCCAGCAGCAGCACGTCCCGCGCCAGCCCGCGCACGACGGAGGACCGCGACCCGCCCTCCGGTTCGGCCTGGTCGGCCGGTACGGGAGGGGAGTCGCGGTCCTCGTGCGCAGTGTGGGTTTCCATCGCCGCAGTAGCTTAGGGCACCGCGGTAAGGAAACTCAGCGGTCGCGCTTCTCCTTGATCTTCGCGGCCTTGCCGCGCAGCTCACGGAGGTAGTAGAGCTTGGCGCGACGGACGGCGCCGCGGGTCACGACCTCGATCTTCTCGACGATCGGGGTGTGCACCGGGAAGGTGCGCTCCACGCCGACGTTGAAGCTGACCTTGCGGACCGTGAAGGTCTCGCGGATGCCGTCGCCCTGACGGCGGACGACAACGCCCTTGAACTGCTGCACACGGGAGCGGCTGCCCTCGATGACGCGGACGTGGACGTTGACGGTGTCGCCCGGGCGGAAGGCCGGGATGTCGGTGCGGACCGAGGCCGCGTCGACAGCACTGAGCAGGTTGCTCATGATTGTCTCCATCGCAGGCGCCACGGGCCACCCACGGAATATCGAGTGAAAGGGGTTGCGCTGTGTGTCGCCCGGTTGGCGGCGTCTCCCCCGTGGCAGGGGCACCGGACCGGCTCAACCGACCGGGGGTCGGTGGGAGCGGCCGAGGACAGGCAGCAGCCGCCTATTCTTCCACACCGATCGGCCTGCGCCTAAACCGCCCGCTCGGCTCGTCCCAGTGGACGCCCAGTCCGGCCAGCGCCTTGAGGTCGTGCTTGTCCATCGCCGCCCGGTCCCAGCGCTCGACCAGGTCGGGGCGCATGGCCAGGGTGCGGGCGAACGCCTGCTCCCGGCGCCAGCGGGCGATCAGCCCGTGGTTGCCGCTGAGCAGCACCTCCGGCACCGGGCGGTCGCGCCACTCGGCCGGCTTGGTGTAGACCGGGCCCTCCAGCAGGTCCGCCATCCGGCCCGGGGCGAAGGAGTCGTCCTGGTGGGACTCGGCGTTGCCGAGCACCCCGGGCAGCAGCCGGGCCACGGCCTCCACGATGACCAGCACCGCGACCTCGCCGCCGGCCAGCACGTAGTCGCCGATGGAGACCTCGACCACCGGCATCCGCTCGGCGGCGGCATCGATCACCCGGCGGTCGATGCCCTCGTACCGGGCCGGGGCGAAGGCCAGCCAGGGGCGTCCGGCCAGCTCCTGGGCCAGTGCCTGGGTGAACGGCCGGCCGCTGGGCGTCGGCACCACCAGGGTCGGCACCTCCCCGTCGGCCTCGCCGGCCGAGTCCACGATGCCGTCCAGGGCGGCGGCCCAGGGTTCGGGCTTCATCACCATGCCGGGCCCGCCCCCGTAGGGGGAGTCGTCCACCGTGCGGTGGACATCGCTGGTGTGCTCGCGCAGCCCGTGCAGCCGGACGTCGAGCAGCCCGCGCGCGCGGGCCTTGCCGACCAGCGAGACGTTCAGCGGCTCCAGGTACTCGGGAAAGATCGTGACGACGTCGATGCGCACCGGTCCGACGCTCCTACTCGGACTCGGCGGCGCGGTCGGACGCGACCTCGGCCGCGGCCGGGTCGAGCAGTCCGCGCGGCGGGGTGAGCACGATCCGGCGCAGCTCCAGGTCGACCTCGGGAACGATCTCGTGCACGAACGGGACCAGCACCTCGGTGCCGTCGTCGCGCTTGACCGCCAGCAGGTCCTGGGCCGGGAGGTGCAGCACCGAGGCGAGCTCGCCGACCCGGGCGCCGTCGGCGAGGACCACGTCCAGACCGATCAGCTGGTGGTCGTAGTACTCCTCCGGGTCGTCCGGCGTCTGCTCGGGGTCGACCTCGGCGATCAGCATGGTGCCGCGCAGGGCCTCGGCGCCGTTCCGGTCGTCGACGCCGACGAAGCGGAGCAGCAGCCGTCCGCTGTGCACCCGTCCCTCGGCGACGGTCAGCGGTCCGGCCGAGGCGGGGTCGGTGGCGAGCACCGCACCGGGGGCGAGCCGCAGTTCGGGCTCGTCGGTGCGTACCTCCACCGAGACCTGGCCCTTGATGCCGTGGGCCCGGCCGATCCGGGCGACGACGAGCTGCACGGTGATCGTTCTCCTAGGTGTGAAAAGGCTCGGGGCCGGTCGGGACATCATGTCCCGACCGGCCCCGAGTGGTGCCTTCTGATCTATCGCACGCCGTCGGCGTCGACCAGGTCGACCCGGACGCTACGACCGCCGAGAGCGGTGACCACGGTGCGCAGAGCACGCGCGGTACGGCCGCCCCGGCCGATGACCTTGCCGAGGTCCTCGGGGTGCACACGCACTTCGAGGATGCGGCCCCGGCGGAGCTCCCGCGAGTGGACCTGGACGTCGTCCGGGTTCTCGACGATGCCCTTCACCAGGTGTTCGAGGGCTTCCTCGAGCATTGAATCAGGCCTCGGTGGCGGGGGCGTCGGACTCGGCCGCGGCCTCGTCCTTCTTGTCCGACTTCTTGGCCTTCGGGGTGATCGCCACACCGGTGGTGGAGTCCTCGAAGCCGGCGACGGCCTTCGCGAACAGGTGCGAGAAGTCCGTGACCTTGGGCTCGGCGACCTTGAGCGGCGCCGGGGCCGGCAGGCCCTTGAACTGCTGCCAGTCACCGGTGAGCTTGAGGATCGCGAGCACGGCCTCGGTCGGCTGGGCGCCGACGCTCAGCCAGTACTGGGCGCGCTCGTTGTCGACCTTGATGATCGAGGGGTCGTAGGTCGGCTGGTAGATGCCGATCTCCTCGATCGCGCGACCGTCACGCTTGGTGCGGGCGTCGGCGACGACGATGCGGTAGTGCGGGGAGCGAATCTTGCCGAGACGCTTAAGCTTGATCTTGACTGCCACGGGAGTGGTTCTCCTGGATTTGACGTGGGTGAGCAGCCGTGCGATCCACGTGGGGTTGCGGCTGCGGGCTGCTCGACGGACACGTCAGCCGGAGGAGAGAGGGGTCCTGCTCGGCTGCCGAGTACTCAGCTGTCCATTCTGCCATAGGTCGGCCGCGCCAATTCCCGCCGGGGCGGCAACAGCGGTGCCGGCCGGCGGGCGACTGCGCCCATGCCCGCCGGAGCCGGGGGCGCGGCGACCTCAGGCGTTCGGAACTTCGACGATCCGGAAGGGCTGCCCGCAGGCACCGCAGACGATCGCTGCCTGGGCCAGCACCGAGGGCACGACCCGGACGTTGCGGCCGCAGTCGCAGACCGCCTTGACCCGGACGCCGCCACCGGAGGAGCCGTGCCGGGCGGACGGACCGCGGAAGCTGCGGACCCGGTCGGCTCCGGACCCTTCGGTCGCGGCGGTGTGCATGTCCAGCGCGCGCTGGAGCCGGTTGATGGTGTCCGCGTAGCGTTCCCGGGTCTCCGGCCGCAGCGTCACCAGCGAGAAGCCGCTGCTGGCATGCGGGTCGGCGGCGTGGTCCAGACCGAGCTCGTCGGCGAGGGCCAGGAAGCGGCGGTTGTGGTAGCGCCCGGCGCGCGAGGTGTCCCGGATGCCGCGGGCGGCGGCCAGTCCGTGGGCCGCTTCGTGCAGCAGGCGCTCGAAGCCCAACGCGGAACCGCACGCCGAGGAGGACTCCCCGATCAGCGATTCGGGTGCCGCGAGATTGGGCAGGTCGGTGTGGTGGCGCTGGATGTCGCCCCAGGCGAGGGCCAGCTCGGCTGCGAGGACCAGAGGTTGTTGTGTCGTGCTCACGCAAGGCCAAACGAGGGAAGGCCCCGCTGTGTTCCGGTGTCGGCGGGTTCACCACAAGTCATCCGACCGTCAAGGGGGCCCCGGTCCCGCCCCGACTCGGCCCGACACTTGCCCAAGACTTACCTGAAACCCGTCCCCACCAGCGACGATGCCCTGGGGAGCAGCGCCGAACGGCCTGGTCGGCCGCTCTCCGGAGGGAGGGCGGCCGACCAGGCCGTCTACGAAAATCGCTGGAGAAACGTCTCAGCCAATGAGACCGGGGGCCTCACCAGCCCCGGAGCCCCGGTGGGCGCCGACGTCAGTAGGCGCGGGCGACGATCGCCACATTGCCCGGCTGGTCGTCGGTCAACGGCACGGAGCCGTCCTCGGCGACGATGCAGCGGACCGACACGCCCTGCTCGGCGAGCTTGCGCTCGCCCTCGGGGCCGAGCTCGGCCCAGGACATCCGGCCCCAGCCGGTCGCCGCCGCCTCTACCGCCTCGTTCAGCCCGGTCACCTCGACCGTGCGGGACTCGCGGCGCTCGCGGGACTGGCGCAGCAGCGTCGCCTGGTCCTCCTCCAGCAGGCCGGGGACGGTCGCGGCCAGGGAGTCGGCCGGCACCGGCTCCTTCCCGCCCGGGATGCGTCGCACCATCATCGCGGTCCCGGCCTCCAGGTCGCGCGGGCCGACCTCGATCCGGATCGGCACGCCCTTGAGCTCCCAGTCCACGGCCCGGCGGCCGAAGGGGGTGTCGGTGCGGTCGTCGACCACGACCCGGACCCCGACGGCCTCCAGCTGTGCACCGATCTCGCGGACCTTGGCCAGCACCGCGTCCTCGCCCTTGATCGCCAGCACCACGACCTGGGTCGCGGCCAGCCGCGGCGGGACGCGCAGCCCGTTGTCGTCGCCGTGCGACATGATCAGGCCGCCGACCATCCGGGTGGAGCTGCCCCAGGAGGTCTGCCAGACGTACTCGCGCTCGCTGCCGTTGGACAGGAACTGGGTGTTGAACGCCTTGGCGAAGTTCTGGCCCAGCTCGTGGCTGGTGCCCATCTGCAGCGCCTTGCCGTCGCCCATCATCGATTCGAGGGTGAGGGTGTTGATCGCGCCCGCGAACCGCTCCTTGGCGGTCTTGCGGCCGAGCACCACGTCGATGCCGAGGACATTGGTCATGAAGTCGCCGTAGACGTCCGTGTGGATCATCGAGGCGTAAGCCCGGGCCTCCTCGTAGGTGGCGTGGGCCGTGTGGCCCTCCTGCCAGAGGAACTCGGTGGTGCGCAGGAAGATCCGGGGGCGCAGCTCCCAGCGGACGACGTTCGCCCACTGGTTGATCAGCAGCGGCAGGTCGCGGTGGCTCTGCACCCACTTGGAGAAGTACTCGTTGATGATGGTCTCGGAGGTGGGCCGGACGACGACCGGCTCCTCCAGCTCCTTGCCGCCACCGTGGGTGACCACGGCCAGCTCGGGGGCGAAGCCCTCGACGTGCTCGGCCTCACGGGTCAGATAAGACTGGGGGATGAACATCGGGAAGTAGGCGTTCTGCGCGCCCGCCTTCTTGATCCGTGCGTCCATCTCCTGCTGCATCCGCTCCCACAACGCGAAGCCGTACGGTCGGATGACCATGGTGCCGCGCACCGGACCGTTGTCGGCCAGTTCGGCCTTGTTGATCAGATCCTGGTACCAGCGGGGAAAATCGTCCGACTGGGGGGTGAGAACGGGAGCCTTTGCCATGGGGCGAATCGTATCCCGCCGCCGACGGCGCAGCGGAACACGCTGCGCCCCCGGCGCGCGACAGTGGGTGCTTTTGTCTGCGTCGGCACTCTGGACGCACGGGCGCGGGCGGAGTTGGCTGGAGACCGTGGGGCTCAGCGCGGGACGACCCTCACGTCCTTGCGGCAGGTCCGGATCGGAGGGGCCGGGGTGATGGCTTCCAGGTCAGTTACGAATGGCGCAGTGGTTACCAATGGTGCAGTGGCGCCGAACGGCGCAGCGGCGTCGAACGGCGCGCCCGCGCCGCGTACGCGGGCGCGGCAGCGGGCGCGGGACTGGGCCGAGATCCAGGAGCGGATGCTGGTCCCGCTGTACGAGGCGGTCTACCAGCGGTTGGAGGTCGGCCCCGCGACCAGCGTGCTCGGCCTGGGCTGCCGGTCCGGGCTGGCGCTGCTGCTGGCCGCCGCCCGGGGCGCGGAGGTGGTCGGACTCGAACCCGAGGCGGAGCTGCGCTCGCTGGCGCAGGACCGTTCGCTCCGGGTGCTGAGCGATGTCTACCGGGAGCTGTCGCCGGCCGGGGGCGCCGGATGGCATGCCCCCGCGCACTCGCTGGTGACCGCGTTCGAGCACCTGTCCTGCACCGCCGACCCGGCGGCGCTGGTACGGGACGCGGCGCGGCTGACGGTGCCGGGCGGGCACGTGGCGCTGGCGACCTGGGGTCCGTCGGAGCGCTGCCAGAGCACGGCCGTGCTCCAGGTCGCCCGGCGGCTCAGCGACCCGCTGCGGCGCGCCCGCTACGCGCCGTTCACGCTGAGCGAGCCCGGCGCGGTCGAGCGCCTGGTCGCCGACGCCGGGCTGCGGCTCGGCGGCGGCGGCCTGGTCTGCTGCCCCTTCGCCTACCCGGACCTGGACAGCGCGGTCCGCGGCCTGCTGGCGATGGGCGTCTTCGACGCGGCCGCGGACCACTCGGGCGAACGCCAGGTCCGCAAGGAGATCGCCGAGGCGCTGCACCCGTACCTGCGCGAGGACGGGTCGGTGCGGATGGAGAACGTCTTTCGCTACACGGTCGCGGAGCGGGTCGGCTAGGGCGGTCAGTTGCCGCCCTTGTGCATCCTCGGCATCCCCGCGGCGCGGTACGCGGCCTCCTCGTCCAGGGTCTCGTGCTCCATCAGCGCCGCGGCCAGCGCGTCCAGCTTGGGCCGGTACTCGGTCAGCTGACGGCACGCCGCCTCGTAGCACTCGGCGACGATGCGCCGGGCCTCGCCGTCGACCGCGTCGAGGGTCGCCGGGGCGGAGGAGAGTCCGTAGGGGGCCTGACTGTCGCCCGGGACCGCGGTGAGCCGGCCGACCTTCTCGCTCATCCCCCAGCGTCCGGCCATCCCCCGGGCGATGTAGGTGACCTGCTCCAGGTCACTCTCCGCGCCGGTGGTGATCACGCCGTAGACCACCTGCTCGGCGGCCATCCCGCCGAGCGCGCCGATGATCCGGGCGCGCAGGTACTCCTCGGTGTAGGAGTAGCGGTCGGCGTCCGGGGTGGACAGGGTGACGCCGAGGGCCCGGCCGCGCGGCACGATCGTGATCTTGCGCACCGGGTCGGCGCCCGGGTGCAGCATCCCCAGCAGGGCGTGGCCCGACTCGTGGTAGGCGGTACGGCGGCGCTCCTCGTCCGGCATGACCAGCGAGCGCTCCGCGCCCAGCTGCACCTTCTCCAGGGCGTCGGAGAACTCCCTGGCCCGGACCTCGGTCAGGCCGCGCTTCACCGCGAGCAGCGCCGCCTCGTTGGCCAGGTTGGCCAGGTCGGCGCCGGTCATCCCGGGGGTGGTCCGGGCGACCTGGTCCAGGTCGACGTCGGCGGCCAGCGGGATGTCCCGGGTGTGGATCCGGAGGATGGCGGCGCGGCCGGCCCGGTCCGGCGGGCTGACGGTGACCACCCGGTCGAAACGGCCGGGGCGGAGCAGCGCCGAGTCGAGGATCTCGGAGCGGTTGGTGGCGGCGATCACCACCACCCCCTCCGAGCCGGAGAAGCCGTCCATCTCGGTGAGGATCTGATTGAGCGTCTGCTCGCGCTCGTCGTGGCCGCCCATGGCATTGGCGCCGCGGGTTCGGCCGATGGTGTCGATCTCGTCGATGAAGATGATCGACGGGGCGACCTTGCGGGCCTCGGAGAACAGTTCCCTGACCCGGGAGGCGCCGACCCCGACGATCATCTCGATGAACTCGGAGGCGGAGGCCGAGAAGAACGGCACTCCCGCCTCGCCGGCCACGGCGCGGGCCAGCAGGGTCTTGCCGGTGCCGGGCGGACCGGCCAGCAGCACGCCGCCCGGCAGCTTGGCGCCCATGGCGCGGTAGGCCTGCGGGCGCTTGAGGAAGTCCACGACCTCGGTCAGCTCGGCCTTGACCTCGTCGATGCCGGCCACGTCGGCGAAGGTGGTGCGCCGGTCGTCGGCCCCGGGGGTGACCGGCTTCGGCGGCGCCTTCCTGGCCAGGCCGCCGAGGCCGCCGCCGGAGCTCATCCGCCGGGCGATCACCACCCAGAGCAGGACCAGCAGCAGCATCGGGGCGAGCGAGATCAGCAGGTTGACCAGCACACTGCGCTCGCGGATGACCGGCTCGGCGTCGACGGTGACGTTCTGCGCCACCAGTTCGGTCCAGAGGTCGTCGTCGGCGAAGACCGGCCGCTGGGTGGTGAAGGCGTTGTAGGTGCCCTTGCCGTTGTCGGGCTTGGGCTGGGCCGCCTTGAGCTTGCCCTGGATGGTGTCGCCCTTGGCGTAGATCTCGGAGATCTGGCCGGCCTTCAGCTGTTTGGTGAACTCCGTGTAGGTGACGCTGATGCTGTTCCCGCCGCCGGTGAACAGGTTCAGCAGCAGGTCCGCCACGAGGTAGGCGACCAGGGCCATCAGCACCAGGCTGATCCAGCCCCGGCGCGGCCCCGGCGCCTTGCCCGGTGGCTTCGGCGGCTGCGGGGCGCCCTCCGACCGCCACGGCTGGTCGGGGTTGCGGCGGGGCGGCACAGGAGTAGTCACAATTGTGACAATACGGACACAGCTGACAGCCCGCCAGACAGCGCACCGCCGAACGACCCCCGGGGCACACCCCGGCTCACACCCCTGGCCACTCCTCCGCCGTGAGGGCGAAGCGCTCGTGGTCGCGCCAGGCATCCTGGAGGAACAGCATCCGCGGGGTGAAGCCCTCGTGCCGGAAGCCGAGCCGCTTGGCCATCGCCACCGAGGGGCCGTTCTCCGGCTGGACGTTGATCTCCAGCCGGTGCAGCCCCAGCCCGCCCCTGGCCTCCGGGGCGAAGCAGCGGTCCACGACCAGCCGCATCCCCTCGCTCATCCGGCCGGTGCCGTTGTACGGGAGGTACGAGTTGTAGCCGAGCGTCGCGTTCAGGAAGCGGCCACGGGTGATGTTGGCGACATTGCAGGTGCCGACCAACCCGCCGTCCTCGGTGTCGACGATCAGGAAGCTCTGCAGGGCGTCACCCTGACGGCGCACCATGTCGACCAGGCCGTCGGGCTCCACCGGGTTCCACCGCCCGATGTGTTCGGCGGAGCGCCGCGTGGCGGCGGCGTAGGCGGCGGCATCGGACAGTTTCGGGGTTCGGATCTCCACTCGCATCCGCACATCATTGCGTATGCGCACAGCACCCCGAATCACTCAGAGGAGGTCCTTGAACTCCTTGGGGAGCTCGAAGTTGTCCGGCAGCTGGGCGGCACCGGGGCCGAAGGGGCTGCCGTTCGCGCCCGGGGCCGGCTCGGCCTTGCGCTCCAGCGCCGCCTTCTGCTCGGCGGCGCGCTTCAGCGGGTTGCCGGACTTCTGCTTGCCCTTGGCCTGCTTCTGCTGCTTGGGCTTGCGGGCACCGCCGCCGCCCATCCCCGGCATGCCCGGCATCCCGGGGATGCCCTTGCCGCCGGCCATCGCCGACATCATCTTCCGGGCCTCGAAGAAGCGCTCGACCAGGTTGTTGACCTCGGAGACGTGCACCCCGGAGCCCTTGGCGATACGGGCGCGGCGCGAGCCGTTGATGATCTTCGGGTCGTCCCGCTCGGCCTGGGTCATCGACTTGATGATCGCGCCGATCCGGGCGACGTCCCGGTCGTCGATGCTGTTGATCTGGTCGCGCATCTGCGCCATGCCCGGCAGCATGCCCAGCAGCTTGGAGATCGAGCCCATCTTGGAGACCTGCTCCAGCTGGGACAGGAAGTCCCCGAGGCCGAACTCCTTGCCGTTCTTGCTCGCCAGCTTGGACGCCATCTTGGCGGCCTCGTCCTGGCTGAACGTCTTCTCGGCCTGCTCGATCAGGCTGAGCATGTCGCCCATGTCCAGGATGCGCGAGGCCATCCGGTCCGGGTGGAAGGCGTCGAAGTCGGTCAGCTGCTCGCCGTTGGAGGCGAACATGATCTGACGGCCGGTGAGGTGGGCCACCGACAGCGCGGCGCCGCCTCGGGCGTCGCCGTCCAGCTTGGACAGCACCACACCGGTGAAGTCGACGCCTTCGAGGAAGGCCTGGGCGGTGGTGACCGCGTCCTGGCCGATCATCGCGTCGACGACGAAGAGCACCTCGTCCGGGTTGACCGCGGCGCGGATGTCCGCGGCCTGCTGCATCATCTCGGTGTCGATGCCGAGCCGGCCGGCGGTGTCGACGATCACCACGTCGTACTGCTTGGTCTTGGCGTACTCGATGGAGTCGCGGGCGACCTTGACCGGGTCGCCGACGCCGTTGCCGGGCTCCGGGGCGTAGATCGCCACGCCGGCGCGGTCGGCGACCACCGAGAGCTGGGTCACCGCGTTGGGGCGCTGCAGGTCGCAGGCGACCAGCAGCGGGGTGTGCTTCTGGTCCTTCAGCCAGCGGCCGAGCTTTCCGGCCAGCGTGGTCTTGCCGGCGCCCTGGAGACCCGCGAGCATGATCACGGTCGGACCGGTCTTGGCGTAGCGCAGCCGGCGGGTCTCGCCGCCGAGGATGCCGACGAGCTCCTCGTTGACGATCTTGACAACCTGCTGCGCCGGGTTCAGCGCACCGGAGACCTCCGCGCCGAGCGCGCGCTCCTTGACCTGCTTGATGAACGCCCGCACGGCGGGAAGCGCGACATCGGCCTCCAGCAGGGCGATGCGGATCTCACGGCAGGTGGCGTCGATGTCCGCTTCGGACAGGCGCCCCTTGCCACGGAGGTTCTTGAACGTCGCTGCGAGGCGGTCGGAAAGGGTATCGAACACGTCGGTCGCGGGTCCTCGTGGCTCGGGTGCGGATAAGGGTGTCGCCCACCAGGGTATCCGGCTCCGCGCGCGGCGGAACCCACCCACCCCCGAGCTCTTCCCGGGGCCGGGCCCGGCGCGGCGCTCAGGACAGGGCCCGCTCCACCGACCGGGCCACCTCGGCGGCCCGCCCGGCCGCGAGCGGGCGGCCGTCCGGGCCGGTCACGTAGAAGGCGTCGACCGCGTCCGCGCCCAGGGTGGAGATCCTGGCCGTCCGGACCCGCACCCCGGTGGCCTCCAGCGCCCGGCCGATCCGGTGCAGCAGCCCCGGGGCGTCGTGGGCGCGGACCTCCAGCACGGTCGCCGAGGCGGAGCCGCCGGCGGCGACGGTGACCCGGGGCGGCGGCGCCACGCTCCCCCGGCGGCGGGGCGCGGAGGCGTCCCGCTCGGCCAGGCGGCGGCTGACGTCCAGCCCGCCGTCCAGTGCCCGCCGGATGTCGGCGCGCAGCCGGGCCGCCTCCGGCACCTCGCCGAACTCGGCGGCGACCTGCCAGGTCAGCGCGAGCACCGCGCCCGCGCCGATCGGGTCCAGCACCCGGATCGCCGCCGCCCTGACCGTCAGCCGGTGCAGCGCCAGCACCCCGGCCACCGTCGCCAGCACCGCCGGACGCTCCGGCAGCGCCAGCGTCAGGGTCACCCCCAACTGCTCGCCGACCTGGTCGAGTGCCTGCTCCGACTCGGCCCTGAGCGACAGCACCGGGCCCTCGGTGCGGGCCGCCTCCACCGCCAGCCGCTCCTCCTCGGCCGAGGGCTCCGGCTGCTCGCCGCCGCCCGCGCCTCCCGCCGCCCCGCCCCCGGCCAGGGTCAGCGCCTCGGCGGCGCGCCGGCTCAGGTCGGCCACCAGCGCGGCCCGCCAGCTGCTCCACGCCGCCGGTCCGGTAGCCAGCGCGTCGGCCTCGGTCAGCGCGTGCAGCAGCTCCAGGGTGCCGGTGCTGCCGACGACCGAGGTGATCGCGGCGACCGTGGCCGGGTCGTCCAGGTCGCGCCGGGTCGCCGTGTCCACCAGCAGCAGGTGGTGGCGGACCAGCAGCGCGAGCGTCTCCACGTCCGCCTTGGCGAAGCCCAGCCGGGCCGCGACGTCGCGGGTGATCACCTCTCCCGCCTCGGAGTGGTCGCCGGGCCAGCCCTTGCCGATGTCGTGCAGCAGCGCCGCAACCAGCAGCAGGTCGGGCCGGGCCACCCGGCGGGTGAGCGCCGCGGCCCGGACCGCCGTCTCGACCAGGTGCCGGTCGACCGTCCAGCGGTGCACCGCGTTCCGCTGCGGACGGCAGCGGACCCGGTCCCAGTCCGGCAGCAGCCGGGTGACCAGGCCCTCGGCCTCCATCGCCTCCCAGACCGGGATCGCGCTCTCGCCCGCGCCCAGCAGGGTGACCAGCTGCTCGCGGGCCTCGTCCGGCCAGGGCACCGGCATCGGCCGGGTTTCGGCGGCCAGCCGCTTGGCGGTGGAGGGGGCCAGCGGCAGCGCGGCCTGCGCGGCGGCTGCGGCGGCGCGCAGCGGCAGCACCGGGTCGGCGGCCGGTCTGGCCGCCGCCGCGAGCACGGCCTCGCCGTCCTGCTCGACCACGCCCTCGGCCAGCGGGGTGCGCTCGACCGTGCCCCGGGCCGAGGTGCCGAAGCCGAAGCGGGTGCTGCGGCGCAGCCTGCCGCTGCGGGAACGGAGCACCCGGTCGACCTCGCGCCAGGTGACGTCGCCGGCGTAGGCGACGGTCCGGGCGGCCTCGTAGACCTGGCGCAGCAGGATGTCGGCGTCCAGCACGCCCAGCTCGGCGGCGACCTGGTCCTGCTCCTGGAGGCTGAGCCGGTCGGTGGCCCGTCCGGTGACCAGGTGCAGGGTGTCGCGGACGTCGGCCAGCCGGGCCCCGGCCTCGGCCAGCCCGGCGCGCGGGGCGTCGGCGATCCAGGAGGCGGCGACGGCGTCCAGCGCGGTCAGGTCGCGCAGGCCGCCTCGGGCCTCCTTGAGGTCGGGCTCCAGCAGGAAGGACAGCTCGCCGTGGCGTTCGGCCCGCTCCCGGCACAGGGCGTGCAGCTCGGGCAGTCGGCGGAGCGCCCCGGCCCGCCAGTCGGCCAGCACGGCCGAGCGCAGACCGGCGGTGAGGTCGGCGTCTCCGGCGAGGTGACGGGCGTCCAGCAGGCCGAGCTGGACCTTGAGGTCCTCGCCGGCCACCTTGCGGGCGGTGGAGAGGTCCCGGACCGAGTGGTCGAGGGCGATGCCGTTGTCCCAGACCGGGTACCAGAGCTGCTCGGCCAGGGCCGGGACGGCCTTGCCCCTGGCGCCGCCGTCGTGGAGCAGCAGCAGGTCCAGGTCGCTGCGCGGGGAGAGCTCACCGCGCCCGTAGCCGCCGACGGCGACCAGGGCGACGCCGGTGAGGCCGTCGGCGGCGGTGGAGAACAGTCCGGCCAGCCAGCGGTCGGTGAGCTCGGCCAGCGCGCGGCGGCGGGCCGCGCCGGTGCGGGCGTCCTCGCGGAGCAGGTGCAGCCGCTGGGCCGCGTAGCCGCTGGGCTGCCCGGACCCGGAGCCGGGCTGCTGCTGTCCTGCCGTTGCCTGCTGGCGATCCGTCAACGGGACTCCCGTGGCTCGTACCGAAAACCGGGACCCCCGGCAGGTGGGACGCGGCGAAGGGGGAAGCCGGGCTGCGCTGCCCGTGCTCCCCCCGCCACCGCTCGTTTCAGTTGTGCTGTGCCTCAGCCGTGCCGTTCCGCCCCGGTCAGAGGGCGTCCGGGCCGCGTTCGCCGGTGCGGACCCGGACCGCGGTCTCCACCGGCACGCACCAGACCTTGCCGTCGCCGATCCGGCCGGTGCGGGCGGCCTTGACGACCACCTCTATCAGGCCCTCCGCGTCGTCGTCCTCGACCAGGACCTCGACCCGGACCTTCGGGACCAGGTCGACGGTGTACTCGGCACCACGGTAGACCTCGGTGTGGCCCCGCTGCCGACCGTAGCCGCTGGCCTCGGTCACGGTGAGTCCGTGGACGCCGAACGCCTGGAGGGCGTCCTTGACCTCGTCCAGCCGGTGGGGCTTGATCACTGCGGTGATGAGCTTCATGCCTCGACCTTCGTTCCCTCGGCGGCCGCCACGGCCTCGACCACGATCCCGGACTCGTCCTCGGCCGTCGGCGCGGTGGGCGCCAGGGCCTTGGAGAGCGCCGAACCCAGCGCGCTGAAGTCGTAGGCGGACTCGGCGTGCTCCGCCAGGTCGATGCCGGCGATCTCGACCTCCTCCGGGACCCGGAAGCCCATGGTCTTCTCGATCAGCTTGCCGAGGAGGTAGGCCATCACGAAGGAGTAGGCGCCGACCGAGACGACCCCGATCGCCTGCTTCCAGAGCTGGTCCAGGCCGCCGCCGTAGAAGAGGCCCTTGGCCGGGGAGCCCAGGGTGCCGGTGGCGAAGAGGCCGATCAGCAGGGCGCCGGTGGCGCCGCCGACCGCGTGGACGCCGACCACGTCGAGCGAGTCGTCGAAGCCGAAGCGGTACTTGAGGCTGATGGTGCAGGCGCACAGGGCGCCGACGATCAGGCCGAGGGCGAGCGAGCCGAGCGGGCTGATGTAGGCGCAGGCCGGGGTGATCCCGACCAGGCCGGCCACCGCGCCGGAGGCAGCGCCGAGGGTGGTGAAGGCGCCGTGCCTGATCCGCTCGTAGGCGAGCCAGCCGATCATCGCGGCGCCGGTGGCGATCTGGGTGTTCATGAAGGCCACGCCGGCCAGGCCGTTGGCGGAGAGCGCGGAGCCGGCGTTGAAGCCGAACCAGCCGAACCACAGCAGACCGGAGCCGAGCATCACCAGCGGCAGGCTGTGCGGACGCATCGGGTCCTTCTTGAAGCCGACCCGCTTGCCCAGCACCAGGCACAGGGCCAGACCGGCCATACCGGCGTTGAGGTGCACCGCCGTGCCGCCGGCGAAGTCGAGGACGCCGACGTGGTCGACCAGCCAGCCGCCCTTGCCGTTGTCGCTGTAGAAGACCCAGTGCGCGACCGGGAAGTAGACCAGGGTGGTCCAGAGGGCGACGAACAGGCCCCAGGCGGCGAAGCGGGTGCGGTCCGCGATGGCGCCGCTTATCAGCGCCGGGGTGATGACCGCGAACATCAACTGGAAAGCGGAGAGTGCGAAGATCGGAATTCCGTAGCCCAGGTAGAGCTTGTTCATTCCGATGTTGCGCATGCCCAGGTAGTGCAGATTGCCGATCAGCCCGTGGAATGCGTCGGGGCCGAAGCTGAGCGAGAAGCCGAAGAGCACCCAGAGGACTGTCACGATCCCCAGCGCGATAAAGCTCATGACCAGCATGTTCAGGGCGCTCTTGGCCCGTACCATGCCGCCGTAGAAGAAGGCGAGACCCGGTGTCATCAACATCACCAGTGCCGCGCTTATGAGCACGAAAGCGGTGTCCCCGCCACTGAAGCCGCTAGGCATCGGCGTCTCCTCGAATGTTGAGCCGCTCCGTTCCCCGGTATCCCGTCCCGTGCCACCGGAGGCGTCGGCTGATGAAGAGGAGATTGACGGAGAGCGGTTTCGGCCGACGCGCCGACGTGTTTCCGGAAGGTGACGAAGCTGACGCCGCTGTTACGCCGGGGTGAACTCCCATGTCGCGCGGCGGTCGCTGTAAGGGGGCATGACAAAGCCGACCGCGAGAACCGTCCTTCGGACCAGGCGTGGGGGAGCCGAGTGTCGGGATGGTTCTCGCGGCCGGAGCTCCGGGGCGGGTCGTGCGGTCGGGTCAGACGGCCTGGTTGCGGGCGTTGAACTCGGGCAGGTCCTGGTCGACCCGCTCACGCAGCCGCTTGACCTCGTTGACCTCGCGGAACTGCTTCAGCGCGGTCTCGGTGGTCTTCCGGACGCGGGTGTTGACCCGTTCCGAACGTATCCGCATGGCGATGTCCACGGCCTGTTCGGCGGAGGCGGCGGCGGCCTCCGGCTCCTTCTGCAGCAGGTGGACGCTGGCCATGCCGATCAGGTTGAGGGCGTAGGAGCGCTGGTGGCCCGGATCCTCGGAGAAGAGCTGGACCGCGCGCTGCATCACCGGCTCCGACTGCCGGGCGTAGACCTGGGTGCGGCCGGTGGTGTAGCTGAGGTCGCGGTAGGAGTGGGCGTTCTCGGCGTTGAGCTCGGCCTCGGAGAAGAAGGAGATCCAGTCCGGCTCCGGGTCGTCCGGGTTGATGTCGCGGAAGGAGTCCTCGGCCAGCCGGGCGGCCCGGTGGCACTTGGTCACCTCGCCGAGGGAGGCGTAGGCGCGGGCCTCCAGGACGTGCATCAGCGACTGGGTCCGGGGGGTGGCGGTGTCCCGGCTGCCGTACTGGGCGAGGTGGACCAGTTCCAGGGCGTCGGTGCCGCGGTTGAGGTGGATCATCTGCCGACACATGTCGGAGAGGATGAGCGCGCCGAAGGGCCGGTCGCCGGACTCCTTCGCCGCGTGCAGCGCCAGCACGTAGTACTTCTGCGCGCTGGGGTGCATGCCTATGTCGTAGGACATCCAGCCGGCCAGGTGGGCCAGTTGCGCGGTGGTCTGGAAGAGCCTGCGGGTGACGTCCGGGGCGTAGGTCTCCTGGAGCAGGTCGCAGACCTCGTGCAGCTGTCCGACGACGGCCTTGCGGCGCAGCCCGCCGCCGTTCTGGGCGTCCCACTGGCGGAACATCACCACCGTGGACTCCAGCAGCTCCAGCTCGGGGACGGAGATCCGACCGGTCGGGTGGGCGCCCTCGCGGGCCGCGACGAGCATGGTGGTGGGCTGACCACCGTGGTTGGGTGCGAGCCAGCGCTGCATCGGCTCGATCAGGGCGGTGCCGGCCGTCAGCGCCAGCGAGGTGCCGAGGAAGCCCCGGCGGTTGAGCATCAGGTCGCTGCGGGAGTAGTCGGAGATCAGCTGCACCGTCTGGCTGCTGCTCCAGGGGTAGTCCACCCCGCTGTTCGGAGCCAGCGGCATGACCTGCCGCAGGCCCAGGTCCTCCACCGCGACGAGCGAGCCGAAGCGCTCGGAGAAGAGGTCGGAGAGAATCTTGGGGATCGGTTCGCGGGGACTCTCCCCGTCGAGCCAGCGCCGCACCCGCGAGGTGTCGGTGCTGACATGGCTGGCCCCGATCTGACGGGCCCTCCGGTTCACCTGGCGGGCCAACTCGCCCTTGGACCAACCGCTCCTGACGAACCACGCCGTCAACTGCTCGTTGGGTTGCTTCTCGCCCACCGGAACGCCCCCATCCCGGGCTAACCCGCTGCGGTACCCGCGGCTCCCCGTCGGTGAACGAGGGCACCCGAGCCTGATCGGTCGGACAGGTCACGAACCGTCAGCAGTAGCACCGGCCAACCGAATTGATGATCCGATTGCCCCTGGCATACCCACGGGACGGAAGAAGCACCTGCCCTGCGGAGTGAACGTAGCGCGGTTCCGCACACCCGGGGGAGTTCACTCGGGAAAACGCCACCCTTCGCCACCCCTGAGGATGAACTCCCGGCACTCCCGGCGCGCTTCACTGGATCTCGGTCGAGCCCTGCATCGCTCTCGCACTCACGACCCTCCCCCATTGCCGCGGCCGCGGCAACGCGTTCCGCCCAAACCGTCCGACGATGTGGCGCACAAGGTCCAACTGAGCGCCCCTGTCGACAACCGCGCCCCCCTCCACGCTCCCGGCGTAACCATCGGGCCCTCTTTCATGTTGGTGGTGAGTGGACTTGGACATCCTGTTCGACAGCCCGATCTTCGGCAGCCGCTCGCTCGGCCCGCGCGGTCGCGTCCGCACCGCCCGGTGCCGGACGGTCGCCGAGTACACCCAGCTCTGGGGCTGGACAGCCGTCCTGGGCGGCGTCGAACTGCCCCCGGGCAGCAGCCAGGACCAGGTCCACCAGGCGTGGCAGCGGTGCCCGGCGGCCGAGCCGCGGCTGCGCACCGGGAACGGCTTCGACGTCCTCGACGTGCCGCACGCGGCGGGCTTCCGCGCGCTGGAGCGGATGGAGCGGATGGGTGTGCGCCCCGGGCCGGTGCTCGGCACCCCCGGCCGGGCGCTGTTCCTGGTCGCCCCGGACACCGCCGCCGCCCTGCCCGACCTGCTCTACCGCACCGGCTGGGACGACGCCGCGCTCGACCTGGGCTGCCACGGGGCGGGCGGCGCCGTCCCCGCGCCCCCGGCCACGGACGCGCGCTGGCTGCGCCCGCCGACGCCCGAGAACGCGGCGCGTCCGCCGGAGGCCAGGCTGCTGCTGGGCGCGCTGGCGTACGCCTGCCACCGGGGCGTCCCCGAACTGGTCGGCCGCCGCTAGCCCGCCGCCGCCCGGGCTCACGTGCCTGTGGGCCGCCGTGCCTGCGGGCCCACGTGCCTGCGGGCCGCCACCCCGGAGGGAAGCGGCCCGCACCAGGTCAGGTCGGCTCGGCTCAGCCGATCAGCGCGTCCGCGAAGGCGGCGGGGTCGAACGGCGCGAGGTCGTCCGCACCCTCGCCGAGCCCGATCAGCTTGACCGGGACACCGAGCTGGCGCTGCACCGCGATGACGATGCCGCCCTTGGCGGTGCCGTCCAGCTTGGTCAGCACGATCCCGGTGATGTCCACGACCTCGGCGAAGACCCGCGCCTGGACCAGGCCGTTCTGGCCGGTGGTGGCGTCCAGCACCAGCAGCACCTCGTCCACCGGGCCGTGCTTCTCGACGACCCGCTTGACCTTGCCCAGCTCGTCCATCAGGCCGGTCTTGGTGTGCAGCCGGCCGGCGGTGTCCACCAGCACGGTGTCCGCGCCCTCGGCGGTGGCCTCCTTGACCGCGTCGAAGGCCACCGAGGCCGGGTCGCCGGCCTCCGGGCCGCGCACCGTGCGGGCGCCGACCCGCTCGCCCCAGGTCTGCAGCTGGTCGGCGGCGGCGGCGCGGAAGGTGTCGGCCGCGCCGAGCACCACCGTCCGGCCGTCGGCGACCAGCACCCGGGCCAGCTTGCCGCTGGTGGTGGTCTTGCCGACGCCGTTGACGCCGACGACCAGCACCACGGCCGGGCGCGGCGGCTCCGCCTCGGTGTGCCGGGCGGTGTGCAGGGTGCGGTCCATCGAGGGATCGATCAGCGCGAGCAGCTCCTCGCGGAGCAGCGTGCGCAGGTCGTCCGGGGTGCGGGTGCCCAGGACCTTGACCCGGGTGCGCAGCCGCTCGACCAGCTCCTGGGTCGGCTGGACGCCGACGTCGGCGGTGAGCAGCACCTCCTCGATCTCCTCCCAGGTCTCCTCGTCGAGGCGGTCCCGGGAGAGCAGCGCGAGCAGGCCCTTGCCCATCGAGTTCTGCGAGCGGGAGAGCCGCGAGCGCAGCCGGACCAGGCGTCCGGCGGTCGGCTCGGGGACGTCGAGGGCGGGGGTCAGCGCGGCCTCGGACGGCTCCGGCTCCGGCTCCGGCTCGGTGACGAGCGCGGTCTCCGGGGCCGGGGCCGCGGCGGTGGCTGCGGCGGCGGTCGGGGGTTCGGTGGGGGTCGCCGTCCCGACCGGAGCCGGGCGGGTCGACTGGCCGAGGGACGTGTCCGACGGCGGGGACGGCGGCAGTTGCCTGCGCCGCCTGCCGTTGACGACGAGACCGGCGGCAGCTCCGAGCAGGACCACCGCGATGACTACGGTAAGGATGATGTATTCCATGGCTCACCCAGTATCCGTTACGGCTGTGCGGCAGCGGGTCGCGCCGGGGCGGTAAATGGAGTGGAACCGCTCCCCGGCGACCGAGCATCCTGCTCGGCATGCCGATGGCAGCCCCGCTTGCCGTGCTCCGTCGACGACTGGCGCTGCTGCGCTGTCCCGGCGCCGCCGGGCCCCGGTCCTGACCGGGTTCGCCGCCGTCCTGCTGCTGGGCGCGCCGGCGCCGGCCACCACCGCCGTCGTGCTGGCCCTGCTGGTCTCCCTGCTGGTCTCCCGGCTGGACGGGAGCGGCGGCGGAGCGGCCCTGTTCACCGCGGCGCTGCTGCCGCTGGTGCTGTTCGGCGCGGTGCTGCTGCTCGGGCATGAGTCCGGCAGCCACCAGGAGCTGGTGCGGCCGCCATGCCGAGCTCTACGGCCTCCAGGCCACCGTCTACGCGCTGGAGGGCCGGCGCGGGCCGGGCGGGCCCCGGCGGTAGCGTGGTGGCCATGTGGATCGAGACCGTGACCGGGATCCTGCGCGAGGCCGCCGAGACGGCGATCGTGCCGCGCTTCCGCGCGCTGGCCGAGGGCGAGGTCAGCGAGAAGTCGCCGGGCGAGCTGGTGACCGTGGCCGACCGCGAGGCCGAGGAGCTGATCAGCCGTCGGCTGCGGGAGGTGGTGGACGCGCCGGTGGTCGGCGAGGAGGCCGCGGCCGCCGACCCCGGGCTGCTCGACGCCCTGCGGCTGGCCCCGACGGCCTGGCTGGTCGACCCGCTGGACGGGACCGCCAACTTCGTCGCCGGCCGCCCCGAGTACGCGGTGATGGCCGCGCTGGTACGCGGCGGCGAGACGGTGGCGGCCTGGATCGTCCGCCCGGCCGACGGCCGGGCCTACGTCGCCGAACGCGGCTCCGGGTCCTGGCGGGACGGGATCCGGGTCCGGCGCGAGCCCGCCCCGCCCCGGGCGGCGGAGCTGCGCGGGGCCGCGCTGACCGGATTCCTGGACCCGACCACCCGGGCGCACGTCGACGCCTCCGCGCCGCACTTCGCCCGGCTCGGCCCCGGGACCCGGTGCGCGGGCGTGGACTACCCCCGGCTGCTCGACGGCGAGCAGGACTTCGTCCTCTACCAGCGCACCCTGCCCTGGGACCACGCGCCCGGCACGCTGCTGCTCAGCGAGGCCGGCGGCACCGCGCTGCGCCCCGACGGCAGCCGCTACCGGCCCGCCGACACCGGGGCCGGCCTGCTCAACGCCGCCGACCGGCGCTGCTGGGACACCGTCCGCCCGCTGCTGCTGCCCTGACCCCGGTCGGCGCGAAGACCATCTCCCGCCGGGGCCAATGGACTTGCCCGGCTTGGTAACGTGAGCCCGAGAGCGACGGTCCAGGTGTTCGGGGGTACGGATGGCTATCGAACTGCCCAGCGAAGTGGTGACGTTCCTCCAGTGCATCGGGGTGAACTGGCCGCAGGTCAACGAGGACACGGTGCGCGAGTTCGCCACGCACGTGCGGACCTTCGCCTCCGACATCGAGGGCACCCACCAGCAGGCCACCGCCACCGTCAACGCGATGGGCGCCTCCTACCAGGCCAACTCCTACGACCTGCTGGTCTCCAAGTGGGCCCACCTGTCCCAGGGCCACATGCACGACCTGCTCGAAGGCTGCAGCGTCCTGGCCACCGCGCTCGACGACGGCGCCGACTACATCGTCGCGATGAAGCTCAGCTGCATCGCCGAACTCACCGTCATGGCCGTCAGCTTCGTCGCCGACCAGGCCGCCGCCGTGCTCACCTTCGGCATCGCCGAGGCCGCCGAGGCCCTGATCGTCGAGGCCGCCGACCTCGCCGTCGACTACATGGAACAGACGATCATCCAGTACATCCTGGCCGAGGTCATCGGAGCGGCCCTCACCCCGCTGCTCGGCATCGTGGAGAAGGCGGTGTCGGGAATGACCTACTCGGCGCTGGAGAACATGCTCGGGGTCTCCGGCAGCGTCGGCGACGGCTTCACCATCCAGCCCGACGACCTGCGCACCCACGCCAAGACGCTGGCCCAGCACGCCGCAGACGTCAAGGCGCACGCCCAGAACCTCACCGGCAACCTCGCCGGGCTGAACTTCGCGTCATGAGCGGGGCGGCGACTCCGGTGCCGGTGCCGGGTCGTCCGACACCGTCTGCGCGGGCAGGGTACGGCGGGGGGCCGGGCGCGGGGTCTCCCGGAGGCGTTGGCTGATGACCTGGGAGATGCCGTCGCCGCGCATGGAGACGCCGTAGAGGGCGTCGGCGCACTCCATGGTCAGCTTCTGATGGGTGATCACGATCAGCTGGGAGCTGTCGCGCAGCTCCTCCATGATGGCGATCAGCCGGCGCAGGTTGGTCTCGTCCAGGGCCGCCTCGACCTCGTCCATCACGTAGAACGGGCTGGGGCGGGCCTTGAAGATGGAGACCAGCAGCGCGACGGCGGTCAGTGAGCGCTCGCCGCCGGAGAGCAGCGAGAGCCGCTTGACCTTCTTGCCCGGGGGGCGGGCCTCGACGTCGATGCCGGTGGTGAGCATGTTGTCCGGGTCGGTGAGGACCAGTCGGCCCTCGCCGCCGGGGAAGAGCCGGGAGAAGACGCCCTCGAACTGTCGGGCGGTGTCGTGGTACGCGGCGGTGAAGACCTGCTCGACCCGCTCGTCGACCTCCTTGACCACGGTGAGCAGGTCGCGCCGGGTGGTCTTGAGGTCCTCCAGTTGCTCGCTGAGGAACTTGTGGCGCTCCTCCAGCGCGGCGAACTCCTCCAGCGCCAGCGGGTTGACCTTGCCGAGCTGGGTGTACGCCTTCTCCGCGGCCCGGAGCCGGCGCTCCTGCTCGGCCCGGCGGTAGGGCTGCGGCTCCGCCTCGCCCGCCGCTCCCCCCGGCTCGACCGAGGGCGGGACCGGCTGGTCCGGCCCGTACTCGGCGAGCAGGGAGTCCGCGGCGATGCCGTGCTCCTCCAGCGCCTTGGCCTCCAACTGCTCGATCCGCAGCCGCTTCTCGGCGCGCAGCACCTCGTCCCGGTGGACCGAGTCGGTGAGCCTGTCCAGCTCCGCCGCCAGCTCGCGGCTGCGGACCCGGCCCTGCCCGAGTTCGGCGTCGCGGACCGCGCGTTCCTGCTCGGCCCCGGCCTTCTCGGCGGCGGCTCCCAGCAGCGAGGCCTCCACCAGCGCCAGCAGCTGCCGACCGCCGTCGGCGACCGCGGCGGCGACCGCGGCCTCGTGCCGCAGCCGCTGCTGCCGGGCGGCGGCCCTGGCCCGGGCCTCCCGCTCGGCCCTGGCTCCGCGTTCCAGCGCGTCGGCCCGGCCGACCAGGCCGCGCACCCGCTCCTCATGGGTGCGGACGGACAGCCTGGCCTCCATCTCGGCCGCGCGGGCCGCGCTCGCCGCCTCGCCCAGCCGGTCCCGCTCGGCGGTGTCGGGCTCGTCCTCGGCCGGTCCCTCCTCGACCGCCAGCAGTCGCTCGGAGAGTTCGGCGAGCTCCGCCTCGGCCTGTTCCCGGGCGTCCTCGGCCTTGGCCGCCGCGGTCGCCAGCCGTTCCGCCTCCCCCGCCGCACCGCGCGCCTGGCCACCCAGTCGGCCGAGCTGCTGGGCGACGGCCGACTTCTCCTTCTCGGCGGCGCGCCGCCGGGCGGCCAGCGCCTCGACCTCGGCGGCCAGCTCCTTGCGGCGCGCGGTGGCCTGCTCCAGCGCCTCGGCCAGCGCCTCGCGCCGGCCGACCAGGACGGCCAGCGCCGCCGTCGCCTCGTCCACTGCGGCCTGGGTCTCCAGCAGGCTGGGCGCGCCGGCCGAGCCGCCGTAGCCGAAGCCGCTGCCGAGCAGGTCGCCCTCGGCGGTGACCGCGACCAGCTCGGGCCGGGCGGCCACCAGTTGTTCCGCCGCCTCCAGGGTGTCGACCACCACGGTGTGCCGCAGCAGGTCGCGGACCGGGGCCAGCAGCTCCTCCGGTCCGGAGACCAGCGCCACCGCCCACTCGGCCGCCGCCGGGGCAGTACCGAGCGCCGCGGCAGTACCGAGCGCCGGGGCAGTACCCGGGGCAGTACCCGGGGCCGCAGCCGCGCCGCCGCCCGCGACCAGCAGCGCGGCCCGGCCCGCGTCGTCCTTGCGCAGCAGCCGCAGCGCCTCGGCCGCCGCGCCGATGCCGCTGACCGCCACCGCGTCCGCCGCGTGGCCGAGCGCCGCCGCGACCGCCGCCTCCGCGCCGGGACGGACCGTCAGCAGCTCGGCGGCCGGGCCCAGCAGCCCGGTCAGCCGGTCCCCCGCGGCCAGCAGCGCACCGGTGCCGTCCTTGCGGCGGAGCCCGAGCGCCAGCGCGTCCCGACGGGCCGTCAGCCCGGCGCGCTCGCGCTCCGCGCCCGCCAGCTCCTCCCGCGCCCGGGACTGCTCCTCCTCGGCCCCGGCCAGCGCCGAGCGCAGCTCGGCAAGGCTCGCCTCGGCCTCGGTGTCGACCGCGTCCGCGCCGTCGACCTGGGCCTTCAGCTGCTCGTAGGCCTCGGTCGCGGCCTCGGCCCGGACCATCGCCTCGTCCCGCGCCTCGGCCAGTCGGCCGATCTCCTCACCCGCGCCGACCGCCCGCGAGCGGGCCGCCGCGACCTTGCCCTGGAGCCGGGCCAGACCCTCGCGACGGTCCGCCAGGGCCCGCGCCGCCGCCCGCAGCCGCTGCTCCTCCTCGGCGAGGGCGCGCTCCAGGTCGGCCCGCCGCTCCACCGTCTCGGCCAGGGTGTAGCGGGCCTCCTCCAGTGCCTCGGCCAGCTCGGCCTCCTCCGCCCTGATCCGGGCGGCCTCCCGCTCCTGCTCCTCCGGATCGCGGCCGCGCCGCTCCTCGGCCGGCGCGGCGGCGGCGTGCCTGACCCGGGCCTCGGCCAGTCCGATCGTCCCGCGCACCCGCTCGGCCAGCGAGGACAGCGCGAACCAGGTCTGCTGCGCCCGCTCGACCCGCGGCCCGAGCTGGGCGACCTGCGCCTCCAGCACCGCCTCCCGCTGCCGACAGGCCGTCAGTTCCTGCTCGACCCCGCCGCGCCGCAGCCGCAGCGCCATCTCGTCGGCGACCTCCTCCTCCACCGCGCGCCGGAGGGTGACCAGGTCGTCGGCGAGCAGCCGCAGCCGGGCGTCGCGGAGGTCGGCCTGGATGGTCGCGGCCCGGCGCGCTATCTGCGCCTGCCGCCCCAGTGGCTTCAACTGCCGGCCGAGCTCGCCGACCAGGTCCTGCACCCGGGTCATGTTGGCCTGCATCGCGTCCAGCTTCCGCAGCGCCTTCTCCTTGCGCTTGCGGTGCTTGAGGACGCCGGCCGCCTCCTCGATGAAGGCCCGGCGGCCCATCGGGTCGGCGTGCAGCACCGAGTCCAGCTGGCCCTGGCCGACGATGACGTGCATCTCCCGGCCGATGCCGGAGTCGGAGAGCAGTTCCTGGATGTCGAGCAGTCGGCAGGTGGTGCCGTTGATGGCGTACTCGCTGCCGCCGTTGCGGAACATGGTGCGCGAGATGGTGACTTCGCTGTACGCGATGGGCAGCGCGCCGTCGGTGTTGTCGATGGTCAGCGCGACTTCGGCACGGCCCAGCGGCGCGCGGCCGGTGGTCCCGGCGAAGATGACGTCCTCCATCTTGCCGCCGCGCAGCGACTTGGCGCCCTGCTCGCCCATGACCCAGGACAGGGCGTCGACGACATTGGACTTGCCCGAGCCGTTGGGCCCGACCACACAGGTGATCCCGGGCTCGAAGCGCAGCGTCGTCGCTGAGGCGAAGGACTTGAAGCCGCGCAGGGTGAGACTCTTGAGATGCACGCGTTGACCCTTCGCCCGATCTTGCCCCTACCTCGCTGACCTGAGCGAACTCTATCCGCGCGGCCGCAGGCCGGACCGGACGCCGACCGGGGTTTCACCGGTGGAGGCAGGGGGCATCCCTGCTACAAGGTGCTTCGGTGGGACGGCGCGGCTCGGGACTCCGCCGGATGAGGAGCGTGCCAGGTCGGGAATGCCGAAGGGACGCCGCTGAGGGCGTCCCTTGCATGTGCTGCGGTGCCGCCGCGCGGATGAGGTCGTGACTCCGCAGGCGCTCGCACCATTCGGGATGGCGCACCGCTGAAGGTGGTCTGCCTGGTGTGGACTGGGTGCTGTGGTGTTGTGAGCTGCTGTGGTGCGTGCTGTGGTGGTGTCGACAGCTTCCGCCGCCCGATCTGCGGATGATCAGGAGTAGGCGGGCACTGCCTGGGGTACCTCGATGCTGCGGAGAAGCTGCTCGTGTTCGGCGACGGCCGACAGCGTGTCGTTCTCGGCCTGCATCCGGACAAGCTCGGATTCCAGGTCCTGGACTCGCTGCTGGAGACGCCGCATCTCGGAGAGCACGCGCGGGTCGGGGCCGCCGACGTAACCGAGAAGCGCCTTTGCCATGATGGATGGTCCTCCACGCTGAGTGACCGACCGTTGAAGGGGGTCGTGTGTTGGGGTACGCACTCGCTGCGCAGCCCTCGCAAGGCTGTACGGGGCCGAAAGCCTTGGGCTGTACGTACGGGTGCGCGGGTTTCCAGCGTCTCACCAAACCCGGAAAGGGTCAACACGATCACAGCGTGCAACGTCCACCGCCGACCTTCGCAGCGGAAGACCCACGCTGCGAGCGGCGGTGTTGACGACCGGTGGCCGGGCGATCACTGCTCGATGCGGAGTCAACCACGGGACGCGCAGAAGCGCAAGCGTGGTTCGCCCATTCCAGTGGCACATGCGTTCGGCGCGGGTGAGGCGGGTCAGCGGATGGCGAAGTCCGGGTAACGCCCCTCGGGCTCGCCCCATATCTCGGTGACCCCGTCGACCCGGCCGGGCGTGTCGCCGTGTCGCAGCAGTTCCAGCAGGTCCTCGCACTGCTCCCGGCCGCCCTCGGCGACGACCTGGACCCGGCCGTCGCCCAGATTCGAGGTGTAGCCGCGCAATCCGATCTCCAGCGCCCGGGCCCGCGTCCACCAGCGGAAACCCACCTGCTGCACCGCGCCGCGCACCCAGGCGGTCATCCGGACGTCCTCACTCATGCCCAGAGTCTGCCATCACTCGGTATGCCGACTTTCCCGCGTCCCCGCGCGGCTATGCCCTACGCTCCCCGGCATGGGCCCCTTCGCACGGGGACCATGCCGTAACTGTCGGGTCGGGGGGCCAGGGAGGGACAGCACCAGCCATGCCACGTCACGCACGCACCCGCACCCCTGTCGCTCTCGCCCGAGCCGCGCGGCGGTCCCGCCGGATACCCGGGATCGCGGTCGCGGTCTGCGGCACGGCACTGGTCGCGGCGGCCGGCGCGGTGTTCGGCGGCCTCCTGCCGCAGCCGCCGGGCGCCCCGGCAGGCGTGGCGCTGGCCGGCGATCAGGCCGGTCCGGCCACCGCGCCCTTCTCCACCGCCCCCTTCGCCGCCGCGCCCTCGGCCGTCGTTCCCTCGGCGGTCGTGATCCGGTCCGCGCGGCCCGCCCCGGCCCCGACCGTCATCGGCACCGGGACCGCCGCCACCCGGATCGGCGCGGAGACGGCCGGCTCCCGGGCGAGCGTGCTGAGCCTGGTCAACGCCCAGCGCACCAGGCACGGCTGCGGCACCCTGACGGGCTCGTCCGCGCTGACCGAACTGGCGCAGTCCTACAGCACCGAGATGGGCACCGAGAACTTCTTCAGCCACACCGACCCGGCCGGGCGGACCCCCTGGGACCGGGCCAGGGCGCTCGGGATCGGCAATCTGGGCGGCGAGAACATCGCCATGGGCCAGCAGACGCCGCAGGAGGTGGTGGCGGCGTGGATGCACAGCGCCGGGCACCGGGCCAACATCCTCGACTGCGAGTACCGCTCGCTCGGCGTGGGCGTCTACTACGGGAGCAACGGCGGCCCCTGGTGGACCGAGGACTTCGGCTTCTGAGCCGCCGAGCGGGTGCGGCGGCCCTCCGGCTCAGTCCGCCGCGCGCGGGCGGGGCAGCCGCTGGCAGCGCGGGCAGTAGTAGCTGGAGCGGTTCATCCACGGCGCGCGGCGCATCGGCGTCGCGCAGCGGTGGCACGGCTCGCCCTCGCGGCCGTAGGCGTCGAGGGTGCGGGCGAAGTAGCCCGACTCGCCGTTGACATTGACGTAGAGGCTGTCGAAGCTGGTTCCGCCGACGGCCAGGGCGGCGGTCATCACCTCGCGGGCCGAGGCGAGCAGCAGTGCCGCCTGGGGCCGGGTGAGGGTGTCGGCAGGGCGCTCGAAGTGCAGCTTGGACCGCCACAGCGCCTCGTCGGCATAGATGTTGCCGACGCCGCTGATCAGGCTCTGGTCCAGCAGGTTGCGCTTGACCCCGCTGCCCCGGCGGCGCAGCGCGGCCAGGAAGGCGGTGTCGTCGAAGCGCGGGTCCAGCGGATCGCGGGCGATGTGCCCGAGCGACAGCGGGGCGGACTCCGGGTCGCTCGGATCGGCGTCCTCGACCGCCAGGCCGCCGAAGGTGCGCTGGTCGACGAAGCGGAGCTCGGTGCCGGCCTCGTCCGCGAAACGGACTCGGACCCGGAGGTGGGTCTCGGCCGGGGCGTCCTCGGGCTGCACCAGCAGCTGGCCGCTCATCCCGAGGTGGCCGATCAGCGAGCTGCCGCTGCCGGGCAGCGGCAGCCAGAGGTACTTGCCGCGCCGCTGGGCCGGGCCGAGGGTACGGCCGGCCAGCTGCGCGGCGAAGTCGTCCGGTCCCGCGGTGTGACGGCGGACCGCCCGGGGGTGGTACACCGCGACCGAGGCCACGGTCCGGCCACTCACCCAGCGCTCCAGACCGCGCCGGACGACCTCGACCTCGGGCAGCTCAGGCATCGAGGCTCCTCCGCATCGGCAAGACCCGCATGGAAAGACCTAGGCGCCGGTGGAAGCGCTGCTGTCGCCGTGCTTCTCCCGGATGGAGGTCCAGGCGTTCTGGGCGGCCTTCTGCTCCGCCTCCTTCTTGGAACGGCCGGAACCCGTGCCGTAGTCCTCGCCGGCCACGCGCGCGGCGGCGATGAAGGTCTTCTCGTGGTCGGGGCCCGACTCGGTGACGATGTACTCGGGGACACCGATGCCGACCGAAGCGGTGAGCTCCTGCAGGCTGGTCTTCCAGTCGAGTCCGGCACCGAGGTTGGAGGACTCCTCGATCAGCGGGTCGAAGAGGCGGTGCACCAGTTCGTCGGCGGCGTCCAGCCCCTGGTCGAGGTAGACCGCGCCGATGATGGCCTCAAGCGTGTCGGCGAGGATGGAGGACTTGTCACGTCCACCGGTGCCCTCCTCGCCACGGCCGAGGCTGATGAAGGAGCCGAGTTCGAGTCCCCGCGCCACCTGGGCGAGGGCACGTGAGTTGACCACCGCGGCGCGCAGCTTGGCGAGCTGCCCCTCCGGGAGGTCGGGGTGGATCTTGTACAGGGTGTCCGTCACCACCAGGCCCAGCACCGAGTCGCCGAGGAACTCCAGGCGTTCGTTGGTGGGCAGCCCGCCGTTCTCGTACGCGTACGAGCGGTGGGTGAGCGCACGAACCAGGAGGGCCGGCTCGAGTGTGTACCCGAGCCGGCCCTCCAGGACGGCGTACCCGGTGTCGGCGTGTTGCGACGCAGACGCTGACATCGTGTTGGTCACCTGCCGATCAGACCGACAGGACCTGACGGCGGTTGTACGTGCCGCAGCTCGGGCACGCGATGTGGCCCAGCTTGGGCTCGTGGCAGCGGTCGCAAGCCACCAGGGCGGGGACCGCAGCCTTCCACTGCGAACGGCGGTGGCGCGTGTTGCTGCGCGACATCTTCCGCTTCGGAACAGCCACGGCTACTTCTCCTGGTTCTCGGCAGCACCCTCACGGGTACCGCTGTCGTTGCTTCCGGCCTCGATGGATGGGGCCGAGAGTTCCTGCAGAGCCGCCCACCGGGGGTCGACGGCGTCGTGGTGGTGGTCCGGGTCGTCCGAGAGCCGTGCACCGCATTCGGAGCACAGACCCAGGCAGTCGTCCTGGCACACCGGCTGCAGCGGCAGTGCGAGCACCACCGCGTCACGCAGCACCGGTTCGAGGTCGAACAGGTCGCCCTCGAGCCGGGAGGCTTCTTCGTCCTCTTCCTCTTCGGCGGTCGCGAACCGGTTCGTGCCCTCGGGGTAGTAGTAGAGCTCCTGGAAGTCCGTGTCGAGCTTCTGCTCGATCGGCTCCAGGCAGCGCACGCACTCACCCTTGAGCTCGCCCTTGGCGGTACCCGTGACGAGTACCCCTTCGACGACAGCCTCCAGTCGGAGGTCCAGCTCGACAGTGCTTCCTACGGGGACGCCGATGACCTCGATGCCCAGGCCCTCGGGCGCCGGGAGGGAACGGGAAACCTTGCGCATCGAACCAGACCGGCGTCCCAGCTCGTGAGTGTCGAACACGAGTGGGTCACGGTGATCGAGGCGGTTCAGGGTTTCCTGCTCTCTACGGTGCACAGAGCTGCGGGCACCCGGGTCATGGACCCGGGTCGGGGCAGCCGACAATCCCCGGCACTGAACAGGCCGGAGAGGTCAGAGTACCGGAAGGGTGGACTCTGACCCAACTCGCGGCCACCGACCCCTGCTACTGCTGGTATCCGCCGAACTCGCGCAGCTTGCTGACGTCGATGAATCCGGTGTCGAAGAAGCTGGTCTCGTCCAGTCCCGACTGCCCCGGCTGCGGCTGCGGCTGGACGTAGGGGTCGTAGCCCGGCTGCTGCGGGAACTGCTGGGACTGGTCCGGCTGCTGCTGGTAGGCGTACCCGTCGTAGCCGGGCTGCTGCTGGTAGGCGTAGGGGTCGTAGCCGGGCTGCGGCGCCTGCTCGTAGCCGCCCTGGGCCGCCTGGACCTGGTACGCCTCCTGGTAGCCCTCCTGCTGGTACTGGTAGCCCCCCTGGCCCCGGTCGGGCTGCGGCTGCCAGTACTCCGGCTGCTGCTCCGCCGCCTGGGTGTGGTCGGTCTGCTGCGGCAGCAGCCCCGCCTGGGCCAGTTCGGCCGCGACGGCGGCGTGCCGGTCGCTGCTCTGGGCCACGCCGGAGGCCTGGTCCGCGGCCTCCAGGTAGGCGCCGAGGTCGTCGATCGGCCGCTTGCCGAGGAGCTTGTCCCGGCCCCGGCCGACCGCCTCCAGGGTCTTGCCCAGGGCGGTCTCCAGCGCGGCGAGCTTCACGTCGACGTAGTCGTCGACCTCCGGACTGGGCGACTTGAAGGCGTCCTGGGCGAACTCCTCGCCGTCCTCGCCCTCGACCGGGGCGCCGCCGACGCGGAGCTTGGCCCGGCCGCGGCCGATCGCGCCGAGCGTCTTGGTGAGCACCACCTCGAAGTTGGCCAGCTTGCTGTCGACGTAGTCGTCGGCCTCGCGGCGCTCCTCCTCGGACTCGGCGCGGGCCGAGGCCAGCAGCCGGTCGGCCTCGGCCTGGGACCGCATCACCAGGTCGGTGCCGGCGATCAGCCGGGCCCGCTCCTCGTGCGCCGCGGCCACGATCCGCTCCGCCTCGCGGCGGGCCTCCTCGACGACCTGGTCACCCTGTTCGACCGTCTGCTGGGCCTGGGCGAGCTCGGTCGGCAGCGCGTCGCGCAGCTCCGTCAGCATCGCGGCCAGCTCGGCCTTGTTCACCACGATCGATGCCGACATCGGCATGGATCGCGCGTTCTCGACTGTGGCAGTGATCTCGTCGAGCTTTTGCTGCACGTCCACCTGAGCTCACGTCTTCCAGAGGAGGCAATGGACTGGAAGCACGCACTCTACTGCGCTATCGGCGCTCCGCGAGCCTCGCGGTCAGCCGGCTGTGCACCAACTCCGGGACGAGATGCGACACATCACCCCCATATGCCGCCACCTCCTTGACCAGCGAGGAGGAGAGGAAGCTCCAGGTCGGGCTGGTCGGCACGAACAGCGTCTCCACGCCCGAGAGGCCGTGGTTCATCTGCGCCATCTGCAGCTCGTAGTCGAAGTCGCTGACCGCCCGGAGACCCTTCACGATCGCCGGGATGCCGCGGTCCCGGCAGAAGTCGACCAGCAGGCCGTGGTGGGACTCCACCACCACGTTGCCGTAGGGGGCGGAGACCTCCTCGATCATCTCGATCCGCTCCTCGACCGTGAACAGGCCCTGCTTGGTCTTGTTTATCAGGACCGCCACATGCACCACGTCGTAGAGCCGGGAGGCCCGCTGGATGATGTCGAGGTGCCCGTTGGTGATGGGGTCGAAGGACCCCGGGCAGACGGCCCGGCGAGTCTCCCGACAGTCCTTCTCCCGACTGACCTGCATGACCTTGCCTCTCACTCACTCGTTCCGGCGGACGCGGCGCGCCCGTGCCAGAGCGTGGCCTCGCCGTAGCGGCGCTCCCGCAGCGCCTCGAACCCGGCAGGCCATTCGAAGCCGCCCGCCCTGGTGCTGCGCTCCACCGTGGCAATCGTTCCCTCGGCGAGCCAGCCCCCGGCGGTCAGTGTGATCAGGATCTCGCGCACCTGCTCGTCCGGCAGGACGTAGGGCGGGTCCATGAAAATCATGTCGTACCGGGCCTGCGGGGGCTCCCCGGCGACGACCTTCTCGACCTGGCCGGGGCGCACCTCGGCGCCCGGCAGGCCCAGGGTCCGGATGTTGGCCAGGACGGTCTTCACCGCCGCCGGGTCGGACTCCACCAGCAGGGCGTGGGCGGCGCCGCGCGACAGCGACTCCAGGCCCACGGCGCCGGAGCCGGAGAACAGGTCAAGCACCCGGGCCCCGGCCAGCGAGCCGCGCTGCGACGCCCAGCTGGAGAAGAGGCCCTCCCGGGCCCGGTCGGAGGTCGGCCGGGTGCCCTCGCCCGGGGGTACGGCCAAGCGGCGGCCACGGGCCGATCCGGCGATCACGCGGGTCATGGTTCGAATGTCCTCGGGGTGCGGGTGGTACGGGTGGTACGCGGTCGCCCACCACGCTATCCGTACGCGGGGCGGGCGACCGCGCGGCGGTCGGTCCTCGGGGTCAGCCCTCGGCGGTCAGGACTCGGTGGCCGGCTCCGCACCCAGCAGCGCCGGAGAGGCGTAGCGGGACCAGGAGAGGCAGCCGTCGGGCGGGCAGTACTCGGGCCGGCGCGGGTCGTGGCCCAGCTCGCGCAGCTTGGTGCGGACGGAGTCCGGCGTCCGGCCGAAGCGGGCCGCTATCCGGGCGACGGTCTCGTTGTCGTGGAAGCGGCGGACCGCCTCCTCCTCGTGCTGCGGCACCCAGGGGGAGCCGTGTCCGGGGTAGAGCTCGCGCAGCACGTCGCGGTCGGGGATCGGCTCGGAGACGTCGGCCACGATGGCCATCGCCCGCAGGGCGCGGTTCAGGGCGATCCGGAGCGAGTTGACGTCCTCGACCGGGAGGCGCATCCGGCCGGAGGCGATGGGGTCGGCGGCGTGGCCCTCGCGCCAGCCGGTGAGGGTGAGCACGACCTCGCGGTCGTCCTCACTGGTGAGTTCCACCCGGAAGACCTTGTCCCCGAGCGGCAGCTCATTGAGGTGACGGAATGCCATGGATGTGCCCCCAGTGTTCGTTGGCGTGCAGTGTTCCGTGGCGTGCAGTGGCACGACCGCGCAGGTGAGGCGGCGTCCTGAACACTTCTATTGTCGCGCGCGGCACTGACAATTCCGGGGGCTGCGGAGGGGTGGGCTCAGCCCTTTTCCAGGTACTCCGCGCGGTCCTCGTCGACCAGGCTGCGCAGCGCCGCCGCGAGTGCCGGACGGTCCGTCAGCTCCGGGTCCTCGGCGACCAGCAGGGTGGCCTCGTCCCGGGCCGCCGCGATCACTTCCTCGTCCTCCAGCACCGACAGCACCCGCAGCGAGGAGCGCACCCCGGACTGGGCCTGGCCCAGGACGTCGCCCTCGCGGCGCTGCTCCAGGTCGATCCGGGAGAGCTCGAAGCCGTCCAGGGTCGCCGCGACGGCGTCCAGCCGCTGCCGGGCCGGGCTGCCCCCGGGCATCTCGCTGACCAGCAGGCACAGGCCGGGGGCGGAGCCCCGGCCGACCCGGCCGCGCAGCTGGTGCAGCTGGGAGACGCCGAAGCGGTCGGCGTCCATGATCACCATCACGGTGGCGTTGGGGACGTTGACGCCGACCTCGATCACCGTGGTCGCCACCAGCACGTCCAGCTCGCCGGCGGTGAACCGGCGCATCACCTCGTCCTTGGCCTCCGGCGCCATCCGCCCGTGCAGCACCGCCACCCGGAGCCCGGCCAGCGGGCCGGCGGAGAGCTCCGCCGCCAGGTCGAGCACGGCCAGCGGCGGACGGCGATCGCCGTCGTCCGGTTTGCGCTTCCCCTCCTCCTCGTCGCCGATCCGCGGGCAGACCACGTACGCCTGGTGGCCCTTGGCCACCTCCTCGCGCACCCGCTCCCAGGCCCGGACGTAGAAGTTGGGCTTCTCCAGCGAGGGCACCACATGGGTGGCGATCGGCGAGCGCCCGGCCGGGAGCTGGTCCAGCACCGAGGTCTCCAGGTCGCCGAAGACCGTCATCGCCACCGTGCGCGGGATCGGGGTGGCAGTCATCACCAGCAGGTGCGGCGGGCGGTCCGCCTTGGCCCGGAGCGCGTCGCGCTGCTCCACGCCGAAGCGGTGCTGCTCGTCGACGACGACCAGGCCCAGGTTGTCGTCGTGGAACTTGACCTTGTCCTGGATCAGGGCGTGGGTGCCGATGACGATCCCGGCGTTGCCCACCGCCATGTCGGACAGCGCCTTCTTCCGGGCGGCGGCCCCCATCGAGCCGGTGAGCAGCACCACCCCGGTGGCGTGCTCGTGGGCGCCGAACATCCCGGCCGCCGCCAGGTCGCCCATCATCTCCACGATCGAGCGGTGGTGCTGCTGGGCCAGCACCTCGGTCGGGGCGAGCAGCGCGGCCTGGCCGCCGGAGTCCACCACCGCGAGCATCGCCCGCAGCGCGACCAGGGTCTTGCCGGAGCCGACCTCGCCCTGGAGCAGCCGGTGCATCGGGTGCTCCACGGCCAGGTCGGCGAAGATCTCGGCGGAGACCTTGAGCTGGCCGTCGGTCAGGGTGAACGGCAGCCGGGCGTCGAAGGCGTCCAGCAGTCCGCCCTCGCGTCGGGGCCTGGCCACGGCCGGCCGGGCCGAGTCGGCGGCCCGGCGCTGCGCCAGGGCGACCTGGAGCACGAAGGCCTCGTCCCACTTGAGCCGGTCCCTGGCCCGCTGGACGTCGTCGCGGTCGGTCGGACGGTGGATCAGCCGGAGCGCGTCGGCGAGCGGGAGCAGGTCGCGGCCGAGCCGCAGCTGCTCCGGCAGCGGGTCGGCGATCGCCCCGAGGTCGATCCCACCCTCGCCGAGCAGGGCGTTGACCCCCTTGGCGATCTTCCAGGTGGGGACCTGGGCCGCCGCCGGGTAGACCGGGATCAGCCGGTTGGCGAACTCCTCGGCCGCCTCGGCGTCCTCACCGTCCATCAACTGGTAGTCGGGGTTGGCCAGCTGCCGGACGTGGTTGAAGACGGTGACCTTGCCGGCGAACAGGCCCTGCCGGCCCGGCCGCAGCTCGTGCAGGTGGCGGCCCTTGCGGAAGTTGAAGAAGGCCAGCTTGAGCCGGGCCCGGCCGTCGGTGACGGTGACGTCGAGCCGTTCGCCCTTGCGGCCCTTGAAGGCGACCACCCGGGAGTCCTCGATCCGCGCCATCACGGTGACGTGCTCGTCGAGCTGGAGCTCGTCCAGGCCGGTGAGCTCGCCGCGCTCGGCGTAGCGGCGCGGATAGTGGTGCAGCAGGTCGCCGACGGTGTGGAGGTCGAGGTGGGCCGCGAAGGCCTTGGCGGAGGCCCCGCCGATCGCCCCGGTCAGGGTCTGGTCCAGTGCCGACATCCTCGGCCTCCTCTCCCGCGCTGCACGCCTGCTGTCCTCAACGACTACCGCACCGCTCTGACATCGCCGTCACTCCACGCCGATCAGCAGCGGCGAGCCGGCCTGGCCGCCCCGGTAGACCACGGTGTCGACCACCGGGTTGGCCCGCCGGACATGGGCCACCAGGTGCTCGGCGAGCTCGTCCTCGACGCCCTCGCCGAGGATCAGGGTGACCAGCTCGCCGCCGGCGGCGAGCATCCGGTCGAGCACGATCGCGGCGGTCTGTCCGGTCCCGGCGCCGATGACCGCGACGTCGCCGTCGATCAGCCCGAGCACGTCCCCGGCCTGGCAGACGCCGGCCATGGTCCAGGACTCGCCCTCGGCGACCGCGAGTTCGGCGTAACGGGTGGCGCCGGCGGCGGAGGTCATGGCGACCACGGCCTCGTCGAAGCGGCGCCCCGGCTCGTGCACGGCGAGCGCGGCCAGGCCCTGGACCGGGGAGCGGGTGGGGATGACCGCGACCCTGACCCCCTCGCGGCGCAGCTGCTCGGCGGCGACGCCGGCGGCGGCCCGCAGTTCGCGGTCGTTCAGCAGCAGCACCACCTCGCGGGCGCGGGCGCGGCGGATCGCGTCCGCCAGTTCGCTGCTGGACGGCTGCCGGTCGGGGTCGGCGCGCACCACGGTGGCGCCGGACTCGCCGCAGAGGCCGGCCAGGCCCTCGCCGTGGACGACGCAGACGATGCCGCGGGTCTGCGCCGGGGCGTCGGCTCCGTCCGGCTCGGCGGACTCGGCGCCGGCCGCGGCGGCGAAGTGGGTGATCCGGATCCGGTACGGGCGTCCGGCGACGATCCCGGCCTCGACGGCGGCGCCCGGGTCGTCGACATGGACGTGGACGTTCCAGAGGCCGTCGCCGCCGACCACGACCAGGGAGTCGCCGAGGTCGGCGAGGGCGGCGCGGAGCGGGGGCAGCGCGGCGTCCTCGGCGTCCAGCAGGTAGATCACCTCGTACGCGGGGCCGTCCGGGTCGACGGTGTGGGCGCCCGAGGGAACGGGTTCGACGGCGCGGCTGCCGGACAGCGCGAGCGGGCCCATCGGGCTCTGCCCGCTGATGGCGTCGGCGAGCGCGCCCAGGACGGTGACCAGGCCCCGGCCGCCGGCGTCGACCACCCCGGCCCGACCGAGGACCTCCAGTTGCAGCGGGGTACGGGCGAGGGCGCTGCGGGAGGCCTCGTAGGCGGCCTGGGCGATGGCCGCGAGCCCCGCCCTGGGGTCGAGTCCGGCCGCGCGCTCGGCCGCGTCGGCGGCGGCGGCGGCCACGGTCAGCACCGTGCCCTCGACCGGCTTGGCGACCGCCTCGTAGCCGGCGTCGGCGGCCCGCCGCAGGGCCCGGCAGAGCGCGGGCGCGTCGGCGGTGTCGCTGCCGAAGGCGGCGGCGATGCCGCGCAGCAGTTGGGCCAGGATCACCCCGGAGTTGCCCCGGGCCCCGAGCAGCGCGCCGTGCGCCATCGCCCGCAGGGCCTCGGCCAGGCTGGGCGTCCCGGCCCCGGCCCCGGCCGTGAACAGCCGGTCGACCTCCTCGTTGGCCGACTCGACGGTCAGATAGAGGTTGGTGCCGGTGTCGCCGTCGGGAACGGGGTAGACATTGAGGGCGTCGATCTCCTCCCGGGCCTGCCCGAGGGCGGCCAGCGAGAGTCGGCACCAGGTGCGCACGACCGGAGCGTCGAGGATGTCCAGCACCTGGGTTCTCCTTGGGTACGCTGCGGAGCGACGGGGTTCCAGGGCAGGTTACTAAGGTTCCGGGCGATACGTCCGGGCGCGTCCGGCCTGCGGCCACCGCCGCCGTGGGGGCACGGGGGGTCGCCCCCCGGAGAACCGCAGCCTAAGGTTCCGGGCGATACGTCCGGGCGCGTCCGGGCGCGTCCGGCCTGCGGCCACCGCCGCCGTGGGGGCACGGGGGGTCGCCCCCGGAGAACCGCAGCCTGAGGTTCCGGGCGATACGTCCGGGTGCGTCCGGCCTGCGCAGAGTCGCCCCCCGGAGCGGACGGATGCGGGGCATCCGAGCGGGCCATGGTAGTTTCGTTGTACGGAGTAAGCCGATGTATGCTGCTCCGGTTGCCCGGATCCCTCCGGGCCGCCCCTCGGTAGCAGCGCAGTCGTGCGAACGACACAGTCGCTACCACGGCCTCTGCGCCACCGGGGTTGTCAATGTAAGTGCATCTGAAGTCTTTGGAGTGACTCCCGTGGCTGCCAACTGCGACGTCTGCGGCAAGGGGCCGGGCTTCGGCAACAACATCTCCCACTCGCACCGCCGTACCCGTCGTCGTTGGAACCCCAACATTCAGACGGTGCGCGCTGTGATTGGGCGGACGCCGAAGCGGCTCAACGTCTGCACCTCGTGCATCAAGGCCGGCAAGGTGTCGCGCTAATCGCGCGCGAATATCCTCCCCACCCCAGTGGGGGTGATCCGGTGTCGCACTGTAGCGGCCACCTAGCTCAGGCTTCCCGAAGGCCGATCCACCTCCTGGTGGGTCGGCCTTCGGTCTGTTCCGGGCAGGAACTCAGCGCTGCCGCCAGCCGTGGTCGACCGGTCCGATGCCCGTGCCGAGCGGGAAGCCAGCCGCGATCGCCCCGGTGACGTACGCCTTCGAGGCCGCCACCGCGTCCGGGACGGACAGGCCCAGCGCCAGGTTCGAGGCGATCGCGCTGGCCAGGGTGCAGCCGGTGCCGTGGGTGTGCCGGTTGTCGTAGCGCGGCGCGCGGTACCAGTACTCGCTGCCGTCGGGGCCGAGCAGCAGGTCCGCGGCCTCGCCCTCCAGATGGCCGCCCTTGACCAGGACCCAGTCCGGGCCGAGCTCCTGGAGCGCCTTCGCCGCGTCGGACATCTCCTCCTCGCGGACCACGGTGATGCCGGTGAGCTGCGCCACTTCGTGGAGGTTGGGGGTGAGCACGGTGGCGACCGGCAGCAGCCGGTCCCGCAGCACGGACACCGCCGAGGCGGCGAGCAGCGCGTCGCCGTGCTTGGAGACGCCGACCGGGTCGACCACCACCGGGACCGCGCCGCCCGCCCAGACCCCGGCGATCAGCTCGGCGACGGTCTCGACCAGCTCGGCGGAGGCCAGCATCCCGGTCTTGACCGCCTGGACGCCGATGTCGTCGACGACGCTGCGGAACTGCGCCCGGACGGCCTCGACCGGGAGTTCCCAGTAGCCCTGGACCCCGAGCGAGTTCTGCGCGGTCACGGCGGCGATCACGCTCATCCCGTGGACGCCGAGGGCGAGCATGGTCTTGAGGTCGGCCTGGATGCCGGCGCCGCCGCCGGAGTCGGAGCCGGCGACGGTGAGCACCCGGGGCGGGGCGGCGGGCGAGTGCGAACTGGGCTGAAGCATGGTGCCAACCTATCCGCGCGCGCCCTACAGCACCGCCTCGGCCTCCATCCAGCGGCTCTCCGGAACGGTCTTCAGGTGGGCCACCGCGTCGCTGATCGGCACCAGCCGGATGTCGGTGCGGCGCAGCGCGGTCATGCAGCCGAAGGCGCCCTGGTGGACGGCCTCGACCGCGTGCCAGCCGAAGCGGGTGGCGAGCACCCGGTCCTGCGCCGTCGGGGTGCCGCCGCGCTGGACGTGGCCGAGGATGACCGGCTTGGACTCCTTGTCGATCCACTGGGCGATCTCGCCGGCCAGCCGGGTGCCGATGCCGCCGAACAGCTGGTGGCCGTAGGCGTCGGTGCTGCCGTTCTCGTAGCGCATGGTCCCCGGGCGGGGCTCGGCGCCCTCGGCGACGGCGACGATGGCGAACTTCTTGCCTCGCGAGAAGCGCTCCTCGACCATCTGGCAGACCTCCTCGACGTCGAAGGGCCGCTCCGGGATCAGAATGCCGTGGGCTCCCCCGGCCATCCCGGCGTTCAGCGTGATCCAGCCGGTGTGCCGGCCCATCAGCTCGACCACCATCACCCGCTGGTGCGACTCGGCGGTGGTCTTCAGTCGGTCGATGGCCTCGGTGGCGATGTGCACGGCGGTGTCGTGGCCGAAGGTCACGTCGGTGGCGTCGATGTCGTTGTCGATGGTCTTCGGGACCGCGACGACCGGCAGCCCGGCCTCGCTGAACAGCTGGGCGGCGGTGACGGTGCCCTCGCCGCCGATGGCGATCAGGGCGTCGATGCCGAGCTTCGCGGCGAGCTCGTCGGAGCGGGCGACCCCGTCCCGGAGCCGGTCGCGGGCGACCCGGGCGGAGCCGAGGATGGTGCCGCCACGGGTCAGGATGCCGTGGACGTCGTCCAGTCCGAGCGGACGGCTCCGGCCCTCGACCAGGCCGAGGAAGCCGTCCTCGATGCCGACGACGGTGTCGTCGTGGTCGGCGACCGCCCGGTGCACCACCGAGCGGATCACCGCGTTGAGCCCGGGACAGTCGCCACCGCTGGTCAGCACGCCGATTCGCATGGCCGCAGTTTATGCGGAAGGACCGGGTTGCGACGTTATGTCCGACAGTGCGCGCGGGACGGCCGTTCAGCCGAAGTGGTCCCAGCCGCCGGTGCGGTCCCAGGGCGCGCCGTCCACGGTCACCGTGCCGGTCTTGGAGAGTCCCGCCGGACGGGTGACCTCGCCCACCACCCGCCAGCGGGAGGGCAGGTGGACGTCGGGCGGGAAGGTCGCGACCAGGGCGTGGTCCTCGCCGCCGGAGAGCACCCAGCTCAGCGGGTCGACCCCGACCGCCTGCCCGATGTCGGACATCTGCGCCGGGATGTCGAAGTCGGCGGCATGGAGGTCGATGTAGACGCCGCTGGCCTCGGCCACGTGCCCCAGGTCGGCCACCAGGCCGTCGCTGACGTCGATCATCGAGGTGGCGCCGAGCTGCGCGGCGGCGGGGCCTGCGTGGTACGGCGGCTCGGGCCGGCGGTGCGCCTCGACGAAGGCGCGCGGCGAGCGGAACCCGCGGGAGAGCACGGTGAGTCCGGCCGCCGACCAGCCGAGCCAGCCGGTGACCGCGACCACGTCGCCCGGGCGGGCGCCGCTGCGGGTCACCGGGGCACGGCCCTGGAGGTCGCCGAGGGCGGTGATGGCGACGGTGATGGTGTCGCCGCGCACCACGTCGCCGCCGACCACGGCCGCGCCGGCCACCTGGCACTCGTCCCTGATCCCGTCCATCAGCTCCAGCGCCCAGGTGGCGGGCAGGTCGGCGGGGGCGACCAGGCCGAGCAGCAGGGCGGTCGGGCTGGCGCCCATCGCGGCGATGTCGGCGAGGTTCTGCGCGGCGGACTTGCGGCCGACGTCGTAGGCGGTCGACCAGTCGCGTCGGAAGTGCCGCCCCTCCAGCAGCACGTCGGTGGTGGCGACCACCCTGCCGTCGGGCGCGGCCACGACGGCGGCGTCGTCGCCCGGGCCCAGCTCCACCGCGGCGGTCCGCGGGAGCCGTGCGGTCAGCTCGCGAATCAGTCCGAACTCGCCGAGTTCGCCGACGGTGCCCTGCATCTGCGTCCTTCCGAAGTCCGTGCGGGAGGAATCCGTACGCTCCCCGCGCGCAGCGTACGCCCTGAAACCGCATCGGAGGTCTCCCCCCGGGGGTGTGTGCCGCGATAGCGTGGCGAGTTCTTGAGAGCGCGGGGTCGTACGAAGACGCACTCTAGGAGAGAGCACTACTCGCACGATCTCCGCAACGAGCCGCTTGGGGGTCCACCGTGGTACAGGCATACATCCTCATCCAGACCGAGGTCGGCAAGGCAACCGCCGTGGCCGAGGTCATCGCAGAAATCCCCGGCGTTCTCACCGCAGAGGACGTCACCGGCCCCTATGACGTGATCGTCCGTGCCGAGGCCGCCACCGTCGACGACCTGGGGCGCCTGGTCGCCGGCGGGATCCAGCAGGTGGAGGGCATCACCCGGACCCTGACCTGCCCGGTGGTGCACCTCTAGGCACCGTCTACCATCGCCTGGTGCGCAAAGAGACCAGGCGACGCTCAGTCGTACCCACGACCGCGGTCACCGCGGCCGCTGCGGTGCTGCTCCTGGCCGGCTGCTCCGGCAGCGTCCAGGTCAGCCCGCCGCGGACCGGCGGGACGGCGAGCGCCCAGTGCGCGGCGCTGCAGAAGCTGCTGCCGTCGACGCTGATGGGGCAGCACCGCCGCAGCACCAGCCCGGCCTCGGACAACACCGCTGCCTGGGGCGACCCGGCGATCACCCTGCGCTGCGGGGTGCCGGTGCCGGACGTGCTGAACCCGAAGTCGGCCGACTACGACCCCTCCGCGGTGTCCACCGTGGCCAACGGGCTGTGCTGGATCACCACCACCGGCTCCGGCGGCGGCTACCGCTTCACCACGGTCAAGCAGCAGACCTATGTCGAGGTCGACGTGCCCGGCGCGTACGCCGGCCAGGACTACCCGCTGCCCTCGCTGGTGACCGCGATCACCAAGGCGGACCCGGCCGACCCGAACCGGGTCTTCGACTGCCTCTGAGACCGTCGCCGGGCGGTTGGTAACAGCTCGGTATCCGATCCGGGGGGCAGGAACCCGGGTGGCGCACGGGTCGATAGTGTCCGCAGGTTCGAAACGTTCGAACAGACAGTCAAGACTCTGCGACAAGGTAGCCCGATGAGCACCCCGCCCCAGCCGATCCCGGGGAACCCGTACGCCCAACAGCCTGCGGCGGACAACCCCTACGGCGCGCAGGTCCCCCCGCAGGGGAACCCCTACGCCCCGCCGGCGGACGCCCGCGCCTCGCAGGCGGACCCTTTCGCCAAGGCCCCGGCCGACGCGCCCCCGCAGTTCCAGCAGCCGCCCGCGTTCCCCCAGCCGCCCGCCTTCCAGCAGCCGCAGCAGTTCCAGCAGCCGCAGGCCTTCCAGCCGCCGCAGCCCGGCTTCGAGCCGCCGCAGCAGTTCCAGCAGCCCCAGCCGTTCCAGCAGCCGCAGTACCCGGTCCAGGCGCCGTTCGCCGAGCCGCAGTTCCAGGGCGGACCGGCCGCACCCCCGAGCGACGGCGTCAGCTGCCGCTTCTGCGGGGCCTACCCGGCGGTGGAAACCACCGTGCGCGCCCACCGGGGCATGATCTTCGTCATGCAGTGGCGCAGCCTGCGCGGGCCGTTCTGCCGCACCTGCGGGATCGCGACCGTCCGCCGGCTGTCGGCGGACACCCTCTGGCAGGGCTGGTGGGGCTACATCTCCTCGGTGATGGCCCCGGTCACCCTGATCCGGAACTTCTTCGCCTACCAGAAGATCAAGGCGCTGCCGGAGCCGGTCCCGGGCCAGCCCGGACAGCAGATGATCCCCGGCCGGCCGCTGCTGGCCCGTCCGGCCGCGCTGGGCTTCCTGATCCCGATCCTCGTGGTGGCCGTGATCATCGCGGCGCTCAGCTCCGGCGGCTCCTCGGACGAGGGCACCGACAGCAACCTGCCGACCGGCGTCAACACCGCCACCAGCGCGCCCTCCAGCATTCCCGACCAGGGCACCGTGGCCAAGGTCGGCGACTGCGTGAAGAACGACGGCACCAGCGACCAGCCCGACCTGGGGATCATCCCCTGCGCCAGTGGCGCCTACGTCGTGGTCAGCAAGCTGACCGGGACCACCGCCGACAGCGGCTGCCCCTCGACCACCGTCGAGTCCTACAGCGACAGCCTCGACGACTTCGTGCTCTGCCTGGGGACCTACAAGGCCTCCTGAGCCGCCCGTGAGCGTGGACGGCCCGCCCCGGTCCGGGGCGGGCCGTCGGACGGTCGGGCCCCGGTCGTCAGCGCAGACCGGTGGAGCGGCGCAGCGCCGCCCGGATCAGCCGGTCGATCAGCTCCGGGTAGGGGATGCCGGTGGCCTCCCACATCCGCGGGTAGGCCGAGATCGGCGTGAAGCCGGGCATGGTGTTGATCTCGTTGACCACGAAGCCGCCGTCGGGCAGCAGGAAGACGTCGACCCGGGCCAGGCCCTCGCAGGCCAGCGCCTCGAACACGTCGACCGCGAGGGCGCGCAGCCGGGCGGTCTCGTCCTCGGTCAGCGCGGCCGGGATCTGCACGTCGCTGGAGTCGATGTACTTGGCTTCGAAGTCGTAGAAGTCGTAGCCGTCGGCGACCAGCACCTCGGCCGGCAGGCTGGCGCGCGGGCCGTCCTCGAACTCCAGGACGCCGCACTCCAGTTCCCGGCCGATCAGACCGGCCTCGACCACGACCTTGGGGTCGTGCCGGCGGGCCTCCTCGATCGCCGCGTCCAGCTGCGCCGGGTCGGAGACCTTGGTGATGCCGATGCTGGACCCGGCCCGGGAGGGCTTCACGAACACCGGGTAGCCGAGCTCGGCGATCCGGGCGCGGACGGCAGGGCGGGCGTCCTCGTCGGCCCACTCGCGCGGGCGGACCACGGTGTAGGGGCCGACCGGCAGGCCGAAGGAGGCCAGCACCCGCTTGGTGTACTCCTTGTCCATGCCCACCGCGCTGGACAGCACGCCCGAGCCGACGTACGGCACCCCGGAGAGCTCCAGCAGACCCTGGACGGTGCCGTCCTCGCCCCAGGGGCCGTGCAGCAGCGGCAGGACGACGTCGACCTCGCCGAGGGCCTTGGGCACGGCGCCCGGCTCGGTGTAGACCAGCTCCCGGGCGACCGGGCTGGCCGGCAGGGAGACCTGACCCTCCGTCGACTCGGCGATGGCCTCGACCGAGGGCAGCACGCCCCCGCTGATCGCCATCCGGGCCGGCTCGTCGGCGGTGAGGGCCCAGCGTCCGTCGGAGGTGATGCCGATCGGCAGCACCTCGAAGGCGTCGCGGTCGATGGCGCGCAGGACGCTGCCGGCCGTGGAGACGGAGATGGCGTGCTCGGAGCTGCGTCCGCCGAAGACGATCGCGACACGCGGCTTGCGGATGGTGCCTGCCGCAGCGGGCACGGGGACTGGGGAGGTGGACTCAGTGCTCATAGTTCGATGGAGACTACCCGCAGCCCGCGCTCAGCGCCGCTCGGGCTTGGCCGAACGCGACATCAGCTCCTTGAGCGCCAGCATCGGCGGCTTGCCGCCGTGGACCACGTCGACCACGGTCTCGGTGATCGGCATCTCGACGCCGTGGCGGCGGGCCAGGTCCAGCACCGACTCGCAGGACTTGACGCCCTCGGCGGTCTGCTTGGTCGCGGCGATGGTCTCCTGGAGCGTCATCCCGCGCCCCAGGTTGGCGCCGAAGGTGTGGTTCCGGGAGAGCGGCGAGGAGCAGGTGGCGACCAGGTCGCCCATCCCGGCCAGCCCGGCGAAGGTGTACGGGTCGGCGCCCATCGCCAGTCCCAGCCGGGTGGTCTCGGCCAGGCCCCGGGTGATCAGCGAGGCCTTGGTGTTGTCGCCGAGGCCCATTCCGTCGGCGATGCCGACGGCCAGGCCGATGACGTTCTTCACCGCGCCGCCGAGCTCGCAGCCGACCACGTCGGAGACCGTGTACGGGCGGAAGTAACCGGTGTGGCAGGCGGCCTGGAGGCGCTGGGCGACCTCCTCGTCGCGGCAGGCCACCACGGAGGCGGCGGGCTGCCGGCGGATGATCTCCGGGGCCAGGTTGGGTCCGGAGACCACGGCGATCCGCTCCGGTCCGGCGCCGGTGACCTCGGCGATGACCTCGCTCATCAGCTTGGCCGTGCCGAGCTCGACCCCCTTCATCAGGCTGACCAGGACCGTCTGCGGCCCGATCACCGGGCGCCAGGAACCGAGGTTGGCCCGCAGCGTCTGCGAGGGCACGGTCAGCATCACGAACTCGGCGCCGGCCGCGGCCTCGGCCGGGTCGGTGGTCGCGGTGATCCCGGGCGGCAGTTCCACGCCCGGGTAGTAGTCGGGGTTGCAGCGGGTGCTGTTGATCGCCTCGACCAGTTCCGGGCGCCGGCCCCAGAGGGACACCTCGCACCCGGCATCGGCGAGGATCATGGCGAAGACTGTGCCCCAGGACCCGGTCCCGAATACGGCGGTACGGGTCGTCACCGACCGGCCTCCCTCTCCTTGCGCTGCTCGGCAGCGGCTCGCTGCACGTCGTAGCGTACGGGGGGCGCCTGCTCGCCGCGCAGTCCCTCCAGCAACGAGGTGATCGCATCCATGATCACCTCGGTCGCCTCGCGCAGCACCTTGCCGTTGATCTCCTGGTCCCGGAAGGCGCTCAGGTCGACCGGCGGCCCGGCGACCACGTGGACGGTGTGCCGGGGAAAGGGCTTGAACCGGCGGTCGCCCCTCCCGCCCTTCGCATAGCGGGGGATGATCTCGTGCGCACCCCAGTGCGCCACCGGGATCACCGGGGCGCCGGTCATCAGCGCCACCCGGGCGGCGCCGGTCTTCGCGGTCATCGGCCACAGGTCGGGGTCGCGGGTCAGCGTCCCCTCCGGGTAGAAGGCCACGCACTCCCCGGCGTTCACCGCCGCCACGGCGGCGCGGAAGGCATGGGCCGCGTCGGTCGACCCCCGGTAGACCGGGATCTGACCGGCGCCGTGCAGGATCTTCCCGATCACCGGCACCTTGAACACGCCCGCCTTGCCCAGGAAGCGCGCGGGACGGCCCGAGTCGTACTGGAAATGCCCGTAGACCAGCGGGTCGAGGTAGGAGTTGTGGTTGACCACGGTGATGAATCCGCCGGTCTCGGGGAAGTTCTCGTAGCCACGCCAGTCGCGCTTCGTCAGCAGGAACAGCGGCGGCTTCCCGATCGCCGCCGCAAGGCGGTACCAGAACCCGTACTGGCGGCGAGCCGCCTTGGTACTGCTGCCGGGCACGCGAACTCCTCCTCACAAATCCACCTCATCGTGACCGCACAAGTGTCTCTCCTGGCCGGACGGACTGTCGAGGCACCCCCGCGATCGGGGCACAATGTCCCGGACAGATTGCCCGTCAAAACCTGCAGGAAGGCTCGCCGTGCCTGCGTCCTGGTCCCTGGTCGTGCCGTTGAAGCCGCTGGCACTCGCCAAGAGCAGACTGGCCCGGGCCAGCGGGCCGCTGCGGCCCGGACTGGCGCTGGCCCTGGCCGTGGACACCGTCTCCGCCGCGCTGCGCTGCGCCGAGGTGGCCCGGGTGCTGGTGGTCACCGACGATCCGCGCGCGGCCGGGGAACTGGCCGCCCTGGGCGCGCTGGTGCTGCCCGACGACGACACCGGCGGCGGTCTGAACGCGGCGCTCGCCCACGGCGCGGCCGCGGTCCGCCGGGACCACGGCGCCCGCGCCGTGGCCGCCATGTCCGCTGACCTGCCGGCGCTGCGACCGGAGGAGCTCGGACAGGTGCTGCGCGCGGCCGCCGCGCATCCGCGCGCCTTTCTCAGCGACACCCAGCTGGTCGGCACCACGCTGCTGGCCGCCGCCGCCGGCACCGTCCTGGCGCCGGCCTTCGGCGGGGCCTCCCGGCAGCGCCACGCGGCCTCCGGCGCGGTCGAACTGACGCTCCCCGACGTCCCCTCGCTGCGCCGGGACGTGGACACCCCGCAGGACCTGCGGGACGCGCTGGGGCTCGGCTGCGGGCCGCGCACCACGGCGCTGGCCGCGCTGGTGGCACTGCCCTAGCCTGGAGCCCATGCAGGCCACAGCGTTCACCTACTCCCCCGACAGCCGCAGCGGCTCGGTGCTGCTCGACGACGGCACCCCGCTGCCCTTCGACGCCGGGGCCTTCGACGCGGGCGGCCTGCGGCTGCTCCGCCCCGGCCAGCGGGTGCGGATCGAGACCGCGGGCGAGGGCACGGAACGCCGCGTCACCTTCGTGACCCTCCAGACCTTCTGACGGCTCGGACCTTCTGCTGGCTCGGACCTTCTGACGGCTCGGAACGCAGCGCGGGCCGAGCCGGGAGACCTCCCCGGACCCGGCCCGTGCACCAGCGCCTGCTGTCCTACGGAACTGCTGTCCTACGGAAACTACTGCCTTCGGCTCAGCTCTTGGCTGCGCGCTTGGCCGGCGTGCGCTTGGCGGCGGTGGTCTTCGCCGCCGTCGCGGTCGCGGTCTTCTTGGCCGCCGTCTTCGCGGTGGTCGTGGCCTTCTTGGCGGCCGGTCGGGTCGCGGAGGCGGTCACGGTCTTCTTGGCCGGGGACTTGACCGCGGCGGAGGTCTTCTTCGCCGTGGTCTTCTTCGCCGCCGTGGTCTTCGCGGCGGTCGCGGCCTTCTTCGCCGGAGCCGCCTTCTTGGCGGCCGCCGTGGTGGCGGTCGCGGTCGCGGCGGCGGTGGCCTTCTTGGCCGCCACGGCCTTCTTCACCGTGGGCGTGGACTTCTTGGCGGTCGCCGCCTTCTTGGCCGCGGCCTTCTTCGCCGCGGGCGAGCCGGCCGGGGCGGCCATGCCGCTCTTGCCGGGGGTGAGCGAGCCCTTGGGGGCCTTCTTCACCGACGGACCGGTCTTCGGCATCTTCTTCGCGCCGCTGACCAGGTCCTTGAAGCCCTGGCCCGGACGGAAGCGGGGCACCGCGGTCTTCTTGACCTTGACCCGCTCACCCGTCTGCGGGTTGCGGGCGAACCGCGCCGAGCGGTCGACCTTCTCGAACGTCCCGAAGCCGGTGACGGAGACACGCTCTCCTGCCGTCACCGCGCGGACGATGGTGTCGAGCACAGCGTCCACTGCTTCTGCGGCGGCCCGACGGCCACCCAGCTGCTCGGCCACCGCTTCAACAAGCTGCGCCTTGTTCACGTCTTCCCCTTCAGAAACCGGTGCCCGGACGATTCGGATTCGATCCGGGCTTTTCGCACGTTAGGCATGTATATACGGCATTTCAATTACCAAACGGGCGAATCACCCTTGTGTCGCAATGGATTCGGCTTTCAGGGAGCAGTCGGCGGCGGGAGCGCCCCGTCGTCAAGGTTGTCCAGAAAGCGTGCCAACCTCCGTGCGGCCTCCGGGAGATCGCGCTTGGCTGCTTCGGTCACCTGGAGCAACGAACGGGTGAGCGACTCCCGGGTGGCCTCGGGCACGTCCAGCGCTCGCACAGCGGCGTGCGCCAGCTTGAGCCGTTCGGCCACCAGCCCGTAGAGCTCGACCTCAGACGGCTCCCACGGCTCCCCCGGCTCAGGACCGCGGGAGGGTTGAACGACCGGACTCATGTGCTGATTGTGCCATCTGTGCCGACTTACTCCTTGTTCGCCCTTAGTTCAACCTTACACAGAGTTACCGGCGACATGACACCGGCCCCCCGTTCCGGTCCGAGGACCGGCCCGGGGGGCCGTGTGACGATGTCTCAAAGTGCAGGCCGGGCAGGCCTCAGACGGCTGCGACGGTGCTCGGCTTGAAGCTCGGGCGGGTCGCCTCGAAGGCCGCGATCTCGGCCTCCTGCTGGAGGGTGATGCCGATGTCGTCCAGCCCGTTGAGCAACCGCCAGCGGACGTTCTCGTCCAGCTCGAAGCCGGCGGTGAGGTCGCCGGTGCGGACCTCGCGGGCCTCCAGGTCGACGGTCACCTCGGTGCTCGGGTCGGCCTCCACCAGGGCCCAGATGCGCTCCACCACGTCCTGCGGCAGGATCACCGTCAGGAGGCCGTTCTTGAGGGAGTTTCCGCGGAAGATGTCGGCGAACCGCGAGGAGATGACGGCCCGGAAGCCGTAGTTCTCCAGCGCCCAGACCGCGTGCTCGCGGGAGGAGCCGGTGCCGAACTCGGGCCCGGCCACCAGGATGGACGCACCCGCGTACTGAGGCTGGTTCAGCACGAAGTCGGCGTCCTTGCGCCAGGCCTCGAACAGGCCGTCCTCAAAGCCGTTGCGGGTGACCTTCTTCAGCCAGTGGGCCGGGATGATCTGGTCGGTGTCGACGTTGCTGCGGCGCAGCGGGACGACCCGGCCGGTGTGGGCGGTGAACTTCTCCATGATGCTCAGACCTCCACGGTCGTACGGGCGTCGGACAGGTCGGACGGCGAGGCCAGGTGGCCCAGGACCGCGGTGGCGGCGGCCACCTGCGGGGAGACCAGGTGGGTGCGTCCGCCCTTGCCCTGGCGGCCCTCGAAGTTGCGGTTGGAGGTGGACGCGCAGCGCTCGCCGGGGGCGAGCTGGTCCGGGTTCATGCCCAGGCACATCGAGCAGCCCGCGTGCCGCCATTCGGCGCCGGCGGCGGTGAACACCTTGTCCAGGCCCTCCTCGATCGCCTGGAGGGCGACCCGGACCGAGCCGGGGACGACCAGCATCCGGACGCCGTCGGCGACCTGGCGGCCGTCCAGGATCGCGGCGGCGGCGCGCAGGTCCTCGATCCGGCCGTTGGTGCAGGAGCCGACGAAGACCGCGTCCACCGCGACCTCGCGCAGCGGGGTGCCGGCCGTCAGGCCCATGTACTTCAGGGCGTTCTCGGCGGCGACGCGCGCGGACGGGTCCTCGAAGGAGGCCGGGTCGGGCACGTCGGCGCCCAGCGGGGCGCCCTGGCCGGGGTTGGTGCCCCAGGTGACGAAGGGGGTGAGCTCACTGGCGTCGATGAAGACCTCGGCGTCAAAGACCGCGTCCTCGTCGGTGACCAGGGTCTTCCAGTAGGCCACGGCGGCGTCCCAGTCCTCGCCCTTGGGCGCGTGGTCGCGGCCCTCCAGGTAGGCGAAGGTGGTGTCGTCGGGGGCGATCATGCCGGCCCGGGCGCCGGCCTCGATCGACATGTTGCAGACGGTCATCCGGGCCTCCATGGAGAGGCCGCGGATGGCCGAGCCGCGGTACTCCAGGACGTAGCCCTGGCCGCCGCCGGTGCCGATCCGGGTGATCACGGCCAGGATCAGGTCCTTGGCGGTGACGCCCTCCGGGAGCTCGCCCTCGACCGTGATCGCCATGGTCCGGAACGGGGCCAGCGGCAGCGTCTGGGTGGCCAGCACGTGCTCGACCTGGCTGGTGCCGATGCCGAACGCCAGTGCGCCGAAGGCGCCGTGGGTCGAGGTGTGGGAGTCGCCGCAGACGACCGTGGTGCCGGGCTGGGTCAGCCCCAGCTGCGGTCCCACCACGTGGACGACGCCCTGCTCGACATCGCCCAGCGAGTGCAGCCGGACGCCGAACTCGGCGCAGTTGGCCCGCAGGGTCTCCAACTGGAGCCGGGAGACCGGGTCCGCGATCGGCTTGTCGATGTCCAGGGTCGGGGTGTTGTGGTCCTCGGTCGCGATCGTCAGATCGGTCCGGCGGACCTTGCGTCCGGCCAGCCGCAGCCCGTCGAAGGCCTGCGGGCTGGTGACCTCGTGGAGCAGGTGCAGGTCGATGAAGAGAAGGTCAGGCTCGCCCTCCGCGCGCCTGACGACATGGTCGTCCCAGACCTTCTCCGCGAGTGTGCGTCCCATCACATTCCCTCCGACCGGCGGCGATGTCGGTCTAAGTGTCGATTCGGCGTCCCATCGGGCGATATCCCGCGGGCCACTCCAGCAAGAGTGGCGCAGATCCCAGAAGATTGAACTTGCGTCTCGCGATCTGAGACTGCAATATCAGGGCATGGACAACTCTAGTGGCGTCGGCGTTCTCGACAAGGCTGCTCTGGTGCTGAGCGCGCTGGAGTCAGGCCCCGCAACCCTGGCCGGCCTGGTGGCCGCGACCGGACTGGCCCGGCCGACGGCCCACCGACTGGCGGTGGCGCTCGAACACCACCGGCTGGTGACCCGTGACATGCAGGGCCGTTTCATTCTCGGCCCGCGGCTCTCCGAACTCTCGGCGGCGGCCGGTGAGGACCGGCTGCTGGCCACCGCCGGACCGGTGCTCACCCACCTCCGCGACGTGACCGGGGAGAGCGCGCAGCTCTACCGCCGTCAGGGGGACCTGCGGATCTGCGTGGCCGCCGCCGAGCGGCTCTCCGGTCTGCGCGACACCGTGCCGGTCGGCAGCACCCTGCCGATGAAGGCCGGCTCGGCCGCGCAGGTGCTGCTCGCCTGGGAGGAGCCGGAGCGGCTGCACCGCGGCCTCCAGGGCGCCCGGTTCACCGCGACCGCGCTGTCCGGCGTCCGCCGGCGCGGCTGGGCCCAGTCGATCGGCGAGCGCGAGCCCGGCGTCGCCTCGGTCTCCGCCCCGGTGCGCGGCCCCTCCAACCGCGTGGTCGCGGCGGTCTCGGTCTCCGGCCCGATCGAGCGGCTGTCCCGCCACCCGGGACGCCTGCACGCCCAGGCCATCATCGAGGCGGCCGCCCGGCTCACCGAGGCGCTGCGCCGGGCCTGACGCTGCTCACTGCCACCGCCCCGGCGGCGCACCGGCCGCTCAGGCCGGTGCGCCGCCGGTGAACACCACGTTCACGCCGTGCCAGCCGGAGGCCAGCGCCGCCAGTGCCAGCAGGGCCACCAGCACCCGCCGGTCCCTGATCCGGGCCAGCCGCTCGGCCAGCGGGAACAGCAGCGGGAAGGCCGGCAGCAGGAAGCGCGCCAGCGGCGGGTAGGGGGCGGCGTTGCCCAGGTCCACCACCAGCATCGCGGCGCTGAACGCCACCAGCACCAGCGGCTGCCGGCGGACCACCGAGGCCGCGAACAGCACCAGGTAGCCCAGGACCGTGGCGGCCATGATCAGGTTGCGGTCGGTGTAGCCGACGCCCTTGTGGTAGTGGCCCAGCAGGTGGGTGAACCAGTGCAGGGTGGTGGCGCCGCCGTCGAAACTGCTGTTCCAGGCGCTCTGGATGCGGAAGTAGGCCGTCCAGGAGTGCTCCCGCCAGCCCGTCCAGAGGATGTAGCCGACCCATCCGGCCAGCGAGAGCAGCGTCCCGGCCAGCGGCCGCCACGGCAGCGGGAACTGCTGCCGGTCCCGCCACCAGCGGACCAGTTCCGCCAGCGCGGCCACGCCCAGCGCGGCGGTCAGCGCCATCGCGGTGGGCCGGGTCAGCCCGGCCAGGATGCCCAGCCAACCGGCCCAGAACCAGCGGCGGGTGAGAGCCGCGTACAGGCTCCACGCGCAGAGCGCGGTGAACATCGCCTCCGAGTAGGCCATGTTCTCCACCGCCGCCAGCGGCAGCGCCCCCCAGAGCACCGCCGCCACCAGACCGGCCCTGCGGTCCAGCACCAGGGCCGCACAGGCGTAGATGCCCCAGGCCGCGACCAGCGAGGCGGTCCAGGAGACGATCAGCAGCGAGAAACCGGCACTGATCGGCAGCAGCCGGTGGAAGGGCTCGGCCAGCCACGGGAACAGCGGGAAGAACGCCCGGGCCGAGTACACGACGCCGTGGTGGCCCATTCCCTTGGTGGCCGAGTAGCCGGTCCTCATGATCTGGCCGTACCACCAGGCGTCCCAGAGCGAGGCCAGCCGGGTCAGCGTCCGGTGCGGACCGGCGTGCACGACCATCAGCAGCAGTCCGACCGCGCGCACCCCCGCGTATGCCAGCAGGGCCGGGGCGGCCTGCCCCAGCGCTCGGTGCAGCCGCCCGACGGCGCTGCGCGGAACTGCCTCGGTCAGCAGGGACGAGCCCACGGGTGCGGAGACGTCGCCGCGGGGGGCGGATGCACGAGTCACATGGACCGAGGGTAGGCCACGTTTCTGAGTAAGAGACGTCGCCACCGGTGCGTCGCGCTCAGTCCTTCGGGCGGTGCCGTCCGGAGAGCTTCAGCGCCCGCTGGTAGGTCCAGTATCCGAGCACACCTGCGATCACCAGGCACCACAGCACCGCCTCCGGCGCCTTCGTGTCCAGCGCGAAGGCCAGTGCCGGGACGGTGGTCAGCGGTCCGGCCGCGTACCAGGCGAGGAAGAGGAAAGGACCGATGCCGCCGGCCCCCTGCGGGGTGTACATGAGTTCCTGCCGGGAGGGCCCGCGGCAGGCGTTGACCATGGCCGCGCCGGTCAGCGGCAGCGCCGCCGCCGGGGCCAGCCAGACCGCGGCGGACGCGCCCAGCGCGGACGCGACCGCCGCGCCGGCGGCCAGCAGCAGCACCGAGGCGATCAGCGGCACCGCGCCGTGGCGCAGCATCAGCTTGGCGTACGGGTAGGGCGACCAGCCCGCACGGCGCGGGTCGTCGGCCTCCACCCGGACCGGCTCGGCGAGCTGCGCCACGCCGAGGTAGGCCAGCGCGACCGCGAGCGCGGTCAGCAGCACCCGGTCCGCGCCGCGGGCATTGGCGGCCGGGGTGGCCAGCAGCAGCGCGGGCGCGGCGAAGAGCACCGCGCGGCCGAACCGCGAGGGGGCGCGCAGCAGCGCGGTCAGGTCGCGCCAGGGGACGATCAGCCAGGGCCGCTGCGGCGGCGGGATCCGCAGCCGGACCTTGCGGCCCTTCTGCTCGGCCTGGGACAGCACCATCCGGGCGGAGCGGAGTTCGGCGGTACGGAGCGCGGCGGCGACCCCGGCCGCGGTCCTGGCCCGCAGCCGGAGGCTGCCCAGCGGGACCGAGCCGGCCGCCCAGTGGGCGGCGGCCACGGCCGCCAGTGTCACCACCACCAGCAGCACGGCGGCGATCCAGCCGCCGGGGAGCGCGGCGGTGGTCGGGCTGAGGCCCGCCAGTCCGCCCCAGCCCCAGGGCCCGGACCAGAGTTCGGCCCGCTCCAGGCCGGTGGCCCGGTGGCCCATCACGGCCAGCACGCTCTGCGCGGCCAGCAGCAGCACCAGCAGCGCCAGCACCGGGGAGGCCCGGCGCAGGTAGCGGGCGACCCGGGGGGAGCGCTCGACGGCGACCCCGCAGGCGGTGGCGATCAGCGGCACACAGATGCCGCCGATCAGCGCCCAGCCGAGGGCGGAGAGAAAGTGCACCCTGTCGGTGAGCGCGACCGCCACCGAGGCGCCGACGGCCGCGACCACGCCCGGAACCACGGCGATCACGGCGGACACCCAGAACCAGGGCCGCAGCAGCGGCGCGGGCCGGACCGGCTGCATCAGCAGCCAGTCGACGGTGGCGCGCGGGGCGACCACGGGGCCGCGCCAGAGCGCGTCCCTGGACACCACCAGGATCAGGCCGAGGCTCAGCGCGCAGACGGCCGAGGGCAGGGCGGCGAGCAGCCGGGGGCCGTCGGCGGTGTAGTTGGCGCCCATCGAGGCGTTGGTGAACAGTCCGAGCGAGAAGAGGCCGCCCCAGGTCAGCCCGATCATCACGAAGCAGTAGACGGTGTAGCCGATCTGGCCGGCCCGCGACCGCCGGTGCGGGGCGCGCAGCGCGCGCAGCAGGGTCAGCGTCTCGTCGGTCCAGTCGCCGAACTCGACGGCGCTCTCGGCCTCGGTCTCGGCCTCGGCGTCGCTCATCGGGCGCTGCCCGACGTGGTGCTGCCCGACGTGGTGCTGCCGGGTGCGGCGCTGCCGGGGAAGGCGGTCGGCAGGACCGCCTGCGGAGCGCCCTGGGCGAGCACCGCGCCGTCCTCCAGCAGCACGACCCGGTCGGCGACCGTGAACGCCAGGTCGGGGTGGTGGGTGGCGAGCAGGACCGCGACGCCGTCGGCGAGTTCGGCCTTCAGCAGGTCGGCGAGCCGCTGCCGGGCGCCGGGGTCGAGCCGCTGCTCGGGCTCGTCGAGGATCAGCAGGTCGCGCGGGCGCACCAGGGCGGCGGCCAGCAGCAGCGACTGGAGCTGGCCGGAGGAGAGCGAGTCGGGCAGCGCCTCGGCGTGCTCGGCCAGGCCCCGGTCGGCCAGGGCCCGGTCGACCCAGGTCAGCGGTTCGTCGACGCCGTGGGCGACGGCGACCAGGGCCAGGTGCTCGCGGACGGTCAGGTCGGGGTAGCAGGCGGAGACATCGCCCACCACCGCGAGCCTGGCCCGCACCCGCGGGTCGTTCTCGTCCACGGGCTCGCCGTCGAGCTTGACCGTGCCGCTGGTGGGGGTGTCCCGGCCGGCCGCCAGCCGCAGCAGGGTGGACTTCCCGGAACCGTTGTGGCCGACCAGCGCGACGCACTCGCCCGGGGCGATGTTCAGGTTCATCGGCTGCAGCGCCATCCGGCCGCCGTAGCGCCGGCTGACCTCACGGAGCGCCAGCAGAGGGGGACGTGCGACCTTCTTGGGCTTAGCCATGCGTACTGCCGGCCTCTCAAAACACGAAAAGGCCCTTGCGGGCCTTCGAATCTGCTGCGCCTGCTGGCTGGGGTACCAGGACTCGAACCTAGACTAAATGAACCAGAATCACTCGTGCTGCCAATTACACCATACCCCAATGCACATCACGCCGGTCCCCCGGCGAAACGGTGCGAGGAGAACACTACCTGACCGGCGGGCGCTGCTTGACCAGCCCGGCGTTCGCGGACCGCGACCGCCCGGCGCGAGCGACCGGACGCCGCGCACTCCCGGCAGTTCCGTGCCCCGTCAGTTCCGCGCCCCAAAACACAGCAGGCTCCCGGAAGACACCGGAAGCCTGGGTGAGGAAATGCGATTCTGCGGAGTACCCCCGACCGGATTCGAACCGGCGCTACTGCCGTGAGAGGGCAGCGTGCTAGGCCGCTACACAACGGGGGCAAACTTAGTGATCCTGCTCTTCGCCTCGGAGAATTGCTCGTTCCGATGGAGAGGGTGGAGGATCTGGTACCCCCGACCGGATTCGAACCGGCGCTACTGCCGTGAGAGGGCAGCGTGCTAGGCCGCTACACAACGGGGGCTTGATCTCTTCGGTGCTGGTACTGCGTACCCCCGACCGGATTCGAACCGGCGCTACTGCCGTGAGAGGGCAGCGTGCTAGGCCGCTACACAACGGGGGCGGGAAAACTCTTACTGCATTTGCAAGCCTCGTTCTGGCGAGGACCTACGCTGGGGTACCAGGACTCGAACCTAGACTAAATGAACCAGAATCACTCGTGCTGCCAATTACACCATACCCCATTGGCTGTCCAGGTGATCTTGGTGAGGACCTTCCGGTCTTCCCCGTCCCTCCCGGGCGGCGCAACAAGAAGAACACTACCCGATCCTGGGCATCGCTCCAAAATCGATTACCTCCAGCACTCCTGGCAGGTCAGCCAGGGTGACGATGCGGTGAACTCCGGAGGGGGCGGCGACCTGGGCGGCGCCGGAGCGGTCCAGCCAGACCGGATGCAGGCCGGCCCCGAGCGCGCCCAGGGCGTCGGTGGTCAGCCGGTCTCCGACGTAGGCCACCCGCTCCGGCGGCAGGCCGAGGGCGGCGCAGCCGGCCAGGAACGCCTCCGGGGCCGGCTTGGCGTGGCCGATGTCGTCGGAGCAGACCAGCGTCGCGAAGCGGCCGTCCACCCCCAGCCTGGCGAGCTTTCGCCGCTGGTGGGGGCCGCTGGAGTTGGACAGCAGGCCGTGCGCGTAGCCGTCGGCGAGTGCGTCCAGGGCCGGCAGCACGTCCTGGAAGAGCCGCCAGTGCCGCTCGGCCCGGCGGGAGTACCCGGCGAACCAGGCGTCGGCGTCCGCGTCGTCGAGCGGCGGACGGCCGAGCTCCACCAGCAGCAGCCGGACCCGTTCCCGGCGCTGCTGCTGGAAGCCCAGCTCACCGGCCAGGAAGCGCTCGTACATCAGCTCCATGAGCTGCCGCCAACGGCCGAGGGCCTGCTCCGGCGAGTCGAACTCACCGAGCAGGCCCTCGGCCGCCAGGTGCTCCAGGACCCCGGCCCGCTCCGCGGAGCCGTAGTCGACCAGCGTGTCGTCGATGTCCCAGAGGACACCGGTCCGGAGCGCCTCGGAGGCCTGGTGCACCCGGGTTCAGCTCTCGGTCCGGGCCAGCGCCGCGTTCAGCCGGCGGAGGGTCTCGTCGCGGCCGAGCAGCTCCATCGACTCGAACAGCGGCGGGGAGACCCGGCGGCCGGTGACGGCGACCCGGAGCGGGGTGAAGGCGAACTTGGGCTTGATGCCGAGCCCGTCGACCAGGGCCGCGCGCAGCGCCGCCTGGATGTCGTCCGGGTCGAAGCCCTCCAGCGCCTCCAGCGCGGCGATGCTGGCCGCCAGCACCGGGCGGGCGTCGGCGGTGAGCACCTTCTCCGCGTCGGCCGGGTCGAGGGCGAAGTCCTCGGGCGCGACGAAGAGGAAGCCGAGCATCCCGGAGATCTCGCTGAGGACGACCATCCGCTCCTGGGTCAGCGGCGCGGCGGCGATCAGCAGGTCGAGCTGGGCGTCGGTCGGCCCCTCGGCCGCGAAGTGGCCCGAGGCGACCAGGTAGGGCACCAGTCGGCGGACGAACTCGGCCGGGGCGAGTGCGCGCAGGTGCTCCGCGTTGATCGCCTCGGCCTTCTTCAGGTCGAACCGCGCCGGGTTGGCGTTGACCTTGGCGATGTCGAAGGCGGCGACCATCTCCGCCATCGAGAACCGGTCCCGGTCCTCGGCCAGCGACCAGCCCAGCAGTGCCAGGTAGTTGAGCAGGCCCTCGGGCAGGAAGCCGCGCTCGCGGTAGAGGTTGAGCGAGGCCTGCGGGTCGCGCTTGGACAGCTTCTTGTTGCCCTCGCCCATGACATAGGGGAGGTGGCCGAAGTGCGGGACCGTGCCGTCGGAGACGCCGATGTCGGCCAGCGCCCGGTAGAGCGCGATCTGACGCGGGGTCGAGGAGAGCAGGTCCTCGCCGCGCAGCACGTGGGTGATCCGCATCAGCGCGTCGTCGACCGGGTTGACCAGGGTGTAGAGCGGGGCGCCGTTGGCCCGGACGATGCCGTAGTCGGGCACGTTCTCCGGGGTGAAGGTGAGCTCGCCGCGGACCAGGTCGTCGAAGGTGATCGGCTCGTCCGGCATCCGGAAGCGGACGATCGGCTGCCGGCCCTCGGCCCGGTACGCCGCGACCTGCTCGGCCGTCAGCTCGCGGCAGTGGCCGTCGTAGCCGGAGGGCCGACCGGCCGCGCGGGCGGCGTCGCGGCGGGCGTCGAGCTCCTCGGTGGAGCAGTAGCAGTGGTAGGCGTGGCCGGCCGCGAGCAGCTTGGCGGCGACGTCGGCGTAGGTGTCCATCCGCTGCGACTGCCGGTAGGGCGCGTCCGGCCCGCCGACCTCGGGGCCCTCGTCCCAGTCGAAGCCCAGCCAGCGCATGGCCTCCAGCAGCTGCTGGTAGGACTCCTCGGAGTCGCGGGCCGCGTCGGTGTCCTCGATCCGGAAGACCAGCTTGCCGCCGTTGTGCCGGGCGAAGGCCCAGTTGAAGAGGGCGGTGCGGACCAGGCCGACGTGCGGGTTCCCGGTCGGGGAGGGACAGAAGCGGACCCGGACGGCCGGGTCGAGCTCGGGTGCGGGTCCGGTGTCAGCCACGCTTGACCACTCGATTCGTGAGAGTGCCGATGCCTTCGACGGAGACGGCGACCTCGTCGCCGATGCTCAGGGGTCCGACGCCCGCGGGGGTGCCGGTGAGGATGACGTCGCCCGGGAGCAGCGTCATGGCCTCGGAGATGTGCACGATCAGGTCCGCGACCGAGTGCACCATCTGCGAGGTGCGGCCGGCCTGGCGCAGTTCGCCGTTGACCGTGCAGGTGATCGCCAGGTCGGCGGGGTCGAGGTCGGTCTCGATCCAGGGGCCGAGCGGGCAGGAGGTGTCGAAGCCCTTGGCCCGGGCCCACTGGCCCTCGCGCTGCTGGACGTCGCGGGCGGTCACGTCGTTGGCGCAGGTGTAGCCGAAGACCACCTCGGCGACCCGGGCGTGCGGGACCTCGCGGCACATCCGGCCGATGACGACGGCCAGCTCGGCCTCGTACTGGACGTCGGAGGAGAACGGCGGGTACGCGATGTTCTCGGTGGGGCCGACGACGGCGGTGGAGGGCTTGAAGAAGGTGAGCGGGACCTCGGGGACCTCGTTGCCCAGCTCGGCGGCGTGCGCGGCGTAGTTGCGGCCGACGGCGACGATCTTGTTCGGCAGCATCGGCGGCAGCAGCCGCACCTCCGAGAGCGGGAGCACCTGGCCGGTGGGCTGGAGTTCGCCGAAGGGGTGGCCGGAGAGGACGTGGAGGGTCAGCGTCTCCGGTTGGGCGGCGTCGCCCTCGACGACCCCGAAGGTTACGTTCCCCTCACTGGAAAACCTGGCGATGCGCACGGTGACTGGTGTCCCCTCGGACTCGCGGATGGATCGCCGCCCAGCCTATCCGGAGCTGCGCCGCAGGCCCTGCCGGTTTCCTCCCGGCAGGGCCTGCGGCGTGACTGTACGTGTGCGGCCGTCCGCAGCGGTCGGGCCGTGGCGGTCGGACCGCGGCGGTCGGACCGCGGCGGTCGGACCGCGGCGGTCAGGCCTGGTCGGCCCGGACCGGGGCGACCATGAGGTTGGTGCGGCGCGGATTGGCCGTGCGCTGCGGCAGCGGAGTCTGCTCCGTGGCGGAGGCGCGCAGCGCGGGACCGGGCTCGGCGGGCAGGCCGGCCAGTTTCGTCCGGCGGGGGTTGGCCGTCGGACGGAAGCTCATCGTCGTCTTGGTGGACACGCGGACTACCTCACTCGTGGAGAGAAACCGGGGTGTTCGGTTGCCCATCCAGGATCTCATTCCACAGGAGCCACACTCAGCACTACCCAAACTCCTGTGATTTTGGTCACTTATCCTACCGACAGTTCCGACATTTGCGACATTGCCACTTTCTCCGTGAAATCGACATATCCTTCATATCGGACAAAATCATCACGCCCTGTCACCCTTGTTCGGACATGGACAATGGCCGCGTGTCCGAAAGGTGCACTATTCCCGGGGTCGCGGCACACCGACAGTGAGATTCCGCGCGCATGGAGTAGCAGTAGCCGCTACAGCCAGTCGCCCCTTGTTGCTGATGCGGCACTGTGCTGAAATGCCACGGACCGCCGGAGGCCACCCCTCCACTGCGCTACTGCCAGCGCCGGGGCGCACTCCACGGCGGCACACGGGCATTCATCAGGGGTTGCCCCAGGCAACCCCGCGCCCGCCCGAAACTCGACACCGTCCTGTCCGCGTCCACGCGGAGGGACGCCTGGTCCAGAGGTTGCGACGCTAGTGCAGGGACGTATCAAGAGGGGTGGCGGCGGCCCGGGCGACCCGGCGGACCGCGAAGCAGCCATTCGCCAGCAGCAACAGCAGTCGGCGGGCGGCCCAGCCGCCGTGCCCGGCCGCGAGTCGGCCGGAGCCGCAGGCCAGAAGCCCAGCGCAGGTCAGAAGCCCGAAGAGGCCGAGCCCAGCCGAATAGGCCGGATCGCGCCGAAGCGGGTCAGCGGCATGCGCCGCTACGGCCTGAGCAACTGGCGCATCCGCACCCGGCTGATCGCCCTGCTGACCCTGCCGGTCATCGCCGCCAGCATCCTCGGTGGCCTGCGCATCCAGAGCTCGCTGCAGACGGAGCAGTCGCTGGCCAAGGTCGCGCAGCTGGGCGCCGTCGCCCAGGACGCCACCAACCTGGCCACCGCGCTGGAGACCGAGCGCGACGCCATGGCCGGCGAGATCACCTCGACCGGCGAGCGCGACTCGGACAGCATCCAGGCCGCGCAGTACACGACCAACACGGTCGCCACCCACTTCATCACCCTGGCCAAGTCGCTCGACCTGAACGCCCTGCCCGGCCACGGCGCCGACATCACGGCCGTGCTGAGCAACCTCGGCACCCTGAAGAACAGCCGTGCGAGCGACTTCGCCATGGGTACCGGCGGCAACATCACCGCCTCGGTGTCGGACTACGACAACCTGATCCAGCAGCTGCTGTCGCTGAGCCAGAACCTCGCGCTCGCCTCCAGCAACAGCGAACTGCTCTCCTCCGCGCGTTCCCTGGAGATCTTCTCGCAGTGGAAGGAGTCGGTCTCGATCGTCCAGGCCGTCATCAGCGCCTCGCTGGCCTCGGGCAACGTGCTGGAGACCCAGGACCGGCTGTACGCGCAGACCGCCTTCACCAACGAGGCGTTCCTGCGGACCGAGTTCATCGCGCTCTACAACGGCGACTCGGCGAACCTGATCCAGTCCTGGACCTACAACACCAACATCAAGAACGCGAACCTGTTCGCCAACGCCGTGCTGAACGCGACCAACGGCTTCAAGGCGTACCCGGACGTGCTGCCCTCCTACTCGACCTGGGACGACGAGGCCGAGTCGCAGATCACCAGCATGACCAACGATGAGAACTACCTCCTGCAGAACCTCATCAACCAGGTCATCGACCAGCGCTCGCAGGCCCAGACGGACGTGATCCTGAACTCCGTGCTGATCGCGCTGGTGCTGCTGGTCGCCATCCTCGGCGCCGCGCTGGTGGCCCGCTCGATGGTCCGGACGCTGAACAAGCTGCAGTTCGCCGCCGAGGACGTGGCCGACCACCAGCTGCCGGAACTGGTCCGCACCCTCTCCGAGTCGGACCCGCAGGACGTCGACACCTCGGTCGCCTCGATCGGCATCGACACCACCGACGAGATCGGCCACGTGGCCCGGGCCTTCGACCAGGTCCACGCCCAGGCCGTCCGCCTCGCCGCCGAGCAGGCCCTGCTGCGAGGGAACATCAACGCGATGTTCACCAACCTCTCGCGCCGCTCCCAGGGCCTGATCCAGCGCCAGCTGTCGATGATCTCCGAGCTGGAGAGCCGCGAGGCCGACCCGGACCAGCTGGCCAGCCTCTTCAAGCTGGACCACCTGGCGACCCGTATGCGCCGCAACGGCGAGAACCTGCTCGTCCTCGCGGGCGAGGACCCGGGCCGACGCTGGACCCGCCCGGTGCCGCTGGTGGACGTGCTCCGCGCCGCCGCCTCCGAGGTGGAGCAGTACGAGCGCATCGAACTGGCCTCGGTGCCCACCGCCGAGGTCGCCGGACGAGTCGTCAACGACCTCGTCCACCTGCTCGCCGAGCTGCTGGAGAACGCCACCTCGTTCTCCAGCCCGCAGACCCGGGTCCGGGTCACCGGCCACGCACTGCCGGACGGGCGGGTGCTGGTCGAGATCCACGACACCGGCATCGGCCTCTCCCCGGAGGACCTCGCCGAGATCAACGAGCGGCTGGCCAACCCCCCGGTGGTGGACGTCTCGGTGTCCCGCCGGATGGGCCTGTTCGTGGTCGGTCGGCTGTCGCTCCGCCACGGCATCCGGATCCAGCTCCGCCCCAGCGACTCCGGCGGCACCACCGCGCTGGTCATGCTGCCGGTGGACGTCACCAACACCGCCGAGCGGCGCGGCCCCGGCGGCGGCCCCGGCGCGGGTCAGATGCCCGGTCAGATGGCCGGCCAGGGCGGTCCGGGCCAGCTTCCCGGCCAGGCGCGCCAGCGTCCGCAGGGCATGGCCGGCCTCCAGGGCGGCCCGCAGCGCGGCGCCGTGCCGCAGGGCCCCGGTCGCGCCCCGCTCCCGGCCGGCCCCTCCGGCCCGGTCCCCGGCCGCCCCTCCCTGCCCGGCCAGCCGCAGCAGGGCCTGCCGGGTCAGCCGGGTCAGCCGGGTCAGCCGGGTCAGCCGCAGCAGGGTCTGCCCGGTCAGTCCGGCCAGCCGCAGCAGGGCCTGCCCTCGCGTCGGCCGAACCCGACGCTGCCGCAGGGCAGCACGGCCCTCACCGGCCAGCACCAGCTCCCCCGGCGCGACCAGCAGCAGCCCGCTCCGCAGCAGCAGCCGCAGGCTCCGCAGCCGCCGCAGCAGGCCCAGCCGCAGGCTCCGCAGTCGCAGCAGCAGCAGTCGCAGTCCCCGCAGCAGCTGCCGGGTCGGCCGCTGCCCACCCGGGGCCAGCGCCCGCAGCCGCCGATGCCGGCCCCGGCCCCCGCGCCGGTGGAGGAGACCAACCTGTGGGCCGAGCAGCCCCAGCACGGCTCCCCCGACAGCACCGCGCAGTTCGCCCGTCCGCACTTCGAGGAGGAGCCGCAGCGCCCGGTCGCCCCGCAGCGCCCGGTCGCGCCGCAGCCGGTCGCCCCGCAGCGTCCGGTCGCCCCGCAGCCGGTCGCACCGCAGCCCGTCGCGCCGCAGTCGGCCGTCCCGCAGCCGGTCGTCCCGCAGCAGCCGGTTCCGCAGCCGGCCGCGCCGCTCCACCAGGACCCGGCCGACCACCCGCTGACGCGGGCGCTCCCGCCCGCCGAGGCCGACGCGGCCCGTTCGCCGATCTTCGAGGCGATGGAGTCCAACTGGTTCCGCAGCGGGCGGGCCGACCGGATGCGCGCGGTGCAGGTGTACGGCGACCAGGCCCAGGGCGGGCCGTCCGGTCCGCAGCAGGGGCAGCAGCGTCAGCCGCAGGCCCCGCAGCAGGCGGGTCCGCAGCAGCCCGGTTCGCCGCAGCCGGGTTCGCCGCAGGCGCCGCAGCCCACCGCGGCCTCCCGGCCGCAGGAGCCCCAGCAGCGCCCGCTGCCGCAGCGCGGCGCCCCCGCGGGCGCGGGCGGCTCCTCGGCGTCCGCCGCGGCCCCGTGGCGCGCCTCCTCCAACGACGAGGTGTGGCGCCGGGCCGAGCAGGTGCGTGAGCCCAGCGCCGGCGGTGTGATGCCCTCGGGCCTCCCCCGCCGGGTGCCGCAGGCGAACCTCGTGCCCGGTGCCGCCGAGAGCACGCCCGACAACGGGCCCCAGGTCTCCCGGTCGCCCGAGGAGGTCCGCGGACGGCTCACCAACCTGCGCCGCGGCATCCAGCAGGGACGCCAGGCAGGATCGCCGAACCCGTCCCAGGACCGGTCGCAGGACAACGGCCCGTACGGCACCAACCCCCAGGAGCGTTGACTCAGATGAGCCAGATGTCCCAAGCGGCACACAATCTGAACTGGTTGATCACCAACTTCGTGGACAACACCCCCGGCGTGTCGCACACGGTGGTGGTCTCCGCGGACGGCCTCCTGCTCGCCATGTCCGAGGGCTTCCCCCGGGACCGGGCCGACCAGCTCGCCGCCGTGGCCTCCGGGCTGACGTCGCTCACCCAGGGCGCCTCGCGGATCTTCGAGGGCGGCCGGGTGACCCAGACCGTGGTGGAGATGGAGCGCGGCTTCCTCTTCATCATGGCGGTCTCCGACGGCTCGTCCCTCGCCGTGCTGGCCTCGCCGGACAGCGACATCGGCCTGGTCGGCTACGAGATGGCGCTGCTGGTCGACCGGGCCGGCGACGTGCTGACCCCGGCCCTCCGTGCGGAGCTCCAGGGCAGCCTGCTCCACTGATCCCACCGCCGGGACGGCGGCTGCTCCGCCGTCCCGGCACTTGACGTGACCTCAGTACGACTGCTCGACTGCTCCACCGTCCGACCGACTGATCCACGGAAACCCTCAGCACCACCAACCGCCGCGGAGAGGCACCACGGACCGCTGCAGCTCAAGGAGGACAGATGGCCCCGCCCCAAGGCTCCACCGGTTCGTACGGCGGGGGCTCCCAGCCCCCGCTGGTGCGCCCCTACGCGATGACCGGAGGCCGGACCCGCCCCCGCTACCAGCTGGCGATCGAGGCCCTGGTCTCGACCACGGCCCAGGCCGACCGCGCGGGGACGCTGCTCCCCGAGCACCAACGGATCGTGCAGCTGTGCCGGGACGTCAAGTCGGTGGCGGAGGTCTCCGCCCTGGTACCCATACCCCTGGGTGTGGCCCGCATCCTCGTCGCCGACCTGGCCGAAGCCGGCCTGGTCGCGATCCACCAGCCGGCCGCGGCCACCGAGAACGGCGGCGCGCCGGACGTGACACTGCTCGAAAGGGTCCTCAGTGGACTACGCAAGCTCTAGGCCAGTGGCCCCTGCGCCGACCCGCGCCACCACGTCAGCGAAGATCGTCGTGGCGGGCGGCTTCGGTGTGGGCAAGACCACCCTGGTCGGCGCGGTCTCGGAGATCAACCCGCTGCGCACCGAAGCGGTGATGACCAGCGCCAGCGCCGGCATCGACGACCTCACCCATGTGGCGGGGAAGACCACGACCACGGTGGCCATGGACTTCGGCCGGATCACCCTGGACCAGGACCTGATCCTCTACCTCTTCGGCACCCCCGGACAGGACCGCTTCTGGTTCATGTGGGACGACCTCGTCCGCGGCGCCATCGGCGCCGTCGTCCTGGTCGACACCCGACGCCTCGCCGACTGCTTCCCCGCCATCGACTACTTCGAAAACAGCGGCCTGCCCTTCGTCGTCGCCCTCAACGTCTTCGACGGCACCCAGACCCACAACCCCGAAGAAGTCCGCGAAGCCCTCCAACTCAGCGCCGAAACCCCCATCATCACCACCGACGCCCGACGCCGCGACAGCGCCAAATCCGCACTCATCACCCTCGTCGAGCACGCCCTCCTCGCCCGACTGCGCTGAGCCCGCGCCAGGTGCACACATTTTCATAACAGTTAGACCCGCAATTCCCGGGGCGGCGTGACCAGGCGTAGCCGACTGTGCACGCTGCGCCGATCCGGAGGGGCGCATTCGGCATCGCTGGGCCATATGCCCCGTTTTGGCGTCGGCGCGCAACGTTGGAGCAGATGTTTGGCCGCTGCCCGACGGACGTGCTGAAATTCCAGCGATCCGCGCAGATCTGTAGAACTGGCCAACCCGGCCGAGAGGTTGTTGTCGAGTGAGGCAGAAGCAGGCAGACCCCGGACCCCGGCAGGACAGTGAACAGCCGGTGGCGGACGGCGGCGCTAGTTGGCGCTTCCGCAACTGGCGCGTGCCCACCCGGCTGACGGCCATTCTGCTGGTTCCCGTGCTCACCGGCGTGACCTTCGCCGGTCTGCGGGTGCACGACCAGCTCAACATCGCCAATGCGGCCGGCCAGAACGAGAAGGTCGCCATCCTGGTCCGCGACGCCACCACGGTCGTCGACGACCTGGAGAACGAGCGCGACCTGGCCGTGGCCCCCGCGCTGGCGGGCAACCGCAACGACCCCGCCGTCCTGCGCGCCCAGAAGCAGACCGACGCCGACATCCTCACCATGTACGCCGCCGCCACCTCGGTGCACAGCGACGCGCGGATCTCGACCGAGCTGGGCAACTTCAAGACCCTGCAGGCGCAGGAGCTGAAGGCGCTGCGGAGCCAGGGCAACTCCGCGTCCATGGACCCGATCACCACCAACTCGAACTACTCCAACCTGTTCTTCGAGCTGATGGGCCTGGACAACGAGCTGAGCTTCGGCAACAACAACGTCAACAGCCGCGGCCGCGAGCTCTACGCGCTGACCCTGCAGAAGGCGTCCACCTCCAACGAGCGCAACCTGGTGACGATCGCCCTGGTCGCCGACAAGATGCCGACAGAGCTTTCGGTGGGCGTCCAGGTCGCGAACAAGCTCACCCAGGTCGCCAACGGCCAGTTCGTGGTCTCCGGGATCCCCTCCGACCTCGCGCTCTACCAGAAGACCGTGACGGCCGCGCCGATCACTCCCACCGAGGAGAAGCTGGAGGCGCTGGGGCTGGCGGGCAAGCGGCTGTCGTCCTCCGGGGTGACCCCCGCCTCCTGGTACCAGGACTCCTCCGCGCTGATCCAGCAGGAGCGCCAGGTCGAGTCGGCGATCACCGACCAGATCGTCCAGGACGCCAAGAGCGCCCAGCACAGCGCGGACCAGCAGGCGCTGATCATCGGCATCGAGGCGCTGGCCGCGCTGCTGGCCTCGGCGCTGCTGACGATGGTGATGTCCCGCTCGATGGTGCGCGGCATGCGCACCCTGCGCAACAGCGCCCAGGAGATCGCCGGCGAGCGGCTGCCGGACCTGGTCCGCAAGCTCTCCAAGACCGACCCGGAGCGGGTCGACACCACCGTCGCACCGATCCCGCTGACCGGGCGGGACGAGATCGGCGAGGTCGCCCGGGCCTTCGAGGACGTCCTCCGCGAGGCCGTCCGACTCGCCTCCGAGCAGGCGCTGCTCCGCGGCAACGTCAACGCGATCTTCACCAACCTGTCCCGGCGCAGCCACGGCCTGATCGAGCGTCAGCTCGAACTGATCTCGGTGCTGGAGTCCAACGAGGCCGACCCGGACCAGCTGGAGAGCCTGTTCAAGCTCGACCACCTGGCCACCCGGATGCGCCGCAACGGTGAGAACCTGCTGGTCCTGGCCGGCGAGAGCGCCGGACGCGAGTGGACCGACCCGGTGCCGCTGGTGGACGTGCTCCGCGCCGCCGCCTCCGAGGTGGAGCAGTACGAGCGGGTCGAGCTCAGCGGCATACCGGAGGCCGAGGTCATCGGCGTCGCCGTGACCGACCTGGTGCACCTGCTCGCCGAGCTGCTGGAGAACGCCACCGCCTTCTCCAGCCCGCAGACCCGGGTCAGGGTCACCGCGACCCGACTGCCCGACCAGCGGATGCTGGTCGAGATCCACGACAAGGGCATCGGCCTCACCCCCGAGGACTTCGCCGGCATCAACAGCAAGCTGGCCGACCCGCCGACCGTGGACGCCTCGGTCTCCCGGCAGATGGGCCTGTTCGTGGTCGGCCGGCTGGCCGAGCGGCACGGCGTCCGGGTCCAGCTGCGCCCCTCGGGCGAGTCGGCCGGGACCACCTCGCTGGTGATGATGCCCGAGCACCTGACCCAGCTGCCCCGGGTGACCGAGCCCGAGGAGACCTACTCGGTCTCCCGGGTCTACCCGGAGACCGAGGCCGAGACCACCGGCCCGGTCCCGGCCCTGGGCTTCGCCCCCACCCCCGCCCCGGACTTCGGCGCGGCCCCGGACTTCGAACCGGCCGCTCCGGCCGCTCCGGGCTTCGCCCCGGCCGCGGACTTCGGTGGCGGCTACCCGGAGGCCGGCGGCTACGGCGACACCGGCAGCTACCCGGTGCCCGGCCTGCTCACCGCGAGCGAGCTCGGCTTCGACGACAGCCGCTACGAGGTGCCCGCCCCCGCGGTCCAGCAGCCGCCCGCCCCGGCCGCACCCACGCCGCGGCTGCGCCGGCTCGGCCAGCGCCGCGAGACGGCCGCGCTGGAGGCCGCCGCTCCGCAGCCCGCTCCCGCACCCGCCCCGGCGCCGCAGGCCCGGCCCACCGCTCCGCAGCCCGCAGCGCAGCCCGCAGCGCAGCCCGCACCGCAGCGCGGCTTCGAGGGCACGCCCTACGCCGACAACGGCTATCCGGGCGGGGAGTTCGACCGGGCCACCGGTTACGACGACGAGTACCCGACCACCTCCTTCCCGGCCGCCGCCTTCCCGGACGCGCCGTTCCCCGCCCCGGCCTTCCCGGAGCCCGGGTACCCGGAGCCCGGGTACCGCGACTCCGGCTACCCGGCGGCCTTCCCCGAGCAGCCCTACCAGGGCGGGTTCCAGGAGCAGTCCTACCCCGCCCCGGACGCGGGCTACGAGGCCGGCCGCTACACCGCCGCCGACTTCGACTCGGCCGCACCCGCCCTCAGCCCCTTCACCCACGACCGGCGGGGCCGGAAGGAGCACTCGGCTCCCTACCAGCCCGAACCGCAGTTCAACCAGCCGTACTACCCGGAGACCCCGCAGGCCCCGCAGGCCGAGGAGCCGCGTCCCTCGCTGCCGCAGAACAACGGCGGCGCCGGCGGCACCGGCGCGCTGCCGCAGCGCCGTCCCGGCCAGGCCCTCGGCGGTCGGGCCATCGGCGAGCGGGAGACCGGCGAGCGTCCCAACTGGTTCACCGGCGCCCGTGAGGACAGCGGCCAGAGCTCGACGGACGCCTTCCTGCCGACCGCGCCGGAGGCCATGCGCACCCCCGTGGCCGGCGGCACCACCGAGGCGGGCCTGCCCCGCCGCGTGCCGCGGCAGAACCTGCTCCCGGGCAACGTCCAGGAACCCGGCCGCGACCAGGCCGGCAGCACCACCTCGCAGCTGTCCCGCACCCCCGAGGAGGTCCGCGGCCGGCTCACCAATCTGCGCCGCGGCGTCCAGCAGGGCCGCAGCGCAGGCGACTCTCCCCACCCCGACCAGCACGGCGGCACCGATCTCTTCGGCGGCCCGAACCACCCGGAGCGTTAGCAGTGAGTCAGATGTCCCAGGCGGCACAGAACCTGAACTGGTTGATCACCAACTTCGTGGACAGCACCCCCGGGGTGTCGCACACGGTGGTGGTGTCCGCGGACGGCCTCCTGCTCGCCATGTCCGAGGGCTTCCCCCGGGACCGGGCCGACCAGCTCGCCGCGGTGGCCTCCGGGCTGAGCTCGCTCACCCAGGGCGCCTCGCGGATCTTCGAGGGCGGCCGGGTGACCCAGAGCGTGGTGGAGATGGAGCGCGGCTTCCTCTTCATCATGGCGGTCTCCGACGGCTCGTCACTTGCCGTGCTGGCGGCCCCGGACAGCGATATCGGCCTGGTGGGGTACGAGATGGCACTCCTGGTCGACCGGGCCGGTACGGTGCTGACCCCGGCCCTGCGCGCGGAGCTCCAGGGCAGCCTGCTCCACTGACAGACTCCGCCGGAACCGCAGCACCGTACCGAGACCACAGCACTGCACCGATGCACGGCCAGCACCCGCACCACCCGCACAGCACACAGACAAGAGCCGCAACGCCCCGTCGCCCCACTGTGAGGAGGAACCGTGACAGCGTCAGAGGATCAGCACGGCCAGTACGGCACCGGCTATCCGGGTACAGGTCATGACGCGTTCGGCGGTCCCGGTGGCGGCTACGCCCCCGGCTACCCCGGCTACGAGAGCAACCCGTACCAGGAAGAACAGCGGTACGTCGAGAACGGCTACACCGGAGGCGGCTACCGCGACCAGCCGTACCAGGACGACTGGAACCGTCCGTCCTCGTCGGCCCAGGGGTCCCGGCGCGGCGAGCCGGAGCAGGACCAGGACGACCAGCCGCTGATCCGCCCCTACGCGATGACCGGCGGCCGGACCCGGCCCCGCTACCAGTTGGCGATCGAGGCCCTGGTCTCGACCACGACGCCGCCCGAGCGCTTCGCCTCGCTCCTCCCGGAGCACCAGCGGATCTGCCACCTCTGCCAGGACATCAAGTCCGTGGCCGAGATCTCGGCCCTGCTGTCCATCCCCCTCGGGGTGGCCCGCATCCTCGTTGCCGACCTGGCCGAATCCGGCCTGGTCGCGATCCACCAGCCCGCTGCCGGAGGCGATTCCGGCGGCACGCCAGACGTGACACTGCTCGAAAGGGTGCTCAGTGGACTACGCAAGCTCTAGGCCCGCGGCTCCTGCCCCGACCCGCGCCACCACCTCCGCGAAGATCGTCGTGGCGGGCGGCTTCGGTGTGGGCAAGACCACCCTGGTCGGCGCGGTCTCGGAGATCAACCCGCTGCGCACCGAAGCGGTGATGACCAGCGCCAGCGCCGGCATCGACGACCTGAGCCACGTCGCCGACAAGACCACCACCACGGTGGCCATGGACTTCGGCCGGATCACCCTGGACCAGGACCTGATCCTCTACCTCTTCGGCACCCCCGGACAGGACCGCTTCTGGTTCATGTGGGACGACCTCGTCCGCGGCGCCATCGGCGCCGTCGTCCTGGTCGACACCCGACGCCTCGCCGACTGCTTCCCCGCCATCGACTACTTCGAAAACAGCGGCCTGCCCTTCGTCGTCGCCCTCAACGTCTTCGACGGCACCCAGACCCACAACCCCGAAGAAGTCCGCGAAGCCCTCCAACTCAGCGCCGAAACCCCCATCATCACCACCGACGCCCGACGCCGCGACAGCGCCAAATCCGCACTCATCACCCTCGTCGAGCACGCCCTCCTCGCCCGACTGCGCTAGCCGCCGCGCGGACAGGAGGGCGGGCCGGTCCGGCAGCGAGCCTGCCGTACCGGCCCGTCCTCCTGTCCGGCCTCCGCACCGGCCCCTTACCGGGCCGTTCTTGACGGTGCGACAGGAGCCGTGGTCTGCTGGCCGGACGTCGGAACGACGCGCTGCCGGGACGGGGACGAACGAACGGGGTCGCAGCCAGTGCCTGTCAATGCGTCAATGTCTCTCGCCAAGTCGCTGCCGCTCGACGACAGCGCGCCGGTGGCCGAAGCGATCCCGGTGGCCGACGCGTCACCGGTGGTCGACGCATCGCCGACGGTCGACGGTTCGGACGCGGCCCGACGGGCCGTCGCGGTCGAGGACCGCTACCCCACCCCGGACGAGGTCGTCCGGGCGGCGGAGCTGCTGGCCGAGCGCCATCCCGAGCTCTGCCGGCTGCGGCAGGTCGGCCGCTCGCGGGCCGGACGGCCGCTGCTGCTGCTCTCGGTCGGCCGGGCGGCGCCACAGGCACTGGTGGTGGCCGGAGCGCACGCCAACGAGTCGGTCGGCGGCGCCACCGTGCTGGAGCTGGCCCGCCGGGTCGTCGCCGACCCCGGGCTGCGGGCCGGCTGCACCTGGAACCTGCTGCTCTGCCTGGACCCCGACGGCGCCAGCCTGGCCTCCCACGGCCGCACCCCCGGCCCGTACACCCTGGCCGGGCACTACCGGGACTTCTTCCGCCCGGCCGGCGAGGAGCAGCCGGAGTGGGCCCCCTCGCTCGGCGCGGACCTGCCGGAGAGCCGGGCCCTGCTCGCGGTCATCGACGAGCTGCGGCCGTTCCTCCAGTGCTCGCTGCACAGCACCGACGTGGGCGGGACCTTCCTGCAGGCGACCCGCGACCAGCCCGGACTCGACGGGCACTTCGCCCGCTCGGCCGCCGGGCTCGGCATCCCGGTCGAACTCTCGCCCTACGACGTCTACTTCTGGCCCAACCCGAACCCCGGCGTGTTCCTGATGCCCGAGGCGGCCGACCGGGGACCGGAGGCCAGCTCCCGGGAGCTCGGCCGCACCACCTGGCACGCCCCGCACCGGCACGGCGGCTCCACGCTGATCGTCGAGGTGCCGCTGTGGACCTGCGGCCGGCTGGCCGACCCGACCCCGATCGGCGACCCCGAGGCCGAACTGACCGCCCTCGCCGCCCGGATGCGCCGGCACGGCCGGCTGCTCGACGAGCTGCTGGCCCAGGCCGAGCGGCTCGGCGCGCTGACCGAGGGCCCGCTGCCGCGCGCCGTCCGCAGCGCCCTCGACGTCTGCGCGCCGCTGGCCGACGAGTGGGACCCGGGCGTCGTCCTTCCGGACCAGCCCGCGCTGCCGCCGATGACCCGTTCCCGGCTGGCGACCCTGGAGCTGTGGGCGCACCGGGTGCCGCTGCGCGCCGCGTCGATGCTGCGCCGGGCGCTCGATCCGCAGCGCCCCGGCACCGGACCGCTGCGCGACCGGCTGGAGGCTCTGGCCGACCACTGGTGCGAGGAGTACCGGCAGCGGTTCCCCGGCACCTGGCTGCCGATCGCCCGCCAGGTCGAGCACCAGGCCGGCACCGTCGCGGCCGCCGTCCTGCTGGCCCGGCCCGGCGGCGGCGCGCGGTAGGCCCCGGCCTCAGTCCTCCTGGGGCTCCAGCCCGGCCCGGATCAGCCCGATGGTGTAGGCGTCCTCAAGTGCCTGCCAGGAGGCGCCGATCACGTTCTCGGCGACGCCGACGGTCGACCATTCGACCTTGCCGTCGCCGGTGGACACCAGCACCCGGGTCTTCGACTCGGTGCCGTGCTGGCCCTCCAGGATGCGGACCTTGTAGTCCACCAGCTCCAGGGCGGCCAGCTGCGGGTAGATCCGCTCCAGCGCGGCGCGCAGCGCCTGGTCCAGGGCGTGCACCGGGCCGTTGCCCTCGCCGGTGGCGACGGTCCTGGTGCCCTTGACGCTCAGCCTGACCGTGGCCTCGTTGGCCGGGCTGCCGTCGGCGCGCTGCTCGCTGATGGTGCGCCAGGACTCCAGGGTGAAGAAGCGCCTGCGCCGACCGGCGATCTCGTCGCGCAGCAGCAGCTCGAAGGAGGCGTCGGCGGCCTCGTAGGTGTAGCCGAGGTTCTCCCGCGCCTTGACCGAGGCGACCACCCGGCCGACCGCGTCGCGGTCGAGGGTGTCCTGGAAGCCCAGCTCGACGGCCTTCAGCTCGACCGAGGCGCGGCCGGCCATGTCGGAGACCAGCATCCGCATGCTGTTGCCGACCAGCGCCGGGTCGGTGTGCTGGTACAGGTCGGGGTCGACCTTGATCGCGGAGGCGTGCAGCCCGGCCTTGTGGGCGAAGGCGGACACCCCGACATAGGGCTGGTGGGTGGACGGCGTCAGGTTGACGACCTCGGCGATGGCGTGCGAGATCCGGGTCATCTCCTGGAGCGCGCCGGGGGGCAGCACCCGGCGGTCGTGCTTCAGCTCCAGTGCGGCGGCCACCGGGAAGAGGTTGGCGTTGCCGACCCGCTCGCCGTAGCCGTTGGCCGTGCACTGGACGTGGGTGGCGCCGGCGTCCACGGCGGCCAGGGTGTTGGCGACGGCGCAGCCGGTGTCGTCCTGGGCGTGCATCCCGATCCGCGCGCCGGGCAGGTAGCCGGCGGTCTGCGCGAGGACGTCGGCGACGACCGCGTGGACGCCGGCCGGCAGCATCCCGCCGTTGGTGTCGCAGAGCACGACCACGTCGGCCCCGGCCTCGTGCGCGGTCCGGACCACGGCGAGGGCGTAGTCCCGGTTGGCCTTGTAGCCGTCGAAGAAGTGCTCGCAGTCGAGGAAGACCCGGCGGCCGAGCGAGCGCAGGTGGCGCACGCTGTCGGCGATCATCTCCAGGTTCTCCTCCAGCGTGGTGCGGAGGGCCAGTTCGACGTGGCGGTCGTGGGACTTGGCGACCAGGGTGACCACCGGGGCGCCGGAGGCGACCAGGGCGGCCAGTTGGGCGTCGTCGGCGGCGCTGCCGCCGGCCCGGCGGGTCGCGCCGAAGGCGACCAGTTGGGCGTTGCGCAGCTCCAGTTCGGCGGCGGCGCGGGCGAAGAACTCGGTGTCACGGGGGTTGGCACCGGGCCAGCCGCCCTCGATGAAGCCGACTCCGAAGTCGTCCAGATGGCGGGCGATGGCCAGCTTGTCGGCAACGGTGAGGTTGATGCCCTCGCGCTGCGCACCGTCGCGAAGCGTGGTGTCGAAGACGTGGAAGTCGTCGTTGAGGGTCATGCCTGGGGTCTCCTGTCCGGGGCTGGGTGGCCCCCGGCCGGCTGGTTGCCGGGCGGGGACCTCCACGGGGATCCCGGGGTGACTCCCGGGACCATGGCCACTGTCCCCCATCGCCGCGTGCGCCTCGGTCGTCCGACGGCTCCTTGTGGGAGCGCGCCGGGCAACAAAAAAACCCCTCGCGGATGCGAGAGGTCTGCGCGCGGGTCTGAGAACACGATGTCCGTTCCGCATACGGGTCTGTCGTGCGGAGCGGTCACTGCGGACCGGCGCGCCTGCTGCCAATAATGAGCGCGAGCGAGGGCACGTCCGCAGTCTTGCACAGGCGCGCCGCGCGGGACGGAAGGTCTCAGGATGCGGGACGCCGCAGATCGGCGGTCAGTGCAGCCTGGCGGTGTCCAGTTCGAAGTCGAAGGGCTTCGGCAGCCGCAGCGGATCGCCGAGAGCGGCGGTGGCCACGACCGTGTAGTCCCCGTGCCGGGGCTCGCTGTGCAGCACGACCTGGTCCCGCTGGCGGTCCACCAGCAGGTAGAGCGGGATCCCGGCAGCGGCGCAGCCTCGCCGCTTCTGCTCGCGATCCTTGCCGGGACGGCTGGAAGTGACTTCCAGCACCATCAGCACGCCCTCGGGCTCGGACCAGGACTCCCGGCCGAGCATGGCTCCGTCCCGGGTGAAGGTGCCGTCCGGGATGAACCGCCCGGTGGGGACGATCAGACCCTTGCCTCCGGCGAAGTCCAGCTCCTCCGGGCATTGGCGAGCGATCTGCCAGACGATCCGGCCGATCGCGGTCTCGTGGTCGCCGTCCGGCGGTGGTGTCACGACGATCTCCCCCTCGATGAGCTCGGCCTTGAAGCCCTCGGGGGTCTCCAGGGCGAGGAACGCCTCCAGCAGGCCGTCCCCCTCGCTCCGGTCGACGTCGGCGAAGTCGAATGTTGCTGCGGACATGGCCCCTCCCTTCCGGTGCTCACTGCTCAACGAGTGGTACGGATCGAGGCTACCCACGGCTCGGGCCCCGCCGCCCCCCTTCGGGGCGGCGGGGCCCGGGTGGGTCAGACGATGCTGTGCATCCAGCCGTGGGTGTCCTCGCGGCGGCCGGTCTGCAGGGCCAGCAGGGTCTCCCGGAGCTTGAGGGTGACCGGGCCGGGCTCGCCCGCGCCGACCGTCCAGTTGCCGCGCGCGGACTTGACCGAGCCGACCGGGGTGATCACGGCGGCGGTGCCGCAGGCGAAGACCTCGGTGAGGGCTCCGTCGGCGTTGCCCGCGCGCCACTCGTCGGCGGAGATCTTCCGCTCCTCGGTGGCGTAGCCGAGGTCGGCGGCGATGCTCAGCAGCGAGTCGCGGGTGATGCCGGGAAGCAGCGAGCCGGAGAGCTCGGGGGTGACGATCCGGGCGTTCTCGCCCTCGCCGAAGACGAAGTAGAGGTTCATGCCGCCCAGTTCCTCGATCCAGCGGCGCTCGATCGCGTCCAGGTAGACGACCTGGTCGCAGCCGTGGGCGGCGGCCTCGGCCTGGGCAACCAGGGAGGCGGCGTAGTTGCCGCCGCACTTGGCGGCGCCGGTGCCGCCGGGCGCGGCACGGACGTACTCCTCGGAGAGCCAGACCGAGACCGGCTTGACGCCACCGGGGAAGTAGGCGCCGGCCGGGGAGGCGATCAGCAGGAACAGGTACTCGTTGGCGGGGCGGACGCCGAGGCCGACCTCGGTCGCGATCATGAACGGGCGCAGGTAGAGGCTGGCCTCGTCCTGGGCCGGCACCCACGCCTGGTCCTGCTGGACCAGCGCCTCGACGGCGGCGACGAAGGTCTCCTGCGGCAGCTCCGGCATGGCCAGCCGGCGCGCGGAGGACTGGAACCGCGCGGCGTTGGCGTAGGGGCGGAAGGTCTGGATGCTGCCGTCGGCCGTCCGGTACGCCTTCAGGCCCTCGAAGATCGACTGGCCGTAGTGCAGGATCGAGGTCGCCGGGTCGAGTTCGATCGGTCCGTAGGGCACCAGCTGGGCGTCGTGCCAACCCCGGCCCTCGGTCCAGCGGATGGTCACCATGTTGTCGGTGAAGAAACGGCCGAAGCCGGGGTTGGCGAGCCTGGCTTCGCGCTCCTCGGCGGCCAGCGGGTGGGCCGAGGGCTTGAGCTCGATCTCGATGGTGTCCATGGGGGAGGTCATGGTGGCTACGTCCTTCACCGTGTCGTCATGTCGGGCGGCCCGAGGCGTCGCGGGGGCCCAGGGTCGATGGTCGCACCTTCCGGGTCCGCTCGAACAGCCGCAGGCGCGGCGGCACGGCAAAGCGGCCCGGAAGGCGCGAACCGGTGGTACCGGGGTCACAGAGCGTGCTGACCAGCCGGATTCGGCTCACTGTCTTCCGGACCGCTGTAGGTCCTTCGTTCCGAGTGCCGGCTGGTCAGCCGGCTACTCGGGCGGCGAGGGCGTCGCCGATCTGCGCGGTGGAGCGCGGGGCCTGACCGGTGCGCGCGGCGAGGTCCGCGGCGACCGCGGCCTCGACCCGGGCGGCCTCGTCGTTCAGGCCGAGGTGCTGGAGCAGCATGGCGACCGAGAGCACGGTGGCGGTCGGGTCGGCCTTGCCCTGGCCGGCGATGTCCGGGGCCGAGCCGTGGACCGGCTCGAACATGGACGGGAAGGCGCCGGACGGGTTGATGTTGCCGCTCGCGGCCAGGCCGATGCCGCCGGTGACGGCCGCGGCCAGGTCGGTCAGGATGTCGCCGAACAGGTTGTCGGTGACGATGACGTCGAAGCGCTCGGGCTGGGTGACGAAGAAGATCGTCGCCGCGTCGACGTGCAGGTAGTCGGTGCTGACCTCGGGGAACTCGGCCGCGACCGCGTTGAAGATCCGGGTCCACAGGTGCCCGGCGTGGACCAGGACGTTGTTCTTGTGAACCAGCGTCAGCTTCTTGCGCGGACGGGCCTGGGCGCGGGCGAAGGCGTCGCGGACGACCCGCTCGATGCCGAAGGCCGTGTTCAGGCTGACCTCGGTGGCGATCTCCTCCGGAGTGCCGGTGCGCAGCGTGCCGCCGTTGCCGGCGTACGGGCCCTCGGTGCCCTCGCGGACGACCACGAAGTCGATCTCCGGCTCGCCCGCCAGCGGCGAGGAGACGCCCGGGAACAGCTTGCCGGGGCGGAGGTTGACGTGGTGGTCGAAGGCGAAGCGCAGCTTGAGCAGCAGCCCCCGCTCCAGCACCCCGGAGGGCACGGACGGGTCACCGATCGCGCCGAGGAGGATGGCGTCGTTGTGCTTCAGCTCCTCCAGCACGCTGTCCGGCAGGGTCTCGCCGGTGGCGTGGTAGCGGCGGGCGCCGAGGTCGTACTCGGTGGTCTCCACCTTGGTATCGGCGGGGAGGACGGCGGAGAGGACCTTGAGGCCTTCGGCCACGACTTCCTGGCCGATGCCGTCACCGGGGATCACTGCGAGGCGGAGGGTACGAGACATGTCGGGGACGATACTCCTGGTTTCACCTGTCGGTCGGATTCCGTCCGATATGTGGACGGAATCCGACCGCCTTCAGCGGTCGTGGCCGGTCGCGCCGCCGTTGTCACGGCGGTCGAGCGCCCGCTGCAGCGCGGCTGCGGCGTTGGCGCGCTCGGCGGCCGCGTCGGCGCGGCGGCTACGGCGGGGAGGGGTCTGCGGGCGCAGCTGGTCCATGGGAACTCCGATCGCACGCACGGACTGCTCCGTGCACAGGACGGGGAAGGTGAGGGTGGGGGTGCGTGGCCGCGCAGGGGTCACCTGCGGCAAGGGCCGATCAGGACCGGCTGGAGATGCAGCGGACCGCCTGATGACCTCACGTTACGACAGTGGACCTGAACTGTCTGCACAACTACTTGGATTTCCTACTATCTGAGATGACGGCTGCTCACGCCGCCCTCGGGCCGGGCCGACTCAGGCCCCCGCGATCCGCTCGTGGTGGCGGATGACCTCGGCGATGATGAAGTTGAGGAACTTCTCGGCGAAGGCCGGGTCGAGCCGGGCGTTCTCGGCCAGGTCGCGCAGCCGCTGGATCTGGTCCCGCTCGCGGGCCGGATCGGCCGGCGGCAGCCTGTACTGCGCCTTCAGCCGCCCGACCTCCTGGGTGCACTTGAAGCGCTCGGCCAGCATGTGGACGATCGCGGCGTCGATGTTGTCGATGCTGCCCCGCAGTCGGAGCAGCTCCGCCTGGGCCTGCTGGTCCACCTCGCCACCCGTGGCACTGCTGCTTTCGGTCATGCGCTCCCCCTGTCCGGCGGCCGGTTACCGGGACGTTCACCCGGCGGGCCCAGGATACCGATTCGGAGTTTCCCGCCGGATCATGTAATCTCTTCCACGTCAGCAGGCGCCGCTAGCTCAGTTGGTTAGAGCAGCTGACTCTTAATCAGCGGGTCCGGGGTTCGAGTCCCTGGCGGCGCACAGCTTGCAGGTAGTAGACGTCAGGGCCCCACTCCTCGGAGTGGGGCCCTGACGTCGTTTCACCCCGGTTCCCCGGCGGCGGATTGACGCCAGGTGGCGATCCAGGCGGCGGTGAGCAGGGTGCAGGCACCGGCCAGGGCCATCGCGGCGCCGCTGCCGGTGAGCGCGGCGAGGGCGCCGAAGCAGGCCGGGCCGAGGCCCTGGAGGGTCATGTTGCCCGAGTTCACCAGGCCGAAGGCCTGGCCCTGGCCGTCGGCGGGCAGGGCGTCCAGGAAGACCCGTTGCAGGCCCAGGCCGTAGGCGAAGCCGGCACCGGTGAGCAGCAGCAGGGCCGCCGCGGGCCAGGGTCCGGGCGCGGCCGCGAAGCCGAGCAGCGGCAGGCCCAGCAGTGCGACCAGCGGGACCACCAGCCGCTCCCGGGTGGCCGGCCACAGCAGTCGGCCGACCAGCAGGTCGCCCAGCAGCATCCCGAACGGGAGGCAGGCCATCAGCAGGGCGTAGCTGCCGGGCGCGAAGCGGCGCTGCCCGGCGTAGGCGACGATCAGGCCCTCCGCGCCCGCCGTGAACGCGGACGGCAGCCACTGCGCCAGCAGCAGCCGCCGCAGACCGGGCACGCGCAGCAGACCGCCCGCCCCGCGCAGGCTGGAGCGGAGCACCGAACCGGTCGCCGACGCGGCCGGACGCAGGTCCGGCAGGCCCAGCCGTACCGCCGCCGAGACGACGAGGTAGAGCCCGGCGCCGACCAGCAGCGCGCGGTGGGCCCCGAGCGACGCGACGGCCGCGCCGCCGAGGGCGAGGCCCACCAGCTGCGCCCCGGAGGAGGCCATGTTGTTGAGCGAGCGGCCCAGGACGTAGGCGTCGCCGGTCAGCCACTCGGCCGTCAGCCGGGCCGAGGCGCCGCCGAACAGCGGAGTGACCAGGGCGACCACGGCCACCAGCGCCAGGCTCGCCGCGATCGGCAGCCCGGCCGTGGCCAGGGCGATCGCGGCCGCTCCCTCCAGCAGGTAGCCGCCGGCGATCAGCGCCCGGGGCGGGAGCCGGTCGGCCAACGAGCCGAGCAGCACGCTGCCGGGCAGCTGCGGCAGGAAGCCGGCGCCGAAGGCGACCGCGCTGAGCAGCGGCGAACCGGTGCCCGCGAAGACCAGCACCGAGAAGGTGGTGATCCGCAGCGAGTCGGCGATGATCGCCACCGTGCGGGTGAGGAAGAGCAGCCGGTACCGCGGATCGGCCAGCACCTCCCGGTAGGTGGTGCGGCGGACCGGGGCGTCCGCGGTGGTGGTGGTCATGCGGAGCAGCCTCGCCGGGCCCGGCCCGGCCCGCCAATGCTTCGCCCCTGGACGTAAGGTCGGATGCCCGGTCCGGACGTAGCATCGGTGGCGTGATCCGCTTCGAGGCCTCCGCCGAGGACCTGCTGCGCAGCCGGTTCGCCCTCTCCCCCGCCTTCGAGCTGGCCTCCCTGCTGAACCGGCTGGCGCTGGGCCGACCGCTGCCGGGGCCGTGGGCGGCCCGGCTGCGCCCGCGGTTCGAGCGGCTGCGGCGGGATCCCGCACTGGGCGCGGCGCTCGCCCTCCACACCGGGCGGTACGGGGCGGACTTCGTCACCATTCCGCCGCGCGGGCTCGCGCAGACCTGGGCCGACGACCTGGCCGCGATCCGGGCCGCCCCGCCGGAGCAGGCCCGCGTCGAGATCGCGCACGTCATGTCGCTGCGGCCGGTGACCGACCCCGCGGTGCTGGCGGTGCTGACCGGGCCGGACCCGGTCGCGCTGATCGCCGAGGCGCTGGACCTGGCCTGGCGGGAGCTGCTGGCGCAGGACTGGCCCCGGCTGCGGGCGCTCTGCGAGCGGGACGTGGTGCACCGGGTCGGGGTGATCGGCGAGCGCGGCTGGGCGGCGGCCATCGGCGACCTGCACCCCGGCGTCCGTTGGCACGAGGGCGGGATCGAGGTGAAGCGGGCGGCCCAGCGCGGGCGCTCGGGGCCGAGCGAGACGGTTCGGCTGAACGGGGAAGGGCTGCTGCTGATCCCCTCGGTACTGGTCCGGCCGGGGACCGCCTACCACTGGGAGGCCCCCTGGCCGAAGACGCTGATCTACCCGGCCCGGGGCACCGCCGCGCTGTGGGAGGAGCCGGACCCGGCCCCGGACTCCCCGGCCGCGCTCGGCGGACTGCTGGGCCGCTCCCGGGCCCGGATCCTGCTCGCCCTGGAGGTACCGGCCAGCACCAGCCAGCTGGCCCGCGAGCTCGGCCTGGCGCCGGGCGCGGTCGGCGACCACCTGGCGGTGCTGCTGGCCGGCGGCCTGCTGGCCCGGGCCCGCTCCGGCCGCTCGGTGCTGTACCGGCGCACGCCGCTGGGGGACGCGCTGTCGGGGGGATCGGGCAGACTGACCTGACCGAACCGAGGGGGAATCCGATGAGCGAACCGGTCATGAGCCTGGCCGAGGTCGAGGCGCTGGCGCGGCGGGTGCACGCGGGGCAGGTGGACAAGGCCGGACGGCCCTACGCCGAACACCTGGAGGCGGTGGCCCGGGGCACCGCCGCCCGGGGCGGCGACCCGGAGCAGGTCACGGCGGCCTGGCTGCACGACGCGGTCGAGGACGGCGCGCTCACGGCCGAGTGGCTGGCCGGCGCGCCGTTGACGGAACGCACCAAGTCGCTGGTGCTGGCGATGACCAAGCACCGGGGCGAGGACCCGCGCGACTACGCCGCCCGGCTGCTGGCGGTGCCGGGCGCGGTCACGATCAAGCTGGCCGACCTGGCCCACAACAGCGACCCGGACCGGCTGGCCGTACTCAACCCGGCAACGCAGGCCCGGCTGCGGGAGAAGTACGCCCTGATGCGCCGCCTGCTGACCGTCGACGAGTGAACTGCTGCCCCGCGCCGCCCCGTTGACCGGGGCGGCGCGGACACGTCAGCCGCCGATGCAGGTGCTGCGCAGGATGTACAGGCGCTCCTGGCGCCGAATGGTCATGCAGGCCCGGGCCCACCCCTCGGAAGGGTGGGCCCGGGCCTGTCGGATCGCGTCAGCGGCTCACGCGCTGAGGTTCACCGAGCGGGCGAACTTGGCGCCGATCTCGGCGGAGATCTCGGCCAGCAGCGGCTGCGGGATCTCGCTGTCGACGGTGAGCGAGACCAGCGCGTCGCCGGACTCGTCGTCGCGGGAGACCTGCATGCCGGCGATGTTGATGCCGGCCTCGCCGAGCAGGCGGCCCAGGGTGCCGACCACGCCGGGGCGGTCGTCGTAGCGGAAGAAGCCCATGTGGTTGGTGAGGACCACGTCCACGTCGAAGGTGTCGACGCCGACGATCTTCTGGATCCGCTTCGGGCCCGTCAGCGTGCCGGAGACGGAGACCTCGCGGCCGTCGGTCAGGGTGCCGCGGACGACGATGACGTTGCGGTACTCGGGGCTCTCGCTGGTCGTCGTGAGCCGCACCTCCAGGCCGCGCTCCTGCGCGAACAGCGGCGCGTTGACGTAGGAGACGGTCTCGGCGACGACGTCCTCGAAGACGCCCTTGAGCGCGGACAGCTCCAGCACCTTGACGTCGTGCTGGGTGATCTCGCCGCGCACCTCGACGTCGAGGCGGACGGCCACCTCGCCGGCCAGCGCGGTGAAGATCCGGCCGAGCTTCTCGGCCAGCGGCAGGCCCGGACGGACGTCCTCGGCGATGACGCCGCCCTGGACGTTGACCGCGTCGGGGACCAGCTCGCCCGCGAGCGCCAGGCGGACGGACTTGGCGACCGAGATACCGGCCTTCTCCTGGGCCTCGTCGGTGGAGGCGCCCAGGTGCGGGGTGGCCACCACGTTGTCGAAGGCGAAGAGCGGCGAGTCGGTGCAGGGCTCCTTGACGTAGACGTCGAGCCCGGCGCCGGCGACCCGGCCCTCCTTCAGCGCGGAGGCCAGGGCCTCCTCGTCGACGATCCCGCCGCGCGCGGCGTTGACGATGCGCACGGTCGGCTTGACCTTGTGCAGCGCCTCGTCGCCGATCAGGCCGATGGTCTCCGGGGTCTTCGGGAGGTGCACCGTGATGAAGTCGGCGACCTGCAGCAGCTCGTCCAGCGGCAGCAGCTTGACGCCCATCTGGGCCGCGCGGGCGGCCTGGATGTAGGGGTCGTAGGCGACGATCTTCATCCCGAAGGCGGACATCCGCTGGGCGACCAGGACGCCGATGCGGCCGAGGCCGACCACGCCGAGGGTCTTCTCGGCCAGCTCGACGCCGGTGTACTTGTTGCGCTTCCACTCGCCGTTCTTCAGCGCCAGGTTGGCGGCCGGGATGTGCCGGGCGGTGGAGATCAGCAGGCCGCAGGCCAGCTCGGCGGCGGTGACGATGTTGGAGGTGGGCGCGTTCACGACCATCACGCCGGCCTTGGTGGCGGCGGGGACGTCCACGTTGTCGAGACCGACGCCGGCGCGGGCGACGACCTTGAGCTTGCGGGCGGCGGCGATGGCCTCGGCGTCGACCTTGGTGGCCGAGCGGATCAGGATCGCGTCGACGTCGGCGATGGCCGCCAGCAGCTCGGCGCGGTTGGCGCCGTCGCAGTGGCGGATCTCGAAGTCGGGGCCGAGAGCGTCGACGGTCGCGGGCGACAGTTCTTCGGCGATCAGGACGACAGGCTTCTGATGAGGGGTAGCAGCGCTCACGACAGTGTGTCCTTACTGTCCGGGTCTCCCCGGCCGCAGGCCTTGGGCACGGACGGCATGGTGGGGACGGTGGCATGCCGCGTTGGAGACGCACGACGCTGTGAGCCTGACGCGCACTCGGGAGTCTAGCGAGGGTTGGGTCGGCGACCCATGCCCATGCGGAGGAATCACCCGCACGGGATCTGACAATCCGTACAAAGAAGCGGGGGCGTCCACGCACGGACGCCCCCGCCACTGCGAACCGGGGCTTACGCCTCGTCGTCCACCCAGCTCATCAGCTTGCGGAGCTTCTTGCCGGTGGTCTCCAGCAGGTGCTCGCTGTCGGCCTTCTTGTACTCGTTGTACTTGGGCAGACCGGCCTTGTACTCGGCGATCCAGGTGGTGGCGAAGGTGCCGTCCTGGATCTCGGCCAGGACCTGCTTCATCGCGGCCTTGGTGTCGGCGGTGATGATCTTCGGGCCGGTGATGTAGTCGCCCCACTCGGCGGTCTCGGAGACCGACCAGCGCATCTTCTCCAGGCCGCCCTCGTACATCAGGTCGACGATGAGCTTCAGCTCGTGGAGGCACTCGAAGTAGGCGATCTCCGGCTGGTAGCCGGCCTCGACCAGGGTCTCGAAGCCCGCCTTGACCAGCGCGGACGCGCCACCGCAGAGGACGGCCTGCTCACCGAACAGGTCGGTCTCGGTCTCCTCGGTGAAGGTGGTCTTGATGACGCCGGCGCGGGTGCCGCCGATGCCCTTGGCGTAGGAGAGCGCCAGCTGCAGGCCCTTGCCGGTGGCGTCCTGCTCGACGGCCACGATGCACGGGACGCCGCGGCCCTCCTCGTACTGACGGCGGACCAGGTGGCCCGGGCCCTTCGGGGCGACCATGCAGACGTCGACGTCGGCCGGGGGCTTGATGAAGCCGTAGCGGATGTTCAGGCCGTGGCCGAAGAACAGCGCGTCGCCGGCCTTGAGGTTGGGCTCGACGACCTCCTTGTAGACGTCGCCCTGGATGGGGTCCGGCACCAGGATCATGATGACGTCGGCCTCGGCGGCGGCCTCGGCGGGGGTGACCACGCGCAGGCCCTGCTCCTCGGCCTTGGCACGGGACTTGGACTCCGGGAGCAGGCCGACCCGGACGTCGACGCCCGAGTCGCGCAGCGAGAGCGCGTGGGCGTGACCCTGGCTGCCGTAGCCGAGGATCGCGACCTTGCGGCCCTGGATGATGGACAGATCAGCGTCTTCGTCGTAGAACAGCTCGGCCATCGCTGGCTTCTCCTTGCAGGGGGTACACGGTGGTTAGGGACACCGTACGCCGGTGGGGGCGTGACGGGTTTCGTTCTCAGATAATGAGACTGGCGTCTCAGGCGCTGCGGTCGAGCGCCCGGAGCGAGCGGTCGGTGATCGAGCGGGCGCCGCGGCCCACCGCCACCATTCCCGACTGCACCAGTTCCTTGATGCCGTAGGGCTCCAGCATCTTCAGCATCGCCTCCAGCTTGTCCGAGCTGCCGGTGGCCTCGACCGTCACGGCCTCCGGGGAGACGTCCACGGTCTTGGCCCGGAACAGCTGGACGATCTCGGTGATCTGCGAGCGGGTCTCGCTGTCAGCACGCACCTTGACCAGGATCAGCTCGCGGCGGACCGCCGCGGCCGGGTCCAGCTCGACGATCTTTATCACGTTGACCAGCTTGTTGAGCTGCTTGGTCACCTGCTCCAGCGGCAGGTCCTCCACATTGACGACGATGGTCATCCGGGAGATGTCGGGGTGCTCGGTCGGTCCGACGGCGAGCGAGTCGATGTTGAATCCCCGGCGGGAGAACAGTGCGGCGATGCGGGCGAGCACGCCGGGCTTGTTCTCGACGAGGACGGAGAGGGTGTGCTTGGACATGGTTCCTATCCCTTGGTTCCGGTCCTGGATGCTGGCGGGGGGTGTCAGTCGTTCTCGTCGCCGAAGTCCGGGCGCAGGTCACGGGCGGCCAGGATCTCGTCGTTGCTGGTACCGGCCGCGACCATGGGCCAGACCATGGCGTCCTGGTGCACGATGAAGTCGATCACGACCGGGGCGTCGGTGATGGCCATCGCCTCCTGGATCACCGCGTCCAGGTCCTCCGGGCGCTCGCAGCGCAGTCCGACGCAGCCCATCGCGTCGGCGAGCTTCACGAAGTCCGGGATCCGGGTGCCCTGGGCCGGCTGGGCCTTGCCGTCGTGGCCCGGGCCGCTGTGCAGCACGGTGTTGGAGTAGCGCTGGTCGTAGAAGAGGGTCTGCCACTGGCGGACCATGCCCAGCGAGCCGTTGTTGATGACCGCGACCTTGATCGGGATGTTGTTCAGCGCGCAGGTGACCAGCTCCTGGTTGGTCATCTGGAAGCAGCCGTCGCCGTCGATCGCCCAGACCTCGGTGCCCGGCATCCCCGCCTTGGCGCCCATCGCGGCCGGGACCGCGTAGCCCATGGTGCCCGCGCCGCCGGAGTTCAGCCAGGTGGCCGGCTTCTCGAAGGTGAGGAACTGCGAGGCCCACATCTGGTGCTGGCCGACGCCCGCCGCGTAGATCGCGTCCGGGCCGACCAGCTGCCCGATCCGCTCGATGACCTGCTGCGGGCTGAGCATCCCGCCCGGGGCCGCGTCGTAGCCGACCGGGTAGGTCTTCCGCCACTGGTTGAGCTGCTGCCACCACTCGGGGTAGGCGGCGGTGACACCCGCCGCGGCTGTGTCCTTTTCGAGATCGGCCTGGACGGCCTGGATCAGGTCGGCCAGGATCTCCCGGGCGTCGCCGACGATCGGCACGTCCGCGGTGCGGTTCTTGCCGATCTCGGCCGGGTCGATGTCCGCGTGGACGATCTTGGCGTGCGGGGCGAAGGTGTCCAGCCGGCCGGTGACCCGGTCGTCGAAGCGGGTACCGAGGGCGAACAGCAGGTCGGCCTTCTGCAGCGCGGTGACGGCGGCGACCGAGCCGTGCATCCCGGGCATGCCCAGGTGCTGGTCGTGGGTGTCGGGGAAGGCGCCGAGCGCCATCAGGGTGGTGACCACCGGGGCGCCGGTCAGCTCGGCCAGGATCCGCAGCTCGGCGGTGGCGCCCGCCTTGATCACGCCGCCGCCGACGTAGAGCACCGGGCGCTTGGAGCCGGTCAGCAGCCGGGCCGCCTCGCGGATCTGCTTGGCGTGCGGCTTGGTGACGGGGCGGTAGCCGGGCAGCTGCAGCTCGACCGGCCAGCGGAACACCGTCCGCGCCTGCAGCGCGTCCTTGGCGATGTCGACCAGGACCGGTCCCGGGCGGCCGGTGGCGGCGATGTGGAACGCCTCGGCGATCACCCGGGGGATCTCGGCGGCGTCGGTGACCAGGTAGTTGTGCTTGGTGATCGGCATGGTGATGCCGCAGATGTCCGCCTCCTGGAAGGCGTCGGTGCCGATGGCGGCACTGGCGACCTGCCCGGTGATGGCGACGATCGGCACCGAGTCCATGTAGGCGTCGGCGATCGGGGTGACCAGGTTGGTCGCGCCGGGCCCCGAGGTGGCCATGCAGACGCCGACCCGGCCGGTGGCCTGGGCGTAGCCGGTGGCGGCGTGGCCGGCCCCCTGCTCGTGGCGGACCAGGATGTGGCGGACCTTGGTGGAGTCCATCAGCGGGTCGTACGCGGGGAGGATGGCGCCACCGGGGATCCCGAACACGGTGTCGGCGCCGACCGCCTCGAGCGAGCGGATGAGCGACTGGGCCCCGGTCATGGGCTCGGCGACGGGGGTCTCTCCGCGATGCGGGGCGGCTGCCTGCTCAGTCATCTGCTGGTTCCTTCTCGGAGGGGTACGCACGGCGTTGTGGAGGCGTTTCGGATGGTGCCGGGAGCAACAAAAAACCCCTCGTGCCTAGGGCATGCGAGGGGTAGCGCGTCAGCTTGGTGATTCCGGGATCTGGTCGGTGAAGACTCTGTTCTCCGGATCAGCCGACGCGCTCGCCAAGTACGAGAATGCGGGTGCTCATGGGCTCGACAATCCTCCGGCACCCTGGCGGGTGTCAAGCCGGCGCCATCGGCGTCTCATCATGCGGACCCAGGTCGAGACGTACACCGACGAAGGGTCTGGTGCGCAGGTCGGACCAGGTGCGGTCGGGCAGTGCGAAGCCCGGCCCGAGCAGCAGTTCGTCGAGTTCCTGCTGCTCCACCGGGCCGGAGAAGAGCAGGCCACGCGCCTGCCGGCAGCCCAGTTCGCGGAGCAGCCCGGCCTGCGCGGCCTGGTCCACGCCCTCGGCCAGGGTGGTCAGCCCGAGCTCCTGGCCCAGTCGCAGCACCGAGGTCGCCAGGGTCCGCAGGAAGGGCGAGTCGGTGATGCCGTCGACCAGACCGCGCTCGATCTTGATCATGTTCACCGGCAGCCGCCGCAGGCCGCTGAGCGGTGCGGACGCGCCGCCGAGGCCGTCCAGCACCAGGCCCACCCCGAGCTTGCGGAAGTCCGCCAGCCGGCGCACCAGTTCGTCGAAGTGCTGCGGACGGCCGCCCGCCGCCTCGCCGCCGGCGATCTCCAGCACCAGCGCCGAACCCGGCAGCCCGGTGCGCCGCAGCAGGCTCTCCACCGCCTCGTAGAGGCCGGGCGCGGTCACCCGGGCGGCCGAGAGCGGCACCGACACCGGCAGCCGGCCGGCCGGCGGGGGCAGCCGGTCGCGTCGTTCGGCGGCCTGCAGCAGGGCCTGCTCCACCAGCCAGCGGGCGAGCCGGGCGGCCCGGTCGCCGCCGTCGGCGACCCGCAGGAACTCGGCCGGGGTGAGCACCTCGCCCTGGGCCGCCCGCCAGCGGACCTGGACCGCGAGCGCGGCGATCTCGCCGGTCCGCAGGTCCACCACGGGCTGGTGCACCAGGGCGAACCGGCCGTCGCGGACGGCGGTGCGCAGTTGCTGGTCCAGCTCGCTGCGGCGGTGGTGATCGCTGCGCAGCTCCGGGCCGTAGAGGGTGATCCGGTCCTTGCCGTGCTTCTTTGCCTGGTACATCGCCAGATCCGCGTTGCGGAGCAGCTTGGCCGGGGTGATCCCGGTCTCGGCCAGGGCGATGCCGATGCTGGCGGCGACGGTGAGCTCCTCGCCACCGATCCAGTAGGGCGCGGAGAGCGCGACCCGCAGCCGTTCGGCGATCTCGGCGGCCTCGGCCTCGTCCACGCCGCCGACCAGCAGCACCGCGAACTCGTCGCCGCCGAGCCGGGCGACGGTGTCGCCGGAGCGCACGGACTCCTGCAGCCGGCGGGCGGCCTGGACCAGCAGGTCGTCCCCGGCCTGGTGGCCGGCGCTGTCGTTGACCGCCTTGAAGCCGTCGAGGTCGAGGAAGAGCACGGCGACCTGCCCGCTGGCGTCGCGTCCGTGCAGCGCGGCCCGGCCGCGTTCCAGGAACAGCGCCCGGTTGGGCAGGTCGGTGAGCGTGTCGTGGAACGCGTTGTGCTCCAACTGGGCCTGCAGCCGCACGCGTTCGGAGACGTCCCGGCAGTTGAAGATCAGCCCGTCGCGGTAGCGGTTGACGGTCGACTCGACGTCCAGCCAGGCCCCGGCGCCGGAGCGGACCCGGCACTCGATCCGGGCCGTCGGCTCCTCGTTCGGGCTCTGCGCGAGGTAGCGGCGGACCTCCCACAGCACATGGCCGAGGTCGTCCGGGTGCACCATCTCGGGCAGCCTGGTCCCGACGATCTCCTCGGCCGCCCGCCCGTAGACGCCGGTGGCGGCCGGGCTGACGTAGCGCAGCACCCCGGCCGGGTCGGCGATCATGATGACGTCGCTGGAACCCTGGACCAGCGAGCGGAAGTGCTGCTCCTGCCGGGCCAGCCGCTGCGCCAGGGCGACGTTGTCCAGCAGCATGATGCCCTGCCGCAGGATCAGCGCGAAGACCACGGTGCAGGCCACGATCAGCACCACCCGGTCGAGCTGGTGCCGGCCGAGGGCGTTGTAGAAGAGGCCGGCGGTGCAGATCCCGGCGGCGGCGTAGGGGGTGAGCGCGCTGAAGGTGGAGGCCACCCGGGGGCGCACGGCCGGCGGTCGCGCACCCCGGGCGGACCGGCCGCCGACCCAGGGCGCCCAGGCCAGCAGCATGCTGCCGGTGAACCAGCCGGCGTCGAGGAGTTCGCCGGAGTGGTAGGAGTCCTTGACGGCGGCGCTGGTGAACAGGGCGTCGCAGACGACGGTGAGGGCGAGTGCCGCGATCACGGTGTGGACGGCCGAGCGGTTGCCCTCGCGGCTGCGGAACCTGAGCCCGAGCACCATGCTGATCAGCAGGATGTCCAGCACCGGATAGGCCAGGGCGAGGCTGCCCTCGTGGCCGTGGGCGGTGCGGGCGAGCGCCAGGCTCCAGCTGAGGGTCAGCAGCGAGCCGGCGATCAGCCAGCCGTCCAGCGCCAGGCAGAGCCAGCCGGCCAGGTTGCGCGGCCGGTTGGCGAGCAGCAGCAGGCCGACGATGGCGGGCGGTGCGAACAGCAGGAACACGTAGTCGGCGATCGAGGGTTCCGGCATGGCGGTGTGGCGGACCACCTGGTACCAGCCCCAGACGCCGTTGCCGAGGGCGACCATCAACGAGGAGAAGCCGAAGCAGAGCCAGGCCGAGCGGTTGTTCCGGCCGCCGGTGCCGCAGGCGTAGGCGAAGCAGGAGAGCGCGGCCGTCAGCGCGGCGCCGGCCAGGCCGAAGTCGCCCATGAAGTCGGCGAGTCCGCGCGAGCCCCAGTCCCTGGCCGCTCCGGCCAGGTAGCCGGTGCAGACCAGGACGACCAGCAGCCGGGGCAGCCAGCTGGCGCGACGCGGCGGTTCGGCTCCGGAACCGCGGTCGGGGTCGTGCGCGGCGCCACCGTCGGGCGGGGGCCGGCTTCGGGGTGCGGGGGCTGCTGTTCGGCCCATTCAGCGCACAGTTCACTACTCAGCAACACCGGTCATACCCCCTCCGGCCCCGGCTGCGGTCGGAGCATCGGGGCGGAAAACTCCGTACCGGTTCTCCCGGTCTGGACCTTACACCACTCTCGTCACTCTGCGACATGGACACTCAACTCAGAGTAATGGAGCGGCGCATGGCCATTGGAGCGGATTCGCTCCGCCGGGTGAAGCAGGGGTGAAACGGTCGCGGCGGGGGCGTACCGGTGCGCGCCGAGAGCGAGTTGGGGGTGAGCCGGGGGTCGGCGGGGGATCGGCGGCGGTGCTCAGCCCTTGGCGACGGCGTGGGCCGGCGGCTCACCGGCCAGGTCCAGCAGCAGCTGCGAGCGCAGCAGCCGCAGCGCCCGGGGCAGGAACGCCGAACTGGGGCCGCCGACATGGGGAGTGATCAGCACGCCCGGGGCGTGCCAGAGCGGGTGGTCGGCCGGCAGCGGCTCGGGATCGGTGACGTCGAGCGCGGCCCGGAGCCGTCCGGAGGCCAGCTCCGCCAGCAGGGCGCCGGTGTCGACCACCCCGCCCCTGGCGACATTGACCAGCAGGGCGCCGTCCTTCATCCGGGCCAGGAACCCGGCGTCGGCCAGACCGCGGGTCCGCTCGGTGAGCGGCACCAGCAGCACCACCACATCGGCGGCGGGCAGAAGCTCGGGAAGCTCTTCGAGGGCGTGCACCGGTCCGTGGGGCGCGGAACGCGCGCTGCGCGCCACCCGGACCACCTCGCACTCGAACGGGCGGAGCCGCTCCTCCAGCGCCGCTCCGATCGAGCCGTGGCCGACGATCAGCACGGTGCGGTCGGCCAGCGCCGGGTGGAACTCCTGGCGCCACTCCCCCGCGTCCTGCCGCCGCACGGACTGCGGGATCCCCCGCAGCGAGGCCAGGATCAGCGTCATCGCCAGCTCGGCGGTGCTGGCATCGTGCAGGCCCCGGGCATTGCACAGCACCGCTCCGGCGGGCAGGTGCGGCAGCACGTCGTCGACGCCGGCGGTGAGCGTCTGCGCGACCCGCAGCGCGGGCATCCGCGCCAGCAGCGGCACCGCCGCGGCGGTGCGCAGGTACGGCAGGCAGAAGAACTCCACGCCGTCGAGCACCTGCTGGGACGGCGGCTGGGCGGTCCCGTCCCAGACGGCGGCGTCCAGACTCTCGGGCAGGCCGCCGATCTCGGCGGGCGGGTAGGGCAGCAGGTAGCGCGTCATGCGGCCGAGCCTACGGGGCGGCCCGGCGGCCCCGGGCGACCGGTTCAGCCGGCGACCGGGAACAGCCGCAGCCGGTGGGCCATGGCGGCGGCCTCGCCCCGGCCGCCGACCTCCAGCTTGGCCAGGATGTTGGAGACATGGACGCTCGCCGTCTTCGGCGAGATGTAGAGCTCCTCGGCGATCTGACGGTTGGTCCGGCCCAGGGCGACCAGCCGCAGCACGTCCTGTTCGCGCGGGGTGAGTCCGAGCGCCGGGGCCTCGGGCTCGGCCGGCTCCGCCGCCGCGGCGGCGGTGTGCAGCCGGGCGCGGTCCGCCAGCAGCCCGGCCTCGCGCCGCAGCCGGAGGTCGCCGTGGCGCTCCGCCGCCGCCTCCGCGCGGCGCAGCAGCTCGGCGGCGGCGCTCCGGTCGCCGCGCGCCGCCTCGGCCTCGGCGGCGCGCAGCAGCGCGGTGCCGAGCGGGTAGGGCAGCCCGGTGGCCTCCAGCACGGCCGCGGCCTCCAGGTAGGGCTCGGCGTCGACCCGGCCCTCGGCCCGGCCCAGCTCCGCCTCGAACAGCAGCGACCAGCCCTCGGCCAGCGGCCACCGGTCGTTGAGCTGGAACGCGGTCCGCCGCAGCAGGTCGAGCACCTCGGCCCGACCACTGTCGGAGCCCGGCAGTCCGCGCGAGTCGGCCTCGGCGGCGGCGCCGTGGAAGAGGATCGGCCACAGGTAGCGGGTCTTGCCGGGCGGGAAGCCCGGCCCGTCGAGCAGGCGCAGCAGCACCGCCCTGGCCTCGGTGAAACGTCCCTGCGCCGCCGCCAGCCGCAGCTCCAGCTCGCCCAGCGGCAGCAGGAACTGGGCGGTGGGCGGGGTGGCCTCGCGGGCCTCGGCGAGGTGCCGCACGGCGGCGGGCAGGTCGTCGCGCAGCAGCGCGGCGTTGCCGCCGAGCCGGGACAGGAAGCTCTGCTCCCGGGCCGCCCAGAGGGTGTCCCGGGCGGAGCCCAGCAGTTCCTCGGCCTCGTCCAGGCCGCCCGTCGAGAGCAGCGACTCGACCAGGTTGCCGCGCAGGATCGCCCCGGCCGAGCCGGCCATCCCGCTGGACCTGGCCAGCGCCCAGCCGTTCCGGGCGGTGCGGACCGCCTCGACGGAGAGGCCCAGCTGCTCCTGGGCGTCGGACACCAGCACGTGGACCCGGGACATCAGGTCCGGGTCCTGCAGTTCGAGCGAGCGGCGCAGCACCCGGTCGAGCTCGGCCATGCCCTGCTGCTCCCGGCCGAGGGTGTTCAGCAGGGTGCCGAGGGTGCAGCGGGCATGCAGCTCCACCGTCTCCGCGCCGACCTGGAGGGCGATGGCCACGGCGCGTTCGGCGATCACGATGTCGGACTCGTCCGGCCAGTCGACCATGTCGCAGGCGGCGAGCCGGCTGAGCACCTCGGCCTGGACGGCGCTGGGCGGCAGCTCGTCGACCAGTCGGCGGGCGTGCTCCAGCTCCTCCTTCCCGCCGTTGGCGGCCTTGCCGAAGCGCGAGCTGAGGGTCAGGAACCAGGCGGCGAGGGCCGGCTGGGCGACCTCGTCGACCTGCCGCAGCGCCTGCTTGCAGAGGCTGAAGCAGCGCTCGCGGTCCCCGGTCAGCCGGGCCGCGTCGGCCGCCTCGGCCAGGATGTCGGTGCAGGACGGACGGCCGTCGGCGGCCTGCGGGTAGGCCTCGGCGATCCGGGTCCGGGGCAGCGCCGACAGGACCTCCTCGGGCACCCGGTCCCAGAGTTCCAGCACCCGGTCCAGCATCTGCAGCTGCTCGGCGAAGGCGTTCCGGCAGCGGGCCTCGCGCCCGGCCTGCAGCGCGGTCGGCAGCGCCCGGGCCGGATCGCCGGCGCTGTACCAGTAGTTGGCGAGGCGGGCGGTCAGCTCGTCGGCGGGGACCAGTCCGGGCCGGGCGGCCAGCGCGGTGGCGTAGCGGCGCTTGATCCGGCTGCCCTCGCCGGGCAGCAGGTCGTCCGCGACCGCCTCGCGGACCAGGGCGTGCCGGAAGCGGTAGCCGTCGCCGTCGGCGGTCGGCCGGAGGATGTTGACGTCCACGGCGGTGCGCAGCAGCCCGATCAGCTCGTCCTCGGGCAGTCCCAGCACCTCGGCGAGCAGTCCGTACTCGACCGCGGAGCCACCCTGGGCGAGGGTGCGGAGGACTGCCTGGACGTCCTCGGGCAGGGCCGCGACCCGGACCAGCAGCAGGTCGCGCAGCGACTCGGTGAGTCCGGCCGAGCAGCCCTGCTGGTAGCTGGCGGCCAGCTCCTCGACGAAGAAGGGGATGCCCTCGGAACGCCGGAAGACCCGGTCGACCAGGTATGGCTCCGGCGGGGCGGCCAGGATGCCGGCCAGCTGCTGGGCGACCTCGGCCTTGGCGAGGTGCGGGAGTTCGAGCCGCTGGACGGTGCGCAGCCGGTCGAGCTCGGCCAGGAAGGGCCGCAACGGGTGGCGGCGGTGCAGGTCGTCGGTCCGGTAGCTGGCGACCAGCAGCAGCCGGGCGGTGCGCAGCGAGCGCAGCAGGTAGAGCAGGAGTTCGCGGGTGGAGCGGTCGGACCAGTGCAGGTCCTCCAGGGCGAGGACCAGGGTGCGGCCCTCCGCCAGCCGCTCGATGAACTGGGAGGTCTGCTCGAACAGCCGGGCCCGGCTGTACTCGTCGGCGGCGGGGGCCTCGGCCGCGCCCCTCGTACCCGGCTCGAACGAGCCGAGCTCCGGCAGCAGTCGGCCGAGGTGGCCGACCTGGCCGACGGCGGCCTGCTCGACCTCGGCGGGCAGTTCGCGGTGGAGCGTGCGCAGCGCGGTGACCAGAGGGGCGTAGGGCAGCCCGTCCGCGCCGATCTCCACGCAGCCGCCGACGGCGACGGTCGCGCCACAGGCGGTCGCGGTGGCGGCGAACTCCTCCAGCAGCCGGGTCTTGCCGACACCGGCGTCCCCGGCCACCAGCACCGCCTGCGGCTGTCCCGCCTCGGCCCGGTCCAGGGCCGCCGCCAGCTCGGCGAGTTGGCCGGAGCGGGCGACGAAGACGGGGCTCACCGATATCCGCTGCACAAGGTCGAGCATCGCACATTCCCCGGCAGCCGCTGACTCAGCAGCCGCACGCGGCGGCGGACTGCCGACGGCGGCTCCGGCGTCCCCTGCTCCGGCTGCCGGAACGCTCGCCATCGGGCCGCTCCTCCGCGGCCAGGGCGCGGGCGGCGCCGACGGCCTCCCGGATCCGGCGCTGCCGCTCGGCGGCCTGGCGCAGCTCGCCGGCTCGGTAGCTGACTGACGCGTAGTAGATCTCGCTGGACATACCGGGCTCCCTCGGTGACGGTCCGTCAGTCGGCCTGGTGCCGACTGCGCTGCCGAGGAGGACTCTGCTCGCCCAGGGGGGTCCCGGACATCGGGCAGCTGTCGGGTTCCGCGCCGCCCGGGGGCCTTAGGCCCGGTCCTGGGGATGCCTAGACGGTGCGGCACGGTGCCCGATGCGCGGCTGCGCCGATGCCTGGTGTACTGATGTCCGGTGGTCCTGACGTCCGGTGGTCCTGATGTCCGGTGTCCCGCTGTCCGGCGTCCCGCGGCTCAGCCCTTGGCCGAGCTGACGGCGTCGGTGACGGTGCTGCGGTAGAGGCCGAGGAAGGGGCTCTTGACGTAGGGGTTGCCGCCGCCGCTGCCCTCCTCGGTGATGGTGGTGTTGACGGTGTCGGCGTCGGGCAGCTCGGTCGTGGCGATCACCGAGAGGGTGTTGTACTGCTTGCTCGCGCCGGAGGTGGCGTGGCTGGGGTCGAGGTCGACCACGGCGTAGGCGTGGGCGCCGGCGTAGATCGGGAAGTACGGCGGGCCGCCGAGGCCGCCGGGGACGGCGGGCTGCACCGTCTCGGGGGTGCCGCTGGTGGTGTTGATGGTCGCGCTGTTGTCGATGGCGACCGAGGGGTAGTAGGTCAGGCCGCAGGAGGCGCTGCCGGTGTTGGTGACCTCGATCAGCCGCTTGGTGACGCCCAGCGCGGAGTCGTAGGACGCCTTGACCGTCAGCTGGCCGCCGGTGCAGGGGTGCTTGTAGGCGTAGGAGTCGCTGGTGGCACTGGTGCCGGAACCGGACCCGCCGTTGCTGCTGCCGGCGGTGGAGCCGCCGTTCGAGGAGCCCGCGGACTGGGTGGGCTGCCCGGTGGAGGTGGAGGAGGAGGTCGAGCCGGACGTCGATCCTGAGGTCGATCCGGACGCCGAGGCCGAGGCACCGCCGCCGGCCGAGACCGTGCCGTTGGCGCTGCCACTGCAGGCGCTCAGCGCCATGGTGCCGGCGGCGGCGATGAGGACGAGGGGCAGGATGCGGCGGCGGGTCTGGTTCATGGTGTCCCCCGAGGAGTACGTGTCGGTGTGTGCTTATCAATCACCTACACGCGGCCGGGGACTCACAGGGTTTCGCTTGGTGCGTCACAACCGGTGTTACAGGAGGCGCACCGGATCGCAACACAGCCCCGCTTGCCACCAGGGCAAACGGGGCTGCGACCAGCTGTGCGGCGATCACTTCGGGATCAGCTCAGGCGCTCCAGGATCAGCTCCTTGACCCGGGCCGCGTCGGCCTGGCCGCGGGTCGCCTTCATCACCGCGCCGACCAGCGCGCCGACCGCGGCGAGCTTGCCGTCGCGGATCTTCGCGGCCACGTCCGGGTTGCCGGCGATGGCCTCGTCCACGGCCGCGCCCAGCGCCGAGTCGTCGCTGACGACGGCCAGACCGCGCTTGGCGACGACCTCGTCCGGCTCGCCCTCGCCGTCCAGCACGGCCTCGATGACCTGGCGGGCCAGCTTGTCGTTGAGCGATCCGGCGGCGACCAGCGCGCACACCCGGGCCACCTGGGCCGGGGTGATCGGCTGGGCGGCCAGCTCGGTGCCGGACTCGTTGGCGCGGCGCGCCAGCTCGCCCATCCACCACTTGCGGGCCTGGTCGGCGGGGGCGCCGGCGGCGATGGTCTCCAGGATCGGCTCGATCGCACCGGCGTTCAGCACCGACTGCATCTCCAGGTCGGAGATGCCCCACTCGCCCTGCAGCCGCTCGCGCCGCACCCGGGGCATCTCCGGCAGCCCGGCCCGGAGCTCCTCGACCCACTCGCGCGAGGGGGCGACCGGCACCAGGTCCGGCTCCGGGAAGTAGCGGTAGTCCTCGGCGTTGTCCTTGATCCGCCCGGCGCTGGTGCTGCCGTCCTCCTCGTGGAAGTGGCGGGTCTCCTGGAGGATGGTGCCGCCGCCGTTCAGCACCGCGGCGTGCCGCTGGATCTCGAACCGGGCGGCGCGCTCGACGCTGCGCAGCGAGTTGACGTTCTTGGTCTCCGAGCGGGTGCCGAACTCGACCCGGCCGATCGGGCGCAGCGAGAGGTTGACGTCGCAGCGCATCTGGCCCTTGTCCATCCGCGCCTCGGACACCCCGAGCGCCTTGATGACCTCGCGCAGCTCGGCGACGTACGCCTTGGCGACCTCGGGGGCGCGGGCGCCGGCCCCCTCGATCGGCTTGGTGACGATCTCGATCAGCGGGATGCCGGCCCGGTTGTAGTCCAGCAGCGAGTGCGAGGCGCCCTGGATCCGCCCGGTCGCGCCGCCGATGTGCGAGGACTTGCCGGTGTCCTCCTCCATGTGGGCTCGCTCGATCTCCACCCGGAAGACCTCGCCGTCCTCCAGCGTGACGTCGAGGTAGCCGTTGTAGGCGATCGGCTCGTCGTACTGGGAGGTCTGGAAGTTCTTCGGCATGTCCGGGTAGAAGTAGTTCTTCCGGGCGAAGCGGCACCACTCGGCGATCTCGCAGTTCAGCGCGAGCCCGATCTTGATGGCGGACTCCACGCCGACCGCGTTCACCACGGGCAGCGAGCCGGGCAGGCCCAGACAGGTCGGGCAGACCTGGGAGTTGGGCTCCTCGCCCAGCTCGGTCGAGCAGCCGCAGAACATCTTGGTGGCGGTGCCCAGCTCGACATGGACCTCTAGGCCCATCACCGGGTCGTAGACGGAGAGGGCGTCGTCGTAGGACACCAGGTCAATGGTGCTCACAGGAAACCTTTCAGTTCGAGCGCGGCCGCGGTGTCCGACAGCCACTGCTGGTAGGAGGGAAGTTCGGTGGGGAGGTGCTCGGTCGGGAAGCAGCGGGCCGCGGTGACCTGCGACCGAGTGCCCTGCCCCGGGTCGATCCGGTCCGCCTGTTCCAGGACGACCAGGCTGCCGGGACGGTCGTCGCCGAGCGCGGCCGGCAGCGCCGGGGAATGGGTACTGGCAAGCAGTTGCCGGTAGCGCCCGGCGGCACCGGGTCGCGGCCAGTCCGCCTCCCGGCTCAGCCTGCGCACCAGCTCGGCTGCCCGGCCGGCCGGGACGCCCTGCTCGACCGTCTCGACCGGCAGCAGCCCGTGGCCCTGCGGGTCCGCCTCGGCGGCCAGCAGCGCGAGCGCCCGCAGCGTGCCCTCGGAGAGCGAGCCGGGGTCGGTCCAACCGCTGCCGACCAGGTCGACGGCGAAGTCGAACTGCTGACGCGGCTCCAGGAACTCCGTCCGCAGCCCGCGTACGCCGGGGACGACCGCGGCGAGGTCGGCGAGGAGCCGGGTGAAGGACTCGGGGGCCTGGTGCCGGATCCGGTCGAGGACCAGCGCCAGGTTGCCGCCGTCCGCGCCGAGCGGCCCCGCGGCCTCGGCCGGGGCCGGGCCGCGCATCGCCGAGACCTCGGGCAGCAGCGTGCGCCAGGACTCGCACTCGCGGTGCGCGAGCCCGGTCAGGTCGACCTTCTCCCCCGCACCCAGGCGGCCCTGGACGGGTACGGGTCGGCCGTCGGCGGCGAAGGTCAGCAGGCGCAGGCTGCCCTCGGTCCGGCCGAAGACGGCCCGGCGCGAGGCCGCGACCGCCTTCCGGAGGGGTTCGGGGACGTCCGCCCCGGGCCAGCCGTCCGCCTCCGAGCGCTCCACCCGGATGCCGCTGTCCCGGAGGTCGAGCCGCGCGCGGCCGGGCCGTCCGGGCTCCCCCGGCTCGTACCCGGCGCTCAGCCGGACATGCAGCGGCAGCGGTCCGTAGACGGACGCCACCAGCGCCACGACCTCGATCCGGAACCGGGAGCAGCGGTGCCCCTCGCCGCGGTGGAACAGGTCCCTGGCGGCGAACCGCGGGTCGGCGGCGAGGGTCGCGTCGAAACCGCGGGTCATCGTGCCGGCGGTCAGCCGCAGCGCGTCCAGCAGGTTGGACTTCCCGGACCCGCTGCCGCCGAGGAGGAGCGTCCTGGGGTGCACGTCGAGGGTGAAGTCCACGAAGGACTTGAAGCCGTCGATGCGGATCTGCGCGATCATCCCGTTCCCTCCCGAGTGCGAAGAATTCGACAGGCCGTCAGCTGCTTCAGCCAACGGCCTGTCGGGAGCCTGCCGCCGTCAGCCGGCCAGCACGTCGTCGCTGCCCAGTCGGCGCAGCTCACGGACGAGCAGGGCGGTGCTGGTCAGGATCGCCAGCGCGGCCACGGACGCGTTGACCAGCTTGAGGGCGTCGCCCTCGGTGCGGGCCTTGCGGATGTCCTTGACCACGCCGAACGCGCCGAAGGCGCTGGTGCCGATGCTGAACAGCAGGCCGGGCTTGCTGTGCTTGAAGCCCTTCAGCTGACTGGCCCTGCTCGCCTTGCCGCTCGTCTCCTCGGACAGGTCGATCTGCTCGATCTTCTCGATGGACTTGCTCACAGTGCCGGTGCCTCCTCCAGCAGGGGATGTCCCCACTTGTCGTTGAGTGCCGCCTCCACCGCTCCACCGACCCGGTAGAGCCGGTCGTCGGCCAGAGCGGGGGCGATGATCTGCAGGCCGACCGGGAGATTGTCCTCCGGGGCGAGTCCGCAGGGCACGGACATGGCCGAGTTTCCGGCCAGGTTCGACGGAATGGTGCACAGGTCCGCCAGGTACATCGCCATCGGGTCGTCGGCCCGCTCGCCGATCGGGAAGGCGGTGGTCGGGGTGGTCGGCGAGACCAGCACGTCGACGTCGGCGAAGGCCCGGGTGAAGTCCTGGGTGATCAGGGTGCGGACCTTCTGCGCCGAGCCGTAGTAGGCGTCGTAGTAGCCGGACGACAGGGCGTAGGTGCCGAGGATGATCCGGCGCTTCACCTCGGGGCCGAAGCCGGCCTCGCGGGTCAGCGCGGTGACGTCCTCCGCCGAGCGGGTGCCGTCGTCGCCGACCCGCAGCCCGTAGCGCATGGCGTCGAAGCGGGCCAGGTTGGAGCTGGCCTCGGACGGCGCGATCAGGTAGTACGCCGGCAGGGCGTAGGTGAACGCCGGGCAGGAGACCTCGACGATCTCCGCGCCCAGGGCGCGCAGGATCTCCACGGACTCCTGGAAGCGCTGCATCACGCCGGGCTGGTAGCCCTCGCCGCCGAACTCCTTGACGACGCCGATCCGCATGCCCTTGACGTCCTTGCGGCGCGCGGCCTCGACCAGGGCCGGCACCGGGGCGTCGATGGAGGTCGAGTCCAGCGGGTCGTGCCCGGCGATGGCCTCGTGCAGCAGCGCGGTGTCCAGCACCGTGCGGGCGCAGGGACCGCCCTGGTCCAGCGAGGAGGAGAAGGCGATCAGGCCGTAGCGGGAGACCGTGCCGTAGGTCGGCTTGACGCCGACGGTGCCGGTGACCGCGCCGGGCTGGCGGATCGAGCCGCCGGTGTCGGTGCCGATGGCCAGCGGGGCCTCGTAGGCGGCCAGCGCGGCGGCGGAACCGCCGCCGGAGCCGCCGGGGATCCGGGAGAGGTCCCAGGGGTTGCCGGTCACGCCGAAGGCGCTGTTCTCGGTGGAGGACCCCATGGCGAACTCGTCCATGTTGGTCTTGCCGAGGATGACGACGCCGGCCTCCTTCAGCCGACGGGTGACCGTGGCGTCGTAGGGCGGGACCCAGCCTTCGAGGATCTTCGAGCCGGCCGTGGTCGGCACGCCCTTGGTGGTGAAGACGTCCTTGAGCGCCAGCGGGACGCCGGCCAGCGGGCCCAGTTCCTCGCCGGCGGCGCGCTTGGCGTCCACGGCGCGGGCGGCGCTGAGCGCGCCCTCGGTGTCGACGTGGAGGAAGGCGTGCACCTTCTCGTCGACGGCGCCGATGCGGTCCAGGTGCGCCTGGGCCACCTCGACGGCGGAGACCTCGCCGGAGGCGATGGCGGCGGCCGTCTCGGCTGCGGTGGAACGGATGAGATCGGTCATGGTGGGTCAGTCCTCCCCGAGGATCTGCGGCACGCGGAAGCGCTGCTCCTCCACGGCCGGTGCGCCGGCGAGGGCCTCGGCGGGCGTGAGCGACGGGCGGACCACGTCCGGCCGCATGACGTTGGTCAGCGGCAGCGGGTGGGAGGTCGGCGGAACGTCATCGGCGGCGATCTCGCTGACGCGGGCGACCGCGTCCACGATCGCGTTGAGCTGCTCGGCGAAGTGGTCCAGCTCTTCGGCCTGCAACTCCAGCCGCGACAGCCGGGCGAGGTGGGCGACCTCCTCGCGCGTAATGCCAGGCATGCAGCGATCCCATCGGGGTGAGTTCTCAAGTGTCGACGCCAGTGTATTGACAACGGCGCGAGGCCCATCCTACGGAGGCGGGGCGGGAGCCTGCACCGGCGTTTCCCCGGCGGCGGCCTCCAGGGCAGGCCGGGCGGCGTTCCGGACCCGCAGCCAGGCGGTCGCCTGGTCGGCCGGGAGGGCCGCGGAGACCAGCCAGCCCTGGACCGCGTCGCAGCCCATGTCGTGCAGCCGCTCCCAGGTCTCGTCGTCCTCGACGCCCTCGGCGACGACGGTCAGCCCCAGCGAGTGCGCCAGCTGGACCGAGCAGAGCACGACCGCCGCGTCGTGGTCGTCGGCGACCATCCGGCTGACGAAGGAGCGGTCGATCTTCAGCTCGCCGACCGGCAGCCGACGCAGCCGGACCAGCGAGGAGTAGCCGGTGCCGAAGTCGTCCAGGGACATCCCGACGCCGAACCCGCGCAGCTCCTCCAGGGTGGCGGCGGCGAGCTGGCCGTCCTCCAGCAGCAGCCGCTCGGTGATCTCCAGTTGCAGCGCGGCCGCCGGGACGCCGTGCCGGGCCAGCCGGTCGGCGACGGAGCCCGCGAAGCCCTGGCGCAGCACGTCGCGCGGCGAGACGTTCACCGCGACCTGCACGGTCATCCCCTCGGCCCGCCAGGAGGCCAGCTGGGCCACGGCGGCGTCCAGGACGTAGTCGGTGAGCTGCGGCATCAGCCCGGTGGACTCGGCCAGGCCGACGAACTCCTCCGGGCTGACCGGGCCCCGGCCGACCCGGTCCCAGCGGACCAGGGCCTCCAGGCCGACCACATGGCCGTCGAAGGCGACCTTGGGCTGGTAGTGGATCTTCACATCGCCGTTGTCCAGGGCCCGGCGCAGGTCGCCCAGCAGGCCCAGCCGCTCCGGGGTGTCGGCGTCCTGCTCCGGGCTGTAGAGCTCGATCCCGCTGCGGCTGCGCTGGGCGTGGGCCATCGCCACGTCCGCGCGGCGGAGCAGGGTCTCGGCGTCGGCGGCGTGGTCGGGACTGACCGCCAGTCCGGCGCTGGACTCCAGGACCAGTTGGATGCCGTCGAGGTAGATGGGCGCGGCCAGCTCGGCGGCGAGGCCGCGGGCGGTCTGCAGCAGCCCCTGGGTGTCGCCGACGCCGGTGAGCAGCACCGCGAACTCGTCGCCGCTGATCCGGGCGACCAGCCCGCCGGGGGTCTCCGGGGTGTCGACGGCGCGGCGGAGCCGGGTGCCGACCTGGACCAGCAGCCGGTCGCCGGCGGCGTGGCCGAGGGTGTCGTTGAGCGAGCGGAACCGGTCGAGGTCGAACAGCACCAGGGCGACCCAGCGCTGCTCGCGGCCCTGGCCGGGCTGGCCCTCGTGCCCGGCGCCGCCGCCCTGGCCGACCGCCGGGCCGACTCCGGCGCCGATCGCCTCGCGGGCGGCGCGGAGCAGCGCGCCCCGGTTGGCCAGCCCGGTGAGCGAGTCGGTCTCCTGGTCGCGGACGCGTTCGCGGGCGATCCGCCAGGCCGCGTAGAGCACGGCCAGCGGGACGGCGAAGAGCGGCAGCAGTTGCGGGGCGCTCCTGATGACGAGCAGGGCCAGCGGGAGCAGCGGAACTGCGCCTGCGGCGAGCACGCCGACGAGCGTGCTGACCCTGACCGGCTGCCCAGTCCTGCGCGACTGGCCGGCACGGCCGGACCTGGACGTGCGCTCCATGAAGTGGTCCTCTTGCTTCCCCGCGTACCCGCTGCGGACGGGCTGCTTCAAGCGTAAATGCAGCTCTGTGAAGAGGATATGAAATTGGACGGGACGTAACCCAGTGGTGTCCTAAGTGGCTTGATAGTGCTGTGGTTTGCAGGGGCTTGGGCATTTTGCCTTTGCGTTAGGTAACTTGACGATCGGTCAGCCCCGGTGGCCGGGACTGGATTCGGACGTCGTCAGCCATCGGTTCCGGCCACATCCCCCGTCGCCCCGGCCACCGGTCCGGCCGTCTCGTCGGCGGCCTCGTCGGCCGCCCCGCCGAGCGGCAGGGCCGCGCCGCGGGCGGCCTCCGGGCCCTCGCTGAGCAGCACCGCGAAGCCGTCGTCGTCCAGGACCGCGAGCTTCAGCTGGACCGCCTTGTCGTACTTGGAACCGGGGTTGTCGCCGACCACGACGAAGTCGGTCTTCTTCGACACCGACCCGGTCACCTTCGCCCCGAGCTGCTGCAGGGCCTCCTTGGCGCCGTCCCGGGTGTGCGAGGCGAGGGTGCCGGTGACCACCACGGTCAGCCCCTCCAGCGGACGCGGACCCTGCTCCTCCGCCGTGCCCTCGTCGACGAAGCGGACCCCGGCCGCCCGCCACTTCTCGATGATCGCGCGGTGCCAGTCCTCGGCGAACCACTGGACGATGGCGGCGGCGATGGTCGGACCGACGCCCTCGGTGGCCGCCAGCTCCTCCTCGGTGGCGGCGGCGATCCGGTCCAGGTCGCGGAACTCCCGAGCCAGGGCCTGGGCCGAGACCGGACCGACATGACGGATCGACAGGCCGTTGACGAACCGCCACAGGTCGCGGTCCTTGGCGAGTTGGAGGTTGTCCAGCATCAGGCTGGTGGTCTTCTTCGGCTCGCCGTTGAGGTTGGCGAAGAAGGAGACGATCTTCTGCTCGCCGGTGACCTCGTCGATCTTCGGCAGCCCGGTCTTGGCGTCCCGGATGAGCACCTTGATCGGCAGCAGCTGATCGAGCGAAAGGCCGAAAATGTCACCCTCGTCGGCGACCGGCGGCGTCGGCGGCTCCAGCGGCTGGGTCAGCGCGACGGCCGCGACGTAGCCGACGCCCTCGACGTCCAGCGAGGCCCGGCCGCAGAGGTAGGCGATCCGCTCGCGGATCTGCGCCGGGCAGTAGCGGGCGTTGGGGCAGCGCCAGTCCTTGTCGCCCTCGGTCATCTGGCGCAGCTCGGTGCCGCACTCGTGGCAGTGGGTCGGCATGACGAACTCGTACTCGCTGCCGTCGCGGAGGTCCTCCACCGGGCCCAGGATCTCCGGGATGATCTCCCCGGCCTTGCGCAGCACCACGGTGTCGCCGATCAGCACGCCCTTGCTCTTGACCACGTCCTTGTTGTGCAGGGTCGCGTACTGGACCATCGATCCGGCGATCAGCACCGGCTCGGCCAGCACCGCGAAGGGCGTGGCCCGTCCGGTGCGGCCGATGCCGACCTGGATCCGGTCCAGCTTGCCGATGGCCTCCTCCGGCGGGTACTTCCAGGCGATGGCCCAGCGCGGCACCGAGGAGGTCGCGCCGAGCCGGCCCTGGAGCGCGATCTCGTCGACCTTGACCACCACGCCGTCGATCTCGTGCTCCACCGAGTGGCGTCCGCTCTCGCCGAAGTGGGCGATGAACTCCTTCACCTCGGCGAGCGTGCCGACCACCCGGTTGTGCCTGGCCGTGGGCAGGCCCCAGGCGTGCAGCAGCTCGTAGGCGTGGGACTGGCAGTCGATGTCGAAGCCCTCGCGGGCGCCGATCCCGTGGACGATCATGCGCAGCGGACGCGCGGCGGTGGCCTTCGGGTCCTTCATCCGCAGCGATCCGGCGGCGGTGTTGCGGGGATTGGAGTAGAGGTGCTCCATCGCCAGCGGGCGCTTGCCCTCGGCCAGCAGCTGCTCGTTCAGCCCGCGGCGGCGCTCGTTCTCGGCCGCGAGGCCGGCGTTGAACTGCTCGAAGTCCGCGGTGGACATGTAGACCTCGCCGCGGATCTCCACCAGGGCCGGCGGGTTGTCGTCCTGCAGCCGCTCCGGGATGTCGTCGAGCGTCAGCGCGTTGGCGGTGATGTCCTCGCCGACCCGGCCGGTGCCCCGGGTGGCCGCGCGGACCAGCCGCCCGTGCTCGTAGGTCAGGTTGACCGCCAGGCCGTCGATCTTGAGCTCGCAGAGGAAGTGGTGCTCCTGGCCGGCCAGGTCGCGCTCGACCCGTTCGCCCCAGGCGTCCAGGTCCTCGTCGGTGAAGGCGTTGTCCAGGCTGAGCATCCGCTCCAGGTGGGTGACCTTGGCGAAGTCCTCCGACAGCGCCCCGCCGACCTGCTGGCTCGGCGAGTCGGCGGTGGCCAGCTCCGGGCGGCGCTGCTCGATCGCCCGGAGCTCGCGCATCAGCGCGTCGAACTCGGCGTCGCTGACGCTGGCCGCGTCCTTGCCGTAGTACCGCTGCCGGTGCTCCTGCAGCTCTCGCGCGAGCTCCGCGTGCCGGGCACGGTCGGCCGCCTCCCCGGCTGCCGCGTCGGCCGCTGCGTCGACCCCGGGTGCGTCCGCTGCCACTCGACTCTCCTCCATCGCCAACTCCCCCTGTCTCACCGGGCCTTCCGGCTACTCCGGATTGTCCGTCAGGCTCTGCGCCGCCGTGACGCTGTGTGACAGTGCGAGCCGGGCATAGGACGGGGTGGCCCCGGCCAGACCGCAGCTCGGAGTCACCACGACGTGCCGGGCCAGCAGCGCCGGGTCGAGCCCCAGCCTGCGCCACAACGTCCTGACAACGCCGACACTACCGGCCGGGTCCGACAACGCCGGTCCGACCGACGGCACGACACCGGCGAGCAGTACCAGGCCGTCCTCCACCGCCTCGCCGATGGCATCGTCGTCACGCTCCGTCAGCAGTGCCGCGTCCACCGCGACCGCCGCCGCCCCGGCCCGGCGCAGCAGCGCCAGCGGGACGTCCGGGGCGCAGCAGTGCACCGCCACCGGCACGTCGAGCGCACCGATCAGGCTCCGCAGCGTCTCCTCGGCGACCTGCCGGTCGACCGCGCGCAGCCGCTGCCAGCCGCTGGCGGTCGGCACCCGGCCCGCCAGCACGGCCGGCAGCGAGGGCTCGTCGAGCTGGAGCAGCAGCGGTGCGCCGGGCACCCGCCGGCGCAGCTCGGCGAGGTGCAGCCGGAGCCCCTCGGCCAGCGATCCGGCGATGTCGCGGACCGCGCCCGGGTCGGCCAGCGCCTTCTCGCCCCGCTGCAGTTCGACGCCGGCGGCCAGCGTCCACGGCCCGACGGCCTGGATCTTGAGCGGGCCGGTCCGGCCCTGGGTGAACTCCTCCAGCGCGTCCAGGTCCTCGCCGAGCCAGGAGCGGGCCCGGCGGGTGTCCCGGCCAGGACGGTCGCCGAAGCGCCAGCCGGAGGGCTCGACCCGGGCGAACAGCTCGACCAGCAGCCCCAGGCTGCGGCCGATCATGTCCGCGCCGGGCCCCCGGGCCGGCAGTTCGACGAGGTGCGGCAGGGCGTCGAGGGAACCGGTGACGGTCTTCGCGGCCTCGCGCGCGTCGGTGCCGGGCATGGAGCCGATGCCGGTCGCCCCGACACCGTCCAACTGCGGAAACGTACTCTCAGCGGTCACGGTGGCAGCGTACGGGACGGGAGCGCTCACCCGGTCGGGTGGAACTTCCGCTCCGGCCGTCATCCGGCCGCGCCCGGTAGGAAGAAATGACGGCGTCCCTCCCGTCCCCTCCCGTCCCCTCGTCCCTCTCGTCCCTTCCGTCCCGCAGCACCAGAGAACCGGAGTCCCCCGTGCGTCCCCTCCGCCCGATCCTTGCCGCCGCCACCGCCGTCCTCGCCGCCGCGCTGCTCACCGCCGCACCGGCCCAGGCGTACACCTCGCAGTCGTCCTCGCCGTTCCCGGCGGGCTGGAGCGACTGCGCGCCGCACGCCACCAGTTTCGACGTCCAGCGGCTCACCGTGCACAGCACCGACACCCGTCCCGACCGGGGCCTCTCGCTCTACCGCACCACCCTGCGGCAGGATCTGACGGTCTACAACGGGACCGCCGTCCGGCAGCCCTCGGTGGTGTTCCTGGACCCGGCCACCGGGCAGCGCCTGGCCCCGCCGGCCACCCTGCCGCCGCTGGAGGCCCGCTCGCTGACCAGCCTCTGGACGCAGCTGGCCCTGCCCGAGGCCCCGGTCGGCACCCGGGTGCCGCTGAAGGTCGTGATCGCCGACGGGCACGGCCGGGTGCTCTACTGCAGCACCGGCGCGGTCACCACCGAGCGCCCGGCCTGAGTCGGCCGCCGCCCGCTCCGCTACTCCGGCCCCTCGGCCGGCCCCGCCGCCTGCTCGGCCATCCCCGCGATCATGCGCCGGAGGTCGTCCAGGTCGGCCCGGTACTCCGCCTCCCAGTCCACCGGGCCGTCCAGCCACTCGGCCAGCGCCCGGTGCCCCGGCAGGTCGCCGCCGGGGAGCTGCCCGCGCCGTCCGCGCGGGTCCAGCGTCCCGGCGCCGAACCGGCCGCCCGCCTCGGAGGCCAGGTGGCCGATGACGAAGGTGCTCAGCATCCGTTCCACCCGGGGGACCTGGGACGGCGGCAGGCCGGCCGCCAGCAGCGCCGTTCGGCGTCGCCCCGCAGGAGCCGGCCCTCTACGTCAGCGCCACCGTCCGCGACAACCTGCTGCTCTTCGCCGCCCTCGGCGGACTCTCCGGGCGCGACCAGCGGCGGCGGACCGCCGCGCTGGCCGAGGAACTGCAGTTGGGCGAGGTGCTGGACCGGCGCTGATCGGCCTGGGCACCGCCCTCGGGGCGCTGGCCCGCAGCCAGGGCGAGCTCTCCGCCGCCTACGACATCGGCGGGATGCTGCTCAGCAGTCTGGGCGGCGCGCTGGTGCCGCTGTCCGCGCTGCCGCCCTGGGTGCGGACGATCGCCCCGGCCTCCCCCGGCTACTGGGCGATGAGCTCCCTCCACGCCGCACTGCGGGGCGATGCCGCCCGCACCCTGACCGGCTGCGCCGTCCTCCTCGGCTTCGGCCTGGCCTTCGGCCTCCTCGCCGCCCTCCGTCTCCGCCGCGGCAGCGGCCGCTCCGCCCGACTGTGAACCGGGCATCGCCGCCGCGCGGCCTCAGCGGCCCGGACGGACCGTCAGCTCGGTGATCTCGGCGTCGCGCGGCAGGTCCAGGGCGGTCAGGACGGTGGTGGCGATCGACTCCGGGGCGATGTAGGCGTCGGCGTCGTAGGGCAGGCCCTCCTGGGAGCGGACCCGCTGCTGCATCGCGGTGGCGGTCCGCCCCGGGTAGACGGTGGTCACCCGGACCCCGTTGCCGTGCTCCTCGGCGCGCAGCGAGTCGGCCAGCCCGCGCAGGCCGAACTTGGACGCCGCGTAGACCCCCCACTCGGCGCTCGCGGTCAGCCCGGCACCGGAGTTGACGAAGACCACGTGGCCTCGGGAGACCCGCAGCGTCGGCAGGAACAGCCGGGTGAGTTCGGCCGGGGCGATCAGGTTGACGGCGAGGGTCTCGTTCCAGACCTTGGTGGTGAGATCGCCGACGGTGCCCAGCTGGACCACCCCGGCGATGTGCAGCAGCGAGTCCAGCTCGACCGGCTGGGCCTGCTGGCCCAGTGCCCAGGAGAGCCGGTCCGGCGCGGAGAGGTCGCCGATGAGCGTGTTGCTGCCCGGGAACTGCGCCTTGAGCTGCGCCGCCCGCTTGGCGTCGCGGACCAGGAACCACAGTTCCTCGCCGCGTTCCGCCAGTCGCGCGGCGACCGCTGCGCCGATGCCTGAGCCTGCTCCGGTGATCAGATGTGTACCCATGCATTCAGACATATCATGACCGCGGTTGCTCACCATCCGTCACCATAGGAACAGATGGCTCCAAAGTGACCGGGGGGAACGGAACGTGACCGAGGCACATCCGGTCGGGCACATGATCGTCTGCGGTGGCGACTCGCTGACGCACCGGCTGGCGCTGGAGCTGATCCACCTCTACCGCGAGCGGGTGACCCTGATCATCCCCAGCCTGGAGGACGGGCACGGCCCGCAGCTCGCCGCCCTGGCCCGGGAGGACGGCTCGGTCACGGTGATCGCCGGGCGCGGCCCGGACGAGACGACGCTGCTGGCGGCCGGCGTGGAGCAGGCCACCGCCCTCGCCCTGACCATGGACGACGACTCCGCCGTCACTCAGGCCGCGCTGCTGGCCCAGGGTTTGAACCCGCGGCTGCGGCTGGTGGTGCGGATCTTCAACAGCACCCTCGGCCAGCGGCTGGAGAACCTGCTCAACCTGGTCGCCCGGGACACTTCGGGATCGGCCACCCTGCTCTCCGCCTCCGACACCGCGACCCCGGCGCTGGTCTCCTCGGCCGTCCCCGGACGCAACCAGGTGATCCCGATCGACAGCGGCACCTTCTCGGTCGTCGAGCAGTCGCTGTTCGAGCCGCCGGGGCCCGGGATCGAACTGGCGCTGCTCGCCCCGCGCAGCGACCACGCGGTGGGCTCGGGCGACGCCCCGCTGAACACCCTGCTGCCCTCGCCGGCCCAGGTCGCCGCCGCCGACAGCTTCGGCACCCGGGCGGTGCTGAGGCTCCGGCACGACCCGGACGAGCCCGAACGCCCGCGCTCGCGGATCCCCCGGATACCGGTCGGGGCGCTCTTCTCCCGGCGGCTGCGGCTGGCCGGACTGGCCGTCGCCACCCTGATCACCATGCTCAGCGTGGCCACCTGGCTGGTGACCCGCAACTCGCTGCCGTTCTCGTTCTACCTGGTGCTGATGGACGTCTTCGGCCTCGGCAACCCCGCCGTCGGGGCCCCGCTGGCCCGGCAGGTCCTGCAGCTCACCGCGGCCTTCACCGGAATGATGATCATGCCACTGGTGCTCGCCCTGGTGCTGGAGAACCTGGGCGCGCTGAACACCGCCACCACCCTGAACCGGCCGCTGCGGACCATCGCCGACCACATCGTGGTGGTGGGCCTGGGCAAGGTCGGCACCCGGGTCCTGGAGCACCTCACCGACCTCCGGATCCCGGTGGTCGCGGTCGAGCGGAACCCGGACGCGCCAGGCCTCGCCCAGGCCCGGGACCGCCGGGTGCCGGTGGTCATCGGCGAGATCTCCGACCCCGCCGTCCACCGCGCCGCCCGGATCGCCCGCTGCCAGACGCTGATGGCGCTGACCAGCAACGACAGCGTCAATCTGGAGGCCGTGCTGTTCGCCCGGGAGCAGCGCCCGGACCTGCGGGTGGTGCTCCGGCTGTTCGACGACTCCTACGCCAGCACCGTCTACCGGGCGCTGCGGGCCTCCTACCCGCAGGCCCCGACCCGCAGCCGGAGCGTGTCCTACCTCGCCGCGCCGACCTTCGCCGCCGCCATGATGGGCCGTCAGGTCCTGGCCGCGATCCCGGTCGAGCGGCAGATGCTGCTGGTGGCGACGCTGACCGTGCGCGGCCGGGTCGCGCTGACCGAGCTGACGGTGGGTGAGTCGTTCCGCCCCGGCGGCTGGCGGGTGGTCGCGATCCAGGCCCCCGACGGCCGCCTGGACTGGAACCCGGCCCCGGAGCGGCTGATCGAGCCCGACGACCGGGTGATCGTGGTCGCCACCCGAGAGGGCCTGGGCCTGCTGCTCCAGCGGGACGCGGCCCGGCTCGCCCCGGTCCCCGCCCCGTTCCCGTTCCTGGGCGCCCCACAGCCGGGCGCGGCCCCACAGCCGCCGGCGCCTCCGCAGCCGCTGCCGGGTGCTCCGGAGCCGCCGCACTCCGGGCGTTTCCGGCGCGGTGGGCTGCCGGTGCCGCCACTGCCCCGGCTGCCCCGTGCCCAGCCGGACGCTCCCTACCCGCCGATCAACGAGCAGGAGCTGCACGCCGACTCGCGCCGGGTGGTGGCCCGGCAGCGCCGCGAGCGCGAGGAGGTGCGGCCGGGCGGTCAGCCGGAAGCCCCTCAGTCGGAGGCAGTCCCTCAGTCGGAGGCAGTCCCTCAGCCGGAGGAGCCGACCAGGTAGTCGAGGGCCTCGGCCGGGTCGGCGGCGAAGCGGACCAGGGTGTCGAGCGCCCGGGGCAGGAAGCCGTCCTGCTCCATCCGCTCCAGCTGGAGGCGCAGCCCGGCGTAGAAGCCGTCGGTGTCCAGGAAGACGATCGGCTTGCCGTGCGCGCCGTGCTTCTTCAGCTCGATCACCTCGCCGACCTCGTCCAGCGTGCCGACGCCGCCGACCAGGACGGCTATCGCGTCGGCGCGCCCCAGCAGCTGCGCCTTGCGCTCGGCGAGGTCGCGGGTCATCACCATCTCGTCGGCGTCCGGGTAGCCCCGGTGGGCCAGCATCTCCACGTTGATGCCGACCAGCCGTCCGCCGCCGGCCCTGGCCTCGTCCGCGATCACGCCCATCAGCCCGGCGTCGGAGCCGCCCCAGACCAGGGTGTGGCCCTGCTCGCCGAGCAGCCGGGCGAAGGCGGCGGCGGGTGCGGTGTAGCGGTCGTCCAGCTTGTTGGCGGAGCAGAAGACGGTGATGTTCACAGGGGTTCCCCGGGGGTGGTGCGGTCGGTGGCAGGAGCCGTGGTCAGCGGGCCAGGGCCGGGTCGGACGAGGTGGTGGCGATGGTCGCCGAGCCGACGACCCTGGTGCCCTGGTAGAGCACCACGGCCTGGCCGGGGGCGATCCCCCGGGCGGCCTCGGCCAGTTCGACCCGCAGTTCGCCGTCGACCACCTCGGCGGCGACCGGGACCGGCTCGCCGTGCGCGCGCAGCTGCGCGGTGTACTCGGCGGCGCCGACCGGCGCGGGTCCGCACCAGCGCGGCCGGATCCCGGTGAGCGCGCGGACGTCCAGCGCCTCGACCGGGCCGACGGTGACCCGGTTGTCGACCGGCGAGATGTCCAGCACGTAGCGGGGCTTGCCGTCGGCGGCCGGGTGGCCGATCTTCAGCCCCTTGCGCTGGCCGATGGTGAAGCCGTAGGCGCCGCTGTGCTCGCCCAGCCGGGTGCCGTCGACATCCACGATCTCGCCGGGCCGGGTGCCGAGCCGGCGCTCCAGGAAGCCCTGGGTGTCGCCGTCGGCGATGAAGCAGATGTCGTGGCTGTCGGGCTTCTTGGCGACGGCGAGGCCGCGCCGCTCGGCCTCCACCCGGACCTGCTCCTTGGGGGTGTCCCCGAGCGGGAACATGGCGTGCGCGAGCTGGTCCTCGTCGAGCACGCCGAGGACGTAGGACTGGTCCTTGGCCGGGTCGACCGCGCGGTGCAGCTGGCGCAGGCCCTCGGCGGTGGTGACGATCTGGGCGTAGTGGCCGGTGCAGACGGCGTCGAAGCCCAGCGCGACGGCCTTGTCCAGCAGCGCCGCGAACTTGATCTTCTCGTTGCAGCGCAGGCAGGGGTTGGGGGTGCGCCCGGCGGCGTACTCGGCGACGAAGTCGTCGATGACGTCCTCACGGAAGCGCTCGGCCAGGTCCCAGACGTAGAAGGGGATGCCGATGACGTCGGCCGCCCGGCGCGCGTCGCGGGCGTCCTCCAGCGTGCAGCAGCCGCGCGCGCCGGTGCGGAACGACTGCGGGTTGCTGGACAGCGCCAGGTGGACGCCGGTCACCTCGTGGCCGGCCTCGGCGGCGCGGGCGGCGGCGACGGCGGAGTCCACGCCCCCGGACATCGCGGCGAGCACACGCAGCCGCCCCCCGCCGAGGGCGGAGGCGGATTCGTCAGGGGCACCAGGAAAGTCATTCATGATGCGTCCAGGGTACGTGGCCCCGCCAAACGCTTAACCCGCGCACGGGGCCCCGCCCACCACGGGTCCACGCCGGGGTACGGGGGGTCGCCCCCCCGGAAAGCCGGAGCCGTGGCCCCGCCAAGCGCTTAACCCGGCTACCGCCGGGCCGCCGCGCCGGCCATCCTGGCGCGGTCGACGACCGGGCCGATGGCGTCGAGCAGGGCCGCGACGTCGCCCTCGGTGGAGGTGTGGCCGAGCGAGAAGCGGAGCGAGGCCCGGGCCAGCGCCGGTTCGACGCCCATCGCCAGCAGCACGTGGCTGGGCTGGGGGACGCCGGCCGAGCAGGCCGAGCCGGTGGAGCACTCGATGCCCCGGGCGTCGAGCAGCATCAGCAGCGCGTCGCCCTCGCAGCCGGGGAAGGAGAAGTGCGCGCTGGCGGGGAGCCGGCCAGGACCGGCCGGCTCGCCGTTGAGGACCGCGTCCGGCACCGCCGCGAGCACCCCGGCGACCAGGGTGTCGCGCAGCGCGGCCACCGAGACGGCGTACTCCGGGCGGCGGGCCACCGCGATCTCCGCAGCGGCGGCGAAGCCGGCCGCGGCCGGGACGTCCAGGGTGCCGGAGCGGACGTCGCGCTCCTGGCCGCCGCCGTGCAGCAGCGGGACCGGGGTGGCCGAGCGGGCCAGCACCAGCGCGCCGACTCCGTAGGGGCCGCCGATCTTGTGGCCGGTGACGGTGAGCGCGTCCAGCCCGGAGTCGGCGAAGGAGAGCGGCAGCTGGCCGAAGGCCTGGACCGCGTCGGCGTGCATGGGCACGCCGAACTCCTGGGCGACGGCCGCAAGTTCGGTGATCGGCTGGATGGTGCCGACCTCGTTGTTGGCCCACATCACGGTGACCAGGGCGACGTCCGTCGGGTCGGCCTCGATGGCCGCCCGCAGGGCCTCGGGGTGGACCCGGCCGTAGCCGTCGACCGGCAGCCAGTCGATCCTGGCGCCCTCGTGCAGGGCGAGCCATTCGACCGCGTCCAGCACGGCGTGGTGCTCGACCGGACTGCACAGCACCCGGACCCGCGCCGGGTCGGCGTTGCGGCGGGCCCAGTAAAGGCCCTTCACGGCGAGGTTGTCGGACTCGGTGCCGCCGCCGGTGAGGACGACCTCGCTGGGGCGCGCGCCGAGGGCCAGGGCAAGGGTTTCCCGGGACTCCTCGATGACGCGGCGGGCGCGGCGGCCGGCGGCGTGGAGGGAGGAGGCGTTCCCGGTGCTGCCGAGGTGCTCGGTCATCGCGAGGACCGCTTCGGGCAGCATCGGCGTGGTCGCCGCGTGGTCGAGATAGGGCATGGCGGGACCAAGTGTAGAGCGGCCGGGCGACCCGCCGCCGCCGGGTCCATGGACTCGTGGTCGTCGCGTTGCATCCTGCGCAACGGATGCCTAAGCTCCGTCCACACGCGTAGCGAGAGCGGGACGGGCGGCAGATGGCGCAGACAGTGGACAGGGCCCTGGTCATCCTGGCCTCCCTGGCGGAGGGACCCGCCTCGCTGGAGCAGGCGGCGAACCGGATCGGGGTGCACAAGTCCACCGCCCTGCGGCTGCTGCGCACGCTGGAGGAGCACGGCTTCGTGCACCGGCAGTCCGACTACCGCTACCGGCTCGGCGGCAAGCTGTTCTCGCTGGCGCAGCTGGCGCTGGAGAGCATCGACGTCCGGGTGGTGGCCGCGCCGCACCTGGCGGCGCTGAACGAGCGCTGCGGCCACACCGTGCACCTGGCGGTGTACGAGGACGGCGAGGTGGTCTACGTCGACAAGCTGGAGAGCCGCTACCCGGTCCGGATGTACTCGCGGATCGGCAAGCGCGCCTCGCTGACCGCCTCCGCCGTCGGCAAGGTGCTGCTGGCCGACCTGCCGGAGGCCAGGCGGCGGGAGGTGGTGGAGGCGCTGGAGTACCCCGCCTACACGGCGCGCTCGCTGCGGACGCCGATGGAGCTGCGGGCGGAGCTGGAACAGGTCCGGGCCCAGGGCTGGGCGATGGACCGCAGCGAGTACGAGGAGACGGTGAACTGCATCGCGGTGCCGATCCGGGGGGTGGACGGCCGGACCATCGCGGCCTGCTCGATCTCCACCCCGACGGTGGTGGCGCCGATGGCCACGCTGCGGCGACTGGTCCCGGAGCTGATGCGGACCGCCGAGGCGGTCTCCCAGGAGTACGGCGGCCGGGGCTGACGCCGCCTCGGGACCGGCCTCGGGACCGGCCTCAGCCCGACTCCTCCTCGCCGCTGGAGCTGCTGCCCCGGTGCCAGGCGCGCGGCGCCCGCCACTCGTAGCGCAGCGCCAGCATCCGCACGGTGAAGGCGACCAGCGCGGCGGTGGTGCCGGTGACGGCGTCGAAGTCGTGGACGGTGATCAGCACCGCCGTGAGGATCGAGCCGACCAGGGCCGGAACCGCGTAGAGCGAGCGGTCCCAGCGCAGCAGCGAGGGCACCTCGCTGACCAGCAGGTCGCGGACGACGCCGCCGCCGGCCGCGGTGACCACCCCGAGGGCGACGGCGGCGACCGAACTGAGCCCGTAGTCGTGCGCCTTGGCGGTGCCGGTGACGCAGAACAGGCCGAGCCCGAGGGCGTCCAGGAACTGCACCGCGTTGTTGATCCGGGCCACCTCCGGATGGAGGAAGAAGACCACCGCGGTGGCGACCAGCGGGGTGAAGAAGTACCCCCGGTTCTGGAAGGCCGCCGGGGGCACCGCTCCGATGATCAGGTCGCGCAGCAGTCCCCCGCCGAGGGCGGTCGCCTCGGCGAGGACCGCGATGCCGAAGATGTCCAGGTTCTTGCGCACGGCGAGCAGCCCGCCGGAGAGCGCGAAGACGAAGATCCCGATCAGGTCGAGCGTCTGCTGCAGATCGGGCGAGAAGAGGCGCGAGGTGGTCACGCCCCTAGTTGTACCTGCTCAGTCGGTCTGCTCCGGGAAGTGGCAGGCCGCCTGGTGGCCGGTGGCCAGGGTGGCCAGCTGCGGCTCCTCGGTGGCGCAGACGTCCTGGGCCTTCCAGCAGCGGGTGCGGAACCGGCAGCCCGAGGGCGGGTTGATCGGTGACGGGACGTCACCGGTGAGCAGGATCCGCTCGCGCTTGCCGGCCCCCTTGCGGCGCGGGTCCGGCACCGGGACGGCCGACATCAGCGCCTTGGTGTACGGGTGCCGGGGCGCGGCGTAGAGCGACTCCCGGTCGGCCAGTTCGACGATCTTGCCGAGGTACATCACCGCGACCCGGTCGGAGACGTGCCGGACCACCGAGAGGTCGTGGGCGATGATCACGTAGGTGAGTCCCAGCTCCGACTGGAGGTCGTCGAGCAGGTTCACCACCTGGGCCTGGATCGACACGTCCAGCGCCGAGACCGGCTCGTCGGCGACGATCATCTTCGGCCGCAGCGCGAGCGCGCGGGCGATGCCGATGCGCTGGCGCTGGCCGCCGGAGAACTCGTGCGGGTAGCGGTTGTAGTGCTCCGGGCTGAGGCCGCACAGCTCCAGCATGTCCTGGACCGCGCGCTTCACGCCGTGCTCGGTCTTGACGTTCTGCAGCCGGAACGGCGCGCCGACGATGGTGCCCACGGTGTGCCGGGGGTTCAGCGAGGAGTACGGGTCCTGGAAGATCATCTGGATGTCCCGGCGCAGCGGCCGGATCTTCCCGGTGCTCAGGTGGGTGATGTCCACCCCCTCGAACTCCACGCTGCCGCCGGTCGGTTCGAGCAGCCGGGTGACCAGCCTGCCCATTGTCGACTTGCCGCAGCCGGACTCGCCGACCACGCCCAGGGTCTCCCCGGCGTTCACCGTGAAGCTGATCCCGTCGACCGCCTTCACGGCCCCGTTGACCCGCTGGAGCAGGCCCTTGCGGATGGGGAAGTGCTTCTCCAGCCCGGAGACCCGCAGCAGCGGCTCGCCCTCGCGGGCCGGTGCCGCCTTCGTCATCGTCGGGGCGGCGCTGTCGTCAGCCATGGGGGTTCTCGTCTCTCTCGCTCTACAGCCGGGGGGAGATCTCCTGGGCGAAGATCTCCTTCCGGGTCGCCTGGGGCAGGTGGCAGGCCACCCGGTGCTGCGGCGCGGTCTCGACCAGCAGCGGGATCTCGGTCTCCGAGGCGCCGTGGGTACGGTCGGCGAAGGGGCAGCGGGGGTGGAAGGCGCAGCCCTGCGGCAGGTTGATCAGGCTGGGCGGGCTGCCCTTGACCGGGACCAGCCGGTCCTGGCGCTCCCGGTCGATGCGCGGCATCGAGCCCAGCAGGCCCCAGGTGTAGGGGTGTTCGGGCTCCGTGAACAGGTTCTCGGCGGAGGTGTTCTCCACGCACTTGCCGCCGTACATCACCAGGATGTCGTCGGCGAGCTCGGCGACCACGCCGAGGTCGTGGGTGATGATGATGACGGCCGAGCCGAACTCCTGCTGGAGGTCCCGGATCAGGTCCAGGATCTGGGCCTGGACGGTGACGTCCAGCGCGGTCGTCGGCTCGTCGGCGATCAGCAGCGAGGGGTCGTTGACCAGCGCCATCGCGATCATCGCGCGCTGGCGCATGCCGCCGGAGAACTGGTGCGGGTAGTCGTCCACCCGGCGGTCCGGCTGCGGGATGCCGACCCGGTCGAGCATCTTCACGGCCTTGGCCCGGGCGTCCCGGCGGCTGGCCTCCGGGTGGTGCACCCGGTAGGCCTCGATGATCTGCTTGCCGACCGTGTAGTACGGGTGCATCGCGGTCAGCGGGTCCTGGAAGATCATGGCCATCTTCTGGCCGCGCAGCTGCCGGACCCGGTCGGCGTCGGCCGAGACCAGTTCCTCGCCGTCCATCCAGACCTCGCCGGTGACCCGGGCCCGGGCCGTGCGGTGCAGGCCCATGATGCCGAGCGAGGTGACCGACTTGCCGGAGCCCGACTCGCCGACGATGCCGAGGGTCTTGCCCCGGTCCAGGTCGAAGGTGAGCCCGTCGACCGCGCGGACCAGGCCGTCGTCGGTGTTGAAGTGGATCCGCAGGTCGCGGACGCTCAGAAAGGCGCTGCCGGGGGCCTCCTGGACCGGCTTCAGCAGGATGTCGGTCTCCGGCTCCGGCTGCTCCGCGGCCTGCTTCTCCAGGGGATTCTTCTTGCTCACAGGAACCTCACCCGGGGGTCGACAGCGGCGTACAGGATGTCGACGGCGAGGTTGGCGACGACGATGAAGAAGGCGGCGACCAGGGTGACCGCCATGATCTCCGGCAGGTCCTGGTTCTGGATCGCCAGGACGGCGAACTGGCCGATGCCCTGGAGCGAGAAGACGTTCTCGACCAGGATCGCCCCGCCGAGCAGCAGACCGAGGTCCATGCCGAAGATGGTCACGATGGGCGTCAGCGCGGCCCGCAGGCCGTGCTTGACCACGACCGTGCGCTCCGGCAGGCCCTTGGCACGGGCGGTCCTGATGTAGTCCTCACCCATGGTCTCCAGCATCCCGGCACGGGTGAGCCGGGCATAGAGCGCGGAGTAGAGGAAGGCGAGGCTGATCCAGGGCAGGACCAGGTTCTTCGCCCACATCAGCGGGTTCTGGGTGATGGGTATGTAGACGTCGTTGGCGAAGATCGGCCACTTGTAGCTGAACAGCGCCAGCGAGATCAGCCCGGTGAAGAAGATCGGCAGCGAGATGCCGGCCAGGGCGATGCCCATCGACAGCCGGTCCAGCAGCGAGCCCTTCTTCAGCGCGGAGAGCACGCCGATGCCGACGCCGGAGACGACCCAGAGCACGGCCGCGCCGATCGCCAGCGAGGCGGTGACCGGCAGCCGGGAGGTGATCAGCGGCCAGACGTCCAGGTGGCTCTTGAAGGAGTAGCCGAAGCAGGGGACGCCGCAGTGCGAGGCGTCGGGGCCGTACTGGAAGTCGCGCCCGGCGAAGATGCCGTGGATGTACTCCCAGTACTGCTGGTACAGCGGCTTGTCGAAGCCGAGGTTCTGCTCCACCGCCTTGATGGCGGCGGCGCTGGGGTCGCGCCCGACGTACTGGGCGGCGAGCTCGGTGGGCGTCTGCCCGGCGAGGCGTGGCACCAGGAAGAAGATGGCGAAGGTGACCGCGCTCACGATGAGCAGCAGTAGCACCGCGGCGAAGAGTCGCCGGAGGATGTACATGAGCACGGTAGTCCGGCCCCGGCGCCCGCCGACGGATCTCTCCGCCGGCGGGCGCCGCCGCCTTCACCTGCCTTCCGAATTTCTGGCAGTGCCTGCGTGGCTGCTACTGGTTGAGACCGATGTTGGCGTAGTCGTACATGCCGTACGACTCGTTGACGAAGACGTTGGTCGCGTTGCTGGGCCGGTACAGCAGGTCCTTGCGGTAGAGCAGCGGGACGATGCCCGCGTCCGCCATCGCGTCCTTGTCGATCGTGCCCCAGTCGACGGTGCGGGTCGCGACGTCGGGGGTGGCGATGGCCGAGTTGAGCAGGTTGTTGATGACCGGGTCGTTCAGCTCGGACAGGTTGGTGTTGCCGGAGGGCTTGATGGTGTTGCCGGCGAGGATCTGGTCCAGGAAGCCGTATCCGGACGGCCAGTCGGCGGCCCAGGCCATCATCATCAGACCGAGGTCGTGCGAGTGGACGTAGGCCGGGGAGCCGGCGTAGTCCTGGAAGTACTCGCCCGAGGTGTACTGCTTGATGTTGACGGTGATGCCGACCTTGGCCAGCGAGGCCTGCACGGCCTCGGCCATGGCGACCTCGCCCGGACGGTCGCTGCGGGCCGCGATGTTGGTGGTGAAGCCGTTCGGCTGGCCGCAGAGCGCGAGCTGGGCCTTGGCCGAGGCCAGGCCGTCGGCGGTGTCGGCGCCCTGGTTGCCGGTGCTCGGGTACAGGTTGAACGGGGTGTAGCCGGTCACCGTGGGCGGCAGGATGGTGGTGGCGATGTCACCGTGGACATTGCCGCCGGCCGCGGTCTGCACCGAGAGCTTGTCGATGCCGTACTCCACGGCCTCGCGGCAGTGGACGTTGTTGAACGGCGCGACGTTCTCCGAGATCGCCGTGTAGGCGAGCATCCCGGAGGGGGTGTCGTCCAGGTTGGCCTTCTCGGTCGGGCTGAGCAGCACGGTCGCCTGGGTGCTGGGCGCGATGCCGGTGCCGCCGAGGTCCATGGTCGCGTTGCCGTGGATCAGGTCCTGGTCGATGGTGGTCTGCGCGACGTTGAACTTGACGTCGATCTCGTTGGCGTACTGGTGCCGGATCGGGTCGCTGGCCTGGGTCCAGTTCGGGTTCTTGACCAGCACCGCGCCCTGGCCGTCGGTGTAGCTCTTGAACATGTACGGACCGGACGAAATGATGTTCTTGACGTAGTTCGCGCCGGTGTCGTCGGCCTGCGGCACGGGGGCCGTCTGCGGCATCGACACCAGGTAGTCGAAGTCCGCGAAGGGCTGGCTCAGGTTGAAGACGATGGTGGTGGCGTTGGGCGTCTGGATGGAGTTGAGGCCGCCCTTCGGGTCCTTGTAGGGGCCCTGGTACGCCGTGGTGTTCTGGACCAGCAGGTTGTTGAAGTACGTCGGCCCGTTGCTGAGCACGGCGGGGGCGAAGTTGCTGCGCTCCACCGCGTACTTGACGTCGGCCGAGGTGATCGGCAGGCCGTTGGAGAACTTGAGCCCGGCCCGGATGGTGTAGGTCCAGGTCTTGTCGTTGTTGCTGGCCACGCCGAGGCCGGTGGCCAGGTCGGGCTGCAGGGTGAGGCTCTTGCTCCCGGGGGTGGGCGCGAAGGTGGTCAGCGCCCGCGCGTACAGCCGGCTGAAGTCCCACATGTAGTCGTAGTAGGTGTTGCCCGGGTCCATCGAGTCGGGGGTGCTGGAGAGCTCGTAGGTCTCCGTGCCGCCGGTCGCCGTGGAGGGGTTGATCCGGCTGGTGTTGCCGGCGTTGTAGACGGCCGCGCCGGCCTTGGCCGAACCCGAACCGCCGGAGCCGGAGCCGGAGCTGCCCGAACTGCAGGCGGTCAGCGCCATCGCCGCTGAGGCGGCGGTGGCCAGGACCGCGAGGGTCCTCTTGCGCTTGCTGCTGTTCATCGTTGGTGGTTTCCCCTTCGCACGATGGGTTGGTGGGACCGGTCAGTTGGCACGCGGGTCGAGGGCGTCCCGGATCCCGTCGCCGAGCAGGTTGAAGGCGAGGACGGTGACGAAGATCGCCAGACCGGGCACGAGCATGAACTCGGGGTCGGCGCTGTAGAACGGGACCGCCTCGCTGAGCATCCCGCCCCAGGAGGCCTGCGGCGGCTCGATGCCCACGCCGAGGAAGCTCAGCGCCGACTCGAAGAGGATGTTGGTCGGGATCAGCAGCGTCGAGTAGACGATGATCGGGGCGACCAGGTTCGGCAGCAGCTCCTTGAACAGGATGTACGGGCCGCGGGCGCCGAGGCTGCGGGCGGCCTCGACGAACTCGCGCTGCTTCAGCGAGAGCGTCTGGCCGCGCACGATCCGGCCCATGTAGGGCCAGTTGAAGAAGCCGATGACGAAGATCAGGACGCTGATCTCCAGCGGCAGCCCGGTCAGCCCGAAGGCCCCGTTCTGCAGCGAGGCGGAGAGCGCGATGGCGAACAGCAGCAGCGGGAAGGCCAGGAAGATGTCCATCAGCCGGCTGACCACCGAGTCGACCCAGCCGCCGTAGTAACCGGCGGCGACGCCGAGGACGATGCCGATGACGTTGGAGAGGATGGTCGCGCCGAAGGCCACCGCCAGCGAGACCCAGGAGCCCTCGATCACCCGGGACAGCAGGTCGCGCCCGAACTGCGGTTCCACGCCCAGCGGGTGGGCCAAGCTCATGCCGCCGAAGGAGCCGGTGGGCTTGAGCAGCACCGGGTCGATCAGGTTCTGGTGGAAGGCGTTGGGGTGCAGTCCGAAGAGGGACTCGATCGGCTTGGCCAGCACCGCGAGCAGCACCAGCAGGGCGACCACGATGCCACCGGCCATGGCGACCTTGTCGCGGCGCAGCCGGGTCCAGGCGATCCGGCCGAGCGAGCGGCCCTCGATCCCCTTGCCCGCAGTTGTGGGCGCGCCGTCGTCCGGCCCTGCCTCGTCGGCTGATCCAGTGACCTCTAGTGGCGCAGACATGGCGTGTTGACTCCCTAGCAGTCTCACTGATGGTGCCAAGTGCAGTGGTACGAACGATCCGTGGCGCGATGAACCCGCGATGCTGCGTCTGATTGTCCGGCGTTCGGAAGGTAATTGTCATACTCGGAACAGGCCCAGAACTTCCGCTGCCGCGCCTCGGCACCCCGGCCTGCGCGGAGGTGTTCCGCCCAGCCCGCGAGTGCCGCGGGACCGGCCCGTCGGATGTGACGGCGACCCCTCGACACGGCGTTACTCCGCGCCCGGGGCGCGTCGTTGAGGCGTCACTCTTCAACAGCGGGAAGCAGATCCGCCACCCCTGAAGGGCAATGGATGCCCAACTGTGATCTGCTTCGATGCATGGCCGAGATATGCGAATACATCAATTCACACGACTGTTACCTGGACCCGGGAGTGCCGTCCAGGCTGCGGAAACGCTTCACGGCAGGCCAGCGCGTTCTTGACACCACTGCTACGAGTGTCACAGTGAGCGCAATTGACTGAGCGTCACCTCTCGCCGACCGTTCGGGTACGGTCCGGATGGGCCCACGGCACAGCATTATTCGGCCCGCGACCCGGGCGGCGCGGGACGGCAGGCACCGGACGTCCTACTACGAAACGGACGCAAGGGGCAGGAGCGTCAGTACTGGACAGCACGGTCGTAGAACGGCGCCGCGCGCACCTGGAGCCACAGCGCCACCGGATCATACGGATCGGACATCGCCACCGTCGAGACCGCCACCCCGGCCGGGGCGGAGCCCAGCGAGTGCTCCATCATCAGCCGCACCGACTCCACCGCGGCCGGTCCGGAGTCGAAGAGGTCGAGTCCGATCACCAGGTACGGCTCGCCCCAGGCCGGACGGACCCAGGCCCGGCGCAGCGAGCGCACCACCGGCGTCGCCTGCGCCGACTGCGCCAGCGCCGCGTAGAAGCCGTCGGCCCGCACCTCCGGCTCGCCGATCTGCAGCGGACCGGCCGGCAGCCGGTCCAGGCCGCCCGCGACCCGGCGCAGGTCCGCCCAGGGCACGCCGACCCCGCCGCCGGGCTGGTGCGGGTTCAGCCACAGGCCCCAGCGCTCCCGGTAGAGCGCGGCGGCGACCTCACGCCCGCTGCCCACCTGGTGCGCCCGGGACCAGCCGCTCGCCGCGAGCTGCTCGGCCGAGGTCACGCACGGCGCGTAGCCGAAGCCGCCGACCTCCATGTTCCCGTACTGGGCGTCCGGCCGACCGGCCTCGCCGAACCAGAGCAGCATCCACACCTGGCCCTCGCCGAGAGCGCCCAGCAGTGCCTCGTACGTGTCGAAGCGCCCCGGAGCCACCTCCAGCAGCGCCCGCTCGATGGCGCCCCCGCCGCCTGCCTGGACCACTCTGCCGCCCTCTCCCCGCGCGCCCGTCTCGGCCTGCTCCCTTTCGAACAGCTCAGCCTATCCCGCTAGGCACGGGCGAAGAACGGCTGGACCGAGGTCAGCATCCAGTCCGCGAGCGGGTCGTCGACCACGTTCAGCAGCACGATCCCGACCTCCCAGGGCAGCGGCACCGCGCCCAGCGCCCGGCCCAGGGCCAGGTTGGCGGCCTGCTGGTCCTGGACCTCGGCGCGGGCCAGCTCCACCCCGACGAACAGCTTCTCCCGGTCCTGCTCGACCTGGACCAGCGCCCGGCGGGCCGTCAGCACCACGGGCGTGACCGAGAGTTCACCGATCGCCGCGACCAGGAACTCCACCGGGTCCTCGTGCGCCTCGGGCACCCGCAGCCCCAGCCGGGCGGCGAAGGCGGCCCTCGGCTCGGCCGCCGCGCGGGCGTCGGTGGCGCCGCGCAGCTGGGGCACCCCGCCCGCCGGAATCGGGATCCCGACCGCGCCCTCCGGGTTGACCACGATCCCGACGCCCAGCGGCATCCCCTCGGCCAGCTCGCACACCGGCGCCACCGCGAACGGCAGGTCGCCGGCGATCAGCCGGAACTGCTCCTCGGAGCTGAACACCGGCACGAAGGGCTGGCCGGCCAGCTCGGTCGTCGGCAGGTCCAGCGTCGAACCGTCGCGGGTGGGTCCGCCGGGCAGCGGCAGCCAGACGTGGCTGCGGCGCAGCACCTCGACCACCCGCGGTGTCGCGCCCGGGTCGCCGACGGCGCTGGTGAGCACCTGCTCCAGCTCGTTGGCGGGCCAGCCGCCGGTCGCGCTCTGCGCCGGAATCACCGGGTGCTGCATCGTCCCTACCACCGTTCTCCGACGTGACCTCCTCGCAGGATAACGACCGCGACCCGGCCGCAGGGGACGGACGCGATGTATGTCACTACGGCCGTCACCGCGGCTGTCACTGCGGCGCGGGACACCTTCGCCGGGCGGGCGGGCGACGCGCCCCTGCGACCGGCCCGCGCTCCATGCCATGATGAGCGTGCCCAACAACTTCACACCGGCCGTTCGAACCCGCGCGGGAGAGCCAGGCCAGCCCCACCTCCCCCGGCGGGAGCGGGGTTGCAGTCGGCGCCGAAGGAGCAAGCCCTCCCCGGAAACTCTCAGGCACAGCTACCGCACGGGCGAGGCACATCTGGAAAGTGGTCGACCGCGGGCGTACGCCCGGGGCAGGCCCACCAACGGTGCAAGCCGCGCGTCCCCGTTCTCCGGCGGGCGCCCGGTGAAGCTCTCAGGTTGCAGCGACAGAGGGGGAGAGCCCCGCTGCGGCATGCCCTGCATGCGCCTGTCCGAGAGCACCGAGGAGTCCTTTCCATGTCGTCCCCCGATTCGACCGCCGCTGCGCCCTTGCGCCTCACCGCGCTGGACGCCGTGCACCGCGCCCTGGGCGCCACCATGACCGACTTCGCCGGCTGGGACATGCCGCTGCGCTACGGCAGCGAGCGCGAGGAGCACCTCGCCGTCCGCAACCGGGCCGGCCTGTTCGACCTCTCCCACATGGGCGAGATCACCCTCACCGGCCCCCAGGCGGGCGAGCTGCTCGACCACGCGCTGGTCGGCTTCGTCTCCGCGCTGGGCGTGAACCGCGCCCGCTACACCATGATCTGTGCCCCGGACGGCGGCATCCTGGACGACCTGATCGTCTACCGCACCGGCGAGACCGAGTTCCTGGTCGTCGCCAACGCCTCCAACGCCCAGGTGGTCCTGGACGCGCTGACCGAGCGCGCGGCCGGCTTCGACGCCGTGGTCCGCGACGACCGCGACGCCTACGCGCTGATCGCGATCCAGGGCCCGGAGGCGACCGGCATCCTCGCCCCGCTCACCGAGGCCGACCTGCCGGCGCTGAAGTACTACACCGCCCTGCCGACCACCGTGGCCGGCCGCCCGGCACTTCTCGCCCGCACCGGCTACACCGGCGAGGACGGCTTCGAGCTGTTCGTCGCGCCCGGTGACGCGGTGGCGCTCTGGGAGGCCCTGACGGCGGCGGGCGCCGGGTCCGGACTGGTCCCCTGCGGGCTGTCCTGCCGCGACACCCTGCGGCTGGAGGCCGGCATGCCGCTCTACGGCCACGAGCTGACCACCTCGCTCACCCCCTTCGACGCCGGCCTGGGCCGGGTCGTCCGCTTCGACAAGACCACCAACGGCGGGGACTTCGTCGGCCGGGTGGCGCTGGAGAAGGCCGCCGCCGAGGCCGCCGCCCAGCCGCCGCGGGTCCTGGTCGGCCTGGTCTCGCCCGGACGCCGGGTGCCGCGTGCCGGGATGGACGTGGTGTCGGCGACCGACGGCACCGTCATCGGCTCGATCACCTCCGGCGCGCCCTCGCCGACGCTGGGCAAGCCGATCGCGATGGCCTATGTGGACGCCGCGCACGCCGAGCCGGGCAGCACCGTCGCCGTGGACGTCCGCGGCAGCCACGAGCCGGTCGGGGTCGTCGCCCTGCCGTTCTACAAGCGCGCCCGCTGACCCACCGCAGCGCCGCTCCCCCGCCGCCGTCCACCACCTGGACGGTGGGCGACCCGTTTCGCCGTTCCCGTACCTCATCCTGGAGAATCGACACCATGAGCAACCCCCAGCACCTCACGTACAGCAAGGAACACGAGTGGCTGACGACCGCCGAGGACGGCGTGTCGACCGTGGGCATCACCGCCTTCGCCGCCAACGCGCTCGGTGACGTGGTCTACGTGCAGCTTCCCGAGGTCGGCGACACCGTGACCGCGGGCGAGACCTGCGGTGAGCTGGAGTCGACCAAGTCGGTCAGCGACCTGTACTCCCCCGCGACCGGCGAGGTCGTCGAGGCGAACCAGGCCGTGGTGGACGACCCGTCGCTGGTCAACTCCGCTTCCTTCACCGAGGGCTGGCTGTTCAAGATCCGCCTCGACGGCACGCCCGAGGGCCTGCTGACCGCCGACGAGTACTCCGCCCACACCGGCGCCTGAGCACTCCAGACCTCTCCGAGGAAGAACACCATGACGGTTCTGAACCAGTCTCTGCACGAGCTCGACCCCGAGGTCGCCGCCGCCGTGGACGCCGAGCTGCACCGCCAGCAGTCCACCCTGGAGATGATCGCCTCCGAGAACTTCGCCCCGGTCGCGGTGCTGGAGGCACAGGGCTCGGTGCTGACCAACAAGTACGCCGAGGGCTACCCCGGCCGCCGCTACTACGGCGGCTGCGAGCACGTCGACGTGGTCGAGCAGCTGGCGATCGACCGGGTCAAGGCGCTGTTCGGCGCCGAGCACGCCAACGTCCAGCCGCACTCGGGCGCGTCGGCCAACGCCGCCGCGATGTTCGCGCTGATCAAGCCGGGCGACACGATCCTGGGCCTGGACCTGGCCCACGGCGGTCACCTGACCCACGGCATGAAGATCAACTTCTCCGGCAAGCTGTACAACGTGGCCGCGTACCACGTCGACCCGGAGACCAACCTGGTCGACATGGACGAGGTCGAGCGCCTCGCCAAGGAGCACCAGCCGCAGCTGATCATCGCCGGCTGGTCCGCCTACCCGCGCCAGCTCGACTTCGCCGCCTTCCGCCGGATCGCCGACTCGGTCGGCGCGCTGCTGATGGTGGACATGGCGCACTTCGCCGGCCTGGTCGCGGCGGGGCTGCACCCCTCCCCCGTGCCCTACGCCGACGTGGTCACCACCACCACCCACAAGACCCTCGGCGGCCCCCGCGGCGGCGTGATCCTCTCCAAGGCCGAGTACGCCAAGAAGATCAACTCCGCGGTCTTCCCCGGCCAGCAGGGCGGTCCGCTGGAGCACGTGATCGCCGCCAAGGCGGTGGCCTTCAAGGTCGCCGCGACGGAGGAGTTCAAGGACCGCCAGCAGCGCACCCTTGAGGGCGCGAAGATCCTCGCCGACCGGCTCACCCAGCCGGACGCCACGGCGGCCGGCGTCTCCGTGCTGTCCGGCGGCACCGACGTCCACCTGGTCCTGGTCGACCTGCGCAACTCGGAGCTCGACGGCCAGCAGGCCGAGGACCGGCTGCACTCGGTGGGCATCACCGTCAACCGCAACGCCATCCCGTTCGACCCCCGTCCGCCGATGGTCACCTCCGGCCTGCGGATCGGCGCCCCGGCGCTGGCCACCCGCGGCTTCGGCGCCGAGGACTTCACCGAGGTCGCGGACATCATCGCGGAGGCGCTCAAGCCCTCCTTCGACGAGACCGTGAAGTCGGCCCTCGCCGCCCGGGTCACCGCCCTGGCCGAGAAGCACCCGCTCTACCCGGGCCTGTAGGCCCCGGCTCCGGCCGGTCCGTAGCGAACTGTTCCGACGCTGTTCGGGAGCCGTTCCGGACCGGATCCGGATCCATTCGGCGGGGCACCGCGCACACTGGACAGTGGGCCGGTGCCCCGCCGCACGTACCCGACCCGCGCAACTCGTTCCCGCGCGCACCCGCGCAACCGCGCCACCGGGCCCCGACCTCGGGCCCTTCCCGGCACCGCACCCCCACCACCAAGACAAGGGCGTCTCCCGTGGCCATCAGCGTCTTCGACCTCTTCTCCATCGGCATCGGGCCGTCCAGCTCCCACACGGTCGGACCGATGCGGGCGGCGCGGATGTTCGCGCGCCGGCTGAAGTCCGAGGGCCTGCTCGCCCAGACCGTCTCGCTCCGGGCCGAGCTCTTCGGCTCGCTGGGCGCGACCGGCCACGGCCACGGCACCCCGAAGGCCGTCCTGCTGGGGCTGGAGGGCAACTCCCCGCGCACCGTGGACATCGCCAAGGCCGACCTGGACGTCGAACGGATCAAGGCCGACCGGCGGCTCTCGCTCCTCGGCGACCACGGGATCGCCTTCGACCCCGACACCCAGCTGATACTCCACCGCCGCCGCTCGCTGCCGTACCACGCCAACGGGATGACCCTCGCGGCCTTCGACGCCGAGGGCGCGCCGCTGCTGGAGAAGACCTACTACTCGGTCGGCGGCGGCTTCGTCGTCGACGAGGACGCCATCGGCGCGGACCGGGTCAAGCCCGACGACACCGTGCTCCGCTACCCGTTCCGGACCGGCGCCGAGCTGCTGCGGCTGGCCTCCGAGACCGGCCTGTCCGTCTCCTCGTTGATGCTGGAGAACGAGAAGGCCTGGCGCACCGAGGACGAGATCCGCTCCGGCCTGCTGGCGATCTGGGACGTGATGCAGGAGTGCGTCCGCGCCGGGATGAACCACGAGGGCATCCTGCCCGGCGGCCTCAAGGTCCGCCGCCGCGCCGCCCCCGCCTCCCGGGCCCTGCGCACCGAGGGCATCAGCCCGGCCAACGCGATGGAGTGGGTCACCCTCTACGCGATGGCCGTGAACGAGGAGAACGCGGCCGGCGGCCGGGTGGTCACCGCCCCGACCAACGGCGCGGCCGGCATCATCCCGGCGGTCCTGCACTACTACCTGAACTTCATCCAGGGCGCGGACGACGACGGCATCGTCCGCTTCCTGCTGACCGCCGGCGCGATCGGGATGCTCTTCAAGGAGAACGCCTCGATCTCCGGCGCCGAGGTCGGCTGCCAGGGCGAGGTCGGCTCGGCCTGCTCCATGGCGGCCGGCGGCCTGGCCGAGGTCCTCGGCGGCACCCCGGAGCAGGTCGAGAACGCCGCCGAGATCGGCATCGAGCACAACCTCGGCCTCACCTGCGACCCGGTCGGCGGCCTGGTCCAGATCCCCTGCATCGAGCGCAACGGCATGGCCTCGGTCAAGGCGGTCACCGCCGCCCGGATGGCGCTGCGCGGCGACGGCCGCCACCACGTCTCGCTGGACAAGGCGATCAAGACGATGAAGGAGACCGGCGCCGACATGAAGGTCAAGTACAAGGAGACCTCCCGGGGCGGCCTCGCGGTCAACGTCATCGAGTGCTGAGGTGGCAGGGCGCGTCCCCGGGGCGTCCGGCGGCTCGGCAGGGATGGCAGCCGGGCGACGCGGGGGCAGGTCAGGACAGCTGCAGCAGGGTGCGGACCTCGGCCGCGAGCATGGCCGAGAGGTCGCGGGGGTCGCGGTCGGGGTCGGCCTCGCCGTGGATGCCGAGGTGCACCCGGTCGCGGTAGCGGCTGGCCGCGATGGCGAGGGTGTGGCCCTGGGCCAGCGGCGGCAGCGGGTTCATGGCCGTGAGCGGGGCTCCGGCGAGGGTGAACCGCAGGCCCGGCAGCGGGACGTCGGTGACCAGGGCGTCGAAGAGCAGCGGGGCCGAGGGCCGCAGCAGCGGCCCGGTGAAGCGCTGGACCCCGGGCGGCAGCAGGTCCGGCAGGGTGGCGACGGCGCCGGGGCCGCGCAGCGGACCGCGCGCCTTGTGCGCGGACATCGCCTCCCGCACCCGGTAGAGCCGGATCAGCGGGTCCGGTTCGGCCAGCGGCAGGGTGACCAGGAATCCGGAGAGCTGGTTGCCCTGCTCGGCGTCCTCGGTCCGGGCCCGTTGGCTGACCGGCACCAGGACGCGGGTGCTGCGCAGCGCGGGGTCGCGGCCCAGGTCCAGGAACCAGCGCCGCAGCCCGCCGGCGACCACGGCCAGGACGATGTCGTGCAGGGTGCCCCCGTGCGCCCGGCGGATCAGCTGGAGGTCGCGGGTGGCGAGCGACGGCAGCGCCAGGACCCGCTCCCCGGCGACCGCGCCCGTGGTCCCGGTCGCGCCGGTGTGCAGCGGTGTACCGACCGGCCGCCAGCCCTCCGCGACCCGGCTGCCGACCACGGCCGTGGCGACCTCGGCCGCGACCCGGGCCGAGCGCAGGGTACGCCGGGTGAACCCGTCCAGCCCCGCCGCCAACCCGGCGGCCAGGCCCGGGTGTCGGGACGGCGGTGGTTCGGGGGCGGGTTGCCGGTCCGCCTCCAGCCGGTCCAGCAGCCTGACCCCGAGCTCGACCGCGCGCAGGCCGTCCACGGCCGCGTGGTGCACCTTCAGCAGCAGGGTGAAGCCCTGGGCGAGTCCGCCGCCGGTGAGGAGGTGGATCTCCCAGGGCGGCAGCTCGCGCCGCAGCGGCGCCGCCATCAGCGCGGCAGTGACCCGTTCCAGCGCGCCCGGACCCTCCAGCGGGTGGACCCCGATGTGCTGCCGGGCGGCGAAGCGGGGGTCGTCGACCCAGCGCGGCGGGTCCAGCGGGTTCCACGGCACGTGCACCCGCTGGCGGAGGCGGGCCGAGCGGCCCGCGCGTTCGGCGAGCAGGGACACCAGCGACTCGGCGTCCGGCGCTCCGCCGGGCCCGAAGTGCAGCAGCGCACCGAGGTGCAGCGGCGCCGCTTCGGACTCGAGGCTCCAGAAGGCCATGTCCAAAGGGCGAAGTTCGGCTGTGGTCGTGGTCACTGGAACGGGCCGCCTTTCCTCGTCCGGAGCGCCGCCGTCAGTAGCCGCCCCCGCTTCGAACGAGCGTGCCCTGGAGGACTTGCGTACTGCCTAAGCGCGGGTCCGAGCGCGGTGGCGCCGCGCCCCGCCGCCCGCGCCGGTCACCAGCTCTCGCCGGCGTCGGCCGCGGACTCCTCGTCGCCGAGCACGGAGGCGACCGCGTCGAACAGGCTGAGGTCGAGCATGGTGTGCGCCGCCGTGTCATCGGTCGAGCCGAAGCCGACGTTGTAGACGGCCGAGCTGACGGTGAAGTCGTCGTCCAGCGCATAGCTCTGGAAGGCCCAGTCGTTCGGGCCGACCGGGGCGTCCTCGACGGTGCGCGCGGTGATCCGCCCGTCGTGCTCGTAGTCGAAGCCGAAATCGGTGAAGCGGAACTGCATGCCGAGGCCGAGCGCCTTGCTGTAGGACTCCTTGAGCGTCCACAACCGCACCAGTGCCGGGTCGCGCAGCTCCGGCGCCAGCGCCTCGATCCGGGCCAGTTCGTCGGGGGTGCACCAGTGCCGTGCCAGGCCGGCCTCGTGGAACTCGCGGCGCGCGTCCTCCACGTCGACGCCGATGAAGCCACTGGTGGTCAGTCCGACCAGGAGCAGCCCCTCGGTGTGGCTGAGGCTGATGTCCAGCGCGTCGTTGCCGCGCAGATAGGGGCGGCCGGTGGAGCGGTAGCCCAGCTCCAGGGACTCCGGTGCAACCTGGAGCGCCGCCCCGGCCGCGTACTTGAGCAGTACCCGGGAGGCGGCGAAGCGGTTCCTGACGTCCGGCCGGGACAGGTCCAGGTAGCGGCTCCAGTCCCGGCCCAGCAGGGCCCGGAGCCGGGGGCCGGGGGCCTGGTCCGGCCGCCAGTCCCCGGTGCGGGCGTAGACCAGCGCGGTGCCGTACGCGGCCAGGTCAGCGCCGATCCGGTGCCAGGGCCCGTCCCGGCCGGCGATCCTGATCAGCGGTCCGAACGGCTGCACCGACCGGCTCCGCTCCGCTGCGGTCATCGAATTCCTCCAGTTGCTGCTTGAGTGCGCCGAGCACGTCGGAAGCCAGGGCACCGTCCACGACACGGTGGTCGAAGGCCAGGTTCAGCCGCATGACCGGGACGACGGCGACCGCGCCGTCCCGCACCACCGGACGGTCCACGACCCGTCCGAGGTTGACGGTGAGCGCGGTGCCGCCGACCGAGTGGAAGCCGTCCACCTGGCCGTGGCCGAGCGAGCTGACCGAGACGGTGCCGAAGACCTGCTCCCGGCGGGCGAGGTCGCGCATGGCCAGCCCGAACGCCAGCCGTCCCAGCGGCACCGGCAGCCGGACCAGCTTGCGCACCCCGGCGAACTCGGGCAGCTGGTCGGTGCCGGGGCCCCGGTAGCGGTCGACCCGCTGCTGGATTTCGGCCAGGCCGGCCCGCTCGACACCGGGCACCAGCGCCGACAGCACGCTGCGCTCGCCCTGCAGTTCGCGGTCCAGCGCCAGTTTGGCGGTGACCCCGTCGTAGCGGGCGACCCGCGGCGCGCGCCAGCGGCTGGGCCAGCCCGGGGCCATCACCGCATTGGCGGCCGGGTACTCGGCGAGCACCCGGCCGACCGCGAACAGCACGTAGCTGACCCGGGAGAAGGTGCGGCCCGAGGCGTCGCGGGCGGCCTCGCGGTGGGCCTCCACCCGCGCCATGTCCACCTCGGTGTCCAGGAAGACCGCCCGCTGCCGGGCCGCGAACTCCTGGAAGTAGACCGTGTGCCGGCGGCCCTGGACCGGCACGATCCGGGGCCCGGTCATGCGCCGACCGCCACCCGGCGGATCTGCTCCAGGCTGCGGGCCTCCAGGACCCTGCCCACCGGGATCCGCTGCCCGGTGGCCCGCTCCAGGGCCGAGACCAGTTTCAGCAGGTGCAGCGAGTCCCAGCCGGGAAGGGAGTCGAAGTCGCTCTCGAGTGCGGGAAGGTCCAGGTCCAGACCGGTGGCGTCGCGCAGCAGCACGACATAGTCCTCGGGCGTGGCGATCGGAGCGGTCACAGTGCTCTCCTCCTGGGATAGCCGGGTCGGGCGGGAACGGGCAGGGAACGGGCAGGGAACGGGCGGCTGTCAGAGCTTTTCCAGGGCGAATCCGGCCTTGAGCCACTTGCTCGACTCAACCGCCACGGCCAGGGCCTTCTGACCGCTGGTCATCTGCTTCAGCAGCAGCTCGGTCTGCAGGAAGGGCAGGGCGTTGCCGTTGTTACCGGTGTCCGCGACGCAGGACACCTCGACGGCGCCGGGCAGATTGAGCCTGGAGTTGATCTTCGCGGTCATCGTCCCGGACAGCTGGGGCGGCAGCAGGTAGTCCAACTCGTCGGCAGACCAGCCGAGTTCGTCCAGCAGCTCCCAAAGGATCTCCTCGGCCATGGCCGGGACGGACTCCTCGATCGCCTTGTAGTCCTCGTTGATCGCCTGCTTCCCGCTGTCCCGGTCGGCCATGCCGAACCACTCGATCACCTGTCCCGGCTTGCGCCCGAGCCCGGTGACGCGGTTAAGCACCCGACGCAGCGCGACCGCCTCACCGGTCGGCTCGGGGCCGAGCAGCACGGCTCCGGCGCCGTCGCCGAACAGGACGTAGTTGACCAGTTCGCTCGGGGCGGCGGCGGTGAGGTCCCGGCGCAGGTCGAGGTGCTTGCTGCAGACGTCGCCGCCGATCACCAGCCCGGTGCCGCCGGTGCTGGTGACCAGGGTCCGGGCCAGGTCGAGGGCCTGGACCGCGCCCGCGCAGCCGGACTGCAGCTGGTAGGTGGGAATCTGGTCCAGGCCGAGCTGGTCGGCGACCATGTTGACGGTGGCCGGCATCAGCGCGTCCGGGGTGGCGGTGCCCATCACCACGAAGTCGATGGACGCCGCGTCCACTCCGGCCGCCGCGACCGCCCGCTCCGCAGCGGCGGCGCAGAGGTCGGCGAGGCTCCAGCGGACCTCGCCGGTGGCGAAGTCCCGGGCGAAGTGCCGGGTCCTGGTCCCGATGAAGACCTCGATCCACTCCTCGCTGACGCCGAGCGCCTTGGCGAGTTGGGCGTTGTCCACCGGGTCGCCCGGCAGGGCTGTCCCGATGGAGAGGAGGTATGCCTCCCGACCGTCCATCATCTGCTCCTTGTCTGGTGCTGGGTCTGACTCTGGGTCTGACTCTTGGGATGGGGATGGGGATGGGGCTCGGGCCGCCGGGTCACGAGGCCGCTGCGGCGACGCCGGCCCGCTGCTCGTAGAAGGCGACCAGTTCGCCCAGCGTGGACAGCACCGGCAGCAGCTCCGGCACCGAGACCTCCTGGACCTCGGGCAGCCGCTTCTCCACCTGCTTCTTCAGCTCCAGCAGCATCACCGAGTCGAAGCACAGGTCCTCGTACGGCCGGGAGCCGGGTGAGAGCTCGTCCAGGGAGTAGCCGCCGACCAGGGCGACGGCCGCCAGCACCTGCTCCGGGACGCGCCCGGCGAAGGCGGCGCGGCCGGGCAGGGTGAGCCGGGCCGGGCCGGTGTCCGGCCGTCCGGCGGACGGGGCCTGGTCGGGCGCGGGCTGCACCCGAAGCTCGGTCCGGCCGTGACGGGTCGGCGGGGTGTTCCAGTAGCGGTGCGCCTCGGAGAAGGCGTAGGGGGCCATCCGGATCTGCCGCCGGGACTCCTCCGGGTAGAGCGCCTCCCAGTGCGGGTTGATGCCGTCCTGGTAGAGCTGGGCCGCCAACGCGGCCAGCTGCCGCAGGCCCGGCTCCTCGCCGGAGAGCGGGTGCAGGCTGCGCAGCCCGGCCGGCGGGCGCAGCCGGCGGACCAGGCCGCCCAGGATCGGACGGGGGCCGATCTCCAGCACATGGGTGGGTCCGGCCGCGAGCAGCGCCTCGGTGGCGTCCGCGAACAGCACGGTCGCTCCGACGTGCCGCACCCAGTAGTCGGCGTCCAGGGGCTCCCCGGGGCGCAGCATCCGGCCGTGCACGGTGGAGTAGAACGGGAGTCGGGGCACCCCGCCCAGGCCCCGGGCGGCCTCGGCGAACTCCGCCAGCATCGGCTCCATCAGCGGGGAGTGGAAGGCGTGGGACACCTTCAGCGCCCTGGTCTCCACATCGGCCTCGGCCAGGTCGCCGGCGATCTCCGCCAGGCTCGCCAGGTCGCCGGAGAGCACCGTCTGCAGCGGGCCGTTGACGGCGGCGACGCCGACCGTCGGAAAGCCCTCGGCCAGTCGGCGGATGTCCTCGACCGGGGCGAAGACCGAGAGCATTCCGCCGCCGTCGGGGAGGGCGTCCATCAGCCGTCCCCGGATGGTGATCAGCCGCGCCGCCTGCTCCAGCGAGAGGGCGTCGGCGAGGACCGCCGCCGCGTACTCGCCGACGCTGTGGCCGAGCAGCTGCGCCGGTTCGACGCCGAGGTCCTGCAGGGTGCGGGCGAGGGCGTAGCCGACCGCGAAGAGCGCGGGCTGGGCGATGCCGGTGCGGTGCACCCGCTCGTCGCCGGACTGCAGCAGTTCGACCACGGACTCGCCGAGGTGCGGGCGCAGGGCCGCGTCCACGCGGTCCAGGTGCTGCCGGTAGACGGCGGACTCGCGGTAGAGCCGCATGGTCATCCCGGGGGCCTGCGCGCCCTGGCCGGAGAACAGGAAGGCCACCTTGGGCCGCCCGGTCGGTCGGTTCGCGTGCCGGGACAGCCGCTCCTCGTCCTCGGCCACCGCGCGCAGGTCGGCCACCAGGGCGCCCAGTTCGTCGGCGGGCAGTGCGAAGCGGATCCGCAGCCCGGTCTTCACCTGGTTGCTGCTCCAGCACAGCTGGTCCAGCGAGACCCGGCGCCGCTCCAGCGCGTCGGCCTGGACCCGCAGGTTGCGGCGCAGCGCGTCGACGCTGGAGGCGCTGACGGTGAACACCGCACCGCCCTGGTCGGCCACGGGACGGACGGCCTGCGGCGGGGCGGAGGCCAGCACGGCGTGGGCGTTGGTGCCGCCCATGCCGAAGCTGCTGAGGCCGGCGACGTGCCGGCCCATCGGCAGCCGCAGCGGCGCCTTCAACAGCTTGATGCCCTTGGCGGCCAGCTCCAGCTGGGGGTTCTCCCTTGCGGCGAACCGGCTGGCGGGGACGGTGCGGTGGTGCAGCGACAGCGCGACCTTGATCAGTCCGGCGATCCCGGCCGCGCCCTCGGTGTGGCCGAGGTTGCCCTTGACCGAGCCCAGGGCCATCGGGTTGGCCGAGCGGCCCGCGTGCAGCGCGCCCAGGGCCTTGGTCTCGATCATGTCGCCGAGTTCGGTTCCGGTGCCGTGCCCCTCGGTGAAGACCACGTCCGCGGGCTCGACCCCGGCACGGCGGTAGGCGGCCTCCAGCACCGCCTGCTGGGACCAGCGGTTGGGGGCGGTGATGCCGTTGCTGCGGCCGTCCTGGTTGACGGCGGTGCCCCGGATCACGGCGTAGACCTGCTGGCCCTCGGCCAGCGCGTCCTCCAGTCGGCGCAGCACCACCACGCCGACGCCCTCGCCGCGCCCGATGCCGTCGGCGTCCGCGCTGAACGGCTTGCAGCGGCCGTCCGGCGCGGAGAGTCCGGCCTGGGTGTAGAAGATGCCGAGGGCGGGCGAGACGGTGATGTTGACGCCCGCGGCCAGCGCGGTGTCGCACTCGCCCGCGAGCAGCGCGTTGGCCGCGAGGTGCACCGCCACCAGGGAGGAGGAGCAGGCCGTGTCCACGGCCATGCTCGGGCCCTTGAGGTCGAGGTGGTACGAGATCCGGTTGGCCGTCATGCAGTAGCCGTTGCCGGAACCGACCTGGGCGGTGATCCGGTCGAAGTCGGTCAGGTGCTGGTGGGCCCACTCGTTGCCCATGATCCCGACGAAGACCCCGGTGCTGCTGCCGGCCAGCGTCGCCGGGGCCGTTCCGCTGTCCTCCAGGGCGCGCCAGGCGCACTGGAGCAGGACCCGCTGCTGCGGGTCCATGGCGGCGGCCTCGCGCGGGGAGACCGTGAAGAACTCGTTGTCGAAGGCGTCCGGGTCGTCGATGAAGCCGCCGAAGCCGGTGTTGGTCCGGCCCTCGCCGCCCTCCGGCGACAGGAACTCGGCGGAGTCCCAGCGGTCGGCCGGCACCTCGCCGACGCCGTCGCCGGAGCGCATCAGCAGTTCCCAGTAGCCCCGGGCGTCGCGGGCCCCGGGGAACCGGCAGTCGAGGCCGACTATGGCGATCTCTCTCATCGCGCCGGTCCCGCCTGGTTCGCGAACTCCTCCAGCAGGTGGCCCGCGAGCGCCTCCACCGTCGGGTAGTCCCAGGCCACGGTCGGCTCCAGGACCAGGTCGAAGTCCTCCTCGATGTCACCGCAGAGGCTGAGCGCGGCCACGGAGTCGAGTCCGTACTCGGCCAGCGGCACGCTGGGGTCGATCTCGGCCGGCGTGCGCTTCAGGTACACCGCGATACGGTCGACCAGCCAGACACTCAGGGACTCGGCGGTGTGCGACGGCGCCGCGTTGTTGGTGGTGATGGCATTCATGAGGTCCTCCGAATAAGGGTTGCTGACGGTTCGTGCGGCCGGCGGCCGGGGCTCAGCCCGCCAGCGGGGTGTCGTAGAGGTCGAAGCTGTGCCGCTCCTCGTACCGGCGCAGCAGTTCCTGGTGGACCTGCTCCTCGCAGCCGGCCGGCAGCGGCGCCGGCTGGTAGCCGAGCCGCCGGACCAGCCGGTGCAGGGCGGCGGCGGCCCAGGCGGGGTCGGCCAGGAACCGGTCGTCGCCGAGCGCCTGCGCCTGCCGCCACACCCCCAGCACGGAGGCCCCGGCCAGCACCACCGTGTAGCGGTCCACCAGCGCGAAGCTGGCCGGTGAGGCCAGTGCCGTGCGGTCCTCCAACGACAGCTCCAGGCTCTGCTCCTGGAGCTGCCGCAGCTCGTCCATCAGCCGCAGGGCCAGCGACTGGAGGGCCACCTCGGTGGGCGTTCCGTCGGGCAGCGAGGCCACCGCGGCCACCAGTGCGCAGCTCACGCTGTCCCGGCCGCTGGCCAGGGTGAGCCGCTGGAACGGGATCTCCGGCAGGTCGGTGCGGAGTTGGAACAGCTCGTCCGGGGCGGGCTCGCCCTGGAACCAGGAGCGCCGAGCCAGCCGGGGCAGCTGCGGGATGATGGTGGCCTGGCAGGCGGCCGAGCCGGCATGGCCGAGGCTCAGCACCGGCAGGTCCCTGATGTGCTTCTGGAAGATGCCGAACTCGCCCTCCCGGACGTAGAAGCGGGCCCCGAGCACGATGGACAGCTCGTACATGGTCTCGGTGAGCAGCTTGGGCACCAGGTACTTGACCGCCGAGGCGTAGACCGAGGTCTCCTCCGGCAGCAGGTGCACCGCCCTGGTGGCGACCAGCGAGAGGCTGTCGCTGGTCAGCAGGTCCAGGAAGGCGCCGCCGAGGGTCGCCCTGGCGTGCGGGATGTCCATCACCGAGCGGCGGTAGAGCTTGCGGCCCAGGGCGAAGGAGACCACGGTGCGGAGGCTGGTGTCGGCCGCGCCGAGGGCCATCCCGGGGACCGCGCTGCGGGTGATCTGGAAGGACCGCAGCGCCAGTTCGACGCCCCGGCCGAGCCCGCCGACCAGGGCCTGCTCCGGTACCGGGGCCTGGTCGAAGTCCAGTCCCGACAGCTGGCAGCCGCGGACGCCGACGGTCTCGTAGCGCGGCAGGATCCGCAGCCGCCGCGCGTCCGTCTCGGAGCGCTCCACCATCAGCACCGAGTGGCTGCGCGAGCCCGGTGCGTCGGAGGTGCGGCTGAACAGCAGCCAGGCGTCGGCCCGGCCGGCGTTGTTGATCACCTGCTTGGTGCCGTGCAGCAGGAAGCCGCCGTCGCCCTGCTGGCGGGCCTCGAACTCGTTGCGGACGAAGTCGTTGCCGTGCGCCAGCTCGTGGTAGGCCACCGAGGCGCGCCCGCCGCCGAGCAGGATCCCGGCCAGCCGCTCGCGCTGCCGGTCGTCCCCTGCGGTCCAGACGTTGACCGAGGCCATGAAGGAGGTGACGCCGTAGCCGAGGCCCAGCGCGACGTCCCGGCGGAACACCTGGCGCAGGATGCGCACCAGCGAGTCGATCCGCTCCAGCCGTCCGCCCTCCGCCACCGGGACGAACTCGGCGTTGAGGCCCAGCTCGTCCAGTGCCTTCTCGCCGGCCGCGAGCAGCTCACCGGCCTCGTCCGCCTCCAGCAGCCTGGCGTAGCCGACCGGGTTGACCGGGTCGCCCGGGTCGCCCAGCACCGCTTCGATCTCGGCGACCCGGGCCGCCGCGCGAACCTCCTGCCGGTCCGGAGCGTCAGCCGGCGGCATGACGGCGTCGCTTGTCATGACGCCTCCTCAACATATGCGTGATCTGTCTCCACGGCGGTCGCCGTGCGGTCCGGGGTCAGTACGAGGGGCAGGAGGGAGACCAGTCGGCCGGACGAGCGCTGCTCCAGCGCCAGTTCCAGGAGCTGCTCGCCCGCCTCCGGGTCCTTGGCCTCAGGCAGGCCGAGTCTTTCCAGCAGCCGGGCCAGGACCGCCCGCAGCCACAGCCCGCCCTCCCAGAGCCCGGCGGTGGCGCCCTGCTCGGCCTCGGCCCGGGTGTGCGCCCAGAGGCCGAGGCAGGCGGCGGCAGCGAAGCAGAGGCTGAGCCGGCGGGCCGTGTCGAAGGCCGCGACCGGCACCTCGGCCAGCGCGTCCTGGTACTCGGCCATCTCCGCGTGCACCTCGTCGACCAGCGGCAGCAGCCGCTCGGCGGCGGCCAGGGCCTGCTTGAAGGACGGGTCCTCGGCGGCGGCCAGGCGCAGCGACGCCACCGAGTCGGACAGCGAGGCCAGCACTCCGCTGCCGTGCCTGGCCACCAGCGAGAGCCGCTCGGGCGCCGAGGGCGGCAGCGGCAGGCTCAGCCGGAAGGCGGCGACGGCCGCCTCCCGGTCGCCGCCGCCGCGCCGGTGCGCCCGCACCAGCGAGCGGAACTGGCTGATCAGCGAGGTCAGGTTGACCAGGGTGTTGCCGTCGAACAGGCCGACGATCCGGTGGTCCCGGTCGACCTTCTGGAACTGGCCGTCGGCGTAGACGCCCTTGAGGAAGGCCCTGGCCCCGAGCAGCCGGGTGAGCCGTGCGATCACCTCCTCGGTGGTCGTCGGCAGCAGGTACTTGGTGACGGCGGCGCTGACCGAGAGCTCGCCCGGGGCGGTGTGCACCATCCGGGCGGCGACCGTCGCCAGGGCCTCGTCGCCGAGCACGTCCGCCACGCTCTCCGCGAGCGCCTGCCGGGCCTGCGGAAGCTGGACCAGGGTGCGGCCGTAGAGCTCGCGCTCCCGGGCGAAGTCCAGGCCGAGGGCCAGCGCGTGGTCGGCCGCGCCGAGCGAGAGCGCGGCACACATGGTGCGGGTCAGCTGGAGCGCCTTCAGCACCGTCTCCAGCCCGGTGCCGACGGCTCCGACCAGGGCGTCAGCGGACACCGGGGCGTTGTCGAAGGCGATCCCGGAGATGTCCGCGCCACGGATGCCGTGGGTGGGCACCTTGTCCAGGTGGCGGTAGCTCTCCCGGGGCAGCCGGCGCTTGTCGACCAGCAGCACGCTGTAGCCGCGCGGGCCCCCGGCCGGGTCGGTGCGGGTCAGCACCGACAGCAGACTGCTCCGGGTGGCGTTGTTGATCAGCCACTTCTCGCCGCTGACCAGGTAGCCCCCGGACCCGTCCGGCACGCCCTGGACCTCGCCTGCGAGCAGGTCGCTGCCATGGGCGCGCTCGGTGAGTCCCAGCGAGACCGGTAGCCCTTCGTGGATCGCCCGGCCGAGCCGTTCCGCCTGCTCGGCGGTTCCGGCCACCCAGACGCAGACTCCACCGAGGTAGGTCTTGCCGTGCCCGATGGCCACCGTGAGGTCGCGGCGCGCCACCGTACGCATCACCTGGAGCAGGTGTTCGTAGCTCTCCAGCCGACCGCCGTGCTCCGCCGGGACGTAGTAGTCCTGCAGCCCGAGCTCCTCCAGCCGGGCGCAGATCGCGGTGGGGAACTCCTCCCGCTCGTCCAGGGACAGGCAGTTCACGTGGTTGAAGACGGTGCCCGGGAGCTCCGGGTCGCCGAGTTGCCGCTCCAGGTGCTCGGCCAGCAGGTAGGGGGCATGCTCCACGGTTCAGCCCACCGGTTCCAGGACCTCGGCGACCTGCGCGGCCACCGCGTCCTCGACCTGGGCGTGCAGCGGGACGAGCTTGCCCTCGATCAGCAGCTTGCGCATCATGGTCCGCTGGATCTTGCCGCTGGTGGTCTTGCGGATGGTCCCGGGGCGGACCAGCAGGATGCTGCCGGCCACCGTGAACTCCCGGCTGACCAGGCTGCGTGCGGCCGAGACCAGGGCCGGCAGGTCGGCGGCGGCGGGGGCGTTCGGGCGGACCTCCTGCACCAGCACCAGGTGCTCCTCGCCGTCGTCCACCGAGAACGCGGCGCCGCTGCCGACGCCGAAGGCCGGGTCCAGGGCCTGGACCGCGCGCTCGACGTCGTGCGGGTAGATGTTGCGCCCGTTGATCAGGATCATCTCCTTCAGACGGCCCGTCACGTACAGCTGGCCGCCGTCCAGGACGCCGAGGTCGCCGGTGCGCAGCCAGCCCGGTCCTTCGCTCTCCGGCTCGCCGGCGATGGCCGCGTTGAAGATCTCCTCGTTGATCTCGGGGCGCTTCCAGTAGCCGGACGCCACGCTCTCGCCCTTGGCCCAGATCTCGCCGACGTGGCCCTCGGGCTGCTCCTGGAAGGTCTCCGGGTCGACGATGCGGACGTCGAAGTCCTTGACCACGCCGCTGCTGACCAGGGTCCGGGCGGCCTCGTCGGACCGGACGTCGTGCAGCTCGCCGAGCTCCAGTGCCTGCGCGTCGACGCGTCGGAACACCGGGGCCACGCCCAGCGGGGCGCCGGAGACCAGCAGGGTGGTCTCCGCCATGCCGTAGCAGGGGAAGAACGCCTCCGGACGGAAGCCGGCCGGGGCGAAGCGCTCGGTGAAGGCGCGGATGGTCTCGGCCCGGATCGGCTCCGCGCCGTTGCAGGCCTGCTGCCAGCTGCTCAGGTCGAGGGTGGCCAGCTGCTCGTCGGTGACCCGGCGGACGCAGAGGTCGTAGGCGAAGTTGGGGCCGCCGCCGACGGTGACCCGGTGATCGCCGATCATCTGCAGCCAGCGCAACGGCCGCTTGAGGAAGGAGATCGGCGACATCAGTGCGGCCGAGGCGCCCATGTAGAGCGGGTGCAGGATGTGCCCGATCAGGCCCATGTCGTGGTAGAAGGGCAGCCAGCCGCCGAGCCGGGTGTCCTGGTCGCTCCCCACGCTGTGGTGGATCGCCAACTCGTTGGCCAGCAGGTTGCGGTGGGAGACCATGACGCCCTTGGGGGTGCTGGTCGAGCCCGAGGTGTACTGGAGGAAGGCCAGCGACTCGGAGGTGAGCCGGGGCGCGGTCCAGGCCGCGCTGTCGCCGTGGCCCTCGGCGTCGGTGGCCAGTACGGCCACGTCGGTGATGCCGGCCTCGCGCAGCCAGGCGTTGATCCCAGGCTCATTGGCGCTGTCCGTGAGCACCGCCCTGACCTCGGCGTCCTTGAGGATCGAGGTGACCCGGGCGAAGTGGTTGCCCTGGTCGCCGGGCAGCGGCGCGGGGACCGCCACCGAGCCCGCGTACAGGGTCGCGGTGAAGGCCTTGATGAAGTCCAGACCCGAGGGATAGAGCAGCAGCACCTGTCCGCCGGAGGCGCCGCGTTGCTGCAGCCAGGACGCGATCCGCTTGGCCTCGGCGTCCAGGACGCCGTAGCTGAGCCGCTCCGCGTCGCTGCCGGCCGCGTTGTCGTGCAGGAAGATGAAGGCGTCCTTCGCGTCCAGCTCGGCGGCGCGGTGGAGCACCAGTTCTGTGAAGGTCTCGAAACTCTGCAAGGTCGTTCCCTCGTCTCGATCTGCGCTCGGCAGATGGCTGACCTGGTGGTGCGATGCTCGCGGACCGGGCTTAAGTCCCTCTTGCGCTCCGGCGTCCGGCCTCACCAGGCGACCGGGAGCGAACTGACGCCGTGGATCAGCCGGCCCGAACTGCGCGGTACCTGCTCGACCGGGACCGCGAGCCGCAGCGTGGGGAAGCGGGCGAACAGCGTGCCCAGCGCGATCTGCAGTTCGGCCCGGGCCAGCCCGGCGCCGAGGCAGTAGTGGATGCCGTGGCCGAAGCTCAGGTGCGCGTTGCCGCTCCGGCCGAGGTCGAGCCGGTCGGGGTCGGCGAAACGGGCGGGGTCCCGGTTGCCGGAGCCCACCGACGGCAGCACCGCCTCGCCCGCACGCACCAGCACCCCGCCCAGTTCGACGTCGTCCACCGCGATCCGCAGCAGCGACTCGTCCCCGGGCAGGTAGAGCCGGAGCAGTTCCTCCACCTGCGCCGGCTCGCCGCGGAACGCCGCACGCTGCTCGGGGTGGGCGAGCAGGGCGAGCACGCTGTTGCCGATCTGACAGACCGTCGTCTCGTGTCCGGCGACCAGCAGGCTGACCCCGAGGAAGATCAACTCCTCCGGCGCCAGCCGCTCCTGGTCGTGCTCGCTGATCGAGACCAGCGCCGACAGCAGGTCGTCGGCGGGCCGCCGGCGCTTCTCCTCGATCAGTGCGGAGAGGTAGCCGCGCAGCGCGACCTGGGCGGCCAGCATCTCCGCGGCGCTGCTGCCGGTGGTCGCCACGAACGCGGCGGACCAGCCGGAGAACAGCGCCTGGTCGGCCAGCGGCACCCCGAGCAGCTCGCAGATCACCCGTACCGGCAGCGGGAAGGCGAGCGCCGGGACCAGGTCGGCGCTGCTGCCCCCCGCGGCCATCGCGTCGAGGAGCTCGTCGGTGTACGCCTGGATCCGCGGGCGCAGCTCGTTCACCCGGCGGGTGGTGAACTCCCGGCCGACCAGGGTGCGCACCCGCGCGTGCTCGGAGCCGTCCAGGTTCGGCAGGCTGGGAAAGTTCTGCGGGGCCGCGGCGAGCCGCGGGGCGCCCGGAGCGAGCGTCGCCGCCCGGCTGAACCGGGCGTCGCCGAGCACGGTCCGCACCTCCTCGTAGCCGGTGACCAGGTGGGCGGTGTCGCCGCTGGGCATCCGCACCCTGGCGACCCGGCGGCCCTCCTCGCGCAACCGCGCGTAGTGCGGACAGGGGGAGAGTGCGTCCGGCCGGGCGAAGGGGTAGGCCGGGTCCTCTCCGGTCGGCTGAGTGACGGTTTCTCGGGGCGCGGCCATGCCGTCGGCCTCCTTCGGACTTCGGACGCACTGTCGGGGTGGACTCCACCCTGTTGCCCGGCGCTTAAGCGCCACTTGCACGCCGCCCCGCCCGCGGTGCGCCGGGAACGGCGCGGTGCGGGCGGGGCGGCGTGCAGGGGGCAGCGGGCACGGAGCGTCGGGCGCCGGGGGTCAGCGTCCGGCCGGAACCGCGGCCGGGCGCTCGGCGGCCGGACCGGCCGCTGCCTCCTCGGCTTCGGCCTGGGGGGCGCCGGCCCGCAGGCCGCGGAACCCGATCAGGCCGACCAGCAGGCCGAGGCCGACCCAGACGAAGAGCGCGCCGAACCCGCGGTGCAGCCCCTCGTTGAACGCCTCCAGCCGACCGGTCCCGTGCGCGACCAGGTGCGCGGTCCGGGTCTGCAGCAGGGTCGCCGCCACCGTCAGCCCGAGTGCGCCGCCGATCTCGCTGGCCGAGTTGAGCAGCGCGGAGACGATGCCCGCGTCCTCGTCGGTCACCTGCGCGGTGCCCACCACGGACGCGGTGATCAGGCAGAGCACCAGGCCGATCCCCAGCAGCGCGGTGACCGGCAGCAGCAGGCCCCAGTAGCCGGAGTGGACCGAGCTGGTGAGCATGAAGGCGATGGTGCCGCCCAGCACCACGGTGCCGATCACATAGAGCACCCGGGGGCCGGTCCGCTCGATGATCTTGGAGACGGCCGGGGCCACGATCATCATCGCCAGGCTGGTCGGGATGTAGGCCAGGCCGGTCTGCAGCGGACTGTAGTGGAGCACCGTCTGCATGTACTGCGGGAGCAGGAAGAAGCAGGGCAGCATCACGCCTGCGGCCAGGATCTGGCCCATGCCCGCCGTCCGCAGGCCGCGCTGCCGGAACAGCCGGAGCGGGACCAGCGGCGCGCTGCTCCGCTTCTCGATCTGGAAGAACAGGGTGAGCAGTACCAGCGCGGCCACGAGCGCGCCGATGGTGACCGGGCTGCTCCAGCCGCGGCTGCCGATGGCGGTGATGCCGTAGACCGCCAGCAGCAGCCCCGAGGTCGCGGTCAGCGCCCCGGCGACGTCGGACGGGGGACGGGGCCGGTCGGCCGCATGGCCGGGACCAGCGCGATCGCCGCGATGGCCAGGATCGCGCCGAGCGGGATGTTGATGTAGAAGGCCCAGCGCCAGCCGATGTCGATGATGGCGCCGCCGAGCAGGGTGCCGATGCTGGCCCCGATGCCGATGACCGTGCCCCAGACGCCGAAGGCCTTGGTGCGCTCCTTCGGGTCGGGGAAGCTGGTCACCATGATCGAGAGGGCGGCCGGGGCCAGACCCGCCGCGCCGAGGCCCTGCAGGGCCCGGGCGATCAGCAGCTGCGAGGTTCCGTCCGCGGAGGCGGCCAGCAGCGAGCCGGCGATGAACAGGGCCATGCCGCCGAGCAGCACCCGCCGCCGGCCGAGGACGTCCGTGAGCCGGCCGCCCATCAGCATCAGTCCGCCGAAGAGCAGGACGTAGATGCTCATCACCCACTGGGTGTTGGCCACCGAGAGCCCGATGCCGCGCTGCAGCTGGGGCAGCATCACGTTGACGACCGTCGCGTCCAGCCCGACCATGAACTGGGCGGATGCCACGACGACCAGGATCCACCAGCGCCGATTGTCCCGGGGCGCGTCTCCGGGCCCCGCCTTCGGCGCGGTCCTCACTGTGGTACTCACGTGTTCACTCCCTCTGCCCCGCGCGGTGCGGGGCGCGGACAAGGTCGGAAATCTGGACGATGGCGATCCGCTCGTGCTCTTCCACGCGGGCGCGGCTCCTCGGGCGATCGGCCCGAGCCGGATGGCCCTGCCGGATGCCCGAGCATGTCGAGCGCCGCTAAATTCCCCCTAAACCGGGCCGCTTCAGCACGGCGCAAGGGGTGCGCCGGATACTCACGGACGATCGGGACCCGCAGGCCGGCTGCCTGCCCAGACACCGAGGAGCCTCCGCATGAGCAATCTCCCGACCTTCACCCGGCCCACCCTGGCCCTGGCCTTCGGACTCGAAGTGGCGGCGGTCGTCACCTACGGCGTCTGGGCCTGGCACACCGTTCCGGGCCCGCTCCGGGGGCCCGCCGCCATCGGCCTCCCGCTCGCCGTCGCCGCCGTCTGGGGCGTCTTCGCCACCGCCGGCGCCCAGGTCACCGGGACGACCGTGGTGGCCACCCCGGGGCCGGTCCGACTGGTGCTCGAACTCGTGGTCCTCGGCGGCGCGGTGGCGGCCCTGGCCGACCTGGGCGACCGTACCCCGGCCACCTGGTTCGGCGCGCTGCTGGTGCTGCAGCTCTTCCTCACCCGCGGCCGGCTGCGCTGGCTGCTGGCCAACTGACGTACCGGGGACCGGGCACCGGCGGGCGGCGGCGCGGCCGGGAGCAAGAGCCGCTTTAGCCGCCGGGCACAGCATCGCCGCACTCCCGGGCACACCCGGGCCGACCACGGTGGAAGGAAGCAGCGGTGAGCATCAAGCAGGTCTTCGCAGGAGGACTGCGGCGCCTCCCGGGCGTCGCACGTCCGCAGGCCCCGGGCCGGCCCCTCGCGCCGTCCGGCCGGGCCGCCTCCCCCTCCCCCGCCGTCGGCGAGCGGCTGCTGGTGCTCGACACCAGGACCGACCTCGCCGACGGCGTCCTCGGCCTCACCCTCCGCTCCGCCGACGGCGCCCCGCTGCCCCCCTGGCAGCCCGGCGCCCATGTCGAGCTGCTGCTGACGGTCGACGGCACGCCGACGCTCCGCCAGTACTCGCTCTGCGGGAGTCCGGCCTCCGACACCGAGTGGCAGATCGCCGTGCTGCGCGAGGCCGACGGACGCGGCGGCTCCGTCCACCTCCACGACCGGTGCGCGGTCGGCGACACCGTCCCGGTGCGCGGTCCGCGCAACCACTTCCCGCTGGTCCCCGCCGAGCGCTACCTCTTCGTCGCCGGGGGCATCGGGATCACCCCGATGCTGCCGATGATCGAGGCGGCGGAGGCCGCCGGAGCCGACTGGCGGCTGTACTACGGCGGCCGGACCCGCAGCTCCATGGCCTTCCTCGACCGGCTCGCCCGGTACGGCGACCGGGTGCGGATCTGCCCCCAGGACGAGACCGGCCTGCTCGACCTCGACTCGGCCGTCGCGGGCGCCGGTGCGTCCGCGGCGGTCTACTGCTGCGGCCCCGAGCCGCTGCTCGCCGCCATCGAGCAGCGCTGCTCCGCCGGGTTCGGCGGCACGTTGCACGTGGAGCGGTTCCGGGCGTCCGGGGCCGAGGGGTCCGCCCCGGCGGCCGGCTTCGAGGTGGAGCTGGTCCGGAGCGGTCTGACCCTGCAGGTGCCCGCCGAGCTCTCCATCCTGGACGTGGTCGAGGACGCCGGCGTACCCATCGAGCCGTCCTGCCGCCAGGGCACCTGCGGCAGTTGCGAGACCCGGGTGCTGGGCGGCGTGCCCGACCACCGCGACGCCTGCCTGAACGAGACGGAGCGGGCGGGCGGCGACATCATGCTGATCTGCGTCTCCCGGGCCCGGGGCGACCGGCGCCTGGTGCTGGACCTGTAGCGGGTGCTGCGGCGGTACGGCGGCGGGGCCGGAGGTCTTCCTCCGGCCCCGCCGCCGTACCGCCGCACCCTGCCTGGGCGGCCCGTTCAGACCGTGTCGCCGAGCAGGCCCAGCTGCTCCCAGAGCTCCGCCTCGGACTCGGTCGGCGGCAGCTGGGCCACCGACCGCTCCGGGTGGCCGGGCGGCAGCCCCTTCAGGAACGACAGCTCCGTCACCACACCCTCGAAGTCGTCGGCCGACAGGGCCATTCCGAGGAAGCACCCCATCAGGACGAAGCCGAGCCACATCCGGCCGCCGGACACGACCAGGGCCCGCCGGATCCGCCACCATGCGAACTTCAGGGTCACGTCCTGCTCCCGTCTGCTGCGGTCCCCCGGGCCCGCCGCCGCGGCATCGCGGTGGCGGGCCCGGGGGACCTGGGTGTGTGGGTGACGGCCGGTCAGCCCCGGCCGGCCGGGGCGGGCTCCACCGGGCGGACGCCGGTCGGCGCCTCCTCCACGGCGGCGGCTGCCGCCGGGGCGTCGCCGCCGGAGAGCTCCGCGGCCCCGTCCTCGACCTCGCCCTCACTGATGCCGATCCGGGCGTGGAGGCGGCGCAGCGGGCCGGGGGCCCACCAGGCGGCAGGGCCGAGCAGCCCCATGATCGCCGGGACCAGCAGGGTGCGCACCACCGTGGCGTCGATCAGCACGGCGAAGGCCGCGCCCAGGCCGAGCTCCTTGATGAAGGTCAGCCGGGACAGGCCGAGCGCGCTGACGGCGACCACGAACAGCAGGGCGGCCGAGGTGACGATCCCGCCGGTGCGCGACAGCCCCACCGCGACCGCGGAACGGTCGTCGAGGCCCTTGCTCCGGGCCTCCTTGATCCGGCCGAGCAGGAACACGTTGTAGTCGGTGGAGAGTCCGAAGGCGAGCGCGAACAGGATGACCGGGGAGGTCTCCTCCAGCGCGCCGGTGGCCGTGAAGCTCAGCAGGCCGCTGAGGTGGCCCTGCTGGAACACCCAGACCAGCATGCCGAAGGCGGCGCCGACCGACAGCGCGTTCATCAGCAGGCCCTGGAAGGAGAGCCAGACCGAGCCGGTGAACAGGAAGAGCAGCAGCACGGTCAGCGCGGCCAGCACCAGGCCGGCCGGGAGCAGGTGGTCGCCGATGCTGGCGCGCTGGGCCAGGAAGTCGGCGCTCGCCCCGGTGAACCAGACCGCGGCCGGGGCCTGGACCCGCTCGACGGCCTGGACCGTCGCCAGCGCGTCGGCCTGCAGCGGCTCGCCCGCGACCGAGGCGTCGATCTCCCAGTGGTCGCTGCCGAGCGGAACGGCCGCCTGCACCGCCTGGACCCCGGGGACCTGGGCGATCCGCCGGCCGTAGTCGGCGAGCGCGCCGCTGCTGTCGGCGGCGCTGCCGCCGGCGACCACGATCTGCACCGCGGAAGGCTGCTGGGCGTAGTCGTCGGTCAGCTCCTTGGCGACCTGGCCGGAGCTGGTGGAGACCGGGAGCACCGACGAGTCCACGCCGGTGAAGTGGATCCCGGTGGCGGGCGAGGCGATGCCGAGCAGGACGACGATCCCGACGACCGCGTACACCAGCGGGCGGCGCATCACGCCCTGGGCCAGCCGGTCCCAGCGCCGGACCACCCGGTCGGCGCCGGCGGCCCGGCTCCGGCCGAAGGACAGCGCGTCGATGCGTGTGCCGAGCGCGGCCAGCACGGCCGGCAGCACCAGCAGCGCGAAGAAGGCCGCGGAGAGGACGGTGAGAACGCCGGCGATGCCGAGCGAACGCAGGTAGGGCAGCGGGAAGATGAGCAGCGAGGAGAGCGCGACGGCGACGGTGAAGGCGCTGAACACCACGGTCCGGCCGGCCGTCAGCACGGTGCGGCGCACCGCCTGCGCGGTGCCCTCGACGCCGGCCGCCCGGTCCGCGGCGAGTTCCTCGCGGAACCGCGAGACCAGTAGCAGGCTGAAGTCGATGCACAGGCCGAGGCCGAGCGCGAAGATCAGGTCCATCGCGCTGGAGGAGACATGGGTGACCATGGTCAGCAGCCGGACCGCGGCCATCGCCAGCATCATCGCGAAGACCCCGCCGAGCAGCGGGATCAGACCGGCGATCACCCCGCGGAAGACGAAGATCAGCAGGATCAGCAGGATCGGCAGGGTGATGGTCTCGCCCATGTCGAGGTCCTTGGTCGACACCTGGGCGACCTGGGTGTGGCCGGGGGTCGCCCCGCCGAACAGGGTGCTGTCGCGGAGCAGCGGGTCGGCTGCGATCGCCTTCTGGATCGCGGCCACGGCATTGGCGTCGGCCGGGGCCGGCAGGCTGCCGACCTCGGCGACGACGGCGGTGCTGAGGCCGTTCCGGGCGATCAGTGCAGGCTGGTGCGAGTCGGCGTAGTCCAGCACCTGCTTGACCTCGGGCCGGGCCCTGAGCACCCGGATCGCGTCGGCGACGGCGGGCGGCACCGGGGAGTCGGCGGTGAGCGGGGTGCTGCTGCGGACCAGCAGCACGTAGCCCTGCTCGGGGTCGACCCCGGTCGCCTGCTGGATCACCGAGCGGGCGAAGACGTTGCCGCCTCCCGGGTCGTCGTAGTCCGAAGCGCCGTTGGTGAGGTGCTGCTGGAGGGAGGAGCCGATGGCCCCGGCGAGTACCAGCAGGACCAGCGAGGCGAGGAGGGCCAGCCTCCTCCGCCGGTGCAGGAAGCGTGCGAGTCTGTCGAACATGGCCTCAACATTCGTTCGGGGAGCGGGTGACGCTCGGAGGAGGAGCTGGAGGAGGAGCCGGAAAAGCTGACTGGCTCATGACAATGCAGGTGGCGGCGTCCGAGCCGGCCGGGGACAGCGGAGCAGGGGGGCCGGGCGCGACGGGGGACGCGCGCCCGGCCCCCCGGGTCAGGCGGCCAGAAGGTTGTAGATCCCCCGCAGACTGCGCTCGGCGAGCACCTTGCCCACCGGGACGCGCTTGCCGGTCTCCTTCTCCACCGCCGTGACCAGGCGCAGCACGTGGAGGGAGTCCCAGGAGACGACCCGGTCGAAGTCGGCCTCCAGGTCGGTGTCGGCCAGCGGGAGGGCGAGCTCGTCGCGGACGAGCTGGATGAACGATGCCTCAGTGATCACGGCTGCGGCCTTTCGAGGTCGACGTCGAGGTGGAGGTGGGCGGGCATCTCGGGCAGCACGGCCAGGGAGTGGGTGAAGGACAGTTCCTCCTCGCCCCCGCCGGTCTGCTCGAAGCCGAGGGTCGGCCAGAAGTCCCTGACCCGGTGGTTCTTCTTGGTGGGCCGGTAGGCGGCGGTCACCGTCGTCAGGCCCAGCGACTTGGCGTGGTCCAGTACCGAGACCACGGCGGCCTGCTCGATGCCGCGGGCGAACACCCGGCAGCTGAGCAGCAGGTTGTCGATGTGCAGCACACCCGGGGCGCGGCGGTGCGCGAAGAGGGCGCCGACGACCCCGTTGTCGCCGAAGCGGTCGCCGGAACGGATCGAGAGCACCAGGTGCGCCGGATCGTCCAGCCGCTCGCGGACCTCGGCCGGCTGCAGCCGCTCGGTTGTCAGGTTGAACTGGTTGGTGCGCAGCGTGAGCTGGGCGACCCGGGCGAGGTCGCCCTCGCTCACCGCCCGGACCGACACCTGCACGCCCAGCTTCTCCAGGTACTCCTCCATCGAGCCGCTGCTCTCCAGCAGGTCCTGGCGGCCGGACTCGACCTGGTAGAGCGCGGTCCGAGCCCGGTCCTCGGCGGTGAGCTCGCGCACGTCGAACCACCCGTCGGCGAGCAGCCGCTCGATGTGGAGGGCCGGCTCCTCGTCCAGCCTGACCACGGCGACCTCGGGCAGGCTCGACGCCACCAGGCCGGTCTCGAAGGGCGAGTCGTCGGCGAAGACGAAGCTGTCCACGCCGAGGTTCAGCCGGGCCGCGATGTCCCGGAGGTTCTCGTCCTTCGGGTTCCAGTTGGCGTTGACCCGGACGAAGTCCGTGTCGCGGAGCACCATGTCGGGGTGCGTGCGCAGCACGCTGAGCACCGGGTCCTGGTCGTTCTTGCTGCTCACCGCGAGCAGCACGCCCTGGGAGCCGATCTGCTTGACGATCTTCTGGAAGTTGCCGAAGGCCTCGCCGCGGTAGGTGGTCGCGGCGGCTATGCCGTCCGCGCCGTCGTCGCCGAGGATCCCGTCCCAGAGGGTGTTGTCCAGGTCCACGACCAGGACCTTCTTCGCCCGGCCGCGGAGGGTCCGGGCGAGGTGGCCGATCTCGCGGGCGTAGCGGCCGAGGAGTTCCTCGCCCAGGTTGGCCTTGGCGTACGAGGCCATCCGGGGCTCGTTCACCGGTCCGCCGAGGGCGACCAGCGGGTCCAGGTCGACCACGACCACCCGGTCGTGGGCGGCGGCGAGCCGGAGCAGCCCCGCGTTGAACTCCCGCCAGGCGACGCCGAGTGCGGCCCGCGAGCGCAGGTCCACCAGCTGGTGGGTGTGGTTGTGCTGGAGCGTCAGGGTGTTCAGCACCAGCGTGCCGGTCCCGTGCTCCACATAGCGCTCGACCAGCCCGGTGAGCTGGGCCAGCTTGCCGGTGGCGGCCTGTTCCAGGTCCTCCACCCGCCAGACCGGCGGCAGTTCGTCGAGCACCGCCTGCGCGTCCAGCAGCACCAGGGCCAGGTCGAGGTCCGGGGCGTAGAGCTGGCTGCCGGTGTCCTGGAGCTCGCGCAGATAGCCGTCGAAGTCCCCCAGGGTCAGCTTGAGCAGCATGCCGTGCCGGGCCAGTTCGGCGGTCAGCGGCTCGGCCAGCGCCCCGACCGTGGAGTGGCCGGCGACCGCGACCGTCACGGTCGTGGTGCCCGGGTGGGCGGCGGCCACCTGCTCCTGGTCGATCCGGGACAGCAGCTGTCCCGCCCTGACCAGGTCGGCGGCGCCGTTCTGACCGGCCGCCAGCTCCGCGAGCAGTCCGGCGACCAGCGGGTACTCGGCGACGAGCCGTCCCTGGCCGTGGAGCGCGCGCAGCTGTGCCAACGGGGTGGGCGGTGCTGCGGGACGATCCGCGGCTGCCGCGGCGGGCGGGGGGTTCACGACCGTGGTCATGTGTCACGTTCTCCTCAGGTAGTCAGGCCCGCTGGGCCCAGGACGGAATGCGGAGCATTTCGAGGACGACCGCGGTCCAGACCACGCCGGTGCCGACGCCGACGGTCAGCACCCGGTCCCCGACCTTCAGCGGTGCGGTCCCGACGAGGTGGTCGAGGTTGACGAAGTGGTCGGCCGCGCCCATGTGGCCGTAGTCCCGGCCCCATTCGTAGACGGTCTGCCCGGGGGCGAAGCCGAGCGGCTTCCGGAACCCCCATTCGAAGACCGGGAACCCGGTGTTGGCGTGGACCAGGTAGCCGATGTCGCTCAGCTCGCAGTCGGCGTCGCGCAGAGCACGGCCGACCACCGCGTGCAGGTTCTCGGTCATCCGGCCGACGGTCTCCTCCAGTCGGCCGGCGCGCGCGGAGAGGTAGTCGAGCTTGCGGGAGCGCAGGGAGACCGGGCGGCCCTGGGCGAACGGCCCGGCCGTCCAGCCGGGGCCCCGGTAGACCGGCTCCAGCGTCGAGTCCGAGACCGTGGCGCTGGACCGGATCCGGGCGAAGCCGGTCCGCGAGGACAGCACCGCGGCGCCGCCGCCGTCGCCGAAGACCTGCTGGTGGTCGGCGGTCCAGCGCTCGACATAGGGCAGGTGGAAGGAGTCGGCGGCGGTCACCAGGGCCGCCGTGTCCGGGCGGGAGGCCACCCAGGAGGCCGCGAGCTCGAAGCCGATCAGCCCGCTGTCGGAGCCCTGGCGCACCTCGGCGGTGGCGCCGGAACCGCGCACGGTGTGGTCCTGGACGTAGGACGCCGGGGTCCAGAACTCCTGCCCCTGGTGGCCGGTGCCGCCGTGGACGACCAGACCGAACTCCCCGGCGGTGTGCTCCGAGCGCTCCACCGCCCGCAGGGCCGCACCGACCGCCATCTGCGCCGGGCTCTCGTCCTCCAGCCGGGCCACCCGTACCGCCCTGATGCCGTTGGCGAGGCGCTCCTCCTCGGTGTAGCGGCCGGCCGCCACGGCCTGCTCGGCCGTCTCCACCGCCTCGGGCAGGTACGCCCCGAGCCCCGCGAGGTAGAGGTTGTCCCAACGCATCGTCGCCTCCAGGGGCGTGGGGCACGCCGGACGGCGGGAGCCGTCGGCGACTTACCGGATGAATCTCCCAGGACCGGCTAAAGCGGCACTTGCGCAGGGCGTCACCAGGAAGGCGTGGAGACGATCTCCAGTACCGCCACCGTCCACATGAAGCCGACGCCGACGCCCATGGTGACGATCCGGTCCCCGGCCTTCGGACGACCGCTCTCCAGCAGGTGGTTGATGCCGATCAGCTGGTCGGCGCCGCCGACATGGCCGATGGTCTGCCCCCAGTCGTAGGTGGTCCGGGCCCGCTCCACCCCGAGCATGGTGTAGAAGGAGAAGTTGGCGATGGACTCGGCGATGTTGGCGTGGACGAAGAACTGCGCGTCGGCGAGCTTGGTGTCCGCGTCGTCCAGCGCCTCCTGCAGCGCCAGGCCGGCGTTCTTGGTCATCAGGTGGATGGTCTGCTCGTAGGCGTCCTCGTGCTGGAGCAGGTAGTCGCTCTTGCGGGACCGCAGGTCGACCGGGGTGCCCTGCTCGAAGGGGGCCTTGGTCCAGCCGTGCACGCCGCGGTAGATCGGCTCCAGGCTGGAGTCGGTGTAGCTGGCGGTGGACAGCAGCCGGGCGAAGCCGCCGCGCGAGGACAGCACCAGTGCTCCGGCGCCGTCCCCGTACACCTGCTGGTTGTCGCTGGCCCAGCGGTCGAAGTACGGCGGGCGGAACGCGTCGGCGACGGTGACCAGCACCGCCGAGTGCTCCGGACGGGCCGTCAGGTGCGCCGCCGCCAGCTCGGTCGCGGCCAGGCCCCCGTTGGAGCCCTGCTTGACCTCCAGCGCGGTGCCGCTGCCGCCGACCGTCTCGTTCTGCACGTAGTTGGCCGGCGTCCAGAACTCCTGGCCCTGGTGGCCGATGGAGGCGTGCAGCACCAGCCCGAAGTCCGCGTGGGCGTGCCCGGAGCGCTGCACCGCCTGGTTGCCCGCCGCCGCCGCCATCACCGGCGGCGCCTCCTCGTCACTGGCGACCCGCACCGAGCGGATGCCGTTGCCGATGCTCTCCTCGGCGTCGTAGAGGCCGAGGGCAACGGCCTCGTCGGCGGTCTGCACCTGCTCCGGAAGGTAGGCGCCGACACCGGCGACGTACAGGTTGTCCCAACGCATGGCTGTCTCCTGAAAGCGGACGGACGAGAAGTGCGTCCAGGCTGGCCGCCCCGGCTAAAGCGCCTCTTGTCCCGGTGGAGGACGTCTTTAGCGCTCCGCAAGAGGCCGTGCCTAGCGTCGGAGGCCGAGGCCACCTCGAACCCAGGAGATGATGATGACTGTCACGACCGAAACCGATGTGCTGATCGTCGGTGGCGGGCCGGCCGGCGCGCTGCTCGGGACACTGCTCGCCCGCCGCGGTGTGCGCGTGCTCGTGGCCGAGCGTCAGACCAGCTTCGAACGGGAGTTCCGCGGTGAGACCCTGGCCGCGCCCTCCGCCGTCTCGCTGCGCCGGCTCGGCTTCGGTCCCGCCCTGGACAAGCACGGCTTTCTGGAGACCGAGTCGGTCACCATGCGGATGGAGGGCCGCAAGGTGCTCCATGTCGACTACCGGCGGTTCCCGATCGGCGCGCTGCCGATCGACATCCCGCAACCGAGCCTGATCGGCATCTTCCACGCCGCGGCGGCCGGGCTGCCGAGCTTCTCCTACGCCTCCGGCGCCGCCTTCACCGACCTGGTGGTGGAGGACGGGACCGTTCGCGGCGCCCTGCTGAAGCAGCCCGACGGCTCCACCACCGAGGTCCGCTCCCGGCTGGTCGTCGGCGCGGACGGCCGCTTCTCCAAGGTGCGCCGCTCCGCCGGCCTGGAGGCCCGGATCACCCCGATGGCCCGTGACTTCCTCTCGTTCAAGCTGCCCCGGCCCGCGGACTGGGGCAACCAGGCCGAGTTGATCGCGGACGGCGACAAGCACGTGATGGTCCTGCCGACCTTCCCCGACTTCCTCCGGATCGGCCACAACCTGCCCAAGCGCGGCCTGGGCGAGCTGCGCCGGACCGGCTTCGACTCCTTCCGGGCCGGTATCGCGGCACTCGACCCGAGGCTGGAGCCGCTGCTCCACGAGTACCTGCGGTCCTGGGACGACACCTCGTTCCTGGAGATCTTCACCGCCGAGCTGGACCAGTGGGCCCGCGACGGCCTGATCCTGATCGGCGACGCCTCGCACACCTGCACGCCGATCCTCGGCCAGGGCGTCAACGTCGCGATCCAGGACGCCGTCAGCCTCGCCCCGGTGATCGCCCACGCCCTCGCGGAGCCGCTCGGCGGCGGCCACGGGGTGGTCCGCGAGGCGCAGTTGGCGGACTTCGTGCAGCAGCGTCGGCAGCACAAGGGGTTCGTCACCAAGTTCCAGCGGATGCAGGAGTCCGCACTGGCGCTCAACTCCCCGCTGCAGAAGGTGCTGCGCCGGAACAAGTACCGGGTGCTGGACCGGCTGCCGATCAAGTACCGGCTGTTCGACCGGGTGATCAACGCCCCGCACGAGATCGACACCATCGACCTCCAGCTGTCGTCGCTCTCGGCGACCCCGGTCACGGCGAAGTAGGGGACGGCGATGCGCGGCAGGCTGCTGTACCGCGGACCCCGGCTCGACGAACTGCACCAGCAGTACGCCAAGCGGGGCCGGATCGACCGCGACGCCCAGGTGCAGGCCTTCCACAGCCTGCGGATCGAGGCCCCGCCCGACCAGGTCTGGGCCCTGCTCAGCGACGTCCCCCGGTGGCCCGCCTGGGCCGCGACGGTGCGCGACGTCCGGGTGCCGGAGGGACTGGCCGTGGACCTTCCGTTCTCCTGGCGGATCCAGGGTTCGAAGATCGTCTCCCGGATCGCCGTGCTCACCCCGGAACGGGAGATGACCTGGACCGGGGTGTGCAGCGGCGGCATGGCCAAGGCCGTGCACCGGCACCGGCTGCGGGCGGAGGGCGACGGCACGGTCGTCTCGGCCGAGGAGTCCATCGCCGGCCTGCTGCTGCCGCTGTTCTACAGCAGCGAGAAGCTCCAGCAGAGCATGGAGGACTGGCTGGCCGGGCTCAGGGCCGCGGCGGAGTGAGCGGGGCCGGGGCGCCGGCGTCCGGGTGAACGGCGCCGGAAGACGCGAGGGGGTGGCGGCCGACCGGGCCGCCACCCCCTCGCAGTGCGTCCGGGTCAGACCCGCGCCTCCATCACCTCCATCACCCGGGACAGGTCGGCCAGGAACTCCTCCTCCTGGTCCCGCAGGAAGAAGTGGCCGCCGGGCATGGTCCGCATGGAGAACCCGCCGCGCGAGTACCGCGCCCACTCCGCCACCTCCTCCGGGCTGACCAGCACGTCCGCCGCCCCGGCGTACACCTGGAGCGGCAGCGGCAGCGGCTCCTGCCGGGCCGGGCCGGGGCCGGAGCACATCAGCAGGTCGTCCCGGGCCACCGGCAGCAGTGCCGACAGCCACTCCGGGTGGTCCAGCAGGATCTGCGGGATGCCGCCGAGCCCGACCAGCGACTCCACCAGCTCCAGGTCGGTCGCGTTCGGCGGGGCCATCCTCGGCGGCGGCAGGTGCGGCGCCCGGTAGGCGCTCAGCACCAGCGTCTCCGGCAGCCGCCGGCCGAGCCCGGCCCGGTGCTGCGCCAGCGAGAAGGCGATCAGCGCCCCCATGCTGTGGCCCAGCAGGATGTGCGGGAACTCCAGGTCGGCGCCCAACTCCCGGTCGAGGTCGGCGATCAGCGCATTGAGGTCGGTGAACCGGGGCTCCGCCGAGCGGCCCTCGCGGCCGGGCAGCTGCACCGGCAGCACCTGGGCCCGGTCGCCGAGCCGGCGCTGCCAGCCGGCGTAGGCGGAGGCGCCGCCGCCCGCGAAGGGGAAGCAGAACAGCCGTATCCGGGAGTCCTGGACCCGGTGTTCGGGCAGGTAGCGTGTCATGAGGCCCTCGCCGTGATGCCCGCGAGTCGCTGTGCCCGGGGGTCCGGCTTCCGGGCGCGGAGCATCATCCGCCACTCCTCCGGGCTGAAGCGGGTCGGCTCGGTGGTGGCGATGAAGTCCAGCACCAGGTCGACGAAGCGCTGCGGGTCGCTGTGGAACGGGAAGTGCCCCGCGTTCTCGAAGAGTTCGAGGCGGCTGCCGGGCATCGAGACATGGGCGATCCCGGCGTGCACCGAGGGCAGCACCTGGTCGCGCTCGCCCCACATCAGCATGGTGGGCATGCCCTGGGCGAGGTAGCAGCGGTCCAGCAGAGTGCCCACCTGGCCCCGGTGGTCGACCACGGCCCGCAGGGTCCGGACGAAGGCGCTACGGGAGGCCGCGTCCGGCAGCGCGTCGACCACCCGGAGCAGGTCGGGGGCGTCCAGACCGAGTCCGGTGCCCAGCAGTTGCAGCCCCTTCACCAGCAGCCCGATCTGCTGCCGCACGGTCGGCAGCCGCATGGCGGCCAGCGCCAGCTCGGCCCCCGGCAGCGAGGCGGCCCGCAGCAGCGGGGTGACCTCGCGGCCCACCCCGCCGGTGCCCACCAGCACCAGCCGCTCGGTGCGCTCCGGGAACTGGTAGGCGAACTGCATGGCGACGGCCCCGCCCAGGGAGTGGCCGACCAGGGTGACCCGTTCGATGCCCAGCACCGAGATCAGGTCCCGGATCCCGTTCGCGTAGCCGCCCACGGAGTAGTCCCCGCGCGGCTTGTCGGAGGCGCCGTGGCCCAGCAGGTCCGGCGCCAGGACCCGGTGCCTCCGGGCCAGGCCGCGCAGCACCGGGGTCCAGGTCGCCGAGGAGTCGCCGATCCCGTGGATCAGCACCACGGCCGAGCCGTTCCCCGCCATCCGGAAGGCCCGGCGGTACCCGTGGATCATCCGGGTGCGCAGCCGCACCTCCAGTGGCGGCCCGGGGGGACGGCGGCCGGCCCCCTGCCCCGGCGTGCCTATCGGTGGCACAGAGCTCGCTGGCACAGTGCGCTCCTTCCCACGCCCCTGCGGGGCGGCTTCGAGTGTCCTGCCGTGACCTGCCGAAGCATGCTGCTTCGCAACTGCGTTCACCTAAAGTCCGCGGTGTTCGGGTGCGACCGGTCGGAGCTAGCGAAGCTTTAGCGGGGGGCCGCAGCCTGGCATCCGTATCAGCGTCTCCAGGAGGTGACTGTGCACCGGACAATCGACCACCCTCGGACCAGCCCCGCCGGAACGGAGGCGGACGCCTTCACCGGGCTTCCGTCCACCGGTCTCCCCCACGCCGGCTACCGCCCGCCGCGCGGGGTGGTGGACGCCTGGCTGTTGCGCACCGGCCCCGAGCAGGTGGCCGCCGCCGAACAGCTGCGCGACCTGCTCGACCCCCTGGAACTGGAGCGGATCGACCGCTGCGGCGACGCCGAGGGCCGCTCCCTGCTGCTCGCCTCGCACGTGGCCCTGCGCCTGCTGCTGGGCGCCTACCTGGGCGAGGCGCCGGAACGGGTCGCCGTCGAGCGCGCCAAGTGCCGCGGCTGCGGCCACCGGCACGGTCGTCCGGTGGTGGCCGCCAGGCCCGGCCTGCACTTCTCGCTGTCGCACACCTCCGGCCTGGCGGTCTGCGCCTTCGCGGCCGACCCGGTCGGCGCCGATGTGGAGACCCTGGCCTCGGTGCCGGGGACCGACCTCGTGCCGCTGCTGCACCCGGACGAGCAGCGGGCGGTCCGCGGACTGCCGGTGGAGCGTCAGGCGCAGGCGTTCCTGCACTGCTTCGTCCGGAAGGAGGCCTACCTCAAGGGGACCGGGGACGGTCTGTGGGCCGAACTGGACAGTTTCTCGGTCGGACTGGGACCGGCCTTCGACGGCGTCGACACCGACCTGCCCGGTCCCGAGTACTGGGGACTCGACTCGATCCCGCTGCCGGCCACCCACGGCGGCGCGGTCGCCCTGCTGATGCCGCAGGCCGAGGGGCGGCTGCCGCTGGTTTCGACCCGGTCGGTCGATCTGCCCGGATGGATCTCGGAGCTGCGTCCGGCCGATCGCTGAGGATCGCTCACTGATCCTTCCCAGCAGGCGGAACTATACTCCGGCTTGCGGTTCGGCGAGCACAGGGCTGCACGGGCAGATCGTGCCGCCGGGCGACGGAGGAGGGGGCCGGCCTTGCTGTCCGGAAATACGGGGGTTGTTTTCAAAGTCCTTGGCCCGTTGGAGTGTTGGCACTCCGACGAGCGGATTCCGCTCGGCGGCCCGCTGCAGGAGCGGATGCTGGTCGCCCTGCTGCTGGAGGCCAACCGGTTGATCCCGGTGTCCCGTCTGGTGGAGACGGTCTGGGAGGGCGCGGCCCCGGCCACCGCCGGACACCAGATCCGCAAGATGGCCGGGGACCTCCGCCGCCGCATCCCCGACGGCGGCACTCTGCTGCAGACCGCGGGCGTGGGCTACCAGGTCGCACTCGCCGAGGAGCAGTTGGACCTGAGCCTGTTCACCGTCCACCTGGGCCGCGCCAGAAGGGCGGTGGCGGCCGGGCTGCGGCAGAACGCGGTGGAGCAGCTGCGGGCGGCGCTGGACCTGTGGCGCGGCCCGCTGCTCTCCGGCGCGGGCGGGCTCGCGCTGGAGGCGGCCACGGCCGAGCTGGGCGAGATGCGGCTCGGAGCCATCGAGGACCTGATCGCGCTGCGCCTCGAACTGGGCGCGGGGTCCGAACTCGTCGGCGAGCTGCGCCGGCTGGTCGGCGAGCACCCGCTGCGGGAGCGGCTGCGCGGCCAGTTGATGCTGGCCCTCTACCGGGCGGCGCGACAGACCGAGGCCCTGGAGGAGTACACCAGGATCCGCGAGCTGCTGGCCGACGAGGTGGGGATCGACCCCAGTGCCGAACTGGTCCGGCTGCACAGCGAGATCCTGCGCGGCGACCCGGCCCTGGCCGGTCCGGCGGCAGCGCCGCTGCCGGCCGCCGCCGTCCGGGCGTCCGAGTCGCCGCCGGTCCGTCCGACCGCCCCGCGAAGAACCGAGGCGCCCTGTTCACTCCCCCGTTCGCTCCCCGACTTCACCGGCCGTGAGCAGGAGTTGGCCGACCTGATCGAGCTGGGCCGCCCGGGTGCCGAGATGAAGGTGGTCTCCCTGGAGGGGATGGGCGGTTCCGGCAAGACCGCGCTGGCCGTCTGCGCCGCCCACGCCCTGGCCGAGGAGTACCCGGACGGGCAGCTCTGCATCGACCTGGCCGGCTTCACCCCCGGACAGCCCGCGGTCGACCCCAGCAGTGCGCTGGACGTGCTGCTGCGCACCCTCGGCGTCCCCGGCGACCGGGTGCCGGACGGGCTGTTGAACCGGACCGCGCTCTGGCGGGTCACCACCGCGCAGCGCAGGCTGCTGATCCTGCTCGACAACGTCTCGGCCTCGGACCAGGTCCTGCCGCTGCTCCCGGCCTCGCCGGGCTGCCTGGTCCTGATCACCAGCCGGGTACGGCTGTTCGACCTGGACGGCTCGCAGACGGTGCAGGTGGACGTGCTCAGCCTGGAGGACAGCAGCCGGCTGCTGGTCCGGGTGCTCGGGGAGGCCCGGGTGGCCGCCGAGCCGGAGGCCGCACTGCGGCTGATCGAGCAGTGCGGCCGGCTCCCGCTGGCGCTGCGGATCTGCGCCGGACGGCTGACCGACCGGCCCCGCTGGACGCTGGCGGGCATGGCGGACCGACTGCGGCTGCAGACCCGGCGGCTGCACGAACTGCGCGGCGGCACCCGGAGCGTGGCGGCCTGCGTCGGGCTCTCGGAGCAGGTCATGAGCGAGGAGGCCAGGCTGGCCTTCCGCCGGCTGGGCAGCCTCCCGATCCACGACTTCGACGTGCACGGCGCGGCGGCCCTGCTGGGCACCGGCGTCGACGAGGCCATGGAGCAGTTGGAGCACCTGGTCGACGTCAACCTGCTCGGCCAGCACGCCGAGGACCGCTACGCCTTCCACGACCTGGTGCGGATCTACGCCTGCGAGGCCGGCGGCTCCTGGCACGAGGAGGCCAACCGGCAGTCCGCAGCCCGGTTCCTCGACCACTGCTACCTGGCCCTGGTGACCGCCGCCCGGCTGCTCTACCCCGGCCTCGCCCTGGAGGCCGTCGACGACCTGCCGGAGACGCCGCACCGGCCGGAGTTCCCGGACGCCGCGGCCGCCCTGGCCTGGCTGGACCGCGAGTACGCCAATCTGGCGGCGGCGGTGCGGCTGGCCATGGATATCGGCCTTTACTGGCACGCGGCGGTGGTGCCGCGGTATGTGAGCGAGTACCTGCAACTGAACGGCTATCTGGAGGAGAGCCTGGAGATATCGCGGATCGCGGTCGGGGCGGCGGAGCATCTCGACGACCCGAAGCTGCTTATGGCCGCCACCAGGAACGTGGGCGTGGCACTGTGGGGTCTCGGCCGGTTCCAGGAGGGGCTGGAGCGGTCGGAGCACGCGCTCGAAATCGCCACCGGACTCGGCGATCAAATGGCGGCGGCCACCTGCCTGAACCGGATCGGCTCATTCCATAATGCCCTCGGAAATTACGCCGAGGGGCTCCGCTTTCTGGAGCAGGCACTGGAGATCATGCGCTCCTGCGGAATGCAGCGCGAACTCGCCGCGACCCAGGTGGCGATCAGTTCCGCCATGGGTTATCTGGGCGACTACGAGCGCTCCGCGCAGGCCGCGCGGCAGGCGATCACGGTGTACCAGCGGCTGGGCTACCACTCCGGCGAGGGCCTCGCCCTGGTGAACCTGGCCAACGCCGAGGTCGGCCGGGGAAGGCTGCAGGCCGCGCTGGAGCACCTCACCGAGGCGTGGCTGCTGGCCCAGCTCCGGGGCACCGGCACCCGCAACGCCCTGATCGCCGGACGGCTGGCCCAGGTCCAGCTGGCGCTGGGCAACCTCAAGGAGGCCAGACGCTACATGCTGCTGATCCGCGGGGCGCTGTGGAACGCGACCGACAGCGCGCTGTCGGTCAAGCTGCAGAACATCCTGGGTGCGGTGCACGAGCGCAGCGAGGAGTACCAGGAGGCCCGGCGCTGCCTGAGCGACGCGCTGGCGCAGGCCGAGCGGATCGGCTTCCGGATCGGTGCGGCCGAGGCCCTGCAGGGGCTGGCCCTGGTCGCCGAGGCGACCGGGGACACCAGTCAGGCCGAGGCCCAGCGGAGCCGGGCCAGGGCGCTGTTCGACGCCATGGGCATCCGCACCGGACACGTCCGAACCTGCTGAAACGGGCGGCGCCCGGCCCCCTCGGGGACCGGGCGGCACTCGTGCTCCGTGTCAGTTGCCCGCGGTCGAGACCGTCGCCGGCACGATGTCGTCATCGGCCCTCACCGCGGTGTGACCGGACGCCCATCCCAGCAGGACGACTCCCAGCAGCAGTGCGCCGACCAGCGTGCCGAATGAACGTACGTTCATGTGTCTTCTCCCTGGGTCGCAGTCCATCTCCTTGAACGTGCTCCAGCATTCGACTCCGCGTTCCTGGACCGATTCCTGTTCGGTACCGGGCCCCGGTATCGGAACAGGAACAGAATGGTACCGGCAACCCACATGATGCGGACATGCCGTCAGTTCTTTTCACCAGCATTCGCGGTACTTTTGCGAGCGGGAGTGCGGAGTCATGACGCCCGCCATTGGGCCCGAAATTCCCTTGCGTATCGGTCATGCGCCGCGCGTGTCCACGAGCGGCCGGATCGAACAGGTCACCCAGTGCTCGCCCGTTCCGCTCCAACAGCTGCTCCTGGAAATGGTCGCGGCTTTACCCGGAGTGCGGGTCGGCCCGACCGGCAGTTGCGTCCCCGGCAGCCGGGGCTGCCGACTGGTTCCGGCCCTCGCCCTCGGCCCGGCCCGGGCGTTCCTGCTGGACACCGAATTCGGCCACCTGCACCCGGTCTACGACGGCAGTCTGCACCTGAGGCTGCCGTCCCCGCTGGCCGGGCGCGCCGTCGCCGCCGGCTGGGCGGTGGCCGCCGAACCCGCCGGCTCGCTGCTCGTCTACGGCCCCAGGGACGAGAGCGAACTCGACGTCGCCTGGCAACTCCTGCTCGCCGCCTACCGGCAGGCCGCACCGGGTCGGGCGCCGGCCGCTCCAGAAGGGGACCCGTCACCGTGATGCAGACTCGGACCGCCGCCGCAGCACCCGGCTTCAGCTTCCACCTGGTGCACCGCCCCGACACCCTGGAGGGCATCATGAGCGGCTCGACCGCCGCCGTGCCCCAGGAGTTCGGGCTCTCGGCCGAACTGCCCGAGAGCCACCCGCTCTACACCGACGGCTCCGGACGCCACCACGACCTCCACGTCCCCGTCGAGGCGCTGCGGCGCAGCGCGCTCTTCGTGGCCCACCGCTACTTCCGGGTCCCGGAGGAGCGTCCGGTGGTCTTCTCGACCATCGCCCTCGACACCGCCGGCATCGACGCCTGGCGGCGCTCGGCCGGACCGGCCGAGGCCCGGATGGACCTGTCGCTGGAGCCGGCCGACGTGGTCAACGGCGTGCCCAGGGGCCTGGAGTGCCGGGCCGGGCTGCGCCTGGCCGGGCTGCCCTGCGGCAGCGTCAGCGCCCGGCTGGTGTTCCTGATGCCGAAGGTCTACCAGAACCACCGCGCCCGGGGACGCGCCGCGAGCCGCGCCGGCTCCGAGCCCGGCCGGCCGGGCCTGACGGCCGGGCAGAAGGTCCCGCCGCTCGCGGTCGGTCGCACCGACCCGGCCAATGTCGTCATCGGGCTGTGCGAGCACAGCGAGGACGACACCCTCACGGTCCAGGTCGCCGCCGACCCCGACCACCCGGTGTTCGCGGGCGGCGATGCCGACCACGTCCCCTCGTCGGTACTGCTGGAGGCCAGTCGGCAGACCGCGGTCCTCCAGGCGGCCCAGCTCCGGGGCTTCGCCCCGGCGGACTGCGTGCTGACCCGCTGGAGCGCGGACTTCCAGGGCTTCGCCGAGCCCGACCTGCCGCTGCTCTGCAGCGCCTCCGGCGGACTGGCGGCCAGGGACCCCGAGGGCAGGCCGCTGCTGGCGCTGAGCCTGCGCTTCACCCAGGGCTCCCGGCAGATAGGGCTGGTGGAAACCACCGTGCTGCAGGACTGCTGAGTCCCCGCCGGGGGCGAGACGGAGTCCGTGTCCGACCGAGCGGCCTGGTCCGACCAGGTGTCCGGGTATGAGCAGGCGTCAGGGGGAACGATGCGATACCAAGTCCTGGGCCCAGTGGCCCTCAGTCCGCGCACACCCACCGCAGCGAAGGTACGGGTGCTGCTGGCGACCTTTCTGATCCGGGCCGACCAGGTGGTCTCCAGCCAGGCCCTGATCGACGAGATCTGGGGCGACGAGCCGCCCCGGACGGTGACCACCACCCTGCAGGTCTACGTCTCGCAGCTGCGGACGCTGCTCGCCGAGGGCACCGACAACCGGCGCGACCGGGACGGGCTGCTGCAGACCCAGCCGCCCGGCTACCGGCTCCGGGTCGGCCCGGACGAGCTGGACCTCGCCCGTTTCGAACGGCTCCGCGACTCCGGCCGCCGCGCCTACGAACGGGGCGCCTACGAGGAGACCGGGGCCCGGCTGCGGGAGGCCCTCGGGCTGTGGACCGGGGCGGCGCTCTCCGGCGTCCCGCACGGGCCGCTGCTGTCCGCCGCCGCCGTGCACCTGGAGGAGTCCCGGCTCGCCGTGCTGGAACAGCGGGTGGCGGCCGACCTCCGGCTGGGACGCCACGCCGGGCTCATCGCCGAACTGCTGGCCCTCGCCGCCGAGCACCCGTACCGGGAGGTCCTGCACGCCCATCTGATGGTGGCTCTGTACCGCTCCGAGCGGCAGAGCGACGCGCTGCTGGCCTTCCGCAACATCCGCCGCGCGCTCGTCGACGAGCTGGGCGTGGAGCCGGGCCCCGCGCTGGCCCGGCTGCACGCGCGCGTCCTGCGCTCGGACCCCGCCCTGCTCTGGCCGCAGGACGCCCCGAAGACGCAGGTCCGTACCGCCGCCCCGGTGTCCCTGCTGCCCCCGGCCGTCCCCGACCTGATCGGCCGGGACCGGCTGCTGACCCTGGCCGCCGGCCTGGCCGAGGGCGACGGCGAGCACGGGGCGGCGCGGCTGCTGGTCGTCTCCGGGGCGGCCGGGGTCGGCAAGACCGCCTTCGCCGTCGAACTGGCCCGGCAGCAGGCCGAGGCGTTCCCGGACGGGCAGCTGCTGGTGCCGCTGCGCGACCCCCGGGGCGCGGCGCTCGACCCCGCCGCCGCCGCTGCCGCGGTGCTGCGCCTGGTCGGCCCCGGCACGCCCCTGCCCGGCCTGCCCGCCGACGTCGACCGGGAGTTGGCGAGTGCGCTGCGCGGACGGCGGCTGCTGGTGGTGCTGGACGACGCGGTCTCCGAGGCACAGGTGCGGCCGGTGGCCGAAGGGCTGGACCGGGGGCTGCTGGTGGTCACCGGCCGGCGCAGCCTGGTCGGCCTGGAGAACGCCCGGCTGCTCACGCTGGAGCCGCTGACCGCCGCCGAGTCGCAGCGGCTGCTGCTGGCCGTGGCCGGGGCGCGGGTCAACGGCGACCCGGCCGCCGTCCGCGAGATCGCCTCGCTCTGCGGCGGGCTGCCGCTGGCGCTGCGGGTGGCCGGGGCCGCGCTCAACGCCCGCCCGCACTGGACCCCGGCCACGCTCGCCGGACGGCTGGCGGACCGTACCGCCGCGCTCGACCTGCTCAGCGCGGGCGACCTGGAGGTACGGGCCGCGCTGGCGGTCGGCTACGACGAGCTGGGGGTCGAGGAGCAACGGGCCTTCCGGCTGCTGTCGATCACCCCCGAGGCCGGCTTCTCGCTCTGGGGCGCCGCCGTCCTGCTGCGCACCACTCCGGCGAAGGCCGAACGGCTGTTGGAACTCCTGGTCGAAGTGCGGCTGCTGGAGATCCTGGGCACGGGCCGACCGGTCGGCCACCGGTACGGCTACCACCGGCTGCTCCGCGCGCTCGCCCAGGAGAAGCTGCACGGGGCCGAGAGCCCGGAGCTGCGCCGCGCCGCCGCCGACCGGCTCGGCCGCGCCTACCTGTCCCTGGCCCGCCACGCGGACCGGTCGCTGGCGCCGGGCCGGCCCCGGCCGCCCTCCGCCGACGGAGCCGCCAGGGCCGACAGGGCCGACGGAGCCGACAGCGCCGGCCGGGCCGAAGGACCCGAAGGCCCCCCGCTCCGGCTCGACTGGGCCGGGATCGTGGGCAGTTCCCCGGTCGGCTGGTTCCAGGCGGAGATCCAGGGCCTGCTGGAAGCGGTCCGGCACGCCAGCGAGGCCCGCGACTGGTCCCTGGTGCTGGAGTTGACCGATGCCGTGTCCGGCTACCTGGACGCCTGCGGGCGCTGGGACGAATGGGCCGTGCTGCTCGACCTGGCCCTTGAGGCGGCCGTGCTCGGCGGCAGCGACAGGGGCCGGGCCAATGTGCTGCGGATGCTCGGCGACCTCGCCTGGCAGCAGCGGCGCACCCGGTCGGCGACGGACCACTACACCGACGCGGGACGGCTGTTCGAGGAGCTGGACGACGTGTCGGGGGCGCTGCGCTGCCTGATCGGCGCGGGTGACGCCGCCCTCAGCGAGGGCGATCCGACGCGGGCGGAGGAGTGCTACCAGGCCGTCCTGCGGCGGGACGCGGACGGCCTGGACCGGCGTGCGGGAGTGGACGCCCGGCGCGGGCTGGCCCTGGTGCTGTTGGCGCGGGGCCGCGCCGAGGACGCCCTCCAGCGGTTCCAGGAGTTCACCGACGCCGCCGAGGCCATCGGCGACCAGCGCTGGGCCCGCTTCGGCCAGCGCAGCGTGGAGCGGGTCCTGGAGCACATGGTGGACTGGTCGAGCAGCCAGCACAGCTCGCCGCCGGCGGCCGTCGAGGCGCGCCCCGGCATCTGGCTGGTCCAGCTGACGGCCGGCGCGGCCGCCTGATGGACGGCCGGTCATCGTCCTTCGGCTCCGCCAGGACACGGGCGCACGAGGACATCGTGCGGGAGATCAAGAGCACCGCCTGGCGGCTGCTGGCCGAGGAGGGCCAGGTCGGCCTCTCGCTCCGGGCGGTCGCCCGGGAACTGGGGGTGGCGTCCTCCGCCCTGTACCGGTACTTCCCCAGCCGCGAACACCTGCTCCAGGCGCTGGCCGCCGAGGCCCAGGCAGCCCTGTCCCAGCGGCTCGGACCGCCGCTCCGCCGGGCGGACGCCGGGCCGAGGGCCCGCTGGCACGCCTGCTGCCGGGCGGCCAGGGACTGGGCCAGGGCCCACCCCCACCAGTTCGCCCTGCTCGACGCCCGGCCGCTGCCGCCCGCCGTCCCCGGACTCCCCGGCCCGCTCGCCGCGTCGGCCGGCGGCCCGCGAGCCCTGCTGGCCTGGACCCTGCTGCTGGGCCTGCTCCGCTTCGACCTGCTGACCTGCGCGGACGAGGCCCTGTTCGGGCTGGGCGCCGACGCCCTGGCCGCCCTCTGGTTCCCGGCCGAACCCGCCGACGGTCCCGTTCCCGCCGCGGACCCGGCCGGATAGCCCTCGGCGCCGTCAGGGCAGGTCGCTCCGACTCGGCTGCGACCGGGGCCCGGCCGCGCGCTCCCGGCGCGCGGTCCTGGCCCACCAGCGGACGGTGGGTGCGCCGATGCCGAGCTCGGTGGCGGCGGCGGCGCCGGTCATCCCCTGGTCCAGCACCATCGACACCGCCTTGCAGCGGATCTCGGGGTCGCGCTGCCGCAGCACCGCCGTGGCCTCCCGGAGCCGGCGTTCCACCCTGACCCAGTAGCGGACGGTGGCCGGGCCGATGCCGAGCTGCTCGCCCGCGGCGGTGCCGGTCATCCCCTGGTCCAGCACCAGCACCACCGCCCTGCGGCGGGTCTCCTCGTCGTAGCGGTTCGACGGGGTGCCGTCGGCGTGCACGGCGCGGTGGACGGCGACCTTCGACATGCCGGTGACCGCCTCGACCCGGCCGCGCTCCCAGCCGAGCCGGTTGACCAGTTCGCGGGCGGCGGCGTTCCGGTAGGGCACGGCGGCCTTGCGCCGCGCCTGCTGCTCGGCGGCCCGGGCCGCCAGCTCCGGCAGGGCCCGCAGCGCGTCCGGGACCGGGGTGACCCCGGCGGCCCGCGCGGCGGCGATCCGTTCCCGCCCGGCCGGCGGGACCCGCTCCGCGGCGCCGAGGCCGAGTGCCTCGCGCGTCAGCTTGGCCAGCGTGGTGGGGGTCTGCCCCAGTGACCGGTGCAGGGCGGGCGGCGCCTGGTAGGCCCACAGGGAGAGGGCGGCCGCGTCGCGGACCGGCCGGAGGCCGTCCAGCGCCGCGGTCGTCGTCCCGATGATCCGACCGGCCCGGCGGGCCAGTTCGACCGGGTCGCCGATCGCGTCGAGCTCGGCCCTGACCTCGGCGGCGGCGGCCTTGCGGATCCCTTCGAAGTCAGGGCACTCGACGCGGACGGTGATCCGGTTGGCAGTGGCCACAGTCGCCCTCCGTCAGCCGAAGCGGCCGTGGACGTAGTCGGCGGTGCGGGGGTCGACCGGGTGGTCGAAGATCTGCTCGGTGGGGCCCGACTCCACGATCCGGCCCGGCTGCTCCTCGCCGGCCAGGAAGAAGGCGCAGTGCTGGGAGACGCGGGCCGCCTGCTGCATGTTGTGCGTCACGATGACGATGGTGATCTGCCCGGACAGCTCGCCGATCGTCTCCTCGATCCGCCGGGTGGAGGTCGGGTCGAGGGCGGAGCAGGGCTCGTCCATCAGCAGCACGTCCGGGCTGACCGCGAGCGAGCGGGCGATGCACAGACGCTGCTGCTGGCCGCCGGAGAGCGCGCCGCCGGGCGTGCGCAGCCGGCGGTGCACCTCGTTCCACAGGCCCGCGCGCCGCAGCGAGTCCTCGACCACCGCGTCCTTGTCCACGCCCTTGATCCCGGCGAGCTTCAGCCCGCTGGCGACGTTCTCGTAGATGGTCATCGCCGGGAAGGGGTTGGGCTTCTGGAAGACCATCCCGATCCGCTTGCGGATCTCGGCCGGGCGCACCCCGGGGTCGTAGATGTCGGCCGCCCCGAGCAGGACCTTGCCCCCGAGACTGGCGCCGCGGACCATCTCGTGCATCCGGTTGAGGATCCTGAGGTAGGTGGACTTGCCGCAGCCGGAGGGGCCGATCAACGCGGTCACCCGACCTGGGTCCATCGTCAGCGAGACGCGCTCCAGCACCTTGTGGTCGCCGAACCACGCGGACACCGCCCGCGTCTCCAGGCCGGCCGGGTCGTGCAGGCGGTCGGGCGCGACCGGCCCCGGGTCGACCGATGCCGTCTCGTTCAGAGTGCTCATGTCAGTGTCTCTCGGTAGGAGTCCGGCGTCAGTAGAGGTTCGGCAGCAGCAGCGAGAGGTTCTCGTACAGCGCCCAGACCAGGGCGAGCACGACCGGGGCGGTGCACAGCAGCGCGGCCCAGCGCGACCAGCGGTGCGCGGCCAGCGAACCGGCGAAGGAGACCACCAGCAGTGCCTGGGTCCAGAGCATCAGCGGGAGCAGCGCGTCGGGATCGCCGGCCAGCGCTGTCTCCGCCGGGGCGACGGCGGGCCAGGCGGTCGGCGTCTGCACCGGAGCGCTCCACAGGTCGGCGCTGACCTGGGCCCAACCGGTCGGGTAGCCGGGACCGGCGCCGGTCTCCAGCAGCAGCCGGTTCCGGGTCGGGTCGGGCGCGGGGTCCGCGGTGGTGCCGAAGGACTCGACGACGTACGTCGCGGTTCCCTCGCCGGTGGTCGCGGTGATCCGGTCGCCGCGCCGCAGCTCCATCAGGTGGGCGAAGGGGCCGCCGTGGGTGGCATCGCGCCCGAAGACCGTGCTCACGCCGTACTGTCCCGGCAGCACGGTGGCGCGGAGGTGTCCGGCGCCCTGGGTGAGCTGCTCGGCGCTGGTGCCCTCGACCACCACCAGGTCGTGGACGCCGATCGCGGGGATGTTCAGGATGGCCACCGGCGCGCCCGCGGCGGTGGGCCCGGTCGGCGCGGTCCCCACGGCGAGCCGCGCCGCGAAGGTCTTGTAGAGGGCCGACTGGGCACGCTGCTCGCTGAGCCCGGACAGTCCGTAGAGGTAGACGAAGAAACCCAGCACCAGCACGGCGAGCAGGGTGAAGGTCAGGCCGAGGGCCTGCAGCACGGGCCGTCGCCGGACCGGCCCGGACGGCCGGGCCGGGCGCAGCGGTTCGCTGTCGCGGCGGCGGGCCGGCCGGGCCGGGAGTTCCCGGCCCCGGCTCCGGTCTCGGGCCGGGGCTCCGGCTCGGCCGGCGATTCGAGGAGCTCGGACTGGGCCACGGCTCAGCCCCGCTTCCGGCGCCGCTGGACCCAGGCCCCGACCAGCACCGGCGCGCTGAGCGCCGCCAGGATCTCGACCACGGTGAGCGCGGCGAGCAGCGACTCCTCGTTCGCCCGGCCCGCGACGTCCATCGGCTCGGCGGCGATGGACTGCGTGGAGCCGGTGCCGCTGCCGCTGCCGATCGGCTGCCCGGTGTTCGGATCCACGCCGGTGCTGGTCCCGGTACCGCCGCTGGTGCCGCCGCCGGTTCCGGCGGCGGCGGGGTTGGCCGCGTCGCCGTTGCCCGAGCCGCCCGAGGTCCCGCCCGAGCCGGAGCCGGCGCCGGAACCCGAGCCGGAACCCGAGCCGGAGCCCGAGCCGCCGGTCGACGTCGGCACGGCCTTGCCGTCGGCGACCGTGCAGTCCAGCGGCGCGGTGTAGTAGTCGCACGGGCTCGGGTTCGGCGCGTTGGCGATCAGGTGGTTGACGCCGTTCGAGTAGGTCGGGTTGTTGCAGTTGTTCAGGTCGGTCAGGTCCGGCGTCGCTACGTGTCCGGGCAGGTGGTCGACCTGCTCGAACCCGCCGACGACCAGGTTCTTCGGCAGCGGCGAGTAGCCGAGGTTGCCGGCGCTCTGCTGGGCGCCGCAGAGCACGTAGTTGAGCCAGGTGCCCAGCGTCGCGCCCTTGGCCGTGTTCCAGGACGGCGGCGGCGCGTTGTTCTTCCCGCCGCCGACGTCGCGCGGGATGACCAGGTAGCTGTAGCTCGAAAGCGGGTAGGCCCGCGGGTCGTTGTAGGTGTAGACGTTGTCGAGGTCCTGCATCAGGAAGTCGACGTCGTTCGGGTTCTCGTCGATCACCGCCGCCTGCAGCGCGATGGCCACATTGGACGGCGTCGGCAGGGTGTAGTAGCCGGCCGCGTTGAGCATCTTCACCGCGGGCAGGCCGTAGTCGAGCGCATAGGCGTACTCGTCGTAGCCGATCGCCCCGTTGCTGATCGGGGAGGACAGGAACGAGGCCATCTGGTCCGAGCCGTCCTTCTGCACCGAGTTCGCAAAGCCCGGGTAGAACTCGGTGGGCCCGCAGGAGCTGGGGCCGCCGTGCGCGGAGCAGAAGGAGTCCCACAGCGACGGGTACTCCTTGGACAGCCACCGGGTGAACATGTAGCTGGCGCCGGAGCCGTCGGAGCGGGTGACCACCGTGATCGGCTGGTTCGGCAGTTGGGTGCCGTAGTCGTGGGTGATCTTCGGGTCGTCCCAGTTGGTGATGGCGCCGGTGAAGATCCCCGCGATGGTCGGGCCGGACAGCCGCAGGTTCTTCACCTTCTGCCCGCCGACGGTGAGGTTGTAGATGAAGGTGGTGCCGCCGGCGACGATCGGGATGTACGAGTAGTTCCAGGTCGGCACCTCAAGACCGGCGCCGAAGGGGTCGCCCTGGGTGAGGAAGGCGATGTCGGAACCGGCGAAGTCGTTCTGGTCCTCGATGTACTTCTCCCGCCCCTGGGCGGAGCCGTCCCCGGTGTAGTTGATCTGGATGCCGTCGGGCGCCATGTCCCTGGCCCACTGCTGGATCGCCGGCTCGGCCCAGGAGGAGCCGTCCCCGTCCAGCGGGACGTAGCCGGTGGCCGAGGCCGGCGCCACCGGGACGGCGCACAGGGCGAGCGCCGCGGCGAAGGCGGCGATGAACAGGCGGAGCCGGAGTCTGAGCGGACTCATTGGTCTCCTCCTTCCGGATCGGCGGCGCGGCGGCCGGAGTGGTGGTCGGCGGCGCTGCGGCCGGCGTAGGAGGGGAGGCCGAGGATCGTCCTGCGGTACGCGAGCCGTTCCCGGTCGGCCCGTCGGCGCTGACGCCGGCTCAGCTCCCCCGGCCGCCGGCCGCCGAGCAGCCGCGCGATCGCGAACAGCACGAGGACCAGCGTGATCAGCACGACCGCGGCGCCGAAGGCCCGGACCCGCTGGACGTCGGCCGGCTCGCGCACGGTCTCGTAGATGTAGAGCGGCAGGCTGGTCTGCCAGCCGGAGAACGGGTTGGCGTTGACGTAGTCGGTGTAGCCGGAGGTGAGCAGGACCGGCGCGGTCTCACCGATCGCCCGCGCCATGCCCAGCACGACCGCCGTGGTCAGCCCGGAACGGGCGGTCGGCAGCACCACGCCGAGGACGGTGCGCCACTGGCTCGCGCCGAGCGCGTACGAGGCCTCGCGCAGCGTGCCGGGCACGAGCCGGAGCATCACCTCGGAGGAGCGGGCGACGAAGGGAATCATCATGATGGTGAGCGCGAGCGCCGCCGCGAAACCGCTCTGCCGCAGCCCGAAGGTGAGGATGAACAGCGCGAAGATGAAGAGACCGGCGATGATCTCGGGAAGCGAGGTCATCGCCTCGACCAGCGAGCGCACCGGGCGGGCCATCGGGCCGCCGATCTCCACCAGGAAGAGCGCGGCCAGGATGCCGAGCGGAACGGCGATGGCGGTCGCGATGCCCATCTGCTCCAGCGAGCCGACCAGGGCGTTGAGGATGCCGCCCTGGTCGAGGTGGGTGAGCCCGGTCGCGTTCAGCGAGTCCTGGGTGAAGAAGGTCAGGTGCCCGAGCGCGGAATGGCCCTCGTACCCCGTGTAGGCGATCTGGTCCGCCACCACGAACACGATCAGCATGCCGACGGCGAACATCAGCGCGCCGGCCATCCGGTCGGCCACCGCCCGGCGGCCCCACACCAGCGCCGTCACCCCGGCGTAGAACGCCAGGAACACCAGGAACACGGTGAGCCAGAAGCCGAGGGCGCCGGTGGTCGGCAGGATCCGCTCGTAGACCACCCAGGTCAGGCCGAGGGCGGCGGCTGCCGAACCGAGCAGCGCGCAGACCCCGTCGAGGGAGACGGCGCGCCGCCGGATGCGCTGCTCGGGCTCCGCCCCCGCCTCCGCCCCCGCCTCGGGCTCGGCGGCGACCGGCGGCAGCTGCAGCGTGGTCTCCACGCTCGGTTCCGTGATCGAACTCTTCGCCATGGTGCGGTTCCTCCTAGTCGGCCGTCTGGGCGCCGGAGCGCGTGCGGGTGATGATCACGCCGGCCGCCGAGTTGACGGCCAGGGTGAAGGCGAAGAGCACGAGCCCGGCGGCCATCAGCGCGGAGAGCATCTGCGGCGTGGACTCGGTGTAGCGCAGCGCGATCAGGGCGGGGATCGACATCCCGCCGGTCTGCAGCACGTGCCAGTTGAAGGTCCAGACCGGGGAGATGATCAGCGAGACGGCGATCGTCTCCCCCATCGCCCGCCCGAATCCGAGCATCACCGCGCCGATCGTGCCGCCGCGACCGTAGGGCAGCACGACGGCGCGGATCATCGCCCAGCGGCTGGCGCCGAGCGCGTAGGCGGCCTCGCGCTCGCCCTGCGGCGCCTGCGAGAACACCTCGCGGCAGAGGGAGGCGATGATCGGAATGACCATCAGCGAGACGACCAGTCCCGCGACGAAGGGCGAGGAGGAGAAGACGATCACCATCTCGTGGCCGACGATCCGGAACGGGGGGAAGACCGGTCCGACGTGGTCGGCCAGCCAGCGGGCGAAGCCGAGGGCCCTGGGCTGGAAGAAGAAGACGCCCCAGAGCGCGTAGACGATGCTGGGGATCGCGGCCATCAGGTCGATCACCGCGATCAGCTTGCGCTCGATCAGGGCCGGGGCGTACTCCGAGATGAACAGGGCCGTGACGATCGCACAGGGCACGGCTATCACCAGGGCGATCAGCGCGATCAGGATGCCGTTCGGCAGGATCGAGGCGATGCCGAAGTGGTTCTCGCCCACCAGCCAGGTACCGGTGCTGAAGAAGCTCCAACCGGCCTTCCGGTAGGCGCTCCAGGCCCGGATGACGAGGAACAGCCCGATCATGCCGGTGATCACGAAGACCGCGATCCCGCCGCTGCGCAGCAGCGCCCGGAAGGCCCGGTCCGCGCCGCTGAGCCGGGCCACGATGACCCGCCGCACGTCGTCCTGCAGCCCTTCCTCGGACCCCGGCGCCGATGGGTCGCCGGGGTCCGGGGCGCCGGGCAGCAGCGGCAGCCCGAACGCCTCGGTCGGCGTGGTGTCAGCCATTGCTGCCGCCCGCCCCGTTGCCGGCCCCGCGGCGGCGCGGCATCCTGAGCCGGATGCCGCCGGTGCCGAAGCCGAAGGCCAGGGGACCACCGACCGCCAGCAGCGCACCGAGCAGGAGCGCGCCGGGCAGTACGTAGTCGCCGACGCTGCTGCTGTCCGCGGCCTTGTCACCGAGGGCGACCGGGGTGGCCCGGCCGGTCGGGGTGGCGCTGCTCACCGGGTGGGCGGCGGCTGCGGCCGCCGCGGCCGTCGCGCCTCCGCTGCCGGTGGCGCCGCCCGACGCCAGGGTGCCGGAGCCGGAGCCGGTGCCGGTGCCGCCATCGGTGCCGGAGCCGGTGCCGGTCCCGGTGGCGGGCGGCGGCTTCTGCCCGGAGACCGTGCCGTCCGGCGGCGTGGTCGCGCAGGTCTGCCGCTGCACCGCCGCGGCCGCCTTCAGGTCCTGGGCCTGCTGGGCGGAGTTCAGCTTGAGGTAGCCGCCGAAGGGCGGGATCTGGCTGAGGCCGACGCCGTAGCTCTGCGAGCCGACCACGTCCTTCAGGAAGGTCGAGATCGCTCCGGCCTTGGCCGAGGAGAGCCCGCAGGTCGGCACCATCGCGTACTGGATCTCGGTCAGCGGGTAGGCCCCGGCGACGGTGTGGGAGAAGTCCTGGTACTGGGTGACGCCGTCCGGGTTGGTCCTCATCGCGGCCACGGCCGCCGCCATCGAGGTGGTGGAGGGGGCCACCGCTGCGCCGGCCGGGTTGACCAGCTGGGCGGTCGGGAAGCGGTAGGCGGAGGCGGTGCCGGAGTCCAGGACGGCGAACAGCGCACGCTGCGGGAACTGGTCGGCGGGGTCCTTGGCGTCGATGACGTTGCCGTTGCCCTGGCACTGGGTCCAGGCGTAGGTGGTGTTGCTGCACGAGGGGAAGAACTGGTCGCCGCTGGGGGTCCAGCCGGCCAGGTCGGAGGCGACGTTGTCCAGGCCGGTCACCGGGTTCCAGGCGACCTGCATGGTGGACAGGAAGGGATCGCTGGTGGAGCCCAGCCCGGTGGTGCCGGAGGTGAAGCCGGGGTCGAGCACCTGGAACTCGCTGACCGGGTAGGTCTGCGACTGCCCCTGCTCGTAGTACGCGTTGACGTGCATGCCCCAGGGGTCCGGCTTGCCTTCGAGGAAGGCGACCGCGCTCGCGTCGGACTCGATCCACCGGGTCAGCTCGTAGGTCATGTCGCTGTTGCCCGCCAGCACGATCGGCAGGAAGTCGCCGCTGTTGTCCAGGCCGTTGGTCTCGGTCTCGAAGTCGGCCTTCGAGTACTCCGGGTTGAGCTGGTAGAACTCCGGGTCGGCGAAGATGCTGACCGGATTGCCCACGATCTTGGGGTCGCACAGGTCCGACTGCGCGGTCTGACCGGTCGCGCACTGGCTGAACTGCAACGAGTACGACTGGGTGAGCAGCTTCGCCACCAGTCGCGCGTTCAGTTTCAGGTTGGTGATCGGTTCCTGGGTGACCTGGTTGTCCACGTAGTAGGCGACGGTGATCGACGTGGTCGCGACCGGCGCGTAGGTGAACTGCCGCGACGACGCCGAGGCCTCCGTGCTGGAGGCGGGGTCGGTGACCAGCGCCACGTCCGTACTCGCGCTCAGCGAGCTGCTGCCGTTGAGGAAGCCGTTCCGGGCCTCGTACTCGTTCACGCCGGAGTCGTAGTTGAAGTCGACCTTGCCCTGGGTGGCGGTGCACCAGCCCGGCTGCCACTGCCCCATGACCCGTTCGAGCATCGGCGAGCCCTGGGCCGAGAACGCGTAGTCGTTGGAGCTGCACAGCTGCTTGGCGGTCGGCGCGAAGGACAGCGGGACGACGATGCGGTCGTTCCACATGCACGAGGTGTAGTCGCCGTACTGGGTCGAGGCGTAGCCGCCGTTGGACGGCAGGTCCAGGCTGTGGTCCTCGCAGTCGGCCGGCTGCGCGTAGGTGTTGCCGCCCCACTCCGGCAGGACCGCGATCGAGCAGGGGTTGCTGCTGTCGCAGCCGAGGGTGTTGTTCTGCAGCTGGGTCTGGATCTGCAGGTCCGTGTACCCGGTGCCGCACACCGGGTCGTTCGGCACGTCCGAGCAGTCCGACGCCTGGGTGGTCGCGCCGCCCTGGGTGTACGACTCGATCGCGTTGCCCGGCGCGCCCGCGCTGGGCAGGCCCACCTGCAACTCGTTGCAGGCGTCGATGGTCTGCGGGTTCGCGCCCTTGCACTCGACCACGAAGACCGGGTAGTACTCGAGCGAGGCCTTGAAACCGTTGGAGAGACCGGTGGCCGGGTCGCCGTTGCCCTCGTAGCCGGAGGGGGTGAAGTTCGACCAGGTGATGTGGACCATCTGGTTGGTCAGGTTGACCGTCTGGTCCACGGTGACCTTCGGCTGGGCCGTGATCATGCCGCCGTTCTCGTCGTCCGCGTAGTTGTCCCAGGCGGTGTCACCGCCGTAGGTACCGGTGCAGCTGCTCCCGCTCCCGCCGCTCGACACGCAGGTGGTGTGCCCGGTCGCGGGAGCGGTCGGCGACGCGGTCGGGGCGGCCGCGCTCGCATCGGGCACCGGCCCGACCCCCAGCAGCGCAGCGGCCGTCACGGCCACCGCCGCGAGTAACGTGGCGGCGCTCCGCAGGCGTGCGCCGATCCGCCGATGTGCACCTGTCCGCAACCCTGTTGGCGTTCCGCTCATCATCTCCACCGGTCCTCTGCTCCACCACTGCTGTCACGCCCCACCGGGGCCGCCTGCGGGTGCCGGTCCGGCACGGACTCGCCGTGCCGGACCGGCACCGGGTCCTCCCCCGGCCCCGCGTGTTCGGGTGCCCGCGCTCAGATCACCCAGGTCGCGCTGAACGAGCCGACGCTCTCGCCGCTCACGAAGGCACTGGTGCCGAGGGCGCTGTTCAGGAAGGCCGCACCGGCCGGGTCCAGCGTCAGGCTGCTGGCCGAGTAGGTCTCGGTGGTGCCGTTGATGTTCCCGGCCTGGGTGCCGGCCAGGTCGACCAGCGGCACCTCGCCGCTGGTCGCGGTCGCACCGTCGAACTGGGTGTCGCCGAGGTCGAACAGCAGCGAGCTGAGCTCGACGTGCTTGCCGTTCAGGTCGAAGCCGCAGAGACCGCCGGAGTAGGAGATGGTCCCTGAGAAGGTGCTGATGTCCGCGTTGCCCTCGGTCGCCGCGTAGTCGACGGCCACCTGGCCGTTCGCGTAGCTGACGCTGCTGTAGCCGCTGGGCAGGAAGACGACGCCGTGCTCGGCGAGCGAGGCGAGGAACGAGGCGTTGACGGTCAGGGTGGCCGAACCGCTGGCGACGGTGGCCGCGTCGGCCGTCCCGGCGCCGAGCCCGGTCAGCATCGCGGCGCTGAGCGCGGCCACGGACAGGGCGATGGCGTTCCTGGCAGAGATGCGCATACAGCTCTTCTCCTTGACTGGGTACTTCGAGTGAGGGGTGGTTCTCGACTCAGGGGTGGTTCGGTCCCGCTGTCGCGGCCGTCGACGCCCTGGAACGGCTGCCGGGCCTGCGCGGGACACACACGCGACTGGCCCTCCGGCGTGCGCCGGTCCGCCGGGCCGGTGCGCCCGTGACCGGGCGCACCGGTGGATCGTGCCGGGACCCGAAGGGCCCCGGCACGATCGAGTTGCAGACTTACTGGCCGGTCAGAGCACCGCAGTTGGAGGCGGTGGCGAAGCCGAAGTGCTTGATGTCGGTCGCCGCGGTGGTGCCGCAGATCCAGCCGGTGGCGTTGCCCTGGCCCAGGAGAGCGGTCAGGTTGATCGGGCTGGTCGGAACCGCCGGGGCCGAGGCCGTGCCGGCGTTCAGCGTGACGTAGTACAGGCCACGGATGTAGGTGGCCGGGAAGGCGCTCAGGCCGGAGGTGTTGATCGTGTCCGTGGACGTCAGCGGCGCCTTGCCGTCGATGTCCTGCAGCACCAGGGTGCCGTGCTGGTCCGGGCTGTACTTCGTGTAGACCTGGGAGACGTAGCTGCCGCCGGAGAAGATACCCAGGACGTCCTTGTAGCCGGTCGGGTTGCCGGCCGCGGTGTACACCGCGTTGGTGCCCTCGTTCTCCTCGATCGCGGCACCGCTGTAGGCACCGTTCACCACGCAGGAGCCGGGGGTGGTCACGCCGATGTCGGAGAGCCACTGGGACCGGGTGCCGGAGCTGGACTGCGGCAGGACCGGGATGATCGCGTCGGTGCTGGTGCCACCGACCTCGTTCCACTTCACCGCGCCCGTGTACGAGGAGTTGATCAGCGAGGCGTTGCAGGAGAAGATCGCGGTCAGGTCGGTGTCGGTGAGGTTGCTGACGCCGTTGCCACCGCTGTTGGTCGCATAGGTGATCAGGTCCTTGGCGAACAGCACCGAGACGATGCCGGTGCCGTCGGTGGACTTGATGTTCCGCGAGGAACGGGCGATGTCGACACAGTAGTCGGTGCCGCTGGTGGTCTTGAGCTTCTGCTGGAGCTGCGTGATGCCGGCGCCGGAGCCGTTCGGCCGGGTGATCGAGCAGTTGGCGTCGTTCTTCGTCGAGATGGTGTCACCGGGCAGACCCGTGGTGGGGTTGACGGCGTCCCAGCTGTAGAACGGGTTCGTCGGCGTCGTCGAGTTGTAGTCGGTCGAGAACTGGTCGCTCAGGTACTGGGTGGTGTCCGAACCCACCGCGACGATCGCGGTGACGGCCGGGGTCGAGGACGGGTCGGCCAGGGCCGTACCCACGCCCGCCGCGAGGGTGGCGGTGGCCACCGTCGCAATCATGACAGTGCGAAGAGCGCGCACGCGACTTCTCCTTATACACAGCTTCCGTGCATGGCTGCCGGGACGCTCCGTTGCCGCGGGGCAGTCCCGAGCCGGCTTTTGCCGACGGCGGTGAGTCTTGCGAGGAGAGGCGACTTCGATCACCTACACAGATGATGCATTCATGAACATCACCCACTCTTTTCATATCCAACTCATTTGCATCACCCGATAGATGACGCTCCGTCAATTCGGGGGTCCGACACCCTTCGCGGCGCCCCCGCAGCGGCCGGAACAAGTCGGACGAAGGCCGCGTCCCGGTCCGTGGATCCGGCCGTGGGCACCCGCGCAGCACCGGCTATTATCGCAGGTGGTGCACGCACGCGACTTCTCCTTAATACAGTGTTCCGTGCGATGCACTGATTTGCCGGCCCGTCCTGTTGCCGCAGGGCGGGCCGGACCCTTTTCCTGACCCGCCCGGCGCACCGCCGCGGCCCTGCGGGACGCGCGTAGAGCGGTGCGGGGGAGGTTGTCATTGGGCGTTCACCGAGGCGCTCTTTCCAGCGCTCCCGGTCGGTGGTCTCCTTGGGACGCGTCCGGCCACGGGGCTGGACCCATCCTCAAGTCCCATGGGAGAGACGCATGATAGCCAGGTCTGCCGGTCGTGCCGGAATCGCCGCGCTCGTCTGCGCCGCTGCGGTGGTCGCGACCGCCGGCGCCGCACCGGCGAGCGCCGCCCGGGCGTCCGGCTCGCACCAGGTCGGTGTCAGCTACAAGGCGTTCGCCTTCTCGCGCACCACGGGGACCAACGAGCCGGTCATCGACAAGTTCATCGCCTCGGCGCACCGGTCGCTCGACATGACGATGTACGAGCTCGACGACACCACCGCGATCAAGGAGCTGATCGCGCTGCACGACCGCGGCGTGGCGGTGCGGGTGATCCTGGACAACCGCAACGAGTCCTACAACGCCCCCGCCTTCGCCCAGCTGCAGGCGGCCGGTGTCGGCGTCGTCTACTCCAACCCCACGTACTACTTCACCCACCAGAAGACGATCACCGTCGACGGCGCGGTGTCGCTGATCATGACCGGCAACCTGACCTCCGAGTACTACACCACCAGCCGCGACTACGGGGTGTTCGACAACGACCACCGGGACGTGGCCGCGATCGAGACGGTGTTCAACGCCGACTTCACCCACACCGCGGTGACGCCCGGCGACGGCGACAACCTGCTGTGGTCGCCGACCGACTCCCGGGCCCGGATCCTCACCGTGATCAACGGCGCCAAGCGGACGCTGGACGTCGAGGAGCTGGAGTTCAGCGACTCGGCCGTGGTCGACGCGATCACCGCCGCCGCCAAGCGCGGGGTGAAGGTCCGGATCGTGCTGGAGAACCCCTCGTACTACACCTGGGAGATCGCCCAGGTCGAGGCGGCCGGCGCCACGGTCACCACCTACTCCTCGCAGACCGGCCTCTACATCCACGCCAAGGCCGTCGTCGCCGACGCCGGCACCCATGCGGAGCGGGTCGAGGTCGGCTCGATCAACATCACCGAGAACTCGCTGGACAACAACCGCGAGCTCGGGATCATCCTCACCGACCACTCCTCGGTGAACCTGATCGAGTCCTACTTCAAGAGCGACTTCGCGGGCGGCGCCCCGGCCGCCTGACCGTCGCCGAGTGCTCGACCGCTGCGGGGCGGGCCCGAACCGGGCCCGCCCCGCAGCGGTGTGCCGGCCGCGGTCAGTCGGAGAAGTCCTGGGTGAGCCAGACGGTCCCGGTGCTGCTGTCCCGGATCACGGCTATGCCGATGTGGGTGAAGGACGTGCTCAGGATGTTGAGCCGGTGGCCGTCGTCGGGCGGCTGCTCGTCGAGCATGGACTGGGTCAGGCCGACCGCCATCGACGCCACCGCCGAGTTGTCGTCGCTCACCGGCCCGCCGTCGCCGATGTTCTCCCCGGCCGAGGTCCACTGGACGCCCTGAGCGGTCTCCCGCTGGCCGAGCGCCGGTTCGCCCGGGCACTGGTGGGACAGGCCGCAGCCGTCCGCCATGGTCGTGTCGTGCTGGGCCGCGCTGGCGTCCAGGCCGGAGGTCAGGGTGAGCGGGGCCAGCCCGTTGGCGGCACGGGCCCGGTTGATCAGGGCCAGGACCTGCTCCGCCGGGCTGCTCGCCCCGGTGGTGCTGGTGCTGGTGCTGGTGCTGGTTCCGGTGCCCTTGTCCGGACCGGCGGCGGCGCTCTGCCGGGAGCCGGCGGACCTCGGCGCGGTGGACACCACGGCGGTCGGGCGGGGCCGGGCAGTGGTGGGCGCCGCGCCGCTGGGCGAGGCGCCGCTGCCGGCCGGGCCCGCGGTCGCCGGCGCCGGCGCCGGGGAGACCGTGACCGCGACCGTGACCGCCCGGGAGGACGGGGCCCCGGCCGCCTGCGACTGCTCCGGCGACTGGACCACGACGAACACGCCCGCCACGGCTGCGGCGGCCACTCCGGTCGCCGCCGCCAGCATCCGCCAGCGCGGCTGGGTCCGGCGGTGGCCGCCGCCCGCGTGCCGACGCGGCGTGGATCGGTGCGAACGGTGCGAGCCGCGAGCGGGTCGGGCCCCTGCGGGAGCCGTTCCGAGCCCGGCGGGTCCCCCCGGCCCGGTCGGCCCGTAGCCGGCGGGGACGGGGACCATGGCCAGGCCGGCCAGCAGCCCCTCGGCCGGGACCAGGCCCTCCCGCTGACGGGAGCAGGCTTCGCACTCGCGGGCGTGGCGGCCTATTCGCTTGCGCCAGAGCGCGCTGGGCGCCTCGTCCCAGTCCGAGGTGAGCGCCGACAGCGCCGGACAGCCCGCCCGGTTGCGCAGCGCGCGCACCACCACCCGGGCGGTCTCCAGCTGTCCCTTCATCCGCTGGACCTTCACCGCGACGTGCTGCGGTGGCAGCTCCAGGGCCGCGGCCAGGTCGGCACGGGACAGCTCGCCGGCCGCCTCCAGCCACCAGAGCGCCAGCAGCTCGCGGTCGTCCGGGTCGAGCCAGCGGGTCGCCTCGACCGTCTCCCGGCGCTGGTCGGAGAGGCCGAGCCGGACGATGGCCAGCTCGGCGAAGTCCGCTCCGGGGTCGCTCAGCGGCCATGCGTCCGCCAGCTCCCGGGTGGACGGCGCGCCGCGCCACCGGCGCCGGACCTGGTTCATGGCGATGGCCACCGTCCAGGAGCGGAAGCTCGCCGGATCACGGAGCCCGCCCAGGCCGGACACCACTTGGAGCAGCGTCTCCTGGACGACGTCATCGGTGTCCGGATGCCCGGCGAGCGCTCTGCCGACGATGTTGTACACCAGCTGCAGATGCCCGCCGACCAGCTCGTCCAGCGCGGCCCGCTCCCCGCGCTGGGCCCGCTCGACCAGGCCCGGCACCCGGTCGCCGGGCACCGTGCCAACCGCCTTCACCGAATCCCGGGCAGGTGAGTTCATCATGTCCTGGGAGATCCTGCACCCGGACGCGGATAACACAAAACCGCGAGCAGCCGGTCAGGAACGGAGAAGCGCCGCCCGTCCGGCTGCCCGTAGCGTGTGGGGAAGGACAGCGCCCGCCAGACAGACGGAGAGACGATGAGCCCGGCCGCGAGGACGAAGCCCGAACCGCCGACGCAGCACCCTGCCGACAGCCACGATCTGATCCGGGTGCAGGGCGCGCGCGTGAACAACCTCAAGGACGTCAGCGTCGAGATCCCGAAGCGCCGGCTGACGGTCTTCACCGGCGTCTCCGGCTCCGGCAAGAGCTCGCTGGTGTTCGGCACCATCGCCGCGGACTCGCAGCGGCTGATCAACGAGACCTACAGCGCCTTCGTGCAGGGCTTCATGCCGACGCTGGCGCGGCCCGAGGTCGACGTGCTCGAAGGGCTGACCACCGCGATCATCGTCGACCAGCAGCGGATGGGCGGCGACCCCCGCTCCACGGTCGGCACCGCCACCGACGCCAACGCGATGCTGCGGATCCTGTTCAGCCGGCTCGGGCAGCCGCACATCGGCTCGCCCAAGGCTTTCTCCTTCAACGTCCCCTCGATCAGCGGCTCGGGCGCGGTCACCATGGAGCGCGACGGGAAGACGGTGAAGGAGCGGCGCAGCTTCAGCATCACCGGCGGTATGTGCCCGCGCTGCGAGGGCCGGGGCACGGTCTCCGACATCGACCTCGGTCAGCTCTTCGACGACGCCAAGTCGCTGGCCGACGGTGCGCTCACCATCCCCGGCTACACGCCGGGCGGCTGGAACTACCGGCTCTACGCCTCCTCGGGCTTCTACGACCCGGAGAAGCCGATCCGCAAGTACACCAAGAAGGAGCTGCACGACTTCCTGCACCACGAGCCGGTCAGGATGAAGATCGAGGGCATCAACATGACCTACGAGGGGCTGGTCCCCCGGATCCAGAAGTCGATGCTCTCCAAGGACCCGGAGTCGATGCAGCCGCACATCCGGGCCTTCGTGGACCGGGCGGTCGCCTTCGCCGCCTGTCCCGACTGCGGCGGCACCCGGCTCAGTGCGGCGGCCCGCTCCTCGCGGATCGGCAAGGTCAACATCGCCGACGCCTGCGCCATGCAGATCAGCGATCTGGCCGACTGGGTCCGCGGCCTGGACGAGGCCTCGGTCGCGCCGCTGCTGGCCGCGCTGCAGCAGATCCTCGACTCGCTGGTGGAGATCGGGCTCGGCTACCTCTCGCTCGACCGGCCGTCCGGCACGCTGTCGGGCGGTGAGGCGCAGCGGGTCAAGATGATCCGTCAGCTCGGCTCCTCGCTCACCGACGTCACCTACGTCTTCGACGAGCCCACCACGGGTCTGCACCCGCACGACATCGACCGGATGAACGGGCTGCTGCTGCGGCTGCGGGACAAGGGCAACACGGTGCTGGTCGTCGAGCACAAGCCGGAGATGATCGCGATCGGCGACCATGTGGTCGACCTCGGCCCGGGCGCCGGGTCGGGCGGCGGCACGGTCTGCTTCGAGGGCACCGTCGAGGGGCTACGGGCCAGCGACACCGTCACCGGCCGTCACTTCGACGACCGGGCCGCGGTCAAGGAGCAGGTGCGGACGCCCACCGGGACGCTGGCGATCCGCGGGGCTAGCACGCACAACCTGCGCGACGTGGACGTGGACGTCCCGCTCGGGGTGCTCGTCGTGGTCACCGGCGTCGCGGGCTCCGGCAAGACCTCGCTGGTGCACGGCTCGCTGGTCAACGGCGCCGGGACCGACGACGCGGGGACCGAGGGCACGGACTCCGGCGGCGCGGGCTCCGGCTCCGGCGGCGCGGGCTCCGGCGTGGTGGCGATCGGGCAGGGCGCGATCAAGGGCTCGCGGCGCAGCAACCCGGCCACCTACACCGGGCTGCTCGACCCGATCCGCAAGGCGTTCGCGAAGACCAACGGGGTGAAGCCGGCCCTGTTCAGCGCCAACTCCGAGGGCGCCTGCCCCAACTGCAACGGGGCCGGGGTCATCTACACCGACCTGGCGCTGATGGCCGGCGTCGCCACCGTCTGCGAGGAGTGCGAGGGCAAGCGGTTCCAGGCGTCGGTGCTGGACTACCACCTCGGCGGCCGCGACATCAGCGAGGTGCTGGCGATGTCGGTGGCCGAGGCCGAGGAGTTCTTCGGCGCCGGCGAGGCGCGCACCCCGGCCGCGCACGCGATCCTGGCCCGGCTGGCCGACGTCGGGCTCGGCTACCTCACCCTCGGCCAGCCGCTCACCACGCTGTCCGGCGGCGAGCGGCAGCGGCTCAAGCTGGCGACGCACCTGGCCGAGAAGGGCGGCGTCTACGTCCTGGACGAACCGACCACCGGCCTCCACCTGGCCGACGTCGAGCAGCTGCTCGGCCTGCTCGACCGGCTGGTCGACTCCGGGAAGTCGGTGATCGTGATCGAGCACCACCAGGCGGTGATGGCGCACGCCGACTGGATCATCGATCTCGGTCCCGGCGCCGGCCACGACGGCGGCCGGGTCGTCTTCGAGGGCACCCCGGCCGAGCTGGTCGCCGACCGTTCCACCCTCACCGGCCGGCACCTGGCCGCCTACGTCGGCGGCTGACCCCTGCCGGCCACCGGCGGGCAGCGGGCTCCCCCGCTACCCGCCGGTGCCGCCGCTGCTGCCGAGGCTGGTCCAGGCGCGGACGTAGGCGACCTCCATCGTGGCCGGGACCACCGTCTTTCCGCCGACGCCCGGCCCGTTGGTGAGGTCCAGTATCAGGTAGTCGGGCGTGCTGGGGACATGGCCGTCGATCCGGCCCACCTGGACCCCGTTGTAGTAGAAGGTCACCGAGCCCGGCTGCCAGACCCAGCCGACGATGTTCCAACCGGGCTTGAAGGTCGTGAGCGGCACGCACGCGCCGGGGCCGTCGGTCGGGGGGTGGGTGTGGTAGCAGGCCACGCCGAGCAGTCCCTCCATGGCGTCGATCTCGCCGTTCTGCGGCTCGTTCATCCCATCGGACCAGACGGCGGGCCAGTCGGCGATGCTGCCGTCGGGCGCGGCCGGGAGGTAGACCTTGGCCTCGAAGGCGCCGTAGGTCTGCTGGAAGATCCCCCGGGAGGAGATCAGCGCACCGGTGTAGGGGTAGGTGGTGCCGTTGCAGGTGCTGTGGTCGCCGGTGAGGGTGAGCGTCAGGTTCCGCTGACCGGTGAGCGTGGCCGGGGTCAGCCCGACATGGTCGGAGCTGTAGCAGACGTTCTCGTTGGTGTTGACCGGGCCGGTCACACCGCCGCCGAACCAGCCGCCCCACCGGGCCAGTTGGGTCGGACCGTCGTTGAGGGTGGTCTTCCAGGCGCCCGGGATGCCCGTGGGGTCGACCGGAACCACGGGGACGACCGGGACGACGACGGGGGTCTGCCCCGGGCCCGGCCTCGCGTTCGAGGAGCAGCCGGCCAGGACCGGGGCGAGGGCCAGCGCGAGAGCGAGGGCGCTCGCCGTCGCCGTGCTGCGGATGCGTCGCTCGGCCACGGCCGCTGTCTCCTCACCTACCTGCCCGGCCCCCGCCGGCCGAAGTCCGGGCCGGAGTCCGGACGGGGGATTCGCATCGGTCCGCTCAGCGTACGGTGGCGACGAACGTGTCCTGGTCACCCAGGCCCGAGTCGGCCGGCCAGTACCCCCGACGGCCCCCGACCACGCGCCGTGGTAGAGGTCCGGGTCGTCCTCGAAGCCGTTCGAAAGCCGTGACCACACGCGTCAGCAACCGCTTCATGCCGCCCCCCAGCAAGCGCAGGTTCTGTGGGCTCATCGTACCTTCGGCACCCTGGAGAGTTAACTCTTTCGCCCTGTCCAGCAGGCCCATTGGGCCCCTTCGCGGCGAGCTCACACCATCGGAACCGGGCGCTCCGCGACCCCGTCACATCTTCCGGGTGCGGCCCTGGTTCTGCCACAGCGGCGTAACAGCCGGTGACACGGGTGGTCCGACGCGGGACTCTGGAAGTGCGGGCCCCGGTTCGGGCAGCGCAGACCACTCTCGGCGGGAGACCTGAAATGAAGCGTGCCACCAACACCCCGCGGCGGATACGTTCCGTCGCCACCGCCGGCCTGCTGCTCGGCCTCGCCGCCACCGGCCTCACCGCCTGCTCGGCGACCGGCTCCGTGACCGCCAACCAGTCCTCCGCGGCGGGCGGCACCGCCGCACCGGCCCCCGGCTCCAGCACCAACTCGGGCTCGGGTTCCGGCTCGGGCTCGGGCTCGGGCTCCGGTTCGACCACCCCGATCGGCTCCTCCTCGCAGACCGGCGGCGGCAGCGGTGCCGGCGGCACCACCGGCACCGGCGGCAGCAGCAACGCCTGCACCAGCAGCGAGCTGTCGGTCGCGCAGACCAATTCGAGCGTGGGCGCGGGCCAGTACTACTCCACCCTGGTCTTCACCAACACCTCCTCCGCCGGCTGCACCCTGTACGGCTACCCCGGCGTCTCGTACGTGGCCGCCAACGGCGTCCAGTCCGGCAACCCCGCGCAGCGGGCGGCCGGCAGCGTCTCGCTGGTCACCCTCAAGCCGGGCGGCACGGCCCAGGCCACCCTGCACGACAGCAACGGCGGCACCGGCTACACCCCGCAGCAGTGCGACCTCACCCCGGCCCAGGGCCTGCGGATCTACCCGCCGAACGAGAAGGCCGCCATCTTCCTCCCCTGGAAGACCAGCCACTGCGCCGGCACCACCATCCACCCGCTCACCATCGGCCCGGTCACGGCAGGCTGAACACTCCCCTCCCACCCGCGCGCGGGGCCCGAAGGGGACGGCGGTAGCGTCGGAGGGTGCTGCGAACTCTACTGACCTGGCGCTGGTTTGCGCTGACCGTGATCTTCCTCGGGCTGGTCCCGGCGATGTACTTCCTCGGCATGTGGCAGTTCCACCGGTACCAGGCGACGAACCGCAGCAACCGCGTGACCTCCGCCAACCTCACGGCGCAGCCGGTTCCGATCGAGCAGTTGTCGCACCCCGGCGGCGTGGTGCCCACCAGTGAGATGTACCGGCATGTCACCGCGACCGGCCGGTTCGACGTCCGCGGCCAGTTCGTGGTGCGCAACCGCATGGACTCGTCCGGCGACATCACCGGCTTCGACGTGGTCACCCCACTGGACCTGTCCGACGGCGAGGTGGTCCTGGTCGACCGCGGCTGGGTGAACCCGAACGCCACCGACGCGGTGGCCTATCCCAGCGTCCCGGCGACGCCGACCGGCACGGTCACCGTCTTCGGTCGGCTGCGGCCGGACGAGACCCCGGCCACGCTACCGATCAAGATCCATTCACTGGCGGGCCTGCCGCCCCACCAGTTCATGATGATCAACAGTGGGGAGCAGTCGACGGCCCTGCACCAGCCGGTGGTGGCGGGCTACATCGAGTTCGTCTCCAGCACTCCGCAGATGAGCGCGGCGGACTCGGCAGAGGCGATTCCCGGCCCCACCGCCGACGCCCAGACCAGCGACGACCTGGCGGTGGTGGGCCAGGGGGTGCACCTGCCGTACGCGATCCAGTGGTGGCTGTTCGCCCTGATGCTGCCGATCGGCTGGTGGTTCCTGCTCCGACGGGACGTCAGGGACCGTCGTAAGCACGACACCGACGCCGACACCGGGACCGGCGCCCCGCTGATGACCGTGGCCGAGTACATGGCCGAGCACCGTGCGAAGCAGGCCGCCGAGGCGGCGCGGAGCTGAACCGGCCTCCCGTCGAGGCGCCTCCCACCGAGGCGCCAGGATGGCAGCCGACCTGTTCACCCGCGACCATCCCCGCTCCGTCGACAGGAGTTCGTCATGCCTCCGCGCTTTGCTGAACCGCCGGAATCCAACACGGCGATCTACGTCCGTACCGGCGCCGACGGCAAGCTGACCATTTTTGTCTGCGATGCCGACCGAGTCACGCACCGTCGCTCCGTTCTCGCCCAGCTTGTCGAGGGCCGCCGCGCCTGGGCACGCGACCGACGCAGGCGGTAGCCCACAGGCTCTTGCCCCTCCGGGTAGAGCGCCAATGGAAGCTCCATCAGCACCGCCGTCCATCAACCACTTCAGTGGAGAAGGCGACTGGGCCGACCCGGGATAGGAGGTGCGCACGGAGCCAGCAGTAGTCGCGCTGGCCACAGCGGCCTTCGAAGCGGAATGGGTTCGAGGCATTCCCCATGGGAAGTTCACGGTCTGAAACCGCCAACCCGCAGAGGTGGCTACAGGGTGACGTACTGCTCGCCTTCGGCGAACTCGCCGACCTTGACCGCGCCCACGAAGGCCACGAACGCGGCGGCAGGGAATGCCAGGGCGGGCCCCTCCGGATCCTTGCTGTCACGGACGAGGACGATGGCGGGCATGAATCCGGAGGCTGCCTCGATGCAGTTGCCACCGTTGTCGCCGCTGTAGCTGCTCTTGCGCCACTTGACGCCCAGTTCGCTGGCACGGTTCACGTCGCAGATCCCTTCAGGCAACCGTCGATCAGGACCGATCCGGGGCAGAGCGTCGCCCCTGAGCAGATCGTAGGCGTGCGGAGCGTCTGGCACATCGCCTTGGCGCTGACCGCGCAAGGGTCCTCGCCCGGAACACGCAAGGTTCCAGGCGCAAACGTCAGCGACCCACTCCGAGGAGCGGGCCGCTGCGGGACGAGGTGCTGCTGCGCTGCGGACTACGGCACCAGGTACTTCTCGCCGTCGGTGAACTCGCCGGCTTTGACAGCACCCACGAAGGCCGCGAACGCGGCGGCGGGGAAGACCAGGGCAGGCCCCTCGGGATCCTTGCTGTCACGGACCGGGACGGCTCCGGGGATGAATCCGAGGGCCGCCTCGATGCAGTCCCCGCCGTTGTCGCCGCTGTAGCTGCTCTTGCGCCAGGGCGCCGCGCTCAGGTCGTGCATGCTCATCGTGGTCGTATCCTTCCCTTGCCTCTGCGATCAAAGCAGCGGACTGGCGCGGTGGGGCCGAGCGGGCCCGAGGGTGCAGCGGCGGGGTGCTCGTCTGGTAGCCGGGTCAGGTCGCTGCTCCGGGCGGTGGGCAGCCGACGGCTACCCCGACCGGCCTCATCTGCGCCGGGCCTGGTTTCGGTCCGTGGGTGCCAGGTGATATCTCACAGGCAGTGGACAAGGGGGGCATCGATGCCGTGAACCACTGCCGAACCAGGAGGTCACCGCCGTGTCATCCCCGCTGCGCCGCCTGTGCCAGACCACTCGTCGCCGTCCGCGTCCGCGTCCGCGCACGCTCGCGACGGCGGCGCTGGTCGCCGTCGTCGCCGGGCTGCTGGCCGCACCCGCCCAGGCGGCACCGACGCCCGCCGCCGAGCCCTCCGGGCTGCAGAAGGCGCTGTCCGACCTGGTCGACCTGCCGGGCGGTCCGCCGGGAGCCATCGCCGTGGTCCGGCGCGGCGACCGCACGGAGACCTTCCGGGCCGGTGTTGCCGAGGTCGGGTCCCACCGGACGCCGCAGATCGACGACTCCATGCGGTTGGCCAGCGTGTCCAAGGCGTTCGGCGGGGTGGCCGCACTCGTCCTGGTGGACCACGGACTGCTGGGCCTGGACGACACCATCGGCCAACGGCTGCCGAGCCTCCCTGCGGCCTGGGACTGTGTGACCCTGCGTGAGCTCCTCAACCACACCAGCGGGCTCCCGGACTACGCCTCCTCGCCCAGGTTCCAGAGCGAGTTCGCCGCCGACCCGCACCACGTGTTCGACTCACGGCGCCTGCTCGACTACGTCGCCGACCGGCCGCTGCTCTTCGACCCCGGTTCGGCCTACCACTACTCCAACTCCGACAACATCGCGGTCGCGCTGATGACCGAGGCCGTCACCGGTCGGCGCTACGAGGACCTGCTGCGGACGGACGTCCTCGCGCCCCTCGGGCTCGACCGCACCTCGTTGCCGCAGGGCTCCCGCCTGCCACGGCCCTACCTCCACGGCTACGTCGTCGACCCGCCGGCCAGGCCGACGGACGTGAGCACGGCGTTCGGCATGTCGGGGCTGTGGGCCGCCGGGGGCATGGTCTCCACGCCGCGTGACCTGAACCGGTTCATCGCCGCCGATGCCGGAGGCGAACTGCTCTCGCCTGCGACGCACGCGCAGCAGTTCACCTTCGTGGAAGGCCGCTCCCAGCCCTCGGGGCCGGGCCGGAACGAGGCCGGTCTGGCGATCTTCCGCTACACCACCCCCTGCGGTGTGTTCTACGGTCACACCGGCAACGTCCAAGGCTACACCCAGTTCGCCGCCGCGACCGCCGACGGCAGCCGCAGCGTGACGCTCTCGCTCAGCGAGCAGCTCAGCGACAGCAGCGCCGCGCCGCTGGTGTCCCGGTTCCGTTCTGCCGAGGAGCAGTTGGTCTGCCGCGCCATGAAGAACTGAGCCGGGCACCGGGAGGCACCACCCCGGCGCGCCCGCTGCCCGGGGGCGGTTACCCGCGCCGGCCCGCACAGCGCTCGACGTGTGACCTGGTCACCGGCCCGTGCGTGGCGCGATGCCATTCCAGCCGTCGAGCCGTACAGGCTGGTCCGCCGCGCGAGGCTGACCGAGCCTGGCGATGAAACCTCCTCTGTAGCATCTGCGTCCTCACGTGGAAAGATCATGGCGGACGGGGAGGGCCAGGATGAAGATGACGCGCTTCCGCGTACTGGGTCGGGTGCAGGGCGAGTCCGACGGAGTGCCGCTGACGATGGGCAGTCCGCAGCAACAGGCGGTGCTGGCGGTCCTGCTACTCGCCCCCGGCCACACCTCCAGCATGGACGATCTGGTGGACGCACTGTGGCCGGACGACCCGCCGCGACAGGCCAGGACCACGGTGCGGACGTATGTGTCCCGCCTCCGCCGGAGCCTGGGGGCCGGGCCGGACGAACAACTGGTCTCGCTCCCCGGTGGCTACCGTCTGGAGATGGCGACAGCCTGGGTTGACGCCTTCGAGGCCGAGCGGCTCGTTGCCGACGCGGTCGACGCGTCCTCGCACGGTGCTCCGGAGAAGGCCTGTGTGCTGCTCCGGGAGGCGCTTGCGCTGTGGCAGGGCGAGCCGCTGATCGGCGTGCCCGGTCCGTTCGCGGCACGCCAGCGCGGTCGGCTGGAGGACCTGCGGCTGACCCTGCTGGAGGAGCGACTGGCCCTCGACATCGCGCTGGGCCGTGCGGGGTTGTGCGTGTCGGAGCTGATCCCGCTCACCCAGGAGCACCCCCTGCGAGAGCGGTTCTACGAACTGCTGATGCGCGCCCTGTGCCACGCCGGCCGCCAGCACGAATCCCTCGAAGTCTTCCGGGTCGCCCGGCGCCTGCTGGTCGAGGAGCTCGGAGTGGAGCCCGGCCCGGCCTTGACCGGCCTCCAGCGGCGAATCCTCGACGGCGATCCGGCGCTGGTCCGGCAGACCTCTGCCCGTGAGCAGGCCCCCGCCCACCAGCACCCACCTGCCCACGAGTACACCCCTGCCCGCGAGCAGAACGAAGGACGGGGCGAAGGACGGAGCGAAGGACGGAGCGAAGGGCAGACCGAGTTCGCGGCCGACCCCGCGCCCCTGCTGCGGCAGCCCGGACCACCCGGACCACCCGCCCCGCCCGCCCCGCCCGAGGAGGCGCCCCGCCCGCACGCCCCCGGACCCCCGGACGTACCGCCGAGACCGGCACAGCTCCCGCCGGACGACGCACATTTCACCGGACGGGAGGCGGCCGTCGAGGCGCTCTGCGCCGCACTGGCGGAAGCGGCGCCCGGCCGGGTCGCGCTGCGGATCGGCGCGGTGACCGGCATGGGCGGCGCGGGCAAGACCGCCCTCGCCGTCCATGTCGCACACCGGGTGAAGCAGTTCTTCCCGGCCGGCCAGCTCTACGCGGACCTGCGGGGCGAGGACGGGCCCGTGTCCTCGGAGGCCGTCGTCACGTCATTCCTGCTGGCACTCGGCACGGCTGCTGGTGCGCTCCCCGACGGGCTGGCCGCCAAGTCCGCGCTCTTCCGCTCCCTCATCGACGGCCGACGACTCCTCGTGGTGCTGGACAACGCGTTCGACAGCGCCCAGATCCGCCCACTGCTGCCCGGGGCGTCGGACTGCGCCGTCCTGGTCACCAGCCGCGCCCAGCTGGCCGGACTGCCCGGTGTCCGGCAGATCGGACTGACCGGCTTCACTCCGTGCGAGGGACGGAGCCTGCTGGAGCGGATCATCGGCGCCGATCGCCTGGCGGGCCAGTCGACCGCCACGCCGGAACTGGTCGCGGCCTGCGGATTCCTACCCCTGGCCGTGCGCATCGTCGCCTCCCGGCTCGCCGCCCGCCCGGACTGGACGGTGCGGGCAATGGTCGACCGGCTCGGCGACGAACGACGCCGAATCGACGAACTGCGCGTCGGCGATCTCGCGGTGCGCGCCACCTTCGAACTGGGCTACCGCCAGCTGAGCGGCCTCCAGGCCCGGGCATTCCGGCTGGTCGCCTCCGTGGACTGCCAGGATCTGGGCATCAGCGCCGCAGCCGCGCTGCTCGGCCTGGACGAGCACCGCGCCGACCAGGTGCTGGAGTCGCTCGCCGACGTCGCGATGCTGGAGTCGTCGGCGGCCGGCCGCTACCGGCCGCACGACCTGCTTCGCGCTTTCGCCCGTCGGAAGTCCGAGGCCGGCCACGCGCCGGAGGCCGCGGCCGGGCGAACCCGGTTGCTGCGGTTCCTGCTGGCCAAGGCCTGCGCGGCGTTCGAACAGGCCGTGCCGGGTGACCCGATCCGGGAGGCGCTCGAACTGCACGGGCCGGGGCCGGCCTTCGACGACGCGAACGCCGCGCGGGCCTGGGCCACGGCGGAGATGGACACCTGTGTGGGTCTGGCCGCCCAGGTGGCGGCGGAGGTGGCCGACCTGCCGGCCGAGGACCAGCGGGCGACCGAGGAACTGCGTACGGCGGTCAGTCTGCTGATCGCGCTGACACCGTTCAACCTGCTGGCCTGGCAGGGCCAGTGGGCCGCGGGCCGGGCCCTGCTGCGGGCGGCCGAGCGGCGTGCGGACCGGTGGGCCGAGGGGCGGTGCCGGTTCCTCTGCGGCAACGCTGCCCTGGAGGCCGTCCAGCTGGACGAGGGCGAGCGGCTGACCCGACTGGCGGCGCAGATCTGCCGGGCGACCGGCGACACCGTGATCCTCCGCCAGGTGATGAACGACCTGGGCATGCTGTGCTACTTCCGGGGCCGGTACGAGGAGGCGTCCCGCTGCTACGACGAGGCGATTCAGCTGGCCCGCGAGCTGAGACACGAGGCCGGGGAATGCGCCACCGCGCTCAACGCCTCCGTGGTCTGGATTCGCAGTGGGGAGTGGGAACGGGCCGTACGCACCTGTCTGCGCGAACTGGACAACCCGCGCCTGCACGGACCGGGCGCAGGCCGGGCCCAGGCCCTCTACGTCCTCGGCCTCGGCCTCCATGCCGGCCGGCGGTACACCGAGGCGGCCGAGCGGCTGACCGAGGCGCTGGAGCTCTGGACCCGTCTCGGTCAGAGCGGCTGGGCGGCCACCGCCCAGTACCGGCTCGCGGACACCCTGCGGGCGCTGGGCCGGGCCGAGGACGCCCTGCCGCTCGTCCGCGAAGCCGTGCAGACCTGGCAGACCAGCCGCAGCGAACGGGAATCGGCCCAGTCGCTGATGGTGCTGGCCCGGGTCCTGTGGGCGCTCGGCGACCGGACCGGGGCACTGGCCCGCCTTGAGCAGGCGTACCACCTGTTCGCCGCGCTGGACCTGCCGGAGGCCCGGTCCGCGGCGGCCCAACTCGCCGCCGGAGAGCCGGACCTGTCGGCGTACTGAACGCGGCCCGCACGATGCTGCGCCGGTGTTCAGCCCTGGACGCCCGGCACGAGTACGCCCTGCCCCGGGACGGCGTGTCCGGAGATACCGCTGTTCCAGTCGAACCCGTTCCCGGCAGCCGCGCGGACGTGGCTGCCGCCGTGACCCGAGCCGTCGGCCACGCCTGTGCCGATCAGCAGGGCTCCGGCCAGGAGGGCCGCCGCCACCAGCGGGTTCAGCGTGCGGCGCGACGTACGGGTACAGGTTGACGACATCAGAGGTCCCTTCGTTGACGAGCCTTCCCACGAACCGGCCCCCCGGAGGACCGGCCGGCGGACCGAAGTCTGCCAGTCGCCCGTCAACGCCGTGTCAATGCCGGAAGCGGCAGCCGCCGCAGAACTGTCGATCACCCGGCGAACCCGTGGGCCCTGGCCCGCGCCGCCTCCAGGAGGCTCTGTGCGTCGAGCTTCTCCAGACGCTCCCGGAGTCCCTCCAGGAACTGCTCGGCGGTCCGTGTGAGCTGGAGATCGCCCAGCGGGCGGACGGGCAGCTCCAGGTCGCTCAGCAGGGCGTCGACGAGTGCTTCCTTGAGTTCGGCGCTGCCGGCCTCCCGGATGGTCAGGGAGAGGTGGACGGAGCGCACGTTGCCCACGGCCTTGGCCGCGTGGGCGTAGCCCCGGGGGATGTACAGCACGTCGCCGGGGCCGGTCGTGACCTGCAGCAGCGGTGCGCATGCGGGCTGCTCGACGGCCTTCGGAGTCCAACTGTCGCTGGTCGGGCCCTCGTAGACCCGCCACTCCTTGCGTCCGCTCACCTGGATCGCCAGGACGTCGGCGTCGTCGCGGTGCACCGGTCGGGACTGCACCTGCGGCGGGGTGAAGAAGTAGAACGCCTCCACATTGCGGCCGAGAGCGGCGGCGAGGCCCTCCGTCAGTTGCCGCACGCCAGGATGCCAGTGTTCGACGTAGCGGAGCAGGATGCCCGCGCCCTCGCTGAGGACGAGCCTGCGGACCAGGGCCGCGTCGGGGCACAGCGTCTCGGCCCGGTCCATGAAGGCGCCACGGCGACAGAAGCGCTCCGGTGGCACCGTCCCGTTGTGCTGGACCAGCTCGATGTACGGCGACATCGGCAGCCCGTGGTCGAGCAGGCGCTCCATCTCGGCAGGTGGGAAGACGTCCACCGGCGGTTCGGCGGGCGACAGCAGAGCAGGACGCTGCTGCCAGACGTCGGTCAGGAAGGATGCGGGATCGCCGACGCAACGGCGCAGAGTATCCACGGAGGCCCCCAGGCAGTCCAGATAGGTGGTCGGGTGCCGGCTCAGAGCCGGTCGGCGCGGCGGGTGAGGCACTTGAGTACCGCGAAGCAGCTCACCGCGGTCACCACGGCCATGGCGGCCAGCAGCGGAGCAGCCGAGGCCAGGCCCTGGAAGGCCGCCCGCCGCATGCTGTCGAGGCAGTAGGTGATCGGATTGGCGTAGGACAGGTAGCGGGGGAAGGCCGCCATGCTCTGCTGCGGGTAGAACGAGGGGCTGGCGAAGAGCAGGATCTGCAGCGAGAGGCCCCCGATGATGGAGTACCGGCGGAACTCCTTCACCAGGGTGGCCAGCAAGAGGTACAGCGAGGTCACTGCGGCTCCGGTGACCACACCCGCCGCCAGCAGTGACAGCCAGGCGGTCGGCCCCCAGTCGGTGCGCAGCACCGCTGAGGCCAGCAGCATCATGGCCGCCGACTGCACGACCATCAGGCTCATGCCCGCGACGACCTTCCCCAGGAGGTAGTCCCGCCTGCGGACCGGATACGCCCCGATCTCCAGCGCCATCCGGCTCATGTCCTCCTGGAAGAGCGCGGTACCGACGTTCAGGGCCGAGGACAGGACCGCCGACATCACGACGGTGGCGACCAGGTACTCGGGGTAGGTGACGGTCCTCCCGTCGAACTGCACGGTGGGGATCAGGCTGCTGAAGGAGCCGGACACGATCACCAGATAGATCAGTGACGGTGCGATGGAGAGGATCAGGTTCACCCGGTTCCGGGTGAGCAGCAGCATCTCGCGGTACAGGGTCGCGGCCAGGCCGCCCACCGTCCGGGCCGGCACGTCCAGTGTGGTCACCGCAGTGCTCCTTCGGTCACCGCGCTCGCCGCGGTCAGCTTGATGAACGCCTCCTCCAGGGAGACTTCGGTGATGGCGGTCCGGCGCGGCGCTCCGGTGACCGGGGCCAGCCGTTCGAGCAGGGCGGGCAGGGCGGCTTCCACATGGTCGCCGCTGACCTCGACCTCGGTCTTCGACATCGACCGGCACTCCAGGCCCACCTGGGCGCAGATCCGGGTGACGGCACCGACGTCCACCGGTTCGCTGTAGCTCAGCGTGGCAGCCCGCCCGCCGAACTCACCGACGATCTCCCGGCGGTGCGCGTGCCGCAGCACCCGGCCCCGGTGCAGGATGATGACGTTCTCGGAGTTCCGCTCCACTTCGTCGAGGTTGTGGCTGGTCAGCACGATGGTGGTGCCGTGCTGGGCCTTCAGCTCGTCCAGGATGTTCCAGAGTTTGCGCCGCCCGAGCACGTCCAGGCCGGCGGATGGTTCGTCCAGGAGGAGGATCTGCGGCGGGGCGATGAGCACCCGGATGATCTGGAGCCGTCTCATCTGTCCGCCGGACAGCGTGAACGCCAGGTTGTCGAGGGTCTTCGTGAGCTCGAACTCCTCGACCAGGTCCAGGATTCGGCTGCCGGCCCGGCGCCAGGTGAACCCTCGGAACATGGCGGCGATCCGCAGGTTGTCCCGGACCGTCAGCATCATGTCCAACGGGGTCGCCTGGTGCACGACCCCCAGGCTCCGCTTGACCCGCAGCCCGTCGAGGAAGGGGTCCTGGCCGAGCAGCCGCACCTGGCCCGAGGTCGGCCGGGTGACCCCGGACAACAGTTTGACCAGCGTGGTCTTGCCGGCGCCGTTGGGGCCGAGCAGGCCCACCGACTCGCCCTCGCCGATGCTGACGGAAACCCCGTCCAGGACCGGCCCCTTGGCCGGGTCGTAGCACTTGACGACGTCGTCCACGCTTATTGCTGCCTGGCCCATGACATCAGGTCCTTCCTAGGAGCTGGCGGACGCCGGCGATTGCCTCGTCGGCGGGACCGCCTCGCCGACGCCCCGAACCCGGACTTTGACGTCGGCCAAGGCGGAGGGGATGAAGTCGTCGGTACCCGCTGCGCCCTCGCCGATCCGGCCGCCGACCAGGACGGCCACGCTGCCGACCCGGCTCCAGTCGATCTCCCGCAGCGAGTCCAGCGGTCGCACGGCTCCGGAGTGGAGCAGGACGACCAGGTCGAAGGCGGCCAGGCCGCGGCTGAACTCGGCGAGCCGGTCCGGACGGCTGCCGATACCGCTCAGCGGAACCGTGCGCGCGCCTGCCAGTGTGTCCGGGAGCTGCTCCGGACGGTCCGTGAAGATCCAGGGAACCACGTCGGTCCGGCCCCCGGGGGCATCGGGGAAGCGGCCCGCGCGGGCCCCGCCGACCAGCGCCGCAGCGGAGGACGAGGGTCGACATCCGCCACCACGCCGAGGTACGACTGCTCGGTGACCGGGGCGTCGGTGAACCAGTGCGCGTCACCGGCGGTGACGAGCTGTCCTTCGTACCGGTCGAGCACGCGGTGGGTGACGATCCGGCCGGGGACCTCGAAGGCGATGACCTGACCCGGTGCCACGTCCGCGAAGTCGCACCGGACGATCCGCACCCGGTCACCGGAGACGATCGTCGGGGCCATGCTGCCGCCCCGGGCCGTCATCGTCGCTCCGCTGCCCTGCTGCACGGCCCGGCGGATCAGCGAGCAGTGGTCCCACGCCGCCACCGGGCCCCGGCCACCCGTGTCAGTCCGCATTGGCGTCGACGAGCAGCGACCGCTTCGTCATGTCGTCGATGAACCGTGCGACGTCCCGGCGGATCACCCGCTGCCCTTCGCTGTCCTCGGGTGCGTACTCGGCGACGAGCCGGTCCGCGACGTCGGTCTCCTCGGTCGGTTGGGCCAGCATCCGCCAGATCACGGCACCCGACTCGTTCAGCCGCTGGAACTCGCCGGTGTTGGTGTCGTAGAGCCGGACCTCGTCGCCGGCCTCGGTCCACACCACGTCCGGACTGATCTGCTTGGTCATACCGAACAACCTTTCTCCTTGCCGCCGACGCTCAGCAGCGGCAGTTGTTTCGAGAAGGCGGGCACCTGCTCCGCCTTCCAGTCCTCGAACACCTCGTGGACCTCGCCGGTACGCACGAGGTAGGGGATGTACGCCCCCTGGTCGGCGACGAGGGTCTTCGGCGGAAGGCCGGTGGAGGCCCAGTACGCGGAGACCTGCTGGTGCCGCAGCTGGCGGCAGAGCGTACGGCTGTTGCGCGTGTAGTCGCCGGACCTGGCCAGGTGGTATCCACGGCACCCGCCGCCGCAGCCGCCCCGGATGTAGCACTTCGTGCAGTCCGCGTGCACCGATCCACCGCCGGCGATGGGCGACGACGCCCGCATCGCGGCCAGCACCGGGTTCGCAAAGATGTCGGAGAGGCGCTGTGTGCGCACGTTCCCCGCGATGTCGGTGGCGCCGGTGATCAGCTTGCAGGGATACACGTTGCCGAGTGAGTTGACATAGATCTCGGTGCCGCCCATGCCGCAGTTCCCCTTGACAGAGCAAGGCTTGGCGGCCTTCGGGCCCTCAGTGAAGACCCCCTGGGAAGCGGGGCTGGTCCAGGCGAAGTCGAACATGTCGATGTAGTTGTTCCATTCGAACGTCCCGTCGTCCTCCTTCCCCCGGCCGAGTGTCGACTGCTGCATGCAGCGCAGGAACGCGATGTCGAAGCCGCGGATGAATTCGGAGAACTCCTGCACGCTCTGGACGCTGTCCTTGCTCAGGACGTGGTTGATGATGGGCTTGACGCCCTGTTCGTTGAGCAGACGCAGGGCCTGGACCGTCTTGTCGAAGGTGCCACGTCCCCGGGTCTTCTCGTGCTTCTCCCGGGTCGCGCCGTCCATGGACACCGTGACCACGTCGAAGAGCTCCGCCATCTGCGCGGCCGTCTCAGCCGTACGCACCAGGGTGCCGTTGGTGATGATGTTCGCGCGCATGCCGCGGGCGCGGACATGGCGCACGACGTCGAACAGATCGCGCCGCATCATCGGTTCGCCACCGGTGAAGATCATCAGAGGCGCGCCCATCTCGGCCGCGTCGTCGACCAGCTTCATGGACTCGGCAGTGCTGAGCTCTCCCGGCAGCGCCTTCTCGGACGACGCGTAGCAGTAGGGACAGCGGAGATTGCACCCGTCGGTGATCGCGTAGTAGACCATCTTCAGCTGCGGGAGCGCCACTTGCGGCTTCGGGACGGCCCCGGGCCGGTAGATCATGTAGTGCAGCAGCAAGTAGCCGAGGTCCCGTTCCAGAGCGGTCCGGTCCCGGTCGAGCCGCGGTTCCCGCCTGGCGACCGCCCTCAGTGTCCGGTACTGCTCCTCGTCGGGCGTGCACCAGGACGAGAGTTCGGGATTGACCACCATCCGCCTCCCGCTTGTGCGGAACTCCACAAGGTCGGGCGGGACTATCAGTTCCTCCAGCATGTCTGTCAGCACTGCTTGCTCTCTTCCTGGCGCTGTACGTTTCCGGTGGGGCGGGTGTCTCCTGCGGAGGGCGTGCCGACGGACGGCTGGGCCGTTCGTCGGCACGCCCGTTGCCTGGCCGGGGGTCCGTCAGATGACCTCGCCGCCCGAGCCGCCGCCACTGCCCGCGGACGCGCCGCAACGGCACGCGCACTCAAGCTGGGCTTCGAAAACCACCGCACTCATTGCCGGGGCAATCCACTGCCGCTCTTCGATCTCCATGGGAATCACCTCCTCCCAAGGTCGGTGCTGTCTCGGCGAACACGTCAGATGACGCTGGCGCCGGCGCCGGCGCCCTGCTGGGCGTCACAGCCGCAGTTGCACCGCAGCTCAGCCTCGAAGACCTCATCGGCGAGGCTGGGGGCCACCCAGACCTTCGGCTCGTCCGTCATTCTCTTCACCCCCTCGGCTGTCGCGTTCTCCTGCACAGGCCCCTGGAGGTTCAGGGCCCGGAATGAACTGTCGCAGGGTGGGCGTCAATGGCCGGTGGACCCGGTGTCAACGCGCTGTGGACGGGCGAGGCCGGGGGGCACTTCGCGCTGCGGGAGGCGGGGTCTGCGCGGCGGGTCCCCGAGCGAGCGACATCGGGGCGGCAGCCGAACGCGGCCGGACGGGCGGCGGTGTGGTCGTCGGCCCGGCCGGCCGCTGCCCTGAGCGGGGAGCAGCGGGCGACCGGGCCGGGGCGGCGCGAGGAGCAGTCGGGTTCAGGCGGGTTCAGTCGTGGTCGAGGTGGTCGGGGCGGGCCAGCGGCCAACCCGCGGCGGCCAGCCGGGAGCTGACCCGGGCCACGTCCGCGTCGAGCGGCTCGGCGCGGGTGGCGGTCGCGATGGCCGCGCGGATCGCCTGCGCCGAGGCCGGGTCGCCGACGTCGGCCAGCTCGTCGGCCAGCGCGGCCACGTCGGCGTCGGGCAGCCGGCGCGACAGCAGGGCGAACAGGGGCAGGTAGTCGTGCTCGGGGACGCCTTCGGGATACCCTGCCCGGAGCCAGGTGATCACTGCGGACAGGAACGGTGGCAGTGCCATATGGGTGCGGGCCTCTCCTCGGGGCGGCGGATGCTCGGCCACCGCCGTCAGCTTCCGGCGACGATGTAGTAGATGCCCCAGCCGAGGCCGGCCAGCACCACCGCGAAGCAGAGCCCGGCGGCGACCATCCCGGGGACGCTGCCGCCGACGATCCGCTCCTCCCCGGCCTGGCCCCCGTTGCCGGCCTGGCCCCGGCTGCCGGGCAGGCTGAGGGCGCGCAGGCCGACGGCGAACAGGGCCGGCAGACCGGCCCCGGCCAGCAGGCCGACGACCACGATCTCCCACAGGGCGTGCAGGTTGATCCAGGAGTTCATACGGCGGCGACCTCCTTGACCGGGGCCGACGGGGCGACCGAGCCGGTCCATTCGGAGTTGACGTTGCTGTGGCTGACGGCGGTGGCGCGGGACTTCGCATAGATGAGGCCGGCCACCGCGAGCAGGATCGCCAGGTCGACCAGGACCCCGGCGGTCCCGCCGACGACATGGGCGAGGCCGTAGCCGGCCGCGCCGACCGCGCCGGCGGCGGGCAGGGTGAGCAGCCACGCCGTGGCCATCCGCCCGGCGACGGACCAGCGGACCGTGGCGCCCTTCTTGCCGACGCCGGTGCCCAGGATCGAACCGGTGGCGACGTGGGTGGTGGACAGGGAGTAGCCGAAGTGGCTGGAGAGCAGGATGACGGCGGCGGACGAGGACTCGGCGGCCATGCCCTGCGGCGCCTCGATCTCGACCAGCCCCTTGCCAAGGGTGCGGATCACCCGCCAGCCACCCGTATAGGTACCGATGCTGATCGCCAGCGCGCAGGAGAGGATGACCCAGAACGGGGCCTTCGCCCCTGAGTGCAGGGTGCCGTTGGCGATCAGGGCGAGAGTGATCACGCCCATGGTCTTCTGTGCGTCGTTGGTCCCGTGCGCGAGCGAGACCATGGAGGCGGAGCCGATCTGGCCGATCCGGAAGCCGTGGCCGCGCGCGCCCTCGGAGACCCGGCGGCTGATCAGGTAGACGAGGTAGGTGCCGATGGCGGCGATCAGCCCGGCGATGACCGGGGAGAGCCCGGCCGGGATGATGACCTTCTGGAAGAGCCCGTGCCACTTCACCGCGTGCCCGCCGGCGGCCGCCAGCGTGGCGCCGACGACGCCGCCGATCAGGGCGTGCGAGGAACTGGACGGGATGCCGAGGAACCAGGTCAGCAGGTTCCAGGTGATGCCGCCGGCCAGGCCGGCGAACACCACGGTCAGGGTGACCAGGTTGGTGTCCACCAGGCCGCTGGCGATGGTCGCGGCAACGCTGAGCGAGAGGAAGGCTCCGACCAGGTTCAGCAGACCTGAGAGGGCCACGGCAACTCGTGGGCCGAGTGCGCCCGTTGCGATGGACGTCGCCATCGCGTTACCGGTGTCGTGAAAACCGTTGGTGAAGTCGAAGGCCAGGGCCGTGACGACCACCAGGACCAGCAAGAAGTCGTTTCCCACGCAGCCAGGTTCGCCAGCGGACCCGGCCCTGTCGAGGCATTGGCGACAGAGTTGGCCGGGACGCTGACAATCCGTCATCTCCTGTCCACCAGTGGCTATTTGACCATGCCAGATGGACGCCTGACCGATGCCGCCCCGGCTCTTCCGCGTTCGGCGGTCACTCCTCCACCCGGTCCGGGACCAGGCCGACGGCCGGGTCCAGCCGCAGTCGGCGGGTGAGGCCGATACCGGCGAGGAAGGGCTCGTCGTGGCTGACCACCAGCAGCGCGCCGGGGTAGCCGGCCAGGGCGGCGGAGAGCTGCGCCACGCCGGCCAGGTCCAGGTTGTTGGTGGGCTCGTCCAGGATCAGCAGTTGCGGGGCGGGTTCGGCCAGCATCAGCGCCGCCAGCGAGGCCCGGAAGCGCTCGCCGCCGGAGAGCGTGGCGACCTGCTGGTCGGCCCGGCCGCCGCGGAAGAGGAAGCGGGCGAGCCGCGCCCTGATCTCGTTGTCGGTGGCGGAGGGCGCGAACCGGGCCACATTGCCGGCGACGCTGAGGCGGTCGTCCAGGATGTCCAGCCGTTGCGGCAGCATCCGCAGCGGGACGGCCTGGAACACCCCGCCCTCCAGCGGGTCGAGCTCCCCGGCGATGGTGCGCAGCAGCGTCGTCTTGCCGGTGCCGTTGCCGCCGGTGAGCGCGATCCGTTCGGGGCCGCGCAGCTCCAGGTCGATCCGGACGCCCTCGGCGAAGCGGACCGGCCTCACCCCGGTGAGGGCGAGCACGGTGCGGCCGGCCGGGACCTGGCCGGCCGCGAGGTCGACCCGGATCGCGGCGTCCTCGCGGACCGCCGCCTCGGCCGCGGCCAGCCGCTCCCTGGCCCCGTCCACCTTCTCCTGCTGCTGGTTGCGCAGCTTTCCGGCGGAGACCTGGGCCTGGCGTTTGCGCTGGCCCATGACGATGCCCGGCTCGCGCTTGTTGTCGGACATCTTCTGGCCGTAGCGCTTGCGGTGGTTCAGCACGGTCTGGGTGTCGGCCAGCTCGCGCTGCTGGCGGCGGAGGTCGGCCTCGGCGACCCGCACCATCCGCCCGGCGGCCTCCTGCTCGACCGCGAGCGCGGCCCGGTAGGAGCTGAAGTTGCCGCCGTACCAGTGGACTTCGCCGTCCCTGAGGTCGGCGGTGCGGTCGACCTGCTCCAGCAGCTCCCGGTCGTGGCTGACCAGGACGAGGACGCCGCGCCAGCCCGCCACCGCCTCGCCCAGCCGCCGCCGGGCGTCCCGGTCGAGGTTGTTGGTGGGCTCGTCCAGCAGCAGCACCTCGGGGCGGCGCAGCAGCAGCCCGGCCAGGCCGAGCAGCACCGTCTCGCCGCCGGAGAGCCGGCCGACCCGGCCGTCCAGTGGGACGGCGCCGAGGCCGATCCGGTCCAGGGCGGCGCGGGCGCGCTCCTCGACGTCCCAGTCGTCGCCGACGAGGGCGAAGTTCTGCTCGCCGGTGTCGCCGCGCTCGATGGCGAGCAGGGCGTCCCTGACCGGGGCGATGCCGAGGGCCTCGGCGACCGGCAGTCCGGCGTCCAGGGCGAGGTCCTGGGGCAGGTGGCCGACGCGGCCGGCCGCCGTGACCGTCCCGCCGTCGGGGCGGAGCTCTCCGGCCAGCAGCCGCAGCAGGGTGGACTTGCCGGAGCCGTTGCGGCCGACCAGTCCGGTCCGGCCGGGGCCGAAGGCCAGGTCGAGGCCCTGGAACAGCGGCTGTCCGTCGGGCCAGGAGTAGTCGAGCCCGGTGCAGCCGATGGCGGCGGGGGTCGCGGCGGGGTCGCGGGGCGCGGTGAAGGACTGTGACATGGGGTAGCTCCCGGTGTTGGTGGTGATCCAGCGACAACACGGAGGGAGACACGGCGGGAGCGCGGGGGAACGGCCGTCAGCGGCGGATCGGCGGGCGTGATCACAGGGCGGATCACCGGGCCGATCACTCGGCCGCGGGCGGATCACGGTGGATCGTCCGACAGCGGATCGCTGAGCAGGAGGGCGGGTTCGGTCGCCGGGGCCGGGGCGCGCACGGGCACAGCACGAGACTGTGGCAGCGGTGTCTCCGGGCTCAGACGAGCAACGGCCTACTCCTGACGGACGGCATTGGGTCGTCGTCCAGGCTAGGCGGCGGCGCGGGGAGCGGGCAAAGGGTTTTCCGGGCCGAGCCGGGCCGACCCGGTCCAGGGGCTTGCAAATAGTAAGCTCTCATTACTAGAGTCGGTGGCAGGGTCGGGGCTCCTCCTTCCGGCGCCGTCCCCCTGGACCACAGGTGCTGCCGCCCGCCCCGGGGCACCACCTGTGGTCGGCCCGACGTGTGCTGTCGGCGCCGGACCACCGCCGTCCCCGCCCTTCCTCAGAGGGCGGGGACGGCGGCGCTGTCATGTGCGCGCGCGTAGCCTGGGATCGGGGGGCGGGACCGGGACCGGTGACCCGGCCGCTGCGAAGGAGGACGCGGGTGCTGAGCGACGCCTCCTCGCCACAGGTCCAGGCCCTGCTGCGGCAGATCCTCGACGGGACCAACGCCGGTGTCGCCATGCTCGACCCGGAGCTGCGCTACACCTACGTCAACCGCACCCTGGCCCGGATGAACGGCGTCCCGGCCGAGCAGCACACCGGACGCACCATCGCCGAGGTGGTGCCGGACATCGACGCCCGCGAGGACGTGCTGCGGCAGGTCCTCGCCGACGGCGTCCCGCGCGAGGTGACCTCCAGCGGGCACACCCGGGCCGGATCGGAGCGCGAGCGCCGCTACTGGCACGGGGCCTACCACCGGCTGGAGGAGAACGGGCAGGTCATCGGCATCTTCGGGATCGTGCTGGAGGTCACCGACGCCCGGGAGCACGAGCGGGAGCTGGAGCGGGCGCAGGCACGGCTCTCGGTGCTGGACCGCGCCGCCACCGTGGTCGGCACCACCCTGGACATGGACACCACCTGCAACGAGCTGGCCGGCTTCCTGGTCCCCTACCTGGCCGACATCGCCACCGTCGACGTCGTCCCCTCCGACGTGGGCCTGCGGATGCGGCCGCCCTCGCGCGGGGTGCTGCGGCTGCGCCGGACGGCGGTGGCGGCGGTGCCCGATCTGGAGGCGCGGGTTCGCTCGTTCGGCAGACCCGGCGAGTACCTCGACCACCAGCCCGGATCGGCGGTGCGCCGCTGCCTGGCGGCCGGGGAGCCGGTGCTGGAGAACCTGCTCGACGACGAGGCGCTGCTCCGCTCCGCGCCGACCCCGGGCCGGCTCGCCGCCTACCGGGAGCTCGGCTACCACTCCGGGCTGCTGGTCCCGCTGCTCGCCCGGGGCGAACCGGTCGGCACCCTCACCCTGGTCCGGGCCGGCGACTCCCCCGCGTTCACCGACCACGACGTGGTCACCGCCCAGGACCTCGCCGGACGGGCCGCGATCAGCCTGGACAACGCCCGCCGCTACACCCGCGAGCACCACATCGCGCTGGAGCTGCAGCGCGCCCTGCTGTCCGGCCCGAGTAGCCCGCATCCGGCGCTGGAGGTGGCCTCCCGCTACCTGCCCTCCGGCACCAGCGCCCTGGTCGGTGGCGACTGGTTCGACAGCGTCCAACTCTCGCCGCACCGAACCCTGCTGGTCATCGGGGACGTGATGGGCCACGGGGTCGAGGCCGCCGTCGACATGAGCCACTACAGCGCCATGGTGCGGGTCGTCGCCGAGGACGGGATGGCGCCGCACCTCGTGCTGGACCGGATGGACGCGCTGATGGCGCGGGTCTCCGGCGAGCGCCCGGCGACCTGCCTGCTGGCGCTGGTCGACACCCGGCGCGGCGTCTGCACCTACGCCGGCGCCGGACACCTGCCGCCCGCCGTGATCGACATCGACCACCGCACCCACCTGCTGAACGTGCCCACCGGTCCACCGCTGGGCACCGGCTTCGGCGGCTACGTCTCCTGGACCCGCCCCTGCCTCGGCGGGGACACCCTGCTGCTCTACACCGACGGCCTGGTGGAGCGGCGCGGCGAGGACATCGACCACTCCCTGCTCCGGCTGGCCCGGTTGCGGCTGCCCCGGAACGCCTCGCTGGACCTCCTGCTGGACCGGCTGCTGGCGGGCATGGGCGCGGGCGGCACGGACGTCGAGGACGACGTCGCCGTCCTCGCCGCCCGGATCCGGCCCGAGCACGCCGGGCCGACGGCCGGCTAGTCCCGCCGACGGCGGAAAGTGGGGCACCCCCGCACCTTCGCACGGCAGTTCAGTGACAGTAGGGTGTGCGCGCAGCCGACAAATGATCAAGGAGTACGCCGTGACCACCGCTCCGCAGGCACCGGACATCCTCTCCCCCGAGTTCGCCGCCGACCCGTACGCCGCCTACCGCACCATGCGCGAGCAGTTCCCGCTGATCTGGCACGAGGGAATGCAGAGCTACCTCGTCTCCCGCTACGAGGACGTCGAACGCGCCTTCAAGGAGCCGGTGTTCACCAGCGACAACTACGACTGGCAGCTGGAGCCGGTGCACGGCCGGACCATCCTCCAGCTCAAGGGCCGCGAGCACTCGGTCCGCCGGGCCCTGGTCGCGCCGGCCTTCCGGGGCAAGGAGCTGCAGGAGAAGTTCCTGCCGGTGATCGAGCGCAACGCGCGCGAGCTGATCGACGCCTTCCGCGCCGACGGCAGCGCCGACCTGGTCTCCCAGTTCGCGACCTGGTTCCCGATCAACGTCATCGTCGACATGCTCGGCCTCCCGCGCGAGGACCACGCCCGCTTCCACGGCTGGTACACCTCGATCATCGGCTTCCTCGGCAACCTCACCCAGGACCCCGAGGTCACCGCCGCCGGGCTGCGCACCCGCGAGGAGCTCGCCGCCTACATGATCCCGATCATCCAGGAGCGCCGCGCCAACCCCGGCGACGACCTGCTGTCGACCCTCTGCACCGCCGAGATCGACGGCACCAGCATGAGCGACGAGGACATCAAGGCGTTCGTCAGCCTGCTGCTCGCGGCCGGCGGCGAGACCACCGACAAGGCGATAGCCGGGGTCTTCCGCAACCTGCTCGCCCACCCGGAGCAGCTGGCCGCCGTCCGCGCCGACCGCGACCTGATCGCCGCCGCCTTCGCGGAGACCCTGCGGTTCACCCCGCCGGTGCACATGATCATGCGTCAGCCGGCCGAGGACGTGGTGCTCAGCGGCGGCACGGTCGAGGCCGGGAAGACCGTCACCTGCCTGATCGCCGCCGCCAACCGGGACGGTGGTCGCTACGCCGCCCCCGACTCCTTCGACATCTTCCGGGCCGACCTGACCACGGCCAACGCCTTCACCGCCGCCGCCGACCACCTGGCCTTCGCCCTCGGCCGGCACTTCTGCGTGGGCGCGCTGCTGGCCAAGGCCGAGATCGAGGTGGGCGTCAACCAGCTGCTGGACGCCCTGCCCGACCTGGCCCTGGCCGAGGAACTGCCGGCGGAGCAGGGCCTGTTCACCCGCGGCCCGGACTCGCTCCGGGTGCGGTTCACCCCCGTCGCGGGCTGAACCGCCGTCCGCTCGCCGGTCAGGTCGCGGTGAAGTCGACCGGCAGTGCCGAGGGGCCGCGCATCCAGATCGACGGGCGCCACTCCAGCTCCCGGGTCGGCACCGACAGCACCACGTCCGGAAGGCGGTCGAGCAGCACCTCGACCGCCGCCCGGGCGATCACCTCGGCCATCTCCGGGGCGGGCACCGGACAGCGGTGCTCGCCGTGGCTGAACGACAGGTGCGCCTGGTTGCCGACCGATCCGGCGCCGAAGTCCGGCTGCACCTCGGGGTCGGTGTTGGCCGCCGCCAGCCCGAGCACCAGGCAGTCGCCCTTGCGGATCTTCCGGCCCGCCAGCAGGGTGTCCCGGGCCGCCCAGCGGCCGACGAAGTTCTGGGTCGGGGTGTCCGCCCACAGCACCTCGTTGAGCGCCTGGCTGACGCTGCGCCGACCGCCGGACAGGGTCACCGCGAACCGGTCGTCGGTGAGCATCAGCCGCAGGGTGTTGCCGATCCAGTTGGAGGTCGGCTGCTGGCCCGCCGCGATGATCGAGATCATGTCCTGGACGATCTCCTCGTCCGCCAGCCCCGCCGGGTGCGCCAGCATCCGCGAGGCCACGTCCGGTCCCGGACGCTCGCGCCCGCGCTCGACCAGCCCGGTCATGGTGGCGTGGATCCGCATGTAGGCGTCGATCGCGCCGGGGCCGTCGTCCAGGGAGGCGGCCATGTCCCGCTCCAGGTCGAAGATGGCGGCCCGGTCCAGGCCGAACAGCCCGGCCACCACCCGCAGCGGGACCTGCGAGGCGTAGTCGACCATCAGCTCGGCCCGGCCGCTGCCGGAGAAGCCGTCCACCAGCTCGTCGGCGACCCGCTCGCTGTCCGCGCGCAGCTCGAACAGGTCGACCGCGGACAGCACCTCGGTGATCGCGCCGGCCCGGCGCTGGTGCTCCGCGCCCTCGGTGAACAGCACCGAGGGGGTGTGCACCACATAGGGCAGCAGCGGCCAGTCGGCCGGGATGTCGTCCCAGGCGTGCCAGCGGCGCGAGTCCCGGGCGAACAGCTCGGAGTTGCTGGTGACGTAGTGGACCTCGCGGTAGCCCAGGACCAGCCAGGCCGGGACGTCGTTGTCCAGCAGGATCGGCGCGACCGGGCCGTGCTCCCGGCGCAGCGCGCGGTAGAGCTCGGCGGGGTCGCGCTGGAACCGGGGCGAGTGCATCCGGACCGCGCCGCCGGGACCGATGCTCTCGTCGCCGAAGGGAGAGCCCTCGGGGGCGTGCGCGGGGCATCCGGGCGGCGGAACGGCCGCGTCCTGATGGGTCGTCACGGGGTCGACTCCTGGGCGTAGGAAAGGGAATGCAGATGGTTGACCAGGGCGATCAGCACGTCCCGACTGGAGTCCCGCTTGCGCGCGTCGCAGTCGAGCAGCGGGACCTCCGGCCGGAGCGAGAGCGCCTCGCGCACCTCGTCCAGGGTGAACTCGGGCTCGTCGAAGTTGTTGCGGGCGACCACGAACGGCAGTCCGTGGTGTTCCAGCCGGTCGATGGCGTACCAGGAGTCCGCCAGCCGCCGGGTGTCGACCAGCACGACCGCGCCCAGGGTGCCGGCGAACAGCCGGTCCCAGAGGAACCAGAACCGCTCCTGGCCCGGGGCGCCGAAGAGGTAGAGCACCATCTCGTCGGTGAGGGTGATCCGGCCGAAGTCGAAGGCGACGGTGGTGGTGGTCTTCGCGGTCACGGCCTTGCTGTCGTCGATGCCGACACCGGCCGTGGTCATCACCTCCTCCGTGCTCAGCGGACGGATCTCGCTGACGGAGCCCACCATCGTGGTCTTGCCCACGCCGAAGCCGCCGACGACGACGATCTTGAGCCCGTCCCGGGCCGAGTCCCGCAGCGGGAGGGCGGAGGCGGTCGGGTCAGAGGTTGCGGAGGGCAACGAGCACCTTCTTCAAGGTTTCGGGCGGCGGCAGTTGGGATCCCCGTACGGACGACTGCGGATGGCGGGCGGTGACCTTCCCCGAGTCGAGCAGGTCGCACAGCAGGATCTTCACCACGCCGACCGGCAGGTCGAGCAGCGAGGCCAGCTCCACCACCGCGACCGGGCGCTCGCACAGCCGCAGGATCCGGGCGTGCTCGGACTGCATCCCCCGGGTGGGCAGGCACTCCCGCACGATCAGCGTGACCAGGTCGAACGAGGTCTCGTGGGCCTGGCTGCGGCCTCCGGTGACGGTGTACAGCCGGTCCGGATCGCCGCTGTCGAACGGCCGGCGAATCATGTGAGCAGCCTCGGCTCGGCCCGCAGGTAGTCCCCTATCTGCTCGATCAGCTCGCTCATGTTGTGGCCGACGACCCCGGCGTCGGCGCCGTCCTCGGTGATCACCGCGAGGTGCGCGCCGACGCCCGCCTCGACGATGAACAGGATGCCGCCGTGGAACTCGGTCATCGACTGGCGGACGCCGCCGCTGCCGTCCCCGAACTCGACGGAGGCGCCGTGGGACAGGCTCTGGATCCCGGAGGCGATGGCGGCCAGCTGGTCGGCCTGGTCCACGGTCAGTCCGGAGGTCAGGCAGAGCTTGAGGCCGTCGCGCGAGAGCACCAGGGCGTGGCGCACCCCGGGGGTCTTCTCCAGCAGGTTCTCCAGCAGCCAGTCGAGGCTGCGGTCTGTGGTGCTCATCGGTCGGTGTCCTGTCCGTTCTGCTCTGACGGGGTGGTTGACGGGTTGGTCGACAGGCTGGTCGACGGAGCGGCTTCCGGGTCGGCCGGCGGGGTGACCCGTCGGGTGAGCGGCGGGACCACCGGGATCGACCCGGTGTCGGCACGGATCGCGGCCTGGAAGGCGCCGAAGCCGACCCCGGCGTCGGGGCGGGGCGCGCTCGACGCGGGCGGGGAGACCGGCGCGGCCGGGCGGGTCGCGGCGGCCAGCGTCCGCCCCGGCGGCCGCTTGGGCAGCCCGGTCCGGCCGGTCCTCGCGACGGGAGCGGCCTCCTCCGGCTCGGCGGCGGGGCTCGCGGCGGGCGTCGCGCTCGGCGCGCTCGCCGCCGCGCTCGGCAGGGCGGGCGCGGCCGGGGCGGCCGGGGCGCTGCCCAGGGCGGCCTGACCGGGTGTCTGCTCCGTCGCCCGGCCCGGCGTCCGGCCCGCGTCCTCGAACTGCTCCTGCGGGCGGGTGATCAGCTGCTCCGGGATCAGCACCACGACCCCGGTGCCGCCGCGCGAGGAGGGCCGGAAGGAGACGGTGAGCCCGTGCTTGCGGGCCAGGCAGCCGACGACGGCCAGGCCGAGCCGGGTGCCGGAGAGCGTCATCAGGTCCAACGGCTCGGCCGACACCAGGAGTTCGGCCCGGGCCAGGGTCGCGGAGGGCATCACCAGACCGCCGTCCTCGATGGTGACCACCACGCCGGAGTGCATCTCCTGGACGTAGACGTGCACCTCCTCCGTGGGCGGGGAGAAGGTGGCCGCATTGTCCATCAGCTCGGCCAGGGCGTGCATGACGCCCTCGGCCGCGTAACCGGCCACCGCCGCGGTGGAGGTGCTGTGCAGCCGGACCCGCTGGTAGGCGCTGATCCGGCCGAGCGCGCCGCGCAGCACGCTCTCCATCACGATCGGCTTGGTCCAGCGGCGTCCCGAGCGCGCCCCGGTGAGCACGGCGATGCTGTCGGCGAGCCGCCCCGCCTGGGCGGTGCTGTGGTCGAGGGTGAGCAGGTCGCCGAGGACCTCCTCGCGGTGCCGGTTCTCCATCTCGCGCAGGTCCGCGAGCATGCTGGTGGCCAGGGCCTGGACCCGGCCGGCGGCGTTGGCGCAGGCCGCCATGGAGGAGGCGCGCATCCGCTCGCTGGTGCCGACCTCGGTCACCAGGGTGCGCAGGATGCCCAGGTGCGCGGGGTCGAGCCGGTCCGGCAGCTGGGCCAGCACGGTGTCGGCGGAGGAGCCGGCGCGCAGTTGCTTGACGGCGGCCGGCATGGCCTCCAGCGCCAACCGCTCCGCGTCGGCGGTGAACTGCGCCGCGTGGGCCCGGAGCCGGTCGACCTCCTCGACCAGGGCGGCGACGTCGGCGCGCTCGGTGTCCAGGGCGTCCCGCAGCCGGGCCTCGCTCTCGGCAGCGGCCTGGCGTTCGGCCTGCCGCTCGGCCTGGTGGGCGGCCTGCGCGTCCCACAGCGCGTGCCGCGCGGCCTCGCCGTCCAGCACCGCCTTGCGGGCGGTCTCGGCCTGCTGGGCCTCGGCGCGGGCGGTGAGGGCGCGGGCCGCGACCAGCTGACGCACGGTGTCCGTGCGTACGGCGTTCACCGCCAGCAGCACCCCGAACAGCAGGGCGGCGGCGCCGCCGTAGCAGGCCAGCGGGATCCGGTCGGCGGACGCGGCCTCGGAGGTGCTCCAGGCACAGACGGCGCCGACCAGGACGATGCCGAGCAGCGGCAGGCCGAGGGTCCGTCCCCTCGACCGTCGGGCGTCCGGCACGTTGGGGGACATCTGAGCAGACATCAATCAGTTCCTCGTGGCACAAGGCGGCGAACGCCGACGCACCATGCCGGGGCCGGTGGGAAGAGCTGAGGGCATGGCCATCTACGGAAATATCGTATGACCAATCAGACCCCACCCTACCCGCAGACCCCGCCCGCCCCGAAACCGACTTGACGCGAGCACAGCACCCCTGTGCCACCGGTGAGTTCGGCAAAACCGGCGCACCGCACGCTGGTTAGCACACCATCGAGCGCGGGCGAACGGCCCGGCACCCCCGCCGAGCAGGCGCAAACGTCGGATCCGGGACCCGGGGCCGGCCGCCGGCCGGGCCGACCGGGGGTCGCCGCGACCGCCGCACGCTGAGTACTCTTGCTCCGCACACTGACAACATCACTGCTGCAGGGGGACGTTGAGATGGCCGACGACTGGAGGCCGGGCGGCATCGACACCTCGATCGCGCACCCTGCCCGGATGTACGACTACTTCCTCGCCGGCAAGGACAACTTCGAGGCCGACCGCACGGCCGCGGACCAGGCGATCCTGCGGATGCCGCAGGTCGTCGCCGCCGCGCAGGCCAACCGGCGCTTCCTCCGCCGGGCGGTGGACCACGTGGCCCGGCTGGGGGTGCGTCAGTTCCTGGACCTAGGCACCGGGATACCGACCTCGCCCAACACCCACGAGGTGGCCCAGGCCGTCGACCCGACCGCCCGGGTGGTCTACGCGGACAACGACCCGATCGTCCTGGCCCACGCCCGCGCGCTGCTCACCAGCGGTCGCGAGGGCCGCACCGCCTACCTGGACGCCGACCTGCGCGACCCCGAGGCGATCCTGGCCTCCCCCGCCGTCCGCGACACCCTGGACCTGGGCGAACCGGTCGGGCTGATGCTGGTGGCCATCCTCCACTTCATCGCCGACGAGGAGGACCCGTACGGCATCGTGGCCCGGCTGCTGGCGGCCTGCCCCGAGGGCAGCCACCTGATCCTCACCCACGGCAGCACGGACTTCTCCGGCGAGGCCGGTGAGGCCCTGGTCCGCGCCTACCGCGCCAACGGCGTCGGCCTCTACCCGCGCCCCCGTGCCGAGGTACTGCCGTTCTTCGACGGCCTGGACCTGCTCGAACCCGGCCTCCAACTGGTCACCGACTGGCGCCCGGACACCGAGGCCGACCGCCTCGCCCGCCCCGAGGACATCTCCTGGTACGGCGCAGTGGCCCGCAAGCCCCGGCGGTAGCCCGAGCCGGTCCTCGCGCCGGCCGGGCCCACCGTGTCCGCCCGTCATCGGAGAGACCAGTCGCCGATGCTGCGAGGTGGATATGATGGCTCCTGCTACACACAGTGATCGAACAGGGCGCAAGAGGCGTACGGACCTGGTCCGGAAGGGTGGTGTGTGCGATGAGCACGATGCCGGTGCGACAGCCGCCGCCGATGCCTGGGCGCACACCCCGTGGGCTGCGCGAGGCGATCGCACGCTGGACTCCGCAACTGCTGGCCGATTTCGAGGCGGACTGGAAGCGGACCATCGCCGAGACATACAACCTGGCTGCGGCACCAGCGTTCACCACCCGGTGGTGGGAGACGTTCGCCATCGAGCGGGACCCTGATTTGGCCGCACACCTGCACACCCTGGAAGACAGGGCCGCCGAGGAGAGCGACTCGGCTCGGGCCAGGGAGTTGCTGGAGGATGTCTCGCGCATCAAGTACAGCGTGCGGGCACTGGAGCCGGGCGAGTGAGCGACGCCCACGAGGCGATCCTCGGGCCGCCATGGGCCGTGGACTTCACTCTGCTGGCCCGCGAGGCCCGCGAGGGTCTGCCCCCGCATGTGCAGGCGATGTACGACGACGTACTGTTCGAGATCATCACCGCCCGCAATCCCTACGTCAACGACGTTGCCCTGCCGATGCGCTCCAGTCGCCCGTTGGGGCCGCACTACGCCGAGTTCGACGGTGCGCGCGGGTGGTTCGAATTCACCTTCGTACGCCGTGCCGTCGATCCCCAGATCGTCGTCTACGAGCTGTTCTGGCAGTAGGCGCGGCTGCCGACGCCCGGAGCCGGTCCGCGCCGAACGGCCTCAGCCGGACGGCTCCAGACCGGTGAGCAGGCGGGCGAGGTCGAGGCCGGCGGTCAGGTAGTCGACGAACACCTCGTTGTTCAGCGCCCAGGGGGAGCGGCCCCGCCGGACCAGGCCGATGGCCTCGTCGGCATCGTGACCCAGTTCGATCAGCGCCTGGCCGACGACCAGTCCGGAGCGGTTGTACCCGGAGTGGCAGCGCACCAGCGTGGACCGGCCCTCGCGCACCGCCGTCGCGACCGTCCGCGCCGCTCGCTGGACCAGGTCGAGCTGGCCCGGTGCCAGCGGGCCGTCCGGCACCTCCGCCACCAGGTGCTCGGTCCGGGGCCCGGGACCGTGCCCGCTGCGCGTGAACAGGCTGACCACCAGATCGAACTCCTCCCGCACCACCACCGGCCGCCACTCCCCCGCCGGATCGGTCCAGTAGTGACCGCCCATCCACAACCCGCGACGGATCTCGCTCCAGGGCTCCCCCGGCCCCGGCAGATCCCGGTCCCGCTGACGCGTCCGCATCCCCCCACCTCCGCCAGACCCAACGGGCGACGTCCGCAGGGGAGTTCCGAGCGAAGGGAGCCGCCCCTGCCGGACTCGCGGACGCTCGGGCCCTGCACTACCGACTATCGGAGTCGTCCCGGAAGAAGTTGTCCCACTGCTCGTCGATGGCGGTTTCGGGACGTGGCGATTCGACGTGGTCGATCTCAGCATCGACGGCTTCGTTTCCGGGCCACAGTCGAGAATAGTTTCCGGGCCACAGTCGAGAATAGAACGAGTCCCCGCAGGTGGTTGCCCGGTCGGACCGACGGCAACGTCACTCGGGTTCGGCCGTCGTCGCTGCCAGCAGGTCCGCGCAGCCGCGGAGGAGGACGGTTATGCCGAAGTCGAAGGCGCGGTCGGCGCGGGTGGGCTCGGCCGGCTGCGCGGCCAGCGCGGCGTTGAGGCGGTCGGCGTCGATGCCGGGCGGGACCGCCCACATCACCTCGGGTGCGGCGAGGTCCAGCGCCGCGCCGAGGACGAAGTTCTCCAGCGCGGTGAGCGCGGTCATCACCGCCGGGAGCGGGAAGCCGGACTTCTCCATCAGCGCCACCACCCGCTCGTAGCCGGCCAGCACCTCGGGCGAGCGGATGGGCTCGGTGGTCAGCATCGGCACCACATGCGGGTGCGCGGCGAACGCGGCCCGGTAGGAGTACGCGTAGGAGCGCAGCGCGGGCTCCCAGGACTGGTCCGGACGGGGCGCGGAGACGATCTCGCTGCCGATCCGGGTGCGCAGCAGTTCGACGACGCCGGAGCGGCCGTCGACGTGGTGGTAGAGCGAGGCGGTCTGCACGCCGAGGCGTGCGGCCAGCGCGGGCATGGTGAAGTCGCCCGTCTCGTCGACCAGGTCCATCGCGGCGGTCGCGATCCGCTCAAGGTCCAGCAGTGCCGTTCGCGGTCGTGCCACCTGTGTTCTCCTCCTGGTTCACCACGCGGACCCATGAGTGTGACGCACGTCACTTTTCTGATCGTCCCCGCTGAGGATATATTGCCCGAAACCTAAACCTAATCGGTTTAGATTAACCCTCCCCCACGGAAGGCCCCCATGGAGCGAAAGCTGCACCGCGGGACGCTCGGGACCGGTGACATCGCGTTCTTCGTCATCTCCGCCGCCGCACCACTGATGATCCTGGCCGGCGTCGCCCCCTACGCGATCCTGGTCGGCGGCATCGGCGCACCGTCCGCGTACCTGATCGCCGGCATCGTGCTGACCGTCTTCGCCGTCGGGTTCACCACGATGTCCCGCTACGTGACCAACGCCGGGGCGTTCTACGCCTACATCACCCGCGGCCTCGGCCGTCCGGCCGGCGTGGCCGCCGCCATCCTCGCGCTGGTGTCCTACAACGCGGTGCAGATCGGCATGTACGGCCTGCTCGGCAGCGTGGCCCAGTCCACGGTGGACTCGCTGTTCGGCGTGAACATCGCCTGGCCCTGGTACGCCCTGACCGGGGTCGCCCTGGTCTGGTTCGCCGGCTACCGGAGCATCGAGTTCGGCGCCAAGCTGCTGGCCGTGCTGATGGTCGCCGAGTCGGGGATCCTGGTGGTGCTCGCCGCGGCCATCCTGCTCAAGGGCGGCGCCCACGGCCTGGACCTGCAGTCCTACGCGCCGAAGCACGTCTTCAACGGCAGCACCAGCTCGTTGATGGTCTTCGCCTTCGCCGCCTTCATGGGCTTCGAGTCCACCGCGATCTACCGCTCGGAGGCGCGCGACCCGCGCCGGACCATCCCGCGCGCCACCTACATAGCCGTGGCCTTCCTCGGCATCTTCTACAGCTTCATCGCCTGGACGATCATCCAGGGCTACGGCTCGGCCGAGGTCCAGGCCGCCGCCGCGCAGGACACCGCCGGGCTGGTCTTCGCCGAGATGACCACCTATGTGGGCGCCTGGGCCACCGACGTGATGCACCTGCTGATCCTCAGCAGCACCCTCGCCTCGCTGCTGGCCTTCCACAACGCCATCAACCGCTACACCAAGGCCGTCGCCGACGAGGGCATGCTGCCGCGCCGGCTCGCGGCGATCCACCCGAGGACCGGCTCCCCCTTCGTCGCCGGCGGGCTGCAGACGGCGCTCTCGGTGGTGATCGTGGCCGGCTTCGCCGTCGCCGGGCTCGACCCCTACCTCAAGCTGATGATCTGGGTGAACACCCCCGGCGTGATCGGGCTGGTGCTGCTGCAGGTGGCGGTCGCGGTCGCGGTGCCGGTGTTCTTCCGCGGCTTCCGCCACGACGAGGGCAGGTGGCGGACGGTGGTCGCGCCGATCGCGGCGGCGGTCGGGATGGCCACCGCGCTCTACCTGATGGTCTCGAAGATCGCGCTGCTGTCCGGGACCACCGGCTTCGTCAATGTGGTCCTGGTCGGGATCGTGCCCGTGGTGATCGTGGTCGGCGTGCTGCTCGCCCTGTGGCTGAGGTCCGCGCGACCCTCGGTCTACGCCAACATCGGCGCGGAGGCGCCGTCCGTCGAGAAGGAACCGGAACATGCCCACAGCTGACGCCCTGATCACCGGAGCCGTGCTCCGCACCCTCGACCCGGCCCGGCCGGCCACCGAGACGGCCGACGTCGCGGTCAAGGACGGGACCATCGTCGCCGTCGGCGCGGACTCCGCCGACTGGCGCGGCCCGGCCACCGCCGTCCACGACCTGGCGGGCGCCACCCTGACGCCCGGTCTGGTCGACGGCCACATGCACCCGGTGCTCGGCTCCACCAGCTTCACCGGAATCGACCTCTCCGGCTGCCACGACGTCGACCAGCTGCGCGCCGCGCTGGCCGAGGCGGTCCGGACCACCGGACGCGGCGAGTGGATCACCGGCTTCGCGCTCGACCACAACACCTTCGCCGGACAGCCGATCACCAACTCCCTGATCGAGGACGTCCTCGACGGCATCCCCGCCGTACTGGTCCTCTACGACGGCCACTCCGCACTGGCCAGCGAGGCCGCGCTGCGCGCCGCCGGGATCGACGGGCCGCGCGACTTCGCCAGCCGCTCGGAGATCGTCTGCGACCCGGAGGGACGGCCGACCGGCCTGCTGCTGGAGGACGGCGCCGTCCGCCTGGTGCAGCAGGTCACGCCGATCCCGGACCTGGCGGAGCGCCGGACCAAGGTCCTGGGGGTGCTGCAGGCGATGGCCGCCACCGGGCTGACCGGCGGCCATGTGATGGACCTCAACGGCGACTCGCTGGAGCTGGTCTCCGGCCTGGAAGAGCTGCCGCTCCGGCTGCGCTTCGCCCCCTGGGCGATGCCGGGCGAGATCGACGACCAGATCGACGAGCTGATCGACCGCCACGGCACGGCGGGCCACCGCTGGAGCATCGACGCGGTGAAGTTCTTCATCGACGGCACGGTGGAGGGCGGCACCGCCTGGCTGGAGCACGCCGACTGCCACGGCCGGAGCACGGACTCCTTCTGGCGCGACCCCGCCCAGTACACCCGGGCGGTCCACCGGCTGGACGCGGCCGGGATCCAGACCGCGACCCACGCCATCGGCGACGCCGGTGTCCGGTACGCCCTGGACACCGTCGCCGGCGCCCCGGGCCGCGGCCGGACGGACGCGGTCCGGCACCGGATCGAGCACATCGAGACGCTGCCGTACGAGCAGATCAGGCGTTTCGCGGAGCTCGGCGTCGCCGCCTCGATGCAGCCCACCCACACCGCCTACACCAAGGCCGACCACAGCGACGAGTGGTCGCTCCGGGTCGGCGCGGAGCGCGCGGCGCGCGCCTGGTGCTGCCGGGACCTGCGCGACAGCGGCGCCACCCTGGTCCTCGGCTCGGACTGGCCGATCGCCCACTTCGATCCGCGCCAGGTGCTGGCCACGGCCCAGCTGCGCCGGCTCCCCGGCACGGATGCCGCGCCGGTCCTCCCCGAGCAGGCCCTGACCGGGCTGATGGCGCTGGAGGGGATGACCAGTCACGCCGCGTACGCCACCGGCCAGGAGCGGCACGCGGGCCGGATCGCCCCGGGCTACCGCGCCGACCTGACCGCCTTCGCCGTCGACCCGGCCACCGCCGCGCCGGACGAGCTGGCCGAGGCCCCCATCCGGCTCACCATGCTCGACGGAACGGCGACCCACCGCGAGGACTGAGCCCGCCCGCCCCCGGCGCCGCGCATGCAGTCGGCCCCACCGCCCTCAGGGCGGTGGGGCCGACTGCATGGCCGTCCGGCAGGACGCGGGTGGTCAGGCGGAGGCCGTCACGGCGGCGGCGAGCTGGGCGACCACGGTGGGAAGCTTCTCGGCGACCTCGGCGTCGTCCTGCGGGTGCAGCTCGGCGAAGCGGACCACGGAGCCGGGCAGCGACAGCGCGGCCTCGGTCAGCACGTTGGCGCCGGCCACGCCCAGGGTCTTGCGGGTCTCGTCCTGCGCCCACAGGCCGCCGAACTGGCCGTAGGCGGTGCCGACGACGGCGGCCGGCTTGCCGGCCAGCGCGCCCGCGCCGTAGGGACGGGAGAGCCAGTCCACGGCGTTCTTCAGCACGGCGGTGATGGTGCCGTTGTACTCGGGCGAGAACAGGAGGAAGGCGTCGGCCTGGCCGGCGGCCTCGCGCAGCGCGGCGGCCGCGGCGGGGACGGTGCCCTCGACGTCGATGTCCTCGTTGTAGAAGGGGATCTCGGCGAGGCCCTCGTACAGCACGACCTCGACGCCCTCGGGGGCGTGCTTCACAGCGGCCTCGGCGAGCTGGCGGTTGTGCGAGCCTGCGCGCAGGCTGCCGACGAGGGCGAGAACGCGTACGGACATGTCGAACTCCTGGATGCTCGGATGGCGGCCCCACAGAAGTGGACTGTGGTCCGGTTAAAGGTGTAACACGCCAAACGGACCGCAGTCCAGTTCTGTCCACGGAAGGTTATGGTTGACGACATGAACGCGCCGACCACCCCCTCCGGCCCCGCGTCGGCCCCGCGCGCGAGCTCACCCTGCTGGGGCAGCCCCCGCACGAACGCGCCGACGCCGCGCGCAACCGGTCGCGGCTGCTGGACGCCGCCGCGCAGCTGGTGCGCGAGCTCGGCGCGCAGCACGTGACCATGGACGCCGTCGCCACCGCCGCCCAGGTGGGCAAGGGCACGCTGTTCCGGCGCTTCGGCGACCGGGAGGGGTTGATGCGGGCGCTGCTGGACCACGCGGAGACGGAGTACCAGCGCGGCTTCCTGACCGGCCCGCCGCCGCTCGGACCGGGCGCACCGGCCTGCGAGCGGCTGGAGGCGTTCGGGCGCAGCACGATCCGCCACCACCTGGACCACCTCGACCTCTACCTGGCCGCCGACCCCTGCGCCGAACGGCGGCTGCTGGTCCCCGCCGAGATGCTGCGGGTGCACCACATGGCCACGCTGCTCCGGCAGGCCGGAGCCGGGGGCGACACCGAGCTGCTCGCCCAGGCCCTCAACGGCTATCTCGACCCGGTCCTGCTGCACCACCTCCATGTGCAGCGCGGCTACCCGCGGGCCCGACTGGAGGACGGCTGGCACCAGCTGGCCACCCGGCTGCTCGCCGGGGCCGCCGCCGAAGTCCCGCGCCGATGTCGGTAGCTCTTGCTAACCTCCCCCCACCACGACCGACCTGGGGGAGAACGACCGATGCCGACGAGCAACGCAGTACCGAGAACGACCGACGAACGGCTCTGCTGGCTCGCCATGCGGGACTACGTCGACGAGAAGAGCCGGAAGGTCGGGCTCTTCCGCCTCTTCACCTACCTCGGCAGCGGACGCCGGGGCGGCACGCGCCACGGCAGCGACCTGCGCCGCGAGCAGACCTCCGGCATCAGGATCGACTACGCCCTGGCCGTGGACCAGGCCGCCGACCGGCTCAGTCACGACGAGCGGCTGCACCTGCGGACCACCGGCCAGGTGCCGGACTGGTTCGTGGAGGACGTCGAGCGCCGGCTCCCGGCGATCCGCAAGCGCAAGTGAGCCGCCGCCGACGCGGCAGGATCTCCCCATGACACCTGACGCGCTGAAGGCCGCCTGCCTGGAGCTGAACGGAGCGGTGGAGACCTTCCCGTTCAACGCGGAGACCTCGGTCTTCAAGGTGGGCGGCAAGATCTTCGCCCTCTCGGCGCTGGACGCCGAGCCGCTGCGGGTCAGCCTGAAGTGCGAGCCCGAGCTCGCGCTGCGGCTGCGGGCCGCGTATCCGGCGATCACCGGCGGCTGGCACCTCAACAAGCGGCACTGGAACACCGTGCTGCTCGACGCCTCGGTGCCCGACCGGCTGGTCCGCGAGATGATCGAGGACTCCTACGACCTGGTCGCCGCCGGGCTCCCGCGCGCCGAGCGGCTGACCCTGGACCGGCCGGGCGCGCCGCGCGACCGCCCAGAGCCGCAGCTCTGACCGTCCGTCCGTCCCTCAGCCGACCAGCCAGGAGGCGACGGGATGGGCGGAGAGCCCGGAGCCGCCGTTCTTCACATTGGTGACCTCGGCCTGGTCCAGCGGCTGGTTCCAGATCTGGATGTGGCCGATGACGCCGTCCCAGGAGTCGTCCCACAGGCCGTGGTGGCGGTCCCGGCCGAGTTGCAGCGGGCCCGTCCCGGTCCAGATCCCGGGGACGGTGACGGTGGCGCCCGGAACGGCGTTCACATAGAGCTGGATGGTGTGCTTCGACGCGCTGTAGACCCCCGTGAGCAGGGCCCAGTCGCCGACCGTGGAGGCGCTGTTGACCCGCGCCTCGTAGACGGTGCTGTCCGCGCCGTTGCCCCCGGTCTGGACGCTGAACGTCCAGCCGGAGCGGCCGTTGACGATGTCGCGGCCCAGCATGAAGGAGTAGGACACGCCGTCGCCCTGGCTGATGGCGGCCCGGGTCAGGGTGTGCGCCTGGTTGTAGACCCAGGCCGAGACGCTGAAGCCCTTGGTCGTGTCGACCACCGGATCGGCCGACTGCGCATAGGAGTTGGAGGCGTTATCGAAGGAGGCCACAAAGCCGTTCTGGACCGAGCTGACGGTGGCGCCCGGGCCCAGCGCGAGGTCGGACTGCCCGGACTGGTCGGCGAGGACCCCGGGCTGCCCGGGGACGGTGGGCGAGGTCGAGGACGCGCTCGGAGCGGTGGTCGGCCCCGAGGCCGAGGCCGAGGGCCCGGTGGCGGTGGCGCTGGCGGTGGGTCCGGCGTGCGGCGTCGGCTTCCCGCCCCGGCTCTGCAGGGCCACGACGCCGCCGGCCACGACCACGCAGACGGCGAGCGCGATGCCGCCGATCCGCAGTCGGCGGGTGCGCCGGGCCCGGGCGTCGTGCTGGTCGGCCAGCGAGGACCAGTCCGGCTCGTTGGAGGGGGGAACGGGAAGCCCGGGCAGCGGAGGTGACGGCGGGAAGCCCTGCTGCGGCGGATTGGCCCGCGGCGGCGGGAAGCCCTGCTGCGGGCCGGCCTGCTGCGGGGCGAAGCCCTGCTGCGCGGCGAAGCCCTGCTGCGGGGCGGCCTGCTGCGGATTGACCTGCTGCGGCGGGTAGGGCTGCTGCGGCCTGGGCGGCGCGGGGCGGAACGGCTCCGGCTGCACCGGCCGCGCCGGCTGCTGCGGCGGGTAGCCGTAGCCGGGGACCCGGCCGGGCTCATCGGCCGACGTCGGCGCGGGCGCGGGCGCCGGCGCGGGCTGCGGGTAGCCGTAGCCGACGACGGGGCTGAGCAGTTGGGTGGGCTCGTCGCGCGGCGGCGGTGACGCGGGCGGGTAGCCGTAACCGAGGAGTCGGGTGGAGTCGTCCGCCGCCGGGGCCGATATCCGGGGGTCGGGCAGCGCGGAAGGCGCCTGCCGACCCGCTCGGGGGTCCCGCTCCGAGGGGACGGACTCGTCCCGGTCTTCCCTGCCGTCGGTCATGGACAGCAATGCTAGAACATCAGTGTTGCCGGTGGACCCCTGCGTCACCGTCAATCCCGGCGCTGCTCCGGGCCGGTGACGGCCGGTTCCGGCGCGGAATTCCCAGCCGATTCCCAGCGGATTTCCAGCCGGCCCCGACGGCGCGCGGGTTTCGGCGCCAACGACCGCTCCCAGGGCGTCGGCTGAACCATTCCCCCGGACTCCCGGCGGCCGACGACGGCAGGGGTGGCAGAGTCTCCGTCCGCCGGGGACGTTGCATGCCGGGGACGTGATCTGCGTCACGATGCCGTCCCAACTCGGGCCCGGCACCGTGGCTTTTGCCGCCGGAGGCCAACCGGTCGGTAACCATATGGTCACCCCACCGCTCTTCGCTCCCGCGAATCCACTATTGTCCCGTTGCAATCAAGAATCGCACGAAGCAAATGGTCGGCGAACGTGCGCACTGGCAACCGGGGGATTCTGGGCGTCGACGCCGGGTGCCCCGACCACGGGACGCGCCCCTCCCGGGCGCAGCCACCCGTCCGTCACGGCAGGCCGGGAACCGGCGCCCCTCCGGGTGCCGCTCCGAGGGCATGGTCTGCCGCTCGTCTGCAGCGACCAGGGGACTCACCAGCATGGACAGCCTGTCTATCGTCATACCGGCCCTCAACGAGGCGTCCAACCTGCCCTCGGTGCTCGCCTCGGTGCCGGTGGACGAACTGGCGGCCGGAGGCTGGGGCACCGAGGTGGTGGTGGTCGACAACGGCTCGACCGACGGCACCGCCGAGGTCGCCCGCTCGCTCGGGGCACGCGTCGTGCTCCAGCCCAAGCGCGGCTACGGCAACGCCTACCTGGCCGGCTTCGAGGCCGCCACCGGCACCGTGATCGCCACCGGCGACGCCGACTGCACCTACCCCTTCGACGCCCTGCCGGAGCTGCTGCGCACGCTGGTGGAGCGGGACGTGGAGTTCATGACGACGGATCGGCTGCAGCGCGCCAACCGCCCGGCCATGAAGCCGACCCACTCCATCGCCAACCACGCGCTGAGCGCGCTCAGCCGCCGGCTCTTCCACAACGGGCTGCGCGACTCCCAGTCCGGCATGTGGATATTCCGACGCTATGTCTGGCACGGGATCGACGTCCGCTCGGAGGGCATGGCCTTCTCGCAGGAGATCAAGAACGCCGCCACGGTCGCCGGTTACCGCTTCCTGGAGGTGCCGATCGAGTACCGCAAGCGCGCCGGCGAGGTGAAGCTGAACGCACTGCCCGACGGCATGGCCAACCTGCGGCAGCTCTTCGAGCACCGCTTCCGCCGGACCAGGTCCGGGGAGCCGGTCCTGGACCCGGCGGACAGCACGAGCGCGGGCGTCCCGGCCCAGCGGCGGCACACCGAGGAATACGAAGTCGCATGAGCCCCGGACCGACAGAACCGGCAGCGGAGACGGAACCGGAGCCGGAAGCAGTGCCGGAGCCGGAGGGAGTGCCGGAGCAGGAAGCAGTGCCGGACGAGGCGTCGGCACCGGCGGAGGAGGGCCGTCCCCGATCCCGCCGCCGCCGACGCGGCCGGAGGCCGAGCACGCCGAAGCGGGCGGCGTCGGCGCTGCTGGGCGGCCTCGTCGCGGTCGCGCTGGCGGTCGGCCTCTGGTCGGTCGGTCCGGTGCGGACGGTCCTGCTCCAGTCGTTCACCGAGCAGCAGAGCCCCTACACCGAGCTGTACTTCACCGCCGCACCGGCCTTCGACGGGGCCACCGTGGTCGTGCCGATCACCATCGACACCCACGGCACGGACGTCGGCTCGTTCACGCTGAAGGTGCAGCTGGAGACGGACAGCGGCGCCGTCGTCTCGACGGCCACGGTGGCCCTGGTCCCGCGCGACGGCACCCCGGTGAGCGTGGTCGCCCGCCCGGTGCTGCCCACCACCCTGACGGTGGCGGTCAGCGAGGTGGATGTCATCCTGGTCGGCCATCCGCAGCGACTGCACTACGCCTTCGGGAACTAGCCAGCCGGACACCGACCGCAAGGGCAACACCATGGACAGCACCCGAGACACCGCACCCGGTCCGGCACGGCCCCGCACCATCGTGCAGATCACCCCCTACTACCCGCCGCACCTGGGCGGCCTGGAACGCGTGGTGCAACGGCTCTCCCAGGAGCAGGCCAAGCGGCACGAGGTGCGGGTGGTCACCACCGGCATCGGCGCCGAGGGCGCGCTCCACCGCTACCAGCAGGGGAGCCTGACCGTGCACCGGCACCGCGCCGTCGAATGGGCGCACACCGCGGTCTCCCCCGGGCTGCCGCTGTCGCTGCTGCGTGCCCCGCGCTCCTCGGTCCTGCACCTGCACAGCGCGCACGCGCTGATCCCGGAACTGGTCGCGCTGACCGCCCGGCTCCGGGGGCAGCGCTTCCTGCTCCACTTCCACCTGGACGTGGACGGCTCCGGACCGCTGGGGGTGCTGCTGCCGGCCTACAAGAAGCACGTCTTCGGCCGGGTCGCCCGGGCCGCCGCCGGGGTCGTGGTGCTGACCGGGGCTCAGGCCGACTTCGTCCGGGAGGCCTACCGGGTGCCCGCCGACCGGATCTTCGTGGTGCCCAACGGGGTCGGCGAGGAGTTCTTCCGGCCGCCGCGCGAGCCGGAGGACCGGCCGCTGGAGCTGCTGTTCGTCGGCCGGCTGAATCCGCAGAAGGGCGTCGACCGGCTGCTGGACGCGCTGAGCCGGACCGCTCGGCCGGTGCGGCTGCGCATCGTCGGCGACGGCGAGCTGCGCGGGCCGCTGGAGGCGCGGGCCCGCGAGCTCGGGCTGGAGGACGTCAGCTTCTCCGGCGCCCTGCACGGCCGGGACCTGCTCGACGCCTACGCCCGGGCCGACGTCTTCGTGCTGCCCTCCGAGAAGGAGGGCATGCCGCTGGTGGCACTGGAGGCCATGGCGGCTTCCCTGCCGGTGGTGGCCACCGACGTCCCCGGCAACGCCGAACTGCTGCGCGGGGTCGGACTGCTGGTGGCCCCCGACGCGGCGGAGCTGGCGGCCGCGATCGACCGGGTCGCGGCCGATCCGGAGCTGCGCCGGCAGCTCGCCGGGCGCAGCGCGGCCGCCGCCCGCGGCCACTCCTGGGCCGCGGTGGCCGAGCAGGTCGAACAGGTCTACACGAAGGTCTTCGGATGAGCCGCGCCGCGAGCACGACCGGCGCGGCTGCGACCGGAGCGGCTGCGACCGGCGCGCGTCCGGCCGGTACGGGTCCCGCCGGTACGAGTCCGGCGGGGTCGCGCCTGCCCGGCTGGGCCCGGGGGCGCTCCGGGGTCATGGCCGCGACCGCGCTCGGCTGCGCCGTCGAGATGGTGCCGGGCCTGCCCGGGCTGCCGCTCACCCTGGCCGGGCTCTGGCTGCTGCTGCTCGCCCCGACCCTGGTCTGGCGCGGGACCGCCGCCCGGGCGGTCTCCACCCGGGACGGCAGCCTGCTGCTGGCCGTGGGCCTGACACTGATCACCGACATGGTGGTCGCCCTCGGCGTGAACACCCTGCTGCCGCTGGTGGGTGACGCCCGGCCACTGACCCGGACCGTGCTCGCCGCCGCCGCCGCGCTCACCGTGATCGTCCTCGGGATGTTCCTCCCCGAGGAGGCCCGAGCGGCCCGAGCGGCCCGGACGACCGGGGCGCGGCCGGGGCTGCCCCGGGGCGCCCTGCCGGTCGGGGCGCTGGGCGCGGTCGCCCTGCTGCTGTCGGTGGCCGGGCCGATCCGGCTCAACAACGGCCTGGGCGGCGGCGTCAGCACCGTCGCCCTGGTCGCCGTCGCCGCCCTGCTGCTGCTGGTGCTGGTGCGACGCGGGCGCTACCCGGCCGCCGTGCTCGGCTGCGGCCTGTACGCCGCCTCGCTCTCGCTGCTGCTGCTGGTCTCACTGCGCGGCTGGTACATCACCGGCCACGACATCCAGCGCGAGTACGAGTACTTCCAGCTGACCCTGGGCGGATCGCGGTGGAACGTCGCCGCCTACCCCAACCCCTACAACGCCTGCCTCAGCATCACCCTGCTGCCGGTCTCGCTGGTCCGCCTCACCGCGATCCCCGGCGTCTACGTCTTCAAGATCGTCCTGCCGCTGCTGTTCGCGCTGACCCCGCTGCTGGTCCACCGCACCGTCCGGAACGTGGCCCCGCAACTGGTCTCGCTGCTCTCGGCCGTCTTCTTCCTGGTGTTCCCGACCTTCTACACGGACATGACCTACCTCGGCCGGCAGGAGATCGCCTTCGTGCTGCTCGGCTGCGCGATGGTGGTGGTGACCGACACCGGGCGCCCGCTGCGCGCCCGCCGGACGGCCTTCACGGTGCTGCTGGCCGGCATCGTGCTCTCGCACTACTCGACCACCTACGTGGTGGTCGGTGTCCTCGGCATCGGCTTCGCCACCGACCTGCTCTGGCGGCTGGTCACCCGCGGCAAGCGCCGGCGGCTGCGCCGACGCGACCCGCTGACCAGCTCACACGCCTTCGTCAGCTGGTGGATGGTGCTCGTCCCGGCGGTGCTGGCGGTGGTCTGGGCCGCCCCGATCACCCACACCAGCGGGCAGTTGCAGACCACTCTCGGCAACGTCTACCAGGGCATCGCCCACCTCGGCCACGGCCAGGCGACCGGCACCCCGCAGCAGCAGCTGGCCGACTACCGCGCCCAGACCCTGATCCAGACGGCCGGCAAGCGCGCCGGCGGCAGCTACCTCCCGCTGTCCACCGTCAACGCCTACCCGGTCACCGCCGTGCCGACCCCGAACCTGCCGCTCACCGCCGCCGGGCGGGCGCTGCAGGCGACCGGCGTCTCCACGGTCACGGTCAACGGGCTGCTGCGGGAGGCCGCCGCGCTCGGGTTCGAGGCACTGCTGCTGCTCGGGCTGGTGGTGACGCTGCGGGGCCGCCGCAAGTGCTTCCGGCCCGCACGGGACCAGGTCACCCTGACCGTGGGGTCGGTCGGGATGGTCGCGCTGCTCACCGTGCTGCCCCAGCTCGCGGTCGACTACAGCGTCCAGCGCGCCTTCCAGCAGGGGCTGTTCTGCTTCGCCCCGTTCATCGCCGCCGGGGCGCTGCGGTTGGCCCGCTGGTTCGGCCGGCGGTCCGTCCCGGTGGTCTGCGTGCTGGTGATCGGGCTGTTCCTGGACCTGACCGGCGTGGTGCCGAAGGTCCTCGGCGGCTACCCGGCCCAGCTGCAGCTCAGCAACTCCGGCCAGTACTACGACGTCTACTACCCCACCACGCAGGAGCGGATGGCCTCCTACTGGCTGAGCCGGCAGATCGACGCCACCCCGCAGGGGAGGCCCGAGCCGGTGGTGCAGACCGACTCCTTCACCTTCAGCCGCGAGCAGACCCTGTTCACCGGGCCGGTGATGGGCGACATCTTCCCCACCGTGCTCGACCGGAACGCCTACGTGCTGCTCGGCACGACCACCGTGGTGCAGGACACGGTGACCATCTACTACCAGGGCGACCTGGTGACCTACCGCTACCCTATGGGTCTCCTCCAGAGCACCAAGGACGAGATCTACAGCAATGAAGGGGCTGAGATCTACCGATGACCGCGCCCCGCACCCAGCCGCTCCGGGTCCTCCTGGTGAGCCACTACTACCCGCCGCACCTCGGCGGGATCGAGAACGTGGTCCGGAACGAGGCGGTCCAGCTGGCCGCCCTGGGCGTCGACGTCACCGTGCTCACCAGCGGGGAGCGGAGCGGCGCCGTCGACGAGGCGGGCGTGCGGGTGGTCCGGGTCCGGGCCTGGAACGGGGTGGAGCGACGGGCCGGGGTGCCCTTCCCGGTGCTGTCGCCGCGGCTGCTGCCGACCGCGCTCCGGCTGGTCCGCCGGGCCGACGTGGTGCACGTGCACGACTGCCTCTACCCGACCTCCTGGGCGGCCGGACTGGCGGCCGCGCTGACCCGCACCCCGCACCTGGTCACCCAGCACGTCGCCCTGGTGGAGCACCCCTCGGCGCTGGTGCGCGGGGTGCAGCGGGCCGTGTACGCGACGGCCGGGCGCTCGCTGCTGCGCCGGGCCCGGGCGGTGCTCACCCTCAACGCCGGCGTCGCCGCCTTCGTCGGCCGGTACGGCGCGCGTCCGGCGCGCAGCCACCACCTGGCCAACGGAGTGGACCCGGTGCTGTTCCGGCCGGCCGCCTCGGCCGGGGAACGCCGGGACGCCCGCCGGAGCTTCGGCCTCCCGGACGACGTCCCGCTGGTGCTGTTCGCCGGCCGGCTGGTGCCGAAGAAGGGCTACGACCTGCTGCTCGCCGCGCACGCGGCCGAGCCGGAGCCCGGCTACGAGCTGGTCTTCGCCGGGGACGGCGACAGCCGGGCGCTGGCCGGCCGCACCGGGGTGCACCATCTCGGCACCCTGTCGGCCGAGCGGCTGGCCGAGCTCTACCGGGCCTGCGAGATATTCGCCCTGCCCTCGGCGGCGGAGGGATTCCCGCTGACCGTGCAGGAGGCCATGGCCTCCGGGCTGGCGGTGCTGACCAGCGACGATCCCGGCTATGCGCCCTACCGGCTGGACCCCGGGCTGGTGGCGCTGGTCCCGCGTCAGGTCCCGGCGCTGCGGACCGCGCTGGCCTCGCTGGCCGGGGACCCGGAGCTGCGCGGCCGGATGGGCGACTACGCGCGCCACTACGCCGAGACCGGCTTCTCCTGGCCGCAGCACGCGGAGGCGCTGCTGCGGCACTACGCCGAAGCGCTGCCCGACCGCTCGCCGCACCACCCGTCCCCTCGCCCGCCGCGCCCATGAACGCACGCGGCAAACACGCCCGGCAGCCGGACCAGGTCTACCGGAGCTCCTTCTTCCTGCTCGCCTCGACCGTGGTCACCGCCGCCCTCGGCTTCCTCTTCTGGGTGGTCGTCGCCCGCTACTACTCCCCCGCCGAGGTCGGCCTGGCCACCTCGCTGGTGTCGGCGACCTCGCTGATCGCCTATCTCAGCCTGTTCGGGCTGAACAGCACGCTGATCCGGTTCCCGGCGGCCGGCGTCTCCCGCAACGGGCAGATCACCCAGTCGCTGGTCGTGGTCGGGATCACCTCGGTGCTGGTGGGCGCCGGCTATCTGCTCGGGCTGCCGCTCTACGGCCAGAAGCTGCTGTTCGTCCGCGACTCCCCGATGCTGGCCGCGGCCTTCGTGGTGTTCTGCGCCTGCTCCGGGTTGAACCTGCTGACCGACTCGGTCTTCATCGGCGCCCGGGTGCCGCAGTACAACGTGATCGTCGACGGACTGATCCAGGGCCTGGCCAAGCTGGCGCTGCCCGCGCTGCTGGTCGGCTACGGCACCGCCGGGATCGTCGGGTCGACCGGCGGCGGCTACGTGGTGGCGGTCGCCGCCTCGCTGCTGCTGATGCGCTCCAAGCTCGGCTGGCGCTTCGACCTGCTCTCCCGGGGCACCCGGCTGCGCGAGCAGCTGCGGTTCTCGATGGCCAGCTACGTCTCCAGCCTGCTCAACCTCGCCCCGCTGATGGTCGTCCCGCTGGTCGTGCTCCAGCAGTTGGGCGCCGCCGCGGCCGGGTACTACTTCGTCGCCTTCCAGATAGCCGGGCTGCTCAACTCGGTGTCCTACTCCGTCGGCGAGGCGGTCTTCGCCGAGGTCTCCTACGACCCCTCGCGCTTCGGGGTGCTGCTGCGGCGCTCGGTCGGCATCATCCTCGCCGTCCAGGTCCCGGCCGCCGCCGTGGTCGGCCTCGGCAGCGGACTGCTGCTGCGGGTCTTCGGCGGCGCCTACGCCACCCATGTGCACGGCCTGCTGCAGGTGTTCGCCGTCGGCGCGCTCCCGGTCGCGCTGAACAGCTGGTCCAGCTTCGCCCTCAAGCTGGTCAAGCAGATGCGGGCGATGATCGTCAGCAACATCGTCTACGCGGTGGTGGTCATCGGCCTGGCCCTGCTCTGGGCCCCGCGCGGACTGGTCTGGCTGGGCTGGGCCTGGGCCGCGGGCAACCTGGCGTCCGGGCTGGTGGCGCTGGCCGCGCTGGTCGGCCGCCGCGCGCGGCGCGACGCGGCGCTGCCGGACGGCGCGGACGCCGCGTCGGACCCGGCGCAGCCCGAGCCGGAGCGGTCGGCCGTTCGGCCGACGCTGACCTGGGACTCGTCCGACCCGGAGCAGCCCTGGGCGCAGCGGCTGTCCCGAGCCCTGGAGGCACATCCGTGAGAATCCTGCAGATCGTCAACATCGGCTTCGAGGCCGGCGGCGCGGAGAAGAGCGTCCGGCTGATCGCCGAGGGGCTGCGGGCGCGCGGGCACGAGGTCCGGGTGGTCGCCACCGACCTGCTGGCCGGCGACCCGTCCTCGGCCGACCGCTCCGGTGCGGCGCCGGAGCTGTTCGCGGACGTGCTGGTGCCGGCCGTCGCCGGCGGTCCCGCCCGGCGGCTGCTCGGCTACTTCTGGCACCGGCCGGCCCACCGGATCCTGCGCCGGGAGCTCGCCGGGTTCCGTCCGGACTGCGTGCACCTGCACACCATCGGCGAGTTCAGCCCGGCGGTGCTGGCCGCGACCCGGGGCCGCCCCCGGCTGCTGACCGTGCACGGCCCCGAGGACTGGACGCTGTCGCTGCTCCGCTGGAACCTCGCCAGCGCCGGTACCGGCGCTGGGCGGCTGTCGGCCGGCGACCGGGCCCGCTACCTCTACCTGCGGTTCCTCCAGCGTCCCGGCTACCTGCCGCGGATCCGGCGGCTGGACCGGGTGCTGGCCCCCAGCGCCTACTTCGCCGAGGCGGTCCGCCGGGACGTGGGGCGGGTCCCGGTGTTCGTGCTGCCGAACGGGATCGAGCGGACCGCCGCCCCGGAGCCGCCGACCGGGACCGAACAGCTGCTCTTCGTCGGGCGGCTGGAACCGGTGAAGGGCGTCCAGGTGCTGCTGGACGCGTTCCGGCTGCTGCTGCCGGAACGCCCCGGCGCGCGGCTGGACATCGTCGGGGACGGGACCGACCGGGCCCGGTTGGAGGCCGCCGCGGCCGACCTCACCGCCGGGGGGAGCGTACGCTTCCACGGCCGGCTGTCGCCGGAGGGCGTGGCCGGGCGGCTGCGGGCCTCGGCCGTGGTGGTGCTGCCCTCGCTGTGGCCGGAGAACTTCCCCACCGTCGCGCTGGAGGCGCTGCAGCTGGGGCGGCCCATGGTGGCCTCCCGGGTCGGCGGACTGCCGGAGCTGGTCGGTCCGGACAACGGCGCACTGGTGACGGCGGGCAGCGCGGCCGAACTCGCGGCGGCACTGGGCCGGCTGCTGGCCGACCCGGGGGCGCTGGAACGGATGGGCGCCGCCTCGGCGCTGCGGGCGGAGCGGTACGGCGTCGCGGAGTTCCTCGACGCCCTGGAACACCACTACCTGGAGGTCGTCGCCCTGTGAAGATCGTGATCGTCGACGCGTACCTGCGGGAGAACCGCGGCGACGCGGCCCTGCTGAGCGTCGCCGTCGAGCAGCTCCAACTGGCCTTTCCGGGGGCGGAGCTGCACATCGCCGGTTTCGAACAGCCGCAGCAGCGGCCCGAGTTCGACGGCGTGCCGAACCTGGGCTCGATCCGCCGGTACGTGGGCGACGAGACGGTCGGCCGACTGGTCCGGATCAGCCGCAAGCTGCTGGCGCTCGGGCTCGCCCTGCTGGCCGCCGTCCCCGGCAGCGCACCGCTGCTCAGGGCGGTCTCCTGGCTGCTGCCGGGGGAGATGCGCGCGGAGCTGCGGGCCCTGGCCGAGGCCGACCTGGTCTTCTCCCTGGGCGGCGGGCGGCTCAACGGCAAGGCCGACTTCGCCTCCGACCTGAGCATCGGCTTCCTGCTGCTGCCGCTGTGGCTGGCCCACCGGTTCGCGGTCCCCACGGTGCTGGGCCCGCAGTCCTACGGGCCCTTCCCCACCGGGGTGCAGCGGCTGATGGTCCGCCGGGTGCTGGCGACCTGCCGACGGGTGGTGGTCCGCGAGGAGATCAGCCTGCAGCGGCTCGACGAGGCCGGGGTGCCCCCGGCCAATCTGGTCCGCGGCGTCGACAGCGCCTTCGCCTTCCACGGCGCCTCGGACCGGCCCTGGCGGCAGCAGCTCGGCATCCCCGAGGACGCCGTCCTGGTGCTGATGACGGCACGTCAGTACCTGGGCAGCGAGGCCCAGTCCGGCTACGAGGCGGCCATGGCGGCCACCGTCCGGCACCTGCTCGAACGGGAGGACTGCCAGGTCGTGCTCGTGCCCCAGGTCACCTGCAGCTTCCAGGCCGACGACGACCGGATCGTCAACTCCCGGATCGCCGACCGCGTCGGCAGCCCCCGGCTGCACGTGCTCGACGACGACCGGGTCGACCACCACGACGTCTTCGCGCTCTACGGCACCGCCGACTTCATCCTCGGCACCCGGTTCCACTCGGTGATCTTCGGCCTGCTGGCCGGGGTCCCCTGCGCGGCCGTCGAGTACGACCACAAGACCCGGGGGATCATGGAGGACCTCGACCTGGGCCACTGGGTGGTGCCGATGACCGAGGCCCGTGCCGACTCGCTCATCGCCCTCGTCGACAAGCTATTGGTCGACGGCGACGCCTACCGTGAGCACCTGCGCCGAGTGATCCCCGGCTACTCGGCCCGCGCCGCCGGGTTCGTCGCCGAGCTGCAGGCCGACCTGTCGGCGCCGACCGTCCGATGAGCCGGCGCACCGTGGCGATCGTCTCGCCCTACTACCCGCCCAAGGTCGGCGGGGTGGAGCACTACGCCGCCCGGGTCGCCGCCGCCGTCGCCGCCGACGACGCGCTGCGCCCGGTGGTGATCACCACCCGGCCCTCCGGGCTGCGGACGGCGGTCGCCGAGGAGGACGGCGTCACGGTCGTCCGGCTGGGCGCCTGGCTGCGGCTGTCGAACACGCCGCTCAGTCCGCTGTGGCCGCTGCAACTGCGGTACTGGCTGCGGCGGACCGGCGCCGAGGTGGTCAACGCCCACGCCCCGGTGCCGGGGCTGGGCGACCTCGCGGTCGCCGTGGCCGGACGGCGGCCGACCGTGCTGACCTACCACGCCGGGTCGATGCTCAAGGGCGAGCCCGGCAGCGGCGCGGCCGACCGGCTGATCTCGGTCTACGAACGACGGGTGCTGCCCCGGGTCTTCGCCCGCGCCCGGGCCCTGGTCGCGGTCTCACCCGTGTCGCTGGCGGCCGGCCACGACCACGCGGTCCGGATCACCCCCGGCGTCGACACCGAGCGCTTCACCCCCGGGGAGCCCGCCTCCCGGCGGCCCCGCACCCTCCTCTACGTCGGACGGATGGACCGCAGCTCCGCCTGGAAGGGCGTCGACGTGCTGCTCCGGGCCTTCGCCCTGGTCACCGGCGCGGACTCCCCGGACGCCGCGGACTCCCCCGACGCCCCCGGGCTCTCCGGGGTCCGGTTGCGACTGGTCGGCGGCGGGGACGCGCTCGCGGACCACCTGCGGCTGGCCGAGCGCCTGGGCGTCGCCGACCGGGTCGACGCGGTCGGCGAGCTCACCGGCGCGGACCTGGTGCAGGCCGTGCGGACGGCGGCCGTGCTGGTGCTGCCCTCGCGCACCGAGTCGGAGTCCTTCGGGATGAGCCTGGTCGAGGCCATGGCCTGCGCCACCCCGGTGGTGGGCTCCGCCGTGGGCGGCATCCCGCACGTCGTGGTGGACGAGGAGTGCGGGCTGCTGGTACCGCCGGCCGACCCCGAGGCGCTGGCGGCGGCCTGCCGCCGACTGCTGGCGGACGGCGCCCTGGCCGACCGCCTCGGCACGGCGGGACGGCTGCGGGCCGAACAGCACTACGCCTGGCCCGACCTGATGCGGCGCTACCTGGAGCTGCTGCGGTCCGTCTAGCCGCCGTTGGCCCGGCTCCGGGCCGGCCGAGGCTCCGGACCGGCTACGGCGTCGGGCCGGCTACGGCGTCGGGGGCTGCAGCGACTTCTCGTAGGCGGCGATGGCGTTCTTGAACGCCGTGAAGGCCGGCTTCTCGCTCCCGTCGTAGCGCCGCAGGCCGTAGAAGAGCGAGCGGTAGTTCTTCTGCGCCGGCGTGCCGGTGTCCTGGTCGCTGAACCAGAACACCGCGCCCACATAGGGGTTGGCGGCGGCGGCCTTCACCGTGGCGGTGGCGATCTCGGCCTGGAACCCCTCGGTGACGTCCGTGGCGTTCGGCGGGATGGTGGTGCCGTCGGCCGCCGCCCCCGGGCCGTTGGTGGGCGCACCGGTCTCGGTGACCCAGACCGGCAGGTTCGGGGTCCCGTACTTGGTCAGCACCGCCTCCAGGTTGACGCTGCCGTAGCTGCTGATCCGCTGGAACGCGGTGCCGAAGGAGGTGGTGGCGGTGGGCAGGTACGGATAGGTGTAGGGGTGGTAGCTGATGGCGTTCACCAGCCGGTTGGCGCCGAGCTTCGAGACGGCGGCCAGGAAGTCGGTCGCCGAGACGTAGTTGATCTTCGGGTCGGTGGAGACCGCGGCGAGACCGCCCATCAGCAGGAACGCCTTGGGGTCCACCGAGCGGATCGCCTTGGCGGTCACCCTGAGCAGCGCGGTGTAGGCCGCCGGGTCCGGCTTGGGCCCCCAGAACGGGATGTTGGGCTCGTTCCAGATCTCCCAGGTGTGCACGCCCATCGGCGCGTACCGGGCCGCCGCCGTCCGCGCGAACGTGGCGAAGGCGTTCGGGTCCACCGGTGCGCAGGACTGGCCGTTGGCGCAGTCCGGCGAGCGCTCCCACGGCGGGGTGTAGGAGATCGTCGGCAGCACGCTCAGCCCGCGCGCCCGCGCCGCCTCGACCACCCGGTCGAAGCGCTGCCAGTCGTAGGTCCCCGGACCGTCCGGCTGGATGTCCTCCCAGGACAGGTCGGCGCGCACCCAGGTGGCACCGAGGGTCACCGCGTCGTTCAGCGCGCTGTCCAGCTTCTGGTCCGAGTCGAACGGGAGGGTGTCCCCGTAGGCGACGCCGAAGTCCAGCGGAATGCTCCGGGCGCCGCCCGTGCCCACCAGGCCGGCCGGGGCCGAGGCGGCGGCCTTGGCGCCCGGGGCCGTCGGCGCGTCCGAGGAGGACGCGTGGACCCCGAGGGCTGTGGCCACCAGGACGAAGACCAACGAGACGAGGCCGGTCCGCAGCCGCAGCCGCTGCCGTTCATCCGTTCGCTCAGCCATGCGGCACAGCTTAGGTCAGCCGCTGTCCGGCGTGGCGGCCGCCCTCGACCGCTGGTAGGCGGCGATGGCGTCCTTGAGGGCGGCGAAGGCGGGCTTCCGGGTGCCGTCGTAGCGCCGCAGCCCGTAGAACTGCGAACGGTCGGAGGGATCCGTGGGCGGCGCCGAGTCCTGGTCGGTGTACCAGAACAGGGTGTAGACGAAGGGGTTGGCGGCGGCCGCCCGCACGGTGTCGGTCGCGATCGCGGCCTGGAAGGCCTCCGTCACATGGGTGCTGTTCGGCGGGGTGCTCCGGCCGTCGGCCGCCGCCCCCGGCCCGTCGGTGGGCGCCCCGGTCTCGGTGATCCAGATCGGCATGTCCGGAGTTCCGTACTCGGCCAGCACCGCTTCCAGACTGCTGCCGCCGAAGTCGCTGATCCGCTGGAAGGGGGTCCCGAAGGAGGTGGTCGCGCTGGGCAGGTTGGGGTAGTTGTAGGGGTGGTAGCCGATCGCGTTCACCATCCGGTTGGCGCCGAGCTTCGAGACCGCGGCCAGGAAGTCGGTCTGCGAGAGGTAGCCCCGCGCCGGATCGGTCGGCACCGCGGCCAGACCGCCCATCACCAGGTACGCCTTCGGGTCCGCCGAACGGATCGCCGCGGACGTGTCGCGCAGCAGCGCGGTGTAGGCCACCGGGTCCGGCTGCGGCGCCCAGAAGCCGATGTTGGGCTCGTTCCAGATCTCCCAGACATGCACGCCCATCGGCGCGTACCGGGCCGCCGCCTCCCGGGCGAAGGCGGCGAAGGCGGCGGGATCCACCGGCGCGCAGGACTGGCCGCCGGTGCAGCCGGGCCGGCGCTCCCACGGCGGGGTGTAGGAGATCGTCGGCAGCACGTTCAGCCCCCGTGCCCGCGCCGCCGCCAACACCCGGTCGAACCGCTGCCACTGGAACTTGTCCGAGCTGTCCGGCTGGATGTCCTCCCAGGACAGGTCGGTGCGCACCCAGGTCACGCCGAGGGCCACCGCGTCGTCCAGCGCCCGGTCCAGCTGTTGGCCGGTGTCGAAGGTGAGGGTGTCCCCGTAGGACATCCCGAAGGCGAGCCGCTGCAACGGCTGCAGACTGGCCGGGGTGCCGGAGCCCAGGGCTGCGCCCTTGCTGCTGCCCGGACCCGACCCGAAGGAGACGAGCAGGACGATGGCGCACCCGGTCACCAGCAAGGTGACGCCCGCGCCCCAGAACCGCCGGCTCCGGCCGCCTCTCCTCTGCCAGGTGTCCAGCACCATGGTGCGCAGCATCATGGCGTGCAGCCTAGGGGAGCCCCCCGCCGGCGGTCCGGGCCCGGTCGGCGACCGGCCCCGGAACCGGCGTCAGCCCAGGCCGTCCCCGATGCGCCGCAGCGTCGCCGCCACGGGTGCCCGGCCCGCGGCGGCGTACACCTGCCCACGGGTGGAGCTGCACCGGTGGGTGGCCGCGTCACTCCGACCCGGAACCTGGCCCGCCGGCCGTTGGAGCCCGGGGCTGCCCGCGCTCAGCCCACCGTCCAGGTGTCGGCGCCGGTGAGGAGGGAGTCCAGCTCGCCCACGCCGCGCTGGGCGACCGCGGTGTCGAGCTGCTGGGCCATGAGGGTGTCGTAGACCGGTCGCCGGACGCTTCGCAGCACACCGATCGGGGTGTGGTGCAGGGTGTCCGGGTCCGCCAGCCGGGTCAGCGCGAAGGCGGTGCCCGGATCCGTTGCGTGGGCGTCGTGGACCAGGACCTCGGCCGCGTTCGCCTCGGTCACCGGGCCGGTGCCCAGCTGCCCGGTGACCCGGTCGCGGAACACCCCCATCGCGTCGCCCGGACCGAAGCGGATCGGCCGGCCGTGCTCCAGCCGGATCAGCGCGTGCTCGCGCGTCTCCGGCTCCTTCAGGGCGTCGAACGCACCGTCGTTGAAGATGTTGCAGTTCTGGTAGATCTCCACCAGCGCGGTGCCCTCGTGCTCGGCCGCCGCCCGCAGCACGGACTGCAGGTGCTGGCGGTCCGAGTCGATCGTCCGGGCCACGAACGTCGCCTCCGCCCCGATCGCCAGCGAGAGCGGGTTGAAGGGGGCGTCCAGCGAGCCCATCGGCGTCGACTTCGTGATCTTCCCGACCTCGCTGGTCGGCGAGTACTGCCCCTTGGTCAGCCCGTAGATCCGGTTGTTGAACAGCAGGATCTTCAGGTTCACGTTCCGCCGCAGCGCGTGGATCAGGTGGTTCCCGCCGATCGACAGCGCGTCACCGTCACCGGTCACCACCCACACCGACAGGTCCGTCCGCGAGGTGGCCAGCCCGGTCGCGATCGCCGGCGCCCGGCCGTGGATGGAGTGCATGCCGTAGGTGTTCAGGTAGTACGGGAACCGCGAGGAGCAGCCGATGCCCGAGATGAAGCAGATGTTCTCCCGGGCCAGCCCCAGCTCCGGCAGGAACGACTGGACCGCCGCCAGGATCGCGTAGTCCCCGCACCCCGGGCACCACCGCACCTCCTGGTCCGACTTGAAGTCCCTGGTGCCCAGCGGCGTGGTGCTCTTGGGGACCAGGGTCAGCGAGGGGTAGGTACCTGTGCGCTCAGGCATGGTCGTTCTCCGAGTAGGCGGTGATGGCGTCGGCGAGCTGGTCGGACTTGAAGGGCAGGCCGGTGACCTGGGTGAAGGACTGGGCGTCCACCAGGTACTTGGCCCGGATCAGGTGGGCGAGCTGCCCCAGGTTCATCTCCGGCACCAGCACCCGGTCGTAGGACGCCAGCACCTCGCCGAGGTTGGCCGGGAACGGATTCAGATGCCGCAGGTGCGCCTGCGCCACCCGCCCGCCGGCCGCCCGGACCCGCCGCACCCCGGCCGCGATCGGCCCGTAGGTCGAGCCCCACCCCAGCACCAGCACCCGGGCCGCGCCCGAGGGGTCGTCGACCTCGACGTCCGGCACCGTGATCCCGTCGATCTTCGCCTGCCGGGTGCGGACCATGTGGTCGTGGTTGGCCGGGTCGTAGGAGATGTTGCCCGTGCCGTCCTGCTTCTCGATCCCGCCGATCCGGTGCTCCAGCCCCGGCGTCCCCGGAACGGCCCACGGGCGCGCCAAGGTCTCCGGGTCCCGCTGGTACGGCCAGAAGCTCCCGTCCGGTCGGTTCGGCTCCCGGGTGAACTCCACCCGCAGGTCCGGCAGTTCGTCCCGCTCCGGGATCCGCCACGGCTCCGAGCCGTTCGCCAGGTACCCGTCGGACAGCAGGAACACCGGCGTCCGGTAGGTCAACGCGATCCGCGCCGCCTCCAGCACCGCCGGGAAGCAGTCACCCGCCGTCGCCGGCGCGACGATCGGCACGGGGGCCTCGCCGTTGCGGCCGTACATCGCCTGCAGCAGATCCGCCTGCTCCGTCTTGGTCGGCAGGCCGGTGCTGGGCCCGCCCCGCTGGATGTCGATGATCACCAACGGCAGTTCCAGGGACACCGCCAGCCCGATGGTCTCCGACTTCAGCGCCACTCCCGGCCCCGAGGTGGTCGTCACCCCCAGGGCCCCGCCGAACGCCGCCCCCAGCGCCGCGCCGATCCCGGCGATCTCGTCCTCCGCCTGGAAGGTGCGCACCCCGAAGTTCTTGTGCTTGCTCAGCTCGTGCAGGATGTCCGACGCCGGCGTGATCGGGTAGGAGCCCAGGAACAGCGGCAGCCCCGAGAGCTCCGCGGCCGCCACCAGCCCGTAGGACAGGGCCAGGTTCCCCGACATGCTCCGGTACCGCCCCGGTGCGAACGCCGACGACGCCGGGGCCACCTCGTACGAGGTGGCGAACTCCTCCGTCGTCTCGCCGTAGTTCCAACCAGCCCTGAAGGCCCGGATATTGGCCTCGGCGATCTCCGGCCGCTTGGCGAACTTGGTCCGCAGGAACCCCTCCGTGCCCTCCGTCGGGCGGTGGTACATCCAGCTCAGCAGCCCGAGCGCGAACATGTTCTTCGCCCGCTCCGCGTCCTTGCGGGCCAGTCCGGAGTCCTTCAGCGCCTCCACCGTCAGCGTCGTCAGCGGCACCCGGTGCAGCGCATAGGCCTCCAGACTGCCGTCGGCCAACGGATCGGCCGCATAGCCGGCCTTCGCCAGCGCCCGCTTGGTGAACTCGTCGGTGTTCACGATGACCTCCGCACCACGCGGAACGTCCCCGAGATTCGCCTTCAGCGCCGCCGGGTTCATCGCCACCAGCACGTCCGGGGCGTCACCCGGAGTCAGGATGTCGTGGTCGGCGAAGTGCAGCTGGAACGAGGAGACTCCCGGCAGCGTCCCTGCGGGAGCCCGGATCTCGGCCGGGAAGTTCGGCAGGGTCGACAGGTCGTTGCCGAACCCGGCGGTCTCCGTCGTGAACCGGTCCCCCGTCAACTGCATCCCGTCCCCGGAGTCCCCCGCGAACCGGATCACCACCTGGTTCAGCTTGCTGATCTGCTTGGGTACTGCGCCGTTGGCGTCCACAGCGCTTTCCATCGATTCGACAAGCACGTGACCCGAGACCTCCACCCGTCCTGCACCGACCTGTTCCGGCTGCGCCCGTTGCGCACACCCCGTGACTCTGCCCCGGAGCGTTCGCACGCCGGTCGAACCGCTCTCGACAAACCGGCGCTCGGCACGGGCGGCACTCGGCCGCCACCCGACGCGGTGTCGACCGCGATTCCAGCAGCGGCATGCATCCTCCCTTTCTCCCCGGCGCTTGCCCGGGAAGAAGGGGAGGACAGGCATGGCTGCTCGAACAGGATGGATGCGTCGGCTGCTGAAGCGTTGCGGCCGACCTGTGGGTGACGCCCTCACCGTCATCGGCGGCCTCAGCAGGCGCAGGCAGACCCAGCGCAATCGCGGACGGCTCCGGACGATCGACCGTCGCTACCTGATGCTGATGCCGGGCGACGAGGACGGGCCGCCGCCCGGGCACCCGGAGCGGCTGTGCCGGGACGTCCCGCTCACCGCCCAGGAGATGATGCTCATGTGGGAGCTGGAGTTCCCCTACGGGACGTCCCATCTGGAGGGGTGGTAGCCGCCGTGACGTGACCTCAGCCGAACCAGGTGGCCAGTGCCGCTTCGAGCGGCACGTCGGCCGACGGCGCGCCGCTGTCCGCCGCCCAGGCGACGCAGCCGTCCGGGCGCACCAGCAGTGCGGCCGTGCCCGGCCGCTCGGCGCTGCTCAGGGTCACCGTCCGCACCCGCTCCCGGTAGCCCTCCGCACCGGCCCGCAGCTCGGGGTCGTCCAGGAGGTCGAGCAGCAGCCCCCGGCCGTCGTGGAGGTGGTCGGCGAGCCGGCTGCCGTCGGCCAGCAGCAGGTCGGGAGCGCTGCGGCCGACGAGCGGATGGTCGCCGGGCAGCTCGTAGCGCTGCTGGACCCCGGAGATCATCCGGACGAAGTAGCCGGTCCCGGTCCCGGTGTTCATCAGGTCGCCGACGACCGTGCGCAACGCCCGGCTGGCCGGTTCGGGACGCATCAGCAGCACCTGGGCGCGGGTCCAGTCCAGCACCCTGGCTCCGATGGGGTGCCGTTCGGCGGTGTAGGTGTCGAGCAGTCGCTCCGCCTTCGGGTCGCGGACCACCGCGGCCAGCTTCCAGCCGAGGTTCATCGCGTCGCCGATGCCGAGGTTCAGCCCCTGCGCCCCGAAGGGCGCGTGGACATGGGCGGCGTCGCCGGCCAGCAGCACCCGGCCGAGCCGGTAGGTGGACGCCTGACGGGCGTTGTCGGTGAAGCGGGTGCCGCTGGCGACCCGGTCGACCACGACCGGCAGCCCGGAGACCCGGCGCAGGCTGCCCTGCAGCTCCTCGGCGGTGACCGGCCCCTCGCGGTCCACCGGCGGTCCGTCGAACTCCACCGTGAGGATCCGCCCGGGCAGCGGGCCGTGGACGTAGACGCCGGTGTCGGTGAGGTTCCAACCGGCTCGCAGGCCGTCCGTGCGGCTCAGTTCGACCACGGCCTGATGGCCGGTGATCTCGCCCTCGGTTCCGGGAAAGGCGAATCCGCTCAGCTTTCGCACCGCGCTGCGTCCGCCGTCGCAGCCGACCAGCCACGGGGCGCGGAAGGAGCTGTCGCCGGCCTGTACGGTCACGCCCTCGTCGTCCGCCGCCAGCCCGGTCACCTCGGTGCCGGTCAGCAGTCGCACCCCCAGCTCCGCCGCGCGCTCGGCCAGGATCCGCTCGATGTCGCGCTGCGGGATCAGACCGACGGCCTCGACCGGGCCGAGACCGGCGAACTCCGGGTCGTCCGGGTCCAGCAGGTCCGCGCTGAGCATCATCCCGGCGAAGTGGCCGAGCGGCCTGGGCGGCACCGCCGTCGGCGCGTCCGCCGGCTGCTGCCGGAGGAACTGCCGCATCCGCTCCAGGTTCTCCCGCTGGGCCCGGGTCAGCGCCGGCAGCAGTCCCCGCCGGTGGAACGCCTCCATCGTGGGGGCGTTGACGGAGCCGGCCTTGATGGTCAGGTCCGGTTCACGCCGACGTTCGAGAACCAGGACGTCGACCCCCGCCAGCCGCAACTCGCAGGCGAGCAGCAGTCCCACGGGTCCGCCCCCGGCCACGATCACCTCAGTGTCCATGGGTTCACTCTAGGCAGGGGGCGCGACCGCTTTGTGGAATACCTCGGAAATGGGACCGGGATCATCGTGACCTGGCGTCAGTTCCTGGGCGAACTCCAGTCCGGAAGGTCGGGAGCGGCCCAGGCTCCCGCCGTCCGGTGCCCCGCCAGTTCGCGGGACCAGCGGGCCGGGCCCGAGCGCTGCGGGGGGAGCGCCTCCGCGGTCCGCGCCCGGGTCAGCAGCACGGCGGTCAGCGCCGCCAGCTCCTCCGGGGCGACCTCGCCCCGGACGATGCTGAACAGCGGCTGCGGCGCCGGTGGCGCCGATGCCCCGGCGCTCACTGGGGCTGGTTCCCATGCTTGCGGCTGGGCAGCGGCACATGCTTGGCGCGCAGCATCGCGAGACCGCCGATGAGCCGGCTCCGGGTCTCGCCCGGGTCTATCACATCGTCCACCAGTCCGCGTTCGGCGGCGTAGTAGGGGTGCATCAGCTCCGTGCGGTACTCCTGGATGCGTTCGGCCCGGGTCCGATCGGGATCCTCGGAGGCGGCGATCTCGCGGCGGAAGACCACGTTGGCGGCCCCCTCCGCGCCCATCACGGCGATCTCGTTGGTCGGCCAGGCGAGCGAGAGGTCGGTCCCGATGGAGCGCGAGTCCATGACGATGTAGGCGCCGCCGTAGGCCTTGCGCAGGATCAGCTGGATGCGCGGCACGGTGGCGTTGCAGTACGCGTACAGCAGCTTGGCGCCGTGGCGGATGACCCCGCCGTGCTCCTGGGCGACGCCCGGCAGGAAGCCCGGCACGTCGACCAGGGTCACCAGCGGGATGTTGAAGGCGTCGCACAGCTGGACGAAGCGGGCCGCCTTCTCCGACGAGTGGATGTCCAGCACGCCCGCGAGCGACTGGGGTTGATTGGCGACGATGCCGACCACGTCCCCGCCGAGCCGGGTCAGCGCGCAGACGATGTTGGGCGCCCAGCGCTCGTGCACCTCGAAGAACTCGCCGTCGTCGACGATCTCGGCGATCACCGCGCGCATGTCGTAGGAGCGGTTGGGGTCCGCCGGAACCAGGTCGAGCAGGGCGTCGGTGCGCCGGTCCACCGGGTCCGACTCCAGCTCCCGCGGCGGAAGTTCACGGTTGTTGGCCGGCAGCAGCGAGAGCAGGTGCCGGACGTCGGCGAGGCAGCTCTCCTCGTCGTCGCTGACGAAGGCCGCCACTCCGGTGGTCTCCGCGTGGACGTCCGCGCCGCCGAGGCCGTTCTGGCTGATCTTCTCGCCGGTGACCGCCTGGACCACGTCGGGCCCGGTGATGAACATCTGCGAGGTGCCGCGGACCATGAACACGAAGTCGGTGAGCGCGGGCGAGTAGGCGGCGCCGCCGGCGCACGGCCCGAGCATCACGCTGATCTGCGGGATCACCCCGGAGTTGCGGACATTGCGCTGGAAGATGCCGCCGTAGCCGGCGAGCGCGGTGACGCCCTCCTGGATCCGGGCCCCGGCGCCGTCGCAGAGGCCGATGACGGGCGCTCCGGCGGCCGCCGCCAGGTCCATGATCTTGTGGATCTTCTGGGCGTGGGCCTCGCCGAGCGCGCCGCCGAAGATCCGGAAGTCGTGGGCGTAGGCGAACACCTGCCGGCCGTCCACCTGTCCCCAGCCGATGACCACCCCGTCGGTGTGGGGCTTCTTGGCCTCCAGTCCGAAGCCGGTGGCCCGGTGCCGGCGCAACCCCTCGACCTCGGTGAAGCTCCCCGGGTCGAAGAGCAGGTCGAGCCGCTCCCTGGCGGTGAGCTTGCCCTTGGCGTGCTGGGCCTCGGTGGCCTGGTCACTCGGTCCGCGCAGGACCTCGGCGCGCTTCTCCGCCAGTTCCGCCGCCCGCTCCCGGGCGCTCAGCGGCGCGGTGGGCGCCGGCTCCGCAGCCGGCTCCGCAGCCGGCTCCGGGCGGGCGGCCGGGGGGCCGGCCGGAGCCGGCCGGGGCCTGGACGGGGGTGCGGTCGGAACTGGTCCGGTGCGACGGAGCGAGGCCGGGGTCTCGATCCGCAGCTGTGGCCGGTCGTCAACTATGCTCATCGGCTTCCATTCCTCCTGTGGGGGCCGGCTGCCGCCCGGCAGCCGGCTACAAGGTCAGCTCGACGGCTCGGGGGAGACTGGAGTGCCGCCGGTGCGGGCGTGCTGCCGGATCGCGTCGAGCAGCGCCGCCTGTTCCAGGCACTCCTCGGCGTCCGGAGCGCCTGCGACACCGCTGCGGACCGCCTCCACGAAGGCCCGCACCGTCGCCGCCACCTGGTCCTCCGGGGCGAGCACCACCGGCCGCACGGAGCCGGGAAGTTCGACCTGCACGACCGGCGCATGGTCCCCGCCGGGCGTGAACACCCGCTCGACCCGGATTCGACCCCGGCTGCCCCACAGTTCGTAGGCGGACCGGTAGGCCAGACCGATGCCGAAGGTGAGCTGGGCGAACACCCCGTCGGGCGTGGTCAGCAGGGCCGCCCCGGCGGTCTCCACGGACTTGCCCGGCGAGCTGTACAGGGCGGCGCCGACCACCCGCAGGCCGCCGCCCAGCATCTGCAGCGCCCCCCGGACCGGGTACAGGCCGACGTCCAGCAGGGCGCCGCCGCCGAGCTCCGACTGGTAGCGGATGTCCTCCGGCGGAAGCTCGGGAATGGCGAAGTCGGCCCGGAAGGACCTGAGTTCACCGATGGTGCCGTCGGCGACCAGCTTGCGGACGGCGGCGTGCTGGCCGTGGTGGACGAACATCACGTTCTCCAGCAGCACCAGGCCGCGTTCCTCGGCCAGGTCCAGCAGCCGCCGGGCCGTGACCGGGTCCATCGCCAGCGGCTTCTCGGCCAGCACGTGCTTGCCGGCGCGCAGCGCGCGCTCGGCCCAGTCGGCGTGGAGGGCCACCGGCAGCGGCACGTAGACCGCGTCCACCTCGTCCATGGCCAGCAGGTTCGCGTAGCCGGTGACCGACGCGCAGCCGTAGGCGGCGGCGAGCTCGTCGGCCCGCCCGGGCGCACGGCCGGCGACCGCCACGATCTCGATGCCGGGCTCCGCCGCCAGGGCGGGCAGCATCCGGCGTCGGGCGATGTCGGCACTGCCGAGGACACCGACCCGCAGAGCGGGCCGGGGATCCGCCGTCCCCGGCCCTTCGACTATCTCCTCATTCATTCTGCTCGGTACCACCCATCGCATTCAGGCAAGCCAGAAGAGTCCGTGCTTGTACGTTCACATAGTGACTGTGCCGCACGAGGCTGCTCAACTGCCCCGGCGTAACCCATCGGTATCCTTCCACCGGTTCGAGCGCGGCAGCTGCTTCGCCCTCGAACACCTCTACGACCAGGTAGCGGCTCTCGGCATTGAGGAAGCGGCCGCCCTCCTCGGCGTGAACCGCCTCGTAGCGGACCCGGGCGGGGTTGGCGGAGAGCACCAGGTCCAGGAACGGCGGGCGCTCCTCCTCCGCCAGGTGGTCGTAGTTGCCCGGGGTGTACTGGACCGTCGGGCCCAGCTCGATGGTGTCCAGGAAGCCGCCCTCGACCCTGGCGTGCACCAGGACGTGCAGCACGCCCTCGATGATGCAGGCGAGGAAGGCGGAGACGCCGCGGCCGCAGGGCTCGATCATCGGCTGGGTCCAGCCGGTCACCTCGCGGTTGCCGGCGGTGACGGAGAGCGCCACCACCCGGAAGTACCGGCCGTCCTCCCGCTCGATCGACGACTCGCCGCGCTTCCAGCCGGGCAGCCCGGTCAGCGGAATGCGTTCGGCGTCGACGTCGTGCCGGGAGCGCTCGGCGGTGAACCAGGAGCGGAGCTCGGTGTCGGAGTGGAGGGCGCCCGCGCTCTGGTCGCGGGAGCGGTCCAGGGCCGCCGCGAAGGTCACCTCCTCCTCCGCCCAGGTGCCGGTCGCGGCCATCGGCGCGGTGGCCAGCACCGTCCGGGAGTCCATGTTGACCACGTTGTCCCGGTGCAGCAGCTCGGCGAGCTGACCGAAGGTCAGCCAGACGAAGTCCTCGTGCACCGGCACCTCGCCGATGGCCTCCACGATCATGTTCCGGTTGCTCTTGTGGTAGAACCACGAGCCGTGCTCGGACTGCAGCATGTCGGAGAGCACCCGGCCGGACCTCGGCTGGGTGAAGTACTCCAGGTACTTCACGTCCGCGCCGTGGTGCACCTTGGTGTAGTTGCTGCGGGTGGCCTGGACGGTGGGCGACAGCTGCAGCAGGTTCGGGTTGCCCGGCTCCATCTTGGCCTGCATCAGGCAGTGCAGGACCCCGTCGAACTCCTTCACCAGGATGCCGAGGATGCCCACCTCGGGCTGCTTGATGATCGGCTGGTACCAGTCGCGGAAGAGCCCGGTGTCGCAGGTGACGTGCAGCCCCTCGACGGCGAAGAACCTCCCGCTGCGGTGCACCAGGTTGCAGGTGCCCTCCTGGAAGGACCAGCCGTCCAGCTCCGCGAAGGGGATCCGGTCCACCCGGAAGTCGTTGGCCCGACGGCGTTCGTCCAGCCAGGCGGGGAAGTCCTCGGTCCGCATCACGGAGCCCCGGGTGGTGGCTGCCGAGCGGGCGATTCGGGCCGGCAGGTCCGGGTCCATACGGGACCGCAGCAGTGCCGGCAGGGTCATTTCGGTTGCTATTTCAGGCGACACGGTTTCCCCTTCGATCGGGATCGGACAGGTGCGGTTGAAAGGTACGGATGAGTGCGGCTAGCGGCCGCCGGCCACCGTCAGCGATTCGCCGGTGATGTTGCCGTTGGCCTCCGAGCACAGGAAGACCACGCTCCGGGCCACCTCGGCGGGGGCGGTCAACCGGCCGGTCGGCGTGGCCTGCGCCTCCCGGTCACGCACCGCGCCGGGCAGGGCGGCGACGACCTGCTCGGTCGCGGTCAGCCCCGGGCAGACCACGTTGACCAGCACCCCGGAGTCGCCCAGGTCCCACATCAGGCTGCGGGCCAGTCCGTGCAGACCGGCCTTGGCGGCGCCGTAGAACTCCTGGCCCTGGTTGCCGCCGAGCGCGTTGTGGGAGGAGATCAGGACGATCCGGCCCCAGCCCCGGCGGCGCATCCCGCCCACCGCGCACTGGACCGTGCTGATGGCAGGGGCCAGGTTGTCGTCGACGACCGGGCGCCAGGCCTCCTCGGGTACGTCCTCGAAGCGGGTGCCCGGCACCCGGCGGGCGCCCCGGTGCACCGCGTTCACCACCAGGACGTCCAGGGAGCCCCAGCGGTCCTCGACCGCCGCCACCGCGCGCTGCGCGGAGCCGGGCTCGTCCAGGGCGTAGCGCAGGGCGAAGGCGCGGTCCGGGTCGGCGGCCGGGTCGCCGCCCCCGCGCAGTTCGGCGACGAGCTTCTCGGCGGCCTCGTGGTCGGAGCGGTAGGTCACCGCCACCCGGGCCCCCTCGGCCGCGAAAGCCCGGGCGATCTCGCTGCCGATGCCGCCGGTCGCGCCGGTCACCAGCACCGTCCGCCCGTTCAGGCCCAGGTCCACGACGGCTCCTTCCGGTCCGGAGTCGGTGTACGGGATCCGCCGGTCATCCGTGGGCCCCCACGAACTCCTTCATGGAGGAGGCGATGTAGTCGATCATCTCCTCGGTGAGCCCGGGGTAGACCCCCACCCAGAAGGTGTGCTCGGTGACCAGGTCGCTGTTCTCCAGGCTGCCGGACACCCGGTGCGGCTGGTCGACGTAGGCCGGCTGCCGGGTGAGGTTGCCGGCGAAGAGCCGACGGGTGCCGATCTTCCGGCTCTCCAGGAAGTCCACCAGCGCGGCCCGGTGGAACGGGGCCTCCGGGTCCACCGTGACCACGAACCCGAACCAACTCGGGTCGCTGCGCGGCGTGGCCTCCGGCAGGATCAGCCACGGCACGCCGTCCAGGCTCTCCCGCAGCCGCTGCCAGTTGCTGCGGCGGGCGGCGATGAACGAGTCCAGCTTGGCCAGCTGGGTCAGCCCCAGCGCGGCCTGCAGGTCGGTCGCCTTCAGGTTGTAGCCGACGTGGGAGAAGATGTACTTGTGGTCGTAGCCGGCCGGCAGGGTCCCCATCTGGTAGTTGAAGCGCTTGAGGCACTTGTTGCTCTCGCCCGGCTCGCACCAGCAGTCCCGGCCCCAGTCGCGCAGCGACTCCACGATCCGGGCCAGCGCCAGGTTCCCGGTGAGGACGCAGCCGCCCTCACCCATCGTCAGGTGGTGCGCCGGGTAGAAGCTGACGGTGGATATGTCACCGAAGGTACCGGTGAGCTTGCCGTCGTAGGTGGCGCCCACCGCGTCGCAGTTGTCCTCGATCAGGAACAGCCCGTGGTCCTCGGCCAGCTGCGCCACCTCGGCCACCGGGAACGGGTTGCCCAGGGCGTGGGCCACGATGATCGCCCTGGTGCGCGGGCCGATGGCGGCCTCGATGCGCTCCGCCGTGGTGTTGTAGGTCCGCAGGTCCACGTCGACGAAGACCGGGATCAGACCGTTCTGCAGGATCGGGTTGACCGTGGTCGGGAAGCCCGCCGCCACCGTGATCACCTCATCGCCGGGGACCAGGCGCTGGTCGCCCAGGTGGTGCGAGGTGAGGGCGGTGATCGCCAGGAGGTTGGCCGAGGAGCCCGAGTTGGTCAGGTGCGCCTTGCGGAGCTTCAGCCGGCGCGCGAACGCCGACTCGAACTTCCGCGAGCTGTGGCCCGCCGCGATCCGCAGGTCCAGCGCGGCCTCCACCAGCGCAATCCGGTCATCTGCCTCCAGCACCGCCCCCGACGGCCAGATCTCGGTGACGCCGGGCTCGAACGGGCGATTGTTCCGCTGCTCCTCGTGGTACTTCCGCACCTCGTCGAGCACTAGAGCCTTCTGATCGGTCATCTTCGCTGCCTCTCTGTTCGGTTCGGCACTCCGGCCGCGGCCCGCTGTCCCTTGACCTTGCACCGGTGGGCTCGAACGCCCCTGGAAGTCCGATGGGGGCGAGCAGGTCCCGCAGCGAGCGGTCGAGCGAACGGCGCGGACGCCAGCCCAGGTCCCGGCCGGCCGCCGAGACGTCCAGGAGCTGCCGGTCGGCGCCGCCGCGCGGGTTGCCCGCCACGCCCTCCTCCACGATCCGTACCGGCAGCCCGGACAGCTCGACCATCCGCCGGACCAGCAGCCGCACCGGGACCGGCTCCCCGGCGGCGATGTTGAACACCCGCCCGGTACAGGTCGCCAGCGCCGCCGCGGACACCGCGTCGGCCGCGTCTCTGACGTCCACGAAGTCCCGGTAGGACACCAGCGGCGCCAGCCGGAGCTCCGGGACCGGACGTCCGGCGGCGGCCTCCGCCGCGGCCAGGGCGAGCTGGCGGGCCACCACCCCCGGCAGGCTGTCGGCGGGGGCCCCCGGGCCGATCACATTGGACAGCCGCAGCACCACCCCGCCGGCGGCGACCACCGCCCGGCTGCCCCGCGCCTTGGTCCGCCCGTAGAAGCCGACGGGCTCGGGCCGCCGGTCCTCGGTCACCGGCCCGCCGGGCGGCGTGGGGCCGTACTCGTGGACGGAACCCGGGTGGACGATCCGGAACGGGCGCGGCAGCAGGCCGGCGGCCCCGGCCAGGGCCCGGGGCACCTCCTCGTTGAGGAGTCTCATCTGCTGGTCCGTCACTCCCCAGACCGCGCCGGCGGCGTTGACCACGACCTCGGGCGCGCAGCGGGCCAGGACCTCCGCCAGCCGCTCGGGAGTGGCCTCGGCCAGGTCCAGCCGGTCGCGGGTGATCCGGTGGACGGTGAGGCCGGCTGCCTCCAGGGTCGTGCAGACCTGTGCGCCGAGGAATCCGGTGCTGCCGAGCACCGCCACCGTTCGGACGGGGTGACCGGGGTGGGCGGTCGGGCCGTTGACGGCCATGTCACTGCTCCTCTCGTGCGCCGTGACGCGACGACTCGAACTCGATGACTCGATGACTTGATGACTGACGAAACGCCGCCGACCGGCTCGCCGCAGTGACTGCGGGACCGGTCGGCGCTGTATCCGTACTGCTCTTCCGCGCTGCTCTCGCGCGCTGCTCGTCGGTGCTCGTCCGGCTCTGCCGGTCGGGTCGGTCAGGCCGCGGTCCTGACCGCGGCCGGGAGCCCGTCCTCCACCTTCTCCGCGCTCTGCGCCTCCAGCAGCTTCTCGGCGCGGTCGGACACCACGCCGGTCCCGGCGACCAGGACGCCGATGGCCGCGACCAGGATCACCGTGGACATCCAGACCATGGTGCTCACCGGGAGGGTGAACGCACCGACGACCCGCAGCACGCAGTCGCTCAGCAGGCCGACGCCCCAGAGCAGGCTCACCCGCGACAGCGAGCGGCGGAACTCGGGCGAGGTCTCGTTCAGCGCCTGCCAGGCGGCCTCCTTGGCGGCCGCGCCCTTCGTCATGAAGGGGCGGATGGCGTTGTTCATCAGCGGCTGGCTGGTGAACGCGGACCATCCGATGGACAGCCCGATCACGCCGGTCCCCAGCGACTCCTTGGCCAGCATCAGCCGGGCGTCGCCGGTGATCACGCTGATGGCCGCGCCGGCCAGGGTGACCACGAACATCAGCAGGGCCAGCCCGTTGATCGAACGTTCACGCACCAGTGCGACGACCGTCCGCAGTCCGGGCACGACGCTGCTGATGAACAGCGACTCGACCGTGCCGAGCTTCGCTCCGCCGTGCAGGACGTAGTACAGCACCAGCGGGATCGCGACATCGATGAGCAGGGGGCGGAGGGCAGACCCGAGCTGGCTCTGCTCCCGCACCGGCTGCGCGGTCGGGCCGCCCGTGACGGCTTTCCTCATGAGGTTCTCCTTCTTCGTTCCGGTGACGGAAGCTCTCTGCTTCACACTGGCAGCGCCGACTTGAGCGCCGGTCGAGTCGTGGCTCCCGACCTGGCGACCTCCAGCGGGAAGGCCAGGAGGGCGCGTCGGTAGTAGTCGGCGCCGAAGCCGAGCCCCTCCACCTCGGGGACCAGGGAGCGGAGCCGGTCGACGCAGACCTCCGTCGAGGCGCCCGAGGTCCGGTACTCCCGGTGCGCCCGGACCCCGAGCATCCGCTCCAGCTGGTTGATGATCAGCTCGACGCTCGCGGCGTGGCCGCAGGCGACGTTCACCGTGTCCCGGCGCAGGCCCAGGGACAGCAGTCGGTCGATCAGCAGCACTGCGTCGTCGGCCCTGATCAGGTCGCGCGTCGCGCCGCGGTGGATGTGCACCGTGCCCGAGCCGATCTGCCGGACCAGCACCGGGATCAGCTGGTGCGAGGGCTGGCCGGGGCCGACCATGTGGCTGAGCCTGATGATCAGGTGGTCCGCCCCGGACTCGGCCAACTGCTCTTCCATGGCCAGCTTGTGGCGGCCGTAGGGGGTCGGCGGGGCGGCTGGGTCGTCCTCACGGGCCGGGCCGGCGCCCAGCCCGTACATGCCGCTGGACGCGGTCGAGAAGAACAGCAGGCGGCGACCGGTTTCGACGCAGTTCCGCGCGACGCTGCGGAGGAGGTCGGACTCCCGGGCGAAGTCCGCTTCCGAGGTTCCGTCCGCCCAGGAGACCCCGGCGGCGAGTGCCACGGTGTCCGGGTGACGATCGGCGATCGGAAGGAGGCTCCGGGCGAGAAAGCCGTTTCCCACTATGTCCATGGCTGAGTCCTGATCGGTTGGGAGGGAGCGGAGGATCGAGTGCGACAGCAGGGCGAGGGCTCGGACCGACGATCGCTCTCAACCGAGCGGGTCCGAGCCGACGTGCTCGGGCCGCCGCGACCCGACCCGGATTCCCAGGTCGGCCAGGGCCCGCTCGGGCGGGTTGGTGCGCAGGTCCGTGCCGCGGGCGGCGAGGTAGCCGTCCGGGCGGATCAGCAGCCAGCTGCCGGGCTCGGCCGCGAGGCCGTCCCGCAGCAGGTCGCCGGGGTCGGACAGGGGTCCGGGGGCGGCGCAGGGGCCGGCGTCGTCCGGTCCGGGGTAGACCGTGCGGACCGAGAGGGTGCCGCCGAGGTTCTCGGCGATCCGGTGCAGCTCCGGGTACTCCCGGGGGCCGGCGAAGGCCAGCAGCGTCCACTCGCCGGTGCGGAGTTCGGCGATGAACTCGCGCCATCCGGTGGAGCCGGCGAAGTCCTCCGCGGTGACCCGGGCCGCCCTGGCGCCGGCGACGAGCGCGCCGCCGGGGTCGTCGGGGAGGGTGAGCGGGCTCTCGGTGTAGCGGAGGTCGAGGGCGGACATCCCGCCCATGATCTTCCGCTGGATCTTCGACTTGAGCGGCGGCACCGAGCGGACGAAGGTCAGCAGGACCCGCAGCGCCGCCGCCGCGTAGCGGTTGCGCAGCTGCACCAGCACGGTCGCCATCCGGGTGGAGGCCAGCAGCTCGGCCCCCACCGGCACCCGCTCGGCGGAGTAGGTGTCCAGCAGTTCCTCGTCCGCCCGGTCGTGGATCACCGCGGCGAGCTTCCAGGACAGGTTGTAGGCGTCCTGGACGCCGGTGTTCATGCCCTGGCCGGAGGCGGGGCTGTGGACGTGGGCGGCGTCGCCGGCGACGAAGCAGCGGCCGACCCGCATCGAGGGGATCATGCGCTGCTGGATGGTGAACACCGACACCCAGGTCGGCGGCTCGACCAGGGCCCGGGCGCCGATGCCGGAGCTGATCTTCTCCGCGAACCGACGGGCGACCAGGGTGTCGTCGCCGTCGTAGGAGACCTCGGCGGTGTCCAGCAGCCGCCACTTGCCGGGGTCGGGGAAGGGCACCATCATCACCGTGCCGCGCGGGGTGCGGATCCAGTGGATGCTGTCCCTCGGCAGGTCGCAGTCGACGACCGCGTCGGCGATCAGCCAGGTCTCGTTGCTGTCGCCGACGAGCTGCAGGCCGAGCTGCTTGCGGACGGTGCTGTGGCCGCCGTCGGCTCCGATCAGCCAGTCGGACCCGACCGTCTCGGTCCGCCCGTCCGGGTGTCGCAGCACGGCCCTGACCCCGCCCTCGACCTGCTCGAACTCGCCCAGCTCGACGCCCCATTCGACCCGCACCCCGCGCCGGGCGGCGGCCTCGCGGAGCACCCGCTCGGTCACCACCTGGTCGACCATCAGGGTGAAGGGGAAACGGGTGGGCAGGTGGGTGTAGTCGGTGTCGAAGCGGATCAGGCGTCCGCCGTTCTGGTGCAGCGTGAAGTGCTCGACCCGCTGCCCCCGCGGGAGCAGGTCCTGCAGGACGCCCATCTGGTCGTACGTCTCCAGGGTCCGGGCATGGGTGGCCAGGGCGCGGCTGGTGCTGGCGGGCCCCTTGGCGGCGTCCACCAGGCGGACCCGCACGCCGTGGCGGGCGAGTTCGTGGGCGATGGTCAGTCCGACCGGTCCGGCCCCGGCCACCAGGACCTGCGGCAGGGCTTCCGGCGTCCAGTGATCGACGGTCATGCCTGCTCCCTGTGGGTCGTCCTGATGCTCTTCCACCAGTTGGGGTTGGACCGGTACCACTCGACCGTCTCGGCCAACCCCCGGGCGAAGGGGATCTGCGGCCGGTAGCCGAGCTCGTCGCGGATCTTGCTCTCGTCCAGCGAGTAGCGCAGGTCGTGGCCCTTGCGGTCGGCGACCCGGCGGACGCTGCTCCAGTCGGCCCCGCAGAGGGCCAGCAGGTCCTCGGTCATCTGCAGGTTGGTCATCTCGTTGCCGCCGCCGACGTTGTAGATCTCGCCGGAGCGGCCGGCCGTCAGGACCAGCTGGATCGCCCGGCAGTGGTCGTCGACGTGGAGCCACTCGCGGACGTTGGCCCCGTCGCCGTAGAGCGGCACCGTCCCGCCCTCCAGCAGCGAGGTGACGAACAGCGGGATCAGCTTCTCGGGGTGCTGGTAGGGGCCGTAGTTGTTGGAGCAGCGGGTGATCGAGATGTCCAGGCCGTGGGTCCGCCAGTAGGCGCGGGCGACCAGGTCGGAGCCGGCCTTGGAGGCGGCGTAGGGGGAGTTCGGCAGCAGCGGCCACTCCTCCGTCCAGGAGCCCTCGGCGATCGAGCCGTAGACCTCGTCGGTGGAGACGTGGACGATCCTGCGGACGCCGGTCTGCAGACAGGCGTCGAGCAGGTTCTGGGTGCCGCCGACGTTGGTGCGGACGAACTCGGCCGCCGAGAGCAGCGAGCGGTCCACATGGGACTCGGCGGCGAAGTGCACCACCGCGTCGTGTCCCGGCAGGAGTTGCAGCAGCAGCGGCAGATCGCAGATGTCGCCCCGGACGAACTCCAGCCGGGGGTGGTGGGCCGGCAGGTTGTCGCGGTTGCCGGCGTAGGTGAGCGCGTCCAGGACGGTGATCCGGGCGTCCTCGTAGCCGGGGTATCCGCCGTCGAGCATGGTGCGGACGTAGTGGGAGCCGATGAAGCCGGCGCCGCCGGTGACCAGGACTCTCATGCCGCCACCTCGACCTGGGTGTGGTCGCCGACCACGAGCTTGAGCGTCCGCTGACCGGAGTCGTTGCCGCTGACGGCGGCGGACCGGCCGACGACGGAGCCGTGGAGGCCCTCGACGCCGGACAGCGAGGCCCGGTCCAGGACGATGGAGTAGGAGACGCTGCTGCCGCGCAGCACGCACTCGTCGCCGATGGAGGTGTGCGGACCGATGCAGCTGTCCTCGATGACGCTGTCCGCCCCGACGATCGCCGGGCCCTCGATCGTGGACCTGACCACCTTGGCCCCGGCCTCGACCACGACCGGGCCGATGAGCAGGCTCTCGTCGTCGACCGCGCCGTCGATGGAGCGGACCAGCTGGTCCAGCAGCTCCCGGTTGCAGTCGAGGACGTCCTCGACCCGGCCGGTGTCCTTCCAGTAGCCGGTGTACTCGTGGGCCCTGACCTCCGCCCCGGCGTCGACCAGCCACTGGATGGCGTCGGTGATCTCCAGTTCGCCGCGGGCGCTGGGGACGATCGCGGCCACCGCGCGGTGGATCGCCGGGGTGAAGAAGTAGACGCCGATCAGCGCGAGGTCGCCGGCCGGGTACTGCGGCTTCTCGACCAGGCGCTGCACCACGCCGTCCGCGTCGACCTCGGCGACGCCGAAGGCGCGCGGGTCGGCGACCTTCTGGACCACGACCTGTGCGGCGGGGCGCCGGTCGCGGAACTGCTCGGCGGCCTCGGTGACGCCGGCGGTGAGCATGTTGTCGCCGAGGTACATCAGGAAGTCGTCCTCGCCGAGGAAGGTCCGGGCGATGGACACGCAGTGGGCGAGCCCGAGCGGCGCGTCCTGGCGGAAGTAGGTGATCCGCACGCCCAGCTGGGAGCCGTCGCCGAGGGCGGCGAAGATCTCCGCCTCGCGGTCGCCGACGATGATGCCGATGTCGGTGACCCCGGTCTCCCGGATGTTCTCCAGGACGTGCTCCAGGACCGGCCGGTTGGCGATGGGTATCAGCTGTTTGGGCATCGAGTAGCTGAAGGGTCGGAGGCGGGTTCCCAGTCCGCCGGACAGGACAAGAGCCTTCATCGGGACTCCTCTTCTCTGTGTCAGGGATGCGCCCCGCGCTCTGCGGGACCAGGGTGACCATGGGGGCGGCCGATCGAGGATTCCTCGATTTCCGCCGGTGCTCCGGGGTCGTTCAGGCTGCCTGACGGAGGCCGGCCAACCGCTCGGCCGTCACCAGGTCGTCCGTCACCGCCTCGTTCAGCAGGGCGTGCAGGGCGAGCGCGTCGAGCAGGTCGGCGAAGCCCTCGGCCGCCTGGTCCAGGCGGGTGCGGGTGTCCGGCTCCAGCCCGCGCAGCCCCTCCGGGCCGCGCAGCGCGGACTCGGCGTGGACGAAGACGGCGTTGGCGACCGCCGCCGGCGCCATCGACATCAGTACCGGCCGGAGCCCGTAGTCCAGCGCCAGGGCGTGGGCCATGGACCCGCCGGTGGCCAGCGGCAGCACGACCTTGCCGGCCAGCGCGTGCTGCGGCAGCAGGTCGAGGAAGGTCTTCAGCAGGCCCGAGTACGCGGCCTTGTAGACGGGCGTCGCCAGCACGACGGCGTCCGCCGCCTCCAGTCGGGCCACGGCGTCGGCGACGGCCGGGTCTCCGCCGTCGGCGGCCAGCAGCGCCTGCGCCGGGAGCTCGCGGAGGGCGAGGGTGTCGACGCGCAGGCCGCGCGCCGTGAGCGGGGCGCAGGCCAGGGCCAGCACCTCATGGGTGAACGAGGGGAGCGAGGGGCTGCCGGAGACAGCCAGGATCGTCGGCACGGTGTGTGGTCCTCCAGGCTTCCGGGCAGTGGTCGTCAGTTCGGGTCGGTCCGACGGACGTCGGAGCCGCCGGCGAAGTGCTTGCGGACCGCGCCCAGGTGCTCCAGCGACTCCAGTACCTGCCCGGGGTCGCCGACGAAGTCGACCAGGCAGGCGATCTCGTCGGCCCCGGCCGCGCGCAGCCGTTCGGCGGTGGCGACGCACTCGTCCACGGTGCCGATCAGCGAGTTGCCGGCCAGGTAGCGGTTGACGCCGAGGTCGGCGAGCTTGGACTGGGCGGATGCCGCGGCGAGGACCTCGCGGCCCTCCTTGCCGCCGCTCATCCGGCCGCCGGCGTCGACCGCGCGGGCCTCCAGGTCGATCGCGGTCAGCAGGTACTGCTTGAGCCAGCCGCCGCCCGTGCGCCGGGCCTCGGCGGAGTCCGCCGCCAGGTAGGTGTGCATCATCACGGTGATCCGGCCGGGGCCGGCGTGCCCGAACTCGGCCCGGGCCTCGCGGTAGATCCGGACCTTGTCGGCGAGCGACTCCGGGTCCTGGTTCTCCAGGTGGGTGAGGATGTTGCAGCCGAGCCGGCCGGCCTCGCGGAAGGTGCCCTCGCTGCGCGAGGCGGTGATCCAGATCTCCAGCTCCTCCTGGACCGGGCGGGGGTACACCGACACGGTGACCTCCTTGCCGAGCGGGTCCGGCCCGGTCCAGGCGCCGCTCCGCCAGGCCTCCCGGATCGCCGTCACATCGGCGGTCAGCCGCTCCCGCCGTCCCGCGAACTGCTCGGGCGCGATCACGAAGTCGTTGACGTTCCAGCCGGAGCCGACCGAGATCGCCACCCGGCCCCCGGAGAGGCCGTCGACCATGGCGAAGTCCTCGACCACCCGGACGGCGGGGTGCAGCGGGGTGACCACACTGCCCGCCCGGATCTGGATCCGCTCGGTCACCGCCGCGATGGCGGCCGAGGTGACCGCCGGGTTGGGGAACGCCCCGCCGAAGGGGTGGAAGTGGCGTTCGGGGGTGGAGACGAAGTCGAAGTCGAGCTCGTCGGCGCGCCGGGCGCAGTCCAGCATCAGTCGGTAGGTCTCCCCCGGGCGCTCACCGAGCGCGGCGAAGAAGAACACGCCGAAGCCGAGTGCGCCGCCGCCGTCCTGTGGGGTGTCGGTGGTCATCTGTCTCTCTCCTGTCCTGCCGGGACCCGGCGTCAGCACCGGCGCGGGCCTTTCCGGACCCAACCTTCGGACCAGCTCCTCGACGCCCGCTCGATCCGCGGTCCACAGCCCCGGAACCGGCTTCGAGGAGGAGCGGTACGCCTGCTCCACCGGCGCTCCAGTAGGGACGCGCACGATCGATCCGTCGGTCCGGCTCCACGAGGTCGGGTCATCCCTCCCGTACCCGGGGCCGACTACTCAGGAAGGGAGTGAGCATGCGCTGGAATGACATCCACATCGCCTCGGTGGGCACCTGGCTGCCGGAGCCGGTCTCCGCCGCGGACGCGGTCCGCGAGGGGAAGTACACCGCCGAGCGGTACGAGACCTTCGGCTACCGGTCCACCCTGCAGGCGGACGACGTGGCGCCGCCCGACATGGCGGTGTGGGCCGCCGAGAACGCACTGAAGCGGTCCGGCGTCGACCCGTCAGAGTTCAGCCTGCTGCTGCACGGCAGCCTCTGGTTCCAGGGCCTGGACATCTGGCCGGCCGCTTCGTACATCGCCCACCGCACCGTGGGCCGGCACGTGCCGGCGATGGATGTGCAGCAGCGCTGCAACATCGGCATCAGCGGCCTCGAACTGGCCGCCGCCCATCTCACCTCCGGGCTCCGGGGCGGCAGCGCGGTCATGGTGACCACGGCCGACCGCTGGAGCGAACCCGGCGTCAACCGCTGGAACCTGCACGAGCTCAGTGCCTACGGCGACGGCGGCACCGCGATCGTGCTGTCCAGCCGGGGCGGCTTCGCCCGGCTGCTCTCCACGGCCACGGTCGCGGACAACTCGCTGGAGGGGCTGGCCCGTGGGAACGAGCCGTTCCGCACCGCGTCGCCGGCCGCGACCGAGGGCATCGACCTGTCCCGCCGCTCGCACGAGTACACCAGTGCCGGCGACGAGCGCGAGATCATGCTGCGCTTCGGTCGGACCATGCTCCAGGCCAAGGCCGAGGCGCTGACCGACGCCGGGATCACCACCGCCGACCTGACCCGGGTGATCACCCCGGCGACCGGCCGCCGCAAGGGCGACCACCAGGTGCACCACCTGCTGGGCGTCACCGAGGAACAGACGACCTGGGCGTACGGGAGCACGACCGGGCACGTCGGCGGCGGGGACTGGGCCGCCGGCCTGGACCACCTGATCGCGACCGGCGGCCTCGCCGCCGGCGACAAGGTGATGCTGTTCGGCGGGGGCGCGGGCTACACCTGCACCGTCGCCGTCCTGGAGATCGAGGAGGTGCCGCAATGGTGACCGCGATCGAGCGGCCGGCGGTCACGGCTCCGGCCGTCGAACCGCTGGTCCTGGCCGCGGCCGACGCCGCCGTCCGAACCGTCCCCGAGCTGCTCGCGGCGGCCACCGCCGCCCGCCCCGACGCCCCGGCGGTCGCCGACGGCTCCGGGGTCTGGACCTACACCGAGCTCTCCGACCACGCCCGCGCCTTCGCCGACTGGCTGGCCGAGCAGGGCGTCGCCCGCGGCGAGCGGGTGCTGGTGCGGGTGGGCAACCGCCGCGAGTTCGCCGCACTGCTGTTCGGCACGCTGCTCCACGGCGCGGCCCTGGTCCCGGTGAACCCCGCGATGAAGCGGTTCCACCTGACCACCGTCACCGCCGACTGCGACCCGGCGCTGGTCGTCGCGCAGGGCGAGGACACCGTCCTGCTCGGCTCGCTGACCGACCGTCCGGTGCACGAGTTCGGGGAGGTGTGGCGCCGGGTCGAGGAGCTGCGCGCCGCCCCGCCGGCGGCGGAGCCGTCGGCCGGCACCGCGGTCGGCCCGGACGACCTGGCCCTGCTGATCTACACCTCCGGCAGCACCTCCGCGCCGAAGGCCGTGGTCAGCACCCATGCGCCGGTGGTCTTCGCCACCCGGTCCATCGCCCAGCGGCTCGGCTACCGGGCCGACGACGTGGTCCTGGTGGCGATCCCGGTCTCCTTCGACTACGGGCTCTACCAGCTGTTCCTGTCGGTGCTCGCGGGCGCCCAGGTGCTGCTGACCGAGCCGGACCGCCACCTGCGGCTGATCGGCACGCTCCAGCGGCACCGGGTGACCGTGGTCCCGGTGGTGCCCTCGCTCGCCGAGATGCTGCTGCGGCTGGCGGGCCGGGAGCAGGGCGAGGCGCCGCCGGTGCGGCTGTTCACCAACACCGGGGCGGCGCTGACCCCGCCGGTCATCGAGGCGCTGCGGAGCAGCTTCCCCGGGGCCGAGGTCTCCCCCATGTTCGGCACCACCGAGTGCAAGCGGATCACCGTCCTGGAGCCGGGCGGCCACGTGGCCAAGCCCGGTTCGGTGGGCCGGGCGCTGCCCGGGACCGAGGTGCTGGTCCTCGACGAGGAGGGCCGGCCGGCGCCGGCCGGCGCCATCGGCGAGATCGCCGCCAGGGGTCCGCACGTGATGACCGGCTACTGGCGGGCGCCCGAGATCACCGCGCAGCGGTTCCGCCGCGACCCGGTGACCGGCGTCGTCACCCTCCACACCGGCGACTACGGGCGGCTGGACGAGGACGGCCACCTCTACTTCCAGGGCCGGCGCGACGACCTGTTCAAGCGGCGCGGGGTGCGGATGAGCTCCCTGGAGATCGAGGCCGCCGCTCTGGACATCGACGGTGTCACGGCCGCGGCCGCGGTGCCGCCGGAGGAGGGTCACGACCTGATCCTGTTCGCGGTGACCGACCGCACCCCGGAGGAGGTGATCGAACTCCTCGCCGAACGACTGGAGGGCGCGAAGGTACCGGCCGAGTGCCGGGTGCTGGCCGCCCTCCCGCTGACCCCCAACGGCAAGACCGACCGTCAGCTGCTGCGGCAGCAGGCGGCATCCCAGAACTGACCGGCACAGGAGGGACCACCATGAACGGACACCTGCAAGTGCAGTGGGACGCGCGCTTCGCGCAGCTGCTCGGCGACGCGCTGCCGGCCTCGGCCCGGGGCGCGGAGCTGACCCCGGACTACGACCTGAAGAAGGCCGGTCTGGACTCACTGGCCAGCATCGAGCTACTGGTGCGGCTGGAGAGCGAGTACCGCGTCGAGTTTCCCGAGGAGACCCTCAACGGCGTGACCTTCGGTACGCCGGGAGCCCTGTGGCGGGTCCTGGACGAACAGCGCAGCAGCAGCCGACTGGCCGCCTGACCCACCGCACCGCAGCACGCAGCGCACGCAGCACCGCACCGCAACCGAGCGACACATCCCGAGAACTGACATCAGGAGAGATCATCATGGGCCTCAACTACGTCCACATCGCCATCGCCATCATCGCCGTCGGCGCCATCGTCGGCGTCCTCAAGCTCGTTCGTCGCGGCAAGAGCTGACGTTCCATCAGCACGGCGGCAGCACGGACGGGCCCATCGGAGCGGAAGCTCCGGTGGGCCCGTCCTCCTGTCGCGGACCGGGACGGCGGCAGCGCGAAAGGCCCCGGGGAGCGGTTGCTCCCCGGGGCCCGACCGCGCTCCGGCGCGCGGTGGCCGGCGGCGCCCTCAGCGCACCGGCGCACCGAACCAGGTGTCCAGGGCCGTCTCCAGGCTCGCGATCCCGTCCTCGGTGGCAGCGGCGCCGCCGCCGACCCAGGCCACACAGCCGTCCGGGCGGATCAGCAGGGCCTCGGCGGGCGCGCCGACCGTGGCGGTCGCCGCGACCAGGTCCACCCGGTCCGCCCACGGAACCGCCGCCCGGTGCGCGGCGCTGTCCGCGCCGAGGTCGATCAGCACGCCCCGGCCGCCGTGCAGCAGCTCGGCGACCCGGTGCGTCTCGCCGCTGCCGTGCAGGGTGAAGTCCGGCACCCGGCAGCCGACCAGCGGATGGGAGCCGTCCGGCACCGGGTAGCGGACGTCGAGCCCGGTGATCATCTCGGAGAGGTGCAGGTTGACCTCGGGGATCGCCAGCAGGTCCGCGAACAGCTCCCGCAGCGGATCGACCGAGGGGTCGGGGTTCATCAGCGCCAGCTGCGCCCTGGTCTCCCGCAGGACTCCCGCCGCGGCCGGGCGCCGCTCGCTCTCGTAGCTGTCGAGCAGGCTCTCCGGCGCCCGGCCGGAGACGACCGCCGCCAGTTTCCAGCCGAGGTTCATCGCGTCCTGCAGGCCGAGGTTCAGGCCCTGCGCGCCGATCGGGAAGTGGACGTGGGCGGCGTCGCCGGCGAGCAGCACCCGGCCCGCCCGGTAGTGCTCGGCGAGCCGGGTCGAGTCGGTGAACCGGGACAGCCACTGCGGGTTCGACAGTTCCACGTCGGTGCCGCTCACCCGGCGCACCGCCGCCTTGAGTTCGTCCAGGGTCACCTCGCCGCTCTGCGCGGGCTGCTGCCGGGGGCCGAACTCGGTGGTGAGGATTCGGGTGATGCCCTCCTCCAGGGTGACCGCCATCAGCAGCCCCTCGGGGCGGCGCAGGGTTCCCGGGAGCCCGATCGGCAGCGCCGAGGGGTCCTCCAGGACCACGTCGCCGAGCAGCGCCGACACGGTCCCGCCGCTGCCGGGGAAGTCGATCCCGGCCAGGTTGCGGACGACGCTGTGCCCGCCGTCGCAGCCGATGACGTAGCGGGCCGACAGGTCGTGCTCGCCCTCGGGCCCCTCGATCCGCAGCACCACCCGGTCGTCCGACTGGGTCAGCCCGAGCACGCGGTGCCCGCGCCGGATCTCCGCCCCCAGTTCGAGGGCCCGCTTGTTCAGCAGGGCCTCCGTGCGCGCCTGCGGGATCAGCAGCGCGTAGGGGTGGCTGCTGGGCAGCATGGCGAGGTCCAGCAGCGGGTGGATCCCGGCGAAGTGGGCCTTGGGCCAGGTCGCCGCCGTATCCGTGAAGCGTTTCAGGATCCCGCGCTGGTCCAGCAGTTCCAGGGTTCGGGTCTGCAGCCGGAACGCCCGCGAGTGCGGGTTCGGCTCCGACCGCTGCTCCAGGACGACCACCGCGCCGGCCCCGGCCAGCCGTAGTTCCGCCGCGAGCAGCGTCCCGACCGGTCCGCCGCCGATCACGGCCACGTCGACGTCAACGTTCATCCTTACGACCTCCTCCGTTGCGGTCACACATCCGACCCACCGTGGCGCGGGGGCGTGGAGCGCCTCTCGCAGCGGGGTCGAGTGCACGGCTCAAGTGCCGCGCGAGGGCGACTCGATCAAGAGCGACCAGCATCGGGCCCGAGGCACAACGCCTCCCCTCAACCCCGGGCCCCGTTCCACCGGCCCCACTCCGCCCGATACCCGAGGAGCACGGATGCGCGTACTGATGACGACCACCCCTGTACCGACCCATCTGACCCCGATGGTGCCGCTGGCGTGGGCGCTCCGGGCCGCCGGGCACGAGGTGCTGGTGGTGGGACAGCCGGACGTCGAGGCGACGGTCGTCGCCGCGGGCCTGTCCCTGGCCCGGGTCGGCCACCCCTACCACGTGGACGACCTGCTGCTGCCGTACCTTCCGCCGGGCAAGCGCCCGTTGCAGAGCCTCGGCAGGCCCGGCCCGGCCGGGCTCGCCGACGGCGCCAAGACCTTTCTCGGGCACGCCCGCTACATGGTGCCGCGCTACCTGGAGGTGGCCCGGCAGTGGCGCCCCGACCTGGTCGTCGGGGAGCAGCTGGAGTTCGCCTCGCTGGTCGTGGGCGGTGCGCTGGGGATACCGGTGGTCCGCCACCGCTGGGGCGTCGACCCGCTGACCGCCCTGCTGCGCGGCGCGGCCGGGTTCTTCCTGGACGGCCTGAGCCGCCGGCACGGGCTGACCTCGCTGCCGGAGCCCGACCTGATCCTGGACCCCTGCCCGCCGGAGCTCCAGCACGCGAGTGCCGCGCCCGGTGCACCGATCCGCTTCGTCCCCTTCAACGGCGGCGGCGTGCGGCCGGAGTGGGCCCTGGACCGGCGCACCGGGCGGCGGGTGTGCGTGACGCTCGGGGGGCAGACCCTCAAGCTCAACGGCATGCCGCTGCTGCGCAGCGTGGTGGACGCCTTCGACGGCCTGGCGGACACCGAGGCCGTGGTGACCGTGGACCCGGCCCACCGGGCGGAACTCGGTCCCGTGCCCCGGAACGTCCGGCTGGTGGACCCGACGCCGCTCTCGCTGTTCCTGAACGACTGCGACGCGATCGTCCACCACGGCGGCTGCGGGACCGCCATGACCGCCACCGCGACCGGGCTGCCGCAGCTGGTGCTCCCGCAGATCATGGACCAGTTCGCGGTCGCCGACGGGCTGGTCGCGGCCGGGGCCGGCCTCGCCGTCGACTCGGCCGAGGAGCAGGACGACCCGTCCCGGGTCCGCGCCGCCCTGGAGCAGCTGCTCGACGGGGCCGGGTTCCGGCTCTCGGCGACGGAGTTGGGCGAGAGCGTCGCCCGGATGCCGGCTCCGGCGGCCGTGGTCGGCGACCTGGAGGCGCTGATCGCGTCCCGCAGCCCCGAGCTCGGCGGTCCCGAGCAGACCACCGCCGACGAACGCCACCGGAGGATCTTCGTATGACCGACCTCAGCACGATCGAACGCCCGACCGAGGAGGCAGCTCCTACCCACGGGATGAGTGAACAGCAGATCCAGCTGTTCTCGCTCGGGGCGATGGCGGCCATGCTGCTGTCGCTGCTGGACGAGAACATCGTGGCCACCGCGGCCTGGCCGATCACCAGGGCGCTCGACCCGGTCCACGGGCTGAGCGAACTCCCCTGGCTGATCACCGCCTACGTGCTGGCCGCCACCGCCACCCAGCCGCTGTACGGCAAGCTCAGCGACATGTTCGGCCCCAAGCGGGTCTACCTGTTCGCGATCTGCACCTTCCTGGCCGGCTCCGCGCTCTGCGGGGCCGCCCGGAACATGGGCGAACTGATCGCCTTCCGGGTGGTCCAGGGCCTCGGCGGCGGCGGGCTGATGAGCGTCACGCTGATCATCATGGCCACCCTGCTGCCGCCCCGGAAGCGGGCCGCCGGCTCCGGAATGGGCGGTGGCCTGGTCGCCCTCGGCATCATCATCGGCCCGGTGCTGGGCGGCTTCCTCTGCCAGCACCTGACCTGGCGCTGGATCTTCTACGTCAACCTGCCGCTCGGCCTGGTCACCGTCGTGATCACGCTGCTGGCCCTGCGCCTTCCGGCCCGCAAGGCCGCCCACCGGGTGGACCTGCCGGGAGCGGCGCTGATCACCGCCGCCGCGAGCGGGCTGCTGCTGGTGGCCCACTGGGGCGGTGGCGCCTACTCCTGGACCTCTCCGGTGATCCTCGGCACGGGCGGCGGCAGCCTGCTGCTCACGGCGCTGTTCTGCTGGTGGGAGACCAAGGCCGCCGAGCCCATCCTGCCGATGTCGCTGTTCCGCGACCGGGTCTTCCGGATCGCCGCCCCGCTGCAGTTCATCGGCGGCTTCGCGATCCTGGCGGTACCCGTCTACGTGGTGACGTACCTGCAGATCACCCGGGGGGTGACCCCCGAGGGCGCGGGTCTGCGGCTCGCGCCGATGGCGGGGGGCGTGCTGGTGGTGATGTTCACCTCCGGCAAGCTGATCACCCGGCTGGGCCGGTTCAAGCCGGTGCTGCTGGCCAACGCCACGGTCGGGGTGGTCGCCCTCGGCCTGTTCGGGCTCATCAACGAGCACACCTCCACCCTGGAGCTGAGCGGGATGCTGGTGCTGCTGGGCTTCGGCCTCGGCGGCGTGGTCCAGGTGGTGCTGCAGACCGTGCAGGCGACCGCGCTCCCGGAGAACCTGGGCGTGGTGACCTCGGGCGGCCGCTTCTTCATGACCCTGGGCAGCGGCTTCGGCACCACCGTCCTGGGTGAGGTGCTGACCCAGCGCCTCAACTCGATCCTGCCCGGCGGCATGGCGTCCGCGTCCAAGGCCGTCGGCGAGCACGCCTATGCGAAGGCCACCGCCACCGCGTTCCTGGTGGCGAGCGCGATCATGCTGGCCGGCCTGGCCCTGGCCGTCGCACTGCCGGACACCCGGCTCGACCCGGCCGAGGCCGAGGTGGAGACGGAGGCGGGCGCGGACGCGGACACCGAGGTCCCGGCGGAGGCCGGGACCGAGGCCGCCACTTCCACCGCCACTTCCACTTCCACTTCCACTTCCGACGACGCCGACGCCGACGCCGACGCCGACGCCGAGCACGGCTCCGCCGCCGAATCCGACCAAGAGGCCGCCACGGCCGCCTGACCCCACAGAACCACCGACCACCGGCTCGTCCCGTCCACACCCACCGCCGCCCCGTCCCCCGTCGAGGGGGCGGGGCGCACCCTTCCCGGGAGCTCAGATGCGTGTACTCATGTTCAACACCCCTGTCCCCACCCACTTCACCCCGCTGGTGCCGCTGGCCTGGGCGCTGCGCGCGGCCGGCCACGAGGTGCTGTTCGCCGGCCAGCCCGAGGTGGTCGCGACGGCCCGCAGCGCGGGCCTGTCCGGCGTGGTCCTCGGCGACTGGTACCACGTCGGCGACATGCTCACCGGCGGGCTGCGCGACGGCAAGCGGATCATCGAGACCCGCGCCCCGGCCAAGCCCGAGGAGATGGCCGCGGGCGCGAAGGTCTGGATGATGCACGCCCGCTACCTGCTGCCCGAATACCTGGACTTCGCCCGCGAGTTCAAGCCCGACCTGATCCTCTCCGACATGCTGGAGTACGCCTCGCTGGTGGTGGGCGGCTCGCTCGGGGTGCCGGTGGTGCACCACCGCTGGGGCCTCGACCCCATCTCCACCGGCGCCCGCGGACCCGCCCGGCTCGCCCTGCAGGGCGCCTGCCATCGGCTGGGCCTGCCCGGCCTGCCCGACCCCGACCTGGTGCTGGACTCCGCGCCGACGGCGCTGCTGGCCCCGGGCAGCGAGCCCGGCCGACCGATCCGCTACGTCCCCTTCAACGGCCCCGGCGTCTACCCGGAGTGGCTCCGGGAGAAGAAGCCCTTCGGCCGCCGGGTCGTGGTCTCGCTGGGCTCCCGCACCCTGTCCCTCAACGGCGTGCCGCACGTCCGCGACATCCTCAGTGCCTTCTCCGGCCTCTCCGACACCGAGGCGGTGGCGACCGTGGAGGAGGAGTTCCGGGAGGCCCTCGGGCCGATGCCGGAGAACGTGCGGCTGATCGACCCGGTGCCGCTGCACCTGATCATGGAGTCCTGCGACGCGGTGGTCCACCACGGCGGCGCCGGGACCGCGCTCACCTCGACCTCCTTCGGCCTGCCCCAGCTGGTGCTGCCGCAGCTGCTCGACATGTTCACCACCGGCCAGCAGCTCGCCGCGGCCGGCGCCGCCGTCTGCATCTCCGACGCGGAGGAGCAGAACGACCGTTCGCGGCTCCGGGCCGGCCTGGAGGCGGTGCTGAACGAGCCCGGCTACGCCCGCGCGGCGGGCGACCTCGCCCGGTCGATGGCCGGGATGCCGTCACCGGCCGAGGTGGTCCACGACCTGGAGGCCCTGGCCCGCCGCTGATCCGCGCCGCAGCGAACACACGGAAGGGCCGGCCCCCGATCGGGGGCCGGCCCTTTCACTGCCGTCCGGTGGCTCAGTCGCGGTCGGTGAAGTGCTCCTCGGCGATCCGGATGGCCGGGTTGCCGTAGGCGATGCTCCGCAGCACCTTCCCGAACAGCGGGGTCCGCTGGAGCACCGCGGCCATCTTGGGCCGCAGCCAGGTGACCACGGCGCCGTGGGCCAGCATCGCCTTGCTCTGGATCCGCTGCGTCCGCATCACCGCCTCGATGTCCGCCGAGCGTCCGCGCTCGAAGGCCGCCAGGAACCCGGCCCCGGCGTCGCCGGCCGCCAGCGAGGCGACCAGCAGCGGGTGGAGCACCACGGCGTCCTGGATCGCCAGGTTGATGCCCTGCGCGCCGATCGGGCTGTGGGTGTGGGCGGCGTCACCGATCAGCACCAGCCCGTCGACGGCCCAGCGCTCGGCCCGTCCGGAGAACACGTCGAGCAGGCTGAGGTCGCGCGGCGAAGTGATCTGGCTGCGGATCAGGTCGGCGTACGGCGGCACCGCCCTGGCCAGCTGCTCCTTGGTGTGCTCAAGACCTTCCGCCGCCACCGCCTTGTAGCCGCCGTGCGGAAGGGTCCAGCCGACCTGGACCCGGTTCGGCCAGGACTCGTAGACCAGCACCGGGCTGCCCTCGGCCCGGAACACCCGGACGTCCCGCACCGGCTCGGGCCCCTCGCCGGACGCGCCCTCCGGCAGGGTGAGCTTGAACCACAGCACGTCCAGGTCGAAGACGTCGCTGCGGCCGGCCTCGATCCCGGCGAGCCGGCGGACCTTGGAGAACCGCCCGTCCGCCGCCACCACGCAGTGCGCACGAACCGTGTGGTGGCCCGCGGAGCCGTCGGCGGTGACGCCGACGATCCGCTCCTGCTCGCGGAGCAGGCCGTTCACCCGGGTCCCCTCCAGATAGCGGAACCCCTCGAACTTCTCGCAGTGCAGCAGTAGTTCGTCCAGCACGTGCGCCTGCGGGATGCTCAGCAGGTGGTTGTGGGGCGCGGGCAGACCCCGGTAGTCGATGTCCAGCAGCACCCGGTCCCGCTCCACCAGCCGGAACCGGGCGTGCTCGTGGGCGCCGCGCGCCCGCGCGCCCGCCAGCACGCCCAGCTGGTCCAGCAGTGCCATCGCAACGGGCTGCAGGATCTCGCCCCGGAACTCGCGCTGGTGGGCCCGGGAGCGCTCGACCACGGTCACCGCGACCCCGGACTTCAGCAGCAGCAGGGCCAGGGTCAGTCCGGCCGGTCCGGCCCCGACCACGCAGATGTCGGTGGCCAGCTCCGTCGTCGTCTCGTCCCGCGTCATACCGCTTCCCTTCTAGACCGCGACCGGCACGGCCGCGGGAGACCGGGTCCCCGCGACCGGCGAACCGGTCGTCCGCTGGGTGTCGGCGAGCGCCAGCACCGCCGCGTACTGCGGCAGCGCGCCGGCCACGGCCGCCGCCTCGGCGCCGGACCAGGCGGTGACCGCGGTGTAGTGGTCCGGACGGATCAGCGAGCGGGCGAAGTCGGTCCAGCCGAAGCCGTCGACGGAGGCTGCCGCCTCGGCGTAGGCCCGGTAGGCCACCTCCAGCTCGACCGCGTCGCCGGTGGCGTCCAGGGTCTCGACCACCAGCACCACGCCGTCCGCCAGGCTGTCCTGACGGCCGTTCAGCCGCAGCACCCCGAGGGAGGGGTCGGCCTCGACGTCCACGATCCGGTGGAAGTCCTTGGCGTGCTCCTGGAACACCTCGCTCCCGAGCACCTCCTTGAAGTTCTCCGGGCTGCCCCACCAGCCCAGGTTCACGTACACGCCCGGCTGCTCCTGGCTGCGCACGGCCTGGTGCGACTCGAAGCCGTCCCTGGCCCGCATCCACTCGACATGGCTGAGGAAGCGCTCCTCGAACGCGGCCGCGTTCTCGGGCTCCTTGAGGGTGAAGGTGTTGATCACGGTGAACAGGGGACGCTGTCCCGGGGTCGCGTTGTCGCTCATGGTCGGTTCCTCTCGATCGGGGGTGGTGCCATGACGTCGGATCAGAACTGGTCAGACTGCGGCTCAGACCGCGGCGAGTTCCTCGGCCAGACCGGCCGCCAGTACCCGCCGCTGGATCTTGCCGTTGCCGTTGCGCGGGACGGCGTCCACGGCCTTCGCATGGCGGACCCGCTGGTAGTAGGGGAGCTGCTCGTTGACCGCCGACAGGACCTGGTCCAGGGAGTCGGCCCCACCGCTGAGCACCAGCAGCGCACCGGCCACCGAGCCGCTGAACGGGTCGGGCAGGTCCACCACCACGGCCTCCCGCACCAGCGGGTGGGCCAGCAGCACGCGCTCCACGTCGGACGGCGCGACCAGGAAGTTGTCGCACTTGAACACGTCCTTGAGCCGGTCCACCAGGAACAGCCGGCCCTCCGCGTCGATCCGCCCGGCGTCGCCGGTCGACAGCCAGCCGTCGGCCTCCAGACCGGTGCCGTCGGGACCGCCCAGGTAGCCCTTCATCACCTGCGGGCCCCGCAGTTGGACCTCGCCGACCTCGCCGGGGACCAGCACCGACCGGCTCTCGATGTCCACCACCCGGCACTCGGTGCCGGCCACCGGCCGACCCACCGAACCGGGGGTCGGGTGCTCCGGGTCGTCGCTGTGGGTCAGCGGGGAGGTCTCCGCCAGGCCGTAGCCCTGGAACACCGGCACCCCGAAGCGTTCGGTCAGCCGCACCGCCGCCGCCACCGGCAGCGCGGAGCCGCCGGAGGCGATCCGCCGCACCGTCCGCAGCTCCAGCCCGTCCAGCGCCGGATCGACCGCCAGTCGGGCCAGCCGCACCGGCAGGCTGTAGTAGTGGGTCGCGCCGTAGCGGTTGGCCGCGGCCACCGCCTCCGCCGGGTCCGGGCCCGCGAACAGCACCTGGGTGGCGCCGGCCCGCAGGGCGGAGTTCAGGTGCATGGGGTGGAAGGTGGGCAGGTGGTTCAGCGTCACCGAGCCCCGGTCCAGCCGGTGGGCGTCGGCGATCTGCTCCGCGTTCACCAGCAGGTTCCGGTGGGTGAGCCGAACAGCCTTGGGGCGTCCGGTGGTTCCGCTGGTGAACTGGATGCAGGCGACGTCGTCCGGCGAGACCGGCGGCGGGACGAACCCGGCGGCGGACCCGCCGGCCGTGCTCGTGCCCGCGGCCAGGTCGTCCAGGGTGGTCACCGAGGACTGGTCGGCCGCCGGGTCGGCGCCGATCACGATCAGGCGCAGCGCCGCGGGCAGCCGGTCGCGGACGGCCGCGAGCCTGCGCAGCACCACCGCGTCCACGAACGCCAGCGCCGCGCCGCTGGACACCAGCAGGTGCACCAGGTCGTCCTCCCGCAGCAGCGGGTTGACGACGGCGACGACCCCGCCGGCCCGGACCGTCCCGTAGTAGGCCACGGCGAAGTCCGGGTGCAGGACCGAGACCGCGGCCACGGTGCCGCCCGGTTCCGGCAGCAGCTCGGTGATCGCCGCCGCCACCGCCGTGACCCGGCGGTCCAGCTCGGCGAAGTCCGTGCCGCGCCCCTCGGCGAGGATCGCGGCCCGGCCCGGATCGTTCCGGGCGGCCGCTGCGAGCAGGTCGTCGAGCCGCTCAGCCACGGCGTCCCTCCGCGTGGTCGCGGGCGTGCCGCAGGGTGGTGGTGCTGTTGGTGCTCAGCGCGCGCTGGATGTACGCGCGGGCGTCGGCCACGGTGCTGCCCGCGCCGAGGATCCGCTCGACGGCGTCCGGGCGGACCGTGACGTCGTGGCGGGAGGTGACGTCCACCCCGGTGCCGGAGCGGACGATGGTCCAGCTGCCGGTGTGGGCGGTCATCAGCGCGGGGACCTCGGTCTGCTTGTAGACGATCCGGTTCGGCGCGAAGCAGACCCGCACCGAGCGGGTGGTGTGCACCGAGCCGTCCTTGGTGCTCGTGTCCATCGTCATCACCTGCACGCCCGGCAGGTCCTCGACCAGGTCGAGGCGGGCGACGTGGGGCAGCCGCTCGGGCCACAGGTCGGCCCGGTTCAGGAAGTCGAACACGTCGGCCCCGTCGCCCTCGACGTGGACGGTGTCGGAGAAGCCGAACACCAGCTCGTCCAGCTGGTCGCCCAGCTCCGCCAGGCGCTTGATGCCGTCGAGCTCGGAGGCGCTGTTGCGCTCCAGGGCGGCGTGGATCCACTCGATCCCGGCCGGGTCGTCGTCGATCGCCCGGAAGGTGTGGACCAGGTCCAGCCGCGAGTTCGCCGCGTCGACGGGGGTGACGATCCACTCGCCGTCCATGGCCTCGACCGGCGGCGTGGAGACGTCCTGCCGGAAGCTGACCCGGCCGTCCGCCGGGTTCAGCACCCGCACCGAGGACCAGGTCTTGATCTCATCGTTGGCGGTGGCCCAGATGCGTATCCGCTCGACCCCGGCATCGCTCTCGACCTGCTCGGTGTGAACGTTGGGCGCGAAGTGCAGGGGCCAGTTGGTGACGTCTGCGATGATGCCGAAGACCCGCTCGGCCGGAGCCGCGACGTCCACGGAGTGCACGGTGCGGTACTTCTCGACCACACTGGTGGGAACGGACATGGTGTTCTGCCTCGCTTCGCTCGTTGTCCCTGGGATCAGTAGTTGCCAAGCCCGCCGCAGACGTTGAGCGCCTGCGCGGTGATGGAGGCGGCGGTCTCGGTGACCAGGTAGCCGACCAGGCCGGCCACCTCCTCCGGGGTGGAGTAGCGGCCCAGCGGGATCTTCGCCTGGAAGCGCTCCAGGATCGCCTCCTCCGTGGCGTCGTAGGCCGCCGCGTAGCCCTGCCGGACCTTCTGCGCCATCGGGGTCTCGACGTAGCCGGGGCAGACCGCGTTGACGGTGATCCCGGTCTTCGCCAGCTCCAGGCCGACGGCCTTGGTGAAGCCGACCACCGCGTGCTTGGAAGCCGAGTACGGGGCCCCCAGGACCACGCCCTGCTTGCCGCCGGTGGAGGCGATGTTGACGATCCGGCCCCAGCCGCGCTCCTGCAGGCCGCCCGCCTTGAGCACCTCCCGGGTGGTCAGGAAGACGCTGTTCAGGTTGGTGTCCATGACGTCGTACCAGAGGTCGTCGGCGATGTCGGCGGTCACGCCGCCACCGCTCCGACCGGCGTTGTTGACCAGGACGTCGACCCGGCCGTAGGTCTCGACGGCCGCGGCGACCAGGGCCTTGACCGACTCCGGGCTGCGGACGTCGGCGGCCGCTCCGGACACCTCCAGGCCCTCGGCCCGAAGCTCCTTGACGGTCAGTTCGACGTTCTCCGCGCTGCGCGCGCAGATGAACACCGCCAGTCCGGCTCCGCCCAGGCCGCGGGCCACCGCCAGTCCGATGCCGCTGGTCCCGCCGGTGACCAGGGCCACCCGCCGCTGCTCGTTCGCCTCGTTCGCCATGCTCTTGACTCCTCTCGACTGCTGACTGAGGTCACCTTGCCGAGAGGGCCTCGCAGCTGGATCGAGCAGCGCTGGACGGCGCCGGAGCGGGTCCGGGGCGGCGTTCCGGCGACAGTCCGGCCGTAGTCGAGCCGGGGTCCCGATGCTCGGTTCGGCAGGGAACGACCACGCCAGTGCAGAGAGGACCGCCGCCATGACCGTGACGGAGCAAGCCCCCACAATCGGCTCCGCCGAGCTGTACCACCAGGTTCAGCAGTTCTACGCCCAGCAGATGCAACTGCTCGACCAGGGACGGGTCGAGGAGTGGGCCGCGACCTTCACCGAGGACGGCGTATTCGCCGCCAACGCCCATCCGGAGCCCACGGTCGGCCGCGCCGCCATCATCGCCTCGGCCGGTGCCGCGACCGCCGACTACGCGGCCCGGGGCATCCAGCGCCGGCACTGGCTCGGCATGGTCTCCATCGAGACCAGCGGCCCGGACGCGCTCACCGCGCGCTGCTACGCGGTGGTGCTGGAGACCCCTCGGGGCGGCCCGGCCGGCATCAAGGCCAGCACCCTCTGCGAGGACCGGCTCGTCCGCGGTGCGGACGGCTGGCTGGTCGAGCACCGCCTGGTCACCCGCGACGACCTGGTCTGACCACCCCCACCGGCCGCGGGCCCACCCCCACCCCGTGCGCGTCCCAGCGCCGGGCCGGGCCCGCGCCGCCCACAGTCCACGGCAGTGTCCCCGGTCTCCCCCGCCCGGCGGGCACTGCCGTGCCATTCCCGCACGCCGCTCCCCCAGCAGTCCCCGCACCAGCAGTCCCCGCACCATCCGTCCCCGCACCACCCGTCCCAGCACCACCCGTCCCAGCACCACCGTCCCCGCCACTGTTGCCGCGACCGCTCCGGCCGGCCGCACCGGCCGCCCGAGGAGGCGCCATGCGCGTGTTGTTCACGACCTGGGCCGAACCCGCCCACCTGTACAGCCTGATCCCCCTCGCCTGGGCCGCCCGGGCGGCCGGGCACGAAGTACGGGTGGCCACGCCGCCGTCGATCGTGCCCGCCGTCACCCGGACCGGGATGATCGGCGTTCCCGTCGGCCGGGACGTGGCCGTCGAGCAGATCAGGAACCGCGCCGACCTGGCGCCCTGGCGCAGCCGGGGCCGCTGGCCCCGGCACTGGGCCGCCCGTCCCGACCTGCTGGACGCGGACCTGCGCCCGGTCCTCGCCGCCCTCGGCGACAAGCAGGTCACCGTCGCCGAGGCGATGGCCGACGACCTGGTCGACTTCGCCCGGTCCTGGCGTCCTGACGTGATCGTCCACGACTCGCTGACCTTCGCCGGTCCGCTGGCCGCCGCCGTGATCGGGGTGCCCGCCTTCGGCCACACCTGGGGCAGCGCCACCGTGATGCGGGTGGAGCTGACCGACCTGACCGGGCCGCCGCTGCGGGCGTACCAGGAACTGTTCGCCCGGTTCGGCGCGGACCCGGACCGCGGCCCGGCCGGCTGGCTGGACCCGTGCCCGCCCTCGCTCCGGCTGCCCGACCCGGCGACCCGGAACCGGATCCCGGTCCGGTACACCCCCTACAACGGCCCCGGCACGGTGCCGACCTGGGTGCACCGTCCCGGTGACGGGAGCGGGTCCGGAGCCGCCGCGCGCCCCCGGGTCTGCGTGACCGCAGGGATCTCCAGCACCAAACTGCGCCCCGGCGAGTTGCCCGAGATGGTCGGCCGCACCCTCCGGGCCCTGGTCGCGCACGACGTCGAGGTCGTCCTCGCGGTCGGGCCCGGCCAGGCGGCCGGGTTGGGCGGGGTCCCGAAGGGCGTCCGGGTCGCCGAGTCGGTGCCGATGAACGCGCTGCTGCCCAGCTGCTCGGCCGTGGTGCACCACGGCGGTTCGGGCACCGGGCTGACCGCCGCCGCGCTGGGCGTCCCGCAACTGGTGCTGCCGCAGATCCCGGTGACCGCCGAGATCGGCGAGCGGCTGGCGGACGCCGGGGCCGGGCTGATCCTCGACCCTCGGCTGCAGGACGATCCGGCCGCCATCGGCGACGCCGTGGAGGTCCTGGTCAACGACGGGCGCCACCGGCGGGCCGCAACCGCGCTGGCCGAGGAGATCGGCCGCGAGCCGGCCCCGTCCACCCTGGTTCCGCTGCTGGAGCGGGAGGCGAGCGCGGTGCTCGCCGACCGGTAGCAGACGACGAGAAGGCGCCGCCGCCCCGGTCGGGACGGCGGCGCCTCCGGCTGTCGGGACCGCTCAACCGGCGGCCAACGCCTCCAGCTCCGGCACCAGTTCGGCCGGCAGCGGCATGGCCCCGACCTCGTCCGCGATCTCCCCCGCACGGTCCCGGTAGCCGGGCTCCTCCAGCAGGGCCACCAGGTGCGCCCGCAACCGCTCGGGGTCGTGCTGCTCCTCGGCGGCCACGGACACTCCCGCGCCGGCGGCGGCGATCCGCTCCGCGTAGACCTCCAGGGCGGGCAGCGCCTGCGGCAGGACCAGTTGCGGCAGCCCGCGGACCAGGGCGGTCAGCCCGGTGCCCGCACCGCCGTGGTGGACCAGCGCCGCGCAGCCGTCCAGCAGCAGCGACAGCGGCGCGGGCCGGACCACCCGGACGTTGTCGGGCAGGCGTCCGAGCCCGGCGGCGTGCTCGTCGCCGAGGGTCAGCACCGCGTCCACCCCGTCCAGTCCGTCGAACGCGGCGGCCAGCGCGGACAGTCCGCCGACCCCGCACTCGTCGACGGTGCGGGCGCTGTAGGAGACGCAGACGGTCCGCCGGTCCGGAGCGGGCCGCCGGCTCGGGACGTCCCCCTGACCGTTGTAGGGGACGAAGCGGATGGGGCGGCCCGGGTCGGTGTCCGGGTGGAGCAGCCGGGGCGGGGTGGGGTCGAGCACCAGGGCCGGTGCGGGCAGGCCGCCGAGCAGGCCGATGCCCTCGGCCACGGCCTTGAGCGCGCGTTCCGCCGGTTCGCGGGCCAGGGTGGTGAGGACGTCCGGGCCCCAGCGGTGGACCACGGTCGGCACCCCGAGGGCGCCGCCGACGAGCAGACCGCAGAACTCCAGCGGGTCGGAGATCACCAGGTCGGGACGCCAGTCCCGGGCGAAGTCCAGGTAGCCGTCGATCACCCGGCCGATCCGGGTCCGCCAGCGACCGGCGAGCAGGTCCCAGTCCGGCTGCCAGCCGGGGGCTCCGGGCGCGGCGGCCGGCTCCGGCGACGGGGCTGCGGGCTTCGGCGCAGTGGGCTTGGGCGCGGCGGGCGCGGGCGCGGCCGGTCGGGCCGTCACCGGGACGGTGTACAGGCCGGCCGCACCCGCGGTGGCCACGGCGACGGGTTCGCCGCACAGGACCACGTCGTGCCCCGCGGCGGACAGGGCCCGGGCGAGCGGGACGATGGGGAGCAGATGGCTGTTGACCGGGGTCACCACGAGCAGGACACGCACGGAACGGCTCCTTTCGGTGGGTGCAGAGCAGGCTGCCGGGGCCCGCGACGGGCCCCGGCAGCGATGGGTTCGAGCAGCGTTGCTCGGGACAGTGCCCCTGGATCAGGCGGCGACGCGCTGCGCCGCGAGACTCTCGTTGATGTACTCCAGCAGCAGCCGCGGGGTGTGGGCCTCGGCGACGGTGTCGTCGGAGAGCTGGATCCCGTAGTCCCGCTCGATGCGGCCCGTCGTCTGGAGGACGGCGAGCGAGTCGTACTCCAGGTCCGCCAGCGGCGTGTCCAGGACGTCCCCGTCGAGGTCGACCCCTTCGGCCTCTCCGGCGCATTCCCGGAGCAGGGCAGTGAGTTCGGCAAGTGTCATGATTCGTACCTCTCTTGAGTGTTGATCAGAAATTCCGGCGGGTGTTCCATCGGTGGTTCAGTGGCCGGCGGTGACCACGGCGGCGGCGTTGAAGCCCCCGTAGCCCCGGGCCAGCACCAGGGCGGTCCGGACCGGCTGCCTGCGCGCCTCGGTGACCAGGTCGAGGTCGATTCCCTCGGCGGGGTCGCCGACGTTGGTGGTCGGCGGGATGACGCCGTCGCGGAGCGACAGCAGGGCCGCCGCCAGGTCGAGGGCCGCGCCCCCGGCGGAGAGCCGTCCGGTCATGGTCTTCGGAGCGGTCACCGGAACCCCGCGGGCGCCGAAGAGCCGGGTGATCGCGTCGGCCTCCTCCCGGTCGAGACCGGGCACGCCGGAGGCGTCGGCGAAGACCACGTCGACCTGCTCGGCGGTCACCCCGGCATCGGCCAGCGCGAGCTCGGCGGCCCGCTGCAGGCCGGGGAGGCCGGCGACGCCGGGGGCGGGGTCGAAGGTGGCCGCGTAGCCGGACAGGGCCCCGTAGATCCGGGCCCCCCGCTCCCGGGCCGCCTGCTCGTCCTCCAGGACCAGGATCGCGCCGCCCTCGCCGGGCACGTAGCCGGAGGCGGCGGTGTCGAAGGGCAGGTAGGCCCGGGCCGGGTCGTTGACCGGGCTGAGCCGGCCGCCGGCCAGCAACGCGGTCCACCCCCAGGGGCAGATCGCCCCGTCCACCCCGCCGCTGACGATGAGCCGGCTGCCCCGGCGGATCTGCCGACGGGCCTGGCCGACCGCGTCCAGGCCGCCGGCCTGCTCGGTGACCAGGACACCGCTGGGTCCGCGCAGCCCGTGCCGGATGGAGATCTGACCGGTGTTCACCGCGTAGAACCAGGCGAAGGACTGGTAGGCGCTGACGTACTGTCCGCCCTTGCTCCACAGGGCCTCCAGCTCGCGCTGGCCGAACTCGAAGCCGCCGGCCGAGGCCGCGGTCACGGTGCCGGCCGAGAAGTCCGGCATCTCGGCCGGGTCCACCCCGGCGTCGGTGACCGCCTCCTTGGCCGCGGTCAGCGCGAGCCGGGTCATCGGGTCGGTCTGCGGCAGCAGCCGGCTGGGAATGTGCTCGCTGGCGACGAACCCGGGCACCTCCCCCGCCAGCCTGGACGGGTAGCTCGCCGGGTCGAAGCGGGTGATCGTCGCGATGCCGTTCTCGCCGGCCAGGGTGGCCCGCCACCAGGCCTCCGTGCCCAGGCCGTTGGGGGCGGTGACGCCGATGCCGGTGAAGACCGCGGTCGCCCGCTCGGCCGCCGGTTCGACGGCCTCTCGCTCCAGCAGTTCGCTGGTCATGCCGACCTCCGCTCGGGTGTGGTGAGCACCATGGCACTCTGGAATCCGCCGAAGCCGCTGCCGACGCTGAGCGCGGTGTCGACCCGCACCTCACGCGCGACCAGCGGGGTGTAGTCCAGGTCGCACTCCGGGTCGGGCTCGTGCAGGTTCGCCGTCGGGGGCACCACGTTGTGCTTGATGGCGAGCGCGCAGGCGGCGATCTCCAGGGAGCCGATGGCCCCGAGGGAGTGCCCGATCATGGACTTGATGGAGCTGACCGGCGTGGCGTAGGCGTGGTCGCCGAGGCTGCGCTTGAACGCGGCGGTCTCGTGCCGGTCGTTCTGCTTGGTGCCCGATCCGTGGGCGTTGATGTAGTCCACGGCGGTGGCGGGCAGCCCGGCCTGGTCCAGGGAGACCCGGATGGCCTCCGCCATCTCCAGGCCGTCGGCCCGCAGTCCGGTCATGTTGTAGGCGTTGCTGCGGGAGGCGAAGCCGGCGATCTCGGCGTAGATGTACGCGCCGCGCGCCCGGGCCCGGCCCAGCTCCTCCAGCACGAACACCGCCGAGCCCTCGCCCAGCACGAAGCCGTTGCGGGTGCGGTCGAACGGCCGCGAGGCGTGGGCGGGGTCGTCGTTGCGCGGAGACGTCGCCTTGATCGCGTCGAAGCAGCCGACGGACACCGGTGAGATCGGGGCCTCGGTGGCCCCGGCGACCATGACGTCGGCGCTGCCCTCGCGGATCAGCTCCACCGCGTGGCCGATGGAGTCCAGACCGGAGGTGCAGCCGGTGGAGACCACCGCCGTCGGTCCCTGGGCACCGACCTTCCAGGCGACCTCACGGGCGAAGGAGCTGGGCACGAAGTAGTCGAACAGCTGCGGCACCGCGTAGTGGTGGTCCACCTCCCAGTCCGCGCCGCCGTTGCTGACGACGGCGTACTCGCGGTCCAGACTCATCGTCGCGCCGACGGCGCTGCCGATGGTGACCCCGACCCGGAACGGGTCGAGCTCGTCGACGACCAGGCCGCTGTCGGCCATCGCCTCCCTGGCGCTGACCACCGCGAACTGCGCGGCGCGGTCCATCCGCCGGATCTCCTGGGGCTCCAGGCCCTCCCTGACCGGGTCGAAGTCCGCCTCGGCCGCGATCCGGGAGCGGAACGTCGAGGCGTCGAACAGGGAGATCGCCCTGGTCGCGGTGCGCCCGTCGGTCAGCAGTGACCAGAAGTCCTTGGTGCCAATTCCACCGGGGGCCACCACGCCGATCCCGGTGATGACCACGCGCCGGCTCATCGTCGGCTCCCCATGGCCCGGGTGCGCTTCGTCTTCACGACCGCATCACCTCTCTGTCCGAATCCAGAAGTTCTGTTCGCTCGGCTGTTGTCACGACTCTCGCTCCCGCCCCTCAACGCGTGCTCAACTCGGGGCTGAGCAGCGACAGTGCCGCCTCCCGCAGCAGCTTCGGCGCGGCCTGCCCCCGGACGAAGAAGTGGGTGCCGGGGACGGTGCGCAGATCGAATCCGGCCGGCGCGTAGTCGGCCCACTCGGCCATGCCGACCAGCGGCGAGATGGGGTCCTCCCTGGCGGCGAGCGCCAGCAGCGGGGCGTCGAGCCGGGTGCGCTCGGTCCGGCAGAGGGCCTCGGCGAGGCGGAGGTCGTCGCGGAGCGCGGGCAGCACCCGCTGCTCCCACAGCCGTCCGCCGTCCGCCGCCTCCGGCGGCAGCGTCTCGAACTCGACCAGCAGGCGCAGCAGCTCCAGGTCCGGCAGGTCGGCCCCGGCCAGAACCGGTGACCGCCGGTGGGGCGGCTGCACTGCCCCCACCGCCAGCAGTGCCGGGCCGTCCCCCATCCGCTCGCGGTGCCGGGCGAAGGTGTACGCGACCAGGCCGCCGAGGCTGTGCCCGTACAGCAGGTAGGGACGGTCCAGCAGCGGGCCTATCAACGCGTCCAGTTCGACCAGGAGTTCCTCGGGGTCGGTGATCCGGGCCTCGCGGACCCGGATGTCACGGCCCGGCAGCAGCACCGGGACGACCTCGGCGGCGTCACCGACGACGTCCTGCCAGGGAGCGAAGCAGGAGACCCCGGCGCCGGCGTGGTGGAAGCAGAACAGGAAGGGCGGGCGCGCGGTACTCACTCGTCCACCAGGGCGACCGCCCGGGTCCAGCCGGCCCCGGCGCCGACGATCTTCACCGGGAAGCAGGACACCCGGAAGCCGAACGGAGCCGGCAGCGCGTCGAGGTTGGCCAGCCGTTCGATCTGGCAGTACTCGGTACGGCGCCCGGCGAAGTGCGCGGGCCACAGCACCGAGCGGTCACCGGTCTCCTGGAAGCGGCGGATCATGTCGCCGAAGGGCGCGTCCAGGCTCCAGGCGTCGGTGCCGATCACCCGCACGCCGAGGTCCAGCAGGAACTCGGTGGCGGGGCCGTCCAGGCCGGCGAACTGGGTGAAGTAGTCCGGGGTGCCGACGAAGCGGGACGCCCCGGTGTGCAGGATCACGATGTCCAGCGGCTGCGGCTGGTAGCCGATCCGGGCGAGTTCCTTCTCGATCCGCTCCCGCCCGATGACGCCGACCCCGACGTCCCGCACGTCCAGCACCACGGCCGGGCGCAGGAACCAGTCCAGCGGCATCTGGTCGATGTTGCGCGGAACCCCGTAGTCGCCGACCGAGCCGTAGTGCGAGGGCGCGTCGACATGAGTGCCGGTGTGGCTGGTCAGGGTGATGGTGTCCAGTGAGAGCAGCTCCCCGCCGGGCAGGTCCGCCGGGTCGAACTCCAGACCGAAGTGCGTGCGCATCTCGTCGGCCATGTGTCGGGCGCCCTCGGCGGGCGTCATGATCTCGTGGACGATGGGATCCGGCTCCCAGCCGGAGGCGTCCACGGGTGAGGAGAGGTCGATGACAGGCAAGGGAGCCCCCTGGGATGAAGGTGGAGTTCGACCGCGGGGCGGATGGCTCCGCCGGCCGAACGCGTTCTCGACGCACACTGTGCGAGCGAGCCCTTGATCCCCGATCGAGACAGACCGAAGCCCCGCTCGACGAGCGAACGGGGCTTCGGCAACGGAGGGACCGACGGTCGACGGAGTCAGGCGGCGAAGCTGTCCAGCAGCGACAGCCGACGCCGGGACCCGCTGTACTCCAGCACCGGGTCGCCGGCCAGCACCGCCTGGTGCATCCGCTGCAGCCGGGCGGACGGCTCCAGTCCCAGCTCCTCCACCAGGTGACCGCGCAGCGCCTGGTAGACCTCCAGCGCCCGCCACTGCCGCCCCGACCGGTACAGCGCGACCATGCACTGGGCGTGCAACCCTTCGTGCAGCGGATGACGGACCACCAGGGAAGTGAGCTCGGAGAGGAGTTCGTCATGCCGACCGAGAGCGAGATCGGCCTCGATCCGCCGCTCCAGCACCCCGAGCCGGCTCTCCTCCAACCGCACCAGCTCGATCTCCAGCATCGGACCTACCCGCACATCCACCAGCGCCGGACCGCGCCACAGGGCGAGGGCCTCCCGGTAGCGGGCGGCGGCCGACTCCGCGTCGCCCCGATCAGCGGCGGTACGGCCGTCGGCAACGATCCGGTCGTACTCGTGCACGTCCACCGCGCCCGGCTGCACCTCCAGCAGGTACCCGCTGTGCCGGGTCACCAGCACGTCCTTCGACCCGTGGAGCGAGTCGGGGCCGAGCGCCGACGCCAGCTTGCGGCGCAGCTGCAGGATGTACGTCTGCAGGGTGGTCGCCGCGCTGCGCGGCATCTCGGTTCCCCAGATCTCCTCCATCAGGGTGGGGACGGGAATGACCTGGTTGGCATAGACGGCCAGCAGCGCGAGGATCTGCCGGGGCTTCCCCGCGGACGGGACGATGGACACTCCACGTGCTTCCGCGCTGAGCGGCCCCAAGACCTTGATCTCCATAGGTTCCTCCGTGGCAGGACTGCCGGATGCTCCGATCGGATCGGTCCGGGCTCCAAAGCCTTTCGAAGGTCCCATTCCGAGGGTCCCGGGAACCAGTGCCGGGCTCCTGACTAGGGGATGTGTTCATACAGGTCAGCGGCATGAAATTTTCACACGGGACCGGTGAGCGGGCCACTGGTGGGGGCAGTGGGGCCACAGCAGAATTCATCTCGTGCCGCAGCGGAGCAATGATCGCGGCGCAATGACAGGAACCGCACACTCCTATTCCGAATGGATTCCCATCATGGCCACGATCACCGCAACCGGAACCCTCGACGACCTGATAATCGAGGAGTTGAACCATGGTCTGGAGTGTGGCGGGTCCATCTCCTCCAGCACCTGCTGGAGGAGCCAATTCACCGTCGAAACACAGAACCCGGTTGCGGTGAACGCATGACGGACCTGCTCGCGGATAGTCGCAGCAGCATGGCGCTGTTGGGATTCAAGTCGCACTTTCAGGTCGAGCAGGTGCCCGGCGAGGCCGTGTACCTGCTGGCCGGTCGGCAAGTGACTGCTCTCCACGGCAACCACATAGCCCTGTTGGCCCCTCTCCTCGACGGAACCAGGAACATCGACCGGCTCAGCCGGGCCGCCGCCGACGTGCTCACCCCCGAGCAGACTTCGCACCTCGTCGAGCGGCTCTCGGCCGCCGGCCTGCTGTCGGCCCGATCGAGCTCGGCACCGGACCACCGGACGGGAGCCGAGCACTCCTACTGGGAGGCCGCCGGGCTCAACGGTTCGGAGGCGGTCGCCGCCCGGGCCCAGGCAGCCGTGCGCGCCTTGACCCTGGGTCGCACCGAGCCTGCCTTCCTCCGCACCGCGCTCATGGGAGCCGGTCTGCACGTTCCCCCGGCGCACCCGTCGGACGCGGCCGACCTGACGGTGGTGCTGTGCGACGACTACCTCGACCCTGCGCTGAGGGAGATCGACGCCGAGCACCGGCGCATCGGCCGCCCCTGGCTGCCCGTCAGCTGCGCCGGCACCCAGCAGTGGATCGGTCCGTTCTTCGGCCTCCCGGGGCAGGCGTGCTGGTCCTGCCTCGCCGACCGGCTCTGGCGCGGACGCCAGGTCGAGGCGCACATCCAGCAGTCGCTGGCCCGGACCGGCCCGGCCTCGCGCCCCGCCTGCTCGACCTCCTCAACCCTGCAGACCGGCCTGCACCTGGCTGCCCTGGAGGCAGCCAAGTGGCTCGCTGGTTACCGTAGTTCGACCCAGCGGTCGCTCTGGACCTTCGACAGCCTGACCCTGGCGAGCGGCAGCCATCCAGTGCCGCGTCGCCCCCAGTGCCCGGACTGCGGCGACCGGACCCTGGTCGCCGCCAGGGTCGGTGCTCCGGTGGTGCTCTCCTCCCGAATCAAGCAGGACACCTCCGGTGGCGGCCATCGGGTGCTCACCCCGACTCAGCTTCTGGCACGGTACGGGCACCTGCTCGATCCGGTGACGGGGCTGGTGAAGGAGATCCAACAGGATCCCCGCGGACCCGAGTTCCTCAACTCCTTCCACGCCGGGCTCAATCCGGCGGCCGCACCGGGTGGCCTCAACGCGGTGCGCGCCTGCCTGCGAACCTCCAGCGGCGGCAAGGGCACAACGGCTCTGCAGGCCAGGGCCGGGGCTCTGGCCGAGGCGCTGGAGCGCCACTCCGGCTACCTCCAGGGCGACGAACCAGTGATCCGGGGGAGCTACCGCGAACTGGCGGAGCGAGCTGTCCACCCGGACACCGTTCAGCTCCACGACCCCCGGCAGCTCACTTCGGTCCAACCGCCGTGCGACGCCTTCGACGAGGAGGCCCGGATCGACTGGACGCCGGTGTGGTCCCTCACCGAGGGACAGCAGAAGCTCCTGCCGACAGCACTGCTCTACTACAACGCGCCGCAGACCAGGGGAGAGGTCTTCTGCGTCGCCAGCTCCAACGGCAGCGCGGCCGGCGGCAGCCCCGAGGACGCCGTGCTGCAGGGCTTCCTGGAACTGGTCGAACGCGACGCGACAGCCCTGTGGTGGTACAACCGCACCCGCGCGGCGGCCGTCGACCTGGTCGCCTTCGGTGACGACTGGAACTCGGAAATGCGGCGCGTCCACCGCTCGTTGAACCGGGAGGTGTGGGCACTCGACCTCACCTCGGACTTCGGCATACCGGTGTTCGCGGCCCTGTCCCGGCGGACCGACAAGTCGGCCGAGGACATCATGCTCGGCTTCGGGGCGCACTTCGATCCCCGGATCGCCCTGCGGCGGGCCCTCACCGAGCTCAACCAGCTACTCCCCAATGTGGTCGAAGCCCGGGTCGACGGAACCGGCTACGGCATCACCGACCCCGACGCACTCGACTGGATGCGCAGCGCCACCCTGGCCGAGCAGATCCACCTTCAGCCGGATCCGGCCCGACCTGCCACCACTCCGCAGACCCACCCCTACGTCCCCCGGGGGGATCTCCGCGCCGACATCGCCGCAGCGGAGATCCTCGTCCGGGAGCGCGGGATGGAACTGCTGGTCCTCGACCAGACCCGGCCCGATGTGGGGATGCCCGTGTTCAAGGTCATCGTCCCCGGTCTGCGCCCGCACTGGCCGAGGTTCGCCCCCGGGCGCCTGTTCGATGTGCCCGTACAACTCGGCCTGCTACCCGAACCGAGGCGCTATCAGGACCTGAACCCCATCTCCCTCTTCCTCTGAAGCCCATTCCTGGACGGTTCCCATGCGCATCAGCGACCTGGCCACTCCCCAACTCACCGAGTTCTGGTCCTTGCGCGAAGACGTCCGTGTGTCCTGCGAGTCCGATCCGGTGGAAACCCTGGTGCTGCATGCGAGCGGTACCGAGCTGCGCATCGCACACCCCAGCGCTCTGCTGCGGGAGGCGGTGCGACGGATGCTGCTCGGCAGCGTCTCGTTGCGGAACATCGTGCCCGACTTCCCCGACTACAACACCCCGCACGACTCCCTGGATGTAGGCACCAAGGAACTATTGGTCGAATTGGCTGAATTGGGGCACCTCATCATCCGCACCATCGCGGTCGGAAGCGAAACCCTGCTCTCCGTGATCACCTTGGAATCTGGGAATTCACTGACCCCCGAGGCGCTCCCGGCCACCTGGAGCGCCCACCTGGCTCCCTCCGTGCGCATCCGGCTACTGAAGCACCGCGCCCTGATCGAGTCCTCTTCGTCCTGCCACCGGGCCGAGATCGAGCAGGTGGAGACCCTGGACCGACTCGGTCTGACCCAGCGGCCCCACCCCGAGGCCCTGCCTGCGGAGCCGGCAGCGCCACTGCCCGCGTCGGCCCTCGACGCCTCAATCGCCTATCTGGTCGCAGCAGACCTCGTCTTGCTCGCCGAATAACCTCTTGGCACGCCGAAGCTCTCGGCTACATTGCAATCAGGCAAGTCAGTAGCCAATTGCTGAACATTCAACAATGGGGGAACGTTGAGAATGTCGAACTTCGGCCGGGGGGCGTCGGAGTCGCTTCGCTCCGCGAGGGAGAATCTCCCGCCGCGTCTGGCCATCGCCATGGCAGCCGGATGGGTCGTCGGGTTCTGTCTCATCGACGCGGGCTACGTCATCGAGGAGCCCGTCTCCGCCTGGCGGATCGCCGTCGCCTGTCTCTGCTTCGCCGCGATGCTCTCGGCCCAACTCTGCTACTCCTTCCCCCGTCTGATCCCGCTCTCGGAGCGCACCCGCTACTGGATGCTCGGGGTCCACGCCGTGCTCGCCTTCGCCGTCATCCCGCTCTTCGGCGAGGCCATGATGGGGATGACTCCCTTCGTCGCCGGGTCCGCCCTCCTCGTCCTGCCCCGTAGGTTCGCCTGGCCCGCCTTCGCCCTCGTCTTCGCCGCCGAGGAGACGGCCATCATCCTGGTGGGCCTTCGTTGGGACATCGCCTTCGGTTCCGTCGAGTTCCTGCTGGACGCGTTGGTGATCTTCACTGTGTCCCGGCTGGTGGAGCTGGTCGCCGAGGTGCACCACTCGCGCTCCGAGCTGACCCGACTGGCCGTCAGCACCGAGCGCCTGCGCTTCTCCAGCGACCTGCACGACCTCCTCGGCTACAGCCTCTCCACCATCGCTGTGAAGTGCGAGCTGACCACCCGGCTCATCCCGCGCAACACCGAGCGCGCCCGGGGCGAACTCACCGAGATCCTCGGCACCGCCCGACAGGCCCTCGCCGACGTCCGCACCGTCGCCCGCGGCTACCGGGACCTCTCCCTCGCCGACGAGGCCCACAGCGCCCGAACCATGCTCATAGCCGCCGGCATCGAGGCCACCATCCAGGTCGACCCCACCCCGCTGCCCGCCGACACCGACACCGTCCTGGCCACAGTGCTGCGCGAAGCCCTCACCAACATGCTCCGCCACAGCAAGGCCGAACACTGCACCATCACCACCACCCGCACCACCGAGCACATCGAACTCCGCATCACCAACGACGGAACCCCCGAACGCCCCAGCACCGACCGCACCGGAACCGGACTCGACAGCCTCACCACCCGACTCCACCGACTCAACGGCAGCCTCACCACCGACCGCCACGACAACCACTTCGAACTCCTCGCCCGAATCCCGCTCAATGCTGTTCCGGCCGTCTCCACCGCCCCGGCCCCCGCGCCACAGGCCGCTCCCACCCTCGCCCCGCGGACCGCGACCCTGCTGGTGCTCGGGATCCTGGCCGGCTACCTGATCCAGGGCGTCAGCTACATGTACACCGAGGGCCTGACACTGGATCGGGTCGCGCTCGGCTCCCTGCTGGTGGCACTGGCCGTGGGGCTGCAGCTGTGGCAGACCTTCCCCAACGCGAGCCGACGGTTCCCGCTGCGCCACCCCTACGCGGTCCTCGCCCTGCAGATCGCCGTCGCCCTCGTCCCCTTCTCCTTCTTCGGCCTGCACTGGATGGGCGAAGCGGGCCTGGCGGCAGGCGCCGCGCTCCTGGTCCTCCCGCGCGCCGCCGCCTGGGCCGCCTTCGCCGTGCTGAGCGTCGCCGACGAACTCATCCGGATCCGTCTGGGAGACTCCGGCTTCACCGAGATCGTCTACATGATGCTGCTCCCGCCCATGACCGGGCTGGTCGTCTTCGGGCTGTCCCAGCTCAAGGACGTCATCGCCGAGGTCCACCGGTCCCGCGCCGAACTGTCCGAACTCGCCGTCACCGCCGAACGCCTCCGCTTCAGCCGCGACCTGCACAACCTGCTCGGCGACAACCTCAGCAGCATCTCCCTCAAATGCGAACTCGCCAACCACCTGATCACCCGCGACACCACAAGGGCCCAACAGGAGGTCGCCGAAGTACTCGGAACCGCCCGCCGGGCCCTCGCCGACGTCCGCACCGTCGCCCGCACCTACCGACCCGCGTCGGAATACACCGACGCCATGTCATGAAGCAGGAGAGGAACGATCGATGGGTGCAACCAGGTGGCTACAGCCAGCCGGCTTCCCGGGCGATCCGGATCGCATCCACCCGGTTCCGCACGTTCAGCTTCGACGACATGACGACTGAGCCCATTGCTGGACATTCTGCAACTGGGGGAGCGCTGAGAATGCTGAGCTTCGGCCGGGGGGCGTCGGAGTCATTTCGCTCCATGCGGGAGAATCTCCCGCCCGGTATGGCCATCGCGGTGGCCGCCACCTGGGTCATCGGTTTCTGTGTCATCGACGCCGGCTACGTCCTCGCAGAGCACATCTCCGCCGGGCGCATCGCCATCGCCTGCCTCTGCTTCGCCGCGATGCTCTGGGCCCAGCTCACCTGCACGTTCCCCAGCCTGGTCCAGCTCTCCGCGCGTACCCGCTACTGGCTCCTCGGGATCCACGCCGTGCTCGCCTTCGCCGTCATCCCGCTCTTCGGCGAGGCCATGTTGGGCATGACCCCCCTTGCCGCAGGTTCGGTCCTCATCCTGCTGCCCCGCAGGCTCGCCTGGCCCGTGTTCGCCGTCGTTCTCGCTGCGGAGGAGGTCTCCTTCCTGCTGATCGGCCTGCGCTGGGACATCGTCTTCGCAACCGTCGAGTTCCTGCTGGACACCCTGGTGATCTTCGTCCTGTCCCGGTTCGTGGCATTGGTCGCCGAGGTGCACCACTCGCGCTCGGAGCTGACCCGACTGGCCGTCAGCACCGAGCGCCTGCGCTTCTCCAGCGACCTGCACGACCTCCTCGGCTACAGCCTCTCCACCATCGCTGTGAAGTGCGAGCTGACCACCCGGCTCATCCCGCGCAACACCGAGCGCGCCCGGGGCGAACTCACCGAGATCCTCGGCACCGCCCGACAGGCCCTCGCCGACGTCCGCACCGTCGCCCGCGGCTACCGGGACCTCTCCCTCGCCGACGAGGCCCACAGCGCCCGAACCATGCTCATAGCCGCCGGCATCGAGGCCACCATCCAGGTCGACCCCACCCCGCTGCCCGCCGACACCGACACCGTCCTGGCCACAGTGCTGCGCGAAGCCCTCACCAACATGCTCCGCCACAGCAAGGCCGAACACTGCACCATCACCACCACCCGAACCACCGAGCACATCGAACTCCGCATCACCAACGACGGAACCCCCGAACGCCCCAGCACCGACCGCACCGGAACCGGACTCGACAGCCTCACCACCCGACTCCACCGACTCAACGGCAGCCTCACCACCGACCGCCACGACAACCACTTCGAACTCCTCGCCCGAATCCCGCTCACCCGCAGCCCGGTCACCACCACGGCTCCGACGCCCGCGCCCCGGTCCACCCCCACCCTCGCCCCGCGCACCGCGACCCTGCTGGTGCTCGGGATCCTGGCCGGCTACCTGATCCAGGGCGTCAGCTACATGTACTCCGAGGGACTGGCGCTGGATCAGCTCGCACTCGGCTCCCTGCTGGTGGCGCTGTCGGTGGGCCTGCAGCTGTGGCAGACCTTCCCCAACGCGAGCCGACGGTTCCCGCTGCGCCACCCCTACACGGTCCTCGCCCTGCAGATCACCGTCGCCCTCGCCCCCTTCTCCTTCCTCGGCCTCCCCTGGATGGGCGAAGCAGGCCTGGCAGCGGGCGCCGCTCTGATGGTCCTCCCGCGCACCGCCGCCTGGACCACGTTCGCCGTGCTGAGCGTCGCCAGCGAGTTCATTCGCATCCGCCTCGGTGAGAACAGCCCCACCCAGATCGTCTACCTGCTCCTGCTCGCTCCCATGACCGGGCTGGTCCTCTTCGGGCTGTCCCAGCTCAAGGACGTCATCGCCGAGGTCCACCGGTCCCGCGCCGAACTGTCCGAACTCGCCGTCACCGCCGAACGCCTCCGCTTCAGCCGCGACCTGCACAACCTGCTCGGCGACAACCTCAGCAGCATCTCCCTCAAATGCGAACTCGCCAACCACCTGATCACCCGCGACACCACAAGGGCCCAACAGGAGGTCGCCGAAGTACTCGGAACCGCCCGCCGGGCCCTCGCCGACGTCCGCACCGTCGCCCGCACCTACCGACCCGCGTCGGAGTACACCGACGCCGTGTCATGAAGCAGGAGCGGAACGATCGATGGGTGCAACCAGGTGGCTACAGCCAGCCGGCTTCCCGGGCGATCCGGATCGCATCCACCCGGTTCCGCGCGTTCAGCTTCGACACCACCGTCGTCAGGTAGTTACGGACCGTGCCCGCCGACAGGAACAGTCGCTCCGCGATCTCTGCGGGCTCGGCCCCGTCCCCGGCCATCCGCAACACCTCCACCTCCCGCTCCGTGAGCGGGGAGGAGCCGGTGTCCAGCGCGGCCAGGGCCAACTGCGGGTCGATGACCCGCTTCCCGGCAACGATGTCCCGGATGGCGGCGGTGAGCTGGTCGGGCTCGGAGTCCTTGAGCAGGAATCCCGAAGCGTGTGCCGCCAGGGCGCGCCGCAGGTTCCCCGGTCTCCCCAGGCTGGTGAGGATCAGGGTGCGACACTCCGGCACCGCGACATGCAGGGCCTGGGCGGCACTGATGCCGTCCGTGCCGGGCAGGTCGACGTCGAGTACCGCGATGTCCGGCCGAACTGTCTGCGCCGCCGGCACGATCTCGTCGCCCGAGGACAGCTCGGCGACCACCTCCATGTCGTCCTCCAACTCCAGCAGGGAGACCAACGCTCTGCGCAACAGATGCATGTCCTCTGCAATTAGTATTCGGATCATGAATCCCCCGGTTCGCCAACTGATGTGCAACGTCTCATATTGTCACTTGGGTCACACGGGAGACGCCGTCCTCCGCTCCAGATTCACAGGGACGAGGGCGATTCCTCCCGCTCCGAGCGACTGAGGAGGTCGACGACCTCGCCCATGAAGCCCTCGTCCAGCATGGTGTTCACCGACGTGTCCCCGCTGCCGCTCAGGCCGGAGTCCTGGCAGGCGATGCTCACCAGGTAGCGGTCGAGCAGTTCGAAGGTGTCGAACGACCACTCGCCCTCCGCCGCCGGACTGCCGTCCGGTGCCTGGAGCGAGCCGCCGCCATCGGGCCCGAAGCCGAACTGGTTGAAGCCCATCCGCATCCCCTGTCCCAACGCCTTGGTGTAGGCCTCCTTCAGGGTCCAGATCCGCAGCAGCTCCCGCTCCTGCTCCGGCACCGGAAGCACCCGCAGCCTCCGCCGCTCGGCCGGTGTGCACAGTTGCCGCGAGACCGCGTCGAACTGGATCCGTCGGCCCGAGAGTTCGGTGTCCACCCCGATCCGCCCGCGCCGGTTGAGCCCGACCACGACCAGGTCCTTGGTGTGACTGAGGCTCAGATCGAGCTGGTCGCACCCGCGCAGATAGGGCCGGCCGCCCGGCTTGTAGGCCAATTCGACCTGCTCCGCCGGGACATGGAGCGCCGCCCCGGCCGAGTACCGCAACAGCAGCCGGGAGGCCGCGAAGCGTGAGCGCGCGTCCGGGTCAGCCAGCCCGCGCAGGCGCTGCCAGTCCCTCCCGCCCAACAGGTTGCGCAGTTCCGGGTCAGCCAGCGCCGCCGGCAACCACTGCTGCCAGCATGCGTGAATCACCGCATGGCCATGCCAATTGACTGACTGGCGCACCCGACCCCAGGGGCCGTCGATGCCCGGCATCGCGATCGGCTCCGCAACGGTCGGGCGCATCGTGCCGTCCCTCACCATGTCCCTCCTCCTTCCATGGGTGCGTCGTGGAGGTCGTAGCTGCGCCCGGTCCGCAAGCGGTCCACAACCTCGACCAGCACCCGGTCGACACAGTCCTCCGGGAGTTCCGGGGGGTTCATGTTCAGGCGCAGGCCCAGTCGGGTCAGGGCGAGCACCGCCCAGGCCGGATCGGCCAGGAAGCCGCCGACCGACTGCTGCCGCTCCCAGACCCCGAGCACCGCGGCGGCGGCGAGCAGCAGCGCGTGCCTGTCCGCCACCGCGCACATCTCCGGTCGGGACAGCGCGGCCCGGTCGCCCGGTTCGATCGCCAGGCAACGGTCGTGCAGCGCCCACAGTTCGGTGACGAAGCCGTCGGCGAGGGTGCGCAGGGCGCGCCCGTACTCCCCCGGGATGCGGCGGTCCCGCACCCTGGACGCCGTGGCCACCAGCCCCGCGGCCAGCACGTCCTCCCCGCCGGCCAGCGCCAGCGCCGACAGGTCGAGCCTGGGCAGCATCCCGTCCAGTCCGAACAGCCCGGCCGGCGGCTCGGCCGCGCGGAACCACGACTTACGGGCCAGCAGCGGCAGTTGCGGGATCACCACCGCCTGGCAGGCGGCGGTGCCGGCGTGCCCCAGCCCGGCTGCGGGCAGGTCCCGCATCAGCTTCGCCAGCGCGCCCTGCTCGCCGTCACGGCAACCGGCCGACATCCCCAGTACGGTTCCCAGTTCCTCCAGGTCGTCCCGCAGCAGGTCGGGCACGAGGTACTTCACCTCGGCCGCCGCCAGGTGCGCACTGTCGGGTACCAGATGGAGCGCCCGCAGGGCCACCGTGGCCATGCTGTCGCAGGCCAGCAGGTCCGCGAACACCCCTGCCAGCAGCGCTCGTTGGCGTCCGGCCCGGATGTCGTTGGCACCGGCGACGGCGGTTCGCACAGCGGCCCGCAGCACCGGGTCGACCGAGCCCACCAGGGCCGCCGGGATCAGCGAACGGTTCAGCTGGAAGGTCCGCAGGGCCAGCCGCACCCCGTCCCCGGGCGCACCGACGATCGCGTCCTCGGCCAGCCGGCAGTCGTCGAACTCGTAGCCCGCGAACCGGCAGCCCTGCATTCCCGTGGTGGGCCGGCGCGGCAGCACCCGGAGTCCCCGGTCGATGTGCTCGTCGGCGCCCATCAGCAGCACCGAGTGGCTGCCGCCGCCGTTGAGCCGGGGGCTGTCCGGGTCGTTCCTGGCGTAGACCACCAGCGCGCCGGCCCGCTCGGCGTTGATCACCATGTCCTTGCGCCCGCTGAGTCCGATCCCGCCGCCCCGGGAGCTGATCGTCGCCTCCCCGCTGAGCAGGGCGACCCCGTGCGCCATCGAGTGGTGGACGATGGCCGCGCGACCGCCGGCGCGCAGCAGCAGCGCCATTTCCTGACGCTGCTGGTCGGTTCCGGCCACCCAGACGGCGGAGGCCGCGAACAGCGAGGTGATCCCGTGGCCGAAGCCCAGCGCGAGATCCCGGCGGAAGATCGGCCGCAGGATCCGGGCCAGGCCGTCGGCGCGCTCCAGTCGACCGCCGAGCGCCGCGGGGACCAGCTCCGCGCCGAATCCCTCGTCGTCCAGCACCTGCTCGGCCTCGGGGAGCAGCTCGCCGCGCTCCTCGGCGGCGAGCAGGGCGCGGAAGCCGAGCGGGTTCGCCGGATCCCCTGGGTCGCCGAAGCGCTCCTCCAGCCGGGCGGCCCGGCGGCGGATCTCCTGCTCGGTCATCCCCTGGGCGGCCGACTCCGCCCCGGCCGGCCCCCGTTCCGAGGCCCCGCGCTCCTGCGCGTCACGTCCGGCCGTGCCAGGGCCGGCTGGGCCCGATCCGGCTGGGCCCGATCCTGCTCTGTCCGATCCGGCCGTCGCCGGCTCGACGGCTGCCATGGTGCTCATGCGGTCCTCCCCTTCCCGTCCGCCCCGGCGCCGCGTCCCGTCCACCCGGAGACCGACTCCTTCACCAGCGGCGTCAGTTCGGCATACAGCGGATGCAACTCGCCCTGCAGGAACAGCTCCTTGGTCACCGCTCGACGCACCTTGCCGCTGGTGGTCCGCCGGACGGTGCCCGGGCGGACCAGGACGACGCCGTCGACCGGGAGTCCGAACTCCTCGTCCACGACCCGGCGGACCCTGGCGACGAAGCCGGCCAGGTCGGCCCGGCTGCGCCCCAGCGCCCTGATCTCCTGGACCGCTATCAACTTCTCCGGCCTGCCGCCGACGCCGCCGCCGGGACCGCCGCCCAGCCCGCCGCCCACGCCGAAGACCGCCGCCGAGGCGAACGGAGCGCCGCTGCCGCGCAGGCTGCGCTCCACCTCCTGCGGGTGCAGCGACCGGCCGTCGACGTGGATGACGTCCTTGATCCGTCCGGTGACGTACAGCTCGCCGTCCTGCAGCGCGCCCAGGTCGCCGGTGCGGAGGAAGCCGGTCCTGCCCTCCGCCGTGCTCCGGTCGAAGACCTGCCGGGCCTCCAGCGGGCGGGCCCAGTAGCCCGCCGCCACGGCTCCGCCGCGCACCCAGATCTCCCCGACCCGTCCGTCCGGCTGCTCCGCCCCGCTCGCGGCGTCGACGATCCGGACCTCGACCCCGTCGGCCGGGTGGCCGCAGCCGACGACGGTGCCGGCCGTGTGGTCCGGCGCCACGCACAGGGCCCCCTCCGCGTCCAGCCCGCGGACGCCGGGCTCATCGCCGCGCCCCACGCTCACCAGCAGCGTGGCCTCGGCCAGCCCGTAGCCGGTGACCAGCGTTCCGGGCCGCAGCCCGGCCGACCGGAAGCGCTCGGCGAAGGCGTTGACGGTGCCGGCCAGCACCGGCTCCGAGGCGTTCACCGCCAACTCCAGCCGGGAGAGGTCGATCCGGCCCAGTTCCTCGTCGGTCACCTCCGCCGCACAGCGGGCGTAGACCGAGTCCGGTGCGGCGATGACGGTGAGGTCGTGCCGGTCGACCGCCTGGAGCCAGGCCACCGACCTGACCGGCGCGGGTGTGAGCACCACGGTCGCCCCCGACCAGAGCGGGTGCAGCAGCTGGCCGATCAGGCCGAGGTCGTGGTGGAGCGGCAGCCAGCCACCGATCCGCGATCCCGGGTGGATGCCCAGGGCGCTGCGCATGGCCTCCATGGCGGACTGCAGGTTTCCCTGGGTGATCATCGCTCCGCGCGGTGCGGCCGTCGTGCCGGAGGTGTACTGGATCAGGGCCAGACTGGCGCCGGAGAGCTCCGGCAGCCGCCATTCCGCGGCTCTGTCCGGCACCGCGTTGTCGACCGCGAGGCAGATCAGATCACCGCGACCGGTGTCGGCCAGCTGTCTGGAGACGGCCGGCGCGTGGGCGGACTCGGTCAGGACCAGGTGGACCGCCGACTCCGCGACGATCGCCGCGGTGCGCTCCACCGCCGCTCGCGACTGCCCGGGCGGCGGCACCGGCACCGCCACCGCACCGGAGTACAGGCAGGCCAACACGGCCTCCGCGAAGGAGATGCCGCCGTCCAGGGCGAGCAGCACCTGCCGCCCGGCGGCCCCGCGCTCCCGCAGCCAGACCGCCAGGGACCGGGCCCGTCGATCGAGTTCCCGGTAGCTGAGGCGCTGCTCTTCCGAACCGTTGCTCCTGGCTGGTTCAATCAGTGCGATCCCGGCAGCGCCCGCCGCGAACCGCGACACGAGATCCTCGGTAAAGTTCGCGGGTACCGGCATCGCTCAACTCCCCTGTCGGCGTTCCTGTCCAAGACATGGCTTCTCCCTGGCTCCGTCTCAGTCTGTAACCAGGGGCTTGACACCTGGTCGAGCCCTCGCGCAACGACGGGGGAGCGGTGACCGCTGCCGGAGCGGAGCCGTCCGCTGCCGCGCGGTCCGGACGGGGCCGTTCGAGGGTCCTGGCGCCGGCCGTACGCCGGCCTCCCACCACGGGACCAAAAAGACCTGGGCCCTCTCGCCGAAGCGAGAAGGCCCAGGTCTGGGTACTTCTTCAGGGTGCGCCGCCAGGGACTCGAACCCCGGACCCGCTGATTAAGAGTCAGCTGCTCTAACCAACTGAGCTAGCGGCGCTTAGTGCCCGGTGGAAGCTTGCGCTTTCCCTGGGCACGACAGAAATACTACCTGACCTGCGCGGGTGCTGATGACCAGCCCCGCGCTCGCGGCCCGCTCAGCCGGAGGCCGCGGCTGCGGCCGTGTCGTGGGCTTCGCGGATCGCCTCGCGGACGGCGTGGGCGAGGGGGTCGGCGCGGACGATCTCGTCGAGGCGGCGGCGGATCGGGTTGCCGACGCCCGGGTAGAGGCTGCGGCCCAGGGCGCAGCTGCCGGCCAGGGCGGTGAGTTGGCAGGCGCGGGTGTGGGGGTCGAGGTCGGGGCGGCCGTCCTGGACGGTCAGCCGCGGGCCGTCGGTGCGGAGGATCGCGTCCAGCAGCGCGAGCCGGTCGTTGCGGAGGCCGGGGTCGACCGCGTGGTAGCGCTTCACCGGGATGAATCCCAGGACGCGCCGCGCGTCGGTCCGCACCAGTCCGTGCGCCACCAGCGAGTCCAGGTGCAACCGGCGACCGCCGACCGCGTGCAGCCGGCGCAGCACCCGGGGGACGCCGGTCCGTCCGTTCCGCCCCAGCAGGGTATCGACCTCGCGCCGGGCCTGCTCCAGCGCGGGGTTCGGCAGCGGCGCGGTCGGGACGCCCGGCAGCGCGATCAGCCGGCGGCCGTCGAGGGCGAACCCGCCGGCGTCCAGCAGCTCGGCCAGAACGGCGCCGGCCAGGGCGTAGGGCAGGCCGGACGGCCAGGTCAGCCGCCCGTCGGCCGGGTCGGCGCAGAGCAGCAGCAGGTCCTCGGGGAGAGTGGTGAGCGGTCCGGGCACGGCTGCCTCCCATGATCGGGCGCCGACTCCGCTGCCCGCCCCCTGACCACTGAGAACGTCGCCGGGCGGCGATCGGTTTCCGGTTCGGGGAACAGACCCCGGGGCCGGCCGGTTGCCACCTGTGTCCGTCCTCCAGCCAGAACCTCCGAGTCAGAACCTCCGAGTCAGAACCTCCGAGTCAGAACCCCGAGTCAGAACCCCGAGCCAGAACCCCCGGCCAGAACAGGGAGCAGTCCACCGTGAGCAGCGCCGACGTCCCCACCTCCGCGACCCCCCTGTCGATACTCGACCTGGCCACCGTGGGCGACGGTTACACCCCGACCCAGGCGCTCGCCGCGACCACCAAGCTGGCGCAGCGGGCGGAGGAGTGGGGCTTCCACCGCTTCTGGGTGGCCGAGCACCACGGCATGCCGGGGGTCGCCAGCTCCGCCCCGGCGGTGCTGCTGGCCCATCTGGGTGCGGCGACGCGGACGATCCGGCTGGGATCGGGCGGGGTCATGCTGCCGAACCACGCGCCGCTGGTGATCGCCGAGCAGTTCGGCACCCTGCACGCGCTGCATCCCGGACGGATCGACCTCGGACTCGGCCGGGCCCCCGGGTCGGACCAGGCGACGGCACGGGCGCTGCGGCGCGGGCTGCTGGACGAGACGGCGGAGGAGTTCCCGCGCCAGCTCTCCGAGCTGATCCACTTCCTGGACGCGGACTTCCCGGCCGGCCACCCGTACGAGCGGCTGCGCGCGGTGCCGGGGCTGGCGAGCGCGCCCGAGGGCGGGCGGCCGCCGATCTGGCTGCTGGGGTCCTCCGGCTTCAGTGCGCAGCTGGCCGGGCGGCTGGGGCTGCCGTTCGCCTTCGCGCACCACTTCAGCGCCGGGAACACGGTGCCGGCACTGGACCTGTACCGGGAGACCTTCCGTCCCTCGGAGGTGCTGGCCGAGCCCTACGCGCTGATCGGGGTGGGCGCGGTGGCCGCGGACACCCCGGCGGAGGCCCGTCGGCTGGCCGGTTCCGGCGCGCTGGCGATGCTGCGGCTGCGGACCGGGCGTCCGGGCCGGGTGCCGACGCCGGAGGAGGCCGAGGCGTACCCGTACTCCCCGCACGAGCGCGAGTTCGTCGACAGCTGGCTGGCGAACGTGGTGATCGGGGATGTGCCCGAGGTCCGGGACGGGCTGGAGGAACTGCGCAAGCGGACCGGCGCGGACGAATTGATGATCACCAGCAATATCCACGGGCACGAGGCGCGGCTCCACTCCTACGAGCTGGTGGCGCGGGCGTACGGGCTGATCGGGTGAGCCGGGGGACGGACGGGCACGGCACCGGTCTCCCGTCCCCCCTGCAGGAGCTGGCCGACGAGCGGCTGGAACGGGCCGGGGTGCGGCTGCTGTTGAAGCGGGACGACCTGGTGCACCCGACCGTGCCCGGCAACAAGTGGCGCAAGCTGCTGCCCAATCTGGCCGAGGCGCGGGCGGCCGGGCACTCCACCGTGCTGACCTTCGGCGGCGCCTACTCCAACCATCTGCGGGCGACGGCGGCGGCCGGCCGGGCGGCGGGGCTGCGGACGGTCGGCGTGGTGCGCGGTGACGAGCTGCGGGACCGGCCGCTGAACCCCTCGCTGACCCAGGCCGCCGCCTGGGGCATGGAGTTGGACTTCCTGGACCGGGCGAGCTGGCGGCGGCGCGAGTCGGCCGAAGTGCTGGACGCGCTGCGGCAGCGCCACGGTCCGGCCCTGGTCGTCCCCGAGGGCGGGAGCAACGCCGCCGGGGTGCGCGGCTGTCTGGCGCTGGGGCGGGAGCTGGCCGACTGCGGCGCCTCGGTGGTGCACTGCTCGGTGGGCACCGGGGGAACGCTCGCCGGGCTGGCGGCCGGACTCGCCCCGGGCCAGCGCGCGGTCGGGCACGCGGCGCTGAAGCACGCCCCGCTGGAGGCCGAGACGGCCGCGCTGCAGCGGGCGGCCTTCGGCCGGCGCACGCCCAACTGGCGGATCGACGACGGCCACTGCTTCGGCGGCTACGGCCGCACCACACCCGAACTGCTGGCGTTCGCCGCTGATTTCCGGGCCAGGCACGGGATCCCACTGGACCTCGGCTACGAGGCCAAGGCGCTGTTCGCGGTCTTCGCCGCGCTGCCGGCGGACGCCGGAGCATTCGGCGCGAACGGCACCGCGGCATTCCTGATTGCCGGTTGAGCTGCGCCTTAAGAGATCATCAACTCGAATTTGGTCTAGTCCTAGGTCTAGTCCACTCTATTGACGCACCCAGGTAACCTCCAGCATCGTGGGCCGCGCTCGGTACAGACCTCCCTTCCTCTCCCCCACGAGGAGCAGCTGTGTTCCGCTTCACCCCGTCACGCGCGCTGGCCGCGATCGCCGCGGCCGGTCTCGTGGCCACCGGCCTCACCGCCCTGGCCGGCGGCAGCGCCCAGGCCGACACGACCGCCACCACCACCGCGCTCAGCAGCAACTGGTACGCCGCCGCGCCCTACCTGATGCCGCTCGACAACAACCCGCCGAACCCCACCGCGGTCATGGCCGCGACCGGCATCAAGGCGTTCCAGCTCGCGTTCGTCCTCGCCCCCGACAGCGGTGGCTGCACCCCGACCTGGGGCGGTACCAACCCGGTGTCCAGCGACACCACCGTCGCGGCGATGATCTCCTCGATCCGCGCGGCCGGCGGCGACGTCTCGGTCTCCATCGGCGGCTACGGCGGCACCAAGCTCGGCCAGGTCTGCGGTACCCCGCAGGCGACCGCCGCCGCCTACCAGCAGGTGATCACCACCTACGGGCTGCACGCCATCGACTTCGACCTGGAGGAGCCGGAGTACGAGAACGCCACCGCCGTCGCCAACGAGATCGGCGCCGCGCAGATCCTCCAGCAGGAGGACCCGGGCCTCTACGTCTCGGTGACCACCCCCGGCACCGCGGCCGGCACCGGCTGGTTCGGCACCCAGATGCTGCTCCAGGCCAAGGCCGACGGCTTCACCCCGAACAACTTCTCGATCATGCCCTTCGACGGCGGCTTCAACGGCGCGGCCTCGGAGATCTCCGCGCTCCAGGCCTTCAACACCATCCTGATGAACACCTTCGGTTGGACCTCGGCCCAGGCCTACGCCCACGAGGGCGTCTCGATGATGAACGGCCGCTCCGACACCGGCGAGTACTTCTACCAGTCGGACTTCCAGACCGTGCTCAACTTCGCCGAGTCGGTCGGCCTCGCCCGCTACACCAACTGGTCGGTCAACCGCGACCAGCAGTGCACCCCGGCCGACGACAACGGGCAGACCTCCGGCACCTGCAGCAGCGTTCCGCAGCAGCCGTGGGACTTCACCAAGTACAGCGTGCTGTTCGCCGGCGCCACCCCGCCGGTCACCGGCCCGACCGCCAGCGCCAGCGCCAGCGCGGCACCGTCGTCCAGCCCGTCGACCGGCCCCTCGACCGGCCCGAGCTCGTCGCCCAGTTCTTCGCCCAGTTCGTCGGCCTCGGCGTCCCCGTCCCCGTCCGCCTCCGCCTCCGCCCCGGCCGGCGGCGGCTGCACGGCGGCGGCCTGGAGCTCCACCACCGCCTACACCGGCGGCAGCGTCGTCAGCTACAACGGCAGTGACTGGACCGCCAAGTGGTGGACCCAGAACGACCTCCCCGGCGGCCAGGCCGGCGTCTGGACCAAGGACGGCCCCTGCTGAGCAGGAACCCTCGGCACGACTGTGCGGCGGCACCCGGACGGGTGCCGCCGCACAGTCAGGTCGACGCGCTGCTCAGCTGTGCCAGCTGACCGGCGAGCGGTAGTCGGGGCGCCGCTCGGGGCGCTGCCAGCGGGCCTGGGCCTTGCCGGCCTGACCCTTGGGACTGCCCGGGCCCGAGGCCGCACGGGCGAGCAGGACGGCGGTGAGCGCCGCCAGCTCCTCGTCGGCGAGCTCTCCCTTGACCACGCGGACCAGAGGATCCGCGGACGGTGCGATGGCGGTGGTCACGTCGTTCTCCTTGTCACTGCTGTTCGGTCCGAAGGACTGCTGGAACTGGGAGCCGCTACTGCGGCGGGTTGCCGTGCTTGCGCTGCGGCAGGTCGGCGTGCTTGCTGCGGAGCATCTGCAGCGAGCGGATCAGGACGGTGCGGGTGGCGGCCGGGTCGATGACGTCGTCCACCAGGCCGCGCTCGGCGGCGTAGTAGGGGTGCATCAGCTCGTCCTTGTACTGCTTGACCATCTGCGCCCGCTTGGCCTCGGGGTCGTCGGCGGCGGCGATCTCCCGGCGGAAGATCACGTTGGCCGCGCCCTCGGCGCCCATCACCGCGATCTCGTTGGTGGGCCAGGCGTAGGAGAGGTCGGCGCCGACGGAGCGCGAGTCCATGACGATGTAGGCGCCGCCGTAGGCCTTGCGCAGGATCAGCTGGATGCGCGGCACGGTGGCGTTGCAGTACGCGTACAGCAGCTTGGCGCCGTGGCGGATGATGCCGCCGTGCTCCTGGTCGACGCCGGGCAGGAAGCCGGGGACGTCGAGCAGGGTGACCAGCGGGATGTTGAAGGCGTCGCACATCTGGACGAAGCGCGCGGCCTTCTCGGAGGCGTGGATGTCCAGGACGCCGGCCAGGGACTGCGGCTGGTTGGCGACGATGCCCACGACCTGGCCGTCGAGCCGGGTCAGCGCGACGATCACATTGGTGGCCCAGCGCTCGTGGACCTCCATGTACTGGCCGTCGTCGGCGATCTCCTCGATCACCTTCCGCATGTCGTAGGGCCGGTTGCCGTCGGCCGGGACCAGGTCCAGCAGCGCCTCGCAGCGGCGGTCGGCCGGGTCCTCGGTGGGCTCGTTCGGCGGGGTCTCGCGGTTGTTCTGCGGCAGCATCGACAGCAGGAACCGGACCTCCTCCAGGCAGGTCCGCTCGTCGTCGTAGGCGAAGTGGGAGACGCCGGAGACCTCGGAGTGGACGTCGGCGCCGCCGAGGCCGTTCTGGGAGATCTTCTCGCCGGTGACGGCCTGGACCACGTCCGGGCCGGTGATGAACATCTGCGAGGTCTCGCGGACCATGAAGACGAAGTCGGTCAGCGCCGGCGAGTAGGCCGCGCCGCCGGCGCAGGGGCCGAGCATCACGCTGATCTGCGGGATCACGCCCGAGGCGCGGGTGTTGCGCTGGAAGATGCCGCCGTAGCCGGCCAGGGCGGTGACGCCCTCCTGGATCCGGGCGCCGGCGCCGTCGTTCAGCGAGATCAGGGGCGCACCGGCGGAGATGGCCATGTCCATGATCTTGTGGATCTTCTGGGCATGGGCCTCGCCGAGCGCGCCGCCGAAGATCCGGAAGTCATGGGCGTAGACGAAGACCGGACGGCCGTGGACCGAGCCCCAGCCGGTGATCACACCGTCGCTGTAGGGCCTCTTGGCCTCCAGGCCGAAGCCGGTCGCCCGGTGCCGGCGCAGCGGCTCGACCTCGTTGAAGGTGCCCTCGTCCAGCAGCAGCGCGATCCGCTCGCGTGCGGTCAGCTTGCCCTTGGCGTGCTGCGCCTCGGTCGCCCGCTCGCTGGGGCCCGCCAGGACCTGCTCCTGGATCGCACGCAGCTCCGCGACGCGCCCGCGACTGTCGCCTCCCGACAAGCGGACCTGAGCAGGTGCGACAGATGTCTGAGCTGCCTCGGCCGCCACCGGCGCCGCCGTTGCCTCACGCAGAACGGTCATCTTCTTCAGCACTCCATGTCTGTCCAGGTCAGGCTCGCAACCGGGCCGCTGCAGGAAGAGCGGTCCAGCTCACCCTTACGACACTACGAGGAGGACCCCCTCAAACAGGCAGTCGGTTCCGTACAACACCTGACGCGATTCCATGGCGAAGCTGAACAGGAGCACGCCCGGTACCACCCCGCACCGGGCCGGTGGGGCCCGCAGACCGGGCCGGTTTTGTGGGGACCGCTCAAACGGGATCTTTGAAAGGTTCATCCGCTTTTCATGGAGCGCCACTATGGTGCCGCACATGCCCACCACTAACCCCAATGACGCCTCGAAGCCCACGGATCCCCGTGAGGCCCTTGTCGAGCCCCCCGCCCCGGTCGAGCCCGCCGTCGTCGCCGACCCGACACTCGCCCTCGCCGCCGCCACCGCGGTGACCGGCCCCGCCACCCAGGCTCTGACCAAGACCGACGAGGGCTTCAAGCCCGCCGCCCCGGTCGGCCAGGTCTGGGCCCCGCGCCCGCACAGCCAGCTCAGCCCCGAGGACAAGCCCGTCGAGGACCTGACCGACGAGGAGCTGGAGGCGCTCACCCAGGGCGAGGTCTCCAAGGGCGTCGTCGGCGGCGCCTTCGCCGTGGCCGCCGCCGTCCTCGGCCTGGCCTCGCTGACCGGCACCTGGCTGAGCAGCATGATCTACCAGCGCGAGAACCTCATCGGCGGCATCAACTCGTCCGGCAAGGCGAGCTCGGTCCAGCTCGCCGCCGAGTACACCGACCCGTGGCACAAGGTCGCGCTGACCAACGGCGCCTTCGCCGCGGTGGCCCTGGTGGTCGCCGTCGTGGTCCTGTTCACCGGCCGGTTCCTGGCCGCCAAGGAGCTGCCGGCCTGGGTCCGCGCCGTGGCCTGGGGCGCGCTCGCCGTCGGCGTCATCAGCCTGGTGGTCTCCGGGGCCATGTACTTCGACTGGCTGACCAACGCGATCCACCTGCCGCCGGCCTCCGCGAGCAGCAGCACCGGCAGCTGACGCCGGACGGGCGCACCCGCGCCCGAACGCGTGACCGGGTCCGGTACTCCAGGTGGGCGAATGCGCGGGCCCGCCGCCGTGTCACCGGGGCACCCTTCCACCGATGTTGGAAGGGTGCCCCCATGAGCTGGACACCGATCAAGCACGCAACGACCAAGCACGCAACGATCACTCAGGCGACGCTCAGGGCCGCCCGCCGCAGCTGCGCGGCGCTGGCCGTGGCGACCGCCCTCATCGGCGCCCCGGCCCTCACCGGCCTGTCCGCCCCGGCGGCGGAGGCCGCCGCCGCCCCGGCCGAGGGCCACGACTACGTCCTGCTGCAGCACCCGCTCACCGGCCACCCCCAGCAGGTGGTCGAGGTCTTCTCCTACGACTGCGCGCACTCCTACCTGCTGGAGGCGGCGCTGGACGCCTGGGCGGCCCGGCAGCGACCGGCGCTCACCGTGGAGCGGATCCCCGCCGCCTGGCCCGACACCCCCTCGCTGCTGGCCTACGCCAGGCTCTACTACACCCTCGACCGGATGGGCGTCGCGCAGCGGATGGCGCTGCAGGTCTTCCACACCGTCCGCGACGAGCACCAGCCGCTGACCACGGAGGACGCCGCGGCCGAGTGGGCCGGCTCGGCCGGGCTCGACCAGCAGGCGTTCCGGGCCGCCTACGAGTCGCCCGAGGTGCAGCAGCAGACCCAGGACGCCCCCGCGCTGCGCGAGCGCTACGAGGTCCACGAGATGCCGAGCTTCGTCGTCGGCGGGCAGTACCGCACCTCGCCCTTCCTCGCCTCCGGCGGGGTCGCGGGCACGCTGCCGGTGGTCAGCTACCTCTACCAGCGCTCCTCGGGGCACACCGCGGTGGCGCCGGACCCGGTGCAGAACAGCTCGGCGGGCTTCCCGGCGGGCGGAGCCGCGACCGGTCCCGACGGCGGCGCCGACGGTCCCGACGGGTTCCGTCCGAACGGTCCCGAGGACCGGCCCGAGGGCGGCTACCTGCGCTGACGCGGCGCTCGACGCTGCTCCCGGTCGCGGGCGCCGTCCCCCACGACGGCGCCCGCGGCCGGGCCGAGCAACGTACCGGCCCCTCCCCCGCGGCGGCTGCCGCGACCGCCGCTACGCCGCGTCCGAACCGGACGCGGTCGCCAGTCGGCACTCCATGGACAGGAAGTCCTCCGGCTCCAGCCGGCGCAGCGCCCGCTCCGCGCCGCGCGGCGCGACCACCGGCGGCACCGCCAGCACCGGGCAGACCGCGTGCGCCAGCACGAAGCGGCTCACCCCCGCCCTGGTCAGCCGGGCCAGCGCGCCCCGTCGGCCGGCCCCGACGACCAGCAGGTCGCCCGGGTCGTCGGCGGTCGAGCAGAGCGCGTACCCGGCCTCGGCCCTGATCACCATCGGCTGCAGCCGGAGGTCGCCCGGACGCCCGCCGAGTCCCTCGTCGAAGGCGGTGCGGAGACGCTCGACCGCGTTCTCCTCCCAGACCTTCGCCAGCTGCGGGCACGGGGCCCGGCGGTAACCGGCCTCCCCGCCCGGCGGCGACCAGGCCAGCACGGCCACCAGCAGTCGGTTCGAGCGCCGTGCCTCGAACGCGGCCCGGCGCAGTGCCGCGAGACTGCCGTCCGAACCCCCCACTCCCACCACGACCCGGCCCTGTTTCTCGGCCATCGTCGCCACTTCCCTTCCCTGTCCCGCCTGCGGTCGCTCTTCGAGCCGGCCCGACTGCTGGTCGATCTCCACGGGCCAATCTACGAGCGCTTCCAGTGCGGGCGGCCGAACCGTACGCGGCTTTGGCGAAGCGCTGACGCCTTCCTGACACCACGGCCCACGGACCCGCCCCGACCTGCGGGGCGCCCCTCGCCGGGCGGCCGTCCGGGGGCGTCAACGGTCCGTCAGGATCACTCCTCGCGGCGTCAGGAGAGCGTCAAGACCATCCGATTCCGACCACCGACGGCGCAGAGTGTCCCGCCGGGGGGCACGGAAGGCCTGCCCGCGCGTGCGCGACCCGGTTCCACCTAGGAAAGGGTCGCCGGGAGGGTGGTACGGGGACGATGGCAACGGTCGGCGAGGTCACAGCGGGAGCGGCCGAGGTCGCTGCGCGGGGCGGTGCCGGGGACGGGGACGGGCGCTCCGCCCCGGACGGACCGGCCCGCGGCGCGGCCCGCGGCGCGGACGGCGGCGGCGCGGGGGCCTCGGCCCGGCGCCGCACCCCCCGACGGCTGCCGCTGCGGGGCCGGCTGCAGAGCACGCCCGCCCGGCTGCGGGCGCTGGTGGGCGGCGTGCTGGTGCTCACCGCCGCCACCGGGCTGCTGTGCTGGCAGGCCGGCACCCAGGCCCAGTCCACCTGGAGCACCATCACCGGTTCCCAGGCGCCCCAGGTCGTCGACGCCAGCGCGCTCTACCAGTCGCTCACCGACCAGGACGCGCAGACCGCCAACGTCCTGGTCGACGGCGCCGACCCGGCCCTCGCCGCCAACCGGGCCACCGCGCTCGGCCAGTACACCGCGGACCGCACCGCCGCCGACCGCGCCCTCCAGCAGGCCACCCTGAGCGCGGCCGGGAACGGCGCGGTCCAGTCGGCGCTGGCGGCCGTCCTCGACGGCATGGGCGACTACGACGGCCTCGCCGCCCGCGCCCTGGCCCTGAACGACCAGGCGCGCGCCGCCGCCGGACACCCGGACCCGACCGCCCTGGCCGAGTACCGGCAGGCCACCGACCTGATGCAGAACACCCTGCTGCCGGCCGCCAACCGGCTGCTGCAGGCCGACAACACCGCCTACAACGACTCCTACGACGCCCAGCGCTCCGACCTGACCGCGGCCGAGGTCTGGACCGCCGTGCTGGGGACGCTGCTGCTGCTCTCGCTGCTCGGCCTCCAGGGCTGGCTGCTGCGCCGCTACCGACGGATCGTCAACCCGCCGCTGGCCGCCGCGACGCTGCTGGCGCTGCTGGTGGTCGGCACCGCGCTCACCCTCTTCCCGGCCGAACGGACCCAGCTGCACACCGCCCGCCGGGACGCCTTCGACTCGGTCGTGGCGCTGGACCGCGCCCGCGCCATCTCCTACGACGCCAACGCCGACGAGAGCCGCTACATGCTCGACCAGGGCCGCCGGGCGCAGTACCAGCAGTCCTTCTTCGCCGACTCGCAGCAGCTGGCCGACCTGCCCCTGGCCACCTCGGTCTCCAGCTACGACACCCCGCTGCAGGTCGCCATCGACGACTACCACCGCAACCACCAGGACGTGGAGTTCGGCGGCTTCTTCGGCACCGAGTTCCGCAACATCACCTTCCCCGGCGAGCGGGCGGGGGCCGAGGCCACCCTCGACGCCTACCAGAAGTACCAGCTGGACGACCGGCACCTGCGCTCGCTGATGACCGACGGCCAGCTGGACCAGGCCATCGCCTACAACACCAGCCTCGCGGCCGGCGGCTCCAACGCCGACTTCGGCGTCTACGACCAGGCGCTGACCAAGCTGATCGGCATCAACGACGCCGCCTACGTCACCGCCGCCCACAGCGGTGCGGGCGAACTGTCCGACCGGGTGCCGCTGATGGCCGGCGGCAGCCTGGCCGTGGTCCTGCTCTGCCTCCTCGGCGTCCGCCCCCGCCTCGCCGAGTACCGCCGGTAGCGGGGGCGGGGCGGGGCCGGGCCGGGGCTCAGGGCTCAGGGCTCAGGGCTGGAAGCGGTAGCCCATGCCGGGCTCGGTCAGCAGGTGTCGGGGGTGGGCCGGGTCGGGCTCCAGCTTGCGGCGGAGTCCGGCCAGGTAGACGCGGAGGTAGTTGGTCTTGGACTCGTGCCCGGGTCCCCAGACCTCGTCCAGGATCTGCCGGCCGGTCACCAGCCGTCCCGGGTGGCCGATCAGCAGCGCCAGTACCCGCCACTCGGTGGGGGTGAGCCGGACCGCCTCCGGAAGCTCGGGGGCCGGGTCCTGCTGTTCCGCGCTCCGCAGCCGGACGGTGCAGCGCGAGAGGTCGACGGTGTAGGCGCCGACCTCGGCCACCAGCGGGGCCTCCTCCGGGGAGGGGCGGCGCAGCACCGCCCGCAGCCGGGCCAGCAGCTCGTTCATCGAGAAGGGCTTGGTGACGTAGTCGTCGGCCCCGGCGTCGAGCGCGGCGACCATGGTGGCCGCGCCGGAGCGTCCGGAGAGCACGATGATCGGCACCTTGCTCCAGATCCGGAGGGCGTGGATGACGTCGACGCCGTCGAGGTCGGGCAGCCCGAGATCGAGGATCACCGCCTCGGGCGGGGTACGGACGGCCTGGCGCAGAGCGCTGGCTCCGTCGGCGGCGGTGGCGACGAGGTAGCTGCGGGCCTTCAGGTTGATGCGCAGGGCCCGGAGCATCTGCGGTTCGTCGTCCACGACCAGGACTCGGGTCAACTGGCTGTTCCTTCCGATGCGGTGACGCGGTCGTACTCGTCTGCTGCGGTCTGGTGCGGCAGCTGCTCCTGCGGGGCGGCCGGGAGGGAGAGGACCATGGTCAGGCCCCCGCCCGGGGTGTCCTCGGGTTCGAGCGTGCCGCCCATGGCCTCGGCCAGGCCGCGCGAGAGCGCCAGGCCCAGTCCGACGCCGGTGTCGTTGTCGGTGTCGCCGAGCCGCTGGAACGGCTGGAAGATCCGGTCCCGGTCCGCCTCCGGGAGCCCGTGACCCCGGTCGATCACCCGCAGCTCCACCCGGGCCCCGTGGGTGCTCGCCGTGAGCAGCACCGGGGTGCCCGCCGGGGTGTGCCGGACGGCGTTGGCGATGAGGTTGGCGAAGACCCGCTCCAGCAGCGGCGGGTCGGCCAGGACCGGCGGCGCGGCGTCGAGGCCCCGGGCCGAGACGGGGGCGGAGTCGAGGCCGGAGAGCGAGTCCAGCGCGGTGGAGTAGACCTCGTCCAGCGCGGTCGGCTGGAGGTCCAGGGTGAGCGCCCCGGCCTGGAGCCGGCTCATGTCCAGCAGGTTCTCCACCAGCCGGGTCAGCTTGGCCAGCGACTCCTCTGCGGTGGCCAGCAGTTCGCTCTGGTCCTCGGGGCTGAACTGGACGTCCTCGCTGCGCAGCGAGGAGACCGAGGCGAGGGCGACGGCCAGCGGGGTGCGCAGGTCGTGGCTGACGGCGGCGAGCAGCGCGGTCCGCAGCCGGTCGGCGGCCTTGACCGGTTCTATCTCGGCGGCGGCCTCGGCGAGCCGGGCCCGCTCCAGGGCCACGGCGACGTGGGCGGCGAAGGCGGAGAGCACCCGCCGGTCGGCGGCGGGCAGGCTGCGCCCGCGCAGCACCAGCACGGAGTCGGCGCCGACCGGGATCTCCTCGACGGCGCCGCCGTCCTCGTCCGCGCCGGTCGGCCCGGCGGCGGCCGCGCCGTCCCCCGGGGGCCGCTGTCGGCCGCCGCGGCCGCGTCCGGGCCGGTGACCGGGCTGTGCGCGCTGCCGATCTCCTGGCCGTTGCGGCGCAGCAGCACGCTGTCCATGCCGAAGGTCTCCCGCAGCCGGGCGAGCAGCGCCGGCACGGCGCGGTCGCCGCGCAGCACGCTGCCGGCGACCGCGGACAGGGTCTCCGCCTCGGCGGTGGCGCGGGCGGCCCGGCGGGCCAGCCGGGTGGCCCGGTCGACGATATTGGCGACGATGATCGCCACCACCGCGAAGACCACCAGGGCCAGCACGTTGTTGGGATCGGAGATGGTGAACCGGTGGATCGGCGGGATGAAGTAGTAGTTGAGCAGCAGCGAGGCCACGAACGAGGCCACCAGCGCGGAGACCGCCCCGCCCAGGCAGGCGGTGCCGACGACGGCCAGCAGGAACAGCAGGATGTCGCTGGTGGTGTTGACCGACGAGCGCAGCTGGGTGCAGAGCAGGGTCAGCAGTATCGGCGCGATCAGGCCGACCACCGGTCCGGCGATCCGCCGCTGCGGGCTGTGCAGCCGCCCGGGGACCGGCAGCCGGCGTCCCTGCCCGGACTTCTCGTGGGTGACCATGTGGACGTCGATGTCGCCGGAGAGCTCGATCGTGGTCTCGCCGATGCCGCGCCCGGTGACGAAGCGGAGCAGCCGTCCGCGCCGACTGGTGCCGAGGACCAGCTGGGTGGCGTTCTCGGCGCGGGCGAAGTCCAGCAGCGCCCGCGGGATGTCGTCGCCGACGACCGAGTGCGCGGTGCCGCCGAGGCTCTCGACCAGGCGCCGCTGCGCCAGCAGGGCCGCCGGGTTGGCGTCGGCCAGGCCGTCGCTGCGGGCCACGTGGACGGCGAGCAGCGCGCCGCCGACCGGGCGTCCCGGGGTGTGCGCGGCGGCCTCGCCCTCCAGGGCCGGGGGCGAGAGGTGGGCGATCCGGGCGGCGCGGCGGATCAGCGTCTCGCCCTCGGGCCCGCCGGTGAGCGCGACCACCACGCGTTCCCGGGCCTCCCAGACCCGGTCTATCCCGTGGGCGGCCCGGTAGTCCTGGAGCCCCTCGTCCACGCGCCCGGCCAGCCAGAGCAGCGCGAGTTCGCGCAGCGCGGTGAGGTTGCCGACGCGGAAGTAGTTGGAGAGCGCGGCGTCGACCTTCTCGGCCGCGTAGACGTTGCCGTGGGCCATCCGCCGGCGCAGCCCGTCCGGGGCCATGTCGACCAGTTCGATCTGGTCGGCGCGGCGGACGAACTCGTCCGGGACGGTCTCCTGCTGCGGGATCCCGGTGATGGCGAGGACGACGTCGTTGAGCGATTCCAGGTGCTGGATGTTGACGGTGGTGAGCACGTCGATGCCGGCTTCGAGCAGGGCCTGGACGTCCTGCCAGCGTTTGGCGTGCAGCCCGCCGGGAATGTTGCTGTGCGCGAGCTCGTCGACCAGGGCGACCTCGGGGCGGCGGGCGATGACGGCGTCGACGTCCATCTCGGTGAACCGGGCGCCCCGGTAGCTGCGCTCCAGCCGGGGCACCACCTCCAGACCGCTCAGCAGTTCCTCGGTGTGCCGGCGGGAGTGGCACTCGACATAGGCGACGACCACGTCGCTGCCGCGCTCGTGGCGCCGACGGGCCTCGTCGAGCATCCGGTAGGTCTTGCCGACCCCCGGCGCCGCGCCGAGCAGGACCTTGAGCCGGCCCCGGCCCGATCCGGCGCGCGCGTAGTACGCGGGGCTCTCGTACTGGTGCGACACCTGCGGCGCTTCCTTCCCGCTGCTTCCCTGCCCCCGTGAGGGACTCTCCTGCAGGCAACCTCATGGAGCGGGCGATGAGCAGCGGCGTTAACGCTTTCCTGACACGCACAGGGGTGGTGCTGACGCAATCTTGACCGAGCAGTGCCAGGAGGGCGGCACGACGGTGGCCGGTGCGGTGACCGGGACGGGTCACCGCACCGGCCACCGGGTCGGTCAGCAGGTCGGTCAGCGGGTCGGTCGGCGGGTGGTGCGGCGCGGGGTCAGAGGCGCATCCGGAGCCGGCAGACGGTGGCGTCGCTGCCGCGCCGGACGGCCCGGGCGATCAGCGCGCCGCGCTGGTTGTGCAGCGGCCAGGTCCACCAGTGGGCCGGTTCGACCTCGGGGATCAGCACGGTGATCCGGTCGTAGGCGTGGGCCTCGCTCAGCCCGCGCAGGTAGACCACCAGCGGGCGGCCCAACTCCCGGTGCACCGAGGGCAGTCCGACCAGCGGGACGCCGGGGTCCCAGCTCTCCCAGCTGGCGCGCAGGCCCTCGGCGGCGGCCCGGTCCTCGTCGTCGCCCTCGGCGTGGACGACGGTGACCGCGACCACCTCGTCGCCGAGCGAGACCGCGGTGGAGACGGCCTCGTAGGTGAGCCGGGAGAGGCCGCCGACCGGGACCACGACCAGGGAGTGGGTGCGGACCGGGGCCTGGGGCACGCAGCCGAGTTCGAGCTGCTTCCCGATCCGCTCGTACGAGCGGTGGATCTGCGCGAACAGCAGGACCAGCAGCGGCAGCGTGATGCAGATGATCCAGGCGCCCTCGGTGAACTTGGTGAGGGTCTCGACCACCGTGGCCGCCGCGGTCAGCAGCGCGCCGAACCCGTTCAGGGCCGCCTTCCGCTGCCAGCCGGGGCAGCGGCTGAGGGACCAGTGCCGGACCATGCCGACCTGGCAGATGGTGAAGCCGACGAAGACGCCGATGGCGAACAGCGGGACCAGGCTGTTCACGTTCCCGCCGGAGCCGACCAGCAGCACGGCCGAGGCCAGCGCCAGGGCCAGCACGCCGTGCCGGTAGACCTGGTGGTCCGCACGGAGCGCGAAGACGTGCGGCAGGTGGTTGTCCCGGGCCAGCAGCCGCAGCAGCACCGGCAGCCCGCCGAAGGAGGTGTTCGCGGCCAGGGCCAGCAGCACCATGGTGGCGAACTGGACGACGTAGAAGCCGATGCCGTGGCCGAGCGAGGCGTCGGTGAGCTGCGCCAGCACGGTCACGCCGTCGACGGGCTGGAGGTGGAAGCGGCCGATGAGGACGGCCAGGCCGATGAGCATCAGGCCGAGCAGCCCGCCGAGGGCCATCTCGGTGTGCTGGGCCCGCTTGACCCGGGGCTCGCGGAAGGAGGGGACGGCATTGGCGATGGCCTCGACGCCGGTCAGCGCGGAGCAGCCGGAGGCGAACGCGCGGAGCAGCAGGAGCAGGCCCACCGACTGGGCGTTGGTGGCGAGTTCGGAGGTGTGTCCGGTCGCCAGCAGGGCCACCGGGGCGTGCCGGAACAGGCCGACCACGACCACGGCGAGGATGGAGAGGACGAAGACCGCCGTCGGCACCATGAAGGCGCGGGCCGATTCGGCGATCCCGCGCAGGTTGATCGCGGTGACCAGGGCCAGCACGGCCAGGCAGATCCACACCCGGTCGCCGTAGAGGCCGGGGAAGGCCGAGGTGAGCGCGGCGACGCCGGCCGTGACCGAGACCGCGACGTTCAGCACGTAGTCGATGACCAGGGAGGCGGCGGCGACCAGCGCGGTGCGGCGGCCCAGGTGGGTCTTGGCGACGGCGTAGGAGCCGCCGCCGTCCGGGAAGGCGGCGATGACCTGGCGGTAGGACAGGGTGAGCACCCCGAGCAGGACCGCGATGGCGATGGTCACCGGGAGCGTGAAGCCGAGGCCGTGGGACCCGGCGGCGGCGAGCACCACGACGATCGCCTCGGGGCCGTACGCGACCGAGGCCATGGCGTCGAGCGACAGGGCGGCCAGGCCGCCGAGGGCGGTCAGCTTGTCGCGGCCCTCGGCGCGGGAGATCGGCGCGGGCTCCAACCCGGTCGGCGCCACGGTGGTCGCGGTGGTCGGCACTCCTGCTGCGGGCTCCAGGGGCACCCCTTCGGGTGTCCCCTCCTGCGTCCCCGTCTGCCTTGCCATGGAACCGCGTCCCTCCACATCGGAATGGGCCCATGTTCGACTCGGCATGGACCCCGGCCTGATAGCCGGACGCGATTATGACGCGATCTTTACAGCCTGCCGTACTGTTGTTCGCTTTTCGATGCCCGTCCCGGCCCGCCCTCGGCGGTCACCGGCCGGTAACCGGCGGGTCACTGCCCGGCCTGCTGGTCGGCCAGGGCGGCGGCCTGGGCGGCGTCCAGCGCGACGGTCGGGTCCGCGCCCTGCTCCAGCACGGCCGCGACGGCGACGGCCTCCGCCCCCTGTGCCTTCGCCACCCAGGGGAAGGCGGGCGCCGCCGAGGCGTACTGGAGGGCGGCGACGGCGGTGGTCAGCCAGGGGTTCTTCGCCGTGTAGCCGCCCATCTGCAGCAGCGCTCCGGGCGACGCCGGGAGGAAGCCGGTGGCCTCGGACCACTCCGCCTGGACCGGGGTGGAGGCGAGGAACTGCATGTACTTCCAGCCGGCCGCCTGCTGCACGGCGGAGGACCCGGCGAACATCGCCAGATTGGTGCCGGAGACGACATTGCCCGGCTCGTTGTCCGGACCGGTCGGCAGCAGCTCCGTGCCCAGGGCGGCGGCCCCGCCCGCCGCCCGCGCCTCGCCCGCGTACCCGGTGGCCGGGCCCAGATCGAACACGCCCTTCCGGGACCCGAGCGCCCGCTCGCCCGGATCGTCGGAACCGACCGCGAGCGTGCCGTCCCGCTTCAGGTCGGACAGGTAGGTCAGCGCCTCGACCGCGGCCGGGCTGTTCAGCTGCGGACTGCCGTTGGCCGCGAAGTCGGGCTTGCCGAAGGCCGCGGCGAGCAGCGCGAACAGGACCTGTCCCCCCTGCGGCGAGGCGCTGCTGCCCGGGTCGACGCTGATAGCGGTGGTGCCGCCGCCGGACAGGGTCTTGGCCTCGGCGGCGAACTCGGCCCAGGAGACCGGCGGGTTCAGCCCCTTGGCCGACAGCAGGGCCTGGTTGTAGTAGAGCAGCTGGACGCTCTCGCCCAGCGGCCACATCCAGAGCTGCCCGTCGGCCAGCCGCAGGTCCTGCTGCACTCCGATGTAGAAGCTGGAGAGCCCCAACGGGAGGTCACTGTCCGCGTACTGACTGACCGGCAGGATCTGCTGCCGGTCGGCGAAGCCGGCCGCCGAGCCCTCGGTGACCTGCCCCAGGGTGGGAGCGTGACCGGCCCGGACGGCGGCGGTCTCCTTGGCGAGGAGGGAGGCCGCGTCCGGCTCCTCCACCAGGTCGACGGTGATGCCGGGGTTCTGCTGCTCGAACTCGACCGTCAGCCTGGCGAGGGTGCTCTTCCCGGCGCCAGCGGCCATGTCCTCCATGAAGCTGATGGTGGCCTTGACGCTGCCGTTGGCGCTGGCCGCCTCCGCCGCCGCCTGCGCCTGCGCCTCACTGCTCGCCTGGTCGGCCGACGTGGAACAGCCGGCCACGGCAGCGAGTGCGACCGCGGCGGCGAGCAGGGCGGTGCTTCTGCGCATGCGGGCCATGGCGGGGGGTCATCCCTTGCGTGGAGGGGAGTGCTGCACGGACGGAGGTTGGTGCCGGGGCGTTCCTGCGGCGGTGCGGTCGGGCCTCGGCGGCGCGTCACGGCCCGACCCTGTCGCCTGAGAGTGAAACGCGCACAGACAGCTGCACCGTGACTACGGAGCGAACATTCGATGACGTCCCGCGAACGTGCTCGGACCGCCCGGGCGGGTGCCCGGGCGGTCCGAAGTTCCTTCTGCGGTCCGGGCGTTGTCCGCCCCGCCCGGATCAGCCGCCGACCGTCGCCCGGTGAGCGCTCTCCGGGGCCCGCGGCGCGGCGGCCGGGACGGACAGGCGGGTCGGCGCGGCGCCCCGGCGCAGCAGCAGCACGGCCAGCGCCGCCGCGGCCACCATCAGCACCGCGCCGCCGATCGCCGCCGCGTGCAGCCCCTGGACGAACGCCTGCCGGGCGGCGGCCAGCACCTCGTCCCCGACCCCTCCCGGCAGGGCGGCGGCCACCGCCTGGGCGCCGCCCATGGTCTGCTCCGCCGCCGTGCGGGCGGCCGGGGCCAGTCCGGCCGGCAGCGCCCCGAGCACCCCGCTCCGGTAGACCGCGGTGCCGAGGGCGCCGAGGAGGGCCATGCCGAGCGCGCCGCCGAACTCGGTGGCCGACTCCAGCACGGCCGCCGCCGATCCGGCCCGCTCCTCCGGGGCCGCACCCAGCACCATGCCGGTGATCAGCGACATCACCATCACCAGCCCACCGGCCTCCAGGCCGGCGCCGATCAGGATCACCCAGACCCCGGAGTGCACCTGGGCCAGGGTCATCGCGGCGAAGCCGGCGGCGGCGACCAGGAAGCCGAGGGCGATCACCGAGGCGGCGTGGAACCGCGCGGCCAGCACGGCCGCCAGCGGCGCGCAGCCGCCGACGACGACGGTCGGCGCCAGGCTCCAGAGCGCGCCGGCCAGCGGGCTCAGCCCGAGCACGGACTCCAGGTACTGGGTGGTGAACACCGAGATGCCGACCATGGCCACCATCGCCAGCAGGTTGACCATCAGCGGCGCACTGAAGGCGCGGCGGCGGAAGAGCGACATGTCCAGCAGCGCGCCCGGGTGGACGAGCTGACGGCGGACGAAGACCGCGCCGACGGCCAGGCCCAGCACAATGCCGACGGCGGGCAGCGGCTCGAAGCCGTTGCCGGCGAGTTCCTTGACGCCGTAGACCACCGGCAGCACGGCCCCGAGCGAGAGCAGCGAGCCGAGCAGGTCGAAGCCGTGGGTGCGCCGCTCGGCCGGGGTGCGCGACTCGGGCAGCAGCACCGGGCCGAGCACCAGCAGCAGCGCCATCGCCGGAAGGTTGACCAGGAAGATCGAGCCCCACCAGAAGTGCTCCAGCAGGATGCCGCTGACGACCGGTCCGAGGCCGATGCCGGCCGTCATCGCGCCGGTCCAGGCGGTGAGCACCCTGGCCCGCTGCCGGTCGTCCCGGAACATGGCGCGGAGCAGGCCGAGGGTGCTCGGCATCAGGGTCGCCCCGCCCAGTCCGAGCAGGGCGCGGGCGCCGATCAGCATCGCCGCGCCGGTGGCGTAGGCGGCGAGCACCGAGGCCCCGCCGAAGGCGACCGCGCCGATGAGCAGCAGCCGGCGGCGGCCGATCCGGTCGCCGAGCGCCCCCATGGTGATCAGCAGTCCGGCCAGGACGAAGCCGTACATGTCGAGGATCCACAGCTGCTGGGTGCTGCTGGGGTGGAGCGCCCGGCCGATGAAGGGGACGGCGAAGTAGAGCACCGACACATCCATCGAGACGAGCAGCAGCGGCAGGGCGAGCACGGCGAGCCCGAGCCACTCCCTCCGTCCGGCGCGGTTGCCGGTGGTGACCTGGTCCATGGCGGTGCCCCCTTCGTCTGCCGACGCGCGGCAAGCTTCTGCGTATGCCTTACGCACTACTGCGTAAGCTATACGCATAAGGGCGGAGGGGGCAACCCCCCCCGCAGCGGCGGGCGGTCCGTCCGGCCCCGGCCTCAGGCGAACTCCGCCAGTCGCGGCCTCACCCCCACCAGCACCAGCACCAGTGCCGCCCCCAGCAGCGCCGAGGGCAGCACCACCCAGCCGGAGAGATCCCCGCCCGCGGCTGCCAGATGGACGTCCACCACCTGCAGCCCCTGCTGCGCCAGCCGGCCGAGCTGGGTGCTGAAGTCGTAGGAGGCGAACGCGACCTCACCCCGGGTCACCCCGGTGAGCTGCACGGACGCCTGGTCCAGCTGCCCGGCGTCGGCGTACTGGCGCAGCCGGGCGTCGGCCGCCAGATAGGCCGTCCTGGTCCGCGCCACCGCCGGGTCGCCGGTCTGGCCCGCCAGCTGCCGCTCCAGGTCGTCCATCAGCCCGGTGTAGGTCTGCTGCAGCGGCACCCGGTAGGCGTCGTCCACCAGCCAGCGGCTCTCCGAGGCCTCCGCGTTCGCCGCCTCGACCTGGCCCAGGGCGGCGACCGTGTAGGGCGCGTACCCCCGGTCCACCGCCGTGGCGACCTGGTCGGCCGCGCCCAGCAGCGACGTCGTGGCGGACAGCAGCACCGCCAGCACGCAGGCGGTCGCCAGCAGCAGGGCCGGGTTGAGCACCCGGCGGTGCCGTCGGGCCAGGTCCCGCTGCCAGCGGAGCAGCAGGGCCAGCGTCGCCAGCCCGAGCAGACCCAGCAGCAGCGCCCCCAGCCGGTCGTCCCGCCGGGCGGTGCCGCCGTCGGCGGCGACCTGCTGCTGCGCCTGCGCGAGCAGCTGCGCCGCCTGCGGCAGGGTGGTCTGCTGGAGCTGCCCCTCGGCCAGGTCGTAGTAGTCCAGCGCGAGTTCCGGCGGGCGGCCGACGACCGGGTCCTGCTGGCTGGTGGCCGAGAACTCCGAGGTGCCGCTCAGGGTGTCGTAGAGCGAGAGGCTGTTCAGCAGCCCCTGCACGGTCCGGTCGCCGGCCGAACCGGCCGGGTAGGAGGCGGCCAGGACCGCGAGGTCGGCGCTGATCCGGCGCCGGTCGGCCTGGGCCGTCAGCTCCGCGAGCACGCCGTCGGCCACCAGCGTCGGCTGCTGCCCCGGAGCCGGCGGCGTCGAGGCGTAACCGACGACCAGGGTGTCGGCGTGCTGGGCGTCCTGGTCCGCCAGCGCCTGGGAGAGGTCGGCGGCGGCGACGGCGCGGGGCTCGGAGACCGAGGCCAGCCGGTCCAGGTCCGAGCGGGCGAGGGAGAACGCGGTGAGCGCGCCCACCAGCAGCGCGGCCACCAGGACCAGCGCGGCGGCGGCCTGGATCCGGAGCCGCAGCACCGGCGTGGCCCGGGCACGCCGCCGGCGCCGCGCCGGCCCGGGTGGAGGAAGCTGCGGTGGGGTCGATGCCGTAGGTGCAGTCGTCGCAGTCACATGAAGGACGCTAGAAACTCCTTAGGGCATTCCCCCGTCCCCTCGGCATACGGAATGCGAACAGTACGTCACAGAAAGCAACGGAACGAACGGTTCCGGCGCTTCCGCCGACCGCCCGCTCGACCGTCGCACGATTGCCGCGCCACCGCTCATGGCCACGGTAAGAACCCCCCGCCCCCACTGCCGGTAGAGTGGGCGCGGGTGTGACCATGGCTCGGGTTCACGTTGTTTCTCGACGAACACCCTGACCTGTTGAGACAACACCATGCAAGGAGCCCCATGAGCGCGGCTGCGTCCCTGTTCGGCTCCTCATGGCTCTCCATAGTCGCCGTCCTCTCCGTGTTCGGGGACGCCTTCATGCCGCTGATCCCGGACGGCACGGCTGTGATCGCCGCCACCATGGGCACCCACACCTCGCCGCTGATCCTCGGCCTGTGCGTGGCCCTGGCCTCCTTCAGCGCGGACGTGGCGCTGCTCAAGGTCTCCCGGCGCGCGGCCGGCTGGGCCCAGCGCCGACTCCGCAGGAGCCCCACCGCGGCCACCGCCGCAGCGCATGTGCTGGAGGCGCTGGAGAGCAAGCGGGTGCGGACGATACTGCTGTTCCGCTTCGTCTCCGGCGGCCGTTCGCTGCTGGACCTGACGGTGGGCACCAGCACCCGGCCGCCGCGCCACTACCTGCGCTGGTCGGCGGTGTCCTCGACGGTGTGGGCGACCTACATCGTCGGCCTCGGCTACCTGAACGCCCACACCTTCAAGACCGGGCTGCTGAGCTTCGGGGTGTCCTGCCTGGCGGCCACGGTCGTCAGCGTGGTGATCGCGCGGATGGTGCAGCGGCAGCGCCGGGCCACCCGTGAGGCGCAGCTGGCCCGGGAGGCGGCGGCGGTGGCGGAGGCCACCGAGGCCTCGGGCCCGAACGGCGTGGTGGTCGCCTCGCTGGAGCACGGGGCGAGCGTGGTGGTGACCGCCTCGGTCCCGTCCCCGGCCGGCGCACCGGCCCTGGAGGCCGTCACCGGCCCGGACGCCGGCTCCGACCTGGAAGGCGCCACGCTCGCCGGCTGAGGCCGGGCGCCCCGGCGGGCCGCCCGGCGGGGCGGCTACTCCGGGAGGCTCCAGTCGATCGGGGTGCGGCCGAGGTCGGCGAGGGCCTTGTCGATCTGCGAGAACGGGCGGGTGCCGATGAAGTGCTTGACCGAGAGCGGCGAGGGGTGCCCGCCCTGGACCACGATGTGCCGCGAGGTGTCGATCAGCCGCAGCTTCTTCTTGGCGTAGGCGCCCCACAGCACGAACACCACCGGGTCGGGCTGCTCGCCGACCGCCCGGATCACCGCGTCGGTGAAGGTCTCCCAGCCCTTGTCCTTGTGGGAGTTGGCCTCGTGCGCCCGGACCGTCAGCACCGCGTTGAGCAGCAGCACGCCCTGGTCGGCCCAGGCCTGGAGGTTGCCGTGGTCGGGCGCGGTGACGCCGACGTCGGTGCCGAGCTCCTTGTAGATGTTCCGGAGCGAGGGCGGGACCTTCACGCCGCGCTTCACCGAGAAGCACATCCCGTGGGCCTGGCCCTCGCCGTGGTACGGGTCCTGGCCCAGCAGCAGCACCTTGACCTGGCCGTAGGGGGTGGAGCTGAGGGCGGAGAAGACCTCGCCGCTCGGCGGGAAGACCTGACCCTCGGCACGCTCGGCGGCGACGAACCCGGCCAGCTCCGCGAAGTACGGCTTGGCCGTCTCCCCCGCGAGCACCTCGCGCCAGGACTCGGGCAGGACGAACTCGTCGAGCGAAGAGGGGGTGGTAGACATGCGAGCGACCTCCAGCAGGGACCGGACCGAACTGCACAGCACGGTATCCGGTGCCACCGACAGTCCGCCGCCCCGCTCCCCGCTCCCGGTCTCCGCCCTCAGTCGCGCCGGAGCTCCCGGGCCACCCCCGCCGCGACGCCGTCCAGCACCCGTTCGAGCCCGTCGCGGAACACCCGGTCCGGGTCGGGGTGCTCGTCGGCCTCCACCACGAAGCGGGCCAGCAGCGGGAACTCGCCGGAGGCCAGCACCTGCTCGAAGTAGGGGCCGACCAGGCCCCGGTAGTCGTCCTCGGTCTGCCCGGTGCGGCGGACCAGCTCCGCCTCGCCGATCTCGACCAGCACCACGCCGCGGACATAGGCCACGACCGTCCCGGTCAGCTCCGAGACCGCCTGGACGGGGAGGCCCAGGCCGCCCATGATGCCGAGCATCCGCTCGGTGCGGCGCAGCACCTGCGGACCGAGCGGCGGCCGGCTCACGCCCACCGACAGCACCCAGGGGTGGCGGAGCATCAGCGCCCGGTACCGGACCGCGAAGCCGAACAGCTCCGCCCGCCAGCCGCCCCGGCCGACGGTGTCCCCGGCGTCCTCGGGCAGCGGCGACTCCTCGCCGTAGACCTCGTCGGTCATCAGGTCGAGCAGGTCGTCCTTGGTCTCGACGTAGCGGTAGAGCGACATGGTGCCGACGCCCAGCTCCCCGGCCACCCGGCGCATGGAGACCGCCTCCACGCCCTCCGCGTCGGCGACGACGACGGCCGCCGCGACGATCGCGCCGACGCTGAGCGAGGGCTGCGGCCCCCGCCCGGCCACCCGGGGCCTGGCCCACACCGGGAGCCGTGTCGACGACCGCCCCGTGGACTGCTCTGCCGCCACCACTGCCCCTTTGCTCGGCCCGCGCCCACCGCGCTGCTGCCCAGTACGCTTCCCGCGCTCCCCGCGGGAGAGCTGCGTACATGGTACGCAGCTCTCCCGCGCAGACGCACTCAACCCGCGCCGGTGAGATGCGCGAACAGCACCACATTGCCGCTGTACTCCTGCCGCGCCCGGTCGTAGCCGCCGCCGCAGGTGATGATCCGCAGCTGGGCGTCGGCCGAGGCGCCGTAGACCAGGGCGTCGGGGAAGCCGTCCTTGGGATAGGTCCGCAGCCGGTCCACCGTGAACCGGGCGGTCGAGCCGTCCAGCCGGGCGACCTCGACCAGCGCCCCGGGCTTCACCGCCGAGAGGTTCCACAGCACCGCGGGCCCGGTGCGGGTGTCCACGTGCCCGACCAGGAGGGCGGTGCCGGCCTCGCCGGGGGTGACCGAGTCGCGGATCCAGCCGGCCGTCCTCGGCTGCGAGAACGGCGGCACCTCGGGGTTGCCCCGGCTGTCGGTGCCGAGGCCGAGCAGCGGCGCGGACAGGCCGATCGACGGGATCATCAGCTGCAGCGGCGTGGAGCGCGGCAGCGGCGCCCGGGTCGCCGGGACGGCCGGGTCCGCGCCCCGGCCGAGCGAGTCCGAGGAGACCGGGGCGCCGTCGGCCGCCGACCGGGCCCCTGGGGCGCTGCCGGAGCCGCTGCCGAGGCTGGTCCCGGCCAGGACGCCGAACTGCACCCCGGGGCGCTGGGCGGGCGCCACCCCCAGGGCCGCGCCGCCGAGGGCCACCGCGCACAGCAGCGCGGACAGCGTGCCGGAGGCGGTCCCCAGGGTCCGCCGCAGCGAGCGCGGCCGGGCCCGCCCGCGCGGCCGACCGCGCAGCCGGCCCCGCAGCGGACCGCGCAGTCGGGCGCGGAGCCGTCGGCGCAGCTGCCGGGGCAGCCGGTGGAGCAGCCCGCGCAGCGCCTGCCCGGCCTGCTCAGCCACGACGCGCCGGACGCCGCCGGCGGACCGTGAGGACGAGTCCGGCGAGGGCCGCCGCGCCGGTGAGCGCCAGCGAGGCGTACTCGGCCGCCGCGGAGCGGGCCGGCACCAGCGTCCGGACCCCGCCCAGGTCGGCGACGACGTCGCGGGTCGCCCCCCAACCGCCGCCGGCGGCCAGCGGTCCGCGCCGGACCACGGTGAGGCTGCCGCTGGCGACGGTCCGCCCCCGGCAGCTCTCGGTGAGGGTGTACGTGCCGGGCGCCGTCCCCTGGGCGACGGTGGCCTGGGCGAACAGTCCGCCGTCCGCCGCCGGGCCGAGCACCGCGCCCTTGCCGAAGGCGGGCGAGGTGACGATGCTGCCGGTCACGCAGTCGGCGAAGGTCCGCAGGTCGACGCTGCCGCCGGGGTGGGTGACGCCGGGGGCGGCGGTGATGACGTCGACCACGGGGACGGCGGTCGGCTGCTCCGGGCCGTTGCTGACACCGGCGGTGACCAGGGTGGTGGTCTCCGCCTGCTGCTGGACGGCCTGCTGACGGACTGCCTGCTGGCGGGCGGCCTGCGGCGGGACCGTCTGCGGCCGGACCGCGGGGCGCGGGAGGTGCCGGCGGTGCCGTGCGACCGGCGGCGGAACGTCCGGCGGGCCGTCGGTCTGCGGGCGGACGTCCGCGAGCGGGGCCCGCGCCGAGGAGAGCGCGGCGCCGGGGACCGCCGCCGCGGCCTGGCCGCCGCAGCCGAGGGCCAGCGCGGAGAGGGCCGCCGTGGCGCAGACCAGCCGGACGGCGGTCCCGCGCCGGACAGCGCGGTCGGCGACGCGGCGGCCGGCGACAGCGCGGTCGGCGACGCGGTCGGCGGCCGGGCCGCCGGGGCCCGGCTCCGGAGGAACCATCGGTGGAAACAACTGCCCGTCAGTCCTGCCGAACACGCAGGGCTCCTCTCGGTCCGGGGCCGCCGAGGTGGGTCTCGGCCATTCACCCTTACCAGCCCAAAATATGACGAGATGCCACTTTTTGATGGCGCGACATCCGCCAGTCGGCAATCCGCCGTGGCCAACCGGGTGAACCGCTCATGCGAACGGCCCCGCCCTCGAACAGAGGGGCGGGGCGGCGCCGCGCCCGGAGCAGCACACTGCTGCTTGTGGCCACGGACGACTAGGCTGACGGTGCTGGGGCAGACAGTGGTGCCCGGCCGGCCGCCGGTGTCCGGTCCGGAGCGATGCAGGGAAATCGTTCAGAACCATCGCAAGACCTAGGAGACACCAACGTGGCAGAGCGCAAGGCGATCGAGTCCTGGCTCACCGACATGGACGGAGTCCTCATCCACGAGGGCGTGCCGATCCCCGGGGCCGACGCCTTCCTGAAGCGACTCCGTGACTCCGGGAAGCCCTTCCTGGTGCTCACCAACAATTCGATGTACACCCAGCGCGACCTCCACGCCCGGCTGGCCAGGATGGGACTCGACGTCCCGGTCGAGCACATCTGGACCTCCGCGCTGGCCACCGCCAAGTTCCTCGACGACCAGCGGCCCGGCGGCACCGCCTATGTCATCGGCGAGGCGGGCCTGACCACGGCCCTGCACGACGTCGGCTACATCCTCACCGACACCGACCCCGACTTCGTCATCCTCGGGGAGACCCGGACCTACTCCTTCGAGGCCATGACCAAGGCCGTCCGGCTGATCAACGCCGGGGCCCGCTTCATCGCCACCAACCCGGACGAGACCGGACCCTCCGCCGAGGGCGCACTGCCGGCCACCGGGGCGGTCGCGGCGCTCATCACCAAGGCCACCGGTGTGGAGCCCTACTTCGTCGGAAAGCCCAACCCGCTGATGATGCGCGCCGGACTCAACGCCATCGGCGCCCACTCCGAGACCAGCGCCATGATCGGCGACCGGATGGACACCGACATCGTCTCGGGCATGGAGGCCGGCATGACGACCTTCCTCGTCCTCACCGGTCTGACCCAGGCCGCCGACGTCGAGCGCTTCCCCTACCGGCCGACCAATGTGGCGGACTCGATCGCCGACCTGGTCGACCTGATCTGAGCCGACGCCGAAGGCCCCTCCCGCGAGCGGGAGGGGCCTTCCGTTTCGCGTCAGCCGTTCAGCAGCGCCGGGAGCTCCGCCACCGAGCCCAGGACGTGGGTGGCCCCGCCGCCGCGCAGCCGCTCGGCGTCGTGCGCGCCGGTGAGCACGCCCGCGACCACGCCCGCCCCGGCGCTCGCGCCGCAGCGCATGTCGTACGCGGTGTCGCCGACCACGGCCAGCTCGCGGACGTCGTCCGCCGCGCGGGTGCGCAGCAGCGCGGCCAGCGCCAGGTCCGGGTACGGACGGCCGCGGCCGCCCGCGTCGGCCGGGCAGAGCACCAGGTCGGCCAGGCCCTGCCAGCCCAGCGCGTCCAGGATCCGCTGCTGGGTCGGACCGGAGAAGCCGGTGGTCAGCACCACCGTCAGGCCGGACTTCCGCAGCTCGCGAATGGTGTCCTCGGCGCCGGGCAGCGCCGCGCAGTGACCCTGGTCGACCAGGTCGTGGTAGGCGGCCTCGAAGGCGACGTTGGCGCGCTGGGCGGCGTCCTCCTCGCCGAACAGCTCACGGAAGACGCTGATCTTGCTCTCGCCCATGGTGTCGCGGACGTACTGCACCATCCGCTCGTGCTGCTCGGTGCCCCGGACCACGCCCAGCGCGGACGCGGCGGCGTCGAAGGCCTGCTCCACCAGGCCGTCGTCGGCGACGGTGGTGCCGGCCATGTCCAGCACCACCAGCCGGGTGCGCAGCGGGGCCGGCGTGCTGCCGTTCGTCGGATCAGTCATCAGAGTCCCATCTCCGCAACGGTCGCCTCGCCGATCGCGGGCGAACAGGTCATCCCCCGGCCGCCGGGGCCGGTCACCAGCCACACGCCCTCGCGCACCTGCTCGCGGTGCACCACCTCGGTGGTGTCCAGGCACTGCGCGTACACCCCGGCCCAACGGCGGCGGACCGCCGGCAGCGGACGGCCGAGGAGGCCCTCCGCGACACCGGTCAGGTAGGCGTACGGGTCCTCGACCACGTCGAAGCCGAAGGGCTGGTCGTACTCGTGGGTGTCGCCGATGGTCAGCGAGCCGTCGGCGCGCTGCACCATCAGCAGCTGCATCCGGTGGCCGGCGGCGGTCGGGTGCTGCGGCTGGCCGGCGTTGAGCGCCTCCAGCGCCGGACCGGCGTAGGCCGGGTAGTAGCGGAAGCTGTCGCCGTCGGCGACCGAGGTGGTCAGCTGCTCGCCGAGCGGCTCGGTCTGCATCATCTGCAGCCGGACCCGACGCACCGGCAGTTCCGGTGCCAGCTCGCGGACCAGGCCGCCGAGCCAGGCGCCGGTGCACAGCACCACCGCGTCGCCGCCGTGGACCTCGCCCCGGTCGTCCCGCACCGCGCGCTGCCCGCCGGCGTCCAGCACCTCGCGGACCTCGCGCCCGCCGAGGAAGGTGTAGCGGCCGGAGGCGGCCAGGTGCGCCTGCAGCGCCCGCTGGGTCACCCGCGGCTCGACCTGGGCGTCGAGCGGGCTCCACAGCGCGCCCAACTGCTCGCCGCGCAGCGCCGGGTTGGCCTTGCGCACGGCCTCCTCGTCCAGTAGTTCCCAGCCGCGCACCGCGGCGTCCGGCCGGGCGACGACCTCGGCGGCGACCGCGTGCTCGGCCTCGGTGCGCAGCACCGTGAGCGAACCGCTGGCGCGGAAGCCGACGCCGGGCACCTGCTCGGCGATCTCCTCCCACAGCCGACGGGCTCTCAGCGCGGTCTCCAGCTCGGCCCCGTTGGACCGGCCGCCGACCCACACCAGGCCGAAGTTGCGCACAGACGCGCCCCGCGCCTGTGCCTCGCGCTCCAGATGGACTACCTCATGTCCGCGCTCGACCAGATGCCATGCATGCATGGTCCCGAGCGCGCCTGCTCCTACGACGATGACTCTCACGGAATCGACCATGAAGCCTCCGAATGACATACCGGCCGCTGTTCGATGAATCAGACATGAACAGATTCAGGAACTTGTTCATACAAGTTAGCCGACGCCCGGACGCACGGAAACCCCGCGGGGAGCACTCGGCTCCCCGCGGGGCGGAGGAATCCCGGGTCAGGCCGGGCGCTGCCAACCGGCGAGATGGGCGTCGATCTCGGCGATGATCCGGGCCTGGCCGCCCTGGTCCAGGAAGGATGCGCGCACACCCTGCCGGGCGAGCTCGGCGATCCCCGCCTCGTCCAGGCCCAGCAGTTCGGCCGCGACCGTGTACTCGTGGTTCAGGTCGGTGCCGAACATCGGCGGGTCGTCGCTGTTGATGGTGACGAACAGCCCGGCGTCGACCATCCGCCGCAGCGGGTGGTCCTCGATCCGCTCGACCACCCGGGTCGCGATGTTGGAGGTCGGGCAGACCTCCAGCGGGATCAGGTGCTCGCCCAGGTGGTCGACCAGCCGGGGGTCCTGGACCGAGGTGGTGCCGTGGCCGATCCGCTCCGCGCCGAGGAAGCGCAGCGCGTCCCAGACCGTCTCCGGGCCGGTCGCCTCACCCGCGTGCGGGACGCTGTGCAGCCCGGCGGCGCGGGCCCGGTCGAAGTAGGGCTGGAACTGCCGACGCGGGACGCCCACCTCGGGGCCGCCCAGGCCGAAGCTGACCAGTCCCTCCGGCCGCAGGTCCAGTGCCAGCCGCTCGGTGATCTCGGCGGACTCCAGGCCGGCCTCGCCGGGAATGTCGAAGCACCAGCGCAGCACCACGCCGAGCTCGGCCTCGGCGGCCTTCCGGGCGTCCTCGATCGCCTCCATGAACGCCTCGCCGGGGATCCCGCGCCGGACCGAGCTGTAGGGGGTGACCGTGAGCTCGGCGTAGCGGATGTTCTGCCGGGCCATGTCCACCGCGATGCCGTAGGTCAGCGCCCGGACGTCGGCCGCGTCGCGGACCAGGTCGACCACGGACAGGTAGACCTTGATGAAGTGCGCGAAGTCGGTGAACTCGAAGTACGCCGCCAGCTCCGCCGGGTCGGCCGGGACCGAGGTCAGCCCCTGGTAGCGGGCGGCCAGCCCGGCGACCACGGCCGGCGAGGCCGAGCCGACATGGTGGACGTGCAGCTCCGCCTTGGGGAGCCCGGCCACGAACTCCTCCAGGCCGGTCCCCGGACCCGTCCCCGCCACTGCCGCTGCCATCCCGCTGCCCCTCTCGTCCCCGTCCGGCCAAAGACCTCAGCGTCTCACAGCCGTTGCCGCCGCGGTCGTTCCGACGGCGGTCGTTCAGACGGCGGTCGTTCAGACCAGCGTCGAGACGGTGTGGATCAGCAGCCCGGCCAGCGCGCCCACCACCGTCCCGTTGATCCGGATGAACTGGAGGTCGCGGCCGACATTGGCCTCGATCTTGCGGGAGGCCTCGTTCGCGTCCCAGCTCGCCACCGTCTCCGAGATCAGCGAGGTGATCTCGGACCGGTAGGTGTCGACCAGGTACTCGGCGGCGTCCTCCAGCCAGCCGTCGAGCTTCGCCTGGAGCCGCTCGTCCGTCGCCAGCCGGGCGCCGAAGGAGCGGATGCCGTCCCGCAGCCGCACCCGCAGCTGGCTGTCCTCGTCCTCGGCGGCCTGGAGCACCATCGACCGGATCGCGCTCCAGGCCGAGGCGATCAGGTCCTGCACCTCGCTGCGGCCGAGCAGCTCCACCTTGGCCCGCTCGATCTTGGCAATGGTCTCCGGATCGGTCTGCAGCTCCTTGGCGAAGTCCTCCAGGAAGCTGTCGACCGCACCCCGGGCCGCGTGCTGCGGGTCGTCCCTGACCTCCTCCGCGAAGCGCAGCAGCTCGCGGTAGACCCGGACGCCGACCTGACGGTCGATGAACTTCGGGGTCCAACCCGGCGTGCCCTCGGAGATCGTCTGGACGACCGCGTCCCGGTGCTCGACCATCCAGCTGTTCAGCCGGAGCACGCACAGGTCCACCACGCCCCGGTGGCCGCCGTCGGCGACGATCCGGGCCAGCATCGCCCCTATCGGCTGGGCCACCGGCTGCGCCGCCGCCCGCCGGGTCACCGCCTCGCCGACGACCGCCTGTACGTCCTCGTCCCTGAGCACCGCCAGCGCGCCGCGCAGCGCCGCCGAGGCCTCCCTGGTGACCTTCTCCGCGCTGCCGGGTGCGGCCAGCCACTCCCCCAGCCGCCGCCCCACCCCGAGTGCCTCGAGCCGGCCCCGGACCACCTCGACCGAGAGGAAGTTCTCGCCGACGAACTGGCCGAGGCTGCGGCCGAACACGTCCTTCTTGGTCGGGATGATCGCGGTGTGCGGGATCGGCAGCCCCAGCGGACGCCGGAACAGCGCGGTGACCGCGAACCAGTCGGCCAGCGCGCCGACCATCCCGGCCTCGGCCGCCGCCTGGACATAGCCCGCCCAGGCTCCGACGTGGGCGTGCACGCCCCAGCTCGCCAGGGCGTAGACCACCGTCGCCACCGCCAGGAAACCGGTGGCGATGGCCTTCATCCGGCGGACGCCACGCCGCTTCACCTCGTCCGACGCGGTGTAGCGCACGCCCACCGGCGCGTCGGCTTTACTGTCTTCGAGCGTATCCACGTCCCCAGTCATACCCTTTCGAGATCGCAGAACGGGAGTCCCCGCCCCGATGTCTCCCCTCCCGGGCCCCGGTGGCCTGTCCGGTTACGCCGAACACTTCATCGAGCCGGACGGCTACCTCGACTTCGGGCGCTTCGGACCGCCCTCGGCGGACGTCGCCGAGGCCACGGCGGCCCTGACCACCCAGGCGGCCCACTGCACCTCCCATACGGTGGACGAACTGATGGGACAGGAAGTTCGTGCCCGTCAGGCGGCGGCGCGGCTGCTGGGACTGCCCGGCGAGGGCCCCGACCTGGACCGGGTGGCACTGCTGCCCAACGCCAGCACCGGCCTCTTCCACGCGGCGCTCGGCCTGCCGCGCGGCACCGTGCTGGTCCCCGCGCACGAGTTCCCCGCCAACCTGTACCCCTGGCAGCGCGCCGCCGCCCTCGACCGGGTGCGGCCGGTACCGCTCTCCCCCGACCGGCTCGGCCGGATCACCCCGGACCTGGTCCGCGCGGCGCTCACCCCGCACACCGTCGCGGTCTCACTCTCGGCGGTGGACTTCCGCACCGGCTTCCGCGCCGACCTGGCCGGCATCAAGCAGGTCATCGGCCCGGACCGGCTGCTGATCGTGGACGCCATCCAGGGCCTGGGCGCGACGGTGCTGCCCTGGACCGCCGCCGACCTGCTGGTCACCGGGGGCCAGAAATGGCTCCGCGCGGGCTGGTCCACCGGCTTCCTCTACGCCTCCGACCTGGCCCTGGAGCGGCTGGAGCCGGTGCTCACCGGGTGGACCGGGGTGGAGGACGCGGGGCTCTTCGACGGCGCCGGGCACCGGGCCGCCGACGGCGCCCAGCGGTTCTCGATCACCAACCTCAGCCCGATCGCGGCCGGCGGCCTGGCCCGCGCCCTGGAACTGGTCGAACGGGCCGGGATCCGCCGGATCGCCGCCCACATCTCCGTCCGCACCGACCAGCTGATCGACACCGTCCGCAGCGTCGGCGGCCTGGTGCTGTCGCCGACCTCGGAGGCCGAACGCGCCGGGATCGTCGCCTTCGCCATGCCGGCCACCGACCCGGCGCTGGTGGGCAAGGCGCTGGAGGCGCACGGCGTCACCGCCACCGTCCGGGCCGACCAGATCCGGCTCTGCGCCCACGGCTCCACCACGCTGGGCTCGGTCGACCTGGTCCACCGCGCGCTGCGCTCGCTCCGGCGCAGCTGACCGCCCCGGCGGCCGGCCTCAGGCGCCGGCCGGCCAGGGCACCCCGGCGTCGTGGGTCCAGCCGGAGTAGCCCTGGGCGTCCCAGCGCGGCGCCTGGGACGCCAGCCGCCGGGCGAAGGACGGCCAACTCCGCACCGCCTGCGGGCTCCAGCCGACCTCCGCCAGCGCCGGGAGCCGGGGCAGCAGCATCGTCCACAGGTCCTGCGGGGTGGGCAGGGTCTCGGTCCACAGGGCCGCCTCGACCCCGGTGACCGAGCCGGAGGGCAGGCCCGGCAACCCGGTGTCCGGATTCCAGTCGTAGGAGCGCTCGGTGTCGACGTAGCCGGCCCACCGGAGGCCGAGCGCGGTCGCCGGGTTGTACTTCTGGTCCAGGTAGGCGTGGTCGGCGGGCTCCATCACCAGCGGGACGCCGCGCCGCGCCGCCGCCACGACCTGGCCGCGCAGCCGTGCCGCCTCCTGGGCGGCCGGGTGCCACACCGCCAGCACCGCGGGCCCGCCGGGGCCGGCCGCCGCCGCGTCCTCCCAGGCCAGCGGCTGCTTCCCATGGGCGCGGACGATCGCCGACGCCCTGGTCATGACCTCGGCGTAGTCGGCGGCGTCGAGCGTGGTCGCCTCGTCCCCGCCGATCCCGATCCAGGGCCCCGGGGTCATCGCCGCGAGCGCGCCCACCACCCGGTCGATGAAGGTGTAGGTCTGCTGCTTCGCCGCGCAGACGTTGTCGAATCCGCCGCCGATCCCGCTGTACGGAGTCGGCGCCGACCTCCCGGCGCAGGCCAGCCCGGGATAGGCGGTCAGCGCCGCGTTGATGTGCGCCGGCAGGTCCACCTCGGGGACGACGGTGATGTAGCGGGCCGCCGCGTAGGCCACGATCGCCCGGTAGTCGGCGTCGGTGTAGTGGCCGCCGGGGCCGCCGCCGGCCTCGGTGGACGCCCCGATCCCGGTCAGTCCGGGCAGTCCGGGGACGGCGATCCGCCAGCCCTGGTCGTCCGTCAGGTGCAGGTGCAGGTAGTCGAACTTGTACTCCGCCAGCAGGTCGACGAACTTCTCGACCACCGGCACCGGGAAGAAGTGCCGGGCCACGTCCAACTGGGCGCTGCGCACCGGGTAGCGCGGACGGTCGGCGATCCGTACCGCCGGCACCGTCCCGTCGCCCCGGGCGGGCAGCAGCTGGCGCAGCGTCTGCACCCCGTGGAAGAGCCCGGCGCCGGCCGAGGCCGTGACGGTCACCCCGGCAGGCCCGGAGACCAGGTCGTAGCCCTCGGCCCCGTAACCGCCGCCGGGCCCGCCCGGGACCAGCCGCAGCACGATCCCGTCGGCGGCGGTGGCGTCGTTCCGTACGGGCAGGACGAGCCCGGTCGTCCCCCGCAGCAGGGTCGCCAACTGCCCCGCGACCTGCACCGCCGCCGCCCCGCCGGTGGCCTCCAGCGCCGTCGCCGAGGTGATCGGATAGCCGGGCCCGCCGGTCACGGCGAGCTGCGAGGGCAGCGGCACCAGCGAGACCGGCAGCGCCGCGGCCGGCACGACCGCGCGGGACGGCACGGCAGCGCGGGACACCGCCGAGTCCGCCGATCCGGAGGGGTGCCGCGCTGACGAGCACCCCGCCGCCGCCAGCGCCAGCGCGACCGCCAGCAGCACCGCGGCCGCCGTCCTCCCGCCCGATCGCCTGCTGGACCCGCGCTCCGCCGGTGCCGTCTCCGTCATGGCGGCCATGATTCCCAGTTGTCCGAGTCGGCTCAATCTCCCACGCCGGGCCGGCGGTTACTGGTCTGGACCAGACTGTGAAATCCGCCGGCGCCCGCCCGGCCGCAGCGGCGCGGGCCGCTGCGGTCGGAGGCCTCGCCGGTGGCCGTCGGTCAGCGCCAAAAAATCAGCTACAGCCGGTACCGCCCCGACCCGGGCCACCACCCGACCCGATCCGTGAACGCTCCCACTCCCAGGGCTGTCGACCATGGGAACCTGATCGCATGAGGATCGGACCAGGGACGGCGGCCGAACAGGGATCGCCGGGATCAGAGGTTGCCGGTGTGGCGGCGCAGCACCCGGAACGCGAGCAGGGCGAGCAGGGCGGCGACCGCGAGGGTGACTGCGGACTGCGCCAACTGGTAGGGCCAGTAGTCCGCCCGTGAGAGCGAGTTCTGCAGCAGGCTGTCGCACGGCAGCAGTCCGTAGAACTGCATGCCCAGAAAGCCGCCGGGGGCCGTGCCGTGCACCTTGGAGAGGGCCGGGAAGTCCAGCAGCAGTGCCGCCCGGGAGCGCACCAGCAGAGCCGTCAGCACCCACGTCAGTGCGGCCCCGGCGAGGGCGCCGGACCAGGTGTTGCGCAGGACGGTTCCGGCCAGCGCGCCGGCGGCGACGCCCAGGACCACGTAGGCGAGGGTGACCGGGCCGACGGTGAGGATGATCGTCTGGGCCTGGTCGCCGGGACTGAGCAGGCCCAGGTGGTCGGCGCGGGCGACATTGAGTCGGTACAGCACCACCAGGGGCAGCACCAGGACGGTGAGGAGCGCCGCCAGCATCGACCAGCGGACGCCGAACCAGCGTCGCGGGGAGATCGACTGGCCGAGCGTCAGTACCGTCAGCCGGGCCTGCCATTCCTCTCCGGTCGCCCGGCCGGCGAGGAGGGCGGCGAACAGGGCCGGCAGGAAGGCGATGCGTCCGCCGTACGTGGAGAAGGAGTTGATCCTGAGGAAGCCGAAGGAGTAGGCGCCGACGCGTTCGCGCAGCGCGACGTCACCGGCCCAGCCGTGGTAGCGGTAGACCAGCAGGGCGGATATGCCCGTGATCGCCAGCAGCAGCACCAGGGCGGGCCGCCGGTAGATCCGCGCGACGGTGCGCGCGAGGGGCCAGTGCTCGCCGGTGGTCCGGGCTTCGGGGGTGTCGAGGGCGATGGTGCTCATGCGGCGGTGTCCTGGTGTCGGGGATCTGCGGGAAGGGCGAGCGCGGGGGCGGTCGGCGTGCCGAGGTGGGCGAGGACCAGCTCCTCCAGGGAGGGCCGCTCCGCCTGCCAGGCTGCGGGCAGCACGGCGGCGGGCCGGATCAGCGCGGTGGTGCCGCGACCGGCCGGACGGGACTCAACCACGACGTGCCCGGCCAACTGGCCGGTTCCGCCGGGGAGGGTGACCACCGCGTGGGCGTCGGTCAGCTCCTCGATCTCACCGCACAGCCGCACCCGGCCCTCGTGGAGGACCAGCAGGTGGTCGCAGGCGTCGGCCAGCTCGGCGATGATGTGCGAGGACATCACCACGGTGCACCCGGTGTCGGCGACGTGTGCCATGAGCAGCCCCATCAGCTCCTGGCGGGCCAGGACGTCGAGGTCGGCCATGGGCTCGTCGAGCAGCAGCAGGTCGGCGCGTTTGCCCAGGGCGACCGCGAGAGCGACCCGGGTGCGTTCGCCGCCAGAGAGGTCGCGTACCTGGTCCCTGCGGTCGAACCGGGAGATGTCGGCCACCTGCTGCGCCATCCCGGCGTCCCAGTTACCCCGGTTGGCCCGGGCGGCGAAGCACAGCGTCTCCGCCACGGTGAACCTGCGGAACAGCGGGCGGTCCTGGGGCAGGTAGGCCACCCGCGGGTGGCCGGTCCGGGCCGGCTGCCCGAAGACCTCCACGGTGCCGGCGGAGGGCCGCTGGACGCCCGCGGCCAGCTCCAGCAGGGTCGACTTGCCCGAGCCGTTGGGGCCGACCAGGGCGCAGATGACGCCGGCGGGAAGCTGGAAGGTCGCGTCCGCCAGGACATCAGGGCCCCGGCGACGGTGCCGCCCGGTCAGTCCGCGGGCCGTGAGCGCCGCCTCGGGGCTGCTGCTGGGGGACGTCATCGGTGATCCTTCTGGGGTAGAGGTCGTTGAGCACGGACCCGAAGAGTGCGTCGAGGTCGTCGCGTTCCAGGCCGGCCGCGCGGGCGCGGCCGGCCACTTCGGCGAGTTCGGCGTGCCACGGTGAGTCCGCCGGGGCCACGCCGAGCGTGCCCACCACGAACGTCCCGTGCCTGCGCCGGGTCTCGACCAGCCCCCGGGATTCGAGTTCGCGGTAGGACTTGAGGACGGTGTTGGGGTTCAACGCCGTCGCTTCCACCACCTCCCGGGCAGTGGGGAGCCGGTCGCCGGGCTCCAGCAGCCCGAGCCGCAGGGCGCTCTCGACCTGCTGCACGATCTGGAGATAGCTGGCGACACCGCTCCGCCGGTCGATCCGGAAGGCGAACACGATCGCACCATCCATTCCACTAGCTGAGTAGTGGAATGGTGGACCACGGCGGCGGGAACCGTCAAGCCGCCCCGGTCCCCGCGGCCGCGGCCGGCCTCAGCCGGTCGGGCCGGACCTCGCCGTCGCAAGGGCCGGTCCGGGGGACGCGTACATCCGGGCGATGACGTCCTCGATGGCGGGTTCGCGGACCGAGAGGTCGACCAGCGGATGCGCCGCGGCGACGGCGGCGACCAGCGGGGCGGCGCTTGCCGAGGCCGGGAAGGCCAGCCACTGGCGCGGTCCTTCGACCTTGACCACCCGGGTCCCGGGGACGTCGATCGGCGGGGCGGGCAGCGCCAGGTCGACCACCAGGGTGCGCTCGCTCCGGCCCGCCTCGTGCAGGCCGTCCAGACCGCCGTCGTAGACGACCCGGCCGTGGTCGATCACCATCACCCGCGAGCAGAGCCGTTCGATGTCGGTCAGGTCGTGGGTGGTGAGCAGCACCGTCGTCCCGGACTCGGCGTTGATCTCGGCCAGGAACTCACGGACCCGGTTCTTGCTGATCACGTCCAGACCGATGGTGGGCTCGTCCAGGTAGAGCACCTCCGGGTCGTGCAGCAGCGCGGCCGCGATGTCGCCGCGCATCCGCTGCCCGAGCGAGAGTTGACGGACCGGCACGTCCAGCAGCGGGCCGAGCCCCAGCAGCTCGATGCAGCGGTCGAGGTTGCGCCGGTAGCGGGCGTCCTCGATCCGGTAGATCCGGCGGGCCAGCTCGTAGGAGTCGCGCAGCGGCAGGTCCCACCAGAGGGTGGTGCGCTGGCCGAAGACCACGCCGATCCGGCGGGCCAGCCGGGTGCGGTCGCGCTGCGGGTCCACGCCGGCCACCCGCAGCCGTCCCGCGCTGGGGACGAGGATGCCGGTGAGCATCTTGATGGTGGTGGACTTGCCCGCCCCGTTGGGGCCGATGTAGCCCACCATCTCCCCGGCGGTGACGCTGAAGCTGAGGTCCTCGACGGCGCGGACCTCGGTGCGCTCGCGCCGCAGCCGACCGGCCTTGCGGCGGACGGTGAAACTGCGGGCGACGTTCTCGACCTCGATGATGGCCATGTCTCTCCTGTCCAGGTATCGCTGGCGGGTGGTCAACTTCCGGTGCTGCGGTAGGAGCGGAGGGCGGCCCGCCAGAGGAGCCCGGCGGCGGTGGCGAAGGCCAGGGCCACCAGCGGCGAGGCGAAGCGGAACCAGCCGGGCAGGCCGAGGGTGTCCGGCAGACCGAGCACGTACAGCGCGGGCAGCCAGTTCACGAAGGCCAGCGGCACCCCGAAGACCACGCCCCGGACCAGGTCGCGGGCGTAGATGGTCGGCGGGTACTGGAGCATGGTCGCGCCGCCGTAGGTGACCGAGTTCTGCACCTCGGCGGCGTCGGTGGCGAAGAACTGGAACGCCGCCCCGGCCACGAACACCGAGCCGAAGATGACGGTGCCGCAGACCACCAGGACGAGCAGCACCAGCAGCCGTCCGGCCGTCCAGTCGATCGGCAGCCGGCTCAGCGCCCAGCCCAGGATCAGCCCGGACTGGACCACCCGGCCGGCCCGGCGCAGCGCGAAACGGTCCGCACCGAGCTGGGCGAGCGCGGCGGCGGGGCGGACCAGGACGACGTCCACCGAGCCGTCGCGGACCCGCTGGCCGAGCTGGTCCAGGCTGCCGACCAGCAGGTCGGCCAGGCCGAGGGTCAGCCCGGAGGTGCCGTAGAGGAAGGCGACCTGCGGCAGGGTCCAGCCGCCGAGGGCGGTGGTGTGCAGGAACATGATGGCGATGACCACGAAGTCCAGCGCCGAGGTGACCGCGTTGCCGACGGCCGTGATCCAGAAGGAGGTCCGGTAGGCCATCGAGGCCCGCAGCCACATCCCGGCGATCAGCCGGTAGGCGCGCAGTGCGTCGAGGGTGCGGACCAGCGAGCCGGGCTGCTCACCCACCCTGGACCACCACCTTGGCGGCCGCCGCCCGCTGCACCAGCCGGCCGGCCAGCACCAGCACCAGCACCCAGGCCAGTTGCAGGGCCAGCCCGGAGAGCAGCGAGCCCCCGGTCCGCCGCTGGAGGAAGACGTCCTCGGGGATCTGCACCATCCCGGCCCAGGGCAGCCGCTGGAAGAGGGTCGCCAGGCCCGAGGGGAAGAGCGTCAGCGGCAGCAGGAAGCCGGAGCAGAACATCCCGAGCACCAGCGCGACCTGCCGCATCCCGCGCGGGTCCAACAGCCAGAAGCCGGTGAGCGCGGTCATGTAGCGGATCATGAAGCTGACGGTGATCCCGAGCAGCAGCGACAGCAGGAAGCAGGACCAGGTCAGCACCTCCTCGGCGAGGCCGCCGGAGGGCATCCGCAGATGGAAGCAGAGGCCGCCGACCAGCAGCGGCAGCACCCCGCGCGACAGCAGGTGGTAGGCCGCCCGGCCGAGGTCGCTCGCCAGCCACCAGCCCTGCTGGTCCACCGGCCGGTAGAGGTCCACCGCGATGTCGCCGGAGACGATCCGCGCCTCCAGGTCGTCCTGGACGCCGCCGCCCATCGCGGCCACCGGCATCAGCAGGGCCTGGCCGAGCCAGACGTAGGTGAGGGCCGCACTGAGGTCGTAGCCGCCGAGGTGCGGCCGGATCTCCCAGAGGGCCCGGTAGGTGTAGGCGATGAAGAAGCCGAAGACGGTGTTGGTGAAGGTTCCGGCCCAGGTCGCGGCGCGGTAGGTGGCGTAGCGGCGGAAGCTGCCCCGGGCGACGGCGGTGTACAGCCTGGAGGCGGAGCGGAGTTCGTGGCGCCGCCGCCCGGGGTCCGGATCGGGGGGTTCCGGGTCGGGCGGGCGGGCTTCGGCGACGGTTCGGCTCATGGTCGGGCTCATCGGGGGCACGTCCTCTCGTCGGCCGCGCGGAGGCAGCGGCACGGATCAGGGCATGGCGGATCCCGCCAGGGCGTGGCCTGAGGCCCGTCCTGACCTGGGGCGCGCAGAAATCCGTCGGATACGGGCGCACGCCGACCAGGCCCCGTCCGCTGCCACCCGGGGGGGTGAGCGAAGGGGCTGGGACCGTGTGAAGTTGTGGGTTCCCGAAGGATAGCCACTCCGACCGCCACGCCGCACCCCGTTTGCAGCCGACCAATGGGGCATCGAGGGAGCTGACGGAACATAATCGGACTCACAACACGGCGTCAGACGGTCACAGAGTGTCAGCAACGCCCCGCAGTGGGCCAAGGAGCAGCGCGCGATGAGCCAAGGACCTAAGGGACCGGACTGGGGCCCCGGCTGGGGCCGGGACGACTCCGACAGCCCCGAAGGCCCGCAGGGGCAGCACGGCCAGGACGGCCCGGCTCCCGGCACCGGTCGCCCGGTGGGCTCCACGCCCGTCCCGCCCCGGCCGCACCCACGTCCTCCACCCCGCCCACCCCGCCCACGTCCACCACCCCGCCCACGCCGCCGCCGGCCGCCGGCGGCTGGCCGCCCGCACCGGACGCCCTGGCCGCCGAGGACCGGGCCGAGGGCGGCGGCCCCGGCGCCGGTTGGCGGGACCGCCGCCGGGCCAAGAAGCAGGCCCGGCGGGCCGCCCGCAAGGCCAAGCCCTGGTGGCGGCGACTGATCCCGACCTGGCGGATGGTCCTCGGCGGCGTCCTCGCCCTGCTGCTGATCGGCATCGGCGCCTTCGTCGCGATGTACATGCTGGTCACCGTGCCCGACCCGAACGCAGCCGCGACCGCGCAGAGCAATGTCTACTACTACGCCGACAACACCACCGAGCTGGGCCGGACCGGCGCGGTGAACCGGGTCTCGGTCCCGATCAGCCAGATCTCGATCAACATGCAGCACGCGGCGGTCTCCGCCGAGGACCGCACCTTCTACACCAACCGGGGCGTCAGCATCACCGGCATCGTCCGCGCGGGCTGGTACACCGTCACCGGGAAGGGCCTCCAGGGCGGTTCCACCATCACCCAGCAGTACGTCAAGAACTACTACCTGACCCAGGAGCAGAACCTGGTCCGCAAGGCCAAGGAGTTCTTCATCGCGCTCAAGGTCGACCAGACCGAGAGCAAGGACACGATCATGGCCGGCTACCTCAACACCAGCTACTTCGGCCGCAACGCCTACGGCATCCAGGCCGCAGCCCAGGCGTACTACGGGATCAACGCCGCTCAGCTGAACGTCCCGCAGGCGGCCTACCTGGCCGCGCTGCTCCAGGCGCCCAGCGCCTACGACGTGGGCACCGCCACCGCGCAGGGCAAGGCCGAGGCCGTCGCCCGCTGGAACTACGTGCTGGACGGCATGGTCAAGCTGGGCTGGCTGGACCAGGACGAGCGCAACAGCATGACCTTCCCGGCCACCAGGGCACCCAGCACCACCATCGGCGTCGGCGGCCAGGCGGGCTACCTCATCGACATCGCCAACCACTACCTCAACGACAACAACATCGTCGACTCGGGCACCCTCGCGGCCGGCGGCTGGCGGATCACCACCACCTTCGTCAAACCAGACCAGGACGCGCTGGCCTCCGCCGTCCGGACCGAGTTCACCGATCTGCTGCCGAACACCCAGAAGGCCAAGGACGTCCGCGCCGCCGCCGGCTCGGTCGACCCGGCCACCGGCAAGCTGCTCGCCGCCTACGGCGGTCCGGACTACGCCGTCCAGGAGTACAACGACGCCCTGCGCACCGACATCCAGGTCGGCTCGACCTTCAAGGCCTTCGACCTGGCCGCCGGGCTGCAGAACCAGGCCACCACCCAGGACGGCGTGCCGATCACCCCGAGCACCCTCTACGACGGGACCAGCGGACGCGAGGTCCAGGGGCTCCCGGCCGGTCTGCACTACGCGCCGCCGAACGAGGACGACAAGAGCTACGGCGAGATCAGCCTCAGCTTCGCGATGCAGGATTCGGTCAACAGCGTGTACGCGCAGGAGGCCGCCGACGCCGGGCTGAACAACGTCCGCACCGCCGCCATCTCCGCCGGGCTGCCGCCGAACACCCCCAGCATGAGCGCGAGCGACCCCTCGATCGCGCTGGGCGTGGCAACCCCCAACGCCATCCAGATGGCGGGGGCCTACGCGACCTTCGACAACCACGGCCGGCAGATCACCCCCTGGTCGGTGCAGCAGCTCAGCCATGACGGCACGGTCAAGGCGCTTCCCGCGCACCCGGCCGCCACCGCCTTCAGCCGCGACACCGCCGACACCGTCACCTCGGTGCTGCAGGGCGTCATCACCCCGGCCGGCACCGGCTACGTCGCGCTCGGCCTGGGGCGGCCGGCGGCCGGCAAGACCGGGACCACCGACAGCAACCTGTCCGCCTGGTTCATCGGCTACACGCCGCAGCTGGTCACCTCGGTCGGCCTGTTCGCCGAGGACCCGACCACCCACGGGCGGGTGTCGCTCGGCGACGCGGCCGGGGTCACCCGGGTCAACGGCGGAACCTTCCCCGCGCAGATCTGGACCGACTACATGACGGCCGCCCTCGACGGGCAGCCCGACGAGCCGTTCGACCTGCAGATCAGCAGCAGCAACGCCGCGCCCACGGCCGCCCCGTCGAGCGCCTCGACCTCCGCCCCGGCGACCCCGTCCAGCAGCGCCTCGGGCAACCCGCCGGCCACCGGATCCGAGCCGGTTGCCAGCCAGACAGCGGGTCAGGGCGGCTCGACGACGCCCTCCGTCCCGGCCGGGACCACGCCGCCGCCGACCACCCCGAGTTCGCCCCCGGCCGGCAACGTCCCCGGTCAGGACAACGGAGTGCAGCCCAGCGGGGCCGCCATCTCCGCCCCCGCCGTCCCGCTCGGCGCCGCGCCCTGACCGCCGCTCGGACGACGGTCGGGCGCCGGTCGGACGACGGTCGGGCGCCGGTCGGACGACGGTCGGGCGCCGGTCGGACGACGGTCAGGCGACGGGGTCCAGGGCCGCCGGACGGTCGGTCCCGAGCTCCGTCGCCGCCGTCCGCTCCGGGGCCGGCCGGGTCGCGGTCCACAGCCGCCGGGCCGCGAGCAGCGCTGCCGCGCCGATCAGCAGGTCACGCAGGGTCAACAGCAGCGCGGCCGGGACCGACCCGTGCACCAGCGCCCGGCCCATGAAGGGGAACACCGCCATCGTCAGCGGGCAGGCGAGCAGCACCAGCAGCGCCGGGAGGCGCTGCGAGGTCGCCGGACGGACCAGGCAGACGGCCGCCAGCCCGACCAGCCACACCAGGTACTGCGGGCTGAGCACCCGGCTGGTGGCGACGAAGAGCAGCACCGCCGTGAACGCGGCGTCGGGCAGCACCGTCTCCGCGCCCCGGTCCGAACGCCGCGCCCACCACAGCAGCCAGCCGAGCGCCGCCACCGACAGCAACTCGCCGACCAGCGCCACCGAGCCGACCCCGGGGCCGAGGAACTCCGTCGAGCCCTCGTGCACCCCGACGTGCCCGGTCCAGCCGAGGTGCCGGAGCAGCTGGAAGGGCAGCGCGGGCAGCGCCTCGAACTCGATCCCCCGGTCCTGCTGCGCCGTCAGGAAGCTCAGTGCGCCCGGCATCGTCGCCAGGAACAGCAGGGTGCCCAGCAGCACCGTCGTCCCGGCCGCCACCAGGGCGACCCGACCCCGACGACCGCGCGCGATCCCCGCCAGCAGCAGCACCGGCCACACCTTGACCAGGGTGCCGAGACCCACCAGCAGCCCGAACGCGGCGTCGGACCAGGGCCCGGCCGCGCCCCGGCGCCCGCTCCCGGCGGCCGCGACCAGCGCGGCCACCGCCAGGGCCGTCACCATCACGTCGAAGCGGTTCCACGGGGTCGTCCACAGCAGCGGCAGGCCCAGCGTCCAGATCCAGCAGCCGGCCAGGCTGCGCGGCGACCCGTCCGCCCTCGGCCGACCCGCGCGCAGCAGCAGGAAGGCCACCAGCGCGTCGCAGAGCGCGCACACCAGGATGAACGCGTGCCCGTAGTCGGTGAACTGCAGCAGCGCCGGGAGCAGCAGCGGCCCCGCCGCGCCCGGCGGGTACTGCCAGGCGACGTCGTGCAGCGGGAAGGTCCCGGTCCGCAGCAGCTCGAACCACGGCTGGTAGACCTCGGAGACGGAGTAGTCGAGACCGCCCGGGGCCGCGAACGGACCCACCTTCAGCGAGCCGGCCACCAGCAGGATCCGGGTCACCGCCCAGAGCGCCGCCACCGCCGCGCGCGACTCCCGGACCTCCGCCGGAAGTCCTCGCGGCGGCGCGGCCCCACTGCTCAGAGGTACAGCCCGGTGTTGCCGCCGGTGTCGCCGACCCGCTCGGCCGCCACCGCGTGGACGTCGCGCTCCCGCAGCAGGACGTAGAGGATCCCGCGCACCTCGACCTCGGAGCGGTCCTCCGGGTCGTAGAGCACTCGGTCGCCGGGCTCGATGCTGCGGACGTTCTGGCCGACGGCCACGACCTCGGCCCAGGCGCAGCGCTTGCTCAGCGCGGCGGTGGCCGGGATCAGGATGCCGCCGGTCGACCGGCGGTCCCCCTCGGGGCCGTCCGAGCGCACCAGCACCCGGTCGTGCAGCATCCGGATGGGCAGCTTCTCGCCAAGGGGATAGCCCCGGTCGGTGGAATCGTTCACCCAAGGACCGTACACCGGACCGCCGACACAGCTGCCCTGATCGGCGGTCCTGCCCCGGCGGACGGGGCCCGGCCGCTACTTCTTCCGACGGCGCAGCAGGACCACGCCGACGACCAGCGCCGCACCGATCGCCGCAGCGGGCACGACCCGCTTCCGGTCCAGGTTGCCCTTCTCGTCGGTGAACTGCGCCTTGACCGCCTCGACGCCCTGGTTCACCCGGGTGAAGGCCTGACCCGCCGTCTGCTGGACCTTGGCCGTGGCCTGCGCCTTCATCGAATCGATGATCGTCGACGGGTGCACCGCCACGGCCAGCTGGTCCAGCGTGGCCGCGAGCTGCTTCCGCGTCCGGGCGATGTCCTCCTCGATCTGGGCTGCGCTGCGGACGTCCTTGCCGTCCCGACCCCTCGTGCTGACCTCGCCCACGAGGACACCTTCCCTCCGTCGCCCCATGCTGATGCTCTTGGACAGTTTGTCAGGTCGCGGGTCGCCACGCGCATCGGCACTCGCCATCGGAGTACGTTCTCTGTGCGCGACCGTCCCCATCGACCCCAGGAGCATCGAAGATGAGTGAGCGACTGCAGCCCGGCGACCCGGCCCCGGCCTTCAGCCTGCCGGATGCCGACGGCAAGCAGGTGTCCCTCGCCGACCACCTCGGCCGCAAGGTCATCGTCTACTTCTACCCGGCGGCACTGACACCCGGCTGCACCAAGCAGGCCTGCGACTTCACCGACAACCTGGACGTGCTGGCCGAGGCCGGCTACGACGTGATCGGAATCTCACCGGACAAGCCGGAGAAGCTGGGCAAGTTCCGGGAGAAGGAGAGCCTGCGGGTCACCCTGCTGGCCGACCCCGAGAAGGAGGTCCTGGTGGCGTACGGGGCCTTCGGCGAGAAGAGCATGTACGGGAAGACCGTGACCGGGGTGATCCGCTCCACGGTGGTCGTGGACGAGGAGGGCAAGGTCGAGCGCGCCCTCTACAACGTCAAGGCGACCGGCCATGTGGCCAAGCTGCTGCGCGACCTGAAGGTCTGACCGCCCCACAGGGCGAAGGGCGGCGCACCGGGGGTCCGGTGCGCCGCCCTGCTTCCTGCGCCGCTGCTTACGTCATCGAGCTACTTCATCGAGCTGACCAGGGTGTTGATCAGCGTGCTCGACGAGTCGTCACCCTCGAAGGAGTAGGCGAAGATGCCGCCCAGTCCGCTGGCGGTGGCGTAGGCGCCGCGCGCGGTGATCGCCTGCGGGGTGTCACCGGTGTAGAAGTCGCCGTTGCTGTAGATCCAGGAGCTGTCGGTGGTCGGGTCCCAGTGGACCGTCGCACCCGTGGTCAGGCCCTGGGAGACCAGCTCCTTCCAGTCGGCGATGCCCGCCTCCTGGGTGTAGGTCTGGACCGGGCTGGCTCCGGTCGCGGGCTCGTACAGGCCGTAGTTGCTGCCTGCCGTCACCCCCGACCAGCCTCGGAAGTAGAACGGCACGCCCAGGACTATCTTGCTGGCGGGGAAGCCGCCGGTGATCCCGTACTGCGGGTCGCCGGTGGTGTACGCCTTGATGGTCTCGTCGATGTTGTACTGCTCGTTGCCGGGCGCGACGACCGGGCTCGGGTCGTTCGGCGAGGAGTGCAGCGGGTCCTGGAAGTCGGTCGGACCGGTGGTCTCCCACCCGCCGTGCATGTCGTAGGTCATGACGTCGCCGTAGTCCAGGTACTGCGCGATGGCCGCCGGCTGGATGTCGGCGATCTTGTCCTGGCCGCTGGGCAGGGCCGCGGTCAGCAGGTAGTGCTTGCCGATGCTGTTGCCGTAGGCGTCCAGCTCGGAGCGGAACTCGCCGAGCAGCGCGGTGTAGTTGGCGGTGTCGGCGGCCGAGTGGTCGTTGCCGGTGTGGCCGTCGGCCGACGCCGGGTACTCCCAGTCGATGTCGATGCCGTCGAACAGGCCCGCCGCCGAGCCGGTGCCGCCGGAGGCGTCACCGGAGATGCCGGTCGGCAGGTTGCCCTTGATGAACATGTTGATGCAGGAGGACACGAACGCCTGGCGCGAGGCCTGGGTCGCGGCCGCGTCGGAGAAGTACTTGGAGTAGGTCCAGCCGCCGATCGAGAGGACGATCCGCAGGTTGGGGTACTCCGCCTTGAGCTCGCGCAGCTGGTTGAAGTTGCCCTTGATCGGCTGCGACCAGGCGTCCGAGGTGCCGTCCACGCTGATGTCGCTGGTGTACGACTTCTGGTAGTCGGCGAAGGCGTCGCCCGCACCGTCACCGGCGTCGGGGTCGGACTCGTTGGTCGAGTCGCTGGCCTTGACCGCCTCGAAGCAGGTGTGCGCGGTGGGGTCGATGTTCTCGAAGGCGTAGGTGATGACCTTCAGGCCCGAGGCCGCGCCCGACTGGGCCACGTTCTTCGGGTAGTAGGCGTTGCCGTAGATGCCCCACTGGTCGAAGTACGCGGACTTCATCGGGCCGGTAGCGGCGGCGGCGGTGGTCGCCGTCACCGGGGTGGACTCGCCGGAGGCGTGCCCGTCCTTGTCGTAGCCCTGGACCGTGAAGGTGTACGTGGTGTTCGGCAGCAGCGAGCTGACGGTCACCGAGGTGCCCATCGACGTCGCCATCAGGTTGGCGCCCGAGTAGACGTAGTAGGCCGGTGCGTCGCCGGTCTGCGAGCCGTCGGTGGAGGCGGTCCAGCTCAGGGTGACAGCGGTGTTGGTCACCTTGGCGGTGATCCCGGTGGGCGTGGTCACCAGGCCGTCACCGGTCGGCGCGGTGCCGGTGCCGGTACCGGTGGTGCTGCTCGCCGAGGCGGAGGGCGAGGCGGAGCCGCTCGCGCTGGCCGAGGCGGAGGCCGACGCAGATGCCGACGCCGAGGCAGAGGAGCTCGGCGAGGAGCTGGCGGACGTCGAGGACGACGGGCTGGACGAGGCCGACGCACTCGCGCTGCCGCTCGGGCTGGTGCTGGCGCTGGCGCTGGCACTGCTGCTCGCGGTACCGCCGGGGCCGGTCAGCGAGAGGTCGTCCGCGTAGTAGGTGCCCTCGCCGTACCAGCCGTGGGTGTAGATCTGCACCGAGGTCGTCGAGGCGCCCGTGGTGAAACTGGTCGAGAGCTGCTGCCAGGTCGCCGCGCTCGGCGTCCAGGCGCTGGCGGTGACGCCGGTGCCGGTGGCGCCGAGGTAGACGTAGTCGCCCTCGACATAGCCCGACAGGCTGTAGGTCGTGTTCGGCAGCACCGTCACGGTCTGCGTGCACTGGGCGTCGTCACCGGAGGAGGCGGCCCCCGACAGCGCGTGGGAACCGCTGTGCACCGGAGTGCCGACCACGGTGTCCAGCGTCGAGCAGGTCCAGCCGGTCAGGTTGCCCGACTCGAAGCCGGGGTTGGTCAGCAGATTCACGGCAGCGGCATTGGCGCCCACGACACTCGTGGCCAACGCCGCACAACCGACGACCAGCACGGTCGCGGTGGCCAGAGCGGTGCTGCGCTTCAACCTCCGCTCCGGTCCTCGACGCATGGGCAGGAAGCGTTCTGACATGTCAAAGCTCCTCTGTGGTGTGGGGGGGGGTGGTGCGACACCCGCGCCGGGGTGTGAGCACGGCAGACATGTGGGGGTATGCCTGCGGTGACCCGACGCGGGTGGACTGTGGGGGTGGTGCCGGTCGCGCGCTGCGCGGATCAGCCGTTGAACTGCGTGATGATCTTCGTGAAGTCGTACGGGTTCTGGGTGACGCTGCTGCAGCTCGGGGCGGCCCAGTACTCGGCGACACCCGTGGGGCAGGCCTGGTCCCGGTTGACGTCCCAGTAGGAGAACTGGGCGGCGTGGTTGGCCTGGACGAAGCCGAGCAGGTCGGTGAAGGTGGACTGGGTGAACAGCTCACTGGGCTGGTCGGTGTGGCCGTTCATCAGCTGCACCCCGAGGTGGGCCCAGGCGGTGGCCGCGCTCCAGCCGTACAGGGTCTCCAGCTGGCCGATCACATCGGTGGCCACGCCCTCGGCGGCGGCGGTCTCGGTGCCGCTGTCCAGGCCGAAGTCGAAGTCCATGATGTTGACCCGGTCGATCCGGGCGCCGTCGTTGATCGCCTGCTGGATCTCGTCCCGGCCGCTGTCGGGCAGGCCGACCGTGGTCATCGGGATGGTCAACGAGACCTGGAGGTTGGGGTCCTCCTGCTCCAGCAGCTTGATGGCGCCCCAGCGGACCGCCATGTTGGCGTCCAGGCTGCCGTTCTCCCAGTCCAGGTCGATCCGGTCGAGGTTGTACTTGGTGATGACCGACTGGTAGGCGGCGGCCAGCGCGGTGGAGCTGCCGCAGTCGGTGCCCAACTCGGTGCCGTTGTAGCCGCCGAAGGAGACGCTGACGTCCCCGCCGGCGGCCCGGATCTCGTTGACGTCCGCCAGGACCGTGGTGTCGGTGGAGACCGGGGTGGTCGCGTCGCCGTCCCAGGCCGGGGTGCAGTTGCCCGAGTCGAGGACGAAGGCCATCAGGAACTGGTTCTCGCCGGAGTTGGCGACGATGTCGGAGATGGCCTGCGGGGAGTTCTCCAGCGGCATCAGGTAGACCGGGTGCCGGAAGCTGTTGCTCGCCGGGCTGCTCGGGGAGGAGCTGGCACTCGCGCTGGCGCTGGCGCTCGACGACGCGCTGGCACTGGCCGAGGCACTGGCGGACGCACTCGCGCTGGCCGAGGCACTCGCACTGGCGCTGGCGCTGGCGCTCGCACTGGCGCTGGCCGAGGTGCTCGCGCTGGGGCTGCTGCCGGCGCCGGCGGCTCCGATCAGCGACATCGCGTCCACGCCGAAGGTGCCCTCGCCGTACCAGCCGTGGGTGTAGACGGTCACCGAGGTGGTGGTGGCACCGGTGGTGAAGCTGGTGGTCAGGGTGGTCCAACCGGTGGCCGCCGGGGTCCAGTCGGTCGCGGTGACGCCGGTGCCGGTGGCGCCGATGTAGACGTAGTCGCCCTCGACCTGGCCGCTCAGGGTGTAGGACGAGTTCGGCAGGACCGAGACCGTCTGCGAACACTGCGCGTCGTCCTGCCCGGCCGGGGTGGCGGAGAGGGCGTAGGTCGAGCCGGGGGCGACCGGGCCGGTCACCACCGTGTCCAGCGGCGAACAGGTCCAGCCGCTCAGGTTCCCGGCCGCGAAACCGGGGTTGACCAGCAGTTGAGTGCTGGCGGCGTGCGCCGAACCGGTGACTGCCACCAGTCCGCCGATGCCGAGCACGACGGCCGTGGCTGCGGCCAACAGCTCTCGCCTGAAGTCCTTGCGGACACCGCGACCCGGCGCACCGGCCCGGTTCCGTGGGGGGTTTCCGATCATGTTCTGCCTCCGCAACCACAACATCCGTCACTGAACCTGCGGTCTTGCTGGGGCAGTTGACCGAGGACCCCACACGACTCCTCGGTAACAACCGCTGCTGCATAAATTGGCCTGGACCATCCCCCAGCGTCAAGACACCATTCAGCAACGTGTCACTTAAGTTTCCTTAAGGTTCACGGAAATCGCAGGTCAGCAGAGGCATGGCTCAAATTGGCCTAGTCCTATTGGTCTCAACCACGACGGTGAGCACGTCACCCCGGCGGGCATCCCGGGGCGTGTGGTGCGACCGACCGGCGGTCAGAGGCGGTGGCGGCTGGCCTCGCCGGCGCGGGCCGCCGCGAGGCTGGCGTAGCGCGGGAACACCTCGGCGAGCCGGGTGGCGTGCAGCAGCCGGTCGATCCCCGGGTGGTTGTGCACCAGCCGGACCCAGCCCCCGTGCTGCTCGGCCCGGACCAGGGCGACGCGCAGCTCACGCAGCGGACTGAGGTCCATGAAGGTGACCTCGGTCAGGTCGACGACCACCCTCGGTACGTCCCAGGGCGGCTCGACACCGACCAGGCGCGGCTCCGGCCCCCCGGCCGCTCCGACCCCGCCCGGCGCCTCCAACCCGCCGAGGCTGCCGCCGAAGGCGGAGGCGTTGGCCAGGTCGAGCTCACCGCGCGGCCTGACGATTCGGCACTTCTCTTCATGGACTCTCGTGTTGACGGTGCTCTCCATGTCTGCGGCTCCTCCGCTGTCAGCCTGCGCGGATACGGCGACCGTGCAGGCGTAGCCGGGATCCGGACGGTGCGGCTTCGCAAGTGACAGCGTAGACCCTGTAGACGACCCGGTACGGAGAGTTACCGATGCTGTCGGGAGTCGCACGGTCGTTGAACAGCGCCGCGTCCTGATTCGACCACCCGTGCAACAACGGGAGCGGAGATTCGATTCTGCGTGACCCGGCGGCCCTCAGAGCAGCAGCGCCACCAGCGCCCCGAGCAGCAGGAAGGGCCCGAAGGGCAGCGTGTCCCGCCGTCCGGCACGGCGGCCGGCCAGCAGGAACACCGCGGCGCAGGATGCCAGCAGAAAGCCCAGGAAGGTGCCGGTCAGCACCTCCCGCCAGCCCTGCCAGCCCAGCAGCAGCCCGAGCACCCCGATCAGCTTGACGTCGCCGAGCCCGAGCGAGGCCGGGCTGGCGAGCACCAGCAGGAAGAAGACCCCGGCGAGGGCCGTCATCGCCGCCAACGCCCGCACCAGCGAGCCGTGCTGGGGGTCGGTCAGCTGCGCCAGGCCCAACAGGGCCGCCACGGCCGGGTAGAGCGGCAGCACGACCACGTCGGGGAGCCGCTTCCAGCCCGCGTCCACGACCGCCAGCACAACTCCGGCCGGCACCGCCAGGACGTAGGCGGCCAGGGCCGGATGCGGTCCGATCCGCCAGCCGACCGCCGCGCAGCCGAGCGCGGTCAGCAGCGAGACCCACGGGACGGCCGGCCCGAGCCGCCGGCCGCAGCCCGGACAGCGCAGTCGAGGCGGACGGGACGGCGGAGCGCCGCAGTCCGCGCCGCAGTCCTGGCAGTGGCTGCGGTGCGGCTCGCCGCTCGGCACGGACAGCCGCCAGCAGACGTGCACCACCAGCGGCCCGGCCGCGGCCCCCAGCAGTGCGAGCAGAACGACGAGCACGGTCACCGGCGCAGTCGGCACGGCACCCCCTCCCCTCTGCACCCCCTGTTCCCGGGCGCAGCATCCGTCACACCACCGGACGCCCCCGGGTGCGCCGCAGAACCGCCTCCCGTCGCCGGCCCTGTGATGCACACCACGCGTGCGAGGGCGTACCGCATTCCCCCTCTCTCACCCCGTTCACACCTACCGAAGCCGGAAATTCCCGGAAACCGGGCATGGAGGCCCGGCGCCAGGGGCTATGCTTAACGCTGTACTTATATCTGTGTGTCTGGCACCTCGTTCGGTGAGGCGTCTTCACGGACACAGGCCACTGATCCCACCCGTCGAGAGACGCTCCGGATCAGGACAGGTCTCCCCGACCTAAGGGGTGATCCCAAGTGGCTTCCCCTTCCGGGGATCACGCCGTGGAGTGCCAAAGCTCTGACGAGTTGGGGTGTACCGGAGCGGCCTCGACGGTCGCACGACCGGTCCGCTCCTTGCGAGTCCGCTGACGCCCTCGGGGCGTCCCGGCCGGGAGGAGGCGAAAGTCAATGGACTGCGGCAGCAGTAGTCCGGGCCACCATAGGCCCCTCTTTCGCCTGTTCCCGTTCTCATCCGGCACCCGGTAACCACCCCTCACCGGACACCGACCTCCACAGCGTCACCCCCGTGGCCCGATCCGCCTCGTGACGACTCGTCGGCGTCCTGCTCCTGCCCATGCGCCCATGCCCGTGTGCGGGGACCGATGGCTGCCCTGTGTCCCGTACCGCCCCCTTTCCGGGGGCCGGGAGGCCTGTCATGACCGATGCAACCCTGACCACGCCCATCAGCTCCACCGGCACGATCAACCCCACCGGCCAGGTCCGCTCCGCCGTGCTGGACGAGGCCCACCTCGGCGACATCCACGGCGCCTTCGGCACCATCCGCCTCGACGACCACGCACCGCGCGGCCTGTCGGCCAAGATCAAGACGCTGCTGGCGATCGTCGGCCCCGGCCTGATCGTGATGGTCGGCGACAACGACGCGGGCGCCTTCGCCACCTACGGCCAGGCCGGGCAGAACTACGGCACCCACCTGATGTGGACGCTGCTGCTGCTGGTGCCGGTGCTGTACGTGAACCAGGAGATGGTGCTGCGGCTCGGCGCGGTCACCGGCGTCGGCCACGCCCGGCTGATCTTCGCCCGCTTCGGCAAGTTCTGGGGCGCCTTCTCGGTCATCGACCTGCTGCTGCTCAACGCCCTGACGCTGGTCACCGAGTTCATCGGGATCACCCTCGCCACCGGCTACCTCGGGCTGCCGAAGATCCCCTCGGTGCTGCTCGCGGCGGCGATCATCATCTCCTCGGCCTTCACCGGCTCCTTCAAGCGGTTCGAGCGGATAGCCATGGCCCTGTGCTTCGGCTCGCTGCTGCTGATCCCGCTCTACTTCATGATCCACCCGGCCGGCTCGCAGATGGCGCACTCCTTCGTCACGCCCGACCTGCCGGGCGGCAGCGGCCAGTTGGCCACGGTGATGCTGCTGGTCATCGGCATCGTGGGCACCACCGTCGCGCCCTGGCAGCTCTTCTTCCAGCAGTCCTACGTCATCGACAAGCGGATCACCCCGCGCTTCATGAACTACGAGAAGGCCGACCTCTGGATCGGCATAGCCATCGTGGTCGTCGGCGCCGCCGCGGTGATGGGCATCTCCACCGCCGCCTTCGCCGGGACCAGCGGCTTCGGCAACTTCACCGACGCGTCCGGGCTGGCCCACGGCGTCGCCGCCCACGCCGGGAAGATCGCCGGGGTGCTGTTCGCCATCGCGCTGCTGGACGCCTCGATCATCGGCGCCTTCGCCGTCTCGCTCTCCACCGCCTACGCCATCGGCGACGTCTTCGGCATCAAGCACTCGCTGCACCGGGGGGTCGAGGGCGCCAAGGGCTTCTACGCCGTCTACGCCGGCCTGGTGCTGGTGGCGGCCGTGATCGTGCTCATCCCGGGGTCGCCGCTGGGGCTGCTGACCATGGGCGTCCAGGCCCTGGCCGGGGTACTGCTGCCCTCCGCCTCGGTCTACCTGCTCATGCTCTGCAACGACCGCGAGGTCCTCGGCCCCTGGACCAACCGCCGTGGCACCAACGCGTTCACCACTCTGGTCGTCGGCATCCTGGTGGTGCTCTCGCTGATCCTCACCGCCTCGGTGATCTACCCGAACATCAGCGCCGGCGCGATCCTCGACATCCTCGCCGCCTCCGGCGTCCTCGGCATCCTCTACGCCGCCGCCCGGCTCTGGCTCCAGCGCGGAAAGGCGGTCGAGCCCGTCGACCGCACCGGCCGCGACGACTGGCGGATGCCGCCGCTCGACACCCTCACCCGCCCGGTCTTCTCCACCGGCCACCGCATCGGCATGGGCGTCCTGCGCTCCTACCTGCTGCTCTCCACCATCCTGGTGATCATCCGTCTGGTCCAGCTGGCGATCTCCGGCTCCGCCGGCTGACCTGCCCGGCCCGGACGGTCGGCCTGCGCGACGACGGCAGGGCTCTCGTGATCCGAGGGCCCTGCCGTCCGGTGTTCCTGCGGTTCGGTCGCGGCCACTACTTCTGGTCGCTGTTGAACTTCGAGGTCGCCCAGAAGTAGCCGAGTGCAGTGAGGGCGACGCACCAGGCGACGGCGAGCCAGCCGTCGTTGCCGATGTGGGTGCCGAGGAGCAGACCGCGGAGGGTCTCGATGGTGGGGGTGAAGGGCTGGTAGCGGGCGACCGGCTGGAACCAGCCGGGCATGGTGTGGACCGGGACGAAGGCGCTGGAGAAGAGCGGGAGCAGGACCAGCGGCATCGCGTTGTTGCTGGCGGCCTCGGCGTTGGGGCTGATCAGGCCCATGCCCACGGCGATCCAGGTCAGGGCCAGGGCGAACAGGACGAGCAGTCCGAAGGCGGCGAGCCAGTGCAGCAGGCCGGCGTGGGGGGAGCGGAAGCCGATGGCCACGCCGACGGCGCCGACCAGGACCACGCTGACGATCGACTGGAGGACGCTGCCCGCGACGTGCCCGACCAGGACCGAGGGGCGGTGGATGGCCATGGTGCGGAAGCGGGCGATGATGCCCTCGGTCATGTCGTTGGAGACCGAGACCGCGGTCCCGACCACGGTGCTGCCGATGGTCATCAGCAGCAGGCCGGGGACGATGTAGGTGATGTAGCCGGCCCGGCCCCCGCCGCCGATGCCCGCACTCATCGAGTTGCCGAAGATGTAGACGAAGAGCAGCAGCAGCATGACCGGGGTGAGCAGCAGGTTCAGGGTGAGGGAGGGGTAGCGCCGGGCGTGCAGGAGGTTGCGCCGCAGCATGGTGGACGAGTCGCGGGCGGCGAGGGACAGGGCGCTCATCGGACGTTCTCCTTGGACTGGGCGGGCCGGGTGGCCGGTCGGGTGGCCTGGTTGGGGATGTCGGTGCTGCCGGTGAGGGCGAAGAAGACGTCGTCGAGGTCGGGGGTGTGCACGGTGAGTTCGGCGGCCTCGGTGCCGGTGGAGTCCAGCCGGTCCAGGACGGTGCGCAGGTCGCGCTGGCTGCCGTCGCTGGGGAGTTGCAGGGCCAGTGCCTGGTCGTCGCGGGTGGCGTCGGGGAACGCGGAGACGGCGTCGCGGTAGGCGGTGGGGTCGGTGAAGCGGAGCCGGACGTGTCCGCCGGGGACGAGTCGCTTCAACTCGTCGGCGGTGCCCTGGGCGGCGATCGTGCCGTCATGGAGGACGGCGATGCGGTCGGCGAGCTGGTCGGCCTCTTCGAGGTACTGGGTGGTGAGGAAGACGGTGACGCCGTCGGAGACCAGTTCGCGGATGATCTGCCACATGTTGTGGCGGCTGCGGGGGTCCAGGCCGGTGGTCGGTTCGTCGAGGAAGATGATCCGGGGGTTGCCGACCAGGGTCATGGCGAGGTCCAGTCGGCGCTTCATGCCGCCGGAGTAGGTGGAGGCGGGCTTCTTCGCGGCCTCGACCAGGTCGAAGCGCTCCAGCAGGTCGGCGGCGACCCGCCGTCCCTCGCGCCGGGGCAGGTGGTGCAGGTCCGCCATCAGCAGCATGTTCTCCTCGCCGGTGATCAGCCCGTCCACGGCGGAGAACTGCCCGGTGACGCCGATCGCGGCGCGCACCGCCATGGGGCCTCCCCTGCTCGAAGAGCCTGGGGAAGGATCGGCGGCCAGGTCGTGGCCCGCGACCCGGGCCCGACCGCCGTCGGCGGAGATGAGGGTGGAGAGGATCTTCACGACGGTGGTCTTGCCGGCCCCGTTCGGCCCGAGCAGGGCGAAGACCGTTCCTTCGGGCACGGCCAGGTCGATGCCGTCGAGCACGACCTTGTCGCCGTAGGACTTGCGCAACCCGTTCGCCGCGATGGCCAGGTCGGTCATGATGAGTGCTCCTCAAGGGCTGCGGCTCAGCGGCCGCGGGCGGTGATCTCTCCGCAGGCGGTGAGCTCGATGGCTCTAGAGTGGCACCACACTGGCTCCATCGCAAGCACTATTGGCTCCCATTGGCATCAGAGCAGGTCAATGATGGCTCTACTTGAGTTCACCTTGGCATCACACGGCACCATGGGGATGTCACACGGTGCCACCCGGGCGGGCCGGGCTGGACGACTGACGCCGTCCTGGCGCGGCGTCCGGCCCGGCCGGGCCCACCCCCTCCTCAGCCGCGCGGGCTGCCCGTCACGACGGCCCAGGTGTGGGTGAACCTGAGGGCGCCGTCAGCGCCGCGCACCGGGCGCAGGCCGGTCGCCGAGCCGCCGGCGAGTTCCTCCTCGAACCGTGCCCGGATCTGGGCGCTCACCCGGTCCGGGGTCCTGCTGCGCGCCAGCCAGTCCTCCAGGTCGAGATCCTCGTCGCGGAGGGCGGTCGAGGCCAGGGCGGCGCCGGCCGCCACGAGCAGGCCCTGCACCTCGGCGAGCGGCAGGGTCCGGTTGTGGCTCGGATCGCGCAGGCGTTCCAGTCGGTCAGCCTCCTCGGCCGACGCCCGGTCCGCCTCGGCGATCATGTCGACGAGTCCGATCCGGCCGCCCTGACGCGTCACCCGGACCATCTCCCGCACCATCGTCGCCGGATCGGCCACCCGATGCAGCGCCAGTCGGCACACCACCAGGTCGAACTGGCCGTCCAGATAGGGCAGTCCGGCCGCGTCGCCGACGGTGAAGGTGAGATTGCGCAGGCCGCCTGCGGCCGCGAGCCGCTGTCCCTGCTCAAGCATCGCCGGGGTCGGGTCGAGGGCGCTGACATGGTTCACCCGGGATGCCAGCGCACGCCCCAGGTGGGCGGCGCCGGCGGCCACATCCAGCACCTGCTCGTCAGCCGCAGGAGCGAGCCGTTCCAGGATCCAGTCCGACCCGCGCGCGGCGAAGCCGGCGTCGGTGAAGGTCGCGGCCCGGACCCCGAACTGTGCTCGGATCAAGTCATTGTGAGTTCCCGTCATGCCGTCAGCGTAGGTCGCGCCCCCGGGACAGCCCGAGGGGATTTCTGCGTGCGTCGGAGCGCGGGGCGTGGCCTCAGAGGGCCACGGCGCGGGCGGCGGTGAGCTCGTAGGCGAGGCTGAGGGTGCGGCGGGCGTCGGGGGCGAGGGTGAGGTCGTAGCGGAGGATGCCGTCGGCGTCGAGCTCGGCCGGGGGCGGGTCGCACTGCTCCTTGACCAGCTGGACCTCCACGGCGGCGAGCTCGGAGACCGGGATCCGTTCGCGGAGCACGATGGTGGCCGGGGCCGAGCCGGGCGGGGCGAAGCGGGAGACATTGAGCAGTACCGTGCGGGAGATGACGGTGCGTCCGCTGAGGCCGCCGGTGTCGCGGGTCTCCTGGACGCTGCGGACCACCCGGAAGGTGTCCTCGCTGCCGAAGGACAGCTCGGCCTCCGCGTCCACGGCGGTGAACCGGAGTTCGCCCCGGCCGACGAAGCCGCTGGCGCGGACCAGGTCCACCGGTCCGGACAGCAGGACCTGGCCGGTGCCGTTGCGGAACCGGGCCAGCTGGGAGACCAGCGGCGACAGCTCCGGCGCGCAGGCGTACTCGGTGCGGACCGGGAGCCGGGCGTCGGTGAGGTGCACCCGCTGCGGGCGGCCGTCGCTGCGCACCGTCACCGGGGCCGGGGCGGGCAGCAGCCGGGCCTCACCGCCGTCGTCCACCCCGGGGAGGGTGAGCGCGGCGTCGAGGTCGGTGGTGCTGTCGCCGGGTCCGAGGGTCTGGATCTCAACCTCCCGCAGGTCGACCTCGATGGTGCGGCGCTCCTCCGGCGTCCGGTCGACCAGCAGCAGGACGTCCTCCCGCAGCTTCGGCGGTTCGGCGGCCTGGGTCGAGCGGGCGGTGGAGAAGGAGAGCCGGGCCTCGGTCCAGTCCTCGCCGGTGCGCTGCCAGACGATGGCGTCGGACTCCAGTCGCAGCTCGGAGTCGTCGAGAAGGGTGGCGCGGTAGGCGGGGCGCCAGAGGGCGCAGGGGACGAGGTGCCGCAGCCGGAGGTCGGCCGCCGCGAGCGGCGTCCTGGCCTCGATCACCACCTCGACATGGGCGGTGAGCACCGGCGGCGGTTCCTCGGCCCGGTCGCGGGCGGCCTCGGCCTGCCACAGCTCGCTGCGGAGCTCGGTCAACCGCACGGTGACCAACCGCAGTTCCTCGGAGCGGTCGCGGTGGGCGGCGTAGGCCCGGTCGAGCTCGCCCGACCAGCGTTCGAAGGCGTGGGTGCCCGCGCCGACGGACTCGCCGATGTCCCGGCGCAGCTCGTCGAGCAGTTGCTCCAGTACCGCGAGCCGGCTGACGGCCCGCAGCCGGTGCGCCTCGGCCTCCCGGAGCCGGACCCCGAGCCGGTGCACCCGCTGCCGCAGCTCGGAGGCGTCGGGCCCGGGGTCGCCGACCGGTGGCGGGGTCCAGTGGCGGACCAGCCGGGCGTCCAGGACGGTGGCGGCGGATGTCACCGTCCCTTCGGGGCCGATGAGTTCGGCCCGCAGCGAGCGGTCGACGGCGAGCGGGGTGACCGGGCCGAGGCGCAACCGGTGGGTGCCGGGCGCGAGGTCGAGCACGGCCCGGCGCTCGACCTCGGCGCGGTCCTCCAGCAGCGTGACGGCGGCGACCGGGAGCGGCGTCACCAACTCGGGCGGCATCTCAGGTCCTCCTGTTGCCGTCGAACACGGCCTTCGTCGCCGGGATCCGGATCTCGTAGCCGCCGGTCAGCACCATGCCGGAGCGCGCGGGCAGGGTGACCCGCCACAGGCGCAGCCCGCGCTGGTGCTCCTCGTCCTCCTCGGGCGGGACGGCGGTCCACGGCGGCGAGGCCGGTTTCTCCTCGATCCGGATGTCCTTCTCGTTGCCGACCGGGACGCGTTCGCGCACCTCGACGGTGACGGCTCGGCCGAGCCGGTTGGCGAGCTCGATCTCGATGCCGTGGTCCAGCACGGTCGTCCCGGACCGCAGACCGGCGGTGGACTCGCGCATGCTGGTGCGCCGGGCGACCCGGATGCTCTCCACGATCCCGAGCCCGACCCGGCGCCGCTGACCGGGGGCGAGCGTCGGCAGGGCGGTGCCGAGCAGGAACTCGCCGTCGACGGTGACCTCGGCGGCACCCTCCAGCAGGGCGTTGGCGCTGCTGTTGCGGAGCTGGACGGCGGCGTAGACGCGGGCGTCCACCGCGGGCACGCAGACGTGCTCGACCTCCAGCTCGACCGGGAACTCGCGGACCGGGACCGAGTGCCAGGCGCCGTCCGAGGGGACGTCGACCGGTGCGGCGGCGTCGTAGCGGTAGTCGAAGGACCCGGCGGAGTGCCGGACCGGGACGCTGTTCGGCGGCAGGTCGAGCCGGGCCACGGCCTCCGCCCGGGAGCGGGACTCGGCGACGGCGCCGAGCGGGACCGGCCCGGCCGGGGCGCCGTCGCCGTTCTCGGGACGCAACCGGCCGCGTGCGGACGCCGGTTCGTCGGGTCCGGCGAGCACCAGCCGGTCGAGGTCGCGCAGTCCCTCGCCGGGGAGGGCCGCGCCGCTGCCGGGGAGGGTGTCCGAGTGGAGCCCCTCCACGGCGAAGGCCGCGCCCGGAGCCGGGGGCCCGGACGGGAGGGCGGACGCGACCGCCGAGGTGTAGGTGACCGGGATCGGCGCCCGGGCCCCCGCGCTGCGGGACGGTCCCGACGCCGACGGAGCGACCGGTGCCGCTGGGGGCGGGGCCGGCTGGGGCCGCCCGGTCGGCGCCGCTCCGGGCGGCCCGGGCACCGGTTGCGCCGGAGCCCCGTACGCGTCCGCCCCACCGCCGGCCGGGCCGCCCGCCGGTCCGCCTCCCGGGCGCGCCAGCATGCGGGCGCGCCGGACGGCGGGCATCGGCGCGCGCCCGGCCTCCGGGCCGGCACCGCCCGCCGGGCGGCCGAAGGCGTCGTAGCCGGCGAAGAGGGTGGGCAGCCCCTCCGGCGGGACCCGCCACAGCGGCGGCGCGGGCCGCGACTGCCGACGGCCGATCCGCAGCGAGGACAGCACCGGCAGCTCGGTGCGCCGCCGGAGGTCGGCGGTGGACAGGCCGAGCCGGACGCCGGTCCAGTCCTCCCCGGTGCGCTGGGCCACCGAGGCCCGCATGGCCAGGCTGCCGCCGGGGGCGTCGCCCTCGATGCCGGTCAGCCGCAGGTGGTAGGCCGGGGTCCAGGTCGCGCCCGGAACGGAGTACTCCAGCTCCAGCACGGCCTCGCCGATCCCGGGCTCCGGGCTGACGGTCTCCCGCTCGGCCGGCTCCCAGGCCAGGGTGAGGGTGGCGCTGGTGCTGGTCCGCACCGGCCCGGTCGGCTGCGCAGTGGACGCCTCGTCCAGCCGCCGCCGGGCGGACTCGGCGCGCCGCTCGGCCTCGTCGAGGGCGTCCGTCGCCACGAACAGCTGCTGCTGGAGTTCGGCGAGCCGGGCGTCGACGAAGTCGGCGAGCTCCAGCAGCGCCTCGGTGGGCGCGCTGCGCGGCGGGTCGCCCCGGCGGGTCGGCGTGGGAACGGCGCGCAGCGCGGAGATGTGCTCGATCTGGGTCGACCAGGCGGCCTGCTCGGCACGGGCGGCCTCCAGTTCGGCCTCGGCCAGGTCGCAGGCGTGGCGCAGCGGCGAGAGGTCCGCCTGCTCCGGCAGCTCCGCCCGGACCGAGCGCCGGACCCCGAGCACCCGCATGCTCGGCGGCCCGACCAGGACCCGCCCGCGCAGGCTGTGCTCGTCCAGCACCAGCGGCAGCCCGGTGAAGGTGACCCGGAACGGCCCCTCGGCCGCGCCGACCACCCCGGCCGCCTCGGGCAGTTCGACCCGGGCGGATCTGCGGCAGACGGCGCCGGAGGCATGGACGGTCACGGAGTCGAGCACGGAGTCGAGCCGGGGCTCGCTTCCTCGGGCCTTGGTATGCGCGTCACCGGCCATCGGTCACCCTCCTGCGGCGAGTCGTCGCAGCCACGTTAGAGCACGGGGGCGACAGCGGTCCCGACTCGCCCGACTTTGGCACGCGACGGCACCGTGATCGGGTCGGCCGGGACCGCCGTACGGCGCAGTCCTGATCCGGGGTCAGAGCGCGGCGAGGCGGGACGTCAGTTCGTCCAGTCCGCAGCCGCCCTGCGAGAGCGCCTTCATGTGCCAGGTCTTGAGGTCGAAGTCGGCGCCGTGCGTCCGACGGGCCTCCTCCCGGCCGCGCAGCCAGGCGCGCTCGCCGAGCTTGTAGCCGATGGCCTGCCCCGGCCAGCCCAGGTAGCGGGTGATCTCGCTCTCGCGCATCGCGGCCGGGCTGCCGTTGTAGTCGGCGAAGAACTCGGTCGCCAGCTCCGGGGTCCAGCGCTCGCCGGGGTGGAACGGGGACTCGGCCGGGATCTCCAGCTCCAGGTGCATGCCGATGTCGATGATGACCCGGATGGTGCGCAGCATCTGCTCGTCCAGGAAGCCCATCCGGTGACCCGGGTCGGCGAAGAAGCCGAGCTCGTCCATCAGCCGCTCGGCGTAGAGCGCCCAGCCCTCGACCTCGGCGCTGACGTTGCCGATGGTGGTCTGGTAGCGGGACAGCTGCTCGGCGCAGCGCATCCGCTGGGTGAGGTGCAGATGGTGGCCGGGAACGCCCTCGTGGTACCAGGTGCTGACCAGCTGCCAGGTGGGGAACGTCTCGCGGCCCAGGGTCGGCAGCCAGGTCTGCCCGGGACGGCTGAAGTCCAGGCTCGGGGCGCTGTAGTAGGGCGCGGCGGCGGCCCCGGCCGGGGCGATCATCGCCTGCACCTCGCGCAGCGGGCCGGCCAGGTCGAAGTGGGTGCCGTCGAGTGCCTCGATGGCACCGTCCATGATCTGCTGCAGCCAGACCCGGACGCCCTCGACGCCCTTGACCGACGGGCCGTTCTGCTCCAGGTGCTCCAGCGCCTGGAGCGGGGTCGCGCCCGGGAGCACCTGCTCGGCCAGGGCCCGCTGCTGCTCCTCCAGCCGGTTGAACTCGGTCCAGGCCCAGCTGTAGGCCTCGTCCAGGTCCAGGTCGGCCCCGGTCTGCCGGCGCGCGGAGCGGACATAGAGCTCGCGTCCGGCGATGTCCGGGGCGCCGGCGGCGGCGGGGGCATAGGTGTCGCGCAGCCAGTCGCGGAACTCGCCGACGGCGGCGGTGGCCTGCGCGGCGGCGGAGTCCAGTTCGGCCCGGCGGCCGTCGGGACCCGAGGCGGCGAAGCCGGCGAACCAGTTGCCGCCCTCGCCGTCGTCCTCGCCGATCCAGCTGCTCAACTGGCCGGTCACGGTCACGACCTGGCGCGGTCCGGAGAGCAGCCCGCGGCGCACTCCCTCCTCCAGGGTGGCCCGGTAGCCCCGGAGGGCGCCGGCGACATTGCGCAGTCGGCCTGCGACGACGGCCCAGTCGCCGTCGGTGGCGGTCGGCATGAAGTCGAAGATGCCGCGGACGAGGTGCAGTGGGCATTCGATGTTGTTCAGCGAGCGGAAGTGGTCCCCGGCGTCATGGACCGCGAGTTGGGCGGTGAGCCGCTCCCGCAGCAGCCGGGCGCAGGCGGCCTCGGCGGCCTCGAAGCCGGCTGCCTCCTGGTCGAGGTAGCCGGGGTCCAGCGCGTCGAGGGCGGCGAGGGCCTGCCTGGCCAGTTCCGCCTCGGCCTCGAAGCCTGCCGGGGACAGGTCGGGTTGGCGTTCGTCGTCGAGATTGAGACCGAGTTCGGCGGCCACGCCCGGGTTGTGGGCGACCAGCGCGTCCAGGTAGGCGTCGGCGATCTGCCGAGGCGTGAGGGTGAAGGTTGTGTCAGCCATGAAGGTCATCCTGGCCGACCGAGGATCCGGGCGACAGGTGCCCATCGGTCGAATGCCCGGGGGTACCAGTCCCCGCCGGGGACGCCCCGGGCGATCGGGTAGCAGGCCAGGCCCAGCAGATAGGCCGTCAGATGGCCGAGGTTGGTGAAGTCCTGGTAGGCCGCGAGCAGGAACAGGTAGAAGAGGGCGGTCCCGCCGAGGTAGTACCAGCGCAGCGGGCGGGCGAAGAAGTAGGTGAGGACGCCGACCGAGCCGGAGAGCGCGTAGCTGACGCCGATGTCGATGGTGTGGGCGGTACGGGCGGGCAGGTCGTTGGCGTCGATCAGCAACGCCACCGCCCCCTCGCTGACCAGGGTGGCGCCGATGTGGGCGATGGCGACCACCGCCAGCCAGCGCCAGGTGCCGAGCCAGCGCTCCACCGGGGCGTGGAACAGGGTGAAGATCACGAACCAGAACAGGAAGCTGGGCGTCTCGGTCCAGAAGGCGCTGGCGATCAGGACCTTGATCGGGTGTCGCCCGAGTTCGAGCAGGTTGGTGCTGTGGGTGATCAGGAAGTACTTCCGGAACCGCGGCGACATCCGGACCAGCGCGAAGGTGTTGGCGCCGAGGATCAGCAGCCACAGGTAGGTGCCGGGGGCGTACCGCACCCAGTCGACCACCGCGCCCGCCCAGCGGCGTGCCCGCGAGCGGTGGACGCCGCCGTCCCGGGCTCCGCCCCTGCCGTCGGGGCCGGGGGCGGGGCCGCTCGGCCGGTCCTGGGCTGCGGGTTCTTCGGTCGTCATGGTGGTCATTCTGCGACGCGGGGGCGGCCCGGCCGCCGAGGCCCGCACTTCTCCCAGGTAAGAGACAGGGAGTCGGGAGCCAGGGGATTGACGTCCTTACTGACATGGAGTCTCATAAGAGGAAGTCGGCTTACCAGGGAGAAGAGGGTGCGGCATGGAACGCAACGGCGCAGCAATGCTGCTGAAGGACCGTGAGCAGGTCGCCGACCGACTGCTGGCGGCCTCGGCCAAGCACTCCTACGACCCCGAGACCGAGCTGGACTGGGAGGCCCCGCTGGAGACCGGCCTCTGGTTCCTGCCGGAGCAACTGGTCTCGCTCTACGGCACCCCGCTCTGGCAGCGGATGTCCGAGGAGCAGCGGATCGAGCTCTCCCGCCACGAGGCCGCGAGCCTGGCCTCGGCCGGGGTCTGGTTCGAGGTGATCCTGATGCAGCTGCTGACCCGGCACATCTACGACCTCGACCCGCGTACCAGCCACGTCTCCTACGCCCTCACCGAGATGGCCGACGAGTGCCGGCACTCGCGGATGTTCGCCCGGATGGTGACCAAGCTCGGCACCCCGTACTACCGCCCCGGCAATGTCACCCGCTTCCTCGGCCGGGTGCTGAAGACGACGGCGACCACCCCCGGCGCCTTCACCGCGACGCTGCTGGTGGAGGAGATCCTGGACCGGTTCCAGCGGCAGACCTTCCCCGACCCGACGGTGCAGCCGCTGGTCCGCGGCATCACCCGGATCCACGTGGTGGAGGAGGCCCGGCACGTCCGCTACGCCCGCGAGGAGTTGCGGCGGCAGATGGCGACCTGCCCGGCCTGGGAGCGGCAGTTGACCCGCACCGTCTCCGGCGAGGCCTCGGTGGTGGTGGCCCGCGCCCTGGTCAGCCCGGCGGTCTACGCCTCGGTCGGACTGGACGTGTCGACGGCCGTGCGCCAGGCCCGGGAGAGCGAGCACCGGCGGGAGACCATGCGCTGGTCGGCGGAGAAGCTGACCGAGTTCCTGGAGGAGATCGGCATCATCCACAGCGCGCTGGACCGGGCCGCCTGGCGCCGCTCCGGCCTGCTCACCCGCTGACCACCCCGGTGCCGAGCCCTTCCGGGGCCCTGCCCACCGGCAACGGGCACGACACGTAGGGTGGGGCTCATGGACGCCCCTACCGCAGACCCCGTGTCCACTCCGGCGGACGCAGCAGCGACGCCGACGGACGCGGGCCCCGGATCCGGCGAGCGCGCCCAGCGGGCGCGGCGCGGACCCTACCGGCGGCTGCCGGTGCAGCAGCGCCGGGAGCAGCTGATCGCGGTGGCACTGGAGCTCTTCAGCAGACATGCGCCGGAGGAGGTCTCGCTCGACGACGTGGCCGCCGCCGCGGAGGCCTCGCGGCCGCTGGTCTACCGCTACTTCCCGGGCGGCAAGCAGCAGTTGTACGAGGCCGCGCTGCGCAGCGCGGCCGAGGAGCTGGCCTCGCGGTTCGTCGAGCCGACCCGGGGCACGCCGGCGGAGCGCCTCGGCCACGTCCTGGACCGCTACTTCACCTTCGTCGGCGAGTACGCGGCCGGCTACGGCGCACTGCTGCGCGGCGGCTCGGCCGCCGAGAACGAGCGGACCACGGCGATCGTGGACGAGGTGCGCCGGGCGGCCTACAACAGCATCGTCGAACAGCTCGGGGTGGAGCAGCCCGGGCCCCGGCTCAACCTGATGATCCGTTCCTGGATCTCGGTGGTCGAGGTCAGCGCGCTGACCTGGCTGGACGACAGCCGGCGCGGGGCGGCCGACCGGGGCGCCGGCAACGCCGCGGGCGCCGGCGTCGGCACGGCGGCCGAGCTGCGGGACTGGCTGGTGGACGAGTTCGTGGTGATGTTCGCCGGTGCGGCGCTGCACGATCCGCAGTGCGACCGGGTGCTGCGGCGGATGATCACCCACTCGGCCGACGACGGGCTTGGACTGCGACTGGCCTCCCGGATCGGCCGACTGCTGCTCGCACCGGGCGCCGAGCCCCGCCCCGGGCCCGAGTCCGAGCCCGAAGCTACCGGCGAGTCACCGGACTGACGGAGCAACACATCCGATGTCTGCGGCGATTTGGTGGATTCACCAATAGCCGCGGACGACGGAGGGCGGGTGGGACGCCGCGTCCCACCCGCCCTCCGTCCGGCCTGCCGCCTCAGGCGGCGCGCCTCACGCCTTGCCGAGCACCTGGCGCTGCCGGCCCAGGCCGTCGATCTCCAGCTCCATGACGTCGCCGGGCTGCAGGAACGGCGTGCCGGGCCTGCCGAGCGCCACGCCCGCCGGAGTGCCGGTGTTGATGATGTCGCCGGGCTCCAGCACCAGGAACTGGCTGACGTACCAGACCAGGTGGTGCACCGGGAAGATCATGTCGGCGGTGCTGCCGTCCTGCCGGGACTCGCCGTTGACCACGGTCCGCAGGCCGAGCCGCTGCGGGTCGCCGACCGCGTCCGCGTCCACCAGCCACGGGCCCAGCGGGTTGAAGGTCTCGCAGGACTTGCCCTTGTCCCAGGTGCCGCCGCGCTCCAGCTGGAACTCGCGCTCGGAGACGTCGTTGCTGAGCGCGTAGCCGGCGATGACGCCGGCCGCCGCCTCCGGCGACTCCAGGTAGCGGGCGGTGCGGCCGATGACCACGGCCAACTCGACCTCGTAGTCGGTCTTGGCGCTGTTCCTGGGGATCAGCACCTCGTCGTCGGGGCCGACGACGGTGTTGCTGGCCTTCATGAAGATCACCGGCTCGGCGGGCAGTTCCGCCCCGGTCTCCTCGGCGTGGTCCCGGTAGTTGAGACCGATGCAGACCACCTTGCCGGGACGGGCCACCGGCGCGCCGACCCGCTGCCCGGCCAGGTCCAGCACCGGCAGTGCGCCCTGCGCGGCCAGGGCGGCGATCTCCGCGCCCGCGCCGTCCAGCAGCCGCCCGAGGAAGGCGCCGTCGATCTCACCGGTGACCTGGGACAGGTCGTAGCCGGTCGTCCCGCCGTCGGCGTCGCCGTCGGCCAGAAGTACGGGTCGTTCCGCCCCGAGGGGCCCCACTCGCAGGAATCGCACCTGCCATCACCACCTTTGCGATCGTGACGGTCCGGTCGCCCACCGCCGCCAAGAGATCCGATGTATATCAACCCCGACCGAATTCGTCCAGGTTCGCCCGGCATCCGGACAGTCGGCCCTACCCGACCGAGGGGCCGCCGGACGCGGGCGGCTGCTCACCGGCCTCGACCGAGGCGCGCAGCCACTCCTCCACCCCGGCGATGTGGACCATGGCGCAGGCGTGCGCCAGGTCCGCGCGCCCGGCGCGGAGCGCGGCGACCAGCCCCCGGTGCTCCGCCAGGGTCCGCTCCAGCGCGCCCTCCTGGGTCAGCCCGCGCCACACCCGGGCGCGCACGGTCGGCGAGTTGAGCTGCACCAGCAGTGCGGACAGCACCTGGTTCCCGGCCGCCTGGACGATCATGCGGTGGAAGTCGAGGTCGTGGGCGACCAGTTCCTCCACGCTGTGCGCCCCTTCGGCGCGCAGCAGCTCCTGTTCCAGCTCCGCCAGCTGCTCGGCCGAGATCAGCTCGGCGGCCCGCGCCGTGGCGGCCGGCTCCAGCAGCCGGCGGACCTCGAACACCTCCAGCAGCGAGGTGTCGTGCCGCAGTTCGACCATGAAGCCCACGGCCTCCAGCAGCCGCTCCGGCTCCAGGCCGGTGACATACGTCCCGTCCCCCTGGCGGACGTCCAGCACATGGATCAGCGAGAGCGCGCGCACCGCCTCGCGCAGCGAGTTGCGCGACAGGCCGAGCAGCGCGGCGAGGTCCGCCTCCTTCGGCAGTCGGTCGCCGGGCTTGAGCCGCCCCTCGGCGATCATCTCCCTGATGCGTGCGATGGCCTCATCGGTGACCGACACGCGGCCCGCCTTCCTGCCCACTGGAGTCCCGGAACCCAGGGCGAGTCCCTGGAACGCCAATTATGCGCGTCACCCGGTCCCCGGGTGCCCCCGGTGCCGCTCCCATTCCGCGGCCAGGATCGACATCGCGGTGGAGTCCACCCAGCGGCCCTCCCAGAGCAGGGCATCCCTGAGCACGCCCTCCACCACGAAGCCGGCCTTCTCATAGGCCCGGCGGGCCCTGGGATTGAAGGCGTACACCTCCAGCGAGATCCGGTGCAGGCCCAGCTTCTCGAAGCCGTAGCCGCAGATCAACCGGGTCGCCTCGGTGCCCAGGCCGCGGTTCCGGCCCGCCGCCACCAGGGCGATCCGGAAGCTGCAGCTCTCGTTGCCGGGGCTCCACTCGTTCAGCACCACCTCGCCGACCACCAGTCCGCCCGCCCGGTCGACGACGGCCAGGTCCAGCCGGTCGTCCTGGCCGGCCCGGGTGGTGTACCAGGCCGCCACCTTGGCCTCGGCGACCTCGGCGGACTCCTCCGGCGGCAGCGGATGACTGCCCGTCAGCCGGCGGCACTCCGGCTCCTCCCAGAGCGGGCGCAGGGCGGGGATGTCGGCGGCGGTGACCACCCGCAGGGTGACCAGGTCCCCGTCCAGCACCGGCTTGGTCAGGAAGTCGGGCCGGGGAGCAGCGGCGTGCAGCGGATCGCTCATGCCCGGAGTCTGCCCACTCCCCGCCTCCTGCGCACCGGAATTCGCTCCGGTCACGCCGCTCCGGCCCGAACCCCGTTCAGTGCTGGAAGACGTGGGTCTCCCCGGCCGGGACCGCGACGGCGAGCCGGTTGCCCGGGGGCGGGAAGGGGCAGATGAAGTGGTCGGCGAAGGCGCACGGCGGCAGGTAGGCGCGGTTGAAGTCGAGCACGGTCGCGCCGTCCCGGTCCGGTGCGGCCAGGGAGACGAAGCGGAAGCCGAAGGACTCCCGGCCACTGGTGGCGTCGGCGAAGACCGCGCTGAGCGAGCCGTCCCCGGCCCGGCTGACCTGCAGGGTGAGCTCCTCACCGGAGTCCGGCACGGTGAACGCGACCGTCCCGGCCAGCTCCAGCGGCCGCTCGCGGCCGTCCGCGTTGCGGACGCCGACGCTGCGGTCCTCGTCGTAGGCGGTGAACCGGGCCGGAAGCGCCCACTGCTCGTCGTAGGGGTGGGCGTCGATCCCGGCGAAGGCGGAGCGCGCCGCCGAGGCGGGGTCGTAGATCCGGACCGCGTACTCCCCGTCGCGGAGGATCAGGATCAGCTTCCGGCCGCCGTGGGTTATCACCGAGGGCTTGGGCGCGGTGTCCGGACAGAGCTTCACCGAACCGTCCAGCGCCACGCCGTCCACCGCCAGGCCGTCGTGCGCGGCGGCGGTGAGGACGACGCACTTGTCCTGCTGCTCCCAGCGTCCGGGCACCCCGGGCACGCCGCCGCGCAGGTCGGCCAACCAGTGGGTGCCGGTCAGCGCCAGCGGCCCGTGCGGGGCGCGGGCGGCCACCACCCGCTCGTCGCGCCAGTGCTTCCAATCATCCAGACTGCTGCTCACTACGGGGCCTCCGGGAGGAAGGGGACAATCGGCGAGAGTGGGATCGGACCTGCGGAGTCATCGTCTCATCCGGGCCGGCGACCCCCGGTTGCCACCCGAGGGAGGCACCGCCCCACACCTTCCCAACCACCGGACGACGTCCGTATTCCCGACCCTGCCCGCCGGTATTCCCGAACCGGCACCGGGATTCGGAAACCTCTCCGCCCGGGCCGCGGTCGGCCTACCCTGGGCGTATGGAGCCACGCCCCGGGCGGCCGCCCGTCCAGGTCATCGTCCCGAACCTGGTCGGCCTGCACGTCGCCGTGGCACGGGACTTCGCCCACCGCTCGCAACTGGTCGCCGTCGGCCCGGATCCGGACCTCCCGGCCGCCGTCACCGGGACCGTGGTCCGGCAGCAGCCACTGCCCGGGGGCATCGTGCCGCGCTGGTCCACCGTCCTGATCTGGACCTCGGACCGCGGACCCGGCGACGCCGGGGTGCGCGAGCCGCGCCGTCCCAGCCCGCCGCCGCTCTCGGTCCAGCTCCACCAGGACGAACCGGAGCCCGTGCCGACCGAGCCCGAGCCGGTCCCCCGGCAGGACGAGGACGACCCCGTGGTGCCGTAGCAGCGCAGGGCCGGAGGCGGCAGGATCGTCCCATGGTCAAGGGCGTGATGTTCGACTTCTCCGGCACCCTCTTCCGGATCGAGCCGGTCCCGGACTGGTTCGACTCCCTGGGCCTGGACCTGCCGCCGGCCGAGCGGGACGCCACCGTCGACCGGCTCACCGCGGCCGGCGCGCTCCCCGGCGGACCGCCGCCGCTGCACGCCCCGGCCGGCTGGGGCGAGCGCGACCTCGGCGCCGCGCGGCACCGGGCCGCCTACACCGCCCAGACCCGGGCCGGCCTGCGGCCGACCGTCCCGGCCGACCGGGTCGACGCCCTGGCCACCGCCCTCTACGAACGCCACCTGACCCCCGACGCCTGGCGCCCCTATCCGGACGCCGAACCGGTGCTGGGACGACTGCGGCAGCTCGGCGTGCCGGTCGCCGTGGTCAGCAACATCGGCTGGGACCTGCGCCCGGTCTTCGTCCGGCACGGCCTGGACGAGTATGTGGACGCCTACCTGCTCTCCTACGAACTCGGGGTGCAGAAGCCAGATCCGCGGATCTTCCGGGCCGCCTGCCGGCGGCTGTCGGTGGCCCCCGCCGAGGCGCTGATGGTCGGCGACGACCTCCCGGCCGACGGCGGGGCGACCGCGCTGGGCTGCGCCTTCCACCGGGTGCCGGCCCTGCCGGTGGAGCAGCGCCCGGACGCGCTGCTGCCGGTGCTCGGCCTGCTCGGGCTGTGAACTGCGCAATATCCCCGACCGCGCCTCCCCGCGGCCCGCCTCGGAGTGAAAAGATGCAGGTACGCGTGGGGGCAGGGAAGCCGGCCGCGCGTGCGACCCGGAGGTGGACGAGAGATGGCCAGGCAGGCGCCCGAGACGGATCCGGCACAGGACGCACCCGAGGTGACCGCCCCCAAGCACGCGGCCGCCGGTCTGCCCGCCCTGCTGCACACCTCGCAGATCGCCCTCGCGCAGATGGGCGCGGCCCGCTCGGTGCGCACCCTGGCGAAGGTCAACCAGCCGGACGGCTTCGACTGCCCCGGCTGCGCCTGGCCCGAGCCCGAGCACACCCACACCGCCGAGTTCTGCGAGAACGGCGCCAAGGCCGTCGCCGAGGAGGCGACGCTGCGGCGGATCGGGCCCGAGTTCTTCGCCGCCCACCCGATCGCCGACCTGGCCGGGCGCTCCGGCTACTGGCTGGGCCAGCAGGGCCGGCTGACCACCCCGATGCTGCTGGAAGCGGGCGCGACCCACTACACCCCGATCGGCTGGGACGCCGCCCTCGACCTGGTCGCGGCCGAGCTGAAGGCGCTGGACACCCCGGACGCCGCCGCCTTCTACACCTCCGGCCGGACCAGCAACGAGGCCGCCTTCACCTTCCAGCTCTTCGCCCGCCAGTTCGGCACCAACAACCTGCCGGACTGCTCCAACATGTGCCACGAGTCCTCCGGTTCGGCGCTCACCGAGACCATCGGCATCGGCAAGGGCAGCGTCCACCTCAAGGACCTCTACCAGGCCGACCTGATCATCGTCGCCGGGCAGAACCCGGGCACCAACCACCCCCGGATGCTCTCCGCGCTGGAGCGCGCCAAGCGCGCCGGGGCGAAGATCGTCAGCGTCAACCCGCTGCCCGAGGCCGGTCTCGAACGCTTCAAGAACCCGCAGAACGCGCGCGGACTGGTGGGCAACGGGACCAAGCTGACCGACCTCTTCCTGCAGATCCGGCTCGGCGGCGACCTGGCGCTGTTCCGCGCCCTCAACCTGCTGCTGCTGGAGGCCGAGGAGCAGAACCCCGGTACGGTGCTGGACCGCGCCTTCATCGACGAGCACTGCCACGGCTTCGAGAAGTGGGCCGAGGAGGCCCGCTCCACCGACTGGGACGCCGTCCACGCCGCCACCGGCCTGCCGGAGCAGCAGATCCGCGAGCTGGCCGCGCTGGCGCTGGCCTCCGAGCGGACCATCGTCTGCTGGGCGATGGGGCTGACCCAGCACAAGCACTCGGTGCCGACCATCCGCGAGGTCGTCAACTTCCTGCTGCTGCGCGGCAATGTCGGCCGCCCCGGCGCCGGCGTCTGCCCGGTGCGCGGCCACAGCAATGTCCAGGGCGACCGGACGATGGGCATCTTCGAGCGCCCCAGCACCGCCTTCCTGGACGCTCTCGGCACCGAGTTCCGCTTCGAACCGCCGCGCCACCACGGCCTGGACGTGGTCGACACCATCCGGGGCATGCGCGACGGCAAGGTGCAGGTCTTCTTCGCCATGGGCGGCAACTTCGTCGCCGCCACCCCGGACACCGAGGTCACCGAGGACGCGATGCGCCGCTGCCGGCTGACCGTCCACGTCTCGACCAAGCTCAACCGCTCCCATGTGGTCACCGGCGCCCGGGCGCTGATCCTGCCGACGCTCGGCCGCACCGACCTGGACCGGCGGGCCGGCGGGCCGCAGCAGGTCACCGTCGAGGACTCGATGGGCATGGTCCACGCCTCGCGCGGGGCGCTCAAGCCCCCGGCCGCCGACCTGCTCTCGGAGACCGCGATCGTCTGCGGCCTGGCCCGGCGCACCCTCGGCCCGCAGAACCTGGTCCCCTGGGAGGACTTCTCCGCCGACTACGGCAACATCCGCGACCGGATCGCCCGGGTGATCCCCGGCTTCGCCGACTTCAACACGAAGATCAAGCAGCCCGGCGGCTTCGCGCTGCCGCACGGCCCGCGCGACAACCGGGCCTTCCCCACCGCCACCGGCAAGGCCAACTTCACCGTCAACGAGCTCACCGCGCCCGAGGTCCCGGCCGGCCGGCTGCTGCTGCAGACGCTGCGCTCGCACGACCAGTACAACACCACCATCTACGGCCTGGACGACCGCTACCGGGGCATCAAGGACGGCCGCCGGGTGGTCCTGCTGCACCCCGAGGACGCCGCCGAGCACGGCCTGGCCGAGGGCGACTTCACCGACCTGGTGAGCGAGTGGGCCGACGGCGTGGAGCGGCGGGCCCCGCACTTCCGGGTGGTCCACTACCCGACCACCCGGGGCTGCGCCGCCGCCTACTACCCGGAGACCAATGTGCTGGTGCCGCTCGACAGCACGGCGGACACCAGCAACACCCCGACGTCCAAGTCGGTCGTCATCCGCTTCGAGCCCGACTCGGGCCCGGAGTCGGTGCCCTGCTGAGTCACCGCCCCGCCGAGCCGGACGGCGCGGCCGTGCCGGAGGCGCTGCCCGGGACGAAGGCACTGGCCGAGTCCACGGCGGTGGCCGACGTCGACGCGGCAGGCGTCGACGGGGTGTCCGACGGGGACGGCGAGGCCGGGGTCGAGCCGCTGGGCGTCGGCGTCGGCGTGGGCGTCCCGCTGCCGGAGGGCGTCGGGCTCGGCGAGCCGGAGCCGCTCGGCCTGGGCTTCGGCTTGGTCGTGGGCTTGGGGGTGGGCTTGGTCGCCGGAGGCGTCGTCGGCGCCACCGGCGCGAGCGGCTGCGGCTTCTCCGCGGACGGCGGGATCACCGGCGGCGTGTAGCTGCTGAGCGAGGAGTCGGAGCCGTCCGGCCGGACCGCGCCGAGGATCGGGTCCACCGCCATCGGCTCCACATCGACGAAGGCCCCGGTGTGCGGCGCCTCGATGACCATGCCGTTGCCGATGTACATGGCGACATGGCTGGCGCCGGAGAAGTAGATGATCAGGTCGCCCGGGCGCAGCGCGTCCAGTGCCACGTGCGGCAGCTCGGCCCACTGCTCCTCGCTGGTCCGGGGGATCGCCACGCCCGCGGCCAGCCAGGCCTGCGAGGTCAGCCCCGAGCAGTCGAAGCCCGCCGCGTAGGGGCCGATGCCGCCCCAGACGTAGGGGGCGCCCAGCTGGGCGAAGGCGAAGGCGATGGCCTCGGCGCCGGCCGCCGAGGGCTTGCCGTCGTCCTTGCCGAGGATGCCGGAGGCGAGGAGGGCCACCTGGGCGGCGTTGGCGTCCTTCTGCTCCAGCAGTTCGAGTTCCTGCTGCTGGGCGCCGGTCAGCGAGGCCACCTGCTTCTCCACGGCGGCCAGCTGGTCGTTGATCACCTTCCGCTGGGCGGCCTCGGCCGCCAGCAGCGTGCCGGCCTGGGCCTCGGCGACGTCGGCCGCGTACTTGGCGGTGGCCAGGTTCGACTGGTCGTTCCGGAGCTGGGCCAGGAACTTCGCCTGCGAGGTCGCCGCCATCCGCAGCAGCTGCTCGGTGTGCAGCGCCTGCTCGGGGTCGTTGGTCAGCAGCAGCTCGCCGAGCTGGGAGAGGCCGCCGTTGCGGTACTGCGCCTCGGCTATCTCCCCGGCGATGGTCATCCCGTCGTTCACCTGGGACTGCGCGTTCTGGACCTGGACCAGCAGCGCGGTGTCGTCGGACCGGGCCTGGGTGAGCTGCTCGGCGAGGCCGTCGTACTTCTGGGTCTCGACCTCGGCCTGCTGGTAGGCGCTGTGCAGGTGGTCGAGGATCGGCTGCAGCGCGGCCTCGGCCGAGGTCAGGCTCTGCGCGTGCTGCGCCTTGGCGGCGTTCGCGGCATCGGCCTTGGCCGCAGCACTCGCGCCGGCACTCGCGGCGGCGCCGGCCGAGGCTCCGGTGCTGGGCGCGACCGTGGCTCCGCTGTCACCGCCGGTCGCGGCGTAGGCGGCCGACGTCGTCAGTGGGAGCACCGCCAGCGCGGCGGCGGCCAGCAGCGCGCCGCACCGCAGCACCCCCGCCAACCAGGGCCTGGTCCGCTCACCGCGTGCTGTTCCGCCCGCCCTGCGCATGGCGCCCACCGCTTCCCCTCCACCCGCCCCTGGTACTCCGGTCCGGCCCGTTCCGTCGTCCCCAGCGGTTCGGCCCCCCGTGATCCTGCCACGGGCAGGTAACGGTGCGGCAGACCGCGTGGGGATTCTCATGCGGTCTACAGGAAACTCAGGCGACTGAAAGGTGTGACTCATGTCTCGCCCGTGCGGCGGGTGATCCGCCGCGCCCCGGGCGACAGCCGGGGCGACCGACCGCTTTGCTCCGGTTCCGAGATCTGGTCAACTTCGAATAGGGCGTCAGTTCACCTTCCGTTCATCATGCATCCCTACCGTCGGCACGACGCTTCCGCTGAGACGATTGTTTGGTTATGGAACATATGACGTTCCTGGTGACCGTCGTGATCTTCACGGCCCTCGCCTTCGACTTCACCAACGGCTTCCACGACACCGCCAACGCGATGGCCACCTCCATCGCCACCGGCGCCCTGCGACCCAAGGTCGCGGTCGCGATCTCCGGAGTCCTCAACCTGGCGGGCGCATTCCTGTCGGTGGAGGTCGCCAAGACGATCTCCGGCGGGATCATCGACGAGAAGGCCGGCATCCGGCCCGCGGTGGTGTTCGCGGCACTGATCGGCGCCATCCTCTGGAACCTGGTCACCTGGCTGCGCGGCATCCCGTCCAGCTCCTCGCACGCGCTCTACGGCGGCCTGATCGGCGCCACCGTGGTGGCCGTGGGCATGCACGGCGTGGACTTCGCCGTCGTCGTCACCAAGATCATCATCCCGGCGGTCGCCTCACCGATCGTCGCCGGCGTCGCCGCCTGGGGCGCCACCAGGCTCGCCTACCGGATCACCCGACGCAGCAGCGCCTCGGCCTCCGGCAAGGGCTTCAAGGCCGGCCAGATCGCCTCGGCCTCACTGGTCTCGCTGGCCCACGGCACCAACGACGCCCAGAAGACCATGGGCGTGATCACCCTGACCCTGGTCAGCGCCGGCGTGCTGGCCCCGCACTCGGCCCCGCCGCTCTGGGTGATCGTGGCCTCCGGTGCGGCCATCGCCGCCGGCACCTACCTCGGCGGCTGGCGCATCATCCAGACCCTCGGCAAGGGCATCACCACCATCGAGGCCCCGCAGGGCTTCGCCGCCCAGACCGCCTCCGCCACGGTCATCCTGACCTCCTCGCACATGGGCTACGGCCTGTCCACCACCCAGGTCTGCTCCGGCGGCATCCTCGGCGCGGGCAAGGGCGGCGGCACCGGCCAGGTCAACTGGTCGACCGCGCGCCGGATGACCTACGCCTGGTGCCTGACCCTGCCGGCCGCCGCCGCGCTGGGCGGCGCGGGCGCGCTGCTGGCCGACCGGGGCACCTGGGGCGTGGTGCTGCTGGGCGCGCTCGGCGCCGCCGCCTCCGGCTGGATCTACCTGATCAACCGCCGCCGCCCGATCGACGCGAGCCATGTGGTCGACGGGGCCGCGGCCGACGGGAGCGCCCCGGCCACCCCACTGGCGGTCGTCCCGGCCCAGGCGCCGGCCCCGACCACCACCACCGCCGCCACCACGACCGCCGCGGCCTGAGCGCCCGCACCGGACCGGAGTCCCCACCATGACCATCAACTGGGCCGCCCTCGGCAGCACCTTCGGCGTCAGCGTCCTGATCACCCTCGTCGTCGCCGGTGCCTTCTGCCTCGGCATCGCCGCGCTCTCGCAGCGCGAGACGGCCGTCGCGGACGGCGCCGGCGGCAGCCTCCGCGGCGCGACCGCGCTGGTCGGCGTGGTGCTGTCGTTCGCCGCCTGCGCGGCGGCCGTCGGCTACGGCCTGTACCTGATCGCCGGCTGACCCACCAGCACAGGGGCCGCGCACCGGATCGTTCCGGTGCGCGGCCCCTCGCCGTCCGCCCTTGGTCCGGAGCCGCCCGGCTCAGGCCGCCCGGCCGCCGACCCCTTCGGCCTCGCGTCCGCCGCGCGGGCGGACGGCGGTGACCGCCAGCGTGATCGCCACGCCCACCACCGCCCAGACCGAGACCACGATCAGCGGCACCGCGATCCGGGTCCCGTCGAAGTAGGCGATCGACCGGGCGGCGCTGGTCGCCGCGCCGTTGGGCAGCCAGGGTCCGATCGCCCGCCAGAACGGCGGCATCAGCGGCGGCGGGTAGACGCCCCCCGCACTGGGGTTGCCGAGGACCACGAACAGCAGCACCGCCAGACCGATCCCGACGATGTCGAAGACGCACTGGAGCGCCATGGTGAAGGCGCCGACCGCGAAGACCAGCAACGTCCCCAGCCCCCAGAAGGGGAGGACGCCGCCCGGCAGCGCGTTCAGCACCGGGCCGACGATCACGATGCCGCCGATGCCGGCGGCGATCGAGAAGAGCGCCAGCGTGCCCAGCCGGATGGCGGCCCGCTTCAGGTTGGCCGGGCGCGAGCCGGCGCTGATACCCAGGATCGAGGCGACCAGGTAGCCGCCCACGCACCAGCCGATGACCAGGTAGAAGGAGGACAGCCCCTCGGCGTCGCCGGAGGCCAGCGGAACGACGTCCTCGACCACCACGGTGCGGTGCTGCAGCGCCTCGACCCCGGTGATCACCTGCTGCACCGCCGTGGCCAGCGCCGGACCGGAGGCCTGGGCGACCAGCAGCCGGTCCCTGGTCCCGGCCGGGTCGAACACCAGCGCCGCGTAGTACTGCTGACCCTGGATCTGCCGGCGGGCCGTCGCCTCGTCGGCGACGGCGGTGGCGTGGAGGGTGTCCTTGGGCAGCGCGTTCAGCTGGCCGACCAGCTGCCCGGCCACCTCCTTCGGGGCGACCACCGCGATCGCCGCCCGGTGCGGATAGGGATGGTGCAGCGCCCCCACGTAGGAGACGATGAAGCCCAGCACCAGCGCCAGCACACCGAACACCAACAGCGTGGTGCGGACGCTCACCGCGTCCCGGAACTCCGATGCGAATCCCCGCTCGCGGCTGGTGCCGCTCAGTCCACTCGACATACTGACGATCCGTCCGCTCGCATCTGGCTACAAATCAGACAATTCGTAGCACCCGGGCGGGTGAGGACCGCGGACCCACGCCGACGGCGGCCGGATCAGCCCGGCAGGAGCACCGCGCCCGGGTCGTCCAGGATCCGACGGATCGTCACCAGCGCCGCCCCGAGCAGGGGTCCCCGCCGCCCGAGGCCCGAGACCGAGAGCGCGGACTCGGGCCACTCCCGGACCCGCACCCGTTCCGCCAGCTCCCGGCACATCCCCGGCAGCAGCCACTCCCCCAGCTCGGCGTAGGCGCCGCCGAGGACCACCGCCGAGGGGTCGACCAGGTTGACCGCCCCGGCCAGCGCCGTCCCCAGGGCGCGGCCCGCCTGTTCCAGCGCGGCCAGCACCCGCGGCTCCCCGTCCGCCGCGAGGTCGGCCAGCAGCGCGATCCAGTCGCCCCCGGCCGTCCCGATCCCGGCCGCCGCCAGCACCGCGCGCTCACCGGCGTACTGCTCCAGGCAGCCGCGCGCGCCGCAGGCGCAGCGGGGCCCGTCCGGGTGCAGCGGGACGTGGCCGAGCTCGCCGGCGAAACCGCGCGCGCCCCGGAACAGCCGTCCGCCGACCACCAGCGCGGCGCCGATCCCGGCCTCCGCCGAGACATGGACGACGTCCTGCGCCCCGCCCTGCCACAGCTCGGCCAGGGCGCCGAGGTTGGCCTCGTTCTCCAGCTCCAGCTCCAGGCCGAGCAGGGTGCGCGGCAGTTGCTGCTCCCGCCAGCCCAGGTTGGGCGCGTGGACCACGCGGCCGGCGGCCCCGTCGACCAGACCGGGCACGGCCAGCGCCGCGCCGACCGGGCGCAGCCCGAGCCCGCGCGCCTCCGCCACCACCCCGTCCGCCAGTGCGGCCAGCTCGGCGAGGACGGGTCCGGCGGCGCGCCCCCGGTTGGCGGCGGCGACCCGGCCCTGGGCCCGGATCGCACCGCGCAGGTCGACCACGCAGGCGGCCAGGTGGTCGACGCCGACCTCAAGGCCCAGCCCGGCCGGGCCGGTGTCGGCCGGCCGCAGGGCATTGCCGGGACGGCCCACCCGGCCGCTGGGGGCCGGACCGAGCTCGACCAGCAGCCCGTCCCGCATCAGCTCGACGACCATGCTGGAGACCGCGGCCCGGGTCAGCCCGGTGACGGCGGCGGCCTCCGCGCGGGACATCGGGCCGTGCGCGGCGACCGCGCCCAGCACCAGCGCCAGGTTCTGCCGCCGCATGCCCTGCTGGGAGGCGGGGGCGGGGGCGGCGTTGGGACGCGCCGGGCGCGGCTCGTCGATCGGCATCGGGGACCCCCGTCGGCGCAGGTCGGCGCGCGGCGGCACCGGAGAACTCAGGACTCGAACAGTGTCCCGGACCGCCGCAGGGTATCGGCAATCCGCTCCATGGCCGCGTCGTCGCGCGGCAGCGGCTCCAGCAGCACCCCCTCGGCCGTGCCCCAGCGGCGGGCGACCTGGTCCGCGCGCTCCCCGGTCAGCAGTCCGGCCGCCTGCGCCGCCGCGCCGAGGGCGACCAGCTCCTCGGCGGCGGGCACCCGCACCGGCCGGCCGGACAGCCGACGCACCGTCCGCTGCCAGGCCGCGCCCCGGGCGCCGCCGCCGATCAGCAGCAGCTCGGCGTCGTCGGCCAACCGCTCCCCGCCCGCCGTCAGCACCTGCCGCAGTGCGGCCAGCAGCGAGTGGGCCGCACCGTCGTAGGCCGCCTGGAGCAGCTGTCCGGGGGTGGTGTCGTGGCGCAGCCCGTGCACCAGCCCGGTGGCGCCCGGCAGGTCGGGCGTCCGCTCACCGTCCAGGTACGGCAGCACGACGGCGCTGCCGCCGGGCTCCACCGCCTCCCGGTCGCGGCCCAGCAGCGCGGCGAAGCGGTCGACGGCGAGGGTGCAGTTGAGGGTGCAGGCCAGCGGCAGCCAGCCGTCCAGCGCGTCGGCGAAGCCGGCCACGGTGCCGCTGGGGTCGGCCGGACGGCCCCGGGTGACCGCGTAGACGGTGCCGGAGGTGCCCAGGCTCAGCACCGGGGCCCCGGCCGTCAGCCCGAGTCCGAGCGCCGCCGCCATGTTGTCGCCGGTCCCGGCGGCGACCAGGGTCCCGGCCCGCAGCGGCAGGCCGGGCAGCACCGTCCCGGCCGGTGTCCCGGCCGGGACGACCTCGGGCAGCATCGCCTGGTCCAGGCCCAGCCGCGCCAGCAGCGCGGTGTCGTAGCCCTCCGGGGTCCACCAGCCGGTGCCCGAGGCGTCGCCCCGGTCGGTGGCGGCGACCCCGGTCAGCCGCTCGGTCAGGTAGTCGTGCGGCAGCCGCACGGCGGCGGTCCGGGCCGCGGCCCCGGGCTCCCGCTCGCGCAGCCAGGCCCACTTGGCCACGGTGAACGAGGCGCCGGGGACGCTGCCCGCCCGCCGCGCCCAGCCCTCGCGTCCGCGCTCGGCGACCAGCGCGGCGGCCTGCGGGGCGGAGCGGACGTCGTTCCACAGCAGCGCGGGGCGGACCGGCTCGCCGGCCGCGTCCAGCGCGACCAGGCCGTGCTGCTGCCCGCCCACCGAGACGGCCGCCGCCCGCTCGGCCCAGCCGGTCCCGGCGACGGCCCGGGCCAGCGCCCGCCACCACTCGCGCGGATCGCTCTCCCGCCCCGGTCCGGTGCTGACGGTGTGCGCGGCCCGGCCCGTGCCGAGGACGGCGCCGCTCGCCACGTCCACGGCCAGCGCCTTGGTCGACTGGGTGGAGCTGTCGATCCCGATGACCACCTGCACGGCGCACTCCTTCGATCCCGGCTTCGATCCACGCCGGGGGTTCCCCCCGCGGCGGTCTGATACTAATTTGTTTACTGCGATGACGAATACCCCTCCCGGCTGGAGCCGCTCGATGACCACCCTTGCCCCCACCCCCGACGACAAGTTCACCTTCGGCCTCTGGACCGTGGGCTGGCAGGGCCGCGACCCCTTCGGCGACGCCACCCGCCCCGCCCTCGACCCGGTCGAGTCGGTCACCCGGCTGGCCGAGCTCGGCGCCTACGGCGTGACCTTCCACGACGACGACCTGATCCCCTTCGGCAGCGACGACAGCGCCCGCGAGGGCCATCTCAAGCGCTTCCGCCAGGCTCTGGACACCACCGGGCTGAAGGTCCCGATGGCGACCACCAACCTGTTCACCCACCCGGTGTTCAAGGACGGCGCGTTCACCGCCAACGACCGCGACGTCCGCCGCTTCGCGCTGCGCAAGACCATCCGCAACATCGACCTGGCGGCCGAGCTCGGCGCGACCACCTACGTCGCCTGGGGCGGCCGCGAGGGCTCCGAGTCGGGCGCCGCCAAGGACGTCCGGGTCGCCCTGGACCGGCTGAAGGAGGCCTTCGACCTGCTCGGCGACTACGTCCAGGAACAGGGCTACGACCTGCGCTTCGCGATCGAGCCCAAGCCCAACGAGCCGCGCGGCGACATCCTGCTGCCGACCGTCGGCCACGCCCTGGCGTTCATCAACTCGCTGGAGCACGCCGACCGGGTCGGCCTCAACCCCGAGGTCGGCCACGAGCAGATGGCCGGGCTGAACTTCCCGCACGGCATCGCCCAGGCGCTGTGGCACGGCAAGCTCTTCCACATCGACCTGAACGGCCAGTCCGGGATCAAGTTCGACCAGGACCTGCGCTTCGGCGCCGGCGACCTGCGCCAGGCGTTCTGGCTGGTCGACCTGCTGGAGTCGGCCGGCTACCAGGGCCCGCGCCACTTCGACTTCAAGCCCCCGCGAACCGAGGACATCGACGGCGTCTGGGCCTCGGCCGCCGGCAACATGCGCAACTACCTGGCGCTGAAGCAGAAGGCCGCCGCCTTCCGGGCCGACCCAGCCGTCCAGGCCGCGCTGCGCGCCTCCCGGCTGGACGAGCTGGCCCGGCCCACCCTCGCCCCCGCCGAGACCCTCGCCGACCTGCTCGCCGACCGCTCGGCCTACGAGGACTTCGACGCCGACGCGGTGGCCGGGCGCGGCATGGCCTTCGAGCAGCTGGACCAGCTCGCCCTGGACCACCTGCTCGGCATCTGACCGGCCCCGGGCCCCGTCAGAAGCGCGGCGCCCGGCGCTCCAGGAAGGCGGCCAGCCCCTCCACCACGTCCGCGCCCCCGGCGCGGGAGGCCTGCTCCCAGGCGGCGACCGCCGCCTGGGGGTCGCCGCCCTCGCCGACGGCGGCGACCACCGCCTTCACCGCCCCCTGGGTCTGCGCGGAGCGGGCCGCGAGGGTCCGGGCGAAGGCCAGGGCGCGGGACTCCACCTCCGGGTCCACCTCCTCCACCAGGCCGAAGGCCAGCGCCCGGTCGGCGGGCAGCAGCTCGCCGGAGAACAGCAGGTACTTGGCCCGGGCCGGGCCCAGCAGCCGGGTCAGCCGGGCGGTGGGCACCGCCGGGTAGACGATGCCCAGCTTCGCCGGGGTGATCCCGAGCCGGGCGTCCGGCGCCGCGAAGCGCAGGTCGCAGGCGACCGCGAGCTGGCAGCCGCCGCCCACGCAGGCGCCCCGGAGCACCGCCAGGGTCGGGTGCGGGAAGGCCGCCAGCGCCTCCTCCGCCGCCACGTTGACCGTGTGGAAGGCGTCGGCGGCGGCCGGGGCGGCGTAGAGGTCCGCCAGCTCGCCGATGTCCGCGCCCGCGCTGAACGTCCCGGCCGCGCCGGTCACCAGCAGCACCCGCAGCCCCGGCTCCTCGGCCAGCCGTCCCAGCAGGGCGGGCAGCGCCCCCCACATGGCGGAGGTCAGGGCGTTGCGCTTGGCCGGCCGGTCCAGGGTCAGCACCGCGATCCCGTCCTCGCCCAGGGCGACCCGCAGCCCGGGCACCCCGTACGACAGCTCCTTGCGCCCCTGGTCCAGCCGTCGCTCGTCCACCGCTGCCCCGCTCCCTCCGGCTCACCCGTACGCCGACCCCGTCGCGTCCGCGACCGCCGACCGTCGGCCACTGTACGGGCACCACCGGAGCGCTCACCGCGCGTGTTCCTGCGATCACCATAAGAATCGGGGCAATGAGCCCCTTCGATCGTCGCGACGTCCTGCGACTGGCCGCACTCGGTGCCGCCGGATCGCTCACCGCGGGCTGCGCGGGCGGTGCCGCGCCCACCGCCTCGGTCCGCGCCACCGCCGCCGGCAGCGGCCGCGCCGCCTCCCCCTCGGCCACCGCCGCCGCCGGGGACGCCGCCGCGCTCCCCCCGCTGGCGCCGGGGCTCCCGTTCGAGATCGGCAGCGGGCCCCGGACCCGGCCGGCGGTCGCGCTCACCTTCCACGGCCAGGGCGACCCGGCGATCGCCGGCCAACTGCTCGCCGAGGCCGCCCGCGCGGACGCGCGGATCACCGTGATGGCCGTCGGCAGCTGGCTGGACGAGCAACCCGCGATGGCCCGGCGGATCCTCGACGGCGGCCATGAGCTGGGCAACCACACCGAGCACCACCTGGCCATCTCCACCATGGGCGCCGAGCAGGCGTACCAGGAGATCGCCCGCTGCGCCCAGCGGCTCAAGCAGCTCACCGGCAGCCAGGGACGCTGGTTCCGTCCGTCCCAGGCCCAGGACTGCACCGACACCGTCGCCGCCCAGGCCCGCCGCGCGGGCTACGCGCACTGCCTGAGCTACGACCTGGACTCGCTCGACTACACCGACCCCGGAGCGGAAGCCGTGACCCGGACCGTGCTGGACGCGGTCCGTCCGGGGTCGGTGGTCAGCCTGCACTTCGGGCACACCGGCACCGTCGCCGCGCTGCCCGCCATCCTCGACGGCCTGCACCAGCGCGGTCTCCGCGCGGTCACAACCTCGGAGCTGCTCAGCTGATGCCCGCGACCACGCCTTCGCCCCAGCGCCCCTCCGCCCACCGCGGCACCGCAGCGAGCCGCCAGACCCGGCGGCCCGGCCCGCTGTCCCGCCGCCGGCTGCTGCCGCTCAGCGCCTGCGCCGCGCTGGCCGGCGGCGGGCTGCTGCTCACCTCGGCCTGCGGCAGCCCCGCCCGGCAGCAGGTCTGGCAGACGATGACCACCCGCACCGGCGCCGACGGGGCCGCCGCCTCGTCCCCGGCGGCCGTGCCGGTCAGCGTCGACAACCGGCTGCCCGGGATGCCGCCGCTGCTCTCGCCGGACGACGTGTACGCGGCCGACCGGCCGAACGCGCTGTCGCCGGTGGTCCGCAACGACCCGCCCCGGGTCTACGTCCCGAACACCCTCTCCGACACCGTCACCGTGATCGACCCGGCGACCTACAAGGTGATCGACACCATCCAGGTCGGCCACGAGCCGCAGCACGTCGTGCCCTCCTGGGACCTGAAGACCCTCTGGGTCAACAACGACCTCGGCAACAGCCTCACCCCGATCGACCCGGCCACCGGCAGGGTCGGCGCCCCGGTCGACGTCCACGACCCCTACAACCTGTACTTCACCCCGGACGGCAAGTACGCGGTGGTGATGGCCTCCAACGACCACGCCCTGGTCTTCCGCGACGCCCACACCATGAAGGTGGTGAAGTCCGTCCCCTCGGAGTGCGCCGGCGTCAACCACGCCGACTTCTCCCCGGACGGCCGCTACTTCATCGTCTCCTGCGAGTTCTCCGGCGACCTGCTGAAGGTCGACACGGCCAAGATGGAGATCGTCGCCAAGCAGAAGATCCCGCTCGACGGCTCGATGCCGCAGGACGTGAAGATCTCCCCGAACGGCAAGGTCTGGTACGTCGCCGACATGATGGCCAACGGGGTCTGGGAGCTGGACGGCGACAGCTTCTCGGTGCCGACCCTGCTGAAGACCGGCGCCGGGGCGCACGGCCTCTACGTCAGCCGGGACTCCAAGGACCTCTACATCTCCAACCGGGGGGAGGGGTCGATCTCGGTGCTGGACTTCGCCACCGGGCAGCTGGTGCACAAGTGGCAGATCCCCGGCGGCGGCAGCCCGGACATGGGCGGCGTCTCGGCCGACGGCAAGGTGCTGTGGCTCTCCGGCCGCTACAACTCCGAGGTCTACGCCATGTCCACGACCGACGGCCGACTGCTGGCCCGGATCCCGGTCGGCGACGGCCCGCACGGGCTCTGCGTCTACCCGCAGCCGGGCCGCTACTCGCTCGGCCACACCGGCATCTTCCGCTGACCCCGACTGCGGCGCCGGCGGCCTCCGCGCTACCCCTGCTGCTCCATCTCGGCCCGGGCCTGGGCGATCTCCTCGGCCGAGATGGTGAGCGTCGCCGCCGGGTCGGGAAGGGGCTCCATCTCGGTGCGCCCGGCCGCGTCGCTGAGCTTTATCATCAGCGCGACCATGATCCAGTTGGCGACCATGGACGATCCGCCCTGGGCCAGGAAGGGCAGCGCCTTGCCGGTCTCCGGGATCAGCCCGATGACACCGCCGACGACCACGAAGACCTGCAGGATCAGCGCCGCCGCCAGGCCGCCCGCCATCAGCTTGCCGAAGGGGTCGGTGAGCCGGATCGAGGCCCGGAAGCTGCGCTCGGCCAACAGCACGTAGAGCATGACGATGATCATCACTCCGGCCGTGCCCAGCTCCTCGCCGAAGGAGGCGAGGATCCAGTCGCTGCGGTCGGCGAAGCCGATCAGCCAGGGCTGTCCCTGGCCCAGGCCGGTGCCGAGGAACCCGCCGTGGGCGAGCGCGAACAGCGCCTGGGCCGGCTGCTCGGAGGCCACCCCCGGCGGACGCTGGGCCTTCGGCAGGTAGATCGCCAGCGGGTGCAGCCAGGCCGCGACCCGGCCGCCGACATTGGACGAGAGCGAGCCGACCACGAAGGCGCCGGCGGCCGCCATCAGCGTTCCGAGCACCACCCATCCGGTCCGCTCGGTCGCCAGGTACAGCATGATGATGAAGATCCCGAAGACGATCAGCGAGGTGCCGAGGTCGACCTCGAAGATCAGCACCAGCAGACTGACCACCCAGATGGCGATGATCGGTCCCAGGTTGCGGCCCCGGGGGAAACTGATCCCCCAGACCTTCCGGCCGACCAGGGCGAGGGCGTCGCGGTTGGCCATCAGATAGCTGGCGAAGAAGATCACCAGTGAGATCTTGGTGAACTCGTCCGGCTCGATGGTCTGGCTGCCGATGTAGATCCAGCGCTTGGCGCCGTTCTGGGCCGGGAAGAAGGCCGGTGCCAGCAGCATCACCAGCGACCCGGCCATCAGTACGTAGGTGTAGGCCTGGAGCATCCGGTGGTGCTTGAGCACGATCACGATGGCGGCGAAGATCACCACCCCGATCACCAGCCACTCGATCTGGCCCTGGATGAGCGGGTACTTCTGGTAGTCGCTGGAGACCTTCTCGTGGGAGAGGTCCAGCCGGTGCACCATCATCAGCCCGAGCCCGGTCAGCAGCACCGTGATCGGCAGGATCAGCGGATCCGCATAGGCCGCCCAGCGGCGCACGATCAGATGCGTGACCAGGGCCAGCACGGTGAGACCGCCGACCTGGAGGGCGAATCCGGACGGCATCTTGCCGGTCAGCGCCAGTACCGCGTCCGCGTCGCCGAAAGCGGGGATCGCTATGGCGAACAGGATGAGCACCAGTTCCAGGTTGCGTTTGCGCCCGCTTCCCGGTCCCGGGCCTCGTGTCGATGCCCCTCGCGCACCCATCGTCCGCACCCACCCACCCACAACTCGCCGTCAGAACCGTCGCATTCTCGCAGGTCTCGTCCAGTGGATGGACGGCCCCCTGAATGCGACGGTTCCGCGACCGGCTGTCGGCAGGGTCACACCCCCGCTACGCGGCGGCGACCTGCTGTCCGCCGAGCCGGCCGGAGGCGTCGGTCAGCGTGCCGGCCGGCTCCAGCGCCAGCTCCAGCACCTGGCGGACGTCGGAGACCGGGTGGACGGTCAGCCGGGCCAGCACCTCGGCCGGGACGTCGTCCAGGTCGGCGGCGTTGCGGGCGGGGATCAGCACGGTGTCGATCCCGGCCCGGTCGGCGGCCAGCAGCTTCTGCTTGACCCCGCCGATCGGCAGCACCCGGCCGGTCAGCGAGACCTCGCCGGTCATCGCCAGGTTGGTCCGGACCTTGCGGCCGGAGAGCAGCGAGGCCAGGGCCGTGGTCATGGTCACCCCGGCGCTGGGGCCGTCCTTGGGCACCGCCCCGGCGGGGACGTGCAGGTGGACGCCCCGGTCCCGGAGCGAGGTGACCGGCAGCTCCAGCTCCGCGCCGTGCGAGCGCAGGAAGGAGAGCGCGATCTGCGCGGACTCCTTCATCACGTCGCCCAGCTGGCCGGTGAGCGCCAGGCCGGTGGAGCCGGTCTCCGGGTCGGCCAGCGAGGCCTCGACGAAGAGGACGTCGCCGCCGGCCCCGGTGACCGCCAGGCCGGTCGCCACGCCGGGCACCGAGGTCCGGCGCTCCTCCGGCTGCTGCGCCGCCTCCGGGGTGTGCCGGGGGCGGCCGATCAGCCCGCGCAGGTCGTCGGCGCCGACGGTGCGGGGCAGCGCCTGCAGGCCGAGCTCATGCTCCGCGGCGACCTTGCGCAGGATCCGGGCGACGGCCCGCTCCAGGCTGCGGACGCCGGCCTCGCGGGTGTACTCGCCCGCCAGGCTGCGCAGCGCGGACTCGTCCACCAGCACCTCGTCCGCGCCGAGTCCGGCCCGGTCCAGCTGCCGGGGCAGCAGGTGGTCGCGGGCGATGACGACCTTCTCGTCCTCGGTGTAGCCGTCGAGCCGGACCAGCTCCATCCGGTCCAGCAGCGCTTCCGGGATGGACTCCAGCACATTGGCGGTGGCCAGGAAGACCACGTCCGAGAGGTCGAGCTCGACCTCCAGGTAGTGGTCGCGGAAGGTGTGGTTCTGGGCCGGGTCGAGGACCTCCAGCAGCGCGGCGGCCGGGTCGCCCCGGTAGTCCGAGCCGACCTTGTCGATCTCGTCCAGCAGCACGACCGGGTTCATCGAGCCGGCCTCCTTGATGGCGCGGACGATCCGGCCGGGCAGGGCGCCGACGTAGGTGCGGCGGTGGCCCCGGATCTCCGCCTCGTCCCGGACGCCGCCGAGGGCGACCCGGACGAAGGAGCGGCCCATGGCGCGGGCGACGGACTCGCCGAGCGAGGTCTTGCCGACCCCGGGCGGACCGACCAGCGCCAGCACCGCGCCGCCCGCCCGTCGCCCACCACCACCCTTGTTCGTGGTGCTTCGCACCGCACCGCCCGCCCGTCGCCCACCACCACCCTTGTTCGTGGTGCTTCGCACCGCACCGCCCGCCCGTCGCCCACCACCACCCTTGTTCGTGGTGCTTCGCACCGCCGCACCATCCGTCTGGCCGCCGACCAGGCCGAGGCCCCGGTCCGCGCGGCGCTTGCGGACGGCCAGGTACTCGACGATCCGGTCCTTGACGTCGTCCAGGCCGAAGTGGTCGGCGTCGAGCACGGCCCGCGCGCCGGCGATGTCGTAGGCGTCCTCGCTGCGCTCGTTCCAGGGCAGTTCCAGCACGGTGTCCAGCCAGGTGCGGATCCAGCTGCCCTCGGGTGAGGCGTCCGAGGAGCGCTCCAGCTTGTCGACCTCCTTGAGGGCAGCCTCACGGACCTTCTCGGGCAGGTCGGCGGACTCGACCCGGGCCCGGTAGTCCTCCTCCTCGGAGGCGGAGTCGCCCTCCAGGTCGGCCAGCTCCTTCTTGACCGCGTCGAGCTGGCGGCGCAGCAGGAACTCCTTCTGCTGCTTCTCCATGCCCTCCTGGACGTCCTTGCGGATGGTCTCGGCGACGTCCTCCTCGGCCAGGTGGTCGCGCAGCAGCTGGAAGGACTGCTTCAGCCGGGCGACCGGGTCGGTCTCCTCCAGCACGGCGACCTTCTCCGCGCCGCTGAGGAAGGGCGCGTAGCCGATGTTGTCGGCGAGGTCCGAGACGTCCTCGATCTGCGCGACCCGGTCGACGATCTGCCAGGCCCCGCGCTTCTGGAGCCAGCTGGTGGTCAGCGCCTTGTAGTCGCGGACCAGCTCGGCGACGGCGCCGGGCAGCGGTTCGGGGACGGCGGGCGACTCGACCGGGGCGGCCTCCACCCAGAGCGCGGCGCCGGGGCCGGTGGTACCGGCGCCGATCCGCACCCGGCGGACCCCGCGGACCAGCGCGGCGGCCTCGCCGTCGGCCAGCCGGCCGACCTGCTCGATGGTGGCGAGGGTGCCGATCGCGCCGTAGTTGCCGTCGATCCTGGGCACCAGCAGCAGCCGGGCCTTGCGGGCGCTCGCCACGGTGCGGATGCCGGGCGTGCGCGCCCCGCTGTCCCGGACCGCCGCCTGCGCTGCCTCGACGGCGGCGCGGACCTCCGGATCGGAGAGGTCGAGCGGAACGACCATGCCGGGCAGGACCGCGTCGTCGTCGAGCGGCAGCACCGGCAGTGTCAGTGAGGTGGACGTCGAAGCCATGATCTCTCCCGAGTCACAGAAGTTGAGTTACCTGGACTAAAGGAGATTGACCCCCATGTTGTTCCCCGGCCCTGTTCGCTGTCAGCGATCGGCCGCCGGCCACCGAGCACACCCGGGCCCGCGGCGCAACCCGTTCGCACGTCGCGGGCTCGGCCGAGGACAATGGCTGCGCGAAAAAACCGACCCGCGCACCCTGCTCCGTCCGGGGTCCGACCCCGGGCCCCGTGCGCACCAACACCACGGAGGCCGCATCCATGCCTTTCCCGTACGACCCCGCCGCCCAGCCGGAGCTCCTCGACCGCCGTGAGGGGCCCTACGGCGAGGTGGCCCTGCGCCGCCGGGGCGAGCGGTACGAGATCATCGCCAACGGCTGCTTCCTGATGGACACCTCCGACGGCCGCTCCGAGCGGCTGCTGGTCAGCGCCGCGCTGGACGCGCTGCCCGCAGGCACCGCCGGCCACCTGCTGATCGGCGGCCTGGGCGTCGGCTTCTCGCTGGCCGAGGCCGCCGCCGACCCGCGCCCGGCCCGGATCACGGTGCTGGAGCGCGAGCAGGCGGTGATCGACTGGCACACCGTCGCCCCGGCCCCGCTCGCCCCCTTCGCCGGCGCCGGCCACGCCGACCCCCGGGTCCGGCTGGTCCAGGACGACCTGCTGCACCACCTGCGCACCACCTGCGAGCGCTACCACGCGCTCTGCCTGGACATCGACAACGGACCGGACTGGACCGTCACCGACGCCAACGGCGGCCTCTACGGCTTCGCCGGGCTCACCGTGCTGGAGCGGGTGCTCGCGCCGGGCGGCGTGCTGGCGGTCTGGAGCGCCTCCGCCGCACCGGTTTTCGAGGAGCGTCTCCGAGCACGATTCCCGCAGGTGACACGCCTGGATGTGGCGGTGGAAACGGAACGCGGGGAGCCGGATGTGGTGTACCTCGCCTCCCGGGAGGCGTGAGCTCCCGGTAAAGTCCGTGCGCGGTACCCCCCGAAGGGCCGGTTTATCGACGACTGGCCCCCCGTGCCCGGCTCCAGTACGTACGCTGCGACTGGACGGTCCGACCGGGGGCGACGGGCACGACAGGGCAGCAGCGCGGCAGGGCACAGCGATACAGCGGCACAACGGAACGGGCCGGCACCGAGTCGGCCCGGTCCAGCGAACTCAGGGGGGCGGTGGCATGACCGTGACAGAGCTGCAGCAGCAGGAGACCGGCGGACCCGGGGGCCAGCGACGGGTCCTGGTCGTCGAGGACGAACCGACGATTGCCGAATCCATCGCCGCCCGGCTGGGCGCCGAGGGCTTCCGGGTCGCCATCGCCCACGACGGGCCGACCGCCGTCGACTGCTTCCAGACCTGGCAGCCCGACCTGGTGATACTCGACGTGATGCTGCCCGGCTTCGACGGCCTGGAGGTCTGCCGCCGGATCCAGGCCCACCGACCGGTGCCGGTGCTGATGCTGACGGCCCGGGACGACGAGACCGACATGCTGGTCGGCCTCGGCGTCGGCGCGGACGACTACATGACCAAGCCCTTCTCCATGCGCGAGCTGGCGGCCCGGGTGAACGTGCTGCTGCGCCGGGTCGAGCGGGCCGCGCTGGCCGCCCGCACCCCGGTCGGCGGCACGCTGCGCCTCGGCGAGCTGGAGATCGACCACGTCCAGCGCCGGGTCCGGGTGGCCGGCGGCGACGTCCACCTCACCCCCACCGAGTTCGACCTGCTGGCCTGCCTGGCGCAGCAGCCGCGCGCGGTGCTGACCCGGGAGCAGCTGCTGGCCGAGGTCTGGGACTGGACCGACGCCTCCGGCACCCGGACCGTGGACAGCCATGTGAAGGCGCTGCGCCGCAAGATCGGGGCGAACTGGATCCGCACCGTCCACGGCGTCGGCTACGCCCTGGAGTCCCCGACGCCGTGACCTCCACCGAGCGGTTGGTGCGGCGCGGGACCGCCGCGGAGCGCGCCCCGGGCCCGTTCTCCCGGCTGGCCGACCGGGTCTGGGCGGACCTGCGTCCGCTGGACCCGCTGCGCTCGATCAAGGCCAAGCTGGCGGTCCTGGTGATCAGCTCGGTCTGCATCTCCACGCTGATGGTGGTGCTGGCGCTGAACTCGGACACCCAGATCCGGATCGTCATGATCTTCTCGGTGGTCGCCTCGATGCTGATCACCCAGCTGCTGGCGCACGGCATGACCGCCCCGCTGCGGGAGATGACCGCGGCCGCCCGGGCGATGGCGGCCGGGGACTACAGCCGCCAGGTCCGGGCCACCTCCCGGGACGAGGTCGGCGAGCTGGCCACCGCCTTCAACACCATGGCCGCCGACCTGGAGGCCGCCGACCGGCAGCGCCGGGAGCTGGTCGCCAACGTCTCGCACGAGCTGCGCACCCCGATCGCCGCGCTGCGGGCGGTGCTGGAGAACGTGGTGGACGGCGTGGTCAGGCCGGAACCGGCGACCATGGCCGCCGCCCTGGAGCAGACCGAGCGGCTGGGCCGGCTGGTCGCCCACCTGCTGGACCTGTCCAAGATCGCGGACGGGGTGGCCTCGCTCGATCCGCGCCCGTTCGAGGTCGAGCCGTTCCTGGCCGGGGTGCTGCGCGGGCTGACCGTGGACGGCTCCACCTCCGGCGGCGCCAGCCGGCGCCGCCGCGACGTCTCGCTGGAGCTGGACGTCGCCCCCGGCCTGACCGCGGAGGCCGACGCCGAGCGGCTGCACCAGGTGGTCGCCAACCTGGTCGACAACTCCTGCCGGCACAGCCCGGTGAACGGCACGGTGACGGTCCGCGCCCGCGCCCTGGCGGCGGGCCCGGGGACGCCCGGCGGGGCCTCCGGCGGCCTGCTGCTGGAGGTGGCGGACCAGGGCCCGGGAATCCGGCCGGAGGACCGGCACCGGGTGTTCGAGCGCTTCAGCCGGGGCAGCGGCCCGACCTCCCAGGGCCCTGGCAGCGACGGCGGCACCGGTCTCGGCCTGGCCATCGCCCGCTGGGCGGTCGACCTGCACGGCGGCACCATCGCCGTGGCCGACGCGGACCAGGGCTGCCTGATCCGGATCACCCTCCCCGGTGCCGGTGGCTCCGATCCGGACGACGGTCAGGGACGTTCCAGGCCACTCTGAGACAGATTTGCGACAATCCCGCGCCGGTCGGCGGCCGGGCGGCAGAAACTGGGGCCATTGCCCACATATGCCGGATATTCTTGGGCGAACAGCCACTCGTTATCCCCCTTCACGACCGACTCCTAACGTCGCTTTCACGCCAATCTCGACGCCCGGACTGTGATCTGGGCGACTGCCGGGGGGCGGGACCTGCGCAGACAGGCATCGGGGGCGTAGCCTTGGCTTCCGCTGTCCACCATTCATAAGGAAGCGGAAGAGGGCGGTTGCCGCCGTGTCGCCACAGTCCCCCCATACCTCGACCAGCTCGACTGCCACAGGCTCCGGCCCCGGCGCCGACCCGACTGCCGGGTTCGGCGCCAACGAGTGGCTCGTCGACGAGATCTACCAGCAGTACCTCCAGGACCCGCAGTCCGTCGACCGGTCCTGGTGGGACTTCTTCGCCGACTACCAAGCGGGTGCCGCTGCCGGAGCCGAGGTGACGGCAGCCCCCGGGGCCCCTGCGGCCCCCTCGGCGCCGGCAGCGGCCCCCGCCGCAGCCCTCCGGGCGCCGGTAGCGCCGCAGGCGCCCTCGGCGCCGGCCGCAGTCCCGGCCCCGGCCGCACCGGTCGCGCCGCCCCACGAGACCGTCCCCGCGTCCCCGGTCGCACCGGTGCCCGCGAAGCCCTCGGCTCCGCCCGCACCCGTCCGCCGCTCGCCCTCCACCCCGGCCGAGCAGGCCGATGCCCTTAAGGACAGCAAGAACGTGACGTCCCCTGCCGCCCCGTCCGGTCCCGAGCTGGTCGCCCTCAAGGGCGTCTCCGCCAAGATCGTGGCGAACATGGACGCCTCGCTCACCATGCCGACCGCGACCAGCGTGCGCGCCCTCCCGGCGAAGCTGCTGATCGACAACCGCATCGTGATCAACAACCACCTGAAGCGCGCCCGTGGTGGCAAGGTCTCCTTCACCCACATCATCGGCTACGCGATGGTGCAGGCGATCAAGGCGATGCCGACCATGAACCACAGCTACCAGGAGCAGGACGGCAAGCACTTCCTGGTCAAGCCCGAGCACATCAACCTCGGCCTGGCGATCGACACCACCAACGCCAAGGGCGAGCGCACCCTGGTCGTCGCCGCCATCAAGAAGGCCGAGACCCTCGACTTCTTCGGCTTCTGGCAGGCCTACGAGGACATCGTCCGCCGGTCCCGCCAGGGCAAGCTGACGATGGACGACTACACCGGCGTCACCTGCTCGCTGACCAACCCGGGCGGCATCGGCACCGTCCACTCCGTGCCCCGGCTGATGAACGGTCAGGGCACCATCCTCGGTGTCGGCTCGATGGAGTACCCGGCCGAGTTCCAGGGCTCCTCCCAGGAGACCCTGTCCCGCCTGGGCGTGTCCAAGGTCATGACGCTGACCTCGACCTACGACCACCGGGTGATCCAGGGCGCGCAGTCCGGCGAGTTCCTCCGGACCATGCACCAGCTGCTGCTGGGCCAGGGCGACTTCTACGACCAGATCTTCGAGTCGCTGCGCATCCCCTACGAGCCCGTCCGCTGGGCCACGGATGTCGACAACAGCCACGACAACGAGGTCAACAAGACCGCCCGGGTCATGGAGCTGATCCACTCCTACCGGGTGCGCGGCCACCTCATGGCCGACACCGACCCGCTGGAGTACAAGCAGCGCAAGCACCCGGACCTCGACGTCCAGGCGCACGACCTGACGCTGTGGGACCTGGAGCGCGAGTTCGCGGTCGGCGGCTTCGCCGGCAAGGCGATGATGAAGCTCCGCGACATCCTCGGCGTGCTGCGCGACTCCTACTGCCGCACCATCGGCATCGAGTACATGCACATCCAGGACCCGAAGCAGCGCCGCTGGATCCAGGCCCGGGTCGAGCGCGGCAACGACAAGCCCGAGCGCGAGGAGCAGCTGCGCATCCTGCGCCGCCTCAACGCCGCCGAGGCGTTCGAGACGTTCCTGCAGACCAAGTACGTCGGCCAGAAGCGCTTCTCGCTGGAGGGCGGCGAGTCCGTCATCCCGCTGCTGGACGCGGTGCTGGACTCGGCGGCCGAGGCCCGGCTGGACGAGTCCGTGATCGGCATGGCCCACCGCGGCCGGCTGAACGTGCTGGCGAACATCGTCGGCAAGTCCTACGCGCAGATCTTCCGTGAGTTCCAGGGCAACCTGGACCCGAAGTCCATGCACGGCTCCGGCGACGTCAAGTACCACCTGGGCTCCGAGGGCACCTTCACCGGGCTGAACGGCCGGACCATCAAGGTCTCGCTGGCCGCCAACCCCTCGCACCTGGAGGCCGTGGACCCGGTCGTCGAGGGCATCGTCCGCGCCAAGCAGGACATCATCGACAAGGCCGGCGAGGCCTTCGACGTGCTCGCGGTCCAGATCCACGGTGACGCGGCCTTCGCCGGCCAGGGCGTCGTCGCGGAGACCCTGAACATGTCGCAGCTGCGCGGCTACCGCACCGGCGGCACCGTGCACCTGGTGATCAACAACCAGGTCGGCTTCACCGCCGCCCCGGCCGCCTCCCGCTCGTCCACCTACTGCACCGACGTGGCGCGGATGATCGAGGCCCCGATCTTCCACGTGAACGGCGACGACCCGGAGGCCGTGGTCCGCGTCGGCCGGCTGGCCTTCGAGTTCCGCCAGGCGTTCAACAAGGACGTCGTGATCGACCTCATCTGCTACCGCCGCCGCGGTCACAACGAGGCCGACAACCCCTCGTTCACCCAGCCGCTGATGTACGACCTGATCGACAAGAAGCGCTCGGTGCGCAAGCTCTACACCGAGGGCCTGATCGGTCGCGGCGACATCACCCTGGAAGAGGCCGAGCAGGCGCTCAAGGACTACCAGGACCAGCTGGAGAAGGTCTTCGCGGAGGTCCGCGAGGCCGACACCAGCCCGGCCCCGGCCACCAGCGAGCGTCCGCAGGCCGAGTTCCCGGTCGCGCTGAGCACCGCGATCTCGCAGGAGGTCGTCAAGCGGATCGCCGAGTCCCAGGTCGCGCTGCCCGACTGGTTCACCGTCCACCCGCGGCTGCTGCCGCAGCTCCAGCGCCGCGCGGCGATGGTCGAGGACGGCACCATCGACTGGGCCATGGGCGAGACCCTGGCCATCGGCTCGCTGCTGATGGAGGGCCACCCGGTCCGGCTGGCCGGCCAGGACAGCCGCCGCGGCACCTTCGGCACCCGGCACGCGGTGCTGGTCGACCGGGAGACCGGCGAGGACTACACCCCGCTGCTCTACCTGACCGAGGACCAGGCCCGCTACACCGTCTACGACTCGCTGCTCAGCGAGTACGCGGCGATGGGCTTCGAGTACGGCTACTCGCTGGCCCGCCCGAACGCCCTGGTGGCGTGGGAGGCCCAGTTCGGTGACTTCACCAACGGCGCCTCCACCATCGTGGACGAGTTCATCACCTCGGCCGAGATGAAGTGGGGCCAGACGTCCGGCGTCACCCTGCTGCTGCCGCACGGCTACGAGGGCCAGGGACCGGACCACTCGTCCGCCCGCATCGAGCGCTACCTGCAGATGTGCGCGGACAAGAACATGACCGTGGCCATGCCGACCCTGCCGTCGAACTACTTCCACCTGCTGCGGTGGCAGGTCCACAACCCGCACCACAAGCCGCTGATCGTCTTCACCCCGAAGTCGATGCTGCGGCTGAAGGCCAACGCGTCCAAGGTCGAGGAGTTCACCACCGGCGGCTTCCGCCCGGTGATCGGCGACACCACGGTCGACCCGGCCGCCGTCCGCAAGGTCGTCATCACCTCCGGCAAGTTCTACTACGACCTGGAGGCGGCCCGGACCGAGCGCGGCATCACCGACACCGCGATCGTCCGCGTCGAGCGGCTGTACCCGCTGCCGATCGCCGAGCTCCAGGAGGAGCTGCAGCGCTACGGCAACGACGTCCAGTACGTCTGGGCCCAGGAGGAGCCCGCCAACCAGGGCGCCTGGCCGTTCATCGCCCTGAACCTGGTGGACCACCTGGACGTGGTCGTCGGCCGCAACGCCAACGGCTCCCGGCTCCGCCGGGTCGCCCGCCCCTCCTCCTCCGCCCCGGCGGTCGGCTCGGCCAAGCGCCACGCCGTGGAGCAGGCCCAGCTGGTCGAGGACGTCTTCTCGATCTGACGCCTCCTCAGCGAGCAGTCCGACAGGCCCGGCCCCGCCTCCGCCAGGAGGGGGCCGGGCCTGTCGGCTTGGCGGGGCGTCCGCTGTCGTACGCTTCCGGACGGAGCAGTGTCATCACCCCCTTCAGCACCCCTTCAGCGGAGAGCGCGTATGTACTTCACCGACCGTGGCATCGAGGAGCTGCAGAGCCGGCGCGGCGAGGAGGAGGTCAGCTTCGACTGGCTGGCCGACCGGCTGCAGGAGTTCGTGGACCTGAACCCGGAGTTCGAAGTGCCGGTCGAGCGGCTGGCCACCTGGCTGGCGCGACTGGACGACGAGGACGACGAGGAGTAGCCCGGCTCAGCCCGGGCCGACCCGGTGGTGCTCCGGGTCGAAGGCCGCGCGGAACTGCGGGAACTGGACGGCGTCCGGATCCAGCAGGTCGATCAGGGCGACCAGGTCGTTCTGGAGTTGCTGGAGGCGCGGCGCGGCCGCGGAGGCGTCGGCGGCGAGGCTGTCGACGTCGGCCAGCGGTTGGGCGAACCAGGCGCGGAAGCTCTCGTCCTCGTCCAGCCTCCGGCAGAACTCGGCGTAGCCGAGGCAGCGGCGCTGGCCCGGGGCGCTGTCCGGATGGACCATCAGTTCGCCGACGGCGCGCTGGTGGGCCCGGAAGAGGCGCAGCTCGTTGCCGGCCTCGGAGATCCGGCCGAGGTCGGAGCCGATCCGGGAGAGCTGGGCCATGATCGCCCGATTGGTGCGGCTGCGGCCGAGGTTGAGGAACTGGATGTCGCGGCGCAGCACCTCGGCCCAGCCCAGGTACTCGGCCAGCACGAAGACCGTGCTGCGGCGGGCGAAGCCGGCCTGCTCCGGGGTGCCCTGCACCAGGAAGGACCGCAGGTAGCCGGCGCCGGCGCCGGGCGTCCGGTCCACGGCCTCGCCGTGGAGGATGTTGAAGAGCCGGCTCTGCAGGTCGAACGCGGCCCAGGCGAGCGAGGCCCCGTAGCGCACCATGTAGTTCCGCGCCTCCCAGGAGCCGAGCCGCCGCTGCTGCCAGTAGCCGAACAGCGCCGCCGCGCCCGCGCCGCCGAGTGCGACCGCTGCGGACACCACCGAGACCGCATCCACCGTGCTCCCCCTGTCGTACGTCCGGGCCCCGCCGTGCCTCGGTCGACGGATGCACGCTGCCAGCCCGGCGCACGCCTGTCCACCCCTGCCCGTCCCCCGGATTCGCGCAGGGCGCTTGACTTCCCGGCGACGCGATATATCGTGAATACCAGAACGACGCGATACATTGCGCGTTCACCAGCCACCGACCATCGGGGAGACCGGCATGTCCGAGACCTGGACCATCGACGTACCGCAGACCGTCAGCTTCGAACAGCCGGTGACCCGGCTGCGGGTGCGCACCATCGCCGGCGCGGTCAACGTCGTCGCCACCGAGGGCCCGGCCCGGCTGGAGGTGACCGAGATCGACGGGCCACCGCTGCTGGTCACCCTCGCCGGCGACGAGCTCACCGTCACCTACGAGGATCTGACCTGGAAGGACTTCCACTGGCAGTCCCTCTCCAAGGCCATCGACAAGTGGCGCACCAAGCGCCGCGCGGTGGTCTCGCTGGCCGTGCCGGCCGGGACCAGGATCGAACTCGGCTCGGTCTCCTCCGACGCGGTCATCTCCGGCGTCACCGCCCCGGTGACCGTCCACAGCGCCAGCGGCGGGATCACCCTGGTCCGGCTCGCCGGTACGGTCGAGGCCAACACCGTCACCGGCAGCATCCAGGCCCAGTCGGTCTCCGGCGACCTCAGGGCCACCACCGTCTCCGGCGAGTTCACCGTGTTCGAGGGCACCAGCCGCAAGCTCAAGGCCAACTCGGTGAGCGGGGCGATGACCGTCGACCTCGCCCACGACAACGCCACCGACGTCAACCTCACCAATGTCTCCGGCGAGGTCGCGGTCCGGATCCCGGCCCCCACGGACGCGCAGGTCCAGGCCAACACCACCAGCGGCCACGTCTCCAACGCCTTCGACCAGCTGCGCGTCGGCGGCAGCTGGGGGTCCAAGCAGATCACCGGAACCCTCGGCAAGGGCACCGGTAGGCTGAAGATCACCACCATCTCCGGAGCGGTCGCTCTGCTGTGCCGCCCCTCCGCCGAGGACGACGCCCCCGCCGACGCGCCCCGCGCCCTCGGCTCCGCCCCGTCCGACGCCGCCCCGCTCGACTTCTCCAAGGAGGACCAGGCATGAGCCGCCCCGTCTTCGCCCACGGCCGCCTCCGTCTCTACCTGCTGAAGCTGCTGGACGAGGCCCCGCGCCACGGCTACGAGGTGATCCGGCTGCTGGAGGAGCGCTTCCACGGCCTGTACGCCCCCTCGGCCGGCACCGTCTACCCGCGACTGGCCAAGCTGGAGCAGGAGGGCCTGGTCGCCCACACCGTCGAGGGCGGCCGCAAGGTCTACCGGATCACCGACGCCGGCCGCGCCGAACTCGCCTCCCGCTCCTCGGAGATCGACGCCCTGGAGGCCGAGATCCGGGACTCCGTGGCCCAGTTGGCCGACCAGATCCGGGAGGACGTCCGTGACTCCGCGACCGACCTCCGCGAGGAGATGCGCCGGGCCGCCAAGGAGTCCCGCCGACAGGCCATGGGCACCGACAAGGGCTGGGGCCCGGACCCGGTCTGGGGCGGCGGCGACGGGCCCTGGCCCGGCATGGACCGGGAGGCCTGGCAGCGCACCAAGGAGGAGTGGCGGCAGGCCAAGGAACAGGCCAAGGAGCAGGCCCGGCAGGCCAAGGAGCAGGCCCGCAACGCCCGTGAGGAGGCCCGCGCCGCCCGCGAGCAGACCAGGGCCGTCCGGGACCAGGTCCGCGCCGAGGCGCACCGGGTGGGCGAGCAGATCCGCACCCATGCCAAGAACGGCGACTGGCCGACCGGTCTGGCCGAGGGACTGGCCGAACTGACCCGCACCCTCACCGGCCTGGCCGATCCGACCCGCTGGAGCCCCGCCGAGGACACCGTCGGCGCCCCCGCCGACTCCGCCCCCGCCCCCGCCGGCGCGGCGACCGGTCAGGACCGGGCCGAGCGGATCGACCTGGACAAGCCGGACGCCACCGCCCCGGAGGACCTGCCGTCCTGGACCGTCACCAACCCCTCGGGCGAGCCGCTGCGCGAGCTCGGCGGACTGCTCGACCGCTTCCGCGACGAGGTCCGCGACGCCGCCCGCGACGAGGGCTTCACCCACTCCGACCTGGCCCGCGCCCGCGCCGTTCTGGCCGCCGCCGCCCGCCGGCTGCGCGGCTGAGGCGACACCCCACGCGTCCGCCCGAGCAGGACCGCCCACCGGTCCCGCTCGGGCGGACGCGTCGCGTGCGTCGGGCGTGCGCAGCCCCGCCACCATGATCCTGACGCTGCGCGGTCGGGGTCCGCTACGACCTCGGCGACGGGCACCCGCTCACCGGCGGCCTCCCGCCCTCCGGCCCGGCCGACCGGGAGCCGCCGTCCCACGACGGGCGCGCGGTGCTGCTGCTCGACGCGGACGCGGCGGGCCCGCTGGCGAAGGCCGCGTCCGACTGGTCCGACCGGGTCCGGCAGCACGGCCCGGACGACTGTCCCGGGAGGCCTCAGGGAGTGAGCACGATCTTGCCGAAGAGCTCGCCCTTGGCCATCCGGGCGAAGCCCTCACGGGCCTCGGCCAGCGGCAGCACGGTGTCGATCACCGGGCGGACGCCGGTGGTGGCGCAGAGCGCGAGCAGACCGGCCAGCTCCTCCTTGGTGCCCATGGTCGAGCCGACGACCTTGAGCTCCAGGAAGAAGATCCGGGTCAGCTCGGCCGGCGGGTTGGGGCCGCTGGTCGCGCCGGAGATGACGATGGTCCCGCCCGGGCGCAGCGACTTGACCGAGTGGGACCAGGTGGCCGCGCCGACGGTCTCCATGACCGCGTCCACCCGCTCGGGCAGCCGGGCGCCGCTCGGGAAGACCTGCTCGGCGCCCAGCTCCAGGGCCCGTGCGCGCTTGGCCTCGTCCCGGCTGGTGGCCCAGACCCGCAGTCCGGCCGCCTTGCCGAGGACGATCAGCGCGGTGGCGACACCGCCGCCCGCGCCCTGGACCAGGACGGTGTCGCCCGGCCGCACCCCGGCGTTGGTGAACAGCATCCGATAGGCCGTCAGCCAGGCCGTGGGCAGGCAGGCGGCCTCCTCGAAGGAGAGCCCGGCCGGCTTGGGCAGCAGGTTCCAGGTCGGCACCGAGACCTGCTGGGCGAAGGTGCCCTGGTAGCGCTCGGTCAGGATGGAGCGCGGCTCGTCGGCGCCGACCCCGTGGCCGGTCTGGCCGATGACGGAGTGGAGGACGACCTCGTTGCCGTGCTCGTCGATCCCGGCGGCGTCGCAGCCGAGGATCATCGGGAGCTTTCCGGCCGGCAGGCCGACGCCCCTGAGCGACCAGAGGTCGTGGTGGTTGAGGCTGGCGGCCCGGACGGTGACGGTGCTCCAGCCGGGGCGGGCCTCGGGCTCGGGGCGCTCGCCCAGCTCCAGCCCGCTCAGCGGGTCGTCGGCGTCGATACGTGCGGCGTAGGCAGCGAACATGGCTCCGACCCTAGGCCCGCCCCGGGCCGTCGGGGAACCGCGACGCGATGTGACGAACCTCTGCTCGACGGCGCGTGCCGGTGGCGCTAAAGGGCTTGGCCGCGACCGGGCTTGGGGCCTGCCCTGCACGGACCGCGCCCCACTGCCCGCTCCCCGCCGGGCGAGTGCCGGGCGGGGAGCAGTTGCCGGGGACGGCTAGCGGCGGGCGACGCCCTCGGCGCGGGCGGCGGCCGCGACCGCCCTGGTGACCGCCGGGGCCACCCGGGCGTCGAACGGGCTGGGGATCACCTGCGCCGCCGACAGGTCGTCGCCGACCAGCTCGGCCAGGGCGTCCGCCGCCGCGATCTTCATGCCCTCGGTGATCCGCGAGGCGCGGACCTGGAGCGCACCGGCGAAGATGCCGGGGAAGGCCAGCACGTTGTTGATCTGGTTCGGGAAGTCGCTGCGCCCGGTGGCGACCACCGCGGCGTAGCGGTGGGCGATCTCCGGGTGGACCTCGGGGGTGGGGTTGGCCATGGCGAAGATGAAGCAGTTCTTGGCCATGGTGGCCACCGCCTCCTCCGGCACGGTGCCGCCGGAGACGCCGATGAACACGTCCGCGCCCGCGAGCACGTCCGCCAGCGAGCCGGAGAGGCCGCCCCGGTTGGTGAGCTCGGCGATCTCCCGCTTGACGTCGGTCAGGTCGGTGCGGCCGACGTGGACGGCGCCCTTGCGGTCGCAGAGGACCACGTCGCCGATGCCGGCGCCGACCAGGATCTTGGCGATGGCGATGCCGGCCGCGCCCGCGCCGGAGATGACCGCCCGCAGGTCGGCCAGGGTCCGGTCGGTCAGCCGGGCGGCGTTGCGCAGCGCGGCCAGGGTGACCACGGCGGTGCCGTGCTGGTCGTCGTGGAAGATCGGGATGTCCAGCGCCGCCTGCAGCCGGCGCTCGATCTCGAAGCAGCGCGGCGCGGAGATGTCCTCCAGGTTGACCCCGCCGAAGGAGGGGGCGAGCCGCACCACGGTCTCGACGATCTCGTCGACGTCGGTGGTCGCCAGCGCGATCGGCACCGCGTCCACGCCGCCGAACTGCTTGAAGAGGATCGCCTTGCCCTCCATCACCGGCAGCGAGGCCTCCGGGCCGATGTCGCCCAGGCCCAGCACCGCCGTGCCGTCGGTGACGACGGCGACCACGTTGGACTTCCAGGTGTAGTCGTTGACCAGCTCCGGGTTTTCGGCGATCGCCGTGCAGACCCGGGCCACGCCGGGGGTGTAGGCCAGGGAGAGGTCGTCCGCGTCACGCACCGGCACGGTCGCGGTGATCTCCATCTTCCCGCCGCGGTGCAGCGCGAAGGCAGGGTCGATCGGGTCCTGCTCGTTCAGGGGACTGGGACTGATGATCTCGGCTGCCACGATGACCTCTTCGTCGTCGTTCAGGGAGGACGCGTGCCGGCTGAGGGCGGCTTCGGCCTCGTCTTGAGGGTTGGTTGAGCTGTTGTGCTTCCGGTCGGTGCCGCTCCCGACAGTAGTCGGGGCACTGCCGGCCGCACCCTTGTCTTTTCCTCCGCGTCACAAGGTCTTCAGATGTCCCTGGCTCGTCCGATCCACCCGCACCGGCGGATCGGCATTGCACTCGCACGAGGGACACCACGACGCGGGTTCGAGCATCGGGGATGCGGGCGAACAGGCACGCGGGACGGCGCTTCGGCTCCGGAGCACTAGTGACGGCTTCCGGTCCTGGGCACCACCCGGATCGGTCCCGATCCGGTGGCCTGCTCATGCGACGGGGGTCACCCGTTATGGGATTTTGGCACACCGAGCCGCAGAGCGGTGCACCCGGCCCTGTGATCTCACCCACCGGCCCTCTGCCAGACTGGCCCGGGCTCGTCGCGCCCTCCGGCCCTTCCACAGTGAGGGCCGGCGGACGCGACGCCGGACGCCCGGCCTTCGGCATACCCTGGTGCGGACAACGCTTACCAGTGAGGAAGGCCCGTGGAACTCGCGTCCTACGCGGACATGGCCGTACGGCTGGTCAACACCGAGCAGCCGGACCGCCACCAGGACACCCTGACCAGCGTCGAAGCACTACGGGCGCTGTTCGGCCAGGGCAGCCGCGGGCTGCGGCTGGCCGACGAGTCCGACCTGCCGCGGCTGCGCTCGGTACGGCTGCGGCTGCGCGCCGTCTTCGAGTCGGCGGCGGAGGGCGACGAGAGCCGCGCGGTCAACCTGCTCAACGAACTGCTCACGGAGTACCCGGTCAGTCCGCTGGTCTCCGGCCACGGAATGCTGGACGAGCACGGCCACACCCAGTGGCACCTGCACATCGCCGAGAACGCCAACACCGCCACCGCGCTGTTCGCGGCCGGGGCCGGGATGGGGCTGGCGGTGCACCTCACCGAGCACGGCGTCGACCGGCTCGGCATCTGCCAGGCGACACCCTGCCGCAACGCCTATCTCGACACCTCGACCAACCGCTCCCGCCGCTACTGCTCCGACCGCTGTGCCACCCGGGCCAATGTCGCCGCCTACCGCGCCAGGAAGCGCGAGGCCGCCTCCGCGGACGCCGCCACCGCCGCCGCTGTCACCGCCGCCGAACGCTGACCACTGACCGTCGGCCGCTCAGCGCGGGGGCGGGCAGCCGAGTCGGCGGGAGAAGCGGTAGGGCAGGCTCCGCAGCAGCGGCTCGCACCAGCGGGCCGGCGCCAGCCAGGCCGGTCTCGGACCGACCCGCAGCAGCACCCGGCCCAGCACCAGTTCGTCGGGGACCGCGCCGAAGTCCCGGCTGTCGCTCTGGACCCGGCTGTTCTCGGACAGCAGCCACCAGCCGTTGCCGCGGCGTTCCGCCGCCCGCTTGACCACCAGCAGTTCCTGACGCAGCGGATGCCGGGCGACGACGATCGCGCCCGGCCGCAGCCGGGCCCCGAGGCGGTAGAGCAGCCGGTCGCCGTGGCTGAGCGTCGGCGCCATCGACGGACCGTCAACGTCCAGCAGGCCCAGGCCCTTCGCCCGGACGCCGTGCTCCGGCGGCTCCTGCGGCAGCGTGCCCGGGGCGAGGTCGTGTGTCTGCTCTGCCATGCCGCTCACCCTTGCCTGCCGTGCTCGTCTTCCGCGCCTGCCGGTCGTGCGCCGAACCGTCCGCTTCCATCTTCGCCGACCCGGACCCGAAGTCCACGCTTCCTACAGCTTTTGCCCTAGGACCCCGGTCCGGACGGGAGAGCGGGCCCGAACGGGAGTAATCTCTGGTCCGGGAAGACGATCACAGGAAAGGGACTCTCATGTTCTCTCGGCTCTTTGCACCGCGGGTCACTGCTCACGCCCACTGCGACCTGCCGTGCGGTGTCTATGACCCCGCGCAGGCCCGGATCGAGGCGGAGTCGGTGAAGGCCACGCAGGAGAAGTACCAGGCCAACGACGACCCGGCCTTCCGCACCCGCGCCATCGTCATCAAGGAGGAGCGGGCCGAGCTGGCAAAGCACCACGTCTCGGTGCTGTGGTCCGACTACTTCAAGGCCCCGCACTTCGAGGCCTACCCGCAGCTCAACCAGCTGGTCAACGACACCCTGAAGGCGCTCAGCGCCGCCAAGGCGTCGAACGACCCGGCGACCGGCCAGAAGGCGCTGGACCTGATCGCCCAGATCGACGAGATCTTCTGGGCGACCAAGAAGGCCTGACCACCCACGCGGTGGCCGGAAGGGGCCGAACGGGACTCCCCGTTCGGCCCCTTCCGCATTCGCTCCTTCGGGTGGTCCCCCGCGCTCACTCCTCGCCCCGGTCGACCAGCGCCTCCTCGAAGTCCAGGTTGCGGACCAGACGGCGGAGCAGCTCGTCGTCGATCCGGTCGGCGTCGCGCAGCCGGACGAAGACCCGGCGCTCGGCGTCGATGGTCTCCTTGCCGAGCCGCCGGTAGACGGCGTCGGCGGACTCGCCGGCCTCCTCGTCCACCGAGGCCCCCAGCCTTTCCCAGACGGCGTTCTGACGCCGGTCCAGGACCCGCCGCAGCCGGGTCTCCAGCGGCTCCGGGAGCCGGTTGCGCGGGTCGGCCAGCAGTTGGTCCAGCCGCTCCAGCGCGGCCAGCGAGGCGTCGCTCTGGGCCTGGGCCTCGACCAGCACCTCGCGCTGCGGGTCGCGGCCCGGCAGCGGCAGGGCCCGGGCCAGGGCCGGCAGGGTCAGTCCCTGGAGCAGCAGCGTGCCGATGACCACCACGAAGGTCAGATAGAGGATCAGATCGCGGTCGGGGAAGGCGCTGCCGTCGTGGACCGTGTGCGGGATCGAGAAGGCGACGGCGAGCGAGACCACGCCGCGCATCCCGGCCCAGGCGACCAGCAGCGGCCGGGTCCAGTCCGGCATCCCCTCGCGCTCCCTGATCCGGCGGCTGAGCAGCGGCGGCAGGTAGGTGGCGGGCCAGCACCAGAGGAAGCGGGCGAGGACGACCGCGCCCAGCACGGCCGCCGCCCAGAGCAGCAGCTCCGCCGTCGAGTGGTCGCCGAGGGCCCGCAGCACGACCGGCAACTGCAGTCCGATCAGGGCGAAGACGGCGGACTCCAGGATGAACGCGACCATCCGCCAGACCGAGTCCTCCTGCAGCCGCAGCGCGAAGTCGACGGTGTGGGCGTGGTAGCCGAGGTAGAGGCCGACGACCACCACCGCGATGACCCCGGAGGCGTCGAAGGCCTCGGCGGCGGCGTAGGCGACGAAGGGGACCAGCAGCGAGAAGGTGTTGAGCAGCAGCGGGTCCCGGAGCCGGCAGCGGGCCCACTGCAGCGGCACCATCAGTGCCAGGCCGACGGCGGCCCCGCCGAGCGCGGCGAGCAGGAACTCCCCGAAGGCGGAGCCCCAGGAGAAGCCCTCGCCGACGGCGGCGGCCAGGGCGACCCGGAAGGCGGTGATCGCGGTGGCGTCGTTGGCCAGGCTCTCGCCCTGGAGGATGGTGACCAGCTTGCGCGGCAGTCCGACCTTGCGGGCGATGGCCGTGGCGGCGACCGCGTCCGGCGGGGCGACCACCGCGCCGAGGACGAAGGCGGCCGGCAGCGGCAGCCCGGGGATGACCGCGTAGGCGACCAGGCCGACGGCGAAGGTGCTGAACAGCACGTAGCCGAGGGAGAGCAGCGCGACCGAGCGCAGATTGGCCCGCAGGCCCCGGTAGGAGCTCTCCAGGGCGGCGGTGTAGAGCAGCGGCGGCAGCACCAGCGGCAGCACCAGTTCGGGTTCGAGGGCGTAGTCGGGGACCCCCGGGAGGTAGCCGGCGGCCAGGCCGACGGCGACCAGCAGCAGCGGCGCGGAGAGCCCGAGGCGGCGGGCGACGCCGGCGACGGCGGCGCTGCCCGCGACCAGGAGCAGCAGGGCGGTGGTGGACACGGGCTCCGTCCTCTCGGCCGACTCCATCGTCATCGACCGGACACGGGGCGTGTCCGGTCACCGAGCGTCAACGGAAGCACAGAGGCGCTCGAAGCTCCCGAACGGCGCGCGGATCGGACGCGTACGCTGGCCTCATGCACCCTGGCTGCTCGCACACCGCCGGTCTCCCGGCCCCGGAGCCCGAGCGGCAGTCCGCCACCTGCCTCCGCTGCGCCGAGCTCGGTCAGACGCCGGTGCAGCTCCGGATGTGCCTGGTCTGCGGGCAGGTGGGCTGCTGCGACTCCTCGCCGGGCCGCCATGCCACCGAGCACGCGGCGGAGTCGGGCCACCCGGTGATCCGGACGCTGGAGCCGGGCGAGAGCTGGCGCTGGTGCTTCCCGCACCGGTCGCTGGTGTGAGCCTCACCGGTCGGGGCGGCACAGCCGCGCCGTAGTCTCGGTGCCATGATTCGCCCCGCCGTCGCCAGCGACGTCCCCAGCATCCACGCCATGGTGCGTGAACTCGCCGAATACGAGCAGGCCCCCGACGAGGCCGAGGCCACCGCGGAGCAGTTGCACGCGGCCCTCTTCGGTCCGCATCCGGCGGCCTTCGCACACATCGCCGAGGACGACACGAACGGGTCGGTTGTCGGCTTCGCCCTCTGGTTCCTGAACTTCTCCACCTGGAAGGGCGTGCACGGGCTCTACCTGGAGGACCTCTACGTCCGCCCGGAGGCCAGGGGCGGCGGCCACGGCAAGGCGCTGCTCACCACGCTGGCGCGGATCTGCGTGGAGCGCGGCTACGGCCGGATGGAGTGGTCGGTGCTGGACTGGAACGAGCCCTCGATCGGCTTCTACAAGTCCCTGGGCGCCGTGCCGATGGACGGCTGGACGGTGTTCCGACTGACCGGCGAGACCCTCGCCGCGCTCGGCTCGGACTGAGATTCGAAACAGCACAAAAAATCCGGCAAGACCATTGCCACGCTCCGTACCTGGCAATCTACTATGAGTCACCACCCGTACGGGCCTTCCGCACCGACGTCGGCGGGAGCGGCGACATCGCGGCGCGGATCGCGGTAGCGTCACCCGGACGTACAGCAGAGCACAGCACTGTGAGTACCGCGACGGGGGCGACGACGCCTCCTTGGCGGAGCAACACCATCGGAGGTGAGGGTGTCCCAGAACGACGGCGAGCCCGACGCGAAGGACTTCGTAGAAGTCCGGCTGCCAGCGGCGGGTGCCTACCTCTCGGTCCTGCGTACCGCGACAGCGGGTCTCGCGGCCAGGCTCGACTTCACCCTGGACGAGATCGAGGACCTGCGGATCGCGGTCGACGAGGCCTGCGCGATCCTGCTGCAGCAGGCGGTTCCCGGCAGCGTGCTGCGCTGCGTGTTCCGCCTGGTCGGCGACTCCTTGCGGGTGACCGTGTCGGCCCCGACCACCGACGGCCGCGCCCCCGAGCGCGACACCTTCGCCTGGACGGTGCTCTCGGCACTGGCCGGCGAGGTGGAGGCCACGGTCGAGCCGGACCGCACGGTCAGCATCAGCCTGCACAAGAAGCGCGGCGCCGGCCCCGGCCAGCCCTGACGTTCCGCGACCAAGGGCCCGTGACAGACAAGACTGGATCCCGGAACTGAATGGAACGGGGGATCGCCATGAGTGATCAGACGCGCACCAGTGGCTCGGGGCTGCAGGCCGCCGAGCCGGGATTCAGTGCGGACCGACCTGTCCTGCCCCTCCAGGCGGGCATGTCGTCATCCCCGGAGACCGTGCACTCCGGGGCCGAACAGGCGGAGGACAGGGTGTTCGCAGACGATGCCGACCGTCCGGACGAGAAGGCGCCGGTGACGGTCGGCGAGACGGACGGCCTGGGCAAGGCCGAGGTCCGGGACGGCGCGGGCATAGCGCCGCCGACGGACGGGGAGTCCGCCCCCGGGGGCGCCGCCGAGCAGGGCGCCGACCAGGGCGGCAGCGAGCACGGCTCCGCCGAGGGCGCCGCCGCCGAGCCGCACGTCTGGGGTGGCGGCCGACCGGCCACCACGCCGCGGCACGGGGCGCCCGACCGCGAGGCCGCGCGGGCCCTGTTCGTCCGACTGGCGACCCTGGAGAAGGAGTCGCCGGAGCGCGTCGAGCTGCGCAACCAGCTGGTGCGGATGCACATCCCGCTGGTGGAGCACCTGGCCCGGCGCTTCCGCAACCGCGGCGAGCCGCTGGACGACCTGACCCAGGTCGCCACCATCGGCCTGATCAAGTCGGTGGACCGGTTCGACGTCGAGCGGGGCGTGGAGTTCTCCACCTACGCCACGCCCACCATCGTCGGCGAGATCAAGCGCCACTTCCGGGACAAGGGCTGGGCGGTGCGGGTGCCGCGCCGGCTGCAGGAGCTGCGGCTGGCGCTGACCACCGCGACCGGCGAGCTGTCCCAGCAGCACGGCCGCTCGCCCACGGTGCACGAGCTGGCCGAGCGCCTCGGCATCTCCGAGGAGGAGGTGCTGGAGGGGCTGGAGTCCGCCAACGCCTACAGCACGCTGTCGCTGGACGTCCCCGACACCGACGACGAGTCGCCGGCGGTCGCGGACACCCTGGGCGCGGAGGACGACGCCCTGGAGGGCGTGGAGTACCGGGAGTCGCTCAAGCCGCTGCTGGCCCAGCTGCCGCAGCGCGAGCAGCGGATCCTGGTGCTGCGGTTCTTCCGCAACATGACGCAGTCCCAGATCGCGGCCGAGGTCGGCATCTCGCAGATGCACGTCTCCCGGCTGCTCGCCCGCACCCTGGCCCAGCTCCGCGACAAGCTGCTGATCGAGGAGTGACGTGCGGCCGCCCCCGGGACGGGACGGCGCGAGGGGCCGTCAGGCTCCGGACGCCGCCCCGTCCCGAGTCGTTTCCGGGGCCGTCTCCGGGGCCGTCTCCGGGGCCGTCCCCGGGGCCGTCGGCCACAGCACCGCGGTGGTCCGCGGGTGCAGCAGCAGCACGATGCCGGCCAGGCCGTACAGCCCGACCAGGATCCCGATCGGGATCTGCGCGCCGCCGTTCTTGAAGGTGAAGTACGCCACGGCCAGGCAGAGCGTGTCCATCATCACGGCCGGGCTGCGGCCCCAGCGCCGGAGCCGCAGCAGCGCCCGTCCGGCGGCCAGCGGCAGCAGCCCCATCAGCAGCACGATCAGACCGCCGAACTCGGTCAGGCCGACCCCCGTGCGCGGGTGCCCGACCAGGCCGGCGACCAGCAGGTACACCCCGTACAGGGCGATCACCAGGCCCTGGAGCAGTGCCAGGACGGCTCCGGCCGTCAGCGTCCCGGGGCGGGCGGCGGTTGCGGCAGGGGCCGTGGGCAGCGCGGTGTCAGCAGTCACCTGTCCAGGCTAGCCGCGGCCCGGGGCTTCGGAGGCCGCCGGGGGGCCGGTAGGTAAGCTGACCGTATGCGCGCCCTCCTGGTCTTCAATCCGAAGGCCACCACCACCAGTGGACGGACCAGGGACGTGCTCGCCCACGCACTGGCCAGCGACCTCAAGTTGGACGTCGTCGGCACCGAGTACCGGGGCCATGCGCGGGACCTGGCCCGGGAGGCGACGGCCTCCGGCACCGTGGACCTGGTGGTCGCCCTCGGCGGCGACGGCACCGTCAACGAGGTCGTCAACGGCCTGCTGGCCGAGGGCCCCGGCGCGAACGTCCCCCGACTGGCGGTGGTGCCGGGCGGCAGCACCAACGTCTTCGCCCGCGACCTGGGGCTGCCCAACGACCCGGTCGAGGCCACCGGGGTCCTGCTCGGAGCGCTCGCGGAGGGCAGGGAGCGGACCATCGGGCTCGGCCGGGCCTCGACCGAGGGGCTGCCGGACCGCTGGTTCACCTTCACCGCCGGCCTCGGTTTCGACGCCGGCGTGGTCGGCCGGGTGGAGCAGCACCGCCGCAGCGGTCGGCGCTCGACCCACACCCTCTACGTCAACCAGGCGGTGCGCCACTACTTCGGGGTGAAGGAGCACCGTCGGACCGGGCCGATCACGCTGAGTATCCCCGGCCTGGAACCGGTCGACGGACTGGTGGTGTCCATAGTTTCGAACGCCTCTCCGTGGACCTTCCTCGGCAACCGGCCGGTGTACGCCTCGCCGGAGGCCGACTTCGACGCGGATCTGGACATCTTCGGATTGACCCGGATGTCACTCGTTCAGACCCTGCGCACGATCCCCCAACTCCTGGATGCCTCGGGGAGTGGTCCGCGGGGCAAACATGTGGTCGCTTATCACGACCTCCGCGAATTCACCTTGCATTCGCAGGAACCGCTGCCATTTCAGGTCGACGGAGACCACCTTGGAGAGCGGAACCAAGTCAGGTTCTCAGGCGTACGCCGCGCACTGCGTGTGATTGTGTGACTGGAAGGCCCTCTGGGCCTTCTTCTCGAACGCACACCCCCCTTCACTCCATAGAAGTACAGGGTGTGACGTAGTCGACACCAAGGAATCAAAATTTACTTCCCGAAGGGGGTTGTATCCGGGGTCGAGGTTTGCGAACCTTTACCTGGCGATCGGGACAGTCCGTTACCGGACACCCGTCGCACGGAACCCACTCGCAACGCTGCGTGCACCCGCTTGCCGATCAAGCATCGGCGCTGTGCCCGCCCCTGGGTTCGTGAAAGCGTTCACATTCACAAGCAACCAGTGCCTGACGGGACAAACCCGCTGGCAGGAGGAGTTGGATCATCATGGACTGGCGCCACCGCGCTGTCTGCCGGGAAGAAGACCCCGAGCTGTTCTTCCCCATCGGCAACACGGGGCCGGCCCTGCTGCAGATCGAGGAGGCGAAGGCCGTGTGCCGTCGCTGCCCCGTCATGGAGAGCTGTCTGCAGTGGGCCCTGGAGACCGGTCAGGACGCCGGCGTCTGGGGCGGGATGAGCGAGGACGAGCGTCGCGCGATGAAGCGCCGCGCCGCCCGCAACCGTGCCCGCACGGCCTGACGAAGTTTCAAGCCCCACCCTGAAAGCCCGGCGTGACGCACTGTCAGCAGCACCGGCAGCACGCACCGCAGTACCGCACCGCAGCATCGCAGTACCGCACCGCAGCACTTCTGAGCAGAGCCGGGGGTCCGGGGGTTGTGCCCGTCAACGGCACCGCACCCCCGGGACGGCGTGACCGCAGTTCCACCCCGATCAACCCTTGATCAAGTCCACCGCAGCCCGCGCCGCCCACAGCGACGCAGCCAACGGTGTACTTTCCGAGGCAACGCACGCCACTCGTGGTGCTCCGCAGGCCCGACAGTTTGATACGGTCGGAACCGAGGGCAGCCCACCCGTGCGATGCACGCGGGCCCAGCCCGCACCCAGAGCCCCTGCTCCGGCCGACTCCCCCCGACGGCCGGAGCAGGCTTAGAGGCCCTGCCGACCCTCCCCCCCGGTCGGCAGGGCCTCGCTTCGTTCCCGGTCACCCCCGACCGGTCGGCCGCTCCGCAGCGGCGGGCCAGTCCACCACCGGGTTGCCCAGCCAGCGGCCCTCGGCCGGCAGCGACTCGCCCCGCATCACCAGCGAGCAGGGACCGACCACCGTGCCCGCACCGACCTCGGAGCCGAGCAGCACGATCGAGTGCGGACCCAGGGTCGCCCCCGCGCCGACCGTGATCCCGTCCATCCGGAGCAACCGGTCGTGGAAGAGATGGGTCTGCACCACCACGCCCCGGTTGACCGACGCACCGTCACCGATCCGCACCAGGTCCAGTTCCGGCAGCCAGTGGGTCTCGCACCACACCCCCCGCCCGATCCGCGCGCCCAGGCTGCGCAGCCAGGCGTTGAGGAAGGGCGTGCCGAGCAGTCCGTTGCCGAGCCAGGGCATGGCCAGCTCCTCGACCCAGGAGTCGAAGAGCTCGTTGCGCCAGACGAAGGAACTCCACAGCGGCTGCTGTCCCTCGCGGTAGCGGCCGAGCAGCAGCCATTTGGCCGCAGTGGTGAGCAGGCAGGCCGCCAGGCCGCAGCCGAGCAGCAGCAGTCCCGCCGTCAGCGCGCACAGCGGCAGGCCGCAGTGGCTCAGCGCGTACTGCATCCCGGTCACCGCCAGGTCCCCCAGCAGGACGCTGAGCAGCAGCGGCAGCAGCCGGCAGAGCTCGACCGCCGCCCGCGCCAGCACCAGCCGTCGCGGCGGGTCGTAGGTGCGCGCGCTGTCGCCCGGGTCCGGGAGTCGGCGGACCGGCAGCCCGGGGCGTCCCAGCCAGGAGCCGCCGGGCCCGAGCAGCCCGGCCGGCGGGGCGTCCGAGAGGACGCCGACCAGCGAGTCCTCGGGCAGCGCCCGGTCCGGTCCGACGATCCCCGAGTTGCCGACGAAGGCCCGGCGACCGACCACCGCCCGGCCCAGCCGCAGCCGACCGCCGCCCAGCTCGTAGGGGGCGAGCAGGGTGTCGTCGGCGAGGAAGGCGTAGTCGTCGATCCGCATCAGGGCCGGCAGGCCGAGCACCGTGGACGCCTCGACCCGACGGCCGACCCGCGCCCCCAGCAGCCGCAGCCAGGCCGGCGTCAGCAGGCTGGCGTAGAGCGGGAAGAGGGCCGACCGGGCACCGGCGACCAGGCTCGACACCGCCCAGGCGGACCAGGCGGTGCGGCCCAGCGCCGGGTGGACCCCGGGGCGGAGCGCCCGCGACAGCAGCCGGACCAGCCCGGCCACCAGCGCCGCGTACAGCAGCAGGGTGAGCAGTGCCAGCGGCACGGCGCAGGCCAGCAGCAGGACCAGGACCGCGCCGAGCGAGCCGGTGCGGCCGACGAGGTCGTAGACCGCCAGCAGCGCGGGCAGGGCGGCCAGCAGCGGCAACCCCTGCTGGACGGTCAGCGAGAGCCCGTAGACGAGGCCCCAGGCCCCTTCCCGGGCCCGTCGGCGGCCGTCTTCGCCGGTCCCGCCGGCGGGACCGGCGAAGACGGTCCAGGGGGCGGGGTCGGGCGTCCGGTCCGGGCGGGCCGGGGAGCCGTGCACCCGCTCCCCGGCCGGGACCGCTCCGCCGACACAGCTGCCCGGAGCGACCACGGCCCCGGCGCCGACGGCCGCGCCCGGCAGCAGCGTCGACCGGGTGCCGATCCTGGCCCCGGCCCCGATCCGGACCGCGCCGAGGCGCAGGGTGTCGCCGTCCAGCCACCAGCCGGCCAGGTCGGCCTCGGGCTCCACCGAACAGCCCGCGCCGAACCGGGCCAGCCCGGTGACCGGCGGCATGGCGTGCAACTGGACGCCGGGGCCGACGTCGCAGCCGAGCAGCCGAGCGTAGCGGGAGGCGAAGGGGGTGCCCAGGACCGAGGCCACGTTGAACGCGGCGACCAGCCGTTCCGCGGTCCACAGCCGCAGGTGGGTACGGCCGCCGCGCTGGTGGTCGCCCGGCCGCAGGCCGCGGGTGAGCAGCCGGGCGCCGCCGGCGCCGATCAGCGCCCGTCCGGGCGCGCTGCCCAGCAGCGCCCAGCCGGCCGCCAGCAGCCACCAGGATGTGTGGGCGGTCCAGGGCAGCGGTCCGATCAGGTCGTCGACGACCGCGAGGGCCAGCACCCAGCGCAGTCCGGCGAGCGCCTGCAGCAGCGTCAGCACGACCGCCTGGTAGGCGCCGACGCGCCGGGGCACCGGCCGGACCGGGCGACGCGGCGCGGCCGGCGCCCCGGCGGCGCGATCCGCGGTCCCGTCCTCCGGGTGGCCGGAGGGGCCCGGGCGGCCGGCGTCCAGGTCGAGGTGGTGGGCGAGCTCGCCGAGCCGGGGCCGGTGGTAGAGGTCGGCCACGGAGACGCCGGGGTGGCGCTCGCGGAGCAGCGCCACCAGCCGGGCGGCGGCGAGGCTGGTGCCGCCGAGGGCGAAGAAGTCGCTGTCGGCGCGGACCGGCACGCCGAGCAGCGCGCGCCAGTGCTCGGCGAGCCGGGCGGCGGTGCCGCGCAGCTGGTCGGCCTCCGCGCCGGGAACGGCGGCTGACGCTGCGTCGGCGCTCGGCAGCGGCCAGGGCAGGGCCTTCCGGTCGACCTTGCCGGAGGTCCTGGTCGGCAGTTCGGGGAGCACCGTCAGGGTCGGCACCAGCGCCGACGGCAGCCGCTCCAGCAGCAGCGAGCGCAGCGCGGCCAGGGCCTCCGGCCGGGCGGCGGCCGGGGCCGGGAGCGGCGGCCCGGCGTCGGGCGGCGGTGTGGGGGCCGGGAGCAGCGCCCGGAGCCGGAGCGGGGCGCCCGGGTCGAGCTCCGCCGCCCGGTCGGCGGCCCGCTCGGCCGGACGGTCCAGGACCAGGTAGCCGACCAGGAGTTGGCCGCCGGCCGGGGTGTCGCGGACGGCGGCCGCCGCCGCACGGACGCCGGGGAGCGCGGCCAGGGCGGCGTCGATCTCGCCCAGTTCGATCCTGCGGCCGCCGAGCTTGACCTGCTCGTCGGCCCGGCCGACGAAGACCAGGCCGTCCGGGTCGGCCCGGACCAGGTCACCGCTGCGGTAGCAGCGTCCGCCGGGGAGCGCGGCATGGTGCCGGAAGCGCTCGGCGTCCTTGGCCGGGTCAAGGTAGCGGGCCGCGCCCACTCCCCCGATCAGGAGTTCGCCGACCTCACCCCAGGCGACGGGTTCGCCCTCCGGGTTGACGACCGCCAGCTCCCAGCCGGCCAGCGGCGCGCCGATGCGCACCGGCTCCCCGGCCCGCAGCAGCGCGCCGCAGGCGACGACGGTGGTCTCGGTGGGGCCGTAGGTGTTCCAGAACTCGCGTCCGGGCACGTCCAGCCGCTCCACCAGCTCGGCCGGGCAGGCCTCGCCGCCGACGATCAGCAGCCGGACCCGGTCCAGCGCGGCGGCCGGCCAGAGCGCGGCCAGCGTGGGCACCGTGGAGACCACGGTGACGCGCTGCTCCACCAGCCAGGCCCCGAGGTCGACCCCGGCCTTCACCAGCGCCCGCGGCGCCGGCACCAGGCAGCCGCCGTGCCGCCAGGCCAGCCACATCTCCTCGCAGGAGGCGTCGAAGGCGACCGAGAGACCGGCCAGCACCCGGTCCCCCGGGCCCAGCGGCGCGTCGCGGAGGAAGAGCGCGGCCTCGGCGTCGACGAAGGCCGCCGCCGAGCGGTGGGTCACCGCGACGCCCTTGGGCCGTCCGGTGGTCCCCGAGGTGAAGATGATCCAGGCGTCGTCCGCGGGCGTCGGCGCCCCGGCGGCCGCCCCGGTCCCCGGCCCGGCCCGGCCGCCGGCCGGACTCGGGCCTGGATCGACCTGCCCGCCGGGGCCGAGCACCGCGCAGACCTGGGCGTCCGCCCAGATCATCGCCGCCCGCTCGTCCGGGTCGTCCACGTCCACCGGGACATAGGCGGCCCCGGCGCAGAGCACGCCCAGGATCGCGGTGTAGAGCTCGGCCGTGCCGGAGGGCAGCCGGACGCCGACCCGGTCCCCGGGACCGATGCCCCGCTCCCCGAGACCGGCCGCGACCGCCCCGGCCGCGGCGCGCAGGCCGCGGTAGTCCAGGACCGTGCGCGGACTGCCCTCGGCCGTGCCGGTCGGGGCGTCCAGCGCGGGAGCGCGGGGGTGGCGGCGGACGGCGGCGTCGAGGATGTCCACCAGCGTCCGCTCGGGTGCCGGAGGGCCCCCCGGCCACACCGCCGATGCGGTGCGGCCGGGGGGCTCGGGCCTGGGGGGCAGCGTCACCGCTGCGGAAGTCAGGTTCTCAGGGTCCACGTGCGTGCTCTCGTCGGACGGGCTTATACCTCTTAGTACACGAGAGAACACCCTACGAAGTTGTGCGATAAACCATGAGAAGTCGGTTAATCCCGAGAAATCAGCATTAACCGGACAATATAATGACCATTTGTCAGTCCGCAGGCCCCACTGGGACCTCCAGCACCACCACCGTGCCGCCGCCGCCCTCCGCGCCGCGCATGTCGAAGGTGCCCGCCAGCTCGCCGACGACCAGGGTGCGGACGATCTGCAGCCCCAGGTTCCCGTCCCGCTGCGGGTCGAAGCCCTCGGGCAGGCCGCTGCCGTCGTCGGTGACGGTGATCAGCAGCTGCTCCTCGCCGGAACCGGGCTCCCGCCGCCGGACCGCCGCCACCTCGACCGCGCCGCCGGCCTTCGGCCCGTAGGCGTGCTCCAGGGCGTTCTGCAGGATCTCGGTGAGCACCATCGAGAGGGGGGTGGCCACGTCCGCCGAGAGGATGCCGAAGCTGCCGCTGCGGCGCGCGGTGACCCGGCCGTCCTGGGACAGCTCCATCACCATGGCGAGCACCCGGTCGGCGATCTCGTCGAAGGCGACGTGCTCGTCCAGGTTCTGCGACAGCGTCTCGTGCACGATGGCGATCGAGCCGACCCGGCGCACCGCCTCGTCCAGGGCGGCCTTGGCCGCCTCCGAGTCCATCCGCCGGGACTGCAGCCGCAGCAGCGCGGCGACCGTCTGCAGGTTGTTCTTCACCCGGTGGTGGATCTCGCGGATGGTGGCGTCCTTGGTCATCAGCTCCCGCTCGCGCCGGCGCAGCTCGGTGACGTCGCGCAGCAGCACCAGCGAGCCGGTGTGGACGCCCTTGGGCTTGAGCGGGATGGCCCGCATCTGCACCACGCCGTCCACCGACTCGACCTCGATCTGCCGGGGCGCCCAGCCGCTGGCGAGCTTGACCAGCGCCTCGTCCACCGGGCCGCGCCGGGTCGGCGGGGCGAGCTCGGCCGTGGTCCGGCCGAGGTGCAGCCCGACCAGGTCGGAGGCCAGGCCGAGGCGGTGGAAGGCGGAGAGCGCGTTGGGGCTGGCATAGGTGACGATGCCGTCGGCGTCCAGCCGGATCAGGCCGTCCCCGGCCCGCGGGGAGGCGTCCATGTCGACCTGCTCGCCGGGAAAGGGAAACGTTCCGGCAGCGATCATCTGGGCCAGGTCGGAGGCGCTCTGCAGATAGGTGAGCTCCAGCCGACTGGGGGTGCGCACGGTCAGCAGGTTGGTGTTGCGGGCGATCACCCCCAGCACCCGGCCGTCGCGCCGCACCGGGATGGACTCCACCCGCACCGGCACGTCCTCGCGCCACTCCGGGTCGCCCTCGCGCACGATCCGGCCCTCGTCCAGCGCCACGTCCAGCATCGGCCGCCGACCGCGCGGGACCAGGTGACCCACCATGTCGTCCTGGTACGAGGTGGGGCCGGTGTTGGGCCGCATCTGCGCCAGCGAGACATAGCGGGTGCCGTCCCGGGTCGGCACCCAGAGCACCAGGTCGGCGAAGGAGAGGTCGGAGAGCAGCTGCCACTCGGACACCAGGAGGTGAATCCACTCCACGTCGGCGCTGTCCAGGGAGGTGTGGTGGCGCACCAGCTCGTTCAGGGAAGGCATCCTCCGAGCCTATCCGTCACGGCGCCGGCGGCACGGCGGCGAGATTGGCCCCCAGATGGTCTGGACAACCAGAATTGGTCTAGTCCACAATGGAGTCAGCACCAAGGAGAGCGGCACACGCGCTATCTGCCCTGACCGCGCAGCGGCCCTCTCTGCTCGAAAAGTCGGTCTCTCGTCCTGCGCCTACCGGGCCCGCACACCCGCCGCGCCCCGGACGACAACCGCCGGCTATGCCTCGGGCCGCGGTGCCGGACAGGTTGAGGGTCCTGTCCCGGCGCCACGGCCCTTGCGCTTTCGGGCCTCCGTGCTTTCGGGCCTCCACCTCGGAGGCACAGCCTGCTCGCCTCCCCGCGAGAGGCACGAAGCCCCCTGCCGCGCCTCGGCGCAGCAGGGGGCTTCGTCCGCGTCGGGACCGGCGGCTCAGCGGGTCTCGGTGACCTTGGCCAGCGCGCGCGGGGCGTCCGGGTCCTGGCCGCGGGCGATGGTGACCTCGTAGGCCAGCAGCTGCAGCGGCAGGATCTCCAGGATCGTCTGGACTTCCTCGGCCACCCCGGACGGCAGCACGAAGCCGGCCGAGGCCGCCTCCACCTGCTCCCGCTGGCCGACCACCACCAGGTCCGCGCCACGCCCGCGCAGCCGGTCGAGGACCGGCTGCAGCGCCGCGCCGCCCCGGCCCTCGGGCACGACCGCGATCACCGGGGAGACGTTGTCCACCATCGCCAGCGGCCCGTGCAGCAGGTCCGCGCCGGAGAACGGGGTGGCCGGGATGTAGGTGGTCTCCATCAGCTTGAGCGCCGCCTCGCGGGCGGTCGGGTAGCCGTAGCCGCGCGAGGTGATCACCAGCCGCTGGGCGAAGCGGTAGCGCTCGGCCAGCTGCTTGACCTCGGCGCCGCGGTCCAGGATCGCCTGCGCCAGCCCCGGCAGCGACTCGGCCGCCTCGCCCCGTGCCCCGCGCAGCCCCTCGACGAAGAGGTAGAGGGCCAGCAGCTCGGCGGTGTAGGTCTTGGTGGCCGGCAGCGCCTTCTCCGGACCGGCCAGCACGTCGATGTGGTACTCGGAGACCTCGGCCAGCGGCGAGTCGGCGTTGTTGGTCACCGCCAGGGTGATCGCCCCGGCCTCGCGCGCGGCCCGGGTGGAGGCCACCAGGTCGGGCGAGCCGCCGGACTGGCTGACCGTGATCACCAGGCAGTCGGTCAGGTCGGGCTTGGCCCCGTAGGCGGTGGTGGTGGACATCGAGGTGAGCCCCACCGGCTTGCCGAGGGTGATCTCGATCAGGTACTTGGCGTACAGCGCCGCGTTGTCGCTGGTGCCGCGCGCGGTCAGCAGGACGAACCGGGGGTTGCGGGCCGCGATGCGCGCGGCGGTCTCGCGGATGCCGGCGGCGCCCTCGTCGAGGATGCGCTGCAGGACGGCCGGCTGCTGGGCCATCTCGCCCGCCATGATGTGGCCGGGGCGCGGTACGCCGAGGGTGGTCGGTGCTGCGGACATGGGTGGAGCCTCCAGAGAAAGCAGGTGCGCCCCGGTCCGGGCGTGCGCCCACCGGGGTCGGGTCCTCTTCGGCAGCCGGTCCGCACCCGGGCCGCCGGGACGATCCTACGATCTCCGCGGCCCGGGGCGGGGAACGGTCCGCCTGCCGACCCCGCCCGGAACAGCCGCTCAGTCCTCCGCCCGGTCCCCCGCGCTCACCGCCCGCCGCTCACTGGCCGCCGTTGAGCCGGGCGGTGATCTCGGCGTCCGCCACGTCCGCCGCCGGACTGACGTCCTGGCCCTGCAGCACCGGGGTGAGGAACAGCGTGGTGATCGGGTTGGGCGAGTTCTCCACCCGTCCCCAGGTCGGCACCAGCGGGGTGTAGCCGGCGTACGGGGCGGCCTTGCTCTCCGCCACGCCGTAGGCGTTGCCGCTGAGTGCGGAGTAGAGGGAGTCCGTGTCCGGCAGGAAGCCCGACTCCTTGGCGAAGGCGCTCTCGTTGGCCGAGTTCAGCGCGATCTTCAGGAAGCCCAGGGCCAGGGTCCGGTTCGAGGTGTTCTGCGCGACCGCGAGGTTGGACCCGCCGAGGAAGGTCTTGGCCGGGACCCCGGCGGTGGGGCTGGGCATGGGGAACCAGCCGATGTCGTCGGCCATCGACGGGTTGGCCTGGAGCACCGCGGCGGCCTCGTAGCCCATGGCGATCATCGAGGCCACGTCGCCCTTGGCGAACTCGGTGGCCTCCACCGGGTGGGTCTCGTCGGCGTTCATCGGCGCGTGGCCGTACGACTGGAAGGTCTTGAAGAGCGTGGCCGCCGCCCGACCGGCCGGGGTGTCCAGGTCCCCGGTCCACTTCCCGCCGCTGTCGCGGGCGATGATGCTGGCGCCCTCCTGCTGGAGGAAGCCGTCGAAGTCGTACCAGTCCTGCCCCGGAAGCCAGAGCGCGGAGTCCACCCCCGGCGTCTGCTGGAGGGTGGCGAGGTCGTTCAGGAACTGCTGCTGGGTGCTGGGCGGCGAGAGCTTCGCCTTGGCCCAGAGCGCCTTGTTGTACATCACCACCCGCAGGCCGGCGAACCAGGGCGCGGCGTACTGCACGCCGCCCGACAGGGCCGAGGCGTTCATGGTCCTGGACCAGTCGCCGCCGCCGAGCTCCGAGACGTAGGGGGCGAGGTCCAGCAGACCGCCGGTGGAGGCGTAGTAGGCGGTCTGGGTGTTGCCGATGTCCACCACGTCCGGCGGCGTCAGCTCCGAGAGCGCCTGGGTCACGTTCTGCTGGATGTTGGTCCAGGACTGGGTGACGAGATTGAGCTTCGCGCCCGGATAGGCGAGTTCGAACTGGGCCGTGACCGCGGTCTGCCAGGCACTGGGGGCGTCCCCGGACATCAGCCAGACGGTGATGCTCTGGCCCGAGTAGCTCCCGACCGCGGCGGCCGGGGCCGGCGTACCCGAGCTGCAGGCGGCCAGACCCACCATTCCCACGGCCGTGGCCAGCGCGGCGACAAGCCGACGTTTCACGCAATCCTCCCCGGATGCACGCCAACTATCGGCCCGGATCAAGGACTTGGCGTCATTGCCGTCGACCGACCGGCCTACGCCGGTTGCCGGAGTCTGGTCTCGGCAGGTCAACCGCGTCAAGGAGCTTCACTCCAGTAACAACAGGTGTTATCCGACCGACACCTCGCCCCCCTTGCGGTGAACTGTCCGATTGTGCGCCAATTCTGGCAGGTTGACTGGTCCAGTCCAGCAACAGGACCACCACGACGGGGTCTCGGCTTGTCAAGCATTGATAACGGCTTGGCGGAGGCCCACGAGAACCCTTGACGCTCCATATTGGTCCATGCCAATCTCCGGTCACTGGTCTACACCAATCAGGTTGCCGCACCAGCCGATCGGGCTTCCGGACGCATGTGACTCCGCGCAGCTCAGAGCCGGTACGGACGCCGCCGCACCACCAGCACCACCCGCTCCGCAAGAAGACTGCACGGCCCTCAAACGAGCACCTCAACGTAGGCACGGTTCAGCTCAGGTACACCTCAGAGTCAACACCGGTGCCGCACCTCGTCGCTCATCCCCCAGGAGGATGTTTTGAAGCGCAAGATCGCAGCTGCCGCGGCTCTGGCCACCGTACTGACCGCAGCGGCCTGTTCCTCCAGCTCCACCTCCGGCAGCTCGTCCCAGCCGCTGCTGAGCACCAGCGGCAAGGGCAAGACCATCACCTGTTGGATCATGACGGACGCCCAGAAGGGCTGGCCGAGCGTGGTCAACGCGGCCGTCTCCGCCTTCACCGCCGAGACCGGCGCCAAGGTGAACATCCAGTGGCAGACCTGGACGAACTACACCACCAAGCTCGACACCGCGCTTCTGTCGAACAACGCCCCCGACTGCCTGGAGCTGGGCAACACCCAGGCCGCCAAGTACATCGCGGCCGGCTCCTTCGTCAACCTGACCAGCGTCAAGAGCAAGTTCGACAACTCGTCGGCCTGGCTGCAGTCGCTGGCCGCCTCCGGCGCGAGCCCCGACGGCACCCAGACCTACGCCGTCCCTTACTACGCCGGCGCCCGCGTGATGATCTACCGCAAGGACATGTTCGCCGCGGCCGGCGTCACCACGCCGCCCACCACGCTGGCCGAGCTGACCACCGACCTGAACCTGGTCAAGGCGAAGTACAAGAGCGTCCCGAACTTCTCCGCCCTGTACCTGCCGGGCAAGGACTGGTACACCGCGACCTCCTTCGGCGCCGGCTCCTACGGCATCAAGAACGTCATCGCCTCCGCCTCGGGCAGCAAGTTCACCGGCACCCTGACCGACCCGCAGTTCATCTCCGGCATCAACACCTGGAACACCCTGCAGAAGGAGTTCTCGGTCGGCGGCACCACCGTCGACGAGACCACCCAGGACGCGCTGATGGCCAAGGGCAACATCGCCGCCATCATCGGCAACGGCTGGGAGGTCGGCTCGGTCGACGGTCCGGCCGCCACCGGTGGCAACCCGGCGCTCGCCAACGACCTGGCCGAGATCCCGGTCCCCGGCGCCTCCGCCAGCACCCCCACCCCGGCCTTCCTCGGCGGCTCCGACCTGGCCGTCCCGTCCAAGGCGCAGAACCCGGGCCTCGGCGCCGAGTTCCTCCGGATCTTCACGGACACCGCGATCCAGACCCAGCTGGCCAAGTTCGCCATCCCGAACAACAGCAACCTGATGAGCGTCTACCAGAACGCCTCCCCGGCCAACGTCGCCTCCGGTGACGCGGCCAAGGCCCCGACCTGGTTCATCCCGAACTCGCAGTTCTGGTCCGGTGCGGACGAGACCGACCTGCAGACCGCCTTCAGCGCCATCGCCACCGGCACCGACCCGGCGACCGCCCTGGGCACCGCCCAGACCGCCATCATCGGCGACCTGAACGGCAACTGAACCCCCTGACCGTGGGGCCGGCACCCCGAACCACCGGGCGTGCCGGCCCCGCGGTCGGCTCCGTGTCTTCCCCTGGCACCGAGCGCACCGCACTGTAGTGGGCAAAGACCCGCGGGCCCCTTCGGAAGGACCCTGATGAGCGTGACCGCACCCGGACGCCGCGAGGCGTCGGCAGATGAGCCAGCACTGTCCCGGCAATCTCCCCAGCGCAGAGGTCTGTTCGCGAGAGGGGAGCACATCCCCTACCTGCTGATCCTCCCGGCCCTGGCCGTCCTGGTGCTGATCCTGGGCTACCCGCTGGTCCGCCTCATCGACCTGTCGTTCCAGAACGTCAACTCGTACCTGCTGCTGGCCGCCCCCCAGCTGGACAAGTACATCGGCTTCGACGGCTTCACCCACGTCCTCTCGGACGACCAGTTCTGGGAGGTCATCCTCCGCACGCTCTACCTCACGGTGGAGACCGTGGGCATCTCGATCGTGCTCAGCCTGGGCGTCGCCAAGCTGCTGGCCCGGGTCAGCCCCTGGGTCCGGGTACTGGTCGTCACCGTGCTGATGTTCGTCTGGTCGATCCCGGCGATCGTCACCGGCACCGTGTTCCGCTGGATCTTCGCCAACACCTCGGGCGTCGCCGACTACATCTGCTACCTGCTCGGCGGCAAGGGGATGCTGAACCACGACTGGTTCGCCAACCCGAACCAGGGCCTGTACGTGGTGGTGGCCGCAGTGATCATCTGGGGCGCCATGCCCTTCCTGGTCATCGGTTTCCACGCGGCCATGTCCCAGGTGCCGAAGGAACTGGTCGAGGCCGCCAAGATCGACGGCGCCGGACCGTGGCAGAGCTTCTACCACGTCGTGCTGCCCATCATCCGGCCGTTCCTGATGATCGCCACCGCCCTGAGCGTCATCTGGAACTTCCAGGTCTTCGCCCAGATCTGGTCGCTGCGCCAGTCCTCGCCGGAGCCCGGCTACTGGACCATCGGCGTCTACCTCTACGAGCGCGGGCTGGTCAACTCGCACTACAGCGACGGCGCGGTGATCTCCATCGCGATGATCCTGCTGCTGCTGGCGGTGCTCGTCTTCTACATCCGTCAGATGATCAAGATCGGGGCGCAGGACTGATGAGCGTCGTCAACAACACCGCCGACACCGCGCCGCAGACCCGGCCCGTCAAGGTCAAGAAGGCCGGACGGGTCAACGCCTCCGAGCGCCCGGTCAACGAGAACCGGGTGATGACCTGGGTCTGGAACATCCTGGCCATCGTCTTCGCGGTCGTCATGGCCTTCCCGATCTACTGGATGGTGCTGACCACCGTCCAGCCCGGCAAGGACCTGCTCAGCGAGAACCCGAAGTTCTGGCCCAGCGCCTTCGACTTCTCCAGCTACCACACGGTCTTCGCCGACCCGAACTTCCTGCCCGACCTGAAGAACACGGTGCTGATCACCCTGGGCGCGGTGCTGCTCGGCCTGATCGTGGGCTTCCTGGCCGCCGTCGGCGTCGCCCGCTTCCGCTTCCGCGGCCGCAACCCGTTCATCGTCGCGATCCTGATCGTGCAGATGGTCCCGCTGCTGGCGCTGATCATCCCGCTGTACCTGATCCTCAACTCGGCCGGCCTGTACAACGAGCTGTTCGGCGTGATCCTGGCCTACCTGGTGTTCACGATCCCCTATGTGATCTGGACCCTCCGTTCCTTCATCGTGAACATCCCGGTGGAGCTGGACGAGGCCGCGATGGTCGACGGCTGCACCCGCTGGGGCGCCTTCTTCCGGATCATCCTGCCGCTGACCGCCCCCGGCCTGATCACCACCGGCGTCTACGCCTGGATCCAGGCGTGGAACGAGTTCATCATCGCCAACACGCTGCTCTCCAGCACCAACAAGCAGACCTCCATGGTCTGGCTGACCTTCTACTCCAACACCCCGACCCGTGCCGCGGACTACGGGGCGCAGATGGCCGGCTCGCTGCTGATCTCGCTGCCGGTGATCGTCCTCTTCGTCATCTTCCAGAAGCGCCTGGGCGCCGGCCTGACCGCCGGTGCGGTCAAGGGCTGACCTGCCCCGGCCCCGCCTCTGCACGCACCGGAACGCCAGCTCTCCGGGGGGCGAACCCCCGTACCCCCCAAGCTAGGAAGGAACCATGACGAATCCCGGCCCGGACACCGTCCGACTCCTCGCAGACGCCGGAACGGTGCTCCAGCCGGGATTCACCGGCCTCACGGCACCGGACTGGGTGCGCCACCGGCTCGAATCCGGCGAGCTCGGCGGCATCGCCCTCTACGGACGCAACATCGCCGGCCGCGAGCAGGTCGCCGCGCTCACCTCCTCGCTCTACGCGCTCGCCCCCGACCTGCTGATCGCCACCGACGAGGAGGGCGGGGACGTCACCCGCCTGGAGGTGATGACCGGGTCCTCCTACCCGGGCAACCTCGCCCTCGGCGCGGTCGACGACACCGGCCTGACCGAGAGCGTCGCCCGCTCCATCGGCATCGACCTGGCCGCCGCCGGGATCAACCTCAACTACGCGCCGGACGCGGACGTCAACTCCAACCCGGACAACCCGGTCATCGGCGTCCGCTCCTTCGGCGGCGACGGCGAGCTGGCCGCCCGGCACACCGCCGCCTACGTCCGCGGCCTCCAGTCGGCCGGCGTCGCCGCCTGCGCCAAGCACTTCCCCGGGCACGGCGACACCGCCTCCGACACCCACCTGGGGCTGCCCAGGATCGACCTGCCGCTCGACGTCTTCGGCGCCCACCTGGCGCCGTTCCGTGCGGCCGTCGCGGCCGGCGCGAAGTCGATCATGACGGCGCACATCCTCTTCCCGGCCTACGACAGCGACCTGCCGGCCACCATGTCCCGGGCCATCCTCAGCGACCTGCTGCGGAAGGACCTCGGCTACGAGGGCCTGATCGTCACCGACGGCATCGAGATGGGCGCCATCTCCGGCACCCACGGCATCGCCGAGGGCACCGTCAAGGCCCTGGCCGGCGGCGCCGACACGGTCTGCGTCGGCGGCGGGCTCCAGGACGAGGCGACCTTCCTCTACCTCCGCGACGCCCTGCTCTGGGCGGTGCGCGAGGGCCGGCTCGGCGAGGAGCGGCTGCACGACGCCGCCGAGCGCAACCGCGCCGTCGCCCGCTGGTCCGCCGCCGTGCGGGCCCAGGGCGCCGCGACCGTCGAGCCCGGCATCGGCCTCAGCGCCGCCCGCCGCGCGCTCCGGGTCAGCGGCGAGCTGCGACCGCTGCGCGGCGTCCCGCACGTCGTCGAGTTCTCCCCGGCCGCCAACTTCGCCGTCGGCGACGAGACCGCCTGGGGGCTGTCCGGGCCGCTCGCCGACCTCATTCCGGGCACCACGCTCACCCGGGTCGGCGCGCCGACCAGCGGCACCGAGCGGATGGGGCTGCTCAGCACGGCTGTCGACGCATCGGAGGGGAGCGTCGACACCACCCCGCTGCTCGGTGCCGCGGTCGGCCGTCCGCTCGTCATCGTGGTGCGCGACCTGCACCGGTACGGGTGGATGAAGCGCGCGGCGCTGGAGCTCACCACCGCCCGCCCGGACGCGGTCGTGGTCGAGATCGGCACCGCCTACGGCCTGGAGGAGACCTTCGCCGACCGCGGGGTGACCGTACTGGCCACCTACGGCGGGGCCCGGGTCTGCGGGATCGCCGCCGCCGAGGCCCTGGCCGGGCCGACCGCGGCCCGTGCCTCCCGCGTCGCCTGAGCGACCGGGCCGCCCGTTCCGCGCCAGTGGGACCGGCGGCCCGACGCCGGGGAACCCCGCCGCGCGGCGTACGGCCACAGGCCGTTCCGAGCCGCAGGCGCTAGGGTCCGACGAGGGCATCCACGGGCACCCGGTGGCAAGGATCCGCCAGCGGCGGACCGGACATGTCACCATGAGTGCCGCAGGACCACGGAGAAGACAGCGGTGAGGGCGACGGACAAGGGAGTAGGAAGCGCGATGACGACCGAAGGGGGCACCGGCGTGGAGCCGTCCGTGGAAGGCGCCGGCAGCGCGCGCGTCCCCAAGTACTACCGGCTGAAGCGGCACCTGCTGCAGATCACGCAGACGCAGGCGCCCGGCACGCCGGTACCGCCGGAGCGCACCCTGGCCCTGGAGTTCGAGACCTCCCGCACCACGGTGCGCCAGGCGCTGCAGGAGCTGGTCGTCGAGGGCCGGCTCGAACGGATCCAGGGCAAGGGCACCTTCGTGGCCAAGCCCAAGGTCTCCCAGGCGCTGCAACTCACCTCGTACACCGAGGACATGCGGGCCCAGGGGCTCGAACCCACCTCGCGGCTGCTGGAGGTCGGCTACATCACCGCCGACGAGCGGCTGGCCGGGCTGCTGGACATCCGTCCCGGCGGCCGGGTGCTGCGGGTGGAGCGGCTCCGCCTCGCCAACGGCGACCCGATGGCGATCGAGGCGGCCCACCTCTCCGCGAAGCGCTTCCCGGCGCTGCGCCGCAACCTGGTGAAGTACAACTCGCTGTACTCCGCGCTGAGCGAGGTCTACGGCGTCCACGTCGCCGAGGCCGAGGAGACCATCGAGACCTCGCTGGCCACCCCGGCCGAGGCCGGGCAGCTGGGCACCGACGTCGGCCTGCCGATGCTGCTGCTCTCCCGGCACTCCTTCGACGACGCCGGCGAGCCGGTGGAGTGGGTCCGCTCGGTGTACCGGGGCGACCGGTACAAGTTCACCGCCCGGCTGCGCCGCCCGAACTGACCCGGGCTCAACCGCGCCCAGCGCCCCGGCCCGCACGGGCCGGGGCGCTGCTGTTCTCGGATCGCTGCTGTTCTCGGATCGCTGCTGTCGTCGGGGCGCGGCGTGCGGGCGGCCGACGGGTGCGGCCGGGACCCGCTCCCCCACCAAGAGCCCCTTTGCTCCCCAACGCGCTGCTTCTGCGCCCCCCGTACCGGCGGTCGGCTCCCGCACACTGGGACGGCGGCCCGCACGCATCCCGCGCCGGGCCCACCGAACCGCTGGGGGCCTCCCGTGGAACTGACCAACCACCGCGCTGAACACAGCACGGCCGAAGCCGGCGCCGCCACAGCAGGTACCGGACGGCCAGCGCTGCCGCTCTCGCTCACCGTCGTCCGGCACGGCCAGAGCACCGCCAACGCCGCCTTCGCCGCGGCCGAGGCGGTCGGCGCGCTGGAGGTCGGCATCAGCTGCCGCGACGCCGACCTCGGGCTCACCGCGCTCGGCCGGCGGCAGGCCACCGCGCTGGGCCGGCGGCTCGCCTCCCGCAGCGACGGACCGCCGCCGCAGAGCCTGTGGGTCTCCCCCTACCTGCGCGCCCAGGAGACGGCCGCACTGGTCCTGGCCGAACTGGACGACGCGGGCCTGCCCCGTCCGGCCGTCCGCACCGACGAGCGGCTGCGCGACCGGGAGCTGGGCGTCCTGGAGATGCTGACCTCGGCCGCGATCGAGCTGCACCACCCGGCCGAGGCCACCCGTCGGCGCCTCCTCGGCGAGCTGCGCTGGCGCCCCCCGGGCGGCGAGTCGCACGCGGACGTGGCCCTGCGGCTCCGCAGCCTGCTGCGGGACCTGTACGAGGAGGAGTCCTCGCGCCGGGTGCTGCTGGTGGCGCACGACGCCGTGGTGCTGATGCTCCGGCACGTCCTCGACCGCCTGGACGAGGAGGAGATGGAGCGGGTCACCCGCGCGGGCGCGGTCGGCAACACCTCGGTCACCCGCTGGTCGCGCGGGACGGACGGGCGCTTCGAGCTCGACTGCTACAACAGCGCCCCGCACCTGGACTGAGGTGCGGGGCGGAGCTGCGGGGCCGGTGCTCGGCCGGCTCTCAGCCGGCGATCAGCAGCGCCGCCAGGGCGATCGCGCCGCCGACGATCGGGGCGATGATCCACCAGGTCCAGGCGACCTGGACCTGGCCGGACAGGGCCGCCTCGCCCTGCGCGGTCAGCTGGGTGTCGCGCTGCTTCAGGATCTCGTCCACGGCGGCGTCGGCGAGGGCCCGGGACGGGGCCGTCGGCTGCATCGGGGCGTTCCGGCCCGGGCCGCCGGTGAGGTAGGGGTCGCGCACCGCGCGGCCCCGGCCGAGCAGGCCGAAGCCGCCGGTCTCGCCGGTGGTCGCCTTCATCGCCTGCCGGTTGCTCCGCTTCCGCTGGCGCAGCGACACCGGGATCGCCCAGAGCTGGAACTTCCGGCCCTCGGCCTCCATCTCGACGGAGAGCGTGGCCCGGACCGTCTCCAGTGCCGCCCAGGGCACGGTGATCGTCCGCAGCGGGTTGCGCACCACCAGCCGCTGGGCGTTGGTGCGCACACAGGGCCACATGGTGTAGGCGCCGAGCAGCGGCACGAAGCAGACCGTGCCGGACAGCGCCAGCCAGACGTCCCGGCCGTGGCCGTGCAGCACGGTGTCCACGAACAGCCACAGAATCAGGACGATCAGCAGCCCACCGGCGACGGCGCCCATGGTGGAGCGGTAGACGCGGTCGGCGAACGGCTGGTCCGGCCCTCCGAGCGGTCGCGGGTCAGCGGCCGGCTCGGCGGAGGTGTGCTGGTCGGACCGGTTCTGGTCCTGGGGGTCGCTCATGTTTCCCGATTCTGCCCCAGCCGACCGCGTCGATCGTCACCCGGCTGGTTTCGGTATGGCATCGACCGCTTTGCGGTGGCCGCAGGCGGCCGTCGGCGGCCACCCAAAGTCACTCCTCCGTGGCACTGACGGAATGCTACGCGTGTAGATATGCTCAGCTGGTGAGCATGCCCACCTCTCCCCCAGCCGCGGCGCCGGCTCCCACCCCGGGCGCTTCGACCGACCCCGACTTCGCCGACTTCGCCGACTTCCGCTCCGAGGCCGCCCTGCGGCGGTTCCTGCACGGACTGCCCGGGGTCGACGCGGTCGGCCTCCAGGCCCGCGCCGCCGCGCTCGGCACCCGGTCGATCAAGAGCACGGCCAAGGCCTACGCCATCGACCTGGCCATCTCCATGATCGACCTGACCACGTTGGAGGGCGCGGACACCCCGGGCCGGGTGCGGTCGCTCTGCGCCAAGGCGGTGCGCCCCGACCCCGGCGACCCCACCGCGCCGAGCACCGCCGCCGTCTGCGTCTACCCGGACCTGGCGGCGACCGCGCGGGCCGCGCTGCTCGGCAGCACGGTCCGGGTCGCCGCCGTGGCGACCGCCTTCCCCTCCGGGCGGGCCGGGCTGCCGGTGAAGCTCGCGGACACGGCCGAGGCGGTGGCGGCCGGGGCGGACGAGGTCGACATGGTGATCGACCGCGGGGCCTTCCTCTCCGGCCGCTACCTGGAGGTCTTCGAGACCGTCCGGGCGGTCAAGGCCGCCTGCGCCCGGCCGGACGGCGGCAGCGCCCACCTCAAGGTGATCTTCGAGACCGGCGAGCTGCAGACCTACGACAACGTCCGCCGCGCCTGCTGGCTGGCGATGTCGGCCGGGGCCGACTTCATCAAGACCTCCACCGGCAAGGTCGCCGTCAACGCCACCCCGCCGGTCACCCTGGTCCTGCTGGAGGCCGTCCGCGACTACCGGGCCGCGACCGGGGTGCAGATCGGCGTCAAGCCGGCCGGGGGGATCCGCACCACCAAGGACGCGCTGAAGTACCTGGTCCTGGTGAACGAGGTGCTGGGCGACGACTGGCTCTCCCCCGAGTGGTTCCGCTTCGGCGCCTCCGGGCTGTTGAACGACCTGCTGATGCAACGGCAGAAGCTGACCAGCGGCCGGTACTCCGGCCCCGACTACGTGGCGGGGGACTGAACCGTGGCCACCACCGACCGCAAGCTGTTCACCTATGCACCGGCCCCCGAGTCCCGCGCCGCGGCCGGCGAGATCGGCCCCTCCTACGGGCACTGGATCAACGGCGAGTTCATCGAGAGCACCGGCGTCGAGTCGCTGCACACGCTGGACCCGTCCACCGGCCTGCCGCTGGCCGAGTTCGCCCAGGGCAGCGCCAAGGACGTCGACCGCGCGGTCAAGGCCGCCCGTGCCGCCTTCGCCCCCTGGGCCGCGCTGCCCGGGGCCGAGCGCGGCAAGTACCTCTTCCGGATCGCCCGGATCATCCAGGAGCGCAGCCGCGAGCTGGCGGTGCTGGAGTCCATCGACAACGGCAAGCCGATCCGGGAGACCCGCGACGTCGACCTGCCGCTGGTCGCCGCCCACTTCTTCTACTACGCGGGCTGGGCCGACAAGCTGGAGCACGCGGGCCTGGGCCCGGCGCCGAGGCCGCTCGGCGTCGCCGCCCAGGTCGTCCCCTGGAACTTCCCGCTGCTGATGCTGGCCTGGAAGATCGCACCGGCGCTGGCCACCGGCAACACCGTGGTGCTCAAGCCGGCCGAGACCACCCCGCTCACCGCGCTGCGCTTCGCCGAGATCTGCCGGCAGGCGGGGCTGCCGCGCGGGGTCGTCAACATCGTGACCGGCGACGGCCGCACCGGAGCGGCGCTGGTCGGGCACCCGGGTGTGGACAAGGTCGCCTTCACCGGCTCCACCGAGGTCGGCCGCTCGATCGCCCGCACCCTGGCCGGCAGCCGCGCCCGGCTCTCGCTCGAACTCGGCGGCAAGGCGGCCAACATCGTCTTCGACGACGCCCCGATCGACCAGGCGGTCGAGGGGATCGTCGACGGGATCTTCTTCAACCAGGGCCAGGTCTGCTGCGCCGGGTCGCGGCTGCTGGTGCAGGAGTCGGTCCACGACGAGGTGCTGGCCTCGCTGAAGCGCCGGATGGCGACGCTGCGGGTCGGCGACCCGCTGGACAAGAACACCGACGTCGGCGCGATCAACTCGGCCGTCCAGCTGGAGCGGATCCGCGAACTCGCCGACGCGGGCGAGGCCGAGGGCGCCGAGCGCTGGTCCCCGCCCTGCGAACTGCCGGAGGCCGGCTACTGGTTCGCCCCGACGGTGTTCACCGGCGTCAGCACCGCCCACCGGATCGCCCGTGAGGAGATCTTCGGCCCGGTGCTCTCGGTGCTGACCTTCCGCACCCCGGAGGAGGCCGTGGCCAAGGCCAACAACACCCCCTACGGCCTCTCGGCGGGCGTGTGGACGGAGAAGGGCTCGCGCAGCCTGTGGATGGCCTCCCGGCTGCGGGCCGGGGTCGTCTGGTCCAACACCTTCAACAGGTTCGACCCGGCCTCCCCCTTCGGCGGCTACAAGGAGTCGGGCTACGGCCGCGAGGGCGGCCGGCACGGACTGGAGGGCTACCTCGATGCCTGACCGCAGCACGCCCCCCGCCCCGCGCATCCCCATCCTCAAGACGTACAAGCTCTTCGTCGGCGGGGCCTTCCCCCGCTCCGAGAGCGGACGGGTGTACGAGGTGACCGACCACCGGACCGGCGACTGGCTCGCCAACGCGCCCCTGGGCACCAGGAAGGACGCCCGCGACGCGGTCGGCGCCGCCCGCGGGGCCTTCGCCGGCTGGTCCGGGGCCACCGCCTACAACCGGGGCCAGATCCTGTACCGCTGTGCCGAACTGCTCCAGGGTCGGCGCGAGCAGTTCACCGCCGAGGTCGGCTCGGCCGAGGGGGTCGGCGCCAAGAAGGCCGCCGCGCTGGTGGACGCCGCCGTCGACCGCTGGGTCTGGTACGCCGGCTGGACCGACAAGGTCGCCCAGATCGCCGGCTCGGCCAACCCGGTCGCCGGGCCCTACTTCAACCTCTCCGCCCCGGAGCCGACCGGCGTGGTCGGCGTCCTGGCGCCGACCGCCGGTCCCGGGTTCTCGCTGCTCGGGCTGGTCTCGGTGCTGGCGCCGGTGATCGCCACCGGCAACACCGCCGTGGTCGCCCTCGCCCCCGGCGCCCCGCTGCCCGGACTCTCCCTCGGCGAGGTGCTGGCCACCTCGGATCTGCCCGGCGGCGTGGTCAACCTGCTCTCCGGACGGACCGACGACCTCGCCCCCACCCTGGCCTCGCATCAGGACGTCAACGCGCTCGACCTGACCGGAGCGAATTCCTCCGATCAACCCGGCTCGGCGCGGACGCTGGAGGCCCTCGCAGCGGATACTCTTAAACGTGTACGGCGACCCGGGCCCGCCCCCACCGGCGAGGACTGGACCGCCGCTCCGGGCACCGATCGTCTCCTGGCCTTCCTGGAGACCAAGACGGTCTGGCACCCGATGGGAATCTGAGGCCCCACCGCCCCGGAGACCCCCGCGGACCGGGCGGCCCCACCCAACCCCCCCCTGGGTAGGTCGCCCGTTGAGAGCGGGCACGCGCTCCTCCCCCCCGAGTGCGTGCCCGTTCGCGTACCCGGAACCCGGCACTCCGCCCCGGCGGCGCAAGTCCTGTACAGCTGCGCGGCGCCTGTAGCAGACTGCTGACCTGCACCAAGATCGACCGCCGGCCCGGGGGAGCGCCATGACCTTGCTGACGCACATCCTGTTCCTGCTGGTCGGCCCGATCCTGCTCCGGGCCGCGAGCGGCTGGGTCGGCAGCTGGAACGGCGCGCGGCGACAGGCCGCCGTCGCCGCCGGGCGGACCGTCCACATCCGCTGCGAGCTGGACGACCGCTCGGGCCACCTGTTGGTGGACCGCGGCCGGGGCGAACTCCTCTACCTGGCCCAGCGCGGTCCGGCCAACACCGTCCCGCTCGACGGCACGGTCACCGACCTGCTGCGGTCCGTGCCCCGCCCGTTCACCTTCGCGCTGGCCCCGGTCCGGGCCCTGCGCTACCGCACACCGGACGGCGTGGCCCGGGAGTTCCGGCTGCTGGAGCGGGACACGGAGACGCTCCGCACACTGCTGAGCGACCCCGACGCCTGGTCGGCCACCGCCCCCGCACGCCGCCGCCACCTCAACATCCCCGTCTGGTGCGCGGTGCCGCTGCTGCTCACGGCGCTGCTCTGCGCCGTCTACGTCCAGACCTACGGCTTCGGCCGCGAGACGACCGCGACCGTGACCGCTGTCCACCGGGGCACCGGCGCCGACGACAGCACGTGCGCGGTCACCTGGGGCGGGGTCCACTCGGCGAGCGTGGACTGCAGCGGCCGGGAACGGACCGGGCAGCCGCTGCGGGTGGTCGCCCGCCCGTGGCCGTTCTCCGGACAGGCGGCGGATCTCTACGACACCCGCTCCTCGATGGCACTCGTCGGCGGTGTCCTGGCCGGCACAGGCATCCTGGGAACCGCTCTGCCGCTGCTGACCTACCGCCGCCGGAACCGCCGGGCCGGGTCCGGCCCCTGGGGGCCGCTGCCCCTGCCGGAGTCGTCCGACGCCGCTGCGCCCGAGCCGGACAGCCTGCCCACCGACCCGGCCCAGCTCCGGTACGGACCGCTGGCCGCCGCAGCGCACTACGGCGACGCCCACCGTCCCGGTCGGGGCGTGTCACCGCCCCGGCCGCGCAGCCGCCGCTCGCCGCGCGGCTGGTTCCTGCTGGAGGTGCTGGGCAGTTTCGCCTGGGGTCCGCTGGCCTTCACGGCGCTGCTGGCGGGCTTCTCCGCCACCCCGGGGGACAATCCGCTCCCCTGGAACCTGCCGACCCAGCTCGTCCTCGCCGCCGTGGCCCTCGTCTGTGTCGCCCGGATCGTCCAACGAGCCGTCGCCACCTGGCCCAAGGCCCGCCGGGTCCGGCGGCTGCTGGACGGCGCCCCGTCCCGGCCGATGCGCTATGTCCGACTGCACGGCCACATCAACGTCGGCCCCGAGAACCAACCCTGGCTGGTGCTGTTCGACGACGGCGACGAGGCCGGCGACGAGGCCTGTCCGCGCTACGCCCAACGGGTGCGGGCGCTGCCCGGATCCGTGCGCGGCACCCTCGGTGTGCCGGCCCCGGTCGGCGTGGCCGCGGTCAGCGGCGGGCCCGAGGACGGGGCGGTGGTGTGCGAGATAGACGGCTACCGCTACCTCCCGCACGGGGAGCTGCGTGAGCTCGGCACCAAGAGCCGGCGCAAACTGCTGCTCACCCTGGCCGGCGGCTACCGCCTCCCGACCGGACCGGGCCGACCGGGCTGACCGGCCGCGCCCGAGACCCTGCCGGAGGCATGCGGAACGGGCGCGGCGTCCCTCCCCCGAGGTGCCGCGCCCGTTCCCCGAAGCCGCAGGCTCCCGTCCCCCCGGACGGTCCCCCTCCCGCAGCCCCGTTCCCCCGTTCCCCCACCTCACCGCGGGCGAGCTGTCCCGTGATCCCCCCGGATCACGCGACCCCCGCGGTCGGTCCCCTTCGACGCGCCGGTCCGGTCAGGCGACCAGCTCGCCGAAAGCCATGCCCAGGTCGCCGTCCTGCGACGCCAGGGACTCGTCCTCGCGCAGCCGGCGCAGGGCGCGCCAGATGCTGCTCTTCACCGTACCGACGCTGATGTTGAGCACATCGGCGATCTCCGGATCCGTGCGGCCCTCGTAGTAGCGGAGCACCAGCATCGTGCGCTGGTTCTCCGGAAGCTTGGCAAGCGCCTGCCACAGGACGGCGCGGAGCTCGGTGCCGCCCATCGCGTCGGTGTCGCCGACGGTCTCCGGCATCTCCTCGGTCGGGTACTCGTTGACCTTGCGGCGGCGCCAGGCGGAGATGTGCAGGTTGGTCATGGTACGGCGCATGTAACCGCCGACCGCGGCCTTGTCCGTGATCCGGTCCCACGCCCGGTAGGTGCTGAAGAGCGCGCTCTGCAGCAGGTCCTCGGCGGCGAAGCGGTCACCGGTGAGGTGGTAGGCGGTGGCGTACAGGGAGGCGCGGCGCTCCCGGACGTAGGCCGAGAACTCCTCCTCGTTGTCGGCCTGGCGGCCGGCGGCGGCGAAGGTGTCCGGCTGCGGGGCCTCCGCCACGGCGCCGGTCTCCCCCGTGCCCCCGGTGGCTGCGGCGCCCCCGCCGACCCCCGGAAGTTCTCGGATCGCGGATCCGAGAACCACACCCCGCAGTGAGAGCGTCATGGTGTTCAGAGAGGTCACCGTACCGGTGCCGCCGGTGCCCCCGGTGCACGCCGGGCCGTGGGCCTGGTGACGGTGGGGCTGGGCGGTATGACCAGGGCGCGCGACGCGAAGTGCCGTGACGTTCCGGCCCTCGTTGACTGCGTTCATGGTGCGCTCCCTGGTGTTCGGTTCGGTGCCGGTCTCCGGAGTCCCCGACTCCGACAAGACAGAACTCTGCCGTCCGCGCGTCATGACGGTGTCCGCCGACTGTCACAGCACTGTCACAGAGCCCGGCGCCGGGAAGAAGTCGGCGGCGCGCGCGGCACAACCCCCACAAGAACCCCCGGAAGGGGGTCGATCAACGGCGGCGGGATGGGACAGAATGGCGGGCGTGTCACATCTGCTGCTCATCGAGGACGACGACGCCATCCGGACCGGGCTCGAACTCGCACTGACCAGGCAGGGCCACCAAGTGTCGGCTGCTGCCTCGGGCGAGGACGGACTGAAGCTGTTCAAGGAGAAGCGTCCCGACCTGATCGTCCTGGACGTCATGCTCCCCGGGATCGACGGCTTCGAGGTCTGCCGCCGGATCCGCCGCACCGACCAGTTGCCGATCATCCTGCTGACCGCGCGCAGTGACGACATCGACGTGGTGGTGGGCCTGGAGTCGGGCGCTGACGACTACGTCGTCAAGCCGGTGCAGCCGCGGGTGCTGGACGCCCGGATCCGGGCGGTGCTGCGGCGCGGCGAACGCGAGAGCACCGACTCGCTGACCTTCGGCGACGTGGTGATAGACCGCAACGCGATGACCGTCACCAAGGCCGGCCAGGACCTCCAGTTGACGCCCACCGAGCTGCGGCTGCTGCTGGAGCTGAGCAACCGGCCCGGCCAGGCCCTCTCCCGGCAGCAGTTGCTGCGACTGGTCTGGGAGCACGACTACCTCGGTGACTCCCGGCTGGTGGACGCCTGCGTCCAGCGGCTGCGGGCCAAGGTCGAGGACGTCCCCTCCGCGCCGACGCTGATCCGCACGGTGCGCGGCGTCGGCTACCGGCTCGACCCGCCGCAGTAGACCGGCGGTCCGCGCCACGGGATTTCCTCGTAGGATCTTCCGCGACCACCTTTCCACAGGACCGATTCCAAGGCTGCGAAGGCAACGTGACGGACCGTTCGATGGGCCAACCGGCCATGTCCGGAAAGCGGCTGGTCCGCCGGCTGCGGACGACCTCGCTGCGGATACGGCTGATCGTCGTGTTCGCGCTGGTGGCGCTGGCCGCCGCCGTCTCGGTGTCGGGGATCGCCTACTGGCTGAACCGGGACGCCGTACTGAAGCGCACCCAGGACGCGGCGCTGACCGACTTCCGCAGCTCGCTGGACCGCACCGTCACCGGGCTGCCGCTGCAGCCGACCTGTGCGGACCTGGAACGGGCCGCGCTGGGGATGGCCCGCACCGGCCTCCAGTACAGCGTGGTGCTGGTGCAGGGGAGTTGCACGGCCTCCTCGGACCCCACCGTCAGCGCGTCGGTGGTGCCGTCCGCGCTGGTGGCCTCGGTGGGGCAGCCCTGCGCCCACTGCGTCACCGAGGCCGGCCAGTACCACCTGTTCTGGGAGCGGATCACGCTCGACGGCACGCCCTACCTGGTCGGCGGCGTCCAGGTGCAGCCTTCCGGTCCGACGGCGTACATGTTCAAGTCGCTGGACGACGAGCGCAAGGACCTGGACTCGCTGGCCTGGTCGCTGTCGATCGCCACCCTGCTGGCGCTGGTCGGCTCCGCGCTGCTGGCCCAGGTCGCGGCGGCGACGGTGCTCCGGCCGGTGGCCCGACTGGGCGAGGCGGCACGGCAGTTGGGCGCCGGGCATCTGGACACCCGGCTGGAGATCAGTGGCGCGGCGGAGCTCGCGGACCTGTCGCAGACCTTCAACCAGGCGGCCGAGGCGCTGCAGGCCCAGGTCGAGGAGCTGAGCGCGCGCGAGCACGCCAGCCGCCGCTTCGTCGCCGACATGTCGCACGAGCTGCGGACGCCGCTGACCGCGATGACCGCGGTCACCGACATCCTGGAGGACGAGGCCGAGTACCTCGATCCGATGATCGCCCCGGCGGTGCGGCTGGTGGTCAGCGAGACCCGGCGGCTCACCGAGCTGGTGGAGAACCTGATGGAGGTCACCCGCTTCGACGCCGGCACCGCCAAGCTGGTGCTGGACGAGGTGGACGTGTCCGACCTGATCACCTCCTGCATCGACACCCGGGCCTGGCTGGACGCGGTGGAGCTGGACGCCCCGCGCGGCATCGTCGCCCGGGTGGACCCGCGCCGGGTGGACGTGATCCTGGCCAACCTCATCGGCAACGCGCTCAAGCACGGCGGCTCGCCGGTGCGGGTACAGGTCCGGGTCGAGGGCGAGGAGCTGGTGGTCCGGGTCACCGACGGCGGTCCGGGCATCCCGGAGGACGTGCTGCCGCACGTCTTCGACCGCTTCTTCAAGGCGGACGCGGCCCGGCGCCGCTCCGAGGGCAGCGGCTTGGGCCTGTCCATCGCGATGGAGAACGCGCGCATCCACGGCGGTACGATCACGGCCGCGAACGCCGCCGAGGGCGGGGCCTGCTTCACCCTGCGGCTGCCGACGACCTCGGCGGTCGAGCCCGGCCACCCGCTGGCCGCCGACGGCGGCGCGGCGGACGACGAGGGTGCGGGCGGCCGCGGCGCGGCAGACGACGGTGCGAAGGGCGGTACGGCGTGAGGCGCAGGACGAGCGGCAGCATCGCGGCGGCGCGGCCGACCGCGCGCGGCGCGGCCAGGTACGCGGCCACCGCCGCGGGCGTGCTCGCGCTCGCCCTCGCGCTCAGCGCGTGCGGCATCCGCGACACCACCATCCCGGTCGACGCCGGTGAGGGCGCCTCCCGTACGGCCTGCCCGCCCACGCCCGGGGTGAGCTCCGCCCAGTCCGGGCCCGGGGCGTTCCCCGGGCCGGACTTCGACGGCGAAGGGGGCCGGCCGGGGCCGGCCGGCCCGAGCGTGGCGCGGACCGGGGCGCCGACCGCGACGTCGTCCGCCGGCCCGAGCGCGGCGCAGCCGACGACGTCGAACGGGATCCTCTCCTGTCTGCTTCCCACCGCGACGCCGGTCCCGACCGGCACGCCGGGCGCCGCCACCGCGACCCCCTGAACGCGGCGACCGAAGGGGCGTGTGATCGGATGTGCCCGTGCCGTCAGTCCAGCGGGCAAGCCCGCTGGCTGTGCCGTCAGTCCAGCGGGCAAGCCCGCTGGCTGTGCCGTCAGTCCAGCGGGCAAGCCCGCTGGCTGTGCCGTCAGTCCAGCGGGCAAGCCCGCTGGAACCGAAACCGCGACGTTGCGCGTCCTTCCCGGCGTGCAGCGAGGAGAGTCCGGCGTGCTTAGGGGTACCGACGAGCGACCCGCCGGGCCGGGCGGTGACAGCGGCCCGCCCGCGGCGGAGGCCGAGGGGGTGCACCCCGGAGCCCGTCATCTGGGGCTGCTGCTGATCGCGGTCCACCTGGGCCTGGTCGTCTGGCTGGCCTTCCAGCCGATCTCCGCGGCCTGGATGGCCGACACCAATCTGACGCCCTTCGCGACCGTCCGCGCCGAGCTGTCGGTCGGCACCACCCACAGCTATCTGGAAGTGCTGCACGGGCTGCTGCTGCTGGCGCCGCTCGGCGTGCTGCTGCCGCTGGCCGGCGGGCGCCGGGACGCGGCGGCCCTGCCGTCCTTCCTCCGCACCGTCTTCGCCGGGCTGCTGCTGGCCACCGGGGTGGAGGTGCTCCAGTCCAGCCTGACCAGCCACCTGCTGAACGTGGACGACGTGCTGCTGGCCGGCATCGGCATCGCGCTGGCGCATGCGGCGCTGGTGCCGGCCGCGCGGGCGGCGCTGCGCCGCCGGGACCGGGCCAGGGCCGACGGGGCGGTCAGGACCGGCAACTTCGGGATCGCCCCGACCGCCCCCTCGCCGCGCTGACCAGCGCTGGACGGCTCCGCCTCGGGGTGGAACCCCGAGGCCGTCCCCGAGACCGGATCGTCCTCCGGCAGGGTCGGGACCGGGACCGGATCATCGGTGCGACGGACGTTCCCGGCCCCGCCGCGCGGGAGGCTTGAAGCAGAGGAGAGCACGGAACGTGCCCCTCCCGAGCGCACCCCACGGAGGTTCCGATGACCGCGACCACCCTCTCCCGTCCCCGTCACGACCGTGTCCTGGGCGGCGTCTGCGCCGGGATCGCCGCCCGCTTCGGGCTGACCCCCTGGACCGTCCGCGGGCTGTTCCTGCTGTCCTGCCTGCTGCCGGGCCCGCAGTTCCTGGTCTACCTGGCACTGTGGGTGCTGCTGCCGCAGGAGCCGTGACAGCGGTCCCGAGCCGCCCCCCGAGGGCGACCGGGACCGCTTGGGCGTCCGGCGGGACGCGCTAGCCGAGCGGGCTGTGCAGCGGCAGACCGCCGGTCAGACCGCCCGCGGCGCCGGTCGGCGAGGAGCCGGTCAGGCCGTTCACCATCGGCAGGCCGTTCAGTCCCGGCAGGCTGCTGCTGGAGACCGGAGCGCCGTCGCGCAGTCCGGGCGAGGACACCTTGGTCTGCTGCCCGACCGGCGCGGTGCTGTCGACCAGGGTCTGCGCCGCCCCGGTCATCTGCCGGACGCCGCCCGACAGCGGCGCCGGGAGCAGCCCGTTCACCGGCAGCCCGGTGGTCTTCAGGTTGTCCGTGGGCAGGCCGCCGGACGGCATCGAGGCGAGCAAGCTGCCGAGACCGTCCGCGGCGGCCGGGCCGACTCCGGCCGCGGCGAGCGCGACACCGAGCACAGCGGTACCGGCGACCTTGAGCGTTGCCTTGTTCATGGGGCGGTTTTCCTCGCGTCTTCGGAAGGGGTGGCAGCCGGACGGAGCGGGTTCAGCACGTTGCGTGCCCGACTGACTGCCCAACGTATCGACGCGTCGCGATCCCGCCCAAACCGCGATGCCCCGTTCGGAGGAGCGCGCCACCCACCGGTGACCATCGACGGCGCCCCCGGTCGAACGCCCGCCCGGTCTACCGTCAGCTGTGCAGCGGCAGCTGGTCCCGCACCGACAGCACATAGGCGCGGAACGCCTCCGCCGGGGGCGTCAACGGACGCCCGGTCACCCAGGCCAGCGCCAGTTCGCGGCGGGCGCCCGGCGAGCTGAGCTGCAGTTCGGCCACGTCGGGCCGGGGCGCGGTGGCCGGCGGCAGGACCGCGACGCCCAGCCCGGCCGCGACCAGCCCGCGCAGGGTCTCGGCCTCCTCGCCCTCGAAGGACACCCGCGGGGTGAAGCCCGCCTCGGCACAGAGCGCGTCGGTGATCCGGCGCAGCCCGTAGCCGGGCTCCAGGGTGACGAAGGCGTCCCCGGAGACCTCCCCGAGCCGGACCCGCTGCCGACCGGCCAGCCGGTGGTCGGCCGGGACCACCAGCCGCAGCCGCTGCTCGCCCAGTCGGCGCGAGGCCAGCTCGGGGTGGTCCGGACGCGGCGACACCAGGCACAGGTCCAGCTCCCCGGCCAGCAGCCGCTGCAGCATCGAGTCCGTGTAGTCCTGCACCAGTTGGAAGCGCACCCGGGGGCTGCCGGCCCGGAATCCGCGCAGCAGCATCGGCACCGCCTCCGAGCCCATGGTGTGCAGGAAGCCGAAGGCGACCCGACCGCCGTGCGGATCGGCCTCCTCGCGGGCCGACTCCACCCCGCGCTCGACCTCGGCCAGCGCGCGTTCGACCGAGGCGTGGAAGATCTCCCCGGCCCGGGTCAGCCGGACCGTCCGGCCCTCCCGGGCCAGCAGCGCCACCCCCAGCTCCGCCTCCAGCCGGGCGACGGCGCGGCTCAGCGTCGGCTGCGGCATGGCCAACTCGGCGGCGGCCCTGGTCACATGCTGCAGCCGGGCGACCGCCGCGAACTGTGCCAACAGCGGCGCCAGCAGCACCGCCGGAGCGTCCGGAACAAGTCCGACGGTCGACGATGCTGTGCCATCCGTGTCACGCCGCTGTTGCAGACCCCGCTCCGACCTGCGGTCATTCTCCATCGCATCAATCTAAGACATTCCATGCATTGGACGCATCAGGCGCCGGTGCCTAGGTTCGAAGCATGCCACCAGCAACCAGAGGGGCATCCGGAGCGCAGCAGCCGGATGCCCTGACCCTGTCGTCCCCCGCCACCACCACGACCGAGGACCTGCGGCACCGGCCCGGCAGCCGGGGCCTGCGGCGCACCCAGCTCGCCCTGTTCGGCGCCGGGCTGGCCACCTTCCTGCTGCTCTACTCCACCCAGGCGCTGCTGCCGGCGCTCTCGGCCGACCTGCGGCTGACCCCCGGGCAGGCCAGCCTCACCGTCTCGGCCGCCGCGATCGGACTGGCGCTGGCGGTGATCCCGGTCAGCGCGCTGTCCGAGAAGTTCGGCCGGACCAGGGTGATGACGGCGTCGGTCTTCGCCGCCGTCGCACTGGCCGTGGTGATCCCCTTCTCCCCCGACCTCACCGTGCTGACCGCGCTGCGGGCGCTCCAGGGCGTGGCGCTGGCCGGGCTGCCGGCCACGGCGATGGCCTACCTCGCCGAGGAGGTCCACCCCTCGGCGCTGCCCTCGGCCATGGGCCTGTACGTGGCCGGCAACAGCATCGGCGGCATGAGCGGACGGCTGGTCTCGGGCACGGTGGCCGGGGAGTTCGGCTGGCGCTGGGGGCTGGCCTCGGTCGCGGTGCTGTCACTGCTGTGCGCGGTGGGCTTCCGGCTGCTGATCCCGCGCGCCCAGCACTTCCGTCCGGGCGCGGTGAACCCGCGGGCGCTGCTCCGCACCGTCTCCGGGCACCTGCACAATCCGCTGCTGGGACGGCTGTTCCTGCTCGGCATGCTGTTCATGACGGTCTTCGGCGCGGTCTACACGGTCATGGGCTACCGGCTGGTGGCCGCGCCCTTCAACCTCTCCCAGGGGCTGGCCAGCTCGATCTTCGCGGTCTACGTCTTCGGCACCTTCGCCTCCGCGCTCTCCGCCCGGATCACCGGACGCTTCGGCCGGCGCGGGACGCTGTACCTGGCGATCGTGCTGACCTCGGCCGGACTGCTGCTGACACTGCCTGCCTCGCTGCCGAGCGCCCTGCTCGGACTGGTGCTGATCACGGCGGGCTTCTTCACCGGCCACTGCGTGGCCTCCGCCTCGGTCGGCCGCACCGCGACCCACGGCCGGGCCCAGGCCGCCGCGCTCTACCTCGCGGCCTACTACCTGGGCAACAGCCTGGGCGGCACCCTCGGTGCGGACGCGTACCACTCGGCCGGTTGGGGCGGCACCGTCGTCGTCGGCCTGGGCGCGATGGTCCTGGCGGCCGGCATCACCCTCTACGCCACCGCCCGGGCCCATGTGGCGGCCCGCGCCGCCGTCCCGGTCGCGGCCCTGCGCTAGCCGGCTGACCGACCGTCAGTCCAGCCGGTCGAGGATCAGCGGCGGCGGGGTGAACCCGGTGCCGACCGGGGCGATGTCGATGCCGTCGGCCAGGGCGTCCAGCGCATAGCCGAAGCGCTCGGGGGTGTCGGTGTGCAGGGTGAGCAGCGGCTGCCCGGCGGTCACCGACGCCCCCGGTTTGGCGTGGAGCTCGACCCCGGCCCCGGCCTGCACCGGGTCCTCCTTCCGGGCCCGGCCCGCCCCCAGCCGCCAGGCGGCGACGCCGACCGCGTAGGCGTCCAGCCGGGTGAGCACGCCGGTGGCCGGGGCCGCGACCACCTGCCGCTCGCGGGCGACCGGGAGCGGGGCGTCCGGGTCACCGCCCTGGGCGGCGATCATGCGACGCCAGTGGTCCATCGCCGAGCCGTCCTTGAGCGCGGTCTCCGGGTCCTTGCCGCGGACCCCCGCCCCGGCGAGCATCTCCCGGGCGAGGGCGAGGGTCAGTTCGACCACGTCGGCCGGACCGCCGCCGGCCAGGACCTCGACCGACTCGCGGACCTCCAGCGCATTGCCGGCGGTGAGCCCCAGCGGGGTGGACATCCCGGTCAGCAGCGCGACCGTGCCGACCCCGGCGCTGCGGCCCAGTTCGACCATGGTGCGGGCGAGCTCGCGGGCGCTCTCCAGCGAGGTCATGAAGGCCCCGGTGCCGACCTTGACGTCGAGCACCAGGGCGCCGGTGCCCTCGGCGATCTTCTTGGACATGATCGAGCTGGCGATCAGCGGAATCGACTCGACCGTGCCGGTGACGTCCCGCAGCGCGTAGAGCTTGCGGTCGGCGGGGGCGAGGCCGTCCCCGGCCGCGCAGATCACCGCCCCGGCGGTGCGCAGGACCTCCAGCATCTCCGCGTTGCCGAGCCGGGCCCGCCAACCCGGGATCGACTCCAGCTTGTCCAGGGTGCCGCCGGTGTGGCCGAGCCCCCGGCCGGAGAGCTGCGGCACGGCCGCGCCGCAGGCCGCGACCAGCGGCGCCAGCGGCAGCGTGATCTTGTCGCCGACCCCGCCGGTGGAGTGCTTGTCGGTGGTCGGCAGCGGCAGCGCGGAGAAGTCCATCCGCTCGCCGGAGCGGATCATCGCGTCGGTCCAGCGGACGGTCTCCCGGGCGGTCATCCCGTTCAGCAGGATCGCCATGGCCAGGGCCGCCATCTGCTCGTCGGCGACCTCGCCCCGGGTGTAGGCGTCGATCACCCAGTCGATCTGGGCGTCGGTCAGCTCGGCCCGGTCGCGCTTGGCGCGGATGACGGCGACGGCGTCCATGTCCACAGCTGTTCCTCTTCTGTCCAAGGGGTGCCTGTTCCAGTTGGCTGTTCCGACTGCCTACCCCAGATGGCTCGGGCCGAAGGCCTCCGGCAGCAGTTCCGCCAGCGGACGGACGCCGCCGACGCAGTCGACCAGCAGCCCGGCCCCGCCGTGCTCCCAGAGCAGCTGTCGGCAGCGGCCGCAGGGAGTGAGCACCACGCCGGCGCCGTCGCAGCAGCTGAAGGCGAGCAGCCGACCGCCGCCGGTGGCGTGGAGGGCGGAGACCAGCCCGCACTCGGCGCACAGGGTCAGCCCGTAGGAGGCGTTCTCCACATTGCAGCCGCTGACGATCCGTCCGTCGTCCACCAGCGCCGCCGCGCCCACCGGGTAGCCCGAGTACGGCGCGTAGGCACGGGCCATGGCCGCGCGGGCGGCGTCGCGCAGCGCCGTCCAGTCGACCTGGTCCTCCCCCACCGCCGCCCCGCCCGCCACCGCGCCCCTCAGCCCAGGGCCAGGGTGGTGAACAGCTCGACGCCCACCGCGATCGCGCCCTCGTCCACGTCGAAGGTGCCCTGGTGCAGGTCCCGGACGGTGGTGTCGCCGACCGGCCGGACGCCGAGCCTGGCCAGGGCGCCGGGGACGTGCTCCAGGTACCAGGAGAAGTCCTCGCCGCCGAGGCTCTGCTCGGTGGACTCGATCCGGCCCGGGCCGAAGCTGCGCTCCATGGCCTCGCCGAACAGCCGGACCGTCTCGGCCTCGTTGACCACCGGCGGGACGCCCCGGTGGTAGTCGATGACCCACTTGGCGCGGTAGGTCTCGGCGATCTGGCCGACCAGCTCCTCGACCGCGCCGGGGGCCTCGCGCCAGCCTGCCAGCTCCAGGCAGCGGACCGTTCCTTCAAGCTCGGCGTGGAGCGGGATCACATTGGCGGCGGAGCCGCTCTCGATCCGGCCCCAGACCAGGCTGACCCCCCAGCGCGGGTCCAGCCGGCGGCCGAGGGCGGCGGGCAGCTCGGCGGCGGTCTTGGCGATCGCCGTCACCAGGTCGGTGGTCAGGTGCGGGCGCGCGGTGTGGCCGCCGGGGCCGTCCAGCGAGACCACCAGCCGGTCGCAGGCGGAGGTGATGGCGCCGACCTTGATCCCGATCCGGCCCACCTCGACCCTGGGGTCGCAGTGCACCGCGAAGATCCGCTCGACCCCCTCCAGCACCCCGGCCGCGACCAGGTCGAGCGCGCCGCCGGGCATGACCTCCTCGGCCGGCTGGAACAGCAGCCGGACCGGGCGGGTGAGCCGCCCGGCGCGCCGGGCCTCGGCCAGCATCAGCCCGAGCCCGAGGGTGACCACGGTGTGGACGTCGTGCCCGCAGGCATGGGTCCGGCCGGGCACGGTGGAGCGGTAGGGGACGGTCGCCGGCTTGGCGTCGTCGATCGGCAGCGCGTCGATGTCCGCGCGGAAGGCCAGCAGCGGTGCGTCCGCCGGGCTGCCCTCGGGCACGATGTCGCACACCAGGCCGGTGCCCCCGGGCAGGTCACGGGGGGTGAGCCCGGCCTGCTCCAGCCGGGCCCGGATCAGCCCGGTGGTGCGGAACTCCTGCCGCCCGAGCTCGGGGTGGCGGTGCAGGTCGCGGCGGAGCTCGATCAGCTCCGGGGCGAGGGCCAGGACCTGGGCGTGGATCCGGGCGCGGACACCGGACTCGGACGCGGGGGACGGGCCGGAGGCAACATCGACTGAGGGGCTCACCTCGACAAGGCTACGGCTGTGCGGCGCCTGGGGCAGAGGATCACCGGAATTGGTGGCCCCGGACGCGGAGGAAGTAGCCCGCACGGCGCATAGTCCACCTCGCTGTGGGTATGTCATCCCTTTTACCACCCTCCCGGAGACACCGACGGTTACTCGGGGAACGAGGATCACCGGCAAAGGACACGGGCTCCCGGTGTGACCTGGACCACCTGGACAATCTCCCCGACACCCCCGCCGCCGCGGCTGCCTACGATGTTGCCCACAGAGGGAAACAGCACAGGCGGAACACGAGCGCGGGAGCAGCACCCATGGCACAGGCATTCACCGGCAGGGTCGCCGTCGTCACCGGCGCGAGCAGCGGCATCGGCGCGGCCACCGCGCGCAGGCTCGCCGACGAGGGCTTCCGGGTGGTGCTGGTCGCCCGGCGCACCGAGCGGATCGCGGAGCTGGCGAAGGAGATCGGCGACGCCGCCTCCGCGCACACCGTGGACGTCACCGACCGGGCCGCGGTGGACGCCTTCGCCGCCACCCTGGACCGGGTCGACGTCCTGGTCAACAACGCCGGCGGGGCGTTCGGCGCGGACTCCGTCGAGCACGGCGACCCGGCCGACTGGCTGCGGATGTACGAGGTCAACGTGCTGGGCGCGCTGCATGTGACGCAGGCGCTGCTGCCGGCCCTGCGGGCCTCCGGCGACGGCACCATCGTGGTGCTCACCTCGACCGCGGCGTTCGTCCCCTACGAGGGCGGCGGCGGCTACGTCGCGGCCAAGGCCGGCGAGCACGCCATCGCCGGAACGCTGCGGCTGGAGCTGGTCGGCCAGCCGATCCGGGTGGTGGAGATCGCCCCGGGGATGGTCCGCACCGACGAGTTCGCGCTGACCCGCTTCGACGGCGACGCCGCGAAGGCCGAGTCGGTCTACGCGGGCGTGGCCGAGCCGCTCACCGCGGCGGACGTGGCCGACACCATCGCCTGGACGGTCACCCGCCCGGCCCATGTCAACGTGGACCTGCTGGTGGTCCGCCCGCGCGCCCAGGCCGCCGCCCACAAGGTCCACCGCGAACTCTGACGCACCGACACCCCCCGGAGGGGCCGCCCCGGGCGACGCCGTGAGGCGACCCCTCCGCTTCATCTGCGCGCAGCCGTCTCATCATTCGGTTGCAAGAGTCTCGACTTGATAGCCAATTCGAGTGAATCCTTGTGCTGGGACTCGAACTGCCCCACGCTCATTCTGCCTGGCAGCAAAGGGCTGCTGACGCCTCGTTCACTCGTTTGGCAGTCCCGGCACCACCCTCAGCACCCGTCACCTTCGCCGTCGCAGCCGTCGAACACCGGGCAGGGCACCTCGGCGAAATGCACTAGCGTCGCCGCGCCGCCACACCCCTGCAACCGCCGACCGAGGAGGACACGCTGGCCAGTGACATTCCGGCGCAGCCGGAAGCCGCGACTACCGGGTTGCAGCGACTGAACCAGGCCACACCGGGCGCAGCCGAGGAAGCCCTGCTCGCCTGCTGCGGCAGCCGCCGCTGGGCGCTGCGGCTGACCGCCCACCGCCCGTACCCGGACACTGCGTCACTGCTGGCGGCGGCCAGCGAAGCCTCCTACGACATGTCCTACGCCGACCTCGGCGAGGCCCTGGCGGACGAGAGCTGCATGCCGCAACCGCTGCTCGGGGTGCGTGCGCCCGGCAGCCAGGCCGCCCACACCGCCCTGCGGGCGGCCCACGCCGCCTACGAGGCGCGCTTCGGCCACGTCTTCGTGGTCTGCCTGGACGACTGCCCGGCCGAGGAGATGCTCGACCGGGTACTGGTCAGCCTCCGCACCCGGCTGGCCAGCGACCCCGACGAGGAGCGCAGCACCACCGCCGAGGAGCTGCGCCGGATCGCCCAGCACCGGCTGGAGCACCTGGTTGCGTCTCATGCTTCGGCGGCGACGTGAGACGGTTCCCGTGATCTCTGACACACGGGCCGCCGCGCCCTTTGCCCGAATTGGGTAGGAACAACAACAGAATCGCAGGAGAATGCGGGTGGCGTGGATCACGCCGCCCGCTCGGCGTTAGGCCGCACGAGCCTGTTTGATCACCGGGGACACCCCCGACGGGCTGCCGACCTTCCCGCGTGGCTACGATGGCGAGGGCCGGTGGACCATACCCGGCCGGGCCGACCGACGCTGATGCCGGACGAGCCCCCGCCCCGCTTCCGGAGGGTTTTCCGTGCCGGCTGGAACGCTGTACCGCGGCCGGGAAGGCATGTGGTCGTGGGTGGCTCATCGAGTCACCGGTGTCCTCATTTTCTTCTTCCTTTTCGCCCACGTCCTCGACACCGCTCTCGTCCGCGTCTCACCGCAGGCGTACAACAGCGTGATCGCGACGTACAAGACCTGGCCCGTCAACCTGATGGAGTACGGCCTGACCGCCGCCATCCTGTTCCACGCGCTGAACGGTCTCCGCGTCATCGCCGTGGATTTCTGGGCCAAGGGCCCGAAGTACCAGCGGCAGATGCTGTGGACCGTGGTGACCCTGTGGGTCGTCCTGATGGCGGGTGCGTTCTACCCGATCCTGCAGGAAACCCTCCAGACCTGGTTCGGGTGAGGCGAAAATGGCTATCGACACCAACATCGAGCTCGTCGAGGGCGGCGACCCCACCGCCTTCCTGATCGAGCCGCCCCGCGCCCGCACCAAGCGGACCGGCCGCAAGTCCCGGACCAACTTCGAGATGCTGGCCTGGCTGTTCATGCGGCTGTCCGGCGTGGTCCTGGTCTTCCTGGTCCTCGGCCACCTGATCATCCAGCTGCTGCTGGACGGCGGCGTGTCGAAGATCAGCTTCGCCTTCGTGGCCGGCCGCTGGGCGTCGCCCTTCTGGCAGGGCTGGGACCTGCTGATGCTCTGGCTCGCGATGCTCCACGGCGCGAACGGCATGCGCACGGTCATCAACGACTACGCGGAGCGCGACACCACCCGGTTCTGGCTGAAGGTGCTCCTGGTGACCGCCACGGTCTTCACCGTGCTGCTGGGTTCCCTGGTCATCTTCACCTTCGACCCGACAATCAGCTGAGCGCGGACGGACGAGGCAGCCAACAGACATGCAGGTACACAAGTACGACACCGTCATCGTCGGCGCCGGTGGCGCGGGTATGCGCGCGGCCATCGAGTCGACGAAGCGCAGCCGCACCGCGGTGCTGACCAAGCTCTACCCCACCCGGTCCCACACCGGCGCGGCCCAGGGCGGCATGGCCGCCGCACTGGCCAACGTCGAGGAGGACAACTGGGAGTGGCACACCTTCGACACCGTCAAGGGCGGTGACTACCTGGTCGACCAGGACGCCGCCGAGATCCTGGCGAAGGAGGCCATCGACGCCGTCCTCGACCTGGAGAAGATGGGCCTCCCGTTCAACCGGACGCCCGAGGGCAAGATCGACCAGCGCCGCTTCGGCGGGCACACCCGTGACCACGGCCAGGCCGCCGTGCGCCGCTCGTGCTACGCCGCGGACCGCACCGGTCACATGATCCTCCAGACGCTGTACCAGAACTGCGTCAAGGAGGGCGTGGAGTTCTTCAACGAGTTCTACGTCCTGGACCTGCTGCTCAGCGAGGTCGACGGGGAGACCCGGGTCTCCGGCGTCGTCTCCTACGAGCTGGCCACCGGCGAGGTGCACGTCTTCCAGGCGAAGTCCGTGATCTTCGCCTCCGGCGGCAACGGCAAGTTCTTCAAGGTGACCTCCAACGCCCACACCCTGACCGGTGACGGCCAGGCCGCCGCCTTCCGGCGCGGGCTGCCGCTGGAGGACATGGAGTTCTTCCAGTTCCACCCGACGGGCATCTGGCGGATGGGCATCCTGCTCACCGAGGGCGCGCGCGGCGAGGGCGGCATCCTCCGCAACAAGCACGGCGAGCGCTTCATGGAGAAGTACGCGCCGGTGATGAAGGACCTCGCCTCCCGCGACGTCGTCTCCCGCGCGATCTACACCGAGATCCGCAACGGCAACGGCTGCGGCCTGGAGGGCGACCACGTCTACCTCGACCTGACGCACCTTCCGCCGGAGCAGCTGGACGCCAAGCTCCCGGACATCACCGAGTTCGCCCGGACCTACCTCGGCATCGAGCCCTACACGGACCCGATCCCGATCCAGCCGACGGCGCACTACGCCATGGGCGGCATCCCGACCAACGTCCTGGGCGAGGTGCTGAAGGACAACGACACCGTCGTCCCCGGCCTCTACGCCGCCGGCGAGGTCGCCTGCGTGTCGGTGCACGGCGCCAACCGGCTCGGCACCAACTCGCTGCTCGACATCAACGTCTTCGGGCGCCGGGCCGGCATCGCCGCCGCGGACTACTCGCAGACCGCCGAGTACGTCGAGCTGCCGGAGAACCCGGCCGCGCAGGTCGTGGAGATGCTGGAGCGGATCCGCACCTCCACCGGCACCGAGCGGGTGGTGGACATCCGCACGGCGCTGCAGGAGACCATGGACACCAACTCGATGGTGTACCGCACCGAGGCGACCCTGAAGCAGGCGGTGGAGGACATCGCCGCGCTGAAGGAGCGCTACAAGAACATCTCGGTGATGGACAAGGGCCAGCGCTACAACACCGACCTGCTGGAGGCCGTGGAGCTGGGCAACCTGCTCGACCTGGCCGAGGTCACGGCGGTGTCGGGGCTCGCCCGCAAGGAGTCGCGCGGCGGCCACTTCCGCGAGGACTACCCGACCCGCGACGACGTCAACTTCATGCAGCACACCATGGCGTACCGCGAGGTGGACGCTGACGGCAAGGACAGCATCCGCCTGGACTACAAGCCGGTCGTGGTGACCCGCTACCAGCCGATGGAGCGTAAGTACTGATGAGCACCCCCACGATCGACGACACGGCGGCCCAGGGCAACGCCCACTCCGCCGCGCTGGACGCCGCCGAGTCCGGCAAGGTCGAGCTGATCACCATCACCCTCCGGATCCGCCGGTTCAACCCGGAGGAGCACCCGGACGCGGTGTGGGTGGACTACCAGCTGACCGTGGACCCGAAGATCCGCGTCCTGGACGCGATCAACACGGTCAAGTGGGAGCAGGACGGCACGCTGACGTACCGTCGCTCCTGCGCCCACGGTGTCTGCGGCTCCGACGCCATGCGGATCAACGGCAAGAACCGGCTCGCCTGCAAGACCCTGATCAAGGACGTCTCGCCGGAGAAGCCGATCACGATCGAGCCCATCAAGGGCCTCACGGTCCTGAAGGACCTGGTCGTGGACATGGACCCGTTCTTCCAGGCGTACCGCGACGTGATGCCGTTCCTGATCACCACCGGCAACGCGCCGACCAAGGAGCGGATCCAGTCCGAGGAGGACGTGCAGCGCTTCGAGGACACCACCAAGTGCATCCTCTGCGCCGCCTGCACCACGTCCTGCCCGGTGTTCTGGAACGACGGCCAGTACTTCGGCCCGGCGGCCATCGTCAACGCCCACCGCTTCATCTTCGACTCGCGTGACGAGGGCGCGGAGCAGCGGCTGGAGATCCTGAACGACCGCGACGGCGTGTGGCGCTGCCGCACGACCTTCAACTGCACGGACGCCTGCCCGCGCGGTATCGAGGTCACCAAGGCGATCCAGGAAGTGAAGCGGGCGCTGGTCACCCGTCGCTTCTGAGAGCGGCGTCGCCACTGAGAGCTGACTGAGGCTGAGGCCCCGTCCCGGTGATCCGGGGCGGGGCCTCGGTCGTGCTCGCGGCTGCTACTTAGCCACCGGCTCGTCGACCCGCTCGGCGGGCGCCGGGGCCGCCGCCGCCTGCTCGGCGCGCAGGGCGCGCAGCGAGCGCACCCCGATCCAGCCGACGATCACCCCCAGCACCAGCGAGGTCAGGGCGAGCAGCGCGTGGATCCAGAAGTACGCGGTGGGACGGGAGTGGTCCCCGTGGACGAAGGCCAGCCCCTCGCCGTCCGCCCACAGGTTCTTGAAGAAGGTCACCCAGATCCAGATCGACCAGATGCCGAAGGCGGTCAGGAACCAGGAGGCGCGGCGGCTCAGTTTCATGGTTCCAGTATGAGAGGGCCGACCGGGGGTTCTTCCTCGGGGTGTGTCACCCCCGCCGACTGGTTGGGTACGGTCTGACGGTGCATCTCGATCAGCGTTTCGTATGGATGTCGGCGGCGCTCGGCGCGCTCGCGACCGCTGCCTGCCTGACCGGCGCCGCCGCGCCGGCGGCCCAGCCGCCCGCCCGGATGTCGGCGGTCGGCGGCGTCAGACTGGGCCTCACCGGGGTGCAGAGCGCTCTGCTGCCCGGCGCCCCGGCGGTGCCGGCCGACATCTCCGCGCTCTCCTGGATGGTGTCCGACGACGGCAGCGGCGCGGTGCTCGCGGCGAAGAACGCGCACTGGCCGCTGCCGCCGGCCAGCACGCTGAAGACGCTGTTCGCGGACACCGTCCTGCCGCGGCTCCCGGCGAACGCGACCCGCCGGGTCACCGACGCCGACCTGGCCGGGATGGGCCAGGGCAGCAGCCAGGTGGGGGTGGTCTCCGGGCAGACCTACAAGGTCTCCGACCTGTGGCTGGGCGTGTTCCTGCGGTCCGGCAACGATGCCGTCCACGTGCTGGCCGCGATGAACGGCGGGGTGCCGGCCACCGTCGCCGACATGCAGGCCGAGGCCAGGAAACTGGGCGCGAACGACACCCGGGTGGTCACCCCGGACGGGTACGACGAGCCCGGCCAGGTCTCCTCGGCCTACGACCTCACCCTGTTCGCCCGCGCCGGGCTGGAGAACCCGGACTTCGCCCGCTACTGCTCCACGGCGGTGGCGGAGTTCCCCGGCGGGCCGAGCACCCGGGGCAGGCCCTTCGAGATCGACAACACCGACCGGCTGCTGTCCGGCATCGACGGCGTCAGCCGCTACCCGGGCCTGATCGGGGTGAAGAACGGCTACACCACCAACGCCGGGAACACCCTGGTGGTGGGGGCGCGCCGGGGCGGCCGGACGATTCTGGTGACGCTGATGAACCCCCAGTCCGGGCAGTACGACGCGGTCTACAACGAGGCGCGGCAACTGCTGGACTGGGGGTTCGCGGCCGAGAGCCGGCTGCGCCCGGTCGGCAGCCTGGACGCGGTCGTACCGGCCGTCGCGAGCCGCGCCCCCGCCGTCAGGAAGGCGCCGGCGCGACCGTCGGTCACCGCCGACGCGGACGCCGGTCCGGGCCCGGTGGGCTGGTCCGGCGCGGTCGGCGCGGTGGTGCTGGCCGCGGTGGCGGGCACGGTGCTGGTGCTCCGCCGCCGCCGACTGCGCAGTCTTCGGGGCTGAGGCTGCTTCGGGGCTGAGGCTGCTTCGGGGCTGAGGCTACTTCGGGTCGGTGGCCGCGTCCGAGTCGGCCGCGTCGGCGGCGCTCTGCGCGGCGTTGACCTTCTGCAGCATCTGCTGGACCACGGCGGGCGAGGTGCCGGTGGGTACGGCCTCGGCGGGCGAGCCACCACCGGCGCCGCTGCCCGAGGCGGCCGGGGCGGTGGGCGCGGAGCCGCCGTTCGCGGCGTTGGCGGCCTGCCGGGCGGCGGTTCCGCCGCTGCCCGAGCAGCCGGCCAGCGCCAGCACGGCCACGGCCGCGGCGAGGACCAGAGCGCCCCGGCTCCGGCGGTCGCGGGCCATCAGGAGGCGCCGTTGTTGTTCGCGGAGCACCAGGTCTCGACCGCCTGGAGGTCGGACTGGCGCTGGGTCAGCGTGCCGACCAGCGCCTTGCGCGCGGTCAGCCGGTCGTTCAGGTAGGTCGCGATCGCGGTGTCACCGGCGGCCTGGGCCTTGTCCACGCGCTTCTGCAGGTGGGCGATCGAGCCGAGCTCGGTGACCGGCCCGTTGATGCGGGCGATCGCCTTGGTGACCCGGAGTTCGATCCGCGGGGCACGCAGGCAGATGCCCTTCACCTCGTTGTCCCTGGGGGCCTTGGCCGAGGCGCTCGGCGAGGCGGTGCTGCCGGCGGCGAAGGCGGGAGTGCCCGCCGCGAGCAGCGAACCGGCCAGGGCCAGGGCGGCCAGGCCGGAGGCGAGGGCGGGTCGACGAATGGACATGGAAGTCTCCTCCACTGCGGCGGAGCGTGGTTGACGCTCCATCTGCCCCGCAGCGTAGGAAGCGTCTTTGTGGAAACCTTGTGCTCCGCCGGGGAAGGTCGCCGTCTCAGCCCCCGGTCGGCCCGCCACCGGCGCGGAGCCAGTCCCGGCGCAGCGGCAGGGTGACGGTCGAGGACCGCACCGGGTGGCCGGCCAGCGGCAGCCGGACCTCGACCCGGGTGCCGTAGCCGTACGGCGGGTCGGTGATCAGGACGCTGCCCCGGTGCAGGGCGATCTGCTGGGCCACCAGGGTGAGGCCGAGGCCGGAGCCGGGGCTGGCCGGGCCGCGCCGGAAGCGGCCGAACACCGCCTCCCGCTCCGCGACCGGTACCCCGGGGCCGCCGTCGTCGACCGTCAGCAGCGCCTGGTCGCCGTCCCTCCTCAGGGTGACCCGGATCGACGCCTCCCGGCCCGGGGGCGCTCCGTGCACCAGGGCGTTGGTGATCAGGTTGTCCACGGCCATCCGCAGCCCGGACTCCCAGGCGAGCATCGGCAGCGAGGCGGTGGAGACCAGTTCCAGCGAGGCCCGCGGACGGCGGCGGCGGGCGTCGGCGGCGGCGGCCTCGACCAGTTCGGCGAGGTCCAGCGGGGCGAAGGCGTCGGCCTGGACCAGGTCGCCCTGGGCCAGCGAGCGCAGCGCGGTGAGCAGTCCGAGCAGCCGGGCGTGCTCGCTGAGCAGGTCGGCCAGCGCCTCCGCCCGGTCCTCCGGGCTGAGCTGCGGATGGTCGGCGAGGATGTCCAGGTTGGTCCGCATGCTCATCAGCGGGGTCCGCAGCTCGTGCGAGGCGGAGGCGGCGAAGGCCCGCGCGGTCTCCAGCGCCTCCCCGGTCCGGGCGGCCTGCTCGTCGTAGCGGCTGAGCACGGACTCCAGGGTGTGCGCGAGCTCGTCCACCTCGGTGACGCCGGTGGGCGCGTGTTCGAGCCTGGTGGCGGGCTCGTCCGGGTCGAGGCCGCTGGTGCGGCGCTGGAGCAGCCGCAGCGGCCGGGCGGCGCGCTCGGCGACCAGGAAGGCGAGCAGTCCGCCGAGGGGTGCGGCGATCAGCGCGACCAGGATGATCCGGCCACGGACCGAGTCGACCTCCTCCTCGACCGCGGAGGTCGGCTGGAACAGCCAGAGGGTGCCTCCGGGCTGGGCCGCGGTGGCGGTGACCTGCAGGCCGAGCGCCCGCCAGCTGCTGCCGTCGGCGTGGATGGTGACCGGGTCGCCGGTGGCGGTCGGCAGCGCGGCCGTCAGGCTCGGCTGGGGGCCCTCGGCCAGCTCGGTGCTGCCGTCGGCGCCGGTGATCCGGACGCCGACGTCCAGCGCCCCGGCGGCGATCCGGTGCGCCTGGTTGGTCACCTGGCGGGAGCGGTCGTTGCCGGCGGCCCGCAGCTCGGTCCGGGCGTCCGGCAGCACGGCGGCGGCCCGCTCGGACAGCAGTGCGTCCTGCCGGTCCCGCAGGTCGCCGCTGACCAGGCCGAGCAGCAGCAGTCCGGAGAGCAGCACCAGCACCGGCACCACGGCGGCGGTGACCAGGGCGATCCGGGTGGACAGCCGGATCGGCCGGACGGCGCTCACCGGGCGGGTCCGCTGCGGAGCACGAAGCCGACGCCGCGCACGGTCTGCAGCAGCCGCGGGCGCCCGCCCGCCTCCAGCTTCCGCCGGAGGTAGCTGACGAAGGTGTCGACCACGTCGGTGCGGACGTCGAAGTCGTAGCCCCAGACCCGTTCCAGCAGCTGGTCACGGGTGAGCACGATCCCGGCGTTGCGGGTCAGCACCTCCAGCAGCTCGTACTCACGGCGGGTCAGCTCGACGGCCGCACCGCCGTAGCGGACCTCGCGGGTGGCGGGGTCCACGGTCAGCTCGCCGACCCGGAGCGTCGCGCTGGGCCGGGGCGGCCGGCGCCGCAGCAGCGCGTGCAGCCGCAGTACCAGCTCCTGCAGCGCGAAGGGCTTGACCAGGTAGTCGTCGGCCCCGGCCTGGAGTCCGGCCAGCCGGTCGTCGAGCTGGTCGAGCGCGGACAGCATCAGCACCGGCGTCTCGTCCCCGGCGGCGCGCAGCCGTCGGCAGACCTCGGTGCCGGGGAGGTCCGGCATGGAGACGTCGAGCACGATGACGTCGGGCGCGGCCCGGTCGTGCGCCGCGAGCGCGGCCACGCCGCCGTCGGCGAGCAGCACCGCGAAGCCGCTCAGCCGCAGGCCGCGCTCCAGCGAGCGCCTGATCGCCGCGTCGTCGTCGACCACCAGCACCGTTCCGTGCCGTTCCGCCATAGCCCGTCGCCCGTCCTTCGTCCGAGTCCCGCCGCGTCCGATCGCGACGGCGGCACACCATCTCAGACCCGGGTAAGGCGAACGTACGGCCTCTCAGGCCGCTCGGCCACGGCGGCGGTCGGACCGGCGGCCGCGCCGCCGGCCGAGGGCGGTACCGGCCACGAAGGCGAGGGCGAAGGCCGGCGCGGTCCAGCGGAGCCGGCCGAACCGGGGCACCGGCCCCGGCTCCGGCGCGGGCGCCGCCACGGCCTGCACCGCCGCCGGGAGCCGACCGGGCGCACCGGCCTCCTCCCACTCCCGTTCGGCCCGGTCGCGCGCCCGCTGCTCAACCCCGGCCGGTACCGCGGTGGCGGTCCAGGCGGAGCAGAAGAGCAGCCAGCGGAAGATGAAGTTGATCCACAGCAGCAGCGCCACCGGTGTGCCGAAGGCGCCGTAGACGTTCCGGGTGGCGACCTCCCGGAGGTAGGCGGTGAGCAGCAGCTTCAGCAGTTCGAAGCCGACGCCGCCGAGCAGCGCGCCCTCCACCACCGCGCGTCGGCCCTCGTCGCTGATGACGTGGCGCAGCCGGGGCAGCCCGACCAGCAGGTAGCCGAACAGGATGGTGTCCGCGCCGACCGCGATGGCGAACCCGGCGACCTGCAGCAGCACCTTGCCGACCGAGTGCCGGTCGATCCCGACCGAGTGCGCGGCCTGTCCGGCCAGCGCCGTGGCCAGCGAGGAGGAGGCGACCGAGACGCCGGCCACCAGGCCGAGCCCGAGCAGCACGCCGACGTCCAGGGCCTTGCGCAGCACCGGGTTGTCCGGCGCGACCGGCAGCCGCCAGACCTCGCGGATGCTGGCCCGGGCGGTGCCGACCCAGCCGAGCCCGGAGACCAGCAGCAGCGCGCCGCTGACCACCCCGAGCGTTCCGGCGTTGCGGACCACCGCGTTCAGGTCGATCGACTGGGAGAGCGCCGGGACCTGCTCCCCGATCTTCTGCTGCAGGTGCTGGACCTGGGACGGGGCGAGCACCGCGGCGGCCACGGCCATCGCCACGGTCAGCGTCGGGAACAGGGCGAGGAAGCCGAAGAAGGTCATCGCCCCGGCCAGCCGGTTGGACCCGGCCTCCAGGAAGAGGTCGACCGCCCGGTAGATCCGGGTCCGCAGCGCCCACGACACCGTCGGTCCGACGACGGGCAGCCGCGTCAGCCAGTCCATGCTCTGCTCCTGCCCCCGTCGGTCCGGAGGCCCAGCGTAGTGAAGGCTCCGTCAGCTCTGGTACCCCGCACGCCGTGGCGCGGCGGACGAGCCGCGGCAGCGAACCGCCGCTACTGCGGACGCGGGGCCGGGCTCCGGTCGGCCAGCGGGGTGAACGGGATCGGCTCCCGCTCACCGAGGAAGACGGTGCGGACGACCCGCTCGGCCGCACGGCCGTCGTCGAAGGCGCAGAAGCGCTCCCGGAAGGCCGTCCGCAGGGCCCGGGACCCGGCCGAGTCCCAGTCGCCGGAGCGGAAGAGCTCGGCCAGCTCCTCCTCGGTGCGGACCGCCGGGCCCGGGGCCTCGCCGGCGCGGCCGGAGAACAGGTCCAGGTAGACGCCGCGGGTCTGCTGGTACACCTCCCAGTCGTCGGCGAAGACCACGATCGGCCGGTCCAGGTTGGCGTAGTCGAACATCACCGAGGAGTAGTCGGTGACCAGGGCGTCCGCCGCGAGCGCCAGCCGCTCCACCGAGGGGTGCCGCGAGACGTCGACGACTCCGCCACCGGCGCCGTCGGTGCCGAAGGCCGCGTCCTCGTCGTAGAGGTAGTGCCCCCGGTTGAGCAGCACGTAGTCCGGGCCGAGGGTACGGGCCAGCCGGGCCAGGTCGAGCTGCGGCCGGTAGGTCGCCCGGTAGTCCCGCAGGGTCGGGGCGTAGAGCAGCGCCTTCTGGCCCGGCTCGATGCCGAGTTCGGCGCGGGCGGCGGCGACGTCCTCGGCGGTGGCCGAGTAGAAGACGTCGTTGCGCGGGTAGCCGTACTCCAGGGTGCGGAACGAGGAGGGGTAGACCCGCTCCCAGATCAGGGTGGAGTAGCGGTTGGAGCTCAGGCTGTAGTCCCAGCGGTCGACCCGCTCCAGCAGCTTGGCGAAGTCCAGCGAGCCGTTGGCGGCCGGGTAGTCCTGGAGGTCCAGGCCCATCTTCTTGACCGGGGTGCCGTGGTGGGTCTGCAGGTGGACGGTGCCGGGTCGCTTGGGCGCGCCGTCCGGGAAGTTGACGTTGTTGACGAAGTACGTCGCCCGGGAGATCGCCTCGCGGTAGCCGCGCGAGCCGGGGCCGACCACGGTGATCCCGGCGGGCACCTCGGCCCGCCGCCGGTTCTCCACCACCCACACCGTCCGGACGTCCGGCGCCAGTTCGCGGAGCTTGGCGTGGATCGCCGCCGGGTTGCAGGAGGGGACGCGTCCCCAGTAGGCGCCGAAGACCGCGAGTTCGCCGTCCAGCGGCAGCTGCCGCTGGACCCGCTGGTAGGCGCCCAGTACCGAGCCGGCCACGGCCCGCTTGAGCTGGGGCTGGGCCGTCCGCAGGGTCCGCCGGGCGGTGCGGGCGAGCCGTCCGGCCGGGCCGGCCTTCCAGGTCGCGGACAGTGGCACGGCCGTCGCGCCCTCCGGGCGGTGGCGGCGCTCCTCCTCGGCGGCGCGGGCGAAGAACTCGGCCCGGTCGGCGGGCGGCACCCGGTCCGGGTGGTTGCCGATGGTCCGCAGGTGCTCGGCCATCCGCCGGTGCAGCAGCGGACGCCAGCGCTCCAGCTCGGGGTGGGCGTCCAGGAAGGCGAAGACCAGGTCGTACTGGCCGAAGATGTCGAAGTGCTTGCGGCTGACCGTGGCCAGGATGTTGCCGCCCTGGCGGCGCTGCCGGTAGTGGACGACGACCTTGTCCAGCATGGTGACCGTGTCGGCGGCCAGCATCGTCGGATAGGTCCACGGGGTGTCCTCGTAGTACCCGGCGGGGAAGCGCAGGCCGAGCTTCTCGATCCAGCTGCGGCGGTAGGCCTTGTTCCAGACCACCATCAGCAGCCCGAGCACCTCCTCCCGCTCCACTGCGGTGAAGACCTCGGGGCGCTCGGCGCCGTCCGGACCGACCGCCGCGAACTGGCCGGCGTCACGGCTGCGGACGACCCGGCCGTCCCAGTAGGTGCGGGCGTAGTCGTACACCAGGACGTCAGGGTCGCCGGTCCGTTCGAGCCGGTCCGCGATCGCCTGCAGCGACCCGGGCGTCATGGTGTCGTCGCTGTCCAGGAAGACCAGGTAGTCGCCGGTGGCGATCTCGATCCCGGCGTTGCGGGCCCGGCCCAGACCCACGTTCTCCGGCAGGTGCAGGACCCTTACCCGTTCGTCCGATTGTGCGTACTCGTCAAGAATCTCACCGGAACCGTCGGGTGAACGGTCGTCGACCCCGATCAGCTCGAAGTCCCGGAAGGACTGTCCGAGGACCGAGTCCAGGCACTCGCCGAGATACGCCTGAACCTGGTACGCGGGCACAACGATGCTGATACGGGGCATGGCAGGGAAGGATACCTGCCCGGGCCCGGCACATGCCGCTCCCACCCTTTCCTTCAGGGTCCGCCTGTAGCATCCAGCGGGTCCTGGCAGAACTGTTCGACGTCTCCAAGGCTAGTCTTACCCTGCGCCGTCCCCAACGTCCCCGCGCCCCCGAGCGTGGGAAGAGCAGTGCCAGTCCGAGAAAGGCCCGTCGCACCCCATGGCCCCCCGTCTTTCCGTCGTCGTTCCCATCTACAACGTCCAGCGCTACCTCGACGAGTGCCTGAGCTCCATCGCCGCGCAGACCCTCACCGACTTCGAGGTGGTGATGGTCGACGACGGCTCGACCGACGACAGTGCGGCCATCGCGGAGGCGTTCGCCGCCAAGGACCAGCGGTTCCGCCTGGTCCGGCAGCAGAACAAGGGCCTCGGTCCGGCCCGCAACACCGGCATCGCGCACATCGACCCCGACGCCGAGTACCTGGCGTTCGTCGACAGCGACGACACCATGCCGCCGACCGCCTACCAGCTGATGGTGGAGACCCTCGACAGCACCGGGTCCGACTTCGTCAGCGGCAACGTGCTGCGCTTCCGCTCCGTCGGCTTCGTCCAGTCGCCGGTGCACCGCCGCCCCTTCTCGGAGACGGTGCTGCGCACCCACATCACCGAGCGCCCGCTGCTGGTGACCGACCGGACCGCCTGGAACAAGGTCTACCGCCGCACCTTCTGGGACGCCCAGGGCCTGGAGTACCCGGGCATCCTCTACGAGGACGCGCCGGTCAGCGTTCCGCTGCACTTCCTCGCCAAGAGCGTCGACATCCTCAGCGAGCCGATCTACCACTGGCGCGAGCGCGAGGTCGGCGCCCGGTCCATCACCCAGAACCGCACCGACCCGCGCGGCCTGATCGACCGGGTCTCCTCGATGCGGATGGTGCGCGAGTTCCTGCAGGCGCAGCCCGGCGCCGAGTTCCGCAAGCACCTGCGCTTCTACAACGAGAACTCGCTGGTCGAGGAGGTGCCGCTGTTCTTCAAGGCGCTCCCCGAGGGCGGCGAGGAGTACCAGACGGCGTTCCTCGACCACATCGGCTCGATGATCTCCGAGATCGACCAGGAGACGCTGAACGCGCTGCCCGCGCCGATGCGGCTGAAGTACTGGCTCACCAGCAAGCGCCGACTGGCCGACCTGCTCGACATCCTCGCCTTCGACGCGGAGTACCCCTGGGCCATCCCGCTCCGGGGCACCGTCCGCCACTTCGCTGACTACCCCACCCTGCGCGGGGCCGCCCCGGTCCCGGACAGCGTGCTCCGGCTGGACAGCGAGCTGGTCGTCCGCACCGGCCTGTTCGAGTCGGACTGGCGGAACGGCCGGCTGCACCTCAAGGGTTTCGCCTACCCCAAGCACCTCGGCGCCGAGCAGCGCACCGACGCCTTCAAGGCACTGATGCTGCGTGAGCAGGGCACCCGCCGGACGCTGGTGGCGCACGCGAAGTCGGTGCTGGCGACCGACGTCACCGCGACCACCCAGGACCAGTCGCTGCGCAACTGCGACTGGTCGGGCTTCGAGCTCGACTTCGACCCGAACCGGCTGAAGCACCGCGGTCAGTGGCGGGACGGCCTGTGGCAGATCACCATCGGCGTCTTCGGCCGCGGCCGGCCGCGCCGTAGCCGGATCAAGGCCGGTCCGACCGGCTCCGGCCAGTTCCCCGCCCCGACCTGGGTCACCCCGGAGGTCCGGGTGATCCCGCAGATCCGCGACCAGCACCTGTACATCCAGGTGGAGACGGTCAAGGTCCGGCTGGACAGCGTCACCGCCAAGGACGACGGCAGCGGGCTGGTCGCGCTGCGCGGCCGGATCGTCGCCGCGCGCGCCGCCGAGGGCGCCGTGCTGCGGCTGCACCACAAGGAGGCCGGCTCGATCTCGGTGCTGGACTTCCCGGTGGTGCTCGGCGAGCCCACCGCTGCCGACTCCGCCGCCGGCTGGGTGCCGTTCACCGTCCTGGTCGACCCGGAGCAGGTCAACGACGTGCGGGTGCGGGAGGGCAGGCTCCGGCCGACCTCCTTCGACCGCCCGACCGACCGCTGGAGCAGCGAACTGGTGCTGCCCGGCGGCGAGGTGATCGACCTGGCCGTCGACGACCAGGACGAGCGCTCGGCGGTGCAGATCCCGATCGCCGGCGAGGGCTCGCCCCGCGTCCTCTACTTCAAGCGCTCCCCGCGCGGCCACCTCCAGCTGGTCGACCAGCCGGCCCAGCCGCTGATCGAGAAGGTCAGCGCCGACCCTTCGGGCACCGGCTTCCTGCTGGAGGGCAGCTTCCCGCTGCCCGGCCGCCACACCTTCGAGTGGGTGCTGCGGCACAACAAGCACGCCAAGGCCTACCGGCACCAGGGCGAGGTGGCCGACGGACGCTTCAGCTCGCTGCTGCCCGCGCTGCCGAACGACGGCTACGGCGGCGAACTGCCGCTCCAGGGCGGCGAGTGGGAGGTCTTCGTCAGCACCCGGATCGACGGGGCCGCCGAGGGCGCCGTCGAGACCACCGCCCACATCGCCCCGGCCGCCCATGTCGGCGTGCCGGTCGCGGTCACCGTCCGGGGCAAGGAGGTCACCCTCCGCCGCCGCTGGTACGACCGGCTGCTGCTGGACTCCGCCCACGAGCTGAGCAACGCCGACCTGGGCCGCTACCACCAGCGCCGGCTGCTGCAGGAGGTCTACCCGGCCGCCCGCCGCAAGCCGCTGCGCGAGTCGGTGCTCTACGACGTCTTCGAGGGCAAGTCCTACTCGGACTCGCCGCGCGCGGTGCACCAGGAGCTGGTCCGGCGCGGCAGCGAGCTGGAGCACCTGTGGGTGGTCCGCGACGACCGGATGATCCCGCCGGCCGGCGCCTCCGCCGTGGTCTACGAGAGCACCGAGTGGTACGAGGCACTGGCCCGCTCCCGCTACATCGTCGGAAACACCCACCTGCCGTCCTGGATCGAGCGCCGCGAGGGCCAGGTCATCATCCAGACCTGGCACGGCACCCCGCTGAAGCGGATCGGCTTCGACTTCGACAACGACTGGTTCAGCGACACCGCCTACCTGGAGGCGCTGGAGCGCGAGGGCAAGCAGTGGAGCCTGCTGGTCTCGCCCAACAGCTTCAGCACCCCGATCCTCAAGCGCGCCTTCCGCTACGAGGGCGAGATCCTGGCCTCCGGCTACCCCCGCAACGACGTGCTGCTCGCGGAGGACCGCGAGAAGCGCGCCGAGGAGGTCCGCCGCTTCCTGGGGCTCCCCGAGGGCAAGAAGATCGTGCTCTACGCGCCGACCTGGCGCGAGGACCGGGTCCGCCACGCCGGCGGCCACCAGCTCGACCTGCGGCTCGACCTGCAGCAGGCGCGGAAGTCGCTCGGCGACGACCACGTGCTGCTGGTCCGCCCGCACGCCCACGTGGTGGAGCCGGTGCCGGGCGAGGGCGACGGCTTCGTCTGGGACGTCGGCAGCTACCCCGACATCCAGGACCTCTACCTGATCGCCGACGTCCTGGTCACCGACTACTCCTCGGTGATGTTCGACTACGCCATCACCGGTCGGCCGATCCTGTTCTTCACCTACGACCTGGAGCACTACCGGGACGCGCTGCGCGGCTTCTACTTCGACTTCGAGGCCACCGCCCCGGGCCCGCTGCTCGCCACCTCCGAGGAGCTGGTCGCCGCCCTGCGCGACCTCGACCCGGTGACCGAGGAGTACGCACCGGCCTATCGGGCATTCCGGGAGAAGTTCTGTGACCTGGACGACGGCAGCGCCTCCCGCCGCGTGGTCGATCGGATGCTCGGGCTAGCCTGACCCCTGCACCCAGTCGACGCACCACCGATCCCAGGAGTCCCGTACGTGAGCAGTCGAGTACGCGTCCCCGCTGTCCTCCAGCGGCAGTGGGCACGCGTTCCCACCCGCCTGCGGCTCCCGGTCGCGGTCTACGCCACCTGCCAGGTGATCTACCTGGCCTGGTGGGCGGCGTTCTTCCCCGGTCTGGCGAGTTACGACTCGATCACCTACATCTGGGAAGTCACCACCAGCAACTGGATCGACGACCACTCGATCCTCTACGACAGCCTGGTCTGGCTCTCGCTGCAGGTCAGCGGTGACATCTGGCCACTGACCCTGCTGCAGACGATCGCCATCTCGCTGGTGCTCGCCTACACCTGCGTGGCGCTGCGCGACCTCGGTGTGCGCGGCCGCTGGAGCGCGCTGGCCGCGGTCTGCGTGGCGGTCGTCCCGTCCACCGGCTCGCTGACCGAGTTCATCTGGAAGGACGCGGCCTTCGGCATCTCGGCGCTGCTGGCCTTCGCCGCCGCGGCCCGGCTGATCGCCCGCCGGATAGACAACCGGAGCTGGGTGCGCGACCGGTGGTTCTACGTCCAGATCGGGGTGCTGGAGGCGGGCTTCCTCGGCGTCGCCTTCTTCCGCAACAGCAGCGTGGACGCCCTGATCGCCGCGCTCCCGCTGCTGCTGCTGGCGATGCGCAACATGCGCCTCTGGATCACCGCACTGGTGGCGGGCACCACCGTGCTGTACCTGGTGGTCAACTTCCTGGTGTACCCGGCCCTCGGCGTCAAGCTGCCCGGCAAGGACTCGTACTACTCCTTCAACTACGCCGACATCGCCGTCGCCTACGGCACGTACCCGTACACCTTCACCAAGCACGACAAGGAGGTCATGGAGAAGGTCGCCCCGCTGTCGGCCTGGGGCGGCAAGGCAGCGAACTGCTGGGACGTCGACTGGACCATGGCCGCCCTGAACCGGCCCGAAGCGGTCAAGATCAACGACCAGCTGATGACCATCTGGGACGAGGTGCTGAAGCGCACCCCGCAGTCCGTCGTCCAGGGCCGGCTCTGCCGCTCGCAGATCGCCTGGGGCATCTTCCCCGGGCCGGCCAACCTGGAGGGCACCACCCTGATCGCCTGGCCGCAGTTCTCGGCCAACCTCTGGGGACAGTCCGCTCCGGGCAACCGGATGGCCCACAGCAAGTACCTGCCGGTACTGAAGAGCCGGCCGCCGTCCGACACCCTGCACAAGGCCGGCATCTGGTACTACATGCTCTCCATGAGCACCCAGACCCAGTGGCTGCTCTGGCGCGGGGCGTTCTGGTCCTACTCGGTGTACGCGCTGGTGATCGCGCTCGCCCGGAAGCGGCGCAGCCTGGGCTGGCCCTACCTGGGTCTGGCCGGCATCTCCTTCGGCCTGCAGATGGCCGTGATCGCGGCCAACCCGGCGGCGCTCTCGCGCTACATAATCCCGGCCATGATGATCGGCTTCATGACCATGCCGATGATCAGCCTGCTGAGCCGGACCCAGCCGCCGACCGAGGCGGAGCTGGAACTGGACCGGGTCCGGCCGGGCGATTCCGGCGACGGCCCGTCGGCGGCGCCAGCGCCGGCAGCGGCGGAGCCGGCGGCAGTGGAGCCGGCAGTAGTGGAGCCCGCGGCAGTGGAGCCGGGTGTGGTGGAGCCGTCGGAGTCGGAGTCGGACGGCCGTTGACGCAGTGACGCCGGTCTGCGCGGCTTCCCCGAACCGGCTGCGGTCTACGCCGTGAGCGGGAAGTCGCGCAGCAGGCGCCAGGGGGCGGAGTCGCCGCCCTCGGCCTGCTGGTGGAGACCGAAGCCGGGCACGGTGAACTCGGCCCGGTAGTCGTGGAAGTCGCGGTACGCGCGGTCCAGCGCGGACTCGTCCACCTGGTGGGCCACGGTCACATGCGGGTGGTACGGGAAGGCCAGCTCCCGGGCGAGCACGCCGGAGCGCACCGAGGCCTCCAGCAGCCGGCACTCCCGCAGGCCGGCCTCCAGCCGGGCGAAGACCACCGGCGTCACCGGGCGGAAGCTGCCGCTGCCGTGCAACTGCACCCGGAACGGCCGGTGCCGCGCAGCAGCCCCGAGCAGGTGCCGCTGCACCGCTTCCAGCATCTCGGCCGACACCTCCGTCGGGGGCAGCAGGGTGATGTGCGCGGGTATCGAGCGGGCGAGCGGGTCGCCGTAGCCGGCCCGCGCGTCCTGGAGTTCGGCGCCGTACGGATCGGGCACGGCGATGGTCACCCCGATGGTGGCCACGCCGTGCCCCACGGCTTCGCCGGGAGACTGCGACATCTTCCTCACGGCTTCGCCGGGAGACTGCGACACGTTCCTCACGGCTTCGCCGGGAGGAATCCGATCCGGTCGTACGCCGCTTCCAGCGTCACCGTCGCGACCTCGCGGGCCTTCTCCGCGCCTCGGGCCAGGACGCGGTCGAGCTCGGCCGGGTCGTCGAGGTAGCCGCGGGTGCGCTTCTGGATGGGTTCGACCCACTCGGTGAACAGCTCGGCGAGCTCGGTCTTGAGCGCGCCGTACATCTTGCCCTCGAAGTGCTCCACCAGGTCCGGAATGGACCGGCCGCTGATCGCCGAGTGGATGGTCAGCAGGTTGGAGACGCCCGCCTTCTCCTTCTCGTCGTAGGAGACCACGGTCCCGGTGTCGGTCACCGCGCTCTTGATCTTCTTCGCGCTGGCCTTCGGCTCGTCGAGCAGGTTGACCAGGCCCTTGGGCGAGGAGGCCGACTTGCTCATCTTCGCGGTCGGGTCCTGCAGGTCGAAGATCTTCGCCGTCTCCTTGAGGATGTACGGCTTCGGCACGTTGAAGGTCTGCCCGTAGCGGTGGTTGAAGCGCTCCGCGAGATCGCGGGTCAGCTCGACGTGCTGCCGCTGGTCCTCGCCGACCGGCACCTGGTCGGCCTGGTACAGCAGGATGTCCGCGACCTGGAGGATCGGGTAGGTGAACAGACCGACGCTGGTGCGGTCGCTGCCCTGCTTCGCCGACTTGTCCTTGAACTGGGTCATCCGCGCCGCCTCGCCGAAGCCGGTGATGCAGTTCATCACCCAGGCCAGCTGAGCGTGTTCGGGGACGTGCGACTGCACGAACAGGGTGCAGCGCTCCGGGTCGAGGCCGACGCCGAGCAGCTGCGCCACCGAGACCCTGGTGTTCTCCCGGAGCACGGCCGGGTCCTGCTCCACGGTGATCGCGTGCAGGTCGACCACCATGTAGAAGGCGTCGTGGGTCTCCTGGAGGGACACCCACTGGCGCACGGCGCCCAGGTAGTTGCCCAGGTGGAAGGAGCCGGACGTCGGCTGGATACCGGAAAGCACGCGAAGACGATCAGTCATGCCCCCCATTCTCTCAGGGCCGGACAAGCAGATCGCCCAGCCACCCTCGCGCCGGGGATTTCCGTACCCCGCCGCGCGGCGAACCGCACCGGCCACAACCGCACCGACAGCGGCCGCGTTAGCAGGGTCGACCGACCTACGAAGGGTGTACCGCCTTGTCTCCCGTGCCGGACGTCACCGTGATCACTCCGGTGTACAACACCCTTCCGTACCTCGGCACCTGGATGGCCTCACTGCTGGAGCAGACCGGGCCCGGCGCGACGCTGCGGATCGAGGTGATCGCGGTCGACGACGGCTCGGACGACGGCAGCGCGGCCGAGCTGGCACGGCTGGCCGCGCTGCACCGGCCGCTGCTCACCGTCCTCCCGCTGGCCGAGCGGCGGGGCCCGGCGCACGCCCGCAACCGGGCCCTGGACCTGGCCGGCGGGCGCTACCTCTTCTTCCTCGACTCGGACGACCACCTCGGCCCACAGGCCCTGGCCGGGCTGGTGGCGGCTGCCGACGAGCACGGCTCCGACATCGTGCTGGGCCGGGTGGTCGGGGTGAACGGGCGCTGGGTCCCGGCGGGCGCCTGTCGGCGCACCGACCACGATGTCCCTTTCCCCTCGCCCGACCTGGTCTGGTCACTGACCCCGTCGAAGCTCTTCCGCCGCGACCTGGTCCGCGAGCAGCGGCTGCGGTTCCGTGAGGAGCTGCCGGTCTACAGCGACGGACCGTTCGTGCTGGAGGCGTACTTCCGGGCGCGGCGGATCTCGGTGCTCGCCGACCGCGACTACTACTTCCTGGTCGCCCGCACCGACACCGGCAACATCACCTACACCTCGCGGCCGAGCGACCGGCTGCGCGGGATCGCCGCCGGGGTCGAGGTCACCGTCCGGCACCCCGGGCCCGGCCGGGACCGCGACCTGGTCAACGACCGGCATCTGCGCGGCGACCTGCTCAACCTCTTCCGGCACGACTTCCTCACCCTGTCCCGGCCGGACCAGGAGTCCCTGTGCGCGGACGCCGCAGAACTGCTGCGCCCGCACCTGACCGACGGCATCCGCGAACGCTGCGACGAGTTGCAGCGGCTGCGGCTGCACTGCGTCCTGCACGGGCTGGTCGACGAGCTGGTCGTACTGGCCCGGCACGGCATCGAACACGGGGGGAGGGCTCCGGAGGCGCTGACTGTCATCGGCGCGGCCTGGGCGGACCCGGCCGCCCGGGCGAGCGCGGCCAACGCGGCGAGCGCGGACAACGCGGCGACGCTGGTGCTGCACGCCCGGCAGCCGGTGCGGCTGCCGGGTCTGGCCGCCGTCCCGGTCGCGCGCGCGGTCCCGGTCCCCGCCCCGGCGGCGGGCCGGGCCACGGGCGGCGCGACGCACGTCCCGGCGGCCCGGGGCGACGGGCTGGAGTTCCCGGGGGACGGCCTCGGCGACGACGGCGCCCGGCAGGTGCGCGTCCCGTTGGCGGCGCTGCTGCCGGGCCCGCAAGGACGAGCGGGCGGGGGCCGTCCGGGCGGGTACTGGTCGCTCGCGCTGGACACCGAGTACGCCGGACGCCGGGTCGAGCTCCCGGTGCCGGCCGATCCGACGCTGCCGGCCCGGCGCTGGTGGCACCGGGGACGGCTCTACCGGGTGACGCCGCTGCGCGGCGACGGCGGCGAACTGGTGCTGGCCATCGCCCCGATCCGGCTGCGCCGGGTCATCGGTCTGCGGATCCGGCGAGCGCTGCGGGGGGCTCCGGGGAGTCGGACGGCCCGGTGACCGGGCCGGCAGCGCCGACCGCCGGGAGCGTGGTGACCCGCACCCGGTCCACCCGGCGCGCGTCCATGGCGGCGATGACGAGCGAGTAACCGCCCGCCACCTGGACCGCCTCGCCGATCTCGGGCAGGTGGCCGAGGGCCGCGACGACGAAGCCGGCCACCGTCTCGTAGGGGCCCTCGGGCAGTTCCAGCCCGGTCTCCTCCTCGAAGTCGGCGAGGTTGAGCAGCCCGTCCACCTCGATGCTGCCGCCGGCCAGCCGCCGGGTGGTGCTGACCTCCTGCGAGTCGTACTCGTCGCGGATCTCGCCGACGACCTCCTCGACCAGGTCCTCCAGGGTGACGATGCCGGCCGTGCCGCCGTACTCGTCGACGACGATCGCCAGGTGGTGGCCCTCGTGCCGCATCTCCGACATCGACGGCAGCACCCGCTTGGTCGCGGGCAGCAGCTTGACCGGCCGGGCCAGGTCGCGGACCGTGCTCGCGGCCGGCACACCGGGCTCGGGCGCCCGGTAGAGGTCCCGGACGTGGACGAAGCCGACGACGATGTCGTAGGACCCGTCGACGACCGGGTAGCGGGAGTGCGGATAGCGGCTGACCTCGGCCCGGACCTCGGCCAGCGGACGGGCGGCGTCCAGGAAGGTGACCTCGGTGCGGGGCACCATCACCTCGCGCAACTGCCGCTCCCCGGCGGCGAAGACGTCGCCGATCATCCGCCGCTCGTCGCTGCCGAGCTCGGTGTTGGAGGCGACCAGCCCGCGCAGCTCCTCCGAACTCATGGCGTTGCGGCCGGCCTTGGGGTCACCGCCGAGCAGCCGCACCATCAGGTCGGTGGAGTGCGAGAGCAGCCAGATCACCGGCCGCAGCACGACCGAGATCACGTCCACCATCGGGGCGGCGAGCAGCGCGATGGACTCGGCGCGCTGGAGCCCGATCCGCTTCGGGGTGAGCTCCCCCAGTACCAGCGAGACATAGGAGATCAGCAGCGTCAGCAGGACCAGCGCCACGGTCTTGGCCAGGTCGGGGTCCAGGCCCAGGTCGCCGAAGAGCGGCGCGGCCTTGACCGCGAGGGTGTCCGCGCCGAAGGCCGCCGACAGGAAGCCCATGCAGGTCACCCCCACCTGGACGGCGGCGAGGAAGCGGTTGGGGTCGCCGGCCAGGTGCGCGGCGCGGACCGCACGCTTGGTGCCGCGCTCGGCGAGGGCCTGGATCTGTCCTTCCCGCAGCGAGATCAGCGAGATCTCGGCGACATTGAAGATTCCACCGACGATGATGAAGAACAGGACCAGACCGGCGTCCTGGAGGGTCTCACTCACACGGCACAGTCTAGGAACAGCGGAGAGCCCCGCTCGACCGCCCCGGACCGATGCCCGGACCGCTCCCGTTCCCGGAGACCCGACTACCCCGCCCCGTGGTACGGGGCGGGGCAGTCGGGTGTGGTGCGGGGGCCGGTCAGATCAGGCCGAGACCGGCGACCGCGTCGCGCTCCTCGACCAGCTCGGCGACCGAGGCGTCGATGCGGGCGCGGGAGAAGTCGTTGATGTCCAGGCCCTGGACGATCTCGAACTTGCCGTCCTTCGCGGTGACCGGGAAGGAGGAGATGATGCCCTCCGGCACGCCGTAGGAGCCGTCGGAGATGACGCCGGCCGAGGTCCAGTCGCCCTCGGCGGTGCCGTTGGTCCAGGTGAAGACGTGGTCGATGGCGGCGTTCGCGGCCGAGGCGGCCGAGGAGGCGCCACGGGCGTCGATGATGGCCGCGCCGCGCTTGGCGACGGTCGGGATGAAGAATTCCGACAGCCAGGCCTCGTCGCCGATCGCCTTGGCCGCGTTCTCGCCGTTGACCTCGGCGTGGAAGACGTCCGGGTACTGGGTCGCGGAGTGGTTGCCCCAGATGGTGAGCTTCTTGACGTCGGCGACCGAGACGCCGAGCTTCTTGGCGAGCTGGGCGACGGCGCGGTTGTGGTCCAGCCGGGTCATCGCGGTGAAGCGGTCGGCCGGCACGTCGGGCGCGTTGCGCTGGGCGATCAGGGCGTTGGTGTTGGCCGGGTTGCCGACGACCAGGACGCGGATGTCGTCCGCGGCGTTGTCGTTGATGGCCTTGCCCTGCGGGCCGAAGATGCCGCCGTTGGCGGAGAGCAGGTCGCCACGCTCCATGCCGGCGGTGCGCGGGCGGGCGCCCACCAGCAGACCGACGTTGGCGCCCTCGAAGCCCTTGTTCGGGTCGTCGAAGATGTCGATGCCGGCGAGCAGCGGGAAAGCGCAGTCGTCGAGCTCCATCGCGGTGCCCTCGGCGGCCTTGACGCCCTGCGGGATCTCCAGCAGACGCAGCTTCACCGGGACATCGGCGCCGAGGAGGTGGCCGGACGCGATACGGAAGAGCAGCGCGTAGCCGATCTGGCCGGCCGCACCGGTGACGGTGACATTGACGGGAGTGCGGGTCATGGTGGCGTCTCCTGCTGGATACCTGTGGGAGGTCAGGTTTCGGCTGCAGCAGACAGCGCGGTCGAAGCCGGGTGGATGACCTCGAAGCCGTTCGGGCACGCCCGCGTCGCCGGACCCTGATCGATCTCTCTTGATCTCAAGAGATCCCTGCCAGGTTATCCCAGAGCCGGGTGTGTGCGCTCCAGCGGGAGGGGTCTGCCCGAGCGGCCTTCGTCACGTTTGCGGGCCGGTTCTGCCGATCCGGCATAGCTCCAGGTCAGGGCGGTATTACCGGGTCCGTTACGGGTGGATTCGACCCTGTGTCGCCGGCTCCCGGCGCGGCGGTCGCCCGGAGCCGGCGATCAGCCGGAGTCCGGCGGCAGGTAGGTGAGGACCCGGGGCGGGCCACCGGGGTCCTCGGTCCCGGCGCACGCCTGGACGTCGTCCACCACCGCGCAGGCCTCGTCCCGGCCCGGGTCGGCGGTCGACAGCATCGGGCTGTGGTCGGCGGGACCGGCCGCGCCCACGGCCGGCAGGGTGGCCAGCACCCTGCCGTCGTCCGCGCTGATGGACAGTGAGCGGAGCTCCATCGCCCGGTTCCCGCCCTGGGCGCGGGCCCAGGCCGCCGCGCAGTGGTGGCTGTAGCGGAGCTGGACGATCAGCGAGTCCACGTCGACCGCGCCGGCCGTGACCGCGTCGCGGTCGCAGCCGCTCGCCTCGGGGTCGCGCCCCTGGCAGGAGGAGCCGGTGCACGGCGCCGCGCCCACCGGGTCGCCGAGGGCCGCGTCCTGCGCCACGTGCCGCCCGGCGGGGGTGCCGGCGGTCAGGTCCGACCACAGCCAGGGGTAGCCGAGGGCGGTGCCGCCGAGCACCAGCGCGGCGGCGCCGACCACGGCGAACACAGGAACGAGACGGCGCCGGGGTGTGTACCCCCGGGCCCGGGGAACGAGTGGAGGGAGCGGGTCCGCCACGGCGACGCCCGGAACGAGGACGGCCGGCGCGGGAGCGGGAACAGCCGGAAGGGAAGGGGCGGGGGTCGGCGCACAGACGGCGGGGAGCATCGAGACGGCGGGCGGGGAGAGGCGGGGCAGTGACGCGGCGTCAGCCAGCCAGGCGGCCTCGGCCAGGTCCCAGAGCAGCAGCAGACGCGGGGCGTCCGCGCCGGTGAGCCGGCCGAGCGAGGCGACGACCGCCCGCGGCGGCAGCTTGGATCCGTTGAGATAGCGCTGCCAGGCCGACTTGGAGCAGGCCGTGGCCTCGGCCAGCGACTTGAGGCTCCGTCCGCTCCGGTCCTTCAGCAGCCGGAGCTGCTCGACCAGCCGCCGCACATCCGGATCCAGCGCGTCCGGCAGGCGCTGCCAGTGGGCCACGTCCCACCTCCTGTCCCAGTCTTCCCGAACCCGATGTGACGTCCCAGCAGGTGACAGCCTGGGACGTCCCAGCTTGTCCCAGATACGGACTACTGGTTACCGGGTTTGTAGTCGCTTGGCAACTCTTGGTGACAGGAGTGGCCGTCGGGACAGAGGCGGCCTCCACCGCTGGGAAGGATGTTCCATCGTGTTCACACGTGTCGTAGGCAAGCGTCTGGCACTGGGCGCCGCTACTTTCGCCGCCGGTCTGGGTCTGGTCGTGTCGGTCGCTCCTGCCGCGTCCGCCTGCTCCGACCACAGCGGTCGGATCCCCTGGGGCGTCTGGGCCGGCCCGCAGCAGGCGGTGGTGGCCCTGCCGTTCGCCCGGCACCACAGCGCTCCGATGCTCCGCCCGCAGGGCGCCTGGGACCCGTGCGAGCAGCTCGCCCCGCTCGCCGCCCCGGCGGTCGCCGCGGAGCAGCACCCGGTCGCGCTCCACCCGGTCCGGCACCACCGCGGTCGGCACCACGGGGTCCGGCACCACGTCCGGCACCACCGTCGCCACCACCACCTCGGGACGCACCGGCTGCGCGGGCAGCACCTCCGGGGCCACCGCCAGGTGCAGCCGTACGCCGTGCGCCACCTCGCGCTCCGGCACCACCTGCTGCGCAACCACGCGCTGCGCCACACGCTGATCGCGCCGGCCCGAACCGGCTTCCGGGCGACCCCGGCCGGCCTGGTGCTGATGCGGCCGCTGCACGCGCAGCAGCTCGCCGCCCACCACGGCTTCGCCCACCATGGCGTGCGCCACCACCTCGCCCGCCACCACCGGGTCCGGCACCACCACGGCCGCTGGAGCCACCACCGCCGGCACCAGGGCTGACCTCCCGTCACCAGGACGAGGGCGCCCCGACCACCGCGCGGCCTGCGCGGTGGTCGGGGCGCCCTGGTCGGCCCCTGACGGCGTTCGTCAGCCGTCGCCTCGCCCCAGCATCCGGGCGATGTCGTTGATGAAGCGAATCGTGATCACCGGATTCGGCTCCGAGGCCAGGGCCAGCAGCACGATCGCGACCCCGAGCACGCCCATCACCGCAATGTCGGTGAACCTGCTGCGCACGGCCAGCATCCCCACCTCGGGGAGCACCAGCCGCAGCACGCAGCCGATCAGCAGCGCCACGCCGATGGTGACCACGCCAGGCCGGAACTGGTTCAGCGCGGTGACCGCGAGCCCCACCGCCACAATGGTGAGGACTATGACGATCGGCCACTGCCGAACGGGAACCGGCTGCCCCTTGCTCGCCGCCGCGGCCGAACCCTGCGGCGGAAAGGTACCGGTCGTCTCGACCGGTCGGCGGCGCGACCGGGCCACTGCGGCCGAAGCCCCCGACAGCCCGGCGGTGCCGGGCTGTCGGGGGGTCTCCGCGCCTTCGGCGGCGTCAGCGCGCGGCACGCTCTGCCGCCTCGACCACGTTGGACAGCAGCATCGCGCGGGTCATCGGACCCACGCCGCCGGGGTTCGGCGACAGCCAGCCGGCCACCTCGGCCACCGCCGGGTGCACGTCCCCGACCAGACCGGTCTCGCTGCGGCTGACGCCGACGTCGAGCACGACCGCGCCCGGACGCACGTCCTCCGGCTTGACCAGGTGCGGCACGCCGGCCGCGGCGACGATGATGTCGGCCTGGCGCAGGTGGTGCGACAGGTCTCGGGTGCCGGTGTGGGTGAGGGTGACGGTGGCGTTCTCACTGCGGCGGGTCAGCAGCAGGCCGATCGAGCGGCCCACGGTGATCCCCCGGCCGACCACGACGACATTGGCGCCGTTGATCTCGACCTGGTGCCGGCGCAGCAGTTCGACGATGCCGTTGGGGGTGCACGGGAGCGGCGCCTCGATGCCCAGGACCAGTCGGCCCAGGCTCATCGGGTGCAGGCCGTCGGCGTCCTTGGCGGGGTCCATCAGCTCCAGGATGCGCTTCTCGTCCAGGCCCTTGGGGAGCGGCAGCTGCACGATGTAGCCGGTGCAGGCCGGGTTCTCGTTGAGTTCCCGGACGACGTCCTCGACGTCCTGCTGAGTGGCGTCGGCGGGGAGTTCGCGCTGCAGGCTGGCGATGCCGACCTGGGCGCAGTCGCGGTGCTTGCCGCGGACGTAGGAGTGGCTGCCGGGGTCGTCGCCGACCAGGACGGTGCCGAGGCCGGGCGTGATGCCCTGCGCCTTCAGCGCCTCGATCCGTACGGCGAGCTCGGACTTGATCGCGGCGGCGGTGGCCTTGCCATCGAGAATCTGGGCGGTCATGCCCACCATTCTCCTGGATGTGGAGCAGTGGCGTGTACCCAGGGACCAGGTTGACCGAACATTGCGGAAGGTCAGCGTCCGGTTTCTTTATCGCCACGGTTGGGCAGCGCGGCTCCCCGGCACTGGACACCGGCGCTCGAAGGGCGGGACGATGGCCCCGACGTAGTCGCTGTGTACGTGGGACTCCTGGGGATGAGTCGTACACCAGCGTGAACCATCGGGGGAGAACGTGAGCAACCCGTACCAGCCGGCACCGCCGGATCCGTACGGCGGACAACCGCCGACCCAGTCGTACGGCTATCCGCAGCAACCGGCCCAGACACCGCCGCCGAGTTACGGCTACCCGCCGCAGGCAGGCTACGCAGCTGCTCCCACCTACCCGGCGCCTCAGTACGCGCAGGCCGGCTACCAGCAGCCGGCGCACCCGGGGTACCAGCAGCCCGGATACGCACAGCCCGGCTACCCGCAGCAGGCCTACGGACCGACCGGCGAACCCAACACCCTCGCCAACGCCGCGGTGACGCTGGGCCTGGTGTCCATCGTCGGGCTGTTCGTCTACGGCATCGGGCTGCTCTGCGCCATCCCCGGCATCTGGGTGGGGATCCTGGCGCTGAAGAAGTCCCGGGTCACCGGCACCGGACGCGGACTGGCCATCGGGGCGCTCGTCCTCTCCGTGCTGGGCCTGCTGATCAGCGCCGCCGTCATCACCGTCTTCGTCCTCTACACGCACGGGCAGCTGTGATGTCCACCTCGGAGGCCGCCGTTCCGGGGCTGTTCCGTGCCATGAGCACGCGCTGGGCCGAGTTGACCTCCGCCCGCCACGGCGCGCTGCTGCGGGTGCTGGCCCGGGGCGGCGGAGCGGGCGTGCTGGCGATCGCGCTCGCCGAACTGCACGCCAAGGACGACCCGGGCGTGCTCTGCCCGTTGCGGCGCTTCACCGGCGTCCCCTGCCCCGGCTGCGGCAGCACCTCGGTCTTCATGGACCTCGGCGCCGGACATGTCGGCGCGGCGATCGCTGCCAACCCGGTGACGATCCTGGTGGGGATCGGACTGCTGTTCGCGCCCTTCGGCGGCGGGGCCTGGTGGTGGCGTCAGTCCGCCCGTCGACAGAACACCGTCATCGCCGTCGCCGCAGCCGTCTCCTGGGTCTGGCAACTGCACCGATTCGGATTTCTCCCCTCCTGACTGTCATGGCTTCCCGGTAGTCTCGCCGCACATCGGCAGACCCAACCGCCCCTGCGGTCAACCTGTCTGTCCAACCGATTCCGTCCCGCCTTCCTGCCAGTAGGAGAACCATGAGCTACCCGCCCGACCCCAACAACCCTTACGGCCAGCCGCAGCAGCCGAACCCCTATGGTCAGCAGCCGCCCCAGCAGCCGGGTTACGGCTACCCGCAGCAGCAGCCGCCGCAGCAGCAGCCCGGCTACGGCTACCCGCAGCAGCCCGCGGCCGATCCCTACGCCCAGCCGCCCGGCTACGACCAGCAGGCCGGCTACCAGCAGCCCGCCCCGCCGTACGGCTACCAGCAGGACCCCTACGCCGGCTACGTGCAGAACATGTACGCGGGTTGGGGCGCCCGGGTGGTGGCCCGCATCATCGACACCCTGGTCACCGGCCTGATCCCGTCGCTGATCGTGTTCTTCGCGCTGCGGCCGACCACCAGCATCACCTTCAACCAGACCACCGGTGCCATGAGCAGCAGCACCAGCGGCAGCCTGGGCCTGTACTACTTCGGCGACCTGGTGGCGTTCCTGATCGGGTGCGCCGGCGTCGCCTACATGAAGTCCGCCTGGGGTCAGTCCCTGGGTCAGAAGGCCGTCAACATCCGGATGGTGCGCGAGTCCGACGGCCAGACGCTGAGCTTCGGCATGGCGTTCGTCCGCGAGATAGCCCACCTGCTCGACAACATCGTCTGCTGCGTCGGCTACCTGTGGCCGCTCTGGGACGCCAAGAAGCAGACCTTCGCCGACAAGATCATGACCACGGTCGTCACCAAGGCCAGCTGACGGCCCGTCCGACCGCAGACGGCGGCCCGCCCCCGGATCTCCGGGTGGCGGGCCGCCGTCGTTCGGGAAGAGCGCGGACTCAGTGGAAGAAGTGCCGGGTCCCGGTGAGGTACATGGTGACCCCGGCGGCCTTGGCCGCCTCGACGACCTCACCGTCGTGGATCGAACCGCCGGGCTGGACCACGGCCTTGATGCCGGCGTCCATCAGCACCTGCAGGCCGTCGGGGAACGGGAAGAAGGCGTCCGAGGCGGCGTACGATCCGGCCGCGCGCTCCCCCGCGCGCTCGACCGCGAGCCGGGCCGAGTCCACCCGGTTGACCTGGCCCATGCCCACGCCCACCGAGGCGCCGTCGGCGGTCAGCAGGATGGCGTTGGACTTGACGGCCCGACAGGCGCGCCAGGCGAAGGCCAGCTCGGCCAGGCCGGCCGCGTCCAGCGCCTCGCCGGTCGCCAGCGTCCAGGTCGACGGGTCGTCACCGGCCGCGTCGATCCGGTCGGCCTGCTGGAGCAGCACCCCGCCGGTGACCGGCTTGGACTCGACCGCCGGGGCGGCCGGGGTGCCGCGCAGCACCCGGATGTTCTTCTTGCGGGCCAGCACCTCGACCGCGCCGTCCTCGTAGCCCGGGGCGAAGACCACCTCGGTGAAGATCGGGGCGATCTGCTCGGCCAGCTCGACGGTGACCGGGCGGTTGACCGCGATCACGCCGCCGTAGGCGGAGACCGGGTCGCAGGCGTGCGCCTTGCGGTGCGCCTCGGCGACGTCCGCGCCGACCGCGATGCCGCAGGGGTTGGCGTGCTTGATGATCGCGACGCAGGGCTCGTCCTGGTCGAAGGCGGCCCGGATCGCGGCATCGGTGTCGGCGTAGTTGTTGTACGACATCTCCTTGCCGTGCAGCTGCTCGGCGGCGGCGATGCCGGCCCCGCTGCCGTCCACGTAGAGCGCGGCGGCCTGGTGCGGGTTCTCGCCGTAGCGCAGGACGTTCTCGCGCTCCCAGGTGGCGCCGAGGAAGGCCGGGAAGGACTCGTCGTCGGCGGGCGCGTACTCACCGGCGAACCAGGAGGCCACCGCCACGTCGTAGGCGGCGGTGTGCGCGAAGGCCTCGCCGGCCAGGCGCTTGCGGGTGGCCAGGTCGAAGCCGCCGTCGGCGACCGCGGCCAGCACGTCCGCGTAGCGGGCGGGAGAGGTGACCACCGCGACCGAGGGGTGGTTCTTGGCGGCGGCGCGGACCATGCTCGGGCCGCCGATGTCGATCTGCTCGACGCACTCGTCGGCCGAGGCGCCGGAGGCGACCGTGGCCTTGAACGGGTAGAGGTTGACCACGACCAGGTCGAAGGGGGCGACCCCGAGCTCGGTCAGCTGGGCGCGGTGCGACTCCAGCCGGAGGTCGGCCAGGATGCCGGCGTGGACGCGCGGGTGCAACGTCTTGACCCGGCCGTCGAGGCACTCGGGGAAGCCGGTCAGCTCCTCGACCGGGGTGACCGGGACGCCGGAGGCCGCGATCCGGGCGGCGGTGGAGCCGGTGGAGACCAGCTCGACGCCGGCCGCGTGCAGGCCCTGCGCCAGCTCCTCCAGGCCCGCCTTGTCGTACACGCTGATCAGCGCGCGACGGATGGGCCGGATGTTCGTCGTCTCGGAGGCGGGCGCGGGCTGGTTGCTGCCGGAGCTCATTGCCAATGTCCTTTGTCTTTGTGAGTGGGTGTCACGGGTGGCTGCCGGGAGGGCGTCAGGTCGTCGGGAAGGTGACCCGACGGCCCTGGACGCGGTAGCCCTCGCGGGCCAGGCGGCCCACAGCCTCGACGAGCAGCCTGCGCTCGACCGTCTTGATGCGCTCGTGGAGCGCCTCGCCGCCGTCCTCGTGGTCGGCGGCGTCGACCTCGACCACGCCCTGGGCGATGATCGGGCCGGTGTCCACACCCTCGTCGACCAGGTGCACGGTGCAGCCGGTGACGGTGACCCCGTAGGCCAGCGCGTCCCGGACGCCGTGCGCGCCGGGGAAGGAGGGCAGCAGGGCGGGGTGGGTGTTGACGATGCGTCCCTCGAAGCGGCGCATGAAGCCGCCGCCGAGGATCTTCATGAAGCCGGCGGTGACCACCAGGTCCGGTTCGTGGCCCGCGGTCGACGCGGTCAGCGCGGCGTCCCAGTCGGTGCGCTCGGGGTAGTCCTTGACCCGGTGGACGAAGGTGGGGATGCCCGCGCGCTCGGCACGCTCCAGACCGGCGATGGAGTCGCGGTCCGCACCGACGGCGACGATGCTCGCGCCGTACCCGGGGTCGGCCGCCGCGTCCAGCAGGGCCTGGAGGTTCGTTCCCGAACCGGACACCAGGACGACCAGGCGGGCCGGTCCTCCGGCGCCTGCGGCGGGGCCGAAGCTCAGCCCGGCGGGGTCCGTGTCCGGAACGGTCGGCGGGTTCGCCACAGCTCGGTCCTCCCGTAAGGCGCGGCCGTCCCACCCCGGCGTCAGGATGCGCGCAACGGGCAGGGGCCGGGCTCTGTGGGGCGGACGCGGGGTGTCATCTCGTGACCGGCATCCGCATCCACCGAACGCCTCGCGGCGGCGCCGCAGGCCGACCGGGAGCCCTCGGCGAGGACCGCCGGTCGTCAGCAACGATACCGGCACCCGCATCCCTGCTCGCACTCCTGGTCGACGATCATGGGGTGGGGGCGAGCCACAGCGGGTACTGGGGTGAGAGGGTGTCCCTAAGCGGAGCCCAGAATCAGGAGTACGACGAAGACGATGGTCCAGAAATCGGACAGCGGCACACCCCCGGAAGGTCCCCGCGACCCCTTCGCGCCGCCGCCCAAGGACGCGCCGGACCGTCCCTGGCAGCCGCGCGGGCGCGCGACCGAGAAGCCGCAGGGCGAGGAAGGCGCACCCGAGGACCAGGGCGTCCCCCCGCAGGGCGGGCAGCACCGGCCGCCGCAGGTCCCGCCGCCGCACCCGTGGAGCCCCGGCTACCAGGGCCAGCAGCCCGGCCGGCCCTACGGACCGCCGCCGCAGGGCCCCCGCTTCGACCCCACCGACCCGGTCCAGCGCAAGGCCCGCTACGCGCTGCTGAGCGGGATGTGGGGGATCTTCTTCCTGGTCCTCGGTGTGCCCGACCTCACACTGCCGCTGTCCTCGCTGGCGCTCTACTGGGCCATCAGCTCGCTGCGCGGGAAGTCGAAGAGCACCGCCACCGCGGCGCCCGCCGACCGGACCGCCCCCGGGCAGACCGTTCCGCAGCACACCCCCGGCGGCTTCGCCCCGATGCCGGCCCAGCCCCAGGTCCCCGCCGCGACCGGCGGCCTGATCGCCGCAATCGTCGGGCTGGCGCTGTTCGCGTCCGCCTTCGGCGTGCAGATGTACTACAAGAGCTACTACGACTGCCAGAACGACGCGCTCACCCAGGCCGTGTACAACACCTGCGCGACCAGCGTGTCGCCGAAGCCCCCGCAGTGGCTGGTGAACTGGAGCAACTGACGCCGACCACGACGTCACCCGGACCGCCGGCCGGTGAATCGGCGCCGCGTGATCCGGTGCGGTCGGAGCCGGGGCAGCCCGCGCGCGAGCAGCGCCCCCGGCAGTCCGACGCCGAGGGCCCAGCCGAACGCGGCCGCCCCGGTCCACCAGGGCGAGGGCCCGACCTGGGCAAGGGCCGAGCTGCCCAGCGCACCGCCCGAGGCGGCCGCGAACACCAGCACGAGCACCCCGGTGCAGAGGGCCGCCAGGACACTGATGCAAGCCGTCGCCAGCACGCCCCACTCCTCGGCCGCGCGCCCCACCAGTACGCCCAGGGCCGCCCCCGCGACCAGCGGCACCACCGCGACCAGCAGCACCAACGGTGAACGCCCCGCCCCGGGGAGCGCGGCGAACAGCGGGAACTCGGGCGGCTGGGAGGCGGCGTCGACCAGCGGCGAGAAGCGCCCGTCCAGCGCGAAGCCCGGCCCCAGGGAGTACCCGGCGGCCCAGACCGCGGCATTGGGCAGCACCGTCGCGCAGAGCAGCAGCAACGAGACCCGACCCACCAGGTCCGGGGCGAGCCGGCCCGCGACCGACCCGGCCGCGCCGAAGTGCAGCAGCAGCGAGACGGCGAACACCACCGCGCCCCCGCCGAGCAGCGCCGCCCCCGCGCCCGCACCCGCACGCGCTGCGGCGGTCGCCCCGCCGGGGACGTAGAGCCGCCCGAGCGGCCAGGCGAAGAGCCAGGAGAGCCGGTGGCCGCACCAGCGGCGGCACCGGTCCAGCCGCGCGGGCGGGTCCAGTGACAGCAGCCACGACGGGCTCCCCCGCCGGAGCCACCGGAGCGGCCACCGGTCCGACTCGAAGCCCTCGGCCTCCCCTGCCCCTCCGGTCGCCTCGGTCCTCGCCGGCTCCTCCTCGAAGAGCAACGCCGAACGGAGGCGCAGCCGGGTCCAGGGGCGGCTCCGCCACCACCGGGCCAACCCCCGTCGGCCCCCGCTCCAGGGCCACTCCCCGGCTCCCGCCCGGACGCCGCCCGCGGCCACCGACAACACCAGCAGCAGCAGTCGGCCGACGTCCGGCAGACCGAGCGGGCCGATGCCCAGCCCGCTACCGCCCACGGTCGCGGCCGAGACCAGCGCAACGGCCGCGACCAGCAGGTATCCCAGGCAGAGGCCCAGCATCACCGCGCCGGCCCGGGACACCGATGCGCCGGCCCTGTCCTCGGCAGGGTCCGCGAAGTCCGGGTCGGTGAAGTCCGGGTCGGTGAAGTCCTGACCCGTGAAGTCCGGACCCGTGAAGTCCGAGTCCGCCTCCGCCGGCGGCTCGTCCGGTCGGCGCACGGCCTGGCCGGCCGTGCGGGCGGCGGCGCGGTGGAGCAGCACCCCGAGCAGCGCGGTGAGCAGCAGTGGCGGAACCCCCAGCGGCGTGCCGCCATGGACCAGCGTCACCCCGTGGGCCAGCAGCCATAGGCAGGCGGCCAGGTGGACGACGCCGTCCACCCCGCTCTCGACGTACGGCGAGACGATCCACAGAAGGAAGACGGGCAGGGCGACCAGGGCGATCCCGGTGCCGGCGGTCGCCGCTCCACCCACGAGTCCGGCACGGAACGCCGGAGTGGCGAACCCCGGTGCCGCAATCGGCCGAATCCGCTCCACCAAGTAGGCCATGCCTCACTCTGCGGCACGTCGCCACCCGTTATGACCATTGACATGGCGATTACTCACTTTCACCCCAAGAATTCAGATATGCCCTTGATCTGGTCAACGGAACAGACGCGCTCGTACGCCCCTGGCGTGCGCTCATGAGCGCCCGGTCGGACACTCCGTCGCCCCGGTCCAGGAGCGCGCGGGAGCGGAAGAAGCAGCGGACCGGCCGCACACCCCCCAACGGGGGGTGCGACGGGCCGACAGCTGACGGGCCGACAGCTGACGCGGCATCGGCCGCCGCGCCCCCTGCCCCTGCCCCTGCCCCTGCCCCTGTAGCCTCCTCGGCCGTGCCGCCGCCCCCGCCGCCCCGCCGGCGCCGGGACCCGCCGCCGCCGCCGTGCCCGCCCCTGTGCCCACCGCCCCGCCGACGGCTCCGCCCACCGCTCCGCCGACCGCTCCCACGGACTTCGACGCGCTCTACCACGGTGCCTCGACCCGGCTGGTCCGGCAGGCCTACCTGCTCACCGGCAGTCGCCGCCGCGCCGTCGGCTGCGTCCACCGCGCCTTCGAACTCGCCTGGGCGAACTGGCCGCAGGTGGCCGCCGACAGATCGCCGGAAGGCTGGGTCCGGGGGGCGGTCTTCGAGCTGGCGGCCTCCCCCTGGCACCAGCTGGACCTGCGCCACGGTCGGCGTTCCCCGGCCGAGCCCGCCGACCGGGCGGGGCTCACCCTGGACGACCGCATCCTGCTGAAGGCGCTGCTGCAGCTCTCCCGGGCGCGGCGGCGGGCCCTGGTGCTGCACGACGTGGTCGGTCTCGACTGGAAGCAGACCAGTACCGAGTTGGAGTCGACCACGCCGATGGCCTATGCCCGGGTGGCCCACGCCCGGCAGCAACTGGCCGAGGCCGCGCCGACGATCGTCGGCGCGGACGCCGGGCAGCCGGGGTTCGGGCGTCGGCTGGGGGCGCTGCTGCAGGCCGCCGCCGACCGCGCCTGTCGGGCGGCTCCGTCCACCGGGCAGGCGGAGCAGGCGGAACAGCTGCGCCACCGGTCCATGCTGCGCGAGTGGGGCACCGCCGCCGGGGCCGGGCTGCTCTCCGCCGTGACCGCCGGGGGGCTGGCCGCAGCGCTGATCTGGGGCACGCCGATGCACCCGCCGGCGCCCGCGTTCATGACCTACGACAGCTTCCACGCCAAGCACCACCCGCCGACGCCGACCCCGGCGAGCGTGCCGAGGCCGACCGCCTCCCCCACCGCTTCCGCCCCGCCCGCCGCTTCCGCCGCCGCCGTCTCCGGATCAGCCCCCGCCGCCGTGTCCGGCGCGGCCGTCTCCGGAGCCGCCGTCTCCGGCCTCCTCGCGCTCCTGCCGCACCCGGGCTCCTCCCCCGCCCGCTCTCCGCACGGCCGGGACCCGCAACTCACCGCCCGGGTGCCGGGCGCGCCCGCCGACGGTGCCTCCACCCGGCCGGGCTACTGCCCCGTCTTCGCACTGCCCTGCTGGTCGCACCTGCCCCGGGGCGGAACGACCGCTGCCCCGCTCCCTGGGAACCAGGGGCGGGGCAGCAGGTCCGGCACGGGGGCCGGAACGCTCGACGAGGTGCGTTCGACCGGATCCGAGTGAGGGGCCCGGCCGAACGACTGATCACTCGCCTCGGTCAGCCGATGAGCTCGCGGGCCAGGCGCGCGGTCTCCGACGGGGTCTTGCCGACCTTGACGCCGGCGGCCTCCAGGGCCTCCTTCTTCGCCTGCGCGGTGCCGGAGGAGCCCGACACGATCGCACCGGCGTGGCCCATGGTCTTGCCCTCGGGCGCGGTGAAGCCCGCCACGTAGCCGACGACCGGCTTGGTGATGTGCTCGGAGATGTAGGCCGCCGCACGCTCCTCGGCGTCGCCGCCGATCTCGCCGATCATCACGATGATGTCGGTGTCGGGGTCGTCCTGGAACGCCTGGAGGGCGTCGATGTGGGTGGTGCCGATGATCGGGTCGCCACCGATGCCGACGGCCGAGGAGAAGCCGATGTCGCGCAGCTCGTACATCATCTGGTAGGTCAGCGTGCCGGACTTGGACACGAGACCGATGCGGCCGGGCTTGGTGATGTCGCCCGGGATGATGCCGGCGTTGGACTGGCCGGGGGTGATCAGGCCGGGGCAGTTCGGGCCGATGATCCGGGTCTTGTTGCCCTTCTCGCCCGCGTAGGCCCAGAAGGACGCGGAGTCGTGCACCGCGATGCCCTCGGTGATGACGACCGCGAGACCGATCTCGGCGTCGATCGCCTCGACCACTGCGGCCTTGGCGAAGGCCGGCGGCACGAAGATGACCGAGACGTCGGCGCCGGTCTTCTCAATGGCCTCGGCCACCGATCCGAACACCGGTACCTCGGTGCCGTCGAAGTCGACCGTGGTGCCGGCCTTGCGCGGGTTCACGCCGCCGACGATGTTGGTGCCGTCAGCGAGCATGAGCTTGGTGTGCTTCATGCCGGTGGCGCCGGTCATCCCCTGGACAATGACCTTGCTGTCCTTGGTGAGGAAGATAGCCATGGTTGTGGAGTCCTCGTCCCTTACTTCGCAGCCAGCTCGGCGGCCTTGTCGGCCGCGTCGTCCATGGTGTCCACGCGCTGCACCAGCGGGTGGTTGGCGTCAGACAGGATCTTGCGACCCAGCTCCGCGTTGTTGCCGTCCAGCCGGACGACGAGGGGCTTGGTCACGGCCTCGCCCTTGGACTCGAGCAGCGCCAGCGCCTGGACGATGCCGTTGGCGACCTCGTCACAGGCGGTGATGCCGCCGAAGACGTTGACGAAGACGGACTTGACGTCCGGGTCGCCCAGGATGATCTCCAGGCCGTTCGCCATGACCTCGGCGGACGCGCCGCCGCCGATGTCGAGGAAGTTGGCGGGCTTCACGTTGCCGTGGTTCTCGCCGGCGTAGGCGACGACGTCCAGGGTGCTCATGACGAGACCCGCGCCGTTGCCGATGATGCCGACCTCGCCGTCGAGCTTGACGTAGTTGAGGTTCTTGGCCTTGGCCGCAGCCTCGAGCGGGTTGGCGGCGGCGTGGTCGACCAGCGCCTCGTGCTCGGGCTGGCGGAAGTCCGCGTTCTCGTCCAGCGAGACCTTGCCGTCGAGCGCGACGATCTTGCCCTCACCGGTCTTGACCAGGGGGTTCACCTCGACGAGGAGCGCGTCCTCGGCGATGAAGACCTTCCACAGGCTCTTCAGGACCTCGACGATCTGGTCGGCGACGTCGGCCGGGAACTTGGCCGCCTCGACGATCTCGCGGGCCTTGGCGTCGGTGACACCCTCGTTGGCGTCGACCGGGATCTTGGCCAGCGCGTCGGGGTTCTCGACGGCCACGACCTCGATCTCCACGCCGCCCTCGACGGAGGCCATGGCGAGGAAGGTCCGGTTGGTCCGGTCGAGCAGGAAGGAGACGTAGTACTCCTCCTTGATGTCGGCCGTCTGGGCGAGCATCACCTTGTGGACCGTGTGGCCCTTGATGTCCATGCCCAGGATCGCCTCGGCCTTGGCCACGGCGTCGGCCGGGTCGGAGGCCAGCTTGACGCCGCCCGCCTTGCCACGGCCGCCGACCTTGACCTGCGCCTTGATGACGGCCCGGCCGCCCCAGCCCTCAGCGATCGCACGCGCCTCTTCGGCCGTCTCGATAACTGCACCACCCAGCACCGGCACACCGTGCTTGGCGAAGATGTCCCTCGCCTGGTATTCGAACAGGTCCACGCGCGTCCGTCCTTGTGATCGCGACTTCGGAAGTGGTCGGTCACGGGAGGGCCGGCCACCCCTATCTTCCCAGCTAACCGCCCGCAGGGTCGCCGCTGTGATCCTTCGTGGCTGGTGGCGGTACGTGGATCCGGAGGGACCTCACGGCCGACGCCGTCGCTACGGGGAGCTCAGTGCCTGGCGTCGCACGGGCAGGCAAGTCCGCCTTGCAGGCTATCTCCTACGACCTGAGGTTCCCACCGGAGACCGGGGCAGGCCCGGTGATAACCATCACAACGGGCGCGCCGCCCAGAAAGGCGCCGTGATCCGGGCGGATCCCGACCACGATCAGCGGCGCCACGCACACATACAGTGCCGACCGGTGGATCCGGGCCTCCCTCGATCCAGGACCGGCGGAACAGCGCCGCCCCGGCAAACAGAATGGTAATTCCGGCGATTCCTGCCGTAACAGCAATGTGAACACCCGTCCGAATCGGCGGGAATGCAACGGTCCGGCCGGGCCCTTTTCATTCCGCAACTCGACACCGATACCCGCGAGTCGACCGGGGTCGAGCAGACGCCCGCATACCGCCGGAGGTGGAGCGGGGGAGCGCGCGGCGTGATGTGCACCCGAAATCCGGGGGCCAAGGGTGTGCAATCCCCGGGAATCCCTTGCGTTCCACTTCCCCTTGAGGGAGCGTTCGGTGCGCAACGGACGACTTGCCGGGGGCGGGCAACCCGCACGAGGCCGTCCCGACGCCTGTATTCGCACACATGCTCAAGAAGCGGATGCTCGATGCACAGCTCACGCCATCGCGTCCCGGAACCTCCGGCAGCGGCTCCCGAGGACGCGGCAGCGGAGGAGGACCCCGAACCGGCCCCCCTCCTGGCCCGGCTGGGAGCAGCGCGCGGCAATTGGCCCATGGACCGGCAGGCCGCCACCTCGCTCCCGGGACTGCCCGCGTCGGTCCCGGTCGCCCGGCGCTTCGTCAGGATCACCGCCGCGATGTGGCACCTCACCGCGGACACCCTCGACGGCGTGGAGCTCTGCATGTCGGAGCTGGTCACCAACGCCGTCACCCACACGGACAGCCGCCAGCTGCACTGCCGGCTGTGGAGCGCCCGGGGTCTGATCTTCCTGGAGGTCGACGACGAGGACCGGCGCGACCTGCCGAAGTCGGCGGCGGCCGAGGAGGACGACGAGCACGGCCGCGGAATGATGCTGGTCGAGAGCTTCACCACGGCCTGGGGCACCCTGCCCAGGCTCGGACCGGTCGGCAAGACGGTGTGGGCCGCGCTGCCGCTGCCCTAGGCGGCCCGCCCGCTCCTCAGCCGGTTTCCGGGAGCGGTAGCGGCAGCTTCTGTATCGCCGCGGCCATGATCTCGGGGAACAGGTCCGGCGTGCAGGCGAAGGCCGGGGCGCCGAGCGCCGCGAGCGCGGCGGCGTGCCCCCGGTCGTAGGCCGGCGCACCCTCGTCGGACAGTGCCAGCAGGGCGATGAACTGCACCCCGGCGGCCTTCATCGCGGCGACCCGCTTCAGCATCCCGTCCCGGATCCCGCCCTCGTAGAGGTCGCTGATCAGCACCACGACGGTGTCGGCGGGCCGGGTGATCCGGGACTGGCAGTAGGCCAGCGCCCGGTTGATGTCGGTGCCGCCGCCCAGTTGGACGCCGAAGAGCACGTCAACCGGGTCGGACAGCTGGTCGGTGAGGTCGACCACCGCGGTGTCGAAGGCCACCAGCCGGGTGCGCAGCGAGTTCATCGAGGCCAGCACCGCGCCGAAGACCGAGGAGTGCACCACCGAGGCCGCCATCGAGCCGGACTGGTCGATGCAGAGAATGACCTCCTTGGTGACCGCGGTCGAGGCCCGGGCGTAGCCCACCAGCCGCTCCGGCACCACCGTGCCCCGGCCGTCCGCGCCCTCCGGCTCGATGTAGTTCTTCAGGTTGGCGCGGATGGTGCGGTCCCAGTCGATGTCCCGGTGGCGCGGCCGGTTGACCCGGGCGCTGCGGTCCAGCGCACCGCCGACCAGCGAGCGGGTCCGGGTGGCGATCCGGCGTTCGAGGTCGGCGACGACCTTCCGGACGACGGCACGGGCGGTCTCCCGGGTGGTCTCCGGCAGCGCCCGGCCCAGCGAGAGCAGCGTCCCGACCAGGTGGACGTCGGGTTCGACCGCCTCCAGCATCTCCGGTTCCATCAGCAGTTGGGCCAGCCCGAGCCGCTCGATCGCGTCCTGCTGCATCAGTTGGACGACACTGGTCGGGAAGTACTCGCGGATGTCGCCCAGCCAGCGGGCGACCTGGGGCGCGGAGCCGCCCAGCCCGGCCGTGCGCGAGCGGCCGCGCTCCGGCCGGCCGGCGCCCCCGCCCCGGTACAGGGCGGCCAGCGCCCGGTCCATCGCGGCGTCCCGCCCGGCGAGCCGACAGCCGGTGCCGTCCGCCTCGCCGCCGAGCACCAGCCGCCAGCGGCGCAGCCGTTCGTCGTCGCTCTCGGCGGTCGGCCGGGCGTCAGGGTCGGTTGTGGACGTCATCGGTGATCCTCCGTCAGTCCCAGCAGGAGTGCCGCGCGGGCGCGGGCGGTGGCGGCGCGGGGGCGGTCGGACGCAGCGGCGAACCCGGGGCGGTCGACGGCCTCGTCGGGGTCGGCCGGGCCGGCGGCGCCCGGTCGGCCGCCGTCGGCGCGGATCCGCTCGCCGATGGTGCGCCGCACCGGTCCCTCGAAGCCGGAGAAGGTCCGCCGCAGCAGCGGCAGCACCTCCGGGAACACGGCCGCGGGCACGGCGGTGATCCAGTCGTCGACCAGGCCGAGCAGCCGGGTGTCGTGGACCAGCAGCATCCCGCCGCCGGACAGGAAGCCCTCGATCCAGCCGGCCGCGTCCGCCGGCTCGCTCGCCCTGGACAGGGCGAGGCCCATCTGCCGGGCCGCCTCGGCGGGGTCCCAGCGGCTGTCGTCCAGCAGCAGCCGCGCCGCCCGGCCCCGGAGCAGCCCGGGGACGGTCTCCCGCCGGGCGAGCACCGCCAGGGTCGCCGACCAGCGGGCGGAGATCGGATCCGCCGGGGCCGCGGCGAGCAGGGCGAGGGCGGTGTGGGTGGACGCGACGTGGCCGGCCATCGCCCGCGCGCCGTCGGCGTCGAGGTTGGCGCAGGCCGAGGGCAGGCCGACGCAGATCCGCACGGCCAGGCCCTCGGCCAGCCGACGCAGGGCGGTCCCGTCGGTGCCGCGGACATCGCCGTAGCGCAGGGTGCGGACCAGGGCGGGCAGCGCCTCGGCGAGGTGGGCCACATCGGCGTCCAGGGCGGCCCGGTCGGCGAGCGCCCGGAGCACGGTGGCCAGCGCGTCCGGGAGGTCGGCCAGCAGGCAGTCCTCGGCGAGCGCGGTGACCTCCCCGAGGGAGGCCGCCCCGGTGGCACGGTCGGCCACCCGGGCGCCGGCCGCCGTCTCCACGGTCGTCCCCCAGATCCCGGCCTCGGCGACGGCCACGGCGAGCTCCGGTTCCCAGGACAGCCGCCAGCTCTCGCGGAAGGTGCCGGTGGAGGCGGTGCGCGAGTCCACCGGCGTCCCCCAGCCGATGTCCAGCAGCCGCAGCCGGTGCAGCAGGCGGCTGCGGGCCGCGTCGGTGTCCTTGCGCAGGTCCAGGTCGAGCTCGCGCTCGACCGCCTCGGGCCGCAGCCGGAGGCTCCGCTGCCGCGCCGTCAGATCGCGCTGCAGCGGGACCACCGGGGCGCCGTCCGGGACCGCGCCGAGGACGTCGCCGACGACCATCCGGTCGTGGATGAGCGCCAGCGGCACGTCGGAGCCCTCGCAGAGGACGGCCCGGACCGCGTCGGTGGCCTCGGCCAGGCCGGGCAGCGGACGACCGCGGACCAGGGCCAGCGTCTCGGCCAGCCGGACCGCCTCGATCACATGGGCCGAGGAGACCGGGTGGTCCTCGCCCCGCAGCAGTGCGGCGACGCCGGTGAGCCAACGCTCCATCAGGTGGTCCCGGCTCTCGAAGAGGTGCCGGTACCAGCCGGGTGAGGCGATGCCGGCGCCGTACCCGGAGGACCGGGCGAGCCGACGATGGGTCCAGGGCACCCAGGTGAACTCCACCTTGGCCTTGGGCAAACCCTTGAGCAGTCCGTTGTCAGCAGCGGCGGAGTGCCTCCCGGCGAGCGCGGGAACGTGCCAGGCGCCGCAGACGACGGCGATCCGGCGGTGGCCGGCCCGGCGGGCGGCGCGCAACTGCCGTCGCATATGGGCCTCGCGGAGCGCGTCGCGGCCGACCGCGGCGTCGGTCCGCAGCTCGGCCATGGCCTTGGCGAGTGCCCGGAACGGTGCCAGCGCGTCCGCGCCGGCCTCCGGCGTCCGGTGTTCGACCACGTCCTCCCACCACTGGTCGGCGTCCTCGCGGCCGGCGGCGCGGGCGAGTTCGGCGATCGGGTCGATCCGGTCGGTCCGGTCGTTCCGGTCGATCGGCCGCGACTCGGCTTCCGGCTGGTCCGGTCGATCCGGCTGGTCGGGCTGGTCCGGCTGGTCGAGGGCGAGGCTGTGCGCGGCCGGCAGGTCGATGAAGTGGACCGGCACCTCGTGGTCCAGGGCATGGCGCAGGGCCACCCACTCGGGCGAGAAAGCGGCGTAGGGCCAGAAGGCCGCGCGCCCGGGCTCCCCGGCGACATGGGCGAACAGCGCGACCGGCGGCTCCATGCCCTTCTCGGCGGCGAAGGACAGCAGCGCGTCGGCCTCCGGCGGACCCTCGATCAGCACCGCGTCGGGGCTGTACTGCCGCAGTGCGGCGGCCACCGCCCGGGCCGATCCCGGGCCGTGGTGACGCACCCCCAGGAGCACGACGCCCTCGGCGTCCTGGCCATCGGTGTTCCGGCTAACGGTCTCCTGTTGACTGGTCAACGCGGTCTCCTCCACTCCTCCCACCCTGGTCAGCGCTGCTCGGCATCGCGGCAGCCGCGGTAGAAGTCCTTCCAGTCCTCGCGCTCGCGGACCACGCTCTCCAGGTACTCGTGCCAGACCAGCCGGTCGGTGGAGGGGTCGCGGACGACCGCGCCGAGCAGCCCGGAGGCGATGTCGCCGGGGCGCAGCACGCCGTCGCCGAAGTGCGCGGCCAGGGCCAGGCCGCTGGTGACCACGGAGATGGCCTCGGCCGTGGACAGGCTCCCCGTGGGGGATTTGACCTTGGTCCGGCCGTCGGTGGTGACCCCGTCCCGGAGCTCGCGGAAGACGGTGACGACCCGTCGGATCTCGGCGGAACCGCTGGGCACCGCCGGAAGCTCCAGCGAGCGGCCGAGCTCGCCGACCCGGCGGGCGACGATCTCGACCTCGTCCTCCAACGAGGCCGGCAGCGGCAGCACCACGGTGTTGAAGCGCCGGCGCAGCGCGCTGGAGAGCTCGTTGACGCCCCGGTCCCGGTCGTTGGCGGTGGCGATCAGGTTGAAGCCGCGGACGGCCTGGACCTCCTCCCCCAGCTCGGGTATCGGCAGGGTCTTCTCCGACAGGATGGTGATCAGCGAGTCCTGGACGTCGGCGGGGAGCCGGGTCAGCTCCTCGACCCGGGCGGTCATCCCCCCGGCCATGGCCCGCATCACCGGGCTGGGCACCAGCGCCGCCCGGCTCGGCCCCTCGGCCAGCAGCCGGGCGTAGTTCCAGCCGTAGCGGACGGCCTCCTCGGGCGTCCCGGCGGTGCCCTGGACCAGCAGGGTGGAGTCGCCGCTGACGGCGGCGGCCAGGTGCTCGGAGACCCACGTCTTGGCGGTGCCGGGCACGCCCAGCAGCAGCAGGGCGCGGTCGGTGGCGAGGGTGGTGACGGCGACCTCGACCACCCGGCGCGGGCCGACGTACTTGGGCGTGATCACCGTCCCGTCGGGAAGGGTGCCGCCGAGCAGGTAGGTGGCCACCGCCCAGGGCGACAGCAGCCAGCGCGCCGGTCGGGGCCGGTCGTCGGCGGCGGCCAGCGCCGCGAGTTCGGCGGCGTAGGCGGTCTCCGCGTGCGGCCGGAGCGTCTCGGCCGCAGCGGTCCCGCCTGCGGCGGCGGTGCCGCCGTCGGCAGTGGACGCGGCAGTGGACGTGGCAGTGGACGTGGTCATGGCAACCCCCAGGGCGATCGGACGAACGGGCAGTCCCAGTAAGGAAGAACGAGCGACAGACGGATGGACTCAACGTCGGAATCGGGCAGCCGAGGGGACGCCGGCGCATCCCGTCGACTGCGAGAACCACTCTGCACCGCACCACTGACAATCGCCCCCGGCCCTCCGCCGGACGGCTGTGGCCTGCGGGAACGTCAGCCCGAAGGAATTGTCGGACCCGGCGTCTACCGTCGTTGCCATGGAGGATCGCTGGACACCCGAACACGTTCTCTCGCTCGCCCCTGACGCCTCGTCACGCAAGGCGGCGACCAAACTCTCGCACCCCGCGCCGTGGTCGGTCACCGGCTCGGACGACGCCGCCCTGTGGGGCCAGTGCCAGGGCAGCGGCGGCAGCCCGTACCGGACCGTCGTCGATCTCAGCGGCCCGGCCTACCAGTGCAGTTGCCCCAGCCGGAAGTTCCCCTGCAAGCACGCCCTCGGACTGCTGCTGCTCTGGTCCGCACACACCACCGGTGCGACGGCGGCCCCGGACTGGGCCCGGGACTGGCTGAACGCCCGCGGCCTGCGCGCCCGGCAACAGACGGCCCGGGCCACCGCCGACACGGACGCGGACGGAACGGACACGGACGGAACGGAGGACGGCGCCGCCGAACGGGCTGCCCGGCTCGCCGCGGACCGGCGGCTGGCCCGCCGGTCCGCCCGGGTGGCCGCCGGGGCGGCCGAGCTGGAGGACCGGCTGGCCGACCAGCTGCGGTCGGGGCTGGCCGACGCGCCCGCCCAGGGCGCCGCCGGCTGGGGGGAGGTCGCCGCCCGGATGGTCGACGCCCAGGCCCCGGGGCTGGCCGCGCGGGCCCGGGAGCTCGGCGCGGTCCCCGCGTCCGGTCCAGGATGGCCGTCCCGGCTGCTGGAGGAGTACGGCCTGCTGCACCTGTTGGCCGCCGGCTACCGGCGGGTCGACACCCTGCCCGAGCCGCTGGCGGCGACGGTCCGCGCCCGCGTCGGCTTCACCGTCGACACCGCCGAGCTGCTGCGCGGGTCACTGGTCCGCGACCACTGGCTGGTACTCGGCAGCAGCGAGGCCGCCGACGAGCGGTTGACGACCCGTCGGATCTGGCTGCGTGGCCGGGACAGCGGGCGCTCCGCCCTGCTGCTCTCCTTCGGCCGTCCCGGGGTCGCCCCCGAACTGGCCCTCCCCACCGGCCTCCTGATCGAGGCCGAACTGGCGTTCCACCCCGGCGCCCGGCCGCTGCGGGCCGCCCTGGGCACCCGCTTCGCCGCGCCCCGGACACCCGACCCGGCGGAGGCCGTCCCGGCCGGGGTGAGCCTGGACGACGCACTGGACGCCTACGGCCGGGCCCTCGGCGACGATCCCTGGCTGGAGTCCTGGCCGGTCGTCCTGGACCGGGTCGTACCGGTGCCGGGACCGCTGGGCTGGAGCCTCGCCGACCACAGCGGACCGGTCCCGCTGTCGATACCGGTGGACCGACGCAGCACCCCCGTCCACGGGCTGTGGAAGCTCGCCGCCGTCTCCGCCGGCCGTCCGTTGACGCTCTTCGGCGAATGCGGGCACCGCGGCTTCACCCCGATCACCGCCTGGTACGCCGACGCCCCCGAGGCCGCCGACGCCGACGCCGGCACCGACGCCACCCGCACCCGCATCCTGGGGGTCACCGCATGACCACAGCCCCGCACCCGATCGCCCCGGACGCCCGGGTGGCCCCGGCAGCCACGGTGGGCTGGGCCGACCTGGTCACCGCCGCCCTGCTCGGCACCGACCGGCGCCCGCTGCCCGCGCCCCCCGACCTGCTCGACCGGGCGGCGCTGGAGGCCGGGGCCCGCCGGGCCGGGCTCCGGCCCGGCCCGGCCGCCGCCGCTCCGCCGGGCCCCGGTCCGGACTCCCGGCCGGAGCTGTCCGACGCCGCCCGGGTCCGGCTCGCCCTGCTGCTGCCGACCCGGGACGGCGGTTCGGGCGGCACGGGCGGCGGCAACCTCGCCAACCTCAACGAACTGCTCCCCCAGTGGCTGGCCGCCGCCCGCACCCACGGCTACCGCTGCCCCGCCGCACTGGTCCCGGCGCTGCTGGACGCGGCCCGCTCCCGGAGCGAGCTGCGGAGCGACGCGGTCGTGCTGGCCGGGCCCCTGGGCCGCTGGCTCGCCGAACAGAACCAGGACTGGCGCTTCGTGCTGCGAACGCCCGTCCCCGGCCGCACCGCCACCGCACCGGACTTCGTGCTCTGGCAGGAGGGCCTGTTCGCGGAGCGGGTCACCCACCTCACCCAGCTGCGCCGGCACGACCCCGCCGCCGCCCTGGAGCTGCTGCAGGGGAGCTGGAGCAGCGAGCGGGGCGAGGACCGGCTGCTGTTCCTGGACGCCCTCCAGGAGGGGCTGTCCGCCGCCGACGAGCCCTTTCTGGAGGCGGCGCTGAGCGACCGTGCCAAGAACGTCCGGCTCACCGCCGCCGAGCTGCTGTCCACCCTGCCCGGTTCGGCCTTGGCCGGTCGAATGGCCGAGCGCGCCCTGGCCGCCGTCAGTCTGGCGGAGACGGCCGACGGGCCCAGACTGGCCGTCCATCCGCCGACGGCCTGCGACGCGGCGATGCAGCGGGACGGCATCCCGGCCGCCTCGCCGACCGGGCGCTCGGACCGCGCCTTCTGGCTCGGCGAGACCGTCGCCGCGACCCCGCTGGCGGTCTGGGCGGAACGGATCGGACCGGCCGAGGCGGTGCTGGCCCTGCCGGTCTCCGAGACCTGGCAGCAGGACCTGCGGGACGCCTGGGCCCGCGCCGCCGTCCGGCAGAACGACCGCGACTGGGCGCGGGCGCTGCTGTCCCTGACCGCCGGGGAGCCCGCCCCGGTGGGCACGGCGGCGAAGCTGCTGACCGTGCTGGAGCCGGCCGAGCGGGCCGGCTGGACGGCCGGGTACGTGCGGCGGCACGGTCTGGCCGAGACCTTCCAACTGCTGGTCGCCTGCCCGGCGCCATGGCCGGCGGCACTGGGCGGGGCCGTGCTGGCGGCGCTGTCCGGGGTGGCCGCCGCCGGCGGCTACCCGTGGAGCCACAGCGGGGTGATCGGCGTGACCGAGCGCTGCCTCGCCCCGGAGATGGCCGAGGAGCTGGCGGCCCTGGCGGTGAACGCCTCCCCCGCCTGGGAGGAGACCTTCGGCCGCCTCGGCGCGACCCTCCGGCTCCGCACCACGATGCTGGCCGAGCTGGCCGAGCCGACCCGGCCGTGACCGGCGTACGGTGCCCGGGCTCCGGTGTTCGGTCCCTGGCGTCCGCTGTTCGGAGCGGATATCCGGTGGCCCTCCGAAAGCTCCGGTTGCTTGGATGCCCCATGACCATCGACTTCCCGGAGGGCTACGAGCTCTCCACCGACCCGGCCCGCCTCGACGCCGAACTGATCCACCAGTGGCTGTCGCTGGACTCCTACTGGGCCCTCGGCCGCCCCCGCGCGAAGCAGGACCGCGCCATCGCCAATTCGCTCAACTTCGGCGTCTACGACCGCGCCTCCGACGCCCAGGTCGGCTATGCCCGGGTCGTCACCGACCGGGCGACCTTCGCCTGGCTCTGCGACGTCTTCATCTCACCCGCCGTACGCGGCAAGGGCCTCGGCACCGCCCTGGCCGCCGGCGTCCGGGACCACCTCGCCCCGTACGGCCTCCGCCGCATCATGCTGGCCACGGCGGACGCCCACGGGGTCTACGCCAAGGCGGGCTTCGAGCCACTCGCCCAGCCCGAACGCTGGATGGCCCTGGGCAGCTAGCGGCGCCGGTTCCGTCCCGCCGCCCGACAGGGGCGGCGGGACGGAACCAGGAGGCCGCTACGCCGCCGCGCCCGAGCCCACATGGCCGACCACCCAGGCCACCACGTCCCGGGTCGACGCCCCGGGGGTGAAGATCTCCGCCACGCCCATCTCCTTCAGCAGCGGGATGTCGTCCTCCGGGATGATGCCGCCGCAGAAGAGCTTGATGTCCTCCGCCTCGCGCTCGCGGAGCAGCTCCACCACCTTGGCGCAGAGGGTCATGTGCGCGCCGGAGAGGATCGACAGGCCGATGCCGTCGGCGTCCTCCTGGATCGCGGTGTCCACGATCTGCGCCGGGGTCTGGTGCAGCCCGGTGTAGATGACCTCCATACCCGCGTCCCGGAGCGCCCGGGCGATCACCTTGGCCCCGCGGTCGTGGCCGTCCAGGCCCGGCTTGGCCACCACCACACGGATCGGTCCGGACACACCCATCGTTGCCTCCTGCGTCAGCGCGGACGACCCCGACCGGGTTTCCGCGTCCGTTTCCTGGTTCTGCCCCGTGCGCCCGACGTTAACAGTCGTTCGCATCGCTAGGGCGGAGGTTATCGTCCGCGCTGCCCCTGCGCCGTTTCACGGCCCCGACCGAGGGGAGAATCACACCGGAACCAACGTTCACCGCACGTTGGACCCGGCGCCGCCCGGCCGCAATCCACCCGTGCCCACCCACTTCACCCGGCACCGTGCGCCCCTGTCCGTCCGACCACGGGACCTGTCCGCCGGCCCCTGCGTCCGCCTGCACCTGGGAGTCCGGAGCCGTGAGCTGCATCCCTCTGCGCCGAACCGTCGACCTCGTCCGCGCCGCCGGGCTGGAGACCGCCGCCCTCGCCGGGCAACTGCTGCTCGCGCCGACCGGCCTCACCCCCGGCCGCTGGCCGCCGCCGGCCCCGACCTGCGTCCACCCGCCGCAGCCGTCCCGGCGCACCGGCACGGCCCCGCCCGGACACGCCCCGGTGCTGCTGCTGCACGGCCTGTTCGAGAACCGTGCCGTGTTCACCCTGCTCCGGCGCTCACTGCGCAGCCACGGCTGGGAGCATGTGCACGCCCTCGGCTACAGCCCGCTGACCGCGGACGTCCACGGCGCCGCCGTCCGCTTCGGCCGACAGGTGGTCAGCACCCGGCAGCTGTACGGGGGTGAGCGGGTCGCGGTGGTCGGCCACAGCCTCGGCGGGCTGATCGCCCGCTACTACGTCCAGCACCTCGGCGGATCCGAGCACGTCCACACGGTGGCCACCCTCGGCACCCCGCACAGCGGCACCCCCACCGCGCTGCTGCTCCATCCGCTGCCGCTGGCCCGTCAACTCCTGCCGGGCAGCCGGACGCTGCGGACGCTGAGCGCCCCCGCGCCGGACTGCGACACCCGGTTCCTCTGCTTCTGGGGCGACTTCGACCCGCTGGTGCTGCCACCCGGCAGCGCCCGGCTGCTCCACCCCGACCTGCTGGTGGAGAACATCCGGGTGGCCGGGGCCGGCCATGTCTCGCTGCCGGTCCATCCCCAGGTGCTGGCCCTGCTCCGGCAGCGCCTGTCGAACCCGCCCGCCCCCGCCGTCCGACTCACTGCGGCCGAACGGCTCACCGCCTGACGGACGGCCAGTACCTGACGGACGACCAGTACCTGACGGCCGGGCTCAGAGCTTCTCCACCGGGGCGTAGCGGAGCAGCAGTTGCTTGGTGCCCTCGGTGCCGAAGTCGATGGTGGCCTTGGCGTCGTCGGCCGGGCCGGCCACGGCGACGACCGTGCCGAGACCGAAGCGGTCGTGGGTGACCCGGTCGCCGACGGCCAGCGAGACCGCCGGGCGGTCCTTCATCCGGCCCGCGCTCCTGCCCCAGCCGGCCGGCGCCGCCCGCTTGCCCGAGCCGCTGCCGAAGCCGCTGGTCAGACCGCTGGACGAGCCGCGCGAGGAGCCGCCGAAGCCGCCCCTGGCCGAGGGCGCCGCCGAGGCGGCCGAGCGCTTCTCGTCGACCAGCGTCGGCGGGATCTCCTCCAGGAAGCGCGAGGCCGGGTTGTACGAGGGCTGGCCCCAGGCCGAGCGCAGCACGGCGCGGGAGAGGTAGAGCCGCTCGCGGGCCCGGGTCAGCCCGACGTACGCCAGTCGGCGTTCCTCCTCCAGCTCCTTGGGCTGAGCGAGGGCACGCTGGTGCGGGAAGACGCCGTCCTCCATGCCGGTGAGGAAGACCACTGGGAACTCCAGCCCCTTGGCCGTGTGCAGCGTCATCAGCGTGATGACGCCCTTGTTCTCGCCCCCCTCATCATCCGGAATCTGATCCGAGTCGGCGACCAGAGCCACCCGCTCCAGGAAGCCGGCCAGGCCGCGGGCCACCGGCTCGGCGTCGGGGTCCTCGGCGTCGAGCTCCCCCTCGGCCGAGGCGAGCGCGGCCTCGGCCGCCGCCTCGGCCTGCTCGAACTCCAGGGCCACGGCCGCGAGTTCCTGCAGGTTCTCGACCCGGGTCTCGTCCTGGGGGTCGGTCGAGGCCTGCAGCTCGGCCAGGTAGCCGGTCTCCTCCAGCACCGCCTCCAGCACGGCCGCCGCACCCGCGCCCGAGTCGACCACGCCGCGCAGCTTGGCCAGCAGCTCGTTGAACTTCTTCACCGCGTTGGCCGAGCGCGCGGCCATCCCGTATGCCTCGTCCACGCGCCGCAGCGCCTCGGCGAAGGAGATCCGCTCGCGCTGGGCCAGCGCGTCGATCATCGCCTCGGCACGGTCGCCGATCCCGCGCTTGGGAACGTTGAGGATCCGCCGCAGCGGCACCGTGTCCTCGGGGTTGGACAGCACCCGCAGGTAGGCCAGGACGTCCTTGACCTCCTTGCGCTCGTAGAAGCGCACCCCGCCGACGACCTTGTAGGGCAGCCCGACCCGGATGAACACCTCTTCGAACACCCGGGACTGGGCGTTGGTCCGGTAGAAGACCGCGACATCGCCGGGGCGGGCGTCGCCGGCGTCGCACAGCCGGTCGACCTCGTCGGCGACGAACTGGGCCTCGCCGTGCTCGTCGTCCGCGACGTAGGAGACGATCCGGGCGCCGTCCGCGCCCGCCGTCCACAGGTTCTTGGCCCGGCGGTTGGTGTTGCGCTCGATCACCGCGTTGGCGGCGCTCAGGATGGTCTGGGTGGAGCGGTAGTTCTGCTCCAGCAGGATCGTGGTCGCGCTCGGGTAGTCCTCCTCGAAGTCGAGGATGTTGCGGATGGTCGCACCCCGGAAGGCGTAGATCGACTGGTCCGCGTCACCGACCACGCACAGCTCGGCCGGCGGCACCGACGCCAGCCCGGCCGCCGCCGGATTGACGTACTCGCCGTCCACCGTCATCTTGGGCCCGGAGCCGGCCGCGCCCCCGGACAGCTCCCGGACCAGGGTGTACTGGGCGTGGTTGGTGTCCTGGTACTCGTCCACCAGGATGTGCCGGAAGCGGCGGCGGTAGTACTCGGCGACGCTCGGGAACGCCTGCAGCAGGTGCACCGCGGTCATGATGATGTCGTCGAAGTCCAGCGCGTTGGCCTCGCGCAGCCGCCGCTGGTACAGGGTGTAGGCCTCCGCGAGCTTCCGCTCCATCGGGTTCTCGGCCTGCCCGGCGTAGGTCTCCTCGTCGATGAGCTCGTTCTTGAGGTTCGACACCTTCGAGGTGAAGGACTTCGGCGGGAACTGCTTGGGGTCGAGGTCCAGGTCCCGGCAGCACAGCGCCATCAGCCGCTGGGAGTCGGCCGAGTCGTAGATCGAGAAGCTGGAGGTGAAGCCCAGCAGCTTGCTCTCGCGGCGCAGGATCCGGACGCAGGCGCTGTGGAAGGTGGACACCCACATCGCCTTGGCCCGGGGGCCGACCAGGTCCTCGACCCGCTCGCGCATCTCACCGGCGGCCTTGTTGGTGAAGGTGATGGCCAGGATCTCCCCCGGCTGCACCCCCCGCGCCGCGAGCAGGTAGGCGATCCGGTGGGTCAGCACCCGGGTCTTGCCCGAACCGGCGCCGGCCACGATCAGCAGCGGCGACCCGGCGTGCACCACGGCCTCGCGCTGCTGCGGGTTCATCCCGTCCAGCAGCTGCACCGGATCCACGACGGTGCGCGGGGCGCCGTCGCGGTGGAACGCGTCCCGGCCGGGCGGCGGCGCGTCGAAACGGCCCGCGAACAGGTCGGCGGGCAGCTCCTCCTCGTAGGGGGCGTCGTCGAAGGGCGCGCCGTCGAAGGGGGCGTCGTCGTACGGCGCGTCACCCGGGGCGTCCAGGCCGGGCAGGGGGATGTCGTCAAAGAGGCTGCTCATCGTCTCCGAGTCTAGGCCGCCCCGCCGACAGCCCTCTCCAAAAGCCGGCAGCCGCCGCAAAAACCGGGAGACAGCGCCTGCGGCGACTCCGTACCGTCATCGGACATGTCACATTCGAACGACCCTGACACCGCACAGACGGTGAAGCAGTCGCGTTTCCTCTCCCTGGTGCTCCGGCACGAACCCGACCGGATCGGCCTCACCCTCGACCCGGGCGGCTGGGTCGCCGTCGACGAACTGCTGGCGGCGCTGGCCGCGCACCGGCGGCCGATGACCCGGGACCGGCTGGACCGCGTGGTGGCCGACAACGACAAGCAGCGCTTCGCCTTCGACGCCACCGGCACCCGGATCCGGGCCAGCCAGGGCCACAGCGTCCAGGTGGAGCTGGGCTACGCCGAGGCCGAACCGCCCGCCGTGCTGTTCCACGGCACCCACCCCGGCGCGCTGGCCGCCATCCGCCGCGAGGGGCTGCGCCCGATGCAGCGGCACGCCGTGCACCTCTCCCCCGACCGGGAGACGGCCGGCCGGGTCGGCGCCCGCCGGGGTCGCCCGGTGGTGCTGGTGGTGGACGCGGCCCGGATGGCCGCCGCGGGCCACCGGTTCCGGGTCAGTGCCAACGGCGTCTGGCTGACCGACGCGGTCCCGTCGGAGTACCTCGGCGGGCACGGTGCCCGGACCGGCGACCGGAGCTGAACCCGGAGCTGAACCCGGAGCCGGCGGATCCAGGTCGGTCAGACCAGTCGGCGGGCGGTCGCCCAGCGGGTCAGTTCGTGACGGTTGCTCAACTGGAGCTTGCGCAGCACCGCCGAGACATGGCTCTCGACCGTCTTCACCGAGATGAACAGCTGCTTGGCGATCTCCTTGTACGCGTAGCCGCGCGCGATCAGCCGCAGCACCTCGCGCTCCCTGGTGGTGAGCCGGTCCAGGTCCTCGTCGACCGGAGGGGTGTCGGTCGCGGCGAAGGCATCCAGTACGAAGCCGGCCAGTCGGGGTGAGAAGACCGCGTCGCCGTCGGCGACCCGGAAGATCGCGTCCACCAGGTCGGTGCCGGTGATGGTCTTGGTGACATAGCCGCGCGCGCCGCCGCGGATCACGCCGATGACGTCGTCGGCCGCGTCGGAGACCGACAGCGCCAGGAAGCGCACCGCCCCCGCGCCCTCGGGCGAGTCCGCCGGCGCGGTGCCGCCGGGCATCAGCGAGGCGCAGCGCCGCAGCACCTCGACCCCGCCGCCGCCGGGCAGGTGCACGTCCAGCAGGACCACGTCCGGCCTGGTCGCGGTGACCACCGCGACGGCCTGCTCGACATCGTCCGCCTCGCCGACCACGTCCACGCCGGTGGCCTCGGTCTGCCCGATCTCGGCGCGCACGCCGGTACGGAACATCCGGTGGTCGTCGACCAGGACGACCCGCGCCCGGCGGCCGACGGCCGCGGTTCCCTCGGTGCTCTCTTCCCCGCCCGTCATCCCTCGGCCCTCTCCATCTCAAGTTCGACCTCGGTACCGCCGGCCGGTGCCGGTCGTACCCGGGCGTGCCCGCCGTGCCGCTGCATCCGGCCGATGATCGACCCGCGCACGCCCATCCGGTCCTCCGGCACCGAGGCCAGGTCGAAACCGGGCCCGCGATCACGGACGAACACCCACACCGTATTCCCTTCGACCTCGGCATACACCGAGACCGGCTCGCCGCCGCCGTACTTGGCGGCGTTCACCACCGCCTCCCTGGTCGCCTGGACCTGGGCGGCGAGCCCCTCGTCCATCGGGCAGTCGCCGACGTGGATGAACTCGACCGGGATCCCGTGCAGGTCCTCCACCTCGGCGGCGACCGCGCGGATCGACTCGGCCAGGGTGGCCGGCGCGCCGGCGGACTCGCCGGGACCGGACGGACGGTAGAGCCACTGCCGCAGGTCCCGCTCCTGGGCACGGGCCAGCCGGGAGACCTCCTTGGAGTCGTCGGCGTTGCGGAGGATCAGGGTCAGCGTGTGCAGCACCGAGTCGTGGATGTGCGCGGCGACCTCGGCCCGCTCCTGGGCCCGGATCCGCTCGCGCCGCTCGGCGCTGAGGTCCTGCCACATCCGCAGCATGTAGGGCCCGCCGAGCAGCAGCACCCCGGCCAGGACCGCGAGCACGGCCTGGAAGACCTTGGCGAAGTCGCCGATGGAGCCGGACTCCACCAGGAAGCCGACCACCCCGGCGGCGACCAGCACCACCCCGGCGCAGAGCCGGAGCAGCGCCGAGTTCCGCTTGCCGTCGCCGAGCGAGAACCAGCGCGCCCAGCGGGCGTCGTCGGCCTGCCGCCAGACCACGGCCACCCCGAGCCCGGCCACCAGGAACGGCCAGATGTAGGGCGAACTCGACTGCTTGGTCAGGGTGTTGAAGAGCACCAGGACGCCGGCGACCAGTGCTATCAGGGCCAGCAGCGGCCCCCGGTGCGCCTCGGCCTCACCGGCGCGCGGGCGCGGCCCGGGACCGCCGAGCGGCTCGCCCTGGAGGGTCTGCTGGAGCGCCCGGCGCACCCGCCGCCAGCCGCGCTCCTCCTTGACCAGCGAGTAGGGCCCGACACTGCCCTGCTGCCAGTAGCTGGGCACGCTGCGGATGCCCAGCGGCACCGCGAACCAGAAGGCCGCGTAGAGCAGCGCACCCAGGCCGTTGCCGAGCAGCAGCACCACGAAGGCCGCGCGCACCCAGAAGACCGGGACGCCGAGGTGGGCGGCGAGCCCGTTGGCCACCCCGCTGATCATCCGTCCCTCGGGGATCCGGTAGAGCTTCCGGATGCGCACGGGCTCGGCTTCGGTGCTCTCGGGGGTGAGGTCTGCTGCTGCCACCCCCTGATCGTCACACGGTCGGGGTGTGCCGGGCATCAGGGTTGCGCAGGAACCTTCCCTGTCGTTGCCCCGAGCTGTGTCAGGGTTGGCCTCAGGGTCGGACCAGGGAGATGACGGATGGGCGCAGCGGCGGGCGGGCCGGAGGATGGCGGTATGACAGAGGAGACACCGCCCGCACCGGAGTCGGGAACGGCAGAGCCACCGGAGGGACCGCGCGCGCCGACCCGGCCGCCGCTGGAACGCAGCACCAGCCACCGGGTGGTGGCCGGGGTGTGCGGCGGACTCGGCCGCCATCTGAACATCGACCCGGTGGTGTTCCGGGTGGTCGTCGCCGTGCTCTGCCTGTCCGGCGGGGTGGGCCTGTTCATCTACGGGCTGGCCTGGTTGATCATCCCGGTCGAGCAGGACGGCCCGAGCGAGCTGAAGCGGCTGATGTCCGGGCGGGTGGACGGCCAGTCGCTGGGGGCGGTGCTGGTCACGGTGCTGGGCACCGGGATCTTCTTCTCCTACATGGGCGACAGCGACCACCTGTTCCCGCTGCTGCTGATCGCGCTGCTGGCCTTCGCCGCGCTGCGCTACGACCCGGACCGGTTCCAGGCCAGGCCGGTACCGCCGGTCGCGGACGCCTCGGCTCCGGCCGACGCCCCGCTGTCGGCCCCGGCCGGCGAACCGCAGCCGCCACGGCCGGCCGCCACCGCTGCCACGGCCACGGCCACGACCGCGGTGATCGCGACCGATGCCATCGCCCCGCCCGCCCCGGCCTGGTGGCAGCGGCTGGACCCGCTGCTGAAGCCCGGGACGACGCCACCGCCGCCGCTCGCCGATCCGGAGCCGAGCCCGTTCCGGGTGCCGCCGCCGGAGCCGCCGGCGGCCCCGGACCCCGGGCCCCGGCAGCGGGAGCAGCGGCCGGAACCGCCCCGGCGGAGGCGCTCGGCGCTCGGCTCGGTCTTCTTCTGCCTCGCGGTGATCACCGGCGGCGTGATGTGGGCCGTCGGCGTGCGCACCCACCACGGCGTGAGCCTGCTCGCGGTGCTGGCCGCCGCCCTGCTGGTGCTCGGCCTGGGACTGATCGTCGGCACCCGCTGGGGACGCGGCCGGGGCCTGGTGCTCTGGGCGACCCTGCTGACCCTGGCCGTGGCGGCGGTGGGCGCCAGCCCGGTACCGCTGCGCACCTCGTTCCAGCACATCCGCTGGGCGCCGGCGGCGGTCGGCCAGTTGGCGCCGTCCTACCAGCTGGGCTCCGGTCAGGCGACGCTGGACCTGGCCGACGTGCGGCCCGGGGCCGGACAGCAGGCGCACACCAGGGCGAGCCTGGGCGCGGGGCTGCTCCGGGTGCAGCTGCCCACCGGGCCCGAGATCGTGATCACCGCCAAGGTGGGCGCGGGCGCGGTGGTCCTGCCCGGCGGCGACGGCAGCGGGGGCGTCTCCGCCTCCCGGACGGAGACGCTGAACGCGGGCGGTGCGGCGGAGTACGGAACGATCGACCTCGACCTGTCGGTCGGGGCGGGACAAGTGGAGGTCACCCAGTGAGGCGCCATCGACTCGATCTGTTCTCGCTGGTCACCGGGGTGGCCTTCGTCGCCGTCGCGGTGCTCTACCTGCTGGAGTCGGCGGGCATGGTGCGCGTGGACGGGCAGTTGGTGATCCCGCTGGTGCTGATCGCCCTGGGGGCCGGCGGGCTGGCCGCCGCGCTGTACCGGATGGCGGGCGACCGGGGCGGGGAGAAGCGGGCGTCGGAGCCGGCGCCGGAGTCCTCCGACGGCGGCACCGAGTACGCGCCGTACGACCCCACCGGCTTCGATCGCCCGTTCCGGTAGGACGACCGCTACTCGAACATGTCGGGCTCGGTGCGCAGCGCCTGCTGGGCCAGCGGCTGGTAGTTGATCCAGGCCACCAGGTCGTTGCCGAGCTGCTCGCGGGTCACCACCGCGTTCTCGTGGCTGATGTGGACCGGCTTGCCGGCCGCCTTGGCCAGCAGCTGGACCTGGCAGGAGCGCTCCATGGTGATGAACCACCAGGCGGCGGCGTCCACGCTGTCGCCGACGGTCAGCAGCCCGTGGTTGCGCAGGATGACCGCCTTGTGGCCGGCGAGGGCCTTGGCTATCCGGCGCCCCTCCTCCACGTCCAGGACGACGCCGGTGTAGTCGTCGAACAGCGCGTGGTCCTCGTAGAAGGCGCAGACGTCCTGGGTCAGCGGCTCCAGCAGCTCGCCCAGCGAGGACAGCGTCTTGCCGTGCACCGAGTGGCTGTGGGCGGCGGCGACGACGTCCGGGCGGGCGGCGTGGACCTGGGCGTGGATCGCGAACGCGGCCTGGTTGACGTGGTGCCGGCCGGCCACGACCTGGCCCTCGTGGTTCACCAGGATCAGGTCGCTGACCTTGATGTGCTTGAAGGACATGCCGAAGGGGTTCACCCAGAAGTGGTCGGTCCACTCGGGGTCGCGGGCGGTGATGTGACCGGCCACGCCCTCCTCGAAGCCGAAGCGGCCGAACAGCCGCAGCGCCACCACCAGCCGCTCCTTGCGGTGCTGCCGCTCCTCCTCGACGGTCGCGAAGGTCTGCGGCAGGGCGAACTGCAGTTGGTCCATGGGTACGGGGGCGGGGGGCGGGTTGGTCATGGCGGCTCTCCTCGGCGGATTCCTGTCCTCGCTCTGGAAGCTACCCCCCGGTAGCGTCGTTGACCAGAGGTCCCGGGACCAGCCGTTCCCGGAAACGACCGCGCCGCCACCCGGACGAAGGCCGGGTGGCGGCGCGGTCGACGCCTGCGCGGGTGGGACTACTCCCACTCGATGGTGCCCGGGGGCTTGCTGGTGACGTCCAGCACGACTCGGTTGACGTCGGCGACCTCGTTGGTGATCCGGGTCGAGATCTTCGCCAGCACCTCGTAGGGCACCCGCGACCAGTCGGCGGTCATGGCGTCCTCGGAGGAGACCGGGCGCAGCACGATCGGGTGGCCGTAGCTGCGGCCGTCGCCCTGGACGCCGACCGAGCGGACGTCCGCGAGCAGGACCACCGGGCACTGCCAGATGCTGCGGTCCAGGCCGGCCGCGGTCAGCTCGGCGCGGGCGATGGCGTCGGCCTCGCGGAGCAGGTCGAGCCGCTCCTTGGTGACCTCGCCGACGATCCGGATGCCCAGGCCGGGGCCGGGGAACGGCTGGCGCTGGACGATCTCCTCGGGCAGCCCGAGCTCCGCGCCGACCTGCCGGACCTCGTCCTTGAACAGCTGGCGCAGCGGCTCGACCAGCGCGAACTGGAGGTCCTCGGGCAGGCCGCCGACATTGTGGTGCGACTTGATGTTGGCGGTGCCGGTGCCGCCGCCGGACTCGACCACGTCCGGGTAGAGCGTGCCCTGGACCAGGAACTCCACGGACTCGCCGTGGGCGCCGGCCTCGGCGACGATCTCGGCCGCGGCCTGCTCGAAGACCCGGATGAACTCCCGGCCGATGATCTTGCGCTTCTGCTCCGGGTCGGAGACTCCGGCCAGCGCGGTGAGGAAGCGCTCCTCGGCGTCGACGACCTTCAGCCGGACGCCGGTGGCGGCCACGAAGTCCTTCTCGACCTGCTCGGACTCGCCCTTGCGCATCAGCCCGTGGTCGACGTAGACGCAGGTCAGCTGGGAACCGATGGCCTTCTGCACCAGGGCCGCGGCGACCGCCGAGTCCACGCCGCCGGACAGGCCGCAGATGGCGCGCTTGTCGCCGACCTGCGCCTTGATCAGGGCGACCTGCTCCTCGATCACATTGCCGGTGGTCCAGTCGGGCTTGATGCCCGCGCCCCGGTAGAGGAAGTGCTCCAGCACCTGCTGCCCGTAGGTGGAGTGCAGCACCTCGGGGTGGTACTGGACGCCGTAGAGCTTGCGCGCGTCGTCCTCGAAGGCGGCGACCGGCACGACCTCGGTGGAGGCGGTGACGGTGAAGCCCTCGGGCGCGGCGGAGCAGGCGTCGCCGTGCGACATCCACACCGACTGCTCGGCGGGGGTGCCGGCGAACAGCGTCGAGCCGGTCTCGGAGACCGTCAGCGGGGTGCGGCCGTACTCACGGGCACCGCTGTTGTCGACGGTGCCGCCGAGGGAGATGGCCATCAGCTGGAAGCCGTAGCACATGCCGAAGACCGGGACCCCGGCCTCGAACAGTGAGCGGTCGAGCGAGGGCGCCTTCTCGGCGTAGACGGACGAGGGACCACCGGAGAGGATGATCGCCTGGGGCTTCTTCGCGAGCATCTCCGCCACCGGCATGGTGGAGGGGACGATCTCGCTGTACACATGGGCCTCACGGACCCTGCGCGCGATGAGCTGGGCGTACTGCGCGCCGAAGTCGACGACGAGGACGGCTCCTTCGGAGTGCGCAGTCTCGGCCTGGTGGTCGGGGGTCGCTGATGCCACGTGGCGGCCTTCCGGCGGTGCGATGGGGGCTGTTCCCCCATGGTACCGGCCAGGTCCGGCGGCGCCTGCCGCGAGGTCGCGACGGGCGCCGGGAACCGGGGTCGGGAACGGGGTCGGGAACGGGGTCGGGAACGGGGTCAGACCCGGCCCCGGCAGAGCTGCAGCAGCTGCATGGCGACCTCCGTGCCCTGCGGGCCCAGCGCCGCGCGGTAGCGGGCCAGGATCTCCATCTCGCGGGTGAGGGCGACCCGGGGGCCGCCGCTGCCGATCCGGGCGGTCTGGACCTCGGCGGAGACCGCCATCCGCTCCTGGACGAGGGCGAGGATGCGCTCGTCCAGCGCGTCGATCCGGGCGCGCGCGCCGGCGATGACCGCCTCGGCCTCGGGCTCGGCCACAGAGGTGGTGCCGACGGCGGCCGCGCTGCTGACGGGGGTGCTGCTCATGATGGTCTCTCCCTGGAGGACGGGGCCCGGTCCGGGGAGACGACAAGCGCCCCGGGCCAGTGGCCCGGGGCGCTTGTGCGATGCCTGTCTCGTACGTTCAGCAGGCGGCATCGCCATGGCAGCCGGAGCCTCCGGTGCCATAGCTAAAGACGTACGCCGTGATGAACATGGGCGACATCGTACCCGCTTCACCCGTTCGCCACGGACCAGAGGGCGTGACTCCTCGTCAGTGAATTCGTTGTGCCCGATGACCGTGCCGGGTCCGCGTCCCCTCCAGGGATGCGGACCCGCTCCCTCTTCTTCCGGGGGTCGCGCACGGCAGCAGGACCACGCGTGGAGTGTGCAGGACAGTCAGCCGATGCGATGAGACGTGCCGTCAGCGGCCCGTCGTGGGACCTCGCATCGACACTGCGACCGGACAGCAGGGGACAGCGGCCCGGTAGCGACTGGACGTGAGGGGGTGGTCCGGCAGCCGGGACGCCGGTCGCCGGACCACCCCTGAGCAGCCCGGGACGGTGCCCACGGCCGCCCCGGACCGCCTGCGGCCGCTCCCCTCACCGTCCCCCCGGAGCCATCCGCACCACGGGTACCGTCCCCGGCGCGCGCGAACACCGTGCTCCCCGCGACCTCTCCTTGCAGAGCGTGACAGCCACCCGCCGCGCCCCTCGCGCCACCCCCGCCCGGACGAGCCTGAAAATCGACTATGCCGAAGTGGGTCGAACTGCTTGCGGAAACCCGTCCATATCCCCCACGATGCTGGTGAGGGGGTGGACCAGAATTAGTTCGCAGCGGGACGGACAACCGGATTCCGCACGGTCGATCCCGAGCGGCCGGAACCCTTCCGTCATCACGTTGAGTGACATGGAGTCGCCGACGCGACCGCTGTCACGCCCATGGGGCGCATGACCCGGATGCGCGCCCCACGCGCCCGTCCCGTTCGCCCCGGAGGTTCACTCCACCGGTTCGCCCTCACAGGCCACCACCCGACGTTGGCCCACAGGCCGGCAGGCCGACCCACCGGACCAACCGACGGACGGCACCCACCCCCCGGTGCCGTTTCCGCAGCACCGGCGCAGCCCTGACGCCGCGTGCATGCAGTCAGAGGGCCCCGTCTTCCCCCGCGGGGCCCTCTGCCCTTCCCTCAGCCGGCACCGGCCCGGCCGGCCGCACCGGCACCGGGAGCTGGTTGAAGGCGTAGTAGAGCGCCAGCACCCCGTGCAGCGCCAGCGCCAGCAGCGCCGAGACGAAGGACAGCCCGAGCAGGACCGGGTAGACCACCAGGCCCACCGCGAACCGCAGCCGCATGGCCCGGGCGGCGACCGTGTCCACCCTGGCGTCGAAGCAGTGGCCGGTCCGGGTGAGCCACCACCACAGCAGCGAGAAGGTGATCGAGTGGGCCACCATGAAGCCGCTGTAGATGGCCATCGCATTGGAGGCCTCGGCCGGCTTGTCCAGGTAGTTGGCGACGACGTCCGCCGCCCAGGGCAGGGCGACCACGACCATCAGCAGCAGCAGGTTGAAGAAGAGCAGCGCCCGGTCGACCTGGGAGACGAAGCCGAACACCTGGTGGTGGTTGGCCCACATGATGCCGATCACCAGGAAGGTGAGCGCGTAGGCGGCGTAGGACGAGCCGTCCTCGCTGGTGATCTGGTGCCACATGCCGGACCCCGAGGGCACCTTGATGCCCAGGACCAGCAGGGTGATGGCGACGGCGAAGACCCCGTCGCTGAACGCCTCGACCCGCCCTGACTCGTTCACCGCACCTCGTTCGCAACAACCACGGCACTCCCCCGAGATGACACCGCCCGCGGCGACGGTGGTCGTCGACGCGGGCGGGTTCTGATCGGGAATCTAGCGGCCCGGCGCGGGGGTTGGCGGAGTTTTCGGCAGAATCGGCGCCGTAGCGGATGTGACCTGCGACTCACTCGCCCGGCGGGGCCGGTGGTACCACCGGGACCGGCAGCAGCGGCAGCCGCAGCGCCGCGAAGGCGTCCGACGGAACCGCGGGGCGCTGCGGAGCCACCGGCGCGACCCGCCGGTACGCCTCGCCCTGGGCCGGCCGGGGATCGGCCTCGCCCTTGTTGGGCCACATCGACAGCGCCCGCTCGGCCTGCGCCGTGATCGTCAGCGAGGGGTTGACGCCGAGGTTGGCGGAGACGGCCGAGCCGTCCGCCACGGTGATCCCCGGGTAGCCGTAGAGCCGCTGGTAGGGGTCGATCACGCCCTGCTCGGCCGAGGCGCCGATGACGCAGCCGCCGAGGAAGTGCGCGGTGAGGGTGCGGCCGAAGAGGTCGCTCAGGGCGCTCCCGGGGAAGCCGTTGATCTCCGCGGCGACGCCCCGGGCGGAGGCCTCGGCCGCAGGTATCCACTTGGGGTTGGGGGCGCCGTGGCCCTGCCGGGAGGTCAGCCCGCCCTTGCCGGGCCCGGACTTCTTGCGCTCCACCACCACCGAGTTGTCCAGCGACTGCATCACCAGGCCGATGATCACCCGCTCCGACCAGCGCCGCTTGTTCAGCGAGCGGAGCAGCAGGTCGGGCCGGCGCAGGGCGAGGCCGAGGAAGCGCAGCACCGGCGGCGTCCGGCCGCCGCCGGTCACCTGCATGATCGACATCCAGCCCATGGCGTTGGAGCCCCGGCCGTACCGCACCGGTTCGATGTGGGTGCTGTCGTCCGGGTGCACCGAGGAGGTGATGGCGACGCCCTTGGTGAAGTCGGCCCGCCCGCCGAGCCGCCGGTCGCTGGTCATCGAGCCGACCAGCGCCTCCGAGTTGGTCCGGGTCAGCTCCCCCAGCCGGGCCGAGATCCGCGGCAGCTGGCCCTCGTCGCGCAGCTGGTGCAGCAGCCGCTGGGTGCCGTAGGTGCCGGCCGCGACCACCACCCGGCGGGCGCGGACGGTGCGCGAGCTCCGGCGCGCGGCTGCCTTGGAGCGGGCGTCGGTGGGCCTGGTGTCGACGGCGAAGCCCTCGCCGTCCTCGCGGATCCGGGTGACCGTGGTCATCGGCAGGATCTGCGCGCCGTTCCGCTCGGCGAGGTAGAGGTAGTTCTCGGTCAGGGTGTTCTTGGCGCCGTGCCGGCAGCCGGTCATGCACTCCCCGCACTCGGTGCAGGCCCGGCGGCGCGGGCCGGCCCCGCCGAAGTAGGGGTCCGCCACCTCGGTGCCGGGGGCGGCCTGCGGGCCCGCGCCGCCGGCGTCCTGTCCGTCGCCGAAGAACACGCCGACCGGCGCCAGGTGGAAGGTGTCGCCGTAGCCCAGCTTCTCGGCGGACGCCCTGAGGTACACGTCGGAGGGGGTGACCGTGGGGTTGGTGCGGACCCCGAGCATCCGCTTGGCCTGGTCGTAGAAGGGGGCCAGCTCCTCCGCCCAGTCGGTGATGGACTTCCACTGCGGGTCCTGGAAGAACGCCTCCGGCGGCACATAGAGGGTGTTGGCGTAGTTCAGCGAGCCCCCGCCGACGCCCGCCCCGCCGAGCACCATCACGTCCTTCAGCACGTGGAAGCGCTGGATGCCGTAGCAGCCGAGCGCGGGCGCCCACAGGTAGTTGCGGCTGTCCCAGGAGTTCTTCGGCAGGCTCTCCGGGGTGAACCGGCGGCCGGCCTCCACCACCGCGACCGTGTAGCCCTTCTCGGTCAGCCGCAGCGCGGCGACCGAACCGCCGAAGCCGGAGCCGACCACGACCACGTCGTAGTCGTAGCCCGGCTCGGCCTGCGGAACCGATCCGCCGTCCACCGGTTGACTGTCCTTCGCCATCGACGCTGCTCCCCGATTCACTGGTGCCGACATACCCGACCGGCGGCGTGCGCCGCCGTACTGACGGTGGAACTCTCGGTGGAACCCACGGTTGGAACGGTGGTGCGCGCGGACTACCGGAGCCGCAGCGCCTTCATCGCGCCCAGGGCGCGGGTCAGCACTTTGGCGAAGCGCTCGTCGTCCAGGCCGAAGGCCGGGGCCACCGGGACCAGCCGCTGCACCGCGATCGTCTGCACCTCGGTGTACCTGAGGATGCCCTCGGAGCCGTGCCGTCGGCCCACCCCGGAGTCGCCCATCCCGCCCATCGGCGCCGCCGCGCTGCCGTAGGTCGCGGCATAGGCCTCGTTGACGTTGACGGTGCCGGCCTGCAGCCGGGCCGCGATCCGCCGGCCGTGCGCCTGACTGCTGCTCCAGACACTGGCGTTGAGGCCGTAGCGGGTGTCGTTGGCCCGCGCCACGGCCTCGTCCTCGGTGTCGAACCGGTAGACCGAGACCACCGGCCCGAAGGTCTCCTCGGCGCAGACCGCGCTGGCGGCGTCCACCCCGTCCAGGACGGTCGGCTCGTAGAACAGCGGGCCGACGTCGGGCCGGGGCCGGCCGCCGGCCAGTACCCGGGCGCCGTTCTGCACCGCCTCGTCGACGTGCCGGACGACGTTCTCCAACTGCCGCTCGGAGACCAGCGAGCCCATGTCCGCACCCCAGCCGAGCGAGTTGCCGAGCCGCAGCGCCCGGGTCCGGGCGGTGAACTTCTCCAGGAAGGCGTCGGCGACCTCGCGGGCGACGAACAGCCGCTCGATGGAGACGCAGAGCTGGCCGGCGGAGGCGAAGCAGGCGCGGACCGCGCCCTCGGCCGCCCGGTCCAGGTCGGCATCGGCCAGCACGATCATCGCGTTCTTGCCGCCGAGCTCCATCGAGGAGGCGACCAGCCGCGCGGCGGCGCGCTGGGCGACGTCCCGGCCGGTGCGGGTGGAGCCGGTGAACGAGACGTAGTCGGCGTGGGCGACCACCTCGGGGCCGACCACCGGACCGTCGCCGATCACGATCTGCCAGGCCTCGGCGGGCAGTCCGGCCTCGATCATCAGCTCGCGGGCGCGCAGCGGGGCGAGCGCGGTCTGCGTGTCCGGCTTGGTGACGACCGCGTTGCCGGCCGCGAAGGCCGGGATGGCGTCGTCGACGAGCAGCGCCAACGGGTAGTTCCAGGGCGTGATCTGGCCGACCACGCCCTTCGGCTGGCGCACCTCGGTGACCTGGGTCAGCACCGGGTAGACCCCGCTGCGGCGGCGCGGCCTGAGGTAGGCGGCCGAGCGGCGCCCGTAGTGGCGGGAGACCACGGCGGCGACGCTGACCTCCTCGAAGGCGTGGACGCGGGCCTTGCCGGTCTCCGCCTGGAGCAGGTCGAGCAGTTCGGCCTGTTCGGCCAGGACCAGGTCGTGGAAGCGCAGCAGCACCGCCTCGCGCTCGCGCACGGAGCGCTGCGCCCAGCCGCGCTGGGCGGCGCGGGCCCGGTCGAAGGCGGCGGCGACGTCCTCGGGGGTGGACTCGGGGAGCTCTGCCAGCACCTCGCCGGTGAAGGGGTTGCGACTGGTGCCCAGGGTCGGCGGCGCACCGGTGGTGCCCGCGGTGACCCCGGCGGCCAGCCGGGCGACGAGGGCAGGCGTCACCACGTCGGCGACGGTGCGGGAGCCTGCCTCCGCGACGGGATTACGGGTGTCGGCGCCGGTGCTGGTACGCGTGTCTGCCATAGCCCGCAGCGTAAGCGGATTCGGGCCGGTTGGATACCCGTGGGTAACAAGAAAGCGCCGCCGCTGCGGGGATTCCCAGGTCGCCGGACCGGCCCCCCGGGCGTCCGCCGGGCACCACCGGCATCACTATGCTCTCGCCTCATGGACGAGCGGACGGGCATACCGAACGGCACTCCCCCAGCGGCCCGGCCGGGCGGACGCCCCCCGGTCGTGGGCAGGCCGACCGCGCCGCCCCAGGGCCCGCCCGACCAGGCCGCGCCGCCCCGTACCGCGCCGAGCCAGACTGCGCCGACCCAGACTGCGCCGACCCAAGATCTGGCCGCGCTCCGCCTCCCCTCCTACGTGCAGCCCGCCCGGCCGCCGTCCTCGGACGTGCCCGACTGGCAGGCGCTGGCGGACCGCAACGAGCGGGCGCGGCGCCGGGGCCGGCTGCTGCGGGTCGGCGGGGTGACCGCGGCACTGGTGGGCGTCGTCGCCCTCGGCGCCGTGGCGGCGGCGTTCGCCGGTGGCGGGAGCGGACAGCACGGCGGGGGCAGCAGCCTGCACGGGTTGGCGCCGACGGCCACGACCGGCGCGGGTCCGGGCGGCGGGCAGCCGACCGGCGCCACCGGCTCGGCCTCCGCCGGCGCCAGTGCCTCGGCCAGTGGCTCCGCCGGCGCCTCCGCCAATGCCTCCGCCGGCGCCTCGGCCGGTGCCTCGGACCGGCCGTCCGGGAGCCCGTCGGCACCGGCGAGCCGGTCCGGCGGCACCGCACCGACCTCCACGCCGCCGCTGACGCCGCTCCAGGTGATCTCCAGCGTCGGGACCGACACCGCCCCGCTCTCCACCACGACCCTGTACACCGCCGCCGACCTCGACGTGGACGGGCAGACCTTCACCCTCGCCGCCACCAACACCGACAACCCGTGCTGGAAGGGGACAACCGGCGGCCTGGGCAACGTCCTCGCGCCGCACGGCTGCCTGGAACTGCTGCGGGCCACCTACGTCTCCGGGCGGAACGCGGTGACCGTCGGCATCGCCGTCTTCGACACCGCGCAGCAGGCCGCCGCGGTCATGCCGCAGTACCAGGGGCAGATCCAGTCGCTGGTGCGCGGCTCGGTCCCGAGCTTCTGCGTGGGCGTGAGCTGCCCGCTCACCCATGCCACCGTCGGCCGCTACGACTACTTCACCGTGGCCGGCACCACCGACAACCGCGCCACTTCCGGCGACGCCCTGGCCGTCGACGGCGGGCAGGCCCTCGCCTCCTACGCGTACGACCGGCTGATGGCGCGCGGCTGAGCGGATTTCCACGGCGCCGGGCAGCCGGCCGCAGACCCGCCACCGCCGTCCGAACGTTCCGACGGAAGCAGTAGCATCACCACCTCTGGGGCCCTCAGCAGCCCGGATTCCACAGGATCTTCACCATCAGAACACATCTTCTCCCTGTACATCCGATGTTCGCCCGAACGAAAGGGTCGTCCCGGTGCCTACTCAGTCCCGCCCGCTCCGGATCACGGTGATCGGCACCGGCTACCTCGGCGCCACCCATGCCGCGTGCATGGCAGAGCTCGGCCACGAGGTACTCGGTGTCGACGTCGATCCGGAGAAGGTCGCCGAACTCCAGGCCGGCCGGGTCCCGTTCTACGAGCCCGGCCTGGAGGAGCTGCTGGCGAAGCACGTGGCCACCGGCCGGCTCCGGTTCACCACCTCCTACCAGGAGGCGGCCGAGTTCGGTGACATCCACTTCTCCTGCGTGGGCACCCCGCAGAAGAAGGGCGAGTCCGGGGCCGACCTCCGCTATGTGGACGCGGTCATCGACTCGCTGGCGCCGCACCTCACCCGACCGGCCCTGGTCGTCGGCAAGTCGACCGTCCCGGTGGGCACCGCGGCCCGGCTCGCCGAGCGGCTGGCCGAGCTGGCGCCGGTCGGCGCCGACGCCCAACTGGCCTGGAACCCCGAGTTCCTGCGGGAGGGCTTCGCCATCGAGGACACCCTCGGTCCGGACCGGCTGGTGTTCGGCCTCTCCGGTCAGGAGCCCGGGGCGGAGCAGCGGCTGCGCGCGGTCTACGCCCGGCTGCTGGAGGCGGGCGTCCCGCTGGTGGTCACCGACTTCCCCACCGCCGAGCTGGTCAAGACCGCTGCCAACGCCTTCCTGGCCACCAAGATCTCGTTCATCAACGCCATGGCCGAGGTCTGCGAGGCCTCCGGGGCCGACGTCTCGCTGCTGTCGACCTCGCTCTCCTACGACAGCCGGATCGGCGGACGCTTCCTCAACGCCGGGCTGGGTTTCGGCGGCGGCTGCCTGCCCAAGGACATCCGTGCCTTCATGGCCCGGGCCGGCGAGCTCGGCGTGGACCAGGCGCTGACCTTCCTCAGGGAGGTCGACTCCATCAACATGCGCCGCCGCGACCGGGTCGTCGAACTCACCCGCGAGCACTGCGACGGATCGCTGCTGGGCCGCCGGGTCGCGGTCTGGGGCGCGGCCTTCAAGCCCGACTCCGACGACATCCGCGACTCCCCGGCGCTGAACGTCGCCGCCCGGCTGCAGCTGCTCGGCGCCGAGGTGACCGTCTACGACCCCAAGGCCATGGACAACGCCCGCAAGATGTACCCGACCCTGGCCTACGCCGACAGCCCGGTCGGGGCGGCGCACCGGGCCGACGTCATCCTGCACCTGACGGAGTGGCAGGAGTTCCGCGCCATCGACCCGGTCGCCCTGCTGCCGACCGTGGCCCGGCCCCGGATCATCGACGGACGCAACATCCTGGACCGCGAGCGCTGGCGGGAGGCCGGCTGGACCTACCGCGCCCTCGGCCGTCCCTGAGCTCCGCGCGGTCCGGAGGCGGTACCGGCGGCGCCGTCAGTCGAGCGAGGCCAGCGCCGCGCCGACCGCGCGGTGGAAGGTCGGGTAGGCCCAGATCGTCGACCGCAGCTCGGCCAGCGGCGTCCGGCTCCGGACCGCGAGGGTCAGCAGGCCCAGCACCTCGCCGCCGGTCGGGCCCGCCGAGGTCGCGCCCACCAGTACGCCGTCGGCCGCGACCAGCTTGACGAAGCCCGCGCTGCCGGGGCCGTGGACCAGGGCCCGGGCGGTGTCGGCGAGATCGGCCCGACCGACCCGGACCGCCGCCCCCAGGGTCCGGGCCTGCGCCTCGGTCAGCCCGACGGCGCCGACCTCCGGATCGGTGAAGGTCACCCGCGGCACCGCGTGGTACTCGGCCGACAGACCGCCCTGCCCGAGGACCGTCCGCACCGCGATGTCCGCCTGGTACATGGCGACATGGGTGAACGCGCCCTTGCCGGTGGCGTCGCCGACCGCCCACACCCCCGGCGCTCCGGGCACCCGCATCCGCTCGTCCACCGGCAGCGAGCGGGCCCCCGGTGGCACCCCGAGCACGCCCGCGCCCACCCGGTCCAGGTCGACCCGGCGTCCGGTGGCGACCAGCAGCCGCTCGGCGGCGAAGCGCTCGCCCCGGCGGCAGGTGACGGTGAACCGTCCGTCGTGGTGGGTGACCGAGGCGGCCTCCGCCCCGGTGTGGATCGAAAGACCCTCGGTGGTGAGCACCTGCGTCAGCAGCTCCGAGGTCTCCGGCTCCTCCATCGGCAGCAGCCGCGGCTGCGCCTCCAGCACGGTCACCGCGCAGCCCATCCGCTGCCAGGCCTGTCCCAGTTCCAGTCCGATCGCACCGCCGCCCAGCACCAGCAGCGACTCCGGCAGCTCGGCGGCCTCCACCAGCTCGCGGTTGGTCCAGAACGGGGTCCCCAGCAGGCCGGGAACGGGCGGCGCGGACGGCCGGGAGCCCACCGCCAGCACCACGCCCCGGCGCGGGCGCAGCACCGTCTCGGTCTCGGTCTCGCCCTCGCGGTGCAGCACGGTCACCTCGCGCGGCCCGGTCAACCGTCCGGTGCCGCGCAGGAAACGCCCGCCGCGCGAGGTCAGCCGGTCCACGGCGAGCTTGTCGTTCCAGTCGTCGGTGGCGGCCCTGATGGTCCGGGCGACCGGACGCCAGTCGGGCTGCACCCGGCAGATCCCCGCCCGACCCGGCACCCGGTGCGCCTCGGCGACCAGGTCGCCGGCCCTGACCATGATCTTCGAAGGGATGCAGCCCCAGTACGGGCACTCGCCGCCGACCAGCCGGTCGTCGACGCCGACCACGTCGAGCCCGGCGTCCGCGAGCCGTCCGGCAACCTCTTCGCCGCCCGGCCCCAGCCCGATCACCACGACATCCGGAGTGGGAATTGCGGAAACGACCATGACCGGCTCCCTGGGAAGAGGGTTTGCCTGCGTTGTTCCACCGTACTCGGCAGCGGTCGGGGCGTCCTGCGCTCGGTCAGGAGGTCGTGAATCCGTTGAGGATGGCCACGTAGCGGGTGTAGGCGTTGTTCCATTCCGACTGCGGGTAGTCGATCATGATGGCGTACTCGGTGCCCTTGTTGTCGCGGAAGAGCTGCTCCCTCGCCTGGTGCAACTGGAGGCCTCCGCCGGGGAGGGGCTTCTCGTAGGTCCAGCCCCAGGTCGCGCCGGAGTAGCCGTCGAAGACGTCCGCCTGCGGCTGTTGGTTCACCTGGAGGCTGGGGTCGGCGTTGGTGCTGCGCATGTCCGCTATGTGCTCCATGGGCGTCATCGGCTGCCCCTGGATCACCGAGAAGCGGATCAGGTACGTCTCGGTTCCGTTGTCCGCCAAGTAGTCGATCTTGAACGGACTGGTGTTCGGCTGGCGCTCGAACGGCGGCGTGCTGACCGGCAGCGGGAACGAGAAGCCGTAGGGGTCGTGGACCAGGGTGTAGCCGGGCTGCACCACCGGCACCGGTGATGCCGAACTCGTCCCGCCGGAGGCGGACACGGAGGGCTTTGCGGACACCCGGGGCTGCCCGGTCCCCGCAGGGTCCGCAGTCGATGCCGAACTCCGGTGCCGCAGCACCTGGAAGTCGTAGGTCAGGCCACCGCCCGCCAGCCCGGCCAGCAGCCCGGCCAGCACCAGCCAGGGCCAGATCCGCCGACGGCGGCGCCGGGACCGGTCTCGGTCCCGGGACTGCCCGGCCTCGGCAGCAGCCTTGCCGACCGTGGTGGCAGCTGTGGCCGGGGTCGGCCGCCCGGTCTCGGGGAGCAGCGCCTCGGCGGCCTCCGGCTGCGGCGGCGCCATCGGCTGGGTGGGCCGGGTCGGCTCGACCTGGATCGGCGGGGTCGGCGTGTGCTCGCGCCGGTCCACCAGCGGCACCATGGCGGTGGGGCTCCGCAGCGGGTTGGGCCGCTGCTGGATGCTGACGGTGTCGCCGTCCGCGATGCCGCGCAGCATCCGGATGACCTCGGGCGCGCCGGGCCGCTCGCTCGGCTCCTTGACCATCATGGCCTGCAGCACCGGCGTCAGCGCCCCGGCGTTCCTCGGCTCCGGCAGCGGGTCGGTGACCACGGCGGTGAGCGTGGTCAGCGGCGAGTCGCGGCGGAACGGCGACTCGCCCTCGACCACCGCGAACAGCGTCGCCCCCAGGGCCCACAGGTCCGAGGCCGGTCCGGGACGCGAACCGTGGACCCGCTCCGGCGCGAGGTAGTCCGGCGAGCCGACCAGGTCGCCGGTCCGGGTCAGCGCCGAGTCGCCCTCGTAGGTGGCGATGCCGAAGTCGGTGAGCACCACCCGTCCGGTGCCGTGCTCCAGCAGCACGTTGGCGGGCTTCACATCGCGGTGGATCACCCCCGCCTGGTGGCCCCGGTGCAGCGCGGCCAGCACCTGCGCGCCGATGTCGGCGGCCTCACGCGGGTTCAGCGTGCCGTCCTGCTCCACCAGTTCGGCCAGCGAGCGGCCGTCGATCAGCTCCATCACGATCCACGGCTTGCCGTCCTGCTGCAGGACGTCGTGGATGACGATCACGCCGGGGTGCTTGATCCGCGCGGCCGCGCGGGCCTCCTGCTTCATCCGGGAGTGGACGATCTGCAGGTCCTCCTCGGCGAGATGGCCGACCGAGAGCTCCTTGACCGCGACCTCGCGGTCGAGCATCTCGTCGGTGGCCCGCCAGACCGTGCCCATGCCGCCGCGGCCGAGCCGCGCGCCCAGCCGGTAGCGCCCGGCCAGCATCCGGTCCGGCGCACCGACCACTGCCCCCGTCGGCGGCGTGCCGCCCTGGACCGACTCCACGGCGGAACCTTCTTCCGTGCCCACTCGTGCTCCCCCTTGCCCGATCCCCGCCAGTGCCGGTCGGCCTGCGGCAGGACTCAGACGCCGCGCATGTTCCCGTACTCCTGATGGACAGACTAGGGAACAGGCGGCCGATCCGGAACGGCGGGGCCGGGGATCGACCCCGTATCGGTACTCAGCCGGCCGCCAGCACCACGGCCACGAGCAGCAACAGGACCAGCACCAGGATTCCGCCGACCAGTACCGCGCCCAGTCGGGCCGGGTGCCGTGCCGGTGCGGCGTGGTGGTGCCGGGTTTCCGACGGCTCCGCCGACAGTGCTCCCCCGGGCCCTGCCCCGGTCCGGCGGCGACCGCCGAGGGCCGCCCGGCGGGGCGGCGGCAGCAGTTCGGCCACGGCCGACACCGCGTCCTGGTCCACCGGCTCCGGAGCCCGGAGCAGCAGTCTGCGCAGTTCCTCCTGCACCTCGGCGAGGGCCGGACGCGCCTCCGGGTCCACCGCCAGCAGCCGCAGCACCAGCGGGCCGAGCGGGCCCAACTCCTTCGCCGGTCCGGCCTTCGAGGGCCCCGGCAGCGTCCGCCGGTCGGCGGGGCGCACCCGGCCCTGGTGCGCGGCGTCCTGCTCCGGCAGCAACGGCCCGCCGGTCAGCGCCCGGTGGAGCAGCGCGCCCAGCGCCCAGGTGTCCGCCGCCGGTCCGACCGGCCGACCGGCGGCGGTCCCGGCCGCGACCTCCGCCGCCGCCTCCCGCGCGGTACCGGGTCCGGCCTGTTCCGGCGCCCAACGCTCGGACACCGGACCGACGATGACGGCGCGGGCGTCCCGCGCCCTGACCCGCGCCGGATTCCACGGCGACTCCGGCACGCCCGCCCCCGGCGTCCCGGCGCCGGGACCACCGCACAGCGCCTCCTGTGCGGCGCCGACCACCAACCCGCCGAGCAGCGCCGTCCCGTCCTCGCAGACGGTGACCGTGTCCGCCGTCAGATTGCCGTGCACCAGGCCCATCGCGTGCACCGCCCGCAGCGCCGCGACCAGGTCGTGCGCCAGCTCGGCGACCCGGTAGGCGGAGAGCGGTCCGCGTTCCAGCAGCGCCGCCAGCGGAGCCCCCGGCACCGCCTCGCCGGCGACCCACAGGTAGCCGTCCTCGGCGAACACCTGGAAGACCTGGCTGAGCCGCGGATGGTCGGGCACCACCTGGGTGACGAAGGCGGTCTGGGTGAGCGCGCGGGCCGCCGTCTCGTCGCTCCCGGCCGGCAGGTCCTGGTCGAACGGGGTGACCGTCACCGGCAGCGGGACGGCGTCCAGTTGCACCTCGGCGCCGCTGCGGACGTCGACGGCGGCGACCCCGGTCCCGCGCGCCCGGCCGGTCAGCCGGTAGCGGCCGGCCAGCAGCCGGCCGTCGGCCGTGCCCTCGTCCGGGGACGCTGCCCGTGTCACACCGTCCCCCTGCCTCGCGCCGTGCCGATCCGTGCCTGTCCCTCGTAACCTTAGGGCTGGAAGCTGTCCTCGAAGGTGCGCAGCAGCTCCTTGTTCCGGGTCCCGTCCCAGGTCGCGGCCGATGCGGTCCAGTAGAGCGAGAAGCCGTCGCGGCTGTCGGTGATGGCGTACCGGCTCGTCGCGCGCAGGGCGGTGCCGTTGCTGCCGGTGTAGGTCCACTCCCAGTCGGCGGCGTCCCAGCCGTCGCGGTAGTCGACCGTCTTCAGCTCCAGCTGCCGGTAGTCGGCGAAGCTGCCGGAGGTCCGGGCCGCCTCGGCCCGGACACCGGTCAGGGCGCTGTTCCCGGGGTTGTCGGTCCAGTCCACGATCAGCGTCCCGGCCGGGCCCTGGAACTTGGAGCGGTCGGCCGAGACCCGGGTCCGGACCCAGCCCACGGGGATCTCGACGGTCGAGCCGCCCGGACCGTCCACCCGCTGGTAGCCCGCCGGGGCGGCGGCCGACGCCCCGTCCGAGCCGGTCCCGGCGTTGTGCCGCTGGGCCTGGGCCAGCGCCACCCAGACCCCGCCGCCGGCCACCAGCAGCAGCACCAGCAGCCCGATCAGCAGCTTGCCGGAGCGCCGGCGGCGGCTGGAGCGGCGGGCGGGCGCCGGAACGGGCGCGGGCTGCCGCAGCGGCTCGACGAAGCGCTCCTCCGGCGGCAGCGCGAGCGCGGCCGTGCCCTCCTGGGTCGGGTCGGAACCGCTGGAACCGACCGCGGTCGGCGTCCGCGAGGGCTCGTAGGAGCGTGCGTACGGCTGCTCGTAGGGCTGCTCGTAGGGCTGCTCGTAGGACTGCTCGTAGGGCTGGGTGTCCGCCTCGGAGGCCACCCGCGTCAGCAGTCGGCGGGTGATGGCCTCGTCGAAGCGCTGCTCCGGGTCCTTCCGCAGCAGCCCGGCGATGACCGGGGTCAGCGCGCCGCCGTTGACCGGCGGGAGCAGGTCCTCGGTCATCACCGCCGTCAGCGTGGACAGCGCCGAGCCCTTCTCGTACGGCGGCCGCCCCTCGACCATCGCGTACAGCGTCGCCCCGAGCGACCACAGGTCCGCCGGTGCGCCCGGTATCCGGCCGCGCGCCCGCTCCGGCGAGATGTACGAGGGCGCGCCGACCAGCATCCCGGTCGAGGTCACCGAGGGGTCGCCCTCGACCCGGGCGATGCCGAAGTCGGTCAGCACCACCCGCCCGTCGTGGCCGATCAGGATGTTGGACGGTTTGACGTCACGGTGCAGGATCCCGGCGCGGTGCGCCTGGCCGAGCACCGCCAGCAGCTCCAGCCCGATCTCGGCGGCCCGCCTCGGCGGCAGCACCCCCTCGATGTTGATGACCTCGCTCAGCGAGCGGGACTCCACCAGCTCCATCACGATCCACGGCCGGTTGTCCTCCTCGACCACGTCGTAGACGGTGACCGCGGCGGTGTGCCGGACCCGGGCGATGGCCTTGGCCTCGGTCAGGGTGCGGGCCACCAGCCGGCGCCGCTCGTCCTCGTCGACCCCGGCCGCGAAGCGCAGTTCCTTCACCGCGACCGGCCGGCCGAGCACCTCGTCGGTGGCCCGCCACACCGTCCCCATACCGCCCCGGCCCAGGACGGACTCCAGCCGGTAGCGGCCCGCGAGCAGCCGCCCGGACGCGTCCTGTTCAGCGGTCATCTGGATGAGGTCCCCTCCGCGTATGACGATCCGGTCCGCCGGGGGGAGTCCCTCCCGGCGTGCCGGCAGTACCCGCGGCCCCGCGACGCCCTCCGCACGGGCGCCGGGAGCGGCGGGCGCCGGATGTTCCTGCCCATCGTCCCCTATCCGAGCGGGACGATGTCCTCCGCCCCCAGTCTGGCGGCGTCCGCCGTCAGGTCGTCGGGCTGCTGCTGGGACTCGCGCTCGGCCTCGACCCGCATCCGGTAGTGCTCGACCTCCCGGTCCACCTGCCCCTTGTCCCAGGACAGCTCACGGGCCATCAGCTCGGCCACCTCCACCATGGAGGCGGTGCCCCGGTCGAAGGTCTCGATCGAGATCCGGGTCCGCCGCGCCAGCACGTCGTCCAGATGCCGGGCGCCCTCGCTGCGGGCCGCGTGGACCACCTCCGCACGGAGGTAGTCGTCCGCGCCGCCGAGCGGCTCGGCCAGCCCCGGTTCGGCGGCGATCAGCGCCAGCACCTCACTGGCCAGCGAGCCGTAGCGGTTCAGCAGGTGCTCGATCCGGGCGACATGGAGCCCGCTGGTCCGGGCCAGTTCGGCGCGGCCGTTCCACAGTGCCCGGTAGCCCTCGGCCCCGGCCAGCGGCACCTGCTCGGTGCAGCTCGGCGGAACTCTCTGGTCCAGTCCGTGCACCGCCTCGTCGACGGCGTCCTTGGCCATCACCCGGTAGGTGGTGTACTTGCCGCCGGCCACCACCACCAGCCCGGGCACCGCGTGCTGGACCACGTGCTCACGGCTCAGCTGGGAGGTGGCGTCCGACTCACCCGCCAGCAGCGGACGCAGACCCGCATAGACGCCCTCGACGTCCTCCCTGGTCAGCGGGGTGGCCAGGACCGCGTTCACATGGTCGAGCAGGTACTCGATGTCGGCGCTGCTGGCGGCCGGGTGGTCCTTGCCGAGCGTCCACTCGGTGTCCGTGGTGCCCACGATCCAGTGCCGGCCCCAGGGGATGACGAAGAGGACGCTCTTCTCGGTGCGCAGGATCAGCCCGGTCGAGGAGTGGATCCGGTCGCGCGGCACCACCAGGTGGATGCCCTTCGAGGCCCGGACGTGGAACTGGCCGCGGTGGCCGACCAGCGCCTGGGTCTCGTCGGTCCACACCCCGGTGGCGTTCACCACCTGCCGGGCCCGCACCTCGAACTCGCCGCCCTGCTCCAGGTCGTGGACCCGGGCGCCGACCACCCGCTCGCCCTCGCGGAGGAAGCCCACCACCCGGGCCCGGTTGGCGGCGGCGGCGCCGTAGCCGGCGGCGGTGCGGACCAGGGTGGCCACGAACCGGGCGTCGTCCATCTGCGCGTCGTAGTACTGCACCGCGCCGACCAGCGCGTCCTTGCGCAGGCAGGGCGCCTGCCGCAGGGCCTGACGGCGGCTCAGGTGCCGGTGCACCGGCAGCCCCCGGCCGTGGCCGCCGGCCAGCGACATGGCGTCGTACATCGCGATACCGGATCCCACATAGGGCCGTTCCCAGCCCCGGTGCTGCAGCGGGTAGAGGAAGGGCACCGGCTTCACCAGGTGCGGGGCGAGGGTCTGCAGCAGCAGGCCGCGCTCCTTCAGCGCCTCCTGGACCAGCGCGAAGTCCAGCATCTCCAGATAGCGCAGCCCGCCGTGGATCAGCTTGCTGGACCGGCTGGACGTTCCCGAGGCCCAGTCCCTGGCCTCCACGATCCCGGTCGCCAGCCCGCGGGTCACCGCGTCCAGGGCGGTCCCCGCCCCGACCACCCCGCCGCCGACGACGAGGATGTCGAGCTCGCGTTCGGCCATCCGGGCGAGCGACTCCGCCCGCTCGACCGGTCCCAGTTTCGCGCTCCGCATGGCTGCCTCCGCACTGTGCTGGTCCGGCCCCCCGCAGACGCACCCCCGGTGCGCCCGCCGCCGGATCCGCTGGACACTGCCCCCAGTCTGCCGGTAGTCGGGCCGTTCCGGTGGGCGGGATCAAGACCCGAGGGGGCGAGTGCCGGCCTGCCGTCGCCGCCGAACGGCGTCCGGTCACGACGAAGGTCCCCGGCGCGCAACCCGCGCCGGGGACCTTTCCGCTGCCGTTCGCTCGGCTACTTGTGCGCGACCGTGACCTCGACCCGCTGGAACTCCTTGAGCTCCGAGTAGCCGGTGGTGGCCATCGCCCGGCGCAGCGCGCCGAAGAGGTTCATGGTGCCGTCGGGCGTGTGGGACGGGCCGAGCAGGATCTCCTCGGTGGTGCCGACCGTGCCCAGGTCCACCCGCTTGCCGCGCGGCAGCTCCTCGTGGACGGCCTCCATGCCCCAGTGGAAGCCCCGGCCGGGGGCGTCGTTGGCGCGGGCCAGCGCCGCGCCGATCATGACCGCGTCCGCGCCGCAGGCGACGGCCTTGGCCAGGTCCCCGCTGTAGCCGACGCCGCCGTCCGCGATGACGTGGACGTACCGGCCGCCGGACTCGTCCATGTAGTCGCGGCGGGCCGCCGCGACGTCCGCCACGGCCGTCGCCATCGGCACCTGGATGCCGAGCACGGTGCGGGTGGTGTGCGCCGCGCCGCCGCCGAAGCCGACCAGCACGCCGGCCGCGCCGGTGCGCATCAGGTGCAGCGCCGCCGTGTAGGTGGCGCAGCCGCCGACGATCACCGGGACGTCGAGCTCGTAGATGAACTGCTTGAGGTTGAGCGGCTCGGCCGCGCCGGAGACGTGCTCGGCGGAGACCGTGGTGCCCCGGATGACGAAGATGTCGACGCCGGCGTCGACCACGACCTTGGAGAACTCGGCGGTGCGCTGCGGCGAGAGCGCGGCGGCGGTGACCACGCCGGAGTCGCGGATCTCCTTGAGCCGACGGCCGATCAGCTCGGCCTTGATCGGCTCCCGGTAGATCTCCTGGAGCCGGCGGGTGGCCAGCGCCTCGTCCTTGACCTCGGTGATCTCCTGCAGCAGCGGCAGCGGGTCCTCGTAGCGGGTCCACAGGCCCTCGAGGTTGAGCACGCCCAGGCCGCCCATCCGGCCGAAGGCGATGGCCTGTTCGGGCGACACCACGCTGTCCATCGGCGCGGCCAGGAAGGGGAGCTCGAACCGGTAGGCGTCGATCTGCCAGGCGATCGAGACCTCCTTCGGGTCCCGGGTCCGGCGGCTCGGTACGACGGCGATGTCGTCGAAGGCGTATGCCCGTCGGCCCCGCTTGCCCCGCCCGATCTCGATCTCGGTCACGTCCCAGCCCTTCGCTCGACCTGCGTTGTATCTCCCGGGGGGCGACCCCCGGATCCCGGCGGAGCCGGGTCCTGCCGTCCACCAGTATCCCGTACGACCGGCTGGTGGCGGACACGCGGCAGGGAGGGTCCGCCGAAAACGGACCCTCCCTGCCGGTACTGCCGCTGGGCCGTCAGTGGCCGTGGTAGTTCGGCGCCTCGACGGTCATCTGGATGTCGTGCGGGTGGCTCTCCTTGAGCCCGGCCGAGGTGATCCGCACGAAGCGGCCCTTGGCCTCCATCTCGGCGACCGTGGCGGCGCCGACATAGCCCATGGTCTGCCGCAGCCCGCCGACCAGCTGGTAGAGCACGGCGGAGAGCGGGCCGCGGTAGGGCACCTGGCCCTCGATGCCCTCGGCGATCAGCTTCTCGTCCGAGCTGACGTCGCCCTGGAAGTAGCGGTCCTTGGAGAAGGACTTCGCCTGGCCGCGCGACTGCATCGCACCCAGCGAGCCCATGCCCCGGTAGGACTTGAACTGCTTGCCGTTGATGAAGAGCAGCTCGCCCGGGGACTCCTCGCAGCCCGCGAGCAGGCTGCCGAGCATCACCGTGTCGGCGCCGGCCGCGAGGGCCTTGCCGATGTCGCCGGAGTACTGGAGGCCGCCGTCGCCGATCACCGGCACGCCCGCCTCGCGGCAGGCCAGGGCGGCCTCGTAGATCGCGGTGACCTGCGGGACGCCGATGCCGGCCACCACGCGGGTGGTGCAGATGGAGCCGGGGCCGACGCCGACCTTGACGCCGTCCACGCCCGCGTCGATCAGCGCCTGGGCGCCGTCGCGGGTGGCCACGTTGCCGCCGATGACGTCCACGCCGACGGTCGACTTGATCTTCGACATCCAGCTCAGCGCATTGCTGTTGTGGCCGTGCGAGGTGTCCACGATCAGGAAGTCCACGCCCACGGCGGCCAGCGCCTGGGCCCGCTCCAGCGCCTCGGCGCTGGCGCCGACGGCCGCGCCGACCAGCAGTCGGCCCTCGGCGTCCTTGGCCGCGTGCGGGTACTTCTCGGCCTTGACGAAGTCCTTGACCGTGATCAGGCCCTTGAGCACGCCGTCGGCGTCCACCAGCGGCAGCTTCTCGATCTTGTGGCGGCGCAGCCGGGCGATCGCGTCCTCACCGCTTATCCCGACCTCGCCGGTGATCAGCGGCATCGGGGTCATGATCTCGCGGACCTGGCGGCTGCGGTCCGCCTCGAAGGCCATGTCGCGGTTGGTGACGATGCCGAGCAGCCGACCGGCCGGGTCGGTGACCGGGACGCCGCTGATCCGGAACTTGGCGCAGAGCGCGTCCGCCTCGGCCAGGGTGGCCTCGGGGCCGACCGTGATCGGGTCGGTGACCATGCCGGACTCGGAGCGCTTCACCAGGTCGACCTGGTTGACCTGGTCCTCGATGGACAGGTTGCGGTGCAGTACGCCGACGCCGCCCTGGCGGGCCATGGCGATGGCCATCCGCGCCTCGGTGACCTTGTCCATGGCGGCGGAGAGCAGTGGGATGTTGACCCGGACGTTCCTGGAGACCCGTGAGGAGGTGTCCACCTGGTTCGGCAGCACCGAGGAGGCGCCGGGCAGCAGCAGAACGTCGTCGTAGGTCAGCCCGAGCATCGCGAACTTGTCGGGGACACCTGCGGCATTCAAAGACATAGTGTGAGGTACCTTCCCGTACCGACCCGGAAACCAGAGACGGGGGGAAGACTGTTGGCCGCACCCGCCCGCGCAACACGGCGCCACCGGGGGCCGCTGGGTGGGCAGCTCGGCACCGATAACTCAGTCTACCGGTTGAGCAAGGTTCCCCTTGCCGGACCGAGGGCGACTGTGCTTGGGCCGGCTGTGCCCGGGCGGACTGCGGTCGGGCGGACCGCGCTCAGGCGGAGAGGCCCTCGTGGTTGTCCCCGGCCAGCGCCCGCAGTCGGCTGAGCGCGCGGTGCTGGGCCACCCGGACCGCGCCGGCCGACATCCCGAGCACCTCGCCGGTCTCCTCGGCGGTCAGCCCGGCGGCGATCCGCAGCAGCACCAGCTCGCGCTGGCGGGCGGGCAGGCAGGCGAGGAGTTCGCGGGCCCAGGCGGCGTCGCTGCTGAGCAGCGCGCGCTCCTCCGGGCCGAGCGCCTCGTCCGGCTTCTCCGGCAGCTCCTCGGCGAGCGAGAGCGGCTGGCCGGGTCCGCGCATCGCGGCCCGCTGGAGGTCGGCGATCTTGTGGGCGGCGATGCCGTAGACGAACGCCTCGAACGGACGGCCCTCGTCGCGGTAGCGCGGCAGCGCGCAGAGCACCGCCAGGCAGACCTCCTGGGCGACGTCGTCGACATGGTGCCTGGCCCCGCCAGGGAGCCGGACCAGCCGGGTCCGGCAGTAGCGCAGCACCAGCGGATGGACCTGGGCCAGCAGTGCGTCGGTCGCCCCGGCGTCACCGCCGACAGCGCGGACCACCAGCGCCCCGATGGGCACCGAAGACCCACCCGAGGGCTGTCCACCGCCGGGGGCGGCGGTCACATCGTCGTCGCGCACTGCTCCATGGTGCCTGGTCACATCGGGAAACGTGGCACCGCACCCCGACTTGTGCATCGGAACGTTATGCGCCACCGCCGCCCACCCCCGCCAGCCACTCCCGGAGAGACCCCATGCCCCATACTCCATCGTCCCCGGGAGCGACCCCCGGTATCCCGGCGAGCGCGAGATCGTCGGGCGACGAAGCGACTCGGCCGGGCGGACAGGTCGTCCTCCTCGGGAAATCAGCGGACGAGGCCCCAGCGGAAACCGAGGGCGACGGCATGCGCGCGGTCGGAGGCCCCGAGCTTCTTGAAGAGCCGTCGGGCGTGGGTCTTCACGGTGTCCTCGGAGAGGAACAGCTCGCGGCCGATCTCGGCGTTGCTGCGGCCGTGGCTCATTCCCTCCAGCACCTGGATCTCACGGGCCGTCAGCGTGGGCGCGGCGCCCATCTCGGCGCAGCGGAGCCGGCGCGGGGCGAGCCGCCAGGTCGGGTCGGCCAGGGCCTGGGTGACCGTGGCGCGCAGCTCCGCCCGGGAGGCGTCCTTGTGGAGGTAGCCCCGTGCGCCCGCGGCCACCGCCAGCGCCACCCCGTCGAGGTCCTCCGCGACGGTGAGCATGATGATGCGGGCGCCCGGGTCGGCGGACAGCAGTCGCCGCACGGTCTCGACCCCGCCGAGGCCGGGCATCCGCACGTCCATCAGGACCAGGTCGGAGCGGTCGGCCACCCACCGGCGGAGCACCTCCTCGCCGTTGGTCGCCGTGGTCACCCGGTCCACGCCGGGCACGGTCGCCACCGCGCGGCGCAGCGCCTCACGGGCAAGCGGTGAATCATCACAGACGAGAACGGATGTCATGGTCGTCCTCCGCAGCTGATCCGCGTCACGTTGAGCCTCCTGGCTGGTACGAATCGTCACCGATGCGACCTCGACGGCTGGAGTCTTCCCCGACGCCAGCCTTTCTGACCGCCTCAGCACTCCCAACGACCGTCACTCGAATGAGTTACGGGTCGGCAGCAGCCATCAGCACTCTACGTGGTCAGGTCGCTACAGATCATCAACCACGTCGGGCACTCGGTGGTACGCGGAGCGCCCCCGCAGCGCCCGGACGGCGCCCGCACGCCCCATCGCTCCGGCCGCCCGGCGGGCGTTCCCCCCCAACCGGGGGCTCTTACGCGCCCTTTGTCCCATTTCCCTGCTTTTTGAGGTTATATGACTTGTATCCACCGCTGACCGTCGCACCTGAACCCCCGAGGGAATGAGCCATGGCAGACTTCTCCCGCCTCCCCGGCCCCAACGCGGATCTCTGGGACTGGCAACTCTCCGCCGCCTGCCGCGGCGTGGACAGCTCCCTCTTCTTCCACCCCGAGGGCGAGCGCGGCGCGGCGCGCAGCTCCCGGGAGCAGTCCGCCAAAGAGGTGTGCACCCGCTGCCCCGTCCGCGCCGAATGCGCCGCCCACGCCCTGGCCGTCCGCGAGCCGTACGGCGTCTGGGGCGGTCTGACCGAGGACGAGCGCGAGGAGCTCCTCGGCCGCTCCCGGCAACGCCCGCTCGACCCGTCCACCCTGATCAACAGCTGACCCGCACCGGGCGCGCGGCGCCGCTTCCCCCGGGATCCCGGGGGAACGGCTCCGCGCGCCCGGGCGTGTCGGGGCCGCCCCCGTCCGCGTCCGGCCTCAGGCCGGACCCGCGCCGGGGGCGGACACCAGGGCCAATTGGTCCAGCATCAGCGCCACCGCCGGAACCGCCGCCAGGTCGGGCACGGTGAGCGCGACCACCTCGCGGTAGACCCCGGAGGCCAGCGGGAGCACCGCCACCCCGTTCGGCCGCACCGCCCGGAGCGCGAGCTCCGGCAGCACCGCCACCCCCAGCCCCGCCGCCACCAGCCCGAACACCGCCGGACAGTCGTCCGTGGCGAAGTCGATGCCCGGGGTGAAGCCGGCCTCCTCGCACAGTTCGACCAGATGGCCCCGGCACTGCGGGCAGCCGGCGATCCACTGCTCCTCCGCCAGTTCGGCCAGGTCGACCGGGCTCCGCGGGCCGGCCGCGGTCGACGGGCGGGCGGCCAGCGGGTGGGCGGTCGGCACCACCGCGACCAGCCGGTCGTCGAGCAGCCGCCGGACCGCCAGGTCGGACCAGTCCGCGGCCGCGGCGGAGGCGGCGGCCTGCACCGTCGCCTCCGCGCGGGCCTGCCGGCGCGAGCCGGGGACCTCCGCCGGGAGCTGCACCCCGGTCGGCCGCCCCGGATAGCGGAACGCCAGCGCGATCTCGCAGTCGCCGCCGCGCAGCAGCGCCAGCGACTCCGGCGGCTCCGCCTCGGACAGCGAGACCCGCACCCCCGGCCGGTCCGCCCGCAGCCGCGCCACCGCCGACGGGACCAGGGTCGAGCTGGCCGTCGGGAAGGACACCAGCCGCACCCGTCCGGCGTGCAGCCCGGCGATGGCGGCGACCTCCTCCTCGGCCGCGGCCAGCCCGGCCAGGATCCCGGCCGCGTGCCGCACCAGCGCCTGGCCGGCCTCGCTGAGCTGCACGCCCCGGCCGACCCGGGCCACCAGCCTGGTCCCCACCGACTTCTCCAGCGCCTTCATCTGCTGGCTCACCGCGGGCTGGGTGTAGCCCAGTTCGCGCGCGGCGCCGGAGAAGGAACCGGTGCGGGCGACGGCGCGGAGCACTCGGAGATGGCGGGCCTCGATCATCCCGGCAGCATAAGTGAGACTTTGACATCGAAGGATAATCCGCCGAAGGATTTATACCTGCGGGGGTCGGCGCCGGCGCTCTACCCTCGTCCCATGGGGAAGCTACTGTCAGTGAACGTCGGCCGCGCCCGCCCGACCGAGCACAGCGACATCGGCGCGACCGCGATCGACAAGCGTTCGGTCGAGCACCGGGTGACGGTCGCCGCCCCGGGCCCGCGCGGCACCGAGGGCAGCAGCGGCAGCGGCATCGTCGGCGACCGGGTCTGCGACCACCGCCACCACGGCGGGGACGACCAGGCGGTCTACGCCTACAGCCGCGAGGAGCTGGACCTCTGGGAGCGGGAGCTCGGCCGGGAGCTGCCCAACGGCGTCTTCGGCGAGAACCTGACCACGCTGGGGCTGCCGACCACCGACGCGCTGATCGGCGAGCGCTGGCTGATCGGCCCGGAGGTGGTGCTGGAGGTCTGCGCCACCCGGATCCCCTGCCGGACCTTCGCCGGCTGGCTGGAGGAGCAGGGCTGGATGAAGCGGTTCACCCAGCGGGCGCTCCCCGGCGCCTACCTACGGGTGATCACTCCCGGCGAGATCCGGGCCGGCGACGAGCTGACCGTGCTGTCGCGCCCCGCGCACGCGGTGACCAGCGGCGTGGTCTTCCGGGCGCTGACGCTGGAGCCCGACCTGCTGCCGCTGCTGCTGGACGTCGAGGCGCTCGGCCCGCACCAGCGGAAGCACGCGGAGCGCCGGGTGCGCTGACCGGCCGGGCCGCCCCGCGCCGGCGGCGTCCGGACCCGCGGCACGCCGGAGGCCCGGCCCCGCAGCGTGACGCTGGCGGGACCGGGCCTCCGGACTACTGACCGTACGGTGCGTCAGTGGGAGTGGCCGTGGCCACCGTGGGAGTGACCCGCGGAGGGCTCCTCCTCGGCCGGCTTCTCGACGACCAGGGTCTCCGTGGTGAGCAGCAGCGACGCGATGGACGCGGCGTTCTGCAGCGCGGAGCGGGTGACCTTGACCGGGTCGATGACGCCGGCCTTGATCAGGTCGCCGTACTCGCCGGTCGCGGCGTTGTAGCCCTGGCCCTCTTCGAGCTCCGCCACCTTGGTGGTGATGACGTAGCCCTCAAGGCCCGCGTTCTGGGCGATCCAGCGCAGCGGCTCGACCAGCGCGCGGCGGACGACCGCGACACCGACGGCCTCGTCGCCGGACAGGCCGAGGCCGCCGTCGAGCACCTTCTGGGCGTGGACGAGGGAGGCGCCGCCACCGGCGACGATGCCCTCCTCGACCGCCGCGCGGGTCGCCGAGATGGCGTCCTCAAGACGGTGCTTCTTCTCCTTGAGCTCGACCTCGGTGGCAGCGCCGACCTTGATCACGCAGACCCCGCCGGCCAGCTTGGCCAGGCGCTCCTGCAGCTTCTCGCGGTCCCAGTCCGAGTCGGTGTTCTCGATCTCGGCCTTGATCTGCGCGACGCGGCCCGCGACCTCGGACGCCTCACCGGCGCCGTCGACGACGGTGGTGTTGTCCTTGGAGACGGTGACGCGGCGGGCGGAGCCGAGCGACTCCAGACCGGCCTGGTCGAGCTTGAGGCCGACCTCCTCGGCGATGACGGTGGCACCGGTGAGGGTGGCCAGGTCGCCGAGCATGGCCTTGCGGCGGTCGCCGAAGCCGGGGGCCTTCACCGCGACGGCGTTGAAGGTGCCGCGGATCTTGTTCACCACGAGGGTGGACAGCGCCTCGCCGTCGACGTCCTCGGCGATGATCAGCAGCGGCTTGCTGGAGCCGCCCTGGAGGATCTTCTCCAGCAGCGGGAGCAGGTCCTGGATCGAGGAGATCTTGCCCTGGTGGATGAGGATGTACGGGTCCTCCAGGACCGCCTCCATCCGCTCCTGGTCGGTGACCATGTAGGGCGACAGGTAACCCTTGTCGAACTGCATGCCCTCGGTGAACTCGAGCTCCAGGCCGAAGGTGTTCGACTCCTCGACGGTGATGACACCGTCCTTGCCGACCTTGTCCATCGCCTCGGCGATCAGCTCGCCGACCTCGGTGTCCTGGGCGGACAGCGCGGCCACGGCGGCGATGTCCTCCTTGCCGTCGATCTCGCGGGCGACCGAGAGCAGGTGGTCGGACACGGCCTTGACGGCGGCGTCGATGCCCTTCTTCAGCCCGGAGGGGCCGGCGCCGGCGGCGACGTTGCGCAGACCCTCGTTGACGAGCGCCTGGGCCAGGACGGTCGCGGTGGTGGTGCCGTCACCCGCGATGTCGTTGGTCTTGGTGGCGACCTCCTTGACGAGCTGCGCGCCAAGGTTCTCGTACGGGTCGTCGAGCTCGACCTCACGGGCGATGGTGACACCGTCGTTGGTGATGGTCGGAGCGCCGAACTTCTTGTCGATGACGACGTTGCGGCCCTTGGGGCCGATCGTCACCTTCACGGTGTCGGCCAGCTTGTTGACGCCACGCTCGAGCGAGCGGCGGGCGTCCTCGTCGAACTTCAGGATCTTCGCCATGCTTAGGGTTTCCCTCTCAAACAACCATGCCCGGGCACCCGGTCTCACTCAGTGATGACTGGGGCCCGGGCGGGTCACGACTCTGCGGTCAGCGTCGCAGCTGCAGACAGCTGGGTCCTACTTCTCGACGATCGCGAGGACGTCGCGAGCCGAGAGGACGAGGTACTCCTCGCCGTTGTACTTGACCTCGGTGCCGCCGTACTTGCTGTAGAGCACGATGTCGCCGACGGCGACGTCGAGCGGCAGGCGCTGGCCGTCCTCGAAGCGACCCGGGCCCACGGCCAGGACAACGCCCTCCTGGGGCTTCTCCTTGGCGGTGTCCGGAATGACCAGGCCAGAGGCCGTGGTCTTCTCGGCTTCGAGCGGCTGGACCACAATGCGGTCCTCGAGCGGCTTGATGGCAACCTTGGAGCTGGTGGTCGTCACGTTCCGACCTCCCCCTTCGGAGATCACGGGGTGATTCATGTCTTGGGTCGCGAAGATTGGTATGGCGCAGCCGTCGTCGCGGTGCCGGAAACGCCTCTTCGCGGGTTAGCGCTCTCCAGTGGAGAGTGCCAACGACGACACTAGGCCGCGCTTAGCACTCAGTCAACCAGAGTGCCAACGAGTCGCTTACGCGATGATGAACGGTGTGGAGATCGAATCGTTCCGGGCCCTGCTGACCGACGAGGGCCAGGCGCTGCTGGCCGAGCTGCGCGACCATGCGCCCGGGGAGGAGCTGGCGGTGGCGACCAGGCTGCGCCGCGACCACCCGGCCGAGCTGGTGTCCGCCGCGATCGCGCAGGCGCGGCTGCGGCAGCGGGCGGTGGCCAAGTTCGGCGCGGCCGACGCGGCGCGGATGTACTTCACCCCAGACGGGGTCGAGCAGGCGACCCGCACCAGCGTCGCCGAGTGGCGGGCACGGCGCTTCGCCGCGCTCGGCGTGCGGCGGCTGGCGGACCTCTGCTCCGGCGTCGGCGGCGACGCCATCGCCCTGGCCAGGGCCGGGATCTCGGTCCTCGCTGTCGACCGCTCCCCGCTGACCTGCGCCGTCGCCGAGGCCAACGCCGCGGCACTGGGCCTGGACGGGCTGATCGAGCAGCGCTGCGCGGACGTCGCCGAGATCGACCCGGCCGGCTTCGACGCGGTCTTCGTGGACCCGGCCCGGCGGGGCGGCCGGGGCCGGATCTTCGACCCCGAGGCCTACTCGCCGCCGCTCAGCTGGGCCGTCGGCGCGGCCCGGCAGAGCGCGTACGCGGCGTTGAAGGTGGCGCCCGGGATTCCGCACGAGGCCGTGCCGGAGGGCGCGGAGGCCGAGTGGGTCTCCGACGGCGGCGACGTCAAGGAGGCCGTGCTCTGGTTCGGCACCGGGGCAGAACAACCCCATCGAGCGACCCTGCTGCCCGGCGGTGACAGCCTCACCGGCGGCCGGCTCCCCGACCCCGAGCCGGGACCGGTCCGCCGCTACCTCTACGAACCGGACGGCGCGGTGATCCGCGCCCACCTGGTCGCCGAGGTCGCCGAACAGCTCGACGCCACGCTGATCGACCCCAGCATCGCCTACCTCACCACCGACACCCTGCGCCCCAGCGCGTACGCCACGGCGTACGAGATCACCGACACCCTCCCCTTCGGCCTGAAGAAGCTCAAGGCCCTGCTCCGCGAGCGCGGCGTGGGCACCGTCGTGATCAAGAAGCGCGGCTCGGCGATCGAACCCGAGGAGCTCCGCCGCAAACTCAAACCCGAAGGAGTGAACTCCTGCACGGTGATCCTCACCCGGGTGGCGGGCGCCCCGATGATGCTGCTGGGGCAGCCCGCCCGGGCGTAGCCTGGCAGGAGCATCCCAGGGAGGACAGCGAAATGACCGCCGACCCCGTGACCGAGCCCATGCCTCGTGACCCCATCGATCTGCTGATCGCGCTGGAGGAAGCCGCCGGCTATCCGATCCGGCCCGAGTACATCGAGGGGACGGTCATCATTCCTCCGCAGCCTGACGACAACCACAACTCCGGGGCAGTCAAGCTGGTCGTCCAGCTGCACATGGCGGGGTGGACACTCGCTGGGATGGGCAACGGCTACACCACCCAGTCCGAGCTGCCTCATGGCCAGGCGCTGGTGATCCCGGATTTCTATGTCCAGCACCGCGAACCGACCGACTTGGACGAGGCGTTCCGCAAGACTCACAAGGGCTGGTACCCCATCAATCTGCTGGCCCTGGTGGGTGAGATCACCTCCAGCAATCGAGAGACCGACATCGAGCCCAAGTACCGCACGTACGCCACTGCGGCGGTGCCCGTATACGTCATCGTCGACCGACGGGACGGCATGGTCCACGTGCACAGCGAACCCGATCCGGACACGAGGCGCTACCGCATTCACAGCAGCGCCCCGTTGGGCGGCAAGCTGCCGCTGCCCGCCCCGTACCCGGTCCTCGACACCGCGCCGCTGGTCCGGGCGGGAGGCTAGACCGCTCGCTCGCGGGCGGCCCCGATCCCCGGCGGTGGGTCAGCCGGCCAGCCAGGCGCGGTAGTCGGTGGTGGCCAGCGGGGTGCCGGGGCGGGCGGTGATCGCGGCGCCGGGGACGTGCGCGAAGGGGCCGGCCGTGGGGTCGGTGACCACCGTGCGCCGGTCCCCGCAGGCGGCGAGGGTGATCCGGCCGAGCTCGTCCAGCGGGAAGACCTCGGGCCCGGCGACGTCCAGGATCCCGCCCAGCGGGGCGCCGAGGGCGACCTCCGCCAGCGCCCGGGCGACGTCGGCGGCGGCGACCGGCTGGATCGGGGTGGCCGGCAGCCGGACGGTGTCCGCGTCGGCGGTCCAGCTCATGATCTCCTCGACGAACTCGAAGAACTGGGTCGCGCGGACGATGGAGTACCCGACCGGACCGGCCTTGACCAGGCCCTCCTGGAGCACCTTGGCCCGGTAGTAGCCGAGGTCGGGGACCAGGTCCACGCCGACGATGGACAGCAGCACGACCTGGCCGACACCGCCCCGCCCGGCGGCGGCGAGGAGGTTGCCGGTCGCGGTCGAGAAGAAGGCGGCGGAGCTGTCGTCGCTGGTGGGCGACTGGCTGACGTCGATGACGGCGTCGGCCCCGGCCACCGCTTCGGCCAGTCCCGCGCCGGTGAGCAGGTCCACGCCGGTGGACCTGGCGTGCGGCAGGGCCTCGTGCCCGGCCGCACGCAGGTGCTCCACCACCCGCGCCCCGATCCGCCCGGTCCCACCGATCACCGAGAACTTCATGACAGACCCCTCCCGAAAACTCGGACAACTTATGTCCGAGACAATACCCGGACAACCTTTGCCCGCGATACCGGGATGTCGCCCGGGGTGCGGGATAGGCTGGCGCGGTGAAGATGTCGGGCGGGGTGGAGTGGGCGCTGCACTGCTGCGTCGTGCTCACCACCAGCAGCACACCGGTGCCGGCGGCCCGGCTGGCCGAACTGCACGACGTCTCCGCCAGCTATCTCGCCAAGCAGCTCCAGGCCCTGTCCCGAGCCGGTCTGATCCACTCGACCCAGGGGAAGTCCGGCGGCTACACGCTGACCCGCGACCCCGGGGCGGTCAGCATGCTCGACGTCGTCGAGGCCGTCGACGGCCCCGGTCCCGCGTTCAGCTGCACCGAGATCCGGCAGCGCGGCCCGCTGGCCGCGCCCCCCTCGGTCTGCGCCACACCCTGCGCCATCGCCCGGGCGATGGCCGCCGCCGAGGACGCCCGGCGGCAGGTCCTCGCCGCGGTCACCATCGCCGACCTGACCCGGCAGGTCGGCGCCGACCACGGGCCCCGGGTGATGAACGGCATCCGCGACTGGCTGACCGCGACCGGCGGTTGAGCCCGGTCGGCGGTTGAGCCCGGTCGCGGGCTACGGCTGCTGGATGTAGTCGTCCAGGCGGGCCACGCTGAAGCCCTGCTCCTCGATCCGCTTGACCATGTTGGCGAACATCTTGGTCATCGACTCGCCCTTGAGCTCGGACGGGCCCCGGAAGTGGGCCAGGATGATGTCGCCGTCCTGGAGCTTGCGGTCCGCGGTCTGGTACTCCAGGCCGGTGATCTCCATGGTCTCGGTCCAGTAGACGATGGCGCGCGGACCGCAGGCCTGGACCGCCTCGTTGAGGCTGGACGAGTACGCGCCCGCGCCGTACGGGGGGCGGAACAGGAACGGGGCGGTGCCGTACTGGGTGGTCAGGATCTTCTGGTCGCCGCAGACCTCGTTCTGCTGCTGCGCCTCGGAGATGGTGTTCATCGCCGGGTGGTGCAGGGTGTGGTTCTGGATGCTGTTGCCCAGCGCCTGCAGTGGCTTGAAGTACCCGTAGTCGTCCTTGATCGTGTCGTTCATCAGGAACATCGTGATCGGGATCTTCAGGTCCTGCATCATCTGGATGAACTTCGGGTCCTTCTCCGCACCGTCGTCCACGGTGATGAAGACGACCTTCTGGTCGGTCGGGACCTGCTTGATCACCGGGACCTTGCCGGTCCGGGTCAGCTTGATCGGACGGTCGACCGGGGGCGCCGGGGCGGGGACGAGCGGCTTGAGGCCCCACTTCGCCCAGAGCGCGGTGTTCGCCGCCACCGAGTCCTGCGAGTCCGAGCCGGTGGTGGCCCCGGAGCTCGCCGTGGCCGCGTCGCCCGGCGCCGCCGGGGACGGGAGCGGCACCGGCGGCGCGGCGCTGCTGCAGGCGGCGGCCAGGGCCGTGAGGGCAAGCGCCCCCGCCGTCGTTACGAGGGTCCTGCTGTACCGCTTCACTGCCCTGTGCTCCCGACGTCCGGTGGTGTCGGAAAAGACGCTACCGACTCCCAGCCGGTTCCCAGAAAACGCCCAGCCGTATCGAACTGGCGTTCCCAGCATCCGAGTTACTCGGACAGTCGGTGCAGTTCGTCGTGCGACGCCGGCGTGGCGCGGCCAGGGACGTGGGTCTCGGTGACCGGCAGCGAGGAGTCCGCCGACAGGTCGAAGGAGGAGGGCGTCCGGTTGCGCCGGACCATCTCCGCGCCCAGCGCGGCCACCATCGCGCCGTTGTCGGTGCAGAGCTTCATCCGGGGGACCCGCAGCACGATCCCGGCCCGGTCGCAGCGCTCCTGCGCCATGGCCCGCAGCCGGGAGTTGGCGGCGACCCCGCCGCCGATCATCAGATGGTCGACGCCCTGGTCCTGGCAGGCCCGGACCGCCTTGCGGGTCAGCACATCGGTGACCGCCTCCTGGAAGGACGCCGAGACGTCCCGCACCGGGACCTCCTCGCCCGCCCGGCGCTTGGCCTCGACCCAGCGGGCGACGGCGGTCTTCAGCCCGGAGAAGGAGAAGTCGTAGGCAGCGTCGCGCGGCCCGCTGAGCCCGCGCGGGAAGGCGATCGCCTTCGGGTCGCCCTCGGCGGCGTAGCGGTCGATCACCGGACCGCCGGGGAAGCCGAGACCGAGCACCCGGGCCACCTTGTCGAAGGCCTCCCCCGCCGCGTCGTCGATGGTCGCGCCCAGCGAGCGGACGTCGCTGGTGATGTCGGTGGTCAGCAGCAGCGAGGAGTGCCCGCCGGAGACCAGCAGCGCCATCGTCGGCTCGGGCAGCCGACCGTGCTCCAGCTGGTCCACGCAGATGTGCGAGGCCAGGTGGTTCACCCCGTACAGCGGTTTGTCCAGCGCGTAGGCGTAGGCCTTGGCGGCGGAGACGCCGACCAGCAGCGCGCCCGCGAGGCCCGGTCCGGCCGTCACCGCGATCCCGTCGAGGTCGCTCGCCTTGATCCCCGCCTCGTCCAGCGCCCGCTGGACGGTGGGCACCATCGACTCCAGGTGCGCCCGGCTGGCGATCTCCGGGACGACGCCGCCGAAGCGCCCGTGCTCCTCGACGCTGGTGGCGACGGCGTCGGCGAGCAGGGTGGTGCCCCGGACGATACCGACGCCGGTCTCGTCGCAGGAGGTCTCGATGCCGAGGACCAGCGGTTCGTCAGCCATGGCGGGTCATGCTCCTACGTTCGTCTGTGTGGTGGGGCGGGTCGGGCAGCCGGGACAGGGCGTCGGCGGGCCGCTCCAGCCGCATCACCAGGGCGTCGACCCCGGAGGGCTGGTAGTAGTGCCGGCGGATGCCGATCGGCTCGAAGCCGAAGCGCTCGTAGAGCCGCTGGGCGCGGGCGTTGTCGACCCGGACCTCCAGCAGCAGGGACTCGCAGCCGGCCGCGGCGGACTGCCGCACCAGCCCGGTGAGCAGCCGGGTGCCCAGGCCGTCGCCCCAGTGCTCCTCGGCCACGGCGATGGTCTGCACGTCGCCCTCGCCGGCGATGGCCATCAGCCCGGCGTAGCCGACGATCCGGCCGTCCCCGGCCTCGGCGACGGTGTACCAGCGGGTGGCCCCGGGGTGCCGGGCGTCGGCCAGTTCGGACCAGAACATCCCGGCCGACCAGGCGTCCTCGGGGAACAGCTCGTTCTCCAGCGCGAGCACCGGTTCGATGTCCCACCAGCGCATCTCCCGCAGCACGATCATGCGGGCAGCACCGTCTTGTAGTTCTTCGGCACCTCGGCGTCCGGTCGGCGCAGGTAGAGCGGGACCGGCGCCAACAGCTCGCGGCCGGCCGCCAGCTCCTCGGCGGCGAAGACGGCCAGGGCGCCGGCCGACTGGTGCTCCGGCATGCCCTCCGCCGGGGCGGCGAAGACCTCGGGGTACAGCAGCGCGCCCGCGCCCACCGCAGGCAGTCCGGCGACCCGCTCGGCGATCTCGGCCGGGCGGTCGACGTCGGGACCGCCGGTGCGGCGTCCCTCGGCGTCGTAGGCGGCCCAGTAGACCTCCTTGCGGCGGGCGTCGGTCGCCGCCACGAACGGGCCGGCCTGACCCGCCTCCCGGGCGGCACGGGCGAGGCCGTCGAGGGTGCACACCCCGTACACCGGAATGCCGAGGGCGTGGCCGAGCGCGGCGGCGGTGGCCAGGCCGACCCGCAGCCCGGTGTACGGGCCCGGTCCGGTGCCGACGACGATCGCGCCCAGCTGCTCCTTGGGCACGTCGGCGGCGCGCAGCACCTCGTCGATGGCCGGCAGCAGCAGTTCGCCGTGGCGCCGGGCGTCGGTCCGGTCACGCTGGGCGAGGGTGAGCCGCCGCTCCGTGTCGTGGACGGCGGCGGTGACGGCGGGGGTGGCGGTGTCGAACGCGAGGAGCAGCACCCAATCAGGTTAGAGCGTCCCGGAGACCGTGCGGCCCGCATCCGAGCGCCGCAGCGAACCTGGCAGGATGGGGAGGCCCTGCTTTGAGGGGTCCATGCGTTCGAGTGTTCGCCAGGCCCAGGAGGACTTGTGCCGAAGATCGGCTCCAGCAGCACCGTCGTCACCGGCCTGACGGCCGCGGCTCTCGCCGTCGTCACGCTGCTGGCGCTGCAGGCGCGGAGTTCCGCCACCACGACCACGGCGGCGGACGGCGGGAAGACCGGGACGAAGCCGGGCTCCACCGCGCCGTCCACGCCCGGCAAGGGCGACGGCGGCGGCACGGCCAAGGCGGACCCGGTCCCGGCCGACTCGGGCTCGGGCAAGCGGGTGGTGTACTCGCTGGGCGAGCGGCGGGTCTGGCTGGTGGACGGCTCCGGCAAGGTGCAGACGAGCTTCCCGGTGCAGCCGAGCGCGGTCAGCCCCAGCCCGGGCGCCTACACCGTGTACAGCACCATCGCTGGTCCGATCACCGGCTCGGACGGGACCCAGATCGAGAACATCGTGCTGTTCACCGGCCATCCCGTGGTCATCGGCTTCAGCGCGGCGGTGGACGGCAGCATGGCCTCGCCGCCGCCGGACAAGCACACCGGCGGCATCCGCGAGTCGGTCGCGGACAGCAAGGCCGTCTTCGCCTTCGCCCCCGAGAAGACCAAGGTGGTCGTGGTCGGCTGACCCGCGGCTACGCGGCGGCCGGGGGGCGCAGCGGGAGCGGGTCCTCCTCGGGCTGCACCGGCAGCTGGGCCGGGGCCTGCTCCGCGGCCGACCGGACCGGCAGCGCCTCGGCCGGCGGGGGCGGGGGCGTGCCCACGGCCCTGGCAGCGGGCGAGGCGGCCAGCAGTGCGCCCAGACCGACGGCGGTGCCGGCGTGCGCGCGGCGGGGGGTCGTGCCGGACATGTCGCCTCCCGGAGTGTCATGCCGACGTCTTACCTACGCCCCCATCTTCCCGACACTGCGTCGGAATAACAACTACGGATCAGACCGCCGCGCCGCGCGGCACGCCCCAGTCGGCCTCGGCGGCCAGGTCCACGCCCGCCCAGCGCGCGCCCAGACCGGTCAGCACGACCGTGCGTGGGTCCTCCTCGTCCTCGCCGGGGTCGGCGGCGGCGGCGGCCGGTTCGCCGCCCAGGGCGCGCTCGATCCGGACCTCCAGCCGGGAGTCGGACAGCTCCTCGACCTTGCCCTCGCCCCATTCCACGACCACCACCGACTCCGGCAGCGACACGTCCAGGTCCAGGTCCTCCATCTGGTCCAGGCCGCCGCCGAGGCGGTAGGCGTCGACGTGGACCAGGGCCGGGCCGCCGACCAGCGAGGGGTGGACCCGGGCGATGACGAAGGTGGGCGAGGTGACCGCGCCGCGCACGCCCAGGCCCTCGCCCAGGCCCCGGGTGAGGGTGGTCTTGCCCGCGCCCAGCTCGCCGGAGAGCAGCACCAGGTCGCCGGGGCGCAGCAGGGTCGCCAGGGTGCGGCCGAGCTGCTGCATGGCGGCGGGGTCGGGAACGGTGATCCGCATGGGGGTCCTCTCGGAGGCGGGGGTCGGGCGGGCGGGAGTCACGGCTGCGCCTCGTCGTCCGGGCCGCCGTCCGGGCTTCCGTCCGAAGCGCCGGGGGCGGCGGTCCGCTCGGCCAGTTCCCTGACCGACTGCGGCAGCGGCGCGCCGGAGCGCTGCGCGGCGCGCTCCAGCAGCAGCGCCAGCTCGTGGTCGACCAGCTCCGGGCACTCCAGCATGACCAGGTGCCCGGCGCCGCGGACGATCAGCAGCTCGGCGTCCGGCAGCTCGGCGGCGATGGCCTCGCTGTGCTCGGGCGGCGTGAGCAGGTCCCTGGTGCCGACCAGGACCAGCACCGGGAGGTCCCGGAGGACGGCCAGCGCGGCGGTCTTCTCGTGCCGGTCGAAGGCCGGGAAGAACTCGGCGACCACGTCGATCGGGGTGGCCTCCAGCATCCGCTGGGCGAAGCGCTCGACGGCCGGGTCGACGTCGGCCGCGCCGAAGGAGTACTTCCGGTAGAGCGCGGAGGTCAGCTCGCTGCCCATCCGCCGGGTGAACTCGACCAGGTCCGCCTGGCGGCCGAGGGCCTTGAGCACGCCCGGGGCGACCCGGTGCAGCATCTTCGCGCCGTAGGAGGGCAGGCCGAGGCTGTTGCCGCTCCAGTTCCCGGCCGTGGTGCCGATCAGCGCGACCGCCGCGACCCGTTCCCGGAACAGCTCGGGGTACTGGTCGGCGAGGGCCATCACGGTCATCCCGCCCATCGAGTGGCCGACCAGCACCAGCGGGCCGACCGGCGCGACCGCGTCGATGACGGCCTTGAGGTCGCCGCCCAGCTCGTCGATGCCGGCCGGTTCCCCGGCCAGGTAGCTGCGGCTGCGCTCGGAGCGGCCGTGGCTGCGCTGGTCCCAGAAGACCAGCCGCAGGCCGTCCTGGAAGGCGGCCCGCTGGAAGTGCCAGCTGTCCTGGTTGAGGCAGTAGCCGTGGCAGAAGACCACCGTCAGCGGCGGGGTGGCGGTGCGGCCGAGCAGGCTGCCCAGGGCGCCGGACATCCCCAGGGCGTTGGAGAGGCCGCCCGCGGCCTCGATCCGGGCGGGCAGTTCGACCGGATCGACCGGGGCGGCGGCGCGGAGCCGGCCCAGCCAGCCCCTGCGCGGCTCGGCCGCGGCGGCCGCGGCGGCGGGTGTCGCCGACCCGGCGACCGCCGGGCCGGCGAGCGGTGCGTCCGGCGCGGCGGCCGGGGCGGGACGGTCGAAGAACGGGGTCCCGGCCCAGCCGGTGCCGTCCAGTTCCAGGTAGAGCTCGGTGCCGTCGGGCGCGGCCACCGTCAGCGGACGGCCGCGCAGCGAGCCGAAGGGCGCGGCGGCGTCGATCTCGGCCCGGGCCCGGCGGCGCATGTCCCGGCCGACGGTCAGCCGCTCCACCGCGACGCCCGCCGCCGCACCGGCCGCGACCACGCCCAGCGAGAGCCCGACCAGCCCGGCCCGGCGCCAGCGGCCCTCGGCCATGTCGCTGACGACCTCGCCGGCCGCCGCGGTGACCGCCCTGACCTGCTGCACCGCCTCGGCGGCGACCGACCGGCCCTCGTCCGCGCTCATCCGTCGCCACCCCCCTCGACCGGGTCGGCGGCGCTGCCGCCGACGTACCGCCGGGGCACCCGGGCGCCGATCCTGGTGATGATCTCGTAGGAGATGGTGCCGCAGGCGCGGGCCCAGTCCTCGGCCGTGGGCTCGCCCCGGTCGCCGGGGCCGAAGAGGACGACGGTGTCGCCGACCTCGGCCCGGTCGCCGCCCAGGTCGACCACGAACTGGTCCATCGCCACCCGCCCGGCGACGGTCCGCCACTTGCCGCCGATCAGGACCGGTCCGGTGGAGCTGGCGTGCCGGGGGACGCCGTCGGCGTAGCCGAGCGGGACCAGCGCGAGCGTGGTGTCGGTCGGGGTGGTGTAGCTGTGACCGTAGCTGACGCCGTGTCCGGCCGGGACCTGCTTCACACTGGCGAGCTGCGCCTGGAGGGTCATCACCGGGCGCAGCCCGTAGTCGTCCGGTCCGCCGACCTCGGGGACCGGGGACAGGCCGTACTGGGCGAGGCCGGTCCGGACCAGGTCGAAGTGGGACTCCGGCAGCAGCAGGGTGGCCGGGGAGTTGGCGAGGTGCCGGACCTCGGGCCGCAGCCCGGCGGCCTCGGCCACGGCCAGGGCCTCGCGGAAGCGGGTCAGCTGGGCCGGGACGGAGGGGTGGCCGGGCTCGTCGGCGCAGGCGAAGTGGGACCACAGGCCGGTGACCGCGACCAGGCCCTCGGCCTCGGCGGCGCGGGCCGCCGCCACCAGCTCGGGCCAGTCGTGCGGCTGGGCGCCGTTGCGGCCCAGGCCGGTGTCGGCCTTGAGGTGGATCCTGGCCGAGCGGCCGGTGGCCCGGACCGCCGCCAGCACCCGGTCGAGTGCCCAGCCGCCGCTGACCGAGATGTCGATCCCGGCCTCGACGGTCCGTTCCCAGGGCGCGTCCGGGGTCCACAGCCAGCACAGCACCCGGGCCTGTTCGGCGGTGATCCCGGCGGCGCGCAGGGCCAGCGCCTCGTCCGGGGTCGCGGTGCCGAGCCAGGTCGCGCCTGCCTCCAGGGCCGCGCGGGCACACGGGACCATGCCGTGGCCATAGGCGTCGGCCTTGACCACGGACATGACGTCGGCCGGTCCGGTACGGGCACGGAGAGCACGGATGTTCCCCCGCAGCGCCGCCAGGTCGACCACAGCTTCGGCACGCATCGCAGATTCCATTGCCGATCAGTGTCCCAGACCACGCCGCCGGGAGGACAACCTCCCGGTCGGCGTGGAGCGGGACGGGGTGCCGGAGGCCGATCCGGTCAGGTGCCGGGCTTGCGCCCGAAGATCTCGACCGGGTCGCCCGTCCTGAGGATTCCCCAGAGGGTGCGGGCGTCCCAGGTGTTCATGTTGACGCAGCCGTGGGAGCCGGGCGGGGCCGACATGGACTCGCCGTTCAGGCCGTGGAAGGCCTCGCCGCCGGAGAAGAACTGGCTGTAGGGCATGGCCACGTCGTAGAGCGAGGACCACTGGTCCGCGTTCCGGAGGTAGACGTGCCACAGGCCGTCCCGGGTGACGTACCCGGCCCGGCCGGTGCGGACGTGCACCGGGCCGAAGATCACCCGGCTGCCGACCTGGACCCACATCAGCTGCCGGGTGAGGTCCACGCAGGCGATCCTGCCCATGGTGGTGGGGCACTTCCCGGCCGCGTCGGGGCCCTTGGCGGTGGCGAGTTGAGCCGCGTGCTGGACGGCGACGGCGGTCGGGGCGGCGGAGGCGGCGGCGGTGGAGGCGCCGGCCGGGGCCCTGGCTGCCGCGCCGACCGAGGCCCCGGCGGTCACCGAGGGCTCCACCCCGGCGGCGGCGGAGGCACCGGCGAGGGCGGTGGCCGCCCCGGTGCCGGAACCGGCCGTGACGGCGGCGCCGTCGTTCGACCGGGTGCGCGCCGCGGCCCGGGCTCCGGTGCCCGAGTGCGCCGAGGCCTCGGCGCAGCCGGTGCCGAGCAGCACTACGGCGGCGGCCAACGCCGCCACCCTCCGCGCACCGACCGCGCACCGACCGGCCGCCCCCGACGGCAGTCCGTTCAACGTCACGTCACCCTCTCCTTCTCCAACGGAATCTGTGAGCAGCCTCACATTGGATACTGACCTGCCTGAGGGTCCATCAGGTCGCGGCGCGCGCAGGGCCCTGCTCGGCGACCCCGCGCCAGGCCGCCGGCAGCGCGGCGGCCACTTCGGTGGCGGTGACCGGTGACCGCTCCCCCGCCGAGGCGATCCTTCCCGCCAGGCCGTGCAGATACGCCGCGACGCTGCCGGCGTCCAGCGGCGACAGCCCGCTCGCCAGCAGCGCGCCGGCCAACCCGGAGAGGACGTCGCCGGAGCCCGCGGTCGCCAGCCACGGCGTGCCGGTGGGGTTGACCCGGACCGGGGCGGCCGGGTCGGGGCCGGCGACCACCGTGGTGGAGCCCTTGAGCAGCACCGTGCAGCCGTAGAGCGCGGCGATCCGCCGGGCGTGCTCCAGCCGGGCCGCCTCCACCTGCTCCCGGGTCGCGGTCACCCCGGCCCCGGCGAGCAGGGCCACCGCCTCCCCGGCGTGCGGGGTGAGCAGCAGGTCGACCCCGCGCAGCGCCGGGCTGCCGTGCAGCCGGGCCAGCAGCCGCAGCCCGTCGGCGTCCACCAGCGCCGGTACGCCCGCCGCCAGCGCCTCGGCCAGGGTGCGCTCGGCCTGCTCGCCGTCGGCCAGCCCCGGGCCGACCACCCAGGACTGGACCCGGCCCGCCTGCTTCGGTCCCCCGGTGCCCACCAGCGCCTCCGGATGGGCCCGGACCACCTCGCGGGCGGCGGTGCCGGTGTAGCGCACCGCGCCCGCGCCGCCGTGCAGCGCGGAGCCGACGGCGAGCACCGCCGCGCCCGGGTAGCGCTCCGACCCGGCGGCGATGCCGACGACGCCGCGCCGGTACTTGTCGCTCTCGGCCGAGGGGCGCGGCAGCAGCGCGGCGACCTCGGCGTGCTGCAGCGCCTCGACCGCCGGGGCGGGCGGGTCGATGCCGATCCCGACCAGCCGGACCACACCCGCGTACTGGGCACCCGGGTCGACCAGCAGGCCCGGCTTGTGGGTGCCGAAGGTGACGGTGACCGTGGCCGGCAGCACCTCGCCGACCACCTCGCCGGTGTCCGCGTCCACGCCGCTGGGCAGGTCCACCGCGACCACCCGTGCCCCCGCCCGGCGCGCCGCCCGGACGTAGGGCAGCGCCTCGGGGCGCAGCCCGCCGCGCCCGCCGATGCCGACGATCCCGTCGAGGACCAGGTCGGCCTCGGCGACCGCGCGCTCCCCCTGCTGTTGGCCGTCGGTCACCAGGCCGCCGGCGTCCAGCAGCGCCCGCAGCCCGGCGCGGTGCGCCCGCTCCGGTGCGAGCAGCACGGCGCGCACCCGGGCGCCGCGCGCCGCCAGCCGCGCCCCGGCGAACAGCGCGTCGCCGCCGTTGTCGCCGCTGCCGGCCAGCACCGCCACCCGGCTGCCGTACACCCCGCCGCGGCGACCGGTCCGGCGCCCCGGGGGAACACCGTCGGCCAGCAGTTCGGCGCAGGTCGCGGCCAGTCCGGCGGCCGCCCGCTGCATCAGCGTCCCCTCGGGCAGCCGCGCCAGCAGCGCGCCCTCCGCCGCCCGTACCTGCTCCACCGTGTGCGCGTACCGCATCCGTGACCAGCCCCTTCCCGCTGCACGATTCCCGCCGGCCCTGCGGGATCACCCCTCGGCGATCACCACCGCCGACGCTACGCCCGCGTCGTGGCTGAGCGAGAGGTGCCACGAGCGGACGCCCAGCGCCGCCGCCCGCGCCGCGACCGTGCCGCGCACCTCCAGCACCGGCCGGCCCGAGGCCTCGGTGCACACCTCGGCGTCCGTCCAGGACAGGCCGCCCGGTGCGCCCAGCGCCTTGGCCAGTGCCTCCTTGGCCGCGAACCGGGCGGCCAGCGAGGCCGGGCCGCGCCGCTCCCCGCCGGGCAGCAGCAGCTCGCGCTCGGTGAACAGCCGCTGCGCCAGGCTGGGGGTGCGCAGCAGCGAGGCCTCGAACCGGTCGATCGCCGCCACGTCGATGCCGACCCCGATGATCATCTGACCCTCCCTCGACGCTGGTGTCCGACCTCATCGTGCCGCACCGGGCGGACCGCCGGTGAAACGCCGGCCCCGACCGGGGCCGGACCCTGGAGAATGGTCCGTGTGCGCATACGACTGCTGGGCCCACTGGCCGCCGACGACGCCGACGGCAGGGCCGTCGACCTCGCCGGCACCCGGCTGCGCGTACTGCTGGCCGCCCTCGCGCTGGAGGCCGGACGTCCCGTCTCCGCCGCCCGGCTGACCGGGCTGCTCTGGCCCGAGGAACAGCCGGCCAACCCGGTCAACGCCCTCCAGGCCCTGGTCTCCCGGCTCCGCGCCGCCCTCGGCCGGGAGCTGGTGGCCGCGTCCGCGGGCGGCTACCGGCTGGCGCTGGACCCGGCCGAGGTCGACCTGCACCGCTTCGAGCAGCTGCTCTCCGAGAGCGGGCCGAAGGCCGACCCGGAGGCCGGACCGGCGGCCGAGCGGTTGGCCGCCGCGTTGGCGCTGTGGCGCGGCCCCGCCTTCGCGGACGTCCCCGACCCCGGCTTCACCGAGGCCGCCGCCCGGCTGGAGGCACTGCGCGAGCACGCCCGTGAGGAGCTGCTGGAGCTCCGCCTGGCACGCGGCGAGGCCGCCGCCGTGCTGCCGGAGCTGCAGGCGCTCAGCGCCGGATCGCCGCTGCGGGACCGGCCCCGGGCCCTGCTGATGCAGGCCCTGCACCGGAGCGGGCGCGACGCCGAGGCCCTCGCCGTGTACGAGGAGGGCCGCACGCTGCTGGCCGAGGCCCTGGGCGCCGACCCCTCGCCGCTGCTGCGGCAGGCCCATCTGGCCGTGCTGACCGGGCCGCCGCACGGGCCGGAGCGGCATCCGGTGCCCGGAGCCGCCGACCGGGCCGCGCGCCCGGTGCGGGACGGGCTGCCGGCCCAGCTCACCAGCTTCCTCGGCCGCGAGGCGGACCTCGCCGCCGTCCGCACCGCGCTGGCGGACTCGCGGCTGGTCACGCTGACCGGACCCGGCGGCGCCGGAAAGACCACGCTCGCTCTGGAGAGCGCCGCCCGCAGCGAGTCGGTGCAGGTCAGCCTGGTCGAACTGGCCTCGGTGACCAGTCCGGCCGACGTGCCGACAGCCGTGCTGACCGCCCTCAAGCTGCGCGAGCCCGCCGCCTCCCAGCGGCCGACGGCGCTGCCGCACCCGGCCGCCGAGGCCACCGAACGGATCGTCACCGCGCTCGGCAACCGCCCGCTGCTACTGGTCCTGGACAACTGCGAGCACCTGGTCCAGGCGGCGGCGACGCTGGCCGCCCGGCTGCTGGCCGGCTGCCCGGGGCTGCGGATCCTGGCCACCAGCCGCGAGCCGCTCGGCATCACCGGCGAGCAGCTGCATCCGGTGCCCCCGCTCGGGCTGCCGCCCGACCCCCAGCACGACGCCTCGCTCACGCTCGACCGGGCGCTGGAGTTCCCCGCCGTCCGGCTGTTCGCCGTCCGGGGCGCCGCCGTGCGTCCCGGCTACCGGCCGGACGGACCGGAGCTGCCGGCCGTGCTCCGGATCTGCCGGACCCTGGACGGCCAGCCGCTGGCCATCGAGCTGGCCGCCGCCCGGCTGCGGACGCTGTCCGCCGAGCAGATCGACCGAAGGCTGAGCCGCCGGTTCCAGCTGCTCACCGGCGGCAGCCGGACCGCGCTGCCCCGGCACCGGACCCTGCGCGCGGTGGTCGACTGGAGCTGGGAGCTGCTGGAGAAGCCGGAGCGGACGCTGCTGGCCGGCATGTCGGTGTTCGCCGGCGGGGCCGCGCTGGAGGGCGTCGAGCAGGTCTGCGCGACCCCGGAGCTGCCCACCGACGACGTCCTGGACGTGCTCTCCTCGCTGGTCGACAAGTCGCTGGTGGTCCGGACCCCGGGCGGCCGCTACCGGCTGCTGGAGACCATCCGGGTGTACGCGGCCGAGCGGCTGGAGGCGGCCGGAGCGACGGCGGCGGCCAGGGACGCCCACGCCGGGTACTTCCTCGCCCTCGCCGAGGAGGGCGAGCCGAACCTCTACACCGGCGCGCAGACGGTCTGGTTCGCCCGCTTCCTGGCCGAGCACGACAACCTCCTCGCGGCGCTGCGTCACGCCGTCGACTCCGGCGCGGCCGCCACCGCGCTGCGGATGGTGGCGGCCCTGGGCTGGTACCTGTGGCGGCGCGGCGGGCAGGGCGAGCACCTGGAGGTGGTCAACCGGGCGCTGGCACTGCCCGGCGAGGACGTCCCGGAGGTCGCCCGCGCGGTCGCCCACGGGATCACCGCCCTCTACACCCTGGACACCACCTGGGACGTGCCGGGCGCGCTGACCCTGCTCCGGGCCGGCATCGCCCACCGGGACCGGCTGGACGACCCGTTCGCCCACCCGGTCCTGCCGATGCTGGACATCATGGAGTCGATGTTCCATCCGTGGGGGCAGACCGTCGAGGACCAGGCACTGCGCCTCTTCGACGCCCCCGACCCCTTCGTCCGCGCCGCCGCCCGGCTGTTCATGGGCTTCGCCCTGCAGAACCGCGGGGTGGCCGACGTCGCCGAGGGCCACCTCCACGACGCGCTCGACCGGTTCCGGGAGATCGGCGACCTGTGGGGGCAGGCCTTCTGCTCGGCCGGGCTGGCCGACTACGCGCAGTGGCGCGGCGAGATCGACCAGGCCGTCGCCCTCTGGGAACAGGCCATCTCGCTGGAGCAGCAGCTCGGGCTGAGCCGCGAGAGCGGCGACTACCGGGCTCGCATGATCCACACCGTGGGCCTGCGCCAGGGCTACACCCCGTTCACCGCCCAGGCCCTGCGCCAGGCCGCCGACGACGCCCTGCGGGAGGACTCCTGGGTGATGGTGATCGCCACCCACACCGCCCTCGCCAACGCCTACCGCCACCTCGGCACCCCGGAGCTGGGACGCCCGCTGCTGGGCACGGCGGTCCGCCGCGCCCTGCCCACGGCCGGGGGCGCCCCGCAGATCAAAGCCCTGTTCGCCGGCACCAGCGGCTATCTGGAGGCCGCCGCCGGGAACCTCGCGGCCGCCACCGAGCACCACCAGGCGGCGCTGCGGGCGGCCACCGAGGTCCACGACGGACCGATCATCGCCGACTGCCTCCAGGGCTGGGCCGACCTGCTGCTCCGCCGGGGCGAGCCGCTGCGCGCGGCCGAACTGCTGGGCGCCGCGCACCTCCAGCGCGGGATGCGGGACCGGTCCTCGCCCGATGTGGACCGGACCGCCGCCGGGGCCGAGGCGGCGCTGGGTCCGGCGGCCTTCGCCGAGGCCTACGAGCGCGGCCGGTCCACCCCGCGCGAGGTGACCCTCGCCTCGCTCGGCGTGACCGCGGACACCTCGCCGATGTACCCCTCCTGAACCGCCGTCAGCCGTCGGCGCCCCCGGTTCGTCCGCCACTGTTCACCGGGGCGCCGGGGCCCGGCTGAGACGAATCTCTCTCCACTGACCCGCCGCCGACACGCCACTCCGGGCCCGGGATGCGGAGAATGGGCAGGTGCCGATCACGCTCGAAGCCCAACGCCGCGCTGACGCGTCCCCTTTCGTCGACCTCGACCGAGCGGACTGGAGCGCGCTGCACGACCGCACGCCGCTCCCGCTCTCGGCCGATGAGGTCGAGGGCCTGCGCGGGCTCGGGGACGTCATCGACCTCCAGGAGGTCCAGGACGTCTACCTGCCGCTCTCCCGGCTGCTCAACCTCTACGTCACCGCGACGACCCGGCTGCGCGGCACCCTCAACGACTTCCTCGACGACAACGAGCACACCCACACCCAGGCCGGAACGCCGTTCGTGATCGGCGTCGCGGGCAGCGTCGCGGTGGGCAAGTCCACCACCGCGCGCGTCCTCCAGGCGATGCTGGCCCGCTGGCCCGAGCACCCCCGGGTGGAGCTGGTCACCACCGACGGCTTCCTGCTGCCCAACGCCGAGCTGCGCCGCCGGGGCCTGATGTCCCGCAAGGGCTTCCCGGAGTCCTACGACCGCCGGGCGCTGACCCGGTTCGTCGCCGACGTGAAGTCGGGCAGGGACGAGGTCACCGCCCCGGTCTACTCCCACCTGGTCTACGACATCGTCGAGGACGAGCGGCTGGTGGTGCGCCGCCCGGACATCCTGATCGTCGAGGGCCTGAACGTGCTGCAGCCGGCGCTGCCGGGCCTCGACGGCCGGACCCGGGTCGCGGTCGCCGACTTCTTCGACTTCTCGATCTACGTGGACGCCCGCGCGGACGACATCGAGCGCTGGTACCTGGAACGCTTCCGCAAGCTGCGGGAGACCGCGTTCCAGGACCCCTCCTCCTACTTCCGCCGCTTCACCGAGGTGCCGGAGGAGGAGGCGCTGGACTACGGCCGCCAGGTCTGGCGCACCATCAACCGGCCCAACCTGGTGGAGAACGTCGCCCCGACCCGGGGCCGGGCCAGCCTGATCCTGCGCAAGGGCAGCGACCACAAGGTCCAGCGGGTCCGGCTGCGCAAGCTCTAGTCCGCAGGCGCGGAAACGGCGGGGCCGGTCCGTGGTGCACGGACCGGCCCCGCCGGCGGTCGAACGGCGCCGCTCAGCCCAGTCGGACCCGGACCACCTCGGCCAGCCGCTCGGCGACCGCGTGCACCTGCACCAGGTCGGCCGCCTCGACCATGACCCGGACCAGCGGCTCGGTGCCGGAGGGGCGCAGCAGCACCCGCCCGGTCGTGCCCAGCTCCAGCTCGGCCGCGGCGACGGCGGCCAGCAGCTCGGCGTCGGTCCCGGCCCGGGCCTTGTCCACGCCCTTGACGTTGACCAGCACCTGCGGCAGCCGGGTCATCACCGAGCAGAGCTCGGTGGCCGACTGCTTGGTCGCCGCGAGCCGCGCGGCCAGCATCAGCCCGGTCAGGGTGCCGTCGCCGGTGGTCGCGTGGTCCAGGAAGATCACGTGGCCGGACTGCTCGCCGCCCAGGTTGTAGCCGTGCTCCTTCATCGACTCCAGCACATAGCGGTCGCCGACCGCCGTCTGCACCAGTTCGATGCCCTCGCGCTCCATGGCCAGCTTGAAGCCGAGGTTGGACATCACCGTGCCGACGACGGTGTTCCGGCTCAGCGTGCCGGACTCGCGCATGGCGAGCGCCAGCACCGCCAGGATCTGGTCGCCGTCGATCTCGTTGCCCGCGGCGTCGACCGCCAGGCAGCGGTCGGCGTCGCCGTCGTGGGCGATGCCCAGGTCGGCGCGGTGCTCGACCACGGCGGCCATCAGCGGGCCGAGGTGGGTCGAGCCGATGCCGTCGTTGATGTTCAGCCCGTCGGGCGCGTCCCCGATGGTGTGGACGACCTCGGCCCCGGCCCGGCGGAAGACCTCCGGCGAGACCAACGAGGCCGCGCCGTGGGCGCCGTCGATCACGACCCTGAGTCCGTCCAGCCGGTTCGGCAGCACCGACAGCAGGTGGGCGAGGTACTGCTCGAAGCCCTCCGCGTGGTCGCGGACCCGGCCCACGGCCTCGCCGGTGGGGCGCTGCCAGTCCTCCTCGTCGAGGTGCCGGTAGCGCTCCTCGATGGCGTCCTCGATCTCGTCGTCGAGCTTCACCCCGCCCCGGGCGAGGAACTTGATGCCGTTGTCGGGCATCGGATTGTGGCTGGCGGAGAGCATCACGCCGAAGTCCGCGCCCAGCAGCCCGGTCAGATAGGCCACCGCCGGCGTCGGCAGGACGCCGACCCGCAGCACGTCGACACCGGAGCCGGCCAGGCCGGCGATGATCGCGGCCTCCAGGAACTCCCCCGAGGCGCGTGGGTCGCGGCCGACCACCGCGACCGGGCGGTGCCCCTCGAAGGCGCCCAGGTCGCCCAGCACATGCGCCGCGGCCTCCGCCAGCCCGAGCGCCAGCTCGGCGGTGAGGTCGGCGTTCGCGAGGCCGCGTACACCGTCCGTGCCAAAGAGTCGTCCCACTGCTCAATCCTCCGCGGCTCGTCGTCGAAGGCGGTGCCCGTGCACCCGCCTCTCCCCGTGGGTCCGTCAAACGCACAGCGCTCAGACATACAGCACGCCCCGGGAGCGGTGCTCCCGGGGCGTGTGAAGTCCGGCCTCGGCCCGAAAACCGAGGCAGGGAGGCTTAGCGCTTGCTGTACTGCGGCGCCTTGCGGGCCTTCTTCAGACCGGCCTTCTTGCGCTCGACGGCGCGCGGGTCACGGGTCAGGAAGCCGGCCTTCTTCAGCGCCGGGCGGTTCGCGTCGACGTCGACCTCGTTCAGCGCACGGGCGACGCCCAGGCGCAGCGCGTAGGCCTGGCCGGAGATGCCGCCGCCGTTGATACGGGCGATGACGTCGTAGCGGCCGTCAAGCTCCAGGAGCTTGAAGGGCTCGTTGACGATCTGCTGGTGCACCTTGTTGGGGAGGTACTCCTCCAGGGTGCGACCGTTGATCTTCCAGACACCGGTGCCGGGGACGATGCGCACGCGGGCGATCGCCTCCTTGCGACGACCGAGGCCGGCGGCCGGAACGGCCTCGGCGAAACGGCCGACAAGCGACTCGGTGGTGTACTCGGTGGGCTCCTCGGCCTCGATCTCGAAGGTCTCGTCGACCTCGAGCGCGGTCTCGGCAGTGGTCTCGGCCACGGTTCTCCTCAGCTACGTTCTTCTGTATTCGGGGGTGGCCGGAACTACTGCGCGACCTGGGTGATCTCGAACGGCACCGGACGCTGGGCAGCGTGCGGGTGCTGGTCGCCCGAGTAGACCTTCAGCTTGGAGAGCATCTGACGGCCCAGGGAGTTCTTGGGGATCATGCCCTTGATGGCCTTCTCGACGGCCTTCTCCGGGTTCTTGTCCAGGAGGTCGTCGTAGCGCACGGAGCGCAGGCCACCCGGGTAACCGGAGTGGCGGTAGGCCAGCTTCTGGGTCTTCTTGTTCCCGGAGAGGTGCACCTTGTCCGCGTTGATGATGATGACGAAGTCACCCATGTCAAGATGCGGCGCGTACACCGGCTTGTGCTTACCCCGGAGGAGGTTCGCAGCCTGAGAGGCCAGACGGCCGAGCACGACGTCTTCGGCGTCGATGATGAGCCACTGACGCTGGACGTCGCCGGGCTTGGGGCTGTACGTACGCACGGTCGTAGCCTTCGCTTTTCAGTGAGTGTGTCCTGACAGGACCACCCGGACGATCGGAAGCAGCCAGGACGCGCTTCCCCGGACGCAATCGGATGGGCGCGTCGCTGCTTATCGGCCCGGTGGACCGGCGTACCGACCTCTCACGTGAGATGGAGCGAGCCAATACGCACAACGAACTAGCAGGATACCGGGACGGAGCCGTACGGGTCAAAACGCCCGTTCGGAACCGCGGCACCCTGCCATGTCCTGCCCCATACTACGCCCCCGTCGGCAGGCCCCCTGCGCCCCTGCCGACGGGGCGCCGACGCCGCCCGACCGCTACCGGTCGCGGACCACGCGGGTCTCGTCCCAGACCGGCTCCGGCGCCTCGTACACCCGGCCGTCCGAGCCGAAGACCACGAAGCGGTCGAAGGTGCGGGCGAACCAGCGGTCGTGAGTGACCGACAGAACCGTTCCCTCGAAGCTCTCCAGCCCCTCCTGCAGGGCCTCCGCGCTCTCCAGGTCCAGGTTGTCCGTCGGCTCGTCGAGCAGCAGCGCGGTGGCGCCGGAGAGTTCCAGCCGGAGGATCATCAACCGGGCCTGCTGGCCGCCGGAGAGGTCCTGGAACCGACGCTCCTCCTGGTGATGCAGCTCATAGCGGCGCAGCACGCTCATCGCGGCCTTGCGGTCCACCGCGTGCTCGGTCTCCAGGATCTCCCGGGTGGTCCGGCCGAACAGCTCCGGATGCGCGTGGGTCTGGGCGAAGTGCCCGGGCACCACCCGCGCGCCCAGCCGGAACGAGCCGTTGTGGGCGACCTCCTCGCCCGCCAGCAGCCGCAGGAAGTGCGACTTGCCGGAGCCGTTGGAGCCCAGCACGGCCACCCGCTCGCCGTAGTAGACCTCCAGGTCGAACGGCTTCATCAGCCCGCTGAGCTCCAACTGCTCGCAGGTCAGCGCCCGGACGCCGGTGCGCCCGCCCCTGAGCCGCATGGTGATGCTCTGCTTGCGCGGCGGCTCCGGCGGCGGGCCCGCCTCCTCGAACTTCCGCAGCCGGGTGACCGCGGCGGCGTAGCGCGAGGACATCTCGTGGCTGCGGGCGGCGTAGTCGCGCATGTCCAGCACCAGCCGCTTCAGCTGGGCGTGCTTCTCGTCCCAGCGCCGGCGCAGCTCGTCGTAGCGGGCGAAGCGCTCCTCGCGGGCCGCGTGGAAGGTGTCGAAGCCGGCGCCGTGCACCCAGACGTCGCTGCCGACCGCGCCGGGCTCCACGCTGACGATCTTCTCGGCGCTGTTGGCCAGCAGCTCGCGGTCGTGCGAGATGAAGAGCACGGTCTTGCCGGTGCTCCGGATCTGCTCCTCCAGCCAGCGCTTGCCGGGGACGTCCAGGTAGTTGTCCGGCTCGTCCAGCAGCAGCACCTCGTCCGGGCCGCGCAGCAGGGCCTCCAGCACCAGCCGCTTCTGCTCGCCGCCGGAGAGGGTGTTCAGGCCGCGCCACTGCGCCCGGTCGTAGGGCATGCCCAGCGCCGCCGTGGTGCAGACGTCCCAGGTGGTCTCGTAGTCGTAGCCGCCGACGTCGGCCCAGTCGGACAGCGCCTGGGCGTAGGCGAGTTGGGTCTTCTCGTCGTCCTGCGCCAGCATCGCCAGCTCGGCGGCGTCCACCGCGCGGGCGCCGGTCCTGATCCGCTCCGGCGCGACCGACACCAGCAGGTCGCGGACGGAGGCGTCGTGCGCCAGCGCGTGCGAGTCCTCCTCGCCCTCCTGGCCGGCGGCGCCCGCGCCGCGGCCGGTGGTGCCGACGAACTGCCGCATGACGCCCAGCCCGCCGCTGACGGTGACCGTGCCGCCGTGCGGCTGCAGATCGCCCGCGACCATCCGCAGCAGGGTGGTCTTCCCGGCGCCGTTGGCGCCCACCAGCGCCACCGAGGCGCCCTCGCCGACCCGGAAGGACGCGTCATCGAACAGCACCCGTCCGTCGGGCAGGTAGTACTCCAGGTGTGAAATCTCGACGTGTCCCATGGTCAGCAATTGTCCGCTGCCCGCCGCCCTCGCCCAAACGGGTTTTGCCGGACGAACCGCTAAGCTCGCGGCCCATGAGCAACGGGCCAGCGTCCGACCAGGCACCAGTATCCGAACCTGCGGAGCCCCTCCCCCGGCGCGGCGGAGGCGGCGCCCCCACCGGGCGGATCCCCACCCAGTACGGGCCGGGGAACCCGATCCGGAAGCAGCCGGAGGAGCAGCCGGAGCAGCAGCCCGGCTTCCGGATAACCCCGGGTGCGCCCGACCGCCCCGAGCCCCGGCCGCAGCAACCCGCCGCACCGTCCGCCCCCTCCGCGCGGCAGCCGGAGCGGAGGCCGGCCGAGGGCGAGACCGCCGGCGTCTTCGCCGTCCGCCCCGGTGCCCCCGGGGACAACCCGCCCGGCGCCCCCGGGCAGGCCGCCACCGCCTCGGCCACCCACGCGGACTTCGTCGCCATGGCCGAGCGCGGCGAGTCGGCCCGCCGCCGCAAACGGCGGCTGCGGCTGGCCACCGCGCTGGTGGTGATCGGCGGGCTCGCCGCCGTCGGCGGCACCCTGCTCGCCACCGGCTCGGCCGCGCGGCCGCACTCCGCGGCGGCGGGGAACCGGCCCACCGCACCGACCACCGCTGCCGCACCGACGACACCGACGCCGGTCCCGACCAGCGCCGCACCCTCGGCCCCGGCCGCGAGCGCTCCGGCCTCGCTGCTGGCCGTGCTCTCGGCGGCGAGCAGCGACAGCGCCCCGCTGACCGCCGCCGGGCTCTTCCCGGCCCGCGCCACCGGCCCCGGCGGGCAGGTCTACGGCCTGGTGGCGACCGCCGCCTCGGGCTGCGCCCCGGCCGTCACCCCGCCGCTGGCCGCCGTCCTCGCCAGGAACGGCTGCGAGCAGCTGTTCCGCGCCAGCTACACCAGCGGCGGCACCGCCGTGACCGTCGGCATCGCCGTCTTCGCCGGCGCCGGTCCGGCCGCCGCGGTGAAGAGCGGGGCGACCGGCAATGTCGAGTCGCTGGCCGGCGGCCCGCTGCACCCCTTCTGCCGCGGCGTGGTCTGCCGACTCTCCGTCAACTCGGTGGGCAGGTACGCCTACTTCACCGTCGCCGGGTACACCGACGGCAAGCCGGTGCCGGCCGCCGACACCCAGGCGCTGACGGCCGGCGCCGACATGGAGCGGCTGGTGATCCAGTCCCTGCAGGCGCGGGCCCGGGCCGAGGCCGCCCGCCCCACCGCTGCCGACGGCTGAGCGGCCGACCCCGCAGGAGATCGTCACCGGCGGGCGGCGCCCGCTCGTCCTCCGCAACCAGGTCCGGCGGGACCGGGAGCAGCGCTCACGGGCGCGGGCTCAGCACCCGCAGGTTGCGGGCGGCCCGGTTGCGGGCCGCGAGCTCGTCGTCCGCCGGGTAGCCGACCTCCTCCAGGGTCAGCCCGTGCGGGCGGACCACGCTCACCGCCGAGTTCCGGACCCCCCCGGCGAGCACCTCGCCGGGGAAGGAGACCGGCCGCTGCCCGTCGCCGACCAGCAGCATCGAACCGACCAGGGCCCGCACCATGTTGTGGCAGAAGGCGTCCGCCCGGACCGTGCCGACCACCAGGCCCGGCAGCACCGGGCCCAGCAGCGCGTCGCCGGGCAGCCGCTCCCAGCGGAAGTCCAGCAGCTCGCGAATGGTGGTCGCGCCCTCGCGCTTCTTGCAGTAGGCGGCGAAGTCGTGCTCGCCGACCAGCAGTTCCGCCGCCTCGTTCATCAGCCCGACGTCCAGTGCCCGGTCGTGCCGGAGCACATGGCCGCGCCGCAGCGGGTCCACCCCGGCCGGGTCGTCGCAGACCCGGTAGGCGTAGCGGCGCCAGATCGCCGAGAACCGGGCGTCGAACCCGGCCGGCGCCTCGGCCACCCGCCACACCCGGACGTCGCCGGGCAGCCGCCCGGCCAGCCGGCGCCGCAGCTTGTCGCCCTCGGCCGCCCAGATCTCCGCCGGCAGGTCCAGATGCGCCACCTGCCCGCGCGCGTGCACCCCGGCGTCGGTGCGCCCGGCCACCGTCAGCGGGAAGACCTCGGGCTGCCGCAGCACCACCCGGACCGCGTCCTCCAGCTCGCCCTGGACGGTCCGCTGGCCGCCCTTCTGCTTGGCCCAGCCGGAGAAGTCCGTGCCCTCGTACGAGAGGTCGAGCCGGACCCGGACGAAGCCCTCGGCCGGCCCCTCCCGCCGCACCGGCGTCGTCTGCTCCACGCAGTCAGTCATCTCAGCACTCCCGGCATCTCTGCACTCCCGGCATCTCAGCACTCCCGGCATCTCAGTACTCGCGGACATCTCAGTACTCCGGACATGAGAACGGGCCCGCCCTCCCCTGAGGGAGGACGGGCCCGTCGGTGGGCGGAGGCGGTCAGGCCTCCGTCGACTCCTCGGCAGCAGCCTCGACCGGAGCGGCGTCCTCGACGACCGGGGCGGCAGCCGCGGTCTCCTTGACGGAGCGCTTGGTCGCGGCCTCGGCCTCACCGACGGCGGTCTGGGCCACGGTCAGGGCCTCGACCAGCTCGATGACGGCCATCGGGGCGTTGTCGCCACGACGGGGGCCGATCTTGGTGATGCGGGTGTAGCCACCGGGGCGGTTCTCGTAGCGAGGACCGATCTCGGTGAAGAGGGTGTGCAGCACAGCCACGTCGGTGATGGTCTTGCGGACCTCACGGCGGTTGTGGATGTCACCCTTCTTGGCCTTGGTGATCAGCTTCTCCGCCACCGGGCGCAGGCGGCGAGCCTTGGCCTCGGTGGTGGTGATGCGGCCGTACTGGAACAGCTCACGGGCCAGACCGGCGAGCAGCAGACGCTCGTGGGCAGGGCCGCCGCCGAGGCGGGCACCCTTCGCGGGGCGGGGCATGGTGTCTCCTTGGATCTCCGACCCCCGGCCGTACCAGGTACCGGGGCGGGCGCAGCAGCACTGTTGCCGCTACGACTTGGTTGCACAGCCTTCAAGAGTACGGGACCGCCGAGGCGGTCCCGTACCCAGGTGTTTCTCAGTACTGCTCGGTCTCCGCGAAGCCCGGGTCGTCGTCGTCGGCGCCGAAGGCGTCGGCGGCGGCGGTCGGGTCGAATCCGGGCGGGCTGTCCTTGAGGGCCAGGCCCATGCCGGCCAGCTTCGCCTTGACCTCGTCGATCGACTTCGCACCGAAGTTGCGGATGTCGAGCAGGTCGGCCTCGGAGCGGGCGACGAGCTCACCCACGGAGTGGATGCCCTCGCGCTTGAGGCAGTTGTACGACCGAACGGTGAGCTCCAGCTCCTCGATCGGCAGGGCGAGATCGGCGGCCAGGGCGGCGTCCGTCGGGGACGGGCCCATGTCGATGCCCTCGGCGTCGATGTTCAGCTCGCGGGCGAGACCGAACAGCTCCACCAGGGTCTTGCCGGCCGAGGCCATGGCGTCGCGGGGACGCATGGCGGGCTTGGTCTCGACGTCGACGATGAGCTTGTCGAAGTCGGTACGCTGCTCGACTCGGGTCGCCTCGACCTTGTAGGTGACCTTGAGCACCGGGCTGTAGATGGAGTCGACCGGGATCCGGCCGATCTCCTGGCCCGACTGCTTGTTCTGGACGGCGGAGACGTAGCCGCGACCGCGCTCGACGGTCAGCTCCATCTCCAGCTTGCCCTTGCCGTTGAGCGTGGCGAGGATCAGCTCGGGGTTGTGCACCTCGACACCGGCCGGGGGCGCGATGTCGGCGGCGGTGACCAGACCCGGGCCCTGCTTGCGCAGGTACATCACGACCGGCTCGTCGTGCTCCGAGGAGACGACCAGCTGCTTGATGTTCAGGATGAGGTCGGTGACGTCCTCCTTGACGCCCGGCACGGTGGTGAACTCGTGCAGGACCCCGTCGATCCGGATGCTGGTGACAGCGGCGCCCGGGATCGAGGAGAGGAGCGTGCGGCGGAGCGAGTTGCCGAGGGTGTAGCCGAAGCCCGGCTCCAGCGGCTCGATCACGAACCGGGAGCGGAATTCGTCGACGACCTCTTCGGTCAGCGACGGACGCTGAGCGATCAGCATGCTGTTGTCCTCCAGTGAGAATCTTCGGCACCCACTATTTGATGCCGACAAAGCAAGGATACGGCCCCCGCGCAGTGCGAGGGCCGTATCCCGTGGCTACGTACCGGCTGCCGGGGCAGCAGGGCCGTGCGTCAGACGCGACGACGCTTCGGCGGGCGGCAGCCGTTGTGCGGGGTGGGGGTGACGTCCTGGATCGAGCCGACCTCCAGGCCGGTGGCCTGGATGGAGCGGATCGCGGTCTCGCGGCCGGAGCCCGGACCCTTCACGAAGACGTCGACCTTGCGCATGCCGTGCTCCTGGGCGCGACGCGCGGCGGCCTCGGCGGCCATCTGCGCGGCGAACGGAGTCGACTTGCGGGAGCCCTTGAAGCCGACGTGGCCCGAGGACGCCCACGCGATCACGTTGCCCGAGGGGTCCGTGATCGAGACGATGGTGTTGTTGAACGTGCTCTTGATGTGCGCGTGGCCGTGAGCGACGTTCTTCTTTTCCTTGCGGCGGATCTTCTTCGCGCCTGCAGCCTGACGACCCTTGGGGGGCATAAGTCTGTTTCTCCTACTGAGGTGGTCGGTCCGCTAGCCCAGCGGGCCGGATTCAAGTCCGGTTTGTGGGGCGGACTACTTCTTGCCGGGCTTCTTCTTGCCGGCGATCGCGCGACGCGGGCCCTTGCGGGTGCGGGCGTTGGTGTGGGTGCGCTGACCGTGGACCGGCAGGCCGCGACGGTGACGCAGACCCTGGTAGCAGCCGATCTCGACCTTGCGGCGGATGTCGGCGGCGACCTCACGGCGAAGGTCACCCTCGACCTTGAAGTGCGCGTCGATGTACTCACGCAGCTTGATCAGGTCGTCCTCGGTGATGTCGCGAACACGGATGTTCGGGTTCACACCGGTCTCGGCCAGAGCCTGCTGCGAGCGGGTACGGCCGATGCCGTACACGTAGGTGAGGGCGATCTCGATCCGCTTTTCGCGGGGGAGATCAACGCCGGCGAGGCGTGCCATGAATGTGGCTCCTGTGTTCCTTCGGAGGTCTGACGCGATGCCTCCCGTTCGACTCACGTCGATCGAGCCCCGGCCTCCGGACCGAGGGTGGCAGTCCGCACGCGCCCCATGGGGCGTCGCACGGATCGGGCATCCCGCTTCATGTTGTTTTTCGCGTCGTGCGAAGAATTACGACCCGTGCAGGGAAGTGATCAGCCCTGGCGCTGCTTGTGGCGCAGGTTCTCGCAGATCACCATGACACGCCCGTGACGGCGGATCACCTTGCACTTGTCGCAGATCTTCTTGACGCTCGGCTTGACCTTCATGGGATTCAGGTTCTCCGGGTCGAGCGCGCCCCGAATCAACGGGACGCGAGATCTGCTGCTTACTTGTACCGGTAGACGATACGTCCACGGGTCAGGTCGTACGGGCTGAGCTCGACGACGACCCGGTCGTCCGGAAGGATGCGGATGTAGTGCATACGCATCTTGCCGCTGATATGGGCGAGCACCTTGTGTCCGTTTTGAAGCTCTACCTTGAACATGGCGTTCGGCAGAGACTCGATGACGGTGCCCTCGATCTCGATGGCGCCTTGCTTTTTAGCCATGTCCTGCGGGTATCGCCTTCCGGATTCGACTACCTTGACATCCACTTCCGACCGGCAGTCGGGGCGGTTGACGCTTCACGGCCTGCCAGGCGGCTAGGGCTCCACGTCCTGCAACCGCCTGCCCAGCGGCCGTACCACGGTCAGCGCGTACGTAGGCAGCCACCGCATCCCTCGCCACAACGGGCGCGGACATACGGGAGCAGGCTACGGGTGAGCCGACACAGCAGTCTACGACACCGGGCAAGCTATAACGAAATCGTTCAGGCCAGCGGGTCCGGAGCGGCGGTGATCCCGAGCTCGGCCAGCTTCGCCCGGCCGCCGTCGAAGGCGGTCAGCACCAGCGGCCCCTCCTCGGTCACGGCGATCGAGTGCTCCCAGTGCGAGGCCCAGGTTCCGTCGTTGGTCTTGACCGTCCACTCGTCCTCGAGGGTGTGGGTCCGGGGCGTGCCCAGGCTCACCATCGGCTCGATCGCGATGCAGAAACCGGGGACCAGCTTCGGGCCGCGCCCGCGCCGCCGGTCCACGTAGTTCAGCAGGTGCGGGTCCATGTGCATCTCGGAGCCGATGCCGTGGCCGCCGAAGTCCTCGATGATGCCGTACTTGCCCTTGGGCGGCAGCGGCTGGCGGCGGATGTAGGACTCGATCGCCCGGCTCAGGTCGGAGAGCCGGTTGTTCTTCTTCACCTGGGCGATGCCGGCCCACATCGACTCCTCGGTGACCCGGCTGAGTGCGACCAGCTCCTCCGGGTGGCCCTCGCCGACCAGGACGGTGATCGCCGAGTCGCCGTGCCAGCCGTCGACGATGGCGCCGCAGTCGATGGAGATCATGTCGCCGTTCTCCAGCCGGCGGTCGCCGGGGATGCCGTGGACGACCTCGTCGTTGACCGAGGCGCAGATCACACCGGGGAAGCCGTGATAGCCCAGGAAGTTGGACTTCGCCCCGCGGTCGCTGATCACCTTGGCCGCGATCGCGTCCAGTTCACGGGTGGTCACCCCCGGCGCCACCGCCTCGCGGCAGGCCGCGAGCGCCTCGGCGACGATCAGGCCCGCCTCCCGCATCTTCGCGATCTGCTCGGGGGTCTTGATCTCAACCATGCTCGCTCGCCTTCCCACTGCCACTCCGGCCTGCCACTCGGCCTGCCTGCCACACGTGCTGCCTCGTCCCTGCCGCGGGCACCGCTTCCACGGTACGACCGCCCACCCGAACGCGCTCCGGCCGTGACGCCCTCGGCGGGCGTCACGGCCGGTTCGCGCGGTGCGCCGGGTGTCGGCGCTGCGACTCACACGGAGTCGACGGTGTCCTTGTTCGCCCGGAGCGCCGCGATGGCGCGCTCGGTGACCTCGTCCACCTTGCCCAGAGCCGGGATCGTGGTCACGAGTCCCTGCTTCCGGTAGTAATCGATGATCGGCTCGGTCTGCGTGTGGTAGACCTCAAGGCGAACGCGGACGCTCTCCTCGCTGTCGTCCCCACGCTGGTAGAGCTCGCCGCCGCAGACGTCGCAGACGCCCGGCACGGCGGGGGTGTTGTACTCCACGTGGAAGATGTGCGCGCCGTCGTTGCGGCACACCCGGCGGCCCGCGATGCGGCGGACCACCTCGTCCTCGGGGACCTCCAGGTCCAGCACGCCGTCCAGCGCGATGTCCCACTCGGTGAGGATCCCGTCCAGCGCGAGAGCCTGGGCCACGTTCCGCGGGAAGCCGTCCAGCAGGAACCCGCCGGCGGCGTCCGGCTGGGTCAGCCGGTCCTTCGCCATGGCGATGGTGACCTCGTCCGGTACGAGCTTGCCGGAGTCCATGATGCTCTTCGCGGCAAGGCCCAGCTCGGTGCCCTGACTGATGTTGGCGCGGAACAGGTCACCGGTGGACACGTGCGGGATGGACAGGGTCTTGGCCAGCAGTGTGGCCTGAGTACCCTTCCCGGCCCCGGGCGGTCCGACGAGGACGATTCGCATCAGCGGAGGAACCCTTCGTAGTTGCGCTGCTGGAGCTGGCTCTCGATCTGCTTCACAGTTTCAAGGCCGACACCGACAACGATCAGGATGCTCGTACCGCCGAACGGGAAGTTCTGTGACGCTCCGAACGCCCCCAGCGCGATCAGCGGCACCATGGCGATCAGGCCCAGGTACAGCGAGCCCGGCCAGGTGATCCTGGTCAGCACATAGTTGAGGTATTCGGCCGTCGGGCGGCCGGCCCGGATGCCCGGGATGAAACCACCATACTTCTTCATGTTGTCGGCAACTTCTTCGGGGTTGAAGGAGATCGCGACGTAGAAGAAGGCGAAGAAGACGATCAGCAGGAAGTCGACCGCCATGTAGAGCGGTTTGTCGCTCTTTGTCAGGTTCGACTGGATCCAGACCGCCCAGCCCTTGCTGGTCTCACCGCTGAGCTGGACCACCAGCGCGGGGATGTACAGCAGCGAGCTGGCGAAGATGACGGGGATCACACCCGCCTGGTTGACCTTCAACGGGATGTAGGTCGAGGTTCCGCCGTAGGCGCGCCGACCGATCATGCGCTTCGCGTACTGGACCGGGATCCGGCGCTGCGCCTGCTCGACGAAGACCACCAGGCCGACCATGCAGAGACCCATGGCGAGCACGAAGACGAAGGTCAGCCAGCCCTTCTCGGTCTTGATGTTCCACAGCGAGGCCGGGAAGCCCGAGGCCACCGAGGTGAAGATCAGGATCGACATGCCGTTGCCGATGCCCCGGTCGGTGATCAGCTCGCCCAGCCACATGATCACCACGGTGCCGGCGGTCATGGTGATGACCATCGTGGCGATGGTGAACACCGACTGGTTGGGCACGATCTTGCTGGTGTCGCAGCTCACGCCGCTGAACAGGGCGCCGTTCGAGGCCGTGGCCACGATGCCGGTCGCCTGCAGGATCGCCAGGGCGATGGTCAGGTAACGGGTGTACTGCGTGATCTTGGTCTGCCCGGCCTGGCCCTCCTGCTTCAGGGCGTCCAGGCGCGGGATCACCACGGTCAGCAGCTGCAGAATGATGCTGGACGTGATGTAGGGCATGATGCCCAGCGCGAAGATGGTGATCTGCAGCAGAGCGCCACCGCTGAACAGGTTGACCAGCCCGAGCAGGTTGGACCCGCTGGTGGACGATGCGCTGACGCACGCCTGGACTGCCTTGAAGTCCACCCCGGGGACCGGGATGTGAGCACCCATCCGGAAGACAGCCATGATGGCCAGCGTGAACAGCAGCTTCTTGCGCAGGTCGGGCGTCTTGAACGCCCGGGCGAACGCGGTGAGCACGGTGCCTCCTGCAGCTCCCTGCCGAGGCGGCGGGAGGGACGGTGGATCTGGGCCCATCACGGATCGGAGCGGGGCCGGACAGTGGACTCAACCACCCGCGTGACAGCGACTCCGCGGACAGAGAAGCAGCCAAGCTACAAGTGGACTCCACGGACTCTAACAGTCCGTGGAGCCACAATTGAAGCTCGCAGCCCTACGGGTTCGGCGGTCGCGCTGCGAGTTGTACGAGAGGCAGACTTTGAGGTGATTTCGGTGCGCCCGGATTCACGCTTCCGCCCCGTCGGATTTGCACAGGGGTTCGACGGTTCGGGGAACGACAAAGGCCGGATCCGTCACTCCGAGGAGTGACGGATCCGGCCTTTGAACTACCGTCAGGCGAAGGCCTGAGCTCAGATGAGCTCGGTGACCGTGCCGCCGGCGGCGGTGATCTTCTCGGCGGCGGAACCGGAGACGGCGTCAACCGAAACCTGGAGCGCCACGGTCAGCTCACCGGTGCCCAGCACCTTGACGAGCGAGTTCTTGCGAACCGCGCCCTTGGCGACCAGGTCCTCGACGGTGACCTCGCCACCCTCGGGGTAGAGCACACCGAGCTTGTCCAGGTTCACGACCTGGAACTCGACGCGGAACGGGTTCTTGAAGCCCTTGAGCTTCGGCAGGCGCATGTGAAGGGGCATCTGGCCACCCTCGAAACGCGCCGGAACCTGGTACCGCGCCTTGGTGCCCTTGGTACCACGACCGGCGGTCTTACCCTTGGATGCCTCACCACGACCGACACGGGTCTTGGCGGTCTTGGCACCCGGGGCGGGCCGCAGGTTGTGGATCTTCAGCGGGTTCTGCTCCGCCATTTCAGTCCACCTCCTCGACCGTGACGAGGTGGCGGACGGTCTGGGCCATCCCGCGGATCTCGGGACGGTCCTCCTTCACGACCACGTCGTGCATCCGCTTGAGACCAAGCGAACGCAGGGTGTCACGGTGGTTCTGCTTGCTGCCGATGTAGGACTTGGTCTGGGTGATCTTCAGGCGAGCCATTACGCAGCCCCCTGCCCAGCCGCACGCGCACGCAGCAGAGCTGCGGGAGCGACGTCCTCGAGCGGCAGACCACGACGCGCGGCGATCTCCTCGGGGCGCGAGAGGCCCTTCAGCGCGGCGACCGTGGCGTGCACGATGTTGATCGCGTTGTCGGAGCCCAGGGACTTCGACAGGATGTCGTGGACACCGGCGCACTCGAGCACGGCGCGCACGGGACCACCGGCGATAACACCGGTACCCGGCGAAGCCGGCTTGAGCAGGACGACGCCCGCGGCCTTCTCACCCTGGATCGGGTGGGGGATGGTGCCCTGGATGCGGGGAACCTTGAAGAAGTTCTTCTTCGCTTCCTCGACACCCTTGGCGATGGCCGCGGGAACTTCCTTGGCCTTGCCGTAACCGACACCTACAGTGCCGTCGCCGTCTCCGACCACGACCAGGGCGGTGAAGCTGAAGCGACGACCACCCTTGACAACCTTGGCGACACGGTTGATCGCGACAACACGCTCGACGTACGCGGTCTTCTCGACGACGGGAGCGCCGTCACGACCATCCCGCTTACGGTCACGCCGCTCGCCACCGCCGGTGCCGCCGCCGGCGCCGCTACCGCGGCGCTGGGGTCCAGCCATTGGATTTACCTCTCTCGTTTACGTCCGCCAGCTTGGGCGAGCGGGTCAGAAGTCGAGCCCGGCTTCACGGGCGGCGTCCGCCAGGGCGGCGATGCGCCCGGCGTACTGGTTGCCCGCGCGGTCGAAAACGACCGACTCGACGCCGGCGGCCTTGGCGCGCTCGGCGACCAGGGCTCCGACCTTCTTTGCCAGCTCGGTCTTGTCACCGTCGACGCCCTTGATGGACACGTCGAGGGTGGACGCCGAAGCCAGGGTGTGGCCCGCGAGGTCGTCGATCACCTGCGCCACGATGTGGCGGTTGGAGCGAGACACGACCAGGCGCGGACGCACCGGCGTACCGGAGACGCGCTTGCGGACGCGGATGGCGCGGCGCTTGCGGGCGGCGGCCTTGTAACCGTTGCCCTTGCCGATCTTCACACTGAGGCTCATGAGTTACTTACCACTCTTTCCGACCTTGCGGCGGATGACCTCGCCGGCGTACTTGACACCCTTGGCCTTGTACGGGTCGGGCTTGCGCAGCTTGCGGATCTTCGCAGCCACCTCGCCAACCTGCTGCTTGTCGATGCCGTCCACGTGGAACTTGGTGGGCGACTCGACCACGAAGGCGATGCCTTCGGGGGCCTCGATCAGGATCGGGTGGCTGTAGCCGAGCGCGAACTCCATCGAGGAGCCCTTCGCTGCGACTCGGTAGCCGACGCCGCTGATCTCGAGCGACTTGCGGTATCCCGCGGTCACGCCGGTGATCATGTTCGCCACCAGCGTGCGGGTCAGGCCGTGGAGGGCCTTAGACATACGCTCGTCGTTGGGGCGGGTGACGAGCAGAGTGCCGTCCTCACCCTTGGCGATGTCGATCGGCGCGGCAACGGTGTGGCTCAGGGTCCCCTTGGGGCCCTTGACCGAGACCGTGCGGCCATCGATGGTGACGTCCACGCCGGCGGGAACCGGGATGGGCAGCCGTCCAATGCGAGACATTGCTGTACCTCCGTTTCCCTTAGTTACCAGACGTAGGCGAGGACTTCCCCACCCACGCCCTTCTTGGCTGCCTGCTGTCCGGTGAGCAGACCTGCGGACGTGGAGATGATCGCCACGCCCAGGCCGCCGAGCACCTTCGGCATTGCGGTGGACTTGGTGTAGACCCGCAGACCCGGCTTGGAGATCCGCTTGATGCCCGCGATCGAGCGCTCACGGTTCGGGCCGAACTTGAGGTCGACGGTCAGCTTCTTGCCGACCTCGCCCTCCTTCGGCTCCTCGACCTTCCAACCCGTGATGTAGCCCTCCTGCTGGAGGATCTCGGCGATGTGAGTCTTGATCTTGCTGTGGGGCATCACGACAGTGTCGTGGTAGGCCGAGTTCGCGTTTCGCAGACGCGTCAGCATGTCTGCGATCGGGTCGGTCATGGTCATGATGGCCTGTGGCCTCTCTCGCCACGGTTTCCCGAAGCGCGCAGCCCGGGGTTTATCCAGAGCGGGCGCGGCGCGGGGACCTGTGGCGTAGTAAGACGAATCAGGGGCGCAGGGCCCCGACCTCACCACCTTACGGGACTCCCCCAGGAGTTCCCAAAACGGTGGTTCGGCCGGCGGCCCTGCGAACCTCGATGTCTACCTGAACTACCTGACTACCAGGAGCTCTTGGTGACGCCCGGCAGCTCGCCGCGGTGGGCCATCTCACGAAGGCACACGCGGCACAGGCCGAACTTGCGGTACACGGAGTGCGGACGGCCGCAGCGCTGGCACCGGGTGTAACCCCGGACGCCGAACTTCGGCTTGCGCTCCGCCTTGGCGATGAGGGACTTCTTAGCCATGTGCTCAGTTCTCCTTGAACGGGAAGCCAAGGGCACGCAGCAGCGCCCGGCCCTCGTCGTCGGTCTGGGCAGTGGTGACCACGGTGATGTCCATGCCGCGCTGGCGGTCGACCTTGTCCTGGTCGATCTCGTGGAACATGACCTGCTCGGTCAGACCGAAGGTGTAGTTGCCCTTGCCGTCGAACTGCTTCGGCGACAGACCGCGGAAGTCGCGGATGCGCGGGAGCGCGAGCGACACCAGACGGTCCAGGAACTCCCACATGCGGTCGCCGCGAAGCGTGACGTGGGTACCGATGGGCTGACCCTCACGCAGCTTGAACTGCGCGATGGACTTGCGAGCCTTGGTCACGGTCGGCTTCTGACCGGTGATCGCGGTGAGGTCGCGGACCGCACCGTCGATCAGCTTGGAGTCGCGGGCGGCGTCGCCCACACCCATGTTGACCACGACCTTGACCAGGCCGGGGATCAGCATGACGTTCTCGTAGGAGAACTGCTCCTGCAGCTGACCCTTGATCTCGGAGCGGTAGCGCTCCTTGAGACGGGGGGTCACCTTCTCAACAGAGGTGTCGGTCATCAGATGTCCTCACCGGTTCGCTTGGCAACGCGGATCTTGTTGCCCTCGTCATCGAAGCGGTAACCGACTCGGGTGACGACCTTCTTGCCGTCCTTCTCCACGACGAGCTGAACGTTGCTCACGTGGATCGGGGCCTCAGTGGTCACGATGCCGCCGGTCTGGGCACCACGGGCGGTCTGGCCGACCTTGGTGTGCTTCTTGACCCGGTTGACACCCTCGACCAGGACGCGGTCCTCAGTAGGGATGGCCTGGATGACCTTGCCCTGCTTGCCCTTGTCCTTGCCGGTGATGACCTGGACCAGGTCACCCTTCTTGATCTTCATCGCGTTCTTCGTGGTGTACTTCGCAGCGCGATTCGTCATGGCTAGAGCACCTCCGGCGCAAGCGAGATGATCTTCATGAACTTCTTGTCACGCAGCTCACGGCCCACCGGGCCGAAGATGCGCGTGCCGCGGGGGTCACCATCAGCGTTCTTGAGGATGACGGCGGCGTTCTCGTCGAAACGGATGTAGGAACCGTCCGGACGACGGCGCTCCTTCACGGTGCGGACGATGACGGCCTTGACCACATCGCCCTTCTTCACGTTGCCACCGGGGATCGCGTCCTTGACGGTGGCGACGATGACGTCACCGATACCCGCGTAGCGTCGGCCGGAGCCACCGAGAACACGGATGCAAAGGATCTCCTTCGCACCAGTGTTGTCGGCGACTCGCAGTCGCGACTCCTGCTGGATCACAGCTTTCTCCTGATCGTCAACGATCGGGACCGGGCCGGCCGCTGCTCACCCAGGCGTTCCCGGAGGAACCCTGGACACATACGGCCGCGCCCAATCGCGTTCGTTACTACTTGGCCTTCTCGAGGATCTCGACGACGCGCCAGCGCTTCGTCGCGGACAGCGGCCGGGTCTCCATGAGGAGGACACGGTCGCCGATGCCCGCGGCATTGGCCTCGTCGTGCGCCTTCAGCTTGTTCGTACGGCGGATGACCTTGCCGTACAGCGCGTGCTTGACGCGGTCCTCGACGGCGACGACGACGGTCTTGTCCATCTTGTCGCTGACGACCAGACCCTCACGGGTCTTGCGGAAGCCGCGTGCTTCTTCGTTGGTGTTCTCAGTCATCAGGCGTTCTCCACCGTCTCGATGCCCAGCTCGCGCTCGCGCATCAGGGTGTAGATCCGCGCGATCTGCTTCTTCACGAGCGGAAGCCGTCCGTGGTTGTCGAGCTGCCCGGTCGCCGCCTGGAAGCGGAGGTTGAACAGCTCCTCCTTGGCCTCACGGAGCTTCGCGACGAGAGCCTCGTCGTCGAACTCGCGAAGCTCTGCAGCCTTGGTGGTGGCCGACATCAGCTCTCACCTGCCTCGCGCCGGACAATCCGGCACTTCATCGGAAGCTTGTGCGCGGCGCGGGTGAGCGCCTCGCGAGCAATCTTCTCGTTCGGGTACGACAACTCGAACATCACGCGTCCGGGGTGCACGTTGGCAATCCACCACTCCGGCGAACCCTTACCGGAACCCATGCGGGTCTCGGCAGGCTTCTTGGTGAGGGGACGGTCCGGGTAGATGTTGATCCAGACCTTGCCGCCACGCTTGATGTGACGAGTGATGGAGATACGAGCGGACTCGATCTGCCGGTTCGTCACGTACGCCGGGGAGACGGCCTGGAGGCCGTACTCACCGAACGCCAGCTCGGTACCGCCCTTAGCCATGCCACGCCGCTTGGGGTGGTGCTGCTTGCGGTGCTTGACCCTGCGAGGGATCAGCATGGGGTCAGGCCTCCGTTCCAGAATCGCTGTTCGAGGAAACGGCCTCGGCCGGAGCCTCGGTCACCGCGGCCGGGGCCTCGGTGCCGGGACGACGACCACGGCCGCCGCGCTCGCCGCCGGCGGGGCGGTCCCCACGACGGGGACGCTCGGCCGGGCCACCCGCGCGGGGCGGGCGGTTGCCGGCCTTGGCGGCGGCGTTGTCGGCGCGGACCTCGGCGATGTTCTTGACGTCGCCCTTGTAGATCCAGACCTTCACGCCGATGCGGCCGAAGGTGGTCTTGGCCTCGAAGAAGCCGTAGTCCACGTTGGCACGCAGGGTGTGCAGGGGCACGCGGCCCTCGCGGTAGAACTCAGAGCGGGACATCTCGGCGCCGCCGAGACGACCGGAGCACTGGATCTTGATGCCCTTGGCGCCGGACTTCATCGTGCCCTGCATGCTCTTACGCATGGCGCGACGGAAGGAGACGCGGGAGGACAGCTGCTCCGCGACGCCCTGAGCCACGAGCTGGGCGTCCAGCTCGGGGTTCTTGACCTCAAGGATGTTCAGCTGGACCTGCTTGCCGGTCAGCTTCTCGAGGTCGCCGCGGATGCGGTCGGCCTCGGTGCCGCGACGGCCGATGACGATGCCGGGACGCGCGGTGTGGATGTCCACCCGCACACGGTCACGGGTGCGCTCGATCTCAACCTTCGAGATGCCGGCGCGCTCCATGCCGGACGTCATCATCCGACGGATGGCGACGTCTTCCTTGACGTAGTCCTTGTACAGCTTGTCGGCGTACCAGCGGGACTTGAAGTCCGTGGTGATGCCGAGGCGGAACCCGTGCGGGTTTACCTTCTGGCCCATTACCGGGTCCCTTCCTTCGACGCGAGAACCACGGTGATGTGGCTCGTCCGCTTGCGGATCCGGTACGCGCGGCCCTGGGCCCGCGGACGGAAACGCTTCAGGGTCGGGCCCTCGTCGACGAACGCCTCAGCGACGTACAGCGACTCCACGTTGTTGTGGTTGTAGTTGTGCACGGCGTTGGCAATGGCGCTGTCGAGCACCTTGCCGACCGGCACGCTGGCGGCCTGCGGAGCGAAACGCAGGACCGCCTGGGCCTCCGTGGCGTTCATGCCACGGATGAGGTCCACCACGCGGCGGGCCTTCATGGGCGTTACACGGATGTACCGTGCCGCTGCCCTGGCTTCCATGGTTGTCCCCTTGTTGGTGTCTGTCATGGTCGGTTCACCTCCGCTTGAGCGGAGAGCGACCATCGGTCATTCGCAATTCCGCCGATTAGCGACGACGCGACTTGCGGTCGTCCTTCTCGTGGCCGCGGAAGGTGCGGGTCGGCGCGAACTCGCCGAGCTTGTGGCCGACCATCGACTCGGTGACGAACACCGGGACGTGCTTGCGACCGTCGTGCACCGCGAGGGTGTGGCCCAGCATCGCCGGCACGATCATCGAGCGCCGGGACCAGGTCTTGATGACGTTCTGGGTACCAGCTTCGTTCTGAACGTCCACCTTCTTCATGAGGTGGTCGTCGACGAAGGGCCCCTTCTTGAGGCTGCGCGGCATCGAGACTGCTCCTAGCGCTTCTTGTTCGTCTTGCGGCGGCGGACGATGTACTTGTTGGACGCCTTCTTCGGCGAACGAGTACGACCCTCCTTCTGACCCCACGGCGAAACCGGGTGGCGACCACCGGAGGTCTTACCCTCACCACCACCGTGCGGGTGGTCGATCGGGTTCATGGCGACACCACGCACGGTCGGGCGAACGCCCTTCCAGCGCATACGGCCGGCCTTGCCCCAGTTGATGTTCGACTGCTCGGCGTTGCCGACCTCGCCAATGGTGGCGCGGCAGCGGGCGTCGACCAGGCGGACCTCGCCGGAAGGCATGCGGAGGTGGGCGTAGACGCCCTCCTTCGCGAGCAGCTGCACGGAGGAACCCGCGGAACGGGCGATCTTCGCGCCGCCGCCGGGCCGGAGCTCGATGGCGTGGATGACCGTACCGACCGGGATGTTGCGCAGCGGCAGGTTGTTGCCGGGCTTGATGTCGGCCGTGGGGCCGTTCTCAACCCGGTCGCCCTGGCCAAGCTTGGCCGGAGCGATGATGTAGCGCTTCTCGCCGTCTGCGTAGTGCAGCAGCGCGATGCGTGCGGTGCGGTTGGGGTCGTACTCGATGTGAGCGACCTTGGCCGGAACGCCGTCCTTGTCGTGACGACGGAAGTCGATGACGCGGTACGCACGCTTGTGACCGCCACCCTGGTGGCGAACAGTGATGCGACCGGTGTTGTTACGACCGCCCTTGCTGTGCAGGGGGCGGACCAGCGACTTCTCCGGCTCGGACCGCGTGATCTCGACGAAGTCGGCAACGCTGGAGCCACGACGGCCCGGCGTTGTCGGCTTGTACTTGCGGATGCCCATGGCTTCTTCTGTCCTCGTCCGTTTCGGTTATCCGACTCGCCGTCAGGCGGAGGTCGGAGCCCCGAAGATGTCGATGGGCTTGCTGCCCTCTGCCAGCGTCACGATGGCGCGCTTGGTGTCCTTGCGCTTGCCGAAACCGGTCTTGGAGCGCTTGCGCTTGCCCTGACGGTTGATCGTGTTGACGTTGGCAACCTTGACCGCGAAGACCGCCTCGACGGCCTGCTTGATCTGGGTCTTGTTGGAGCCCGGCGCCACGATGAACGTGTACTTGCCCTCGTCGAGGAGCGCGTAGCTCTTCTCCGAGATGACCGGCTTGACCAGGACGTCACGGGGGTCCGTGAACGTCTTGCTGGTGATCGTTGCGTCGCTCATCAGGCGTCGCTCCCTTCGAGCTCGCTCGAGGAGGCAACGGCCTTCGCGGACGCGGCAGGGCCGCTCACGAAGCGCTCGAAGGCGGCCTGGGTGAAGACCACATCGTCGGAGACGAGCACGTCGTAGGTGTTCAGCTGACCGGCGTCCAGGATGTGCACCTCGGGCAGGTTGCGGGCGCTCTTGATCGCCAGCTCGTCGTCGCGCTCGACGACGAGGAGGACGTTCTTGCGCTCGCTGATCTTGCCGATCAGGGTGCGGGCAGCCTTGGTGGACGGCGCCTCGCCCGCGGTCACGCCGGTGATGACGTGGATGCGGGAGTTGTGCGCCCGGTCGGTGAGGGCGCCACGGAGCGCGGCGGCCTTCATCTTCTTGGGGGTCCGCTGCGAGTAGTCGCGCGGCTGGGGGCCGTGCACGACGCCACCGCCGGCGAACTGCGGAGCGCGGGTCGAGCCCTGACGGGCGCGGCCGGTGCCCTTCTGGCGGTACGGCTTGCGGCCGCCGCCACGGACCTCGGCGCGGGTCTTGGTCTTGTGCGTGCCCTGGCGGGCCGCAGCCAGCTGGGCGACGACGACCTGGTGGATCAGCGGAATGCTGACCTTCGCGTCGAAGATCTCGGCCGGCAGCTCAACGGTGCCGACAGTCTCACCCGCAGGGGAGAGAACGTTGATGGTGCTCATTGCTTCAGGCCCCCTTCGCCGCAGTGCGGACCAGGATGAGGCCGCCGTTCGGACCGGGGATTGCGCCCTTGATGAGCAGCAGGCCCTTCTCCGCGTCAACGGCGTGGATGGTCAGGTTCTGGGTGGTCACACGCTCGTGTCCCATGCGACCGGCCATCTTCATGCCCTTGAACACGCGACCCGGGGTGGCGCAGCCACCGATCGAGCCGGGCGAACGGTGCTTGCGCTGCACACCGTGGCCGGCGCCCAGACCGTGGAAGTTGTGGCGCTTCATGACACCCGCGAAGCCCTTGCCCTTGCTGGTACCGGTCACGTCGACCTTGATACCGGCCTCGAACACCTCAGCGGTGATCTCCTGGCCCAGGGTGTACTCGGCGGCGTCGCTGGTGCGCAGCTCGACGAGGTGGCGACGGGGGGTGACGCCGGCCTTGGCGAAGTGGCCCGCGAGGGGCTTGTTCACCTTGCGCGGGTCGATCTCGCCGAAGCCGATCTGCACGGCGTCGTAGCCGGTGCCATCAGCGGTGTGGACCTGGGTCACGACATTGGGCCCGGCCTTGACGACGGTCACCGGAACGATCCGGTTGTTCTCGTCCCAGACCTGGGTCATGCCGAGCTTCTCGCCCAGGATGCCCTTCATCTGCTTAGCCATCTTCGCTCAGCCCCTTCAGAGCTTGATCTCGATGTCGACGCCGGCCGGGAGGTCGAGTCGCATCAGAGAGTCAACGGTCTTGGGGGTCGGGTCGAGGATGTCGATCAGACGCTTGTGCGTGCGCATCTCGAAGTGCTCGCGCGAGTCCTTGTACTTGTGCGGCGAGCGGATGACGCAGTACACGTTCTTCTCAGTGGGCAGTGGCACCGGGCCCGCAACCTGCGCACCAGTACGCGTCACCGTCTCGACGATCTTCTTCGCCGAGGAGTCGATGACCTCGTGGTCGTAGGCCTTGAGCCGGATGCGGATCTTCTGTCCCGCCATGGCTTCTCAGTAGTCCTTCTGTGTCGTCTTGCTGCTTCTGCGGCCGGGTCCCCCGGGTGGAGGCCCCAGTGGCGTTCCTTCGACCCACGCGGTCGGGCGTGTCGCGCTGCCCGCCATAAAAAATCCTTGGTCGAACTCTCGGCCCACACTGGTGCGACTGTGAGGTCGACACCGGGGCGAAACGCCGGATCGAGCGCCTGCTTGCCCTTCCCGGAAGATTCCCGTACGTCCGCGCCGCAGCTGCCGCGCTTCGTCAACATCAACTAGGCAACGGCCGTACACGGGCACGACGAGTACTGTGGGACTTGCTTCCGGTCCCCCGCCGACCTGAAGGCGGAGACGCGCAGCATCGGCACTCAACCGAGCAACTTGAACAGTGTGCCATACCAGACAGAGGCGACGCCAATCCGGGCCGATGAGGCTACCCATCGGGGCGCTGTTGTCAAACCTGCGCGGCCGCCGGCACGGGAGCCTCGGCGACGACGCCGGGACGGTTCGGCATCCGCCTGATCATCGCCAGCAGCAGCACGAAGCCGGCCCGGCCCAGGTAGACCATGGCCTTCACCGGGGAGGCGCTGGGGGTTCCGGTGGTGCGCTCGCGCATCGCGACCGGCACCTGGCGCACGGTGAAGCCGCAGCGGATCGCGCCGACCATGCTCTCCACGGTGTCACCCAGGTACTCCACCGGGTACCAGCGCGCGAAGAAGGCGATCAGGTGCTTGTTGCAGGCCCGGAAGCCGGAGGTGGTGTCGGTCAGCTTGGTACGCGCTATCCGGGAGAGCACCCCGGACAGCAGCCGCATCGCCCACTTCCGCGGACCGCGGACGCTGTAGTCGCCGGCCCCGGCGAAGCGCGCGCCGATCGCCAGGTCGCAGTGGTCCAGCGCCTTCAGCAACTCGGGTACGTAGGACGGGTCGTGCTGACCGTCCGCGTCGACCTGGATCGCCACGTCGTAGTCGTGCTCGTGGGCGTAGCGGTAGCCGAGGCGCATGGCCCCGCCCACGCCGAGGTTGTACGGCAGCCGCACCACCGTGGCGCCCGCCGCCGCCGCGACCCGGGCGGTGTCGTCGAGCGAGCCGTCGTCCACGACCAGGGCGTCGACGCCCGGGAGCTTGGTCTGGATCTCCTTGAGGACCATCGGCAGGCCCTCTGACTCGTTCCAGGCGGGCAGGATGATCAGGACGCGCTGTTCCGGGTTCATACCTGGACCTCGTGCTCTTCCCGGCCCTCGGCGGACTGCTCGGTCGGCTGCAGGGACTCGATGAGGAGGGAGTGCTGATTGACCTTGCTGCGCACCAGGGCGACTTCCTCGGACAGTATCCGGGTCTCGGCCTCCAGTCGGCTCGCCTCCCAGCTGAGGTGCAGACAGACCATCAGCAGCAGGACGAACCCGGCGAAGAGCACCAGGCTCGCGCCGTTCGCCACGCCCAGCCGCCGCGCCACCCCGTTGAGCAGGGTCGGGAAGAAGCCGAGCGGAACCGTGACGACACCGATCGTCAGCCAGATGACCGCGTACTTCTCCCGAAGCTGCTGACGGCGCAGCAGCTCCAGGATGCATGCCATCACCACCACGCTGGTGATGGAGGTGAGCACGGAAAGTTGCACGGAAGTCGCGCCTTTCACCTGGAAGTCGACTAGAGGGATTCGGTGGCCCGGGGCCTTGCCGCCCGGCCGGGTGCCGGCGTGTCGGCGGCCCCGTGGGGACGCGCGGTGCGCCTGGACTCGCGCCAGATGAGACCCAGCAGCAGCACGGCCGTACTGAGCGAACCCAGGAAGTATGACACCTCCACCCTCAGCGCGACCGATCCGGGCACACAGGTGACACCCAGCAGCACTGCCGTGCCGAAGGCCCAGCCGGCCAACTGCAGCACATGCCGTCCCATGGCCACCAGTGCCTGTCCGAGGACCATGGCGAGCATGTAGAACATCGTCCCGGCCGAGAACCAGAAGAGGTCCATCGGGCCGAGCACCGGCGGGGCGCCCATGAAGGTGCGCAGCAGCCAGGGTCCGATCAGCACCGCCGGCACCGCGCCGAGCACCCCGAGGCCGCCGACCACGCCGCAGGTCTGCACCAGCATCTTCCGGAACCCGGGCCCGTCCCCCGAGGTCGCGGCCGTGGAGAGGCCGGTCATCAGGGTCGGCTGGAGCGAGCCGAAGACGAACAGCGGCACCCGGCACAGCACCCCGGCGTTGAGGATCGCCACCTGGAGGTTGGTGTCCAGCGGGGCCAGCACCCCGGTGGCGAGCACCGCGGCGTTCACCACCACCTGGGCCAGCAGCGAGGAGGTGATCAGCAGTCCGGTGTTCTGGAACAGCTCCGACCAGCGCATCTGGGGTCCGGCCGAGCAGCCCCTGAGCATGGCCGGCAGGGTGCACAGCACCGCTCCCAGCGGCGCGACCGCCAGCACCAGCGCGAAGTCCAGCGCCGAGTGCGAGCCGCCCAGCAGCAGCGCCAGCGCCAGCACGATCCGCAGTCCGCCGTCGATGCCGAGCGAGACCCCGTAGGCGTTGAAGCGCCCCAGTCCGGCCAGCACGCCGCGGGTGGCGAAGGCCAGCCCCATGCCGGCCATGGCCGCGGCGAAGGCCCAGAGCAGCTCGGTCTGGCCGTGCAGGAAGACCCTGGCGACCGGCCCGGCGAACAGGGCGATGGCCAGGGCGAAGACCGCGATGATGCCCAGGGTGACCACGGTCGCCCGGCGCACCACCGGCATGATCCCGTCGCCGCGCACCGCCCGGGCCGCGACCACCCGGGTGAGCTCCTGCTCGACCGGGAAGAAGAGGCCCAGGGTGAGCGTCATGATCAGCGACCAGAGCGCGGACACCGCGGCCCTCGGGTCGCCGGTCAGGGCGTGGTTCGCGGCGGCGATCTGGATGTACGAGGCCGCCCCGAGGACCAGGGTCCCGCCGATGATCAGGTGGGTACCCGGCGGGACGACGCTCAGCACACGAGCGATCTTCTTGTTCATTGCGGTTCGATTCTTTATCGCTGCTCGGCCGGCTGGAGGCGTCCCGGCTGCAGGGCCTGGAAGGCCGGGCGCCGGAGCGCCTCCTCCACGCCGGAGCGCCAGTCGGGGAGCGGCGCCAGGCCGGCCCTGGCCCAGCTGTCGTGGCCCAGCACGCTGTAGCGGGGCCGCCGGGCGGCCCGGACGTACGCGGTGGAGGTGGTCGGCCGGATCCGCTCGGGATCGAGGCCGGACAGCCCGAGCACCGCGCGGGCCAGGCCGAACCAGGTGGTGGCCCCGGAGGCGGTGCCGTGGTAGATCCCGGCCGGGGCGTCGCCCCGAAGGGCGGCCCGGCCGAGCTCCGCCAGCTTCCCCGCCAGCTGGAGCGACCAGGTGGGCTGGCCCCGCTGGTCCTGGACGACGTCGATGGTGGGCCGTTCGGCGGCCAGCCGGAGCATGGTCGCCGGGAAGTTCTTGCCGTGCTCACCGTAGAGCCAGGCGGTGCGGACCACATAGCCCCGGCTCGGCAGCAGCCCGGTGACGGCCTGCTCCCCCAGCAGCTTGGTCCGGCCGTAGGCGTTCAGCGGGCCGGTCCTGGCGTGCTCCGGGTACGGCATGGTGGCCGATCCGTCGAACACGTAGTCGCTGGAGACATGGAGCAGCAGTGCACTGCGGGCGCCACAGGCCGCGGCGAGGTTGTGCACCCCGGCGGCGTTGACGGCCGCCGCGGCGGCCTCCCCCTCCGGGGTCTCCGCGCCGTCCACGTCGGTCCAGCCCGCGGCGTTGACGACGATGTCGTAGTCACCGACGGCGGCGGCGACCGCCTCGGGACGGGTGATGTCGAGGTCGGCCCGGGTCGCCCCGGTGACCTGGACCCCTGGTACCGCAGCGAGAACGGCCAGCAGGTCCTGGCCGAGCATCCCCCCCGCGCCGGTGACCAACCAGCTGCTGTGCTCGGACCGGCTCACGACTCCAGGGCTGCCTTCCGCTTGAGCGGCTCCCACCAGGCGCGGTTGTCGCGGTACCAGGCGATGGTGGCTGCCAGACCGTCCTCGAACCGGACCTGCGGCGAGTAGCCGAGTTCTTCGCTGATCTTGCTGATGTCGAGCGAGTAGCGCAGGTCGTGGCCCTTGCGGTCCTCGACCGGGACGACCATGTCCCATCCGGCGCCGGCCGCGTCCAGCAGCAGGCCGGTGAGCTCCTTGTTGGTGATCTCGGTGCCGCCGCCGATGTTGTAGACCTGGCCGGCCCGGCCCTTGTCCAGCGCCAGGGCGATCCCCCGGCAGTGGTCGGAGACGTGCAGCCAGTCACGGATGTTGCCGCCGTTGCCGTACAGCGGGACCTGCTTGCCGTCGAGCAGGTTGGTGGTGAACAGCGGGATGAGCTTCTCCGGGAACTGGTAGTGCCCGTAGTTGTTGGAGCACCGGGTCACCACCACGTCCATGCCGTGGGTGCGGTGGTAGGCCAGCGCCAGCAGGTCCGAGGCGGCCTTGGAGGCGGAGTAGGGCGAGTTGGGCTGCAGCGACCACTCCTCGGTCCACGAGCCCTCGCTGATCGAGCCGTAGACCTCGTCGGTGGAGACGTGGACGAAGCGGCCGACCCGGTGCTTGCGGGCCGAGTCCAGCAGGACCTGGGTGCCGAGCACGTTGGTGGTGACGAAGGGGCCCGCCCCGGCGATGGAGCGGTCGACATGGGACTCGGCGGCGAAGTGGACCACCGCGTCATGGCCCGGCATGACCTGGTCGACGACGTCCGGGTCGCAGATGTCGCCGCGGACGAAGCTGTAGCCGGGGTGGTGGGCGACCGGCGCGAGGTTCTCCTCGACGCCGGAGTAGGTGAGCTTGTCCAGGACGGTGATCCGGAGCGAGTCGTCAGCGCCGAGCAACTGCCGTACGAACTCCGAACCGATGAAGCCGGCGCCGCCGGTCACGAGGATACGCATAGTACGGGCATCATACGGGGCCGGAAGGATCCCCGGCGGGGGACCGTCGACCCCGGAGCACATAGGCTTCGCCCATGCGTGGAATCCTCTTGGCCGGCGGTACCGGCTCTCGGCTCTGGCCCCTCACCCGGGCCGTGTCGAAGCAGCTCATGCCCGTCTTCGACAAACCGATGGTCTACTACCCGCTGACCACCCTGATGATGGCGGGGATCAGGGAGATCCTGATCATCACCACTCCGCAGGACCAGGACCAGTTCCGGCGCCTGCTCGGGGACGGCTCGCAGTGGGGCCTGCGGTTGGAGTACGCGGTCCAGGAGCGCCCGGAGGGCATCGCCCAGGCGTTCGTGCTGGGAGCCGACTTCATCGGCGACGAGGAGGTGGCGCTGGTCCTCGGCGACAACATCTTCCACGGCAGCGGCCTCGGCACCCGGCTCTCGCTGCAGGGTCCGCTGGTCGGCGGGCGGATCTTCGCCTACCCGGTGGCCGACCCAGCCGCCCTGGGCGTCGTCGAGTTCGACCGCGAGGGCCGGGTGATCTCCATCGAGGAGAAGCCCGAGAAGCCCAAGTCCCGCTACGCCGTCCCCGGCCTGTACTTCTACGACAACAGCGTGGTGGAGGTCGCCCGGACGCTCCAGCCCAGCGCCCGCGGCGAGTTGGAGATCACCGCGGTCAACGAGGTCTACCTGCGGCGCGGGCAGCTCCAGGTCACCGTGCTGGACCGGGGCACCGCCTGGCTGGACACCGGGACCTTCGACTCGCTGGTCCAGGCGTCCGAGTACGTCCGGGTGATGGAGCAGCGCCAGGGGCTGAAGGTCGGCTGCGTGGAGGAGGTCGCCTGGCGGATGGGCTTCCTGGACGACGACCAGCTCCGCGCACTGGCGCAGCCGCTGCTGAAGAGCGGCTACGGCTCCTACCTGATCGAACTGCTGACTGAAGGGCGCACCGCATGAAGATCCGGCCGTTGAGCATCGAGGGCGCCTGGGAGGTCACCTCCCCGCAGCACGGCGACCCGCGCGGCATGTTCATGGAGTACTACCGCTTCGACCACCTCGCCGAGGCGGTCGGCCACCCGCTGCGGCTGGCGCAGGCGAACCTGTCGGTGTCCGCCCGCGGCGTGGTCCGCGGCGTCCACTTCGCCGATGTGCCGCCCGGCCAGGCGAAGTACGTGAGCTGCGTCAGCGGTGCGGTGCTCGACGTGATCGTCGACCTGCGGGTCGGCTCGCCGACCTTCGGCCGGTGGGAGGGCGTGCGGCTGGACGATGTGGACCGCCGCGCGGTCTACCTCTCGGAGGGCCTGGGCCACGGCTTCTGCGCGCTCAGCGAGAGCGCGACGCTGTCCTACTTCTGCTCCGCGACCTACAACCCCACCGGCGAGCACACGGTCCACCCGCTCGACCCGGACCTCGGCATCGAGTGGCCCGCCGACGCGCCCCAGCTGTCCGTGCGCGACGCGGCGGCGCCCTCACTGGCGGAGGCCGTCGCCGGTGGCCTGCTGCCGTCCTACGACGCCGTGCGGGAGTTCACCGCCTCGCTGGACAACGGCTGAGCGGCGTCAGCTCTCGCCCTCGTCGCTGCCGACGGGGGCGGCCGCTGCGGGTGTGGGCTTGAACACCCACGCCCGCAGCAGCAGAAAGCGCAGCAGCGTGGCCAGGACGTTGGCCACGATCAGCGCCCCCAGCTCGACCATCCGGCTCGGCCTGGCATCCCAGTGGTGCAGCAGCGCCAGGGCGCCGCTGCTCAGCCCGAGGCCGATCAGGAAGGCCACGCCGCCCTGCAGCTGGTGCCGCAGCGCGCTCTCCCGGCCGGTGACGCCGAAGGTGAACCGGCGGTTGGCCGCGGTGTTGGCGACCGCGCTCAGCGCCAACGCGATGAGATTGCCGGTCTGCTCCCCCACCACCAGCCTGGCCAGGACGTACAGCCCCAGGTAGAGCAGGGTGCTCAGGACGCCGATGACCGCGAAGACGGGCAGCTGGCTGCGCAGCTTTCCGCCGGAGCCGGAGCCGCCCGGTGCGGCCGCCCCCGCAGCGGTCTGCTGGGCTGTGGAATTCATGGGGTCTCTCCTGGGAGCAGCTGGTAGACGCCGATGCGCCCGTTGTCGTAGACCTTGTGCGCCAGTCCCCCGAGGGCCGGCGACTCCTTGCCGTCAACGCGGTCGACCACGATGAAGCGGACGTGGTACCGCTGGTACAGCTCCGTCAGCAGCCCGGCCGTGGGCCGGTAGATCGCGTCCTGGTTCAGGGCCAGCAGCGACTGGTCCCAGAACGGTGCGCCACCGTTGCCGCCGGCCACGAACTGCGGGTCGTAGCCCCAGCCCTCGACCAGGACCGAGCGCTCCGAGTAGGCGCTCAGCCAGAAGCCCAGAGCGTAGCTGCAGGCCCCGTTGCTCGGGGCGACCGGACCGTTCTGGGTCAGGCAGTGGTCGTTGGTGACCAGCACGTCGCTGCCGCTGCTGTGGTCCCGCACCCAGCGGGCGGCGTCGGCCTGGGAGCCGGACAGCGGCCATTCGCTGGCCCAGCCGTTCCGCGCGGTGTTGACCACGTCCAGCGGCAGCGTCGGCGCACCAGCCACCAGGGCGGCGGTGAGCAGCACCACCAGCCCTCGGCCGCGCAGCCCCGGCAGCACCCGGTGGCCCAGCCGCCACAGCAGGCCGATCACCAGGGCCAGCGCCGCCAGCGCCAGGGCGGCCGCGACCAGGGGCAGCAGCACGGTGTACGGGCGGTTGCCGGAGCGGTCGTGGAACAGCCGGAGCGCGAAGCTCGACCAGCGGGACGCGTAGGCGTGGATGCCGAGGGTGAGCAGCACCACGAAGGCCGCAGTGCCGACACCGAGCAGGGCCTTGGCCCTGCGTGACAGGGCGGCGCGGTCGAAGGCCTCGCAGTAGCCCCAGGCCGAGAGGAAGGCCCCGAAGGCCAGCCCGGCATGGGTGAAGTAGCTCGCGTTCCAGCCGTTGAGGGCGAGGTAGGCGCCGGGTCCGGCGACCGCCCCGCCGAGCAGCATCCACTGGCTGTCGCTGAGGCGCAGCCGTGAGCGCCACAGCAGCGGCAGCATGCCGACCAGCCGTAGCTGGGTGTTGAGCAGCAGCGCCGCGAAGGTCATGGCGACCAGGGCCGCCTGCAGCGCCGCGCCCCGGGAGTGGTCCGGATCGGCCCAGTACTGGCTGATGTTGCTGAGCGGCTGCACCTCCAGCCCGTAGCTCTGGAAGTGGAAGACGACCGCGGTGGCGAACAGCTGCCCGGCGCCGACGATCGCCCCCAGCGCCACGATCCGCCAGGGGATGCGCCGGGTGCGCACCAGGGCTGCCAGCCCGGCCACCGCCAGGGCCGCCAGGGTGACCGGCAGCGAGCTGGCCTTGGCGGCGCTGGAGGCGAAGGCGAACACCGCCACCAGGCCGTACACCCCGGGACCCATGGCCGGGACCCGGCGCAGCCGCTCCGACTGCGGGTCCCGCAGCGCCTCCGCCGCCACCCCGACCAGGGCGAACAGCAGCGGCTGGCTGTAGGTGAGGGAGAGGCTGGCCCAGGCCATGAGCACGACCTGGGGCGAGCCGAAGGGCATGCCGGCCACGGTGAGCGGATAGACCGGGTTGAACTCGCCGATGGTGAAGAGCAGCAGCGCCGCGACCGGTCCCACCCAGGCCCGGCCGGTGATCCGCCAGCCGACCACGGAGGCCACCAGCATCCCCAGCGCGGCCAGGGCGGGCAGCATCAGCCGCATCTCGACCACCGGCAGGTCGAGGTGGCCCACCATGCTGGTCATCGCCATGTGGACGGCGAAGAACCAGTGGTAGCCCAGGGACTCGCCGGAGACCTCCGGCAGGGTCACCGGGAAGCTGTGGGTGGCGTTCCCGGCCAGCGACAGCTGGTAGGGCAGGTCGATGTACTGCCGGGCGGTGGCGCTGCCGGGCAGGATCGGGTTCTCGATGAAGAAGGCGCCGTAGAAGTAGCCGCTGGTGCTGGCCACCACACCGGCCACCGACCAGGACCAGCCCAGCGAGGGCCTGGTGTAGCCGGTGGGCCGCCAGTGCCGGCGCAGCCGGGGCACCAGGGCGTACGGCAGCACCACCACCAGCGGCCAGAGCGTCGCCCAGTGCTGGAGGTGCAGCGGCATCAGCACGGCCCAGGCGGCGAGCTCCAGTGCCAGGCCGGTGCCGGCCCCCAGAGTGAGGTCCTCCACCAGGGTGTGCGGGGTCCGCCGGAGGGTCCGGAAGACCAGGGTTCCGGGCAGCACGACGCCCCAGGCCACGTAACCGGCGTAGCGCAGGATGTCCAGGGCCGGCGTGTGCGCCAGCAGCAGCAGGACGACCAGCAGGCAGATCGCCGCGGCGGCCGGCAGCAGCCGCAGGACCAGGGCCGGGCTGCCGCCGTCCCGGCCCGTGCCCGACGCCCCGGGGCCGTCGGGCACCGGGGCGGTCGTCTCACCGATGCTGTGCTGTGCGCCCATGACCCTGCATTCTGTTCGGGAGGCTACTTGCCGGCACCGGCGGGTGCCTCGGTCGCCGTGTCGGCGGAGTCGTAGCCGATGAAGTAGGAGGGCCGGGACTGCACCGCCGAGTAGATCCGGCCGACGTACTCGCCCAGCAGCCCGAGGCAGATCAGCTGCACGCCGCCGAGGAACAGCATGCCGATGAAGAGCGAGGACCAGCCGGGCACGGTGTCGTTCAGGCAGTACCTGAACGTGGTGTAGACCGCGAGCACCAGGCACACCACGAAGCTCGCCATGCCGAGCCAGGTGGCCAGACGCAGCGGGCTGGCCGAGAAGTTGGTGACGCTGTCGAGCCCGAGCCGGATCATCTTGGACAGCGGGTACTTGGTGGTGCCCGCGACGCGTTCCTCGCGCTCGTAGTAGACCGTGGCGCTGGTGAAGCCGAGCCAGGGCACCAGCAGCCGGTAGACCGGCTGGTTCTCCGGGAGCGACTTCAGCGCGTCCACGGCGGCGCGGCTGAGCAGCCGGAAGTCGCCGGCGTGCGAGGGCATCTTCTTGCCGACCAGCCGCCGCATCAGCCAGTAGTAGGCGGCCGCGGTGGAGCGCTTGAAGAAGGCGTCGGTGCTGCGGTCGGAGCGGACCCCGTAGACGATGTCGCAGCCGCCGTCGCGGGCGAGCTTCAACATCTCCGGGATCTTCTCCGGCGGGTCCTGCAGGTCGGCGTCGATGCTGACGACGTACTCGCCGAAGGCGTTGTGCAGGCCGGCCGTGAGCGCGGCCTGGTGGCCCGAGTTGCGGCGGAAGCGGATGATCCGCAGCTGCGGCCACTCGCGCCGGAGCGCCACCATGAGCTGCGGAGTGGCGTCGGTGCTGCCGTCGTCGACGCCGACGACCTCGTACTCCACGTCCAGTCCGTCGAGGATCGGCCGCAGCCGCTGCACTGTCAGCGGCAGCGCCTCCTCCTCGTTGAAGATGGGGACGACGACGGAGAGCAGCGGCGCCGGCCGGTCATCGCCGACGTGCTCCTGGGTGGACGTACGGTACATCGCTCGCTCCGAACAACGCAGAATCATGGGAGGACCCGCTTCTCGGGCCGTCCTGGAACGGCCGTCCCCGGCCCCGGACCGATCGGCGGGGCGCGGAGGGTACGCGGGGGAACGCTACCAAGTGCTCGAAGCACCCTCAGCCCCGGTATTCCGCCTTCCAGAGGCTGTCGACGGCGCCGGCCAGCGACTGGTGGGGCTCCCAGCCGAGTGCCCGGGCTGCCAGGGCCACGTCCAGGCACTGCCATTCGGTCTCCGCCCCCGGGCCCTCCGGCGCAGTGTTCTCCAGCACCTCGGTGGGCACCCCGCTGACCTCGATCAGCAGCTCCACCATGTGCCGGGCCGAGACGCCCTCGCCGCGGCCGACGTTGACCACCGGCGGCAGTGTCCGCGCCCGGACGGCCGCCAGCACGGCGGCGACGGTGTCGCCCAGCCCGACGAAGTCGCGCTTGGCCGCCAGCGGCGCCAGCGTCAGCTCGGCGGTGCGGGACTCCTCCGCCGCCTCGGCGAGCTTGCGGGCGATGACCCCGAGCAGGCTGTGGCCGGGCTGTCCGGCGCCGACCACGTTGCCGACCCGCAGCACCACGCCGTCCAGGCCGCCGGCCTCGACCGCGTCCAGCACCAGCCGGGTGGCCCTGACCTTGAGCTCCCCGTAGACCATCTGCGGGTGGGTCTCGTCGGACTCGGCCTGCACCGTGCCCACCGGGGTGAGGCCGTACTCGTGCACCGAGCCGAGTTGCACCAGTCGGACCCGCTCCGGCAGCAGGGCCAGGGCCTCGATGACCCGCTGGACCATGCCGACGTTGGCGTCGACCATCTGCTCGTCGTCGAGGCCCCACATTCCGCCGGCGGCGTTGACGACGGTGCCCACGCCCTCCGCGGCGAACAGCGCGGCCAGCTCGGCGGGCGAGCCGCCGACCAGGTCGAAGGCGCGGAAGGAACCGGCCACCGGGACCGTCGGCTCCCTGCGGGCGATCGCCAGCACCGGAAGCCCGCCCTCTGCCAGGGCCTCGCAGAGGGCCCGGCCGATGAACCCGGTGCCGCCGAGCACGGCGACCCGCCGCGGTCCTTCGGCGGACGGGACGGTCGGGACAGCGGTTTCAGTCATTACTCAACTCCGGTCGTGCGGGGCGTCAGCCGTGCAGATTCTGGCGGCGGCGGGCCGGGCCCGCCGCGTAGGTGAGCAGGGTACGGGCCCCGGCGCGCTGGCCGGCCCTGAGGGCGCCCGGCACCAGGGTCAGCGCGTGGATCCGCGAGGACATGTGCAGTCGCGACGCCTTGGCCGCCCTGGTCCAGCCCACCGCGTCCAGCCGCTCGGCCTCGTCCAGGAAGTAGCGCCTCGACTCGGTGAACCGGCTGCCGGAGAAGGCGCTCGCCGAGGAGATGCTGATCGCGTGGCGCCGGTACTGGAAGCAGAGGGTGTCGTCCACGATCATCTGCTCCCCGTCCCGCAGCAGGTCGATGACCAGGGCGAGGTCCTGGATGATCTCCAGGCCGGGACGGAAGCCCATGGCGCGCACCGCGTCGGTGCGCCAGCAGAGGGAGGGGAAGTAGAGCCAGTTGCCGCGCAGCAGGCTGAGCGCCAGGTCCTCGCCGCCGAGCAGCTTCCGGCCGGTGAAGCGGGGCGCGTAGAGCCGGCGCTTGGACTCGTCGGCCAGGGTGGTGCTCGGCCGGCCCGCGCCGTCGATGACCTGGACCCCGGGCTGCACGATCGCCGCTCCCGGGAACTGCGCCAGCGCCGCCCGGACCGTCGCCAGGTAGTTGGGCAGCATGATGTCGTCGGTGCCCATCATGACGAAGTGCTCCGCCCCGACCAGGCCCAGGCACTTGTCGTAGTTCCCGGTGACGCCGAGGTTCTTCTCGTTGCGCTGGTAACTCACCCGGTCGTCGCCGAGGTTCGCGAACCACTCCGGGACCCCGGGCTCCTTGCCGTCGTCGACGACCAGCAGCCGCCAGTCCGGGTCGCTCTGCGCGATCACGCTGTGCACGGCGGCCTGCATCAGCGCGACATCGCCGTAGTAGGGCAGCATGATGTCGATCGTCGTCATAGGGCAGCACCAAGTCGGAGAGGTTGCGCGGACTCTCGGGAAGGGCCTTCAGCGAGCACGGCTGGCTTCCCGCAGGGACACCATCGAACGGTCCAGACCCTTTTTCAACGGCTTGGACAGCGGACGCTCGATGAGACGGTGGATCAGGTAGGCGACGACCACCACGACGGCGAAGGCCGTACCGAGCGAGCCGACCACGCCGAGGCCGTGGCCGAGGCCGAAGTGGATCAGCGTCCAGCCCGCCTCCTGGTGGATCAGGTACAGCGGGTAGGTCAGGGCGCCGGCCACGGTGAGCCACTTCCAGTTGGCCCAGTCGAACAGGCCCAGGGCCGCGGCCAGCACCAGTCCCATGGCCACGGTGAAGCCGGCCGCGACCACGTACCAGTTGAGTCCGTGGTTCAGCACGTTCACGTACATCGCCTCGATCGGCCGGACCTGGGCCAGGGCGATCAGCCAGCTGAATCCGACGATGCCCCAGAGCAGCAGGTTCGGGCCGTACTTGTACATCAGGAAGATCGCCATGCCCGCTATGAAGAAGGGGGCGTACTGCGGCATCGCAATGGTGGTCAGCAGCTCCGACTTGGCCTGGATGCTGAGGATCGCGACGAACATCCAGACCCCGCAGAAGGCGACGACCTTGCGGTAGGTCAGCCCGAACGCGGCCAGCACCCCGAACAGGACGTAGAACCGCAGCTCGGCCCAGAGCGTCCAGTAGACACCGTCGACCTGGCGGATGCCGAGCGGGGTCTCCAGCATGGTCAGGTTGGCCAGGATGGCCTGGGCGTCGAGCCCGTTGGCCGCGCCGTGCCTGATCCAGGCGCCCATGGTGAGCAGCACGGTCGAGGTCAGCAGCACCGCCGCCCAGTACGCCGGGTAGAGCCGGACCACGCGCGAGACGAAGAACTGCCCGACGCTCTTCCCCCAGCAGCTCATGCAGATCACGAAGCCGCTGATGACGAAGAAGAGGTTGACGCCGAGCCAGCCGTAGGCCGCGACGTGGTTGACCGCCGGCATGACCTGGGCGGGGCTGTGGCCGCGCGGCCAGATGCCGCCGATGTCGACGTAGGCCGTCCAGTGGAAGCTGAGCACTCCGAGGGCCGCCATCAGCCGCATGCCGTCGAGGGCGTAGAGGCGCTTCCGCCCCGAGGCGGCGGGGCCGCCCTGCTGCTGCTGGTCCGAGTTCTCGGGACGACCGCGGCGGTCGTCGTGCTTCGCCAGTAGTTCAGCAGAGGACATGGAGTTCGCACTTCCAAGCGGGAGCCGGGGGAACGAGAACGGGACGCCCGGTGTGCGCGTCCGGAGGTACTGGCGGGTTCGGCTTCCGAGATGTCGACCCCGGAGCACAGGACACCGAGGGTACCGGTACTTACACCTGCCCGACAGCAAGCTAACACACCGGCGAACAGCCGCCCTCCGGCCCGGTGCCGAGGAGCCTCTCAGTGCAGCGGGGCATAGAGGACGGTGGCGTTGCGCACCCCGTCCGTATCGAGATCGTCCTGGAGCCGGCTCGCCAGCGCCTGGTTCCCGACGAACAGGGTGGCTCCGTCGGGGCAGATCTGGATCACCGCCCGCAGCTGCGCCAGTGCGGCCTGGTAGGTGGCCTCGGTCCCGGCCGTGGCTCCGATGCCGACCTGCTCCAGCCCCTCGGACAGCGCCCCGAACCGGCCGTTGCGGGCCATGGCGCTGGCGAAGTAGGTGGCCTGCCAGTTCCGGGCGCCGTTGTTCGTGTACAGGATGATCGCGGTACCGGTGGTGCGGGCCAGGTCGCGGCGGAGGAAGGTGTGCACCAGCGGCGCGATGTCCGCGGGCGACTTCCCCTTCGCCCAGGCCCACAGCGAGGTCTGCTTCCACTGCGACGGAGCGTTGTCCACCGACGGCACGCCCCACTGCACCCCGGCGAACAGGCTCAGTGCGACGACCGAGGCCCCGACCGAGAGCAGCGGTTCCCGCAGCCGGACCGGCCACGGGGCGGCCGCAGCGGCCCGGCGGACCGGCCGCAGCAGCCAGCCGGCCGAGCCCAGTCCGACCAGCGAGATGATGAGTCCGGCGGTCGCCATCTTCTCGAAGTAGTAGGAGAGGTGCCCCAGGGTGTGCAGCTGCCAGGCGCCGAAGACGGCGATGACGAACGCACCGCCGACCACGGTGACCCCCAGGATGCTCGCGGTCGCGCCCAGCCTGCGGCCCGCCGACACCACCCCGACCAGCACCACCGCGGTCAGTGCGATCAGCAGCGCGCGGCTCAGCGAGACCTCGTGGCCCGCGGCCTGCGCCTGCTGGCCGACGTCGAAGGAGGAGAGCACGCTGATCAGGCTGGGGGTGATCGCCAGCAGGCCGCCGACGCCGAGCGCGGTGTACAGCGCCACCCGGTGGCCGCGGTGCCGGCGCCAGTACACCAGCAGCCCGCCGAGCAGGGCGATGCCCACGAAGGCGTCGAAGATGTTGTACGCGTAGCCGACCGTGACCAGCGCGGCGCCGGCCACCAGCGCGTACTCGACCAGCCCCATGGCCGGTCGGACCAGCAGCGCGATCGACACCGCCAGGAACGCCAGGCCGACGATCTCCGAGTCGAAGCCGTAGCTCAGCAGCATGCTGAACGGACTGCCGAGGACGATCGCCGCCACCACGGAGCAGACCGCCGCCGCCCGCCAGCCCCGGAGCCGGGGGCCGCCGATCCAGCGCGCACCCCAGATCAGCGACATGCAGAAGACCACGAAGCCGGCCAGGGTGTAGGCGCAGTAGCGGTCGTAGGCCTGCGGGGCGGCGGTCAGCGAGGTGCTGGAGCGGACGAAGACGTCGATCCAGGCGAGCAGGAAGTGCGAGCCCTGCGGATACACCTCGGCGGTGTTCCCGCTGACCGAGGCGTTGGCCGCGGTCTGGTTCAGGAAGAGGTAGCCGCCGACCCGCTCCACGGTGTCGAAGATGGCGAAGTGGGTGACCCGGTCGCCGATCGTCATCTCGGCGTAGCGCCCGGCCGAGGAGACCGCCGTCACCCCGTGCCGGACCAGGTACCCGACGACGGCACCGGTGCCCAGGATGATCGCGTCCGTGCCGCGCACCCGCCACACCAGCCGGAACCGTCGCCGGTCCAGCCAGGCGGCCACGCTGATCGCGGTCAGCAGGACGCCCGAGGCCGGCAGCGGGTTCAGGCCCCACGGCCAGATCGAGGCCAGCAGGCCCAGCGTCATCAGCGCGCCGGCGAGCAGGAAGGCGGCGATCACGATCCGGTCGAGCAGCCCGCCGCCGACCCGGATCAGCCCGGCGATCAGCACCACCAGCAGCGGCAGCACCAGCACGTCGAGGTGGACCAGCCACAGCAGCACCGGGATCAGCCAGGACAGGCCGACCGACCGGGCCAGGGCCAGCGGCCTGCGGGAGTCGTGCTTCGCCGGAACCGAGCCCCCGGGGTCGACCGAGCGGCCGAGCACACGCGGAATTGTCATCTGTCGAGCCATGCCGTTCATGTTCCGGTGAAGGTGGTCCCGATCGAATGGGCTCCCGATCAGTCGGTCGAGCATACTTGCTCGGTTGCCGGGGAAGGGGGCCGAGTCCTCGAACTCCCCCGCCGGATACCGGGCGGCACCGGCCGGGACCAGTCCCCCGGAGGGGTGAAGGCGGCGTCGGTCCGTGCCCCGGACGTTACCGGCCACAGCCGGGCCATCGGCTAATCTCACGTGGTGCTTACCACCACTCCGCCCCCGCCCAAGAGCGGCCAGGTCACCACCGGGCCGCCAGTGTCCCCCGCCAAGGCCCGTCTGGGCTGGCTGGACGCGCTGCGCGGGATCGCAGCACTGACCGTGATGGTGTCCCACTACATCGAGTTCATGCTGCCCCAGGCCTGGACCGTGCTCGGCCGCTACTTCGTCCCCGGCACCTTCGGGGTGCTGCTCTTCTTCATGGTGAGCGGCTACATCATCCCGGCCTCACTGGAGCGCCGGGGCAGCGTTCGTGGCTTCTGGCTGAGCCGGCTGTTCCGGCTGTACCCGTTGACCCTGGTGTCCATCGGGCTCGGGCTGCTGTTCGTCGGACTGGGCTGGCAGACCAGGTCCCTGGCGGCCATCACCCCGGCGCTGGCGCAGCACCCCACGACCACGGTCCTGGCCAATGCGACCATGCTCCAGGACCTCCTCGGCGGGGCCAACATGGTCCCGGTGATGTGGACGCTCTCCTACGAGATGGTCTTCTACTGCCTGGTCAGCGCGCTCTTCGCGGCCGGGCTGCACCGCCGCAGCGGACAGATCTCGCTCGGCTTCGCCGGACTGGCCCTGCTCTCCCTGGCCGTGGTGCCGCCGCTGTGCTTCTCGACCAGCTACCCGGGCTCGCGGGTGGCGATCCTGGTGTCGTTCGGGGTCTTCGTGGTGGGCATCGGCTGCATGGTCAGCCGCCGGGTGCCCCGGGCGGTCGGCGCGGTCCTGGTCGGCGGACTGGTCCTCACCCTGGTCGTGCTGAACGGCCGGCTGGCGCCCTGGTACAGCATGGTCATCCTGGCCACGATGTTCAGCGGGACCGCCCTCTACCGGGCCGAGCAGGGGCAGGTGTCACGGCGGGTGACCGCGGCCCTGTGCATTCCGGTCGTGCTGATCTCGGTGGCGATCGGCACCAGGTACGGCGGAGACCGGTCCGGGGCGGTCTCGGCCACCATCAGCTGGCCGTGGGTCTTCGGCATCCTCGCGGTCTGGGGGCTCTTCACCGCCGGGATGCTGCTGCGCAACCGCGCCATGCCGGGGCCGCTGTCCTGGTTGGGCCGGATCAGCTTCTCCGTCTACATGCTGCACGTGGTGATGCTGAGCGCCGTCCTGTGGCTGATGCGGCGGCTGCACGTGGTCCCGCTCCACCTGCAGCTGTGGGAGCAGCTGCTGTGGCTGCTGGGGCCCTGCGCGGTCGTCCTGGCGGTCAGTCAACTGACCTACCAGTACGTCGAGATGCCGATGCAGCGGCTGGGCCGCCGGGTCAGCGAGCGGGCCGACCGGCGCTGGGGCAGCGACGTCCGGCCGTAACCCCCGCCCGGTTGGAGGCGGCCGGGGGACGGCCGCCGGGGAAGCGCGAAAGGGCCCCTGCGACATCCGAGGATGTCGCAGGGGCCCTTTCGGTGCGCTGCAGGAGCAGGCAGGTCAGACCGTCAATTACTTGATGATCTTGGTGACCTGGCCGGCGCCGACGGTCCGGCCACCCTCACGGATGGCGAACTTGAGGCCCTCCTCCATGGCGATCGGCTGGATCAGCGCGACCGTCATGGCGGTGTTGTCGCCGGGCATGACCATCTCGGTGCCCTCGGGGAGGGTCACGACGCCGGTCACGTCCGTGGTGCGGAAGTAGAACTGCGGGCGGTAGTTGTTGAAGAAGGGGGTGTGACGGCCACCCTCGTCCTTCGACAGGATGTAGGCCTGGGCCTCGAAGTCGGTGTGCGGCGTGACCGAACCCGGCTTGATGATGACCTGGCCGCGCTCGACGTCCTCGCGCTTGATGCCACGGAGGAGCAGACCGACGTTCTCGCCCGCCTGGCCCTCGTCGAGCAGCTTGCGGAACATCTCGATGCCGGTGACCGTGGTGGTGGTCTTGGTCTCCTTGATGCCGATGATGTCGACAGTCTCGTTGACCTTGAGCACGCCACGCTCGATGCGGCCGGTGACGACGGTGCCACGACCGGTGATCGTGAAGACGTCCTCGATCGGCATCAGGAAGGGCTGGTCGACGGCGCGGGCCGGGGTCGGGATGGCCTCGTCCACGGCGGCCATCAGGCCGAGGAGCTTCTCGCTCCACTCCGGGTCGCCCTCGAGCGCCTTCAGCGCCGAGACGCGCACGACGGGAAGGTCGTCGCCCGGGAACTCGTAGTCCGAGAGCAGCTCGCGGACCTCGAGCTCGACGAGCTCCAGGATCTCCTCGTCGTCCACCATGTCGGACTTGTTCAGCGCGACGACGATGTAGGGGACGCCGACCTGGCGGGCCAGGAGCACGTGCTCCTTGGTCTGCGGCATCGGGCCGTCGGTGGCGGCCACGACCAGGATCGCGCCGTCCATCTGCGCCGCACCGGTGATCATGTTCTTGATGTAGTCGGCGTGACCCGGGCAGTCGACGTGGGCGTAGTGACGCGCCTCGGTCTGGTACTCGACGTGCGCGATGGAGATGGTGATACCGCGCTGACGCTCTTCCGGCGCCTTGTCGATCTGGTCGAAGGCCGAGGCCTCGTTCAGGTTCGGGTACGCGTCGTGCAGCACCTTGGTGATCGCCGCGGTAAGGGTCGTCTTACCGTGGTCGATGTGACCGATGGTGCCGATGTTGACGTGGGGCTTCGTCCGCTCGAACTTCGCCTTCGCCACTTGGTCCTCCTGAGGACTGGTTCTGTACGCCGTACGACGTCAGGTGGTCTGATATCGCGCCGGTTCCGTCCACTGTGACAGCGCCCGGTTCCGGCCCGGGGGTGGGGGCCGGAGGGGCCGGGGTCCGCCATGCGGCGGACCCGGCACCTCCTACAGCCTAAGGGGTGAAAGCTCCCGAAATGTCGGGCCCCCGGCGGGGGCCCGACGGCTTCGGAACCTACTCGCCCTTGGCCTTAGCGATGATCTCTTCCGCCACGTTCCGGGGAACCTCGGCGTACGAGTCGAACTGCATCGAGTAGCTGGCGCGGCCGGACGTCTTGCTGCGCAGGTCGCCGACGTAGCCGAACATCTCCGACAGCGGGACCAGGGCCTTGACGACACGGGCGCCGCTGCGCTCCTCCATGGCCTGGATCTGGCCGCGGCGGGAGTTGATGTCGCCGATCACATCGCCCATGTAGTCCTCGGGCGTGGTGACCTCGACGGCCATCATCGGCTCGAGCAGCGCGGGGGACGCCTTGCGGGCACCCTCCTTGAACGCCATCGAACCGGCGATCTTGAACGCCAGCTCCGAGGAGTCGACGTCGTGCGAAGCACCGTCGAGCAGGATCACGCGGACACCCTGGAGCGGGTAGCCGGCGAGCACGCCGAACTCCATCGCCTCCTGGGCACCGGCGTCCACCGAGGGGATGTACTCCTTCGGCACACGGCCACCGGTGACCTTGTTGACGAACTCGTAGCCCTCGCCGGACTCGATCGGCTCGATCGCGATCTGGATCTTCGCGAACTGGCCGGAGCCACCGGTCTGCTTCTTGTGCGTGTAGTCGATACGCTCGACGGCCTTGCGGATCGTCTCGCGGTACGCGACCTGCGGCTTGCCGACGTTGGCCTCGACCTTGAACTCACGCTTCATACGGTCGACCAGCACCTCCAGGTGCAGCTCGCCCATACCAGCGATGATCGTCTGGCCGGTCTCCTCGTCGGTGTTGACCTGGAAGGACGGGTCCTCCTCGGCCAGCCGCTGGATCGCGATGCCCAGACGCTCCTGGTCGCCCTTCGACTTCGGCTCGATCGCGACGCGGATGACCGGGGCCGGGAAGTCCATGGACTCCAGGATGACCGGCTGCTTGTCGTCGCTGAGCGTCTCGCCGGTGGTGGTCTGCTTGAGACCCATGACGGCGACGATGTCGCCGGCGCCCACCGACTCGATCTCCTCACGCTTGTTCGCGTGCATGCGGTAGATCTTGCCGATGCGCTCCTTGCGGCCCTTCACCGAGTTGAGGACGGCGGTGCCGGCCTCAAGACGCCCGGAGTAGATCCGGATGAAGGTGAGCTTGCCCAGGTGCGGGTCCGACATGATCTTGAACGCCAGCGCCGACAGCGGCTCGTCGTCCGAGGCCTTGCGGAAGATCTCCACGGTCTCGTCGCCGGGCTTGTGGCCCATGACGCCCTCGACGTCGACCGGGGAGGGCAGGTACTTCACGACCGCGTCGAGCAGGGGCTGGACGCCCTTGTTCTTGAACGCGGTGCCGCAGAAGACCGGGGTGAAGTTACCGGCGATGGTGCCGCGGCGGATGCCCGCGACCAGCTGCTCCTCGGTGGGCTCCTCGCCCTCCAGGAACAGCTCCATCAGCTCGTCGTCGCCCTCGGCGGCGGTCTCGATGAGCTTCGCCCGCCACTCCTCGGCGATCTCGGTGTGGGTGTCCGGGATGTCGACGGTGTCGTACATCTCGCCCTTGGCGGCCTCGGCCGACCAGAGCAGGGCCTTCATCTTCACCAGGTCGATGACGCCGGCGAAGCTGGCCTCGGCACCCACGGGCAGCTGCATGACCAGCGGGGTGGCACCCAGGCGGTCAATGATCGAGTCGACGCAGCGGAAGAACTCCGCGCCGGTCCGGTCCAGCTTGTTGACGAAGCAGATACGCGGGACGTTGTAGCGGTCAGCCTGACGCCACACCGTCTCCGACTGGGGCTCGACACCGGCGACACCGTCGAACACCGTGACGGCACCGTCCAGGACGCGCAGCGAACGCTCCACCTCGACGGTGAAGTCGACGTGGCCCGGGGTGTCGATGATGTTGATGGTGTTCTCAACGCCGTCCACCGACCAGTGACAGGTCGTCGCGGCCGACGTGATCGTGATGCCGCGCTCCTGCTCCTGCTCCATCCAGTCCATGGTGGCTGCGCCATCATGGACCTCACCGATCTTGTACGAGACGCCGGTGTAGAACAGGATCCGCTCGGTGGTGGTGGTCTTGCCCGCGTCGATGTGCGCCATGATCCCGATGTTGCGGACCCGGGCGAGGTCAAGGGAGGTTGCAGCCATGGTGGCTCGTCTCTCTCGGTTCACCCCCGCTTACGCGGGGAGGGGGGTTGACGGGGTTCGAACTACCAGCGGTAGTGGGCGAAGGCCTTGTTGGACTCGGCCATCTTGTGCGTGTCCTCGCGACGCTTCACCGAGGCGCCCAGACCGTTGCTCGCGTCCAGGATCTCGTTGAGCAGGCGCTCGGTCATGGTCTTCTCGCGACGGGCGCGGGAGTAGCCGACCAGCCAGCGCAGGGCCAGCGTGTTGGCGCGGCCCGGCTTGACCTCGACCGGAACCTGGTAGGTCGCGCCACCGACACGGCGGGACTTGACCTCAAGGGTCGGCTTGACGTTCTCCAGGGCGCGCTTGAGCGCGACCACCGGGTCTGCGCCGGTCTTCTCGCGGACGCCCTCAAGGGCGCCGTACACGATGCGCTCGGCGGTGGAGCGCTTGCCGTGCAGGAGGATCTTGTTGACGAGCGACGTCACCACAGGGGAGCCGTAAACCGGGTCGATGATGACCGGGCGCTTCGGGGCGGGGCCCTTACGAGGCATTCTTACTTCTCCTTCTTGGCGCCGTAGCGGCTGCGGGCCTGCTTGCGGTTCTTGACACCCTGGGTGTCCAGAGAGCCGCGGATGATCTTGTAACGCACACCCGGCAGGTCCTTAACACGGCCGCCACGAACGAGCACGATGGAGTGCTCCTGCAGGTTGTGGCCCTCGCCCGGAATGTAAGCGGTGACCTCGATCCCGCTGGTGAGGCGCACACGGGCGACCTTACGGAGAGCCGAGTTCGGCTTCTTCGGGGTGGTCGTGTACACACGCGTGCAGACGCCGCGGCGCTGAGGGGAACCCTTCAGTGCAGGCGTCTTGTTCTTCTCGACCTTGTCCTGCCGGCCCTTTCGGACCAGCTGCTGGATCGTAGGCACCGTATCTCCGTCTTCTTTGTGCCATCGCTTGGTGTAACTACCCTGGTTGCGTCTGCTCGACATCCGACCCACGCGGTCGGGTGTGTCGGGCCACTTCCCATCCCCTCGACTCCTTGCGGAGGAGCGGTGTGAGAAGCGCGGTTCCCAAAATGCCGCGGCAGATATGCACGCACGCACAAGAGACCCGGGGACACCCCAGGCACAAGGTCAGAGCCTACTTGGCGCATCGGCGCGGGTCAAAACACATGGAAGACGGCAGTTCACAGCCCTGGTGCGACAGCGGTACGCGCGGCGCGGCGGGTCAGCCGCCGGGCGGGACCGGAGCCTCGGTGATCCCGCCGCCGCTGTGGAAGGAGGCCATCGCCAGCAGCAGGATCAGCCCCCAGAAGGCGATACCCAGCGCGCCCAGCACGATCCCGGTGGTCGCCATCCCGGAACCGGCCTCGCCGCGCTCCCGGATCTGCCGCCGGGCGCCGATCCCGCAGATCAGCGCGGGCAGCGAGGTCAGCCCCATGGTCCAGAGCTCGGTCAGGCCCAGCACCAGCGCGGCGACGGCGAGCCCGTTGGTCCGCTGCTGCAGCGGCGGCACCACGAAGGCCGAAGGGTAAGGGTACTGGCCCTGCGGGCCGGGGACGCCGGAGCGGCCGAGCCCGTAGCCGGGCACCGCGTGGAACTGCTGCCCGTAGGGCGGCAGGTAGGGGGCGGGGTACGGGTACAGCGGGGGGTACGGGTACGGGTACGGCGCGCCGAGGCCGAACGGCTGCCCGGGATGGGGCTGGGCCGGGAAGGGCTGGGCGGCGAACGCCGGGGGGATCGACGGGGCCGGGGTGAGATAGGGCACCGGCATCGGTCCGCTCGGCAGGTCCTGGACGACTCCGGCGAGTTCGCCGTACGTCTGGGCCTGGTACACCTGCTCGACCCGGTCGTTGTACTCCTCCGCCCGCAGTCGGCCCTCGGCGAAGGCCGACTTCAGCACGTCGACCGTCCGCTCCCGGTCCGCGTGGGAGGCGCGCATGGTCAGCGCCTGTGGCGAGACCGGCTGCGCGGCCGGCGCCGGCTGCCCGGACCCGCCGGGCCGGGTCGGCTCCCCCTGGTACTGCTCGCCCTGATGCTGCTCGCCCCGGTGCTGCGGCGCCGAGGGGCGGGCGTCGACCGGTGGCCATGGCTGCGTCGGGTGCTGCGGGTGCATGGACAAGAGCGACCTCCCCGATTCGGCCCGCCCCCGGGTACCGGCGACGCGCTTCTACCCATCCTGGAAGACGAGCGGGTGGGACGCATCGTTCCAGGGCCTGCTGTCGACAACTTGTGACAGACCCTCAGGCCCGGACCGTCCGGGGTCAGCTGCCGCCCTCCAGGTGGTCGGCGTAGCGGCGCTGCAGCTCCGGCCAGTGCCGACGCAGCGTCTCCGCGCTCACCGGGCGGTCACCGCCCTTGGCGGTCACCCCGTGGTTGGTGAACAGGTGCTCGGCCAGCTTCTGCTCGTCGGGCTCGTAGTTGTAGGCGTCGATGAAGCTGCACAGCCCGGCGAAGTACTGGTCGACCGGCGCCTCGGTGAGCCGGGCGATCGGGTTGACGAAGCCGGCCGGCTCGACCCGACCGGCGTCGAGGCGCGCGAAGTCCTCCGTGTCCTCCGCCGCGTCCGTGTCCTCCGCCGCGTCCGCGCCCTCGGCGCCGTCGGCCTCCTCGACGCCCTCCGGGACCGTCTTCGCCGCGAACCACGCCTCGGGGCCGGCGTCCTGCTGCCGGTCCGCGTTCGACTGCTGCTGCTTCGGCAGCCAGGCCACGCCCCGGGTCGGGTTGTCCTGGTAGCCGTAGGAATCCTCGGCCTGGCCCAGCGCGCCCTCCCCGTCGGGGTCGTGCAGCGGACGGCGGAGCCGGTGCTTGGCCAGTCGGCTGAGGATGTCGACGGCCACCGGCACCGGGTCCGGGTGCGGGCCGGTGAGCGGGAGCACCGGCGCCGGCTGCGGCTGCTGCTGTCCCAGGTCCGGCACCGAGGCGAGGTGCGGCGCGGAGCCGGGCGCCCCTGCGGGCGAGGGGACCTGACCCGGCGTCGGATTCGGTCCGGCGACCGTCGCCTGCGGCTGGGCCTGGCCCGCCGGCTGGCCCGTTGCCCGGCTCGTCGGCTGGCCCGGCTGGGCGACCGGCTGCGGGGCCGGGAGCTGGGGCTGGAGCTGGGGCTGGGGGTTCGGCGCCACCGTGACCGAGGTGACCGCCGTCGCCGCAGTGACCGCCTTGACCGCCTCCAGGTCCAGCGGCACGCCGTACTTGGCCAGCTTCAGCGGCAGCAGCGTCTCCACCGGGGCCTGCCGGCGCCAGTTGCGGCCGTAGCGGGCGCGCAGGTGGGTGCGGTAGACCAGCCGGTTCTGCTCCAGCCGGACCACCTCGTCGTAGGAGCGCAGCTCCCACAGCTTCATCCGGCGCCACAGCCGGAAGGTCGGTACCGGCGACAGCAGCCAGCGCATCAGCCGGACCGACTCCATGTGCCGGTCGGCGGTGATGTCCGCCATCCGCCCCACGGCGTGCCGGGCGGCCTCGACCACGACCACGAAGAGCACCGGGATGATCGCGTGCATCGCCATGGCCAGCGGGTCGCCCCAGGAGGAGGCCGCGTTGAAGACGATGGTGCCGCCGGTGAGCAGCCAGGCGGTCTGCCGCAGCAGCGGGAACGGGATCCGCAGCCAGGTCAGCACCAGGTCCAGGGCCAGCAGCACGGCGATGCCGACGTCCACGCCGATCGGGAAGACATAGGAGAAGTCGCCGAAGCCCTTGTGCAGGGCGAGGGTGCGCACCGCGGCGTAGGAGCCGGTGAAGCCGATACCGGCGATGATGAAGGCACCGGTCGCGACCGCGCCGATGAGCACGCGGTGCGCGCGGGTTATCTCAGGGACTGCCATCGACGCCTTCGTTCCCCGGGTACGGTCGGTCACCGCGCGGGGCTCGCGCGCGGGCGGAGCACAGCTTGCCATACACGCGCAGACGCCCGGACCGGTCAGTCGGCGATACCGGCGATGGCCGCCCGGGCGGGCCGACAGCTCGCGGTGGAACGGCAGGCCGATCGCTGGCGGTCGATTGCTCGGCGGCCAGGGATCGGTGCGTCCACCTGCCGCGCCGACCGAGAGAGCGCACAGGGGCCTACTCCTCGTCAGCTTCCTCGCCCACCGCATCCTCATCGACGTCGGTAGGCTTGTTCGCGAAGATCTTGTGTCCCAACTCATACGCGAGTTCGTGCAGTTCTTTCGCCTCCTCGGATGATCCGGGGGCCTGCAGGCTGCCGGCCTCGGGTCGCTGCGCGAGCGCGACCAGTTCCAACAGCAGATCGGTCGAGCTCGTCAGAGCGACCTTCAGCTTCCGCCTTCCGTCCGTCAACTGCTCGGCGACAGTGAGAGCTACCGCGCTGTTCTGTCCCGACAGCGACTTGTTGCCGATTCGCGCTGCTGCTTCCGGATCGGACAGTGCGACGGTCTGCCAGGGAGTCAGTTGCACAGGGGCGCCGGTCTCATCCCTGCTGATGCCATCAGGCTGCTTGGGGTCCACATCCACGTGCTGGTAATACCGCGTTGCGTCAATGCCGCGGAGTCTGCCTTCCGGCACTGCGCTCAGTGACTCCCGGTCCTCCTCGAACCGCTGCGCCGCGTGCGCCAGGAGCCAGAGGCCGTCCGGCTGCAGGGACAGCCCTTGGACCACACGTTGGACGTCGGCCCGGAAGGGAACCGTGCGCCCCACCGCCGACCCGACATTGCGGGTGATCAGCTTGTCGGCGATGAGCGCGATGCCACCCGCGACCGTCAGCGTTGCCCGTGCATTCGGGTCACCGCGCAGGGCGGGTTCGACCAGGAGGGTGAAGTCCGCACAAGGACTGGGGCGCCAGTCCCCCATCACCTCCGCCGTAAGCACGCCCCCGTTGGTCCAGGCGTTCCGCGCCTGCCGGATCGACTCCCCCTTCGCCGCCCGCCAGGGCAGGTCCACGATGGGGCCCAGAAGTTCCGCGTAACCAGCGGTCCTCATCTGCCGGGTGCCCTTGATCTCCTTGGCGGACCGCTTCACCTGCTCGAACACCAGCGGCCTGGTCAGCGCATGGACGAGGTAGACGGCGCGCCAGAGCGCGGTTCCCGGAATCCTGCCGTCCCGGAAGATCGCGGGAAGATCCTGCGGCCGGCGGCGTCCCAGAGCCAGATCCACGATGTCGGAGAGCGCAGCCTCCGCCTCTTCCTCCACCTCCACGCCGGACAGCAGTACCCTTCGCAGCGCCCGTGTCCCGACCTCGACGTTCTGTGCCGCCGGCTCCCACTGCTTGAACTCCACATGCACGGAGGCGAGGATGCTGCGCACAGCGTCGTCGAAGAGCTCGTCCGGGGGGAGCAGCACATTCGCATGCGGCTGGACGCCCACGGCGATCTGGGCCGGCACCACCAGGGTCTGGCCGATGCGCACGGCCCGCGCGCTCGGCTGCCCGCCGACCAGGCCACGGAGAAACTCCGCGTGGAGGGAGGCGAGCTCCTCCTGGCGGCCGAGCGCACAGCGTTGGCTCAACGGCTTCTCGGCCGAGCCGCGACGAGTCGGCTTCTCCGCCAGCAGGGTGCTCGTGGCCACCTCCGCGATGCGCTCCGGGTCAGCGCCCTCCTCCGCCAGCAGGGCCCAGGAGCTGGTGATGCGGGTGATGCCGTCGCGCACCGCCAGAACGTGGATCGGTTCGGTCCCGTCCTTGAACTCCAGTCGGCAGGGGTGCGCGATCACCGCACGAGTGATCCGCCTGGCCAGGATCGACTGGTCGTACGGATTGGGGTTGGCGCGTCGGGTGAACGCGATGGTCTGCCGGAGATGCTCTTGGAGATGGTGCCTGTTCTCGTAGCGGTAGGCCAGGGACGCCAACGGCAGACCGTCCTCGGTGGCGCCATGGACCTCAGGATCGACGATCGGCAGTGCCTCCTGCCCGGTGCGTGGTTGCAGTCCGGGGAAGAGCTCGGTGAGCCACACCCTGGCGTGCAGCGATCGGAGTGTCACGCCGTCGACGTGCTCCTCGATGAGCGCCGAGGCGATCTCCGGCTGGTTCCGCAGTTGCACAGCCGTACCGAGCGGCTGCACGACGGCGCGGGCGACCGCGTGCCAGTCGTCGAGGGAGAGGTTGGTCGCCGGATCCTTGCTGCCCGCAGCAACGAGCCTGCCGCGATCCGCCACGGAAGAGATCATCGGCAGCTCGCGCTCGAAGCCGCTGACGGAGAACTCCTCTCCGTCGAAGGTGAACGGTATGGTCTCCGGCCCGGCCCCGAGCGCCACCCGGGCGCCTCCGAGTCCGGCCGACCTGGCCTCCTCGTCCTGGTAGGGCTCCTGGAATTCCATGGCAGTATTCATTGGCATCCTTCCAATCAAAGATTCTTGCCGGAGAATCCACGGCTCCAGGCGTAGCCCTCATGGAGACGGCGCTGTACAGTTGGACGGGTAGTCCTGGTTCCGCCGCGCGTGAGTACCAGGTCTGCTTTCACGAACCCCGGCCATGCGTCGGGGTTTCGTCATGTCGGAGCAGGGTCGCATGCGACGTCATGCCGACACCGGGGCGTGCGCCTTCGGCAGGTAACGGGTGTACCACCCCCACATGAACTCCCTCGACTGCTGCCGCGCGAGCCGCTGGAAGGCCGTGTACGCGATCAAGTCGGCCATCTGCAGCCACGGACACTCGTGCGCCGGCCGGAACGACGGAATCCCGATGATCCGCTCGGGGGCGACCTGCTCCACCAGCGCCGCGTAGGAGGGGTCCGTCCCGTCGCCGTCCACCACCAGGGCAGCCGCACACCCCTCCTCTGCCAACCACCCGTTGAGGTGGTGGAGCAGGCCGCGGAAAGCCGCGTGGCGGGACTGCGCCGGACGACTCGGGTCCGCACTGTAGACGGTGCAGACCCGGGCATCGGACCAGTCGCCGATGATCTGAAGCCCGCGCTGCGAGATCAGCCACCGATCCGCCTTCGACGGATTGTTTCCGCCGGGGCGGCGCCGACCCGCGATGAACTCGTTGGCATGGAGCTCGAAGCCCTCGGGAATGCCGTACTCCGCGTCCAGCTCCATGCGGAACTGCCGCCACTGTGCGAGGCGTCGCTCAGCGCTCCCGCGAGGGACCGCCAGGGCCGAGTAGAGGGCGAGGCCGCTCTGCGGGTGGCCGGAATCATCGATGTAGACGGTGTAATCCGTCAGAGGCACGTTCAAGGTGGTCTGCGTCGCTCTCACTGGAAACCATCCGGACAGGTATCAGCTGCACCGCCGGTCAGCTCGGGCCGCACAGTCGAAACCGTGGGTCGGAACTGTTGGGTCTCCTGCGATACGCGCTACATCACTTCGATGGCCTCTGGCCCGCACCCGCGCTCGTTCGAGACAGTGACCACAAAAGATCATGTACTCGTCAGCAAAGGGCCTTGGAAGGCACCCGGGGCAGTCCCCGGAGCTGCGTGACCTGGAGCCGCCAAAGGGCTCGATCTGACTTGACGTCAGTCCTCTCCGACCCCTACGTCAATCCATCATCAGCCTTTCCTCCAGGGCTAGTTGGAATCACCAGACACACCCCGCCCGACGCCGGACGACAATCTGGCCGCTGCACCGACAGCACACCTGCTCGGAGCCGGTCGACGCGATCTCGCCGACCGGCGTCACGTCGGTACCGGGTCAGCACCTCTGGTCCGCGACAATGGGTGCTGCCGCCACCACACCGACGAAGAAGGAGGGTAGCCATGGGCAAGCGCAGTCAGGAGCGCCGCCGCGCACAGCAGCACGACCGGGAGCAGAGCCGGGAACAGGACCGGAACCGGGAGGGCCGGCAGCACGCGCACGCCGCGCCCACGGCCCACCCGCCGCGGGGCGGGGGCGGTCCCTCGCTGCGCGAGCTGGTGGAGTCCGCCTTCGGCGCCGTGCTGTACGCCCCCGAGGACCGGTACCACCTGGCGCTGGACCAGGGCGCGAGCGCGCTCTCGGAGCCGGCCTCGCGCTGGGAGCAGACCAGCCGGACCGTGCTGGTGGTCACCGGCTCGCTGCTGGCCCGGCTCTGGCAGGCCGGCTGGCAGCCCGCCGACGTGACCAGGACCGTCCGCCGGGAGCTCACCGTCCGGCACCTGCGGCTGGCGGTCGACCTGATCGCGGCCGAGTCCCGGGGCTACGCGGCGGCGGCGCTGGACGCCCGCTGGTCGGGTCAGCTGCGCGAGCTGGAGGCGGCGGCCTGGTGGGCCACCGACGACGAGTTCCTGGCCGGGGTCGCCCTGCGGGAGCGGGCGGACCGGTTCACCGTGGCCACGCTGCTGCTCGAACTCAACCGGCTGCTCGGCCGACTGCCCCCGATCACCCTGCTCGCTCCCCCGCCCGGCAGCGCCGCGGGCCCGGCGTCCGGCCAGGTCGGCGGCTCGGGCATCGCGTTCACCCAGAAGACCGGCAGCGAGCCGCGGATGCTCGGCCGGATCCGGGCGCTGCTGGCCAAGGCCGAGTCCACCGAGTTCCCGGACGAGGCCGAGGCGCTGACCGCCAAGGCCCAGCAGTTGATGGCGCAGCACAGCATCGACGAGGCGCTGCTGGCGGCGTCCTCCGGCAACGGCTCGGAGCCGGGCGCCCGCCGGATCGGCGTGGACAACCCCTACGAGGCCCCGAAGGCGGTGTTGCTGGACGCGGTGGCCGGCGCCAACCGGGCCAAGTCGGTCTGGTCCAAGGACCTCGGCTTCTGCACCGTCGTCGGGTTCCCGGCCGACCTGGAGGCCGTGGAGCTGCTCTACACCTCGCTGCTGGTCCAGGCGACCAGTGCGATGAACAGCGCCGGGGTGCAGCGCGGCGGCGGGGGCGGGTCCCGGACCAAGTCCTTCCGGCAGTCCTTCCTGGTCGCCTACGCGGCCCGGATCCGCGAGCGGCTGGCGGAGGCCACCGCCCGGGTCACCGAGGAGGCCCTCGCCAACGAGCAGGCCCTGGCCGGCGAGGGCTCCGGGCCGGGGTCCGACGGCGGCACGCCCTCGCTGCTGCCGGTGCTGGCCGCGCGGGAGGAGGCGGTCCAGGAGTCCACCGACCGGATGTTCCCCGGCCTCCGCACCGGCCGGGCGATCCGGGCCAACGACTACGAGGGCTGGACCCAGGGGCGGGCCGCCGCCGACCGGGCCCAGCTGCACGGCCGCAGCACGATGCTGCCGGGCTGACCGGCACCGCCGGGGGCGCGCGGGAGCGCACGGGGCGGCGTGGGAGTGAATCGGAACCGGGCCGCTCGGCGCGCGCGGTAGCGTCGGCCTGTGAAGAGTGCTAGCGCCCTGCGCAATCGACTTGCCGAGCTGTCGCCCGAGGAGCTCGCCGAACTACTGACGGTCCGTCGGCTGCTCCACGGTCAGGCGCTCCCCGGCCGCCCCGAGCCGCAGACCCTGGCCCAGCTGGCGGACCGGCTGCTGGACGACCGGTCGGTGGCCGAGGCGGTCGCCGGGCTCAACACCCCCGAGCTGCAACTGCTGGGCGCCGCCGTCCGGTTGGCCGCCCGAACGTACGGGCCGCTGCAGCCGGGCCCGTACTGGACCCCGTTCGAACCCTCCACCAGGACGGTCCCGGCCGGCCGGCTGCTCGACCACCTGGCCCAGGGGGATCCGGCGCTGCGCACGGCCGCCGAACGGACCCTGGCCGGGCTCCGCGCGCGGATGCTGGTGCTGCCGGCCGCCCGGGGCGAGGTGGCCCTGCCCTCCTTCGTCCAGCGGCACCTGGGGGAGAGCATCGGCCTCGGCCGACCGCTGGCACCGCTGATGTCGGACGCGTTCAATGCCCCCGAGGTGCACCGGATCGCCGCCGGGCTCGACCTCGCCGACCGGCGCAACCGCGAGCAGGCCCAGGCCGCCATCGTCCAGGCGCTCGGCGACGGCGAACGGGTGCGGGCACTGGCCGCCGCGGCCCCGCCGGCCGCCCGCGAGCTGCTCGACCGGCTGACCGCAGGGCCGCCGCTGCTGCGGACCCACTGCTTCGTCCCGCTGGGCGGCCGGTACTACGGCCCCGCCAGCAAGTTCGAGCTGCGGCACGGAGGTTCGGGCGATCCCGGGACCGACTGGCTGGCCGCCCACGGCCTGGTCGTCCCGGTCGGCCCCGACCTGGTCGAGCTGCCCTTCGAGGTCGGCGACGCCCTCCAGGACAACCTGGAGGGCCCGCGGTTCACCCCTGCGCCACCGGCCCTGGCCGAGGGCCTGCTGCCGGTCGCGGAGACCCTGCCCGAGGCCCAGGCGGCCGCCGCCGGTGCCGTCCGGAGGGTCGAACTGCTGCTGGCGGCCTGTGCGGTCGCACCCGGCAGCCTCCGCAAGGCCGGCGGCCTGGCGCTGCGCGATGCCAAGCGGCTGGCCAAGGCCGTCGACGCACCCGAGGCGCAGACCCGGCTCTGGATCGACCTCGCCTTCCACGCCGACCTGCTGGGGCTGCACGAGGAGCAGCCGGACGCTCCCCCGGCGCGCGGACGCGGCCGGCGGTCGGCACCGGTCGCCGGGCCGGTCCGGCTGCTGCCGACCGGACGCTACGACGGCTGGCAGTCGGGCTCCCCGGCCGAGCGGCTGGTCCCGCTGGTCAGTGCCTGGGCCGTGGTGCCCGAGGTGCTGAGCTGGTGGCCGGACGACCACGAGCAGCAGCCCTTCGCCCTGGTCCCGCCGGAGGACGGCGAGGCGGTGCAGCTGCGGCAGGGGGTGCTGTCGGCGCTGGCGGCGCTGCCTCCCGGGCTCGGCCTGGGCCCGGCCGCCGCACTGCAGGGCGAGGCCCTGCTGGGGCTGGTCCGCCGGGTCGACTGGTACTCCCCCGGCCTGGTCCCGCTCACCGAATCCGGGCTGCAGCGGGTGGTCGCCACCCTGGCCGAGGCCGAGCTGCTGGGCGTGGCCGCGCACGGGCGGCTGACCACCATCGGCGAGGCCGTGGTGGAGCTGCTGGCGAGCGGGGCGGCGGCGGAGTTCCCCTACGTCCCGGGCAGTACGGCCGGGCCCTCGGCCGGGGACGGGGCCGCTGCGGCCCCGCTGGCCCGGCTGCGCGGCGCGCTCGCCGACCTGCTGCCGCCGCCGCGTACCACCGCGCGCTTCCAGGCCGACCTGACCGCGATCGCCACCGGGGCGCCCTCGCCCGAGCTGGCCGAGCTGCTGGGCTCGGCCGCCGACCGGGAGTCCGAGGGCCATGCGGTGGTCTGGCGCTTCGGCGCGGCCTCGGTCCGCCGCGCCCTGGACGGCGGTCTCGCCGCCGAGGAGCTGCTCGCCCGGCTGCGCGCCGCCGCCGAGGGCGAGCTGCCGCAGCCGCTGGAGTACCTGGTCCGGGACACCGGGCGGACCCACGGCCGGATGCGGGTGGTCCGCTCCGCCTGCTGCATCCGCTCGGACGACGAGACGCTGCTGGTCGAGCTGGAGAAGTCGCGGATGCTGGCCAAGCTGGAGCTCCGGCTGATCGCGCCGACGGTGCTGATCAGCACCCAGCCGCCGACCGCCACCCTCCAGGCGTTGCGCGCCGCCGGCTACGCGCCGGTGCTGGAGGCCGAGACCGGTGTGACCGTGGTCGAACGCGCCCCGGAGCTGCGTGCCGCGACCCGGATGCCGGCCCTGGCCCGGCGGCGGACCGGCCGGACGGACCGGTCGGCCGTGCTGGAGTCGGCCGCCCGGCTGCTGGCCGGCGGCTGACACCCGCGGCCGCCCCCGGCCGACACGCTGACAACGCCGCAGGGCGGCCACCCCGGGTGACCGGGATGACCGCCCTGCGGGGCGTGCCTGCTACTGACCTCAGCCGGTGTAGGGGCCGTAGTCGTAGTCGTCCAGCGGAACCGCCTGGCCGGAGCCGGAGCCGAAGGGCGAGTAGTCGATGTCGTCGTAGCCGACGGCCGAGTACATCGCGGCCTTGGCCTCCTCGGTGGGCTCCACCCGGATGTTGCGGTAGCGGGGCAGACCCGTACCGGCCGGGATGAGCTTACCGAGGATGACGTTCTCCTTCAGGCCCAGCAGCGGGTCCGACTTGGCGTGGATCGCCGCGTCGGTGAGCACCCGGGTCGTCTCCTGGAAGGAGGCGGCCGACAGCCAGGACTCGGTCGCCAGCGAGGCCTTGGTGATACCCATCAGCTGCGGACGGCCGGAGGCGGGCTGGCCGCTCTCGGACACCACACGACGGTTCTCGGTCTCGAAGCGGCCGCGCTCGACGAGCTCGCCCGGAAGCAGCTCGGCGTCGCCCGACTCGATGATCGTGACCCGGCGGAGCATCTGCCGGATGATGATCTCGATGTGCTTGTCGTGGATCGACACACCCTGCGAGTTGTAGACCTTCTGGACCTCGGCGACCAGGTGGATCTGCACCTGGCGCTGGCCCAGAATGCGCAGCACGTCGTGCGGGTTGACGGTGCCGGCCGTGAGCTGCTGGCCGACCTCGACGTGCTCGCCCTCGCTGACGCGCAGCTTGATGCGCTTGGAGACCGGGTAGGCGATCTCCTCGCTGCCGTCGTCGGGGGTGACGACGAGCTTGCGGGTCTTCTCGGTGTCCTCGATCCGGACCCGGCCCTCGGCCTCGCTGATCGGGGCCACACCGCGCGGGTTACGGGCCTCGAAGAGCTCGACGACACGGGGCAGACCCTGGGTGATGTCGTCACCGGCCACACCACCGGTGTGGAAGGTACGCATCGTCAGCTGGGTGCCGGGCTCACCGATGGACTGGGCGGCGATGATGCCGACCGCCTCACCGATGTCGACCAGCTTGCCGGTGGCCAGCGAGCGGCCGTAGCACATGGCGCAGGTGCCGACGGCGGACTCGCAGGTCAGGATCGAGCGGGTCTTGACCTCGGAGATGCCGAGGCGGATCAGCTCGTCGATCAGCACGTCGCCGAGGTCGGTGTTGACCGGGGCCAGCACCTGCCCGTCGACGATGATCTCCTCGGCCAGCGCACGGGCGTAGACGCTGGTCTCGACGTCGTCCCGCTTGCGCAGCACGCCGTCCTCGCCGCGGTCCGCGATCGGCAGCTTGAGGCCGCGCTCGGTGCCGCAGTCCTCCTCGCGAATGATGACGTCCTGGGAGACGTCGACCAGACGACGGGTGAGGTAACCGGAGTCGGCGGTACGCAGGGCGGTGTCGGCGAGACCCTTACGGGCACCGTGGGTGGAGATGAAGTACTCCAGCACGGACAGACCCTCACGGAACGACGCCTTGATGGGTCGGGCGATGGTCTCGTTCTTCGCGTTCGACACCAGACCACGCATACCGGCGATCTGACGCATCTGCATCATGTTTCCGCGGGCCCCGGAGTCCACCATCATGAAGATGGGGTTGGTCTTCGGGAAGTTCGCGTTCATCGCCTCGGCGACCTCGGCGGTCGCCTTGGTCCAGATGTTGACGAGCTCCTGCTGGCGCTCGTCCTTGGTGATCAGGCCGCGCTCGTACTGCTTCTGGACCTTCTCGGCCTGAGCCTCGTAGCCCTCGAGGATCTGCGGCTTGTTCGGCGGGACCACGATGTCCGAGATGGACACGGTGACGCCGGAACGGGTCGCCCAGTGGAAACCGGTCGCCTTGAGGTTGTCCAGGGTCGCCGCGACGACGACCTTGGGGTAGCGCTCGGCCAGGTCGTTGACGATGGCGGAGAGCTGCTTCTTGTTGATCTCCTCCTCGACGAACGGGTAGTCCTCGGGCAGCTGCTCGTTGAAGAGCGCACGGCCCAGGGTCGTCCGCAGGCGGAGCTGCTCGCCCTCCTGCCAGGTGGCCTTGCCGTCCTCGTCGACCGGGGCGACCCAGCCGCGCGGCGGGACGGTGCCCAGCGGCAGCCGCAGGTCGATCTCGGCCTGGAGGTCGAGCTCCTTGGCGTCGAAGGCCATGACGGCCTCGCCGGTCGAGCCGAAGGCCCGGCCGACGCCGCGGAGGGTCTCCGGGTCACGGGTCGAGGTGAGGAAGAACAGGCCCAGCACCATGTCCTGGGTCGGCATGGTGACGGGGCGACCGTCGGCCGGCTTCAGGATGTTGTTCGAGGACAGCATCAGGATGCGGGCCTCGGCCTGCGCCTCCGCGGACAGCGGAAGGTGCACGGCCATCTGGTCGCCGTCGAAGTCCGCGTTGAACGCGGTGCAGACGAGCGGGTGGATCTGGATGGCCTTGCCCTCGACCAGCTGCGGCTCGAAGGCCTGGATGCCGAGGCGGTGCAGGGTGGGCGCACGGTTCAGCAGCACCGGGTGCTCGGCGATGACCTCTTCGAGGACGTCCCAGACCACCGGGCGGGCGCGCTCGACCATGCGCTTGGCCGACTTGATGTTCTGCGCGTGGTTCAGGTCCACCAGGCGCTTCATCACGAACGGCTTGAAGAGCTCCAGCGCCATGGCCTTGGGCAGACCGCACTGGTGCAGCTTGAGCTGCGGGCCGACGACGATGACCGAACGGGCCGAGTAGTCGACTCGCTTGCCGAGGAGGTTCTGCCGGAAACGACCCTGCTTGCCCTTGAGCATGTCGCTCAGGGACTTCAGCGGGCGGTTGCCCGGACCGGTGACCGGACGGCCGCGGCGGCCGTTGTCGAACAGCGCGTCGACGGCCTCCTGCAGCATCCGCTTCTCGTTGTTCACGATGATCTCGGGCGCGCCGAGGTCAAGGAGACGCTTGAGCCGGTTGTTGCGGTTGATCACGCGGCGGTACAGGTCGTTCAGGTCGGAGGTCGCGAAGCGGCCACCGTCCAGCTGCACCATCGGACGCAGGTCCGGCGGGATGACCGGGACGCAGTCCAGCACCATGCCGTTGGGCTTGTTGGTGGTCTGCAGGAACGCGGAGACGACCTTGAGGCGCTTGAGCGCACGGGTCTTCTTCTGGCCCTTGCCGGTCTTGATGATCTCGCGGAGCTTCTCGGCCTCCTCCTCCAGGTCGAAGGTTTCGAGGCGCTTCTGCAGCGCCGCGGCACCCATCGAACCGGAGAAGTACGTGCCGAAGCGGTCGCGCAGCTCGCGGTAGAGCAGCTCGTCGCCCTCCAGGTCCTGGACCTTGAGGGACTTGAAGCGGGCCCACACCTCGTCCAGCCGGTCCAGCTCGCGCTGGGCCCGGTCACGGAGCTGCTTCATCCCGCGCTCGGCGCTCTCGCGCACCTTGCGGCGGACGTCGGCCTTGGCGCCCTCGGCCTCGAGCTCGGCGAGGTCGCTCTCGAGCTTCTTGGCCTGGGTCTCCAGGTCGGCGTCGCGGCGCTGCTCGATCTGCTGGCGCTCGACCGAGACCTGGGCCTCCAGCGAGGACAGGTCACGGGTGCGGCGCTCGTCGTCCACCCACGTGATCATGTAGGCGGCGAAGTAGATGACCTTCTCAAGGTCCTTGGGGGCAAGGTCCAGGAGGTAGCCGAGGCGCGAGGGCACGCCCTTGAAGTACCAGATGTGCGTGACAGGGGCGGCCAGCTCGATGTGGCCCATCCGCTCACGACGCACCTTGGCGCGAGTGACCTCGACGCCGCAGCGCTCGCAGATGATGCCCTTGAAGCGGACACGCTTGTACTTACCGCAGTAGCACTCCCAGTCGCGGGTCGGGCCGAAGATCTTCTCGCAGAAGAGTCCGTCCTTTTCCGGCTTGAGGGTGCGGTAGTTGATGGTCTCGGGCTTCTTGACCTCGCCGTGGGACCACTGACGGATGTCGTCAGCGGTCGCCAGGCCGATTCGCAGTTCATCGAAGAAGTTGACGTCGAGCACGGGTCGTCAATCCCACCTTCGGGGTCGAAGTCTTACATCTGGTCTGAGGGGGTCCTGGGGGCGGGCCGGCCGTCATCTCGCGATGACGGCCGACCGAACCCTCGTCAGACCTCTTCGACGCTGCTCGGCTCGCGCCGGGACAGGTCGATACCGAGCTCCTCCGCGGCGCGGAACACGTCCTCGTCGGAGTCACGCATCTCGATGGACATGCCGTCCGAGGACAGCACCTCCACGTTCAGGCAGAGCGACTGCATCTCCTTGATGAGCACCTTGAAGGACTCGGGGATGCCGGGCTCGGGGATGTTCTCGCCCTTGACGATGGCCTCGTAGACCTTCACTCGGCCGAGAACGTCGTCGGACTTGATGGTGAGCAGTTCCTGGAGGGCGTAGGCGGCGCCGTACGCCTCCAGCGCCCACACCTCCATCTCACCGAAGCGCTGACCACCGAACTGTGCCTTACCACCCAGCGGCTGCTGCGTGATCATGGAGTACGGACCGGTCGAACGGGCGTGGAGCTTGTCGTCGACCAGGTGGTGCAGCTTGAGGATGTACATGTAGCCGATCGAGACCGGCATCGGGAAAGGCTCTCCCGAGCGGCCGTCGAACAGCCGGGCCTTGCCGGAGGAGCCGACCAGTCGGTCGCCGTCCCGGGTCAGCGTGGTGTGGTCGAGCAGACCGGTGATCTCGTCCTCGCGGGCGCCGTCGAAGACCGGGGTGGCGAGGTTGGTGCCACCGGTGGCCTTGTCCGCACCGATCTTCTGGAGTCGGCGGGCCCACTCCTCGGCGATCCCGGAGACGTCCCAGCCGGTCTTGGCGAGCCAGCCGAGGTGGGTCTCCAGTACCTGTCCCGGGTTCATCCGGGACGGGACACCGAGGGGGTTGAGCACGATGTCGACCGGGGTGCCGTCCTCGAGGAAGGGCATGTCCTCGACCGGAAGGATCTTGGAGATGACACCCTTGTTGCCGTGGCGGCCGGCCAGCTTGTCACCGTTGGTGATCTTGCGCTTCTGGGCCACGTAGACCCGGACCAGCTGGTTGACGCCGGGCGGCAGCTCGTCGCCCTCTTCGCGGTCGAAGACGCGGACGCCGATGATCTTGCCCTGCTCGCCGTGCGGCACCTTGAGCGAGGTGTCGCGGACCTCACGGGCCTTCTCGCCGAAGATGGCGCGCAGCAGGCGCTCCTCCGGGGTCAGCTCGGTCTCGCCCTTGGGGGTGACCTTGCCGACCAGGATGTCACCGGTGGTGACATCGGCGCCGATGCGGATGATGCCGCGCTCGTCGAGGTCCGCGAGGACCTCCTCGGAGACGTTCGGGATGTCCCGAGTGATCTCCTCCGGGCCCAGCTTGGTGTCACGGGCGTCGACCTCGTGCTCCTCGATGTGGATCGAGGAGAGGACGTCGTCCTGGACGAGGCGCTGCGACAGGATGATCGCGTCCTCGTAGTTGTGGCCCTCCCACGGCATGAACGCCACGAGCAGGTTCTTGCCGAGCGCCATCTCGCCCTGGTCCGTGCAGGGACCGTCGGCGAGCACCTGGCCCACCTCGATACGCGCGCCCTCGTCCACGATGACCTTCTGGTTGAAGGCCGTGCCCTGGTTGGAGCGGGTGAACTTGGCCACGCGGTACGTGGTGTAGGTGCCGTCGTCGTTGGCCACCGTGACGTAGTCGGCGGAGACCTCCTGGACCACACCGGCCTTCTCGGCGGCGATGACATCGGCGGCGTCGACCGCGGCGCGGTACTCCATGCCGGTGCCGACCAGCGGCGACTCGCTCTTCAGCAGCGGGACGGCCTGGCGCATCATGTTGGATCCCATGAGGGCGCGGTTGGCGTCGTCGTGCTCGAGGAACGGGATCATGGCGGTCGCGACCGACACCATCTGGCGCGGCGAGACGTCCATGTAGTCGATCTCGACACCGGGGATGTAGTCGATCTCGCCGCCACGGCGGCGGACCAGGACACGGCCCTCGGCGAAGTGGTTGTCATCGGTCAGCGGCGCGTTGGCCTGGGCGATGACGTACCGGTCCTCCTCGTCCGCGGTCAGGTAGTCGAGGTCGTCGGTGACGACACCCTCGACGACCTTGCGGTACGGGGTCTCCACGAAGCCGAAGGCGTTGACCCGGCCGTAGGAGGCGAGCGAGCCGATCAGACCGATGTTCGGGCCTTCCGGGGTCTCGATCGGGCACATCCGTCCGTAGTGGGACGGGTGCACGTCACGGACCTCGAAGCCGGCGCGCTCACGGGACAGACCACCCGGGCCCAGCGCGGACAGACGACGCTTGTGGGTCAGCCCCGACAGCGGGTTCGTCTGGTCCATGAACTGGGACAGCTGGCTGGTGCCGAAGAACTCCTTGATGGAGGCGACGACCGGGCGGATGTTGATCAGGGTCTGCGGCGTGATCGCCTCGACGTCCTGGGTGGTCATCCGCTCGCGCACCACGCGCTCCATACGGGCGAGACCCGTACGGACCTGGTTCTGGATCAGCTCGCCGACATTGCGGAGACGACGGTTGCCGAAGTGGTCGATGTCGTCGTCCTCGACCACGATGGTGTTGCCGTTGGGGGCGACCGTCTCGGTCTCCCCCGCGTGCAGCTGCACCAGGTACTTGATCGTCGCGAGGATGTCGTCGACCGTCAGCACGCCACCGTCAAGGGGCTCGACCACGCCGAGCTTCTTGTTGATCTTGTACCGACCGACCTTGGCCAGGTCGTAGCGCTTCGGGTTGAAGTAGAGGTTCTCCAACAGCGTCTGCGCGGCCTCCTTGGTCGGCGGCTCGCCCGGACGCAGCTTGCGGTAGATGTCGAGCAGCGCGTCGTCCTGGCCCTGGGTGTGGTCCTTCTCCAGGGTGGCGCGCATCGACTCGTACTGGCCGAACTCCTCCAGGATCTGCTCGGAGGTCCAGCCGAGTGCCTTCAGCAGCACGGTGACCGACTGCTTGCGCTTGCGGTCGATGCGGACACCGACCATGTCGCGCTTGTCGATCTCCAGCTCGAGCCAGGCACCACGGGAGGGGATGACCTTGGCGGAGTAGATGTCCTTGTCGGACGTCTTGTCCAGGGTGGTGTCGAAGTAGACGCCCGGGGAGCGCACCAGCTGCGAGACGACGACACGCTCGGTGCCGTTGATCACGAAGGTGCCCTTGTGGGTCATGAGCGGGAAGTCGCCCATGAAGACCGTCTGCGACTTGATCTCGCCGGTCTCGTTGTTGGTGAACTCGGCCGTGACGAAGAGCGGGGCCGCGAAGGTGAAGTCGCGGTCCTTGCACTCGTCGATCGAGTTCTTCGGGGGCTCGAAGCGGTGGTCGCGGAAAGTCAGCGACATCGAACCGGAGAAGTCCTCGATCGGGGAGATCTCCTCGAAGATCTCCTCCAGACCTGACTTCTGCGGGACGTCGTGTCCTTCCGCGAGCGACGCCTCGACCCTGGACTTCCACGCCTGGTTGCCGAGGAGCCAGTCGAAGCTCTCGGTCTGCAGGGCGAGGAGGTTGGGAACCTCGAGGGGCTCACGAATCTTCGCGAAGGAAATACGGAGCGGTGCGGTGGATGCGGAGTTGTTCGAGGCGTTGCGCGAGGCGGCCAAGAGGGGGTCCTTCCGAGGGCTCGGAGCTCACTACGCGCGTACCGGGCCCACCCGTCGCACGGGTAGCATCCGCGCCCTCACACGTGCCGCCGACCCGGAATCTCACCAGGTCAGTGCCAGTGCGCAAGCGGGGTGCCACCCCTGGTCGGGGTAGTGCGTACTCCGGGGGTCGAGTCACGGAGCAGCTAAAAGGCAGCGCAAAGGGACAGTGTAGCCAGACGGCACACTGCTGTCCAGTCCGGATTCGGAGACCGAATCGTCGAACTCCCTACCTCGCGGGTCCGCCCTCTCCGAGAGCGCCCCCTGGGGCGGTAACTGCCTACGGGGTGTATTCCCCACCGCACGTCGGTTCCATGCCTGCGGACCGAAGAATCATCGACCCCGCTGCCACGCTGCCGCGCCGTCCGAACCGTCCGGCGTGCACCTTCGCGTCCTGAGAATTGCGCGCCCGCTGCGGTTCGTCAAGGGCACGGCCCCGGCGAGATCCCCCGGGCCGCCCCGCGGACGGGGCTGCGGGCCGGACCGCGGGCCGGGACGCTCCGCCGGCGGCCGGGCCGGGCGACTGCCCTGGTGGGGTGGCCGACCGGCGACCGCTGCGTGGCTCCGGAGGTGACCCCGGATACGCCGTGGCGCCCGCTGCGGACAGGTCGTACCCGCAGCGACGACGATCACCATACTCGCCCTCGGCGGCGGAGGGGAGTACCTGGCGGACAGATGTGGCGAATCGTCATAGATCGGTCATAGAGCCCGAGTCATGGGAACGGGCGTCCGAGCGGACCGTCAAAGCCCTGGTGAGCCGGGCTGTGCCGGGCCCGCGCCGGGCAGCCGGGAACCCACTCCACCGGGCCCGCCGACGGCCCTGGAGCGGGAACGCAAAAGGCCGAGGCGGCCACCCTTTCGGGTGGCCGCCTCGGCCGAACGGCCCGCCGGAGCGGACCGTCAGTCAGTAACCGGAGTTACTTGACGGTGACGGAAGCGCCGGCAGCCTCGAGAGCAGCCTTGGCCTTCTCCGCAGCGTCCTTGGCAACCTTCTCCAGGACGGTGGCGGGGGTGCCGTCAACGAGGTCCTTCGCCTCCTTCAGGCCGAGCGAGGTGAGCGAACGCACCTCCTTGATGACCTGGATCTTCTTGTCACCGGCGGCGGTGAGGATGACGTCGAACTCGTCCTGCTCCTCAGCCTCTTCCGCGACGGCGGCAGCGCCGCCACCGGCGGCGACGGCGACCGGGGCGGCAGCCTTGACGTCGAACTTCTCCTCGAACGCCTTGACGAACTCGGAGAGCTCGATGAGGGTCAGGTCGGCGAACTGCGCGAGCAGCTCTTCCTGGGACAGCTTCGCCATGATGGCGTCCTTCCACTAAGTCGGCAGGTGCCGGATGTACGGAACGGCGGGCGTACGGGCCCGCTGCGAGGGGGTACTACTCCGCGGCGGGAGCAGCGTCCTCGACGGCGGGAGCCGGCGTACCGGCACCGCCCTGCTCGACCTTGGCCCGGAGCGCCTCCGCAGTGCGGACGAACTCCGTGAGCGGGGCCTGGAAGGTGGCGGCGGCCTTGGCCATCGACGCCTTCAGTCCACCCGCGAGCTTGGCGAGCAGCACCTCGCGGGACTCGAGGTCCGCGAGCTTCTTGATGTCATCAGCAGACAGCGCCTTACCGTCAAGGACACCGCCCTTGATGATGAGAGCCGGGTTCTCCTTGGCGAAGTCACGCAGAGCCTTCGCCGACTCCACCGGGTCACCGGCGACGAAGGCGACAGCCGTCGGACCCGCGAACAGGTCGTCGAGCTCAGAAATACCGGCCTGGTTGGCGGCAATCTTGGTCAGCGTGTTCTTCACCACGGCGTAATTGGCGTTGTCGCCGAGCGAGCGACGCAGCGTCTTCAGCTGCGCCACGGTCAGACCGCGGTACTCGGTCAGCACGGCCGCGTTGGAGTCACGGAACTTGTCCGTGAGCTCTGCGACGGCAGCAGCCTTGTCGGGCCTTGCCATAGGCTTACGCCTCCTTCCGTGATGTCGATGCTTGGCCGACCGTTGAGTCGACCTGCTATACCTCGACCGCCGGAAGAAAGTGTTCGGAAAAACAGGACAGCCCCGGCGCAGGCGCACGGGGCTTCAACATGCTCGACGGCCGACATGCCTGACGGCACACGTCCGGAGCGCGATCTTCCTCATCCATCCTGCGCGGGTCGTCCGCATCCTTCGCGGAGCCTTCGGTCACCAGGCCGACTCTTTGCAGAGCGGGCAGCGACAACCAGCGGTCTGTGGCTCCGGCTACGTTACGCGAACGGGCGGCCGAAGGGCAAATCGCCCACCGGCCGCCCGTCCCGCCGGTCGGTCAGCTGCTCCCGAGCAGGCTGGACGCGTCGAGGGTGTCGTCCGCCGGCGGAGCGGTGAAGGTGACCGCACCGGTGCTGTAGTCGGAGAAGTCGATGGTCGCGTTCTCGGTGCCGCTGGAGGTCGTCGCCGACATCGTCTCCCGGACCGGGAGGTTCTGGGCGCTGACCCAGAGGTCCACGGTCTCGGTCGTCATCCCCTCCTGGGAGGCCGACGTGAGCAGGCTCTTGAGCTGCGCGTCCTGCCCCACCATCTTGGCCGCCAGCGCCTTCAGGTCCACCGTGCCGCTGTAGTGGGTGGCCTGGACGCCGTCGACGGTGCCCTGGCCGACACGGGTCACCCCCGGGCTGGAGGTCAGCAGCTTGAGCTGGACCGCCGGGTTCTGGTTGCCGCTCTGGGTAGCCATCTCGGACAGCGCCTGACCGTCCTGGAGCGAGGACAGGTCGAGCTTCATCCAGTGCTTGCCCTGGAAGTCGGCGACGGCCGGGGTACCCATGTACAGGGTGGTGCCGGACATCATCACGATCATGGAGGTCGCCGGGCGGCCGTTCGCCGCCGGCATGTTCATCCCCATGGACATGGCCATCGGGTTCCAGCCGAACCGGCCCGACGAGGTCACGCTCTGGCCCGCGACCGACATGGTCATGGTCATCTTGACCGAGCTGTAGCTCTCGGTCTTGGCGGTGGCCAGCGAGAGCGCGTCCGCGACGGTGGACACCGCCGAGTTGGCGCTGCCGGCCGCCTGGCTCGCGGCCTTGGACGCGGCCGAACAGGCACTGAGCGCGGCCAGGCCGACGACGGCGGCTGCGGCGACGGAGATCGAACGGGTGTGGCGCATGTTGCATTCCCCCTGGGGCATGTAAGAAGACTTGCGAACAGGACGCTATACCCGTAGACGGACAGGCCGAAGGGCCGGTTCCCCCTTCCTTGCGGAGGGGGAACCGGCCCTTCGGAACGCGAGTACTGCCCAGCTGGTCTGATCAGGGATCAGATGTTCGCCGGGTCCTCCTCGACCATGAGGTTGCGCGTACGGCTCGGGTCCACCTGGATGCCGGGGCCGATCGTGGTGCTGAGCGCGATCTTCTTGATGTACCGGCCCTTGGAGGCGGACGGCTTGGCGCGGAGCACCTCGTCCAGGGCGGCGGCGTAGTTCTCGACGAGCTTCTCGTCGTCGAAGGAGACCTTGCCGATGATCAGGTGCAGGTTCGAGTGCTTGTCGACGCGGAACTCGATCTTGCCGCCCTTGATCTCGGTCACGGCCTTGGCCACGTCCGGGGTCACGGTGCCGGTCTTCGGGTTCGGCATCAGGCCACGCGGGCCGAGCACGCGGCCCAGACGGCCGACCTTGCCCATGAGGTCCGGGGTGGACACGACGGCGTCGAAGTCCAGCCGGCCCTTGGCGACCTCGTCGATGAGCTCGTCGGCGCCGACGATGTCGGCGCCCGCAGCACGTGCGGCCTCGGCGCGGTCACCGGTCGCGAAGACCAGGACCCGGGCGGTCTTGCCGGTGCCGTGCGGGAGGTTCACGGTGCTGCGGACCATCTGGTCGGCCTTGCGCGGGTCGACACCCAGACGCATGGCGACCTCGACGGTGCCGTCGAACTTCGTGGTGGAGGTCTCCTTGGCGAGGCGGATGGCCTCGAGAGGGGCGTAGAGACGGTCGCGGTCGACCTTGGCCGCCGCGGCGTTCAGAGCCTTGCTGCGCTTCACTGCTGCTCCTGTGGATTCAAGACTGGGAGTTGTGGTGGCTGCGGGCCGCGCTCGGCCCTACCACGGTGCTGCTCTGACCGAACTGACGCGGACGTCAGCCCTCGATGGTGATGCCCATCGAACGGGCGGTGCCAGCGATGATCTTGTCGGCCTCGTCCAGCGAGTTGGCGTTGAGGTCGGGCAGCTTGGTCGTCGCGATCTCGCGGACCTGGGCAGCCGTGAGCTTGGCGACCTTGGTCTTGTGCGGCTCGCTGGAGCCCTTCTCGATGCCCGCGGCCTTGAGGATCAGGCGCGCGGCCGGCGGGGTCTTGGTGATGAAGGTGAAGGAACGGTCGTCGTAGACCGTGATCTCCACCGGCACGACCATGCCGCGCTGCGACTCGGTCTGGGCGTTGTAGGCCTTGCAGAACTCCATGATGTTGACGCCGTGCTGGCCCAGCGCGGGGCCGACGGGCGGCGCGGGGTTGGCCGCGCCCGCCTTGATCTGGAGCTTGATCAGCCCAGTGATCTTCTTCTTCTTGGGAGGCATGTTCTCTCTCCGGGTCAGTACGAGAGGTGTTCCCGACCGGCGGGCGGAAGCGCACCGGCGGGGCCTTGGATGTCTGCTGCGCCGCCCGGCCTCACGGCCCGGCTCTGCGCACACATCGAATCAGGATAGCCCGAAAGAGCCGCGATCCTAAATCAGTGATCGTCCCCGCCCCCGACGGGCCGCTCGGCGGGCGGCTCGCACCGGCCGAACCGGCCCGGACGCGGCAGGGCCCCGGACCGGTTGGACGGTACGGGGCCCTGCTGCGGAAGCTGTCGCGCCGGTCGTGCCCGGCCCGGTCGTGCTCGACTCAGTCGTTCTTGGTGATCTGGTCGAAGGAGAGCTCGACCGGGGTCTCCCGGCCGAAGATCTCGACCAGGCCCTTGACCTTCTTGGAGTCCGGGTTGATCTCGTTGATCGTCGCCTGGAGCGTGGCGAACGGACCGTCGGTGACCGTGACCGAGTCGCCGACCTCGAAGTCCAGCACCTGGATGTCGGCCGGGCGGACCTGCGAGGGGCGGCCGGCCTCCTTCGCGGCGGCGCGCTCGACGTCGGGGGCGAGCATCTTGACGACCTCGTCCAGCGTCAGCGGGTACGGGTCGTAGGCGTTGCCGACGAAGCCGGTGACACCGGGGGTGTTCCGGACGACGCCCCAGGACTCGTTCGTCAGGTCCATGCGCACCAGCACGTAGCCGGGGAGCTTGTTCTGACGGATGGTCTTGCGGTCGCCGTTCTTGATCTGGACGACCTCTTCCTGGGGCACCTCGGCCTGGTAGATGTAGTCCTCGACGTTGAGCGAGACGGCGCGCTGCTCCAGGTTGGACTTCACGCGGTTCTCGTAGCCGGCGTAGGTGTGGATGACGTACCACTCGCCGGGGGCCAGCCGCAGTTCCTCGCGGAACGCGGCGACCGGGTCGATCTCGACGCCGTCTTCCTCGGTGACCTCGGCGTCGGCCTCCTCGAAGGCCTCGACGGCGGCGGACTCCTCGTCGTCGACCACGGTCAGCGCCGCCTCTTCGGCGGACTCGCCGTCGGCCTCGTCGGCAGCCTCGACCTCGTCCTCGTCAGCGTCGGCGTCATCGACGATCTGCTCGGCGGAGTCGTCGGCCTCGGCCCACGCAGACGCGTCCTGCTCCGCAGCGTCGTCGGCCGATTCCACGGCCTCGACGACCTCGGGGGCTTCAGCGTCGTCGTACGGGTGGGACTCAGACACGTTGGCTGCTTCTTCCTGGAGATGAAGGGTGGGACGGTACCTGACCGTCCACAGGGAGAAGCAGGGCTTGGCTGCGGACGGCTCGGATACTCAACGATACCGACTCCACGGTAGCGGAGCGTCCGGACAGTGATGTCCTGGATGTCCTGTGTGGATGTCCTGTGAGGATCGGGCGCGGTCCGCGCAGGCCGGTGTCAGCCGAAGACGAGCTTGGCCAGCTCGGCGAAGCCGGTGTCCAGACCGTAGACGATGGCCATGATCACCAGAACGAAGACGATGACCGTCGTCGTGTAGGTGGTGAGGTCATTGCGGCTCGGCCAGACGACCTTGCGGAGCTCGGCGATGATCTGACGGTAGAAGAGGCCGGTGCGCGCAAAGACGTTCTTGCGGTTCGGGTCCTTCTGCTTCTTCCCGCCCTTGCCGGCGGCCTTGTTGGCACGCTTGCGATCGCGGCGCGAGAGGCCCTCGCCCTGTTCGCCCTCCGCGCTACCACGATCAGGTGTCGCGGTGGAGCCCACGGTCTCCGTCACTCGTTCCTCACCTGAAGATCGGGTACCAGTCGAGTGTTCGCAGTGATTGCGATCTCGTGTAACACACTGCTGGACGGTACCGCCTGTCGCGCATTTGCAACAGGGCGGACAGCAGGGCCGGAGGGACTTGAACCCCCAACCGCCGGTTTTGGAGACCGGTGCTCTACCAATTGAGCTACGACCCTTTGGACTCCGGTCGCCCGGAGTCACAGGACCCAACCTACCGCATACGGGCCCCCGCACGGTGAGTGCGACGCCCCGCGGCCGCAGCCCGGGTCCATCGAGGCTTGAGTGTAGGGGGTGGAACGGGGATTGGTCGAATGGGTTGCCGATCAGTGGTTCGGCCCGGCGTGGCGGTCCCCGCTGCTGGGGCCCGCCACGGCCGTCTCGGCGCGGCGGCCGGATGGCGAAACGCCGATGCCCGCCGGTGGCGGTGTCTGGAACGATGAGGTCATGAGCGCTGCATCTCCCACCCCTGCATCTGCCACCCCCGACTCCAGCATCCGTCCGGCCGACCGGCGGGTCTCGGCCCGCATCGGCGCCATCGCGGAGTCCGCGACCCTCGCCGTGGACGCCAAGGCCAAGGCCCTCAAGGCGGCCGGCCGCCCGGTGATCGGCTTCGGCGCCGGCGAGCCGGACTTCCCCACCCCCGGCTACATCGTGGACGCGGCCGCGGACGCCTGCCGCGACCCGAAGAACCACCGGTACACCCCGGCCGGCGGGCTGCCCGAGCTGAAGGCCGCCATCGCCGCGAAGACGCTGCGGGACTCCGGCTGGGCGGTCGACGCCGCGCAGGTCCTGGTGACCAACGGTGGCAAGCAGGCCATCTACGAGGCCTTCGCCGCGATCCTGGACCCGGGTGACGAGGTCATCGTCCCGGCCCCGTACTGGACCACCTACCCCGAGTCGATCCGGCTCGCGGGCGGCGTGCCGGTCGAGGTCGTCGCCGACGAGACCACCGGCTACAAGGTGTCCGTGGCGCAGCTGGAGGCCGCTCGCACCGAGTCCACCAAGGTGCTGCTGTTCGTCTCGCCCTCCAACCCGACCGGCTCGGTGTACACCGCCGCCGAGGTCGAGGAGATCGGCCGCTGGGCCGCCGGGCACGGGCTGTGGGTGCTCACCGACGAGATCTACGAGCACCTGGTCTACGGGGACGCGCAGTTCGTCTCGCTCCCGGTCGTCGTGCCGGAGCTGGCCGACAAGTGCATCGTCGTCAACGGCGTGGCCAAGACCTACGCCATGACCGGCTGGCGGGTCGGGTGGGTGATCGGCCCGCTGGACGTCATCAAGGCGGCGACCAACCTCCAGTCCCACGCCACCTCGAACGTCAGCAACGTCGCCCAGATCGCGGCGCTGGCGGCGGTCTCCGGCGACCTCTCCGCGGTGGACGAGATGAAGGCGGCCTTCGACCGCCGTCGGCGGACCATCGTGCGGATGCTGAACGAGATCCCCGGCGTGTTCTGCCCGGAGCCCGAGGGCGCGTTCTACGTCTACCCCTCGGTGAAGGGGCTGCTGGGCAAGGAGATCCGCGGCCGCCGTCCGCAGACCTCGGCCGAGCTGGCCGGTCTGATCCTGGACGAGGTCGAGGTCGCGGTGGTGCCGGGCGAGGCCTTCGGCACCCCGGGTTACCTGCGGCTCTCCTACGCGCTGGGCGACCACGACCTGGTCGAGGGCGTCACCCGGCTGCAGAAGCTGCTGGGCGAGGCGCAGGACTGAGCGCGCTCCCGGCGGCACGGACGCCGACGGAGCGCGGGCGCGGACCCGCGGCACGGCTTCGGCCGGGCCGCGGGTCCGCTGCCTTCCCGGTCGCTCCCCCGGTCCGCGAACCGGCTGTTCTTTCACCCGATCGAGCGGCTCGACCTGGATGTTTTCCGCCGTCAGGCCGAATAGGCGAAGATCTGCGGATGGAACAGGTATCTGCCGCCGCTGCCGACCCCGAACCCCGTGACGTCCGCCTGCTGCCCAAGGCGCACCTGCACCTGCACTTCACCGGCTCCATGCGTCCGGCGACGCTGCTGGAGCTCGCCGACAGGCACGGAGTGCACCTGCCGGAGGCGCTGGGCGCGCACGCCCTGGGAGCGGGCGAGCCGCCCAAGCTCCGGGCGACCGACGAACGCGGCTGGTTCCGCTTCCAGCGGCTCTACGACATGGCGCGCTCGGTGCTGCGCGACGAGGAGGACATCCGCCGGCTGGTGCTGGAGACCGCGCAGGACGAGCGGTCCGAGGGCAGCGGCTGGCTGGAGATCCAGGTCGACCCCACCTCCTACGCCCCCCGGCTGGGCGGTCTGATCCCCACCCTGGAGATCATCCTCGGCGCGGTCGACGACGCCTCCCGGGCGACCGGCGTCGGGATCCGGGTGCTGGTCGCGGCCAACCGGATGAAGCATCCGCTGGACGCCCGCACCCTGGCCCGGCTGGCGGTCCGCTACGCGGACCGGGGCGTGGTCGGCTTCGGCCTGTCCAACGACGAACGGCGGGGCCTGGCCCGGGACTTCGACCGGGCGTTCGCCATCGCCAGGGAGGGCGGGCTGCTGGCCGCCCCGCACGGCGGCGAGCTGGCCGGCCCGTCCAGCGTCCGGGACTGCCTGGACGACCTGGGCGCCGGCCGGATCGGGCACGGGGTGCGGGCGGCGGAGGACCCGCGGCTGATGCAGCGGCTGGCGGACCGTCAGATCACCTGCGAGATCTGCCCGGCTTCCAATGTCGCCCTGGGCGTCTACGAGAAGCCCGAGGACGTCCCGCTGCGGAAGCTGTTCGACGCCGGGGTACCGCTGGCGCTGGGCGCCGACGACCCGCTGCTGTTCGGCTCGCGGCTGGTCGCGCAGTACGAACTGGCGCGCGAGGTCCACGGGTTCAGCGACGCCGAGGTGGCCGAGCTGGCCCGGCAGTCGGTGCGCGGGTCCTGCGCGCCGGAGGACGTCCGGCTGCGGATGCTGGCCGGGGTGGACGCCTGGCTGGTGTCCTGACGGCGCTCCCGGAGCCCGGAGCGCCGCGCAGGCCGGTCAGAGCTCGACGCCGACCAGCACCGGCTCGTTGACCAGGGTCACCGCGAAGGCCGCGTGGACGCCGTCGCGCACCTCGCGGGCCAGCGCCAGCAGGTCGGCGGTGGTCGCCCCGCCCCGGTTGGTCAGCGCCAGGGTGTGCTTGCCGGAGAGCCGGGCCGGGCCGCTGCCGTAGCCCTTGCCGAAGCCGGCCCGCTCGATCAGCCAGGCGGCCGAGGTCTTGGTGCTCCCGTCCGCACCGGGGTAGGCCGGGGGCGCGGTCTCCGGGCCCAGCCGGTCGTGCACCCGGTCGAGGAAGGCCGCGTACTGCTCCGCCCCCAGGACCGGGTTGGTGAAGAAGGAGCCCGCCGACCAGGTGTCGTGGTCCTCCGGGTCCAGCACCATGCCCTTGCCGGCCCGCAGCTCCAGCACCGCCTCCCGGGCGGCGCGCAGCTCGGTCCGCTCGCCCTGGCCGGCACCCAGGCTCCGGGCCAGCTCGGCGTACCGGACCGGGGTGGAGCGGCCGTCCGTGTCCTCCAGCGCGAAGCGGACCCGCAGCACCACGTAGCGGTCGGGGTCGGCCTTGAAGGCGCTGTGCCGGTAGGAGAAGCCGCAGTCGGCATTGGACAGGGTCACCGTCTCGCGCGCGCGGCGGTCGTAGGCGACCACCTCGGCGATGCTGGTCGCCACCTCCTGGCCGTAGGCGCCGACGTTCTGCACCGGGGTCGCCCCGACCGATCCGGGGATACCGGCCAGGAACTCGATCCCGGCGAGCCCGTGCTTCAGCACCGTCTCGGCGACCAGGTCGGTCCAGACCTCGCCGGCCGCTACGTCCAGGACCGTGCCGTCCAGGCTGCTGCCGGTGGTGGCGATCCGCAGGGCGGTCCCGGCGAAGCCCTGGTCGCCGATGACCAGGTTGCTGCCGCCGCCGATCACCAAGAGCGGTTCGCCGGCCGCGTCGGCGGCCCGGACCGTGGCCACGATCTCGGCGTCGGTGGTCGCGGTGACCAGCCGCCGGGCGGGGCCGCCGAGGCGGAAGGTGGTCAGCGGGGCGAGGGGGGCGTCCTGGAGTTCCTGCACGGGCCAAGACTAAGGGAGGACGCCGCCGCGCCCGGCCCGTCCCCGGGGAGCGGGACGGAACGGACGCGGCGGGGCGGGGCGGGACGGGCGCGGCGGGGCGGGCGGGACGGGACGGGACGGGCGCGGGTGCCGTGGCGCGGGTCAGACCACCGGGGAGAGCACGGGGGCCTGCTCCGCCGCACTCCCGGCGGCGGCCCGGGTACGCCGGTAGCGGGGGATGACCAGGGCGGCGACGGCCGCGGCGGCGATGGAGGCGGTGCCCACCCAGAGCGCCGGGGTGAGGCCGTCGGCGAAGGCCTTCGGGTCGGCGTAGCTGCCGTGGGCGGTGAAGACCGCGCTCAGCACCGCCACCCCGAGCGCCCCGCCGACCTCGCGGAGGGAGTTGTTGGCCCCGGAGGCGATGCCCTGCTCCTCCGGCGCGACCGAGCCCATCAGCACCGTGGCGACCGGCGAGAAGAACAGCGCCATGCCCACGCCCGACATGATCAGTGCCGGGATCTGCGCGTCGTAGCTCACATGCGCCGAGACGATCAGGGCGAACCAGGCCAGCCCGCCGGCCTGGAGGGCGAGCCCGGTGGCGATGATCACCCGTCCGCCGATCCGGTTGATCAGCAGCCCGGCGAGCGGCGCCACCAGCATCGGCATCGCCGTCCAGGGCAGCATCCGGACGCCGGCCTCCATCGGGCTGTAGCCCTGGGCGTTCTGGAGGAACTGGCTGAGCAGGAAGATGGCGCCGAACATGCCCAGCGACATCAGCATCGAGGCGCTGTTGACGGCGGCGAAGGTGCGGTTGCGGAACAGCCGCAGCGGCAGCAGCGGAGCGGGGGCGCGCAGTTCCCAGAGGACGAAGCCGACCAGCAGGGCGCCACCGGCCACCAGTCCGGTGAGCACCGTCGGACTGCTCCAGCCGTCGGCGTTGCCCCGGATCAGGGCGAAGACGATGCCGAAGAGGCCGGCGCTGGCCAGGGCGGTGCCGGGGACGTCGAGCCGGCTGTTGGGGCCGTGGCTCTCGGTCAGCCGCAGCCGGGCGAGCGGGATCAGGGCCAGGCCGATCGGCACGTTCACCGCGAAGATCCACTGCCAGGAGAGGTGTTCGACCAGGGTGCCGCCGATCAGCGGGCCCAGTGCGACGGCCATGCCGTTGACCGCGCCCCAGGCGCCGAAGACCGCGCCGCGCCTGGCGGCCGGGACGGCGGCGGTGAGCAGGGTCAGGCTGACCGGGGTGAGCAGGGCCGCGCCGACGCCCTGGGCGGCACGGGCCGCGATCAGCGCGTCGATGTTCGGCGCGAGCGAGGCGGCGAGGGAGGAGAGGGTGAACAGGGTGAGGCCGAGGGTGAAGATCCGGCGACGGCCGAAGCGGTCGCCGAGGGCCGCGCCGAGCATCAGCAGCACGGCGAAGGTCAGGGTGTAGGCGTTCACCGTCCATTCCAGGTCGGTGATGCCGCCGCCCAGATGGGCGCGGATGGAGGGCAGGGCGGTGGTGACGACCAGGTTGTCCAGCGCGGCCATGAAGCCGGCGGTGCTGGTGATCACGAAGGCCCAGACGGTTGGGTTTCCCTTGCGCATGATCGGTTCCCTTGGATGAGCCCCCCGGCTGGGGGGAACCTATGAGTTAGTAATTGATCAATAACTTTGACGGGCCGAAAAGCACCCGGCAGAACACCCCGACCCCGGGGCGGCCCCGCCGAGTCAGCAGCCGGACTCGAAGTCGAAGGTCTTCCAGAGCCGGTGCTCCGGCGAGAAGCCCATCGCGACCAGCGCGTTGATCAACATGCCCTGGGCGAAGAAGTCCCGGGCCTCTTCCTGGGTCATCCCCGCCTGGGCGGTGACGGCGTCCCAGAGCTCGGTCCACATCGCCCGTACGGACTCGCCGACCTCGGTGTCCCCGGCAGCCTCGGCGGCGGCCGTGGACACGTACATCTGCATCTGCATCATCAGCCGACTGCGGTCGGCGATCAGGTCCATGTAGGCCAGACCCATGGCCTCACGGGCCGGCTCGCCCTCCAGGCCGTCGGCGGCGGCGACGAAGGCCTCGCGGACGTCCTGCATGCACCGCCGGGCGGCGGCCTCGAACAGGGCCCGCTTGCTGGGGAAGAGCCGGAAGAGGTAGGGCTGGGAGACGCCGACCCGATTGGCGATCGACTGGGTGGTGGTGCCGTTGTAGCCACGCTCGGCAAATTCGATCATGGAGGCGCGGATGACGCTCTCGCGGCGTTCCTCCGCCGACATCCTCATGCTGCCCTTTGCCATGCCTCAAAGTTAGTGACTGATTACTAACCATGTCAAGGGCCGTCCGGGGGAACCCCGGACGGCCTCTGCTCGGGCCGGTGGACCGCTCGGTCCGGCCGGACCGGTCAGGCCAGCTGGACCACGGCCCGGGACATGCCCAGGACCTTCTCGCCACCGCTGGTCGCCAGCAGGTCCACCCGCACCCGGCGGTCGTCCAGCTTGGCCGCGACCTTGGCGGTGACCTCGATGACCGCGCCGACGCCGTCGTTCGGGACCACGACCGGCTTGGTGAAGCGCACGCCGTACTCGACCACCGCGCCCGGGTCGCCGAGCCAGTCGGTGACCACCCGGATCGCCTCGGCCATGGTGAACATGCCGTGGCCGATGACGTTCGGCAGGCCGACCGAGGTGGCGAAGGCCTCGTTCCAGTGGATCGGGTTGAAGTCCCCCGAGGCCCCGGCGTACTGGACCAGGGTCGCCCGGGTCACCGGAAAGGACTGGGACGGCAGTTCGGTGCCGACCTCGACCGTGTCGTAGTTCACATTCGCGGACATGCTCACTCCCCCTCGGCGGCGCGGGCCACCAGCATCATGTGGGCGGTGACCACATGCTCACCGCTCTCCTCGTGCACCTCGCCGCGCACGGTCAGCACGTCGTTGCCGGCCAGCGACTTGATCGAGTCGATGACGCAGGTGACGGTCAGCCGGTCGCCGGACCGGACCGGGCGGGTGTAGCGGAAGCGCTGGTCGCCGTGGACGACCCGGGAGAAGTCCAGGCCGAGCTCCGGGTCGTTGACCACCTGGGCGGCGGCCCGGTAGGTCAGCAGGAACGGGAAGGTCGGCGGGGCGATCACGTCGGAGTGGCCGAGCGCCTTGGCGGCGTCCGGGTCCGTGTACGCCGGGTTGGCGTCGCCGACGGCCTCGGCGAACTCGCGGATCTTCTCGCGCCCCACCTCGTAGGGCGCGGTGGGCGGGTACGTCCGCCCGATGAAGGAGGGGTCGAGCGGCATGGACTGGCTCCTCGTGAATCCTCGTGGGAAAAACGACGAAGGCCGTCCCCACGGATGGGGACGGCCTTCGCCGATGAGCTGGTCGCGAACACCGGCCCTGCGTCGGAACGCAGTGGTCAGCGAGTCTCGCGGTGCGCGGTGTGCGAGTTGCAACGCGGGCAGTGCTTCTTCATCTCAAGACGGTCCGGGTCGTTACGCCGGTTCTTCTTGGTGATGTAGTTCCGCTCCTTGCACTCCACGCAGGCCAGCGTGATCTTCGGGCGGACATCAGTGGCGGCCACAGGAGTGCCTTCCTCGAACAGACAACGTTATGAACACAGACAAGAGTAGCCGACTGGGCGGGTTACCCGACAATCGGCTACAGGACGTGGTAGCGGTGACCGGACTTGAACCGGTGACACAGCGATTATGAGCCGCTTGCTCTACCAACTGAGCTACACCGCCACGACGATCGAGTTCCCCGCCGAAGCGGGGAACCCTCTCATCCGAGCCCCCATGCGGAATCGAACCGCAGACCTTCTCCTTACCATGGAGACGCTCTACCGACTGAGCTATAGGGGCTGGCCGAGGAAGACATTACACGGTCCCTGGCCGATCCGTGAAATCCATTCCGGCGGCACCCGCAGCGCGGCCGGGAGCTGCCGCCGGGTCACCCCGGATGCCCAGGACCCCAGTTCAGCGCCGCTGCGGACTCCCCCCAACCGATACGACTTTTGGGCTCCTCCCCATCGTCCCCACGCGCCTCCCCGGTCCACCCCCGGGACCGCCCTAGGCTCCCCTGCACGTGGGGAGCGGCCCTGCGGCGGGAAGGAGCGGCGCATGTCTGGCGACGCGCGCCGCAGCGAGCAGGACCCACCCGCCGGACCGACACTGCTGCTCTACGGCGGGCGGCTGCCGGACGGCCGGGCCGTGGACATCCGGATCGGCGCCGGGCGGATCGAGGAGATCGGGCCGGCCGGCCGGCTCAGCGCCCCCGAGCGGCTGGACCTCAGCGGCTATCTGCTGCTGCCGGCCCCGGTCGAGCCGCACGCCCACCTGGACGAGGCCTTCGCCACCACCCGGCCCGGGCCGGAGGGCGGGGACTCCGGGGCGGCGGAGACGGTCGAGGCGGCACAGCGGCGGATCACCGAGGCCGCGCTCAGCGGGCTCGGCTACGGGGCGACCGTCCAGCGGACCCATGTCCGCATCGGCGAGGGCTACGGACTGCGTCGGCTGGAGGCCGCCCTGCAGGCGGCCAGGGCGCTGCGCGGACTGGCCGAGCTCCAGGTCGTGGCCCGGGCCGGACCGCTGAGCAGCGCGGCCGGTGCGGCCGGGGCCGAGGGCCGGGCCCTGCTGGCCGAGGCCGTCGCCATGGGCGCCCACGCGATCGGCGGCTGCCCGGAGCTGGACCCGGACCCGGTCGGATTCGTGCGGACGGCAGCAGCCGTGGCCGAGGGGAGCGAACTGGCGCTCGACCTCCACACCGATGCCGCCACTCCGCACGGGCTCGCACGCCTGGTCGAGGCGCTGGACGGGCTCCCGCGCTCCGGAGTGAACCTCGGCCCGTGCGCCGCCCTCGGGCTGCTGCGCGACGACGACCTGCTCCGGACGCTCGACCTCCTGGCCGGCTCCGGGCTCACCGTCACCTGCCTCCCGCAGGGCAACCGCTGCGTCGGCCTGCCCCCGGCGGCGGGCGGCCCCCGGACGCCGTCCCCGCCGCTGCCGCCGGTCCGGCTGCTCCGGGCGGCCGGGGTGGTGGTGGCGGCCGGCAGCGGCGGGCTGCGGGACCGGGCCAATCCGGTCGGCCGGGCGGACCCGCTGGAATCGGCGTTCCTGCTGGCCGCCGCCGGTGAACTGGACCCGGCCGACGCCTACGACGCGGTCAGCTCGGCGGCCAGGGCCGTCCTCGGGCTGCCGCCGGTCCGCCTGGTGGCGGGCTCCCCCGCCGACCTGCTCGCCGTCCGCGGCGAGCACCTGCCCGGGGTGCTGTCCGGCGGTCACAGCCGGGTGGTGCTGCATGCCGGCCGGGTGGTCAGCCGCACCAGCGCGGTCCGGGAGTACGCGGACCCGATCGCCCCCGCCGTGCCGCGCCAGGGCCGGAGCGGCCCCGCCGGGCCTCCCGCCGGGCCTCCCGCCGGGCCTCCCGCCGGGCCGCCTGTCGGGCCTTCCACCGGACCCACCAACGGACCCTCCAACGGGCCCTCCAACGGGCCGGGGTGAGCGTTCAGCCCTCCAGCGTGCGCCAGTAGTGGACGAGCAGTTCACCCCAGTCGTCCACCCGGACCCGTCCGCTGCGGCGGAAGCCCATCGCCTTGTAGAGGCGGTTGGCCCGCAGGTTGTCGGCGTGGGTCCAGAGCTGGGCCCGCCGGTAGCCGTGCTCCGCCGCCCGGAGCAGCATCTGCTCGACCAGCAGCCGTCCGATGTGCTGCCCCCAGCGATCGGGGGCGACGCTGAGCAGGCAGACGTGCACCAGCCCGGGCACCGCCGGACCCAGGCCGTCCCGGTCGAGGCCCTGGACCCCGAGGATGGTCCCGACGACGGGCGGGCGCGCGCCGTCCGGCGCGCCTTCCGGACAGGGGTCGTGGGCGAGCAGCAGCAGCGCCCCGGGGACGGACATCCGCTGGTACGCCGAGGCTATGTGGGCTTCCGGCAGCGGCCTGCCGTTGCGCCGGATCACATGCGACGACTTCCAGAGGTCCACGGCCGCCTCGGCGTCCGCCGGTACCGCCTCACGCACTTCCACCGCTTCGCCCATCGGCGTCCCCGATCTCCTCCACCGCGTCGGCGCGTCGCCCCGAAGCCCTCTGCGCTCCCCGCTCGTCCGACCGCGTCCCGCTGCCACGGGATCGCTTCGCTTTCTACCACGCGCCGCCAACAGCCGGTACGGCCCGATCCGCCCCGGCGACCGCGTTCTGACGCGGTGGCAGACCGCCGCCTCCGCCGTCACCGCCCGGGGCGGCAGCACCTCGGTCTCCGAGGACGCCCGGGGGCGGCGCGCTCAGAGGTGCTTGCCGAGCCACTCAGTGATCACCGGCATCACCTCGGGCAGCTTGGAGGCCGCGACGTGGCCGGTGTCCGGCACCAGCCGGACCTCGGTGTCGCGACGCCCGGTGAACAGCAGCGTGTCCTGCTGCGGGACATGGATGTCGTCGGCCCCGTTGACCACCAGCATCGGCGCGTTGGCCTCCGGCTCCAGCAGTGCGGTGAGCGGGAAGTCGGCCATCGCCCGGCCCAGTTCGGCCGTCGTGGGCCGACGGTCCAGGCCGAGGGCGTTGCCGAAGATGTCGGCCATGCCGAACGTCAGCCGCCCGGCGTTCTCCTCGGCGAACCCGAACCGCACCGGCCCGCCCAGGACCACGGCGGCGTCGACCTCGCCCGCCAGTCCGGAGTGCGCGGCGTAGTAGCCGCCCATGGAGAAGCCGAAGTGGCCGACCCGGCCGTCGCCGATGGCGCGGGCCTCGGCGATGAGGCCGCGGACGATCTCGATTCCGCCGTCGGCGGTCATCGGCACGGCCGACTCCCCGGTCCCGGCGTGGTCGAAGGCCATCACCCGGACCCCGGTCCGCAGCACCAGCTCCACCAGCAGCGGGTGGAGGTCCATCTTCCAGGTGTCCACCCCGCCGCTGGCGATCAGCACCGGACCGCCGGGCGCGCCCAGCAGGTGCACCGGGACCGGAGTGGTCCCGCCCCGGTACGGCACCTCCAGCACCCGGCGCTCGAAGGGCACCGGGAATCCGGGCGCAGCCAGCCGGTACTGCTCGGTCTGCCTGGTCAGCGCGGTCCGCTTGGCCGAGTCGGCCAGCACCGGGAACTTGGCCCACCCGTAGGCCAGGACGGCCAGGTCGTGCCGCCCCCCGGCGGCGTACCGGGAGGCCAGGGCCGACCACTCGTGCACCCAGCCACCGGGCTGGTCCGGCCACATCTCGGCCACCGCGCCGCGGACCGCGTCCACGTCCGCCACCGGCAGGCCCAGGGTGAGCATCTGCGGGTAGCGCTCCTCGAACAGGTCCTTCGGGTCCATCAGCCACTGGTAGGACATCGTCGGCTCCTCTCGCCGTCCGCAAGTCTCGCCGGAGGGGCGCACCCGGCGGGAGGACCCGGCGCGCCGTCGTCCGGACCGAACGCGCCACGCCCTCGGCCACGCCCTCGGCCCGGCGGGGCCGGCTGGCCCGGCGTCATCCGGCCGCGTGCGCCCAGCGGTGCAGCGCGCGGCGCAGGGCCCGGGCGTCGGAGTAGCCGAGCCGGTCGGCCGTCGCCGACCGGTCAAGCCCGGACCGCAGCAGCCGCTCGGCCTGCTCGCGGCGCACCGCGTCCAGCTCCTCGCGCCAGCTGGTGCCCTCCTCCTCCAGCCTTCGCTGGAGCGTGCGCTGACTCATCGTCATGCGCCGGGCGACGGTGGCCACCGACAGCTCCCGGTCCGTCAGTCCTTCGACGAGGAGCTGTCGGAACCCGTCGCGCCACTGCGGAGCGCGTGGGGACGGAGCGGCCGCGGCGATCGAATCCGCATGTGCCCGCAGGATCCGCGCGAGGGCCGGATCCGCTCCCGGCAGCGGGCGTTCGAGGTCGGCCCTGGCGAAGGTCATCGTGGTCCGCTCCTGCCGGAAGTCGACCCGGTCGGTCCCGAAGGCCGCGGCCAGCTCCCGGCCGTGGCGCGGCGGGGCGGCGGCGAAGCCGACCCGTAACGGGGAGAGGTCCGCGCCGAGGTCGGACCGGGCCCGGCGGAGCAGCGTCGCGAGCGCGAACTGGCTGGCCACTGCGTCGACTTCGGGGAAGGACGTGCGCACCTGGTAGCGGAGGGTGACCGGCCCGTCCGCCTCCTCGACCAGGTCGACGTCATTGGCCCCGGCGCTGTCGCTGACGACGTGGGCGTAGCGGACGGCGAGGGCGAGCCCGTCGCCCAGGGTGGCCGCCGTGCCGAAGAGGTAGTCGTGCAGTTGGAGGCTGCCACGGCTCCACTGCTCGGACACGTGGAGGCCGAGCAGCGGGTCGTCCAGCTCGGCCAGCCCGAGCCGCCAGAGCCTCGACAGCAGGTCCGTGGACTCCCGGGCGTCCTCGTCCCCGTCCTCGTCCTCGTCCTCGTCGGCGGCGGTCGGCGGCCCGGAGCCGACCTGCAGGGACAGGGCCTCGGCGGTGACGCCGAGCCGGTGGAGGCCGTTGCGGACGAACCGGAGGGTGCCGGAGGGAACCGTGCCGGAGCCGGGTGGCGGAACCTCGTTCGGCGGCATCGCTGCTCCCGGCCGCCACTCGGTCCGGCCCTACCGCAGTGCGGCCACGCTGCGGCCGGGCGCCCGCCCCCGGGCGAACGGTCGCCCTCATGCAGAAAGGCCCTCCGACTGCAGTGCAGTCGGAGGGCCTCCGCTTTCCCTGGTGGCGGGTGAAGGGTTCGAACCTTCGAAGGCAGAGCCGGCAGATTTACAGTCTGCTCCCTTTGGCCACTCGGGCAACCCGCCAGGGATCGTCTCGCGGTCTCCCGTTCGACGAGGTAAACAATACCCGATCGCAGGGGGTGCTCCGCCACTCGGTTGATCGGCGGGTTCCTCGGGATCGCCGGCCCCTGCGCGAGGAGGAGGGCGGCCGCGGGTCGCGGTGGATAGGCTGGGGCGGTGGCTGTCCCTTGTCCGGGACGGCCGGCATCCACCGTGTCGTAGCACCGTCAAGGAGACTCACTGATCATGGCCGACTCCAGTTTCGACATCGTCTCGAAGGTCGAGCGGCAGGAGGTCGACAACGCGCTCAACCAGGCCGCTCGCGAGCTGACCACCCGTTTCGACTTCAAGAACGTCGGCGCCGCCATCGAGTGGTCCGGCGAGAAGATCGAGATGCGGGCCAACTCGGAGGACCGGGTCAACGCGATCCTCGATGTCTTCCAGACCAAGCTGGTCAAGCGCGGCATCTCGCTGAAGTCCCTGGACGCCGGCGAGCCGCAGCTCTCCGGCAAGGAGTACAAGATCTTCGCGACCATCGAGGAGGGCATCTCGCAGGAGAACGCCAAGAAGGTCGCCAAGATCATCCGCGATGAGGGCCCCAAGGGTGTCAAGGCCCAGGTCCAGGGCGACGAGCTGCGCGTCACCTCCAAGAGCCGGGACGACCTCCAGGCGATCCAGGCCCTGGTCAAGGGCAAGGACCTGGACTTCGCCGTCCAGTTCGTCAACTACCGCTGACCCTGCGCCCCGCGCGGCGGGGACGGGGGTACGGCGACCAGGGGCACCATCCGGGCACGGGCCCGGATGGTGCCCCTCGGCACGGGCGGACGGAATCCGCCGGGGCCCACTGGCATCATCGGTGGATGGCTTTCCGCATCACCGAACTGACCGCCGAGCACGCCGAGCAGGTGCTCGCCGTCTACCAGTCGGGCATCGACGAGGGCAATGCGACGTTCGAGACCTGCGCGCCCTCCTGGGCAGCCTTCGACGCCGGCCGGTTGCCCGGGCACCGCCTGGTCGCGCTGGACGAGGACGGCACCGTGCTGGGCTGGGCCGCGGTCGCCGCGGTGTCCGCCCGCAGCGTGTACGCCGGGGTGGTCGAGCACTCCGTCTACGTCCACCCGCGGGCCCGGGGCCGGGGTGTCGGCTCGGCCCTGCTGGCCGAGCTGGTCCGGTCCACCGAGGCGGCCGGGATCTGGACCGTGCAGTCGGGCATCTTCCCGGAGAACACCGCCAGCCTGGCGCTGCACGAGCGGGCCGGGTTCCGGGTGGTCGGCGTCCGGTCCCGGGTCGGCCGGCACCACGGGGTGTGGCGGGACGTGGTCCTGGTGGAGCGGCGCAGCCCGGTGGTGGAGTGAGCCCGCTCCACCCGGGCCCGCTCCACCGGGCCCCGCTCCACCGGGCCGGGGCGGAGCCTCAGAGGCGGACGCCGAAGGGCTGGTCGGTCGGGACCACCTCGCGGCCGAGCGGCATCAGCGAGATCGGGATCAGCTTGAGGTTGGCCCAGGCGAACGGGATGCCGATGATCGTCACGGCGAGGGCGATGCTGGTGACGAGGTGCCCCAGGGCCAGCCACCAGCCGGCGAAGACCAGCCAGATGACGTTGCCCACGCAGGAGGGCGCCCCGGCGTCCGGCCTCTCGCGGGTGGTGCGGCCGAACGGCCACAGCACGTACCCGGCGATCCGGAACGAGGCGATGCCGAAGGGGATGGTGACGATCAGGATGCAGCAGATGATCCCGGCGACCACATAGCCGAGCGCCATCCACAGCCCGCAGAGGATCAGCCAGATGACGTTCAGGACAAAGTTGACCACACTCATGTTCGTCTTCCTCCCGTGCACCGCATTCGGGCCCCTGCGGACGAGTCTGCCACCGTATTCCTGGGGACGAACGTCGGCGCGACCTCAGTTCCGGTATCCGGCCAGCCGCTCCAGCCGGGCGATCCGCTCGGCCATCGGGGGGTGGGTCGAGAACAGCCGCGAGCCCGCCTCGCCCCGGCGGAACGGGTTCGTGATCATCATGTGGCAGGTCGCCCGGAGCTGCGGCTCCGGCGGCAGCGGCAGCCGTCGGGCCCCGGCGTCGAGCTTGCGCAGCGCGTCGGCCAGGGCCATCGGGTCGCCGGTGAGCCGGGCGGCGGAGGCGTCGGCCGCGTACTCGCGGGAGCGTCCGACAGCCAGCTTGATCATGGTCGCCGCGAACGGGCCCAGCACCATCAGCAGCAGGATGCCCAACAGGCCGGGGCCGTCCTCGTCCTCGCTCCGGCCGTCCGGGATCAGCCAGGCGAAGTTGGCGAGGAACATGACCGCCGAGGCCAGCGAGCCGGCGACCGAGGAGATCAGGATGTCGCGGTTGTGGACGTGGGAGAGCTCGTGGGCGAGGACGGCGCGCAGCTCCCGCTCGTCCAGGATGTCGAAGATGCCACGGGTGCAGCAGACGGCCGCGTTCCGCGGGTTGCGCCCGGTGGCGAAGGCGTTCGGGGCCAGCGTGGGCGAGATGTAGAGCCGGGGCATGGGCTGCCGGGCGGAGGTGGAGAGCTCGCGGACGATCCGGTACAGCCAGGGGGCCTCGAACTCGCTCACCGGACGGGCCCGCATCGCCCGCAGCGCGAGCTTGTCACTGTTCCAGTAGGCGAAGCCGTTGGTCCCCAGCGCCACCGCCAGGCCCAGCAGCACCCCGGTGCGCCCCCAGAAGCTGCCGATCACGATGATCAGCGCAGACAGGCCGCCCAGGAGTGCGGCAGTCTGCAGACCGTTGTGCCGGCGGTGCACGGAAGCCCTCCAGAACGAGCGATGGGGGGATGTCTTTCACAGCCCATTCGACTCGTCCAACGGCCGGGGCGGACCTCCTGGTTCCCCGGCGCCCGCCGTCGCGCCCGCCCCGGCGCGCGCCGGGGCGGAGCCGTACCCGCCGCAGGTCAGCCGAACAGCGAGGCCGTCGTCACCTGGAGCACCAGCTGCGGGGCGACGGAGAGGACCACGCCGATGGCTGCGGCGACGCCCAGGCAGAGGGCGAGCGGCAGCGGCAGCGGCGACCCGGCGCCGGAGGCGTCGGCCGCTGCTCCGTCCGGGGCGGGCTGGAAGATCTTCGCGGTCCAGGCCAGGTAGTAGTAGAGGGCGACGACCACGTTCACCGCCATCACCACGGCCAGCCAGCCGAGTCCGGAGTCGACGGCGGCCCGGAAGACCACGACCTTGCCGAAGAGCCCGATCACGCCGGGCGGCAGCCCGGCCAGGCAGAGCAGGAAGAAGGCCAGGGCCAGCGCGGTCGCCGGGCGGGCCGCGAACAGTCCCCGGTAGTCGTCCACCCGGCCCGCCACGAAGGCCACCACGGCGAAGGCGCCGAGGTTGACCACCCCGTAGATCAGCGCGTACGCGACCGTCGCCCCGAGCGGGTCGCGGGTGCTGTGCCCGTAACCGGCGGCGGCGATCGGCACCAGCAGGTAGCCGGCCTGGGCGATCGACGACCAGGCCAGCAGCCGGACCGCGCTGTGCGGGGTGTCCGGGCGCTGGCGCAGGGCGGCGGCGTTGCCGACGGTCATGGTGACCGCCGCGACCACGGCCAGGCCCAGCCCCCAGGTTCGGCCGTACGGGTGGAAGCCGAGGACGGCGATCAGGGCCAGGCCGGAGATCCCGGCGGCCTTGCCGACCACGGAGAGGTATCCGGCCACCGGGACCGGGGCGCCGGTGTAGGTGTCGGGCACCCAGAAGTGGAAGGGCACGGCCGCCGTCTTGAAGGCGAAGCCCACCAGGGTGAGCACCGCCCCGGCCATGGCCAGCGCCTTCAGCTGGCCGGGGACGTGCGGCAGCGCGGCGGCGATCCGGGTCAGGTACATGCTGCCGGTCGCGGCGTAGACGAAGCTGACGCCGAGCAGCGTCACCGCGGTCGCCGCGACCGAGGAGAGGAAGAACTTCAGCGCGGCCTCGCCGCCGCGTCCGTCCCGGCGCAGCGCGACCAGCGCGAAGGCCGGCAGCGAGGCGACCTCCAGCGCGACGACCAGCGTGGCCAGGTCGCGGGCGGCGGGCAGCAGCGCGGCCCCGGCGGCGGAGCTCAGCAGCAGGAACCAGAACTCCCCTCGCGGCAGTTCGTCCTGCTCGACCGAGAACAGCGAGAGCAGGGCGACCAGCAGCGCGCCGCCGAGCACCAGCAGCTGGAACAGCAGGGCGAAGTGGTCGGCGACATAGGAGCAGTCGGCGTTGTCAGTGGTGCCCGCTACGGTCTTGAGGCAGAAGGCGGCATGGCGGCCGGACCACAGTGAGGCCAGTGAGGCCAGGGCGACGACCAGGCCGCCGACCGAGACCCAGCCGAGCAGCGGCTTGCGCGGCAGCGGCAGGAACAGGTCGCCGACCAGGACGGCGAGAGCGACGACGGCGGGGATGACCGGCGGGGCGATCGCATGCCAGTCGACCGACTGGATCAGCGATCCGGCCCCGGCGACGGCGAGGTTGGTCATGGCCATGGCTCAGTGGCCTCCGAGAAGTGCCGTGACGGCGGGGTTGCTGAGGCCGAGGAGCGCGGCCGGCCAGAGCCCGGCGAGGACGATGAGGGCGACCAGCGGTGCCCAGGCTGCGAACTCGTAGGTCTGGACGTCGGCGGGGCGCGGGGCGGTCGCGTCGAGGTGTCGGCTGCGCGGGTCGCCCATGCAGACCCGGCGGACGACGCTCAGCAGGTAGCCGGCGGTGAGCAGGGTGCCGAGTCCGGCGAGGGCCATGAAGACCAGGTAGGCGGGGCGGGAGAGCCCCGCCGCAGGATGGAAGGAGCCGAACATGGCCAGCAGTTCGCCCCAGAAGCCGGCCAGTCCGGGCAGCCCGAGACTGGCGACGGCGGCGAAGGCGAGGAGCCCGCCGAGGTGGGGGACGCGTCCGTACAGCGCCGCGCCGCTGTCGGCGTCCGCCCCCTTTCCGGCCCCGGCCAGGAGGTCGAGGTCGGCGGTGCCGTAGCGGTCCTTGACCGCGCCGACCAGGAAGAAGAGCAGGCCGGTGACCAGGCCGTGGGCGACGTTGGCGAAGAGCGCGCCGTTGACCCCGGTCGCGGTGAGGGTCGCGATGCCCAGCAGGACGAAGCCCATGTGACCGACGGAGGAGTAGGCGATGAGCCGCTTGAGGTCGCCCCCGGCGCCGGGGCGGACCAGGGCGAGGCAGGCCAGCGAGCCGTAGAGGATGCCGGCCACGGCGAAGGCCGCGAGGTACGGCGCGAGCGTCGCCATGCCCCCGGGCGCGGAGGGGAGGAGGACCCGGACGAAACCGTAGGTGCCCATCTTCAGCAGCACCCCGGCCAGCAGCACCGAGCCGGTGGTCGGCGCCGCCGTGTGGGCGTCGGGCAGCCAGCTGTGGAAGGGCCACATCGGCGCCTTGACGGCCAGTCCGAGCCCGATCGCGAGGACCACCAGGACCTGGGTGCCGTGCGAGAGCCCGGCGCCGTGGCGGTGGGCCAGCACGGTCATGTCGAAGGTGCCGGACTTGAGGCCGAGCAGCAGCAGGCCCAGCAGCATGATCGCGGAGCCGAGCAGGGTGTAGAGGATGAAACGGGTCGCGGCCGGTCCCCGGTTCGCGCCGCCCCAGCGGGCGATCAGGAAGTACATGGGGATCAGCACGACCTCGAAGGCCAGGAAGAACAGGATCAGGTCGAGGACGGCGAAGGTGCCGAGCATGCCCGTTTCGAGCAGCAGCAGCAGGCCGGTGTAGGCACGGGGGCTGGGGGTGCCCGGTCCGTCCGGGAGCCGGCGCAGGGAGTGGACCGCGCAGAGGAAGGTGAGCAGAGCCGTGAGCAGCAGCAGCGGAAGCGAGATCCCGTCCACGCCGAGGTGCAGTCGGACGCCGATCGCCGGGATCCAGGCGATGTCGGTGACGGCCTGCATCCGGGCGGAGTGTCCGCGGTCGAAGCCGACGCCGAGGACGATCGCCAGGAGCAGGTCGAGTCCGGTGACGACCGCGCCGAACCACAGGGCCCGCCGTCCGGCAGGCTCGGGCTCGCGGCCGAACAGGCCGGGGGCGAGGGTGAGCGCGGAGCCGAGCAGCGGCAGCAGGATCAGGGCGGCCAGGACGGCGTTCATCGGAGGGCCTCCACGAGGACGGCGAGGACGACGGCCCCGGCGAGCATGGCGCTCAGGTAGCTCTGGACGTTGCCGTTCTGGGCCCGGCGGACGGCCCGACCCAGCAGCCGGGGCGCCCCGGCGGCCCCGGCCAGGTAGGTCTCGATGACGTCCCGGTCGAGGAACCGGACCAGGCTCGCCGCGCCGAGGACGGGACGGACGAACACCGCCCGGTAGAGCCGGTCGACGCCGAAGCCTTCGCTGGCCGGACCGAGCAGCGGCCCGAGCAGCAGCCGGGCCGGATCGGGGGCGAGGTGGGCCGCTCGGGCGGCGTCGTCGGCCTCGGCCAGGGCCTGGTCCAGCGTGAGGCCGGGGACGTCGGCGAGGTCGGCGGCGGCCTGGTCGGGGTGGGCCGCGGTGGCGGCGGGGCGGGTGGCCCCGGCCAGTTCGTGGGCGGCCCGGGCGGCTCGGGCCGCGCCGCCGGGCGCGGCGGGCGCGGGTGCCGCCAGCGCGTCCGCGACCAGCGCGGTGGCACGGCGCCAGGCCAGGTAGGCGACCAGGACCCCGGCCAGCGCGACGCAGGCGCCGAGGATCGCGGTGGTGCCGGAGGGGACGAGTGACGTCCCGTCGAGGAAGGAGGGCAGCCAGCTGCCGCGCAGTCCGACCAGGCCGAGGGCGACGGCCGGGACGGCCAGCAGCCAGAGCGGCCAGCGCATGGCGTGCGGCTCGTCGCCGCCCGGCAGCGCCACCTGGGCCGGGCGGCCGGCGGTGGTGCGCGGCGTCGGCGCGTGGAAGGTCAGCAGCCACAGCCGGGTCGCGTACGCGGCGGTCAGCAGTCCGGTGACGAGTCCGGCGACCAGGACGATCCAGCCGACGGCGTGCGGCACGGCGCTCGCCGGGCCGAGGCCGCCGGTGAGGGCGTCACCGTGGGTGGCGTCCTCGGCGGCGGTGAGGACCGCGTCCTTGCTGAAGAAGCCGGAGAAGGGAGGGATGCCCGCGAGTGCCAGCAGACCGATCGTCATCGTCCAGTAGGCGTCGGGGACCCGGCGGCGCAGGTCGCTCATCCGGGACATGGCGGTGAGCGAGTTGGTGTGGGCGGCGTGGATCACCACGCCGGCGGCGAGGAACAGCAGGGCCTTGAACGCACCGTGGGTGAGCAGGTGGAAGACGGCCGCGTCGCGGTCGCCGACCGCGAGCGCGCCGGCCATGTAGCCGAGCTGGCCGACCGTCGAGTAGGCGAGGACCCGCTTGATGTCGTCCTGGGCGAAGGCGCACAGGGCCGAGCCGACCATGGTCACCGCGGCCATGACGCCGAGCACGACCAGGGCGGCCGAGGAGAGGAGGAAGACCGGGAGCAGCCGGGCCACCAGGTAGATGCCGGCCGCGACCATGGTCGCGGCGTGGATCAGCGCCGAGACCGGGGTGGGACCGGCCATCGCGTCCGGGAGCCAGGTGTGCAGCGGGAACTGCGCGGACTTGCCGGCCACGCCGCAGAGCAGCAGCAGGGCGACGACGGTCGGGTGGTGGATCCGCCCCTCGCCGGCGGCCTGGAGCACGCCGCTGATCCGGAACGTCCCGGCGGCGGAGCCGAGGGCGAGGATGCCGAACAGGAAGGGGACGTCGCCGAGCTTGGTGACCAGGAACGCCTTGATCGAGGCGGAGCGCGCGTCCGCCGTCTCCCAGTGGTGGCCGACCAGGAAGTAGGAGCAGATGCCCATGATCTCCCAGCCGACCAGCAGCACCACCAGGTCGCCCGAGTAGAGGACCAGGAACATCGCGGCGGTGAACAGCGAGACCAGCGCGGCGTAGGAGGGGTAGCGGGGGTCGTTCCGCAGGTACGCGGTCGAGTAGATCTGCACGCAGGTCGCGACCACCCCGACCAGCACGGCGAGCAGGGTGGCGAAGCCGTCGAGGTGGATCGAGAGCTCGACCGGGACGCTGCCGGTGGGCGTGAGTTCGGTGGCGGCGTCGAGGTGCCGGCCGGTGCCGAGGTCGGCGGCGACCACCACCGCTAGCACGGCGGCGGCGAGGGTCGGCAGCACGGCCAGCGGCCGGACCAGGCCGGGGGCGCGGTGCCCGGCGGCCAGCCCGGCCAGCGAGCCGAGGAAGGGGAGCAGCGGGACGAGGACCGCCAGCGTGAGCGTCATGCGGCGGTGGCCTTCCCCTGGGGAGCGGCGGCGGCGCCGCTCTTCGTGGGACTGTCAGTGGCGGATGCGATGCTGTCGGCACCCTCGGCGAGGGTGCGGAGCCGGTCGACGTCGGCGGTGCCGTGGGTGCGGAAGACCATGAGGACGATGGCCAGGCCGAGGCCGATCTCGGCGGCGGCGATGGTGATGGTGAAGAGGGTGAGCGCCTGGCCGGCGTGCAGGGTGTCGCGCAGCCAGACGTCGAAGGCCACCAGGTTGAGGTTGACGGCGTTGAGCATCAGCTCGACGGACATCAGCACCAGCACGGCGTTGCGGCGCGCGAGTACTCCGTAGAGGCCGACGCAGAACAGCAGGGCGGCGAGGACCGCGGGATAGACGAGATGCACCCCGGTCAGCGCTCCTCTCGGTGACGGCGCGAGATGACGACGGCTCCGACGAGCGCGGCGAGCAGCAGCACGGACAGCGCCTCGAAGGGCAGGACCCAGTAGCGGAACAGGGTGGAGCCGTTGGCCCGGGTGCTGCCGTCACCGACGGCGAGGTCGATCCAGGTGCAGCGGAAGGCGTCGACGACGAGGGTGACCAGGGTCGCGGCGGCGGCGACGGCCACGCCGAGGGCGACCCAGCGGTTGCCCGAGTCGGCGTCGGCCGAGATCCCGATGGGCGCCTTGGTGAGCATCAGCCCGAAGAGGACCAGGACGACGACCGAGCCGAGGTAGATCAGGACCTGCACCCAGGCGATGAACTCGGCGGTGAGCAGGAGGTATTCGATGGCGAGTCCGCCGAGGGCGACGACCAGCCACAGGGCGGCGTGGACCAGCTGCCGGGTGGTCACCGTGAGCAGGGCCGCGCCGAGGACGGCGAGGCCGACCAGGACGAAGACGATCTCGACGCCGCCGGGTGTGAGGAAGGAGTGCCCCTGGGAACTGAGGGTGCCGGTCACCGGCCGGTCTCCTCTCCGGTCGCGGCGTCGGGTGCCGCAGGCGCGGCCGCCGCCTCGGCCGCCGCCAGCTTGTCGGCGGCCTTGCGGGCGGCGGCGATCTCCTTGGGGGGCTCGGCGGCCGGGTCCAGCGCGGGCGGGGCCGGGACCGTCCACATCCACTCGCGGAGCCGGTCCCGCTCGTGGGTGAGTTCGAGGATGTCCGTCTCGGCGTACTCGAACTCCGGGGACCAGAACAGCGCGTCGAAGGGGCAGACCTCGATGCAGATGCCGCAGTACATGCAAAGCGAGAAGTCGATGGCGAAGCGGTCCAGCACATTGCGGGTGCGGGCCCGGGCGTTGGGGTCGACCGCCGGCAGGGTCTCCTTGTGCGAGTCGATGTAGATGCACCAGTCGGGGCACTCGCGCGCACAGAGCATGCACACCGTGCAGTTCTCCTCCAGCAGCCCGATGACGCCCCGTGAACGCGGCGGCAGCTCGGGCTGGACCTCGGGGTACTGCTGGGTGACGGCGCGTCGGGTCATGGTCCGCAGGGTCACCGCGAGGCCCTTGGCCAGGCCACGCCCGGGGAAGCCGGCCCGGGAGGGACCGTGGTCGTGCTGCGCGGATCCGCCGGGAAGGGGAGCCACTAGGAGATCACCACCTTGACGATGCCGGTGAGGGCGAGCTGGGCGAGGGACAGCGGGACCAGCACGGTCCAGGCGAAGCGCATCAGCTGGTCCTCGCGCAGCCGGGGGTAGGTGACCCGCAGCCAGATCACCACGAAGGCGAGCGCGAACGTCTTCACCAGCGTCCACAGCCAGCCCAGGTCCGCCGACAGCGGGCCGTGCCAGCCGCCCAGGAACAGCACGGAGGTGAGCGCGCAGAGGACGAGGATGCCCGCGTACTCGGACAGCAGGAACAGGGCGAACCGCAGGCCGGTGTACTCGGTGTAGGCGCCGAAGATGATCTCGGAGTCGGCGATCGGCATGTCGAAGGGCGGACGCTGCAACTCGGCCAGCCCGGCGGTGAAGAACACGAACCCGCCGACGATCTGCCACGGCACCCACCACCAGTGGAACGCGCCCATGATCCCGGTCAGCGACACCGTCCCGGCGGCCATGGCCACCGAGGCGGCGGCGAGCAGCATCGGCAGCTCGTACGCCAGCAGCTGCGCGGCGGTGCGGATGCCGCCGAGGAGGGAGAACTTGTTGGCGGACGCCCAACCGGCCATCAGCGAGCCGAGCACGCCGATGCCCATCACGGCCAGCACGAAGAACAGCCCGGCGTCGACCGACTCGCCGACGAGGCCGCCCGGACCGAGCGGGATCGCGATCAGCACCACCAGGTAGGGCAGCAGCGCGACGGCGGGTGCGAGCTGGAAGACCCGGCGGTCGGCGCCCTCGGGGACGATGTCCTCCTTCTGCGCGAACTTCGTCCCGTCGGCGATGAGCTGCGCCCAGCCGTGGAAGCCACCCGCGTACATGGGGCCGAGCCGGCCCTGCATATGGGCCATGACCTTGTGCTCGGTCTGACCGATGACCAGCGGGACGACCAGGAAGACCACCAGGATCACCACGCAGCGGAGCAGCGCTTCCAGCGCGGTGGTCATGCGTCGTCTCCTGTCGGCGGTTCGGCTGCGGGGTCCGGGTCCGGTGTCGGCTCGGGCGCGGGCTTCGGTGCGGGCGCGGGCTTCGGCTCGCGCTCGGGCTTCGGTGCGGGCGCGGGCTCGGGCTTCGGTGCGGGCGCAGGGCCCGGCTCCGGCGCAGGGTCCGGCGTGGGCGTGGGCGTGGCGGCTACCTGCCAGGGCGCGTCGGGGGTGGGCCGGGCGGGGCGGTCGACCGAGGGGGTGGCCGGGGGCGCGGGTGTCTCGGCAGGAGCGGTGGGTGCCTGGCTGGCCGAGCCCTGGTCGACGCTCCGGTTGCGGCGCGGCCGGTCCGCACGGACCGGGCGCTCGCCCGCGCCCGCCGCAGCCGCCGGAGCGGGGGCGCCGCGCCGGGGGTCGCCGCAGCGGCCGTCGCCGCCCGGGGCCGCGGGCCGCCCCGCGCGCGGGGCGCTCGGGCACCGGCGGGAGGGTGCCGGCCAGCGGTCCCCACTCGTTCGGGTCGGGGACCCCCGGCGGCAGCATCCGTCGGCGCGCGGTGGTCGCCGCGGCGTCGGCGCCGTAGTCGCTCTCCCCCGGCTCCTTCGCCCCCGGCCAGGCCTTGGCGACCCGCGCCGCGAGCACGAACTCCTTGCGCAGCGGGTGTCCTTCGAAGCCCTCGGGCAGCAGCAGCAGGTCCAGGCCCGGGTGACCGGTGAAGTCGATGCCGAACATCTCGTGGGTCTCGCGCTCGTGCCAGGCCGCGCCCGCGTACACGCCGGTCGCGGTCGGCAGCGCCGCCGCGTCGCGGGCGACGCGGGTGCGCAGCAGCAGGCGGCGCAGCTCGCCGCCGGTCCCGACCGCGGCCAGGTGCGCGCAGACCGAGAAGCCGTCGGCCAGTTCGTCGACGGCGCTGAGCCAGTCGAAGTAGGCGAGGCCGAGGCCGTCCCTGGCCGTGGTCAGCGCGTCGATCCAGTGCTCCGCCGGGACATCGACGGTGAGCAGCGCGAACGCCTCCGATCCGGTCGCCCACGGCCCGATCGCGGCAGCGGTGCGGGCCGCACCCGACTCGGCCCCGGGGCCGTCGCCGACAGGCGTCCCGGCGGGGGTCTCGGCAGTGCTCACTTCTCGGTGCCTTCCGCCGCCCCGGGCCCCGCCACCAGCGGGCGCTTGAGCGCGCCGACTGCCGGTCGGGCCGGGTACTGGTCCGCCAGCGACTCCCCGGCGATCTTCTCCTGGAGCTTGAGGATGCCCTGGAGCAGCGCCTCGGGCCGCGGCGGGCAGCCGGGGACGTAGACGTCCACCGGGATGATCTGGTCGACGCCCTTGGTGACGGAGTAGGAGTCCCAGTACGGGCCGCCGGAGTTGGAACAGGCGCCGAAGGAGATGACGTACTTGGGCTCGGGCATCTGCTCGTAGAGGCGCTTGACGGCCGGGGCCATCTTGTCGGTCACCGTGCCCGAGACGATCATCAGGTCGGCCTGGCGCGGGCCCGGCGCGAACGGGATCACACCCATCCGGATGAAGTCGTGCTTGGCCATCGACGCCGCGATGAACTCGATGGCGCAGCAGGCCAGTCCGAAGTTGAAGCACCACAGGCTGTAGCGCCGCCCCCAGTTGAGGACGAGCTTCACCGGGTCCGGCGCGAGCCGGGCCAGCGGGCCGAGGCGGCGCGGCTCCAGTGCCCCGGAGCCGGCTCCGGGGCGGGCCGGGTCGGGAAGCCCCAGCGGCACGGGTGCTCCGGGCGCGGCGGCGTCGCCGTGCGAGTGGCCGTGCGAGTGGGAGGGCGACTGCGGGCGGGGGGTCACGTCCATTCCAGGACGCCCTTCTTCCAGGCGTAGAGCAGGCCGACGGCGAGGAAGCCGATGAAGACGAACATCTCGATCAGCGTCCCCGCGCCGAACCCCGGAGCGGCGAAGACGGTGGCCCAGGGGAAGAGGTAGATGGCGTCCACCGCGAAGATCACATACAGGAACGTGTAGATGTAGTAGCGGATCTGGGTCTGTGCCCAGCCCTCGCCGACCGGGTCCACCCCGCACTCGTAGGCGAGCAGCTTCTCCGGGGTGGGCGCGTAGGGGCGCAGCAGCCGGTTCGAGGCGAACGCCACGGTCACGAAGAGGACGCCGACCACGGCCAGCAGTCCGACGACGGAGTAGACGTGGAAGTATCCGGACTGCTGCGGTGCGGTGGCCGCCGCTGCCGCCAGTGCCTCCATGCTCCGCGCCTCCGGTCCGTGCCTCTGTCCGTTCCTGACGTTCTTTACGCACGGGAGTCTAGGTCCACGGGGCTCGGCGGTGTGCACGGCACCCGTCCCCCGGGATGCCGCGCCGCCCGTGCGTACCCGCACGGCGGGCGCCCGGCAACCGCACAGCGGACGCACGGCGTCCACCGAGCGGCGACCCGGCGCGGAGCCGGTGCGGGCGCCGCGGGATGCGGGAGGGTGGGGTTAACCCCCCTACCGGTCGACCGACGCACCCCATCGTCACCCGGGGCCGCGACCGGCAGGCTGGTGTCATCAGATCCGAGGCCCCCGTACCAGCGAACGGCCCGACTACCCGAGGATGGATCCCATGCGACACGACAGCGCTCTGCCCGTGGGACGACCGGCCTACAACGGTCAGATGTGGCGCGAGGTCGCCTTCCAGCTGACGGCGCTACCGCTGGGGATCCTCGGTTTCACGGTCACCGTGACCGGCCTGTCGATGGGCCTCGGACTGCTGGTCACCGTCGCCGGGCTGTGGGTGCTGGCCGTTTCGCTGGCGGCGGTCAGCGCCCTCGGCTCCCTCGAACGGGGTCTGGCCCGGTCGCTGCTCGGCCTGGACATCGCCGAGCCGGAGTCCGTGGTGCCGGTCCGCGACCCGGACGCCGGGCTCTGGCGGAAGACCCTGGGCGTGCTCTCCGACGGCCTGGCCTGGCGCTCCGCCCTCTACATGGTGCTGAAGCTGCCGTGGGGCATCTTCACCTTCACGGTCACCGTGGTCTCGGTGGCGGTGCTGTGGCCGCTGCTGCCGTGGATCGTGCGCGGGCTGGCGACGGTGGACCGGCTGCTGATCGGCGCGCTGCTGGCCCCGTCGGAGCTGACCGAGCGGGTCCGCGAACTGGAGGACGACCGGGGCACCGTGGTCGACACCGCCGCCGCCGACCTGCGCCGGATCGAGCGGGATCTGCACGACGGGGCGCAGGCCCGGCTGGTCGCCCTGGCGATGGACCTCGGCCTGGCCAAGGAGAAGCTGACCGAGGACCCGGAGACGGCGGCGAAGATGGTCGCCGACGCCCACGGCGAGGTGAAGCTCGCCCTCCAGGAACTGCGCGACCTCGCCCGGGGCATCCACCCCGCCGTGTTGACGGACCGTGGGCTGGACGCCGCGCTCTCGTCGGTCGCGACCCGCTGCACCGTCCCCGGCGGGGTCAGGGTCAACGCGGACCTGCCCGGCGGCTCGGACCGGGCCTCGCGCCCGGACCCGGCGGTCGAGGGCATCGCCTACTTCACCGTCAGCGAGCTGCTCACCAATATCTCCAAGCACTCCCGGGCCAGGACCGCGACGGTGGACGCCTGGCGTTCCGAGGACCGGCTGATGCTGACGGTCGGCGACGACGGCCAGGGCGGCGCGACCGAGCGCCCCGGCGGCGGACTGGCCGGACTGGCCGAGCGCGTCCGCTCGGTCGACGGGGTGTTCGTCGTCGACAGCCCGGTGGGCGGCCCGACCACGGTGACCGTGGAACTGCCCTGGCACACCCGGGGCGAGCGCGCCCGCGCCTGACGACCGAGCCCCGCCCGACCAGCACCGCCCACCGCCCCGCACCGAAGCGCGACCGCGACCGCGACCGCTGCCGGGGCCGACCACGCACGAGCCGACGAGGGGGACCACGATGAGGGGCCAGGTCATGGACAGCACCGACCGGGGATACGACGACGAGGGCTGGGAGTACCCGGCCCGGCGGCCTGCGGCCCGGCCGCAGCACGCCCCCGGCTTCCTCAGCGCCCCCTTCTCCGCCCGCACCTGGCGCGAGACCCTGCAGGGGCTGCTCAACCTGCCGCTCGGGGTCATCGGCTTCTGCTTCTTCGTCCCGCTGTTCACCGCGAGCCTGCCGCTGATGTTCACCTTCCTGGGGTTCCCGGTCCTGGCCGCCGCCCTGCGCGGCGTCCGCGGGCTCGGTGCGGCGGAGCGCGCCTGCGCGGCGTCCCTGCTCGGCATGGAGGTGGAGCCGCCGGCACCGCTGCACCCGGCCCGGCCCGGGATCTCGGCCTGGATCCGCGCCGTACTGCTGAACGGCGCGTCCTGGCGGAGCGCCCTCTACCAGCTGCTGATGCTCCCGTTCGGCATCTTCTCCGCCGTCCTGCTGACGACGCTGTGGGCGCTCGCCCTCCAGGCCGCCAGCTACCCGCTCTGGCAGTGGGTCTTCCCCACCTACGTCGGCCAACCGGGGATGCAGCTCTACACCGACGACAACCACACCCACTACCTCGCCGGCACTCCCATGATCGCCGGATACTGCGCCCTCGGCATCGTGCTGGTGTTCCTGACGCCGTGGGTGGCGCACGGCCTGGCCACCGTCCAGCGGGCGCTGGTGCGCGGGCTGCTCTCCCGCTGACCCGCGCCCGCCGCCGCGCGGCTCAGCGGGTGGCGGCTCAACGGGTGGCGGCTCAGCGGGTGGCGGCTCAACGGGTGGCGGCTCAGCGGGTGGTGACCGTCCTGGTGTCGCGGCCCGACCGCAGGATCGTGCCCGCGACCGCCCCGCTCAGCTTGTCGTCCCGGACCGTCTCCACCCCGTTGACCCGGACGCTGACCACGCCCTCGGCCCGGGAGTCGAGCCGGGGGCTGTCCCCGGGCAGGTCGTGGACCAGCACCGCCGGACCGGCGTCGATCCGCTCCGGGTCGAACAGCACCAGGTCGGCGTGGTTGCCGACGGCGACGGTGCCCCGACCGCGCAGTCCGAACAGCTCCGCCGGGTCCGAGGTCAGCATCCGGACCGCCTGCTCCAGCGGCACCAGCCGGCGCCGCCGCAGGCAGTCGCCGAGGAACCGGGTGGTGTACGGGGCGCCGCACATCCGGTCCAGGTGGGCACCGGCGTCCGAGCCGCCGAGCATCACGTCCGGGTGGGACCAGGTCTCGCGGCGCAGCTCCCAGCTGGCCGGGTCGTTGTCGGGGGGCATCGGCCAGAGCACGGTCCGCAGCCCGTCGGCGGAGCAGATCTCCACCAGCGTCGCGAACGGGTCCTGTCCCCGCTCGGCGGCGATGTCGCGGACGACCCGGCCGGAGAGCCCTTCGTTGGCGGCCGAGTAGGTGTCGCCGATGACGTAGCGGCCGAAGTCGGCGAGCCGGCGGAACACGCCGGCCTCCGGGCTGTCGGCCCGGCGCAGCATCTCCGCCCGGACGTCGGGGTCGGCCAGCCTGGCGATCCGCTCCGGCACCGGCAGGCCGAGCACCTCGCCCCAGCCGGGGATCAGGTTGAGCGCGCAGAAGGTGCCCAGGCTCATGTTCATCGGCGTCAGGATCGGCATGGTCAGCGCGACGATCCGGCCCCCGGCCGCCCGCGCCCGCGCGGACGCCGACAGCTGGCGCGGCACCCGGTCCGGCACCGAGGCGTCGATGGTCAGCACGTTCCAGTTGACGGCCCGTCCGGCGGCGGCGGACATGTCGACCAGCAGGTCGATCTCCTCGTCCGCGAACTTGTCCAGGCAGCCGGCCACGATCGCCTCGATCTGCGTCCCCGGGTGCTCCCCGACCGCGCGGCAGAGCGCGACCAGCTCGTTCCGGTCGGCGTGGCGGGAGGCGACGGGCCGGCCGTCGCCGTCCGAGTGGGTGGAGGACTGGGTGGTGGAGAGCCCCCACGCGCCCTCCGCCATCGACTGCTTGAGCAGCGCGACCATCGCCGCCAACTGCTCGGGCGTGGCCCGGCCGCCGATGGCCTCCGGGCCCATGACGTGGCGGCGCAGGGCGCAGTGGCCGACCATGAAACCGGCGTTGACGGCGGTCCGGCCCTCCAGCGCGGCCAGGTAATCGCCGAAGGAGGACCAGCCCCAGGGGACGCCCTCCTCCAGCGCCGCCAGCGACATCCCCTCGACCCGGCACATCATCCGCCGGGTGTAGTCGGCGTCGGCCGGGCGGTCCGGGTTGAGCGGGGCGAGGGTGAAGCCGCAGTTGCCGCCGGCCACGGTGGTGACCCCGTGGCCGAGCGAGGGCGTGGCGAAGGGGTCCCAGAACAGCTGGGCGTCGTAGTGGGTGTGCGGGTCGACGAAGCCCGGCGTGAGCACCAGGCCGTCCGCGTCCTCGGTGGAGCGGGCGGTCTCGGTGCAGCCGCCCGCCTCGGTGATCACGGCGATCCGCCCCTCGCGCAGCCCGACGTCGGCCGGGCGGGAGGGGGCGCCGGTGCCGTCGACCAGCGTCGCGCCCCGGATGACATGGTCCAGCATGGTCGGTCCCTCCGGTGGTGGGTCAGAAATGGGCAGAGGTCGGCAGGAGCAGGGCGGGTACGGGTCGCGGCCCCGTACCCCCACCAGGAGGCGGAGCCGGGTACCCGCCCCGGCGGCTGCGGCCGCGGCCGCCGCGACCGCTACTGCACGGCCTGGCGGAAACGGGTGGTGCGGTGCACCGGGTCGGTGTCGATCTTCGGGATGACGTGCTCACCGATCAGCCGGATGGTGTCGGCGGTGGCCTCCGGCGGGATGCCGATGGGCAGGCCGAAGACCAGCTGGTCGGCGCCGGCCGACTCCCAGCGCTTGCACTGCCGCAGCACCTCGTCGGGGTCGCCGCAGATCATCAGCTCTTCCTGGATCAGCAGGTCGATCAGCTCCTCGCTGTACTCCGGCAGCAGCTCCGGCCAGACCGGGATGCCCTCGGGGCGCGGGAAGGTGTCGTGGTAGCGGAAGAGCAGCGACTGGAGGTAGTTGAGCCCGCCGTTGACGGCGATCCGGCGCGCCTCGCGGCTGGTCTCGGCGCAGATCGCGGTCGAGGTGACCATCACGTTGTCGTTGACGAACGCGCCGACCGGCTCGGCCTCGCGGACGGCGTTCTTGTAGGAGTTGACCACCCACTCCATGTCGGAGATCTTCTGGACGCTGAACCCGAGCACGCCCAGGCCCTTGCGCGCCGCCATCTCGTAGGAGGCCGGGCTGCCTGCCGCGTACCACATGGCCGGGTGGGCCTTGCCGTAGGGCTTGGGCAGGATCTTGCGCGGCGGCAGCGACCAGTGCTTGCCCTGGAAGCCCTGGTACTCCTCCTGGAGCCACATCTTGGGGAACTCCCCGATGGTCTCCTCCCAGATCTCCTTGGTGCCGTTCATGTCGGTGAGCTCCGGCATGAAGCCGAGGATCTCGTGGCTGCCGGCGCCGCGCCCGCTGCCGAACTCGAAGCGCCCGCCGGAGAGGTGGTCGAGCATGGCGACCCGCTCGGCGACCTTGACCGGGTGGTTGACCTTGGCCAGCGGGTTGAAGATCCCGGAGCCGAGGTGGATCCGCTCGGTGGCGTGGGTGAGGTAGCCGATCACCACGTCGTTGGCGGAGATGTGCGAGTACTCCTCCAGGAAGTGGTGCTCGGTGATCCAGGCGTACTTGAAGCCCGCCTTGTCCGCCTGGACGACGTAGTCCATCTCCTCCATCAGGGCATGGTGCTCGGCCTGCGGGTCGATCCGGGAGCGACTCTTGGGCACATAGCCCTGAATGAAGATGCCGAACTCCATCGTTCCACCGTCCTGCCTGTCGGGTTCCGCCTGTGACTTCGACCAAATCTGACGGTCCATCAGATATAGGCCGACTCTCGCACCGCCCCGCAGGGCAGTCAATAGTTGATGGTGCGTCAGATCAGTCGGTGGAGACGCCGGCCGTCCAGCCGCCGTCCGCGACGATCGACTGGCCGGTGATGTACGAGGAGTCCTCGCTGCTGAGGAACAGCGCCAGCCGAGCCATCTCCTCGGGCCGGCCGATCCGCCCCAGGGGCACCACCCGTGCGTAGAGTTCGGCGACCGCCGCCGACAGCGCGGCCGCGGCCTCCGGCCGCATCGTCCGGGGCCGCCCGTCGCTGCTCCGGGCGGTGACCGGGTCGGTCATCGGGGTGTCCACCGCGCCGGGGCAGATCGCGTTCACCCTGATCCCCTTGGCTGCCAGCTCCAGCGCCGCCACCCGGGTCATGCTGAGGATCGCACCCTTGCTCGCCGCGTAGGCGGTCAGCAGCGCCATCCCCGACTGCGCGGTGTAGGAGGCGGTGTTGACGATGGTGCCGCCGCCGGCGGCCTCGATGGCCGGGGCGGCGGCACGCATCCCCAGGAAGCAGCCGACCTGGTTGACCCGCACCACCAGCAGGTACTCCTCCAGCGGGGTGGACACCAGCTCGTTGAAGCGCAGGATCCCGGCGTTGTTCACCAGCCCGTCGAGCTTGCCGTAGGCCCCGACCGCCGCCTCGACCGCCGCCGCCCAGTCGTCCTCGTCGCCGACGTCGAGGTGCTGGTAGCGGACCCGGCCGTCCCCGAAGGCCCGGGCCAACTCCTTGGCCAGCGCCTCGCCCTGGTCGTCCAGCACATCGGCGATGACCACCTGTGCGCCCTCGGCGGCGAACAGCCGCGCCTCCTGCTCCCCCTGACCCCGGGCGGCCCCGGTGACCAGGAACGTGCGACCGTCGAGCTTGGACATGTCGGGACTCCCTCTCTTCAGGTGTTCGGCTCTGCGGTGTTCGGCTCTGCGGTGCTCGGCTCTGCGGTGCTCGGCTCTGCGGTGCTCCGCCCTGCGGGCTCTCGGCTCAGGAGCGCACCAGCGGCAGTACGTCCGTGGCGACGGCTTCGAGCTGCTCCAGGTACTCGGCCAGGCTGCGGCTGCGCGGGCGCAGTTGCAGATGGGTGACGCCGAGGGCGCCGTAGGCGCTGAGCGCCTCCGCCAGCCGCTCGGGCTTGCCGGTCAGCGCGTGCCGACCGGTGTCCCAGCCCGGCTCGCCGACGTAGAGCGCCGGCGGGATGGCGTTGACGGCGAACGGCCCACTGCGCCCCGACTGCTCGCGGACATCTGCGATCAGCCGGAGTTGCGCTGACAGATCACCGACTCTGTCACCCTGGGAGAGCCACCCCTCTCCCAGCCGCGCCGCCCGGCGCACGGCGGCGGGCGAGGAGCCGCCGACCCAGATCGGCGGCCGAGGCCGCTGCACCGGACGCGGGCTGACGGCGAGCCCGGAGAAGGGGAACCGGGGTCCGGGGTGCTCGGGGTACTCGTCCGTCAGCGCCGTCGCCAGCGCCTGCACCGTCTCGTCGAGGATCGCCCCGCGCCGGTGGAAGTCCACCCCCAGCGCCTCGAACTCCTCCGGCACATGTCCCGCGCCCACGCCCAGCAGCAGCCGTCCGCCGCTGAGCAGGTCCAGCGTGGCGTACTGCTTGGCCGAGAGCAGCGGGTGCCGCAGCGGGGCGACCGCGACGTGCGACAGCAGCCGGGTGCGGGTGGTCAGCGCGGCCAGCCAGCCCAGGGTGGACACCGGGTCGTACCAGGTCGCCCCCATCGCCCCGGCCAGCCGGCGCGGAATGGCGACGTGGTCGCAGCAGGCGACGTAGGCGTAGCCGAGCCGGTCGGCGGCCTGCGCCGCCTGCGCCAGCTCGGCCGGCCCGGCCTCGGTCTCCCAGTGCTCGCAGTAGATGGTGCTCTGCGACTGCACCGGCAGCTGGATGCCGAACCGGAGCCCTGCCTCAGCCATGTGCGTACCCCTTCCACAGCCCCTCCGGGGTCAGGTCGAGCAGCTTGATCGCGTTGCCGCGCACCAACTGCTCGATGACCTCCGGCTGCAGGTGGCCCATCTGCTCCTCGGCGACCTCGCGGCTCCGGGGCCAGGTCGAGTCGGAGTGCGGGTAGTCGGTCTCGTAGAGGACGTTGGCCGCGCCGATCGCATCCAGGTTGCGGACGCCGTGCGGGTCGTCGAAGAAGCAGCCGTAGATGTGCTCGGCGAACAGCTCGCTGGGACGGGTCAGCACCTTGTCGGCGACGCCGCCCCAGGCCGCGTTCTCCTCCCAGACCACGTCGGCACGGGTGAGGATGTACGGGATCCAGCCGATCTGGCCCTCGGCATACATGATCTTCAGTCCGGGGAAGCGGTCGAACTTGCCGCTCATCAGCCAGTCGACCATGGAGAAGCAGCAGTTGGCGAAGGTGATGGTGGAGCCCACGGCCGGGGGCGCGTCGGCGGAGGTCGAGGGCATCCGGGAGGAGGAGCCGATGTGCATCGCGATCACGGTCCCGGTCTCCTCGCAGGCGCGGAGGAAGGGGTCCCAGGCGTCGGTGTGGATGCTCGGCAGGCCGAGGTGCGGGGGTATCTCGCTGAAGCAGACGGCGCGCACGCCGAGTGCGGCGGTCCGGCGCACCTCGGCGGCGGCCAGCTCGGCGTCCCAGAGCGGGACGATGGCCAGCGGGATCATCCGGCCCCGGGCCTGCGGGCCGCACCACTCCTCGACCATCCAGTCGTTGTAGGCGCGGACGCAGAGCAGCCCCAGCTCGCGGTCCTTGGCCTCGGTGAAGGTCTGGCCGCAGAAGCGCGGAAAGGTCGGGAAGCACAGGGCGGACTGGACGTGGTTGAGGTCCATGTCGGCCAGCCGTTCGGGGATCGAGAACGAGCCGGGGCGCATCTGCTCGTAGGTGATCGCCTCCAGCCGCACCTCCTCGCGCGGATAGCCGACGGCGGTGTCGAGCCGGGTCAGCGGACGGTGCAGGTCCTCGTAGACCCACCAGTCGGCGACGGTGCCGGCCGTGCCGGGGGCGCCCATCACCGGGGCGAAGCGGCCGCCGACGAAGGTCATCTCGGCGAGCGGGGCGCGGACGATGCGGGGGCCGGACGCGCGGAACTTCTGGGGCAGGCGGTCCTGCCAGACATGAGCGGGTTCGACGGTGTGGTCGTCCACCGAGATGATCCAGGGGAAGCTCTCCATGCCGGTCAGGCTACCGCCGATCTGACGGTCCGTCAGGAGTGTGCGCAGCGCCGAATCCGCAGGGGCCCGGCGCCGGGGAACGGGCGACGCCCCGGCGCGCCAGGAGGGCGCGCCGGGGCGTCGACGGTCCGGCGCCGACAGGCAGCGAAGTCGCCGGAGGGAGGGCAGGTGGTTCATTGGCCCCGGACTCGGCGGAGTCCGAGGGGTCAGAGCGTGCCGAGGGTGACGTTGGTGGCCGTGGTCACCGTGCCCTGGTGGTAGGTGACCGGGACCTGCTGCCCCGGCCGCAGCGTCGCCAGCACCTCGCCGAGCTGCACCGAGCTGGTCACGGTGGTACTGCCGATCTTGGTGATCACGTCCCCGGGCTGGATGCCGGCCTTCGCTGCCGGACCCCCGGCGGTGACCGAGACCACGCCCGCCCCGGTCTCCGCCCCGGAGCCCGAGTTGTCGGCCAGCACGGTGCGGGTGGAGATGCCCAGGGCGGCGCGGCCGGAGTCGACCACCTTGCCGTCCTTGATCATCTGATCGGCCAGGTTGGTCACCGTCGAGGCGGGGATCGCGAAGCCGATGCCGGGAGCCTGTCCGCCGCCCTCGCCGGAGTCGGTCGCCGCCAGGGTGTTGATGCCGACGATCTGGTTGGACAGGTTGACCAGCGCCCCGCCGCTGTTGCCCGGGTTGATCGCGGCCGAGGTCTGCACCATGTTGGGGATGGTCGCCCCGGCGGAGTCCGCCGTCCTGGGCTCGGAGACGGTCCGGCCGACGGCCGACACGATTCCCTGGGTGACACTGCTGGACAGCCCGAGCGGGTTGCCCATGGCCAGCACGATCTGCCCGACCGCGACCTTGGAGCTGTCCGCGAAGACCGCCGGGCGCAACCCCGGGGGCGGGCTGGTCAGCTTGATCACCGCGAGGTCGTTGGCCGGGTAGGAGTAGACCAGGGTCGCGGCCAGCGGCGAGGAGCTGCCCGCCAGGGTCACCTGGAAGGTGGTCGCACCGCCGACGACGTGGGCATTGGTGACGATGTCGCCCTTGTTGTCGTAGACGATGCCGGAGCCGAGGCTGTCACCTGCGGTGATCTGCACCACCGAGGGCAGCACCCCCGCGACCGTCTGCTCGTACTGGGTCTGCAGGTCGCTGCTGACGCTCGGGGCCGGGGTCGCCCCGGAGCCGGTCGCCGAGGCGGACGAGACCGAGGCCGAGGAGCCGCCGCTGCTGCAGCCGGCCGTCGCGGCGAGCAGTACGCCCGCCAGGACGGGCAGCGTCAGGGCGCGCAACGGACGGCGGAAAGCAGCGGACTCCATGGGCACGACCTTCGCCTGTCGGGATCAACCGAGGAATATGAACCAATTGTCCATTTTGCCCAGTTGATTCCCCGGCAGGCGCGCGGAACTCACCCGCACTACCCCTCGACGGCGGTCACGCCTTCAGCCACGGCTCCGCAGGGGCGCCCAGGGCCAGCTTGCCCGCGTTCCAGACCCCGTACCGGGGGTTGACCTGGACGCCCAGCCGGTCCGCCGACGCGGTCAGGATCTGCTGCAGCTCGGCGCCGGCCTGGCTGGACGAGGGGTCGACCCCGGCCTGCGTCAGCAGGCCGATCTCACCCGCCCGCATCCGGTAGAACATGTCCATGCTGCTCGGGGCCAGCGCCAGCTGCGAGACGAAGGCTGCCTGCAGCGCCTGCACTCCCCCGGCCTGCGCCGCATCGGACGCCTCCGCCTGCTGGACCTGGCCCTCGGTCACCGTCAGCCCATGGTCCGCCACCGTCTGCTGGACGACCTGCGCCAGCACCAGCCACTGCAGGGTCTGCGCGGGCACCGAGGCCGGCTCCGCCGCGCCGGTGCTCCCCGCCAGCGCCGCCCGGTAGGCCGTGACCTCCGACTGCAGTGTGGCCACGTTGATCCGCTGATCGCCCACCACCGCCGCGGCGCCGGGGTGCGCTGCCCCGGCCGCGCAGCCCGACAGGGCGACGGCCGCGAGGAAGGTGACGGCCGCAGCGGCGGTCCGGCGGTGGCTACGGCTGTGACGACGGCGGTTCACAAGGCCTCCTGGCAGTGACGGCGCTGCGGCTGCTGAGCACGCACGCTGCTGACGATACGTCTGATCACTTGTCCGAGAGGGAGAATAGGCGCGCAGGAGCGCCACTGTCACCAGGTCGGCGGCGGCGGACCGAAACCCGCAGGCGGCTGCCCCGGCGCGGCGGAGCGCAGCCCGTCCAGCACCCGGCGCAGCTCGACCACCCGGGGGTGGTGCGGCCCGTACTCGCGCTCCAGCTCCAGCCAGAGGTCGATCAGCAGCCGCTGCGCCGCCGCCGGATCCCCCGTCCGGGCCAGCAGTTCGCCGATCCGCCGCCGCACCCGGAACACCCGCTCCGGATCGGTCGGCAGCCCCTCGGCCCGGCGTCGCTCGTAGCCGGCCAGCACCGCCCGGTACTCCGCCAGCGCGGACACCGGCTCCCCGGCCGGTTCCAGGCACTCCGCCGCCTGGAACCACCACTCCAGCGCCGCCGCGTCCGTCCGGCCGCCCGACCCGGCCTCGGCCTCGGCCTCGGCCAGCGAGCGGTACTCCTCGTACGCGCGGCGGAACTGCCCGTCCCGCACCAGCAGCAGCGCCTGGAAGCGCTGCAGCTGGTGCACCTCCGGGTCGGCAGCGCCGCGTTCCGCCACCGCCCTCGGCAGCGAGGACGCCAGCAGCTCCGCCGCCTCGCCGAAGCGCCCGGACACCGACAGCTCCGAGGCCAGCGCCGCCGCCTCCGCCGGATCCGGACCGGTGACCCGTGCCGCTGCAACCGCGTCCCGGGCCGGGGCCTGGGACGGGGACGGAGCCTGGGACGGGGCCTGGGACGGCGGCGGCGCGGACGGGTGCCGGAACGGGCGCGCCGGGTCCGGCAGCGCCGACCGTCGCAGCGCCGCCGCCGCGTCGTCGCTGGACCGGGGCAGCAGCGGCAGCAGCAGCCGGTAGACCTCCTGTGCGGACCCCGGGCGCCCGGCCGGATCCTTCGCCAGCAGCAGCGCCAGCAACCGCTCCAGCTCGACCGGGACGTCCGGACGCAGCTCCCGCACCGGCCTCGGCGCGGTCCGCACATGCTGGTCCATCACCGCCAGCGGCGTCGGCCCGCGGAACGGCGCCTCGCCGGTCAGCACCGCGTACAGGGTGCAGCCCAGCGAGTAGAGGTCGCTGCGGGCGTCGGACTCGCCGGTGAGCGCCTGCTCGGGGGCCATGTAGGCGGGCGTGCCGAGCGGGTGGCCGGTGCGGGTGAGGGTGCTCAGCTCCGGCTCGAAGGCCGAGGCGATGCCCAGGTCGAGCAGCACCACCCGCCCGTCCGGACGCACCATCACATTGCTGGGCTTGAGGTCCCGGTGGACCACCGGTACGGCGTGGACGACCGCGAGCGCCGCGCACAGCTGCGCCGCGACCGCGACCGCCGTCTCGCCGGACAGCCGGTCGCTCTCGGCGATCAGGTCCGCCAGCGGCAGGCCCTCGACCAGCTGCATCACCAGGTAGTGGTGCCGTCCCTCGGTCCCCGCGTCGAAGACCGTGACCAGCCCGGGGTGGTCCAGCCGGGCCGTCACCCGGCACTCCCGGGCGAACCTGGCCTGTTGGTCGGCCAGGTCGAGCGAGCCGGTCACCGGCTGCCCGTCGGTGGCGGCGGCGACGAAGTCGTCCCGGAGCAGCTTCACCGCGACCTGGCGGCCGAGCCGCAGGTCGGTGCCCTGCCAGACCTGGCCCATCCCGCCCCGGCCGATCAGCGAGTCCAGCCGGTAGCGTCCGCCCACGACCCGCTCGGCCGCAGCGGGCTGTGCCCCGCTCACCGGCGGCCCCCGCCGGCGCCCGGCTCGCGCGGACCGCCCGGCTCGCGCAGGCGCTCGCTCAGTCGGCGCAGTTCGGCGCCGACGTCCTCGGTCGCCGGGTCGCGAACCGGTACCGGGGCCGGTGCAGGGGCGGGGCCGGCACGGGGGCCGGCGCGAAGGCCGGGGCCGGTGCCGACGGCGGCGGGTACGGCCCCGGCCAGGGCCCGGGCTGCTGGAAGGCCGGCGGCCAGGCGCCCCGGGCGTCCGGAACCGCCGTCGGCCACGGCTGGGCGGCCCACGCCTGCTGCCGCTTGCGCACCTGCAGCTGCAGCGAGGCCACGAAGTGCGCACACGCCCCGAGGGTGACCACCAGCACCAGCAGCCAGAAGAGCGCGTTCGGACTGTGCCCCTTGGCCGTGCTCAGGTCCGCCACGCCCTCGGCGGCCAGCGCGCCCACGAAGAACACCACCACCGCCCACGCACCGGACGTCCGCCGGTGCGCGGCCAGCCAGGTCGCCGGGACGAAACCGAGGAAGCCCAGGCTGAGCAGCGGCAGCAGGGCGAGCAGGACCGTGCCGGCCCGCCAGTCGAGTGGATGACTACTGCGCTGACCTGCCATAGGAGTTGCTCCGGACGGGTACGGGGGCGACGTTGCGTAGGCCACCGTACCGCCGCCGGCCGACGGCCGACCCGTAGTCCCCGCAGTCCGTCTGCACCGGTTCGATCACTCTTCCGGCCGCAGGCTCCCGTCGGCGAAGCCGGCCGCGATGCCCTGCGCCAGCTGCTCCCCGAGGGCCGCTGCCTCGGCCAGCCCGTGCTCGAACAGCGCCAGTTGTCGGAAGGGCGCGGCATAGCGGCGCTGCTCGGCCGGCGACAGCCGGGGCACCCGGGCACGTCTGACGTCCCGTCGGGAGAGGGTCGTGCCGGAGCCGGTGCCGCCGGAGCGCTCGGCGCGCAGTGCCACTCCCAGGAAACCGGCCAGGAACCACGGGTCGAGCACCGCCGGATCGGGGCGCAGCACCTGCGCCCCCCGGGGCGCGGGGACCGGCGGACCGGCGTGCACCTCGGCCACCACGCTCCCGCCGCCACCGCCACCGGTACCGGCGCCGCCCGGCGCGGGCAGCACCACGTCCCCCGCCCGGACCGGTTCGCCCTCGCCCAGCAGTTCCAGGCCGCCCCCGCGCAGCAGCTCGCCGACGGTCGACGCGGACCGGTTCAGCTCCCCGCCGGCGGCGGTCCCGTCCCCGTCGGAGCGGTCGCCGGGACGGTGGCCGGGCAGCGCCGCGGCCGGCGGTGCCAGCTGCGCCAGCAGCGCGGCCAGCCGCTGCTGCTGCGCCGTCAGCAGGCCGTGCGCGTCGGCCGGGCGCTGCGGCAGGTGCCGGGCCGGGGTGAGGTCGACGGCGTCGTCCAGCAGGTCGATGACGGGTACCGCCCGGTGTACGCCGGGCAGGTCCGGCAGTCGTCCGGACTCGTAGCCCTGCCAGGCGTCCAGCACGGCCTCCGGATAGTCCTCCGGGGAGCCCGAGACGTCCGCGAGCAGCACCCGGAGCGGTGCGGGCTCGCCCGACACCGGGCGGCGCAGCAGCCAGAGGTGCAGCGGCACGGCGGCGGGCGCGGCAACGCCGGTGGGCAGCGCGAGCACCGCGCGCAGCGCCCCGCGCCGCAGCAGGTCGGCGCGCACCCGGCGGCCCGAGCGACGGGCGGCGACCGCTCCGGGCAGCAGCAGTACCACCAGGCCGCCGGGGCGGACCCGGGCGAGGCAGTGCTGCGCCCAGGCGAGCTCGGAGTCCGCCCGCGCCGGGAGCCCGTACTCCCAGCGCGGGTCGTAGGCGAGTTCGTCGGCGCCCCAGTTGCGCTCGTTGTAGGGCGGGCGGCTGAGCACGGCGTCGGCGTTCACACCGGGCAGGGCGGCCTCGGCGCGCAGCGCGTCCCCGGCGGCGAGGTGGAGCGGCAGCGGCAGCGGGACGCCGAGCGGGCAGCGCAGGGCGAGCCGGAGCAGGGCGACGGCCGCGAGGTCGGGGTCGGCCTCCTGGCCGTGGCAGCTGCCGCAGTGGACGTCGCCCCGGCCGTCGCTCCCGGCGGCCAGCAGCAGGGTGCCGCCGCCGCAGGCCGGGTCGTAGAGGGAGTCGGGGGCGTCGGTCCGGGCCAGTCGGCCCATCAGTGCGGCGACCTCGGCGGACAGCGCGGCGCCCGGTCGGTGCGCGGAGTCGGCCGGTCCGCCGGTCAGCTCGGTGGCGGCGGCCTGCGGGCCGTCGCCACCGGGGAAGTCGGCGGCGTACTCGGCGAGCAGCCGGGCCAGGCCGAGCTGGGTGCTGCCGTAGAGCGCGGGCAGCCGCAGCAGCCGGGCGCCGTCAGGGCCGAGGGTGCGGACGGCCAGCAGGCCGAGGGCGGCGGGCAGGTCGGTGGCGAGCTCCTGGTCCGGCCGCGGCGCCAGCGACTGCCAGCGGTCGGGGTCGCGCTGCAGCAGGAGCAGCAGGGCCAGGGCCGGGACCAGGGGCGCGGCCGGCGAGTCGGCGGGGTGGCGGAGCCGCTCCAACTGCTGCCGGACGCGTTCCCGCAGCGGCACCTCGGCGATCTTGCCCTGGGCCCGGAGCCAGGCCTCGACCTCGGTCAGCGAGAAGGCCGGGCTGGTCTCGCTACCGCCGACCGGGCGCGGGAAGTCCGGGTGCCGACGGCGCCAGTTGCTGACGGCCGCCCGGCCGACACCGGCCAGCCGGGCGATCTCGACGGCGCTGACCCGGGCCGCTCCGGCGGGGTCGGACATCTGCGCCTCCTGCTGCTGGGCCTGAGCCGGCGTCGCCCCGGGGCGGGGAGAGACCGGCGCTGTGACGGCGAGCATACCCAAGGCATCGGCGCAGCAACGTTCACAGCGTGAACGTCATGACTTCCACAGTTCTGGTTGACGACGTACACAAGCAGTGGTGTGATTGGCCATGCCAGCACGGCAACCGCCGAACGGCTCGCAAATCAGGGGGTTTCACCATGTCAAAGCGTATGTTCACAGCCCGTCGGAGCACCTTCGCCCTGTTCACAGGTGCGCTGGTACTCGGCAGCGCCACCGCCTGCTCGCTCCCCAGCACGCCCACGGTGACCTCGGTCAAGTCCACGTCCGCCGGCGGATCGGGTTCGAGCACCGGCAAGAGCACGGGGGGCAAGGCCAAGGCGAAGGCCGCACAGGTCGGCGACACCATCTCGCTCAAGGGCATGGAGGGCGAGTCGGCCGACGTCACGGTGGTCAAGCTGGTCGCCGACCCGCAGGGGGCGGACCAGTACACCACCCCGGACAGCGGCAAGCGCTTCTACGCCGTGCAGTTCCGGATCAAGGACACCGGCAGCGCCGGCTACAGCGACTCGCCCTCCAACGGCGCGGCGGTCGTCGACAGCCAGGGGCAGGTGTACCAGGCCGACGGCGTCGACGACACCACGGCCGGCAGCAGCTTCCCGGCCGCGCTGAACATCGCCGACGGCGACAGCGCGCTCGGCTTCATCACCTTCCAGGTGCCGACCGGTGCCAAAATCGTCAAGATCCAGTTCGGCCTGGACAGCGGCATGGCGGACCAGACCGGCCAGTGGAACGTGAACTGACCGGGCCGGCGGTCACCCTATCCGGGTGGGGTGGCTCGGTTCGGCGACCTCGGCGGGGGCCTCCTCGACCGGGGAGACCTCGCCGAAGCGGGCCAGGGCCAGGGCGCCCACGACGGCCAGGGCGAATCCGGCCAGGGCCAGCGGGAGCATCCCGGGCCGGGTCCGGTCGCCGAGCAGCACCACACCGAGGACGGCGGGCAGGGCCGTCTCGCCGAGGACCATCGCCGCCGTCGCCGTGGTGACCTTGCCCCCGCGCACCCCCTCGGTCATGAAGACGAAGGAGACCGCACCGCCCGCGAGCAGCGCGTAGGTGGCCGGTTCTGACAGCAGCGGCCACAGGTCGAGACCGTGGATGGCCGGCAGCACCCGCACGGCCAGGCCGACCACGCCGAAGCCCAGGCCGCACAGGGTGCCCATGACGGCCGCCCGGACCGGCTCGCGGAGCTTCCAGACGAAGCCGCCGACCGCGGCGATCACCAGCACCGCCGCCAGCAGCATCCAGTGGAAGGCCATGCCCGGCTGCTTGTGGCCCTCCGCCCCGGCTGTGGCGCCGAGGACCGCGAGTCCGACGCACACCCCGGCGACCCCGGCCCACTCGGCCCGGCCCAGCCGGATCCGCAGCAGCGCCGCGCCGAGCACGGCGGTGACCGCCAGCGCGCCCGCCAGCGCCGCCTGGACGACGTAGAGCGGCAGCGAGCGCAGGGCGATCAGCTGGGCGACGAAGCCCAGCGCGTCCAGCAGCAGACCCGCCGCGAACGGCAGGTTGACCATCGCCCGGACCGTTCCGAGCAGGCCCGATCCTTCGGCGGAGGGCGAGTGCCGCTGCGCGCCGAGGGCCTGCAGAACCATGGCGACGCCGAAGCACAGGGCGGCGGCGAGCGCCATGAGGAGTCCGAGGAGCATGCTCCGACCTTATCCGGCCGGAGCGCCGAACCTCGAAGCGGCGGCCCCGCGGCCCGCGCCGCCCGGCGCCGCTACCGGCGCGGCGCCGCCGCGCCGGCGGCCGCGGCCAGCTCGTCGAAGATGGTGGTCAGCAGCTCCGCGCACCAGGCCAGCAGCTCCCGGCCGACCACCGGCTTGCCGCCGATCTTCCCGCTGCCGGGCCGGGGCACCAGCAGCAGCTTGGTCGCGGCCTTCACCTGGGTGCGCGGATACAGCCGCTGCAGCCGCAGCTCCTGCGACTCCCGCAGCTCCGCCGGGCCGAAGCGGATGTTCTGCCCCTGGAGGGTGATGTCGGAGATCCCGCAGCGCCGCGCGAACAGCCGCAGCCCCGCCACCAGCAGCAGGTTCTCCACCGGCTCCGGCAGCTTGCCGTAGCGGTCGGTCAGCTCGGCCCGCACCGCCGCGATGTCCTCCTCCGAGTTCACCGCCGCGATCGACCGGTACGCCTGCAGCCGCAGCCGCTCGCCCGGCGCGTAGTCGTGCGGGATGTGGGCGTCCACCGGCAGTTCGATCTTGACGTCCAGCGGCTCCTCCTCCGGCTCCGCCCCGCCGTTGTCGACGCTCTCGCGGTACTCGGCCACCGCCTCGCCGACCATCCGGATGTAGAGGTCGAAGCCGACGCCGGCGATGTGCCCGGACTGCTCGCCGCCGAGCAGGTTGCCCGCGCCGCGGATCTCCAGGTCCTTCATGGCCACGTACATGCCCGCGCCCATCTCGGTGTGCTGGGCGATCGTCGCCAGCCGCTCGTGCGCGGTCTCGGTCAGCGGCTTCTCCGGCGGGTAGAGCATGTAGGCGTAGCCGCGCTCGCGCCCGCGCCCGACCCGGCCGCGCAGCTGGTGCAGCTGCGAGAGGCCGAAGGTGTCGCCGCGCTCCACGATCAGGGTGTTGGCGTTGGAGATGTCGATCCCGGACTCCACGATCGTGGTCGACACCAGGACGTCGAACTCCTTCTCCCAGAAGTCCACCACGACCTTCTCCAGCGCCGTCTCGCCCATCTGCCCGTGCGCGGTCGCGATCCGTGCCTCCGGGACCAGCTCCTTCAGCTTCGCCGCCGCCTTGTCGATCGACTCGACCCGGTTGTGGATGTAGAAGACCTGGCCCTCGCGCAGCAGCTCGCGCCGGATCGCCGCCGAGATCTGCTTCTCGTCGTAGGCGCCGACGAAGGTCAGCACCGGGTGCCGCTCCTCCGGCGGGGTGGTGATGGTCGACATCTCGCGGATCCCGGTGACCGCCATCTCCAGGGTGCGCGGGATCGGCGTCGCCGACATGGTCAGCACGTCGACATTGGCCCGGAGCTTCTTCAGCTGCTCCTTGTGCTCGACGCCGAAGCGCTGCTCCTCGTCGACGATGACCAGGCCCAGGTCCTTGAACCGGGTGTCGGCCGAGAACAGCCGGTGGGTGCCGATGACGATGTCGACACTGCCCTCGCGCAGCCCCTCCAGCACGGCCTTGGCCTCGCTGTCGGACTGGAACCGGGAGAGCGCCTTCACCACCACCGGGAAGTTGGTGTAGCGCTCGGCGAAGGTCGAGAAGTGCTGCTGGACCAGCAGCGTCGTCGGCACCAGCACCGCGACCTGCTTGCCGTCCTGGACCGCCTTGAACGCCGCCCGAACCGCGATCTCGGTCTTGCCGTAGCCGACGTCGCCGCAGACCAGCCGGTCCATCGGGACCGACTTCTCCATGTCCTCCTTGACCTCGGCGATGGTGGTCAGCTGGTCCGGGGTCTCCGCGTAGGGGAAGGCGTCCTCCAGCTCGCGCTGCCAGGGGGTGTCCGGGCCGAAGGCGTGCCCGGGGGCGGCCATCCGGGCCGAGTAGAGCCGGATCAGGTCCCCGGCGATCTCCTTGACCGCCTTCTTCGCCCGCGACTTGGTCTTGGTCCAGTCCGCGCCGCCGAGCCGGTGCAGCGAGGGGGACTCGCCGCCGACGTACTTGGTGACCTGCTCCAGCTGGTCGGTCGGCACGAACAGCCGGTCGCCCGGCTGCCCCTTCTTGGCCGGGGCGTACTCCAGCACCAGGTACTCGCGGGTCGCGCCCTGGACGGTGCGCTGCACCATCTCCACGTAGCGGCCGACGCCGTGCGCCTCGTGGACCACGTAGTCGCCGGACTGCAGCGCCAGCGGGTCGATGCCGTTGCGGCGGCGCGAGGGCATCCGCCGCATGTCCTTGGTCGAGGACTTCTGCCCGGCCAGGTCGGTCTCGGTGACCACCATCAGCTTCAGCGCGTCCGCGACCAGGCCGAACTCGATCGAACCGCAGGCCACATGGACGACGTCGGGGTCCGGCGCGGTGGTCAGGTCGGGGGTGAGCCGGGCGCCGATGCCCTCCCCGGACAGCATCTCCGCGATCCGGGACGCCGGTCCCTGACCCTCCGTCACCAGCACCACCCGCCAGCCCTCGGCCAGCCGGCCCTTGGCGTCGGCGATGGCACGGGCGGTGTCGCCCCGGTACGCCTCGGCCGGGTGCATCGCGAGATGGAGCACGTCGGGACCGGTGGCCGCCGACTCGTCGGCGGCGAAGGGGCTGACCGACCACCAGGGCAGGCCGATGTCGGCCGCGTGCTCGCGGACGTCCGCGATCGACCACAGCGAGGCCGCGCCCACGTCCAGCGGCCGGTCGCCGCCGGAGGCCGCGGCGACCCAGGAGGCGTGCAGGAACTCCTCGCTGGTCGCCACCAGGTCCGCCGCCCGGGTCCGCACCCGCTCCGGGTCGCAGACCACGGCGACGCTGCCCTGCGGCAGCACGTCGACCAGCAGCTCCATGTCGTCCACCAGCACCGGCGCCAGGGACTCCATGCCCTCGACGGCGATGCCCTGGGCGATCCGGTCCAGGATGTCCGCCAGCTCCGGGTGCTCGGCCGCGAGTTCGGCGGCGCGCGCCGTCACCGCGTCGGTGAGCAGCAGCTCACGGCAGGGCGGGGCCCACAGCCCGTGCTGGGCGACCTCCAGCGAGCGCTGGTCGGCGACCTTGAAGTAGCGGATCTCCTCGACCTCGTCGCCCCAGAACTCCACCCGCAGCGGGTGCTCCTCGGTGGGCGGGAAGACGTCCAGGATGCCGCCGCGCACGGCGAACTCGCCGCGCTTCTCCACCAGTTCGACCCGCTGGTAGGCGGCTGCGGCCAGTCGGCGGACCAGGTCCTCCAGGTCCACCTCCTGCCGCACCGCCAGGCTGACCGGTTCCAGCTCCGCCAGGCCCTTGACCTGCGGCTGCAACACGCTGCGGATCGGCGCCACGATCACCTGCAGCGGCCCGGCGGCCGGGTCGTCGGCGCGCGGGTGGGCGATCCGGCGCAGCACCGCGAGCCGTCGGCCGACCGTGTCGGAGCGCGGCGACAGCCGCTCGTGCGGCAGGGTCTCCCAGGCCGGGAACTCCGCCACGGTGTCCGGCGGCAGCAGCGAGCCGAGCGCCGCCGCCAGGTCCTCGGCCTCGCGGCCGGTCGCGGTGACGGCCAGGACCGGCCGGCCGCGCTGCCCCTTGGCAGCGTCGGCGAGGGCACGGGCGAGGGCCGCGACCGCGAACGGCCGGGCAGCGGGCGGACCCACCAGGTCCAGCTGGCGGCGGTCCCCGGCGAGCGCGGACTGCGCCGCCTCAGCGAGGGCCGGGTCGGACGCGACAACGTCAAGCAGGCCGGTCAGGCTCATGGACTTCTCTCAGCCGGGGGGCAACGCGAAGCACCCCGTCTGCGAGGCAGCCGGGGGATTCCAGCGTACGCCCCCGGCCCGACAGGCCGCCCGACCGTTTTCCACCCGTCCGCGTGCCGTCCGGTCCCGCGCCGGCCGCGAAGTTGTCCACAGCCTGGGGACGACGGCCGCCCGGGTCACCCGGCCTGCGCCCCCGCAGGCCCGCCTGCCTCGGCCCCCGGCTCGGCCTCGGGCTCGGCCTCAGGCCCGTCCTCCGGCTCGGCCCCGGGTGCCGGTTCGAGCTCCGCCCCGACCCCGACCCCGACCTCGCCCCTGACCTCGCCCCTGGTCTCTTCCTCGTCCTCGTCCGGCCCGGGCACGACCGCGCCGGTCAGCACCATCAGCGTCTGCCGGATGTGGTCCAGATGGGCGCGGACCTCGCTCCGCTGCTCGGCGAAGGCCTCCTCCTCACGCGCCGAGGCCGCGCCGATCCGCTCCGCCTCCCGGTGCGCGGCCTCGACCAGGCGCTCCGCCTGCATCCCGGCCTCGGCCTCGACGTCGGCGGCGCGGGCGCGCATCGCCCGGCCGTGCCGCTCCGCCTCGCCCAGCAGCCGCTCCACCTTGGCCGTGGCCGCATCCTCCCAGGCAGTGACCTCGGCCTCCACCGCGTCCTGCTCCTCGTCGGCGGCCAGCTGCTTGGCGGCCAGCTCGGCGTGGGCCTCGCGGGACTCCCCCGCCGCGCGGGCCCGGGTCGCGGCCACGTCCGCCTCGGCCGCGTCCAGCAGCACCCTGGCCTCCCGGACCGCCTCCGCCATCCCGGTCCGGGCCTGTTCCTCGGCCCACGCCAGCTCGCGCTCGGCGTACTGGTCGGCCTCGGCCCGGACCTCGCTCCCGTAGGCCGCGGCCTCGTTCTCCTCCCGCTCGGCCTCCGCCCGGGCGGTGTCCCGCAGCTCCTCGGCGAGCCGCGCCGCCTCGTCGGCCAGCGCCGCCGCCTGGTCCTCCGCCAGGGCGAGCAGCCGCTGGGCGCGCTCACCCAGCTCGCCGAAGGCCGGCGGCGCCGCCTCGGCCACGGCCCGGACGACGCCGTCGAGCTCCCGCTCCAGCCTGCGCGTCTCCTCACCCAGGTCGGACAGCCGCTGCCAGGCCCGGTCCCGCTCGGCGGTGACCTGGCCGACGGCCTGCTCGACCTGGCGAACCTCGTATCCACGACGGGTGACGGTGAAGCCGTGCGGAGAGACGGCGTCGCTCATTGGGCTGGTCCTCTCGTCCGTTGAATGGATCATCGATGCAAATGATCAATATCTGATCCATTTTGCACAGATCCATCCTGCGCCCGAGAGGACCGACACCCTCAGCTCAGAACAAGCCGTCCCACAACTGCTCCAGCAGCACCGCCCACCAGCTCTCCGGGTCGGCCAGGGCGGCCGGGTCCACCGCCGCCAACTGGGTCTGGAGGTCGGTCGTCCACCGGCCGGCCTGATCCGGCGTCAGCCCGAACCGGTAGCGCCACAGCCGGCCGAGCACGGCCAGCGAGCGGATGAACTCCGGCAGCCCGCTGTTGACGAACCGCGGCTGCGTGGCCTCCGGGCCCGCCGGCTGCGCCGGCGTCCCCAGGTCCACCGCCACGATCGCCGCAGTCCCGTACTGGACGCAGAGCTGGCGGCCGTAGTCGTTGCCCAGCACCAGGTAGGTGCCGGCGTCCGGACCCGCCATGACCCCGCGCTCCGCCGCGAGCTCGGCCAACGTCGGCACCGGACGGCCCGGCTGGCCCTGCCCCCAGAAGAACGGGCCGAAGTCCATCGGCAGGCCGGCCCAGGTCAGCGCCATCGACACCACCTCGGGCACGCCCTGGCGGGACACCGCCTGCGGCTCGTAGCGGAACACGTTCTGCGCGCCGAAGGCCTGCACCAGCTCGTCCGCGAGCGCCTGCGGCGGCAGCTGCGGCGGGGGCGGGACCGAGCCCGGGGCGGGAAGCGGCGCCCGCAGCGAGCGCTGCGGCACCGGACCCGCCGCATGGGTGTGCAGCTCGGCATGGTGCTCCAGCAGCAGCTGGATCCCGCGCTGCCGCGCCGCCCGGTCCCGCCCGTAGGCGGCGTTGCTCGACACCCGGACGTTGGGCCAGGCCTCCTGCACCATCCGGCGGCAGTAGCCGGCCGGCAGGTCGCAGCTCTCCAGCTCCGTGTGCAGCTCCAGCACCTGCTCCGGCGGCACGTTCAGGCGCCGGACCTCCTGCAGGATCTGCCACTCCGGGTGCGGCATCCCCGGCGTCGAACGCTGGATGATCTGCTGCTCGGAGCCGTCCGGGCCGCGGTAGCGGAGCACCGCCATGTAGCCCGGGCCGACGGTCGGCACGGTCGGCGCCGGAGGCAGTTGCACCGGCCCGGTCGAGGGCGGCGGCACGGCCCGGCCGGACTGCGGCGACTGCGGGCCGAAGGGCACCGGCGGGGGCGGCGGCGGAGGCACCGACCCGCCGCGCCGGTCGGGGGCGTTCAGGCCCAGGTCCAGGGCTGCGGCGAACTGCGTCGGGACATAGCTGTCCGCCTCGTCGGCACCCAGCGGCGCCGACGGCGGCGGGGGCGGCGAGTTCGGCGGCACCGAGGGCGACTGCGGCACCGCGGGCGGAGGAGTCTGCGGGCGCAGCGACGGCGGCGGGGGCGGCGGCGCCTGGTGCGGCGGCGCCTGGTGCGGCGGCGCCTGGTGCGACGGGGCCTGGTGCGACGGGGCCTGGACGGGTGCCGCCTGGTGGGACAGGGGGCCGTTGGGCAGCGGACGGTCGGGCGCGGGCCGCGGCCCGTCCGGTGCCTGCGGCGGCGCGACCGGCGGGGCGGCCAGCATCGTCGGCGCGTAGTCCAGCGAGGGCGCGGGCTGCGGCGGCTGCACCGGGGGCTGCTGCTGCACCGGGGGCTGCGGCGGCGGCCGGAACTCCGGCCGGAACTGCTGCTGCGACTGGGCCTGCGGCGGGGACGGCGGGGCCAGCATCGTCGGCACCTCGCCGGGCGGACCCGGCGACACCGGCGGGGCCACCAGCAGGGCCGGCTCCTCCTCCGGGGCGACCGACGCGTTCGGGGCCGGCGCAACCGACGGGGTGGGCGTGCGCTCGCCCGGGCCCCAGAGGTTGGCCGGCGGCCGGACCGCCTCGGCGGCGATCGCCGCCTCCCCGGCCTCCTTCAGCCACTGCGGCGGACTCAGCAGGAAGGACGTCGCCTCCGCCGCCTCCGCGTCCGGCGGCGAGGGCATCCGGGCCGGGGTGGCGCCGACCGGGCGGCCGTAGGCCTCCTCGTAGCGGCGCACCACGTCGTTGATCGGCAGGGCCGGCCACAGCGTGGTCGCCCCGGTCTCCCGGGAGATCACCATCCGCACCGCGCCGCCGTCCGACGCCGGACCGTCCGCGCGGTCCACCGCCCAGGCCACGAAGCCCAGGTCGAACTCCCGCACCCGCACCTCGCGGCGCTGGTACGAGGGCACACCCTCATTGATCCACTGCTCGGCGCGCTGCTGCGCGTCCGCGTAGGTCACCACGCCCGGCTCACCCCTCCACCGGGACGGCGCGGGCGAAGCCGCCGTCCACCATCAGCTGTGCCACTGTCTGCAGCTCGGGCGGGCTGCCCGCGAGCCGCAGCAGGAAGTCGTCGAAGTCGTTGCCGCAGGGGAGCAGCAGCCGCTCGCAGCGCCGGTCCGGCGTCAGCTCCGGACTGCCGTCGTCCCGGGCGTCGTCGTGCGGCAGGAACCACACCGTGCCGATCGAGCCGCCCTTGACCTTCAGTGCGATCAGCCCGCCCTGGGCGTAGCCGATGCCGAGGTAGTCCTTGGTCAGATGGTCGCGCAGGCACTTGTTGGCATACACCAGGTCGTTGACGGAGCGCTCCTGACCGAGCGTGAGGAACGGCTGGTCGACCAGGATGCCGAACTCCGTGTTCAGCGCCACGCCCTTGGGCGCCAGCCCGCCGGCCGCCTTCAGGAACGTCCGGAACGCACCCGGCAGGCTGTAGCCGAGGCCCTCCTCGGCCGACTGCACCCGCGCCTCGCTGACGCCGCCGGCGGTCGCACCCTCGGCCGACTCCGCGCCCTCCGGGGCCGCGACCCCGGTCGGCGGCTGCAGCGGCGCCAACGGGAAGTGCACCGGCCGCCGCTCCTGCAGCGGACGGGTGCCGCGCTTGGCATGGTCGGCGGTGGACAGCACCAGCCCGCCGTGGTGCCGGAGCAGCGATTTCACCTCGACCGGGACCAGCTCCATCCGGCGGCTGCCCGGCTGGGCCGGTCCGACCGAGTGGTGCCAGGTCCACCCGGCCGGGGTGACCACCGGTGACTCCGCGTCAGCCCACAATTCATGGCCGGAGGCGTGGAGCGCGGCATTCGCCGACACGTAGTCGGTCAGCCGCAACTCGTCCACGCCGAAGCCGGCGGGCGGGTCGGCGACCTCGGCCACCGCCCGCGCATAAGGACCGAAGTCCGGAAAACCCCGGCCGTCGACCCGGACCCCGTTCGGGTATGCGGTGGACCGCAACGGATCGGGGAAGTGCACGACCTGCCCGGCGTAGGCCGCGTTGGGCCGACCTGTCGTCATCGAGTTGCCCCCTGCTGGAACTGGCTGCCGGTCCAAGACTAGGGGCTGCGTCCAGCCTCCGGATCTCCGCCTGTGCCGGAAGCCCGGGCGCTGCCCGCGCACGCCCGGATCCGCACCCCGACTTCCCTCGCATAGTGGGCATTTGGCAAGCTGGACCCTTGCAGCAGCGGTGGGCGGCCCTCACCGACGGGGGCTGCCGCGCGGCAAGTGTCCCTGCTCCGCCGTGCGCGAGGACAGTGAGGACCTACCGACGTGGACACCGAAGCACGCCAACCGACGACCGCCGCACCACTCCTGCGGCAGCGCCGGGACAGTCTGATGCCCATAGTGGCCGCCGCCCTCTCCGTGCGCGGCGACACCCACACCCACGTGGGCGAGAAGAACGGGACGCCCCCGCCGCTGCACCCCCTGGTCGCCGAGTTCCTGGACGCCCTGCCGTCGGCCCAGCGGGAGCGCTTCACCGGCCGCTGCCCGGAAACGGTGCTGCTCTCCCAGTTCTTCGGCGGCGCCGAGGCGAGCCGCTCCAAGCGGGCCTCCCGCAAGCCCTTCACCGAGTCGGACGCCCGGAAGTCCCTGCGCGGGGCCCGGATGACGACTGTGCGGATACGCGAGGTGGGAGACCCCGCGCACGGCACCCACCAGCCGCCCTGCCGCTCCTGCACGGCGCTGCTCGCCCACTTCGGGGTGCAGACCGTCGTGCTGCCCGCCGCCTGACCCGCCCGGCACCCGGACTCTCCCGACAGCCTGACCGCACCTCCTCGGCCCGCACCGCTCCGGCGGCGCCCCCACCGGGCCGACCAGAACCGCTCAGAACGGAACCACCGCCATGGACGTCCGATTTCCCGCCGAAGCCGCCTCCGTGCTCACCCAGGCGGGCTGGTTCCCCGGCCGTCGGCAGCTGCCCCGGGCCGAGCAGTGGGCGGACGCCCTGATCAACCACGAGTCCCCGGACGGCCCCCGGCACTCGGTCTTCCCGGCCGCCGTCGAAGCCTGGTCGGAGTTCGGCGGTCTGACGGTGGACCTGGAGGGCGGCGGCCGGGACCACGCCCGCACCCCGTTCACCATCAACCCGCTGGCCGGCCTGCACCAGCCGCGCACCCTCGCCGACCTCGGCCGGGCCCTGGACCTGCCGCTGGCCCCGCTCGGCGAGGAGCGCGGCGGCCAGGCCCTGCTGGTCATCGACGCCGAGGGCCGGGTCTACAGCCTGGACCACACCGGCGAGTGGTACCTCGGCCGGACCATGGACCAGGCGCTGACCGCGCTGATCACCGGCACCGCGCCGGAACGGCTGCAGTTCCTGGCCGACGCGCTCTGATCCGCGCGCCGGGCCGCGCTCTGAATCCGTCTTCCGGGCCGCTCGCCGGGCCGCGCACCGGGCCGTCAGGGCAGCCGGGTCGCCGCCGGCCCGGCTCCCGCCACGGCCCCGGCCTCGCCGTAGGCGTCCCGCAGCGCCGCGTCCACCACCGCGCGGGCCTCGTCGAGCGGTACGCCCAGGCCGCGCACCAGCCCCGCGTACACCGCCGCGCCCTGGGCGGCGGCCCGGCGCGAGGAGTCGCCGGAGGCAGCCACGACGGTGCCGTGCCTGCCCCGGGTCTCCACCACCCCGGCGGCCTCCAGCTCCCGGTACGCCTTGGCGACGGTGTTCACCGCCAGCCCCAGGTCCTCCGCCAGCCGCCGCACCGTCGGCAGCCGCATCCCGACCGGCGCCGCCCCGCTGCGGGCGAGCTCGGCGATCTGCGCCCGGATCTGCTCGAACGGCGGCACGGGCGACGCGGGGTCGAGGGCGATCAGCACGGGACGGTCTCCGGGGTCGGCGGTTCGACCGGAGGGAGCCCCGGCGTCGTACCACGGTAGTACCGGCGGCCGGCCCGACGCGCGATCAGCAGGTGGCCCACCGTGCAGCCGACGCTGAGCAGCACCCAGGGGTACAGGGCGTCCGGGCCCGCGGTGCTGCCGTAGGGAACGGCGTCGAACACCGACTGCAGCAGCAGGCTGGACGCCAGGCAGGAGAGGCCCGGCAGCAGCGCGCCGAGGATCAGCGCCGTCTGGATCCGCAGGGCGTCGTCGAAGGCGAGCTCCTGCGGCGAACCGGCCCGCTGCGGCCCGTTGAGGACCACCGTCTGCTGCCGCTCGACCAGGTTGACGCCGAGGACGCACAGCAGCAGCACCGCGCCGTATCCGTAGAGCTCCGCCCCACGGGCGTAGCCGCAGTGCTGGAGCCACAGCTGGGTCCCGGCGCCGGCCAGCGGGGGCAGCACGGCCGCACCCCGGGTCAGCCGGATCGCCCACAGCGGCAGCACGTTCCCGAGCCGCACCCGCTCCAGGCGGGCCACCCGTGGGCCGGGCCGCCGCTGCTGGTGCCCGACGTCCCACAGGTGCGCCAGGACGCCGACCAGCAGCGTCGGCACGAACACCACGACCACCAGCCCCGGCCCGGTGAACGGCGACGGCGAGGCGTAGAGCTTCCGCGAGACGTTGTACCAGGCGGTGATCCCCCAGACCGGGGCCACCAGCACCGCCATGCCGACCGCCGTCGCCATGGCCCGCCGGCGCAGCCGGTCCGACAGCGGCGCCACCAGTTCCGGCGGCAGGGCGAGGTCGGCCTCCCTGGCCCACCGGTCCGCCCGCCGGAAGCGCGCCGCCGGGGCGTCCCGGCGCAGCCGCAGCCAGCCGACGACCGTCCCCAGGACCATCCCCGCCCCGGCGACCAGTCCCACCACCACCGCACCGCTCATCGACGGCCACCCCCGCGCTCACTTTGTCCCATGCATTGTGCCAATGCATTGTCGCAGGCATTGTGGCACACGGCTGGACTGCCCCGCTACCGTGCCACCGACAGCTTCGCCTCCACCCGGAACCCGCCCTCACCGGTCGCCCCGGCCGAGAACACCCCGCCCAGCGCGGTCACCCGCTCCTCCATCCCGACCAGCCCGTTCCCCCCGCTCGGCAGCGAACGGCCGGCCGGCGGACCGTCGCCCAGCGGGCAGCTGTTGGACACCGCCAGCGCCACACCGCCCGGCACGTACGCCACCACCACCTCCGCATCCGCCCCCGGCGCATGCTTCAGCACATTGGTCAGCGCCTCCTGCACCACCCGGTACGCCGTCCGCTCGGTGTCCGCGCTCAACGCCCGACGCGCGCCCCCCACGGTCAGCCGCACCCGCAGCCCCGTCGCCCGCGACTCGTCCACCAGCCGCGGAATGTCGCCGAGCCCCGGCCCGTCCGAGGTCGGCACCGCCAGCACCGCCGCCGCCTCCCGCCCGCTCACCGGCGAGGACTCCACCGTCCGCAGCACTCCCAGGATCTGCCGCAACTCGTCCAGCGCCTGCCGGCCGATGTCCCCCATCAGCTTCGCGCTCTCCGCCGCCCGGTCCGGATCCCGGTGCACCACCCGCTCCAGCGCCCCCGCGTGCACCACCATCAGGCTCACCCGGTGCGCCACCACGTCGTGCATCTCCCGGGCGATCCGCGCCCGCTCCTCCACCTGCGCGCGCTGCGCCCGCTCGCTCGCCTGCTCCGCCAGCAGCGCCAGCTCCGTCTCCAGGCCCTCCGCGCGCTCGCTCAACGCCTCCCAGTACCGCCGCCGCGCCCCCACGTACAGGCCCAGCATCGTCGGCGCGACCGTGATCCCCACCGCCACCAGCACCGACATGATCAGCAGCACGTACTCCGGCACGCCGTTGTGCAGCGCCTCCGTCTGCTGGGTGCCGATCGTCAACGCCGACACCAGCGTCGTCTCCGCGATCGCCACCGCGCACAGCAGCGACATCGCCCGCCGCTCCGAGAACCGCGCGGCCACCCCCTCCGGCCGGTACGCGCCCAGCGTGTACAGACCCACCATCAGCAGTACGTAGCCCGACTGCAGCGGAATCGTCGACAGCGCGGCCACCACCGGCAGCAGCGGCCAGCGCCGCCGCAGCAGCAGCGTCAGACTCGCGAACAGTCCGAACACCCCCACCGCGACCATCCAGCCCACGCCGAACCCCTGGTTCCGGACGAACGCCGCCGCACCGATCACGCACTCGACCGCCGCCGTACCCGCGACCACCAGGTCGAACCACATACTCCGCCGACGCGGCCACAGCCCCGCCGACTCCCCCGCGCCCGTCAAGGGCGTCGCCATGCTCATGGACCCAGCCTACGGAAGGACCATCCGCCGGTCGTGGGGGTTAGCCCCCCAAGCGGGTCCGACCCGCCACGACCCGTGTCCGGCATACGAATGCCGCCTCGGCCCCGGCAATGCCCACACCTATGCTGGTCGCGTCGGACAGCGCGGTCCGCAGAGCCGATGCCCCACCCACCTGCAAGGGAGCACCAGCGTGAGCAGCGCCCACGAGACCGTCACCTCGGCCTCAACCACCGCCGAAGCCCGCAGCGCCACCCCCGCCACCGCACCTGTCGACAGCAGTCCCGTCGAGGCCGACAACGCCGCCCTCCGCGCCGACATCCGCCGCCTCGGCGAGCTCCTCGGCCAGACCCTGGTCCGCCAGGAGGGCCAGGAACTGCTCGACCTCGTCGAGGAGGTCCGCGCCCTCACCCGCAGCGACAGCGCCGCCGCCTCCGCGCTCCTCGAAGAGACCGACGTCGAGACCGCGGCCAAGCTCGTCCGGGCCTTCTCCACCTACTTCCACCTCGCCAACGTGACCGAACAGGTCCACCGCGGCCGCGAGGTGGGCGTCCTCCGCGCCCAGGAAGGCTCCCTGCTCGCCCGCACCGCCGACAAGCTCGCCGGCGCCGATCCGCAGCAGCTCGCCGACACCCTCGCGCACCTCGCCGTCCGGCCGGTCTTCACCGCCCACCCCACCGAGGCCGCCCGCCGCAGCGTCCTCACCAAGCTCCGTCGGATCGCCGAACTCCTCGAACAGACCGACACCCCCACCCGGCCCAGCGGACGCCGCCAGGCCGACCGCCGCCTCGCCGAGGTCATCGACCTGCTCTGGCAGACCGACGAGCTCCGGATCGCCCGCCCCGAGCCCGCCGACGAGGCCCGCAACGCGATCTACTACCTCGACGAGCTCTACAAGCGCGCCGTCCCCGACGTCCTTGAGGAGCTCAACGAGGAACTCGCCCGGGTCGGCATCGAACTCCCGCCCGGCGTCCGCCCGCTGACCTTCGGCACCTGGATCGGCGGCGACCGCGACGGCAACCCCAACGTCACCCCCGCCGTCACCCTCGACGTCCTGGTGCTCCAGCACGAGTACGGCATCAAGGACGCCCTCGACGTCGTCGACGACCTCCGCGCCGCGCTCTCCAACTCGGTCAGGCTCTCCGGCGCCAGCGACGCGCTGCTCGCCAGCCTCGACGCGGACCTCGACCAGCTCCCCGAGATCAGCCCCCGCTACAAGCGGATGAACGCCGAGGAGCCCTACCGGCTCAAGGCCACCTGCATCCGGCAGAAGCTGGAGAACACCCGCGCCCGGCTCGCCAACGGCACCCCCCACGTCGAGGGCCGCGACTACCTCGGCACCGCCCCGCTGCTCGCCGACCTCCAGGTCATCCAGGACTCCCTGCGCGAGCACCGCGGCCAGCTCGTCGCCGACGGACGGCTCAACCGCGCCATCCGCACCGTCGCCGCCTTCGGCCTCCAGCTCGCCACCATGGACGTCCGCGAGCACGCCGACGCCCACCACCACACCCTGGGCCAGCTCTTCGACCGCCTCGGCGAGGAGGCCTGGCGCTACACCGACATGCCCCGCGAGTACCGGCAGCGGCTGCTCGCCAAGGAGCTCAAGTCCCGCCGCCCGCTCGCGCCCAGCCCCGCCCCGCTCGACGCCCTCGGCACCAAGACCCTCGGCGTCTTCCAGACCGTCCGCGACGCCTTCGAGCGCTTCGGCCCGGAGATCGTCGAGAGCTACATCATCTCCATGTGCCAGGGCGCCGACGACGTCTTCGCCGCCACCGTCCTCGCCCGCGAGGCCGGACTGATCGACCTCCACGCCGGCATCGCCAAGATCGGCATCGTCCCGCTGCTGGAGACCACCGACGAGCTCCGCGCCGCCGACACCATCCTCGACGAGATGCTGCGCGACCCCTCCTACCGGCTGCTGGTCTCGCTGCGCGGCGACGTCCAGGAGGTCATGCTCGGCTACTCCGACTCCAGCAAGTTCGGTGGCATCACCACCAGCCAGTGGGAGATCCACCGGGCCCAGCGCCGGCTCCGCGACGTCGCCCACCGCTACGGCATCCGGCTCCGGCTCTTCCACGGCCGCGGCGGCACCGTCGGGCGCGGCGGCGGCCCCTCCCACGAGGCCATCCTCGCCCAGCCCTACGGCACCCTCGAAGGCGAGATCAAGGTCACCGAGCAGGGCGAGGTCATCTCCGACAAGTACCTCATCCCGGCCCTGGCCCGGGAGAACCTCGAACTCACCGTCTCCGCGACCCTGGAGGCCAGCGCCCTCCACACCGCCCCCCGGCAGTCCGCGGAAGCCCTGTCCCGCTGGGACGCGACCATGGACACCGTCTCCGACGGCGCCCACACCGCCTACCGCCGGCTGGTCGAGGACCCCGACCTCCCGTCCTACTTCTTCGCGGCCACCCCGGTCGACCAGCTCGCCTCGCTCCACCTCGGCTCCCGCCCCAGCCGCCGCCCCGACAGCGGCGCCGGCCTCGACGGGCTCCGCGCCATCCCCTGGGTCTTCGGCTGGACCCAGTCCCGGCAGATCGTCCCCGGCTGGTACGGCGTCGGCTCCGGCCTCGCCGCCGCCCGCGACGCCGGACTCGGCGACATCCTCGAAGAAATGCACAGCGAGTGGCACTTCTTCCGCAACTTCATCTCCAACGTCGCGATGACGCTGGCCAAGACCGACCTGCGGATCGCCCGCCACTACGTCGACCAGCTCGTCCCCGACGAGCTCAAGCACATCTTCGACCTCATCGAGGCCGAACACGCGCTCACCCTCAAGGAGGTCCTCCGCGTCAGCGGCGAGAACGACCTCCTCGAACACACCCCGGTGCTCAAGCAGACCTTCGCCATCCGGGACGCCTACCTCGACCCGATCTCCTACCTCCAGGTGGCCCTGCTCCGCCGTCAGCGCGAGGACGCCGCCAACGGCGTCGAGGACGACCCGCTCCGCGCCCGCGCGCTGCTGCTCACCGTCAACGGCATCGCGGCCGGCCTCCGCAACACCGGCTGACCGGCAGTACCGACCGACACACCGACGGCCCGCCTCCCCGCCCACTTCCGGCCGGGGAGGCGGGCCGTCGGCCCGTCAGCAGGGTGCTGATCAGTGGCGACCCGCAGCCGCACGGCGACGCACGACGAACACCGCGCCACCGCCCAGCACGACCAGACCGGCGGCGATGCCCAGCAGCATCCCACTGTCGCTGCCGCCACCGGTCTCGGCGAGAGCCGCACCGGTCGACGCCGAGGCGCTCGGCGAAGCAGTGGCCGTGGCCGACTTGCTCGGCGACGCGCTGGCCGAGGCGGACGGAGCCGGGGCCTTGCTGGTGGCCGTGGCCGACACGCTCGCGGACGGAGAGGGCGAGGCGGGGGGCGTCGCGCTCTTCGACGGCGCGGGCGCGGCGCAGTCACCGCTGGGCGCGGCCAGCGACAGCTTGAACGTGTGCGGGGTGTTGTTGTCGGTGGCGACGACCTTGATGGTCCAGGGACCGGTCTTCTGCCACGGCACGTCAACCACCGCGGGCTTGGGCGTGCCCTCGTCGACCGGGGCAATCTGCTGGGTGGTACCCACCTGGTTCTGCTCGGCCGCGTCGGTGAAGACCGAGACCGTGGCGCCGTAGGTCGCCGACTCGGTGACCGTGATCTGCGCCTGGCCCGTCGCCTGGTTGCAACTGACCGACGGAGTGAAGTCCGCTGCGTTGCAGGCGAAGGCGGTGCCGGCAGCACCCAAGGCGATCGCCGCCGCAGCAGCGGTGACACCAAGGGAGCGCGCCGTCACGGCACGCCGGGATATGGACATGTTTCCCCTCACTGAACTACTTCCGATGTGCACAGTCCCAGGAGACACACACCTCTCAGGGACACATCACATCGTCAATTGCCAGTCAAGGGATGTCAATTGTCACCAAAGCAGACAAGCATCAAAAATTTCATGGCCGCGCCGCGAAGTTCTTCACCGGAGCACCACTGACCTTCAGATCAACTGCGGTGGCATGTATACGATTTGGCAGCCTGACCAGCGTCAGGGAGGACCCTCGCCCGGACCGTCCAGCCCGCCCACAGCCGAGTCGCAACCCGCGCCCCCTCGCCCCGGGAAGGTCCACGGCAGGTAAGAATCCGCCGAATCCCGCACGCCGCGACCCCGGCGCGACCCCGCCGCGACCCCGCCGCCACCGCCGACCCGATCACGGTGGCGCCGGAGCCCCCGGGATCGGGCCGGGCCGTCGGGCGGCGGCAGCCGCGCGGCGGCGGTCGGGCGGCGGCAGCCGCGCGGCGGCGGTCGGGCGGCGGCAGTCGCGCGGCGGCGGTCCCACGGCGACAGTCGGGCCGTACGGATCGGACCGCCGCGGTCGGCCCCCCGACCCGCGGTCAGGAGTTGTACGTCGTCTGCGCCCGCTCCAGGCCCTCCGTCAGCAGCGCCTCCACGGCATCCGCCGCCCGGTCCACGAACCAGTCCAACTCCTTGCGCTCGGTCGAGGAGAAGTCCTTCAGCACGAAGTCCGCGACCTCCATCCGCCCCGGCGGACGCCCCACCCCGGCCCGGACCCGGAAGTAGTCGGGCCCCAGCGACTTCGTCAGCGACTTCAGCCCGTTGTGGCCGTTGTCGCCGCCGCCCTTCTTCAGCCGCAGCGCCGCATAGTCGATGTCCAGCTCGTCGTGGACCACCACCAACCGGTCCACCGGCACCTTGTAGAAATCCCGCAGCGCCGTCACCGGTCCACCCGAGAGGTTCATGAAGGACAGCGGCTTCGCCAGCACCACCCGCCGCCCCGCCAGCCGCCCCTCGGCGACCTGGTTGCGGCTCTTGTGCGCCTTGAACCGCGCACCCATCCGCCCCGCCAGCAGATCAGCCACCATGAAACCGATGTTGTGCCGGTTCCCCGCGTACTCGGGGCCGGGATTGCCCAGACCCACGACCAGCCACGGACCGTCCAGTTCCTCGCTCACCCGCGACATCCTCCCTCAGCACCGGCCCACTCGGAACTCGGCACGTTCGAATCCCAGCCCATCAACCAACGACACTGCCGCACCGCCTCCGCCGCCTGCGAAGACACCGCTGCCCCGGCCGGTGGGAACACGGCCGGGGCAGCGAAGGAGAACCGGGAGGGATCAGGCCTCGGCGGCAGCCTCGTCGGTGCCCTCGGCCGGAGCCTCGACCTGCGCCGACACGACCTGCAGGACCACGGTCTCCGGGTCCACGGCCAGGGTCGCGCCCTTCGGCAGCTGGATGTCCTTCGCCAGGATCGCGTTGCCGGACTCCAGGCCCGCCACCGACACGGTGACCGACTCGGGCAGGTGGGTGGCCTCGGCCTCCAGCGGCAGGGTGTTCAGGATGTGCTCCAGCAGGTTCCCGCCCGGGGCCAGCTCGCCCTCGGTCAGGATCTGGATCTCGACGGTGACCTTCTCGCCGCGCTTCACCAGCAGCAGGTCGACGTGCTTGATGTTGCGCTTGATCGCGTCCCGCTGCACGGCCTTCGGCAGCACGAACTCGTCCTTGCCGTCGATCGGCAGCGACAGCAGCACGTTCGGGGTCTTCAGCGCCAGCATCAGCGCGTGGCTCGGCAGGTTGACGTGGACCGGGTCGACACCGTGGCCGTAGACGACGGCGGGCACCAGGCCGGCGCGGCGGGCACGACGGGCCGCACCCTTGCCGAACTCGTTGCGGGGCTCAGCTGCAAGACGGATCTCGGCCATGACGGCACTCCTCGGAAACGGGGCGGGCGCCGACCGGACCGACCGTCCCCGAAAACGAAGAAAGCCACCGGCAGAACCTCACCCGAAAGAACTGGGATGAGTCGCCCGGCGGCATCTCGCACAACAATCCGCTGTAACAGCGGTGCAGCGCGTCGATCACGGAGTCACACGCAAACGGGACTCCCTCGCCGGGCAGTTTCCTGAGCATAGCCCAGACCCGGCGAGGGACCCAAAACGATCAGGCGGCTACCGCCACCCGGGCGACGAGCGTCACACGCACGCGCCCGATATCCGTCAGACGCCCTCGAACAGGCTCGTCACCGAACCGTCGTCGAAGACCTCACGGATCGCCCGCGCGATCAGCGGCGCGATCGACAGCGTCGTCACCTTGTCCAGCTGCAGCTCACCCGGCGTCGGCAGGGTGTTGGTGAACACGAACTCGCTCGCCCGCGAGTTCTTCAGACGATCGGTCGCCGCACCCGACAGCACCCCGTGCGTCGCCGCCACGATCACGTCGGCCGCACCCTGCTCGAACAGCGCATCCGCCGCCGCACAGATGGTGCCACCAGTGTCGATCATGTCGTCGACCAGCACGCAGACACGGTCCCGCACATCACCGACGACCTCGGCCGACATCACCTTGTTCGCCACGTTCGGGTCACGCCGCTTGTGGATGATCGCCAGCGGCGCACCCAGCCGGTCCGACCACTGGTCCGCCACCCGCACCCGGCCCGCGTCCGGCGACACGATCGTCAGCCGGTCCCGATCCACCTTGCCGCCCACGTAGTCCGCCAGCAGCGGCAGCGCGAACAGGTGGTCCACCGGGCCGTCGAAGAACCCCTGGATCTGCGCCGTGTGCAGGTCCACCGACATCAGCCGGTCCGCACCCGCCTGCTTCAGGAGGTCAGCTATCAGCCGCGCCGAGATCGGCTCCCGACCCAGGTGCTTCTTGTCCTGACGGGCGTAGCCGTAGAACGGCATGATCACGGTGATGCTCTTCACCGACGCCCGCTTCAGGGCGTCGATCATGATGAGCTGCTCCATGATCCACTGGTTGATCGGAGCCGTGTGGCTCTGCAGCACAAAGGCGTCGGCGCCGCGGACGGACTCCTCGTAGCGGACATAGATCTCACCGTTGGCGAAGTCCAGAGCCTTGGTCGGAACAATGTCCACACCCAGCTGCTCCGCCACCTCCCGGGCCAACTCGGGGTGTGCGCGGCCGGAGAAGAGCATCAAATTCTTCTCACCGGACGTTTTGATCCCGGTCACTGCACCGTCTCCTCGTTGCTGACGCGCGCTGGACCTGCCGCAGCGCGCGGCTTAGCTGCTGTGGGGGTTGGCTGGCGCACCCGGGGACGACTCACGTCCGAGGCGCTTGGATGTCCCCCAGGTTACGCGCCGGGAGCAGCTTCCGTCGCCTCCGGGTCCTCCGTCGAGGTCTGCCCGGCCCGCGCCGCAGCCGCCGCGGCGGCAGCCGCGGTCCCCGGCCGCTTGCGCTCGACCCAGCCCTCGACGTTGCGCTGCTGCGGCCGGGTGACCCCGAGCGCACCTGCGGGAACGTCCTTGTAGATCACCGAGCCGGCCGCCGTGTAGACCCCGTCCCCGACCGTCACCGGCGCGACGAACATGTTGTCCGAGCCGGTGCGGCAGTGGCTGCCGATGGTCGTGTGGTGCTTGTTGACGCCGTCGTAGTTCACGAAGACGGACGCCGCCCCGATGTTCGTCCCCTCACCGATCGTGGCGTCGCCCACGTACGACAGGTGCGGCACCTTGCTGCCGGCGCCGACGACCGCGTTCTTCATCTCGACGTAGGTGCCCGCCTTCGAGCGCTCACCGAGGACCGTTCCGGGACGCAGGTAGGCATAAGGACCGACCTCCGCGCCGGCACCCACGACCGCGCGATCAGCTGTGGCATTACTCACATGCGCGCCCGCGCCCACCCGGGTGTCCTTCAGCGTGCAGTTCGGACCCACCTCGGACCCCTCACCCAGGCTGGTCGACCCCTGGAGCTGGGTGTTGGGCAGCACGACCGCGTCCCGCTCGAAGGTCACCTGGACGTCCAGCCAGGTCGTCGCCGGGTCCACCACCGTCACCCCGGCCCGCATCGCCGCGTCCAGCAGCCGGTCGTTCATGATCCGACGGGTCTCCGCGAGCTGCACCCGGTCGTTGATCCCCAGAATGTCCCGGAAGTCGTCCGCCACCAGGGCGCCGACCCGGTGCCCGGACTCCCGGAGGATCCCCAGCACATCGGTGAGGTACTCCTCGCCCTGGCTGTTGTCGGTCCGCACCTCGCCCAGGCCCTCGGCCAGCAGCTTGCCGTCGAAGGCGTAGACCCCGGAGTTGATCTCCGCGATCGCCCGCTCCGCGTCGCTCGCGTCCTTGTGCTCGACGATCGCCTGCACCGCGCCGTCGGCGGCGCGGAGGATCCGCCCGTACCCGGCCGGGTCCGGCACCTCCGCCGTCAGCACCGTCACCGCGTTGCCGTCCGCCAGATGCGCGGCCGTCAGCTGACGCAGCGTCGCCGCCGTCAGCAGCGGGACATCGCCGTAGCTCACGACCACCGTGCCGTCCAGCACCACCCCGTCGGCCGCCAGCGCCTCCAGCGCCACCCGCACCGCATGGCCCGTGCCGAGCTGCTCCTGCTGCACCACGGCCCGGACCGAGGGGTCGGTCTCGGCGAGGTGCGCGGCGACCTTGTCCCGCATATGGCCCACCACCACGACCAGGTGCTCCGGCGTCAGCTCCTGCGCGGCGGCGACGGCGTGGCCGACCAGGCTGCGCCCGCAGAGGGTGTGCAGGACCTTCGGCAGCGCGGCCGACTTCATCCGGGTGCCCTCGCCGGCGGCGAGAACGATGACGGCGGCCGGCGGGTTCGGGCTCACGGGTGATGGCTCCTCGGCGTCACGGGAGGGGGGAGGGTGCACAGACGCCGGGCCGCCACTACCGCAGGGGTATCGCACAGGCGTGCCCGAACGGTTCGAGGATAGCGGGGGTTGGACAACCGCCGAACGAGCCGCGGGGTCAGGTCTCGAACCGACACTGACCCCTGCCAGAAGGCATAGAGCTCCGCTGCCAGGATTTGAACCTGGACTAAGGGGACCAAAACCCCGTGTGCTGCCAAGTTACACCACAGCGGAATTACAGCTACAAAGCGGACATCAAGGACTTCCTGTCGGCCCGCTACGTGCCTGCGTGCCTCCTACTATGCCGTACCACCAGCCCTCAATGCGACGGTACAGATCAGCTCCGCCGAGCACCTTAATCACCAGGCAGCCCGTGTACTGGGCCGAGGTATTGAGCCTTCGGGTCTTCGGATTGTGCTTCTTGAGGCTCGGACGCTGGAGATCGGCCACCGGCACTCCCACGAGATCGACCCAGAACCGCTCCGCCGTCGCCACATCGGCCGACTCGTGGATCGACAACCGGAAGCGCAGCGCCGAGCGGTCGACGCCGAGCAGGTCCAGCCAGGCCAGGTAGACCCGGACCAGCCCCGGATCGCTGTTGATCAGCGTGACGCACTCCCTGCGCGAGTACGGCTTGTCCTTGGCCCCCTCGGACCAGTAGAGCGCCACCCCGATCAGGAACAGCTCACGCTCGGACATCCGGCCGACCTCCGCCGTCGCCCCTTCCTTCACCGCCTGCCGCTCCAGTTCTCGCTGCTCGCGCCGAGGCGCCCAGTACTCCCGCTCCATGTACTCCTGCCGGTCCCCCGGTGGCTTGCGGCGCGGAGGCCGGGGAAGATCACGGACCCAGAGCGAGACCGAGCTCCGCGACACCCCCAGCGCCTCCTGGATCTGGTCGTAGGTCTTGCCCTCCGCCCGCAGCGCGCGGGCCTTCGCGCGCAGGTCGTCCTTGGCGTTGGGGCGCCTGGTCCACTCGGGTGGGGGCTCGTTGCGGAGGAAGCGGTTGAGCTTGTCGTTGTTCCAGAGCTTGAGCTCGTCACGGATCTGACGTCGGCTCAAGCCGGCCCGGCGCAGCGCGATGGCCTGTTCGCGGAGCTGCGCTTCGGTGTCCTCGGGGGTGGTGGGCGTGGGCCGGGGCGGGAGGTGAGTGGTCATGGGGCCACTCTTCCTGTGAGTTCCCTGTGAGATCGGGAGAACCAATCCCGATCACACGATCGAGTGAATCCGGCCACGGTGCGGAACATCGGACCGGCCCGACGACTCATGTCCTCGTGTCGGTCACGCCACCGTCGCGCGGCGGTTTCGTCCTCGCCACGCCCGGGGGCGATTGAGCGCCGTCGTGGCCGGGCAATCAACCTACGATGCCGTAGGTTACGGACCCGTAGGGACGTGCCCGACTTTCCCTTCTCCCCTTCTCACCTGCCGAGGTTGTGCGAGATGACCAGTCCATCGTCCGAAGAGCCGGTCGCTGCGGCGACTGCCGTGCTTCCGCCGCGACGTCCCGATTCGGTTCCTTCGGCGACGCGGGGCGGTGAGACCAAGGGATTCGCGGAGCAGTTCGCGCTGGGCTCGTTCATCCTGGTGCCGTTCCTGGCGCTGCTGGCCGCCGTGCCGGTGGCCTGGGGCTGGGGGCTGGGCTGGCACGATGTCGTGATCATGGTGGTGATGTACTTCACCGCCTGCCACGGGGTCACCGTCGGCTTCCACCGCTTCTTCACCCATGGGTCCTTCAAGGCGAACCGCGCGCTGAAGATCGCGCTGGCGGTGGCCGGGAGTCTGGCGATCGAGGGCCCGGTGGTGCGCTGGGTGGCCGACCACCGCCGGCACCACAAGTTCTCCGACAAGGAGGGTGATCCGCACTCGCCGTGGCGCTACGGGGAGACGGTGCCGGCCCTGCTGAAGGGCCTGTACTGGGCGCACCTCGGCTGGCTGTTCGACGAGGAGCAGACTCCGCAGCAGACCTACGCACCGGACCTGGTGCAGGACCGGGACGTGTCCTGGGTGTCGCGGCAGTTCGGGCTGTTCACGGTGGTCTCGCTGCTGATCCCGCCGTTGGTGGGCGGGCTGTGGGGCTGGTCGTGGCAGGGGGCGGCGACGGCGTTCTTCTGGGGCTCGCTGGTGCGGGTGTCGCTGCTGCACCACGTGACCTGGGCGATCAACTCGATCTGCCATGCCACGGGGCGGCGGCCGTTCAAGTCGCGGGACCGGTCGGGCAATGTGGCCTGGCTGGCGGTGCTCTCCTGCGGGGAGTCCTGGCACAACCTGCACCACTCGGATCCCACCTCGGCCCGGCACGGGGTGCTGCGTGGGCAGGTGGATTCGTCGGCGCGGCTGATCCGCTGGTTCGAGCTGGCGGGGTGGGCCCGGGACGTCCGCTGGCCGAGCCCGGAGCGGGTTGCGGCGCGGCGGGCGGCATGATGGTCCTGTGAGTGACAGCAGCGGTGGTTCAGGGGATGCAGGCGTTCCAGCGGTCCCCGCGAAGGCGGCCCGTGCGCGCAGGGCCCCGGCTGCGGGCGGGCGGGCTGCCCGTGTGCGGATGAGCGGGAAGCAGCGGCGTGAGCAGCTGTTGGACGTGGGGCGGGCGCTTTTCGCGGAGCGGGGGTACGAGGCGACGTCGGTGGAGGAGATCGCGGCGAAGGCCGGGGTGTCGAAGCCGGTGGTGTACGAGCACTTCGGGGGGAAGGAGGGGCTGTACGCGGTGGTGGTGGACCGCGAGATGCAGCTGCTGATGGACATGGTCACGGGGTCGTTGACCGGGGGGCATCCGCGGGAGTTGTGCGAGGAGGCGGCCTTCGCGCTGCTGGACTACATCGAGACGTCGACGGACGGCTTCCGGATCCTGGTGCGGGATTCGCCGGTGGCGCAGTCGACGGGGACCTTCGCTTCGTTGATCAACGACATTGCGACGCAGGTCGAGGACATCCTGGGGCACGAGTTCAAGTCGCGTGGGTACGACGCGAAGCTGGCGCCGATGTATGCGCAGATGCTGGTGGGGATGGTCGCGCTGACCGGTCAGTGGTGGCTCGATGTGCGGAAGCCGAAGAAGGCCGAGGTGGTGGCGCATCTGGTGAATCTGGCCTGGCACGGTCTGGAGGGGATGGAGCGGCGGCCGCAGTTGGTGGGTCGTCGGAAGAACTAGTCCTGGGCGGGGGCGCCGGGCTGGTCGGGGGTGGCGGGGGTGGCGGCGGGGGTCGCTGCGGGGTGGGGTTCGAGGAATTCGATGCGGTTGCCGACCGGGTCGTGCGAGTAGAAGCGGTCGTGTCCGGGGAGGTTGTCGTCCCAGGTGACGGCTGCGCCGAGCTCGGCGATACGGGCGGCGTAGGCGTGGATGCCCTGGATCCGGAGTGCGGGGTGGGCCTTGCGGGCGGGGATGAAGGGGTCCTCGACGCCGATGTGGATCTGGACGGTCCCGCTCTGGAACCAGCAGCCGCCGCGGGCGGCGAGGACGGGGGGCTTGGGGATCTCGGTGAGGCCGAGGATGTCCGCGTAGTAGGCACGGAGGAGGTCCTCGCTGCCGGGCGGTGCGGCGAGCTGGACGTGGTCGAGGGCGATGATCATGTTCTGCACTCCTGTACATGGCGGGTGCGGGCGGGCGTCCGACGGCCGCGCCCGATGGCGATGACCGGCTGCGCGGGCTCAGTGCCGCGCGGGGTCACTGCTGCGCGGGCTCAGTGCTGCGCGGGATCACTGCTGCGCGGACTCACTGCTGCGCGGACTCACTGCTTCACCACGATCACTGCTTCACGGCGATGACGAAGATACGGCGGTAGGGCAGCACGGTGCCGTGCGGGGTGGCCGGGTAGGCGTGGTCGAGCAGCTCGCCGTACTCGGCGAGGAAGGCCGCGCGCTCCTCCGGGTCGGGGAGGGCGTCGAGGGCGGGGCGCAGCCCGGTGCCGAGCATCCAGTCGAGGACGGGGCCGCCGGGGGTGTCGTGCGGTCCGGTGAGGACCTGCAGGTAGGTGGTCTCCCAGGCGTCGACGGTGCAGTGGAGGTCGGCGAGGCGGTGGAGGTACTCGGCGGGTTCGAGGACGCCGGGGCGCTCGGTGTCGGCGAGGCGGCCGGCCCAGCGGGGGGTGTTCCTGAGGTCGGCGAGGAGGGTGTGGGTCGGGGAGCCGAAGTTCCCGGGGACCTGGAAGGCGAAGGTGCCGCCGGCCGGGAGGGCGTCGATCCAGCGGGGGAAGAGCTCGGCGTGGTCGGGGACCCACTGGAGCGCGGCATTGGAGAGCAGCAGGTCGGTGTCGGGTCGGTGGGTGGCGATGTCGCCGAGGGTGAACCGGATGCCGGGGTGGTCGTGGCGGGCGCGTTCGACCATGGCGGTGGAGTTGTCGACGCCGGTGATGGTGGCGTCGGGCCAGCGGTCGGTGAGGGTGGCAGTGGTGTTGCCGGGTCCGCAGCCGAGGTCGGTCACGCGTCGGGGGGTGGTGGGGATGCGGTTGACGAGGTCGTGGAAGGGGCGGCTGCGGTGGTCGGCGTGACGGAGGTACTGGGCGGGGTCCCAGGTGGTGCTGGTCATGGTCTGCTCCGCAAGGTCGTGCTGCTGGTCGGCTGCTGGTCCGGTGCGATCGGGATGTGCCTCGGGGCGGGGCCGCCCCCCGAGATATCTCGACATCAAGATACTTCGAGTCTGCCCACAGCAGTTTCTTGATGTCAAGAGACTTCACATCGACACATCCACCACTACACTGATGCCATGGAGGACGAGGTCGACCGATTGGTCAGCGCGTGGCGCCGCGAGCGCCCGGACCTCGACGTGGAACCGCTCGAGGTACTCAGCCGCATCAGCCGCTTGGCGCGCCATCTGGACCGGGCCCGTCGGACCGCCTTCGCGGAGCACAGCCTGGAGCCCTGGGAGTTCGACGTGCTGACCGCGCTGCGCCGGGCCGGCTCCCCCTACCAGCTCTCCCCGGGCCAGCTGCTGACGCAGACCCTGGTGACCTCGGGCACGATGACCAACCGGATCGACCGACTGGCCGGCAAGGACTTGGTCCAGCGGCTGCCCGACCCGGGCGACCGACGGGGCGTGCTGGTGCGGCTCACCGAGTCCGGACGGGATCGCGCGGACGAGGCCCTGGCCGGGCTACTGGCCCACGAACGGGCACTGCTCGCGGAGTTGTCGACGACTCAGCGCGCGGACCTGGCGGGCCTGCTGCGGCAGCTGGTCGCGCCCTTCGACAACGTTCCCGAGTAGGGCTCTTGACGCGGTGCCCGCAGGGGTTCACTCTGTAATCACATCTGGTTAGGAAACTTTCCTAATAAGGATTCGCGCAGTAGTCGTGCCCTGCGCGCCGGCTGCGCCCCCTGTCGTCCTGGCCCCAGGGGGCGCACCGGCATCAGGCTTTACCGGCACGGGTATTGCCAAAGGCTACTGACGAGTTGCCATACTCCGGGGGACCGGGACCCGTATCCGAACGCGGCGTCCCACCAAGGGGGTCCCACCTGTGCTCAGCACATCCAGCCTCGCCCGCGGTCTCACCGGCGTCGCCGCCGCAGCACTGGCCGCAGCAGCTCTGACCGGCGCGGCAGCCCCGACCGCCGCACACGCCGCCGCCCAGCCCGCCCACCACCGGCCCGGCGGACACCAGCCGGACTACTACGTGTCGCTGGGCGACTCACTTGCGGCGGGGTACCAGCCGAATGTGGGGGGCAACACCAACGAGTCCTACACCGACCAGCTGTACGCCCGGCTGAAGAAGCACGATCCGAACCTGGTGCACATCAAGCTCGGCTGCAGCGGCGAGACCACCCAGACGATGATCAACGGCGGGATCTGCAGCTACCCCGGGGCCGACTCGCAGCTGGCTGCGGCGGTCGGCTTCCTGAAGGCCCATCAGGGCTCGGTCAAGTACGTGACCCTGGACATCGGCGCCAACGACATCGACGGCTGTGTGCAGGGGGGCACCCTGGACATGACCTGCGCCGAGGAGGGCATCGCCACGGTCGGCGCCGAGCTCCCGCAGATCACCGAGGCCCTGGCGGCGGCCGGCGGCCGCACGCCGGCCTATGTCGGGATGAACTACTACGACCCGTTCCTCGCGGCATGGCTGGGCGGCCCGACCAAGCAGCCGCTGGCGAAGGCGTCGGTGGCGCTGTCCACCGTCTTCAACGCGACCGTGCAGGCCGGTCTGAAGGCCGGCGGCTTCCGACTGGCCGACGTGTCGCGGACGTTCGCGACCGACGACTTCGTCCGGCAGGCGGTGGTGCCCGGGATCGGCAAGCTGCCGATCAACGTGGCGCACATCTGCGAGTGGACCTGGGAGTGCACCCCGTACCAGAACATCCACGCCAACACCCTCGGCTACGCCGTGATCGCCAATGTCTTCGAGCGGGTCCTGGAGAACCGCCGCTGAGACGCTCCGCCGCGCTCCACCGGTCGCCCGGTCGGCCGTAGCGCCGAGCCCGCCCCCGCCGTTCGGGGGCGGGCTCTCCGTTTTTCGGGGGACATCAATCAGAAAAGGGTATGCAACGATAAAGATCCTTATCATTCGGGACGAGGAGGGCCATGTCGCTCGAAACCGGTACGAAGCGGATGGACGCCTGGCGTTCCCGCGCTGCCGTGACAGCGGTCTGGTACATGCGGGTCGCCGCCGTGCTCAACCTCCTGGGGGCGGTGTCGGCGCCCTTCCGCGGCCAGGTCGCCCGGCACAACACCGGCGACTACTTCACCCCGTACCTGCTCACCGCGGGCTTCACCTCCGGCGCGCTGGCCCTGTTCATGGCCGTGATGCTGCGCCGCCGCAAGCGCGCCGCGTGGCTGTTCAACGTGGTGCTGGTCTGCCTGTACGCGGCCGTGGTGGTGCTGCTGATGGCCTTCTTCCCGGAGGTCAGGCACCACTGGTTCAACTGGATCTCGATGGCCTTCACCCTGCTGCTGCTGGCGGCGCTGCTGGTCGGCCGGCGCGAGTTCCACGCCAGGGGCGACCGCTCCAACCCGGGGCTGGCCCTGGCCGCGCTGGTCGGCGGCGGTGCGGTGGGGGTGCTGATCGGCACGGCGCTGGTCTCGGCCACCAATACCGCCACCGGCTCCACCCTCTGGGGCCGCACCTCGTACACCCTGCTGCGGGTCTACACCCTGGCGCCCACGGACGACCGGAACCGGGGCATCCTGCCGCCGCGCTGGGTGGACGTCGCGATCAACGTGATGAGTGTGCTGATCTTCCTGCTGGTGCTCTACGCGCTGTTCCGCGCCCCCAAGGGCAAGGAGTACCTGGCGCCCGCGGACGAGGCCCGGCTGCGCGAGCTGCTGGAGCGGCACGGCGAACGGGACTCGCTCGGCTACTTCGCGCTGCGCCGGGACAAGTCGGTGGTGTTCTCGCCCTCGGGCAAGGCCGCGGTCACCTACCGGGTCGTCGGCGGGGTGTCCCTGGCCTCCGGCGACCCGATCGGGGACGTCGAGGCCTGGCCGGGGGCGATCGAGCTCTGGCGGGAGCAGGCGCAGCGGCAGGCCTGGGTGCCGGCGGTGATGGGCGCCAGCGAGGAGGGCGGCACCGTCTACGCCCGGCACGGACTGAACGCGCTGGAGCTGGGCGACGAGGCGATCATCGAGATTCCGGAGTTCACCCTGGAGGGCCGGGCGATGCGCGGGGTCCGCCAGGCCCACAAGAAGGTCGGCCGGGCCGGCTACACGGTCCGGGTGCGCCGCCACGCGGACATCCCGGACGCCGAGATGGACACCCTGCTCCAGCGGGCCGACCACTGGCGAGACGGGGAGACCGAACGCGGCTTCTCCATGGCGCTGGGGCGGCTCGGCGACCCCGACGACGGCCAGTGCGTGATGCTGGAGTGCCACGACGGCGAGGGCGAGCTGCGCGCCCTGCTGAGCTTCGTGCCCTGGGGCCGGGACGGACTGTCGCTGGACCTGATGCGCCGCGACCGGGACTCCGACAACGGTCTGCTGGAGTTCATGGTCATCGAGTTGATCGGGCAGTCCGACACCGTCGGCATCGTCCGGGTGTCGCTGAACTTCGCGATGTTCCGCTCCGTGTTCGAGCGCGGGTCCAAGCTGGGCGCGGGGCCGGTGCTCCGGGTGTGGCGCTCGGTGCTGATGTTCTTCTCCCGCTGGTGGCAGATCGAGTCCCTCTATCGGGCCAACGCCAAGTACCGGCCGATCTGGGAGCCCCGCTACCTGTTGTTCGAGCGCAGCAGCGACCTCCCCCGGATCGGCCTGGCCTCGGCCCGGGCCGAGGGCTTCCTCAGCGCGCCGAGCCTGCCGAGCCTGTTCAAGCGGCGGCACAGCCGCGCGGTCGCACCCTGAGCGCCTGAGCGCACCTGAGCACCCCGAGCACCCTCACCTGTCCCACATTGTCCGGTTTTGCTATATATATGAGAGTGGCTGGCTTGCGCTGAAGCAGACCCCGGTGATCCGTCGTCCCGTCTGTCCGGAACGGAGCAGCGACCATGACCTCCCTCCCCCGCGACATCCGTTCGGCCACCTCCGCCGGCGCTCCGGCGGCCGCCTTCCGGCGGGCCCTGCGGCGCGCGCGTTCGGGGCTGCTGGCGTGGGCCGAGGCCGAGTGGGGTCCGCTGTTCCGGACCGTGCGCAGGCAGCTGGCGGTGCACGGTCCGGCGGCGATCCCGATGACCCTGGTGGCCACGGCCGCGGTGCTGGTCTTCCAGCTGCTGCAGCACACGGCTGCGGGAGCTGCGGCGGTGGAGCGGATCGGCGTGGTCCAGGCGTCGCTGCCGCTGGGGCTGGAGCTGCTGCGGACGCCGCTGTCGCTGTTCGTCCCGGCTCCGGATCTGCCGGTGTGGGGGGCGGCGGCCCAGGTCTTCCTGGTCTTCGGGATCGCGGAGACGGCAATCGGGCGCTGGCGGACACTGTCGGTGGCGTACCTGGGGTCGCTGGCCGGCACGCTGTACGCCCGGAGCGCGGTCCGGCTGGGGTCCGGGCATCTCTTCGGGCTGCCGTTCGACGACGCGTTCCTGCGGGACACCGGCCCGTCGGCGGCGGTGGTGGCGGTCGCGGTCTGCGTGGCGTGGCGGTACCGGGCCTGGGTGACCGGTGCGGCGGTGGTGGTGGGGATGGCGGCCGAGCAGGCGATGCTGCCGAACATGGCGGGGGCCGAGCATCTGACCGCGATCCTGTGCGCGCTGGCGGTGACCGGCTACAGCCGGCTGGTGGAGCGCCGGGTGGGCCGGACGGCGGACGCGCTGCGGAGCGCCTGGTCGGTGGGGCCGGAGGCGGAGAAGGTCCGCCGGATCGCCCGGGCGGCGGTCTGAGCGGCCGTTCCGGGGCTGCGCCGCGCTACTGCGGCCCCTCGGTCGAGGGCCCGATGCCGGCCCGGCGGGCCACGGCGACGGCGGCGAGGGTCGAGTGGACGTTCAGTTTGCCGAGGACGTTCTGCATATGGGTGCGGACGGTGTGCGGGGAGAGGTAGAGCCGGTCGGCGACGGCCTGCCGGCCGAGCCCGGCCACCATGCAGCGGAGGACCTGCTTCTCGCGCGGGGTGAGCGACTCGACCAGCCGTTCGCTCTCGGTGCGGTCGCGGCGCGCGGCGGTCAGCTCCCGGACCACGCCGGTGAGCAGCAGCGGCGGGATGTGGGTCTCGTCCCGGAGGACGCCGCGGACGATGGCGGTGAGCCGGCCGAGCGAGCTCTCCTTGGCGACCCAGCCGCTGGCACCGGCCTGGAGCGCGCGGACGGTCCGGCGGGGGTCGTCGTCGGTGGCGAGGACGACGGCGCGCAGGTCGGGGTGGGCGGCGCGGGCCCGGCCGACAAGCGCGATGCCGTCGGGTGCGCCTGCGCTGCGTCCGGGGGCGGGGGTCTGGCCCTCCGGGCGCTGGCCGGGGATCCGGGGGCGGTTCGGGACGGTCGCGGGCGCCGCGACGGGCGGGGCGATCCGGGCGCCGGTGCCGGACCGGCGCTGGGCGGGGAGCGGGACACTGGCCCGCGGGCCGAAGCCGGGCTGGAGCGGCGTACCGGGGTGGCCGGTGGAGTGACCGGAGGGGTGGCCGCCTGCGGGCCCAGGGCCGGCGGAGCCGTTCTGGGCCGGGAGGTTGGCCGCACCGGGGCCCTGGAGCTGGCCGGGCTGCGGGCGGGAGTCGCCCGGCGGCACGGGACCGCCCGGGGCGAGGTCGGCGTCGACGAGCAGCACCTGGTAGGGACGGTTCTCGGCGACGGCGCGGTCGAGGGCGCGTTCGGCCGCGTGTGTGCTTCCGGCCGCCGACACCTCTATGTCGGGCTCGGCGGCGAGGGCGGTTGCGAGCGCCTCGGCGAAAATGCGATGCCCGTCGGCCACCAGGACCCGGATACGCCCCACAGCTCTCCCCTTAGTCCGGCAACCGGCCCCCCGCCGTTGCCGTTCTTCAGGGTAGAGCCACCAGGGCATTCTCAGCAGGTGAAGCGCGGGACCGGCCAGGGGCGGCCGGATGCGCCGCACGGCGCGCGGAGACGGCGTGTGCGGTACGCGCGGGTGTGCGGCAGCCCGCGGAAGCCCGTCGGCGGGTGGTCCCCGCCGACGGGTTCGGCTCAGGCGAGTCGGCGGGCGCCGGCGGAGGGGACGGCGGCGAAGGACCGGGGCCGCTGCCAGCCCTGTTCGACGAACGCGTCCGCGACCTCGGCGGCGATCCGGTCCGCGTCCGCCTGCTCGGCGAGCACGATGACCGAGCCGCCGAAGCCGCCGCCGGTCATCCGCGCACCCAGCGCACCGGCTGCGTTCGCGGTCGCCACGACCAGGTCGGTCTCGGCGCAGGACACCGCGAAGTCGTCCCGCAGCGAGGCGTGCCCGGCCGTCAGGACCGGTCCGATCTGCCGGGTCCGGCCGGCGTCGAGGAGGGCGACGACCTCCTCGACCCGGGCGTTCTCGGTCACCACGTGGCGGGTGAGTGCGCGCAGACCGGGTTCTGGGAGCTGCGCCAGGGCCGCGTCCAGGCCGCTGAGCGGCAGGTCGCGGAGGGCGGGCAGCCCCAGCAGACCGGCGGCGCGCTCGCAGCCGGCCCGGCGTTCGGCGTAGGCGCCGTCCGCGAGGTCGTGCTTGACCTGGGTGTCGACGACCAGCAGCACCAGGCCCTCGGCGGCGAGGTCCAGCGGGACCTGGCGGGAGCTGAGGTCACGGGTGTCGAGGAACAGGGCGGCGCCCTCGACGCAGCAGCTCGACGCCATCTGGTCCATGACCCCGCAGGGGACGCCGACGAAGTCGTTCTCGGCGCGCTGGGCGAGCAGCGCGATCTGCTGGTGCGTCAGCCCCAGCCCGTACAGGTCGTTCCAGGCCAGCGCCACCGCGCATTCCAGCGCGGCGGAGGAGGACAGGCCCGCGCCCACCGGAACGTCGCTGTCCAGGTGGACGTCCCCGCCGGCGACGGCGTGGCCGGCCTCGCGGAGCGCCCAGACCACGGCGGCGGGGTAGGCGGCCCAGCCCTGCACCGACCCCGGGGCCAGGTCGGCGACGACCACCTCGGCGACCCGGTCGGCCCAACTGCTGTGGAGTCGCAGGATCCCGTCGTCGCGACGGGACACGGCCACCCGGGCGGCGTGCGGCAGGGCCAGCGGCAGCACGAATCCGTCGTTGTAGTCGGTGTGCTCGCCGATCAGGTTCACCCGTCCGGGTGACTGCCAGACGCCGTCGGGGTCGGTGCCGTAGAGGGTGGTGAATCCCTTGCTCACGGCTTCGAGTTGGGTCACTGCTGCTCCGATTCCTGCGCCCGCGGCTGGGGCTGGGACTAGGGCTGGGCCTGGGGCTGGCGCTGCTGCCGAGCCGGTACGGCCCGGTGGACTGCCGGCTCAGCGCGCTTCTTGCTGTGCCAGGGCGAAGGCCCAGGCGTCGGCGACGATGCTGTCGAGGTCGGTGCGGCTCGGCTGCCAGCCGAGGGCAGTACGGGCGCGCTGGGCGGAGGCGACCAGGACGGCGGGGTCGCCGGGCCGCCGCTCGGCGGTGACGGCGGGGATCTCCCGGCCGGTGACCCGGCGCACGGCGTCGATGATCTGGCGGACGGAGAAGCCGGTGCCGTTGCCGAGGTTGCAGATCAGGTGCTCCCCGGGCCGGGCGGCGGCGACCGCGAGCAGGTGGGCCTCGGCCAGGTCGGCGACGTGGATGTAGTCGCGGATGCAGGTGCCGTCGGGCGTGGGGTAGTCGTCCCCGTAGACGGAGATGTGCGGGCGCTGCCCGAGGGCGGCCTGCAGCACCAGCGGGATGAGGTGCGACTCGGGGTCGTGGCGCTCGCCCTGGACGCCGTAGGCCCCGGCGACGTTGAAGTAGCGCAGCGACACCGCCGCGAGCCCGTGGGCCGCCGCCTCGCTGGTGATCATGTGGTCGACCGCGAGCTTGGTGGCACCGTAGGGGTTGGTCGGCGCGGTGCGGGCGCTCTCCTCGATCGGAGTGACCTCCGGCTCCCCGTACACGGCGGCGGTGGAGGAGAACACCAGCCTGCGGACGCCCGCCTTGCGCATCGCGGCCAGCAGTTCGAGCGAGCCGGCGACGTTGTTGCGCCAGTACTTCTCGGGGTCCGCGACGGACTCGCCGACCTGGGAACTGGCGGCGAAGTGCAGGACCCCGTCGAAGGAGCCGTCGAGCACATCGGCCGCGTCCTGGATCCGCCCCTGTACGAACTCGGCGCCGACCGGCACCGAGACGCGGTGGCCGGTGGACAGGTCGTCGAGGACGACGACCTCGTGGCTGGCCTCGACGAGGTGCGCGCCGACGACCCCGCCGACATAGCCGGCGCCACCGGTGACCAGGTACTTGCTCATGGGGAGACCTCTCGTAGCCGCTGCGCCGCCGTCTCCGGCGACACGTCGTTGATGAACACGTCCATGCCGGATTCGGAGCCCGCCAGGAACTTGAGCTTGCCCACGGTACGACGAATGGTGAAGAGCTCCATGTGCAGTGCCAGCTCGCTGCCGCTTCCGGGGGCCGAACCGACCGGGCTCTGGTGCCAGGCCGCGATGTACGGGGTCCGGTTGCCGGGGGTGTCGAAGAGCAGGTCGAACCGGCGCAGCAGGTCCAGGTAGACGGTGCAGAACTCGGCGCGCTCGGCGTCGTTGAGGGCGAGCAGGTCGCCGACGCGGCGGTTGGGGTAGAGGTGGACCTCGTACGGCCAGTGGGCCGCGTGGGGCACGAAGGCGGTCCAGTGCTCCCCCGCGATGACCACGCGGTCGCCCGGCGTGCCCTGGGTCGCGCGCTCGGCGGCGAGCAGGTCGTCGAAGAGGTTGCGGCCGGTGCGCCGGCGGTGCGCGGCGGCGGCGGCGAGCATCCGCTCGGTGCGCGGGGTGACGAAGGGGTAGGCGTAGATCTGGCCGTGCGGGTGACCGAGGGTGACGCCGATCTCCGCGCCGCGATTCTCAAAACAGAACACCTGCTCGACGCCGGGCAGGGCGGAGAGCTCGGCGGTGCGGTCGGTCCAGGCGTCCAGGACCAGGCCGACCTGCTGGGGCGTCAGGTCGGCGAAGGACGCGTCGTGGTTCGAGGTGAAGCAGACCACCTCGCAGCGCCCGACCCCCGGCCTGGTCAGGGCGAGGCCGTCGGCGCCGAGGCGCTCGGACCCGCCCGGCAGGACGGTCGAGGCGGTCGCCGCGGCCGCGGCCATGGTCAGCGAGGGGAATCGGTTCTCGAAGACCGCCACGTCGTAGTCGGCCGCCGGAATCTCACTGAGCCGCCCGTCCCGCGAGGGACAGAGGGGGCACTCGTTCGCCGGGGGGTGGTAGATCCGCCCCTGCCGGTGCGAGGCGATGACCACCCACTCGTCGAGCAGCGGGTCGTAGCGGATCTCCGAGGCGGTGGTGGTCGCCTCCAGGGGACGCAGATCGGGGGCGTCCCGCACGACGTCGTCACGCGCGTCGAAATACATCAACTCGCGTCCGTCGGCCAGGCGGGTGCTGGTCTTCTTCACTCGTGGCTCCACCTTCACACCTACTCGAACCGCATGCCAACACATTCAAACACAAGTGCTCACTTCTCAACAGATGTGGGCGGCTGCATTCTGTGCGGGGCAGGCGCGAGCAACCGGCGGCGGACGGGCAACCGACCGGCGGTACGGCGAGCGACGGCGTGGTGAGCGACGGCGTGGGGTGAGCCGGCAGGGGGCGGATCGCGTCCCAGTGCGGTGCCCGGGTGGCGCATGCGGCTGCGGATACGGGTGCGGCATGCGGGTGGCGCGTCCGGGTCGGGCGCGCGGCACGGCGTCGTCCGTACGGGCCGGCCGCGCCCGGGGCGGCGGCCCGCTCTCACATGTTGTCGGTCAGCTCCAGCAGACCGGTGCGGGCGGCGAGCGCGGCGGCTTCGAGGCGGGTGCGGGCGCCGAGCTTCATCAGGACGCGCTGGACGTGGGTGCGGGCCGTACTGGGGGCGATGGCCATGCCCTCGGCGATGGCTCGGGTGTCCTCGCCCTCGGCGATCCGCTTCAGCACCTGGACCTCACGTCGGGTCAGCAGACGCAGCAGGCGGACCGCCTCGTCGTCGGGCTCGGCCACCGGGCGCAGCAGGTGCTCGAACACCTGCTGGAGCAGATCCGGGGCGACCGCGGCCTCGCCGGAGCGGACCCGGGTGAGGGCGCGTTCGACGACTTCGATCCGCTCGTCCTGGCGGACGTATCCGGCCGCGCCGGCGGCGAAGGCCGCGGCGACCCCGGAGAGGTGGGTGACATTGCCCATGACCACGACCGAGACCTCGGGTCGCTCACGGCGGATGCGGCGCACCACGTCGAAGACGGTGGGGTCCTCCGGGTGGGCGACGCCGAGCAGGCACACTTCGGGTCGGCGGTTCACCACCAGGTCGGCGGCGACGCCCACCGGCGTGCCGACGGCCAGGACTCGGTGGCCGCGTAACTGCAGGGCTGCGGCCAATGCCTCGGCCAGCAACCGGTGGTCGTCCATCACCACGAGACGTACGCCCACGGTGCCCCCTCTCGCCGGGCCGTCTCCGGCTGTGACGCACCATCACAACGCATACCGTGCACCGGCCGCCACTGTTCCGCGCTGCCCGTCTGAATTACTTGGAGCGGACAGGGTCCACCCCGGGGCCCCGGAAGGCTGGGAGCATGCCGTCCATGGACGTTTTCGACTCGCTGGTGTCCGACGTCGCCCGGTTGCTCGACCGTCCCGGGCGACGTCTGCTCGGGCTGTGCGGACCCCCGGCCGCCGGGAAGTCCACGCTCGCCCGAGCATGTGTGGACGAAATCAACCTACGCCTCGGCACTGACACTGCCGCCTATCTGCCGCTGGACGGCTTCCATCTGTCCGAAATCCAGCTGGAACGCCTCGGCCTGACGCACCGCAAGGGATCGCCGCCCAGCTTCGACGTGCACGGGTACGTGGCACTGCTGAACCGGCTGATCGGTGAGCCGCTGCCGAGCCACCCGGTCTACCTGCCGGACTACGACCGGATGCTGCACGAACCGGTCGCGGCGCGGCACGTGGTGGCCCCGGGGGTACGGCTGGTGGTGACCGAGGGCAACTACCTGGCCCTGGACGCGCCGGGCTGGCGGGAGGCCGCGGCGCTGCTCGACGAGCTCTGGTACGTCGACGCTCCGGACGAGCTGCGTGAAACGCGACTGCGGGAGCGCCACTCCGGCAACGGCTCCTCGACGGAACGAACGCGCCGCCGGATCGAGGTCAACGACCGGCCCAACGGGGAGCTGATCAAGGCCTCGCGCGGGCGCGCCGGACGGATCGTCGTACTGGTGCCTCCGACCGGCTGAGCCCGACTGGGCTCGGACAGGCTCGGATGGGCTCGGGCCCGGGCCTGGACCCGGAACGCCGCAGGCCCCCCGCCCAGTGGGCGGGGGGCCTGCGGTCCTGTTGAGCCCCCATGCGGAATCGAACCGCAGACCTTCTCCTTACCATGGAGACGCTCTACCGACTGAGCTATAGGGGCGAACGAGGAAGACAATACCTGGTCACCGCCCCGAATACGAAATCGCGTCGGGTGCGGCCCCGAGCAGCCCGTCCGGAACGCTGTTGATCGCCAGGGCACGCAGGCAGAGCAGCGAGACACAGCACATCGCGGCCAGGTACCAGGACACCGCGAAGGAGCCGAAACTCGCGGTCAGCCGGGTCGCCAGCAGCGGTGCGACGGCTCCGCCGACGAGCGAGCCGAGGTTGTAGGTGAGGGACGCCCCGGAACAGCGCACGGCGGCCGGGAAGAGTTCGGGCAGGAAGGCGGGCGCGGGTCCGAGCAGCAGACCGAGGGAGGCCATCGCCCCGACGAGGCCGAGCAGCATCAGCGGGCTGCTGCCGGTGTCCAGCAGCGGGATCAGCAGCGGTGACCACGCCAGTGCGGCGACAACACCCCATCGGATGACGCGTCGGCGCCCGTGACGGTCGGAGAGCAGCGCGCCGACGAAGGATGCGCCTCCGAGCACGAAGTTGGCGATGAGCAGCAGGACCAGCATCCGGGTGCTGGGGATGTGGAGGTCGCGGGTGGCGTGGGACAGGGCCCAGGTCGTGGTGGTGTAGAAGAACATGGACCCGGCCATCACCGTGCCCGCGCCGAGCAGCAGCGGCCGGGTGTGCACGCGCAGCACGGTGCTGAGCGGACCGACTTCGGCAGCACGACCGGCACCGGCTTCGACGTCGTTTCCGGCGGTGGCTTCAGCACTGACTGCGACGGTGCCTTCAACGGTGGTGGATACGGCGGCGGGGGGCGCGGTCGCAGCGGCGTCGGCGGCCGCCGCCAGCGCGAGGAAGGCCGGGGACTCCTGCACCCGGATCCGGGCGACGAGACCGAAGGCGACGAGACCGGTCGAGGCGAGGAACGGCAGCCGCCAGCCCCATGCCTCGAAGTCGGCCGGGGGCAGCTTCGCGGACAGGACCAGGAAGAATCCGGTGGCGAGCGCGAAGCCCAGACAGGGGCCGAGGTGGATGAAGGCTCCGTAGCGGCCGCGTCGGCCCGGCGGTGCGTGTTCGGTGGCGAAGAGCGAGGCCCCGCCGAACTCGCCGCCGAGGCCGACGCCCTGGAGGAAGCGCAGGCAGGTGAGGGCCACCGGCGACCAGGCCCCCCAGTCCGCGTAGCCGGGAAGCAGTCCGACGGCGGCCGTGGACAGGCCCATGAGCAGCAGCGCGAAGATCAGCACGGGCTTGCGTCCGAGCCGGTCGCCGAGGCGTCCGAAGAAGGCGGCTCCGGTGGGGCGGCCGATGAAGCCGACGGCGTAGACGGAGAAGGCGGCGAGGAGTCCGCCGACCGGGGTCAGGTGGGGGAAGAAGGTACGACCGAAGACGAGGGCGGCGGCAGTGCCGTAGATGAAGAAGTCGTAGTACTCGGTGGTGGTGCCGATGACCACGGCCGAAAGAACACGAAACGGAGAATTTCCTGACATGTCGTCATTCTTTCGCCTGCGGGTGGTCCAGGGCGATCGCACGGACGGGTGACTCCGCAGCCGACACGGGTGCCCCGGCGCTGCCGGTGACGATGCGTGCGACGGCAGCGAGAGAGCGGCTGCCCGGGTCGAGATAGTGGGAGTGCGCGGAGGCCATGCCGCCCGTGTCGGGGCCGTCGTCGACGGGGAAGCGGCGGGCGCCGAAACCGGGGTCGACGGGGTTCCGGCCGAACCAGGTCTCCCGCCCGGGGTCGGTGAGGCGCAGCACCGTGGGCAGCACCCCGGGCAGGGAGCCGAGCAGCGAGCCCGCCACCCGGCGTCGGGAAGGCAGCCGGGCCACCGGGTCGTCCGGGGCCGCGCCGACCCAGACGTGGCCGGGCGGCACCTGCAGGTCGGAGGCGTGCCCCACGCCCGTACCGGGGCTGCCGACGAGAACCACCTCGTCGGCGCCGGCGGCCTGGGCGGCGGCCCGGCCGACGAGGAGCGAGCCGTAGCTGTGACCGAGTGCGGTGATGTGCGGCGGCCGGCCGTCGTGGCTGGCACGCAGCCCGGCCAGGAACCGGTTGTAGCCGGCAGCACCGGCGGCGGCACGGCCGTCCGACAGCGCGTCCCGAGCGGCGAGCGGAGGGTCGTAGCCGAGCCAGACCACGGAGGCCGCACGCGAGCCCGCAGCCTGGCGGACGGCGAGCGCCCGGTCCGCGTCCTTGCCCGCGACGTCGGCGACGCGGGTGCCCATCCCGGGAACGTAGGCACTGATGTGGTCGGCGCTGTCGGGGTCGCCGAAGGAGAGCACGGCACGCCCCTGTCCCTCGGTCCCGATGGCGAGCAGCAGCAGCGGACCGCCGGCGGTCGGGCCACGCTCCAGTCGGTCGCGAACGGCCAGCAGGCCGTCCCGGCGTCCGCTGTCCTCGGCATCGTCGATCAGCCGGTCCAGCAGTCGCCGGTTGGCCAGGTCACGGGCGGCGCAGGGAACGCCGTCGAGACTGCCGACCAGCACGGGCTGTTCCTGGACGAGCAACTGCCGTTCACCGGCGTCCAGGCCCTCCCACCAGTCGTGAACCTGCCTCGGACTGCTGCCTGCGGGCGGCAGTCGGGCGGCGGCGAGCGCCGTGGCACGGTCGAGCGCGGTCCGGGCCGTGGCCGGATCCAGAGCGCTGCCGTCCCGGGCCTCCCGCGTGGCCGGTGACAACCGGTCAGCCGTCCGCCGGTCGGCCGCCTGCGCGGCGTCCAGCGCCGCCGCGCAGGCGGCCCGGGCGGCGGCCGGGCCTGCAGCCGGGTCGGCAGCGTTCAGGGCCGCCCGGGCAGCCGTCCTGACCGGCACCAGTTCCTCCGCCGCCAGGCCCAGCAACGTCGCCAACGAGCGGAGCTCGTCCCTTGCCGCCTCCAGCCGCAGGTGCCGACCGCCGAGGTCCAACGCCGCAAGCAGCGCGACCCGACCCTCCCAGGCCGCACCGCTGGACCGGCGTGCGCCCACCAGGAGCTCGGCCTGCTCCCCGAGCCGGTCGGACAGCGCGCCGGCGGCAGCCCCGGCCGCAAACAGCTGCTCCACCGGGGCGGCGGCCACCTGACGGACCGTGGGCGTCATCGTCCCCACCCCGCCCGTGGCAGCTCGCGAAGCCCGTCCACCGCCCGCTGCTCGGCCTCGCGGTAGTTACCTGCGGTCTCCCGCAGCCGCCGGGCCCGATCCTCGAACTCCGCTGCCAGCGCCGACAGCCGCTCGACCCACGCCGCGCGGCACCGTTCCAACGCTGCGCCGCTCTCCCATCCGCCCAACGCCTCGACCGCGTCGGCCAGCCCGCCCGCGCCGACGGCCAGCGCGGCGGTGATCCCCTCCGCCGCCTCCCCCAGCACCCGGGCCTCGCCCTCCAGCGCCTCCGGCCGAACAGCCAGCCCCTCACCCGACCCCATAGCCACGACGACCTCCCCGCTGACGTTCCGTCACAGCGGAGGCTAGATCGTCACTGTGCGCAGCCGGAACAGATTTCCAGCCGCCTTCACCCGAACGAACGACGGACAGGCCTCCACCACCCCACGGAGCCGACCCGACGACCGATCCACCCGGCAGAAGATCCTGTCCCGGCCGACGAAGGCGACGGTCTTCAAGCCGCACATCCAACAACTGAACAGTGACCTCCGCTCGAAGTACCCCAGGACCTCAACCATCGGCCAAGATCCTCATGCCCCGGAAAGCAGTCCGATCAGAATGACGGAAATCGGGAATACGATCCATGCCACTCCACGAACCCGCACATCGATCAGCCAGGCAGATGGGCGTACGGGTCGTTCGGATTAGGATCCGATGACGGAGGCGGCCCAGGACGATTGCGACGGCGAATGAGGATCAAGGCCACGACGACCGCGATGAGAATAATCGCCACGACAGCGATGGCGACAACAATCCAAGAAGTCGAATCACCACCCGTCTTCGCACCCGCCTTCAATGCGGATCCGTTCGGAGAAGTGGCCGCAGCAGCGCTCGCCTGCGACGCAGCAGACTGGGTAGCAGCGACCGGGATGAGCGGGTTGACATCAGCCGCCCCAGGATCGCCGGGCGTCACGAGGGCGATACGAGGACGAACCACGCCGTATCCGGTATAGGGATTTGTATTGCCAGGAGTGACGTTTGCATGGTTCGCAGTATTAATCATGACACGGATGATCTGGTTGGCAGTCCATGTGGGGTGAACAGACCAGATCAAGGCTGCTGAGGCGGAGACGATAGCGGTGGAGTCACTCGTGCCATGGCTCGTGCAGTACCCGGAGGGACCTACGCAGTCTTGGACCATTCCGCCACCGGGGGCGACCAAAGCCACCTGTGGTCCGTGTTCCGACTCGGTAGCGACGTTGGACTGCGGCGTGGTCTCCCCTACGCCGACAACTCCGGGGAAGGCTGCGGGGTATTCTAGCGGATTACCAGCGCTGCCATCGTTTCCGACAGCAGAAACGATCAGCTTTCCCTTGGCCAGCGCGTAGTCAATAGCGCCGTGAACGTTGGATTCATCCTCGATCTGCCCCATCGAGATATTGATAATCTGGGCGTTGCTGTCGGCAGCAGATCGAATCGCCTCGACCAACTGCTCGGATAGGGATGTCGAGAAGGTGAGCTCATTATCCCCCACCCCACTCACGCGCAGCGGGAGAATCTTTACTGCGGGCGCCAGACCATACATCCCCTGTCCGTTTAGCCCTTTCCCCGTCCCGGCGATGAAGCTCGCCATTCCCGTACCATGCCCGTCCGTATCGCTATCGGCACCACCGGGAAGGGCGGAGAAGTTCTGACCGGGCAGCACCTGCCCGACCAGATCGGGGTGATTGGAATCCACGCCGCTGTCAATCACCGCGACAGTGATGCCAACGCCCGTCGACCGAGGCCAGATCGCATCCGAAGCGTGCATAGCAGGGAGCCACCACTCATTGGCCCGAATGGAAGTGACCGGAGCGGTTGCTGATGCGGGGGAAATGGTGCCCACCGCCAGAGTAACCGCAGCAGAGGCCGCAGCCAGAACGCGCAGCAGCCAACATGCGGACCATTCCATTCTGAATCTCCTGGTGTTCACAGCCTGCCGTCAGCTCGAAACTACTCGATCACGGCTGGATTGGCCGCTGGCCTGGCTGCTTCCCAAGTTTCCTCGTCCTCGTGCAGCAGGCCGGAGCAGCGGCTTCGGCGCTTGCTGCCCGAGCCGCCCAGCCCTCCTGTACCAGCCCCCACACCCATGGGCATCGACTCAGCGCTGCCCCCAGCACCCGAAGTGGCCATGGCTTCTCCGTGTCGGCGGCGGCTGAACTCTGACCCAGTTTCGCCGGTTGAACGCTGACCCTCGGGTCGTCAGTTGATCTTCATTAGCTGGTTTCGTTGACGGCGGTGGGGACGCGGCCCAGGTCGTGGCCGCGCATGCGGTAGGAGTCGCCTTTGAGGGAGTGGACCTCGGCGTGGTGGACGAGGCGGTCGATCATGGCGGCGGCCACGGTCTCGTCGCCGAAGACCTCGCCCCAGCGGCCGAAGGGCTTGTTGCTGGTGACGATCACACTGGCGCGTTCGTAGCGGTTGGAGATGAGTTGGAAGAAGAGATTCGCGGCGTCGGCCTCGAAGGGGATGTAGCCGACTTCGTCGATCACGATGAGCGGGTAGCGGCCGAGTTTGACGAGTTCGTCCTGCAGCCGTCCGGCGGCGTGCGCTTCCTTGAGGCGGTCGACCCACTGGGCGGCGGTGGCGAACGCGGTGCGGTGTCCGGCCTGGCAGGCGCGGACCGCGAGGCCGGTGGCCAGGTGTGTCTTCCCGGTCCCGGGCGGGCCCAGGAAGATGGCGTTCTCCTTGCCCGTGATGAAGTCCAATGTTCCCAGGTGGGCGAGCTGTTGGCGCGTCAGGCCGCGCAGATGGGTGACGTCGAGCTCCTCCAAGGTCTTGACCGCGGGGAAGCGGGCGGCGCGGATGCGGCCCTCGCCGCCGTGGGACTCGCGGGCGGCGACCTCGCGCTGCAGGACGGCGACCAGGTACTCGGCGTGGGTCCACGTTTCGGCCCGGGCCCGCTCGGCCAGGCGTTCGGCGGCGTCCAGTAGCACTGGGGCCTTCATCGCGCGGGCGTAGAACGCCAGGTCGGAGGCGGTCTGCTTGGCAGTGCGACGCCCGCTGGCGGCCTTGGTGGAGGCAGGTTCGGTGGCGTCCTGATCGGTTTCGATGGTGCTGGTCATCGGTTCTCCTCCTGGCCGGCGCCGCCCTGGATGAGGGTGAAGATCCTGTCGTAGGTGTCGAGTTGTCGTTCCTCGACTTCGATGCCCAGGTTGTCGGGGGCCAGGGCGGTGGCGGTGCGCGAGCGTGCGGCCGCGGCGGCTTTGGCGTGGATGAAGTCGCCGCGCATCTGGTCGGCGGCACTCTTGTGGTCGGGGTCGGTGAGGGTCTGGTGGCGGGCCCAGCAGCGCGGGTGCTCGGCCACCAGGTCGCCGCCGTCGGTGACGACGCGGATCAGGTCGGCGTCGCAGGTGACCTGGACGCGGCGGCCGATGGCGCGCGGGTGCACGGAGTAGTCGTTGAGGTCGATGCGCAGGTAGTGGTCGCGGCCGATGCGGGTGTGGAAGAGGTACCACTGCGGGGGGCCGACCGGAGGCAGGGCCAGCATGGCGGCGCGGTCGGCTTCCCAGCGGTCCACGGGGCGGGCCTGGATGCTGCGGTGCAGGCGCCGGTTCGCGCCCTGCAGCCAGTCGCCGAGCTGGGTGTTGAAGTCGTCGGGGCCGGTGAAGGTGCGGCCGGGCACGAAGCTGGTCTCCAGATAGCCGTTGGCCCGCTCGACCAGCCCTTTCGCTTCTGGATCACGAGGGCGGCAAAGATGCACTTTGACGGCGAGCAGGCCCGCGAACGCGGCGAACTCGGTGGTCAGCTTGCCTTGGCCGATGCCGGACTCGTTGTCCCAGACCAGCATCTTGGGGACCGTGCCCCAGTCGGACAGCAGCCGCCAATGGCCAGCGATCAGGTCGCCGGTCTGCCGGGTCGGGATCATTCGCGCGGTGATCATCCGCGAGTAGCCCGAGACCATGACCAGCACCGGCGGGCAGGCGACCTGGCCGTAGCCGACCGGGATGTGGACCGGCGGGAACCACAGGTCGCACTGCGCCAGCTCGCCAGGCAGGTACTGGGTCCGCCCGGTGGGATCCGCGGGCAGGTAGGCGGGGCGCAGCTCACGGACCCGCTCCTTGAGGACCGTTATCCCGCGCTCCCAGCCGATGCGCTCGGCGATCACCGTGGCCGGCATCGACGGCGTCGCCTTCAGGAGCTCGCGGATCGCAGGCTCGAAGGCGTCCACCGCCGAGCCCTTCGCCGCCCGCTCGTAGACCGGTGCCCGATCGGTCGCGATCGCCCGCTTGACCGTGTTCTTCGAGATGCCCAGATGACGCGCGATCGCCCGGATCGGCATCTCCTCGGCCCGATGGAGCCGACGGATCTCAGCCCAGTCCTCCACGGATATCACCCTCTCCTCCTGACCTTGAACACCAAGATCAGGATGACCGGACGACCATCAGGTGGGTCAGATTTGTACCGCCGAATAGCGGTCAGGATTCACCCGACGCCGACACTCCGCTGGCAGCCGACTCGCCGACCATTCCTGCACGAGTAGTTGATAATCCGAACATGGCCGCATCGGTGCCGCGGATAGTCCCTCCACTCGGTCCGCCGCTCTCACTAAAGGTGCCACCGCCGGGCCCTGTCTCCACGTCCTCACCGATGGCTTCCGAGCCGAAACCGCTGCGGCTAGCCGCCCGATCCACGGCCGAGCCACCGATCACCGAGCCGCCCTCGACCCCCTGAGCCCCCGAAACCATTCCTTCGCTAGATCCAGCGCCGGTCCACGAGGAACCGCCGCCTAGCCCTAGCCCACCGACGCCCGTAGTTGGGGAGCCGACGCCGCCACCTCGTCCGAGGCTCTGCCAACCGCTCTCCCCTTCGCTGAAGAGCACACCTGTGCCACCACCAGAGCCAATTCCAGGCGGTGGAATGGTGGCTCCACCGCCTCCGGTGACACCCCCTGTTCCCCCTCCTACTGCGGCAGTGTTGCCTCCGCCAGCATTGGGGAGGTTGGGCGATGTCACGGGAGAGTTCGTGCCTTGAAGCGTGGTTGCGGCACCTCCAGGGGGATGACCACTGCCCACCACAGGTGTCGGTACCGGCACGAATGCGCTACCTCCGCCCGAACCCCTCTGGATTGATCCTGCAGTCGACTCCTTCTTCGCTCCTGAGGCCGATCGCGAGCCACCGACTCCACGCTTCACTAGCCCAGCCCCGGGGCTCGCCTCGCCCTGGACCAGGAGGTTCGCGCTCGTATTGAGTTTCCCGCTCCCCTTCGGGGGCATCAGCGCCACCGGCGGCGGCGGAAACGTCGGTACAACGGTTGCGCCGATGGTGCTGTAGGCGGTCGAGTACGAGCCGCCGAGCTTCTCCATCAGTGTGACGGCCTCCTGATGGAGACTGTCGATATTCGCCTGTGCGGCCTTCGCTTGGTTCGCTGTGATTGCCCCGGGCGCGGGCGAGCTCGACAACGGCTCACCGTGGACCCTGAGGGCGGAAATCACGGGCGGCTGTTGCTGATACCTCGCCACCGTCGCCATGTCGGCCGTCGGCAGGGGAGGCATCGATGACTTCACATTGGTCAGGGTCTCGCCGGCCATTTGAATGTTGGTGGCCGTGGTGTTGGTGAAGTCGGCAAGGGTGTCCGTGGCCTGCACGACCTGACTGGCCCATCCACGAAAAGAGTCGGCCGCAGATCCGGTCCACTCCAGGCCAGCGATGTTCTGATGCAGATCATCTGCGAGCGACTGAATCTGCCCGCCTGCGATCAGCAGCTGGTTTCCCACTGACAACACAGTATTCGGGTCCGTGCTGTTGACGATGTCCAGGAGCTCCGCGTGTGACATGGATTCGAAGGTCTGGTATCCCCCGTGGCCGCCTTGAGCAAGCACTTCTTCCCCCTCAGGCCGATTCAGTGCTCTGCGCCAGCGCGCCATTGCCAGAAGCCGAGGTCGCAGTAGTACCCGCTCCCATCTGCGAAGCCCTTGTAGAGCCCTGTTGACCGACCGTCTGGTTCTGCTGCGACGCGGGCGGCATGGCCGCCGTCGTCTGTGCCTGGATCGTCCACAGCGTCGAGACCTGTGCGGCTTCGACGTTCTGGTAGCCGAGCTGCGAGACCTCAAGCGCGATGCTCATCGCATTGATCTGGTTGCTCAACGTCGTCGACAACGTCTGCAGTTGCTGATGCACCTGCTGATAGCGCCCCAGCAGGTCGTCAGCCTCAGCGAAACCGATACCCAGATCGGCTGAGGTCAGCTGCTGGGCGCTGATCTGTTTGGCGGCGGCCGGACTGGCGTCCAGCGATACGAGCATACCGTCGACACGATTCCGAAAGGCGGTCAGCGTCTCGATCTCGACGCTGACCGCGCTCGGCGTGGCGACGCTGCCGCCGCCCGCCATGTCCCGCTCCACCATGACTCACCCCGTGCACGGTTGTCACTCTACGCACAGGAGAAGTTACCCCAACGGCACGACAATGCAAGCGTCACACGTCCTCGGCGAGCTCCAGCCACTCCAGCTCCAGCGCGTCCCGCTCCTCCTTCAACGCCCTTAGCTTGGCGTCCAGTTCGGCTACCTTGCCGAAGTCGGAAGCGTGTTCGGCCATCTGTTCGTGGAGCTTGGCCTCGTCCTTGTCGAGCTTGACGATCTGACGCTCGATCCGCTGGAGCTCCTTCTTCGCGGCGCGGGTGTCGCCGCCCTTCTTCGGGGCGGCGACGGCAGCGGCGGCGCCCGACGCGGCGGCCTTCTGCTCCTCCATCGCGTGCCGGCGCTCCAGGTACTCGTCGATGCCCTTGGGCAGCATCCGCAGGGTGCGGTCGCCCAGCAACGCGTAGACGGCGTCGGTCGTGCGCTCGATGAAGTAGCGGTCGTGGCTGACGATGACCAGCGAGCCGGGCCAGCCGTCGAGGAGGTCCTCCAGCTGGCTGAGGGTCTCGATGTCGAGGTCGTTGGTCGGTTCGTCCATGAACAGGACGTTGGGCTCGTCCATCAGCAGGCGCAGCAGCTGCAGTCGGCGGCGCTCGCCGCCGGAGAGGTCGCCGACCGGCGTCCACTGCTTCTCCTTGGTGAAGCCGAAGGTCTCGCAGAGCTGGCTGGCCGACATCTCCCGGCCCTTGCCGAGGTCGACCCGGCCGCGGATCTGCTCGACGGACTCCAGCACCCGCAGTGTCGGCGGGAGTTCGGCGACCTCCTGGGACAGGTAGGCGAGCCGGACGGTCTTGCCGACGATCACCCGTCCGGCCACCGGCTGCAGATCGCCGTCGCTGGCCCAGGCCGACTGCATCGCCCGCATCAGTGAGGTCTTGCCCGCGCCGTTGACGCCGACCAGGCCGACCCGGTCGCCGGGGCCGAGGTTCCAGGTGAGGTGTTCCAGCAGAAGCTTCGTACCGGCCTGGACGGTGACGTCCTTGAGCTCGAACACGGTCTTGCCGAGGCGGGAGTTGGCGAACTTCATCAGTTCGACCCGGTCGCGCGGCTCGGGGACGTCGGCGATCAGCTCGTTGGCGGCCTCGACCCGGAACCGGGGCTTGGAGGTGCGGGCGGGGGCGCCGCGCCGCAGCCAGGCGAGCTCCTTGCGGACCAGGTTCTGCCGCTTGGTCTCCTCGGTGTTCGCGATGCGCTCGCGCTCGGCCCGGGCGAAGACGTAGTCGGAGTAGCCGCCCTCGTACTCGTGGACGGAGCCGGCCTGGACGTCCCACATCCGGGTGCAGACCTGGTCGAGGAACCAGCGGTCGTGGGTGACGACGACCAGCGCGGAGCGCCGGGTGCGGAGGTGTCCGGCCAGCCAGGCGATGCCCTCGACGTCGAGGTGGTTGGTGGGCTCGTCGAGCACCAGCAGGTCGGGCTCGGCGATCAGCAGCTTGGCCAGGGCGATCCGGCGGCGCTCGCCACCGGACAGCGGGCCGATGACGGTGTCCAGGCCCTCGGCGAAGCCGGGCAGGTCCAGGCCGCCGAAGAGGCCGGTGAGCACGTCGCGGATGCGGGCGTTGCCGGCCCACTCGTGGTCGGCCTGGTCGCGGATGACCTCGTGCCGGATGGTCGCGGCGGGGTCGAGCGAGTCGCTCTGGGTGAGCGCGCCGACGCGGAGGCCCCCGACGTGGGTGACCCGGCCGGTGTCGGCGTCCTCCAGCTTGGCCATGATCCGGGTGAGGGTGGTCTTGCCGTCGCCGTTGCGGCCGACGACGCCGATGCGGTCGCCCTCGCTGACGCCGACGGACACGCTGTCGAGCACGGCGCGCGTGCCGTACACCTTGGTGACGGCTTCGACGGTGACGAGGTTGACGGCCACGGGTGCTGTACTCCTGCTGGGGCTGGGGGACCTGCTCTGGCCTCCCAGCCTAGTCGGCGTCGGCGGTCGGACGTACGGGCGGCCGGTCGCAGGTCCGGTCGCAGGTCCGGGCAGCCGTTCGGAACGACCGTTCGGAGCAGGCCGGGCCCGGGGCGGATCGGCCGTCAGACGACGGCGGCGCCGCCCACCGGGCCCTCGGCGCTGCGGACCTCCCGGCAGGTGCCGGAGGCGGTCAGGGCGTCGGCGACGGTCTGCGCCGACTGCGGGTCCTTGGCCAGGAAGGCGCAGGTCGGTCCGGAGCCGGAGACCAGCGACCCTATGGCGCCCGCCTCACTGCCCGCACGCAGCGTCGCGGCGAGCGCGGGGCGCAGCGAGAGCGCCGCCGGCTGGAGGTCGTTGCTGAGCGCGGCGCCGAGGGCCGCCGCGTCGCCGTCGCGGAGCGCCGCCAGCAGCGCCGGGTCGGCGACCGGGGCGGGGACCTGGTGCTCGGCCGCGCCGGTGGTGAGTCCGCGCAGTCGGTCGCACTCGCCGTAGACGGCAGGGGTCGACAGTCCACCGTCGGCGACCGCGAACACCCAGTGGAAGGTGCCGCCGACGGGCACGGGGGTGAGCAGTTCGCCACGCCCCTCCCCCAGGGCCACACCGCCGAGCAGCGCGAAGGGCACGTCGCTGCCGAGTTCGGCGGCGATTCGGCCGAGCGCCTCGGGGCTGGTCCGGGTGGACCAGAGGGCGTCGCAGGCCACGAGGGCAGCGGCGGCGTCGGCGCTGCCGCCGGCCATCCCGCCGGCGACCGGGATGTCCTTGGCGATGTCCAGCCGGACCGAGGAGTCGATGCCGTGGTGCGCCGCGAGCAGCCGGACGGCCTTGGCGGCGAGGTTGCTGCCGTCGGCGGGGACGTGGGCGGCGTCGGTCCCGGTGACGCCGACCGACAGCCGCTCGGCGGGTGCGACGGTGACCCGGTCGTAGAGCCCGACCGCGAAGAAGACCGAGGCGAGCCCGTGGAATCCGTCGGGCCGCCGTCCACCGACGGCCAGTTGGACGTTGACCTTGGCCGGGACCCGTACGGTGACAGACTGCGACGACACGAGCTGCTGCTCCCCTTGGCTGTGGGTCCGGTTGTGGGTCTGACTGTGCAGCCGGCTGTGGATCCGGTTGCGGCCGGGCCGGCTGTGGGACCGCCGGACCGACGCGGACGACTTATTCTGCCGCAGGCTGCGCAGCGGTCCCTGCGGTGGGCTTCGCCTCGGCGATGCGCGCGAACTGTTCGACCGTCAGGGTCTCGCCACGCAGCCGGTAGTCGATGCCGGCCGTGGTCAGCGCCTCCTCGGCGGCGGCCGGGGAGCCAGCCCAGCCGGCCAGCGCGGCGCGGAGGGTCTTGCGGCGCTGCGCGAAGGCGGCGTCGACGACGGCGAAGACCTCCTGCCGGGTGGCCGTGGTCTCCGGCGGGTCACGGCGGACCAGCGACACCAGGCCGGAGTCGACGTTGGGCGCGGGCCAGAAGACGTTGCGGCCGATCGCGCCCGCGCGCTTCACCTCGGCGTACCAGTTGGCCTTGACCGAGGGCACTCCGTAGACCTTGTTGCCGGGTCCGGCGGCGAGCCGGTCGGCGACCTCGGACTGCACCATGACGAGCGTGCGCTCGATCGTCGGGAAGTGCTCCAGCATGTGCAGCAGCACCGGTACGGCGACGTTGTAGGGCAGGTTGGCGACCAGCGCGGTGGGCGGCGGGCCGGGGAGCTCGGTGACCTCCATGGCGTCGCCGAGGACCAGGGCGAAGCGGTCCGCGCGGGCGGGCATCCGGGCGGCGACGGTGGTCGGCAGGTGCTGGGCGAGCAGCGGGTCGATCTCGATCGCGGTGACCCGGTCGGCGACCTCCAGCAGACCCAGCGTGAGCGAGCCCAGACCGGGGCCGACCTCGACCACGACATCCGCTGCGGTGACGTCGGCGGCGCGGACGATACGGCGGACGGTGTTGCCGTCGATGACGAAGTTCTGCCCGCGCTGCTTGGTCGGACGAACGCCGAGGGCCTCCGCGATGCTGCGGATGTCGGCAGCCCCGAGGAGCGGTCCGTCCGTGGAGGGCAGGTTGTCGCTCGGGGTGTCGTCAGTGCTGGTGCTCACCGCGCAAGCTTACTCACCCCGCCCGGGCGACGCGGTCGCGCGCGACCGCCCCGGGCCCGGTTCCACACTCCGGGTTCCGGCCCCGGCCCCACCGCGCCCGGCCCCACCTGGGGCGGCGGGTCCGGGGGCGGCGGGTCCGGGGCAGGCGGGTCCGGGGCAGGCGGATCCGGGGCCGGCACGGTCGATGCTGGTCGGGCCCGGCTATCCGCCGGCGCGCGGGCCGCAGCTCGGCCAGGGCGCGGCGCCCCGGCGCTGGTACAGCTCGCGGGCGCGGGTGGTCTGCTCGCCGGAGGAGGCGTCCTGGGGGCGGCCCCGGCCGCCGAGGCTGTGCCAGGTTCCGGAGTCGAACTGGTAGAGGCCGCCGTAGCGTCCGCTGGGGTCGACCGCGTGCGGATTCCCGCCCGCCTCGCAGCGGGCCAGCACGGACCAGTTCATCCCGCCGGTGGTGTGCAGGGTGACCGACGCGGAGCGCCGGTGCGAATGGGACCGGCTCTCGCCCGGGCGCCGGTGGGCGGAGCGCCCGGAGTCCGCCGGGCGGACGTGCGAGGCGTGGCGTCCGGCGGCCTGACCGGCGGCCGATCCGGCGCCCGTGCCCCTGCCGGTCGCGGCTCCGGGGCCGGTCTGCGCAGGGGCCGGGGCCGCCGCGGGAGCGGGGACGAGCACGGGGAAGGGGACCAGCACCCGGGCCGCGCCGGCGACCGCGGTGACCTCGCCGCCCGCGCTGCTGCCGACCGTGTCCGTGACGGCGGTCCGGGCGTCGTTCCCGGCCTGGGCCACCAGCTCCGGCGGCGTGGGCAGCGGCGGGAGTGCCCGGGTCATCGCGACCGGGCGGAGCGCCGTCACCGTACCGACCGGCGTGCTTCGGCGCGCGCCGCTGCCGGAGGTGCCCCAGGTGCCGGTGGTCGTCGACTGCCGCGGCCCCCAGTCCGGGTCGGCCCCGTGGTCCGGCCGCTCGTGCCCCGGTCGCCCGCCCCCGCCTGGATGGTCCTGCGGACCGCTGCCGACCTGCTGTTCCTGGGTGACGAACGCGCTCGTCCCGCCCAGGAGGAGGGCGAGTACCAGTGCGCGTGGCAGTGCCCGCTGCGTTCCTGCTGAGACGTTCAACCTGACCCTTCCGCCGACCGACTTGGACCCTGCGGAAGTCCTAACGATCACCCTGATTCCCGGTCACCGTCGTTCACCGTTCCGGCACCCCAGCCACCCCCAGCCACCCCCAGCCGCGCTCAGGCCCCCAGGCACGCCCAGGCCCCTGGGCACCCGGCACCCGGCACCCGCACGCACCCTGGCGCCACCACCCGCCCGCACCGCAGCGCGGGCCGGGCGAGTTCAGTCCTGCGCCGGGAGCGGGTAGTCGAAGGCGCGGGCCGTGTTCGCGGCGAGGGCGGTGGCCATCGCGTCCTCGTCCAGGCCCCGGACGGCCGCCATCGCCCGCAGCGTCACCGGGATCAGATAGGGGGCGTTGGGGCGTCCCCGGTACGGGGCCGGGGTGAGGAAGGGGGCGTCGGTCTCGATCAGGACCCGGTCCAACGGCGCGACCGCGAGGGCCTCCCGCAGGTGCTGGTTGGCCGGGAAGGTGACCGGTCCGGCGAAGGACAGGTAGTAGCCCGCCTCGGCGCAGACCTTCGCCATCTCCGCGTCGCCGGAGTAGCAGTGGAAGACGGTGCGCTCCGGCGCGCCCTCCTCGCGGAGGATCCGCAGCACGTCCTCGTGCGCGTCGCGGTCGTGGATGACCAGGGCCTTGCCGTGCTTCTTGGCGAGCGCGATATGCCGGCGGAAGGACTCCTGCTGGATCTCCACGCCCTCCGGGCCGGTCCTGAAGTAGTCGAGCCCGGTCTCGCCGACGCCCCTGACCTGCGGCAGGGCTGCGAGGGCGTCGATCTCGGCCAGGGCCTCGTCGAGCGCGGAGAGGCCGCCGGGGGCACGCTTCTGCCCGCTCCAGCCGTCCGGGTCGCCGAGCACGATCCGGGGTGCCTCGTTGGGGTGCAGCGACACCGTGGCGTGGACGTTCCCGTGCCGGGCCGCGAGGTCGGCGGCCCAGCGCGAGCCGGGGAGGTCGCAGCCGACCTGGACGACCGTGGTCACGCCGACGGACGCGGCCTTGGCCAGGCCCGCCTCGGGGGTGCCGTCCTGCATGTCGAGATGGGTGTGGGAGTCGGCCACGGCGACCCGCAGCGGCTCCGGCAGCGGCGGGGCGACACTGCGGTCGGCCTGGGATTTCTTGGACTGGGCCATCTCACTCGCCTTCGCCTCGTGCGACGCCTCGTCGGACGTCTCGTTGGATGCCTCGTCGGATCGGTTCCGCCCGGCGGGGTCGGCGCGAAGCCGACACGGGGGTGCCGGGCACGCTGTGCAGCGTGCCCGGCACCCCCGCTCGGATCAGACGTCCTGCTTCTTCTCTTCCAGCCGGGGGAAGAGGATGTCGCCCTTGGTGACGGTCACCCCGGCGGGCAGCAGCCCCCAGCGGGCCGCCTCGGTGACCTGCTGGTCGGCGAGGGCGCCGAGGACCGGCTCCGCGCCCAGGGACTCCCAGAGCAGACCGGAGACCCGGGGCATGACCGGGTTGAGCAGCACGGCGATGCCGCGCAGCGACTCTGCCGCCGCGTAGAGGATGGTCGCCAGGCGGGCCTGGCCCGCCTCTGAGGTGTCCTTGGCGACCTTCCACGGCTCCTGGGTGGTGAGGTAGCCGTTGACCTGCTTGACGAAGTCGAAGATCGCGGCGATCCCGCCGGCGAAGTCGAGCTTCTCGCCGATCCGGTCGTCGGCCTCGGCGACCGCCTTGGCCAGGCCGTCCGCAAGCTCCTTCTCGGCGGGTCCGGCGGCGGTGGCGGCCGGGAGCACGCCGTCGAAGTACTTGCCGACCATGGCGGCCACGCGCGAGGCGAGGTTGCCGAAGTCGTTGGCCAGCTCCGAGGTGTAGCGGGCGGAGAAGTCCTCCCAGGAGAAGGAGCCGTCCGTGCCGAAGGGGATCGCGCGCAGGAAGTAGTAGCGGTACGCGTCCACGCCGAAGTGGTCGGTGAGCTGCTGCGGCGAGATGCCGGTCAGGTTGGACTTGCTCATCTTCTCGCCGCCGACCATCAGCCAGCCGTTGGCGGCGATCTTCTTCGGCAGCGGCAGCCCGTTCGCCATCAGCATGGCCGGCCAGATGACCGCGTGGAACCGGAGGATGTCCTTGCCGACCAGGTGGACGTCGGCCGGGAAGGTCTGCTCGAACTTGGCCGGGTCGGACCCGTAGCCGACGGCGGTGGCGTAGTTGAGCAGTGCGTCGACCCAGACGTAGATGACGTGCTTCGGGTCCCAGGGGATCTGCACGCCCCAGTCGAAGGTCGAGCGCGAGATCGACAGGTCCTGCAGGCCCTGCTCGACGAAGCGGACGACCTCGTTGCGGGCCGACTCGGGCTGGATGAAGCCGGGGTCGGAGGCGTAGAGCTCCAGCAGTCGCGGGGCGTAGGCGGAGAGCTTGAAGAAGTAGTTCTCCTCCTTCAGCATCTCCACGGGCTTCTTGTGGATGGGGCAGAGCTTCTGCCCGGCGTACTCGCCCTCGCCGTCGATCAGGTCGGCGGGGGTCTTGTACTCCTCGCAGCCGACGCAGTACGGGCCCTCGTAACCGCCCTGGTAGATCTCGCCCTTGTCGTACAGATCCTGCACGAACTCCTGGACCCGGGCCGTGTGCCGGTCCTCGGTGGTGCGGATGAAGTCGTCGTTGGCGATTTCCAGGTGTTCCCAGAGGGGCTTCCACGCCTCCTCGACCAACTGGTCGGCCCACTGCTGCGGACTGACCCCGTGGGCCTCCGCGGTGCGCATGATCTTCTGACCGTGCTCGTCCGTGCCTGTGAGGTACCACACCTTCTCGCCGCGCTGGCGGTGCCAGCGGGTGAGCACGTCCCCAGCAACGGTCGTGTAGGCGTGGCCGAGGTGGGGACGATCATTCACGTAGTAGATCGGCGTCGTGACGTAGTAGCTGCTACGTGCATTCGCCCCGGTGCTGTCTGAATTGGCCGCCATGGTGCCGAATCCTAGCCGCCGCACCCCGCCTGCCTCGAATCCGTTTCGGACCGGGCGGGCGGGGTGCGGGGCCCGGAGGCTCAGGGCTCGGGCGTGGTGTGCCGGCGACGGTGCAGGAAGTGGAACGGGAGATGGATCCGCCTGCGGCCCCTGGCCCGGGGGTGGGCCTGCGCGGCCGCGGCCTGGTCGGCCGCCGCCTGTACGGCGACGGTCTCCGTGCTGGTCCCGGCATCGTCGGCGGTCGCGGCGGGGGCCTCGGCGGCGGAGGCGGGGCCGGGGCGGCGGGGGTCTCGGCGGGTCGAGCGGTCTCGGCGGCCTTCGTCGGTCGAGCGGGGTACGGGGCGTGCCAGTAGGCGGCGGCCTCGGACACCCGGCCGGCGCGCAGGATGCGCACATGCGCACCGCCGCACCCGGGGCAGCTCGGCCTGCTCAGCGGCGAGGGAACGGGGACCCCGTTCGCCCGGTACGTCACCAGGGGCTGGCCCTGGTGGTCGGTGCGGTGCTCGATCTCGTACGCCTGTTCCCAACCGAAGCCGCAGTTGAGGCAGGCGAAGGCATAGGCCTCGTGGACGGTCGCGGTGACGGTCGAGTTGGCGACCCGCTTCGTGTCCGGGGTCGTGACCGCCGTCGCGGTCGTGCTCGTGAGGTCTGGGTCACCGAGGTATTCGCTCATGCCGGTCTCCCGTGGTACCCGAGCGGGAATTTCTCGCTCACCCCCGAGCATCCCCCCTCCAACGCTTCCGGATTCGGTCCCGGAGCATTCTTGGACGAGAGTTGTGCCTTTCATGGTAATCGCGCTACCCGGGCGAGGGTATTTCTTGGGAAGCTTTTTATGCATTTCTCAGTGACGTGCGCCGCGCGTGCGCCCGTCGGCGCGCGGCGCGGCGCGGGGGCGCCGCGGGGGCCGGCTACTCGACCACCTTCGCGGCGCCCGCCCCGGCCTTCGCCTCGTTCTTGGCGGCCACCACGGCGTCGAACACCTCGCGCTTGGGCACGCCGGTGTCGGCCGCCACGGCGGCGATGGCCTCCTTGCGCCGCTCCCCCGCGTCCTCGCGCACCGCGACCCGGCGGGCCAGCTCGGCCGGGTCCAGTGCGCCCGGATCGGCCGGCGGCGCGCCCTGGACGACGACGGTGATCTCACCGCGCACGCCGTCCGCCGCCCAGGCCGCCAGCTCGGCCAGCGGACCGCGCTTGACCTCCTCGTAGGTCTTGGTCAGCTCCCGGCAGACCGCTGCGGGCCGGGCCGCGCCGAAGGCCTCGGCCATGGCAGCCAGTGAGTCCTCGATCCGGTGCGGGGACTCGAAGAAGACCATGGTCCGCGGCTCGGCCGCCAGCTCGCGCAGCCGCGAGGAGCGCTCGCCGCCCTTGCGCGGCAGGAAGCCCTCGAAGCAGAACCGGTCCACCGGCAGCCCGGACAGCGCCAGCGCGGTCAGCACGGCCGAGGGGCCGGGCACCGCGGTGATCCGGATGCCGCGCTCCACCGCCGCCGCGACCAGCCGGTAGCCGGGGTCGGAGACGGACGGCATCCCGGCGTCGGTCACCAGCAGTACCCGGGCCCCGCCCAGCAACGCCTCGACCAGCTCGGGTGTCCGGCCGACCTCGTTGCCCTCGAAGTAGGAGACGACCCGCCCGCCCGGGGCGACGCCCAGGGCATTGGCCAGGCGCCACATCCGCCGGGTGTCCTCGGCCGCCACGACGTCGGCGGCGGCGAGTTCGGCGGCGAGTCGCGGGGGTGCGTCCCCGACGTCGCCGATGGGGGTTCCTGCAAGAATGAGTAGACCTGTCACCTGCTTATCCTCCCAGTCTGGCGAGGTACTGGTACCGCATACAGGGTTCACCCCTACGATGCACGCGTGAGCGGTAACGAGGCGACAGGGACTGCGCCCAACGACGACGAGTTGCACGGCGGGTCGACGCTGACCGGAATTCCGTCGGAGGACGGCCCGGCGGGCGGCTCCCCGGACGGTCCGGCGGGGGCAAGCCCCCGCGCGGCCTGGCCGCTGAGCGCATGGCAGCGGCGGCTGGGCAGACTGGGCTACGAGGCACGGAGCCGTACCCCCCTGCGCCACCGCCTGGTGCCACCGATGCCGGACGGCCGGGGCATCTCCAAGGGGGCCGCCTCGCCGATCCTGGAGTGGCTGGGACTGCGGTTCCCGGAGCGGCTGTGGACCTGGCTGTGCCGCTGGTCCGGCTGGCTGGGCCCGCTGGCGCTGATGCTCTTCAGCGGCATCCTGATCTTCACCCACCTCAGCACGCCGCACGACATCATCTTCGACGAGACGTACTACGCCAAGGACTCCTGGGCCCTGTGGCACTACGGCTACGAGGTGAACTGGCCGGACAACGCCAACCAGTTGATCCTGCAGAGCCACCAGGTCATCCCCAAACCGACCGGCCCCGAGTTCATCGCGCACCCGCCGGCCGGCAAGTGGGTGATCGGCATCGGCGAGATGATCTTCGGGCTGACGCCTTTCGGCTGGCGCTTCAGCGTGGCCGTCCTCGGCACCCTCGCCGTGCTGATGCTCGCCCGGATCGGCCGCCGACTGTTCCGCTCGACGCTGCTCGGCTGCGTCGCCGGTCTGATGATGGCCGTCGACGGCATGCACCTGGTGATGAGCCGCACCGGCCTGCTCGACCAGATGGTGATGTTCTGGGCGCTCAGCGCCTTCGGTCTGCTGCTGATCGACCGGGACCGCAGCCGGGCCAGGCTCGCCGACGCCGTCGGCGCGACCGTCGACCACCCGAACGCCGCGCCCGACAACGAACTGGCGACCGCGGCGCGGCTGGGCTGGCGCCCGTTCCGGCTGCTGGCCGGGGTGTGCCTGGGGCTGTGCTGCGCGACCAAGTGGAACGGGCTCGACTTCCTCGCCGCCTTCGCGATCATGTCGGTGCTCTGGGACGCCGCCGCGCGCAAGACGGCCGGCGCCCGCCACCCGTACTGGACCGCGCTGAAGCACGACGTGCCGTTCGCGTTCCTGTCCACCGTGGTCGTCGGCTTCTTCACCTACCTGGCGTCCTGGTCCGGCTGGCTGTTCACCAGCGGCGGCTACGACCGGCACTGGGCCGAGCACCGCGCCGGGCTCTCCGCCGCCAACTGGGGCCCGATCCCGCTGCCGCAGGTGGACATGAGCTGGGTGCCCGCACGGCTGCGCAGCCTGTGGCACTACCACTCGGAGATCTGGAACTTCAACACCACGCTGACCACCCCGCACACCTACATGTCCAACCCGTGGAGCTGGCTGGTCAACGGGCGGCCGGTGTCCTTCTACTACCCGAACAACCTCAAGCCCTCGCAGTGCGGCGGCGCGGCCCAGTGCTCCAGCGAGGTGCTGGCGATAGGAACCCCGCTGCTCTGGTGGGCGGCCTGCTTCGCGATCGTCTACGCCCTCTACCGCTGGATCATGCTGCGGGACTGGCGCGCGGCGGCGATCGTCTGCGGCATCGCGGCCGGCTACCTGCCCTGGTTCCAGTGGCAGCAGCGGACCATCTTCATCTTCTACTCCATCGACTTCGAGCCCTTCCTCTGCCTGGCCCTCGCCCTGATGATCGGCGGAATGCTGGGCCGGGCGACGGCCTCGCGGGAACGAAGGCTGTGGGGCGGGGTCGCCGCCGGGACGCTGGTCGTCTCGATCATGGCCTGCTTCGCCTACTTCCTGCCGATCTACACCGCCGAGATCACTTCCTACGCCCAGTGGCAGGCCCGGATGTGGTGGAACACCTGGATCTGAGGCACGGCTCCCAGCCTGCGGGGGCAGGCCTGGCGGCGCGGACCGAGTAGATCATCGGGACGCGCGGCTGCCCCTGCGGGAGCCGGTGCACCGCTCCGACCGGCCCGGAGCGGGGCGCGACCGGCGCCGCGGCGACGACGTCGGCGGTGAAGAGGCGCGCGTCCCCGACCCCGACCGGGCGCGCCGGCTCGCGCGCGGCGGCCGCCGCCGTGGCCGTGGCCGCCGCCGTGGCCGAGAAGTCCAGCCCGATGGCGGTGGCCCCGCGACGAAGCCGGGCACGGCGCAGCACGCGCTCCGGGCGTGCACGGCCGCCCGCCCGTCCCACAGGGCCCGGCTCAGCTCCAGCCGGTCGGCGCTGTGGGGATTCGTCATGGCGGCGGGGCCGATCGGGGCGCCTGCCGGAGTCGACCGGCTTTCGGCACGGCATCCGACTTGCCCGATGGATCCGGATTGCTGGTCACAATCTCCGCACCAGTCCCGGGACCCGCGCCCGAAATCACGGGATGCACACTTACCATCGGCTGACAAGGTCCTACACAGGGGGAGCACATGAATCGCGGGGCCAAAGCGGGAGTCATAGGAACGTGCTGTTTGGGCCTGCTCGGCCTGGGTGGCCTGGGCGCCTACAACATCATCCACGGGCTGACCAGCACCTCGGGCGGCGGCAGCGGGGGCGGCGGCGCCGGGCCGGCTGCCCAGGCGCAGGCCACCGCGCCCCCGGCGGCGGCCCAGGCGGTCAAGGTCGCGCAGGCGTTCCTGGGCAACTGGCAGGCCGGCCCCGCCGACTACGCGGTGGCGTCGAACTCCACCAACGCGCCCACCACCGCCCAGTCCGACCTGACCGGCTACCGGTCCGGGCTGAAGCTCTCGTCGGTCTCCTTCAGCCGGATCACCGCCGCCGGGCCCTCGACCTCCGACCCGGGCGCGACAGTGGTGGACTTCACGGTCACCGCCAAGGTCGCGGGCGGGACCTGGACCTACCCGGGCTCGCTGAACGTGATCCAGAACAATGGCGGGCTGGCCTCGATCGACTGGTCCAACTCGGTGCTCTACTCCGGCCTGACCGCCGGTGAGACCCTGGCGGCCGGTCCGGTCACGGTGACCGGCTCCGGCGCGGGCTCGACCGCGACCGTGCTGGCCGCCGACGGCAGCCCGCTGACGGCGGCGAAGTACCCCTCGCTGGCGGGCATCATCAGCGTCCTCGGCACGGGCGGCTCCGCCTCCGGGAGCAGCGGCGCTTCCGGCGGCAGCGGGGTGGAGGTGCTGAGCGTCGACGGCAGCCCGCAGAGCATCGCCAAGACGTTCACCGCGCCCCCGGGCATGACGGTGAAGACCACGATCGATGCCCGGCTGCAGGCGGTGGCCGAGCAGGCGGTGCTGAACCCGGTGCTGCACGGCCTGCCGACCTCGGTGGTGGTACTGGACCCGGCGACCGGACACATCCTGGCGGTGGCCAATGCCAACACCGGCTCCAACGGCGACATGGCGCTCAACTACGCCAGCCCGCCCGGCTCGACGATGAAGATCATCACCTCGGCGGCGCTGTTCGACATGGCCGGCCTGAACCCGCAGAGCCCGGCCCCGTGCCCGCTGTCCCAGGTGGCGAACGAGCAGACGTTCACCAATGAGAGCGATGTGCCGCAGAACCTGAAGGCCACCGTCGAATGGTCCTTCGCCGAGTCCTGCAATACCGCCTTCATCACCGACGGCTACAACGACCTGGTGCACCACGGTACCGACGCCACCGACCTGAGCACCGAGGCCACCCAGGTCTTCGGGCTGGGATCGTGGAACATCGGCGGCTCCATCCCGACCAGCTCCGCAGAGGTCCCGACCGACCCGACCGGCTCGAACAACGCGGCCGACCTGATCGGCCAGGGCCAGGTGACGATGAGCCCGTTGGACATGGCCTCGGTCGCGGCCACCGTCAAGGAGGGCGCGTTCCACCAGCCGGTGATCCTGCCCGGGCTCTCCACCCCCGGGGCCGCCACCCCGATGAACCGGCAGACCGCCCAGGAGCTGCGGGACATGATGTACTTCGACGCGACCAGCGGCATCGGCACGGCCTCGCCGCGCCTCAGCGGCATCCCGGGCGCCGGCGGCAAGACCGGCACCGCGCAGGTGGGCAACAGCAACAGCACCAACGGCTGGTTCACCGCCTTCGACGACCGGATCGCGGTCGCGTCGATGGTGCAGGGCGGCTCCAGCGGAGCAGGCACCGCCGGCTACGTGGTCGAGCAGCTGCTGCAGGCCGACCACTAGCCGGGCGCCCCGGCTCCGCTCAGGTGGCGGAGCCGGCCGCGGCCCCAGTGGCCAGGTCGGCGCCCCAGCGGGCGAGCGCGGCGTCGAGGTCGAGCCGCTCGACCCCGCCGCCGTCGGTCGGCCACTCCGCGCGCGGGACCCGCCACATCACCTCGAACTCGATGCCGTCGGGGTCCTTGGCGTAGAAGGACTTGCTGACGCCGTGGTCGCTGGCGCCGACCAGCGAGCCGCGCCGGCGGAGCTTCTCCCCTATCTCGGCCAGCTCGCCGAGCGTCCCGGCCTCCCAGGCGAGGTGGTAGAGCCCGACCTCCCCGGGGACCGGTCCGGCGGCCTGGTCGCCGATCGCGAACAGGCCCAGGTCGTGGTCGTTGAGCGTGCCGGCGGCGCGCAGGAAGGCGGCCCGGCCGGCGCGCTCGGCGGCGATCTCGAAGCCGAGGACGTCGGTGTAGAACTCGACGGATCGGGCGACGTCGCGGATGTAGAGGACGGCGTGGTTGAGGCGGCGGACGGACATCACGGGCTCCTCGGAGGGCTCACGGATCGGCGGGTGCTGCCTGCTGCAACTTACCTTCCCAGGAAAGTATTCCCGGGGCGGCGGGTGCGCCGGGTCGGCTCAGCCGGTCCGGGCCGGGTCGGCGGCGAGGGCGGCGTCCACCGCCGCCTCCACGGCCGCCTCCGCCACTGCGGCCTCCACCGCCGCCTCCACCGCGGCGTCCGCCGCCACCGCCCCCGCTGCCGCTGCCGCCCGCTGGAACAGCGGCCGCATCAGCGTCTCGGCAGCCACGAACCGGGCCTCCGCCGTCACTGGCGCGGGCGCGGCCCGGCGCTCCGGCTGCGGGGCCGGGGCCGGTTCGGCCGCTGCGGGGGTGCCGCGGCCGAGGGCCAGCCGGGGCCAGAGCGCCAGCAGGATCGGGAGCTCCAGGTAGCCGAAGCGGCCGGCCGGGGCCAGCAGGAAGGCGACGGCGACCCCGGTGGCCAGCCGGTCCGCCGCCTGGGTGACCGTGAGCGGCGGGCGGAGCAGCAGCCACAGCGCGACGGCCGCACCGCCCGCGCCCAGCAGCACCAGCGAGGCGACCCGGCCGTCCGGGCCCAGTTCGGCGAGTAGGTGGCCGGGGAGCGGGCTGTTCGCCGGGGTGCGCAGCCTGGAGAGCCCGAGCGGGAAGCGGACCACCTGCTCCAGCACCGCCGCCGGGGTGGCCAGCACGCACGGGACGATCAGCAGCGCCGAGGCGGCCAGCGTCAGCGCGAGGCAGCGCAGCGCCGGGCGGCGTCCGTACCGCTGGTGGACCAGCAGCAGCGCGACCGGTACGGCGGGCCAGGCGGTCCACTTCAGCGCGCAGGCCAGGGCGATGAAGAGGGCGGCCCGGTACAGCCGCCCCTGTCCGGCGCAGGCCAGGCCGAGCAGGCAGCAGCCGATCAGCGGCAGGTCCACTCCGCTGACCGAGGCCGGGAGCGCCACCAACGGCGAGGCGGTGACCGCGGCCAGCGCGAGCCACCCGCGCGCGGGTCCCGAGGTCCGCAGCAGCCGCCAGGTCGCGGCCAGGCAGCCGAGGAAGGCGAGCAGGAACCAGAGCCGGGCGTCGCCGAGGATCTGCGGCAGCGCGCCCTGGGTCCCGAGCAGCGCGCGGGGCAGCCCGAACAGCGCCATCGCCGGAAGGTACGGGTTGTACTGGATCACCCGGTGCGCGGTCGGCAGGTAGGGGCTCCCGGTGTGCAGCAGCTGGGTGGCCGAGTTCTGGACGACGTAGACCTCGGACTGGGCCTGACCGTTGGCCATCATGATCGCCAGCGGCAGCACCACCGCGCCGGCCAGGGCGACGGCCACGGCGAGGGCGGGGGCACGGCGGCGCGGGGCGAACGCGGCGATCCCGGCGGCCAGCAGGTATCCGCCGGTGGCGATGAACCCCCAGTGGCGCTGCGGGACCAGGTCGGACAGCAGCGGGAAGATCCCGCCCCAGACCGCCGAGGCCAGGCAGCCGAGGACCCACGGCAGTCGGCGTGGACCGGGGTCCCGGCCGTCGCAGCGCGGGGCCTCGGGGCGAGGGCCGTCGGGGCGTGGATCGTCGGGGCGTGGGACGAGGCGGCGGGCGGCGGCGGTGATGGCGGAGCTCAGCCGGGCCGGTTCCTGGGCATGATTCGTCGTCACCATGCCAACCTTAGGAAGGCCTTGTCGATTTCGTCGTCACGCTGGAGGGTGGGGCGGACATCCCCCTGCAGGATGGCACCCGACTGGTCCCGCAAAGGCCCCGAACGGCCCCGCCTCGCCCCCCGCTCGGGGCCGCCGGCGGGGCGCCGGCTCAGACCGTCTCGCCCAGTCCGCCGACCAGACCGTTCTCATAGGCGAAGACCACGGCCTGGGTCCGGTCCCGCAGTTCCAGTTTGGCCAGTATCCGGCCGACATGGGTCTTGATCGTCTGCTCGGAGAGGAACAGCTCCTCGGCGATCTCGCCGTTGGACAGCCCCCGGGCGACCTGCCGGAGCACGTCGAGCTCGCGGGCGGTGAGCGTCGCGGCGGCCTCCGGGCGGAGGTTGCCGGAGCGGCGGCGGCGGGCGACGTCGTCGATCAGCCGGCGGGTGACCGAGGGGGCGAGCAGGGCCTCGCCGGAGGCGATCACCCGGACCGCGTTGATCAGGTCCCGGGCCGGCGCGTCCTTGAGCAGGAAGCCGCTGGCCCCGCGCGCCAGCGCCTCGTAGACGTACTCGTCCAGGTCGAAGGTGGTGAGGATGAGGACGCGCGGCCCGGGGCTGCGGCCGTCCGCGCGCCCGCCGCCACTGCCACTGCCACTGCCGCCACCGCTGCCGCGCTCGCCGAGGATCCGGGCGGTGGCGGTGAGCCCGTCCATGCCGGGCATCCGGATGTCCATCACCACGACGTCGGGACGCAGCTCCGCCGCGAGCTGGACGGCCAGCAGCCCGTCACCGGCCTCGCCGACGAGCTCGATGTCGGGAGCGGAGGACAGCAGCGCGCCCAACCCGTCCCGGACCATCTCCTGGTCGTCCACCAGCAGGACCCGGATGGTGTCAGCCATGGTCTTCTGTGCCCCCGTCAGTTCTCTTCGCCGTCAGCCCGGAAGTGGTCTCCCCGGCGTTGCTCGGGTACGCCGTCCAGCGGCAGTTCGGCGCTCACCTCGAAGCCCCCGTGCTCGCGCGGGTGCGCCCGCAGCGTGCCGCCGAGCATCGCGGCCCGCTCGCGCATCCCGGTCAGGCCGTGGCCGCCGTGGCCGCCGGGGGCGGGCTCGCCGCTGGTGCGGCCGTCGTCGGCGACATGGACCCGGACCGTGTCCTGGGTGCGCAGGATCTCGATCTCCACCCGCGCTCCGGGCGCATGGCGCCCGGCGTTGCTGAGCGCCTCCTGGACGATCCGGTACACCGACACGTCGACGACGGCCGGCGGGCGCTCCGGCCCGGCCGTGAGCGTGAGGTCGACCTGCATCCCCGCCTGCCGGGCGGCGCGGACCATCTCCGGGATCCGGTCGATGCCCGGCTGCGGGGCGCGCTCGGCGTTCTCGTCGTCCTCCCGCAGCAGCCCGATGACGCGGCGCATCTCGGTCAGCGCGGTGGTGGACGCCTCCCGGATCGCGCCGAAGGTCCGCAGCGTCTGCTCGGGCAGGCCGGGCTCCTTGTACGGCGCGGCCTCGGCCTGGATGGCGATCATCGACATATGGTGCGCGACGACGTCGTGCAGCTCCCGGGCGATCCGCGAGCGCTCCTCCAGCACGGCCTGCCGGGCCAGCCCGGCCCGGCGCTGCTCCTCGGCCCGGACCAGGTGCCGCTCGGCCTCGCGCCGGGAGTGGATGGACTCGCCGAGCACCAGGACCAGCGTGGCGACGACGGCGGCGACGGCCAGCACCACCGGCGGCAGTCCGACCAGCAGCACGGCCGGGAGCAGCACCGCCGCCGCCGTGAGCAGGTCCACGCCGACGGCCACGTCCCGGCCGTAGACCTGCGCGGTGACGAAGAGCAGGACCACATAGGCGATGCAGCCGCTGACCGGCCAGGGCCAGAACGGCGTCGGGGCGTGGCCGACCTCGGCGAAGGTGGTGAGGGTGAGTCCGATGGCGCAGATCCGCCAGGCGGCCAGCGGCCGGGTCGCGGCCAGCAGCAGCGGCAGCACCTGGAGTCCGGCGAGGGCCCAGGCGAGGCTGCCGGGGACGAGTTCGTTGAGCTGGTTGTCGGCCGATTCGGTGAGCAGGACCACGCAGCCGGCGCAGAGCACCGCCAGGCCGTAGCGCAACCGGGGCGAGGACAGCGAGGGGAGCAGGAAGACCCGCTGGTCGGGGGCGGCCCACCCGGCCTTGCGGATCAGTTTCGCGATGTCGCCCGTGCGGGCGAGGGCACGCTCGACCGCGCGCCGGAGGGCTCCGTCCATGACGGATCGAGCTTAGTCCGCCCGACCGTCCGGCGTTACGACGCGTCAGCGGCCCGACACCGGACGGATCGGTCGGGCCGGACGCAGGGCCGTCAGAACGGGTGCCCCAGCAGCGCCTCGACCTCGTCCCGGGTCGGCAGCGACGGCTGGGCCCCGGCCCGGGTGGTCGCCAGCGCGGCCGCCGCGTTGGCCAGCCGGACCGCCTCGTGCAGCGCTCGGCCCTCGGCCAGTGCGCAGGCCAGCGCGCCGCAGAAGGCGTCGCCGGCGGCGGTGGTGTCCACCGCCTCGACCGGCAGCGGCGGGACGACGTGCACGGCGCCCTCGGCGCACAGCAGTGCGCCGTCCGCGCCCAGGGTGACCACCACGGCCGCCGGTCCGCCGAGGGTGCGGGCCGCGTCGGCGACGGCGTGCAGGTCCGGCAGCGGGCTCCCGACCAGGGCGGCCAGTTCCCTGCGGTTGGGCACCAGTACGTCGACCATCTCCAGCAGTCCGCGCGGCAGCTCCCGCGCGGGCGCGGGGTTGAGCAGCACCAGGCCGCCGGCCAGCCGGGCCGCCGCCTCCACGGTCGCGGCCGGGACCTCCTGCTGGAGCAGGGTGACCTGGGCGTCGCGGAGCAGCGCCCCCGCCGCCGCGCAGTGCTCGGGCGTGAGCGCGCCGTTGGCGCCGGGGCTGACGATGATCGAGTTCTCGCCGGAGGCGGTGTTCACCGCCACCAGCGCCTGTCCGCTGGCCGATCCCTCGGCCACCAGCACCCGCTCCACATCGACCCGCTCCGCGGCCAGCGCTGCCCGCAGCCGCCCGCCGACCGCGTCCGCACCGACCATCCCCACCATCGCGACCTGGGCTCCGAGCCGCGCCGCCGCGACCGCCTGGTTGGCGCCCTTGCCGCCCGGGTGCTCGGCCAGGGCACCGCCCAGCACGGTCTCCCCCGGCCGGGGGTGGTGCGGGACCGGTACCACCAGGTCCAGGTTGAGGCTGCCCACGACTGCGATCTTCGGCATGGCACTACCTTCGCCGATGGTCGGCCCCGCGTACACCTCCGGTCGGCGGGTGCGTTCGGGTCGGTTCAGCCGTTGAGGACCGCCTGCATCACGGCGCGGGCGACGGGCGCGGCCAGGCCGCCGCCGCTGACGTCGGCGCGGGTGGCGTTGCTGTCCTCGATCACCACCGCGACCGCGACCGGCGAGGCGGCCGTGGGACTGGGTTTGGCGTAGGCGACGAACCAGGCGTAGGGCGTTCCGCTGTTGTTGACGCCGTTCTGGGCGGTGCCGGTCTTGCCGCCGACCACCGCGCCGGGGATGGCCGCGTTGGTGCCGGTGCCGTTGGTCACCACGTTCACCATCATCTGCTGGAGCTCGGCGGCGACGGTCGGGCTGATCGGCTGCCCGAAGGTCCTCGGGGTGAACCCCTGCACCTGCCTGCCGTCCGAGCGGGTCACCGAGGCGACCAGCTGCGGCTGCATCAGCGTGCCGTTGTCCGCCACCGCCGCACCGACCTCGGCCATCTGCAACGGCGTGGCCGCGGTGTTGTACTGGCCGATCGAGGAGAGCGCCAGGAACGCCTGGCCGGTCATCGAGGTGTCGAAGACGCTCGGCACCACCCCGACCGGAATGGTCTGCGCGCTCTGGTTGAAGCCGAAGGCCTGTGCCATCCGCACCATTCCGGCCTCGCCGACATCGTCGCCGAGCTTGGCGAAGACGGTGTTGCAGGAGACCTGCATGGCGTACCTCAGGGTGGCGTTCTGGCAGGCGTCGGCGGCGCTCTCGTTGGTGATCGGGGTGGTGGTGTCGGAGGGGGTGTACGGGTCGGGGCTGTCGGTCGGGGTGTCGATGCCGTCGACGACGCCGTCGGTGAGCGCCGCCGAGGCTGTGACGATCTTGAAGGTGGAGCCCGGCGGATAGGTCTGCCGCAGCGCCCGGTTGAGCATCGGCTGGGTCGCCCGGGCGTTCAGCGCACTCCAGGCGGCGACCGTCGCCGAACCGGTGCCGGCGATGCTGCCGGGGTCGAACGAGGGGGTGCTGGCGAGCGCGAGGATCCGGCCGGTCGCCGGTTCGATCGCCGCGACCGCGCCGCGCTTGCCGCCGAGGCCGGCGAAGGCGGCCTGCTGCGCCTTGGCGTTGATGGTGGTCAGCACCTTGCCGCCGGGCACCGGGTCCCGGGTGATGGCGTTGAGCAGCGCAAAGCCCGCGAGTCGGCTGTCCGTGCCGGAGAGGACGCCGTCCTCGACGCCCTCCAGCAGGGTGTTGCCGTAGGTCTGCGAGGAGAAGCCGGTGACCGGCGCGTAGAGCGGCCCTGCGGTGTAGGTGCGGACGTAGTCGAAGGTCCCGCCGGTGGCCCTGGAGCCGGTCACCGCCCGGCCGCCGACCAGGATGTCCCCGCGCGGCTGGGCGTAGCGGGCCAGGGTCGCGCGCTGGTTGGCGGGGTTGTCGTCGTAGCCCTTCGACCGGACGACCTGGACCCGGCTGCAGTTGATCAGCAGCAGCAGAATCAGCAGCAGGCAGAACAGCCCGGCCCGGCGTGCGGTACGGCTCAGCGAGAGGCGCACCGCGCCTGCGACGGAGGCGTCCCGGCTCTCCCTGCGGCTGCCACGACCGAACGGACTCATACCTTCGGCACCGCCTGGGTCTGCTCGCCGCCGTCGTCCTCCGGGGATGTCCGGGGCTCGGATGACGAATGGGGTTCTTGTGATTGCTGCGATTTCTGAGGTTCCTGGTGGGATTGCTCGGGCTCTGGAGGCTGCGACGGCCGGGCCGGTCGGATCGGCGGGGCCGGCGGCGGGGGCGGGACCGGCGGCAGAGCCGGCCGTCGGGCGGCATGGCTGGTGCGGATCAGCAGGGCGACCAGGATCCAGTTGGTCACCAGCGAGGACCCGCCCTGGGCCAGGAAGGGCATGGTCATCCCGGTCAGCGGGATGAGGTCGGTGACGCCTGCGGCGACCACGAACACCTGGAGTGCCAGCAGCGAGGCGAGTCCGATCGACAGCAGTCGCCCGAAGGGGTCCTGCAGCATGATGCCGCTGCGGTAGCCGCGCACCACCAGGACCGCGTAGACCAGCAGCAGGGCCGCCAGTCCGACCAGGCCCAGCTCCTCCCCGAAGGTGGCGAGGATCCAGTCGGACTTCACCGCGAAGCCGATCAGGTAGGAGTGGCCCTGGCCGAGGCCGGTGCCGAGCAGCCCGCCGGCCGCGAAGGCGAACAGCGACTGGGCCAGCTGACCGGCCCCCTGTCCCGCCTCGATCGAGGCCAGCGGGTGCAGCCAGTCCACGAAGCGGCTGTGCACATGCGGCTCGAACAGGCCGACGACCGCGACCGCCAGGCCGACCAGGACCAGGCCGACCGCGATCCAGCCGGTCCGCCCGGTGGCGACGTAGAGCATCATCACGAACATGCCGAAGAAGATCAGGCAGGTGCCGAGGTCCTGCTCCAGGAACAGCACCCCCGAGCTGAGCAGCCAGATCACCAGGATCGGCCCGAGGTCGCGGCCGCGCGGCAGTTCGACCACCCAGATCCGGCGGCCGGTCAGCGCCAGCGCGTCGCGGTTGGCGGCCAGGTAGGCGGCGAAGAAGACGGCCAGTGCGATCTTGGCGACCTCGCCTGGCTGGAAGGAGAGCGGCCCGACCTTGATCCAGATCTTGGCGCCGTAGACGGCGGGCAGGAAGGCCGGGATGACCATGAGGACGATGGCGCAGAAGGCGAAGACATAGGCGTAGCGCTGGAGCACCCGGTAGTCCCGGAGGAACAGCACCACCCCGATGAACAGCACCACCCCGATCGCCGACCAGACCAGCTGCGAGGGGGCGGAGGCGGTCGCGGTCGCCCGGTCGAGCCGGTAGATCACCACCAGTCCGAGCCCGTTCAGCAGCACCGCCAGCGGCAGCAGCAGCGGGTCGGCGTAGCGGGCCCGCCAACGCACCGCAGCGTGGGCGAGCAGCGCCAGCACGCCCAGACCGATCCCGTACCGGGCTGTGTCGGCGGGCACCCGGCCGTCGATGGCACAGCCCACGTCCGCGTAGCCGAAGGCCGCGATCAGGACGGCGAGCAGGACCAGGCCGAGCTCGGTGGTGCGCCGGGTGGGGACACGCTGCGGGCTCGCCGGTCCGGGGGCGGGGGCGGTCACAGCGGCCAAAGGGGGCGTTCCTTCCCTGGGGCCCGGCGGCGGGCGCGCATACGGCCCGCCGAACGACCGGCAGATCTGCGTCGTGCGGAGCAGCTGCTGCCGATCGCTCGCCAGGCCGTACTGGGCAATTTAGCCAGATATCAGGTTCTTGTCCGATTTGTCGGGCGGCGTGTCGTCGGAAGCTTCCCCGAAAGCCCGCTGCCCGTCTCGTACTCGCCCGCCTCGGCCGGGAGCGGGAGCATCGGCAGCGTGGGCAGGGTGAAGCCGATCTCCGCCCCGCCGCCGGGGCGGTTGCGGGCGAACACCCGGCCGCCGTGGCTCTCGGCAACCTCCCGGACGATGGACAGGCCGAGCCCGGAGCCGGGCAGACTGCGGGCCCTGGTGGCCCGGTAGAAGCGGTTGAAGACCCGGTCGAGGTCGCCCTCGTCGATCCCCGGCCCCCGGTCCAGCACGGCGACCCGGCCGGACTCGACCCGGACCAGGATCTGGCTGTCCCCGGTCGCGAACTTGGCGGCGTTCTCGACCAGGTTGGTCAGCGCGCGCTGCAGCGCCTGCGGGCGTCCGCTGACGAAGGCCGGCCGGGCCGCCACCACGATCTCCCGGCCGCTGCGGCGGCGGGCCAGGTCGGCGACCCGCTCGGCCAGGGCGCCCAGGTCGACCTCGGTCGGCTCCTCGGCCTCGCGGCGGTCGGCCGCCAGCTCGACCAGCTCGTTGACCAGCACCGTCAGCTCACGGGTCTCCGTCTGCAGGTCGTCGAGCAGCGCGTACCTGGACTCCTCGGGCAGCAGGTCGAGCTTGGGCAGCGCGGCGATGTTGGTCCGCAGCGAGGTCAGCGGGGTGCGCAGCTCGTGCCCGGCGTCCTGGACCAGGCGCCGCTGGTCGTCCTTGGAGCGGGCGAGCCGGCCCAGCATGTCGTCGAAGGCGCGCCCGAGGCGGCCGATCTCGTCCACCCCGCTGCGGGGCACGTCGACGTCCAGCTGACCGGTGGAAGCCACATGCTCGGCCGCGCCGGTGAGGCTCACCAGCCGCTGGGTGATCCGTCCGGCCAGCCACCAGCCGGAGGCGCCGGCCGCCAGCACCACACCGGCGGCGACCAGCTCGATCCGCACCAGCAGGCTGCCCAGCAGCTGGTCGGTGGTGGACAGCAGCTGGCTCAGCTGCACCGCGCCGCGTCCGCCGCCGAGGGAGACGGTGACCACCCGGTAGTGGCCCTGGCCGGCCTGCTCGGTGACGTCGTGGATGGCCCCCGCCTCGTGCTCCCGGGTGAGCACCTTGTCCTCGGTGCTGACATGCAGCCGGTCGGGACTGCCCGCCTGGAGCACGTCGCCGCCCGGACCGAGGATCTGGATGCCGATGTCCCCGGACTGAGTGAACTCGTCCTCCATCTGGTTCTCGGTGTTCTGCTTCGACGGCAGGAAGTTCTTGGGGTCCAGCGGCGACTGCTTGACCGCGGACCGGAGCGCGGTCAGCGACTGGGAGAAGTCCGCCGCCCGGTCGCGGCGGATCAGACTGGCGGCGGCGTCGTAGCCCAGGCCGCCGACCAGGATCGCCACCAGTGCGGCCACTCCGGCGAAGGCCACCGAGAAGCGTACCCGGAGCCCCCCGTCGGACGCCTGCGGAGGAGCCGGGGCAGCCGCAGCCGCAGCCCCAGCGGGAGTCGGTCGGACACGCGGGTGAGCAGGCGGGAACGATTCACCGGCCACCGCTCACGGCACAGCTCACGGTCACCACTCAGGCCCACCACTCAAGGTCACGAGGCCTGGACCACTGCACGGGCCACAGCCTCTGCTGTCATCGGCCCCCCACGGCTGCTACGGCTCGCGCAGGGAGTAGCCGACGCCTCGGACCGTGTGAATCAGGGCCGGCGCATCGGGAAGTTCCAGCTTACGACGCAGGTAGCCGATGTAGACAGCGAGGTTTTTCGACCCGGGGCCGAAGTCGTAGCCCCAGATGCGGTCGTACACGGTGCTGTGGTCCAGCACGATGCCGGCGTTCCGGGCGAGCAGTTCCAGCAGGTCGTACTCGGTCCGGGACAGCGCGATCTCGGTGTTCTGCCGCCACACCCGGCGCGCGGTCGGATCGATGCGCAGGTCGCCCACCTCGATGACGCCGTCGGCGGGGTCACCGGACTGGGTCGACGGCGGGTCGGCCGGCACCGGCACCGGCGTCGCCCGCCGCAGCAGCGCGCGCAGCCGCGCCAGCAGCTCGTCCGTCTCGAAGGGCTTCACCATGTAGTCGTCGGCCCCGGCGTCCAGCCCGGCGACCCGGTCGGAGGTCTCGACGCGCGCCGTGAGCATCAGGATGGGGGTGCGGTCGTTCTCGGCGCGCAGCACGCTGCACACCGCGAGACCGTCGATGCCCGGCATCATCACGTCCAGCACGATGGCGTCAGGACGTTCCCGGTGGATCACCGCCAGCGCCTGGATGCCGTCGGCGACGGCGGTCACCTGGTAGCCCTCCAGGGTGAGCAGGCGTACCAGGGAATCACGAATGGCCCGGTCGTCCTCGGCCAGCAGTACTGTCGACGTCACGTTGCTGATTCTCTCCGGAGTGAATGAGAGTGCGGTAAGAGCGCTCCCTCATTGTTGCTGATCCGAACAAGTGTTGTGCTCGAACTCCGCCCCGGTCGGCGGGGGTGCCTCGGCCGACGGCGGACCTCAGCTGACGGCAGACCTCAGCCGGTGTGGACGGTGAGGACGGCTCCGTCGATCTCGATCCGGCGGGTCCCGTCCAGGTCGCCCCGGCGGAGCGCGGCCAGGCAGCGGCGGAAGAGCAGCATCTCCTCGCCGTCCAGCACCGCCGCGGCCAGATGGAGGACCTCGGCGAGGTTGGCGTCGGTCAGCTCCGCGGGGAGCTCCCCGGACAGCAGGACGACGGACTCGCCGCTGCTGCCCCGGACGACTGCGGTGGTGGGGCTTCCCTGTACGACCAGCACGTGACCCCCTGGTCCTCCGGGGCGTCGTGCGGCTCACCCGCCCCCATGCACTTGAGGAGGACGACGCTAGCCGTCCGGTTCCGAGGCAGTTGGGACGTGCGCGTAAATTCGCTCGTTCCGGTCGTTCCGGGACGGAACGGGAACCCGAACGGCCAGAGCGGGCCTCCTATTCGGACGCTTTCGGACGAGCGTCCGAGCCGCCGCGGTCCAGCAGGGACTCGACCAGCGCGGCCACATGGCGGCGGTCGTCGATCGAGAGCTTCTGCAGGCTCGCGATGAGCACGTCCACCTCGGGGTCGGCGGTCGGCCCGCCCTCGGCCACGGTCGGGCCCGAGGCGTAGAGGTGGATTCCGCAGGCCTCGGCGGCGGCCCGGCGGATGGCGTCCAACGGGAGCTCCAGCCCTCGGGCCAGCCCCTCCAGCGTCCCCGGCTGGGGCATTCTGACCAGCCGTTCGCTGGTGGCGAGGTGGTGCACGGTCGACCGCGGGATGCCGCCGCGGCGGGCGACGTCGCCGTAGGACCAGCTCTGCCGATCCAACCGCTCTCTCATCAGTTGCTGCAGCGCGTTGGACACCTGGCTGACGCCTCCTGTCACCGCCCTGGCGGCGGGCTCCGAAGTCTCGATTCTACGGCGATCACCGCTTTCGACACCGCCGCATCCGGTCCCACCTGCTGATTCCTCTCCGTTGCCATCTCGTGACAGAACGTCGTCGGCAAACCGCTTGCGGGCGGTCGAGGAGGGCGACTACTGTCCAATCTCGTCGGACAGAACGTCCGACCGGATTGGACGACCGGGGGGGATCCCTTCACCGTCCGAGCCGTCGAGAGCCATCCCCGAGGGGGAACCGATCATGCTGCAGATGCACGAGCTCGACGCCGAGTCCGCCGAGCTGCTCCCCGGCCGCGAGGCGCTGAGCAAGCTGAAGTTCAGCTTCACCAAGACCGTCAACGTGACCAAGCACGTCGCCAACGTCTCGGCCCACAACACCTCGACCGCCACCAACGTCGCCTCCATCGGCGCCACCGCCCAGTCCGAGGCGGACCAGGCCATCAGCATCCACCAGTAGTCGGCCGCAGTACCGCACCACCGCACCACCGCACCACCGCACCACCGCAGCGCTACTCACAACCCGCTGTTCCGCACACCACCGAAAGGCACTGCCATGAGCATGGACATCCACGAGCTCGACGCCGAGTCCGCCGAGCTGCTCCCCGGCCGCGAGGCGCTGAGCAAGCTGAAGTTCAGCTTCACCAAGACCGTCAACGTGACCAAGCACGTCGCCAACGTCTCGGCCCACAACACCTCGACCGCCACCAACGTCGCCTCCGTCGGCGCCACCGCCCAGTCCGAGGCGGACCAGGCCATCAGCATCTCCCAGTAGCACCGCGCACACCCTCGCAGCAGAGGAGCGGGCCGTGCCTGGGGAGGGGGCGGCCCGCTCCTGGGAGGGGAATTCGGTGGCAGGGGAACAGGGGGGCCGTGTCAACGGGGGGAAGGGCAGCACAGATGACCGTGAGCGTGGACCCGGGGGCGCTCGTTCCCGGGCCGGGGGGCTTCGCCACCTCCTACCAGCAGTACACCCAGTTCACCGAGTACGACCCGCACGGGACCCAGGGCCTGATCGGCCCTCAAGGACCGGGTCCCGAAGAGGACCCGTCGCACCTCCAACGCACGCAGCACGCGACCGCGCCCGATCCGGCGCCGGCCCCGGTCTTCCCGGTGCCCCGGTTGAGCGCGGGCCTGCAGCTGCACGGCGAGTACCAGGGCTCGGGGTTCACCGAGCCCAAGTACATCGCCCGGCGGGGGGACGGCCAGGTGGTGCAACTCTCCCGGCTGCTCCACCTGGTCGCGGGCGCCATCGACGGCAGGAGCGACACCGAGGCGATCTCCCACCGCGTCAGCGGCCTCTTCGGACGCGAGGTCAGTGAGGAGAACGTCGCCTACCTGGTCGAGCAGAAGCTCACCCCGCTCGGCGTCACCGTCCCCTACGACCAGGTCGGCGACGAGGCCGTCGAGGCCCCGCGCTCCGACCTGCTGCTCGCCCTCAAGGGCCACAAGGTGATGTTCGACCAGAGACAGGTCAACAGCATCGGTCGCGCGCTCGCCTGGCTGCACCGGCCGCTGATGGTCATCCTGGTGCTGGGCGCCATGATCGCCATGGACGTCTGGCTGTTCGGCTTCTACGGGGCGATGACCCCGGTGCTGGAGGTCCTAAACCAGCCGGTCCTGCTGCTGGCCGTCTTCGCGCTGACCGTCGCCTCGGTGGTCTTCCACGAGTTCGGACACGCCTCGGCCTGCCGCTACGGCGGGGCGAAACCGGGCTGCATCGGCTGCGGGCTCTTCCTGATCTGGCCGTCGATGTACACCGACGTCACCGACGTCTACCGGATCGGACGCGCCGGGCGGATCCGGACGGACCTGGGCGGGGTCTACTTCAATGTCGTCTTCATGCTCGGGATGGGCGCCTGCTACTTCCTGACCGGTCAGCAGTTCTTCCTCAGCGCCGTCTACCTGGGCCACTTCGAGGTCCTGGAGCAGCTGATGCCCGCCGTCCGGCTGGACGGCTACTACATCCTCGGCGACCTCGCCGGCGTCCCCGACCTCTTCGGCAAGATCAAGCCGATCGTGCTCAGCGCGATTCCGGGGCGCCCGGTCCGGCCCGAGGTGGCCGACCTCAAGCGCTCGGCCCGGATCATCGTCACGGTCTGGGTGCTGACGATGGTTCCGTTGCTGCTGGGCGATCTCGGCTACGCCCTGTGGAACCTGCCGCGGATCCTGGCCACCGGCATCCGCTCGCTGAGCGACCAGCTCTCCGGCACGGCCTCGGCCTTCGCCGCCGGCCACCTGGCCGACGGACTGGTGGGCGTACTCGGCAGCCTCATGCTGATCTGCCCGCTCGCCGGAATGGCCTACCTCTCGATCCGGCTCGGCGGACGGCTGCTGCGCGCCGCCCTGCGCAGCACCAGTGGCAGTCCGCGGCTGCGGCTCTCCTTCTGCGTGCTGGCCATCGGCGCGGTCACCGCCCTGGGCAGCGCCTGGGTCGGCGGCATCACCCCCAAGCCGCTGCCGACCCAGCCGCCGATCGTCCCGGTGCTGCAGCCCGGTGTGCCGACCACCGAGCCGTCGACCGCCCCGGTCTCGCACCCGACCGCGCCGACGCCCTCGGCCAGCCAGCCAGCCAGCATCCCGCAGCAGCTGCCGTCGCCGGCGGTCCCGACCGCCGTGGCTCCGGCGTTCCCCGGGGTCATCCCGTCGGCCCGGTCGAGCAGCCCGCCCACCGCGCCGACGCGCACCCCGTCGCCGAGCGCCACGTCCACCGCCACCGCCACCGGAAGCGCCTCGCCCACGGCCTCGACGACCGCCAAGCCCTCCAGTTCCGCCGGCGGGTCCCCCTCGGGCCCCACCTCGTCTCCCCCGGTGTCGACCGCACCGTCGAACCAGGGCTCGCCCGTCACCACGCCGGTCACCGCGGCATCGGCCAAGTAGCCGACGGCGACCGGCCGTTCCACCCAGCGGTACCCGCGTCACCCATGTCCTCCAGCCGTCACTTCCAGGGGAGCAGCACCGTGAACCTCATCAACCAGCACCGCAGAGCGAAGGCGCACAACAGCCCCGGACGCCGGGCCGTCCGCCTGGGCATCCTCGCCACCGCCGGTCTCACCGTGGTCGCCACCGCAGCCACCGCCGAAGCGGTCACCACCAACAACGTCAGTCACGGCGTCGCCGTGGCCGACAACAGCATCAGCACCCTCGCCAACCCGGGCCGCCCGACCCAGTTCCTGGACACCTTCACGGTGCACCAGGACGGCGCCCTGTACGCCGCGGCGGCCAGCAACTCGGCCCGGGCCAACTCCTACGACTGCACCGCGGCCTCGCCCTGCCGGTCGATCGCCCTGTCCTTCCAGATCATCACCATGGCCGGGACCAACATCCACCTCAACGCGCAGAATGTCAGCCACGCGGCCAACCACGACTGCGCCGGCTGCCAGACCCTGGCCGGGGCCTGGCAGTTCATCGTCTCCACCCCGGAGCCGTTCACCCTCAGCGCCTCCGCGCAGAGCCGACTGGCCGCCATCCACCGCTCGCTGGACGCGCTGGGCAGGTCCGCCGCACCGGTTTCCACCATCCAGCAGCAGGCGGACGCGCTCGCCGCCCAGGTCCAGTCGATCCTGCAGGCGGCCGCCGCGACCGCCCCCAAGGGTCCCGGCGTGAACGCCCTGACCGCCCAGGCTCCGACCGTCACCCTGCACCGGATGCTGGCGAGCTGATCCCTTCGCCCCTTCGTCGGCGGGCCGGACGTCATCTCCCCCGTCCGGCCCGCCGACGCGCACCAGGGGGCGAACCGGCGGGCGATCCGGCGGACGGAAATCGAATTGCCTGGTCACACCGGGCGGGGTTTGATTCGGCCCTATGGACTCCACAGCGGTACGCGCCCTCTTCGACCAGCAGATCCGACAGAACGCCCGGCCGGACGGCCCCGGGACCCGCATCGAGCACAGCGGCGGGGTCGTGCGCCAGGTGGGTCCGGTCAACGCCTGGAACGGCATCCTCTGGTGGGACCAGGCGCTCGCGGGCGCCGCCGCCGACGCGGCGATCACCGCCCAGGCCCAACACTTCGCCGCGCTCGGGGTCGACTGCGAGTGGAAGCTCTACTCCCACGACCAACCGGCGGACCTCCCGGACCGCCTGCTCGCGGCCGGGTTCGCGGCCGGTGATCCGGAGACGCTGATGGTCGCCCCGGTCGAGGGGCCGGCCCAGGCCGGCGACCTCCCCGAGGGGGTCACCCTGCGCCCGGTGTCGGATGCCGCCGACCGGGAGGGGGCGGAGCTGATGGCCGACGTCCACCGGCAGGCCTTCGGCAGCGACGGCGCACGAATCAGCGAACGGATGCTCTCCCAGCTCGCGGCGGACCCGGACAGCGTGGTCGCGGTCGTCGCCATGGCCGGCGACCGGCCGGTCAGTTCCGCGCGGCTGGAGTTCGTCCCGGGCACCGACTTCGCCGGCCTCTGGGGCGGAGGGACCGTGCCGGAGTGGCGCGGGCGCGGCATCTACCGCGCGCTGATCGCCCATCGTGCCCGGATCGCCGCCGCCCGGGGCTACCGGTACCTCCAGGTGGACGCCTCCGACCAGAGCCGCCCGATCCTGCAGCGGCTGGGCTTCACCGCCCTCGGCACCACCACCCCCTACCTCCGTACTGCCTGACCCGCCCCCGGGGCGGGTCAGGCAGGGGACGGCGCGGGGCGGGGGACAGGGCGGGGCGGGGCGCGGCCGTGGCGGAGTGGCCGGAACGGTCCGAGAATGGAGCCGTACCCGGTGCCCAGCAGACCGTCGAGGAGCGCTCGGCCCCAGCGCCCCTCGCCACCGGACCCGACCAGGGAGGTCGCCATGACCGCTGCCACCACCGGCGAACCCGCCGAGCCCGCGCAGCCTGCCCGGCCGCCCACCGCGGCCGACGCCATGACCCTGCCGGAACTGCAGGTCAGCGACCACACCGCGGTCGACCGGGCGCTCGACGTCATCATCGGCGCCCATGTCGACCTGCTGCTCGTCCGTTCGGACGAGGGGCTGTGCGCGGGCGTGGTGACCCTGGCCCAGTTGGAGCAGTACCGCTCACCGGCCTGGTTCAGCCAGGACGTCCGGATCCGGGACATCGCCTACACCCGGGGGCCGTTCGCCCGACCGGACCTGTCCGCCGCCGAAGCGGCCGAGGAGATGCGCGCACGCGGGATCGAGGTCTGGCCGGTGGTCGACGACGACGGCACCGCGCTCGGCGTCGTCACCCGGGAGGGCTTGGAGGCCCTGCTCAAGCTCCCTTGACCAGGAGCCGGCTCCCTTGACCAGGGACTGGTAAGGCTAATTAACTACACCGCATGTCCGAACCGCCGTCGTACGTACCGCTCCTCACCCTGCCCGTCGGTCCCCTCGGCCTCCCCCGCCAGGCCGGCGTCCCGGCCAGGTCGCTGCTCCGCCCCTTCGGCCGCCACCTCGGCTACGGCGCGGACCCCTCGCGCCAGGTGGTGGTCTCCTGGCAGGTCCCGGACGCGGTGGCCGACCCCTTCGTCCGCATCGGCACCCGGCCGGGCGAGTTCGGTGCCCGCATCCCTGCCGAGATGCGCCCGCTGGTCAGCCGTTCGGCCTGGCGGCAACCGGGTGCGGACGACGATCCGGTCAGCCCGAGGACCACCACGCAGTACTACCTCCACACCGTGCTGGACCAGCTCCTGCCGGACACCACCTACTACTACGTGGTCGGCCACCGGGGCCACGACCCGGCCGGGGCGGGGCGACTGCCCGGCGAGTTCGCCTCCTTCCGGACGGCCCCGGTCCCGGAGCGCGGCGGCGCCTTCTCCTTCACCGCCTTCGGCGACCAGGGCATCGGCCACAACGCCGTGGCCACGGCCAACCTGGCCGCAGCGCTCGACCCGGCCTTCCACCTCCATCTGGGCGACCTGTCGTACGCCAACAGCATCGGCAGCGGGGAGACCAGCGACGCCTACGACCCCCGCATCTGGGACATCTTCTTCGTCCAGAACGAGTCGATCGCCGCCCGGATCCCGTGGATGCCCGCGGTCGGCAACCACGAGCTGGAGCCCTGGCACGGGGAGCACGGCTACGGGGGTGTCCGCGCCCGCTTCACCATGCCGGACAACGCCTGGCCCGGGTCGACCGGCATCTACTCCTGGCGCTACCAGAACGTCGGCCTGATCTGCCTCGACGGCAACGACGTCTGCTACAACACCCCGGCCAACCTCGACCACACCGAGGGCCGGCAGCACCGCTGGCTCGAACGCCGCCTGTCCGGCTTCCGGGCGGACCCGACCATCGACTTCGTCGTCGTCTACCTCCACCAGTGCACCTACTCCACCTGCCCCGGCAACGGGGCCGAGCTCGGCGCCCAGGAGCACTGGGCCCCGCTGTTCGACCGGTACCAGGTGGACCTGGTCCTCAGCGGGCACAACCACGTCTACGAGCGCACCGACCCGATCCGCGCGGGCCTGGCCACCCGCCCGGCCCCGTCCGGGGACACCGTCGATCCCGTGCGCGACGGCACCACCTACATCGTCGCGGGCGGGGGCGGCGACGAGATCTACGCCTTCGCCGCGACCGACTCCCACCTCGGCCACGAGAGCCCGAACGACGAGCCGCTGCCGATGGTGATCTGCCGACCGGACGGCCAGGAGGAGACCGTCGAAACCGCCTGGTCCCGGGTCCGGTACACCGGCTACTGCCTGCTGGCGGTCGAGGTCACCCCGGCGGCGCCCGGCCGAGCGGCCCGGATGGAGGTCCGCTCGCTCACCGAGGACGGCGCCCTGGTCGACGCCCTCACCGTGCGGCGGAGCTGAGCCCGCCGTCCTGTCGCTCCTTCAGGTGCATGCCCATGACCGAACACACATCCCAGCAGTTGAAGGGCGCATACCCCCACTGCCGGCGATATCGGAAGGCCTGCCCATGACCCGGACGACAGCGACCACCCTCGAACGGGCCGCCCCCCAGCTGCGTCGGGAGCGGCTGGCCAGCAAGGCCCCGGCCCGCGTCCCCCCGCGCCCGCTGCTGATCACCACGACGACCAGTGTGCTCGGGCTGGTGCTCCTGGTCGCCCTGGGCTCCTGGATGCACGAGACCGTGCTGATCCCCTCCCTGGCCGCAAGCATGGCGCTGATCTCCGGCGCGAGCGCCACCCCGCTCGGCCAGCCGCGCAATGTGATCGGCGGTCAACTGGTGGCGGCCGCCACCGGCTTCCTGACGCTCCACCTGGGCGGACAGGGTCCGTGGACCGCTGCGGTGGCAGGCGGACTCGCCCTGGGGGCCATGTTGCTGCTGCGCGTCAGCCATTCGCCCGCCGCCGGCACCGCCGTCATCGTCGTGCTCACCAACCCAGCCACCGGGAAGTTCCTCGCGCTGCTGGCCCTCGCGACAGTGACCCTCGTCCTGGTGGGCATCGCCGGGAACCGCCTCGCCAAGCAGACCTACCCGTTGTACTGGTGGTGACGGACTGCTGACGCCCCCCGAAACCACGAGACCCCGCCCGATCACTTGGATCGGGCGGGATCTCGGCAACCGTTCCCGGCCTGGACCGGGATCGGTTGTTGGGTGGAGCTGAGGGGATTCGATCCCACAACCGTTACCGTTCTGAGCTGCAGGCTTGCCTAAAAAACCGGACAAACGACCCTCATTCCATCGTGTCAGATCCCGCTCGATCCGACTCCGTCCGAGAAGGTGTGCCCACACGTGGGCACACCTTCTGGAGCCACCGTAGCGGCTCTTGCGGCAGGTGATTGTGGGGCGCTCGTGTGGGTGCCGGGGACCGGTTCCGGCGGTCCTCAGCTGTCAGCCAGCAAAAGGCTGTCACCAGGCCTCTGGGGCTGCGATCCTCGGAGTATGACCGCCCCGACAGTTCTGAACTGGGCCTCTGCAGCTACTGCGACGAAGACGCTATAGAAGCGCTCCCGCAACTGCGGTGGGCTCCCGAAGATCCGGTCTCGCCCCGGCTCCCGATGTGTGAGCTCCACCGACGCCTGGTCATCTTCGGCGCCCCCGGCACACGCTTCCGGTGAACGCCCCAGCCGTTGTGGCATCAGCTCCCGTACGCGCCACCGCTCAGCGCACGGCTGCCGGTGGGGCAGGTCAGTCGGACGCGGAGGCTGCCGCGCAGCTCCAAAGGGTACCGATAGCCGTTGTCACAGTCGACCACGACGTAGAAGCGGCTTTTGCCGGTACACGAAATCGTGAACAGTGCATCCTTCAGGTACTTGTCCGCGCAGCTGAGGGAGGACTCCGGCATCGGCAGGGGGCCGTTCGGGGGAATCCCCTTGACAGTACCGCTGCGGGGGTGGCCGGTGTAGTTGTCGATGACCGTGTACTTGGCTGTCGCCACTCTGGCCGCCGTGTTCGCCCGGCCCACAGCGAAGGCCGCCGAGGCCTGGCCACCACTCATGCCGACAGCTAGCAGCGCAGCCCCCAGGACCACGCCCAAAGGCTTGAGACTGTTCACTCTGTTCCCTTCTCGCACGGGCTTGAACGTTCGATGCGAAATCACCTTAGTTCAGGGCAAAAAGATGAAACGTATCTGCACCGGATATCCGGCGTGGGGCGCCCCGAGTTCACCTGGTTGCACGAGAAGTGATGTTTCTGCGGGCATGGACTCCTGACAGCGAAGGCGCTCTGGTCGCTTTCCGCTGCTGCGTCCGACTTGCTCGTCGACGGAACCGTCACCCTCCGCGAGCCACGCGGACGCAACGCAGAGGTGTCAACCGCGACAGTCAGCTCACCCAACGTCATCCCTCGTCGTCCCCGACCTCTCTCGTGGGTCAGCGTGTGGGCGACACGGAGAAATCCAGAGACGGCTGGGCCGCTGGTCTCCAGGATCGTCAGAGAATGCGCCCGAACTGCGCAAGGAGTTCCTCTTGGGGGAAGTCGCACTTCACCCCGGTCGCCCGCACCGAGTGCCACTTGACCGCCACGATCGAGGTCTACAAGCCGGGCCCGTTCGGCGCGTATGTATGGATGTCCGCCGGCACTAGCGCAGACACCGCCTGGTGCGACTAGCCCTCCGCGGCGACCGTAGTGCCAGTGCCACTGGTCAACTCCGGCTGCTCCGCATCGGCCCAGAACGGGTCGAGCGGGGCGGCCTCGTCGCTCTCCTCGAAGGCACGGACCTCGGCATCTGAGGAACTGACGATGAAGCTGTTCCCCTCAGGGTCGGCAAGGACCACCTCGCCGATCCCCCAACCCCGGTTGACCTTCTTGACGACCCGCGCGCCCAGACCCGTCAGCCGACTGATCTCGGCCGGCAGCGAATCACTCCCGTGGGAGAAGACCAGACCCGTGTCCTCCGGACGCGCACTGGCATCCTCCAGGAGATGGATCTCCACATCACCGACAGGGAGAACGACCGAGCCACCCCCGTGCGCCGCCATCACATGACCGCCGGTGATGGCGGCCCAGAACTTCGCCTGTGCGATGACTCCTCGGACACGGACTGTCGAATAGCTGAGGATTAGAGACATGGATGGCACGGTACCGACAGGCATCGTGCGCTTGTTGCGGCCTTGGCATCGTCATCGGGGTCTTGATGGCTTCCCGGATCGATTCGCGGCCCGCAAGGGCACGTTGCGACGAAGGTCCGTACGGTGCGCTCCCCGCGATGACGCCTCGGCCTGACAGTCGGGCGCCACGCCCGTGCGGTGACCGGGGGCGTAAGCCACACTCTCACGCCCCTCGCGCACTCCCTAGCCGTGATCAACTACACCAGAGCAGGGGACGCCATCGCCATTGGCGCGAAGAAGGCCTGGCTGGGGTGGTGTCGAAGGGGCATCAGGGATGTCCCGCCCTGTCCCCAGCCCACTCCTCGCTGCTTGGGTCTCGCTGCTTCTCTGCCACGAGGTCGTTGATGATCGACAGGGCATTGGCGGAAAGGCCCTGCGGGCCGGCGCCACGGGCGCGAACCGGTCCGACTTCCCCCTTGCGTACTGCCGCGAGAACCTGGAGCCCCTCGTGTACCTGGCGGACCACGGCGTCGTCGGGCTGGAAGTACAGCGGGCTCAACCCGTCACGTGAGCAAGCCCTTCAAGCACTACCGGGATGGCTTCGTCCGTGACTCCAGTCCGCAGGGGCACGGGGGTCTCCTCGGAGGGTAGCCGGGGGCGGGGAGAGGTGTCCGCCCCCGACGCTCGCTTGCCGGCCCGGGCACCCCCGGCACGCCAGCGGACGACGTAGGACCAGGTCCCGTCTTTGTGCTCTCGGTCTTCGATGTACGCCATGTCTAAGACCGTAAAGGGGGAGCGATGCCCACTCCGTGCCCACTTGAAGCACGAAAAGACCCTGTCTGACCGGCGTTTCCGCTGGTCAGACAGGGTCTTCGTTGGTGGAGCTGAGGGGATTCGAACCCCTGACCCCCTCGATGCGAACGAGGTGCGCTACCGGACTGCGCCACAGCCCCAACGAGAAGAAACTCTATCAGGTTCGCGGGGGTGGTCGTGCACGCATTCTCCGCAGGTCCAGGGCCTGCTACTCGTTCACCGCGCGCGGGCGGTCCCCGTCCTCGGCGTACTGGTCGAAGAGCTGGGTGGACGGGGGTCGCGGAGCAGCGTGCGGCGGCGGGACCACGGCCCGGCCGGCGCTCCAGGTGTCGGAGCCGCCCAGGTCCAGGCCGCTGGTGCGGCGCGGGGCCACCGGGGCGGTGACATAGGTCGGCAGCGGAACCGGGACCGGGTCCCAGGAGCCGGCACCGGGTTCGGGCGAGCGGCCGTGCGGGCTCTCCGACCACTCCTCGGTGTCCGCCGCCTCGATCAGCGCCCCGGCCCCGGCCGCGGTACGGGCCGCCGGGTAGGCCAGGTCGGCAGGGCGGGGCGCGACCGGCTGCGTCTCCTGGTCGACGGCGGCCTGACGGCGCTGCCGCTCCCGCTCGCGGACCCGCTGGGCGGCCTCGGCGGCGCGGCGGCGGTCGAGCTTCACCTCGAACCGGCGGCGCTCCTGGCGGCGCAGATGGGAGATGTAGAGCGAGAAGAGGACGGCCGGGACGGCCGGGAGCCAGAGCAGCGAGACCCCGCCGACGGCGGCGGCGATCATGCCCAGCGTGAAGACCGCGAACAGCAGGATGACCATGCGTCGGCGGCGCGCCAGCAGGGCCGCGCGTCGCCGGGAGTCCGCCGAGGGGCCGACCGGGCCGACCGGGTGGCCCGGAACCGCGAACGGAACCGGTGCGGGAGCAGGCGCGGGTTCGGGTTCGAGCCCGGCCTCGGGCTCGGTTCCAGGACCGGTACCGGCCCAGGGGGCGAAGTCCGGCCCCGAATCGGACCCCGAATCGGACCCCGGCTCCGGCGCCGGCCCGGCCTCGGACGGCTGCTCGCCCTCCAGGCTGCGCGAGGCACGCCGCTCCAGCGCGGCCCTCCCGGACAACAGCCGGATGGCCGTGCTGAATCGCTCCGTGGGGCGGGCCTCGTTGAGCTCGTCCTGCCTGCGGAGCCACATCGGCACCAGGTAGGCAGCCCAGGCCCCCACGATGACCGCGTAGATGAGGCCACTACTGCTCACGCTTCACACCGTACGGGCGTCAGGGAACGCCTCGCGGCAATTCCGGCCGGTGTGTCGCACGATCATGCTCATCTCACCCTATTTTTGTCGCTTTGAACGACAGCTTCCCGACCTATTCGAACAACTTTGTGAATTCACTGCCCCAGATGCTGCCTGATGCCGCGCCAGCGGCCCAGCATTCCCTCCGGCACCTCGTCCACCGTCAGCGCATAGACCAGATGGTCCCGCCAGCCCCCGTCGATGTGGAGGTACCGGGGACGCAGGCCCTCCTCGCGGAAGCCGAGCTTCTCGACGACCCGGCGGCTCGGACCGTTCTCCGGACGGATGCACACCTCGATCCGGTGCAGCCCCAGTTCACGGAAGCAGTGGTCGACCGCCAGCGCCATCGCGGTCGGGATGATGCCGCGCCCGGCCACCGCTTCGTCCACCCAGTAGCCGATGTTGGCCGAGCACATCGACCCCCAGGTGATGCCGCCGACGGTGAGCTGGCCCACCAGTTGGCCGTTGTAGGTGACGACGAAGGGCAGCATCCGTCCGCCGCGCGCCTCCGACCGCAGGAAGCGGACCATCTGCCGGTAGGTCGGACGCGGACCGGACGGACGGCCCGGCGCGGCCGGGGGCACGGTGGCCTCCCAGCGCCGCAACCAGTCCCGGTTGCGGGCGCTGACCTGCTGCCACTCGCCCCGGTCGCGGACCCTGATCGGACGGAGGCCGACCTGCCCCTCACTCAGCGCGACCGGCCAGAAGGCGTTCAGTGCGCTCCTCCTGACGGTTCGGCACCCGGCCCGGGGCGAGCGTGGTCGCCACCGTGGACCTGGTCGACGGCGTGGCCCAGCAACGGGGCGAGCACGGCCAGGCCGTCCCTGACGCCACCGGTGGAGCCGGGCAGATTGACGATCAGGGTGCGCCCGGCCAGGCCGGACAGCCCTCGGGAGAGCGCGGCGGTGGGCACCCCGCCCGCCCGGCCCTCGGCCCGGATCGCCTCGGCGATGCCGGGCGCCGGCCGGTCGATCACCCGGGCGGTCATCTCCGGCGTGAGGTCCATCGGGGTGAGCCCGGTCCCCCCGGTGGTCAGCACCACGTCGTAGCCCTCGGCGACGGCGGCGTGCAGCGCCTCCGCGACCGGTTCCCCGTCCGGGACGACCACCGGTCCGTCGACGTCGAAGCCCAGCGCCCGCAGGCCCTCGGCCAGCAGTGGTCCGCCGCGGTCGGCGTAGACCCCGGCGGAGGCGCGGTTGGAGACGGTGAGCACGAACCCCCGGCGCTGCCCGGCGGCGGTCACGCCTGGTCCCCGCGCAGCCAGTCGCCGCTCTTGCCACCGGTCTTGGACTCGACCTGGACGGCGTCGATCCGCGCGCCCTTGTCGACCGCCTTGACCATGTCGATGACGGTGAGCCCGGCCACGGCGACGGCGGTCAGCGCCTCCATCTCGACCCCGGTGCGGTCGGCGGTGCGGACGGTCGCGCTGATCTCCACCGCCTCGTCGCCGACCACCAGGTCGACGGTCACCCCGGAGATGCCGATCGGGTGACAGAGCGGGATCAGGTCGGGCGTCCGCTTGGCGCCCATGATCCCGGCGATGCGGGCGACCGAGAGGGCGTCGCCCTTGGGCACGCCCTCCCCCCGCAGCAGTTCCACCACGCGCGCTGAGACCAGGACCCGTCCGCTGGCCCGGGCCGTGCGGACGGTGGTCGCCTTCTCGGAGACGTCGACCATCCTGGCCGCCCCCGTCGCGTCGACGTGGGTGAGCCGGTCACCCTCTGCGGTACTCAACGTGTCGTCTCCTGTGGCCGGTGCCGGTGCGGGCACAGGTTATCGCTGCCCGGGCGGCGCGTCAGATCGTCCCGTCCTCCGGGAGCCGGTCCAGCAGCATGACGTCGACCAGCGTGCCCTCCGGCAGGGCGGTGTCGTCCTCGGGCACCACGACCAGCGCGTTGGCCTGGGCGAGCGGTCCGACCAGGTGCGATCCGGCGCCGCCGACCGGGCTGACGCTGCCGGCCTCACCGGTATGACCTGCCAGGTAGCGGGCGCGGGCGAACTGCCGGCGTCCGGCCGGGGAGGTCAGCGCCTGGGTCAACCTGGCCCGCACCACCGTCCGGTGGACCGGTTCCACGCCCATCATCGAACGGATGGCGGGGCGGACGAACAACTCGAAGGACAGGTAGGCGCTGACCGGGTTGCCGGGCAGCGCGAACAGCGGCACCCGCCCGTCGAGCAGCCCGAACCCCTGCGGCTTGCCCGGCTGCATCCGCAGCTTGCGGAAGGAGATCTCCCCCAGCGGCGCCGAACCGTCCTGCGGGGCCAGCGCCTCCTTGACCACGTCGTAGGCGCCGACGCTGACGCCGCCGCTGGTGACGATGATGTCGGCGCGGATCAGCTGGTCCTCGATCACCTCGCGCAGCCGCTCGGCGTCGTCGGGCACGCCGCCGACCCGGTAGGCGATGGCCCCGGCCTCCCGCGCGGCAGCGGTCAGCGCGAAGCTGTTGGAGTCGGAGATCTGCCCGGGACCCGGCTTCGCACCCGGCTGGACCAGCTCGCTGCCGGTCGACAGCACCACCACCCGCGGCCGGGGCCGGACCGCCACGCTCTCCAGGCCGATGGCCGCGAGCAGACCGATCTGCGCCGGGCCGAGCCGGCTCCCGGCCGGCAGCACGTTCTGCCCCGCCTCGATGTCGTCGCCCATCCGGCGGACGAACTCACCGGCCTCGGCCGGTTGGAACACCCGCACCTCGCCCGAGGCGCCCTCGGGGGAGCTGCTGCTGGGGGCCATGGTCACTGCGGCCTCGCGGCCGCCGCTGCCGCCGTCGGTCCACTCGACCGGGACCACGGCCTCCGCGCCGGGGGGCAGCGGCGCGCCGGTCATGATCCGCGCGCACTGACCGGGGCCGACGACGGGCAGCGTCGAGGCGCCGGCCGCGATGTCACCGACCACGGTGAGCACCGAGGGGTACTCCTCGGTGGCGCCGACCAGGTCGGCGACCCGCACCGCGTAGCCGTCCATCGCGCTGTTGTCGAACGCCGGGTGAGCCCCCGGCGAGTCGATCGACTCGACCGTCAGGCAGCCCTGGGCCTCCAGGAGTTGCAGCTCCAGCGGGGGCAGCGGCCCGACCGCGCCGAGGATCGACTCCAGGTGCTCCTCCACGGACCAACTGCGCTCCGGTCCCCGGTCGGTGGAGCAGGGGTCGGCCCCGGGCGCTCCGCCCCGACCGGCGTGCCCCTGACCGGCGTGTCCCTGGCCCGTGTGTTCCTGGTCGGCCACTGCGTCCCCCTCCATGTCGCCCGTCCTGCCCTGGTCGGCCCGGTGCCTGCGCACCCGTGCGGTGTCGTCCTAGACGGTGTCGTCCCTAGACGGCGTCGACCGCGGCCACCAGGGCCTGGTCGCCGTCGATCTCGCCGCTGCCGACGAACTCCTTCAGCCAGGACCGGAACTCCGGGCCGAGATCCCCACGCTCGCACGCCAGCCGGACAATCGCGCGCAGGTAGTCGCCCCGGTCACCCGTGTCGTAGCGGCGGCCCTTGAAGAGCACGCCGTGGACCGGTCCGCCGCGTCCCGGGGTCCGCTGGGCGAGCACCCGCAGGGCGTCGGTGAGCTGGATCTCGCCGTGCAGTCCGGGCTCGGTCTCGTGGAGCACCTCGAACACCGAGGGGTCCAGCACGTAGCGGCCGATGACCGCGTAGCTGCTGGGGGCCTCGCCCGGGGCCGGCTTCTCCACCAGGTCGGTGATCCGGACGATCTCGTCGTCGCCCCCGAGGGTGCCGTGCCACTCGGCGGGCTTGACGGCCGCGCAGCCGTACAGGTGCGCCTGCGAGGGGTCCACCTCGATCAGCGCCACGACGCTGCCGCCGAGCTCCTGCTGGACCTCGATCATCTTGGCCAGCAGCGGGTCGCGCGGGTCGATCAGGTCGTCGCCGAGCAGGACGGCGAAGGGCTGGTCGGCGACGTGCGGCTCGGCGCAGAGCACGGCGTGGCCCAGGCCCTTGGGGTCGCCCTGGCGGACGTAGTGCATGGTGGCCAGGTCGCTGGACTCGCGCACCCGGTCGAGCTTGGCCTGGTCACCCTTGCGGATGAGCAGCTCCTCCAACTCGTAGGCGCGGTCGAAGTGGTCCTCCAGCGGACGCTTATTGCGACCGGTGATCATGAGCACGTCGGTCAGACCGGCCGAGGCGGCCTCCTCGACGACATACTGAATCGCCGGCTTGTCCACAACCGGAAGCATTTCCTTCGGAGTTGCCTTGGTCGCAGGAAGGAAGCGGGTTCCGAGCCCGGCGGCAGGGATCACGGCCTTGGTGATCTGGCGCGAACGTGCATTCGTCATGGTGACGACTGTACTTGCCACAAAGGCGAGGTCAGACCGTGCCCCGAAAGTTCTGCGGATGCTCATGGCCCGTCCTCAGGGAGCTGTGATCCACATATGCGGCAGCCCCTACCGTTCTGTCGCTATTATCCGTGTACGCCGTTTCCATTCCCCGCTCCCCGGCCCGCTGCTCCTTGGCCTCGGCGAGGGAGCGGTCGGCAGCGCGCAGCAGCAGCGCGGCATGGACGCCGTCCTGCGGCAGCGAGGCGATGCCGACGTGGGCCGTCAGGCCGTTGCCCGCGGCGACCGGTCCGGCCGGCAGCGGCAGCGGGTGCCGGCGGACCGTCCAGCGCAGCCGCTCGGCCGCGTGCTCGGCGCCGTCCCGGTCCGTGTCCGGCAGCAGCACCAGGAACTCCTCGCCGCCGTAGCGGCCGAAGACGTCCGCCTCCCGGAACTCCAGTGCCAGGCGCTGGGCCAGGTCCCGCAGCGCCGCGCCGCCGCGCCGTCGGCCGTGCTCGCGGCGGATGGCGTCGAAGCCGTCGACCTCCAGCAGCAGCAGCGCGAAGCGCCCGCCCGCGCCGGTGCCGGCCCCGGGCCGGTGCGGGTGCCGGGCGCAGCGGGCGACCTCGCGGTCCAGGGCGGTCTGCAGGTAGCGGTAGTTCCACACGCCGGTGAGCGGGTCGGTCCAGGAGGTCCGTTCAAGCTCGGACCGGGCCGCCCGCAGCCGGTCCACCTCCTGCCGGAGCCGGGTCTCCGTCTCGGCGGCACGGCGGCGCCCGCGTCCCAGTGCGCGCAGCAGCAGCGCGGCGGCCAGCAGCGCCGGCAGGCAGAGGGCAGCGAGGATGTCGTAGAGCTGGGTCATCATGTCTGCTTCTCCCCTGACCACCACCGGTCGCCCGGTCCGCCCTCCCTGCGGACGGCCGACGGTCCACCGGCACGAAAGGCCGCCCATCCGATGGTGAACGACAAGACCGCCCTGCGGTCACGGCTGCTCGCGGCACGCGCCGCACTGTCACCCGGGCAGCGGCAGCAGGCCGCGCTGGCGCTGGCCGGGCACGCCCTGGAGCTGCTGCCCCCGGTGGCGCCGGGGACCGGGCCGGCACCGGTGGTGGCCGGATACGTGTCGGTGGGCGCGGAGCCGGGCACCCGCACGCTGCTGGACACGCTCCGCGCGCGGGGCGTGCGGGTGCTGCTGCCGGTGCTGCTGCCCGACAACGATCTCGACTGGGGCGTCTACGAGGGTGCGGACAGCCTGCTCAGGGCCGGGCGCGGACTGTTGGAGCCCGGCGGTCCGCGGCTGGGCCCGGAGGCGGTCGGCACGGCCGGGCTGGTGCTGCTGCCGGGGCTGGCGGTGGACCGGCGGGGGATCCGGCTGGGCCGGGGCGGCGGCAGCTACGACCGGGTGCTGGCCCGGCTGGACCGCGCCGGGTCGACGGCCCGGCTGGCGACGCTGCTCTACGACACGGAGCTGCTGGCGGACGTCCCCGCCGAGCCGCACGACCGTGCGGTGGACGCCGCAGTGACGCCCTCCGGGCTGCACCGGTTCCGGACCGGGGCCTGACCGACCGCTCCGGTCCGGGGCGCCGGGGCCCCGGACCGGAGCGGACCGCGGCGGCTAGGAGCCGGCCGGGTTCAGCGTCAGCGTGCCCTTGGCCGCGGCCTGGACCGCCGACTTGCTGTAGGCCCAGGTCAGCAGCTTGCCCTCGGCCCAGAGCGCGGTCTGGTCGTTGTAGTTCGGGTCGTCGGCGTGGCCCGAGGCCCCGCCGATGGTGATCCAGCGGGAGGCGTCCAGGTTGCTCAGGTCGACGACCATCCGCATCGACGGCGCCCAGTCGACCTGGTAGCCCGCCGCGGCGTTCCAACCGGTGGCGTCCACCGCCGACGAACCGCCGTCCAGCTGGTAGGGGCCGCGGTCGAGCAGGCTGTGCTCCAGGCCGGAGAAGAACGAGGAGTCGTCCGTGCCGAGGCTCTGCTCGTCCAGGTTCATCGTGTGGATCCGGCCCCAGCTCCAGGTCGACATGTCCTTGCCCATCAGCGAGGTGAGCTGCTGCCGGGCGTCCTTCATGGCCTCCGCGAGGACGTTGTCCATCCCCTTCACCTGGACCCCGTTGTCGTAGGTGTAGCTCCACCAGGGGCTGTTCGGCTGGGTGAGCAGCCCGGCCACCACGGTCATCCACTGGTCGCCGCCGTCCGGCATCGCCTGGTCGGGCGTCCGGGTGCCGCAGACCCGCTGCATGTCGGGGGCGCCGTTGAGGCTGTCCGAAGGCAGGGTGCTGCTCTGGTTGACCATGATGCAGTCGGTGGTCGCCCGGACCGAGGCCGGGAACTGCTCGTCGAAGACCAGGTGCAGCAGGTTGCTCCAGACCGCGTTGTAGTACGCGGCGGCGGCGGAGCCGGCGTCCTGGTCGTAGTTCCAGCCCTGGAGCAGCTGCTGGGCGTCGGTGTAGTAGGAGCCGCCGGCCAGCTGCACCTTGAGCAGGTAGGGCACCAGGGTCTTCGCCATCACGCTGGTGTCGTCGGTCTGCATGGACTGCATGGAGTCCGGCGAGATCTTGCTGCCGGCCGCGAGCTGGCTCTTGATCAGGCTGGTGATCTGCGCGGACCGGATGCCGTAGTCCCAGTCCTGGGTGATCTCGTAGGGGTAGCTGTCGTTCACCACGGCCTGGTTGGCCGCGACGATGTAGCCCTCCTTGGGGTTCTCCTCCCAGGGCAGCGCGGCGCTCGGGATGTAGCCCTTCCAGGCGTAGGAGGGGTCCCAGCCGGGCGAGGGGTAGGTGCCGTCGTCACCGGCTGCCCGGATCGGGATCAGGCCGGGCGCCTGGTAGCCGATGTTGCCGGAGGTGTCGGCGTAGATCATGTTCTGCGCCGGGACCTGGAAGTCCTGGGCGGCGGTCCGGAACTGGGCGAAGTCGGTGGCCTTGTCCAGCCCGAACACCGCGTCCATGGTCGTGCCCGGCTGCAGCGCGGTCCACTTCAGGGCGATGGCGTAGCCGCTGCCCCGTGGCGGGGCGTTGCCCGCCACCGGGGCGTTCTGACCCACCGCCTGCTCGGTGGTGTCGTGGTCGGAGATGATCGGCATCCCGTCCTGGGTGCTGCGTACCGTGATCGTCTGGCTCGGGCCGCCGGCGACCTTGATGGTCACCTGCCGGGTCGTGAAGTCGACGTTGCTGCCGTTGACGTCGTAGGTGTTCGGGCCGGTCACCTGCTCCAGGTAGAGGTCCTGGACGTCGGCCCCCATGTTGGTGAAGCCCCAGCTGATCGTCGCGTTGTGGCCGATCACCACGCCCGGCATCCCCGGGAAGGTGAACCCGGTGACGTCGAAGGGGCAGGCCGGGCCGACCGTGTTGCAGTGCAGGCCCATCTGCTCCCAGACCGAAGGCACCCCCGGGCTGAGGTGCGGGTCGTCGGCCAGCAGCGGCAGCCCCGTGGTCGTGTACTTGCCGGAGACCACCCAGGAGTTGGAGCCGATGCCCTGCCCCGGCAGGCCGAGCAGCGCCGGGACGCTGTCGATGTTCGCCGCGAGCTGGGTCGCCGCGCCGGTGAGGCCCTGGACGGCGGTGCCGCCCTCGGCCGCCGTGCCGGCGCCGCTGGTCTTCGACGTCTTCCCACCGGCGCCCTTGCCCTTGGACCGGTCCGAGGTGGTCGTCGCGGTGGTGGGGGTCGTTCCCGAGGAGCCGTCCCCGCTGCCGGGGACATAGGTCGCGTTCTTGGTCCCGGGGTCGGTGACCGTGCCGGTGTTCGCGATCGTCGCACTGGTGCCGTAGGGATACTCCGGGTACAGCTGGGAGATCTGAGTGCTGCTCAGGTTCTGCGCCAGCAGCGAGCGGTCGATCTCCTGCTGCATGTTGCCGCTCAGGTCCCAGGCCATCGCCTTCAGCCAGGACAGCGAGTCGACCGGGGTCCACGGCGCCGGCCGGTAGCCGCCGTGGGAGAGCCCCAGCATCGCGTACTCGACGGAGGCCCCCGCCCCGCCCGGGTGCTGCTTCAGCCAGGCGTTGACCCCGTCGGCGTACGCCTGGAGGTACTGCTTGGTGGCGGCGTCGACGGTGGTGTCGTACTCCTGCTGCGCCACCCCCTGCCAGTTCATGGTCTGGATGAAGGCGTCGGACTGGACGTTGGCGTTGTTCTTGCCCGCGCCGAACATCGACGCCAGCGTCCCCGAGGTGATGTGCCGGTCGACGTCCATCTGCCAGAACCGGTCCTGGGCCTGGACGTAGCCCTGCGCCATGAAGAGGTCGGCCGAGGAGGAGGCATAGATCTGCGGGATGCCGTTGGCGTCCCGGAGCACCGTCACCGGGCCGGACAGGCCCTGGAGTTCGATCGTGCCGGTCGTCTGCGGATAGGAGGCGCGGACCTCGCGCAGGCCGTACCAGCCTCCGCCTGCGGCTCCCGCCACCAGCAGTACCACCAGCAGGATCACCAGCAGTCGGAACCGGCGGAACTTCTTGGTGCGGGGCATCAGGGTCCTTGTGAGGCAGGGGCTCGTCCGCCGCCCTGCAGTGCGGCGGGGCCGACGCTAACGCGGCGGGGCCGACGCTAACACCTGAAGCGGAACCGCTGCGGACTGGTACCCGGCTTCTGCCCCTTCTCGGAGCCGTCTCCTACCTCGCCCGAGGTCACCGCCCGGCCCTCCGGACGGCTGCCGCCGACCGCCCGGAGTATACGGAGCCGCAGCTCACACCGGTCACAGTGGACTATCTCCGGGGAATACCGCATCATTGACCGTCGTTAGCACTCATCAGGCGAGAGTGCCAGGAGGAATACAAGTGCCGACGTACCAGTACCAGTGCACCGAGTGCGGCAACGGTCTTGAGGCAGTCCAGAAGTTCACGGACGACGCCCTGACCGTCTGCCCCGACTGCAGCGGCCGACTGCGGAAGATCTACTCCGCCGTGGGCGTGGTCTTCAAGGGCAGCGGCTTCTACCGCACCGACAGCCGCTCCTCGTCGAGCAGCACGGTGGGGGCGTCGAAGTCGACGTCGTCCTCCGGCGACTCCTCGTCGTCGTCCAGCTCGTCGAGCACGCCCTCGACCACCTCGGGCGCCTCCTCGACGTCGTCGTCCGCCTCGACGTCCTCCTCGGGCGGTTCGTCCTCGGGGGGCAGCTCCTCCCCGGCTGCCTGACCCGGAGTCTTCCGGCCGAGCCCTGCGCTGTCTCTTCCCGGTAGGGGACCGCGGGGCTTCGGCATGCCCGGGCCCGCCTATGCTGCTGCGCATGGCGAACCCGAGCAGCACCGCCGGCGCCGAGGTCGGCGTCATCGGCGGCACCGGACTGTACGCACTGGTCGACGACCTCACCGAGGTGATCGTCGACACTCCCTACGGACGCCCCAGCGACTCTCTCTTCGTCGGCGAGACCGGCGGACGCAGGGTCGCCTTCCTGCCGCGGCACGGCCGCGGCCACGGGGTTCCGCCGCACCGGATCAACTACCGCGCCAACCTGTGGGCGCTGCGCTCGCTGGGCGTCCGCCAGGTACTGGCCCCCTGCGCCACCGGCGGCCTGCGGGCCGCCTACGGCCCCGGGACGCTGCTGGTGCCCGACCAGTTCGTGGACCGGACGACCGGCCGGGTGCAGACCTACTACGACGGCGAGCAGCGCCTCGACGGCCGCACCCCGGCGGTGCTGCACGTCTCCGCCGCCGACCCGTACTGCCCGCGCGGCCGGACGGCGGTGCTGCGGGCCGCAGCGGACCAGGACTGGGAGCCGGTCGACGGCGGGACGCTGGTGGTGATCGAGGGCCCACGCTTCTCCACCCGGGCCGAATCACGCTGGTACGCCGACCAGGGCTGGTCGGTGGTGGGGATGACCGGCCATCCGGAGGCGGTCCTGGCCCGCGAACTGAGCCTCTGCTACACCTCGATCGCCCTGGTCACCGACCTGGACGCGGGCGCCGAGAGCGGCCAGGGGGTGACCCACGCGGAGGTGCTGGAGGTGTTCGCGCAGAACATCGACCGGCTGCGCGGCGTGCTGCTGCAGGCGGTCGGCGGGCTGCCCGCGACCGAGGACCGCACGTGCGTGTGCGCGCAGGCCCTGGACGGGCAGGAGACCGGGCTGGGGCTGTGAGCGGGGCCGGGCTGTGAGCGGGGCCGGGCCGTGAGCGGGGCCGGGCCGTGAGCGGGGCCGGGGCGGGCGCGGGAGAGGGCGGGAGAGGGCGGGCAGGGCGGGCGGGCGGTGCGGGGCCGAGCGCGCTGCTCGATCGGGTGACGGAGTTATCCACACCCCCCGGTTTATCCACAGGAGAGGTCTTCGCGCCGCCCTGGGCCACCGCTGAGCGACAAGGTTGAGGGGTACCCAGCTCCGGACAGCCTCGCAAAGGCGGTGGTTCCCCATGACCCTGACCATCGACACCTCCCCGCGCACGTTCCAGCGGCACCGCGTCCACACCCTGACCCCCGGACCGGCCCGGGACGCCCTCTCCGACCCGCTGTCCGGCCCCCTGCCCGCCACGGAGTGGGAACAGGACGCGGAAGCCCCGGCGGCCGGGACCGCCCCGGCAGGGGCGCTCACAGCCGGCGCAGGCTCCCCGGAGCCGCTCGCGGCGGAGCCGTACGCAGCCGAGCCGCTCGCAGCGGAGCCCGTCGGGCCGTCCTACGGGGCTGCTCCGGCCTGGACCGACGGCTGGACCAATGACTGGGCCGCCGACGAGCCCACCGCGGCGGCGCCGCCCGACCAGCAGCAGGAGCGGGAGGAACGGTGGACGGACTCCTGGAGCGACCACTGGGTCGAGGACGAGCCGACCCCGGTGCCCGCGCCACGCCCGGCCCCGCCGGCCACGCCGCTGGTCGGCGGCGGACCAGCCGTTCCGCCCACGCGCACCGTTGCCCTCTTCCCGCCGATCCGCGCCGGTGGCGGCCGGCACCGACTGCCCGCGCCGGTCCGGCGAAGGCCGGGTCCGATCGCGGCCGGGCTGATGGTCGCGGCGACGACCCTCGCCGCCGGTTCGCTGCGCGGTCCGCTGACCGCCACCGGCGGCGTCCACGCCGCCGCGCGAGCCCCCCTGGCGGTGCACAGCCCTGATGACCGGGGTCCTTCGTTCGAGTGAAAACGCAACGCCGTCCCGGGTCCGCTCCGGCAGGTGCGCCGTCCGGGCCGGGCGCGCGAAGGCGCAGGCGGGCGGGGAGGACGGCGGGCGCCGGGGTGGTCGGGGACGGGTCGGAGGGGGAGCTACGGAGCGCGGTCGGCTGCCCCGCGCTGCCGTAGGTTCCCAGGCCCAGGGCCCCATCCGACCGTCCCCCGGCAGCAAAAGGAAGTCAGCAGTTCCGTGAAGGGTTTCAAGGCATTCCTCCTGCGTGGCAACGTCATCGACCTGGCCGTCGCGGTCGTCATCGGTGCGGCGTTCACCAGCGTCATCAACTCCATCGTCAACGGAGTGATCAATCCGATCGTCGGTGCCTTCGGCACCTCCTCCCTGAACAGCTACCAGTCCTGCCTCAAGGGGCCCTGCGTCACCACCGGCGCCCATCCCCACGGCATCTACATCCTGTGGGGATCCGTGCTCGCCGCGGTGCTGCAGTTCGTGATCACCGCCGCGGTGGTCTACTTCTGCATCGTCCTGCCCGCCAACAAGGTCATGGCCACCTACCTGGCCAAGAAGAAGGCCCAGGAGGACGCGGTGGCCACCGCCGAGATCACCGAGGTCCAACTGCTCGGCGAGATCCGGGACCTGCTGGTGCACCAGCGCTGAGGCCGCCGCTGCAGCGGCGGGCCGTCCGCACGGGTCCGGCCGGCACGGCGAAGGGCCGGGGCACCGGCCCCGGCCCTTTCGTCCCGCCCCTCGGCAGTGCCCGACCGCTGCACTGCCCTGCTACTCCCCTGCCCTGCTATCGACTGCTGCGCTGCTCTCAACCGCCGTGGTGCGGCGGGGTCTCGCGGCGGTACCACGCCTCGTCGCGGCCCGACTCGCCCTCGCCGCCGCCCCAGCCGGAGTCGGTGTCGTCCTGGCTGGGCCGGGTCAGCGGGTCATCGAAGACCAGCGCCGGGCGGTTGTTCGTCGTGTCGTCTGCCATGGCACCAGGGTAGGAGGCGGGAATACCCGCCGTCCTCCCGGTGTCGGGCGCCGGCTCCTCCGGGCTGCTCACGCCGCCTCGAATCCCGAGTGATCGGCGATCTTGCGCAGTTCGGCCAGCGCGTGCTTCTCGATCTGCCGGATCCGCTCGCGGGTGAGCCCGTGCTGCTTGCCCACCTCGGTCAGAGTCCGCTCGCGGCCGTCCTCCATGCCGTAGCGGGACCGGATGATCGAGGCCGTCCGGCCGTCCAACCGCCCTATCAGGCCCTCCAGTTCCTCACGGCGCAGCATGACCATCACCGCGTCCTCGGGCGAGGTGGCACTGGTGTCCTCGACCAGGTCGCCGAACTGGGTCTCCCCGGAGTCGTCGACGGTCATGTTGAGGCTGACCGGGTCCCGGGCCCAGTCCAGGACGTCCTTGATCCGCGCGACCGTGGTGTCCAGTTCGGCGGCGATCTCCTCGTGCTCGGCATCCCGGCCGAGTTCCTTGGACTTCTCGCGCTGGACCCGGCGGATCCGGCCGAGTTCCTCGACCAGGTGGACGGGGAGCCGGATCGTGCGGGACTGGTCGGCGATGGAGCGGGTGATCGCCTGCCGAATCCACCAGGTCGCGTAGGTGGAGAACTTGAAGCCCTTGCCGAAGTCGAACTTCTCGACAGCGCGGACCAGGCCGGCGTTGCCCTCCTGGATCAGGTCGAGCAGGGGAAGACCGCTCCGGGGGTAGCGTCGGGCCACGGCAACCACGAGTCGGAGGTTGGAGCGGATGAAGACGTCCTTCGCGTGACGGCCGTCCGCGACGACGGCTTTCAGCTCCTCCTCGCTCGCGTCGCCTACGGTCTCGCCGTTCTCCAGCAGGTGCTCGGCGAACACACCCGCCTCGATACGGGTCGAGAGTTCGACTTCCTGGGCGGCATCGAGCAGCGGGGTCCTGGCGATCTCGTCGAGGTACATGCCGACGAGGTCGCGGTCGGCCTCGCCGCTGGTCGGACGCGCGTTGCGGGTCCGGTCGGCCTTGTCGCGGACGACGGCACGGGTGGCCATGCGTGGCTCCTTCACGAAGACGGAACGGGCCTGGCTGGCCCTTTCGTGGCTTGCCTTTCGTAACGATGCAACGACCAGAATCCGGACATCATTCCCAAGGTGGCGTTTTTTCTCGCCAGTTGCAGTATCCTGGCGGATTTCCCCGGGGTCGGTGACCCAAGGCCACCCGAGCATGCACGGAGAGGCACGAAGGGCGACTCGGAGCACCGGGGACGATCGATCGATGCGTCCAATGACAATGACGAGTCTGCGCCTGGCGATGGTTCCCCGCGCGCCAGGAGGCCCGCCGCCCCCGAAGTTCGGGGACGGCGGGCCCGGCGGCCACCAGTGGTGGCCGCTCCATCACTCACAGTAGTACAGCGTCTCCGAGCTCCCGCCGGTCGCACCGGTGGTCGCCTTCGCAGCGGAGCCCGCAGCGGTGCTGGTGCTGGTGCTGGTGCCGCCGTACTCCGAGGCCTTGACCACGGTGCAGGTCGACGTCACGTACGAAGTGGCTGCGGCGTTCGCCTGGCCGCCGCCCATCCCGCCCGGCGCACCGCCGCCGGCCGCGCCGGTGCCGGTGCCGGTGCCGTCCAGCAGGACGTAGTGCAGCTTGCCGGAGGCGACGTAGCCCTTCAGCTTGGCGAGCGTCATCGCCGGGTCGTCGCCGGTGAAGCCGCCCATGCCGATGGCCGCCTTGCCGCCGCTCTGGAGGATGATCTCCGCTGCGGACTGGGCGCTGGCCGTCGCCACCAGCCAGGTGGCGCTGCCCTGGTGGGCCTCCAGGTAGCTGAGCAGCGCCGTGGAGACACCGCCCATGCCGCCGGGCGCACCGCCACCGCCGCCGCTCCCACCCATGGTCGGTGCACCGGTCATGCCGCCGGAGCTCCGACCGGGCAGCTCACTACCGGCAGCACCGCCCGCCGTACCGGTGCCGCCCGCCGTACCGGCATTGCCCGCCGTACCGGTGCCCCCGGGCATCCCGCCGCCACCGGGCATCTCACCGCTCTCCCCGGAAGGGCCGCCCTGGGCCGAGGTGCCACCGCCCTGCTCGGCACCGGCACCGCCGGGGAACCCGCCACCGGCGCCGGAGGGGCGTTCACCGCCGAAGCCGCCGGTCCGGCCGCCGGCGAAGTCCCCGCCGCCCGGGAAGCCTCCGCCCATGCCGCCCATCCCGCCGCTCGTGGCGGGACCGCCGGTCGGGTTGACACCCTGGATGCTGCCCGCGGTCACGGTGTCCGCCGCATAGGCGGCGGGACCGGCGAGCAGCGCGACCAGGGCCGCGACCGCGCCGACCGTCAGCAGTCGGGCCCGGTTGAGCGAGCCCCGCCCGGCCGACGGCGTGCCGACTCGGGCGACCAGCAGCACGGCGACGGCCGCCACCGCGAGCACCGCGATCACCGGCCAGAGCCAGCCGTCGAAGCCGCTGTCGCGGCGCAGCAGCACCACCGCCCACAGCGCGGTGACCGCGACGGCCAGCGGCAGTACCCAGGCCCACGCCACCGACCTGCTGCGGAACGCCCGGAACAGGGCCACTCCGCCCGCACCGGTGAGCGCCGCGATCGAGGGGGCGAGCATGGTCGTGTAGTACGGGTGGAAGGTCCCGTCGGCGAAGCTGAAGGTCACGTAGTGCGTCAGCAGCCACAGTCCCCACAGGACCAGCCCGGCCCGCTGGACGTCGGTGCGCCGACGGCGTCCGCGCAGCACCACTGCGCCGACGCAGGCGATCGCGGCGAAGGGGATCAACCAGGAGATCTGGCCGCCGAGAATGTCGTTGAAAAGCCGTCCGGCGCCCGCGGTGCCACCGAAGTTGGCGCCGCCTCCACCGCCGCCCCCGCCGGCACCGCCGCTGCCGCCGGTGATCCGGGCCAGGCCGTTGTAGCCGGTGACCAGGTCCCAGACGGTGTCCTTGGTGCTGCTGCCGACGAAGGGGCGGTCGGCGGCGGGGATCGAGTCCACGGTCACCATCCACCAGCCGCTGGAGACCACCAGGGCCACCCCCGCGATCAGCAGGGTGCGGATCCGGGACCGGAGCGCGCCGCGCGCGGCGAAGAGGTAGGCCACGAAGAAGGCCGGCAGCACCATGTAGGCGGCCAGCATCTTGGTGTTGAAGGCGAAGCCGACCAGGACCGCCGTCCACACCAGCGGCATGGTGCGACCGCTGCGGATCGCCTCCAGGCAGAACCAGGCGGCGGCGACGGTGAGCAGGACCAGCACCGGGTCGGGGTTGTTGTCGCGGTTGATCGCCACGGTGATCGGCGTGATCGCCAGCACCAGTGCGGCCACGGTGGCCGCCGCGTAGCCGAAGCTGCGCCGCACCGCGCTGTAGAGCACGCCGACGGCGGCGACCCCGGACAGTGCGATCGGCAGCAGCATCTGCCAGCTGCCGAAGCCGAGGATCCGGCAGGAGAGCTCCATCAGCCAGAGCGCGAACGGCGGTTTGTCGACGGTGATGAAGTTGCCGGTGTCCAGCGAGCCGAAGAACGCCGCCGACCAGCTCTTGGTGCCGCTGAGGACGGCTGCCGCGTAGTACGAGTTGGCGTCGCCGTTCCGGCCGAGGCCGTAGCAGTAGACGGCGGTCGCCAGCAGCAGCACGCCCCACAGGGCGGGGCGGGCCCAGCGGGGGGCGTTCTCGTGGCCGAGCAGGATGCGCTGCGGCAGGCTGCGCCGCGACCGGCCGCGCCGGGTCGGCCTGCGTCTGCCCGGGCCGGTCTCCGCTTCCGCGGACGTCGTCGGGGCCTCGGTCGGTGCGGTCATCGGTGGCTCAGCTCCTGGGGGGTGGCAAGGTCGGTGGTGCCCTGACCGGTGGTGGGCGGTTGCGGCGCATTGCGTCGGGCCTGGCGCCCGGGGTTGAAGACCCAGACCCGCATCAGCAGGAAGCGGACGACGGTGGACAGCGCATTGGCGCCGACCAGCGCGCCGAGCTCGGCGAGGTGCGAGGCGTGCGGGGCGACCGCGTCGGTGACCGCGAGCGTCACGGTGCTCAGGACCAGCCCGATGACGAAGGCGATCCCGCCCTCGACCTGGTGCTTGAGCGCGTCCCGCGAGCCGGTGACGCCGAAGGTGAAGCGGCGGTTGGCGGCCGTGTTGGCGACCGCGGTAACGAACAGGGCGGCCGCATTGGCCAGGACGGCCGGCGCGAGCTGCCGAAGGATCAGGTAGAGGGCCAGGTAGGCGAGGGTGCTGGCGACGCCGATGACGGCGAAGCTGGACAGCTGGCGGCGCATCCCGGACGGCAGTTCGGTCTGCTGGACGCGGGGCGGCAAGGGCAGCCGGGTCGCGCCGGAGACCGTCCGGCGGGCCACCCGCCACATGCCCTTGAGGTCGTCCTTGACCGTGCGGACGATGTCGACCCGGCTGTCCGGGTCGTCGACCCAGTCGACCGGCACCTCGTGGATCCGCAGTCCGCTGCGCTCCGCGAGCAGCAGCAGTTCGGTGTCGAAGAACCAGGTCTGGTCCTCGACCGAGCCCAGCAGGGCCTGGACGACCTCGGTGCGCCCGGCCTTGAACCCGCACTGGGCGTCGGAGAACCGGGCCGCCATGGTGGTGCGCAGCATCAGGTTGTAGGTCCGGGAGATGAACTCGCGTTTCGGCCCCCGCACCACGGCCGAACCCCGGTGCAGCCGGCTGCCGATGGCCAGGTCGCTGTGGCCGGAGAGCAGCGGGGCCACCAGCGGCAGGAAGGCTTCGAGGCCGGTGGAGAGGTCGACGTCCATGTAGCTCACGACATCGGCGTCGCTGGCTCCCCAGACCTGCCGCAGGGCCCGGCCGCGGCCCTTCTGGTCGAGGTGGACCGCGCGGACCTCGGGCAGCTCCGCCTCCAGCGCACGGGCGACCTGCCAGGTCGCGTCGGTGCTGGCGTTGTCGGCGATGGTGATCCGGAACCGGAACGGAAAGCTCTCGGCCAGGTAGGCGTGCAGCCGTCTGACGCTCAGGGCGAGGATGTGCTCCTCGTTGTAGACGGGGACGACGATCTCCACGAGGCGGGCACGGGCGCCCGGCTGCGGCAGCGGCTGCGGCTGCTGTTCTGCCCGGGCCTGCGTTTCGGCCTGCGCGTCCGCCTGGGTCCGGGGGGCGGGTTGTCCCGCCAGCGCTGTCGAATTGCTCATGCCGGACAGGCTTCGGCACCGTCCTGTGCTGAGGCTGTGGCGTGGATAGGGCAGACGTGAGAGTCGGTCCGCGCGGGGTCAGGGCTCCCGGCGGAGCTGCCCCTTGAGCACCTTGCCGGAGGCGTTCCGGGGAAGTTCGGTCCGGAAGGCGACCTGGCGGGGCACCTTGTAGTTGGCCATTTCGCGCCGCGCCCAGGAGATGATCTCCTCGGCCGCGTCCGGACCCGGGGTACCGCTCGGCACCACGAACGCCTTGCCGACCTCGCCGAGCCGCGGGTCCGGAACGCCGACCACGGCGCAGTCCGCGACCAGCGGATGCCGACTGAGCACCCGCTCGATCTCGGCGGGGTAGGCGTTGAAGCCGCCGACGGTGAACATGTCGCCCAGCCGGTCGGTGACCCGGAGATTTCCCGCGTCGTCGAGCACGCCGATGTCGCCGGTGCGCAGCCAGCCGTCGTCGGTGAAGGCGGCGGCGGTCGCGTCCGGGTCCTCGAAGTACTCGCGCATCACGGTGTAGCCGCGCACCTGGACCTCGCCCGGCGTGCCGGGGCTCTGCGCCTTGCCGTCCTGGTCGGCGACCCGGACCGAGACGCCGGGGACGGCCCGGCCGGAGGTCGCGGCGATCAGTCCCGGGTCGTCGCCGGCCCGGCACATGGTGACCAGGCCGCAGGACTCGGTCAGCCCGTAGGCGGTGAGCACGGTGCTGAAGCCGAGCTCCTCGCGGATCCGGGTGACGAGTTCGAGCGGTACCACGGCGGCGCCGGTGACGGCGAGCCGCAGCGAACCGAGGTCGTGACCGGCCCGTCCGGGGTGGTCGAGCAGGGTCTGGTAGACGGTGGGCGCGCCGGGCAGCACGGTGATCCGCTCGCCGGAGATCTTGGCGAGCACGGCCTCGGGGTCGAACAGCGGCTGCGGCAGGATGGTCGCGCCGCGCATCAGGCAGGCGAGGATGCCGGCCTTGTAGCCGAAGGTGTGGGTGAACGGATTGACCACCAGGTAGCGGTCGCCCGGGACCAGTCCGGCGAGATCGGCCCAGGTGGAGAAGGAGCGGAGGGTCTGGGCGTGGGTGGTGACGGCGGCTCTGGGCAGGCCGGTGGTGCCGGAGGTGAACATCAGGTCGGCGGGGTCGTCGGGGTCGACGGCCTCGATCCGGCTGCGGACGGCCCGCTCGGGCACGTCGGCGCCGGCGGCCAGGAAGCCGCGCCAGTGCTGGAATCCCTCGCGGTTCTCCGGCCGGTCGCCGAGCACGACGGCCAGCCGCAGGTCCGGCAGCCCGGGCAGTGGGCTGTCCGCAGCTGGGCGATCCGCGCCGGGACGATCCGCGCCGGGACGGCGGGCGGGCTCGGCGGCAGCGGCGGGCTCGGCGGCAGCGGCGGCGGCGCGGAGGGCGGCGACGTAGCTGGTGCCCAGGAAGGTGTCGGTGACGAACAGCGCCGAGGCCCGGGTACGGCGCAGCAGGTCGACCACCTCGCCCCCGCGCAGCCGGGTGCCGAGCGGCACCAGGACGGCGCCGGCGCTGACCGCGCCGAGGGCGGCCACGACGAAGTCCGGGGTGTTGGGGGCCCAGAGGGCGACCCGCTCGCCGGGACGGATCCCGGCGGCCATCATCGCGGCGGCTGCGCGGCGGACCCTGGCTCCGAGGTCGCGGTAGCTGATCCGGGTGCGTGGACCGACGACGGCCTCGCGGTCGCCGTGCTGCTCGGCGGCAGCCTGCACCAGCCGGGGGACGGTGCCCCATTCCAGGTCTCCGCGCACGCGTCCTCCACTCGGCCGAGCACTGCCAGCAATGCTGATGCTTCGTCAGATTAGATCGGCGGCGGCCTACCGGCCAAGGGGTCCGCCACCTATTCTGACGCTACGTCAGATCCTTTACGGCTTCGGGGAGCGCGATGCTCAAGGACTCCTTCACGGACCCCCTCAAGGACCGCACCGCCATCGTCGGCATCGGCCAGACCCGGTTCGCCAAGCACCTCGACGAATCGGAGAAGACCCTGGCCTGCCGGGCGGTCCTGGCCGCCCTCGACGATGCCGGGATCGATCCCGGCGAGGTCGACGGCCTCGCATCCTTCACCATGGAGGAGACCGACGAGGTCGAACTCGCCAAGTCCATCGGCGCCGGCGACATCACCTTCTTCAGCCGCACCGGCTTCGGCGGCGGCGGCTCCTGCGCCACCGTCGCCCACCTCGCCATGGCCGTCGCCACCGGCCAGGCCACCGTCGGCGTCGCCTGGCGCTCGCGCAAGCGCGGCTCCGGCGTCCGCCCCTGGACCAGCACCGGCGTCCAACTGCCCACCCCAGCGCAGTGGACCAGGCCCTTCGGCCTGCTCCGCCCGGCCGACGAGATCGCCATGCTCGCCCGCCGCTACATGCACGAGTACGGCGCGACCCGGGACCACCTCTTCAATGTGGCCCTGGCCTGCCGCAACCGGGCCAACCAGAATCCGGCGGCGGTCATGTACGAGCGCCCGCTGACCCGGGAGATGTACATGGACGCGCGCTGGATCTCCGAACCGCTCTGCCTCTACGACAACTGCCTCGAGACCGACGGCGCACTGGCCTGCGTGGTGGTCAGCGCCGAGCGCGCCCGGGACTGCCGCCGGGCGCCGGTCTACGTCCACGCGGCGGCGCAGGGGCTGCCGGCCCAGCACCACGGGATGGTCAACTACTGGAACGACGACCCGCTGACCGGCCCCGCCTGGACCGCCGGCCGGCACCTCTGGAAGAACGCCGACCTCGGCCCGGAGGACGTGGACGTCGCCCAGATCTACGACGCCTTCACCCCACTGATCCCACTCTCGCTGGAGGGCTACGGCTTCTGCGGACGCGGCGAGGGCGCGGCGTTCACCGAGGGCGGGGCGCTGGAACTGGGCGGGCGGCTGCCGATCAACACCGGCGGCGGCGGGCTGTCCGAGGGCTACGTCCACGGCTTCAACCTGATCAACGAGGGCGTGAAGCAGTTGCGCGGCAGCTCCACCGCACAGGTCGTCGACGCCGCCACCTGCCTGGTCACGGCCGGGGAGGGCGTCCCCACCTCGGCCCTGCTGCTGCGCCGCTGAGCGCTGCCCGCCGAGCACCACCCGCGCGGCACCGCCCGCTCGGCACCACCTCGGCGCCGCCCGATGAACGAGACAGCTGGGAGATGACAGATGACGGAAAGTGTCACCGATGCCGTCCGCGCCGCCGGCGGACTGGCCGACGGACTGCTGCTGCCCTGGCCGGACGACGACGGCGCGCCCTTCTGGGAGTACGCCCGCCAGGGCGAGCTCCGCGTCCAGGCCTGTACGGCCTGCGGTCAGCCCCGCTTCCCGCCGCGCCCCTGCTGCCCGGGCTGCCACAGCTTCGAGAGCCGCTGGCAGCCGACATCGGGGCGCGGACACATCTGGTCCTTCGTCATCGCCCATCCGCCACTGCTTCCCGCCTACGCCGAGCACGCCCCCTACCCGGTCGCCGTCGTCGAGCTGGACGACGTCCCGGCCATCCGGCTGGTCGGCTCGCTCACCCCGACCAGTCGGCGCCCGGACGCCCCCCGCGACGCCGTGCCGGTCCAGCGGCTACGGATCGGGGCACCGGTCCAGGTCGTGTTCCAGAGCCTGATCCCCGGCGTGGTCCTCCCCCGCTGGGCGCTGGTCGGCGGCTGACGACGGTCCCGGCCCGGACCTCACCGTCGGGCCCGGACCGCACCGGCCCGCACCGGCCCGGCCCGGCCCGGCGCTAGCATGCTGGGCATGAGCTGGCTGATCACAGGCGGAGCAGGCTTCATCGGCGCCCATGTCGTCCGCGCCCTGGTCGAGGACGGCACCGAGGTGGTCGTCCTCGACGACCTCAGCACCGGCGACCCGGGCCGGCTGCCCGCCGGTGTACCGCTGGTCACCGGCTCCACGCTGGACCGCGCCCTGCTGGACCGGGTCCTCGCGGAGCACCGGATCGAGGGCGTGCTGCACATCGCCGCCAAGAAGCAGGTGGCCGAGTCCGTCGCGGAGCCGCTCCGGTACTACCACGAGAACGTCGAGGGCCTGCGCGTCGTGCTGGAGGCCTCGGCGGCGGCCGGGATCCGCCGCTTCCTGTTCTCCTCCTCGGCCGCCGTCTACGGGATGCCGGACGTCCTGACCGTCACCGAGTCCACCCCCTGCGCCCCGATGAGCCCCTACGGGGAGACCAAGCTGGTCGGCGAGTGGCTGGTCCGGGCCGCCGGACGGGCCCACGGCATGGGCACCGTCGCCCTGCGCTACTTCAACGTGGCCGGCGCGGCCGGCCCCGAGCTGGCCGACCCCGGGGCGTTCAACCTGGTGCCGATGGTCTTCGAGCGCCTCAGCGCCGGCCTGCCCCCGCTGGTCTTCGGCGCGGACTACCCGACCCCCGACGGCACCTGCGTCCGCGACTACATCCATGTCTCGGACGTCGCCACCGCCCATGTCGCCGCCGTCCACCGGCTGCGGGACCGGCCCGACCGGACCGAACTGGTCCTCAACATCGGCAGCGGCGAGGGCGTCTCGGTGCGCGAGATGCTGGACGCCATCGGCCGCGTCACCGGCCTGGACGCCACCGGCGAGGTGGTCGCCCGGCGTCCCGGCGACCCGGCCCGGGTCGTCGCCTCCGCCGAGCTGATCGCCGAGGAGCTGGGCTGGTCCGCGCGCTACGGCCTCGACGACATGGTCGCCTCCGCCTGGGCCGGCTGGCAGCTGCGCCACCCCGCGGACTGACCCGCCCGGGCCCGCGCAGCCGCAGGAGGAACGAGTCAGCCGCGGGAGGAACGAGTCAGCGGCGGGAGGACGGGCCAACCGCGCGGGAGGACGAGTCAGTCGCGGGAGGTCGCCGTGCCCCGGGCCGCGTCCAGCGCGTAGACGCAGCGGTCCTTGCTGCAGGCGAAGACCCGGCCCTCGAAGGCCACCGGCGAGCCGGTGATCTCGCCGCCGGTGTCCAGCTTCCAGCGCAGCCGCCCGGTGGCCAGGTCCAGGGTGTGCAGCGAGTGGTCCCGGCTGCCCAGGTGCACCAGGCCGTCGGCCGCCGCCGGGGCGCCGGTCAGCTCGCCCCTGGCGGTGTACCGCCAGCGCTCGTCGCCGTTGGCCGCGTCGAAGGCGTAGACCGTGTCGCCGCTGCCCACCAGCACCGACCCGTCGACCGCCAGCACCGGGTCCGCGCCCTGGCGGCCGCCGGTGCGGGCCTGCCAGCGCAGCGCGCCGCTCGCTGCGTCCAGCGCCAGGACCGTACCCACGTAGTCCGCGACGAAGAGCGTCCCCCGGTCGTCCGGGGTCGGCGGGGTGAACAGCACCACCGGCGCGTCGTAGCGCCAGCGCTGCTCGCCGCTGGCCTCGTCCAGCGCCAGCACCCGGGTGCCCGAGGTGAGGTGCAGCACGCCCTGCCGCAGCACCGGGTGCGAGGGCACGTCCTCGCCGACCGGGAAGGACCAGCGCGGCAGACCCGTCGTCAGGTCGAGCGCCCGCAGCCGGCCGCCGCCGTAGTAGTAGACCGAGTCGCCCAGCACGCACGGCCCGGCCAACTGGTTCTCGTACTCCTGCTGGGCGTCCTTGACCTGCCACATCTCACTGCCGTCGATGGCGGAGTGCACCTGCACCCCGCCGCCCCTGGTGCCGGCCACGACCGCGCCGCCGCCGGTGTCCAGCGAGTAGGTCCAGCCGTCCAGGGTGGTCCGCCAGCGCTCGGCGCCGTCGGCCGAGTTCAGTGTGAACAGGTGCGGTCCGTCGGCGGCGTGGACCCGGCCGTCGGCGACCGAGACCGCCCAGGCGACGTCCCGGGTCTTGAAGCGGCGGCGGCCGGTGGCGATGTCGAGCGCGTGCACCTCGAAGCTGGTGATGAACAGCACGCCATCGCTGACCTGCGGGGTGCCCCAGACGTCGTTGGACATCCGGAACCGCCAGGGACGCCAGCGGGCGGAGGTGGCGGCGGCGGGCTGCGGCGCCTGAGGGGTGCGGCGCACCCAGTCCGTGCCGGGCGGCGGCACCTGCTCCGCGCCGTGGGTCGGGGCCACCGTGTCGGCGGCCCGGACCCCGGGGCCGATCGGGACCGCGTTGCCGACCAGCTGGACCACCGGGGTGGGCGCGGTCGGCAGCGGCGGCTCCGGCTGCGGCCCGGCCGCGTGCCGGCGTCCGCCGACGGCGCGCTCCACCAGCGGCGCCACCGGTCCGGCCGGCGCGGGGAGCGGGCCGACGCCGGTGCGGGGATCCAGCCCCGAGGGGGCGGAGGCCGCGACATGGGTGGGGACCGTCCCCGAGACCTGGGGCGCGCCGTGCTGGTGCGGGATGCCCTGCTGGGCGCCCTGCTGCTGGACTCCCTGCAGCGGCGGCTGGACCGGCTGCGGGGCGGCCTGCGGCAGTGCCGGAACCCCGGGACCGGCCTGCGGCCCCGGCGCACCGGCCGGTACGGCCCCGGCCTGCACGGAACCGGCCGACACGGATCCGCCGCGGCGGCCGCGCCGACGGTCGATCAGGTCGAGGGCCACCGGTGGCAGCCAGTCCCGTGAGTCGTCGTCCTCGCCCGCACCGCTGGCGTACAGGTGCGGCGCCAGCTCCTCCTGGATCTGGGCCGGGGTCGGCCGCCGCTCCGCGGCGGGTCGCATGCACGCCTTGACCAGCGGGGCCAGCTCCGGCGGCAGCCCGGACAGGTCGGGGGCCTCGCGGAGCAGCATGAACACCGTCTCCACCGGGTTCACCCCGTGGTACGGCGCATGCCCGGTCGCCGCGAAGACCAGCAGCGAGCCGAGCGAGAAGACGTCGCTGGCCCCGGTCACGCTGCGGCTGTCCCTGGCCTGCTCGGGCGACATGTAGGCGGGGGTGCCGACGGCGACGTTGGTCATGGTCAGCCGGGTGTGGGAGACCCCGGCGGCGATACCGAAGTCGATCACCCGCGGCCCGTCCTCGGTGACCAGCACATTGGAGGGCTTGAGGTCGCGGTGGACCAGCCCGGCGGCGTGGATCGACTGGAGGGCCTCGGCGATGCCGGCGATCAGCCAGCGCGAGGCCCCGGGCGGCAGCGGGCCGCACTCGGCGACCAGGTCCTCCAGCGAGGGCGCCGGGATGTAGGCGGTGGCGAGCCAGGGCACGGGGGCGTCGGCGTCGGCGTCCACGACGGCAGCGGTGTAGAAGCCGCTGACGGTGCGGGCGGCGGAGATCTCACGGGCGAAACGGACCCGGAAGAGCTGGTCCTCCGCCAGTTCGCCGCGGACGGTCTTGATCGCGACCCTGCGGCCGGAGGAGGAGCGGCCGAGGTAGACCAGTCCCATACCGCCCGCGCCAAGGCGTCCGAGCACCTCGAAAGGCCCGATCCGCCTTGGATCGTGTGCCGTCAGCTGGTCCACGTGCTCAGCCACCTCCCCGTGTGAGTGCTCCCCGTCGTGCCGCTTCCGGAGTCGATTGTCCAATGCCGACCCTCGCCGGGGCCAACCAGCCCTCCGGAATCGTTCCACCGAAGTGTCCCGGCACAGGCCCGTCCACCAGTAGGCCATGCGGGGGACCGAGTTTTGGCCATCCCGCGCCGTTGATCCACGAATCGGTGCCGGAGCGTTAGATTGACGCTCTGGCATGTCTCAACGGTTCCGGCCTGTCCCAGCACTACTGAGCAGCACGGTCGGAGCACTGTCGGTGGCGAGCGGAGCGGAGGCGGCACATGGTCGGCGTGGCGGAGCGGCTGTCCCCGGTCCTCGCTGAGCTGGTCGGCGCCGAGCTGCCGCTGCGGATCCGGGCCTGGGACGGGTCCGAGTCGGGACCGGCCGGCGCCCCGGTGCTGGTCCTGCGCAACCGGCGGGCGCTGCGGCACCTGCTGTGGCGGCCGGACGAGCTGGGTCTGGCCCGCGCCTACGTCTCCGGCGACCTCGACCTGGACCCCGAGAGCGACCTCTACGACCTGCTGGAGACCCTGGCCCGGCTGGTCGAGCGAACGCAGGCTCCGTCGCTGCGCCCGAGCACGCGGGAGCTGCTCGGCCCGCAGGGCCGACGGCTGCTGGCCGCCGCCCTGGGCCTGGGCGTGCTCGGCCCGCGTCCGCCGCTGCCGCCGGAGGAGGTCCAGCGGCTCTCGGGCAGCCGGCACTCGCGGAGCCGGGACCGCCGGGCCATCAGCCACCACTACGACGTCGGCAACGACTTCTACCGGCTGGTCCTCGGTCCCTCCATGGTCTACTCCTGCGCCTACTGGACACCGGGCGCGGCCACCCTGGAGCAGGCCCAGACCGCCAAGATCGACCTGATCTGCCGCAAGCTCGGCCTGCGGCCGGGGATGCGGCTGCTGGACGTGGGCTGCGGCTGGGGCCAGCTGCTGCTGCACGCCGCGCAGCACTACGGGGTCACCGGGACCGGGGTCACCCTCTCCGAGGAGCAGGCGCGCGGCGCCCGGGAGCGGATCGCCGAAGCCGGGCTCTCGGAGAAGCTGACGATCCGACTGCAGGACTACCGCGACGTCGCTGACGGCCCGTACGACGCGATCTCCAGCGTCGGGATGGCCGAGCACGTCGGCTCCGAGCAGTTCCGGACCTACGCCACCCTCCTCCACGGGCTGCTCGCCCCGGGCGGACGGCTGCTGAACCATCAGATCGCCCGTCGTCCCAACCTTCCCGGCGAGCCCTACCGGACCAGTCCCTTCATCACCTCGTACGTTTTCCCGGACGGTGATCTGGCGCCGGTCAGCGTGACCGTGGGCCTGCTGGAGCAGTCCGGGTTCGAGATCCGGGACGTCGAATCGCTGCGTGAGCACTACGCCCTGACGCTGCGGGCCTGGGTCGCCAACCTGCAGGCGGAGTGGGACCGGGCGGTCACCCTGAGCTCCCCCGGCCGGGCCCGGGTCTGGCGCCTCTACATGGCCGCCTCGGCCCTCGCCTTCGAGGAGAACCGCATCGGCGTGAACCAGGTGCTGGCGGTCAGGCCGACCCAGCGGGGGCGCAGCGGACTGCCGCTGACGCGGGCGGAATGGCTCGGATCCGATGCCCCTGAGGGCCCCGCGCCGGACCGTTCCGCAGGCCTGGCGTCCGGCGCCCCGTCAGCCTGACGGACTATTCGGCACACTGCCGGATAGCGCGCGGATCTTGCCACGGTAAACTGACGGCATGACAGGACAAGTTCGCACCGTCGACGGGCGTGTCGCCGGGCGACGCGGGCAGGCGACGCGGCAGAAGCTGCTCGAATGCCTTAGCGAGATGCTCAGCACATCGCCCTACCGGGACGTCAAGGTCATCGACGTAGCCCGGATGGCGGGTACCTCCCCCGCAACGTTCTACCAGTACTTCCCCGACGTCGAGGGCGCTGTCCTCGAAATCGCGGACAGTATGGCCAGGGAAGGCGCCGGTCTCAAGGACCTGGTCGCCGACAAGTCGTGGGCCGGAAAGACCGGCTACCAGACGGCAGAGGAGCTGGTTGACGGCTTCCTCACGTTCTGGCGCGACAACGAGGCCATCCTGCGCGTGGTGACGTTGGGCTCGGCAGAAGGAGACAAGCGGTTCTTCAAGATCCGCATGAAAATCCTCAATGCGGTGACCAACTCACTCACCGACTCCCTCAAGGCCCTCCAGGCCGCGAACAAGGCTGACGCCTCGGTGAACGCCGCGGCCGTGGCCGGTTCGCTGGTGGCCATGCTGGCCGCCGTCGCCGAGCACCAGAAGGGCTTCGACTCCTGGGGCGTCAAGGCGAAGGAGCTCAAGCCGAGCCTGGCGCTCCTGGTCTACCTGGGCATGACCGGCAAGAAGCCGCCGAAGTAGCAGTCCTCCGCGGTACCGTCCTGGGCCGCGACCCCGGTCGCCTGTCCGACCGGGCCGAGGAACCGGCTGCGCCTCGGGGGAGGTACGCCGGTTCGACTGTCGCACCCACGTCCGCCAAGGGCGGCTCTCCCTACCGGGAGGGCCGCCCTTCCCATGTCCGCGGCCGCTGCGGCCGACCCCGGCCGGCCCCGGCCACCTCGGCGGCCCGCGCCCAGCTCACCCGTTCGGAGCAGCGCGCCAGGCGCGTTCGGCCACCCGAGCGCCGTCCGACGGCTGCGCCCGCCCCCTCCGCCAAGTCGCCGCCGAGCCCCCGCTACGTCCCCGCTGCGGTCGCCGGGCCAGCCGCCTCCTCCGGTGCCGCCTCCACGGTCGGCACCAGGCGGAAGATCCGCAGTCGGCGGTCGACCCGGGCCTGGTAGGCGGCGTACGGCGGCCACATCCGCAGCAGCGCCGCCCACGCCTGCGCGCGCTCGCCACCGCCGGCAGCGCTCCCGTCGGCGGCCCCGTCCCCGGTGCCCGGACCCACCGGGTCCTCCAGCAGCCGGGCCGTGACCGCTGTCGTCCGCCCCCGGTGCTCGACCGAGGCCCGTGGCTCCGCCAGCAGATTGGCGGTCCAGGCGGGATGGCTGACCTGGCCGAAGTTGCTGCCGATGACCAGGAAGCCGCCGCCCGGCTCGGGCAGGCAGGCCAGCGGGGTCACCCGGGGCTCCCCGCTGCGGCGTCCGGTCGTCGTCAGGAACAGCGACGGCAGCATGTATTGGCTGATCATCACCTTGCCACCGGTCAGCCGATGGACTAATCGGTCGACCCTGGGCAGCAGGCGCGGGGCGATCCGGGCGAAGGTCGCCGTGGACGAGAGCTTCTGGACCATGGCCTCCTGCCGCGAACGCGGCCGACGCGGAGCGGCGGGCGGGGCGGCGGGCGGGGCGGCGGGCGGGGCGGCGGGCGGGGCGGCGGGCGGGCGGCGGGCGGGGCGGCGGAAGCGGATCCAGGAGCGGGTTCGGGAGCGGATTCGGGGCCGGACGGGGGCGGTGCGGCGGTCTCCATGTCGGTGCTCCGGGCGGGTCGAGGGGTTCGGACAGGGGCCAGGGGGTCGGGGGTCCTCACGCCGGGCGTGCGGTCGGGGGGAACAGCCCGGCGTGCTCCGCCGCGCGGGCGCGCAGCAGGTACGGGGCGCCGAAGAGCAGCTCGTCGGCGACGCCTCGCTTGTAGTAGAGGTGGGCGTCGTGCTCCCAGGTGATGGCGATCCCGCCGTGCAGCTGGATCGCCACGGCGGCGGCCGAGTGGAGGCTCTCCATCGCCTGGGCGAGGGCCAGCAGCACCTCGGCGGCGGCCCCGTCGGCGGCGAAGCCCACGCCATCGAGCGCCCAGGCCGCGTAGTACACGGCCGAGCGGGCCGCCTCCACGCCGACGTGGACGTCCGCCAGCAGGTGCTTGACGGCCTGGAAGGAACCGACCGGCCGACCGAACTGCTCCCGCACCTGGACGTACTCGACCGTCCTGGCCAGGCACTGCTCGGCGGCGCCCAGCGCCTCGGCGGCGACGGCGAGGGCCGCCGCCGTCCCGGTGCGGGCCAGCGCCGGACCGGCGTCGCGGGCGGGGTCGCCCAGCGGGACGCCGGTCGCGTCGCGCAGTTCCACCCGGGCCAGGGACCGGGTCTCGTCGAGCGAGGCGCGGCGGCTGCGGGTGACCCCGGGCGCGTCCCCGTCGACCGCGAACAGCACCGTCCGGCTGCGCGGGAAGCCACCGGTGTGGGCGGCGACCAGCAACAGGTCGGCGCGGGCCCCGTCCAGGACCGGCTCGGCCCCGCCGTAGAGCAGCCAGCCGTCCGCCTTCGGCACGGCCTGCATCCCGCCGGCCCGGCCGCCGCCGGCCGGGCGTCCGTCGGGGAAGGGCGCGGGCAGGACCAGGGCGGCGGTCCGGCGGCCGGCGGCGAGGGCGGGCAGCAGTTCCTCGCGCTGTGCCGGGTTACCCAGGGCCAGCACCGCCTCGGCGGCCAGCACCGAGGAGGCGAGCAGCGGCGAGGGCAGCAGCACCCGGCCGGCCTCGGCGCAGGCCAGGGCGAGCTCGATCGGGCCGAGGCCGGCGCCGCCGTACTCGGCGGGCAGGGCGATGCCGGGCAGCCCCGGCTGCTCGGCGAGCCGGTGCCACAGCTCGGCGTCGTACCCGGCCGCGCCCGCGGCAGCGGCCCGGACCTCATCCGGGGCGCAGCCCTTGGCCAGCGCCTCGCGCAGAGTGCGGCGGACGGCCTCCTGTTCCGGGGTGAGCGCGGGATCCATAGCGCCTCCAGTCGTCCTCTGTCGCACACGGCCTGACGGACCGTCATCCTAGAAGCAGGAGTGCCGCGGGCACAGGGGCACAGCCCGGCAAATCTGATGTACCGTCAGATTTGTTGTGCCGCAGCCGCCGACGCAGCCGACCCGAGCCGCCCGCGCCGTCCCGAGGGAGCAGCCCCGTGCCCGCACCGACTCTCCACGCACCGGTCCCGCAGGACTCCGCGCGCCGCCGCCGGGTGGCGGTGGTCGGCGTCGCCCATTCCGACTGCGGACGCGTCGACGACCTGACCGCGTTCCAGCTGCACGCCCAGGCGGCCCGGCGCGCCCTCGCCGACTCCGGACTGCCGCGCTCGGTCGTGGACGGCGTCGCCTCGGCCGGACTCGGCCTGCTGGCCCCGGTCGAGGTCGCCGAGTACCTGGGGCTGCGGCCCAGGTGGGCCGACTCGACCTCGGTCGGCGGCTCCACCTGGGAGGTGATGGCCGCCCACGCCGTCGACGCGATCGCGGCCGGCCATGCCGAGGCCGTGCTGCTGGTCTACGGCTCGACCGCCCGCGCCGACCTCAAGGCCGGCCGCCGCAGCGCCGGGATAGCCCTCGGCGCCACCGGCCCGCAGCAGTTCGAGGCCCCGTACGGGGCCACCCTGATCGCCAAGTACGCCATGGCCGCCCGCCGCCACATGCACGAGTACGGCACCACGCCGGAGCAGCTGGCCGGCGTCGCGGTCCAGGCCCGGGCCAACGCCGCCGCCAACCCGGAGGCCATGTACCGGGACCCGATCACCGTCGACGACGTCCTCGGCGGACCGGTGCTCGCCTCGCCCTTCACCAAGCTGCACTGCTGCATCCGCTCCGACGGCGGCTGCGCGGTGCTGCTCGCCGCCGAGGACTACGTCCCGGACATCCGGCACGACCCGGTCTGGGTCCTCGGCACCGGCGAGTACCTCAGCCACAGCCTGATGTCCGAGTGGGAGGACTTCACCGTCTCCCCCGCCGCGGTCTCCGGCCGACTGGCCTTCCGGCGGGCCGGCGTCTCCCCCTCCGACATCGACCTGGCGCAGGTCTACGACGCCTTCAGCTACATGCCGCTGGTCCTGCTGGAGGACCTGGGCTTCTGCGCCAAGGGCGAGGGCGGGCCGTTCGTCGACGCCAAGTACGGGCGACTGCTGCGCGACGGCGCACTGCCGGTGAACACCGACGGCGGCGGCCTCTCCGCCTGCCATCCGGGGATGCGCGGACTCTTCCTGATCACCGAGGCGGTCCGCCAGCTCCGGGGCGACTACGCCGGCTCCGCCCCGGCCCGCCAGGTCCGCCGTCGCGACGCGCGCCGCAGCGCGGCTCCGAGCCTGCCGGAACTCGCCCTGGTCAGCGGTGTCGGCGGCTGGTTCTGCTCGTCCGGCACGATGATCCTGTCCCGCTCCCCGCGCTGACCCTACCGGCTACGGACTACCGGCTACCGGCTACGGGCTACGGGCTACGGACTACGGGCAGCGGACTACGGGCAGCGGACGACCTGGCCGGCGTAGGCGAGGCCGCCGCCGAAGCCGAGCAGCAGTACCGCCGCGCCGGAGCGCAGCTCACCGCGTTCCACCAGCTTGGAGAGCGCCAGCGGGATGGACGCGGCCGAGGTGTTGCCCGAGTCCACGACGTCGCGGGCGACGACCGCGTTCGGGGCGCCGATCTTGGCCGCGATGGCGTCGATGATGCGCAGATTGGCCTGGTGCGGGACGAAGCCGCCGAGCTCGGAGGGCTGGATCCCGGCCTTCTCGCAGGCCCGCAGCGCGAGTGGGGCGATCTGGGTGGTGGCCCAGCGGAAGACGGTCTGGCCCGCCTGGCTGATGGTCGGGTCCCAGCCGTCGATCCGGACGGCGTCGCCCTTGGACGGATCCGAGCCCCAGACCACCGGGTAGATACCGGGCTCCTCGCCCTCGCCGACCCCTTCGATCACGGCCGCGCCGGCGCCGTCGCCGAAGATCACGCAGGTGGTGCGGTCGGTCCAGTCCAGGACGTCGGTCATCTTCTCCGCGCCGATGACCAGGGCCCGGGTCGCCGCACCGGCGCGGATCGCGTGGTCGGCGGTGGCCAGGGCGTAGGAGAAGCCCGAGCAGACGGTGTTGATGTCGTAGGCGGCCGGGGCGGCGATGCCGAGCCGCGCGGCGACCTGCGCGGCGGTGTTGGGGCTCCGGTCGATCGCGGTGCAGGTGGCGACGACGACCAGGTCGATCGAGGACGCGTCGAAGCCACTGGCCGCGACGGCCTTCTCGGCCGCGCGGAAGGCCAGGTCGGCGACGCTCTCGCCCTCGGCGATGTGCCGGGTACGGATGCCGACCCGGCTGCGGATCCACTCGTCGTCGGTCTCGACCAGCTGCGCCAGGTCGTGGTTGGTGAGCACCTTGGGCGGCTGGTAGTGGCCGAGCGCGACGATGCGGGAACCAGTCATGTCTCCACTCAAGCCGGTTACCGGCCGGTCCAGGGGCACCACCAGGGACAGTTTCCGGGGAGTGTTGCTGTAGGGGCCGGACAACCGCCGGTCCGGACATGGGCCTTACCCGGCGCGCCGGGCCTCCCCTCAGCAGATTCTCACCTCGACGCGGGCCGGGCAGCAGGTCGGGCAGGGGTCAGGCGGCGAGCGACGCGGCGTCGCCCATGACGATGACCGGGTGCTTTGTCGGATCGAGCGACTTCAGCAGGGTCACCATGTCCGCCTGCGGAAGGCTTATGCAGCCGTGCGTCGGGCCCCCGTGGTCGACGTGGACCCAGATGCCGCCGCCCTTGCCGGCGCCCATCGGGCGCTGCGGCGAGAGCGGCGAAGTCCCGGGTACGTGGTTGTAGTTGATCGCCACCACGTAGTTGAACGCGTCCGCCAGCGACTCGCCCTCGAAGCCGGTGCCCGGCGCCTTGAACTCCTGGGAGTGGTCGTAGGGGAGCCTGGTGCCCGGGTTGCTGTTGAGGCCGCCCGCGTCGGTGAGGCTGAAGACCCCGATCGGGCTGTGCAGGTCGCCCGCGTGGTGGTCGGTGGTCCACCCGTCGAGGGCGTTGTGGGCGGCCCAGGTGGCCCCCGCGACCCAGGGGGCGCCCGCGGCGGCCCGGGTGTAGAGGACGACGGTGTCGGTGTTGGCGTTCTTCGCCTTGCCGGTCACCAGCAGCACCTGGTCGGCATTGGCCGGGACCTTGGCCAGGAAGGCGGGGCCGAGGCCGGGGAGCTGCTCGATCTCCGCGACCGGCGCGGCCGCCCGGACGGTCGGGGCCGCCTTCACCGGGGTGCTGGGGACGGTGGCCGCGTCGACGCTCGGCCTGGTGGTGGCGCTGTGCGCAGGCAGCAGACCGGCCACGGCCATCACGGTCAGCGCCGCGACGGAGCCGACGCCGAGGAAGCCGTTGCGGACCCGGCGCCTGCGGCGGCTGCGGGCACGGGCGGCGGCCCGGGCCTGGCTGCGGCTGGGGCCCGGCACCGCGGTGGCCGTCGCGGCCGGTCGCCGGCGGTCACCGTACGTGTCGGTGTAGCCCGCTCCGTATCCGTCGCCGTACCCCTCGCCGTTCTCGGCGGCGGGGGCGCCGTAGCCCCCGGCGGCAGCGTCGGGCTGCCGCTGCTGCTCCCGTCCGGAACGGCGGGAGCTGGCAGAACGGGAGTGGCTCGACATGTACGGGTCCTCGCAATGGGGTGGCGCGTGACTGGACGGGCCCGCCGGGCGCGGGCGGGATTCGTGGTCTGCGGTCCTCCCGCCTCGTCCCGGGCCGTTCCCCTCGGTACGGCCGTCACCACGTGTCACGCTACCCCCAGGAACCGCCCTCGCCCAGGAACGTCCGCTGTGGTTCCCGGGCGAAGCGTCACGCGTTCCGGACGCCCGCGCCCGGCCGGCCTCCCGGCCGGCGGGCCATCAGCAGCGGTCAGGCCGACGGAACACCGGCGCGACCGGGTCAAGGAGGTCCGTCCGGACGTCCTTCGAAAGTGTGGGGAAGCTCACAAGCAATGCCATGCCGATCCGCAGCTGCTCCACCGGGCAGTCGACGACCGTCGTCATCATCCGCGGCCCCTCCTCCAGCTCCACCACGGCGACGACGTAGGGCAGCCGGTCCCGGAACGGCGCCAGGTCGTTCAGCCGCACCTCGGACCAGGCGTAGAGGGTGGCCCGGCCCGAGGCCTGCTCCCACTCGACCGCCTCGCTCCAGCAGTGCGGGCAGAACTCGCGCGGATAGTGGTGCGGCTCACCGCAGTCGGCACAGCGGCGCAGCAGCAGCCGCCCCTCGGCGACGGCCTCCCAGTAGGTGCGGGTGAAGGCGTCGGGCACCGGACGGTCGGCGGCGACGGCGGCCGGCGCCGGTGCGGCGGGGCGGTTCGGATCGGGGGGCATGCGGGTCTCCCGTCAGGCGCCGAAGAGGTGGAAGGCGGCGTCCAGCGACCAGGTCTGCCAGCTCATCGCCAGCAGGGCGACCAGCGAGACCAGAGCCATCATCAGGTTCTGTCCCTGCTCGGCCCAGTCGTGGATCATCAGGACGAAGTAGAGGAGGTTCAGCAGCAGGCCGGCCACCAACGCGACCGGGGTCAGCAGCCCGACGGTCAGTCCGAGGCCCAGGGCGAGCTCCGCGAAGACCACCACGTACGCCATCGGCCGGGGCCGCGGGGCGACCACCCGGTCGAAGGAGGTGCGCACCAGCGGCCAGCGGTGCTTGGCGGCGACGCCCTTGGCCCAGTCGATGCCGGTGCCGCGCTGCAGCCAGCCGCGCTTGTCCTTGTGCCGCCAGCTCTCCAGCCACCACAGGCCAAGGCCGATCCGGAGCAGCGCGAGCCAGTGGGCGGCGCTGAGCCCGTAGCTGTGCACGGCCTGCATCCGAGCCCTCCCCTCTCCCGTCCGGCCGGAGCTGACCTGACGCCCCGTCAGTTGACCGCACCGGAACGGCGTGCGCAAGAGGTCCACCACGGCCCCGCCGACCTCTTTCCAAGTGAAGCTCCTCGCAAGTAACCTGATGGTACGTCAGATAACGTGGGAGTGGAGGCTGCGCCATGCTGGACGCGGAGGACGACAACGATGTCAGCGGGCGGCCACTGCACCCCCGCCCGGTCGATCTGGAGTCCTTCTTCCGGCCGGCGACGGTCGCGGTCATCGGCGCCTCGGACACCCCCGACCGGCCCAACACCGGCATCACCCGCCAGCTCCGGGCCTGGTCCGAGCGGGTCGGCGCGCGGATGTTCCCGGTCAACCCCGGCCGGAGCGAGGTCGACGGCCTCCCCTGTTACCCGGACCTCGCCGCGGTCCCGGTGCCCGGGGGCGAGCCGATCGACCTGGCAGTGGTGCTGCTGGCCGACCCGGCCGCCGTGGTCCCGCAGCTGGTGGAGGCCAAGGTCCGGTTCGCGGTGGCCTTCGCCTCCGGCTTCGCCGAGACCGGGGAGGCCGGCGCGGAGGCCCAGCGGGAGCTGGGGCGGCTGATCGCCGAGGCCCCGACCGGGCTGCGGCTGCTCGGCCCGAACACCAACCTCAATGCCTTCGAGCGCTTCCGCGAGGACCTGACCGGCCCCGCCATCGCGCTGATCACCCAGAGCGGCCACCAGGGCCGACCGCTCTTCGCCCTCCAGGAGCTGGGCGTCCGGCTCAGCCACTGGGCCCCCACCGGCAACGAGGCCGACCTCGAAGTCGCCGACTTCGTCCGGTGGTTCGCCGACCAGCCGGAGGTCGGCGCGATCGCCGCCTATATCGAGGGGCTCAAGGACGGGCGGAACTTCCTGCTCGCCGCCGACCACGCCGCCCGCCGGGGGGTGCCGGTGGTGGCGGTCAAGGTCGGCCGCACCAGCGAGGGCGCCCGGATGGCCGCCTCCCACACCGGCAAGCTCACCGGCGCGGACGACGTGGTGGACGCCGCCTTCCGCCAGTTCGGCGTGATCCGGGTCGACGGACTGGACGAACTCCAGGACACCGCGGCGCTGCTGGCCCGGGCCAGGCCGCCGCTGGCGGAGGGCGTGGCGGTCTACTCGATCTCCGGCGGTACCGGGGCGCACCTCGCCGACCTGGCCTCCGCCGCCGGGCTGGCCCTCCCCCGGCTGGACCGGGCCAAGCAGGACGAACTGCACCAGTGGATCCCGGAGTACCTGAGCGTGGCCAACCCGATCGACAACGGCGGCCACCCGGTGGGCGACTGGCGCGGCCGGAAGATCCTGGACGCGATCCTGGCCGACCCCGCCGTGGGCGTGCTGATCTGCCCCATCACCGGGCCCTTCCCACCGATGAGCGACCGGCTGGCGGCCGACCTGGTCGCGGTGGCCGAGAGCACCGACAAGCTGGTCTGCGTGATCTGGGGCTCGCCGGTCGGCACCGAGGCCGCCTACCGGGAGACCCTGCTGGGCTCCTCCCGGATCGCGGTCTTCCGCACCTTCGGCAACTGCGTCCGCGCCGTCGCCGCCTACCTGGGCCACCACCGGTTCACCGCCGGCTACCGCAGCCCCTTCGACGAGGCGCCGCGCACCGCCTGCGCCGGCAAGGCCAAGGCCCAGCGGGTGCTGCGGCCGGGCCAGCAGCTCAGCGAGGTCGGCGCCAAGCAGCTGCTGCGCGCCTACGGCATCCGGGTCCCGCGCGAACAGCTGGTGACCAGCGCGGCCGGCGCGGTCCGGGCGGCGAGCGTGGTCGGCTACCCGGTGGTGCTGAAGGGCTCGGCCCCCGAGGTCGCCCACAAGACCGAACTCGGCCTGGTGAAGGTCGGGCTGACCTCCGCCAGCCAGGTCAGGGACGCCTTCCGGGAGCTGACGGACAACGCCCGCGCGGCCGGGATAGCGCGGATGGACGGGGTGCTGGTCTGCCAGATGGTCGAGGCCGGGGTGGAGATGGTGCTCGGCATCGGCCAGGACGACACCTTCGGCCCGACCGTCACCGTCGGGCTCGGCGGGGTGTTCGTCGAGGTCCTCAACGACACGGCGGTCCGGGTCCCGCCCTTCGGCTGCGCGGACGTCCGGGCCATGCTGGCCGAGCTGCGCGGCCGACCACTGCTGGACGGCGTGCGCGGCGGGCCGCCACTGGACGTGGACGCGCTGGTGGACGTGGTGATGCGGGTCCAGCGGATGGCGCTGGAGCTCGGCGAGGACCTGGCCGAGCTGGACATCAACCCGCTGATGGTGCTGGAGCGCGGCAAGGGCGTGGTCGCCCTGGACGCCCTGGCGGTGTGCCGGTGAACGAGCCGCTGCTGCACCGGGTCGAGGACGGCGTCTGCTGGATCACCCTGAACCGGCCGGAGACGCTGAACGCCGTCACCGCGGACATGCGCGAGGAGCTGATCGTCCTGCTGGACCGGGCCTCGGCCGACCCGGACGTCCGCGCGGTGGTGCTCACCGGTGCCGGACGGGGCTTCTGCTCCGGCGCCGACCTGCGCGGATCGGCGGCCGCCGGGGAGCGGGTGGCCGGCGACGTCGCCCGGGTGCTGAAGCGCGGCGTCCAGCGGATGGTCGCGGCGGTGCTGGACTGCGAGAAGCCGGTGCTGGCGGCGGTCAACGGCACGGCGGCGGGGGTGGGGCTGTCACTGGCCCTCGCCTGCGACCTGGTGCTGGCGGCCGACACCGCCACCTTCGTCGCCGCCTTCGTCCGGCGCGGCCTGGTCCCCGACGGCGGCGCGGCCTACCTGCTGCCCCGGCTGGTCGGCCCGCAGCGGGCCAAGGAGCTGCTGCTCCTCGGCGACAGCGTGCCGGCCGCGGCGGCGGAGCGGATGGGCCTGGTCAACCGGGTGGTCCCGGCGGCCGAGCTGGAGAAGACCGCCAGGGAGCTGGCCCTGCGGCTGGCCGGGGGCCCGACCCGCGCCCTGGCGCTGACCAAGCAACTGGTCAACGCCGCGCTGGAGTCGGACCGGAGCACCGCCTTCGCGGCCGAGGCGACCGCCCAGGAGATCAACATGGCCACGGTGGACGCCTGGGAGGGCGTGCGGGCCTTCGTCGAACGCCGGCCCCCGGGGTTCACCGGGCGCTAGCGGCGCAGCACCGGTTCGCGTCAGTGCTCCAGGACCTCCAGCCGGCCGACGAAACCGGCCGCCGACTCCACCGCCAGCTCCTCCGACCTGCGGCTGTAGACCACGTCGTCGCCGGTGACCAGCAGCATCGCGCCGTCCTCGGCGCTGTCCAGCAGCAGGTCGGTCACCTGGCGGCCGGGGCCGAGCACGGTGGGGGCCCCGATCGACAGTGAGAGCTCGGTCAGCCCGGAGCGCGGCTCGGTCCGCACCGTCCAGTCGCCGTCGACCGACCCACCGCCGGCGCGCACCAGGGTGAACAGGCCCTCCTGGTGCAGCTCCAGCACGCCGGAGGGGGACTCCCAGAGCCCGGTGAACCCGTCCGCCACCGGCTGCTGCGCCACCACCGAGTGGCGCGGCCGGAGCATCCAGGCCCCGGCGATCACCGGCACGCCTATGGCGTAGAGGACCTGGTCGATACCGAAGACGAGGCTCAACATGCCCATGCCGGGGCCGTTGTAGGTGAACCACTCCAGCAGCACGCCGACCGCGCAGGTCAGCAGTGCACCCACCAGGACCGGTCGGCGTCCGCCCAGGAGCCGGCGGCTGACCAGGACCGACAGTGCCAGGATCGCCAGGCAGGCGCCGAAGTCGATGCCGACCGTACCGAGCAGGGACAGCGTCTGCGAGAGCGCCGGTGAGTCGAAGCCGCCGCCACCGCCGGTCAGCAGCCCACCCGAGCCCCAAAACATGATCACGCTGGCCGAGTTGAACAGCAGCAGGGCCGCGGCGACCATCCCCGCCGCCGCCAGCCAGCGTCTGACCTGCGCCTTCATGGACGTTCCCTCCCCGGTCGGTGCGCACACCCTACGCAAGGGGTGTTCGCCCACGTCAAGGGACAATCCCACCCACTTCCAATCTGACGATCCGTCAGCTTTACTGGAGTCCAGGATCCGGCGAGAAGGCTGTGAGGCGACCCATGGGCCACGAAGGCATGGCGGTGGCAGCCGTCCGCTACCTGCGCTCGACCGGGGCGGTCGGCCCGGCGGCAGCCGGGGAGCCGTACCGGGACGAGGAACCGCCCGGACCGCGCGCCGCGCTGCGCTCGGTCCGGCCCGACGAACGGGCGCCGGGCACGGTGACCGACAGCCGCGCCTTCCGCAGCGTCCTGGGGCACTTCTGCACCGGGGTCACCGTGGTCGGCGCGCTCACCGAGGAGGGCGGACCGGTCGGCTTCGCCTGCCAGTCCTTCTCCTCGCTCTCCCTCGACCCGCCGCTGATCAGCTTCAACGTGGCCCGGACCTCGGCCTCCTGGCCGCAGATCGCCCGGGCCGGATCATTCAGCGTCAGCGTCCTCGCCGCCGACCAGGGCGAGCTCTGCCGGGCCTTCGCGGTCAGCGGTTCCACCGGCGCGGACAAGTTCGCCGGCCTCGACTGGTCCCCCGCCCCCGGCACCGGCGCCCCGCGCCTGGCCGGGGCGCTGGCCTGGATCGACTGCGCCATCCACGCCGTCCACACCGGCGGCGACCACCTGATCGTCGTCGGCCGGGTCTGCGGACTGGCGCCGGGCCGGGACGACAGCGGGCCGCTGCTCTTCTACCGGGGCGGATTCGGCACCCTCGACCGCTGAACCGGCCCGGTCCCCGGTGCTGCCGCTACGCCCTCGCCCGGGCGAGCTGCCATCCGTCGATCCGCTCGTGGTGCGAGGGTCCGGCGCCGAGGTGGCTGCGCATCAGCTGCACGGTCGCGACCTGCCACGGCTCGCCCCGGAACCCGGCCAGCGCGTCGGCGAGCGGTGCCAGATCGGGTCCGCCCGGACGCCGGCGGGCCGACTCGGCCGAACGCGGCGTGCTGCTGCGGGCGAGGGTGAGGTGCCCCTGGAACGGGCGGTCGTCCAGGTCGATGCCGACCCGGCGGACGGCGGCGGAGACCGACTCGGCCAGCCGTCCCAGCGCGCGGGTGTCGCCGTCGACCCCGGCCCAGAGCGCCCGGTCGCCGAAGCGGCCCGCGCCGGCCAGCCGCAGCTCGAAGGCGGAGTGCTCGGCCACGGCGGCGTCCAGCCCGGCCGACAGCTCGGGCAGGGCCTCGGCCTCGACCTGGCCGAGGAAGGCGAGCGTCAGGTGCCAGGTCGGCAGCGCGGTCCAGCGCAGCGGCGCGGCCTGCGGCAGCGCGTGCAACGGGCGGACCGCGTCGGCCAGTTCCTGGACGGCGGACTGGGGCGGCAGAACTGCGGCGAAGAGTCTCACCGGGGCATTCTCCCGGACGCCCGCCGCCGCCGGACACCCGGTTCCGCACGCCCGCACCAACACGGCCGGATCGGGTACGACGGAGGGGCGGGGGTCCGTGGACCCCCGCCCCGTGAGCCGTCACGCCGACGAGGGCGTCAGGCCGAGACCGACATCTGCGCCGCGACCGGCGCTCCGACCGGCTCCTGCGACCGCGCCTGGCGCGGCACGAAGGCGAGCAACTGGTGCTCCGGCCCCCGGTGCAGGTCCACGCTGAGCCGCAGATTTCCGATCCGGGCCAGGACCAGGCCGATGACTCCGGCCGCGACGGCCGAGACCAGCCCGCAGACCACCAGCCCCAGCCTGGGTCCGTACTGCTCGGTGAGCCAGCCGACCAGCGGCGCGCCCAGCGGCGTCCCGCCGGCGAAGACCATCATGTAGAGGCTCATCACCCGTCCCCGCATGGCCGGGTCGGTACGCAGCTGGATCAGCGAGTTGGCGGCGGTGTTCAGCGTCAGGCCGAACATCCCCACCAGGGTCAGCAGCGCGGCGAACACCCAGTAGGACGGCGAGAAGCCGGCCAGTGACTCCAGTACGCCGAAGGCCAGCGCCGCGCCGACCAACAGCCGGAGCCGCGGCCTGCTGCGCCGGGCCGCGATCAGCGCGCCGGCCAGCGAGCCGACCGCCATCGCCGTGTTGAGCAGGCCGTAGAGCCCGGGGCCGACGTGGAAGACCGAGTAGGCGAAGGCCGAGAGGATGATCGCGAAGTTGAACCCGAAGGTGCCGATGAAGCCGACCAGGACGATCGGCCAGATCAGGTCGGGACGTCCGCCGACGTACCGCAGCCCCGCGCGGAGCTGCCCCTTCTCGCGCGGCTGGACCGGCGTCGGGTTCAGCTCGGAGCGACGCATCGCGAGCAGCCCGAGGATCACCGCCCCGAAGGAGATCGCGTTGACCGCGAAGGCCCAGCCGGTGCCGACCCAGGCCATCAGCCCACCCGCGATGGCGGGGCCGATCAGCCGCGCGGTCTGGAAGTTGGCGGCGTTCAGACTGACCGCGTTGCCGAGGTCCTTCTTGCCGACCATCTCCACCACGAAGGTCTGCCGGGTGGGGTTGTCGACGACGGTGATCATGCCCAGCAGGAAGGCGAACAGGTAGATGTGCCAGACCTGGATCACATGGGTGAGCGTCAGCACCGCGAGGCCGAGGGCCAGCAGGCCCATCGCGCCCTGGGTGAAGATCAGCAGCTTCCGCTTGGGGAAGCGGTCCGAGAGGACTCCGCCGAAGAGCCCGAAGAGCAGCATCGGGAGGAACTGCATGGCGGTGGTGACGCCGACCGCGAAGGCGCTGCCGGTGAGGCTGAGGACCAGCCAGTCCTGCGCCACCCGCTGGATCCAGGTGCCGGAGTTGGAGACGACCTGGCCGATGAAGAAGTAGCGGTAGTTGCGCGTCCGCAGGGCGGAGAACATCCCGCCGCGCTTGCCGCCGCGCCTGCCCTCGGGGCCGGCGGCGGATCGGTGCGCCGGTGCCGTGGTGGCCACGGACGGCGCGGGGCGTTCGTCGGGGTCGTCGTCGACGGGGACGACGAGGGGTGAGGCGAGCGGCGCGGAAGCGGTGTCGGTCTCGGTCGCGGGACCGACGGGGCTGCCAGGGCAGGTGGTGTCAGTGGGTCGTGCGTGCTGTGTGGTGGCTCCGGTCTTTGCAGGCAATAGCTTGTTCCCCTGGTACATAGCGGTGGATCAGAGTTGTGCGAGCCGTTCCAGGACGGGGGCTGCGGCGCGCAGGATCGCCCACTCCTCCGGAGTGAGGCTGGAGGCCCGTTCCGCGAGCCAGGCGTCCCGCTTGGCACGGCTCTGGTCGAGAATGCTCTCGGCCTGTTCGGTACTGCTGACGACCACCTGCCGGCGGTCGTCCGGGTGCGGCTCGCGCCGGACCAGGCCCTTCTCCTCCAGCATCGCGATGATCCTGGTCATCGACGGCGGCTGGACGTGCTCCTTGCGCGCGAGCTCCCCCGGCGTGGCCTGCCCGCAGCGGGCGAGCGTCGCCAGGACCTGCATCTCGGTAGGGGTCAGCGACTCCTCGACGCGCTGGTTGCGCAGCCGACGGGAGAGCCGCATCACGGCAAAACGCAGGGTGCTGATGGCTGCTGCGTCGCCCGGGGAGAGGTCTGGCATAGTCGTTAGTCTATCTCATTACCCTGGCTAATGATGTCTCTGCACCGCTGCACCACCCGACCAGAAACGTCGCCTGCGTCACACTGCGACCGTCCCGGACAGCACGAAGCCGCCCGCGCCGGGATCGGCGGGGGCGGCTTCGGCGCTGCGCGTCAGCGGCTCGGCGGACCGGGCTCAGTGGACCGGGCTCAGTGGACCAGGCCGAAGGCGGGCATCAGGTAGTAGAAGGCGAAGATCGCGGCGACGACGTACAGCGCGATCGGAACCTCGCGGAACCGGCCGGTGGCGATCTTCAGCACGCAGAAGACCAGGAACCCAATGCCGATGCCGTTGGTGATGCTGTAGGTGAACGGCATGATCACCATGGTCAGGAAGGCCGGGATGGCGATGGTGAAGTCCGACCAGTCGATCTCGCGGATCCCGCTGGAGAGGATCAGGAAGCCGACCACGACCAGGGCCGGCGTGGCCGCCTGGGTCGGGACCATGGTCGCCAGCGGCGTCAGGAACAGCGCGACCACGAAGAACAGGCCGGTGACGACCGAGGCCAGACCGGTGCGGGCGCCCTCGCCGACCCCCGAGGTGGACTCGACGAAGCAGGTGTTGGCGGAGCTGGAGGTGGCGCCGCCCAGCGCGGTGGCGAAACCGTCGACCATGAGCACCTTGCTCATGCCCGGCAGGTTGCCTTCCTTGTCCAGCAGGTGCGCCTCGTCGCTGACGCCGAGGATCGTGCCCATCGCGTCGAAGAAGCAGGACAGCAGCACGGTGAAGACGAAGAGGATGCCGGTCAGCAGGCCGACCTGGTGGAAGCCGCCGAACAGGCTGACCTTGCCGATCAGGCCGAAGTCCGGGGTGGACACGATGCTGTGCGGGAAGACCGGGACGGTCAGGCCCCACTCGCCGGCCGGAATGGTCGCGGCCTTGTCCAGGATCACGGCCAGGATGGTGGTGGCGATGATGCTGATCAGGATCGCGCCGGGGACCTTGCGCACCAGCAGGATCAGGGTCAGCAGCGCACAGACGATGAACACCAGCACCGGCCAGCCGTCCAGGTGGCCGTTGCCCCCGAGCTGGAGCGGGACGGTGGTCTGCGCGGCGTCCGGGATACGGGTGACGAAGCCGCCGTCGACGAAGCCGATCAGGGCGATGAAGAGGCCGATGCCGATGGCGATGGCCTTGCGCAGGCCGAGCGGGACCGCGTTCATCACCCGTTCGCGCAGGCCGGTGGCGACCAGCAGCATGATCGCGAAGCCCGCCAGGACCACCATGCCCATCGCGTCCGGCCAGCTCATCTTGGGCGCCAGCTGCAGCGCCACGATGCTGTTGGTGCCCAGACCGGCCGCGAGGGCCAGCGGGACGTTGCCGATGACCCCCATCAGCAGGGTGGTGAACGCGGCGGTGATCACCGTGGCGGTGACCAGCTGTCCGCTGTTCAGGTGGTGGCCGTACTTGTCCACGCCGGAGGACAGGATGATCGGGTTCAGCACGATGATGTAGGCCATCGTGAAGAAGGTGGCGGCGCCGCCGCGGATCTCCCGGACGACGGAGGAGCCGCGCTCGGAGATCTTGAAGAAGCGGTCGACGGCATTGCGCGGCGGGGTCGGCCCGGAGTCGGGCGACTCGGCCTTGGCGGCGGCCACGGAAGACATGGTGCACTGATCCTTAGATTTGATGCCTCAGCGGTGGGGGTTCCCGCGGATGCGGCGAACGGCGCCGTCCACTTTCCTGCCTGACTGCCTTGCCTCTTCTGTGCAAGGAGGGTCAAGTCGACGCGCCGTTCGATCCGGAACCGCCAGTATGAATCGACTAAAGGATATGGGCCATCTCCGCGCGTAGACTGTGAGTTCCTCCAAACGGGTGAGTCGACCCGCTCCGCGCCGGGCTCCCCTCCGGGCACACCGCCCCCGTACGCTGGTCCCCGTGAAGACGACCAAGCTCCCCTCCGCGCCTCCGATGGAGGCCAACGACGTCGGCATCGTCACCGGCGGAACCGTGCTGTGGCTGGTCGCCTTCATCGCCCTGCTGCCCTTCCACGGATGGCTGTCGCGCACCGGCAGGACCGACTGGCTGTGGTGCTGCCTGGCCGGCTTCGGCCTCGGCCTGGTCGGCATCTGGTACTGCCGCGCCCGCCGGGACGCCATCGCCCGTTCGCGCGCCGCCGAGGCGGCGGGGGCGGGCGCGCCCGGGACGACCGGGGCCGAGGGCCCCTCGGCCTGAGCGGATCCCGGCGGCCCTCAGCGGATCCCGGCGACCCGAGTAGATCCCGGCGGCCCGAGCGCACCGGCCCGTCCGGTCGGACCAGTCCCGGGGGCGACCTCGTCCGGTCCCGCCTAGGGTCAACAGCATGACTGCACCGCTGCCGGGGCTCAGCACCGCCGAGGTCGCCGAGCGGGTCGCGCGCGGCGAGGTCAACGACGTGCCGGTCAGGTCCAGTCGGTCCACCGCCGAGATCGTCCGGGCCAACGTCTTCACCCGGTTCAACGCGATCATCGGCACCCTGTTCGCCGTGATCATGGTGGTCGGACCGCCCCAGGACGGCCTGTTCGGCTTCATCATCGTCGCCAACACCGGCATCGGGATCATCCAGGAGCTACGGGCCAAGCACACCCTCGACAGCCTCGCCGTCATCGGCGAGGCCCACCCCAGGGTCCGGCGCGACGGGCGCAGCGCCGAGCTGACCAACGCCGAGATCGTCCTCGGCGACCTGGTCGAGCTGGGGGCCGGCGACAAGGTCACCGTCGACGGGCAGGTCTCCGAGGCCGACAGCCTGGAGATCGACGAGTCGCTGCTCACCGGCGAGGCCGACCCCGTCCACAAGCACCCCGGCGACCCGGTGATGTCCGGCAGCTTCGTGGTGGCCGGCTCGGGCGCGTTCACCACCACCCGGGTCGGCCGCGAGGCCTACGCCGCCCAGCTGGCCGAGGAGGCCAGCCGGTTCACCCTGGTCAAGTCGGAGCTCCGGACCGGCATCGACACGATCCTGCGCTACGTCACCTGGCTGCTGATCCCGACCGCGATCGGGCTGATCCTGAGCCAGCTGTACGTGGAGAGCCACAACCTCCGCGAGGCCATCCGGCGAATGGTCGCGGGCATCGTCCCAATGATTCCCGAGGGCCTGGTGCTGCTCACCTCCGTGGCCTTCGCCGTCGGCGTGATCCGGCTCGGCCGGCACCAGTGCCTGGTCCAGGAACTGCCGGCGATCGAGGGCCTGGCCCGGGTGGACACCGTCTGCCTCGACAAGACCGGAACCCTCACCGAGGGCGGCATGGACGTCGCCGAGCTCCGCCCGCTGGCGAGCCCTTCTCCCGCCCCCGGCGCCGCGCGGGCCGAGGCGGTGCTCGGCCTGCTCGGCACCGCCGACCCCCGGCCGAACGCCAGCCTCCAGGCGATCATCGACGCCTACCCGGTGCCGGACGAGGGCCAGGGCTGGCGGCTGCTCCAGGTCGCCCCCTTCTCCTCCGCCCGCAAGTGGTCCGGGGCCTCCGTCCAGGAACCGGACGGCAGACCCGGCACCTGGCTGCTCGGCGCCCCCGACGTGCTGCTGCCCCAGGGCCATCCGGACCTGGTCACCGTCGACCGGCTCGGCGCCCAGGGGCTGCGGGTCCTGCTGCTCGGACGGACCGACACCCCGCTCGACGCCGAGGACCCGGCCGACGGACTGGAGCCGGTCGCGCTGCTGGTGCTGAAGCAGCGGCTGCGCCCCGACGCAGGGCAGACGCTGCGCTACTTCGAGCGGCAGGGCGTCGCCGCCAAGGTCATCTCCGGGGACAACGCCCTCTCGGTCGGCGCCGTGGCCGGCTCGCTCGGGCTGCCCGGGGCCGAGGACCCGATCGACGCCCGGACCCTGCCCACCGGCTCCGAGGCCATCGCCGAGGTGGTCGAACAGCACTCGGTCTTCGGCCGGGTGACGCCCCAACAGAAGCGGGACCTGGTCCAGGGCCTCCAGTCCCGGGGCCACCATGTCGCGATGACCGGCGACGGCGTCAACGACGTCCTCGCGCTGAAGGACGCCGACATCGGCGTCGCCATGGGCGCGGGCAGCGAGGCCACCCGGGCGGTCGCGCAGATCGTGCTGCTGGACAACAGCTTCGCGACGCTGCCGCTGGTCGTCGCCGAAGGCCGACGGGTGATCGGCAACATCGAGCGGGTCGCCAACCTGTTCCTGCTGAAGACCGTCTACTCCGTGCTGATCGCGCTGCTGGTGATCATCTGTCAGGTGCCCTACCCGTTCCTGCCGCGCCACTCGACCGTGCTCAGCACGCTCACCATCGGCGTCCCCGGGTTCTTCCTCGCGCTCGCCCCCAACAACGAGCGGGCCAGGCCGGGCTTCGTCCGACGGGTGCTGCGGTTCGCCGTCCCGGGCGGCGTGATCGCGGGGACCGCCGCGTTCACCACCTACCTGCTGGCCCGCGCGGACCATGCGACCGCCCAGGTCCCCGACACCAGCGTGACCACGCTGACCCTGTTCATCGTCGCGCTCTGGGCGCTGGCGATCATCGCCCGCCCCTACAACTGGTGGCGGGTGCTGCTGGTGCTGACGATGGCGGGCGGCTTCGCCCTGGTGCTGATCGTGCCGTGGCTGAAGTCCTTCTTCCAGCTCAGCCTCCAGGGCTGGCGCGACCCGTGGACGGCGGTCGGCGTCGCCGTGGTCGGCGGCCTGCTGCTGGAGCTGGTCTGGCGGTACCTCCGCCGGCACCCGGAGGCGGCGGAGGAGACGGACGGAGTCGCCGCGCGGGGCGCGAGGCGAGACGCGGGCCGCGCCCCGGTCCGGACCCCGGCGGCGACCCGGACCGGGGACGAGGCCGGGGACGAGGCCGGGGACGAGGCCGGGGACGAGGTGGAGGTCGACGCCGAGGGGGCCACCGAGCCCGGCGGCCCCCGGTAGCGGCGCCGACGCCCCGTCAGCCCTCGAAGTCGCGGGCCGCGCTCAGTTCATAGGCGCGCTCGGGGTCGGAGAGGAACGCCAGGACCTCGAAACGGCGGTGCCACTGGCCGGCCGCCCAGGCCAGCCCGGCCGCCAGCCCCTCCGGCGTGGCCGCGTGGAGCGCGCCGTGGGGGACGACCGGGGCGAACTCGTCCGGCTCGGCGGGCTCGCCCTCCTCGGGTTCGGGTTCGGGCGCGGGGCTGTCCGCGTCCCAGCGCCAGTCCACGGCGGCCTCCTCGCCGTCCGGTCCGACGACCAGCAGCTCCTCGTGCTCCTCGTAGACCTCGGGGCAGCCGGGCAGCAGTTCGCGCACCGCCTCGGGGACCCGGTGGACGGCGCCCTCGCTCAGCACCCGTCCGCCGGCCACCTCGCTGGCGAGCGAGACGTGCAGCCGCTCGGCGAGGGCGGCGGCCAGCGCCGGGGCGACCGTGATCAGCGCGTAGTCGTCCAGCAGCTGCACCAGGTCGGGCGCGTCGGCGACGACCGCGTCCGCGACGTCGACGACCACGGTGTGCGCCGGACGGCGGCGGGTCTCCGGGTCCATCGGGGGCAGCGCGCGGACCTCCTCCGGCAGGGCGACGCGCTCCAGCGCCACTCCGGCCAGCGCGGTGTAGATGCCGTGCAGCTGACGGTGCGACAGCTCGCAGTCCGGGTCGCCCATCCGGTAGAGCAGCTCGTCCGGTCCGTCGCTCTCGGCGAGCAGCGCCGCCAGGGTGGTGCGGACGCCGAGGGCGTGCAGGAAGACCTCGTCCAAGCCGGTCCGGGCCTCCGGGTACAGGCCGCGCAGCAGCGGGTCGGCGCCGGCCGCACGCAGCCCGGCCGGACGGCGGCCGTCCAGCACCGGGTGGTCGCGCAGCCACCAGGCGGTGTAGGAGGGGACCTCGGTTGAGCTGCCGTCCGGCAGCAGCAGCCGGACCGGGTTGACCACGGCCTCGCGCAGCGGCGGCACCGCCAGCAGGGCCAGCGCCCGGGCCCAGGCATCGTCGTCGACCAGGTCCAGGTCGCGGACGGCCAGCAGCTCGGCGGCGACCGGCGGGACGTCGGGGTGGTCGTCCCGGTGGCCGCCGGCGTCCTCGCGGTCGTCGGCCTCGGACTTGAGCCGGTCGGCGATCTCCTCGGCCCAGTCAGCGAAGCCCTCCGGGGCCTCGTCCAGCAGGCCGCGCGGCTCGCCGCCGGCGGCGCGGTCGGGTGCGGCGGTGGGGTCGAGCCGCTCCAGGTCGTCCGGGTCGAGCACGACCTCCTCGGCCCGCACCAGTCCCAGGCTGTTGCCGACGCCGACGGCGCGGAGCACCTCCGGGCCCCAGCGTTCGGCCCAGTCCTCGTCCAGGAAGACGGCGTCGTCCTCGTCGACCACGGCGGCCAGCGGGCTGCCGGGCAGCACCAGCTCGCCGGCGGCGACGAGTTCGCCCTCCTCGTCGGGCAGCGCGAGCCAGGCCAGCCACGGGTACTCCCCCGCGCCGGGTCCGGCCGTGACCCCGGCCGCCCGGACGATGCGCAGCACCGCCTCGGCGATCTCCTCGGCCTCGTCCTGGTCGTCCAGGTCGACGCTGCGGAGCACGGCGGCGCGCAGCTCCGGCGTCTCCAGGACGCCGGCCGGGGTGGCGACGCCCGCGCCGAGCTTCTCCAGCAGCGGGTGGGCGGCCTCGGGGTGGACCAGCCGCAGGCCCAGCAGGGCCAAGTCCTCTGCGGACACGGCGGCGTCGCCGGAGGCCTCGCCGGGGACCAGGACCCGGCGCGGGCCGGTGACCTTGCGGCCGTCGGCGAGCGGGACCGGCAGGGCGCCCAGGGCGTCCCGGTCCGCGCCGAGCAGGGCCTGGTACAGGCCGCGCCACCAGGCGGGCTCGCGGTCGAGGTTGGCGAGCTGGTCGACGGTCTCGGCCAGTGCCAGCCGACGGACGCCGAGGGTGCGCAGCTCCGTCCGGCGGTCCAGACCGGCCGGCAGCAGACCGGGCAGCACCTCGCCGACGGCGCGGACGATCGACGGGTCGGCCTCCTCCAGCAGCACCGCGTCGCGCGGGCGCAGCGCGGCCCCGCCCTCGGCGGCGGGCAGGAACGGGACGTCGGGCAGCCGCTGCAGGATCGCCCGCCGCAGCTGTCCGTCCAGCTCGCCCCGGCCCAGCGGACCGGGGACCAGCCGCAGGTTGGCGAGGTCGCCGCCGCGCTGCCGCAGCAGTGCGGCGTAGACGTCGGCGGCCTGCTCGACCAGGAAGTCGGTCAGCGGCCCCGGCGCGATGTGACGGCGCGTCGAGTCCAGCGGGAAGGAGGCGACCAGCAGCGCGGGGACGCCCAGCGGCTCGTCGGTGGGGGTCGGCGCATGGACGACGGCGGTCGCGCCGGAGGCCTCGGCGGCGCCGGACTCGTTCACCGCCCAGGTCACCGACCAGTGCGGACGGTGCCGCTCCTCGACCGTGCGGTCCCGCAGCAGCTCGGCGGCGAGCTCGCCGCCGGCCGAGGCGACCTGCCAGCGGCGCTCGCCGGACTCGTCGGCGACGACCACGGTGGCGGGCCCGGCCAGGTCGTGCGCCGGCTCCTCCTCACGGCGCGTCAGGGTGCGGCTCAGCGCGCCGTTCTGCTGCTCGACCACGACCTCGGTCAGGCCGGGCAGGGTGAGCAGCAGCGCGTCGTCGATCTCGTCCAGCAGCCGACGGGCCAGGTCCTCGGCGGCGGCGTCCCGCAGCGGCAGGACGACGACGGTGTCGTAGCCCGCCGGGGGTGCGCCCTCGGCGGGCAGCGGCAGCCGGAGCAGCGGCACATGGCCGTCCCGGCGGCGCAGTTCCTCCGCCAGCGCGGGCTGTTCGGCGGCCAGGGCGCGGGCCTCGGCCAACGACCAGCGGACGCCGCCGGGCAGGCCGATCACGGCGGGCTCGTCCGAGACGGCCAGGACGGCGGCGAAACCGACGCCGAAGCGGCCGACCGCGCCCTCGCCGGCCTCCTCCCGCTTGGAGGAGGCGCGCAGCGTGGACAGCGACTCGACGCCTTCGGCGTCCAGCGGCGAGCCGGTGTTGGCGGCGCAGAGCACGCCCTCGCGCAGGGTCAGCCGCAGTCGCCCGGGGACGCCCGCGCGGGCGGCGGCGTCGGCGGCGTTCTGCGCCAGCTCGACCACCAGCCGGTCGCGGTAGCCGCCGAGGGCGAGCTCCTCCTCGGCGTTGGCGTCCTCGCGGAAGCGGGTCGGCGAGGCGGCCCAGGCCGCCAGGACCCGCTGTCGCAGACCAGCCGTTCCGAACGGGTCCGTCGCTCCGGCGGCACCCGCCGCGTCGCCCACGTTCCGAGCATCCATGGCCGTCGTCTCCCCGCAAGTCGGTCACCTCACCGATGAGGGCGGCGAGGTAGTACGGGGCACATTCTCCCTGCCCGCACTGACAGCCGACGCCACGCGGCCGTCCGGGTCAGTCGAAGACGGCGGTGTCCAGCGCGAAGGCGAAGGGCTCCGGCAGGTCGAGCGGCTTTCCGAAGGGAACGCGGGTGACGGTGAGGTAGTCCTGCTCCTCCGGCTTCCGGGGGTCCGCGAAGAGGGTGACCGTGCCCTGGGAGCGGTCCACCAGCAGGTAGAGCGGGATGCCGGCGGCGGCGTAGCCGCGACGCTTGGCGTCCCGGTCCTTCTCCGGGCGGCTGGAGGTCACCTCGACCACCATCAGCACGCCATCGGGCCGGGCCCAGGGGCCCATGGCCTCGAAGACACCGACCATGCCAACGGAGCAGTCTGGGATGAAGTGACCAAGTGGAGTCACCAGGCCTTTGTTTCCAGCCGTGTAGATCTCGGCAGCAGTTCCACGGATCAGCTGTCGCACCACTTTGCCGACATATCCCTCGTGGCTACCATCGGGCGGCGGGGTCACGACGATCTCACCCTCGATCAGTTCGGCGCGATAGCCCTCAGGCACATCGAGCTCCAGGAAAGCGGACAGTACCTCGTCCCGATCCTCGGCAAGACTCTGAGAGCTGTCAGGGCGCTCGGTCGCGGCAATCGCCATGGCGTCCCCCTCTCCACGGTCGTTCTCGGTTCGCTCCGCCATACCACCCACGATAGGCATGCGATACGACGGATGGACACCTTCTCCAACGGCCCAATGCGTCAGGGGTCACTCCAATGGTGGAGTGACCCCTGATCCGCGCGCTCCCCCGGAGCTTCCGCGCGCCCCTGGCGCCGGCTAGAGCCCCGCGTACGAGTGGACGCCGTTGATGCTCCAACCCCCCGGGGGGCGCCCCCCGGACCCCCGGCCGCCGCACCCTCCCGGCTACAGCCCCGCGTACGAGTGGACGCCGTTGATGAAGATGCTGACGCCGTACGAGTTGAACAGGAAGCAGGAGAAGGCGATCAGCACCAGCCAGGCGGCCTTGCGGCCCTTCCAGCCAGCCGTGGCGCGGGCGTGGAGGTAGCAGGCGTAGCCGACCCAGGTGATGAAGGCCCAGGTCTCGGTGGGGTCCCACTGCCAGTAGTGGCCCCACGCGGCCTCGGCCCAGATCGCGCCCGCGATGATGGTGAAGGTCCACAGCGGGAAGGTCAGCGCGTTGATCCGGTAGGACAGCTTGTCCAGGCTGGCCGCGGAGGGCATCCGTGCGCAGATGTCCGACCAGCGGCCGTCCTTGGCGCGGCCCTCGCGGACGGCGGCCTCGTAGTAGTCCTTGCAGAGGTACATGATCGTGACGATCGCGCCCGCGTAGAGCGCGCCGCCGCAGATCATCGCGCCCGAGACGTGGATCCACAGCCAGTACGAGTGCAGCGCCGGAACCAGCTGTTCGGAGGCCGTGTAGAGGACGGTGACCGCGAGGCCGAGGCCGAGCAGCACGCCGAAGGTGAGCAGCAGGCCGAGCCAGCGGACGTCCTTGCCGGAGAACAGCAGACCGAGGAAGACGATCACCGCGACCAGGGTCAGCGCGCAGGTGAACTCGTAGAGGTTGCCCCACGGGGGCCGCCCCGCGGAGACGCCGCGGGCGATCACGCCGCCGAGCTGGAGCAGCCCGCCGAGGGTGGTCATCGCGACGGCGATGCGGCCGATCCGGTCGGCCTTGTCGTCGCCGCCGGCCGCGCCCACGCCGTCGACCGGCGGAGCGGCGTCGCTGCGGGTGACGATGTCGACATTGCCGGCCTTGGCCGCCACGGTCCGGGTCAGCGTCGACGTCCGGCCGCCCGCACCGGTCACGGTGACCGCCACCGTGGGCGCGGCGGTCGTGGTGACCAGCTCGGCCGAGGCGACCGCGGAGGCCACCGAGTCGGCCATGGTGACGCCGGGGGTGGCCGTCAGCTCGTTGGCCTGCCGACCGATCCGGCTGCGACCGCCGAAGGTCCACTCGGCGGTGAAGGCCAGGAAGGCGAGGAGGTAGACCGCCATCGAGGAGTAGATCAGGACGTTGGAGATGTGGGCGAGGTTGGTGTTGATCGCCGCTGCTGCGAGGTTCACGCTCGGTCAGTCCTTGCTGGAGGTGAGATCGGCGAGGGGGGCGTCGGTGCGTGCGTCGTCTTCGTCGGCCGTGTCGGCTTCCTGGTCGTCGGCGGCGACTTCATCGTCGGAACCGTCGGAGTCGTCGGCGGCCACGTCGGCCGGTGCGGCTTCCTGGAGGAGCAGGGCGATCTCCGCCAGCTCCTCCGCGACCCGGGCGGACTCGCTGCGGGCGAGGCCGGCCAGCTCGATCGTGGTGGTGCCGTCCGGGTTGGTGACCGCGCGGACCCAGATCCGGCGGCGCTGGATGAACAGCGAGCCGATCAGGCCGAGGATCGCGAGCACCGAGCTGACCAGCGCGGCCTCGGTGCCGGGGTTGTGCGAGATGGTGAAGTTGGCCCACTGCTTGACCCCGGCGAAGGTGACCGTGCCGCCGTCGGGCAGCTTGATGCCCTGGCTCGGGTGCAGCGACGCCTTCCAGAGCTGACCGTCCACCTTCAGCTGCGTCATGTGGCTCAGGTCGAGCGAGTAGACGCTCTGCGGGATGCCGGAGTTGATGCCGAGGTCGCCCACGTAGCCGGTGATGAACAGGCCCGGGTCCTCCATCGCCGGGAAGGACGAGTGGGGGCCGTTGACCGGGTCGATCACGGCGGTGGGCGCGAAGATCCCGGAGAACCCGAGCTGGGTGGCCTTGCCGGTCTTGTCGGCGTAGCCGTCGGTCACCTTGATCGCGCAGAGCGAGGTGATGTTCGCGTCCTGCGGCAGGCAGGGCGTCGGACCGTTGAAGATGACCTGGCCCTTGGCGTTGGTCACCTGGATGACCGGTGCGTAGCCGTGCGCGGTCAGGTAGACGTTGCTGCCACCGATCTTCAGCGGGTGGTTGACCTCGATGGTGCCGTTGGTCTTGCGGTTCGCGTTGCTGCCGGTCCAGTAGGAGATGTGCGCGGCGTAGGTGCGCGCCGTGCCCTTCTGGTCGCCGCTGGTCTGGTAGGTGGCGTCGAAGTTGTCCAGGGTGAAGCCGAACGGGTCCAGGCTGTTCGCCGTGTAGAAGGCGCTCGGCATGAAGTCGTCGTACTGGGTGACGTTGTTGGAGAAGCCGTAGCCCTCGACCACCACGACCGTGCCCATGCCGCCGAACAGCTTGGTCGCGGCGAAGGCCATCAGCATCGCGATCAGCGAGACGTGGAAGAGCAGGTTGCCGACCTCGCGCAGGTAGCCCTTCTCCGAGGCCACCGAGTTCCCGCCGCCGGAGCGGGAGGAGCGGAAGCGGCGCTTGCGCAGCAGGCCGTCGGCGGCGTCCAGGACGCGGTCGGCGTCGGCGCTGGTGCGCCAGGTCGCGTAGACCGGGAGCCGGACCAGGTGCCGGGGCGCCGTCGGCGGCTGCGCCCGCAGCACGCCGACGAACTGCCAGGTGCGCGGGACGATGCAGCCCACCAGCGAGATGAAGAGCAGCAGGTAGATCGCGGAGAACCAGAACGAGCCGTAGACGTCGAACATCTGCAGCTTGTCGAAGATCGGCGCCAGCACCTTGTGGTTGGCGTGGAAGTTGTCCACGTTGAGCTGGCTGGCCGAGGTCTGCGGCACCAGCGAGCCGGGCACCGCCGCCAGCGACAGCAGGAACAGCAGCATCAGCGCGGTGCGCATGGAGGTCAGCTGCCGCCAGCCCCAGCGCAGCCAGCCGACCAGGCCGATGCCGGCGACCTCGGCGCCGTCGCCGTCGGCGGACTCCTCGCGCGGGGCACTGGTCAGCCGCTCGGCGGCGGCGAGCTCGTGCTGCTCCGCGCTGTCGGCACTGTCCGGCGCGGCCGCCACGGCGGTCTCCTCGCGGTCGTCGCTCACAGGCGTGTCACTCATGAATCAGATTCCCAACGTGGTGTTGGGGAACCAGAGCTTCAGCTGGTACACCAGCTCGCCCCACCACCCCGTAAGAAGCAAGAGGCCGACCAGGACCAGCATCCCGCCGCCGATCCGGGTCACCAGCTGGTAGTGCCGCTTGACCCAGCCGAAGGCGCCGAGGGCGCGGCGGAAGGCCAGCGCGGCGATGACGAACGGCACGCCCAGGCCCAGGCAGTACATCGCGGTGAGGAAGGCGCCGCGGCCGGCGCTGGCCTGGTTCCAGGCCAGGAACTGGACCGCGGCCAGCGTCGGTCCGATGCACGGCGTCCAGCCGATGCCGAAGACCACGCCGAGCAGCGGGGCGCCCAGCAGGCCGACCACGGGCCGGCGGTGGCTGCGCAGCTCCCGCTGGGTGAAGCCGGGCATGAAGCCCATGAAGGCCAGGCCCATGGCGATGGTGAGCACCCCGGACACCTCCGAGATCACCCGCTGGTGCTGCTGCAGGGTGCTGCCGAAGTAGCCGAACAGGGCGCCGCCGGAGACGAAGACGGCGGTGAAGCCGAGCACGAAGAGCAGGGAGCCGAGGAGCAGTCGTCCGCGCCGCCGCCCCTCGGCGTCGGCGAGGTCCACCGCGGAGAAGCCGGTGACATAGGTGAGGTAACCGGGTACCAGCGGCAGGACGCAGGGGGAGAAGAAAGAGGCCAGGCCGCCGAGCAGGGCCACCGGGACCGCCAGTATCAGCGCACCGTGCAGCACGGTCCCGCTGTCGTTCAGAGCGAGCAGGGTGCTGGTGCCGAGGCCGGGGGCAGCGCCTGGGGTCACGACTTCTCCGCGAGCACCGGCGCGATGATCTTGGAGAGCTGGTCCGCGAGCAGCGGCTCCAGGGCCCGTACCGCGATCCGGCCGGAGCGGTCGAGCACCAGCGTGGACGGGATGGCCTGCGGGTTGAGGCTGCCGACCGGGAACTTGAGCAGCAGCTCGCCGTCCGGGTCGTACAGGCTCGGGTAGGTCAGTCCGTGGCTGGTGACGAAGGCCTGCGCGGCGGCGGTCTGCAGGTCACGGGTGTCGATGCCGATGAACTGCACCCCCTTGCCCTGGTACTGCTTGTAGACCGTCTCGAAGTCCGCGGCCTCGGCCTGGCAGGGCGCGCACCAGGAGCCCCAGACGTTGATGACCACGACCTTGCCCCGGTACGAGGAGAGGCTGAGCGACTTCCCGTCGAGGTCGTTGCCGGTCAGGTCGATCGGATCGCCCCGGTGGCCGACCGCCGCAGTGGAGATCTCTCCCGTGCCCTGGACGAACGAGGTGTTGGCACCGTCGCTGGAGCCGCCGCCCGACGAGGAGCAGCCGGAGAGCACCAGCGCCGACGCGACGGCAACGGCGGCGATCACTGAACGTGCGCCCGGCCGGGCGGCGCGACGGGGGGCCGAGTGCTCGGCCGGGGGTTCTACCGGGTGCTCGGCAAGCTGCTCTGCCGGGCGGGAGGTCAGGCGGGGGCGCATGTGAAGAGTTTCGCATGGGTGTTTTGAGGGGTTTCACCGGCCCCGCCGCCGTGTCGCGGCAACCACGCTGACCTGCCACGACACGGATTCGAACAGACCGTCAGGCGCCGAAGCTCTTGGCGACCGGGGCGTCGCCCTTCCGGCCCTTGCCGGTCAGGTGGGCGGGCAGCAGATCACGCGCGGGTTCGCTGTAGCCGATCGATACGATCTTGTCCCCGTGGTACGTGAAAGTGGTCAGGCTGGCCAGGGAGCACTGCCGCTTGCGCGGGTCGTGCCAGAGCCGGCGGCGCTCGACGAAGGACCGGGCCACCCAGACCGGCAGCTGGTGGCTGACGCAGACGGCCTCGTGCCCGCGCGCCGCGTCCCGCGCCGCATTGAGCGCGCCCATCATCCGGACGGCCTGCTCGATGTACGGCTCCCCCCAGGACGGGCGGAACGGGTTGGTCAGGTACTTCCAGTACGCCGGGTTGCGCAGCGAGCCGTCGCCGACGCCGAAGGTCTTGCCCTGGAAGATGTTCTCGGCCTCGATCAGCCGCTCGTCCACCGCCGTGGACAGCCCGTGCGAGGCGGAGATCGGCGCGGCCGTCTCCTGGGCGCGCTCCAGCGGTGACGCCACGACATGGGTGATGTCACGCCCGCTCAGATGGTCCGCCACCCGCTCGGCCATCTCCTTGCCCAGCTCGGACAGGTGGAAGTCGGGCAGCCGCCCGTAGAGCACACCCTCCGGGTTGTGCACCTCGCCGTGCCGCATGAGGTGGACGACGGTGACGTCGCTCGCTGAGTCGGTTCGGCTGCTCACCTGGACTGCTCCTTCGGACTGCACGGGGGAGACGGCTGCCGCGCGCGGGGAGGCGGCGACGCCAGCAAGTATCGCCCAGCCCCCGAACCGGGGGCCGGGCGACACCGTCGGACGCTCACGTGCCGAGGCACGCACGCGCTCAGGCACGCATCGTGCTCGGGCACGCACATGCCCAGGCACGCACATGCCCAGGCACGCTCATGCCCAGGCACGTGCCTGAGCACCTGCTCAGCCGCTCGACGCTCAGGCGCTCGCCTCGGCGGCGGCCCGCGCGGCGGCCGGCAGCGCCTCCGCGATCCGCTCGATCGCCCGCGCGTCGTGCGAGGCCGAGACGAACCAGGACTCGAAGGCGGACGGCGGCAGGTAGACCCCGCGCTCAAGCATGGCGTGGAAGAACGCCGTGAAGCGGAAGGACTGCTGGGCCCGCGCCTCGTCGTAGTTGGTCACGGCCTCGTCGGTGAAGAAGACCGAGAACATGTTCCCGGCGGTCTGCACCCGGTGCGCCACGCCCTCCTTGGTGAGCGCGGCGTCGACCAGGCCGGAGACCTCGGCGGCGACCCGGTCGACCGTCGCGTACACCTCGTCGGTGCAGCCGCGCAGCTGGGCGAGGCCGGCCGCGGTCGCGATCGGGTTACCCGAGAGCGTGCCGGCCTGGTAGACCGGACCGGCCGGGGCGAGGTGGCCCATGACATCGGCGCGCCCGCCGAAGGCGGCGGCGGGGAAGCCGCCGCCCATGACCTTGCCGAAGGTCAGCAGGTCGGGGGCCCAGCCCTCGTGCGCGGCCTCCAGGCCGTACCAGCCGGCCTTGGAGACCCGGAAGCCGGTCATGACCTCGTCCGAGATGAACAGCGCGCCGTTGTCCCGGCACAGTTGGGCCAGGCCGCCGTTGAAGCCGGGCAGCGGCGGGACGACGCCCATGTTGCCCGGGGAGGCCTCGGTGATCACGCAGGCGATCTCGCCCGGGTGGGCGGCGAAGGCGGCGCGGACCGCTTCCAGGTCGTTGTAGGGGAGGACGATGGTGTCGGCGGCGGTCGCCCCGGTCACGCCGGGGGTGTCCGGAAGCGCGAAGGTCGCGAGGCCGGAGCCGGCGGCGGCGAGCAGCGCGTCGACGTGTCCGTGGTAGCAGCCCGCGAACTTCACGATCTTGGCTCGTCCGGTGAAGCCCCGCGCCAGGCGGATGGCCGACATCGTCGCCTCGGTGCCCGAGGACACCAGCCGGACCTGCTCAACCGGAGTGACTCTGCTCACAATTTCCTCGGCCAGTTCGACCTCGCCCTGACCGGGCGTACCGAAGGAGGTGCCGCGCACCACGGCGGCCTGGACGGCCTCGATGACGTCGGGGTGGGCATGGCCGAGGATCATCGGTCCCCAGGAACAGACCAGGTCGACATACTCACGACCGTCCACGTCCGTGAGGTAGGGGCCCTGGCCGGACACCATGAACCGCGGCGTTCCGCCGACCGCGCGGAAGGCACGGACCGGTGAGTTCACGCCGCCGGGGGTCACGGCGGAGGCGCGCTCGAAAAGCTTCTGGGACTCGGGTGCTTCGTACGGGTAGGTCACCCCGCCATAGTCTCAAATCCGCGTCATTCAAAATTAGCTGCCTGTCACTCGGCATGTCCCGGCCGATCATCTGGGACGATGATCGGGCCGCAGTGCGCAGCCGCCTGCCCGCAGACTGTTGGCAAACGGGTGACTGCCAGTAAGGATGGTCAGCGGTGTCAGATATGCGCGATGAGTCCGACGGTTCGTCGCGGGCTGCGCGCAGAGCCGGCGGTGGCAACAGGGCCGGCAGCGGTGGCAGCGGCAGCGGCGAGGGCAACAGTGGAACCAGGGGTGGTGGCGGCGTGGGGGTGACGTACAAGTACTTCGGAGCACCCGACCGCGCGACCGCCGCCCGCGTACCCACCGCACTCGGCCGGGACGGCCTCGGCCTCGACGCGGGCGACCTGGGCACCCTCGGCCGCCTCGGTGAGCTCTTCGGCCAGGACGGCTCGGAGGAGTCGATCAGCGGCAGCCTGTCCACCAAGATCAAGCCCGAGACGATGAGCGCGATGGTGCTCACCGGCATCGAGGGAATCCCGCTCTCCTCCGTCCCACCGCTGGAACTGGTCGTCCTCCACCCGGACTACGCCGTCGTCCAACTCCCCCACTCGGTCGTCGAACCCCTCCGCAAGGCCGATGAGGCCGAACTCGGCACCGCGGCCTTCATCTGGTCCACCGTCCCCGACCGCCGCGGCCCGCGCGATGCCTTCGTGATCTACCAAATGCTGCACGAGTGGCAGGACTTCGCCAACCGACTGCATGACGCGGGCCACCAGCTCTACTGCCTGATGTGGCCCTGACCTGCAGGTTAGCCGCCTAGTACTCCAGCAGCACTTCGTGATCATGGCTAGGGGCATCGGGCAGGTTGGTTGTGCCGCCGCTGGTTCACGTCGGCAGGCGTGTGGTCAGGGCGTTTGCGAATCGGTGGTACTCGGCGACGACCGCCATGCTCGTGTTCTGCCCGTAGTGAGCGAGTCCTTGTGCGAGGTCTGAGCGGGTCTCGTTCGTGTCCCCGCGCAGGAAGTGCAGGGCGGGGATGAGAAACCTGCTCCGGTCGGGGTTGGGCACGTTGCCGCCTGCCCGAAGGGTGGTCAGCAGGGTGTCTGTGCTCGCGTGTTGCCGGGCGAACGGCAGGCCGTAGGTCTGAACGAGTTCGTGCAGCTCGTCGGCGGCCTGTTCCGCGTCGCCCGGTTCGGTGACCTGTAGTTGCAGGAAGCTGTTGTCGGGGTCCAGGGTGAGGGTGCATCCGGCCGGCGAGCATTGTCGGACCTTCTGGGTGTACCTCCAGAGCAGCAGCCAGCGCCTGGCCTGCGGGTGGACCGCCGATCCAGCTGAGGTGGTCAGGGCGGCTGTGGCCTGGACCGGCGGAGCGGGGCTCAAGGAGACCAAGGAGCAGGCCCAGTGCATCGAGTTCCGCCCTTGGGCCCTCGCGCACGAGCGGGAGCCGCTCGGTGCTGTCGAGCTGGCGTGGTGCCTCAAGCTCGACCGCATCCACATGCCGCCGATGAACCGGTTCCAGCGCGTGCATGCGCTGTTGGCGGCCGCGTACGCCCAGCCAGTGCTCCGCCAACTGATGCCGGTGACCAGCCACCACAACCTCTGGTTCTCCACCAGTACCACGGCGCGATACAACACGACACGGGTCGGGTACATGATCTGGCCGCACGACGAGGGATGCTACGGGGTACGGAACCGGAGCGAGTTGCTCGCGCGCTTCGAGACGCCGGAGGAGGCCGTCGCCTTCGTGGTCGCCGTCCTGCCGGAGGGGATCGGGCCGGCGCGTTAAAGCGCCGTTCGAGCGGTAGCGGCAGCGATCGTGTTCGTCGCCACGCCCGGCTGCACCTGGCCCCAGCGCTCTTGATCGCCAGGACACCGCCCAGTCATCCGACCGTCTCTCCACCCGCTCTCCGCTCTGCCGCGCGCTTTTGCGCCTCTTCGAGCGCGGCCTGCCATCGCCTGTCGACTTCCGCAGGTCTCTGGTGGCCGCACTCGATGAGGTTGCCCGCCCGGTCGACGACTTCCGCGTAGCAGTCACCGTTCTCGATCCAGACGGCGACGTTCTCGATCCCCGCCGACCGGTCGTTGTCATCCACCCAGAAGGTTATGGAGAAGGCCAGCTCATCGCCGTTGTAGTCGGATCGAACCCGGAACGTCTCGTCCGGCCTGAGCCATCGATCCTCACCCAGCGGCTCAAGCCACATGACGAGCCAACCCTTGGAATCGTTGCGGACATCCATGACAGCCATGTCCGCAACCCTAGCCGCGCCCACGATTCAGCCTGCTTCGCCACCTCGACCCCGGCAGCCCGTGGGGCGCACCCGTCACCGCGCTTTGGTGAAGCCGAATGTGACTCCCCTTCAACCGTCGCCCTCCAGTCCCGGTTGACCGCGAACCCGGCATACTGAAAGCCGTCGACGGACCACTGACGCGTGAGTTCCTGCGACTCCCCGCCCAGAAATCGGCGAACCCGCTCGCTTCCCCGGGCGGCCACGTTGACGTGGGGGAAACCTCCCGCGGCGCCGCCTCCCGCGAGCTCTTCGAAGAGACCGGCGTCCGAGTCGACCCCGGGGCACTGACCCTGCTGGGCATCTACGACGACCCCGACTGCGACCCCCGGGGCCGGTACATCAGCGCGGCCTACCTGGCGGTGGTGCCCGCCGGCACCACCGCCATCGCCGGGGACGATGCCGCGGCCGTGCGCTGGGCGCCGATCGACTCCCCCGGCGAGGACCTCGCGTTCGACCACGCCACGATCCTGGCCGACGCCCGACGCCGGCTCACCAGCAGCTGACCGAACCGACACCCGCCAACCGGCCGCTGTCCCGCAGCGACCCCACCGAGGGAGCTCCCCGGTGGCAACCAGCACCGTCACCGACTCCGACACGTTCCAGGGCCTGATCGGCCGGTCCGCCGGATGGCTGTCCGACATCCTGACCCTTCGATGTCTCCATCAAACCCGGGGCGGATCAACCGGCCGGGCGCAGGGCGCGGACAAAGCCGTGCACCCGGCGTCTGCGGTTCCCGGGCCGCCCTGCCACGATGGTCCTACGCGCGTGCGGTGATGAGTTGGCGGATTCCTTCGGCGAACGCCCGTGGGGCTTCGAGCCAGGGTGTGTCTGTTGTCATCGCGATCACGTGGGCGTCGGCGTCGGGGACGGCACGGTGGAGTGCTTTGACTGTTTCCTCTCCGAGGCCCAGTTTGGGGACCGTCCACAGGGTGCAGCGTTGCGGGGAGGCTGCGAAGTGGTGCAGCCAGTCGTTGGGGCCTCGCGGGTCCGGTTGGGCGGTCCAGCCGGCCGGGTTGCTGGGGAAGCAGGCGGAGAACTTGTCCACGGCCAGTTCCCGCAGGGTGGCGCGCAGTTCTGCGGGGATCGTGTCCATGTCGCCCAAGGCGTGCCTGGCCATGATCTCGATCCCTTCCCGCGGCAAGGTGCCCTGCTCGACCAGCGCGGTGATGTACGGGGCCAACTCCTCGAGCATGTCGGCGATGCTGTCCGGAATCGCCGGCAGCCGCACCTGCGGGTCCCGGGCGACCAGTTGGCTGAGGTCCGGGTTGACGAGCAGGGCGTGGCGGGCCTGCCCCGCTGCTGCCGCTTCTGCTGCTGATCCCGCCGCATTCCCCGTGCCGACGACCAGGTCGACCGGAACTTCGGTTGTCGCGAGGAACTCTTCCAGTCGCCGGTGCGCCGCCCGCGCCCACGCGTTCGCGTTGAGCGAGCGGACCGGCGGCACCTCCAAGACGGTGACCTCGGCGAAGGCGCTCACCTCGTCGGCGAGGCCGCCCCAGGCGGCCTCGCCCAGGAAGTCGTGGATCAGCACGACCCGCTGACCGCGTTCCGAATCCTGCCCAACCATGGCCGACCTCCTGGGAGCTGTCCTGCTCACACAACGCTAGATGCATTTCCTTGCGCAGCCGACCGCTTTGGGGCCGGCGCAGTAGGCGCAGAGCCCGCAGTCGACCAAGGACGAGAGCCCTCCCAACGCGCAGGTGGCGCAGTTGACGACGCAGCCCTCGTCGACGTTGCCGCCCAGGCAGGCCGCGAAGCAGTAGGCGAAGTCGCTGGCTGACGCCGGCTTCACCACGACCCTGCCGTCGGCGACTGTGAGCTCGGCGAGCTCCTCCCCGGTCGGCAGATGGTAGAGAAGTGCCTGTTTCTGCACGTCGACGGTCACGGTCACCGCTCCCTCCGGACCGGAGGCCGTCTGCTGGTAGACCGTCATCGCTCCCGTTCCCTGGTGGAAGAGCAGGATGAAGTCGTCCCCGGCGGCGTCCCGCGTGGTGAAGACGTGGGCCGTTCCCACGGCACCCCACTTTGTCACCGCCTCTTCGGCAACTGTGGTGGCCAGGGCCTGACCGCGGATGCCCGGGGTAGCGGGAACCAGTCCGCCGGCCGGGCGCTCGGCGGCGAACGCGGTAGGCGCCGCGGTGGCGAGGGCGGTACCGGCGCCAATTGCTGCAGCGCCTCCCAGAAGGGTTCGTCGGCCCATGGGCCGGCCTTTCGCCTCGGCGCGACGGGCGACCCGTGCCCGGGCCTCGCTGGCGAGCAATACGAGGACGGCGCGGGCGCGGCGCGGTCCCAGCACGCGGGCCAGACGGACACGCATGGACCAGCCCTGCCAGACCTGCACCACCGCGCCGTCGTGGATCTCGACCAAGGCGGGAGCAGCGTCTGTTGTACGACCCGACGACCCCGACCAGGTCGTCAGCCGATGGTCGTTCAACGCCATGACCGTCAGGCCGGGGACTCCGAGGCTTGTGACAGCCTTTCCCACCTGGGAGCAAGCCGGACAGGTCGAGTCGAACGCGATAGCAAACATGGTCCCCCCACGGATCACCGACCAGAAAATGGAATGATCTGTACCACTGTTCTCATGCGTACGAGTTGTTCACTCGAGACCAAAGACTCCATCTGAAACGGATGATCCGTCAAGACCGCCAACCTGTGACAGAAGACACAAATCTGACACGAAGCGTCATGCAACCTCCGCCGTTCCAACGGGACCAGTGCGATTGGGCTCGCGGTAGTGAACCCCATCTGCAGCTTGATGACCAGCAGCTTTTCGGGTCGGCGGCCGTGCGACTGTGCGCTCGGCGCGTCAGGGAAAGTGAATGCACACGTCTGTCTATATTCAGAAAAACCAGGGGATTGACACTCTTGACCACAGCCTGCAACGTACAGGCGGCAGCGTCACCGACTTCGGGATCCCCGTCATTGCCCAGTCACAGCCGCGAACGACTCCTACGAGCTAGCCAAACTGGCTATCCGTCGTTCCCCAAGGCCGTCCAGCCGCGGTCTTGAATCATGGGGAAGGCCTGCTGCGTCGCCTCAATCCATGCATCGATCGCGTCGTGGGATGACCTGATGGCCCCGATCAGCTTCTCGATGACGTCCAGCTTCGACTCGCCGACGTTCAGGACGAGGTCGTCCATCGACACTTCTGTATACGACATGACTAGCTGCCACCAGAACCGCATGAGGTAGCGACACTCCTGCGGTTCGCGGTCGTCTGCAAGGCGATCATGGATGACATCCTGGACGCGTCGCCGCTGATCATCGTCACGAAAGCCACTTCGAAGGTCAGTCAAGGTCACGACCAGACAGTAGCAATCTCGTTCGACTGCAGGTCGAACTTCGGAGACCGACCTACGCGGCCAGCCCGTAGTCCGGATAAGCCTGCATCCGCTGCCCCGTCCTGCAACTGGACCCGCGCCAGCGGCCCCGACTCATCGAGATCATCCAGAACCTGCGCGACCGGATCTTCGAAGCCCGCAGCAACGGCTGGCTCGGCGAAGTCGAGGGCCTCCAAGTGAGCATGGACGCTGCGCTCGCCAAACTCAGCAGCCTCAAACGAGCCAGGCCCGACGGGCGGCCCGGCCTGGTCGACCTCGGCATGCCCCTGCTCGGCGACCCACCCTCCCAGCGTCATCCGATATCAGAAAGTTGACCCATCCATGCAGCTCAGCGAGGGTTTACAGCTGATACCAGTCGTCTCCGCCGACGCGCAGCGAGCGGCCGAGATAGTCCCGAAGGTTGTTGGCCACCCACCTGCGGCTGTCGCTTTCGTGCTCCCAGACGAAGACGTCTGGCCGGTGGGGCTTCTGCACGAAGGCGAACTGATCACCGCCTCCGTTGTCCCCGAAGAACAGAAGAGCATCGAACGACATATACAGCTGAGCGAAGGACTCGTCGGACCAAAAGAGAAGGTTCCGCTCGACGATCTGGTCGACGGGCCAGACCGTGTCCACGCTGGTCTGGCCGATCACCCCGTTGCTCTCCAGAAGCAACTGCTTGAGCTCCGTTGGCAGAGTTCGTCGCAGTCGCCTCTCGGCTTCGGCGAGTTCGGATGCCCGAACCGGCTCTCGAAGCCCTGCCTCAGGAAAGATCTCCAGCGCTGCCTGTCTCCACATGATCGAGAGCTTAGAAGCCGTTGCTCTATCGATCATGGTGAGCATGGGTTCGAGTGGCTGCACTCGGTCGGCTGATCCTTTGCCGTGGTGTGCATAAAGACAGGGCCTCCTGCGCAGCTCAGGGTTGTTGACGCCCTTCGAGCACACAGGAGGCCCTGTGCTGCAGTCTGCCGATTCCACGCTGGCGAAGTCCAACTCGGCTGCTCCAACGTGTGATTGCCTCGCGCACCGGTTCGGGAACGCCGGGGATCATCCGCACAGGAGGCCGAGGTATCCCTCCGACATGACCGACGCGGAGTGGGCGGTGGTGCGCGACGCCATGCCGGTGCCGCCATGGCTGGAGGGCCGGGGCGGACAGCCGGAGGGCTACTGCCACCGGCAGATGATCGACCAATGCCACGAAGTTAAGGCTTCGGTGGTGGCGTCAAGGGGGGACGAGACATGGGAGGAGCCTCTGCTATCCAGGGGATCGACCAAGATCTTCCAAAGAGAGCAGAGGCCCAGTGGCCAAGTCTGTCACGGGCGGGACCGACGTGTTCGCGCCTGGTCATATCGGTGAGTTGACGCAGGTCATCCCACCCGAGTTGGTGGACGCGGTACTGGACGAGACGGGGGCTCGCGAGCATCGGCTGCGGAGCCTCCCGTCTCGTGTCGGGGTGTACCTGGTGCTCGCGCTTGGGCTGTTCGAGCATCTGGGCACCGGACTGGTGTGGGGCAAACTCACGTCCGGACTGGACGCCCGGACGCCGCATCCCTCTGAGAAGGCGCTTCGTGATCTGCGCCGGCGGGTCGGCGTGGCTCCGCTCAAGCGGCTGTTCGACGTCCTGGCCGGCCCGCTGGCCCAGCCGTCCACGCCTGGAGTGCGATACCGCCGATGGCGCACGGTCGCCTTCGACGGATGCGGAAGCCTGAACGTCCCCGACCACGAGCGCAACCGGTCCTGGCTCGGCCGCACCCAGCGCCGCCACGGCCCAGCGGGCTACCCCCGGCTGATGCTCATGACCCTGTGCGAAACCGGCACTCGAGGCCTGATCGCCGCCGTCTTCGGCTCCGCCTCGAAAGGCGAGACCGACTACGCCCACGACCTCGTCGGCCACCTGACCACGGACATGCTCTTGCTCGCGGACCGCGCCTTCGACAGCAACGAACTGCTCGCTGATATCACGGCTCAGGGAGCGGAGTTCCTGATTCGCGCGACCAGCACCCGGCGACCACCGGTACTGGCGCTGCTGCCCGACGGTTCCTATCTCACCCGGATCGGTGGTCTCAGGCTGCGGGTGATCGAAGCCGAGATCCGATCCCGGACTGCCGACAGCGGCGACTTCGGCGGGACCTACCGCCTGCTGACCACGCTCAAAGACCACCGCACCGATCCAGCCGACCACCTGGTGCGTCTCTACCACGAACGCTGGGAGATCGAGATCACCTACCTGGCGCTACGTCATACCCTGCTCAAGGGCCGGGTTCTGCGGTCGAAGGACCCGGTGGGCCTCAGCCAGGAGATGTGGGGACTACTCACCCTCTATCAGGCCCTGCGCTCGGTGATGGTGACCGCAGTGGAGACGATGCCCGGCTGCGATCCCGACCGGGCCGGCTTCACCGTCGCCCTGGAGGCCGCCCGCGACACGATCGTCAGCCTCGTCGGGACGACCGCGGCCGCAGGCCCCGGCAGCCGCCCCGACCTGGTCGGATACATCGGCGCTCATGTCCTGCGCGCACTGCTTCCCAAACGCCGGATGCGGCTGTCCGCCCGCATCGTCAAGTGCGGAACCTCCCGATACGCCGTCTGGAACCGCGACGGACGCCCACGCGACAGCACCCGGATCACTGCTATCGAGATCACCGTGCACCCACCCACCCTGCCAAGCGCGCAGGACTTGAGCCCGACCCTCTCCGGACGCTGGGGCCAGGTCTGCCAAATCCTGGCCGCGAACGCCAACCAAGCCATGCACACCCGCGACATCGCACAGCGCCTCGGCCTCGCGACCACAGGACACCGACTCAAGGGCTTCACCGCACAACTCTGCTACTGGGCCCGCAACGGCCGGCTCATCCGCACCGCGCCGAACACGTACAAGATCACCCTTCCTGACACCTTGACGCCACCACCGAAGCCTTAACTTCGTGGCATTGGATGATCGACGCCGTGCGCTACCTGGTCGCGGGCGGCATCACCTGGCGGGCGATGCCCGCGGACTTCCCCCTCTGGGACCGCGTCTACGCCTTCGCGAAGCGCTGGCGGATCAAGGGCCTGCTGAGCGAACTGCATAACCGGCTACGCGGCTGGGTCCGCGAGGACGCCGGACGCGACCCGCAGCCGACCGCCGCGATCATCGACTCGCAGTCGGTCAAGGGCGACGCCACCGTCCCGGCCGCAAGCCGCGGCTACGACGCGGGCAAGAAGATCAACGGCCGCAAGCGGCACATCGTGGTGGACTGCCTGGGCCTGCTGCTGGCCGTGATGGTCACCGCGGCGAACGTGACCGACCGCGATGCCGCAATGCCACTGCTGGAACGGGTACGGACCCGCTTCCACCGCATCGTGCTGGTCTGGGCCGATGGCGGCTACACGGGCCGCCTGGTCGACTGGGCGAAGGAGAAGCTGCAGCTCACCCTGCAGATCATCAAACGGTCCGATGACACGAAGGGCTTCGTGGTTCTTCCGAGACGCTGGGTAGTGGAGCGAACCCTGAGCTGGCTGATGCGCTCGCGTCGCCTGGTGCGCGACTACGAGACCCTGCCCGAGGTCCACGAGGCAATGGTGCTGTGGTCGATGACCCGGCTCATGACACGGCGGCTGGCGAGGCGGCGAGGGTGAACCGGCCCGGCGACGGCTCGCCGGCCCAGCCCCGGTCCGCCAGCCGCTTCATCTTCGAGCGCACCCCCTCGACGCTGGCCGGGACCGGTGCCAGCCCGAGCGCGGCGGCGATCTCCTGGCACGTCATCCCCGCGCCGCCGCCCGCGCGGCGCTCGGCCAGCGCGGACAGGATGCGCTGGTAGTCCACGGCCAGAACGTCCGCGGCCAGCGCGGGCCGCCACACCGGGACGATCGAGCCAGAACGCGCGGCCCGTGCCTTCGGCAGCCCGGCGGACGCGTCCGGGACGAGCTCCGGCGGTGACAGGGAAGGCTCCTCAACCGGTCGCGGATCGGCCACCGCGGCCTCCTCGCGCTGCGGCACGGACAAGACCTCGCCGACCCGCTGCCGAGCGATCAGCCACTCCTGCCAGTCCGTCTCCGCGTCCGCGAGCTCGGCCAGGACCCGGTCCGCCTCCTCCCGCAGCCCCTCCACGCGCTCCCGCGCCGCCAACTCCCGTTCCTCCAGCAGACCCACGACCGACGCCATCCCGGCACCTCCACCTACGAGACAACCCGACAGTCCGAGCCTGCCTCGCCGAAACCAACATCATGCCTGAGCTGCGGAAACACGCGGATCAAGTTCGGTAAGACAACGGCTTCTCAGGGCACACGGCTGGAGAGGGCACACCGGACGCGCCCTGCTCGGGGTGGCCCTGGCCGAGCAGGAAGCCATCCGTCGCGGAGCGGCTGCGGCCCTCGCTGCCGGGCATCAGGTGGGTGTACGTGCGCAGAGTGAAGCCGGGCTCGGAGTGCCCCAGGAACACCGACAGTGCCTTGATGTTCGTGCCGCCTTCGAGCTGAGCGGAGGCGTAGGTGTGGCGGAGCGCGTGCATGCCGTCGTCCGGGGCCGCCTCGAAGTACTGCGACCCGGACGTGCGCGGCGGGATCACGCCCGCGTGGACCAGGGCTCGCTTCCAGTCGCCCTGGTTGAAGACGCTGCGGTTGTACGCCTTGCCCTTCGCGTCCGTGAACAGCAACCGCAGGGTCCGGGGCTTTCCGTCCTCGGTCTCCCACGGCAGGGTCACCTCGGTCGACGGAAAGGACTTCATGTGGGTCTTGAGGGCCACCGCCGTTCGCGGTGACAGCGGCACCGAGCGGACCTTGTTCCCCTTGGGTGGCGCGAAGACCATGGTGTTGCCGGCGAAACGTATCTGCTGATTGACGTTCAGCCAGCCGCCCCGGAAATCGATCTTCTCGGATACTCCGCCGGCCGCCCCGGCGACCTGAACAAGGACAGCCGACAGGTCTTCCACCCCGGCGGGAAGATCGCCCCCGACCTCTCGCTGCCCCGGCTCCAAGCCCGCCTGGTCACCACGACACCCGCAGAAGGCCCCACCGCCCGACGCAACCGCCCCAGCAGCCCGTGGCAGCGGGCCATCCAAGTCTTGGACACCCTCACCGAAGACCTCGATGACCCCGCCGCCAGCAGCGGCACCACCGGGTACGGCAGTCGGGCCCAGGCTCAGATCGCCGCCCTGGGCGAACTCATCGAAGCCACCGCCCAGGCCGCCCCCGAAGAACTACGGACCGAACTACGAGCCGCGACAAAGATGTTCGCCTGCGCCCAGCGCTCCCAGACCCGCGCCGAACACGCTGCCGCCGCCGACCTGCGCGCCGCTGCCCGCGACCTCATCCACGCGGGCAACGGCAAGGACGGCAGCGCCGCCGCCACCCTGCTCGCGGCCCTCCTGTGGGCCGCCGTCCTGGCCGGACGCTGGCACGAGGCCCGAGGCCACGCCCAACAGACCGCCGCCGCCCCCAAGCCGTCCAGCATCTCCAGATCGCCTACGACCAAGCCGCCGCCATGCCCCTCGCCGCCGACGTCAGGAACGGCATCCCCGAGCACGCCACCCGCATCCTGGCCGACCCCGACTGGCCCGCCCTGGCCACCGTCCTCGCCGAAGCCGCAGGCCACCAACCCCGCCACCTCCTCAACGAAGCCGCCGCCCGCCGCGAACTCGACACCGCCCGCCAACCCGCCCGCGTCCTCCTCTCCCGAATCCAACACACCGCCCGCAACCCGGCACCCAACCCCCGCGCAGAGGCAGCCCGCCTCCGCTCCCCCGCCATAGCGGTACCGCCCACCCGGCCACAGCCAACCCACCGGCCCACACCGCCCGTTACGCAGCCTGATCACCAATCCCAGCACCGTCTCCGGTGAGACCATCCGCCACGGACACCTGGGCCCGAGGCGGCTGCCGGGATGGATCTGGAGTGGTAGAGCCCTGGAAGACGACGCAGGAGGGGCCGCAGACTCCGTCTGCGGCCCCTCCCATGCTGATTCGGCTGGTCCTCAGACCAGGGAGATCACCAGGCGACTGTCCTGCTTGTTGATCACGAAGCCGTCCGTCACCTGATCGTTCGGCGTCCCGGCCGGATAGACGGTGACGACCGGTCGGGCGGTCCGAGCTTGGCCCCAGGCGCGGATCTGGGCGCACAGGCGTTCAGCAAGCTCGGCTCCGGCGGGGCCGTGGCCGATCGCACCGAGTTCGGACCGCGCCGGGGTGTCTTCTTCGGTCTGCGTGCGGCGGGTGACGAAGTAGGCCAGGGACTCGCCCTGGGCCAGGGCAGGGCTGCGGGAGGGGATGGCAGGCTTGCAGAGCCCGGACTCGACGGCCGCAGCCTTGGCTTCGATGCGGCAGGTGCCCGGTTCGGTGGCACTCAGCCGGAGCCAGACTCCATCGAAGGACTCGTAGCCGCCGACGGTCGTACCGGACCAGGCCTCGGTCCTGGGCTGGTCGAGGACTCCGTGCAGGGCAGTGGGGTCGATGGGCTGGTCGATGTCCCAGTACAGGTTCACGGTGGCGTCGCCGGTGATGGTGCCCTCGCGTTCGCCGTCCTGACCGAGCATGGGGACGAAGCCGCACAGCTTGACGTCGCTGGACACCATGCGGTCAGCCTCACGGGTGAAGGCGATGCTGTACGTGGTGCCACGCCACCTCAGCGGGACCACCAGGCGGCTTCCGGAGGGCAACTGGTCCCACCATGCGGCGGGGATGTCCCACGCGCCGACGGCGACGATCGCCTTGTCGTAGGGGGCGTGGTCGCTGTCGCCCAGCGCACCGTCGCGGGTGACGACGTGGACACCTTGGTTGGCGGTCGAGTCCAGGGCCTTGCGGGCGTGGGCGGTGACGTCGGCATCGATGTCGACGGTGGTGACCTCCCCGTCAGGTCCGGTGAGGTAGGCCAGGAGGGCGGCGTTGTAGCCAGTGCCGGCACCGATCTCCAGGATGCGGTCGCCGGGCTTCACCTCCAGTTGGTCGAGCATCATGGCCACGATGGTGGGCTTGGAGGCACAGCTGAGTGCAAGCGGGCCGTCGGGGTTGGGCTTGATCGTGACGGCCTCGTTGGCGTAGGCCTTCTCCAGAGTGGCGTCGGGCAGGAAGCGGTCACGCGGGACGGTCCGCATGGCGTCTTCGACGGCGTGGGAGGTGACGCCACCTGCCTCCTTGAGCTGGTCGACCAGGTGATTGCGGAGCGCTTCTGCGCTGCCGGGGCTGGTGATGGCGTTCATGCAGGGTCCTTCCGTTGGGGTCTGACGGGGAGTGAGTGGCAGACCCTGGTCAGTACGGGTGGGTCGGCACGGCTGATGTCAGCCGTTCAGAAGCAGGCAGGCGTCCCATCGGTTTTCCAGCGGCATGTCCGTGGCTCCGGTGCACTGGACGAGCTGCACGCCGGCCCGACCTTCCAGGAGGCCGGGCCGGGTCGGTAGGCCTTGCTGGTGCAGGTGCTGGTCCAGGCGCGCGCGCAGGCCAGGTAGAAGGACAGTCAGGGCGTCGCTGCCGCTGTCGGCGGATATTCGCCGGGTCGTGTGCATGAGCCCGGCCCAGCCATGACACAGCGAGGCGTCGACCAGCCGGGAGAGCTGGGTCTCGTCTGCGACACATCCGACCAACGCCTGCTCAGCTTGCTGCTGGCGCTGTGGGTCGCTGAGGGCGAGGGCGGCCAACTGCTGGGTGCGGGCAAGGCCCGGAGTGCCGTAGCACCAGCTCGGGCGTCCCGGTCCGCGCTGCCTCGACGTGCGCGAGAGCCACTCGGACCGGGAGACCGTCCCCGGCCGCCAAGCCCGCGTCCCGGTACCCGTACGCCACCGGTCCAGGTGGGAACAGATCCGGTCGATGGCCTCGCGCTGGCCGGGCACCTCGATACCGCGCCTGATCGCGGCGGACATCAGTGCGAGAGGACCGCAGATGCCGTGGGCCAGGCCGAGGTTCCCGTGGCCGCCGGGCCACTGCGCGGACGGCTGGCCTGCGGGCGAGTCACCGGACCACCATCCGGGGAGCATCTCTGTCCCGGCCTTCAACGGCTCGGTGAGTCGTACCAGATAGGCCAGGACGCCCCGCAGCAGATCACCGCCGCCGTGTCGGTTCAGGAGGTAGGTCCCGATGCCGGTCAGTCCGCTGATCAGGTCGAACTCCCGTAGTTGGGGTAAAGCCCCGTCCTCGATGCGCCGGTGGGCTCTGTCCAGACGCCGCCGGGTCAGGGCGTCCAAGTGCCCGTCGAGGGTGTTCAGCACGGCTGTGTAGGCCGGCTGCTGGGCGGTGTGGAGGGTGAAGGCAACGGCCGGGGCTCCGTAGAACAGGCCGCAGACCTCCGGGTCGGCGATCAAGGGTTCTCGGGTCATCTCGGCAGCCCGGTTCCGCAGCGCAGTCCAGTCGCCGCGCTGGACGTCCAGCAGAGCGATCCCGGCGGCGCCGGTCGCCAGACTTTGCCCCGGGCCGGGCGGATCGGTCGCGGTCACCGGCTGCCGCCTCTCGTTGCCTGCCAGGTCAGCGCTGCCTGCCGCGCCAAGCGGCGGCAGACGGCTTCCCCTGCCCGGTCCAGGCCGATGACCCGGTTGTGGTGCATGTGCAGCAGGGATTCCAGGACGCTGTCCGTATCGGCGTCAACGGGGAGCCGGTCTCGGTAGGCCGCGAGGGCGGCGGCGCGAGACTGCCGGACCCGCTCGATCTCGCCTGGCCACGGGCCCGAGCCGTGCAGAGCCAACTGGACCGAGCGGTTGGCCATAACCCGATCGGCAGCGGGGGCAGTGGGCGCGGGCCGGGATGCCAGCCACGTCATGGCGTCGTCTGATCCGAGGAAGCCGCGGGCGATGTCGACCATGCCCGCGACGACCAGCGACCTCGGGTCGACGGCAGGGGCCGGCAGGAGCCGGAGCGAGGCAGTGACCGCCTGCGAGTCGGCGCAGAACACCGCCTCGGCCGCTTCCATGGCCGCACCGTACCCGTAGCGGCCGGTCTCGGGCGCGTAGACGTCGAAGGCCAGCCCGGAGGCGAGGCCGTCGTGCCTCAGTCCTTCCGCCCACCGGCCGATCACATCGGCGAACTGCCCGAACTGGTCCGGGCTCTGGGTGCGGAAGCGCATCCGCAGATGGTCACTCTCGTGCGGACTGCGGTAGCGGACGAACCAGAATTGAGGGTCGCCAAGCAGGCTGGCCAGGAGCCGGGGCAGGTGCTCGGTCAGGATCTCGTCGTAGCGCTCGGGGTGGGTGCGAAGCTTCGCGTTCAGCCACCGGCTCGCCGGTGAGCCGGGCAGGGGGCCGCGGCTGCTGTTCGTGGTCGTCGGCAGCGATCCGGCCAGCGGCGAGGGGGCAGGGGGACGGGCGGCGACCAGAGGAACGGCGACTTCGTGGACGTGCCCCTCCAACCAGCCCAGCTCGTCGGCGCCGATGGCCTCGGTCAAGACGGCGGTCCCGTAACGCTTGAGGTGCGTGTGCAGTATCGCCACGTGGACCGGCTCGGTCAGGGTCAGCCGTAACGTCCGCTCCTGGTCTCGAAGTTCGACTGTACGCGGGCAGCCCCAGCGCTTGCGCCACTGCTCCAGGTCCATGATGCCGGTACCGGTCAGGGCACCGACGGCAAGGGTCCAGCGGGCCGGGGAGATGATGGTGCGGCGGTAGCGGACCCGAGGCAGGCGGGGCAGGTGGACGGCGTGCGGGCCCCAGTCGAAGCCAGTCCAGATGGCGGCGAAGGCGCGCGGGAGGTGAGCCAGGAACCTGGCCAAGGGGGGCGGTTGCTTCTCCAACGCCATGGCATGGAACACCTGCGGCTCGACCACCCGGCGGCGCGAAATGCTGACCAGGTGCAGGCGGTCGCGGGTAGCAGTGAGCGCGAGGTCATCCAGCGGGATGACAGTGGCCGCATCGTTCGGGTGGCGGTGCTCGCCCAGGGCGATGACGTGGGGCAGATAGGCGGGGATGCGACAGATGTTCTCGGTGTGCGGGTAGAGCGGCGGGAACGACAACTGGGCGACAAGGGCCCCGGCTGTCGAGGCAGGCAGGCCCCGGTAGATGTCGGCCAGGCCGGTGCCGGTGGCGACGGGGGTGAACCGTGAGGTGAGGGTTCCAGCGGCGCGAGCCGGGGTGACGGTCACGGTGAAGTCCCCACGCTCCAACGCGGTCGTGCTTCCGGCTTGGATCCGGGCCGCGATCTCCACGTGCGGCGGGATGCGGTGCTCGTCGAGACGTGCGCCGTCGGTCAACTCGTCGATGATCCGGTCGGTCAGCAGGATCTCGCCGCTGCCGTCGGCCATCGCCTGCCAGGCCAGGGCCAGCAGCCGTTGATCGCGTGCCGTGGGTGCGGCCACCGGCGGGGTCATTGTGCTGCCGGGGTACTGCGCGGGGAAGCCGAGTCCGGCGGCCGGGTCCAGGAACTCGGTCAGGGGGACCAGGGTGCCGATGCCGTAGTGCTCCCAGAACGCGGCACGGTACTCGCGCCACACCGCCTCGCCGGTCGGCTGGCGGGTCAGTCTCAGCAGGACGTCGGCGGCCCGCTCCAGCTCACGGGCCACCTCGCGGGGCACCTGGACATCGCAGTCCAGCAGCAGATCCACTGCCAGCGCGGTGCGTCCGGCCGAGGACAGGTCTCGCAGGCGTCCGACGATCTCCGCGCGCCCCTGAACTGGACCGCCCTGGCTGTTGTGCTGGGCGAGGTCGTCGCGGACGGCCTCAAGTTCCCGCAGGACCGGCACCACGGCCGGCACGGTGTCCGCTCCGGCCTCGCGAAGCCGGTCGAGCAGGTGGCACAGGGGGTCGGTGACCGTGAGCGGGGCCCGCAGGCAGGTGATCAGGAAGCCCTGCCGGACAAGCTCGGCGAGCACCGCGGTGACGCGGGACCGGTCGGCGCCGGGCACGGTCTCGGTGAGCTTGTCCGCCAGATCCGCGAACGGGGCCGCACTGGCGGCGGCGTCCCGCAGCACTCGGATCGCGCTGGTGTAGCGGACGCTGACGCGGTTCGGTCCGCCATGGGGTACCTGGAGTCGGCCACCACGCTGAGCGGCGAGGTTGTTGAACACCAAGTCCAAGCGCTCGAGCAGTTCGGGGACGGCTTCCAGACGATCGACAACGCTGGCCAGCCACTCGGTATCGACCCGGGCGACCGGCCGATGGCCGGTGCCGAACCGTACTGTGGCGGTCGGCCCCAGCCTCGCTTGGGCCACTCCTGCGAACAGGCCGAACGGCGTTGGGCGGCCGGTGGACCGCAGCAGGTAGCGGGCGGTGGACTCGGTCGCGCGCAGGATCTGCTTGTCCGTGACCGGGCGGTCGGCGCGGATCGCGTCGACCCGCCCGGCCAGTCCGGGGCTGGCATCACGGATCGCGTCGGCAACTTCCGGCCGGGACCAGACCTGCCCAAGCCAGCGGCGGCAGTCCGCAGTGTCGGCCGGGTCCGGCCACCAGTCGGTGCCACGGGTCAGCGGCACCGTGGCTGCCCGCAGCAGTGCGGTACCGGTGTGCTGGTAGAGCGGCTTGCCGGGGACGCTCATCGGTTCCTCCGCCGTACCTGAGAGGGGTGGGGTGGGGCCGAGGGAGATCCCGGCCCCACGTCGAGCGGGCTGGACAGCAGGTCAGACGGCGCTGGTGCAGGAGCTGGCACAGGACGGGTCGCACCCGTCAGAGGTGCCGCAGGCCACCGGGATCCGGTCCGCGCCGACCTCGGTGATCACGGACACGTCCAGGTCGAGCGGGTCGCTGTCCACCACGGGGGCGCGGTCCAGGATGCTCAGTGCAGTTGGTGCCATTTCGGATCCTCCTACTGGTTGGGGATGGTGCGGCGGCCCTGCCCCAGCAAGACCGCCGCCGTCCGCCCGGATCACCGGACGGAGGTTGGTGCCGACCCCGCCCGCACGGCTCAGGGGTGCGCGGGCAGGGCCGGGTCTCAGGTGCCCGGCGGTGACAGGTCCGGTGCCGACACCGGAGCGGATGCGGATGCCCCGGGAGAGCATGAGCACGGCTCGTGGGCCAGGATCGCGAGGAGGGTCAGAAGCACGGCGCTGGCACCGGCCCAGACGGTGCCTAACGCGATCGTCACCGGGTCGGGTCCGGCGTGACGCCCGCTCACCGGGCCCACTCCTCGCCTGGTCGACCGCCCCACTGACCCCGTCTGGCCACAACCGTCAGGGCTTCCGGAGAGTCGGCCGGCAGCTCGCGGTTGCTGTGGAGCGGTCGTACGATCAGCTGGCCGCTGTGGACGTCCGTGACGACCAACTCGTGGCCGTCGTTGTCCTTGACGAGGTCGCCGATCTGCGGCCCGGTCGGTGCCTTCGTCACGTCCTGTCCCTGGGTTCCGGCCGGGCGCGAGTCCGTGACTGCCGCTGTATCGGCGGGTGCGGACCCAGCTCCTGGGGGAAGTACGGGGTAGGACATGCGATCGACTCCTGGCAGATTGCGAGCGATGAACCGCGAACGGGCTGATGCTCAGTCAACTGCGGGTGTACAAACTCAGGAGGAACCCCGTAGGGGGCCGTTCCTGACTGTGGGCCACTTCTGTGGTCCAGAAATCTGATCCACTTCCGCATCGGGCCATGGGGGCGCGCATCATGGGCATTGAGACGATCGGACCGCTGCTGCGTGCTCTGCGCGAGGAGTCCGGACGCTCCCAGTCGGAACAGGCCGCCGACCTGTCCGAGAAGTCCGGGTTACCCGTGGATCGTCACACGGTTTCCCGCTGGGAGCGCGAGGAACGACTGCTGTCCCCGTTCTGGCAGAGCCACACCGCTCGGTCGTTCGGGGTACCGCAGGAGCATCTGCGGCGGGCGGTCGTCGCTGCCCGGCAGAAGCGCCGCCTGGCAGCTACCCCCGTGGATGAGGAGTTCGAGACCGTGTACCGACGGACCTTCCTGGGCGCGACCGCCATAGCGGCCGGCGCCGTGACCGAGCCCTGGGGTCGCCTCGCCGCCGCCATCGCCGGTGCTCCCGTGGACACTCGCACCGCCCGATCCCTGACCCGCACCACCGAACAGCTCTACCTCGCCGAACACGGCATCCCCGCACGCTTGATGCGACCAAGGGTCTACGCACATCTCGACACGATCATCAGCGTCCTGCCCCAGGCGGGGAAGCATCGCCAGGCCCTGCTGGTCGCGGCCGGGGAGACCGCCGCACTGGCCGGATGGATGACCTGGGACATGCGCGACGAGGCCGGAGCCTCCCGCTACTACCGCGTCGCGGCCGACGCCGGAGCGGAAGCCAACCACCCGCCACTGACTGCCCTCGCCCTGATCTACGCCTCGTATGCCGCCGCCCACCGGGGCGACTCAGCCAAGGCCCGCAGCCTGCTGTCCACCGCCCAGACCCACGTAAAGGGCCCCGCGTACGCGGCAGCTCGCGCATGGGCCGCCGCCCGCGAAGCGGAGGAGGCCGCGGCGGTCGGAGACCGGTCCAGCACTGTACGCTCGCTCGATCGAGCGGTCACCGCCTACGACTACGCCGATCCGGACCAGGCCCAGCCGTGGGTGCGGTTCCTCGGCCCGGCCCGGCTCGCCTCCATGGAGGCCAACGCCTACGGCCGTATCGGACACGTCGACGTGCAGGACGCCGCCGAGCGCACCATCGGCCACCTGACCGGCCAGGACAAGGCCAACGCCGTCGCCCTCGCGGACGTGGCCACCGCGTACGTCCGCGCCGGCCGTATCGACCAGGGCGCGGAAGTCGCCCGCCGGGCAGCTACCGAGGCCCAACGCGGCGAAGTCCAGCTCAGCCGCGACCGCCTCACCGCTCTGCACCAACTCCTGGCCGCCAACGACAGCAGCGAGGCCCGCAACCTCGCCGACGAGCTACAGACGGTGCTCCGTTGAGGTCGTCCGAGCCAGGGCCTCAGCTGCCCGGACGGCACCGCGGGCCGCGTCCATCCGCTCAGGACTGCTGGGTCTCCTCGGTTATCCAGGCGAGGTACTCGCGGCTGCCGGTCGGGATCTCGCCGACGATCACCTCCGGGGTGTCGTAGGAGTGCTCGGCCTTGATGTGGGCCTCCAACGCCGGGTACCGCTCAGCTGTGGTCTTGTAGAGCACCCGCCACTCCTGCGCGGTCTCCACCTCGCCCTGCCACCAGTACGTCGAAGTGATCGGCCCGTCGACCTGGGCGCACGCAGCCAGCCGGGCGGTCACCGCCGAACGAGCAAGTGCGGCAGCCGAGTCAGCGGAGTCAGTCGTCGTGAGAACTGCTAGGTAGTCAGCCATGGTCGTAAGCCTAAGCGTTGTATGTAGGCACGGTGTAGCTTACTCAGTCGCAATGCATAGGCAATGCCTGCCGGACGACAGTCCGCTTCTGCGACCAGCTCAGCAGGCCGCCGCGAATATCCGAACCGGGCTGCCCATGCGCTGCTGTGCCGCTAGTATTTGCGAGCATGGATGAAGACTTGGATGCCGCCCGTGCACTGGCCGCGCAAATAGATGACTTCTTTGACGCTGCAGCGAAGGAGTACAGCGCGAACTACGGAGAGGCCGCAGAATTGGTCTACGCGACGCTGCAACGCAGCGAAGGCTTTGGCGCGGTTGAGTTTGTTGACGCCTACATAGGTTCTGGCTTGTACCCGTCAGACAGACTGGAGGTGCTGGCCAACCGCTTCACCGAGGTGCGCCTACAACTGCACTATATCAAGTTTGACCTCGGTATCGCCAACGAACACTACTACGCTCCTCAGCACCACTCCTCGCTGCATTCGGCTTCTCCCCGACAAACGCTGAAGCTGATGGCAGTCGACCAGTCGCTTATCGGGCGCTCACGGATCGCCTGGGAGAAGCTGATGCGAGCAGTTTACTTCCTGGAGACGGGCACCGACCTGGAGCCGTCCGGCAAGCGTTCCTACAAGGCGAAGTTCTTCACATGGGTCGCAGAACAACCTAAGTGGCGATTCCTTGCGCCGTACGAGAGCGTCGTGCGTAGACACGACGACAAGTACCGCAATGGCGAGTACCACAAGGGATCCATCCTACGCCCACGAATCCTGGGCCGCGATACCCCTGGCGGCGAAGAATTCCTGGCACTGTCTAACTACATGAGCAACTGCATCTGGCCCAACATTGTATCGATCGTGGCAGGAGGAACTGCGACTCAGTTCACCGACCTTCACATGATCCAAGGTAGTCATGAGATCGATCCCATGTACCTGACTTCGCTTCCCGATGAACAGGCCATCTAGAACTGGGGACCGAAGACACATTCGATGACCATTCGGTCAAGGAGAACCCGATCACGCGCCCCCTCGACGTGATGGATTCAAATCACTGCGGGAACCAGCACTACGCGTAAATTGCGCGACCCACCCATTTCTCATCCGCATCCATACGAATGGGGAGACTTTCACACGAGACGCAGAACGGGACGTGTGTCAGCCACTCCGAGAAGAACACGCACCCTCTCAGGCTTCCACGCCAGTTCCCTGGCTAGCTCCTGGACGGTAAGGCCCGATTCTCGACGAGCAAGCTCGAACGCTTGGCTGAGCATCACAGGCTGCTCCCCCGGAAAACCAGCGACAGGCTCAGGAGCGAAGCCTGGCTGCCTGGAAAGAGCCGCGAGCCGTTGGTAAGCCCGGCTCGCGCTGGCCTCCGACGTCAAGCCGAGCTCGCGGCAACGGTAGATGAGGGATTTGACCGAGACACCCCATGCGCGAGACAAGTCGGCAAGGTGCGCGAGATTCATCCGACTCGGAAGGAGCGGTTTGATGTACTCCGCGGGCGTGAGGAAGGCCGCAGCAAACGCGTTTGCTTCATGCTCCTGGGCAGCATCTCCGGTTGAGGCCGAGTGCAGCACCAAGTGACCGAGCTCGTGCGCGGCGCTGAAGCGATGACGGTACACATCGTCCGCACGATTAGCTGTCAGGATCACGAGAGGTCGGGGCAGTCCGGCGCTGGCGAAGGCATCTACCTTGGCAGCGCTCGGATCCGCGTCCGACGGCGCGACCAAAACGATTCCGTGAGCCTCCATCTGACGCACAAGGTGACGGACGGGCCCCTTCCCAAGGCTCCAGCGTCGGCGCAGTTCACGTGCAGCCGCAACCGGTTCCGCTGGCAGGTCCACTCCAGGATGGACCTCGCCACCAGCAAATCCTGGGAGGTCGACCCACGGTAGCTGAATGCGCTTTTCCAGAGCGTGGGTCAGTTCCCAGACCTGCGCGGCGAAGCCAAGAGCACGGTCCCGCTGTGCACTGCTCGTCGAACGAAGGGCCCGAAAGTGCGCCATTGAGGTGTCGAGCTTGCCCATCGGACGCCCAGCCAAGAAGAACTCAACCGGAACTTCCAACACGTCGGCAAGGCGGGGCAACAGCTCCGGACGGGGCTTGCTGCTTCCCGTCTCATACTGACCCACAGCTGCCGGAGAGACACCGATACGAGTAGCGACTTCCTTCTTGGTCATGCCCGCCAGATGGCGTGCCTGAGTGAGCCTGGGCGGATGGAAGGCATCCCAGACTGCCCTCGGCGATACGTCGTTGACGAGGCCAAGGTTGGGGATGGTGGGCTGCTCAGTCCTCTTCACTTGCGGTCGCGTCGTCTTCCGTTGGCTCGGGCTTCTCGGTCTGAGGGGTGATGTCCAGACCACGCTCGTGAGCGCTTCGCTCGGCCATCGGTACCTCGGGCGGCGCTCCGGCATCGAAACGATCTTCGTCTCGCTGCTGGGGAACGGAGGCCAGCGTAGCCGTGCCATCCGAAGACAGCAGCTCAGGCTCGGCGAGCCATCGCAGGGCACCGCTCTCATCCACCAGTTCCGCCTGCCCCCACCAGGCTCGATGGAGGCCGCCGTGGTCGGTCTCGTACATGACGAGCACGAGACGGGGTCGAGGATCGCGGCCAGCCAACTCAGCCAGGGAACGACGCACAACGAGCTCTGGAACGTCCAGTCCTAGGAGCGGGTCCTCGACCCAGCGCGGCCGGCCAGAGTCTGTAACGGCGAACAGCTCCCTCACCACGCCAGACAACGACTTCTTCGGCCACTGGTCGCCCGGCTCCCGGTCCACCCCTTCGATCCAGACCGGGTAAAACAGCCGATTCATTACCAGCGCCAGCTCGTACCACGTGCCGGTCTTGACGAGTTCGGTTTCTGGGAGATCCAGCGCCTCTAGATGCTGCGTGAGCCGCTCGAACTGATTCGTCATCCGAGCCCCAGCCGGTGCGAAGTTCCGCCGCGAGTTGGCGACCGCCTTCACTTCCAGCATCGTCTTACCGGTGGTCCGCAGCGCCGACAGCACCGCATTGCGCACCTCAGCCGCGTGCTCGCCGAAGTCGTCCTGCGCCCAGGCAGGGATGGAATCACTCACGCAGCACTCCTGGAGTGAGAGCTTTCGCCAACCCCAGCACCATACACCCAGTGGTTCAGTTATCTACATCAAACTTGCGATTTTGGTTCAGCTGTCAGCCTCTAGTCGGAAGTGGTCGGCTCTCTCCGCCAGCCCGCGGGCCGCCGGCACCAACTGCCCCTGGCCCGAATCGGGTCGAGCGAAGTGAACGGACGATCGACGCTGCTTCAGCCTCCGCCCGCTCAGCAGGAAGGTTCAACGGTCGGGCGGGCCGGTCCAGGATCTCGGCACCGTACTGGACCAGCCGAGATCGCGCATCTGCTGACTGGGCTGCACCCGGATCACCTGAACTCCCCATCGTCACAGTCCGGTTCAGGACACGCCCACGCCTGTTCTCACCAGAACAGCCAGATCCCTTCACTACGAGGCATCGTCGTTGATCAGCTTGCCATCGGGGCCGAACCTGTAGGTGCGCGGCGGTCCCATGGCCGCCACCGCAGCTCTGAGTGCAGCCTCCTTCACGGCGGGATCCGGGGCCCCGGGGTCCCGTACAACGAAGCCATGGAGGCCGATGGCGTCCGCGTCCACGTCGTCGGGCTCCGGGCGGCCCTCCAGGATGAACCCGCACAGTGCGCGCAGCGCGTCCTCCCCCATCGCCAGGGGATGGAAGGGCAGGGGGTAGGGCTCCTCGTCTTCTTCCGCGTCGGGCCAGGAAACAACGTCCGCTGGGCGTTCCCCGGCCCAGAAGGGCGCTTCGAAGGGCAGCGGCTCGCCGATGTCCTCGACGATCCCACTGTCAGGGGACAGGCTCAGCGAGCGAATGAGGCGTCCGTCCTCCCATACGCCGAACGCCAGCCAGTCGACCACGCTGTGCATGGCGTGCATAACCATCCGTCGGCCCGCGCTCGCAGCGACCAGCTCATCCGGGAGTTGAGACGGACGATCGACCATAACCCGTCGATCGCAGAGCAGTTCCACGCCCGGCCAGCTCGCTGCATACGCTCGACCGTCCGGCGGGTAGACCCCCTCCCACAGATTCGAGGCCGCAGCAGCCGGTTCGACGGTCCAGCCGGGGTAGAGGCGGAGCATCATGGCGCTCGTCTGCTCCAGGTCAGCGGTGCCAACCCCCTTCAGTCGGACAGGCACGTCCCCGTCGGCGTACACGAGCAGACCAGTCTTGGCGCCCAATATCCCTCCCACGACGAGAGCAACGCTTTCGGGTGGACCCTACTCACAGCCACCGACAATCGAGTCGACGGCGACCGAGTCGACGGCGACCGAGTCGAACCGCGTCGAGCGCGAACTCACCGATTCACCTTTCGTCCGAGCCCAGGACGGGCTCAGCCCAGACGGTCAGGGAGAAGACCGGGTACGAGACAAGCCCACGACCCTCCAGGACGGCGTTCGCAACGAACGCGCCCACATGGGCATCAGGAGCCGTGACCGCCCGGCCACGACCGCGCAGCCCCACGCGAATCAGATAGCGGAGACCCTCGACATCGACGACGCCGCACTCGCCGCTAGCCGAATCGACGGGTGCATCGACCGGCTCGACCTGCCAGCCTGCCTTGCGCGCGCAGTGCATCCATAGGCCGAAGACCTGGGCTCGATCCTGCTCCATCCCTCGGATCGGTCGGGCGATGATCTGCACCGGGTCCAGCCGTTCGTCCATGCTTGCTCCCACACTCGTCCCGAGCCCGGATCATGCCAGGTTGGTGGCGGTTGCGTTGAAGGCTTCACCGGGATGGTGCGGTCTCGTTAGGCTCCTGCTCATGTCCGATTCCGCCTCCGATCCCCGCCTCCGTTCCTTGGCCAACCGGCTCGGCCCTGGTCCGGTGAGGAAGGTGAGGGTGATCGGCTTCGACGGATCGGATGTGCTTGTGAGCGTCGTGGACGCCACCGAACCGGACGCCCGGACCGGGCGGATCCCGGGGGACGAGGTGTCCATGCGACGCGCCGCATCCTCGGAGATCCTCAGCGTGGGCCAGGAGATCGAAGCCGAGGAGATCGGACGCTTGGGCAGCGGGCGGCTGCTCTTCTCTGCCAAGGCCTGTGAGAACCCGGCCCTCCGGGCCTTTCTCATGGCGAACCAGCGCGGGCAGGTCGTGACCGGGACGGTGTCAGCGGTTCATAACTTCGGCGTGTTCGTCCACCTGGACGGCGAGCCGGAGGGCACCTGCACCGGGTTCATCCGTGTGCCGGAGCTGTCGTGGGTGCGAATCAGCCATCCCTCCGAGGTCGTGCAGGTCGGGCAGCGGATCACCGCAGAGGTGCTCATTTCCGAGACGCGCTCGGGCCAGGTTGCGATCTCGCTGAAGGCTCTGGAGGAGAATCCGCTCGTTCGCTTCGCCAAGCAGGCCGGCAAGGTCATCAGAGGTCCAATCACGAAGATCATCCCCTTCGGGGTCTTCGTGCACCTCGCTCCCGGCGTTGAGGGGTTCCTCCACGTCTCGGAACTGGCGGACGGGCCTGTCGACTCCCCGGAGCAGCTCGTCACAGAGGGCGAACTGATCACGGTCCGGGTCGCGGAGGTCGACTTGCCCCGCCATCGAGTGAGGCTCGCCGCAGCCCCGGAGGGACCGGCGGGCTGAGCCGCCAGCAGGGCGCCACGAGGGCACTTTCAGGGCACATGGCGCTGAAAAGTGCCTCCGAACAGCGAAAACCACGAAAGGTAGTTTTCGCAGCTCAGAGGCACTTTTGGCACGTTTTCGCAGGTCAGCGCCATGGCCGCGCGAATAGCTCCACGAGTGGCAGGACTTCGCCAACCGCCTGCACGACGCGGGGCACCAGCTGTACTGCCTGATGTGGCCGTGACCTGCGGGTTTACCGCCTCTTCGGGCCATATTCGGAGTCGGCGAAGGGGCCTGTCAGATGTCCCCCAAGGCACTTTGAGGGCACGCCGCCAGAGCTTCGGCAACCACGACCCCTACTGCCCGGCGCCTGGGCAGTAGCGGCTTGGCCTACCGTAATACGCGTCATACACTGAAGCTATGGCGAAGACCAGGATCAGCATCAGCCTCGATGCAGAGCATGCCGAGCGGATCAGAGCGCACGCCGACCGTGCCGGGATGGACGTCTCGGCCTACCTCGTCAACGCTGCGACCCGGCAGATGGCCGAGACCGATGAGCTGGAGGCACAGTTTGCCTCCATCGACGCGGTCATCGCCGCAGCAGAAGCCGAAGCATCAGAACTGCCGGCCCTGCCCGACGTTGCTGAGGACGACCTCACCGAGCAAGAGCGACGCGAGGTCGACGAGGCCATGGAACTCGTCTACGGCTCCGACCGACCCGCACGATCGCAAGGGCGGCAGCAGCGCCCTGACCACGCGGCGTGAACGCCCGCGTCCCGATCTACGACACCGGAATGCTGATCGCGCTCGCCGATCGCAAGGCCAAGGCTGTCCGCCTGCACGAAGGACTGAAGGCGACCCTGCACCGCGCCATCGTGCCGGGGCCAGTCCTGGGGCAGGTCTGGCGTCCCGCCCCAAGTACCGTCCACGCACTGGCAACCGCCCTACGGGACTGCACCATCCCGCACGCGCGCAGCTCACCCGGTGCACTGCGCCCGACGGCCGCCGGACAACCCGTATGCCTGCACTGCAGCACGGCCCTGGACCTGGCCGAGTGGCACCGAATCGGCGGAGCCCTGGGCGCTGCGGATCTGCCGCCGAGGAAGCGGCCTGACGTGGTGGACGCCCTGGTCGCCATCACAGCAGTCCGCCACGGCAGCGCAGTCGTCTTCACCAGCGACCCAGACGACATCAGCGCCTACCTGGCAGCGCTGAACGCACAGGACGTCCGCCTCGTCGCCGTCTGACGACCATCCCGCACGTTCCCGGCAGGGCACTTTCGCCACATCGTCGCAGTCAGCGCCGCGACCGCGCGAATAGCTCGACGAATGGCAGGACTTCGCCACCCGCCTCCACGACCCCGACCGCCAGCTCTCCTGCCTCGTGGCTCTGAGCCGGGCGGAGGTCAGCGAACGTACTGCTTGAGGATCTCGGTCTCCAGAGTGATCCCCAGGCCGGGGATCACGACGTTCGCCCCGAACGCATCGGATCGGATGCTGCGGTATTTCCCACCCTCGGGCTCGGTGTGCACCACCGTCTCGCAGCTGTCCCGGTCGATCAGCAGGTACACCGGGATGCCTGCCTCGGCATAGGCCGCCGGCTTCTCGACTCGGTCACGTCGGTCCGTGTCGGGATCGTAGGACGTGACCTCGACCGCCATCAGCGCACCCTGCGGGTCAGCCCATTCGCCCTGCCCGGCGAAGTGGGCGATCGGAGCCAGGACACCGTCCGGGCGGGCGTGGCCGGACCGGTAGGCATCCACACGCAGGCCCTGCTCGATGTGCAGGTCCAGCTCTGGACGGCTCTGCATGCACCGCCGCAGCAGCCACATGATGATCGCCCCGTGGTCACCGTCAGGCACTGCCTTTACTCCGATCTTCCCGTTGATGAACTCCAAGGTGACGGTCTCGGGCGTATGGGCCGCGATCTCCTCGAACTCCTCGACGCTCATCTGCGGGCGATGATCAGCTGTGATGCTCATAGGGTCACCTCCTTTGTCCCAGGCAGTCTCGACTCGCTCCACGGTATCGCTCTCGCGCGATCAGGGTTCGATCTACTGCGGAGCACCTCGTCGCGGCGAATTAGCGCGTGCACATCGCGTGCACATAGGGGCGGAAAACGACCATGAACGGTGCAAGGTGCTGAACACTGAAATCCCAGGTCAGCGGGCGTTTGAGCGGATCACCCCAGGTCAGCGACCTGGGGTGATCATTTGCTGCACGAGTGGCAGGACTTCGCCAACCGGCTCCACGACGCGGGGCACCAGCTGTACTGCCTGATGTGGCCCTGAGCTGCGGGTTAGCCGTCCTGGGTGAGTGAGATCCGGAGCCGGCCAGGATCCTGCCAGATCTCCCCAGGGCACCTTGAGGGCACTCTGCCGGAACTTCATATCACTTCCGGTTCGGCCCATGAAGACGCGACCGGGTCAGACGCCGAGAACCGTGATTGCCTGGCTGCCGTGGATCTGGTCCAGATACGCCTGGATGTCGTCCCCGTCCGACGTCGCGACGATCGTCGCATCGATCTCCACGGCCGTGAGGGCGACCAAGCCGTCCACAGGATCCGGCTTCTTCTTCGGGTTCAGATCCGCCCGGCCGATCAGTTCGCCCACCCTGCGCCACTCCGCCTCGGTGTAGCAGCACACCACCGCACAGTCCTTGAGGGCCCGCGCCAGGTAGGCGGTGCGAGCCCCTCCCCGCCACGCCTGAGCGACCACCGGGGCAGGAACGACCGGACGCCCAGTCAGGCAGTACTCCGCGTGAAGCACTCGCGCTCGCCGATCACGCGGGTCGGCGAGCGCGATGAGCATCCCCGCGTCGTACACCACGTCACCGAGCGAATCAGCGTCAGGACGCGTCGGGCAGCCCCAATTCATGCCGCGTTCCGACGGGCACGGATAGCTGCCGCCCGAGTTCGGGCTGCCGCAACCTGCTCCCTGATCCGAACGGACTCCTCGTCTGCGGGTGCATCGCTCGCAGGCGGCCAGTCCAAGGACTCCGCCTCGGCCTCAGCGGCAGCAATGGCTGCGTCGATATCCGCGAAGGACGCGGCGATGCGCTCCCGGCGGACGGCTTCAGTGAGTGCGGCGGCAACCACGAAGGCGGATACGTCCTGACCACCTTCCTCCGCGGCCAGCCTGATGCGTTCGGCCTGATCGGGATCCAGGCTGATGGAGATCCTCGTCTTCGCCATGGGCAAATCGTATCACGCCGTAATACGGTAGCTGGGATGGCGTCAGCCTAGGCGGCCACGTCGGCGAAACGCCTGACCGCACAGGGCACTTTCAGGGCACTTGGGCGTGAAAAGTGCCGCCGATCAGCGAAAGCCATGAAAGGCGATTCTCGCTGGCCGGCGGCGGGTTCACGGCATCGTCGCAGATCAGCGCATTCCCCGCGCGAATAGCTGCACGAGTGGCAGGACTTCGCCAACCGGCTGCACGACGCCGGCCACCAGCTCTACTGCCTGATGTGGCCCTGACCCGCGAGTTTGCTACCTAGGCGGCTCTGCGCTTCTTCTCTCTACGTGCTCCTGGTTCATGGCCCGTCGCGCCGAGTCGGTCCTACCTGACCGGCGTCACCGCCGCCCAGTTCGACTTCACCGACATCATCCGTGCCCGGCTGCCGCTGATCATCGCGGTGGTGGTCGGGCTGGCCTTCCTGATCATCCTCACGGTGTTCCGCGGCATGCTCGTCGCGGTCAAGGCGGCCGTGCTCAACCTGCTCTCGATCGGCGCCTCCTACGGCGTGGTGGTGGCGGTCTTCCAATGGGGCTGGGGCGTCTCCGTCCTCGGCGTCGCCGACAAGGTGCCGATCGAGAGCTATGTGCCGATGATGATGTCCGCGATCATCTTCGGGCCGAGCTCGGCCCTCCACCAGGCGTTGACACCTCAGCCGGGAGGCTAGCGCGTGCGGCGCGGCCGTCCGCCCAAGTCCCCTTGAAGTTAAGAGTCGACTGAGAGCAGCGTGCCGTTTGCAAGGCCCTGGTGGTGTCTGTCCGATAGGTCCCGGCCAAATGATGACGGGGATGTCAGCACACGTCCTTAGAGTTCACGGTGCTATCCCTGTGACCGAAGGACATTCAGTGGGACATAACCCAGCACGGCGGACGCTCGGCGTCGCCGTCGCCGCGATCACCAGCACCGCGGCCATGCTGACCGGGATCGGCACCGCCACAGCGGCCCCCGTTCAGCCCGTGCTCACCGTCCAGGCGCCCACCCCGACCGCGCTGACCCCGGCACCGGCCAAGGGTGCGGCGCTGACGGCGCAGCCCAACATCACGCTCAACTCCAATGTCACCAAGCTGCCGAACGACACCGACGTCACGCTGACCATCGACGCGCGAGGGCTGGCGAAGGTCGCCAATGTGACCTTCGGCGACGGCTGCGTCACAAAGGGCCTGATCGCCACCTGCGACCAGGGAGTCCAGCCGACCCAGATCGGCGGCGGCATAGGCACCTCGGGTGAGATCACCCTCAGCGCGCTCAAGGGCGCGCCGCAGGGCGCCAGCGGCAGCTACACGATCAGCGGCCGGGCCACGGCCGGCGTGCGCATCGTCGGCTCAAGCGGGACGGTGACCGTCGGTGGACCGGAGTTCGACCTCGGCGCGATGGTGAACCACACCAACGTCGCCATCGGATCCAACCTGTCCGAGCCGATCAAGTTCACCAACGCCGGCACTCGGCCCTCGGCCGGAGTCCAGGTCGTCCTGATGCCCTCGGCCGGACTGGACTTCACGACGCACTACTCCAACTGCCGCTACGGCACCGGCACTGCGTATCCGCATCTGACCGACCTCGCCATCTGCTCCATCAGCAGCTGGGTGAAGGTGGGCGAGACGGCCGAACTGGCGGTCCCGGTCGGGCTGCACGTCGACCAGACGGCGTTGTACACCTACCTCGACAGCATGGTGGAGCCGCTCGGCTACACCGCTGACAACTACTGGCTCCTGCCCGGCCACACCTGGAAGCAGGGCACCGGGGCCAAGCTCGGCCTCAAGGTGCTGGCCGCAGGCGTTCCTTCCACCGCACCGGCCGGCACGGCCATGCTGCTGGCCGCCGACGGTGACAGCGCCAACTACCAGGTCGCCTCAATCTCGGCCCGCAACACGGACGACTTCGGCGTGACCGGGGGGACGGCCAAGGCCGCGAAGGGGCAGACGGTCAAGTTCACCTTCTCCCTGGTGGACCACGGCCCGGCGACGCTCTACGACCACAGTGGCGGCGAGGGCAGCCCCGGCGTCCTGGTTACACCGCCACCCGGCACCACCATCATCGGCTCCTCTGCCAACTGCCAGCCGTCCCGTAGCTTCGACCCGACCGTGACCGCCCACGGTCCGTACCTCTGCTCGGCCGGCGCCTACTTCGTCAAGGGCGAGGTCAACACCTTCACCCTGACCGTCCGGGTCAACACGGTGATTGCCGGAGCCAAGGGATCCGTCAAGATCCAGTGGGGCGAGGGCATCGGCAACCGGCGTCCTCCGTACGACACCGACCCGCGCGACGATTCGGCTTTCCTCAGCCTGAACTGACCAGCCGTCGGTACGTCCAGCAAGGGCCGCCACCCGTGACCCGGGTGGCGGCCCTTGCAGTACATCCGCCGGCCTTCGCCCGGGCCTGACCCTGCTGTCCCCTCGCAGGCGTCGTCGCCCGTGGTCGCCCGATGGGGGGAAGCCGGCCAGGCAGTGGGAGGATCTCTGCGCGCCCTACCGCAGAGGAGTTCTCAAGGAGTTGTCCACACGGCCTGGTCGTCGGCTCCCGCCGTAGGCGTCGGTCAGGTTCGGGAGACGCTGAACTCGGCCCCCCACGACGTGGCCGACACCGCTGAAGATCTCGACGATGCCGCTGATCTGTCGGCGCCGAACGCACGGGAACTCTCGCCCCCGGTGTCGAGGTGAAGATCAACTGCCCGTCGTCCAAGGGCCGCTCAGGCCTTCTCGCCGTAGTGGACCGCACCCTGCCAGTCCACGGCCACGGCCTGCTCGTCGCCGATCACCCAGGCGTCGTGGCCCGAGGGCAGCACGGTCACATCGCCGGGCTGCACGTCGAACTCGGTCCCGTCGGCCATGTGGACGCGGATTCTTCCGGACACGTGGTACTGGAAGTGCGGCGCCTCGCACCACTCGGTGCCCGCCAGCGGCTTCACGTCCTGGGACCAGCGCCAGCCCGGTTCGAGCACCAGGCGGCCGACCGCCCCGCCGCCCAGGTTCAGGATCTCCGCCCGGCCGTGCGGGAAGGTACGGACCTCGTCCGGTCGGCCGAAGTCCAGGTGCTCGACCGTACTGGCCGCCGGCGCTGCCGCCGCCTCCCCGGCACCGGGTTCCTCGTCCCATGCCTGCAGGCTGGTCTGCGCGGTGATCCGTCCGTCACGCAGGTCCAGCATCGAGGTGGACAGCACCCTCGTGCCGTCCGGGTAGCGGCATCGCTCCAGGTACGCCGCATGGCTGCCGTCGGCGGAGACGACGACCTGCTCCAGGTGGTGCTCCATGTCCCGGCCGCACAGCTCGTCGAGGAACTCGCCGATCGCGGTGGTTCCGGCGATCTCGTGCGGGTGGCTCGGCTGGTCGCGTTGGTCCACGACGGTCAGCTGTGCGTTGTCCGTGTACAGGCCGCGCATGGTGGAAGCGTCGCGCTCCTCGATTCCGCGACGCAACGCTTCGACGTCGAACATCGGCGTTCTCTGCATGGTGCTCATCAGGTGCCCGCCTTTCTTTCTCGTGCTCCTTCCAGTGCATGACTCTCTGCGCCGAGCGTCAAGGCACCGCCGGGCCGCCGCACCGGCGGGTCGGGTCGGCGCTACGCCTGCGCCGTCCGGCAGGCTTCGAGCTCCGCCAACTGCTGGACCACGCCCGCGAGGAAGATGTTCAGACCGAAGCGGAACCGCTCGGCCGGGTCCGCCGTCACGAGGGCGCGCATCGCCGAGGCCACCGGCTCTGCCAGCGTGGGTTCGGCGCCGGCCAGGCGGGTGGGCCAGTCGTCTTCCGGGTCGAGCCGGGCCTGGCCCTGTTCCTCGATGGTGTGGCCGAGCACGTAGTAGAAGCAGGCGAAGGTGATCCAGCCGGCCTGGTCCGGCGGGAAGCCCACGGCACAGAGGGCCTCGATCGCCCGCGCGCCCGCGGTCATCGAGTTCGGGGCGGACACATAGGTCCCGGCCACCACGCGCGCGCCGTCGCGGCGGCTCAACAGGGCGGCGCGCATCCGCTCGGCCAGTTCACGGCACTGTTCGGACCACGACAGATCCGGCGACAGCGGCGCGCCGACGCCCGCCACCAGCTGCTCGGCCATGGCGTCGAGCAGCGCCTCCTTGCTCGGGAAGTGCCGGTAGAGCGCTCCGCCCTGGACATTCAGGGCCGCGCCGAGCTTGCGCATGGTCAGCCCGTCCAGCCCTTCCGCATCCAGCAGATCCAACGCGCCCGCCAGGACGTCAGCCCGCCGCAACACCATCCGGCACCCGCTCCTTCTCGCCCGCCCAGTTCGGTTGACAGGCCCCCATCCTAACATTAACGTGAACGCCGTTCACTTGTGAACGTCGTTCACGTTTTGGGGAGGGCCACCATGCGCAAGAACCGGGATGTCCCCGGCACCACCGTCACCGCCCCCGATCCCGCTCCCCCGCCCGCCCGGGCGCTGCGCCTCGGCGCGATCGTCGCCATCTCCTGCATGGCCCAGTTCATGATCGTTCTCGATTCGACCATCGTGACCGTGGCCCTTCCGGCCATGCGCGAGAGCCTGAGGCTCTCCGCCGAGCAGCAGCAGTGGGTGGTCGACAGCTACCTGGTCGTACTCGGCGGACTGCTGCTGTTCGCCGCCCGGGTCGGCGACCTGGTCGGGCACCGCCGGATCTTCCGCATCGGCCTGGTCGTCTTCACCCTGGCCAGCCTGGCCGGGGGCCTGGCCTCCGGCGGGGCGCTGCTGATCGCCGCCCGCGCGGTCCAGGGCGTGGGCGCCGCCGCCCTGGCCCCGTCCAGCCTCAGCCTGATCTCCACCACCCACGCCGAGGGCGGTCGGCGGACCAAGGCCCTGGCGTTGTGGAGCCTGGCCGGCGGGGCGGCCGCCGCGGTCGGCGTCGTCCTGGGCGGGGTCCTCACCGCCGAACTCGACTGGCGCTGGGTGCTGTTCGTGAACGTGCCGATCGGCGCGGCGCTGTTCGCCGCCTCCGGCCCGGTCCTGCCCGGAACCGCCCGGCATGCCGAGCGGGGACGCCGGCTGGACCTGCCCGGCGCCCTGCTGGCCACACTCGGCGCCGCCATCCTGACCTTCGGCTTCACCCGCGCGCCGATCGACGGCTGGAGCTCGGCGCAGGTGCTCGGACCGCTCGTCGCGGCTCCGGTGCTGCTCGCCCTGTTCGCCCTGGTCGAGACCGGCAGCGCCAGTCCCCTGGTGCCGCCGTCCTTCTTCCGCTCCCGGCGGCTGGGCGTCGGCAACGCGATCACCTTCTGCCTCGGCGCGACCATGACCGCCGCGCTCGTGATGATCACGCTCTACCTGCAGCAGTGCATCGGCTACAGCGCGCTGCGGTCCGGCCTGGCGCTGGTGCCGATGACGATCGTGCTGGTGGTCGGGACCCTGCTGTCGCGCCCGCTGCTCTCCCGGCTCGGCCCGCACCCACTGCTCGCCGGCGGCGGCCTGATCGCGGCGGGCGGCCTGGTCTGGATGTCCTACGTACCGACGCACTCCGCCTACCTGCCGCACGTCCTCGGCCCGACCCTGGTCACCGGCCTCGGCATCAGCTCCATGCTGCTGGCGGTGACCGTCGCCGCGACCGCCGGGGTGGACCCGAAGAACGCCGGGGTGGCCTCGGGACTGATGACCACCTCACGTCAGATCGGCGGTGCGCTCGGCCTCGCCGCGCTCACCTCGATCGCCGACTTCGCCGCGCGCTCGGACCGGACCGCCGACCCGGTCGCCGCCGCGGTCCACGGCTACCAGGTCGCGTTCCTCTCCAATGCCGGCATCATGCTGCTGGCCGTGTTCGCGGTCCTGCTCCTGCCTCGCGAGCCGCGCCGCGAGCCGCGCCGCGACTAGGGCCGGCCGCCGGGGGCGAAGGACACGGGCGGTACGGATATGCCCTGCCCTGCTGTGATGTGACGCGCCGTCCGGGTGACCGACCGCTCCGGGCGGCGCGGCTGCGTCGTCGGACGCCTGCCTGCTGGAGGGTGCCACGGGCAGTTCGGGGCGGGGAGTGCGCCGGGCGTGCTCCTCCAGCAGCAGCAGCAGCAACTCGTCCTTGTCGCGGACGTGGTGGTCCAGGGACATGGCAGTGCTGGAGAGCTCCCTGGCCAGCCGCCGCCCGCGACAGCCGGGGCGGACGCCCGGGCCTGCCCGTCTCTGCACCGCTGCTCGCCTGCTGCGCGCCCTAGCTCCGCAGGCGCGCCGAACCGTCCCCCTGCCCTTCCCCCCGCAGCGACGCCATCGCGGTGGTGTTCCTGCGTCGGGCGGACGCCAGGCCGGTCAGGGTGGCCAGGCCGATGAGGATCCAGATCCCGTTGAGCGCCACTGACGGCCAGGCCCGGTGCTCGGCGGAGTTGAGCATCAGGCCCGCCGCCCCGAGCAGGTTGAGCGCCTGGAACGGGCGTCCGGCGCCGGACAGGCGGCCGATCGAGACCAGCGCGTAGGCCGCGAGCAGTGCGCCCGCCGCAGCCCAGCCGGCCAGGGCGACCGCCAGGCTCATCGGACGTCGTCCGTACCGGGCTCGGGCTCGGACGCGGGCGCGGGCGCGGGCGCGGGCACGGGCGCGGACGCAGCGTCGGTCACCGCGAAGGCGCGGACCGGGAAGGTGCCCAGGCCGGCGATGCGCGGAGGCGCGGCGTGGAAGCGGAAGCCCTCGGCCGGGAGCTGCTCCAGGCCGCGCAGGTGCTCGACGACGGGGATGCCGGCCTCCAGCAGGAGGGTGTGCGCGGGGCGCGTGCCGTCGGCGGTGTCGTCGATGTTGAGGGAGTCGATGCCGACCAGCGCCGGCCGCTGGGCCACCAGCCATTCGGCCGCCGCCCGGGTCAGGTACGGGTGTCCGCTGCCGTACTGCTCCGTGCCCCAGTGCCGGTCCCAGCCGGTGTGGACCAGCACGGCGCGGCCGGTGACCTGGTAGGGGGCGAGCACCAGCGGTCCGATCGCGCGAGCGGGATCGGCGGGGTCCACGCCCGTGCGGCCGACCCGGACCACGACGCCGTCCAGGTCGGCCAGGCGCTCCAGCCCGATGCCGGAGAGGTCGGCCCCGTCCTCGAAGCGGTGGAACGGGGTGTCCAGGTAGGTGCCGGTGTTGGCGACCATGCTGATGTGGCCGATCTGGAACTCGGTGCCCTCCGCGTAGTGGCCGTGCGAGGCCTCGCGGGAGAGGTGGTCGCTCAGCCGGGGGCCGGGCAGGCCCGGGTAGGTGACCATGCCGTCGTGGATCCGGTGGCTCAGCTCGACCAGCCGCCGAGCGGTGGGAACGCCGCCCTCCGCCGAGCCGCGCGCCCGCCGCCCCCTGCCGCTGCCCTTGTGCTGTTCGTTGATCACGGTGACCCGGTCCAAGGCCACCGTGTCCACCATCAGCAGGCCCAACTCGCTCACGAAGCGGGCGGCCAGGGCCGCCTCGTCGACCTCCTGGTGGCCCGGGTCCGGGGTCGAGCCCGGGGTCGAGCCCGGGGCCGGGTCCAGGTCCAGGCGGAAGCCCTGCACCTGGAGTCCGCCGCCGTTGCGGAAGGTGACCTGCGCGTCGAACTGCACCCGGGCGTCGGGGACCGGTCCGGAGGACGAGTTGCTGCGGGATGTCATGCGTCCACCATTGATGAAGGCAGACTGAAGTTCAATCGATTGTTTCTTAAGCAACGCGACAGTCCGGGTGAATCGGAGGCCTCACGGATGGACATCGACCCGCGCAGGCTGCGGGTGCTGCACGCGGTGGCCGTGCGCGGCGGCGTGATGGAGGCGGCGAAGTTGCTCCACCTCACCCCTTCGGCGGTCTCGCAGCAGATCGCCCAGCTGGAACGCGAGACCGGGGTCCGGCTCCTCGACCGGACCCATCGCCGCGTCGAACTCACCGCGGCGGGACGGCTGCTCGCGCACCGCGCGGAGCGGATCGAGGGCGAGCTCGCCGAGGCGCGCCGGGAACTGGCCGCGCTCGCCGGACGCACCGCGGGCCGGGTCGTGGTCGCCGCGTTCCCGACCGCCGTGCGGCACCTGGTGGTCCCCGCCATCGCCCGACTCGCCACCGACCACCCGGACATAGCGCTGCGGGTGGTCGACACCGAGGGCCCGGCGGCGCTTCGCGAGCTGCGGACCGGAGCGGTCGACGCCGTCATCACCGAGCAGGACGCGGCGATGACGGCGGCCTGGGTGGCTCCGGGCGCCGAGGGCACCCGGACCGCGGGGATCGCGGTGCGGACCGTCCTGGAGGACGAGTACCGCATCGTGGTGCCGCCGGGCTGGGTCGCCCGGGTGCGGAACATGGCCGACCTGGCGCAGCTGCCGTGGATCGCCGCGCCGCCGGGGTCGGCCTGCGGGCAGGCGTTGGACCGGCTCGCCGCCGAGCACGCGCTGACCCTTCGCCGCGACCACGTCTGCATGGAGTTCCCGGCCGTGCTCGCCCTGGTCGAGGCAGGGCTCGGCGCGGCCGTCGTCCCGTGGCTGGCACTTGCCGACGTCCCGCCGGGGCGGGTCGCCGTCGCGGCGCTGCCCGGGGTCGGCCACCGGGCGGTGTCGGTGTTCCAACGGACCGGGGCGGCCGGGCCGGAGCCCGTCGTCAGCGCGGTGGTCGGCGCCCTGTGCGACGTGGCGGACGCTCTCGGTCGACCGCCGGCCAGGTCCACGACCTTCGGCCCGCAGGCCGAGCAGCCGTAGACACTGTCTACCGAGACTGGTAGACAGTGTCTATGACTACAGCGTCCATGAACGACGTGGGTTCGCTCCGGGAGCGGCTGATCGATGCCGGGGTGGAACTGGTGCTGGCCGAGGGTTCTGCCTCGGTGGGGCTGCGGGAGATCGCCCGCCGGGCGGGGGTCTCGCACGGGGCGCCGCGCCGGTACTTCCCGACGCACCACGCCCTGCTTTCGGCCATCGCCCAGCGGGGCTTCGCGGACCTCGGGGCCCGCTTCCAGCAGGCGATCGCCGGTACGGCGTCACCCCGGGCCCAGGTGCGGGCCGTCGCCCGGGCGTACCTCGGGTACGCGCTGGAGTGCCGTGGAATGTTCGAGCTGATGTTCCGTCACGATCTGCTCGACAGCGACCGGCACGCCTCGGGCGAACGGCAGTTGCGGGAGTCGTCGGTCCCGCTGTTCGAAGGCGTGGTCGCGCTCGTCGCCCGTTGCCGGACCGGGCAGGACGACCCGGCGTCGGCTGCGGTGACCGCCGCCGCCCTCTGGGCGAACCTGCACGGACTGGCCCAACTCTGGGCGTGGGGCAGCCTGCAGCTGATCACGGGCGCGACGGCCGGGGGCAGCGTCGACGTCGGCGGCGGCGTCGACGGCGAGGAGTCGCTCGATCGGCTGCTGGCGGCGGTGCTGGAGGCCCACCTGGGGCCGGTGCCCGGGTGACCGCGTCCGTGCGCCGCCGGCTCGCGCTGGTGGTCAGCGTGGTCGGCGCGATGCTGGTCGCCATGGACGGCACCGTGCTGCTGGTGGCGCAGCCCAGCCTGGGGCGGGACCTCGGCGCCGGCGTGGCCCAGGTCCAGTGGACCAGCACCGGCTACCTGGTCGCGGTGGCGGCGCTGCTGGTCGTCTCCGGCCGTCTCGGGGACCGTTACGGGCACCAGCGGCTGCTGTTCGTCGGCGTCCTCGGCTTCGGGGCCGCTTCGGCCGGCATCGCGCTCGCCCCGTCGGTCGGCTGGGCCATCGGTCTGCGCGCCGTCCAGGGCGGGTTCGGCGCGCTGCTCCAGCCGGCCACCCTCGCCCTGCTGCGGCTGGCCGCCCCGGCGGACCGGCTCGGCCGGGTGGTCGCCGTGCGCACCAGTGCGATCGGGGTGGCGGCCGGGGTCGGCCCGCTGCTCGGCGGCGTGCTGGTGGCACACCTGGGCTGGCGCTCGGTGTTCTGGCTCAACACGCCGGTCGCCGTGCTGATCGCCGCACTCACCCTCGCGGTCCGACCGCCGGAGGCGGAGCGCGGGGGCAGCACCGACGGCACCGGCGGCCGACGGCTCGACCTCGGCGGCGCGGCCCTGCTCGCCGCCGCGCTCGCGGTGCTGGTCGACACCCTGGCCGGGATACCCGCCCACGGCTGGGCCGACCCGCGGACGCTGCTCGGACTGTTCGCCACCACGGGCCTGACCGCCGTACTCGTTCGGCACGAGCGCCGTGCCGCCGACCCGATCGTGCCCCGTGCCGTGACCCGCTCCGCACCGGTGACCGCGTCGATGGCGATCCTGCTGTTCACCGGCGCCGGCATGTACGGCGCACTGTTCACGGCCACGTTCTACCTCCAGAACGTGCTGCGCCTCGACCCGCTCGACTGCGGCCTGCGGGTGCTGCCGCTGACCGTGTTCATGGTCCTCGGCGCACCGGTCGCCGGTGCCGCGCTGAGCCGGTACGGACCGCGCCGGAACGCGGTCGTCGGCTCGGTCCTCGTCGTCCTCGGCATAGCCGGGATGTCGCGGCTGGGTCCGGCCGACACGTTGGCGGCGGCCGGGGCGAGTTTCGCCGCGCTCGGCGCGGGATTCGCGTTCGTGATGGTCACCGCCACCGGGACCGTCATCGGTGACGCCCCGGCCGGATACGCCGGGGTGGTCGGCGGGTTGAAGCAGACCGCGATGAACATCGGTCCCACCCTTGGCATCGCCGTCGCCGCCTCCGCCCACGCCGCGTCGCCCGGCGCCCCGGCCATGGGCCGTGCGCTGCTCGTCCTGGCCGTGCTCGCCGCGCTCGGGCTGCCGTCGACCGCGCTGCTCCCGCCCCGCCCGGCGCGGCCCGAGGGGCAGCCGGATGGACAGCAGCCGGATGGACGGTTGGAGGCACGGCCCGAGGCACGGCCGACCACGTGAGGGCCCGCGCCGGGGGCTGAGCCGGCGCGGGCGGGTGGGTTCGGATCAGCCGGTCAGCAGGCGCCGACCTCCTGCCAGACGGCCCAGGAGCCGGCCGCGCCGGGCACCGCGCCGGTCGAGTACCAGGTCGAGTTCCACTTGTCGCCGTTGTAGGAGACCTGGTCGCCGGGCACGTAGGAGCTGGTGGCGCTCCAGGCGGAGAGTCCGCCGCAACCGGGCGGCGGCGGGGTGCTGCCGCCCACGGTCCAGGTGAACGAGGCACTGCCGGTCGCGCCGGTGGAGTCGGTGGCGGTCACCGTGACGTTGTAGCTGCCGGCAGTGTTGAGCGTCCCGGTGATCAGTCCGGAGGAGCTGATGCTCGTCTTCGGCGGCAGCCCGGTGGCGCTGTAGGTGAGCGCCGCGCCGCCCGAGTCCGTGCCGCTGACCTGGAGGTCGGCCTGGGCGCCGAGGGCCGAGGACTGGCTCCCGGGCGAGTTGACGGTGACGGTGTTGCCGCTGGAGGTACCGCTGCCGTAGCTGACGTTGAAGTCCCCGGAGCTGTCGGCCGTACTGGTCGAGGCGATGACGGCGCCGCCGCTGCCAGTCATGTCGATCGGCTGGGCCCCGGATGCCTGCAGCGAACCGCTGTCGATGGTGGACCCGGTGAACTGCACGGTGCCGAAGTTCGGCAGCGGGGTGACGCCGCTGTTGGAGCTGACCGCCTCGGCGATGACCTCGGCGCTGGCGTTGGCGGCACCCGAGGGTCCGGCCACCACGTTGTTCTCGGTCCAACCCTCGGTGGAGTCGGTCAGCACCATGTCGTACCGGCCGCCGCTCTCGGAGGTCACGGTCGAGGTCAGCCGGTCGCCCGCGGCCACCGGCTTGTTGTACTCCTGGATCGAGTTGGCCGGGTAGGTCTCCCACCAGGCGAAGGCCTGCGGCGAGCCGCTGGAACAGTCGACGCCGGTGCCGTCCTGCTCGACGCTGGTGCTGCCCCAGCCGTCCAGTCCTATCCAGAAGGCGACGATGCCGTCCGCGGTGCAGGAGACCGAGGGCTCGGTCCAGCTGGAGGTCACCGTGGTGTACGTACTGCCGGTGGCCGCGTAGCCGGACCAGTTGGTGCTGGTCTGGGTGGCGGCGAGGGCCTGGCGCCGGGCGTTGAGCAGGTGGGAGAAGTGCGAGACGATCTGGGCCGGCACGGTGACCGCGTCGGTACGCGGATGGCTGACCACATGCTCGGCGGCCGCGGCCGGGGCGGCCTGGGCGGTGCCGATCGCGGCCCCCATGAGGCCCAGGGTCATCGCGACCACAGGCAGTATTCGGGCTGAGCGCACGGTGGGACTCCTCAACTGTGCAGGACGGCTGCAGAATCCGGGATCGCCTCCGCACAGGCCCCCGGCCGCCGAATTGACGGACAGTGGTCAGGAAGGTAGGGGCGGTGTTGAAGGGCCACAATGCCGAAAGGTGGACATTGGCTACAACTCGCCAACGCCCCGGCGGTGTTGCGCACACTCACTAAAGTGGACGGCATGCCGGACATCCTGCTGGAGCCCGTTGGTCTCGGCGCCGCCGAGAGCACCCTGTACGTGCATGTCCTGTCCACCCCGCGCTGCACCACGGCCCAGCTCGCCGAATCGGTCGGTATGACACCGGCGCGGATGCGTCCCTGCCTGCGGCGGCTGGTGGAATCCGGGCTGGTCACCCGGCTGGCCGGCTCCCCGGCCCGCTACACCGCGGCCCCGCCGCAGGTAGCGGTCGAGGCCCTCGCCGAGGCCCGTCGCCAACAGCTGGAACAACTGCGGACCCGGGTCACCGCTCTGGCCGCGGCGCTGCCGGGCGCGCGCCCCGGCGACAGCGGCGACCTGGTGGAACTGGTCGAGGGCCAGGCGCAGATGCGGCACCGGGTGGAGCAGATGCAACTGGGCGCGCAGCGGGAGATGCGGGTGGTGGACTGCCCGCCCTACTTCGACAGCCCGATCGCCAACCCGATCGAGTTCCAACTGCTGCGCCGGGGTGTCTCCTGCCGGGTCATCTACGACTCCTCCGGACTGGACGACAAGCAGCGGATGGCCTTCACCATGGCCTGCATCGCCGCCGGCGAGGAGGCCAGGACCCTGCCCTCGGTCAAGCTGAAGATGCTGATCGCGGACCGGCACAGCGCGATGATCCCGATGGATCCGGGGCCCAACCCGCCGACCGCCGCCATCTTCGTCCGCGCCTCGCCGCTGCTGACCGCGCTGGCCACCTGCTTCGACCTGTTGTGGGAACGGGCGACCCCGCTGGGCGCGACCGTCGCCTCCGGCGAACTGCTGGACCAGCGCGACCGCGAGCTGCTGGCGATGCTGGCCAGCGGGATGAAGGACTCGTCGATCGTCCGGGCGCTGGGGATCACCCAGCGGACGGTCACCCGACGGGTGGGGCACATCCTGACCGTGCTCGACGCGCAGACCCGGTTCCAGGCCGGCATCCAGGCGGCCCGACGCGGCTGGCTGTGACGCAGCCGGACACGGTTGAGCGCTGCCGATGGGACAACGGTCGGCAGCGCTCGCCCGGACGGCAGATCGGATCAGGTCAGGTCAGGTGAGTCCAGGTCAGTCCAGGTCAGGCCAGGAGAAGACGACCGAGCGCAGCTTCAGCCGGTCGGAGGCGCGGCCGCCGGAGGGCCGGAGGTCGAAGTAGTCCCCGTCGCAGCCGGTCCCGGTGAAGACCCTGGCCCAGGCGTCCGTGTCGTTGCGCGGGCTGTCGGCCGGCCGGCCCACCGGGTCCTCGGCCCCGGGGAGGGTGATGCACACTCCGCTCGGCGGGTCGGAGAGGTAACGCCCCTGCGACCAGCCCCCGTCGTGCGAGATGTAGGTGAACCGGCCGTCGGCCGCCTGGGCGGAGGTCGGCAGGGCCAGGACGAGTACGAGCGCGCCGACGGCGGCGGCGACGGAGTTGCGGAGACGCATGCGGGAGTTCCTTGTACGGAGAGGGGGGACAGCGACGTCTCGTCCTGGTTCCCCCGCTCCCGCTCGCGGATGCGTGCAGTCACTCGAACGTGGATGCCGAATCGATCCGTCAGCACCCGTTGGGCGCAATCGCATCCAACGCCACGGCCAGTTCGGCTCCCCGGCCGAGCAGTTGGTTCGTCGGCCCCGGCCCAGCGACGAACGCCCGGACGGCCGGGTCGACTTCGTCGATCAGGCGCAGCGTGTGCGAGGCGCAGTGTGTGTGCGAGGCGCAGTGTGTGCGAGGCGCAGTGTGCAGCGTGTGCGAGGCGCGGTCGAGCGGGTGGCTCCGCGCCGGCAACTCAGCCCCGCCGTCCGGCGTCGACGACCTCGGCCGTGGTGGCCAGGTGGACGCCGATTCCGGCCAGGTCGGCGAGGCGCTCCGGGGTGGTCATCGACACCGCGTCGGTGACCAGCACCGTGCGGAAGTCGCGGGAGCTGGCCTCGAACAGGGTCGCCCGGGGGCAGTTGGGCAGGTTGCAGCCGGCCACCACCACCGTGTCGACGCCCTGCTCGCGCAGCAGCTGCTCCAGTCCGGTGCGGTGGAAGGCACCCCAGCGCGGCTTGTAGAGCACCACCTCCGCCTCGCCGAGCCGCTGCGGATCTCCGGCCAGCAGGGCCTCCGCGTCCAGCTCGGCGTCGCGGTCGCCGAGGACGGCGGGCGCCAGTCGGCTGCCGGGGGTGCCCGGGGCGACGATCCGCGCTCCGGCCTCGACCGAGGCCCGGCGCGGCGGGTCGGCGTCGCTGCCGCCCGGCACATAGAGCCGGACGATGTGGACGATCGGCCGTCCCGCCGCCCGATAGGCCGCGACCAGCTCCGCGAGTCGGGGCAGCACGGCGGTGGTGCCGGGGATCGGCACCGGTCCTTCGTCCAGGAAGTCCTGCTGGACGTCGATCACCAGCAGGGCCGAACTCGCCCACCGGGGCGTGGTGTAGTCCATGCCGCGACCCTAGCGAGCCCGCGCCCGGGGCGTCACCGGCCGTCCCGGATGCCGGGACGGCCGCCGGCCACGGCCATCGCGGCCGGCCGGCTGTCGCTCAGCCCGCGGTCAGCCAGCCGGCCGCGCGGGCGGTGTCGGTGGCGGTGCGCAGCAGCTGGCCGACGGCGTTCCGGCGCGGGCCGCCCCTGGTCAGCAGGTGGATCTCGACGGTCGCGGCCGGTGAGAGCGGACGCCAGACCAGTCCGCCGGGCAGGCTCACGGCCGCCGACTCGCCGACGACGGAGACCGCCGAGCCGTCGGAGACGGGGGTGTTCGCGGCGTCGAAGGAGATCTGCCGCAGCAGCAGCCGGGGTTCGACCCCGGCCCCGGCCAGGACTGCGGTGACCGCGTCGTAGTGGCCGGGGTTCTGCTCGCGCGGGTGGATCAGCACGGTCTGCCCGGCCAGTGCGGTCACCTCCACCGAGGCGGCGCCGGCCAGCGCGTGGTCCTTGGCCATCAGCACCCCCTGCGCCTCCAACCGCACCAGGGTCTGTTCCAGGGCCGGGGTGGGCGGCGGACACCGGACCAGGCCCGCGTCGAGGGTCCCGTCGGCGACGCCGGCCAGGATCTCGGCGGTCGGCAGCAGCCGGGTGCCGACCGCGATCCCGGGGTGCCGCTCGACCAGGGCCGCCAGCAGGGCGGGCGCGGTCTCGTAGCCGATGCTGGCGCTGAAGCCGAGGGTCAGCGTCCCCTGCGCGCCCTGGGCGAAGCCGCGCACCTCGCGCAGCATCCGGTCCTCCTCGGCGCAGAGCGCCGTCCCGCGCTGCTGCAGCACCAGCCCGGCCTCGGTCAGCCCGACCGCGTGGGTGGTGCGGTCGAGCAGCTTGACCCCCAGCTCCCGCTCCAGTTCCTTGACCTGACGGCTCAGTGCGGGCTGGGCGATGTGCAGCCGCTCGGCGGCGCGGGTGAAGTTCAGTTCCTCGGCCACGGCCAGGAAGTACCGGAGCCGCCTGAGTTCTGCCATGCCGGCCAGCATACGACCGCGCTGAGCTGTGCCGATGCCGATCCGCTCTGAAGCGATGAACAGCCGGACTTTCCCACGACCCGGTCCGGCTTCCTAGGCTTCAGCTGTCGGGAACAACCCGCCGGTCACACCAGGGAGATGCACCGTGAACGCCACCGCCACCGCCACCGCCAACGCCGCCACCGCCGAACTCACCGACGCCAGCCGCGCGGTCGTCCTCGCCTACATGCGGACGCTGACCTCCGGCGACCTCGGCGCCCTGCGTCCCTTCTTCGCCCCCGACGTGACCTGGAAGATGGTCGGCGAGCTGCCGATCTCCGGGACCTGGACCGGGGCGGACGAGATCCTGGAGGTGTTCATCCCCCGGATGATCTCCCACTTGCACCCGGAGACACTGGAGTTCAGCTTCGACGGGCTGCTCTCGGAGGGCGACCGGGTGCTCGCCGAGTGGAACACCCGGGCCGTCGCCCGCGCCGGCGGCCAGTACGACCAGCACTGCCTGGCGATCTTCACCGTCCGGGACGGCCTGATCACCGAGGTTCGCGAGTACTTCGACACCCTCCACGCCAAGACCGTCGTCTTCCCCTGAGTCAACCACCCCCACCCGGGGTGGCGGGGCTGCGCCCCGGCGGGACCGCCGCACAGCAGCGCGCCAGTGGTGAACGGGCCCTGGCCGCGCGGGAATTAGCAGGTGGGCGCGGAGGCTTGAATTCAATCGCACAGCAGCCGACGGATGAATCACAGTCAACTCCCTGACGTGTTCCCGCCACCCTCTTGTTGCTTGCCATGTCCACCTCATATCTTCCCGTGTCAGGTAGCGCTACCTGCTCGACCGCTGGCACTGCGGCGAACCGGCTCACGAGGTCGGCGAGGCCGCCTGCCCGCGCCCCCGGACACCCACGGACTGGCCCAAGAGGAGACTCATGTCCCCGTTCCGCCGTTCCCTCCGGCTCGCCGCCATCACGGCGATCACCGCCATCCCCATGGCTGCGGGCACTGCCGTGCCCGCCGCCGTCGCCGCCCCGCTGGTGCAGGCCCCCATGCACCACGTCAGCGGCGCGAGCGGTGCCACCCCGTTCTTCGTCAGCCACGGCGGCGGCGTCAAGCACGCGACGACCACCAGCGACAACTGGTCCGGCTACGCCGCGACCGGCTCGACCTACACCAGCGTGTCGACGACCTTCACCCAGCCCGCGGTCAACTGCTCCAAGGGCGACGGCTACTCCAGCTTCTGGGTCGGGCTCGACGGCTACAGCTCCGACTCCGTCGAGCAGACCGGTACCGAGGCCGACTGCTCCGGCGGCCAGGCCGAGTACTCGGCCTGGTACGAGATGTACCCGGCCTACCCGGTCACCTACAACAACGTGGTCGAGCCCGGTGACGTGATCACCGAGACCGTCAGCTACGCCTCCAACACCTACACCCTCACCCTCACCGACTCCACCGAGGGCTGGAGCAAGAAGACCACCAAGAAGGAGAGCGGCCTGTCCCGTTCCTCCGCCGAGGTGATCGCCGAGGCCCCGTACAGCGGCGGCGTGCTGCCGCTCGACGACTTCGGCACGGTGAACTTCAGCAAGTCGACGGTCAACGGCGCCACGCTGAGCTCCACCAACCCCACCGGGATCAACATGGTCTCCGACTCCGGCGTCACCGAGGCGACCATCTCCTCGCTCTCCGGCGGTGCCTTCTCCATCACCTGGAACAGCCTGTAGGCAGTCGGGTGAGCAGCTCCGCCGCGACCGGCCGTGCAGCCGGTCGCGGCGGAGTGCCGTCTGCCCCTCGTATCGCGGCCGGACTGCGGTTAGAATTCGCGATATGTCTCGATACCCCGATCCCCAGCGCGCCCCGGGTGCTCCGGCCGTCCGGCCCGCGACCAGCGCCCTCGCGACGGGTGACCGCGCCGACCTGCGCGCCTCCCACGAGGACCGTGACGAGATCGTCGAGCTGCTGCGGGTCGCCGCAGGCGACGGACGGCTCACCGCCGAGGAGCTGGACGAGCGGCTGGAGGCCGCGCTGGAGGCCCGGACCTACGGCGAACTGGCCCCGCTGGTGCGCGATCTGCCGACCGCCCCGACCCTCGCGAAGGCCCCGGTCGGGCCGGCCGTCCCGGCCAAGGAACTGGTCCGGCTGCAGACCGGCAGCGGCAACCTCCAGCGGGTCGGCCCCTGGACCGTGCCGCGCCGGCTGGAGGTGGAGACCCGCAGCGGCAATGTGCTGCTCGACTTCACCCAGGCCGTGATCACCCATCCGGTGCTGGAGCTGGCACTGTCGGTCCGTTCCGGCAACCTGCTGCTGGTCGTGCCGCCCGGGGTGGCGGTGGAGGTCGACGGCATCGAGGTGCGCAGCGGCAACGTCCGCCAGCGCGTCCACCCCCAACCCGGCACTCCGGTCCGGCTGCTGGTGCAGGCGGCCGGCAATGTCCGCAGCGGGAACGTGATCGTCCGGGGGCCGCGCCGGAACTTCTGGGACTGGCTGATGCGGCGGTCGGCGCCGACCGTCTGAGCGGCCGGCGCCGGTCGCCTATCCGTGCGCGGCGCTGCCGACCAGCGCCGACCGGGCCGGAGCGGTGCCCTCCTGCTCCGCCAGCCGGAGCCGGTTCCGCTCCTCCGCCTCCGCCGCCAGCCGGACCACGGCGGCGTTGAACCGCAGCTGCGAGGCGGGCTCCGCCGGTCCCAGCAGATAGGTCCGGAGCTCCCGGCGCTGCTCGGCCAGCTCGTCGGGAGCCTCGCCGCGCAGGACCGCCAGCAGTTCGGCGATGCCGCCGCCCCGGACGTCCAGGATCTGTGCGGCGCGGGCGGCGGTGTTGCGCCGCCGGAACTCGGCCTCGCCGAGGCCGACCACGTCGGTGATGGCATAGGGCTTGCCGCTGGCGACGAAGTCGGAGACCACGCTGGAGATGTCCGAGACCAGGGCGTGGCTCTCGTTGAAGCAGGGGTAGAGGGCGATGTCGCCGGGGGCGACCACCCGGTGCTCGGTCGCCGGGGCGGAGGCCCAGTAGAGCTCGGCCTCCCGCCGCCGGAGCTCGGCGATCCGCCGCACCGTCTCCGGCGTGGTGATGCCGTCGCGGGCGCACTCCAGGACGTCCGCGCCGGGACGTCCGCCCCGGGCCGCCAGTGCCGCCAGCTCCCGCCGCACCTCGGCCAGTTCGACCCGGGCGGCGGACTGCGCCGCCGTCGGCGGGGCCTGGTCGCGGCCGGTGTTGGCGCGGGCCAGCAGCTCCCGGACCGCGTTGTCGGCCGCGGTCATCCGGGGCAGCCGCCTGCCGGTGAGTGGATGCGGCCGGTAGAGCACCCGCACCCGGCCGGGGGCCGCGAGCAGTTCCCGGACCAGCGCCCCACCGGCCTCGGCGAGCGAGGTGCAGCCCGGCTCCTCGTACCAGCCCTCCCAGGTCGGGGCGTAGAGCACGGTGGTCACCGGGCCCTCGGGCACCCGGGTGGAGACCGTGTCCAGCTGCGGGCGGCCGACCCCGACCACGTCCTCGGCCCGCACCCCGACCTGCGCCCGGAGGTAGCGGTCGGCCCCGGCCTGCCCGGCCGTCCAGATCTCGTCGTAGACCTTGCTGTACGGGTTGACCGAGGCGCTCTTGTCGCTGTCGCCGTGGCCGACGAAGACCTGCTTGGCCGTCGGCAGCCGGAGCAGGCCGATGTTGGTGCCGACGTTCCCGGTGTAGAGCACCACCCGGACGCCGGCCAGGTCCAGCCGCATCAGGTCGCCGCCGTCCGGGACGCAGAGCATCGGCAGCGCGGTGGCGTCGAGTTCGTCGAGCAGGTACCGCTCGCGAACCACCAGCAGCACCGGACCGTCCAGGGCTTCGAGGGCCTCGAACCACATGTCGCACTGGTAGCCGGAGCCCTTGACCCCGGAGATGTGCAGCACGGTCTGCGGCCGGTAGTCGCGCACCCAGCGCTGGAGCAGCTCGAAGGCGCGCTCCGGGCTCACCGTGGCGCGGTTGGCGCGCCAGGCCGAGCGGACCACGGCGATCCAGACCAGGCCGCCGAGCAGCGTCAGCCCGTAGCCCGCCCAGCGGCACCAGCCGGCCCCGGTGCCGGCCGCGAGCGCGGCTCCGGCAGCCCCGAAGGCGGCGCAGACCAGGTAGCTCTGGGTGGCGGCGGCGCGCAGGTGGACCCGCGGGCTGTCGCTGATCCGCCAGTCCGTCAGATCGATGTTCCGGGTCAGCAGCGGCTGGTTCCGGGTCCGGAGGGTCCGGGCGATCAGCCGTCCGGCGGGCAGCCGCTCCAGCCGCAGCAGCACGAAGACCACCACCGCGACCGTGAGCCCGGGCTGTCCGGTGCGTGCCAGCAGGGCCAGCAGCAGCAGTTCGCGGACGGCCGCCCGGGTCTCCCAGCCGCCGTAGTTGGCCCGCAGGGTGCGCATCAGCCAGGTGCCGGAGCTGGGCCGGTCCCAGTCGGAGGCGGTCCAGTCGGCGACGGTGGCGAGCGCCCAGCCGAGCAGGAACAGCCAGGGCTGCGCCGTCCCGACGGCGACCGCCAGCAGCAGCAGGCCGACCAGCAGGCCGGCGTCGGTCCAGCCCACGAGCGGCTTCCGGAGCCGGGCGCGGAGGGACCGGAGGGTGCGCGCCGCGCTCATCGGGTCGACACCCGCCGCCCGGCCGCGTCGCGGCACGCGGCCGCGGGTGGCGCCGGAACGGTGGGCGCGGCCGAGGGGTTGTCGACCCGGATGTCCACCACCTGGCCGGTGAGCCGGGACACCAGCACGTCCAGCGAGGTGCGGGCGACCAGCTCCGGGCAGAGCAGGGTGTCGGCCGGCTCCTCGCCGAAGGCCCGGCGGCGCATCGGCGTCCGGGTGCGCTCCGGGTTGATGCAGTTGACCCGGATCCCGTCCGGTCCCCACTCGTCGGCGAGGGCCTGGGTGAGGTTCACCACCGCCGCCTTGGCCGAGGAGTAGAGGCTGTAGTCGGCCCGGCCCCGGGTGTAGCTGCTGGAGGTGTAGCAGAGCAGCTGGCCCCCGCTGCGCCGCAGGTGCGGGTAGGCGGCACGGGCGATCCGCAGCGGCGCCAGGTAGTTGACGGCCAGCGACTCGTACATGGTGGCGTCGTCGCAGTCGGCCAGCCGGCCGATGTGCAGCGCGCCGGCGCAGTTGACCACGTGGTCGACGCCGCCGGCCAGGGCCGCGACGTCCGCGAGCACCTTGACGACCTGCTCCGGGTCGGTGACATCGGTGCCGGTGGTGGAGCGGCCGAGCGGGAAGACCCGGGCGCCGTAGTGCTCCGCGAGCCGCGCCAGCTCCGCGCCTATGCCGTAGGAGCCGCCGAAGACCACGACCACCTTGCCGCCCAGGGCGGCCCGGTAGTCCTCCTCGGCCAGCGCGGGCGGCGGCTGCTGCGAGCCGAGCTGGAAGAGCTTGTCCACCAGGTAGGCGTCCAGCGGCTGGGTCACCTTCATGTTCTGCTCGTCCCCGAGCACCACGTGGATCGGCACGTCGGGCAGGTACTTGAGGACGACCGAGCAGTCGTCGGTGGCCTGGAAGGCGGGGTCGAGCGCGGCCGCCCGGTAGGCCCGGCGGATGGTCGACAACCGGAAGCCCTGCGGGGTCTGGCCGCGGCGGAGCCGGGAGCGGTCGGGCACCTCGGTGATGAACTCGCCCTCGTCGCCGTGGGTGCGGGTGACCACCACGGTGTCGGCGGAGGGGATGGCGACGTCCACCGCCTGGTAGCGGCCGAGCGCGGCCACGCAGTCGGCGATGACCCGCGGCGGCACCAGCGGACGGACGGCGTCGTGGAACAGCACCAGCCGTTCCGCGGCCGGCGCGGCGGGGCCGGCCAGGGCCTCGTCCTCGGCGGTGATCCAGGCGATGGCGCGCTCGGTGGTCTCGTTGCGGGTGGCCCCGCCGGGCAGCACGGCCAGCACCTTCCCGCCTCCGGCACGGGCGGCGATCTGCTCGGCGGCGGCCAGGTGGCCGGGCGCCATCATCAGCAGCAGGTCGTCGATCTCCGGTGAGGCGGCGAGCGCCGCGACGGTGTGCTCCAGGATCGGTCGGCCGGAGACCTTCAGCAGCTGCTTGGGCATGTTCATCCCCATGCGTTCGCCGGTGCCTCCGCCGAGGACGACGGCTGTGACGCGTCCCCGGGTCGGCCTCTGCTGCACCATGGTGGTCTCCACTTGCTCATGCCGGGTGCCGTCCGCGCCAGGAACGGGCGGTTACCCAACTCTTACCCCCCGGCTTCCAAGCGCTCACCCTAGACCGTTTCACTCTGCATTCATCGGGGGGAAACCTGGCAGTTCTCTGGGAATTGCCGAACTTCCGACCGGCCGCCCCCGCCCCCGAGCCGCCGGCGGACCCCATGTCGATCTCTTACTCGACCCTCACGCAGGGGTCCGATCGAGGATGCGGCCCGAGTCCTTTCGTTGCACTCGAAAACTGTTAGGACTCTTGACAGTTGAGTGGTCTAGTCCAAACATTGTCGGAGTCCAGCCAGTGGTCTCTACCAATTGCCCAGCACCCACCCCCACGGGAGCCCCGCATGAGACGCCCAGGAACCAACCACCCGCTGCGTACCCTGTTCACCGGTCTGCTCGCCACCGTCACCGCCTCGGCGGGGCTGGTGGCGTTCGGCGCCGGAACAGCGCACGCGGCCACGGCGACACCTCTCCCCACACGGGTGTTCGCCCCCTACTTCGAGGCCTACAGCGGGGACGACCCCGCGACGATCTCCACCGAGTCCGGCGCCAACTACGAGACGATGGCGTTCATCCAGGCCGCCACCAAGGGCTCGTGCACCGCCTACTGGAACGGGGACACCAGCCAGCCGCTGACCTCCGCGACCTTCGGCAGCTCGATCGCCGCCATCCAGGCCAAGGGCGGGAACGTCATCCCCTCCTTCGGCGGCTACACCGCCGACGACACCGGTACCGAGATCGCCGACAGCTGCACCAGCGTCGCCTCGATCGCGGCCGTGTACGAGAACGTGATCACGACCTACAACGCGACCCGGATCGACCTCGACACCGAGGACAACTCGCTCACCAACACGGCCGGCATCACCCGCCGCAACCAGGCGATCGCCCAGGTCGAGGCGTGGGCAGCGGCCAACGGGCGCACCGTGCAGTTCCAGTACACCCTGCCGACCACCACCAGCGGCCTGGCCTCCAGCGGGCTGGCCGTGCTGAAGAACGCGGTCGCCAACAACGCCGTGATCTCCGTGGTCAACATCATGACCTTCGACTACTACGACGGCGCGACCCACGAGATGGGCACCGACGCCGAGAACGCCGCGACCGGCCTCTACAGCCAGCTCGCGTCGCTCTACCCGTCCAAGACCCCGGCGCAGCTCTGGGGCATGATCGGGATCACCCTGATGCCCGGCGTCGACGACTACGGCACGGCCGAGACCACCACGGTCGCGGACGCCGCCAACGTCACCTCCTGGGCCACCGGCAAGGGCCTGGCCGAGCTGGCCTTCTGGGCACTGGAGCGCGACAACGACAGCTGCACCGTCGGCACGGCCGGCTCGGACACCTGCTCCGGCATCACCCAGAACACCTGGGACTTCAGCCACGCCATGGAGCCGTTCACCAGCAGCGGGTCCACCCCGCCGAGCAACGACTTCTCGTTGTCGGACAGCCCGTCATCGGCCTCGGTCGCCGCGGGCTCCAGCACCACCAGCACCATCAGCACGGCCGTCGCCTCCGGCAGCGCCGAGTCGGTCGCGCTCACCGCGAGCGGCCTGCCCACCGGCGTGACCGCGAGCTTCAGCCCGGCCTCGGTCACCTCCGGCAGCAGCTCCACGCTGACCCTGAGCGCGGCGAGCACCACGGCGGCCGGGACCTACCCGATCACCATCACCGGCACCGCCGCCTCCGGCACCCACACCGCCACCTACAACCTGACCGTCACCGCGGCCTCCACCGGCGGCAACGACTTCTCGCTGGCGGACAGCCCGTCATCGGCCTCGGTCACCGCGGGCACCGCCGCCACCAGCACCGTCAGCACGGCCGTCGCCTCCGGCAGCGCCGAGTCGGTCGCGCTCACCGCGAGCGGCCTGCCCACCGGCGTGACCGCGAGCTTCAGCCCGGCCTCGGTCACCTCCGGCAGCAGCTCCACGCTGACCCTGAGCGCGGCGAGCACCACGGCGGCCGGGACCTACCCGATCACCATCACCGGCACCGCCGCCTCCGGCACCCACGCCATCACCTACAACCTGACCGTCACCGCGACCTCCACCGGCTCGGGCTCGCTGGTCAACGGCGGCTTCGAGACCGGCAGCCTCAGCCCGTGGACCTGCCAGGCGGGTGACGCCGTGGTGACCACCCCGGTCCACTCCGGCAGCCACGCGCTGCAGGTCACGCCGACCGCCTCGCAGACCGGCGAGTGCGACCAGACCCTGACGCTCACCCCCAACCACAGCTACACGCTGACCGGCTGGGTCCAGGGCAGCTACGCCTACCTCGGCGTCAGCGGTGGCGCGACCGCCAGCACCTGGGCGAGCTCCAGCAGTTGGACCAAGCTGACGGTGACGTTCACCACCGGCGCCTCCGGCACCGTCACGGTGTACGTCCACGGCTGGTACTCGCAGGGCAACGTCTTCGCGGACGACCTGGCCGTGAACTAGCAGTCACCGCGGGACCGAGGGTCAGCCGGCCAGGACCGGCACGGTGAGGTGCACCAGTCCGGCGATGCCGAACTCCAGCAGGACCGGGGTGGTGCCCCCAGCCGTCAGACCCTTGGCCGACGGCAGCGCGACCGCCGGCGCCGCGGTGCCGAAGGTCGCGCTGCTCTCCGAGTCGATCATGATTCCCGCTGTGGACAGGGCGTTCACCGGACCGGTGCTGCCCACCAGGTTCGCCTGACCGAGGCCGGGCACCGAGACCATCCCCAGATGCTCGGTGACCGGCCCCTTGTTGTCCACGGTGAACTCCAGCCGGGCCGTCCCGGCCGCCCCCAGGTGCACCGCCGCGTCGGTGATCGTCAGATCGACGTTGCGGGCCCGCATGCTCCACGAGGTGCCGTCGGCACTGGTGCTCTCGCTGGACTGGGCCACCCCCGGCGACACCCGCTGGACGTTGCCACCGTTGCTGCCGCTGGAACAGCCCGAGGCCAGCACCGCGACCACAGCCGCCGCAGCGGCCGCGCACAGGACCCGGCGCCCGCCGCCCGCTCGGCCCGGCGGCCGGCCACCGGGCTGGTCGGACACGGCGCTGCGGGGCTGAGGGGTGCTCGCGGGGAATCGCATGTCTGCATTATGCGGAGCGTTCCCGAGGTCCCCGACAGCGCCCCCGCGGCTCGTCCGGCGGCGGTTCCACCGAGTGGGTGAACCGGGGAAGTGTCACGTCGTGTCCGGCACATTCGCCGCGAAGAGTGGCTGTACTGCAGGGGAGAGCGCGGGTGCCCGGCTCACCCCGGCCGGGACCGCGCACGACGACACCGAAAGTGGAGTGACATGAGCAGAATGCGTAAGGCAGCCGCGGTGGCCATGCTGGTCGGCGGAATGATGCTCGGCGGAGCCGGCGTGGCCTCGGCCGACGCGAACGCCATCGGTGAGGCCAGCAACTCGCCTGGCGTCCTGTCCGGCAACGTGGTCCAGATCCCGATCAGCATCCCGATCAACGTCTGTGGCAACAGCGTCGACGTCGTCGGCGCGCTGAACCCGGCCTTCGGCAACACCTGCTCCAACGGCGAGGTGCAGGGCAACGGACCGAGCCACGAGGGCTGGCACCACAACCTGGGCTGGAACCACGAGGGCTGGTTCCACCACGAGGGCGACGACCACTACGGCCGCGGCGACGACTGCTGCTGACCTGCGGTCACCCCTGAACCGGGCGCACACGGGCCGGTCCTGTCCTCCGGGACGGGGCCGGCCCCCGCCGTTCCCGAACCCTCCCCCGTTGTGCCGCCACCGGAACGGCGAAGCCCTCCCCGACCGCCTCGGACGAGGGCGGTCAGGGAGGGCCCGGGCTTCCGGCGCGGGGCTGGATCAGCCGTTGTTGGCGCAGCCGTTGCCGAAGGCCGGGTTCAGCAGGCCGATGACGTTGACGCTGTCACCGCAGACGTTGACCGGCACGTGCACCGGGACCTGAACGGCGTTGCCCGAGCCCACGCCGGGGGAGTTGTTCGCCGCGCCGGCCGCGCTGGAGCTGGCGAAGGCCCCACCCGCTCCGGCGACAAGCGCCCCGGCGGCGGCGATGGTCACGGCGGCGCCCTTGAGAGCGTTGTTCATGATGGTTTCTCCCTGGTCCTTCGGTACGGCGACGGGTCGCCGGAACGGTCGCTGGGGTCAACGCCGCGCCAACTGCTCGGATACGGCTCCGGCCCGGATTCACCCGGATGCGCGGTCCGCCGGGCACCGCCGTTTCCTCCCCGCCGCCCGCTCGTTGAGCTGGACTGAAGACCCCGCTTCACCTCGACAAGTTCGATAGGGAAATGACATGCAGAACATCAAGCGCAGTGCGCTCCTGGTCACCGTGACCGCCGGGATCCTCGTCGGCGGCGCCGGCGCGGCGATGGCCTCCAGCGACGCGGCGGGCGCTGCCAACAACTCCCCCGGCGTCCTCTCCGGCAACCTGATCCAGGTCCCGGTGCACGTGCCGGTCAACGTCTGCGGTGACAGCGTCGACGTCATCGGCCTGCTGAACCCGGCCTTCGGCAACCACTGCGTCAACAACGGCTGAGACTGCGGCTGACCGAAGGGCTGCGCCCGCACCGTCCGTTCGGTGCCGGGCGCAGCCCTGACGCATGTGCGAGCCCGCTCCACCTCTCCGAATCCCTGTCCGCTGCACGGGTGGTCCTTGCTTTCCGGGCGTGTCCGTCGGCGGGCATCCGTCGTTCGTCCAGTGTCGGGTCCACTGGGGATCGACAGGAGATGGAGATAGCAACCATGCGCAACGTGAAGACCGGTCTGGCCCTTACTGCCGTCGCGGCCGGCCTCGCCCTGGCCGGTGCGGGCACCGCGGCCGCCGACTCCACCGCTGCCGGTGCCGCCACCGGTTCCCCCGGGTTCCTGTCCGGCAACGTCATTCAGGTCCCGATCCACATCCCGGTCAACATCTGCGGTGACACCGTCAGCGTCATCGGTGCGCTGAACCCGGCGTTCGGCAACCACTGCGCCAACAACAGCTGAGCCAACAGTTCGGCTCTTTCGTTCCTCCAAGGAGAATTCCCATGCAGAAGTTCAAGGTCGCTGCGGCCGTCTCGGTTGCCGCCCTCGGTGCGCTGATGGCCGGCGCCGGTGTCGCCTCCGCCGACGCGAGCGCCGCAGGTGCCGCCCACAACTCCCCCGGCGTGCTCTCCGGCAACCTGATCCAGGTCCCGGTGCACATCCCGGTCAACCTCTGCGGCGACACCGTCAACGTCGTCGGTGCGCTGAACCCGGCCTTCGGCAACGGCTGCGCCAACGTGCAGCCGGGCTGCTGAGCCCGCTCGGACACCGCGCGGTGCTGCCCCTCGGAACAGCCGTTCCGAGGGGCAGCACCGCATCCAGCCTCCGCCCCCCAAGGAGTCATCCATGTTCCGTGTGCTGACCACGACCTGCGCCACCGGTGCGCTGCTGTTCGTGGGCGCGTTCCCGGCCGCGTCCGCGGGCTGGGCGGCGGAGCAGTCGCTGCCGCTGCAGCCGCCGACCACCTCGCTCCAGCAGACCGATGTCGCGGCCGGCCTGTCCGGGCTGACCGGCGCCGTCGGCAACAGCGCGCACCCGTTGAAGACCCTCCGGCTCGACCCGATGGCCGCGTCCTCGGCCGACCCGCTGTCGAACGGGGTCGCCCTGGCCCCGGACGGCCCCGGCGACCGCCCGGTCTCCACGACCGCGGTCACCAGTCCGCTGAGCGCGGGCGGCGGGCTGGACAGCGTGCCGCTGGTCGGCAGCCTGACCCACGCCCTGCCGGGCAGCTGACCGCCCCTCGGCCGGCCGCTCCCGGCCGCGGCTGAGCCCCGCACCACGGAGGTCCGTCGTGCGGGGCGTCGCCGTGCCGGGCGGTGCTACTGGTTCAGGTCGTCCATCGTGGTGCCGACCGGGGCCACCAGGGTGTCGGCCCGCTGGAGCAGCGAGGGGGTGTTCGCGTCCGGCGTGAGACCGGCCGAGCCACCGGGGCTCGACTGCACCTGGGGCTCGGTGACCGAGGGGTCGAGCCGGCTCAGGTCGAGCGCCGGGCCGGTCCCGTCCCGGCCGTCGGCGGAGCCGTAGGACAGCGGGTGCCCGAGCGAGGCCGCCGCTCCGGTGGCCCGCAGCGGGGCGCTCGGCAGCGCGACGCCCAGCGCGCCGGAACCACCCTGCTGCGCCCCGGCCACCGGGGTCGCCACGGCCAGCCCCGGGGTGCCCCGGGTGGTGTTGAGCGCGGGGACCAGCGGGTCGGGCAGCAGTTGGTGGTCCTGCGGCGCGGTCGCCGACGGCGGCAGCACCGGCGCGGCCGGGAGCGTGCCGCTGACCGCGGAGGTGCTGGTGGTCTGCCCGGTGAGCGCGCCGACGGCCCCGTCCAGCGGCAGGTCGAACGGGACCTGCTTCAGCGACGCCGCCTGCTGGGCGGCCTCCAACTGGGCCGGGGTGAGCGGAGTCGCGGCGCTCACCCCTGCCGCCAGGCCGACCGAGGCGCACGCGGCGACGGCGATCGCGGCGGCCCGCGCAGTGACACTCATCAAGGGTTTCCCATCCGTTCGTGGACCGGCTCGCGCGTACGGAAACCGGGCTCCGGCTGAAACGCTCGCTGGTAGTTCGAACCAGGAGCATCTTGCCTGAACGATTCACTCGCCCTGAAGTGCGGCCTTGTCACTCGAATCAACTACGGCATCCGGGCGTGATTCATCCTCACGTGCTGTCGACTGACCTATTCGAGTTAATAGCCGTTGCCCCTGCTCAGTGCCTTCGTTGATCAGACTGCAACCGCCGCCCGTGCGGCAGGACTTGGGTCCAGAGGTTCGGCAGGCCGCCTGCGCGGTGCCGTTCCGGAGGACGGAGGCCTTCCCGGTGGATGCGCCCCCAGAGTTCATGGGATTCGTTCAACGGAACGATCCGGACGTTCGAGAACACCCACTCCCAGAAATGGATCTGCAATGATCAAGAAGGCCCTTGCCACCGTCGGAATCGCCGCTGCGGCTTTCGCCGCGACCGCCGCGCCGGCCTCCGCCATCGGCGACAGCGACGGGTCCACCCTGTCCGGCCAGGGCGCGGGCGGCACCAACGTGACCGGGACCTGGGGCGACAACAGCCCCAACTTCCACTTCCTGGACAACCCGAACATCTGCCTGCCCGAGGTCCACCACGTCCAGGTCGGCCTCATCCCGGTCCAGGCGGACCTGCCGATCGCCGACCAGCAGTCGCACCAGACCTGCAACGTCGGCCAGGCCACCCAGGGCGCCGGCGACGCGCCGCTCTCGCACCTCATCGGCTGACCGACCCCCACGCACGAAAGAGCACCCCTTCCATGTTGAAGCAGGCCCTCTCCGTTGTCGGCCTCACCGTGGCCGCTGCGGCCATGGTGGTCTCGCCGGCCGCCGCCATCGGCAACTCCGACGGCTCGACGCATTCGCTCCAGGGCGCAGGCGGCACTGACGTGACCGGGACCCACGGCCACCACAGCCCCGGCTACCACACGCTGGAGAACGCCAACGTGTGCCTGCCCGAGGTGCACCACGTGCAGGTCGGAGTGATCCCCCCGCTCCAGGCCGACCTGCCGATCGCCGACCAGCAGCTGCACCAGACCTGCCAGAACGGCCAGGCCACGCAGGGTGCCGGCGACGGCGTCGGCTCCCACCTGATCGGCTGACGTCCCCTCAGCCCGTCACGCACCACCTCCCACGGATCAACCCCCGAAAAGGTAGAAGAAAATGATCAAGAAGGCTCTCTCCGCCGTCGGCATGGCTGCCGGTGCTGTCGCCCTGCTCGCCGCCCCGGCCGCCGCCATCGGCAACTCCGACGGCTCGACCAGCTCCCTCCAGGGCCCCGGCGGCACCAACGTCACCGGCACCTGGGGCGACAACAGCCCCAACTTCCACACCCTGGACAACCCGAACATCTGCCTGCCCGAGGTCCACCACGTCCAGGTCGGCCTCATCCCGGTCCAGGCGGACCTGCCGATCGCCGACCAGCAGCTGCACCAGACCTGCAACGTCGGCCACACCACCCAGGGTGCGGGCGACGGCGCGCTGTCCCACCTGATCGGCTGATTCCGCCTCACCAGCGCCGAATCACCACGGCACGACCGGCCGCCCGGCGGCCGTTGACCAGACGATCACCCGATCGAACGACCCTCCAGGATCAATGACGGCGGGCCGGGGAGCATGCTCCCCGGCCCGCCGTTCCGTTGTCCTCCGCCGCGCTCAGCCGTTCGCCGGACTCAGCCGTTCGCCAACATCCGGGCCGCCTCGACCGCCCAGTAGGTCAGCACCTGGTTGGCCCCGGCCCGGCGGATCGAGGTCAGCGTCTCCAGGATCATCCGCTCGCGGTCGATCCAGCCGTTGGCCGCCGCCGCCTCGACCATCGAGTACTCGCCGGACACCTGGTAGGACACCACCGGCACCGGGCTGATGTCGGCGACCCGGCGCAGCACGTCCAGATAGGTCATGCCCGGTTTCACCATCACCAGGTCCGCGCCCTCGGCCAGATCCAGCTCCAGCTCGCGCAGCGACTCCCGGGCGTTGGCCGGGTCCTGCTGGTAGGCCTTGCGGTCACCCTTGAGCGAGGAGCCGACGGCCTCCCGGAAGGGGCCGTAGAAGGCCGAGGCGTACTTGGCCGTGTAGGCCAGCACCGAGACGTCCTGGTAACCGGCGGCGTCCAGGGCCTGGCGGACGACCGCGATCTGACCGTCCATCATCCCGGACGGGCCGACCATGTGGACCCCGGCCTCGGCCTGGACCACGGCCATCTCGGCGTAGCGGAGCAGCGTCGCGTCGTTGTCGACCGAGCCGTCCGCGGCCAGCACCCCGCAGTGGCCGTGGTCGGTGTACTCGTCCAGGCAGAGGTCGGACATCACCACGAGCTGGTCGCCGACCTCGGCGACGACGTCGCGGATCGCCTGCTGGAGGATGCCGTCCGGATTGGTGCCCTCGGAGCCGGTCGCGTCCTGCACCAGTGGGACGCCGAAGAGCATCAGCCCGCCGATCCCGGCCTCCGCGGCCTCGACCGCGGCCTTCCGGAGCGAGTCCCGGGTGTGCTGGAACACGCCCGGCATGGAGCCGATCGGCATGGGCTCGGCGATGCCCTCGCGGGCGAACACCGGCAGGATCAGCTCGGCCGGGTGCAGCCGGGTCTCGGCCACCAGCCGACGGACCGCCGGGGTGGACCGGAGCCGGCGCGGACGGACGACCGGCGTCTCGATGGGCAGGTCATAGGACATGAGAGATCAGCGGGCCTTCCTGCGGGAGCCCGGGCGGCGCTCGCTCGGGCGGTACACCTGTTCGCCCGCCTGCGTGGCTGCGTCACGGCGGGCCGCTCCGAAGTCTGCCAGGGCCTCGGCGAGGGCGGCGGCGGACGGGGCCGGGGCGAGCACGTCCACCCGCAGCCCGTGCTCCTCCGCGGTCTTGGCCGTCGCCGGACCGATACAGGCGATCACGGTGACGTTGTGCGGCTTGCCGGCGATGCCGACCAGGTTGCGGACGGTCGAGGAGGAGGTGAAGATCACCGCGTCGAAGCCGCCGCCCTTGATCGCCTCCCGGGTCTCGGCCGGCGGCGGCGAGGCGCGGACGGTCCGGTAGGCCGTCACGTCGTCGACCTCCCAGCCCAGTTCGACCAGGCCGGCGACCAGGGTCTCGGTGGCGATGTCGGCGCGCGGCAGCAGCACCCGGTCGATCGGGTCGAAGACCGGGTCGTAGAGCGGCCAGTCCTCCAGCAGCCCGGCCGCCGACTGCTCGCCGCTGGGCACCAGGTCCGGCTTGACGCCGAAGTCGACCAGGGCCTGCGAGGTGGTCTCGCCGACCGCCGCGACCTTGATCCCGGCGAAGGCCCGGGCGTCGAGGCCGTACTCCTCGAACTTCTCGCGGACCGCCTTCACCGCGTTCACCGAGGTGAAGGCGATCCACTCGTAGCGTCCGGTGACCAGGCCCTTGATGGCCCGCTCCATCTGCTGCGGGGTGCGCGGCGGCTCGACCGCGATGGTCGGCACCTCGGAGGGCACCGCACCGTAGGAGCGGAGCTGCTCGGAGAGCGCCCCGGCCTGGTCCTTGGTGCGCGGCACCAGCACGTTCCAGCCGAACAGCGGCTTGGTCTCGAACCAGGAGAGTGCGGTGCGCTGGGCCACCTGCGGCCCGACGACGGCTATCACGCTGCTGGCCGGGTCGACCGGGGCCGAGACCGGCGAGGGCAGCACCCGGGCCGCCTTCAGCTCGGCCGCCAGCGTGCCCAGGGTCGCGGTGTAGGTGCGCTGCCGGGTGGTGGTGCCCTCCAGGGTCACCGAGACCGGGGTGTCCGGCTTGCGCCCGTGCGCGACCAGGGTCTGCGCGGCCGTGGGCAGCGCCCCCAGCAGGGTGCGGACCACCAGGGTGGCGTCGCAGCCGCCGAGGTTGCCCCAGTTGCCGTCGGTCAGCGGCTGCCGGGCGTCCACGAAGCGGACGTCGGTGCCGGTGCCGCTGCGCAGCGGCACCCCGGCGTAGGCCGGGATGCCTACGGTCTGGGCGATGCCCGGCACCACCTGGAAGGCGATCCCGGCCTGCGCGCAGACCAGCATCTCCTCGGCGGCCCGGCCGTCGAGCCCGGGGTCGCCGTCGACGGTGCGGACCACGTGCTTGCCCGCCTGGACGGCCGGGAACAGCCGGGAGACCGCGCTGCCGCCGAAGACCAGGGCGTCCGGGTCGCCGGAGGCGGTCGGGTCCGCGCTGTGCAGCTCCACGCCCGGGGGGCAGTGGACGCGGACGGCATCGGCCGTGAGCGGGTCGGCCAGCAGCACGTCCGCCGAGGCCAGCACCTCCACCGCGCGCAGCGTCAGCAGGCCGGGGTCGCCCGGCCCCGCACCCAGGAAGGTGACCTGGCCGGCCGAGCGGCGGACCGCTCCATGGATGTCATGAGTGGGGCTCACTTGACTCGCTCCCCCATCAGACCGGCCGCACCCGCGGCCAGCATCCGTTCCGCGAGCTCGCGGCCGAGGGCCGCCGCTCCCGGTTCGGACGCCGCCCCGGGCGCGAAGGCGCCGGTGGTGGACAACTGCACGACGGACGCACCGTCGACGGTGCCGACGAGCGCACGCAGGTGCAGCTCCTCGGCCTCCTGGCCGGCCGCGCCACGTCGCACGACGGCCAGGGCCCCGACGGGGGCGGAACAACCCGCTTCGAGCGCGGCCAGCAGCACACGCTCGGCGGTGACGGCGGCCCGGGTGGGGGCGTCGTCGAGGACGGCCAGCGCGGAGACCAGCTCCGCGTCGGCGGCGCGGCACTCGATGGCCAGCGCGCCCTGTCCGGGCGCGGGCAGCATCACCGTGTCCGCGATGATCTCGGTGGCCTCGGCCAGCCGGCCCAGCCGGCTGAGCCCGGCCGCCGCCAGCACGACGGCGTCCAGTTCGCTGGAGCGGACGAAGCCGATCCGGGTGTCGACGTTGCCGCGGATCGCGACCGTCTCCAGGTCCACCCCCCGGGCTGCCGCCCAGGCGTTCAACTGCGCCGCGCGGCGCGGGGAGCCGGTGCCTATCCGGGCCGGGCGGTCGCCGTGCGCGCACTTCTCGACCAGTTCCTCCAGACCCAGCCCGTCCCGGGCGACCAGGGCGTCCCGCGGGTCCTCCCGCAGCGGCACCGCGGCCAGCCGCAGCCCGTCGGGCTCGGCCGTCGGCAGGTCCTTCAGCGAGTGCACGGCGAAGTCGACGGAGCCGTCGAGCAGCGCGTCCCGCAGCGCGGAGACGAACACCCCCGTGCCGCCGATCTGCGCCAGGTGCTCGCGCGAGGTGTCGCCGTAGGTGGTGATCTCCACCAGCTCCACCGGGCGGCCGGTGGCGGCGGCGACCGCCTCGGCGACCATGCCGGACTGCGCCATGGCGAGGGCGCTGCGGCGGGTGCCGAGCCGCAGGGCGGCCCCGGCGGGGCGGGGGGTGTTGCTGAGTTGGCCACTCATGACATGATCATCCCGGTCGTGCTCGGTATGGACGCTTTTCGTCCCGGCGCTGCTCTGCGGGCCGCTGCTGGGCCGGCCGCTGCGCGGCTGGACGATGTGCGGCAGGGACGGGGTCATCCCAGGCCACCCCCCAGGGTCGGCACCTGCGCCGGAACGCGCGCCGGTGCCCCCGCGACGGCCTGGACCGCGGCGGGGTCGAGATCGAACAGCTCCCGCAGGGCCTCCGCGTAGGAGGCGCCCCCCGGCTCCCCGGCCAGCTGCTTGACCCGCACCGTGGGCGAGTGCAGCAGCTTGTCGACGACCCGGTTGACGGTCTGCGCCAGTTCGGCGCGGACGCGGGCTTCGAGGCCGGGCAGACGGCCGTCGAGGCGTTCCAGTTCGGAGCTGACCACACCGGAGGCCATGGCGCGCAGGGCGACCACGGTCGGAGTGATCGCCGCGGCGCGCTGTGCGGCGCCGAAGGACTCCACTTCCTGGGCGACGATACGGCGAACCGCGTCGACGTCCAAAGCCCCGGCCGCGCCGTCGGCGCGGGCGGCGGCCTCGGCCAGGTACTCCAGGTCCACCAGGTGGACCCCGTCCAGGGCCTGGACGCCGGGGTCGACGTCCCGGGGCATCGCCAGGTCGAGCAGGGCGAGCGGGATCTCCCCCGCGCGCGCGGCTGCGGCGGCGGCGATGTCCCGGGCGGTGAGGACGATCCCGGCCGCCCCGGTACACGAGATCACCACGTCGGCCCCGGCCAGCGCCTCGGCGACACCGGCGAAGGGGATGGCCCGCGCGCCGTACTCGGCCAGCGTCGCCGCCAGCCGTTCGGCCCGCGCCGCCGTCCGATTGGCGATGACCAGTTCGGCCACCCCGGCACGGGCCAGGGTCGCCGCCGCCAGCGAGCTCATCGAGCCGGCGCCGACGACCAGCGCCCGCTTGCCGGCGATCGGGCCGGCCGCGTCGGCGATCCGCTCCAGGCCGAAGGTGACCAGCGACTGGCCGGCCCGGTCGATCCCGGTCTCGGTGTGCGCCCGCTTGCCGACCCGCAGCGCCTGCTGGAACAGCTCGTTGAGGCTGCGGGCGGCCGTGCTCTGCTCCTGCGCGAGCGACAGCGCGTCCCGGAGCTGGCCGAGGATCTGCCCCTCGCCGACCACCATCGAGTCGAGGCCGCACGCCACCGAGAACAGGTGGTGCACGGCGCGGTCCTCGTAGTGGACGTACAGGTGCGCGGTGAGCTCCTCCAGGCCGATGCCGGTGTGCTCGGCGAACAGCGCGGACAGCTCGTCGACACCGGCGTGGAACTTGTCCACGTCGGTGTAGAGCTCGATCCGGTTGCAGGTGTTGACCAGGGCCGCCTCACCCACGGGACCGGCTGCGGCGGCGGCGTGGAGCAACTGCACCGGTGCGTCACCGGTGAGTGCCGCCCGCTCCAGCAGCCCGACCGGCGCGGTGCGGTGACTGAGGCCGAGTACCAGCAGACTCATGCTTCTGCCTCTCTTTCCGGATTCACGCCGGGATCACCGCCGAGAGGTCGCCGTCGTCGCCGTCGTCACCGCGGCCGGGACCGGTCACGGCCTTGCCGCGGGCCCGGGTCACGGCCCGCGCCGCCGCGGCGGCCACCGCCTTCGCCCCGCTGCCGGGGCGCGAGACCGCGGCCGGGGGCTCGTCCGCGAACGGGACCTCGCCGGACTTCCGCTGCTCGTGGAAGGCCAGGATCTGCAGTTCGATGGAGAGGTCGACCTTGCGGACGTCCACCCCGTCCGGCACCGAGAGCACCGTCGGTGCGAAGTTGAGGATGCTGGTGACCCCGGCCGCGACCAGTCGGTCGCAGACCTGCTGGGCCGCGCCCGGGGGCGTGGTGATCACTCCGATGGAGACGTGCTCCGCCCGGATGATCTCCTCCAGCTGGTCCATGTGCCGGACCGGCAGGCCGGCGGCGGTGCGCCCGGCCAGCGCCGGGTCGGCGTCCAGCAGGGCGGCGACCCGGAACCCGCGCGAGGCGAAGCCGCCGTAGTTGGCGAGGGCGTGGCCCAGGTTTCCGATGCCGACGATGACGACCGGCCAGTCCTGGGTCAGGCCCAGCTCGCGGGAGATCTGGTAGACGAGGTACTCGACGTCGTAGCCGACGCCCCGGGTGCCGTAGGAGCCCAGGTAGGAGAAGTCCTTGCGGAGCTTCGCCGAGTTGACCCCGGCGGCAGTGGCCAGTTCCTCGGATGAGACCGTGGGAACGGAACGCTCGGAGAGCGCGGTCAGCGCCCGGAGGTAGAGCGGGAGCCGCGCGACCGTGGCGTCGGGAATGCCCCGACCGCGCGAGCGGCCCGAAGGCGCCCGGCCCGCGGGCGGGTTGGATGGGGTGGAACGTCCAGTTGCCACGGTGCTCCTGTGGGTGAAGCTGGGCTGCGACCGCCAGGCTATGCGTTTGTGAACGTGTGCACAAAGATAGTGTCCGTTTTGTCCCCGAGGAGTGACGCGCATCACGCACGGTGCACCGGAGTGCCGGTGTGAGCCGGTGGGCACGCTGTCACTCCTCCAAGGTCGGCCCCCCGGCACAAAACCTCTTGATGGTAAACGTACGAACGTCCCATCTCATAAGACGGTGAACCGGCGGTGAACCCGCCATGCCCGGCCGGGGCCGGTCAGGCGCCCAGTGCCTTCCGCAGCCGCTGCGGGTCCACCCGCCAGAAGTCGTGCTGCCTGCCGTCGACCAGCGTGACCGGGATCTGCTCCCAGTACTTCCGGTAGAGCTCCTCGTCCTGGAGGATGTCCAGTTCCTCCCAGGAGAACCCCAGCTCCTCGGCCAGTCCGGCCACCACCGCGCGGGCGTCCTCGCAGAGATGGCAGTCGGGCTTGCCGATCAGGGTGATCACATGGTCGGACGGGCCCTTGCGGGAGGCGCCTCGGCGCAGCAGAGAAGTCACCCGCACATTCTGCGCCCCGTTAACGCCCCTTCCACATCCGCGATACGGAGTGAAACGGCTCCGCTGGCTATGCTCGACACCATGGCCACGCTGCGAAAGCTCCCGAAGGAGAAGCGTTCCTCTGCCGTGCTCGCGGGCGAGGCTGCCGCCGAGGCCACCCTCGGCGCCGCGAAGACCACCGCAGAGCCCACCGCAGAGCCCGCCGCCGAGCCCGCGGCCGCGACCGCGGAGGACGTGGCGGGCGTGGCGGGCGACCCCCGGGCCGCCGCCTTCTTCGACTGCGACAACACCATCGTCCAGGGCGCCGCGATCTTCTACCTGGGCCGGGGGCTCTACAAGCGCAAGTTCTTCAGCTCCCGCGAACTGCTGCGCTTCGCCTGGCAGCAGACCTACTTCCGGCTGAACGGCGCCGAGCACGCCGGGCACATGGCGGACGCCAAGGAGAGCGCCCTGTCGATCGTCCAGGGCCACCGGGTCGCGGATCTGGAGCGGATCTGCGAGGAGGTCTTCGACGAGTACATGGCCGAGAAGATCTGGCCGGGCACCCGGGCGCTGGTGAAGATGCACCTGGAGGCCGGCCAGCGGGTCTGGCTGGTGACCGCCGCCCCGCAGGAGGCGGCCAGGGTGATCGCCTCCCGGCTGGGGATGACCGGCGCGCTGGGCACGGTGGCGGAGGCCGTCGGCGGCGTCTACACCGGACGGCTGGTCGGCGAGCCGCTGCACGGACCGGCCAAGGCCGAGGCGGTGCGGGCGCTGGCCGCCCGCGAGCAGCTGGACCTGGCGCGCTGCGCGGCCTACAGCGACTCCTCCAACGACATCCCGCTGCTGTCACTGGTCGGCTACCCCTACGTGATCAACCCGGACGCCGGGCTGCGCCGCCACGCCCGGGAGCAGGGCTGGCGGATAAGGGACTTCCGGACCGGTCGCAAGGCGGCCCGGGTGGGCATCCCCGCCGCCGCGGGCCTGGGGGCGGCGGCCGGCGGCACGGTGGCCGCGATGGCGATCTACCGCAACCGGCGCCACCGCTGAGGCGTTCGCCCCGTTCGCTCCGGTTCGCTCGGCCCCGGGGACCCGGCTTGCGCACTCTCTGTGCGCCTTTCCGAACTGATCGCTTCTGATCACTCCGCCATGCCGGAAATCTCGGGGTTGTCGGGGGACATGTCGGGGAAACCGCGCCGGATCGATCGGCCTGCATCGGTACTTGATCAACCAGTGGCAGAGGTCGTCAGAAGCGGTCGGGCAGATTCGGTCACATAGTGCTATCAACTCGTAACAGATGTGACTAGAGCGGCCAATTCAGCGACAGGGTGTAGCCGTTGCTGCACGAAGCGTTATTCTCGTCAGACGCACGCCGGTACCCATGTGTCCCACGTTGGGTGAGCGGTCCCGCACTGCACGTAAACAGCTCTGCCTCTGGGAGTCCCGTGTACCCACACGTCCGGAACGACGCGCCTGCACCCTCCCTCGCCCACGGCGCCGCCGCAGGCGGGCTGGACCTGCTGCGCACTCTCCTGCGCGAGCAGTTGTTCCCCCCCGGCGCCCTCGCCCCCGCCGTGCTCGCCGTGGCCGGCGGCGGCGTCGGCACGCCCTACCCCCAGCCGCCGCGGACGCCGGTCGCCCAGCGCACCCGCACCTCCACCCCCGCCTCCTCCCGCCCGCGCAACCCCTCCTGGGACCGCGAGGAGCCGCAGGACTCCGCCGACAACCCGGTGATGCGGCTGGTGGAGCAGGCCCAGCAGGGCGACAGCGACTCCTTCGGCCGCCTCTACGACCACTACGCCGACACGGTCTACCGGTACATCTACTACCGCGTCGGCAGCCGGGCCACGGCCGAGGACCTCACCAGCGAGACCTTCCTCCGGGCGCTGCGCCGGATCGGCACCTTCACCTGGCAGGGCCGCGACTTCGGGGCCTGGCTGGTGACCATCGCCCGGAACCTGGTCGCCGACCACTTCAAGTCCAGCCGCTTCCGGCTGGAGGTCACCACCGGCGAGATGCTCGACTCCAACGAGTGCGAGCGCAGCCCGGAGGACTCCGTGCTGGAGTCGCTCTCCAACGCCGCGCTGCTGGACGCCGTGCACCGGCTCAATCCGCAGCAGCAGGAGTGCGTCACCCTGCGGTTCCTGCACGGGCTCTCGGTGGCGGAGACCGCGCGGATCATGGGCAAGAACGAGGGCGCCATCAAGACCCTCCAGTACCGGGCCGTACGGACGCTGGCCCGGCTGCTCCCGAGCGACGCCCGGTAGTACGAATCCGCCGATGCCCCGTCACCCGCACACCCGTCACCCGCACGATCGAGGCTGCGTAACCGAGCGTCCCCGCCGCTCGTTGCACAGTGTGCAAGGCCCTTCCGGGGCCGTGCGTCACCCTTTGGGGTGGTCCGAGGCACGACTGCGCAACCGTCCGGTCGGCCGAGTTGTCGACAACGACGAGAGGAGGTGCTGCCCATGACAGCCAACGTGCTTGAACACCGCAGGGCGAAAGCCTTCGCCGATGCGGTGGAGGACCGTCCCAGCACTGCCGCCCAGCAGTTCACGGAACTTCTGGCCGCAGTGGATGCCCTGGACACCCTGGGTTCCCAGAACATCCCCGGGCTCGCACCCGAGGTGCGCACCGTCCAGCGCGCCCAGCTGATGGCCGAGTTCGAACGCGCCTACGCGGGCGGCGGCAGTACGGCGGTGCCCCCGCAGCGGGCCCGCGGCGTCCACCGGGCGGGCGCGGCCGCCGGCCGCTTCCGGCCCAGCACCCGCTGGGGCCGTCGGCTGGCCGTCAGCGGCCTGGCCGCCGGCGTGGTGGTGAGTGCCTTCGGCGGCGTCGCCGCGGCCAGTTCCTCGGCCATTCCCGGCGATCCGCTGTACGGGGTGAAGCGCGGCCTGGAGAACTGGCGGCTGGACTTCGCCGGTTCGGACGCCGAGCGCGGCCGGCTGCTGCTGAGCGAGGCCTCGCAGCGGATGACCGAGGCGCAGCAGCTGGTCGACCGCCACGAGGGCAGCGACCACGAGCTGAGCCCGCACGTCATCGCCGAGGTCACCAAGGCGCTCAGCGACATGAACGCCGAGGGCACCCAGGGCCGGAACCTGCTGCAGGCGATCTACCAGCAGAGCCACTCGCTGGCCCCGATGCAGAGCCTGGCCGGCTTCGCCAGCTCCCAGCAGCGGCAGTTGGACGCGCTGGCCCCGCATCTCCCCAGCCAGGCCGACCCCGAGGCCGGACGGGTGCAGCAACTGCTCTCCGGAATAAGCGAAGAGCTGGCCCCGCTGCACCTCGGCGGGACCACCACCAGCGGCAGCGGATCGCTGTCCGCCCCCGGCACCGGCTCGTCCTCGTCCGTGGTCGGCGGGGCCGGCAGCGGCTCCCGCTCCGGCCAGGCCGCCGCCCCGAGCGGGGCGACCACCTCCGGGACCGGGACCATGGGCGGCAGCGCGCCGGTCTCCACCCCGAGCAGCACCGGCGGTTCCGGCGGCAGCCTGGTCAACGGGCTGACCGGGGTCCTCGGCAGCGGCGCCGCCCCGTCGAGCTCCCCCTCGACGCCGGGCAGCCCGGACGACAGCAGCCCCTCGGCCGCACCGGCCCCCGGCAGCGGGGTCACCATGCCGCCGCTGCTGCCCGGCCTGCTGCCGGCCCTCGGCCTCGGCCTCTCCGGCGACGGGACCGGCACCGGAGCCACCGGCTGACGGTGCGTCGACAGCGCCCAGGGGCCCGGCAGCCATCGGCTGCCGGGCCCCTGGGCGGACGGGGCCCAACCCTCAGAAGAAGACCGAGCGGCGCTGGACCAGCAGCCGGTAGAGGCTGTGCTGGACCGTCTCCCGGACCTGGTCGGTCAGGTTGAACAGCAGCATCGGGTCCTCGGCCGCCTCCGGCGGGTAGCTGTCCGTGGGGATCGGCTCGCCGAACTGGATGGTCCACTTGGTCGGCAGCGGCACCATGCCCAGCGGTCCGAGCCAAGGGAAGGTCGGCGTCAGCGGGACGTACGGCAGGCCCAGCAGCCGGGCCAGGGTCCGGGCGTTGCCGATCATCGGATAGGTCTCCTCCGCGCCCATGATGGCGCAGGGGATGATCGGCACCCCGGCCTTGAGCGCCGAGGAGACGAAGCCCCCCCGGCCGAAGCGCTGGAGCTTGTAGCGCTCGGAGAAGGGCTTGCCGATGCCCTTGAAGCCCTCCGGCCACACCCCGACGATCTCGCCCAGCTCCAGCAGCCGCTGGGCGTCCTCGTTGCAGGCGAGGGTGTGCCCGGCCTTGCGGGCCAGTTCGTTGACGCCGGGCAGCACGAAGACCAGGTCGGCCGCGAGCATCCGCAGGTGCCGTTGGCTCGGCGTGTGGTCGTGGATGGCGACCTGGGTCATCAGCGCGTCCCAGGGCAGCACCCCGGAGTGGTTGGCGACGACCAGCGCCCCGCCCTCGACCGGCAGGTGCTCCGCGCCCCGGACGTCCAGTCGGAAGTACTTCTCGGCGATCGGACGGACGGCGTTGAGCAGCACCTTGTCGGTGAGCTCGGCGTCGAAGCCGAACTCGTCGATCTCGTACTCGCCGGTCAGCCGGCGGCGCAGGAAGTCCAGGCCGCCGGCGGCCCGGTCCTCCCAGCCCTTGCCGAGGAACCGGTCCGCGAGGCCGCCCAGCGGCCCGGAGAGCACGCCGCCGACGGCGGCCGCGACGCTGTCGGCGAGGCCGCCGGCGGCGGGCTCGTCGGCGGCGGGCTCGTCGGCGGCGGGCTCGTCGGCGGGCTCACCGGCGGGCCCGGACCGCGGCTCCGGGTCGGGCACCGGCAGCGGCGCCGGCGCCGCTGCGCCGCGCGCGGCCCGGCCGCCGCCCGCCCGCTTCGTCCCGATGGGGATGACCTTGGCCTCCGTCACCGCGTGTTCCCTCGCCGAAGTCATCACTTGCCTCCTCTGTCGGTCGGCAGCAGTTCTGCCACCCGGGACGTCCAGCGGGCCACCTGCTCCGGCGGCAGCAGTCCCGCACCGGTGGAGCGGGCCAGGTCGGCCAGGGCCGCCTCGGTGCTGTAGCCGGGCGTGTAACCGAAGTTCTCGCGCAGGTGCCGGGTGTCGACCACCCGGCCGTGGGTGAGCATCCGCATCTGCTCCGGGGAGAAGTCCAGCACCCTGGTCTGCCGGGCCAGTCCGGCCACCCAGCTGACCGCCGGCAGCAGCATCGGCACAGTGGGCCGTCCGAGCCGCCGCGCGGCCTGGGAGAGCAGCAGCACGCCCTCCCCCGCGACATTGAAGGTACCGCTGTTGGTGGTCGAGCGCCGGGGCTCGACCGCGGCGAGCCGCAACACCTCGACCGCGTCGTCCTCGTGGACGAACTGCAGCCGGGGGTCGTAGCCGAGCACGGTCGGCAGGACCGGCAGCGAGAAGTACTCGTTCAGCGGCGTGTCGGCATCGGGGCCGACGATGTTGGCGAAGCGCAGCACGCAGACCGCGACATCGGGGCGGCGCCGGCCGAAGCCCCGGACATAGCCCTCGACCTCCACCGCGTCCTTGGCGAAGCCGCCGCTCGGCAGCATCTTGGGCTGCATCTGCTCGTTGAACACGGCCGGGTCGCGGGGCGCGGACCCGTACACGCTGGTCGTCGACTTCACCACCAGCCGTTGCACGGTGGGCGACTTCTGCACCGCCGCCAGCAGCTGCATGGTGCCGATGACGTTGGTCTCCTTGACCGTGGAGCGGCTGGTGGAGCCCAGCATGGTGGTGCTCACATTGAGGTGCACCACGGTGTCGACCTCGTGCTCGGCGAGTATCCGGGCCACCACGGGCCGCCGGATGTCTGCGTGGACGAAGGTGTAGCCGGCCAGTCGGCCGTCGTCGATCCCGCCGACGAGGTCGTGCACGGAGGGCTGCACGTCGACGCCGACCACCAGGTCGACACCCGGCTGCCTGCGGATCGTCTGGACGAAGCGGCTGCCCAGATGCCGGGCAACCCCAGTGACGAGTACGACCTTTCCCATCGGACAGTCCCTTCCCGCCGCCGGCGCAGAGGTCCCCGGACCTCTTGGTGCACGGTATCGCGTCGGTGTTGCCCGACCGTGTCATCAGGGGGTGTCTGTGTCCGAAGCGGGACAAAAAGAGCACAGAAAAGACCGCCGCCCGCACCGACACAGGGGTCGGTACGGGCGGCGGAAGACCTCGGCGCCGTCCTGGGACGACGTCAGGTCCTACTTCTTGTTGCGACGCTGAACGCGTGTGCGCTTGAGAAGCTTCCGATGCTTCTTCTTGGCCATACGCTTGCGACGCTTCTTGATTACGGAACCCACTGACAACCCTCACTCACTGGACAAACCCGCAGGAGCGGGAGTCAGAGTCCAAACGACTGACGTAAGCCACCAGCGTACCGAAACCTGGGCTCAGGGAGTAATCCGCCCCCGGAGCCGCTCGCGATGCCCTGCTGAGCACGGTCCGGCCGGGGTGGTTTCCCCGGCCGGACCGCATGGTCCGTCGCTCTGCTCCTGTCTTCGCCTACGCGGTCTCCCGCCCCACGTAGGACTCGCGGAGATAGTCGTGGACCGCCTGTTCCGGTACCCGGAAGGAGCGGCCCACGCGGATCGCGGGCAGCTCACTGCTGTGCACCAGGCGGTACACGGTCATCTTCGACACTCGCATCACCGAGGCGACTTCCGCCACGGTGAGGAAGTTGACCTCGTTCAGAGGCCGCTCTCCAGACGCCATGACAACACCGACCCTTATCCGTGTGACGGGCACCGGCTTCCCCTCCGGTGACTCCAGCCAACACACGCGTATCCCCAGAGTAGTTATGGGTGATACCAGTGGGAAGAGGGAGAAGTGGCCAATCACTACTGAGACATACCAGCCTGTTGCAGTACGTAGGCGCTCAGCAGTCCGTAGCAGTCCGGTCGCACACCGTCGTCGAGCGGAACCGTCACCGCGACCTCCCCCTCGGCCTCCGCGACGAAGACCGCGGGGTCGTTGGAGTCGGCCAGGCCGACCGATCTGACGCCCAGTCGGCCGGCCCCGCAGGCCCAGCCGTGGTCGCCGATGAGCAGGTCAGGACGGTTGTGGCCGCTCTCGGCCAGGGCGGCCAGGGCGATCCGGACGGGCTGCGGCGAATGGGTGTGGACCGGGGTGGCCGACCCGACCGCGTCGGGGGCCGCGGAGCCGGGGGCTCCGATCGGGGGGTTCCCTTCATACACCCGCACAAGTCCTACGTCGTCCACGTAGTCGAGCCGGGCAGGGCGCGCGCCCTCCGGCGCGTGCATCGCGAAGCGCTGCCCGCGCGCCGGCGTGAGCAGGGCGCAGCCGGCGGCGCGCAGTCCGGCGGCGAGCTGCCGGTAGAAGAGGAGCAGCCGGCTCGGGTGGCCGGTGCCGAGCAGCACCCGGCCGCGGGCCGCCGCGGTCTCCCGGAGCACCGCCGCCATGGCGTCCAGCGCCCTGATCGTCAGTTCCGGGTCGATGGTGTCCTGCCCCTGACGACGGGCCGGGTCGGGCGAGACCCCGCAGCGCCGGGCCAGCAGGGCGAGCACCTCGGCCTCGGTCCAGCTCCCCGCCGGATCGAGGCCGAGCAGCAGGTCGGGGTCGCGGCGGGCGAAGCGGGCGTAGTTCCGCAGATTGTGCTCGCGCGGGGTGGCCACCTGCCCGGCGATCCGACTGTCCATCAGATGGCCGTAGAGCTCGGCTCCTTCGATCACGCGGCCAGTGTGACAGCCGGCCCGGCGGGCTGGCCGGAATTCGCGCGTTTCCGAACGGGCGGACCGGGACAGCCCCGGGCTCAGACCAGCAGCCCGTGGTGCGGGAAGACCGCCCGCCGGGTCGCCAGGACGGCCTGGTCGAGCCGGTCGGCCGGGTCGTAGCCGTCCTCGAAGTCCTTCCAGGACCCGCTCATGCCGTCGGTCATCCGCTCCGGGGCGCGCTGACCGGTGCGGCGGAACACCTCGGCCCGCCAGTCCTCCGGGGTGGCCGTCTCCGGCGCGATCGGCCGGCCGGCCGCGATGGCGACCAGGTGGGTCCAGGTCCGCGGGACCACGTCGGCGACGGCGTAGCCGCCCCCGCCCAGGGCCAGCCAGCGGCCCCCGGCGTGCCGCTCGGCGAGCTCCGCGATCGACGCGGCCACCGCGCGCTGGGCGTCCAGGCTGACCGCGAGGTGGGCCAGCGGGTCCTCGATGTGGGTGTCGGCGCCGTGCTGGCTCACCAGCACCTGCGGCCGGAAGGCCGCCAGCAGTTGCGGGACGACGGCGTGGAAGGCCCGCAGCCAGCCGGCGTCGCCGGTCCCGGCCGGGAGCGCGACATTGGCGGCGCTGCCCTCGGCCCCGGGGCCGCCGACGTCGGTGGGCCAGCCGGTCTGCGGGAACAGGGTGCGCGGGTGCTCGTGCAGGGAGATGGTGAGCACCCGGGGATCGTCCCGGAACACCGCCTCCACCCCGTCCCCGTGGTGGACGTCGACGTCCACGTAGGCGACCCGTTCCGCGCCCAGCTCCAGCAGCCGGGCGACGGCGAGGGCGGCGTCGTTGTAGACGCAGAAACCGGAGGCGGCGCCGGGCATGGCGTGGTGCAGGCCGCCGGCGAAGTTCACCGCGCGGCTGCCGTGCCAGACCGCCTGCGCGGCCGCCACCGACTGCCCGGCGATCAGCGCGGAGGCCTCGTGCATGGCCGGGAAGGCCGGGTTGTCCTCGGTGCCCAGGCCGCGCCCGGGGTCGGGCTCACCGGTCTCGGCGGCCTTGCGCACCGCCGCCACATAGCCGGGCTCGTGCACCAGCGCCAGCGTGGAGTCGCCCGCCGCCGGGGCTGCGGTCACGGTGACCCCGGGCAGCCGGTCCAGACCGAAGGCCCGGACCAGCGCCATGGTGAGCGACAGTCGGACCGGGTCCATCGGGTGGCCCCGGCCGAAGTCGTAGCGGGTCTCCGCCTCGTCCCAGAACAGCTGCAGCGACGTCATACCGCCACGGTATCGACTGCCACCGGGTGCGGCGCAACGGCCCCGAAGGCCCGGCCGACCCAGAGGATCGCCAGCACCAGCACCATCGGCACCAGCATCGCGATCCGGTAGCCGCTGCCCCCGGCCACCGCGCCGACCAGCGGCGATCCGACCAGGAAGCCCACGTAGTTGAAGATGTTGAGCCGGGCCACGGCGGCGTCCGCGTCCCCGGGGAAGAGCCGGCCGCCGGCCGCGAATACCTGCGGCACCACCACGCTCACCCCCAGGCCGACCACGGCGAAGGCCACCACCGCCGTCCACTCCTCGGGCGCGACGGCCACCAGCAGGAAGCCCAGCGCGCAGACGACGGCGCCCAGCCGGACCGTCCGGGCGCTGCCCCAGCGCTGCACCCGGCCGTCGCCGAGCATCCGGCCCAGCAGTGCGACCACCATGTAGGCGGCGTAGGGGACCGGCTGCATCTCACCGGAGCTGTGCATCAGCTCCTGCATGTACTTGGCGCTCCAGTTGGAGACCGTCGAGTCGGCGATGTAGGCCACGGCCATGGCCAGGCAGAGCGGCAGCAGCGGCTTCCACGGGATCGACCGCGCGGCCGCGGCCGCGGCCTCCTGGACCGCCCGGCCGAGCTCCTGCGGACCGGCGTACCAGACGCTGGCGACCACCGCGATCGGGATCGCCACCGCGGCCGTCGTGCCGAAGAGCGCGGCCTGGCCGATGTGCCAGTGGCTGCCGGCCCAGGCGATCACCGCGCCGAGGATGCCGCCGAGGCTGAAGGCGGCGTAGAAGCCCTGGACGATGCTGCGGCCGTAGCGGTGCTGCAGCGCCACCGCCGACATCGCCTCGCTGGCGTCGAGCCCGCCGACCATCAGCCCGAAGGCGCCGAGCGCGATGGCGGCCTCGGCGAGCTGGTTGCCCAGGCCGACGCCGAGCAGGGTCAGACAGACCAGCGGCTGGACGATCCGCAGCACCGCGCGCGGCGAGGTCCGCTTGACCACCCACTCCATCGAGATCGAACCGACCCCGGCCAGGATCGGCACCGCCGCCAGGAACACCGGCAGCATGGAGTTGCTGATCCCGTACTGGGTCTGGATCTCCGGGATCCGGGTCACCAGCAGCGCGAAGACCGCGCCCTGGACGAGATAGCTGACCAGCAGCGCGGTCCGCGCCTGCCGCAGCCTCGGGGTGACCTCCGCCGCCCCGTCCCCGGCAGTGGCCGTCGACTCGCCTGTCATCCGTGCACGTCCTTACCCACCGGTACCCGAACAAGTTGGCGTGAGCGTACGTACTCCTTCGGCACACCGGAAGGCCCCCGGTCAAAAGATCGCAAGCCGCAACCCACGTCGCTGCCGCCCGCCACCCGGCCCACTACCTAACGTGAGGAGCCGGACACACCATGTCCGCCGTCCACCGACCGTCAGAGAAGGGTCCCCATGGGTACGCGCGAACGCCTCCTCGCTCCCCTCCGCCGCAGCGCGCCCCCACGGACCCGCGGCCCAGGCCCTCACCGCCGTGTTCGGCCCGGAGCGGCTCACCGGTGACCGGTTCGCCCCCGAGCTGCTGACCCGGGTCCCGCTGGAGCGGCTGCGGGAGACGGTGGACGCGGTGCACGAGCGGCACGGCGCGCTGCGCCAGGTACGCCGCCGCCGGGAGCTGTACCAGCTGCAGTTCACCCACGGCTCGGAGCTGGTCTGGGCGACGACGGACCCGGAGGGTCGGCTCACCAGCCTGGTCACCGGCCCCGGCGCGCTGCTGGCGGCCGGCAGCGCCCCGCGCCCGGCGTGGTCCCCCCCCACCCCGGCCGGCGACGACGCGGCGCGGACGCGGCCCCGGCGGCGGAGCCGGTGTCGGGGGCGGAGCCGGTGTCGGGGCGGAGCCGGTGTCGGGGGCGGACGCGGTGTCGGGGGCGGAGCCGGTGTCGGGGCGGACGCGGTGTCGGGGGCGGAGCCGGTGTCGGGGGCGGCGGCGGATCCGCTCGTCCCGGCCCGGGGCGGCCCCGAGGACGGCGCACCCGGCGACCGGGGCAACGGCCCTGACGCCCCGTCGGCCGCGCCCCGCCCGGCCGCGCCCCCGCTGTCGCTCGCCCCGGCGGCGGCCGTCCTCCAGCGCACGGTCCTCGGCTACGCCGTCGCGACACTCCTCGAACTGACGATCCCTTACCTCACCGACACCGCCACCGGCTGGACCCTGCTGCTGCTCCAGGCCCCCGCCTTCTCCTGGTACGTGCTGCGCACCGCCCCCGCCCACACGGTGCCGCCGTGGTTCCGGGTGCTGCCGCTGCTCCCGATCGCCGCCGCCGTGCTGGCCGCCCTGCGGGCGCTGCCGCTGCTCGGCCCCGGCCTGCCGTGGAGCCGCCCCGGCCTGCCCGAGCTCTTCCTGTTCGCGGCGGTGAACGGCCTGGCCGGGTGGACCTACCGCCGCTCGCTGCCGCTGCGCCCCTCGCCCAGCGCCCACCCGCTGGTCCTCGACTCGCCGCTGCGCGGCGGCTGCTTCGCCCTGAGCGAGGGCGGCGGCCCGGCCGTCAACCGCTACGCCGAGGAGTCGCTGCTGGCCGGCGGCAGCCGCGCGCACCGCCACGCCGTCGACCTGGTCCAGCTCGGCGAGGGCCCGCAGTGGCGCGGCCGCCGGGCCCTGGGGCTCGCCCCGGCCGCCAACGAGCGCTACGCGATCCACGGCCACCCGGTGCTCAGCCCCTGCGACGGCGTGGTGGTCACCGCCGTCGACGGCCTGCCCGACCACGACCCCTACCGCCGGGACGCCGGCCACCCCGAGGGCAACCACGTCGCCATCGACACCGGACGCGCCCTGGTGGTGCTCTCCGGACTGCGGAAGGACAGCATCGCCGTCCGCCGGGGCCAGCACCTCACCGCCGGCACCCCGGTCGCCGCCGTCGGCAACTCCGGCAACGGCACCGAGCCGGCCCTCCACCTCCGCGCCGAGACCCGCACCTCCCGGCCGACCCCCGGCGGCGGCACCGGCCTCCCCTTCCGGATCGCCGAACTCCGCGGCACCCCGCTGCGCGGCCGCCGCTTCACCGTCCCGGACTGAGCGGCCGCGCCGCGCGCCGGAGCCGGCGCTAGAGGCCGAGCAGGGCCGGGACCTCGGCCGGGTCGGCGTAGAGGCCGGACGCGGCGGCCAGGCGGGCGCGGGGGGTGAGCGCGGTGTAGCCGTAGACGTCCATGCCGGCGGCGCGGGCGGCCTCGACGCCGAAGGGGCTGTCCTCCAGCACCACACAGCGCTCGGGCGGGACGCCCATGGTCCGGGCGGCGTGCAGGAAGAGGTCGGGCGCGGGCTTGCCGCGACCGACGTCCTGCGCGCTGAACAGCTGCTCCTCGGCGAAGAAGCCGGAGAGGCCGGTCCTGGTCAGCGCGGTCCGGATCCACGCGTGGTGCGCCGAGGAGGCCACGCAGTAGCGGACGCCGGACTCCTGGACCCGCTTCAGCAGCTCGGCCGCGCCCGGGACCGCGGTGAGGTGCTCCTGGAACACGGCGAAGACCCGGGCGTGGAAGTCCTGGTCGAAGCCGTCCGGCAGCACCGCCCCGTCGAAGCGGGCCGCCACCACGTCGTGGACGGTGTGCGCGGCCGCGCCCATGAAGTCCCGGTAGGAGTCCTCCAGCGTGGTGGGGAAGCCCAGCTCGGTGAGGTGATCGGCGAGCACCCGGTTGGCCAGGGGCTCGCTGTCCACGAGCACACCGTCGTTGTCGAAGATCACCAAGTCGTAGCGCATCCGGTCACCCTAGTCGGAACGCTCCGACCCCGGCCGGGCCGCTCACCTGCTGCCGGAGGCCAGCTCCTGGGAGCGGTTGCGGGCGGCCTCCAGCGCGGACAGCAGCGCGGCGCGGACGCCGTGGTTCTCCAGTTCGCGGATGGCGGCGATGGTCGTCCCCGCCGGGGAGGTGACCGCCTCCCGGAGCTTGACCGGGTGCTCGCCCGAGTCGCGGAGCATGACCGAGGCGCCGACCGCCGCCTGGACGATCATGTCGGCGGCGACCGAGCGCGGCAGGCCGAGCAGGATGCCGGCGTCCGTCATCGCCTCGACCAGGAAGTAGAAGTAGGCCGGGCCCGAACCGGACAGCGCCGTCGCCGCGTCCTGCTGGGACTCGGGGACGCGCAGGGTCCGGCCGACCGGCTTGAAGATCTCCTCGGTGCGCAGCAGGTGCGCCTCACCGGCGTGGGAGCCGGCCGAGATCACGCTCATCGCCTCGTCCACCAGCACCGGCGTGTTGGTCATCACCCTGACCACCGGCGTGCCCGGCGCCAGCCGCTCCTCGAACCAGGCGGTGGGCACCCCGGCCGCACCAGAGATCACCAGCTTGTCGGCGGCGACGTGCGGGGCGAGCTCCTCCAGCAGGGTGCCCATGTCCTGGGGCTTGACGGTGAGGATCAGGGTGTCGGCGGACTTGGCCGCCTCGGCGTTGGAGACCGCCTCCACCCCGTAGCGCTCGTGCAGCTCCGCCGCGCGCTCCGGGCGGCGGGCGGTCACCAGCACGTCCGCCGGGGCCTTGCCGGCCCGGAGCAGGCCGGAGACCAGCGCCTCGCCGATCTTGCCGGTGCCGAGGACGGCGACTCGTTGCGTCATGGGGGACCTCCCGTGCGGCTGTGCCGACCGCTGGACGGCGACTGGTGGGCACCGGCTGCGGGGCGGCCGACCGGTGGCTGGGCCCATCCTCGCACCGGCCCCCGCCGACCGTCCCGACCGTCCGCCTGACGGTCGGCGCGGTCGGCGGCGCGGTCGGGGCACGGACGGCGCCCGGTCGGCGGCGCGGTCGGCCCGATCCCCCTGTCACCTGCCCGATCCGCCGTCAGAAGGAGTCCTTCCCGGCTAATCTCAGGGTTGTCCCCTATAGCGTTCGGGGCCCTGCAGGCGCACCGTTGAAGCATGAGTAGCAGCGATGTCTCGACCCGCGAATCCGGCCAGCTCGCCGTCGCCTCGGCGACGCTCGGGCCCTGGCGTACCGCCGGTGCCGTCGGCGTGGTCGGCGCCGCAGCGGCCGCCGGCATCGACCTGATCACCCTCCACTGGTCGCTGAGCCTGCTCGCCGGCCCGGCGGGCATCGGACTGTGCCTGTTCTTCCTCGTCGGCGGAGTGGGCTCGGTCATCAGCAGCAAGGGCGGGGACCGGAGGCTGCGCCGCTGGGCGGCGGAGCACCCGTGGCAGACCGCGGCCGTCCCGGCCGCCGGGCTGTGGGTCACCTACACCCTGAGCCAGATCTTCCTCGGCGGATCGGGCTTCTTCGGCGCGATCTGGGCCGGGCTGTGGCACGCCGCGCTCCTCGGCGCGGTCATCGGCGTCGTCGGCTCGGTCGTGGCCGGCCGCCGCAACCGTGAGAAGGGCGGCTACTGACCGCCCCCGGCACGCTCTTGCCGAAATCTCTCCGTACACACGTTTGACTGTCGCCATAATGTCGCAGTGACCACGGTTGACGAGCTCCCGCCCCCGTCCGACGACCAGTCCGACCCCTTCGAGGGGCTGGTCCTCGACGAAGCCTTCGTCCGCGACGCGAAGGAGAAGGAGGGCTCGGCACGCGCCCGGATGCTCGCCGCGAAGTGGAAGGCCGAGCCGCCGGGCGACACCTCCTGGCGGCCCGACCCGACGCCCGCGCGGCGCTGGTACCGGCGTCGGCCCGAGGCGTCCCGGCGACGACAGGGCGACCGCTGGTGGCAGCTGCCGCTCTGCCTGGTGCTCGCGGTGGGTCTGGTGCTGGTCGCGATCAACCCGGGCATCATCCGCTTCTGACGAGCGACCGGCTCCGCCCGCGGCGCTGACGCCGGGTCAGCGGCGCCTGCGCCGGCCGCCCGCCCCTGCGGGGGTGCGCCGGCGGGCGGCCTTCGCCAGGGCCAGCTCGTAGCGGGCCCGCTTCTCCGCCTCGCCCGGGGCCTCGACCAGGCTCCGCAGGAAGTAGACGGCGAGCGAGCCGACGAAGCCGATGGCGAGCATCGGCAGGACCGACTTGTCGTCCGCCATCCAGCCGGTCAGCGCGGACCGGCCCCTGGTGAGCAGGTTCCAGGTGCGGACCGCGGCGACCAGGGTGCAGACCGCGACCGCGAGCACCAGCAGCGCGTTGACCAGTGCGCCGGACTTGGCGATGAAGACGCCCTCGACGCCGATGCGCAGCACCACGGCCCCGACGCAGGCGGTGACCAGCGAACCGAGGCCGACGGCGACCCGGCGCAGCCAGTAACCGGCGTCGTGGACCACCCAGCGGGTGCCGAAGAAGCGGATGGGCTCGGGTACGGGCGCGGCGGTGCCGCCCGGGGCATTGGTGTCGGACACGCCTCCGATTATGCGACAGCGGGCCGCCCGCGCCGGTCAGGCGTACGGGCGGCCCGCTGGGGGATCCGATCAGCCGAGCCTGGAGACGTCCCGCACCGCGCCGCGGTCCGCGCTGGTCGCCATCGCCGCGTAGGCCCGCAGCGCCGCCGAGACCTGGCGGTCGCGGTTCTTCGGCCGGTAGCCGTCACCGGCCTCCAGCGCGGCGCGGCGGGTGGTCAGCTCCTCGTCGGAGACCTCCAGCCGCACCGTGCGGGCGGGGATGTCGAAGGTGATCAGGTCGCCGTCCTCGACCAGGGCGATGGTGCCGCCGGCCGCCGCCTCCGGGGAGACGTGGCCGATGGACAGCCCCGAGGTGCCGCCGGAGAAGCGGCCGTCGGTGATCAGCGCGCAGGCCTTGCCCATGCCCCGGCCCTTGAGGAACGAGGTCGGGTAGAGCATCTCCTGCATGCCGGGACCGCCCTTGGGGCCCTCGTAGCGGATGACGACGACGTCGCCCTCCTTGACCCGCTTGGTGAGGATCGCGTCGACCGCGTCCTCCTGCGAGTCGACCACCACGGCCGGGCCCTGGAAGCGCCAGATCGACTCGTCGACCCCGGCCGTCTTCACCACGCAGCCGTCCACGGCCAGGTTGCCGTAGAGGATCGCCAGGCCGCCCTCGGTCGAGTAGGCGTGCTCGATGTCGCGGATGCAGCCGTTCGCGGCGTCGGTGTCCAGCGTGTCCCAGCGCTCGGACTGGGAGAAGGCGCTGGCGGAGCGGACGCAGCCGGGGGCCGCGTGCCACAGCTCGACGGCCTCGGCCGAGGGCGAGCCGCCGCGCACGTCCCAGGTCTTCAGCCAGTCGGCCATGGACGCGCTGTGGACGGTGTGGACGTCCTCGTTCAGCAGCCCGCCCCGGTAGAGCTCGCCGAGGATGGCGGGGATGCCGCCGGCCCGGTGCACGTCCTCCATGTAGTACGAGCCGTTGGGCGCCACCTTGGACAGGCAGGGCAGCCGGCGCGAGAGCGCGTCGATGTCCGCCATGGTGAAGTCCAGCTCGGCCTCCTGGGCGGCGGCGAGCAGGTGCAGGATGGTGTTGGTCGAGCCGCCCATGGCGATGTCCAGCGCGACCGCGTTCTCGAAGGCGGCGCGGGTGGCGACGGAGCGCGGCAGGACGGTCGCGTCGTCCTGGCCGTAGTAGCGGTTGGTGATCTCGACGACGGTGCGGCCGGCGTCCTGGTACAGCGCCTTGCGGGCGGTGTGGGTGGCCAGCACCGAGCCGTTGCCCGGCAGCGCCAGGCCGATCGCCTCGGCCAGGCAGTTCATCGAGTTGGCGGTGAACATGCCCGAACAGGAGCCGCAGGTCGGACAGGCGTTCTCCTCGATCCGGGCGATGTCCTCGTCCGAGACGTTCTCGTTGACCGCGTCGGAGATCGCGTTGATCAGGTCGAGCTTGCGGACGGTGCCGTCCACCAGGGTCGCCTTGCCGGCCTCCATCGGGCCGCCGGAGACGAAGACGGTCGGGATGTTCAGCCGCATCGCGGCCATCAGCATCCCGGGCGTGATCTTGTCGCAGTTGGAGATGCAGATCAGCGCGTCCGCGCAGTGCGCCTGGACCATGTACTCGACCGAGTCGGCGATCAGGTCGCGCGAGGGCAGCGAGTAGAGCATCCCGGCGTGGCCCATGGCGATGCCGTCGTCCACGGCGATGGTGTTGAACTCGCGCGGGATGCCGCCGGCCGCCTGGATCGCCTCGGAGACGATCCGGCCCACCGGCTGGAGGTGGGTGTGCCCGGGCACGAACTCGGTGAAGCTGTTCGCGACCGCGATGATCGGCTTTCCGAAGTCCTCGCGGGCTACACCGGCGGCCCGGAGGAGGGCGCGGGCTCCTGCCATGTTGCGACCGTGGGTGACCGTACGAGACCTCAGCTCGGGCACTGTCCTCAACTCCTTCGTCGTTGACGAACGAGCCTACGCCGACTGCCCGCCCATCGGACAACGGGTCCGGCATGCGGAACGGTGCGCGCGCCCCCGGCGGCTAGCCCTGTCCTTCGCACATGACTCTTTGTGGCGATTCCTAGTCCTCGGCGGTGTCGTCGCCGGGATGTGCGCGTTGATGGTGGCGTGCCTGTCTTCGTCGGTCGCGACCGTTCCCGTGTGCAGCGTCCCCGAGCCGAGCTTCTGATCACCGCAGTGGTGGAGAAGCGGCTGGGGGCGCTGCCGGCCTGTGCGCATTTCCTGCGCCGGCTGGACATCGCCGGCATCATCGACGGACTGTGCCCGGTGCGCGATGTCGCCCACCTCACCCACGGACAGGTCGTCGAGGCGTTGATCGCCAACCGGCTGTCCTCGCCGACGCCCCTGTTCAAGGTGGCCCGCTGGGCCGAGCAATGGGCCGTGGAGGACGTCTTCGGCATCCACGCCGACTTCCTCAACGACGACCGCATCGCCCGCGCGCTGGACGCCGTCGCCCCGCACCTGGACGAACTCGTCGGCTCCATCGGGGCCAAGGCGATCACCGAGTTCGGCATCGACGCCTCACGCTGCCACTGGGACATGACCAGCGTCTCCCTCTACGGCGCCTACGAGAACCCCGACAGTGACTACCCAGTGGTCAAGTTCGGGCACCCCAAGGACCGGCGCACCGACCTGAAGCAGATCCAGGCCGGACTGGCGGTCACCGGCGACGGCGGCATCCCCGTCACCCACCGCGCCTTCAGCGGCGGAGCCGCCGAGGTCTCCCAGGTCGTGGACGCGATGACCGCCCTGCGGCAGATCGCGAAGCGCCCGGACCTGCTGCTGGTAGGCGACAGCAAACTGCTGACCTACGACAACGTGTCCGCGATGACGGCCGAAGGCGTCCACTTCCTGGCTCCGGCTGCCGCCGCCAGCGTCGACAGCGCCGTCTACGCCGCTCTGGACCTGCAGTCGGCCGAACCCGTGGAGTACACCGCCGAACGCGACGCCGACAAGCCAGCTGACCAGCGCGCCCTCTACCGAGTCATGGAGGACCGGTTCACCTGGAAGGGCCGGCGCAGGAAGGACCCCGCGCTGACGATGCGCCGGATCCTGGTCCACTCCAGCTCCAACGCGACCGGACAGCTCAAGGCCCGCACCAAGAAGCTGGCCCGGGCCCGCGAGGACCTGGAGAAGATCCAGCGCAACCTGGGCACCCGCCACTACCCCGACGCCAGGAAGGTCGCCGACACGGTCGCGGTGATCGCCAAGAAGCGCCGCGTCACCGCCTACCTGCACACTGATGTCAGCACCAGCCCGGACGGGAAACCCACCCTGACCTGGTCATTCGACCAGGACGCCGTCGACGCCGAAGCGGCCGTCGACGGCTGGTACACGCTGCTGACCAACCTGCCCGCCGACCAGGCCACCGCAGCCCAGGTGCTCCTGCACTACAAGGGCCAGGGCACCGTCGAACGCCGCTACAGCCACGTCAAGGGCCCCTTCGCGATCGCGCCGATGTTCCTGCAGAACAACCGCCGCATCGCCGCCCTGATCACCGTGATCTGCCTGGCCCTGCTGGTCTTCTCCCTGATCGAGCGCCAGGTCCGCCAGGCCCTGGGCGACCAGCGCACCATGCACGGCCTCCAGCCCGGCAGCAACCAGGCCCTGCGGCCGACCGGCGAACTGATCCTGACCGCACTGTCCGACCTGCGTATGCGCAGCGGCACCGCCACCAGCCCACCAGTCGTCCTAGTCAGCGAAGGCATCCAGGCCCGACTCCTAGACATACTCGAAGTCGACCCAACCCACCCCCGCTGGCTCGACACACGTTTCCCTATGTGCGAAGGACACAGCTAGCCGGCCAGGCCGACCGTCAGGTCCAGGTCGAACTCCTCGACCACCACGCCGTCCGGGAAGACCTGGCGCAGCGCCTCCCGCTCCGCCGCCAGCACCTCCGCCCGGCGGCCCGGCTCCAGCACCGCCACGTAGGAGCGCGAGCCGAGGTCCTCGACCGCCTGGTCCAGCGGTATCCGGCGGCTCCAGCGGAGCACCGTCTCCCGGGTGCGCAGCCCGGCGCGGGCCAGCTCGACCCGGGAGTCGTTGACGCCGCCGTAGCCGTGGTAGTCGGGGCAGGCCGCGATCATGCGCTGCTCCTGCGCCTGCGGCCAGCCCTGGCTGCGGTCCTTGACGTTCCAGAACAGCGCCAGCGCACCGCCCCGGCGCAGCACCCGGCGGGCCTCCGGGATCGATTTCCCCGGCGTCGTCCAGTGGAAGGCCTGGGCGTAGGTGATCAGGTCGACGCTGGCGTCCGCGAAGGGCAGGGCGTTGCCGTCGCCGCGCACCAGCGGCAGGTCCGGGGTGGTGGACCGGAGCTGCGCCGCCATGCCGGGCGTGGGCTCGACCGCGACCACCTCGGCGCCCCGGGCGCGCAGCAGCCGACTGGCGATGCCGGTCCCGGCCCCGACGTCCAGCACCCGGGCGCCCCGCAGCGGACGGCCGGTCAGCTCCTCCATCGCGTCGAACAGCGCGTCGGGATAGGTCGGCCGGGAGGCCTCGTAGGAGGCCGCGACCGCCCCGAAGGAACTGGAGAGCGCGGAGCCGTGAAGTGAGGTCATGAGGGGGGTTACCGTCCCTACTGTTCGATCCGTGACCGTCCGATCAGTGCTGTCCCGACCCTAGTCGGGCGGCGGTGGCCAGATGAAGCCGGGTGAAGGCCAGCGCCTCGGCCAGTTCGGCCTCGCGTTCCACCGGGCCCGGCGAGCGGCGGGTGTTGACCTCCAGCACCACATGGCCGTCGAAGCCGCCGGCCGCCAGCCGCTCCAGCAGTTCGGCGCAGGGCTGGGTGCCGCGTCCGGGGATCAGGTGCTCGTCCTTGGCCGAGCCCGAGCCGTCGGCGAGGTGGACGTGGGCGAGCCGGTCGCCCATCCGGTCGACCATCTCCAGCGCCTCGGTCCGGGCGGTGGCGGCGTGCGAGAGGTCGACGGTGAAGTGCCGGTAGTCCTCGGTGGTGGGGTCCCAGTCGGGCGCGTAGGCGGCGACCTCGCGGTCCCGGTAGCGCCAGGGGTACATGTTCTCGACCGCGAAGCGGACGTCGGTCTCGCCCGCCATCTGCCAGATCCCCTGGACGAAGTCCCGCGCGTACTGCCGCTGCCAGCGGAACGGCGGGTGGACCACGACGGTGGTCGCGCCCAGCTTCTCCGCCGCCGCGCGGGCCCGGACCAGCTTGGTCCACGGGTCGGTGCCCCAGACCCGCTGGGTGATCAGCAGGCAGGGCGCGTGCACCGCGAGGATCGGCACCCCGTGGTAGTCGGAGAGCCGGCGCAGCGCCTCGATGTCCTGGCTGACCGGGTCCGTCCAGACCATCACCTCGACCCCGTCGTAGCCGAGGCGCCCGGCGATCTCGAAGGCGGCGGCGGTGTTCTCCGGATAGACGGAGGCGGTGGACAGGGCGACCTTGGCGTCCGGCACGAAGATGGCCGGACTGGTCGGCAGGTGCAGGCCGCCGGAGCGGGCGCGCTCCTTGACGGTGAGCGGGGTCGGCGGGCGCGGCGTCCGCAGGGCGGCGGTCGGCGGCGCGGCGGGGGCTCGGCCGCGCTCCGGCGCCGCTTCGGTCGGGGCTCTGCTGCCGCCCCCGGCGCCGATCCCGCTGCCGATCCCGCTGCCGAGCCCGGCTCGGGCCCGGCGGTGGCCGCGCGCGCCGCCTTCGCGGCCTTCGCCGCCTTGGCGACCTTGCCCACCCGTTCGGCGGTCTTCTTCTTCGCCGTGGACTCCTGGGCGGCGGTCCTGGCCGCCGCGGTCCTGGCCGCGGCCGACTGCGCGACGGCCTTCTTCACCGCCACGGCCCGCTTCGCGGCGACGCCGGTCGCCTTGGCCGCACGCGCGCCCCGGTTCCGGCCCGAGGCGCCCTCGGTGCGCGATTCCCGTGTCGACTCTTCGTCCGCTGGATCCGCCACGGAACACAGCGTATGCGCGTCGGGCGTCCGGCGGGACAACCCCCTACTGGACGCCGTCCATCTGGTCCAGCCGCCGCAGGATCACGCCCTCGCGGAGCGCCCAGGGACAGATGTCCAGCTCCTCCACGCCGAACAGGTCCATCGCGCCGTCCGCCACCAGCGCCCCGGCGAGCAACTGCCGGGCCCGGCCCTCGGACACGCCCGGCAGCACCGAGCGCTGCGCGGTGGTCATCACCGCCAGCTTCGGCACCCAGGCGGCGAGGCCCTGCCGGGTCAGCCGCCGCTTCTGGTACATGCCGTCGGCCTCGCGCGCGGCACCGGTGATCCGGGCCAGCTGCTTGAAGGTCTTGGAGGTCCCGACGACCTGGTCCGGCGCGCCGACCCGGGCGACGTCGCCGACGGTGCGGGCGATCTGCGCCCGGACATGGCGCCGCAGCGCGCGGACCGACTCGGCGGTCGGCGGGTCCCCCGGCAGCCAGCCGGCCGTCAGCCGGCCCGCGCCCAGCGGCAGGGAGACGGCAGCGTCCGGCTGCTCGTCGACGCCGCACGCTATCTCCAGCGAGCCGCCGCCGATGTCCAGCAGCAGCAGCCGTCCCGCCGACCAGCCGTACCAGCGGCGGGCGGCCAGGAACGTCAGCCGCGCCTCGTCCCCGCCGGAGAGCACCCGGAGCTCGACGCCGGTCTCCCGCTGGACCCGCTTCAGCACCTCCTCGCCGTTGGCGGCCTCCCGCACGGCGGAGGTCGCGAACGGCAGCACCTCCTCGACGCCCTTGTCCTCGGCCACCCGCATCGACGAGTCGACCATGCCGACCAGCCGCTCGATGCCGTCCTCGCGGATCGCGCCCTCTTCGTCCAGCAGCTCGGCCAGTCGCAGCTCGATCTTGTGCGAGTACGCGGGCACGGGAGCAGCACCGGGGTGCGCGTCCACCACCAGGAAGTGGACGGTGTTGGATCCCACGTCGAGCACGCCAAGTCGCATAGCTCTCCACGCTACGCGATCGCTGTGCTTCGATCACCACACGGGATCCCCGACTCCGATGCGGCGACCGCCCGGAACCGGCTCCCCGAGGACGTCGTTCTCATGTCGTAGACCGCCCTGCCCCTTGCCCGCCCGCCCCGCCCGAGGAGAACCGCCGTGGCCCTGCAGCTCCAGATCGTCGGCAATGCCATGCAGATGGCCGTCGTCCAGCTCCAGCCGGGGCAGACGGTCTACAGCGAGGCCGGGAAGTTCCTCTTCAAGACCACCAACGTCAGCATGGACACCCGGCTCTCCACCCCGAGCGGCCAGCAGGGCGCCGGCGGCGTCGGCCAGCAGGGCGGCATGGGCGGGCTGCTGCGCCAGGCGATGGGCACCGCGATGCAGGTCGGCCAGCGGATGCTGGCCGGCGAGAGCGCCGCCTTCCAGTACTTCACCGCCCAGGGCGGCGAGGGCACCCTCGGCTTCGCCGGGCACATCCCCGGCGAGATGCGGGCGCTGGAGCTGAACGGCGGCCGCGCCTGGATCGCCGAGAAGGACGCCTTCATCGCGGCCGAGTCGACGGTCAACTTCGGCATCGCCTTCTCCGGGCTGCGGGCCGGGATGCGCGGCGGCGAGGGCTTCGTGCTGGAGCGGTTCACCGGCACCGGCACCGTGCTGATCGGCGGTGCGGGCAACTTCATCGACCTGGAACTGCAGGACTTCGGCGGCGCACTGCAGGTCCACACCGGCTGCATCGTCGCCTTCGAGGAGGGCATCAGCTACGACGTCCAGCGGGTCGGCGCGCTCAACCGCCAGGGCGTGATGAACGCCATGTTCGGCGGCGACGGCCTGTCGCTGGCGACGCTCCAGGGCCACGGCAAGGTCATCCTCCAGTCGATGACGCTGGAGGGCCTGGCCAACGCGCTCCGGAAGGCCGAGGGCAGCGACAAGGAGGGCGCCACCGGCGGCCTCTTCTCGACCCGGGTCGAGTGAGCCCGGAACCGCGCGGCGCAGGACATAGGCTGGACGGGTGCCAGCCGTAGACATCACCCTCACCGATCGCAAGGCAGTCGAGAAGGCTGCGAAGAAGGCCGCCGCCGCCGCACGCAAGCGCGAGGTCCCGCTGGACTTCGCCCGGGCCTGGGTGGAGTTCGCCGACCCGGAGGACGCCGAGCAGGTCTTCCGCTGCGACCTGACCTGGCTGACCTCCCGTTGGACCTGCGTCTTCGGGCGCGGCTGCCACGGCATCCGGCCCGGCCGCGCCAGCGACGGCTGCTGCACCCTGGGCGCCCACTGGTCCGACGACGACGACCGGAAGCGGGTGGCAGGCCACGCCGCCCGGCTCACCCCGGAGACCTGGCAGTACCACCGCCAGGGCAACGGCCCCAAGGGCATCAGCGAGCCGGACGAGGACGGCGAGCCGCGCACCCGCCGGGTCGACGGCGCCTGCATCTTCCTCAACCGGCCCGGCTTCCCCGGCGGCGCGGGCTGCTCGCTGCACACCCTGGCGCTCGCCGAGGGCAAGGAGCCGCTGGAGACCAAGCCCGACGTCTGCTGGCAGCTGCCGGTGCGCCGGACCTACGACTGGATCGACCGCCCGGACGAGAGCCGCTACCTCCAGGTCACCATCGGCGAGTACGACCGGCGCGGCTGGGGCCCGGGCGGCCACGACCTCCAGTGGTGGTGCACCGGCAGCCCGGACGCCCACGTCGGCGGCGAGCCGGTGTACCTCAGCTACCGGCCGGAACTGATCGAGCTGATGGGCGCGGGCGGCTACGCCCTGCTGGCCGAGATGTGCGAGCAGCGGCTGAGCGGCCCCGCCGGGCCGGTGGCCCCGCACCCGGCCGACGGCTGACGACCGGCGACTGACGGCTGACGGCTGACGGCTGACGGCTGAACAGCCGACGACCGGGCGGAGGGCGCCGCAGCCCTCCGCCCCTGCGGCTCAGGCGTAGGCGGGACGGCGGTGCCTGCCGCTCCGGGGGCGGTCCGCCGCGGTCGTGGCCGTCGGCGAATCGCTCGGCCCGACCGAGGGGCCGGAGCTGCCGGCCGGGGCGGAGGGGGTGGCCGAGGGCCCGGACGTCGGGCTGCTGCCGCCGCTGGGCGGGGCGGAGCTCCCCGAGCTGGGACCGCCGGTCGGCGTCGGCGTCGGGGTCGGCGTCGGGGTCGGGGTCGGGGCCGAGGTCGGCGTACCGGTCGGGGGCGGGGGCGGGGTTCCGGCCCGCTGGGTCCCCGGACCCTGGAGGGTGACCACCGCACCGACCGGCTGGACCACCACCTGCGCGCTCCAGGCGGTGCTCGGCAGCTGCGACTCGTCCACCGTCACCAGCACCGTCGCCTGTTCGCCCGGTGCCAGGGTGCCCTGGTCGCGGCTGAGCCGGAGCCAGGGGGCGGTGTTGACGGCCTGCCAGTTCACGGCGGTGCCGCCGGTGTCGGCGAGGGTGATCACCGTCCGCCCGCCGACCTCGGCGGCGGTGACCCGGAGTTTCCCGGGACCGGCCGACGGGCCCCCCGGGACGGCGGATCCGGTTCCGGTGCCGGTGCCGCCGGCGACCGTCGCGACGACGCCGGACCCCGCGCCGGGCGCGGACGTCGCGGTGGTGGGCGCGGCCGTGCCGGGCTCCGGGAGGCCCCCGCCTTCGGGAGCCGGCGGACGCGGGTCGGGGGTGTCCACGCTGACGGCGGAGACCGGGTAGGCGGGCACCGCGTGCCGGTGGTGGTGGGTGACCCAGAGCGCGACCACCGGCGCGGCGACCACCGCCGCGATGACCGAGGTGGCCACCGCCCGCTGCCGCAGCAGCGCCGCCCGCTGGCTGGGCAGGCTGCGGTGCACCGGGAAGCCCCGGCGGTCGAAGCGCGGCTCCTGCTCCGGCATCGCGGCCGTGACTCTCCGCTGCCGCCAGAGCGGGACCGGGCGGTCGGCCTCCCGGGGACGGCGGCGCGAGGGCGCCCCGGACGGCTCACGGCCCGGCTCGCGCCCAGGCTCTCGCCCCGGCTCGCGGCGGCCGAACTGGCCGAGGAGACCCTCGGCCCCGGCGGCGTCCGCGTGGACCCGGGCCGGGGCCTGCACCAGCGGCAGCCTGCCGGGCGTGCGCAGGGTGCCAGGCCAGGGGCCGTCCGCCGCCGCCCGCTCGACCGTCCCCCGGCAGGTGGGGCAGGAGTCGAGGTGGCGGACCAGTTCGCCGCGCAGCGCCGGGCCGAGCACCGGTCCCCGGTCCGCGCCCAGCCGCCGCAGCTCCGGGCAGGCGTCCAGGCCGAGCACGACCAGGGCCGTCGCCGTCCGCTCCAACTCGCAGGTGGCCCTGGTGAGCAGCGCCCCGGCCTGGTCGGGACCGAGGTCCAGCACCGCCGCCAGCTCCTCCAGGTCCAGCCCGTGCCGACCGGTCAGCTCCAGCGCCTCGCGCTGGATCGGGCTGGTGCCGGCCGCCTCGGGCCAGGCCAGCCGGCTGAGCCGGACGTGCTCGGCGGAGTGCCGGCCGCCGCCCGGCCGCTCCGGGCGCCGCGCGGCCACCGCCTCCTGCTCCATCCGCAGCAGGCAGCAGTACCGGGCCAGGGCGTAGAGCCAGGCGCGCAGCAGTCCCGGCCGGTGCAGCCGGCGCCGGTACCGGACCGAGAGCCGACGGATCTGCCGCATGGCGGCGGCGGCCTGGTCCTCGTCGCAGAGCACCGACAGGCAGTAGGTGTACAGGGCGTCGGTCAGCTGTTCCCAGGCCTCGTCGAGGCAGCGCTGCCGGGGCACGGCTCTGGCCTGGGGCTGGGTCAGGGAGGTCACCTGTACGACGCTAGGGCGCAGCGGCGGCGGCGACCGGGCCTTGCCCGACGACTCCCCCTTTCGAGTGACTGTGGCCGCTTCCGGCCCGCCGGAGCGGGCGGGGCCGCTGTCAGTGGTGCGCGGTAGCGTTCACCGCATGGCAGCCCGAACGACGTCGTCCAAGGCCCCCCGCTCCTCGTACCGCTGTACCGACTGCGGCTCCACCCCGCCCAAGTGGACCGGCCGCTGCACCGAGTGCAATGCCTGGGGCACGATCGAGGAGGTCGGCACGGTCCCGGTGCGGACCACCGCGGCCGGGCCGGTCAGCAGCGCCGCGCTGCCGATCGGGCAGGTCGACGCCCGGGTGGCGACCTCCCGTCCGACCAACATCGACGAGCTGGACCGGGTGCTCGGCGGCGGGCTGGTGCCGGGGGCGGTGGCGCTGCTGGCCGGCGAGCCCGGCGTCGGCAAGTCGACGCTGCTGCTGGACGTCGCGGCGAAGGCCGCCAGCGCCGAGCATCCGACGCTCTACATCACCGGCGAGGAGTCGGCCAGTCAGGTCCGGCTGCGCGCGGACCGGATCAACGCCCTGTCGCCGCACCTCTACCTCGCCGCCGAGACCGACCTGGGGGCGGTGCTCGGCCATATCGAGCAGGTCAACCCGTCGCTGCTGATCCTGGACTCGGTGCAGACCATCGCCTCGGCGCAGCTGGACAGCGCCCCGGGCGGCCCGGCCCAGATCCGCGAGGTGACGGCGGCGCTGATCCGGGCGTCCAAGAGCCGGGCGATGTCGACGCTGCTGGTCGGCCATGTGACCAAGGACGGCTCGATCGCCGGTCCCCGGCTGCTGGAGCACCTGGTGGACGTGGTGCTGCACTTCGAGGGCGACCGGCATGCCCGGCTGCGGATCATCCGGGGCATCAAGAACCGCTACGGGGCGACGGACGAGGTCGGCTGCTTCGAGCTGAGCGACTCCGGCATCGTCGGCCTGGCCGACCCCTCGGGGCTGTTCCTGACCAAGCGTGAGAAGCCGGTCCCGGGGACCTGCCTGACGGTCACCCTGGAGGGCCGCCGTCCGCTGGTGGCCGAGGTCCAGGCGCTGATGGTCGACTCGCAGATCCCCTCGCCCCGGCGGACCACCTCGGGCCTGGAGTCCCCCCGGATCGCGATGATCCTGGCGGTGGTGGAGCGGCACGCCGGCGTCCGGCTCGGCAAGCTGGACATCTACACGGCCACGGTGGGCGGGGTGAAGCTCAGTGAGCCCTCGGTGGACCTGGCGATCGCGCTGTCGGTGGCGAGTTCGGCGGCGGACACGCCACTGCCGCCCAACCTGGTGGCGATCGGCGAGGTCGGCCTCGCGGGCGAGGTCCGCCGGGTGACCGGGGTGGAGCGCCGGCTGGCGGAGGCCGCCCGGCTGGGCTTCACCCATGCGCTGGTGCCGCCGGACCCGGGCAAGGTGCCCAAGGGGATGCGGGTCACCGAGGTCGCCAACATCGCCGAGGCGATGGCGGCGATCCCGGGCCGACGCGGCGGCTCGGGCCGCTCCGGCGGTCGGTCCGGCGGCGCCTCGGCCCCGCCGGCGGCGCGGGACGGCGGCCGCGGCGGCTCCCGGAACGGCGCCCGGGTCCCGGCCCCCTCCTTCCTCGACGGCCCGGACGACATCCCGGACGACGCCGCCGAACTGATGGACGGGTGGGAGGAGATCGAGCCGCAGTAGCAGACCGGGCATTCCACCTCAATACCCTCATCCGGCCCCAGCCCGGCAATATCCAGCCACGCCGGTCCGCACCCACCGGTAAACTCGGACGCGCACACCCCACCCCACCGGAGGAGTCGTCCCGTGGCAGCCAACGACCGGGCGGAACGATCCTCCCGCGAGGAGGCCCTGATGCGGGCCTCCATCAGTGCCGTAGCCCCCGGCACCGCCCTCCGCGACGGGCTGGAGCGGGTCCTTCGCGGCCGGACCGGGGGGCTGATCGTGCTGGGCTTCGACAAGATGGTCGAGTCGCTGAGCACCGGCGGCTTCATCCTCGACGTCGAGTTCTCGGCGACCAGGCTGCGCGAGCTGTGCAAGCTCGACGGCGCGGTCGTGCTCGACAAGGACATCACCCGGATCGTCCGGGCCGGGGTGCAGCTGGTCCCGGACGCCACCATCCCCACCGAGGAGACCGGCACCCGGCACCGCACCGCCGAGCGGGTCAACAAGCAGACCGGCTACCCGGTGGTCTCGGTGAGCCAGTCGATGCGGCTGATCGCCCTGTACGTCAACGGCGTCCGGCGGGTCATCGAGGACTCGGCCGCGATCCTCTCCCGGGCCAACCAGGCGCTGGCCACCCTGGAGCGCTACAAGCTGCGGCTGGACGAGGTGGCCGGCACCCTCTCCGCGCTGGAGATCGAGGACCTGGTGACGGTCCGTGACGTCACCGCCGTGGCCCAGCGGCTGGAGATGGTCCGCCGGATCGCCGGTGAGATCGCCGGCTACGTGGTCGAGCTGGGCACCGACGGGCGGCTGCTCTCGCTGCAGCTGGACGAGCTGATCGCCGGCGTCGAGCCGGAGCGCGAGCTGGTGGCCCGCGACTACTTCCCGGAGCGCGCCGCCAAGCGCGGCCGCACCGTGCACGACGTGCTGGTGGACCTGGACGCGCTGAGCCACCCGGAGCTGCTGGAACTCACCACCGTGGCCAAGGCCCTGGGCTACCCCGGCTCGCCGGAGGCGCTGGACTCCGCCGTCAGCCCGCGCGGCTACCGGCTGCTGGCGAAGATCCCGCGGCTCCCCAACACCGTCATCGAGCGGCTGATCGAGCACTTCGGCGGGCTGCAGAAGCTGCTCGCCGCCAGCCTGGACGACCTCCAGGCGGTCGAGGGCGTCGGCGAGACCCGGGCCCGCTCGGTCCGCGAGGGGCTGTCCCGGCTCGCCGAGTCCTCCATCCTGGAGCGCTACGTCTGAGCCGCCGGGGCCGGACCGGCCGGCCTCAGCTGCCGAACTGGGCGAGCTTGAAGGTGTACGAGGGCTCGGCCGTCACGCCCTGCAGGCTGACCTGCACCACGTACGTCCCCGGCGTGGCCGCGGCCCCGCCCGCGCCCGGGGTGCACCCCGGCGCGGAGGTGGTGCGGCCCCACTCGAAGTCGGCGGTGAGCGCGGTGCCGGAGGCCGGGATGGCGTACCACTGGGAGCTGGTCAGCGCCGGGCAGTCGGCGGAGGACCAGACATGGGAGTTGCCGCCCGTGCTGACCACCACGACCGCGGACTTGGCCCCCAGGTCGGTCCGGCAGGCCGCGCCGCTGGTGTTGCTGATCCCCAGCTGGAAGACCGGCCACTGGGTCGCCCCGTAGCTCTGCTCGGTGCTGGTCAGCGTCAGCTCCAGGTCGGCCGCCTGGCAGACCGGCAGCGCCATGGTCCCGGCCGTGTTGGCGCCGTTGCCGCCGCTGCCGCCACCGGTGGCGCCGCCCCCGGTGACCGTGACCGGCTGCGGGCTCCCGGTCCCGCCGCCGGTCGGGGAACCGGCCGAGGCGCCCGCCGAGGGGCTGCGGCTGCCGGACGGGCCGCCGACCGTGCCGTCGTTCGACCCGCCGCCGGTGGGGCCCGGAGTGATCGACTGCGCGGGGCCGGTCCTGCCGGTGTCCGCGAGCGGCTTCTTCGTCCCGCCGCCGCCGAAGAGCAGCCACCCGATCAGGGCGACCACGGCCGCGAGGACGACCAGCGCGACGAAGCGCCGCCGCCAGTAGATGGACGAGGGCAGCGGCCCGACGGGATTGCGCAAAGAAGGCACGAGCAAACCTTACGAGAGATCAACCCCCGGTCAGAGCAACACCGCCGTACCGGTGGACCCTTCTTTCACATCATCGGCCTGATCGTCCGACTGAATGGTTTCACGGGACCATTCCGGTGACACCGGGGTGACCGGGTGTGTGCGACCATCGACATCGCCATGAACACGAACACCGCACTCCACCGCGAGATCCTCGCCTGGTACGCCGCCAACGCCCGCGAACTCCCCTGGCGGGAGCCCGAGGCCGGAGCCTGGGCGGTGATGGTGAGTGAGTTCATGCTCCAGCAGACCCCGGTGAAACGGGTCCTGCCGATGTACGCGACCTGGATGGAGCGCTGGCCGACCCCGGCCGCGCTGGCCGCCGAGCCCCCGGGCGAGGCGGTCCGGGCCTGGGGCCGGCTCGGCTACCCGCGCCGCGCCCTGCGGCTGCACGCCGCGGCGACCGCGATGGTGGAGCGCCACGGCGGCGAGGTCCCCACCGACCACGCCGAGCTGCTCGCCCTGCCCGGCGTCGGCGAGTACACCGCCGCCGCCGTCGCCTCCTTCGCCCACCGGCAGCGCCACCCGGTGCTGGACACCAATGTCCGCCGGGTCTTCGCCCGGCTGGTCGACGGCGTCGAGTTCCCGCCGACGGCGACCACCGCCGCCGAGCGCCGCACCGCTACCGCGCTGCTGCCCGAGGCCGACGAGACCGCGGCGACCTGGGCGGTCGCGGTGATGGAGCTCGGTGCCCTGGTCTGCACCGCCCGCTCGCCCGACTGCGGGCACTGCCCGGTCGCCCGGCGCTGCGCCTGGCGGCTGGCCGGCAGCCCCGCCCACCAGGGGCCGGCCCGGCGCGGCCAGACCTACGAGGGCACCGACCGCCAGGTGCGCGGCAAGCTGCTCGCGGTGCTCCGGGCGACCCGTTCGACGGTGCCCCAGGAGGCGCTGGACGCGGTCTGGCCGGACGCCGTCCAGCGGGCCCGCGCACTGGACGGGCTGGTCGCCGACGGGCTGGTGGAACCGGTCGCTCCGGGCGTCTACCGACTGCCCGGACACGCGCCCGGCTCCTGAGCGGTGCGCTGAACTGCGCCGCGCCCGATCAACCTACTTGCCGACCGGCTAGTTTCGTCGCCAGGCGCACGGTAAGCTCAGACTCGAACACCTCATCTTCAAAGTTCACAGGCGGAGCGATGACGACCCAGACACCTCGCGGGGACACCCGGGCGCGCATTATCGACGTCGCCCTGGAACTCTTCGCCGAGCACGGGTACGAGAAGACCTCACTGCGGGAGATCGCCGACCGCCTCGGGGTCACCAAGGCCGCCCTGTACTACCACTTCCGCACCAAGGAGGACATCCTCGCCGGGATCGTGGACACCATGTCCGCGCCGATCGACGAGGCCATCGCCTGGGGCCTGGACCAGCCCTACAGCCCCGCGCTGCGGGACGAGATCCTGCGGCGCTTCGCCGAGGGCATGTCCGACCGGCAGCGGCTGCTGCGCTTCTTCCACGAGAACCAGCCGACCATCCGCGAGCTCAGCGTCGGCACCCGGTTCAAGGAGCGCATGATCGCCCTGACCCAGCTGCTGCAGGGGCCGGACCCCAGCTTCGAGGACCGGGTCCGCGCGGCGATGTCGCTGATGGTGATCAACGTCACCCACTTCGTGGCCGAGGCGTGCTCGACCGAGTCGCAGAACAGCATCGAGCTGCCCACTCCGGAGGAGCGCCAGGAGATCGCCCTCCGGGTCGCGCTGGACGTCGCCGAGACCATCGGCAAGGAGGCGCAGCCGGTCGGCAAGCCCGCCGCGCACTGACCCGGGGCGCACCGCCCCGGCCCCGGTCCGACGTGAGCTGCCCCACTCCCGGCGCAGCCCCGGTACCCCTCGCCGCCGCTGCCGTGCGAGGCTGGAATGTCTGCAAGGCCGAACGCTCCCTCCTCTCGAACAGGAGCGCACCGTGACCCTCCAGCTCAAATCCGGCACGTCCTGGGCCGACACCTACGCCCGCTGCGTCCTGGCCGCCCCCGAGGCCTTCGCCGCCGACCGGCTGCTCAACCTGGTCCGCGGCGACTGGCAGGCCGTCGGCGTCCCCGGCGAGCACACCACCCCGGTCGACGGCAGCGCGATCCCCGGTCCGCCGCGCGTGGGCATCGACGAGGCGACGGCGGCGGTCGAGTTCGCCATCGCCGAGCACCGCACCTGGTCGAAGACCCCGCTGGACGAGCGCGCGGCGCGGGTCTCCGCCGCCGTGGACGCCCTGGCCGACCAGCGCGACCTGCTCGCCCTGCTGCTGGTCTGGGAGATCGGCAAGCCCTGGCGGCTGGCCTGCGCCGACGTCGACCGGGCGCTGGACGGCGTGCGCTGGTACCTGGCCAACATCGGCCGGCAGCTCGGCGCCGACGGGGCCGAGCCCCGGCAGCCGCTGCCCGGACCGGTCTCCAACATCGCCAGCTGGAACTACCCGATGAGCGTCCAGGTCCACGCGGAGCTGGTGCAGCTGCTGGCCGGGAACGCCGTCATCGCCAAGACGCCGTCCCAGGGCGGCTTCCACTGCCTGACCCTGGCCCATGCGCTGATGCGCCGCGCGGGGCTGCCGGTCACCCTGCTCTCCGGCATGGGCTCGCAGATCGCGGACGCGCTGATCCGCTCCCCCGGCCTGGGCGCGCTGGCCTTCGTCGGCGGGCGGGCCAACGGCCGTCGCGCGGCGACCTCGCTGGCCGACCTGAACCGGCGCCACTTCCTGGAGCAGGAGGGGCTGAACACCTGGGGCGTCTGGGACTTCAGCGACTGGCCGACCCTGGCCGGGCACCTGCGCAAGGGCTTCGAGTACGCCAAGCAGCGCTGCACCGCCTACCCGCGCTACGTGGTCCAGCGCCGGCTCTTCCCGGCCTTCCTGGAGACCTACCTGGCGGTCGTCGGCGACCTGCGCTTCGGCCACCCGCTCGCGGTGGACGGGTCCGACCCGGACGCCGCCTTCCCGGAGCTGGACTTCGGCCCGGTCATCCACGCCGCCAAGGCCGCCGAGCTCGGCCGCCGCTTCGACGAGGCGGTGACCGGTCGCGCCGTCCCGCTGCACCGGGGGACGCTCGCCGACGGCGTCTTCCTGGACGGCCAGGACACCGGCGCCTACCTGGCCCCGGCCTGCCTGCTGGAACCGCCCAGCAGTTGGTCGCTGCACCACTCGGAGCCCTTCGGGCCGCTGGACTCGATCGTGCTGGTCGACACCGAGTCGGAGCTGCTCGCGGCGATGAACGCGGGCAACGGCTCGCTGGTCGCCAGCATCGCCACCGACGACGCCGGGTTCGCCGAGCGGATCTCCCCCGACCTGCTGGCCTTCAAGGTCGGCGTCAACCGGCCCCGTTCGCGCGGCGACCGGGAGGAGGTCTTCGGCGGCCTCGGCGCCTCCTGGAAGGGCGCGTTCGTCGGCGGCGACCTGCTGGTGCAGGCCGTGACCCAGGGCCCCGAGGGCGCCGAGGAGCGCCTGTACGGCAACTTCCCGCACTACTCGCTCTACCCGCCGCGCTGACCGGCGAACCCGCCCGCCCCGGGATGCGAACCGCCCCCGACCGACCTGTTGACCCGTCAGTAACTTCGTGTGACGCTCCTGGTGTGCCCCCTGCACAGCCACCGCAACGCACACGTCGAGGAGCGCGTCCATGTCCACCCACGATCTCTACGCCAACCCGGTCACCGACGGTCTCTGGACGGTCCCCGCCTCCGGCTCCGCCCGCTTCAACTGGGAGTACGACGACGGCCGCGAGCGGCTGCTGGCGCTGTACCAGAAGGGCAAGGACAAGCAGTGGGACGCGGTCAAGCGGATCGACTGGTCGCTGGAGGTCGACCCCTACGACCCGCTCGGTCTCCCCGACGAAGCGCTGACGATCTACGGCACCCCGTACTGGGCCAAGTTCAGCGAGCAGAACCGCGCCGACCTCCGCCGGCACTACGCCTCCTGGCAGTTCAGCCAGTTCCTGCACGGGGAACAGGGCGCGATGGTCTGCGCCGCGAGGATCGTCGAGTCGGTCCCGGACCTGGACGCGAAGTTCTACTCGGCGACCCAGACCATGGACGAGGCCCGCCACGCCGAGCTCTACTCGCGCTTCCTGCACACCAAGATCGGCATGCTCTACCCGATCAACGACAACCTCCAGTCGCTGCTCGGCGACACCCTCCGGGACTCGCGCTGGGACATGCCGTACCTCGGGATGCAGGTGCTGATCGAGGGCCTGGCCCTGGCCGCCTTCGGGATGCTCCGCGACACCACCACCAAGCCGCTGCCCAAGCAACTGCTCGCCTACGTCATGCAGGACGAGGCCCGGCACGTCGCCTTCGGCCGGATGGCGCTGCGCGACTACTACGCCCAGCTGACCAGTGCCGAACTGGCCGAGCGCGAGGAGTTCGTGATCGAGGGCTGCTACCTGATGCGGGACCGGCTGCGCGGCGTCGAGGTGCTGGAGAACTTCGGCATCCCGCTTGCCGACGCCGAGGAGCTCAGCGAGAACAGCGAGTACCTCAGCTTCTTCCGGAAGCTGCTGTTCTCCCGAATAGTGCCCTGCGTCAAGGACATCGGCCTCTGGGGGCCGCGGCTCCAGCAAGCGTACGTCGACATGGGGGTCTTCGAACTCGGCGACTCCAACCTCGACCTGCTGATGCAGCAGGACGAGGAGATCGCGGAGCAGTTGGACGCGCAGCGCTTCGCGGCCGAGGAGGGGGCCAGGATCGCCGAGGTCGAGGAGGCCATCGCCGCCGGCGCGGAGACGGACTGACCTTCGGCCACCGAACCCGGGTGTCGGAGGGGTAGGGCAGGATGGCGGCATGGATGATCTCCGCTACCTCGAACTCGTCCGCGCCGACAGCGACCTGCTGCTCGCGGCCGTTCGCTCCGCCCCCGCCTCCGGTGTGCCGTCCTGCCCGGAGTGGACCGCGCTCGACCTGCTCCGCCATGTCGGGGAGGTCTACGAACACAAGCTGGTCTGCATGGAGTTGGACCGCGACCCGAAGGACGGCGAGTGCGAACCCGCGCCCGAGGAGCTGGAGCCGCTGGCGGACTGGTTCACCGGTCGGCGCGACGCCCTGCTGGCCCGGCTCGCCGAGCACGGACCGGCGCAGCCCTCGTACACCTGGTTCCCGCCCAACCAGACCGTGGGCTTCTGGTTCCGGCGGATGGCCCTGGAGACCGCCGTCCACCGGATCGACGCCGAGCTGGCGGCCGGCCTGACCACGCCGGTGGACCCGGAGTTGGCCGCCGACGGTGTCGACGAGGTGGTGGGCTTCCTGGCCCACGACTTCGGCGACCGGAGTGAGCTGGCCCTAGGCGCCGACCGGACGGTGGAGCTGCGCTGCGCCGACCGCCGCTGGGCGCTCACCCTGCGGACCGACAAGCTGGAGCACGCGGCGGAGGGCACCGCGGCGGACGCCTCGGTCACCGGCGACCCGGCCGACCTGTTCCTCCACATCTGGAACCGGCCGGTCACCTGGGTCTCCTCGGTCGTCGAGGCGGGCGACCCGGAGGTCCTGTCGGCGCTGCGGACCCGCCTCCAGGAGGAGTCGCAGTAGCGGGGCGGGCCTACTCCGGCCGGCCGGCCGTGCCGGCAGTGCGCCGCCGCCACTGCCGGACCCCGGCCCCGCCCGACTCCCAGCGCTCGCAGAAGTCCTCCATGGCACGGCGCTTGGCCGCCATCACGGCGCGGCGCAGCGGCCATGGAGGCGGCGGGGCGCCGTCGCCCCGGTAGAAGTGCCGCATTGGTGCAGCCGTGCCGGAGCGGCACCGTGGCAGTCATCGGCGCCGCCCCGCCCTCAGCCGACCGGACCGGCGAACAGCTCCAGATGACCGCAGTTGGGGCAGCGGAAGACGTCCATCTGGTGGTTGGGCCGCCCCATCCGCTTCGCTCCGCCCAGCGCGCCGCGCTCGATCGCGCCCGCGATCCAGCGGGCGTCACCGCGCCCACTGGGGGCGTTGTCCGCGATGAAGCCCGGCTGCAGGCCGACGGTGCCGCAGTAGGTGCAGCGGAGGGTGTTGGTCATCCCGGCAGTCTAGGCACCGGCGCGACGCCGGTCCGGGTCCTGCCGGCGCCTGTTACCCCAGCGTTAGCCGGGGCGGGGGATGCTGGCCGGGTCATGTCCGGGTCATGTCCGGGTCATGTCCGGGTCACTGTCCCGGGGGTCACCACGCCGTTCGCGCCGGGACGGCTGTTCCGCCGGTCCGGGGGGCTGTCGACGGCGCGAACGACCGGGCCGCGTACCGTTGACGAGCTCGGGACGCGGACGCGGCCCCGTCCACCGAATGATCGTCCCTCTTGGCCGCCCCCGCGGTGACCAACCGCCTGGAACCGGCCGTTGAACCTGATGATCCGCACCGCCCCGCCGCACCGCCCCGGCCGCCTCGCCCCGGCCGGGGCCGCACCGCCCGCCGCTCCGGGCGCCCTGCTGCGGCAGGTGGTCACGCTGCCGCCGCCGGGGCCGCCGGCCACCGCCGGGCCGGGACGCCGGGCCGCCGGTCCGGGGCTCCGCGCCCGGGCCCGGCGCTCGCCCGGTGCCTGGCTGCGGCGTCCGGTCGTCGCGGCGGTGCTGCTCGCGGCGGTCGTCCAGGCGGCGTGGGCGCTCTTCTTCGCGACCGACGGCGGCGACCTCGCCGCCCAGTACGCCTGGACGCAGTTCGCCTCCGCCCATCCCGGCTCGGCCTACGACCTCGCCTGGTACGGCGGGATGCACCCGGTCAACTACAGCGTGCTCACCCCCTACCTGATGTCCTGGCTGGGAGTCAGGACCACCGGTGTCCTCGCCGGGACGATCGGAGCCGCACTGCTGGCCCGGCTGCTGGAGCGCTCCGGCATCCACCGGCCGCTGCTGCCCGCGCTGGCCGGCGCGGCGGCGCTGGCCGGCGACATCGTCTCCGGGCGGATCACCTTCGGGATCGGGGCGCTGTTCGCGCTCGCGGCCGTGCTGGTCGTCCACGAGCAGCGCGGGACACCGGGGGCGCGGATCGCGGCGGCCGGCCTGCTCGGGGTACTGGCCACCCTCGCCAGCCCGGTGGACGGACTGTTCCTGCTGGTCGCCGCCCCGGCGCTGTTCCTCACCGGCCGCCGGAAGGCCGCCTGGGCGCTGGCCGTCGGACCACCGCTGGTGGTCGGCACCACGACGCTGCTGTTCCCGTTCTACGGCGTCCAGCCGTACGACCTCGCCGAGCTGGCACCGGTACTGGCGACCGCCCTGCCGATCGCCCTCTGGGCGCCGCGCTCCTGGCCCGCCGTCAGGGTCGGCGCCTGGACCTATGTGCTGGGCAATGTCCTCACCCTGCTGATCCCCTCCCCCATCGGCAGCAATGTCGAGCGGCTCTCGCTGCTCTTCGCCGCGCCGCTGCTGCTGGCCGCCGCCCGGGTGTCGCGCGGCCGGCGCGCCACCGCCCTGTGGCTCGCCTTCGCCGTCGCCCTGAGCTGGCAGACCGTCCAGCCGGTGGTCGACCTCGTCGGCGCGGCGCCGGCCACCGGCTGGGCCCGGTACGCCGAGCCCCTGGGGACCGAGCTGGACCGGCTGGGGGCGGACCGGGCCCGGGTCGAGGTGGTCGGCGCCGACTCCCATGTCGAGTCCTCCACCCTGACGCCCTACGTCGAGCTGGCGCGCGGCTGGAACCGGCAGGTGGACCTGGCCCGCAACCCGCTCTTCTACGCCGGGCGGCTCACCCCCGCCGCGTACCGCGCCTGGCTGCGCAACTGGGCGGTGGGCTACGTCGTGCTGCCCAGGGCGACGGAGGACTACGGCTCCGCGGCCGAGGGCCGACTCGTCGCCGCCGGCGTGTCCTGGCTGCAGCCGGTCTGGCGGGACGCGCACTGGGCGGTCTACCGGGTGACCGGCGCGGTCCCGCTGGTCTCCGCTCCGGCCACGGTGGTCAGGGCGGGCGAGGCCCAACTGACGCTCCGGGTACCGGCCCCGGGAACCACGGTGATCCGGGTCGTCTGGTCGCCCTGGCTCTCGGTGCTCGACGGCGGCGCGGGCTGCCTCGCCCCGGACGGCGCCTGGACCCGGCTGACGACCAGGACCGCGGGCACCTTCCGGATCGGCGCCGAGTACACCCTCCCGCGCGGCACCCCGTGCGCCGGGGCCGCCCGCTGACACCGGGTCCGCCGCCCTCGGCGGCGGCTAGCCCTGGGCAGGCGTGCTGGTCCACTTGTAGTAGGCCGACCGCTGGTCCGGACACAGCGTCTGGACCACGCTGAGCTCGATCTCCCCGGCCTCGCCGCGCGAGTAGCCGGAGGACTCCAGCGCGGAGTACGCCTGGTCCATCTTCCCGGCCTTCATCAGCTTGCAGGTGGAGTCACCGACCTCGGCGAGCTGTCCGTCCGAGTGCTGGGCGTGACCGGTCCCGTCCTGGGAGAAGAGGCCGCGGACCGAGGTGACGTAGGACTTCTGCTGCGCGGTGAGCGGGGCCGTCGACGAGCCGCTGGAGCACGCGGTCGCCACCACGGGCAGCAGCAGAGCTGCGCCGAGAACCACTCCGAACCGTACGCCCTGCCGCATCGCGATCCCCCCGGATTCGGTCCTGCACCAACCGCCGCCCAAGCATGACCGGGACCGTTCGCTTCGTCAACTATCCATGTCGAGACGGGGATTGGCCGCCATAGCCGCCATGCGGCCCCGCTGCGGCCCCGCTGCGGTCAGCCGAGCAGCACCAGCCGGGCCACCGCGCAGGCGACCGGGTGCACCGCGAGCCCCGCCGGCGCGGCCCGCCCCGTTGCCGGCCGAGGTGCCGCAGCCGCCCGTGGCGAAGAGCAGCCCGCGCGGGAGGAGCAGATCGACTCCCGCCCGCGACCACCGTCCTCCGGCCCCCGTACTCCCCCCTCGGACCCCCGTCCCGACACCGCCCGCCTCAGATCCGGTTCGGCGGTGCGGCTTATGAGTTGACTACGCTGCGCGGGCGATCGTGATGATCTCCCTGCTCTCCGGCGTGACCGGTCCGCGCTCCCAATCCCCGTACTGAGCCTCGACCTCGAATCCGGCCCCGGCCAGGAGCGCGTTCAACGGCCCGACGTCCAGGAACCGCAGGCCACCGGTGTCCTCCCGCAACACCGTGCCGTCGGCCAGGGAGGTGACCTCGGTGGTGTCGACGATGTCACCGCGGACCTCGATCCGGTACTGGATACGCAGCACGCGTCCGTCGGAGAAGGCGATGTCTCCGGAGTCGCCCACCGCCCACTGCTCCCAGGCCCGAGCCTGCGGGTGCCGGGTCTCGAAGGCGAAGCGACCGCCGTTCCGCAGGGCGTTCCGGATCCCGGCGAGGGAGATCCGGACCTCCTCGTCGGAGAGCAGGCACTGGAAGGCATGGCCGGTCATCGTGGCCAGGTCGAACTCCCCGTGCCAGGCAATGTCGGCGGCCCTCCCCTCGACCCACTCGACATCGGCGCGCCGCCGCGCCCGTCCGAGGGCCGCCGCGTCGGGATCGATGCCCGCAAGACGGCCGATGTGGCCACGAACCCGGGCCTGGTGCAGCATCTGCCCGGTCCCGCAGCCGACGTCCAGCGTCGATCCGGCTGCTGTCACCAGGCCGTTGTAGAACCGGTCACTCGGCCATCGGTCGGGGTCCCAGGGATTCGTCAGATCGTAAAGTTCCGCGACATCGTCATCGGTGAAGTCCACCCGGGCATGGTCCCGATGACCGCGACACCGGTCAACGGAGAATCGCACCCCGTGGGGTGAGCCGGGGTGTTGTCGGGGCCGGTGGGGCCCTCCGGGTCAGGGGCGGGCGTAGTAGTTGGGGACGCCCATGATCCAGAGGCTGGCGACCTTGACGTAGGCGCCGGTGCGGGGAGCCTCGATCATCCGGTCGTCGCCGATGTAGAGGGCGACGTGGTAGATGTCCTGCGGGCTGCCGTCGTGGGACCAGAAGACCAGGTCGCCGGGGCGCAGCTGACCGTAGCTCAACGGGCGGGAGCGGGCGTACTGGTCGGCCGCGTAGTGGGGCAGTTCGACGCCGGCACGCTGCCAGGCGCGCATGGTCAGGCCCGAGCAGTCGAAGCTGTCGGGTCCGGCCCCGCCCCAGACGTAGGGCAGGCCGAGTTGGGCGCGGGCGAAGGAGACCGCTGCCCCGGGGTCGACCGGCCCGCTCGACCGGGCCGGACCGGCGGCTGCGTCCGAGTCGGACGGACGCCCCGACTGGGCCGGGGCGGCGGCGTGCAGCGCCGTCTGGCGCGCGGCCTCGGCCGAGGCTCCGGCCGCAGCCTCGGTCAGAGCCTGCTCCCGTTGCCCGGCCAGCTCGACCGAGACCTGCTCGGCGGCGGCGAGCTGCGCCAGCAGGGACGTGCTCCGGGCGGCGAGCGCCGCCAGCTCGACCCGCTGCGCCGCGAGCCGGTCCGCCACCTGCTGCTGGGCCTGCGCCACGACCGCCGCCGCCCGCTGCGCCGCCGCGGCCGCCCGAGCGGCGGCCCCGGCCGTGGCGGCGGCCTCGGCCGCGCTGTCGGTGGCGGAGTCCACCACCCTGCGGGCGCGGTCGGTGACGGCCCGGAGGGCGGCCCGGCCGCTGGTGGCGGCCTGCAGGTTCTGGGCCTGGACCAATCCGCCGAGTCCGGCCAGTCCGGCCGGCAGCCCCGTCCGGTACTGCTCGGCGGCCAGTTGCCCGGCCGCGTCGGTCGCCGTGCGGCGGTCCGCCTGGGCCCGGACCGACGCCGCCGCGGCCAGCCCGGCGGCGGCCTCCGCCTGCTGCCGCCGCAGCAGCGCTCCGTCGTACCGCTCGACCGCGAGCTCGGCCCGGACGTCGAGCTCCTGCTCCGCGGCGCGGGCGGCGGCCAGCTGCTGCTCCACCGCGGCGACCTGGGCGGCGCGCCGGTCGGTGAGCTGACGGGCGGTCCGGAGGTCGCCCGCGCTCGGCGCCGGTCCGCCGTCCGCGTCCGCCACCCCGCCGAGCGGGAGGGCGGCGAGGACCAGCACCAGTGCCGCGCCGAGGGCGACCCGCCAGGAATTCTTCACCGCTCCAGTCTGTGCCGGGGCCCGGCGGCCCGCAGTCCCGGAGGCCCGCACGGGTGACGCGGCGTCAGCTCGGGCCGGTCGTCGGCACGCCTCGGTCGTCGGCACGCCTCGGTCGTCGGCACGCCTCGGTCGTCAGCACGGGCCGCGGCGGTTGCCCTTGGTGCCTCGGCTGCGGCCGGCGGCGATGGCGCTGCGGCGGGCGGCGGCCTCGCGGCGGCGGGCGGCGGCCTCGGCGTTCGGCGGCGCGGTGGTCGCCACCGCCGCGTGCCGGGCGGCGAGCCGGTTGAGCCGGGTCAGGCTGCGGATCCGCTGCTCGTCCGAGGGCAGGTAGCTGCGCGAGCGGTGGGCGTCCCCGGGTGCCGTCAGGGCGCCGCTGAGCCGGTCGGCCACCCGCTCGGCGAGCAGATGGGCCCGGGTGGGACGGGCGCCGACCGGCGTGGGCTTGCCGGCGATCAGGTCGAACACCCACATCCGGCCCCGGTCGCCGCGGCGGTGCCAGCGGGCCTCGCGACGCCGGGCGCGGGCGTACTTGCGGGGGCGGTCGGCGTAGCGCCAGCGCGCCCAGGGGCTGTTCGGCCGGGCCAGCCGGACGGCCGCGACCCAGGACACGCCCGGGACCATGATCCCGATCATCCCGCTCCAGAACTTTCCCTTGAACAGGGTGACCACGGTGAACAGCGCGTTGATCGAGAGCGCGGCGATCAGCCCCCAGTGCACCCGGTCGCTCGGCTTCAGGCCCAGCGGCAGGTAGCCGACCAGCAGCAGGCCGGTGAACAGGATGCCGACGATGACCGCGTCCACCGACTTGCGGCCCTGCTCGCTCCAGTAGACGTCCTCCAGGTGCAGCAGCAGGGCGAACTCGTCCAGCACCAGGCCGCAGCCCATGCCGAAGATCAGACCGAAGATGTCGATCCACGGATGGGTGCCGACCGTCACGAACGTCCCGACCCCGCTGACCAGCAGGAAGAAGATCCCGAAGACGAAGTGGTGGATGTGGAGGCCGCCCGGGGTGACATTGCCCGGCCACCAGCGGACCCCCCGCCGGATCATCCGCACGCTGAAGCGGATGAACAGGAAGGAGCCGATGAAGCCGAGCAGCAGCAGGAAGAGCGGCTGCTTGCCCGGGTCCTGGATGTGGTGGACGTAGTACTCGCCGAAGTGGAAGTGGTGGTGCACGGGCACCGGGGCCGGGGAGGGCGTCGAGGTCGGCGTCGGCACCGGGCTGGCGTCCATGGTGGTCGGGCCCCCTCTCTCAGAAGCCGCGGGTGCGCTTGGCCGCGCGGCGCACCACCGCGGGGCCCTCGCCCTGCGGGACCTTCAGGAACAGCCGGGCGACCTCCCCACCGAGGTTGACGCCCACGGCGAGTGCGAGCGCGATCGCGGCGGCCCGGGAGACCGAGATCAGCCCGTCCAGCGGTTCGCCCCTGGCGAGCGAGAGCAGGCCCAGATAGATCACGGAGCCCGGGAGCAGTGGTCCGAGCGCGGCGGTCACATACGGCAGGGACGAAGCGTAGCGGTAGCGCGAGGCCATCTGCCCGAAGAGGCCGACCATCCCGGCCGCCAGTCCGGTCGCGATGATCGGCGAGACATGGCCCTGGACGGTCAGCGCCCCGTAGACCGACCAGCCGACGCCGCCGAGCACGGTGACCATCGGCAGCACCCGGCGCGAGGTCTGCAGCAGCACCGCGAAGGTCAGCGTCAGCGCCATCGCCGCGGGCAGCTGCAGCGGCGGCAGGATGCCGGTCACCAGGCTCTGCTCGGGGTGCAGGTCGGCGCCGAACTTGACGCCGATGTAGAGGATCAGGAGCACCCCCAGCACGATGCCGACGACGAGGTAGATCACCTCCAGCAGCCGGGCGGCGGCCGTGATGTAGAAGCCGGTCAGGCCGTCGGCGACGGCGGCGACCAGGGCCCGGCCCGGGAGCAGCGCGAACAGCCCACCGGTGATCACCACCGAACCGCGCAGCCCGCTGTGATTGAGGTTCAGCACCACGCCCACGGTCGCGGCCGGCATCGCCGCGACCACGAACTGGTAGAACTCCGGCAGCCCGCGGCTGGCGATCGCCCAGGCCAGCTTGTCGCCGATGATGGAGGCGAAGAAGGCGCTGACGAAGAGCAGCACGGCCTGCGGGTCGGCCCGGCCGCCGACCAGCAGCGTCGCCGAGCCGGCCAGCATCCCGGTCGCCAGCGAGAGCAGCCACGGCGGGTAGGGGTGCCGGTTGCGCCGGATCTCGGCCAGCCGCCGGTACGCGTCCTCCAGGCTGGTCCGCTGCCCGGTGATGTCCGCCACCAACCGGTACACCGACGCCAGCCGGGTGTAGTCGGAGCCGCGCCGACGCACCACCCGGGAGGCGGTGACCGGGGGGTCGACCAGGGAGGGCAGGTAGGAGATGGAGATCAGGGTGAAGGTGACCTGGGGCTCGCAGCGGTCGAGGCCGAAGGCGTGGCTGACGCCCAGCATCGCCGCCTCGACGTCCTCGGCGCTCTCCCCGCTGGCGAGCAGCAGCTCGCCGATACGGAGCGTCAGGTCGAGGATGCGCGGGACGTTGGGGCCGACCTCGTGCGGCTCGGCCTGGGTGCCGCGTTCCAGCACCGGGCGCTCGGACATGGGGGTGCGCAGCAGGGTGCGCATCCGGTCCGGCCAGGGCGCGGCGCCCAGGCGCAGTTGGGCGACCGAGATGCCGGCCGGGGGCGTGTAGCCGAGGACGGCCCAGTCCTGGGGCGGCGGCGCGGGCGACTCGGAACCCGTGGGCGGGGCGGTCAGCGGCTGCTGCTCCAGGGAGGCGGGGGTGGTGCCGACGACCGGCCCGGCGGGGCCGAGCAGTCCGGGGGTGACGGCGCGCGGCCCGTCCTCGTGCTCCGCCGGGAAGGGCTCACCCGCCCCGGTGGTCGCGACCAGCGGCGTCCCGACCTCGGGGGAGTCGCCGCCGGGCGTCGGCGGAACCGGCTTCCGCCCCGGGTGCGCGCGCCGCACACGTCGGCCTGGCCTCTTCCCCTCGGGCACCCTCTGCTCCTCGCCGCACCTGCTGTTGTGGGTCTGCGTCACCACCTTGCCCGATCAGGCTGGACGGCGCACGATCGCGGCGCACGCCCCTCGGTCAATCGGCGATTGACGCCGGAACGGGGCGGGACAAGGGGTCAGGAATAGGTTACTGACTCCTATGGGGGATATTTACCAATCGAGATGGAACTTTGTCGACTTGTTGGTGAATGCTGGTTACGCGACGTCAGTCAGGATCTCGACGCCCAGGGGATGGCCAGCCCCGGCGTCACCACCGCTTCTCCACTCTCAGGGAGACCTTGTGTCCCGCATCCGCATCTTCACGGCCTTCGCCGCCCTCGCCGCCTGCATGTGCCTGGGCATCGGCACGGCCTCGGCCATCGGGAACGGCTCGTCCGCCACCCAGCAGTCCAACGGCAGCGTTGTCAGCAACGAGGACTCCGGCAACCTCCTCGGCTCGGTCGACGGCAACGCGCACGCCGCCCAGCAGACCGCCACCGGCGGCGGCGCGGCCAACTCCGGCAACACGGCCGGGGTGAGGGGCAACACCGGCACGGTCGGCAGCGGACAGGCCAACAGCAACCGGCTGGCAGCCGAGCTCTACTACTGACGGCGTTCCGGACCGTTCCGACCGGTCCGGAACGCCGACCGCACCGGCCGGCCCGCACGCGTACCCCGCCCTACCAGCGCCAGGGCGGGCGCGCGGCAGCGGCGGCCGACGGCGCGGACAGGGTCAGGCACCACCCGGGGGCCGACAGCAGATGGGGCTGTCGGCCCCCTACCCATGCTCGTTCCGGGCCCGGGGGCCTTCCGGGACCGGAGCCCCCGGGGCCGGGTTCACTCCTGGTGACGGATCACCACAAAGGCGTCCAGCGAGGGGTCGTAGTGGTCGTGGTGCGGAAGCCCGGTGGCCTCGGCCTCCTCCTCGGCACGGTGCTCGGCCCGGTGTGGAGGGCCGTCCCCGGCGTAGGTCGCGACCACGACGCCGCCCCGGGGCGGGCAGAGGCGGCAGGCGCTGGTGCCAACCGTGCCAACGGTCCCGGCCCGGCTGTCGGTGCCGACGAGTGTTGCGGACATGGCGTGCTCCCGTTCGTGTGTCCTCCAGGACGCACGCGCGGGCCACCACGGTTCCGGGCGGAGGCCGACGCTGCGTTCCCCAGCAGACACGCACAGTACCGAGTGCCACCGACAACCGGGGAACGCCGCTGCTCAGCTCGCCGAGAGCAGCCCCCGTCCGAGCCAGTCGGCGGAGTTCCGCACGCCCGGCAGGACGTAGAAGTACCCGCCGCCGGTCGGCGAGATGTAGTCCACCAGCGGCTCGTCGATCAGTCGGGTCTGCACCGCCTCGAACTGCCGCTGCACGTCCTGCTGGTAGCAGCAGAAGGCCAGGCCCATGTCCAGGTTGCCGACGCTGTCGATGCCCCGGTCGTAGTTGTAGCCCCGGCGCAGGATCCGCGAGTCGTCGGTCTTGGCCGTGCGCGGGTTGGCGATCCGGATGTGGGCGTCCAGCGGGATCGCGTTGCCGTCCGGGTCCTTGGCGTAGTCGGGGATGTCGGTCTCCTGGGTGCCGTCGAGCGGCGCGCCGGTGTCCTTGCGGCGGCCGAACATCAGCTCCTGCTCGTTCAGCGAGACCCGGTCCCAGAACTCCACCAGCATCCGGATGATGCGGATGACCTGGTAGCTGCCGCCGACCGCCCAGGCCGGCTCGGAGCTGCCGGAGTCCACCCAGACCAGCTGGTTCATCTCGCGGCTGGAGCTGGTGTCCGGGTTGGCGATGCCGTCCTTGAAGCCCAGCAGGTTGCGCTGGGTGCCGGTCGGACGCGGGGCGTTGGCGAAGCCGTCGATGCGCCACTTGATCTGCATCTGGCCCCGGGTGTGCTTGGCGATGTCGCGCATCGCGTGCAGCACGGTGTCCTGGTGGCCGCCGCAGATCTGCAGCGAGAGGTCGCCGTGGCACTCGGCGGCCTTGAGGTTGTCGTTGGGGAAGGTCTTCATCGGGGTGAGCTTGCGCGGCTTGAGCGCCGCCAGCCCGTAGCGTGCGTCGAAGAGCGAGGCGCCGACGCCCACGGTGACCGTCAGCTCGTCGGCCGGGACCGTCGGGCCCAGGATCCCGTTGTCCGCGGGCGGCGCGCCGACGCCCAGGTCCGGCGGGGTGCCGCCGGAGGTCAGGAAGGCGATCCGGGTGGTGAGGGTGCGCAGCAGCGCCTCCAGGCCCGCGCGGTCCGGGGCGATCACGTCGCAGGAGAGGAAGATCGCGTAGGCCGGGTTGGGGTTGGTGATCCCCGCCTGGTGCTCGCCGTAGAAGGCGACCGCGCCGCCGTCGTCGCTGCCGCTCGTCCCGCCGGCGCTGTCGGCCGCGGCCGGGGCGGCGCCGAAGCCGATCGCGCCGGCGGCGACCGCCGCACCGACAGCCCCGGAACCGAGGATCACGGTGCGCCGGGAGGTGCCGAACCCGAACGGGCAGGAGCCGGTGGCGGAGGCGTCCGTGGCGCCCGGCTGCGCCGAGGGCTGGTCGACGGGGCTCTGAATGTGATCAGTCATCAGGCGGACTTCCGGATCTCAAGCAGGTCGGGGATGGGCGAGAGGTCTTCGAGCAGCTGGCCGACGGCGCCGTTCAGCGTCTCCCGGGCAACCGGTGCGAGCTGTTCGACCGGGGTCCAGCCGGCGGCGGTGTCCTGGGCGGCGAGCAGCCCGGTGACCCGGCTGATGTCGGCGTCCACGGTGGCGAGCAGGCCCGGGCTGCGCTCGCTGATCAGCGGGCGCAGGACGGTGAGCAGTTCCTGGGTGCCGGCCAGGTTGGCCCGGACGGTGGCCAGGTTGCTGCCGCTGCCCTCGTCGGTGTCGGCGGTGAGCTCGAACTGGAGCGAGTTCTCCAGGATCTCGTGGGTGCGCAGCGGGAGGTCGGTCGGGTCGAAGTCCTGGGTCGGGAAGGCCTTCTGCAGCCCGGTCGCACTGACCACCAGCTTGTCCGCGACCGGGGCCAGGCTCTGCGCGGACTCACCGTGCCACAGTCCGTACTCCAGCCGGTGGAAGCCGGTGAAGCCCGGGTCCTGCACGCCCAGCGGCAGGCCGTCGGCCCGGCCGTTGATCGCCTTGTCGAAGTCCTCGAAGGTGCCGTAGGCGGCGCCGAGCGAGGAGTACTGGAGGTGCGCGGTGAGCCAGTCGGCCTTGGCCGCAGTCAGGTTGCCGGCGTGGATGTCGGCGGCGACCTTCTGCGTCTCCGGGACCAGAGTGGCCAGACCGGCGTTGACGTAGGCCTTGTAGGCGGCGAGCGGCGCGTCCAGGTCGGCGGCGGCCAGCGGCAGTACGGCGGCCACGGCGCTGCCGCCGGTGACGTGGACGGTCGCCGAGGTGACGGCCTTTCCGGAGGTCGGCACGCAGCGCCAGGCGTAGTCGCCGCTGCCGATGGTGGCGGTGAGCGCCCGGGTGGTGCCCGGTGCGATCCCCTCGACCTCGCCGTAGACGGCGTTGGTGGTCGGGTTGATCAGGTAGACCTCGGAGGTCTGGCTGCCGCTGTTCTTCATCTGGAAGACCTGCTGGCCCGGCTTGGGCGTGGTGAAACCCTGGCCGCAAGCGCTCTGCGAGACGGTGACGGTGGCCGAGGCGGCGGGCTTGCCGTCACCGGCGGCGATGACGATCCCGGCGACGACGGCCGGCACCGCGACGATCGCGGTCGGCACCAGCCAGCGCGGCCGACCGCCCGACGCGGCGGGCTCGGTGACGGCGGGCTCGGTGGTGGCGGGCTCGGCGGTGGCGGGCTCGGCGGCGGCGGGCTCGGCGGCGGCCTCGGCGGCCTCCGGCTCAGCAGCGGGCTCGGCCACCGGGGCGGGTGCGGCGGCCGGAGCGGCTGCGGGCGCAGGTGTCCGCACACCCCGGACGAAGAGCGTCATCACGATCGCCAGATAGAGGACGTAGGCGGTGATCTGCAGCCAGGTCATCTCGGTCGTCAGGTTGAAGACGCCCTGCACCAGGGTCGCGTACCAGGAGTTGGCGTCGATGCTGCCGCCGAGGTTGAAGGCGAACGCGGATCCGCCCGGCAGCACCCCGCCCTCCTGCAGGTCGCGGAGGCCGTAGCCGAGGACACCGGCCGCGACGATGATCAGGCCGACCCCGGTCCAGGTGAAGAAGCGGGTCAGGTTGATCTTCAGCACCCGCCGGTACAGCGCCCAGCAGAGCAACACCGCGAGCACCAGGCCGACGGCCGCGCCGATCAGCGGACCGGTCGAGCTGCCCGCCGTCTGCGCCGTGGTCCAGATGAAGAGCGCGGTCTCCAGGCCCTCGCGGCCGACCGCGAGGAAGCTGGTGAGCACGAGCATCCCGGAGCCGACCGCGAGCGCGGCGGCGACCTTCTCCTTGATCTCACCGGAGAGGTTGCGGGCGTTGCGCCGCATCCAGAAGACCATCGCGGTGACGAAGGCCACGGCGATCACGCTGAGCGCGCCGCCGAAGGCCTCCTGGGCGTTGGTCGGAAGGTTGGCCGCGGTGAAGGTGAGGACCGCGCCGAAGCTGAGCGAGAGGGCGATGGCCGCCAGCACGCCGGTCCATACCTGCGGAAGTCGTGCCCGCTGGTCGGCGCGGACCAGTGTCGCCACCAGGATGGAGACGATCAGTCCCGCTTCAAGGCCCTCCCGCAGCCCGATCAGAAAGCTGGGAAACGCGTCGTCCCACATGGAAAGAGACTCCTCCCCGGGCCCACCCCGGTCATGCCGACAGCAGCCCGCCGATCTTCGGCGGGCTAAGCTTAGGCATACCTTAGTAGGAGGGTAAGGATTTCGTCCACAGGGGGTCAGTGCACCCGGACGTCCACGGCGCCCGAGGTGCGGTCCAGCACCGCGTGGTGCGGGCCGAAGATCCCGAACAGCTGTGCACGGAGCTGGAGTTCGCCCCGCTGCTGGGCCTTGGCGTCAAGGCTGAACGTTCCGGCGGGAGCGCAGCCCAGCTGTCGCCAGGCGCCGGAACCGCTCCGCTCGTCGATGCACAGCCGGATGGGGGTGGGGCCGAAGTCGTCGCTGTTGCCGGTCGCGGTCACCTGGACCGACTGGCCGACCGCGACACTGTGGCTGCGCACGCCGATGTCGATCGCCGACTTGGCCGAGGCCGACCCCGCACCGACGGCCAGGCCCCCGACCACGACGGCAGCGACGGCGGCGGCCGAGGCGACGCGCCGGACGAGCGCGCGGTGCCGAACGATGCCTGTGGTGTTCTTCATGGAACAGCCCCCTGGGGTGAGACGACGCGTCAGTCAAGTGCCAACTGTAGAGACGGACAGGAACACCCACAGGTTTCAGCGCTCAACACTGCGCCCAGCGTGCATCCGGTCCGGGTCAGGCGGCAACCGGACGGAAGACCGGGCGCAGCGCCCCGCCGTCCGCGGCGGCGACGTCCAGGCACACCGGCGCCCCCGCCCACAGCCGGTGGGCCGGGACGGCCGCGAGCCGGGCGTTCATCCGGAAGCCCTCTTCCAGCTCGATCACCACGGTGCGCCCGGCCTCGGCGGCGCCGGCCGGATCGGGGATCCGGTAGATCCGCCCCTGCCCGCTGCTGCACTCCCAGGCGAAGTCCGTGCCACCGCAGGTCGCGCACAGCAGCCGGACCCGGGCGGAGCGGTCGTCGCACCATCGGCAGCGCTGGTAGCGGAGCTCGCCCCGGGCGAGGCCGTCCTGGAAGATTCCGGCGGGGTCGTCGGTGTGCACGGTCATCAGGGCTCCTGCGGCGGCAGAATGATCTCGTCTTCACGAACGATCGTTAAGCTATGCGTACCCGGCGGCACTGTCCAGAGGCGTGGCGGACTCGACCGGGCCGATCCGGGCTAGGATCCGAACGACCGATCAGTCACCTTCAGCAAGGATCCCCATGCGACCTGCCGGACAGACCGCCCTGCTGGAGGCCGCCCGCGAGGAGTTCGCCGCCCGTGGCTTCGGCAGCGCCTCGATCCGGAACATCGCCCAGCGCGCCGGGATGAGCCTGTCGGCGATGTACCACTACTACTCGGGCAAGCAGGAACTGCTCCATGCGCTGCTCGACGAGGGCATGGACGCCTACTTCGCCGCCTGCTCGGCCGCCCTGGAACAGGTCGGCACGGAACCGGCCGACCGGCTGTCCGCCGTGGTCGCCGCCACCACCCGGTTCCGCGCGGAGCACCACGCCCGGAGCAACATCCTGCTGTCCGAGGAGCGCAGCCTCGACCCGGACCGGCTGGCCCGCTACAGCGCGCGCCAGGCCGAGGCCACCAACCTGTTCCGGGACGCCATCGACGCCGGCGTCGAACTGGGCGTCTTCCTCACCCCGTACCCGGACGAGGCCCGCCGGACCGTGATCGCCATGTGCAACGCGGTCTCCCAGTGGTTCCGCCCCGACGGCGGCGAGCTGAGCCTGGACTCGCTGGTGGACCGCCATGTCGCCATCGCGCTGACGGTAGTCGAGTACCGGCCGCAGCGCTCCTGGTCGGCCCGGCCGTAACGGCCCGGCCGCAGTGGCCGGGCCGGACCTCCGCTGGCTACTCGGACGCGCCCTGCTGCTGCTCCGCCTCGCGCCGCACCTCGTCCATGTCCAGCGCCCGGGCCTGCTTGATCAGGTCCTCCAGGGCGGGGGCGGGGAGCGCACCGGGCTGCGAGAAGACCACCGTGCGGTCACGGATGATCATCAGCGTGGGGATGGAGCGGATCTCGAAGGCACCGGCCAGCTCCTGCTGGGCCTCGGTGTCCACCTTGGCGAAGACCAGGTCCGGGTTGTCCTCGGCCGCCTTGTCGTACACCGGGGCGAAGCCGCGGCAGGGACCGCACCAGGCCGCCCAGAAGTCGATCAGGACGAAGTCGTTCTTCTCGACGACCTCGTTGAAGTTGTCCTTGGTGAGCTCGAGAGTGCTCATGGTGCGTTGACCTGCTTTCGGCTCGATCTGCTGCTCGGTGCTGCGCTGCCAGGGTCCAACCAGTGCCGGACCGGCCCTATTCCCCCGGTTCCAGGGCCCGGGACAGCCCCTCGGGACCGGCGCCGACCTTGCGGTGGGCCGAGGCCAGCAGCCGTCGGGCCTCATTCTCGCTCACCCGCATCCGGGCGGCGATCTTGCGCACCGTCAGGCCCTCGACGGCGAGTTCCGCCGCCTGGCGCTCACGGGCGTTCAGCGCCCGCGTCTCCACCGCGCGCATCCGGTGCGGGCTCGCACCGGCCGCCACCAGCTCCCCCTGACCGCGCGCGCTCAGCCCGTCCGCACCGCACTGGGTGGCCAGCTCGACGCCCTGCTCCAGCACGCTGACCGCGTCCCGGGGACGCCCCGCCCGGCGGAGCGCGGAGCCGTAGTCGACCAGCGCCAGGGCGTGCTCGTAGGCCGCGGGCGACTTGCCGAGCGCCTCCCACCGACTGCCGGAGCAGGTCGAGCGCCTCGGCCGGGGCGGCCAGCGCCGCCTTGGTCCGCAGCGCGATGCCGATCGCGGAGTTGCTGCCCACCCGTTCCGCGTCCTGGAGTGCCTTCTCGGCCAGCTCCGCCGCCCGTTCGGGCGACTCCGGCGCGAGGGCGCGGGCCAGCTCGCCGGCCCAGGGCGCCCAGACCGGGTTGCGCCAACCGCGTGCCTCCAGCCCGGCGCCCGCCTGCTCCAGCTGCTGCACCGCATCCTTCCGCCGTCCCTGCGCCAGCAGCAGCCGCCCGTACAGGGTGGGCGCGTCCGGCAGGACCATGACCGGCGGGAAGGGCGGACCGAAGCCGTACTGCTGGGCGAGGTCCACCGCCTCCTGCAGCCGGCCCCGGGCCATCAGGGTCTCGCAGAGGACGCCGATGACGTCCCACTCCAGCGGCAGGCCCCGGCCCAGCCGGAGCGAGCTGCGCAGGGTCGACCGGAGGAAGGACTCCGCCTCCGCCAGCCGGCCCCAGCGGAACAGCGCCAGCCCGCGCACGAAGTTGACGAAGGCCAGGTGGCCGCCGCTCCACCCGGCCAGCTCGTAGGTGTTGGCGCCCTCGTTGGCCAGCTCCGAGGCGAGGTCGAGCCGGTCGTTGTAGATGTAGGACAGGCAGAGGACGATCGGGATCTCGAAGCCCCAGATGGTGTTGGTCCAGCCGATGTCGCGGACCAGGCTGCCGTCCTCGAAGGCGTACCCGGCCAGCTCCACCACCTGCTGGGAGTCCTCGCCGCGCAAGGTGAGGTCCCAGGCCCGGAGCACCTGGACGGCGTGCGAGCTGGCCCCGCCGTCACCGCGCGCGGCGGACAGCTCGGCCAGCCGCTGCGAGTGCCCGGGGCCGTCGGGGACGTCCCGCAGGAAGCCGCGCCACATGTAGTACGCCGTCTCCAGCAGCACCCGGGCCGGCCCCGGCTGGGTCCGCTCGACCTCCTCCGCGGTCACCCGGGCCGCCTCGCCCATCTGGTTGCTGTGGCCGAGGGCCTGGCCGAGCCGCAGCACGACCTCCTCCCGGCGCTGCACCCGCAGGCCGGGCTGGGTGGTGAGGGCGGCCCGCAGGTGGTTGACGGTCACCGTCGGGTCGGTCAGCAGGGCCGAGCGGCCCAGCTCGAACAGCACGTCGGCCCGGTCCTCCTCGGCCGGGGGCTCCCGCAGGGCGCGCTCCAGACAGCGGTGCGCCGCCGCGGGCGCGCCCATCGCCAGGTGCTCGTCGGCGGCCTGCCGGAGCTGCTCGACAACCGTCAGGTCGTCCTCGGGGTGGGTCTCCAGCAGGTGCCGGGACGCCTCCGCCATGCTGAGCCCGGCGTCGATGATCTCGCGCGCGGCCTTGCCGTGCATCGCGGTGCGCATGCTGGGCGACAGCATGGTCTCGTACAGGGCGGTGCCGATGGTGGGGTGGACGAACTCCAGGGTGGTCGTGCCGTCGGGCTTGTAGTCCGAGCGCAGCAGCCGCTCGGCGCGCAGCTTCTCCACCGCGGTGCGCGCGGCGGCCGGGTTGAGGCCCGCGATGTTGGCGGCCATGTCCGGGTCGATCTGGGTGTCGAGGATGGCCGCCGCGTAGGCGAAGCGGTAGGCGTCGGTCCCGAGCTTCTCCAGCCGACGGGCGATCCCGGGGCCCTTGTTGGCGGCGACCAGCCCGCCGATCTCGCTCAGGTACTCGTCGTTCGGCGGCATGGACCGCTCCCGCAGCCTGGCGATCAGAGCGACCAGGTCGTAGGGGTTGCCACCGGTCTTGGACCAGCACTCGCGGCAGAACATGTCGTCGGCGTCGGCGCCCAGCTCCTGCCGGACCAGGGTCTCGACGGACACCGGACCGAGCTGACGCAGACTCAGCAGTCCGTCGCTGCCGCCGAGAACGGGACTGAGCAGCGGATCCCCGGCCATCGGCAGGCTCTCCGGGCGGAACGCCAGCGCCATCAGCAGCGGGACCCCGGGCAGCCGGGAGGCGAAGGCGACCAGCCAGGCCAGCGACTCCGGGTCGGCCCAGTGCAGGTCGTCCACGACCACGACCAGCGGCCCCATCCGGACCGCGAGTTGGGTCAGCAGCAGGTCCAGGGCGTCCCTGATGCCCTGCGGGTCGGGCGGCACCGGAAGGCCCACCGCGTCGGAGGCCGGGACCAGGCCGAGCGCCGGCGCGGCCAGGTCCAGCCAGCCGCCCTCCAGGAACTCCCGCCGCTCGGGAACGGACTTCCGCAGCAGGGTGGGCTGCAGCAACTGCCGGACCACGTGGAACGGGACGTTGCGCTGCTGCTCGCCGCCGCGGGCGTAGAGGACCAGGCAGTGGTCCTGCCGGGCGCGGGCGCTCCGGCGCAGCTCGCCCAGCAGGGCGGTCTTGCCCAGACCGGCCTCGCCGCTGAACCGGAGCAGGGTGCCGATGTCGGTGTCGCCGTTGCGGTAGCCCTCGCAGAGCCGGGTCAACGCGCTCTCGACGACCTCCATCACCTCGGCGCGCTCGTAGAGGCCACTGGTGTAGAGCCCGTGCTCGTCGATCCGCCGGTCGTCGATCCTGCGGTCGGCCGCGCCGCCCCGGGCGGCATCCGCACCGCCCGCGCCTCCGTGATCGCTCACCGTTCGCTCCCACTCGCTCGCTGTCCGCACCCTCTGTCGAGGCTATCCACTCACCTTGCGACGCGGGGTGGTTTTGCCGTGCATTCAGCAACTGCCCAGCCATCAGCCATGGTCACGGTATGGGCAGTTGTCCTATAGCAGACTGCAAGAAGTTGCCTACTTGCAGTAGCGTCGCGATCGAATGCTTTCGACCGAGAGAGGAGATGCAACCCAATCGTGGAGCTGAACCTCCCCTACCCCAGGCGTTTCAACGAGCACCGCGACACCGCCGAGGCTCACAACCTCGACTGGCTGCGGGGACACGGCATGCTGACCGGGTCCGAAGCGGTCGCGCTGTACACACGCTGGGACATACCCGATCTGGCTGCCCGCAGTTTCCCCGACCTCGGCGCCGAGGACCTGTGCCTCGCCACCGACCTCTTCAGCTTCTACTTCCTCTTCGACGACCAGTTCGACGATGAGCTCGGGCTGCACCCGTCCGCCGTCGCCGCGGCCTGCGATCCGCTGATCCGGATCGCCCACGGCGAGCCGACCGGACCCTCCGACTCCCCTGTCACCTCCTCCTTCCGCGACCTCTGGCGACGCAGTTCCGCCGGCATGTCCTCGCGCTGGCGCGCCCGTGCCGCCACCAACTGGGAGTGGTACTTCGCCGCTCATCCGAACGAGGCGCTCGGCCGGACCCTCGCGGCCGAGGCCGAGGCCGAGGGCGTCGATCCCACCATCCCGGACCGGGCCGCCTATCTGATGCTGCGCCGGGGCGCGGACGGCACCGAGACCGTGCTCGACATGATCGAACGCTTCGAGGCCGAGGTGCCGCCGGCCGCCTTCCACAGCCCGCAGTTGCGGCTGATGCGCCAACTGGCGGCCGACGCGCCGGCGTTCAGCAACGATGTCTACTCCTACGACAAGGAGGCACCGCGCGGCGACGTCTACAACCTGGTCGTGATCCTGCAGCACCAGCGCCAGTGCAAGCGCGAGGAGGCCAGCGTCGCAGTGCTGGCCGAGGCCCAGTGGATGATCGACCAGTACCTGCAACTGGCGGTCGAGATCCCGGAGCTGTGCGAACGGCTCGGGCTGCGCCGGGACGAGCGGCTGGCCGTCGAGCGCTACGCGGACGGGCTGATCGCCTGGATGGGGGGCTACTTCGACTGGGAGAGCCGCACCGCCCGCTACCGGCCGCAGGGCTCGCTCCCGGTGGACCGCCCGGGCCACCTGGAACCGTTGCTCTCCGCCAGGGCCGCCGGAACCGCCTCGCAGAGGTGAGCGCTCACACGTCCCCGGGGCGGCGGCGGTACCGCCGCCCCGGGGACGCCGGGGCGTCCGCCGGGGGCGTCAGGCCTTGACGGCGACGCCGCCGTGCATGTGGACGTGCTCGTCGAGGGTGGCCGCGGACTCCGCGTCCGGGTGCCAGCGGTGCACCAGGCAGACGCCCGGGTCCACCAACTCCAGGCCACTGAAGAGCAGTTCGACCTCCTCCCGGGTGCGGATCCGCTCCGGGATGCCGCGCGCCGCGTAGGCGGCGATGCCGCGGGTCACCTCTTCCGGCGCGCTGTCGGCGGTGACCGTGGACAGCGCCAGGAAGCTGCCCGGCGCCAGCTGCCTGATCAGCCCGTCGATGATCGAGTGGGCCGCGTCCTCGTCGGTGACGAACTGCAGCACGGCGATCAGGCTGAGCGCGACCGGCTGCTCCAGGTCCAGCGTCTCCAACAGGGTCGGCGAGGTCAGGATGGACTCGGCGTCGTGCAGGTCGGCGTCGATGTAGGTGGTCCGACCCTCGGGCGTACTGGCCAGCAGGGCGCGGGCGTGCACCAGCACCATGGGGTCGTTGTCGACGTAGGCGACCCGCGCCGTCGGGTCCACGGCCTGCGCCACCTCGTGCAGGTTGGGCGAGGTCGGCAGCCCGGTGCCGATGTCCAGGAACTGGCGGATGCCCCGCTCCGCCGCGAGGTAGTGCGTCACCCGCCGCATGAAGCTCCGGTTCGCCCGCATCGACTTCGGCAGGTTCGGCCAGACGGAGGAGATCTCGGCGGAGGCCTCGCGGTCGGCCGGGAAATTGTCCTTTCCTCCGAGCAGATAGTCGTAGATCCGCGCGGGATGCGGGATGTCCGTCCGCAGCTCCACCGAGGGCGCGTCGTTCTCGCCCGGCTTCATCCAGTGCAACTCGTCAGCCACGGTGCCGCCCCTGCCACTCACATGCGAATCCGATGATCCTTCACATACTTTAGGCCCGGTTCCGCTTCGGTCAATCGCTGCTCCGCCACCGTCACCGAACGCTCCGGAGAGTTCGACGGAGCGCCACCTGCCCGAGGCGGATCCCGTTGGCGCAGGTCGGGGCCGGTGCTGTGTCTCAGTCAGGTCCACTCCCGGTAACGCGGGTTGTGACGGAACGGGCGAAACTGCGGGGCCGGCCCGGTCGTGTAGGTGATTGAAACCACGCAGCCACACGGACTCCCCGGGGGACACCATGAAGCACAGCCGTCGCCGTATCCTGCCGCTCGCCCTCCTCGCCGCCGCGACCACGCTGGCGCTGACCGCGTGCAACGGCAACGCCTCCGGCAACATCTCCGCCGGAGGCAGCGCCCCGGCGTCCGGGTCGGCCTCGGCTCCGACCGCTGCCTCGGCCTCGGCTCCGGCGTCGGGTCCGGCCACCCCTTCCTCCCCCGCGCAGCCGTCCAAGTCCGCCGCGCCGCACTCCTCCGGCTCCGCCGCCGCACCCACCACCGCCCCGGGCGCCGCCGGCACCAGTGCCACCAGCGACTCCTACGCCTACAAGCACCCCTGCACCGGCGGCCAGCTGACAGTCAAGGCGTCCTACGACTCCGCGCTGGGTGTCACCAAGCGGCTGATCGAGGTCACCAACACCGGCAGCGCCTCCTGCGGCCTGACCTACTACCCCACGGTCGCCATCGACAACAGCGCGACCGTCAACACCACCAGCGGCACCCCCGAGACGGTGCAGCCCGCCGTCCCCGGCGGCCTCGGCGGCCCGCCCTACTTCCCGATCTACGCCGGCGCCCACGCCTACGCGGTGGTGGACCTCGACCCCAGCCACGCCACCTCCGGCGCGAGCAAGCAGTACAACACCCTCTCGGCGATCGCCACGACCGAGCTGCCCGACGCCGACACCGTCAACACCACCATCACCGAGGAGGGCAGCGGCGGCGGCAACCCCTACGTCAAGAGCCCCTTCCTCGGCCTCTACCGCAGCACCGTCGCCGACGCCGTCAGCTCGGCCAACCCGGCCAACGGCTGAGCCGCGGCCCGGCGACACGCCGTCGCCGGTGCGAGAAGTACCCCCCAGGGGTAAATCGGTTGATGCCATCGGGCGGTCCGACAGCAACCCGACACCACTGGAGGCCCCATGCACGCCGTCCGGCACGCGCTGTCCATCACCGGGTCGATGACCTGGGAGATCACCTGGGCCCTGATCCTCGGGTTCCTGCTGTCCGCGATCGTGCAGGCAGTGGTGCGCAAGTCCACCGTCGTGCGGCTGCTGGGCGACGACCGCCCGCGCACCCTGGCCCGCGCCGCCCTGCTCGGCTCGGCTTCCTCCTCCTGCTCGTACGCGGCGGTCGCCCTGGCCCGCTCACTGTTCCGCAAGGGCGCCGACTTCACCGCGGCGATGGCGTTCGAGATCGCCTCCACCAATCTGGTCGTCGAACTCGGAGTGATTCTGGCCCTGTTGATGGGCTGGCAGTTCACCGCGGCCGAGTTCGTCGGCGGCCCGATCATGATCGTGGTCCTGGCCGTGCTGTTCCGCCTGCTCCTGCGCGACAGACTGCTGCGCGACGCCCGCGAGCAGGCCGAACGCGGCCTGGCCGGGTCGATGGAGGGCCATGCGGCGATGGACATGTCCATCGCCGCACCGGGGTCCTTCACCCGGCGGCTGTTCTCCCGCGAGGGCTTCACCTCGGTGGCGCACGTCTTCGTGATGGAGTGGGCCGCGATCCTGCGCGACCTGGTCATCGGTCTGCTGATCGCGGGCGCGATCGCCGCCTGGGTGCCGGACTCGTTCTGGCGCACCTTCTTCTTCGACGGCCACCCGCTGGCGTCCGAGCTCTGGGGCCCGCTGATCGGCCCGCTGGTCGCGGTCGTCTCCTTCGTCTGCTCGATCGGCAACGTGCCGCTGGCGGTCGTGCTGTGGAAGGGCGGCATCAGCTTCGGCGGGGTGGTCGCGTTCATCTTCGCCGACCTGCTGATCCTCCCGATCCTCAACATCTACCGGAAGTACTACGGGCTGCGGATGGCCGTGTTCCTGGCCGGCACCTCCTACGCAGCCATGGTCGTGGCCGGCTACGTGGTCGAGCTCCTCTTCGGCGGCCTGGGCCTCGTCCCCGAGCAGCGCCGCGCGAAGATCCCGATGGAGGGTGTGAGCTGGAACTACACCACCTTCCTCAACATCGCCTTCCTCGCCCTGGCCGCCGTCCTGCTGATCCGCTTCCGGCGCACCGGGGGCGGCGCCATGCTGCGCATGATGGGCGGCGCCCCCGACCCCGGCCACACCGGGCACGGCACCCACACCGGGCACAGCGCCGAGCACGGGCCCTCGGCGCAGATGTGATTCCGGTCACAGATTCGGCTGCGACACAACGGCCCTCCCGACACGTCTATTGATCTGAAGGGTGATCACAACGTGGGAGGAGAAGGCTCTGCGGCAGACCACAGGGGGAGACGGAACCCCCGACGGCTCCGACGGGTACTGACCGGGCTCGACCCGTCAGAAGATTCTCGGGCTCCGGCTGCAACAGAAGCGTGCGGCCGCGACGTCAGTTGGTCATGGAGCACACGACAGCCCTCGGTACGGCAGCACGGTCGCGGGTCCGGACGCAGGAGCCGATCGACTTCCAGGAGTTCGCGGTGGTTCGGGGCGGGCAACTGTTCCGGACGGCGTTCCTGCTGGCGGCCGGGGACTCACACCTGGCCGAGGACCTGGTCCAGGAGACGCTGGGGCGGATGTTCGCCCGCTGGGGACGACTGCCCCGGCTCGACAACCCCGTCGGTTACGCGCAGACGGTACTGGTCAACGTCTTCATATCGCAGCGGCGCAAGCACAGCAGCAGTGAACGGCCGACCGAGATGCTGGCCGAGCGGGAGAGCAGCACAGCCGGGGACGAGGATCCCGCCCTCCGGGTGACGCTGCTGGCCGCACTGCGGCAGCTCGCGCCGCAGGACCGGGCGGTGCTGGTGCTGCGGTACTGGGAGGACCGGAGCGTCGAGGAGACGGCGACGGCCCTGCGGCTCTCATCCACGGCGGTCCGCTCGCGCAGCAGTCGGGCGCTGGAGCGGCTGCGCGGGGTGCTGGGCAGCAGCATGGCCGAGATCGCCGAGCGCTGACCTCCCGTCCCCGGAATTTCAGAACTTTTCTCGACGACAAGACAGAGGTATGACATGTCATCTGACATTGAGGCTGCATTCGCGCAGGAGCTCAGGGCGGCGGCCGAGTCGGCCGTCCAGCCCGCTCCGGGGGACATCTACGCCGGGGCGGTGGTCCGGGGTCGTCGGATCCGGCGCACGGCCATCGTCAAGCGGACGCTGGCGAGCGTGGCCGCGCTCGGCGTGGTCGCCGCCGTGGGCGTGCCGCTGCTGACCGGCGGCCACGGGCCGACCGTGGTCGGGGCTGCGGCCGCGCCCACGGTGAAGATCAAGACCACGCCCACGGCCGACGACACCAAGAAGGCCGCGGCGGCCCAGGCCGGCACGGCCTGGATGCCGGCCTACATGGAGCAGACCCTGAAGTCGCTGCTCCCGGCCGGGTCCGACACCTCGATCAAGGACGACGAGGGGGACAACGGCCGCATCCAGGCCTCCGTACCCACGCTGATCAACATCAAGGGCACGTCGGGGGGCCGGGCGCAGACCGGGCTCAAGACCTCCACCGGCACCTCCGCGGTCGTGCTGATCACCTCGATGGACAACTACCAGGTCCACTGCCCCACCGCTGCCGAGGCGCCCCACGAGACCTGCACCAAGACCTCCGTCAACGGTGGCACCCTCATCGTGGACCTGGGCTTCAAGAACTCGCTGAACGGCCAGGGCGCCACCATCTGGGACGTGTACTGGTACGGCCCCAGCGGTCAGTCGGTGCACCTGGACGAGGTCACGGACGCCGCGCACGCGGCGACGCAGGCCGCGGGACAGGCGCTGACGGCGCAGCAGATGACGGCGATCGTCACCTCGCCGGCCTGGGACCGGATCGGGCAGTCGCTCCCCGCGCAGTGCAAGTTCGGCGTGATGGCCGGCACGGTCAACTCGCCGACCGTCATCCCGGGCACGGTGGGACTGGTGTGCGCCACCAGCCGGTCCGCCGCCATCCCCGGGAACGGCGAAGCCGGAATCTCCATCGCGGGCTAGCCCGTGCTGCCGCTGTGGTCGGGGCCCCGACCACAGCGGCGACCGGGCACGCCCCGGCCCCGGACCGGATCTCCGGTCCGGGGCCGGGGCGCTGCGCGCTCCTGTCGTCACTTCGCGGTTCTGTCGTCGCTGCGTGCTCCTGTCGTCGCCGCGCGGTGTCGTCGCCGCGCGGTGTCGTCGCCGCGCGGTGTCGTCGCCGCGCGGTGTCGTCGCCGCGCGGATCAGGCGCTGAGCTCCGGGACGGAGACCAGGTCGAGGCCGCGTCCGAGCAGGCCCTCGATGACGGCAGACCGAGCCCCGACCGAGCGCGGGCGGTCGCCGCCCGCGTCGTGCAGCCGAATCACGGAGCCCACCGCCACCTGGGCCGGCGCTTGCTGGGCAGTACGGTCGGCTCCGGGCATGGCCCGGTCGCCGGCCTCGATGTCCCACATCACGATCTTCTCCTCAAAGCCGGTCCACTTGTCCAGGACTCGCGGGGTCGGCGAGCCGCACGGCGGCCGCAGCGGCGCGGGGCGCTCGCCGGTCGCCCGGGCGTCACGCAGCGCGCCGGGATCTGTGCGGTGCAGAGCGGGTGGGCCGTCACAAGGTCGGGCTCCCGGCCGTGCACTCCGCCCGGAGGCGGATGTGCCGTTCGATCGTGGACATGGACCCGCCCGGAGTCCGTCGCGATCGAAGAGCACCGCGCTCCCCGACCGGCCGGACGCAGACATGAGCGGTCCCTTCCTGGGTTCACCGGACGCCGGCACGCGTCAGCGGGTGCGGACCCACGGCCGGTGGCGCCACTGCGAAGCTGCCCGACCAGAGAATCATTCCTTCGTGAAGGTTTTCAAGCCGCGATCGAAAGAACCGATCGAAGGCCCGCCGCGGGCCGAAGGCGTCCGGGACGGCACGGGGCGTCGGGGCAGCCTCAGGCGCGGATGCCCAGCAGGAGGACGTCGCACATCTCCCGGTAGCGCTCCCGCTGGTCGGCCCGGGCGCTCAGCATGTCGGACATGTGCTGCATGCCGAAGAACGAGGAGACGATGACCCGGGCCGCCACGGCCGGATCCAGCCCCTCCCGCAGCTCGCCGGCCTCCTTGGCCTGCTCGGCCAGCTCGGTCATCACCGCGATCCAGCCGACGTAGGGCGTCGGCACATCGGCGTGGATCAGGGAGCGTTCGATCTGCAGCCGCGCCGCGGCCTGGATCGGGACCTCGGTGCGGAACACCTCGGCCGTCCGGTCGAGGATCTCGACCAGGGTCTCCAGCGGCGACAGGCCGGCCTGCTCCACCGAGTCGATCAGCGGCTGCCAGCGCTCCAGGTAGATGTTGACGATCTCGACGGCCAGCGACTCCTTGTTCGAGAAGTGGAAGTAGAGCGCCCCCTTGGTGAGGCCGGCGCGCTCGGCCACGTCCTGGAGCGTCATGGCGGCGAACCCCTTCTCGGCGAACACCTGGGCCGCCGCGTCGAGGATCGTGCGCCGGGTGTTCCGGGCCCGCTCCTGCTTGAGCGCCTTGGGCGGCCTTCCCGACGCCGTCGCGACAGGGGAGGCAGTGGGGGTCGGTGCCATGTGTGGTCGCTCCATGAAGGGATCAGGAATTGGTCGAACCATTGCAATATACCTTTGGGTAGGTTTATTTTCAGCCCTAGTCGTTGCAGAACGATGGACGCAGTCGCCGGCCACAGCAGGGGGAATGTGATGTTACTGTCCAATTTGCCAACTTTGGCCCCGCTCGGCTTCGAGTGCCCGGGGGACGGGCGACGGACGGTGCCGGGGTACGGCCGGACCGTGCCCCGCGAGCTGGTGCACAAGGAGTCGGCCGCGGAGGTCTTCCTGACCAACACCCTCACCGCCGGCGACGAGCGGATCCGCGTGGGCGTCAGCTGGCCCGGGAACCACGGTTTCTACCGGTCGGACGGGCTCGGCTGCAGCGACCCGCTGCTGGTGATCGAGACGGTCCGGCAGGCCGCGATCTACCTCGCCCACGCCCACTACGCGGTACCGCTGTCCCGCCACTTCATCTTCACCGGGCTCGAAGTCAGCCTGGAACAGCACGAGTTCACCCGGCCCCGGAGCGGTCCGGTGCAGGCCGTGCTCGACTGCGGCTACGAGGCGGTGTGGCTGCGGGACAAGAGCCGCGGCACGCTCGACTGCGTGATCGAGGTCGCGGGACGGCCGGTCGGACGGGCCAGGGCCGGACTGCTCGCCGTCGAGACACCGCTCTACCGTCAGCTCCGCAACCGGTCGGCCGGGAGGCGGGGGGTGCCCGTGCGGCGTCGGGCCGAGCAGCTGACGGGTGACCAGGTGGGGCGCCACGGCACAGGGGACGTGCTCCTCGGCCGCTCGGACGGGGAGTTGGTGCTGCGGGTGGATCCCACCCACCCGGGCTACTTCGAACACGTCTGCGACCACGTCCCCGGCATGGTGCTGATCGAGGCGTTCCGGCAGGCCGGCCACGTCGCGCGGCACCGCCCGGACCCGGGGCCGGAAGGCCGGACCCGGCCGCTGTGGCTCTCGCACCTGTCCATCGACTTCGGCTCCTTCGGGGAACTGGACGACGACGTCCTGGTGCGGACCGAGGGGACGAGTGCGTCCGACACCGCCGGCGGACTGGAGATCGAGGCCGTCCAGTCCGGGGTGATCCTGGCCAAGGGGTCGGTCGACTTCGTCCCCGCACGGTTCCGTTGACATGGGTGACGGCGAAGGAGGAGGTTCCGCGTGGGGAGTATCCAGTTCCAACACCTGAGGGCCTTTCATGCGGTGGCGGACGAGTTGAGCTTCACCCGCGCCGCGACGCGGCTGCACTGCGCCCAGTCGACGGTGACGGCCCAGATCCAGCAGCTGGAGCGGACGCTCGGCGCCGAACTGTTCCATCGCCGGGGCCGCTGCCGGATCGAGCTGACCGGGGCCGGGCTGCTGCTCAAGTCGCGGGCCGAGGCCATCCTCGCGGCGGTCGACACCACCCAGCAGGACATCCGCAGGCTGCACGGGGACGCCGTCCCGAGCCGTTCGACCAGACCGCCCGGTGGCCACGGTCCACGGGCCCTGGCCGGGCGGCCGACCACCAACCCGACGTGACCAGAGAGGACACTGCCATGGCGTTCCCAGCCCCGGTCCACTGCGCGTTCTTCGATGTCGACGAGACGCTGATCCGACGGAAGAGCATGGCCGGCTTTCTCCAGCACTACCTCGACACCGCGGTCGACCTGCCCGACCGCGACGCCGACGAACTGCGCAGAGGAGCAGCCCGGTTGACCCGCCGCACGGCCGGCTCCGGGTGGCGCGGCCGCGCCGCGCTGAACCGGGAGTACTACCGCCTGTTCCGGGGCCACCGCTACGACCGGCTGCGGGCGGCCGGGCGGGACTGGTTCGCCGCCCAGTCGCGGCGCGGCGACCTCTACCACCCCGGGGTGCGGGCGGCATTGGCCGACCACCGGGCGCGCGGCTTCCGCATCGTGCTGGTGTCGGGATCGTTCGCGCCCTGCCTGGAGCCGATCGCCGAGGACGTGGGCGCCGACCTCGCCGTCGGCGCCCGACTTCTGGAGTACGAGGGGGTGTTGACCGGGGAGATCCGGCAGCCGGTGATCGGCCGGGGCAAGGCTGCGGCCGCACGCCGGGCACTGGAGTCCTTCGGCGCCTCCCCCGGGGGGAGCTACGCGTACGGGGACCACATCTCGGACCTGCCGCTGCTGCGCTCGATCGGGCACCCCGTCGTGGTCGGCGGGCACGGGCTGCTCGGGCGGTGCGCCGGGGTCGCCGGCTGGCCCGTGATCGCCACCCGGCCGTCCGACCCTCCGGTCGACCACGACCCGCCGCTACTCGCCGCGGCGGATCCGACCGGTCAGCAGGGCGTCGCGTAACTCCGTTACTCGTGCGACCAGTTGATCCGGACAACCGCTGGGGGTGGTGTGCCGCACGCCCACCAGGATCGCCAGCATCGTGTCGCCGACGACCTCGGCCGACGGATCCCGGAGCAGCTCGCCCGCCTGCTGCGCCCGAACCGCCAGCTGGGTGAACCGGTCGCGCAACTCCGGGAACTGGGACGGGACCTGACCTTCGACCTGGGCCGCGTCGACGATCAGCCGCATGCCGCAGCTGAACCGCGGGTCGTCCCCCAGGCGCTGGGCCAGCTCCAGCAGCAGCCGGTCGAGGGCCGCCAGCGCCGACCCGGGGACGGTGTCGGCATGGTGCAGCAACTCGCGCCAGACCGCCTCGAACTGCGCCAGCAACTCGGACACCAGCGCGGCCTTGGAAGGGAAGTGACCGTACAGCGCACCCTTGGTCAGGCCGGTCCGCTCGGCCACCCGGTCCAGCGAACCGGCCGTGGCCCCGTGGGCGGCGAACTCGACGGCGGCAGCGTCGAGTAGGAGCGCATGCGTGCGACGTGCCCGATCCTGCTTCACCTGGACCCCTGTGACCTCAAAAAAATCCTATAAGGAGGAATTTATTCTGAGATGGGGCCCTTTTCGCAAGTCCCCTGCCGAAAGTCCGATAACAGACAGTCCCCCGACATCCCCCGGCGGGCCCCACGGTCCGTTCGAGCCACCCCGAGGAGAACCGGAACAATGACCGTCGCAGCCCCTAATTCATATCAACCGCCGAAAAACGCAACCATACCGTCAAGGACGGTCGCACACGTGGCCGCCGAGTACGCCGAGGAGGCGGAGCACGCGCGGACGCTCCATCCGGCCGTGGCGGAGGCGACCCGGCTGAGCGGCTTCGCGCGGCACTTCACCCCGGTCCGCTGGGGCGGTTCGGGCGGCAGCTTCACCGAGGCCCTCGAAGCGGTCGCGACCGTGGGCGAGGGCTGCGCAGCGGCCGGCTGGTGGGCGAGCCTCCAGGCGAAGCACGCCCGACTGGCCGCACTGCTGCCGACCGAGGCCCAGCGCGACCTGTGGGCCGACGGCCCGGACGTGTCCATCGCGGCCGCGGTGGGCGAGTCCGGCGGCCGGGCGGTCGCCACCCCCGAGGGCTGGTCGCTCACCGGACGCTGGCGCTACGCGAGCGGCATCGACCACGCGCACTGGGTCCTGCTGGCGGCCGAGTCCGAGGAGTCGGGCGGACCGCGCCCTTCGGTCTTCCTGGTGCCACGGGCGGACGTCCGCATCGAGTCCCAGTGGTCCGGAGCGGGGCTGCGCGGCTCGGGGACCCATGCCATCGCCGTCTCCGGGGCGCGCGTTCCCCGGCACCGGGCCGTGGGCCGGGAGGTGATGATCGCCGGGGCGGGCAACGGCTGCGGCGATCCCTGCCATCGGGTCCCCGTCGCCCTGGTCGCCTCGCTGCTGTTCGCGGCCCCCTGCCTGGGAGCCGCACGGTCCGCACTGCGGGCCTGGGTCGCCCAGGCGGGCGGGGGCGCGGCGGTCGCCCGGAGCGGGGCGCGCGGGTGCGAGGCGCTGGCCCGCAGCGCCGCCGAGATCGACGCGGCGGGCCTGCTGCTCGCGCGCGCCGCGGCCCGTGCCGACGCGCAGGAGTGCGACCGGCTCGCGGTGGCCACCAACCAGCGGGACTGCGCGGTGGCCGTGGACATCCTCGTCGGCGCCGTGGAGCGGCTCTACCGCGCGTCGGGCGTTGCCGGGCAGCGGGAGGGCGGCTTGCTGGAGCGGGCCTGGCGCGACGTCCACGCCATCGCGGCGCACGCGATGCTGCGACTCGACGCCGCCTCGGCGGCGTACGCGGAGGCAGTCGGGGTCGAGACGATCGGGGTCGATACGGTCGGGGTCGATACGGTCGGCTGATCGCCCGTCAACACCCGCCGGAGAGCGAGGGGCAGGGCTCAGATGACTCCGGCCGCGTCCAGCAGGACGATGGCGGTGGCGGTGGCGAGACCGTCCAGCGGTTGGTCCTGCACGACCGAGCGGGCGCTGGATCCGTCGAACACCACGGTGAGCTGACGGGCCAGCAGCTCCGGGTCCCGCGCGCCGGCCCGCCGGGCCTCCTCGTGGAAGAAGCCGGTGAGTGCGTCCTTGGAGCGCCGGGCCACCTCGGCCGCCGGGTGCCCGGGGTCCTTGAGTTCGACCGCCGTGGCCACCCATGGACAGCCCAGGTAGTCCGGCGTACCGGAAAGGTACTCCAGTCGCTCGAAGACATGCAGAATACGGGCGCGCGGCGACCGGTCGTCCTCGGCGGGGGTGAGCAGGTGGTGGTAGGCGGGAGCCACCCGTTCGAGGCTTGCGGCCAGGACCTCGTCCTTGCTCCCGAAGAGCTGGTACATCGACTTCTTGGACACCCCGGCAGTCCGGCACAGCGTCTCGACCCCCACCCCGACGCCCTGCCGGTAGAAGAGCTCGGCTGCGGCATCGAGCAGCCGCTCACGGGTCGGGGCCGTCGCGGCTCCGGTCGGGGCCGTCGCGGCTCCGGGCCTGGTCGGGGCTCCCGGGGTCGAGGTCATGCCCCCAAGGCTACGCTCCGGGCTTGCCGACGGAAACCGATCGGTTTACGGTGAGTGGAAACCGATCGGTTTCCGCCGTTGGGCGCATCACCACGACAGCACCACCAGGAGACGACCATGACCGCAATCGCAGGTTCGACCGTTCTGGTCACCGGAGGCAGCCGGGGCATCGGCAAGGCCCTGGTCGAAGCGCTGTACGACCGCGGGGCCAAGAAGGTCTACGCCACGGCCCGCAACCCCGCGACCGTCACCCACCCCGACGCGGTCGCGCTCGCGCTCGAAGTCACCGACCCGGCGTCGGTGGCTGCCGCCGCCGAACAGGCCTCCGACATCACCATCCTGATCAACAACGCCGGAGCGGCCGTCAGCGCGTCGTACCTGACCTCCCCGGTGGACGACATCCGCCGCGAGTTCGAGACCAACTTCTACGGCCCGCTGCACACCACCCGGGCCTTCGCGCCGATCATCGAGGCCAACGGCGGCGGCCACCTGCTCAATGTGCACTCCGTGCTGTCCTGGATCGCGCTCCTCGGCTCCTACAGCGGCTCCAAGGCCGCGCTCTGGTCCCAGACCAACTCGCTGCGCCTGGAGCTCAAGCCCCGTGGCATCGGCGTCACCGGACTGCATGTCGGCTACGTCGACACCGACCTGGCCGCACACGTCGACGGCCCCAAGGCCTCGCCGCAGAGCGTCGCCGAGCAGGCGTTGGACGGCATCGAGGCGGACGCCTACGAGGTGCTGGCCGACGAACTGACCCGCCAGGTCAAGGCCGGACTCTCCGCCGACCCCGCCGCGCTGTACCCGCAACTGGCCGACTGAGCAGGGCATCCCGGCGTCCGCGCGGGCGGCGCTGCCGACCGCTCGGGGTCAGCGTTCGGCCGCCCTGGGCCAGTCGCAGGGTGCTTGCGCTCCCCTGCCGGGTCTGCACCCAGCCCTCGTCGCGGAGCACCGCCAGCGCGGCGATCACCGTGCCGCGGCTGACACCGAGGACGGCGGCAAGCCGGCGCTCGGCGGGAAGCGTGCTGCCGGCCCGCAGCCTGCCGTCGAGCACGCCGTCGCGCACGGCTGCGGCGAGGCCCGCAGCCAGTGGGACCCCAGGCATCCGCCATCCCCCCAGTGCCGCGGCCAACTGAGGTTCGGTGATGCGCACTGGTCCAGTTTTCCATGATTGGACCAGGCGGCCCGGCCATCGTGCCGGATAGCTTCGGTCCGACCGACGATGGACGGAGCCGGACATGCACCCTCACCTCGCAGACGACCTGGCGCGCCTGCCCCAGCTGCTCGACGCCACGGCGCGGCATGCGGTCGCCTATCTGGAAGGGGTGGACGACCGGCCGGTCCTGCCGTCCGCGCCTGTCCCCCGCGCCGCGCCGCTCCCGGAAAAGGGCGTGGGACTGCGGGGTGCCTTGGAGGAGTTCACCCGGGAGTGGGATCCGGTCCTGTCATCCAGCACGGGACCGCGCTACCTCGGATTCGTCACCGGTGGCGCGACTCCCGCGGCCGTGGCCGGGGACTGGCTGACCGCGACCGTGGACCAGAATTCGAACTCGGCGCTGGACGGAGCCGGGCAGTATCTGGAACGGCAGACAGTCGGCTGGCTGCGGGAGTTGTTCGGCCTGACCGCCGAGCACGAAGGGGCCTTCGTCAGCGGGGCGACCATGTCCAATCTGGTCGGTCTGGCGATCGCCCGCGAATGGCTCGGCGAGCGCCGCGGCGTCTCCGTGGCCCAGAGCGGCACGGGCGCACTCGGTCCGGTGCGCGTCCTGTCCGGCGCCCCGCACTCCAGCATCGCCAAGGCCCTGTCCGTCCTCGGCCTGGGCCGCGGCTCCCTGACCCAGGTACCGACCCTGCCCGGACGCGAGGCCGTGGACATCGAGGCGCTGGAACGCGCGCTGGCGGAGTCAGACGGCCCGTGCGTGGTGGTCGCCAACGCGGGCACGGTCAACACAGTCGACTTCGACGACCTGCGCGCCGTCGCCGCGCTGAAGCAGCACCACGATTTCTGGCTGCACGTGGACGCGGCCTTCGGCGCCTTCGCCGCGCTCTCCCCGGCCGAGGCCCACCTCGTCGCAGGCCTGGACGCGGCCGACTCGATCTGCGTGGACCTGCACAAGTGGCTCAATGTCCCCTACGACAGCGCGGTGCAGTTCACCCGACGCAGAGATCTACAGGCCCAGGTCTTCCAGAACTCGGCGGCCTACCTCGGTCCGCTGGGCAGCACGCCCGACCTCGTCCACCTGACCCCGGAGAACTCGCGACGCCTGCGCGCTCTCGCAGCCTGGTTCACCCTGCGCGCCTACGGCCGCGACGGGCACCGTGAGATCGTCGAGCGCGACATCGCATGCGCTCGCGCACTCGGCCGGGCCGTCGAACTCACCCCCGGCCTGAGGCTCCTGGCACCCGTGCGACTGAACGTCGTCTGCTTCACCCTGGCCGAGGCCCCGACCCCCGAACGACTCGCAGCCCTCGTCCAGGAACTCGCCGAGGTCGCGTTCCTCACTCCGACCGTCTACGCGGGGGTTCCGGCGTTGCGGGCCGCGTTCAGCAACTGGCGCACCACACCGGCCGATGTCGAACGGATCAGCACCGCCCTCCGCAACGCCCGGACCCCGACCGGGACGACCACGCCGACGATCCACTGACCACCACCGGACCGGTGACACGGGCCGGACCTCCCGGGCCGTCCCCTGCTACCTCGCGCTGCCCCGGCCCGTCGCCCACCCGGCAGCGCCGACCACTGACCGCGCCCACCCGAACGAGCCGAAGTGGATCAGCGGCGAGGGGCAAGGGACAAGGAACCGAGTCACCGGGCTACGCACCACGGTGCACGGACCACGAGTGCCCGACTGGCCCGATTTCCATCGGTCGGCAAAAAGAAACCCCAGGTCAGAGATCTGACCTGGGGTTCTCCATGGAGCCGCCTTCGGGATTCGAACCCGAGACCTACGCATTACGAGCCCATGAGCGATCATGTTGCCGAATGCCGCGTGGTGCCGTCTCGTGATGTCGTGCCTGATCAGAGCACATGCGGCAGGTTGGCCCATGCCACCTCGTGATGCCCCGTCCAAAGGCGTCCGGCCACCGGGCGGCCACCGCGATTGCCGCGGCCGAGGCCGGTGTCCGCTCCTCGGCACGCCACGCGCACTGTCACGACCCTACAAGCCACGGACGCCCCGGGGCCGCTTAAGTACCCGAGCGGCATCGGCATCCGCAATGACAGCAGCGGTCCTGTATCGCTTCCGTACGCGGGGGATAAGTGATCCGAGCCGGCGGCGCCGCTGGATCCGATGCCTCTGCTTCCCGTTCGAGCTCCAGGACACGCTGAAGGTCAGCGGTCACCACTCTGTAGGCATCGCCGAGCCTCAGCACCTTGCACGGGTACTCGCCTTGTTTCGCCAGGCGATAGCCAGTACTCCTCCCGATAGAAAGGATCTTGTTGGCCGTCCGCAGATCCACCGTGGGCCCCAGCGCCATCACATACGTGCGTAGCAAGGTCGCCCCGTCGAACGTCCCATGAGCTTCAGCCAACGCGCCCCCCAGCCCCGCCTCTGCGATGAGAGCCGAATCCGCCCCCGAGAGAAGGATCACCGCTACGGACACAAGCAGTCCCCTTACGCCGCCGGTTCACCCCAACGAGGAGCACTACCGGCGACATCCATGCGGACCTGGACAGCCAACCGACCGCATTCCGCAGCCGCCCTCTGGGGGCCACCCGATTCCCAGCAAATCCCGCCACACAGCAAACGATATCGTCTTCAACTATGGGATGATATCGTTTGACGTACTTGAAGACCCGAGGAGGCCAGCATGGCAAGAACAGTGATCGACCTCGACGAGACCATGGTCGCCGAGGCCATGCGCATCTTCGGCACCAAGACAAAAGCCCAAGCCGTGCGCCTCGCCATGGAGGACGCCGTCAAACGGCACCTGCGCCAGGAGGGTTTCGACGCCATGGACTCCGGCGACTTCGACTTCAGCGAGATCATCGAGAGCACCGGCCCCCGCAACGCTGACGGAACCCTCAAGCAGGAAGGCGGCCGGGCCGCCTGATGCAGGACCGCTACCTGATCGACAAGTCCGCTCTCGCACGCTGGACGAAACCCGGCGTCAGAGAGGTACTCAAGCCCCTCCACGAACGCTACCTACTCGCGGTCTGCCAACCCACCGAGTACGAGATGATCCACTCGGCCCGGGACGCCGCCGAGGCAACGCGAATCAGCACCTGGCTCCACGCCTTCGACTACCTGCACAGCGACGACGACACCTTCACCCGCGCGCTGGAGGTCCAGCGCCACGCTCTCAACGCGGGCTTCCACCGGGCACTGTCACTCCCCGATCTGCTCATCGCCGCCACCGCAGAGCTCAACCGCCTGACTGTCCTCCACTACGACGGCGACTTCGACATGATCGCCTCCCTCACCGGCCAACCCACTGAGTGGGTCGTGCCACCAGGCATCGCCGACCGCTGAACGGTACTGAGACCGCAAGTGAGACCGCTGACTCCTGCAGGGAGCGTGCCCGGCCTCGCCATCGGGATCGTGTCAGTGACGAACGCCCAGACCCCAGACCACTACTCTCCGCCGCTACACCGCACCCGTCGGGGCTTCCAGTGAAGCCCGAGGACCCGAGGGGATCAAACCCAGATCCTCCTTACATGACCACGCTGGCCCAACAGCTCTACGCCAGCCCGAATTGTTCCTGGTGTCCAACGAAGTGGTCGGGGCCCGCCGGCGGAACCCTCCTGATCAACGACCTCGCTGGCGCACGGTGAATGACCCAACTCGTCCGCCCGGCGATGTCCGGCACATAGATCCAGAGATAGCTTCCGGGGGGTGGCCTGATCAAGATCACCTACCGGGCGATGCCCTCGCCCTCAGCCCAACGTGTCCTCCGCCCGCTGAGGGAAGCGTTACCGTTCTACTCTCTGCCACCGACTGCACTCTGGCCCAGTCAGCTCGTGAGCAAGGTGTCCAGGTACTCCTGGACCGGCTCGAAGAGCCCGTACGGCACGTACTCGGGGATGTCGGCCAGGGCCACCCATGCGAACGCGTCCAGTTCGTCCGTGTCGACCACCTCGGCGACGCCGCTGACGACCGCGCATGCTGTGTACGACATCAACCGGCCGGTCTTGGGGTGCACCCGTTCACCGAGCAGCTGGTTGGCTTTCACCGTCAGTCCGGTCTCCTCCTGGGTCTCCCGGACGGCGGCCTGCTCGGCTGACTCGCCTGCTTCGATCTCCCCGGCCGGGAACTGCCACGAGAGCTGTCCCTCGCTGACGCGGCGCCGGACCATCAGTACTCGCCCGGCGTCCGTCACGACGGCTGCGGCAATCCCGGGCCGCTCTTGGGCAGTCTGCTCAGTCATTTGTGCTCTCCTCCAGGGCGGCCAGGACGGGTGCAAAGATCGTATCCACCGGGATGAAGCGGGTCAGGGCATTTCTCGGAACCCACATGACGTCCATGTTCTCCACTGTGTCGCTGTTGGTCGCCTCGCCGGCCAGGTATTCGCACAGGAAGTACTCGCACATCACTCCGGTCACCGGATGCAGCCGCTGGCCAAGGGCTTGCCGTACCGCGCAGCGGACCCCGGTCTCGTCGAGGGTCTCCCGGACCGTGGTGGTCTCGGCCTTCGTGCCTGGCTTGATCACCCCGGCTGGGAACTGCCATCGGATTCCGGATGTCTCGTCGTCGCGGCGGCAGACCAGGAGGACGTCGGTTTCGCGGGTGACGATGGCGATGGCTACGCGTAGCGCCTGGGCCGCTGGGGTGTCCGGAAGGGCCGGTGCGTGGCTGGCCCGCTCGCTTGCTATCGACGTCTGGAAACGCTGGCGCGCCGCCGCTGGGGCTCCTTCGTGCAGATGGTCGAGGAGCTGCTGGACCTCTGCGCGGGGGACGACCGTCGGATCAGCGTGCCACGCCCCGACAGTCCTCACGCCGATGCCGAGCTGAGCTGCGAACGCCTCGTTGGTCAGGCGCAGAGCAGCTTGCAGCAGGCAGGCGTACCGCCCGCTCCAGGCTTCGATCACGTCCATGGGTGCCCTCGCCTTGCTGCGGCCAAAGTGCCGGACATGTGCACCAAACTGCATTGCCAGCGCACTGGAGCTGCCTAGTGGTCGGTAGCCACCTGCAGCAGACTCGGATGCATGAAGTACACGCTCATGCGCAACAACCAGTGGACTGCCGCCGGCACCAGCGCCTCCTGAGGCCCGGCCGCGTTCTCTTCCAACGCCTTCGTCCAACTGCCCGACGCTCCGACCATAGGAGAGCTCTGTCATGGAAAGCGACATTTCACGCATACCTTCCATCGACCTGCTCGGGGAGCAGATCACCGAGATCCTCGCCAACCCTTCCACCACACACGGTCTGGCCCGGGTCTTGCGCGCCGCCGCCAAGGAAATCGAACTCAGCCGCTACCACCGCGTCAGCCAGCGAGCCTGGCCCAACGGCCTCGATCTCGACCTCGACCAAGGCCCCCTCAAGGTCCAGATCGGCGGCGGCAGCCACCGGCTCGACGGTTTCTACAACATCGATCTGGTTCCGCCGGCCGACCTCCTCTGGGACGTCCGCGAAGGCATCCCGTTGAAGGAGGGCAGTGTCGAACTGCTCTTCTCCGAGCACTTCCTGGAACACATCGACTACCCCCGCTCCGCCAAGCACTACGCCCACGAGACCCACCGCGTCCTCGCGCCCGGCGGTCAGCTGATCACGGGCGTGCCGGACGCCACGTTCCTGCTCCAGCAGCACCCCGCCCCGCCGGAGCAGACCACAGAAATGGTCCACCGCTGGTACGCCAAACGCGACTGCCTCGGCGACATCAACACCTATCTGGACCTCATCAACTACGTCTTCCGCGACCAGGACGACGATCCCACCTACACCCCCCCATCTGTGGGCTTACGACCACGAGAAGCTGGTGCAGCTCTTCACCGAGGCGGGCTTCACCTCCGTGGAGCCCTGGCCGTTCGATCCAGCACTGGCCAACCCGAAACGCCGGTGTGGCAGCGTCTACGTCACCGCGGCCAAGTAACACGCATCCACCAGGAACGGCTGGTGGCCGGCCACAGTCCAGGAACCAGCTTCCCCTAGCCCCAGCCCCGCCATCGCTCACACAAGCGATCTTGTAGCGCGTCACTGACGCATGCCCACATACCGAGGAACAGCAAAAGGCCCAGGTCACGGGCTACGTGACCTGGGCCTTGAGTGAGCCGCCTTCGGGATTCGAACCCGAGACCTACGCATTACGAGTGCGTTGCTCTGGCCAACTGAGCTAAGGCGGCGAGCCGGTCCATGACCGGCAACGGAGGACAGTCTACACAGGTCGCGGACCTGGTCGTGACGAGCATCGGCGGGGGCCGCCGGCGGCGGCGGTCAGCCGGCCGAGGCGGTGGCCAGGGTGGCGGCGAAGCCGATGAAGACGGCGGCCACACCGGCGCTGAGGCCCGCGGCGAGGCGGCGACGGCGGCGGAAGGTGTTGGCCAGGTAGGTGCCGGCGAGGATCAGGGTGGTGAGGTAGAGCACGCTGTAGCACTGCAGCGTCACGCCGAGGATCGCGAAGGAGACCGCGGGGTCGTGGTAGCTCGGGGAGACGAACTGGACGAAGAAGGAGAGCAGGAAGAGGATCGCCTTCGGGTTCAGCAGGCTGACGATCAGGGCCCGGCGGAACGGTCGCTCGCGGTCCCCGGCCGGGTCGGGCTCGGCGGGGCGTCGGGGGCGTCCGTCGCGGCGTGGCGGTCGCGCCACAGGCTGCGGGCGGAGGTCAGCATCCCGTAGCCGAGGAAGAGCAGGTAGCCCGCGCCGAGCAGCTTCACCGCGTCGAAGACCAGCGGGGAGGTGCGCAGCAGCGAGGACGCGCCGAGCGAGGTCAGCACGATCAGCGTGCTGTCGCCCACCAACACGCCGCAGGCGGCCCGGAAGCCGGTGCGGATGCCCTTGCGGGCGCCGACGGACAGCACGTACATCGAGTTCGGCCCAGGGACCAGCACGATCAGCAGGGCGCCCAGCGCATAGGTTCCGTAGTTGATGACCCCGAACACGCCACAATCCTTTCGTCGCACCGACCACTGGCATGACGAAAGGATTGTGGCACTATTTCGGTCCTTACCGGACCCGTTTGCCGGGGAGCGTCGGCCGACGGCTACTGGCAGACGGTTCCTGCGGCCGGGGGACTGTCGGTGAGCAGGTAGGTGTTGACGTCCGAGTCGATGCACTGGCTGCCGCGCGAGTACGCGGTGTGCCCGTCGCCGTTGTAGGTCAGCAGCGTGCCGGAGTCCAGCTGCGCCGCGAGCGCCTGCGCCCAGGCGTAGGGGGTGGCCGGGTCGCGGGTGGTGCCGACCACCAGGATCGGTCCGGCGCCCTTCGCCGGGATGGTGTGCGGCTCGCCGGTCGCCTTGACCGGCCAGTAGGCGCAGCTCAGGCCGGACCAGGCGAGCGAGGCGCCGAACTGGGCCGAGGACTGGAGGTAGCCGGGCAGCTGCTGCTGGACCTGCTGCGGATCGCTCGCGGCGCCCGGCAGGTCCAGGCAGTCCACGGCCGCGTTGGCGTACATCAGGTTGCTGTAGTGGCCCGTGGCGTCGCGCTCGTAGTACTGGTCGGACAGGGCCAGCAGGCCGGAGCCGTCGCCGCTCTCGGCCTGGGTCAGCGCGGTGCGCAGCTGCGGCCACTGCTGCTGGTCGTACATGGCGGCGATCACACCGGTCATGCCCAGCGACTCGTCCAGCGTCCGGGACTGCCCGGTCGGCAGCGGCTTGGCGTCGAGCGAGGCGAAGAGGGTGTCCAGGTTGCTGTCGGCCTGTGCCACGGTGCTGCCGAGCGGGCAGCCGCTGCGGCTGACGCAGTCGCGGGCGAAGGCGTTGAACGCCGTCTCGAAGCCCCCCGCCTGCTGGCTGTTCAGCTCCAGCGAGGTGAGCGAGGGGTTCATCGCGCCGTCCAGCACCATGTGCCCGACCCGGCTCGGGAACAGGCCGGCGTAGGTGGCGCCGAGGAAGGTCCCGTAGGACTTGCCCAGGTAGTTCAGCTTGGCGTCGCCGAGCAGGGCCCGGGCCACGTCCATGTCACGGGCGGCGTCGACGGTGCTGACGTGGTCCAGCAGCTTGCCGGAGAGCCGCTCGCAACCCTGGGCGAAGGCCTTGTCCGCCGCGACCAGCTTGTCGACCTCGGCCGGGGTGGTCGGGGTCGAGTCGACTGCGGTGTAGGCGTCCATCTGCTGGTTGCTGAGACAGGTCACCGGGGTGCTGCGGCCGACGCCGCGCGGGTCGAGGCCGACGAAGTCGTAGGAGTCCCGGACCGGCACCGGGTAGGTCTCGGCGGCGTACTCGGCGTACTGGACGGCCGAGCCGCCGGGGCCGCCCGGGTTGATCAGCAGCGAGCCGAGCCGCTTGTAGCCGTGCCCGGCCGCAGGACTGCGGGCGAGGCCGAGGGTGATGTCACCGCCGGACGGGTTCGCGTAGTCCAGCGGCACCTTCATCGTGGCGCACTGGAAGCCGCTGTCGCACGGGGTCCAGCTCAACTTCTGCGCGTAGTACCGCTGGAGGTCGGCCGGGATGGACGCGGCCAGGGGCTGGAGGACCGGGGCGGTGGCGGCGTCGCCGGAGGTCGGCGAACTGCTGGTGCCGCTCGCGCCCACCGATCCCTTACCGGCCGCGGACGGACCGGTACCGGCGGAGCTGCACCCGCTCAACGCCAGACCCGTGACCACCAACGCCGCTGTGGCCGCCTGCCGCAACCTGCTCATCGTTTCTCCCGCTCTTCGAGTACGCCAAAGGTATCGGCACAACTGGCTACGCCGACCTACGCCGACCGGGAGCTCAGGGCCATCTGCTCGGTCAGGTAGTCGACCGCGAGCCGGCACAGCCGGACCCGCTCCTGCTGGTCGTCGACGTCGCGCACGCTGTTGGACAGCCGCACCTGCTTCTGCGGCAGCCCGGCGAGCGCACGCCGCAGCCGGGCCGCCGTCGCCTGGCCCGCGCTGTCCCGCTGGGCGACGGCCAGCAGCAGCCGAACCGTGGACTGCGCCCCCGACCGCCCACCGGACCGCACCGGCAGCAGCGGATCGTAGGCCCCGCTCACCCCGGCCCCGGCCGCATAGGACTCGGGCTGGGCCAGCTCCGTCCCGACCGCACAGGCGGCGCCCGGACCCACGCCCAGCACGCCCCAGGACCGCGCGCCGGCTTCCACATGGAACGACCGGGCCACGGCGGCCCGGAGCCGGTCCCCGTCCACCGGGCCGGCACAGCCGGGCAGGACCACGACGAAGGGGTTGGCCCGGCCCTCGGCCACCCCCGCGATCAGCCCGGCCAGGACGTCCGGCAGCTGCCCGTCGTCGACCTGGACGACCAGGGCCTGCAGCGGATGGCTGTGGTGCGGGTACTGCTGCGGAAGCCAGACCCGCAGCTGCCCCGGATAGCCCGGCAGCACGCCCTGCCTCAGCTCGCCCCCGGCCGGATGACCGACCGTCACCATGCCCGCGAGGGGCGCGGTTGCGGAGGCGGGAGCCTGGGCCGCCGCCGGGGTCGGGCCGGCGGCGGCGGCGGGGTGCGGACGGCGGTGCGGACGGGGGCCCGGGCGTCGGAGGCGACGGCCCGGTCGGCGGCGACGGCGAGGGACGCCGGCACGGAGCGTGCCGCGACGAACTGGACCCCGCCGACCGTCGCACAGACCAGGGCGACCAGCGCGGCCGCTCCGCGCACGGCGGCGCCGACATAGCGCGGCGTCAGCTCGTAGGCCAGCACCGACCGTTGCTCGCGCCAGCAGCGTTGTGCCGCGCAGCCCAGCCACATTGCCGTCGAGACGCCCGCCACCAGTAGCACCGCAAAGATCACTTGAAGGCCATCCCCAACCGGGCCGGTCCCCGTCACGCTCCGCAGCAACTGTCACCCGATCGGGCGACGGCCGAAAGAGGAGCGACCGGGACGAGGCGGCCCTGACGCACCAAGTGGGGCGCGCGGGCATGAGGCCCCGGCGTGAGGCCCCGGCATGAGGCCCCGGTCGGTACGAGGCCCGGCGGGGAGCCCGGGCATGACGCGCGGTCAGCCCGCGCGGAGCGCCACCGTCATCGCCTCGACCGCCAGCAGCGGGGTCACGTTGCGTTCCAGCGCCCGGCGGCAGGCCAGCACGGCCTCGATCCGACGCAGCGTCGACTCCGGCGTGGACTCCCCCGCGACCCGCTGCACCGCAGGGCGCAGGTCCTCGCAGTTCAGTTCGCCGCCTGCGCCGAACTGCAGGGCCAGCACATCGCGGTAGAAGGCGGACAGGTCGATCAGCGCCCGGTCCAGGGTGTCCCGCTGGGTCCGGGTGGCCCGGCGCTTCTGCCGGTCCTCCAGTTCCTTCATCGCACCGGCCGTGCCGCGCGGCATCCGCCCGCCGATACCGGCCGCCGCACCCAGCGCGGCCCGCATCTCCTCGGTCTCCTTGGTGTCGACCTCCTCCGCGACCTGCTTGGCGTCGGCCGTCGCCGCGTCGATCAGCTTCTGCGCCCCGGCCAGGCAGGCGCCGAGGTCGGCGACGCGCATCGGCAGCGCCAGCACCTCGGCGCGGCGCTCGCGCGCGGCGGGGTCGGTGGCCAGTCGGCGGGCCCGGCCGATGTGTCCCTGGGCCGCGCGGGCCGCGAACATCGCCAGCTCCGGCTCGATGCCGTCGCGCCGCACCAGCACGTCGGCGACCGCCGGGACCGGCGGGGTGCGCAGCACCAGCAGTCGGCAGCGGGAGCGGATCGTCGGCAGCGCGTCCTCGACCGACGGCGCGCACAGCAGCCACACCGTCCGGGGCGCGGGCTCCTCGATGGCCTTGAGCAGCACGTTGGCCGCACCCTCGGTGAGCCGGTCGGAGTCTTCCAGCACGATGATCTGCCAGCGCCCGCCTGCCGGGGACATCGAGGCGCTGCGGACCAGCTCGCGGGTCTCCTTGACGCCGATGCTGAGCACGTCGGTGCGGACCATCTCGACGTCGGCGTGGCTGCCGATCAGCGCGGTGTGGCAGCCCTCGCAGAAGCCGCAGCCGGGCACCCCTCCCAGTTCCAGGTCGGGTGAGGTGCACTGGAGCGCGGCGGCGAAGGCCCGGGCCGCCGTCGAACGGCCGGAGCCGGGCGGACCGGTGAACAGCCAGGCGTGGGTCATCCCCGAGGTGTCGCCACCCTCACCGGTCAGCACGGCGCGGGCCGCCCGGGCGGCGGTGACCAACTGCTCCACCACCGCGTCCTGGCCGACGATGTCGTCCCACACGCTCACGCTGTCACTCCGGTGCCCTGTCTGTCTGCCGCACTGCTCGTCCGCTCTGCACCGACCCTAGCGGGCGGCACCGACAGGGCGCGCCCGCCGACGGCTCGACCGAAGGCCCTGCGCCCGGCTCAGCGCCTGCCCCGCCGCTCGGGCTCGGGGCCCTCCTCGCCGCTGTCGTGCCACTGCGCCCACTCGTCACGGGAACCGAGCAGTTCGTCGGTCAGGCTCGGCAGGTTGTCCAGCGGGGTCTCCTCGGCCCAGTCGTAGCGGCCACGCGGCAGCACCGTGGTCGACTCCGGATCGGCGTCGGGCCCGGGCACGGAGACGGCGGGCATCTCCCGGGTCGAGGTGACGTCGGCGGGCGCGGCCACCGGACGGTGACCGGTCTCGACCGTCCCCTCCTCCGGACGGAAGAGCCACTCGGGGACCCGGTCCTGCACGCTCTCCGAGCTGCGCGGCCTGGCCACCCGCCAGGCCTTCGGCAGCGGCGGCAGCACCGCGGTCCGCTCGTTCGCCGAGACCGGTGTGACGCCGGACCCGGAGGCGGACCCGGAAACGGATCCGGAGGCGGCCGCGGAGGCGGATCCGGATCCCGATCCGGAGGCGGAGCCAGTGCCCGGCTCCGAGCCGGGTCCGGATCCGGGCTCGGACTCGGCCCCGGGCGCCGGCTCGGCGTCCGGCTGCCCGGCGGGCTGCCCGGGGGCGGGGCTCGGCGGAACGGGGGAAGCCGACGGCGGGGTGCTGGGCTTCGGCGGCGCATCGGTGACCGCGGGGATCACCTCGGTCAGGGCCTCCGGAGCCGTGTCGGTCACGGCCGGGATCACCTCGGTCCGGGCGTCCGGAGCCGTGGTCTCCACGACCGGCAGCTCGGCGGTCGCGGGCTCGACGACCGGCAGTTCGGCGGTGGGGGGCTCGGCGTTGCCGGGCTCGGCCCGCAGGGCGCCGACCACCGGGGTCTCGACCGTCGGAGCGTCGCCGGAGCCGATCGATGCCGATGCCGCTGCCGCTGCTGCCGCGTCCCGGGCCCGGCGGGCCTCCTCGGCCCGGCGCAGCGCGTCCTCGGCGCGGCGGCGCTCCTCCTCCCGCCTGACCTCGCGCTGGCGCTCCAGCTCGGCCAGGCGCGCGGTCTCGGCCTCGGCGTGGCGGCGGGCGGCGAGCTCCGCCTCGCGGCGCTCCGCCTCCTCCGCGGCCCGGCGGTCGGCCTCGGCCAGGGCCTGCTTGCGGGCCTCCTCGGCGGCGAGCCGGGCGACCTCGGCCGCGCGGCGGTCCTCCTCGGCCTGGCGGGCCTTGGCCTGCTCCTCGGCCTCCATCCGCAGCCGCTCCAGCAGCGCCTGCTTGTCCCGCTCGGCCTGCTCGGCCTCGGCCTTCGCCTTGGCCTCGGCGACCAGTCGGGCGGCCTCGGCCTCCCGGGCCAACCGTTCCTGCTCCGCCTGGGCGGCCTTCTCCTGCTCGGAGAGCGGCAGCTCACGGTCGAGCCGGTGCCGGATGGCGCTGGTCACCGCGGCCGGCGGCTGGCCGGCGTCGACGACCAGGTAGCGGGCGGGATCGGCGGCGGCGAGGCCGAGGAACCCGGCGCGGACCCGGCTGTGGAACTCCAGCGGCTCGGACTCAAGCCGGTCCAGCGCCTCGGTGAAGCGCTCGCGCGCCGCCTCCGGATCGACGTCCAGCAGCACCGTCAGGTCCGGGACCAGGCCCTCGGTGGCCCAGCGGTTGATCCGGCCGACCTCGCTGCCGGACAGGTCCCGGCCGGCGCCCTGGTAGGCGATGGAGGAGTCCAGGTAGCGGTCGGTGATGACCACGGCTCCGCGCTCCAGCGCGGGCCGGATCACCGTCTCCACGTGCTCGGCCCGGTCGGCCGCGTACAGCAGGGCCTCGGCGCGGTGCGAGATGCCGGTGTTGCCGACGTCCAGCAGCATCGCGCGCAGCCGCTGGCCGATCGCGCTGCCGCCGGGCTCGCGGGTGACCACGACCTCGTGGCCCTTGCTGCGGATCCACTCGGCGAGGGCCTGGGCCTGGGTGGACTTGCCGGCGCCGTCGCCGCCCTCCAGGGCGATGAAGTAGCCGTGGCCGGCCTGGTGCGGCACCGGCTGCCGGTCGCCGCGCAGGGCGTCCCAGACGTCCCGGGTGAACGGGGCGACGCGACGGCGGTCGTCGACGCGGGCCAGCACCACCACGGAGAGGACCAGCAGCAGCAGGCCGACGACGGCGATCGCCAGACCCGCGCCGCCGTGGTCGAAGTCGACCGTCGCGCTGTTGTAGTACTGGCCGCCGATGGCCGCTCCCAGCAGCGGGGCCAGGACCAGCGCGGCGCCGACGGCGGTGCGCAGCATCGCGTGCAGGTGCTCGGCGACCTTGGGCTGCCGGGCCTCCTCGGTCTCCTGGTCGAGCAGCGCGCGCCCGGTGCGGACGGCCGTGCCGGCCGCGGTGCCCGCGAGCACGACCAGCACCAGGGCCAGCACGTAGTCGACGACCAGGCCGCTGAGGATCAGCGCGACGGCGGTGGTGCCCAGGGCCAGCGGCAGCAGCCGGCGGCGGCTCAGCGCGGGCAGCACCGACGGGGCGATCCGCAGGCCGAGCAGCGGGGTGCCGGCGGCGGCGAGGACCAGCAGCGCGAAGCCGACCGGTCCGGCGCCGAGGTCGTAGGCGTGCGGTAGGGCCAGGCCGGCGAAGGCGGCCATGGCGCCGACCGCGCCGGTGACGGCGAAGCTGAAGAAGACGGAGCTGCCGGTGCGTCCGCGCGGGCCGAGGCCGAGCGTGGTGTCGGCGGGGGCCCGCAGACCGGTCAGCGGGGACCGGGGCGGCAGGGCTGCGGCCGGGGCGGCCGGGAGGCTCTGCGGGTAGAGCCGGACGGCGGCGGCCAGGAAGATGCCGGCGGCGGCGAAGGCCGCGAGCGCGCCCTGATGGTCGTTCAGCCAGCCGATGCCGGTGGCCAGGCCGTTCTCGATGACCATGACGACGGCGAGGACGACGGCGGCCAGCGGCACGGTCGCGTAGCCGGTCCAGCGGTCGATCCGGCGCAGCGCCGGTCGCTGGTCGAGCGGGCTCGTGCCCGGGTCGGCGGCCGGCAGCAGCTGCGGTCCGGTGGACTCACGGACGACGACGGCGAACCGCTCGGCGACGGCGGCCAGGAAGACGCTGACGAGCAGCCAGATCGTGGCCTGGGACGAGGTCCAGTCCGCCCAGAAGGGAGCGAGTGCGAGCAGCACGACCCGCAGCGCGTCCGCGCCGAGGAGGGTCCAGCGGCGGTCGAGCCGGTGGGTCAGCTGGGCGACCGGCCCGAGCAGGGCGGCGCCGAAGAGGACCGTGCCGACCAGCCGGACGCCGAAGACCGCGGCGACGGCCAGCAGCAGTCCCCGGTCGGTGTCGCCGAACACGCCGTTCTCTCCGGCTGCGGTCCAGGTGAGCATCAGCAGGACCAGCAGCCCCAGCCGGTCGCCGATACCGTCCAGCAGCTGCGTCCGCCACATCCGCCGGTACGGGCGGACACGCAGGACGGCCCGCGCGCGCTCGGTCTCGGCTCGGGCGGCAGGCTGGGGGCGGTCGGATCCGGGTAGTTCCGCACTCGTCATGCGGCCAGCCTAACCGGAGGGGCCGTCATCGTAGGGGTCGTTGAACCGGCGGACGAGGGTTCAGGACAGGCCCGTGACAGACCGGAGCGGCTCGGCGACGGTGACGGAGGACGGCGCCGCTCCGGTCCCGGGAGTGCGGGACCGGAGCGGCGCCGGAGCGGCAACGAGCGTTGGCCGGTGGCTACTCGACGGCTACTCGGCGGCCGAGGCCTGCACCGTCGCGGCCTTCTTGGCGGTGCCTGCCTCCGCCGCCACGGTCTTGGCCGCGGTCTTCTTGACCGTGGCCTTCTTCACAGCGGCCTTGGCCGCCGCGGAGCCGGTCGCGGCCGCCCCGTCGGCGGTCGCCTTGGTGGCTGCCGCCTTCTTCGCCGGGGCCTTCTTGGCCGTCGCCGCCTTCTTGGCCGGGGCCTTCTTCGCCGTCGCCTTCTTGGCCGGGGCCTTCTTCGCGGTCTTCTTCACCGGCCCCTTGGCGCGCTTCTCCGCCAGCAGCTCGTAGCCGCGCTCCGGGGTGATCTCCTCGACGCTGTCCTCGCGGCGAAGTGTGGCGTTGGTCTCACCATCCGTCACATACGCCCCGAAGCGGCCGTCCTTCACCACGACCGGACGCTCGCTGACCGGGTCGGTGCCCAGTTCCTTCAGCGGCGGCTTGGCCGCGGCCCGGCCGCGGGCCTTGGGGGTGGCGTAGATCGCGAGCGCCTCCTCCAGGGTCACCGTGAACATCTGCTCCTCGTTCTCCAGGGAGCGCGAGTCGGTGCCCTTCTTGAGGTACGGGCCGTAGCGGCCGTTCTGGGCGCTGATCTCCACGCCCTCCGGGTCGGCGCCGACGATCCTCGGCAGGCCGAAGACCTTGAGCGCGTCCTCAAGGGTGACCGTGTCCAGGCTCATCGTGCTGAGCAGCGACTGGGTGCGCGGCTTGACCGCGTTCTTGCCGGTCTTCGGCGTGCCCTCGGGCAGGACCTCGGTGAAGTACGGGCCGTAGCGGCCGTCCTTGGCGACGATCTCGTTGCCGCTGACCGGGTCGGTGCCCAGCTCGCGCACCCCGCTGGGCTTGGCCAGCAGTTCCTCGGCCAGCTCGACGGTGAGCTCGTCCGGCGCCAGCTCGTCCGGGACGTCGGCGCGCTGCTCGCCCTTCTCCACGTAGGGGCCGTAGCGCCCGACGCGGAGCACGATGCCGCTGTCGCCCAGCGGGAACGAGCTGATCTCCCGGGCGTCGATCGCACCGAGGTCGGTGACCAGTTCCTTGAGTCCGCCGAGGTGGTCGCCGTCGCCGTTGCCGGCGTCGGCGGCCGAGGGGCCGACGTCGCCCTGGGCGGCCTCGCCGTAGTAGAACCGGCGCAGCCAGGGCACCGAGGCGCCCTCGCCGCGGGCGATCCCGTCGAGGTCGTTCTCCATCTTGGCGGTGAAGTCGTAGTCGACCAGCCGGCCGAAGTGCTCCTCCAGCAGTCGGACCACGGCCAGCGCCAGGAAGGACGGGACCAGGGCCGTGCCCTTCTTGAAGACGTAGCGGCGGGCGACGATGGTGTCGATGATCGCGGCGTAGGTGGAGGGGCGGCCGATCTCGCGGTCCTCCAGGTCCTTGATCAGCGACGCCTCGGTGAAGCGGGCCGGGGGCTTGGTGGCGTGGCCGTCGGGGTTGATCTCCTCGGCGCCCAGGGCGTCGCCCTCGGCGACCGGCGGCAGCCGGCGCTCACGGTCGTCCAGCTCGGCGTCCGGGTCGTCGCGGCCCTCGACATAGGCCTTGAGGAAGCCGTGGAAGGTGATGATCTTGCCGGTGGCGGAGAACTCGACGTCCCGGGTGGTCGCGGTCCGGGCGTCGGTGGCGGTCCCGCCGACCTTGACGGTGACCGACTGGCCGACCGCGTCCTTCATCTGGGAGGCGACGGTGCGCATCCAGATCAGCTCGTAGAGCCGGAACTCGTCGCCGCGCAGCCCGGTCTCGGCCGGGGTGCGGAAACGGTCGCCGGAGGGGCGGATCGCCTCGTGCGCCTCCTGCGCGTTCTTGACCTTGCCGGTGTAGACCCGGGGCGCGTCCGGCAGGTACTCGCGTCCGTAGAGCTGCTCGACCTGGGCCCGGGCGGCGTTGACGGCCGTTTCCGAGAGCGTGGTCGAGTCGGTACGCATATAGGTGATGAAGCCGTTCTCGTACAGCTTCTGCGCCACGTCCATCGCCCGCTTCGCACCGAAGCCCAGCTTGCGCCCGGCCTCCTGCTGCATGGTGGTGGTGCGGAACGGCGCGTACGGGGAGCGGCGGTAGGGCTTGGACTCGACGCTGCGGACCCGGAAGTCCGCGCCGGCCAGTCCGGCCGCCAGTGCCCGGGCGGCCTCCTCGTCCAGGTGCAGGACCTGGGCGGAGCCGGCCTTGAGCCGGCCGAGGGAGTCGAAGTCGCGGCCGGCGGCGACCCGGCGGCCGTCCACGGAGGACAGCCGGGCGCCGAAGGTGCCGGGGTCGCCCTCGGTCGCGGTGGCCGAGGAGAAGACCGCGGTCAGGTCCCAGTAGGAGGCCGAGCGGAACGCCATCCGCTCCCGCTCGCGCTCCACCACCAGCCGGGTGGCGACGGACTGGACGCGGCCCGCCGAGAGCTTCGGCATGACCTTCTTCCAGAGCACCGGCGAGACCTCGTAGCCGTAGAGGCGGTCGAGGATCCGGCGCGTCTCCTGGGCGTCGACCAGGCGCTTGTTCAGCTCGCGGGGGTTGTTGACCGCCGCCTGGATGGCGTCCTTGGTGATCTCGTGGAAGACCATCCGGTGCACCGGCACCTTGGGGCGCAGCACCTCCTGGAGGTGCCAGGCGATGGCCTCCCCCTCGCGGTCCTCATCGGTGGCGAGGAAGAGTTCGTCGGCGTCCTTCAGCAGCGACTTGAGCTTCGCGACCTGGGCCTTCTTGTCTGCGTTGACGACATAGACCGGCTCGAAGTCGTGCTCAACGTCGATGCCGAGCCGGCGCACCTCGCCGGTGTAGCCGTCGGGTACCTCGGCGGCGGTGCCGGGCAGGTCGCGGATATGCCCGACGCTCGCCTCGACCACGTATCCGGGGCCTAGGTAGCCCTTGATCGTCTTCGCCTTGGCCGGCGACTCGACGATCACGAGTCGCCGTCCTTCGCGTGCGGTCTCGCTGGTCGGGGACACCTTCGCTCTTCTCTCCCGGTCGTGTGGGGGGCCGTCGGTCCGCTTCACTGAGGAAACGTCCCTGAAAGCGGAGTGTGACCGTACCCAGGTCCCCCTTGTCAAACGGACGCTTGCCGCTCTGCCGTCGGTGGAACCCACCCGACGCCACTCGAACGGTAACCCGAGAGCGGTCGTTCCCGCTGGGCAGATCACCGTCGACGGTCGTGGGTATGGCTCAGAAGAGGCTGGGGATTGGCCGGACCTGGGCTGGTCGACCACGGTTTACCGCTGTCTGCCCTGCTGTGTGCTGTGCTGTGCAACTGTGCGCTCGACGGACCGGACGCGGTGCCGGGTGGACCGAATCGGCCAGGGGATTGGACAGACCGATACAAGCCGGATGATAGGACTGCCGTCGGTCGGATCGAGCGAAGATCCGACTCTTTCGGCGTGTCTACGACCATCCGGCCGCCGGACCCCGCACCGCGCTGGTAGGGGCACCGGAACCGGCCATGGTCGGCTAGAGGGTGTGCAGCAGCAGGACCACGCCGGCCGCCGCGAAGGCCAGGCCGAGCAGCAGCCAGAAGACGTCGCTGAAGGCCTGGCTCACCCCGTGGACCACGACCCGCTGCGGCCGCGCCGGATCGTAGGAGACCGGCACCAGGGCGTCCAGCGGCAGCGCCGGCGTTCTCCGGATCGAGGTCCAGCCGCGGGGGCGGACAACGACCTCGACGCCCCCGCCCTCGGTCTGGAAGCCGAGCACCGGCGAGGTGTCCGCATGGTCGACGAAGGCCGCCTCCGCGCCCGACGCCCCGGGCGCCGCCGAGGCGGTCGCCGACGCAGCGGTCGGCAGCGCCCGACCGGGCAGCACCCGCGCCGTCGCCCGGGCCCCGCCGCGCAGCAGCACGCGCCGGATCCGGATCTCGGACAGGCACCACCCCAGCACGGCCAGACCGAACAGCGTGAAGAACGCCCCGGTGAACACGCCCAGTGGAGTCCCCACGCCTGCCCCAACCACCCTGAGTAACGATTCATAGGACTGTGCGACCTATTGGACCGTCAGACTGACAGGGCCCCGGGAACGGCAGGCATCGTCAGGGGGAAGGAATGGTGAACGCCGAGGGCCGGACCCGTGGCCCCCGGCCGTCCCGCTTCGCGGCGGGCAGGCTCGGGAGCCGACGGGACCGGGGGCCGGTGCGGCCGGGGGCCGGTGGGGCTCAGGAGTCGGCAGGGAGCAGGAAGCCCTGTTCGACCAGCAGGCGGATCTGCCCCGGGGTACGGTCACGCAGCGCGACCGGATCCTCGCCGACCAGTTGGGCGATGGCGTCCAGAATGCGGCCGGCGCTCAGGGTGCCGTCGCAGGCCCCGGCGAAGCCCGCACCGATCGTGTCGACCTTGGTCGCCCGGCGCATCCCCCGGTTCTGACGGAGGATCACATGCTCGGGGTCCTCCGCCCCGGGCACTCCGACCTGCTCCTGGACGACATCGTCCGCGAGCCGGTAGGCCGTGTCCAGGAGCCCGGCGTCGTCCTGGGCGCGGAGGAAGTCCTGTCGGGCGAACCAACGTTCGACCTCCGGGCCGAGCGGCTGCTCGACGGAGTGCGGCCACTCCTCGATCAGCACCACCGGCTCCCGGCCCTCGGGGGCCTTGCGCAGAGTGATCCAGCCGAAGCCGACCCCCTCGACCTTCGCCGCCTCGAAGACGTCCAGCCACTCCGCGTAGCGGGCCGCGTAGTGCGCCGCGTCGGTACGGTGGTCGCCCCCGTCGCGGAGCCACAACTCGGCGTACTCGCAGACGTCCTGGACCTCGCGCTGGACCACCCAGGCGTCGCAGCCGGTCCCGGCGAGCCAACCGGAGATCCGCTCGCGCCAGTCCTCGCCGCGCACATGCTGCCAGTTGGCCAGCAACTGGCAGTAGCCACCCGGCTCCAGGTGCTCCCCGGCCCCGGCCACCAGGCTGCGGCACAGGTCGTCACCGGCCATCCCGCCGTCGCGGTAGGTGAAGCGGCCTCCGGGCGAGATCACGAACGGGGGGTTGGACACGATCAGGTCGAACAGCTCCACGCCGACCGGCTCGAACAGGCTGCCCTGGCGCGTGGACACCTGGGGCAGCCCCGACAGCGCCATCGTCAGCCGGGTGAAGTGCAGCGCACGGGAGTTGACGTCGGTGGCGACGACCTGCCCGCCGTGCCGGGCCGCGTGCAGGGCCTGCACGCCGGAGCCGGTCCCGAGGTCGAGCACCCGGCGCACCGGTCGGCGCACGGTGATGTTGGCGAGCGTGGTCGACGCCCCGCCCACGCCCAGCACCAGCTCCGAGCGCTCCACCCCGGCCGGTCCCCCCGCCGAGCCGATCCCACCCGCTCCGCCGACGGCGCAGCCGAGGTCGGAGACGATCCAGGCGTCGCCCGCGTCGTCCGTCCCGGCGATGTCGCTGGCGTAGGGACGGACGTCGACGGTGGCCCGCACCTGCTCGGCCCCAGGGGCGGATCCCGAGTCGGTCCCGGCTTCGGCGCCGGTCCCGGTCGGGGCGGCGACCAGCCATCCGGCCGCCAGGCACTCCGCCACCGGCAGGCCCGCCGCCTCGGCCGCCTCACGAGAGACCGGGCACTGCAGCAGGAAGAGCCGCAGCAGGGTCTCCCGGGCGCTGCCGCCGCCGGTCGCCCGCAGGGCCGGCACGGTCTCGCTGCGGGCGAGCGCGGCGTACGCGGGCGCGCCGAGCAGGTCGAGGCAGCCGTCGGCGGTGAAGTCGGCGGCGACGAAGGCCGCGCGGAGCCGGGCCGCCAGTTCGACGTCGACGGCGGGGCGCAGCGGCGCGGCCTGGGCGCTGTCGGCGCCGGGACCGGATGCGGGCTGGGGAGTGGGAGCTGTGCTGTTCGTCACGGGGACATTGTCTCCCGGCCTGCCCCCGAGGGCGTCGCACCCGGCGGCGGCTGACAGCCGGACGTCTGCTGTCAGCCGTCAGATGTCAGCCGCCGACTGTCGGCCGCCGACTGTCGACCGATGCCCGCGTGCGGTTGACTGCCTCAGTGGGCCGACGCCGACGGCGACGGCTTACCCGCAGCGGACGCGTCGGACCCGGCCTTGCCCGAGGCCGTGGACGATCCCGCCGTGGAGCCGGAGGGCACCGGCGCGGCCCCGGAGCCGTCGGTCGCGCCCGCCGTCGGCGACGCGTTCACACTGCTGCAGCCCGGTTGCTTCGCCAGTGCCGTCCCCAGATCCCCCGTCTGCAGCTGCGTCAGGGCCGAGGTGGACAGCTCGGCCAGTTGCTGGACCTGGTCGCCGATGCCCTTCAGGTTCGCCGCGAACTTCGCCTGGTCGGCGACGGAGAGGGCGGTCACCGCCTGTTGCACGTTGGTGTAGCCGGTCGCCGCCTTCTTCAACTCGGCCACCGCGTTCGCCTGCAGCTGTGCCCCGTTGTCGACCTTCGGCATGCCCGCCTGCTGGACCGCCTGGGCGATCTGGGTGTTGGCCGTGGCCAGCGTGCCGAGGTCGGTGGCCAGCCGGGTCTGCAGGGCCTGCGGGGACTCGCCCGTCTTGACCGCGCCGGTGTCGGCGAGGGCGGTGTTGGCCTGCTGGATCGGGCTCTGCATGCCCTGGCACAGGCTCGTGGCCCAGGCGTTCAACTGTCCGGTGTTGTCACTCGTGCAGCCCGCCGCACCGAAGGCCAGCAGCACGGCCGGAACCGCGAGTCTCAGCCATGTCCTCGCCACCACGGATTCCTCTCCTCGCACGCACCGCGCGTGCTCCAGTCCCAGCCTGGGAACCTACACGGAGTGGACGGCCGGTCGGCACGAAGGTCAGCGATTACGACCGTTATCCCATGATTTATGAGAGGTCCTGACCGGTGGCGGACCGCTTCCTGTCCACCACCGGTCGGGCCGACGGCCGCTCCTCAGGAGACCACCGGGGCGGTGTCCGCCGACACCTCCTCGCCGACCGGGGTGGCACCGTCCGCGCCCTCCGCGCCCTCCGCGCCGACGGCGATGCCGCGCCGCTTGGACACCCACACCGCGCCGACGATCACCACGACGCAGAACAGGCCCACGCCGAGGCGCAGCCCCAGGTTGGCGTCCTTGCCGAAGCTGAACTGGACGATGGCCGGGGCCACCAGCAGCGAGACCAGGTTCATCACCTTGAGCAGCGGGTTGATGGCCGGTCCTGCGGTGTCCTTGAACGGGTCGCCGACGGTGTCACCGATGATCGTCGCCTCGTGCGCGGCACTGCCCTTTCCGCCGTGGTTGCCCTCCTCGACCAGCTTCTTGGCGTTGTCCCAGGCGCCGCCGGAGTTGGCCAGGAACACCGCCATCAGCGTGCCGGCCCCGATCGCACCGGCCAGGTAGGAGCCCAGCGAGCCGACGCCGAGCAGGAACCCGACGGCGATCGGCGCCAGTACCGCGAGCAGTCCCGGCGTCGCCAGCTCGCGCAGGGCGTCGCGGGTGCAGATGTCCACCACGCGTTTGTAGTCCGGGAGCTCCGTGCCCTCCATGATGCCGGGCTTGGTCCGGAACTGCTCCCTGACCTCGAACACGACCGAACCGGCCGAGCGGGAGACCGCGTTGATGGCCAGTCCGGAGAACAGGAACACCACCGCGGCCCCGAGCAGCAGCCCGACCAGGTTGTTCGGCTGGGAGATGTCCAGGCTCAGGCTGAGCCCGTGGGCGGCCGGCCCCGCCTTGGCCTCGGCCGTGCTGACGGCGTCGGTGTAGGAGCCGAAGAGCGCGGTGGCGGCCAGGACGGCGGTGGCGATGGCGATGCCCTTGGTGATCGCCTTGGTGGTGTTGCCGACCGCGTCCAGTTCGGTGAGCACCTGCGCGCCGGCACCGGTGACGTCGCCGGACATCTCGGCGATGCCCTGGGCGTTGTCGGAGACCGGGCCGAAGGTGTCCATGGCCACGATCACGCCCACCGTGGTCAGCAGCCCGGTCCCGGCCAGGGCCACGGCGAACAGGGCCAGGGTGAGCGAGCCGCCGCCGAGCAGGAACGCCCCGTAGACGGCCGCGCCGATGATGACCGCGGAGTAGACGGCGGACTCAAGGCCGAGCGAGATGCCGGAGAGCACCACCGTCGCCGGTCCGGTGAGCGAGGTCCGGGCGACGTCCAGCACCGGGCGCCGGTTGGTCTCGGTGAAGTAGCCGGTGAGCTGCTGGATCACGGCGGCCAGGACGATCCCGATGGCGACCGCGGCCAGCGCGAACAGCCGGGGGTTGCCGCTGTGGGAGGTGATCGCGGCGGGCACGCCCTTGAGGTCGGCGAAGCGGGCCGGGAGGAAGGTGAAGGCCGCGAGCACGACCAGGAGCAGGGAGAAGACGGCTGAGATGAAGAAGCCGCGGTTGATCGCGGTCATCCCGCTGCGGTCCCGGGGGCGCGGGGACACCGCGAAGATGCCCAGGACCGCGGTGACCACACCGACGGCGGGGACCAGCAGCGGGAAGGCCAGCCCGTCGTCGCCGAAGGCGGCCTTGCCCAGGATCAGCGCGGCGACCAGGGTGACGGCGTAGGACTCGAACAGGTCGGCGGCCATCCCCGCGCAGTCGCCGACGTTGTCGCCGACATTGTCCGCGATGGTGGCGGCGTTGCGCGGGTCGTCCTCCGGGATGCCCTGCTCGACCTTGCCGACCAGGTCGGCGCCGACGTCGGCGGCCTTGGTGAAGATCCCGCCGCCGACGCGCATGAACATGGCCAGCAGGGCCGCGCCGAAGCCGAAGCCCTCCAGCACCTTGGCGGCGTTCTCCTTGTAGATCAGCACCACGGCGGAGGCCCCGAGCAGGCCGAGACCGACGGTGATCATGCCGACCACCCCGCCTGTGCGGAAGGCGATCCGCATCGCCCGGTGCGAGACGCCCCGGATGTCCGGATCCGCATCGGACTCGGCGGAGCCGGCGGCCGGGGTGGCGGCGCGGGCCGCGGCCGCGACCCGGACGTTGCTGCGGACCGCGAGGCGCATCCCGATGTAGCCGGTGAACGCCGAGAAGGCCGCCCCGACCAGGAAGAAGGCGGAGCGGCCGATGCGCTGGGACCAGGTGTCGGCCGGCAGCAGCAGGAGCAGGAACACCATCGCCCCGGCGAAGACGCCGAGGGTGCGGAACTGCCGTGCCAGGTAGGCGTTGGCGCCGTCCTGGACGGCGCCGGCTATGCGCTTCATGGCCTCGGTGCCCTCGTCCGCGGCGAGGACCTGGCGGGCGAGCACCCAGGCCACGCCGAGTGCGGCGACGGCGACGATCGCGACGATGACGACAACGGTCTGGTCCGTACTGGTCAGCACGGCACCAGCGGTAGCTGGAGCACCGGTGAAGATGAGCCCGGCCATTCGTCCTCCTTGACGTCTGGCTCGTGCGCCGGGCGGGCAGCGGCAGTTGGCCGCCCGGCTGCGCGGGCGAGTGTGCGCCGCGTCGCATCCCTGTTGTGCCGACACGGCAGGCCGCGATTGTAGGAATCACGGCCTGATCAAAACAGGGTATGCGCAGGGATTAGTGCACAAACCCTATGATCAGCACCGAATCACGCCAAATCCCACCCGCACCAGGGTCGTCCGCACGGCCCCTCCGGCACTGCCGTCCCAGCCGCAGGGCGACGTTGACGGCGCCTCAGCGCCATCGGCCGGGGCAGTCGGATCAGGAGCCCTCCTCCCGGGCCCGCAGCAACTTCCGGATCTCCTGCACCAGTTCGTCGTCGCTCCGGACCGGCCGGTCGGAGACCAGCGCGCCCAGGCGCTCCGCCGTGGCGAAGTCGTAGGCCCGCTCCTCGTCCGCGCCCGGAACGACCGCGTACTGCTCGGCCGAGCGGAAGCCGACCGCGACGTCCACCACCTTGGCGATGATCCAGGTGAGCAGGAAGGAGAAGGCCGCGACGGCCAGGATCGCCACCACCTGCTTGCCCAGCAGTCCCCATCCGCCGCCGTAGAACAGGCCCTTGTGGCCGCTGATCCGGGCCGTGGCGAACAGTCCGACCATGATCAGACCGGTCAGGCCGCCGAACCCGTGCACGCCGACCACGTCCAGGGTGTCGTCCACGCCGAAGCGGTACTTGAGGGTGATCGCGAAGGCGCACACCACGCCCGCCACCAGCCCGGTGATCACCGCGCCGGTCGGATTGATCTCACCGCAGGCCGGAGTGATGGCCACCATCCCGGCGATGGCCGCCGAGGCGACCCCGAGCATGGTGACCCGACCGGTGCGCCAGTTCTCCACCAGCGGCCAGGTGATCATCGCCCCGGCCGCGCCCAACTGGGTGTTGATGAACGCGGCGGCGGCCGTGCCCTGGGTGTTCAGCGCCGAACCGGCGTTGAAGCCGAACCAGCCGAACCACAGCAGCGCCACGCCGATGACGACCAGTGGGATGTTGTTGGGGCGCTCCTCCCGGCGGGCGAAGTCCCGCGGCGCCCGCAGGACCAGGGCCACCGCCAGGCCGGCCACCCCGGAGTCGAGCTCGACCGGCAGCCCGCCGGCGAAGTCCAGCGCCCCGAGCTGCTCGACGATCCAGCCCTGCGGGTCGAACACCCAGTGGGCGAGCGGGATGTAGACGATCACCAGCCACAGCACCGAGAAGACCAGCCAGCCCTTCATGGTGGCCCGGTCGGCGATGGATCCGCTGATCAGCGCCACCGTGACGATGGCGAAGCCCATCTGGAAGGTGCTGTAGACATAGGTCGGGATGGCTCCGGTGAGCGTGGTCAACTGCACGCCCCGGAAGAAGGCGTGGTCGAGGTTGCCGATCAGGCCGACCCCGCCGACGTCGTGGCCGAAGGCGAGGGAGTAGCCCACGAGGTACCAGACGACCGTGCCAAGGGCGAGCGCGGAGAAGCTCATCTTCAGCATCACCAGCAGGTGCTTGATCCGCACCATACCGCCGTAGAAGAACGCCAGACCCGGCGTCATCAGCAGCACCATCGCGGTGGAGGCGAGCAGCCAGGCGGTGTCGCCGGAGTCGTAGCCGGCCGGCATGACCGGGGAAGAAGCGGTGTACATCAGGACGCTACCTGCCTCACTGCGATGGACCGGACGGGCTGGGACGGGGGCTGGGACAGGGTCGGACCCCTGGGACGGGCCGGTCCGGTCCGGCCTGGAGCTGTCTGGGACGGCCTGGGACGGTCGGTCAGGGCTTGCGCAGGTCGGGCGCCGGTCGGCCGATGAGCAGTCGGCGTACGGCGTCCCAGGCGGTGCGCTGGGCCCGCGCCACCTCGACCGGGCCGTCCCCGACCAGGCGCAGCCAGGCCCCGCAGTCGTAGGGGAGCACGCTGACGCCGTAGGGCAGCCCGGCCCCGGCCAGGGCCCGGTGCAGGGTGTCGGCGACCTCGTCGGCGGGGCGGCGGTCGGTGGCCACGAACAGCGAGGCGACGTGGTCGTAGCCGGCCAGCACGCCGGGGCCGAGCACCCCCTTCGAGCCGGAGCCGGGATCCTCCGGCTGCAGCCGGAGGGTGTCCACGGCGAGCAGTCGGCCGTCCGGGCGGATGATCCGCAGGTCCGTGGCGAGCACCCGGTACTGGTGCCGCTCGTTCCGGGCGAGCCGTCCGGCGGTCAGGGTGTCGCCGAGGACCACGGTCCCGCCGGGGGCGACGGTGACCTCGGTGCGCTGGTAGTAGCGGGCGTCCTTGAAGGGGATCAGCGGGTCCGGCAGGTACTCGACATAGGCGCCGGGTCCGACGTCGATGTTCACCAGCTGGGTCGCGTAGTCGTGCTCCATCCGGTAGACCTTGGTGGCGGCCTGGGTGGTCAGATGGACCAGGGTGTCGGGACCGCAGCGGACGTCCGTGCGGTAGCGGTCGGCCTGGGCGACTCCGCCGCCGCTGGACATCAGGATCAGGAACGCCATCTCCGGCAGGTTCGGGTCGTACCAGAGCGGCTTGACGATGTGGAGCGGAGCCTTCTGGAAGCGTTCGACCAGTTCGGTGCGGCCGCCGAGGACCTCGAAGCCGAGTTCGAGGATGCCGACCTTGGCGGGCGAGCCGGGGCCGAGGGTGTCCGGCTCGGACGCCCAGCCGATCACCTCGGGCGGGGTCCGCAGCGGCTCGTAGTAGGACGGGGTCAGCCGGTCACGCGTCATCGGCACAGCCCCTCAGGAGGCGCTGCCGAGCAGGACCCTGCGGCGCGACTCCAGATAGCGGGCGATCTCGTCGATGCCCTCGCCGGTCAGGCAGTCGGTGAGCACGACCGGACGGTTGTCGCGGACCCGCAGGGCGTCCGACTCCATGGTCGCGACATTGGTGCGGACGTACTGGGCGATGTCGATCTTGTTGATCACCAGCAGGTCGCTGTCGGTGATCCCGGGACCGCGCTTCCGCGGCATCTTCTCGCCCTCGGCGGTGTCCAGCACGAACAGGAACAGGTCGACCAGGGCCGGGCTGAAGGTGAGCGTCAGATTGTCGCCCCCGCTCTCGTAGAGCAGGGTGTCGGTGTCCGGGAAGCGCTCCAGCATCTCGGCGCCCGCGGCCAGGTTCATCGTCGGGTCGTCGCGGACGGCGGTGTGCGGGCAGGCGCCCGTCTCCACGCCGACGACCCGCTCGGGTTCGAGCACTCCGGCCAGGGTGCGGCGGACGTGCTCGGCGTCCTCCTGGGTGTAGATGTCGTTGGTGATCACGGAGGGTCGGTGGCCCCGCTCGATCAGCAGCGGGACCAGCGCCTCGATGAGCGCGGTCTTGCCCGAGCCGACGGGGCCGCCGATGCCGACCCGCAGAACGTTGTCGTCCATGGTGGTGCTGCCTTTCCTAGAGGTTCAGGGGTGATGGGCGGTCGAGCCGGCTCAGCTCGCGAAGAGCCGGGCCTCCGCGCGCTCGTGCTGTCCTGACATCACGTCCGCCAGGAAGGCGGTGGCGCCGACGTCCGCGAGTTCGCGGCGCACCGCCTGGGCCACCACCTCCTCGATCACCGGGGCCGCGCCCCGGATCAGCACCTGCGCCCGCCGGTGGTCCGTCAGCCGCAGCCGCAGGGCCGCACCGGCGAAGCTGGCGCAGAAGGCGTAGAGGTCGGCCGCGACCGCGTGCCGGACCGCCACGCCGGTGGCCGCGTAGATGACGCCGGCCGCGACGGCCTGGGTGCCGGGCGCCTCGCGGCGGACGACCGCCCGGTGGTAACCGGTGATCCCCGGCCGGTCGAAGACCTCGGCGGCCAGGTCCAGCAGCTGGCGTCCGGTGCGGGTGGACGCCAGCCTGCCCTCCCGGCCGAGCTTGGTCGCGTACAGGTGCTCGTCGATCCCGGCGACCCGCTGCCAGTCGTCCGCCGCCGCGGCCCGGTGGGCGAGCGCGAGGGCGGTCGCGTCGGCGGGGCCGACGCTGTGCCGCAGCAGGTCCTCCAGCAGCAGCGGCAGCGACTCCGCGTCGACGGCCCTGGCCTGGGCGAAGCCCTCCAGGCTGTGCGAGAGGGTGTAGAAGCCGCTCGGGAAGGCCGAGTCGCTGAGCTGGAGGCTGACCAGCAGCGCTCCGAGGGACGTGCCGCCGCCGGCCCGGCCGGCGGCCAGGTCGATCCGGCCCTCGCCGACCTGGCCGGCTTCGTTGTCCGTGTACACGAGTGCCTGTTCCCCGGCCCTAGACCAGGAAGTAGAGCTGGGTGAGCGGAAGCTTCGCGGCCGGGTCGATGGTCGCCACATGGCCGTCCAGCGAGACCTTGTAGGTCTCCGGATCGACCTCGATCGTCGGCAGCGCACTGTTCCTGACCATGTCGCTCTTGCCGATGGTGCGGGTCCGGCTCACCGGCAGCACCCTGCGTTCCAGGCCCAGCGAGGCCGGGATCCCGGCGGCGATGCCCGCCTGGGACATGAACGTCGCGTGCGTCGACTGCATGGCCCGGCCGTTCTGGCCGAACATCCCCCGGTAGTAGACCGGCTGCGGGGTCGGCAGCGAGGCGTTGGGGTCGCCCATCTGCGCCCAGGAGACCATGCCGCCCTTGATCACCATCTTCGGCTTGGCCCCGAAGGAGAGGATCGGCCACAGCACGATGTCGGCGAGCTTGCCCCGCTCCAGCGAGCCGATGTGGTCGGCGATGCCGGTGGCGATGGCCGGGTTGATGGTGACCTTCGCCAGGAACCGCAGCACCCGGTTGTTGTCGTTGCGCGAGCTGTCCTCGGCCAGGCTGCCGCGCTTGTCCTTGCAGTGGTGCGCGGTCTGGAAGGCGCGGGTGAAGGACTCGCCGACCCGGCCCATGGCCTGGGAGTCGGACGACATGATGCTGATCACGCCGAGGTCGTGCAGGACGGTCTCGGCGGAGATGGTCTCGGCCCGCACCCGGCTGTCGGCGAAGGCGACGTCCTCGGGGATCTCGTGGCTGAGGTGGTGACAGACCATCACCATGTCCAGCAACTCGTCCACCGAGTTCACCGTGTAGGGCAGCGTCGGGTTGGTGGACGCCGGCAGGATGTTCGGCTCACCGGCCACCCGGATGATGTCGGGGGCGTGGCCGCCGCCCGCACCCTCGCTGTGGAACGTGTGGATCGCCCGGCCGTCGATCGCCGAACGGGTGTCCTCGAAGAAGCCGGCCTCGTTCAGGGTGTCCGTGTGGATGGACACCTGGACGTCGTACTCGTCGGCGACGGTCAGCGAGGCGTCGATCACGGCCGGGGTCGCCCCCCAGTCCTCGTGGACCTTCAACCCGCAGGCACCCGCCTCGATCTGCTCCCGCAGCGACCCCGGGAGGCTGCCGTTGCCCTTGCCCAGGATGCCGATGTTCACCGGCACGTCCTCGACCGCCTGGAGCATCAGGCCGAGGTTGTACGGGCCAGGGGTACAGGTCGTGCCGTTGGTGCCGTCGGTCGGCCCGGTGCCGCCGCCGATCAGCGTGGTGATGCCGTTGGTCAGCGCGTGCTCCGCCTGCTGCGGGGAGAGCAGGTGCACATGGCTGTCGATGGCACCGGCCGTGGCGATCAGGTGCTCACCGGCGATGACCTCGGTACCGGCGCCGATGACCAGGTGCGGGCTGACATTGCGCTGGGTCCCCGGATTGCCGGACTTGCCCAGCCCGGCGATGAGCCCGTCCTTGATGCCGATGTCGCACTTGACCACGCCCACGACCGGGTCGATCACCACGACGTTGGTGATCACCAGGTCCAACTGACCCTGGGCCGAGGTGACCTGCGGGTTGGCGCCCATGCCGTCCCGCAGGGTCTTGCCGCCGCCGTAGAGGATCTCGTCCCCGTAGCAGCCCTCGTTGCAGTCCTTCTCGACCTCGACCAGCAGGTTGGTGTCGCCCAGGTGGAACCGGTCGCCGACGGTCGGACCGAACATGTCGGTGTACTGCTTGCGCGGCAGGATGGGCATCAGCGGGAACCCTTCTTCTTGGACGGGGCGGGGGCCTTGCCAGTGGTCTTGGCAGAGCTCTTGGCTGCGGTCTTGGTCGTGGTCCTGGCGGTGCTCTTGCCGGTGCTCTTCGCCGAGGCCTTGTCGGCGGGCTCGGCTGCGGGCTTGGCCGTCTGCTTGGCCGTCCGCTTGACTGTCGGCTTGACCTCGGGCTTCCCGACGGGGCTCGCTGCGGGTACGGCCCCCGGGCCGCCGTCGAGCGTGCTGTTCTGGGCACCCTGGAAGCCGTCCTCGATGGCCTTGCGCACGGCCTCGACGCGCGCGGGCAGTGAGCGGACGCTGCCGTTCAGCAGGCCGCTGAAGCCGACCACCCGGCCGGTTCCCGCGAACTCGCAGAGCTCGACCTCCTTGGTGCCGCCGGGCTCGATCCGGACGGAGGTGCCGGCGGGGATGTTGAGGTGCATGCCGAGGGTCGCCACCCGGTCGAACAGCAGGGCCGAGTTGACCTCGAAGAAGTGGAAGTGGGAACCGACCTGGACGGCCCGGTCCCCGGTGTTCTGGACCGAGACGGTGAGGGTGCGCCGTCCGGCGTTGATCTCGACCGGATCATCGCCGTAGAGGTATTTCTGACCGAATGTCATGGAGTGCTCCTTCTCGCGTGGGCGGCGAGGGCCGCGCAGGGCTTGCCGCTGTCACCGGGGAACTGCGGGGACTGGTCCCGGCCCGGCGGAACGTCGCTGTGGTCGTGGCTGTGATGGCTGTGGCCGTGGTCGCCGTGACCGTGGTCGCCGTGGCCGTGGTCGCCGTGACCGTGGTCGCCGTGGCTGTGTCCGTGGTCGCCTTGGTCGCCGTGGCTGTGACTGTGGCTCAGGCCGTGGCCGTGGGCGGCCGAGAGGCCGGCGGCGATTCCGCTCTCGCCCCGGTCGCGCCGGCGGCTCCGCGCCGCCGTCACCCGCGCGTCGACCACGCGCAGCAGCGCCGGAGCCGGGAGCAGCGGACCGACCGGGAGGATCGCCTCGGCTTGGGCGGGCCGGGGCTGCCGCTGGGGCTGGGGCTGGGGCTGGACGAAGGCGGCGGGCAGCAGGGCCACCCGCTGGGCGCCGAGGAGACGGCAGCGGCGCGCGCCCTCGGCCGGATCGGGGTCACCGTCCGTGAAGGCCACCTCGACGATCCGGTGCCGACCGTACTGGCGTACCAGTCGGGCGATCCGGAAGAGCTCCGCGTCCTCGAACGGCCCGCCGGACGGGGCGGTGACCAGCAGTCCGGCCTCGACCGGCACCCGGTTGGCCGCCGCCCGCAGCCAGCCGACCAGGTGTTGGGCCGTGCCGAACGGCTCGGCGAGGACCACCCGGTCGCGTTCCTCGACCGGCAGCGCCAGCAGCGTGCGCGCGGCATCCGCGACCAGCTCGGGATCACGCCCCAGGGTCATCGGCACGACGCAGAGCGGCTCCTGGCGATCGTCCGGGCCCTGGCGCCGGAGCAGGTCACGGATGCACTGCAGGAGTTCACGGCCGCCCGTCACCAGGGACAACGGGAACTCCCCCGGCCCCGGTACCGGTCCCGGTGTCGGCCCGGGTGTCGGCCCGGGTCCCGGCGCCAGGAGGTCCCGGAGCGCGCTGCCGCCGTCGCTCTCGTGGCCGCACACGGCGACCACGCCACTGCCGCCGGCCACGCGCCTCAGCCCCCGATGGGGTCGTGGCAGGAAACGAGCTTGGTGCCGTCCGCGAAGGTGGTCTCGACCTGGAGCAGCGGCAGCATCTCGCGCACCCCGGGCATGGTGTCGTCGGCGCCGACGACGTGCCGGCCGAGTTCCATGCAGTCGGCGACGGTCTTGCCGTCGCGGGCGCCTTCCAGGATGGCCTCGCTGATGAGCGCCACCGATTCACTGAAGTTCAGCTTGAGGCCGCGGCCCTGGCGCTTGCGGGCCAGGTCGGCCACGACATAGACGAGCAGCTTGTCGATCTCACGGGGGGCGAGATTCATTGTTGGTACCTCTCAGGCGTGGGGACCGTGGGTGGGAGAGGCGACGTGCTGTCACCGCTGCGGCGGAGCCGAACCGGTCACTCGGCCCGCCGGAAGCGCGGCAGTGCGGGGACCGCCGCCATGAAGGCCCAGGTGGTGAGGATGAAGGGCCAGGTGAAGGTGTGACCGCCGAAGGGTTTGAACAGGGAGGTCACCGAGGCGGTCAGACCGGTCGACGCGAACCCCGCGACGAGGACGTAGGCCGTGTTCCAGGCCCCCGGCCGCAGGTAGACCGCACCCATGGCGACGGCCACCAGGACCGCGTTGTAGCCGTAGATGCCCTCGGCGACGAGGGACGTCGGCGCCCCCAGCGCCCAGGAGGCGAGGATGCCGACCAGGCTTCCGACGACCGCGAACGACACCACCAGCCAGCCGGCGCAGGCCAGCCCGATCAGCATGATCAGGCCGGTCTTCCAGTCGCTGACCAGGAACACCTCCGACACGTTGTCGAGGAAGGCGTGCCAGAGGATGCTCCAGGAGAGCCGGGTGCTGCCCTGGGTGGTGCTGGTCACCGCCGTCGCCGGGCCGCCGTGCCAGATCCGGGAGAAGGACGAGGCCCCGGCCACCATCACCCCGGAGATCACGCAGAACGGCGCGGTCAGCGCGGTGAGCCCGAAGGGGGCCGTCAACGTCCCGAGGGTGGCCGTCAGCACCGTGCACAGGAACCCGCCGCAGACGGCGAGCAGGTAGGTGGAGAGGTGGTTGCCGAGCGAGGCCACCAGAGCGATCCCGGTGAGGCAGCCGCAGTAGCCCTGGAGCCCCTGCGCGATGCTGTTCCGGTCCACCTGCAGCACGACGGCCGTCACGGTGGAGACCGCCGTGCCGATCGTCGCGAAGAGGCCGATCTGCCAGCCCGCCACCCAGAGCGACGCCAGGATGAGGGCGCCGGTCAGCAGGGAGGGCTGCAGGTCCACCTGGCCCACGCCGCGCACCATGGCGAACACGAGGTCCACGGGTCGCCGCACCGGACCGGATGGCGACTCCACTGGATCGGCGGACGACACGTTGAGCTCCGGGGCGTTGGGAAGGCACGACGAGGACTGGCCTTCACCATAGACATCAGATAAGTGTCATAAGCCATGAAACACGGACAAATCGACCACGCGTCACCAACTGGTCGGGTCCCGGTGCTCCGTTCGGGTGTCCCGGGCCGCGACCCGATGCCCGCGACCCGATGCCCGCGACCCGATGCCCCGGTCGGCGCGGCCGGACCGGACTGTGCGTCACCCGGCCACCGACCGACCGGGGTGACGCTCGGGGTGCCGGCTGCCCGCGCCGCATACGGGCTGCAGGTCAGGACTGGAGCGGGCTGATGACCGGCGACCCGCTGCCGGCGCCGCTCGGCGGGGCGGCCGAGGCCCGCATCCGGCGGCCTTCCCTGGGGCCTTCGCAGTCGCGGGGCAGGCCGAGGGGACGTCAGCACTCAGCTACGGCTGCTGCTGGGAACCTGGTTCTCCGGCTCGTCGGCGTCCGGACGGCGGCGAGCCGACGCCACGTCAACGGATACGCCGTCAGCCGACCCGCCGTCAGTCGACGCGACGTCAACCAGCAGCGACAGTCGGATCCGGGCTCAGGGCAGTACGGGGTGGACGGCGACCGGCCAGCTCATCTTGACCAGACCTCCGTCCTCGTCACTGCCGATGTCGAGGTCGTCCACCAGGCCGCTGATCACAGCCAGGCCCATGGCCGCCTCGGCGGAGTCCTCGGCCGCGGCGTCGGAACCGTCCGCGAACTTATGGCCGTCGACGGAGTTCTTGCCACCGACGCCGTCACCGACCTCGATGAAGAACCGCTTCTCCTGCTCGACGAGTTTCACTCGAACGGGTTCGTCGAGACCGTTGCGCCGGTGCAGTCCGACCGCGCGTGAACATGCTTCGCCCACGGCGAGGCGTACCTCGTCGAGAACGGATTCGTCGACTCCAGCCCGGCGGGCGACGGCGGCGGCGACCAGCCGCGCGGTCCGTACGTGCTCCGGGAGCGCACTGAATCGGAGTTCGACAGTGGCCATGGCTCCCCCTCGAAGGTAGCTTTCTCCGACCGGCCCGGGGCCTCAGCAGCTGGGGCCCCGGGTGTCGCGATGACTGACTCGATCTGCGAGCGGGTCAGTCGTTAGCGGCTACGGCCTCGTCCACGGAACCGTGGATGGGGAACACCTTGGTGAGCCCGGTGATACGGAAAATCTTGAGAATGCGCTCCTGGTTGCAGACCAGACGGAGCGAACCCTCATGGGCACGTACCCGCTTGAGCCCGCCGACGAGCACTCCCAGCCCGGTCGAGTCCAGGAAGTCGACGCCTTCCATGTCCACGATCAGGTGGTAGTGCCCCTCGTTGACAAGCTCGACGAGCTGCTCACGCAGCTTCGGGGCGGTGTACACATCGATCTCGCCCCCGACATTGACGACCGTGCGGTCGCCGATGGTAAGGGTCGACAGGGACAGGTCCACGGAACCTCCAGCACCTTGCTCTCGCGTCACCACAGCCCGCTGGTGCGGGGCACACTGCCGCGACGGCATTGTTGCGAATCTTGGCCCACTTCGAAGTTGTCACGCCGAAGTAGTGCCGCGATGGCATTCAACCACTTACGACCAGGGCAGCACGACGCCTTAGGACGAATCTCCACCGCTCTGATGACAGACTTGGTCCCGATGAAGCCGCGCCCGGACTCGCCCGCGACCGTTCTCGTCAGGCTGACGGAGGCCCGAGGACGGCAAGATCGGCTCACCCATACGGAGCACATCCCGGAGCGCGTCGCCCGCTGGGCGGACTGGCCGTCAGCAATCCGGCCCGAGGTCGTCGCGGCTGTGCGGGACACCGGAATCGACCAACCGTGGACCCATCAGGCCGAGGCCGCCGGGCTCGCCCTCGACGGCAGCCATGTGGTGATCGCCACAGGCACCGCCTCGGGCAAGTCGCTGGCCTACCTGGCGCCCGTGCTGAGCGGCCTGCTCGACGGGACCGAGGCGCCCAACGGCCGGGGCGCCACCTGCCTGTACCTGTCGCCGACCAAGGCGCTGGCCGCCGACCAGCTGCGCCGGATCAACGAGCTGCGCCACGCCGCCGACGACGGGCTCGACCGGGTGCGCGCCGCCGCCTACGACGGCGACACCCCGTTCCAGGAACGCGAATGGGTCCGCCAGTACGCCTCGCTGGTGCTCACCAACCCGGACATGCTGCACCGGGGCATCCTGCCCGCGCACACCCGCTGGGCCTCGTTCCTGCGGGCCCTGCGCTATGTCGTCATCGACGAGTGCCACACCTACCGGGGGGTGTTCGGCTCCCATGTCGCCCAGGTGCTGCGCCGGCTGCGCCGCATCTGCGCCCGCTACGGCTCCGCCCCGGTCTTCCTGCTGGCCTCCGCCACCTCCGCCGAGCCCGGCCGTTCCGCCGAACGGCTGACCGGGCTGCCGGTCGCCGAGGTCACCGACGACGGCTCGCCGCGCGGCGAGACCGTGTTCGCCCTGTGGGAGCCGCCGCTCACCGAGCTCCACGGCGAGCAGGGCGCACCGATCCGCCGGTCCGCCACCGCCGAGGCCGCCGACCTGCTCACCGACCTGGTCCTGAACCGGACCCGGACGCTGGCCTTCGTCCGTTCCCGGCGCGGGGCCGAGCTGCTGGCGGTGATCGCCCAGGAGCGGCTGACCGAGGCCGCCGGCTCCGACACGGCGCGGCGCGTCGCCGCGTACCGGGGCGGCTACCTGCCCGAGGAGCGCCGGGCCATCGAACGCGCCCTCCACTCCGGCCGACTGCTCGGCCTCGCCTCCACCAGCGCGCTGGAGCTGGGCGTGGACGTCTCCGGGCTGGACGCGGTGCTGCTGGCCGGCTACCCGGGCACCCGCGCCTCCCTCTGGCAGCAGGCCGGGCGCGCCGGACGCGGCGGCCAGGGCGCACTGGCGATCCTCATCGCCCGCGACGACCCGCTGGACACCTACCTGGTGCACCATCCCGACTCCCTGTTCCGCCAGCCCGTCGAGTCGACGGTGCTGGACCCGGACAATCCGCATGTGCTCGCCCCGCACCTGTGCGCGGCCGCCGCCGAACTGCCGCTCACCGGGGCCGACCTGGACCTGTTCGGGCCGTCCACGCCGCTGCTGCTGCCGCAGCTGGAGCGACGCGGGATGCTGCGCCGGCGCGAGGAGCCGGGCAAGGACCCCACCTGGTACTGGACGCGGCGTGAGCGGGCCGCGGACGCCGTGGACATCAGAACCACCGGCGGACCCCCGGTACGGGTCGTGGAGGCCGACACAGGGCGTCTGCTGGGCACGGTGGACGCCGCCTCGGCCCACACCGCCGTCCACACCGGCGCCGTCCACCTCCACCAGGGCCGTACCTACCTCGTCCGGGAGCTCGACCTGGACGAGGCCGTGGCCCTGGTCGTGGAGGCGGACCCGAACTACAGCACCGTCGCCCGGGACACCACCGCCATCCGGATCCTGGAGACGGACAGCGAGGTGAAGTGGGGCGACGCCCGGCTGTGCTTCGGCTCGGTCGAGGTCACCAACCAGGTCGTCTCGTACCTGAAGCGGCGGCCGCTGACCGGCGAGATCCTCGGCGAGACCAAGCTCGACCTGCCGCCGCGCACCCTCCGCACCCGGGCGGTGTGGTGGTGCGTGACCGAGGAGCAGCTCGACGCGGCGGGCATCCTCCCCGAGGAGCTGCCCGGGGCCGCCCACGCCGCCGAGCACGCCTCCATCGGCCTGCTGCCGCTCTTCGCGACCTGCGACCGCTGGGACATCGGCGGGGTGTCGACCCCGGTCCACCCGGACACCGGCCTGCCGACCGTCTTCGTGTACGACGGCCACCCGGGCGGGGCGGGCTTCGCCGAACGCGGCTACCAGCGGGCCCGCGACTGGCTCGGCGCGACGCTGGCGGCGATCACCGCCTGCGAGTGCGAGCGCGGCTGCCCCTCCTGTATCCAGTCGCCCAAGTGCGGCAACGGCAACGATCCGCTGGACAAGGCCGGGGCCGTCCGGCTGCTCAGCACGCTGCTGGCATAGCCGCCGGCAGCGAAGAGCGGTCCGGCCCGGGCCCGGCCCCTGGCCGGCGGCAGCCCCGAGAACAGCAGGCCGGACACCGGAACCTCGACCGAGACCTCCACCGAGTCCTGCTGCCAGTCGCTGCGGACCGTGCAGGAGGTGAGCCGGGCCTGCTGCGCCCGGGCGACCCGGGCCGCCTCGCCGCAGGCTGCCGCCGGATCCATCAGCATCCGGTCGGCCGCCGCCAGCGCCGCCAGGTCCGCCGCGGACTCCGCGCGGTGGCGCGCGGCGACCGCCGCGCCGAGGCCGAGCCCGGCGACCATGGCACAGCCCGCCAGCAGCGCCAGCGCGATCAGCCAGATCGAGGCGCTGCCGGCCTCCCGGTCCGGCCCCGGGCAGCCTGTCTCCCGCTCCGGCCCCGGGCGGCGCATCAGGGGTCCCCCGGCTCGCGCAGGGCCGAGGCCGAGGCCGAGACCGGCAGCGAGAGCACTCCGCCCAGCACGCCCGGCCCCTGGCTGCGGGCCGAGACCTCGACCCGGACGGTGTCGCCCTGCTCGCTGACGGCGACCCGGGCCCCCTTCGGGGCTGCGGCCTGCGCCACCGCGGCCACCCGCCCCGCCGGGTCGCCCCGGGCTGCGGCCCGGGCGGCCTCCCGGGCCGCGTCCACGCAGCGGATCTGCGCCGCGCCCACCAGCACACCCCAGAGCAGCACGGCGGTCAGCGCGACCAGGACCGGCAGCAGCACCGCCGTCTCCGCCGTCACGAACCCGCCGTCACCGGTGGACCGGCCCAGGTCACCGGTGGACCGACCCAGGAGCCCGGGGCCGAGGAGCCCGGGTCGGCAGCGGTACCCGGGTCGGCGGCGGAAGCGGGGTCGGCGGCGGCACCGGGACCTGGACCGCCGGTCAGACCGCACTGAGGGCCCGCGTGATCAGGGCGGACAGCGCCGAGGACACCGCCCCGCTGGTGACGACCTTGTACAGCAGCGCGGCGAAGCCGCAGGCCGCGACGGTGCCGACGGCGTACTCGGCGGTGGTCATCCCGGCGTCCGCCCGGTGCCGGTCCGTCCGGCAGCGGACCAGGTGGCCGAGGTGCAGCAGCCAGGCACAGGCCACGGCGGCGACCAGCAGCGGCAGCGTCCTGGTCCGGCGCAGCAGCAGCGTGCCGAAGGAGGGGTTGCTGCCGCCGGTCGCGGTGACCCTGGAGGCGAAGGACGCACTGCTCATGATGGTTCTCCTGTTCTGTTTCCGACGGTGCCGCGCTTCAGGCGTGGACGAGGAAGGTGCCGGCCAGCCCGGTGACCACCGGGACCACGCCGATCAGCACGAAGGCGGGCAGGAAGCAGAGCCCGAGCGGCGCCGTGGCCAGTACGCCCGCCCGGCGGGTCCGGGCCTGGGCGGCGGTCGCGGCGGAGGCCCGGCAGCCCTCGGCGAGCCGGGCGAGCCCTGCGGCCGGCGGCGCTCCGCTGGCGCTGGCCCGGACCAGGCAGCGGCCCAGCGGCGCGAGCACCGGATCCGCGCCGAAGCGGGACCAGCTCTCCTCCGCGTCCCCGCCCATCCGCAGGTCGGCGGCGACCTCCGCCAGCCTGGACGCCATCGGCTCGCCGACCGCGGCGCCGACCGCGACCGCCGCCGCGTCCGGGGCGCACCAGGACGCCAGGCAGCCGGCCAGCAGGTCCGCGGTCAGCGGCAGCTGCGCGGCGAGCGCGGCTGCCTCCCGGCTCGCCCGCCGCTGCTCGGCCGAGGGCGGGTCCGGCAGCCAGCGGTAGCCGACCGCAGCCGTCAGCACGCCGGCCAGCAGCCCGCGCAGCCCGGCCACCGTCACCGCCACCCCGGCCCCGATGACCAGCGCCGTCACGCAGCGGACCGTCTGCGGGGGCAGCCCGGGCCGCTCGTCCGTCCGCCCGGCGGACCGACCCGGCCGGCCGCGCCGCCACCGGTGTCCGGGCAACGGCTCCATCGGGACCCCTGCGGCGCGGGACCGCGCCCTCACCCTGGCTGCAGCCAGCGCCCCGGCCCCGCCCAGCAGGGCCGCCGCCACACCGCTCGCCACCGCCGCCAACCAGACCAATCCGCTCATGCTCCTGCTCCTGTCCCTGTCTCGGCGCGGGTGCTCCATGACCCGCTGCCACTGCGGCCGGGGCCGCTGCGGCCGGGGCCGCTGCCCTCGGCCCGCTCCGGGACCGCGAGTTCCGCGCCCCGGGCGATTCGGCCGGTCCAGGCGATCCCGGCGCACTCCAGCAGCGCACCGAGGGCGAGGCAGACCAGGCCGCTCGGGGTGTGCAGCAGCACCCGCAGCGGATCGGCGCCCAATCCGGCCCCGAGCAGCAGCCCGAACAGCGGCAGCGCGGCCAGCAGCGCCGCCGTCGACCTCGGTCCGGCCAGCTCCGCCCGCACCGTCTCGTGCAGCGCACGTTCGGCCCGAAGCCCCTCGGCGACGCGGTCGAGCCCCGCAGCCAGGCCCGCTCCGCTGGACGAGGCCACCTCCCAGCAGGCCGCGATCCCGGCCGCGCCCTCGGCACCGGGCAGGGCCGCCATGGCCCGGAACGCCTCCGGCACCGACCCGCCGTAGAGCACAGCGGCCAACAGCAACGTGCTGTCCAGCGGCGGCCCCGCCGACCGGCTCCGGCCCCAACGGCCCAGGACGCCCACTACGCCCGGAACACCGCGGGCTCCGTCCGGCGGCCGCCCGTCCGTGGCGAGCTCCGCGCCCACCAGTCGCGCCGCCTGCTGCGGGGTCGCCCCGGTGCGCAGCTCCCCCGCGAGCGCTGCGCACATCCCCACCACCGCCCCGCGGCGCTGCTCCCGGAGCGCCGCCCGCTGCTTCCGGCTTCGCAGCCGTATCGCGGGCACCACGGCGCCGGCAGCGGCGGCGGCCACCAATGGCGAGTGGGTCGGCCAGGCCGCCAGCAGCCCCAGCGGCAGCAACAGCAGCTCCGGCGGCGGGGGCCGCAGCCAGCCGGGGCCGAGCGGGGACCGCCGTCCCAGCCGCCGTCCCAGCCGCCGTCCCGACCGCCGCCCGTAGCCCCGCCCCCAGCGCCGTCCAGAACGCGGGCCCGGCCGCCCCCGGGAGCGCCACCGACGGCTGCGGCGGGCCTCCTGGACCGGCTGTTCCCCGTCCGGCGCCTCCCGCCGCCGCCCCGGGAACAGCCGGTTCCGTCGGCGCACCGCCTCGTCCAGGCTGCTCAGCCGCCAGGCCAGCCAGCCCACCAGGCACAGCACCAACCCCGAGACCAGCGCCTGCAGCATCTCGCCGGGCATTCCCAGCAGTCCGTCCAGCCGTACAGCTCCGCCCACCGCGCCGCCCACCAGGTCGCTCTCCACGCCGCTCACCCCGTCATCCATCGCTCGTCGTTTCCGCAGCGCCCGGCCAACCGGGCCCATCCGCTGCCCCGCCGCATCCGCCCGTCCGCCCCGAACCAGGCCGCCGGTTCGGTGTCGACCAGTCCGCTGGCGCCCCGCCGTAACAGCCGCACCTCGGCCATCCGCCGTCCGGCGCCGTCCCTGACCAGGTGGACCACGGCGTCCAGGGCCGCTGCCAACTGGCTGTGCAGCGCCGCCCGGTCCAGTCCGGCAGCCGAGGCCAGCGCCTCCAGCCGGGCCGGGACGTCCGCTGCGGCGTTCGCGTGGACGGTCCCGCAGCCGCCCTCGTGCCCGGTGTTGAGCGCGGCCAGCAGGTCCACCACCTCCGCACCGCGGACCTCGCCGACCACCAGCCGGTCCGGACGCATCCGCAGCGCCTGCCGGACCAGGTCACGCAGGTCGACCAGGCCCGCTCCCTCCTGGTTGGGCGGTCGGCCCTCAAGCCGGACGACGTGCGGATGGTCGGGTCGCAGCTCCGCCGAGTCCTCGACCACGACCAGCCGCTCGGCCGGGCCGACCAGTCCCAGCAACGTGGCCAGCAACGTGGTCTTCCCGGTCCCGGTGCCGCCGCTGACCAGGTACGACATCCGCGCGCCGACCATGGCGCGGAGCAGCGCCGCACCCTGCTCGCTGAGCGAGCCGGCCCGGACCAGCTCCGGCAGGGTGAACGGACGGCCCCGACTGACCCGCAGCGAGATGCAGGTGCAGCCGACGGCGACCGGCGGCAGCACCGCGTGCAGCCGGGTGCCGTCGGGGAGCCGGGCGTCGGTCCAGGGCCGGGCGTCGTCCAGTCGGCGTCCGGCGGCCGTGGCCAGCCGCTGGGCCAGCCGCCGCACCGCCTGGCGGTCCGGGAAGCGGATGTCGGGGACGCGTTCCAGTCCGTTGCCCCGGTCCATCCAGACCTCGTTGGGGCCGTTGACCAGGACGTCGGTCACCGCCGGATCGGCGAGCAGGGGGTCCAGCGGACCGGCGCCGACCATGTCCGAGCGCAGTTGCCGGACCAGCTCCACCACCTCGGTGGTGCCGTAGGGGTGGCCCTGGGCCCGCAGCGCGGCGGCGACCTCGGTGGTGCCCGGTTCCGCACCGGCCTCGGCCAGCCGCAGCCGCACCGCGTCCACCAGGGCCTCCCGCTGGCGCCCGGCGTCGGGGGACCGCAGGCCCTGCCTCATGCCCCCACCCCGGCTCCGGCGCTCGGCAGAGCCTCGGTCAGGAAGGCGGAGCAGAAGCGCCCCAGCGGCCCCTTCGGCCGGTCCCCCGGCGGTCTTCCGCGTTCCAGGTCGCCGCTCAGCCCGGGTTCGGCGAGGATCTCGCCGGCCAGCGGCAGCCGCAGGCCCCGGGCCACCTCCTCCCCGGTGACTCCGCCGGGCGCGGGGCCCCGGACGACGGCACGCAGGTCGGTGAGCCGCATCCGCGCCGCGGCCGCGACCCGGCCGGAGGCGGTCATGGCGCGCAGCTCGGCCGGAATGACCAACAGCCCCAGGTCGGCCTGTTCCAGGGCCTCGCCCGCCGGTTCGTCGATGCGCCGGGGCAGGTCGAGCACGACCACGCCACCGCGTCGGCGGGCGGCGCCCAGGACCGTCCGCATCGCCTCCACCGGAATGGTCAGCAGGTCGCCGCGATCCCAGCTGAGGGCCAGCAGTTCATGGATCCGAGGCAGTGAGCGCTCCAGCTCGACGGCGCTGACCCGCCCCCGCGAGCCGGCCAGGTCGGGCCAGCGCAGACCGGCCTCGGACTCCCCGCCGAGCAGGATGTCCAGGCCCCCGCCGAGCGGGTCGCCGTCGATCAGGACCGTGCGGTGGCCCTCCCGGGCGGCGGTGACCGCCAGGGCGCAGGCGAGCGTGGAGGCCCCGGCCCCGCCGCGTCCGCCGAGCACGGCGACGGTGAGCGCCTGCGGCCCGACGCCCTCGGCGGCATCGGCGATCCGGTCGCGCAGCCAGAGCTCGCCGTCCGGCAGGAAGACGACGTGCCTGGCCCCGATGACGACGGCGCGCTGCCAGACCCCGACGTCGTCCAGGTCGCGTCCGACCAGCAGCACCTGCGGACGGGTGGCCAGCCCGGCGAGGCGGTGCGCGACATCGTCGCCGACCAGCACCAACGGCGCCGTCTCCCAGGCCTGCCGACCCGGCGGCGCACCGCACACCACCTGCGGCACAGCGCCGACGGCGGCGCAGATGCGCAGCAGTTGCTCGATGAGTTGATCGTCCTCGGTGACCAGCAACGGCCCCTCGGACGGCGGGTCTGCGGACGGTACGGCGGACTGTGTCCCCTGGCCGGATCCGGACATGGTTCTCTCCCCCGGGCAGCATGCGCGGTGAGTCGCGCTGGGTGGTGAACGGCGCTCACGGTGCTGCTCGCGGCGGGCGTTCTTGAGCTGTCAGCAACCCTGCCGCGATTCACGGACCGGCCGGGAAGCGGGACCGTGATCTGTGGAGAAACCAAGGGGTGTGGAAAAGCCCGCCACCCGCTCGGGTGACTTATCGTGCACGGGATTGACACCGTGTCCGACAACGCCCCCAGGGCGACCTCGACCGGGGGCGGACAGCTCCTGCGGCGGATCGCCGACAGGCCGGCGACAGGCCGGTCCGGGCAGTCGGCGGACACGCTCCGAGGGAGCGGCCCGGGGCGCCGTCGGCGCCGGGGCACACTGCCGACCGGCTACTCACCAGGCGGCTCGGACGTGCGACGACCCCCGCCGGGGGGGGAGAGCGGGGGTCGTCCTCCACAGTCCGACTCGGGGGGGAGGAGCCAGACCGGGGCGACACGGTCGCGAACGAGCCGTGACCTCCATGGTGTACCCGGGGCCCTTCCCGAGCAAACCAGCGGGCCGGCCCTTGGGCCGAATGGTGGGCCCCGGAATCACGGCCCGAATCACCCTCCGAATCACGACCGGAATCACGACCGGAATCAGGCGCCGAATCACCGGTGGAAGTACCGCGCCAGCCACCGTCGGAAGCGCCCGCGGAAGAATCGCCGGGAGCGACCCGAGAAGCGTGATCGGAAGAACAGCCGGAATGGCGACCGGAATCGAACTCTGCGGTCAGTCGGACCCGCGCGATTCGAGGACCGGCGGCCGCTGCCGACGGTTCTCCGCCACCGCGCCCGCCCCGGTGCGACCGCCGCACCGCACGCTGTCCGTGCGAGCTCCTATCCTCGTCTTCGTGGACACCCACCGCGACCCCCAGCGCCAGCCGATCCCCGCAGCCCCGGCGCCCCTCGCCCGGCAGCTGCGGACCGCCGCCTTCTTCGACCTCGACAAGACCGTGATCGCGAAGTCGAGCGCACTCGCCTTCAGCCGGCCGCTCTACCGGGGCGGCCTGATCAACCGCCGGGCCGTACTCAAGAGCGCCTACGCCCAGTTCGTCTTCCTGGCCGGTGGCGCGGACCACGACCAGATGGAGAAGATGCGCCAGTACCTGTCCTCGCTCTGCCGGGGCTGGAACGTCCAACTGGTGCGCGAGATCATCGCCGAGACCCTGCACGAGCTGATCGACCCTCTGATCTACGACGAGGCAGCCTCGCTGATCGAGGAGCACCACATCGCCGGACGCGACGTGGTGATCGTCAGCAGCTCGGGCTCCGAAATCGTGGAGCCCATCGGCGAGATGCTCGGGGCGGACCATGTCATCGCCACCCGGATGACCGAGGCCGACGGCTGCTACACCGGCGAGATCGACTTCTACGCCTACGCCGGCAACAAGGCCGTCGCCATCCGCGAACTCGCCGCCGTCGAGGGCTACGACCTCGAACGCAGCTACGCCTACAGCGATTCGGTGACCGACCTGCCGCTGCTGGAGGCGGTCGGTCACCCCTACGCGGTCAACCCGGACCGGGGACTGCGACGCGAGGCGCTGGCCCGGGAGTGGCCGGTGCTGCTGTTCGACCGGCCGGTCCGGCTCAAGCAGCGCAGCCCCTCGCTGACGGCGGTCCGCAGCCGGCCGGTGCTGGCCGCCGCAGCCGTGGGCGCCGCAGCCGCGACCGCCGGACTGGTCTGGTACGCCGCCAGACGCCGGACGCAGCCGAGCTGAGCCCTCCGGCGCCGAGCTGCCCGGCGGCGACCCGCCCGGCGCCGGGCGGAAGGTAAAGAAATGCGCCCCCGGGTTCCGCTTTGCCCGGAACCGCGCTACAAAGGAAGACAGACGGCCCGCGAGACCGGGTGGACCAGAGCACCGGCCCACTGAGTTTCAGGCCCCACGGACCGAGCACAGAGACCGAGCACCCACGTGCAGCCGACCCGCGATCGGGCCGCCGCACCCGGCCAACGGGCAAGATCCCAGCCGGATGGGCATTCCTGGCGCACGCATGGTCACTCGGAATCTGTGCCAGCGGCGGCACTGTGACGGTGCCGCCGCATTGCTGTGCCCGGAGGCACGCTGACGGCGGCTCAGACCATGCCGCGCTGCATCGCCTCGCACACCGCCGTGCTCTCCCGCACGCCCAACCGCAGTGCCGCCGCACAGTGCACCACCCAGAGCGCCATGCCCTGCTCGCTGCCCGAGGCGTAGCCCGCGAGTGCGTTGCGGTAGGCGTCCGTCCCCAGTTCGGCCAGGCCGACCTCCAACGGGCAGATGGCCTGCGGGTCGAGGCCCTCGGCGATCAGCACGATCCGCTGGGCCGCGCGGGCGACCAGGCCGTTGTGGGCCGCGAACGGCCGCAGGGTCATCAGTTCGCCGTGGACGACGGCGGCGACGACCAGGGCGGGCGCGGTCCTCTCGTTCGGGTGCTTCTTCCCGCCCCGGGCGGCCAGCAGCCGGGCGAGCCCGTCCAGCCGGGCGGCGACCTCCTCCGGGCCGGGCGCGGCCGGCAGTTCGAAGGTGTCGGCCGACGCTCCGCCGGCGACGGCCTCGGGGAACAGCGGCGCCGCTCCTTCGACCTCATCGGCCACCGGCAGCGCCGGGCCGAACAGCGGCGCCGCGGGCTCGTCCCCGCGGCGCGGGCGTCCGGCGCCGGCGGCCTCGGCGGACTGCGGATCGTCGCCGCAGGCCAGCAGGTGCAGCCGGGCCAGCACCTGCAGCGGCGAGTGCCGCCAGGTGCCGAGCAGTTGTCCGGCCTCGGCGTTCAGCCGCAGCGCCCCGCCGACGACCCGGGCCTCCGGGTCGCTGCCGAAGTCGGTACGGCGGCGGACCTCCTCCAGCGGCCAGTCGGCGCCGTCGAGCGCGGCGGAGGCACGGGCTCCGCGCAGCGCGGACTCGGAGGTCACCTCGCCCGCGCGGCGGCGCATCACCCGGTGGCCGTAGAGGCGGTCCACGGCGCGACGGGCCTCGGCGACGGACTCGGCGACGCCGGGCAGGTGCGCGAGTGGTTCGAGGGGGTCCACGGAAGGAGTGCTCACGCCCTGAGCGTACGTAACGCGGGTGCACGGGGGCGCCTCGGGGCGTGGCATCACGCTCCCTCGAAAGGGTCAACAGTGCGTCAAACCCGATCACGAAGCGGTTTTCAATCGCTACGATGACCACTATCGGTGACGATAACGCTTTTCAATAAGACTCGGCCGAGACCCTGGCAGCAGACTGCTCCCCGCAGGCACTGCGAGCATCGCCCTCCACAGTAAGCACCCCGGAGTTCCCATGAAGATCGCCTTCGTCGGCAAGGGCGGCAGCGGCAAGACCACCCTCTCCTCCCTCCTCGTCCGCCATCTGGCCGCAGCAGGCGCCCCGGTGATCGCCGTCGACGCCGACATCAACCAGCATCTGGCGACCACCCTGGGACTGACGGAGGAGCAGGCGGCGTCCATGCCCTCGATGGGGACGCACCTCCCGCAGATCAAGGAGTACCTGCGCGGCGGCAATCCCCGGATCGCGGACGCCGCGTCAATGATCAAGACCACCCCGCCCGGCAGCGGCTCCCGGCTGCTGCGGATCGCCGAGTCCAACCCCGTGTACGACCTCTGCGCCCGGGAGGTCAGCGTCGACGGGGCCCCGCTGCGGCTGATGGCCACCGGCGCGTTCGCCGAGGAGGACCTGGGGGTGGCCTGCTACCACTCCAAGGTCGGCGCGGTGGAGCTCTGCCTCAACCACCTGGCGGACGGGCCCGGGGAGTACCTGGTGGTCGACATGACCGCCGGCTCGGACTCCTTCGCCTCCGGCCTGTTCACCCGCTTCGACCTGACCTTCCTGGTCGCCGAGCCCACTCGCAAGGGCGTCTCGGTCTACCGGCAGTACCGCGAGTACGCGGCGGACTTCGGGATCAACCTGCGGGTCGTCGGCAACAAGGTGCAGCACGAGGACGATGTGGCGTACCTGCGCGAGACCGTGGGGGCGGACCTGATCGGCTGGCTGGGCCAGTCCGACTGGGTGCGCCGGGCCGAGCAGGGGCGGGCGCCCCGGCTCGCAGAGCTGGAACCGGGCAACCTGGACACCCTGCGGCTGCTGCACCGGGCGGTCGACGACTCCTACGCGCAGCGCGACTGGGCCCGCTACACCGAGCAGATGGTGCGCTTCCACCTGCGCAACGCGGAGAGCTGGGGCAACGCCAAGACCGGACAGGACCTGGCCGACCAGGTGGACCCGGACTTCGTGCTCGGCGAGGACGCCCGGACCGCCGCCTCGGTGCCGGCCTGACGAACCCGGCCACGCCACGGCGGCACCACCGCGACCACAGCAGCGCAGCGGCCACAGCGGGCTGACACCCGGTCGGGTGAATTCGGCGGGCCGCAGCCCTCATCAAAGTAAAGGATTCATTACTCTTCATTTACCGACACTTGGTTAACCGTGGCCCACCCCTGCCGCGCTCATGTCGCCACGCCGTCCTCGTCACCAGGAGACGCGACCCATGCAGAGCATCGGCCCGCAGGGCCTCCACCGCGAGCAGGGCCTCCCGCCCGAGCAGTTCCTCCCCGCCGAGCAGCCGCTCCCCTGCGAGCAGCTGCTCGGCGGCGTCCGGGAGTTCCAGCAGCACACCGCACCCGGGCTGCAGCCCGAGCTGGCCCGGCTGGCCCGCGAGGGCCAGTCGCCCTCGCAGCTGTTCATCACCTGCGCGGACTCCCGGCTCGTCCCCAACGTCATCACCAACAGCGGACCGGGCGAGCTGTTCACGGTCCGCAACATCGGCAACCTGGTCCCGCCGCCGGACGACTCGGTGGCCGCCGCCATCGAGTACGCGGTGGAGATCCTGGAGGTCGGCACCATCACCGTCTGCGGCCATTCGGGCTGCGGCGCCATGCAGTCGCTGCTGCACGGGGCGCACCGCCGGGACGGGCTGGCGCGCACGCCGCTGACCCGCTGGCTGCGGCACGGGCAGGACTCGCTGCAGCGGGTCCGGCACTCCCCGGCCCGGATCGCCGGGGGCGGGTCGGCCGACGCACTGGAGCGACTCTGCCTGACCAACGTCGTCCAGCAGCTCGACAATCTGGCCGCCAACCCCTCCGTCCGGCGGCGCGCGGCGGCCGGCGGGCTTCGGCTGACCGGGCTGTACTTCGATTTCGCGAAGGCGCAGACGTACGTGCTGTCCCACAACAGGCGTACCTTCGATCCGGTCCGACCCCACCTGGAGTCCGCCGCCTGACCTGGACCGACGATCGCACCCGAGAATCGGACAGAGGTCTACACCAATTCGCCGAGGAGTCTTGTCAGCGCGGCCGCATCCTGGTGAGCTAGGCCATGACCACCACTGGGACGACGGGACACCACGGGACGCCCGCGCCCAAGACTCGAATGAGGAGTGCGCGTTGAGCAGCAATGAAAGCCTGGAAAACCTGCTCAAGGAAGAGCGTCGATTCACCCCGCCCGCCGAGCTCGCCGCCGCCGCCAATGTCACCGCAGCCGCCTATGCCGAGGCGAAGGAGGACCGGCTGGCATTCTGGGCCGCCCAGGCGCGCCGGCTGAGCTGGGCCACCGAGCCCACCGAGACCCTCGACTGGTCCAACCCGCCCTTCGCCAAGTGGTTCGCCGACGGCGAGCTCAACGTCGCCTACAACTGCGTGGACCGCCATGTCGAGGCCGGCAACGGGGACCGGGTGGCCATCCACTTCGAGGGCGAGCCCGGCGACAGCCGCGCCATCACCTACGCGGAGCTCAAGGACGAGGTCTCCAAGGCTGCCAACGCCCTCACCGAGCTCGGCGTCGCCAAGGGCGACCGGGTCGCGATCTACCTGCCGATGATCCCCGAGGCGGCCGTGGCGATGCTCGCCTGCGCCCGCATCGGCGCCGCGCACTCCGTCGTCTTCGGCGGCTTCTCGGCCGAGGCCGTCGCCTCCCGCGTCCAGGACGCGGACGCCAAGCTGATCATCACCGCGGACGGCGGCTACCGCCGCGGCAAGCCCACCGCGCTCAAGCCCGCCATCGACGAGGCCGTGCTGAGCTGCCCCACCGTCGAGCACGTGCTGGTCGTCCGCCGTACCGGCCAGGAGACCGCCTGGAACGCGGACAAGGACGTCTGGTGGGACGAGATCACGGGCCGTCAGTCCACCGAGCACGTCGCCCAGCCGCACAACGCCGAGCACCCGCTGTTCATCCTCTACACCAGCGGCACCACCGGTAAGCCCAAGGGCATCCTGCACACCACCGGCGGCTACCTCACCCAGGCCGCCTACACCCACCACGCGGTCTTCGACCTCAAGCCGGAGACCGACGTCTACTGGTGCACCGCCGACATCGGCTGGGTCACCGGGCACTCCTACATCGTCTACGGGCCGCTGGCCAACGGCGCGACCCAGGTCATGTACGAGGGCACCCCGGACACCCCGCACCAGGGCCGCTTCTGGGAGATCGTCCAGAAGTACGGCGTCACCATCCTGTACACCGCCCCCACGGCCATCCGGACGTTCATGAAGTGGGGTGACGACATCCCGGCCAAGTTCGACCTGTCCTCGCTCCGGATCCTCGGCAGCGTCGGCGAGCCGATCAACCCCGAGGCCTGGATGTGGTACCGCGAGCACATCGGCGGCAACCGCTGCCCGATCGTGGACACCTGGTGGCAGACCGAGACCGGGGCGATGATGATCAGCCCGCTGCCGGGCGTCACCGCGACCAAGCCCGGCTCGGCGCAGACCCCGCTCCCCGGCATCTCGGCGACCGTGGTCGACGACGAGGCGCACGAGGTGCCCAACGGCGGCGGCGGCTACCTGGTGCTGACCGAGCCGTGGCCGTCGATGCTGCGCACCATCTGGGGCGACGACCAGCGCTACCTGGACACCTACTGGTCCCGTTTCGGCACCGGCCACGACCCGGCCGAGCCCGAGTGGCGCTACTTCGCCGGCGACGGCGCCAAGAAGGACGAGGACGGCGACCTCTGGCTGCTCGGCCGGGTGGACGACGTGATGCTGGTCTCCGGCCACAACATCTCCACCACCGAGGTCGAGTCGGCGCTGGTCTCGCACCCGAAGGTGGCCGAGGCCGCCGTCGTCGGCGCGACCGACGCGACGACCGGTCAGGCCATCGCCGCCTTCGTGATCCTGCGCGGCACCGCCGCCGACAGTGACGACCTGGTGGCCGAGCTCCGCAACCACGTGGCCAAGGTGCTCGGCCCGATCGCCAAGCCGAAGATGATCAAGGTGGTCAGCGAGCTGCCGAAGACCCGCTCCGGCAAGATCATGCGCCGGCTGCTGCGCGACATCGCCGAGGGCCGCGCGGTCGGCGACACCACCACGCTGGCCGACTCCTCGGTGATGGACCTGATCCAGAGCCAGCTCCCGGGCGGTACCGACCAGAGCTGACCCACCGCGCGCACCGAGCACGCGCACCGACCGCCGAGGGCCGCCCCAGCACCGCGCTGGGGCGGCCCTCGGCGCGGGCAGCTCCTAGGATCGGGGGAGATGCCCGATTTGTCGGACCGGTTCGGAGGCCCCGCGCGTGAGTGACCGCCCCGCTCCCCGCCCGGACGGCAGTCCGCCGCTCGGCCCCGATCCCGAGTCGGGCTCCACCCAGGCCCCCCGACGGCAGTTCCTCGGCCGGCTCCCGCTCCCCGAACGGACCTTCCTCGCCGACGCCCTCCGCGCCGAGACCGTGGGCGGCGTCCTGCTGCTGCTGGCGACCGTGGCAGCACTCGTCTGGGCCAACGTCTGGCCGCATTCCTACGAGACCGTCGTCGAGCACACGGTCGGACCGTCCCATCCGCTGCACCTGGACCTCCCGCTCGGCGACTGGGCCAAGGACGGGCTGCTCAGCGTCTTCTTCTTCGTGGCCGGCATCGAGCTCAAGCGCGAGCTGGTGGCCGGCGAACTGCGTGACCGCCGGGCGGCCGCGCTGCCGGTGGTCGCCGCGGTCTGCGGGGTGGCCGTGCCTGCCCTGGTCTACACCCTCGTCAACAGCGGCGCCGACGGCCACCACGGGGGTTGGGCCATCCCCACCGCCACCGACATCGCCTTCGCCCTCGGCGTGCTCGCCGTGGCCGGCACCCACCTGCCGTCGGCGCTGCGCGCCTTCCTGCTGACCCTCGCGGTGGTGGACGACCTGATCGCGATCCTGATCATCGCGATCTTCTTCAGCCACGGCATCAAGCTCTGGGCGCTCGGCCTGGCCTTCCTCGGCCTGGTGCTCTTCTACGCCCTGCACCGGCTGCGGGTGCACGGCTGGTACCTCTACCTGCCGCTGGCCGTGGTGATCTGGGCGCTGATGCACGAGAGCGGCATCCACGCCACGGTCGCCGGCGTCGCCATGGGCCTGCTGCTGCGCTGCACCAAGGACCCCGGCGAGGCGCACTCCCCGGCCGAGCACATCGAACACCTGGTCAGGCCCTTCTCCGCAGGCTTCTGCGTGCCGGTGTTCGCCCTGCTGTCGGCCGGAGTGACCCTCAACGCCCACGCGCTCGCCGACGTCTTCACCCATGCCGCGCCACTGGGCGCCCTGCTCGGGCTGCTGGTCGGCAAGCCGATCGGAGTCTTCGGCGGCAGCTGGCTGACCGCCCGCTTCACCAGGGCCGAGCTCAACCCCGAGCTGGAGTGGAGCGACCTGTTCGCGGTCTCCGTGCTCTCCGGCATCGGCTTCACCGTCTCACTGCTGATCAGCGAGCTGGCCTTCGCGGACGATCCGGCCCTCGCCCGACAGGCCAAGGCGGCGGTCCTGGTCGGCTCGCTGATCTGCGCCCTGGTCGCGGCGGTGCTGCTGCGGCTGCGCAACCGCACCTACCAGCGGCTGTACGAGCAGGAGGAGGCCGAACAGCAGGGCGGACGACCCGTCTGACACGGCGGCTCCCGGGCCGTCCGGGAAAGCCGCCCGGCTCCGATCGGCAGGCCGAGTGGTCGCACCCCTCCGCGAGGAGGCATGATCTGAGGCAGAGCTCTGACGACGCGACAGGAAGACCTGAGGAGAAGACCGGATGTCCACCGCTTACAGGTCCGAGAACGGCAGTACCTCCTCCGACGGGGCCGAGCGCACGGTGGGCCAGCTGTTCTCCTCCGCCACCGCCGACCTGTCCGCGCTGGTGCATGACGAGATCAGGCTCGCCAAGAAGGAGATCACGCAGGACGTCGTCCGCGGCGGCGCCGGAGCTGCGGCCGGGCTGGCCGCCGGGGTGATCCTGGTCGCCTCGATCCCGGTGTTCAGCTTCGCCATGGCCTACGGCATCCACGCCTCCGGCCTCGGCCTGGCCTGGTGCTTCCTGATCACCGGCGGCGCCTTCGTACTGCTCGCGATCATCGCCGGGCTGGTCGCCTGGCGGCTGGTCAAGAAGATCTCGCCGCCGGACCGGACCATCGCCTCGACCAAGGCGACCGTGGACGTGCTGAAGACCGCCAAGCCCCGACCCGCCGTCGGCCCGGCCGACGAGCTGCCCGCGATCCGCCGCTGACGGCACGGCACGCGCCCGACGGTATCGCCGGGAGTGTGACAGGCTTGTCCCCATGGCGTCTGACCCCACGTTCGGCGGATCCCGCAGCTCTTCCACCGACTTCTCCTTCGACCCTCGGCTCGACGGCCCCTGGACCCATCGGGACGTCTCCGCCAACGGCGGACGCTTCCATGTCGCCGAGATGGGCGAGGGGCCGCTGGTCCTCCTGGTGCACGGCTGGCCGCAGTTCTGGTGGACCTGGCGGCACCAGCTGGTCGCGCTCGCCGAGGGCGGCTTCCGGGCCGTCGCCGTGGACCTGCGCGGTGTCGGCGGCAGCGACCGCACGCCGCGCGGCTACGACCCCAGCAACATGGCCCTGGACCTGACCGGGGTGATCCGTTCCCTCGGCGCCTCGGACGCGGCCCTGGTCGGCCACGACTGGGGCGGCTTCCTCGCCTGGACGGCGGCGGTGATGCGGCCCACCCTGATCCGCCGACTGGCCGTGGCCTCCAGCGCGCACCCGCGTCGACTGCGCCGGGCACTGATGAGCGACCGGCGGCAGATCGCGGCGGCCGAGCACCTGCTCGCGCTCCAGCGGCCCTGGATTCCGGAGCGTCAGCTGGCCGCGAACGACGCCGAACTGGTCGCCGACTACCTGACCGAGTGGGCCGCCCCCGGGCGCGCGCCGGACGAGAAGGCGCTGCTGACGTACCGGCACGCCATGCTGCTGTCCAACACCCGGCACTGCTCCATCGAGCCCTTCCGCTGGCTGATGCGGTCCATGGGCCGACCCGACGGGTTCCAGTACTCCCGCCGGATGCGGCGGCCGGTGCGGGTGCCGACGCTGCATCTGCAGGGGGCCCTGGACCCGCTGTTGCTGAACCGGACGGCGGCCGGCTCCGGCGAGTACGTCGAGGCGCCCTACCGCTGGCGGCTGCTGGAGGGAATCGGCCACTACCCGCAGGAGGAGGACCCGGAGGGCTTCTCGCGGGAGCTGCTGAACTGGCTCCGCGACCCGGAGCCGGACCGCTGAGCCGACGTCAGCTCCCGCTGTTCACCGCGTTGCCACCGGCCGGTGGCGGGACCTGGGCGACAGCTGTGGCGAGGGCCGCAGCGGAAGCCGCCAGTCTGAAAATAGGACCAGCGCATAGGCCAATTGGCCTCGTCGCACGGGATTACCGATCCCCGGGTCTGGGCACTGCTCTCTCATGAGCTGGATGCACGATCGCGCCATCGCGCCCCTGTCCCGTCGCCGCTCGCCTCAGCAGACAGCGCCTCTGCGCTCTGCGCTGGGCAGCCCCGGAGCCGCGCCCTACTCGGTCGGCGGCGCGGCCGTGCTGGACCACGCCGGCCTCCCGAGCATCCTCACCCGCCGGGCCCGCTGGGTGACCTCACGGCTCCGCCAGCGCTGACCCGGGCGGCATCGGGCAGCGTGCTGCCGATCAGAGCTTCGGGAACGAGCCGGGCGAGAGCGCGGTGAACCAGAGCAGGCCGACCGTGGCGAGACCCATCAGCGGGACGAGTATCTCCGTCTCCAGCTTGTTGCCGCTGCTCTTGATCACCACGATCTCGTAGCGGTTCTTCAGCGGCCACAGCCAGGGCGCGCCCATTTTGGTGATGGAGTCACCGAGCAGATGGGCCACGCAGCCGAGGCCGACCGCGTAGGGCAGCCAGCCCGGCGCGGAGGGGATGAACTTGTCGATCACGCCGGTGCCGAGTGCGGCCATCGCCACGATCGTCCCCCAGGCCGAGAAGCCGTGGCCGGGCGGGCAGAGGTTGAGCGCCCGTACGGCCAGCGCCATCAGGAAGAACGTCATGCCCAGGGTGAACGGCCGCCCCAGGTAGCTCACGCCTGCCCAGGTGCCGAAGGACATCAGGGCGACGAAGAGGAGCGAGTGGGTGGCGTGCCGGTGGCCGCCGGAGATCCAGGCGACGAAGCGGCAGAGCGTCTTGGAGACCGGCCCCAGGAAGTTGGCGATCGTCCCGTCGTGGTGGTCCAGGTCGGGGAGCAGCGCCGCGCCCGCGGTCAGCACCGTGCCCATCAGTATCTCCGCCGGGGAGAGATGGCGGTGCATCAGATCCTCCGGCAGGAAGGGCGCCGTGGCCGCGAACAGCAACGCCCCGCTCACGGCGTGCGAGTGACCCATCATGATGTCTCGTCCTCCCCCTGATACCCGACCTCACGCCGGCCCTGCGCCGACCGCCCTGACCCCGACGACACCTTGATCGGTTCGGGTGGGCGACCCAGACGCTACCAGTTGCCGCCGACAGCACCGACGTCCCAGCTCAACCGTGATCTGACCGGCGGTCGGATCAGAGCGCACAACCCTCGGTGTTCACCTGGGCGGTGGCGGTACTGCCCTGGTTGGCGTCCGCCTCCACCTCCTCCGCCGTCAGCGCGTAGCCGGTCTGCGCGTCGTCCAGCGACTTGGCGAAGACCACCCCGTACACCTCGCCGCCGGGAGTGAGCAGCGGTCCGCCGGAGTTGCCCTGTCGAACAGTCGAACGGATCGAGTAGACCTCGCGGGTGACCGTGCCCCGGTGGTAGATGTCCGGGCCCTGGGCGTTCAGCTGCTGCCGGACGCGCGCGGCCTGGACGTTGAAGGGGCCGTTCTCCGGGAAGCCGGCGACGATCGCGCCGGCGCTGTCCTGGGCGCCGCCGGCGAATTCGAGGACGGGGGCGTTGAGCCCCGGCACGTCCAGCACCGCGATGTCCCGCTGCCAGTCGTAGAGGACGACCGTGGCGTCGTAGGTCCGGCCGCCGAGCTGGACGGTGGGATCGCTCACCCCGCCCACGACGTGGGCGTTGGTCATCACCCGGTGCGGCGCGTAGACGAAGCCGCTGCCCTCGATCACCTTGCCGCAGCTGGGCGCGGTGCCGACGACCTTGACGATGCTCTTCCGCGCCTGCACCACGGCCGCGCTGTTCACCAGCGCCGGGTCGGGCGGCGGGACGTCGGCGATCGGCTCGTTCTGGAAGGGGTTGAAGACCTGGGGGAAGCCGTTCCGGGCGAGGGCCGAGGTGAAGTTGGAGAACCAGGACGGCGCGTCGGCCGGCAGCGTCCGCTGCACGGCGCTGAGCACTGCCGAGGTCCGGACCTCGCGGGCGACCGTCGGCAGCGAGGTCCCGGCCAGCGCCGAGCCGATCAGCCAGGCCACCAGCAGCATCGCGACCACGTTGACCAGCGCGCCGCCGACGGCGTCGAGCAGCCGGACCCGGCTGCGGTCGATGGGTCCGCGCAGCTTCCAGCCCCAGTGGGTGGTGAACGCCTGGCCGAGCGAGGCGAAGACGATCACGACGACGACCGCGACCACCGAGGAGGTGGTCCCGCCCGGCAGGTGCTGCAGCAGGTACGGCAGCAGTTGGACGGCGATCACCCCGCCGCCGAGGAACCCGACGACCGAGAGCACGCCGACGACGAAGCCCTGCCGGTAGCCGGAGACGGCGAACCCGCAGGCAGCGAGGATCAGCAGGATGTCGAGGACGTTCACGGCAGCTTCCTGGGCAGGGCGGGGCGCTCCCCCGGCCGAAGGAGCAACGGCCAACCATCCCATGCGCGGTCGGCGCTCCGGAGCCCGAGTGGCAGAGCTTGTCTTCTTCTCACGTTCGGACGGGGCGGAATGGTTCCTGCAAGCCGCTGACCTCCCTTCCTGCGCCGCGGCTGCGGGCTACTGCTGCCGACCCGAGAATTCGATCTCCCGACTGGTGTCCCAGGGCCGTTCCAGGCCGCTGAAGTGCAGGATCCGGTCGATCACACCGGCGGTGAACCCCCACACCAGCATCCCCTCGACCTCGAACGCGGGGCCCCGGAAGCCGCTGGGATGCCGCAGCCGGGCCCGCCGCCCGGGATCCGTCAGCTGGGACACCGGCACCCGGTAGACCGCCGCGACCTCGGCCGGATCGACCGGCCCGACCGGGGACGGCTCACGCCACCAGCCGAGGACCGGAGTGACCACGAAGTCGCTGACCGGGATGTAGAGGTCCGGCAGCACCCCGAAGACCTGCACACCGGCCGGATCCAGGCCGGTCTCCTCCCTGGCCTCGCGCAGCGCGGCGTTGACCCGGCCCGGTCCGTCCGGGTCGCCGTCCTCGGGGTCGAGCGCACCGCCGGGGAAGGAGGGCTGCCCGGCATGGGAGCGGAGCGAGCGGGCGCGCTCGATCAGCAGCAGGTCGGGGCCGTCGGGGCCCTCGCCGAAGAGGACCAGCACGGCGGAGCGCCGACCGCCCTCGGCCGGCGGCAGGAAACGGCTCAGCTGCCGCGGCTCGACCCGCTCGGCGGCGTCACGGACCGGGGCCAGCCAGTCGGGCAGTCCGTCCCGGGCGATCTGGACCATGTCCGTCATCGGCCGCTGCCTTCGTCGGTACCGGTCGCTCCGGCGTCCCCGGTCGCTCCGGCGTCCCCGGCTCCGGCCGGGGAGGCCGGCAGCCCGGGATAGTCGGCCGGCGGCTTCAGCCGCTGGCCGGGCCGGCCGCCCTTCTCGTACTTCAGCAGCTTCTCCGCCTTGACCGGGTCGGTCTCGCCCTCGCCGTAGGAGGGGCAGAGCGCCGCGATCGGGCAGGCGCCGCAGGCGGGACGCCGGGAGTGGCAGATCCGGCGGCCGTGGAAGACGACGCGGTGCGAGAGCATCGTCCACTCGCTCTTCGGGAACATCGCCCCGACCTCGTGCTCGACCTTCACCGGATCGTCGGACTCGGTCCAGCCGAAGCGCCGCGCGAGCCGCCCGAAGTGGGTGTCGACGGTGATTCCGGGAACGCCGAAGACGTTGCCCAACACCACGTTGGCGGTCTTCCGGCCGACACCGGGCAGGGTGACCAGGTCCGCCAACCGGCTCGGCACCTCGCCGCCGAAGTCGTCCCGCAGCGCGGCCGACAGCCCCAGCAGCGACTTCGCCTTGGCCCGGAAGAACCCGGTCGGCCGGATGACCTCCTCCAGCTCCTCCGGATTGGCCGCCGCCAGCGCCGACGCGGTCGGGAACTTGGCGAACAGCGCCGGCGTCGTCTGGTTCACTCGCAGGTCGGTCGTCTGCGCCGACAGCACCGTGGCCACCAGCAGCTCGAACGGATTCTCGAAGTCGAGCTCGGGATGGGCATACGGATAGACGTCCGCCAGCGCCCGATTGATCTTCCGCGCCTGCCGTACCAACCCCGCACGGGTGTCCGGCACCTTGGCCTTCCTGAACCCCGGCCCACCAGCAGCCGCCACCACGCCACTCTTCGCCATGCCCGCCAGCCTACGACCCCCCACCGACACCCAACGGAAGAAGCGGACACGCTCACCCTCCCTCCCGATCCCGAGCCGCCGCGAAGCACTCCGCCGCCTCGATCCGCAGCAGAATTTCCTACCACCGGTACTACTGTTTCAGGGATGAGTGCACACGCGCAGTCGCCGATACCGGAACGGGCCACCAAGCGCTCCGTCTCCTTGGCCACCTCGCTCGTGGACGAGGTCGAGGAGCGTACCGGGAAGACCGGCTTCTCCGCCGTCATCGCCGAAGCGCTGGAGCAGTGGCTCGCCATGGCCAAGCTGCGCGAGGTGGTGGCCGCCGACCGCGAGGAATTCGGCGCCGTCTCCGACGATGCCCTGCGCCGGGCGGAGGAGGAATGGTCAGCAAGCGCCTGAAGACCCGCGTCCAGCACGGCGGAACCCTCGTACTGGATGCCCAGGGGTTGTCCCTGCACGTCGAAGGCGACGAGGGTATGCGGGCCAGGATCGAGGTCGCCGAGCGGAACGGCAGCCGCGTCGTCCACTCCGCAGTCACTCCGTTGGAAGTCAGGCGAACCGGCAAGGCAGCCGAGCGTCTCGCCTACCTGCTGTCCCGCTTCGACAAGAAGCCGGTCACCGACGACGTGGTGACCACAGCCCGGAAGCTGCTGGACGCCGCCGGGCTGGACGGTCACGAATGCCTGGTCGATGCCCTGGTCGTGGCGACGGCCGCGCTGGCGACGCCACCCGTCCTCCTCGTCACGTCCGACAGGTCCCACGTACCGGCCCTGTGCAAGGCCGTCGAGACACTCCCTGGCTCACCTGCGGTCAAGCCGATCCTGGTCTAGCGGCCCACCGTCAGCTCGCGGTTGCCGGTAGCGGGCGGTCGAGCAGGAAGGCGGTCAGCAGGGCGGTGTAGAGGGCAGGCCGGCCTGCGGAGATGTCGTGGCCCGCGCCGTCGACCAGGACCAGTTCGGAGTCCGGCAGCGTGCTGCGGTACTCCGCCGTCACCTCCGGCTTCATGAAGTCGCAGGAGCCGCGCAGGATCAGCGCGGGGACGTGGACCGCGCGCAGCGCGGGGCGCGGGTCGGGCAGCCGGTCGAAGTCACTGCTGGTGACCTGGTTGGTGTAGAAGCCCTGCGGGTTGTCGTGCGCCGGCACCGGCGCGGCGCCCGCGCAGGTGGTGCTGTCCTTGCCGGTCAGGGCCAGTTCGTGCAGCCAGTGGTCGGCCTCGTCGTCGCCGAACAGCGCGTGCGCCGCATTCGGGTTGACGCCCAGCAGCAGCGAGGCGGCGATCAGCCTCGGCTCGGAGAGGAGTTGGTCGTAGCGGGCACGCTCCGGCGCGGTGAGCCTGGTCCACGGGTCTCCCGCGCGGGTGCCGGGGTACTGGTGGCCCCACAGGGCGCCGGGCGAGACGAACACCACCTTGGCCACGTGGGCGCTGTGCGCGAGCAGGTACTGCGCCGCCAGCGAACCGCCCCAGGAGTCGCCGACGAGGATGACCTTGTCCGCGCCGATCTCGCGGCGGATCGCGTCGAGATCGGCCACGTCCCGGGCGACCGTGTAGCCGGTGACGTCCTTCAGCCGAGTGGACCGGCCGGCCCCGAGCTGGTCGTAGGAGTACACGTCGAAGCCCGCTGCCGCGAGTCGGCTGCCGCCCGCCGGCATCCCCTCGGCCGGGGTGCCGGGGCCGCCGTGCAGGAAGATCACCGGTGTCGGGCGGACCGTGCCTGACCCGTGCAGCGACACATAGGCGATCCGCGAGCCGGTGGGCAGGTCCCAGAAGCGCACGTTGGCGGGGACCGGCCCGGGGCCGGGGTGCGGCATGGGCTGGAAGACGGTGGCGAGGGCGAGGGCCACCACACCGGCGGTCGTGGCTCCGGAGTACAGCAGCGCGGCCGGCCGCCCCTTGCCGAGCAGCGCGAACGCGCCCCGGGCCAGCAGGTAGCCGACCCCGGCCGCGGCGACGAGGCCGGCGACCGCGAGCAGCGGGACGTTCGCGCTGACGGTCGCCAGGGCGACGAATCCGGCCGCGCCGGAGAGCGGGGCCAGCACCAGGGTGCCGGCCAGCAGGACGATGCCGAGGACGCGGCGGAGCAGGGTGGAAGTCATGGTTTCGACGCTATGAGCGCGTCGGCCGGGTTCCGTCGGACCGGAGGACGGTCGGTGGTGACCCCGGCCCCGCCGCGCGGCGGGGCCGGGCCTCCCCCCAGCGGCCGGGCCCGGTCCACCGGGCCGGTCCGCGAAGCCCGGCCCGGGAGTTCAGGCCACGCCGGGGCGGACGAGACCGGTCTCGTAGGCGGTGATGGTCGCCTGGATCCGGTCGCGCACCCCGAGTTTGGCGAGCACCGCGGCGACATGGTCCTTCACCGTGGCCGGGCCGATGCCCAGGACCGAGGCGATCTCCGCATTGCTGAGGCCGCGGGCGACCAGCCGCAGCACCTGGGTCTCACGCGGCGTCAACCGGTCGAGGCCGGTGGCTGGTTGCAGGCCGGGTCCCTGCGCGAAGCGGCCGATCAGCCGTCGGGTGACCACCGGGTCCAGCAGGGCGTCGCCGCCCGCGACCACCCGGACCGCGTCGATCACCCGCTCCGGCGCGGAGTCCTTCAGCAGGAAGCCGACGGCTCCGGCGCGCAGCGCGGCGAACACGTATTCGTCGAGGTCGAAGGTGGTGAGCACGACCACGCGGAGCGAGGGCAGGGCGGCCGTGATCCGGGCGGCGGCCGCCAGTCCGTCGGTCCCGGGCATCCGGACGTCCATCAGCACCACGTCCGGGCGCAGCGCCAGCGCGAGCGCGACGGCGGCATCGCCGTCCGCGGCCTGCCCCACGACGGACAGGTCGGGCTCGGCTTCGAGGATCGCCGCTATTCCGGCGCGGACGACGGTCTGGTCGTCGGCGACCACCACTGTGATCACGAGGGGCACACCTCCGGCAGCCACACCAGCGCCGCGCCGTCGTCGGCCGTGGCGAGCGTACCGCCGACGGCGTCGGCCATGGCGAGCAACCGCCGTCGTACCGCCGGGTCGGCGGGCCGCGGACCGGACAGCTCGACTCCCCCGTCGTGGTGCAGCACGGTGAGCGTCGCACCGTCGGCGAGCAGCATCGCGGCGGCCCGGTAGGCGGTGACCTCCAGCGCGGGCGGCAGCGGGCGGCATGTGGGGGCCGCATAGCTGAAGGTGGCGTCGTACCGGGTGGCGAGGGTCAGGGCGCCGCCGATGGTCGGGGGCGGGTCGTGCGGGTCCTCCGGGTCGTGCGGAGCATCCGGGCTGTGCGGATCCTCCGGCCGGTGCGGATCCTCTGGCCGGTGCAGTTCGCCGAGCTGTTCGCGAAGCGCGGCGAGGGCCGCACGGGCCTGGGCCAGCACGGTCTCCAGCCGACCGGCGTCGGCCGCGTCGACCATCGCCCGCAGGTGCCCGCCGGTGGTGCCGCGCAGACCGTCCGCGATCCGCCGTCGCTCCTCGCGCACGGCTGCGCCGGTGTCCCGGTCGAGCTCCGCCCTGGCCCGCGTGAGGGCGGTCCGGCGGCGCTCCCGTCCCCGCGCCGCGCGCCGACCGAACGACCAGGACGTGTACGCGGGCACCGCCAGCGCCGCGGCCAGCACCGCCCAGGCGCCCATCCGGCTGCCATTGATCATCGGCCCCTCGGCGAGCACCAGTCCGCCGACGACCGCGACCGCGAGCGGCGCGAGCCGGCCGCCCCGGCGGGGCGGGTACGCACCGACGGCGTGGAGCAGCGTCAGTTCGACCCACCAGTACACCAGGAACACATCGCTGACCGGCGGCACGGCCGGGACCGCCGAATCGCAGGCCAGCCACAGCAGCAGGGCGGTCAGCACCGCCGCCAGGCTGCGGGCGGGCGCCCGCGTCCGCCAGCCCAGCGGCACGGCGTGCAGCGCCGACAGCAGGACCACGGACACCAGCGGCAGCGGACCGGCAAGGGAGTCGGGCAGGCCGGTGGAGAGCAGGTCCGCGCCGAGGGACAGCGCGATCGCCAGTGCGACCAGCGCCCAGTCCAGGGCGCCCGGACCGCGCCAGTGCGGCCACCGGCGACTCACGGCCGGTGCGGCCAGCGGCAGTTCGGCCCTCACCCGCCAGCCGGTCCCGGCCGGGCCCGCCGACAGCGTCCCGCCGACGGCGGCGACGGTGCCGCGCAGCCCGGCCAGCCCGATGCCGCTGCCGAGACCGCTGCTGAAGCCGCTGCCGAGCCCGGCTTCGAGCCCGGCGGTCGCAGCGCTGCCGCCGTCGTCCTCGACGGTGACGGTCAATCGGCTGCCGCCGCCGAGCCTGACCCGTACCGCCGCACCCCGGGCGTGCCGGGCGGCGTTGGTCAGTGCCTCGCCGACGACGCGGTGGGCCACCTCGGCGGCCTCCGGCGGCACGGCCTCCACCGTGCGCCGGTAGTCGGCGCCGGACCCGGCCGCGAGGGCGTCGATGTCCGCGAGCGTCGCCCGGGGCCCGTCGGGTTCCGGCCCGGCGAGCCGGTCGAGTTCGGCCGCCGCCTGTCTGCCGGTGACGGCGGCGTGAGCCAGCGCCTCGGCCGCCCGCGCGGGCTCCCGCAGCCGCAGGGCGGCGGCGGCCGAGACCACGATTCCGGTCAGCCGCCGGGCGGCGGCATCGTGCAGCTCCGCCGCCATCCGCTCGCGTTCGCGGGCGACGGCGAACCGGGGCGCGGCCGTGCAGCCGACCCGGAAGGCGGCCAGGGCGTCCCGGAACGCCCTGCGGCGGCGCCGGGATCGGCCCAGGGCCCAGAGGACCGCGGCGGCACCCAGCGCCACCAGCGCCGCTCCGAGGACCTCCCGCGGCGGGCGCCCCTGGATACCTGCCGCAGCCGCTCCGGCCAGTGCGACGGCCGCGCATCCGACGGCGGCGTACCCGGCCGTGCGGTGCAGGGCGACCGCACCCAGCGCGATCGCGGCCGCAGCCCAGGGGGCGACCGCACCCGCGCCGAGCGGGGCGGCGGCCAGGACGACGGCCAGGACGGCGAGCGGGGCGTACCGGCGCAGGGCGAGTGCGCCGCAGGAGACCGCGACCGCCGACACCGCCGGCCCACCGTGCAGCCCCAGGGCGACCTGTCCCGCGACGAGCAGGGCGGGCAGGGCCGGATCGAACCTCCGGCCTGCGGCGGCCACGGAGTGGGCCGCCCTCATCGGCGCCGGCTCCGGTCGCGTCCCCCCATGGCCGCAAGTCTGCGCCCGACTCGGGCCGCTGTCGCCCTCGTTCGGCGAAATCCGGACCTCGCGCCTTCCCGGGCGGGACCGGGGTCCGCCCCGGACAATGGGCGTGAACCGTGACATGCGTGAACCGTCAGACCTGAAGGAGAGACCGCGATGGCGACCGCCCTCCACCTCGCCCAGAACCCCGACGCCGACGCGCTGCTCAGCCGCAGCCCGCTGGCCGCGATGATCGGCATGCTGCTGGACCAGCAGGTACCGATGGAGTGGGCGTTCACCGGTCCGTACACCCTGCTCGAACGCCTGGGCGGGAAGGACCTGGACGCCCACGCGATCGCCACCCAGGACCCCGACGCCTTCGCCGCGCTCTGCTCGCAGAAACCGGCGGTCCACCGCTACCCGGGATCGATGGCGAAGCGGATCCAGCAGCTGTGCGCGTTCCTGGACGAGCACTACGACGGGGACGTCACCAAGGTGTGGAGCGGCGTCGGCAGCGGCACGGAGCTGTTCGACCGGCTGGTCGAGCTGCCCGGCTTCGGCAAGCAGAAGGCGCAGATCTTCCTGGCGCTGCTCGGCAAGCAGTTGGGCGTCCAGCCGCAGGGCTGGCGCGAGGCGGCGGGCCCCTACGGCGAGAAGGACAGCTTCCGCTCGGTCGCCGACATCACCGGCCCCGAGTCGCTGGACAAGGTCCGCGCCTTCAAGCAGGCGGCGAAGGCCGCCGCGAAGGCGGCAAAGGCCTGACCGCCCGCCGCACCCCGTACCCGTACCCGGGCGAAGACGCCGAACCCGCGGAATGCGCTTAGGCTGGGACCGCTTCCGACTTGTCCCCGTTCATGTGGATTCATCAAGGAAGGCGGCAGTTCCGTGCCCAACACCCTCACGGCCGACACGGTCGGCCCGGTGGACGTCGCAGTGATCGCGTTCGACAACAGCAGATTCAACGGCGACGTCGCTCCCGCCCTGCGTGAGCTGCAGGACAGCGGCACGGTCCGGATCCTCGACCTGACCTTCCTGCGCAAGGACGGCGACGGTTCCGTCGACGTGGTGGAGCTGTCCGACTCGGACGTCGCCCTCGCCTTCGAGCGGGTCACCGGCGACGAGTTCGACCTGCTCAGCGACGAGGACCTGGCGTCGGTCGGCGCCGGTATGGAGCCGGGCTCCTCCGCGATGGTGGTGGTCTGGGAGAACACCTGGGCGGCCCGGCTGGGTGCGGCGCTGCGCGGCTCGCACGGACGGGTCGTCCTGCTGGAGCGCATTCCCCGGGACGCCGTGCTGCAGGCGATCACCTCACTGGACAAGGACTGAGGGAGCAGGGGAAGACGATGATCCGTCGACGGATGGGACGGCCGGGCCTGCTCGGCACGATGGCACGCACCACGGTGATCGCCGGCACCGCCACCGCGGTCTCCGGCAGGATGCAGCGGAACGCCGCCGAGCGCAGCGCCGAGCAGCAGCAGAGCGCCGAGTTCAGCCAGCAGCAACTGGTGGACCAGGCAGCCGCGCAGGCGGCGGCCCAGGTCGCCGCCCAGCAGGCGCCGGCGGCTCCCGCCGCAGCCGCCCCGGCGGTCGACCGGGTCTCCCAGCTCGCCACCCTGGCCGACCTCAGGAACCAGGGCGTGCTGACGGAGGCGGAGTTCACCGCCGAGAAGGCCCGGATCCTGGCCGGCTGACCCGGCGGCCCCACCCCTCGGGTACGGCAGGCTGGAGGGCATGGCGATCGAAGGGTTCGGCCCGGACGAGTTCCAGTTGGTGCTGCTGCGTCGGATGGCGGACTTCCGGCCGGAGTTGGTGGAGCAGGCGGTACGCCGGCTCGGCTCCGACCGCGCCCGGATGCGCGAGGCCAACCGGCGCTGGCAGGCGATGATCCGGTCACCCCGCTCCGCGCACGGGGCGCGCCGGTACGAGTCGGTGCTGGGCCCCGCCGAGGCGCGGGTCCGGCGCCGCGCCGGGGACCTGAGCTGCACCGCGCTGCTGTGGCCGCTGTCGCTCTGGCCCGAGCTGAGGTTCGAGCTGCTGCTCGGGCCCGGCGGCTCGGTCTGGAACGAGTGGCTGGTGCGCGCTCCGGACACCACCGCGCCGCTGCTGCGCACCGCGGCGGACCTGCGGCCCTGGAGCTGTGTGGTGGACGACGTCGGCGCGGCCTTCCCCGGCGCCCGGCCGTTGGAGGGCAGCGCGCCCTCCCGCTGGGGCGTCGCCTTCGAGGCCCCGGAGACGGAGGCCCTGGAGACGGAGGCCCTGGGCGCTGAGGGCCGAACCCGCTCCTGGGTGGCCACGTTCGCCTGGGGACTGCTCCAGGAGGTGCGCCCGGCCGACGGCCCCCGTTGACCGGAGGCGGCCGCGACCGGCGCCCCGCAGCCGGTCCGACAGATCGGACCTTCATACCCCCAGGGGTACCATGGCCGGACCAGTCGAAGCAGCCGCAGGAGGCCCTGGATGAAGGTCGACGACGAGGCGGTCAATGCCGTCCTCAACCGGTTGCGGCGGGCGCAGGGCCAGTTGGCCGGGGTGATCGCGATGATCGAGGCCGGCCGCGACTGCAAGGACGTGGTCACCCAGCTCGCCGCGGTCTCCCGGGCGCTGGACCGTGCCGGGTTCAAGATCGTGGCCAGTGGGATGCGGCAGTGCCTGGCGGGCGCCGAGGACGGCACCCCGCCGATGACCGAGGCCGAGCTGGAGAAGCTGTTCCTCACCCTGGCCTGAGCCGCACCCGGCGCCGCCCGCCCGCCCCTCCTCAGTTGCGGGTCAGGGTCCTGGTGGCGGCGGCAGCTATGGCGATGCCCAGGGTCCAGCCGAGGACCGTGAGCACCACCGTGACCACCGCCGCCACGCCGTGGTACTGCCAGACGTCGGACTCGCCGAAGTGGATCACCGGGACCAGATGGTCCGCCGCGTACAGAACCGGGTTGAACACCGAGGTGTCCTCCCGGCTCACGTCCACCGGCCGGACCTGGCTGAAGTAGGCGCTGCTGGCGACCAGCAGGGCGACCGCCCAGCCGATGGCCCGGAGCGGCCGGTAGCCGTAGCCGACCAGCAGGTCCAGGGCGGCGCCGGGCACCCGCCGCCAGCGCGGCAGCAGCACCGCGCGCAGCGCCCGCTGGCGCGCCAGCATCACCGTCCTGGCCTCGCCGTCGTTGCCGATCGAGCGGTAGTAGGACGCCAACTGCTCGTAGGGCTGGGCCCGGAAGGCGCCGAGCCGGCCCGGGTCGGCGGTCCTGGCCTGGCGGCGGAGCAGCGGGATCCGCTCCTTGGCGTCCCGGTACTCGATGAACGGGCCGTAGGTGAAGCCGTCCAGGCGGAGCTGTTCCGGCCAGCAGTCGATCCGGTCGTGGATGCCGCCGGCCGCGCTCGCCGCCTGGAGCATCAGCACGGCCTTGGGGCTGTCCAGACCCCGGATGTCGAGGTGGCCGCTGACGGTGGCCGCCGTCAGCCGGATCTCGCCCTCGGTGTGGAAGCCCGCGGTCAGCAGCAGGCTGCCCTCGACCACCATCCGGTCGGCCTCCAGCGCCGGTCGGCCGGCGGTCGCGGTGAGCTGCGCGCCGGAGCAGTCGAGGCCGCCCCGGAGCCTGGCGCTGATCAGCTGGACCGTCCCCCGGGCGCTGAAGGGGCGGTCGACGTCCTCGCCGTGCTCGCTCCGCGCCGGGTCGGCCACATGGAGGCGGAGGGCCGTCTCGCTGGCGACGGACAGCCAGGGCGCGTAGAGCGCGTCGGCGCCGTCGCCGTCCAACTGCGCGCCGGTCAGCAGCAGCGAACTGCCGATCTGCGCGCCGGGCAGCCGGAGTTCGCCACGGGTGCGGAGGCGCTGGGCGAGCAGGCTCCGGCCGACCCGCATACCGCCGGCGTTGAGGCAGACCCCGCCGGGTCCGGCGCTTCTCAGCTGGGCGTCGACGAAGGCCACCTGGCCGGCTATCTCGGCATGGATCAGGTCGAAGGAGCCGTTGGTGACGCAGCGGTTGACCAGCAGCCCGCCGTCGATCCGGATGCCGTCCGCGTGGACGGCGACCCCGTCCGCGCCGCCGACCACGGTGTCGCGCAGATCGAAGGTGCCGTGCACCCGGGCGCCGTAGGCGCTGAGCGTCACTAGCCGGGAGCCGCTCAGGTCGATCGACTCGGCCACCGCGCCGTCGAGCACGATCGCCCCCTCGAAGCAGCAGTCGCGCAGGAACAGCAGCGAGGAGACGGTGCCGTGGTCGAAGCGCAGTTCACCGGTGATCCGAGCCCCGGCGAGCCGCAGTGCGGCGACCGCTCCGGGCACGGCCGGGCAGGCGCCGAGCAGCAGCGCGGCCAACACCTCGCCGCGCACGCTGCGCCCGGCGGGCCAGGCGTCCGCCCCGGCCGGGTCGTCCAGCTCCGGGTCGCCCGTCCGCAGGTCGACCAACTGCCCCAGAGGGAAGGCTTTCCAGACCCTTCGCTCGGTTTCGGTGAGTCTGCCGAGACGGCTGGGGACGGCGGGACTCGGGAGAACTGTCGTACGACTCATGAACGTTATGGTGCCTCAGCTGCCCCTCGGCCGGGCGGCCGATCAGCGGGATTGCCTGCGCCGGTCAGCCGGGCCGACGTCCGGTGTCGGCGCACCAGCGCTCACCGACCGCCTTCAGCCGGGCCTCGGCCCTGACCGGTCGCGGGTCGTTGCGCCAGCGTTCGACCGCCTTCGCCTGTCGCTCGCGGGCCTGCTGCACCGGCGCGAGATCGGCCTGCGCCTGCTTCAGCTGGGCCTCCGTCTCGGCGATGTCGGCCTCCCGCTTCTGCTGAAAGGTTTCCTCATCGACCAGCGCACCCTGTGCCCGTGCCACCAGGGTGCGCACCGCGTCGTCCGAGTACCGGTCACGGTCCAGGGTCAGCCGCCGCCGCCTGCCGTCCTGCCCGGTGACCAGCAGCACATGCTGATGACGGGCCAGATCGTGGCCGATCCGGGCCCGGTGCAGCGGGACTGCCCTACCGCGTACCAGCACGGCGTGTTGATGCAGGGTCAGTCCACCCAGACTGTGCAGCAGTTCGCCGTGGCCCACGGCGTCCAGCTGCTTCCGCTGCCGGTGCAGCGCCCTGATCCGCCGGTTCCGCTCGGCCTCCACCCGACGCAACTCCCGGTCCGCGGAGTGGAGCTCACGGCGCCGCTGCCGCTCCAGCGCCCGCACCGCGCTCCGGGCCTCGGCCAACTCCCGCCGCCGGGAGGAGAAGGCGCCGCCGAAGGAGCACGCCCAGCCACCCGGATACCTGACCAGCCGCCGACCGGTGCCGACCGCGCCCGCAAGGAGCAGCAGCCCGCAGACCACGGTGACCGTCACGGCGTCCATCCACTGACCTCCGTCCTCCGTCGGCCATGATGCACCGTCGGACGCTCCCGTCCCAGGGTCGCGGCCGTGCCGCCACCAAACCGCCACCCCGACCGCCACCCCGACCCGCCCCGACCCACGCCGACCCACGCCGACCCGCGCCGACCCGCTCCGGGACGAAGGTCCCGGGCGGCCTGCCCTGGACCCCCCGCCGGTCTGCCGGGACGATGGCGCCATGGAACCCGGACCCACGTTCGCCGACGTCCTCGCCGCCGAGGCGCTGCTGGCCGACCGGCTGCCCGCCACCCCGATGTGGTCCTATCCGGCGCTCGACGCGGTGGCCGGGGCGACGGTGTTCGTCAAGCACGAGAACACCCAGCCGGTCGGGGCGTTCAAGGTGCGCGGCGGCCTCACCCTGCTGGCCGGCCTCACCCCGGAGCAGCGGGCGCGCGGGCTGGTCACCTACTCCACCGGCAACCACGCCCAGTCCGTCGCCTACGCCTGTGCGGCCTTCGGCACGCCCTGCACGGTGGTGATGCCCGCCGCCGCCAACGAGGCCAAGGTCCGGGCGGTCCGGGCACTCGGCGCGACGACGGTCCTGTACGGGCCGTCGCTGGCGACGGCGCAGCAGTGGGCCGAGGAGTCGGCGGCGCGGGAGGGCAGCCTGCTGGTCAGCCCCGGCGACACCCCCGCCCTGGTGGCCGGGGTCGGCACCCTCTACCTGGAGCTCTTCCGCTCCCGGCCGGACCTGGACGCGCTGGTCGTGCCGGTCGGCAGCGGCACCGGGGCCGCTGCCGCCTGCCTGGTCGCCGCCGAGCTCGCACCGCGCTGCCGGGTGATCGCGGTCCAGTCCGCCGCCGCCCCGGCCGCCCACGACTCCTGGCAGGCGGGCGTCTGCGTGGAGCGGCCGAACCTGACCGCTGTCGAGGGACTGGCCACCGGGCGCGGCTTCGAACTGCCGCAGCGGCTGATGCGGACGGGCCTGTCCGGCTTCCACCTGGTCTCCGACAAGGAGATCGGCTCCGCCCAGCGGCTGCTGGCCGGCCATGCGCACACCCTCGCCGAAGGCGCGGGCGCCGCCGCGCTCGCGGCCGTCCTCGCCCGACCGGACGAATTCGCCGGTCGGCGCGTCGCCGTGGTGTGCAGCGGCGGCAACGCCTCCCCCACCGAGATCGCCGCCCTGGGCGGCACCGCCCCCTGACCGGCACCGCCCCCTGACCTGTGGCGCGCCGATCCGCGCGGGCCCTGCGAGCGAGAAACGGAGAAGTGCCCGACGCCGCAGCGACGGATGCCGGATCATTGCCGGCAGTACCCCCGTACGGAGCACTGGTTTCCATAAGCCACACTTGTTGTGATTGATCGCACTGTTTCCCGGTCGGGCATGATGGGGATCGCACCTCAAGCCTGCACGGCCGACAAGGAGGACCGAGTGGACGACGTACTGCGGCGTGCCCCGCTCTTCACCGCACTGGATGACGAGCAGGCTGCCGAGCTGCGTGCCTCCATGACGGAGACCACGCTCGCCCGCGGCGAGTCCCTCTTCCACGAGGGCGACCCCGGCGACCGGCTCTACGTCATCGTCGAGGGCAAGGTGAAGCTGCACCGCACCTCTCCCGACGGCCGTGAGAACATGCTGGCCGTGGTCGGCCCGAGCGAGATGATCGGCGAGCTGTCGCTCTTCGACCCGGGACCGCGCACCGCCACCGCCTCCGCGCTGACCGAGGTCAAGCTGCTCGGCCTGGGCCACGGCGACCTGCAGCCCTGGCTGACCACCCGTCCCGAGGTGGCCATCTCGCTGCTCCGGGCCATCGCCCGGCGCCTGCGCCGCACCAACGACGTGATGTCGGACCTGGTCTTCTCGGACGTCCCCGGACGTGTCGCCAAGGCGCTGCTCGACCTGTCCCGCCGCTTCGGTGTGCCCTCCGACGAGGGCATTCACGTGGTGCACGACCTCACCCAGGAGGAACTGGCCCAGCTGGTCGGTGCCTCCCGGGAGACCGTGAACAAGGCGCTCGCGGACTTCGCCGGGCGCGGCTGGCTGCGGCTGGAGGCCCGCGCGGTGATCCTGCTCGACGTCGAACGGCTGGCACGCCGTTCGCGCTGACGTACTGATGCGCTGATGCGCTGACGTCGGCGCCACAGACACCCGGGTGGGGGTACGGCCTACGGCCGATGCCCCCACCCGTTGTCGTGCGCCCCGTCCGTCGTCGTGCCCCACCCGTTCGCAGGAACCGTTCCCGGGAACGCGACCGGGTCCGGCCTCGGGCCCGGGGCGGCGGCCTCAGACCGCCCCGCGCTCGCTCAGGTACTCCAGCTGGGCCCGGACCGACCACTCCGCGGCGGGCCACAGCAGCGGGTCGACGTCCGCGTAGACCCGGGCGACGACCTCCGCCGGGGTGCGCAGGCCCGCCTCGACCGCCGCCTCGACCTGGGCCAGCCGCGAGGCGCGGTGCGCCAGGTAGAACTCCACCGCGCCGAGGGCGTCGGTCAGTACCGGGCCGTGACCGGGAAGCACCGTGCCGACGCCGTGCCCGGCCGCCAGGGCCCGCAGCCGCTGCAGCGAGTCCAGGTAGTCGCCGAGCCGTCCGTCCGGGTGGGCGACCACGGTCGTGCCCCGGCCGAGGATGGTGTCCCCGGTCAGCACCGCGCCGTCGGCGGGAATGCGGAAGCTGAGCGAGTCCGAGGTGTGGCCGGGAGTGCCGACGATCCGCAGCTCCAGGCCGCCGACCTCCAGTACCTCGCCGTCGTGCAGCCCCTCCGCGCCCAGCCGCAGCGCCGGGTCCAGCGCCCGCACCCCGCTGCCGGTGAGCTCGGCGAAGCGCGCCGCGCCCTCGGCGTGGTCCGGGTGGCCGTGCGTCAGCAGGATCTCCGCGACCCGGCGGCCGCTCTGCCGGACATGGTCGCGGACCGCGAGCAGGTGGCCCTCGTCCAGCGGTCCCGGGTCGACCACGACGGCCAGCTCGGAGCCCGGCTCGGCGAGGACCCAGGTGTTGGTGCCGTCGAGCGTCATCGGCGAGGCGTTGGGGGCGAGCACGCAGAACGCCCGCTCGGTCGCCCGACCGGCGATCCCCCGGCCGGTTCCGCCTCCAGCGGCGGCGGATCCCGCCGCGCCGCCGCTCAACGGACAGCCCTCCCGGACTCCATGGTCAGCTCCGGGTGGCCGGGCCAGCTCACCGTCACGTTTCCGTCCGCGTCGACCGCGCCCCGGGCCAGCACCGGTGCGACAGTGCGGTCCCCGGCCGCCGCCAGCGCCTCGGCCGGGGTGGCGAACGGCAGCAGTTCGCGCAGGGTCGAGACGGTCGGCGGGAGCATCAGGAACTCGCCGTCGTCCGCGCGCTTCACCGCCTCGGACGGCTCCAGCCACTCCACCCGGTCCGCCTCCCCCGGAACCTCGGCGGTGCGCTGACCTTCGGGCAGCACCGCGACGAAGAACCAGGTGTCGTAGCGGCGCTCCTCGAACTCCGGGGTGATCCAGCGGGACCAGGCCCCCAGCAGGTCGCTGCGCAGCACCAGGCCGCGCTCGGTCAGGAACTCCGCGAAGGACAGCTGGTGCCCCTCCAGCGCGGCCCGGGCCTCGCGCCACTCCGGCCCGCTGACATCCGCGACCACCGACCGCTCGTCGACCCCCGCCAGCAGGACGCCGGCCTCCTCGAAGGTCTCGCGGACGGCCGCGCAGACCACGGCCTGCGCGGTCTCCGCCGAGCAGCCGAGCCGCTCGGCCCACTCCTCCGGCCCGGGACCGGCCCACCGGAGCGCGGTGCCCGCGCCGGCGCTGTCGCGCGGATCGACGCCGCCGCCCGGGTAGGCGTACATGCCCCCGGCGAAGGCCATCGACGCGCGCCTGCGCAGCAGGTACGCCTGCGGGCGGCCGGTGCCGCCCGTGCCGCTGCCGTGCTCGCCGCTGCTGCTCTCGCCGCTCTCGCCGCTGCCTGCGTCGTGCTGCCGGAGCAGGACCACGGTCGCGGCCAGCCGGGGCTGCACCGGCGTGGCCTCACCCCGGGCGAGTGCGCCGATGCGCGCCGCCCAGGCGGCCGGCACCGCCGCCGCACGTGCTTCCGGATCCTTCACCGGCTGTGCCGCACCGCTGTGCGGCCGCTGCTGCTCCTGCTGATCACCCATGGCCGGATGCTACGTGGCCGCCTGCCGGGAGTGAACGGGTACGCGGTACCCGTTCACACTCGCTCGTCCGGTGGCCGTTGCTGCGGCCCGTGGTGCCGGCCTCAGACCGCGCTGACGCGGACCTGGATCTCCACCTCGACCGGGGCGTCCAGCGGCAGCACCGCGACGCCGACCGCGCTGCGGGCGTGCACGCCGGCCTCGCCGAGGACCTCGCCCAGCAGCTCGCTCGCACCGTTGACGACACCGGGCTGGCCGGTGAAGTCGGGGGCGGAGGCGACGAAGCCGACGACCTTGACCACTCGCTCGATCCGGTCGAGGTCGCCGATCACGGACTTCACCGCGGCGAGGGCGTTGAGCGCGCAGATCCGCGCCTGCTGCTTCGCCTCGTCGGCGGTGACCTCGGCCCCGACCTTGCCGGTCAGGCCGAGCTTGCCGGCCACCATCGGCAGCTGGCCGGAGGTGAAGACGTACTCGCCGGACTGGACGGCCGGGACGTAGGACGCCAGCGGCGGCACGACCTCCGGCAGCACCAGGCCCAGCTCGGCCAGCTTGCTCTCGACCTTGCCCATCAGGACTTCTCCCGCTTCAGGTAGGCCACCAGCTGCTCGGGGTTGTTCGGCCCGGGCACGACCTGGACGAGCTCCCAGCCGTCCTCGCCCCAGGTGTCCAGGATCTGCTTCGTCGCATGCACCAGCAGCGGCACGGTCACGTATTCCCACTTGGTCATGGGTGGACTCTAACCGTTCGGCGGGACGGAGATGCGCGTGTGATCTACGCCACAAAGGGGGGCAAAGTAGTCAGGCTGGGAAGATGACTCCCGACGGAGTGCGCGCGGCGTGGTTACCCTCGCGGGAAGGGTCGACCGGCGCGTCGATGCTCGACCAGCAGGCACCGACGAACGCCGACCGGACACCGACCGACACCTACCGAGATCCAGCGACACCTACCGATATCAGCGGACATCAGCGGACGGAGACGCACCATGCCGGACTGGGAGGGCGTGCGGCTGCACGTCGTCAGCGGCAAGGGCGGGACCGGGAAGACCACGGTGGCAGCCGCCCTCGCCATGGCCCTGGCAGCAGAGGGACGGCGGACGCTGCTGATCGAGGTCGAGGAGCGGCAGGGCATCGCCGAGCTGTTCGGCATCTCCGCCCTGCCGTACGAGGAACGGAAGGTCGCGAGCGTCGCCGCCGGGGCCCTGGGCAAGCGCGGCACCCCCGGCCCCGGCGGCAAGGGTCCTGGTCCTGGCGGCAAGGGTGCAGCCGGGCGCGGGGAGGGGGAGGTCTTCGCCCTGGCGATCGACATCGAGCAGGCCCTGCTGGAGTACCTGGAGATGTTCTACAAGCTCGGCCGGGCCGGCAAGGCGCTGCGCAAGGTCGGCTTCATCGACTTCGCCACCACCATCGCCCCCGGACTCCGGGACGTGCTGCTCACCGGCAAGGCCTGCGAGGCCGTCCGCCGCAAGGGGCCGGACGGCCGCCGGGTCTACGACGCGGTCGTCATGGACGCCCCGCCGACCGGCCGGATCAGCCGCTTCCTCAACATCAACACCGAGGTCGCCGGGCTGGCCAGGTTCGGGCCGATCTTCACCCAGTCGCAGGCGGTCATGCGGGTGATCCGCTCGCCGGAGACGGTGGTGCACCTGGTCACCCTGCTGGAGGAGATGCCGGTCCAGGAGACCGTGGACGGCGTCGCCGAGCTGCGCGCGGCCGGACTGCCGACCGGCGGGGTGTTCGTCAACATGGTGCGCCCCCCGGTGCTGGACGAGGCCGCGATACTGGCCGCCGGCGGCGACCACGACGGCGAGCTGGCGATGGTGCTGGCCGACGCCGGGGTCGGCGCGCGTCCGGGACGGGGCGGGGCCAGGAAGACCGTGCCGACAGCCACCAGGAAGCTGGTGGAACCGCTGCTGGCCGAGGGCCGGGAACATGCGGCCCGCGTCGTGCTGGAACGCGAGCAGCGGGTGGACGTCCAGGCGCTGAAGCTGCCGACGTACGAGCTGCCGCTGCTCAGCGGCGGAGTGGACCTGGGTGGGCTGTACCGACTGGCGGCGGCGTTGAAGGAGCAGGGGACAGCGTGAGCACCACACCGAGAAAGCCCGCCGCGCCGGGGCCGGCCGGGGCGGCCGATCCGCTGGCCGGCCGTCGGCTGGACGTCGACGCGCTGATCGACGACCCGGCGACCGCCATCGTCGTCTGCTGCGGTTCCGGCGGCGTCGGCAAGACCACCACCGCGGCCGCGCTGGGCCTGCGGGCGGCGGAGCGCGGGCGCAAGGTCGTGGTGCTGACCATCGACCCGGCACGGCGGCTGGCCCAGTCGATGGGCCTGACCGAGCTGGACAACACCCCGCGCGTGGTGAAGGGGGTGAGCGGTCCCGGCGAGCTCCAGGCGATGATGCTGGACATGAAGCGGACCTTCGACGAGGTCGTGCTCGCCCATGCCGACCCCGAGCGGGCCCGGCAGATCATGGAGAACCCGTTCTACCAGTCGCTGTCGTCCGGCTTCGCCGGGACGCAGGAGTACATGGCGATGGAAAAGCTCGGCCAGCTCCAGGCCGAGGACCGCTGGGACCTGATCGTCGTCGACACCCCGCCGAGCCGCTCCGCCCTGGACTTCCTGGACGCGCCGAACCGCCTCGGCTCCTTCCTGGACGGCAAGCTGATCCGGATACTGATGGCCCCGGCGAAGGTCGGCGGGCGCAGCGCGATGAAGTTCCTCAATGTCGGCATGGCCATGTTCACCGGGGTGCTGGGGAAGGTCCTCGGCGCCAATGTGCTGCAGGACCTGTCGACCTTCGTCACCGCGATGGACTCGATGTTCGGCGGCTTCCGCGAGCGAGCGGACCGCACGTACCAACTGCTGCAGGCTCCGGGCACGGCGTTCCTGGTGGTCGCGGCGCCCGAGCGGGACGCCCTGCGCGAGGCGGCGTACTTCGTGGACCGGCTGGAGACGGACCGGATGCCGCTGGCCGGCCTGGTGCTGAACCGCGTCCACAGCACGGGCGCGCCTCAGCTGACCGCGGAGCGGGCACTGGCGGCGGCGGAGACCCTGGAGAGCCCCGAGCAGTCCGAGCCGGACCCGGCGGACGCAGCGGCGGACACGTCGGCGGACACGTCGGACGCGGCGGAGGAGGAGGCCGGTCCGGCGGTCGGCGCCGTGCCCTCCGAGACGGAGGTGCTGGCGGCGGGCCTGCTGCGGCTGCACGCGGAGCGGATGCAGCGGATCGCCCGGGAGCGTCGGATGCGCGACCGTTTCGTGTCGGTCTACCCCGATGTGCCGGTGGTGGAGGTGGCGGCCCTGGCCGGCGACGTCCACGACCTGGAAGGGCTGCGGGAGATCGGCGAACGACTCAACCACGGGAAGGCATAAGCCGCCTGACGGTTGGGTAGGTCACCAGGAGTGCGCCGCCCGTGCGCCGGTTGCACGCCGGTGCACACCTGGATCACCAGGCCGTCGAGGGCAGCACTGTGCTACCCGGCTGCCTCCGGCGTCCCGCGAGTCCGACCAGGTTGGGGCCGGAGCGCGCGGGGCATGCGGAAGCTACGGGTGGTGCTTCGACAGTCTGTCCCCTGAGGGTGTTCGGGGGTCAGCCTGCTTCTGCGTAGTCGGCGTCGCCGATGGAGTAGGTCTGCTCGTACTCGCTACGAGCCGTCTCCAACAGTCGGCGCCACGAGATCACCGTCGGGCGGCGACGCAGGAGCGCTCTGCGCTCGCGCTCCGTCATCCCTCCCCAGACGCCGAACTCGACGCGATTGTCCAAGGCGTCGGCCAGGCACTCTGTGCGCACCGGGCAACCGGTGCACACCGCCTTGGCGCGGTTCTGTGCCGCCCCCTGAACGAACAGTTCGTCCGGATCACTGGTGCGGCAGGCTGCCTGCGCACTCCAGTCGTCTACCCAGCTCATGCTGGTGCCGTCCTCTCCCGAATCGAGGCTCCCCCACGGCGGCAACGGCATATGCACTGTTGCCAGTTGAGGACGTTACGGAAGAACGGCGAGATGCAACAGCCCCTTGGGGCCCAATCCTGTATGGCCCATTCGGACTATGCGTAGGGAATAGATCACCCACGGGAGTGACTGCAGGTAAGAAGGCCAGACAGGGTTCGGGTACCCGTATGACCTGGCTCCTACAGCCCTAAAGGACGCCAAAGCGCGACAAAAAGGACAGATCTCATCACCCACACGAGTGATGTCAGGGGGCGCACAGGAACTTGTCGCAAGCTTGTGACAAGAGTAGGCGAACAACTGCCCGCCTGTACGGGAAACAGCCACGTATGGTTCTGCCATGGCAGCGAAGCGCTCGGGTTCTCCCCTCCACAAGGTCGGTCTCGGTGTACGCCTACTCGGCGCGAGTGTGCTGGCAGGCGCACTCGTAGCGGGTCTGGGGGTACCGGCCGTAGGGGCACTCGGCCTCGGTGCGAAGTCGGCAGCGGACGACTTCAACAACATCCCTGACTCCTTCACCGCACCGCCGCTGTCGCAGTCGTCGACCATCTACGACGCCAACGGCGGGGTCATCGCGACGGTCTACTCCCGGGACCGCACCGTCGTCCCGCTCAGCCAGATCGCGCCGGTCATGCGCAGCGCGCTGATCGACATCGAGGACAACCGCTTCTACCAGCACGGTGCGATCGACCTTGAGGGCACGCTCCGCGCGCTCACCAAGAACGCCAGCTCCGGCGGTGTCGCCCAGGGCGGATCGACCCTCACCCAGCAGTACGTCAAGAACGTCTTCGTGGAGGAGGCGGGCAACGACACGGCGAAGGTGCTGGAGGCCCAGCGGCAGACCACCGGGCGCAAGATCCAGGAGCTCCGGTACGCCATAAAGCTGGAGGAGACCCTCAGCAAGGACCAGATCCTCGCCGACTACCTGAACATCACGTTCTTCGGCGAGCAGGCCTACGGCATCCAGGCCGCCTCCGAGCGCTACTTCAGCGTCAACGCCAGCCAGCTCACCATCCCGGAGGCCGCGCTGCTGGCCGGCATGGTGCAGTCGCCGACCGGATACGACCCGCTGGTCTACCCGCAGTACGCGCTCCAGCGCCGCAACGAGGTGCTGGCGGACATGGCCAAGTACGGCACCATCACGCCGGCCCAGGCCACCGCCGCCGAGGCCACCCCGCTGAACCTCAAGGTGAGCTCCCCCAAGGAGGGCTGCATCACCGCGCAGAAGGGCGAGGGCTTCTTCTGCGACTACGTGGAACAGGTGCTGCTCCAGGACCCGGCCTTCGGCGCCACCAAGGCCGCCCGGCAGGCCCTGTGGGACCAGGGCGGCCTGTCCATCCACACCACGCTGAACCCGAAGGACCAGGCCGCCGAGGAGAAGTCCGTCCAGGACCACGTGTACTCCAGTGACAGCGCGGTAGCCGCAACCACCATGGTCCAGCCCGGGACGGGCAAGATCCTGGCGATGGCGCAGAGCAAGCCGTACGGCACCGGCAAGAACCAGACCGAGATCAACTACAACGTCGACTCCCTCCACGACGGCGGCCAGGGCTTCCAGACCGGGTCCGTGTTCAAGGCAGTCACTGCGGCCGCCGCGCTCCAGGCCGGCTACCCGCTGACCTACTCGATCAATGCAGTGGTCCACGGCGACTACCCGGAGATGCAGGACTGCGCCGGCGACAACCTCCTCCCGGCGCCCGGCATGGAGAACGACAGCGACACCAACTACGGCAACATCGACATGGTGCAGGCCATGGCTGCCTCGGTGAACACCTACTTCGCACCGCTGGAGGCCAAGGTCGGCCTCTGCAACGTGGTTCACATGGCGCAGAGCCTCGGCCTCGGTTACCAGGGCGGAACCAACAAGGCCGGTACCGCACTGCTGCCGATCTCCCAGGTGCAGACCCTCACCCTCGGTGTGAACTCGCTGACCACGCTGCAGATCGCCAACGCCTACGCGGCCTTCGCGGCCGACGGCACCTACTGCAACGCCACGGCGATCAGCTCGGTGACCAACTCCCAGGGCAAGAGCCTCGCCGTCCCCGCCTCCGACTGCCACCAGGCGATGTCCTCGTCGGTCGCCGCCGGTGTGAACCGCACCCTCAACTCCGTGGTCGCCGACCCGGGCGGCACCGGCGCCACCGTCGGTGACATCGGCTACTCGGACGCCGGTAAGACCGGTACCACCAACAGCGAGGCCCAGGCCTGGTTCGCCGGATTCACCGCGCAGATCTCCGACGCCACGATGATGACCAACCCCAACAACCCGAGCCTGTCGCTCAACGGCGTGGACATCGGCGGCAACTCCTACGATCCCGCCTACGGCTACGAGACCTCGGGGCCGATCTGGAAGCAGGCCATGACGGACGCCATGTCTGGCATGCCGGATATTCAGCTCCCGCTGGCCCCCTACAGCCAGCAGCCGAGCAAGCCCTCCACCCCGTCCACCCCGTCCACCCCCGCCAGCCCCGGCACGAACAACGGGAACAACAACAACGGCGGCAACGGCGGCAACGGCAAGACCCACTGACGCAGCCCCTCGCCGCAACTCACGCGAGACCCGACAAGGGCGGGCCGCCCCGGTTCACACCGGGGCGGCCCGCCCTTCGTCATACGTCCGCTCCCGTTCCACGCCGGTCGGCGTTGAACCATCCCGCCATCAGCGTCTGCCGCACCGCTGCGCGCCCCTGCCACCATCGGCCAGCCCGGCGACCTCCGTGGGTTGGCTAGCCTCATCATGGCGTTGGACACCCTTGGAGAGAAGGCTCGGGGCCGGTCGGTGCCGAGAGCGACTCCCGGCACCAGCCAGGTGCCGACGGCCAGGTCGAGGGCGTTGGATTCAGGGGCTAATCGCCGCATCGCGGTCTTCCCACGCGGTTGACCCCGACCAGTCCCTGCAATTCAGGAACATGGCTCGGTACTGCAACCAAACTTTCGGTATCCGACCAGACGATGCTGAACAACTTCGGCGACGAGCTTGACACTGCCATTTCCCAGGCCGTGGCACAGGTCAAAGCCGATGGAGTCGACATCCAGTACGTCAACCCGCAGCCGGCGTTCGTCGGACACGCACTGTGTGACAGCAGCCCCTGGCTCATTGCACCGTCGCTCACCACCCAGGTAGCGGGCTTCTACCACCCGAACCAGACCGGACAAGCGGAATACGCCACCCTCATCAACCAGTGCCTGGCCGGAAAGCTCTCGTGCTGACGAGGCGCGCTCCGGCATCAACAGCCGCTTGAGCAACTGTGGGCGTCGGCGACCTCGTTCGATCTACGAGTTCGCCGACGCCCACACGGGTATGCTGCCGACCGGGGCCCTGCCGGTAATCGCTGATCGGCACGCAGGCAGCAAGGGAATGCCACTGCAAGGAGGACTGCTACATGCAACTGCGCCTTCTCATGACCCGGGCGATAAATGCCATCGCATGGACGCTCGGGGCCGCTCTGCTCAGCAGGAGGCAATTCAACTTGCCGCGATGGACCCGCAGGCAGGAATTTTTCGACCTGCATTCCTCCGCAGTTTCCTGGCTGGATGAGAACCTCAGCATACTCGAACGCGATGCTTCAGGGCTGCGCCGGTTCGGCACCGACACATGGGATTACTGCCACGGTGCCGTCCGCTCGATATTTCATTTTGCCGTGGCAGCGCCCCGACGCCTACCGAGCGTGGGATGCACTCGCAACGTGATCGCGGTCTACGGATTCGATGGAGATCCGGGCGAGCGCCTCGAAAAGATTGCCGAGACCATGTCAACGGCAGGATGGAAGAGAATCGCACCTTTGCCAATGAGGCCATGGGAGGGTGCGAACGGCTATGCAATGCTGGAGTGGCAGCCTGACGCGAAGGATGCGGAAGCGCCATGGGGTGGGAAAAACTCCTCTCCCCACATGACGTTGTCCTGGGGCAGCCGTGGACAGGAAACCCCACTGGAACAAGTCCCCAGTCGAACACACATCAGTACACGGAACTATCTCGCGCTCGAATGCAGTGGTACTGAGTACTGGAATCTTCCAGAATCCGCTCTGGAAAGTCACGAGCACGTGCTGGCCGTGACCGTGACCCTCAGTTACTATTCCAGCCTGGACTCTTGGCGGCCTCAACGGAGGATTCCGCGCCATCTTCTCCCGACGAAGCCGAAGCCTTGGGTTTCACCGCGGTAAATGAAGCTCTTGTGCTCCATCTGTGGGTTGCTTCGGAGCGCCTGACGCAGTGCACGCCGTCCCCTGTGCAGATCTTGAGGTGTTGATGCTCGGGATCAGATGCGCAGGGAGAACGGCGTGCGGTTCACCACCGTATTGAAGGCATTGGTCGGATGCGAGCAGGCAGCGCCGCAGGACATGTGGTTCGATGCCGGAGCCGGTCGGCGCCGCTGGCAACACCTGGACGCGGCCGGACTGAAGCTGTTCCTGGAGGCCGACGCGCCCCGGGTGAGGTGCAAGCGGCACGGCGTGGTGGTTGCCGCGGTGCCCTGGGCCCGGCACGACGCCGGTCACACCTCAGCTTCCCTCGGCGTTGGGGCGAGTGGCGATGATGGCTTCGGTGCGGATGCGTTCGTCGAATCGGCCGTCGGGTTGGAAGGCGGTGAGTGCTTCGCGGAGATCGCGTTCGAAGGCGTCCTTGTCGGTGCCGAGCTGGGCGGGGCTGCTGTAGGAGAGGCTGAACTGGTAGCCGATGACCTCGTCCAGGGTGCGGGTGTGGATGCGGTCCCAGTGGGCAGTCTCGACCTGGGAGAACGGGGGAGCGGGCCAGGACGTCTTGGTGGCGTTCCTTGGGGTGGGAGTAAGTGCTGGAGCCGGCTCGGCGGTCGGGGCCGAGGTAGCGGCTGCGCACGTCGGCGACGACGCCGGTCCAGACGGGCGGGGCGAGGTCGTCGTGCAGCGCCCCGTTACCCGAGCGACCCAGTCGACGATTCCGGCACCACCCGCGGTTGGGGAGAATGCGCCGTCGCAGACGCCCGACGCACAGTCCCTCAGCCCGCCGTCAGCGCCTGCTTCACCGCTGCCGCGACCCGGCCGCCCTCGGCCAGGCCGGCCACCTTCGGGTTCACGATCTTCATGACCGCGCCGATGGCACGCGGGCCCTCCGCGCCGGCGGCCTTGGCCTCGGCGACGGCCGCCGCGACGATGGTCGACAGCTCGTCGTCGGTCAGCTGCTTCGGCAGGTAGCCGGCCAGGATCTCGCCCTCGGCACGCTCCCGGGCAGCGGACTCCGCGCGACCACCGGTCTCGAACGCCTCGGCGGCCTCGCGCCGCTTCTTCGCCTCACGGGCGATGACCTTGAGCACCTCGTCGTCGGAGAGCTCACGGGCGACGGTGCCGGCCACCTCCTCGTTGGTGATGGCGGTCAGGGTGAGCCGGATCGTGCCGGAGCGCAGCTCGTCCCTGGCCCGGATCGAGGCGGTCAGGTCCTCCTGCAACTGCTTCTTGAGCGTCGTGGTCATGGGGGCAAGTCTCGCATCCCGGATGAGCCGGTGCCCGCCATTAACCCGGTGTCCACTCCTCTGCGACCATGTACGGATGCGACCCCTCTATGCCGTACCCCTGGGAATCGCCGCGACCGGCGCGGCCTGCGTGGCCTATGCAGCCGGAGTCGAGGTGCGCTCGTTCCGACTGCGCCGGGTGACCGTCCCGGTGCTCCCCGCCGGGGCGCGTCCGCTGCGGGTACTGCAGCTGTCGGACATCCACATGGTGAACGGACAGCGCAAGAAGCAGCAGTGGCTGCGGAGCCTGGCCGGGCTGCGGCCGGACTTCGTGGTCAACACCGGCGACAACCTGTCCGACCCGGAGGCCGTGCCGCAGACGCTGGACGCGCTCGGGCCGCTGCTGGACTACCCCGGGGTGTACGTCTTCGGCTCGAACGACTACTACGGCCCGGTGCCGAAGAGCCCGACGCGCTACCTGGGTGCGATGCTGACCGGCGACCACGGGCTGAACAAGGCGGACGGCTCGGCCCGGCGCGGCGTCACCGGGGCGATCCACAACCCCTGGCCGGAGCTGCGCGACGGCTTCGACAGCGCGGGCTGGGTGAACCTGACCAACACCCGGGGACGGCTCAAGGTCGAGGGGCTGGAGCTGGAGTTCTCCGGCCTGGACGACCCGCACATCCGACGCGACCGCTACGACGAGGTCGCCGGCGGCCCGTCCGAGGACGCGGACCTGTCCATCGGCGTGGTCCACGCCCCGTACCTGCGGACGCTGGACGCCTTCACCGCCGACCGGTACCCGCTGATCATGGCCGGGCACACCCACGGCGGACAGCTGTGCGTCCCCTTCTACGGGGCCCTGGTGACCAACTGCGACCTGGACCGGAAGCGGGTCAAGGGGCTGTCCCGGCACTCCTCCGGCGGACACCGCTCCTACCTGCACGTCTCGGCGGGCTGCGGCACCAACCGCTACACCCCGGTCCGTTTCGCCTGCCCGCCCGAGGCCACCCTGCTGACCCTGACCCCCCGCGAGGGGTAGCAGACGGGACCTGCGCCGACGGGCCCTGCGCCGCCCAGGGGTGCTAGCGCTGCAGCCAGCCGTGCTGGCGCGAGGTCTCCTCGGCGACGCGGACCAGCCGGTCGATCGCCGGTGAGTGCTGCTTCCCACGCGTGATCAGGTGGACCTCCACCAGCACCGCCGGCTCCAGCGGCAGCCACACCAGTCCGGCCGGCAGCCCGACCCGTCCGCTCTCGCCGACGATGGTCACCGCCGCACCGGAGGAGACCGGGGTGTAGGAGGCGTCGAAGTCCTGGCCGCGCAGCAGGAACTCGGGCTCGGCCCCGGCCTCGGAGCAGACCCGCATCAGCAGGTCGTAGTGGCCGGGGTTGTGGTCCCGGGCGTGCAGCAGCAGCTTCACGCCGTCCAGGTCGGCGGGGGCGACGCTGTCACCCCCGGCCAGCGGATGCTCCCGGCTGATGACCACGCCCTGCCGCTCCAGCCGGAGCAGCGTCAGCTCCAGACCCTCCTGCGGCTGCGCGCAGCGCACCAGGCCGACGTCCAGCGTCCCGGCCGAGACGCCCGCGACGATGTGGGAGAAGGACATGACCCGGGCCAGTACCTCGATCCCGGGCGCCTCCTCGCTCATGGCGAGCAGCAGCTGCGGCGCGGTCTCGTAGCCGGCGCTCATGCCGTACCCGAGGCTGACGCTCCCCAGTCGCCCGTCCGCGAAACCGCGCACCCCGCGCCAGAGGCTGTCGGCGGCCTCCAGCAGTCCGGGCCCGCGCTCGACCAGCATCCGCCCGGCCTCGGTGGGCACCACCTGCTGGGTACTACTGCTGCGGGTGAGCAGCTCAACACCCAAGTCGCGCTCCAACTCACGCACTTGGCGACTCAGGGCAGCCTGGGCGACGTGCAGCCGCTCGGCAGCACGGGTGAAACTCTGTTCCTCGGCGACGGCCAAGAAATAACGCAGGCGGCGCAGCTCGGACATGCCCTCATCTTAGGCGGGCCCCGCCCCCGGCAACCCCGGACCCCGTGCCAGATACGACACCCCCGGCCGCTCACTCGGCCCCCGCCGACACGGCCCCGCTCCAGCCGCCCGGGGAACCGCCCCCTCCGTGCTGACCTGCGCTCCTCCGACCCGCCCGGGAGCCCCCGAACGAAACCGGATTTCGTCCCAGGGCGCGGGTCCGCTAGAGTAATACTCGTTGGAACGGGGTGTGGCGCAGCTTGGTAGCGCGCTTCGTTCGGGACGAAGAGGCCGTGGGTTCAAATCCCGCCACCCCGACCCGAGGTCAGGGCCCCTGTCGAGATCATCGACAGGGGCCCTGAATCGTTCCCGGGGAACCAACCAGGGAGCCACCGACTTCACCTCGGTCGGCCGTACCGACGACTTGATGAAGCCCTCGGATTATCGGATCTCTCCGTTCAGGTCCCAGTCGGTCCCTGAGGCTCGTCCCCCTCGCTCGTCCGAAAGATCTCGTCCATGGCTCCGGCCCCCTCGGCGATGACTGGCCGAAGCTGCTTCCGGTGGACCGCCTCCGTGGTGGCCGTGCTGCCGTCGACAGCAGCGAGACGAAGCTGTGGCGCAGCTCACGCGGCGTCCACTCCGGCGCAAGTCCGGTCTTCACCACGATCGTCCGAAAGTCCCGCCGAACGTGTGAGGCGTCCAGCGGATTGCCGGTCTTGGTCGCGAAGACGAGTCCGGAGGTGACCCAGACCAGACCTGCCGTGCGGCGCTCCTGCTGCTGCCACTCCTGATGCTGCACCAACACCCTCACCCCGTAATGAGGCAGAGCCAGGGTGCGACGGCTCTTGCGCGCCTTGGCGTCGCCGTGCTTACGCACAACGTGAGCCGCCTGCTGGGCCTGCCCGGGTCGGCCCTCGGGGACGGTGACCGGGGTGATGACGTTGCGCAGGATCCTGTCCCTGCGCTGGGCATGGGTGATGGACCGTCGGAGCACGGCGAGCACTTCCCGCAGCGAGCGGGTCGCCAGCAGGTCGGCGCGGTCATGGAGCCGCAGGGGGCGGCGCCTGCGCCGCCCCCTGCGGCGACACTTCACGGCAATCACCGCCGTCGAAGCAAGGTGTCCCGAGTGAGCGGGATGACGCTCCGCTCCTACCGCTGGGTCCGACCCCCGGCGCGTCAGGCTGCGGAGTCGGCCCCGTTCTGGCGGGGAAGATCAATGGAGCGGTGATCATCGATGACCCGGTAGCCGGCGCTCGTGTACAGGTTCATCGCCACTTCGTTGCCACCCCACACGGTGAACATCAGCGCCGAGTCGCCGGCCGCGAGCGTGGCCCGCTCGCCGAGTGCCATCGCGGCTCGGCCGTACCCCTTGCCGCGGTACTGCTCGTCGACGTGCACTCCGTAACCGAAGGTGACGCCCGGGAGGAAGCCGTGCTTCAACCAGCCGGTGCCTATCCGCTCGCCCGCTGCCTCAAGCACCAGGAACGCGTTGTCAGCCGTCGCCAGGCCCTCGGGGATCAGCATCGCGAAGTCGCCGTCGGACTTGCGTACGGCCTCCTCGGGACTCAGGGTGCCCGCCCGGACGATGTCACCGACGTAGGAGAGCTTCTCGGCGGCGAGCCAGTGCGGAAACTCGGCCTCGGTCATCGGCCGTGCGGTGACTCCGTCGGGCAGCTCCGGCGGGGAATCGATGAGGCGCAGCCTGTTCTGCGCCTGGAGGGCGTAGTCGTCGAACAACTCGCTTCCGAAGTCTATTAGTTGTACGTCCACTCGGCATGCGCCACGCTCCGCGCACCACGCCTCGGCCCAGGCGCGGACGGCCTGCCCGTACCCCTCGTCGACTCGGAGGTCGCCGATGCGGCCCGCGAGCGTGCCGTGGTCGTCGGCCACGACGACGGCGACATAGCCCACCCGGGTCCCGGCGTCCGTGATCTCGACAATGGTCCAGCCGCCGATCCGCTCGCGGAACCGCTCGATCCTGCGCTCCACCGCAGCCGCGTTGAGCCCAGCGGCTGCGTACGAGGCGAGAAGGCGCTGCTCGAAGTCCTGCTGCCATTCGGTGCTGTCATCAAGGGCGATGAATTCTGTCACCCGATCACATTAGCCGTGCTGTTGTGGATGTGAGCTTGCATTACCGGCGCCGCTCCACCCCCCAACCTCGATCTTTCATGACGGTCTGTCGGTTCATCCGCTGAGCCGTTTCGGCTTGTTGGGGCGAGGGCGGGCAGGCGGAGAACCCGATTGTCGCGTCGGTTGGGCGCCGGGTTCCACGCTTCCGGATGTTCGGCTGCTCGTCGGAATGGGTCGTTCTGGTGGGTCAGCCGGGGTTCGGTAGGGCTTGCAGTCGGGTGAAGGCGTTGGTGCCCGTTTCGGTCCAGGGCCAGTGCTGGGGCAGGCGGAGGATGCGTCGGCGTCCGGTGGTGACCAGTCGGCCGGCGGCGGAGAACAGTCGAAGCCGCAGGCGTTCGGGTTCCCAGCGGCGGGCTCGGCCGGTCAGGGCGAGCATCGGCATCCGGCCCAGCAGGTCCAGGGCGATCTGGACGGTCTCCAGCCGGACCTGGTTCTGTGCGACCTGGGGCAGGGGAAGGTTGCGCAGGCCGGTGTCGCGGGCGGCGCGGATGCGGTCCTCGGCGCGGGCCCGGGGGCGGTGCCGCAGTTCCAGACGCGCGATCGCGGCGTCCGTGGCATTGGTGGCGAAGCACGTCAGGCGCATGCCGTCGGCGTTGGTGAACCTCAACTGCACTCCGGGGTGGGGTCGTTCCTTGCGCACGATCGGCCGCATCCCCACCGGCCGGCCCTTCAGGACGTCGCCGGCCAGTTCGGCCACCCGTGCACCGTCTCGGACCTGACCGTCGGGGTCCAGGCCGAAGCCGGGACCTGGAGCACGGCGTGGTGGACGGCGTGGTGGACGGCGTGGTGGACGGCGTGGTGGACGGCGTGGTGGACGGCGTCCGTGATCGTCATCCCGACCGAGTAGGACAGCCACCGGCCTCGCGCCGTGCGCCAGTTCAAGAACTCGTGGGTCTCGACCCCCGGATTCACTCGGCTCCCGGCTTCAGCCGTTGTACATCTCGGTGAGGCGGACGATGCGGCCCTGCGGATCCGTCTCGTAGGTGAAGACCGCCAGTGTGTCGGGGTGGGCGCCGATCCAGTTCAGCAGTGCCTGCAGGGAGACCGGCCGACCGCTGGTTCCGGTGGTCACCGGGGTGGTGGCGGTGATCTGCGCATCCTCGCGGATGACGAGTTCCTGCTCCGAACCGGTGGGGACGAACACGGCGGCGTCCGGATCGGCCGGGCTGTCGCAGACGTAGTGGCCGCTACGGACCACGAGCTCCACGAGGTCCGCTGCGGTGTCGTGCCCGGTGAGAGCCACATAGCGGGTCGCCGGCGGCCGTCCCGGGCACGTCCCGTTGCCGGCAGCGCTCGCGCCCCCCGCCGCAGTGGGCGCGGAGCCTGCCGGCGCAGTGGGCGCGGAGCCCGCCGGCGGCCTCGTCGTGCTCTGGCCGAGGCTGCTGCTCGACGTGCTTGAGCCGGTCGGGCCCACCCCCGTCGGCGAGCAGCTGCTCAGGGCAGCCGAAGCCACGAGGGCGCCGAGGGCGAGCGCGACGGTACGGCGGTTCACAGGTACTCCAGGGCGGTGTGCGGACGGATGGGCATGTTGCTGGGCATGTCGTGGAGTGGTCGTGGCCCGGTGATCGACCTGGGTTTCAGCGGGTCGAGATCCAGAGCTCGACCGGGGAGCCGGACGGCACCTGGTTGTTGGGCGCGGGGATCGTCGCAATGACCCGGCCGGCGGGCTGGGCGCCATCGGCCTGGGTGGCGACGGTACCGACGCGGAGCCTGGCGGTCGCCAGCACCGCTGTGGCCTCGGCCTGGCTCAGGCCGACCACATCGGGGACCTGCACCGTGCGCCGGGCGGCGGAAGGGCGCGGCGCGGCTACGGCGCTCGGCCCTCGTGTGGTGGCGGCGGCCGGGGCCGGCTTCGAGGAGGGCGAGCCGGCGATGGTCGAGAGCGCGGTGCCGCCGACGACGACGGCCAGGACGGCGGCGACGCTCGCCCCGGTCATCGCGAAGCGCCTGCGGCGGGCCCGCCGCCCGATCCGGCCCGCGTCGAGCGTCGGCGAGGCCGTCCCGTCGGCGAACTCGTTCATGGACTGGACCAGCCTCTCCTCGAAGTCGTGGTCGTGCCCGCAGGGGCCGGACGGTGGTGGTGCCGACGGCGTCATCGCCTGCCTCCGAGGTGCTCGTGGGCCGCTTGTACTGCCTGGTGGGCTCGTTGTTGCGGGGCGCGTTGCTCCGGGGCGCGTTGTTGCCGGGCGGGGTGCAGCGGCGGCTGCGGGAGCTGGTCGCGCAGCTTCCGCAGACCGCGGGCGAGCTGGGACCGGGCCGTGCCGGGCGAGATGCCCATGGTGGCGGCGATCTGCGTGTCGGACATGTCGTGGAAGTAGTGCAGGACGATGACGGTGCGCATCCCCATGGGCAGGCGGTGCAGCGCCCGGATGATCTGGTCACGCGTATCGACGCGCCCGTACTCGTCCCCGGGGACCGGTCGGTCCGCGAGGTCCTGGACGGGAGCCGTGCGACGCCAGCGCCGCCAGCGGTCATTGGCCAGGTTGATCATTATTCGGTGGACGTACGCCTCGGGGGAATCGGCCTCGGACACTCGCCGCCAGCGCCCGCACGCCCGGACCAGTGCCTCCTGGAGCAGCTCCTGGGCCGAATCCTGGCTGCCCGTCAGCACGTAGGCGCTGCGGAACAGCGCGGCCGAGCGCTGGGCGACGAAGGCGGCGAAGTCCGGGGAACCGGGTTCGTCGGTCGTTCTCACTCCGCCCTCCTCCCCTTTCTCCGGCTCTGTCCTGATGCGCGTCGCACAGGAGCCCTCCCTCGTTCGGTCCGACGATCACCCTGTTGACGGCGGCGCCGCACCATCCGCTGCACGACTCCGAAGATGTGTCACAGGTCACTCGGTCCGTTGCGCAGCTTAGGTTGGCCCCATGGACTATCGAACGCTCGGCAACAGCGGACTCCTCGTCTCCGTGGTCGGACTCGGCTGCAACAACTTCGGCAGGCGTCTCGACGCGGCGCAGACACTCGCGGTGGTCGACGCGGCACTCGACGCCGGGGTGACCCTCTTGGACACGGCCGACATGTACGGCGGCGGGGGCGCCTCCGAGACCCTGCTCGGCCAGGCGCTGAAGGGGCGGCGCGACACGGTGGTGCTGGCGACCAAGTTCGGTCATCAGCACGTCGACCTGGGGTACGGACCAGCGGCCGGGGCGAAGGGCGGCCGCGCCTACATCCGGCGCGCGGTCGAGGAGTCGCTGCGACGCCTGCAGACCGACCACATCGACCTCTACCAGCTGCACACCCCCGACCCGCGCACGCCGATCGCCGAGACGCTCGCCGCGCTCAGCGAGCTGGTGAGCGAAGGCAAGGTGCGCTACCTCGGGCACTCCAACTTCGCCGGCTGGCAGCTCGCCGAGGCCGCGCACGTCGCCCGGGAGACGGGTGCCGTGCCGTTCGTCTCCGCCCAGAACGAATGGTCGCTGCTCGAACGCGGCGTGGAGCGCGAGGTGGTCCCTGCGGCGTTGCACTACGGCCTCGGCGTGCTTCCGTACTTCCCACTCGCCAACGGACTGCTCACCGGGAAGGTGCGCCGTGCCACCGGCGTGCCCGCAGGCTCGCGCCTGGAGTCGCGGCCCGAGCGGGTGACGGAGGCCGGCCTCGACACGGTCGAACGCCTGGCCGCCTGGGGCGAGGCGCACGGCCGGAGCGTGCTGGAGATCGGCGTGGGCGCGCTCGCCGCACGGCCCGGCTGCGGCTCGGTCATCGCCGGGGCGAGCAACGCCGAGCAGGTGCGCGCCAACGCCGCCGCCGGACAGTGGGTGCCGACCTCCGAGGAACTGGCCGAGATCGACGCGCTCCTGGCCCCGGAGCCCGCTGCGGCCTGAGCAGCCTGCCCCGTCACCGTCGCCGTCGCCGTCGCCGTCGGACGCGGCGAGGCCGGCACCGCACGCGGCGCGGCCCGGGTCGGAGCCGCCCTCCGGACCGCAAGCGTCGCCACCGGCACCCGCCCCTCCCGGACCGACCGCCCCCTGGGCGAAGGAACCGCTCCGGCGCGCGGACGGCACGAGGCATGAGCCGCCGGACCACTCCGATCCGCATTACCTCGATCTCAGATCACATCGTCTTACGAATATGTCTGCCACAGATGTAACCTGGTTCCAGGCGCCGACCGACGTCGCCGGCAGACCGGGGAGAGAGCATGGCCACCAGTGAGGCCACACGGCCGACGGGGCAACCGCTCCAACTCCTGCTCCCACTGCCGACCGAGCGGCCGCGCGGTTGGGCGCTGCTCACCCAGGAGCGGCCGCGTCCGGAGCGAATACGGGGGCAGTCCTGGGCCTGGCGGCTGGCGGTCGCCGCCGTCTGCTTCGGGGCCTTCATGGGACAGCTCGACGCCAGCATCGTCACCCTCACCTACCAGTCGCTGGGCACTGCCTTCCATGCCGGACCCGCCGCCGTCGAGTGGGTGTCGCTCTCCTACCTCCTGGTCCTGATCGCGCTGCTGGTCCCGGCCGGTCGCTTCTCCGACGTGCACGGCCGCAAGCTGATGTACCTCTACGGATTCGCCGTGTTCACCGCAGGCTCGGCGGCCTGCGGGCTCGCGCCGGGGCTGGGGATCCTGGTCGCCTTCCGGATCGTGCAGGCCGTGGGCGCGGCGCTGATGCAGGCCAACAGCGTGGCCCTGGTGAGCACCAGCGCGCCGTCCGGGAAGATGCGGACCGCGCTCGGGATGCAGGCGGCCGGGCAGGCCATCGGGCTGGCGCTCGGGCCGACCATCGGCGGTGCCCTGGTGGCCACCGTGGGCTGGCGCTGGGTCTTCCTGATCAACGTTCCGGTCGGGATCGTCGCGCTGGTCGCGGGCCACTACCTGCTGCCGCGCACCCGCCAGGGGCTGGGCACGGCCGGTGTGGACGCGGTCGGCGTGCTGCTGCTGGGTGCGGCGAGCACCGCCGCGATGCTCGGACTGTCCATCAGCTCCGGCCTGGGCCTCCCGGTCTGGACCGCCGCCCTGCTGTTCGCGGCGGCGGTCGGCGCGGGCTGGGCCTTCGTCCGTCGGCAGCGCGGCCACACGGCCCCGCTGATCGACCTGAAGCTGCTGCGCCGAGGAGGCATCGCCCCCGGCCTGGTCGGCGGACTCTGCGGCTACCTGGTGCTGTTCGGGCCGCTGGTCCTGGTCCCGGTGGTACTCGCCCGGCACGGCGGCTCCGCGCTCGAAGCCGGGCTGGTGCTGACCGCGCTGCCGCTCGGCTTCGCCCTCGCCGCGACGCTCGGCGACCGGCTGCTCCCGAACGACTGGAGCGACCGGGCCCGATGTACGGCGGGAGCGGCGGGCTGCGTGGCCGCCCTCGGACTGCTGGCGGCACTGCCGATGACGTCCGACGTGCTCCCGGTGTCACTGGGGCTGCTCGGCCTCGCGCTCGGGGTGTTCACCCCGGCCAACAACACGCTGGTGATGCGGGCGATCCCGGGCTCGTCGGCCGGCACCGGTGGCGGCATGGTCAACATGGGCCGGGGCATGGGTACCGCGCTGGGCGTCGCGGCGGTGACCCTGACCCTGCATCTGCTGCCGGGCGCGGCGGGCGCGCGGACGGTGGCCGTGGTGCTGCTGGCGTTCGCGCTGCTGGCACTGACGATGAGCCGCAGTCGGAGCGGCGCCGGGCAGTGAGCCCGTCGGAGGACCGGGCACACCGGGTACATCGGGCACAGCGGTTGATATCACCAGCCCGCCCGGACGCACCGGCCCACCTGCACAGCTTCATTCTCATAACGAAGACTCAGGGCCTTCTTTCCCCGGGGACAACAGCCGATCATCCCTGATAGAAAACGTTTGTATTCCGTTCGGTCGGGGGGTCGTACCAGCGCCGATTCGTGCGCTGTAGGAACGGTGTCCGTTCTCCATCACTTGCAGTCCCAACGAGAGCCGCCACAGTCGCTCTTCGCGGGTGCTGCCCTCCCTCCGCACGACGGCCGCGCCGGGACCACGCCCGGCACACGCGTCACGCCGCCCAGCGCGACGCGAGCCAGTCCATAGGAGAACCTGCATGGCCAAGAAGGTCACTGCGGCCCCGGAGGGTTCCATAGAACCCGCTCAGGCCGGCCGCCACGCCTCCGGACGGTCCCGCTACCGGACAGGCCTGGTGATCGCTGCCACGGCCGCAGTCGCGGGACTGACCGTCACCACCGCCACCACCGCGTCGGCCGTCGGTGTGGGAACGCCCTCCCCCTCGGCCCGGGCCGCGACAACCGCCGCCACCACCGCCCCGCAGCGGGTCGGTGCCGTCCCGCGAGTACCGGCCGGCTCGGTCCGCACCGGTACCCCCAGCGGAAGCACGGCCGTGACCCTGAGCATCGGCCTCGAACCGCGCAACCCCGGCGAACTGCAGAAGTACGTCGACGCCGTCTCGACCAAGGGCAGCCCGGAGTTCCACCACTACCTGGCCAAGGGCCAGTTCGCCTCGGTCTTCGGCCCCGCGCAGAGCAGCATCGACAACGTCGAGGCCGCGCTCAGGAAGGCGGGCCTGAAGCCCGGCGAGGTCAGCGCCGACGGTCTGTCGATCGCAGTCAACACCACGCTGGCAGCCGCCGGATCCGCCTTCCACACCAGCTTCACCAGCTACCGGCTGGCGGACCACCGGAACGCCTACGCCAACACCGCCGCACCGCTGCTCTCCGGAGCCGTGGCCGCCGATGTGTCCGGCGTGACCGGTCTGGACACGCTGAGCCAGCGGGTGTCGTTCCACACCGCCCCGCAGGCGCACGGCACCCGGCCGGCCCTCGGCGCACGCACGTCCCTGCAGCGCACCCGGTCCGTCACCGCGGACGCGACGGGCGGCCCGCAGATCTGCAACGACGCCGTCACCGCCCTCGGCGCCAATGGGCTCGGCACGGACGGCGACGGCTACTACAGCGCTGCGGACCTCGCCGGCACCTACAACATGGAGCACAACGCCACCAGCGGTTCCGGCGTCACCATCGGCGTCATCGAGTTCGAGCGGTACGCACCGTCCGACCTCGCCGCCTACCAGGCCTGCTACGGCACGCACGTGCCGGTGAGCACGGTCTCGGTCGACGGCGGAGGGAAGGCCCCGCCGAGTTCGCAGACGGACGTCGGCCAGGAGGCGACGCTCGACCTGGACGACCTGGTCAGCCTCGCTCCGGGAGCGTCGATCATCGACTACGAGGGCCCTGACCTCAGCAGCGCCTTCACCGACGCCGACTGGCTGAACACCTACCAGGAGATGGTGACGGACGACCGCGCCCAGGTGCTGTCGATGAGTTGGGGCGGTTGCCAGCTCAATACCGACCCGAGCGTCATCACGGCGGAGAACTACTACTCGGAGGAGGCCGCGGCCCAAGGTCAGACGATCTTCGCGGCCAGCGGCGACAACGGCGCGGTGGACTGCTACGGGAGCCCCACCAACGCCAACACCGATTCGGTGAACGACCCGGCCAGCCAGCCCTTCGTGACCGGTGTCGGCGGCACCACCCTGTCCGGTGACCCGGCGTACTCACGGGCCGTCTGGAACACCGGGACGGCGCTTTCCGGCATCGGCGCCAGCGGCGGCGGCGTGTCGGTCGAGGCTCCGCTGACCAACGGCGGCTCCAACTTCCAGAAGGGCTTCACCGGCCAGGGCTACAGCGCCTCGGCCTGTCATGCCACCAGCGCCGGCGCCTGCCGCCAGGTCCCGGACGTCTCCGCCCTGGCGGACCCCTTCGAGGGCTACCCCATCTACCTCTGGGGCAACTGGCAGACCATGGGCGGTACCAGTGGCGCCACCCCGACCTGGGCCGCGCTGACCGCCATCGCCGACAGCGAGGGAGCCTGCAAGGCCAACGGCCCGCTCGGCTACCTCAACTTCGACCTGTACAAGGCGGCCGGCGCCAGCTACCAGAACGACTTCACCGACATCACCTCGGGCAACAACGTGCTCTACGGTGACCGCGGATACAACTCGACCACCGGTTACGACCTGACCACCGGTCTGGGCGAGCCGAACGCGGCCAACCTCACCGCCACCCTGTGCGGCAGCCTCCCGACCGCCGCCACCGGCGTCAGCACCTACCACCCGGTCAACGCGACGGTCGTCCTCAACACCCGTCCCAGCACCGTGCCCTCCAACGCCGTGACCGGGGTGCAGATCGAGGGCAACTCGGCGATCCCGGGCATGCCGTCCAACGGCGTCACCTCGGTCGTCCTCAACGTCACCGTCACCAAGACCAACGGGTCCGGCTACCTGACGGCCTGGGGTGACGACACGCATCGTCCCGGTACCTCCAACCTCGACTGGCAGGCCGGCCAGACGCTCTCCAACCTGGTCACCGTCCCGGTGCCGGCCGACGGCAGGGTCGACTTCCTCGTCTCCGGCTCCGCCGCCGCCGTCATCGCCACCATCCAGGGGTACTACTCCAATGACGCCAACGGCCTGACCTACACCGGCGTGACGACCCCGGCCCGCATCCTGGACACCCGCTACGCGAACGGCATCTCCACCAGGACCCCGGTCTCCGGCATCATCACCCTGAAGGTGATCGGCCGGGGCGGCGTGCCCGCCGGGGCCAAGGTCGCCGCGGTGAACCTCATCGTCACCAACACCACCGGCGCCGGCTACCTCGCGGCCTACCCGCAGGGCAGTCCGACGGCGAACGTCACCGACCTCACCTGGACGGCGAAGGGGGCCACCCAGAGCGGCCTGGCCTTCGTGCCGATCGGCGCCGACGGCAGCATCAGGCTCCTGGTGTACGGGAAGACCAACGTGATCGCCGATGTCGACGGGTACTTCACCCAGGGCACCGGCGGCGCCTCCTTCACCAGCACCACCCCGACCCGCTTCCTGTCCGCCCCGATCACCGGCGGCAAGATCTACGCGCTGCAGGTCACCGGTCGGGGCGGCGTCCCGGCCGGGGCGAAGTACGTGGTCATGAACGTCACCGTCAGCGGGAGCAGCCAGGTCGGCTACCTCCTCACCTGGGCCGACCAGACCCGGATTCCGGGCGTGACCACGCTCATCTGGGGCCCCCGGACGGCGATCCCGAACGAGGTCGTCGCTCCGATCGGCGCGGACGGCAAGGTCGACCTGTTCGTGTCGAGCACGTCGGAAGTGTTCTCCGACGTGTCCGGCTACCTCATGTAGCACCGTCTCATCCAGCACCGTCGACGGACCGTCCGAACGTCGACGCCCCGATGCCCCGATGCCCCGCCACCCCGGGCCGGCGGGGCATCGGCGTTCCGGCGGACGTGCGCACGTGGGGACCTGCGGACGGGCGGACCTGCGGACGTGCGGACGGGCCCGGGTTCGGTCATGCGGTCCGCGACGGCGTCCACGCGAGGCAGGATGGTGCCATGAGCAGCAGCGAGATGACGCAGCAACAGCCGGACTTCGCCGACCTGCCGGCCTGGGAGCAGCGGTTCCGGGCCGCCCGGGTCGGCCTGCCCGAGTGGGCCGAGGAGGCGCCCGACCGCTCCCTCTTCGTCTCCAACGCCACCGGGACCTACGAGGTGTACGCCTGGGACCGGGCGACCGGCGACCGCCGTCAGGTCACCGACCGGGCCAACGGCACCATGGACGCCGTGCTCAGCCCCGACGGCGAGTGGATCTGGTGGTTCGACGACACGGACGGCGACGAGTTCGGCGTCTGGCGGCGCCAGCGCTTCAGCCTTGACGCGGACGGCGCTTCGGACGGCGGTTCGGACGGCGGTTCGGACGGCGGTGTGAAGCGGACCGGGGCGGACCCGGAGGCCGTCCCCGGCCTGGCCCCCGCCTACTCCGCCGGACTGGCGCTGGGTCGGCCCGGGACAGGTGTGCTGGCGGTCGTGGGCCGGTCGACGGACGAGGACGGCTCGACCCTGCACCTGGTCCGCACGGCGGGCGAACCGCTCGTGGTGTACCGGCACCACGAGTCGGCGGGCGTCGGCGACCTCTCCCACGACGGCGCCCTGCTCGCGATCGAGCACACCGAGCACGGCGACGCCATGCACTCCGCGCTGCGGGTGGTCCGGGTGCCCGCGGGGACCGACGCCGATGTCGTCACCGTCGCCGAACTGGACGACTGCACCGGCCGCGAGGAGCCGCTCGGGCTGTCCTGCCTCGGCTTCGCGCCGCTCGCCGGCGACCCCCGGATGCTGGTCGCGCACCAGCGGCGGGGCCGCTGGGAGCCGCTGCTGTGGGACACCTCCACCGGCGCCCAGACCGAACTGGTGCTGGACCTGCCGGGCGACCTCTCCGCCAGTTGGTACCCGGACGCCTCCGCGCTGCTGGTCGAGCACACCTACCACGCACGGAGCGAGCTCTACCGCTACGACCTGGCCACCGCCGCGCTGGAGCGGCTGGACACCCCGCCGGGAACGGTGTCCGAGGCGGGCGCGCGGCCGGACGGCAGCGTGGAGTTCCTCTGGTCCTCCGCCGCGCAGCCGCCCGTCGTCCGCGCCACCGGTGGCCCGGCGCGGGGCAGCGTGGTGCTGGCCGCGCCCGGCCCGCAGGCGCCACCCTCGGTGCCGGTCGAGGACGTGTGGGTGGACGGCCCCGGCGGGCCTGTCCACGCCCTGGTGCAGCGGCCCGCGGGCGAGGGTCCCTACCCGGTGGTGTTCGACATCCACGGCGGACCGACCTGGCACGACAGCGACGCCTTCGCCTCCGCGCCGGCCGCCTGGGTGGACCACGGCTTCGCCGTGGTCCGGATCAACTACCGCGGCTCGACCGGCTACGGCCAGGCCTGGACGGACGCGCTGCGGCACCGGGTGGGCCTGATCGAGCTGGAGGACATCGCGGCCGTCCGCGCCTGGGCGGTGGAGTCGGGGCTGGCCGACCCCGCCCGACTGGTGCTCACCGGCGGCTCCTGGGGCGGCTACCTGACCCTGCTCGGCCTCGGCGTCCAGCCGGAGCTGTGGACCCTGGGCGTGGCCGCGGTCCCGGTCGCCGACTACGTCCAGGCCTACCACGACGAGATGGAGGCGCTGAAGTCGATGGACCGCACGCTCGTCGGCGGCACGCCGGAGGAGGTCCCGGAGCGCTACGCGGCCTCGTCCCCGATCACCTACGCGGACGAGGTGAAGGCCCCGGTCTACATCAGCGCCGGGCTCAACGACCCGCGCTGTCCGATCACCCAGGTCGAGAACTACGTCCAACGACTGGAGCAGGCCGGGAAGGTGCACGAGGTCTACCGCTACGACGCCGGACACGGATCGCTGGTGGTGGAGGAGCGGGTGAAGCAGCTGCGGCTGGAACTGGACTTCGTGGCCCGGCACCTGGCCTGAGCCCCGGGACCCGGGCCGACCCCAGGTCGGCCCGGGCCGACCCGGGACCCGACCTCAGACCGCTTCTGCGGTGAAGATGCCGAGCTGACGGTCGCGGGCGACCTCCGCCTCCCGGCGGACCAGGCGGAACCACATGAAGACAACGAAACCGGCGAAGACGAACCACTGACAGGTGTAGCCGAGGTTCTGCAGCGCCTCCGGCGTCAGGCCGTCGCCCTGCGAGGCCTGGTAGGTCGGCACCGGCACCAGGCTGGTCGAGCCCGCGTCCAGCGCGATCCAGCCGTCGTAGACGCTGTACGGCAGAATGTTGATCAAGGTCGCCGGGCTGATCATGCCGATCTGGCCGCTCGGCAGGATGCCGGTGGAGATCACCCCGGCGGTGCTCGCGTCCTCGGAGATCTGCAGCCGCCCGTGCAGCACGGTCTCACCCGCCGCCGGAGCGGCGACCTGGGCCGGGCTCGCGGTCCAGCCCCGGATCACCGCGATGTGGGTGCCGTCGGCGAGCAGCAGCGGGGTGAGTACGTAGTAGCCGTTCTTCCCGTCGACCTCGCGCTGCGGCACCAGCAGCTGGTGCGCGGCGTCGTAGCGCCCGGAGAAGGTGACCTCGCGACCCGCGTCACCGGCCGTGACGGTGTCGGCGTCCGCGCCGGCCAGCAGCTTGGACAGCGGCACCGCGTTGTCGATGTGCTCGGCGGCCTGCGCCGCGCGGTGGCCCCCGGTGTGCGTGCGCTGCTCGAAGCGGCTGAGCTGCCACACACCCAGCCAGATGCACAGCGGCACGGCGAGCACGGCGAAGAGGTGGAGGCCGAGCCAGCGCGGGGTGAAGAGGAACCGGTACACGCCCCCACGGTAACGACCCTCCCTGAGGGCCCTGCAGAGGGGTCGCCCGGTACCGTTCCGGCCGGGGCCACCCCGCGTTCAGCCTGCGGCGAGCGGCAGGGTGTCGTAGACCGTACCCGCGCAGGCGTTGCCGATGACGGCGTCGACCGTGGGCGACCCGGCGGCGCCGGGGGTGAGCAGCAGCGTGACCGAGGGCGGCGTGCCGCCCGGTTCGCTGCCGGCGCTCGCGCTGGGTACGGCGCCCTGGGTCGAGTCCGCAGCGGAGCCGGTGTCACCGGCGGTGGGCGTCGCGTCCGTCGGCGAGGCGCTGGCGGTGCAGGCGGAGCCCGCCGCACCGGTGCTCGGGACCCAGGCGAAGTCCACCACGAACGACTGCCCCGCCGACAGCACGACCGGAGCGGGCGTGGCGGCCGGGGTCGGCAGCAGGGTGGCCGGGTCCCCGGCGATGTGCTCCTCGACCGTGATCCGGGAGGCGAGGGTCCCGCTGACGGACTGCACCGCCACCGTCCCGGCCAGCGTCACCTGGCAGGTCGTCGAGGAGACGTTGGTCACCTGGAACCAGCCGTACAGCGTGCCGGACGCGCCGGCGGTGCCCACCGACGAGTACCCGTTGCCCAGTTGCCCGCCGGTGCACTCGGCGGCCGGGGCAGCTGCGCTCTGGCCGGGGCTGAGGCCGGTGGCGTCCGACGACCACGGCTCGACGGAGCCCGAGCGCGAACCGCTCGGCAGGACGCCGCCCGTCCCGTTGCTCTCCGGCTGCGGCGGCGGAGAACCGTTGGTCCCGATGCTCGGCGCGGGCAGGTAGGGCACGACCGGGTTGACCGAGGTGCCCGAACTGCCCTCCCGGTCCGAGGAGGAGGGCGCCGCGCTCTGGTAGCCCTGGCCCGCCTGCGGTCCCTGGGCCAGGGTCGACGAGGTCACCATCCCGTGCAGCAGCGCACCACCGAGGACTCCGAGCACCAGCGCGGTCACCACGCCACCGCGCCGACGGCGTCGTGCGCGCCGCTGGGGGACGGCCCGCCGCAGGCTGTCCAGGGAGTCGGCGGACGGCCGGAGCCCGCCGACCGCACTGTGCAGGTGCTCACGCAGCCTGCGTTCCTCGGGCCCGAGCTCCGCGTCGAGCGGATCGACGGCGGAGAAGGGCCCGGCGCTCTGCTCGGCGGCGAGCCAGGGGGGAAGGACGCTGGGCGGGGCCATCGGCATGGGCGGGATCGCACCGGCCCCGCTGCGCCCGCTGCCGCCGGGCCGCACCACCCGCACGGCCGAGCGGGGCTGCGGCGGAGCCGGAGCGGCGGGCAGGTGCTCCGGGTCCGTGCCCGGCCCGAACTCCTCGGCGCCACTCATGACTCCGGCCCCGAGTCCATCGTGATCCGGAGCGCGGCCAGCCCGCGCGAGCCGTACGCCTTGACCGAGCCGATCGAGATGCCCAGGCTCTCCGCGACCTGGGCCTCTGTCATGTCGGCGAAGTACCGCATCACCAGAACTTCGCGCTGGCGCCGTTGGAGGCCGCGCATGGCCTTCAGCAGCTGGTCGCGCTCCAGGGCGTCGTACGCGCCCTCCTCGGCGCTGGCCATGTCCGGCATGGGCTTGGGCAGCAGCCGCAGCCCCATGATCCGTCGCCGCAGCGTGGAACGCGACAGGTTGACGACCGTCTGCCGCAGGTAGGCGAGGGTCTTCTCGGGCTCCCGCACCCGGCGGCGGGCGGCGTGGACGCGGATGAACGCCTCCTGGACGACGTCCTCGCAGGAGGCGGTGTCGTCCAGGAGCAGCGCGGCGAGGCCCAACAGCGAGCGGTAGTGGGCCTGGTAGGTCTCGGTGAGCAGGTCGACGCTGGCGCCCTCGGCGACGACCGAGGTGAACTCGGCCCGGTCGAGGCCGCGATCGAGGCCCCGGTCGAGGCCGCGCTCCACGGTCCGGTCCATGGTCCGGTCGGCGGTCCGGTCGAGACCGCGGTCCAGGGTGCGGTCGATCGTCCGGTCGATGGTTCGCTCAACAACTCTGCGGACGCCGGGAAAGGGCGCGGTCACGGGCATCCTCCCGGCCACGACCATGCTCCCCGCCATCTCTCCCACGCCAGTTGGACGTGCGAGGCCGCGCGATGGTTGCACGGGAACGACGGAGAATCACCGGACGGACACAGCTGGTACCGGTGGGAGTAGTCGAACATCCCGCCGCCTCCCCGTCCGTGACCAACGACTGCTGTTGATGGCTCAACGGTACGGGGCGCCCAGGCACGCGTCACTGGAACTGACCGACTCGCGCCCGGTTCGCCGCAGGTTCGCAACACACGGAGCTCAAGAACTCTCGGGTGCGACCTCGCCCCACGGGCCCCGTCAGTAACAGGCCCTGCTCCGGCGGCGCGAGCCGGACCCGGTCGGACCCGGTCGGGGCTCAGCCGAGTTCGGCCGCCACCGACTCGGCGATCTGCGCGGTGTTCAGCGCCGCGCCCTTGCGCAGGTTGTCGCCGCAGAGGAAGAGGTCCAGCGCACGCGGGTCGTCCAGCGAGCGGCGGACCCGGCCGACCCAGGTCGGGTCGGTGCCGACCGCGTCGACCGGGGTGGGGAACTCGCCCGTGGCCGGGTCGTCGTAGAGCACGACGCCGGGCGCCGAGGCCAGGATCTCGTGGGCACGCTCGACGGTCACGTCGGACTCGAACACCGCGTGCACCGCCAGCGAGTGGGTGGTGACCACCGGTACCCGGACGCAGGTCGCGGAGACCTTGAGCTCCGGCAGGCCCAGGATCTTCCGCGACTCGTTGCGGACCTTCATCTCCTCGGAGGACCAGCCGGCGTCGGCCGGCGAACCCGCCCAGGGGATGACGTTGAGCGCCAGCGGCGCGGGGAACGGCCCGGTCTCGCCGATGGCGCGCCGGACGTCCCCGGTCCTGGTACCGAGGTCGCCGTCCTGGGCGACGGTGGCGATCTGCTGCCGGAGCGCGTCCACGCCGGACTTCCCGGCTCCGGACGCGGCCTGGTAGGAGGCGACCACCAGCTCCTTCAGGCCGAACTCGGCGTGCAGCGCGCCCATGGCGACGATCATCGTCAGCGTGGTGCAGTTGGCATTGGCGACGATCCCGCGCGGACGGGTCCGCGCGGCCGAGGCGTTCACCTCGGGGACGACCAGCGGGACGTCCTCGTCCATCCGGAAGGCGCCGGAGTTGTCGACCACGACCGCACCCCGGGCGGCGGCGATCGGCGCCCAGTGCGCGGCCACCTCGTCGGGCACGTCGAACATGGCGACGTCCACCCCGTCGAAGCAGTCCTCGCTGAGCGCGTGCACCTCGACCTGCTCACCGCGGACGGTGAGCTTGCGGCCGGCGGAGCGGGCGGAGGCGATCAGGCGGATCTCGCCCCACACGTCGGCGCGGGTGGAGAGCAGTTCCAACATGACCGTGCCGACGGCGCCAGTGGCGCCGACGACGGCGAGGGTCGGTCTGCGAGCTGCGTGGGCCCGATGGGCCACGCTCTCACCGACCTGATCGCCTCCGCCGGAGTTCACCGACCGGTCCCGCCGTAGACGACGGCTTCGTCGGTCTCGCTGTCCAGACCGAAGGCGCTGTGGACCGCGCGGACCGCCTCGGAGACGTCGTCGGCACGGGTCACCACGGAGATGCGGATCTCCGAGGTGGAGATCAGCTCGATGTTGACGCTCGCCCCGGACAGCGCCTCGAAGAAGGTCGCGGTGACCCCGGGGTTGGACCGCATCCCGGCGCCGACCAGCGAGATCTTGCCGATCTCGTCGTCGTAGCGGAGCGAGGTGAAGCCGATGCCCTGCTGGACGCGCTCCAGCGCCTCGATGGCCTTCCGGCCCTCGGCCTTGGGCACGGTGAAGGAGATGTCCGTCAGGCCGGTCGACGCGGCGGAGACGTTCTGCACCACCATGTCGATGTTGATCTCGGCATCGGCGATGGCACGGAAGATCCGGGCCGCCTCACCGGGCTTGTCGGGCACGCCGACGACGGTGACCTTGGCCTCCGACGTGTCGTGGGCGACCCCGGAGATGATGGCGTGCTCCATTTCGCCCCCTTCGGGCTGGTTACGGACCCAGGTACCGACGTTTCCAGAGAAGGACGACCGTACATGGATGGGCATGTTGTAGCGGCGGGCGTACTCGACACAGCGGGCGAGCAGCACCTTGGAACCGGAGGATGCCAGCTCCAACATGTCCTCGTAGCCGATTTCGTCGATCTTGCGGGCCTTCTTCACCACGCGGGGGTCGGCGGTGAAGACGCCGTCGACATCGGTGTAGATCTCACAGCACTCGGCGTCGAGCGCGGCGGCCAGCGCCACGGCCGTGGTGTCCGAGCCGCCCCGGCCGAGGGTGGTGATGTCCTTGCTGTCCTGGGAGACGCCCTGGAAGCCGGCCACGATCGCGATGTTGCCCTCGTCGAGGGCGGTACGGATGCGGCCCGGCGTCACATCGATGATGCGCGCCTTGTTGTGGACGGAGTCGGTGATGACCCCGGCCTGGCTGCCGGTGAAGGACTGGGCCTCGTGACCCAGGGATTTGATGGCCATGGCCAGGAGCGCCATGGAGATGCGCTCCCCTGAGGTCAGCAGCATGTCGAGCTCGCGTCCGGCAGGGAAAGGTGACACCTGCTCAGCGAGATCGATGAGCTCGTCCGTCGTGTCGCCCATCGCGGACACCACGACGACGACCTCATGGCCGGCCTTCTTGGTGTCGACGATTCGCCTGGCGACGCGCTTGATGCCCTCGGCATCAGCGACGGAGGAGCCGCCGTACTTCTGCACGACAAGGCCCACGTGCGCTCCTCGGATCTTCCGGTCTCCCGGTACTGCGGTGGTTCAGGCAGCGCAGCCACTGGGGCATACGCGCGGCCCAGTCTATCGACCGGGGCCGCCACGCCTACCTGTATCCAGATGCTGAGACTTCATGCTCATCGGGCGAGACGATTCCTGGCCTGGGACGATGCGCACACATCCCGACCCGGGCACTCCCGCCGCGGCACGCCGTGCCGCGCTGCTTCCGTGCTACTCCGCGCCGTGCACACCCAGTTCCGCGGCCATCAGCTCGCCGGCCTGCTGCCCCAACTGCTCGTCCGTGAGCCCGTCGTCGTCCGTGTCCACGCCGTCACCGGCCGCATTGATGGGGCTGTCCAGCCGGACATGGGCCACCAGCGAGTGCAGCGCGCGCAGCACCGAGGTGGTGCTGGAACCCCAGTTCGCCAGGTAGGAGAACTGCCACCACCACAGCGCCTCGGAGATCCGGCCCTCGCGGTAGTGCACCAGGCCGTGCTGGAGGTCGGCGACCACACCGGCGATGTCGTCGGAGATCCGGCAGGGGACCGGCTTCTCCGGCAGACCGTAGGGGTCGAAGATCTCGTGGTAGACGTCGATCGGCGCCAACAGCTCCGCGAGGCGCTGGCGCAGCTCGGACTCGTCGACATCCGGACCGGTGTCCGTCTCGTAGCGGTCGTCCGGCAGGACGTCCTCGATCGCGCCCAGCCGGCCACCGGCCAGCAGCAGCTGCGAGACCTCCAGCAGCAGCAGCGAGATGCCGCTGCCGGGCTCGTCGCCCTTGGCGATCTCGTGGACGGCGAGGACGAAGCTGTTGACGGAGTCCGCGATCTGCACGGCGAACTCGTCCGGCTCCTGGGCATGGATCGTTGCGGTGGTGGCGCTGATGTCAGACATCGAGAAGTCGTCTCCCTTCGAAGGCCCGTCCGAGGGTGACCTCGTCGGCGTACTCCAGGTCTCCACCGACCGGCAGGCCGCTGGCCAGTCGGGTCACTTTGAGGCCCATCGGCTTCAGCAGCCGGGCCAGGTAGGTGGCCGTAGCCTCACCCTCAAGGTTGGGATCGGTGGCCAGGATCAGCTCGGTCACCACCCCGTCGGCGAGTCGCGTCATCAGCTCCCTGATCCGCAGGTCGTCCGGCCCGACGCCCTCGATCGGGCTGATCGCGCCGCCGAGCACGTGGTACCGGCCCCGGAACTCGCGGGTCCGCTCGACCGCGACCACGTCCTTGGGCTCCTCGACCACGCAGATGACCGAGGGGTCACGGCGGGTGTCGAGGCAGACCCGGCAGCGCTCGGACTCGGAAACGTTCCCGCAGACCGCGCAGAAACGTACCTTCTCCTTGACTTCATTGAGCGCGTTCGCCAAGCGGCGCACATCGACCGGGTCGGACTGGAGGATGTGGAAGGCGATCCGCTGCGCACTCTTGGGGCCGACGCCGGGCAGCCTGCCCAACTCGTCGATGAGGTCCTGGACCACGCCCTCGTACACGCTGCTCGTCCTGCCTTTCGCCACCGGAGTGGGTAGTGACCTGCTGCTGGGAGTTGTTGAAGGCCATCATCCTCTGGCCGGGGAGGCCGACACACCCGTGCGACACACCCAGACTCCACCTGCCGGGGGCGTACGGAAGTCTTCAGGAAGTCGGAGAAGTGCGGGGCTGTGCCCCTGCCCGTGCCGGGCCGGTGCCCGGCCGCCGCGTGCCGGCCCTGGCCGGGCCGGTGCCCGGGCCGCCGCGTGCAGGCCCTGGCCAGGCCGCCGCGTGCCGGCCCTGGCTCAGAAGGGCAGTCCGGGGATGCCCCCGCCGCCCAGCCCCTGGGCCAGCGGGCCCAGGCGCTCGGCGGCGAGCCGCTGCGCGGCCGACGTGGCGTCCCGGACCGCAGCGAGGACCAGGTCCGCCAGGGTCTCCGTGTCCTCCGGGTCGACCGCCTTGGGGTCGATGACCAGGGCCTTCAGCTCACCCGCGCCGCTGACCGTCGCCGTGACCAGGCCGCCGCCGGCCGTGCCCTGCACGGTGGCCGCCGCCAGCTGCTCCTGGGCCTGGGCGAGTTGCTGCTGCATCTGCTGGGCCTGCTGAAGCAGTGCCTGCATGTCGGGCTGTCCGCCACCGGGGAACATGATGTGCTCCTGACGTCAAAAGTCATGGCTGCCCGTCCGTACGGCGCACAGCCGTACGTCTCGGGACCGTACGGTGCGAGCCTACGCGGCCGGACCGTCAGCCAGGACCCACCTAGCGGTTGTGCTCGATCTCCTCGATCACAGTCGCGCCCAGTTCCCGGATGATCAGCTCCTGGCCGGAGATCGAACCCATGGCGTAGGCCGGGCCGTCCTCCTCCGGAACCTCGTCGTCGGGCGAGTCCGGGAACGGCGGCGGCAGGTCGGGCACCGGTGCCGAGGCCGGAGCGCTGTAGGACGGAGCACTGTAGGCCGACGGCGTCTGCGGCACCGGCTGCGGAGCCGCGGCGGCCTGCGGCGCGGCGGCCGAGGGCGCCTGGACCGGCGCGGCCGTCGCCTGCATCGTCCCCGTCCCGGCCCCCGGCCCCGATCCTGCGAACGCCTGCGGGGGCTGGGCCTGCTGCTGCGGAGGCTGGAACTGCTGCGACGGGCCCGGCCCGGGCCCGACGGGCGCCGCGGGCGCGCCGGAACCCCAGCCGCCGCCGGACCCGCCACCACCGGGAGCACCGGGGCCGCTCGGGCCACGGCCGCCACCGGAGGGGTCGATCACGCAGTCGATCTTCCAGGAGACGCCCAGGGCGTCCTGCATCGCCTGGCGCAGGATGTCGTCATGGCCGCCGTTGACGAAGCCGTCTCGGGTGCCGGCGTGCTCGAAGGCCAGCTGGAGCGTGCTGCCGTCGAATCCGGCGACCTGCGCCTGCTGCACCAGCATCCAGGTGACCCGGCGGCGGCCCTTCACGGCCTCCAGGATCTGCGGCCACATCCGCCGCACCTCGCCGGCCCCGCCCTGGGCGGCCGGCGAAGGCTGCGCCACGGGCGCGGGCTGGGCAGTCGGCGCGGGCTGGGGAGCGGGTGCGGGCTGGGCCACAGGCGCGGGTGCCTGCGGCACGACCGGAGCCGCCGCGGCGGGCGCGGCGGGCGCAGCCGTCGTCGGCGTTGCGGCGAAACTGCGCGCCACCGGCCAGGCGCCGGATCCGGGGGCCTGCGCCCCGGGCACGGGCGCGGAGGCGATCGGCGCGGCTGCCGGCATCGGCGCCGGAACCGTCGCTGCCGGAGCCGTCACCGGCCCCGGGGCGGAGGCCGCGATCGGGCCCGGGGCGGTCATCGGGCCCGGGGCCGTCATCGGAGCCGCCACAGACGGGCCGACCGCCATCGGCACGGCCATGCCCTCCACCCCGCCGCCGCCGAAGGCCGACCGGCGTTCCAGCTTGTCCAACCGGGCCTGGACGGACCGGGCGTCGTCGTATGCACCGGGCAGCATGACCCGGGCGCAGATCAGCTCCAGCTGCAGCCTGGGCGAGGTCGCCCCGCGCATCTCCGTCAGCCCGGTGTTGACGATGTCGGCGGCACGGCTCAGCTCGGCCGCGCCGAAGCGCCCGGCCTGCTGCTCCATCAGCGCGATCCGGTCGGCGGGCGCGTCGATCAGGCCCTTCTCACCCGCGTCCGGGACGGCGGAGAGGATGACCAGGTCGCGCAGCCGCTCCAGCAGATCGGCCACGAAGCGGCGCGGGTCGTGGCCGCCCTCGATCACACGGTCGACCATCCCGAAGACCGAGGCGCCGTCCTGTGCGGCGAAGGCGTCGGTCACCTCGTCCAGCAGCCCGGCGTCGGTGTAGCCGAGCAGCGCGGTGGCCATGCTGTAGGTCACACCGCCGGCGTCCGAGCCGGCCAGGAGCTGGTCCATCACCGACATCGAGTCACGCACGGAGCCCGCCCCGGCCCGGACCACCAGCGGATAGACCGCGTCCTCGACCTGGATCCCCTCCTGCCCGCAGACCTGGGCGAGGTAGTCGCGCAGCGTGCCCGGCGGGACCAGCCGGAACGGGTAGTGATGGGTGCGCGAGCGGATCGTCCCGATGACCTTCTCGGGCTCGGTCGTCGCGAAGATGAACTTCAGATGCTCCGGGGGCTCCTCGACGACCTTCAGCAGGGCGTTGAAGCCGGCCGTCGAGACCATGTGGGCCTCGTCAATGATGTAGATCTTGTAGCGACTGGATGCGGGGGCGAAGAACGCCTTCTCCCGCAGGTCACGCGTGTCGTCGACACCACCGTGCGAGGCGGCGTCGATCTCGATCACGTCGATGGACCCGGGACCGCCGCGCGCCAGGTCGGTGCACGACAGGCAGACGCCGCAGGGCGTGGGTGTGGGCCCCTGCTCGCAGTTGAGGCAACGAGCGAGGATGCGCGCGCTGGTGGTCTTGCCGCAGCCGCGCGGGCCGCTGAAGAGGTAGGCGTGGTTGACCCGGTTGTTGCGCAGCGCCTGCTGGAGCGGACCGGTGACGTGCTCCTGACCGATGACCTCGGCGAAGGTCTCGGGGCGATAGCGGCGATAGAGAGCGAGCGACACGTCACTGACCCTAACGGTCCCCACTGACAAGCGGAGGCCTCTGGAAACGACAGGACCCCCGTGCACCCGCCAGAGCCCACTTACCCTTGCTGCCTTCCGGCCCTGGGGGGGTTCAGCGAGATAGCGCCACACGAGGGGCTGTGGAACAGCGTACCGGATACCCGGGGTGATCCGTGACGCCACCCGTACGGAGGACCCGTCCGGACACCCGCCGACCACCCCGCAGGTCGGAGCCCCGGCTACATGTTCGCGAGCACCCCCAAACGTCTAGTAAGCTCTCCCACGGAGGATTCGCCTAGTGGCCTAGGGCGCACGCTTGGAAAGCGTGTTGGGGGCAACCCCTCACGAGTTCGAATCTCGTATCCTCCGCCTCGCCTGAACGGGCAAATGAGGGGCCCCACCGCTGAGCGGTGGGGCCCCTCTTCGTGCTCGGGCACCCCGGGCAGCTCCCGCCTGAGGGGACCTACAAGCGAGATCCGGACCAGTATCTGACCAAGCGCAGGGCGCGTGACGACAGTGTGGTCGCTCCGCAGGACAGATCAGGCGTGGGGGTGCAGCCTCGCTCGTCGGTCAACAGCCCTCGGTCCAGAACTGGTTGAGGCGCTCGATTGCCTGGCTCTTGTCCATCTCGGCGACCTGCTCCTCGGTGAGTCCTACTTGGTTGAGGAGCAGGTAGACCAGTTGCGCGGGCAGCGCCTCGCGTGGCGCCGCGGGCGTGCCTCGGTCGGGAAGCCTGCCGTCCAGAACGCAGGCCCAGAACACGCCCTCCGTGACGTCCAACTGGTCGCGAAGGATGTGCGCCCACAGACTGGAGCCGTACCTGGTGCGGTCCACTGGGTGCGACACTCGCGTACGGAGGATGCGTCCGTCGGGAATGGCGAGCTCGTATGTGATGTGGTGGGTGCCAGTGCGGCCCCGCGCATCACGTACTCGCTCCCATTCCTCGGTCTTGCAGAACTGTTCGTGCCGTTCGCGAGTCGGCTCAGGCCAAGTCACTTAGCAGCCCCGAGGACCCATTGGCGGAGCTGCGCGTTGTCGCTCAGAGAGATCAACTGGACCAGGCCCCAGTTGTCGCGGTGGTTCGGGGCATTCAGAAGCCGCTCGTGCCAGTCCTCGGCATACTCGCGAAGGGCGTCGACCAGTTCGTCGATGGCCTCCTCGAAGGTGGCGCCGTCCGCCGCGATGGGCAGGCCTGGGAAGAACGCCGACCAGCCGCCGTCCTCGTGGAGGACTTCTGCCTTGGAGGTGCAAAGCAAGGCGAGGGCGTGGCGAAGCCTGCTCGCGTCAACCACGGCAGCGTGCTCCGTGTCTCGGCGAACCGTCGCGACACGGCCTTGCCCTGCCGCGTCCAGGAGATCCTTGAAGTGGGTTCGGGCTTCGGTGTAGCTCTCGTAGTGGACTGCCGTCATCGGAGCCTCCCTTTCCTGGTGGCTCTAGCATCGCCGAGCTATTGACGTACGTCAAGTACGTGACGTACGTCTGCCATGGCCGCCCAGTGAAAGGCCTACCTCTTACCGCTTGCCGGCTCTACAGCGCGAAGGCGGTTCGCCGCCGAGCATGAGGACCACCCGGGAGGCGCAACCCTGCCTAAGGGCGGAGGGTCTTCCCGGGGATACTCGGGCACTTCCCCGACAGGCCATTGACGGAGATCAAGGAAGCCTCGGCGTCCGGAACCGGTGTTCCAGAGCCTTCTGCCTGCCGCTTGAGTCAGACGTTGCCGTGTCGCTCCGACCGAAGCGCAGTCCCCTTGGGACGCGCGGTCGGCGACCCGCAGGGCGCAGGATCATGATCGCCACCTGCGAGCATCTGCGTGACAGAGGCCCAGGGCGGGATGTGGTCTCAGTTCTGGTCTCATTCACCGTCGTCCGCTGAGGTCCGGTCGATGACCCCAGACTCACTTCGCCGCAGGTCAGGATGGTGACGTACCCACCCGGACGGTGTCGAGGAGAATTGGAAAGCGTGTTGGGGGCAACCCCTCACGAGTTCGAATCTCGTATCCTCCGCAGGCCGATGGCCCGGACCGCACCAGCGGCCCGGGCCATCGTCGTCTCCCCACATCACCAGGGTGACCCCCATGGCGTCGACGTTCACTGATGCTTTCCTTCGCGCTGCCGGGCAGTATGCCGCCCAGGGAGCCGAGCAGCCCGAGGCACTCGAGAAGGTGCTGCCGACTGATCCGTGGACGGCCGGCCTCTGGACCGGTGCGTCTACCGATCCGCCAGCCGAACCGCGCGGGTCGGGCTCCTCGGCACGTACGACCAGTCCGAGTAGTCATGGCTCTGAGCTTGGGCCAATCCCGGCCGGTAGGGCAGCGCAGCGGCCCCCGCCAGCGAGCGGATCGCCGAGTTCGGACGCTGCAGCGGTGTACCGGAGCTTCGGGACCCAGGTATGGACACGGCCGGCTTCGCCGATCCCCGCCGTGCCGCCGAGACGCTCGCCTTCGTCGGAATGGGAGTGCTGGGCGCGGTGGGCTACATCGGCCAACAGCCGGGCCCGACGCGCCCCGGTGGCCAGTAGCTCCGCCCAATCCATGACCGGCCGCTCCTGCGGGTCATGCAGCCGCACCACCGCCTGCGGAACGAGCCGGACCACCTGCCAGCATCCGCAGTCGTCCATCCTCGTGCCGACCAGCAGATCACAGCCCAGGCAGGCAGGGTTCGGGCCGTCCCTCCTGTCGATCCCCGTGCAGTAGCCCCCGGCCCGCTCGACAATCAGCCCGGTGCCACGCATGTCGCCGGTGCTCTCTCGTCCCTGCGGGTGCGGCCAGTGGATGAAATACGTGCAGGGCGGTGGGGTGACCCCCAAAGGAGAGCCGGGCGACGCGTCCGCGCGGGCATCACCACCTGCGCCGGAATGCCGAGCAGTGGCCGTGTGCTGTGCGTCGCAGAGGCATTCGCCAGCGCCCTGAACCACTGGGGCGACTCGGCTCGCACTTGCCCAGGCCAGCATTCTTCTTACAGGTACACATTTTCTGTGTACCTTGGAGATATGGAGACGATCCCGCTTGGAGAGATGAACCACAACCCCGCCAAGATCACCGCGAAAGTGCGCCAAGGCGTCACCGTCGTCCTGACGGAGCACGGCAGGGAGGTCATCGTCATGACCCCCGCTGCACAGTCGACGTCCGCAGTGGATCGGCTGATGGCAGCAGGAAAGATCCAACGCACAGCCCACCCCGGGGCAATGCCCGAGCTGCTCGACGACCTGGCCGCCCTGCCGTCGTTGTCCGCGCTGCTGATCTCCGAGCGGGACGAGGAGCGCAACCGGTGAGCGTGTACTACCTGGACACCTGTGTCCTGCTCAAGTTCGTGCAGCAGGAGACCGAGACCGCAGCGCTCCGTACGTGGCGCAGCGCTCTGGCCCGTGACACGTACCTGTTCACCTCGCAGCTTGCCGGGGTCGAGCTGGCTCGTACGTTCCGTCGCGCAGGCCTCGACCGCCAGCGCGTCCCCTTCCTCGTCGCCAACGCCTTGAAGGGCGTCGACCAGATGCTCCTCGACGACGACGTGCTGACTCGCGCCGCAGCCTTCGAGGTTGTGAAGCTGGGAACGCTCGACGCCATCCACCTCGCGACGGCTCAGCCACTGGCCTCGGAACTGGACGGCTTCCTTACCTACGACGGTCAGCTGACCGCGGCAGTCAAGGACATCGGCCTGCCCCACCTTGCGCCCTCGTGACAGGTGTCCCGCAACTGCATTTCCAGTTGTATCCACCCCCGCCGGCACCGTCCGAAGCGCAGTGCGCAGGTTCCTACTCGCGCACGAGGGTTGCAGTTCGGGCTGCGTTCAGCCCCGTTCACAGGGGTACGCACAGGCTGACCGACAGGGCCACACCGCAGGTCAGGACCCCAGCGAACCCGACCGAACCCGTCCGAACCCCCGGACGAACAGTTGGAAAGCGTATTGGGGGCAACCCCTCACGAGTTCGAATCTCGTATCCTCCGCAGGTCAGAGGGCCCGCACCGTTCGCCGGTGCGGGCCCTCTGCGTTCCACGTCTCATAGGCAGTCGCCAACAGACCTGCTTCACGCTGTCACCGCCTGCGCTTCGAGCGCTCACGGCCCCGGGCGGCCACTCCTTCAGGTGAAATGTAACCAGAATGGGCTCAAATATAACTACGGCACGGTTACATTTGCCTCATGGCTACAGAACTGGAGGCCCTGGTTACGGAGTTGCGGGCGGCGGGCGGTGACTCCACCAGCGTGGAGGTGAAGTCCGCAGCAGGCGGGTTGCCGCAGTCACTGACCTCCACCCTCAGTGCGCTGGCGAACCTCCCCGGTGGGGGCACCATCATTCTGGGCCTGGATGAGCGCTCCGGATTCCGCCCGGTCCCGCTTTCGAATCCGCAGGACCTGAAGCAGGGACTGGCCCTGAAGGCCCGCGCCTTCACCCCACCCGTCCAGCTCACCATCAGCGACGGATCCGTCGACGACCACCCCGTCGTAGTCGCCACCGTCCAAGAGTGCGACCCTTCCGCGAAGCCCTGCAAGGTCACCGTGTCCGGAGCCTCGTACCTTCGCGGATACGACGGCGACTTCGAGCTCTCCGCGCTGGAGGAGCAGGCGTTCCTCGCCACTCGGCAACCACCACGATTCGATCGAGCGCCAGTTGCGGAAGCGACGTTCGCGGACCTCGACGAAGAACTACTCTCCGAGTTCCTGCGCTCGGTCCGCGAACGGGACCCCCACGGCTTGGGGCGCTTCAACGACGACGCCGAACTGCTGCGCCGCGCCGGAGTCACGACGGCCGCGAGCGTGCCAACAGTCGCAGGCATCCTCGCCCTCGGCGCCCACCCGCAACAGTGGTTCCCACGATTCGTCATCCAGGTCTCAGCCGAACCGCTACCGGACGACGCCCCAGGCACACGTGCTCGCAATCAGGCCACGATCACCGGGCCGATCCCCCGCATGCTCGACGAGGCACTCGCCTGGGCACGTCGCACCTTCGACACCAGCATCGTGTCCACTCCCGACGGCACAGTCCACGATCGTCTCGATTATCCGCTTCTGGCGTTCAGGGAGCTGGTCGCCAACGCCCTGGTGCATCGGGACCTCGACAACTGGTCCGCCGGCCTGGCGATCGAAGTACGGCTCCGCCGTGACCGACTCGTCGTCTCCAATCCCGGTGGCCTGTACGGGATCACCGTCGAGCGGCTCGGCCACGATGCGGTCACCTCCGCGCGCAACGCCCGGCTGGTCGCACTGTGCCAGCATGTCCGCACCCCGGAAACGGGAGCCCGCGTCATCGAAGCACTGGCCTCCGGAATCCCCACTGTCAGGACAGCGCTGAAGGAATCCGGCCTGCCCCCGGCCCATTACGTGGACGCGGGCATCCGCTTCACCGTCGTCCTGCAGCGAACCGCACCGACGCCGCCGAATACCGACCTGAACGGCAGCGAGCAACGTGTCTACGACGCCCTGGCCCGAGGCCCGCTGCAGGTGACCGACCTCCAGAGGCTGCTCGACCTGTCCCCTGCCAACATTCGCAAAGTCCTCCGCGGGCTGCGCAGTCACGGCCTCGTCGAGCAAATCGGAGGCAGAGGCCGCTCCACCAGCTACCGACGCCCGTCTGAATAGGCACCGCGGGGCTTGCATTCAGCTTCGTTCAGGGTGATGTGTCGCCCGACGATCGGCGGCCGACATCCCGCGACGGTGCGCGTCAGGGAGTCAGGGAGTCAGGACGACCTTGCCGGTCACGGTGCCGGATTCGGCCAGGCGCAGGGCCTCGGCGGCCCTGGCGAGCGGCAGTTGGGCGGCGATGCGGGCGGTGACGTCTCCGCGTTCGAGGGCGGTGAAGACCTCGGTGAGGTCGGTGCGGAGACGGGCGCGGAAGCGGCTCCTGCTCAGTGCCCGGCCGGCCCAGATGTTGTAGAAGTGGGCCCGGCGGCCGTTGGGCAGGGTGTTCCAGAGCCAGGTGCGGGCGAGGATCTTCAGTACCGGCCACTGCTTGGAGCCGGTGTCGTCGCGGGTGGAGGCGCTGCCATAGGCGATGAGGGTGCCGCCGGGGGCGAGCAACTGCCAGGAGTCGATGACGCTTCGGCCACCGACATGGTCGAAGACGGCGTCGACGCCGCCGGGGGCCAGTTCGCGGACCTGGGCGGGCACGTCTCCGGCGCGGTAGTCGACCGGGAGGACGTCCAACTCCCGCAGGGCGGCGTGGTTCCGGGCGGAGGCCGTGCCGATCACCTTCACCCCTGCGGCCCGGGCGAGTTGGACCAGGACCGAGCCGACGCCGCCGGCGGCGCCGTGCACCAGGACGGTCTGCCCCGCGCGCACCCGGGCCTTGCGGTGCAGCATCTGCCAGGCCGTGATGCCGTTGACCACCACGGTCTCGGCCTCCGCCGCCGTCACACCGTCCGGGACCCGGACCGCGTCCTCGGCGTCGAGCACCAGGTGGCTGGCCCACCCGCCGACCTTCACCAGCGCGGCCACCCGCCGGCCGGCCAGGCCCGGGTCAACGCCTTCGCCGGTGGCCAGCACCCGGCCCACCAGGTCGTAGCCGGGCACGAACGGGAAGGGCGGCTGGTCGTAGTAGCGCCCGCGGCGCATCTGCTGCTCGGCGAACGAGACGCCGGTCGCCTCCATGGCGACCACGATCTGCCCCGGGCCCGCGCCCGGCACGGCTGCTTCGCGGATCTCCAGGCCTTCCGGGGCCACGATGCCCGGCAGAACGACCTGGACGAGTCGTGCGTTGTCCATGACCGCCCCCTTCTCGATAGATGTTTTCGCGTTCGTTAGAAGTTGTAACTCACATCGCCGGTGATAGTCAAGCACGTTAGTGATAGCCTCTAACAAACGAGCTGGTCCAGCTTCGGGAGAGTGGGAAACAGATCATGGTCGAGCCGGACACGAGGACTCCGAGGGAGCGCTACCGCGCCCAGGTACAGGCGGAGATCAAGGACCGCGCCTGGCAGCAGATCGCCACCGCCGGGGCGTCCGCCCTGTCCCTCAACGCCATCGCCAAGCAGATGGGCATCAGCGGACCAGCCCTCTACCGGTACTTCGCCGGCCGCGACGACCTGGTCACCGAACTCGTCCGAGACGCCTACCGCAGCCTGGCCGACACCTTCCACGCCCGCGCCGCAGCCGGCGCCGGCCTCGGCGATCTGGCGCACGCCCTACGCCAGTGGGCTCTGGACGACCCCCAGCGGTACTTCCTCGTCTACGGCACCCCAGTGCCCGGCTACCGGGCGCCCGAGGACACCACCCGGATCGCCCGTGAGATCATGACCGTCCTGCTCGACGCCTGCACCGCCCAGCAGCCTGCCCCGACCCCGACCTCCCCGCTCGACGCGCACCTGTCCGAGCACCGGGCCTGGGCCGGGGCGCACCCGGCTCCGCCCTCGGCGCTCCGCCGCGCCCTCACCTTCTGGACCCGCCTCCACGGCGTGCTCTCCCTCGAACTCGCCGGCCACTTCACCGGCATGGGCTTCGATCCGACCGAGCTCTACAACGCCGAGACGGAAACCTTCACGGAGCATTGAGACACCAGGGGCCCTGCCAGTCGGCCCCTTCCCGCCCCATGCGCAGAGGTCCCGCACCGCCGAAGCGGTGCGGGACCTCTGACCTGCGGCCAAATAGGTAGAGCCGAGAGTCAGTTCACCGAGAAGTAGTAGTCGTAGGAGCTCAGTACCAGCCCGTCCTTGGTCGTCGCGTAGACGTTGAGGTCGTAGAACCCGTCATCGGTCGGGGTCCAGTTGATCGTGGCCGCCCCCTTGGCGCCCGCCTTGACCGTGACCGCAGGGCCGTAGTTGAAGGAGTACGTGTAGCTCGCCACCCTCCCCTGCTTGGGGACGAAGGTGAAGGTGCCCGGGACGCCCACGCCGCCGCTGGTGCCGTTCTCGGCGTAGACGTCGGAGCTGACGGTGGGGCTGGTGTCGACGGAGCCGGTGGTCCACCAGGCCGAGTCGCTGACCCAGCCGTTCGCGCTGGTGCTGCTGACCAGCAGCGAGGTACCGGTGACACCGTTCAGCTTGATCCGCAGGTGGGCGGTGCCGTCCTTGGCCGCCTTGACGGTGACGGTCTGGGGGCTGGAGCCGCCGTTGACCTGCACCGTGTAGCTGACCACCCGGCTCGCCGCCTGCACCCCGCTGTTGGGCGTGAAGGTGAACCGGCCGGTCTTGTCGAAGCCGGGCAGCGGGGTTGGCGGGACGACCGTCGGCCCGGTGGAGCTGACGTAGAAGGCATAGCTCGACTGCGCGGACTGGAGGACCGCCCGGTCCAGGCTGACGACGTAGAGGGTCATCGGGCCGGAACCGCTCGGCGGGATCAGGCTCACCGTGGCCGAGCCGCCCAGGGTGGTGGCCGGGACGAAGTCCTTGGTGTCGGCGTACACGTCGACCGGCGTCGGGATCCCGTAGTCGCCGATGGTCGCCGTCACCGGCACCGGGAGGTCGTTCTGCCAGCCGAACTCGTAGCCGGCCACGTCCGCGTCGCCATTGGCGCCGAAGGTGAACTGGACCGGCGCCCCGCCCTTGTCCCAGCCGCCCTGCGGGTAGTTGGACGAGGTGACGGTCGGTGCCACGGACGGCCGGGTGTCGTCGACAGCGAAGTAGCACGGGGCGGACCAGGCCGAGACCGCGCTCCCGTCCACGGTCTCGGCCTGCCAGGCGTAGGTCTGACCGTCGGTCAGGCTCTCGGACTGCACGGTGACCGCCGCCTCGGTCCCGGTCGGGTCCTGGGTGCGCGACAGGGTGGTGATCCCGGTCGGGTCGGTGACCGGCCAGACCTGGTACTGGACGGTGAGGCCGGTGTCGGTGGTGGGGGTGGCGTCCTGGGGAATGCCCTCGATCACAACTCCGTCACCGCCCCAGACGTAGGCGGGCGCGGTCGCGTCCGTGGAACAGGCGCGGTAGCCGTTGAACAGCTCGGTCGGCGTGGTCGGCCCCCCGGACGCCGCGACCGCCGGCGAGGCCGCAACCAGTGACAGGCTGACGACGCCCAGCGAAATGAGGGCGGTGCGCAAGCGTCCGCCCAGGGTTTTGCTCATCTGGAACCCCTCCCGAAAGCGCCCGCGTGCAATGCCTGATACGCACTGCATGCACGGGCGGCAGGGGAAGAGTAGTAGAAGCCTCCGACACTGTCAGAGGCTTTACCCCAGACCTCCTCAGCCGTGCGACAGGTCGACGAAGGGCACAGCCGTGACGGGGTTGCAGCCTGCCGCGACCAGCCGCATGACGAAGCCCGCGACGTCCTCAAGCTGACGGGCGTGTTCCAGTCCGCCGATGACGGCGGGTACCGCTCCCAGGTCGCGGATCAGCTCGGCAGTGGTGTCGAGGGCCCCGGCGTCGTCACCGCAGATCGCCACGGTTCGCTCGGGTTGCCCGGCCGGCGCCGGGGACAGCCAGCCCGTACCTGCGAACAGGTGCAGTGCCTTGACCACATGGCCGCCCACAGCCCGCTCCGCGACATGCTCGGCGGCCGAGCCGACCGCCGGCTTGAGCATTCCCGAGGCGTAGTCCACCGCGTTGGTGCAGTCGATGACGGCCTTGCCGGCGAAGGAGCCCTCGGCGGCGCCCGCAAGCGCGAGCACCTGGTCGATCCCTTCCCAGGCGACCGCCACGAGCACGGCGTCGCTCGCCCGGACCACCTCCGCCGGTACGGCCGCCGCCACCAGGTCGCCCAGCCGCTCGGCGACAGCCTGCGCCTTGTCGAGCGAACGCCCCCCGACGAGGACTCGGTGACCGGCACGTGTCCACGCCTCGGCCAGCGCCGAGGCCATCGTTCCGGTTCCCAGGATTCCGATACGCACTTTGCTCTCCCCTATTTCCTTTTCGGAAGGCCCGATATCTCGCTACCGTAGGCACCTCGGGCCTACCGATCGGTAGGCCCGAAGCCGGTAGGAGTGACGCATGAACGACGACTGCCAACCCTTCGTCACCGACTGCGCGGTGCGCCTGGCGACCGACCTGCTCGCCCACACCTGGGACCCGGTCGTGCTGATGGCGCTGCGCACCGGCAGGCGCCGCCGCATCGACCTCCTGGCCGGCCTCACCGGGGTCAGCGACAAGGTTCTGTCCGAGACCCTGCGCCGCCTGGTCTCCAACGGGCTGGTCACACGGATCACCACGACGACCGACCGCACCGTGGCGTACGAACTGTCGGAGCTCGGCGGAAGCCTGGCCAACGGACCGCTGGCGGCTCTCGGCCACTGGGCGGTCGAACACGCCGACCAGGTCCTCCTGGCCCAGCAGCAGGACGGGGCATCGGCATCAGCGCGGTAGCACCCTGCGGACGCGAGGCGTCCACGGGGTGGTGCGGCTACGCCTTGTTCAGGTAGGTGAGAACGGCGCGGACGCGGCGGTTGGTGTCGTCGTCGTCGAGGATGCCGAGCTTGCCGAACATCGAGGTGGTGTACTTGCCGACGGCGCTCTCGCTGAGGAAGAGACGGCGGCCGATCGCCTGGTTGGACAGACCCTCGGCCATGAGCCCCAGCACGTCGTACTCGCGTTCGGTGAGCCGGTCCAGCCCTCGGCTCGGGGCGCTGGTGGACAGCAGCTTCGCGATGACGGCCGGATCCATGGCGGTGCCTCCGGCCGCGACGCGTTCCAGGGCGTCGATGAACTGGTCGGCGTCGAAGACGCTCTCCTTGAGCAGGTAGCCGATCCCGCCGGAGCCGTCGGCCAGCAACTCCCGGGCGTAGAGCTGTTCCACGTGCTGGGACAGGATCAGGATCGGCAGTCCCGGTATTTCACTGCGGGCGGTGAGCGCCGCCCGCAGGCCCTCGTCCGACTGGGTCGGCGGCATCCGGACGTCGATGACGGACACATCGGGGCGCGCGCTGCGCAGCGCGTCCAGCGTCTCGGGGCCCGTACTCGCCGTGGCGACCACCTCGTGGCCATAGGCCTCGATCAGGCGGACCAGGCCGTCGCGCAGCAGGTAGAGGTCTTCGGCTACAAGGATTCGCATGGCACCATCATGACCGCGAGGGTCGGGCCGCCGGGTGGGCTGGTGATCTCCATGGTCCCGTCGAAGACGCTGAGTCGGCGACGCAGTCCCGCGAGTCCGCCGTCGGGGCGGACCTCGGCCCCGCCGCGGCCGTCGTCCCGGACCTCGACGACGAGGCCGGTCCCGGTGCGGGCGAGGGAGATCCGCGCCCGGCTCGCCCGCGCGTGCTTGGCCGCGTTGGTCAACAGTTCGGCGATGCCGAAGTAGACGGCGGCCTCGATCGGCGGGTCAAGGCTCGGCGGCAGGTCCGCGTCGACGGTCACTTCGAGAGGGCTGTCCAGGGCGAGGGCGCGGACGGCCTCGGCGAGCCCGCGCTCGCTCAGCACCGGCGGCGCGATGCCCCGGATCAGCTCCCGGAGTTCGGTCAGCGAGGCCACGGCGCCGGCCTGGGCGTCACGCATCAACGCCCGGGCCCGGACCGGGTCGCTGTCCATCAGCTTCTGGGCGGTGGCCAGGGAGAGACCGAGCCCGACCAGGCGGGCCTGGGCCCCGTCGTGCAGGTCCCGCTCGATCCGGCGGATCTCGGCCGCCTGAGCGATCGTCACATCCGCCCGCTGCGCCGTCAGTTCCTCCACCCGGTCCGCAAGAGCCATGGCGCGGGAGGGGCGGAGGAAGCGGACGGCCACCGGCTCGACCAACCGCCAGGCGTACGGTGCGGACGCGACGGCCACAACCGCAGCGACCGCCGCGGCCGGCGGCGCAACGCGCTCCGGCCACGTCAGCCCGAGCACCGCCACCGCAGCGGCGGCCGGTGGCACCGCCGCCACCAGGCCCGCGGTGAACGGCGCGACGAGGGTGAACCACAGGTCACGCCAGTTGGCCGGGTCGCGCCAACGGATGCGCCACCTCTGGTCCATGAGGGCGTCCCGACGGGTGCGCTCGTAGGAGAAGCCGTTCCACCAGTAACCGGTGGACATCCGCGTCACCGGTCCGGCCTGCCGGTATCCGGTGGGAACCACGGTCCCGGTCCAGCGGGTGACCAGGAAGCGGACGACCTGGCAGACCGGACGGGCGAGCAGGGCCGTGCCCACCACCACGATCAGCAGCGGTGCCAGCCACGACCACGGGTTCGCCGGTCCCCACCAGATCCCCAGGGCGACCGCGCCGCCCCACACCGCCGGTATCAGCAGGCAGACGGCCGCCACCGCGCACGCACGTACGAGCCCCACCCCGGCACGTGCCGCCCACACACCCGACTGCTTCATCTCTCGTTCCTCCGCTTCGGTCCGATGCTCCCACTGTGCACGTCTCCGAGCCTGCGGTCGCACGGGTCGGCAGGGAAGTGGGGCCAGCCCCACCCGCCCGTGCGCCCAGACCCATACCGCGCCGTTCGGCCGCTTCGTAGCGTTGGGATCACAACGACACGGAGGAGCAAAGATCATGGCGAACATCACCGCAGTTGCCTCGGCGAACCTCGGCACCTCTCTCACCCGGGACGCCTTCGCCAACGTCAGGAAGTGCGTCAGCCTCTTCGGCGCCGTCAGCGCGATCGTCCTCGGGACGGTTGCTGCGATGGCCCTCACCCACCACCAGGCGACCTCGTTCATGTGGGTCCGCGGCGGCATCCTGCTCGCCGTCGCCCCGCTGCTCCGCCGGTACGTCACCAAGGCGTCGGAGGGCTCCTACCAGGCCTTCGACCGGGTGCGCACGCTGGCCACGATCATGCCGGTCGCCCTCGTCGCCGTCGACCTGGTCCCCGGCCTCTGCCCGGCCTGGTACGCCGTCCTGCAGGGGCTGTCCGCCCTGGCCCTGGTCGCCGTCGCCGTCATCACCCGCGGCACCGCCCTGAAGGCCGCGTTCCCCGAGAAGTGACCTGCTGAGGATCGGCTCTTCCGCCGCTCGTCCTGCGCAGTACCCGTGGCGCCCTAGGTCCCCACCGAGGCCCGAACCGTGTTCAGGATGGCGTCGATGTCTCCGCTCTTGTCGACGAGGGCGAAGGCCCCCGCGGCCAGGGCGGCCTCGCGCAGGCCGCCGCGCCCGCTCATGGCCACGACCGCGCAGCCGGGCCTCCGGCTCAGGCTGTGCACCAGTGCGAGGCCGGTCCCGATGTCGGGGAGAAGCAGGTCCACCAGGGCGACCGCCGGGCTGGTGCGGTCGGCCAGGGCCAGTGCGGCCGCAGCGTCGGCGGCCTCGGCCACCAGGGTCAGGTCGCTCTCAAAGGTGATCGTCTCGTGGATGGCGCCCCTGACCCGGGCGTCCCGGTCCACCAGCAGCAGACGGATGGGGCGAAGCGCCCGGTGGAGCGGCCCGCCGCGGTCGGGGACGGGGTCATCACCCTTGTTGGGTGTTTCGAGAGGGAACCCAGAACGTGCCATACCGTCGATCCTGGCAGCGGTTCCCCTGCCCGGCATCGGCCGTTTGACGGCATTCCCCGGCGTTCGGGGCCCTGCCCGGTGTTCGGGCCTTCAGCGGCCCGGTCGCGGGCCCGGCACCAGGCCCTCCTGCACCGCCCACAGGGCGGCCTGGGTACGGGAGGCCAGTCCCAGACGGGCGAGGATGTCCGAGACGTGGGTGCGGGCGGTGCGCTCGCTCACCACCAGGGTCTCGGCGATCTGGCGGTTCGACGCTCCCTCGGCGATCAGCAGGAGCACCTGGTGCTGCCTCCGGGTCAGACTGTCGCCGGTCTGCTGCGAGGCCCGGGTCGAGTCGGCCAGGATTCTGGCCACGGCCGGATCGAGGTGCATCCGGCCGGAGACGGCCGCCCGGATGGCGGCGGCGAGCTCGTCGGCGTCGGCGTCCTTCAGCAGGTAGCCGGCCGCACCGGCCTCCAGCGCGCCACGCACCTTGCTCTCCTCCACGAAGCTGGTCACGGCCACCACCTCGACGGCGGGCCAGCGCGCCTTGATCTGCCGGGTGGCGGTGATGCCGTCCATGCCCGGCATCACCAGGTCCATCAGCACCACGTCGGGCAGGGCGTCGGCGGGTTCGAGGACGGCCATGCGGTCCAGGGCCTGCTGCCCGTCCGAGGCCTCACCGACCACCTCGATGTCCTCGACCATGGCCAGGTAGGCGGAGACTCCGCTGCGCACGACGCGGTGGTCGTCGACCAGGAAGACCCGGAACGGATGGGCGGGCTGGGAGTCAGTGGGCATGGTCGGTGCCTTCCTCGGTGCGGTCCCGCGGACTGTGCGGCAGCGTCACCGTGACGACGGTGCCGTTGCCCCGTTCGCTGGTGACGATGAACTGGGCGCCGACGGCCCGGGCACGCTCGGCCATGGTGGAGAGTCCCATCGAACCCGAGTGCTCGGCGTCGGGTTCGAAGCCGGCGCCGTCGTCGCTCACCACGATCCGCAGTGCGCCGCCCTCGACGGTGACGTGCACTGCCACCTGCTCGGCCCGGGCGTGCTTGACCACGTTGTTGAGAGCCTCCAGGGCGATGCGGTAGAGGTGCTCCTCGACCCCGGCCCCGAGATCCAGCCGCCGTTCGGGCCCGACCACCGTGATCGGCACCTGTTCCCGGGCGGTCAGGGCCGCGCCCTGCTTGCGCAGGGCCGACACCAGTCCCTCCTCGGCCAGCGCCCCGGGACGCAGCTCGAAGATGAGGGCCCGCATCTCCGCCAGGGTGCCCCGGGTCAGCTCGGCGAGCTGGGCGACCGACCGGCCCAACGGCCCCGTCGCGTCCAACTCCGCCTTGGTCATCGCCAGCTGCGCGGCCCTGGCGTGCATGGTCATGGAGAAAAGGGCCTGACTGATCGAGTCGTGCAGCTCACGGGCGAGGCGGGTGCGCTCCAGCGAGGCTGCCAGCCGGGCGTTGGTCACCGCCACCGAGACCTGGTTGGCGAGGATGTCGTAGAAGGCGCACACATCCGCGTTGGGACTGGCCGCGCCCGAGGGCAGGTGCACCCCGAACACTCCGAACACCTCTCCCTCCCAGGAGAGCGGAGCGTAGTAGGAGCCCTGCCAGTCCAGGCTGTCCATGGTGGCGGCGAAGGCCTTGGTGGCCGGGGCGGCGCCCATGGCCGAGCGGGCATCGGGCATGTACACCGACCTGCCGGTCAACACCTGGGCCCCGCCGGGCATCTCGTCGAGGGTGACCGAGCTGGCGGTCCACGCGCCCATGCTCCGGGCGCGGTCCGGGAACCCGAAGCCTCCCGCCGCAGCCAGCTTGTGGTCCTCGCCGACCACCACGATTCCGCAGGCGGTCGCGGTGGTGCTCTCGACGGCATGGCGGGCGATGCCCCGCAGGATCTCGTCCACCGTCCCGGCTCCGACGAGCTGGGCCGTGGTCTGCGCGAGTGCCGCCGCGGTGCGCTTCATGGCGCGTCCACCGCCGAGGTCGCGCAGGACCGCCACCCAGTGCGAGGCGCCGTCGATGTCGGTGGCGAAGACGGAGCAGGTGACCTCGTGACCGGCCGCACCCACGCCGCCTCCGCCGCCCACGCCGCAAAGGAACGGCGCCGGCGCGTCCGCAGGGTCCCAGGGGAAGGAGCCCGGCAGCGTCGTCTGCCCGACGGCCTCCAGCATGCCCAGGAGTTCGCGGCCGCGCAGTCGGTCGAGCGATCGGCCCAGCATCCGGCACGCCGCAGGGTTGGCATAGACGAAGCGACCACCGGCATCGACGACGGCTATCCCGTCCTCGACCCGGGCCAGTGCCACCGCCAGGGTCGGCAGGCCCAGAGCGGCGGCCTCGTCGGCGTGCTCCCGGTGCTGACCGTCATCGGGGACCCGGCTGCCGGACCTGCTCGTCGGCACGGACTGTTCGTCCACTGCGCTGCCCCGTCTCTGTTCACCTGTCGCACCTGACACTACAGCCACGTGTTCGAGCGAGGCGCCTACGTCATTCGGCACAGGGCTGCCGCGTCAGATGACAGGGCCGGTGTCCGGTCAATGTGCCGATGTTGCCGATCGCCCTGGCCGCGAGGCTTGACCCATACCCGGACCGGGCGGCCGAACAGGCGCCGCAGGAGTCGGGAAACCTCATCTGCGTACAGGAGTTGCCATGCTGTCCGAACTCACCGAAGCCATGATCGTCAACGGTGCCGTCCTGGTGGCCACGCTTGAGGCCGACCTCGGCGGCCACCGCAAGATCGGCCGGATGCGGGTCCTGCGGCCGATACTCCTGGCCGGCGGCGTCGTCCCGATGTTCGTGGAAGCCCCCGCCACCCATGGCTCCGGCCTGGTGCTGGAGATCGGCGCGGCACTCCTGGGCGTCCTGTTCGGGATCGTCGCCATCTCCCGGATGAAGGTCTACCGGAGCCCCAGCACCGGCAGGCCGGTCACCCGGGCCGGAGTGTCCTACGCGCTGCTGTGGACCGCCGTCATCGGCGCCCGCGCCGCCTTCTCCTACGGCTCCGTCCACTGGTTCCCCACCCAGCTCGTCCACTGGGCCGTCCGGGAGCACGTCAGCGCCGCCGCCATCACCGACGGACTCCTCTTCATGGCCGTGGCCATGCTCCTCACCCGCACCATCGCCCTGGCCGTCCGCGCCGCCGGGCTCCCCGGCGCCACCCCCGCCAGGTCGCAGGCCAACCTCCGGACCGCGGCCGGGTACTGAGCACCACCGGCACCGTCGACAGCAATGCCAGCAGGACCAACCGGCCAGGAGGAACCCCGTGTTCGAAATCGTATTGATCATCGCCGCCGTCTGCTACGTCATGTTCCGTCGCGTCGCCGGAGAACCGGCGCAGGCCAAGCGGATGCTGCTGCTGCCCGCAGTCCTGGTGGCGCTGGGACTCTCGGACGTGTCGGGCGCCGGACACGATCCCGCCGCCCTGGCGTTCCTGATCGGCACCGCGGCGGTCAGCATCGCCCTGGGCGCCCTGCGCGGCCTGAGCACCCGGCTCTCCGAACAGGGCGGCATCGCCTACGTGCACTACACCGCAGCGACCGTCGTCCTGTGGCTGCTGAGCCTGGCAGCCAAGTTCGGGCTGAACTTCGTCTTCCAGGCCGCCGACCCGCATGCCGCCGCGGCGGCCGGCAACAGTCTGCTGCTGACCCTGGGTGCGGGCATGCTCGTCGAAGGCGCCGTCACGCTCAACCGGGCCGTGGGCTCCACCAGCCGGGTCCTCTGGTCCAAGGGCAAGGACGGTCGCCCGCACACCACCTCCCCGTTCCTGGACGAGCTGCAGAGCCGCCGGGCGAACCGCTGAACCCGGTATCCGGCCGACCGACACGACGACAGCTCTGCGCAACGGGCCCCACCGGAGGAACGGTGCGGGCCCGCCGGGCTGTGACCGGCCGTGGTGCCGCCCGGCCCGGGCTCGGCCCGGAGAGCCACGTGGTCAGGGCTGTTCGCCCCGGGCGCGCCTGGCAGCCACCGCGGCGATCTCGGCGGGTACCTCGGGGTGGAGGTGGGCGACGTGCGGGGGCACCCACGAGCGGTCGTGCAGCCGGGGGTGTCCGGGGTGGACGGCGAACGCGGTCATGGCGAACAGCAGCGGCGCCCAGATGGTGCGGAACCGCAGGCCGAGCCGGTTGCCGGTCTCGCCGTTGCGGAAGTGGACCTCGTACACGTCGGGGGCGGGCAGATCGCACATCAGCGAGTCGGTCCAGTTGACCGTCGCCCAGTTCTCCGGGTGCAGGTAGTGGATGCTGCGGGTGGTGACCGTGAGCGTCCCGGTCGACTCGACGACCCATTGGCCCTGCGCCTTGGCCTGGGCGCGGGACTTGTTGATCGCGTTGATGCCCTCGTTGACGGCGTGGGCGGCGAGCAGGAACGAGACGGAGCCCCGGGCGGACAGATTGCGGCGCTGGTACTGGGATGCCGTCGTGGGCTTCCAGCTGTGCCGCTGGGCGGGCGCGGTGATCAGCGCCTGCTCGCCCTGGCGCAGCTTGGCCGCCGTCGGCACGAACGGGCGCGCGGCGAGCTCCTGCGGGGTCTTGGCCGCGAGCAGTCCGCAGATGAACCCCCAGTCGTGCGGGGTCAGCACGGGGACGGTCGGCTGGGCCGGGGGGACGGGGAGCCGACTGCCCCCGGCGGGGCGCAGGGCGCTGCCGGGGAAGTCGGGACGGTCGTAGGGGTTCACCGTGGGTCTCCCGGCGGGGCCTGGCCTCGGCAGGGCTTCACCCTGTTGTGAGGACATGTCTGATGCAGCTTGCGCGAGTGTAGTTGATCGTTTCGCGAGAGCTGATCAGTGGCCTAGGACCCGATCCGGCGCACCCGGGGGGTCCCCGTCACCGCCATGACGAGCGAGTACACGGAGGTGGCGGCGGTGATGAAGAGCCGGTTGTTCTTCGGCCCGCCGAAGGCGAGGTTGGAGACCGGCTCCGGGACCAGGATGCGGCCGATGAGCGTGCCGTCCTGGTCGTAGCAGTGGACGCCGTCGCCGAACGCGGCGGCCCACAGCCGGCCGCCGTCGTCGAAGCGGATGTTGTCGAAGCTGCTGTTCGGCGCCTCGGCGAAGACCTTGCCGTCGGAGAGGGTGCCGTCCTCGTGGACGTCGAGGACGCGGATGTGCCGGGCCCGGCTGTCCGCCACGAACAGCTGCCGCTCGTCGGGCGAGAAGACGATCCCGTTCGGACCGGTGAAGCCGTCCGCGACCAGCTGTACCGCACCGCCGGCCGGGTCGATGCGGTAGACGTTGCAGGCGCCGATCTCGCCCTCGGCGCGGTGGCCCTCGTAGTCGCTGGTGATGCCGAAGTCAGGGTCGGTGAACCAGACCGAGCCGTCGGAGCGCACCACGGAGTCGTTGGGCGAGTTGAGCCGCAGGCCCTGGTAGCGGTCCGCGAGCACGGTGACCGAGCCGTCGTGCTCGGTGCGGGTCACCCGGCGGTTGCCCTGTTCGCAGCTGATCAGGCGGCCCTCCCGGTCCAGGGTGTTCCCGTTGCTGTGCCCGGCCGGGGAGCGGAAGACCCCGACCGTGCCGGTGACCTCGTCCCAGCGCAGCAGCCGGTCGTTGGGGATGTCGCTGAAGACCAGCTGCCGCCAGGCCGGGAGGTAGACCGGCCCTTCGGCCCAGCGGCAGTCCCCGTACAGCTTCTCCAGCCGCAGGTCGCCGTTGGCGCACTTCCCGGCGCGGAAGCGCTCGTCGGCGTGATTGGCTGTGCCGCATGGGTCTTGGGCGAATGCTCCACCGGATGAGGGTGCGCCGCGGGGCGCCGGAGCCCGGCCGGGCTCCGACGCCGACGGTACCGCCGCCCTTCGATCCGGAACTGGGTGCGGTGCTGGCGGCCCTGGGCGAGGGGTGGCGCGAGCCGGTCACCCCGGACAATCTCGCGGCCCGGCAGCAGCGGGATGCCGCGACCCGGCCTCGGCCGACGGCCGAGGACCTTCGCGGCGACGGCCGGTTCGAGGTGGCGGAGCTCTGCGTGCCGGGGCCTCCGGGCGCGCCGGACGTCACCCTCGTCAGCGCGCGGCCGTCCGGGCTCGACGGGCCGCTGCCGCTGCTGTACTACCTGCACGGAGGCGCGATGCTCATGGGCAACGCGTGGTCGGTGCTGCCCCGGATCCTCCGCGAGTGGGCCCTCCCGCTGGGGCTGGCGGTCGTCTCGGCGGAGTACCGGCTGGCGCCGCACACGCGGTACCCGGGGCCGCTGGAGGACTGCTGGGCCGGGCTCACCTGGGCCGCCGGGCACGCGGCCGAACTGGGCGTCGACGCCGACCGCGTCGTCATCGGCGGGAAGAGCGCGGGCGGCGGGCTGGCCGCGGCCCTCGCCCTGCTGACCCGTGACCGCGGCGGTCCCGTGCCCCTCGGGCAACTGCTCCTGAGCCCGATGCTGGACGACCGGGGCAGCACCTTCTCCTGTCAGCAGCTGACCGGCGTCGACGTCTGGGACCTCACCTCCAACGCGACCGCGTGGCAGGCGGCCCTGGGCGACCGCCACGGCGCCGCAGACCTGCCCGGCTATGCGGCCCCCGCCCGCGCCACGGACCTCTCCGGGCTCCCACCGGCCTATGTCGAGGTGGGGTCGGCCGAGATGTTCCGGGACGAGGGCGTGGCCTACGCGAACGCCATCTGGCAGGCCGGCGGCCAGGCGGAGCTGCATGTCTGGCCCGGCGCCTGTCACGGCTTCGACGGCTTGGCCCCGCAGGCGGCACTCAGCCGGGACGCCCGCGACGCCCGCACCCGCTGGCTCCGGCGCCTCCTCACCCGGTCCGGCCCGGGCAGCCGGCCTGCTGCCGACTGAGCCCCGGGAAGGGGGCCGGGACCGGTCAGGGCCGCCAGGGCGAGCTGCGGAGCGTCGTCGCCGGTCCCGGTGAGGTGGCGGAGGCGGCGGACGCCGAGGCGGAGGAGGCGGGCCGGTGTCCGGTCAGGGCGTCGAAGGCCGCGGGTGGCAGCAGCGCGCCGACCGCCAGACTGCAGGCGACCACGGCCGTCGCGGTCGCCACCGCCACGGGCCGGCCGTCGGACCCACGAGCGGTGCGCGCGGTACCGGGCCGGAGCGAACGGACCTTGTCCCACCAACGCTTCGACATGAAGGAACTCCTGAGGGTCGTCGGATGGCGGCCGGCCGCTCGCGCCCCCCGGCCGCTGCCACACCAAGCGTCTCGGGAACGCTCATCCGGCGGGATACCGCTTCCACCCCGGTTCCGGGTGGTGTTAACCCCCGGGGTGGGCAGCCCCGCACCCGCACGGTGCCTGACTGCGACCAGTAGGACAACCGTGCTGCGGGGGCCGCGAGGTGTCGTCGGTCCAGGGTTCGGCGCGGGTGGACCCCGGCCGTAGCCGGGACGCGCCCCGCACTCCCGCCCACCGGCGTGCTACCCCGGTATGACGGCGGACCTGGCTCCGTGGTGTGACGTGCGGAACCCTTCCTCCGGCCTAGGTTCCCCTCGCCCGAACGATCGCCCTCGATCGCCCGTCGAAAGGGAAGCCCGATGACACCACGTCCCGCACCCTCCCCCGCCGCCACCCGCTCGACCTCCGAACTGACCCGCCGTCGGCTGCTGGCGCTCTCGGCCGCCACCGCGGCGGTGGGCGGCCTCGACCTGCTCCCCGCCGCCGCTTCCGCCGCCGCAGCCCCACGGTCGGCGGCGCACTCCTCGGCGTCGGCGCGGGGCCGGGCGGCACGCGCGGTCCCGCTGCTCACCCTGCCGGCGCCGACCGGCGGCGACCGCATCGGCACCGTCGCGCTGCACCTGGTCGACCCGTCCCGACGGGACCCGTGGGCGCCCACCCCTCGGCCGCGCGAGCTCATGGTGCAGCTCTGGTACCCGGCGCAGCAGGAGCGCGGCCATCCGGCGGCGCCCTGGATCTCCCCCGGGGCGGTGCCCCACTTCGAGGCGTCGTGGAACATCCCGTCAGGATCGGTACGGCTGCCGACCACCAGCGGCCGGGTCGGTGCACCGGTGCGGCAGCAGCGCCCCTGCCCGGTGCTGCTGTTCTCCCCCGGCTACGGCATGGACCGCAGCGCCGGCACCGGCCTGGTGGAGGAGTTGGCCTCGCACGGCTACCTCGTGGTCGCCATCGACCACACCTACGACGCCTCCGAGGTCGAGTTCCCCGGCGGCCGGATCGAGACCGCGCTGCTCCCGGCGGACCCCTCCGACCGGCTCGTCGTGGCGGAGGCCGGCGTCCGGGAGGCCGACGCCCGCTTCGTGCTGGACCGGATCGAGGAGCTGAACGCCGGTCGCAACCCCGATGCCGAGCACCGCCCGCTCCCCCGTGGCCTGCGCGGCGCGTTCGACCTGGACCGGATCGGCATGTTCGGCCACTCGCTCGGCGGCTGCACCACGGCCGCCGCCATCCACAACGACCGGCGGATCAAGGCCGGCCTCAGCCTGGACGGCCAGTTCGTCGGGCCCTCCGCCCCGGCCGGCTCCGACCGACCGTTCCTGCTGCTGAGCAGCGACCACGACGACCCCTTCCCCGGCTGGGCCGCCTTCTGGGCCAACCAGCGCGGACCCAAGCTCGAACTGCGGCTCAAGGGCTCGACCCACGACTCGTTCACCGACGGCGAGGTGTTCGTGCCCCAGCTCGCCCCGGTGCTCGGGCTCACCCCGGCGGAGGTCGTCGACCAGATCGGCACCGGTGCGCCGCTGCGCTCGGTCTCGGTCCAACGCGCCTACCTGCGGGCGTTCTTCGACAGGTACCTGCGGGACGGCGACGGCGCGCTGCTGCGCGGTCCGTCCGCGCACTACCCGGAGATGCGGTTCGTCCGCTCGCACGGCATCTCGTGACACCGCGTCCGGCAGCAGGCAGAGGACAGAAGGGCTGTACGACATGATCGAAGTACGCGGACTGACCAAGCACTACGGGGACCGGGTCGCGGTCGACGACCTGTCCTTCACCGTGCGGCCGGGGATGGTCACCGGCTTCCTCGGCCCCAACGGGGCCGGGAAGTCGACCACCATGCGGCTGATCCTCGGCCTGGACGCGCCGACCCGGGGCTCGGTGACCGTCAACGGCAAGCCGTACCGGGAGCATTCGGCCCCGCTGCACGAGGTCGGCGCCATGCTGGAGGCCCGGTCGGTCCACACCGGCCGGAGCGCCTACCACCACCTGCTGGCGCTCGCGCAGACCTCCGGCATCCGGCGCTCCCGCGTGGACGAGGTGATCGACGCGGTCGGCCTGCGCGCCGTTGCCCGGCGCCGGGCCGGCGGCTTCTCCCTGGGCATGGGCCAACGTCTCGGCATCGCCGCCGCCCTGCTCGGCGACCCCCGGACGGTCATCCTCGACGAGCCGGTGAACGGGCTCGACCCCGAGGGCATCCGCTGGATCCGGACGCTGCTGCAGAGCCTCGCCGCCGAGGGGCGGACGGTCTTCGTCTCGTCCCATCTGATGAGCGAGATGGCGCTCACCGCGCAGCACCTCGTGGTCATCGGCCGCGGGAGGCTGATCGCCGACACCGGGATGCAGGAGTTCCTCGCCCGCGACGCGCGCCCGGTCGTCCGGGTCCGCAGCACCGGCCCGGATGCGCTGGCGGCGCTGCTCCGTTCGCCCGGGGTGGCGGTGGAGCGGGCGGAGGGCGGGGCGCTCCAGGTGTCGGGGCTGACCACCGATCAGATCGGGCGCGTCGCCGGGGAGGCCGGACTGGTCCTGCTCGAACTCACGGCGCAGCAGGCCTCCCTGGAGGAGGTCTTCATGGAATTGACCCAGGACGCGGTGGAGTACCGCGCCTCCGCGACCACCGGAGCAGCCCGATGACCACCGACACCGGAACCGCCGCCGCCCCCGTCCCCGCTCTGCCCCGGTACCTCGTGCGGCAACGGGTCACCCTGGCCGGGGTGCTGCGCTCGGAGTGGACGAAGCTGCGGTCGCTGCGGTCGACCGTCTGGTCGCTGTCGGCCGCCGTCGTACTGATCGTCGGAGTGGGGGCGCTGGTGGCCTCGGTCCGGCGCGGCCCCGCCCGGCCGACCGGCTTCGACCCGACCGCGATCAGCCTCACCGGCGTCTACCTGGCGCAGTTGGCCGTCGGCGTCCTGGGGGTGCTCCTGGTCACCGGCGAGTACGCCACCGGAATGATCCGGACCAGCCTGGCGGCGGTCCCCCGGCGGCTGCCGGTGCTGTGGGCCAAGGCCGCGGTGTTCGCGCTGACCACGACGGCGCTCTGCCTGCCGGCAACCGTCGCGGCCTTCCTGCTCGGCCAGTCGGTCCTGTCCGCCCAGCACCTCGGCACCACCCTGGGCCATCCGGGCGCGGCCCGGGCGGTGCTCGGCGGCGCGCTGTTCCTCACCGCCGTGGGCCTGCTCGGGCTGGGCCTCGGCGCCCTGCTGCGCAACACCGCCGGGGCGGTCTCCGCGCTGTTCGGCCTGCTGTTCGTGCTCCCGATCACCGTGGGGTTCCTGCCGGGCGACTGGTCGGAGCAGCTCAACAAGTACCTGCCGATGGCGGCCGGCACCGCCATCACCGATGTGCTGCCCGACCCGACCGCGCTCGGGCCGTGGAGCGGTCTCGGCCTGTGCTTCCTCTACCCCGCCGCCGCTCTGGGGCTCGCGGCCCGGCAACTGCGCCGCAGGGACGCCTGACCGGTGCGCCGCCGGACAGCACCGCTCCGCACGTCCGCCTATGCTGGCCCCGCCATGGACGATCGCGCCGGGACCGGGGCCAGCGGACCTCCGGCCCCGCGTCGGCCGGGTCCGGGGTCGCTGCTCGCCGATCCCGAGCACCGCCGGCGGCGGGCGCTGCCCTACGCCGGCGCACTGCTGCTCACCCTGCTGCTGGCGCTGGTCGGCACCCGGCTGCTGACCCACTCCTACGGCCTGGGCGGCGCGCTCGCCGTGGGGCTGGCCGTCGCCCAGGCCGCGCCGCTGCTGCTGGGAGTCGCCCGGCCGATGGCGGCCTGGTTGCTGATGACGGCCGCCGACGCGGTCGGCTCGCTGGTCCTGGCGTCGGCCCCGGGCCTCGCCGGGAACAGCTGGCCCTGGCCGTCGACCGTCCTGGTCGGACAGCTGGTCCTGCTGCTGGCGCTCACCCGCCGCGCGTCGCGCCGCACCCTGCTCGCCGCATGGCTGACGATCGGGGCGGCCGGCTTCGCCCTGGGACTGATCCACCCCCATGACCGGGACGGCACCGACACCACGCTGTTCGTGTTCGGCGGGGTGGTGCTCCTGGTCGGCGGGGCGCTGCGGGAGCGCGGCGACGCACTGCGGAGGCTGGTCGCGCAGGAACGCATCAGCGCGGAGGAGCGGTCCCGGCGCACCCTGCTGGAGGAACGCACCCGGATCGCCCGGGAGCTGCACGACGTGGTCGCCCACCACATGTCGGTGATCACCGTCCAGGCCGACAGCGCCCCCTACCGGATCGGCGGGCTGCCGCCCGAGGCCCGGGAGGAGTTCGGCTCCCTCGCCGCCACCGCACGCGAGTCGCTCACCGAGATGCGCAGGCTGCTGGGCGTGCTGCGGAGCGAGGAGGCCGACGGCGAGCGGGCTCCCCAGCCGGCGCTGGCCCGGGTGCCGCTGCTGGTGGCGGCGACCGTGCGGGCCGGCCTCCCGGCCGAGCTGCGGCTGGACGGTCCGGGCGGTGCCCTGGGCGACTTGCCGCAGGCCGTGGAGCTGTCGGGGTACCGGATCGTCCAGGAGGCGCTCGCCAACGTGGTGCGGCACGCACCCGGCGCGCCCACCCGGGTCTCGGTCACCGTCTCCGAGGACCGCTCCCAACTGACCGTCCTGGTCGTCAACGGCGCCCCGGCGCGGCCCGCCGAGCCGCTGGAGCGCGTCGGCACCGGGCACGGCCTGGTCGGCATGGGCGAGCGGGTCCGACTGGTCGGCGGCACCCTGGAGACCGGTCCGCTGCCGGGCGGCGGCTTCCGGGTCGCCGCCCGCATTCCGCTCACCGCCCCGGCGGTCCCCGCCGAGGACACCGAGGACACCGAGGACAAGGACGACAGCAGATGACGATCCGGGTGGTCGTCGTCGACGACCAGGCCATGGTCCGCTCCGGCTTCGCCGCGCTGCTCTCCGCGCAGAGCGACATCGACGTGGTGGGCGACGCCGCCGACGGCCTCCAGGGCGTCGCGGTCAGCCGCCGCACCCATCCGGACGTGGTGCTGATGGACGTGCGGATGCCGGAGCTGAACGGCCTGGAGGCAGCCCGGCAGCTGCTGGACCCGCCGCCCGGCGTCGTCCACCGCCCCAAGGTGCTGATGCTGACCACCTTCGACCTGGACGACTACGTCTACGAGGCGCTGCGCATCGGCGCCAGCGGCTTCCTGCTCAAGGACGCCCCGATCACCGACCTGATCCAGGCGGTCCGGGTGGTGGCCGCCGGTGACGCGCTGCTGGCCCCCTCGGTCACCCGTCGGCTGATCGCGGACTTCGCCCGGCAGCGGCCGGTCCGGCGCCGCGATCCGGCGCTGCGCCTGAACGGGCTGACCCCGCGCGAGACCGAGGTGCTGGAGCTCATCGCGCGGGGCCTGTCCAACACCGAGATCGCCGACGCCCTCGTCGTCGCCGAGCAGACCGTGAAGACCCACGTCGGCCGGGTGCTGGCCAAGCTCGCCCTGCGCGACCGGGCCCAGGCGGTCGTCTTCGCCTACGAGTCGGGCCTGGTCACCCCGGGCGACCGCTGACCCCTTCGCCCGCCGTGGAGCGGGGCGGAGGCCCGGCAGCCGCAGCCGCCTCGCCTCCGCCCCGGTCGGGCGACGGTCGGACGGGGATCAGCCGAGGTAGACGATCCCGAGCAGGGTCAGCTGCCACAGCTGGCCGGACGCGCCGGTGTCGGGCTGGAGGACGGTGACCGGGTTCCCGGAGGAGTCGGTCAGGCCGGAGGTGCCGAGGGTGGCCACCATGTCGGTGTTCTGCGAGTCGGCCACCTTGTACAGGCCGTTGCCCGCGGACTCCAGCATCCAGTGCTGGTTGCCGTTGCCGTTGCAACCCCACTGCTCCAGCGGGGTGCCGGCGGCGGTGGAGGCGCCGGTGGCGTCCAGGCACATGTCGCGGTTACCGCTGAAGTCGAGCTCGTAGCTGCCGTCGGACTTGGCCTCGAAGACGAAGGACTGGTTGAGTCCGCCGTCCGCCGGATAGGTGATCGCCGGGCGGCCGTTGGTGCTGTCGCCGTAGGTGCCGCCGCCGGAGAAGTCCAGGACCTGGCCGGTGGCGTGGTTGGTGAGCTGGAACCAGGCGCCGTCCTGGGGCGCGTCGTCGAAGGGCTGACCGACCGTCAGCGGCTCGATGGTGGTGCCGTCGCCCTGGTCCAGGGTGCAGTAGGCCTCCTGCTGGGAGGGGGCGTCGAAGAACTCCCCGAGGCAGGCGCCCTCGCCCTTGTAGCCGGCGACGCGCAGGTGGAAGGACTGCCGGATCTCGTCCTCGCACAGGCCGAGGATGCCGATGGAGTAGTCGCAGCCGTTGCGGGTGAGCTCGCTGACGTCGATCACGTCACCGTTGGTGTACTCGTAGGGCGACGTGGTCATCTCGGCGCAGACCTCGTGACCGTAGCTGACCCGGCGCTGGTCGAGGAAGCGCACGCCGGGCACCGCCTCGGCCGCCGTCCGGAGCGCGTCGTCGAGCTGCGGGACCACCCAGTTGTGGCCCCAGGCCAGGTCCTCCGGGTAGGCCGGGCAGCCGTCGGCGACCTTGCCCGCATAGGTGTTGGTCCGGATGTCGGGGGTGATCGGGGTGAAGTAGGACTGCATCACCAGCTGGTACGAGCCGTCGGCGTACCCGGCGTTGCGCATGGTCTCGCGGACGTCGGTGAGCGCTGCCTCGATCTTGGGGATGACCGCCTGGGCGCGGGCGGTGATGGCGGCGCTGCCGATGGTGTCGCGGCAGCCCTCCGACTGCGGAATCGGGAAGTACTGCCCGAGGCAGCTCTCCATGATCCCGCTGAAGTCGAAGTCGTCGTTGGCGCCGATGGTGACGACCACCATCTTCACCTGGTACGTCGCCGCGGTCTGCGCCAACTCGACGTCCTGCTTGGGCTCTCCGAAGTCGCCGCTGCCCGCGCCGGTGATCTTGGCGAGCGTGGGATCGCTCACCAGGTCGCCGGTCTGCGCGCCGGAACAGGCGAGGTCGACTCCGGTGGTGCCGGACAGCCCGGTGTCGAAGATCTCCGACTCGGTGCTGCGGTGGCAGAAGTTGGTCGGACCGTCGGTCCCGGGGACATAGGCGTCGTCGGTGTCCGTGCCCGCCCCCTCGCCGGAGATCGCACTGTCGCCGAGGGCGACGATGGCGGGGGTGCGGGCCGAGGCGGCCGACACACTCGACGTGGTCGAGGCGGCGGTCGCCGGAGCCCCGGCGAAGGCGGGTGTACCGGTCATCCCGAGGGCGCCGATCAGTGCGGCCGCCGCTAGCACGGCGGTCCTGGCAAGTGCTGGTCTGGTCACGCGTGGCTCCTGTTGAGGAGGGAAACCACCCGGCGGATGGGCCGGGCGGTTCGGAGCGGGAGAGCAGCGTCGATCGGGCAGATGCTAGGTACCGACAAGTAACAAAACAAGAGGCATGCTCATATTTTCTGAGCATGTCAAAGGCGGCCGGACGAAAGCGCTGCTCAGACGCTACGGACCGGGCCGAGCAGAGCGCCGGACCGCTTGATGTGGCGGGTGACCGGGGTCGCCTCGGCGCTCAACACCCCCTGGCGCCCGCCCAGTCGGCGGGCGAGGTACTCGTACAGCGCGTCGGCGTCCCGGCGCACCACCATGGCCGCGAGGTTGCCGGGCCCGGTGGTCGCCGCCGCGTACGCGACCTCGGCATGCCCCGCCAGCGCGTCGGCCACCGCGCCGAGTCGGGGACGGCGGCCCGACCCTCGGGGCTGCTCGCCGCCGGTCTCCGGCCGGAGCTGCCGACCTGCTGGCTGTCGGGAGGGCCTGCGGCAGTACCTCCAGGAGGCCGACATGCTCGCCCTGTTCGACCGGGTGACCGCCCTCTCCGCGCCCGGCAGCCACCTGCCCACCGAGACCACCGGCATCAGCGCCTACGGCAAGGCCCTGGGCCGCTGGCCCCACCCGGACGCGCCCGGCTCCCCGCAGGGCGGCGGGTCAGGCCTCGTCCGGGAAGAGGCTGCGGACGACGTGGAGGGTGTCCGCGTACTCGCGGACCGAGACGATCCGGCCGTCCCGGACGGCGAAGATCCCGGCGCAGCGGTTGTCGTAGGCCGTGCCGTTGCGCGCGGTCGCCTTGGACGTCCACTCGGCCAGCACCTGCTCCCCCTCTGCGAACGCGTTGACCAGCGCCACCTCGGCCCCCGTGCCCGGGGCGAACAGCGCCCCGGCACCGCCGAGGAACTCGTCGACGATGGTGTCCCGGCCCCGCCAGACCCGGCCGAGGACCGGGACGTCGCCGAGGTAGGTCCAGCTGGCGTCCTCGGCGAAGCTCTCGCGGATGAGGGCGAGGTCGCCGTCGCGGACGGCCTCGACGTAGCGGATGACGACGGTCTTCGGGTCGGTGGCGTTGCTGTCGGTGCTCATGGTGGACGACTCCCAAGGACGCTGGTGTTCGGGGACGCTGTGGTGGTCAGGACGCTGTGGTGGTCAGGACGCTGTGACGTTCGGGACGCTGTGGTGGTCAGGACAGGGTGAGGACGATGTTGCCGCGCACCCGGCGCTCGCGCAGGGCGGTGATGGCCTCGGCGGTGGCCGACCAGTCCGCCACCAGGCCGAGCTCCGGGTGCAGCCGTCCGGCGGCGGTCAGCCGGACCAGGGTGGCGAGGTCCTCGCCGTAGGGGGTGTCGGAGTCGACGTAGGCGAAGTGCCGGATGGTGGCCGACCGGGCCCCGGCGAGCAGGTCGAAGAAGTCGACCGTGACCGGCTCGCGGCTGGCCTGGCCGAACCAGACCAGGGTGCCGCGCGGCGCCAGCCGGGCCACCGCCTGGGCGAAGGCCTTGCCACCGGTGGACTCCAGCACGATGTCGAACGGGCCGACGGCCTCGGCCACGTCGTGGACGACCTCGGCCGCGCCGAGCTCGGCCAGCCGTCCGCCGCGCTGCGCGTCCCGGCTGACGGCGGTCACCACCGCGCCCGCACCCGCGGCGAGTTCGGTGAAGTAGTGGCCGACCCCGCCGGAGGCCCCGGTGATCAGGATCCGCCGCCCGGTCACATCCCCGGCGGTGCGCAGCAGCCGCAGCGCGGTGAGTCCGGCCAACGGCAGCGCGGCCGCCTCCAGCGTGGAGACCGAGTCGGGCAGTTCGGTCAGCGAGCCGACCGGGACGGCGACGTACTCGGCCCAGCCGTCCTGCGGCGGATGCCCCACCACCCGGCTGCCCACCGCCGGTCCGGTGCCGTCCGCGGCCGCCTGGACGACCAGCCCGGCCACGTCCTTGCCGGGCCGCCAGCCCGGCTGCGGGTCCTCCAGCAGGAAGGTCTCGCCCCGGTTCACCGAGAAGGCCTCGACCTTCAGCAGCACCTCGTCGGGGCGCGGGACCGGCTCGGGCGCCTGCCCGGCCACCACGTTCGCCGCAGGCCCACCGGTGGGCAGCAGTACCTTCATTGGTCGACTCCTCCGCTTCCGCGTTCCGCCGGATTCCCGGCGGCCCCTTTCGCTGCGACCAGCCAAGCGCGGCCGGGTCCCCCGTTCCAACAGCCGTTCGGACGGTTTGACAAGCAACGGTTGTCGCCCAAGCTGGGAGCCATGGAACTGGATCTCGGGCAGGCCCGCGCATTCGTCGCGATCTGCGAGCACCGCCATTTCGGGCGGGCCGCCGAGGAGCTGATGGTCAGCCAGCAGGCGCTGTCGAAGCGACTGGCCAGGCTGGAGGAGGCACTCGGCGCCGCCCTGGTGCTCCGGGACGGCCGGACCGTCGAACCCACCGACGCGGGCCGCCGGTTCCTCGAACCCGCCATCGCCGCCATCGCCGCCGCGGAGGTCGCGGTACGCGCGGTGCGCCAGGGCGGACAGCCGCTGCGACTGGACGCCTGGGGGCACCTGTTCGCGCCGATGCGGACCGTCGGCCGGGCCCTCGAACACTTCACCGGGCCCGCCCCCGAGGTCGGCGCCGCCCGCGACCTGCCGACCGCGATCGCGGCGCTGGTGCGCGGGGAGGCCGACCTCGGGTTCGGCCGGGTCCACGCCCTCGGCCCGGACTGGGACGCGGCGCTGACGCACCGGCTGGTCCGGCTCGAACCGATGGACGCCGTGCTCGGGTTGGACCATCCGCTGGCGGGCCGCGACGCCCTGCGTCCGGACCAGCTGGCCGACGGCACCCTGGTGTCGCCGGCCGCGATCGACCGGCTGGAGTTCCTCCAGCGCTTCGCCGAGCGCTTCGGTCCGGCGGTGGACGGCGGGGCCAACCTGGGGCCGGAGCACCTGATGGCCCGGGTCGCCGCACTGCCCGGCGGCTTCACCCTCTTCCCGGCCGACGCACCGCTGCCCGAGGGCGCCCGGGTCCGGGCCGTGCCGCTGGTGCAGCCCACTCCGCTGTACGCCTGGTCGCTGCTGTGGCGGTCGGCCGACCGGCACCCCGACCGGTCCGCGCTGGTCGCGGCCTTCACCGAATCCGGCCGCGCCGACCGGTGGTTGGAGTACCGGCCCGGAGCGGACTGGCTCCCGGCGGCGGACGCCCGTGAGGCGGTCGGCGCCGGGGTGGCGTAGCCGGAGCGCGGGACGCGAGCCGTTCGACACGCTGTGGTTCAATGTCGCCGGTGCAAGCCTGGCGGGGGCCGACAACGGGGGTGGGGCATTGAAGCCGGTGCAGGACGGGGACCCGGAACACATCGGTCCCTACCGGGTGATCGGGCTGCTCGGAGCGGGCGGCATGGGCCGGGTCTACCTGGGGCACCGGGACGACGGCGTCACCGCGGCCGTGAAGGTCATCAACGAGGAGCTGGCCCAGGACGCGGCCTTCCGTGAGCGATTCCGGCGGGAGGTCCTCGCCACGAAGGCGGTGACCGGGCGTCATGTCGCGGCCGTCATCGACTACGACGTCGAGTCCGAACAGCCGTGGCTCGCCACCGAGTACGTGCCGGCCCCGTCGCTGCACACGGTGATCGTCAAGCGCGGGCCGCTGGACGCCGCGTCGGTCAGGAGCACCGGGGCCCACCTGGCCGAGGCCCTGGCGGCGATCCACGCCGCCGGCCTGGTGCACCGGGACGTCAAGCCGGGGAACATCCTGCTGTCGGGCGAGGGTCCCAGGCTGATCGACTTCGGCATCGCCCGGGGCACGGCGGTCACCACCCTGACCCAGACCGGCGCGGTGCTGGGCACGCCCCAGTACATGGCACCGGAGCAACTGCGCGGCAGGTCCCGGGTGGGACCTGCCGCGGACGTCTTCGCCCTGGGCCTGGTGCTGGCCTTCGCGGTCACCGGCGAGCACCCCTTCGGTCAGGACGACTCCTACGGGATCGGCTTCCGGATCGTCTACGAGGAGCCCCAACTCGACCTCGTCCCGGACGACCTGGCCCGGATCATCAGGCACTGTCTGGCCAAGCAGCCCGAGGACCGGCCGACGCCGGAGGAGCTGGCCGCAGCGCTCCGCGAGGAGGCCGGCTCGTGCCTGGGCCCGGTCCCGGCGACGCGCCCGGAGCCCCTGCCGGAGGGCGGCGCAGCTGCCGAGGAGGAGCAGAAGAGGGACGAGGAGGACAAGGCGCCTTCGGACGCCGGCGCGGTGGTGGCCGTGGTCACGGACCCGGCGGACCCGGTGGCCCCGCTCGCCCCGGCGGCGCCGGCGAACCCGCCGGGCCCGGCGGCGCCGGCCGGGGGTGACGTTCCGGCGGCCGGGGGCGAGACCCGGGACGGGACCACCGTCCGGCCGAGGCTCCTGCCCGCAGGCCACGAAGGCGGGCACGAGCCCGAACGCGGGCCCCGGCGCCGAATACTGGCAGCCTCCGCCGCAGCCGGAGCGGTGGCCCTCGTCGTGCTGCTCGCGGTCACCCTCGACGACGGCGGGAACCACGCCGCCGCCCAGAGCCCGGGCAGCCAGGGGACGCCCCGGTCGAGTGCCTCCACCGGCAGCACCCCGACCGCTACCGGCGGCACCACGAGCGGGAGTTCCGGCAGCCCCGCTCCGAGCCGTCCGTCGGCGTCGTCCGGCGGCTCCCCGGGCAGATCGGCCGGGGCGACGCCGCCGGGGGGCACGACCGGAGGATCGAACCCGGGGTCGTCGGCGGGTACGAACGGCGGAACGAACAGCGGTACGAACGGCGGAGCGAACAGCGGTACGAACGGCGGAGCGAACAACGGGTCCGCCGGCGGAACCGCCGGGTCCTCCGGCGGGTCGTCGAACGGCTCGACCAGCGGCGGCGCGCCGGGCTCGTCCACGCCGACGCACGGCAGCGCGCCGACGCACAGCGCACCGACCACCCCCGCGGCCGGACGGCCGCCGGGGAACATGACCGGCTTCAACGCCCTGTACAACGAGTCCTGCTTCGGCGCCTGCAGCATGCCGCTCACCGTGTCCTGGTCGGCGGAGTCCGGCGCGACCGGCTACGACATCCACTACACCGACAGCAACGGCAATGTGAACACCGTCTACTCCACCGGCGGGACCAGCTACGTCATCGACGGACCGTACTCCGGTGACAACATCTGCGTCTCCGTCCGCGCGGCCAACGCCTACGGCGCCTCCGCCTGGACGCCCTCCTACTGCGGGACGACGCCGTACTGACCCGGTGGCGGGGGAGCGCCCGCTGCGCCGCCCCTGGACAGCCCGGCCCCGTTGGGCCACGCTTCGGCTCCATGACTGCTCCCCTGCCCGGACCCGACGGGCGCGCACCGCTGCACGAGGCGATACTGGCGACCGCCGAGTCCGTCGCCGCGCTGCTGCGCACCGGCGTCGACCCGGCGGTCCGGGTCCCCGGATCGGAGTGGAGCGTCGGCGAGGCAGCGGCCCATCTCGCGCTCGCCAACCGGCTGATGGCGGACCTCGCGGCCGGCCTGGAGCCCCCGTACGGCGACGGCACGCCGGGCGGACTGGCCGCCGCCAACGCGGTGTCGCTGGCCGAGTTCACCGAGCGGGCCCCCGCCCCGCTGGCCGACGCGATCACCGCCGGCGCCCGTGACTTCGTCGCCGCCTCCGCGGCGCTGCCGCCGTCCACCCCGACCGTGACGCCGATGGGCCCGATGGAGCTGTCGGTCCTGGACTCCTATCTGCTGACCCATGTCCTCGGCCACGGCTGGGACCTCGCCCGGGCACTGCGCCGGCCGCACATGCTCGACCGCGAGCGGGCCGAGCTGTGCCTGCCCTTCCTCACCACGGCGATGCCCCGGGTGGTCGACCGGCAGGCCGTGGACGGCCTCACCGCCCGCTTCACCCTGGGCCTGCGCGGCGGGCCGCGCTTCACCGCCGCCTTCGAGCGGGGCGTCCTCAGCGTGACCCCCGGCAGCTCGCCCCGGCCGGACTGCACCATCGTCACCGAGCCGGTCACCTTCCTGCTGATCGCCCTGGGCCGGTGCAACCCGTGGAGCGCCATCGCCCGCGGCAGGATCACGGCCTGGGGGCGGCGGCCGCTGCTGGCGCCGGCCTTCCCCGCCTTCTTCCGCGCCCCCTGAACCGGACCGGACTGCTCTCCTGTCACTGACATACCGTCAATACCAGACATGACGCCTGATGTTGGGTGGTCCGGCAGTGGCAAGTCGCCGGTCGGCTGCCAGGTCCCCCCGATCGGGGGTGTCACAGCGGGGATGCGGTGGGTGATTATCACTTCGGTCGGGGGCGCTCCTGCCGCGCCCCGACGGGTTCCGTCGCGCTCCGACGCGCTCCGACGGGGCCGCCCGCGCACCCGCAGGACGCCGCCCACTGCCCACTGCCTGAGGAGATCCATGGACCGCTCCACCGTTCGTGCTCGCACCGCCAGGACCGCCGCCGCCCTCACGGCCTCTGCTGCGGCCGTGGCGGCGTTCTCGGGTGCCGCACCCTTCGGTGCCGTCGCGGGCGCCGCGCCGACCGCGACGCCGTCCGTCCAGGTCGTGCCGGCCGTGGCCGGCCACACCCTGATATCCGGCGCGACCTCGCCGATCTCCACCACCGCCTGCCTGGCGAAGTTCAAGGTCCGCTGCTACTCGCCGCTGCAGTACCGGGACGCCTACAACCTCAACCCGCTGTACCGCGCCGGGATCACCGGCAAGGGCCGGACCATCGTGATCGTGGACTCCTACGGCTCGCCGACCATCCAGCACGACCTCAGTGTCTTCGACAAGGCCTGGGGCCTGCCGAACACCACCGTGAACGTGGTCAAGTGGGGGAAGGTCCCCGCCTGGAACCCGAAGGACACCAACCAGACCGGCTGGGCCGGCGAGACCACCCTGGACGTCGAGTACGCCCACGCCGTCGCCCCCGGCGCGCGGATCGTGCTGGTCGAGACCGCGGTGAACGAGAACGAGGGCACCAGCGGCCTGCCGCAGATGATGGACGCCGAGACGTACCTGATCAACCACGGTGTCGGCGACGTCATCTCGCAGAGCTTCGGCGCGACCGAGAACACCTTCCCCGGCTTCGGGAAGAAGGGCACGCCCTCGCTGACCGACCTCCGCTACGCCTTCACCGACGCCGCCCGGCACAACGTCACCGTGCTCGGTGCGGCCGGCGACGAGGGCGCCGCGAGCGACAACAACAGCGGCGGCCTCTACAAGGACCCGGCCAACTCCTGGCCGTCCTCGGACCCGCTGGTGACCTCGGTCGGCGGCTCCCAGCTGACGCTGAACAACGCCGGCGCCCGCACCGCGCCCGACACCACCTGGAACGACGGCTACGGCGCCGGCGGCGGCGGCCTGTCCGCCGTGTTCGGCCGTCCCTCGTACCAGAACGGCGTCGCCAAGGTCGTCGGCAACCACCGCGGCACCCCGGACATCAGCATGAGCGCCGCGGTCAACGGCGGCGCCTGGGTCTACTCGTCCTACCTGCCCGGCCAGGGCTGGGGGATCGTCGGCGGCACCAGTGAGGCGACGCCGATCTTCTCCGGCATCGTCGCCCTCGCCGACCAGAAGGCGGGCCACCGCCTCGGCCTGATCAACCCCGAGCTGTACGCCATGGGCGAGAGCCGGCCGGCCGCCGACGGCATCGTCGACATCACCACCGGCAACAACAGCTTCCAGGGCGTCAAGGGCTACTCGGCCGGCCACGGCTACGACCTGGCCACCGGCTGGGGCACCATCAACGCCACGCTCTTCGTGAAGGCGCTGGCGGCGCACTCGCGCTGACCCGCGACCCAGTACGCACCACCCTGCCCGCACGAGCTCGACCGCACCACCCAGCACACGCTCCACTGCCGGGCACCCAGACCGCCCCCGGCACGGTTCGGCCGGCGCCGAACCGTGCCGGGGGCATCCTGGTGTCATGCCCCTCGCCGAGATCGCCGCCCTGCTCGCCGACCACACCCGTGCCTCCTTCTGCCTGGCCCTGCTCGACGGCCGGGCCTGGACCGCGGGCGAGCTCGCCCGGCACGCCGGCGTCTCGCCGTCCACCGCGAGCGAGCACCTGTCCCGGCTGGTCGCCGCCGGTCTGCTGGTCGAGGAGCGCCAGGGCCGGCACCGCTACGTCCGCCTGGCCGACGCCCGGACGGCCACGCTGATCGAGGAGCTGTCCGGCCATCCGCTGGCCGGCGACGCCGCCTCGCCGCCGGAGAACCTGCGCGCCTCGGTCCGGCGCAGCGCCGAGGCCCGGGCCCGGCTCTGCTACGACCACCTGGCCGGCGACCTGGGCGTGGCCGTCGCCGACGCGGCGCTGGAACGCGGACTGGTCTCCGACGAGGCCGGGTTGGCGGTCACCGGGACCGGCGTCGACTGGCTCGCCGGGCTCGGCATCGACGTCGGCGCGATGCCGCGCAGCCGCCCGGCCCTCCGCAGCTGCCTGGACTGGACGGTGCGCCGACCGCACCTGGCCGGAGCGGTGGGCGCGGCGCTCTGCCGACGCTCCTTCGAGCTGGGCTGGGTCCAACGCATCGGCACCGGACGCGCGCTGCGGGTCACCCCGGACGGCGCGGGGGCCCTGCGGGAGCTGCTGGGGGTGACCGTCACGCCCGGTTCCGCGGGCGGCGGAGCGGCCGAGATCCGTTAGAACCTGCGTGGGGGATGGGCCGGGAGGGCCGCTGGTACTAGTGTCTGCCTCCAGGAACAGAACGTTGGGGGGACGGCCTTCGATGGCATCGGACGAAGCCGTGATCGGTTGTACCGGAGTGCTGCTGCTCGGCACGCGTGGTAGTGCGGGTCCGGGAGAGGCTCTGGTGCGGGTCAGAGGTGGTACGGAGACCTTCCTCGCCTGGTCCGAAGAGCCCCTGCCGAAGGGGGCGCCCGTGCTCGTGATCAACTCCCGGGGCTCACGCCAGGTCGAGGTCATCGAGTGGGCCGATCCGTTGGAAGCGTTGTCCGGGGAGCCGGACAACGCAGGTTGAGGAGAAGAAGGATGTTCGGTTACCGAGTTCCTGCCCCTGACGAGGCCATGCTGATCTCCGGGGGCAAGCGCGGGATGGGGACCGCGCCGTTCCGGGTGGTGACCGGCCATGGCGCGTTCGTCCTGCCGGTCTTCCGCAAGACCCGGTTCCTGACGCTGGCCATGTGCGAGGCCGAGGTCGACGAGACCTGTGTGACCAAGCAGGGGATCGCGCTGACGGTGCGCGCGGTGATCGCGTTCAAGGTCGGCAACGACACCGAGAGCATCGTCAACGCCGGTCAGCGGTTCCTCTCCGACCAGGACCAGATGTCGATCCTGACCGGCCGGATCTTCGCCGGCCATCTGCGCTCCATCATCGGCTCGATGACGGTCGAGGAGATCGTCACCGAGCGGCAGAAGCTGGCCACCGAGGTCCTGGAGACCTCGAAGGCCGAGATGGCGACGATCGGGCTGACGGTCGACTCGCTGCAGATCCAGTCCATCGACGACGGCCAGACCGGCTACATCGCCGCCATGGCCGCCCCGCACAAGGCCGCGATCCAGCGGCAGGCCCAGATCGCCCAGGCCCAGGCCACCCAGGCCTCGGTCCAGGCGCAGCAGGAGGCCGAGCGGAACCAGGCGGAGTACGCCCGGCAGACCGCCGTGGTCCGGGCCGAGTACTCGGCGGAGGTCGACCGGGCCCAGGCGCAGGCCGCCCAGGCCGGTCCGCTGGCCCAGGCCCACGCCACCCAGGAGGTGCTGATCGCCCAGACCGAGCTGGCCCAGCGGGCCGCCGAGCTGCGGCAGCAGCAGCTGGTGGCCGAGATCGTGAAGCCGGCCGAGGCGGAGGCCGAGCGGATCCGGGTGCTGGCCACGGCCGAGGCCAACCGGATGAAGGTCCAGGCCGAGGCCGCCGCGTCCTACGACCGGGTGGCGCTGGACCGGATGCTGATCGACCAGCTGCCGCAGATCGTCAAGGAGGCGGCGGCCGGACTGGCCGGCGCCAATGTCAACGTCCTCAACGGCGCCGACGGACTGGGCGAGATCGCCGCCGGGCTGGTCGGCCAGGGGCTGACCATCCTGGACTCGGTCCGGCAGAACCTCGGTTCCCCGCAGGCCCGTTCGGCGGAGAAGGAGCACGGGCGGCGCGTGGTCGGCCAGGGCCCGATCGAGATCGAGTAGCAGCGGTAGCACCAGTCGGCACGACCCGAGCGGGGCCGGGGGAGCGCACTCCCCCGGCCCCGCTCGGCCTTCGGCCGGCGGACGGGGGCGATGGCCTTCATGGTGGGGGCCTGATGACGGCCCAGGGCCTGGGCATGTCCGTCGGCGGGGCGGTGGCGGAGCTGCTGCCGGTGCACGAGGTGGTGGCCGGCGCGGGTGCGCTGGGCGCGGCCGGTGTGGTCGCCGTGCGGTTCACCCTGGACCGGGCGGTCCGGTCCCCGGGCGGCGGAAGCGGGTCCCCGAGAGCAGCATCACCGGATTCATACCCAGCTCTTTCCTGAGCCGTCGCCAACCACCCTTCGGCCACGCTCTGTTGCAGGACTGTGACCGGGTGCGCACGGCTTCGGCATCCGGCGCTGCCACGCTTCACTCAGCACGCCGGAACCGCGGGGCAGTCGAGCCGTCGCAGCGCGGGGACTCCGGCCGACGCCCGCCGAGCACCCGTCACCCGCCGTGGGAGAGTCCGAGATGTCCGTTCGCGACCGTCGCTCCAGAACCGCCGCCGCCATCACCCTCGCCGCCGCCCTCACCGCAGGCACCGCCCTGCTGCTGACCGGTTGCGACCCCGACCCCGGCTCCCCGTCGGGCAGCGCGTCCGGCCGCGCGTCCGGTTCCGCCGCGGCGCCCGTGAAGTCCCCCGCGCCGGGCAGCACGGGCAACGGCACCACGCTCAACGGCACCGCGGGCAACGGGCTGACCATCAGCAACGGGACCGGGACGGTGGTGATGGACGGGACCACCGTCGACTTCGGCGCCGTCGTCCGCGACCTCGCCTGGAGCCCGGGCGGCGCCAAGGCCGCCTTCATCGACGGCGCCGGCGACCTGGTCGTCAGCAACCCCGACGGCAGCGGGCGGACCGTCGTCGCCAGGAACCCCGGCGACCAGGTCTGGTCCCACCCGGCCTGGCAGGTCACCGAGGGCGACCCGGAGGGGATCGTCCCGAAGGACAACCTCTTCTTCGCCGCCGCGGTCAACGGCAGCACCCGGCTGGAGCGGGTGTCCGCGACCGCCGTCGACGGCACGCCGACCGTCCTGCCGTTGAACGCCGGCGCCGGACAGAACGTCCAGCCGCTGCCGCAGACCGGCAACACCTGGCCGAACGGGGGCGGGACCGCCGCCACCGGGACCACCGTGTACGAGAACACGGGCACCGGCGAGGTCTACATCCGCGACGACTACCTGCGGCAGATGGGCGGCGCCCTGGCGCAGGGCTCCGAGCCGGCGCTCTCGCCGGACGGCCAGGACGTCGTCTTCGTCCGCTCGGTGGACGGGCACGACCACATCTTCGAGGAGACCGCCTACGCCCGGACGGCGCGGGACCTGACCCCGGACGCGACCGCCGACGACACCGAGCCGACCTGGTCCCCGGACGGCAGCACCATCGCCTTCCGCACCCCGGCCGGCATCGACACCGTCGCGGTCGGCGGCGGCGCGGCGGTGCAGGTCTCCGGCCACGTCGGGCTGCCGGCCTACCGGTCCTGAGCCAACTCGGCCCGCAGCTCCTCGGCGTGGGCGTCGGCGGTGTCGTGCGGCAGGAACTCCACCACGTCGACGAAGCGGAACAGCACCTGGGTGGCGGTCACCGCGAACTCGTAGTCGGCGAAGCCGACCACCGCGCCCATCGTCCCCCGGACCGCGCCCCGGACGACGTGCGCGGTCAGCTCGTCCGGCCGACCGGCCGAGGTGCCGCGCCGGGCGTTGGGGCGGGCCAGGTAGGGGCAGACCATCGAGGCGTAGAGCATGCACGCCCGGTGGCCCGGGCCCTCCAGCGTGGGAGCCAGGTTGCGGTAGGGCCGCCCTGCGGCCAGCGCCTCGCCGATCGCGGCGCACTCCGCCGCGCCCACCACCCGCCAGACGCTGCCCCTGGCCATGAGCCGCCCGCAGACCGAGCACAGCCGCTCCCGGGCGCAGGCGGCGCTGCGCCCGTAGTCGGTGAGGGCGAACTGCGGCTGCTCCTCCACCCACGGGGTGATGGCCGGCACGGGGTAGCCCCGGGCGTCCCGGGGGCGGTCCTGAACGGTGGGCGGCATCGGAACCGCGTCAAAGCGCACGTTCCATGCGTACACCAGGACCAGCGCGTTTCACTGGGCCTTCACACTTACTCCACTGCATGACCTTCTTACCAAGGCCATTGAGACTCCGACATATCAGACAGTTCGATCAACAGTTTGATGCCATCAGGTAAACAACTGGCTCAGCCAGCTTCTGGGGATGTAGTGCATCACTAGGATCACCCCGTTGCCGCACGTGCGGTCCGGCACCCCCATCACTCTGTGCTCTTGAGCCACGCCTGCTTCAGCATGACCCCTAGGATCCCCATGTCCGGTTTGTCTGGCCCGCTCCATGACGTATCGAGTTTCCTGAACCAGTTGGTGGCCGGCGACGACTGGCGCCAGGTGGTGCCGCTCGGCATGGCCGGCGTCCTGGTCTGGCTGCTCTGGCTCTACCGGGCGGTGGTCTCCCGCTTCGCGCATCCGGTGGTGAACGACTTCCGCACCACCACCTCGGTCGTCGTCCCCTCCTACCGGGAGGACCCGGAGATCCTGATGCGCTGCCTGTGGACCTGGCTCGCCCAGGACCCGGGCGAGGTCATCATCGTGATCGACACCGCCGACGTCGAGGCGCAGCGCCGGCTCGCCGCCGTCAGCGACGCCCGGCTGCGGGTGCTGGTCTTCGACCACACCGGCAAGCGCTCGGCGCTGGGCGTGGGAATCCGCGCGGCCCGGAACGAGATCCTGGTCTTCGCCGACTCGGACACCGCATGGGAGCCCGGCCTCCTCGACGCCGTGCAGATGCCCTTCGTGGACCCGCAGGTCGGCGGCGTGGGCACGCAGCAGAACGTGTACCAGCGGACCACCAGCGTCTGGCGGCGGATCGCCGACTGGCTGGTCAACCTGCGGTACTACGACTACGTCCCGGCGATGAGCCGCAAGGGCGGCGTGATCTGCCTGTCCGGACGCACCGCCGCGTACCGGCGCTCGGTGATCCTGCCGACCGTGAAGAACCTGGAGGACGAGTTCTTCCTCGGCCGTCGCTGCATCGCCGGCGACGACGGACGGATGACCTGGCTGACCCTCGCGGCCGGCTACAAGACCGTGCACCAGTCCAACGCCCGTGCCATCTCCATGTTCCCGGACTCCTTCTCGGCCTTCGTCAAGCAGCGGGTGCGCTGGAGCCGCAACTCCTACCGCTGCTACCTGACGGCCATCTGGAAGGGCTGGCTCTGGCGCACCCCGCTGATCTCCCGGATCACCGTGCTGCAGATCCTGATCACCCCGATCACCATGGGCCTGACCATCGGTTTCCTCCTCTTCGACCGGCTGGACTACACCCCGCGCGGCTACCTGCTGGCCGCCGCCTGGCTGCTGATAGGCCGCGGCGTCCGCGGGTACTCGCACCTGCGCCGCCACCCCTGGGAGATCCTGCTGCTGCCGCTCACCGCGCTGACCGTGATCATGATCTCGCTCCCGATCAAGATGTACGCCTTCTTCACCATGAACAAGCAGGGCTGGCTGACCCGCAGTTCGGACCAGATCGGCGGCGCGGGCCAGAGTGCGGCGACCCTTTCCCCGGAGGCTGCCCGATGACGTCCCCCCGTCCCGCCCGGACCCGCAGCCGGGTCGGGGCCCCCGCGCTCGCCCTGCTGACGCTGCTGGGCGCCGGCCTGCTCGCACCGGCCACCGCGCAGGCCGCCGCGCCCGGCGGCCCGGTCGCCCCGGCCCCGACCGTGGACTCCGCCACCGCCGCCCGCGAGGCCGCCGACGTGGCCGCCGAGGACCACCGGCTGCTGGAGGTCCGCGCGGTCAGCGCCAACGCCACCCTCCACGCCACCCAGGGCAACACCCCGTACCGGCTGGCCACCGGTTCCGGCTACACCCTGGTGCTGCCGCAGCGGTCCGCCCCGTACACCGTCGCCGACCTGCTGCAGCTGGCCCCGCAGACCTTCCTCCGGCTGACCGACGGCTCCTACCTGCTGCTGGAGAACGTCTACGTCGGCATGGGCGCGACGCTGAACCTGAACACCCCCGGCGGCCTGGTGCTGCGGATGGCGAGCACACCGACCGGCTTCGTCACCATCGTCTCCTTCGACGGCACCATCAACCTGTCCGGCACCGCCAAGCACCCGATGACGGTCACCAGCTGGGACACCCAGAACAACGCGCCGGACACCGACCCGAGCGACGGCCGTGCCTACATCCGGGCCATCGGCGGGCACTTCAGCATGAGCCATGTGGACGTCTACGACCTCGGCTTCTGGAGCGGGCGCACCGGCGGGATCAGCCTCACCGGCAGCGACCGCCCCACCACCGGCGCCGCGACCGGCAGTTCGACCTATGTCCATGTGCACGCGAGCCACCTGCACGGCAAGGCCAACCAGGCGCACAAGAAGGAGACGACCGCGACCTCGGGCGACAGCACCACCATCGCCCAGCCCAGCGGCAACCTCGGCGCCAACGGCGTGGCCAGCCTGCCGACCGGCGCCCTGAACGGCACCGGCAACCAGTACGACGTCAGCGGCCTGTCCTACGTCTCGGCCAAGATCTCCGACTCGGTGATCCAGGGCAACGCCTACGGCATCTTCATCTCCAGCGCCCAGGGCATCGAGATCAGTGGCACCCAGGTCACCGGCAGTCTGATCGCCGGCATCGTGCTGCACCGCTTCGCCACCAACGCGGTGCTCAGCGACGACAGCTCCAACAGCAACCACGGCGACGGCTTCGACATCGCCCGGGCCGCCCAGGACGTCGAGATCAGCAACTCGACCGCGATGGACAACTCCGGCAACGGCTTCACCATCAACGGGCAGGCGCTGTCCGCCGGCCCCTCGGCCTCCGGCGAGCCGGTCGGCGCCTACGGCAACAACACCGTCACCCACAGCAGCACCCAGGACAACGGCCACTACGGCATCGAGGTGCTCGGCGGGCAGAACGTCGACCTCGACCACAACTCCGTGGTCGGCAACACCATGGGCATCGTGGTCCGGCGCAGCGCCGCGCACGTCTCGGTCGTCGACAACACCCTCACCGCGCAGCAGCGCGAGGGCATATCGGTGCGCGACGGCGACACCGGCGCGGTGGTCACCGGCAACACCGTGCAGGGCGCGGTGACCGGCATCTACCTGCGCGACTCCAGTGCCGGGATCTCCGGGAACACCGTGAAGGGCGCCCAGGAGCACGGCATCACCCTGGTCGGCACGGTCGGCGGGACGCGGGTCGCGGACAACACCCTCACCGGTTCGGGCCCGAGCCCGGTCTCGGCCTCCAGGGCCGAGGGCACGGTGGTGGTCGGCCACAACTCCACCGCCGCCTGGCACAACACCACCCCGATGCTGACCCGGGTCAAGCGGATGGCCCGGCCGATGACGCTGATCTGGCTCGGCGTCTTCCTGCTGATCGCACTGGCCGGGCTGAAGGGCCGGGGCGCCCGCCGCAGGCTGAAGGCCCAGGGCAGGCGGACCTCCTTCGTCGGCCGCCACCCGTACCAGAACCAGCAGCCGCTGCCGTCGAAGCCCGCCGTGGAGATCCGCCCGAAGATGGACGACCGGACGCTGGAGACCGCGCACTGAGGAGCCGAACCGGTACTGAACGACGTACGGAACGGAGCAGGGGGCGCCGCCGAAGTACTCGGCGGCGCCCCCTGCTCCGGTCGGGGCCGACCTGGGGTCAGCCCCCGACCGGGACCGGCACCGGTGCGGCGGTGACGACCCGGTCGAGTGCGGGGGCGGGGACCGGGACCGGTCCCCGGTCGGCGGCGGTGGACTGGCCCGGCGCCTGGAACAGCCTCTGGTGTGCGGTCCGCAGGCCGACGGCGACGGCGCCGAGCAGGCCGGCCCGCGGGCCGAGCTCGCTGGTCCGCACCGGCACCGGACGCGGCATCAGCCGGGCCAGCCAGGCGCGGACCGGCTCCAGCAGCTCCGGGCGGGAGCCGATGCCGCCGCCGATGACGGCCAGCGCGGGATCGAGCACGGCCGCGACCGCGCAGATCGACAGCGCGATCAGCCGGGCCTCCTCGTCCAGTGCGGCCAGCGCGGCCGGCTCCCCGGCCGCGGCGGCGGCGAAGATCTCCGGCACGCTGCCCCGGCCGGCCGGTCCGCCCGCGTAGCGGCGGGCCAGTCCCTCGCCGGCCACGGCCTCCTCCAGCGGGCCCTTGACCTGGTTGGCCGGGTCGAAGGGGTCGGTGCCGAGCGGCAGGTAGGCGATCTCCCCGGCCGCGCCGGTGGCGCCGGTGCGCAGCACCCCGCCGGTGATCAGGCCCATCCCGATGCCGGTGCCGACGGCGATGAAGACGAACTCCGACTGCCCCCGGCCGTGCCCGGCCCAGTGCTCGCCCAGGGCCGCGATATTGACGTCGTTGTCGACGACGACGACGGTGCCGAGCTCGGCGGCGATCTCCCGGGCCACGTCCAGGTCGCCGAAGGAGGGGATGTTGGGGGCGAAGGCCATCACGCCGGTGTCACGGTCCAGGGCGCCGGGGCTGCCGAGCGCGAGCACCCGCAGCCGGGCCGGGTCGACGCCCTCGGCGGCGACGAGCTCGCGGGCCAGGCCGACGATCTGGGCGATGACGTACCGGCCGCCGCGCGGGTCGGTGGGGGCGGTCGCCTCGCGCAGCACGGCGCCGCTGAAGTCGCCGAGGGCAGCGTTGATCTTGGTGCCGCCGAGGTCGACCCCGACGATGGCGCCGGCGCTCGGGTCCAGCTCGTAGAGGGCGGCGGCGCGTCCGCTGGCGCCGGAGGACACGCTGTCGCCGGTGTAGCGGATCCAGCCGCCCTCCTCCAACTCGCCGACCAGCTCCGAGACGGTCTGCTTGGAGAGGCCGGTGCGCCGGGCGAGCTCGGCTCTGCTGATCCGGCCCACCGCCACGAACAGGTCCATGACCGTGCGCAGGTTGAGCTGCCGAGTGAGCTGTTCCACCATCGCCACGCCGTTCCCGTTGGTTCGTAAAGTTGACTAACTTAAATTGTCATCTCCTTCGCCGCACGTCAAGAGCGCTCTTCGCGCCGGTCAGGCCTGGTGCAGGATCTCGATCGGACCGTACTGGGCGACCACCCGGAAGCCCTGCGACTCCAGCTGCGTCAGATAGGCCGGGATCGCGCTGGCGCTGATCGGGCACTGCGGGTTGCTGGTGTCCACCGCGGCCCAGCTCCCCTTGTCGACGTTCGAGCCGACCAGGGTGACGGTGTCCCGCGCGGCCAGCGGGACCACCAGGTTGTTGGTGGCCCGCACCTCCACCCCGGAGGGCACCACCGCCAGCGCCGCGTGGACGTCCGCGACCCAGCTGGGCCGGGAGGTGAAGGTCGAGGTGGTGAGCCAGGCGTAGATCTGCCGGTGCCGGTCCATGTTCACCGTCGTCACCAGCGAGACGGCGGCCAGGCAGCAGCCGGCCAGCGCGGGCAGCCAGGCCCGGTCCAGCCGGGGCAGGAACCGCCGCACCAGCCGGAGGACGCGCTGCACCCCGTCCATCGCGCCGATGAACGTGATGACCATCAGCGGCATGTCGTAGTAGAGCTGGTCGCCCCACTCGGTGTTCCGGGCGGAGAGCATCCGGGTCACCATCATCGGCGCGCCCAGCAGGGCGATCGGCGAGGCCAGGCACATGAAGGCGACCGGCCTCAGCAGGTCCAGCCAGGTCTGCTGCTTCACCGGGTCGTCGAACAGCAGGTGCAGCCCCGTCCCGGGGTGGCTCACCAGCGAGACGATCAGCTGGTTGAAGTTGTTCGCGTGCAGGTTGCCCGCGTAGTCGGCCGCGTAGGTGAAGCCGCTGGGGTTGTAGTGCGGAATGATCACGTCGATGGTCAGCACGAACATCCCGGCGCCCCAGACGAAGAGCGCCAGGGCGTGCCGCCACTTGCGGTTCAGCAGCGCCCAGAGGCCGAACATGACGACCATGGCGCCCATGTCCTCCTTGACGAAGACGCCGCAGGCCATGATCAGTGAGGCGGCGGTCCACTTCTTCGACAGCGCCCGCTCCAGCGCCCAGCCGATCAGTGGAGCGCCGAACATCACCTCGTGCACCGGGAAGGCGACGGAGCCCTGGATGCCCATGCTGGAGAGGAAGGCGGCGGTGATCACCGAGGCGACCGGCCGCCCCCAGGCCCGTCGGGCCACCAGGTAGACCGGGACCGCCGCCGAGCAGAGCAGCAGCACCTGGGCGAAGACCAGCGTCAGCGGCGAGTTGTAGACCCACAGCGCCGGGGCGAGCAGCATGAAGATCGGCGAGAAGTGGTCGCCGATCTGCGGGAAGCCCTTGATCGGGTCGGTCGGGAAGCCGTGGAACGCCCAGCCCTCGGTGGCCTGGTAGAAGATCCCCAGGTCGCAGGCGCCCGTCTTGAGCTGGGTGTACTGGTGGTACCCGAAGGTGCCGTAGACGGCGACGGCTATCGCCACCAGCCAGCTGCAGGGCGAGCGCACCGCCCGCCGCAGGGCGGCGCGCAGCCGCTGCGGAAGGTCGGGTGCCTCCTCCGCCTCCGCCGACGAGGGTGAAGCTGCGGTCTCGTGCTCGGACGACTCGGTCAGCGACAACGGGATCGGGCTCCTGGCCTGGGTGAATGCGGTCCATGGCATCCGCACATGGCAGCAGCTGAAAATATTCTCATAGGACCGTCGAGGCCAGTCATTCCCGCATGGATCGGGTATGGATTCGCAGGGGGCGGCCCGACCGCCGGTGGACCGCCCCCTCTTCCGGCGTGGATCAGGCCGTCGCGCCGACCAGGCTGCCGCCGTGGCGGTGCAGGCCCCAGCCGTCGGAGCGGTCGCGGTAGAGGGTGAAGCTGTCGAACAGCACCGGCGCCGGGAACGGCTGCGCGGCCGTCGCGACGGGGGTGTGGTAGTAGTTCACGGTGATCGTGGTCCGGCCGCCGGGCAGCGTGCCCGGGTCGACGTCGAAGACCGCGACCCCGTACGGGTAGGCGGTGTTGGGGTCGCGCACCGCCGACCAGGTGGCCTCCTCGGTCGCGTCCGGGTTGGCCTTGAAGGTCAGCCGCTGGGTGCGGACGAAGGCGGTGGGGATGCCGTTGGCGTCGTCCGGCAGGAAGACGTCGTCGGCCGAGGCGGTGCCGCCGCCGCCGAGGATCATGTGGACGGCGCCCTTGGAGCTGTCGATCTCCAACAGGTCGTCGCTGACCACCGTCGGCCGGAGCAGCGTGCCCGGGTCGGTGCCGTGCACCGGGTGGGTGCGCTCGTAGTCGTGGTCGTGGCCGGCCAGCACCAGGTCCACCGTGTACTTGTCGAACAGCGGCAGCAGCGTCTCCCGGATGCCCATGTCGCCGCCGTGGCTGGTGGCGGAGGAGGACATGGCGAACTGGTGCATGGAGACCACGATCCAGTCCACGTCCCGGCCGGACCGGGCCCGCGACAGGGTCCGCTCCAGCCAGGCGACCTGCGCACCCTGGCTGTAGCCGTGGATGTAGATCGACTGACCGGTCGTCGGGTCGATGCTCGAATCGTCCTCGACCACGATGTCGTTGCCGTCGATGGAGACGAACAGCACCGAACCGACCTGGAAGCTGTACCAGTTGCCGGCGTAGTCGCGGCTGCCGTTGTCCGGCAGCTGGAAGCGGGTGTGGTACGAGTTGTAGCCGAGGGTGCCGTTGCCGGCCTCGACCTCGTGGTTGCCGGGCGCCGGCATCCACGGCCGGTTGGCCGCCGACACCTGCATGTTGTTCATGAAGGCGTCCCAGCACTGCGGCTGCTGGGCGGTGTTGTTGTTGGCGTAGGCCAGGTCGCCGTTGAGCAGGTGGAACAGCGGGTCGAACTGCTCGACCTGGTGCACCGCGGTCCGGGCGTTGACCGAGGACTTGGCGAAGGAGGCGTCGCCGGTGCTCAGGTCGCCGAAGCTGGTGAAGCGGAACGCGGCGCGGTCCTTGTCGGGCGCGGTGCGGAAGGTGCCCCGCACCGGCGAGGCGCCGTTGTGGGTCACCTCGTACACATAGGTGGTGTCGGGGCGCAGCCCGTTCAGCCGGGCGTGGTGGGTGTAGGTCTCGACCTTGTTGAGCCCGTCGACATAGGTCAGCGTCTCCGCCTGGACCGTGTGCCCGAGTCCGCCCTCGACCGTGCCGATCCGCACCTGCGGCTTGTGGACGCCGGCCGCCGTCGACCAGGAGACCGTCATCTGCTCGTACGGGCGGTTGCCGTACTGGAGGTGGATCTGGTCCGGCGCCGGGGCGTCGGCGATGGCGGGCTGCGCCCAGAAGACGGGCGAGAGCGGAACGGCGGCGGCGACACCGGCCGTTGCCGCACCACGGAGCACGGTTCTGCGCGAGGGGTTTGGCACTGCGGCCTCCATGGGCATGTTCCAGCGATCCTCGGGAATCGCCCGAAGAGTCACAGCCATGGACGACCGCCGCCCCCGGGTTGCGGGGACGGCGCATGAACAGCCGGGGAACGGGCCGTGGCCTGGGCACAGACACCGGTATGCCAGGACATATACCGGTAAGTCTTGCTTCCCGGCCCCGGCCCGCGTGTCGACCAGGGCCGCCCGATCCGCGCGCCGACCTCCTCGCTACGCTGACCCGCATGGCTCGAACCCGGCTGTACCGCGACGGCGTCCTCTCCGCCGAGAACTTCTCCTGCCAGGAGATATCGACCCACCTCGGCGAAGCCGGCGCCATGGTGTGGCTGGATCTGTGCGCTCCCACCGCCGCCGACTTCGACATGATCCGCGAGGAGTTCGGGCTGCACGAGCTCGCCGTCGAGGACGCCGGCCACGAGCACCAGCGCCCCAAGCTGGACCGCTACCGCGACCACCTCTTCATGAGCGCCTACGCGGTCTGCTCCGACCAGTCCGCCAACAACCTCGACACCGTCGAGCTCTCGGTCTTCGTCACCGCCAACGCCCTGATCACCGTCCGCACCGACGACCGCTTCACCATGGACGGCGTGGTCGACCGCTGGGACAACTCCCCCGACCTGGCCAAGCAGGGCGTCGGCTTCCTGCTCCACGGCCTGCTCGACTTCCTGGTGGACGGTCACTTCGCCGCCGTCCAGGAACTCGACGAGCGGATCGAGGAGTTGGAGGAACTGCTGTTCGAGGACGGCCGGACCGAGGCGCAGGCCCTCCAGCGGCAGACCTACGAGCTGCGGAAGAACCTGGTGCGGCTGCGCCGGGTGGTGCTGCCGATGCGCGAGGTCGTCAACTCCCTGCTCCGGCGCGACCTGCACCTGGTCACCGAACCGCTGATGCCCTACTACCAGGACGTCTACGACCACGTCCTGCGTGCCACCGAGTGGACCGAGTCGCTGCGCGACCTGGTCACCTCGGTGATGGAGACCCATCTGACGGTCCAGGGCAACCGGATGAACATGATCATGAAGAAGGTCACCAGCTGGGCCTCGATCATCGCCGTGCCCACCGCCGTCACCGGTTTCTACGGCCAGAACGTCCCCTTCCCCGGCTTCGGCGGCCACACCGGCTTCTACACCTCCAGCGCCCTGATGATCGTCCTGTCGGTGGTGCTCTACCTGACCTTCCGCCACAAGGACTGGATCTGAACCACCCCGGCCCGATCCGCCCCTGGGCAGGGCCCGGCACCGCGGGCCGGAGCGCTGCAACGGCCGATCCGGCCGCTCCCGACCAGTCCCGATAGACCCCATTAGGTCTATACCAATCCGGGCGATCCGGATACCCTGGCCGGGCAGCGCACCCGCCCCTGACCTGCCGGAGTCCCCCCATGCAGTCGTCCGTCCTCGCCTTTGCCACCGACCTGATCGACGAGGGCGCCGACGGGTTCTTCGGCAACCTCCGCGACCGCGCCGGGGTCGACGGGGTCACCCTCGCCTCCGTCTACCACGAGGCGCGCGACATCTTCCCGCACAACCCCGCGCGGGTGGTCCGCTACCTGGAGCCCGGCGCGGCCTACTTCCGCCCCGACCCCGCCCGCTGGCAGGGCCTGCGACTGCAGCCGGTGCCGTCCACCGCCATCGACGGGCGCGACCCCTTCGCCGAGGCCGCCGCCGAGACCACCCGGCGCGGAATGAAGCTGCACGCCTGGACCGTGTTCCTGCACAACGACCGGCTCGGCTTCCAGCACCCCGACTGCGCCCCCGCCAACGCCTTCGGCGACCGCTCGCTGACCGACCTCTGCCCGGCCAACCCCGACGTCCGCGCCTATGTGCTGGCCCTGGTCGCCGAGCACGGCCGCTACGGCGTGGACGCCATCCGGGCCGAGTCGCTGCACTTCCACGGCCTCCGGCACGGCTACCACCACGAGCGCTACTTCGAACAGCTGGGCCCGCTGACCGAGGCCCTGCTCGGGCTCTGCTTCTGCGACCACTGCCGGGCCCACGCCGACCGGCTCGGCGTCCCCGCCGACGAGGTCCGCGACGTGGTCCGCGCGGAGATCCGCCGCCGCCTCGCCGACGAGGACGCGGCGGCGGACGACACCGCGCTCGACTCGCTGGCCGGCGGGGCACTCGCCGCCTACATCGACGCCGCCGCCGCGACCGTCACCGGGCTGGCCGCCGAGGCCGCCGCGGTCGCGGCCGAGCACGGCATCCGGCTCTCCTTCATGGATGCCGACGGCCCCGGCGCGGGCTGGCTCTCCGGCGTCGACCTGCCCGCGCTCGCCAAGGCCGTCCCGCAGATCGAGACCCTCGGCTACGCCCGCACCGCCGCCGAGGTCCGCGAGAAGGTCGCCGCCTTCGCCCTGCACGGCGTCGCCCCGGAGGCCCTGGCCGTGATCCTGCGGCCGATGTCCAAGGACTGCGAAGGGCCGGAGAACCTGGCCGAGAAGATCCGCGTCCTGGCCGGGCTGGGCGTGCCCGAGGTCGAGTTCTACAACTACGGCCTGATGCGGCTGTCCTCGATGGACCGGATCGGAGCCGCGCTGTCGTCCCGGTGACGGCGGGTCCGGAATCGGCGCTCCGGAATCGGCGCTCCGGATTCGCGGGTCCGGAATCAGGGGTGCGAATTCGCGGCGCGCACCACTCCGGAGTGACAACGCGGCCGCAACCGCTCCCGGCCTGCCAGGAAAAGCGCAGGTGGGAACGGGGCCCTTCGCCGCTCCCGGCCGACCTGGCTGCGGCCGACCCTCCGGGAACGGTAGGCTTTCCGTGTGATCTTCAAGCGTATCGGTAACGCGCGACCCTACCCGGATCACGGCCGGGTCAGCACCCGACAGTGGGCGGACGTGGCCCCGCGGCCCGTGCGTCTGGACCAGCTCGTCACCACCAAGGGACAGCTCGACCTGGAGACCCTGCTCGCCGAGGACTCCACCTTCTACGGCGACCTCTTCGCGCATGTCGTGAAGTGGCGGGGCGACCTCTACCTGGAGGACGGGCTGCACCGGGCGGTCCGCGCCGCCCTGCAACAGCGTCAGGTGCTGCACGCGCGCGTGCTGGAGATGGACTGACGGCTGCCGGCGATGGACTGATCGGCCCTCAGGACACACTTTCGAGTGCCCCAATAACCCAGATGATGATCCTTTAGTGCGCATCGTCCGATTTCGGCATTAGGCTGGCGACAGCAGCACCCAGTAGTCGCTCAATCACCAGCAATGACCGTCCGGCGCAAGGGGCATCCCGCGGTGAGCATGTTGACTCCCCCTGGCCTCAAGGGAAAGCAGTACCGCATCACCGGTACTGCTTATCCCCGGCTACGTCGTCCGCACCAGCGCCGTCGGCGCATCCTGATCGCCATCGCCGGAGTGCTCACGCTCTCGGTCCTGGCCTGGGGCACCGTGCAGCTCGTCGGCATCTTCGGCGGCGGGCGACGGACCACCGCCGCCGGTACCGCCGGCTGCGTGCACACGGCCTCCGGCGATGCCGCCGACAGCGTCTCCGCGCCGTCCGGCAGGGCATCCGCGGCCACTCGGACTTCAGCCTCCGCCGGGGCTTCGGCGGGGGCTGGGGCCTCCGCCGGGGCCAAGGGCGCGGCGGCTGCGGGCACCGGCCCGGGCGCCGGGATCACCGTCAACGTCTACAACGCGACCAACCAGGTGGGCCTGGCCGGACGCACCGCCGCCCTGCTGAAGCAGCGTGGCTTCACCATCGGCACGGTGGGCAACGCCCCGGCGCCGCTGCAGAGCAAGATCGCCGGACCGGCGCAGGTCACCGGCGGGGCGGCCGGCGCCAAGGCCATGCTGGTCCTCGGCTCCGAGGTGACCGGGGCCAAACCGGTGACCGACACGCGCAAGGACGGCTCGGTCGACCTGGTGATCGGCAACACCTTCACCGCCCTGGCCACCCCGGCCCAGGCCGCGCAGGCGCTGACGCTGGCGACCAAGCCGACCCCCGCGGCCACCGCGCGCTGCTGAGCGCCGCCCGGGGGCCGTGGGGCCGGGCCGGGGATCAGTCCCCGGCCGTCCCGTAGAGCCGGTCCCCGGCATCGCCCAGGCCGGGGACGATGTAGCCGTGCTCGTTCAGGTGGTCGTCCACCGCCGCCGTGACCAGGGTGACCGGCAGACCGGCCAGCTCCCGCTCCAGTACTGCGACCCCCTCCGGGGCGGACAGCAGGCAGATCGCGGTGACGTCGTCCGCGCCACGCCCGATCAGCAGCCGGATCGCCGCCACCAGCGTGCCGCCGGTCGCCAGCATCGGGTCCAGCACGTAGACCTGACGGCCCGAGAGGTCCTCCGGCATCCGCGTGGCGTAGGTCTCGGGGACCAGGGTCTCCTCGTTGCGCACCATCCCGAGGAAGCCCACCTCGGCGGTCGGCAGCAGCCGGGTCATCCCGTCCAGCATCCCGAGCCCGGCCCGCAGGATCGGCACCACCAGCGGACGCGGGTAGCTGAGCCGGACACCCGTGGTGACCGCCACCGGCGTGGTGATCTCCACCGGCTCGGTGCGGACGTCCCGGGTCGCCTCGTACGCCAGCAGGGTCACCAGCTCGTCCGCAAGACGGCGGAAGGTCGGCGAGTCGGTGCGCTCGTCGCGCAGCGTGGAGAGCTTGTGCGCCACCAGCGGGTGGTCCAGGACGTGAATGCGCATGACAGTGACCCTAACCGAGCAGGACGCGGTGCACGACACACCCCTCCGCCACGCCGGGACTCCGGTCCGGAGCGTTCGATTCCGGCGGCACGGGTGTCAATGTGCCGCCAACGGGAAGGGGCACCGTGAAGCGCATCCATTCTTCCCCGGGAGCAGGCATGTCCGACCAGCGGAGGGCCGCCGACGCCCCGACCGGCAGCACGGACCCGGCCGGCGCCGAACGCCACGCCCAGCCACGATCAGAGACTCCGGCCGAGCGCCGCCGCCGGCGGGCCGCCTTCCTGCGCGAACTGACCGAAGCCCGCGAACTCCGGGCCCGGGTGCAGCCGCGCCGCACCAAAGCGGCACGCGCCCGGCAAGCCGTGCGAATGCGGACCTTCCGGGTATGAGTGCGTGCGCCACCCCCGGCTCACGACACGACCAGGGAAGACGCGCTGCCGAACACTCCCCGCAAGGCTCCGGTTTCTGTCACGATGCCGATGGGGCGTTCGCACGGGCACCCCGATACGACGGGCGTGGCCTAGCCGCACAAGACCCTGGGAGAGTCGCTGGTGGCGTACTTCGCTGCATTGCTCGCTCGCACCGAGGACGGGTGGGACGTGAGCGGGACCGAGCTTGATGACGTCGAGACCCTCGCCGATCTGGCCGATCTGGCGCGAGAGGCCGCGACGGACGAAGAGACCGTCCTGGTCCTCATCGAGCAGGAGGACGTCTGGTTCTCCGTCATCCGCGTGGACGGCGAGGAGGACCCGAGGATCTTCGTCTCCGACGCCGCCGCTGCCTCGCGGAGCGCGTACGGGGAGATCCTCCTCACCGACGAGCTGCTCGGTCGGGGGTCGGACGACGACCTCGACGACCTGGTGGTCGAGCTGGACGAGGACAGTGATGACGAGGACGACGACGAGGACGAGGACGCCCTGGCCGGCGACCTCGACGGGGTGCCGAACGGGCCGCTCGGCGATGCCGGGCTGCTGATCGAGTACGGCGTCGGCGCCAAGGAGCTGATGGACATGAGCGTCGAGGGTGCGATCCCCGGCGACGCGCTGTCCGAGATCGCGGATGCGCTGGGCTGCAGCGAGGTGCTGGAGGCCGTCCGCTAGCGCGAGCGTGTCCGGGTCCGGCCGGGTACCGGCCGGACCCGGACACGCGGCGGTACAGGACACTGGAGTCCATGCGCACCCGTACCGACACCGGCACCGGCACCGATCCGCTCCGCGACAAGTGGGCCCCGGCCATGCGGCTGGCGCTGGCCGAGGCCCGGCACGCGCTGCCGAGCGGCGACGTGCCGGTCGGCGCGCTGGTGTTCGCCCCGGACGGCACGGTCATCGGCCGCGGCCACAACGAGCGCGAGGCCGTGGGCGACCCCACGGCCCACGCGGAGATCCAGGCCATCCGCGAGGCCGCCCGCGCGGCGGCGGACGGCTGGCGGCTGACCGGCTGCACCCTGGTGGTCACGCTGGAGCCCTGCACCATGTGCGCGGGCGCGATCGTCCTCTCCCGGCTGCACCGGGTGGTCTACGGCGCCCTGGACGACAAGGCCGGCGCGGCCGGCTCGCTCTGGGACGTCGTCCGCGACCGCCGGCTGAACCACCGCCCGGAGGTCGTCGCGGGCGTCCTGGCCGCCGAGTGCGCCGCCGACCTCCACGCCTTCTTCGACGGGCAGCGCCTTCCGGGGGCCTCCCCGAAAGCCGTTTAGGAGCACTGCCCGGCATCCGGTAGGCTGTCCCACGGTAGCGTGTCCGAGCGGCCAAAGGAGCACGCCTCGAAAGCGTGTGTGGGGGCAACTTCACCGTGGGTTCGAATCCCACCGCTACCGCTCTGAGCAGGACAGACGTGAGGCCCCGACCGGCAACGGTCGGGGCCTCACGCGTTCCAGTCTCAGCAGATTCCGATACGGGCGAAAAATGGGACATTACTTCCATCGAAAGATCAGCCTGTATCGAATCCATCCCCTGTGGCCATCGGAGGGGTAGGATTCAATACATGAGTGCTCTGGAAGCCTCGCGGCTTGAGCAGCGCCTCGCCGCGCTCCCCCCCACCTTCACCACGGGACAGGCCCGTCGGTCGGGGCTCTCCCCGCGCGATATGGCGACCTTGGCCGCGGCTGCAGAGATCGACGAGCTGTCCTACGGCGTCTACCGCCGCGCGACGGCCCCAGAGACCGCGCACCTGGATCTCCTCGCCGTCTGCACGCGGGCACCGAGAGCCGTAGTGTGCGGCGAGTCCGCGCTGGCGCTCCACGAACTGATCGACGACATCCCTGCGGCTGTCCACATAGCGGTGCCTCGGGGTACCCACCGACCAGTGATCGCCTATCCACCCGTCGTGGTCACCCAGTACTCCGCCGAAACCTTCGCCCTGGGTATCGAGCGCTTCGAGGCAGCCCAGAACGAGTGGATCCCGCTATACAGCGCCGCTCGGAGCGTGGTTGATGCCATGCGCCACCGCAAGCAGATCGGCGAATCACTCGCCCTGTCCGCACTGGGTCGGTACCTGCGGACAAGCGGACGCCCCGGGGTGGGCGAACTACAGCGCATCGCCCGTGAACTCGGGGCACTGTCCGTCATTCGTCCCGCAGTTGAGGCGGTCCTTGCCTGATGCCGAATCCCACCCGTGACACCCAGTCGGGTCGTGTCTACAACGACCTGCGCAACCTGGCTCGGAGAGATGGCCGCTCGACCGACGAGATCATGGTCGAGTACGTACTCGAGCGGTTTCTCTACCGGTTGGCGCAGTCACCGCTCGGAGGCCGGCACTTCATCCTCAAGGGCGGCCTGTTGCTGGCCAGGTTCGGTGCTCGTCGGATGACGCGAGACATCGACATCCTCGGCTGTGGCTTCCTCGGCGAGGAAGCCGAGATCGTTCGCCGGATCACAGCGATCGCGGCGGCCGAGGTCGACGATGGCGTCACCTTCGACCCCGCGACTCTCAAAGCCGTACCGATCCGCGAGGAGGACGAGTACCACGGCCTGCGCCTGGTCATGGCGGCGACGATTGCCCGCGCTCGGCTCAAGCTCCAACTCGACGTCAGCTTCGGCGACCCGGTCACACCCGAACCGCAAGTCGTCGACTACCCCCAGCATCTCGCCGCGGAGAGCTTCCAGCTCTTCGGCTATCCGCTGGCCACCGTCATCGCCGAGAAGCTCACGACTGCGGTTTCCCTCGGGGACCTCAACACCCGCGACCGGGACTACGCGGACCTCTATCGTCTACTCACCCTCAACGACCTCGACGGGGACGAGCTTACGGCGGCCGTGGTCGCGACCGCCGAGCATCGCGGCATCCCCTTGCAACGGCTCAGCACCTCGATCACAGACCTCGGAGTCCGCCGCCAGTCCTCCTACACCGCGTGGCGCCGACGACAAGGACCTGCCGCAGTCGGCTATCCCGAGGAATTCGATGAGGTGGTCCAGCACGTGACAGCCTTCGCCGACCCGGTCCTCTCCGCCGATGGCGTGGAGAAGCTCCGCTGGAGCGCGAGTGCGGGCACATGGTCGCAGGGACCTGATCCCTCGCCGCCGCCGAGCGCCCCGCGTTCCTAGTCTCATCCACCATGATTCGCCCAGATTCGCGGATGGCCTCGGCCCCTGCTACACCGGCGCTGACCGGCAGAGACGAACGCTGACAAGCAACCGTGGATCATGCTGAGCCGCCCCCAGAACCCAGGTGCAGACCTCGAAAGCGTGTGTGGGGGCAACTTCACCGTGGGTTCGAATCCCACCGCTACCGCTCTGAGCAGGACAGACGTGAGGCCCCGACCGGCAACGGTCGGGGCCTCACGCGTTCCGGTCTCATCTGCAGTCTCGATCGAGGTTCCGTGAAAGCCCTGCCCCGGCCACAAATCAGCTGGTCAAGGGCGGTTCAGTGACCGTCCGGGGGGCGAGGAACACGCTCCTGCGGCGTGTGTGACTGCGCTGCCGTCGCTCCGGAGTCGACCCCGACCAAAGCAACATCAGTCCTCTTTCCAGGTTCGGTACTTGCTTGTAACTCCCCGTCCCCCGAGCAGCTCGGCACGCCCTTCCTCGCGCAGCAGTTCCAGGGCGTACTGGGCCTGCCGCTCGCTCAAGCCGCAGTTCGCAGCAAATCTCCAAACAAATCAACAATCTCACTTTGGTGATTCCGGAAGATGTCTCCCCAAACCGCCCTCGTCCAGCTGCGGGCAGCGATGGTCGGCCACGGCGCCCACAGACCGCCGAGCGGCTGGACGACACGGCCGGTGGCCTGCGCGCCGACCTGATCGCCCGAGTCACAGTGTTCAAAAATCTGGGCGGCGGGTACGTGCGCCACCTGGCGCCCGGGGTCAAGATCACGACGGCGCTCTGAATCACCGGCCGAGAGGCGTATCAGCTTCGATGTCGAGCAGCGCGTCACCAAGCCGCAGCCAGGTCCGCTGGCAGCCACCGGGATGAGCACCGGGTGCTTTTTACTCCGGTGGTCCTCAGTTCCTCAGCGCGGCTACTACGCTCCACCGCCTCCGCTTCGGACCTTGAGGTGGAGCTGGCTCCACCTGTTCCTAGGTACCTGTGCTGTCTCAACGACGGGTACTGGCAGGCTCCTCGCTCATTCCTGCCTTCCCTAGCGTCATGGGTGGCGGTTTCGGCCGCCTGACGTGGGTGAGAGTGAGCGAGGGAGCTATGGGAGAGATCAAGTGGCGGAGCGGCGGCCCCGCCGTGGCGGTCACGGCCGAGTCGGGGGACGCATTGACCCTCGACAGGGTCAGCCGGAGGTACGGGAAGGTCGCGCCCGCGCTGGACGAGGTGAGCCTGAATGTGCCGCGCGGCGGCTTTCTCGCGGTGATGGGCCGGTCGGGTTCGGGCAAGTCCACGCTGCTGCAGTGCGCCGCCGGTCTCGAACGGCCCACCAGCGGAACGGTGCGGCTCGGGGGGACCGATCTCGCGGGGCTCAAGGAGACCGCGCTCAGTCGGCTGCGGCGGGACCGGATCGGCTTCGTCTTCCAGTCCCTCAACCTGGTGCCGTCGTTGACGGTGCTGGAGAACACCGTGCTGCCGCTGATGCTGGCGGGAGCGGCGCGGCTGGAGCGGGGGCTGGCCGCGCTGGCGTCGGTGGGCCTGGCCGACCGCGCGCAGGACATCCCGGCCAGGCTGTCCGGTGGGCAGCAGCAGCGGGTGGCGATCGCGCGGGCCCTGGTCACCGAACCGGAGGTGATCTTCGCTGACGAGCCGACGGCCGCGCTCGACCCGGTGACCGCCGACGAGGTCCTGGCGCTGCTGCGATCGGCGGTGGACCAGCGGGGCCGAACGGTCGTCCTGGTCACCCACGACCCCATGGCCGCGCAGTGGGCCGATGAGGCGATCTTCCTCGACTCGGGCAGGATCGCGGGCCGTCTGGCGCATCCGCAGGCCGGCGACGTCCGACAAGCACTTCGCGGACTGGGACGGCAGCGATGAACACGGCGGGGAAGCGCACGGCGGACAAGCGCGTCGACAGGCCGCGGGTGCGGTGGCGGGAGGGCCGCGCGGCCACGCGCCTGCTCGCCTCGCGTGCGCTGAAGACCCACCGCAGGGCATGGGCGTCCCTGTTCGTGGCGCTCGCGATGGTCTCGGCGCTGCTCGGCGGCGTGGGCCTGGCCATCGGCTCGGCCGCACTCGGCCACGCCTCGGTGGACCGGTACGCCGCGGCACCGGTGGTGGTGACCGGTAACCAGTCCACCCGGTACACGACGAAGCCCTGGGGCGACCCGCCCACGACGGCGACGGCACCGCTCACCGAAAGGGTGGGCGTGCCGATCGGCGCTGTCGAGCTGTTGCGCTCGCTGCCGGTGGTGGGGTCCGTGGTCGCGGACGACGTCTTCACCGTTCCCGGGGTACGCGTGGACAGCCGGACGGCGACCTCGGAAACGGTGGACCAGAGCCAGGTGCAGAACCAGGTGCAGAACCAGGTCCAGGTGCAGCCGGTGGCCGGACGGCCCTGGCCGGCCGCCGCTTTGGCGCCGTACGGGCTTCGTGACGGACGGGCCCCGCAGCGGCCCGACGAGGTGGTCGCGGGCTTCGGCCTCGGTCTTCGGACCGGGCAGGAGGTCACGACGGCGACCGAGGGCAGCTACCGGGTCGTCGGGGTGGCGGACGGTCCGCCGGCGCTCTACTTCACCCAGGACCGCGCGCAGGAGCTCGCGGGTCACCCGGCCTCGGTCGACGCCATCGGGGTGCTGCCCGCCTCCGGGGTCTCGGCACGGCAGCTGTACACCGAGGTGCGGCACGCCCTGGACGCCGCCCACATGCAGGACATGAGTGCGGGCCGGCGGGCTCCTGGGGATTCCTCGTCGCTGCGGGTGCTGACAGGTGACGGTCGCGGGAATGCCGAGTATCTGGCGACCGCACCCGTCCAGGGCGAGCTGTTGGGGATGCTGGCCACGGTCTCCGGGCTGGTTCTCGTGATCGCCCTGCTGGTTCTCTCCTCCCTGGTGGCCCAGGCACTCCAACAGCGCTCCGGTGAACTGGCCCTGCTGCGCGCGGTCGGGATGACGCCGCGCCAGCTCCGCTCCTCGGTCGGGAGGGAGGTCGTGCGGATCGGCATGTGGGCCGCACTTGTCGGCGCGGTCGCCGCGGTCCCGGCCTTCCTGGGACTGTGGCACCTGCTACGGGCCCAGGGGGCGCTGCCGGACGGCCTCGAACTGCCCACCCCGCCCTGGCTGTTCACCGTGGTCCTGGTCACGGCAGGGCTGACGGTCGGTGCCGCGCGGGCGGTCGTCCCGTTCGCCTGCGGCCGCCCCACCGGGCGCCCGGCGGAACCGGGGACGGCCCGGCGGATCACCGGTCTGGCCCTGCTGTTCTGCGGGGTGAGCGCGGCGGGTGCCGCGACCCTGCAGAACAGTGACACCGCCGCGGCTGCGGCGGGGACGGCGGCCGTGACCATGGTCGCCGCCTGCGCGCTGCTCGGCCCGTGGATCGCTCGCGGTGCGCTGCGCGTCCTGGGTGGACCGATGCGGCATCTGGGCGGAGCGTCCGGCAGGCTCGCGGCCGCTGCCTGTGCGTCGGACACCCGCCGACTGGGCGCGGCGATCACCCCGATCGTGCTGGTGATCGCCTTTGCCGCGGTCCAGTTCTCGGCGGGCGCCACGATGGTCCACGCAGGGGCCGCGCAGGCCGATCGGGCGATGCGCGCCGAGTTCTCGGTGTCGGGTGCCGGAATCACGGCGCAGCAGGCCCTCAGGGTGCCGGGGGTCGCGGCGGCCACGGACATCCTGCCGGGCACGGTGATCCTGCCGCACACCTCGGCGGGCAGCCCGCTGCTGGACCGACTGCCCGTACTCGGGGTCACCCCCGGGGGACTGACCGGCACCCTGGACCCAGAGGTGACCGACGGCAGTCTCACCGATCTCGGACAGCCCGGCACCGTGGCGGTGGGCGCCGAACGCGCCAAGTCCCTCGACGTCGGGGTCGGTTCGACGGTGACCCTGCGCTTCGACGACGGGGAGCAGCAGCGGTTGCGGGTGGTTGCGGTCTACGACCGCTCGCTGGCCCTGGGCGACTTCATGCTGGCCGAAGGCGAACTGGCTCGGCACATGTCCGCGCCGGCAGCGGAACAGGTCCTGGTCGCGACGGACCCGGGCGTGAACACGACCGGCGTCCGGCACGCCCTGCAGAGTCTCGCCCCCGGCGCGGGAGCCCAGGTCCAATCACCCGCCGCGCCGATACAGCTCACCGTCGAGGGCGCGCAGCTGAACAGCACCATGTCGACGGTGCTGATGGCCGCGATCGCCGCCCTCACCGTCATCGCGGTGTTCAGCACACTCGCGCTGATCACGGTCGGCCGGTGTCCCGAACTGGCCCTGCTGCGCCGCCTGGGCGCGAGCCGGGGGCAACTGCGCCTGATGCTGCGGGTGGAGGCGGCAGCGGTCACCGCGACCGGCCTGGTGGTGGGCGCGGCCGTCGCCGCGTTCCCCCTGCTGGCCTTCACCCTGACGGTCGCCCACAGCCTGCCGTACCTGCCGCCGGCCGAGCTGGGCCTGATGGTGGCGGTCCCGGTGCTCACCGGCTTCGCGGGCGTACTCGCCCCGGCCCGCCGAGTGCTGCGCCGCCGCACCACCTGACCCGGAAGGGCTCAGGAATGCAGGGGCTCAGGAATGCAGGGGCTCAGGAATGCAGGGGCTCAGGAATGCAGGGGCTCAGGAGTTGAGGAAGGCGAGGACCGCCAGCACCCTGCGGTGCCCGGTGTCGCTCGGTGGCAGGCCCAGCTTCGCGAAGACGTTGCTGATGTGCTTGTGCACCGAGCGCTCCGTGATCACCAGTGCCTTCGCGATCGACGCGTTGTCCTGGCCCTGTGCCATCAGGCCCAGGACCTCGCGCTCCCTGGGAGTGAGGCCGTCCAGCGGATGGTCGCGGCGGCGCTGCATCAGTTCCGTCACCACCTCCGGGTCCAGCGCTGTACCGCCAGCCGCCACCCGCTCCAATGCGTCGAGGAACTCGTCGACCCGGCCCACCCGGTCCTTCAGCAGATAGCCGACACCCCGGGCGCCGCCGCTGAGCAGCTCGGCGGCGTAGGTCTCCTCGACGTACTGGGACAGGACCAGGACCGGCAGGTCCGGCAGCTGCTCGCGGGCGGCGAGGGCCGCCCGCAGCCCCTCGTCGCGGAAGGCGGGCGGCATCCGGACGTCCAGCACGGCGACGTCCGGACGGTGCTCCAGCAGCAGTGGCAGTACCTCCGGACCGGTGGAGGCCACACCCACCACCTCGTGCCCCGAGGACGAGAGGAGCAGTTGCAGCCCCTCCCGCAGCAGGACGTTGTCCTCGGCGATCACTACCCGCACGACGGTTCCCCTCGGAGACGGTCTACCTCTGAGCCTGAGTGGTCACCACGCGCACGGCAGCTCCACAGTGATCACAGTAGGGCCTCCCACCGGGCTGGTGATGCCCACGGTTCCGTCGAGCGCCGCCACCCGGCGACGCAATCCGAGCAGCCCCGAGCCGTCACCGCTCGCCAGGGCTCCGCCGCGCCCCTCGTCCCGCACCGAGATGCGGAGCATCCCGGGCGACCGGACCAGTTCCACCCGGGCCTGGTCGGAGCCGCTGTGTTTGGCGGCATTGGTCAGCGCCTCCGCCACCGCGAAGTACGCCGCCGCCTCGACCGCCGCGGGTGCGCGCGGCCCGTCCTCGACGCCGCCGGTCTCGACGTCGACGGCCAGCCCGCTGCCCGCCGCCAGCGCACGGACGGCCCCGGCCAGTCCGCGGTCGGTCAGGATCGGCGGGTGAATGCCGCGCACGACATGGCGCAGCTCGGTCAGGGCCGTCTCGGCCTGGTCCTGTGCCTCCTCCAGCAGCCGTCGCGCGGTCGCCGGGTCGGAGTCGTACGCCCGACGGGCCAGGCCCAGCCGCATGGAGAGCGCCACCAGGTGCGCCTGCGCCCCGTCGTGCAGGTCCCGCTCGATCCGGCGCAGTTCCGCGCCGTGGGCGGCCACCGCTCCCGCCCTGGTGACGGTCAGCTGCTCGATCCGGTCGGCCGTACCGGCATCCGGGGAGGGCTGCAGCAGCAGGTGCGACCAGGACGCCTCCAGGTCGGCGAGCCGCCCGATCACCGGCAGCAGCACCGCATCGTTCCTGGCCGCGCCGCACCAGACAGCGTCGACCAGTAGCGCGGGCACCCACAGCAGCAGCGCCGCACTCATCAGCGCCATGCCGTAGACGAGGTCCGCAGCCATCCACAACAGGTCGCGCGCCGTGCCGGGATCACTGGCTGCTGTCCGCAACCGCGCTGTCAGCGAGCCGGCCAGGGGCAGATACGCCTCCGGCAGCGGTTCCCCGGTCCATTCGGAGGTACGGCGGCGCTGAAAGCCCGCCAGCCGGCGCAGCGTGAGTACGCCCTCGGGCAGCAGACCGGCGCCGATCACGGTCAGCGAGAGGACCGTGGTGACCATCAGCATGCCGAGCAGCAGGTAGCAGGCCACGCTGACTCCCGCTCCGACCAGCAGCTGGACCGAAGCCCTTCCCGCTCTACGGACCGGTTCGCGCATACGGATCAGGCTAGGCGACCCGCGCGGGGAGCGGGGTGTAGCGGGCTACACCATTGATCGGGGGGACTGCTCTGATGTGTGCGCCCGAGCGCACGGGCAGAGTGGATGACGTAAGGGAGGCAGCCCCCAGACCAAAGCTGCCGATCACTTTTCAGCTCAACACAGGAGGCACCACCCCATGAAGGCCACGCTCTGGATTCTGTTCGTCATCGCTCTCTGCGCGGCCGTCTACTTCACCAACTTCGCCGACCTCAGCGGAACCACCGAGATCATCAGCCGGGCTGTGTCGGGCGTGGTCGCCCTCGCCACCGGAGTCGGCCTGTGGCTGGTGCGCGGCGAGAAGGACGCGTCCTAGCCACCCCGCCCACGCCCGGAGCCCGGCAGGCGTGCGCGGTTGCCGCCCACCGCGTCCGCGCAGGACCGGGCCCGGCGGCGGACCGGCGCAGCCCCGGTCGCATTCATGTTCGCCCCCCTTGCCGGCGGGCGCGTCCTCGTCCGAGGAATCCGTGCCGCGACCCCGCTGGCACAGTCGGCCAGACAGCAGGGAATGGTGCACCGTTGAGGAGGATCTGGAAGTGGATGCGCGCCGTGGACGTCGAGGCGGTGATCTTCTTCGTCTCAGCGGCGTACATCCTGTGGCGATGGTCCACCTGGCCGTCGTGAACAGCGGCCCGAGGCAGTGATCGGCTGAGCCGAGTCGGTCTTGGCTGTCTGCAGTCTCATCCGCCGCTGTCCGCGCTCGTCCGGCTACGGCCTTGATGTCGAGCCGAGCCCGCCTGACCTGCGGTAATGAACCGAGGCGAACAGCTGTGGATCATGGCGAACCGCCCGCAGAACCCAGGTGCAGACCTCGAAAGCGTGTGTGTGGGGCACCTTCACCGTGGGTTCGAATCCCACCGCTACTGCTCTGAGCAGGACAGACGTGAGGCCCCGACCGGTGACGGTCGGGGCCTCACGCGTTCCGGTCCCGACCGGGGTGCGGCGCGGGGACCGGGGTCGGGTCCCGCCAGATGTCCATCGGGACGGCGCGGAGCGCGCGTCCGTCCGCGTCGAGGATCCGGCCCATCCGCTTCACGGTGCGCAGTGACACGCGGCGCTCGGCCACCCGCAGGTCGGGGAACCTCCGGGCGAGGGCGGACTCCAGTCGCTGTACGTCGGCGAGCGAGCGCTGCCAGACGGAGAGGATGAGGTTGTGGGCGCCGGTGACGGACACGCACAGCCGGATCTCGGGGAGCCTGGCGAGTTGGGGGCCGACCTCCTCGAACCGGTCCGGGGGAAGGTCGGCCCGGAAGGTCGCCATCACCGGTCGGCCGGCATCGCGGGCGGCGATCTCGCAGCGGAAGCGGATCGTGTCGGTGGCGGCCAGCCGGTCCAGGCGGCGGCGCAGCGTGGACGGGCTGAGCCCGGTGGCGGCGGCCAGCTCGGCCTGGTCGAGGCGGCCGTCGACGCCCAGTCTGATCAGCAACTCCCGGTCCTCCTCCCGGACTTCGGCTCGCGCTCCGGACAGTGGCCCGGCGCCCGACGGGTGATCGCCGTGCAGCTCCACGCGCTGGGCGGGGTCCAGTGAGTCCAGTCGCCAACGAATCCCCTCGGCGTAGAAGCCGGTCGCCAGGTGGACGCGGACGGCGTTGACCCCGGGGAGCCGGCCGAGCCGCTCGGTGGTGTACCGGGAGACCGCCGCCAGGTCGGTGAAGGCCGCGGTGACGACGAGGTCGCAGCCCTGGGAGTGGTGCTCGATGCTCATCACGTGCGGGTCCTCGGCCAGGTCGTCGGCGATCTGCCGGAGCCGGTCGGGAGCGCAGTCGAGGTCGAGGTAGGCGACGCAGCCGCGGTCCTCGGGGTGCGGCAGGCCGTAGGCGGTCACCCAGGCGATCCCGGCCTCCGAGAGCCGTCGCCAGCGGCGGGCAGCGGTGACCGGGCTGATCCCGAGGGTCTGGGCGAGCAGCGACCAGGGTGCCCGGGGCCGCAGCTGCAGCGCGTTCACCAGGGCGAGGTCCAGCTCGTCCACGGTCACATCGGCGCCGGTCACCGTCGACCGCCGGTGGATTCGTTCATCGGAGGGCCTCTTCATGGTGTGATCCTGCGAAATCGCGGGAGATTCCCGCCGTAACACCCAGAATCACGGAACAAGATCGCTCTGCGCAAACTCCCGCCACCGGCGGTTTCGACGGAGGTACCCGTGTCCCTGTACGACGACGCTCTAGGGCTGGCCCCGGACCTGATCCGGCTCCGCCACGACCTCCACCGGATCCCCGAGTTGGGCCTCGCCCTGCCGCGCACCCAGGAGCGGGTGCTGCAGGCCCTCGACGGACTGCCGCTGGAGGTGAGCCTGGGCTCCGCGCTGAGTTCGGTCACCGCCGTGCTGCGCGGCGGCCGACCGGGTCCGGCGGTGCTGCTGCGCGCCGACATGGACGGCCTGCCGATCGCCGAGAAGGCCCCCCTGCCGTTCGCCGCCGGCAACGGCGCCATGCACGCCTGCGGACACGACCTGCACACCGCCATGCTCGCGGGCGCCGCGCACCTGCTGGCCGCACGGCGGGAGCAGCTCCACGGCGACGTGGTCCTCATGTTCCAGCCCGGCGAGGAGGGTTGGGACGGAGCCGGCGCCATGCTGGCCGAGGGCGTGCTGGACGCGGCGGGCCGACGCCCGGTCGCCGCCTACGCCCTGCACGTGGCGTCGGCCATGCCGCAGGGGGAGTTCAGGTCCCGGCGCGGGCCGATCCTGGCCGCCTCCGACGCGCTGAACGTCACCGTCCACGGCGCCGGCGGCCACGGCTCGGCGCCGCATCGGGCCAAGGACCCCGTCCCGGCGGCCTGCGAGATGGTCACCGCCCTGCAGACCATGGTGACCCGCCGCTTCGACGTGTTCGATCCGGTGGTGGTCACCGTCGGGCTGCTCCAGGCGGGCACCCAGCGCAACATCATCCCCGAGACCGCCCGGTTCGAGGCGACCGTGCGCACCTTCTCCGCCGAGGCGCGGGCCAAGGTCGCCGACAGCGTGGTGGAGCTGGCCAGGGCCATCGCCGCCGCCCACGGCCTACGGGCCGAGGTCGAGTACCTCCCCGGGTACCCGGTGACCGTGACCGACGGGGCCGAGACCGACTTCCTGGCGGACACCGTCCGGGAGGTCTTCGGCGAGGAGCGCTACCAGCCGATGCCGAACCCGATGACCGGGGCGGAGGACTTCTCCCGGGTACTGGAGGCCGTTCCGGGCTCGTTCGCGTGGCTCGGCGCCGCGCCGAAGGGGGCCGACCTCGACAACCTGCCGCTCAACCACTCGCCCTACGCGGAGTTCGACGACGCGGTGCTCTCCGACGGCGCCGCGCTCTACGCCGAACTCGCCACCCGCCGTCTCGCCCTCTGAACCATCCGTCAGATTCACCCGGGTTAGGACTGATCACGCACATGACCGATCCGCGCGCGGTGGTCGAGCAGCAGCTCACCGCCTACAACAGCCACGACATCGACGCCTTCGCCGCCGCCTATGCCGAGGACGTCCTCATCCAGCGGCGTGACGGCAGTCTGCTGCAGGGCCGCCAGGCCCTGCGCGACCACTACACCGGGCAATTCGCCCAGGGCCGCTGCCGGGCCGAGATCCTGGGGCGGCTCGGCGAGGGCGACTGGGTGGTCGACCACGAACTGGCCCACGGCGTGGCCGCCGATCCGATCCGCACCCTGGTGGCCTACCGGGTTCGCGAGGGCCTGATCGATCGCGTCGACTTCCTCGGCTGAACAGCACCGGACGCTCGACGGGCCAGTCAGGACGAGACAAGGGCAAAACTGGCTTTTGCCCGGTTTAGGTACCCTTGGCTTGACGCCCGTCTGCCCCACGCCGGGCGACGGAGCGGAGACAGGCCGGCCCCAGGGAGACGGGAGACACCACATGCATTCGCGCGGCAGGCTGCGGGACACGGTCACCACCGTTCTGCCCTACGCCGCACTCGCGGGTGCGGTCGTGGGCGACCTGGCGGCCGGCGACGACATCGTTCTGCTCCCGCTCTGCTCGATCGGCCCCGCCCTGGCCTCGGCCAACCGCAGCCTGCTCCGGGTGCTGCTGTCGGGCGTCGTCGCGCTGCTGGTCTGCTTCGTGATGGCGACCGCCAACGGCCTGGAGTTCCAGGCCCGGGGCGTGGTCGCCTATGTGGCGGTCGCCGCCGTCACCGCCGCGGCGGCCTACGCCGCCTCGATGCGCACCAGGTCCGAGCAGGAGCGGCAGAACGCCGAACGCGAACTCGCCGAGGTGCGGATGGTCGCGGACGTCGCCCAGCAGGTCATCCTCCGCCCGGTGCCGGCCCGCATCGGCGGTCTCGACCTCGCCTTCTCCTACACCTCGGCCGCCGCCACGGCCACGATCGGCGGCGACCTCTACGAGGCCGTGCCGATCCCGGGCGGCCTGCGCGCGGTGGTCGGGGACGTCCAGGGCAAGGGGCTGGACGGGGTGCGCAGCGCGGCCACCGTCCTGGGCGCGTTCCGCGAGGCCGCACCGGAGGCCGCCACGCTGGAGCAGGTGGGCGCGCGGCTCGAACGGGCGCTGGGACGCCGGAGCGACAGCGAGGAGTTCGTCACCGCCGTCCTGGTCGAGTGCCGCGACGACGGTGAGGTCACCGTGCTGAACTACGGCCACCCGGCGCCGCTGATCCGCCGGGCCGAGGGCACCACCGAGTTCGCCGAGCCTGCCGTGCCCGGCCTGCCGCTGGGCCTCGGCTCGCTGGGCGACTCCGAGCCCGGGCGCTGCACGGCGGTGCTGCGGCCGGGCGACCGGGTGCTGCTCTACACCGACGGCGCGGCCGAGGCCAGGGACGCGGCCGGCGAGTTCTTCCCGGTCCCCGACCACGCGCACCTGCTCGACGCGGACGACCTGCACGACGGCCTGGACGGCCTGCGCCGGGCACTCACCGCGCACACCTCCGGCCCGCTCGACGACGACGCGGCCATGTTGCTGGTGCGGTTCGCGCCCACCGGCCCGGCCGACCCCGCGCAGCGGCTGACGCCCGCCGGGGCGGCGACGACGGCGCTGTCACCAGACAGCGGGTCGGCAGCCTGAGCCCCGGTCGGGGCCGGCGGCAGTCGGGGCGGGCGGAAGTCGGGGGCGGTTAGCAGCCGGGCGGGCGGCCGGGCGGGCGGCCGGGAACGCAAAAGGGCCCCTTCCTCGGGTTGACCACCATCTGCCCGGGGAAGAGGCTCACGGTCCTTGCGGACCTGAGGTTGGCAGGGGGGCGGTTGCGGGGGGACAAGCCGCCCCCCTGGGCGGAACCCCACAACCGGGCCGCGTCGGGGGAAGTCGCGGCGCCGGTCCCACAGCGGGGGTTCCGGATCCTCATACCGGGAGGTTCCTGCCAGACCCGCTCGGTACACCACCAACTCTGCTACACGAACATGCGTCGCGCATCCGGCATTGGACCCGATTTGGCAGGACTTATGACCCACCGTCCTGACACGCTCGTTACCCCTGGGACCGCAGGGGCACCGGAACACCCGATGCCCGGCAGACCGGTCATATGAACGGCCTTCGGCGCTAGGCTTCGGCCAACAGGGGTAGCGCGGCAGGGGTGGCACGGCGGGTGCACCAGGGAGGCGGACGGGGTCATGGGGCAGGCAAGGAAGATCGCGATGTATCTACTGGTCATCTTTGTGCTCTACACGATCATCACCTCGCCCGTACGCGCGGCCTCGCTGGTCCAGGTCGGCTTCACCGGGATATCGAACGCGGCCAAGTCGGTGGGCACCTTCATGACCAGCCTGGTGAAGTAGTCTCGGGAGATCTCGATCAACCGTCCGAGGAGCGCCCGATGATCCGCCACCTGGTCCTTTTCAAGCTCAACGAGGGCGTCACCAGGGACGACCCGCGAGTCGTCGAAGGCGCCGAGGTCTTCGCCGAGCTGGGCACGAAGATCATCGAACTGCGCGAATGGGAGTGCGGGTGGAACGTCACCGACCGTGACATCGCCTACGACTTCGCGATCAACAGCCTCGTCGACGACGCCGCCGCGCTCCAGGCGTACCTGGTCCACCCCGCGCACCAGGCCGGCGTCTCCCTGTGGAAGGCCTTCGCGACCTGGGTGATCGCGGACATCGAGGTCTGACCGGGCCGGGGGGTGGCCGAACGGGCGGCCGGATCGGCCGCGGCACCGCCGGACGGCGGCTTTCGTTCACTCCCCCGAACAGTTCCCACCAACACACCTGTATGCGGTGCTTGCCCCGATAGCATGTGTCTTGTGATGCTATGACCGGTTTGCCGGATGGTGGACTGGGGCACGCGTTGCGCCTCTTGGGAGCTCGCGAGGGGCGGCGTGTCGGTGCAGACACAGGGGAGCGCGAAGGACGAGGGTGACGCACCCGCGGCCGCCGTCCCCGTGGACCAGTCACGGGTGGATGTGCGCACCCTCACTCGGGTCCTGTTCGAACGGCTGGCCGAGCTGCCGCCCGGGGCCCCCGAGCGCGAGCGGGTCAGGGCCGCACTGATCGAGGTCAACCTGCCGCTGGTCCGCTACGCCGCCGCCCGCTTCCGGGGCCGCAGCGAGCCGATGGAGGACGTGGTCCAGGTCGGCACCATCGGGCTGATCAACGCGATCGACCGGTTCGACCCGACCCGCGGCGTCCAGTTCCCCACCTACGCCCTGCCGACCATCCTCGGCGAGATCAAGCGGTACTTCCGCGACAACGTCCGCACCATGCACGTGCCGCGCCGGCTCCAGGAGCTGTGGGTCCAGGTCAGCGCCGCGATGGAGGACCTGACGGTCGCCCACGGCCGGATGCCCAAGATTCCGGAGATCGCCGCCAACCTGCGGATCCCGGAGGAGGACGTCCGGGCCTGCCTGGACGCCGGACGGGCCTACAACGCCACCTCGCTGGAGGCGGCACAGGAGCACGACGGCGGGCTCGCCCTGCTCGACCGCCTCGGCTACGAGGACGCGACCCTCACCCATGTGGAGCATCGGGACATGGTCCGGCACCTGCTGGTCCAGCTGCCCGAGCGGGAGCGGCAGATCGTGATGCTGCGCTTCTTCGGCAATCTGACGCAGTCGCAGATCAGCACCGAGCTCGGAATGTCGCAAATGCACGTATCCCGGCTGCTGGCAAGGATCTTCACGCGGTTGCGCAACAGCAACTCCTGGGAACACTAGCCTCCCCCGCAGCACCCGTGACCGGCCCAGAAGCAGCCGTTTTCCCTCGCACTCCAAGCCAAACCAGGCCTGACGACACGTTACCGCCGCGTGACATCTGGTCCTGTTCGGGTTTGCAGGGGATGCTGTGCCGGTATCCCAGTGGAGGTACATCGAGTCGTCGTCTTGTCGACTCTTCGACAGTTGTGCAGACATGAGGGGGTAGCGTGTCCGTAAACCTGGGCAGCCCTGAGGTTCACTCCACCACGTCGGTCCTGCCCGCCCCCCGGGCGGTCGGACCGGAGCACGCGGTGCCCGACATCGTGCTGTCGGAGGTCGTCGTCCTCTCCAAAACCGCAGTCAAGGCCGCCGCCGTGCCGACCGTCGCGGACCGGTCAGTGATCTCACGCACCGTCATCCCGCCGACGGTGCTGCTGACGGAGGCCGCCCCGGCGGACGCCGCGGCGGCCGACGGCGGCGACCCGGTCGTCGAGAGGGACGGGCTCGACACCCGCACCCTCTCCCGCTCGCTGTTCCAGCGCTTCGCCACGCTGACGCCCGAGTGCCGCGACTACACCTACGTCCGCGACACCCTGATCGAACTCAACCTCCCGCTCGTGCGCTACGCCGCGGCCCGGTTCCGCAGCCGCAACGAGCCGATGGAGGACATCATCCAGGTCGGCACCATCGGTCTGATCAAGGCCATCGACCGCTTCGACAACGAGCGCGGCGTCGAGTTCCCGACCTTCGCCATGCCCACCATCATCGGCGAGATCAAGCGCTTCTTCCGCGACACCAGCTGGTCCGTCCGCGTCCCCCGGCGGCTGCAGGAGCTGCGGCTCTCGCTCACCCGGGCCGGCGACGAGCTCTCGCAGAAGCTGGACCGCTCGCCCACCGTCGCCGAGTTGGCCGCCTGCCTGGGCGTCAGCGAGGAGGACGTGGTGGAGGGCCTCGCCGTCGGCAACGCCTACACCGCCAGCTCGCTGGACACCGCCCCGACCGACGAGGACGGCGACGGACCGCTGGCCGAGCGCCTCGGCTACGAGGACGCCGCCATGGAGGGCGTGGAGTACCGGGAGTCGCTGAAGCCGCTGCTGGCCCGGCTGCCCGCCCGGGAGCGGCGGATCATCATGCTGCGCTTCTTCGGCAACATGACCCAGTCGCAGATCGGCGACGAGATCGGCATCTCGCAGATGCACGTCTCCCGGCTGCTCACCCGCACCCTGGCCACGCTCCGCGAGGGCCTGATCTCGGAGGCCTGATCGCACGGTCGTGGAAGCACAGGAATTCGCCGAGCGGGGCGGCCCGAGCCACCGCCCCGCGCGCGAAGCACCGGAGTCAGCAGAACGCCGGAGTCAGCAGAACGCCCGGGTCAGCAGAGCGCCGGGGTCAGTGAGCGCCGGGGTCAGTAGAGCGCCGGAGTCAGTCCGTCAGCAGGTTGGCTCGGAGCGCGGCCAGCTCGGCCGCATCCAGGTCGAGCCCGTCGGTGAGGAAGCTCTCGAAGTCCGTCCACCCCTCCGCCACGGCCGCGAAGGCGGCGTCCAGGTAGGCCGCGTCGGCCCGGAGCACCGGGAGGATCAGCGAGGGGTCCTCCAGTACCTTGTGCCGGGTGAAGGACTCCATGATCCGCTCCACCACCGCCGCCGAGCGCTCGTTGGTGAGCAGGTAGTCCGCGTAGACCGTGTCCCGGTCCACTCCGAGCGCCGTCAGCACGATCGCCGCCACCCAGCCGGTCCGGTCCTTGCCGGCCGTGCAGTGGAACAGCACCGGCGTGCCCGCCTGGTCGGCCAGCAGCCGAACCGTCTCCGCGAAGCGCGTACGGATCACCGGGTCGGTCACGAACCAGCGGTACATCTCCGTCATGATCCGCTCGCCCCCGCCGTCGCCGAGCAGCGCGCGCTGCGCCGCCGCGTCCTGGCTGCCGAGGACCTCCCGCAGCTCGACGTAGATGTCGTGGTCGGGCGAGTACACCGGCAGGTGCAGCAGCCGGATCGCGTCGCCCTCGACCACGGCGACGCCGTCGGTCAGCTCCACCGTGGCGATGTCGACCGGGTCCAGCCCCGGCAGCCGGTCGCTGCCGTTCTCCTGGACCTCGTTGAGGCCGCGCAGGTCGACGACCTGGCGGACGCCGATCGCGGTCAGCGTCTCCAGGTCGGCGTCGTCGAGCCGGACCAGTGCCTCGGCCCTGAGGGCGACCCCGCTGCGCACGGTCCGCCCCTCGGCGGTGCGGTAGCCGCCGAGGTCACGGGCGTTGGCGGCGGTGTTCAGGCCCAGGCTGCGGGCCGGGACGGGTGCCTGCGGGTGGATCGTCTGCGGCTCGCTCACGTCGGCCTCTCTCCCCTGCTCGAACCGGTCCGAGCTAGCGTGTGGGCAGTGCCCGGCCAGTCTAGGCAGGCCCGCGAACAGCGCCGGGGCCGGTACCGGTGCCCGAGGTCGCGTACCGGCCGCCGGGCGTCGCGGCCGGGGCGCACCACGGCCCCGCAGCGGACCGCCGGGGGCGACGGTCGGCTGCGGGGCCGTGGTGAACGGACGGGAGCCGTGGTGAACGGGGGACGGGAAGGGCGCGGTACGTCCGCCCCCGCGACTACTTGATCGCGAGGTAGACGACGCCGATCACGACCACGAGCGCGACGATCACGCCAAGAGTGATCATTCCGGTGCGGCTGCCGCCGCTGACGGCGGTGGCGGGCTGGGGCTGGGGATCGTCGACGAAGGCACGGAACATCTGGGTGCTCGCGGACGGATCCTCGACGGGGGTGTTCTGGTAGTCGGCCATGGCAGAGGACTCTAGCCAATCCGGACGAACAGTAGTCACTTCGACGTGTCGCAGTCCTGTACCAGAGTGGCCGGACCGGTTGCCCGGACGGTCCGTCTCCGTGCTCACCAGCCGGGCTGCCGGGGGCGGAAGCCGGGCTCCACCCGCTGCCGGTAGCCGGTGTCGTCGCGGCGGCGCAGCCCGCAGCGCAGGTAGAGCTCGTGCAGCCGGGCCAGGCCGTCCGGGTCCAGCTCGACGCCGAGGCCGGGCCCCGACGGCAGCGGCACCGCACCGTCGACGAAGCGCAGCGCACCGGGCCGGACGACATCCTCGTCCGCGCGCTTCCAGGGCCAGTGGGTGTCGCAGGCGTAGTCGAGCTGCGGGGTCGCCGCGGCGACCTGGACCATGGCGGCCAGGCTGATCCCGAGATGGCTGTTGGAGTGCATGGACATCCCGACGCCGAAGTCCGCGCACAGTCCCGCGAGTTCGCGGGTGTGCCGGAGGCCGCCCCAGTAGTGGTGGTCGGAGAGCAGCACCCCGATCGCCCGCGCCCGCAGGGCCGGGGCGAGGTGCTCGGGGGCGACCACGCACATGTTGGTGGCGAGCGGCATCGGCGCGCTGCGGGCGACCTCGGCCATGGCGTCGATGCCGGCCACCGGGTCCTCCAGGTACTCCAGCACCCCGTCGAGCCGTTCGGCCACCTGCAGCGCGGTCGGGACGGTCCAGGCGGCGTTGGGGTCGAGCCGGAGCGGCAGCCGGGGGAAGGCGGCCCGCAGTGCGAGCACCGCCTCCACCTCCTCCTCCGGGGGGAGGACCCCGCCCTTGAGCTTGACCGCGCCGAAGCCGTAGCGGTCGATCATGCGCCGGGCCTGACGGACGACGGCGTCGGCGTCCAGCGCCTCGCCCCACTCGTCCCCGCCCTCTTCGACGCCGGTCGGGCACCCCGCCCCGGGGTGCCCGGCCCACTTGTAGAAGAGGTAGGCGGAGAAGGGCACGCTGTCCCTGACCGGGCCGCCGAGCAGGTCGGCGACGGAACGGCCGACGGTCCGGCCCTGGGCGTCCAGGCAGGCGACCTCGAAGGCGGCGAAGACCGACAGCAGGGTCTTGCTGGTGGACCCGGCGCCGGTGAGTCCGTGCCGGTCGGCGAAGGCGCCGCCGCCGAGCGCGGCCGCGACGGCCTGCTCGATCCGGCCGAGGTGGAACACGTCCAGGCCGATGACGGCCTCGGCCGAGGTGCGGAGCAGTTCCAGGAAGGCGTCGTCCCCGTAGGACTCCCCGAGCCCGACGACGGCGCCCTCCGGTCCCTCGCAGTGCAGTTGGACGACGCTGCGCAGCGCGTAGGGCTCGTGCACGCCGACGGCGTTGAGCAGCGCGGGATCGTGGAAGGCGACGGGCGTGACGGTGATCCGGCGGATCCTCATCCCCTGGCCGCCCGCTCGGCCAGGACCGCCCGGCCGGCCGCGACGATCCGGGCCAGCTCCGCGACGTGTTCGGGCCGGGGCTCGACCAGCGGCGGACGGACCGGGCCGACCGGAATCCCTTCGAGCCGGGCGGCGGCCTTGATCAGCGCGACGGCGTAGCCGGGGACCTGGTCGCGGAGGTCGGCCAGCGGCAGCAGGAAGGCCGCCAGCAGCGCGTCCACCAGGGCGTCGTCGCCGTTGTCGAGGGCGCGGGCGAAGGCGTGGGCGAGGTCGGGGGCGAAGGCGTGCACCGCCGAGGAGTAGCTGCCGACGCCGATGGCCCGGTAGGCGCGGGCGGAGAGCTCGGCGGTGGGCAGGCCGTTGAGGAAGTGGAACCCGCCCGCCCGGGGATGGTCGCTGGTACGGACGGTGGCGACGATGCGCTGCATCTGCTCGATGTCGCCGATGCCGTCCTTGAGGCCGATCACCGGCTCCAGGTCGAGCAGGGCCAGCGCGGTGGCGGGGCTGAGCCGGGCGTTGGCGCGCTGGTAGACGATCACCGGCAGCGCGCTGTCGCGGACGACGTAGCGGATGTGGTCGAGCACCCCCTCGGGGGTGGAGCCGACCAGGTAGGGCGGCAGCAGCAGGATGCCGTCGGCGCCGGCCGCGGTGGCGTCGGCGAGGTGCTCCCGGGCGATGGCGGGGCCGCCGCCCGCTCCGGCGAGGACCGGGACCCGTCCGGCCGAGGTCTTCACCGCGATGGCGACGACCTGGCGGTACTCCTCGCGGCCGAGGGCGGTGAACTCGCCGGTCCCGCAGGCGACGAAGACGGCGGTGGTGCCGGCCGCGATCTGCTGGTCGACATGGGCGGCGAAGACCTCGCCGTCGAGGCGGTCGTCGTCGGTGAACGGGGTGAGCGGGAAGGAGAGCGGCGGGACCAGGGCAGCGTGCAGATCCATGGGGCTCCTCGACTTGGGTGACGGCAGAGCGACGGCACTCACGACAGTGTTCATGTTCGTGAATGCAATTCACTGTACTGAACATCGGAAGATCAGGGGAGACCCCCCTCGGCCCGCCTCCGAGCCCCGGCCGGAAATACCCGGTCGACCCCCGGTGTTGTGCCGACACATGACGACCTCTCACCGCACCCCGCTCGGCTCCAGCGACCTGCAGGTCTTCCCGCTGGCCCTGGGCGGCAACGTCTTCGGCTGGACGGCCGACGAATCCACCTCCTTCGCCGTGCTCGACGCCTACGCTGCGGCCGGCGGCAACTTCGTCGACACCGCCGACGCCTACTCGGCCTGGGCCCCGGGCAACAAGGGCGGCGAGTCCGAGACCATCCTGGGCCGGTGGGTGGCCGCGCGCGGCAACCGCGACCAGGTCGTCATCGCCACCAAGGTCGGCGCCCACCCCGAGTACAAGGGGCTGCGGGCCGCCAACATCACCGCCGCCACCGAGCAGTCGCTGCGCCGTCTCGGCACCGACAGCATCGACCTGCTCTACACCCACTTCGACGACGAGAGCACCCCGGTCGAGGAGATCGTCACGGCGCTGGACGGCCTGGTCCGGGCCGGCAAGGTGCGGCAGGTCGCCGCCTCCAACATCTCCCCCGCCCGGCTGACCGCCTCGCTGGAGTTCGCCCGGGCCGAGGGCCTGGCCGCGTACGTGGCCCTCCAGCCCGAGTACAACCTGGTCGCCCGCGACCGCTACGAGGGCGAACTCGCGGAGGTCGCCGCGAAGTTCGGGCTCTCGGCGGTCCCCTACTACGGGCTGGCGGCCGGCTTCCTCACCGGCAAGTACCGGGAGGGCGGCCCGGCCGTGGACAGCGTCCGCGCCGGCGGCGCCGCCAAGCACCTGGCCTCGGAGCGCGGCAAGAAGGTGCTCACGGCCCTGGACACCGTCGCCGCCGCACACCGGGCGGAGGTCGCCACCGTGGCCCTGGCCTGGCTCGCCGCACAGCCCACCGTCGCCGCGCCGATCGCCAGCGCCCGGAACGTGGAGCAGCTGCCGGCCCTGGTCGCGGTGGCCGAGCTGGAACTGACCGCGGACGAGCTGGCGCTGCTGAACGACGCCTCGGCCTGATCACCCGTCCACACCGGGCGCACTGGAGTGACGTGCAGGTCCGACCGCTGACCCCGGACGCGCTCGCCGACACCGTCGGCGAGCGCGTCGCCGGGCTGCCGCTGCCCGAGGGCGGGCGGCTCCGCATCGCCGTGGACGGGGCCCCGGCCGCCCGCACCGCCGTACTGGCCGATGCCGTGGCCGAGCGGCTGCGGCTGCTCGGCCGCCCGGCGCTGCGGATCGACGCCGGCGACTTCCTCCGGCCCGCCTCGCTGCGGCTGGAGTACGGCCACCGGGACGCCGACGCCTACTACGACGGCTGGCTGGACGCCAACGCCCTGTTCCGCGAGGTCTTCGACCCGCTGGAGCCGGGCGGCAGCGGCCGGGTACTGCCGGCGCTGCGCGACGCGAGCGCGGACCGGGCCAAGCGGGCCGTGCCGGTGGAGCTGCCGCCCGGCGGCGTCCTGGTACTCGACGGGCCGCTGCTGCTGGGCCGCTGGTTCCCACTGGACCTGACCGTCCATCTGCGGCTCGGCCCGGCCGCGCTGGCCCGGCGCACCCCCGCCGACCAGCAGTGGACGCTGCCGGCCTTCGCCCGCTACGAGCAGGAGGCGCGCCCGGCCGAGGCGGCCGACCTGGTCGTCCGGGCCGACGACCCGGCCCGCCCGGCGCTGGTGGTCGGCTGACCCGAGATCAGTGGTGGACCGGCTTCTGCAGCGGCAGGCCCTGCGGCGGCGCGAGCTGCACCGTGCAGAAGGCGCAGCGGGTGGCCGCGAGCGGCACCGCGCTCAGGCACTCGGGGCAGTCCTTGGTGGTGACCGCGGGCTCCTTCTTCGGGGTGAAGCGCTCCGTCAGCTTGTTCACCGGCAGCACCACGCAGAAGTAGATGAACGCGGCGACCAGCACGAAGCTGATCACGGCCTGGACGAAGGTGCCGTAGGGGAACTTCACCCCGTCGACGGTGAAGACCGCCGAGCCGAACTCACCCTTGGTACCGCTGATCAGACCGATGATCGGGGTGAGGAAGGCGGCGACGAAGCCGGTGACGATGGCGGTGAACGCCGCGCCGATGACGATACCGACCGCGAGGTCGACGACGTTGCCGCGCAGCAGGAAGCCGCGGAAGCCCTTCACGATGTGCTCTCCAGACTGTTCATGCGCCCGGACCGGCGCGGCAACACCCTCCCAGTTGGAGCACCACCAGCGCCACCGGCCCCGCCCCTTTCGGGGGCGGGGCCGGTCACGTGTCCGAGCGGTCGTCAGAGGGCCGGCTCCTCCGGGACCCACTCGGCCGCCAGCTCGTCCTTCAGCTGCTGCCTGTCGGCCGCGGCGGCGTCCTGTGCCCGGGCCTGCATGGCGGACACCTTGCGCAGCGGCACCTCCTTGATGAAGAGCACCAGCACGAAGGCGACGGCGGTGACGATGCCGCCGAGCAGGAACACCGTGTGCATCGAGTCGGCGAAGCCCTGCTTGAACGGGTCGGCGAAGACCTCGGTCAGCTTCTGGATGAACGAGGAGTCGCTGAGCACGGAGGAGGCGCCGCTCCGGGCCGCCGCCGGGTGCTTGAGCATCTCGATCACCGGAGCGTTGTTCGGGTCGGCGACCACCGCCGGGTCGTGCAGCGCCGCCTGGAACTGGGCGGTCTTCGCGGCTCCGGTGAAAGCGGTCTGGATCTTCCCGCCGACGCTGCTGAACAGCACCGAGAGGAAGACCGCGGTGCCCGCGGTCGCGCCCAGCTGCCGGAAGAAGGTGGCGGAGGCCGTGGCCACGCCCATGTCCTGCGGCCGGACCGCGTTCTGCACCGCGAGCGTCAGCGTCTGCATGGTGAAGCCGAGGCCGACGCCGAGCAGCAGCATGAAGGCCATGGTCTCGGGCAGCGGGGTGTTCCACTGCACCAGCTGCTGGAACAGCACCATCGCCACGGTCATCAACGCCGTGCCGATCACCGGGAAGATCTTGTAGTGCCCGGTGCGGGCGATCAGCTGGCCGGTGGCGATGGACGCGGTCATCATGCCGAGCATCAGCGGCAGCATCATCAGACCGGACTCGGTCGGGCTGGCGCCCTTCACGATCTGCAGGTACTGCGGGATCATCAGCATCCCGCCGAACATGCCCGCGCCGACCAGGACCGACAGCATGCTGGTCTGACTGAAGACCTTGCTGCCGAAGAGCCGCATCGGGATCAGCGCGTCGTCGCCCATCCGGCGCTCGACCAGGATCCAGGCGATCACGCCGACGATGCCGACCGCGAAGCAGGCCAGCGAACGGGTCGAGCTCCAGCCCCAGCCCTGCCCCTGCTCGGCGACGAGCAGCAGCGGGACCACGCCGACGGCGATCAGGACCGCGCCGAGCCAGTCGATCCGGTGCTCGCGGCGCTTGTGCGGGACGTTCAGCACCTTGGCGACGACGACCAGCGCCGCGATCCCGATCGGGACGTTGACCAGGAACACCCAGCGCCAGCCGGCGATCCCGAGGATCGTCGACTGTCCCGCCAGGAAGCCGCCGACCAGCGGGCCCAGCACGCTGGAGGTGGCGAAGACCGCCAGGATGTAGCCCTGGTAGCGGGCACGCTCGCGCGGCGGGACGATGTCGCCGATGATCGCCAGCGCCAGCGACATCAGACCACCGGCGCCGATGCCCTGGAAGGCGCGGAACCCGGCCAGCTCGATCATCGAGGTGGAGAACGTGCAGGCCATCGAGCCGACGATGAAGATGCTGATCGCGGCGAGGAAGAAGGGCTTGCGGCCGTAGAGGTCGGAGAGCTTGCCGTAGAGCGGCGTGGCGATGGTGGAGGTGATCAGATAGGCGGTGGTGGTCCACGCCTGCTCGCTCAGCCCGTGCAGGTCGTCGGCGATGGTGCGGATCGCGGTGCTGACGATCGTCTGGTCCAGCGACGCCAGGAACATGCCCATCATCAGACCGCTGAGAATGGTCAGGATCTGGCGGTGGCTCAGCCCGCCCCCGGACTCGGGTATCTGTTTACCGGCGGTGGCCGCGGACGGACTGCTGCTCACTTACTTGTCTCCTTGGTGCTGCCCGGTGCCGCCGAAGAGCTGGGCGTGGTTCTCTGCGAGGTCGTCGTTGAGGCGGGTGAAGAGGCGGACCAGCTCATGGCGGTCCTGATCCGGCCAGACGTCGAGGATGGCCGCCAACTGGTCGGTGCGCTGCGCACGGTAGTGCTCGAAGGCGGCGATCCCGTCGGCGGTCGCGGACAGCAGGGTGCCGCGCCGGTCCTCGGGGTCGGGGCTGCGCTCCACCAGGCCCCGGTCGACCAGGGAGCGGATCTGCCGGCTCACCGTGGAGAGGTCGAGGTAGGTGTCGGCGGCCAGGTCGGTCGCGCGCCGGGGGCCGCAGCGGGCGAGCCGGCTGAGCAGCAGCCGGTCACCGCCGGCCGGGTCGTCCTTGGCCCGTTGCTTCCACGCGGTCACCAATCGCACGAAGCGAGCGATCTCGTCGCCCAGTGCGTTGGCCGCCTCGGCTGCCGTCGCCGTGCCGCCCATGGTTACTCTCCGTCACGTACTGCTTACATTGTTGCTTGCGTCTAGCAACTAAATGTACACCACACTACTTGCCGGGCACGCCGTACCTGGCCAGGTAGTGCCAGACCCGCTTCAACGCCTGTGCGTCATGGCGTCCGGTGGCTGCGGCGGCCCCGATGAGGGCGGGGTCGAGCCGCCCGTCGACGGCGATCTCCGCACCCAGGTCGACGAACTCCTGCCCCCGGTAGCCCGGGTGCCGACGCAGTTCGTCGACGGTGAGGACCACCCCCGGGTGCCACTCCAGCCGGCACGGCAGCGCCCGCGCCGCGTCCTCGACCGCCGTCCCCCGGTAGCAGGGGTCGAGGACCAGGGCCTCGACGTCGCGCCCCAGTAGCACCGGGCCGTGCACCTGCGCCTCGATGTAGTCGTCCAGCGCGTCCTGCCGGTCGGCCTCGGCCACCGCGATCAGCGGCATCGCGGCGGCGACCCCGAAGTGCGCCGGCTCCTGGACGCTGTCCGGGTAGCAGAAGGTGGTCCTGGCTAGGGTGGGCGCCGCCAGCCGGAAGAAGGCCGAGCCGAAGCGCGGCGCGGCCCCGAGCGCCCCGCCCCGGAAGTCCAGCGCGCCGTAGACCGGACGCGCGGAGGCCGGCGCCCCGTCGTAGGCCCCGCCGAAGATCCGGGCCTCCCAGCGCCAGCGGTCCCCGCCGGGAAAGGCGGTCAGTCCGCCGTTGCTGGTACCGGTCACGAACTGGGAGCGGTAGCCGCCGTCCTCCGCCATCGCCCGCAGGATCGGGCGGCCGTCGGCGGCCGCCCGGTCCGGGTGGAAGTTCAGGGTCACCCGCAGCGCGGGATCGAGCGGCGGCCCGGACGAGACGGAGGCCACCTGCCGCAGCGCGCGTTCCATCGGGGAGCGGTCCTGCAGCTCCTGCAGGCTCTGCGGAAACGGTTCGGCGATGTTCATCCGGCCAGCCTGCCCGATCCGGGCCGGGCGCCGCCCCTCCTGTTTCGCCCGTGCGGACGACGAAGGCCCCCACGGTTTCGTGGGGGCCTTCGACCTGCTGTGCGCTCAGCAGGATTCGAACCTGCAACCTCTTGATCCGTAGTCAAGTGCTCTATCCGTTGAGCTATGAGCGCGCTCGGTCCGCTGCATACCGGCTGCTTTCGCCGGATTCGTGCGCTTCCAGTCGACAACTCTAGCGCACCGGAGCGGGCCCTCCCCGCCCGGCCGCCTCCGCCGGCGGCGGGTGACAGCTTTCGGCGGGGCTGTGATCATTCGTCCGGTGGACGAACGAGACGGGAGCTGAAATGTGGTCAGCTGGAATCGCCTGGGACCGGGCCGGCTACACGGTGGCCTGTGTCCGCAGCGACGGGACGGCCGGGCCGGGCGCGCGGTTCGGGGCCGATGAGGTCGCCCGGATCGCGGCGCATGTGCGCACCGTCTGCGGCCCCGGCGCGACCGTGGTCGTGGACAGCACCAACGGGCTGCTGGACGGCCCGCTGCGGGTGTTCGGACTGACCGTGCTGCGGGCCGACCCCTGGGACCTCCCGGCCCGGCCGTCCGACGCATCGGTCACCGCCGCCGAGCTGGCGGCGTGCGCGCTGGCCCGTCCCGGACGGCTGGTCGCGACCGACGACGACGCGGGCACGCTGAGCGGCCGCGTCGCCGAGCTGGCGGCGCACGCGGAGCGCAGCGCGGAGACGGCGGCCGACCTGGCCGGGCAGGGGCGGTACCTGCTGCGCGGCGACGGGGGCGGCGCAGGGCACGGCCGGCGGATCGCGCTCACCTTCGACGACGGCCCGACCGCCCCCTACACCGACCGGGTCCTCGACATCCTGCGGGACCACGGCGTACCCGGCACCTTCTTCTGCGTCGGGCTGCACGCCGCCGCATCCCCCGGCACGGTCGCCAGGATCGCCGCCGAGGGCCACGGCATCGGCAACCACACCTGGTCGCACCCGTTCCTGCCCGACCTGTCCCGGGACGACCTGCTGTTCCAGCTCGACGCGACCAACGCCGCGCTCGAAGCGGTGACCGGGGTCAGGCCCGGCCACCTCCGCACGCCCTACGGCTCCCGCACGCCGGACACCCTGCGCTGGACGGCCGAGCACGGGATGACCACCGTGCTGTGGGACACCGACACCCAGGACTGGGCCGCCCCCGGGGCGGAGCAGATCGTGGCCAACGCCCGGCAACAGGCCCGTGACGGCTCGATCGTGCTGATGCACGACGGCGGCGGCGACCGGAGCCAGACCGTCGCCGCGCTGCCGGTGCTGATCGGCGGGCTGCTGGACGACGGCTACCGGCTGGTGACCGTCGACGAACTGGTCGGCGCCTGAACGGCGAAGGCCCCCACGTTTCCGTGGGGGCCTTCGACTTGCTGTGCGCTCAGCAGGATTCGAACCTGCAACCTCTTGATCCGTAGTCAAGTGCTCTATCCGTTGAGCTATGAGCGCTCTGCTCGGCTTCCGGACGTTTTGCACTCGCCCCGCTGCCTTGCGAGAACTACATTACACGAGCACCAGCTCCGGGTGAAATCGAGTTTCCGTGCCCTCTGAGCAGGGGCGCGGTCCCCGGCGCGGCGCCGCCGGGGACCACGCCGGGCGGTCAGGAGGCGCTGCCCGCCGTCCACTGGGCCCAGCTCAGGTTGAAGTCGGCGTAGCCGTTGTCCGGGGCCGCGTTCTTGGGCACGCCGTTGATCGTCACCGGGTCGCCCTCCTTGACCGTGTTGAAGAACCACAGCGCGTCGGCCTTCGAGAGGTGGACGCAGCCGTGCGAGGTGCTGTCGCCCGGGTCGGTGTCGCCGGTCGAGAAGTGGACGTAGGTGCCGGAGAAGGTCAGGTGGACGTCCGAGGGCAGCTTGATGTCGTAGTAGTTCGGCGCGCCCTTGGTGCACTGGATGCCGACGCTGCAGGAGGTCATCTCGACCTCGGCCTCCTTGTCGATCACCGCGAAGGTGCCGCCCCAGGTCTGGAAGCCGGGCCCGCCGGTGTCCACGGTGAGCGTGCGGATGGTCTTGCCGCTCTCGGACACGGTCATGGTGTGGGTGGTCGCGTCCACCACCGTCTCGACGTCGCTGCCGACGGTGAAGGTGTGCACGTAGTCGTGGATCCCGATGCGGCCGTTGCCGTTGCTCACCCCGTCCAGGTCGGCGTCGACCGTCACCGAGGTGCCGGGCTTCCAGAAGTTCTCCGGCCGCCAGTCGACCCGGGTGCTGCTGAACCAGTGCCAGGCACCGGTGACCGGGATGCTGGTGGTGACCTTGAGTCGGCTCTGCACCGCCGCCCGCGCGGAGTCGGCGACCGGGTTGGAGAAGACCACCGAGACCGGCATGGCGACACCGACCACGGCGCCCTTCGCCGGCGTGATCGAGTCCAGCAGCATGCTGGTGGCGCTGCTGGGCGTCTCCACCGTGAAGGGGACCTGGTCGGTGCTGGGCTTCCCGCCGCCCCCGGACGGGGAGGCACTGGCCCGGAGCGTGTAGGCCACCCCGACCGCGAAGGGCGCACTGGGCGTCCAGGTCCCGGCGGCGGCGTTCAGCGCGCCCGGCACCGGGTCGCCCTTGGAGTCGTCGACGGTGACCGAGCCGAGCGTCCCGCCCTTGACCGCGATCCTGACCGGCTGGTCGGGAACGACGTCCCCGGCCGTGTCCTTCGCCAGGGTGACGGTGATGACGGCGGGCGCCCCGTCGGCGGAGGAGCCGCTCCCGGCCGTTCCATGGCCGCCCGAGGCCCCGGAGCCCGAGCAGGCCGCCGCTCCCGCCAGTACCAGCGCCAGCACCCCGGCCGACCCTGCGGTCCTGGCCCCTGAGACCCACGACTTCATCGAGTTCAATGCACTGCTCCTTGCCACGTCCCGCCGCGCCCCTGCCACGCCGGAGGGGATCCGGGCGAAGACGTCTCTCGATGGAACACCAGGAACCGTTGTGTCCGCCAACCGGCCAACCGGACCCGATTCCGACCGCACCCGCCCCCGAAAACCGCCTGACAGCAGGTCAGAGACGCATCGGCGAGGGAGCTGCGGAGCAGCGGCTACAAGATCATGTTGCAGGACCGTGACAGCGCCCGGACAGTACGCGGACGCCGTACCCGAGGGAATCCACCGGCCACCGGAACCTGACGGTCCACCGCAGCGCCCGAACGCAGGGTTTCACGTGAATCAGGCCCGCAGCCGCCCGGCCTGCCGGGTCAGCTCGGCGGCCGCCGCCCGCAGCGGGGATGCGCCAGGCACTCCAACTCCTGCCGCAGCAACGTCTCCTGTGCGGACCCGCCGACCGGCCCGAGGGCCTTGAGGAAGTCCGACGGCCGACCCGGCCCCTCGGTTTCGAGCCGCCCCGAAGCCAACCCGTCCGCCCCGGAAAACACGACAGGGCCCCTCGCCGAAGCGAGGGACCCTGATCACGCGGAGGCTCGGGGATTTGAACCCCGGATGGGTGGTAAGACCCAAACCGCATTAGCAGTGCGGCGCCATAGACCGGACTAGGCGAAGCCTCCCTGCTGAGAACTGCGTTCGCCGACCGGCGATCACAACCTCTGCATGGATGATGCCACAACCCGCAGGGTTGCGGCCAACTGGTATCCACGTTACTAGGCAGGTCGCCGCGTATGCAAAAACAGTGTGGGATAGTGCTTGCTGGCGCGCCTGGGGGACGGAGGCCCGCCACCGCGGCGGTCCGAGGCCAGGCCGGTCCGCGGAAGCGCAGTCAGGCAAGGGAGGACGCTCGTCGTGAGCAGCAGGCCGACTCGAGGCACTGCTCGCCTCGCAGCGATACTCGACGCTCTTCCGGATGCCCTACTGCTGGTGAACAGCAACGGCACCGTGGTGGATGCCAACGCCGCCGCCGTCCGCAGCCTGCAGGCTCCCGGGACCTCACTGGTCGGGATGGGCGTCCTCGACCTCCTCCCCGAGTTCGACCCGAGCCGGATCCCGGGCTCGATGCGGCCGCGCGCGACCGACGCCGGTGCCGAGGACGAGGCCAAGCCGGTGCGGATGACCGCCCGGCGGACCGACGGCACGACCTTCCCGGTCGAGGTGGCCGGCAACGAGTTCGAGGACGAGGCCGAGGGCCGGGAGGGGTTCGGCGGGTCCTCCTCGTACGACTCCTTCGGCGGGGTGTCCCGCTACGGCTACGGCACCGGCGGCGCCGCCCGGCCCACCCCCTCGCCCTCGGACCGGGACCTGCTGCTGATCGTGGTGCGCGACCTGTCCGCCCGGCTGGAGGTCGAGGCCGAGCTGCGCCGCCAGCACAAGCAGACCGAGATGATCCTGCGGGCCGCCGCCGAGGGCGTGGTCGGCGTGGACATGGACGGCAAGGTGGTGCTGGTCAACCCGGCCGCCGCGCACATCCTGGGCTTCCGGGCGAGCGAGCTGGGCGGCCAGGAGCTGCTGTCGCTGGTACTGCACTCCCGCGCGGACGGGACGCTGCTGCCGCCCGAGGAGTCCCCGCTGGCGGACACCCTGGCCTCCGGCCGCAAGCACCGGGTGAAGTCGGCGACGCTTTGGCGCAAGGACGGACGCCCGGTCAGCGCGGAGCTGTCGACCGCTCCGGTCCGCGACGGGGACCAGCTGGTCGGCGCGGTGGTCACGTTCACCGACCGGACCGCACAGCTGGCGCTGACCGCGCGCAACGACCATCTGACCGCGCTGCTCTCGGAGGAGCTGCACTCCCCGCTGACCCGGCTCCAGGAGACCCTGGACCAGTTGGCCCGCGACCCGGCCGGCCAGCTCTGGCCGGAGGCGAACTGGGTGCTGCGGCGGCTGGCCGCCGAGTGCGCGCAGACCGCGCGGCTGGTCGACGGCGTACTGGCGTACCAGCGCTTCGACACCGCGCTGGACGCCGGGCGCGAGCACCTGGAGCGGCAGCCGGTCGGTCTGGACGAGATCGTCCGGGGCGCGGTGGAGGCCGCGACCGAGCTGATCGGCGAGGACCGGGTGCGGTTCGCGGTGCACCCGTCCGACGTCGAGGTGATCGCCGACCCGGAGCGGCTGGCACAGGCGCTGGGCCATCTGATCGCGGACGTGGCGACGCCCGTGCGCGGCAGTGGCGGTGACGGGGGCTCGGAGGCGGGCAAGGTCCCGCTGTACGGGATGGCGGTCGGCGTCGCCTCCGGGCTGACCGGCGCGCCCTCGGCCGAGCCGACGGTGATGATAGCGGCGGCGCAGCGCGGATCCGTGGCCCGGATCGAGGTGCGCGGACCGAGCGCGGGCGGCAGTCCGGTGCATCTGCCGATGGCGCGGGGCATGGTGGAGCGGCACGGCGGGGTGCTCCAGTCGCACGAGCTGCCCGGCAAGTTGGGCCGGACCTATGTGGTCGAGCTGCCGCTGGACCCGGCGACGGCGCGCGAGGCCGCGGAACGGGCCGCTGCGGCGGCCCGGGAGGCGGACCGGGCGAAGGAGACGGACACCTCGCTGCTGCCCGAGCTGCCCGGCCTGGACGGCGGGGACGAGGGCCGGGAGGCGCGCGGCTCCGGCCGCGAGCGCGGCGGCAACGGCAGCGGCGGCAACGACAGCGGCGGCGCGAAGAGCGGCAACGACTCGGCCGAGCACGGCGGCCGGGGCGGCCCGGCGCTGTCCGCCGACGAGCGCTCCACGACTAATTCCGCGTCCGGGTCCGCAGCCGGAGCTGCGGCGGGGTCGGCCTCCGTGCCGCAGGCGCGCCGGCCGGAGACCCCGGCCGAGGGCACCGACCGCTCCCGTCGGCGACGGGCGTTGCCCGCGCCCGAGGTCGTCCGCCCGCCGCGGGCGGTGATGGAGGCCCGCCAGGAGGCGCAGGAGGCCGCCCAGGAGGCCCAGGCGCGCGAGGCCGGCCGCCGGGCGGAGCAGGCACTGCACGAACGGCAGGGCCAGGACGGGCTGCAGGGTCAGGACGGGACTGCGGGCCAGGCGTCCGGCGGCTTCCCCGGGCTGATCGGCGGACCGGTCTACCCGGGGCTGGAGCACGCCCTCCCCCCGGCGGGGAGCCGAATCGATACGCCTCCGGCGCCGCTCGACCCGGTCTCGCCCAGCGGTCGGCGGCGGCGACTGGCCATCCCGCCGGCCGAGAGCGGGTCCACGCCCTCTTCCTCCGGAGCCATCGGGGAGCTGGAGCCGGCCCGGCCGCGCGGCGCCGACCAGCAGCAGCCGCACCAGGACCGGGGTCAGGGCCAGGGGGCCGACCAGCGCGACCGACAGCAGGGGCCGCAGCAGGCCATAGCGCTGGGCCCGGCCGAGCTCCAGCCGGTTCCGAGCGGTCCGCCCGCCCTGTCCGGCCGGCCGGCCGCGCTGCCGAGCCGACCCTCCGAGCCCTTCGGCGGGCGCTTCGGGCCCGGCGTGAACGTCTCCGGGGTGAACGTCCCGGTGCCGAGCGACGGCAGCAACGGCAGCGGGGTCATGGGTCTCGCCCAGGCCCTCAGCACCGGCAGCCGGGGCAACGGCGGTGGCCAGGACGGCAGTCAGGACGGCGGTCAGGACGGCGGTCGGCCGGGCGGCCGGGCCGAGCCGGGCACACCCGGCGGCGGACCGGCGGCGATCGGCCCGGTCGCACGCGCGCTGCCGGCCGGGGCCGGGCCGACCACGCCGCCGACCGGCACCGCCCTGCCCGCGCCCCGGGCGTCGAGCGACGCCCCCGGCACCGAGAACCGGCTGGAGTTCATCGCCGGGGCGGACTACCCGACGATGGTCGCGCCCGCCGCCGACGGCAACCCGCGTCGGCTGCTGGTGTGGCCCGAGCCCGATCCGTCGACCCGTCAGGCGCTCAAGGACCGGGGCTACCGCCCGGTCATCGTGCGCTCCCGCGAAGAGGTCGACGCCCAGGTCCAGGGCTACCCCGCCGCGCTCTTCGTCGACCCGCTGACCGGTCCGATCACCCGGACCGCCCTCCAGTCGCTGCGCACCGCGGCCGGGGAGGGCAGCGTCCCGGTGCTGGTCACCGCCGGTCTCGGACAGGCGACGCCGGAGGCCGCCTACGGGGCCGACCCGGCGATACTCCTGCGCGCCCTCGCACCGCGCGACAGCGAGCGGCACGCGCCCCGGGTGCTGCTGATCGAGCAGGACCCCGACGTCGCCGAGGCGTTCACGGCGACGCTGGAGCGGCGCGGGATGCACGTGGTCCACGCGACCAGCGAGAACGACGCGGTGGAGAAGGCGAGCAGTGTCCAGCCGAACCTGGTGGTGATGGACCTGATGCTGATCCGCCGCCGCCGGGTGGGCATCGTCGACTGGCTGCGCAGCAACGACCGGCTGCACCGGACCCCGCTGGTCGTCTACACCTCGGTCGACGGCCCCGAGCAGCTGCACGGGCTGCGCTCCGGCGAGACGGTGCTGTTCCTCGCGGAGCGGTCCACCAACGGCGAGGTCCAGGCCCGGATCGTCGACCTGCTGGGCAAGATCGGCGCGCTGGGCAACTGACGGTCCGCCAGGGGCGGGGAACGACGAGGGGCGGGCCGGTTCGCACCGGCCCGCCCCTCGTGTCCGCCGGCTACTCCTTGCCGATCCGCTGCACGTCGAGGCCGCCTTCGGCGTAGGAGGCCCGGATGACCTTCTTGTCGAACTTGCCGACCGAGGTCTTCGGCACCGACTCGATGACCGCCCAGCGCTCCGGGAGCTGCCAGGAGGCGACCCGCTCCGCGAGGAAGGCGCGCAGCACCGGCAGGTCCGCCGTGGCGCCGGGCCGCAGCACCACCGTGGCGAGCGGGCGCTCGCCCCACTTCTCGTCCGGGACCGCGACGACCGCCGCCTCCAGCACGTCCGGGTGCGCCATCAGCTGGTTCTCCAGCTCGACCGAGGAGATCCACTCCCCGCCGGACTTGATGACGTCCTTGGCGCGGTCGGTCAGGGTGAGGTAGCCGTCCGGGCTGATCCGGCCGACGTCGCCGGTGCGCAGCCAGCCGTCGTCGCTGAACTTGCCGCCGCCGGCATCCGGCTCCTGGCCCGCGCCGCCGTAGTAGGCCGCGGCGATCCAGGGCCCGCGGATCTCCAGCTCGCCCTCGGCCTCGCCGTCGTGCGCCATGGCCGTGCCGTCCGGGCCGATGACCCGGGCCTGGACGCTGGCCGGAAAGCGGCCCTGGGTGAGCCGGTAGGGCCACTCCTGCTCGGGGGTGAGTCCGGCCGGCGGGTGGGCGACGCTGCCGAGCGGCGAGGTCTCGGTCATGCCCCAGGCGTGGATGACCTCGATGCCGTACCGGTCCAGGAATGCCTTCATCAGTGAGGGCGGACAGGCGGAGCCGCCGATGACCACCCGGCTCAGGGTGGAGACGTCGTATCCGGCGCCGGCGGCCGCGCCCCGGTCGAGCTCGTCCAGCAGCCCGGTCCAGATGGTGGGGACGGCGGCGCTGAAGGTGGGCCGCTCGGCCGTGATCATCTCGGCCAACGGCTTGGGCTGGAGGAACCGGTCCGGCATCAGCAGCGAGGCGCCGGACATGAAGGCGGCGTGCGGGATGCCCCAGGCGTTGACGTGGAACATCGGGACGACCGGCAGCACCGTGTCCCGTGCGGTCAGCCCGAAGCTCTCGGCCGACAGCACCTGCAGGCAGTGCAGGTACACCGAACGGTGGCTGTAGAGGACGCCCTTGGGATCGCCGGTGGTGCCGGAGGTGTAGCAGAGCGCGGCGGCGCTGCGCTCGTCCAGGTCGGTCGGGAAGGGGAAGCCGGTCGGCCGGTCGGCGATCAGTTCCTCGTAGTCGTGGACGGTGCCGGCGAAGCCGTCGAGCAGGCTGCGGTCGCCGGGGCCGGCGACCACGATGTGGCGCAGCGTCGGGTTCAGCTGCGGCAGCAGCGGCGCGAGCAGCGGCAGCACGCTGCCGTTGGCGATGATCACGTGGTCGGCCGCGTGGTTGATGATGAAGGCGAGCTGGGACGGGGGCAGCCGCAGGTTGAGCGTGTGGAGCACCGCGCCCATCGAGGGCACGGCCAGGTACGCCTCCTGGTGCTCCGTGTTGTTCCACATCAGCGTGGCGACCCGCTGGTCGCCGGTCACTCCGAGCTCGTCGCGCAGCGCGTGGGCGAGCTGCGCGACCCGCGCACCGATCTCGGCGAAACTGCGGCTCACCGCCCGTTCGCCGTCCCACGTCAGCACCCGCGACGTTCCGTGGACGGTGGCACCGTGCTCCAGTATCCGGCCCACGATGAGTGGGACGTCCTGCATCGTGCTGAGCACCTGGGTCCTCCTTGACCGGCTGTACCTGCGGGTAACTGCCCCGTTGAGTGCAGATTCTGCCGCCCCCGCACGACGGTGTCAGCAGTACGGCCGGGACGATCAGGACACATTGCGGACCGGAGTCAGCGGTGGTGGATCCCCGGCCGCGCCTTCCCGCTCACGCCGCCCACCGCCACCCGGCCCGGGACGACGGCCTTGCCCCCGCCCTTGCCCCCGCCCTTCGCTCCGCCCTTGCCGCCGCCCTTGCCCCCGCCCTTGCCGCCGCTCGGCGCGCTTCCCGGCGGACGGACGATCGCGACCGGGGCATCGACGGCATTGCGGTCGATGCGGAGCGTAACGTCGCCATATCGCTCAGTCGTATTGCCCTCGTACTGGTGCAGCCGCTGGTGCCTGGCCCAGACCCCCCGGCGCAGCGCGTGGTAGCCGTCGGTCCCGGCGCGGCAGTCCCAGCGGGCGTACCAGATCACGTCCGGCAGGGCGGCCGGGCCGCCGACGGCACGGTGCTCCGATCCGGCCGCGAGCGCGGCCAGGTCGGCGATGCCCGCGTCGGCACTGCTGTAGAAGCCGGAGAGGTAGCCGGCGGCGTGCACCGCCCGGGTCCAGGCGACCGTGTACTGGAGCACGGCGAGGGTGCACCGGCCGCCGTCGCGGTCGTACGACTCCATGTCCAGGTAGACCGGGCTGCCCGGGGCGATGTTCAGGGCGGCGGCGGAGCGCACCGCGTCGCGACCCTCGGCGGTCCCGATGGCGACCGCGCGACGCGGGTCGATCCGCGCCGAGCTCCTGCCGGCCAGGCAGGGGGCCTGCGAGCCCGCGTACAGCGGCAGCAGCCGCCAGCCCATGGCGGTCGCCGAACGGGTCCAGCCGGTGTTCAGCCTGGGCTGGGCGCAACCCCGGTTGCGTCCGCCGATGTAGATCCCGAGGGCCCCGTACGGGGAGTTGCGCCGCCACGCCCGGAGCGCGTCGAGCGCGGGGGCGGTGCAGGTGTCGAAGGCCTTGCCGGTGAAGACCTGCGGTTCGTCGGAGGGGGCCGATGTCGTTGGCGGCGCGGCCGTGGCCGGGATCGCACCCCCCACCGCGCAGGCGAGGGCGAGGAGGAGCGCGGTGGCGGCGGCGACTGCTCTGCGGGGAGTTGGCACGCGTCATCATTGACCTGTTGGCCCATTAGGGGTGATGAGCCACGCCCGAATCAATAGCTTTTATCACCCGGTTTGCTCACTGTCCGTCATTTCGACAGTCCGCCGAGCAGTCGAAGCTCAGCGGTCGCCGCTCAGCAGCAGGCCGGAGGTGGGCACGCCGGTGCCGGCGGTGACCAGGACGTGCCGGACGTCCCTCAGCTGGTTGACCGAGCTGCCGCGCACCTGCCGGACCGCCTCCGCGATGCCGTTCATCCCGTGCAGGTAGGCCTCGCCCAGCTGCCCGCCATGGGTGTTGACGGGCAGTCGGCCGCCCAGCTCCAGGCCGCCGTCGGCGGCGAAGTCGGCGGCCTCACCGGGGCCGCAGAAGCCGAACTCCTCCAACTGCATCAGCACGAACGGGGTGAAGTGGTCGTAGAGCACCGCCGTGTCGATGTCGGCGGGCCCGAGCCCGCTGTTGCGCCACAGCTGACGGGCCACCACACCCATCTCCGGCAGTCCGGTGAGGCCGTCCCGGTAGAAGCTGGTCATCGCCTCCTGGGCGCGCCCGGCGCCCTGCGCGGCGGCGGCGACCACGGCCGGCGGCCGGCGCAGGTCGCGGGCGCGCTCGACGCTGGTGACCACCAGGGCCTGGCCGCCGTCGGTCTCCTGGCAGCAGTCGAGCAGCCGCAGCGGCTCGACGATCCAGCGCGAGGCCCGGTGCTCCGCCAGGGTGATCGGCCGTCCGTAGAAGTAGGCGGCCGGGTTGGTGGCGGCGTGGCGGCGGTCGGCGACGGCCACCGGGCCGAAGGCGTCCGGGGTCAGCCCGTAGGTGTGGAGGTAGCGCTGGGCGGCCAGGGCCACCCAGGAGGCCGGGGTGAGCAGGCCGAAGGGCATCGTCCAGCCCATGGCCGTGCCCTCGGCCGAGGGCGAGCGGGCGTCGAGGCCGGCGCCGAAGCGGTGGACCGAGCGCTCGTTGAAGGCCCGGTAGCAGACCACCACCTCGGCCACGCCGGTGGCGACGGCCATCGCGGCCTGCTGGACGGTGGCGCAGGCGGCGCCGCCGCCGTAGTGGATCCGGGAGAAGAAGCCGAGCTCGCCGATGCCCGCCGCCTGGGCCAGCGTGATCTCCGGGCTGGTGTCCATGGTGAAGGTGACCAGTCCGTCCACATCCTGTGGACAGAGCCCGGCGTCGTCCAGCGCGGCATGGACGGCCTCGACGGCGAGCTTGAGCTCGCTGCGGCCGGAGTCCTTGGAGAACTCGGTGGCGCCGATCCCGGCGATGGCGGCCCGGCCGCCGAGGGTGTCCGGACGGTGGAGGCTCATGCGGCGGTGCCCCTTCCGGGCTCGGTGACGGCGGCGGTGCGGGGGTCGGCGGCCGGGAGGGTGACGGCCACCGTGGCGGTGACGTGGTTGCCGCGATCGCTGCTCCCGATGACAGACACCGTCAGCTGTCCGCTGTCATCGGTCGTCGCCACCCCGTTGAAGCGCAGCTCGTCGCCCGGGTACGCGGGGACCCCGAGCCGGAGCGCGATGCCCCCGATCCCGGCGCCGGTCCCCGCCCAGTCGCCGACATAGCGTCCGACCAGTCCGATGCTGGTGAGGATGTTCATGAAGATGTCCGGAGAGCCCTTGGCCCTGGCCGCCTCCGCGTCGTGGTGCACGTCCTGGTAGTCGCGGGTGGCGACGGCCCCGGCGACGATCAGGGTGCGGGTGACCGCCACCCGCAGCTCCGGGAGCCGGTCGGGTCCGGCCGGGCGGAACAGCGGGAGGGTCAGCTCATCGTCGCAGCGCTCGAAGGACAGCCGGACCGGCAGCCCGATCCGCACCTCGCCGGGCGGCAGGCCGACGACGTTGCTGACGATCCGCACCCCCTCGTCCAGCTCCACCAGGGCCACCGCGTAGGGCCGGTCGAAGGCGGCGGCCAGCGGGTGGTGCACCACCACCGAGGAGTACACCGTGCCCCCTCCGCTCGCGGCCTCGGCGGTCCAGTCCGGTGAGCCGCAGACATTGCAGCCGGGGAGCCAGGGAAACCGGGCCGTTCCGCAGTGGGTGCACCGCTGGAACCGCAGCTCGCCCTCGGCGACACCGGCCCAGAACCCCTCGTTGTCGCGGTTGACCACCGGACGCGGCCGCCGCCCCGGCGGCTTCCGGCCGCTCCCGGCCTGCTCCTGGCGGGCGGCCGGGCGGTACTTCAGGATCCGGAAGCGGTGCGTCGCCACCGGCGTCGCCTCCTCCGGCTTCTCGCCCCGCGCCTCGTCGTAGGCCCGCAGGTCGGTCCGGGTGGTCACGAAGTGGCCGGTGCCCAGGGCCGTGCGCTTCTCCGGGGAGACCGACTCGATCACCGCGTCGAAGAGGACGCGCTCGCCGATCCGGAGCGGGCGCAGATAGCGCTGCTCGCAGTCGGTGGCGACCACCGCCCGGCAGCCGGACTCGTCCAGCCGGGTCAGGAGCTCGTCGTAGGCCCCGCTCCGCGAGCCGTCGCCCGCGTTCGGCCCGCCCAGCCCGGCCATCGTCCAGACCTGGAGCATCGCCGGCGGAGCGACCGCCCCGGGGCCCCGGTGGGCGGGATCGGTGTCGCCCATCGCCTCGCACCAGTGCCGGATCATCGGCGCGTTGACGGCGTCCGGCGACCGGCCCCCGGTCGCCGCCGGGCGGCCCTCGTAGGCCCGGTAGTCGGGTTCCGTCTGCTGCCCTGGCCGCGCCGTCGCATCCGTCACGGATCTGACTGTGCGTCAGATAGTGTGCAGGCGTCAAGGAGTACGGACCGAGACCGGAGCCGGAAAGGCGTCGGCCCCGGGATGTGGAACCGACCCCGGGACCGACGCTGGGACTTGCAGGACCTGCACTACTGCTCACACCTGGACCGGTGCCCGACGACAGGAAGCGGGACTACCTCCTGCCCGGACCGGGTTAGAACCAGATGCGGACGTTGCTGTTGGACTGGTTCGAGTACACGGTGCCGGAGTTGCCCTTGATGCCCAGCGTGTTGTTCTGGTTCGAGGCGCCATTACCGGTCGCGGTCTGCTGCGTCCAGTTCGAGTTGCCGTCGACCCAGCCCGAGAGGTTCCCGCTGCCGTAGTCGGAGACGACGCTGCTGTTGGAGTGGTCGCCAGCAAAAGAGCCGTTGTCGGCGGAGGCCGCGCCGGCGCCCAGGAGCAGCATCGCGGCGGCGATGGGGGCGGCGGCAAGGGCGATGCGGAGACGGGACATGTGTTCCTCCATGAGAGCTTGGAAGTCGGGCGTTGAGGTGGACCGTCACACCTGGCCAGATGTGGACCGTCCCGAGCACGACGTCGCACCGCAAGACTTGCTCAGGAAATCGCCGGATATCCAACTGTGCGCGGTTTTTCGCCCAATCGCGTGACAGTGAAGCTCTAACCCCCGAACGACCGGCCAACGTTCGCGTCACGGTTTTCCCATGTGAAGGCCCCCGAACGGCGGATCGGCAGCACCCTCCCGGCTCCCCCGGGCGCGCGACGGCCGCGAACCGCACGCCCCGGGGCGTGCGGTCGACCGGCGCACAACGGCTCACGAGTGCGGCCCCCCACCGGACGGTGGCGGGGCCGCACTGGCTGCCGGTCAGACGGCGATGGTGCTGAGGTCCGGGGCGCCCTTGGTGCCGCTGCCCGAGAACTCGATGGTGTTGGAACTCCCGGCCTTCAGCGTGACGGTCACCTTGAGCGTCCCGATCACGCTGTAGCTGCTGGCCGAGGTCTCCGGGAAACTCACCGTCCGGGCCACGCCGTTGACGGTGATGACGGCCGGCTTGGCCTCGCCCACGCTGAGGTAGGACACGGTCATGGTGTAGCTGCCGGCGGCAGCCTCGGAGACGCCGGTGAAGGTCACCGTGCCGGCGCCGCCGCCACCGATGCTGCTCACCTTCTCGCCGCCGGCGCAGGCCGAGCAGCTGTTGGCGTCGGCGCTGCCGCCGAGCGTGGCCGAGGCGGCCGGGTAGGTCTTGCCGCCGGTGCTCCCGCCCGAGCCGACGGTCAGGGTGTAGGTGGTGCTGTGGCTGCCGGAGGCAGCGGTGCCGGTGACGGTGATCGGGTAACTGCCGGAAGCCGTCGCCGAGGTGGTGCTCACGGTCATGGTCGAGGAGGAGCCCGAGGTGACCGAGGAGGGACTGAAGGCGACCGTCGCGCCGGAGGGTGCGCCGGAGGCGGTGAGCGCGACGGACTCCGCCGAACCCGAGGCCACGGCCGTGCTCACGGTCGCCGTGGCCGAACCGCCGGCGGTGACCGATCCGGAGGACGGGCTCGCCGAGAGCGAGAAGTCGTTGCCGACGGTGGTGGTCCCGCCGCTGAACGGCTCGAAGGCGTTGCTGAACTGCCAGGTGCTCTGCGCGATCCCGGAGCAGCTGTCCGATCCGCCGGTGCCGACGCAGCCGCCGTTGTCCCGCTGGAGCGCCCAGAAGGAGAGGGTGTTGACCCCCTGGGCCTTGGCCCAGGCGAGGACCGTGGCGGCGTCCGCCGTGGTGAAGGTCTCGTCCGCGCCGTAGTCGTCGATCCCGACCATCTCGGTGATGCCGACCATGTCCCACAGCTGGGCGGTGGTCTTCGACGGGTAGATGCCGGCCAGTTGCTTGACCAGGCCGGCGCCGGCGGACTCGGTGTCGGTCGCCATCTCCTGCTTGGTGCCGTAGTAGTAGTCGAAGGTCATGATGTTGGCGACGTCCACCCGGGCGCCCTCGGCCACGGCGTTCTGCAGGACGGCGACGCCGGTCGAGTCCAGACCGGCCGACTCGGTCGGCATGGTGTAGGAGAACTGCAGCGTACGGCCGTTGGCCGTGGCCCAGGCCTCGGCCTGGGCGACCGCCTCGTTGCGGCGGGTGATGCCGGCCGTGTCGGTCAGCGAGTTGTCCTCGATGTCGAGGTCGATCCGGCTGACGTTGTAGGTGGTGGCGACGCTCTCGTACGCGGCGGCGATGTCCGCGACGTCGGTGCAGCTGTCGGCGATGTCGGTGCCGCCGTGGTCGGCGCTGTAACCGCCGAAGGAGGGAATCACGTTGCCGCCGCCGGCCTGGATGGACGCGATGTCGCTGCCGTAGTCGGCGGCGGAGATGGGGGTGCTCGCGTCGCCGTTCCAGTCGGCGGTGCAGGAGCCGGCCGTGGGGGTCTGGATGAACGCCATGGTCAGGTACTTGTTGCCGGACGCGGTGGCCAGCCCGGAGAGGCTGTCGCCGTTGTACGCCTCGAAGTAGGGGGCGAAGACGTGGGCCGGCAGCGGGGTGTCGGTCGCCGCCGTGGCGGCGGAGGCCGACGCGGCGACGCCCACGGAGGCCGCGGCGACGGCGAGGGCGACGACTGCGGCGCGGGCGGACAGGCGCAGGGGCATGGGGACTCCAGGGAAAGGGCGGTGGGGGTGCCTGGACTGCCGACGGCGTCCGCCACGGGGCCTTCGCCGGTCGGGCTCTCACGGCTCCGTCCCCGGCAGACGGCACCGCTGTGGTACGCCGTCCCGGACCCGGGCTCCGGGCGAGGAAGCCCGGCCCCGGACGGCTGGATCACCATGATCGGAGTGGACCACATTCTTGTCAAGGACATTTACAATGTGCGTCGGACTGCTTTCAATTGGAACTGACTTGTCATCACTGCCCTTGGAACAGCTGCCTGTTGCACGCCCGTGACAGTAGGAGCACGGCTTGGGGATATTCGACTGACAGCCTTCTCCCATCGCACTGAGCAGCATCCAATCGCGCGGGCGCAGGGTACCCGCGCGCGCGGCGGTGTCGCTCCGGCGTCCTGTGCCTTCGATTTCCTGAGCGCTCCCAAGAGGGGAACCACCATGTCCTCCCGCACTCGTCTCATAGCCGCCACCATCACCCTCGCCGCCGCCCTGACCGCCTCGCTGCCGGCCCTGGCCGACGCGTCCGCCGTCCGCCCCGCCGCGGCCAACGGGACCAAGGGCACCTCGCTGACCATCAGCACGGGCTCCCCGTACGTCGTCATGAACGGCACCACGGTCGACTTCGGCGTCCCCGTCCGGGACCTGGCCTGGTCGCCCGACGGCCGACAGGCCGCCTTCGTCGACGGCTCGGGCAACCTGGACGTCGCCAACCCCAACGGCACCGGCCGCCGGATCGTGGCCGCCAACCCGGGCAACCAGGTCTGGTCGCACCCGACCTGGCAGGTCTCCGCAGCCAGCCCGCGGGACGGGGTCCCGGCCAAGGACAACCTGCTCTTCACCGCGTCCCAGAAGGGCGTCACCCGCCTCGAAGGCGTCTCCGCCACCGCCAACCACGGCACCCCGCACCTGCTGCCGCTGGGGCCGGACGCCGGCTCGGGCAACCCCCTCAACCCGCTCACCGGCAACAACTGGCCGAGCTCGGCCGGCAGTTACGGTACGGCCGTCTACGAGAACACCGGGAACGGCGAGGTCTACGTCCGGGACGACTACCTCCGGCAGCAGGGCGGCGTGCTGCTGCGCGGCTCCGAGCCGGCCCTCGCCCCCAACGGCGAGGAGGTCGTCTTCGTCCGCTCGATCGGCGGGCACGACCACATCTTCGAGGAGTCCTTCGACTCCCAGCACCCGGTGGCCAAGGACCTCACCCCGCACGCCACCGGCAACGACACCGAGCCGGCCTGGTCGCCGGACGGCCGGACCATCGCCTTCCGCACCGCCACCGGCACCGACGTGGTCCCGGCCAACGGCAGCAAGGCGCCCGTGCAGCTCACCTCCTACGTCGGCCTCCCCGCCTACCGGGGCTGACCCGGCGGTGAGGACGGGGGATGAATGACGTACGGCGGTCGCCGGGGACTTCCCGGCGACCGCCGTACGGCGTTGCTGCGGGACCGCTCAGGGAGCGGAGTTGGGCACCTGCGGGTTGTCCGCGTACTCCGACTGCGGGGTGTGCCCCGGCTCGGTGTAGGCGGTGCTCACGTCGACGCACTGGTTGACCTGGTTGGCGGTCTGCACTCCGGTGGCGCCGTTGAGCAGCACGGCCGAGCTGACCGGGGCCGGCGTCGCACTGGAGTGCGGGAAGGTGTTGCCGCTGGTCCAGTCCGCGCCGATGACCAGCTTCAGTCCGGTTGCGGTGCCCTGGACGAGGGCCTTGGCAGGCAGTCCGAGGTCCTTGGCGACGACCTGCGCCTGGGCGGCCTCGCCGGGGCCGTAGGTCAGCGTGGTGGTCGCCGGGGAGGCCGAGTCGGGGTATCCGGCGGTGGCGGAGTTGAAGCCCTGGCTCACCAACTGGTTCGCGATCGCGTCGGAACGCCCGTCCACGCTGGTGCCGTTGTAGACGGCCACGGTGATGGTGCCGGCCGCCGGCGGGGCCGCGACGGGGCTGGCCGAGGCCTGGCCCGCCCCGCTGGCCTTGCCGCTCGCCGTGGTCAGCGACTGGTCGTTCTTGATCGCGTTGAACAGCGGCTGTGCCTGCGCGGTCTCCTCCTGGACATCGTCGGCGAGCGCCGAGTCGGTGCCGCTGTAGGCGACGTTCTGCATGGTGGTGAAGGTGATCCGGTTGGTCGGCACCTTGTTCAGGTCGTCGGCCAGGTCGATCAGCTTGCTCGCGCTGTCCAGGTCCGGGGAGACCGTCAGCGACTTGGTCGCCGCGTCCGCGATGTCGTACATGGCGACCGGGTCGGTCAGCGTCCCGGCGTTCTTCAGCTTGTTGATCATGTCGGTGAAGAAGATGTGGGTCGCGGTGGTGCGGCCGACGTTGTCGCTGCCGTCGCCGAAGGCGTGTCGGGTGCGCAGGAACTCCAGGGCGGCCGTGCCCTTCAGCAAGTGGGTGCCCTCGCTCAGCTTCAGGCCCGAGTAGACGTCGTAGACGTTGCTGTTGACGCAGACGTTCACGCCGCCCAGAGCGTTCGATATGTTGACGACACCGCCGAAGTCGACCATCGCGAAGTCGTCGACGGTGATCCCGGTGAGCTTGTGGACGGCCTCCGCGGTGCAGGAGGGGCCGTTCTGCAGGCTGTCGGTGATGATCGTGGTGGCATCGCCGGCGCAGTCCGGCAGCTGGGTGACGGTGTCGCGGGGGATGCTCATCACGGTGATGTTGCTGCGGTCGGCCGAGAGGTGGACGAGCATCTCCACGTCCGCGTGGGCGCCCGGTCCGGCGTCGCCACCGAGCTTGGCGTCCTCAGAGGTGTCCCGGGTGTCCGAGCCGATCAGCAGGATGTTCAGCGGCGTCCGGCCGAAGGCGTCCGCCTTCTCGACGCCCACGGCGGCGGCCCGGTTGCTGCCGGTGTAGAGCGCCGAGGTCTTGATGTTGCCGAGCAGGTGGAAGTAGGCGTAGGCCACCCCGGAGCCCGCGACCACCATGACCCCGGCCGTGCTGATGCCCACGATCCGGAGCGTGCGCCGACGCCGGCGCTGCCGCGTCTGCCGCTGCAGGCTGCGACTCATCTCGCCGACCGGGCTGTCAGCCGGTGCAGCGGTCGTACCGCCCTTCCCGGCCGCTCGTTTCCCGCTCATACAACCCTCCGTTGTCCGGCCACGATGGGCCTCCCTGCCTCGGTCACCCGCAGGAGTCCTTGCGTCCATCGGACACTCGTTCGGCAACCGTGCCTGCCGCCGCGTCCTGAGGGACCGAGCCCCGCAGTATGCCAGCCGTTGGAATGAGCAGACGCCACTGGTATCTGAAGAGTTGTGCCGGACCGCCTACCACAGCAGCGGCACAGTGACGCGCAGGCCACGGCGCGTGTCGGCGGCAACCTTCGGGAGGGCTGCGGGCAGGCCGCGGCGGATCGCCCGCCGAGCACCGCAATCAGGGTCCTGACCTGTGCTTTCCTGCTTCTGCCCGACCGCGGTCGGGCGGCTCGGAAACGGTCGGTCGAGCGACGCTCAGGCCCGCGGCCGGGGCGGACCGGCGACAAGGGTACTCACACCAAGCAGCCCGGACGCCGTCACGCCGGTCCCGGCTGCCCCGTGCCCTCAGCCGTGCCCGCAGCCGTGACCGCAGCCGTGCCCGACCGGGGCCGCCCGACGGTCGGGCGCGCGGCCCGGGCGGCGGCGGTCCGCTGCCGGGAAGCCTCGTAGAGCACGGCGGTCGCGGCATTGGCGGCGTTCAGCGAACTGGCACTGCCGGACATCGGAATGCTGACGACGTGGTCGCACAGTTCCCGCCAGGCCGCGCTGAGCCCGGCGGTCTCGTTGCCGACCAGCAGCAGCGTGGGGCGGGTGAGGTCGAAGTCGAAGACGTCGGCCTCACCGTGTTCGTCGGTGCCCACCACCAGCACCGGCCGCCCCTGCCGCCGCTTCGTCTCCAGCCAGGCGTGGACCTCGTGCTGGGACGGGACCCGGACGGCCGGCAGGGCGAACAGCGAACCGGTGCTGGCCCGCACCGACTTGCTGTCGTAGACGTCGGCCGCGTGCCCGGTGACGATCAGGCCGTGCGCGCCGAAGGCGTCCGCCGACCTGATGATCGAACCGATGTTGCCCGGGTTGGTGGGCCGGTCGAAGAGCACCCCGAGGAAGTCGTCGCCGACCGGGATCCGTTCGAGGTCGTCCTCGGGCATCTCCAGCACCGCGATCAGCTCGGGCACCGTCTCGCCCTTCTCGCCGAGCTCGGCGAGCAGGGCGCCGTCCATGGCGATCTGCTCGGTGCGGGATCCCGACAGGCCGCGCAGCAGTTCACCCGCCCAGCGGGAGAGCGGACGGCCGGCGTCGAAGAGCACGGCCCGCACGGTCCAGCCCCGCTCGACCGCGACCGTGATCGGGCGGACCCCCTGGACCAGGAACTCCCTCGCGCGGGTGCGCTTGTTGCGATTCGTCAGCAACGACTGCCACTGCTGGAAACGCGCATTGCGGGACGTGATCCGCTGCACCGCCGCCACCGTGTCCTCCCCAGGTCCCGTCCGTTCCCGCACCGGCCCGCAATCCGGGCCGTCGATGAACTCGCCCGTTGGAGGCGGTCGATGGCGGGGTGCGCCGACGACCGGCGATCTCCCCACCACTCTAACCGCCTCCGGGCCCGGCCGATGGCGGCAGTTCCACCATCGGCACCGGATTTGACGTCGCGTCACACCCGGGCCGCGTTCAGCGAGCCGGCCCTGCGGTCGGCGGTCGGCAGGTTCGCCGCCCGGAGCAGCAGGCCGAGGGTGCGGGTGACCAGCATCGCCACGGCCATGAAGATCAGCCCGTCGGTGATCGCGGCGGAGGTGACCTGGTGGGCGATCGCCCAGCTCGTCAGCTGGCTCGGGAACCAGTGGACCGCGCCGTAGGAGAAGGCCGCCCGGGCGCCGATGACCAGGACCCACAGCAGGGCGTAGGGCCCGGTGGCCCGGCTGGCCGGCTTGCCCGTCTCCGGGTTGCGGTGGACTCCGGTCAGCGCGACCGCTCCCAGGCCGGCCAGCAGCCCGGCGGCGACCCCGGCGAGCTCCAGCGCCAACCCGGTGCCGGCGGTGACCGGGGCGTCGATGAACAGCGGCACGATGGCCCCGGCCATCAGCAGCGGGCGGAGGATGCGCATCGGGCCGATCCGGCGGTTCCGGCCGAGGTCGCTGTGGAGCACGGCGACCAGGACCGCGCCGTTGACGATCATTGCTTGGGTGAGTTCGGACATCATGACTGGCTCCTCAGGCGGTCGGTCCGGGACGGTGCCGGGCGATGGCTCCACTCTCGCCAGCCGGCGCCGGGCCGGAATCGGAGCCGGGGCCGATCTCCGGCATGAGCCCGTCGGGGCCGCTGGTACCAGGCGCGGGCCCGACCTCCCACCGCCGGTCAACCCCTGCTCCGATGCCACCCGCTGCGACCAGCCCTAACGTGGGGGAACGCCGGGAACCTCCGGTACCAGACGACGAGGGAGCTGTTGTGGACGACGCCCGTGGACTGCTGACCTGGGGCGGCAGGACCGGACCGGCACTGCAGGCGGTCATCGCCCTGGTCCGGATCGTCGGCTACGCGGTCGTCGGACTGCTGGTCTTCACCGGCGGCCCGGTCGCGACCTCCACCCGGGTTGTGCAGCTCGTCGTCTACTGCGTCATCGGTCTCGGCATCGTCGGATGGAACCTGCTCGACCTGCGCCCGGCCCTGTTCCCGCACCGGGGGCGGGTCGAACCGCTGCTGCTCGGTACCCTCACCGCCGCCGGCGGGCTCGGCTGCACCCTGCCGCACGGCGACCCCCTGGTGGCCTTCGGCGTGACCGCCGCGGCCACCGCCGGCAGCGAGATCGGCATGGTCGCCGGCTGGTCGGTGCTCGGCACCGGGGTCCTCGCCATCGAGATCGGCGCGGCCCTCTACGGCGACGGCCTCGGCACCCTGCTGGGCTACCCGCTGCTGCTGGTCGTCGGGCTGCTGATCGGCCACAACCGCCGTGCCTTCCGGATCGCGGCCGAGCAGTCGGCGGCGGTACTGGCCCAGGCCGAGGAGCTGCAGGCCGAGCAGCGGCGCTCCGAGGTCCTCGACGAACGGACCAGGATCGCCCGGGAGATCCACGACGTGCTCGCCCACTCACTGGGCGCGCTCGGCATCCAGATCCAGGTCGCCCGGGCCGTGCTGACGGACCAGCAGGACATCGACCGGGCCGTGGAGATCCTCGCCACCGCCCAGCGGATGGCCGCCGAGGGCCTGGTCGAGACCCGGCGCGCGGTGCACGCCCTGCGCACCGACGCCCTGCCGCTGGCCCGGGAGATCGCCCGCGCCGCCGAGACCCACACCCGCAACCACGGCGCCGAGATCGACCTCGACATCGTCGGCGAACCGCGCACGCTTCCGCCGGACGCCACCCTGGCACTGCTCCGCATCGTCCAGGAGGCCCTGGTCAACGCCGCCAAGCACGCACCCGGCCGACCGGTCGCGCTCCGGCTGGAGTCCACCGCGCAGCTGACCCGGATCACCGTCGCCAACGCCCTCCCCGAGGGCGGAGACACGCAGCCGGCCGCGCCGGCCGCGGGCGTCGGCGGCGGCTACGGGCTGATCGGCATGCGGGAGCGGCTGCGGCTGCTCAACGGCACGCTGGCGGCCGGTCCGGCCGACGGACGCTGGACCGTCACGGCGGAGTTCCCGCACGGCGATGCGACGTCGACCGCCCCGAACGGGAGAATGACCGCATGACCGCCGCCCCCACCCCGCTCCGTATCGTCGTCGCCGACGACCAGGCCAGTGTCCGCGAGGGCCTGGTCATGCTGCTCGGAGGACTGCCCGACATCGACGTGGTCGGCGACGCCGCCGACGGCCTGCGCGCCCTGCAGCTGGTCGCCGAACTCCGGCCCGACGCCATCCTGTTGGACCTGCGGATGCCGGTCCTCGACGGGATCGAGACCACCCGCAGACTCACCGCCGAGCACCCGGGCGTCGCCGTGGTCGTCCTCACCACCTACGCCGACGACCAGTCCGTCCTGGACGCGCTCCGGGCCGGCGCCCGGAGCTACCTCACCAAGGACGCTGACCGGACCGACATAGCGCGAGCCCTCCACGCCGCCGCCGGCGGGCTCGCGGTGCTCGACCCCCGGGTGCAGGCCACTCTGCTGGCCGCCGCGTCCGGCGCGGCGCCGAGCGCGGACCCGCCGGTGGCCGCCGCTCCGGCCGCGCCGCTGCCCGACGGTCTGACCACCCGCGAGGCAGAGATCCTCCGACTCATCGCCCGCGGACTGAACAACCCCGAGATCGCCGCCGAGCTGGTGCTGAGCAGCCACACCGTGAAGACCCACATCAACCGGATCTTCGCCAAGACCGGCTCCCGCGACCGCGCCGCCGCGATGGGCTACGCCCAGCGGCACCAGCTGGGCTGACCTGGCGCCGCCCGGATAGGCCCGCCGGTACCAGCGGGGTACCAGTCGGAATCAGCCCGCCGGTCAGCCCTCGGTGTGACGTCCGGATCCGGTCCGCTCCCTAGCGTGGAGACATCGCAACGGAGACGGCCCGCAGTCGGGCCGGAGGCCATGAAGGGCCGCAGTTCCGCTGCGGCCCCCATTGCGTCCGGACCGGAGGTCCCTCTCATGAGCATGCTCGAAATCCTGGCCGCCATCGCGGTCGTCGCGTTCGTCATCGGCCGACAGCTGATGGGCGAGCCGCTGCGGGGCAAGCGGCTGATCCTGCTCCCGGCGATTCTGCTGGTCATCGGCTTCGTGGACCTGCGCGGCCACAATGTCCACACCACCGCGACCGACATCGGCTGCATCGCGGTGAGCGCGGTGATCGCCGCGGGCATCGGCGCCTGGCAGGGCTCGATGATGCACCTGGAGTCCCGCAACGGCGGGCTCTGGGGCCGGATGCCGGTACGCAGCCTGTGGCTGTGGCTCGCGCTGGTCGCCTCCCGCGTGGGGATGATGCTGGTCGCCCACGGCCTGGACGCCAAGGTGGCCGCCTCCTTCACCCCGCTGCTGTTCCTGCTGGGCGTCAACCGGCTGGCCCAGGCCGCCGTGGTCACTCCGCGCTCGCTGGCCGCCGGCGTCTCCTTCGCCCCGGAGAAGGACGGCACGGTCTTCCTCGCCGACCGACTCGGGAACGGCCGGCGCTGACCCGGGCGACCGATGGGGCAGGATGAGAGCCATGAGCGTAGTGAAGATCAACGTGTTGTCGGTCCCGACGGAGCAGCGCGAGGTGCTGGAGAAGCGCTTCGGCGCCCGGGCCGGGGTGGTGGAGTCCTCCGACGGCTTCGAGTGGTTCGAGCTGCTCCGGCCGGTGGACGGCACGGACAAGTACCTCGTCTACACCCGCTGGCGCACCGAGGAGGACTTCCAGGCGTGGATGTCCGGCCCGATGCAGGCCGCCCACCAGGGTGCCCCGGCCGGCGGAGCCCGCCCCGCCCCCGCCGCCTCGGACTCCTCCCTCTGGTCCTTCGAGGTCGTCCAGCAGGCCGCCCCGAAGTCCGCCTGACGTTCCGCCCCCCGGCCCCCGGCCGCCGTTCCGACGGCAGCCGGGGGCCGGCCGCGTCCTCCCCCTGCCGGTCCCCCTCGGCTCAACCCGTCCTCAGGCCGCGCCAGTTGCGGCCGCGGCTGCGGCGGAGCACCGTGCGGGCCACGAAGGCCGCCCCGGCGCAGCACACGACCAGGTGGTGCACATCGTGCCGGGAGAGGCCGGGGGACACCGCCCGGACGCCGAGCCAGACCACGCAGAGGGTGACCGCCGCACAGATCAGAGCGGTGAGGAAGGTGTACGTCGCCTCGATCGTGGCGTCGTCGCGCTCCTCCTGGCTGCGCACACCGGACATGTCCGTCCCTTCCCTCGTGCCGTCGGGGCGGGTTCGCCCACTGGTTAGAGCACCTGGGGGGTGCCGGAGGTTGCACCGGATCGGAAGGTCGAGGGAACCGGAAGCCGTGCAAAGGGCGTGACTGGGAACGCAGACCCACATTTCGGTCACATACTTTCCACAGAAACGCCCGCTACCCTCCCGCAGGCCCCGCCCGATCAGACTCTCGAACCAAGGACCAGAGCAGCGCGTGGAACCCGATCAGTACCTCGACGCGCCTCTGCCGCTCCGGCCGGTCCCGTCGCCGACTCCGTCCCCCGCAGCCGGCGCGATCTGGCCCTGCGAGCCCGCCACACCCACCCGCACCCTGGTCGACCTGCTCGACGAGACCGTGCGGCGCCACCCCGGCGCCCCCGCGCTGGACGCCGACGGGGTGGTGCTCGACTACCGGGGCCTGCAGCAGGAGAGCGTGCGGCTGGCCGCCACGCTGGCCGGCTACGGCATCGGCCCCGGTGACCGGGTCGGCGTCCGGGTCCCCTCCGGCACCGCCGCGCTCTATGTGGCGATCCTCGGCATCCTGCGCGCCGGTGCGGCCTACGTCCCGGTCGACGTGGACGACCCGGACGAGCGGGCCGAGATGATCTGGTCGGACGCCGGGGTGTGCGCGATCATCGGCGCCGGGCTCTCCGTCGTGCCCGGGCCCTGCCCGACCGGCGGCACGCCGGGGCCCGCCGGGCCGGCGAACGATGCCTGGATCATCTTCACCTCGGGGACCACCGGTCGTCCCAAGGGCGTCGCGGTCAGCCACCGTTCGGCCGCCGCCTTCGTGGACGCCGAGGCCAGGCTGTTCCTGCGGGAGTCGCCGCTGGGCCCGGGGGACCGGGTGCTGGCCGGGCTCTCGGTGGCGTTCGACGCCTCCTGCGAGGAGATGTGGCTGGCCTGGCGGCACGGCGCCTGCCTGGTGCCCGCCCCGCGCGCGCTGGTCAAGGCCGGGACCGATCTGGGGCCCTGGCTGGTGCAGCAGCGGATCACGGCCGTGTCGACGGTGCCGACGCTGGTGGCGCTGTGGCCGGAGCAGTCGTTGCAGCGGGTGCGGCTGCTGATCGTCGGCGGCGAGGCCTGCCCGGCCGAGCTGGTGGATCGGCTGGCCGTGCCGGGGCGCGAGTTCTGGAACACCTACGGTCCGACCGAGACGACGGTGGTCGCCTGTGCGTCGCTGATGCAGTCCGGGCGGCCGGTGCGGATCGGCGCGCCGCTGGACGGCTGGGAGCTGGCGGTGGTCGACGCCGGGAACCGTCCGGTCAGCTGGGGCGAGGTCGGCGAACTGGTGATCGGCGGGGTGGGCGTCGCCCGCTATCTCGACCCGCAGAAGGACGCCGAGAAGTTCGGCGCGCCCGCCTGGCACGGACGTGCGGACCGGGTCTACCGCAGCGGCGACCTGGTCCGGGCCGACCCGGAGGGCCTGGTCTTCGTCGGCCGCGCCGACGAGCAGGTCAAGCTCGGCGGCCGACGGATCGAGCTGGGCGAGATCGACGCCGCACTGCAGGCCCTGCCCGGCATCCGGGCAGCCGCAGCGGCGGTCAAGGACACCGCCGCCGGCGGCCAGGTCCTGGTCGGCTACCTGGTCGCGGAACCGTCCGAGGAAACGTTTCCGCTGACCCCCGGCCAGCAGACCGCCGACCAGCAGGCAGGCGGCCAGCAGACAGGCGGCCGACCGCCCTCCGCCGCACCGCCGTTCGACCTGGCCGCCGCGCGCACCCGGCTGCTGGACCGGCTGCCGCAGGCCCTGGTCCCGGTGCTCGCACTGGTCCCCGAGCTGCCCACCCGCACCTCGGGCAAGGTCGACCGCAAGGCCCTGCCCTGGCCGCTTCCCGGACTCGACGCCCCCTCGGCGGACGGCCCCGCACTCACCGGCACGGCCGGTTGGCTGGCCGAGCAGTGGCGGGCCGTGCTCGGCGTGCCGGTCGGCGCCGACAGCGACTTCTTCACCCTCGGCGGCGCCAGCCTCGCCGCCGCCCGCCTGGTCTCGCTGCTCCGCGAACGCTTCCCCGGCACCTCCGTCGCCGATCTCTACCACCAGCCCCGGCTCCAGGACCTCGCCGACCATCTCGACAACGCCTCCGGGCACCAGCGGGAGACCCGCGAGATCCGGCCCACCCCACGCCGCGTCGGCGTCTACCAGGGCTTCGTGCTGGCGGTCCTTTACATCCTCGGCGGACTGCGCTGGGTGCTCGCGCTGGCCCTGACCGACAACCTGATCAGGCTGGTCCGACCGCTGCCCTGGGCTCCGCACACCTCCTGGTGGATCGTCATCGGCGGCTGGCTGCTGCTCTCCAGCGCGGCCGGACGCTGCCTGATCGGCGCGTTCGGCGCGCGACTGCTCACCGCGACGCTGCGGCCCGGCGCCCACCCCCGGGGCGGCTCCGCCCACCTGCGGCTGTGGACCGCCGAACGGCTGGTCGGCGCGTTCAACATCGCCTCCGTCGTCGGCACCCCGCTCGCCCGGCGCTACGCCCGGCTCCTGGGCTGCAAGGTCGGCCGCGACGTCGAACTGCACACCATGCCCCCGGTCACCGGCATGGCCGTGCTCGGCAACGGCTGCGTCCTGGAGCCCGAGGTCGACGCCGCCGGCTGGTGGCTCGACGGCGACACCCTCCACCTGGGCACCATCCGCATCGGCAACAACGCCCGCATCGGCACCCGCAGCATGCTCATGCCCGGCGTCGAGATCGGCGCCGAGGCCGAGATCGCCCCCGGCAGCTGCGTCATCGGCCGCGTCCCCGCCCGCGAACGCTGGCACGGCTCCCCCGCCCGCCGGGACGACACCGGCGCCCGCGACCCCTGGCCCGCCCCCAGCACCGCCGGTCCCGCGCCTGGGACCTGTTCCACCTGGCCTCGATGCCGCTGCTCACCGGGCTGTTCGCGGTCTCGGCCGCACCGGCCGTGGCCGTCCTCTACCTGCTGATCGGACACACCCGCGCCTACAGCAGCGTCTTCGACCGGGTCATCGCCGCCTCCGTGCCGCTGGCGCTGCTCACCATGGGCCTCTACGCCCTGCTGCTCGTCGCCGTGGTCCGGCTGGCCTCACGCCGGATCAGGCCCGGCCTGCACCCCGCGCGGGGCCGGGTGGCCTGGTGCGTCTGGCTGGTCCACAACCTGATGAACTCCGCCCGCTCCCAGCTCTTCCCGCTCTACGCCAGCCTGCTGACACCGATCTGGCTGCGGCTGCTGGGCGCGAAGGTCGGCCGCGGAGTCGAGGCCTCCACCGTGCTGGCCCTGCCCGGACTGATGCGCGTCGACGACCACGCCTTCCTCGCCGACGACACCCTGGTCGCCCCCTTCGAGATTCGCGGCGGCTGGCTCCACCTGGGCCGTGCCAGCGTCGGCAAGCGCTCCTTCGTCGGCAACTCCGGCATCGTCGCCCCCGGCCGGATACTGCCGGACGACTCACTGGTCGGTGTGCTCGCCGACACTCCGGCCCAGGCCGAACCCGGCGGATCCTGGCTCGGCCGCCCCGGCTTCGCCGTACGGCGCAGCCCCGAGCAGGGCGACACCGCCCGTACCTACGCGCCTGCCACCGGACTGGTCCTGGCCCGTTCGGCGGTCGAGACCTGCCGGCTGCTGCCGGTGCTGGTGACCGTGCTGCTGGGCGACCTGCTCGCGACCGGCCTGCAGGCGGCCTTCGACAGGTACGGACTGGACGGCTGCGCGGCTCTGGCCGGACTGCTGATGCTGGCCCTCGGGGTAACGGCCTGCCTGATCACCACGGCCGCCAAGTGGCTGCTGCTCGGCCGGTTCCGCGAGGCGCAGCAGCCGCTGTGGAGCTCCTTCGTCTGGCGCAACGAGCTGTTCGACACCTTCGTCGAGGAGCTGGCCATGCCCTGGCTGGGCGGCACACTGATCGGCACCCCCTTCCTCAACACCTGGCTGCGCAGCCTGGGCGCGAAGATCGGCCGCGGGGTGTGGTGCGAGACCCACTGGCTGCCCGAGACCGACCTGGTCCGCGTCGGCGACGGCGCCACCCTCAACCGCGGCGTGGTGGTCCAGACCCACCTCTTCCACGACCGGCTGATGCGGATGGAGACCATCGACATCGGCCCCGGCGCCACCGTCGGACCGCACTCCATCGTGCTGCTCGGCTCCACCCTCGGCGCCGGCGCCACCGTCGGGCCCTCCTCGCTGGTGATGCGCGGCGAGTCGCTCCCTGACGGCAGCCGCTGGCTCGGCAACCCGGTGGCCCGCTGGTAGTTGGACAGGCGCTGCGTTGGACAGGCGCCGCGCCGACCGGGCGCCGCGCCGACCGGGCGCCGCGCCGACCGGCGTCAGCCGCGCAGGTCGTGCTCGTGGGCGAAGACCACGATCTGCACCCGGTCGCGGAGGTCGAGTTTGCGCAGGATGTTCCCGACATGGGTCTTCACCGTGGACTCGCTGGCGAAGACCTGCTGGGCGATCTCGGCGTTGCTCAGCCCCCGGGCGACGGCGGCCAGGATCTCCCGCTCCTTGTCGGTGAGCGTTTCGTAGGCCGACGGCACCGGCTGCCGGGAGCGGAACCGTCCCTCCAGCAGCGCGCCCAGGTCCTCCGGCGCCAGCACGGCGATGCCGGCGTGGACGGTGCGGATCGCGTCGGCGAGCATCGCCGGGGTGGTGTCCTTGAGCAGGAACCCGCTGGCGCCGTAGCGGATCGCGGTGGCGGCACGGTCGTCCAGGTTGAAGGTGGTCAGCACGACCACCCGGACCGGACGCCGCCGCTCGGCCGCCCGGGACGGCTCCAGGATCTGCCGGGTCGCCTCCACCCCGTCCATCCCGGGCATCCGCAGGTCCATCAGCACCACGTGCGGGCTCAGTTCGTCGACCAGTCGGACGGCCTGCCGTCCCTCGCCCGCCTGGCCGACCACCTCCATGCCCTCCTGGGCGGAGACGATCACGGCGACTCCGGCCCGGAACAGCTCCTGGTCGTCGACGATCACCACCCGGATCGGCTCCGCGGCGTCCGGCTCGTCGGCCCCGTCCATCTTCACGTCCCCGTTCACGTCCGCACCCACTCCTGCTCGTGTTTCCCGGCGCGCCGCGCCCGCCGTTGCGTCCGCCGCTGCGTCCGCGCCGCTCACCGCGGCAGCCAAGCGGTGGCGGTGAAGGCCGGGCCGGTGCCCGGGAGCTCCCGGTGGCCCACCGCCAACCGGCCACCGACCGAGTCCAGCCGCCGCCGCATGCCGTCGATCCCCGACCCGCCGAACTCCCCGCCGTCGGCACCGCCGGTCCCGTCCGCGTCGACGGCCACGGCGTTGGTCACCTCCAGTCGCAGCCCCGACCCCCAGTGCCGCAGCACGACCACCGGTTCGCCCCGGCGGCCGTGCTTGAGCGCGTTGGTCAGCATCTCCTGCAGCACCCGGAAGGCGACCGCCTCCGACTCCGGCCGGAGCGCCCCCGGGGTCCCCTCGACGGAGGAGCGCAGCGGGTTGCCCGCCGACTCCACCCCGTCGAGCAGGGTGTCCAGGCTGCCGGACGGCAGCGCGCCGGGTCCGGTCTCGTCGCTGGTGCTGGTCAGCACCTCGCGCACGTCGCGGAGCGACTGGCGGGCCGAGACGGCGATGTTCTCCATCGTCCGGCGCAGCGCGGCCGGGTCCGAGGCGGAGAGGAACTGGGCCGACTCGGCCTGCACCAGGATCACCGCGAGCGAGTGCCCGACCACGTCGTGGACGTCGCGGGCCATCCTGGCCTGGCCCTCGCGCAGGGCGGCTATCTCCTGGGCGTGGGTGCGCTGGGTCTCGGCACGCCGCCGCCGCGCCTCGGCCTCCGCCTGGTCCCGGGCGGCCTTGGCGCGGATCCGCAGCAGCAGACCGACCAGCCAGGGCAGCCCCAGCACCGCCAGCAGCGAGGTGCCCACCAACGACAGCGGGACCACCTCGGCCCTGAGCACGCGCAGGTAGATGGGTGTGTCGATGCCGAAGCGGCGGATCACCACCAGGGCCGTCGCCATGCCGAACGGGAGCGAGGCCCCGCTGAGCCACAGCACGGTGGCGTTCCCGTGCCGCGCGGCACCGAACGCCACGAGCCCGGCCACCAGCTCGACCTGGAGCGCGAACGTGCCGGTCGACAACTGGATCACCGCCGCCAGCCAGAAGAGGCAGAGCGCGGCACCGGGCAGGGCGCGGAACAACCCGGCCGAGACCGACACCAGCAGGACGACCAGCAGGACGTCGAGGTCGAGGTAGCTGCCCCGGTACGTGAGGCCGGCGGACTCCGCCAGGCCGAACGCGCCGGTGCCAAGACCGACCACCAGGTCGAGCCCGCGGGTCCGCAGGAAGGACTGCAACGTCCAGGGCCCGGTCGGACCGGCCGGGGCCGGCCACGTCGACCGGGTCCCGTCGGGGCTCATCGGGCCACCGTCCGGGCCGGGGCCGGGGCCGGGGTCCGGGCCACCGTCCGGGCCGGGGTCGGGTACGAGACGGAGTCGGGTCGGGCCGGCAGCCGTGCTGCCGTCGGGCCGGTGATGACGGGACTTCCTTCCGGGGAGTGCGACGGGTGACCCTGCAATGGAACCACGCTCGGGAACGCCCGCCGAAGGAGCGGATCCCGGCTTCACCGCTGGTCGGAGCCGACCAGCGCCCCGCGCACCAGTTGGTCGAGCAGCGCGGGATAGGGCAGGCCGACGCTGGCGAACATCTTCGGGACCTGTGACTCCGAGGTCATCCCGGGCATGGTGTTGACCTCGTTCAGCACCGGTCCCCCGGCGGTCAGGAAGAAGTCGAAGCGGGCCACGCCGCGGCAGCCGAGCGCGGTGAACAGGGCGAGCGCCGCCTCCTCCAGCTCCTTCCGCTCCTGCTCGGCCAGCGCGGCGGGGAGCAGGAACCGCGCGCCGCCGCCGTACTTCTGCTCGGTGTCGAACAGGCCGCCCTCGCCGACCGCGATCTCCAGCGGCGGTCCGACCAGCAGGCTGCCGTCGGGGCGTTCCAGCACCGCCAGGTCGATCTCGCGCCCGGTGACGAAGTCCTCGACCAGGACCCGGCTGTCGAGGGCGAGCGCCTCCGCCAGGGCCGGGCCGAGCTCCTCGGCCGCGCGGACCAGTCCCACCCCGTGGCTGGAGCCCGCCGCGACGGGCTTGACCACCACCGGGAACTGCTCCGGCCGCAGTCCGGGCGCGGACGCCGCGGTGAGCAGCCGCCCCGGTGCGACGGCGAGGCCGAGGTCGGCGGCGACCAGCTTGGTGGCCCACTTGTCCATCGCCAGCGCGCCGCCCCTGACCCCGGCGCCGACATAGGGCAGCCCGGCGAGGTCGAGCAGCGCCGCGAGCGAGCCGTCCTCGCCGTGGGGGCCGTGGACGACCGGGAAGACCACGTCGCAGTCACCGAGCAGCGCCACCGCGGCGGCCAGGCTCGCCACCGGCGTGACGCCGAGCGGTCGGCCCGAGCCGTCGCCCCGGTGCCAGCGTCCGTCCGGACCGATGGTGAGCGCGAGGACGTCGTAAGCCGCCGGATCGAGTGCGGCCCGGACCGAGGCGGCGGAGGCGAGCGAGACCGCGTGTTCGCAGTTGCGGCCGCCGCCGATGACGGCGACCCGGATGCGACCGGCGGGCGGGGTGGAGGCGTCGGCCACAGCGGGACCGTCCTTTGCTGTCGGGGTTGCGGAAGGAAGGGAGGCGGCGGCCGGAGTCCGGTCGTGCGACGGGTGCGGGCTGCCCGGGCTGTGCCGACGGGTCGCGCCGACGGCCGACATCCGGGTGAAGATGCAGGACTGACGCGGCGTCCGGTCCGGCCCGGCGCCGCGGCCGGACCGTCCGTCGACCCGCCTCATGCCGGGACCGCCGTGCGGCCGACGGTGCGGCGCAGCCGGGACCCGAGGCCGGTCATGACCTCGTGCTCGATCGTGCCGGACCAGCGGGCCCAGTCCGCGACCGTGGGTTCGCCCCGGCCGCCGGGGCCGAAGAGGACGGCGGTGTCGCCGTGCTCGGCCGGCCGGTCGCCGGTGTCGACGACCAGCTGGTCCATGGAGATCCGGCCGACGACCGGGCACCGGCGGCCGCGCAGCAGCACCTCCGCCCGGCCGGAGGCGGCCCGGGGCAGGCCGTCGGCATAGCCGACCGGCAGCAGCGCCAGGTGGGTGCGCCGGGCAGTGGTGCCGAGGTGGCCGTAGCCGACCCTGGCTCCCGCCGGGACCGTGCGGACGGTCACCACCGGGGCGGTGAGGGTGAGCGCCGGCCGCAACGGAGTGCTGCCGGTCGGGTCGATGCCGACCAGTCCGGCGCCGACCCGGCTCAGGTCGAAGCGGGTGCGCGGATCGGTGAGGGTGGCCGAGGTCGCGGCGAGGTGCCGGTGGCGGGGCCGGAGCCCGGCCGCGCGCACCGTGCCGAGCGCGGCCCGGAAGTCCTCCAGTGCGGCGTCGGTGCACGGGTCGCCGGGGGTGTCCGCACAGCCGAGGTGGCTCATCACGCCCACCACCTGGACCAGGCCGATCAGTTCGGCCTGCCGGGCGCGTCGGCAGAGCTCCGGCCAGCCGGCCGGGTCCGAGCCGTCGCGGGACATCCCGGTGTCCACCTGCAGGTGCACCCGGGCCCGCCGCCCGGTCGACGCGGCGGCCCGGACGACGGCCTCCAGGTGCGCCGGGCCCGGCACCGCGAGCTCGATCCGGGCGCGCAGGGCGGTGTCGAAGTCGGCGTCCACCGGATTGAGCCAGCTGAGGACCGGTGCGGCGATGCCGTGGGCCCGCAGTGCGGTGCCCTCGGCCAGGGTGGCCACGCCGAGCGCGACGGCGCCGTGCGCCAGCGCGGTGCGGGCCACGTCGGCGGCACCGTGACCGAAGCCGTCGGCCTTGACCACGGCCATCAGCGCGGCGGCACGGCCGGCGAGCAACCGGGTGTTGGCGGCCACCGCCCCCAGGTCGATGTGCAGCCGGGGCCCGGCCAACGCCTCGCGGACGGCGGGGTCGCCGGCGTCCCGCGTGGCGGCGAGCGCGTTCACGCGGCCTCCGCCCCGGCCGGGACCGGGCCGTAGCAGGCCCGGTCGGCACCGGTCCGGTGCGCCCAGTAGCGGTCGCCGAAGCTCCAGTGCCACCACTCGGTCGGGTAGTTGACCAGCCCGCTGCCGGCCAGCACGAGCCGGAGCAGTTCCCGGTGCGTCCGCGCCTCGCGGTCGAGGTCCGGGGCGTCGAAGTAGCAGGCGCCGTCGCTCTCCTCCGGGGTCGCGTCCAGCGGGCAGCCGAGCCAGAGTTCGCGTCCCTCGGCGTCGGCGAGGGTCAGGTCGACGGCCGCGCCGGCGACATGCGGGGCGACGGCGAGCGGGGCGACGTACCGGCTGGTCAGCCGGTCGATCTCGGCCGCGTCGGCCTCCGGCCTGGTCCGCCGCAGTGCTGCCGAGTAGCCGTCGATGATGGCCTGCTGGTCCACGGACCGGCGGAATCCCTCGGAGAGCCGGAGCCGCAGCCCCTCCGGCAGCGCCTCCTGCGCGGCCGCGAGCCGGTCGGCGAGCCCGGCCCGGACCAGCCGCCCGGCACCCGTGGCCGGGCCCGGCATCCAGTCGAGCGGCACCAGCGGCTCGCCGTTGTCGTCGACCGGGATCCGGGCGACGCGCGGGTCGCCGATCAGGACCGGTGCCGGCGGGGGGCAGGTACGGGATGTGGTGCCGAGGTGGACGGTGCTCATGGTTCGACCCTAGGAATCAGCCTCCCCCCGCCGCCTCCGCCTCAGGTGCCGGGCTCCGGTACCTGAGGACCAGAACCGCCGGGGGCGGCCCTGCGTCGGCGCGTACTTGCCGGGGCCGGTGGCCGGGCCGCAGAGTGGACGCCGGAGCAGTCGGCACACGGAGCAGTCGGTACACGGAGCAGTCGGTACACGGAGGGTGGGGCACATGGTGCGGGAGAGGACGACCGTCGTGGTCGTCGGCGGGGGACCGGCCGGACTGACCCTGGCCGCCCTGCTGCGACGCTGTGACGTGCCCTGCATCGTGCTGGAGGTGCGTTCCCGCGAGCACATCGACAAGCGGCAGCGGGCCGGCATCGTCGAGTACCAGGTGGCCCGGATGCTGGAGGGCTGGGGCCTCGCGGACCGGTTGCTCGGTGACGCGCCGCAGGACGGCTGCCTGGAGCTGCGGGTGGACGGCGCCCCGTACGTGATCGGCGACAACGCCATCGGCGGGACGCTGTGCCCGCAGCAGGTGCTGGTGCGCAACCTGATCGACGTGCTCCTGGACGAGGGCGCCGACCTGCGCTTCGGCGCGGCCGAGGTGGCCCTGCACGGCCTCACCGGCGAGCAGCCCACCGTCACCTACCGCGACGCCGAGGGTGAACTGCACGAGATCGGCTGCGACTTCGTCGCGGGCTGCGACGGCTACCAGGGCGTCAGCCGGGTCAGTGTCCCCGAGGGCGTCCTCGACGTGACCACCCACGACCACGGCGGCCTGACCTGGCTGACCGTCCTGGCCGACGCGGCGCCGCCCCGGCACCCGCTGATGGCCGTCAGCGACCTGGGCTTCGCCGCGCACTTCGCGCGCGGTCCGGGCGCGAGCCGCTTCTACCTCCAGTGCGGGGCGGCGGAGACGGTGGCCGACTGGCCGGAGGAGCGGATCTGGGAGCAGCTGCGCCACCGGCTCGGCGACCCCGGTCTGTCGGCCGGCGCTGTCACCGAGACCGAGGTCTTCGCCCACCGCAGCGTCATCCACGACCCGATGAGCCACGGCCGGCTGTTCCTGGTCGGCGACGCCGCCCACATCATCTCCCCGCTGGGCGGCAAGGGGATGAACCTCGCCCTCCACGACGCGGACGCCTTCGCCCGGGCCGTCCGCGACGCCGTCCACCGGGACGACCGGGCAGGACTGCGCGACTACTCCCGGGTCTGCCTCCAACGGATCTGGCGGGCCCAGGAGTTCTCGCAGTGGCTACTGGAGACCACGCACGCGGCCGGCGACTTCGCCCAGGCCGGCCCGTTCCGCCGGGGCCTGGCCCGCGCCCGGCTGGACCGGCTCACCGACTCGGCCACGGCCGGCCGCCTCTACGCCGAGTTGATGGCCGGCCTGACCTGAACCGCGCCGCCGTCCGGTCGGCCACGTTCAGCCGGCGAAGCCCTGCTCGCTCAGCGCCTTCTCGATCCGGGCGCGGTGCTGCTCCTCCCAGGCGTCGAGGGTCTCGGCGGCCTCCTTGGCGAGCCTGGCCCGGGCCGCGTCCAGCACCTCCGCCTGCCGGGCGGCGGGCACGACCACGACACCCTCCTCGTCGGCGACCACGATGTCACCGGGTTGCACCAGCACCCCGCCGCAGCGCACCGGTCCGCCCAGCGCGCCGAGGGCCTGCTTGGTCCCCGGAATGGGAATGACCCCGCGTCCGAAGACCGGGAAACCCGCCTCGCGGACCTCGCCCAGGTCCCGGACGAGACCGTCGACCACGAACCCCGCGACCCCCCGGCGCTGGGCGACGGCGCACACGTTGCCGCCGGCCAACGCGTAGTCCACGTCGCCCGACTCGACCACGATCACCGATCCCGGCTCCGCCCGGTAGATCGCCGCATGCAGCATCAGGTTGTCACCGGGCGGGCACTGCACGGTGTACGCCGGACCGGCCAGGCGTGGCACCGGAGTCCACAGCGGACGGACACCGATGTCCATGACCTGCTCCCGCCCCAGGAGATCGGCGAGCGTGGTGGGCGGAACCTCCCGGTAGGCGCTGCTGTCGCTCATGTTCTTCCCTCTCGTCCTGGTTCCGGTACTGACTGCTCGAACTCGTTCTTCGAACTCATCCTCGCGGGCGGCGCTCCCGATCCGCCGTCGATGACCTGCGCGGATAACAATTTGTACGTCAACTCCGGCAGGCCGCAACGGCAAATGGTGCACGAGCCACAAGTCGCACACAGAGGCCCCCTAGGGTTCAAGCGCAGCACTCGTGCCTCTACGGAAGCACGAGTCTCGCCCATCACTGTTCAGGGGGATTCCTCAGGTGCGAATGCGTACCGCTCTTCCGGCCGCGACAGCCACCGCGCTGCTCGCGTCGATGCTGGCCCTCCCGGGCCAGGCACTTGCCGACACCACCTCGGCCCCGGCCGCCACGCCCTCGGCGTCGGTCACGGCCCCGGCCTCCGCCGCTCCGGCGGATACGACCACTCCTTCGACGTCGCCGTCCGACACGACGTCGCCGTCCGACTCGACCTCGCCGTCCGACACGACGTCGGCTTCGGCCTCGACGTCGGCTTCGGCCTCGCCGTCGTCGAGCGACACCGGCACGCCGGTCATCGGCAACGTGAGCCTGGTCAAGACGGATGCCGGATCGGTGCTCCAGGTCACCACCCCGCTGGCGGACCCGGTCACCTGGCTGTCGGCCGTCCTCACGCCCGGTACCACCGGCTCCACGCCGGTGGCCACCGTCACCCTCCAGCAGTCGAGCCCCGGCCTGTGGCAGAGCGCCCCGCTCGACCTGGGCACGTTCGGCGACTACGTCTACACGATCGATGCAACCGACGCGGCCGGCACCCACGTCGCCGCGCCGACCATCGGGAACATCGACTACAACCTCTCCCCGTGGTTCCACGACATCGCCGGCGCCCCCGCCACCCTGTCGTACGGGCACGAGATACTGAGCGTCTCCGGCCACGTGGACACGTACAACCCGAACACGGGCTACACCACCACGCCGTACGCGTCCGCCTCCATGAGCTTCGACGGCAGCGGGTTCTGGTCCGCCGCCGACGGTTCCTTCAGCGACAGCATCGGCAACGCCGTCGGGTACAACGCCCGGCCGACCACGACGAGCGTCCAGTACTCGGTCGGGGCCTTCGGCGCGGACTGGACCACGGTCGACAGCGACCCGCTGACCTGGGCCGTCGCCCCGGTGGAGCAGACCAGGATCACGCTCGACCACACCTCCGGCGCCGGGCTCGGCGTCGGCAAGCTGCTGCCGATCACCGGCGTCGTCCAGTTCCAGGACACCGACGGCACCTGGAAGCCGCTGGCCGACTACCCGGTGCAGCTCGGCGGCAGCGGGTTCAGCTACATCCAGTCGGCCACCACCAACTCCAGCGGTCGCTTCACCCTGGACGCGAACGTCCCGACGGCGCCCACCACCTGGGGCGTGGACCTGCCGGCCGGCACCTACGCGGCCGACCCGTACCTGGCCCCCTCCTCGGCCACGTACCAGGTCGTCTCGGTGCTGCAGCAGCTCAGTCTCCAGCTGAGCAACGCCAGCATCGACCAGTTCTCCGACCTGACCTTCGATCAGACCGTCACCAGCACCAACGGGCGGTTCCCGGCCAACCGGGTCTACGTGCTGGAGTCCCCCGACGGCCGGACCGGCTGGAAGAACCTCGGCTACATCCCGGTCTCCGGGAACACCTACGGGCAGGCGATCACGGCCTGGGTCGACAACCCGCACGGCTACTGGCTGCTGTACTCCCCGGCGGGCTACGGCTTCGCCGCCTCCTACAGCAACGTCGTCCACACCTTCCGGTTCCAGACGGCGATCGTCGGCGGCAAGCCCAACCGCACCACCGTCGCGAAGAACACCTCCATCGTCTTCCAGGGCACCCTGTACGACCGTGGGTACAACCCCTGGACGGTCTTCGCCCACCAACAGGTCGACCTGTTCTTCCGCCCCTACGGCAGCAAGAGCTGGTACTACATGGCCCACACGACCACCGACTCCCACGGCCGGTTCTCGCTCTGGAGCAAGGCCGTCACCGGCGGGACCTGGCAGGTTGTCTACCTCACCGGCAGCGTCTGGGACGTCGACGCCGCCGGCCCCGCCACCTACGTACACGCCTGACGCTGTACACGCCTGACGCGAACTGAGCCGATCCCGGTCACCCGGAATCGCTGAACCCTCGCGCCACCAGGAGGCCGGAACCCGCATCGGGTTCCGGCCTCCTGAGTTGTGGCCCTCCTGCCCGGGGTGGGTGTGAGGGCCACGGTGCGGTGCGGGGTGGTGCGGGGTTGGTGCGGGTTGGGGTGGGTCAGTTGGTGCTGGTGGCGATGGCGCCGAGGCCGGCGGCGTTGCCGGGGATGTGGTAGACGCTGGACCACTTGCCGGTGCCGTAGTTGGCGTCGATGTTGTAGAGGGTGTTGTCGGAGCCGGTGAAGTACAGGTGGACGACGCTGCCGATCGCGGCGGCGGAGAGGGACCCGACGCCGGCCGCGCCGCCGGGCACGGTCGTGACGCCGGTCCAGGTGCCCTTGGAGTAGTCGCCGTCCTGGTTGAACAGCGTGTTGCCGGAGCCGGTGTAGTAGAGGTGGTCGATGCTGCCGACGGTGGCGACGGCGAGGTTCTGCACCCCGGAGGCGTTGCCGGGCAGCGCCATGACCGAGGACCAGGTCCCGGTGGTGTAGTCGGCGTTGAGGTTGTAGATGGTGTTCCCGGCGCCGGTGAAGTACAGGTGGACCGAGTTGCCCTGGGCGGTGGCGGTGATGTTCTGCACCCCGGCCGCACCGCCCGGGACGGCCTGGACCGCGGACCAGCTGCCGGTGGTGTAGTTCCCGTCGGTGTTGTAGATCGTGTTGTTGGACCCGATGTAGAACAGGTGGACGGTGTTGCCGACCGCGACGGCGGTCACCTCACGCGCCCCGGCCGCACCGGGGATCTTCTGCCAGCTGCCCCAGCTGCCCGTCGCGTAGTCGCCGTCGTTGGTGTAGACCGCGTTGTCCGAGCCGATCGCGTACAGCCGGGTGACCTTGCCGGTGCTCGCGGCGGCGACCTTGGTGACCCCCGCCGCCCCGCCCGGGACGCTCTGCAGCGCGGACCACGTGCCCTTGGCGTAGTTCCCGTCCTGGTTGAACAGCGTGTTGCCCGAGCCGACCATGAACACGTGCACGGTGGTGGCCGGGTCGGACGTCGGCGTCCCGGTGCCGGTCCCGTTGCCGCCGATCGGCGCGACGTAGCCGCTGATGCTCATCCCCATGTAGGAGCTGTAGCCCAGCGCACCGCTGTAGGGCCCGTCCTGGTGGACCGCCGAGGTCGCGGCCCAGTTCCCGCTGGTGCCGTTCTCGTCGCCGCCGACGGTCTCGATGGTGCCGTCCGCGTTGACCTGGGTGACGATCGCGACATGGTCCGCGGACCCGGCCCCGTTGTAGTCGAACACGACCGCGTCGCCGACGGCCGGGGTCCCGGTCAGGCCGCCGTTGTACTGCCCGAAGCTGCCCGCCGCCGCGGTCAGGCCGCTCACGTTCACCCCGTCCTGCTGCCACACCCACTTGGCGAAGTCCGCGCACCACAGCTCCGGGCTGCCGCCGTTGCCGGTGCACGAGGACTCGTAGCCGCTCCCGCCGGCACTGTTGGTGTCGCAGGCCCCGTGGCCCAGGTTGGCCTGGGCGATCTGGGCGACCGCCGAACCGGTGTCGGCATGGGCCGGCAGCACCGACAACCCGGTCACCGCGGCCGCCGCGACCAGCGTCGCAATGCCGTTGCGGCGGAACTTCGCACTGAGAACAGACACAGGAATCTCCTTGAAGGAAGCACAAGCGAAATGAGGGAAGGTGGTGCGTGGTGCGGTGTCAACTGCCGGACCCGCGAGGGGCCCGGGTGTGGGATGGCACGGCCGGCCCGCACGAGGGCGTGCCCGGCTGGACGGCTGGCCTGCAGGAACAGCCGTCACGGTGAGAGGTGCAGCGAAAGGACATGCCCGGGAGTGCCAGGGGTGCCGGGGGTGCCGGGGCCCGGCCGGAACCGGGCGCGGACACGGAGGTCCGCTCGGACGGCTGCCCTGCAGGAACAGCGGTCGTCACTATCAGCGGCACAGACGGTGCGGTGCGGGACGGGTCAGCCGGCGGGACGCGGCTGCCGCACCCCGGAAGACGCCGACGGCGCCGACGGTGCGGGTGGCGCCGGTGGTGCGGGTGGTGCGGGTGGGAGGTAGCGGTGCCGCAGGAGCGGCGAGGCCAGGTGGCAGCGGTGCAGGAGCGCGGCCGCCCGCCGCTGCGCACCGTCGGGGTCCTGGTCGGGACTCTCGGGGGTCCGCAGGAACAGCAGCAGGTCGATCCGGTCCGGCCCGGCGCGGCCGGAGGCGTGTTCGAGGCGGTCCTCGGGGACCGCGTGCGCCCACAGCACGTCCACGATCTCGGCCCGCTCGGTCGGCCCGTCCGCCGCCCGCGCCCCCCGGTTGCGGTCCAGGGAGGTGTAGACGATGTCCACCGCGCTCAGCCCCAGGAGCCGTTGCCGTCGGCGACCACACCGGCCGGGGCCGGGACACTCACCGCGGCCTGGACCACGGCCGCAGCAGCAGCCGGGGCGGCGGCCGGGGCGGCGACGGCCACGCTGCCGGGCAGCATGACGACCGTGCCGACGGCGAGGGCGGCGACCGCGGCGGCCTGGGCGAGACGGGTACGGATCATGGCAGTGAGTCCTTTGCTGAAGGAGGGACGGGTGTCCATCTCCGGATCTCGCGTCCCGCGGTGACGCTTCGTCCGGCTGCCGTTCGGGCTGTTCCCTGCCGGCAGTGACCAGCTTCGTCGCAGATCAACACCCCCGGAAGAGTTTCCGGGTGTCGCCAAGATGCCTGTCGGGATTGCGACACTTTGGCATGGACATTTCATGTCCATTGCATCCACCAAAGCCCGCTTTCGACGGGGCGCACAACGGCGTATTCACCCCACCAGCCGCTAAACGGGAACCGCGCCCATCTGCCCCTGACCTGCCACTTAACCCCGCAGAAAGAAACTTGAAGGCGGGCAGGGCAACTGCGATCATGGTCACGCCAGGTGCGGCCGGGGGGCGGCACCGCACCCGAAGGGGTATTGCGATGCTGGAAACACTGGGGCTGACCGCATTGGCCGGAGCCGTCTACCAGGCCATGCTCGACAATCCCGGTCACGGCACCGCGGACCTCGCCGACCTCTGCGGCATGCCCCTGGGCCAGGTCCACGACTGCCTTGAGGAACTGGCCCAGCTCATGCTGGTGCGCGCCTCCAGCGAGCATCCCGGGCAGATGCGCGCGGTCACCCCCGAGGTCGGTCTGACCGACATGCTCGCGCGGCAGGAGGCCGACCTGGCCTCCCGTCAGGCCCAGCTCGCCGCCTCCCGCGCCGCCGTCACCCGCCTGGTCGCCGACCGTGCCAACACCCAGGCCAGCCACGGCGAGCGACTGATCGGTATGGACGCCATCCAGGCCCGTCTGGAACTGCTGATGCGCAACGTCACCACCGAGTGCGTCGGCGTCCACCCCGGTGCCACCCAGCGTCCCCAGGACCTGGCCGCCAGCCGTGAGGGAAACGCCGACGCCATAGCGCGCGGCATCACCATCAAGTCCCTCTACCAGGACGCCACCCGCAACGACCCGCACACCACCGCCTTCGCCCAATGGCTACTCAGCCTGGGCAGTGAAGTCCGCACCGCCCCCGTCCTGCCGCAACGCCTGGTCATCATCGACCGCACCCAGGCCCTGGTGCCCATCGACCCGACCGACACCCGCAAGGGCGCCCTCCACATCACCGAACCCGGCATCGTCGGCGCCCTGTTCGAGCTCTTCGAGCAGGCCTGGGCCACCGCCGTCCCCCTTGGCGCCACCCGCGCCAGCGACCCCGAGACCGGCCTGACCGACACCGAACGCGAACTCCTGCGCCTCCTCGGTACCGGCCTCACCGACGACACCGCCGGACAGCGTCTGGGCATCTCCTCCCGCACCGTCAACCGACACATGGCCTCGATCATGGAACGCCTCGGCGCCAGCAGCCGCTTCGAAGCCGGCATCAAGGCCGCCCAGAAGGGCTGGCTCTGACCTCCGGCGTGCCGTTGCCCAGAGTCGGTTGCCGAGCCCCGCGGCTCAGGCCCGGCGATGTGCCCCAGCGATGTGACCCAGCGATGCGGCCCGGGAACGCGTCCCGGCCACACCGCTGGGCCACAGGTCGTCACCGTGCACTCGGGGCCTACGGCAGCTGCCCGGCCTTGTCCACGACGCCGCGAGTGATCACGGCAGTGCTGCTCAGGACAGTGCCGACCTTGAGGTCGGGGTCGGTGGCGTCCTTCTGCGCGCTCGCGCTGAGCGAGGGGCTGCCCGAGGGACTCGGCATCGCGGCTTCGGCAACTGCCTGGACCGACTCCGAAGCCAGGAACTCGTGGGTCTTCGCATCGAAGATCCACTCGGTGCGCACCCCGACGCTGTCCTCACGCGCGATGCCCACGCCCTTGCGACCCAGCATGTCCACGGCGTTCGGCACCAGCTCGGTGCCGGGGATCAGCGCCGCAGCCCGGTAGAAGGCGGCGCTCACCGCCGCCGGAGCCGTCGTCCCGTCCAGCGCATCGCCGATGGCCACGAAGGCCTCGTCGTCGGGGGTGTGCCCCTTGCCCTTGGTCTGGGCGTAGATGAGCTTGAGCAGCTCGTGCGGGTCGGTCGGCAGCGTGGCCAAGTAGGCGTAGGTGGGGGTCTGGATGCTCGGCTGGGTGACGGGGTCCAGCGACTGGTGCGGCACTCGCGGAGTGGCGTTCGGGGCCTCCAACAGACCTGCCTGGCTGCCGTCCACCGACAGCCAGAGCTGCCGCTCATAGGGGCCGTAGAAGTGGGCCGTGTCCTTGCCGCCGGCGTCCTGCACGATGTCGTACGAGCTCTCCTTGGTCTCCACGTAGACGAACTGGTCGCTGCGCGGCCCGGTGCCGATGTTCGCGCTGTAGGCCGTGTCGGCGATGCTGTCGAGCAGCGCCACCGCCTGCTGGTGCGAACCCGCGAGGGGCTCGCCGACGGCCATCGGGGCGGTGGTGCTGCCGCCGGGGCCGGCGGCGCCCCCGGGGGAGGTGATCAGCGCAACCGCGGCGACGGTGGCAACCGCCGCCGTCAGCGCGCCTGCGGCCAGCCACGCACGGCGGACGGTCGACGGTGCTGCGGGCCTGTGGATCTCGGTCATCAGGTGCCCTCTCAGTACAGTGCGGCGGTCGTCCGTGAGGGCCGGCGCGCCGGGGACGGGCAGGAGGGCGGACAGCTCGGCCCGCTCTTCCGGGCTCGGGGCGGCGTTCATCGGTTTATTCCCTTCTGGTACGACTGGGACGGTTCATCCCGTCCTGCCAGGTACTGTCCGGACTCGGGGGCGAGTTCCAACTCCTTCGCGGCGAGCGCCTGGAGGCGGGTCCGAGCGCGGGAGAGGCGCGAGCGGACGGTGCCCACCGGCACGCCCAGCGCCTCCGCCGCCGAGACGTAGTCCAGGCCGGACCAGACCACCAGCGCGAACACCTCCCGCTCAGGGCGCCGCAGCGCCGCCAGCGCGCGCTGGGCCGCAGCCAGCCTCGCCGCGTCGTGCATGCGGTCCACCAGTTCGTCGGCGAAGTCCGGGACGACCTCGCGCGGCGGCACGCGCTCCATCGCGGCCCGGTGCCGGCGCGCCGAACGCGCCGTGTTGCGCAGCACGTTGGTGGCGATGCCGAACAGCCACGGGAGCAGCGGGCCACCGTCCTCGTGCAGCGAGGTCCGCAGTCGCCAGGCCTCCAGGAAGGTCAGCGAGACCACGTCCTCGGCGGTGGACCAGTCGCCGGTGCTGTGTGCGGCGTATCGGTGGACGGCCTGGCCATGGGTGTCGAAGAGCGCGGCGAAGGCCGCCGTGTCTCCGGCGCGTATCCGGGTGCGTTGGGAGTTCTCCACGCCTTGTCCTGTCCGCAGCGAGGGAGGAGTTCCCAGATTGTTCCAGGCACTTGCCCAAGGTCCCGCAGGATGCCGAGCCTGCGCGGAGCGCCGTTCCGGGCTGCGCGTCGGCGGGACGACTTCACTGCCCGGCAGGCGGCATCACAGTGTTGGAAGCAGAAGGCCCCCGACCGTCTTGCCTGGTCAGGGGCCATTCCCGGCGGAGAGCGAGGGATTCGAACCCTCGGGCGGAGTCTCCCCCGCCGACAGTTTTCAAGACCAGCTTTGCAAGAAGGGCAGCACCACGCCTGACCAGCGCGCGAGCCGTTCACCGAGCCCCGGAAGGCCTTGGCGTTCCACGTATGTTCCACAGGCCTTGATCATCGGCGGTGAGAGGCTCACTCTGCAAGCTCGCTACTCCCCTGAGGCGTCTCTCCTCCAGTGCGCGCCGGCGGGAGCAGGAGGTCACGGTCAGGGTGGATTCCGCCGCGCACCTGCCCCTGGACGCCGAGATCTTCTCGGGCAGAATCATGGAACTCGTTGATCGCCCGGAAGACTGCTCGGTTTCGTTCACGCCAATCGTCCAACGATCCGGGGATCTCGCGGTCGGCTTGCCAGTCGACCTCGCGTGCTGCGGCATTCAGCTCGTGTGCGGCCTCGATGACGACGTCACCGCCCAGCAGCATGATGCGCTCGAACGCCTGCCCGCGAAGCCGTCTCGCCGCCGCCATCTCTGCGACCATCTCGGCCCCGGTCCGCTCGCTCGCGCGTATGCCTTCCCTGTCCTCGTAGAACCGGACCGCCATGAATATGCACTCACGGACGCAGTCAACGTAGCCCTCGTAGGCGGAGAGCTTCTTGTCGTCCCAGCGCGTAAGTAGCCCATCTTGGTTCCGGGCCTTCTCGGCCGCCGCGTTGGTCCAGTAGGTGGCCAGCGAGCCGAGCAGCACGGCTCCGATCGCTACGAGCTGCTCGATGATCCCCAACGCGTCCCTCTCATCGGTCCAACTGCTCTTGTCCTCAAGAGGATCGTAGGAGTGAGAGGTGTCGGGCGTCCCCGACAGCACGAACCCCGCCGTATTCGTGTAGTAGCTGGCTAAATGAGTAGAAAAGCGCTGGAACAGGGGTGTTGTCACTCGCCGTCGGATGCTATTCCTGCTGGTCATCCGAGGTGCAGTGACCCTGTGACAGCAGTGACACCCCACTGTTTCAGCGCTTGTGAGGTCCACTCCGAACGAGGCACCACTTCATTGCGCCGCCTACTGGAACAGGGAGAGAGCGTGGTCGAGTGACCAGCTCTGCCACGCCATGCCCAAGAAGGCAACGACCGAGATGAGGGCCATCATCAGGTTCTGCCCTTGCTCGCCCCAGTCGTGGATCATAAGTACGAAGTAGATCAGGTTGAGTACGAGGCCGGCGATGAGCGCTATGGGCGTGAGGAATCCGAAGACGAGGCCCAGGCCGAGGGCGAGTTCCGCGTACGCGACGATGTAGGCCATCAGCCTAGGTCGCGGGCTTACAACCTGGTCAAAGCCCTGCTTAACGATCGGCCACCGGTGCTTCTCCGCGATGCCCGCCGCCCAGGTGATGCCGCCGCCGGCGAACCACGTCTTCTTGTCCTTGTGGCGCCAGCTCTCCAGCCACCACAGACCGAGGCCGATCCGCAGCACGGCGAGTCCTTCGGCGCCACTGAGCCACATCGTGTGCATCCAGAGCCCTCCGCCCCTAAGGTGATGGACCGTCAGTTCAGCGGATGTGCACTGAACCCGCAAGGGGAAGTCCGTGACGTGTGCTTGTGGTTCGCAGGGGAAGCCCATAGCCTCGATCTGACGATACGTCAGATTTGCTTTGAGTCCGTCGCCCGGCAGGGAGTGACCATCGTGACCGAGATCGACAGCACGGACCTTCCCCTGGTTATCAGCGTGGATGACCACGTGATCGAGCCTGCTCACCTCTTCGAGACATGGCTCCCGAGCAGGTTCCGCGACCTGGGTCCGAAGCCCTTCACGGCCGGGATCGGTGACCTCCAGTACATTGGCGGGAAATACCGGTTCACCACCGACCCCGAAGGCCAGATCACCGACTGGTGGCGCTATGAGGGAGAGATCTTCCCCTACAAGCGGATCATCGCTGCAGTGGGCTTCTCTCGGGACGAGATGACGTTGGACGGCATCACCCGTGAGGAGATGCGACGCGGTTGCTGGGACCCCAAGGCCCGACTCGATGACATGACGCTCAACCATGTCGAGGCGTCGCTCTGCTTCCCGACCTTCCCGCGCTTCTGCGGCCAGACCTTCTCAGAGGCCAAGGACAAGGACGTCGCTCTCGCCTGCGTTCGCGCCTACAACGACTGGATGGTGGAGGAGTGGTGCGGCGACAGCGGGGGCCGGCTCATTCCTCTGTGCCTCATCCCCCTCTGGGACGTTGACCTCGCCGTGGCGGAGATCAAGCGCAATGCGGCTCGTGGGGTGCGGGCTGTGACCTTCAGCGAGATCCCGACCTACCTGGGCTTGCCGTCCATCCACTCCGGCTACTGGGACCCGTTCTTCGCGGCCTGCGAGGAGACTGGCACGGTCGTGAACATGCACATCGGCTCGTCCTCGCAGATGCCAGCAGCCTCACCGGACGCGCCCCCGGCTGTACAGGCAACGCTGAGCTTCAACAACGCGATGGCGTCGATGACAGACTTCCTCTTCTCCGGGGTGCTGGTGAAGTTCCCCCGCCTCAAATTGGCCTACAGCGAAGGCCAGATGGGTTGGATACCCTACGCCCTGGAACGGGCGGACGACGTCTGGCGGGAGCATCGCGCCTGGGGCGGGGTCAAGGACCTGATTCCTGAGCCGCCGTCCACCTACTACTACCGACAGATCTTCTGCTGCTTTTTCCGCGACAAGCACGGCATCGAGGCGATCGAGACTGTCGGCGTCAACAACGCAACCTTTGAGACCGACTACCCCCATGTCGACTCGACCTGGCCCGACACGCGACAGGTCGCCGCAGAGCACGTCGCTGGTCTCTCGCCGGAGGTCACATACAAGCTCATGCGGGGGAATGCCATTCGGATGCTCGGCCTGGCCTTCGACGAGGGGCGTAGGGCCGAGGCTGCCCGCTGACGAGCAGCACCCAGGCGCCAAGATCCGGCCCGCCGTTGCTGAATCTGATGTTCGTCACCCGAGCAGGACACCAACCCCATGGATCAGGAGAGAACGCTATGGCTACTGCTGAAGGCCCATTCATGTCCACGGCGTCCCAGGGGATCACTTCCGGAGCGGATCTGATACTGCCGGCGTCAGCCTTCGTGGACGAGCGCCAGGTGCGGGTTCAGGGCGCGTTCCCCAATCCGTACCACACGTACTACGTATCCGTGGGTGATGTCCAACTCCCGCGCCTCGGAGGGATGGTGTCTCCCGACGGCACCTCTGTGCGGGTAGCGCAGGGGGCAGAACTCGAACCGTCGACGCCCATCGCAGTGGGGGCAAAGATCACGCAGCTCGGCCCTCGCTCCAACGTGGTTCCGAGCTCCGGCAATGAGTGGATGAAGTGGGTACACGAGAGGTAGAAGGGCAGCCACAACAGGGCAGTGGATGACGCCTGGCGAGCACCCTTGGCGCGGCTGAGGCGCCCGTCCGACTCTCCTTCGGGCGGGCGCCGACGTTGCTCGCGCCATGATGGTCGGCCGGAACGTCAGAGGTTGATAGGCACCTCGTAAACGATCTCGCCGAGGGCAACAGGGATGACAATGTCCGCCGTCTCTACGGCACGCCCATCATCGCTGAAATAGGTCCGCCTGATCGTGGTGGCCAACGCTCCCCTCGCCACACCGAGGAGCGCGGCTTCTTCGTCGGTTACATGGCAGGGCTCCGGAGCCTCGATCGCGCGGCTGACGGTAATCCCGATCGAGGCCATACGGTCCACTACCCCCGCGCCGGCCAATGGGCCGCCTTCGGGGAGGACGACGATCGTGCCCGCAGTGAGATCGTATGGTTCCCAACTCGTCGTCAGTTGGACTGGTTTGCCATCTGCCAGGAACTCGTACCTCGTGCAGACGCACAGGTCGCCCTCTGCGATGCCCAGGCGTGCCGCAATGTCTGCGGGGGCGGGAACCTTGGCCTCCGTACGGCTGTCCCACGAGCCGTGTTTGCCGAGGCTCGCCATGTCCCCCTTGAAGGGTGAGCCGCCCCGCTCCTCGCGCGAACGGGCGCGCACCATCGTCAGTCGAGGACGGACCTCGGCGACGTATGTGCCGGACCCTGTGCGCCCTTCGAGAGCGCCCTGAGTGATCAGTAGCTCCTGCGCACGGCGAACGACATTGTCGCCAACGTCGAACTCGTGTGCCAGTTGTGCCCGCGAAGGTAGGCGGTCCCCTGGTGACCACTCCCCGCTCGTGATGCGCTGCTGTAGCGCATCGGCAACTCGAAGGTAGGGCGGTTGCTCTCGCATATGGAAAATCTAGTCCACTAGCCCTAAGCTAGTGGACTAGCTTCACTTTGTGCGACCTTCGAAGCTCGGGAGGACCATCTTGTGCTGTCATCCGCCATCCGCGCCGGCGCCATTGCTGCGGGCATCTCCGCCATAGGCCTACGTCCGCAGGTGAGCGATCGGGGTGACTACGTCCAGATCGAAACGAAGGTGCCGCCCTCCGCCTCTGCCGACGTCTGGCAACCCCTCTTAGCCCTGCTCGAAACGGCTGACACATTCGGCCTGGTCAGCAGTGCGCGGCGTGGCTTGGTTGCCACGGCGCTTGTCCGCAAAGGCGTCCCAGCGCCCCGGCACGGCGCCGCCGCCACCCCATCCGGACCGTCAGAAACTGGTGATCATCCCGATGGCCATTCGCTATCCACACGTAGCTGATGAACTCCGCCGCATGATCGCGGCAGGAGAGCTCATAGCTGACGCACAACTTCCCAGCGAGGACGAGCTCTCCGTCAAATTCGGAGTAGGCGTTCCGACCCTGCGGCGCGCTCTCGACGTGCTTCAGGATGAAGGGCTGATCGAGAAGCAGCATGGCCGGGGGAACTTTGTACGTCGGCCTCGTCAGAGAATCACCTACACGAGCAATCGAGGCAGGTCTGAGGGAAGCAGCAATGCCTCTGGCCTGCACGTAGTCAGCATCAGCGCCAGGAAGATCGAAGCCGATGACGCGCACGCGGCTCTGCTGAACGTGAGGGCCGGCTCCGCACTCGCCGAGTACGTCTACCTCGGAGAGCAGAACGGCGTTCCACGCAGTCTCGCCCGCGTCTACGTTCCTTTCCAGGGGGATTTGGACAAGGCCTCGACCTCGATTGCTCAGCGGCCTGACGTCGGTAGTTGGCTCGGCTGCATGACCGGTTTGTCCTCGGCCGTTCGAGGTTGGTCCGTCGCGTGACGCTGCGGGGTGCGCCGGGTTCCACGGCCCGGTGGCTTGCCCTCTCTCCTTGCTGGTCCTTGTCGGGGTAGTGGCCGGCCGTCAGGCGGGGGCCGGAAGCTCGGTGGCGCGCTGCCAGGCGGTGGTGAAGGCCGCTGCCCAGGGCCATTGCCGGTCCAGGTGCAGGGTGCGGCGTCTGGCATGGGCGGTGAGGCGGGCAGGGAGGTGGTAGAGCTTCCTGCGGATCGTTGCCGGTTCGGCGCCTGCCAGTTCTGGCTCGTCATGCAGCAGTAGGAGGCGGGTCCAGGCGTCTAGGTCGGCGGCGAGGGTGGAGGCCACCACCCAGGCCGTGTTGACCTGCCAGGACTTGGAGGGCAACAGCCCGAGTCCGACCCGTTTGATCGCCTTCACCCGGTCCTCCACCTCGGCGTGATCGCGGTACAAAGCGTCGAGGAACCAGGCCTGGCCGGAGCCGGGGACGGCGCAGAGGCCCTGGTGGGCGGGGATGTTGGTGGCCACGATCTGGTAGCGCCAGCCGGTGTGCTTCTCGAAGGCGGTGAGCTTCTTGGAGTCGCGTCGCGAGGGCTTGACTCGGCGCACGATCAGCCGCAACCCAGTGGGCCAGCCCGACAGGTCGCGCAGGCCGGTAATCTCGGCGACCTGGTAGGTGACGGTGCCGCCGTCCTCGGCCTTGATCTCGTGGATGCTGCCGTCCTGGCGTAGTGCCGCAGTCCACACGTGTCGGGGCAGCAGGGCGATGGCCTGCTCGTCGGCTTGGTTGATGGCCCAGCCGGTGACGAAGCGGACCCGGCGTCGTGTGGTGGTCAGGGCCTGGAGGTGGTCGAGCAGGCCGTGGGAGAACGCCGCGCCGTCGATGCGGACCAGCAGTTTCGACCACAGGGGCAGCGGGATCTGCCGCAGGGAGGCGGCCAGGACCGTCTTGTGGTCGGCGATGTCGTTGGGGGCGGCGTTGCCCGGCCGCAGCAGCATGGCGACGCACTCGCGGGTGTTGGCGACCCAGGCTCCCAGCGGCATGTGTCCGAACGATCCTTTGTAGGTGCCGGCCGCGCCTTCCTTCTTGCTGGTGCAGGGCACGATGGTGGCGTCCAGGTCAAGGACGTACCAGCCGGTCAGCACCCGGCCGGCGACCTGTATCCAGGGGAAGCCGCCGGGCCGCAGCGTCAGCCAGGTCCACACCACGCGCCGGATGGCGGCCCGCACCCGTTCGATGCGCGCGGCGACCGGGGCGTCGATCGCCTCCAGGGTGCGGCGCAGAGTGCTGTCGGAGACTGGGCTCGGGAACAACGGGCGCCAGTGGAACTGGAGGTGCTCGGCCTCCAGGAGGTTCGTGGCTCCCAGGGCGATTGCGCAGGCCAGCTGGACCAGTGCCAGGCCGCGGTCCCGCCAGCCCGGCCCGCTGCCTGCTGGGAGTACAGCGGCCAGCGCGCGGGCCAGGCCGAGCCGGTCGGCGACCTTGCGCAGCAGCACGATGCCCGCCTGCCCGACCAGGTTCTTCACGTCGGCCCGCACGGCGAGCCGGTGATCCCATTGGGTACTCTGCACCTGTTGGGTGTCTCTTCTCTGCGGCGTTCTTGATCTCAGCAATCAGATCATCGCAGGTGGGAGGCACCCTTCTGCTGTCGGTGCGTCAGCTCGCATTCTCTGCTGAATATCCGAGGTCGATGCACTGGTCGCCCTGGGACGGGGATTCGGCCGAGCGGGCCGGGGCCCTGGGGGCTGGAGGGGCAACAACCGTAGTGGAGCGGGTGTCATCAAGGCTGCCTACGCCGAATGAGGTCGCCACCCTCCGCCTTACCCCCCGGACGTCCGTGCTCGTGATTGAGCGGACAACGGCCGATGCGAGCGGCCGAGTGGTCGAGGCCGCGCTCCTGGCCCTTCCTGGTGATGCGGAGGCAGTCTTTGCCACCGAGTTGCTTGATCAACTGGAGGACGAATCGTGAGCGAGAGGGGAGGGGCCGAGAGTGAAGGGGCGACGCGCCGCCTGCAGGGCATCGACCATGCGCGACGTGCCCAGGTTGAGCACACGGTGAAGCCGGACGAGGAACCGGCGGTGGTCGTGGGAACGCGGATGCACGACGTCGTGCATGACCGAGTGGGAGTGGTGATGGAAGTTAAGCCCCAATGGGTCTTTCTGCGCCCGGTGCACGGCGGCGTGGAGTGGCAGGCCATGCCGGAAGACTTGGAGCCTGCTGCCCCGGTCGATCGCTCGACGGCCGAGTTGCGTGCTCGGGTGGCGGAGGTCAACAGGCTTTCGAGGTTGGGACTGTGAACGGGCTGCGGGCGCCGACCCGCAGGGACTCGTATCGGTCGCCGTGGTTCTCGGACTCGTTCGACTACGGGTTCCCGCTGCCGGCTCCGGTGGCGGTGCGCGGGTGTGGGGTGTGTGCCGGCATGGCTGCGACCTTGGCGGGGATCGTCGGAGATGCGTCGGGGGCTGCGGATGTGCGAGTGCTGATGCGGCGTCATCTGCGCGCCGCGCACGGTGGGTAGTCACTCGCCCTGGTGGGCTCCGAGCAGCGAGAGGGATTGGATCTTGAGCCGGTTAGTTGTGGGGTGTCCGGGATGGGGCTGACGAGGACGTTTCGGTTTCGTCGGTACGACCTGCACCCCGATCCGACGGCGTCGCCGTTGTGGGGGGCGGTGTGCGTGACGCATTCGGATCCGGCCGACGAGGATGCCCCGGAGTGCGGTGCGCTGTCGGGTGACTGGGACACCGAGGCGAGGGCGAACCAGTGGATCGCGGAGCACGTGCGGGACACGGGTCATGCCAACTACCAGTACATTCAGCGCTCCTATGTGAACGCGGTGCCGGGTGAGTGGCTGTGAGCGGTGAGCCGTCCGCGTGTGAGGTGGAGTTGTGGTTGCGGGCGGCGAGGATCGCTACGGCGTTCGCTCCCGCTCGTGGGGTGTGTGAGGTCCTGGCGCGGAGGCTGCCGCGTGAGGGTCTTCGGTACGTGCCTCCGGTGGCCGGCCCTGTTCTGGTCGGGCGTCGGCCTTCGTGATCCGGGCTGTGCCCGGTTGTTGATCTCCCGTTCCGGACGGTGTCTTTCTCCCTTCGCCGTCCCGGGGCGGGTTCCCGGGGACCCCGGCCCCCCGTGCGGCCTCCCCTTCGTGGCGGCCGGGCCGGGGTCCCCTCTCTTCTCCCCCTCTTTCTCTTTGCCGGCGTGCCGTTGCGGTGTGGTCGGCCTGTGCTTGACGGATCGGTGGTGTGCAGTGGATTTCGATTTCGTGGGCGATCCCCGGATGGACCCTGGTGAGGACTCCTCGTCCTTCGTCGCGAGGATGCTGGACTTCTCGTTGGGCGGGGTGGTGAACGCGTTGGCGGGCGGGCGGGACAACTGCGAGCTGCACCGCACGTTCGCTCGGGAGTTGGAGGAGGTGGCTCCGGGCGCGGGTGCGGCTGCGCGGGCGGCGTTGGCGTTCCGGCAGGACGCGGCGCAGGAGATGGCGCGGGTGCACGGGCTGTCGCAGGTGCTCGACCTGGGCTGCGGGTTACGGGCTCCGTGGGTGTCGGGCGCCGGGGGCCGGAGCGGGGGTGGTCTGTGGGCGGGTCGGAACCCGCTGGATGTGGCGGCGATCGTGCGGGCGGTGCACCCGGGCGGGCGGGTCGCGTTCGTGGACGACGACCTCCACGCGATGGTTGCGGCACGGGCGCTGCGGGCGGAGGGGGACAGCGTCGCGGTGCGGGTGGTTGACCCGCTGGACCTGGGGGCGGTGTTCGCCGATCGGGGAGTGGGGCGGGTGCTGGACCTGTCGGAGCCGTTGGGTGTGCTGGCGGTCTCGCTGCCGTGGCGGTTCCGGGTGCAGGCGGATGCGGCGTGGTGGGTGGGGCGGCTGGCGGGGATGCTCGCACCGGGCAGTGTGCTGGCGGTCAGTCAGCCGGTCAGCAGCATGAGCGACATCCGGCGCGAGGCGACCGGGGTTCTGCGGACGGTGACGTGGAGCGAGGGGTGCGGGGTGAAGCGTCCGTCGGCGGTGGCGTCGCTGTTCGCGGGGCTTGAGGTGCTGGCTCCGGGGGTCGGTGATGTCGGGGACCGGGCCGTGGACCGTGGCAGGCCGGACCCGGACACGGTGTTGTTCGCCGAGTGGGGCGCGCTGGCGCGCAAGGGAGCGTGACGCGGTGGACGCCGTTGCGTGGTTGAGCGGGATTCCCTGGTCGTCCGGCGAGTGCTTCAAGTGCGAGGACAGCGACGTGCCGGTGACGCACCTGGGCGTCCTGGAGGGCGCGGGGGGTGCGGTGGAACTGTTCGCCTGCCAGGGGTGCGCGTTCCGCCTGGAGTCCCGCTACACCGGCGTCCTGCAGGGCACCCACCGGCCGGCCGCGTATCCGCTGCGCGCCCGCACGGGGCCGGATCACGGCGTGGATCCCCGGGCCCGGCTGGGTGCCGCAGGAGCGGGGTCCCGGTGGTGACGGCTTTCCGTAGTGATCATCCGCACGACGCCCTGTCCTGTGACTGCTGCACCGTGCCGGGTCTGCGCGGCGTGCGGTGGGTGCAGGCGTGGGGCGGCTTCCTCAACCAGCCTGATTGGACCGGAATGTCATTGACGATGTTGGTGTGCGCGGCCTGCTTCTACGGGGTGGGGCTGGCGTTGATGTCCGTGCGGGGGAAGATCCGCGAGGACGACTACTGGGCCTACTGGCCCGTTGGGTTGGCCAACCTGACGATGGAGGGGACTCCGGGGCTGTCGAGGGTCCGCAGGGAGCGCCCGGCGGCGTTCGCACTGCTGATGGCGTTCCTGTGGGTGTTTCAGCTGACGCTGTGGCCGGTGCTGGCCCCACTCGGGGAGTGGAAGCCCAGGAAGTGAGCGGGCGAAGAGACGCTCGTGATTCCTCCAGACACCAGTTCCTCTTCTGGGGAGAGTAATGGAGCCGAGCTAGGCCCTGGGCCATCGGCTGGGGCATCAAGGTGGTCGGCTCGAACATGGGGCGCTACTGCAGGGTCTCGGCATCCACTCGGGAGAAGATCAGATCAGTCCCCTCGCGGATCGCCTTGTTCCAGCGGGTCACGGTGCTCATGGGCTGTCTGACCGCGCTTGGATAGCTGGCTACCGTGTAGTCGTTGGTGATGCGGTAGGCATGGAAGCCGTACGAGCCCATGGTTTCCATGAGGTCGTCGATGGAATCCCCGAGCATGGCCATGCGCTCGGGGGTTACCTCGATGGCGATCTCCGCCGATGGCGGTAGCAGTCGAAGGACAGGGGCGAGTCCGCGAACTACCGCGCCTTCGGCACCCTCTACGTCGATCTTGATGATTCGGGCCTTGGCCACCTCTGCATCGGTCAGCAACTCGGGCAGCGGCAGAGCGCCGATCTTGAAGGTGCTCTCAGCAGGACCGTCGTAGGGCACGATGCTGTTGGCACCCATGTTGTGAGAGCTAGCCAGGATGAACGTCAGCAGTTGGTTCTTGTCGGAGACTGCGGCGTTGACCGTCCTCACGTTGCCGAGCCCGTTCAACTGGATGTGCTTCTCGACCCAGCGGTGGAAAGTCGGGGATGCCTCGATCGACACCACCCTGCCCGCCGGCCCGACGAGGCCGGCGGCAAGGATGGTGTCGTATCCGATGTTGGCGCCGACGTCGATGAAGGTGTCTCCGGGGCGGATCCGACGCTGAATCCAGTGCGTCAGATGCGGCTCCCAGACGCCGAACAGGTAGATGTACCGCTGTATGAGGTCCCGGGTGTCGACGGCGAACCTGGCGCCGAACGTGGTGCGGACGACTCGCCTTCGTGGGTTGTCGCGAAGCCAGGAATTCAGGTGCTTCTCGACAACCCACCCCTTCCCCAGCGTTCCAGGGGCGTACCTGACGTAGGACCGGCCAAGGGTGGCCAGGGCCTCCGGAACGAAGCGGTTCAACTCCTCAGTCCTCCGCCGGGTAGCGCCAACGGAACCAGTCCAGCGCGCGGGCGCGGGCCTCCACGATGGCCATGCGCGCGTCGCGTTCAATGGCAGCGGTGTGTGTCGGCTGGGCGGTCGCCTGGCCAGGCCACTTGCGGTAGTGGAGACCCACCTCGCCGTTGAACCACCCACGGCTCACCGTGTTGAGGGCGAGCAGGAGACCGGTGTCCTCGCTGGCGGGGAGGGCCATCCAGCCGCCCAGGGCGAGCAGGAGGTCATAGCGGATGCAGAGCGTCGCCGGGTGAACCGAGGCGCGGAAGCTGTTGGCCTTCCAGAACTCCATCACCGTCCCGCGCTCGATAGGCCCCGGGGCCGGGTCGCCATCGAAGCCCTGAGTCGACCCGTCGGGCAGCAGGTCCAAGACCCGAGAGGTCGCCCAGCCGATGCTTGGGTCTGCGGTGAGCGCCGCCAGGTCGCGCGCCAGGGCACCAGCCGGCAGCACGTCGTCGGCGTCCAAGACCTTGATGATTTCGGCGTCGGCGGCGCGGGCCAGGGCCATCGTGCGGGCCACGCCGGGACCGCCAGGGCGCCCCTGCTGGAAGCTGATCCGCTCGTCATCGGGCACATGGGGAGCGACGTCGTCGGAGAAGCCGTCCTCTTGGATGACCCAGCGCCACTCCCAGCCTTCAGGGAGCTCCTGGTCGCAGATCGACTTGTACGCATCCGGCAGGAACTGCGCCGACGGCGGGTGGACGGCCGTAATGATGATGATGCGCCGCAAGGCACTCACCACCTTTCCAAGTGAGTGGTGAAGAGCATTTCCGTACGGTCGCCGGGGTTGGTGACGTCGGAGATCTCCACCGGACGTCCGGTGGTGTCGAACGAGGTCTTGCGGAGGAGGATGACCGATGTGCCAGGTGGCAGAGCGAGTTCTTCAGCCTCCTCGGCGCTCGCCGGCCTGGCCGTGATGCGCTCCTCGATCCGGGAGAGTTCGATGCCTACGGTGAAGAGCTGGTTCTGCGTACCGCCCGGCCATGGCTCCTTCGTCTCGTCAGAGAGATCGGGATTCCCGGCGATCAGGTCACTGACGATGTAGGAGTGGACGAGGCTGAATGGCGCGTCCTCGATCCGGTAGCGCGTTCGGTAGATGCGCTCAAGCAGCGGAGTTCCCTCGTCTACGCCGAAGGCGGCGGCAAGATCACTGTTCGCCCGTATCTCCTGGTACTTGGCGAAGAACAGGAGATCGTCCACCTGCAGGCCGGTGTCGTGCTCCGTCGCCCCGGTGCGTGCCCGAATATCGTCGGGTTGCCGGGCACGGTCCTTCTCCCACTGGTGTCGCAGGTTGCTGCGCTGAACAAGCTTGCGAGGCCGACGCACGAAGTTGCCGCGACCGTGGATCTTCTCGATCAGGCCCTCGGCCTGCAACAGCCCGAGGGCCTGACGGATGGTCGGAACGCTCTTCCCGTACCGCGTGGCGAGAGCTGTCTCCGTAGGAAGCCGGTCTCCCGGCTTCATCTCACCTGCGCGAATGGGTCCACGTAGGTCTTCCGCGATCCGCTCGTAGACCGCCATCGCTGATCACCTGTCCTAGTCGTGTTGCGACACCCAGCATACGAGTCCTTAAGAGGTCTTGACGAGTGGGCGTGGGCTACGTCATAGTCTTGGCAACTCCTAAAGAGGACTTGAGGACAAGTCCTCTTTAGGAAAAGTCGAGTGCTGAGGGTCGGCTCTGCCGCCGTCTTCGGCCTGCCTCTAGTCCTGAAGGGGGAACCGATGCGACTCGCGATCGGGGACGCGGTCTATGACCGCACTGACATGACGCTCGGCATGGTTGCCGGCGTCATCAACAACGCGAACGGCAGCTGCGTCGTCCTGCGGCTCTCCGGCGAGGGCCTGCGCCAGGTGATGCCGTACGACCTGGAGATCGTGGCCCGGTCGTCGAAGGCGACGACGGCCGGCCGGAGCCTGGCGACCGGAGCCGCCGTCATCACGGCTACGGCTACGGCTCTGTTCAGCAGCGTGGCCGAGGCGGGCGCTAACGGTGCCTTGGTGCCGACTGTCCTGGTCGGCGTCGGCTCCTACACGGCCGTGATGGCGATCTATCGCCTGTGGCTCCGCATCACCGGGCCGCGGCGCATCCGCGTCTGAGTACGGCACACGCTGCGGGTGGCGGTCGACGGGTCAACGAGGCTCGCCACCCCTGGCGCCTCCTCCCATCCCGTTCCAGGCATCAGGAGAGTTCCATATGCGTACGTACATCGGACAGCAGGAGGCCATCAGTGCCTCCGAGTTCGAGGAGCTGGCCCTCGGCTTCGACGCCGATGAGCAGCTCCCGGAGTTCCTGCAGGAGCTGTTCCTCGGCACACCGGGGGAGAACGCCAAGGCCCGTGCCGTCCGCCAGGAGGCGGCGCGCGGGGTCCTGGCAGACCTGGAGACCGAGGCGCCCGAGCTGGCCGCCTACGTCGCGGTCCTGTTGAACGCCACGCCGTTGATCCAGCGCAGCATCATCCGGCGTGCGGTCTGGGGCGAAGCCGCGTGAGTGTCCGGAGCCGCCTCGAAGCGGCACTGCCGAAGGCCCTGCCGTTTCTGGGGACGGCTGCCGTGCTCACCACGCTCACGGCCCGCTCACGACAGGGCGGATGGTGGGTGTCGTGAGCGCGACGATGAGCCCGGATCAGGTACGCCGGGCCGAGCTGGCGTTGAATGTGGGGACGTGGGCGATCACCGCAGGCGCGGTGCTCTACAGCGTGCTCACGGTCACTCCGCTGATGGCCGGTCATAGTCCAGTGGGATGGCACTGGACGGCCCCGATCCTGCCGCTGGTGGTCGATGCGGCGGTGGTCATCGTGGTCCGGATGGACAGCACCCTTGCCCGCTTGGACGCGAACGGGGGCCGGTGGCCCGCCGCCCTGCGGTGGATGACCGGCATCATGACCGTGCTGCTCAACACCGCCCTGTCCGCGCTGAACCGGGACCCGGTGGGCGTGGCCGTGCACGCCGTCGCGCCCCTTCTGCTGATCGTCACCTCGGAAGCCTCACTGGCTTACCGCAGGGCGATCGGCAGGGCGCTTGAGGCGCGCCAGGCTGCTGAGCGCGCGGAGCGGGCGGAGCGCCAACGCCAGGCCGAGGAGCGCGATCGGATGGCCCGCGAGGCGCGCCAGGCCGAGCGGGACGTGGCGGAGCAGCGGGAGCGTGAGCGCCGTGAGCACGAAGCCCGACTGGCGCACGAGCAGCGTGAGCACGAAGCACGGCTGCGGCGCGAGGAGCGCGAAGAGCAGGCTCGCCGGGAGGCTGCCGAGCGGGCCGAGCGGGAGCGCCGTGAGCACGAGTCTCGTGAGCGTGAGCACCGTGAACGTGAGGCGAGCGAGCGTGAGCGCGCCGAGCGGGCCGCCGCCGAACAGCGCTTCCGGCAGGTGGCCGAGCAACTGCGCCAGGAACTACTGATCGCCCCTGCGGTGAGCGAGAAGGTGCCGGAGGCAGACGCTCGGCAAACCGTGCACGTTGCGATCGCTGCTGGCCTGCCGCAACGACGGGCGGTGGAGCTGACCGGCTGGTCGGCCGGATGGATCGCCGCCCGCTACCAGGAAGCACGCGAGACCCGCCCCGAACTCCACGCCGTCCCCGACCTCACCGAGGGCACGCCCGTGCCCGCCACCACCCGCTGAACCGGAAGGAACACCCCGCTATGAGCAACCACGCCCCCAGCGCCGCCACGCAGACTGCCGCTGCCCGCATCCTGCTCGCCCTGGTCACCCGGTTCCCCGACCTGCCCGCCGTCGGCTTCGACATCACCGCCTACCCGGTGGGGCCGAACCTCAGGGTCAACGCCCACGACCCGGCCGCGTTCGAACAGTGGCGCGAAGCCCTGGCCATGGACCCGCAGACCGCCGCCGGCGAGCCCTACGACACCTTCCACACCATCGAGATCACCCGCGACTACGACGGCATCCGCCTGCTGCTCGTCGGCTACATGCCGCTGCCCGTTGAGTCGGCCGAACCCGCCCCGATCGCCGCCTGACGAACCGCCGACAAATTCGAGGCACTCGCCGACTCCGAGGGCCGCTGAGCCCCGAGCTCCTCAAGAACAGCGCCTTCTCCTGCACATGACCCGGGGCACGTCCCACGCCTGGACAGCAACGACGTGCCCCGGTCCCTCCCAGCATCGGAAGGAACCACCAGTGAACCACCCGAGTGAGGGCGACCCGGAGCGCGAGCTGTTCGCGCGCCTGGAAGCCGACATGAACACCCCCGCCCCGGTCACCGCCGGCGTGGACGCCAAGGCCGAGACCGCCGGACCCGCCGCCGCTCCGGCGGCCGCGCCCCCGGCGGACGGCTCGGGGCGGGTCGCGGGGGACTTCGAGGACCCTGAGGACGCCCCGCCCGTCTCGGTTCCGGCGGACCCGCCGGACCTGCCCGGACCCGGTATCACCGAGGTCAAGCGCCGTCCGATCGTCCCTGCCTGGGTCCGCAGCAAGGCCGACCTGACCAGCGCGCTGACCCGGGCCGGAATGAACGCCGGTTACGCGTGCGCGTTCCACTGCGTCCGGACCCCCTACTACGCCGCCCGCCTGGCTGGCACCGCCCCGATCGGCGCCGGCCGGTTCATGAAGGCCATGAACCGGTGGGTGTGGGACTTGGACATGGCCCCGCTGCGCGCCTCGGCGGTGGCCTCGGACAACGCATCCGAGTACATGACGCTGACCCGGGCACGGGACCGGCATGTGCGTTGGCGCTCGCTGGTCGCCACGGTCGCCTCGGTGTTCGGCCTGGGCTTGGCCCTGTCCATGTACGTCCTGGCTCCTCACTACCTGCTGGCCCTGGCGGGGGCTGCGGTGCTGGCGCTGGGCTTCGCCGGCCAGCGCCCGGACAAGCCCATCATCGGCCCGGCGGTGGTCAAGACCGAGTTGGAGAAGCTGACCACCTCGATCGTGCTGCGGGCGCTGGGTTCGATCGGCAACGACAAGATCAACAAGGCGCTGGCCAAGGGCGGGGAGGGCATCAAGTTCACCTCCGAGATCACCCGTGACGGTCCTGGCTACCGCGCGGAGGTGGACCTGCCCTACGGCGTCACGCCGGAAGACGTGATGGAGAAGCGCAAGGCCCTGGCGTCCGGGCTGCGCCGCAAGCTGGCGTGTGTGTGGCCCAGCCCTAACCCTGACTCCCACGAGGGCGCGCTGATCCTTTGGGTGGGCGACCGGCCCATGAACGAGACCAAGAAGCCTGCCTGGCCGCTGCTCAAGTCCGGCACGGTGGACCTGTTCAAGCCCGTGGTGTTCGGCAACGACCAGCGCATGCGGCCTGTTGAGGTCACCTTGATGTTCGCCTCGGTGGTGGTCGGCTCCATTCCGCGTATGGGCAAGACGTTCCTGATGCGGCTGTTGATGCTGATCGCGGCCCTGGACCCGCGCGCCGAGCTGTACGCGTTCGAGTTCAAGGGCACCGGCGATCTGGGTCCGCTGGAGCCGGTCTGCCACCGCTACCGCTCGGGTGACGAGGACGAGGACATGGAGTACGTCGTTGCCTCGCTGCGCGAACTGCGCCAGGAGATGCGCAGGCGCGCCAAGCTGATCCGGACCTTGCCCCGGGCGATCTGCCCGGAGAACAAGGTGACCCCGGCCCTGGCCAGCGACAAGAAGTACGGTCTGCACCCGATCGTGGCCGCGTTCGACGAGTGCCAGGTGCCCTTCGAGCACTCCGAGTACGGGGCGGAGATCGAAGACATCTGCACCGACCTGACCAAGCGCGGTCCGGCGCTGGGCATCATGGCGATGTTCGGCACCCAGCGCCCGGACGCCAAGTCCTTGCCGCCCGGCATCAACGCCAATGCCGTGCTGCGGTTCGCCCTGAAGGTCATGGGCAACATCGCCAACGACATGGTCTTGGGCACCTCGATGTACAAGGCCGGGTACCGGGCGACGATGTTCTCCCGCTCAGACAAGGGCATCGCGTGGATGGCCGGCGAGGGCGACGACCCGCGCATCGTGTGCTCTGCGTTCATCGACGGCCCGGCTGCCGAACAGGTCGTCGCCCGGGCCCGCAAGGTGCGCGAGGAGTACGGCAACATCACTGGCCACGCCGCTGGCCAGGCCCCCGCTGCGGACTCCGCGCCGGTCTACGACCTTCTCGCCGACATCCTCGCGGTGGTTCCCGTGGATGAGGAGAAGGTCTGGAACGAGAAGGTCGCCGCGCGCCTCGCCGACCTGCGTCCCGAGATCTACACGGGCTGGAAGAGCGAGACCGTCACCACCAACCTCAAGCCGCACGGCATCAGCGCCCAGGACGTCTGGGGCACTCCCGCCGGCGGAGGCAAGGGCACCACGCGGCGCGGAATCGCTCGTGCTGACGTGACCAAGGTGATTGCGGAGCGTATCCAGAAGCGCTCCGGCGACTGACCGCTTTCGGTGCTAGGCCTAGCGGCTCCCCCTGCTAGGTCTAGCACCTCTCCTAGCGGCAAATCGCTGCCCTGAGCTGGCATCTAGTACCTAGCACGTCAACTGGCAAGTTCCCGGAAGTCCGGCATCTGCGCCCTTGGAGACCCTCTCATGGTCAATGTCGTCGTGTGGCTGTTCATCTTCACTATCGGTTACATAAGCCTCTGTGCGGGGTCGCCCTTCGGGCGCTGCCGCCGCTGCAAGGGCTTCGGGTTCCTGATCCGTAAGACCCGCATGGGACACCTCCGGCGCGGCAAGGACTGCCGCCACTGCAACGCCACCGGGCTGCGTCTGCGGATCGGTCGCCGCATGTGGAACGCCTGGGCCCGTGCTCGCCGCGACGGTACCCGGTAGCCGAGCCACCGCGATCAGAGCACCCCTTCCTTCTCAACTTCACCCCTGGGGAAAACCCGTGACCGTGACCCTCTCCCTCGTCGCCTTCTTCGCTCTCGTCCTCGTGATGATGCTCCGCTCGCGGATGGTCAGCGCCGCCGGCGCCATCGTGGCCGCTCTCTTCGGCTTCTACCTCGCCGCCACCGGCGCCGCTGCCCCGATCAACCACTTCATCGTCGGCGCTTTCGGCGACCTCACCCACCTCCTCTGATCCGGAAGGAGCACGACAACATGTCCGAACCCACGACTCCGTGGTTCATCAGCCTCACCGAGAGCGTGTACGCCCTCGGCGCCGCTGCTCGCGAGTTCCGAGCCGCCTATCGAACTGCGCAGACGGCCTCCTGGCACGTCGACCCGGCCCGAGTCCTGCCGGTCGACGGTTCGGTGAGCGTCGTCGACGCCATGAGTTTCATCCGTCCGCACGATGAGGCTCTGCGGCAGCTCGGCGAGGCGTACGGCAGGTTGGACGCGCAGGTCCACCAGCTGTACGAGAACGCCGCGCTCGCCTACGCCTACGGCACCGCCGGTGTGCTGCTGGCCATCGCCTGCGGTGGCTGCCCCGAGTACGTTCACTTGGGGCGCAAGGACGGTCTGTACGTGCCCGAGGGCGGGGCGCTGCCCAACCTGCAGTACGCCCTCAGCAGTTGGACCGGGGCTGGGCGGCTTGCCGAGCTGCAGACCGCGTTGCACGAGCGGCAGCTCGCCGTGCAGGGGTTCGATGACCTCCCTCCCTTCGACTACCTGACGCAGTACGAGGCGTCCATGGCCGACGACACCGCCCAGTTCGCTCGTGGCCTGGCGGACAGTGCTTATGCCTATGGCGAGATGGCGGAGCGGGCCCTGCACTTCCTGCTGCTGCAGGCCAAGTCCGACCGGTACAGCGAGGACGGCGAGCGATGACCGACCACGACAGCACGCCCGCCGAGGTCGGCTTCCCCACTCCCGTGCTGGCGTACGCCGGTGCCCCAGGCGTGGTCGACGAAATCGTGTGGGTGACCGAGCAGGCGCAGATCCTCGGGCGTGGCGGGGAAGCCAGCCGTGAGTACTGGCTCCGGAAGGCCGCGCTGGTCGATCGGATTGCCCTGGCGCGGGTCCTCACCCACAGCCAAGAGGAAGTGCTGGACGCGGCGGAGATGGCCTCCAACGCCGCCGTGCAGTTGATCGAGTTCGACGAGCGCCAGGGCGACGGTCCTCAGAGGCCGGCCGCCGGGTCGATCCGCTTTTCGGACGCGATTATCGGCGCCGGATACCGCGCCTATGTGCGTCAGCAGTACTTCGCGTGGAGCAGGGCTCAGAACTCCTGAAATGAGCCCGGGGCAGCGGTCGACGGGTCAACGAGGCCCGCTGCCCCAGTAACTCCCATCCCTTCCAGGAAACAGGAGGTGCTATCAGCATGCACCAAAACAACCCCAGCCCGCTGGCTCTCGCCGCACGTGAGGCCGCTGTGCGAGGATGGTTCGTTTTCCCGCTCGCTCCCGGTAGCAAGCGTCCCGCCCTGCGCTCGTGGGAGAGCCGAGCCACGACCGCGCTTGGACGCATCGACCCCTGCTGGGCCTTCGGTGCGTACAACGTCGGCATCGCCACCGGCCCCTCCGGCCTGGTCGTCGTCGACCTGGACGTGCCCAAGCACAGCGGGGACCTGCCGCCCGCTGGCGCTGCCTCAGCCCTGGCCGATGGCCAGGATGCGCTAGCCCTGCTGGCCGAGACGGCGGGCCAGCCCTTCCCGAGCGGTACCTTCACCGTCCGCAGCGGCAGCGGGGGACGGCATCTCTACTTTGCTGCACCGGCGGGCATGCGGCTCCGGAATACCGCCGGAGTCCTCGGCTGGAAGATCGACACCCGCGCCCACGGCGGATGCATTGTCGGGGCGGGCAGCGTGGTCAACGGCCGCTCCTATCGGGTCGTTGACGACCGGGCCCCTGCTCCCCTGCCTGGGTGGCTCGCCGAGCGACTGGCACCGGCGCCCGTGCCTCAGCAGGGGTATCGGGTTGCGCCGTTGGCCCTCAGAGGCCGGAACGCGGCCTACCTCCGCGCTGCGGTCAACGCCGAGGTGGCCCGCGTGGCAGCGGCACCCACCAGCCGCCGCAACACCGCTCTCTACCTGGCCGCTGTGGCGCTGGGGCAGCTGGTCACGGGCGGGGAACTGCCTGCCGCCGATGTGACTGCCGAGCTCACCGCAGCAGCTCACGGGGTCGGCCTGCAAACCAACGAAATTCAGCGCACCATCGCCTCCGGCTTTCGGGCCGGCGCGCGGCGGCCTCGCACCATCGCTCGGAGCGCCGCATGAACGCCACCACGTACGACCCGTCCAACCTGTACACGGCGCAGAGCACGCCGGAGCCGAGGCCGCTTCAGCCGGCGCAGCAGCGCATCCGTACCGCGTGGACCGCCGACGAGCTGATGGCCACCGAGTTCCCGGAGCCGCGCTGGGCCGTTCCCGGGATCATCTCCGAAGGCGTCAACCTGCTCTGCGGACCGCCCAAGGTCGGCAAGAGCTGGCTCTCCCTCGGCCTGGCGCTCTCCGTCGCGGCCGGTGGCCAGGCGATGGAGAGCGTGCCCGTCGACGGCGGACCGGTCCTCTACCTGGCGCTTGAGGACACCGCGCGCCGCCTGCAGACCCGGATGCGGAAGATGCTCGGCGACCGCCGCGCTCCGGCCACGCTGACGCTGGCGACCTCCTGCCCGACCCTGCCCCAGGGCGGCAGCGAAGCCATCTCGCAGTGGATCGAGCGGAACGACAACGCGCGGATGGTCGTCATCGACGTCTTCGCGAAGATGCGCGGTCTGTCGGCCCCCGGAATGTCCGCCTATGACGCGGATTACGCGGCCGTCGGGCACGCCAAGCGGATCGCGGATCACTACGGTATCGCGGTGGTCCTGGTCCACCACGTCCGCAAGGCTGGCTCGGACGACTTCCTCGCTGAGGTCTCCGGCACCAACGGCCTGGCCGGAGCCGCAGACGCGACGCTCGTCCTGAAGCGCTCCCGGGGCCAGGCCGACGGCGTGCTGCACGTCACCGGACGCGACGTGGACGAGACCGAGTACGCGCTCCGCTTCGAGGCCGAGACGGGAGCCTGGCACCTCCTGGACGGGCCGGCCGAGGACCACACCATCGGCGACACCCGCGTCATGATCCTGCGTTACGTCCGGGACCACCCCGGGGCGAAGCCGAAGGAGATCACGGAGGCCACCGGTCTGGATGCGGCTCTGGTTCGCCAGACCTGCTCCCGGATGGCCAACGACGTTCAGTTGGTCCGGCGGTCCGGCGGCTACGTCGTACCTGGCCAGAACGGGGGACGGGCATGAACTGTCACACCAGTCACAGCGTCACCGGCGTCACCGCAGTCGCGCCGTGCCGCTGGGAGGCTGACCGGCTGTCCTGCTCCCCCGCCGTCACATCGCCTGCCCAGAAGGAGGGCTGAACATGCCCAAGCAGTCGACCATGCGTCTCCCCGAGGTGCTTGAGGAGTTGGCGATGTCCCGCTCCGCCTTCTACCGGATGCGGGCGCTGGGCAAGGCGCCGAAGTGCCTGAAGCTGCCGAACGGACAGATCAGGATTCGCCGGACCGACCTGGACTCCTGGCTGGCGAACTGCGAGGAGTTCCCGTGCTGACCTTCGACGTGCAGATCTACGCCATCCGCAACCTCCGACGTGGCCGCAAGCCGTTCCAACTTCGCTGGCGGGTGGGCACCGAGGTCCACTCGCGGACCTTCGCCACGACCACGCTCGCGGACGGACGCCGCTCGGAGCTCAAGACGGCGGCGCGCACCGGCGAGCAGTTCGACACCATCACCGGCCTTCCCGCCTCCGAGATGCGCCAGCTCCGACAGCTGAACTGGTACCAGCACGCGCGGGCCTACGCGGAGATGAAGTGGCCGAACTCGTCCGCCAAGTCCCGGATGGCGCGCGCCGACGCGCTTGCCACCATCACCCCGGCACTCGTCGTGGACAACCGCGGGGCCCCGGCCCCCGAGGTGCTCCGCAGGGCGCTCTCCTGCTGGGCTTTCAACTTCTCCGAGCACCGCCAGGAGCCCGCACCGGAAATCACCGCGGCGCTTGCCTGGATCGAGAATAAGTCGGTCGAGATGTCGCTCCTGGAGGAAGCGGACACGGTCCGAGCTGCCCTCAATGCGCTCGCCAAGCGCATGGACGGCAAGAAGGCCGCTGCCAACACCACACGGCGGAAGCGGATGGTCTTCAACAACGCGCTGCGCTACGCGCTGGAGAAGAAGAGGCTGACCAGCAATCCGTTGCTGTTCATCGACTGGACGGCGCCGGAGGTCGATGACGAGATCGACTGGCGGTACGTGCCGAATCCGGTCCAAGCCGCCCGGCTCATCGCTGTCGCCCCCGGCTTGGGAAGGCGCGGGTTCCACCTGGCCGCCTTCTTCGGCTGCATGTACTACGCGGCCATGCGGCCGGCCGAGGTAGCCGATCTGCACGAGGCAGACTGCACGCTCCCCGCCGATGGCTGGGGAGAGCTCGTCCTCGCCGGCAGCGCGCCACGCGTCAGCTCCATCTGGACGGACGACGGTCAGTCGTTCGAGCGGCGAGGGCTGAAGCGTCGCGCAAGGAAGGCGACGCGTCCGGTTCCGATCCCGCCCGAGCTCGTCAAGCTGCTCCGCGACCACATCGAGGAGTTCGGTGTCGGCCCCGAGGGACGGATGTTCCGCGCCTCCGAGGGCGGCCACCTGCTGAGCAAGGAGTACTCAGCGGCGTGGAAGAAGGTGCGGGCTCAGGCCCTCACCCCGGCACAGGTGAAGACCCCCTTCGCTGACGTCCCGTACTCGCTCCGGCACGCCGGCGTCTCGCTCTGGATCGCTTCCGGCGTCGACCCTGTAGAGGTCGCCCGCCGCGCCGGACACAGCGTCGCCGTGCTGTACCGCTTCTACGCCAAGGTTCTCGACGGCAAGCGCGACAAGGCCAACGACCAGATCGAAGCAGCGCTGAGGGAGGCCCGGAAGGGGCTGAGCGGGCCCGCAGCATAGTAGATTCCCAAGCCGAACGAGCGTCGTACTCACCTCCGAGGTGATAAGTACGGCGCTCGTTCTATAGCGGCCACGTACAGGCCGGGTGACGCGGCACCGAAAGCGTCGCCGGGCACTCGACCGGAGACCAGGACATCAATGAGCTCGAACTTGTCCTGACAGAAGAGGCGGACCACTTTGTCGGCCCCGCTCAGCGAGAAGCGGAGCGCGGTGGTACCGAGCTCGGGATCGTTGATGGGATCGCCCAAGGTCGGAGTCCAGGCCCGACCCGAGCTTCTCGCCGGCATGGAGCAAGGTCATGGAGACGGGCGAGCGCTTGTTCTTCACCTCGTCTGGCATGGCTGCCTCCGACACTCATGTTGAACGTGTTGAGCAAGGCCACCTCCCCCTCAACACCTGCAGTCGCACGTAGCGATGCGAATGCGAATGCCACCGAAGAGTTCTGGAGTTCGCCCTCGCGCAGGCGCATGGTATCGGTCACCAGCCAGACCTCGTCGGACATGACCAGGGCCTCCAGCATCGAAACACCGGAGGCCCCTTTGCTTCTCGTCGTCGGTTTAGCGGTTCTGGAGCCACCAGACGGCACAGGTCACAGCGGCAGTGCCAGCAGCCGCTGACGCCCCCTTCACGGCGTTCAGCCACGCCACGCGGGCGTACCTCTTCAGCGCGCGACGGCGCTGAACTGCGCTCTTTTGCCTGTCCTTGGGCTCTGGGACCTCGGTAGACTCCACAGGAGTCCCCCTTCTACTGGAAGTGGACGTGCGGGACCAGCGAAGGGAAGGTCCGCCTCGGCCTCAGGCGCCAACCAAACGGACCAGGGCGGCCTTCCCTCTCGCTCTCAAAAAGCCTAGTCGTCAGCCTGACAACCATGGACCGTTGGGCCCTCAGGGCCATCTCCGAAACCGGGCAAAGCGGATGATTGCCTGTCAGGCCACCACAAGAGCCTCCAGCCCACCCAGTTGGCGCGAGCCATGAAGACGGGCCAGAGCTAACAGCTCGGTCCGCGTTCGGCGACGGGTGGGCTCCTACTCGAGAACGCTCGCAGCGCCCACCGCTGCTCCGCCTACCTTGGGGGAGTGGGGGAGATCATCGTCACTGTGCGGCGATAAACGAGGGCGATCGACTGAAGCCGGGTCGCAGTTCGATCGCGTCCCGTGTGGAACCGTTCCACGGATGTTCCACACGGGCTGGTCAGCCCCGGTACGCGGGTGGGACAGCGTGGGACGGGAATCGAAAAGGGCGGGTATCGGTATTCAGCCGGTACCCGCCCTGACCTGCGTGTTCCCTACCTGCGGAGAGCGAGGGATTCGAACCCTCGGGCGAAGTCTCCCCCGCCGACAGTTTTCAAGACTGTTCCCTTAGGCCGCTCGGGCAGCTCTCCTTCGCACAGGTCGCCGCGGGGCAGGCCCCGGGAGACCGCGCCCAGGGATCTTCTCACGAGTCGGCCCGTGCATGGGAAGCGAATAGCCCCGTACGGTCCCGGCGCGGGGCGCCGGGGGTACGGGGCTGTCGGCCGGGCGGGTGCTACTGGGAGTCGTCGCCGACGCGCTGGCCGAGGGTGAGCTCGGTGGTGTGGGTGACGCCGTTGCGGGTGTAGACGACCGGGACCTTGGCGCCCGGGTGGAGCGACCAGATCTCACTCACCAGGGTGGGGCCGCTGTCGATCAGCACGCCGTCGAACTCGGTGATCACGTCGCCGGGCTGGAGGCCGGCCTGGGCGGCCGGGCCGCCGGCGGTGACCGGCGCCGTGCCCGAGATGGCGGAGGAGGCGATCTTCGCGCCGTTGCCCGTGTAGCTGTTGTCACGCAGGATGCCGATGATCGGGTATATCGGCTGACCGGTCTTGATCAGCTGCGCGGCGACGTACTCGGCCTGGTTGATCGGGATCGCGAAGCCGAGGCCCACGCTGCCCGACTGGCCCTCGGCGTCGGTGGCGCCGGCGGACTGGATCGCCGAGTCGATGCCGATCACCTGGCCGACCGAGTTCATCAGCGGACCGCCGGAGTTCCCGGGGTTGATCGAGGCGTCGGTCTGCAGGGCATTCATGTACGAGGTGTCGACGCCGGACTCGCCGGAGGCCACCGGACGGTTCTTGGCGCTGATGATGCCCGAGGTGACGGTGCCGGAGAGGCCGAAGGGCGCGCCGATGGCGATGGTGGTGTCACCGACCGCGACCGCGTCCGAGTTGCCCAGGGGCAGCGGGACCAGCTTCTCCTTGGGAGTGCCGTTGATCTTTATCACCGCGACGTCGTAGCCCTCGGCACGGCCCACGATCGTGGCCGGGTAGCTGTTGCCGTCCGAGAACTTGACGCTCAGCTTGCCGCCGCTGGTCGACGGGGCGACCACGTGATTGTTGGTCAGGATGTAGCCCTGACTGTTGAAGATGAAGCCCGTGCCGGTGCCCGACTCCTGCGAGTTGGAGGCCGAGATGGTCACCACGCTGGGCAGCGACTTCGCAGCTATCCCGGCGATGCTCTCGGGGGACCGGCTGAGCGCCTTCGGGTTCACCGAGGCGGAGTCGCCGGAGTTGTTGCTGTTGTTGCCGAGCCAGGAACCGATGCCGCCGCCGATGCCGCCGGCCAGCACCGCCGTCGCCACCAGCACGGCCGCGAGGCCGACCCGGCGGCGCTTCTTGCGCGGCGGCGGCCAGGCGCTGCCGGCCGGGAACGGTGCACCGTAGGGCAGCGGCTGCTGACCCTGCGGGTAGCCGTAGGGCGGCTGTCCGGGCTGCGGGTACTGAGCCGGGTACTGGCCCTGCTGCGGGTAGCCGCCCTGCTGGAGGTACTGACCGCCCTGCTGGGGGTACTGCCCGGGCTGCTGGGGGGCGGGGTACGGCGGTGCGGGCGGCGCGGGGACCGCGAACGCGTCGGTGGGCGCGACGGGTGCGACCGGAGCAGCGGGCGCGACCGGGGCCGGCGGCACCGGCGGCAGCTGCGGCTGGGCAGCCGACGGCGGCGGGAAGTCGGAGAGGCCCGGGTCGACCGGCGGCGCGACCGCCGGGCCGTCGGCCACCGCAGCATCACGCACGTCGGGAGCGGGCGCCACCGAATCCCCGGCGGTGGGCTCGGGCCGGTCGTCCGACCCGGCGAACCCGCCCTCGTGCTCGGTGCTCACGAATGACCTCCTCATAGTGGGACCGGAGCCCCAAAGCATTGCCCACGCGGTGTCGGGGCGTCATAAGCGCCAGCCGTGCGCACGCCGACGATCTGCGATGCGCGTGTATCCAGCAGTGATGAAGGTACCTCCTGATACCGCAGGTCGAGCCGGTGCGCCAGCAGTTCTCATCAACCTTTGAGGCGGGCGGCGGCAGGCCCGGCCGCCCCGCGTCGACCGAACAGCCGACCGAACAGCCGACCGACAGCCGATCTACAGCCTGGGCGACATCGGATCGAAGGCCCGACCGGCCGTTCGACCGCCCCTCCCGCCGACCGGTTCGACGTCGGCCGTACACCCCGCGCCGCCGGGCCACCCTCATCCAAACCTCATCCGGGCGGACCCGTCCGGCCGATCCGGATCTGGACACGCCTTGGGCGGACGGGGCAGGTGGTCCTAACATGAACGTCGCACGCATATGCGGGAGCTTGGACCTGTCCAGGCTGAGAGGGCGCCGAAACGGGGTGCCGACCGCCTGAACCTGACCGGGTAATGCCGGCGTAGGGAGCTGAAGCACCGTGACGTCCACGTCCGCGTCCACACCCGCGTCCGATTCCGCCGTTCTCGAACCACCCTCCGGCGGCGGCGAACGCCCCGAGGCTCCGCTGGTCCTGGACACCCGACCGCCCCGCACCCTGGGCTTCCGGGACCAGGCGGCCTTCTGGACCAACCTCGGCATCAGCCTCATCGGCTTCCAGAGCGCCGCGACCGTGCTGGTCTTCAACAACAAGGACCTCTCGCTCGCGGCCTCGATCACCGCCATCGTCATCGGCACCGTCATCGGCGCGCTGATGCTCGCCGTCGCGGCCGTCATCGGCACCCGGGCCGGCGCGCCCGCGATGGCGATCCTGCGCGGCCTCTTCGGCACCCGGCTGTCGTACCTGCCGACGATCCTCAACATCGTCCAGTGCGTCGGCTGGGGCGTCTTCGAGCTCACCGTCATCGCCATGGGCGCGGACGCGCTCTACGGGGGGATCCCGCACTGGGTCTACGTGGTCGCCGCCGGGGTGCTCACCACCGCGATGACGATCCGCCCGCTCGGCTCGATCGCCGTGCTGCGCCGCTACGTCGCCATCGCGGTCGGTGTCGCCATGCTGTTCTTCACCGTCGAGCTGCTGCGCCGGGGCGTCCCCGACCCCGGGCACGGCAACTGGACCGGCTTCCTGCCGGCCGTCGACTCGGTGATCGCGGTCTCCATCTCCTTCGTCCCGCTCGCCGCCGACTACACCCGGCACGCGAAGAGCAGCGCCGGCTCGTTCTGGGGCGCGTTCAGCGGCTACACCGTCTCCCAGGTGTGGTGCTACATCGTCGGGCTGCTGGCGCTGGTGCAGGTGGGCGGCGACCCGAACAAGATCTTCACGACCTTCATGGGCATCACCGCCGGCTGGGTGTTCTTCTCGATCCTGGTGCTGCGCGAGGCCGACCAGTCCTTCGCCAACGTCTACTCGACCGCGATGTCCATCCACAACCTCTTCCCGAGGGCCGACCGCCGCTACCTCACCGTCGGCATCGGCGCGCTGGTCACCGTGCTCGGCCTGGGCGTGACCGACTTCAGCGGCTACGAGAACTTCCTCGGGCTGATCGGCGCGGTCTTCGTGCCGCTGTCGGCGGTCCTCGCGGTGGACTTCTTCTTCGGCGCCGGCCGGCGCGAGGGCGGCTGGGACATGTCGCAGGAGGCGCCGACGCGATGGCTGACGCTGCTGCCCTGGGCGATCGGCTTCGCCGTCTACGAGCTGATCTCCCCCGCCGCGCTCACCGGCTGGCTGCAGTGGTGGCCGGACTTCTGGGCCGACGCCCAGAACGCCACCCACATCCACCCCCAGGTGTGGACCTCGGCCTCGCTCTTCTCCTTCCTCGTCCCGGCGCTGCTCACCTGGGCGCTCACCCCGCTGTTGCGCAAGGGTCGCTGAGAATTCATCCGAGCGGACCGGGGCGGGAGCCGGGCGTTCGAGCGCCCCCACCTATGGTGGAGGCGTGTCGAACGCCCCACTCGCCGCCCACCGCCCCTCCGGCGACCGTCCTCCGGCCCACCGGACGGCCGCCTCGGCCACCACCCCGGACCCGGCTCCGAATCCGAACCCGGCCGCGACCTCGAACGCGGCTCGGGCGGGTGCGCGGCTGGTACTGCCCAACCGCGCCGACGTCCGGGTGGTCGCGCACCGGGGCGCCTCCGGCACCCTCGCCGAGCACACCCTCGCCGCCTACCGGCTGGCGATCGAGCAGGGCGCGGACGCGCTGGAGTGCGATGTCCGGCTCACCGCCGACGACCAACTGGTCTGCGTCCACGACCGGACGGTCAACCGGACCTCCGACGGCAGCGGCGTGGTGTCGGAACTGACGCTGGCCCAGCTCTCGGCCTTCGACTTCGGCTCCTGGAAGGCCCGGGGCACGGGCGAGGACCACTGCTCGGTGCTCCCGCTGGAGCGGCTGCTCCGGTTGGCCGCCGACAGCGGCCGACGGGTCGAACTGGCCATCGAGACCAAGCACCCGATCCGCCAGGGCGGACGGCTGGAACTCCGCCTGCTCGAACTGCTGAACCGCTTCGACCTGGTGACCCCCTCGTCCGGGGAGCCGTCGCCGGTCCGGATCATGAGTTTCTCGGCGCTCTCGCTGCGCCGGGTCCGCGAGCTGGCCCCGCAGCTCCCCACGGTCTTCCTGACGGAGCGGGTCCTGCCCTGGTACCGGGACGGCCGGCTGCCGTACGGGGCGCGGATCGCCGGGCCCGGGATCGACCTGATCCGGCGGAATCCCGGCTACGTGGCGGCGCTGCACCGGGCCGGGCAGCGGGTGCACGTCTGGACCGTGGACGAACCCGGGGACGTGGAGCTGTGCCTCCGGCTCGGCGTGGACACCATCATCAGCAACTACCCGCTGCGGGTCCTGGAGCAGCTGGGGCGCGCCCCGGCACGCGCCGTCGCGCCGCCCGAGCCCTCCGTCCCGGGGTCGAAACTCCCGACGGAGAACGGCAATTGAATGGATGTACCACGGAACTCGGGACCGATTCCGGTACCGAATGCCCGGCCGATTCCCGGGCCGGGCGTGGCCGAATGGACGCTGCGGGCAATGTGGGAATGACGGGGAGCACGGGCTGCAGGTGACCCGGCGCCACCGGCCGGGCAGGTCGTCCGGGGTGGTCCGGCCGGGGGCTCAGGGGTGTCCGCGACGGGCGTGCGCCGGAATGGCCTGAATTTCCCCTTGTACGCCGTCGTACGCCGCCCCCGACAAGCAGAAAGTAACCATTCGACTACGCGGAGTAAAAGGCGTCGGAGCGCCGTGTTTTTACATCCGTAAGGAAGTCCAACGATGCCGTTATTCCCGTTTCCGGCTCGTCCGCACCGGGCATTCACACCCTGTCGTAAGGCAGAGGAGGAGGTTCGGGGGTGTCGCTGGTGATGGCGCATGATGTGCCGACTTCTTCGGCGACCATGGCAGTTCCCCATGGTCCTGCCAGTGTGAGCACGGCGCGCAGACGGCTGCGCAAAGACCTTGCGGAGCATCAGGTACCGGATGTCGTCATAGACGACGCCGTCCTCATACTCTCCGAACTGCTGAGCAATGCCTGCCGTCACGCCCGGCCGCTGGAGTCGGTCATGGACGAGTTCGAGGCGGCCCAGGCCCACGCCTCCAGCCGTCGGACCGGTGTCGAATCGTACGGAACGGGCAGCACGGGCGGCGGGAATCTGGACGAGGACGAGGGGCAGGTGCTCTTCGGCTGGGAACTGCACAGCGACGGCCTGCTCACCGTCGAGGTGACCGACGGCGGCGGGCCGACCCGGCCCCGGCGCGGGAGCCCTTCGCTGACCGCACGGGGTGGACGCGGACTGGGCATCGTCGGCCAGTTGGCGAGCGACTGGGGCGTACGCGACGCCCCCGGCGAGGTGACGGTGTGGGCGGTACTGCCGGCCCGCGCCCGGCACGCCCGGCGCGGCGGGTCGATCCTCGGACAGTAGGTCCGGCGTCACCAGCTCCGACGTCACCAGGTCCGACGACAGCAGGTCCGGCCGCAGCAGGACGGAAGGCAGTAGGTCCGGCGCGGTTGACCGGTTCCGGCGCAGTGGGCGACACGCCGCGCGCAGAGAGCACGCCGCCGGACGGCTACGCTCGGGGCGGCAGACCACACGCCCCGTCTGGAGATCCGCACCATGGCTAAGAAGGCCCCGAAGAAGGCGCCCGCGCGCGCGCAGCAGACCGTCGCAGCGAACGGGGAGATCCCGGTCGTCGGCGCCCGCGAGGACTGCCCGTGCGGTTCGGGTCGCCGCTACAAGGCGTGCCACGGGCGCGAGGCCGCGCACGCGGTGCAGGAGCTGGTGCAGCGTCCGTTCGAGGGACTGCCCGGCGAGGGCGACTGGGTGGCGCTGCGCGAGCTCGTCCCGGCGGCGACGGTCCGGCTGATCCTGACCCCCGAGGCCCTGTCGGCCGCCGAGGGCGAGGTGCCCTCGGTGACCCTGGCCACGGTGCTGCCGATGGCCTGGCCGGCGATGCGCCGTCAGGACGGCAGCGTGCTGCTGGGCCTGCAGACCCAGACCGGCTCCGGCGACGCCAGCCGCGACCTGGGCGACGCCCTGGTCCAGGCCCTGGCCTCGGCGCCGGGCACGCCGGTGCCGCCGCGCCGCCCGGCGACGGACGCCCCGAGGCTCCAGGACCTGCTGGATCCGGCCGCGCCGTTCGAGCCGGTGGTGCACGACGGCTTCGAGTACTGGCTGGAGGACGCCGAGTCGGCCACCGGCGAGGTCGCGGCCTCGCTGGAGCAGGCCAACGCGGAGATCATCCCGACCGTGAAGCTGGCCTCGGCGGACAGCGCCTACTGGTGCTCGGTGCCGGACAAGAACCACCTGCGCTGGGTCATGCCGCAGACCGAGGACGTCCTGCTGGACGCCCTGGCCCGACTGGTGGCCGCGGGCGAGTCGGGCCTGGGCGAGGGGACCCGCCTGGTCGGCTCGTTCCGGGCGCACGGACTGACCGTGCCGGTGTGGGACCTGCCCTCTTCGATGACCGCCGCGGACTGCGAGAAGCCCGCCGCCGCGTTCCTGGAGCGGCTGACCGGGGCGCTGGCGCAGACCGCCCCGCTGACCGCGCAGGAGCGGAAGAGCCGGGCGGACCTGGTGAACCGTCAGGTCACCATCGGCTGACGCGTTTCCACGGCCCCCACCGCCCCGGCCGCCGAGCGGCCGGGGCGGTGGGGGCGGCCGGACAACCGCTCACTCCCCGCAGTTGCCCGATCGCCCACTGCGGTCACAAATCGACAGGAAACTCACAGATCCTGCCTTAATTGAGTGACGTGCATCACATATAGGCACCGGATCGGAAATTCCGGGCTTCCCAGGACGTCCAAGGAATTTGCTTGCGGCGCGATTCTTGTTACGGTTTAAACAGCTCGGTCGCTGGTGCATCCCCCGTCGCCAGCGGCCGAGCATTTACTTGTCCGGCCCGGTGCCGGTCGACCGTAGGCGTTCAGTAGGCCAACCGTGCCCCGTCCGGAGCCGCCGCACTCGCCGCGACCAGAGCCTCCAGCAACGTGCCCACCTTCGGCAGCCAGGGCGCGCCGCCGTGGTCGGCAGGGGCAACTCCGGTGCCAGGAAACGCTGTTGACATGACCCCGGCCACCGGCTCGGGCTCCGGGGAGTCCGGCCCGCGCAGCCACTGCAGTGCCCCGGCTCCGGTCCGGGACGGCGGCAGCAGCACGAAGCCCCCGGTGCCGTGGAAGCGGAGACTGGTGGGCACCCACTCCTGGGCGACCAGCAGCTCGGCCAACTCCTGCATCGTGTACGGGGCGACGAGCAGCACGCAGCGGGTCGGCGTCGCGATCACCGGCCCGACCCGTACCCGCAGCGCGTCGAAGTACCCCAGCGCCAGCCGCCCCGCGCCGATCGGCAGGCTCACCGCCGACACCGGGCCCCCGGTCGCCACCACCACCGGCGCGTCCGGGCGCTGCTGCCACCACCAGCGCACCATCCGGGCGTCGGTCGTGGCCGCCAGCAGCGGCGGGTCGAACGGGTGCGCTCCCGGCGTCGGACAGTCCGGGCGCGGGCATCCGCAACCGGAGTCGGCACCGCGCGCACCCGCGGCCGGGACCACCGGCCAGCGCCATTCCTCCACGCAGGTCGTCGCTGCCGACAGCAGCTGCGCCCTGCCTCTCCTCCGTGCACCCCGCTCGTGGACCGAGCTGAGCACCGCGCTGAAAGCCGATGTGAGGGCTGTACTGCCGCCGACCGTGCCGACGGCCGTCTTTCGAACCGACCTGCGGACCCCGCGCATGAGCACTCGTTCCTTTCCGTGACCAGTCAAGGATCGGTACGTGACCTCGCGCTACGAGAAGCGCACCACGCCCAACACCAGATGCGACAGCTGGCGGGAGGTGGCGCGGGGTGGCGATTGCGACTGCCGTCTCGTACCAGGTTTGTACCCCAGAACTGCACGTTCACCGACGAGATTGACGCATCGTCGGGTTTGACGCACGGCAAGGTCCCGACGGTTCCTCCGTTCGGGGGAGTGTCGGGGGCTCGGAGGGGCAGCGCCGGGCGCTCGACAATCGTACGATCCGGGGATGGATACGCACTGGGAGCTGAGCGACGACGACGATTCCGTTCCATCCACGGTTTCTGACCCGGCGTCGGATTCTCCCGGAACCGTCGTGGTGGTGATTCCGGCGCGCAACGAGGCGTCCCGGATCGCCCTGACCGTGCTGGCCGCGCGAAAGCTGCCGCGGGTGGGACCGATCGTCGTGGTCGACGACGGCTCCACCGACTCGACCTGGCGGGTGGCCGAGGAGTCCGGGGCCCGGGTGCTGCGGCTGCCGCACCCGGTCGGACGGGCCGAGGCGCAGCGGCGCGGGGTGGTGGCCGCCCGGGAGACGGCCGGCTCCGGTCGGCTGTGCCTGCTCTTCCTGGACGCCGATCTGGGCGCGAGCGCCGCCGAGGCTGCGGCACTGCTGGCGCCGGTGCTCGCCGGGACGGCGGACGTCGCCCTGGGCGTGCCGACCGGCGGGTCGACCGGCGGGTCGGGCGTCGGCCCGGGTGGCGGGTCGGCAACGGTGGCCGCCGGTGCGGCCTCGCGGCGGGCGCGGCTCGGCATCCGCCGGGCCACCGGCTTCGACGCGTCCTACCCGTTGGCGGGCGAACTGTGCTTGGGCGCCGCCGCGTTCGGCGCGATCGCGCCGCAGTTGTCGAGCCCGGTCGCCACCGGCCCCGGTCTGATCATCGACCTGCTCCGACAGGACTTCCGGGTGGTGGAGGTGCCGCTGGCGCTGGCCCACCGACCGAGCCGGCACGGCCTACAGGCCGGGCTGCGGGCGGGACTTCGCGAACTGCGGCGCTACCGCGAGGTCGGCCGGGAACTCTCCGCTCGACAGAACTCACGCTGAGTATCCGGCTGTTCGGCCATATTTTCGACTGTCGTCGACCCATCAGACACCAATCGACCAACACGTCACAGTTCTGGACATCACCCAATCGGTATGTGTAGAAGTGAACCATTAATTGCCACATGGCATGACATGGGGGCGCAAGGTGCATAAATACGGGCAAAATGGGCGCACACCTCTGACGGCAGGCCATGAGATCCGCTCACGCCGCGTTACCACACTCGTCGGCTTCCCCTTCCCGCTCGCACCCATCGTGAAGGGCACCCACCATGGTTGATTCGCCGTCACCCCGCTCCGGTCAGATGCTCGACCCGGACCAGGCCCCCGGCAAGGAGCAGCCGGTCGGCACCCGCGCTCCCGTCCTGGGCACCGCACTGCCCCTGGCTGCGACTCCCGGCCAGGCGCCGTCGCCCAGTGTCCCGGCCAACCCGCCGCGGACCCCCGAACAGCCCAAGGACCAGCCCAGGGACCCGCTCAAGGAGCCGCAGCCCGACCCGTTCTCCGAGCTCAGCGCCCTCTACGGCCTCACCGAGCGGCTGACCGCCTCCTCCACCCTGGAGGACACCCTGCGCGACGTACTCGAGGCCGGGGCGACCCTGGTCGGCGCGCAGCGCGGGATGGTGCTGCTCACCGAGAGCTCCGACGGCCGCCCGCCGGCCTTCGGCACCGTCCGCGCCCCCGGCACCATCGTCGGCCTCGGCTTCGACCACTCCGCGCTCGGCGCCCTGGAGACCGTGCCGCGTGACAGCGCGATGTACGCGGGGCTGCTGAACGGCTGCAGCCAGGTGCTCAACCCCGGTCCGCTGAACGCCGATCCATTGAACGCCGGACCGCCGAGCGCCGGACCGCCGAGCGACGGTCCGTCGAACGCCGCCCCCTCGAACGCCGCCCCTCGAACGTCGGGGACGGTGGCACCGCCGTGCCCGGACCCGGTCGGCCGCTGGACGCCGTGGACCCGGACGCCCGCTTCCACGAGGTCGCCCGCTGCCTGGGCTTCGGCGCCTCCTTCGCGCTGCCGCTCACCGTTCCCGGCGAGGGCACCGCCCCCTTCGGCGTGGCCGTCTGGTTCTACGACCGGCCGACCGCTCCGGCCGAGCGGCAGCAGCGGCTGGCCGGCCTCTACTGCGCCGCCGCCTCCCGGCTGATCGCGCTGGAGGTCAAGCGCGAGCGGCTGCGCCGCACCGCCGACACGCTCCGCCGGGGGCTGCTGCCGGACCGGCTGCCCCGGCTCCCCCGGGTGCAGCTGGCCGCCCGCTGCCTGCCCGCCGGACTCGACGGGTCGCACGGCAGCGACTGGTACGACGCACTCCAACTCCCGGACGGCTGCCTGGCCCTGAGCGTCGGCAGCGTCACCGGCGGCGGGGCCGACTGCGCCGCCGCGATGGGCCGGCTGCGGGCGGCGCTGCGGGCCTACGCGGTGCTGGAGGGCGAGGACCCGGTCGCCGTGCTCGGCGATCTGGAGCTGCTGCTCAAGGCCACCGAACCGGCGCGCACCGCCACCGCCCTCTACGCCTACCTCGACCCGGCGACCCGGCGGCTCTCGCTGGCCGGCGCCGGGCACTGCCCGCCGCTGCTGGTCAGCTCCTTCGGCGCGAGCTTCGTCGAGACCTCGCTCTCCGCGCCGCTGGGGATGCTGAGCTGCTGGGAGGCGCCCAGTGTGGAGCTCCGCGCCGACCGGGGCGATCTGCTGCTGCTCTACACCGAGGGCCTGGCCCGCCGCTGCGGTCCCTCGCTGCACGCCGGTCAGCTGCGGCTGCGCTCCGCCGCCGCGTCCGCCCCCCGCGACGTCCGCCACGACCTGGAGCACTTCTGCAGCTACCTCCTCGACGCCTGCGAGAGCGAGCGGGACAGCGACCGGGTCGGCGACCGCGACGGCAGCCGTCCGGCGCCGGAGGCGGACACCCGTGAGGACGACATCGTGCTGCTCGCGGCCCGGTTCGTCTGACCCCGCCCGCTCCGGGCGGCCGCCGGGCGACCTCCGGGACGGTCATAGGATTGTCGGGACCGCCCACCCGTCGGAGCCTCGACGTGCCGGGGCAGTCCCGCACGACGAGGAGGACCCGCAGGTGACGCAGGTGACAGCAGCGACGGACGACCGGACCGAGGACGCCGGCGGGACCGCCGGGGACGAGGCCGAGGAGGCCCCGGTGAGGAGCCGGAAGAACGGCCTCTACCCGGCCCTCTCGGACGAGCTGGCCGAGGTCATGAAGTCCGGCTGGGACGACACCGAGCTGCACGACCTCCTCCCCGCCGAGCAGTCCGCCTACGCCGCCAAGCGCCGCGCCGCCCTCTCCGAGCGCTTCCCCGGGGAGCGGCTGGTGGTCCCGGCCGGTCGGCTGAAGACCCGCGCCAACGACTGCGACTACCCGTTCCGTCCCTCCAGCGAGTACGTCCACCTCACCGGCGACCAGAGCGAGAACGCGGTGCTGGTGCTCGAACCCCGCGCCGGGGGCGGCCACGAGGCCGCCGTCTACCTGCTGCCGCGCTCCGACCGCGAGAACGGCGAGTTCTGGCTCGACGGCCAGGGGGAGCTCTGGGTCGGCCGCCGGCACAGCCTGACCGAGGCCGAGGCGCTGCTGGGGCTGCCGACCAGGGACGTCCGCAAGGTCGTCGCCGAGCTCGCCGCGACCGCCGACGAGCAGCCCGCCCCGACCCGGGTGCTGCGCTCCCACGACGCGGAGCTGGAGGCGGCGCTCGCCGAGCACACCACCAAGCACGGCGACGAGGAGCTGCGGGTCTTCCTCAGCGAGCTGCGGCTGGTCAAGGACGAGTGGGAGATCGGGCAGCTGCAGGCCGCCTGCGACGCCACCGCCAACGGCTTCACCGATGTCGTCCGCGAACTGGCGCAGGCCGTGGCCACCTCCGAGCGCTGGATCGAGGGCACCTTCTTCCGCCGCGCCCGGGTCGAGGGCAACGACGTCGGCTACGGCACGATCTGCGCGGCCGGAGCGCACGCCACCACCCTGCACTGGGTCCGCAACGACGGCCCGGTCCGCCCCGGCGAGCTGCTGCTGCTGGACGCCGGCGTGGAGACCCACACCCTCTACACCGCCGACGTCACCCGCACCCTGCCCATCGACGGCGCCTTCAACGCGCTGCAGCGCCGGATCTACGACGCCGTCTACGACGCCCAGGAGGCGGGCATCGCGGCGGTCCGTCCCGGTGCCCGCTACCGCGACTTCCACGAGGCCGCCCAGCGCGTGCTCACCGAGCGGCTGATCGAGTGGGGCCTGCTCGAAGGCCCGCTGGAGCGCGCCCTGGAGCTGGCGCTGCAGCGCCGGTGGACCCTCCACGGCACCGGCCACATGCTCGGCCTGGAGGTCCACGACTGCGCCCACGCCCGCACCGAGGAGTACGTCGACTGCGTGCTGGAACCCGGCATGGTGCTGACCGTCGAGCCCGGCCTGTACTTCCAGGCCGACGACCTGACCGTGCCCGAGGAGTACCGCGGCATCGGCGTCCGGATCGAGGACGACATCCTGGTCACCGCCGACGGCAACCGCAACCTCTCGGCCGGCCTGCCACGCACGGCCGACGGAATCGAGTCCTGGATGTCCGGCCTCCGCGGCTGACGCGCCGATGACCGACCTCCCGCTCGGGCCGCCGCGGGCGGCGCCGCACCAGGTGGCCGTGCTGGCCTTCGACGGCATGGCGCCGTTCGAACTCGGGGTCGTGGTCGAGGTGTTCGGCCTGCACCGGCCCGAGGTCGGCGAGCTGCCCTGGTACCGGCTGCGGGTCTGCGCCGAGCAGGCCGGGCGGGAGCTGCGGGCCGTCGGCGGCTTCGGCATCCGGGCCGAGCACGGGCTCGACGTGCTCGCCGCCGCCGACACGGTGATCGTCCCGGGGGTGTCGGACGTCTCCGGCGCGGTCCCGCCGGCGCTGGTCGAGGCGCTGCGCACGGCCCACCGGCGGGGCGCCCGGCTGGTGTCGATCTGCTCCGGCGCGTTCGCGCTGGCCGCGACCGGGCTGCTGGACGGGCAGCGGGCCACCACCCACTGGCAATACACCCGGCTGCTGCAGGAGCGGCACCCGGCGGTCGAGGTCGACCCCGGGGTGCTCTACGTCGACAACGGGCGGCTGCTGACCAGCGCCGGCAGCGCGGCCGGCATCGACCTCTGCCTCCACCTGGTGCGCGCCGACCACGGGGCGACCGTCGCCAACACCGTCGCCCGGCGCTTCGTGGTGCCGCCGCACCGGGAGGGCGGCCAGGCGCAGTTCATCGAGGCGGCGGTCCGGCCGGTCGCGGAGGAGGCGGACGGCGTGGCCCGGAGCATGGCCTGGGCGCTGGAGCACCTGGCCGAGCCGCTGACCGTGCCGGTCCTGGCCCGTGCGGCGACCATGTCCGAGCGCTCCTACCTGCGGCACTTCGCCGGCCGCACCGGGACCAGCCCGATCCGCTGGGTCATCGCCCAGCGGATCGCGGCCAGCCTGCCGCTGCTGGAGGCCGGCGAGGGCACGGTGGCGGAGGTCGCCGCCGCCGTCGGCTTCGACAGCGCCGCCACCTACCGCCACCACTTCACCCGCGCCATGCGGACCACGCCCACCGGCTACCGGCGGGCCTTCGGCCGCAGCGGCTCCGGTGGTCAGCCCGCGGATCCGCCCCGGGACTCGGCGCGGTCGGCATTGGCGAGGACCGCGTCGTGGAACCAGACGGCCGCGCCGGGCGCCACCTCCTCGTAGGTCGCGGTGAAGCGGTCGTCGCCGATGTACATCTCGGCGAGCCCGCGCTGCATCGCATGGGAGCAGTCGTAGAAGTTGCGGCAGACATGCTGCCGGTGGTCCTCGGCGATGGCCATGGCCTGCTCGCTGTCGGCGGCGACGCCCGCACCCACCGCCTCGGCGATCCGGCGCATGATCGCGTCGCCCTCGGCCTTGATCCGGACCCAGTCCTCCTTGCTGAGCTCCGCCGCGCGGCGCTGCGACTGCCTCCAGGCGTCGGACTCGCCCCAGCGCTGCTCGGCCTCCGCCTCGTACTCCTGGTAGCCCTCGCCGAAGAGCTCGAACTTCTCCTCGGGGGTGAGCCGGATTCCCATCGTCCTTGCCTCCAGTGCCTCGTTCACGGCCGCGGCCATCCGCTGGAGCCGGGTGATCCGCTCGCCGAGCAGCCGCTGCTGGCGGCGCAGGTGCTCGGTCGGGCCGACGCCCCGGTCGTCCAGGACGGACGCGATGTCGTCGAGGGAGAAGCCGAGTTCCCGGTAGAAGAGGATCTGCTGCAGCCGGTCCAGGTCGGCGTCGTCGTACCGGCGGTAGCCGGACGGCGTCCGGCCGCTGGGTGACAGCAGCTTGATCTCGTCGTAGTGGTGCAGGGTGCGGACGGTGGTCCGGGCGAAGCCGGCCACCTGCCCGACCGAGTAGCCGCCGGCGCCGTCGTCGCGCGGACGCGGGTGCTCCATCGCGGTCTCCTCCTCAGCTCTCCCCCGACACGGTCAGCCTGGATCCTGACGTCGCGTGAGGGTCAAGCTCAGGAGGCGTGCAGCAGCGGCCGGTCGCAGTACTTCAGCGTCTTGTCGAAGGAGACGACCGCCCCGCTGCGCGGATGGTTGCGGAACTGGACGTGGTCGACCAGGGCGCGGATCAGGAACAGGCCGCGCCCGTGCTCGGCGCCCGGATCGGGCAGCTGCAGCCCGGCGTCGGCCGGAATCGCGCCGAGGTGGGCTCGGCGCCCGGCCCTTCCGCCGCGCGCCCCGGCGCGACCGGAGCGCACCGGCACCGGGCCGGGCGCCGCCGAGTAGCCGGGCCCGGTATCGGTGACCTCGACCCGCAGCCTGCCGTCCTCGATGGTCGCGGTGACCTGGAAACCGCTGTCCTCGCCGGTCCCGGAGACATGGGTGGCGTGCTCGACCGCGTTGGCACAGGCCTCGGTCAGCGCGACGCCGACCTCGTGCGAGATGTCCGGGTCGACGCCGGCCGAGGCCATCGTCCCCAGCAGGATGCGCCGCGCCAGCGGCACGCTCGCCGGTTCGCGTCGGAGATGCAGAGACCACCAGATGTCCACGACCGGCTCCTCCTGGCTGGGGCTCCACATACCAGTACGTATTGCCGAGGGTGCGGGGAATCAACCGTTCCCCGGCGGACTTGTCACCCCGGCGGCGGATGTACAGGGGGCAGGAACACCCGTACGGCGCGCATCGGGGCGTACGCCCACAGTCGGTGCGCCGGGGCACGAGGCCGGGCCGCTGCGCCGTCGACGGCCGCCTCGATCAGCGGAATGTCCTGATTCCGTGCCCCGCCCGGGGAGCGGCGGGGACGCGGTGAGAGACTGGCCGACGTCATGTTCACGAGCCTGGTGGGACGTCCACGCCTGCGACGTCCGATGCGCGCCCTCGCGCTCGACCTTCGCGCCCTGCGGGCCCTGCCCTTCGCGATGGTCTGCGTCGTCGTGTCCGGGCTCGGCCACAGCCTCGGCGGTGGCGGCACCGTGACCCTGCCCGCGCTGCTGGTCGGCGGCCTGGTGGTGTGGGCCGTGGCGACCGCGCTGGCCGGACGGGAACGCTCGCTGGGCTCGATCGCGGCCGGACTGGCGGTGGGCCAGCTCGGCCTGCACCTCTTCTTCCACGAGACCTCCGGCGCCATGGCCGGCATGCCGGGGATGGACATGACGGCCGGCGCCGCGAGCAGTGGTGGCAATGCCCTCACCGAGCTGGCGATGCGGCTGATATGCGGCCCGGACGCCTCCGGCTCGGCCGCCGGCGCCCTCCCGCCCGGTACCACGGCCGGCCAGATCGTCAGCCGGGCCGGCCTCGACCCGCACCTGGTCGTCACCGCCCTGCCGCACCTCGACTTCTGGACCCACTCGGCCGTCCTCGGACTCACCCCGCTGATGCTGCTGGGCCACCTCGGCGCGGCCCTGGCCATCGGCTGGTGGCTGCGCTGCGGCGAGGCGGCGCTCTGGCGGGCGGCCCGCGCGGTCGGGTCGCACGCCGAGACGACGGCCCGCACCTGGGCCGCCCCGCTGCGCACCGTGCTGGCGCTGGCCGCCGCGCTGCTGCACGGGCTGGTCGGCCTGGAGCCGGCCCGCGCCGGGACCGCCGCCGACCGCGCCCCCTGGCGGCTGCCGCGTCGCACGCTGCTGCGGCACCAGGTCGTGCGGCGCGGACCACCCGTGGCGCCGGCGGCCTGACCACCTGCACCCACGCCTTCCCCCGTCGTCGACAGGGCCGCGGAGGGGCGGGTCGGGCCGCATGCCCCCACCTGCCCGCAGTACTTCGCACTCCTCACTCCTGGAGCCCTGAACCATGCGTACGACCACAGCCGTCAAGCGCCGTACCGGCACCGTCGCCGCGCTCGCGGCGGCCGGTGTCCTGCTGATCGCCGGACCCGCCTCGGCCCACGTGACCGTCCAGCCCTCGACCGCCGCCAAGGGCGCGTCCGACCAGACCTTCTCCTTCCGGGTGCCGAACGAGAAGGACAACGCCTCGACCACCGAGGTCCAGGTCTACTTCCCGACCGCGACCCCGATCGCCTCGGTGCTGGTCGCGCCCACGCCCGGCTGGAAGGCCACCATCACCAACGTCAAGCTGGCCACCCCGATCGTCACCGACGACGGTTCGATCACCGATGCGGTCTCGTCCATCACCTGGACCGGCGGGGCCATCGAGCCCGGCTACTACCAGGACTTCACCGTGGACATGGGGCAGCTGCCGAGCAACACCGACGCCCTGACCTTCAAGGCGCTGCAGACCTACAGCGACGGCTCGGTGGTCCGCTGGATCCAGAACGAGGAGCCCGGGCAGCCCGAGCCGGCCAACCCGGCGCCGGTGCTCACCCTCACCGACGCCGCCGCGAGCAGCAGCAGCGCGCCCGCCGCGCCCAAGGCCACCACCACTGCCTCGGCCGCCACCGGTTCCGACTCGGACACCCTGGCCCGGGTCCTCGGCGGGGTCGGCGTGGTCGTCGGTCTGCTCGGCATCGCCTTCGGCTTCCTCGGCTGGCGGCGCGGCGGCAGCGCGGCCGCCGGGACGCCGGGACGCAGCCGTACCGACGTGTGACCGCGCGCGGGGCGGGCTGCCCGGCGCAACCGCGTCCGGCAGCCCGCCCCGCGCCCCCCTCATCGGCCCTCCCGGCCCCGGCACCCGCATTCGTCCGAAAGAACGGACCCACGACATGTCCGACCGCACCTCCCACCCGCTCTCCCGGCGCACCCTGTTCGGCGGCGCCCTCGCCGTCGGCGCCGGCCTGCTGCTCACCGCCTGCGGCAGCTCCGGTTCCGGCTCCGGCAGCAACGCCCAGTCCGCCGTCAGCGACAACGGCGGCGCCGCCTCGCCGTACCAGGGCGTGCTGCTGCCCCGGACCTTCGACAAGCCCGACGTCACGCTCACCGACACCAGCGGCAAGCCCTACGACCTGGTGCAGCGCACGGCCGGCCGGGCGATGCTGCTGTACTTCGGCTACACCCACTGCCCCGACGTCTGCCCGACCACCATGGGCGACATCGCCGTCGCCCTGTCCAAGCTGCCCGCGGCCCAGCAGCAGCAGATCGACGTGGTCTTCATCAGCACCGACCCGACCGTGGACACCCCGAGCACCATCCAGACCTGGCTCAACTCCTTCAACCCGAAGTTCATCGGGCTGACCGGCGACATCAACACGATCATCAAGGCCGCGCAGTCGGTCGGCGTCTACGTGGCCGCGCCCAAGGCCGGCCAGGAGCCGGTGCACGGGGCCGAGGTGCTGGGCTTCTTCCCCTCCGACAACAAGGCCCATGTGCTGTACACCAGCGGCGTGCCGTGGCAGGACTTCGCCCACGACCTGCCGCTGATGATCCGGAGCGTGTCCTCGTGAGGCGGACCGCGGTGGCCTGCGCAGCCGTCGCGGCGGCGCTCGGGCTCGGGCTGGCCGCCTGCGCCGGGACCGACCACCAGGGCGCGGCCGGGGCGGGGCCCGCCTCGCCCGCGAAGATCGCGGTGACCGGCGCCTACGTGCCGATGCCCGCCTCGCCCGACATGGCCGTGGCCTACTTCGACATCAACAACAGCGGCGGCACCGCCGACCAGCTGCTGAGCGTCAGCGCCCCGACCGCGCAGAGCGCCGAGATGGACCAGTCCACGGCCACCTCGATGAGCGCGATCACCGGCGGCGTCACCGTCCCGGCGCACGGCTCGGCGCTGTTCGCCCGCGACGGCAAGCACGTCATGCTCATGGGCCTGTCCCCGGCGCCGGTGCTCGGGCACCGGATCGAGCTGCTGCTGACCTTCCGGCAGGCCGGCACGATCACCGTCCAGGCCACCGTCCAGCCGCTGACCTACCAGCCCGCGAGTTGATGATGCCGACGCCCACTGCCCCCACCCGCCGCAGGAACCCGTCCGGCACCTCCCCGGGCCGGACCGTCCGGCCGCTGCACCGCCGGATCGGCGCGCTGCTCGGCGCGCTCGCCACGCTGTTCGCGCTGATGCTCGCCGGGGCCACCGCCGCCTCCGCCCACGCCGCGCTGCTGTCGACCGACCCGGCCGAGGGAACGGTCGTGCAGACCGCGCCCACCGAGGTGACCCTCCACTTCAGCGAGCAGGTCACGCTCTCCCCCGACGACCTGCGGGTGTTCGACCCCAGCGGCAAGCAGGTCACCAGTGGCTCCACCGGCCATGCCGGGAACGACGACACCACCGCCCAGGTGCAGCTCGGCAGCGGACTGGCCGAGGGCACCTACACCGTGGCCTGGCGGGCGATCTCCGCCGACACCCACCCGGTGTCCGGGGCGTTCACCTTCTCCTACGGCCACGCCTCCGCCACCACCAGTGTCGCGGGGGAGCAGGCGCCCAAGGGCAACGCGCTGGTCGGCGCGCTCTACGGCGGCAGCCGCAGCGTCCAGTACGGCGCGTACGCGCTGCTGATCGGCTCGGTGGTGCTGGTGCTGCGCTGCTGGCCGCGCGGCGTGCGGCTGCGCTCGGTCCAGCGGCTGATGCTCGGCGGCTGGGTGGCGCTGCTGCTCTCCACCGTCGCCGAACTGCTGCTGCGCGGACCCTATGCCCAGGCCGGCGGCCTCGGCGGGGTCTTCGATCTGTCGCTGATCCAGCAGAGCCTGGGCGAGCGGCTGGGCACGCTGTTGGTGGTCCGGGTCCTGCTGCTGGCGGCCGTCGGGGTGTTCCTGGCCGTGCTGGCCGGCCAGGCCGGCATCGGCGCCGAGCCGGCCGCCGAGGCCCCGGCCCCGGAGGCGGACCCGGACCGGGCCGAGGGCGCCGGAACCGGCCCCCGGCAGGAGCTCCGGGTGCGGGTCGTGCTCGGCGTGGCCTGGGCCGTCCTCGCCGTCGCCCTCGCCTGCACCTGGGCCCTCGGCGACCACGCCTCGGTCGGCATGCAGGTCGCCCTCGCCGTCCCGCTGGACATGGTGCACATCCTCTCCATGGCCTGCTGGCTCGGTGGACTGGCCACCGTCCTGGTGGGCCTCCGCCGCTCGGAGGCGGACGGCGGCATCGGCGCGGTCCAGGTCGCCCGGTTCTCGACGATCGCCATGTGCTCCGTCGCCGCGCTCGTCGGCACCGGGGTCTACCAGGCCTGGCGCGGCCTGGGCAGCTGGGGCGCGCTGGTCTCCACGACCTACGGGCAACTGCTGCTGGTGAAGATCGGCGCGGTGCTGGTGATGCTCGCCGCCGCGTGGATGTCCCGCCGCTGGACGGCCGTGCTGCGCGACCAGCCGGCTCCGGCCGCCGCCGTGACGCCCGCCGGTGACGAAGCCGCCGGTGCCGAGCCGGCCGGCACCGAGTCGGCCGACGCGGAGCAGCCCGACACCGAGCAGTCCGACGACCCGGTGCGCCGGGCGCAGCTCGCCCGACAGCAGGCGCTGCGGGCCGGGGTGGTCGACCGGCGGGCACGGGACGCGAGCCCGGCGCGCGGCATGCTGCTGCGCTCCGTGCTGCTGGAGGTGAGCTTCGCGGTGGTCGTGCTGATCGTGACCACCCTGCTCACCAACTCCGCCCCCGGGCGGGCGGTCACCGAGCAGAAGGCCGCCTTCGCCGCGACCCAGAACCTGCCGGTCAACGTCACCCTGCCGTTCAACACCGGCGGCTCCGGCGACAACGCGGTGGGCAAGGTCAACATCGAGATCGACCCGGCCCGGACCGGGCTGAACACGCTGCACGCCTATGTCTTCGACAGCAAGGGCCAGCCGGTCGACGTCCCCGAGCTGGACGTCTCGCTCTCGCTCGCGGCCAAGCAGCTGGGTCCGCTCCCGGTCTCCCTGGACCACGTCGACGTCGGCCACTGGGCCGCCGCCAACCTCGAACTCCCGCTCCAGGGGAGCTGGTTGATGGCCGTGAGCATCCGCTCGGACGCCATCGACGAGACCACCGTCTCCACCACGATCCAGGTGGGCTGAGCCATGCCGCAGCAGAACCGACAGCAGCAGCACCGGAACCAGGACCGCAGCACCGTGACCGAGCAGCAGAGCAACGGGAGCAGCGAGCCCCGGCCCACCGTCACCCGGCGGCGCCTGCTGGCGACCGCCGGGGCCGGCGGCGCGGTCGGGCTCGCCGTCGGCGCCGCCGCCGGCTACGGGGCGCACACCTCCGCGTCCGCTCCGGGCGGCGGGGCGGCGGCTGCCGAACCGCTGACCGCGCTCGGCGCGGACAGCGTGCCGTTCTTCGGGACGCACCAGGCCGGCATCGTCCAGCCGATGCAGGCCCGGATGTACGCCACCGCCTTCGACCTGACGGCGGGCACCGGCCGGGCCGGGCTGACCTCGCTGCTGAAGCGCTGGTCGGCGGCGGCAGCGGCGATGGCCGAGGGCCGCACACCCCCCGGCGTGACCGACACCGACGTCGCGCTGGACGCCGGGCCCAGCTCGCTGACGGTCACCTTCGGCCTCGGGGCCTCGGTCTTCGCCAAGGCCGGGCTGGCCGACCGGCTGCCAGAGCAGCTCGCGCCGCTGCCGGTGTTCGCCTCGGACGCGCTGGTCCGGGCCGACTGCGACGGCGACCTGTGGGTGCAGGTCTGCGCCGACGACGGCCTGGTGGCCTTCCACGCCGTCCGCACGCTCCAGCGGCTCGCGGCCGGAGCGGCCGGGGTCCGCTGGCAGATGAACGGCTTCAGCCGCTCCCCCGGGGCGACCGCGCAGCCGCACACCGGGCGCAACCTGATGGGCCAGATCGACGGCACCAACAACCCCAAGCCCACCGACGCCGCCTTCGACTCCGAGATCTTCGTCCCGGCGCAGGGCGGCGGCGGACCGGCGTGGATGGCGGGCGGCAGCTACGTCGTCTTCCGCCGGATCCGGATGCTGCTCGACAGCTGGGAGCAGCAGTCGCTCACTGTCCAGGAGCGGGTGATCGGCCGTCACAAGGCCTCCGGCGCGCCGCTGTCCGGAGGGACCGAGACCACCCCGGTCGACCTGGACAAGTTCGGCGCCGACGGCTCGCTGGCGATCCCGGGCGACGCCCACATCCGGGTCGCCGCCGCCCAGTCCAACCAGGGTGCGGCGATGCTGCGCCGGGGCTACTCCTACGCGGACGGCTTCCGCCCGGACGGCTCGCCCGACGCCGGGCTGCTCTTCGTGGCCTTCCAGTCGGACCCGCTCACCGGTTTCGTCCCGGTCCAGCGCAAGCTCTCGCGCGGCGACGCGCTGTCGACGTTCATCGCGCACGAGTCCAGCGGCCTGTTCGCGGTCCCGGGCGGCGCGAGCGGTCCGGACGGCTATGTCGGGCAGGCACTGCTGGAGTCCTGACGGCGGGACGGACGGCAGGGGACGGACGGAGCTCCACCCCGGGCGGGCACGGCTCTGGCGTCCTCACGCTCCCGGTCGCACGATGTCCTCGTCATCCGGCATCGCACGGCCGAACCGAGCGGGAGGCACCGCCATGAGCACCGCCGCACCAGGACGCCCCGTCCGCCCCTCCGTCGCCGCCCGGGTGCTGCGCCGGACGGCCGACGACACGGCGCTGCGCCCGTACCGGCGGTTCGCGCTGACCCCGTACTCGCCGACGATCGGCGCCGAGGTCGAGGGGGTCGACCTGGCCGCCCCGCTCGCGCCGGAGGTGCTGGCGGAGCTGAAGCGGGCGCTGCTGGAGTGGAAGGTGCTGTTCTTCCGGGAGCAGCGGCTCGACGCGGCCTCCCACACCGCCTTCGCCCGGCACTGGGGCGTGCCGGAGGTCCACCCCTTCCTGCCCAAGGCCGCCCTGCCCGAGGTGGTCCGGCTGGCCCACGACGAGGCGCAGCCGGGCGTGGAGAACGTCTGGCACAGCGACGTCTCCTTCGCCCCGGCCCCGCCGCTGGGCTCGGTGCTGCGCGCCGTGGAACTGCCCGAGGTGGGCGGCGACACCCTGTGGGCGGACATGGCGGCGGCGTACGACGGGCTGCCGGAGCGGGTCAGGGAGCGGCTCGCGGGACTGCGGGCGGTGCACGACTTCCTCCGCAGCTTCGGCCTGCTGATGCCCCCGGCCGAGCGCGAGCGGCAACGCGCGCTCCATCCGCCGGTCGAGCACCCGGTGGTCCGCACCCACCCGGAGACCGGACGCGAACTGATCTACGTCAACCGGGTCTTCACCGACCGCATCGTCGGCCTGCCGGAGGGCGAGAGCGCCGAGCTGCTCGACCTGCTCCAGGCCCAGGCCGCCCACCCGGAGTACCAGTGCCGCTTCCGCTGGGCCCCGGGCTCGGTCGCCTTCTGGGACAACCGGATCACCCAGCACTACGCGGTCTCCGACTACTTCCCCGCGCCCCGGGTGATGGAGCGCGTCACCATCACCGGTGACCGCCCGCGCTGACCCCGGCGGGCCGCTGCCGTCCACGCACCGGGACGTCCACGCACCGGGACGTGGTCACCCGGGCGGGACGGAGTGACTAACGTTGTTCCGGACCAGTTGTGCACGGTTCCGGTCCCGGAGGCCCTCTTGTCCGCCCATCGCTACACGTATCTCGGCCCCGTGGGGACGTTCACCGAGGCCGCGCTGCGGACGCTGCCCGAGGCGGCGACCCGGGAGCTGGTGCCCTCGGTGTCGGTGGCGGCGGCGCTGGACGCGGTGCGCAACGGCGAGGCGGCGGCGGCGCTGGTGCCGATCGAGAACTCGGTGGAGGGCGGCGTCACCGCGACCCTGGACGAGCTGGCGACCGGCAAGCCGCTGATGATCTACCGCGAGGTGCTGCTGCCGATCGCCTTCGCCCTGCTGGTGCGCCCGGGGACGGAACTGGCCGGCGTGCAGACGGTGACCGGCCACCCGGTGGCGCAGCCGCAGGTGCGTCGCTGGCTGGCGGCGAACCTGCCGGACGCGCGCTGGGAGTCGGCCTCGTCCAATGCGGAGGGCGCCCGGCTGGTGCAGGAGGGGAAGTTCGACGGGGCCTTCGCCGGGGAGTTCGCGGCGGCGCTGTACGGGCTGGAGCCGCTGGCGACCGACATCCACGACGCTTCCAGCGCGACCACCCGCTTCGTCCTGGTCGGCCGGCCGGGGCGGACCTCGGCGCCGACCGGGGCGGACAAGACCTCCGCGGTGTTCTGGCTGGCCCACGACCACCCGGGCGCACTGCTGGAGCTGCTGCAGGAGTTCGCCGTGCGCGGGGTGAACCTGATGCGCATCGAGTCCCGCCCCACCGGCGGCGGCCTGGGCCAGTACTGCTTCTCGGTCGACGCCGAGGGGCACATCACCGACCGCCGGGTGAGCGAGGCGCTGATGGGACTGCACCGGATCTGCCCGCAGGTGCGCTTCCTGGGCTCCTATCCGCGTGCGGACGAGCAGCCGCCGATGGTCAGGCCGGGTACCTCGGACGCCGAGTTCAACGAGGCCGCAGACTGGCTCTCGCGCTGCCTCGACGGCCGCGGTGAGCAGTGAGCGATCATCTTTGAGCGTTTTCGATCACTGCGTGCCTACATTCCTGAGTGTCGACTGAGAGAGTTTTCCCCAGGCAACCCGAGAGAGTCCACCGCCCAGTTATCCACAGGCTGGGGATGTGTCGACAGATCGCCTTCCCGTGACGCCATGATCACGAACTCGGCCCAGCGGATTCAAACCGGACAAATGCCCCTGCCGTCCGGTCGTTTACCCCGAGGAAGCCGATCGGCCATCAAAAGTCACGCAAACGTGTGTAAGCACGAGGTTTGGCGGACGCCGGGAGGGTTCCGAGCCACCCGGGGGCCCCGAACCCCGATGTCCACAGCCCGATCCGGGGAACTGTGGACAAAGAGATGAACCCCCAGGCCACTGCGAGATATCCACAGGGCGGGTCGAGTTATCCCCAGGGATTCCCGGAGCACCCCAGAGCCGACAAGCGCGCTTATGCCCGCCAAAATGGGACAGAGGATGACAAGAAGCGATCATCACGGAGAAAGCCGGAATTGCCACCGGATCCGCCACCGTCCGGCACCGGGCCGCCACGCACCGGAATGCAGCGGCACGCAGCCTCCCCCGACCGGTAGGCTCGCCCTGTGATTGACCTTCGCCTGCTTCGTGAGGACCCCGACCGTGTGCGCGCTTCGCAGCGTGCCCGAGGAGAGGACGTCGGCCTTGTCGACGCTCTCCTCAGTGCCGACGAACGCCGCAGGTCGTCCGGATCCCGCTTCGACGAACTGCGCAACGAGCAGAAGCAGCTGGGCAAGCTGATCCCCAAGGCCCAGGGCGAGGAGAAGGCGGAGCTGCTCAAGCGCACCGCCGTGCTCGCCGCCGAGGTGAAGGCCGCCAACGCCGAGCAGTCCGAGGCCGACGCCGAGGCGCAGCGCCTGCTCGGGCAGCTGGCCAACCTGCTCCACCCCGACGCCCCGATCGGCGGCGAGGAGGACTTCGTCACCCTGGAGCACATCGGCACCCCGCGCGACTTCGCCGCCGAGGGCTTCGAGCCGCGCGACCACGTCGAGCTGGGGCGGATCCTCGGCGCGATCGACATCGAGCGCGCCGCCAAGGTCTCCGGCTCGCGCTTCTACTACCTCACCGGGATCGGCGCGCTGCTGGAGCTGGCCCTGGTCAACATGGCCATCGCCCAGGCGGTCGAGGCCGGCTTCACCCCGATGCTGACGCCCGCGCTGGTCAAGCCCCGCGCGATGGAGGGCACCGGCTTCCTCGGCCAGGCCGCCGAGAACGTCTTCCGGCTGGAGCAGGACGACTTCTACCTGGTCGGCACGTCCGAGGTGCCGCTCGCGGCGTACCACATGGACGAGATCATCGACGCGGACAAGCTGCCGCTGCGCTACGCCGGCTTCTCGCCCTGCTTCCGCCGCGAGGCCGGGACCTACGGCAAGGACACCCGGGGCATCATCCGGGTGCACCAGTTCGACAAGGTCGAGATGTTCTCCTACGTCGCCCCGGAGGAGGCCGAGGCCGAGCACGCCCGGCTGCTCCAGTGGGAGAAGGACTTCCTCAACAAGCTCGAACTGGCCTACCGGGTGATCGACGTCGCCTCCGGCGACCTCGGCGCGTCCGCGTACCGCAAGTTCGACATCGAGGCGTGGATCCCCACCCAGGGCAAGTTCCGCGAGCTCACCTCGACCTCCAACTGCACCGAGTTCCAGGCCCGCCGGCTGGACATCCGGATGCGCGGCGAGGGCGGCAACAAGCCGCTGGCGACGCTCAACGGCACGCTCTGCGCGGTGCCGCGCACCATCGTGGCGATCCTGGAGACCCACCAGCAGGCGGACGGCTCGGTCACCGTGCCCGAGGCGCTGCGCCCGTACCTGGGCGGTCGCACGGTGCTGGAGCCCATCGCCAAGTGAGCACCTCCGCGCGTCCGTTCGACCTGATCGCAACCGATCTCGACGGCACCCTGCTGCGCTCCGACCACACCGTGTCGGAGCGCACGCAGCGGGCGCTGGCGGCGGCGACCGCCGCCGGGGCGCTGCACATCGTGGTCACCGGACGCTCGGCGTCCTGGACCAGGCCGACCCTGGACGCCATCGGCTACACCGGCCTCGCCGTGTGCGGCCAGGGCGCGCAGGTCTACGACGCGGGCGCGCACAAGGAGCTCACCTCGGTCACCCTGGACCGCGCGCTGGCCCAGGTCGCGCTGGCGAAGATCGAGGCCGAGCTCGGCCCGCTGTTCGTCGCCGTCGGCCAGGACGGGCTGGACGGCGAGGTGCTGACCGGCCCCGGCTACCAGGTCGCGGTCGGGGACCCGGTCACCGTCGCCGACCCGGCCGACTTCTGGCAGCGGCCGATCACCCGGCTCTTCCTCCAGCACCCCTCCCTGGGCGACGACGAGCTGGCCCAGGCCGCCCGGGAGATCGCCGGCCAGCTGGTCGACGTCGTCGTCTCCGGTCCGCAGTTCGTCGAGGTGCTGCCGCTGGGACTGTCGAAGGCCACGGGGCTGGCACTGGCCGCCGCCCGCCTCGGCGTCACCCGCGACCGCACCATCGCCTTCGGCGACATGCCCAACGACCTGCCGATGTTCCGCTGGTCCGCCTGCGGCGTGGCCATGGCCAACGCCCACCCGGCGCTCCTCACCGCCGCCGACGAGGTCACCCTCAGCAACGACGAGGACGGCGTCGCCGCCGTCGTGGAACGCCTCTTTCCGCAGGTCTAGCCGGTATCTTCACCCATTCGCGTGAACCGGCAGGCTTTCTCTCCGCAGTCGCGATCACTCGGCGTAGTTTCCGGGTGCGGCTTGTGTCACCCGACCCCCGCTGCCCACACTGAACGAGGGAGGTGCTTGACGATGACCGTGCTCGCCGACGAGGAGACCGCTGTGGACCTGGACGAGGCCCTGTGGGAGGTCTGGAAAGCCATCGATGTTCCTGAGGGCTTCCGCGTCGAGATCATCGAGGGGTCCATCGAGATGTCTCCCACCGGCCGCCTCCGCCACGGCATTCTCATCGGCCGGATGCTCGAATCGCTGCTACGGCATCTTCAGGACTCCGCCTGGACAGCCCGCAATGACATCAACGTCATTCACGGCTTCAAGTCGTACGTTCCCGATCTCTTCATCTGCCCGCGTGCGCTGGACGAGATCGCGCACCCCAGTGGCCTCGGAGTACTGGCCGAAGGGGTCGCCTTCGTCGCCGAGGTCGTCTCCCCCGGCCACGGCGACCGGCAGCGGGACCGGATCCGCAAGCGGCGCGCCTACGCCCGCGCGGGCATCCCTGTCTACGTCCTCGTCGACGACTACGACGAGGACGGCACAGTCACCGTCCTCAGCGAGCCCGACAGCAAGCACGCCGACTACCGCAACTCGCGCCGCTACTCCTACGGCACCGACGTCCTCATCCCCGAGGGACCCGCCAAGGGTTTTGTCGTCGACGACGCGATCACACGGGGCCGGTAGCGGGTCGCGGCAGCAGCCGCGAGCCACGGCACCGGGAGAAACAGTTGTAGGATGACTGGGCAAGCGGATGTCCGGGCCACAGGAGGATCAGTCGATGAGCAGCATTACCCCCCTGCACGCGGCCGGGCGCACCTCCCTGGTCGACTCCGCGATCGAGCAGCTGCGGGCCCAGCTCAGCAGTGGGAGCTGGCAGGTCGGGGACCGGATCCCGACCGAGCACGAGCTCGCCGAGCAGCTCCAGGTCGGCCGGAACACCGTGCGCGAGGCCGTGCGGGTGCTGGTGCACGCGGGGATGCTGCAGTCGCGGCAGGGCGAGGGCACCTTCGTGCGCTCCACCAGCGACCCGGCCGCCGTGCTGCACGGGGTGCAGCGCTCCGGGGTGCGGGACGTGCTGGAGGTCCGCGCGGCGCTGGAGAACGAGGCCGCCCGGCTGGCCGCGCTCCGGCACACCCCCGAGGACCTGGCCCGGATGCGGACCGCCCTCGACGCCGAGGAGCACATCCTGCTGAACGAGCCCGAGCGGGCCGGCCGAGAGGCCACTGTCGAGCACGACCTCGAATTCCACACCGCCATGGTCGAGTCCGCGCACAACCCGGCACTGACCGAGGTCTACCGCTACTTCAGCGCCTCCGTCCGCGAGTCGATGCGCGCCGCCGTCGGCGACCAGGACATGCCGATGGTCGACCTGGCCTCGCACCGGGCGCTGGTGGACGCCATCGCCTCCGGCGATCCGGAGGCGGCGGAGGCCGCCAGCCGGCAGCTCATCGCCGACCCGATGGGCGCCGTCGCCCGCCTGCTCGACTGAGGCCCGGCCTCATCCCCACGAACCGCCGCCCCACCTGACGCTCGGAAAGACCCCCCATGTCCCACAGCATGATCGACGCACCCACCGCCGCGCCCACCACCTCACCCTCCCGCCCCGCACGGATCGCCGCCCACCCGGTCACCGCGCTGGTCGGCATCCTGCTGGTCTCGCTCAACATGCGGGCGGCGCTCTCCGCCGTGTCGCCGCTGCTGACCGACATCAGCAACCACTACGGGCTCTCCTCGACGGCCGGCGGGCTGCTCACCACGTTCCCGGTGCTGTTCATGGGCGTGACCGCGCCCTTCGTCCCGAAGCTGGTGCGCCGCTTCGGTCCGGAGCGGGTGGTCCTGCTGGCGCTGGTGGTGCTGGCGGCCGGGGTCGGGCTGCGGATCGTCAGCGGCTCCTGGGCGCTGTTCGCCGGCAGCATGGTGATCGGCGCGGCCATCGCGCTGCTCAACGTGACCATGCCGGGCCTGGTGAAGCGGGACTTCCCGGACCGCGCGGCGACGATGACCGGTGTCTACGGCACGTCGATGATCGTCGGTGCGACCCTGGCCGCCGCGCTGTCCGTGCCGATGGAGCACGCCTTCGGCGGGTGGCAGGGCTCGCTGGCCTCCTGGTCGGTACTGGCGCTGGTCTCGGCGGCGGCCTGGCTGCCGCAGGTGGTCGGCGCCAAGTCGGCGAAGGCTCCGGCGCAGACTCCGGCGTCCGCCCCGACGCCCGCGACCGCGCACCTGCCGGGCATGTGGCGGCACCCGCTGGCCTGGCAGCTCGCCATCTACATGGGCATCATGTCGCTGCTCGCCTACACCTTGATCGCCTGGATGCCGACGGTCCTGAACGACCACGGGATGTCGCGCGGCACGGCGGCGCTGATCTTCGCCTTCTGCAACCTGGTGCAGATCGCCGGCGCCTTCCTGGTGCCGCTCGCGGCCGGCCGGACGAGCAGTCAGGGCAAGCTCGTGGTGCTGATGGTGGGCTGCTACGCGGTCGGCATCGGCGGACTGATCGTCGCCCCGGTGGCCGGCGCCTGGATCTGGGCGACGCTGCTCGGCCTCGGCATGGGCGGCGGCTTCGGGCTGGCCATGGCGCTGATCGTGCTGCGCTCCGGCAGCCCGACGGTGGCCTCGCAGCTCTCCGGCATGTCGCAGATGGTCGGCTACTTCATCGCCGCCTGCGGCCCGGTGGGCGTCGGTGCGCTGCACCAGGCGACGCACGGCTGGACGCTGCCGCTGTCGCTGCTGCTGGTGTGCTGCGCCGTGGCCCTGGTCGCCGGCCTCGGCGCCGGCCGCCGGGTCACCCTGCGCGCCGTCGAGGCGCAGTAGCCGCGAACCGCAGTAGCCCGGTACCGCAGCGGGCCAGAACCGCAGTAGCCCCGAAGGCGGGTCCGCGCAGCGCGCGGACCCGCCTTCGGGGCTAACAGCTCGCTACTCCTCGCCGGCGAGTGTGAGCCGGCTCAGCCGAGCGGCGGCCAGCGCCGTGCCGCCGAGGATGACCACCAGCAGCAGCGGCACCGCCGTCGGCAGGTGGACGGCCGAGGTGACCACGCCGGGATCGGCGATCGTGCGGGTGATCGCGAGCGACCACTGCTGGACGCTGAGCGTCTTCGCGCCCGGGACCAGGCCGCCGAAGACGCTCTCCCAGACCAGCGAGTACAGCAGGCCCCACACCACCGCGTGCCGGGAGACCACGCCGAGCAGCAGGAAGATCGAGCTGTAGGCGACCCCGGCGACGAGCGCGCCGACCCCGTACGCCAGGGCCAGGTGCTCGAAGTTGCCGAAGAGGATGACCCCGGCGATGTACATCGGGATCGCCCCGAAGACCGCGGTGCAGCCGACGGAGACCGCGAGCTTGGTGGTGACGATCTTCCAGCGCGGCAGGGGCTTGGCCAGCAGGTAGACGATCGAGCCGTCGTCGATCTCCGGGCCGATGGCACCGGTCCCGGCGATCAGTCCGAGCAGCGGCACCAGCGTGCCGAGCCCGAGCCCGCCGAGGACGTTGACGGTGGTGCTCTCGTCCTGGCCGACGGCGAGGCGGATGACCACCGACAGGACCAGCAGCAGCGCGGGCACCGCGAGCAGCAGCAGGCCGCGGCGGCGGCCGAGCAGGCCGCGTACGGTCAGCCGGGCGACGGTGAGGTTCACTGGTTCACATCCTTACGGGGTGTGCTGGTCCTGGTCTGTGCTGCGGGCCCGGTCATGGCGACGTCACCAGGTAGGAGAAGACGCTCTCCAGGGACTCGTCCTGGGGCGACACGGTCAGCAGCCGGATCCCGGCCTCCTTGGCGACCCTGGGCAGCAGCTCGGTGAAGCGGAAGAAGTCGATGGCCTGGATCCGCAGGGCTCGCTCGCTCCAGTCGAGTTCGATGCCGGCCGTCGACGCGTCCGCGATCAGCGCCGCCGCCAGCCGCCGGTCGTCGCTGGAGCGCACCAGGTAGCGGTGCGGCCGGTTGGTCATCAGCCGGCGGATCTTGTGGAAGTCGCCGGAGGCGGCGTGCCGTCCGGCGACGACCACCTCGATGTGCCGGGCGAGCTGTTCGACCTCCTCCAGGATGTGCGAGGAGAACAGCACCGTCCGGCCCTCGGAGCCGAACCGGCGCAGCAGCTCCATCAGGTGCATCCGCTGCCGCGGGTCCATCCCGTTGAAGGGCTCGTCCAGCAGCAGCACGGCCGGGTCGTGGACCAGCGCCGAGGCCATTTTGACGCGCTGCCGCATGCCCTTGGAGTAGGTGCCGACGGTGCGGTCCTGGGCGTACTCCATCGCCACCGTGGCGAGCGCCCGTTGGGCGGCGGCGCCGGGGTCGGCCAGCCCGTGCAGCTCGGCGTTGGCGAGGACGAACTCGTGCCCGGTGAGGAAGTCGTACATGGCCTCGCGCTCGGGCACGAGGCCGATCTGCCGGTAGGCGCCCTGGTTCTTCCAGACCGGTGTGCCGTCGATGTCGACCCGTCCGGTGGACGGCGGCAGGAAGCCGCTCATCATGTGGATCAGGGTGGACTTGCCGGCCCCGTTGGGGCCGAGCAGTCCGGTGACGCCGGGCCCCACGGTCATGCTGATGTCGTTGACGGCGACGACGTTCCCGAACCAGCGGGAGACCCGGTCGATGCTGATGGTGGTCACAGGTGGCCTCTCAGATCTTCCGGTAGCGGCGGACGAGGAGTCCGTAGGCGGCGGCGGTGGCGAGCACGATCACGGCGAGGAAGACGTAGCCGCCGAGGTCGGACGGGACGTAGGACTGGCCCTCGATCCGCAGGCCGAACATCCAGGTGGTGGTCGCGTCGACCAGCTCGCCCGGGTTGATCAGGTTCGCCCAGTAGGCGGCGGAGAGGTGCTGGTGGTTCTGCAGCACGTGGAAGACGACGAACGAGATCGCCTCGGAGATCAGCAGCACCGCGATGATCGCCGCCACCCCGAAGCCCCGGCTCGACGTCCGCGAGGCGATGACCGCCCCGATCGCCGTGTAGAGCAGGGCGTAGAGGAGCGCCGCGAACAGCCCGAAGGCCAGGTGCTCGATGTTGTAGCGGAAGTCCATCGAGGCCAGCAGCGAGCCGATCCACATGATCAGCACGGGCAGCGCGGTGAGGATGAACACCGCCGAGGCCATCGCCGCGAACTTGGCCCGCACGTAGTCGCCCGAGGTGAGCGGGCGGGAGAAGTACAGCGGCAGGGTCATGAACCGCAGGTCGCGGGAGAGCGCCACCGGCGCCTGCGCGGCCAGGAAGACCGCGATCACGAACTGCATCACGTTCAGGTAGTGCGGGTACTCGATCGGCAGCTTGCCGGCCTTGAGGTAGACCGCGATCGCGACGATGATCGCGGCCGGCAGGCACATCAGCGCCAGCATGCCCATCGGCAGGACCTTGGACTTGATGGACCGTCCGAGGCCGAAGCTGCCGCGCAGGGTCAGCACGTAGAGCGAGCGCACGGCGTAGCCGCGGCCCAGGCGCGGTCCGTCGTAGTGCCGGTAGCCGATGTCGTGGATCACGTCGGCCGGCGCGCCGGGCACGGGTGCGGGCGCGGGGCGCAGGGAGTCAGACATGGCTGGACGCCTCCTCGGACGCGGAGCCGGTGCCGGTGTCGGAACCGGTGCCGCCACCCGCCGCCGGTTCGTCCTGCTCGTCGTGGAAGACCTCGGAGATGTGGTGGCGGCGCTGCTCCAACCGCACCAGGCCGACGCCGAGCTCGGCGACGGCGTCCCGGATCAGGTCGTAGGTCTCGTCCCCGGCCAGCTCCACGGTCAGTACCCGGGTGCCGTCACTGGTGACGGTCAGCCCGGCGGCGGTGAGCAGCTCACGCAGGGCGACGTCGGTGTCGAAGGAGAGGTCGGACTGGCGGTCCGTCACCTCGACCGCGAGCAGCGCGGTGGCCGCGGTGAAGTCGGCGGTCGAGGAGGAGCGCAGCAGCCGTCCCCCGTCGATGACGACGATGTGCTCGCAGGTCCGCTCCAGCTCCCCGAGCAGGTGCGAGGTGACCAGCACGGAGATCCCGAAGTCGCGGTGGATCCGCCGGATCAGCCCCAGCATCTCGTCCCGGCCGACCGGGTCGAGGCCGTTGGTCGGCTCGTCCAGCAGGACCAGCTGCGGGTCGTGGACGATGGCCTGCGCCAGCTTCACCCGCTGCTTCATGCCGGTGGAGTAGGTACCGATCGGCCGGTAGCGCTCCTCGTAGAGCCCCACGTGGCGCAGGGTGTCGGCGGTCCGCTCCCGGGCGGCCGCGGCCGGCAGGCCGGACATCCGGGCCATGTGGACGACGAACTCGGTGGCCGAGACGTCCGGGGGCAGCGTGTCGTGCTCCGGCATGTAGCCGACGCGTTCGCGGATGGCGCCGCCCTGCGTCGCCACGTCCAGCCCCAGCACGTGAGCGGTTCCCTCGGTGGCCGGGGCCAGCCCCAACAGGATCTTGATGAGTGTGGACTTGCCTGCGCCGTTCGCTCCGACCAGGCCGACCACTCCGGGCTGCACATCGACGGTCAGTCGATCCAGCGCGGTGACCCGGGGGAACCTCTTGGTGAGGTTGTCCGTGATGATGACAGACACGGGACGACTCTAGGGGCGGCAGCGGTGCCGGCACATCGGCTCTGAGCACCGATTCCGCCCGGACTTCAGAGGTACGCGGGTGAGGAGATCCCCTAGGGGACGCCCCTCACCCGCGCCGCCGCAGGCGCGGTCAGCCCTGCAGCAGTTCGCCCTGGAGGGTCACCACCTGGTTGAAGGTGACCGGGTTGATCGCCTTGGCGTTGGTCATCAGGATCACGGCCTCGACGTCGCCGTTGTTCATGAACGCGAGGTCGGTCGGCGCGGGCGCACCGCTCGACTCCGCCAGCGTGGTCACCGACGTGCCGTTGAGGGCGGGGAAGGTGACGTCGTCCTGGGCTATGACGGTCGGCGCGGCCGCCGGCTGGGTGCTGCTGACGTCGTAGTTGTACAGCACCGAGGCCGAGCTGGAGGAGCGGAAGGCCAGCAGGTAGATCTCGGTGCGGGTGCCGTCGGGCCCGGTCCAGGCGGTCGCCGCGATGTGCCGCAGCCCGTAGTCCGCGAACTTGGCCGCCAACTCCGTGGCGTCGGTGAACTTGGCGGCGTACGCGGCCTGCGGGTACCAGCCCTTCGCACCCGGGTACGAGGCGTCGGTCTTGGCGCCGACCGGTGCCGGCAGCAGCAGCCCGCGCAGGTCGGCCAGGTGGACCGTGGTCCCGTTCTGCGCAGCGCCCTCGGCCGGGCCGAGCCCGTTCGGCGGCAGCTCGGGCAGCTGCAGGGCCGGGAAGACGTACCGGTTGTCCCCCGGGGTCTTCAGTCCGGGCATGTCGGTGCGCTTGGGCAGCGAGACCGCGAGCGTGGTGAGCGAACCGACGGCGAGGAAGACCACGCCGGCGACCGACCAGCGCAGCAGGGTCCGCAGCCAGGGCCGCTCGCGCTTCGGCTGGGGCGGCACGCCGAGATACTGCGGGACGCCCCAGGCCTGGGCGTAGAGCGGCTGCCCCGGCTGCAGGCCCGGCTGCTGTCCGGGCTGCGGACCCTGACCGGGCGGGTACCAGGGCTGCGGCTGGCCGACGGGGAAGGGACCCGGCTGCGGCTGTCCGGGCTGCGGTGCGTACGGCTGCCCCGGGTAGCCCTGCCCCGGCACCGGCTGCGGCACCGGCACCGGCTGCGGGGCCGGCGGGACCTGGCCGGCCTGCGGGGGCTGCGGCGGCACCGGCGGAGGGCTGGTCATGTCGCTCATGTCTGAGACTCCGAGTTTCCGAGACGGGCGAGCTGCTGCTGGAAGAGACTGGCGGCACCCGTGCTGTCGAGCGGCGCGACACCGTACGCGTGCATGGTCACCAGCAGGTCGCCGATCACCGCGTCGCAGTTCATGTAGTCGAGCCGGTAGCCCTGCTGCAGCGGCGGCAGGTAGCAGTGGGCCTGCGGGAAGCCGGTGACGCCGACGGAACCGGCGAACCCGCCGGTGGCGTTGACCAGTTCCTGCTGCAGCGCGCTGTCGGCGACGACCCGGTCACGGGTCATCTGGAACATGCCGACCTCGGCCTCCATCTGGTCGCTCACCATGTACGTCCGCAGCGCGGCGCCGTTGAGCCCGGAGACGTCGAGCAGCCCGCCCAGCCGGCTCCGGTCGCTGCCGGAGAGATCGGCGAAGTCGTCGTTGAAGAATGCCTGGTACTGCCCGGCGGCGAGCACGGTGTCGTTGCCGAAGGCCGGGTCGTCCGAACCCAGGCTCATGGTCGCAGGCACCGGCAGCAGCAGTGCGCTGAGCGGACCGAAGTGGCTGCCGTCCGGGCGGACCCCGATGGCCGGCGGTGTCGGCACGGGTGCGCTCACGGCCACCGGCGCGGCCGGCGCCTTCTCGTTGGCGAGGATCGCCTCGCCGATGCCGTAGCCGGTCGCGACGGCCACCAGCACCCCGACCAGCCCGAGCGCGATCCAGCGCCCCTTGCCCGACCCGGCCGACACGGCCGGGTCGGGCACTGAGTCCGGCGCGGGCTCAGTGCCCGGCGCGGGCGCTGCGGGCGCTGCAGCCGTCTCGGCTGTTGTGGCTGTTGCGGCGACCGGCCCGGCCTGCGGCTCCGGCTGGTCCTGGGTCTTCGTCAGGTCGGTGGTCACAGTCGCTCCATCTGCTTCTGGAGAAGGCCCTGCATCGTCTGCGCGCTGACCGGACTGCCGGACTGGAAGTCCACCTCCACCGCGATGTCACCGTGGACCCCGTAGGCCCGGCCCTCGTAGTAGGTGGCAGCCCCGGAGGTGTGCGACTTCGTTCCCGCGAAGACCACGTTGTTGTCCGAGCCCGGAACGAGTACTGCGGTGCCGCCGGTCCACGCGGCCGCGCTGCTGGACAGGGCCTGCATCTGCTGCAGCGCACCGCCCTCGTCGGCGTGGTTGAACTGGACCAGGTCGATGATGCAGAACTGGTCGTTCCCCTGCTCCCAGTTGGCGTTCGCGGCACGGCGGAAGCCGTGGTCGGCGAGCAGGGAGAACTCGTTGCCCGGAATCACGAACTGCTCGGCGTACTGGGCGAGGTTCCAGTAGCTCACGATCGAGCCGCCCTGGTTGCCCGGGGTGGCCCCGCTGGGTGCCGGCAGCAGCAACTTGGTCAGATCGCCGTCGGTCTTCACCATGTCGTCGTCGGCCGCCGAGAGCGGCGGCTGTGCGGCATGGGTGACGGGGTACTGCGGCTGGGTCACCGCGACCGCCGGCAGCGGCGTGGGCGTCCGGTTGTACTGGACGTCGTAGCCGACGGCGCCGCCGCCGAGCACGCCCAGGGCCACGGCGGCCGTCATGATGATCGCGGTCCGGCCGCGCGGTCGCGGCTTCCGCTCTGCGGGCGACGGCGACGGCGGCTCGGTCGCCGTCGCGTCGGCTACTTCGGTGGTCAACGTTTCTCCACGGGTACGTCGTTGAGCGAGGACGTGAGGACTTCGGGCAGAGCGCGGCGGGCCGGTGGCGGCCTGCGGCGACGCTCAGTGACCGGTGCTGAGGAGCTGCTCCTCGCGCTTCATCAGCGGCAGCAGCAGGGAATGGGCGATCTTGCCGGTCCCGCTGATGTTGATCTCGTACTCCACATCGCCGTCGTGCGAGACGCCGATGATGTTGCCGTAGCCGGTGGGATCGCTCGGGTCGTAGGCCCATCCGGTGGCATCGCCGATGCCGGGGACGGAGAAGGACGTGGCGTGGCCGAAGGTCAGCCCGGACACCCAGCCGCTGGCGTCGCTGTCACTGTCGAAGTGCTTCAGCTCGGTGGTGATCGTCAGCGTCCCGTCGGGGCTGCGGTACTCGCGGATCGCACCGCCGGTGCAGTTCCAGCTCTTGAGCGCGCCCAGCCCCTGGCTGGGGTCGGACATCTCCTTGGAGAGCGTGGACACGCTCTCGGTCGTCCCGTCCGCGTCACCGATCACCTGTCCGCCGGCCGGGATCGGCAGCAGGAAGAAGCGCAGGTCGCCGGTGTGACTGTCGCCGTCGACCGAGCCGTGGACGGTGGACGTCGGGGACGGCGCGACGGTCGGCACCACGACCGGCGCGGGCGTCGTCGGCGCGGCGGTCGGCGACGGCGAGGCGGGCGCGCTGTGCGTGGCCCGGGCGCTGGGGACCGAAGCCGCCTGGGCAGAGCTCCCGCCGGGCTTGCCGACGGCGACCACGGTGCCCGCCGTACCGGCCACGATGGCCAGGAAGCCGACCACCGCGAGGGAGGCGTACATCGTCGTGCGCGAGCGCGGCTTGGCCGGTGCGGGCGGCTGCATCCCCGCGCCCCACTGCTGCTGGAACGCGGCGGGCGGCGGCGGCACCATCGGATACCCGCCCTGCGGCGGCGGACCCGCCGGGTGCACCGCGAACGGCGGCGCGGGCGACACGGGCGGCAGCGGCGCGGGCACGGGCGCAGCAGGCACGGGCGCAGGCGGCTCGGGCTCGGGCTCGGGCTCGGCCGCAGCGGTGACCGCCGGCTGCAGGACGACCGTGGCCGCCTCGACCGCAACGGGTTCACCCGGGGCAGCCTCCGGGGCTTCGATCGCAGCGCTCTCCGCCACCACGGCGTCGCTCACCACGTCGCTCACCGCCTCGACATCCGAGGCCTCGTCAGCCATCAGCTCCAGTCGAGGATCGGGCTTCGCAGGCGTACCGACGCTCCCCTCGGAAGGGGTTTCAGAACCGGCCTCAGATATCGACTCCGTCGAATCCTTCACAATTTCGGCGGACTTGTCCGCCTCCTGGCCCTCGCTCGCTTCGGACACAGCGTCGCCGACCCCCATACACACTCCCAGAGAATGACAATTCGCCCCATTCCCAACCCGGGAGTGGCCGTCAGCGGCGCGCACCCACTCAGTGGGTCCGAGACTGGCCGCATGATCAGCGAGTATGTCCACATCCTATGAGAATCGCCAACGCACTTTACGCGATCGGTATCCGATCTCGATCAAAGTTCACCGCAGCCGACCGAATGCGCCCGCTTCACCCCCGTTCCTACCGGCCCCGTTCCTTCCGGCGTTCCGAGCTCAACGGGCGACGGCCGAGTCCCGCCGACGACCGCCGTACCGGGCCCGGGTCAGCTCGACCGCCGTCCGCGCCGCCCGGTCGAAGGGGCCGAGCTCACCGGCAGCGCGGCAGAGCACATGCGCACCCTCCAGCAGCGACAGCAGCAGCGCGGCCAGGTCCGCCGCCTCCTCGGGCGCGAGCCCGGCGGCCACCAGCCGCTCCGCGAGCCGGTCGCCCCACGCGGCGAACGCGGACGCGGCGATGCTGCGCAGCGCGTCGTCCTCCGCATCCCCGTTCCCACCGACAGTGACCGCCGCGACGGCGCAGCCGCCCCCGCCGGCCGACGCCGCCACGACCGGGCGGACCAGCGCCAGGAACGCCTCGACCACCCCGAGCGGGTCGTCGGCCGGCAGCGCGGCCAGGAACCCGCTCACGTCCTCGCCGTTGCGGGTGGCCGCCTCGGCCACCAACTCGGCCTTGCCGCCGGGGAAGTGGTGGTAGATCGCGCCCCGCGCGGCGCCGCTGCTGCGCAGCACCTCGGTGAAGGACATGCCCGCGACGCCACGGCGCTGCAGCGCCTCCACCGTCGCCTCGATCATCCGGCTGCGTGTATCGGTCCGCACGACGCGCCTCCCACCTTGACTAGTACGGCCATCCTAATGCAGGCTGGAGCCATCACCTAGTACGTACGTACTAGCTAGATCCCTCAGAGGGGACAGCCATGCCCATCACCGTCACCGCCCCGCGCGACGTGCTCACCGCGACCGGGAGCCGCCAGATCCTCCCGCAGCTGACCGCCGCACTGCTGGAGGCCTCCGGCCTCACCGGGAACAGCTTCTTCACCTCGATCGTCGGCGGCACCGTCCACCTCCTGGCGCCCGAGGACGTCTACGCCGGCGGTACCAACCGCCCGGTGGTCATGGTCGAACTGAAGCTCCCGGACATCGGCCTGCCGACCCCGGAGGCCCGCGCCGCGTTCATCACCGCCGCCACCGACATCGTGGATGCCCTCACCGCTCCGGGCCACGACCGCAACGACACCTGGGTCAACATCCTCAACGCCCCCGACGGCGGCTGGGGCCTCGGCGGCCACGCCTACACCGGCGAGGCCCTCATCGCCGCCGCCACCGCAGCCGCCCAGACAGCCGACACCCGCTGACCCCACCGCCCAACCCGCCCGGGGCGGGTCCGCCCACCTGCTCCGGGCACCCGCGAAACTGCGAGCCGGACCATTTCCACCGCCCAGAACGGCTTCGGGACGGGGGTCCTGCGGTGCTGGCCACCGAATGCGACGTAGCCGAACTGCTGCACCGGCGCGGACGGCGTACGGAATTCACGGTCGGCGAATCCGTGATCGCGTGGGCCGGGCCGGCGGCGGGCTCCGGGTGCCCGGCTCCGGTGGACCGGGCGCCCGGGGGCTCTCCCGATCCACCGCCGGGGTTCAGCTGCCGTGGACCACGGTTGTCGATACCGCGTGCGCGGCGACCTGCGCGGGGCAGAAGTAGGCGGTCGCCCACTTCTGCTGCGAGAACAACACGGTCTGGTCCGTGTGGTGCGGTGAATCGGGGTTGTCCGACTCGGAGTAGGTCAACAGCGCGGCGGCGTCCGGGCACGGGTTTCCCGGTGTCCAGGTGACGGCCTGGAGATAGCTCGAACCGAGGGACGGGTCGGCGCCGGGCTGGGTCATGACGTTCTGGTAGATCGCGTCGAACTCGCCGTCGGGGTCGCCGGGACCGCCGGGCAGCGGGATCCGTTCGCCGTCGCGCACGACGTACTGGACGCTGCCGAGCGTCACGTCGTAGGGCAGGTGGGCGGCGGTCAGATCCGCCAGCGCGTCGCCGAACGCCGTCTGCACCGCGTGGTCGGCGGTGTTCAGCCCGTTCGGCGTGCCGACCGGGTCAGCGGGGTCGAAGGGGGTCGACCACGGTCCCTCGGGAAGGGCGAGAGCCCGCTCCCAGAAGTCCCGGAAGAGTACGTCGCCGCGCGAGCCCACGTCCTCCCGGCCGTTCCACGCGGCCAGCACATCGCACGCGTCGCCGACCGGGACCGTCGCACCGCTACTGGTCGGAGCGAGGCCACCGGGCAACGACCGGCAGAACGAGACCAGTTGCGGCTTGACCAGGGTGGCGCCGTACTGGATCTCGGAGAACATCAGGTCCTTCATGTCCTGGAGGGTGAAACCGGCCGGTCCGAGGTCGTCGGTCCCGCTGATCCGCTGCGTGACCATGGTGAGCGCGCTCCTGGTGCGCAGGCCCCGGTCGGTGTCGGTGTCGCCCAGGATCCTGGGGTAGCCGGTCAGTGGCTGGGCCGGATTGCTCAGCCAGAAGCTGTCGTTGGAGTTCTCCACGAAGTCGCTGCGAGTCAGGCTGGGCTCCTCGTTCCCGCCGAAGATGCCGGGCGCCGCAGAGTCGGGGTCGCTGCCCCACGCGCAGGACGGCTGGGAGCCGTCGAGGATCGGCGGTCCCCCCTGCTGGAACACGACGGCCCCGATCGCGGTGTCGCACCGTTCGGCCTCCGCGTCGGTGACATCGGGAAAGCTCCCGATGTCGGCGTAGAGGGCGTGGCCGGCGGAGTCGGCGGCAACCGTGTTGCTCCAGGGCATGCCCTGGTACTCCTTGAGGCCCGCGAGCACGGTCGCGGTCGAGGTGGCCCGGTCCGTGGCGAGGACGTCGTCGAGGAAGCGGAAGTTGTCGGCATCGGCATCGGCCAGCACGAATGCCGACCCGGTGCTCCAGGGCAGGGGCTGCCCGTACATGTCGGAGGTCACCGGGCCCCAACGGGTGGACCACAGGGTGCGCCGGACCGGTTGGAGGCCGCCCCGGGGCGACTGTTCCATGACGGTCACCGCCTGCGGTGTCATCGCCTGTGCCCGCCCGTCGTAGACGTACTCGGTCGGGTGGCCGGGGAGCAGCGCCAGTTGGTAGAAGGTGAACGGGAACGACGTCGAGGTCGTGTGGCTCCACGCCACGGAGGAGTTGAAGCCGATGACCACCAGCGGCAGGCCGTCGAGGCTCGCGCCCTCGACGTTCATCACTCCGGGGATGGTGAGCTGCACTTCGTAGAAGCGGTCCGCGCCGTCCCACGGGAAGTGCGGGTTGCCGAGCAGCATGCCCGAGTGGTTCCGGGTGCCCGCCGAGCCGACGGCGATCGCGTTGCTGCCCGCCTTTGCCGAGCCGACGGTCGACACCCTGCTTGCCAGTACCTTGAGTTGAGCTGTCGTCGGCAGGCCGTGCGTCCCGGGCGCGGCACTCGCCATGGTCTTGGCACGTGCAGCCGGGGCAGCCGGGGCAGCCGGGGCAGTGGTCGACGGGGGAGCAGGCGGCGCGACGGCGGGCGGCTGGGCCGTGGCGATGGCGTCGGGGTCAGCGGCCTGGCCCTCCAGGTCGACGATCTGGTACATCCGGAGGTAGGCGTCGAGCTCGGTGATCGGCCGCACCCACGCCTTTCCCCGGCAGGTGGGGTCGGGCACCCCGGCCGACCCGCCGACCGAGGCGAGATAGTGGTTGTAGCCGTCGACGTAGCCCGTGATCAGCTGTCGCAGCGCCGGCTGGACGGCGCTCGGGCCGGACCGCACCGCGAGCAGCTTCGGGACCGCCCGGCTGTCGATCACGGACTGCCAGAAGAAGTCGCTGTCCAGGTTGTCGGCGGTACTGCCGCCGGTCGACGTATAGGTGCCGTCGGGGCCGAAGAACCGCGACCGCTGCCCCTCGACGGTGACGTAGTCCTCCGCCATGGTGCACAGGTCGTCACCGGCGAAGGCGACCCCGTAGCCGAAGCCGAGGGAGCCGAAGTCGTCGGCGGTGATGTGCGGGATGCCGTAGGCGGTCTGCACGATCGTGGCCCGGTACCCCGGATCGGCTGCCGCCGTCGCGACCTTCGGCAGGGGCGTCCAGGCGACCAGGCTCAACGTGGCGGCCGTGGCGGCCAGCCATCGGCGCGGACGACGGGCACCACCGCCGTCCACGCGTCGGAGGACGCGGCCTAACACTCGGCCTGACAGCAGCCTCGGACTCTTCACGGACACTCCTTCGGTTCGGCGGAGACGGGTCGAGTCGGGTGCGGACGCCCCGGACGGACCGCTGGTCTCCAGGACCGACGGCCCGGGAGGCAGGGCACCGCGACACACGTCCCGCTGACGGGTGGATCCACGCACGCCCCCCGCAGACACCCCTTGGCGGCCTACGGGAGCGGGGCTCGCAGCCCTGCTGGGCACCGGCCCAGTCTCTTGGCCCCCAGCCGGTCCGGACCATCGGTGAACACCCTTGGCCGACCCTGATCTCCCACCGACCGGGGTCGGGGTAGCCTGGCAGCCGCCAGGCTCGGCGAGTGGGCGTTGCGTGCGGGGGTGCGTGGGGATGCGCGGTAGCGGTGACGGTCGTGCGGACGCGGGATCGGTGCGGGCCGCGTGAGCGGGCAGATAGCGCACGCGCTGGAGGACGCGGCGAAGAAGGCCGAGCAGGGCTTGGCCAAGGACTTCGCCACTGGCTACCACGACATCCTCAAGGACACCGAGGAGAAGACCGGGCAGGTCGCCGACCATGCCGCCGACAACGAGGCGAAGACGGTCGAGGACCTCGGCAAGGCCGGTGAGCACCCCAGGACCGAGGTCACCGACCCGCACCCGGCCGAGGGCGGCACGCCGGACGCCCCCTCACCGCGCGGGGACGAGCCCAGTGGCAGCGGTCGGGACCAGGTATCGGATCCGCACGACGCCGGCCGTCCGCCGGACGCTGTCTGCGACGGCGGTGAGCCCGTGGACATGGCCACCGGCCGGATGTTCATCGACCAGACGGACGCCTTCCTGCCCGGAAGCCTGCCGCTGGAGTTCACCCGCTGCTTCGAGTCCGGCTACCGGGCCGGACGCTGGATGGGCCGCCGCTGGGTCTGCACCTTCGACGAACGCCTGGAGATCGACGACGAAGGCGTGGTCCACCTCGGCGCCGACCGCCGCACCCAGGCCTACCCCCACCCCGACCCCGGCGCTCCGGTCCGGGCCACCGCCGGAGCCCGATGCGACCTGAGCGTCGACTACGGCGAGCGCGGCTACACCCTCACCGACCGCGCGAGCGGTCTCGTCCGCGAGTTCACCGTCCAACCGGGCGGCCGGGAAGCCCTGCTGACCAGGCTGGGCAACCGCAACGGCGACCACTACACCCTCGCCTACGACCGCGACGGCACCCCGCAGGCCATCACCCACTCCGGCGGATACCGACTCCTGGTCACCGTCGCCGACGGACGCATCACCGAACTCCTGCTCGCAGGCGCGGCCCAGGACGGCGGCGACCAGTCACTGCTGCGGTACGGCTACACCGACGGCCACCTCAGCGAGGTCCACAACTCCTCCGGCCTGCCCATGCGCTTCGCCAACGACGCCTGGGGCCGGATCACCTCCTGGACCGACCGCAACGACAGCCACTACCAGTACGTCTACGACGCGGCCGGACGGGTGCTGGACGAGGGCGGAGCAGACGGCTCGCTCCACTTCGCCTTCCGCTACGGCGACCCGGACCCCGACACCGGCCTACGGACCCACACGGAGACCGACGCCCTCGGCCACACCACCGCCTACGAGGTCAACGAGCGACACCAGATAGTCGCGATCACCGACCCGCTGGGCAACACCACCCGCTACGAACGGGACTTCCACGACCGACTCCTCGCGGAGACCAACCCCCTCGGCCACACCACCCGTTACACCTACGACGGGGCCGGTGACCTGATCTCGGTCACCCGCCCCGACGGCGAGCGGAGCGACGCGGCCTACGCCCACTCCCTCAGTCTGCCGACCACCGTCACCGCTCCCGGTGGCGCGACCTGGCGGCAGACCTATGACGACCACGGGCGTCGCACCACGCTCACCGATCCGCTGGGCGCCGTCACGCGGTACGAGTACGACGGTCTCGGCCACCTGGCGGCGGTCACCGACGGACTCGGCTGGGTCACCCGGCTGCGCTGCGACGCCGCCGGCCTTCCGGTCGAGGTGACCGGCCCGACCGGGGCGACGACCAGGTTCGAGCGCGACGCCTTCGGCCGCTCCACCGCCGTCACCGATCCGCTCGGTGGCGTCACCCGGATGGCCTGGACCGTCGAGGGCCGGCTGGCCCTCCGGACCACTCCCGACGGCGCCGCCGAGAGCTGGACGTACGACGGCGAGGGGAACATGCTCGCCCGTACCGACCAGCTCGGCCGGACCACCACCTACGAGTACACCCACTTCGAGACGCTCGCCGCGCGCACCACCCCCGACGGCGCGCGCCACTCCTTCGGCTACGACCGGAACATGCGGCTCGTCGCCGTCGCCGACCCGCTCGGCCGGCAGTGGACCTACGCGTACGACCCGGCCGGACGGGTCGTCAGCGAGTGCGACTTCCACGGACGCACGGTCAACTACGGTTTCGACGCGTCCGGTTGCCTGACGGAGGTGACCGACCCGCGCGGCCGGCGGACCCGGTACGGCTACGACCGGCTCGGCCGGGTCGTCGCCAAGGACGCCGACGGTCGGGTCAGCACCTACGCGTACGACGCCGCCGGACACCTGATCGGTGCCGCCAATCCGGATGCCGAGCTCTCCCGAACCGTCGACGCGCTCGGCAACCTGCTGACCGAGACCGTCAACGGTCGCACGCTCGTCCATCATCGTGACGTCCTCGGCCGTCGGACCCGGCGGATCATGCCCACCGGGCACACCAGCGACTGGACCTACGACGGCGCCGGTCGGGCGACCGGGCTGGCGACGTCCGGCGGAACGCTCGACTTCAGCTACGACGCCGCCGGGCGCGAGTGCGAGCGGACCGTCGGCGGATCCGTGACCCTCAGCAGTTCCTGGGACGGACGGCACCGGCTCACCGCGCAGAGCCTCCGCAGCAGCTCCGCCACCCTGCGGCAGCGCGGCTACCGCTACCAGGCGGACGGAAGCCTGATCGGCATCACCGACCGGACGGCCGCCGAGCGCACGTTCGAGCTGGACCGGACCGGCCGGGTCACCGCCGTCCGGGCGGAGGACTGGAACGAGACCTACGCCTACGACCCGACCGGCAACCTCGTCGATGCCCGGTGGCCCGCCGGAGGGGCGGCCGATGCCGCGCTCGGCGCCCGCACCTACGAGGGCACCCAACTGGCCACCGCCGGGCGGGTCCGCTACGAGTACGACGCCTCGGGCCGCACCGTCGTCCGGCAGAAGACCCGCCTGTCCAGGAAGCCGGACACCTGGCACTACGCCTGGGACTCCGAGGACCGCCTCACCGGCGTCGTCACCCCGGACGGTACCTCCTGGCGCTACCGCTACGACCCGCTCGGGCGCCGCATCTCGAAGGAGCGCCTCAGCGCCGACGGCTCGGCGGTCGAGGAACGCGTCGAGTTCACCTGGGACGGCTCGCACCTCGCGGAGCAGACCACCCACGCCCCCTACCTTCCCGGTCCCTACACGCTCAGCTGGGACCACCGGGGATGGCGTCCGCTGGCCCAGACCGAGACCATCACCAGCCGGACCTCCGAGCAGGACCGGATCGACCGGCGCTTCTTCGCCATCGTCACCGACCTCGCCGGCGCTCCCACCGAACTGGTCGACCCGGCCACCGAAGGCGTCTCCTGGCAAGCCACCAAGACCCTCTGGGGCAACACCACCTGGCCCCGGGACAGTGCCGCCTACACCCCGCTGCGCTTCCCCGGCCAGTACTTCGACCCCGAGACGCGGCTCCACTACAACCTGCACCGGTACTACGACCCCGAGACGGCCCGCTACGCCACCCCGGATCCGCTCGGCCTCGCTCCGGCGCCGAATCCGGACACCTACGTCCACAACCCGCACACCTGGTCCGACCCGCTCGGTCTCTCCCCGCACGCACCCATGAAATGGGATCCCGCGAAGATCGACGAGAAGTACGACAAGCATGTCCTCGGGCAGGGCAAACGTCCCGGCGAGTCCGCCGACATGCCCGAGTACAAGGACCAGGACGACGACGATGACGGCTTCAGCCGGTACGAGCAGGATGCCGAAGGCCTGATGAACGGCCCGCTGACCCCGCAGATCCGCGAGGTGACCCGCTCCGGCGACGGTGCGATCCTTCGACTGCACACACCGACAGGCCGGCTCGTGATCGGACAGAACGGCAAGATCACGAACTTCTTCCGGCCGGACGACCCAGTCAAGTACATGGAGAACGAGAGTGGGAGATAGCGGGAGCGGGTTCGACCGAGGCTTCGCCCAGGCCTTCGTCGACAAGGGCTGGCGTACCGAGGCCTCCCCCGGGGAGGTCTCGGAGCGATGGCAGCGGTTCGCCGCCGACTGCCTGGCCGGCTATCCCTGGGACCTTGAGGACTACCTCAACGACCTGACGATGCGGACGCTGGTCTCGGAGGTACTGCCGCAGCTGACCGGTTCCGCGGCGGACGCGTTCCGTGCCGGGATCGAGCGGACCGACCTGGACGTCCGGAAGGTACTGGACCGGGACTCGTTCCCGTCGTTCCCCAGCGACCAGTGGTGGCTGCGGAGCAGCCCGTCCTACGCGGCCCGGAGCTTCTGTGCGGAGTTCGAGTCGGCGTACGGCGTGCACGTCCGCGCCCAGTCGCGCTTCGACGACGATGTGGCCGAGCTGTCCGGACTGGTCGCCGGCGGACTCACGCCGGCCGAGGCGTGCCTCCGCCTCCGGGCTTCGAACCACTATGTCGCCGCCACGGACAGCCTGTTCCTGCGCGCCGCCCGCGAAGCCCTCGGCCTCGACCGGAAGGCCTCAAGGGCCCTCTGGTCGTGGCTCACCGGCAGGACCACCGACACCGACCTCCGGGCGGCCCTCGACCAGGCCTAGCCGCACGGCTCCACCTGCTGAGCAGCGCGTCGGCGGGGCCGGCCACTCCGGCGGGGCCGGCCACTGCGGCTGTCCCGGCCGAGCCTCGGTCACCCGTCGCGCTCCGAGCCCTCCGACGCCCTGAGCTCGTAGTCGGCCCGGGCGGGTTCCACTGTGCTCCAGACCACGCAGCAAGAGGTCCACCAGAGGCTTGGTCATGAGGTCGGACTCGATCACGACAGCGGTCCTTGCGCTGGTCATTCGGCCACCCGCCGCTCCTGCAGGAGACAGGCTCGGAGCTGCCGCAGCAAGTCGGCGGCGGCAGTTTCAGCGCGGTCTTCCTGAATGTCCAGCAGGTCGGCCGCCACCACGGAGACCGGCGCGTCAATGCCTTCCGCCGCCACCTCGGGGCCGGATCGCAGGAACGGCCAGGCTTCACTCGGGGGGATGCGTACCGCCATCGCCCCCCGACTTGCTGGCCCTCCAGAATCCCGGCTCGCAGGAGCTGGCGTACACGGGAGTCGTCGACGCCGAGAATGGTTGCTGCCTGGTTCACTGAGAGCAGTTCCATCATTCCTCCTGCGCCTTCCCTCCCGGAATCAGAAGAGAAGGCGCAAGGTGGCCCACCGCATCGTAGGCGCGGTGCCATGAGACTGAGCACAGCGATTTTGCCGATTCACCGCTGGTCCGACGGGCAGAAGGTCTGGCAGCGGGCCGAGGAGCTCGGGATCCACGCCGCCTACACCTACGACCATCTGTCGTGGCGGTCGTTCCTGGACGAACCGTGGTCCGGGGCGGTGCCGACGCTGACGGCCGCCACCACGGCGACGGAGCGGATCCCGTTGGGCACGCTGGTGACCTCTGTCGATCCTCGTTCACCCATCACGGTCTGACCTGCGGGAACGTCTCTCGGCGAGCTGATCAGCCGAGCTGGGCGAGGCCCTCGGTGGCGATCTGCTCGAAGACGGTCAGGTCATTGGCGAAGATGGAGTCGGGGACCGGCCAGTGGATAACGATCTCGTCGATGCCCAGCGCCTGGTAGGTGCCGGCATAGTCGACGAACGCGTCGAGGGACTGCAGCGGCTGCTCGGCGGTGGAGCCCTGGAGCAGCACCTTGCGCAGCGCCGTATAGTCCCGCCCCTGAGCCTCGCAAGCGGTGCGGAGCTTGCCGAGTTGGGCCTCGATCACGGCCGGAGCCTGCTCGACGGCGACGTCGGCAGGGCCGCGCGGGTCACCGTAGCTGACCCAGCCCTGGCCGTATTCGGCAGCGAGTTTCAGCCCCCGCGGGCCGGTGGCCGCCACATAGAAGGGCACCCGGGGCTGCTGCACACAACCTGGAATGTTCCGGGCCTCGACGGCGGAGTAGTACGTGCCCTTCTCGGTGGTCGAGTCCTGCGTCAGCAACTTGTCCAGTAGCGGCAGGAACTCGTCGAACCGGTCTGCCCGCTGCCGCGCGGTCCACTCTTCCTGTCCCAACGCCGTCGCATCAAAGCCGGTGCCGCCCACACCGATCCCCACCGACAGGCGACCGCCCGAGATGTCGTCGACAGTCAGGAGCTCCTTCGCCAGCGTCACTGGATGACGGAAGTTGGGCGAGGTTACAAGTGTGCCCAGTCGGATACTCTGAGTAGCCGTCGCGGCAGCAGTCAGAGTTGGCACGGCCCCAAACCAGGGCTCGTCCCGGAAGGATCGCCATGAGAGGTGGTCGTAGGTGTAGGCCGCATGGAAACCGAGTTCCTCGGCCCGCTGCCAGACCCTCTGCCCCTCGCTCCATCGGTGGATCGGCAGAATCACAGTGCTTAGACGCATGAATCCGACCCTACGGGACCGTACACGCCTGGGAACGCGGCTCTGCCCCCGTACGGATGAAATGCTGGCGGGCCTGAACGTTGTACGGGACGCTGGGTTGACGTCGAGCCACGCCCCAGAAATCCGAGTTCGACGCAGCTGACTTCATCGACTACGTAGCCAGCCGTGCCCATGGAGCGGAGCTCTGGCGGCCGTGGCCGTGCTAGGTGTAGACGGAGGGCTGCCCGGAGTTCGGTGTCGGTGCTCTCGCCGGTGAGCCATGACCAGAGTGCTCTGGGTTCCTTGCGGTCGAGGCCGAAGGCCTCACGTACGGCACGCAGGAACAGGCCGTCGACGCCGGCGGCATAGCGGTCCGAAGCCCGGAGGGACAGACATGCTTCGGTCGGTGTGAGGCCTGGGGCGGCCTGTTCGGACAGGGCGTCGTCGTAGCGCGACCGGGGGCGTACGGGCACGCGGTAGGCCGACTCGAACTCCGAGCAGCAGCGTCGGGCTGCGTAGGCGGGGTTCCTTCTGAGCCACCACTGTCCTGGTGGAAGCGACGGGAAGGTCTCTCGGCTAAATACCCGACGTAAGCGTTCTCGAACCAGGTTCCGGAAGGCGTGTCGTCACTGCCTTCGAGACCGTTACGGTAGTGCCATGAGTACGTTGGGTAAGGTGGAACTCGACGCCATGATCGATGAAGCCACCGTCGACGCCTTCAACGAGGACGAGCAACTGACCGGCCTGTTCACGATGCTGGAGGAGAACCTGGCCGTGCCGTTCACCACTACAGTCCTCGGAGTCGAGGTGGTTGTCCGCGGCGTCGACCTCACGCCGGACGGTCGGATTGTGGCGCTGTGCTCTCGCGACCGCACCCGGCAGGCGATCGGGATCCTGGAACTGCCGTTGCCCACCTCCGGCCCGGAGGGCTCGGAGTGGATCGAGGCCTACCGCCAGTGGGCCGGCTGAAGCCGGCATTGCCCGCCCGCCCTCGAATCGGCTTGCACGGAAAGGCAGATTGTGGCCCGCAGTCCCAGCGATGCGAACCGGAGCGACGACGAACAGTCGCTCATCGCCCTCATCGAGCGCAGTGCTGAGCTGAAGGGGGAGTTGGTCGCTTTCACACAGAGTGCGCGCTTTGATCGCTGGTTGACGCCCGTCCTGCTGGAGGCTGCCGGTCCTGAGCGGCAGTTGGACGAGGGCCGGGCGATCAACATCATTGACCACTTCGCCCTGCAGTACCGCCTGCCGAACGGGACGACTGTGGTGGACCGGTTTGTCGCCGGACGTCGGGACCTGATTGAGGCTGACCGAGAGATGCTGCTCGGATGGCGCGACCCGGTGGAGGGGATCTTCGAGGTTGAGCGCAAGGACGGCGATGCGGTCGTCCTCCTCAACCTGATCGACGACCTTGAGTACCACACATACTCGAATGTCGGGAGGGCCACCTTTCGTGGGATGAGCAGAGGAGGATTCCTGCTCGCCCGACTCGTGCCCGTCCACTCGGCCGACGGAGTCTGGCTCGTCTCCGGAGCGCTGTCGTACTACCCCAAATCCAATGCTTCGGGGATCGCTCAGGCCGCACTTCAACTGGCGGTCGGCCAACCGGAGCTGGTCTTCCGCAACCCGGAGAAGGTCGAACAGGGCTGGCAACAGATGCGACAGGACAGAGCCGCCTTCATCGAATACTGCGGAGGCGACGAGCTGATCCTGTCCCCCGCCGAGGCGGAAGCACGGCTCAACGCCTACTACCGGCACCGACAGGAGGCCGTGCTCGCCAAATCACCGGTCAAGACCCGAGGCAGGCGCCTGCCTCGGGTGGACTCGCCCTTGTTCGAACTGCCAGAAGAACTCACGGACTCGGACACCGTGGGCGTCATCTACGACGACGTAGACGGAATGAACTTTTACCCGGACTACGGGATGCTGCGAGACCTCTTCGCCAATCCCGCCCTCACGACCAGCAAGGCGCACAGCGACACGCTGCGTGCCTACCTCCGGGAGCGGACAATCGCCCCGCTACCACTGCGCCGCCTCGCTACCTCCCACCCGGAGACAGTCGATACGGTGTTCAGGAAGATCCTGCGAAAGCCGGAGTTCAGCTGGTCCGAGCATGGCGAGGCACTGCTTCGTCAACGCAAGGCCTGGTACTACGAGCATGCGCCCCGCCCCGGTGTCTCGGTGATCGGCACCCGCCTCAGTGAGCTCGCGCTCGGGGAGAGCAGCGGTAGCGCCAGGCTCGGAAAGCAGAAGCGGGCCCGGTCTCGGGCGCTGACCTCCTGATGCTCACCCGTAAGAGCGAAAAGCGACTCCCGCCTTGGCTACTTGCATAAGTTGCAAGCTACTCTTCAAGTTATGCAAGGTCCCCCGTCTGCGCTGTTGCCGCTCCTGCGCACCCCCTTTCTGGGGGAGCTGCTGGCCTGGCTGTATCTGCATCCACAGGAAGAGACTTCACTTACGGAGATCGCCTCCCGTTTCGGAGTCTCGAGCGCGACCGCGAGCCGGGAGGCGGACCGGCTGGCCGAGGCAGAGCTGATCACAGAGCGACGCCACGGCAACCTCCGCCTGCTGCGGGCCAATGTCGACGGACGACTGGCGGCCCCGCTGACCGAGCTCTTCTCTCTCACCTACGGCCCGATCGCGGTCCTCGGGGATCTGGTGCTGCCACTGGCCGGCGTGGAGGAAGCCCACATCTACGGTTCCTGGGCTGCCCGCTACTCCGGAGAACGTGGCGGGGTACCCAAGGACGTCGACGTTCTCGTCGTCGGGAACCCCGATGAGGACGAGCTGTACGAGGCCGCACGCGGAGCCGAGCGGCTTCTCGGCCGAGAGGTCAACGTCCATCGGGTATCGCCCGAGCGCTGGCGCGATCCGGGTGCGGACCCGTTTCTCACGTCCGTCCGAAGCCGGCCGACGGTCCGACTCGAAGCCTTCGAAAGGAAGGGCAGGGAATGAAGTGGCAGCAAGGCCGCGCCGCATTGGAAGGCATGCTCGCGCGCAAGGAGTTGGAGCGGGTACCCGCGAGCCGGGAACAGGCCGACAACCTCCTCGCCCAGGCATCGAACCATCTGACCGCTGCCCAGGCGATTGTTGCCATCGACGCCATCGGCGCGTACCAGTTGCTGTACGACGCGGCGCGCAAAGCACTGGTCGCGGTCCTGGAGAACCAAGGGCTACGACCTACCAGTCGCGGTGGCCACATCGCGGTCCTCGAAGCCGTCAGTGCGCAGCTCGACCCGCCTCTCGGGGCGGCTCTCAGGCCCTTCGACCGAATGCGCCGACGCCGGAATCAGGCGGAGTACGCGGATCTCGACTCACCCGAGATCGAAGCCCAGGACGTGGCCAATGACGCTCCAAAGGTCAAGGCAATCATCGACCTCGCAGCGCGCGTCCTCGATGAGATGAGCCCCTTCTGACCCTGCGTCGGCTTCGGCCGACGCAGATCATCGCAGGTCAAGCCGTGATGGGTGAACGAGGATTGACAGAGGTCACAAGCGTTCCGAGCCGGATCCGCTCGGTGGCGCAGGCCGCGGCCGTCAACGTCGGCACCGCCCCGAACCAGGGCTCGTCCCGGAAGGACCGCCAGGAGAGGTGGTCGTAGGTGTAGGCGGCGTGGAAACCCAGCTCCTCGGCCCGCCGCCACACCTTCCGTCCCTCGGACCAGCGGTGGATCGGCAGAATCACAGTACTCAGACGCATACCGCCGACGCTATGCCCGCGAAAGTCCGTCGCACATGAGGCATACCGCAGTATGCTTGATTCATGGCTGCTACTACCCGGATCACGGTTACCCTGCCCACTGAACAGGTGGCGGAGCTGAAGAAGCTCACGGACAACGTCTCGGGCTATGTCGCTGAGGCGGTCGCCCGGCAGATCAGGCACCAGTTGCTCGGCGAGGAACTGCGGCGCTACGAGGAGCAGCACGGTGCCTTCACCGAGGAGGAACTCGCCGCCGCGCAGGCAAGGATCTTCGGCTCGGCCGGCTCCGCGAATGCGGCTGACGCCGCGTGAGCGAACGTGTGGAGACCGTGGTGCTGGACTCTCAAGGGGTATCCGCCTGGATCTCACAGGACCGTGGGGTGCTGGCGATGATCCGCTCCTTCCACTCCATGGCGGCCGACCTGGTGGTCTGTGCCAACACCATCGTGGAGGTCATGCACGCACGAGTGAACACCCCTCGGCTGAATTGGGTGCTCTCGCAGGTCAAGATCGAAGCGGTCACTGAACAGGCCGCGCGAGCCTCGGCCGAGTTGCTGAAGCAGACCGGTCTCCACGGTCACAAGTACGCCATCGATGCGACGGTCGCGGAGATGGCTCTGCGCCAGCCGGCACCAGTGGCCCTGCTCACCTCGGACGTCGACGACATGGCCAAGCTCTGCGGCACACGCGTCCGCCTCATCCCGATCTGAGCCGAGTGGGACCCAGAACGTCCAGGCAGGCGTTTCCGCAGCTCAGGACGTGATGGGTGAACGAGGATTGACAGACGTCGCGAGTGTACCCAAACGCATACTCTGCGTCACTGTCGCGGCGGCGGTCAGCGTGGGCACCGCCCCGAAACTCGGAACTCGACGCCATGATTGATGAAGCCACCGTCGACGCCTACAACGGGGACGAGCAACTGACCGGCCTGTTCGCGATGCTGGAGGAGAACCTGACCGTGCCGTTCACCACCACAGTCCTCGGAGTCGAGGTGGTTGTCCGCAGTGTCGACCTCGCGCCGGACGGTCGGACCGCGGCGCTGTGCTCTCGCGGCCGCACCCGGCAGGCGATCGGGATCCTTGAACTGCCGTTGTCCACCCCAGGCCCGGCGGGCTCGGAGTGGATCGAGGCCTACCGCCAGTGGGCCGACTGAAGCCGGAACTTCACGCCCGCCCTCCTATCAGCTCCCGTCGACGACTCCGGCGCGGCCCGAATCAGGAACGGGCTTGATAGGTGATGTATTACACTTTGGTGCATGGATACCCCGCGCTCTGGCAAGACCCGAGTCACCAGCGTCTCCCTGCGTGCCGAGACGTTGGAGGCGATCCGCGCACGCGCCGGGAAGCAGGGAGTCTCCTCCTACATTGAGGAGGCCGTGCAACGGCAGCTCCAGCGCGAAGCCATCGACGAGTACATCGCCACCGCCGAGGCTGAACACGGGCCTGTCGATACAACCGAGGTTGCTGCAAGGGCCGAGCGTATCCGTGCTCATCACGCTGCCCACCGCGGTGACGTCGCAGGGGCGGACGCCGCGTGAGCGGAACCCTCGTTCTCGACAGCGAGGCACTCTCCAAGCTCTCCCGCCGACACCGGGACATGACCGTGTGGCTGGACGTCGCCCGCACCCTGGACCTCTTGGTCGTGACGAGCGCAGCAACGCTGGTCGAGGCGCGCGATCCCAAGCTGTCGCAGGCGGCATTCGACCACGCCGTCTCGCTGACCAAGGTGCGCCCGGTCACCGAGGAGATCGCACGCGCTGCGAGCAAGCTGCTCGCAGCCGAGGGGCTGCACGGTCACAAGTACGCCATCGACGCGATGCTTGCCGCTACGGCCCACCTGGAGCACGGGGATGTGACGGTCGTGACCAGCGATGTCGAGGATCTGCGCCAGCTGTGTCACGCCCGCATCGCGGTCGAACAGGTCTGAGCCGCCGTCGGGTCGTTCCAGGCTCAGCTCTGCGTCATCGCAGGTCAGCCCGTGATGGGTGAACGAGGATTGACAGACGTAACCAGGGTGCCGAGCCATAGCCGATCAGTGGCGCATGCACCGGCGGTCCCACGGACCACCACCGACGACGGATCGCCGATCCGCTGTGCCCGAGTGCCGCCCCCGGTGGCGTTCGAAAATCGTCGCTGCCCGGCAGACCTGCTGCCCGGGGATCCTCGGTCCGATGTTCCCCGGACAGGGCCCGACTCAGCTGAGGTCGGCCAGGCCCCGCACGGCACGCCCAGCGCGGTGCGGACCAGCGCCGCTCCGCGTGCGGTCGCGGCCTCGCCGAGGCCCACGGCCACCGCTGGTCGGCCGAGCCCGGCGCAGGGCTTGCAGATGCCGGGAGCGAGCACTGGATCTCTGCACAACTCGCACTCCAGCGCGGCCGTCGCCACCCGGACGACCTGCACGTTCCCGGCGGGGGCCGGGGCCGGAGACGGGGCCGGAGACGGGGCCGGAGACGGGGCCGACCCGGCCCCGGCCGGCCGGGGCTCCGGCGCGCCCCAGCCGGGCGGCGGCGGGAGTTTGCGGGTCAGCCGGTCGCGGAGCAGCCCCAGCGGGGAGCGGATGAAGGCGGGCAGGCCGGGCAACAGCGCCTGGGACAGGTCCAGTTGCGTGCAGCCCCGATCCAGCCAGGCCCTGACCAGCGGTGCGAGCTTCAACGCCTCGGCCAGGCCGACCCGCAGCCGTGGCTCGGGCCGGATCACCTGCAGCAGCACCGCCACCGCCGGATCGGCGAGGACCGCCGGATCGCCGAGGTCGACGGCGGCCGCCCCGCCGCCTTGATCCAACTCCGCCGCCGCAGCGGCGGCTTGAGGGGGTGGGGGGAGGGGGTTTCTTTCTCCCGTTTCTTTAGGGGTTGGGGCGACACGCCCGCCGCCAACCGATTCACCGGGACCCATACGGGTGATATCCGGTGCCACCTGCTGCGGGGTGTCCCAGACATGGGCCTCACTGGTCAGACCGCCGCCAGGCAGCCGGACCTTGACGACCAGGTAGTACCCGGCCGCCGTGAGTTCCCGCAGGCTACGGGCCACGGCCATGCGTCCCTGCGGGCTGCTGTCGGCCATCTGCCGACCGTCCTCGCGCCATCCGTCCGGGCGGGACAGGAGGTCCACGAGGAGGCCGCGAGCAGTGAAGGAGAGGCGTCGGTCCTGGAGCAACGCGTTCGGAAGAACGGTGAAGTCGTGGTCCTGGACGCTACGATGAATGTGCATCGGGAGGTTAGTCCTTGGTGCCGTGCCCCGGGGTGTTGCTGCACCGCCGGGGTCTATCAGTCGATCCGTACGCGACGGAACGTAGCACAGCAACCCCGCTGCGTGACAATGATGATCACCCATCCCGGGATTGTTCATACCGCCTGCGCGCCCCCGCAGTTGTGCGTCCCCGAGGCAACCACTTTCCAGGACCGGCCGGACTGGCACCGCACCCGGGCTGCCCCTACGCGGCCAGCCGGGCGAGGACGGCCGGGCGCAGTGCGGCGACGTCGACGGAGAGAGCGGTCAGCACGGTGGCCGCGCTGACGTCGGCCTCGGCCTCGGCCTCGATCGCGGGATCGGACTCCCCCTCCGCCTCGGCGAGCAGGCCGAGCAGCAGGTGTTCGGTGCGGATGGGGTCGCCGCCGTGCTCATTGGCCTCACGGAGCGTCAGCACCATGGCGCGCTTGGCGTGTTCGGTGTAGGCGGGGCGGGGGAACTGGAAGGCGCCCTCGCCGAAGGCCTGCTCGGCCCGGCTCTGGATCGCGGCGACGTCGATGCCGATCGCGGACAGGGCGTCCACCGCCGGCTTGCCGCCGCTCGGCACGACTCCGGCCGCCGCCGACTGGCGCACGGTCTCCTCCCGGGCCCGGGCGAAGTCGAGGCCCTGCTCCCGCAGCACCTCGCCGGCGGCGCCGGCCGTGCAGGCCAGGCCGAGCAGCATGTGCTCGGTGCCGATGAAGTCGTGGCCGAGGGCGATCGCCGCGTCCTGGGACGCCACAACCGCAGCCTTGGCGAGCTCGTCGAATCGGTCGAACATGTCAGTTCTCCTTACCGGTGGCCTTGCGGCGGCTCACATGCTTCTCGTGCACGGACTGTCGGCTGACGTGCAGTTCTGCGGCAATGCGCTGCCAGGTCCAGCCCTGTTCACGGGCGTTGTCCACATGCAGTCGCTCAAGTTCCTCCAGCAGCCGCCGCAGCGCGACGACGGCCTGGAGCCCCACTGCCGGGTCCTTACTGGTGACCAGTCCGACCAGATCGGCCGGTGTTTCCTCGGCTTCCATGCTGTCAGGGTAGCCTGACAGCAGCAGCTGTCAAGGGATCCTGACAAAGCTCCGGCGCGGCGGGAGCGTTCGATCGGGGAAATGACCGGGCCGGTCGGAGGCGGTGACCGACCGGCCCGGTGTCAGAGGGCTTCTGTGGCGAGGACGTGCTCGACCGTGGCGACCAGGACGCTCTTCACCGAGTCCCGGTGGCGGGCGTCACAGAGCAGCACCGGGATACCGGGATCCAGGTCCAGCGCGGCGCGGACGGTCTCCGGCGGGTAGATCCGGGCGTCGTCGAAGGAGTTGACCGCGACCACGAACGGCAGTCCGCGCCGCTCGAAGTAGTCGACGGCGGGGAAGGACGCGGCCAGCCGGCGGGTGTCGGCCAGGACGACGGCGCAGAGCGCGCCGGCCGCCAGCTCGTCCCACATGAACCAGAACCGGTCCTGGCCGGGGGTGCCGAAGAGGAACAGGTCCAGCCGGTCGTGGATGGTGATCCGGCCGAAGTCCATGGCCACGGTGGTGGTGGACTTGCCCTCCACCCCCTCGGTGTCGTCGATGCCGATGCCGGAGCGGGTGAGCGTCTCCTCGGTGTGGAACGGGGTGATCTCGCTGACCGCGCCGACCAGCGTGGTCTTGCCCGCACCGAAGCCGCCGGCGACGAGGATCTTCACCGCCTGCGGCAGGTCCTCCCGGCGTGGGGCCGGGTGCGGTTCGTAGTGCGGCTCAGAGCGCACGGAGTCCATCAAGTACCTCTCTTATGACACGCAGACTCGGACGGCCGGTCGCGGCGGCGACCGGCTCGCGCACCCTGATGGCCTCCAGTTCGAGCAGATCGCCCAACAGCACCCGGACCACCCCGACCGGCAGGCTGAGGCTCGCCGCGACCTCCGCCACCGAGCGCGGTCGGCGGCAGAGGGCGAGGATCGCCTGGTGCTCCGGCTCCCGCTCCTGCCAGCCGTCCTGCCACCCGTCCAGGCTGTCGACCGTGGCGACGACGAACGCGACCAGGTCGAACACGTCCTGCCGGGCGCGGGTGCGGCCGCGCACCATGGCGTAGGGGCGGACGACCGGACCGGCCGCCTCGTCCACCCACTGGTGGTCGCTGGAACCCTCGTGGCGGCTCACGTCACCAGCCGGCGTCGGAGTTCCGGCGGAGCCTGCTGTCCACGGACAAGTGCTGGCCGACCCGCTTGACCAGCATGGCCATCTCGTAGGCCACGACGCCGATGTCGGCGCCCTCCGGGGTGAGCACGGTGAGACAGGCGTTGTCGCCGGCCGCGCAGACGAAGAGGAAGCCCACCTCCATCTCCACCATCGTCTGCCGGACGGCGCCGCCGCCGAAGTGGCGGCCCGCGCCCTTGGCGAGGCTGTGGAACCCGGACGCCACTGCGGACAGCTGCTCGGCCTGGTCCCGGTTCAACTCGCTGGACGCGCCGAGCAGCAGGCCGTCGGTCGACAGCACGACGGCGTGGCCGATCTCGGGCACCCGGCGGACCATGTCGTTGAGCAGCCAGCCAAGGTTGATGGTGGTCTCGGGGACGACTGGCAGTGTCATCGGGGGCTGTCCGTTCCTTGGGGGTGGTCGTGGGAGTAGTGGTCGTAGGGGCCGGGGACGTACTCGGGCTCGGGTGTGCCGCGACCGCGCGCGGCTCCGGCCTGGAGCGCGGACATCATCAGCCGGACATGGTCGGCGCGTTCCGGTGGCGCGTCGTAGCCGGGTGCGGGCTGCGCCTGTCCCAGGGGCAGCGGCGGGGACCCGAACTGCTGGTTCGGGTAGGACTGCTGGTCCTCCGACGGCACGCGCCCGGCCCAGTTGGGCCAGCGGGAGGCGGCGGCACCGCCCTGGCCCGAGCCGCCCCAGTCCATCAGCAGCGAGCCGTCGCCGGCGGCCGGGCCGGTGGGGTTCTCGCGCAGGTGCGGCGCGATGCTGGCCTGTCGGACCCGGCGCGGCAGGCCGTCGATCAGGTCGGCCGGGTCGACCGGGTGCCCGGCCGGCGTGGTCGGCGAGGCCGAGGTCCGCGAGGAGGGCTGGGTCGGAGCGGCCTGAGTCACCGGCTGGGGCGCGGGCTGGGTCACCGGCTGGGGCGGCGCGGTGGGCTGCTGCTGGGCGGACGGCGTGCGGAGGTAGGGCTGCGGCCGGGCGGCCGGGGGGCGGCCGGCCGACGACGGCTGAGCCGACGACGGCTGCGCGGGCGACGACTGCCCGGGCGACGGCTGCCCGGGCGACGACTGCGCGGGCAGTGAGCGGGTGGCCGGACCGAACAGGCCGGGCGCGGCGGGACGTTCCGGCATGGCAGTCACCTTGGCGAGCGCGGAGCGGGTCGGGACCCCGCCGTGCCGCTGCGGCTGCGCCGGCACGGACTGCGGCGGCTGGGCCTGGGGCTGCTGCTGGTGCAGGACCCGGGGCTGCGGCTGCGCCTGGGGCTGCGGCTGCCCCTGGAGCTGCTGCTGGGCCGGGGCCGGGGCCTGGGCCTGGGGCTGGGCGGCGCCGGGCCGGACCGGTGCCGCCCGCTGTCGGGGGCGGGGCCGCCGCCGTGCCCAGGGCGCGTACCTCCGCCGGCGAGGTGAAGGCCGCCTCCCGCTCCAGCAGCGTCTCGGGCAGCAGGACGACTGCGGTCACCCCGCCGTACGGGGACTGGAGCAGCGTCACCTTGATGTCGTGCCGCTGGGCGAGCCGCCCGACCGTGGCGAGGCCGAGCCGGGTGCTGTCCAGGTCGCTGATGTCGAGGAAGTCGGTGATCCGGGCGTTGGCCTTGGCCAGTTCCTCCGGGTTGAGGCCGAGGCCCCGGTCGTCGATCTCGACGACCAGGCCGCTCGCCCCGGAGCCGACGTTGACCCGCACCTGGCTGTCGGCGGGGAGAAGGTCTGGGCGTTCTCGATCAGCTCGGCGAGGAGGTGGATGACGTCGGCGACGGCGTGGCCGACGATGCCGACCGGCGGGGCCGGGGGCAGGATGACCCGGACGAAGTCCTCGGTCTCGGCGATCGCTCCGCGCACCACGTCCACCACCGGGACCGAGTGCCGCCAGACCCGGCCGGGGGCCGCGCCGGAGACGATGATCAGGCCCTCGGCGTAGCGGCGCATCCGGGTGGCGAGCTGGTCGAGCCGGAACAGCTCCTCCAGCGCCGCCGGGTCCTCTGCGCGCCGTTCCATCCCGTCGAGCAGTCCGAGTTGACGGTGGATCAGTACCTGGCTGCGGCGGGCCAGGTTGAGGAAGATGTCGCTGATCCCCTGGTGCAGGCGGATGTCCTCGCCGGCCAGGTCTACGGCGGTCAGCTGGAGCGCGTGGAAGGCGTCGCCGAGTTGGGCCATCTCGCGGTGGACGAAGACCGGACGGGCCATGTCGCCCCGGACGTCGACGGTCTCGCCGCGCCGCAGTCGGCCGACGACGTCGCGCAGCCGGTCGTCGGTGAGGTTGCGGGCCGACTCGCGGAGCCGGGTGAGGTCGCCGGACAGCGAGCGGGCGATCCGGACCGAGAAGGCGATGGACGCGAGCAGCGCGATCAGGCCGAGCAGTCCGGCCAGGATCAGGGCGATCAGGGCGTGCTGGGCGGGCGGCCCGGTGCGGGAGAAGACGGCGGAGATGTCCTCGATCGACAGCTGGTCGCCGGTGTTGTCCTGGGCGTCGTACGCCTGGCGCCACTGCGCGATCGGGAAGGGCAGGCTCTTGGCGTTCGGGCCGGCGTCGATGACCTGCTGCTCCATCGCCATCACCTGGCCGAGCGGCCCGCTCGGCGCGGCGAGCGCCTGGAACGGTGCGCTCTGGGCCTGCGGCAGGCCGGCTGTCGCCAGGGCGTAGAGGTAGTGCGACGCGCCGACGGCCTGGACGAAGGTGCTGTAGCCGTCCGGGCCGAGCCGGTGCGCGGGGCTCACGGCGGCGGCGGAGACCAGGTCGTCCTCCTCGGAGCGGAGGTCGCTGCCGGCCACCAGGGTGGCGAGGTTCTGGCCGAAGTTCTGGGCGGACTCGTTGGGCAGGATCGTCATGGCCTGGAAGGCCTCGCCGATCGCCTGGTCCATGGTGAGGTAGTCGGTCATGACCTGGCTGCTGCTGAGCAGACCGCCGTCGACTCCCTGCCGCAGCCGGGCGAGGCCGGCCAGGACCTGCTGGGTCGCGTCGATGCCCTGGCGGACCTCGGTGTCCTCGGCGCTGCGGACACCGCCGTCGGCCGCCTGGGCCTGGAAGGCCTCGATCGCGGTGTCGGTGGCGGCCCGTCCGGTCCGGAGAGCGGCGGAGCCTCCCACTGCGGCTCCTCCGGCGGCAGCGCCGGAGCCGGCGGCCAGGACCTCCAGCGAGGCCCGCCGCTCCGTCCGCAGGGTGATGATGACCTGCCCGAGCGGGCGTGCCAGCCGGTTGCCGATGGTGTTCTCGTGCGCCAGCGTCAGTGCGTTGCCCAGGGACAGGTCGGCCGCGTAGGCCCACAGGGCCGAGAGTGACAGCAGCGGCAGCAGCAGCACTGCGATGACCTTGCTGCGGATGGACCACCTGCGTGAGCTCATGAAGGTCTGCCAACTCCACCAGAGCGAAGCACCCGTCTTCCAGAGGACGGCCGCGCGCAAGGCGGCTTCCGGTCCCGCCGACGGGATGGTTCAGGGCCTGGGAGCGCGGCCGGGGCCCGTTACGGCCCGACGCCCGCGTGCGGAGGTTCCGTCGGAGTGCGGCTGCTGCATGGTGCGAGGTCGGACTGTGAGCCGGGTATGTCGCATTCTGTGACTAGTTATCGAGAACGTCAGTGGCACACGAACCGGCTGGGTGTGCCGGATGCCCCGCTGACCGCTTGCTGTCATTTCACAGGAATAGCATGTCTGTTGAGCATCGTGCGGGAAACGATCATGTGGCCTACGGGTTCCTAACGCGCGCCGCAGCCAGGGATCAGGAACCCTGCTCGCTCAGATTGTCACCCACAGTGACGAAATCGGGAATCGGCATCGCCGGGCGCCCCGGCGACCGCGCCGAGCATGCGGCGAACACGCGGATATCGCCATGCGCGAGGATGGCGGGGTGAACCACACCTCCTCCGTACGCCCCCGCCTCATCGCCACCGATCTTGACGGGACGCTGTTGCGCAGCGACGGCACCGTGTCCGAGCGGACCCGGGAGGCGCTGACGCTGGCCGAGGCGGCGGGGCTGTGCATCGTGTTCGTCACCGGACGCCCGCCGCGCTGGATGGACACCGTGCGCACGATCACCGGTGACCACGGGATCGCCATCTGCTCCAACGGCGCGGCCGTCTACGACGTGCGGCAGCGGGAGCTGGTCAGCTCCGCCGCGCTCCGCCCGGAGGACGCGCTGGCGGTGGTGAAGGCGCTGCGGGCGGAGCTGCCGGAGGTGGCCTTCGCCTTCGAGTACCCGTCGGGGTTCGCGGTGGAGCAGGACTACACCTCGCCGATGTGGGGCGACCAGACGGCGCAGCGGGTCGGCACGGCCGAGGAGATCCTCGGCTCGCCCGAGGGCGACGGGGTGTTCAAGATGCTGGCCAGGCTCCCCGGTCTCGACCCGGACGAGTTCCTGCGCCGCGCCCTGGCCGTGGCCGGGCAGTACGCGGAGATCACCCGCTCCAGTCCGATGCTGGAGATCAGCGCGCTCGGGGTGAGCAAGGCGACCACCCTGGCCCGCTGGTGCGCGGCGCGGGGCGTGACCGCCGAGGAGGTGGTCGCCTTCGGCGACATGCCCAACGACCTGCCGATGCTGGACTGGGCCGGCACGGCCTTCGCCGTCGCCAATGCCCACCCGCTGGTCCTCGCCGCGACCGCGCACCGTGCCGCCGACCACGACGAGGACGGCGTGGCCCAGGTGATCGAGTCGGTGGTGCGCGGCCTGGACCGGTTCTGACCCGGCGGACCGACTCACAGCAGGGCGGTCCAGGACACCACCGTCCCCCGGCCCTCCGGGCCCGGCTCGTTCCAGGCGTCGCCGCCCAGCACGCCCGCCCGCTCGGCCAGGTTGCGCAGTCCGCTGCGGCGGCCCCCAGGGGGGATCCCCACCCCGTCGTCGGCGACGGTGAGCAGCACCCCCGGCCGGCCCGCCCCGGCCGCGCGCAGCGCCTCCGCCACGTCCTCGTCCTCGTCCGCCTCCGGGTCCGCTTCCGCCTCCGGGTTGCCGGGTCGCGGTTCGGGGCGGGCGGACACCGGGCGGCCCTCGGGGTCGATGTGGACGGTGACGTCCACCGTGACCGCGACCGCCGAGGCGCGCGCGTGCCGGGCCGCATTGGCGAGCATCTCCCGCAGGGCCGGGACCAGTTGGCGGGCGAGCGACTCCCCCACCATGGTCCCGACCGGACCGACGAAGGCCACCGAGGGCTTGAAGCCCAGTGGCGCGGCCGCCTGGTTGGCCTCGCGCAGGATGCGGCGGCGGAGGTCGCCGCCGTCCGCCGGGGTGTCGTCGTGCTGGAGCGCGTAGATCGCGGTGCGGACCTCCTGGATGGTGGCGTCGAGTTCGTCGACGCCCCGGCCGATCCTGGTGGCCACCTCCGGTACCTGGGCCAGCCGGGCGGCGCTCTCCAGCAGCATCCCGGTGGCGAACAGTCGCTGGATGACCAGGTCGTGGAGGTCGCGGGCGATCCGGTCGCGGTCCTCGAAGACCGCGAGGCGCTGCTGGTCCCGCTGCCCCTCGGCGAGTCGGAGCGCGAGCGCGGCCTGGGCGGCGAAGGCCTGGGCGTGGCTCTGCTCGTCCTCGGTGAAGGGCGCGGCCCCGACCGCCCGCCAGACGGCGATCGCGCCGATCACGCGTCGGGCGCTCTGCAGCGGCAGCCCCATGCTCGGGCCGAACATCTTGGAGACCGGGTACCGGGCCAGCGCGTCGGTGCTCAGGTCCTCGGTGACCACCAGGTCGCCGGCCAGCAGCCGTTCGGCGATCCCACCGCCGGAGACGTACTCGCCGAGGACGAACTCGGCCGCGTCCCCGGTGGCGTGGGAGACCCGCAGCCCGCCGTCGCCGGTCGGCAGCAGGATCATCGCGAGATCGGCCTCGGCCAGCTCGCGGATCTGCTCGGCCGCGATGGCCAGGGCCACGTGGGCGTCGTCGGACGCCAGCATGACGGTGGTGACCTCGGCCGCCCCGGCGATCCAGCGCTCCCGGCGCAGGCCCTCCTCGTACAGCCGGGCGTTCTCCACGGCGATGCCCGCCGCCGAGGCGAGCGCCTCCAGCAGTTGCTGGTCCTCGGCGGTGAACTTCCGTCCACCGAGCTTCTCGGTGACATAGAGGTTGCCGAAGACCCAGTCCCGCACCCGGATCGGGACGCTCAGCAGCGTGTGCATCGGCGGGTGGTCCGGCGGGAAGCCGGCGGCGCGCGGGTCCCGGGTCAGGTCGGCCAGCCGCATCGGCTCGGGGTCGGCGACCAGGGCTCCCAGCAGACCGCGTCCGGTCGGCGGCGGGCCGATCAGCCGGGCCTCCTGCTCGGGGATGCCGGCGGTGATGAACCCGGCGAGGCCCATGCCGTTGGCCATGTGGACGCCGACGGCCGCGTACCGGGCATCGGCTAGGTCGGCGGCGGTCACCGCGATCCGGTGCAGCGTCTCGTTCAGGTCGAGTCCGGCGCTGACCGCGACCACCGCCTCAAGCAGCTCGCGCATCCGGTCGTTGACCACGACGACGGCCCGGAGCCGCTCGGTCACCTCGGTGAGCAGCACGTCCAGGCCGAGGTCGTCGAGCCCGGAGAGGCGGCCGGGAGGCGAGGCCTCGGGGACGGGGAGGTCGGTACGGGGCTCCATGCAGCGAGGGTAGTTCGCGGCTTTCGTCCCCTGCGCTCGCCGCGCGGGGCCGGCGACGGCCGCCGCGCTCAGTGCGAGGTCGGCGCCGTCTGCGGGGACCCCGGGGCCGGGGTGGCGGAAGCCGGTGCCATCGGCGCGACGGCCGCCTTGGCCGGGGCGCCGGCGTAGTCGGAGGTCGGCAGGGCGGAGACCCCCACGGTGACAGCACCGGTGAGCAGGACGGCAGCGGCTACGCCGAGCCGGGAACGGACGGACATGGCAGGTCCTCCAGGAAGGTGCTGTGCGACGGCGGAGCCGCCGGCGGCGAACCGCTCCGCCGGGCCTCCGATTGCTGCTCTCCTACCTGGAAAAGACTGCCATCCCAAGATCGTGGATCTGTTCCCCCTTCGCAACAACGGCGCAACAGCCCCGGCGCCGCACACTCCCGTAGGCAGCACGACGGCGGACCGCTACCTTGGTCGTTCCTGAACGCCCTCTCGCTGCGGCCGCCCTGCGGATCCGCCTGCCCGTTCTCCGAGGAATGTCCTGACATGTCCTGCCCAGACTGCTCCGTCGTCCCCAACATCAACGTGCCCGGCGACGGCCACTCCTGCGACGTCTCGCCGACGGAATCCCGGAGGGACGGGCGGATCACCGTCGCCATGGGCCAGGCCGCCTCGGCCTGGGCAAGGACCGGGAGCCGACTCTCGGTCGTGGAGGAGCGGTCCTGGTTCACCGACGCCGTGAGCGCGGTCTACCTGCTGCTCTACACAGCCGAGTTCGTCCTGACGGCGCTCGACCTGACCGCCAGGGTCGACTACTGGCAGGACCCCACGACGGCCCGTCTCGCCCACGACGACAGTCTCGGCCGGATGATGCACAACTCCTCTTCGCTGATGACCGTCGCGTTCTGGCTCTTCATGCTGAACATCGTCCTCGCCGGGCAGCAGAGCCTGAACGCGCTGCGCCGGCAGTCCCTCACCCCCGGGAACGGCGTCGCCCCCGGTCAGGTGAGGCTGCACCGGAGCTCGATGGCGGCGACCGCCGCTTTCCTGGCCTTCCTGGCGGTCGGGTTCTTCGAGCCGCACCTGGCCGCGCTGGACCCGTCCACCGCCGTCGCCCAACTGGAGAGCTACCGCCGGTCGCTGCTCCTGGCCGAGGGCGTGCGGATCCTGGCCCTGGTCGTGATCGTGGGCCTGTCCGTCCACCGCCGGCTCCTCGTCCGTCGGCTCCAGCTCCTCGGCCCGACCTACTGACCCGCCGTCAGCAGGTCCGCCTGCCGCTCCCGCTCCCACATCAGCCGCAGCGGGCCGTCCGCCGCGACCAGTTCGGACCAGGTGCCGCGCTGGACGATCCGGCCCGCGTCCAGGACCAGGATCTCGTCGACGCTGTCCAGGCCGGCCAGCCGGTGGGTGATCAGCAGGGTGGCCCGGTCCCGGGTGGCGGCGAGCAGGTCGGCGGTGAGCGCGTCGGCGGTGGCCAGGTCCAGGTGCTCGGCGGGCTCGTCCAGGATCAGCGCCGGGAAGTCGGCGAGCAGCGCCCGGGCGAGCGCGAGCCGCTGGCGCTGACCCCCGGAGATCCGCGCACCGTGCTCGCCGACCATGGTGTCCAGGCCCTCGGGCAGGCCCCGCGCCCAGTCGGCGAGGCGGGCCGCCGTCAGCGCCGCCCACAGCTCGGGCTCCTCGCAGCCGGGGCGGGCCAGCCGCAGGTTCTCCCGCAGCGAGCTGTCGAAGACATGGGCGTCCTGGGCGCAGATCCCGACCACCCGGCGAACGTCGTCGCCGTCCAGGGCGGCGGCGTCGGTGCCGCCGAGGGTGATCCGGCCCGCCTGCGGCTCCAGGAACCGCAGCAGCAGCATCGCCAGGGTGGTCTTGCCGGAGCCGCTGGGGCCGAGGACGGCGATCCGGCGCCCCGGCGCGAGGTCCAGGTCGATACCGGCCAGCGCGGCCTCCTCGCGTCCGGGCCAACTCGCGGCCAGGCCGCGGACCCGGATCGGGAAGGGGTCGGCGGGCAGCGGGAGCGCAAAGGGAGGGAGAGCGGAGCGATTCCCTCGGGGGTGGTGGTCGGGCGACGGGTGGGACGGCTCGGTCACCGGCTCGGCGGCGTCGGTGACCTCGGCGACGCGCTGCGCGGCCCGCACGCTGCGCTCCCGGATCTGCGCGGCCATCGGCAGTCCGGCGACGGCCTCGAAGGCGGCCAGCGGGGTCAGCACCAGGACGGCGAGCAGCACCCCGTGGATGGCGCCGCTGTCGGTGGCGGCGATGCCCACGGCGGCCAGCGCGGTGACGGTCAGTCCGGTGAGCAGCGCGACCAGCCCCGAGCCGATCCCGGCGGTCGCCGCCGAGCGGGCGCCGATCCGGCGCAGTTCCGCGTCGGTGGCGCGGAGTTCGGCGAGCCGGGCGGGCAGCGCACCGGCGACGGTCAGCTCGGCCGTCCCCGAGAGGACGTCCACGACCTGGGTGGACAGCCGTCCCCGGACCGGGGCCTGCCGCCGTTCCGCGTTCCGCGAGAGCAGCACCGCCAGGGCCGGGACGGCCACGCCCCCGAGCAGCAGTCCGAGGCCGAGCAGCAGCCCGGCCGAGGGCAGCACCAGGCCGATCGCCAGCGCGGTGGCCAGGCCGACGACGACGCCGGTCCGCAGCGGCAGCCGGTGCCGGAGGTAGTGGTCCTGCATCGAGTCGACGTCGGCGACCAGCCGGGAGAGCAGGTCCCCGGAGCGGAAGGCGAGCGCTGCGGGCGCCAACCGTTCCAGCCGGATGTAGACGGCGGTACGGAGCGCACCGAGGGCGCGCAGCACCGCGTTGTGGGCCACCAGCCGCTCGGCGTAGCGGAAGGCGCTGCGGCCGAGTCCGAAGGTCCGGACACCGGTGACCGCCATCATCAGGTAGAGCACCGGCGGCTGCTGCGAGGCCCGGGCGATCAGCCAGCCGGAGAGCGCGATCAGCGCGATGCTGCAGCCCAGCGCGAGCGAGCCGAGCACGGTCGCGGCGGCGAGCCGGGGCCGGGTCTCGGCCGGGGCGACCACCAGCGGCGGTTCGGCGGGCCGGGCCTGCGCGGGCGCGGCGCGGGGAGGTCGGCGGCCACGGGGCGGGTGCGGCGGGGGCGTCCTGGGAGGTGTCCGGCAGCGGGATCCGGTGGACCTCGTCCGCGAGCGCGAGCAGCGCCGGGCGGTGCGCGGTGAGGATCACCGTCCGGCCGGGAGGAGCGGGACGCGCAGCGTCTCCAGCAAGGGTGGTGGTGGGCGACGGGCGGGAGGTGGGACGCGCAGCGTCTCCGGCAAGGGTGGTGGTGGGCGACGGGCGGGAGGTGGACGCGCAGCGTCTCCGGCAAGGGTGGTGGTGGGCGACGGGCGGGAGGTGCGACGCGCAGCGTCTCCGGCAAGGGTGGTGGTGGGCGACGGGCGGGAGGTGCGACGCGCAGCGTCTCCGGCAAGGGTGGTGGTGGGCGACGGGCGGGAGGTGCGACGCGCAGCGTCTCCGGCAAGGGTGGTGGTGGGCGACGGGCGGGAGGTGCGACGCGCAGCGTCTCCGGCAAGGGTGGTGGTGGGCGACGGGCGGGAGGTGCGACGCGCAGCGTCTCCGGCAAGGGTGGTGGTGGGTGACGGGCGGGAGGTGCGACGCGCAGCGTCTCCGGCAAGGGTGGTGGTGGGTGACGGGCGGGCAAGCCGGCCGATGGCGCGGACGAGCGCGGCCTCGGCCGCACCGTCCAGGTTGGCGGTCGGCTCGTCCAGCAGCACCAGCGGCCGGTCCGCGAGGAACACCCGGGCCAGGGCGATCCGTTGGCGCTGGCCGCCGGACAGGCCCCGGCCGCCCTCGCCCAGCTCGGTGCGGATGCCGTCCGGCAGGGCGAGCACGAAGTCCAGCGCCTCGGCGTCGCGCAGCGCCGCGAGCACCGCGGCGTCGTCGGCCTCGGGGCGGGGCAGCCGGACATTGTCGGCGATGCTGCCGGCGAAGAGCCCGGGCTGCTGCGGCAGCCAGGCGATCTGCCGGTGCCAGGCGGCCGGGTCGAGCCGGGCCAGCGGTACCCCGCCGACGGTGACGCCGCCGCCGGTCGGCGCGGTCAGCCCGAGCAGCACCGACAGCAGGGTGCTCTTGCCCGCGCCGCTGGGTCCGGTGAGCGCGGTGACCCGGCCGGGCGCGAAGTCCAGCGTCAGTCCGGCCAGCGCCGGCACCGTACGGCCCTGGTGTCGGACGGTCAACTCATGGACGGCCAGTGTCAGGTCGGCCGGGACGGGCTCGGTGCCCACGCTCGGCAGCGGGGTCTCCAGCACCGCGAAGATCTCTCCCGCCGCCGTCAGCCCCTCCACGCTCGCGTGGTAGTGGGTGCCGACCTGCCGGATCGGGGTGTAGACCTCGGGCGCCAGCACCAGGATCAGCAGCCCCAGGTAGAGCGACATCCCGCCGTCCACCAGCCGCAGTCCGATACTGACCGCGACCAGTGCCACCGACAGCGTGGACAGCAGCTCCAGCGCGTAGGAGGAGACGAAGGCCAGCCGCAGCGTGGCCATGGTGCTGCTGCGGTAGTCGTCGGTGACCGTGCGGATGGTCCGCGCCTGGGCCTTGGCCCGGCCGAAGACCTTCAGCGTCGGCAGGCCCTCGACCACGTCCAGGAAGTGGTGCGACAGCCGGGCCAGCGAGCGCCACTGACGGTCCATCCGCTTCTGCGTGGCCAGGCCGATCAGCACCATGAACAACGGGATCAGCGGGAGGGTCGCGGCCAGGGTGAGCGCGGACAGCCAGTCGGCCCGCAGCACCACCGCCAGCAGCACCCCGGGGACGACCACCGCCAGCGCCAACTGCGGCAGGTAGCGGGCGAAGTAGTCGTCCAGCGCGTCCACGCCCCGGGTCGCCAGGGTGGCGATCTCGCCGCGGCGCTGCTCGGTGAGTCCGCCGGGACCGAGCGCGGTGACCCGGCGCAGCAGCGCCGCGCGCAGCTGCGACTTCACCGCCGCGCTGGTCCGGTGCGCGGCCAGCTCGGTCAGCCAGGCGACCAGCGCCCGGCCCAGCCCGACCGCCGCCAGCAGCCCCAGCTGCGGCAGCGACGCGGACAGGCTGCGGTGGTGCTGGAAGGAGCCGACGACGAGGCTCGCCACCAGCACCCCCTGGGCGACCACCAGCAGCGCCCCGGCCAGGCCGAGCAGGACGGAGGCGATCAGGAAGCCGCGGGTGGCGGCGGCGTGCCGCAGCAGGCGCGGATCGACGGGCTTCATGGGTGCGGTGCCCCCGCTCAGTGGCCGGTGACGGCGGTCGGGATGTGCTGGACGCCGATGCGCTTCCGGAACACCCAGTAGGTCCAGCTCTGGTAGAGCAGCACCACGGGGGTGGCGATGCCGGCCACCCAGGTCATGATGGTCAGCGAGTAGTGCGCGGAGGCGGCGTTGCTGACGGTGAGGCTGTAGGCCGGGTCGGTGGTGGACGGCATCACGTCCGGGAACAGCGACAGGAACAGCATGGCCACGACCGCGACCACGGTGACCCCGGAGCAGAGGAAGGACCAGCCCTCCCGGCCCCGGACGATGAAGCCGAGTGCCGCCAGCAGGAAGACCACGGCGACCACCGTCGCGGCCAGGCTCCAGTTGTCGCCGCTGTGGACCTGGGTCCAGCTCAGGAAGGCCAGCGCCAGCACGGCGGTGGTCAGCCCGGTCCAGGTGGCGGTGGTGCGGGCCCGGCCGCGGATGTCGCCGACGGTCTTCAGCGAGGTGAAGACCGAGCCGTGGAAGGTGAACAGGGCCAGCGTGGTCAGCCCGCCGAGCAGGGCGTAGGGGTTGAGCAGGGTGAGCACGGTGCCGGTGAAGCTCTTGTCGGCGTTGATCGGCACGCCGTGGACGATGTTGGCGAAGGCCACGCCCCAGAGGAAGGCCGGCAGCAGCGAGGTCCAGAAGATGGTGTGCTCCCAGCCCCGCTTCCAGGCCTCGCTGTCCCGCTTGGCGCGGTACTCGAAGGCGACCACCCGCAGGATCAGGCAGACCAGGATGGCCAGCAGCGGGAAGTAGAAGCCGCTGAACAGGGTGGCGTACCAGTCGGGGAAGGCCGCGAAGGTCGCGCCGCCGGCGGTCAGCAGCCAGACCTCGTTGCCGTCCCAGACCGGGCCGATGGTGTTGATCAGCACCCGGCGCTCGCGCTCGTCGCGGGCGAGCAGCTTGGTCAGCACGCCGACGCCGAAGTCGAAGCCCTCAAGGAAGAAGTAGCCGGTCCAGAGGACGGCGATGATGACGAACCAGACATCGGGAAGGGACATCGGTGACTCCTGACGATCTCAGTGCGCGTTCTCAGGTACGCAGTCAGTACGCGAAGGCGAGCGGCTTGTCGGCGTCCTCGTCGGTCCCGTCGCCGGTGCCCGGCCAGGAGCCGGGTCCGCGCAGGACCGGGTCGGTGGCCGGCGGCAGTTCGTCGGTGGCCGGTCCGGCCTTGGCGTAGGTGACCATCAGCCGGATCTCGACGACCGCCAGCACCGCGTACAGCAGGGTGAAGACGCAGAGCGCGATGATCTGCTCGGTGACGCCCACGTTCGGCGAGACCGCGGCGGAGGTCTTCATCAGGCCGAAGACGACCCAGGGCTGACGGCCCATCTCGGTGAAGATCCAGCCGAAGCTGTTGGCGATCAGCGGGAACCCGAGGGTGAGGATGCCGCAGCGCCAGCCCCACTTGGTGAGGAAGGGACCGAGCTCCCGGGTGGGCGTCAGCATCAGTGCCGGGACCTCGTCGTCGCCGCTCCGCCGGTCCGGCGCCAGCCAGCGCTTCTTGCGGGTCAGCCAGAGTCCGGCGATGCCGAAGACGAAGGAGGTCATCCCGAAGCCGATCATGAGGCGGAAGCCCCAGAAGGTGACGAAGACGTTCGGGATGTAGTCGGAGGGGGAGCCGCCGTACTTCGCGGCCTCGGCGGCGGCGGTCTGGTTGATGCCGGGGACGGGGCTGCTGAAGTCGCTGTGGGCGAGGAAGGAGAGCAGGCCGGGGATGGACAGCTCGACGTCGTTCCGGCCCTTGGAGACGTCTCCTATCGCGAACACCGAGAAGGGCGCGGGCGCCTTGGTCTCCCAGAGCGCCTCGGCGGCGGCCATCTTCATCGGCTGCTGCTCGAACATGACCTTGCCCAGGGTGTCGCCGGTGATGGCGACGCCGAGCCCGGAGACGACGGCCAGCACCAGGCCGAGCCGCAGCGAGGTGCGCATCGCGGCGATCTTCGGCCGGTTCACCTCGACGCCCTTGGCCTGCGCCTGCCGGGCCTTCCACAGGTGGTAGCTGGAGATGCCGACCACGAAGGCCGCTCCGGTGAGGAAGGCCGCGACCAGGGTGTGCGTCACCACCACCACGGTGGTGTCCTGGAACAGCACCGCGCTGATGCTGGTCAGCTGCGCCTTACCGGTGGCGGGGTTCACGTGGTAGCCGACCGGGTGCTGCATCCAGGAGTTGGCGGCGAGGATGAAGTAGGCCGACAGCAGGGTGCCGATGGCGACCATCCACATGCAGGCGCAGTGGAGCTTCTTCGGCAGCCGGTCCCAGCCGAAGATCCAGAGCCCGATGAAGGTGGACTCGAAGAAGAAGGCGATCAGCGCCTCCATCGCCAGCGGGGCGCCGAAGACGTCGCCGACGAAGCGGGAGTACTCCGACCAGTTCATCCCGAACTGGAACTCCTGGACGATGCCGGTGGCGACGCCCAGGGCCATGTTGATCAGGAAGAGCTTGCCCCAGAACTTGGTGGCGTGGAAGTACTTCACCTTGCCGGTCCGGACGTATCCGGTCTCCAGACCAGCGGTGATGGCGGCCAGCGCGATGGTGAGCGGAACGAAGAGGTAGTGGTAGACGGTGGTGATGCCGAACTGCCACCGAGCCACCGTGTCCGAAGCCAGTGCGAGGTACACGTCGCCGCCTCCGCTGTCTGTGCGTGTTCATGCCTAAGTCACCACGCGGGCACGCAAAGCTCGTGCTCGTGAATGTGAACACTTTCACAAGATATTCTCGCGCACGCTTCGCACATGATTCGCCACAACGCGCGTGGCCTTCACCACACGGGAGGGGTCGTCAGATCGCCTTATTTACAGCAATTCCGACATCATCGGACAGATCGCAGGCGCAAAAGACAGTTGCCGGTCCGCGTGGGCGGACCGGCAACCGTTCTGCAATGGCGCTGCGACCTGGGGTTACCCCGTGGGGATGAGGACCCGGAAGACCGCGCCCCGGCCGGGGGCGCTCTCGACCTGGACGTCGCCCCGGTGGGCGGCGACCAGCGCGGAGACGATGGCCAGGCCGAGACCGGCGCCGCCGCCCTCCTGGCGGCTGCGGGAGGCGTCCACCCGGTAGAAGCGCTCGAACACCCGGGCCGACTGCTCCGGGGTCAGCCCCGGTCCCTGGTCGGCGACCTCGATCACGCCGCGTCCGTCGACCATCCCGACGCCGATCCGGACCGGGGTGCCGGGCGGGGTGTGCCGGACGGCGTTGCCGACCAGGTTGGTCACCACCTGGCGCAGCCGGGCCTCGTCGCCGAGGACCAGCGCCGCGCCCGGCGCGGTCGTGCCACCGGGACCGGTGAGCGAGACCGGGCGGGTCGGGTCCAGCGCGGTGGTGTCGTGCAGCGCGTCGGCGGCCAGGGTGCGCAGGTCCATCGGGGCCAGCTCGATCGGCCGCTGCTCGTCCAGCCGGGCCAGCATCAGCAGGTCCTCGACCAGGCCGCCCATCCGGACGGCCTCGCTCTCGATCCGCGCCATGGTGCGCTTGATGTCGGCTTCCTCGCTCAGCGCGCCCATCCGGTAGAGCTCCGCGAAGCCGCGGATCCCGGCCAGCGGGGTGCGCAGCTCGTGGCTGGCGTCGGCGACGAAGGAGCGCATCCGGGCCTCGGAGGCGGCACGGGCCGCGAACGCCGACTCGATCTGCTCCAGCATCGAGTTGAGCGAGCTGGACATCCGGCCGACCTCGGTCCGGTGCGAGGCCTCCGGCATCCGGTGCGACAGCGGATGGCCAGCCGCGATCTCGGTGGCCGTGGTCTCGATCTGCTGCAACGGCCTGAGCCCGGTCCGGACCGCGAACCAGCCGATCAGGATGATCAGCAGTAGTACGCCTCCGCCGATCGCCCAGAAGCCCTCGACCAGATTGCCGACGGTGGCGTTGGTCTCGTCCAGCGAGACCGCTACCACGACCACCGCGCTGGGGTCCGAACCGGTCACGGCGAGAACGCGCCAGCTGTGGGTACTGCCGACGCTGGGCACGGTGATCGGATCCACCGTGTGGCTGTGCAGCTCGGCGACGGTGTAGGCGGAGAGCTGGGGGCGCGGCATCCCCGCCGTGGCCGAGTCCGGGTACCAGACGGTCGTGGTACCGGCACCGGACGCCTGGACGACGCCGGCGATGTACTGCGGCGCCATCCCCCAGCCGCCCGGCCCGCCGCCCAGCAGCATCCGCCCCTGGGAATGGGCGACCGCCTTGGCGAACCGCTCCAGCTGGCTGTCGGCCCGGCTGACCAGCTTGGGCTGGACGGTGGTCAGCACCAGGGCGTCGCTGACCGTCAGCCCGACCGCGACCAGGGCCACGGCCAGGCACAGCAGCCGGCTGCGCAGCGAGAACGACGAGAAGCGCACCCGGCGCAGCCGCCGGAAGAAGCGCGCCACCCGCCGCCGCGCCGCGCCCAGGACCCCGTTCGGCACCCTAGGCCGCCGGGCGGCGGAGGACGTAGCCGATGCCCCGGACCGTGTGGATCAGCTTGGGGCTGCCGTCGGCGCCCGAGTCGACCTTGCGGCGCAGGTAGGAGATGTAGGACTCGACGATGCTGAGGTCGCCGCCGAAGTCGTAGGCCCAGACGTGGTCGAGGATCTGCATCTTCGACACCACCCGGCCGGTGTTGTTCATCAGGTACTCAAGCAGCTTGAACTCGGTGGGCGAAAGCGACACCGGGCGTCCGCCCCGGTGGACCTGGTGTCCGACCGGGTCCAGTTCCAGGTCCGCGACGACCAGGTGGTCGTCGTCGACGACACCGCCGGTCCGGCGGAGGATCGCCCGGATCCGGGCGATCAGCTCCTCCAGGCTGAAGGGCTTGGTGACGTAGTCGTCGCCGCCCGCGGTCAGTCCGCTGATCTTGTCGTCCACCCCGTCCTTGGCGGTCAGGAAGATCACCGGGATCCGGTCCCGCTCCGCACCCCTGACCGCGGGGTTGGACTCGTCACGCAGCCGCCGGACCACTGCGAAGCCGTCCATGTCGGGCAGCATCACGTCCAGCACTACCAGGTCCGGCCGGTCCCGGGCCACTGCGGTGACGGCCTCCGCCCCGGAGGCGGCGGAGGACACGCGGAAGCCCGCGAACCGCAGTGACGCGGACAGCAGTTCCCGGATGTTGGGTTCGTCGTCGACGACCAGCAGGCTGGCCTCGGTGGTGTCCATGATGAGCGGCCCCGGAAGGAAGGGAGAGCGGAAGGGAGACGGAGGGTGCCAGTGGAAGGTACGCGTCCGACATGAGGATCGGATGAGGAGCTGCTGTGCGTCAGCCGGCCCCGCCACCGAAGCCGCCGCCGCCGAACCCGCCACCGCTGCCGGCGGCACTGGCGCCCTCGGTGACACTGGTCGCCGCCAGGTCGCCGGAGGAGTCGGTGGCGCCCCGGACGGTGACCGTCTGCCCCGGCTGGAGCTGGCTGACGGTACCGGTCGACGCGATGCTGACCGAGGTGGAGCTGCCGGTGGTGACCTTCACGATATTCCCGGAACTGTCCGTGACATAGATGGTGGAGCCGTCGATCAGCTTCACCGTCCCGGTCGTGGAGCCGGTGCCGGAGGCGCTGCCGCCCCCGGTGCCCCCGGCGCGGCCGAAGCCCCCGGCGGCGGCGCCGCCCGTGGCACCGCCCGCGGCGCCGCCCGCGGCACCGGAGCGGAAACGGGCCGCGAAGGAGGCCGCGGTGCCGCTGCTGGAGGAGCCGCTGTTCTTCTGGACCATGGCGCCGCCCCAGAAGGAGCCGGCCGCGATCACCCCGGCGGCCAGGATCAGCGTCAGCCAGGGCAGCTTGCGGCGCGGCGGCGCGGACAGCTCGGCCGCGATGTCCCGGGCGTCCGGGGGCTCGGCCAGGATGTCCTCCGGGCTCTGCCCGGCGGAGAAGAGCTCCTGGGTGGCGTCCAGCAGCTCGGGCGCCTCTCCCTCGTCGGCCCGCAGGCCGGGGACGAAGGAGTTGTGGTCGGTGGTCTTGGCGAGTTCGACCCCGCGCCCGGACGAATCCGGGTCGGCCTGGACGAGATCGGTACGGCGTGCGGCCATGTCCGCATCCTCCCTGGGAAGTTGGTAGCTGTCACTCATGGCGCAGCGCGTCGATCGGGCGCAGGCTGGCCGCGCGGTTGGCGGGGTAGCTGCCGAAGAACAGGCCGATGGCGACGGCGATGCCGAAGGCGCCGTAGACGGACTCCGGAATCACCACCGGCTTGATGCCGACGATGGTGAAGTGCGCTCCGATGAGTGCCGCGACGACCCCCAGTCCACCGCCGATCAGTGACAACAGGGTCGACTCGGCCAGGAACTGGCCCAGGATGACGCCCTTGGGCGCGCCGATGGCCTTGCGGATGCCGATCTCCCGGGTCCGCTCGGTCACCGTCACCAGCATGATGTTGGTGATCCCGATCCCGCCGACCAGCAGCGAGATCGCCGCCACCGTGCCGAGCAGGACGGTCAGGGTCTGGGTGCTGGAGGAGCGGGTGGCGAGCAGCGTGGTCTGGCTGCTGACCCGGAAGTCGACGGCCGAGGCGCTGGTGATGTCGTGGGTGCCCATCAGGATCGTGGTGATCTCGTTGGTCGCCTGGGTGGTGGTGGAGGCCGAGGTGGCCTCCACCAGGATCTGGCTGAGCGAGCCGAAGCCGGTGAAGGCGTTCTGCACGGCCGGCAGCGGCGCGATGATCGTGTCGTCGGGGTCGTTGAAGCTGCTGGAGCTGGAGCCCTTGGTGGCCAGCTCGCCGACCACGGTGAACGGGGTCCCGCCGAGGGTGATCGTCTTGCCGATCGGGCTGGCCGTGCCGAACAGGTCGGTCGCGGTGGTGGAGCCGATCACGCACACCTTGCGGGAGTTGAGGACGTCCTCGTCGCTGAAGTAGTCACCGGTGGTGACCTTGCTGTTGGACGCCTCGAAGTAGGCCGGGTAGGTGCCGATCACCGAACTGACGCTGTGCGAGACGCCGTTGTAGATGGCCGTCTGCGAGGTGGTGACCTCGGGGGCGACGCCGGCGATGTCCGGCGCCTGGGCCGTGTCGGCCAGCGCCTTGGCGTCGGCCACCGTCAGCGGCTGGATGGCGGTCGCGGTGGAGGTCGCCGAGGAGGTCCCGGAGGTCACCGTGAGCGAGTTGGTGCCCAGCGCGTCGATGGAGTTCACCACGGCCTGCTCGGAGCCGTTGCCGACGGCGAGCAGCAGGATGACGGCGGCGACGCCGATCAGGATGCCGAGCATGGTCAGCCCGGAACGGACCTTGTTGGCCGCGAGTCCGCCGACGGCGAAGCGCAGTGTCTGGAGCGGGTTCACCCCTGGACTCCAATCTGTGCCTGTCCCTGGACGTGCAGGGAGTTCTCGGCGAAGAGGTCGGGGTCGAGCAGCGCCGGCGGCGGGCCGACGACCGGTGCCTGCCGGACGTCGGACTGCACCCGGCCGTCGACCAGCCGGACGATCCGCTTGGCGTGCCGGGCGACCTCGTCCTCGTGGGTGATCAGGACGACGGTTCGGCCGGAGGCGTTCAACCGGTCGACGATCGCCAGTACGTCGTCGGTGGAGCGGGTGTCCAGGTTGCCGGTCGGCTCGTCCGCCAGCAGCATCGCCGGGGCGGTGACCAGCGCGCGGGCCACAGCGACGCGCTGCTGCTGGCCACCCGAGAGCTCGTTGGGACGGTGGTCCGCCCGGTCGGCCAGGCCGACCAGGGTCAGCGCCGCCAGCGCCCGCCGCCGCCGCTCCGCGGCCTTCACCCCCGCATAGGCGAGCGGAAGCTCGACCTGGGCGATCGCCGTGGTCCGCGGCACCAGGTTGAACGACTGGAAGATGAACCCGATCTTGCGGTTCCGCACCAACGACAACTGGTGCTCGTCCAGACCACCGACATCGATCCCGTCCAGCAGGTACCGACCCGAGGTCGGCGCGTCCAGGCAGCCCAGGATGTTCATCAGCGTCGACTTGCCCGAACCGGAACTACCCATGATCGCCACGAAGTCGCCGACATGGATGCTGAGGTCGACGCCGTGCGGCTCGCCCCGGGAGTCCAGCGGGCCGGACAGCGCGTGGACCGCCGCCTCGCCCTCGCCGTAGGACTTGACCAGCCGCTGCACGGTGATCACCGGGACCGGGCCGCCCGCCGGCCGGCCCGGCCGACCGCCGGACTCGACCGCAGTGGCCGCCTCGGCCGCGGCTGCGCGCCGGCGCAGGGCCGGCAGGGCGTGGCTCATCCTCGGCCACCCCCGGTCAGGCCGCTGCCGACGCCGCCGCCACCGGCGCGCCCGCCACCGGCACCGCCGGGGAACCCGCCGCTCGGGAAGCCGTTGCTGCCGCCGGCCGAGACCACCGTCAGCACGACCTTCTGACCGAGCGTCAGCCCACTGACGATCTGCACGTCGGTGTTGCCCTGGACCCCGACGACCACGTTCTGCCGGGTGGTGGTGCCGTCGGCGCTCTGGATGGTGACGGTGCTGGCGGCACCGGTGCCGGTGATCGCGGTGGTCGGCACGTAGAGCGCGTTGTCCGCCTCACCGGTGGTCACCTGGACGCTGGCGCTGAGGCCGGTACGCAGGTTGGTGGTGTCGCTGGTGATGGCCAGCAGCGCCGCGTACTGCACCGCGCTGGAGCCGGAGGAGGAGCCGGAGGAGCTCACCGGCAGCGAGCTGATGGACAGCACCTTGGCGTCGAGCGTGCTGCCGGACACCGCGTTCAGGCTGACCGTGGCGGACTGTCCGGCCTGCAGCTTGAGTGCGTCGGCCTCGGAGAAGTCCGCGCTGACCTCCATCCCGGTGGGGTTGGTGATCACCACGAAGCCGGTCGGGGTGCCGGAGGTGGAGGAAGAGGAAGAGGAGGAGGAGCCGCTGCCCCCGGAGTTGCCGCCGCCGGAGCCGCCGGCCGTGCTGGAACCGCCGGAGCCGGAGACGGTCTGGCCGACCGCGCCGGCGACCGAGGCGACCGTGCCGCTGACCGGCGCGGTGATGACCGTGCCGGCCACCGCGCGCTGGGCCGCGTCGACCGCGTTCTGGGCCTCGGTGACCTGCTCCTCGGCGTCGGCCAGCTGCACCGGGTTGACGGTGGGCGTGGCGCTCGGGGTGGCGGCGTCCTCGACGAACGAGGCCGGCTGGGCCTGCACCGCGTCGGTCGAGTTCGAGGAACTGCCGGACGCGCTGGCCGTGGCAGTGGGCTTGGGACCGCCGGAGCGGTGGCCCGTGGGCGAGGCGCTCGGCTTGGCGGAGGCGCCGGGGCTGGGCGAGCGGCTGTAGGAGGCCGAGGTGGTGGGCGTCGTGTTGCCCGAACCGCCGTTGCCGCTGTTACCGCCGGAGTTGCCCGAACCGCCGTTGCCGCCATTGCCGCCGTTGCCGCCGGAGTTGCCCGAAGCGGCGGAGACCGAGGCGTTGCCCTCCTCCACACTGGTCAGGTTGGCCTGGGCCGAGGCGAGCGTGGCCTGGTCGGTGCTGAGCGTCTCGTTGGCGCTCGTCGGGTCGACCTTCGCCAGTACCTCACCGGCCGTGACCTTGTCGCCCGGGGCGACGTCGACCTCGGTCAGCGTGCCGCCGGTGACGAAGCTGACGCCGGCGTTGGACGGGGACACCAGCGAGCCGGAGCCGGAGACCTGGGCCGTGACCGTGCCCTGGGCGACGGTCGCCGTCTTCACCGTGGTCTTGGCGGTGGTACTGCCCTCGTTCACCGCCGCATACGCGGCACCTGCGCCCGCCACCAGCACAAGGCCGAGTACGGAATTCAACAGGACGGCCCTGCGCCGCCGTGGAAGCACCTTCATAGCGCCACAGCCTGAACCGGCCGACCTACCGGAGCCTGACACACATCTGGGAGTTCCCTGGGAGTGCGAGCGCCCGGGGACTTCCAGCAACTTGGACATAAAGCCCGAACCGGGGCGTCATTAACACCTCCACCACATGACGCACCTAGCAACTCACAGGAAGTCCGCAGTCATCGGTCAGGGGTCCTCCACCCCTGTGCGGTTGGGTCTTCCTCTAGTGGTGGTGTGCTCCCCGTACCCACCACCACGGCACACCAGCCACCCGCAACCGTACGGAGGAACCACCGGTCATGATCAACAGCCTCAGCAGGACGACGGCCCATCGGGCTCTCGCGGCAGCCGGCCTCCTCGCGTCGGGAGCAATGCTGCTCACGGCCTGCTCGTCCAGCTCCAGCGCCACCGCCACCGCCGCCTCGAGTGCCGGCGCCTCGGCCAGCTCGGCCGCCGGCAACGGCATGGCCGCCTACCGGACCTGCCTCAGCCAGCACGGCGTGACCCTGCCCTCGGGCCGCCCGAGCGGCAGCTTCAGCCACAACCCCAACGCCCCCCGCCCCAGCCACAGCGGCGGGTACGGCGGCGGCTACGGCGGTGGTGGCTACGGCGGCTACGGCGGCGCTTCGGCCAACCCGAGCACGGCAGCGGCCATGCAGGCCTGCGCCTCGCTCCGGCCCAAGGGAGGCGGCTTCGGCGGCGGCAAGGGACTCGGCGGCACCGCGCTGGCGGCCTTCACCAGCTGCATGAAGGACAACGGGGTCACCGTCAACGCCGCCGGCCTGGGCGCGCTGCTGAAGAGCACCGACGCGAAGACCGTGGCAGCCCTGAAGGTCTGCAAGCCGCTGCTGCCGACCCGTGGCGGCAACGGGGCCCCCTCACCCTCGCCGAGCGCCTGACGGCCCGACGGCACGGCAGCACGACCCGCAGGGGCGGTACCGGAGATTTCCGGTACCGCCCCTGCTCGTTCGGCGGCGCGACCTGTCAGCCGGTGCCGGTGCCGGTCTCGGTGACACTGGTCGCCGCCAGGTCCCCCGAGGAGTCCGGCACCCCCCGGACCGTGACCGACCGGCCGACCTTCAGCTCGGCGACCGTGCCCGCGCCGTTCACCAGCACCGGGGTGGACTTCCCGGTGACGACCTTGACGACGGTGCCCGAGGACTCGGTCAGATAGATGGTGTCGCCGTCCACCAGCAGCACCGTGCCGGTCGTGGCGCCGCCACCGGCAGCCGTGCCGGTGCCCGAGCCCGCCGCACCGCCGGCGCCGCCGGAAAGGCCGCCGGCGCCCGCCGCCGCCCGGGCCGAGGCGAAGGCCGTGGCGGAGAAGGACCGGCCGCCGCTGCCGTCCGGGCTCTGCCGGTGCTCCGTCAGCGCACCCGCCGTGAAGCCGACCGCCGCGACGATCCCCGCGCACAGCAGCAGCGTCGTCCACGGTCGCCTGCGGTACCTCACTGCTCCGCCTCCCGCCTCGGCACCCGCCCGGCCGCCAGGTCCGGCTCTTCGCGCCGCACATGGAGCGAGTGCTCGGCGAAGTCCGGGTCGGCCATCGACGGCGGCAGCCCGTCCAGCGGGGCCTGCCGGACGTCCGCGACGATCCGGCCGTCGACCAGCCGGACGATCCGCTTGGCGTGCCGGGCGACCTCGTCCTCGTGGGTGATCATCACCACGGTCCGGCGGGCGGCGTTCAGCCGGTCGATGATCATCAGCAGCTCGTCGGTGCTGCGGCTGTCCAGGTTGCCGGTCGGCTCGTCCGCCAGCAGCATCGCCGGGGTCATCACCAGCGCCCTGGCCACCGCCACCCGCTGCTGCTGGCCACCGGAGAGCTCGTTCGGCAGGTGCTCGGCCCGGTCCAGCATCCCCACCAGGCTCAGTGCCGCCAGCGTCCGCAGCCGCCGCTGCTCCGCCCGCACCCCCGCGTACGCCAGCGGGAGCGCGACCTGGTCGAAGGCGTTCATCCGGGGCACCAGGTTGAAGGACTGGAAGATGAACCCGATCCTGCGGTTCCGCACCAGCGACAGCTGCTGCTCGTCCAGGTAGCCGACGTCGGTGCCGTCCAGCAGGTAGCGGCCCGAGGTCGGGGCGTCCAGACAGCCGATGATGTTCATCATGGTCGACTTGCCCGAACCGGAACTGCCCATCACGGCCACGAAGTCACCTGCCTCGACCGTGAGATCGACCCCCAGCGCCGCGCCCGTTCCCGGGTCCAGCGGCCCGCTGAGGGCATGCACCACGGCATCCCCGATGCCGTAGGTCTTCACCACCGCCTGTAACTCCACCACCGGTACTACAGGCGGTGGCAGTTCGGGGGGCGGCACGGGGGCCGGGGCGGCCGCAGGATCCTGCGGGCCGCCCGGGTCCCCCGGTGCCGTCGGGCCTCTTCGGCGCAGCGACGGCAGCCGGGGGGTCATCCCCGCCCACCCCCTCCGCCGAATCCGCCGCCGCCACCGGCCCTTCCGCCGCCGGCGCCGCCGCCGAAGCCGCCGCCACCGGCCCTTCCACCGAAGCCGCCGAAGCCGCCCGAAGTCGTGGTCACGGTCACCTGCACCTTCTCCCCATCGGTGAGCCCGCTGACGATCTGCACATCGGTGTCACCGGCCAGACCCACGGTGACGCTCTGGGACGTGGTCTTGCCGTTCGCGCCGACCACGGTCGCCAGCCGGGTGGTGCCGGTCCCGGTCAGCGCTGCGGTCGGCAGGTACAGCGCATTGTCCACCTCGCCGGTCAGAACCGAAACAGTCGCGCTCAGACCGGTGCGCAGACCACTGGTGGGGCTGGTGATGGAGAGCAGCGCGGCGTACTCGACGGTGCCGGAGGAGCTCACCCCGGAGCCGCTCACCGGCAGCGAACCGACCGACAGCACCTTGGCGTTGACCTCGGTGCCGCTGGCGGTGACAGTGACCGTGGCGGACTGCCCGGCGACCAGCTTCAGCGCGTCGGCCTCGGCGAAGTCGGCCTCGACCTCCATCCCGGTCGGGTTGGTGATCACCACGAAGCCGGTGGGCGCGGTGCCCGCGCTGGTGGTGGTGGAGTTGCCGCCGCTGGACACGCTGGAACCGACCTTGCCGGCCACCGAGTTGACGACCCCGGAGATCGGCGCCGTCAGTACTGTTCCGGCCACGGCGGCCTGGGCGGCGGTGACCGCGTTCTGTGCCGAGGTGACCTGGGACTGGGCCTGGGTCAACTGGTCGGCGTTGACGGTCGGGGTGCTGGTGACGCCGTCGGTGGTGGTCGCCGTCGGGTTCTCCACCTGGTTCAGGTTGGCCTGCGCGGCGGTCAGCGCGGCCTGGTCGGTCGTCAGGGTGGCATCGGCGGCGGTGGGGTCGACCTTGGCCAGCACCTCGCCCTTGGTGACCTTCTGGCCCGGCTGGACGTCGACCTCGGTCAGCGTGCCGCCGGTGGTGAAGTTCACCCCGGCGTCGCTGGGCGAGTACAGGGACCCGCTGCCGGTCACGGTCGCCAGCACCAGGCCCTTGGCGACGGTGTAGTCGGTGGTGCCGGTCGTCGTCTTGGGCGTGCTCGACGAGGTCTTCACAGCGGCGTAGGCCGCTCCGGACCCGGCCACGAGGAGCACGGCGAGAACGGAGTTCAGCAGAGCGGCCCTGCGCCGCTGGGGGAGCACCTTCATAGCGAGTCATCGTGATCGGCTCCCCGGACGAAGCCCTGGGAGGATTCTGGGAGCCCGCTGGGAGCGGCCGCCCGCCCGGGCCGCCATCGACCGAGGCCCGAGCGGTCCGTGCAGGCCGCAGCCGGTGCCGGGCGGGTCCGGGGGCCTCCGGAATCCCAGCGAACTCCCAGGGATTTGCGAGTCCGCCGCCATCTGCGCGGAGGCCCCGGACCGCGGCCGGGCGTCCCCGGTCAGCCCTCGGCGACGCTGGTGGCGGCGAGGTCGCCGGAACTGTCGGCCGTGCCCTCGACGGTGACGCTCTGCCCGGGCAGCAGCGCGCTGGTGCCGACGTCGGTCGACTTGGTGATCCTGGTGGAGCTTCCGGTGGTCACCTTGACCACGCTTCCCGAGGAGGTGGTCAGGTAGACCGTCGTACCGTCGACCAGCTTCACCGTACCGGTGGTGGCACTGGTTGCGCCCGCGCCGCCCGCCCCTGCCGCCGATCCCGCGCCCGATCCCGCGCCCGACCCCGCGCCCGACCCCGCGCCCGCGCCTGCTGCCGCGCCGCCGAAGCCGCCGCCCTCGGCGCCGGTGGGCGCCCCGCCCTCGCCGGAGCGCGCCGTCCCGCCGCCGAAGCCGCCTCCGGACCGCGCCGAGAAGCCACCGGCGGTGCCGGAGGCAGCCGTGCCGTAGTGCTTCTGGTAGTAGGCCCCGCCGCCGAAGGCCAGGCCGGCCACCATGCCGGCGAACAGCAGCAGGCTCAGCAGCGGCAGCTTGCGGCGCGGCGGCGCGGCCAGCTCGGCCGCGATGTCCAGCGCGTCCGGCGGCTCGGCCAGGATCGCCTCCGGATCGAAGGCGTCGAGGTCGCCGTGGCCCTCGCGGTCTCCGTGGCCCTCCCGGTCGCCGTGGCCCTCGCGGTCTCCGTGGCCGTCACGGTCGCTGCGCTCCGGCACGGTCGGACCGCTCGCGCGGAGCACGGGCAGCCGCGTCGTCGCCTCGACGTCGCTCTCCTGGTGGTCGGTCACCGTCTGCCTCTTCCTGTCCGTGCCCTCGTCGTGGTCGTCACTCATGGCGCAGCGCCTCGATCGGGCGCAGGCTCGCCGCCCGGTTGGCCGGATAACTGCCGAAGAACAGGCCGATGGCCACGGCGACGCCGAACGCCCCGTACACCGAGGAGGGCATGACGACGGGCTTGATGCCGTCGATGGTGAAGTGCGTGCCGAAGAGCGCGACCAGTACGCCGAGCCCGGCCCCGAGCATCGACAGCAGGATCGCCTCAGCCAGGAACTGGCCCAGGATGACGCCCTTGGGCGCGCCGATGGCCTTGCGGATGCCGATCTCCCGGGTCCGCTCGGTCACCGTCACCAGCATGATGTTGGTGATCCCGATCCCGCCGACCAGCAGCGAGATCGCCGCCACCGCGCCCAGCAGCACGGTGAACGTCCTGGTCGTCGACGCCTGGGTGCTCAACAGGCTGGTGGCGCTGCTGATCTGGAAGTCGGCGGCGGAGGCGCTGGTGATGCCGTGCTGGTTCATCAGAATGGTGCTGATCTCCTGGGTCACCGCCGTGATCCGGGACGAGGAGGTGGCCTCGACCACGATCTGGTTCAGCGGGCCGAAGCCCGTGAAGCCGTTCTGGATGGTCGTCAGCGGTGCGACCACCACATCGTCGGCGGAGGTCAGCCCGGTGCTGCCCTTGGTCGCCAGTTCGCCGACCACGGTGAACGGGGTGCTGCCGATGGTGATCGTCTTCCCCACCGGGCTGACCGTGCCGAACAGGTCGGTCGCGGTGGTGGAGCCGATCACGGCGACCTTGCGGTCGTTCAGCACATCGTCGTCGGTGAAGTAGCCGCCCTGGGCGATCTTGCTGTTGGTGGCCTCGAAGTAGGCCGGATAGGTCCCGATCACCGAACTGACACTGTGCGAGATGCCGTCGTGGACCGCCGTTCCCGAGGTGCTGACCTCGGGCGCGATGCCCTTGATGTCCGGGGCCAGGGTGGTGTCGGACAGGGCCTTGGCATCGGCCACGGAGAGCGGCTCGGTGCTGGTCGCGGTGGAGGCCGCGCTGTTGCCGGTGCCGGAGGTGACGATCAGCGCATTGGCGCCGAGCGAGGAGATCGACGCCTTCACCGCGGCGGAGGAGCCGTTGCCGACCGCGAGCAGCAGGATCACCGCCGCGACGCCGATCAGCACCCCCAGCATGGTCAGCACCGAGCGGACCTTGTTGGCGGCCAGGCCGCCGAAGGCGAAGCGCAGGGTCTGGAACGGGTTCACCGCCCACTCCCCAGCGGCGGCAGCGCGACGGCCGCCCGGTTCTGGATGTGCAGCGAGGCCGCCGCGAAGCCGACCGGGTCCAGCAGCGCCGGCGGCGGACCCACCGGCGGTCCCTGGCGCACGTCCTCGTGGATCCGACCGTCGACCAGCCGGACGATCCGCTTGGCGTGCCGGGCGACCTCGTCCTCGTGGGTGATCAGCACGACCGTGCGGCCGGAGGCGTTCAACCGGTCGACGATCGCCAGCACGTCGTCGGTGGAGCGGCTGTCCAGGTTGCCGGTCGGCTCGTCCGCCAGCAGCATCGCCGGAGCGGTGACCAGCGCGCGGGCCACAGCGACGCGCTGCTGCTGGCCACCCGAGAGCTCGTTGGGACGGTGGTCCGCCCGGTCGGCCAGGCCGACCAGGGTCAGCGCCGCCAGCGCCCGCCGCCGCCGCTCCCCGGCCTTCACCCCCTCATAGGCGAGCGGAAGCTCGACCTGGGCGATCGCCGTGGTCCGCGGCACCAGGTTGAACGACTGGAAGATGAACCCGATCTTGCGGTTCCGCACCAACGACAACTGGTGCTCGTCCAGACCACCGACATCGATCCCGTCCAACAGGTACCGACCAGAGGTCGGGACGTCCAGGCAGCCCAGGATGTTCATCAGCGTCGACTTGCCCGAACCGGAACTACCCATGATCGCCACGAAGTCCCCGACCTGGACGGTCAGGTCGACGCCCAGCGCCCGGCCCTCGGCGTCCGTCGGCCCGCGCAGCGCGTGGACCGCCGCCTCACCCTCGCCGTAGGACTTGACCAGCCGGCGGACCGTGATCACCGGCGGCGGCAGCGCCGGCATCAGTTGCCACCGCCCGCGCCGCCGAAGCCGCCCCCGCCGCCACGGCTGCCGCCACCGGCCGAACCGCCCGGGAAGCCGCTGCCGCCGAACCCGCCGCCGGACGAGGTGGAGGTGGAGACGGTGGTCTCCTGGACCTTCTGGCCCAGCGTCAGTCCGCTGACGATCTGGATGCCGCTGGTTCCCTCGATCCCGACCGTCACGCTCTGGGTCTGGGTGCTTCCGTTCGCCTCGACCACGGTGACCGTCCTGGTCGTACCGGTGCCGTTGACGGCCGCCGTCGGCAGGTAGAGGGCGTTCTCGGCGACCCCGGTGTCGACCGAGACAGTGGCGCTCAGGCCGGTGCGCAGCGCGCTGGTGTCACTGGTGATCGCCAGCGTCGCCTCGTACTCGACCGCACTGCTGGAACTGCCGGTGGAACTGCTGCTCACCGGGAGCGAACTGACGGAGACCACCTTGGCGTCGAGGGTGGCGTTGTTCGCGTTCAGGGTGACCGAGGCGCCCTGGCCCTGCACCAGCTTCAGCGCGTCGGTCTCGGAGAAGTCCGCCTGGACCTCCATCCCGGTCGGATTGGTGATCACCACGAAGCCGGTGGGCGTACTGGAGTCGGAGGAGGAGGAACTGCCACTGCCCGCGCTGCTGCCGCCGCTCGAACTGCCGCCGCTTCCCGAACTGCTGCCGGAGACGGTGTCGCCGACCTTGTTGGAGACGGAGGCGACCGTGCCGGCGGTGCCGGCGTAGAGGACGGTGCCGGCGACCGCCGACTGCGCGGCGGTGACGGCCGCCTGGTCCTGGGTGACCTGAGCCTTCGCGGCGGCGACGGCGCTGGCGCTGACGGTGGTCGTGGTGGTGGTCGTGGCTGCGGCGGTCGCGGTCGCGGTCGTCGCGGCGGCGGCCTTGCCGGTCGAACCTGCGGCAGAGCCCGAACCCGCGCCGGCGCCGGTGGACCCGCCGCTGCCGCCGGTCGAACCGCCGCTGCTGACCGTGGTGGTGGTGCCGGCCTCGGCCGAGGCCAGCGTGGCCTGTGCGGAGACCAGCGCCGCCTGCGCCTGGGCGAGGGTCGCGTCCGCGGTCGTCGGATCGACCTCGGCCAGCACCTCCCCCTTGGTGACCTTGTCCCCAGCCTGGACACGGACCGCAGTGACCGTGCCCCCAGTGACGAAGCTGTCGCCCGCGTCCGAGGGGGAGATGAGGGAGCCGGAACCGGAGACGGTGGCGAGCACCGTCCCCCGCTGCACGGTCGCGGTCGTGGTGCTCGCGGTGGACTTGGTGCCGGAACCGCCGGGGCCGACGGCTGCGTAGGCGGCGCCCACACCCGCCAGCAGTCCCAGGGCGAGCAGGGAGTTCAACAGGACGGCCCTGCGCCGTCGCGGAAGCGCCTTCATGCCCGGAGCCTGGCCGCACCGTCAGTCCAGGGGCTGAGGCGAACCTGTGGATCAGCTGGCAATCCGCGCGCGCACCAGGGGCACAGAAGGGGCGGAACACCCATCAGTCGACGCTTGTCCCGCCCCCGGGGTCCGATCGCTGCCAGGAACCCCTTATGGTCCCGACAGCCTCCCGCTAACTCGCAGCTCCGCCAGCCTCGGAGCCCCTTGGCCTCAGAGCTCCTTGCGGAACCGCTCCGCCGTCTGCAGGAAGAGGTCGTTGCCCTCCGACTCGCCGATGGTGATCCGGACGCCCTCGCCGGCGAACGGCCGCACCGCGACCCCCGCCTCGGCGCAGGCCGCCGCGAAGTCCATGGTCCGCTCGCCCAGCCGGAGCCAGACGAAGTTCGCCTGCGCCTCGGGCAGCGTCCAACCCTGCTCGGTGAGGGCGGTGACGACCCGGCCGCGCTCCTCGACCAGCGCCTGGACCCGCTCCAGCAGCTCCGGTTCGGCCCGCAGCGAGGCGACCGCCGCGTCCTGTGCGAGCTGGCTGACGCCGAAGGGCACCGCGGTCTGCCGCAGGGCCCGGGCGACCGGCTCGTGCGCGACGGCGAAGCCGACCCGCAGCCCGGCCAGGCCGTAGGCCTTGGAGAAGGTGCGCAGCACGCAGACATTGGGACGGTCCCGGTAGAGCTCGATGCCGTCCGGCACCTCGTCCGCCGCGTCGCCGACGCCGTTGCGGACGAACTCGCCGTAGGCCTCGTCCAGCACCACCAGGACATCGGCCGGCACCGCGTCCAGGAAGCGTTCCAACTCGCCCCGGCGGACGACCGCCCCGGTGGGGTTGTTGGGGTTGCAGACGATGATCAGCCTGGTCCGCTCGGTGACGGCGGCCAGCATGGCGTCCAGGTCGTGGGTCTCGTCGGCGCGGAGCGGGACCTGGACCGAGGTCGCCCCGTTGATCTGGACGATGATCGGGTAGGCCTCGAAGGAGCGCCAGGCGTAGACCACCTCGTCACCCGGTCCGGCCGTGATCTGGATCAGCGACTGCGCGACGCCGACCGAGCCGGTGCCGGTGGCGATGTGCTCCTCGGGGACGCCGAAGCGCTGCGCGAGCTCGGCGATCAGCCCGCTGCTGCCCATGTCGGGGTAGCGGTTGAGGGAGCCGGCCGCGGCCACCGCGGCCTCCACCACACCCGGCAGCGGCGGGTAGGGGTTCTCGTTGGAGGACAGCTTGAAGGCGGCGCGCCCGTCGGCGGTCCCCCGGGCCGGCTTGCCCGGCACATAGGCGGGAACCCCGCTCAGGGTGTCGCGGAGCTTCGGCCCCTGCTGTCCGTACTGCTGGTCCTTGTCACTCACCGCGGTCGTCCTCCACGTCGTACCTGCACAGCGTCCAGTCGAGATCACCATACGAGCCGATCGGCGATATCTCACCCGTGAGAGTGACATGTGCCGGTGACACCTCGCAGATGCTTCCTCGGCGCCTTCGGCAGCCCATGGACGAAACGCAGGCAGGTGGGCCCAAATGGTCACGCTAGTAGGCACAAAGAGCACAAATGCTCATGGAGAAACGTATCTTCCGCCAACCCACCCAGACCATCCCCAAGCGCCGCTGGCGCGCCCTACCATCGGTGCGACATGACAGCAGCAGCAGCCAACCAGAGCGGCCGACGCCCGACCGGCGCCCGGCGGCTGGAACGCGCCGGGATCAGGGACGTCGCCGCCGCGGCGGGGGTGTCCATCACCACCGTCTCCGACGCCCTCAACGGCAAGGGCCGCCTCCCGGACGAGACCCGCAGCAAGGTCCGCGAGGTCGCGGAAAGGCTCGGGTACCGTCCCTCCGCCGCCGCCCGCACCCTCCGCACCGGACGCTCCGGCCTGATCGGCCTGACCGTTACCACCTACGGCCAGGAGCCCTTCACCTTCACCGAATTCGCCTACTTCGCCGAGATGGCCCGGGCCGCCACCTCGGCGGCGCTCAACCGCGGCTACGCCCTGGTGGTGCTGCCCGCCGCCTCCCGGCACGACGTCTGGAGCAACGTCGCGCTCGACGGCACTGTCGTGATCGACCCCTCCGACCACGATCCGATGGTCGCCGAGCTCTACCGGCAGGGCCTGCCCGTGGTGAGCGACGGCCGTCCGGGCAACTGCCCGGTCACCGCCTGGGTCGACAACGACCACGGCAGTGCCGTGCTGGACATCCTGGAACACCTCACCGAGGCCGGGGCCCGCCGCATCGGCCTGCTCACCGGCACCAGCACCGACACCTACACCCGGCTCAGCACCGAGGCCTACCTCGGCTGGTGCCGCCGGGTCCACCAGGAACCGCTGTACGAGGCGTACCCGGCGCACGACCCCTCGGCGGGAGCGGTGGCCGCCGACCGGCTGCTCGCCCGTCCGGACCGTCCGGACGCCGTCTACGGCCTCTTCGACCCCAACGGTACCGACCTGCTCGCCGCGGCCCGCCGCTACGGGCTGCGCGTGCCGGAGGACCTGCTGCTCGTCTGCTGCAGCGAGAGCGACGTCTACGCGACCACCGAACCGCCGGTCACCACCCTCTCGCTCAAACCCCAGCGGATCGGAACCACGGTGGTGAACCTGCTCATCGATGCCATCGAGGGCGCCAACCTGCCGCACGAGTTCCCCTCCGGACAGATGATGCCCACCGAGCTGATCGTCCGGCAGTCCTCCCAGCGCCGACCGAACCGGATCACCATCAACGCCCCCCGACCACCCGGCGAAACATGAGACCAGGGGCCGTGGATGGACGTGTGGGCCCATGACGTTAACCGGATAAAGACCCGCAAACGGGTGTCATCGACACTCTTTTTCGGCCGCCCCGGGGGTATTGATCCCGCCCAGGTGCGTACAGCGCGAACTGCGGCTTCCTATGATGGGCGAATGACACCGGTGGACCCCTTCGCCCGGCCTGAGCAGCCGGACCCAGGCGCCCGTACGCCTGAAAGCTCCGCCGGGCCGGCGGCCCAGGGCGACGGTTCAGGGTCGTACGACTTTTTCGCCCCGCCCCAGCGGCCCGGGACCGAGACCGAGCCGTATGCCCCCGAACCGTTCGCGGCGGAGCCATACCTGCCGGAGTCCTACCCGCCGGAGTCCTACACGGGAGAGTCCTACGTGCCGGAGCCGGTCGCGCCAGCCACCAACGTCGTCGCCCATGTGCTCGCGCCTGCCGGTGCGCAGCCCTACGACGCGGTACAGCCCTACGACGCAGTGCAGCCCTACGCCACCGAGCCGGGCTTCGCCCCTGAGTCGGGGTTCGCCCCTGAGTCGGCGTTCGCACCCGAACCGGGCTTCGCACCCGATCCCGCGTTCATGGCGGCCCCCGTCTTCCCCCCACCGGCCTACGCCGTCCCGGAGCCCGGTCCCCAGGACCCGCCGACCATGGCGCTGGGTGCGCCGGCCGCACCGGTGCACCGGTTCACGCCCACCCCCACCCTGGTCGAGTTCGCCGTTCCGCCAGCCCCCGAGGGCGACGGGCCCGGACCGCTCTACGTCGTCGGCGACGTCCACGGCTATCTGCAGGCGCTGCTCGACGCCCTGCACGAGGCCGGCATCATCGACGCCGAGGGCCACTGGTCCGCCGGACCGGCCCGGATGTGGTTCCTCGGGGACTTCACCGACCGCGGGCCCGACGGCATCGGCGTGATCGACCTGGTGATGGACCTCGCCCCGCAGGCCGCCGCCGCCGGCGGCTACTGCCGCGCCCTGATGGGCAACCACGAACTGCTGCTGCTGGGCGCCGACCGCTACGGCGACCAGGCCGTGCAGTCCACCGCCGGCACCGCCTCGTTCCTCGCCGCCTGGCGGCTCAACGGCGGACAGCCCTCCGACATGGACCGGCTGCAGGACCACCACGTCACCTGGCTCTCCCGGCTGCCGGCCATGGCCATCGAGGACGACCACCTGCTGGTCCACTCCGACACCACCGCCTACCTGGAGTACGGGGACTCGGTGGACGCCGTCAACGACGCCATCCACGACGTGCTGCAGGGCGACGAGGCCGACGACTGGTGGGAGTGCTTCCGCCGGCTGACCCGCCGCTTCGCCTTCCGCGGCGACGCCGGACCGCAGGCCTGCCACGAACTGCTGGACACCTTCGGCGGCCGGGTGGTGGTCCACGGCCACAGCCCGATCCCCTACCTCCTGGCCGACGGCAGCACCGACGACGCCCCCACCGGCGCCGGCGGCCGACCGGTGACCGGTCCCCATGTGTACGCGGACGGAATGGCCGTGGCCATGGACGGGGGCGTGACCATGGAGGGTCAGGGGCGCCTGCTGGTCGCCCGGCTCCCGATCGGCTGAAACCGGACGACGCCACGTACGCCCGGCGCACGCCGGGCGTACACCTGGAGTCGACACTGCGTCACCTGTGCGTTCGTACGCCCCCGCAGCCGCCCCTGGGCATATACCGGGGTCATCAACTGCCCCACCAGCCGCTGAAATTCCGGAAACAGTCTGTCAACGTGTCAGCAGTCGCCCCTACCATCTAGGCAGAAGCCCCTGACCGAGCCTTCGGGGGAGTGGGTAGAAGACACATGGACAGCGCTCCATACCTGCAGGACCAGGACAGACCCGAGTTCGAGCACATCCTCGGGGAACTTCTGAACCAGGAGGAGATTCGTCTCGCCCTGCGCCGGACCCCCGGCGGCCCCACTGGCGAGCAGCTCCGCAGCCGGGCCTTGCGCGACAGCGTGACCATATCGGCCGAGGTCTCGGCCGAGTACGCCTACTACTGCGAAATCCGCGAGCAGGTGCGCAGCACCGTGCACAACGGCGCCCAGGGGCGCCTCGGCGGGAACGACCCGGCCCAGTGGCAGGCCCCGGAGAGCCCCCTGGACGCGGCCGAACGCGCCGGCTGGGTCCCGCTGCTGGCCGTACTGCTGCCGATCCTCTCGGGGCTCGGCGCCATCGTGATGCTGCTGCTCGGCTATCTGCTCCGGGCCGAACACGTCTCGCTGGGACAGCCCTTGGTCACCGCGGGCTTCGTCTCGGCGGTGTTCTGCGCGACGGCGATCGCCGTCGACATCATCGGACTGCTGCTCACGGCGGCCCGGGACGCGGCCACCCCGCCCAACGGCCGCAGTCCCGAGCTCTACGCGGAGCTCGCCAAGGCCAGGGACTCCTGGCGGGTGGCGCTCCGCGACCACGCGCTGCTGCCGTATCTGCTGGCAGAGTTGGGCGCGGCGGAGCAGCAGGTCGGCGTGGGCTACGGCGCGGCCGCACCGGCCGTCGGCGTCAGCCTGGTCCGCACCCGGCCCCGGCTCGGCTTCTCCAGCCCGGGTTTCACCAGCCCCGGACCGGAGCGGATCACCGACGGACAGGGCCGCGAACTCGAAGCCGATCCCGACGCGGAACCGCACTACTCCAGCCCCGGCTTCACCAGCCCCGGCCCCGAACGCATCACCGACGGACAGGGCCACGAGCTCGAAGCCGACCCCGACGCGGAACCGCACTACTCCAGCCCCGGCTTCACCAGCCCCGGCCCCGAACGCATCACCGACGGTCAAGGCCGCGAGCTCGAAGCCGACCCCGAAGCAGGACCCCACTACTCCAGCCCCGGCTTCACCAAACCGAACTTCACCGCGCCGGACTTCACCAGCCCGGCCTCCTTCGACAGCGGCCGCCCCGCCGTGCCGCCGCGGCGCCCGGCCGGCCGGGCCCGGTCGCGCTTCCTCCCCAACGAGGACGATCTCGATGCCGAGGCCGCCGACCTCAGGGAGGAAGCAGAGCAGGACTAGCGGGACCAGCAGCGGGACCAGGTGCTAGCGGGCGACCGACAGCTCCGCCGCGACCAGCTCCGCGATCTGCACCGCGTTCAGGGCCGCGCCCTTGCGCAGGTTGTCGTTGGAGACGAACAGGGCCAGGCCGTTGTCGGCGGTCTCGTCCGCCCGGATCCGGCCGACGTACGACGGGTCCTGACCGGCGGCCTGGAGCGGGGTCGGCACCTCCGACAGCTCCACCCCCGGCGCGTCCGCGAGCAGCTCCCGGGCCCGCTCGGGGCTGATCGGGCGCGCGAAGCGGGCGTTGACCTGCAGCGAGTGACCGGTGAACACCGGCACGCGGACACAGGTGCCGGAGACCTTGAGCTCGGGGATCTCCAGGATCTTCCGGCTCTCGTTGCGGAGCTTCTGCTCCTCGTCCGTCTCGTTGAGCCCGTCCTCGACGATCGAGCCCGCCAACGGCAGCACATTGAAGGCGATCGGGCGGACGTACTGCTTGGGCTCGGGGAACTCCACGGCCGCGCCGTCGTGGGTCAGCGCACTGGCGCCGGCGCCGACCGCGTCGACCTGGCCCTGCAGCTCGCTGACGCCGTTCAGGCCGCTGCCCGAGACCGCCTGGTAGGTGGCGACGACCAGACCGACCAGACCGGCCTCGTCGTGCAGCGGGCGCAGCACCGGCATGGCCGCCATGGTGGTGCAGTTCGGGTTGGCGATGATCCCCAGCGGCCGGTCGGCGACGGCGTGCGGGTTGACCTCGGAGACCACCAGCGGCACCTGGGGGTGGGAGCGCCAGCCGGAGGAGTTGTCGATCACCACGGCACCGGCGGCGGCGACCTTGGGCGCGAGCGCCAGCGACGCCGTCTTGCCGGCCGAGAAGATGACGATGTCGAGGCCGGTGTAGTCCGCGGTGTCTGCGTCCTCGACCGTGACCGTTCCGTCCTGCCACGGCAGCTCCTTGCCGGCGGACCGGGCCGAGGCGAACAGCCGCAGCTCCGTCACCGGGAAGTCCCGCTCGGCGAGGATCCGACGCACAACGCCACCGACCTGGCCCGTGGCACCCACAATTCCAATCTTCATGGACCCAGAGTAGGCGTCCCCGCGCCCCCGAGGACCCGAATATCCGCTGGCCGGACGGCAGGGGGCGGGGCGTTTCCGGAAGACCTCCGCCGGGTGCGAAGACCCTCGGGAAATCCTTCGGGCGCCGACGGTGCCGGGCCGCCGGATCGTTCAGCGAAATCCAATCCCGAAATCCTCGGTGCGGGTCCTACTCGTACTCGGTGCCGTTCTTCCTCGTCAGGTAGGCACCGCTGACGACCTTCGCTATCGCCCGGCCGCCCAGCTGCGGGCTGTGGCGTTCGACCAGCGGACGGATCACGACGCCCTCGCGCAGGTGCAGCCCCTGCCCGGACACCGTCTCGGTCCCCTCCGCCAGCTCCAGTACCTTCGCCAGCTCGAACGGCCCCCGGAACAGCTCCGGCACCAGCGGCAGCGCCCCCTCCAGCACGGCGGCTGCGTCGAGCCAGTGCAGCTGTCCGTCGATCTCCGCCGAGACGTCGAAGACGGCGTAGCCCGGCCGGTCCCGCCCGGCGTCGGCGCCGTAGCGGAGGTCCTGCACCCCGGCTCCGTAGACCTCGCCGAAGATCCCGACCCGGTCCGCCCCCAGCCGCTCCGCGATCTTCGCCGCCACGTCCGGAAGGCCGTAGGCGCGCACCGCCCGCCAGTACAGGTTGCGGTCGTCCTCCTGTAGCGCGAGCTTCTGCGCGCCGATCCCCTTGGACGAGACCTGTACCCGACCGCTGTCGGCGAAGTAGGAGAAGAGCCCGGCGGTGCCGTGGATCTTCTCGGTCACCACGACCTCCTCGCCCTCGGCGAAGATGTCCGGGAAGCGCTTGAGGTTCTCGATGTCGATCCACGGCATCAGTTCCGGCGCGGGCTCGACATCGCCGGACATGGTCGTCGGCACCGACGGCACCCACTTGGTGATGCCCAGCAGCTCGGCGAAGTCGGTGCCCGCCGCGTGGGCGGCCACCAGGTCGACGTCGGCGAGGGCAGCCGGTCGGCAGACGACGCCCTGCGACAGCTCGCCGCGCAGCCGGACCGCCCGCACCCGGTCGGCGGCCTTTCCGGCCAGACGCCCGGTCAGGCCCAGCTCGGCGATCAGCTCTTCGGGCAGCACCGCCTGCTCGGGGATGTAGACGGCGTAGTCCCCGGAGTTGTACACGCCCTTGCCCACCACCGCGCGGTAGAGCCCTACCTGTGCCAGCTCCAGCGAGTCGGCGTTCGGGTGCTCGTGGACGGTCAGCGGCTCTGCGGTGACGCGCAGCGTGGACATGGGTTCCTCCCCCGGTTGTTGCGAACCAGTCGATGATGCCCAGCGGCTGCCTGGCCCGTCGCCTGGTTTTCTCTCGTTCCGTCAGGGAGGAGTCGGCCGCCGTCCCCTCCGTTCCCGAGGACCCCCGTACGGCGTAACCGTACGACCATCAGATCGTTGGACCGTGTGCGCACGAGCAAGCAGGACAGGATGACGCGGCGAGTAGTGACTGTGAGAGTTGGCCGGTTCGGTCCGGCCCATGGGATGAGTGGACAGAGGCGACTCGTGCCCTTGACCGTCCGGGTGGGACGGCGCTCCGCCCCGGCCTGGGGACATCCCAGTCATACCGTCATCCCATGCGAAAGGCGGGCACACCCATGCCGCCCGAAGTCGCCCTGCTGGAGTCCCGCGCCCTGCGCGCCAGCGTCATGAACCGCACCGAGGCCCTCGACCGGGTCAAGGCACTCACCCTGCTCCCGGACCGGGTCCACGTCACCACGAGGATGGTCGCGGCCTACTTCGAGGTCGGACCGAAGGCCGTCAACTCGATCATCCAGCGCCACCGCGAGGAGTTGGAGAGCAACGGGTTCCGCATCGTCACCGACCGCGAGATGCTCGCCTTCATTGACTTCAACTTGAAGTCCTCGCAGCTCAGGCCACGGAACCTGGCAATCTACGACCGCCGGGCCGTGCTCAACGTGGCGATGCTGCTGCGCGACAGCAAGGTCGCCCGGCAGGTCCGCAGCCACCTGCTCGACGTGGAGGCCGCGCACCGGGAGGCCGCGCACCGGGAGCCCACGCCGCCGCCCCACGGCATGCCGCCCGGGCGACGGCTCGGCCCCGGCCCGCACTGGGACGAGTACGAGTACCTCCGAACCCACCCGGAGGCCCGCGTGCCCGAGCCGTACCAGTGGCCCGCCGACGGCCCTGACCAGCGCAATTGCTCGCTCTGGGCCAAGTCGGTGGACCGCCGGCTGGACGCCCACGCCCGGGTCGTCGGCGCCATGAGCGTGGTGCTCTGCCGGGTCGGCGAGGACGTCCACGAGCTGCGCGGAGAGCTGGCCGCGATGCGTGCGGACATGTCCGAGCTACGCCAGGGGATGGCCCGGCTGCTCCCCGGCTTCGGCCTCGATGGCGGTCCCTCCGCCCGGTGCCGCCGCCCGCGCCGCTGATCCGACTGTCCACAACCCGGTACCGCACCGGTCCCGGGTTGTGGACAACCCTGTGGACAAGCCTGTGGATACCACTCCCACCTGCATGGACACCACTGTCCACAGGCGTCGTCCACAACCCCCTCCACAGCGTGCGCCGGAGCGGAGTAGGGTCCGGAGCCAAGGCGCGGACCATGGGGATCACGCGCTCGCGGAGGGGGTCCGGACATGGTCGGCAGCACAGGGCGGGTGACCGGGAGGATCGGTCCCGGACTGGTGGGCGAGGTACTGGTCGCCGTCCGCGGCGGCAGCGAGGCGTTCCTCGCCTTTCCCGCCGTCCCGAACGAGGAGATCCCGGTCGGGGCGATCGTCGTGGTCCAGGAGCACCTGCCGCCGCGAACCGTCTACGTCGCCCAACTCATCGGCTGACCTGCCCTTTACGAGCAATCTCCGACCCCGCCTTCCGCTCACCCGTCCGATGGGTGCACACTTCCGTTCGGCCGCCTCGTAGCCCGCGCACTTCTGCCAATCGCGCAGCCACGGGCCGGGCGGCGCAGAAGGGGGAATGTGCCGATGTTCATCGGCCTGGTAGCGGGCGCCGTCGTGGGCGTCCTGCTCGTCGTAGTCATCCTGTTCAAGCTGATGTGGCGGGTGGCCGAGCCCAATGAGGCGCTCGTGATCTCCGGCTCCAAGCACAAGACCGCCGGCGTCGACGACGGCATGGGGTTCCGCATCGTCACCGGCCGGGGGACCCTGGTGACTCCCGGTCTCCAGGTGGTCCGCAAGCTCTCGCTCGACCTCAACGAGGCCGACCTGGACGTCGAGTGCGTCACCGGCCAGGGCATCCCGGTCCGGGTCAGGGGTGTGGTGATCTTCAAGGTCGGCGACGACCACGTGTCGATCGCCAACGCCGCCCGCCGGTTCCTGGACCAGCAGAAGATGATGGGCAGTCGGGTCCACAACGTGTTCGCCGGGCACCTCCGCTCCATCGTCGGCAGCCTGACCGTCGAGGAGATGATCCGCGACCGGGAGCGGCTGACCGGGGCGACCCGGGCGGCCTCCGGCTCGGAGATGGAGAAGCTGGGTCTGATCATCGACTCGCTGCAGATCCAGGAGATCCTCGACCCGACCGGGTACATCAAGAACCTGGCCGCGCCGCACGCCGCCGCCGTCCACCGGGACGCCCGGATCGCCCAGGCCGAGGCCGACCGCGCCGCCACCCAGGCCGAGCAGGAGGCCAACGCCCGCAAGGCCGAGTCCACCCGCAACAGCGAGATCCTGCAGGCGGGCTACCGCGCCGAGATGGAGAAGGCCACCGCGGAGTCGCGGCAGGCCGGCCCGCTCGCGGAGGCCGCCGCCCGGCAGGAGGTCGTGGTCCAGGAGACCCGAGTCGCCGAGCTGGAGGCCCAGCGCCGCGAGCAGCAGCTGCAGATCGACGTCCGCAAGCCGGCCGACGCCGCCGCCTACCAGACCCGGACCATCGCCGAGGCCGAGCGCGACGCCCGGATCTCCGCCGCCCAGGCCCAGGCCCAGGAGACGGAGCTGCGGGCCGCGGCCGAGGCGACCCGGGTGAAGACGGCGGCGCTCGCCTCCGCCGAGGCCACCAAGGCCAACGCCCACGCCGCGGCCGAGGAGACCCGCGCCACCGGTGAGGCCGAGGCCGCCGCCGCCCGGGCACGTGGTCTCGCCACCGCCGAGGCGGTCCAGGCCCAGGGCCTGGCGCAGGCGGCTTCGGCGAAGGCCCTCGGCCTGGCCGAGGCCGAGGCGATCAAGGCGCGCGCGGCAGCCCTGGCGGAGAATCAGGAAGCCGTCGTGGCGCAGCAGTTGGCGGAGAACTGGCCGGAGATCGTCCGGGCCGGTGCCTCGGCCTTCGGCAATGTCGAGCACATGGTGCTGCTGAACGGCGCGGAGGGCATGGGCGAGATGTTCGCCAAGGCGCTCACCATGGGCGGGACCGGGCTCGGCCTGGCCCGGCAACTGCTCAACCAGATGAAGGAGGAGCCGGCCGTCGGCGCCCCCCGGGTCGAGCAGATCACGGTCCAGTCCGAGGAGCCCGAGGCCGACCGGCGCTGAGCTCCCGCGTCACGCGGACCGCGTCACGCGGACCGCGACGCACAAGCGCAGCACAGCACAAAGGGCGCTCGCACCCTCTCGGGTGCGAGCGCCCTGCGGTTCCGCTGCGGCCGGGGCCGGTCCGGCCCTAGCGCGAGGCCTTCTTCACCAGGACCACGACCACGGCCCCGAGCGCGACGATCACCAACACCTTGAAGATCAGGCCGAACAGGAATCCGATCACCCCGAAGATCGCGCCGACGACGGCCGAGACGATCCACAGTGCCACGATCGCCACGATGATGGGGACCACGATGTGGCGCACCCAACCGGGCAGTGCCTTCCAGATCTCACTCATGATGTCCGTCCTCCCCCACGGGGTTTCCCGGGGCCTCGGGGCCACCGGGCCCGTTCGTTCCTGATGAGTCGATCGTACGGCTGTCGACCGTGTCCGCGGGGGGCCTGCGCCCCTGAGAAGTCCCGGATACGACCCTGATCACCTACCCCCGGGCTGCCCCGGGGTCGACCCCGCGGATCAGACCGGCCAGCGCTCCCCGCGCCAGGCCGCGTCCCAGAACATCCACTCGTAGCGGCTGGTCAGCGCGAAGTGCTCGGCCGCCCGGCGGCGTTCGGCGGCGGACAGTGCGGCGCCGATCCGGTCGGTCAGCTCCAGCACCCGGCGGACCACGCCCTGGAACTCCTCGTCGCCGTAGGCGGCGATCCAGCGGGCGAACAGCGGGTCGGGGGAGGACTTGGCCAGCAGTTCCGCACCGACCCGGGCGTAGATCCAGTAGCAGGGGAGGACCGCGGCCAGCCCCTCCGCGAAGGATCCCCCGTAGACCGTGGCGAGCAGGTAGCTGGTGTAGGCCCGCGTGGTCGGCAGCACCTCCGCCGACGCCTCTTCCGGGCCGAGCAGGTCCAGGAAGTCGGCGTGCATGCCCTGTTCGGCGGTGAGCGCCCCGGCGGCGTCCTCGACGAAGGCCCGGACGTCCTCCTCGGTCGGGGCCTTGGCCCCGCAGACGGCCAACGCGCGGGCGTAGTCCCGCAGATAGTGCGAGTCCTGGACGACGAAGTGGCGGAAGGCGGTGTGCGGCAGGGTTCCGTCGGTCAGCCCCTGGAGGAAGGGGTGGGCCAGGATCTCCCGGTAGACGCCCTCGCCGGCGGCCCAGAGCTGTTCGGAGAAGCGGAGCTGTTCGGCCATGGCGGTTCAGGCCTCCGGCGGCGAGAAGACCACGAGCACCCGCAGGTCCTCGGAGATGTGGTGGAACCGGTGCGGGGTGTTGGCCGGCACGAACACGACGCTGCCCCGGCCGACGGTGGTGGTGTCCTGGCCGACGGTGATCGAGGCCCGGCCGCTGACGACCAGGTAGACCTCGTCCTGCCGGTGCGGCTGCTGCGGGTCCTGGTCGCCCTGGTTCAGCGCGTAGAGGCCGACGGACATGCTGCGCTCGTTGAGGAAGCGCAGATAGGCCCCCTCGTTCGCGGCGCGCTCCGCATCCAGATCGTCCAGCCGGAATACCTGCATCGGGTTCCACTCCCTGTGGTCGCTGTCGCCTCATTCAACCAGCAGCCGCGAACCGTCTGTACCGAAGCTGCCACAGGAATCGGACTCGGCCAGGCTGCCACTTCCGTCGGACCCCGGCCGCCTGCGACGATCACAGCATGCTTCGTTTCGTCGGCAAGACACTGATCAACGCCGTGGCCATCTGGGTCGCCGCCTGGATCATCAACGGCATCTCGCTCACCGCAGGTGACTGGGAGCACAAGGCGCTCACCGTGGTGCTGGTGGCCCTCATCTTCGGCATCGTGAACTTCGCCATCAAGCCCATCGTCAAGCTCTTCTCGCTGCCGCTGTTCCTGCTGACGCTGGGACTGATCACTTTCGTGATCAACGCGCTGATGCTGTGGCTGACCTCCTGGGCCTCCGGGAAGCTCAGCCTCGACTTCCATGTCAACGGCTTCGTGCCGGCCCTGCTCGGCTCGCTGATCATCAGCATCGTCGCCTGGGCCCTGCACCTGGTCTTCCCGGACAAGGACTGACCCCGAGCAGCGCCCCGCAGTCCGCTCGCTCGGGCGTACGAGTTTCACCGTCGGCCCCACGCGGCACACTCCCTGCAAGCAGATCACTGCACGGAGGAACTCCCATGGGTCCTGGTGACCGCCCTGTGGTCAAGCGCACCGCCCGCGCCATCCTGCTCGACGCCGGACCGGACGGCGGGACCGAGATCGTGCTGATCAGACGGACCAAGCCGAAGCACCTCCCCTACTGGATCACTCCCGGCGGTGGGGTCGAGCCAACCGACCCCACCGTCGTCGACGCCCTGCACCGGGAGCTCTCCGAGGAACTCGGCGGCAAGGCCACCGCCATCGTCCCGGCCTTCGTCGACACCGTCCCGTACACCCATCACGACAACGGCGACCCGGCCCACCCGCACGGCGTCAAGGTGCAGCACTTCTTCGTCTGCCGGCTGGAGTCGATGGACCCCTCGTTGCGGCACGGCCCCGAGGTCGAGGAGCCCAACGGCGAGTACGACATCGTCCGGCTGCCCTTCACCCGCGAGGGCGTGACCTCGGTCAATGTGGTGCCGCCCACGCTCCGGGCCTATCTGGCGGCCAATATCGAGGGAGTCCGGGCCCTGCTGGCCGAGGACCTCGGGGACGGCTGAGCCGCCCCGCCCGCCCCCTCGGCCGCGACCAGCCCGCTCACGGCCGCGACCGGCCCGCTCAGTCCAGGGTCTCCTCCCCCAGGTCGTGGTGGATCCGGCCCCGGTCCGCCCCGGCCGCCTGCAGCGCCCGGACGGTCCGCCGCACCATGGCCGGCGGCCCGGAGACATAGGCCTCGTACTCCTCCCACGGCCCCTGCTCCGCGACGACGTCCGCCAGCGAGCCGCAGAGGCCGCCCTCGTTCGGTCCCTCCATCACCGTGGTCCGGACGGACAGCCAGGAGTGACGTTTCGCCAGCTCCGCCAGCCGCTCCCGGGCATAGAGGTCCGCCTCCCTGCGGGCCCCGTAGAGGACCTCGACCGAGCGCCGCTGCGGCTGCGGGCGGCTCGCCAGTTCCTCGATCAGCGCCAGGATCGGCGCGATGCCGGTGCCCCCGCCGACCATCAGCAGCGGGGCCAGGCTTCCGGGCCGCAGCACCATGGTCCCGACCGCCGGCCCCAGCCGCAGGACGTCGCCGACGCCGGTCCGGCGGACCAGCGCGTTGCTGACCCAGCCCGCCGGGACCGCCTTGACCTGGAAGGTGAGCAGCCCGTCGGCGCGCGGCGCGGTGGCCGGCGAGTAGGCCCGCCAGACCCGCGGCCACATCGGCACCTCCACCGTGGCGTACTGGCCGGCCCGGTAGGGGTAGGGCTGGTCGGCCCGCACGGTCACCTGGGAGATCTCACCGGTGAGCGGGGTGACCGCGACCACCTCGGCCTGCCACCACGGCGGCGCGGACACCGCGTCCGCCTTGGCCGCCTCGATCATCATCCGGGAGACGCTCCCGTAGACCCTTCCCCAGGCGGCCTCGTGGTGCCGGTCCCAGACGCCGCCGGCATAGCGCTGGAGCGTGGCCACCAGGGCGGCGCCGACCGGGGGGTAGTGCTCGTCCTTCACCCCGTACTTGCGGTGCCCGCGCGCCAGCGGCACCAGCAGCGCGGAGAGCGCGTCGGGGTCGTCGGCGACCTTGGCCGCCGCGAGCAGCGCCCGGAACAGCCGGTCCCGCTGGAGGTCCATGGCGGCGGGGAAGAGTGCCCGCAGTTCGGGGTTGGCGACGAAGAGCAGGGCGTAGAAGTGGGCGACGGCACGGTCCGCCACGGATTCGACGGCGGCCAGGGAGCGGCGGACCAGGACGATGTCGGATTCGCTGCTCCGCGCCCTGGCCGCCAGGGGTATGACGGCCACGGCCGTCGCCGGGTCCAGCAGTGGCGGGAAGGCAGGCCCGGAGCCGCCGGGGGCGACCGCGGGCGAGGCCGGCCGGGCCGGCGGCGCAATCGCCGGTACGGTCGGCGGGTGCGCCGCCCAGGCCCGGGTCCAGGCGTCGCCGGGACCGACCCAGTTCAGGCCGGGCGCGTCGGTGATCAGCGGGGCGTAGGCCGGCCGCGCGGGTACCGGGAGTCGGGCCGGCTCTCCCACCGGGGCCGGCGGCGCGGTCGGCAGCGGCGGGATCACCAACGGGAGGAGTCCGTCCAGCAGGTCCGGTTCCGGGGACGCCGAGCCCGGCGTCGGGTCCGGAATCCGTTCGGCGGTCGGGTCGTCGGCCGGTTCAGCGGGTTCAGCGGCCGGGGCTGCTTCCAGCACCGCCGCTTCCAGCACGATCGTTGCGGGGGCGACCTCGGACGGCAGCACCGGCGGCACGGCCGGTTCCTGCCGACCGCGAGATCGGCCATGTCGATTGAGAGCGCTTCCGATGGACACGTTGCGGCGTCTTCTCCCGTCGTATCACCACACTCTGGCTGCTTTCGCCCAGCAGCGTGACACGGGGAAAAGACCGGACCGACTAATACGACGAAGTGTGGGGCGCACGTGATCGGAACGCGCTACCGTACGCACCCCGCACACGCCCCGTCACCCTGTGCGCACGGGCCACGCCCGCGACCGCTGCCGGAACGCGCCGTCGGACCACGCCCTCAGATCACCCCGTCGAGCTCCTGCAGCAGCCGCCGCTTGGGCCGCGCGCCCACCAGTGAGGAGACCGGCTCACCACCCCGGAAGACCATCAGCGTCGGCATCGACAGCACCCCGTACGCGGACTGGGTCTGCGGATTGGTGTCCACGTTCAGGGTGACCACCTTCAGCCGGCCCTGCTGCTCGCGGGCGACCTCGTCCAGCACCGGCGCGATCATCCGGCACGGCGGGCACCAGTCGGCCGTGAAGTCGACCAGCACCGGCAGCTCCGATCCCAGCACCTCCGCCGCGAACGTGTCGTCGGTCACCGCGAGCACCGTCTCACTCTGCGTCATGTCCTGCTCCTTCGGTCGTCGTCGGTCCGTCATCGCTCCGGGGCAGCCGGTGGCCGCCCTGGCCGAGCTCGCACACGGGCTCCCCCGGCTCGGCCGCCTCGGCCTCCAGCCGGGCCCGCAGCAGCTGGGCGCCGACCTCGGCCCGGACCGCCTGCAGCCGCCCGATGCACTCGTCGAGCTCGTCGAGCTTGCGCCGGTAGACCTCGATCGAGGCCGGGCAGGAGTCCCCCGAGGGGTGCCCGGCCCGTAGGCAGTCCACGAAGGGCCGGGTCTCCTCCAGGTCGAAGCCGAAGTCCTGGAGCAGCCGGATCTGCCGCAGCAGCCGCAGGTCCTCCTCGCCGTAGGCCCGGTAGCCGTTGCCCGCCCGGCGGGCGGGCAACAGGCCGCGGGACTCGTAGTAGCGCAGCGTGCGCGTGGTGGTGCCCGCGCGCTCCGCCAGTTCGCCGATCCGCATTCCGCTGTCCTTCCGCCGGGTGCGTGCTGATGACGCTAGACCTTGACGCCGACGTCAACGCCAGTCGGTTTCCCCGGTCTCCCTCGCGCCCGCTCCGAGAGGTCCCGGCACTCTACGTCAACAAACTCATGCACTTGCAATAGTTGCGCACGCTGCCTAATCTGAGTGTCGGCAGCTTCACCTCTCCCAGACGAGGACCCCATGAGCATCCTGTTCGAGCCGTTGACCCTGCGCGGGCTGACCATCCCCAACCGCGTCTGGATGGCCGCCATGTGCCAGTACTCGGCCGCGGCCGAGGGGGCCGACACGGCCGTGCCCAACGACTGGCACTTCCAGCACCTCGCCGCCCGCGCGGTCGGCGGCACCGGCCTGATCATCACCGAGGCCACCTCGGTCAGCCCCGAGGGCCGGATCAGCCCCTACGACCTGGGCATCTGGAACGACCGGCAGGTCGAGGCCTTCCGCCGGATCACCTCCTTCCTGGAGTCCCAGGGCGCGGTCCCCGGCATCCAGCTGGCCCATGCCGGACGCAAGGCCGCCACCGACTCCCCCTGGACCGGCGGCGCGCCGCTCGACCGCGACGCCGCCCTCGGCTGGACCCCCGTCGCCCCGAGCGCCCTGGCCTTCTCCGAGGCCCACCAGGTACCCGCCGAGCTGTCGGTGGCGGAGATCGAGGCGGTCGTCCAGCAGTTCGCGGACGCCGCCCGCCGCGCCCTGGCGGCCGGCTTCAAAGTGGCCGAGGTGCACGGCGCCCACGGCTACCTGGTGCACCAGTTCCTGTCCCCTTACTCCAACACCCGCACCGACGGCTACGGCGGTTCGCCGGAGAACCGGATGCGGTTCGCGCTGGAGGTCGTCGACGCCATCCGCGCCGTCTGGCCGGAGGAGCTGCCGGTCTTCTTCCGCACCTCCGCCACCGACTGGCTGGAACAGGACGAGCGCACGGGCTGGACCTCCGAGGACACCGTGCTGCTGGCCAAGGAGCTGCAGGCGCACGGCGTCGACCTGCTCGACGTGTCCACCGGCGGCAACGTGCCGGACGCCGTGATCCCGACCGGCCCCGGCTACCAGGTCCCGTTCGCCGAGGAGGTCCGCAGCCGGACCGGTCTGCCGACCGCCGCCGTCGGCCTGATCACCGAGCCCGCGCAGGCCGAGGCGGTGCTGGCCGAGGGCCGCGCCGACGCCGTCCTGCTCGGCCGCCAACTGCTGCGCGACCCGTACTGGGCCCGCCACGCGGCGGACGCCCTGGGCACGCCGATCCCGCGCGCCCCCCAGTACGCCCGCGCGTAACTCCGTCGCCCGCGCGTAACCCGGTCGCCGGTCAGTGGTCGCGTGACAACCTCAAGCGGTCCTGGGATAGTTGCAGGTAGCAACCACCGAAATGAGGCTTCCCACATGGCCGGCGACACCGCAAAACCACCCATATCCACTGCAACCGCTCCACATGATCCATCTGAGCACGTCAGTCCGCACGGACCTCACTACAAGTGGCTCGCTCTGTCGAACACCACCCTCGGCATGCTGATGGTGATGATCAATCAGTCGATCGTGCTGATCGCGCTGCCCAATATCTTCGACGGCATCAAGCTGGACCCCCTCGATCCCCACAACACCAGCTACCTGCTGTGGATGATGATGGGCTTCATGGTGGTGACCGCCGTGCTGGTGGTCTCCTTCGGCCGGCTCGGCGACATGTTCGGCCGGGTGCGGATGTACAACATGGGCTTCGCCGTGTTCACCATCTGCTCGATCTTCCTGTCCTGCACCTTCGGCCACGGCGCCACCGCCGCGCTCTGGCTGATCGGCTGGCGCGTGGTCCAGGGCATCGGCGGGGCGCTGATCTTCGCCAACTCCACCGCGATCCTCACCGACGCCTTCCCCGCCAAGCAGCGCGGCACCGCGCTCGGCATCAACGTCATCGCCGGCATCGCCGGCAGCTTCATCGGCCTGATGCTCGGCGGCGTGCTCGGCCCGGTGGGCTGGCGCTGGATCTTCCTGGTCTCCGTCCCGGTCGGCATCTTCGGCACGGTCTGGGCCTACCTCAAGCTCAAGGACACCAGCGTCCGGCACCGGGCCAAGATGGACTGGTGGGGCAACCTCACCTTCGCCGTCGGCCTGATCTCCATCCTGGTCGGCATCACCTACGGCATCCAGCCCTACGGCAGCAGCGACACCGGCTGGGGCAACCCCTGGGTGCTCACCGCGCTGATCGGCGGCCTGGTCGTGCTGCTGCTCTTCTGCTGGATCGAGACCCGGGTCACGGACCCGCTGTTCCACCTCGACCTGTTCAAGATCAAGGCGTTCACCGCCGGCAACCTGGCCAGCCTGCTGGCCGCGCTCGGCCGGGGCGGGCTGCAGTTCATCCTGATCATCTGGCTCCAGGGCATCTGGCTGCCGCTGCACGGCTACAGCTTCGAGCAGACACCGCTCTGGGCCGGCATCTACATGATCCCGCTGACCATCGGCCTGCTGGTCGCCGCGCCGCTGTCCGGGGTGCTCTCGGACCGCTACGGCTCCCGGATGTTCACCGTCGCCGGCGCCCTGCTCAACGCCCTGAGCTTCGGCCTGCTGATGGTGCTTCCGGTGGACTTCCCGTACTGGGCGTTCGCGCTGATCCTGGTCCTCAACGGCATCGGCGCCGGCCTCTTCGCCTCGCCCAACCGGGTCCAGATCATGAACTCGCTGCCGGCCAACCAGCGCGGCGTCGGCGCCGGCATGACCGCGACCTTCCAGAACACCGCGATGGTGCTGTCCATCGGCGTGTTCTTCAGCCTGATGGTGGCCGGTCTGGCCACCCACCTGCCGAGCGACATGTACAGCGGCCTGACCGCCCAGGGCGTGCCCTCGGCAGCGGCCACGCAGATCTCCCACCTGCCGCCGCTGGCGGTGCTGTTCGCCGCCTTCCTCGGCTACAACCCGATGAAGCAGCTGCTCGGCAACCAGATCCTGCACAACCTGCCGGCCGACAAGGCCTCCTACCTGACCGGGCGCAGCTTCTTCCCGCACCTGGTCACCGGCCCGTTCAAGGACGGTCTGGCGGTGGCCTTCTGGTTCGCCCTCGCCGCGTGCCTGATCGCGGCGGCAGCCTCGCTGATCACCGGCGGCGCGAAGAAGTAGCCACCCCGGAGCGCGGGCGGGGGTGGCGCCGAGCCACCCCCGCGCACGTATTCACCCTTCGCGCCGTACACGCACTATTCGCTCCGCTGAATGGGTGACCCGGTCAGACAATCGGCGTTTGGCATGACGTCAGAACCAGCTACCCGAGAGGGACGTCATGCCACACACCGAACAACCCACCCTGACCCGCTCGGCCTTCCCGGTCACCGGGCAGCCGATCCGCGTCGTGATGATCGACGGCGAGCCGTGGTTCGCCACGCTCGACGTCTGCCGAATCCTGGGACGTCAGAATGCGACCGACGCTGTCAGGGTGCTCCAGAACGGAGAGAGCAGGGTCCTCGATATGCGTAGCGTATGGCTCGTTTCAAACGAGCCATACGACGAAAGGCCAGCTCGGAATGGCTACGCCCGAGGCAACCAGACCCTCAACCTGATCAGCGAGTCCGGCCTGTACACGCTGATCATGCGGTCCCGGAAGCCCTCCGCCAAGCCGTTCCAGCAGTGGGTCACCAGCGAGTTGCTCCCCTCCCTCCGGCGTGGGGACACCGACCTCGACGAGCAGCGCCGGCGCATGGCCGAGACGCTCACCGAGGCTGTCGACCAACCGCTCGACGTGGTCATGCGCATCGACGGCATCGAGGATGTCGACTTCCGCGTCCTCTCCGACGGCAGCGTCCACTGCCTCCACGGTCAGACAGATGTGGTCTTTCCGAACAAGGGTGAGGACAGCGGCCCGCCCTTCGGCCCGTTCTACCGCTGCCCGGAGCTGCGTCGGGTCGGCATCCGGGGCAGCAAGGGCATCCGTCCCTGCGGCAGCATCCGCTTCGTGGACGTCGTCAGGCGGCTCGGCGCTCCACGCGAGCCCGAGACCCCCGCTGCCTGCTCGTCCCCCTCTGGCGGACGGATGACCGTGACCGTGACCGTGGGAACGATGCGGTTGGAGGGAACGGCTCGGGAGATCGCCACGCTGCTGCACGAGCTGAAGGCGATGGGCGTCCCGCTGCCCTGACCGCGAGCCCTGGTTGCAACCTGAGGTGAGGGGCTATGCCTCGTTTCAAACGAGGCATAGCCCGTCCCGTGCCGGAGTCCGCCCCCGGCACCGGGCATCACGCAGGTGGGAATGGCTACGAATGGCTTCCGTCGGCCCGCGCGGACATCCAGTGGAACAGTCCCATCCCCACGCTGGTGGCCAGGTTGAAGCTGGAGACCTGGGGCTGCATCGGGATCGCCACCAGTCGGTCGGCCCGCGCCCGCAGCTCCGGTGAGAGGCCGTGGCGTTCCGAACCGAAGGCGAGCAGCGCGTTGTCGGGGAAAGCCACGGCCCGGATGTCCTCGCCCTCCGGGTCCAGCGCGTACAGCGGCCCCGAGGGCAACTGCTCCAGCGTCAGCTGCTCGACCGCCGTGGCGAAGTGGAGTCCCGCACCCGCCCGGACCACGGTCGGGTGCCAGGGATCGGTGTCGCCGGTGGTGACCACGCCGGTCGCGCCGAAGCCGGCCGCGAGCCGGACCACGGCGCCGATATTGCCCAGGTTGCGCGGGTTGTCCAGGACCACGACCGGGGTCCGGCGCGGTTGCGCGCCCAGCACCGCGAGGTTGCGCCCCCGCGAGGGGCGGACGGCGAGTGCGGCGATGCCGGTGGGGTGCAGCCTCGGGACGAGCTCGCGCAGCGCCACCGCCGGGACCTCCACCGCCAGCTCGGCGATCCGCTCGGCGACGTCCGGCGCCAGTTCCCGGGCCAGCACGGCGACCCCGGCGCCGTCGCTGGTCAGCACCGTCCGGACCTCGGCGCCGAAGCGCAGCGCGTGCTTCAACGCGTGGAAGCCGTCCAGCAGCACGCTGTCCCCCGCGTATGCCCGCCAGGTCCTGATCCCGCCGCTGCTCTCGTCCATCCCGCCAGCCTAGGGGGACAGAGGTGCGCGCCCCGTCCGTAGGGGGGTCCGGACGGGGCGCGCGGTGACGGGTGGCTGCGGGGTGGTGCTACTTGCGGGCGCTCCTGGCCCGGCCGAGGAGTTGCGACACGGCGATGATCGCCATGGTGCCGAGCAGCATCATCGAACCGATGACGTCGATCTGCGCCGGGTAGGAGCGCTGCACCGACCCGTAGATGTACATCGGAAAGGTCTCCAGGTTGCCGGCGGTGAAGACGGTGATGATGTAGTCGTCGATCGACAGCGCGAAGGCGAGCAGCGCGGCGGCGGCGATGCCGGGCGCGACCAGCGGCAGGGTGACCTTCATGAAGGTCTGGAACGGGGTGGCGTAGAGGTCCTGCGCCGCGCGTTCCAGGGTCGGGTCCATGCCGGCCAGCCGGGATTTGACGGTGACCACCACGTAGCTGAGACAGAACATCACATGGGCCGTGGTGATGGTCCAGAAGCCGAGCGAGCCGGGGCCGACGGTGTTGAAGAACAGCGCGGTCAGGGTCGCGCCCATGACCACCTCGGGCGCCGCCATCGGCAGGAACAGCAGGGCGTTGATGCCGGAGCGGGCCTTGAAGCGGTAGCGGACCATCGCGAAGGCGATCATCGTGCCGAGGATGGTGGAGCCGATGGTGGCGACGACGCCGATCTGCAGCGAGAGGCCGAGGCTGTGGCACATCTCGCTGTTGGCGCAGGGACTCTTCCAGGCGTCCAGGGAGAACTTGTTCCAGGTGTAGTCGAACTTGCCGATCGGCTTGTTGAACGACATCCACAGGATGACCGCGTTCGGGGCCAGCATGAAGACGAAGATCAGGACCGTGGCCACCAGCAGGATGTGCTCGCGGGCCCAGTTCAGCGGGGACTGGCGGCGGATCGGCTGCTGGGTCCCGCCGGCGGTGCGGGCGGGGGCAGAGGTGAGCGTGGCCATCAGATCAGGTCCTCCGTACCGGCCTTGCGGATGTAGGTCATGACCAGGGCGAGCGTCGCGACCATCATCACGACCGAGATCGCCGAGCCGACCGGGTAGCCCTGGGTGTTGCGCAGGAACAGGTCCTCGATCTTCTGGCCGACCACGTTGGTGTTCGGGTTGCCCAGCAGCTGGGCGTTGATGTAGTCGCCGACCGCCGGGATGAAGGTCAGCAGGGTGCCGCCGATCACGCCGGGCATGGACAGCGGCAGGGTGATCCGGCGCCAGGTGGTGAAGGCGTTGCAGTAGAGGTCGTGGCCGGCCTCGTGCAGCCGCGGGTCGATCTTCTCCAGCGAGGTGTAGAGCGGAAGGATGGTGAACGGCAGGAAGTTGTAGACCATGCCGCAGACCACGGCGGTCGGGCTGGCCAGCACATGGTCGCCGACGGTCCAGCCCAGCGAGCTGGTGATCCTGAGGATGCCGAGGTCGTTCAGGACGTGGACGACCGTGCCGTTGTCGGCGAGGATCGTCTTCCAGGCGATGGTGCGGATCAGGAAGCTGGTGAACGAGGGCACGATCACCAGGGCCATCAGCAGCGACTTGTACTTGCCGCCCTTGAAGGCGATGAAGTACGCGACCGGGTAGCCGAGTGCCAGGCAGAAGATCGTGGTCAGCACCGAGTAGAGCCCGGAGTGCCAGTACTGGGTGCCGTAACTGTGGATCGCGGTCCAGTAGTTGCCCCAGTCCCAGGTGACCTTGAAGCCGTCGTCGAAGTTGCCGGTCTGGACCGAGGCCGAGACCGAGGTCAGGATCGGCACCAGGAAGAAGACGATCAGCCAGAGCAGGCCGGGCAGCAGCAGCACCCAGGGGGTGAGGTTGCGGCGGACCTTGCGGTCGGCCGGCCGCTCCGGCTCCGCGGCCTGCGGCTTCGGCGGAGTGAGGGTGGTCACGCAGCGCCCTCCTCGTCCAGGGCCGCGCCGGCGCCGATGTCCTGGGTGCCGTCCAGGCCGAAGCCCTGGCTCGGGTCCCAGTAGACGGTGACCGCACTGCCGGGGCGCTGGATGGCGCGGCCGGTGTTCTGCTCGAAGACCGCGATCTCCTCGCCCGAGGCCAGCTTGACCAGGTACTGGGTGGAGACGCCGATGAAGGAGGCGTCGGAGACGGTGCCTTCCAGGGAGTTGGAGCCGGCCGGCACCTCGGCCTCGCCCACCGCGATCTGCACCTTCTCCGGGCGGACGCCGAGGATGACCGGGCCGGTGAGGGCGCGGCAGCGCTTGGCGTCCAGGGTGAGCTTGCGGCCGTGGAAGCTGACCGTGACCACGTCGCCGCTGCTGCCCTCGACGGTACAGGGGATCAGGTTGGACTGGCCGAGGAAGTTGGCGACGAAGGTCGTCTGCGGGTTCTCGTAGAGCTCGGCGGGGGAGCCCATCTGCTCGATCCGGCCGTGGTTCATCACCGCGATGGTGTCGGCCATGGTCATGGCCTCCTCCTGGTCGTGGGTGACGTGGACGAAGGTCAGCCCGACCTCGGTCTGGATCCGCTTGAGCTCGATCTGCATCTGCCGACGGAGCTTCAGGTCCAGTGCGCCCAGCGGCTCGTCCAGCAGCAGCACCTGCGGCTGGTTGATCAGGGCGCGGGCGAGCGCGATCCGCTGCTGCTGGCCGCCGGAGAGCTGGGTGGGCTTGCGCTTGGCCAGGTGACCCAGCTCGACCAGCTCCAGCATCGCGTCGACCTGCGGCTTCACGCTCTTGAAGCCGCGGCGGCGGAGGCCGAAGGCGACGTTCTCGAAGATGTCGAGGTGCGGGAAGAGCGCATAGTTCTGGAAGACCGTGTTGACCGGTCGTCGGTACGGCTTGGTGTCGGTGACGTCCTGGTCGCCGAGGAAGATCTGGCCGGCGGTCGGGTCCTCCAGGCCGGAGACCATCCGCAGGGTGGTGGTCTTGCCGCAGCCGGAGGCGCCGAGCAGGGCGAAGAAGGAGCCCTGGGGGATCACCAGGTCGAGGTTGTCCACGGCCTTGAAGGAGCCGAAGCGCTTGGTCAGGCCGACGAGGCGGAGATCCCCGCCCTCGGTGCGGCCGAGTACATCGTTGGAGCTCATCGAGACTCTACTTTCGCTGAGGGGACGGGGCCGCTACTGGCCGGTGACCTGCTGGAATCGGCTGGTGTAGTCGTTGAGTTGGTCGATGCTGAGGGCCATGAACCCGTGCGACGCGGCGTCCATCGCCTTGGTCGGCACGATCAGCGGGACGGCCGCGGCGGTCGAGTCGAGCTGCTGCAGCGCGGCGACGGCGCCCTCGACCGAGGGAATGTAGTCGATGTAGTCGTCGAGCTCGGCGGCGATGTCCGGCTGGAGGTAGAAGTTCATCAACTTCTCGGCGTTGGTCTTGTGCCGGGCGTAGTTGGGGATCACGCAGTTGTCCGACCAGGACAGCAGGCCCTCCTTGGGGAGGTTCACGGTGACCAGGTTGGGCTTGCCGAGCTGGGCGACGTCGCCGGAGTAGGCCATGGTCACGGCGGTGTTGCCCTGCTGGAAGTCGCTCAGGTAGTCGTTGCCGGTGAAGGCGCGGATCTGGCCGGAGTCCTTGGCCCGGCGGACGTACTCCAGCGCGGTGTTGAACTGGGCGTCGGTGAACTTCTCCGGGTTCGATCCGGTGGCCAGCAGCGCGAGGCCCATGGTGTCCTCCATCTCGCTGAAGAGCGAGACCTTCCCGCGCAGGTCGGGGCGGGTGAAGATCTCCGAGATCGAGCTGATCGGCTGCTTCACCAGGTTGCTGTTGTAGGCGATGGTCGTGTAGCCGTACGCCCACGGCACCGAGAAGCGGCGGCCCGGGTCGGCAGGGTCGCGCAGCACGCTCGGCAGCAGCTTGGCGTGGTTGGGGATGTTCGCCAGGTCCAGTTCCTGGATGTAGTCGTAGGCCTTGTACTTGGAGATCATGTAGTCACTGACGACCATCACGTCGTACCCGGTGTCGATCCCCTTGACCAGGTACGGGTCGATCTTGGTGTACCAGTCGTTGTTGTCGTTGATGACCTCCAGGTAGGCCACCTGGATCCCGGTCTGCTTCTCGAAGGCGTCCAGCGTGGGGTGGTCGCTGGGGTTCTTCTCGCTCACGTCGATGTAGGCCGGCCAGGTCGCCCAGACGACCTTCTTCTCCGTGTCGGAGTAGTCCTTCCCGGCCTCGCCGATGTCGGCGGCCCCCGGCGGAACGACATGGCCCTGGACACCGCAGCCCGACAGCGCCCCGGCGCCGGCCACGGCCAGGCCGCCGACCGCGGCGCCGCGAAGCAGGGAACGGCGGCTCATGGCGGCCGCCGCCGAATGGGCGCGGGTGCGGTTGGCGAACCGCGCGAGGTCGAAGGAGCTGGAGCCCGTCATGAGGGGGGTACGGCCTTTCTGCAGAACGCCGGGTGCTGGTGGAAGGTCCTTTACAGCCAGGTCGGTGCGGACGTAAGTAAGAGGATGGGGTCAGACATTAGGCCGTAAAACAACGAATTCCCTAGGCCGGTACCTCTTCGGCAGCGGAATCGTTATCTTTTGGCCAGATCAGCAACGTGATCCGCATCACCTCTTACTCTCTGTCACCGGGCCTCCGGGTGGCCAGATACAGCCTGTAAAAGGCGCAACAGAAGCCCTGCACCTGTGACAGCAGACGCCGAAGGGACCGTGCGGAAGAATCCGCACGGTCCCCAGGAACTTCCTGTACGCCCTATCGGGCGTCCGCCGTCACGCCGTGGCGGGTGCCTCCTGCACCGGGGCCACGTCCGCATGCCCGGCGGGCCCGTGGTTGATCGCCTCGCGCAGCCAGCGCTCGTAGCCGACGCTGCCGGGGCTCAGGTCGAGCAGCGGGTCGGCCTTGGCCTTCCACTTCCGCCACGCCTCCAGCGGGAAGTAGACCAGCACCGAGAAGCCGACCACGTACAGGCAGTAGCGGACCGCCTGGGTGCCGCTCTCGTCGTACTGCTGCCAGGCCGCCCAGCCGCAGACGCCGAGCAGCAGCGCCACGATCGCGGAGATCGACCACCAGCCGCCGGGGATCCGGTAGGGGCGGTCCAGTTCGGGCTCCCTGATCCGCAGCGCGATCAGCGCGGCGACCTCCAGCAGGATCCCGATGTTGGTCAGGAAGACGTCGAAGATGACCAGGTTGCCGAAGCTGCTCAGGCAGAACATGGCGTAGATGACCGAGGAGCCGATGATCGAGACGATCGGCATCCGGTAGCGCTTGGTCTCCTTGGCCACCCAGGAGGGGAAGTAGCCGTCCTGGGCGAGCACGAAGGGCAGCCGGGTGTTGGAGGCGAGCAGCGCCGAGAACATCGCCACCGCCGCGAACATGCCGCCGATGGTGACCGTCCACTGGAGCCAGGGGCCGGCCAGCTGCTTGGCGATGTCGGAGAAGGAACCGGCCTCCCAGTTCTCCCAGCCGTTGGGACCCTTGGCGCCGACCGCCAGCGAGCCCAGGGTCGGCAGCAGGTAGCCCACCATGATCAGGACCACGGCCAGCGCCAGTGCCTTGGGCAGGTGCTTGCGCGGGTTCTCCATCTCACCGGCCACGTTGGACACGCTGTCCCAGCCGGAGTAGTTCCACATCACGATGAAGAGGCCGGCCCCGAAGGCGTTCCAGGTCGACTGGGTGTGCGAGGCGGTGAACGAGCCGACCGGATTGGTGCCGTGGCTGATCAGGTGGTAGATGCCGATGCCGCTGAGCAGCACCATCGGGGTGAGGCAGATCAGCGCGAAGACCACCGAGGAGTCGCCGACCCAGCCCGCGCCCAGCAGGTTGACCAGGGTGAACACCACGATCACGGCCAGGCAGACGAACCAGTTCAGGTCGAACTGGAGGTGCCCGAGGGTGAACAGCACGTGGTTGCCGGGGGCCACCGAGGCGACCAGGCTGGTCAGGTAGCTGGTGAACAGCACCGGGTAGAGGGCCATGTCCACGAAGCTGCAGATCCACTGGAGCATGCCCTGCTGGAAGCCCCAGAACTTCCCGAGGCCCTTCTTGACCCAGTGGTAGTAGCCGCCCTCGACCGGGAGCGCGGTGCCGAGCTCGGCGCAGACCAGCGAGTGGGGAATGCTGTAGATCAGCGGTGTGACGACGATCAGCAGAATCCCCATGCCCGGCCCGGACGTGGAGAACAGGCTCTCGATGCCGTACGCGCCGCCCGAGACGCTGAAGAAGATGAGGGCGACGAGCGGCATCATTCGCACGCGTCGTGGCGACGGCATGCGGACGACAGGCAGGTCCTTGGCGATCTCGGCCATTACCACCTCTGGTCAAATCGGCTCGACCGGCCCCGGGAACGGGCCGGACGAAGCTCCGGTCACTGCAATGGAACGCGGCGGGCGCCGGCCGGCGGACGAAAATCCGCGTGCCGCAGCCGGGGGCCGTCCGGCCCCCTGTTCCCCGCTGGTTGTTCCGGTCCTCGCTGCAGGCATCCGCACAGCCGGGAGTACACCGGATCCCTAGAGTTTCGACCCGGATGCCGTTTCAGACCATCAGGCAGACCGTCAAGGGTCCAGACGCTCTCTTGACACCATGTCCAGGGATCCGTACACATCCTTAACGCAGCGCCGGAGCCGGGTTATCGCGAAGAATGAGCCGAGTAAGCCCCGGGCAAAATACGGGCAAAAGAGCAGGGGCGCCTCCGGCAGGGAGACGCCCCGACGATTTCGCCTTTACAGGCTGCCGAGCAGTCGCTTCAGCTCCGCCAGCTTCGCGTCGCCCAGCCCCAGCAGGGCGCGCGGGGGGCGGGACAGGATGGCCTCGGCCAGCTCGGCGGCCTCCCGCCCGGCCTCGGTGATGGTCACGATCTTGCAGCGCCGGTCGTCCGGGTGGACGCTGCGGACGACCAGTCCGCGCCGCTCCAGGTCGTCCACGATCAGCGTGGTGTAGGGCTTGTCGGTGACCAGCTTCGCCGTCAGCTCGCTCATCCGCAGTGAGCCGTGCACCAGCCGGCGCAGCGCCTTGGTGCGGCTGAAGCTCATGCCGAGGGCGTCGGCGACCTCGTTCCGGTGGTCGTCCTCGTCCAGTACCAGCCGCCGCATCACCGCGTAGACCTGGGCGGCCGCGGCGTCCCGGGCATCCGTGGCGTGCTGGGTGGTGGCATCGATGGTGTTCATGCGCTGACCGGTGTCCTCACGTCCTCGGGGATGAGCCGGGCGGCGTTCCGGGCAGCCGTGCCCTTCGCCCATGCGCCTGTGGTGAGGATACCGAGCGCCAGCACCACGGTTCCGCAGCCCGCGGTGATCCACCAACCGGTGTGGCTGGCCTGGGTGAAGCCGGTGTGCAGCGAACCGTGGACGGCCGAGGTGACGACCGAGCCGATGACGGCCACCCCGAGCGACTGCCCGACCTGCCTGCTGGTGGAGGCCACCGCCGCGGCCACCCCGGCCTGGCTGCGGGGCATCCCGGAGACGGCGGTGTTGGTGATCGGGGCATTGATCATGCCGAAGCCGATGCCGAACAGCACGTACGCGGTCATCAGCTGCCAGACCGGGGTGCTCGGGCTCAGCCCGACCAGCAGCAGGCTGCTGAGCGTCATCGCGATCCCGGCGGCCAGCAGCGGCAGCCTGGGCCCGCGCGAGCCGACCAGCCGGCCGGACAGCGGTGCGAAGACCACCGTCATCAGCGCCATCGGCAGGGTGAACAGTCCGGCGTGGAGCGCGCTCCAGCCGAGGGCGTCCTGGAGGTACAGGGTGTTCATGAAGAGGAACCCGGCCAGCGCGGCGAAGCCGCAGACGGCGATCACGGTCGCGCCGGAGAACGGCACGCTGCGGAAGAAGCGCAGGTCGATCAGCGGCTCCTCGCGCCTGGTCTCGTAGCCGACCAGTCCGGCCAGGGCCAGGGCCGCGACCAGGAAGCAGCCCAGGGTCTGTCCGGAGAGCCAGCCGACGCTGGGCGCCTCGATGATCCCGTAGGTCAGCGAGACCAGCAGCAGGATGACCAGCAGCTGTCCGACCGGGTCCAGCCGACGGGCCCGCGCGGCCTTGGACTCGGGGACGAACAGCCCGGCCAGGACCAGGGCCGCGATGCCGACCGGGATGTTGATCCAGAAGATCGACTGCCAGCCGACGGAGCCCACCAGCAGCCCGCCGACCACCGGGCCGAGCGCCATGCTGACGCCGACGGTCGCGCCCCAGACGCCGATGGCGCGGGCCCGCTCCTTGGCGTCGGTGAAGGTGTTGGTGATGATCGACATGGCGACCGGGTTCAGCATCGAACCGCCGACCGCCTGGATCATCCGGGCGGCGATCAGCCAGCTCAGGCTGGGGGAGAGGCTGCAGAGCAGCGAGCCGAGGGTGAACAGCACCAGTCCGGTCTGGAAGGTCCGGCGCCGGCCGAGCCGGTCGCCCATGGAGCCGGAGAGCATCAGCAGGCTGGCCAGCACCAGGGTGTAGGCGTCGATGGTCCACTGGAGGCCGGAGACCGAGGTGTGGAGATCGCGCTGGATCGAGGGCAGGGCGACGTTCACGATGGTGTTGTCGAGCCCGACGATGAACAGGCTCATGCAACATATCGCGAGCACCAGGAAGCGTCGTCGGACGCTCAGTGCGGATCCTTCTTCGGTCATCGGGCCCGCCTCAATGGTTTGACTTCTATAACAGTTGTGAGAATACAACTATCACCGGGACGGGGACAAGCCGCAGGACCGTGCGGCCCGTGAGCGATACTCGTCCCCATGGTCGACAGGAACCCCGCACCCCCGCGCCGCGACAGCTACACCGTCGAGACGCTGCTCGCCGTGACCGTGCGGGTCTTCAACGAGCGCGGCTACGACGGCACCTCGATGGAGGACCTGTCCCGCGCCGCCGGAATCAGCAAGTCGTCGATCTACCACCATGTCCGCGGCAAGGAGGAACTGCTGCGGCTCGCCGTCGACCGCGCCCTGGACGGCCTCTTCGGGATCCTGGACGAGCCCGCCGGCGCCACCGGCAGCCCGGCCGCCCGGCTGGAGCACGTCGTCCGCCGCACCACCGAGGTGCTGCTCGCCGAACTCCCCTACGTCACCCTGCTGCTGCGGGTGCGCGGCAACACCGCCACCGAGCAGTGGGCGCTGGGACGGCGGCGGGAGTTCGACCACCATGTCGCCGAACTGCTGGCGGCGGCCGTGCGCTCCGGTGAACTGCGCTCGGACGTCGAGCCCCGGCTGGCCACCCGGCTGATCTTCGGAATGATCAACTCGCTGGTCGAGTGGTACCGCCCGGACACCGACGCCAAGGCGGCCGGGCAGATCACCGAGGCCGTGATCGCCCTCACCCTGCACGGCCTCCAGGCCCCGGCCTAGAGCTCGTCCCGGGCCCCGGGCCCCGACCCGGACCCGGCCCGACCCCGGCCGGGGCCCGAGGGGGTCACTCCGGCAGCACCGGCGTCCGGTCCGTCTCGTCGAAGACCAGCAGGGTGTGGGTGCTCAGCACCTCCGGGATGTTCTGGATGCGGTTCAGCACCAGGTCCCGGAGCGCCCGGTTGTCGACCGTGTGCACCAGCATCAGCACGTCGAAGTCACCGCTGACCAGGGCCATGTGCTCGACCCCCGGCAGTTCCAGCAGCAGTCCGCGCACGGTCCGCCAGGAGTTCTGCACGATCTTCAGGGTCACGTAGGCGGAGGCGCCCTGGCCCGCCCGCTCGTGGTCGACCCGGGCGGTGAAGCCCCGGATCACCCCGTCGTCCATCATCCGCGCGATCCGCGCATAGGCGTTGGCCCGCGACACATGCACCCGTTCGGCCACCGAGCGCACCGAGGCCCGGCCGTCCTGCTGGAGCAGCCGCAGGATCGCCCGGTCGATCCGGTCCAGCGCACGGTGTCCGGAGCCGTCGTCGGCCGGAGGCTGCTCCGGCGGACGTTCCCGGTCCCGGCCCGAGGGCTGCGGCGGGGACTGCGGAACGACCGGGCCGTGACCCGTTCCGCCGCTCCCGGCCCTCGACCTGGAGGCTCCGGCCCGACCCGGCACCGAAGCCGCGCGCTGCCGCGCCCGTTCCGCGACCCAGTCCGCAGCCGATCCCGAGCGCAGCGCCGGCAGCTGCGGGCGCCGTCCGGAGCCCGGTTCCCCGGCTCCGGCCATCTGTTCAGTGGACATGCCCCCCTGCCCTCCAACGGTGGACGTCCTGATTCCAGGACAGCGCGACTGCGGCCGATTGTCCACCACTTACCCGGGGCCATAGCCAGTTCGATCAAACGACCGAACAATCGGTAGGGAGGACCTGCCGGTCCGTCGCACCGCCTTACCCTCTCTCACCCCCAGGAGGTGCCGCCATGACCGTGCTGGACCACCCCGTCGCGCCGACCTGGCCACCGGACGGCCACACCCCCCGCCGCGACCCCGCGCCACTGCTGCCCGACGCCGAGCCGTTCCGGGTGCTGGGCACCCCGGCCCTGGCTGAGATGGACCCCGACCTGCTGCGCGAGCTGTACCGCCGACTGGTCGTCGGACGCCGCTACAACCAGCAGGCGACCACCCTGACCAAGCAGGGCAGCCTGGCCGTCTACCCCTCCTCCACCGGCCAGGAGGCCTGCCAGATCGCCGCCGCGACCGCGCTGCGCGACGGGGACTGGCTCTTCCCCAGCTACCGCGACACCCTCGCCGTGGTCTCCCGGGGCGTGGACCCGGTCGAGGCACTCACCCTGCTCCGCGGCAACGCCCACAGCGGCTACGACCCCTACGAGCACCGGGTCGCCCCGCTCAGCACCCCGCTGGCCACCCAGGCCCCGCACGCCGTCGGGCTGGCCCACGCCGCGCGGCTGCGCGGCGACGACACCGTGGCGCTGGCCCTGGTCGGCGACGGCGGGACCAGCGAGGGCGACTTCCACGAGGCACTGAACTTCGCCGGGGTGCTGAACGCCCCGGTGGTGGTGCTGGTGCAGAACAACGGCTACGCCATCTCGGTCCCGCTGTCCAAGCAGTCCGCCGCACCCACCCTCGCCCACAAGGCCGTCGGCTACGGCATCCACGGCCGACTGGTCGACGGCAACGACGCCGCCGCCGTGCACACCGTGCTGCAGGAGGCCGTGGAGCACGCCCGGGCCGGGCTCGGCCCGGTCCTGGTCGAGGCGATCACCTACCGGCTGGACGCCCACACCAACGCCGACGACGCCGGACGCTACCGCAGCCCGGAGGAGGTGGCCGGCTGGCGGGAGCGGGACCCGCTGACACTGCTGGAGGAAGGGCTGCGCAAGGCCGGACTGCTCGGCGACACCGAGGTGGCCGAGGCCGCCGCCGAGGCCGAGGAGCTGGCCGCCCGGATGCGCGCGATGTTTCACGTGAAACCCGAACTCGACCCGATGAGCCTGTTCGCCCACGTCTACGAGCAGCCCACCAGCCAGTTGCGGGAGCAGGCCGCACAGCTGGCCGCCGAGCTCGCCGCCGAGGCGGAGGCGGAGCAGCGATGAGCGCCACCACTGTCGAGACCCAGGCCGGCCCGAAGGCCACCACCATGGCCCAGGCCCTCAACACCGCCCTGCGCGACTCACTGCGCGCGGACCCGTCGGTCCACGTCCTCGGCGAGGACGTGGGCGCCCTCGGCGGCGTCTTCCGGATCACCGACGGCCTGGCCGCCGAGTTCGGCGCCGACCGCTGCCTGGACACCCCGCTCGCCGAGGCCGGCATCCTCGGCACCGCCGTCGGCATGGCCATGTACGGGCTGCGGCCGGTGGTGGAGATGCAGTTCGACGCCTTCGCCTACCCGGCCTTCGAGCAACTGGTCTCGCATGTCTCGCGGATGCGCAACCGCACCGCCGGGCGGATGCCGCTGCCGATCACCATCCGGATCCCCTACGGCGGCGGCATCGGCGGGGTGGAGCACCACAGCGACTCCTCCGAGGCCTACTACGCCCACACTCCGGGGCTGCACGTGGTCGCCCCCGGCAACGTCGCCGACGCCTACGGGCTGCTCCGGGCGGCCATCGCCTCCGACGACCCGGTGGTCTTCCTGGAGCCCAAGCGGCTCTACTGGTCCAAGGCCGACTGGTCCCCCGCGGCCGCGGTCCCGCCGCTGGGCCGGGCGGCCGTGGTCCGCACCGCCCCGCCGGGTCCCAGCGCCACCCTGATCACCTACGGGCCCTCACTGCCGGTCTGCCTGGAGGCCGCCGAGGCCGCACGCGCCGAGGGCTGGGAGCTCTCCGTGGTCGACCTGCGCAGCCTGGTGCCCTTCGACGACGAGACGGTTTGCGCGGCGGTGCGCGCCTCCGGGCGCGCCCTGGTGGTGCACGAGGCGGCCGGCTTCGGCGGCGTCGGCGCGGAGATCGCCGCCCGGATCAGCGAGCGCTGCTTCCACCACCTGGCCGCCCCCGTGCTCCGGGTCACCGGCTTCGACATCCCCTATCCTCCGCCGATGCTGGAGCGCCACCACCTGCCCTCGGTGGACCGCATCCTCGACGCCGTCGCCCGACTCCAGTGGGAGCAGTGACCCCGATGCCCTCCGTACGCGAGTTCCCGCTGCCCGACCTGGGGGAGGGCCTGACCTCCGCCGAGATCGTCCGCTGGCTGGTGGAGGTCGGCGAGGTGATCGAGGTCGACCAGCCGGTGGCCGAGGTGGAGACCGCGAAGGCCATGGTCGAGGTCCCCTGCCCGTACGGCGGGGTGGTCACCGCCCGCTTCGGTGAGGTGGGTGCGGAGATCCCGGTCGGCGCCGCGCTGGTCACCGTCGCGGTCGGCCCGGCCGAGCCCGCGACCTCCCCCGCTGCCACCACCGGCTCCGGCTCCGGCAACGTCCTCGTCGGCTACGGCACCGCCGAGTCCGGGAAGGGCGCCCGGCGCCGCCGGCTCGCCCCGAACGGCACCGCGAACGGCACCGTGCAGGTCGCCGCGCCGGTCGTGGTGCCGGTCACCGCGCCGGTCGCCGCGCCGGTCGTGGTGCCGGTCGTGGTACCGGTCGCCGTGCCGGCCCGCCCGGCCGCCGCGCACCGGCAGCCGCCGGCCGTCATCTCCCCGCTGGTCCGCCGGCTCGCCCGGGAGCACGGCCTCGACCTGGCCGAGCTGCCCGGCAGCGGCCCCGACGGGCTGATCCTCCGCGCCGACGTCGAGCGCGGCATCGCCGCCCAGGCCCCGGCGCCGGAAGCGGCCCCGCAGCCGGCCCAGGACGAGGTCGTGCCGCTGCGCGGGGCGGCGCGGATCGCGTCCGAGCGGTTCACCCGCAGCCGTCGCGAGATCCCCGACGCCACCTGCTGGGTGGACGCCGACGCCACCGGGCTGCTCGCCGCCCGCGACGCGCTCAACCGCGGCGGACGGGAGCCCAGGATCGGGCTGCTGCCGCTGCTGGCCCGGATCTGCACCGCCGCGCTGGCGGTGCATCCCGCCCTCAACTCCACCGTGGTCACCGACGCCGACGGCACCGCCACCGGCATCCGCCGGAACAGCGCCGTGCACCTGGGCTTCGCCGCCCAGTCCGCCCGCGGCCTGGTGGTTCCGGTGGTCCGGGACGCCCATCTGCTCGACACGGCCCAACTGGCTGCCGAGACAGCCCGGCTGACGGAGAGTGCCCGCACCGGTCGGCTCGCCGCCGCCGAGCTGACCGGCGGCACCTTCACCCTCAACAACTACGGCGTCTTCGGCGTCGACGGCTCCACCCCGATCCTCAACCACCCGGAGGCGGCGATGCTCGGGGTGGGCCGGATCACGGCCAAACCCTGGGTGGTGGACGGGGTGCTGGCGGTCCGTCAGGTCGTCCAGCTCTCCTTCACCTTCGACCACCGGGTCTGCGACGGCGCGACGGCGGGCGGGTTCCTCCGGCTGGTCGCCGACGCGGTGGAGGACCCCGCCACCCTGCTCCGCCACCTCTGAACCGGGTCGGGAGGGCTCAGCCGCGTCGCAGCACGAAGCGGAACAGCCCGTCCTCGCCCTCGCCGTCGCGGACGAAGCCGGCCCGGACCACCACCGCCTGCGAGGCGGTGTTCCCGGGCTCGGTGTGGGCGACGACGACGTCGACCTCGGGCTGGTCCAGGGCGAAGGCGGAGATCACCGCCACCGCCTCGGTGGCGTAGCCCCGACCGCGCTGGGAGGCGGCGAGGTCGTAACCGATCTCGGCCGAGCCCTCGCTCGGCGGGCCGTGGAAGCCGATGCCGCCGACGGCCGCGCCGTCCTCGGTCCGGACCACGGCGTAGACGCCCCAGCGCGGCGCGAAGACGCCCGCCTGCGCGGCCTTGGCCGCCATGGTGCAGGCGTCCCTGGTCCCCTCGTAGGGACCGTCGGCGACCCAGTCGAAGCCGCCGGCGCCGCCCGTGCTCAGGTCCACCGCCGACTCCGGCCCGATCGGGTGGAGTTGGAGGCGCTCGGCGTACAGGTGGCCGTCGGTGCTGTCAGTCATGTCGTCCCTTGGGGAGGTCGGCGTTGGCCCTGCTCGGTCGCGGCCATCATGCCGGACCGTCCCCCAGCAGCGCCGACCGCCCCTGGGCGGCGAAGGCGGCCCGCAGCCCGGCCGCGTCCGCGGCGGTGAGCAGCCGGTAGCCGGTCTCCTCGCCGCCGCGGCCGTAGGGCCGCCAGAGCACCGGGTCGGCGACCTGCCAGTGCTCGCGGCGCAGCCCGGTCCTGGCCGTCTTGTGGGTGGCGGTCACCGGCATCTCCGGGACCAGCCGGACGAAACGCGGCGGCATCTTGGTGCCGAGGTCGGGCTGGGCGGCCAGGAAGGCCGTCAGCTCCGTCGCCAGACGCTCGACGCTGTCGGCCTCCTGTCGCCCGGTCAGCTCGACGGCGGCCATCACCTGGTCCCCCGCCACCGGGTCGGGCACCGCGTAGACGGCGACGGCCCGGGCCCGCTCCCAGCGGGCGAGGATGTTCTCTATGTCGGCGACCGCCAGGTTCTCGCTGTCGACCCGGAGCCAGTCGGTGGTGCGACCGGCGAAGCGGAACCAGCCCTCGGCGTCGCGGTGGAAGAGGTCGCCGGTCCAGTACCAGCCGTCGCGGATCCGGGCGGCCCCGGCCTCCGGATTCCGCCAGTAGCCCTCGAAGCCGGCCCGGTCGGTGCGGTTGACCAGTTCGCCGATGGCCTCCTCCCCGTTGAGCAGCCGGCCGTGGGCGTCGAAGCGGGAGCGCGGGCACTCGGCGCCGGTCTCCGGGTCGACCACGGCGAGGTCGTCGTCCGGGCCGGCGCCCGCGCGGCCGACCGCCCCGGGCGGGGCCGACGGATCCTGCTGGAGGTTGCAGCCGCCCTCGGAGGAGCCGTAGCCCTCGACCAGCCGACAGCCGAACCGGGCCTCGAAGCGGGCGGCGTCGACCGCGCCGGCCTCGGTGCCGAAGCCGAGCCGCAGCGGCGAGTCGGCGTCGTCCGCCCGGGCCTCGGTGGCCAGGACGTAGGAGACCGCACGGCCCACATAGGTGAAGTACCCGGCGCCGTGGGCGCGGACGTCCTCCAGGAACCGGGAGGCGGAGAAGCGGCGGCGCAGCGCGACCGTCCCGCCGGCCATCAGCAGCGGCGACCACAGGCCCATCAGCGCATTGCCGTGGAACAGCGGCATGCAGCCGTAGCCGGTGTCGGCGGAGGTGAGGCCGAAGCGGGCGCGGAGCTTGTTCCCGGCCCCGGCCAGCCGCCGCTGGCTGCAGACGACGGCCTTGGGCGCACCGGTCGAGCCCGAGGTGAAGGTCAGCAGCACCCGGGTGGCGGGCTCGGGCAGCTTCGCGGGCGGCGGGGCGTCGGCGTAGGGGGCGAGCAGCTCGGCGAAGCCGGGGTCGTCGACCACGAGCAGCTGCCGGGGGAGTACCAGCCCGGCGAGCAGCGGCAGTTGCCGCCGCTCGGTGACCAGCACGGCGCAGTCGGTGTGCCGGATGTCGCGTTCCAGGTCCGGTCCGCGCCGGGTGGGGTTGATGCCGACGGCGGTGGCGCCGCCGAGGACGCAGGCCTGCAGCCAGTGGACGTACTCGGGGGTGTTGTCGAGCAGCAGGCCGACATGCGGGTGCTCGGCCGCCGCCAGCAGCTCGCCGAGCAGCGCGGCCCTGGCACAGGCCGCGCGGAGCAGCCGGTGGTGGCTGAGGCTGAAGCCCTCGCCGACCAGGCCGGGGCGGTGCACCCGGTGCTGGGCGAGGACGGCCCCGACCAGGGTGGAAGGGCACGGATCTGCGGGCACGGGCGGACCCCCAACTCTTTCTGACGCATCGTCAGTTCATTGAGTTGATACCGCCCGGCGCCGCCGACCGCAACACCCCCGGTTCCGGGGGCCGGTGGCTACAGCACGAAGGCCTGACTGCCCGAGGAGCTGACCATCGGACGCCCTGCGGCCTCCCAGGCGTACATCCCGCCGTCGACGTTCAGCGCCTCCCGCCCCTGTGCCACCAGGTACTGGACCACCTGGGCGGAGCGCCCGCCGACCCGGCAGACCACGTACAGCGGGTCCTCCGGCAGCTCGCCGAGCCGGGCGACGACCTGGCCGATCGGGATGTGCACCGCGCCGTCGACGTGCCCCGCGTCCCACTCGTCCTGCTCCCGGACGTCCAGCAGGGCCCCGTCGGCGGGCACGGAAGCGGCGTCCACGGTGGGGACGGCGGCGTCGAACATGGTCTCTCCCGAAACGCGGCCCCGGCGGCTCCGGGGGACTACCCCATTCTCACCGATCCCCGGGGCCGGTCCCCCGTTCCCGCCGACTCTCAGCCGGCCAGCATCCGGTCCAGCTCCGCCTGCCGTCCGGCGACGCTCTCCAGCAGCTGCTCCGCCAGGATGTTCAGCAGCGCGTCCGGGTCGTCCGGCAGCAGCATCAACAGCTGCCCCATCGGGCTGTCGACCAGCTCGGCGCGGGTCGCCGCGACCCGGGCGAGCCGGGCGGTCAGCCACTCCAGCCGCTGCCGCAGCCAGTCCGCCCGCTCCGGGCTGCCGCTGGCCGGCGTCCCGCTGTCGCCGGAACCGCCCGCCCACTCCTCCGCGAGCACCGCCAGGGCGAGGACGTCGCCGCGGGAGTAGGCCTCGTTGACCCGGGCGATGAACACCCCGCGCCGCTCCCGCTCCTCCGGGTCCTGCGCCAGGTCGGGATGGGCCCGGCGGGCCAGGTCCCGGTACAGCCGCTGGGCCTCCCGGTCCGGCCGGATCCGCTGCGGCGCCTGCGGCAGGACCGGCTGCGCCGGGCCCTCGGCGGCAGGACCGCCCTCGGCGCCCGGGTCCGGCTCGGCGAAGAACGCCTCCAGGTCCGGCATCGGCTCCAGGATGCTGCGCGCCTCGAAGGCCCGGCGGATGTCCTCGGGGTCGCCGCTGCGGGCCGCGGTGACCTCGGCGATCAACGCGTCCAACTCGTCCAGCCGGACGTACATCGGGCCCAGCCGCTGATGGTGCACCAGCGCGAAGTTGTCGAGCTCCACCCGCAGGGTCTCGACGGCGACCTCGGCCTCCACCCACTCGGTCTCGACCTGCGCGACCTGCTCCTCCAGCTGCTGTTCCTCGGGATCGGTCCACCGGACCGGAGTGTCGGCAGCCATGTCGAACCTCACTGCTTGATGTTTGTACCGCTCGTCCGCCCCGTCACCCTACTGTCCCCACCCCGGCCACCGAGGGCGCACACTGAGGCGTGCGAGCCCGGACTCGCTCCTGGACACAGAAATAAATCCCCGAATGTGGACAACATCGGCAGGTTTCGTGCTTGCCTGGGGTACCGATGTGGTGGTGGGCCTATGGTGCAAGGTCAGAGTTGTACGAGGCGGCACGCGCAAGCCACCGGCACGGGGAGGATGGTCGGTCCCTCCGAGGTGAGGCGCGTCCGGAGAACGACGGGAGCTGGGAGCAGGTGAGCATGGACGAGGAGACCTTCGCAGGGCCCGCGCAATCCCTCTCCGAGCCGGTGCGACCCGCGTCCGCGCCGACGGGTGTGCTGGCGCTGATCCGGCTCGCCGCCTTCATGGTCGACCCGGACGGCCGCCTCACCGTCTGGAACCGCGCGGCCGAGGAGCTGTTCGGCCACCGCCGCGACGAGGTCTTCGACCGTCCGGCCTCCGGCCTGCTGCCGCTCGCCCGCCACACCACCGAGGCCGGGACCGGCATCGGCAACGGAAAGCTCGGGGACGCCCTCGACCACCTCGACGACCTCACCAGCTTCGCGCCCGCCTGGAACGGCGACCTCAGCGTCACCGACCGGGACGGCCGGGTCGTGGACATCCTCTGCTGGGCCTACCGGCTGGTCGAGCCCACCGGACGCAACCTGCTGGTGGTCGCGGCGGACGCGGGCCCGCTGCGGGCCCGCGGCCCACGGATCGCCCTCGGCAGCCAGCTGCTCCCCTACACCGCCAACTCGCCCACCCAGGCCCAGAGTCTGGAGCTTCGGGTCGAGAGCATCCGGATCGCCCCGGCCGAGGGCGGCGACGCCGGGACCGCCGCCGAGCGGCTCTCCCCGCTGCTGCGCCGGGGCGGCGACGAACGCCGCCGCCGACTGCTGGCCCAGGTGGTCGCCGCCGGCGTGCCCGGCCTGCTGGTGGACGGCTCGGTCCAGCTCCCGGTGCTGCCGCAGCAGTTGCGCGAGTCCCCGGAGCGGGAGCTCGGCAGCAGCGTGGAGAGCCACTCCCGCACGCCCGCCGACGAACCGTCGACCCGGCCGCGGCGGACCGCGGTGCCGACCCCGCGCACCGGCGCCCCCTTCGGCCAGGAGAAGCGACCGGAGCGCAGCCAGCGCCCGCAGCGCCCCGCCCCGCCGGGACGCACCCGGCGCGGCTCCGGGACCGAAGGTCCGTTCAGCGGCCCGCCGGCCGTGCCGACGCTCACCCTGGCCGCCGCCGGCGCCGCGCCCGCCGAACCGGTCAACGAGCAGCTGCGGCTGCTCAGCCATGTCGGCGCACAGATCGGCACCACCCTGGACCTGGACGTCACCGTCCGCGAGCTGTGCGAGGTGGTGGTCCCCAGCATCGCCGACTTCGCCTGCGTCGACCTGCGCGACCGACTGATCACCGACGCCGAGGTGCCGCCCGAGCGCCCGGACGACGGGACCAGGATGCGCCGGGTCGCCCGGGCCTTCAGCGAGTCGCTGGCCGGCTGGGACCACCTGGTCCGGGTCGGCAGCCTGGTGTCGCTGGCCCGGAACACCCCGTTCGGGCTGGCCCTGCAGACCAACCAGCCGGTGCTGGTGCCCGAGGTCGACCGGGAGGTCGCCGAGTACTGCGCGGCCGGACGGGGCGGCGGCGCCGCGCTGGTGCCGCTGTTCGAGGGCCGCTCGATGCTGACGCTGCCGCTGGCGGCGCGCGGCACCGTGCTCGGGGTGCTGACCCTGCTGCGCAACCCGGACCGACCGCCGTTCGACCAGACCGACGCCGCCTACCTGCGCGAACTGGCGGCCAGGGCCGCGCTGTCGGTGGACAACGCCCGGCTGCACCGGGTGGAGGCGAAGACCGCGCTCACCCTCCAGCGGAGCATGCTGCCGACCCGTCCGCCGAAGATCCCCGGCGTGCTGATCGCCCACCGCTACCTGCCCGGCGACCGCCGGGCCGAGGTCGGCGGCGACTGGTTCGACGCCATCCAACTGCCGGGCAGCCGGGTCGCGCTGGTGGTCGGCGACGTGATGGGCCACGGCCTGCACTCGGCGGTGGCGATGGGCCGGTTCCGCACCGCGATGCAGACCCTGGCCGCGCTGGACCTGCCCCCGGGCCAGATCCTCCGGCACCTGGACAACCTCTCCCAGCGGCTGGGCGACGACCACCTCGCCACCTGCCTCTACGCGGTCTACGACCCGATCGCCCGAACCTGCACCATCGCCGGCGCGGGCCATGTCCCACCGGTGCTGGTGCACCCGGACGGGCGCGGCGAACTGCTGGACATCCCCTCCGGCGCGCCGATCGGTGTCGGCGGGGTGCCGTTCGCGGCCAAGGAGTTCAAGGTCTCCGACGGCAGCATGCTGGTGCTCTGCACCGACGGCCTGGTGGAGATGCGCGGCGGCGACATAGGGGACGGCCTGGCCGCCCTCTGCGGCGACATCGTCGACCCCAGGCAGAGTCCGGAGGAGGTCTGCGACACCGTCCTGGAGCGGCTGCACACCGACGACCGCAATGACGACCTGGCGCTGCTGATCGCCCGCTTCGACGGCATCCCGCCGCAGGACGTCATGGACTGGTCGCTCGACCTGGTGCCGGAGGAGGTCGGCCGGGCCCGTCGGCTGGTCCACGAGCAGCTGGTGGTCTGGGGCCTGGGCGAGATGGCCGAGGTCACCTCGCTGCTGGTGAGCGAGCTGGTCACCAATGCGCTGCGGGTCGCCAGGAACCGGGTCGAGCTGCAGCTGACCCGGGTCGGCAAGCTGCTGGTCGAGGTCAGCGACGACGACCACAACCTGCCCTCGCTGGAGCCCTCCGAGGCGCTGGACGAGGACGGCCGGGGCCTGAGCCTGGTCAGCCAGCTCTCGGCCCGCTGGGGCGCCAGCCGCAAAGCCGTCGGTAAGGTCGTCTGGTTCGAACTGCCGCTGCCGCACCGTAGCTGACCCGAGCCGGTCTTCCCATACCGATGGCACGCCGATCGGGGGGCCGCACCCCGCCGGGGCGCGGTCGGTGCTAACTGTTGGTGGGTCAGGACGACGACCGATCAGAGGAGCACCAGTGTCCGGCCAGCACAGCAGCACGGCAGCCAGCAGAGACGTGGACGACGCGGCGGCGCTGCTCGCCCCGTCCACGGACGCCCCGCAGGAGCGCGCCGAGTCGATCGACGCGATCCAGCGCGAGCTGACCGCGTTCGCCCGCCGTGCCCGCTCGCAGGCTTCGCAGATCCACCCCGGCCTGACCCTGGTCACCTACGCCATCCTGGACCTGCTGCGGGAGCGCGGCGGCTGCCGCGGCACCGATCTGGCCTCGCACTTCATGCTGGACAAGTCCACGGTGAGCCGTCAGGTCACCGCCCTGGAGCGGCTCGGGCTGGTCGAGCGCAGCACCGATCCGGAGGACCAGCGCGGCCAGATCATCCGCCCCTCCGACGCCGGCAGCGCGCTGCTGGAGTCCGTCAGCGAGCAGCGCCGACTGGCCTTCCTGGAACGGCTGGGCGATTGGCCCGACGCCGATCTGGAGCGCTTCGCCGCCTATCTGACGCTCTACAACGAGCGCTCCCAGCCCCGGGCGTGATCCACGGCCGTCAGCGGAGCCGGCCGACCGGAGCCGGCTCCGGGTCGGCGAGCGGCACCTGGAGCTCGGTGACCCAGGTGTCCGCGGGCCCGTCGCACTCCAGATAGACCTCCCTGGCATGACCGGCGAACCGGTGCCCGCTGCCGTCGACCCAGCGCGCCAGCAGCTGCACGGTCGGCAGCACGTGGTCCATCGACCCCCGGTGGACGATGGTCGCCACCGTCTCCACCGCCGGCAGGTCGACCACCGCGAAGCCCGCGTGCGGCCCCGGCTCCGCCCCGCCCACCGGCAGCCCGGCATGGACCAGGATCCCGCCCTCGCTGTCCGGCAGCTCCTCGTACCAGGCGACGGAGGGGCCGGTCACCGGCAGGCCGGACTCCCCCACCAGCCGGCAGAGCTCCGTGAACAGCGGCCCGACCACCGGTCCGATCTGCTCCGGCGCGTAGCCGGCGGCGATCCCGGTCAGCTCGGCCATCCGCACCGCCGGGGTGCTCTTCACTACAACGTCCTGCATGGGCATGCGGCCCTCGCTCTCGATACTCCGGAGTCTCGCCTCGACCTGGGTCAGCCGGGCCGCAGCGGTCGCCATCGCCTCGGCGAGCTCGGCCTGCCGCAACCGCAGCATCCCGCGCAACTCGTCGACGCCGACCTGTTCGTCCAGCACCGCGCCCACCTGCTCCAGCCGGAAGCCGAGGTCCTTGAGCGCGATGATCCGGTTGAGCCGCGCCAACTGCGCCGCCTCGTAGAAGCGGTAGCCGCTGGCCGGATCGACCCGGGCCGGGTGCAGCAGTCCGATGGCGTCGTAGTGACGCAGCATCCGGATCGACACCCGGCCGTGCTTGGCGAAATCTCCGATGGTGAACATGACCCTCCCTACTTCAGGCCCTCACACCGTGTCAGGGTCAAGCCCCGACCTCCGCACCGGCCACCGCCGACGACCCGGCCGGGGTCGAACGGGTCACCTCCACCGAGCCGGAGGCCGCCGCCGCGCCCCAGCGGCGGGCCAGCACCGCGCAGGTCATCAGCTGGATCTGGTGGAACAGCATCAGCGGGAGCACCATCATCCCCACCGTCGGCCCCGGGAACAGCACCGAGGCCATCGGCACCCCGCTGGCCAGACTCTTCTTCGAGCCGCAGAAGACGATGGTGATCCGGTCGCCGCGGCTGAAGCCCAGCCAGCGCGCGCCCAGGCCGGTCGCCCCCAGCACCACCGCCAGCAGCACCGCGTCCACCAGCAGCAGCACCGCCAGGGAGACGGGCGACAGCCGCCCCCAGATCCCGCCGACCACGCCCGCGCTGAACGCCCCGTAGACGACGATCAGGATCGACCCCCGGTCCACCAGGCCCAGCGACTTCCGGTGCCGTCCCATCCACCCGGCGATCCAGCGGCGCAGCAGCTGCCCGGCCAGGAACGGCACCAGCAGCTGCAGCACGATGTCCAGCATCGCCCGGCCGGAGATCCCCCCGCCGTCGGTGCTGAGCAGCAGTGCCGCGAGCACCGGGGTCACCACGATGCCCGCCAGGCTGGAGAAGGTCGCCGCACAGACGGCCGCCGCGACATTGCCCCGGGCGATCGAGGTGAAGGCGATCGACGACTGCACCGTCGACGGCAGCAGGCAGAGGAACAGCACGCCCTGGTAGAGCTGTGCGCTCAGCAGTGCCGGCTCCACCACCCGGAGCGCCAGCCCCAGCAGGGGGAACACCGCGAACGTGGCCAGCAGTACCGTCCCGTGCAGCCGCCACTGCTTCATCCCCTGCCAGGCCTCCTGGGTGGACAGCCGGGCGCCGTAGAGGAAGAACAACAGACCGACCGCGAACACCCCCAGGTCGGAGACGCCCCGGGCGGCCGGGCCCCGGGCCGGGAGCAGCGCCGCCAGGCCCACGGTGAGCAGCAGGGAGGTGATGAACGGGTCGAGCGGCCAACGGCGGGGCAGGGTCATGGCTCCACCCTGACACCCGCCCGTCCATGGCGAAAGCGACTCACAGCACTCACTGCCATCACGTTCTATGATGGTCGGATGTTCGATCCGGTACTGCTCCGCTCCTTCCTCGCCGTCGCCGAGACCGGCGGCTTCACCGCCGCCGGCCGACGGCTCGGACTCCAGCAGTCCACCGTCAGCCAGCACGTCCAGCGGTTGGAACGGGCCGCCGACCGGCAGCTGTTCCTCCGCGACACCCACAGCGTCGAACTCACCGGCGAGGGCGAGACCATGCTCGGCTTCGCCCGCTCCATCCTCGACGCCCACGAACGCGCCACCGCCTATTTCGCCGGGCCCCGGGTCAGCGGACGGCTGCGGTTCGGCGTTTCCGAGGACTTCGCCGTCACCGAGCTGCCGCAGGTGCTGCGCACCTTCCGGCACAGCCATCCGCAGGTCGACCTGCAACTGACGGTCGGTCTGACCGGGGTGCTCAACGAGCAGCTCGCCGAGGGCACGCTGGACCTGGTGCTCGGCAAGCGGGTGGCCGGCGGGACCGGCGGCGGACGGACCCTGTGGAGCAACCGGACGGTCTGGCGGGACCGGCTGGTCTGGGCCGCCGGAGAGGACTTCCGCGCCGACCCGGACGAGGGCGGGGCGCTGCCGCTGATCGTCTACCCGCCGCCGAGCGTCACCCGGGCCCGGGCGCTGGCGGCCCTGGACCGGGCCGCCCGCCCCTGGCGGATCACCTGCACGGCCAGCGGGCTCAGCGGCATGATCGCCGCCGCCCGGGCCGGGATCGGCGTGGTCGCGCACTCCCTCAGCCTGATCCCGCCGGGGCTGCGCCCACTGCCCGCCGACGCCGGCCTGCCCGATCTCGGCAGCACCGACTTCGTGCTGACCGGCGGCCGGGGCGCGGACAGCGAACCGGCCCGCGCGCTGGTGGACGCCGTCCTCGCCAACGGCGCCCGGCTGAGCCGCCGCGCACCGGCCTGAGCGCCGGTCAGCCGCCGCCCGTGGCACCCCGGTAGGTCCCGAAGGACCAGCGGTTGCCCTCCGGGTCGGCGGCGGCGAAGTCGCGCGAGCCGTAGTCGGTGTCGTGCGGCTCGGTGGTGATCCGGGCGCCGGCCGCCCGGGCCCGGGCGCACAGGGCGTCCGGCTCGTCGGTGACCACATAGGCGGCGAAGGTCCCGGGTTCGGTGGTCGGTGACCCGACCTCGGGGACCGAGCCCAGCATCACCCCGCCGCCCGGCGGCCAGCCGAGCTCGGCGTGGTCGACCCGGTCGCCCTCGCCGTAGACGACGGTCTCCTCGAAGCCGAAGGCGTCGACCAGGAAACGGATCAGCGCCCGGGCGTCACGGGCGCGGAGCACGGGCCATACCTGCGGCGGCGGGGCAGCCGCCGCTGTGGTGTCCGTCATGGCGGACCGGCCTCCTCACTGGGTTCGGAGTCCCCTCCTCCCAGTCTGGGCCCGCCGCGCGCCCGCCGCCGCGGGCAACGCTGCGGCACAGCGGTTCGGCACAACAAGAAAGGCGCCCCCGGCAGTGACTTTCGTCTCTGCCAGAGGCGCCTCAGCTGTGCGCGAGGGGGGATTTGAACCCCCACGCCCTTTCGGACACTGGCACCTGAAGCCAGCGCGTCTGCCATTCCGCCACTCGCGCATTGAGTGATGTCGTCGACTCTACCGAAGTTCCACCGGCGTCTTCAAACCGGTTGTTTCCCGGTCCTCCGAGCTGCCGTTTCGCTGCCGTAGCGCCTTGCGACAAGAAGAACACTAGCACGTCGGAAGGGGTGTCCAGGCCCGCCCCCGACCCGGAGCCGGAACCCCGGCCGGGCCCCGCCGACGAGCCGAACGGGTGATCGGCGGATGACCACGCCCGGCACCGGGTACGAGTCCGCCGGGGCATCCGATCCCTACCCGGTACCCCTCCGGTGATGGCATCCTTCCTGACGGTGCGGTCGACGGCCGCCGAGCGTCCCGGGCCGGGACGCCCTCGGTGACAGTGTGTCCGGACACACGTCGCCACCCGACCGGCACGAAGGAACCGCACAAGGACCCGCAGCGTAGATACGATCAGATAAGGAAGGCCGACAGCCACCCGCGCACCACCAGCGCGAAACGTACCGAACGCCAGACGGAAGGGGGTGCCCCGTGGGAGCCCTGAAGAAGTTCGAGCAGCGACTCGAGGGAATCGTCAACGGAGCCTTCGCCAAGGTGTTCAAGTCCGAAGTGCAGCCCGTTGAGATCGCCGGCGCCCTGCAGCGCGAGTGCGACAACAACGCCAGCATCTGGAACCGCGACCGGACCGTCGTGCCCAACGACTTCATCGTGGAACTCAGCACCCACGACTACGAGCGCCTCAGCCCGTACGCCGGCCAGCTCGGCGGAGAGCTCGCGGGGATGGTCCGCGAGTACGCCCAGGCTCAGCGCTACTCGTTCATGGGCCCGCTCAAGGTCGCCCTGGAGCAGGGCGAGGACCTCGACACCGGTCTCTACCGGGTCCGCAGCCGGATCGAGGCCAACGAGGCCGCGCCCGCCGCCGACCCGTACGCCCAGCAGCAGATGCCGCCGCAGCCGCAGTACGGCGGGCGCCAGGCCGAGGCCTGGCAGCCGCCGATGCCGCCACTGCCGCCGAACGTGCCCAGCGCGCCGACCGCGCCGGCCTTCCCCGCCGTCAAGCCGGGCGGGTACGACCAGCAGCCCGGCGGCTACGAGCCCCGCCCCGCGTACGAGCCGCCGGCCGAGAACAACGTCCGCCAGCTGCCCGGCACCGCCTACCCCCCGCCGCCCGGCGCAGCGCCGGTCCGCCGCTGGCTGGAGATGAACGGCGCCCGGCACCAGGTGACCACCCCGGCCGTGGTCCTCGGCCGCAGCACCGAGGCCGACGTCCGGGTCGACGACCCCGGGGTCTCCCGCAAGCACGCCGAGATCCGGATGGGCACGCCCTCCGTCGTGATGGACCTGGGCTCGACCAACGGCATCATCGTGGACGGTCAGCACACCCAGCGCGCCACGCTCCGCGACGGTTCTCGTATCGTCCTCGGCAGCACCACCATCGTCTTCAGACAAACCGAAGGGTGACGCGGGGCACATGTCAGACCTGACCCTCACGGTGATGCGGCTGGGCTTCCTCGCCGTGCTGTGGCTGTTCGTGATCGTCGCCGTACAGGTCATCAGGAGCGACCTGTACGGCTCGAAGGCGACCCAGCGCACCGCCACCGCCACCGGCCGCCGGTCCACCCCGACCGCGACGGGCGCCCCCACCGGCCGTCAGCAGCCCGCGCCCCCGCAGCAGCAGGGACGCCGGCCCCAGGGCCAGGACGGCGGCCGTGCGCGCCGCAGCGGACCCACCCACCTGGTGGTCACCCAGGGCTCCCTGGCCGGGACCACGGTGGCGCTGGCCGGTCAGACGATCACGCTCGGCCGGGCCCACGACTCGACGATCGTCCTCGACGACGACTACGCGTCCTCCCGCCATGCCAGGATCTACCCGGACCAGAGCGGTCAGTGGATCGTCGAGGACCTCAACTCCACGAATGGCACCTACCTGGACCGGACCCGGCTGACCAGCCCCACTCCGCTCCAGCCGGGAGTGGCCATCCGCATCGGCAGGACCGTCATCGAGCTGCGGAAGTAGTCACGCATGAGGCATGGGCACCACGCCACCGGGTCGCGAAGTCCCCGGCCGGCGACGCCCGGTGGGCGCGACCGGGCGCACCCGGGACCGGTCCGCACCGGACGCGCACCGTACGATGCATCAACGCACGCTGCACCGGGGCATCGCGCAGGGGACCGAGGGAAGGGGGCGGACGGCACATGAGCCTCGTGCTGCGCTTCGCCGCCGGGTCGCACAAGGGGATGATCCGGGAGGGCAACGAGGACTCCGGCTACGCCGGTCCGCGGCTGCTCGCCGTCGCCGACGGCATGGGCGGCCAGGCCGCTGGGGAGGTCGCCTCGGCCGAGGTCCTGTCCACCATGGTCGAACTGGACGAGACCACCCCCGACGCCGATCCGCTGACGGCACTGAGCCAGGCCGCAGAACGCGCCAACGAGCGGCTGCGGCTGCTGGTGGAGAACGACCCGTCGCTGGAGGGCATGGGCACCACGCTCACCGCCCTGCTCTGGGACGGGCAGCGGGCCGGACTGATCCACATCGGCGACTCCCGCGCCTACCTGCTGCGCGACGGCTCGCTCAGCCAGATCACCCAGGACCACACCTGGGTGCAGCGGCTGGTCGACGAGGGCCGGATCACCGAGGAGGAGGCCAGCACCCACCCGCAGCGCTCGCTGATCATGCGGGCGCTGATGGGCACGGGCGAGGTCGAGTCCGACCTGTCGATCCGTGAGGTCCGGGCCGGCGACCGCTACCTGATCTGCTCCGACGGCCTGTCAGGGGTGGTCAGCCACCAGACCCTGGAGGAGACGCTCGGCAGCTACTACGCGCCCGAGCAGACCATCGCCGAGCTGATCCAGCTCGCCCTGCGCGGCGGCGGCCCGGACAACATCACCTGCGTGGTCGCGGACGTGCTCGACGTGGCCGAGGGCGACCTCCCGTCGCTCCAGTTCAGCAGCGCCCCGATGGTCGTCGGCGCGGTCGCCGACGGTCCGCCCACGATCAGCCACCACACCATGGCGAACACCCCGGCCGCCCGCGCCGCCTCGCTGGGCCGGCCGCGACCGCCGGCCGACGCCGGCTACGGCGGGGCCAACGGGGACGGCTACGACGAAGGCGACTTCCAGGGCGAGGACTACGACGAGTCCTACGCGGACGCCTACGAGGGCGAGGGCGACTACGCCGACCCGGACGGGGACCCCGAGGAGGACGGCGGCCGACGCAGCCGGCGCCGGCAGCGGAGCCCCCGCAAGCGCGGCTGGCTGGCCCCCTCGCTGATCCTGCTGACCGTGCTGGTCCTGGTCGGCGGCGGCGCCTACGGCGGCTACCAGTGGACCCGGACCCAGTACTTCGTCGGCGCCGACGGCGACCATGTCGCGGTCTACCAGGGCGTCCACCAGAAGCTGGCCGGGATCAACCTGGCCACGGTCTACAAGGACTACCCGGACGTCCAGCTGACGTACCTGCCGTCCTACCAGCAGACCTCGGTCAAGAACACCATCAGCGCCAGCAGCCTGAAGGCCGCCGACGGCACGGTCACCCAGCTGCAGAGCCAGGCCGCGGTCTGCCGACAGCTGGCGACCGCCCCCAGCACCCCGGCCGCGCCGACGCCCACCCCCACGCCGAGCCCGAGCGGGGACAAGTCCGGGAAGACCGCCCCCAAGACCACCCCGGACACCAAGACCTCCGTCACGCCCTCCCCGTCCGTCTCCCTGACCCCGCAACAGCAGCAGTTGGCGCAGCTGTGCACCACCTCCTGACTTGAGCTTCCCCGGGCTGCGACCGAGCGCCGGGCGGTTGCACGCCCCGGCGGCGGTGACGGCCGCGCCGCAGGGCAGTCCGCAGCGCCGGAACACCGAGCTGTCGCTGCTGCTCTTCGCGGTCCTGGTGCCGGTGCTGGCCTACGCGAACACCGGCCTGTCGATGGACGCCAGGGTGCCGGAGGGAATGCTCCGCTACGGGCTCGGCATGGGCGCCTTCGCGCTCTGCGCGCACCTCGCCGTGCGCCGCTTCGCCCCCTACGCCGACCCGCTGATGCTGCCGCTGGCGGCCCTGCTCAACGGGCTCGGCCTGGTCTTCATCTGGCGCCTCGACAAGGCCAGGGAGCTGCACCCGAACTATCCCGCGGCGCAGAACCAGCTGGTCTGGTCGGGCCTGGGGATCGCGCTGTTCATCGGGGTGATGGTGTTCCTGAAGGACCACCGGTTCCTCCAGCGCTACACCTACCTGGCCGGGCTGGCGGCGCTGGTGCTGCTGGCGATCCCGGCCTTCATGCCGGACCGCGCCTCGGACTTCGGCGCGAAGATCTGGATCCACGTCTGGGGCTTCTCGATCCAGCCGGGCGAGTTCGTGAAGATCATCCTGCCGGTGTTCTTCTCCGGCTTCCTGATGATGAAGCGGGACGCCCTGGCCCTGGCCAGCCGCCGCTTCCTCGGCCTCTACCTGCCGCGTGGCCGGGACCTCGGGCCGATCGTCGCGGTCTGGGCGCTCAGCCTGCTGATCCTGGTCTTCGAGACCGACCTCGGCACCTCGCTGCTGTTCTTCGGCATCTTCGTGATCATGCTGTTCGTCGCCACCGAGCGGACCAGCTGGATCATCTTCGGGCTGCTCATGGCCGGGCTCGGCTTCTGGGCCGTCGCCCGCACCGAGCCCCATGTCGCCGCCCGGATCACGGCCTGGCTGCACCCGCTCCAGGAGGTGGCCGGCGGCGGGATCGGCCAGCTCGGGCAGTCACTTTTCGCCTTCGGCGCGGGCGGGGTCACCGGGACCGGACTCGGTCAGGGCCACTCCTGGCTGATCGGCTTCGCCGCGAAGAGCGACTTCATCCTCGGCACCATCGGCGAGGAACTGGGCCTGGCCGGGCTGATGGCGCTGCTGCTGATCTACGCGCTGCTCTCGGAGCGCGGGCTGCGGACCGCACTGGCGGCCCGCGACCCCTTCGGGAAGCTGCTGGCGGTGGGCCTGTCCGGGGCGTTCGCCCTGCAGGTGTTCATCGTGGCCGGGGGTGTGACAGGTACCATCCCACTGACTGGAATGACACTGCCGTTCATGGCCCAGGGCGGATCCTCCGTCATCACCAACTGGGCCCTGGTGGCAGTACTGCTGAAGATCAGCGACGTCTCCCGGCGGCCGGTCCCGGCGCCCGCCCCGGTGTGAGGGTCCGGCCCCGGCCGGACCCTCCAGAACCGACCTCGGTCCGCCGGGCGTCATGAACAACGTGTAGACAGGTAGTCGTCGTGCCGCACGCCACCAGAAGGGTCACCCGACCGTGAACAAGCCCATCCGCCGGGTATCCGTGTTCTGCCTGGTCCTGGTCCTGGCCCTGATGATCCGGGTCAACTGGGTGCAGGGCGTCGACGCCGCCTCGCTCAACGACAACGCCAACAACCGGCGCGGCATGATCGAGGCCTACAGCTACCCCCGGGGCAGCATCATCGTCGGCGGACAGGCCGTCACCAAGAGCCAGCTGGTCAACGGCAACCAGTTCAAGTACCGGGAGTCGTTCACCAACGGCCCGCTGTACGCCCCGGTGACCGGCTACTCCTCGCCGATCTTCAGCAGCAGCCTGCTGGAGAGCGTCGAGTCGCAGTACCTCGACGGGACCGCCTCCGACCTGGCCGTCAACAACTTCGAGTCGCTGATCACCGGCAAGCAGAAGCAGGGCGCCGACGTGGTCACCACCATCGACGCCAAGGTGCAGGCCGCCGCCTACAACGCGCTGACCCAGCAGAAGAAGATCGGCGCGGCGGTGGCGCTGGACCCGACCACCGGGGCGATCCTGGCCCTGGTCAGCGCGCCCTCGTACGACCCCAACGTGCTCGCCAGCGGCGACACCAGCGGGACGACCTACACCAGCCTGCTGAACGCCCCCGGCAACCCGATGCTGAACCGGGCGCTGCGGCAGACCTATCCGCCCGGCTCGACCTTCAAGCTGATCACCTCGGCGGCGGCGCTGGAGACCGGCCTGGTCACCGACATCAACGCCCCGACCGACTCGCCGAACCCCTACCCGCTGCCGGGCACCGACATCTCGCTGCCGAACGAGAGCGCCAGCGACCCCTGCACGAACGCGACGCTGAACACCGCCCTGACCTACTCCTGCAACACGGTCTACGGCAAGCTCGGCGTCGAGGTGGGCGACGCGCGGATGGCGCAGGAGGCCCAGAAGTTCGGCTTCAACGCCACCCGGTACATCCCGGTCCGGGTCGACCCCAGCACCTTCGCCACCGGCATCAACCAGTCGCAGACCGCGATGTCGTCGATCGGCCAGTTCGACACCTCCGCCACCCCGCTGCAGATGGCCATGGTCGCCTCCGCCATCTGCAACAACGGCGTGCTGATGACCCCGTACCTGGTCTCCGAGGTGCGTGCCGGCGACCAGAGCGTGGTCGGCACCCCGACCCAGCCGACCCAGCTCTCGGTGGCCACCACCCCGCAGGTCGCCTCCGAGATCCAGACGATGATGGTCAACGTCGTCCAGAACGGCACCGGGGTCACCGCGCAGATCCCCGGCGTCACCGTCGGCGGCAAGACCGGCACCGCCCAGAACGGCACCAACAACGCCAACACCCCGTACGCCTGGTTCGTCTCCTACGCCAAGAACAGCGCGGGCAAGGAGATCGCCGTGGCCGTCGTCGTCGAGTCCAGCGACACCTCCCGCGGCGACGTGTCCGGTGAGGAGCTGGCCGCCCCGATCGCCAAGCAGATGATGGAGGCCTACGTCGGCCAGTGAGCGGTGGGAGCGGGTCCGGTTCGACAGCGGCCGCCACATTCCGTTCTCATATCAAGTGCCCCGGGCGGACCTGAACCGTCGATACGCCCGGTAGCGTATCCGCAAGCAGCGGTATGTCCACGCCGGTGCTTCCGCAGTCCACTGCAGGCCCGACAGATCAACCTCGGCACCGGCGAGGGAGAGGGTTGGAACCATGGAAGAACCGCGTCGCCTCGGCGGCCGGTACGAGCTGGGCGGCGTCCTGGGACGCGGCGGCATGGCCGAGGTCTACCTCGGCCACGACATCCGGCTCGGACGCGCCGTCGCTGTGAAGACGCTGCGGGCCGACATGGCCCGTGACCCGTCGTTCCAGGCCCGTTTCCGTCGTGAGGCCCAGTCCGCGGCCTCGCTGAACCACCCCTCGATCGTCGCCGTGTACGACACCGGCGAGGACTACATCGACGGTGTCTCGATCCCGTACATCGTCATGGAGTACGTCGAGGGATCCACGCTGCGCGAGCTGCTGCACTCCGGCCGCCGGCTGCTGCCCGAGCGCGCGCTGGAGATGACCACCGGCATCCTCTCGGCGCTGGAGTACTCGCACCGCAACGGCATCGTCCACCGCGACATCAAGCCCGCGAACGTCATGCTGACGCGCAACGGCACGGTCAAGGTGATGGACTTCGGCATCGCCCGCGCCATGGGCGACTCCGGCATGACGATGACGCAGACCGCCGCGGTCATCGGCACCGCCCAGTACCTCTCGCCGGAGCAGGCCAAGGGTGAGCAGGTGGACGCCCGTTCCGACCTGTACTCCACCGGCTGCCTGCTGTACGAGCTGTTCACCGTCCGGCCGCCGTTCATCGGCGACTCCCCGGTCGCGGTGGCCTACCAGCACGTCCGCGAGGAGCCGCAGCCGCCGTCGGTCTACGACCCGGAACTGCGGCCCGAGTACGACGCGATCGTGCTGAAGGCCCTCGCCAAGGAGCGGGAGAACCGCTACCAGAGCGCCGACGAGATGCGCGCCGACATCGAGCGGGCCCTCGACGGCCTGCCCGTCGCCGCCGCCCAGGGCGTCGGCTACGGCGCGGGCCCGGCCATGGGCGGCTACGACCAGCAGACCCAGGTCTACGGCGGCCAGCCGGACGCCTACGGCCGCACCACGGCCATGCCGCAGCAGACCGCGTCCGGCTACGGCCAGACCAGCCTGCTGCCGGGCGTCGGCCAGGGCTACGACGCCGGCGGCGACGGCTACGACGACAGCAACAACGGCTACGACAACGGGTACGACGACGGCTCGGGCTACGGCGGCCGCGGCGACCGGCGGCGCAACGCCGGCGGCGGCGGCGGTCGCAGCCGCAGCACCTCGTGGATCATCCTCGGCATCGCCGCGGTCCTGGTGCTGGCCGGCTCCTACTTCGTGGCGAAGTCGATGTTCGGCGGCACGGCGAAGAACACCTACACCGCCCCGCCGCTGATCGGCCAGGACTGGAACAGCGCCCAGGCCTCCGTCGGCAACGTCCAGGGCAACCTGAAGGTGGTCCAGGGCGCCGAGGTCGCCTGCAGCACCGACACCGCCAGCAAGGGCGACGTCTGCACCCAGAGCCCCGCCAGCGGCGCCGTCATGCAGGAGGGCGGCACCATCACCGTCCACCTCAGCAGCGGCGCGCCGACCAAGGCGGTGCCCCCGGTCACCAACCAGACCCAGGCGAACGCGACCACCGCGATCAACGGGGCCGGCTTCACCCTCGGCTCGGTGACCTCGGCCTCCTCGGCCTCCATCGCCTCCGGCAGCGTCATCAGCCAGAGCCCGGCGGCCGGCAGCCAGGCGGCGCTCAACAGCCCGATCAACATCGTGGTCTCCAGCGGCCAGGCCCAGGTGACGCTCTCGACCAACCTCGTGGGCATGGACGAGAACGACGCCATCAACGCGCTCAAGTCGCAGGGGCTGACCTACACCGCTCCGACCGCCGGCGCGTACACCGGCAGCTACGGCGTCGGTGCGGTCGTCGCCGCGACCTACAACGGGCAGCCGGTGACCTCGGGATCGCAGGTGCCGGCCGGCGCCCAGATCACCATCCAGATCAACCCGGCCAATCCCTCCCCGTCGCCCTCGACCAGCAACCCCAGCGACCCGAACAACCCGGGCAACAACAACGGCAGCCCGGGCAACAACAACAACGGCAACAACGGCTTCGGCTTCGGCAACGACTGACCCACCGGGCAGCAGTCGGCAGGGCCCGAGGGGCCGGGGACACAGCAGTCGTCCCCGGCCCCTCGGGCGTTCCCGGCGCCGCACGCGCCGATCCGGCGGTTCTGTCGGATCATGACGTCATGGCAACCCCGATGAACGAAACCCAGTGGCGTGCCTTCCTCGGCGAGGGCACCCGTACCGGCAAGCTGGCGACGACCCGGGCCGACGGCCGCCCGCACGTCGCCCCCGTCTGGTTCCTGGTCGACGGCGAGGACCTGGTCTTCAACACCGGCGCGGACACCGTGAAGGGACGGACCCTGGCCCGTGACGGCCGGGTCGCCTTCTGCGTCGACGACGACCGCGCGCCCTACGCCTTCGTCCTGGTCGAGGGCCGGGCCACGCTCAGCGAGGACCTGCCCCAGGTGAAGGAGTGGGCGACCCGCATCGCCGCCCGCTACGTCGGCGAGGACCAGGCCGCGGCCTACGGCGAACGCAACGGCGTACCCGGCGAGCTGCTGGTCCGGGTCCGGATCGAGAAGGTCGTCGCCCTGGCCGACCTGGCGGCCTGAAGCCGGCCGCGCCCGGTCGACCGGCCCCGGCCCCGCCGCCCCGACCCGCCGTCAGCTCAGCTCCGGCGGCAGGTCCCGGGCCCGGTCGACCGGCTGGGTGCGGGTCAGCGAGGCCCAGACCGCCATCCGGTAGCGGGAGGTGTAGGCGGGGGTGCAGGTGGTCATGGTCAGGTAGCGGCCCGGACGGTGGTAGCCGGAGCCGGCCGGGACCGGGGCGGTGACCCCGACGTCGTACTTGGAGGTCTGCTCCAGGGTCCGGTCGACCGTGTAGACGTACCAGGTGTCCCGGGTCTCGACCACGACCTTGTCGCCGGGCCGCAGCTCCGGCAGGTTGTGGAACTTGGCGCCGTGCCCGTCCCGGTGCGCGGCCAGGGCGAAGTTGCCGCTCCCGGCCCAGGGCATGGCGGCCCGGTAGGGCTCGGTGTAGGCGCCGGCCACCCCCTCGTTCAGGACGTCGGTACCGGTCCCCAGCTTGATCAGCAGGTCGAAGTCCTTCCCCAGCCGGGGAATGTGCAGGAAGCCGATCCCGCCGCCCCGGTAGACCCGGGGCGGGGCGCCCGCCGGCGGGGCCGCCGACGGCACGGTGGCCCAGGCCTGCCGGACGCTCGCCGCGTCGTCGTCGGCCCGCCGGTCGGCGACCACATCGGTCCACCAGAGCGAGTAGACGACGAACAGGGCGAGGACGACCCCGGCGGTGATCAGCAGCTCGCCCAGCACGCCGAGGGCGCGCTGCAGCGGGGCCAGGGGGGCGCGGGAGGAAGCGGTCGACATGGGTGGCGGTCTCCTCGGTGGTGGGTTGCCCGCACCACCGAGGGACGGCCCGGTCAGCCGTTCAGCAGCGCCGGCGGCACCTTCCCCGAACTCTTCGGCAGGTCCTGGACCAGCTTGCCCCAGACCGCCATCCGATAGGTGGAGGTGAACTCCGGCGTACAGGTGGTGAGGGTGATGTAGCGGCCCGGTTGGGTGAACCCGGACTGCGGCGGCACCGGCTCGATCACGCTGACGTTCGACGGCGAGGTCTGCGGGAGCGTGCTGGTGACCGAGTAGATGTAGTAGTCGTAGGCGGTCTCGACGATGACCTGGTCGCCCGGCACCAGCTTGTTGATGTAGCGGAACGGCTCACCGTGGGTGTTGCGGTGGCCGGCCAGGGCGAAGTTGCCGGTCGCGTCCCAGGGGAAGGCCGTCTCCTGGGCGCCGGTGTAGTGCCCGACCATGCCGTTGTCCAGGATGGTGTCCTTGTCGACGCCCTCGGCGATCGGCGTCTCCACATCCAGCTTCGGGATGTAGATGATCGCGAACTTGGTACCGACGGCTATCGCGTTCGGGTAGGGGGAGTGGTCCTTGGAGTCGGCACCGGCGTGCCACTGGGTCTCCAGCTTGCTCTTGGCCCCGCTGGCGTAGGCATCGGCGGTGACATTGGTCCACCACAGCTGGTAGGCCACGAAGAGGAACATCACCACGCCCAGGGTGATGAACAGCTCCCCCATCGCCCGGACCGCGATGATCCCGGGCTTCTCCTTGACCTTGGGCGGCCTGGGGCCCGCCTGCGCGCGTCCGCCGGCCCGGCGCTTGCCGCTGGCCGCACGCCGCCGGGCCGCCCGTCCGCCCCCCTCCGGCGGCCCGGGCGGGTAGGACGGCGGGACCCGCAGCACCATGGTGTCGGAGCTGTCGGCCGCCTCGGCGTCGAAGTCGCCCAGGTACTCGCCCGAGGGCATGGCCCCGCCCGGGGGCACCGCGCCCCCGGGCTGCCAGGGCAGTCCGTCGCCGCCGTCCGCCCGCTCCGGGCGCAGCGCGGTCACGCGGAGACCCGCCCGATCACCGGCGCCAGGCCGCTGGAGCGGCCCACCGCGGCCTCGTCCCCGCACTCGGCGAGCCAGTTGGCGAGCATCCGGTGCCCGCCCTCGGTGAGCACCGACTCCGGGTGGAACTGGACGCCCTCGACCGGCAGGTCCCGGTGGCGCAGGCCCATCACGATGCCGGAGTCGGTCCAGGCGGTGACGGCCAGCTCCGGCGGCACCGTGTCGCGCTCCACGGCGAGCGAGTGGTAGCGGGTGGCGACCAGGGGGGAGTGGAGGCCGGCGAAGACGCCGCCGTCCTCGTGGGTGACCTCAGAGGTCTTGCCGTGCAGCAGTTCCGGCGCACGGTCGACGACCGCGCCGTAGGCGACGGCGATCGACTGGAGGCCGAGGCAAACCCCGAAGACCGGCAGCCCGACCGCGGCGCAGTGGTGCACCATCTCGATGCAGACCCCGGCCTCCTCCGGCGTGCCGGGTCCGGGTGACAGCAGGACGCCGTCGTAGTCGGCGGGGGTCACCGACCCGACCTCGACCGCGTCGTTGCGCACCACCTCGCAGCTCGCGCCGAGCTGGTAGAGGTACTGGACCAGGTTGAACACAAAACTGTCGTAGTTGTCGACAACGAGGATGCGGGCGGTCATGAGGCGGCAGCTCCGGTCGGGACAAGCGGCAGGTAGGTGGGGAGAGCGGCACCGGTGAGCGTGGGGCTCGACGCCTTGCCGCCGGCGGAGGGTGCGGCGGCGGGGCCGGTGGACCCTCCCGAGGGCCCGGCCGACGGGTTGCCCGCAGGGGCGGTCGCGGTCGCGGAGGGGGCGCCGCCGTTCACCGTGACGTCGTTGAACGGCAGCAGCGGCTCCGCCCACGGGAAGACCCAGTTGAACAGGACGGCCACCACCGCGGCGAACATCAGCAGCGACAGTAGGGCCCGCACCAGGTTGTTGCCTGGGAGCCGTCCCCAGATCCAGCCGTACATCGCGCTCCTTTGCCCCGGCCCGGCACCTCGGCAGGCCGGGGCACCAGGGTACGGGGACACGGCTGCGGCAGGTGGGTGGACTGGCCTCTCGTTACCGTTTTGCCAGCTTCGCCCGTGCTTGTCCGCTCATCATTTGAACCCGCCGCCTTACCCTGCACACCGGAATGACTTCGGTCGGCGCCCCCAGGCAGGCTCCGGAACAGGGCCGGAACACGTCACAAAAAGGTGAATCGGCGATCATTCGGGCGCGTCCGTCCATCAGGCCGATCACGAACCGGGCAAGTATCGGAACTTTCTACGAATCCGACGCGTACCCTTATCTTCTTCCGACTCCGGAAGCCACTACGCTAACGGACGCTGGAGACGTGTGCGGCATGCCCGACCGCCGTGCCACTGGCCCAGAAAACCCACAGCTCAGTTGGCCATCTGCGGCCATGCAGCGCAGCGCATCGACAGGAGTGCTCCTCGTGCCGAAGTCCCGAATCCGGAAGAAGTCGGACTACACCCCGCCGCCCACGGCGACCGCGGTGAAGCTCAGTTCCGGGCGCAGTTGGATCGCACCACTGATGCTGGCCCTGTTCCTGGTGGGCCTGGTGTGGATCGTCGTCTACTACGTGTCCAGTTCGTCGTGGCCGATCCAGGGCATCGGCAACTGGAACATCGTGATCGGCTTCGCCTTCATCGCGGGCGGCTTCGGCGTCTCCACCCAGTGGAAGTAGCGGATTCCGGCCCTTCGGCACGGTCCCGACTCGGACGGGCGTTCATTGTCCACATGGTTATCCACAGTGGGGAAAACCATGACTATCTGTGGATAACTTGAGCCCAGAAGCCCCGGGAGCCGCTCGACGGCAGCCCGTGGCGGGATCGAAACAGCAGGTGGACACGGGTAGACCGCAAGATCCACAAGGGCGCCGCCGACTCCGGCGGCGCCCTTGTGGACAACTGGACGAATCACGGCCGCGGGGCCGACCGCACCGCCTCAGGCAGGGAGCTGGGCCGCCCCGACCAGACTGGCCACCACCACCGCGGCCAGCACCAGGCCCATCGTCCCCCACTGCACCAGGTTCCTCCGCCCGGCCGGCGCGTGCGCCAGGCCCAGGCCCATCGCCAGCCCCGCCACCAGTCCGCCCACATGGGCCTCCCAGCTGATCCCGGCGATGGTGAAGGTGGCCACCAGGTTGACCACGATGATCGCCACGATCGGCCCCAGCTGGTAGCCGCGCTTGCGCTGCAGCAGCACCAGCGCACCCAGCAGCCCGAAGATCGCCCCGGACGCGCCCAGAGCCGGCGTCTCCGGCGCCACGATCAGCTGCAGCGCCGAGCCGGCCAGCCCGGCCACCAGGTACAGGCTCAGATAGCGCCAGCGGCCGAGCAGCTGCTCCAGGGTCGGTCCGATCACCCACAACGACCACATGTTCATGCCGATGTGCAGGATCTGCTGGTGCAGGAAGACCGAGGTGATCATCCGGTACCACTGGCCGTCGGCCACCCCGCCGGCGTAGCCGGGGAGGTCGCCCAGCATCAGGAAGCGGTCGACGAAGGAGTTGCCCAGCAGGTAGGTCAGGCCCCACACGGCCACGTTGATCCCGATGAGGACCTTGGTGACCAGCGTGCCGTCGCGGACCGGTCGGCCGCCGAACGCGGTGGTGGCCTGCCGGACACCGGCGTTCCCGCCCTGCACGCAGTCCCGGCACTGGAAGCCCACCGCGGCGCCGACCCGGCAGTCCGGGCAGACCGGCCGCTCGCAGCGGGTGCAGCTCACCCCGGTCTCCCGGCCCGGATGCCGGTAGCAGTCCGGCAGGGTGTAGCCGCTGTGCTGCTGGGGACCGCCCGGCCCCTGCTGATCGGAGAGCATCTGCCTGCCTGCCTTCTGGACCTCGAGTGAACGCCCGAAGGCCAGCTTTCCACCTCCGGACCCGTCGAAGCCCGATCCGGGCCGGAGAACTGCCGCGAACCGGGCCGCCGGGCGACCGCTACCTGCGGCGCCGACCGCTACCTGCGGCCGATCCGCACCGACTCGATCACCACGTCCTCGACCGGACGCTCGCTGGACGGCGTCACGGCCGTGCCGGCGATCGCGTCGACGACCTTCCGCGAGGCCGGGTCCACCACCTCGCCGAAGATGCTGTGCTTGCGGTTCAGCCAGGCGGTCGGCGCGACCGTGATGAAGAACTGCGAGCCGTTGGTCCCCGGGCCGGCGTTGGCCATGGCCAGCAGGTACGGACGGTCGAAGTGGAGGTCGGGGTGGAACTCGTCGGCGAACTGGTAGCCGGGGCCACCGGTGCCGGTGCCCAGCGGGTCGCCGCCCTGGATCATGAAGCCGGCCAGCACCCGGTGGAACACCGTGCCGTCGTAGAGCGGAGCGTTCGAGGCCGCGCCGGTCCGGGGGTCGATCCACTCCCGGCTGCCCTCGGCCAGGCCGACGAAGTTGGCGACGGTCTTCGGGGCGTGGTTCGGGAGCAGCCGGACCTCGATGTCCCCGAGATTGGTCCGAACAGTGGCGTACAGCTCCTGGGCCACGACGCGCCTTCCTTCCGTCCGTGCCTAGCTCATGGCTTCATGTCGACAGAGGGAATCCTCGCATGCTCTGCACAACTGCGTACAAAAGAGCAGGATGCGTAGGAGGAGCGCCGCGCGCCCGGGAACGATCCAGGCGGCATGATCATTGTCAGAGTGGGCAGGCGACCCCACAGGACGCCACCGAGGAGGAGGAACTGGTGACCCGCATCGACGCAGCCCGCGAGGCCGCAGGGAAGACCAGGGAACAGCTCGTTCCCTACGCCGCGAGCGCACGGGACGCGGCGGTGCACTACACCGACGAGGCGTGGCAGCGGCTGGCACCGCACCTCGAAACCATCGAGCACAGCGTGATCCCCCGGGTCGTCCCGCTGTGGGAGCAGGCCAGGGCCAACGTGCCCCCGGCCGCGCTGGAGGCCGCCGGCAAGGCCGGCCAGCGCACCGTGGAGGCCGCCAGGGCCGCCGGACTGTCCGCCAGGGCCGCTGCGGTCCAGGCCCGGCAGGCAGCGGTCCCGGCCGTCAACAGCGCCCTGGAGGAGGCCGTCCAGGCCACCGCCGCCGCCGCGGCCACCGCCCGCGACCGGGGCGCGGCCGCGCTCCCGGTGCTGCGCGGACAGATCAGCGTCGCCGAGATCGAGGCACTGACCGCCCAGCACGCCCACAAGGGCCGGTGGACCCGCCGGTTCGTGGCCGTCGGCGTCATCGGCGCCGTGGCCGGCGGCGGCGTGGCCGCCTGGAAGTGGTGGCAGAAGCAGAGCAACCCGGACTGGCTGGTCGAACCCCCGGCCGCGCCGCTCCCGCTCCGCAGCACCCCGGCCACCGGCCCGGCCACCGGCGCGTCCGGGTCGAGCGCCACCGGCGCGCTCAAGCTGGACCCGGAGGTCGCGGCCAAGGAGTCCGAGGCCGAGACCCTGGACCCGGAGGAGCCGATCGACCCGGTCGATCTGGAAGCACCGCTCGACGGCGAGGACGAGGACGGCCCCACCCGCTGAGCACCGCCCGCCCCCGCGACCCCGCACGCACCGTGCGGGGTCGCGGCGCGTCCGGCCCCGTTCCGCCCGGCTGCTCGGCCACTCGGCTGCTCGGCCACTCAGCCACTCGGCTACTCGGCGTCGGCGACGACCGACCCCACCCGGTCCCCCAGCTCCGGATCCCGCCGCGTCAGCACAGTGGCGTAACCGACCGCGGCGATCACCAGGGCCAGCGCCAGCCACGGGAACCAGTCGTACGGCGCCGGCTGCCCCGGCTTCGCCAGGTAGCCCAGGGGCCCCAGGATCGCCACCGCGCCCAGCCCCGGCAGCACCAGGTGCCGCACCGCCCGGAACTCCTGCGGCCGGTACCGCCGGTAGTAGAACGGCAGCGCCACATTGGACGCCAGGTAGACCAGCAGGATCAGGATCGAGCCCATGGTCGACGCCTCGGCGAAGAAGCGCACCGGGTCCATCGAACCGCTCCGGCCGCCCAGCAGGTGCCCGGCGCCCCAGCCGCCGATGATCAGCAGCGCCAGCGAGATGAAGGTCGCGATGGCGTAGGTCGGCGTCCGCCGGGTCGGGTGCACATAGCCGATGAACGAGGGCAGCATCCCCTCCCGGCCCGCGTTGAAGACCAGCCGGGCCTGCGAGTTGGTACCGGCGATCAGCGCGCCCAGGGTCGAGGTCAGCCCGGCCGCATAGGCCAGGAAGGCGAAACCGCCGAGGGTCCGCTGCGCCACCGTCACGAACGGGATCTGCGCGGCGCCCAGCCCGGCCACGTCGTAGTCGAAGCCGGTCACCGTGGCGTAGGAGAACAGCAGGTAGCTCAGCGACATGATGCCGATCGAGCAGAAGACCGCCCGGCCGACATTGCGCCGCGGGTCCTCGGTCTCCTCCGCCAGCGCCGCCGAGTTCTCCCAGCCGACGAAGAGGAAGACCGCCAGCGGAAAGCCCTGCGCCAGACCCTTGAAGCCGTCCTTCAGCCGGCTCGGCTCGAACGGGCTCAGCGAGAGGTGGCCGCCGTGGCCGACGATCGTCGCCACCGACACCACCACCAGCACCAGCAGCTCGATGCCGAAGAAGAAGCCGGCCACCTTGGTGGAGACCGCGATCCCGCGCACCATCAGCGCCACCGACGCCGCCGTCAGCAGCAGCGACCAGACGATCCACGGAAGCCGTACGCCCGAGTAGCGCTCCACGGTGATCTGGACGAACCCGCCCGAGATCGAGATCACCGCCGCCATCCCGATGATGTAGCCCAGCCCGGCCAGCAGCGCGGTGGTGACCGCGCTGGTCGGCCCGAAGCTCCGGCCGACGAAGGTGATGAACCCGCCGGCCGAGGGGTGCGCCCGGGAGAACTGCGCCAGGGTGTTGCCGAGCAGCGCGACCGCAAGACCGGCCGCCGCGATCGTCAGCGGGGACGCCACCCCGGCCGTCAGCGCCAGGAACCCGAAACCGAAGTAGAAGCTCATCGCCGGACCGATGTTGGCCATCGTGGCCGCGGCGATGTCCACCGTGCCCAGCGTGCCGCCGAGCAGCCGGTGCTCGCGTGCCGCGCGGGGAACCGGACGGCCGGTGCCGGGGTCGGTCATGCTGCGCCCTCCCTGGGTGCCGGGTGCTGCCGAGTGGTGACGGACGGGTTCGCCGGCCGTCGGCGGTCGACGGTCGACGGTCAACCGTCGACCGGATCCGGACCGGCCGCGCGCAGCCGGTGGTGCGCCTTGACCGCCCCCACCGCCGCGTCCATCCGCCCGGTCTCCAGCGCGTCCAGCAGCTCGCCGTGCCGGAGGTTGCCGGCCAGCAGCTGGGCCGTCGTGCCGGCCGGCCGGAGCAGGCAGAGCCGGCCGACCAGGTCGGTGGCCCGCTCCCGGGCCGGCTGCCCGCCCAGGGCCCCGGCCAGGTCCAGGTGGAACCGGGTCTCCAGCCGCGGCAGCAGTTCGGGGTCGGCGGTCCGCCCGATCTCCTCGACCAGCGCCCGGAGTCCGTCCAGCTCCCCGCCGCGGATCTCGCCGCAGTGCAGCGCGACCAGGCCGCACTCCAGCAGCAGCTGCAGCGCCTCCAGCGGCGCCGCCAGCTCCGCGTCGTACAGCGCGGCCACCACCCCGGACCAGCCCTGGGCGACGAAGGTGCCGCCGGTGCGGCCGCGCTGACGGTCCAGCAGGCCGTCCTGGCACATGCCCTCCAGCGCCCGGCGGACCGTGATCTCGCTTATCCCCAGTCGCTCGGAGAGCACCCCGACGTCGTCCAGCCGCTGACCCGGGGTCAGTGTGCCCAGGCGGACCTGGAGGGCGATGGCGGAGCGCACCAGGTCCGAGCCGCCGAGCCCGGCGGCGGTGAGCTGGCCGCCGGTCCTGGCCGCCTGGGTGTAGGGGCCGAACTTGCCCGCTGTGCTCGCCACGGGACCACCCTAGCCGCCGCCGAACCGCAGCTCCGCGCCCCGGAGCCCGGGTCGGAGCCGGTCCGCGCTCAGTGCGCACCGGCGGTCGCCGCGGGGCTCTCCGAGCCCGGGGCCGGGGCCTCGTCCTCGGTGAAGTCCAGCTCCGGCGGGGCGGACCGGAAGCCCCGGGTCAGGTAGGCCAGATAGACGACGCCGAGGGCCAGCCAGACCAGCCCGAGCACCAGCGCGTGGTCGTCCAGCTTGGTCAGCAGGTAGACGTCCACCACCGCACCGACGGCGGGGGCGACCAGCCAGGTGAGCGCCGCGGGGCGCTCACCCGCCCGCCGACGGCGCAGGTAGAGGCCGATGACGCTGATGTTGACGAAGGTGAAGGCGGTGAAGGCGCCGAAGTTGATGAACGAGGTCGAGGCGGCGACGCTGAGCCTGAGCGCGATCAGGCCGACCGCGCCGGTGAGCACGATGTTGGCGGCCGGGGTGCGGAAGCGCGGGTTGATCCGGCCGAAGAACTTCTTCGGCAGCACCGAGTCGCGGCCCATCGCGAACAGCAGCCGCGAGGTGCTGGCCTGCGCCGCGAGACCGGAGGCGAACTGCGCGACCACCAGGCCGGCCAGGAAGAACGAGGAGAACAGGCTGCCGCCGATGGTCCTGGCGATCTCGAACGCGGCCGAGTTGGGGTCGGCGAAGGCGCTGCCGGGGTGCACCAGCTGGGTGGTGTAGGAGACCAGGACGAAGATGCCGCCGCCGATCAGCGCGGTCAGCATGATCGCCCTGGGGATGGTCCGCTGCGGGTCGACGGTCTCCTCGGTCAGCGTGGTCACCGCGTCGAAGCCGAGGAAGGAGTAGGCGGCGATGGCGGCCCCGGCCGAGATCCCGGCCAGCGAGGAGCCGTGGTTGGCGAACGGCGTGGTGCTGGCCATCGCACCCGCCCCGCCGAGGTGGTAGACGTGCGCCAGCGACAGCACCACGAAGAAGCCGATCACCAGCACCTGGAAGGCCATCAGCAGCGAGTTGGCGTGCTCGGCGACCTTGATGCCGACCACGTTCAGCACCGTGGTCAGCACGATGAAGCCGACGATCCAGATCCAGAACGGGACGGCCGGGAACTGCGCCTGCAGATAGGCGCCGCCGATCAGCCAGATCACCATCGGCAGGAAGAAGTAGTCCAGCAGCGTGGCCCAGCCGACCAGGAACCCGATCCGGGAGTCGACCGCCCGCCGCACATAGCTGTAGGCCGAGCCGGCCACCGGGTAGGCCCTGGCCATCTTGCCGTAGCTGTGCGCGGTGAACAGCATCGCCACCAGGGCCAGCAGGTAGGCGCTGGGAACGGTGCCGCCGGTGGTCTGCGCGACCACGCCGTAGGTGCCCAGCACGATCAGCGGCGCCATGTAGGCGAGGCCGAACAGCACCACCGATCTGAGCGAGAGGGAGCGGGAGAGCGTGGGGGATTCCATCGGGGCTCCGGGGGTGCGTGGGAGTGGGGACGCGGTGCCGGCGGGGTCGGGCGCCGAGGGCGGTCGGGCGCCGAGGGGGGTACGGGACGTGAGCGCGGGCGGTGGGGCGGTGGGGAGCGGTCAGCCCGGGCAGGAGCCGGGCCGCCAGCTGCGGGGTCGATCCGGCCCCGGTACAGCGGCAGCTCGATCGGGGCGTCCGCGTCGGTGAACTGCTCCCACATCCGGTTGGTCCCGGCGGTGCCGTGGGTGCGGACCCGGGTGACGTGGTCCAGGTCCAGCACATCGGTGAGCAGCGCGGGCCCGGCGTCCGGGCACTCCGCCCGGACCAGCCCCTCGGGGTCGACGATCAGGCTCCGGCCCCGGCCGACCGGGCCGGCCGCGTTGACGCTGACCACGAAGACCTGGTTGACGATGGCGTTGGCCCGGGCCAGCACCACCTCCTGCTCCCGGTCGTCGCTGGTGGTCTCCACCGGGTTGACGATCACCTCGGCGCCCATCCAGGCCAGGTGCCGGGCGACCTCGGGGAACCAGCTGTCGTAGCAGATGGAGAAGCCGACCCGGCCGGTCCCCGGCACCTCGAAGACCACGAAGCGGTCGCCCGGGACATAGGGCTCGTAGGGACGCCAGGGGAAAACCTTGCGGTAGGAGGCGGCCAGCCGGCCCTCCGGCGAGAACGCCAGGGCCGTGTTGAAGAGCTCGCCCCGCTCGCCGCGCTCGGTCACGCTGCCCGGCAGCAGCCACACGCCGAGGTCTCCGGCCAGCTCGGCCAGCCGACGGACCCGCGGTCCGTCCAGCGGCTCGGCGGCGGCCTCCAGCTGCTCGTGGCGGCCGGCTGCCGCCCCGGCGTCGACGCCGCAGAGGTGCATCTCGGGGTGGACGACCATCCGGGTGCCGGGGTTCTCCGCCAGCAGCCGCTCCACCTCGGCGGCGAAGCCGTCCGGATCGGCCTCGGCCGGACGCGGCGCCGCCTGGACGGCGGCAATGGACAGGAGTCGGTTCACGGGGACCTCCAGCTCCCTGGGCGGGCCGCGTGACACCGGCGGCGGCGGACCGGACGGTCGGCCCCAGGCGGAGTCAAAATTAGAGCACAGTGAACAATTAAACAAGACCCCGCTTCGGGAACGCCGAAGGGCCCCACCCGCCTGCGCGGGTGGAGCCCTTGATCGTCCATGGAGATCGGCCATGGAGCCGGAGTGTGGAGCCCAGGGGAATCGAACCCCGCAATCGTTACCTTCCGACCTGCGATTTCGCCGGAAAACCGGGACAAACCGCCCGTTTCCATCCGCCTGGGTCCCTCTCGATCCGTTTCGATCCGGGGCCTCTGCTGACGTGTCAGCAGACCCGTCAGCCGGTCTCGGGGCGGGGCAGCTCGTCCAGGTCGATAGTGAAGGTGCGTCCGTCCGCCAGCTCGATCGGGAGCCTGCCGGTGCCGTACTTGTGGGTGCGCACCGTGACATAGCCGCTACCGGTGGGCTCGGTGTGGACGACGACCTCCGCGGCATACGGGTCCACGATCGCGTAGATCGGGATGCCGTAGCGGCCGTACTTGGCGGTGCAATCGTCGTAGTCCTTGCGCGCCGAGGAGACCGACACCACCTCTGCGATCAGCAGGACGTCCTCGAAGCTGTAGCGCGTGCCCTGCCTCTGCGCGTCCTCCCGCAGGATCGCGAGATCGGGCGCGGAGTTCTCGTCGGCAGGAAAGTCGAGGTACACGTCGGAGGGGGTCTTGGCGTGACGTCCGAGCGAGACGATCGTGTCGTACTGCAGCGACTTGATCGTGCTGGAGCGCTCGAAGCTCTGCGGGGTCATCAGCACCTTCCCGTCGACGCCGAAGAAGACCGTGTATCCCTCGGGGAACTCGGTGTGCATGACCGCATCGACGCTCATCGGCCTCTCCCTTCCATGAACCCTCAGAATAGGGGCTTCCCGGCAACAGGGGCAGGGCATCTCCGAGTGCAGGACCCCTCCTCGGCGTAGGGTCTTCGAAGCAGCCGGGGCGACAGGCTGCCGGTCGGAAGGGCGGGCGCCGCATGGGACAAGAAGCACGGAAGCGACTGGCGGAGTTGCTCGACCACGCACAGCAGCGCGGGGACTTCAGCACCCGCATCGACGTGCCTGCCGGCGCACTGCGTATCGACGTGGACGGCCTCGGCGAGCTTCAGCTGCCGCTGCGCGCCCCGGTCACCAGGAAACTGATCGCCCAGGCCCGGCAGGCCCGCTTCGGCCGCGGTGAGCAGACCCTGACCGACACCGGCGTGCGCGACACCTGGGAGATCACCCCGGACCGGTTCACCCTGGGCGGCCCCGACTGGGAACGCACACTGAACGACGTCCTCGGCAGAGTACGTACCGCCCTCGGCCTGCCACCCACAACCATCCTGCGTGCCGAACCCCATGCGCTGCTCGTCTACGGCAAGGGCCAGTTCTTCCTGCCGCACCAGGACTCCGAGAAGCACGACTCGATGGTGGGCACCCTCGTGGTCTCACTGCCCTCGCAGCACAGCGGCGGTGAACTCGTCATCGAACACGCCGGTCGGCGCACCAGCTACCGGGCGTCCGGGAAACGGCTGACCTTCGCCGGCTTCTACGCCGACTGCCGGCACGAGGTCAAGCCCGTCACCCGCGGCTACCGCATCAGCCTCACCATGAACCTGCTCGCCGAACGCACCCGTCCGGCCGACGCCGGCGACGCCGGACCGGCGGCCGACCTGGCCCACTGCCTGGCCGAGCACTTCACACAGCCCGCCGAACAGCGCTACGCCTACGGCCGTTCCCTGCCTGAGCCCCCGCCCAACCGCCTGGTCTACCTCCTCGACCACGAGTACACCCAGCACGGCCTGAAGTGGGACCTCCTCAAGGGCGCCGATGCCACCCGAGCCGCCCTGCTCCGCCAGGCCGCCGAGCAGGCGGACTGCGAACCGGTCCTCGCCCTGGCGGAGGTGAAGGAGACCTGGGACGCCGTACCGCCCTACGACCGCTACGACTACTACGGCGAGACCGAGCACATCGACGACTGCGAAGACGACGAGTGCGAGGGCGACTGCCTCCTCGACCCCGACGGCGAGCCCGGAGCCGAGCTCCGCCGCACCGGAGACTTCTCCGACTACGAGCTGACCGACCTGATCGACGACGAGATCACCCTCGGCTGGTGGACCCGCCCCGACGGCACCGGCGGCGAACAGATCTCGCTCCCCGTCAGCTACGCCGAGGTGTGCGCCACCACCGAGAACAAGGACCTGACGCCCTACCAGTCCGAGTACGAGGGCTACATGGGCAACTACGGCAACACCCTAGACCGCTGGTACCGCCGGGCCGCGGTCGTGCTGTGGCCCCGGCAGCGCTCATTCGCGGCGCGCGCCGATGCCTGCTCCGAGTGGGCTCTGCAGGAACTCCAGGACCATCTGACCGACGGGAAGCCGGAACTGGCGCGATCGCTCGCCCGGTCTCTCGCCCCGTTCTGGAACCACCACGGCTCGGGCCCGGACGTCGCGCCGCTCTTCACCACCGCCCTGTCCGTCGCAGTGGCGCTGAACGAAGCCGACACCGCCACGATGCTCCTCGTCCCCTTCGGGGTGGAGACCCTCACCGAGCACCACGCCCCCGATCTCTCGAAGGCCGCCGCACAGTACGGACGAGCTTGGGTACGGGAAGCCGTCAGCACCTGGTTCGGCCCCGTCGGCGCCTACAGCGGAGCCGACCGTGAAACATGGCTCGAATCCCTGCCCGGCCTCTGCGACGCCCTGCGGACCGCCGACGGCGACGCGGTGTCCACGCTGCTGGTCGACGGATCCTGGAAGACGATCGAACAGCAGCTCACGAGCTGGCTCACCGTGGGCCGCGGGGCCGAACGCCGCACCGGCCTGGAGCGGCTCGGCACCGGTCTGGCCCGCCTCCTCCAGGCAGCCGCCCCCCAGACCGCCGACACCATCACCACCGTCCTGCGCGGGCTACCGGACACCGTCCTGGAATGCGTGCTCCCCGCCCTGCGCACCATGGCCGCAGGCGACGACACATCCACGGCCCACGCCTTCCGGACGCTCGCCGACCACTGCGAGGCCCAGCTGACGGCGCTCCTCACCCGCCCGGTACGGGCGGCGGACGACTGGTCGCTCTCCCCTGCCGGAGCCTGCCGGCCCGGCTGCGACCTCTGCCCCAGCCTCGACGCCTTCCTCACCTCCCGCACCCGCCGGACCACGGACTGGCCACTGGCCCAGCCCAAACGCCAGCACATCCACAGCCGGATCGACCAAACCGGCCTGCCCGTGTCCCACACCACCCGGCGCCAGGGCCGCCCCTTCACGCTGGTCCTGACCAAGACGGACGCGGTGTTCACGCGCGAGCGAAAGGCCCGTGCCCAAGCCGAGACCGACCTGGCATGGCTCCGGACCCAAGGGCCCCAGCCGCACAGCTGAGCGGTGCCGGACGGATTCCCGTCTCCGCACTCAGCGGATCTTCTTGAAGTCGGTCCGTACCGTCAGCGCGGCCCCTGCCACGCTGGTCGACGAAGCGTCTCCCCAGTGGGACCGCGAGCCCAGGGGAACAGTCAGGGGAGCAAGCATCTCCCCGGGCCCCGGAAATACTGACTCCTTCAAGATCGTGTCAGCACCCCTATGCTGACACGTCAGCAGAGAAAACCGGGACAAAAAGACCCTCCTGACAGCGTTTCCGCAGGTCAGAAGGGTCTTCGGGTGTGGAGCCTAGGGGAGTCGAACCCATGCCGAGCACAGCGCTGACCTGCGGCTTTGCCGAAGAACCGGGACAAACACCCCTGTTCCATCCTCCTGAACCCTGCTCGATCCGCCTCGATCCGGCTGGCGTAACCACTGGTGGGCGCGCCTCCTCAGGATCATCAGGAGGCTCCTCTGAAGCTATCGCCCGAGTTGCATCGGCCTCTCAGAATAGGGCGCGGCAGGATGCGGCGCGCAGGACAAAACGGAACCATCCCCGCGGGCGGGGGCGCAGGAGGCTCGGGACGGGGCGGACGGCACCCCTGAGAGGGGGACCATCCCCGCGGGTGCAGGGAGCAGATCGCCGCCATGCTGCCCACCAAGGCCTCCATGGGACCATCCCCGCAGGCACGGGGAGCAGTCGGGCTGGGGAGTCGTGGACAGGTAGATGTAGGGACCATCCCTGCAAGCGCGGGGAGCAGGAATCGGCGGTCAGGTCGCTGTTGGTTTCGAGAGGACCATCCCCGCGGGCGCGAGGAGCAAATGCCGGTGCCCAGGTTAACGAACCCGTTGGAGGGATCATCCCCCCGAACGCAGCAAGCATGGAGCAGTCGATGTTGAACGGTACGAAGCCCTGACCTCGGACCTTCCCTGCGGGCGCAGGGAGCAGATCGCCCCAGCGTGCTTCTCTTCACCCTGCAAGGGGTCATCCCCGCAGACGCGGGGAGCAGCCAATCCTTGAATGGATGGCTAATAACGTCGAAGGACCATCCCCACGGGCGTGGCGAGCAGAGGTCGGCATCCTCGGGGGTCCCCCGCTCGAAGGGACCATCCCCGCGAGCGCGGGGAGCAGAACCGTCAGGCAGGTCCTCGTCGGGGCCGGCCTCGGGCTCACCCAGCGGGCGCGGGAGCACCCGCTCGCAGTGGACGACCCCGCGGATGCTGGGAACAGATTGCCGCGCCGTACGGCGGCTGGCACATCCTGGGAACATTCCCGCGGGCGCGGGGAACAGGGGCGGTCCGTCCGTCTTGTCGGCGGCGGCTGAACTCTGACCCAGTTTCGCCGGTTGAACGCTGACCCTCGGGTCGTCAGTTGATCTTCATTAGCTGGTTTCGTTGACGGCGGTGGGGACGCGGCCCAGGTCGTGGCCGCGCATGCGGTAGGAGTCGCCTTTGAGGGAGTGGACCTCGGCGTGGTGGACGAGGCGGTCGATCATGGCGGCGGCCACGGTCTCGTCGCCGAAGACCTCGCCCCAGCGGCCGAAGGGCTTGTTGCTGGTGACGATCACACTGGCGCGTTCGTAGCGGTTGGAGATGAGTTGGAAGAAGAGATTCGCGGCGTCGGCCTCGAAGGGGATGTAGCCGACTTCGTCGATCACGATGAGCGGGTAGCGGCCGAGTTTGACGAGTTCGTCCTGCAGCCGTCCGGCGGCGTGCGCTTCCTTGAGGCGGTCGACCCACTGGGCGGCGGTGGCGAACGCGGTGCGGTGTCCGGCCTGGCAGGCGCGGACCGCGAGGCCGGTGGCCAGGTGTGTCTTCCCGGTCCCGGGCGGGCCCAGGAAGATGGCGTTCTCCTTGCCCGTGATGAAGTCCAATGTTCCCAGGTGGGCGAGCTGTTGGCGCGTCAGGCCGCGCAGATGGGTGACGTCGAGCTCCTCCAAGGTCTTGACCGCGGGGAAGCGGGCGGCGCGGATGCGGCCCTCGCCGCCGTGGGACTCGCGGGCGGCGACCTCGCGCTGCAGGACGGCGACCAGGTACTCGGCGTGGGTCCACGTTTCGGCCCGGGCCCGCTCGGCCAGGCGTTCGGCGGCGTCCAGTAGCACTGGGGCCTTCATCGCGCGGGCGTAGAACGCCAGGTCGGAGGCGGTCTGCTTGGCAGTGCGACGCCCGCTGGCGGCCTTGGTGGAGGCAGGTTCGGTGGCGTCCTGATCGGTTTCGATGGTGCTGGTCATCGGTTCTCCTCCTGGCCGGCGCCGCCCTGGATGAGGGTGAAGATCCTGTCGTAGGTGTCGAGTTGTCGTTCCTCGACTTCGATGCCCAGGTTGTCGGGGGCCAGGGCGGTGGCGGTGCGCGAGCGTGCGGCCGCGGCGGCTTTGGCGTGGATGAAGTCGCCGCGCATCTGGTCGGCGGCACTCTTGTGGTCGGGGTCGGTGAGGGTCTGGTGGCGGGCCCAGCAGCGCGGGTGCTCGGCCACCAGGTCGCCGCCGTCGGTGACGACGCGGATCAGGTCGGCGTCGCAGGTGACCTGGACGCGGCGGCCGATGGCGCGCGGGTGCACGGAGTAGTCGTTGAGGTCGATGCGCAGGTAGTGGTCGCGGCCGATGCGGGTGTGGAAGAGGTACCACTGCGGGGGGCCGACCGGAGGCAGGGCCAGCATGGCGGCGCGGTCGGCTTCCCAGCGGTCCACGGGGCGGGCCTGGATGCTGCGGTGCAGGCGCCGGTTCGCGCCCTGCAGCCAGTCGCCGAGCTGGGTGTTGAAGTCGTCGGGGCCGGTGAAGGTGCGGCCGGGCACGAAGCTGGTCTCCAGATAGCCGTTGGCCCGCTCGACCAGCCCTTTCGCTTCTGGATCACGAGGGCGGCAAAGATGCACTTTGACGGCGAGCAGGCCCGCGAACGCGGCGAACTCGGTGGTCAGCTTGCCTTGGCCGATGCCGGACTCGTTGTCCCAGACCAGCATCTTGGGGACCGTGCCCCAGTCGGACAGCAGCCGCCAATGGCCAGCGATCAGGTCGCCGGTCTGCCGGGTCGGGATCATTCGCGCGGTGATCATCCGCGAGTAGCCCGAGACCATGACCAGCACCGGCGGGCAGGCGACCTGGCCGTAGCCGACCGGGATGTGGACCGGCGGGAACCACAGGTCGCACTGCGCCAGCTCGCCAGGCAGGTACTGGGTCCGCCCGGTGGGATCCGCGGGCAGGTAGGCGGGGCGCAGCTCACGGACCCGCTCCTTGAGGACCGTTATCCCGCGCTCCCAGCCGATGCGCTCGGCGATCACCGTGGCCGGCATCGACGGCGTCGCCTTCAGGAGCTCGCGGATCGCAGGCTCGAAGGCGTCCACCGCCGAGCCCTTCGCCGCCCGCTCGTAGACCGGTGCCCGATCGGTCGCGATCGCCCGCTTGACCGTGTTCTTCGAGATGCCCAGATGACGCGCGATCGCCCGGATCGGCATCTCCTCGGCCCGATGGAGCCGACGGATCTCAGCCCAGTCCTCCACGGATATCACCCTCTCCTCCTGACCTTGAACACCAAGATCAGGATGACCGGACGACCATCAGGTGGGTCAGATTTGTACCGCCGAATAGCGGTCAGGATTCACCCGACGCCGACACGTCTTCGGGAAGGGGGGCCGTCCCCGTGAGTGCGAGGAGCAGGTACTCCAGGTCAACGGCATCGGCAACGTCGAGGGATCATCCCCGCGGGCGCGGGGAACAGGGGCTCATGCGGGTTCCGCGTACCGGCGGGGTGGGATCATCCCCACAGGCGCGGGGAGCAGCTGGTCCTGCTGTGCCCCTTCGCGACGTACAAAGAACCATCCCCGGAGGCACGGGAAGCAGTCGATGCGCATGTTGCCAGCGCCGATGATCGCGGGCCCATCTCCGGAGGCACGAGGAGCAGTGGAACCGCATGTCGCCCTTGGCCGACGATCGCGGGACCAATCCCGCGAGCACGGAGAGCAGTGGGGCAAAGGTGTTGAGGAACAGAAGCAAGTGGGGACCATCCCCGCGGGCGCGAGGAGCAGTCCATAGTGCCCTCGTCTAGCGGCACCAGCTTGGGACCATCCCTACGATTGCGGGGAGCAGGCCCCGTAGTTCACAACACTGACGTCGCCCTTGAGACCATCCCCGCGGGTGCGGGGAGCAAGTCCTGGAGAACACCGGTGAACTCGAAGTACATGAACCATCCACGCAGGCGCGGGGAGCAGGGCTTCGTGTCCGGGTCCACGCCGACACCGTCGGGACCATCCCTGCGGGCGCAGGGAACAGGGTGCAGACTGGCCGCCATTGAGGTCGGCGTAGGGCCCATCCCCGCGGATGTGGGGAGCAGGTGCTCCTCGGCGACTTTCCCGAACCCCTTCTTGGGACCATCCCCGCGGGTGCGGGGAGCAGAGCCCACGCTTGCACGACGCCCTGGCCGCCTTGGCCGCCCTGGGACCATCCCGGCAGGCGCGGGTAACAGCTGGTGACCTCCAGGAACTTCTGCATCGAGTCGGGACCATCCCCGCGCTAGCGGGGAGCAGAGGGACTGGGCCCTCGTCATGATCCGATGACTACATTCAACTAGTCATGGGCGGGGCAGGCGCCCCCGTGCATAAGCGCCCCATCACCAGGTGAGGGCGGGGCCAACTGAGTGAAACCTCTGTATGGGCTTCGCTGCTGTGTCAAGGGCAACAGTGTTTGGCTAGTTTTGCAGCTTGCTTAGCTGCAATATTTGCAGCAGTATCTGATTCATGAGCACCCTCACTCGTAGAACAGTGGCACGGAAGTCCGTGCCCGTGACAGCAGAGGACGCCCAAGCCGTCGAGCGAGTCCGGCAGCCGCAAAGCGTGGAACGCGCAGCCCTCGCCGCGCTGGGCATCGAGCTATCCGAGAACCCTTCAGAAGCAGAGGCCCTCCAAGCCCTCATGGAAGCCGGCCGAGCCGCCGTCCAGCAGCAGGTCATGGTCAGCGGCTACGCAGCCCTCGCCGCGTCCCAGAACGACGAAGATCACGAGTACGAGCAGACAATGCGGCAGCGTCGCCGCGGATCTAGCGAGGACTGAACTGCGTGCCCGAGATCACTCCCGTGCGCGGTGTCGTTTACCGCGCAGACCTAGGCAAAGGCCCTAAGCCCTTCCTGGTCGTGTCGAACAATGCGCGAAACCAGAAGCTGGACAGCTGCCTGGCCGTCCGGATCACCACAACCCAGAAGCCAGAGATGACCAGCATCGTTCCGCTGGGCTCCGCAGACTCTCCTCTCGTCGGCTGCGTTCTCTGCGACGACATCGTCGAACTATGGCGGGACGAGATCAAGGGCACCCTTGGAGCGCTCAGCAAGGAGACCATGGTGAAAGTCGCCACGGGCCTCAGAGCGGCCCTTGCGCTGCTTTGACTTCGACAGAGCGACACGTGAGGCCCCGACCATCCGGTCGGGGCCTTCGTCGTGCTCAGCTCCCGCAGCTCCCGCAGTTGCCTGTTGGCAACGTCCATGTCCTCCGGCCGCAGCCAGCTGAGTGCGGCGCGGACATCGGCGGCGTCCGGCCAGAGATCACTTTCCGTCGCAGCTCCCCGGCAGGCACAAGCTGAAGCTCGGCCTCGTACGCCACCCATGGTGATGTCTCCGTCGCCGTGGAGCACCCGGGCGACCCTGCCAGGCCGTTCCCCGAGTTGGGCGGCGAGCTGCTTGCGGTCGACGCCGGAAGCAGCCATGGCCTGGACCAGGCAGGGCCTCTCGACAGAGACGGGCCTCGGCGAGGGCGGCGAGATCCGCCGGGGTGGCAGCAACGCGCTCGTACAGGGTCATCGCCGCTTCCCGTCGACTGCCCCGAGCGGGTCCCCAGCCTGCCCGACGACTTGCGCGTCCCAGCCCTGGTGCCAGTCCGCCGTGTGGGCCAGGTCGCTGACTGCCCGGTGCAGGTACTGCCGGACGTCTCCCCTGACGCCGAGTGGCAGGTAGACGGCGATGGTATAGCCGTCCCGCTCCAGCGTCGGAGTCTACTCGGCCCGCATCTCCTGGACTGCGGCGGATCACCCCCGCAGGCGCGGGGAGCAGTTCTACGGGTCCATGTTCAGTGGCGACATCGCGGGACCATCCCCGCTGGCGCGGGAAGCAGATCGGCATGAACGTAGAGCTGATCCCGTACCTGGGGCCATCCCTGCGGGCGCGGGGAGCAGATGTGGCTGCTGGACGACATAGACGGCCCGATGGGACCATCCCCGCAGGCGCGAGTAGCAGACGGGCCAGTCGATGCCCATCAGGTCCTGCACGGGACCATCCCCGCGGGCGCGGGGAGCAGTTGGCGATGCTGGTCGCCCAGCTCACCCTCGTGGGATCATCCCCGCGGGCGCGGGGAGCAGACGATCCGCGAAGAGCATCGGGCCGTCCCCAGGGGACCATCCCGGCGGGCGCGGGGAGCACACCGGCGACGTCGCGGCTGGCAGGCTGATGTAGGGACCATTCCCGCAGGCGCGGGGAGCAGCTGGCTTCGGCGCAGTCTCGGAAGGAGTTCATGGGAACTCGTAATCGCGCTGCCTCGGCTCAGGGACCGGCGGAACTCAGCGGATCTTCTTGAAGTCGGTACGCACCGTCACGGCGACCCCGGCGAGGGTGAAACCGACTTCCTCGCCGAAGCGGTAAGGCACCGCCGAGGTGTACTCGTCCCCCTTCGGCTCCCGATACAGAACGCACTCCCCGGTCAGCACGTCCACGATGAGGTACACCGCGATGCCACGCGCCGCGTACTGGTTGAGCTTGCGCCCATAGTCCTGACCGACCGTGGAACGCGACACGCTCTCGGCAACGAAGTGCACGTGCTCCTGCTTGACGAAAGCGTCCCCCGGACCGAGCACTCCCGCGTCCACCACCAGCACGTCCGGCTCAGGCGTGTAGCCGTCCAGCTCCGGCAGCACCCCCTTGTCCCGCGTCACGTGCAGCCCCGCCTCGCCGGCGAGCTGCTCCGCCAACTGCAACCGGATCGAGTCATCCGCCTCGCTGTGGGCCTCCGTCACCGGGGACATGTACAGACGCCCCTGGTCGAACAGCAGCTTGACCGCCTTGGGCAACTGCATCGACCGCCGCACCTGCCGCAGCCACTGCGCGTACTCCGGGTACATCGTGCTCATCGCGCGCCTCCCAAACGGCCAACGGACACCGCCATCGTACGGGCCGACACGTCCCCACGGACGTCACACCGACAGACCGCACCACCCCCGCTCCGCACCCCGGCCCGCTCTCCAGACCTAGGGGAGATGCTCCCCGCTGTCCCCTGGAAGTCTCGTACGTACCTGGGTGCGCCATAGCGACACACGGACTCGCATTTCCGCAGGTCAAGCGCATAGTGATCCCAGGCAACCCGTAGGGTCAACAAGAGCAGACCGCATCCAAGCTTGCCTCCCCGAGCTCCCAGTGGGCACGGCCGTGCCCACCAGTGGTTACGAGAAATGCCCTCCGACTCCACGTTTCCGCAGTTCAGAGGGCATTTATAGGGTGGAGCCTAGGGGAGTCGAACCCATGCCGAGCACAGCCCTGACCTGCGGCTTTGCCGAATAACCGGGACAAACACCCCTGTTTCCATCCTCCTGAACCCTGCTCGATCCGCCTCGATCCGGCTGGCGTAACCACTGGTGGTCACGCCCCCTGAGGGGCGTCAGCAGGCTCCTACGGGGCTACCGTCCGAGTAGCCGGGGGTGATGCGTCGCCACAGGTAGGCGCTGGCGCGGATGAGCGGTGGGGTGTCCTCGCTGTGGCGCCGAAGCCGTCCGTGATCCGGGCGAGGGCGAAGCACGCGCCAACCGTCACCAAGACGGTCAGGCTGCATAAGGAAGGCACCTACGGAACCAGGTGATTGGCATCACTCGTTCGAGTGAATCGACCTCTTCGGCAGTTTCCCACTCTAGATGACCGTACGCTGACAGAATGGTCTGGTCGCCGCTAGGCGTCGCATATTCGCCGGTTCGTAGGGCGGTTCCGGCCCGGCCTGGAAGGGACCCACGTGGCAGACAACCCGCCCGGCGAGGTCGTCAAACTGGCGTATCCGGTCGCTCCCAGGCGGATACGCGTGATTGTCAGGATCGCGGTGGCTGAGGTCGCGCCGGAGGAGATACCGCTTCTCGATGCACTCGGAGGCATGGACGAGCGGCACGTCCTGGGCCGGTTGGCGGCCGGGGGACGGCGGGGTGAGGCTCTGGGTTTCGGTATGGGAGAGGCTGCGGCACTGGCCTACCCGGTGCTCTGGTTGGCCCTCTCCGCGTTCGTGCAGGATCTCGCTAACGGCGCCGCTACCGGTCTCAGCGGCCAGGTCAGGAAACTGCTGCGCAGGGCACTGCGGCGGCCACCAGCCGAAATAGTGCCCGCTCCGCTGACCCTGGAACAGATCACCGTAGTCTGTGACAGCGTCCTGGAGGCAGCCAGAGAGCACGGCTGGAGCGAGAACCGTGCCAGACTCGTCCGGGACAGCCTCGCCAGGATCCTGATTGCGCCTCCCGTCGAGCCACCGAGAGCACCAGGTCAGCTCCCTGACCAGCAGCCGCCCCCCGTCAGCTAATCCCAGCGCTGATGCCATGTCGACGGTTCAGCGGAGCGACGCGCAGGTCCTGATCCATGAGCGCGCCCTCGGCGCGGGCACCACGATGCGCTTTGTGCTGCTGATAGTTCTGATGCTGGTCGCCAGTGCGTCCACCGCGCTCTCGGTACGTGACGACCTGTACCGGTATGCGCAAACGTCCTGCCAGCTGGCAGCCGGGGTAGATCCCTCCAGCACCTCGGTCTCCAGCTCAATCGTCCCGCTGGGCGAGCAGGGCGCCTACCATGCCTGCCTGGCGGTCTACGCACACGTGCCCCAGTGGTGGCTCCCGCTGCTGTGGCCCGTCGTCGTCATACTGCTCGCAGCCGCCCTGGCCTCCTGGGTCCCACTGTGGAGGGCGCGGCCACGCCGCGCCGTCGCTCTGGCTGAGGTCGACCCAACCGGCGAACTGCGTCGCACCGTCTCGACCTTGGCTCTGCGTGCCGGGCTCAGCCGTCTGCCGAGCGTGGTCGTGAATCCGACCGCGACCACGACGGATGCCTCAGTCTTCGGCCGCACCGGACGACCGATCGTCCGGCTGCACGGCGGCCTCCTCGCCCAACGGGTGATCAGCCCCGGCGGCTTCGAGGCCGTGCTGCTCCACGAGTTCGCTCATATCCGTAACCGGGACGTGACCCTGGCCCATGCAACCATTGCCCTGTGGCGGGTCTTTCTCCTGGTCGTGGCACTGCCGTACTCGGCGCTCCAGGTCTATGTATTCCTAGCAGACTCCGCTGCATGGTCGCTCGATTCGGCAGACGACGGGCCTAGGCAGATCGCGTCCGTAGCGTTAATGGTCGTGCTGGTCTACCTGGTCCGCGGCGATGTCCTGCGTAGCCGGGAGGCTTATGCGGACTTGGCCGCCGTACGGGCCGGCGCCGACCCGCGGCAGTGGTCGACCGCCCGTCAGGATCTCGCCCCCGGCCGCCTGCGGCGCACCCTGGGCGCGTTCGCGGAGCTCTGGCGGCCGCACCCGCGCCGCGACCTGCGTGCAGCCGTGCTGGCCGATCCGGGTCGGCTCCACGGTGCGAGGGCACTGCCGATGTTTGCTACCGGGGCTCTTGCGGCATTCCTCTATTCCCAGGCCTGGTACTACCTCAAAACATACGGTTTCACCGGTAACGGGGTGCTGTGGGCGGTAGACCTGAGTGCGGCTGGCCTGGTGGCGGCCATCGCCGGGGTCATGCTCTGGCGGGCCGTGGCCCACGCGGTGGTTACTGGCGGACCGGTCCCGACCGGTATGCGGGAGGGGGCATGGTTGGGCACGGGATTCGCCCTCAGTGATCTGATTACTGGCCAGGAGGTCGTCGGCGGGTGGCTACCGGGCCAGCCCGAGTTCCTGTTGCTGCTCGTCTGCGCTGGAGTGGTCTTCTCCTGTTGGACCACGCAGTGCGCGCTGCTCTGGGCCCGCAGCTGGCCCGGTGGCGGGATCCGGTTGGCGATGGTCCCGACGCTGTTCGCGGCCGGACTGGGAATGGCCTGCTGGTTTGCCTGGTGGCAGGGCGGCGGGGAACTACTCGCTGCCGGTTGGCCGCTCGATACTTCCCCGCTGCGTCAAGGAATTGAGCAGGCCTTCCCCGGCCACGGGGATGGGCACGCTCTAGTCATCCGTGCGTTCCTCGAAGTGATTCCTGTTATCGCATCGGTGGAGCGGGGGCCGCTACTGGGAGCCGGAATCACCGCGTTGTGGACCGTGCCCCTGCTGGCCTGGAGCATGCGGCCAGGCTCAGGGACCCCCCGCTGGGTCCTCGGAGCGCTGCGCGACCCGGGTGACCTGGTCGCGCTCAGCTGGGCGGAGCCTGCGGACCAGCAGCGGGGCTCGGTGCGGCGGCTGTTGCTACCCGGGCTCCTCGGCACGGGTCTGGGTACGGGCATGGCCCTTGGCGCATACGCGTACGCGCACACGCTGAGACCCAGCCCACTGGTCGGGGGAAACTATCTGATCTACCTCGCGTTGATCTATGCCGTGGCGGTGGCTTCGGCCGCGTGTGCAGCTGCCTTCGGCGCAGCTCTCTGTGCCCACCGTTACCGGCTGGTGGCGACGCTGATCGCCGCGGAGACGGCCGCGCTGGGAGGCCTGGGCGTGGTGTTCCTGCTCGGCTCGACCAACGGGGGGTGCCTGCCCGCGCTCTCCCTCGACCGGACAGGCTGTGGCTGGAGGCCCGGCCCGATCTGGCAGGCCTTCTCAGTCGTGCTCGCTCCTGTGCTGATGAGCGCCCTGGTCTTGGCCGGGCTGACTGCAGCGGTCGTCTCTCTGGTGCGCAAGCGGCCCGACCGAGGACAGAGACCGTGTCGAGACCGTTCGACCCTGCCGCCGTCGCGCGCATGCCGGCGCAGTCTGCGGGTATTGCTGGCACTCGGGTGCGCGGCCGCACTGGCGCTGAGCGCCCCGCTCACCGATCAGGTGGCCGACGGCGGCCACCTCTCGACGTCGTCCGTCACTAGCATCGACCTGCGCGAGGCTGGGCCCCCGGTGCCGAGCGCCATCCGCCGCGCACAGAGCCGGGCCTGGCTGGCCTACGGCGGGCAGCGCTTACTCAACCGCTTCCTCGCTGACATGCAGCAGGTGGCCTCCACAGCGTCCCAACCACCGACGGTGGTGGCCGCCACTGCCGGGCCCTTGTGCGCGGAACTTGGTGCACTGGACCAGCAGGCCGATGGCTATTTCACCGTTCCCGATCCAGCCTCGCAACAGCTGTGGCCAGTGTTCATCGCACAACTTGGTAACGCGGCCCGAAGCTGCGTGCAGTACACCGCACGGCGCGAGACCTCCCTCTTCGCCGCCGCGCTGCAATGGGCGGTGGAATCTACGCAGATCGCCGAGGCCATCCAGATCCGACTCGATGAGGTCACAGAGCAGGGTTCGGCGGTGGCCACTACACCGGTGGTAGTGCACTACCAAACGGTCCCGGTGACAGCCTGGAACGAGGAAGGAGCCCAGAGCCTGCTGGTCACCTTTGGCAGCGAATGGCAGGATCTGTCGATGTATGTCTCGGCAGCACACGGGCAGCTGATGACCACTTCGGTCCTGCCCTACTGCGGGCAGCTGAGCAAGCTGGGGCAGGATGTGTCGGCCTACTTCCCCGTCTCCGACGCGGTCACCCAACGCCTCTGGCTCGCGTTCGCCGGACAGGTGGCCCAGGGCGGCACGCAGTGCACACAGGCGATGACCCAGGTCAGCTCCAGCCTGTTTGAACAATCGCGCAGCTCATTCGCACAGGCCAGCCTGACCGCGGCGGACATCGAGTCGCGCCTGGCCGAGCTCGGCACCAGGGGTGCCGGGGGGTGACGGAACCCGGTCAACCCGTGAGGCTCGGCGCCAGCGCCGCGGCGAACCGGATCGCGAGCGGACACACGTCCAGCTGTACCGAATCGGTCGGCCGCTGCGCCTCCACAACGGTCTCGCCGAAGGAGGTGTGCCAATACAGTACGCAGGCCAGCCCACTGGTGGTACTGACCTCGGTCACGGCGGGCAGACCCGGAACGGACACCGAGACGGGCGTCACTCCGCTGGGTCCATTGATCGGAATAGCCCCGGCAAAATAGACGAGGGTGAAGGTGCCGGGACCACTGGGGTCCGAGGGGTCCAACAGCGGGCTCTGCCACTGGCAGTTGCGTTCCTGCGCGGGGCTCTTTGTAGCCGGTGCCTGCCCCTGCGAAAGCGCCAAGTCGGCCTGGACCGTCGGCGTTACGGCCGAGCAGGGATCGGCCAGTTCGCCCGCCAGGGGCGATCCAGAAGTTACCGGCGAGCTGGTCGAGGGTGTACCCGTGCTGGAAGGGGGACTGATCGCAGAAGGCCGCGCAGAGCCGTCACCGCCGGAGAGCGCGAAGACTGCAACGGTGATCAGGCTGGCGACAGCGGCCACCGCCAGCACGGTCACGAGCGCGGCTGCCCGGACCGACGGGCGCGCGGGAAAGGCGGGGATCGCGCCACCGCTGCTACCCGCCAGCAGATCCCTGGCCTGGACGGCGTTGGGGCGGCCGTCCGGGTCCTTGGTGAGCAGCCGCGAGACCAGCAGTCTGAGCTGGTCGTAGCCGTGCACAGGCATCGGCGGCGGGGCGGGCGAGAGCACCGAGGCAACGGTCATGGCGGCAGAGTCACACAAGTACGGCGGTTGGCCTTCGAGCACGTGGAAGAGCGTCGCACCAAGGGCGTAGAGGTCGGCGGCGGAGCTGGCCTCGTTACCCATGAGCAGTTCGGGGGCCGCGTACTGGATCGGATCGAACGCGGTGGCCGACCTGATCCCCACGTCAAGCCTTGGGGGCGGCACCCCCAAACTGGTGAGCGCGACGTTGCCCACCGCAGTGAACACCACACAGTCAGGTACTACACGCCGGTGCGGCAGGCCCGCGCCGTGTGTAGCACCGAGCGCGTCGAGCAGGCCGCGAGCCAGCAGCGCAACCGTGGTCGCGGGGAGAGGGCCGTGATCGCTGATCAGCTCCCGAAGCGTGCGGCCCCCGGCAGCCGCTGCGATGATCCACAGAGTCCCGTCCTCCACGAAGACATCCTGAACAGCGGCCAAGGCAGGGTGGCATATCCCGGCTGCATTCCGGGCCTCGTCGGCTGCCGAGGCCAACCAACCCGCAGCGGCCACCGGGTCGGGCGGAACGAACTCGTTGGCAGCAACCAGGGTGCCGAGGTTCTGGTCCAGGGCTGTCCAGAAGGTGCTGTCCGCCTCCGACCGGATCCGTTCGCTGAGTCGGTACCGGCCCCCGACGACAAGTCCCACCTGTCCGTTCATCGTCAGCCCCCGCTGTACGTGCACGTTGTCCGACACCAAGGCTGACACATCTGTGATGCACGGTCAGCTAGGTCCGCTAAGTGGCTGCTGCCGTTCCGATCTTGGGTCGTGTTCGTCGAACGAGAGTCTCGATCGGGTGACCGCAGTCGGCGCCGAGCATAGGTCTTAGAGAGCTTGGCCAGGTTGGCCCGATCCGCTCCGCACCAGCGGAGGTGTTCACCGGAACCTGCGATCCGCCACCTCGGCTCAGGGGGCTGACAGAACTCAGCGGATTCTCTTGAAGTCGGTACGCACCGTCACGGCGACCCCGGCGAGAGTGAAACGGACCTCCTCGCCGAAGCGGTAGGGCACCGCCGAGGTGTACTCGTCGCCCTTGGGCTCCCGGTACAGCACGCACTCCCCGGTCAGCACGTCCACAATCAGGTACACCGCGATGCCGCGCGCCGCGTACTGGTTGAGCTTGCGCCCGTAGTCCTGACCGACCGTGGAACGCGACACGCTCTCGGCAACGAAGTGCACGTGCTCCTGCTTGACGAAAGCGTCCCCCGGACCGAGCACTCCCGCGTCCACCACCAGCACGTCCGGCTCAGGCGTGTAGCCGTCCAGCTCCGGCAGCACCCCCTTGTCCCGCGTCACGTGCAGCCCCGCCTCGCCGGCGAGCTGCTCCGCCAACTGCAACCGGATCGAGTCATCCGCCTCGCTGTGGGCCTCCGTCACCGGGGACATGTACAGACGCCCCTGGTCGAACAGCAGCTTGACCGCCTTGGGCAGCTTCATCGACCGCCGCACCTGCCGCAGCCACTGCGCGTACTCCGGGTACATCGTGCTCATCGCGCGCCTCCCAAACGGCCAACGGACACCGCCATCGTACGGGCCGACACGTCCCCTCGGACTTCACACCGACAGACCGCACCACCCCCGCTCCGCACCCCGGCCCGCTCTCCAGACCTAGGGGAGATGCTCCCCGCTGTCCCCTGGGAGCCTGGTGCGTACCCAGGTGCGCCAGGGCGCCACACGGATCCGTGTTTCCGCAGGTCAAACGTATGGTGATCTCCGGCAACTCGAAAGATCAACAGGAGCAGACGGCGCCCAGCTTGAACCCCTGAGCTCCTGGTGGGCGCGGCCGTGACCACCAGTGGTCACGAAAAATGCCCCCCGACTCCACGTTTCCGCAGGTCAGAGGGCATTTATGGGGTGGAGCCTAGGGGAGTCGAACCCCTGACATCCGCCATGCAAAGACGGCGCTCTACCAACTGAGCTAAGGCCCCTCGGCGGAAGAACAAGCTGTCCGCCGCGCACCAGGGTACCGGTTCCCGGAGCAGAACCGGACCTCGACCCGGACCGGCGGCCGCAGCCGTCCGGCCCCCTCCGCAGGCGCAGCCCCGGCCGGGGCCGGGGCTGCGGAGACTGGGGTGGTGCCAGGCTAGCGGGCACCGACCGGGACAGCGTCCGTCGCCTCGGTCCACAGGTCCTGCTCGGCGCGGTCCGCCTGGACCTGGCGGTACACGAAGTACCCGCCGAGTGCAGCCAGGGCTACCAGAAGAAGCTTCTTCACCGCGCGACCTCGTCCTTCTTGCGTCTGATCCGGTACTGAGCGGCGGCAACCGGGCCGGTTGCCGTCCTTCCGGCCGATGATACACACCCGGCCTGCGGGACAACCGGGCTCCCGGCAAGCCCTTGCGCAACCCGTACAGTCGCGTGACCACCGCCAACACGCCCCCGACCAGCCGCGATTGACGCAGCGGCGGACGTCCGTCGGCCGCCGCGCGGGCTCAGCCGGCCGCCCCGGGCAGCCGGACGACCGCCTGCCCGCCGTCGAGATCCACCCGTGTGCGCGGAGGCGCACCGTCGCCCTCGTCGTCACGGAGCATCAACGAGCTCTTCCGCTCATCCAGTTCGTGCTGCTTCCCGGCGGAGAACACCAGGTGCAGCTGCTCGAAGCCGGTCGAGCTGACCTGGCCCTCCCGGCCGGAGCCGCGCCAGGGGATCCACGAGGTCCTGCTGGCCCGTAGCGCGATCTGATCGATCACCATGACCGCAGTGAGCAGGATGACCAGTCCGGGCACCGTGAGCGCCACCAGAGCCACCATCGCACCCACGCCTTCCGACTCGTCCGACTCGTCCACGGGACCGGAACGCACGAAGGCCCCGGTCGATTGTACGACCGGGGCCTTCCGGGCAGTGGACCTAGGAGGACTTGAACCTCCGGCCTCTTCCTTATCAGGGAAGCGCTCTAACCGTCTGAGCTATAGGTCCGTGTTTCCTTGCCTGCGCTGCGTTGAAAGATTAGCGCACCGATGCCGCTCCGCCCAAATCCATTGCCTCCGTCAGGGCCGGGAGGTGCGGAAACGCCTGAGCCCCCGCCGTCGGCGGGGGCTCAGGACAGGCTTCGGAACCGCTCTCGGTCCGCTTCGGCTCAGTCCTCTTCGGCGAGCGTCAGCTCGATGCCGCCGGTGATGCCGGCCGCCATGTTGTAGATGAACGACGCCAGCGTCGACAGGGCCGTCAGCAGCACCACGTCGATCACCGCGATCAGACCCGTGGTCATCAGCACGTTGCCGAAGGACAGGTACGACTGGAGGTCGAAACCGCCGTTGGTGTCGGAGCCGGTCGCCTGCTTGATCGTGCCGCCGACCGAGCTGAACACGCCCGCAACGTCCAGCAGGATCCACAGCAGCGAGGCGCCGACCAGGGTGACCACGCCCAGCGCGATGGACAGCAGGAAGCTGATCTTCATCACCGACCACGGGTCGGTCCGGGAGACCCGCAGCCGGGCCCGCCGGGTCCGGCCGGACGGCGGCGCGGACGGCGCCGACGCCGGGGCCGGACGGGCCGCCCCGTCCGGCCGTGCCGCCCCGGGCACCCTGGTGCCGCCGGGAGGCGTCGGCTGGCCCTTCTGGTACGTCGTCGGCGTCGAGTAGCCCGAGCGCCCGGCAGCGGGGGCCGCCGCGGGCGGAGCCGCCTGTGCCGAGGCCGTGTGCTGCTGCGCCGACTGCTGCGGGTACTGCCCCGGCTGCGCGCCCGACTGGGGCTGCGCGGACGGCGCCGACGGCGGACCGCCGGCCTGGCGGCGGCGCGCCGCGGCGGTGCCTCCGCCGACGACCGTCGGCCGCACCGCCGTGGCCTCGCCCGCCATCTGTCCGCCGGCCATCTGACCGCCGGCCATCTGACCGCCGGCCATACCGCCCTGGGGCACGCTCGGCCCAGGGCCCTTCCGCCCCGAAGCGGCGTTGCCGCCAGCGGCGCCCGTGGCTCCACTCACCCTGGATCCTCCCGCAGTTCCCCACCCAGGGCAGGTCAGCCCTGGATCATGTGTTGTTGTACAGCTTCACGTCACCGCGTCCGCGCACCGCGGACGGCCGGCCCCCTGCACCCCCAGCAGGAAGTCCGACCGTACCGCAGCCAGGAGGGTGGTCAGTCGGACGAGTCGTCCGTCCGGTCCTGGTCCTCGTCTTCGCCGACACCGGATTCCGTGGCCTCGGCGTCCGCCGGGGCGGCCTCCGTGCCCGACGCGTCGACCGTCCCGTCCACGGCAGCCTCGCCGTCGGCGGTCTCGTCCAGCTCGTCCTCACCGGCTCCCTCAGCGTTGCGGGCGATGCCGACGACGGCATCCCGCTTACCCAGGTTGATCAGTTGGACGCCCATGGTGTCACGACTGGTTTCACGAACTTCGGCCACTCTTGTGCGAATGACGCCGCCGCCCAGGGTGATTGCGAGGATTTCATCCGATTCCTCCACCACCAGCGCCCCGACCAGCGAGCCGCGATCCTCCACGATCTTGGCCGCCTTGATGCCGAGACCGCCGCGACCCTGCACCCGGTACTCGTCCACCTTGGTGCGCTTCGCGTAGCCGCCGTCGGTGGCCGTGAACACATAGGTGCCCGGGCGGATGACGTTCAGCGAGAGCAGCTCGTCGCCCTCGCGGAAACTCATCCCCTTCACACCCGACGTGGCCCGGCTCATCGGCCGCATCGACTCGTCCGTGGCGGTGAAGCGGATCGCCTGGGCCTTCCGGCTCACCAGCAGCAGGTCGTCGTCGGCGGAGACCAGCTCGGCGCCGATCAGCTCGTCGTCGCGGCCGGAATCGTCGGTCCGCAGGTTGATCGCGATAAGACCACCCGAACGAGGTGAGTCGTAGTCCTTCAGCGGGGTCTTCTTGACCAGGCCCTCACGGGTCGCCAGCACCAGGTAGGGGGCCGCCTCGTAGGTGCGCACCGCCATCACCTGCGCGATGTGCTCGCCCGGCTGGAACGCCAGCAGGTTGGCCACGTGCTGGCCGCGGGCGTCGCGGCCGGCGTCCGGCAGCTCGTAGCCCTTGGCGCGGTAGACCCGGCCCTTGTTGGTGAAGAACAGGATCCAGTTGTGGGTGGTGGTCACGAAGAAGTGGTCGACGATGTCGTCCTGCTTCAGCTGCGCACCGCGCACGCCCTTGCCGCCGCGCTTCTGCGAGCGGTAGAGGTCGCTCCGGGTGCGCTTGACGTAGCCGCCCCGGGTGATGGTGACGACGATGTCCTCTTCGGCGATCAGGTCCTCGACGGACATGTCGCCCTCGTAGGGGATGAGCGTGGAGCGGCGCTCGTCGCCGTACTTCTCCACCACGATCGCCAGCTCCTCGGCGATGATGGCGCGCTGGCGCTCCGGGGAGGCCAGGATGGCGTTGTACTCGTTGATCTTGGACATCAACTCGTCGTACTCGGCGGTGATCTTCTGGTGCTCCAGCGCGGCCAGCCGGCGCAGCTGCATCTCCAGGATCGCGTTGGCCTGGATCTCGTCGATCGCCAGCAGCGCCATCAGGCCCGCCCGCGACTCCTCGACCGTGTGCGAGCGCCGGATCGTCGCGATGACCTCGTCGATCGCGTCCAGGGCCTTGAGCAGCCCGCGCAGGATGTGGGCGCGCTCCTCGGCCTTGCGCAGCCGGAAGGTGGTGCGCCGGACGATGACCTCGATCTGGTGGTTGACCCAGTGCCGGATGAAGGCGTCGATCGCCAGCGTCCGCGGCACCCCGTCGACCAGGGCCAGCATGTTGGCACCGAAGTTGGTCTGCAGGTCGGTGTGCTTGTAGAGGTTGTTCAGCACCACCTTGGCCACGGCGTCGCGCTTGAGCACCACGACCAGCCGCTGGCCGGTCCGCGAGGAGGACTCGTCACGGACGTCGGCGATGCCGCCGACCCGGCCGTCCTTCACCAGGTCCGCGATCTTCAGCGCCAGGTTGTCCGGGTTGACCTGGTACGGCAGCTCGGTGATCACCAGGCACTGACGGCCCTGGATCTCCTCGACCTCGACCACCGCACGCATGGTGATCGAGCCGCGACCGGTGCGGTAGGCGTCCTCGATCCCGCGGCGGCCGACGATCAGCGCGCCGGTCGGGAAGTCCGGGCCCTTGATCCGCTCGATCAGGGCTTCCTGGAGCTCCTCGTTGGAGGCGGTCGGGTTGGCCAGGTACCACAGCGCACCCGAGGCGACCTCGCGCAGGTTGTGCGGCGGGATGTTGGTCGCCATCCCGACCGCGATCCCGGTCGCGCCGTTGACCAGCAGGTTCGGGAAGCGGGCCGGGAGGACGTCGGGCTCCTGCGAGCGGCCGTCGTAGTTGGCGGAGAAGTCGACGGTCTCCTCGTCGATGTCCCGCATCATCTCCATGGCCAGCGGCATCATCTTGCACTCGGTGTAGCGCATGGCCGCCGCCGGGTCGTTGCCCGGCGAGCCGAAGTTGCCGTTGCCGTCCACCAGCGGCATCCGCAGCGACCAGGGCTGCGCCAGCCGGACCACGGTGTCGTAGATCGAGGTGTCACCGTGCGGGTGGTAGTTGCCCATCACGTCGCCGACGACGCGGGCGCACTTGTAGTAGCCCTTCTCCGGCCGGTAGCCGCCGTCGTACATCGCGTACAGCACCCGGCGGTGCACCGGCTTGAGGCCGTCGCGGACCTCGGGCAGGGCCCGGCTCACGATCACGCTCATCGCGTAGTCGAGGTAGGAGCGCTGCATCTCGCTCTCGAGCTCGACCTGTTCGATGCGCAGGTCGGTGCGGGCCAGGGCGGCCAGACCGGCGTCGGGGTCCTCGTTGGACTCGGGGCCGTTGGGCTTGTCGTCGTCGACCACTGCGGGTCAGTTTCCTCTCGTGCGTTGCTGCCAGGGACCTTCTGACGACCTGCGGGGTCGTCAGACGTCCAGGAAGCGGACGTCCTTGGCGTTGCGCTGGATGAAGGAGCGGCGGGCCTCGACGTCCTCGCCCATCAGAATGGAGAACAGGTCGTCCGCGCGGGCGGCGTCCTCCAGGGTGACCTGGCCCAGCAGGCGGTGGTCCCGGTCCATGGTGGTGAGCCGGAGCTCCTCGGCGTTCATCTCGCCGAGGCCCTTGAACCGCTGGATCGCGTCGTCCTTGGGGAGCTTCCGCCCGGCCGCGCGGCCGGCCGCGATGGAGGCGTCGCGCTCGGCGTCGGAGTAGACGTACTCCACGTCGTCCCGGCCCCACTTGATCTTGTACAGCGGCGGGCGGGCCAGGTAGACGTGGCCGCCCTCGATCAGCGGGCGCATGAAGCGGAACAGCAGGGTGAGCAGCAGGGTGTTGATGTGGTGGCCGTCGACGTCGGCGTCGGCCATCAGCACGATCTTGTGGTAGCGCAGCTTCGCGGCGTCGAAGTCGTCGTGGACGCCGGTGCCGAAGGCCGAGATCAGCGCCTGGACCTCGGCGTTCTGCAGGACCTTGTCGATCCTGGCCTTCTCCACATTGAGGATCTTGCCGCGGATCGGCAGGATCGCCTGCACCCGCGGGTCGCGGCCCTGCTTGGCGGAGCCGCCGGCCGAGTCACCCTCGACGATGAAGATCTCGCACTCGGACGGGTCCTTGGACTGGCAGTCCGAGAGCTTGCCCGGCAGCGACGCGGTCTCCAGCAGCCCCTTACGCCGGGTCAGGTCGCGCACCTTGCGGGCGGCGACCCGCGCCGTCGCGGCAGTGATCGACTTGCGGATGATGTCGCCGGCCTCGACCGGGTTCCGGTCCAGCCAGTCGTTCAGGTGCTCGTGGACGACCTTCTGCACAAAGGTCTTGGCCTCGGTGTTGCCCAGCTTGGTCTTGGTCTGGCCCTCGAACTGCGGCTCGCCCAGCTTGACGCTGATGATCGCGGTCAGGCCCTCGCGGATGTCCTCGCCGGTGAGGTTCTCGTCCTTCTCGCGGAGCAGCTTCTTGTCCCGCGCGTAGCGGTTGACCAGGCCGGTCAGCGCCGCGCGGAAGCCCTCCTCGTGAGTGCCGCCCTCATGGGTGTGGATGGTGTTGGCGAAGGAGTGGACGCTCTCGGTGTACGCCGAGTTCCACTGCATCGCGACCTCGACCGAGATCGTCCGACCCTTGTCCTCGGCCTCGAAGTCGATGACCGTGGGGTGGATCAGCTCGCCCTTGCGGGCGTTCAGGTAGGTGACGAAGTCGGAGATGCCGCCCTCGTAGTGGTACTTCACCGAGAAGGGCTTGCCCTCGTCGTCCACATGGTCGGGACGCTCGTCGGTCAGCGCGATGGTCAGGCCCTTGTTGAGGAAGGCCATCTCCTGGAAGCGCCGCGAGAGGGTGTCGAAGGAGTACTCGACGGTCTCGAAGATGTCCCCGTCGGCCCAGAAGGTGACCGCGGTACCGGTCTCCGTGGTGGCCTCGTGCCGCTCCAGCTCCGCGGTCGGTGCACCGAGCTTGTAGTCCTGGCTCCAGCGGTGCCCGTCCGTCTTGATCTCCACGGAGAGCCGCTGCGACAGCGCGTTCACCACCGAGACGCCGACGCCGTGCAGACCGCCGGAGACGGAGTAGCCGCCGCCGCCGAACTTGCCGCCGGCGTGCAGCACGGTGAGCACGACCTCGACGGCCGGCTTGCCCTGCCCGGGGACGATGCCCACCGGGATCCCGCGGCCGTTGTCGGTCACCCGGACCCCGCCGTCCGGCAGGATCGTCACGTCGATGGTGTCGGCATGGCCCGCCAGGGCCTCGTCGACGGCGTTGTCCACCACCTCGTAGACGAGGTGGTGGAGCCCGCGCTCACCGGTCGAGCCGATGTACATACCGGGGCGCTTGCGGACCGCGTCCAGCCCCTCCAGCACGGTGATGGCGCTGGCGTCGTAGGAGGAGTTGTTCTCCGACAGCGAGCTGGTGACCGCAGACAGGCCGTCGGCGAACGCAGCTTCGGCGGGCGTGCCCTCGGCAGGTGCGCCCTCGGTGGACACTGCGGTCGACGCCTCGGTGGACAGGGGATCAGGGGTCTGGCTGGGGTCGCCGGAATCGGCCACGAAGCGCCCTTTCTGGCACAGCTCGGACCGGCTTCCGTACCCCGTGGGTGGGACCGGAGCGGCCTCGGCACTCGACTCAGTCACCGCAAGCGGCGGTTTCAGTCTCCAGTCTACCGGTAGGACTGACACTCATGGGCCTTTGGCGGCCCCTGGGCCCGCCCGTGCCGCACGAAATCCGGGCCGGATGTATCCCACCACCGGACCGGGGGGCGGAATCGGCTCACATGGGCACGCAGCCGATCCGCCCGGTCACCCCCAGGTGTCACCCGGACCCTTGCTTCCGGGTGCCCGCAGCCGCCCGTAACTGCGCGGCGCACCCCCCGGTCCCTGAACCCTGATCAGGGTCACCGTGCCGCTGCCGAGTTCCTGGTTCAGCCGCCGCACCAGCTGTGGCGCCATCAGCCGGATCTGCGTCGCCCAGGCCGTCGAACTGCAACGGACGGTCAGCACCCGGTCCTCCTCCGCATAGCTCTCCGGCTCGCAGTGCGCGGCCAGGTCCCGGCCCACGATCTGCGGCCAGCGGCCCATCACCCCGCCCACCGCCGCCGGCGCCTCCCAGCCGCGCTCGGCCACCAGCCGGCTGATCGCCGCCCCCAGCGGCTGCGGGTCCCGGCCGTCCGCCCGCGCCCCGCTGCGCAGCCCGGTCCGCTTGGCCTCCTTGCGCTGCCGGACGCTGTCCCCGCGCAGCCGGGCCTGCTCCTTGGCATTGCGCAGCGCCACCCGCGCCAGGTCGACACCGGAGAGCTCGGGCTCGTCGACGGGCGTGGACGCCTGCACCGGGTCGGTCGGTCCGTTCACGTGGTTCACCGCAGCCTCACTCTCCCCAGCCTGGGGATGCAAGCCTACGAGCACCCGCCGGTAACGGGAGACGTCATGCGATGCGGCTCACATCACCGCCGGCGACGGCGTACCGTACGCCCTTCAGCGACTCCGGCACGTCCTCCGGGACCGCCGCCGTCACCAGCACCTGCTCCCCGGGGGCCACCAGCTCGGCCAGCCGCTCGCGGCGGCGGGAGTCCAGCTCGGCGAAGACGTCGTCCAGGATCAGCACCGGCTCGCCGCCGTCGGCGCGCAGCAGCTCGTAGGAGCCGAGGCGCAGCGCCAGTGCGAAGGACCAGCACTCACCGTGGCTGGCGTAGCCCTTGGCGGGCAGTTCGCCGAGGCGCAGCCCCAGCTCGTCGCGGTGCGGACCGACCAGGGTGATGCCGCGCTCGATCTCCTGCTTGCGGGCCGCGCCCAACGCCCCCAGCAGCGCCCCGTACAGGCCCTCCCGGCCGCCACCCAGCTCCGCCTCCTCGCCCATGGAGCTGCGGTACTGGAGCAGCGTCGGCCCGCCCCCGGGGGCCAGCTCCTCGTAGCCGGCCCGGACCAGCGGCTGCAGCGCGGCGACCAGGTCCAGCCGGGCGGCCAGCAGTTCCGCACCGGCCCTGGCCAGGTGGTCGTCCCAGACGTCGAGAGTGGACAGCTCCACCCGCCCGCTGGACCGGCGGGCCATGGCCGCGCTCTTCAGCAGGGCGTTGCGCTGCTTCAGCACCCGCTCGTAGTCCTGCCGGACCCCGGCCAGCCGTGGGGCCCGGGCGACCAGCAGATCGTCCAGGAAGCGCCGCCGCTCGCCGGGATCGCCCTTGACCAGGGCCAGGTCCTCGGGCGCGAACAGGACCGTGCGCAGCAGCCCGAGCACATCGCGCGGGCGGACGTTGTCGGAGCGGTTGATCCGGGCCCGGTTGGCCCGGCCGGGGTTGAGCTCCAGCTCGACCAGGGTGGAGCGCTGGTCCCTGACCACGGCGGCACGGATCACCGCCCGCTCCGCGCCCAGCCGCACCAGCGGTGCGTCACCGGCGACCCGGTGGCTGGCCAGGGTCGCCACATAGCCGACGGCCTCGACCAGGTTGGTCTTGCCCTGGCCGTTGGGACCGGTGAACGCGGTGACGCCCGGGTCGAGCGGAACCTCGACCCGGGCGTAGGAGCGGAAGTCGGCCAACGACAGATGCGCGACGTGCATGGTCTGGTTCTCGTCGGCCTTCTGCTCGTCGTCGGACTGCCCGGTACTGCCGCGGTCTGTCGGTACTACTTGGACTCGACCGCGTGGCCGCCGAACTGGTTGCGCAGCGCGGCGATCATCTTCATCTGCGGGGAGTCGTCCTGGCGCGAGGCGAACCGGGCGAACAGGCTGGCGGTGATCGCGGGCAGCGGCACGGCGTGGTCGATGGCGGCCTCGACCGTCCAGCGGCCCTCGCCCGAGTCCTGGGCGAAGCCCTTGAGCTTCGCCAGGTGCTCGTCGTCGTCCAGGGCGTTGACGGCCAGGTCCAGCAGCCAGGAACGGATGACCGTGCCCTCCTGCCAGCTGCGGAAGACCTCGCGGACGTCGGTGACCGAGTCCACGGCCTCAAGCAGCTCCCAACCCTCGGCGTAGGCCTGCATCATGGCGTACTCGATGCCGTTGTGGACCATCTTGGCGAAGTGGCCGGCGCCGACCTTGCCCGCGTGGACGGAGCCGAAGTCGCCCTCGGGCTTCAGCGCGTCGAAGATCGGCTGGACCTTGGCGATGTCCGCGGCCTCGCCGCCGTACATCAGCGCGTAGCCGTTCTGCAGGCCCCAGACGCCGCCGGAGACACCGCAGTCGACGAAGCCGATGCCCTTGGCGGCCAGCTCGGCGGCGTGCTTCTCGTCGTCCGTCCAACGGGAGTTGCCGCCGTCCACGACCACGTCGCCGGGCTCCAGCAGCTCGGCGAGCTCGTCGACGGTGGCCTGGGTCGGGGCGCCGGCCGGAACCATCACCCAGACCACACGCGGCGCGTGGAGCGTGCTGACCAGTTCCTTGAGGCTCGCCACGTCGGCCAGGTCAGGGTTGCGGTCGTAGCCGACGACGGTGTGGCCCGCGCGGCGGATGCGCTCGCGCATGTTGCCGCCCATCTTGCCGAGACCGATCAGTCCGAGCTCCATCACAAGTCCTTCGTTCGAGGTGACTACCGACGCGCGGCCCCCTTGCCGCCACGGGGCGAGCCTACGCCCGGGGGTACCCCGGCACCGGGCGTAGGGGCCCATCTGCGGTACCGGCCCGGAACGGCCGGTGGGTGCCCCGGCGAAGTCGCTCCATCGGGGCACCCAGCGTGCGCCAACCCTTTTTCAGCCGGACCACCGCACCGGCATGCTCCAACCCTTTTCAGCCGGACAACCGCACCGGCATGATCAAGTACTTGTACGCCTCGTCCGCCTCGGCGTCCTGCGAGGGCTTGCCGCTGAGCAGGGCCGGCTTGGTCGACGTGGTGAAGCTCAGCTGGGCGATGGCCGAGTCGATGGCCGAGAGGCCGTCCAGCAGGTAGGCCGGGTTGAAGGCGATCGAGATGTCGTCGCCCTCCAGGTCCGCGTCGACGCGCTCGGTGGCCTGGGCGTCGTCGCCGGAGCCCGCCTCCAGGGTCAACACGCCCTGCTCGAAGCTGAGCCGCACCGGAGTGTTCCGCTCGGCGACCAGCGAGACACGCTTCACGGCCTCGACGAAGGCCGGGGTCTCGATGGTGGCGATGGAGTTGAACTCGGTCGGGAACAGCGCCCGGAACTTCGGGAACTCGCCCTCCAGCAGCCGGGTGGTGGTGCGGCGGCCGGCGCCCTCGAAGCCGATCAGGCCCTCGCCCTTGCCGCTGCCGGCCAGGGCGATGCTGACGACGTCGCCGGCGCTGAGGGACTTGGCGGTGTCCAGCAGCGTCTTGGCGGGCACCAGGGCGACCGCGGAGAGGCCCTCCTGCTCCGGCTTCCAGAGCAGCTCGCGGACGGCGAAGCGGTAGCGGTCGGTGGCGGCCAGGGTGACCCGGTCCCCCTCGATCTCCACCCGGACACCGGTGAGCACCGGCAGGGTGTCGTCGCGGCCGGCCGCGGTGGCGACCTGGGCGACGGCGGCGGCGAAGGCGTCCCCGGGGACGACGCCGGAGACGGTCGGCATCTGCGGCAGCGCCGGGTACTCGTCCACCGGCAGGGTCGGCAGGGTGAACCGCGAGCTGCCGCAGAGCACGATCACGCGCACACCGTCGGTGGAGATCTCCACCGGTCGGTTGGGCAGCGAGCGGGAGATGTCGGCCAGCAGCCGGCCCGAGACCAGGACCGTGCCCGGCTCGTCGATGTCGGCCTCGGTCTCCACCCGGGCGGAGACCTCGTAGTCGAACCCGGAGAGGCTCAGCTTGCCCTCGTCCGCCGCCAGCAGCAGGCCGGCCAGCACCGGCACCGGAGGCCGTGCCGGGAGGCTGCGCGCGGCCCAGGCCACGGCCTCCGCGAGGACGTCACGCTCGACCCGGAACTTCACCGGTAACCGCCTCCTGTGTGCTGCTGCTGTCGGGACTGCTTCTTCGGCACGTCTTGTTTGGGACCGTCCCCAGGGTGGGGACAGTTCCAGTAGGTGCAGTGAACCACCGAACGGGTCGGCTGCTGCGCCTGTTGCCGAAGGACAGTCTGACGCACTCCACCGACGGTCGAGGCAGATGGGCCGAAGAGGCCTCGAACTCGTGTCGGGTTCCGCTCGTCCACAGATTTGGCACCCACCTGCTTTTCGATCATGCTCCAGCTATCTATGTTGAGTAGTAGTAGTAGGTGTTGTGGATACCGTGGATAACCCCTTCTTCAGCAGGTCAGGGCCCATTTTTTATCCACATTGACCTGGGGACCCGGCAGTGGACAAACAGGGCCTGCTGTGGACGTAGCGTGCTTCCCCCACAGGGCAGTTGAGTTGTCCCCAGGTTTTCCCCAGCGCCGTCCCCAGGTTTGGGGGCAGTTCTCCCCAGCCCCTCTGGCAACACTCTGTGGCCTCTTTCACTCGTGGCAGTGAAATGCGGATCGATGTTGCCGAACTGGGGATATTCCTGTGGAGAACAGTGGAAAACCTGGGGACAAGTACCCTGATCCTGGGGACGGAGCGTGGACAACTCTGGCGGCCGGTTGACGGCCCCTCAGTTCTCCACAGCCTGTGGATAATCCTTGCCCACAAGTACACAGGCCGATGAGCTGGGCAAACACCTCGGTCGGAGGTGCCGCTGTGGAGAGGTTCTGGATAACTCGGTCCTCCCCAGGGTGTGGACGGGGAAAACTCCGGCAATCTGTGGACTACCTCCCCTGCGGACCCTGCCGTTCGAATCGACTGCGCAGCTGTACGGGCGGCCGATTCGCGGATCGGGGGCGCCGCCGGTGCCGCCACTGCCCTCGCCGGTGCCGCCGCTGCCCCGCCGATCCGGCGGGAACGTGAAAGCGGGCGCCGGGACCGGAGTCCCGACGCCCGCCACCCGGCTCGTCCGGGGTCAGCTCTTGATGCGGTTGGTGAGCTCGGTCACCTGGTTGTAGATGGACCGCCGCTCCGCCATCATCGTCCGGATCTTCCGGTCGGCGTGCATGACCGTGGTGTGGTCCCGGCCGCCGAACTGGGCGCCGATCTTCGGCAGCGACAGGTCGGTCAGCTCCCGGCACAGGTACATGGCGATCTGCCGGGCGGTCACCAGTACCCGGCTCCGGGAAGAGCCGCACAGGTCGTCCACGCTCAGCCCGAAGTACGCCGCGGTCTGCTGCATGATGACCGTCGCGGTGATCTCCGGGCCGGCCTCCTCACCGCCGGGCACCAGGTCCTTGAGCACGACCTCGGCCAACTGCAGGTCCACCGGCGCCCGGTTGAGACTGGCGAAGGCCGTCACCCGGATCAGTGCGCCCTCCAACTCCCGGATGTTGCGCGAGATCCGGGAGGCGATGAACTCCAGCACCTCGGAAGGGGCGTTGAGTTGCTCCTGGATGGCCTTCTTGCGCAGGATCGCGATCCGGGTCTCCAGCTCGGGCGGCTGGACGTCGGTGGTCAGGCCCCACTCGAACCGGTTGCGCAGCCGGTCCTCCAGCGTGACCAGCTGCTTGGGCGGCCGGTCCGAGGAGATCACGATCTGCTTGTTGGCGTTGTGCAGGGTGTTGAAGGTGTGGAAGAACTCCTCCTGGGTCGACTCCTTGCTCTGCAGGAACTGGATGTCGTCGACCAGCAGGATGTCCATGTCCCGGTAGCGCTGCCGGAAGCCGTCGCCCTTGTCGTCCCGGATCGAGTTGATGAACTCGTTGGTGAACTCCTCCGAGCTCACGTACCGGACCCGGGTCCCGGGATAGAGGCTGCGGGCGTAGTGCCCGATGGCGTGCAGCAGATGGGTCTTGCCGAGACCGGACTCGCCGTAGATGAACAGCGGGTTGTAGGCCTTGGCGGGCGCCTCGGCGACGGCGACCGCGGCCGCGTGGGCGAAGCGGTTGCTGGAGCCGATGACGAAGGTCTCGAAGAGGTACTTGGGGTTCAGCCGGGCAGCCGGCTCGTCCTTGCGGGCCAGGCCCGCGCTGTTGCTCGAACCGCCGCCGGGCCGGTGGGCCGGCATGTTCGGGTGCTGCGGCATCGGGGTCGGCATCGAGCCGTCCGGCGCGGGCCGCCCGCCGACCTCGGAGGCGGGACGCACGGCCGGGAGGTGCTCGGAACGGTCCTCCTGCTGGTGCTCCTGGTGCAGCCGGTCCTGGTGCAACCGCTCCTGCTGGAGGTCCTGCTGGTGCCGGTCCGGAACCGGGCGGTCCTGGTGGCCGTGCTCCTGGCGCAGGTGCTCGGGGCGCTGCGGCTCGGAGCGCTGCTCCCAGGGACGGGTCTGCGGGGGCGCGGCCGGGGGCCACTCGTCGTCCTGGCTGTGCTGGCCGCGTCCGGGGAAGCCGCCGGAGTAGCCGGGGCCGCCGCCGTAGTAGCCGCCCCGCTCCGGATAGCCGCCGGAGCGGGGGTCGTACTCGTAGCCGTAGCCGGGCTGCTGCTGCGGGGCCGGCGGGTAGTCGCGGTGCTGCGGCTGGTAGCCGCCGTACTCGTTGCCCCGGTCCCCGGGGCGCTCGCCGGCCCGCTCGCCCTGGCGCTCGCCCTCCAGCGGTGGGGCGCCGGCCGAGGGCTTGGCCAGCGCGGCGGCATTGGCGTCCACGATCACCGCGATCCGGATGGCGCGGCCGTACTGCTGGCTCAGCGCGTCGGTGATCCGCGGGAGAAGATGGCCCTCCAGCTTGCTCTTCGCCATCTCGTTGGGTGCGGCCAGCAGCGCGGTGTCATGCATCAGCCCCATCGGGGCGGTGCGCTCCAGCCACTTGCGGTCCATGGACTCCACGCCCAGGTCGTTGCCCAGTCGCTCGACGACCCGCTCCCAGACGGTCGCAAGGTCGCTGCTCGTATCAGCCACTGGTGCACGCTTTCTCGTTCCACCGGGGCGGGTGGTGTGGGAAGAACCGGGGCGAGGTGCCGGAGGACGGGAGGGGGCGATGAGTCTGCCAACGGTAGTCAGCGGTGGTGCCTGCGTTCAAGTTCTTGTCCACAGGGTGTGTACAAGCAGTGTCGCAGACCCGTCGCACCCTCCCGTGCCGCCCCGGGCGAGGATGCTCGGTTTGACCCGTCGGGTCAGTTCCACGTACCGTAACGAGGTCGAGTTGTCGATGGCCGCTGCCGCATGCCCGCGGAATATCCGCACACCAAGGCGCGCAGCTACGGGCGTCGTGGATCACCGTACATAACGGTTTCGGGGATCGCGCGGACGCACGGTGACGGCCAGACGACGCCCCGCCACCCTTCGATTCATCCCTGGAGTCCCCCCGTGAGCAAGCGCACCTTCCAGCCGAACAACCGTCGTCGCGCGAAGACCCATGGCTTCCGCCTGCGGATGCGTACCCGTGCCGGCCGCGCGATCCTCGCGGCCCGCCGCGAAAAGGGCCGCGCCCGCCTGTCCGCCTGATCTTGTCGGTCATGACGTGCTGCCCTCCGACCATCGGCTGAGGCGGCGCCAGGACTTCGCGACCGCGGTGCGGCGGGGTCGCCGCGCTGGACGTCCCCTACTGGTCGTGCACCTCTGCGAAAGCGAGGGTGCATCCGGACCGGGTTCGTACGGCGTCGGTGATCCCGTTGCACACACGGGCTTGTCGTCTACAGACCCGCACAGCACCAAGGAGAGTCTCTCCCCGGTGCGTGCGGGTTTTGTCGTCAGCAAGGCAGTCGGACCCGCCGTGGTCCGCAACCGTGTGAAGCGTCGATTGCGTCACTTGGTAGCCGCACGTATCTCCGGGCTGCCCGCAGGTAGCCTGGTAGTGGTTCGCGCGCTGCCCTCAGCCGGGACAGCGGACTACGCGGACCTGGAACGCGATCTTGACTCCGCACTGCGGAAGTTGACGGCGCCCCGTGGCAACCGGCCGCGGAGCACCGGTACCGCCTCCTCCTCGCCGACGGGAGCAGGGCAGTGACGTACCTGCTGATGGGCCTCATCGCCCTGGTCGCTCTACTGGTGGGCAAGTACCTGCTGATGGGGCTGATCAGGGTGTACCAGTGGACGATCAGTCCGCTGCTGGGCCCGGTCTGCCGGTACCACCCCTCCTGCTCCCGCTACGGGTTCGAGGCGATCAGAGTCCACGGTGCCGCGAAGGGTACTGTCCTCACTGCATGGCGCATCCTGCGGTGCAATCCGTGGAGCCCGGGCGGGTTCGACTACGTTCCCGCGCGTAAGCGACCGGTCTGGCACCGGTGGCTGCGCAGTCTTGTTCTCCGAGACCGTGTTCCGTCCCAGCAGCTTCCGTCCCAGCAGATCGACCACGTGGGACCCCACAACCTGGGCCGCGCCGATGTGCCGGCTCCCTCGACCAAAGCCCAAGGAGCATGACCGTGGGGTTTATCGATACCATCCTGGACCCGCTGTACACCGCGGTGTCGTGGATCGTCGTCCAGTTCCACTCGCTGTACAGCCAGATCTTTGCGGCTAACAGCGGGTGGGCCTGGGCCTTGTCGATCGTCTCGCTGACGGTCCTGGTGCGGGCGTGCATGATCCCGCTCACCATCAAGCAGACCAAGTCGATGCGGGCCATGCAGGCCCTGCAGCCCCGGCTGAAGGCGATCCAGGAGCGCTACAAGGGCGACCGGGAGAAGACCGCCGCCGAGACGATGAAGCTCTACAAGGAGCACAACGTCAACCCGGCGTCGAGCTGCCTTCCGCTGCTCATCCAGTCGCCCTTCTTCATGTCCCTGTACGGCGTGCTGCGCAAGGTGGCCGACGGCAAGTCGGTCGGTGCGATGAACGGGGCCGTGCTGCACAGCGCCAGTGCGGCGCTGATCTTCGGTGCGCCGCTGTCGGCGACCTTCGTCGGTGCCCACTCGAACACCGAAACCAAGATCGTCACCGGCATCATGATCGCGATCATGTGCTCGTCGCAGTTCCTGATGACGCGCATGATGATGACGAAGAACGTCGACCTCACGGTCAAGACGCCGTACATGCAGCAGCAGAAGATGATGATGTACGTGCTGCCGATCATCTACATCTTCTTCGGCATCAACATGCCGATCGGTGTGCTGGTCTACATGGTGACCACCAACCTGTGGACCCTGGGCCAGCAGTTCGTGATCATCCACCAGAACCCGACCCCCGGCTCGGTGGCCCACAAGCAGCGCCTGGAGCGGCTGAAGGCCAAGGGCAAGCTGAACGCGGACGGCACGGTCGCCAAGGCCGGTCTGGCCTCGCTGGTCAAGGGCGGCTCCGAGCCGGTGGAGGAGACTCCCGAGGACGCGGCTCCGGTGCGTCGCCAGCAGCCCAAGCGGCAGACCAAGTCGCAGCGCCAGAGCGGTGGCGGCACCGGCACCGGTACGGCCGGCAGCGCCCCCTCCGACGCCGTGGTGGACGCGGCCGAGGCAGTCAAGAACACGCCGGCCGACCGGACGGGTCAGCCGAGCGCCAAGTCGGGCACGGCGGCCAAGTCGGGCACGGCGAAGAGCGGCGGACAGTCCGGTGCGCAGGCCCGCGGCCGGGCCAGCACGGCGGGCAGCGGCGGCAGCGGCACCCCCGCCCAGGGCGGCCAGCCGAAGCGCACCAACCAGCCTGGCAAGCGCAGCCCGCAGCCGGCGGGCCAGCGTCCCAAGAAGAAGTCCTAGTAGCGGCTTCACCGCGGACCTACCCGCGAGGCTGCTGTCCACCCCACGAGTACCCAAGGAGGCCATCCGTGACGGAGGGCACCGTGACGCCGGTCGAGAAGGACGAGTCCAAGGGCGATCTGCTCGGCAACCTGGAGCAGGAAGGCGAGATCGCCGCCGACTACCTGGAGGCGCTGCTCGACATCGCCGACCTGGACGGCGACATCGACATGGACGTCGAGGGCGATCGTGCCTCCGTGTCCATCATCGGTGAGGGCCCCGGTGCCGAGCGGTCGCTGCTCCGGCTGGTGGGCCAGGACGGCGAGGTGCTGGAGGCGCTGCAGGAGCTGACCCGGCTGGCGGTGCACCGGGAGACCGGTGAGCGCAGCCGGCTGATGCTGGACATCGCCGGCTTCCGGGCCCGGAAGCGGACGGAGCTGGCCGAGCTCGGCGCCAGGACGGCCGAGGAGGTCAAGACGGGCGGGGCAGCGGTGAAGCTCCGGCCGATGACCCCCTTCGAGCGCAAGGTCGTCCACGACGCTGTGGCAGCGGCAGGGCTGCGCAGCGAGTCGGAGGGCGAGGAGCCGCAGCGCTGCGTCGTCGTCCTGCCTGCCTGACCCAGCCGACGCAGACGAGGAGAGACGCCGCCATGTCCGAGGCCATGTCCGAGGCACCGAGTGGGGACGAAGCACCCACAGCCGTTGAAGAGTTCTCCCAGGAGCTCGCCGAGCCGCCGACGGCCGCCCGTGAGGTCTTCGGGGAGCGTTTCGAGCAGGCGGTCCGCTATGCCGAGCTGTTGGCGGATGCGGCGGTCCGGCGCGGTCTGATCGGTCCGCGCGAGGTGCCCCGGCTGTGGGAGCGGCACATCCTCAACTGCGCCGTACTGAGTGAGCTGCTTCCTCCTGGGGTCTCGCTCTGCGACGTCGGCTCCGGTGCCGGGCTGCCCGGGATCCCGGTGGCCCTGGCCCGGCCGGATGTCCGGATCACCCTGCTGGAGCCGCTGCTGCGGCGGACCACCTTCCTGGAGGAGGTCGTTCGGGAGCTGGGGCTGGACAATGTCACGGTGGTCCGCGGCCGGGCCGAGGAGATGGTCGGCAAGCTGGCCGTCGACGTGGTCACCGCTCGGGCGGTCGCACCGCTGGACCGGCTGGCCGGCTGGGGGCTTCCGCTGCTGCGTCCCTACGGGGAGATGCTGGCGCTCAAGGGCGACCTCGCCGAGCAGGAGCTGGCCGACCACAAGGGCGCGCTGCAGAAGCTGGGCGCGCAGGCCTGGTCGGTCGACACTGCGGGCAAGGGGATCGTGGAGGTGCCGACCCATGTGGTCCGGGTCCAGGTCGGGGAGAGCCCCGGGGGCGTGAAGGCGGCGGCCCGCCGGGCCAAGGCCGCCCGGGCCGGACGCTCGGCCGGGGTCGGCAAGGGCGGACCGCGCCGCCGCCGCTGACCGGGACCGGAACTGGTCACTGGCACTGGCACTGGCACTGGCACTGGCACTGGCAAGAGTCGACCGAGGGGCCGTGGCCCATGTCTCATCCGAGATGTGGGCCACGGCCCCTCGGTCTTGGTCCGCCTCGGGGTTGCTTCCCCTCGGTGCCGGTCCGGAGTGTCGCGTCATCAGATGTCCGGTTTGCCAGGCATCGTGTTTCACGTGAAACGTCGCTCGCTGTTGCCTGGAATCTTGAGCCGTGCCCGTGAGGCCACTCAGTTCGGTCGCCGATCGGGTGAAGATCTGCACCTCCTGGGGCCACAGGAGTCGCAACCGTCCCCGCGTCCCGGCGGGCTGCGCCATGATTTCAGCGACAGCGAGGACGGAAAGGGGGGTGACCCCATGCCGAGCGACGCCCGAACTCTCGGAGTGCCAGGCGAACCGAAAACAATCCCGCCGATGGCAGATCCATTGCCCGGACCCCGTAGTAGGCGCCGTGTTTCACGTGAAACACTGACGACTATGCAGGACTTGGATACCACCGCGCTCAGCGATGACACCCCCATCGGTCGTGCCACCCAGGCTGCGATGGAGGCATTGGGCCGTGCCACCGAGACATCGCCACGACCTGCCCGTACCCGGGTCATGGTGGTCGCCAACCAGAAGGGCGGGGTGGGCAAGACCACCACCACGGTCAATCTGGCGGCCTCGCTGGCGATGCAGGGGGCCCGGGTCCTGGTCATCGACCTCGACCCGCAGGGCAATGCCTCGACGGCGCTGGGCATCGACCACCATGCCGAGGTCCCTTCCATCTACGACGTCCTGGTCGAGGGCAAGCCCCTGGCCGACGTCGTCCAACCCGTGGTGGATGTCGAGGGGCTGTTCTGCTGCCCGGCCACCATCGACCTGGCCGGCGCGGAGATCGAACTGGTCTCGCTGGTGGCCCGGGAGAGTCGGCTGCAGCGGGCGATCGAGGCCTACGAGCAGCCGCTCGACTACATTCTGATCGACTGTCCGCCGTCGCTGGGACTGCTGACCGTCAATGCGATGGTGGCCGGGCGCGAGGTCCTCATCCCCATCCAGTGCGAGTACTACGCGCTGGAGGGACTGGGGCAGCTGCTGCGGAATGTGGAGCTGGTGCGGGCTCACCTCAACCCGCACCTCCATGTCTCGACCATCCTGCTGACGATGTACGACGCCCGTACCAGGCTGGCCTCCCAGGTCGCCGAGGAGGTTCGGACCCACTTCGCCGAAGAGGTGCTGCGGACCAGCATCCCGCGTTCGGTCCGGGTCTCCGAGGCTCCCAGCTACGGGCAGACCGTGTTGACCTATGATCCAAGCTCCACCGGTGCGCTCTCCTATCTGGAGGCGGCCAAGGAGATCGCCCTGCGGGGTGCCGCGGCCGATGCGAAGGCCGCCGAGGCTGCGTTCGCGGGAGAGCCCGGGCACTCCGGGGTCTACCAGCAGCAGCCGCGTCGCATGGCGGAACACGACAGCGCACGGAACAGCACGATGGAGGGGAACCGGTGAGCGAGCGTCGCAGGGGTCTGGGCCGAGGTCTGGGAGCACTGATCCCGGCCGCGTCCGGCCCGGAGGCCAGGCCGGCCGGCCTGGCGGGTTCGGGCGCCCCGGCGACCGTCCCCGGGGCGGGGCTGGAGCGCGGAAGCGCGGTGACACGGTCGGCGGGTGCGGTCAGCACGCTGGAGCGGTCGCTGGAGACCGAGGCTGTTTCACGTGAAACAGCGGCCGCCGGCGGTTCCGGCTCCGAGCTGCGTCCGGTGGACGGGGCGTACTTCGCCGAGATTCCGCTGGACGGGATCAGTCCGAACCCGCGTCAGCCCCGCGATGTGTTCGACGAGGAGGAGCTCGACGAACTGGTCCACTCGATCAAGGAGGTGGGCCTGCTCCAGCCGGTGGTGGTGCGTGAGGTGGGCCCCGGTCGCTTTGAACTGATCATGGGTGAGCGGCGCTGGCGGGCCTCGCGGCGAGCCGGTCTTGAGGTCATCCCGGCCATCGTCCGGGCGACCGAGGACGAGAAGCTGCTGCTGGACGCGCTGCTGGAGAACCTGCACCGGTCCCAGCTGAACCCGCTGGAAGAGGCAGCGGCCTACGACCAGTTGCTGCGCGACTTCTCCTGCACCCACGAGGAACTCGCCGACCGGATCGGTCGCTCCCGGGGGCAGGTGTCCAACACCCTGCGGTTGCTGAAGCTGCCGCCGACCGTCCAGTCGAAGGTCGCGGCCAAGACGATCGACTACGGCCATGCCCGGGCGCTGCTGGGGCTGGACACTGCTGAGGAGCAGGAGGGACTGGCCAGGCGGGTCATTGCCGAGGGGCTGTCGGTGCGTACGGTCGAGGAGATCGTGCGGATGGCCAAGATGGAGCAGCCCAGGCCGAAGGCGCGTGGACCGCGCGCCGGGCGGTTGCCCTCGCCGGCACTGGCGAGTCTGGCGAGTCGGCTGTCGGACCGGTTCGACACCCGGGTGAAGGTCGACCTCGGTACTCATCGTGGCAAGATCGTGGTGGAGTTCGCCACCGTGGAGGACCTCGAACGGATCCTCAACTCCTTTGCCCCGGGTGAGGGACAGCGGCTGAAGCAGGGACTGAGCGGCGAGACGGCGGCCGACGAGGCGTAGTGCCTCCGGCGCCGAACCCGGGAAGGCCGTTGTGTTCCACGTTTCACGTGGAACACAACGGCCTTCTTCATGTCTCCGGCCGTGGCTACCATGGCGGCAGGAGCACAGTGGTCGGCTCTACCCGGGAGGGTTCATGGACGTGCGCGGCCGGGCGGCGGTACTCGTTGCGGTGGGGTTGGGGTTGGGCGGGGTCGGCGGCTTCGTCGGCGGGCTGTTGCAGGATCGCTCCCATGGGGGTGCTGGTCGGGTCTCTCCCCGCTTATCGTTGAGCGAGGACCGGTCTCTCCTGACCGCTGAGCCCAAAGGTGTAGTGCATGGGACGCAGGCTCGTACCGCTCACGCTGGACACCCTCGCTGATCTTCCGACCACCTGCAGATCCTGTGTCTTCTGGGAGCTGGACCAGGTCAGTGGGAAGGCGGCCGTGGCGGCCGGGCAGCCCGAGTTGGAGAAGGAGTCCTGGATCTCCTCGGTGCTGCTGGAGTGGGGTTCCTGCGGACGCGTCGCCTATGTCGACGACGTGCCGGTGGGATTCGTGCTCTATGCCCCGCCGGCCTATGTGCCGCGGTCACTGGCCTTTCCCACGAGCCCGATCTCGCCCGACGCCGTGCAGTTGATGACCGCCCGGGTGCTGCCCGGCTTCCAGGGACAGGGCATCGGGCGGACGTTGGTGCAGGCGGTTGCCAAGGATCTGATCCGGCGGGAGTTCAAGGCCCTGGAGGCGTTCGGCGACGCCCGCTGGAAGGAGCCCAGCTGTCTGCTGCCGGCCGAGCACCTGCAGGCGGTCGGCTTCAAGACGGTGCGACCGCACCACCGTTATCCGCGACTGCGGTTGGAGGTGCGGTCAGCCATCTCCTGGAAGGGGGAGGTCGAGGTCGCCTTGGAACGGTTGCTGGGCGCGGTCCAGAAGGAGCCCTCGCTGCGGCCGCTCTGAGGGTTGGGCTGCTGGGAAGGTCAGACCCACGCTGACGGTCCCAGCAGCAGGCTCAGGCCAGGACCGGAAGGTGCAGCACTCCTGTGGGTGCGTCGTCCTCGGGCGGCAGGTAGAGGCGCTGGACGGCGACCGCGACGGCCTCCACGGCCTGGACGCGGAAGTCCGGGGTGGTGATCCTGGCCGCGTCCTCGGGGCTGGTGAGGTAGCCGAGCTCCAGCCGTACGGCGGCCATCCGGGTGGATCGCAGCAGCGTCCAGGTGCGGGCGTGGCTGCGGTTGTCCCCCAGGCCGCAGCGGGCGACGAGTTCGCGCTGCACCAGCCCGGCGAACTGCTTGCCGGTGTGCGACCAGCGGCTCCGGCTCTCGTCGCCGTAGTAGTAGCTCGCGACACCGGCCGCAGTCGGATTGCGGTGGCCCTCCAGATGGAGGGAGATCAGCAGATCGGCCTCGGTGGCATTGGCGAAGGCGGCGCGCCGGCTCTCGTCGCCGCCGCTGTCCGGCTGCCGGGTGAGGTGGGTGCGGACGCCGAGGGTGTGGAGCCGCTGCTCCAGACTGCGGGCGATCTCCCAGACCACCTCGGCCTCGCTGATCCCGTCGACGCAGACCCCGGGGTCGTTGCCGCCGTGCCCGGGGTCGATGACGACGACCTTGCCGGCCAGCGCGGGACCGGAGCGGAGCAGCATCTCGGTCTCCCGCATGACATGGGGGGCGCCACCGACGACCGTGCGGGCGAGCCGCAGCAGGACCGTCAGGGTGACGGGGCCGAGCTCGCCGTCCGGATGGAGGCCCATATTGCGCTGGAACTCACTGAGCGCCTGGGCGGTCGCCGGGCCGAAGATGCCGTCGACCCGGCCCGGGGTGAACCCCATGTCCAGCAGTCGCTGCTGCAACTGGGCGACGTCGTCGCCGAACTGCATGTTGCTGGAGGTGTGGGCGAGGATGCGGTCACCCAGTTGCCACCGTGCCTCGTTGAGGTGGCGGTAGGTCTCCGGGCCGACGATGCCGTCCGAGGTCAGTCCGCGCTGCTGCTGGAAGTAGCGGACCGCCTCGTCCACCTCCAGGTCGAAGAGGGCGGACGCCGAGTGGAGTTGTCTGCGCTGCGCGACAGGACCCTCGTTGCTCAGCAGTCCGAGGAGAGCCAGCTTGAAACGGATCTCGGCGACGGCAGGACCGGTGTCGCCGAGCTTCCAGCGGTAGATGTGGGCCGGGTGGTGGGTCATGGTGCGAGGGTCCCCTCCTCTGCATGGGATCCGACGATCGTACGCGCCGTTTCACGTGAAACAAGGAAACGCCGGGGCGGCCACCACATGGTGGCCGCCCCGGCGTTGGCGCGTGGACCTAGCCCAGGAACTGGGCCAGGTCGCGCACCAGGGCACTCTTGGGCTTGGCACCGACGATCGTCTTCACGATCTCACCGTTCTGGTAGACGTGCATCGTCGGGATCGAGAGCACACCGTAGGTCGCCGGCGTGTTGGGGTTGTTGTCGATGTCGAGCTTGGCGATGGTGATCTTGTCGCCGTACTCGGCGGCGATCTCCTCCAGCGCCGGGGCGATCTGGCGGCACGGGCCGCACCAGGTGGCCCAGAAGTCGACCAGCACGGGCTTGTCGCTCTTGAGCACCTCGGCGTCAAAGGTCTCGTCGGTCACGGTGATGGTAGGGCCGGACACGGGTTCTCCTCAGGTGTACGTGGGCGGGGAAGGGGGTGAGGGGGAAAGTCAGACCGCTGCGACGGCTTCGACGTGGGCGAGCGCCGCGAGGTAGCGCTCCGCGTCCAGGGCGGCCGAGCAGCCCGTGCCGGCGGCGGTGATGGCCTGGCGGTAGGTGTGGTCGACGACGTCGCCCGCACCGAAGACGCCGGGGATGTTGGTGCGGGTGGAGGGGGCCTCTACCTGGAGGTAGCCCTCGTCGTCTAGGTCCAGCTGGCCCTTGAAGAGCTCGGTGCGCGGGTCGTGGCCGACGGCGATGAACAGCCCGGTGACCGGCAGTTCACGGGTCTCACCGGTCACGGTGTCACGCAACGTCAGACCGCTCAGCTTGGCCTCGCCGTGGATCTCGGCGACCTCGCTGTTCCAGGCGAAGCTGATCTTCGGGTCGGCGAAGGCGCGGTCCTGCATGGTCTTGCTGGCACGCAGGCTGTCGCGGCGGTGCACCACGGTGACCGACTTGGCGAAGCGGGAGAGGAAGGTCGCCTCCTCCATCGCCGTGTCGCCGCCGCCGACCACCACGATGTCCTGGTCGCGGAAGAAGAAGCCGTCACAGGTGGCGCACCAGGAGACCCCGCGCCCCGAGAGCTGGTCCTCGCGCGGCAGACCGAGCTTGCGGTGCTGCGACCCGGTGGTCACGATCACGGCCTTGGCCCGGTGGACGTTGCCCTCGGAGTCGGTGACGGTCTTGATGTCGCCGCTGAGGTCGACCGCGACGATGTCGTCGGGCACCAGCTCGGCGCCGAACCGCTCGGCCTGGCCGCGCATGTTGTCCATGAGCTCCGGGCCCATGATGCCGTCCTGGAAACCGGGGAAGTTCTCCACCTCGGTGGTGTTCATCAGGGCACCGCCGGCGGTCACCGCTCCCTCGAAGACCAGCGGGCTCAGCGAGGCACGGGCCGTGTAGAGCGCGGCCGTGTACCCGGCCGGGCCGGAGCCGATGATGATCACGTTACGGACGTCGCTCACTGCATCTCCTGAATCGCTTCGCAAGCCTGGGGCCGACGAGAGGGCTTGGCATCCCTGCGTGCCCTCTCAACGGTTCCCCAGTCTCCCGCATTCCCGGTGGATTATGGGAGCGGCACCGTGCGCTGGAGCAGGATGGCACTGCGGCCGCCGACCGGGGGCGTGCAATCGGCGGTCACCAGATAGGCCTCGACGGAGGTGGCGGCGCTGTTCCCCGGGTACACCAGGGCGAAGGCCGCGGTGCCCTGGTAGTTGCCGAACGCACTGGTGATCGGGGACTGACCCGGCCGGTCCACGGCGCGGAGCACGCACGCGGGGGGTGTCGTGTTCGAAGGTTCCGCGGCCGCAGCCCCGGACTCCTGCCCCTGGGTCATCGCTCGGGGAGCGACGGAGCCCTTGTCGGAGGCGACCAGGGACTGGATCTGCGCGGTGAAGCCGACGGCGGTGAAGACGTACGCGGTACCCGTGGCACCCTCCGCGTTCGAGACCACGGACCGTTCGGCCGAGGTCGAGGTGTTCGGACCCGGCCCGCCCAGCGAGAAGCCGAGGGTGACCACGCACCCGATGACGGCGGCGCCGCCGACCCCGAGGGCGGCCCTCCGCAGCCATCTGGAGCTCCGCCGCCGCTTGTTCGGACGGCCCGGGGCCGGGGGGGCCTTGGGGCCGCCAGGGGTCGTGTGGGCCGCCCCCTGGGGACGGCCGGTCGTACGGCCGGTCGTCCGGCCGGGGCCGGAGCGGATCGGATGCTCGGTGAGCGACGCGGTCGGCCCCTGCTCCGCCCGCATCCCGGCCTCCTCGGCCAGGGCCGTGTCGATACGCAGGGCGACGTCGGCGGGCAGCGGCGGGAACTCGGACTCGGCGAGCAGCTCGCGCAGTTCGTCGAGGGCGTCCAGGGTCTCCCGGCAGTCGGGGCACTCGTCGATATGGGCCCGGACCGCGGAGGCGGAGTCGTCCGGGAGCAGTTCCTCCTGGTACTCGGAGATGACCTCGACGTCGGGATGGCCGGAGGAGTCCGTTGGGAAGAGTGTCATGTCGTTGGTTCACCTCCTGGACGGGCATCCGTGGCGGACTGCCGGGCGGTCATGAGTGGGACGGAGCCGCCCTGCTTGTGGTTCCCCGGTTGGGGTGGAGCCGTTCCGTGCTGCTCGCTCTCGGATGTTTCACGTGAATCGGGGATGGTGGTGCTTTCCCGGACGGGCTTGCCGGTTTCACGTGAAACACCTGCGTCCGGTGCGACCCGGGTGCTCGGGCCGGAACGCAGGTGCGCTATCCGGGGGAGCAACCGGGCGCGGCCGCGGGCGCAACGGCTCTTGACGGTGCCGACGGGGACATCGAGGATCACGGCGGCTTCGGCGACCGGGTATCCGTGCATGTCGACCAGGACCAGCGCCGCGCGCTGCTCGGCGGGGAGCGAGGCGAGTGCGAGTTCCAGTTCGCGCTGCAGTTCGTGCCGCTCCAGGGAGACGTCCGCCCCCTCGTCCTGGCCCAGGGCCAGCTCCAGTCCGGGCTGGTCGTCCAGTGGACGGGTGCGGTGGCTCGCTGCGCGCCGGGCGCGGTCGAGGCAGGCGTTGACGACGATCCGGTGCAGCCAGGTGGTGACCGCCGAACGGCCCTGGAAGGTGTGGGCGGCCCTGAAGGCGGAGATCAGGGCGTCCTGGAGGGCGTCGGCAGCCTCTTCGCGGTCCCCGAGGGTGCGCAGTGCCACCGCCCAGAGCCGGTCCCGGTGACGGTGCACCAGCATGCCGAAGGCAGCGCTGTCGCCGGCCACATGGCGGGCCAGCAGCTCGCTGTCGCTGTCGGCGGACCCGGCTGCTGCCGCGGTTCCGCCGTCCTTCGCCTCCTGCACCGTTCCCCTCCCCTGTGAGCCGGCCGTCAGCTGAAGACCTGGATCTCGGAGATGCCGCCGTAGTAGCCGTGCTGCGATGTCAGGTCCGGGTCCACGGCCAGACTGGTGATGTGCACCAGGACGAACCGGGTGCGGATGGGATGGGCCAGCGGAACCGTGTCGACCGTGGTGCCCGTGGCCACGGCCAGGTTGCTGAGGCGGTAGAGGTAGCCGCTGTAGTCGGTCGGGGCGGTGGTGTCGTCGGTGCCGGCGGCAGCGACCACCTCCAGCGTCTGTCCGCCGAAGGGCAGCGTGATCTTGACGCTGCCGACGGTCTGCACGCTGCCGAGGTCGACGACGATACCGCTGCCTTCCGAGCGCGTCGAGAAGTTGCCGAAGTTGGGGTAGTTGAAGAAGGGCGTGATCATCCAGCTGGTGCCGGGGTTGCCGTCCACGGCGAGCCCGGCGGTTGCTCCCGCTATCGTCTGCTCGTCCCGGGGAGAGAACTCCGTGGCTCCGGCGATGTGCAGCAGGGTGGGGCTCGGCTGGGGTGCGGTCGTCGGCTGGATTCCGGCGGAGATCTGGGTCTTGGACTGGCCGGCGGCGGTGTCGTGCTTGTCCAGCAGCGCCTCCGCACTGGCCCAGCTGCCCAGACCCACTGCCGCGAGCAGAACCAGTGAGAAGGACCATTTCAGGACGCGGTTGCCACGACGGGGGGCCGGTGCCGGCGGTCCCGCCGGGGGGCGGTTGGGGCCGGGTACCGGCCTGGTCGCGGTGGTGGGAACGGCAGCGGGAGCCGGGACGGTCGGCGACGTTCTCGGACGCGGGTACTCGGGGATGGTCAGCGGCTCCGGCTCGGGCTGCCTGACCTTGGGCATCAGGCTGATGGCCTTGGCCAGTGCCTCCGGTGAGGTCAGCCGTTCCAGGTGCCGGCCCGGTTCCGGGCAGAGCGCCTGTGCGCAGAGGTCGGAGAGCCCCCGGTGCACACCGGCCCTGACCTGTTCCGGTGCGACCAGCCCCATGGAGCGCGGCATCCCCTGGAGGCCGAAGCGGTCCTCGGCGTGCGGCCAGCGGTGCGTCAGTGCGGCGAAGAGCAGTTCGCCGACGGCCTGGGTGTCCCGGAGTTCGGCGTCGGCCCGGTCCTCGGCCACCAGCCCGTGCAGGGCGGCGTCCATCGCGATGCCGTTGATGCGGTACTGGCCGGTGTCGCTGCGGAGCACGCAGGTGGGGGTGAGCCGCAGGTGCGACAGTCCGCGCCGGTGGGCCGAGGCCAGGGCATCGGTGACCTGACGCACCATCTGGTAGGCCTCGTAGGTCTCCAACGGGCCTTCGGCGAGCAGGGTTTCCAGGTCGACGGCGTCGGGGAGCCACTCGCGGATGATGTAGACCAGCTCGCCGTCCTCGACCGCGTCCAGGACCTGGACGAAGCGGGGGTCGCCGAGCAGTGCGGCCTGCCGGGCCGCGGCGACGGCGTCCTTGGCGCGCTGGTGGCCGGAGGCGAGCAGGTGGACGCCGACGGCGCGGCGCAGCTTCTCGTCCATGGCCCGCCAGCTGCTGAAGATGCCGGCCTGGGCGATGCACTCCTCCAGCCGGTAGCGGTCGGCGATCCGGTCCCCGCTGTGGCGTACCGGCGCCGACCGGAGCAGCGGCAGCTCGGGTTCTGCCTGCGCTGCCGTCGGCTTCGGGTCCTTCGGCTCGGGCGCTTCGGAAGCCGGCTCATCCGCTTCGGGCGCCGACTCTTCGGAGGCCGGGGCCTCGGGTTCGGACTCCTGTTCGGACTCCTGCTCGGGTGTCTCTACGGGCTCGGGTTCGGAGGGGGAACCGGTCTCGGATGCGGTCTCTGACGCCAGCTCAGCGTCCGTGGCATCGTCGGTGTCGCCGCTGTCAGCGGAAACGGCGTCGTCGATGCTCTCCGTGCTGGTCTCGACGGGAGCCTCGCTTCGATCCGCCACCTTCGTCCTTCCTCCCCTTGGAACGTTCCCCGCTGAGGGGACGTACGGTCAATTGTGCCAACCCCGGACACTGCCCACGACCCACGATCCCCTTCTCCGTCCGCAGCCGCGAGGCGGAATCCGGCTATGGACCGTCGGTCGGCGGATCGTCAGCGCCCGATCTTGCGGCGGACCATGCCGATCAGCGCGTCCATCTCCTCGATGTGCATCCTTCGGGCGATGACCACGAAGAGCCCGAGCTGCAGCACCAGGCCGACGACCAGAGCCAGCACCTCACCGAAGAAGCTGCCCCCGACCGTCTGAATCAGTCCGTAGGAGGAGGCGAAACCGATGATCGCCGGAAGGATGCTGGCGCCGATGAGCCGGTTGTAGGTGCGCTTGATGTTGGGGCCGTCCAGATCGCCGATCCGGCGCTTGAGCCGGGGCAGGGCGACGATCAGGCCCACCAGGTAGGAGGCGCCGTAGGCGAAGGCCATCCCGGTGACGGCCCAGTCGGCAGGAAGGACGAGGTAGCAGATCCCGGACAGCAGCGCGTTGCTGGCGGCGACCCAGACCGTGTTGTAGAAGGGGGTGCGGGTGTCCTCGTAGGCGTAGAAGCCGCGCAGCAGCACGTACTGTGCCGAGTAGGGGATCAGCCCGAGGGCGAACGCGGAGAGCATCCAGCCGACCGAGAGGCCGCCCTGCGAGGAGCTGCCGAAGCCGTAGAGGACCGAGCCGATGGCCGGGCCGAGGGCCAGGAACAGGAAGGCCGCGGGCACGATGGCGACTGCCGAGGTGCGCAGCCCGTAGGAGAGGTCGTCGCGAACGGCCGTGGCATCGCCGTCGGCGGCGGAACGCGAGATCCGCGGCAGGACCGCGCTCATCACCGAGACGGTGATCACGGCCTGGGGCAGCTGCCAGATCAGCAGGGCGTTGGAGTAGGCCGAGAGTCCCGCGCCGTTGCGTCCCGAGGCGTTCCCGGCCGCCGTGGCCAGCTGGGTGACGACCAGGTACCCGGCCTGGTTGGCCAGCACGAAGAGGAAGGTCCAACGGGCGAGCTTGGCGGCGTGGCCGAGTCCGTGGCCGCGCCAGTCGAAGCGCGGCCGGAACCGGAAGCCGGCCGCCCGCATGTACGGGATCATCGACAGCGCCTGCACGGTGAGCCCGAGCAGGGTGCCGATGCCCAGCAGCCGGATGCCCTCGGGGGAGATCGTCTCCGGCGAGACCCCGGTGCGGGTGAAGGGGCCGTACACCCAGGCGTACATGCCGAAGGTGAAGATGACCACGACGTTGTTGAGGACCGGGGTCCACATCATCGCCCCGAACCGGCCGCGGGCGTTGAGGATCTGACCCATCACCACATGGACGCCCATGAAGAAGATGGTGGGTAGGCAGTACCGGGCCAGTGAGACCGTGGTCTCCGCGCTCGCCGGGTTCCGCATGATGGAGTCGGAGACCAGACGGACCAGCAGCGGGGCCGCGAGCACGGTGGCGAAGACCACCCCGCCGAGGCCGACGATCACCAGGGTGAGCAGCCGGCTGGCGTAGGCCTCGCCGCCGTCCTCGTCGCTCTTCATGCTGCGCACGAGCTGGGGGACGAAGACGGCGTTGAGCGCGCCGCCGCCGACCAGGATGTACAGCAGGGTCGGCAGGGTGTTGGCGACGTTGTAGGAGTCGCCCATGGTTCCGACACCGATGGCGTAGGTGATCACCATGGTGCGGACGAAGCCGGTTCCACGTGAAACCAGGGTGCCCGCCGCCATGATCGCGCTGGAGTTCAGCAGGCTGCTTCCCTTGCCGCCGCTCTTCTCCGTGCTGACCGTCGCCGAGCCGTCCTGTTCGTCCTCGCCGCTGCCCGGCCGGTGCCGGAGCGGGATGGTGAACAGCGGCATGGTGCCGGTGGTCTCCATGGTCGCGTCGCCGCCGACCTCCCCGTAGGGACCGGGCGCGTAGACCTCGGCGTAGGACGGGTTCTGCCCGCCGCCGTCGCGGAAGAGGAACCCGTACGGGTCGGCGTCCGAGCCGGCGGGCTGCTGCTCGTTCTGGCGCCCCGCACGACTGACGAGTTCGTCGACGCCGACGTAGGGCTGCTGCTGCGGGTAGCCGCCCGGCTGCCGCGGGTCCTGCGGGTACTGGCTCTGGTCGTACGGCTGTTGGGCCTGCGGCGGCTGCGGGATCTGCTGCGGCTGGCCCTGCTGCGGCTGGCCCTGCGGGTACGGGGCCTGCGGGTACTGGTCGGCCGGATACGGCTGCTGCTGGTAGGGCTGCTGCTGGTACCCGCCCTGTCCGTAGCTGCGCGGGTCGTAGCCGACCTGCTCGGGCTGCGGCTGCTGGTACTGCGCCTGGCCGTACTGCTGCTGCTCCTGCGGCGGCTGGTTGTACTGGGACTGGTCGATCGGCGGCGGGCCGTACTCGCCCGGGGGGTACTGGCCGGGCCCGTACGCCTCCTGGTCGTACGGCTGCTGGCCGTAGAGCTCGGGTGCGTAGGGATCCTGCGCGTAGGGGTCGCGCGCGTAGGTCTCGTCCACGTACGGGTCCATGCCGCCTTCCGTTCCGGAGCGGACGGGGGGCATGCCTTCCTCCGGGGCGCGTCCACCACGCCCCCGTTGAGTTCTGCCGTCTCGCGGCCCGCCCATGCCACCTTCTCCGGATCTTCGGATGGGGCGGTCGGTCCTACCCGGCCGCCTCGTCTGTCTACCTTCTCATCCGGCACAGCCTATGACTGGCTTTGGAGTCCATTTTCCTGATCATGACGTCCCGGCTGCTTCGGGTCGGGCTCCCGGGCCGCCGGTGCACCGTCCTCATCAGGGGTGTCCGCCGGGGGTTCGGCGGCCGCCCCGGCCTCCTGGCCGGAGGGGTCCGACTCCGGATCCGGGTCGGGCAGCTCCGCGGCCGCGGCGTCCTGCTTGCGCTTCCAGTACAGCCGCAGACCGGCCAGCACCAGCAGCAGGAAGCCGCCGGCGATGACGGCGATCACCCCGTCGGAGACCTGGGTGACATTCACGACGAAGGAGATCGGCTCACTGTCCAGGTACGGCTCCGGCACCCCGTCGACCACGGTCCAGAGCCTCGCGGTCAGCGTGACCGGGCCGTTGACCTCGGCCTTCACCTGGAACTTGAACGAGGGCTTGGTGTTCCCCGAGGCCGACACCGGCTTGCTGCCGGTGCCCTCGACCTTCAGCGAGTACGGACGCGCCGAGGTCAGCACCACCTCCAGGTTGTCGATCGCCTGCGGCAGGTTGTTCTCGACCGTGATCGGTACCGTCGCGGTGTTGCTGCCCGGCAGCGCCAGCCCGGTCGGCTGGAGGATGCGTACCGAGGTGAGCAGGCTCGAAAGGTAGGACTCGGTGTTGTACTGGTAGGTGCTTCCGGCCGTCACCTGGTCGCGCCACTGGGTCGAGATCGAACGCAGTATGGCCGCGTCGAAGGGGCCCTGGTAGGGGTTGGGGGGCGCGAGGATCTTCGTCAGCTCGTCGAGGTCGCTCTGGACGCCCATGACGTCCGGCAGCGTCGGCAGCTCGGTGGTGCGCAGGCTGGACGGGTACGGGGCCGGGGAGGTCCCCGCTCCCGGCGTCGGCGTCGCCGCCGCCACGGTGCCGAAGGACGCTGTCTTGATCCACCTGCCGCTCTGGGCCGCCACCAGCGCGTGCATCAGGGTGTCGGCCGTGCTCGGCGCCATGTCGCGCGGCGGCTCGATCAGGATGCTGCGCTGCTGGTTCGGCAGCTCTTCGGTGATCTCCAGGGTCTCGGCCAGAAAGCGCTGCTCGGCCATGGTCTGCGCGCTCTGGGTGGACAGGTTCCCGGAGAAGATGTCGGAGATGGCCGAGTCCGCCACCACCGCGGTGCTGCCGTCGCCGAGCGAACGGGCCGCGTTCGGCGTGGACTTCGTCAGATCGGGGGACGGCAGGCTGTCGCTGTTCGCCACGATCATGGTGTCGTGCAGCTTCCGGGTCAGCGACACCACCGACGAGTCCAGGTAGCCCTGGTAGGGCCAGGCCACCGAGTGGTCGGCGGAGGTCTGCAGCAGGTCCAGGCTGCTCTGGCTGGAGGCAGCCGTCAGCAGGCTGCTCAGCGGGGCGATGTCGCTGCGGTTGTGGGCGAGCGAGGCCAGGTCCGGGTCGGCGTAGGGCAGCGCCAGCACCTGGTCGGGTCCCAGCCCGGTGAGGGCGCCCTGCAGCCCCTGCAGCCAGGTCGACGCCGCCTGTGAGCCGCTGCCGGCCGTGGTGCAGCCGCAGCTGGGACTGGTGGGTCCGGTGAAGCCGGCCGGGCCGCTCACCACCTGGTAGTGGCCGCGCATCGCGTTCACCGTGTCGACCAGGTCCGGGTCGATCACCCAGCTGAGCTTCACCGAGGGGTTCTCGGCGCCGATGCTCTCCAACTGCCCGAGGCGTCCGTCGGCGCCGAGGTCGGAGGCCAGGGTGTCGCTGCTGAGCACCGCCTGGTCGGCCTGGCTCGCGTTGCTGAACCGCTGCGGCTGGACGCTCGGCTGCTCCACCAGCGGCCAGAGCGTCGCGACCTGGGTGGGCTTGGCGCTGGTCGAGGTGAAGTACGGCAGGTAGGTCCGGCTGATGCCCAGCGGTTGGGGGGTGGAGTCGCCGCCGATGCTCCCGCTCGCGTCGACGTCCAGCTCGTAGACGCCGTCCGAGCTCAGGTTCAGGCTGCTGATCCGGATCACCAGGGTGAACGGCCCGCTGGTGGTCGCTCCGGGCGCGAGGGTCCCGAGCTGGACCGGGGCGGGTGAGGTCAGCTCGTTGGCATCGGTGTTCGGCTGGGGGGTGGTCTCCTGCGCCACCCCGGTGATCGACGAGCGGCCCTCCAGCGGGGAGCTGCCCACGGCGACGCCGACCTGCAAGGAGGAGATCGGGGTGCTCCCGCTGTTCCTGACGGTGCCGGTGATGGTCACCGTGCCGTTCGGCGCCGGGACCGACGGGGTGATGGAGGTCAGCGAGACCACCGCCGGATACGTCGAGTTGGTGGCGGACGCCTGCTCCACCGTCCCGGAGCCGGCCTTGGCCGGGGCGGGGGTGACCGTCGCCGGTGCGATGCTCAGCCCGGCGGCCTCGGCCGCCGGGGCCAGACCGGTACCACCCATCAGGGTGACGGAGGACGCCAGCAGCACCACGGCGGCACGGCGCAGGCGCCCGACGGTACGGAAGGCCCTGCGGCGGCCGTCCCGCCCGTTGCCGCGACTTCTGTACTGTGCCGCCTCGCCCACGAGCCCTCGCCGTTCGTTCGTCACCTGCGCCGCTTCCGACCGCACTTCGCTGTGCTCTACTCCGGCGCTCTGCCCCCCGCACGTGCGCTCTGGCATGGTAACGATGTTGGCTGGGAGCGGATGCAGCCGGGCGCGCCCGGATGGACGCAAGGGCGACCCCCCGTCCGCGCGTGTCGCCGGTCACACCGCCAGACGCTATCGGGGCGCGGGGGGTGCTCCGCGCCACGTAGGCTTGTCTGTCGTGCCGAACGCCAATGATCCCAGCTCCGCCCGCCCCGACGACGGGCGCCCCCGCAGCGGTTCCGTCGACGAATCCCTGAGTGCCGCCCAGGCGACCGCCGTCAGCGAGATTCTGGATTCCTATCCGGTCGCGGGCGAACTCGGACAGCGCTTCCAGGCCGCCGGGTTCCGGCTCGCCCTGGTCGGCGGCTCCGTGCGGGACGCGCTGCTGGGCCGACTCGGCAACGACCTCGACTTCACCACGGACGCCCGGCCCGAGCAGATCCTCGGGCTGCTGAAGCCCTGGGCCGACGCCATCTGGGACGTCGGCATCGCCTTCGGCACCGTCGGGGCGCGGAAGAAGGCCCGACCGGTGGCCGGTGGCGAGATCCGCGACTTCCAGATCGAGATCACCACCTACCGCTCCGAGGCCTACGACCGCGACTCGCGCAAGCCCGAGGTCTCCTACGGCGACTCCATCGAGGAGGACCTGGTTCGCCGCGACTTCACCGTCAACGCGATGGCCGTGGCCCTGCCCGAGGTCGTCTTCATCGACCCCCACCACGGCCTGGCCGACCTGGCCGCGAAGGTGCTGCGCACCCCGGGCACCCCCGAGGCGTCCTTCTCCGACGACCCGCTGCGGATGATGCGGGCCGCCCGCTTCTCCGCCCAGTTGGACTTCACGGTGGCGCCCGAGGTGGTCACCGCGATGACGGAGATGGCCGAGCGCATCGACATCGTGTCCGCCGAGCGGGTCCAGGCCGAGCTCAACAAGCTGCTGCTGTCGGACCACCCGCGCCAGGGCCTGCTGCTGCTCGTCGAGACCGGGATCGCCGCCCGGGTACTGCCCGAGCTGCCGGCCCTGCGGCTGGAGCGCGACGAGCACCACCGGCACAAGGACGTCTACGAGCACTCGCTGACCGTCCTGGAACAGGCCGTCGACCTGGAGGAGGACGGCCCCGACCTGGTGCTGCGGCTCGCGGCGCTGCTCCACGACATCGGCAAGCCCCGCACCCGGCGCTTCGAGGACGGCGGCGGGGTCTCCTTCCACCACCACGAACTGGTGGGGGCGAAGCTGGCCAAGAAGCGGCTGCGGGAGCTGAAGTACTCCAACGACATCATCGCCGACGTGTCGCGGCTGGTGGAGCTGCATCTGCGGTTCCACGGCTACGGCACCGGCGAGTGGACCGACTCGGCGGTGCGCCGCTATGTCCGCGACGCCGGTCCGCTGCTGTCCCGGCTGCACAAGCTGACCCGCTCGGACTGCACCACCCGGAACAAGAAGAAGGCCGCAGCCCTCTCGCGCGCCTACGACGGCCTGGAGGAGCGGATCGCGCAGCTCCAGGAGCAGGAGGAGCTGGACTCGATCCGTCCGGACCTGGACGGCGAGGAGATCATGGCGATCCTCGGGCTGAAGCCGAGCCGCGAGGTCGGCGAGGCCTACCGGTTCCTGCTGGAGCTGCGGTTGGAGAACGGCCCGATGGACCGGGAGCGGGCGACGGCCGCGCTGCTGGAGTGGTGGGCTGCGCGGGGGTAGGCAGGGTCAGGCCGGGGCGGAGGGGGTGGCGGACGCGGTGCCGGCCTCGGAGCGGGCTTCGGCGTCGGTGGGGAGGCCGTCGGTGGGGAGGCCGTCGGGGCGGCGGGCCGCCGGCGGGCCTTCGCGCAGCGTCAGCCCGAAGCCCAGTGCCGTCGCCGCGTAGAGCGCGGACGAGACCAGGATGACGGTGATCGAGCGGCCGCTGGTCGGCATCAGCGCCGCCGCCACCGCGGCGGCGGCCACCAGCGCCCCGTTGAAGAGGACGTCGTACACCGAGAAGACCCGTCCCCGGTAGGCGTCCCCCACCGAGGTCTGGACGATGGTGTCGGTGCTGATCTTGGCCCCCTGGGCGACCAGGCCCAGCAGGCAGGCCGCGGTGATGATCGGGACGGGGGTGAAGAACAGTCCCAGGGCCGGGGTCAGCACCGCGGCCAGGACCGAGCAGAGGACCAGCCACCCGCCGACGCCCACCCGCCGGGTCGCCCAGGGGGTCACCACCGCCGCGGCGAAGTAGCCCACGGCCGAGGCCGCCAGCGCGGTGCCCAGCCAGCGGATGCCGGCGCTCTGGTTGTCGGGGGAGGCGAAGGTGTTCCGGCAGAGCATGAGCAGCAGGACCAGCAGCAGTCCGTAGCAGAACCGCGAGACCGTGACCGCGGCCAGGGCGAAGGCGGCAGGGCGGCAGTTGTGGACGAGTTCCCGCACGCCCGCCAGCAGCCCCTGGGCCGTCTCCACGACGACCTGGCGCAACGGCTGCGGGGCCTTCGCCCCGTGCACGGGACCCAGCAGGTCGCGGGACATGGTGGCGGCCGCGAGCGAGGCGCTGCCGTAGCCGATCCCGGCCAGCAGCAGCAGGACCGCGTTGGCCTCGGTGCCGGCGGGGAGCACCAGTCGGACGATGAAGGCGGCGCTGCCGCCCACGGTGCCGGCGATGGTGCCCATGGTCGGGGCGAGGGCGTTGGCGCCCACCAGCAGGTCGTCCGGCACCACCTGGGGGAGCGCGGCGGAGAGCCCGGCCAGGATGAACCGGTTGACGCCGGTCACCAGCAGGGCCGCGGCGAAGAACACCGGAGTCGGCACCTGCAACAGGACGAGCCCGGCGGTCGCCGTGCACAGGACCAGTCGGATCAGATTGCCGTAGAGCAGGATCTGGCGCCGCCGCCAGCGGTCCAGCAGGACGCCCGCGAAGGGGCCGAAGAGGCAGAACGGGAGCAGCATGACCGCGAACGCGGAGGCGATGGCTCCCGGGGTCGGCTGCCGTTCCGGCGAGAAGACGACGTAGGAGGCCAGCGAGACCTGGAACACGCCGTCGGAGAGCTGGGAGAGCAACCGGGTGCCGAGGAGGCGGCGGAACCCGGACAGCCCGAGGAGGGCCGCGCCGCGGCCCCGGGGGAGCAGGAGGTCGCCAATGATCGACACCCTCTCAGAGTCCCACGTCAGACTGTGGATGCCTACGCCGGACCAGCCGTCCGGGGGGCTGTGGCGACAAATGCCGTGCGCCGGACCCCGGGGACGACAGAACCCGCGCCCTGTCCGTCGCTGTTTCACGTGAAACAGCGACGGACAGGGCGCGGGCAAGGGGCGCGGGGCGGGCATCCCTGGCGGGATGTCAGCTCAGACCTCGGTGCCGAGCGCTCAGCGCTCGACCTCGCCGCGGATGAACTTCTCCACGTTGTCGCGGGCCTCGTCGTCGAAGTACTGGACCGGCGGGCTCTTCATCAGGTAGCTCGACGCGGACAGGATCGGGCCGCCGATGCCGCGGTCCTTGGCGATCTTCGCGGCACGCACGGCGTCGATGATCACGCCGGCCGAGTTCGGGGAGTCCCAGACCTCGAGCTTGTACTCCAGGTTCAGCGGCACGTCGCCGAAGGCGCGGCCCTCAAGGCGCACGTACGCCCACTTGCGGTCGTCCAGCCAGGCCACGTAGTCCGAGGGGCCGATGTGGACGTTGCGGGCGCCCAGCTCGCGGTCCACGATCTGCGAGGTCACGGCCTGCGTCTTGGAGATCTTCTTCGACTCCAGGCGGTCGCGCTCCAGCATGTTCTTGAAGTCCATGTTGCCGCCGACGTTCAGCTGCATGGTGCGCTCCAGCAGGACACCGCGGTCCTCGAAGAGCTTCGCCATCACGCGGTGCGTGATGGTCGCGCCGACCTGGGACTTGATGTCGTCACCGACGATCGGCACGCCGGCCTCGGTGAACTTGTCCGCCCACTCCTTGGTGCCGGCGATGAACACCGGGAGGGCGTTCACGAAGGCGACCTTGGCGTCGATGGCGCACTGGGCGTAGAACTTCGCGGCCTGCTCGGAACCGACGGGCAGGTAGCAGACCAGGACGTCGACCTGGCGCTCCTTGAGCACGGAGACGACGTCGACCGGCTCCTCGGAGGACTGCTCGATGGTCTCCAGGTAGTACTTGCCCAGGCCGTCCAGCGTCGGGCCACGCTGCACCGTGACGCCGCTCGGCGGCACGTCGCAGATCTTGATGGTGTTGTTCTCGCTGGCGCCGATGGCGTCGGCCAGGTCGAGGCCGACCTTCTTGGCGTCGACGTCGAAGGCAGCGACGAACTCCACGTCACGGACGTGGTAGTCACCGAACTGCACGTGCATGAGGCCGGGCACGCGGCTCTTCGGGTCAGCGTCCTTGTAGTACTCGACGCCCTGGACAAGCGAGGCGGCGCAGTTGCCCACACCCACGATTGCTACGCGAACCGAACTCATTCCGGCTGCTCCCTGTTGTGATGGTCTCGGAGAAGGTCATTGCGATGATTCAAAACACGTGCCGGCAGTCCCCCTGCCGCCCGCATGCGCGGTCCGCGCCCCCAGGAGAGGAATCTCACGAGGGGCATCGGTGGACAGCGCGGGGTCAGCGCTCCTGGGAGCGCTCCGGGCGGTCGGGTGGCGCAGCGGAGTGCGCTGCTGCCGGGGTCCTGCCGTCCGAGTTCTGTGGGATGGCACCTGCCGGAGGCGGGGTGCCTGGCGGTCCGATGTCGGGTCCGCGGGCGCTGGTGCGGTTGGCGCGTTCGGTCTCGATCAGCTCGTTGAGCCACCGGACCTCCCGTTCCACCGATTCCAGGCCGTGTCGCTGGAGTTCGAGGGTGTAGCCGTCGAGACGTTCACGGGTGCGGGCGAGCGAGGTGCGCATCCGCTCCATTCGCTCTTCGAGCCGACTGCGGCGCCCCTCCAGGACGCGCATCCGCACGGCCCGGTCGGTCTGGCCGAAGAAGGCGAAGTGGACGCCGAAGTGCTCGTCCTCCCAGGCGTCGGGGCCCGAGTCGGCGAGGAGTTCTTCGAAGCGCTGCTTGCCCTCGGGGGTCAGCCGGTAGACGATCTTGGATCGCTTGCCGTTGAGCGCGGTGGCGGGGATGTACTCCTCACCGGTGTTGTCCTCGACCAGGGAGCCCTGGGCCACCAGTCCCTTGAGACAGGGGTAGAGCGTCCCGTACGAGAAGGCACGGAAGGAACCGAGCAGCACGTTGAGACGTTTGCGCAGTTCGTAGCCGTGCATCGGGGAATCGTGCAGCAGGCCGAGGACGGCGAACTCAAGAATGCCGGAGCGCCTGCTCATGCCGTGCTGCCTCCTCTCGCCGGGTGTGTATGCCGTCTCGATGTATCGGTCCGATACATCGAGACGATATGCCGACTCCGGTCCAGGAGCAAGGGGCGACCCGGTGAATGTGATCACAAGCGCCGCCGCGGGCCGCTTCCGGGGGCCGGTCGGTGGCAGCTGGTCGTGGCTTTCCTAAGGATCTGCGGCCAATATGCCCTGAATGAAGTGAAGAGTCCGTTTGGCTGCCCTCACCCGCTGCGTACTCTGTCGGCTATGCAGAAAGCCGGGAACCGAAGTGACGCGTGGGGCGTCCTCGTCCTCGGTGCAGTACGGCCGCTTCGGCCGGAGCCCCGGGGGACCCGTGCGGGAACTACTCGTTCTGCCACGGATCGAATGTGGACCACCGCCTTCAGGCCCGAGGGCCTGTCCGAGGAGCAGCTGGAAGCATGAGCGAACATCGGCGAAAGCAGCAGTCGGGTCGGGGCGACTCCCCCGCCGGCGGGGGAGAGCCCCAGGGCGGCAGGCGTGCGGCGCCCAGCGGATCGCAGTCACCGGGTGGCCCCCCCGGCCAGCGGCGGACCGCGCGTCCGCAGGGTCCCGCGCCTTCGGCCGAGCCCCGGCTGACCCGCGCCGAGATGCGCAAGGCCGCCCAGTCCAAGGGCAAGCGCGGCGGCACCCGGACCGCCAACGGCTCTGCCGACGGCGGACGCGGTCCCAGCGGCCCCAGGCCGAAGCGCTTCCTGGACTATCCCCGCTGGGGCAAGCGCGGGGTGTGGCGCTGGCTGCCCTCGTGGAAGCAGATCCTCAGCGGCTTCCTCCTGGTCACCGCGAGCGTGGTCGGCCTGATCGGCTACGCCTACGCGAAGACGACGGTGCCCAGCCCCAACGCGATCACCGCGATGCAGAGCAACACCTACTACTGGGCCGACGGCACGGAGATGGCCCGACGCGGTGCCTACTACCGGCAGAACGTGCCGCTGACGCAGGTCCCGGTCCAGGTGCAGAACGACTTCCTGGCCGCCGAGAACGCCAGCTTCTGGACCGACTCCGGGGTCGACCCGCAGGGCATCCTGCGCGCCATCTACCACATGGCCCAGGGCGGGGAGGTGCAGTCGGGCTCGACCATCACCCAGCAGTGGATCAAGAACACCCGGCTGAGCCAGAGCCAGACGGTCGGCCGCAAGTTCCAGGAAATCCTGATGTCGATCAAGGTCGGCACCACCACCTCCAAGTCGACCATCCTCGACGGCTACCTCAACACCAGCTACTTCGGTCGCGGCGCCTACGGGATAGACGCGGCCGCCGAGACCTACTACGGCGTCAGCGTCGACAAGCTCAGCATCAGCCAGGGCGCCTTCCTGACCGCGCTGGTCAACGGACCGAGCCTGTACGACCCCTACACCTCCGGCGGAACCACGCCCGACCCGACCATCCTGGCCAACGCCAAGGCCCGTTGGACCTACGTGATCCAGCGGATGGGTGACGACAAGTTCATCCCCGTGGCCCAGGCGCAGTCGCTGCTCGCGGCCGGCTTCCCGATGCCGCAGAAGCCCTCCAGCGACCCGAGCGACAGCGGCTACATCGGCTACCTGGTCACCCTCGCCAACAACAACCTGCTGCGCGCCGGAGTGACCCAGCAGCAGCTCGACAACGGCGGCTACGCGATCACCACGACCTTCGTGAAGAAGGACATTGACGCGATGAAGTCGGCCGTCAACAGCCAGCTGCTGAGCGTCGTCAAGCCCAAGCTCAAGGACACGGTCCAGAACACCTCGGACACCACCAGTCCCGACTACATGAAGACCTATCCGGTCAACGCCTGGCTCCATGTCGGCGGCGCCTCGGTGGTGCCCGGCAACGGCGCGGTCACCGCCATCTACGGCGGACCCGACTACATGCAGCAGGCGACCGACGACGCCGACAACCCAGGCATCCTGGTCGGCTCGACCTTCAAGGCCTTCGTGCTGGCGGCGGCGCTGGAGTACGGCGTCCAGCCGGCGAACGGCAGCACCACCGCGCCAGGGACCCCGGTCTCGCTGAACTCGCTCTACAACGGCGACAACAACCGGGTGATCCTCAATCCGAACGGGACCCCCTGGCTCCAGCCCAACGGCAAGGACTGGGTCCAGCCCAACGACGACGACACCCACTACGGGCCGATCAACCTGAAGACGGCCATGGCGCAGTCGGTGAACACCGTCTACGTCCAGCTCGGCATGAACGTGGGCATGAAGCAGGTCCAGCAGGCCGCGCTCCAGGCCGGGCTCAGCCCGAGCACCGACTGGGGTGCGCTGACCCCGTCCTTCGCCCTGGGCACCTCGACCCCCGGGCCGATCCGGATGGCGGCCGCCTACGCGACCTTCGCCAACTCCGGCGTCGAGTACGACCCCTACGAGGTGGACCACTACACCTTCAACGGGCAGACGGTCTCCCTGAAGAGCAAGGCCAAGTACGCGTTCAGCCCGCAGGTGGCGAACTCGGTGCTGACCGCGCTCAAGGCGGTGACCGCCTCCAGCGGTACCGGTTCCCGGGCCGGGGCGCTGGGCTGGGACGTGGCCGGTAAGACCGGTACCACCGACTCCTACAAGTCGGCCTGGTTCGTCGGCTTCACCAAGACGCTCTCCACCGCGATCGCCCTGTTCGACCAGAACCCGAAGACCTACACCTTCGAGCCGCTGATCGGCCTGGACGGCATGCAGAACGTCTACGGCGCCGACTTCCCGACGGAGATCTGGGTGGCCTACATGAAGGCCGCGCTGGCGGGGAGCAACCCGGTCTCGCTGCCGAGCGACCCGAACTACGGCACGGTGCAGAACGAGCCCGGTGTGTCGGCCTCGCCGAGCGCCAGCACGACCCCCAGCGCCAGCGCCCCGGTCTCCGCGCCCGCGTCGCACTCCGCGCCGCCGTCGCCCTCGTTGACCCCGTCCATCTCGGCCAACCCGTCGCCCTCGGACACCAGCGCCCCGCCCTGCACGCCGGCGCAGCAGTTCCTGACCGGGTGCACGCCTCCGGCGAGCACAAGTGCAACCCCGAGCTCGACGGACTCCTCCTCACTGTCCTGGGGCCACAGCAACAACCAGGACTCCAACCCAGGAGGCTGAGCCGGCCGGTCCGCCCCGGTGGACCACGACGCGGCCCCGGCGCACCCCGCTCCTCGGAGCGCGGCGCGCCGGGGCCGCCGCTTTTGGGCGCCCGCCCGGTCCGACCCCGTGGTCGGGGCGCCGGGGCCTCCGGGCAGGCACGGAACCGGACAGTTGGGCCGTACCGGGCAGCAACGCGGGGGCAACTGCCGGGTGCACGGCTCGTCGCTCAGGATCGTGCGGCAGTATGTGCGCCATGACGTCGCGCGCACTGCCCACTCCCCCACCAGAGGACACCGTCGTCGTCCCCGCGGACGAGGATCCGGTGGCTGCCGCGGGCAGCGAGATCATCGGCGGTGCGCCGGGACGGCGGGCGCTGCTCGGCGTCGGCTGGTGGACGGCGGCCAGGGTCCTGGCGATCCTGACCATCGTCGTGTTCGCCCTGGGGATGGTGCAGAAGATCCCCTGCTACGACAGCGGCTGGTTCTACGGCGCGACCGCCCAGTACGACCATGCCTGCTACAGCGACATCCCGCACCTGTTCACCCTGCGGGGCTTCTCCATCGGCAACTTCCCGTACCTGGACCGGCTGCCGGACTCCACCGACCCGAACATGCAGTACCTGGAGTACCCGGTGCTGACCGGGCTGTTCATGTGGTTCGCCACCCAGCTCACGCCGACCGGCGGCACCGACATGCAGCGGGAGCAGATCTTCTGGCTGGTCAACTCCGGGATGCTGATGGTCTGTGCGGTGATCGCCGTGATCGCCGTGATGCGCACCCACCGCCGCCGGCCCTGGGACGCCCTGCTCTTCGCCGTCGCCCCGGTGCTGGCCCTGGACTCGACCATCAACTGGGACCTGCTGGCGGTCGCGCTGACCGCGGTGGCCATGGCCTGCTGGTCCCGGAGGCGGCTGGTGCTGGCCGGGGTGTTCATCGGACTGGCGACGGCGGCCAAGCTCTACCCGGTCTTCCTGCTCGGCCCGCTGCTGGTGCTCTGCCTCCGGGCCGGCCGGATGCGCGAGTTCGGCCGGACCCTCGCCGCGGCGCTGGTCGCCTGGCTGATCGTGGACCTGCCGTTCATGCTGCTCAACTTCAAGGGCTGGGCCACCTTCTACACCTTCAGCGAGCTGCGCGGCATCGACTACGGCTCGTTCTGGCTGATCCTCTCCCAGAACGGGTGGATCAACCCCAGCACCTCCCAGGTGAACATCATGGTGGCGCTGATGCTGGCGCTCTGCTGCCTCGGCATCGCCTGGCTGGCCTTCGCGGCCCAGCGGCGGCCGCGCTTCGCCCAGTTGGCCTTCCTGGTGATAGCCGCCTTCGTACTGACCAACAAGGTCTACTCGCCCCAGTACGTCCTCTGGCTCACCCCGCTCGCGGTGCTGGCCCGTCCCCGCTGGCGCGACTTCCTGGTGTGGCAGGCCTGCGAGGTCCTCTACTTCCTGGGCATCTGGTACAACTTCGCCTACACCTCCAGCCCGCAGCAGAAGGGCCTGCCGACGGACTGGTACCACGGCGCGATCATGATTCACATCCTCGGCACGCTCTACCTCTGCGTGCTGATCATCCGTGATGTGCTGCTCCCCGAGTACGACGTCGTCCGCTGGGACGGCAGCGACGACCCCTCGGGCGGGGTGCTGGACGGGACCGAGGACGTCTTCGTGGTCGGTCCGACGCGCTTCGAGGACGAGCAGCACGGGTCTGTGGAAATCGAGGAAGAACCCGTGGTACCACCGGCGTAGGGCTGTGGATAAGTCAGCGCGGGCCTGTGGACAAGAAGTTGTCCACAGGCCCGCTGCCATTGCTGCCAAGAGTGCTCGTTCCGAGCAGAGTTGGCTCAGCCGCGCTCGACGATCCGGTCGAAGAGGGTGGTCGTGTGCCGCAGGGTCGCCTTCAACTCCTCGCCCACCTCGGGCGGGTTGACCTCGCCGGGGACCCACAGCATGGAGACCTGCATGTGCGGCGGTTCCGCGAAGGCCAGCTTGCTGCCCTTCCAACTGAACGGCGAGGCCGTGCGGTTGAGGGTGGCCAGGCCGGCCCGGGCGAGGTTCTTGGCGCGGGGGGTGATCCCCGACATGTTCTTCGGGGCCTCCAGGCCGACGCCGTGGGCGGTGCCGCCGGCCACCACCAGCAGATGGCCGTCGCTGCCGCTGCGGTGCTGCCGGTAGCCGTAGCGGTCGCCCTTGGCCAGCTGGTGGACGTCCATCACGGTGCCCCGGCAGTCGATGGCCTGGTGGTCGCCGAGCCACAGCTGGGTGCCGATCCGGGCCCGGAAGTGGATGTCGGGGTAGCGCCGGGACAGTTCGACGACCTCGGCCGAGCGCAGGTGGCTGACGAACATCCGGCGCAGCGGCAGCCGCTCCGCGCGCAGCCGTTCGACCCAGGCGACGGTCTCGGCGAGCGGGTCGACGCCGTCGGGCCGGTCCATCGGCAGGTGCACCGCGAAGCCCTCGACCCGGACGTCGTCGATCGCCGCGCGCAGCTTCGGCAGGTCCTCGGGGGCGATCCCGTGCCGCCGCATGCCGGTCATGCACTCGATGATCACGCGCGCGCCGACCAGCCCGCGCACGTCGCGCACGCTCGCCACGGTGCGGATCACCCGGTTCGGCAGCGGCACCGGGTCCTCGCCGATCCGGTACGGGGTGAGGACGATCAGGTCCTTGCCGAAGTAGTCCTTGACCTCGGCGGCCTCGTAGGCGGTGCCGACGGCGAGCACGTCCGCGTTGAGCCGGGTGGCCTCGTCGGCCAGGCGGAGGTTGCGGAAGCCGTAGCCGTTGCCCTTGGCGACCGGGACCAGGCCGGGGAAGGACTCGATCACGGAGCGCTGGTGGGCACGCCAGCGGTGGGTGTCCACGTACAGAGTGAGCGCCATGGGATGAGGCCTTCCGGGATGCGGGGAGCGGAGAGTGGGACGGAGGTGCCCGCCGGGCTCAGCGGCGGTTCATGTACATGTCGAGCGCCTTGTGCAGCAGCTTGTTGAGCGGGAAGTCCCACTCGCCGAGGTACTCGGCGGCCTGGCCGCCCGTCCCGACCTTGAACCGGATCAGGCCGAACAGGTGGTCCGACTCGTCCAGGGTGTCGCTGATGCCCCGCAGGTCGTAGACGGTCGCGCCGAGGGCGTAGGCGTCGCGCAGCATCCGCCACTGGATCGCGTTGTTCGGCTGGACCTCGCGCTTGTGGACGGTCGAGGCCCCGTACGAGTACCAGACGTGCTCGCCCACGGTGATCATCGTCGTCCCGGCCAGCGCGTCGCCCTCGTGGTAGGCCAGGTACAGCCGCATCCGGTTGGGGTCCTCATTGACCAGCGCGGTCCACTGCCGCTGGAAGTAGGACAGCGGGCGCGGGATGAAGTGGTCGCGCTCGGCCGTCTCCAGGTAGAGCTGGTGGAACACCGGCAGGTCGTCGTAGCCGCCCTGGACGATCTCCACGCCGGCCTTCTCGGCCTTCTTGATGTTGCGCCGCCACAGCTGGTTGAAGCCCTTGAGGACGTCGTCCAGCGAGCGGTTGGCCAGCGGGACCTGGTAGACGTAGCGCGGCTGGACGTCGCCGAAGCCCGCCCCGGCGTCCTCGCCCTGCTGCCAGCCCATCCGGCGCAGCCGGTCGGCGGTGTCGATGGCCCGCGGCTCGTACCAGTCGGCCTCGATGTCGCGGAGCCGCTTGGCCTCCTTGCCGGCGATCGCGTTCTTGATGCTCTCGGCCTGCCAGCGGCGGATTATCACCGGCGGGCCCATCTTCACGGTGAACGCGCCCTGCGACTTCAGGTGCGCCAGCATCGGCTCCAGCCAGCGGTCCAGCGCCGGGTCGAACCAGTCGATGACCGGACCCTCGGGCAGGTAGGCCAGGTACCGCTTGAGCTTGGGGATCTGCCGGTAGAGAACGAGCCCGGCGCCCACGATCGCGCCCCGGTCGTCGAACCAGCCGATGCTCTCGGAACGCCACTCGGCCTTGACATCGCCCCAGCTGGGGACCTGCATGTGGCTGGCGGAGGGCAGGCTCCTGATGAAGGCCAGGTGCTCCTCCCGGCTGATGGTCCTCAGGCGCAGGCTCATATGGGGGTGCTCCTCGGGCGTCAGGTCGCGTCAAGCGCGAAGCCTACTGCCCAGGTGGAGCACCCCCATAGGGACGTCCCGGTAGCGTCGGCCGCAGGGGTCAGAACACGCCGCCGAGCAGCCCGCCGTGGGCGATGCCGATACCGAGGCCGACGGCGGCGGCGACGCCCCCGATCACCAGGAGGAAGCGCTCGGCGGTGGTGACCGAGATGTACTGGCCCCAGGCGGCGGTCAGGATGCCGACCAGGCCGGTCCACGAGGCCAGCAGGTGCAGGCCGCGGAACATGCAGGTGGCGATGGCGATGGCGCCGAGCACCACGGTGATGGCGGCGAGGGTGTTCTGCAGCGGGTGCGCCTGTCCGTCGCTGTGCTCGACGGAGAAGCTGGTGTAGGACTTTCCGTGGTGGGCCTGGCCTTGGGGCTGCCCGATGGGTTGGGCCATGGAACCCGCCTCCTTGGGGAGGTTGGGCGCACGCGGCGGTCGGCTGCCGCGGGGCGCGGGGTGGGCCGTGGCCGTGGGTGGCCGTACGGCCTCGGGTGCGGTGGCGCACCGTAGTACAACACCTACCTGATGTCTCCAGATTGCGGCGACTCGGGGGCGGATTTCAAGACCCCATTCGAGTGCCTGTAGGCTTGACCGTCTGCACCGGTGTGGCGCGGGTTCTTCGCTGGCGTGACGATGCGGTACTCCGCTCGTTTGTCAGTGCCGACCACTACTGTTGCGACGCGTCTCAAAAACCCTCCTGCCACGGAAAGACCGTGGCCGCTGAGTCCAGAGGAGGTGGGTTCCACATGCGTCATTACGAGGTCATGGTGATCCTCGACCCTGAGGTCGAGGAGCGCGCTGTCTCCCCCCTGATCGAGAACTTCCTCAATGTCGTCCGCACCGGCGGCGGCAGCGTGGAGAAGGTCGACACCTGGGGTCGTCGTCGCCTGTCGTACGAGATCAACAAGAAGTCCGAGGGCATCTACTCGGTGATCGACCTCAAGGCTGAGCCTGCGGTCGTCAAGGAGCTCGACCGGCAGCTCAACCTGAGCGAGCAGGTCCTCCGCACCAAGGTGCTCCGCCCGGACACCCACTGAGGCATTTCCAAGTACCTCGCTCCGAGGTACTGCACTGCCCGGCCGTCCGTACGGCCGGAGCGGTGAGCACTGTTGAACGGAACCGCTCCCACCGAGAGGTCGATCACCACCATGGCAGGCGAGACCGTCATCACTCTTGTCGGCAACCTCGTCGACGACCCCGAGCTGCGTTTCACGCCGTCGGGTGCGGCCGTCGCGAAGTTCCGCATCGCGTCAACTCCTCGTACGTTCGACCGTCAGACGAACGAGTGGAAGGACGGCGAGAGCCTCTTCCTCACGTGCAACGTCTGGCGTCAGCCGGCGGAGAACTGCGCTGAGACGCTGCAGCGCGGTATGCGCGTCATCGTCCAGGGCCGTCTGCGTCAGCGCACGTACGAGACCAAAGAGGGCGAGAAGCGGACTGTCTTCGAGGTCGAGGTCGACGAGGTCGGCCCGTCGCTGCGCTCCGCCACCGCGAAGGTCACCAAGGCCCAGCGGTCCGGCGGTCAGGGCGGCCCGGGCGGTGGCTTCGGCGGCAACGGCGGCGGTGGCTTCGGCGGCGGTGGCCAGCAGGGCGGGGGCGGCGGTGGCTGGGGTGGAAACTCCGGCGGCGGCCAGTCCGGCCCGTCCGACGACCCCTGGGCGTCCAGCGCCCCGGCGCCCGGCGGACAGCAGGGCGGCGGCGGTGGCGGCTGGGGTGCCCCGGCCGGCGGCGGATTCTCCGACGAGCCTCCGTTCTAACAGTGTGCTGGGCCCTCCCCGCAGGGGCGGGCCCGCTCAGACTTGATCCCGTGCGACCCGGTCCGACCCGCGAGAGCGGGAACGGCCGGATCGTGAACACCAGTTGGAGTACATGATGGCGAAGCCGCCTGTACGCAAGCCTAAGAAGAAGGTTTGCGTCTTCTGCAAGGACAAGATCTCCTACGTCGACTACAAGGACACGAACTTGCTCCGCAAGTTCATCTCCGACCGTGGGAAGATCCGCGCCCGCCGGGTCACCGGCAACTGCACCCAGCACCAGCGCGACGTGGCCACGGCTGTGAAGAACAGCCGCGAGGTCGCTCTGCTGCCCTACACCTCGACCGCTCGCTGATTAGGAGGGTGACCGAATAATGAAGATCATCCTCACGAACGAGGTCTCCGGCCTCGGCACCGCCGGCGACATCGTCGAGGTCAAGGACGGTTACGCCCGCAACTACCTGGTCCCGCGTGGCTTCGCCATCCGCTGGACCAAGGGCGGGCAGAAGGATGTGGACGCGATCCGTCGCGCCCGCAAGATCCACGAGATCCAGACCCTGGAGCAGGCCAACGAGGTCAAGGGCAAGCTCGAAGGCCTGGCCGTCAAGCTCGCCGTGCGCGCGGGCGAGGCGGGCCGGCTCTTCGGCTCCGTGACCCCGAGCGACGTCGTCGACGCCATCAAGGCCGTCGACGGGCCGCTGGTCGACAAGCGCCGGGTCGAGATCGGTTCGCCGATCAAGACCACGGGTGCCCACACGGTCACCGTCAAGCTGCACTCCGACGTGGTCGCCAAGATCAACGTCAACGTTGTCGCTGCCTGACGCGTCACGCATCTCGCACCACCCGGAAGGCCGGTCCCCCTCGGGGGGCCGGCCTTCCGGCGTACTCAGGGGCCGGGATGAGTAGCGCGCTGAGCCCGCGTGCGCATTCGCCCGCTGGCGCGGTCCCCCAGGATGGGAGGGTACTCGCCAGTAACTTGATGCAGGTTCCCAGAGCGGAGCTCTCCCATGACCATCCGGGTCACCAAGGTGACCGATCCCTCCGACCTGCGGGAGTTCTGTGAGCTCCCGCTCCGGCTGCACCCGCCCGGGCTCTACGTCCCGGTACCCGAGCGGCGGATCCGGTCCTGGTACGCCGGGAGCGGGCCGCACCGGCGCTACGGGCCGGTGGACCTCTACCTCGCCCGCGACGAGCACGGCCGGACCGTCGGCCGGACCTGCCTGCACCGCAACAGCGCGCTGGAGGCCAGGGTCGGCCGCAGCGTCCAACTGTTCGGCCTCACCGAGTTCGCGGACCGCCGGACCGACCGGCAGGGTGCGCTGGACGAGCCGGGCAAGGAACTGCTCGACCTCGCCGAGCAGGCCGGTGCGGTCAGCGGCTGCGACCTGGTGCTCGGCCCGGTCGAACTGCTGCCGGACCAGTCCCCCGGGGTGCTCACCTCGGGCTTCGACCGGCGCGGCTTCAGCGGCGGCGGCTGGAGCCCGGCGCACTACCGCGCCGCCTACGAACGCCACGGCTTCACCCGGCGCTGGCCCGGACGGACCTGGATCTGCGAGGGGCTGACCGAGCTCGGCCGGCTCACCCCGGAGAAGTCCTTCCCCTTCGACGAGCGGCGGCTGCTGCGGGAGCGGCTCACCGTCCACTGCGGCCGGGGCCGGTCCGTGCGCCGACTGCTGCCGACCCTGCACGGCATCCTCAACGCCTCCGCCGAGCGGCAGGAGCAGCGCACCGAGATCTCGGCCGAGGACTTCGCGGAGCGGGCGCGGGAGCTGCGCCAGGTCCTGGACGACCGGCTGCTGCTGTGGCTGGAGCGGTCGGGTGTCCCGGTCGCCTTCGTGCTGGCGGTGCCGGACGCCTCGCCGTACCTGGTCGAGCACGGGGGCCGGATCGGCCCGGCCGGAGCCCTGCGGCTGCGGGCCGGCCGGGCCCGCCGCCGGCGCGAGGCGGTGCTGGTGGCGATGGGGACGCTGCCGGAGTGGCAGGGCCGGGGCTATCAGACGCTGCTCTCCCGGGAGCTGTACCGGAACCTGGTCGCGGCCGGGTACGGGGTGCTGCGCGGATCCCGGGTGCCGCTCGGTGACGCGGCGGCGGAGTCCGCCTACCGGGGGATGGGCGGCCGTCCGCTCCACGGGACGGCCTTCTACCAGCGCCGGCTGCGGGTCTGACCGGGATCGGCTCCGAGGGGGCGGCTCCGATGGGGCGGCCCCGACCCGCACCGGGGGTCGGCCGGGTCAGCCGCGGACCGCTCCGGTGACCAGCCAGGCCCCGGTGCGGGCCCGCGCGCCGAGGGAGAGCAGCCGGACCGCCATGCACAGGTCGATGGCGATCCACAGCGCGACCAGGCTCCCGCTGGCGACGGTCACCACCACCGAGGTGTAGACGGCGAGGGTCCCCAGCATCGCCCAGGCGAGGTAGGGGCCGTCGCCGGCCCCCATCAGCACACCGTCCAGCACGAAGACCGCGCCGCAGACGGGTTGGCCGAGGGCGGCGACCAGCAGTGCGGCGTCGAGCTGGTGCCGGACCGACGGGTCCTCGGTGAAGAGCGGCAGGTACAGGGGGCGGGTGAGCAGCAGCAGGACGCCCAGGACGAATCCCGCGCCCACGCCCCACTCGACCATCCGCCGGGTCGCCATCCGGGCGCCGGTCGCGTTCCCGGCGCCGAGGTAGCGGCCGATGATCGCCTGGCCGGCGATGGCGATGGCGTCCAGGGCGAAGGCCAGGAAGCCCCAGAGCGACATGGCGATCTGGTGGGCGGCCATGGAGGTGTTGCCGAGCCGGGCGGCGACGGCGGTGGCGATCAGCAGGATGGCGCGCAGGCTGAGGGCGCGGACCAGCAGCGGGGCGCCGGCGGTGGCGCAGGCCCGGATGCCGGCCAGGTCGGGCCGCAGCCCCGCCCCGGTCCTCCGGGCGCCGCGGACCACCACGACCAGGTAGGCCGCGGCCATGCCCCACTGGGCGAGGACGGTGCCCAGGGCCGAGCCGGCGATGCCGAGCCCGGCGCCGAACACCAGCAGCAGGTTGAGCACCAGGTTGGCGGAGAAGCCGGTGATCGCGACCAGCAGCGGGGTGCGCGTGTCCTGGAGCCCCCGCAGCACGCCGGTGGCGGCCATCACCGCCAGCATCGCGGGTATGCCGAGGGCGCTGATCCGCAGGTAGGTGATCGCGTAGGGGGCGGCGGTGGCGGAGGCCCCGAACAGGTGGACCAGCGCGGGCGCGAGCGGGAGCGCCAGGCCGACCACCGGGACGGAGAGGATCAGCGCCAGCCAGATGCCGTCGACGCCCTGCTGGATCGCGGCCCGCTGGTCACCGGAGCCGACCCGGCGGGCGACGGCGGCGGTGGTCGCGTAGGCGAGGAAGATGAAGACGTTGACCAGGGTGGTGAGCATCGCGGCGGCGATGCCGAGCCCCGCGAGCTGCGGTGTGCCCAGGTGTCCGATGATCGCGGAGTCGGCCATCAGGAAGAGCGGTTCGGCGATCAGGGCGCCGAACGCGGGGATCGCGAGGGCTAGGATCTCCCGATCGTGGCCGCTGCGCGCGGTGGGGTCCGTGGGAGATCTCATGATCCTACCGTAGTCATCCACAAGTAAGCAGTGCAAGAGGGAACTGGTCATTACATTTCACTGCGCCCCGTAGCGGTTCGCGCACCCCTGGTCGTGGACTTCGCAGGCTTCGTGAAGTTTTTCTCACGCGGGTGTCCAGGGTGGAGTCATAGCAGGTCAGGGCGGTGCTTGTGAGCGGAGCGGCGGGTTGTCCACAGGTTGTCCCCCGCGTCGTGCACAGCTTCGGGGCAGTTCTCCACAGCCGTTGCCCGTTCATCCACACCCCCTGTGGATAACCGCCTTGGACGGCGGGCGTTTTCCCCCTTAGCGTGGGCGGTCTGCCGACGCGCCGCACCTGCGCGCAGGGAACCGTTTTGTCAGAGCGGTGCCGTATAGAAGAGGTGACGCGAGCGCCCTCCCCGGGCGGTCGCGTGGAACGACCAGCAGGGCTCGGCACGGGAGGCGCACGATGGGCGAGGCATACGGGACGACCCCGGGCAGGGGTACGCGATGAGCGACGTTCCGTACGACGACCACGACGACGTGCCGCCGCCCGACGAGGAGTGGCCGCCCCCGCCCGAGCCCGGCGGGGCCGGTGACCGGCTGCCCTTCAAGCGGGCCGGTGGCGGGAACGGTGGCGGGAGCGCGGCGGACCGTTCCTCCTACGGTTCCTCCGGCAACGGCAACGGCGGCGGCGGCAAGGGCGGCGGCCGGGGTGGCCGCGGCGGCGACGGCTACGAGGACAAGGGCGCGGCGGCCGACTACGAGCGGGTCCCCCCGCAGGACCTGGCCGCCGAGCAGTCCGTCCTCGGCGGCATGCTGCTGTCCAAGGACGCCATCGCCGACGTCGTCGAGGTCATCAAGCCGGCCGACTACTACCGCCCCGCCCACGAGCTGATCCACGGCGCGATCCTCGACCTCTACGCCCGCGGCGAGCCGGCCGACCCGATCACCGTCGCCAGCGAGCTGGTCAAGCGCGGCGAGATCACCCGCGTCGGCGGCCCCTCCTATCTGCACACCCTGGTCAACTCCGTCCCCACGGCCGCCAACGCCGAGTACTACGCCGAGATCGTGCACGAGCGCGCGGTGCTGCGCCGGCTGGTCGAGGCGGGCACCAGGATCGCCCAGATGGGATACGCCTCCGAGGGCGACGTCGACGAGATCGTCAACGCCGCCCAGGCGGAGATCTACGCCGTCACCGAGCAGCGCACCAACGAGGACTACGCGCCGCTCGGCGACATCATGGAGGGCGCCCTCGACGAGATCGAGTCGATCGGTTCGCGCAGCGGCCAGATGTCCGGCGTCCCCACCGGCTTCGCCGACCTCGACGCCCTGACCAACGGCCTCCACCCGGGCCAGATGATCGTCGTCGCGGCCCGCCCCGCCATGGGCAAGTGCGTGCATGGCGAAACTGTTCTGGTGGAGGCGAGCACCGGCGAACGGATCGCGGTCAAGGACTTCGTCCGCCGGGGCCAAGCCGGTGAGCGACTGGAAGTTCACACGCTGACAGACGACTGGGGGCTGGAGGCTGTCCGGCCCTCGGACTTCCTCCACAACGGGCGCCGCTCGGTGTTCAAGCTGACGACACAGCTGGGGAGGAGCATCTCGGCGACCGGGAACCATCCGTTCCGGACGCTGCGGGGGTGGGTGCCGCTGGAGGAACTGCGGATCGGCGACCGCATCGCCGTCGCGCGGACCCTGCCGTGTCTGCCCTCGGCGGAGCTGTCCAGCGCGCTGGTGGCCCTGACCGGCTACCTCCTGGGCGATGGATGTCTGCGTGGCCGGACCCCGGAACTCACGTCCGGGTCGGAGTCGATCCGGAATGATGCCGCGCGCTGGGCGGGGGAGGCGCTGCTGCGGACACACCTCTCGGTGCCGCGTCGATGCAGCGACGCGGACTGCCGGCTCTTCGGGGTGACGGAGCACGAGCATCCCTCCAGGGTGGCCTTCTCCGCTGCCACCCCGGGCGCGAACCCGTTGACTTCGCAGCTCAGGGCCTGGGGGCTGATGGGGACGGACAGCCACAGCACGTTCGTGCCCGAGGTCTTCTTCCGGCTCCCCGAGCAGCAGATCGCGCTCTTCCTCTCGCGCCTCTACGCCACGGACGGATGGGCCTCGGTCTCGAAGCCGGGCAGCCAACCCCAGATCGGCTACTGCTCCGTCAGCGAGCGGCTGGCGCGGGACGTGGCTCAGTTGCTGCTGCGCCTCGGCATCGTGGCCAGGACGGTGCGCCGGACGGTGGCCTACGAGGGCGAGCGGCGGGTCGCCTACCAGGTGCTGATCCACGACATCGACCAGATCCGTGTGTTCGCGGCCCGCGTCGGCATCTTCGCCAAGGAGCGCCAGGTCGCTGAGGCTCTGGCGGCCTGCGGCGAGAGGACCGGGCAGCCCGACCTCGACCTGGTCCCGGGCGAGGTCTGGGAGTCGGTCAAGGAGGAGAAGGGCGATCGCAGCTGGTCGGAGATCAGCGAGCGCACCGGACGTCCGCGCAACCACAACTGGCATGTGGGGCAGCAGCTGAGCCGCCATCGGCTGCTCGAACTGGCCAAGGCGCTCGAGTCGCAGCTGCTCGCGTCCATCGCGACCTCGGACGTCCAGTGGGACCGGGTCGAGTCGGTGCTGCCGGACGGCGAGGCCGAGGTCTACGACCTGACGGTCGACGGGACGCACAACTTCGTGGCGAACGACATCATCGTTCACAATTCGACGCTGGCCCTGGACTTCGCCCGGTCCTGCTCGGTCAAGCACAAGATCCCGAGTGTGTTCTTCTCACTGGAGATGGGCCGCAACGAGATCGCCATGCGACTGCTCTCGGCCGAGGCCCGGGTCGCCCTGCACCACATGCGCTCCGGGAACATGACCGATGAGGACTGGACCCGGCTGGCCCGGCGGATGCCGGAGCTGAACGACGCCCCGCTCTACATCGACGACTCCCCCAATCTGTCGATGATGGAGATCCGGGCCAAGTGCCGGCGGCTCAAGCAGCGGAACGACCTGCGCCTGGTCGTCATCGACTACCTCCAGCTGATGCAGGCGGGCGGTTCGCGCCGACCGGAGAGCCGGCAGCAGGAGGTCTCCGAGATGTCGCGAAACCTCAAGCTGCTCGCAAAGGAACTGGAACTCCCGGTCATCGCGCTGTCCCAGCTGAACCGTGGCCCGGAACAGCGCACCGACAAGCGCCCCATGGTCTCCGACCTGCGCGAATCCGGCAGCATCGAGCAGGACGCGGACATGGTCATCCTGCTGCACCGGGAGGACGCCTACGAGAAGGAGTCGCCGCGTGCCGGCGAGGCTGACCTGATTGTGGCCAAGCACCGTAACGGACCCACGGCGACGATCACCGTGGCCTTCCAGGGGCACTACTCGCGCTTCGTGGACATGGCACAGAGCTGACGCCATGTGGTCGCCGGTGAGGTCAGTGCCGGGATGCCGTGGGCGACCCGGCACCGGTCGCCAGCCAGCTGTCGATGACCTCCACCAGGTCGTCGAGTCCGGTGAAGACGTGTGCCGTCATGCCGACGGCCCGTGCGGCGCCGACGTTCTCCGCACGGTCGTCGACGAAGAGGAAGTCGGCTGGGGCGGCGTGCAGGGCGTTGATGCAGTGGTGGAACGCGGCCGGTTCCGGCTTGGCCGTGTTGATCTTCCCGGAGAGGGCGAGGAGGTCGAGGCTGTGCATCCAGGGCTGGGCCGCGAGGAAGGCGTCCGCGTGGTCCGCGGGAATGTTGGAGAGCACGGCGACTCGGGCGCGGCTGCGCAGGGATCGGGTGAAGGAGACCATGCGCCGGTCGACGCGTGACCAGCTGTCGATGTCGGCGAGCCGCAACTCCTCCGTCGTGCCGGGATCGGCAGGACGTGAGAGCAGCCGTAGGACCCCGGCCCAGTACTCCGGCGCGGACTGCCGTCCGGCGTCGTAGGGCGGGCGCAGCTCCCAGTAGGCCGTGGTGAAGGCGTCCGTGGGCGCGTTGCAGCAGGCGGCCATCCGGGCGAGGGAGCCCGGGCGCTGCTGCAGGGCGATCACCCCGAAGAGGTCGAACAGCACGATCCGATGGCCGGCGGCCATGGCGACTCCTTTCCAGTGCGGCGACGAACGTTCAAGGGCACTGCGCCGGTTCGGTCTCGGGTTCCGGCTCGGGTTCGGACTCCCGCTGGGCTCCGGTGCGCAGGATCCCGGCGGCGACGGCGGCGACCACCAACAGCAGCGCCGGAAGCAGGAACGTGTGGTTGAGCCCCATGAGCCGGGTCATCCAGCCGATCAGCGCCGGGCCGGCGAGCATCCCGAGGTAGCCGAGGCCGGCGACCCGGGAGACGTTGGCGCCCGCGGCGGCGGGATCCGTGTGCCCGGCGGCGCTGAACAACTGCGGGACGCAGCCGGACAGGCCCAGGCCGAACACCGCCCAGCCCACCAGGGCCGTCCAGATCCACGGGGAGAAGGCCACGACCGTGAGGCCGACGGCGCCGGCGGCCGCGCCGTAGCGCAGGACGGCTGCCGACCCGAATCGCCGGGAGACGCGATCGGCCAGCAGCCTGCCGATGGTCATGGCCGCGGCGTAGGTGCCGTAGGCGAACGAGGCGGTGGCTGCGGGGGCACCGAGGATGTTCTTCGCCTCCAGCGCACTCCAGTCGTTGGCGACGCCCTCGCAGAGCATGCACATCAGTGCCAGGGCGGCGAGGATCCAGATGCGTCGGGGGGCGGTACGCCGCTTCGCCGCCGGTTCCCCCATGCCTTCCAGGGCCGTTGCTCCGGGCCCGGCCACGGGTCCGGGCGAGGCCGGTACGGTCGCCAGCAGGCTGCGGGCCGCGAGCAGGGCGACGACGATGCCCACGGCTCCCGAGGCGCCGAGGATCGCGGCGGGACTCATCCCCGCGCCGGCCGCCCGGGCCCCGACGAGCGCGGCGATGACCCCGCCGACCGAGAAGGTGGCGTGGAAGGCGGACATGACGGGGCGGTTGTAGGCCTTCTCCACGTGCACGGCATGGGCGTTCATGCTCACGTCCAGGCAGCCGTTGCCGAAGCCGAACACCAGCAGCGCGCCGGCCAGCGCCCAGGGCTCCCGGGCCAGGCCCGGCAGTACCAGCGACGCACCGCACAGCACGGCCGAGGCGGGGACCACGAGGCGCGTGCCGAACCGGTCGGCCAACCGGCCGGCGACCTGCATGCCGAGGAAGGCGCCGAGGCCGAGGAGCACCAGCAGGCTTCCCAGCGTCGCGTTGCTGATGCCCACGCGCTTCTCGACGGCGGGGATCTGCACCAGCCACATGCCCATCAAGGTGCCGTCGAGGACGAAGTAGACGAAGGTCGCCACGCGGGCGGCTCGCAGTGAACGTTCCATGCGACCACCGTAACGAACAAGATAAGTGTTTGGAAAGCCACTCTGCGAACATATTGCCTGTTCGTTCCAGGGTGGTGTTCAATCGCGGTATGAGCAACGCAGACCGGCACCGACTGATCGCCCGGGCCGTGAAGGACTCGGGCAGTGCCACTGTCCCGGAACTCGCCGAGCTGACCGGCGCCTCGGAGATGACCGTCCGCCGCGATCTGGACGCCCTGGCCGCGCAGGGCGTGCTCGAACGATTCCGTGGCGGGGCGCGCACCCTGCTGCTGCGCGGCGAGGAGCCGCCCTTCGCCCTGCGCGCCCACGAGGCGGTCGACGCCAAGCGCCGGATCGCCGCCGAGGTCTCGCGACTCGTCGCGGACGGCGAGACCGTCCTGCTCGACACCGGCACCACCTGCCTGGAGGTCGCCCGACTGCTGCACGGCCGACAGCTCACCGTGATGCCCCTGTCCTTGCAGGCCATCCACGCACTCAGCGACGCCCCCGCCGCGACCGCCCTGATGGTGCCCGGCGGACGGCCCCGCAACGGTGAGGGCGCCCTGACCGGCCCCCTCACCCTCGCCTCCCTCGCGGCGCTGCGCTTCGACACCGCGGTCCTCGGCTGCTGCGGCCTGAGCGCCGCCGAGGGCCTGACCGCCTACGACCTCGACGACGCGGCAGTGAAGAAGGGGATCATCGCCTCCACCCGCCGCATCATCGCCGCCGCCGACGGCGGCAAACTCGGCCGCACCGCCCATGCCTACGTCGGCCCCTCCACCCTCGTGCACACCCTCGTCACCGACACTGCCGCGCCCGCCGACGAGGTGGCGGCGCTCGAAGCGGCCGGCACCGTCGTCAGGACCGTCTAGCCCGTCCGAACATTGTCGGACGGTCCGTCAGATCCCTGCGGTAGCTTCGAGGTGAGCGAAAACCGAGTGAGAGGCGGAACCATGGGACTCACGTCGCAACTTCCTCAGAACAAGCGCGAACGGGTCGAGGCCCGGCTGCGGAGCAACCTCATCGCCTGGCTGACCACGGTGGGCCCGGACGGACAGCCGGCCAGCGTCCCGGTCTGGTTCCTGCTGCGCGAGGACGGCACGATCCTGCTCTACAGCCAGCCGGGGAAGGCCAAGCTCCGCAACATCGTCGGGAACCCCCGGGTGAGCCTGACCCTCGACGTCACCGACCTCGGCCGGGACGTCGTCCGGATCGAGGGGACCCTCCGGCAGAGCCACGACGAGCCGGCCGCGCACGAGCAACCGGCCTTTGCGGCCAAGTACCTGGAGCGGATAGGGGTGGTGTTCGGCACCCCCGAGAAGTTCGCCGAGCTCTTCTCCGTCGCCCTGGTCCTCACGCCGAGCAGGCTCCACGCCTGACCGGCCCGGCCGCTCGACCGAGCCGCCCCCGGATCCGGCCGAAGCGGAGCGCGGCGAGCAGCGCGGCGAGGGCGCGGCGAGGGCGTGGCGGCGGGCTCAGCGCTTGCGCTTGCCGAGCGCCCGGGTCTCCGGCCGCGGGGCGGGGCCGGTGCTCGGGCGGTGGGGCCGCCGGGACCTGGCGAAGCGGCGGACATGGCGGATCACCAGGCCGATCACCAGCAGCAGCACGACTGCCTGGAGCACGAGCCAGGCGTAGAGCAGCGGACTTCGCTGGGTGGTCGGCGCCGGGGCCGGGGCGGCGAGCGGGCTGAGCGCGCTGAACACGGTGAGCGCGGAGTGGATGGCTGGCATGGCTCCACCCTCCGGGCGGCGGTCCCGCCCCCGCACCGGCCGAAGGAACGGTTCGGCCGGGCCGAGTCGTACTTTCGGCCGGTTCGACGGCCCGGGGGATCACGTAGCGTCGACGGCGTGAACGGAGTAGTGGATGCGGCAGACCGGCCGGCCCGACGGTTCGGGGCCGTGCTGAATGCCGGGCTCGGCGCGGTCCTCGCCCTGGTGCTGGTCCTGGTGGCGGCCCGGTACGCCCGGGAGGGGCGGGTCTGGCTGTTCGATGTCGCTGTGGGCGTGGTGGTCTGCGCCGCCGCGCTGCTGCGCGACCGGCTCCGGGGGTGGGCGCCGGTGTTCGGGCTGGCCGTGGCGGGGACGGCCGGCCTGGTCGCCGTGGTCGCCGGGCTGCCCGGCGAGCCGGGGGGAGCGGCGGTGCTGGGCCTGCTGGTACTGGCTGGAACGGCGGTCCGCTCGCTGCCGGCCCGTCGGGCCGCCGGGGTCGCCTTCGGCGGCGTGACGCTGTTCGCGGGCGGCCTGTTCGGCGTCGAGCACACGGCCGGCGCCTCGACCACCGCGTTCCGTATCGGGCTGCAGCTGTGGTGCGTCGGGCTCGGCTGCGGGCTGGGCCTGCGGTTCCGCGACCATCGCCGCCGGGCCATGGCGGAGTCGGTGCGCCGCGACGAACGACTGGCTCTGGCACGGGAGTTGCATGATGTGGTGGCTCATCACATCACCGGCGTGGTGCTCCAGGCCCAGGGCGCGCGGATCGTCGCCCGACGGAACCCCGAACAGCTGGACGGCACGCTGGCCGGCATCGAGGCGGCGGGGACCGAGGCACTGGCCGCGATGCGCCGGGTGGTGGGCCTGCTGCGGGACGCCGAGGACGCGGTCGGCACCGCGTCCGGACCCGAGCAACTCGTCGACCTGGTCCGCCGCTTCGAGGGACACGGTCCGGCGGTGCGGCTCGACCAGCCGACCGGTACCGCGGACTGGCCGCCGGAGGTGACCAGCACCGTCCATCGGATCGTCCAGGAGGGCCTCACCAATATCGCCCGCCATGCCGCTCACGCGCGTTCGGCGGTCGTCAGCGTCCGCCGGGTGGACGCCGGGGTCGCGGTGGAGGTGCGGGACGACGCCCCGCCGGTGTCCGTGCGCCCGCCGCGGCCGGGTGGGTTCGGGCTGATCGGGATGCGCGAGCGGGTCGAGGCGCTGGGCGGGACGCTGTACGCCGGTCCCGGTCCCGGTGCGGGGTCCGAGGGCGCGGGCTGGACGGTGTCGGCCGTTCTGCCGCTGGAGGAGCGACGATGAGCATCAGCGTGCTGATCGCCGACGACCAGGCGATGGTCCGCGGCGGGCTGCGGCTGATCCTGGAGGACCAGCCGGACCTGGTGGTGGTCGGCGAGGCCGCCGACGGCGCGGAGGCGGTCGCGCTGGCCCGGCGGCTGCGCCCGGACGTGTGCCTGGTGGACGTCCGGATGCCGCTGCTCGACGGCATCGAGGTCACCCGCGCCCTGGCCGGCCCGGTGGTGGCCGATCCGCTCCGGGTGGTCGTGGTCACCACTTTCGACCTGGACGAGTACGTCCACGGCGCGCTGCGGGCCGGGGCGGTGGGCTTCGTGCTGAAGGACGCCGGTCCGGCGCTGCTGGTCGAGGCGGTCCGGGCCGCCCACAGCGGGGACGCGCTGATCTCCCCCTCGGTCACCCTGCGGCTGCTGCGGCACCTCGCCCCGGAGCGCGGTGCGGGCGCGGGGGCGGCCGCCGGTGCGGGGTCGGGTGCGGGGTCGGGTGCGGTGCGGTCGGGTGCGGCGCGGCCGGGCCGTCCGCTGCCCGGCCGTCCGCTGTCGGCGCGGGAGAACGAGGTGATCCGGGCCATCGCCCGGGGCCGGACCAACCAGGAGATCGCGGCGGGCCTCTTCATCTCGCTCAGCACGGTCAAGAGCCATCTGGCGACGATCCAGGCCAAACTCGGGGTCCGCAACCGGGTCGAGATCGCGGCCTGGGCCTGGGCGGGCGGGCTCATGGACGGACCCCGCTGACGTGGCGTTAAGAACGCGTCAGTGGCCCACTGTTTCCGTGCTGGTCGGGGCCGGTTACTCTGACGCGTCGTAGTAGCAGGGACCGCAGCGACCGCAGCGGTCGGCGGCCGACGCCGCAACCGCACGGGAGGAACCGCACCGATGGCCACCGCCTGGGCCGAGTTGCTGAACGAAGTCGCACATACCGGGCGCAAGCTGCGGCGCGAGGAGTTGGAGTCCTTCCGCGCGGACGGGGACCTGGCCGCCACCAGGGGCCGGGGGCTGGCCGAGGTGATCGACGAGCAGCTGGCCAGCACCGGGACGGTCTGGCTCGGCCGGGCGGTCGACGCCCCCTCGATGGCCGCGCTCCGCGCCGCCGTCTCGGCGCTGGCCGAGGGGCACGGTCGGGCGCACCGGCACCGGCTGCAGCAGGAGGAGGCGAGCCGCCGCGAGTTCCTCGCGGACCTGCTCAGCAACCGCAGCGACCTGGGGCGGCTGGCGGAGCACGCCGAGCGCTTCGGGCTGAACCTGTCCTGTGCGCATGTCGTGGCCGTGGCCGAGGGGGACGGCTACGACCTGGAGGACCCGCTGGTGCGCGGCGTGGAGCGGCAGTTGCTCGGCCGCCTCGGCGAGCAGGAGGTGCTGCTCGCGGTGAAGCACGGCCGGCTGGTGTGCATCGTGCCGAGCGGCCCCGGTGAGAGCCGTGCGGTCAAGGGCTTCGCGGCGCTGACCCAGGGCCGCCGGGTGGCGGTCGGCCGGGCGCACAGCGGCCCGGGCGGGGTGCTGCACTCCTACGAGGAGGCCAGGACCGCGCTGGAGCAGGCGACCCGGCTCAATCTGCCGGGGCCGCTGCTCCACGCGGCGGACCTGCTGGTGCTGCCGGTGCTGCTGCGGGACCGGGAGGCGCTGGCCGACCTGGTGCACAGCGTGCTCGGTCCGCTGGCGGGCGCCAGGGGCGGCGCGGCCCCGCTGCTGGAGACCCTCGCGGTGTACGCGGAGGCCCGCTTCGTGGCGGCCGAGGCCGCGCGGCGGCTGGACCTGAGCGTCCGGGCGCTGTCCTACCGGCTGGCCCGGATAACCCAGTTGACCGGACTGGACCCGGACGACTCGCTCCAGCGCTACACCCTGGAGACGGCGGCGCTGGGGGCCCGGCTGCTGGGCTGGCCCGAACCGGAGTCACTGCCTGAGTCACTGCCGGAGCCGCTGCGGGGGCCGCTGCCGGACCCGGCTCCGGAGGCCTGGCCGGAGCCCTGGCCGGACGGCGGGCGGGATCAGCCGGCCGGGTAGCCCGTGCGGACCTGCTCCCAGCGCGCGGTCTGCTCGGCGGTCGCCCGTCCACGCAGCTGGGCGAGGCGCAGCAGGTTGGCCTCGGCGGCGTTGCCGAGGGTCTGTGCCTCGGCCCGGTAGTGGTCGTCCAGCAGGGCCTCCAGCTCCCGTTCGTCGAGCAGCGGGTCGATCCGGGCAGCCAGGGCGTTCATGGTCCGGTAGGAGCCCTGGAGCAGGAACGGCGGTTCGGTCCTGGTCGCGTCGTCCTGGGCGGCCGAGGCGGTGTACGCCCGGTTGACCGCGAGCACGGTGCGCTGGACGGTGCTCAGCCGGGTCAGCGTGGCCAGCACCCGGTCCAGGTCGGGTACGGCGCGGCCGAGCTGGTCGGCCCGGGCGGCCGGGTCGCCGGAGCCGAGCCGGATCAGCAGCCGCAGTTCGGCCGGGTCGCCGCCGGCCAGCGGGGCGAGCACGGGATTGGCGGCGAGGGCGTTCTCCAGGAAGCTCTGGGCGAACAGTTCCCCGCGCCCGGACAGCACCTCGCCGAGGTTCCACACGTCGGCGCGGTTGGCCAGCATGTCGGGAATGGTGAAGCGTCGGCCCGAGGCCGTGTACGGGTTGCCGGCCAGGCAGACGGCGAAGCGGCGTCCGCGCAGGTCGAAGCTGCGGGCCCGGCCGTCGGAGACGGCCTCGATCCGGCGCTGGCTGTCGCAGAGCGGGATGAACTTCTCCAGCAGCTCGGGGGACAGGTGCTGGATGTCGTCGAGGTGCAACAGCACATTGCTGCCCGCCTCCAGTGCGAAGACGATCTTCTCCACCTCGCGGCGGGCGGCGGCGTCCGGCGCCCGGTCGGGGTCGAGCGAGGTCGTCCCGGTGCCCAGGGCCGGGCCGTCGACCCGGACCATCAGCAGTCCGAGCCGGTCGGCGACGTACTCCAGCAGGGTCGTCTTGCCGTAGCCGGGAGGGGAGAGGAGGAGCAGCAGCCCGCTGCGGTCGGCGGAGGCGGAGTCCGCGGCGCCGAGCTGCCGGGCGAGGTTGTCGCCGACCAGCGGCAGGTAGACCTCGTCGATGAGCTGGTTGCGGACGAAGCCGGACAGCGGCCGGGGCCGGTACTCCTCCAGGCGCAGCCGGTTCCGTTCGGCGGTGAGCAGCTCCGCGCGCTGTCGCTGGAAGGCGCGGTGGGCCGGGACCCGCTGTCGGCGGAACGCGGCTGCGCGGTAGGGGAGTTCGTCGATGCGAACGGTGAGGCGGCGGTCCTGGATCCGGGGGTGGCGGCCGAGCAGCCCGTCGACGGTCTCGCTGAGCGGCGCGTCGACCGGGTAGCGCGGCAGGTCGGCCGCGCACAGCAGGGCGACCGCCTCGGGCCGGGCGGCGCGGTCGGCGGCGGGGAGGCCGGTGGCGTCGGCGTAGGAGTCGAGCCAGCCGGTGGCGAGTTGGTGCCGGGCGGCGAGGTCGTCGCCCAACTGCCGCAGGTCCTCCTCGGGCCGGGGCCCGGCGGCGTGGCGGAGCCCGTCGAGCAGCTGCCGGGCGGCGCTGCCGCAGGCGAAGCCCTCGGGGGCGGCGGCCAGCTCCTCCGCCAGGTAGGTCCCGACGTCCGGGGCCGGAGGGAGGCCGGTGGCGCGGGCGAAGGCGTCGATGGCATCGGTGAGTTCGGCGGCCAGGTCGGTCAATGCGGCCGGGACGGTCAGTGGGGCCGGGACGTCCGCCGGGGTAGGGGCGCTGCCGGGGCCGAAGGCGGCGCGGGCGGCGGTCAGCGAGCGGGCGCGGAGCTGCCAGGCGGAGCGGGCCGTTTCGGACGCGCCGTGCGCCCAGAAGAGCTGCGCGGTCGCGCGCTGCGGCGCGGGATGGCGCAGCAGCCCCGCTCCGGCGCGCAGCCGCCGCAGCGCGCCGAGGATGAGCGCTGCGTCCTGGTCGTGCACGCCCCGCTCGTATCCCTCGTCGTACGCCGTCTCCGCCGCCCTGCGGACCAGCTCCAGCAGTTCCGCACCGATGGCCTCACCGTCCGTACCGGAGAAGGACGGTGACGTGGCGTCGAGCAGCCCGGTGGCCAGGTACTCGGCCCGGCAGAGCCCGGGGTCCTCGCTGACCAGGGTCTGGGTCCAGAACTCCCGGCCGGCCAGCAGCGCCGGGTCGGTGGCCGGGCGGCGGTAGCCGGTTCCGGTGACGGCATAGACCAGGCCGTCGCCGTCGGGCAGCAGCGCCAGTTCGACCGGCTCGCGGTGGACGGCGAACCGGTGCCGGCCGAGGCGGACGGTGGCGCCGCCGTCGGCGGACAGCTCGGCCCGGTCGCGCAGGGCCCGGGCGGCCAGCCGTCCGGCGGCGGTCAGGCCGTCGTCCAACTCCTGTGCCCGGACCGGGTCGCCGAGTTCGCGCAGCTCGGCGGCGGCGGAGCGGACCCGGACCGCCATCGGGTCGGTGGCGAGGCAGGTGTGGACGTCCTCGGCGGCGGGCAGGGCGGCCAGCCGGCGGCGCAGCGCCTCCAGCGCGCGCCCGGCGGAGGCGGCGGTCCGGGCGGCGCGGGCGGCGGCCTCGTCGAGCAGCGACTGCCGGCGGACGGCGAAGGCCTGCTGGATCTCCTCGCGGCGCGCGGCGAGCCGTTCGGCGAGGTCCTCGGCCTCGGCGAAGCGGGCGTCCAGACCGTCCAGCCTGAGCAGCAGCCTGGCGAGCTGCTCGTCGCAGCCGGCGGGGGTGTCGGCGGCGGCCAGCCCGGCCGTGGTGGCCTGGGCGAGCAGGGCCGACTCGGCGGCGTGGGCGGCCCGGTGCTCCTCGTCCAGCAGGCTGCGGCGGCGGGCGTCGAGAACGGCGCGGGCGCGGTTGACGGCGGCCAGCACCTCGCCGAGGGCGAGCAGCACGGCGGTGCCGGTGGTGGCGTCGGCGCCGTCGCCCTCGCCCGGGGCTCCACCGTTGTCGGACTGCCCGTCGCCGAGCTGGGCGCCGGTGACCAGGTCGCCGACCGTGGTCAGAGCCTCGGCCTGGGCGGTGAGCCGGGCCGCGAGCTCCGCGGCTTCGGCGGCGGTGCCGGTCGCGGCGGCCTCCACGGCCGCGGCCTCCGCGGCGGCGAGCGGTGCGGTGAAGGCGTCGGGGCCGGCCAGGAAGGCGAGGGCGCGTCCGGTGGCGGCGGTGAGTCCGGCGGCGAGCCGCTGCTCGACCTCGGCCAGGGCCTCCAGGTCGAGTTGCGGCAGCTCGCGCAGCAGCCGGGTGCGGCCCTGGGCCCGCCGGAGCCCGTCCAGCAGCAGCGCCCAGGCGTCGGCGTCGGTCGGCGGTTCGCCCTGCGCCCGGCGGAGCAGCGCGGCGGTCTGCTCGCGGGCCTGGTCCAGGGCCTCGGCGGCGCGGACGGCGAGGGCGGCGACGCGTTCCCTTTCGGCGCCCAGGAGTTCGGCGGCGGCGCGGAGTTCGGCCAGCGGTTCGAGCAGCCCGGTGGCGGCCAGCCAGTGGTGCCGGTCCGCGGCCTTGGCGCAGGCGTCGACGACGACCGCCGGATCGGTGTCGTCGGCGGCGCCGCTGCGGACCGCGTCCAGGCAGTCGGCGATGCCACGGACCAGGTCGGCGTTGCCGATCCGGGCGAGCGGTCCCTCGCCGACCGGCTGGGCGGCGGCGTACTCGGCGGAGGTGAAGGGCGTGTGCCAGAGCTGGACGTCGTGGCTGCGGACGGCCTCGCGTCCGGGCTTGAGCAGCACCAGCGTGCCGTCGGGCAGCAGCGTGTGGGCGGCGCCGTGGAGCGGTGCGCCGGCCTCGCGGCGGACGGTGTTCCACGGCAGCAGCAGCACCCGGGCCCGGCCCGGGCTGCGCAGGACGTAGAGCAGGTCCTCGCCGTTGGGGGAGTGGACGACGGCGTCGAAGCGCATGGCCCCGGCCTCGGCGCGGAAGCTGCGGTGGGTGCCGTCGGCGAGTTCGCAGCCGTCGGGGAAGATCAGGCCCTGCTCGGCCGGGAGCAGCCGCGCCCCCTGGGCCAGCGAGTCGTGCCGGCGGACGCTGCCGGTACGGGTGTTGACGACCAGATAGCGGTCCTCGGGCTCCTTGTAGGGGCGGATCCGGAGCACCAGCAGCGGTGCGGGCGAGGCGTGGTCGACAGTGGCGTCGGCGAGGCTCTGCAGCGGCTCCGCGACGGGCTCCTCGAACAGGGTGCGGCCGTCGGCGGCGGCCACGGTGAGCATCCCGCCGGTCGTGGCGACCGAGACCGCACCGCCGGTGCCGCTGCCGGTGTCGCCGGGCAGGTCGATGACGATCCGGCCCTGCCGGTGCTGCTCGCGGCCGGTCGGCGTCCAGTCGAGCTCGAACGGCGGGTGCCGGGGGAGGTCGCGTTCGCCGTGGCCGTCCAGGTACTCCCAGCGGTCGCCGCTGAGCTGCCAGCGCAGCACCCGGATGTCCTCCGGGGCCCTTCCCTCGGCCGCTCCCCCGCCGGTCCCGGTGCGGAAGACGGCGAGCAGCAGCCCGGCCGGGGTCCGGACCAGGTCGGCCAGCCGGGCGTCGCGGTAGTAGCGCAGCAGTTCGGCCAGGTCGTGCTGGAAGCGCGGAGCGTCCAGCAGACCGGGGACCTCGGCGCCGGGGCCTCCGTCCAGGCGGTGCAGCGAGAGCATGCCCTGCTCGGGTCCGGGCGCCGAGGTGCCGAGCAGCAGCACCTCGTCGGTGACCGCGACCAGGCCGCAGGGCCGGGCCTCCCCGGCCGTCCGCAGCCGCTCCGAGCCGGACAGCTCCAGCTCCCGGGCGCCGAAGACCTTCTGCCGCCGGCTGTTGAGCTCCGCCGTGCGCCGCCCCAACTCGGCGGACCGGTCCGCGAGTCGTGCCCGCAGCAGCTGGTAGGTGCCGTCCTCGACGCCCATGGTGGTTCCCGCTTCCCTTGCCGTGCTCCGTCGTGCCGCTGCGTCGTGCTACTTCGCCAGGCCGTTGACGACCGGCGTGCCGTTGGCCGCGCCGGTGCCGTCCGTGCCGGTGCCGGCTGTGCCGCCGCCGAGCAGCCGCAGCAGCGCCGCGATGTTCTGCGGGCCGCCCGCGCCCAGGGAGCGCAGCACCTCGGTGGCGTCGCCGCTGAAGCTCTTCCGGCCGTCGAGCCAGTCCGCTCCCAGCGTCTGCACCGTCTCCGAGTTCTGGACGATGCCGTCGATGCCCTTGCCGAAGGAGACCGCGCCGACCAGCCGCTCCAGGAACACGCTGTCGCCGCCGACGATGTCGATGTCGGCGCCCTCCAACCCGGCGGCGAGGACCGCCGCCTGGGCCTCGGCGACCTGGCGCTGGACGTCCAGTCCGGCGAGCCGGACCTCCTTCTCGGCGGCGAGCCGGAGCCGGAACTCCTCGTGGGTGCGGCTGGCCTCGTCCAGCGTCGCCATCGCCGCGGCCTTCTCCTTGAGCCCGGTCGCCTCGCCCTCCAGCCGGGCGCGGATGCCGGCGGCGTCGGCCAGTGCCTTGCTCTCGTTCACGGCCGCTTCGGCCAGGCCGACCTTCTCGATGCCCTGGGCCTTCAGCTTCAGGCCTTCGGCCTCGCTCTCCAGTCGGGCGCGGATGCCGGCGGCGTCGGCGAGTGCCTTGCTCTCGTTGACGGCGGCTTCGGCCAGGCCGACCTTCTCGATGCCCACGGCCTTCTGCTTGAGGCCTTCGGCCTCGCTCTCCAGTCGGGCGCGGATGCCGGCGGCGTCGGCGAGTGCCTTGCTCTCGTTGACGGCGGCTTCGGCCAGGCCGACCTTCTCGATGCCCACGGCCTTCTGCTTGAGGCCCTCGGCCTCGCTCTCCAGTCGGGCGCGGACCCCGGCGGCGTCGGCCAGCGCCTTGCTCTCGCTGACGGCGGCCTCGGCCAGGCCGACCTTCTCGATGCCCTGGGCCTTCAGCTTCAGGCCCTCGGCCTCGCTCTCCAACCGGGCGCGGATGCCGGCCGCGTCGGCCAGCGCCTGCCGCTCGGAGACCTCGGCGGCCGCCAGTCCGGCCGCGCCGGCCCGGGCCCGCTCGCCCTGGGCCAGCCGGACCGCCGCGTCGGCGTCCAACTCGGCGCTCTGCTTCCGGGCCTCCGCCAGCACCAGCTGCTCCCGGGCCCGGAAGTGCGCGGCCTGCTCGGCGGCCTCGGCCGACTTGATGTCCTTGACCAGCAGTTCCTGGGCCTCGGCCTCGGCGGCGATGACCACGGCCTGGCGGGTGCGCTCGGCCTCCTGGACCACCCGGACCCGCTTGATCTCCTCCTCCTGCTCGGCCACGGTCCGGTCGACCGAGACGCGTTCGCGGACGACCTCGGCGACGGACCGGCGCTCGACCTCGACCTGCTTCTCCTTCTCGGCGCGGGAGAGTTCGACCTCGCGCTCCCGGTTGACGACCTCCAGCAGCCGGTCCTTCTCGATCCGCTCGGTCTCGACGGCGATGACCCGCTCGCGGTTCTTCTCGGCGACGGCGATCTCCCGGGCCTGGTTCTCCCGCTGCACGCCCAGCAGTTCCTCGGTGCGCAGCAGCGCGCTGTGCGCCTTGAGCCGCTCCTCCTCCTGGACCTTGGAGGTCTCCGCCTCCTCCTTGGCACGCAGTGTCTCGACCTCGCGGCGCTGCCGGATCTCGGCCTCGGCGCGGCGGCGTTCGAGCTCCAGCACCGCCTCCCGGGCGTCGACGTTCTGCCGGGTGATCTCCTTCTCCTCGTTGCGCTGGAAGTCGTTGGTCTGGATGTGCTCCAGCGCGGTGAGTTCGGTGATCTTGCGGATGCCCTGGGCGTCCAGGATGTTGGCCGGGTCGAGCTGGGTCATCGGGGTCTGTTCGAGGTGGTCGATCGCCGCGTCCTCAAGGTGGTAGCCGTTGAGGTCGGTGCCGATCACGGCGACGATCCGGTCCCGGAACTCCTCGCGCTTGGTGTAGAGGTCGACGAAGTCCAACTGCTTGCCGACGGTCTTCAGGGCCTCGGCGAACTTGGCGCTGAAGAGGTTCTGCATCGTCTCCTGGTGGCTGGCCCGCTCGGTGCCGATCGCCTGGGCGACCTTGATGACGTCCTCGGCGGTCTTGTTGACCCGGACGAAGAAGGTGATCCGGATGTCGGCGCGGATGTTGTCCTGGCAGATCAGGCCCTCGCGGCCGGTGCGGGCGATCTCGATGGTCTTCACGGAGATGTCCATCAGCTCGGCCCGGTGCACCACCGGCACCACCAGTGCGCCGGTGAAGGTCACGTCGACGTGCCGGGACTTGGAGATGATCAGGGCCTGGCCCTGGGCGACCTTCCGGAACAGTCGGCCGAACAGCACCATGCTGCCGATGCCGATGAGCAGGAGGACGCCGACGAGTACGACGATGCCGATGCTGACTGCAGACATGACTGGTCCTTTGACCGACCCTGCGGGTCGGCTGGGTCGCGACTGGTTCTCAATGGATGGAGCGGTCCTGGGCGTCGAGAGGATGCGGCAGGTCCGGCATCACCCGGAAGAACTCGCCCTCGGCGTCGTAGTCGTAGATGAGCGCGGCGGCCCCGGCAGTGAGCGTCGAGCCGACCCCCCTGGCTTCCTCGGTGCTCTGCCTGACCTGCACGATCGCGGCGGCGCCGTCCTCGGCGCGGACCTCGGCCTGGCCGAAGTCGGGGCCGACGCGCCCGGTCCGGATCACGCATGCGCGGCCGACGAAGTCGCGGCGGGAGGGCGGCGGCACGGGGGCCGGCATGATCCGCCGCAGCGGCCACACCAGCACCCGTGCACCCAGCCATCCCCCGGCTGTCGCCCCCAGCAGCAGCAGGCCTCCGTTCCCGCCCTGCCGGAGCTGGTCCCCCGCCAGCGCGCTGAACCAGGCGAAGGCGATCACCAGTGATACCGCCACCGTGATCGGCACTCCGCCCAGGCCCAGTGCTCTCTGCAGTCCCCCGAACCCGTGGTGTCCCCCGTGGCCGCCGGTCCCCCCGCCGGTCCCCCCGTCGATGTGGTGCCCCCCGTGACCGATCCCCCCGGCCAGCACCAGCACCCAGTACCCGACGACCACCACGAGCAGCAGCGAGAACAGTGAGGTGGGGAAGGACGAGATCGCCCTCAGAAAGCCGTCCACCGCTGTCCCGCCGCTTCTGCAGATTCCAGTACGGCGCTGTCGGCCGTACCCCGGCGGCGAACCGGACCTCTGTTCGCCGCCTGCGTCAGAGTGGCAGCGCGGGGGTGTGGCACGCAGTGCAAGATCCCGGCAATCTTGATGCCTTCTAAACGTCCGTACTCAGCCGTGAGCCAGGTCACACTCAGCGGTCGCCCAGCTCGGGGCCGGGATCGCGGGCCGCTCCGGCCGGGCGGGCCGCCCCGGCCGGGCGGTGCCGCTCCGGCGCGGGCTCAGCCGGTCGGCTGCCGCAGCGGGCGGCTCGGACGGCGCGGGCCGACGGCGGGGGAGTCGCCCCGGCGGCGGAGGGTCCCGGCCAGCGCGGCCATCGCCGCGGCGGCGAGGGCGACCATGGCGAAGGCCGCCGGGTAGGACAGGGCTCCGGCCACCCAGCCCATCGCTGCCGGGGCGATCAGCCCGGAGAGGTAGGTGATGGTGGCCACCCCGGCCACGCCCTCACCGGCCGCACCGCCGGAGTTGCCGGCGGCGCTGAAGACCAGCGGCACGATCACCGCGATACCGAGGGCGACCAGTGCGAAGCCGGCGATGCACAGCCAGGGCGTCCGGGCCAGGACCACCAGGACGGCGCCGCCGGCCGCGGTGGCCCCGCCGCCCCGGACGACGGCCACCGCCCCGATCCGGCCGACCACCCGGTCACCGACCAGCCGGGTGGCGGCCATGCAGAGCATGAAGACGGTGTAGGCGGCGGTGGCGGTGCTCGGTCCGGCCGAGGCGACCTTGCTGGTGTAGACGGCCGCCCAGTCGGAGGTGGCGCCCTCGGCGAAGGTCCCGCAGAAGCCGACCAGGCCGATGGCGAGGATGGCGCGGTTGGGGAGCGCGAACCGGCGCGGCGCCGGGGCGTCCGCGTCCACGGGCTCGTCCGGGGCCAGCGCCCGGCCCGCGACCACGGCCGGCACCAGCAGCAGGGCGGTGACGGCCAGCAGGTGGTCCCGGGCGCCCATTCCGTAGCCGGAGGCCAGGATGCCCACACCGCCGGCGGCCAGGCTGCCGATGCTCCAGCGCCCGTGCAGCCCGGCGATGATGGAGCGGCCCAGCCGCCGCTCCAACGCCACGCCGTGGGCGTTCATCAGCACATCGCTGGTGCCGGCGACCATGCCGTAGACCAGGAACGCGGCGAACAGCCAGCCCGGTGCGGGGGCCAGCGCGGGCACCGGCAGCCAGGCGCACCAGAGCAGGATCAGCAGCCGGGTCGCGGTGCGTCCGCCGAGGCGGTGGGCGATCCGGCCGGCCATCGGCATCGCCAGGAACGCGCCGACCGGCTGGCAGAGCAGCAGCAGGCCGAGGGTGGCCGGACTGAGGTGGAAGTGCTGCTGGAACCAGGGGATGCAGGTGATGAGGCTTCCTGACACGGCTCCGTGGACGGCGAAGACGAGCGCGATGGCGCGGTGGTGGGTCACGGGGCATCAAATTATCAGGCAGGGTTCCTGATGAAAAGGTCATCAGGCAGGATCCCTGACTAATATGGCTCCATGAAGACCGCGACCCCGGCCACGGCCCGCGCGATCAACGACCGGCTGGCCCTCGACCTGCTGCTGGCGCACGGTCCGCTGACCGCGCCGCAGCTGCGCGACCTCACCGGCCTGTCCCGGCCCACCGTCGCCGACCTGGTGGAACGGCTGCGCGCGGCCGGCCTGGTCGAGGCCGGCGGCGAGACCGGCGAGGAGCGGCGCGGCCCCAATGCCCGGCTCTACGCCCTGGTGGCCGACCGCGCCCTGGTCGCCGGCGTGGACATCCGGCGCAGCGGAATCGCCGTCACCGTCGCCGACCTCACCGGCAGCACCGTCGGCTCCGCCGCCCGGCCGCTCCCCCGGCCCCCGGCCGGCGGCGAGGTGGACCTGCCGGCGCTGGTCGCCGAGGCGGTCGCCGAGGCGGCGGCCGGTCGGACGCTGCAGGTGGTCGCCGTGGGCGCGCCCGGCCTGATGCACCCGCGCACCCGGGCGATGATCGCCGGCAACGACGTTCCCGGCTGGCGGGCCGACCTGCTGCCGGAGCTCGGCAGCCGGCTCGGGGCCGGACAGGTGCTGCTGGAGAACGAGGTGAACCTCGCGGCGATCGCCGAGCACCGGACCGGCGCGGCCACCGGCAGCGAGGACTTCGTCCTGCTCTGGTTGGAGAACGAGGGCGTCGGCGGTGCGGTCGTGCTCGGCGGGCGGCTGCGGCGCGGGGTCTCCGGCGGCGCGGGCGAGCTGGGGCTGCTCGACATCGGCGGCGAGAGCTTCTGCGAAACGGTCGACCTCAGGGCCGTGCTCGACCTGCCCCGCGAGCAGCTGGCCGACCGGATCGCCCGGGGGCTGTTCGCGGTGGTCGCCGTGCTCGACCCGGGGCTGATCGTCCTCGGCGGCTCCACCGGCCGGGCCGGCGGTGAGGCCCTGGCCGCGCTGGTCGCCGAGCGCGTGGCGCTGCGCTCCCTCGCGCCCACGGAGATCCGCCCGAGCACGGTCGAGGGCAACGCCGTCCTGCAGGGCGCCGTGCTCACCGCGCTCGACCTGGCCCGCGACGAGGTGTTCGGCTGATCGCCGGACGGCGGCCCGCCGTCCGGCCGCCCACCGTTCGGGAGGCGGCCGAACGGGACGTCAGTGGTGGTAGCGGGGCGCGGCGACGAGCATGACCCCGTCGTCGTTGACGCTGTCCGCCCCGGTGTCGTCCGCGCTCTCCTCGGCCGTCCGGAAGTGGGCGTTCAGCACCGGCAGCAGGGCCTCGGGGAGCCGGTCGAGGCGGGGGTCGCCGGTCTGCCAGAGTCCGGCGAGGACATCGGCGGCGGCCCGGGTACGTTGCTCGGGGTCGCGCTCGGGGAAGAGCAGCCGCACCGGGACCCGGTGCCAGGCGAGGTCGTCGAATCCGTGCGCGGCCAGCACCTCGGCGGCCTGGGTGAGCAGGAACCCCTGGTGGTCCGGCTGTTCGCCGGTGAGCGGGGCGCAGACCCGGTTCCACAGGTCGACCGGTCCGTTGTCGGGGGCGCCCTGCAGCAGCACGATCCTGGCCCGCGGGTGGCTGCGGTCGACCACCCGGACCAGTTCGGCGACCACGGCCTTGGGATCGTCGGCGCCGTCCAGCACCCGGTCTGCCACGGCCGCGTCCACCGAGGCGTCCGGGAGCGGCGGTTGACCGGTGTCCTGCGGCAGCACGGTGACGCCCCGGGCGGAGAGCGCCCGGACCAGCGGGTCGTCGGCGGCGCCGAGGTGCAGCACCGCGGTGTTCCCGGCCAGGGACTCCACCACGGGCGCGATGTCATGGCGTTCGACGCGGGACTCGACGGCGGCCCGGTCCTGCCCGTCCTGCCTGTCGTACCCGCCCTGCCGGGTGGGCCGGCGGGGTCCCCGGTAGGACGTCGGGTGCGGGTAGGGCGCGGCCAGGGCGTGGGCGGGGACGGCCGGGCCGCCGGGCTTGCGGGAGTAGAGGAAGAGCCGCTCCGCTCCGTCCGCTCCGCCGGTGCCGTCCGCACCACCGGTGCCGGGGAGTTCCGCACGGAAGGCGCTGGTCTGCTCGTGCAGGACCTTCAGCCCGGAGGCGCGGAGCCGCTGGGCGAAGACCTCGGCCTCCGCGGCATCGTCGGTGGCGAGGACGGTGTAGCCGCCGGGGGCGAGCCAGTCGGCGATCCGGGCGAGGGCGGCGTCCAGCTCGTCCCGGTCCAGCTCCAGCGGTGGGACGAACGCGGTCACCGCCTCCCAGCTGCCCGGCGCGAAGTGGAGCTCGCGGAGGTCGGCCACGGCGAAGTGCGCCGCCGGGACCTGGGCGGTGGCCAGCTCCACCATCGCGGCCGAGACGTCGTAGCCGGTCACCCGGTGCCCCTGGCCGGCGATCAGGTCGGCGGTGGGCCGGCCGGTGCCCGAGCCGATGTCCAGCACCCGTGCGGCGGCCGGGAGCCGGGCCAGCAGCCAGTCGATGGCGGCGAGTTGCTCCGGCAGGTGGACGGGCGATGCTGCGGGCGAGTGCGCGGACGGCTGGGCGGACGGCCGGGCGGACGGCTGTGCGGACGGCTGTGCGGACGGCTGTGCGGCGGCGGGGCTGGTGGCGGAGGTCATCGCGGACGGTGCCCTTCGGTCGGCGGATCGCATCCCTCCGAGACTACACTCTGCATCTTATCGTGCGCCGAGCGTGATCAATGGCCTGACCTCCTGCTTTGCCATCCGGCGGGATGTTCGGGCCGGTATATTCTCGGAGCCGGTCCGGTGCGGTGGGGGGTCGATGCGCCGGGGGGCAGCCGCTCCCGGTCGATTGTCGGGAGGGTGGGCGGATGGGCGAGTTCCTGGGTGAGGTCCTGTTCGAGTTCGTCTGGGAGCTGCTGCTCCGGCCCGTCGTCGAGTCCCTGTGGAAGCACCTGGTGGTCCGCCCCTTCCGGTTCCTGGTGCTCCGGCCGGTGCAGCGGCGCCTGGCGGGCCGTCGGTTCCGCCGGGAGCTGGAGCGGGAGCGTCGACGCAACGCGGACGCGGCGGTCGCGGTCCGCTGAGCGCCGGTCCTCGCCGTGCGAACGCGGCCGCGGGGCGGAGAGCCGCCGGAGTAGCGTGAGCCGGGTGACCATGATGACTGTGCGCAACCGCCTCAGGGCCCTGCCGGTGTTCGAGCATGTCGTCCCGGACGGCACCGACCTCGCCGCGCTCCCGGCGAACCCGCTCCCCGGCATCGCGGACTGGATCTTCCGGGCGGCCGAGGCCGGCCAGGACGACCCGCACGCCATGGTGCTGTGCACCGTCGGCGCCGACGGCACCCCCTCCACCCGGACCCTGCTCTGCAAGGACGTCGACGAGGACCGGCTCTACTTCGCCAGCCACGGCGACAGCCGCAAGGGCCTGGAGATCAGCGGGCAGCCCAGAGTGGCCGCGCACTTCTACTGGCCCGCCGTGGGCCGACAGCTCCGGATCACCGGGACTGCCGCCGCCCTGGACCGCTCGGCGGCCGAGGCCGACTTCGCGGATCGCGGCCGGGGCTCGCAGCTCTCCAGTCACCTGCACGGCGAGGTCCCGCCGGTCGACCGGGCCGAGGTGCTGCGCGCCTTCGACCGGCTCTCGGAGGAGTACCCGGAGGCCGTGCCCTGCCCCGAGTTCTGGACGCTGTACGGCATCCGGCCCGACGAGGTCGAGTTCTGGCAGGCCAGCCCGGACCGCGTCCACCAGCGGCTGCGCTACTGGCGCGAGGCGGACGGCTGGTCCCGCGAGTACCTGTGGCCCTGAGCGGGGCCTCGGGCGGGGTTCACCCGTTGTGACCACCGGTGGGGCTCTTTCGCCGGAATAAGTGGACCAATCGGGCGTATCTGGATAAAAGCTCCAGATGGACGGATTTAGGCTGCGATCAGCGCCCATCCGTACCCCGAAAGAGGACCCATGTCCGAAGGCCTTCCTTCCTCCGGTTCCGGCCGGGCCTCCCGGCCGGCGCCCGCGGAGGGTGCGGCCTTCTTCGACGTCGACAACACCCTGATCCGGGGCTCGTCCCTCTACCAGCTGGGGGTCGGGCTGCACGCCCGGGGCGTCGTCTCGACCAAGGACTTCGTCAGACTCGGCCGCCGCCACATCGGTTACGCCCTCGGCCGGATGGAGAAGCAGCGGAACATCGCCGCCGTCCAGGCCGCGATGGGCGCGGTCGGTCGCGGGCTGCACGCGGAGACGCTGCACGCCGAGGTCGAGGTGATCGTCCGGGACCGGATCCTCCCCCGGGTGCGTCCGGTCGTGCTCGCCGCGGCCCGCCGTCACCAGCACCTCAACCAGCGGGTATGGCTGGTCACCGCCTCGCCGCAGCCGCTGGCCGACATCCTCGCCCGACAGCTCCGGCTGGACGGCGCCATGGGCTCGAAGGTGGTCGTGGCCGAGGGCTACTACACCGGTGAGCAGGACGGGCCGCTGCTGCACGGTCCGCAGAAGGCCGAGGCGGTGCGGAAGTTGGCGGCGTCCGTCGGCATCGACCTGGCGGCCAGCAGCGCCTACTCGGACTCGGTCAACGACCTGCCGCTGCTGCTCGCGGTCGGGAACCCCAATCCGGTCTGCCCCGACCGCAAGCTGCGCAAATACGCCTCCGCGCAGGGCTGGCCGGTCTTCAGCGACGTCCGCTGGCGCTGACGGCGGACCAATTGGCCCAGGGTTCCGGCCCCGGATTGTCCCTGTGGGCCGGGCCGCCCGGCGCCTATCGTCGTAGTGCGGGGCGAGGGACGGCGGTGAGTCGTCCGGCCGCCCGGCCCCGTCCGCCGCCAGGCCCGCGTACCCGGAGGTACCCCATGACGACCGCGACCACCGCGACCACCGCCGACGCCGAAACCGACACCGATACCGCCCCTGCCCGGGTCGACTTCTACTACGACGCCGCCTGCCCGTTCGCCTGGATCACCTCGCGCTGGATCCATGAGGTGCGCACCCTGCGCGCGGTGGAGCTCCGGTTCCGTCCGATGAGCCTGTACGTCCTCAACGAGGGCCGGGAGCTGCCGGACTGGTACCGGGAGCTGGTCGACAACTCGCTGGCGCTGGCGCGCATCGTCACGGCCGCGGCGGAGCAGCACGGCGAGGGGATCCACGAGGAGCTCTACACCGCCCTCGGCACCCGGATCCACAACGGCGGCAACAAGGACTTCCGGCTGGTCGCGGCCGAGGCGCTGGCCGAACTGGGGCTGCCCGCCGAGCTGCTGGCGGCGGCGGACACCGACGCCTACGACGAGGCGCTGCGCCGGAGCCACCACGAGGGGATGGACCCGGTCGGCGAGGACGTGGGCACGCCCACCATCCACATCGACGGGGTGGCCTTCTTCGGGCCGGTGCTCAACTCGATCCCGCGGGGCGAGCAGGCCGCCCGCATCTTCGACGGAGCCCGGGCCCTGGCCTCCTTCCCGGACTTCTTCGAGCTGAAGCGCACCCGCACCGGGAGCCTGAGCTTCGACTGACCGGCCCCCGGCCTCAGCCGTGCGCGCCGAGGACGATGCCGCGCCCGGCGTAGAAGCGGGTGAACTTCCGCCACGGCACCTCCGCGTACTTCTGGGACTCGCCGTGGAGGCCGGAGGGGTTGTGCAGGACCACCGACTCCCGGCTGCAGTCGACCGCGAGGACCAGGTGCCCGCCCCGTCTCGGCGGCTCGGCGTCGGGCGTGCGGACGGAGGGGTGGACCGAGAGCATGACCAGGCGGCCCGCCGCGAGCTGGTCGCGGACCTCCTGCGGCGGCAGGTCGGGACGGGTCAGGGCCTGGAGGCCGAAGCGCTCCCGGGTGCGGGCCGCGAAGGGGGCGTAGATCAGGCCGTCGAGGCCGCCGTCCGGCCGCAGCACATAGGCGCTGGCGGCGAGGTAGTCCCGGGCCAGCTCCATCATCGGCGGCGTGCCGCCCTGCCAGTGGTGCAGGGCCATCCGGAGGCAGGCCATGCCGCAGGTGCGCCAGGACCAGAAGGCGTACTCCTCGGGCGACTCGGCTCCGGAGCGCCGCCACTCGGGGTCGTCCTCGGCGGCGATCCGGCGGGCGATGATGTCGCCGACCAGCTCCGGACTCTCCCACTGGGAGTAGTAGGGCACCGTCCGGCGGACCGGCCCGTCGTCCTCGGACCTGCTCCGCACCGGCGGGGACACGCTGCTCATGGACGAGGATCTTCCTGTGTGGACGGCTGCCGGGCACCAGTTCTAGCAGTTCCGCCGCCGGCTCCGGCGAACCGCTCCGGCGAACCGCTCCGGCGACCCGTCAGAAGAGTGTCGGCGGACCGGTGGGGATCGGCTCGGGCAGCGGATCGAGTTCCGGGACCCGGGCTCTGACCTCGTCGTGGAAGCGTCGGGCGAGTGCGAGGGCCTCGTTGTTGTCGGGCGTGTGGATGAAGACCGTGGGAGAGCGGCCCTCGCGCAGCCAGTCGACGACCGTGCCGGTCCAGTGGTGCCACCCTTCGGCGGAGGTCTGCGCGCTGTCGCGGCCGATGTAGCGGACCACGGGACCGGCGGTGAGCGCGCGGGACCTGCGCGGCAGCCGGGGCTTCTTCTCCCAGGCCTCCCGTTCCGGCGCGCTGGTCGGCGGCGCGGCGAACAGGTCGGTCGTGTCGAAGGACGTCCACTCGGCGCCGACACCGGCCAGCACCTGCTCCAACCGGCCTTCCCAGCGCGGGTCGGTGAAGAAGGCGGGGTGGCGGACCTCGACGGTGCAGCGCAGCCCGCGCGGCACCCGGTGCAGGAAGGCGGCCAGCGCGCCGAGGTCGCCGGGGCCGAAGGTGGCCGGGAGTTGGACCCACAGGGCGTGCACGCGCGGGCCGAGCGGCGCCATCACGTCGAGGAAGGCGCGCAGCGGGCCGTCGGTGTCGGACAGCCGGAGCACATGGGTGATCTGCTTGGGCAGCTTGAGCAGCAGCCGGAAGTCCGGTGCGGTCTGCTCGGCCCAGGATTCGACGGTGGCGGCGGACGGAGTCGCGTAGAAGGTCGTGTTGCCCTCGACCGCGTTGCACCAGCTCGCGTAGGCGCGCAGCCGTTCCCTAGGGGCCAGGGCCTGCGGTAGCAGGCGGCCCTGCCATGCGGTGTGGGCCCACATCGCGCATCCGACGTGGAGTCTCATGCCGCGAGCGTAGTGGACGCCCCGGGCGCGCAGGTGCCCCGCTGCCCGGGGCCGGGCAGCGGGGCACCTGTGTGTGTGGGGGGGGAGTGGCTGTTCCGCGGTGGCTAGTGGTCGCCGGCGGAGCCGGTCCTGGCATCGTCGGCGACCCGCTCGGAAGCCGGGAGCACGTCGCCGGAGTCCGCGTCCGCGGACATGTCCGCGGTCACGTCCGCGGCGACGGATTCCTCCTGGGCGCGGGCCTGGTTGCCCGAGACCATCCGCAGCGGGACCTCCTTCAGCATCATCGAGAACACCACTGCCGCCAGCAGGATGACCGCGACGACCGCGAACACCACGTCGCCGGCGTCGGAGAAACCGACGAAGAAGGGGTGGCTCAGCGGCTTGGCCAGGTCGTTCAGGAACGAGGTGTCGTCCAGCCCGCCGCTCAGGTGCTGGTGCAGCGAGGCGATCTGGTCGGGGTGGGCCGTGGCCGCGGCGACGAAGGAGGGGTTACTGGCCGCCGTGGCGTACTGGTGGGTGATCTTGGACCCGGCCAGTGAGAACAGGATGGACAGGAAGATCGCGGTGCCCAGGGTGCCGCCGATGGAGCGGAAGAAGCTCGACGCGGCCGAGGCGACGCCCATGTCCTGGGCGGGCACGGCGTTCTGCATGGCCAGCACCAGGCTCTGCATGTTCATACCCAGGCCGACGCCGAAGATCGCCATGTAGATGTCGGTCACCCACAGCGAGGTGTCGGCGCCGATCGTGATCATCAGGCTGGTGCCGACGACCATGAGGATCGACCCGATCACCGGGAAGATCTTGTAGCGCCCGGTGCGGGCGATCAGCTGGCCGGTGGCGAGGGAGGCCAGCATCAGCCCGGCGACCAGCGGAAGCAGCAGCAGGCCGGACTTGGTCGGCGACGCGCCCTTGACGATCTGCAGGTAGAGCGGGATCACCGACATGCCGCCGAACATCGCCATACCGATGATCGTGACCTGTGCAGAGGCGACGGAGAACGTGCTGCTGCGGAACAGCCGCAGCGGCAGCAGCGCGTCGTCGCCCATCCGCTGCTGGACCCAGACGAACAGGGCGAGCCCGGCCGCGCCGATCAGGTAGCAGGCGAAGGAGTTGACCGATCCCCAGCCCCAGCTCTGGCCCTGCTCGGCCACGACCAGCAGCGGCACCAGGCCGACCGCCAGCAGCACCGAACCCCACCAGTCGATGCGCCGCTCGCGGCGGACGTGGTCGAGGTGCAGCACCTTGGCGATCACGACCAGCGCGAAGATGGCGATGGGGACGTTGATGTAGAAGATCCACCGCCAGCCGGCGGCCCCCAGGAAGCTGTTGGTCCCGGAGAGCAGACCGCCCAGCACCGGCCCGAGGACGGAGGCGCTGGCGAAGACGGCCATCATGTAGCCCTGGTAGCGGGCGCGCTCGCGGGGCGGAATGATGTCGCCGATCACGGCGAGGGCGAGGGGCATGATGCCGCCGGCGCCTATGCCCTGGAACGCGCGGAACCCGGCCAGTTCGTACATCGACTGGGACAGGCCGCACAGGGCCGACCCGAGCACGAAGATCACGATCGAGAGCATGAACAGCCGCTTGCGGCCGTATATGTCCGACAGCTTGCCGAACAGCGGTGCGGCGATCGTGGAGGTGATCAGGAATGCGGTGGTGACCCAGGCCTGCGCGGTCAGGTCGTGCAGGTCGTTGCCGATCGTCTTGATCGCGGTCGAGACGATGGTCTGGTCCAGCGCGGCCAGGAACATGCCCAGGACGAGCCCGGACAGGATCGTCATGATCTGACGGTGGGACAGCGCCCCGTCCGAGGGTGGGCCCGCTGGGCGGGTTGCAGTGGCGCTCATGCTGTACTGCCTTCTTCCGAGTCGTGGGGGCGAGCGGATTGCCGCGTCGCGTCGGTCATCCATTGGGTGTGGGTCGTGTCGTAGGCCGAGGTGAACCGTTCCAGCAGGTGGGCGAACTGACGCAGTTCCGCTTGCGTCCAGTCGCTCAGCACCTGCTCGAAGAAGGCTTCCCGGGCGTGCTCGTACTCGGCGATGACGGACTGGCCGGCCTCGGTGACCACCAGCAGACTGGCCCGGCCGTCCACGGGGTCGGCCCGACGTTCCAGCAGCCCGCGGGTCACCAGCGCGGCGACCTGGCGGCTGACCGTCGACAGGTCCGACTGCACGGCGGCAGCGAGCGCGCTCGCCCGCATCGGTCCGTCGGTCGCCATGGTGCGCAGCAGCATCTGGGTCGCCGAGTCGATGTTGTCGCCCGCCGCGGCCAGCAGCCGGGCCTTGGACCGGCGGACCGTCCGCAGCAGGTCGACCACCGAGTCCGCGACCGAGGCCACCCCGGCCCCATGGCCGCGTTCACCGGCCCCGGGCGACGCGCCACCTTGCCCCGCACCTGACATCCCACCCACCCGATCCACAGTCGCCGCTCTCCACCCGCACCTGTACTTGCATACCCCAAGTATTTGAAGCATACAAGTATTCCGTTCCGGCCCCGCGGCGGCCCGTGCCCGGAACGAACGCACTGGGCCCTCCGGTCGGAGGGCCCAGTCACAACTACCGTCGGCGCGAGCGGCGGCAACTCCCGCTGTCCGGGCCCTCATGGAGCGGGCCCCATCACATCTTCGCAACAAGCACACAGGATCTTTTCACCGCTGACACAATCCATGCGCCGGACAACTTCGTTCTCCTGGGGGCGCTATGTCGCAAGGTCCGTCTTGGCCGCCGCAGGGACCGCCCCGGCCGGGGCCGCCCTGGGAACGCCAGGTGCCGGGACCGCCCAGGGCGCCGGACAGCCGGCCGCTGCATCGTCGCAAGCGGGTATGGCTGGGCGGTATCGGCGCCTTCGTCCTCGGCGCGACCCTCGTGACGATCGGGAACCAGAGCCAAGTCGCCCAGGCCGAGGCCCTGGTGGCAGCACGGCCGACGGTGACAGCGACGGCCACGGCCACGGTCACCGTGCGGGTCACGGTGACCGCGAAGCCGACGGTCATCCCCACGGTCACCCGGACCGTGAAGACCACGGTCACGGTGACAGTGACGGCCGCTGCGGCCGACGGTTCGGGTTCGGGTTCCGGTTCAGCGTCATCGGGCGGGGCGGGCGGATCGGGCGGGTCGACCTCCGGGGGATCGTCCGGGGGCGGTTCCGGCTCGGGCTCCGGCGGCGACGGATCGTGCAGCCTCACCTCCAGCGCCGGAAACTGCTACCGGGCAGGCGAGTTCTGTCCCGAACGCGACCTCGGACTCAGCACCACCGATGCCAACGGCAACGCCATCACCTGCGAGGACGACAACGGCTACGACCGGTGGATGGACGCCTGACGGGTGGCTGCTCCGGTGGTGGGACACGCCACGGCTTCACCGTGGCCCACCACCCGGATCCGCCCGTCAGGGCACGTGCGGGGCACGCGTGGGGCACGGACCGGCTCAGGCTTGGCCGCGCTCAGCCTGTGGTGCACCATCGGCGATCTCGAAGCCGGACGTCTCGTCCCAAGGGATCCCTCCCCACAGCCTCGCTGTGGCACCCCGGATCCGCTCCAGGAGGAGCCAGTCGGGACTGTCCCCACTCAGCGTGACGACGGCGAGGAGGTCACTGCCCCAGATTCCGTGATCACCGTTCGGTGAGGCTGCGACGACCGAGTCTGCAACAGCAGCGATTCCCACATGCACTGCGAGTGTCAGCCAGTCTGCGCCGGGCGTGCTCGCATCGGCGCCCGTCGTGCGGAGTCTGTAGACAGCAGTGCCGTCCTGGAACAACGGGCTGCACACCTCGGCCACAAGCTGATGACCGGTCTCCAATACGGCGTCCAGCAGTTGACTCATGGCTTCTTGCCCTGATTCCTCACCGGCGCGGCAGAAGAAACTCAGTTGACGGGCCATGGCACCTCGTTCCGTTCAGAGCCCTCTGCGCTGTGTCGGTGGCGCGGACCTCGCGCCCGGCCGCCGGCAGAGTGAGGGGGGTGGGGGCGTGCATCCCATTCCGGCCCCGAGGTGGCTCCCGGGGGCCTTCCGCAGCCACCCCCCTTTGACTCCGGCCGCTCTGTCGCGGATCAGCGAGTCGCAACAGGGGGAACGTAGCGCCTTGGACTGACATCTCTGTCGGGGGCCCGGCGCGGGCTCCCGATGTGGCACGGCCGGGAGCACATGACCACTCCGCCCTAGCGGAGTGCTCGCTCTGGCGGGCAACCGGTGCGGGGTAGCCTGTGACCCGGTTGATCAGAGGTGAGGCGAGCACGTGGAACAGAAGATCTTGGTCCTATTGGGCGGAACCGTCTTGCTGGGCGGGATCTTCTCCTTCGGCCTGGCAGTCTTCCGGCGGAAGATCCGGCTCGTTTCTCCGTCGCGACCTTCACCGACGTTCGAGGAGTTCTTCCCGAAGATCTTCGGCGGGGGCATCATGGCCTGGGCGTCATTGGGCTGGGGCATGATCGTGTTGGGCATATCGGGGGCCTTCCACCACGCACACTGAGCTCGGGCGGCTCCCCGCCATCGCCGCCCGCCCTGATCGCTCGTGTGTTCCGGTGGCCTGATCGGCGCTCAGGGCTGGGTGCCGGGGGCGACGTAGCCTCCGCCGATGTCGTTGTAGGACGCGGAGAGGCAGGTGGGTACCTGGTGCACCACTGACAGGGAGCTGGGGACGAGTCCTCCGACGGGTGTCATCATCTCGCCGATCAGCACGAACTCGCCCTTGGGGATGGCGCTGGGCTGGATCAGTGCGACGCGTCCGTTGGCGGACTGGGGGAACACCTTCTGGGGGTCGATGTTGTTGTCGTAGTCGACCTTGGCGTGGCACGAGGTCGAGAACTCCATCACTGCGGCAGGGATGCCTGCCTTGTGCAGAGCCGCGTCCAGGGCGGCCATGCCCTGGGGGTGGACCAGGGTCACCGCGACCGTGCCGTCCGAGGTCGACTTCACCGAGTAGTCGGTCGTGACGATGTCGAGGCTGCTTCCGTTCCAGGTCGCCGCATTGGCGGATGCCTGCTTGCCCGGTGTCCCGCCGGCCAGGGGCACGGCGACGGCCACGGCGGCGGCAGCCGCGACAACGGCGCCCAGGGTGAAGGTCAGCCGACGGCGCGGGGCGCGGACCTTGGCGCGGGCGCCGGTGGGGGCGGCCAGGGTGGTCGCCCGGGCGTGGAGCTCGTCCGCGAGCTGCTGCTTGAAGTGCAGGGGGGCGTTCACTGGCTGGCCTCCAGAACGGGTTCGCGGGATTTGTTGGGAGTCTGCCCGGCGGCTTGCAGGGCCTTGCGGGCGCGGTGCAGGCGGACCCGGGCGGCGGTCGAGCTGATGCCCAGTGCCTGTGCGGCCTCGCGGGTGGTCAACCCGTCCATGGCGACCAGGTCGAGCACCTCGCGGAGCGGCTCGGACAGTGCGGCGTGGGCCGTTGCCAGCCGCCGGGCGGCGCGGGCGGCGTCGATCTGTCGCTCGATGGCGCTGATGTCCTCGTCGTCCAGCAGCCGTCGACCGGTGATTCGGGCCACCACGTGCTGCTCACGGACGCTGCCCCGGAAGTGCGCGGAGATCACGTTGCGGGATATGCCGTACAGCCAGGCGACGGGCGAGCCGCGTCGGGCGTCGTAGGTGTGCACGTTCTCCAGCGCGGCCACGAAGATGTCCGCGGTGAGGTCGGCCGCCAGGTGCGGGCTGTCCACGCGCCGGGTGACGAAGCCGAGCACCGCGTCGAACTGCTGCTCGTAGAACGCGGCGAACCCGGCCGGGTCGCGCACGGGTGGTGCTGACGGACGCTCCGCTGGCACGGATGACTCCCTGGGGCAGGTCGGGCGGGTGGTGCCTTACATCCGTACTTGTTCGCGGCATCCGAAAGCGTTACACGGCTCACCGGTCGGTGAGCGGTCCTGGTGAGGTGCGATGCGGTTCGGGCAGGAGGCCCGGCCGGTTCCACTGATGGTCCCGACCGGGCACTCACTCCTCCAACAGACTCGTGTCCGATGACCGGCGGCGGACTTCACCGAGTCGCACAGCGAGACCTACGGCTGGGTGCCGGGGGCGACGTAGCCTCCGCCGATGTCGTTGTAGGACGCGGAGAGGCAGGTGGGTACCTGGTGCACCACTGACAGGGAGCTGGGGACGAGTCCTCCGACGGGTGTCATCATCTCGCCGATCAGCACGAACTCGCCCTTGGGGATGGCGCTGGGCTGGATCAGTGCGACGCGTCCGTTGGCGGACTGGGGGAACACCTTCTGGGGGTCGATGTTGTTGTCGTAGTCGACCTTGGCGTGGCACGAGGTCGAGAACTCCATCACTGCGGCAGGGATGCCTGCCTTGTGCAGAGCCGCGTCCAGGGCGGCCATGCCCTGGGGGTGGACCAGGGTCACCGCGACCGTGCCGGTCGGGGTGGACTTCACCGAGTAGTCGGTCGTGACGATGTCGAGGCTGCTGCTTGCGGTGCCGTTCGCAGCCGACGCGGCAGCCGGCCCGGCGGCGGCCTGCTTGGCGTGCGAGCCGCCGGCCAGGGGCACGGCGACGGCCACGGCCACGGCGGCTGCGACGGCCCCCAGCGTGAAGGTGAGGCGGCGGCGCGGGGAGCGACGGCCGGACGGTGCAGCTTCAGTGGTCTCGCTTGCATTGCGCATGAGATGGCTCCCTGGGGCAGGCCGAGCGTGTGGTGCCTTACACCTGTACTTGGTCGCAGCGCCCAAAAGTGTTACCTCACCCTTCCCACCCACCGATCACGACCAGATCACTGCGCCGCGCTTTCGTGTCTGGCGCGTCGGGCGCCGGGTTCTCGGAATTGTGCGGGCGTTAGTCTTGCGCTGACCTCAAAGATCGAGAACGCGAAGTGCGAAGAAGGTGTTGAGGAACATGGTCGGCATGCAGGTCAGCGGTATTCCTGATCCCGATGGGGCGGCGGATCTGGCCGAGTTCGTGCGGATGCTGGAGCAGCTGCGGTTGAGCATGGGTGCTCCGCCGCTGCGGGATCTCGCCCACCGGGTCGGGGCGTTGCTGCGGCCGCCGCGACAGGTGTCGAAGTCGACGCTTGCGGACATGTTCCAACCTGGCCGGCGTCGGCTCAACCAGGACCTCGTGGTCGCGGTGGTGCGCGCCCTGTGTCCGGACGAGGACGTGGTCCGCCGGTGGAGTGCCGCGTGCGTGCGCGTGCATGCCGAGGCGAAGACCGGTGGTCCGGCTGGGGTCTTCAGTCAGCTCCCGGCGGATCTGGCGACCTTCACGGGTCGCCAGGAGGAGCTCGCGCGGCTGATCACGGCTGCGACCTCCCGGCGTGACGCCGACAGCACGGGTGCGAAGACGGTGGTGGTCTCCGCGATCGAGGGCATGGCCGGTGTCGGCAAGACCCAGCTCGCCGTCCACGCGGCGCACGAGCTCGTTCGCGGCGGGCACTTCGCCGAGGTGCAGCTGCACGTGAACTTGCGTGGCTTCGACCCGGACCTCCCGCCCGCGGACCCGTCCGCCGTCCTGGAGGCGTTTCTGCGGCAGCTCGCCGTGCCCGCGCAGCAGATCCCCGCGGGGCTGGACGAGCGGGCGGTGATGTTCCGGGACCGGCTGCGCGACCGTCACGCCCTGGTTCTGCTGGACAACGCCGCCGACGAGATGCAGGTCCGTGACCTCATCCCGGCCAGCCCCACGTGCCTGGTCCTGATCACCAGCCGCCGCAGTCTCGCCGGCCTGGACGGTGTCACCCCTTACCTGCTCGACACCTTCACCGACGCCGAGTCGTTCGACCTGCTCGCCCGGATCGTCGGACACGAGCGGGTCGCCGCCGAACCCGGGGCCGCCGCTCGGATCATCGACTACTGCGACCGGCTGCCGCTCGCACTCTCCCTGACCGCGGCACGACTGCGTTCTCGGCCGGCCTGGACCCTTGCACAGCTGGCTGACCGGATGGAGGCCGGTCGTCTTGACGCGCTCCGCGCCGGAGGACGCTCGATTCGCCCGGTGTTCGACCTGTCCTATCGGGAGCTCACCGAGCCGCTGCAGCGCGTCTTCCGGCTCCTCGGCCAACATCCCGGACCTGACTTCACCGCGGCGATGGTGGCAGTGCTGGCGGACATCTCACCCTCGGCGGCCGAGGACTGCCTCGATCAGCTCCTGGACGAGAACCTGGTCCGGCAGAGCACGCCGGGCCGTTACGAGTTCCACGACCTGCTGCGGGCGTATGCCGTCGAGGTGGCGGCGGAGAGCGCCGACGGTGACGCTCCTGCTGCCCTGGAGCGTCTCGCCCGGTGGTTCCTGCACAGCGCCTACCGCGCGGCGCAGGCCATGAAGGCCCCGGTCCTGCCCGAGCTCGGGGACGGAGGCGAGGCCGCACACCTCGGATTCGACTCCTACGCGGCGGCTTTGGCCTGGTGCGACGCGGAACACGCGAATCTGGAGGCCGTGCACCGTGCGGCGGTGGAGAAGGACATCTACGAGGTCACCTGGCAGCTTCCGGTGGTCCTCGCGCATTTCAGGCACATTCGGTTCCACGTGGCGAGCAGCGTCGTGGCGCACGGTGCCGCGGTCGAGGCGGCACGGGCACGTGGGGACAGGCCGGTGGTCGCATGGAATCTGCTCGGCGTCAGTACCTCGCTGGCGGACCTCTCCCAGCAGGGGGAGCAGGAGGAAATGATCAGCGAGGCGCTCCGTCTGTACCGCGAGGTGCAGGACAGCCAGGGTGAGGGCTGGGCCCTGATGGAGCTCGGCCGGCTCTACAACGCGCGGGGCCGCTCGGCCGAGGCGGTCGAGGTTCTCGAACGCAGCATCGCGTGCAACGGCGGTGATCAACGACATGTGATGAACTGTCAGGTGAACCTCGGTGTCGCGTACTACGGACTCGGCGACGTGGAGGCGGCGTACCGCTACACCGAGCAGGCGCTGACTGCCGCTCGCGCGGGCGGCGAGCAGCGTGCGGAGTGCATTCTCCTGAGCAATCTCGGCGATCTGAACCTGGAGCTGGGCCGGGCGGAAGGCGCGCACGACTTCTACACGGAGCAGCAGTCGGTCGCCGAGCAGATCGGCAATGAGGAGCAGCAGGGGCGGGGCCTCATCGGCCTTGGCAAGGCCTTCGAGGCGATGGGACGGCCGGAGCAGGCCCAGGCGTCCTGGCGGGCGGCGTACGAGTTGCTGCTTGGCATCGGGAGTCCGCGGGTCGACCAGGTCCGGGCGCTGCTGGAGAAGAGCGAGGCGGGTGCCTCCGCTCCGACAGCTGCCGACGGCTGAGGCCGGAGCGTTCCTCGGGTCGCGCTGTCGTGTCACCTCCTGCTCGAAAACCGGCCTGTGGGGCCGCGCAGCCCGGTCGCTGGCAGGGCTGCGCGGCCCAGGGACGCTGCGTCCCGTGTGGTGCGTGCGCCCGAAGGCGCGATGTCATCCCCCGTTCGAGCCCATCCCCCGTTGAACTGGGCTCGTGCTGATCACTGTGCCGGTGGGAGTCGGGCGGAGGCCAGTTTCCCGGCCAAGTCCGGACGCTGTGGCTGCGCGCCCCGCCCCAGCGCCTCGCGCGGGGTGCGCACCCGTTCCTGCGGGGTCCAGCCGTGCCGGCGCATCAGCTTCCACACGCCCTGCACCGTGTACGACACGTGGAACAGCCGGCCGATCAGCGCCTTGACCCGGACCAGCGTCCAGCGCTGGTCGTCCGCGTACCCGTGCGCCAGCGGACCCCGCCGCAACTCCGCTTCCAGCCGCTCCCACTGCCGAGGGGACAACCACTCGCGTGAGAAGGGCCCCTTCGACCGCAGGGCCTCCGCCCCGCCCGCCCGCCACACCTGCCGCCACCCGCGCACCGAACGCTCGGAGACACCCAGGTCACGCGCCATATCCCGCGTTATTCAGGCGAGGTGACCCGCGTCCAGCATCACGAGGCGCACGCGGCGAGTGCGTTCTACCAGTCCGGCTTCGCCGAGGCTGCGCTCTTCACGGCGGACGCGGTGGGCGAGTGGACCACGACCAGCTACGGGCGCGGGCACGCCGAAGGGGTCAGCCTCTTCGAGGAGGTCGACTTCCCGCACTCGCTCGGCATCCTCTACAGCGTCGTTACGTCGTACCTCGGCTTCGCGGTGAACAGTGACGAGTACAAGGTCATGGGGCTCGCGCCGTACGGGACGGCGCGCTAACCATGCATAGCCGCCAGAGGCGGGCTTGCTGATGCGGCACCAAACCCCGACCCACCAGCGAACTCCCGCCACCGCTACACCTTCCGGGAAAGGCCGCAACCGGCAAACCGGTTATGCGGTACCCCTCTTATCGGCGGTCCAGGTACCGCCGATGAGAGGGGTACCGCCGAGAGCCTGCGGTAGGCAGGATGACGTGCACCGATACAGCGGCGCGCGACGAACAAGGGGACGCGCGTCCGGGTCGGGGCTACGAGTCGGGGCCGTTGAACGGTTCATCCCTGACGGGCCCTGTGTTCAAGGAGACAGTAAAGTGATTCGCCAGGGCATACGTATGGCCGCCACCATCGCGGTCGCCGCGGTAGCGCTCGGCGTCGCCGCTCCGATGGCATCTGCCACCGAGGCTGCCGACGCCCGCGCTGCGGCGAACCACACAGCGGCAGTCCAGCTCGCGGATGACGCGGGAGTGCCGCAGATCGTGGCGGACGGTTTGGACCAGCGTCTCGCGGCTCTGCCTGCCGGCCGCACCACCGCGCAGGTGGTGGAGGCCATGTACCCCGGGGACACGGCCGTGCAGCAGGAGGCGCTGACACAAATCGGCCAGATGCCGGCAGCCGCCACCCGCGGGATGCGTCCGATGAGCTTCTGGGGCAACGCCTGGAAGTACACCAAGTGTGTGGCCGCGGTCGGTGCCGCTTTCATTCCCGCGGCCAAGGCGTACAAGGCGATCAAGGGCCTCGGTGGGGTGGTGAAGGCCATCGAGCTGCTGATCAAGGCAGGAGGTGCTGCGGAGTTCAAGAAAGCCGCAGGCAACGCCGCGCTGGACATCCTGGGCGTCTCCGCCATCCAGTCGAATTGCTTCTGAGGTCTCCCGTATTGGGTGGCTGCGACACCGGCAGTTCCTGGTCTGTCCCCAGGCGGTTGCCTGGGGCACGGCCGCAGCCACGGTGGCGCTGTCGTAGGGACTTCGTCCAGGGCGGTGCCGCGTTGGTCGCCGGAGCCCTGGGCGGGGTGGATCTTCCTAGTCTGTTGCCAAGTAAGGAGATGTCGAAGTGTTCAAGTGGGGAAAGGACCAGGATGAGTCGGTCTTCGTCATTCGCGACTCCCGGAGCGTGGAAGCCGCCCTGCGCCAGGCTCTGGAGACTGCGGATGCAGATGAACGTGCAGGCTTGCAACGAGCGTTGACCGTCGTGGAGCAGACCGTTGGGCTCCCGGACGTTCAGGTGCGTCGGCGCTGGGTGCGGGACATCCTGGATCGTGCGGGCGTCGACGCGGCGTCCGACAGTGTGAGCGCGGTGAAGGTGCTGCGGCAAGCGGTGCCCGGTCTGTCCCTCGTGGCGGCCTACCAACTGGTCAAGGACGTGGCGGAAAGCCCGGCGTAGCGCGCTCGGTCCCGGTTTGAGGTGGGCCCGCCGATGCAGGGTTGGGTCGTCCTGCGTCGCCGTGGTGGTAGTGCCGCGCCCGCGTAGCCGGATGGCGGCCCAGTCGAACAGGCGCGGCCCCGTGGCGCCGTCGCCGCAGGGTCTGGCAGGTTTCTGTTCGGTCGGCGGTGCCGGAATATTGGCTCCCCCGAGCATGGCCTGAAGCTCCCGGGTCTCCAGGAGCTCTACGGAGTTGTAGCAGCGGCGCGCCCGGCTGGAGACTTCCAGCCGGGCGCGCCGCTGCGGGGGTGGTCAGTGCCGGGTGCGGGACCCGGTCAGGGGACGAGCGAGAAGGAGCCGCCGTTCAGCGCGGTCGGCGAGTAGCCGCCGCTGGACAGCGGGATCGGGTTGTACGAGCTGAACACGTTGCCGTTGACGGTGATCCCGGTGAACTTGGTGGCGGTGAACTTGGGGTAGCTCTGCGACGGCGACTCGATGATGGCCTCGGCGCTGACGTCCTCCGCGCTCAACCGCTTGGTGGTGGAGTAGGTCCAGCCCTGGGTGTTGTCGGTCAGGGTGATCAGGTACTTGCTGCCGCCGGTCGCGGTGACCGAGCCGGTGAAGCTGTCCCCGGCGGCCACCGGCTTGCTCAGGTAGACCGGGCTGGCCGGGTACATCTCGTACCAGGCGCTGTACACCGGGCTGCCGGAGGCGCAGGACACCTGGGCGCCGGTCTGCTCCACGGTCTGCGAACCGTAGCCGTCGATGCCGACCCAGGGAGCGAACAGGTTGTTGCTGCTGGTGCAGGTGACCGAGGGCTCGGTCCAGGAGCCGGTGATGCTGGTGAAGCCGCTGCCGGTGGCGACGTACCCGCCCCAGGGGCTGCTGCTGGCCCACTGGGTGCCGTACACCGAGGCGGGCCCGACGGGGGCGTAGCCGAACGGCACGGCGGTCGCTGCGGCGGCGCCGGCCGGGAACAGCGCGGCGGCCAGCGCGGCGGCGGCGCTGACGGTGAAGGCCTTGGTGCGGAACGAGGTTCGGGATATCGAAGAAGGCATGCCGTGCTCCTCGGCTGGACGCGTGGGGGTGTGGGGAGGGGCACAGCGGCCGTGGGTGCTGCGCATTGGCCCCAGGGGAATGCTGGTCAGCGTGGGGCCGGCGCGGTAGTGAAAGTACGGTGCGGAATCCCGACATGACGTGTTTCCGTCAATGCCGTCTTGATCTGCCGCCGCGAAGGGCGCACAGTTCCGGGAAGGCCTCCGAACAGCCAGGGAAGGCGTGATGGCGTGCTCACAGCGGGAGGCCGCGACGACGGCCGGAACGAGCTGAGCGGCGCCGAGGAGGCCGTCTATGTGGAGCTGTGCCGACTGGGCCCGTCGACCGTGGCCGAGCTGGCCGCCGCCCTGGCAGTGCCGTCGGTCGTGGTGTTGCAGGCCCTGGTCGGGCTGGACTCCCGGGCGTTGGCCCACCGACCGGCCAACTCCGGCGCCGGCGAAGGTTCCGACGGAGGCTCCGACGACGACGGTGGCGGGCCCGGTGGCGGTGACCGAGCCGATAGCGGTGACCGGGCCCAGGTGGCCCCGGCCCGTTGGAGTGCGACCGCGCCCGACGTCGCGCTCCAGCACGTGCTGCGCGACCGGGAGGCGGAGCTGGCCGGGCTGCGGGTCGGGATCACCCGGCTGTTGGACGACTACCACCGCTCGCGCGGGCTGCGCGACCCCTCACTCGGCGACCTGGTCGAGGTGGTGACCGGTCGCGAGGACATCGAGCAGCTGTGGCTGGCCCTGCTGGACGGCGCACGCGAGCAGGTGGCCATCCTGGAAAAGCCGCCCTTCGTCCAGCTCGACATCGTCGGACCGGAGTTGGCGGTACTGGCGCGGGGTGTGCCGGTGCGCTCGGTGTACGAGCGGGCCACCCTGCTGCAACCGGCCAAGCTGGCGGAGGTGCGGGCGCTGGTGGCGGCCGGGGAGCAGGCCGGGACGGCGGTCGGGCTTCCGTTCAAACTGGCGCTGGTGGACTTCCGTTGGGGCCTGCTGCCGCTGGCTCCGGGCACGGAGCTGTCCGGGGCGCTGGTGGTCCGGCCCTCGCCACTGCTGGACGCGCTGCTGCAGACCTTCGAGGCGCAGTGGGCCAGGGCTGTGCCGGTACCGGCCCCGGATCCCCAGTCCACGGACAGCCAGGTCGAGTTGCTGACCCTGCTGGCCGCCGGGATGACCGACGAGAGGATCGCCAGACAGCTCGGGGTCTCCGCGCGCACCGTGCAACGACGGGTGAGCGCGCTGATGAGCGGCCTCGGCGCCGACAACCGCTTCCAGGCCGGAGTCCAGGCCAACCGCCGCGGCCTGCTCTGAACGGCTCCCTGGTGTGGCTCACTCCGTCATGATCAACTTGTCCTGATCGGTGCAGCCGAAGCGGAAATGAACAAGATCAAGGCTGCCATTGTCGCCGCCGCCATCGCTGTGGGCGGGCTCGCCGCTGCCGCCCCCGCCCAGGCGGACACCGCCTGTGGGTTCCAGGGCGCGCCCTACGTGTGTGGCGCCATGGCGTCAGTGCACCTCCCGAACGGGACGACCCAGTGGGTCGTCCTCGGCACCGACCACGCACTGTGGACGATCTGGACCCAGGTCGGAGGTGGTTTCCACGGATGGCAGTCCCTGGGCGGCGTTGTCCAGAGCCCGATCCAGATCTGGGGGAAGAGCGCCGACGGCTGGAGCTTCTTCGTCGGGGCTTACGGCACTGACGACAAACTCTGGGACCGCCAGCGCACCGACGCTGGGACCTGGACCCCCTCGTCCCCCTCGTCCTCCTGTTCCTCCTGGGTCCACGCATGCGCTGGGCCGGACGGACGCCAGCTCTGATCCACTCGCCGACCTGTCGGTGACCGCTGCGAGTGCGTCCGGCATTCGGCCGGACACACTCAACCCGGCGCCCGGCGTGCCCGATCGACGGGACCGAAGTGCTCCTGCGCCGGAACTGGACCTCCTCGGCAGCGAGGCGACCCATGAACGGCTCCAGCGCCAGCAGCGGGGCCAGGCTGCGCTGGTCCAACTGGCGCTGACAGCGGGGCAGCCTCAGAAACCATGATCGTAGCGAAGGGCAGGCAAGGGGCACGGCCCTCGACGCGGGTTCGAACAACAAAGAGGCCCGGTCCGGGGATCATGTCCCTGGGCTGGGCCTTCTTCATGGAGCGGGTGATGAGAATCGAACTCGCGCTCTGAGCTTGGGAAGCTCCCGGCTTCCGGCGGTATCGTCGCAGGTCAGCGTGATCCAGCTTTGCTGGAGGGCCACTGAGCGCGGCTCGGACTTGGCCGCTGCTGACCCGTGGGTACTGCTCCTACCGGTGCGCCGGCGGTGCACAGGGCTACAGGGGCTGCTGGTGCGCAGCCGCTCTCCTGCGATGTCAGTCGGGTTGGATAGCTTGTGGCGAAGTCCGTGCAGATGAACGTAAGCCATTCGGGGAGGGCGGTGCTCATGGGTGCGAAGACGGCTGTGCTGATCTACTCGCGTGGTGCGGCGGCTGAGGCGCTTAAGCAGGCTACGACTGTGGACGTACGTCAGACGGCCGAGCTACTCGGGCGTACGTACCCGGGGTGGGAGATCCACACTGCGGACGGCAGTGACCTCAGCGACGGAAGTTACCCGCCCGACGGGGTCTCCTACGCGGCGGCCTTCGACGGCGTCGAGGTCGTCTGCGACCGCCGATGGATGGACTACCTGCCCTCCGAGCTGCCCGCGCATCTCGTGGAAGCGAGCGCTGGTCGGAGGCTGGTACTGCACGCCATGCACAGCGTCGTGGACGCCCTGACCTTTGCGGTCTGGGAAGACGGGCAGCTCACCCGCTCACTCAGCCTGTCCCCCGACAGTGGAATCGTCGAGAACATCGGCGTCCCCTACGCCTTCGAGACCTCTTACTGGGCCGGAGAGCACGCAGTAGAACCCGAACTGGACTGGGAGGACGAGGAGCCGTACCCGCTGCCGTTCCACCCCCTAGAACTCGGCGAGGACGCGTTGCGCGCGCTGGCCGGCTTCATATTGGAAGGACGGCCTGATCCCGATGACGTAGAACCACGCACAGTCCCGCTGAATGGCTACCGCATAACCGATCCCCAGGCCGCAGACCCAGCAGCGGCGCGAGCTGCCCTCGAACGCGCTGTGCGGGCCATGGCCCCACCCCGGCTCCTCCGAGTCAATCCCGACGGTTCCATCACGACGTCCGACGGTCTCTGTGCGGCCGCCGAGCAGCCGTGACCAGGCCAACTCGGCCCCGACGACTGTCCGTCCGCTATGTCGAAGAACTGCCCAGCACCTTCGAGGCGACTCGTCGGACACGGCCTGACAGTGCACCTGGTTATGTTGCTTTCGAGAGACTTCGGGCCAGCGAGGGTGACTGGTCCTATGCTGAGCTCACCAGGTTTGAGGTCAGAGGGAGCGCTGGTGACGCAGGCCGCCAGACAGCGGAGGACGGAGCCCGTCGCTGACGCGACGTTCACGGCTTGCATGGAACAGCTCCAGGAGGGCTACATCATGGATGTCGCCGCTACCTCGGCCTGCCTCTATGTGAAACAGGAACGTGACGTCTTTGGCATGGACGCGATGTTGGTCAGACCCTCACCTGATCCTGCTGGGGAAGAGACCAGCTTCTACGTTCAACTGAAGAGCACCACGCAGGTTCAGCCTGATCCGACGCGGGAAACGTTCAGCTATCAGTTTCAGAAGCGTGAGTACATGGAGCGTCTCGCTGCGCCACGGCGTGGCGTAAAGGCAATCCTAATCGTCATGGCTGTCCCGCCTCAGCAAGCACAGTGGACAGTAGCGCATCACTCTCACCTTGAGGTCAAGCAAGCGTGCTACTGGATCAATCTCGAGGGTGTACAGGTTCCCACTGGAGTACAGAAGCCCAGTATCAGGATTCCTACAAAGAACCTATTCGATAGCAGCGCGCTAAATATACTAATGGACAGCGTCGGGAGAGGTGAGCCGATCAATGACTGATCTCAGGTACCCCGACGTAAGCCCCGGGCGAATTGACCCTGAGCGCCTCGCTACCCTAGTCCGAGAAGTTGGCTGGACATTGTCCGGAAAGCGCTCCGGAATCTACTATCGATTTTCGCCTCCAGGGGAAATTGCGAGCCGGCTAGGCTCCCTAGTAATTCCGCTGGATCGAGAAGCCCCCGAATTCAATGATTTGATGCTGCATGCACTAGCACAAATCAGTTCTCCTCTGCATCGCGAAACATGGGTTCGCGTGATCTCGCCGCGCCTATTTACAGACCCAAGCGATGAGTTTAAATTCCGAAAGGAGTCATCCGCTCCGAGCGGCCTAATTACATGGCGTGAAGGAGAACGGCTCATCTCCTCCGCAAGGCGAACCCTTGTTGCTGGGGCCAAATCCTACATGGCTCCTGTTCGCCATTTTGGTAATCGCTTTGGGCAGTTTGCAAATCGCTACCTGGATTCAGTTCTAATGGGCCAGACGGAACCGGGAAGCTACATCGTTACTGCGCTTGCGCCTTCAGCTGCAACGGTGCCGCTGCACAAGCCTTCCGAGGCATCCCCCGAGCTTCAAGGCGTGGCGGGAGCATACTCCAGAGAGGTTAGCCTGTCTGTGGTTAAGGCTCTTGAGGCCACCGTAGAGGCGCTAGAGCATTTCCGAGAAAGCGGATCCCTTTCGGGATTTGATGCAGGAGTCGATCAGGGGATCTCATACGAGATGGCCAAGGCCTTGCTCGGGATCGCAGAAGGCTCCGACGGGGCCGATGTCACCGTCGAATGGGACACTTCAGTCGTCGGCGGAGATCTACTGACGCCCGTTCGCTATGAATTCAGAGGTAGTGATGCTCCCGTACTTGACACCGTAGCAAATCGGCTGGCGCGAAGCGAAACATCAGAATCTATTTCAGTGATCGGTCGAGTCCATCTCCTAAGCAAGAAGGAAGCAGATAGCCCTGGCGTATTTGGACTGGACTCTCTGGGCAAGGGGAAGCCTCGAAAATACCGCATTAGACTTGCCGACTCTGATGAATATCATGAGGCGATTCAGGCTCATGAGGAGTCGCTTGCCATTCAGGTTTCCGGACGCTTGGAGAAGGAGGGAAATCTCAGTTGGATCTATGATGCGATTATCGTTCGAATCCTCGGTCCAGTAGAGGCCGTGGAGGCTTCGGAGCAAATGGGGCGCCGCAAGATCGAAATTGAAGGCCAAGTAAGTATCGATGACCTGTAAGTCCCCCTGTAGGCTGGCGGCGGTTGGCTTCTTGGGCGGATGCCGCAGATTCGGTCGCCCTTACACGGCGGCCTTGAATGCAAATCAATGCGGATTAGCGCGCTGTGAAGCGAATTCATGGCAGAACGCTTGAGATCGATACTGAGACTATAGGCGGAGCTGTGGAGCAATAAGGGTGGCCTGTCCGACGCCCTCGTGGAATCTGACTCCGATTCCCTCGGATCCGACCACGATGTACTGGGTGGTGGATGAGACCTGTCGGACGTGCATATTGGCTACTTCATCCACTCAGCCGAAACGGTGGCCAGTGACTTCCGGGAGTACGGGGCCATCCGGATCCAGCACAGCGGTTCGAGCGAGATTCCAGCCGTCCTGGTCGCTGCTCTCCAGATACTGTCGCGTATCCAGGGACATCTCCTGAATCTGAGCGGCGCGGGCCTGGCAGACTGTTCTGTTGTGCTAGTCAAGGGATACGACTACGGTCCGTTGGTGCCAGGGGAAGCGCTGCTGGGGCGCGCCGAGATCTGGTCCAATCACCTGCTTGGCATGTGCTGGTCCAGCTCCGGTGCGACGCGGCCGATGCCCGAGTGGTTCGGTGACGATGGCGCTGATACCGAGGCCATGTCCGAGACCCTGATGGACGACCAGGCGTGGCCCGTGTTTCGCGTCCCGTTCGACGGAGGGCATGCGGCCATCGTGGTCTACCGCAATCTGCTCGGCGACTGCGGAATCGACTACCTGCTCACCCATCCTGACTGGAACTGCGCGCAGGTGCTGGCCAGCTGCGACGGTAGCTGGTCGGGGCCGGGCCTCACCTGGAAGAACCTGGTGCGCATCACCGCCTCTCCGGATCTGACGACAAACGGCGCGCACGACCCTGCGGAGCGATTGCTGCTTCTGCTACCTGCCTTGTGCCAAGCCGAGCTGCCGGCAGACGCACAGACGCGCGTCGAAGCCGCTCTGGAAACCGTTGGGGCACCGAACAGCAGCATCCAAATCATGGCGAGAGCCCTGCTGGACGGCAGACGCCACAGCGGACCTGGGGGCTTCTCGAAGTCTCCGCTCAGCGGTCCGAGGCTGGCGTCCGAGACTGGATCACCGGAGATGGCTATGCTCCGCGCCCTCAATCTCACTGAGACCCAGCACGATGGACTCGTCCGAGCCCTGACCTGAGGGACCACCACGACACCGATCTTCCGTCTGGCCTCCGTTTCGTTGCCCCCGGATTTGAGTCCCCGAGCAGCAGTCCGCCATGCCGAGCATGGCGTGGTTGAAACAGGTTTGAGAATCACCCGAACCACGATCACTGCGATCCGACCGACAGAGTGTGAGCCCATGAGCGACGATGTCCCCTCCGTCATACCGACCGACCCCAACTGGCAGCCAGAACCCGCTGCAGGAGCCCGTGCCGCCGCGCTCATGGAAACCCTGGTGCCAGGAGCTCCCGGCGCAGTTGAGGTGGACATCGACGTCACCTGGCACGACATGCTGGCCTTCGTCGACTGCGGGCAGAATCTGGAACGGATCGGCTGCCCGCACTGCGGTAACGAGATCGACACCGAATGGTGGGGTGGTCTCATGGATGCGCACGAGGAGGGTTTCGCGACCCTCGCCGTAACCGTCCCTTGCTGTGGCACCGCGACCACGCTGGACGTGCTGGAGTACGACTGGCCGTGTGGCTTCGCCCGCTTCGAGATCGCCGTATGGAACCCCGAGCGCATCTGGTTCACGGACGAGGAACTGACCGCTCTCGCCGAGGCCCTGGGACACTCCGTCCGCCAGGTACGGGCACACATCTGACGCTCGCTGTGGTCAGATGTCAGGCAGCCTCGCGGAGGCTCCCGGGTAATGCCCCTCCTCAAGACGGAACAGGTACCTGCGAAGGTCGCCGGCCAGCTCACCCGCGATGTACGCGGCGTAGTCACGCAGCCCCTCAGCAGCCTCCTGTTCCTCGGGCCTCGTGCTGGACGACCATGCTGGCAGCAGCGTCGCCAGATAGTCCGTGACCCGTCTCCGCTCCTGCCACCAGCCGCGAACGGCACCGGGAGTCCACCAACCGTCCCCATCGCAGGCGTAACCGGCGAACGGATCTTCCTGTGCGGCCGTCAGCAAGGCCAGGACGTCGGCGGGTGCAGTTGGCTGGCGGTAGACGTATTCACCGAGGTACTCGCCGCCGTAGAGCACATGGCGGGGCGCGTGCAGTCGACCGGTCCAGCAGTTATCGGACATGCCGGTGTAGAAGGGGCCGGGGACGTTCTGCCACAGGCGCTGCTCCCAACGGCCGCCGAAAGACCGCTCTGGCTCACCGTCGGGAAGGGCCATCAGTGGATCCCAGCCCACATCTTGATCGTTCACCCACGCAGCATAGGACTCACATCGGCCAACACGAGCGGTCAGCCTGTCAGGTGCAGGTGAAAGATCAGCTTCGCGGCGGCGATCACGCCGGGGATCAGCAATCCGAGGATCCATCCCAGCCGCTTCGGGAACCGGGGTAGGCGGTCGAGTTCAAGCCGGACTCCGCCGGTGCGGATACTCAGTTCCGGCCGGTGCCGCTTGCGCGGCTCCTTCTTGTCGTTCTTGCCCATCGAACCGTCTCCCGATCCCATGCCGCCCGGCGGCGCCTTCAGCTCTTCGAGGTGCACTTTCACCCCCGTATACTGCCCAGATGGGACATTGGTCGGACATTCTGCTCGACGAGATGGACCGGCAGTTCGGCGGCACTGTCGACCGCGAGGTGCTGGCGGATCTGCTCTCCCGCGCCGGACACGAGATCGACGTGCTGGCCGGGCGTACCTTCAACCCTGTCCAGCAGAGGCGCTCGATCTTCGAGCCCAACGGACTGCCCTTCGCGGATGTGCCGGACCTGCTGATCGGCGCGACCGCGCCGATGGAGGGGCCCTGGGCGATCCCGGACCCAGTCGACCCGACTCACGCAGCTGTCCTGCAGTTGGCCGCCTTCCAAGATGTGGACCTGGTTCCGCGGGCTGCACGTGAAGCCGACGCCTTGTGGGAGGCGGGTCGCAGAGTGGCCCAGGTTTACCGGGAGGGCAGAATGTCGAGGGAGTTCATCCGGCTCCAGCTCGGAGGCATGCCTGCTGGGGCGTACACCGAACTGCTGCGCCGGGCGATGGACCCTGCTGTGCGGCTGAATATCCCAATCGGCGCAACCACCTTCGACGGCTGGCTGATCCAGATCACTCGCCGCCTGGTCCGGGAGAATGCTGAAGACGAAGGTCGGATGGCAGAGTTGCTGGATGATTCGGCCGACTCCCCGATTCCGCTGCTGGCCGTCGAACCTGTCCTGATCATGGCTCCGATAACGCACCAGCCGGTCCGATGGGTCTTCACCGCGCGATTGTGGACCGAGAAGGTCAAGGTGCCGAAGGACCGGCCGTGGAGCCGGATCGCCTCCGCGATCCATGGCCACGGCATCCCGACGATCACGCTCGACCCCGTCTCGACTCCGGAGGAGATCGCCTGCCAGTTCGTCCTCAAGGCCTACTGGCACGGCTACATCGCGGGCGACGAGCCTGCGTTGGCGAACGCCGTCGCTGCGGCATATCCGCAGGCCGTCGAGCGCATTGAGCGCGGCACACACGCCCCCAGTCGGCAGTCCGCTGCCGCGACGCTGTTGGAAGGACTGGTCCGGCCGGGTTTCAACCCGGCCCAGGGCGCCGAGGCGACCCGCCGGTACGTACGGCGCAAGGCGAGCATCGCGGTGATGCAGCACCGGAAGCGCGAGACGCCAGACCGCTACCCCTGGACACAGGTCGGGATCAGTGAGCGCAGGTACTACAAGCTGCTGCCGCTCTTCGCGCAGAAGGTCAGTGGCCGCTACGACTACGACCACGATGAGGTAGTCGCGCGCATGCGTTCCCACCTCAATCAACTCGATCGCGAGCGGGAACTACGGAAGGCCGCCATGGAGGTGCTTGTGGCCAACGGCTTCGGCCACGAGGCCGCACGCAAGTGGCTCCAGCGTCACCGCGCCGAAGAAGCCCTCACCGCTCTCCCGCGGCGGGCGACCGGGGCACCCGCTGACCCCCGAGCGGCCCGGCCGACTGCGTGAGCCAGGGCTCTAGCGAATGTGCGGTACTTGCCTTGCCGTTGCTGCGCTGATCGGCCTCGCGCTTTGCCTCGATCATGCGTTGGCGGCCTATGGATCAGAGCCGCCGAACGGGTGGCCACGGCCCATTCAGGAGGGCGCGGGCCTCGTCGATGATCCGGTCCTTGTAAGTGTCGCGGGGCAAGGGGTAGTCCGGTGTCCAGTCGTCGTACTCGCTCTTCCAGCCGATGATCGGGCGCAGCGCTGCCGGGCGGCCGAGGTGGTCCCAGCCCTCGTACCAGATGAGGCTGCCGCCTTCGACGGGGTTCAGGTTGCCGTTGGCGATCAGCTGGAGCCACCAGTGCACCAGGGCCCAGCGGGCAGCTGGCTGCGTTTCGGGAATGACCGGTGCGAGGTCGAGTTCATCGATGACCTGAACGAAGAGATCCTGGGCCAGCGGCTCCTCGCTGCGGGTCAGTCCGGCCAAGACCCGCAGAGCGGGGGTGTCGACATCCAGGGTGAGGGTGAGGGCGACCAGAGCGGCTTGGATGAGCTGGTCGGCGCCGACGATGCGGCCCAAGCGCTGCTCGATGGCGAGCATGCGTAGGTGGTCGACGGCCTCGTCCGCGCTGATGGCGTAGGGATCGTGGGGGGTGGTGACGACGGCCTCCCTCGGTGTCGCGTTGCCGCCGAGGAAGTAGGACCAGAAGGGCACGTTCGCGCGGGTGCGGCTGAGATCGCTCGGGGACCCGCCGAACTCGTTGCGGAGGTAATCGGCGAGGTGGTTGCCGTAGTAGATGATGTCGGTCTGCATGACCGAAAGCACCGGATGACCACTTTGCCCGCGCCCGGCTGGCAGGTAGCGGTGTGCGTACACGGGCACCAGCTGTGGGACGTCGAGCAGGCGCTCCCGGGCGAAGTCCAGGGCAGCCTGGCGGTCATCCGGGCGTTCGCCCCAGCCCGGGTACCAGAATCCGTGCTCGACATCGAAGAGCACGCCCTCGGCGGGAGCGTCGAGGCGGCCGCGAAGCTCGTGCGGATCGCCGTCGCGCCAGTCCGGCCATGGCCGGCCCAGTGGCAACCCGGCCTTGAGGAAGGCCCGGTGGTCGTCCGCGAAGGCGAATCCGTACCTGCTCTCGACCGCCTCCAACTCGGCCTCGCTCAGACCGGGACCGACCTCCGTCGGCAAGGCGGCGAGCAAGGCGGTCGCCGCTTCAGGGGTCAGGGGTTCCGGCTGCGTGGCGGTCACAGCCGGAGCTTAGCTGCGGCCCCTCGGCTGGCCCCTGGCCGGTGCCCGGTCGCGAGCGCCGCCTTGTCGGCTTCCACCAAACTGGTGAGCCAGCCGAGGTTGGACGGTAGCGGCTATTCAAGTGACGCAGATCACAGAAAATGCGTCTTGTAATGTGAGACGCCAGGCGACGCATGCCCCGTTGTCATGCGGAAAGTGACTTCGAATGGAGAAATCTGACCGGCCGTTAGCATCGTTCTGGCACGAATCTGGCACGACGGGACCCGAATGGTCTGGACAATAAAGAAGCCCCACGCCATTGGCCTGGGGCTTTCTGTTGGAGCGGGTGACGAGAATCGAACTCGCGCTCTGAGCTTGGGAAGCTCATGTTCTACCATTAAACTACACCCGCGTGATCCACCGTCAGGTACGGCCGACTGCTCTCACTCTACCCCATGGTTGCCGGGCTTCGCAGCGACCCCGGAGGCGTGGTGCGGGGGCGGCGGCGAGGGGTGTCGGGGGCCGACTGGTGGTGGTGCCGGCGGGGCGGGCGGGCGTACTGTGGCGGGCGGGTTTCGCGGAGTGCGGCGGACGGCGAGCCTCGGGGCGGGGCGTCCGGATCATCCCCTAATGTGATGCCGCCGCGAAGTCCGATGCGGCGTGATGCGATGCCACACGGCGAGGTGCGGAGCCGAGCCGGTCGTCGGCATGCCACCTGATGGGGAAAGGAAACAATGGAGCGCACTGTCGTCCGTTGTGCCGAGGGGCACCTGTTCAGCACTGCCACGTTCCCGCTGCAGAATCTCGGGGCCGGGCGTATCGGCCCCGGTCGGCTCATCCGCTGTCCCCGGTGCGCGCGACTGCGCAGTTCCGTCCCCGCCGACTTGGCCACCCTCACCGGGGAGCAGATCGAGCAGGCGCTGCGGCGCGAGGCTGTCGAGTTCCTGGCCTAGGACGACCCCGGCAGCCGCGGTGGGCCTCCGCTGATTGGGCGGGGGCCCACCCGTGCACGTAACCTCGTGGAGTGCTGCTCTCAGACAAGGACATCCGGGCCGAGATCGAATCCGGTCGTGTGGTCATCGACCCGTACGACCCGAAGATGATCCAGCCGTCAAGTATCGACGTACGGCTCGACCGCTATTTCCGGGTGTTCGAGAACCACAAGTACCCCCACATCGACCCCTCGGTCGAGCAGCCGGACCTGACCCGGCTGGTCGAGCCCGAGGGCGAGGACCCCTTCATCCTGCACCCGGGCGAGTTCGCGCTGGCGTCGACCTACGAGGTCATCACGCTGCCGGACGACGTCGCCTCGCGGCTGGAGGGCAAGAGCTCGCTCGGGCGGCTGGGTCTGCTGACCCACTCCACCGCCGGCTTCATCGACCCGGGCTTCAGCGGGCATGTGACGCTGGAGCTCTCCAACGTCGCCACGCTGCCCATCAAGCTCTACCCGGGTATGAAGATCGGCCAACTGTGCATGTTCCGGCTGTCCTCGCCGGCCGAGCACCCCTACGGCTCGGCCGAGTACGGCTCCCGCTACTTCGGCCAGCGTGGTCCGACGGCCTCCCGCTCGTTCATGAACTTCCACCGGACCAAGATCTGACCGAGGACCGACGGAGGTCGGTCAGCGCCGTTCGGGGGCGGTGACGGCGGTCAGTCCGGTGCCGTCCTCGCTCAGCCGCAGCTCGGTGCGGAGGGCCGTCAGCTCGCCCAGGTGGTGCAGGTGGGTGCCGCCGCAGAAGATCGACGCGGAGCCCTCCGGCAGGTCGCAGCACCAGCGGCGGCGCGCGGTCAGCTCGGGGCCGGGCGCCTCGATCCGCACCGGTGCGTCGGCGGCCACCCAGGCCGCGAGCTGCTCGTTCACGGCAGCCGTGATCGTCGGCAGGTCGGCGGCCAGGTCGTCGGCGGTGAAGCCCTTCTTCCGCAGGGACTTGCCGATGCGGTAGACGTCGGTGCTGGCCGTCGTGTCCATCCGCGAGGACTCCATCGCGAGGCTGTCGAAGTCCGGGTGCCCGAGGGCGTCGCGGCGGCCCGGGTCCTTCCGCCAGCGGGGCGCGAGCGCGGCGTTCAGGGCCAGGGCGAGCAGGTGGCAGCCGGTGTGCGCGGCGGAGAGCGCGGCCCGGCGCTCTGCGTCCACCCGCAGCTCGGCGGCGGCGCCGACGGTGACCCCGGTGGCCTCGGCCGCCTCGACGACGTGGACCACGAGCCAGGCCCAGCCCTCCTCACCGCGGCGGACGGGGATCTCCGCGCCCAGGGAGAGGACTCCCTCCGGGCCGACGCCGCCGGTGACGCAGTCCACCACCGCCAGGTCGACTCCGTCGACGACCAGGGTCCCGGTGTCGGAGGGCTGGTCCGGCCAGGTGTGGTCCAGCGGATGGAACGGGGTGCTCCCGGTGATGATCCCGGTCCGTCCCTCCGGCAGGTCGAGGACGGCGAGGACGGTGGACCGGTCCTGGACCGACCCGGAGGGGAAGCTCACCTGGGTCGACGTGCGGGGAAGGGACATGGCGGGGTGCTCCTGGCGTGCGGGGGGACGGATGTCACCATCCTCGCGCATGTGCCGGGTGGGGCGGCCGGCCCGGGGTCAGCCGAGGGTCGGCAGCTTGATGATGAGCAGCAGCGCGATCAACTGGACGCCGGCCGCGGCCAGGGCCTTGCCCCAGGGCAGGTCGTGCACCTGACGGACCATGGACGTCAGCAGGACCGCGCACAGCAGCCAGGTCACCCAGCCGACGATCTGGAGGAGGAGGTTGCCCCCGGAGAGGAAGAAGGACATCAGCAGCCGGGGCACGTCCGTCGTCCACATGACCAGCATGGCGAGGCCGATGGTCGGCATCCAGGCCCCGTCCCCGCCCAACCGGCGGGCCAGCACGTGGGTGACGGCGCCGAACATCAGCCCGGCGATGACGATGCCGACGGCGCTGGAGAGGACGAAGAACACGGCGAGGCTGAAGGATGTGCCCAGGACCTCGCTGCGGGTGGTGCCGAAGCCCATGACCGCCAGCACGCCGTACAGCCCCGAGACCGTCAGCGCCGGCCCCCACACCTGGTGGCCGCGCATCTGCGTGAAGGTCCGGGCGGGGCGGCGGTAGATCCCGGCGAGCAGCGGCCTCCAGCGCAGCCGGGCGCCGTTCACCCCGGGGTGCGGCTGCCCGGCCCGGTAGACGGTCGCGGCCTCGCGCTCCGAGTCCTGCGCGGCTCCGGGGGCTCCAGGGGCTCCTGCGGCTCGCGGGGGGCGTGCAGGCCGTGGACCCGCGCCCGGGCCCGGGCGCGGGCCGCCACCGGGGCGCTCCGACCCTGCCGGATAGTCGGCCAGGTCGCGGGTGTCGAAGGCCTTGGTGTGCCCAGGGGCGGAGGTGTCGTAGGCCGGAGCGGTACGGGGCGCCCCGGCCGCGATCCGGCCCGCCGCCGCGGCATCGGTCCGCGCGGCATCGGGCCGTGCCGGACCGGGCCGTGTCGGATCGGTTCGCGGCAGGTCAGCGGTCGCCAGATCGGGTCCGGGTGCACCGGTTCGCGGCGTGGCCGCACCCGCACTCGCACCCGTTCCGGGTCTGCCCACACCCCTGGCAGCCGCGCCGTTGGGACGGGACGACTGCCGACGACCGACTCCGAACCTGTAGCTGCCCACGGACCGACGGTACCCGCTGCCGTCGTGCCCGGTCATCGGCCCCACGGTTTGTGGCACCTCTGTACCGACCTCGTGGTACCGCTGTGACATCTCCTCCGTCGGGTCGCCGGCCGGTCGTACCACCGGTCCGCACCGCCGGTCCGTACCGCCGGTCGTTCGGACGGCCCCTCAGACGCGGACGGGAACGGTCTGCGGGACGGCGCCGAGGTGCGGGGTGCAGGCCATGGTGCCGGGTGAGAAGCGGAGCGAGCCGTCGGGCAGATCGGTGCCGCAGGCGATGCGGGCTCCGGTGGTCAGCTCGTTGTCGGCGCCGATCCGCGCGGCGTCGCCGAGGGTGACGCCGTCGAGGACGGTGCGGGCCCCGACCTGGGCGTGGCTTCCGATGATGGAGTTGCGGACCACGGCGTCGGCCCCGACCCGGGCGCCGGGCAGCAGCACGCTGGACTCGATCACGGCTCCGTCGTCGACGTGGACGTCCTCGCTGATGGCGCTGCCGCCGCTGAGGACGGCGCGGGGGGAGACCTGGGCGCCGGGCAGGACGAGGGCGTCGCCGACGGGGCCGGGCAGGGCGGGGGAGTCGACCAGGCCGCGGACCAGGTCGGCGGAGCCCTTGGCGAAGGCGGCGGGGGTGCCCAGGTCGAGCCAGTAGGTGCTGTCGACGACACCGTGGAGCAGGCCGCCGCCGCTGAGCAGGCCGGGGAAGGTCTCGCGCTCGACGGAGACCTCGCGGCCGGTGGGGATGGCGTCGATGACCGAGCGGGTGAAGACGTAGCAGCCGGCGTTGATCTGGTCGGTGACGATCTGTTCGGGCGTCTCCGGCTTCTCCAGGAAGGCCAGCACCCTGCCGTCCGGGTCCGTCGGCACCAGGCCGAAGGCGCGGGGGTCGGGGACCCGGGTGAGGTGGAGGGTGACGTCGGCCCGGCTGAGGTGGTGCTGCCGGACGAGCTCGGCGATGTCGACGCCGGAGAGGATGTCGCCGTTGAACACCAGGACCGGGTCGTTCGGGCCGGCGGTCAGCTGCTCCGCCGCGTTGCGGATCGCGCCGCCGGTGCCCAGCGGTTCGGCCTCGGTGACGTAGACCAGTTTGAGCCCGAACTCCCGCTGCCCGTCCCCGAAGTGCTCCTCGAAGACCTCGGCGAGGTAGGAGGTGGCCAGGACGATGCGGGTGACGCCGGCCGCGGCCGCGCGCGAGATCTGGTGCGCCAGGAAGGGCACGCCCGCGGCGCGCACCATCGGCTTGGGGGTGTGCGTGGTCAGCGGACGCAGCCGGGTGCCCTTGCCGCCGACAAGAAGGATTGCTTCGCTCATGAGTGGCTTTACGCGTTCATTTCAGGAAGGGGGCGGGAAGAGGCAGGAGGGGCAGGAAGGAAGGGCTGGAAGGGGCCGGAGCAGGACAGGCCGGGAGGAAGGGCCGGGAGGAAGGGCCAGGAGGACGGTCGGGGACCGGGTCTGAATAGTTCGGCCCGGTTCCGTCCGGCCGGTGCGGGTTCCGGTGATTCGCCCGGCGCGCCGTTCCAGCGCTCGCCGACGACCGCCGAAGGCCGCCGATCGACCGCCGACGGCCGCCGCAGGCCCGTGCGGGACGGGTGCGGGTCGTGCGCGCGCCGCTCGGCGGCGGTTCCGCACGCGCACAACGCCCGGCCGGTTGCGGTCGGGTGAATGTGTCGGAACGAGGCGCTGAATTATGCGGCGGCACTTTCTTCATGATTTCGGTATGAATGGCAATCAGAACACCGGAATCATAGCCGACGCAGGCAGGGCAATGTTCTGGGCGGTCGGATTTCAATTCCTGAAAAGCGTGGGAGCGGCGTGCTGCGGCCCGTACGGCTGCCCGTGCTGCGGCCCGTGCGGCGGCGGTCCTGGCCGCAGACGACACTGGGCCGCCCCGCGTGTTCGCGGGGCGGCCCAGTGGGTCCGTCCGTGCCCGGTGACCGGGGTCGGCCGGTGGCCGGCGCCGGCCGGGTCGGCTGGGAGTCAGCCGGTGAGCCGGGGTCGGCCGGTGATCGGGGGTCAGCCGGCGGCCGGCTCCGGGGTGGGCTCCTCGGCCGGGGCCTCCGGGATCGCCTTCACCGAGTCGAGCAGCAGCTGGGCGACGTCGACGACGCGGAGGTTCTCCTTGGCCGCGCCCTCGCTCTTCTTACCGTTCGCCGAGTCGGAGAGCATCACCAGGCAGAACGGGCAGGCGGTGGAGATGATGTCGGGGTTGAGCGACAGCGCCTCGTCCACGCGCTCGGTGTTGATCCGCTTGCCGATGCGCTCCTCCATCCACATCCGCGCGCCACCGGCGCCGCAGCAGAAGCCGCGCTCCTTGTGACGGTGCATCTCCTCGTTGCGGAGCCCCGGCACGGCGGCGATGATCTCGCGCGGCGGCGTGTAGACCTTGTTGTGCCGGCCCAGGTAGCAGGGGTCGTGGTAGGTGATCAGGCCCTCGACCGGGTTGACCGGGACCAGCTTGCCCTCGTCGACCAGGTGCTGCAGCAGCTGGGTGTGGTGGATGACCTCGAAGTGGCCGCCCAGCTGCGGGTACTCGTTGGCGATGGTGTTGAAGCAGTGCGGGCAGGTGGCCACGATCCGCTTGACCGGGGCGTCCTCCAGCACCGTGTTCAGGGTCTCGACGTTCTGCGCGCCGAGCATCTGGAACAGGAACTCGTTGCCGAGGCGGCGGGCGGAGTCGCCGGTGCAGGACTCCTCCTTGCCGAGGATCGCGAACTTCACCCCGGCCGTGTGCAGCAGTTCGGCGAAGGCCTTGGTGGTCTTCTTCGCCCGATCCTCCAGCGCGCCGGCGCAGCCGACCCAGTACAGGTACTCGACCTCGCTCGGGTCGATGTCCTCGCCGATGACCGGGACCTCGATGCCGGTCTCCTTCTTCAGCTCCTTCACCCAGTCCAGGCGGGCCTTGGTGGCCATGCCCCACGGGTTGCCCTTGTTCTCCAGGTTCTTGAGCATGGTCCCGGCCTCGGTCGGGAACGAGGACTCGATCATCACCTGGTAGCGGCGCATGTCGACGATGTGGTCGATGTGCTCGATGTCCACCGGGCACTGCTCGACGCAGGCGCCGCAGGTGGTGCAGGACCACAGCACGTCGGGGTCGATGACCCCGTTCTCCTCGGCGGTGCCGATCAGCGGGCGCTCGGCCTCGGCCAGGGCGGCGGCCGGGACGCCGGCCAACTGCTCCGGGGTCGCCTTCTCGTTGCCCTCGGCGTCCTTGCCGCCGCCGGCCAGCAGGTAGGGGGCCTTGGCGTAGGCGTGCTCGCGGAGGTTCATGATCAGCAGCTTGGGCGAGAGCGGTTTGCCGGTGTTCCAGGCCGGGCACTGCGACTGGCAGCGTCCGCACTCGGTGCAGGTGGAGAAGTCCAGCAGGCCCTTCCAGGAGAACTCCTCGACCTGGGAGACGCCGAACACGGCGTCGTCGGCCGGGTCCTCGAAGTCGATCGGGGCGCCGCCGGAGGTCATCGGCCGCAGCGCGCCGAGGGCGACGTCGCCGTCCTCCTCGCGCTTGAAGTAGATGTTGAAGAAGGCCAGGAAGCGGTGCCAGGCCACGCCCATCGAGGGATTGAGGCCGATGGTGATCGCCCAGGTGAAGGAGATCGTGATCTTCAGCATCGCGAACAGCCAGATCAGGTTGTTCAGGGTGCCCGTGCTCAGGCCCTTGAACGCCAGCACCAGCGGATAGGTGACCGCGTAGGCGGCCTGGTAGTGGGTGGCCCCCTCCTGCGCGCCTTCCAGGCCGCGCAGCACCAGGATGCAGATGCCGATGCCGATGATCACGTACTCGACGAAGAACGCCTGCCAGGCGATGGAGCCGGCGAAGCGGCTCTTGCGGCCGGCCCGGCCGGGCAGCGAGAGCACCCGGATCACGATCAGCACCAGGATGCCCAGCGTCGTCAGCAGGCCGATGACCTCTTCGAAGAGCTCGTACGGCCACCAGTGCCCGATGATCGGCAGGGCGAAGGTCGCGTCGAACAGCTGCCCGAAGGCTGTCACCAGGGTCAGGATCAGGCAGAAGAAGCCGGTGGCGACGAACCAGTGGGCGATGCCGACGATGCCCCAGGTGGTCATCCGGGTGTGGCCGAAGAACTCCTTGGCCACCGTCCTGACCCGCTGCACCGGGTTGCCGGTGCGGGCGCCGGCGGGTTCGGCGGCGCCGATTCTGACGAAGGTGAAGATGTACAGGGCGGCGCGCGCGGCGAGCGCGGTTCCGACCAGTGTCGTGACCAGTGAGATCACGATCGCGGCGAGCTGCATCGGCTCCGTCTCCTCGGGCTGCGTCCTGGCTGCGTGGGCTTGACCCGCCCGGCCGGCCGCCCGTGCGGGCCGCGCGACGGCAGGCAGAATCCCACTGAGTGTACCGGTCGGTAACTTAGCTGCACGTCGCCACGGCGAAAGTCGGGGCGAGTGGTGACTGCTTCGTCACCGGGAGGTCCGGTCAGCCGGACGATACCGCCCGGTGGGCCGCCCTGCCCCTATGCCGCCGGTCACACCGGGCTCGTGGCTCACCCCGGACCCGCCCGCACCACCGCTGATCGGGTGGTTCGACATAAGGGGGCAATAAAGTTGAGCCGACACCACTCACCTCTGTTGACGGATGCGAATCTCCCGTGCATGCTTGAGCCTGTTCAGCTCAACTTCTTATTGGAGGGTTCCACGATGGCTCGTGCGGTCGGAATCGACCTCGGTACGACGAACTCTGTCGTCAGCGTCCTCGAAGGCGGTGAGCCCACCGTCATCACCAACGCCGAGGGCGCCCGGACCACACCGTCCGTCGTCGCCTTCGCCAAGAACGGCGAGGTCCTCGTCGGCGAGGTGGCCAAGCGCCAGGCGGTCACCAACGTCGACCGGACCATCCGGTCCGTGAAGCGCCACATGGGGACCGACTGGAAGGTCGCCATCGATGGCAAGGACTTCACCCCGCAGCAGATGAGCGCCTTCATCCTGCAGAAGCTGAAGCGCGACGCCGAGGCCTACCTGGGTGAGAAGGTCGCGGACGCGGTCATCACCGTCCCCGCCTACTTCAACGACTCCGAGCGCCAGGCCACCAAGGAGGCCGGTGAGATCGCGGGCCTCAACGTCCTGCGTATCGTCAACGAGCCGACCGCCGCGGCCCTGGCCTACGGCCTGGACAAGGACGACCAGACCATCCTGGTCTTCGACCTCGGTGGCGGCACCTTCGACGTCTCGCTGCTGGAGATCGGCGACGGCGTCGTCGAGGTCAAGGCGACCAACGGCGACAACCACCTCGGTGGCGACGACTGGGACCAGCGGGTCATGGACCACCTGGTGAAGCAGTTCCAGAACGGCCACGGCGTCGACCTGTCCAAGGACAAGATGGCGCTCCAGCGTCTGCGCGAGGCGGCCGAGAAGGCGAAGATCGAGCTCTCCTCCTCGACCGAGACCACGATCAACCTGCCCTACATCACGGCCTCCGCCGAGGGCCCGCTGCACCTGGACGAGAAGCTCTCCCGCTCGCAGTTCCAGCAGCTCACCGCGGACCTCCTGGACCGCTGCAAGACCCCGTTCCACAACGTCATCAAGGACGCCGGGATCGCCCTGAGCGAGATCGACCACGTGGTCCTCGTCGGCGGTTCCACCCGGATGCCCGCCGTCGCCGAGCTCGTCCGCGAGCTGACCGGCGGCAAGGACCCGAACAAGGGCGTCAACCCGGACGAGGTCGTCGCCATCGGCGCCACCCTCCAGGCCGGCGTGCTCAAGGGCGAGGTCAAGGACGTCCTGCTGCTCGACGTCACCCCGCTGTCCCTCGGTATCGAGACCAAGGGCGGCATCATGACCAAGCTGATCGAGCGCAACACGACCATCCCGACCAAGCGCTCCGAGATCTTCACCACGGCCGAGGACAACCAGCCGTCCGTGCAGATCCAGGTCTACCAGGGCGAGCGCGAGATCGCGGCGTACAACAAGAAGCTCGGCATGTTCGAGCTGACCGGCCTGCCGCCGGCCCCCCGTGGCCTGCCGCAGATCGAGGTCACCTTCGACATCGACGCCAACGGCATCATGCACGTCTCCGCCAAGGACCTCGGCACCGGCAAGGAGCAGCGCATGGCCGTCACCGGCGGCTCCGCGCTCCCCAAGGAGGACATCGCGCGGATGATGCGCGAGGCCGAGGAGTTCGCGGACGACGACCACCGTCGTCGCGAGGCCGCGGAGACCCGCAACACCGCCGAGCAGCTCGTCTACTCGACCGAGAAGTTCGTCAAGGACAACGAGGACAAGGTCCCGGCCGAGGTCAAGGACGAGGTCGCGGCGGCCGTCTCCGAGCTCAAGGAGAAGCTGAAGACCGAGGACAGCGCGGCGATCCGCGAGGCCACGGAGAAGCTCTCGACGACCTCGCAGAAGCTGGGCCAGGCCCTGTACGCGCAGGCCGGCGAGGGTGCGGCCGCAGCCGGCGGCCCGTCCGACGCCCCGCACGACGCGGGTCACGCCGCTGAGGACGATGTCGTCGACGCCGAGATCGTCGACGACGAGAAGCGCGACGGCGGTGCGGCGTGACGGAGGAGACGCAGGGCTTCGAGGAGCCCGGCGCCGCCACCACCGGTGACGGGAAGGGGGCCGCCGACAAGAAGGCGGCCCCCGCCCCCGGGGCCACGGAGGGTGCGGCGAAGGGCGGCACCGCCGACGAGCTCGGTGAGGCGCGCAAGCAGCTCGCCGAGCGGACCGCGGACCTGCAGCGGCTCCAGGCCGAGTACCAGAACTACCGCAAGCGGGTCGAGCGGGACCGGGTGACGGTGCGTGAGATCGCCGTCGCCGCCCTGCTGGAGAACCTGCTGCCGGTACTGGACGACATCGGCCGGGCGCGTGAGCACGAGGAGCTGACGGGCGGCTTCAAGTCCGTCGGCGAGTCGCTGGAGACCGTGGTCGCCAAGCTGGGCCTCCAGCAGTTCGGCAAGCAGGGCGAGCCTTTCGACCCGCAGCTGCACGAGGCGCTGATGCACAGCTACTCGGCGGACGTCGAGGAGACCACCTGCGTGCAGATCCTGCAGCCGGGGTACAAGATCGGCGAGCGGATCATCCGTCCGGCGCGGGTCGCCGTGGCGGAGCCCGAACCGGGTGGCTCCGCCGCCTCGGAATCCTCTGCCGAGGACGCCAAGGGCGACGGTGACAGCGAGGACTGATCAGGTGGAGACTGTGGGGCCGTACGCCGGTGACACCGGGGTGCGGTCCCACGGTCCCATCGCACCGACCGCTACTGCGGAGAGGAGGGAATCCTTTTGAGCGGCAAGGACTATGTGGAGAAGGACTACTACAAGGTCCTCGGCGTGCCCAAGGACGCCTCCACCGCTGAGATCAAGAAGGCCTACCGCAAGCTGGCCCGGGAGTTCCATCCCGACGCCAACAAGGGCAACCCGGAGGCCGAGGAGCGCTTCAAGGAGATCTCCGAGGCCAACGACGTGCTCTCGGACGCCAAGCGGCGCAAGGACTACGACGAGGCCAGGGCGCTGTTCGCGAACGGCGGCTTCCGCACCGGCGGGGGCGGTACCGGCGGCTTCGGCTTCGACCTGGGCGACCTCTTCAACGGCGGCCAGCAGAGCGGCACCTTCGGCGGCGGCGGTGGCGGTGGCGGCGGTCTGGGCGACGTCTTCGGCGGGATCTTCAACCGCGGCGGCTCCACCCGCACCGCGCAGCCGCGGCGGGGCGCGGACGTCGAGTCCGAGGTCACGCTGAGCTTCGTGGAGGCGGTCGAGGGCACCACCGTGCCGCTGCGGATGACCAGTCAGGCCGCCTGCAAGACCTGCGCGGGAACCGGCGCCAAGGCCGGCACCACGCCCCGGGTCTGCCCGACCTGTGTCGGCACCGGCCATGTCCAGCGCGGCCAGGGCGGGTTCGCCCTCTCCGAGCCGTGCCGGGACTGCAAGGGTCGCGGCCTGATCGTCGACGACCCCTGCGAGGTCTGCCACGGCAGCGGTCGCGCCACCTCGGCGCGGACGATGCAGGTCCGGATCCCGGCCGGGGTCTCCAACGACCAGCGGATCCGGCTCAAGGGCAAGGGCGCGCAGGGCGAACGCGGCGGCAACCCGGGTGACCTCTATGTCACCGTGCATGTTCAGGAGCATCCGGTGTTCGGTCGCAAGGGCGACAATCTGACGGTCACCGTCCCGGTCTCGTTCCCGGAGGCCGCGCTCGGCGGCACGATCCGGGTGCCGACCCTGGGCGGCCCCCCGGTCACCCTCAAGATCCCGGCGGGCACCGCCAACGGGCGGACCATGCGCGCCCGCGGCAAGGGCGCGGTCCGCAAGGACGGCACCCGCGGCGACCTGCTGGTGACCGTCGAGGTGGCGGTCCCGGAGGAGACCGGCGGCGACGCTCTGGCGGCGCTGGAGCAGTACCGCGAGGCGACGTCCGCGGACGACCCGCGGGCGGCTCTGTTCAAGGCGGCGGAGGAGGCGTGAGGTGATGGACGGCAACAACGGGTCCACCGGTGGCAGCCCCACCGGTGGCGGCGGCGGACGGATCGGCGTCGGCATCGGTGACGGGCTGCCGGGCGGCGCGCCCGGCCGGGGCGCGGGCGGCGGGCGCGTGGCCTACCAGCTGACCGAGCTCACGCCGGTGTACGTCATCTCGGTGGCGGCACAGCTGAGCGGGCTGCACCCGCAGACGCTGCGCCAGTACGACCGGCTCGGCCTGGTCTCGCCCGACCGAACGGCGGGCCGGGGCCGACGGTACTCCGCGCGCGACATCGAGCAGCTGCGCGAGGTGCAGCGACTCTCCCAGGAGGAGGGCATCAACCTCGCCGGGATCAAGCGCATCATCGAGCTGGAGAACCAGGTGACGGCGCTGCAGGCGCGGGTGGCCGAGCTCCAGGGCGAGGTCGCCAACGCCGGGCTGGCCGCGACGCAGCGCGAGGCCGCGGTGCACGCCTCGTACCGGCGTGACCTGGTCCCGTACAGCGCGGCGCAGCAGAGCAGCGCACTGGTGGTCTGGCGACCCAGACGACGCGGGGAGTAGCCCGCCCGTGAACAGCCGCTGTGCTGAGGCTGTGCGCCGTGAGCAACGACTGAGGGGCCGTGTCCGGGGAGGCACGGTCCCTCAGTCGTACCGGCTGCCCCGGCGGCCGAGGAGATCAACCGGGGAGACAGGGCCGCCCACCTGCGGTGTGTTGCGCCGCAGGGTGACGGTTCAGTTCCAGCCGGTGTCGGCCGCGGTGATGGTGCGAGCGCTGGACGCGCTCCCGGTCGTCGCTGCGGCAGCGGACACGCCTGTCGTGACGAGGAGCACCGCGGCGCAGACGGACGCTGCCACAGCGGCACTACGAATGAAGCGATACGCAGAGCGCATGACACAACTCCCTTTCAAGCGGGATCACGGATCGGGGGTGATCCAGAACTGCCTCGTGAACGTCTTAACCATCCCCCCCGCGACAGTCATCCACCACAATGGGCTACAGAAGGGCGTCGGTTCCGTATTCGATGGTGGCAACAAGTGGTCGCTCTTGAAGTGGACAGAGAAGAATTCGGTACAAGAGGGGACGAACTTGTAATGCTGGATGCGCTGAAGCCTCCGAATCTGACTCCTGGCGCTGTGGCCGTCTACCTGAGAGCGCTGGTCGACGGGGAGTTCCGATGGGACGGTGCGGCTGCGGTGACCGGTATGGACAAGGACGAGATCGCGCAGTGCCGTGACGAACTACTTGTCAACCGGTTGCTCCAGCTGGACACGGCCGACGGCGAACGGCTGCTCCCGGTGAACCCGGAGGTGGCCGCCGCACGGATGGCGGAGCCGATGGAGGAGACCATACGGGTGTACCGCGAGGCGGTCGACACCAGCCGCGAGCGGCTGCTGCAGCTGATGCCGGCCTACCTGGGGCGCACCGTCTCCGGACACGTCCCCGGCGGGCTGGAGATCATCACGGACGCGGCCGAGGTGCAGTTGATGGTCAACCAGGCCGCCGCCAAGTGCTCCCGGGAGATGATGACGGTCCAACCGGGCGGCTACCGGGATCCCGCGGTGCTGGAGGCCGCGCTGCCGCAGGACCTGGCCGCGGTGCAGCGGGGCGTCCGGTTCCGGGTGCTCTACCAGCACACGTCGCGGACGCAGTTGAGCATGCGCTCCTACGTCTCCGCCATCGTCGAGGCCGGCGCCCAGGTGCGCACGGCCGACCAGTTGGCCGAGCGGATGTTCATCTTCGACCGGGAGGTCGCCTTCATACCGAAGCGCAGCCAGCCGCACCAGGCCCCGGGCGCGGTGGTGGTCCGGGAGCCGGTGCTCATCTCGTTCCTGTGCGCGCTCTTCGACCAGTTCTGGGTCTCCGCAGTGCCGTTCATCACCGACGGCCCCGGGTACCAGAACGTCTCGGACGACCTCCGCCGCTCCATCCTCGACCTGCTCGCCCAGGGGCTGAAGGACGAGGTGGTCGCCCGCCGGCTGGGCATGTCGGTCCGTACCTGCCGTCGTCACATCGCCTCCCTGATGCAGGAACTCGGAGCCGAGAGCCGCTTCGAAGCCGGCGTCAGGGCCGCACAGTTCGGCCTGTTGACCCGCGAGGCCGAGGAGTAGTCGGTACGGAGATGCCACTGGCCGGTAACTAGATGACACAGGGAGCCCGTGGACGCACTGGTGTGCGTTCCCGCACCATCGAGACATCCCCCCGGATGGCCGTCGGCGCCGACCGCCTTAGCCCCCAAGTTCGTAGTGACCACAGGACGTGGTGACAGGGAACTTGATGTTAACAGGTCAACTATCTCGATGGAGTGAGAAATGGGCGAGTTGCAGCGCATGGAGGAGAAGAAGGCCCTCGTAACGGAGGAGCAGATCGCCGCCGACGCTCAGCGCAGCCTCAGGGTCTTTCTCGCCGCTCCCTCGCTGCGGCTCACCGGACCCGCCGACGGTGTCTTCACCCTCGCCCTGCGGGCCAAGGTCACCGCTCTCCGCGACGCCCTGCTCGACGCCGGGGTGACCGTCTACAGCCAGCACCACGACGACTGCTGGACGACCCGTGGCCTCGGCACCGGCTTCCGCGTCCCCTCCGCGTTCCGCGGGATGCAGTCCGCCGACCTGGCCTTCGCCTACGTCGAGTCGCCGCTCTCGGCGGGCGTGGGCATGGAGCTGGGCTGGGCCTCCGCGCTGCGCAAGCCGGTGGTGCTGCTGGTCGACCACGCCGCCGCGCACAACCCGATGATCTCCACGCTGGAGGAGGTCTCGCCGGTGCTGCCGCTGCGCTTCGACACCGGGTGGACCGGGCAGAGCCTGCGCCACGCCGTGGTCACCGCGCTGGACTGGGCCGACACCGCGCTGACCTACCCCGAGACCGCCTGAGGCCGGACCCGGACCGGGCACCCCGCGGCTCCGGAGCCACCTCGCAGGTCCGGAACCCCAAGGCCGCAGGACCACCCTGCAGACGCGGAACCCTGCAGACTCAGAACGTCGCAGGCCCAGAACGTCGCAGGCTCAGAACTTCGCGATCCCCCGCGCCTCCCGCGCCGCCGCTGCCACCGCTGCCAGCGGGGCGCCGGTCGAGGCGGTGACGCAGGCGGCCACCGCACCCTCCACGAACGGCGCGTCGACCATCACCACGTCCGCGCGTTCCAGGTCGTCCAGGACCAGCCGGGTGGTCAGCACCGAGCTGCCGAGATCCATCAGGACCAGCACGCCCGCGCCCCGGTCGACCTCGGCGACCGCCGACTCGATCAGCTCGTAGCTGGTGCCGAGTCCGCCCTCCCCGGTGCCGCCGGCGGCCGCCACCGGTACCAGCCCGGCGGCCAGCTGATCCGTCAGTGTGCGCAGCCCGGTGGCCAGGTCATGGCTGTGCGAGACGAGTACGATGCCCACATGGCTCATGCTCGCCCATGCTAGTGCCGCACTGCCTTGCCACCACAAGGAGCAGCACCATGAAGAAGCTCATCAACTCCCCCGACGACGTGGTGTCCGACGCGCTGGCCGGTCTGGCCGCAGCCCATCCCGAACTCAGTGTGGACACCAAGGAACGGGTGATCGCGCGGGCCGCCCAGACCAGGATCGGCCGGGTCGCGCTGGTCTCCGGTGGCGGATCCGGGCACGAGCCGCTGCACGGCGGCTTCGTCGGTCCCGGGATGCTGGACGCGGCCTGCCCGGGCGAGGTGTTCACCTCCCCCGTCCCGGGACAGATGCTGGCGGCCGCGCAGCGGGTGGACGCCGGCGCCGGAGTGGTGTTCATCGTGAAGAACTACACCGGTGACGTCCTCAACTTCCGGATGGCGGCCGAGCTGGCCGCGGAGGAGGGCATCGCCGTCGAGACCGTTCTGGTCGACGACGACGTGGCGGTGGAGGACTCCACCTGGACGGCGGGACGGCGCGGCACCGGGGCGACCCTGCTGGTGGAGAAGATGGCCGGGGCGGCGGCCGAGCGCGGCGGCAGCCTGGCCGAGGTCGCCGCGGTCGGCAACCGGGTCAACGCCGCCTCCCGCTCCTTCGCGGTCGCCCTGACCGCCGCCACCACCCCGGCCGCCGGGCGTCCCGGCTTCGACCTGCCGGAGGACGAGATCGAGGTCGGCGTCGGCATCCACGGCGAGCCGGGCCGCCGCCGGGAGAAGCTCCGGCCGGCCAGGGAGATCGTCGCCGACGTGGTGGCGGCGATCCTCGCGGACCAGCCACTGGCCTCGGGCGAGGAGGTCATCGCCCTGGTCAACGGCCTCGGCGGAACCCCGCTGCTGGAGCTCTACCTGGTCTACGGCGAGTTGGCCGCCCTGCTGGCGGCCCAGGGCGTACGGATCGCCCGCAATCTGGTCGGCAACTACGTGACCAGCCTGGACATGGCCGGGGTGTCGATCACCCTGTGCCGGGTCGACGCGGAACTGCTGGCCCTCTGGGACGCGCCGGTGAACACCCCGGCGCTGCGCTGGGGAGTGTGACGGAATGTCGGAGCGGACAGCACTGGACCAGGAGTCGGCCCGTGCCTGGATGGCCGGGACCGCCGAGGCCGTCGCCCGTGAGCGCGACCGGCTCACCGAGCTCGACGCGGCCATCGGCGACGGCGACCACGGGGCGAACCTCCAGCGCGGATTCGCCGCCGTGCAGGCCGCGCTCGGATCGGCGCCGGAGCCGGCCACCCCGGGCGCGGTGCTGGCCAAGGCCGGGATGACGCTGATCTCCAGCGTGGGCGGCGCCTCGGGGCCGCTGTACGGCAGCGCGCTGCGCATCCTGGGCAAGTCGCTCGGCGAGGCGGCGGAGGCCGACGGCAAGCAGTTGTCGGCCGCCCTCACCGCGGCCCTGGAGACGCTCCAGCGGCTCGGCGGGGCGCAGCCGGGCGACAAGACCATGGTGGACGCCTGGGGCCCGGCGGTGGCGGCCTTCGGCGACGCGGTCGAGGGTGGCGGGGGTCCGGCAGCGGCGGCGGTGGCCGCCGCGGCGGCGGCCGAGCAGGCCGCCGTCGCCACCACGCCGCTCCAGGCCCACAAGGGCCGTGCCTCCTACCTGGGCGAACGCAGCATAGGCCACCAGGACCCGGGGGCGACGTCGACCGCGCTGCTGTTCCGCGCGCTGGCCGACGCCCTCACCCGGCCGGCCTGACCGGCTCAGTGCGCCGGCGGCTGGATCCCCATCAGCCGGTCCCGCAGCACCGGGAAGTCCTTCCGGGTCCGGGCGACCAGGCCCGGGTCGAACTCCACGGTGAGCACCTCCTCGCCGTCCCCGGCCTCGGCCAGGACCTCTCCCCAGGGGTCCACCACCAGGCTGTGCCCGGCCTGCTGGACGCCGCCGTGGGTGCCGCCGGTGTTGCAGGCCAGCACGAACGCCTGCTCCTCCACCGCCCGCGCCCGGGCCAGCAGCGTCCAGTGCTCGCGGCGCCGGGCCGGCCAGGCGGCGGGGATCACGAAGACCTCGGTGCCGGCGTCCAGCAGCGCCCGGAAGAGCTCCGGGAACCGCAGGTCGTAGCAGGTGGCGAGGCCGAAGGTGGCGAACTCGGTCTCGGCCACCGCCAGCTCGGTGCCGGCGCCCATCGCGACCGCCTCGCCGCTGTCGAAGCCGAAGCGGTGGATCTTGCGGTAGGTATGGGTCAGTTCGCCGGACGGTGAGAAGAAGAGCGAGGTGTTGTAGAGCGGCCCGTCGGGGTCGCGTTCCACGATCGACCCAGCGTGCAGCCACACGCCCGCGCCCCTGGCGGCCTCCGACATGGCGTCGGCGGTCGGGCCGTCCAGGGTCTCCGCCCCCGACGACCAGGCGTCGTAGGCGAATCCGCCCAGGGTCCACAACTCGGGGAGAACGACCAGGTCACTGCCGCGCTGGTCGAGGACCAGGGCGGCGACGCGGTCCCGCCGGGCGTCGGGTGACTCGTTCGGGTTGACGTCGATCTGAAGGAGTGAGGCGCGCACAGTACCACCCGCTCTGGGAAGGGCCCTACGATCAACACGTGAAAGCGCTGACCCGGTGACATAGGGGAGCGTAACGTGCCACTTGTGCACCCGTCGGTCCAACGATCGGTGTTGGTGGTGCGAGGTAAACATTCGAGGGTCCGCCGCCGGGGTGCCCGGAGCCAAGGGGTCGAAACGTGACCGACACGCAGATAGTCCAGGCGTACGCCGACGCCTGGACCCAGTCCATCGAGGCCGTCTCCGAACTGGTGGCCCCGCTCGTGGAGGGCGAGTGGAACCGGCCCACCGAGTGTCCGGGCTGGTCGGTGCGGGACGTGGTCTCGCACCTCATCGCCATGGAACTGGAGATCCTGGGCGATCCCCGCCCGATCCACACCCTGCCGCGGGACCTGCGGCACGTGGTGGACGAGTTCAGCCGCTACTGCGAGGTCCCGGTCGACAAGCGGCGCTGCCACACCGCGCCGGAGATGACCGCGGAGCTGGAGTACACGATCATCCGCCGCTCGCGCGCGCTGCGCGACAACACCCGGTACGCGCCGATGGACGAGATCCGCTGGCCGATGGGCCCCTACTCGCGCGACGTGCCGTACCACCAGCTGCTGCGGACCCGGGTGTTCGACGTCTGGACCCATGAGCAGGACCTGCGCCGGGCGCTGCGCACCCCCGGCGACCTGGACACCGCCGCCGCCGCGATCACCCGCGACTACCTGGTCGAGATGCTGCCGAAGGCCGTCGCCAAGCTGGCCGGCGCCCCGGCCGGCACCGAGGTGGTCTTCGACGTCAGCGGGGCCCAGGAGTTCATGCGGACGGTGCGGGTGGACGGCAGCGGCCGCGGCAGCGTGGACGAGCAGGTGCCGCTGGCCCCGGCCGTGCGGCTGACCATGGACTGGGAGACCTTCGCCCGGCTGGCCTGCGGGCGGATCCCGGCGAGCGCGGCCGAGGTGAAGGTCGAGGGCGACGAGGTGCTGGCCGGGCGCATCCTGGACAACTTCGCGGTCACCCCCTGAGCCGAGCACCGGTGAGGTGGAGCTACGGCCGCCGCCGCAGCTCCGCCTCACGGCGGGCTGCCTGCGGCCGGAGCCGCAGGATCTGGACGAGGCCCAGCGCCATCGGCAGGTAGAGGACGCAGAAGGCCAGCCGGAAGGCGTGCGGGGTGTAGTCGTCCCCGCCGCCCGGGGTGAGCAGGTCCAGGACCAGGCCGATGCCGAACAGGGCCAGTACGGCGGCGACGAAGCCGCCCATGTTGACGATGCCGGAGGCGGTGCCGATCCGCTCCGGCGGGTTGACCGGGCGGGCGTAGTCCAGGCCGACCAGCGAGGCCGGTCCGTTGCTGCCCATCACCACCACCAGCACCACCAGCAGCCACATCGGCACCCGTGCCCCCGGCCAGCTCAGCACGGCGGCCCAGAGCAGGCCGGTGCCGAGCACCACGGTGAACACCAGCGGGGTGCGGACACCGGGCCGACGCGACATCAACTGGCCGAACAGCAGCGCGAATCCCATGCTGACGATGATGATCAGCGACAGCAGCCAGGCGGCCGAGGTCCGGGAGAGCCCCTGGCCCTCCATCAGGAAGGGCATCCCCCAGAGCAGCAGGAACGCCGAGGCCGGGAAGGCCGTGGTGAAGTGCACCCAGAGCCCGAGCCGGGTGCCCGGTTCCTGCCAGGCCGCCCTGATCTGCGGCAGCAGCGCCGGCCGCTTCGGCGCCTCCGCCCCCTCGCCGGCCCGCCCTTCCGCCGCCGTCGGCGGAAGCCGGAACAGCGGGGCGCGGGCCGGGCTGTCGGGGGTGTCCCGGAGCAGCAGCAGCACCATGGCGAGGACGACCAGGCCGAGCAGTGCGGTGGTGGCGAAGGTCGGCGTCCAGCCGGCGCTGTGCAGGACCTGGGCCAGGACGAGGGTGCTGACCAGGTTGCCGACCGTGCCGACCAGTCCGGTGAGCTGGGCGATGAACGGGTTGCGCGCGGCCGGGAACCAGCGGGCACCGAGGCGCAGCACGCTGACGAAGGTCATCGCGTCGCCCAGGCCGAGCACCGCGCGGGAGAGCAGCGCCGGGGTGAAGCCGGTGGCGAAGGCGAAGCCGAGCTGTCCGGCGGTGAGCAGGACCAGGCCGGTGCTGAGCACCCGGCGCGGGCCGAGCCGGTCCACCAGCAGACCGGCCGGTATCTGCATGCCGGCGTAGACCAGCACCTGGAGGATGGCGAAGGAGGACAGCGCCGAGGCGCCGATGCCGAAGCGCGAGGCCGCCGCGATCCCGGCGACGCCGAGGCTGGTGCGGTGCACCACGGCGAGGACGTAGACGGTGACGCCGACGCCCCAGGCGCCCCAGGCCGCCCGCCCGCCCGGCGGCGGCCGGTGCGCGGAGGAGGCGGCGGTGGGGGCGGTGAGGACGGGGACAGCGCTGGTGGCGGGGGGTGTGACCGGCAGGGCGGAGTCTGCAGACATGATGCCACTCATCCTATGGAGGGATGAATTGCTGCCCGGCGCCGGGAGGATATACCCGCTTTGATGGCTGAATGACCGGCTGCGTCAGTGCTTGACGGCGTAGGCGTAGAGCGAGAAGACGTTGTTGCCGAACATCGGGCTGTTGTTGGTCCAGTTGTTGGCGCCGCCGTAGTTGAGCCCGCCGATCACGCCGACCACCTGCCCGAGGTGGGTCCTGCTGTTGATGTTGATCAGCCACGGGCTGCCCGAGGTGCCCGAGTAGAAGCCGCCGCAGAGGAGCTGCATCTGGGCGTAGCCGGGCAGCTTGCTGGTGTGGTTCCAGCAGGTCACCGACTTGTCGGCGGAGGCGGAGGCGACCTCGGGGTACCCGGTCAGGCCGGCCCAGTTGTTGTAGCTCGGGGTCCGGGTCAGGACGTTGCCGTTGGTCACGTTCTGCAGCAGCCGGCCCTTGCTGTCCGGGGCGACCTTGGCGAAGGCGTAGTCGTAGTCGGTCCCGCTGCCGGTGGCCGCGTAGTGGCTGTCGGTGTAGACGGTCTTCACCGCCCAGATGCCGTAGGGCTGGACGGCCGCGCCGGAGACGTAGTCGGGTATGTAGGCGACCCAGGACCCCGGGCGGCAGTGGGCCGCCGTCAGGATCAGGTTCTTGGTTGGGCTCTGCACCACCGAGGCGGTGCAGAAGTGGGTCTTCATGTTCTTGTCGGCGTAGACCAGGATGCCGATGGTCGGGCTGGAGCCGAAGTACGCCTGCTTGAGCGTGGTGGTGGTCGCCGAGGCGAACCTGACCGCCATGGCGCGCGTGCCGGTGCGCGGGGCCGCGCCCGCGGCGGCCACCTTGGTGTCGCCGCTGCCGGTCACCCCCGGCAGGGTGGCGGTGGCCGCGGCCAGCCGGGCCGGGGTCCAGAACTGCTGGAGGGCCGCCTGGCTGCCGGCCGTACTGGCCGCACCGGTCCTGCCGTCCGCGGTCGGGGCGGCGACGGCGGCGACCCGGGCGACGACCGGTGCGGAGCCGATCGAGTCCGCCCCGGCCACCGGGGCGGCGGCCGGCGTCGGCGAGGCGGGAGCGGAGCCGGACCCGGCGGCGGGCGTGGGCGGCAGCACCAGCGCCCGCGCGGACGGGGAGAGGCCGACGGCCAGTGCCCCGGTCAGACCGATGGCGGTGACCGCGGACCAGATGGCTGTCCGAGCGCGTCGCATGTCGTCCCCCGATAGCTGAACCAAGATTTATCTGATTGTCAGAATCTAGCAGTGCTCGTGAGTGATCTTCGTTCGCAGATCCGTTCCCGGGAATTTCCCCGGGCACACGGACACGGCCGGTAGGTGCTACGGGAGTTGGTGGGCCGTCCGGTCCGCGGCCCGGTCGCCGACGGTCCAGTCGACCCGCTCGGTCATCCGTACCCGGCGGAAATCCTCGTCCCGCAGCCAGGGCGTGGTGTCCTCGACGGTGGCCTCGACCTGGGCCAGGTCACCCGGCCCCAGCCCGAGCCGGGAGGTGTCGAGCCGGTCGCCGGACACGGCCCGGGCGGGTGCCGGGCGGCCGTCGACCGTCCAGACCACGGCCAGCTGCCGCGCGCCCACCAGCGGGATCGGGAAGACCTGCAGCGGGGCGCCGACGGCGACCGCGTCGGTGTCCGGGGTGCTCCGGTCGATCGGCCTGACCTGCCGGTACAGCGCCTCGATCAGGGCCTCCCGGCTGGGCAGGTTGTAGACCCCGCCGAGCGTCCGCATGACCGAGTCGCGGGTCGGGCGGTAGAGCCCGTTGCCGCTGCGGTACGCCCCCACCGGCCCGCCGCTGGGATCCGGCGCACCGAGCCAGCGCCACCACTTCACCCGCTCGCGGCGCATGCCGTCCGCGTCCTGCGCGGCCAGGTTGGGCGGGCCGGCGTCGGGCGGGGCCGCGTCGTACTCGTCGCCGAGGCCGCCGATGGCGTGGCCCATCTCGTGCTGGAGGATCCTGGCCGCCTCCGGCGAGCCGGCCGCCAGGGTCGCCAGCCCGCCGCCGCCCTCACCGCCGTAGCGGGTGGTGTTGCCGAGCGCCAGCAGGCAGCGGCTGCCGGCGGCCGGACCGGCGTAGCGGGCGACCGCGCCGTCGTCCGCGCAGAGCATCCGGTCGACGCCCTCGCAGCCGAAGTGCATCCCCAGCGGCGAGCCGGAGCGCAGCCCGGAGGCGGGGGAGGCCAGGTCCACCCGCTGGACGTCGAAGAACCGCTGGTAGGTGCGGAACGGCTCGATCGCGGTCAGCGCCCGCCAGGCGGACGTCGCCTCGGCGCGGTACGCGGGCAGCTCGGCCGCGGTGTAACCGTCGCCGAGCAGGACCAGGGTGATCCGGTGCGCGGGATCGCCGTTGGAGACCAGCGGCCGGCTGTCCAGGACGCCGGTCGGGGCGACGGCGGCCACCGGTCGGGCGGGCGCCAGCGCCACCAGCGCGGCCAGCGCGAGCACCGCGGAGAGGACGGTCGGACGGGGGGACAGAAAAGCCACGGGTACTCCTCCGCAGTGGTTGAACTGCGGAGGAGTACCCGTGGCGTTGATGTGAACAACCGATGATGACGGTGCGTCACCCCGATGGACCGTCAGCCCCAGCTGATCAGCTTCTTGGGCTGCTCCAGCACCGCCGCCGTGTCGGCCAGCAGCCGGGAGCCCAGCTCCCCGTCGATCAGCCGGTGGTCGAAGGACAGCGCCAGCGTGGTGACCTGGCGCGGGACGACCCGGCCCTTGTGCACCCAGGGCAGCTCCCGGACCTGGCCGAAGGCCAGGATCGCGGCCTCGCCCGGGTTCAGGATCGGGGTGCCCGAGTCGACGCCGAAGACGCCGACATTGGTGATGGTGACGGTGCCGCCCTGCATGTCGGCCGGCGAGGTCTTGCCCTCCCGGGCCGTTCCGATCAGCGCGGTCAGCGCGTCGGCCAGCTCGGCCAGGGTCTTCGACCCGGCGTCCTTGATGTTGGGGACGATCAGCCCGCGCGGGGTGGCGGCGGCGATGCCGAGGTTGACCCGGCGCTTGTGCACGATCTCCTGGTTGGCCTCGTCCCAGGAGGCGTTGGCCTCCGGGTGGCGGTGGATCGCGGTCAGCAGCGCCTTGGCGACCAGCAGCAGCGGACTGACCCGCACCCCGGCGCCCAGCTCGCCGGACTCCTTCAGCTTCCGGACCAGCTTCATCGTCCGGGTGACGTCGACCTGCACCCATTCGGTGACATGCGGCGCGGTGAACGCCGAGGCCACCATCGCGGCCGCGGTGGCCTTGCGGACGCCCCGGATCGGGACCCGGACGTCGCCCTCGGCAGAGGCGGCCGCCGTGGTGGCGGTGGCGACCGGCGCCGGCGCCGGGACTGCGGCGGGGCCGCGGCCGGGGCGGCGACCAGCGCGTGGAGGTCCGCCCGGGTGACGGTGCCGTGCGGGCCGGTGGGCGTGACCGAGGCGAGGTCGATGCCCAGGTCCTTGGCCAGCTTGCGCACCGGCGGCTTGGCCAGCGGCCGGGTGCCGACGGCCGCCGGAGCAGCGGCGACCGCGACCGGCGCCGGGGCGGCGACTGCGACCGGGGCCGCGACCGGGGCGGCCGGCCGGGCGGGGCGTCGGTGCGCCGGGCCCGGCGCTGGACGGTGCCGGTGCGCGGGCCGTAGCCGACCAGCACCTCGCGCCGCGCGGGCTCGGCCTCCGCCTCGGCCTCGACGGTGGTGGCGGGAGCCGGTGCGGCGGCGGCCGGGGCCTCCGCCGGGGCCGCGTCGCCGGCCACCGCGACGGTGATGATCACCTGGCCGACGTCGACCGTGGTGCCCTCGGTGAAGAACAGCTCGCGGACCACCCCGTCGAAGGGGATGGGCAGCTCCACGGCGGCCTTGGCGGTCTCGACCTCGCAGACCACCTGTCCGTCGGTGACGGTGTCGCCGGGCTTGACGTACCAGGTCAGGATCTCGGCCTCGGTCAGGCCCTCACCCACATCGGGCATCTTGAACTGGCGGACTGACTCTTTGGTGACGCTCATGACGGTCTCCTCACACCCTCAGAAGGCCAGGGCGCGGTCGACAGCGTCGAGCACCCGGTCGAGATCGGGCAGGAAGGCGTCCTCCACCCGGGAGGGCGGGTAGGGGGCGAAGTAGCCGCCGACGCGCAGGACCGGCGCCTCCAGCGAGTAGAAGCAGCGCTCGGTGATCCGGGCCGCGAGCTCGGCGCCCATGCCCATGAAGACCGGCGCCTCGTGCACGACCACGGCCCGGCCGGTGCGGGTGACCGACTCGGCCAGGGTGTCGAAGTCGACCGGGGAGAGCGAGCGCAGGTCCACGACCTCCAGGCGCTGGCCGTCCTCGGCCGCCGCCTCGGCGGCCTCCAGGCAGACCTTCACCATCGGGCCGTAGGCCAGCAGCGTCAGGTCGCGGCCCGGACGGACGATCCTGGCCTGGTGCAGCCCCAGCTCGGCGGTGCCGTCCGGGTCGAGCAGGGCCTTGTCCCAGTAGCGCCGCTTGGGCTCCAGGAAGATCACCGGGTCGTCCGAGGCGATCGACTGCCGCAGCATCCAGTAGGCGTCCACCGGGTTGGAGGGCGCGACCACCTTGAGGCCGGCGGTGTGGGCGAAGTACGCCTCGTGCGACTCGCTGTGGTGCTCGACCGCGCCGATGCCGCCGGCCCACGGGATCCGGATGGTCACCGGGAGCTTGATGTGGCCCAGGGCGCGGGCGTGCATCTTCGCCAGCTGGGTGACGATCTGGTCGAACGCCGGGTAGACGAACCCGTCGAACTGGATCTCCACCACCGGCCGGTAGCCGCGCAGCGCCAGGCCGATCGCGGTGCCGACGATGCCGGACTCGGCCAGCGGGGTGTCGATCACCCGGCTCTCGCCGAAGTCCTTGTGCAGCCCGTCGGTGACCCGGAAGACACCGCCCAGCCGGCCCACGTCCTCGCCCATGACCAGGGTCTTGGGGTCCTCGTCCAGGGAGCGGCGGAGCGCCTCGTTGAGCGCCTTGACCATGGTGCTCGGCTTGTTGAAGGCCTGGTCGACAGCCATCAGTTGTCCTCCCCCTCGACGTCGTCGCGCTCGAAGGAGGCCGCGTAGGCGAGGTAGGCCTCGCGCTCCTCGTCCACCTGCGCGTGGCCCTCAGCGTAGACATGCTCGAAGATCGACGACGGGTCCGGGTCCGGCATGGTGCGGACGCCCTCGCGGACCCGGCGGGCCAGCTGCTCGCTCTCGGCCTCGACCGAGTCCAGGAACTCGGCGTCGGCCCAGCCCTCGCGCAGCAGGTACGCCTTGACCCGCTCGATCGGGTCCTTGAGCCGCCAGGACTCCAGCTCGTCCGCGATCCGGTAGCGGGTCGGGTCGTCCGAGGTGGTGTGCGCGCCCATCCGGTAGGTGAACGCCTCGACCAGGGTCGGGCCCTCGCCGTTGCGGGCCCGGTCCAGGGCCCAGCGGGTGACCGCCAGACAGGCCAGGACGTCGTTGCCGTCGACCCGGACGCCGGGGAAGCCGTAGCCCGAGGCGCGCTGGTACAGCGGCACCCGGGTCTGCTTCTCGGTCGGCTCGGAGATCGCCCACTGGTTGTTCTGACAGAAGAAGACCACCGGCGCGTTGTAGACCGAGGCGAAGGTGAAGGCCTCGGCCACGTCGCCCTGGCTGGAGGCGCCGTCGCCGAAGTAGGCGATCACCGCGTCGTCCGAGCTGTCCTTGGTGATGCCCATCGCGTAGCCGGTCGCGTGCAGCGTCTGCGAGCCGATGACGATGGTGTACAGGTGGAAGTTCTTCTCGTTCGGGTCCCAGCCGCCGTGGTTCACCCCGCGGAACATCCCCAGCAGGTTCAGCGGGTCGACGCCCTTGCACCAGGCCACGCCGTGCTCCCGGTAGGTCGGGAAGGCGTAGTCGCCCGGCCGCATCGCCCGGCCCGAGCCGACCTGCGCGGCCTCCTGGCCCAGCAGTGAGGCCCACAGCCCCAGCTCGCCCTGGCGCTGCAGCGAGGTGGCCTCGCCGTCGAAGCGCCGTACCAGGACCAGGTCGCGATAGATCGAGCGCAGTTCCTCCGGAGTGGTCTCCACGGAGAACTGCGGATGCTCGACCCGCTCACCCTCGGGGGTGAGCAGCTGGACGAGGTCCGGGGGTCCGGCCTCGGCGGCGGTGCCGTGGTGGCCGGGGGCAGCCGTCGGCGCCCCCACCGTGCTCTTGACGGTCACGTTCACTCCTCGGTCTCTCCGGCTTCCGGGGTTGCCGGCAACCGGTCCGGTCGCCCTCTCCAGCTCTTTGCGCGGGGTGTGCGCAAGGACGCGGATCGGCGGTAGGTGTGCCCCGATCCTGCAGGAGAACGTTACCCAGGGGAAGACCCTGCCGCTTCTGTCCTCGGACGTCCACGTACTTTCGGCCGGGTTTCGACCGGCCGAAACCGGGGTGATCGGTGTCAATCGGGCGCGTGCCTGGCGGCAAATTGTGCCAATCTGAAAAAATGACGCACAGCGGACAGATCAGGGTGTTCCTGGTGGACGACCATGAGGTGGTCCGCCGGGGAGTCCACGAGATGCTCTCCGTCGAGGACGACATCGAGGTCGTCGGCGAGGCCGGGACCGCCGCCGAGGCACTGGTCCGGATCCCCGCCGCCCGCCCGGACGTGGCGCTGCTGGACGTCCGGCTGCCGGACGGCAGCGGCGTCGAGGTCTGCCGCGAGGTCCGGGTCCGGGATCCCGGCATCAAGTGCCTGATGCTGACCTCCTACTCCGACGACGAGGCGCTGTTCGACGCGATCATGGCGGGCGCCTCCGGCTACGTGCTGAAGGCCATCCGCGGCCTCGACCTGGTGTCCGCGGTTCGCGACGTCGCGGCCGGGAAGTCGCTGCTGGACCCGGTCGCGACCGGCCGGGTGCTGGCCCGGCTGCGGGAGGGCGGCGCGCCGGAGGAGGACGAGCGGCTGTCCGGGCTGACCCCGCAGGAGCGGCGGATCCTGGAGCTGATCGGCGAGGGGATGACCAACCGGCAGATCGGCAACGAGCTGCACCTGGCCGAGAAGACCATCAAGAACTACGTCTCCGGGCTGCTGGCCAAGCTCCACATGGAGCGCCGCACCCAGGCCGCGGCCTATGTGACCAGGCTCCAGCTCGGCCGACGCTGAGCCAGGGGCCCGGGGCGTCCGCCCGTACCGCAGCCGTCCCCCGGAGGTGGGGTGCTCGACGGAATCCGCCCTGACGGCGGTGGTTCCGGGCGTAGCATCTGCCGCGTGACACAGGATCGGGCCGTGCAGGACCGGACCGCGGTGGAGCCGGCGGCGGACACGGTGCACGGGATCCCGGTCGCGGCGGTACTGCGGCACTACCAGGACATCGACGCACAGGCGGCCGAACGGGTGAGCCAGGGGCTGCTCAACCGGGGGGTGCGGCTCACCGGCCCCGGGGGCGGCTACTTCCTCAAGCAGTACCTCGACGACGCCGGGCACTCCTCCAGCGGCGCCATCCTCGACCAGCACCGGGCGATGGCCGGGCTGCGCGACCTCGGCCTGCCCGCCGTGCCGCCGCTGGCCGCCGCGGACGGGCGGACCTGCGTCCTCCGGCGCGGACGCCGCTACGCGCTCTTCCCGTGGGTCGAGGGCGAGCACCGCAGCGGGCGGTCGCTGGACCACCGGCAGTGCGCCGCACTGGGCGCCCTGCTCGGGCGGCTGCACCGCGCGCTCGACCGGCTCCACCCGCCGTTCGAGCAGCCGCCGCCGACGGCCGGGGTCGATCCCGCCGACACCGACCGGACCATCAGCACCCTGCTCTCGCTGGCCCGGTTACGGGTCCCGCAGCAGCCCCTGGACGAGCTGGCCCGGCGTCGGCTGCGGGAGCGCCGGGAACTGCTCGCCGCCCACGCCCACCGCCGGCCCGCCGCGCGGACCGCTCCGCCCACGGGCTGGGTGCACGGGGACTTCCATCCGCTGAACCTGCTGTACCGGGGCGAGGGGCGGGCGGCGGAGCCGGTCGCGGTGCTGGACTGGGACCGGCTCGGGCTCCGGCCCCGCACCGAGGAGGCGGTCCGCGCGGCCACGCTCTTCTTCCACCACCCGGAGACCGGGGTGCTCGACCTGTCCCGGGTGCGCCACTACGCCCGCGCCTACCGCGCGGAGTCGGGCAGCACCCCGGAGCAGCTGGCGGCCGGCGTGCACCGGGTCTGGTGGGAGCGGCTCAACGACTTCTGGATGCTGCGCTGGCGCTACCAGCGCCGGGACCTGCGGGCCGACCCGCTGTTCCCGGCCGCGGCGGCGCAGATCGTCTGGTGGTGCGCCGAGTACGAACAGGTGCTGGACGCCTGCGCGAACTGACGGGCGGTTCGCGCAGGCGTGCGGGCTGGGACGACGGTGCGTCAGGTGGTGCCGTCCACCCCGCCGTTGCCGGCCGCCTTGGCGGTGGACGAGGCGGTGGCGGTGCCGCTGGGGTTGCCGGTGGCGCTGCTGCTGCCGGTCGGGGTGGCCGAACCGGTGTCCGAGGGGGTGCTGCTGGCGCTCGGCGTCGTCGAGGCGCTCGGCGTCGTCGAGGCGGAGGGCGGCGGCGACGGCGGCCAGCTGGGCGTGTAGCTGTCGGAGGGGGTCGGCGAGGCGTCCGGCGTGGTCGAGGCGGTGTCCGAGGGGGTGCTGGACTCGGTCGGCGGCAGGGTGTTCGTCGGGGAGGTGGTGGCGGTGGAGCTGTCCGCCGGCGTGGGCGTGCCGCCGTGGTTCTTGTTCATCGCCAGCGCCACCCCGATGGTGATCGCCGCGATGGCGACCAGCACCGCGATCACCGCGAAGATCGCCCGACGGCTGTTGCGGTCGTCGTGGTCGTCGTCGTACCGGTCGTCGTAGACCGGGGGACGGGGGCTTCCGGGCCCGTTGGGCCCGGCCGGCGCCTGCGGGGTCCCCATCACCGGGGTGACCGGGTTGCCGTTGCCGACCTGTCCCATCGCGGTGGTGAGCGCGTTGGGGTCGCCGATCCGGGTCGCCGCCATCCCGTCCGCCGCACCGGCCGCCGCGGCGGGCAGCACCTCGGTCATGGCGGTGCCCTGGTGCATGGTGCGCAGCGCGTGCTGGACGTGGGCGCGCATCTCGTCGGCGCTCTGGAAGCGGTCGTCCGGGTCCTTCGCCAGCGAGCGCAGCACCAGCGCGTCCAGCACCGCCGGCACCCGGCCGTTGGCCTGCGAGGGCGGCACCGGGGGGTCCTGGACATGCTGGTAGACCACCGAGAGCGGGGTGTCGCCGGTGAACGGCGGGCGCAGCGTCAGCAGCTCGTAGAGCATGCAGCCGGTGGCGTAGAGGTCGGAGCGGTGGTCGACCGGCTTGCCCAGCGCCTGCTCGGGCGAGAGGTACTGCGGCGTCCCCATGACCATGCCGGTCTGGGTCATGGTGCTGCTCGCGCCGGTGAGGGCGCGGGCGATGCCGAAGTCCATCACCTTGACCGCGCCGGTGTTGGTGATGATCACGTTGGCGGGCTTGATGTCCCGGTGCACGATGCCGTGGCGGTGGCTGTACGCCAGTGCCTCCAGGATCCCGGCCGAGATGATCAGCGCCTGGTCGACCGGCGGCGGCTCCTCGCTCTGCAGCAGCTCGCGGACGGTGTGGCCCTCGACCAGCTCCATCACGATGTAGGGGACGGACTCCCCGTCGTGGGCCTCCTCGCCGGTGTCGTACACGGCGACGACGGCGTGGTGGTTCAGCGAGGCGACGGCGTGCGCCTCGCGGGTGAACCGCATCCGGGCGATGGCGTCCTCGGCCAGGTCGGGGCGGAGCACCTTGACCGCGACGGTCCGGCCGAGCCGGATGTCGTGGGCGGCGAAGACCTCGGCCATGCCGCCCCGGCCGAGCCGGCGGGTGAGCTGGTAGCGGCCCTCGCCGAAGACGCTCAGCCCGCTGGTCGAGGTGATCCGACCTTCCTGGGGCACCGGGGCGGGCTGGGCGGACGGCTGCTCGACCCAGGTCTGCGGGTGGCCCGGATCCGGCGCGGGGCGGCCGTCCTGGACGGGGGTCGCCTCCGTTACCGCGTTCTCGTCGTTCTCGCCACTGAAGGGGGCGGCGGAGTCGCGCTGCGGCTCCGTGCCGTCAGCGCCACCGGCGTGCTCGTTGTCTGCCATTACTCTCCGCCGTCGGTCATCCGTCTGTGCACCCGGTGTCGCCGGGTTGGTCACCCGCTGTGTATCCTGCACGGCCCGCGCGCAGGTCCTTCTGAGCACGCTACCGGTTTCCGGGGACGCGCGTGGAGGCCGTCCGGCCGCCCCCGCCGCGGCTGCGCCCCGCCGGATCAGTCCAGAGTGCGGGGCTCCGCGAAGCTCGCCGGGCTCTGGGCCGTTCCGGTGACGGTGGCGACCGCGGCCGGTCGGCCGAGGCCGCTGGAGTCGGGATTGTCCGCGTTGTTCTTGGCCACCACGGCGGCGATCAGACCCAGCAGCACCAGTACGCCCACGATCACGCCGATGACGATCGCGGCGATCCCGCAGCTCCGGCCGTTGGACGGCGGCGGCACCGGCGCCGGTCGCACCGCCATCGGCGGCGGGGTGTTCGGACGTATCGGCGGACGCTGCTGCTGCGGCACCGGGGCGGGCCGGTAGGGCGGCGGCGTCTGCACCCCGGGCCGGGCGGCGTACGGCGGCGGGGTCTGCACGCCGGGCCGGGCGGCGTACGGCGGCGGCGTCGGCGGCATGCCCTGGCGCGGGTACGGCGGCGGGGTCGGCTGGACCGGGGGCCGCTGCTGCACCGGCTGCTGGTACGGCGGCCGCTGCTGCATCGGTTGCGGCATCGGTTGCGGCATCGGTTGCTGCATCGGCTGCTGACCGGTGTAGGCCGGGTTGGGGTAGGGCCGGCCCTGCTGCTGTCCCTGGTAGGGCTGCTGCTGGTGCTGGCCCTGGTAGGGCTGCTGGGGGCCGGGCGGCGGAGTCCCCAGCATGCCCTGGGCCTGCGGGAACACCGCGTTCGCACCCGAGCCGCCGACTCCGGGGCCGACCCGCGGGCCCTCGGAGACGATCAGCGGGGTGGGCGCCCCGCCGCCGGCGACCCGCTCGCACTCCAGCCGCATCGCGTCGGCGTCGGGGAAGCGGTGGGCCGGGTCCTTCCGCAGGGCGCGGGCGACCAGGGCGTCGACGCCCTGGGGCACGGCCGCGTTGAAGCTGGACGGGGCCGGGGGCGTCTCCTGGACGTGCTGGTACGCCATGCCCAGGGCCGACTCGGACTCGAACGGCAGCCGCCCGGTGAGCAGTTCGAACAGCAGGCAGCCGACCGAGTAGAGGTCCGAGCGGGCGTCCACGGACTTGCCCAGGGCCTGTTCGGGGGAGAGGTACTGCGGCGTGCCGACGACCATGCCGGTCTGCGTCATCGAGGTGACACCGGACTGCATGGCGCGGGCGATGCCGAAGTCCATCACCTTGACCACGCCGCGCGGCGTGACCATGACGTTGGCCGGCTTGATGTCGCGGTGCACCAGGCCCTGCTCGTGCGAGATCGCCAGCGCGGCCAGCACCTCGCCGGTGATCCGCAGCGCCCGGTCGGTGGCCATCGCGCCCTGCTCGGCCATGTCCTTGCGCAGTACCGAGCTCAGGGTCGAGCCCTCGACGTACTCCATCACGATGAAGGGGACGAGCACCCCGTCCTCGTTCAGGTCCTCGCCGCTGTCGTGCACCTGCACGATATTGGGATGGTTCAGCCGCGCCACGGCCTGAGCCTCGCGGCGGAAGCGCTCGCGGAAGGCGGGCTCCCGGCTCATCTCGCCGAGCATGGTCTTGATCGCCACCGGGCGGTCGAGCACGGTGTCGTCGGCGAGGTGGACCGTCGCCATCCCGCCCTGTCCGAGCAGGTCGCGCAGTGCGTACCGGCCGTGGCCCACCGTCCGGGGCAAACCGCCCCCGCTCCCGCCGCCGTGCTCACTCATCAGTGTCTCTTCCCCCCGGCGCGCGGAAGCGCATGCCAGCGATCGGCGCCCATCGCGTACCAAGGCGTAAGGCTAGCGGGCGCAGCCGACCCGCGTCGCGCCGGATCCGTACAAGGATCCGCACCGCAACTCGGTGCTGACTCTCCTACAGGTACGTTTCAGCTCCTTGCCGGCCGCCTACAGGTACGGGCCGGAGCGGAGGTGGCCGTGGCCGCTGTCGTCGTCGTCCTGGTCCGAACCGGCGGCGCCCGGGGGCAGGGCCCGGCGCATCTGCTCCAACTGGGCGCGGGCGGCCATCTGCTGGGCGAACAGCGCGGTCTGGATGCCGTGGAACAGGCCCTCCAGCCAGCCCACCAACTGGGCCTGGGCGATCCGCAGTTCGGCCTCGCTGGGAATGGCCTCCTCGGTGAACGGCAGCGACAGCCGCTCCAGTTCCTCCACCAGCTCCGGAGCCAGGCCGGCCTCCAGCTCCTTCACCGAGCTGGCGTGGATCTCCTTCAGCCGGACCCGGCTGGCCTCGTCCAGCGGGGCCTGGCGGACCTCCTCCAGCAACTGCTTGATCATGCTGCCGATCCGCATGACCTTGGCCGGCTGCTCCACCATCTCGGTGATCGGGAGCTCCCGGGACTCACCCCCGCCCGCACTCTGGGGCAGGCCGCCGACGGGAATCCCGTCGGGACCGACGATCAGGACCTGGGGGCCGTCTTCGGGCCGCGCGTTCATCGGCATGTTCATACTTGCCATTCTCTCCCACCCGGAGGTGGCTGAGGGCTGGACCTCGTAGAACTGGTGTGCCCGGTTAGAGCCGCCGCAGCTTCCAGCCGAAGAGCGCGGCCCCCGCGCCGATCAGGGCCAGACCCAGACCCAGCGGCAGCAGCCGGTGCCGCAGCGTCCCGCTGTAGTCGGCCTCGGCGTCGCGGGGCGGGACCAGGTCCACCGGCTGCGGGCGGGCGAGCGACTGCGGGCCCAGCGGCGGCGGTCCGGCCGGCACCGGCGGCCAGGCCGGGGCGATCCGGCCGACCGCCGGTGCGGGCGCCACCGCGTCCCCGGCGGTTCCGCCCGTTCCGGTGACGGCGGCGGAGGGCAGTCGGCCGGCGGTGGCGGACGCGGCGCTCCCCGCCCCGGGAGCACCCGCACCGGTCCGGCCGATCGGGGTGCCCTCCGTCGCCGAGGTTCCGCCGTTCGGCGGAGCGTCGGAGGTCGGCGGCGCGCCGGGGGCGGAGGTGTCAGCCGGGGCGCCGGACCCCGCGGCCGCCCCGCCGGCCAGCGGCGGGAACAGCGACTGGATGACCGGCACCGGCAGCACCGTCCGGCCCGTGACCGCGCCGGACGGGGGATCGGCGTCGCCCGGAGCGGAGCCGGTCCCCCGTCCGGCGGAGCCGGGCGCCGGGCCGGCGGAGGCGGCTGCGGTGGGGGCGGCCGCCGACGGCGACCCGGTCGGTGGCGCGGCCGGGGCGGCCGACGCGGGCGGTGCGGGCTCGATGAAGCGGACGTGCCGGCCGTCCGGCAGAACGATCGTCAGACCGTGTCCCGTGTAGGGGTTGGACCCCGTCGCCCGGCCCGGCGCCAGGTGGTGCCCGGCGGCTCCCCGGCCGGCTGCTCCCCGGTCGACTGTCCCCCGGCCGACTGTCCCCCGGTCGAGCGAGCGGAGTCCGCGCGGCGCCCGGTGCTCGGCGGCCCGCCCCCCGCCGTGCTTCGCGGGGGCGGCGGCGAAGGCGGGACCGGCCGCCACTGCCACGTCGACCAGGGTCGGGGCGGCGAGTGCGGCGGCGGGGAGGAGGGCGAGGACGAGGGCGCGGGGAACAGCCATGGTGGGTACGCACTCCGGATCGGCGTAGGCCATTGGCGGGGTGGGACTACTGCTGAAACATTTACATAAGGTATGGACATTCGCATGTCCGACATGCCATGTGATTTCGCCCCGGCCGCCGCCGGCCCGGAGTCGGCGGCGGGGCGGGACGGGGCGCGGCTGCCGCTACCGGGGGCTCATGTTCTCGGCGACGATCAGCAGGAAGTTCATCCGGTTGGCCCGGTACGCGTCGATGAACGGCTGCTCGATCCCGGTGCGGTGGCTGCTGTGGGTGCGCAGCTCCCAGTAGGGGATCGCCTCACTGGTCAGGTCGACCACGCTGACCGGCACCAGACCGGTCTCGGCCAGCGCGGAGAAGTAGGTGCTGCGGCGGTGCATCCGGGAGAGGTAGTGGCGGTCGATCTCCTCGCTCTCCGGGCTGCTGTCGGCGACCAGGTCGTTGCGGCACCAGGTGATGCAGACGTAGCGGCCGCCGGGCTCCAGGACCCTGGCGAACTCGCCGAACAGCTCCGGGAGGTCGACGTACATCGTGGTCTCGTTGGTGACCACGCCCTGGAAGGAGGCGTCGGCGAAGCCGGTGTCGACCATGTTCCGGAAGTGGAACCGCACCTTGTCCTGGTAGCCCCGCTGCCGCGCGGCGCGGCGGCTGAACTCCAGGTGGTACTCGGAGATGTTGGCGCCGTCCACCCGGCAGCCGTAGCGGTCGTGCAGCAGGAAGGAGGTGCCGCCGCGCCCCGAACCGGCGTCGAGGACCCGGTCCTGCGGGCCGAGGCCCGCCAGGCTCTGCGCGATCAGCTCCGCCTGGGCGTTCTCCAGCCGGTGCAGCTCCCGGACGATGTTCTCCTCGCGCTGCTCGGGGGCGCCGTCCAGGATCGCCGGGTCGTAGTCGCCGACCCCGTAGTGGTGGTGGTACAGGCCGTCGATCTCGCCGAGCAGCAGGTTGACCGGGTCGTTCTGCTTGGTGTTCCAGTAGGCCGCGAGTCGCTCCTCGTAGGCGTCACGGATCACGGTCCGGCTCGGGCTGTCGACGATGTCCTGCGTGGTCACAGCAGTTCTCTCATTCACTCTGGATGCGTTGGCGCTCTGGATGCGTTGGACGGAGGGCACGGGAACCGGCGGGCCGGCTAGGAGGCCGCCGGGACGGAGAAGCTGCCGATGCCGGTCACATGGCTGCCGTAGCCCGGGCGCAGCACGCCCAGGCCGCTGACCGGCAGCGTGGCCGGGATGGTGCAGAAGGGGTCCGCGTAGACCATGACCGGCTGGTCGGTGAGGTTGTCCAGGACATGGGCGGTCGGCGGCAGCTGCTGGCAGCCGACCGGGTCCTGGTAGGTCTTCAGCTGCTGGAACTCGGTCGAGAACAGGACGATCTGGCCGTTGGCGGCCTGCGCGGGGGCCGCGCAGACGCCGAGCAGGGCGGTGGCGGCGAGCAGGGCGGCGAGCACGGCGCGGGGCACGGTGCGGGGCATGGTGACTCCTGAGGTGGGTGCGGTGTGTCTGCTGGGTCTGGGTTCGGGTCCGGGTCCGGACGGTCCGGCCGGACGGCTTCACCCGTCGGCCGCGGTGCCGGAGGCGCCCGCGCGCGCCGCGCCGGCAGGGGCGCGGGGCGCACTCCGCCGTGAGGCGCAGATCCGGCGGACGGCGAGTTCCGCCGAGCGGACCGCCCCCTCGCTGCTGGGGCGGAGCAGCGTCCAGTCCCCCGCGTACTCGATCCGGGAGGGGGGCCGCCGGGCGAAGTCGGCGCGCAGCCGCAGCGCGGCGGGCGTGGACTCGGGCAGTCCGTGCCGGAACCGGTGGACGACGGTGCGCAGGGTCGCGGCCGACAGGCCGGGGAGGTAGCGCTCGGCCTCGGTGGTGATGGTGGCGGCCACCGTCCCGTCGGGGGCCTCCAGCAGCGCCGGGCTGGTCCAGGGCGAGACGAAGAGGCTGACCAGGCCGCGGCCCTCCGGCGCGCGGCCGGAGGCCTTGATGTGGTCGAGGATCAGCCCGGCCAGCACCTTGCTCTCGCGGGCCGGCACCGACAGCGCGTAGGAGGGGCTGCGGGTCGGGCTGGGCAGCGGCCGGTCGAGCAGGCAGGAGACCTTGAGCATCGGTGTGAAGCTGCAGGCCGCCAGGAACGGCTGCTCCTGCGGCGGCGCGTCCTGGTGCAGCGCGCGGGCGAGCGGCGCGGGCACCGACAACAGGACCTGGCGTGCCGTGAGTTCGCTGCCGTCGGCGAAGCAGAGCCGGGCCGTGCCGCCGTCGGGCGCGGTCCGGTCCGTGTGCACCGCCGCGACCGCCCGGCCCAGTTGCACCGGGACGCGCCGCGCCAGCGCGCGGGCGAGGGTGTCCATCCCGGTGTCGTAGGTCAGCCACTGCGCGCCCACCCCGCCGACCGCGAGCATGGAGGCCACGATCGGCGCCAGCGTCGAGCGTTCGGGACGGTAGCCGAAGCCGTGGCTCGCCAGCGGCTGCAGCAGGTAGTCGTGCAGGTCCGGGTGGTAGCGCCGGCCGTGCTCGGCGACGGTGCGCGCGCCCAGCGGCGTGGACTCCGGCCGGTCGGGGTCGAACTCCCGCCGCCGGGCCATCAGTTCGGCGGTGAATCGGAGCCAGCCGAGGCGTCCGCGCCAGGACATCCCGGCCCCGGTCAGCAGTCCGCGGGGGTGGCCCAGGTGGGCGTGCGCCCGGCCGCCCCGCCAGACCGCGATCGCGCCGCCGATGGGCAGGATGCCGGAGGTCGGGATGCCGACCTCGCGGATCAGCCGCCAGGTGGCCTGGTAGCCGCGGGCGGCGATGGTCTCCGCCCCCTCGTCGATCAGGTAGCCGTCGAGGCGGGTGCAGGCCATCCGTCCGCCGACCCGCTCCGCCGACTCGAAGACCTGCACCGAGCGGCCCGCGCGCTGCAGCAGGTGGGCGGCGGCCAGGCCGGAGATCCCGGCGCCGACCACGGCCACGTCGAGGTCGGTCATGTCCACCGCCCGGTGCCGAAGCCGGCCGCGCCCTGGAGGTAGCGGTGGCGCAGCTCGTGCCGGCGCACCTTGCCGGTGGCCGTGCGCGGCACGGCGTCGCGGTCGACCAGCACCGGCTGGTCCAGCGGCGGGAGGTCGTGCACGGCGTGCGCCCAGCGGTGGCGGTCCAGCGTGCCGCCGGTGGTGACCAGCAGCGGCAGCGGGTCCCGGCCGGGCGCTCCGAGCAGCACGGCCTCCTCGACCTCGGCGAGCCGGTCGTGCAGCACGTCCTCCAGCTCCACGCAGCTGGTGCCCGGGATCATGTCGACCTCGCGGTCGAACAGCAGCAGTGCCCCGCTCGGGGTGAGCGAGCCGAGGTCCCCGGTGTTGAACCAGGCGCCGTGCACCTTCTCCCGCAGCCGCTCCTCCTCGCCGAGGTAGGCCACGCAGCGCGCCCGGGTCCGGGCGAGCACCAGTCCGGTGCGGCCGCGCGGGAGCGGCGCGAAGGTCTGCGGGTCGACCACCCGCAGCGCGACCCGGCCCGGCACCGGACGGCCGAGGTTGCGGGTGGTCGGGTGCCGGCCCTCGCGGACGGCCAGGGACCGGCGGGTGAAGAAGCGGAAGGACAGCGGACCGGTCTCGCTCTGTCCCCAGCCCTGCATCCAGACCGGACGGCGGTGGCGGGTCGCGGCCAGCAGGGTCCGCACGGTGGGCGGGTGGACGGCGTCGAAGGTGCTGATGAACAGCCGCACGTCGCGGAAGGGATGGTCCGGCTCCGCGGCCGAGGACTGCCAGCGGACGTAGCCGGACGGCAGTGCCTCCAGCACCGTGGGCGGGTGCGCGCGCAGCACCGGCAGGGCGGCGGCCGGGTCGCAGTCGTCGATGATCACCAGCTGCCGCGGGCGGTGCCAGAGCGCGCTGACGGTCCAGGCCAGCGCGCGGCCGTGGGCGAAGGAGATGGCGCTGGCGACGGTGTCGTCGCCGCGCGCGGTCAGCACCGGCCAGCGGCGCGCCTCGAACCCGGCCAGCCGCCGGATCAGGGTGGTGGTGGAGTGCACCACCAGCTTGGGGACGCCGGTGGTCCCGGAGGTGTGGATCACCACCAGCGGATCGTCGTCGTGGCGGCGCGGCACCGGGCACGGGCCGTCGTCCGGCAGCGCGGCGAGGGCGCCGGGGCCCGGGTCCAGGGTGAGGGTGCGGGCGGCATGGCGGGTGAGGTCGGTGCCCTGCTCCGCCGCCGCGCGCAGCAGCGGACCCTCCGTCAGCAGGACGGCGGGCTGCAGCCGGGCCAGCAGCACGTCCAGTGCGGCGGTCGGCACGCGGTCCGAGAGCAGCGCGGGCACCGCGCCGATCCGGGCCGCGGCGCAGGCCAGCAGCACGTAGTCCCAGTGGTTGCGCTTGACGACGGCGACGTGGTCGCCGGGCCGGACCCCGGCCGCCGCCAGCCGGGCGGCGGTGGACCGGACCAGCCGGGCCAGGGCACGCACGTCCCAGCAGGTGCCGGCGTCGGGCGCGAGGTCCAGCGGCCGGCTCAACCGCACCAGGGTGCGCGAGCCTCGCGCGGCGAGGGTGTCGAACAGCGTCCCGGGGTCGAGCGGCTTCACGACTGCACCGCCGCCAGCAGGTCGGCGGAGATCATCAGCAGCACCGAGAGCCGGTGGACGGTGATGCCGCGCCTGCGTGCGCCGAGCACGTCGCCGTCCTTGATCCCCTGGAGGAACTGGGCCCCGCGCAGCGCGAGCGCCGGTGACATCAGCAGCGGGAACCACCAGGGCGCCAGGCCGACCACCGCCGAACCGACCACCAGCACCGCTTCCAGGCTGGAGACCGCCGCGATGAAGCAGGCGTTGCCGCGCGGACCGGCGACGGCGGCGACGGTGAGCCGGCCGACGGCCCGGTCCCCGTCCGCGTCGTTCATGTTGGAGTACACCCCGAACAGCAGCGGGCCGAGGCCGAAGAGCAGGGTCTGCACCAGCACGAAGCCGGTGGGGCGACCGGCCAGCAGGCCGTAGGCCGGCAGCACGAACGCCCAGCCCAGCGCGGCCATGAAGAGTTCCTGCAGGCCGTGGTAGCTGAGCTTGAGCCACCAGGTGTACTGGAAGCCCAGCCCCACGCAGGCGGCGATGCCGAGCAGCGCCCACCAGGGCCGGAGCGGGGCGACGGCGACGGCGGCCGACCAGAGGAGCGCGCAGGCCGCGACCGCGAGCCAGCCGAAGCGGATCGCCTGCCGCTCGGTGAGGGTGCCGGCCACCAGCGGCTTGCGGGCCAGCCGCCGGGCGGCGGCGTCCGGGCCGTAGTTGGCCTTGTCGCTGCCGTCGCGGTAGCCGGTCACGTCGTCGAAGGCGACCATGCCGGCCACCATCGTCAACTCGCCCAGCAGGTAGAGGGCGAGGACGGCGGCGGCCCGCCAGGGCGAGGTCCGGCCCAGCGGCAGCAGCATCGCGGCGACCAGCGGGATGCTCAGGTAGTAGTCGAGGATGTCGAGCTTCGCGAGCTTGGCGTAGGCACGCCAGCTGCCGGCGGCGATCGGCGGCGCCGCGTCGGTGGCGGCGGCCGCCGGCTGGGCGGGCGCCGCCGGCTGGGACAGTTCCAACGCCGGTACGGGATCGAGGGAAGGCATGGGTCCTCTTGATTGGTGAACAGGCTCGTGCGGGGGAGCCGGGGGCGGGGATCGGCGTCAGGGCGGCCCGAACCGGGCCTGCGCGGTCGCGGTCAGCGACTTCCGGCAGACCTTCCCGGTGGGACCGAGCGGGAAGGAGTCCAGCTGGAGCACGAACTCGGGCAGCTTGCGCCGCTCCAGCCCGTGCTCCCCGGCCAGGTACGCGCCGAGCAGGTCGACGCCGAGCGCTGCGGTTCGCGGACGCTGGACCAGGCAGGCGCACAGCCGTTCGCCCAGGTCGGGGTCGGGCACGGCGACGCAGGCCGCCTCCGCGACGGCCGGGTGGGCGTGCAGCAGCGCCTCGACCTCGGCCGGGCTGATGGTCCAACCGCCCCTGATGACCACGTGCTTGATCCGGTCCAGAACCAGCAGCTCGCCGTCGGGACCGAGCACGCCCCGGTCGCCGGTGCGCACCCAGCCGTCGGGGGTCCGGTGGCGCCGGTCGGCTGCGGGCGCGCCGACGTGGCAGAGCGGGCTCATCGGCCCGAGCGCCTGGATCTCACCGCTCTCCCCCGGGGGCAGCGGCTCGTCGTCCGCCCCGCAGATCCGGATGTCGGTGACCCGGGGGTCGGGCCGCCCGACCCGGCGCACGTCGCCGCCGGGCGCGGTCCAGACGGTGCGGCAGTTGACGCCGTCGCTCGACCCGTAGACGTTGACCAGCGGACGCCGGAACCTGGCCAGCGCGGCGGACAGCACGGCCGGGTCGAGCAGCGCGCCGCTGGAGACCACGGCCCGCAGCGAGGAGAGGTCCTCGCCCGGGACCGGCGGGTGGTCGGCCATCCGCCGCAGCATGGTCGGCACCCCGACCAGGTGGGTCGGCCGCAGGCCGGTGACGGCCCGCAGCGCCGTCGCGGCCCCGAAGCGGCCGGGCAACTGCAGCGTCGCGCCGCAGCGGGCCAGCGCCACCACGCCCAGCGAGCCGAAGGACGAGGCCAGCGGCACCATGACCAGCACCCGTGCGGGGCCCGCGGTCCCCGCCTCCGGGTCGGTCCCCACCCGCAGCACGGCCTCCACATAGGCGCCCCGGCCGCCGACCACGGCGTTGTGGGAGTAGGCGACCATCGTCGGCGCCGCCTCCGACCCTGAGGAGACCAGGATCCGGGCCGGTGACTCGGGGTCGACCACGGCCGGCCGGAAATCGGACGGGAGCCGCCCGGCTCCGGCCGCCCGGAGCTGATCCAGCGTCAGCCGGTGCCGCAGATAGGGGGAGTCGTCGGCCCCGTCGACCACCCGGTCGGTGATCAGCGCGACCGCGCGGGAGCCGGCCAGCAGCGCCCGGCCCTCCCGTCGGCCGTGGCCGGTGGGCCAGGGCAGCGCCACCGCCCCCACTGCGGCGACGGCCAGGTCCGCGGTCGGCGCATGCCGGCTGTCGGGCACCCGGATCCCCACCACGTCCCCGGGCCCGATGCCGCGAGCACGCAGTGCCCCGGCCATCTCCCGCACCCGGTCGTCCAGTTCCCGGAAGCTCAGGTCGGCCTCGGGGTCCTGGACGGCGATCCGCCCGGGTCGCCTCCGCACCTGCGCGTGGAAGGACTGGTAGAGGCCGAGACCGGGGCAGTCCCCCCGGTCGGCCCACTGGCGCCGCAGCCGCCCCGGTACCAGGTCGCGCAGCACCAGCCCGTTCCCCGACTCCCAGCTGCCGTTGCTCATCCGAAGTCCCAGGGGCTGCGCACCAGTACGCACCGGTCGCGCCGCAGCGCGCCGGCGAAGCGGGGGTCGTCGGCCAGCCGGGCCAGGTCGGTGCAGACCGTCGCCTCCGCCGGCTCGGGACCGGCCGCCTCCGGTCCCTGCCGCCGTGGCCGGGAGCGGAGTTCCGGGCTGCACAGCAGCCGGGCGGCCGAGAGCAGCGAGCTGTCCACCCGTCGGCCGTGACCGGTGCGCAGCACGCCCAGCAGTCCGCCGAGCACCCCCTCGGCGCAGACCGCCCCGCCCAGCACGTCGGTCAGCGTCAGCAGCGAGGGCGTGGGCGGTCGGCCGGGCGGAGTGACCAGGGCGGCGAGGCCGGAGTAGGCCTGGACCGGGTAGTCGGTGCCCACCGGCGGGCGTTCGCCGCGCTCCGCGCCCCAGCCCGAGGCCCGGGCGTAGACCAGGCCGGGCCGGGCGGCGGTCAGCCGGGCGGCGTCCAGGCCGAACCGCTCGTCGCTGCCGGGCGCCAGACTGTGCAGGAAGACGTCCGCGCCGGACGCCAACTCCCGCACCACGGAACGGCCGGCCGCGGTGCCGAGGTCCGCCTCGACCCGCTCCTTGCCGTGGTTGAGCGCGTGGAAGCGCGCCGAGCAGTCGCCCGCCATCGGCGGCACGCCGCGCAGCGGGTCGCCGCCCGGCGGTTCGATCCGGACCACCCGCGCGCCGAGCAGGCCCAGCAGGTGCGCCGCCAGCGGCCCCTGGACCCGCCGGGCCACCTCCACCACGACCAGTCCGGCCAGCGGACCGGCGGCGGTTCGCGCAGGGGCGGGCCGGTCGGCGCTGCTCCGGTCGGCGCCGCTCCGGTCGGCGGCGGAGCCGGTCGGCGTGATCCGCCAGGGCAACTCGGGTGCGCCGTCCGGCGGCTGCGCCAGGACCGGCGTCAGGTCCACCCCGGCCTGCTCCGCCAGCCCGGTCAGCTCGCCGAGGCTGCGGCAACCGGCCGCGCGGTACAGGACGGCCGGGAGCGCACAGGTCGCCGTGGCGTAGCGCTGCTGGAAGGCGCCCCAGCCCCGGCCGGCCTCGGTCCGCCCGACGCCGAGACCGGTCCAGAAGGCCAGCCAGCCCTCCGCCGCCAGCGACTCCAGCTCGAAGCGGACGCCGTCGGCCGAGGTGAACGGAGGGCCGCCGGGCAGCCGGGGCTCCTCCGGCCCGGCCTCGTCGGCGGTCGCCGCCGCCAGGTACTGGCCGACGGCGAGCAGTGCCGCCGCCGCCACCGAGGTGCGGACCCGGCGCGGCCGGCCGTCCCGGGCGCAGGCCCACAGCGCGGCCGAGGCGCCCAGCGCCGCCAGGACGCCGGCGGTCGCGGCCGCGAAGTCGACGCCGAGCGGGATGGGCCCGCCGAAGCGGCGGCCGTGCACCTCCATCAGGCCGCAGGCGGCCTGGACGTCGTACTCGTCGGCCAGCGGCAGTTCCACCGGGCCGGCCCAGTCAACGGCGCACTCGGCGAGGTGCCGCCCGGCCCGCAGCGCCAGGCCCCCGTCGGGCCGCCCGGTGGCGCGGCACCCCAGCGCGGTGAGGTGCCGGGCCGCGAGGTCCACTGCCCGCTCGGGGCCCGCCGTCGGCCGGAGCACCGACCCGGGTTCTGCGTAGGTGCCCTGCCTCACTCGGGTTTCCGCCCCTGCACGGAGTAGAGGACGCAGGACGCCGCGCGGAAGCCGGGGTGGCGCATCACCGCACGCGCCTCGTCCAGCTGGTCGGCAGTCATGCCCTGCGCGAACAGGGCCTCCCGCAGGTGGTCGGTGTGGTGCAGTTGGAGCTGCAGGCCGGGGGAGCCGGCGTCCCAGGGCACCAGCTGCGGCACCGGGTCGACCTCGACGAAGCCGGCTGCCCGCATCGCCTCGGCGCAGGACCGGCCCCAGGCCGGCTCCGCACCGGCCGCGCGCAGAGCACGCGCCTTGGCCGTCTGGAACAGCTGGTACGCCTCGCGGGCCCGCCGGTCGGGCGCGAGCAGCACCGGGGCGTACTCGACGTCGAACTCCTCCAACTGCAGCCAGCCCCCGGGGCGGAGCGCCGACCACAGCCGTCGCAGCACGGCCTCGCGCTCCGGGATGTGGGTCAGCACCAGCCGCGCGTGGACCAGGTCGAACCCGGCCTCCGGCAGCGGGTCGTGGACGATGTCGTGCCGCAGCACCTCCAGCCCCGGCCGGGACGGGATCAGCTCGGGTTTGAGGTCGGTCGCCAGCACCCGTCCGCCCGGGGCGGTCCGTTCGGCCAGCCAGCTCGCGATGCTGCCGCCGCCCGCGCCGATCTCCAGGCAGTGCCAGCCGGCCGTGACCCCGGTGCCGGCCAGCCGGGCGGTGGTGACCGGGTCGTAGGCCGAGGCCAGGCAGCGGTGCTGCTCCTGGGCGTGCGGGCCGTGGTTGTCGAAGGCATAGCCGGCGCCGGGGTCCGGGACTTCGGAGCGGTCCGGGAGGGCCGGGGCGGTGAGGGCCGCTCCGCCGGTTGCGAGGTTCACGATCGGCTCCACGTGGTGGTCGGTCAACGGGTGGGAGCCACCGGAGGATCCGGCGGCTCCCTGTTCAGCGCCTGTTACTGAAACCTGCGGCCGTGAATCGTCGGGAGCGGATGGTCGGCCGTGACGACATCGGCGCCAACGATGTGCAGGATGCGGGAGGTCAGCTGAAGTTGAGGTCGTAGATGCCCGCGGAGCGCGCGACGAAGTGTGCCTCGCCGCTGGTGCCCTCGTAGCGGCGGGTTCCGCCGGTGATGACGCCCTCGAACGACTGCGGGTAGGAGGACGCCGTGTTCGGGATCGGGAAGGTCGTGGTGAACGCGAGCTGGTCACCGTCGTCCAGCTTGACCATGCCGGTGCAGAAGGCCTCGGTGGAGGTGGGCTTGACGCTGTCCTTGTCGCACTGGTCGTACGCGGTGCCGATGACCGCGCCGTGGGTGTCCTTGACGCGCCCGGTGCCGCCGAAGTTGGCGCCGACGGCGTTGGCGACCGCGCCCTCGTCGTTGGTGCCGGTGAAGTCAAGGGTGATCGACGGCACGCCCGCCGTACGGTAACTGTCCGTGGTGCTCGCCAGCGCCGGCATGCTGAGCGCGCCGACGGTACCGACCACCAGAGCAGCGGCAGCGAAGCCGACAGAGCGCTTGACGGTGATGGTGCGTCGCATGAAGGTTCCTCCTTGGACTTTTCGGGCCTGGTGCCCGAATTCGGAGCCAGTTGATCACAGTTCGTGTCGGTAGTGTCACTTCGAGTGAGCGGGCGGGTCGGCTGCCCGCTGATCTCCGACCGTTGGCGAAGTGCTGGTGAATCCCAGTGCTGACGGGCATTGCCAGAGGCATGTGCCGAGACGGTGGAAGTTACGGGCCGGGCCTGCGGCGGTGGCGATTTCACCTGATTGCACCCATGCCGCGGAAATGGATTCCGGCGGACCGCAGTGCGGTTGCGGGTCGGCGCCGCCGACACCGGGGGCCGGGCGCGCGGTGCGGGCGTCGTCCGGTCGGGCACGGCGGTCGGGGTGGCCGGGGGCTCAGGCGCTCGCGAACCTCCGTACCGCGTCGACGATGCGCTCCACGTCCGGGTCGGTCAGGTGCGGGTAGATCGGGATGGACAGCGCCCGCTCGGCCGCGCGCTGCGCGGCCGGCCAGTCGTCGCCCGCCGTCGTGTACCGGGCGAAGGCCGCCTGCCGGGGCAGCGGCAGCGGGTAGTAGGCGTGCGACCCGATGCCGTGCTCGGCCAGGTGCGCCTGGAGCGCGTCGCGGCGCTCGGCCAGCAGCGTGTAGACGTAGTAGCAGCGGCCCTCCCGCCCCGGCGGCGGGGCCAGCACCCCGTGCCCGGCCAGGTCCGCGAACGCCTCGGCGTAGCGCTCGGCGATCCGGGCGCGGCGCTCCAGCCGGGCCGCCAGGCCCGGCAGCCGGTGCAGTTGGAAGGCGGCCAGCACCTCGTCGAAGCGGCTGTTCCAGCCGATCCGGTGGTGCAGGAAGCGGGTGCGTCCGTCCTGGCCGTGGTTGCGCAGCATCCGCACCGTCCGTCCGACCTCGGCGTCACGGGTGACCACCACTCCGCCCTCGCCGGCCATGCCGAAGGTCTTGACCTGCACGAACGAGTACACCCCGGCCTCGCCCGCGAGACCGGCCGGCACCCCGTCCAGCACGCCGCCCTGCGCCACCGCCGAGTCCTCGACCAGCCGCAGCCGGTACTGCTCGGCCAGTGGTCTGATCCGCGGCAGGTCCGCCATCACCGAGAAGATGTGGGCGGGCATCAACGCCCGGGTGCGGGAGGTGATCCGGCGCTCCATGGCGTCCGGGTCCACCACCATCGTCAACGGGTCCACGTCCGCGAAGACCGGTACCGCGCCCAGCGCGACGACGGTGCTCGCCAGCGGTGCGCAGCCGAACGCGGGCACCACCACCTCGTCGCCGGGTCCGATGCCCAGCGCGGCCAGCACCAGGGTCAGTCCGGAGGTCCCGCTGCCGCAGGCCACCACGTCGGCCGCGCCCAACTGCTCGCGCAGGGCGGCTTCGAGCCGGGCGGTGTGCGGGCCGAGGATGAACTTCTGGGCGGGGTCGGCGGCGACCTCGTGGACGATGCGCAGCAGGTGCTCCCGGTCGTCCTCGAACAGGTCGGCCGGGAAGAAAGGCAGTTCCGCGGTGGCTACGGGTGCGGTCACGGGCGGGCTCCGGTTCCGGTGAAGAAGCTGCGGATGCGGTCGCAGACCGCGTCGACGGCGTCGAGCGGCAGGTCCGGGTAGAGCGGCAGCGCGACCGTGCGCGCGCAGGCGGCCTCGGCCCGCGGGAAGTCCCCCGGCCGGTGCCCCAGTTCGGCGAAGCAGGGCTGGAGGTGCAGCGGCAGCGGGTAGTAGGTCTCGCTCTCCACGCCGTGCCGGGTCAGGTGGGCGACCAGTTCGTCCCGCCGTTCGACCTCGATCAGGTAGACGTAGTGGACCGGGGCGGCCGCGGTCCCCCGGTCGACCACGGTCGGCAGCCGGAGCACCCCGGGGAGGCCGGCCAGTCGCTCGTCGTAGGCGGCCGCCAGTGCGGCCCGCCGGGCGATGTCCGCGTCCAGCCGGTCCAGCTTGGCCAGCAGCACGGCTGCCTGGATGTCGTCCATCTTGCTGTTGCAGCCGGACAGTTCGCTGCTGGTGTTGATGGTGCGGAAGTCGCCGATGGTCCGACCGGGGCGGCCGTGGTGGCGCAGTGCGTCGGCGGTGGCGGCGATGGCGTCGTCGTCGGTGAGGATCGCGCCGGCGTCGCCGATCGCGCCGAGGGTCTTGGTGGGGAAGAAGGAGAGCACCCCGCCGGCCCCGAGCAGCCCGGCGTGCACGCCGTCCTGGCGCATGCCGATGGCCTCGGCGCTGTCTTCGACCAACCGCAGTCCGCGCCGCTCGGCCAGGGCCGAGAGGCGCGGCATGTCGGCGAGTTGGCAGAACAGGTGGACGGGCATCAGGAAGCGGCAGTGCGGGGTGAGCACCCGCTCGGCCGAGGCCGGGTCCAGGCCGTAGCCGACCGGCTCGATGTCCGCGAAGACCGGCCGCCCGCCGGCCAGCACCACGGCCGAGGCCGAGGCGACGAAGCTGAACGCGGGGACGACGACCTCGTCACCCGGCTGCAGCCCGGCCGCCCGCAGCAGCAGGACCAGCGCGTCCGTGCCGCTGTTGACGCCGATCACGTGCCGGGCGCCGGTGTAGTCGGCCAGCGCCCGCTCCAGTTGGGCGACCTTGGCGCCGTGGGAGAACTTGCCGTCGTCGAGTACCTCGTTGAGCTCCCGGTCGATCCTCGGCCGCAGCGCCGCGAAGGTCGCGGCCTGCGAGAAGAACGGCACCAGCGGCCCGGGCGGGTGGTCCGCCGCGGCCGGTGACGTCACGGTGGTGATGGCTGCCTCCCGGAGACGCGCGGCTGCCCGCGGCTGACTCGCGGCAGTCCGTCGACGCACGCCCCGAGGCTACCCAGCCACCGTCAGCCAGAATGTCCGGAGAGGGGGAATTCATTGCTGATTCACCCTTTTGGAGAGGTATACGTGGACAAACTTTGACTTGTGCCCACCGCTGCCCACAGGCTGACCAGCGCCGCAACACTCCCAAGGAAGGCTGCTCCAGGCGATGTTCCACACGCTCGTGGTCGGTCTCGGCCGTGCGGGAGCCGGGTTGCACATTCCGGTGCTGCTGCGTGCCCGGCGGGCGCAGCCGCAGTTGTTCGCGCCCGGACCGCTGGTCGGCGTCGACCCCCACCCCGCCGGAGCCGGGCGTTCGGGCGGTTCCGGTGCGGGCCCGGAGCTGCGGTTGGCCGCCTCACTGCGGCATGTCGCCCAGTTGCCGCCGCCCGACCGGACCGTGGTGCATGTCTGCACCCCGCCCGTCGCCCGGGTCGACATCGTCGGCCGGCTGCTCGACCTCGGCTACCGCCGACTGGTGCTGGAGAAGCCGCTGGCGGTCGAGCCCACGCAACTCCGCTCCCTGGCCGGTCTCTTCGAGGCGTCGAAGGCCGAGGTCGCGGTGGTGGCGCCGTGGTCGGCGAGCGTACTCACCGACCGGCTGGTCCGGCTGGTCGCCGACGCGTCGCCGACCGGGCCGGGGCGGCTGCGCGGCATCGACGTGATCCAGTACAAGCCGCGCTTCCAGCGCTCGCTGGCCACCTGCGGGCATCCCACCGCCTTCGACATCGAGGTGCCGCACGCGCTCGGCGTGTTGCTCCAGCTCGCCGGGGACGCCGAGGTCACCGCCGCCGGTACCACCGACCTGGCGCTCGGGTCCGCACTGCTGCCCCGGCTCGGCAGCGCCAGGCTGGGACTGCGCCACCACAGCGGCGTGCGCAGTGAGATCCACTCCGACCTCACCTCGCCGGTGCGGGAGCGACGGATCACCCTGCACTTCGACCGGGGGACCGCCGTCGGCCACTACCCCGGCAGCGCCGACGACGAGTACGCCCAACTGAGGTTCACGACCGGGGAGTCCGGGCCGCCCGCGGCCCCGGAGGTCTTCGCCGACGACGCGCTCACCGCCTTCGTGCTGCGCAGCTACGCCGGGTTCGCCGCCGGGTTCGCCGGTGGACCCGGTTTCCGGGCCGACCTTGAACGGCAGTTCAGGGTCGTGGAACTGCTGAGCCGGGCGAAGCAGTTCGGCGCCGCCGACGGCGGTCCGCCGGTGATCGAGGACCACCCCGAACGGGAGCTCTCGCATGTCCCCTGAACTGCTCGAACCCACCCCGCTCCGGGGCCGGGCCGGTCTCGTCGGTCCCGGTGTGACCTGCACCGGCATCGGCGACGAGGCCGCGCTCGGCATCGACGGGCAGATCGAGGCCGTCACCACGCTGGGCTGGCACAGCCTGGAACTGCGGTCGGTGGACGGCGTCGCGCTCGCCGAACTGTCCGAACCCGCCTTCGAGCGGACGGCCGGCCGACTGGCCGACGCCGGTGTCGGCGTGGTCGCCGTGGACGCCCGGATCGGCGGCTGGTCCCGGCCGGCCACCGGCGACTTCGCCGAGGACCTGCGCGAGTTGGAGGTGCTGGCCCGCCGCTGCGCGGCTCTCGGCACCCGGCTGGTACGGGTGATGTCCTACCCCGACGGCGGCCTGGACGAGGCGGCCTGGGAACGGGAGGCGACCCGCCGGATCACCGCCCTGGCCGAACGCGCCGCCGACGCCGGGCTGATGCTGCTGCACGAGAACTGCTCGGGCTGGGCCGGAGCCGACGCCTCCCGGGCCCTGCGGCTGCTGGAGGCCGCCGGCGACACCGCCTTCGGCCTGCTCTTCGACACCGGCAACGGGCCCGCCCACGGCTACGACGGGCATCAGCTGCTGCGGCAACTGCTGCCGTACACGCGGCACGTCCACCACGTCCACATCAAGGACGCGGTGCTCGGCCCCGCTCCGGTCTACCGGCCGCCCGGCACCGGCGAACTGCGGGTGGCGGAGGCGGTGCGGCTGCTGCTCGCGCACGGCTACCGGGGCGCGCTGTCCATCGAGCCGCATGTCGCGGTGCGCCCGCACGAGGACTACCGGGCCGAGCCCGAGGTCTGCCGTGCCGCCTTCGACGAGTGCGGCCGGTCACTGCGGCGGCTGCTGGACCGCGAGGTCCTGCCCGACCCGGCGGTCCGGTACTCCACGCCCGCCGGACCGGAGGGTGCGCGGTGAGCCTGCTCACCCCCGCCGACCGGGCGCTGCTGCTGGAACTGCTGCGGCTGCCCACGGCCGGGCCGCTGGAGACCGGGGCCGGCGCTCCGCCCCCCGCCCTCTGGCAGGCCCAGCGCAGCTACGCGGCGGCGGCGGCCGGGCTCGGCTTCCGCGTCGCGCACCACGCCCCGGCGCCGCCCGAGTGCGCCGACCGCGCCGACGTCCCACTGTCGGTGCGTCGGGCGGTGGTCGAGCAGCCCGAGTTCCTGGCCTGTCAGCCCAGCCTGGTGCTGAGCCTCGGTCCTGACAGCGAACTCCGGTCCCGCACGGTGATGTTCAACGTCCACCTGGACACCGTGGCCGGGGCCGAGCCGGTCTCCTTCGACGGCAGCCGCTTCCATGGTCGCGGGGCGGTCGACGCCAAGGGGCCGGCCGTGGCCCTGCTCGCCGGACTGCGTTCCGCCCTCGCCGGACAGCCGAACCTTCCGGACGACACCCGGATCCTGATCCAGGCGGTGTCCGGCGAGGAGGGCGGCGCGCTCGGCACCATCGGCACCCGGCCGCTGGTCGAGGCCGGGTACTACGGCCGCCTCAATGTCTTCTGCGAACCGACCGGCGGTCGCGCCCTGGCCCGCAGCACGGCGTCGATGACCGCGCGGCTGCGGGTCGTCGGCGAGGACGCCGTCGACGACCGCCCCGAGGCCGGCCACAACGCCGGGGTGCTGCTCGGCTTCCTCGCCCAGCACCTGGCCGCCGAGCTGGACCCGGAGCTGGACCCGGCCGCGGGCCAGCTCTGCCTGGCGGGCCTGCACACCGGCCGACTGCACAACCGCGTCTACGGCACCGGCGAGCTGCTGATCAACCTCTCCTACGACTCGCGGGCCACCGCGGACCGGCTGGAACGCCGCCTGGCCGAGTCGCTCGACGGCGGGCTGCGTGCCTTCTCCCAACGCTTCGCGGACAGCCGCCGGTTCGCCCGGACCGCCGCCGACGCCGCCCGGGTGACCCGGCTCGACTGGCTCAAGCGGGGCCTGCCGGCCCTCGACTCCCGCTCGGACTGGGGTAGTTCGCTGCTCGCGGCGGCCGGCGTCCCGTCCTGGCCGGCCGCCGAGCCGGCCTTCACCTGCGACGCCATCTGGCTCGCCGGGGTCCCCGACACCCACACCGTGGTCCTCGGCCCCGGCAGCCTGGACGCCAACCACGCCCACGCCCGGGGCGAGTTCGCCGACCTCGACGACCTGGAGGCGTTCGCGGCAGCCGTGCCGCGCCTCCTCGCCGCCTTCCGTGACCGATACGCCCACCTGCCCAGTCCGTCCGCGCCGATCCAGGAGGAGGGGAGCACCCCGTGCCGCCCACCAGTCCGCAACTGAGCCAGCAGTCCCTGCCGCCCCAGGCAGGGCCGTCCGTCGACCTCCGGGTCCGCCACCAGGACCTCGTCGGTTTCGTCGGCGACCTGCTGGCGCTGCATGGTCTGCGGCCCGAGCGGGCCCTGGCCGCCGCCGAGGCCCTGTGCTACGGCGACCTCACCGGGATGAGCTCGCACGGCCTGGCCAACCTCACCCGGCTCTACCTGCCGCTGTTCGAGGAGGGCCGGGTCGACCCGGCCGCCGAGCCCGAGGTGCTCGCCGACCGCGGCGCGGCCGTCCTGCTGGACGCCCACCGGGCGCTGGGGCTGTGGGCCGCCGGGGCGGCCATGGACCTGGCCGTCGAGCGGGCCGGACAGTACGGGATCGGCCTGGTCTCGGTGCGCGGCGCCACCCACCTGGGCTGTGCCGGACACCACGCGCTGCGGGCGGTGGGCAGCGGCATGGTCGGCCTCGTCGCGTCCAACTGCGGTCGGCAGCGGATCGCCCGCCCCCCGGGTGGCCGGGTCGCGATGCTCGGCACCAACCCGCTCAGCGTGGCGGCCCCGGCCGGGCGGCACCACCCCTTCGTGCTGGACATGAGCACCACGGTGGTGCCCACCGGCCGGATCCGCGCGGCCGCCCGCGCCGGGGAGGCGGTCCCGACCGGCTGGCTGGCCGACGACGCGGGCCGCCCGGTCACCGACCCGGCCTCCTTCGACCGGGGCGAGTCGCACCTGCGCTGGCTCGGCGGGGACCCGGCCACCGGCGGCTACAAGGGCTACGGCCTGGGCCTGGTGGTCGAGGTGCTGAGCGCGCTGGTCGGCGGCGCCGGGCTGGGACCCGCCCCGGAGGCACTGGACGGGGACGGCGGACCCTCCGGCCGGGACGACGACATCGGCTACCTGGTGGCCGCGATCGCCCCGGACCTGTTGCGCCCCGCGCCGGGCTTCACCGACGACAGCGGCGGCCTCTTCGGCAGCCTGCTGGCCTGCCCGCCGGTCGACCCGGCCCGCCCCGTCGGCTACCCCGGCTGGGCGGAGGGCGAGCGCAGCCAGGCCCAACTGCGGGACGGGGTACTGCTGGACCCGGCCCGCTACCGGGAACTGGCCGAGCTGGCACAGGCGCACGGCCTCCGCCTGCCGCCCACCGCCGCCACCGCCGCCGCCACCGCCGCCGAAGCCGAGGTGGGCCGATGAGCCCCTGTTCCTTCGCCGTCGTCGGGCTCGGCGTGATCTCCCGGTTCTACCTCGCGGCGATCGAGGCCGCGCCGAACGCCAGGCTGGCCGCCGTCTGCGACCTGGACGAGGCCAACCTGGCACCCTGGCGGGGCCGGGTGCCCTGCTACCGGGACCACCGCGAGCTGCTGGCCCGGGAGCTCCCGGACGGCGTCATCGTGACCGTGCCCAACGACGCCCACGCGGGCATCGGCCACGACGTCCTCGCCGCAGGCCGGGCGCTGTGCGTGGAGAAGCCGCTGGCCATCACCACCGCCGACGCGCGCCGGCTCACCCGGCTCGCCGACACCTCGGGAGCGCTGCTGCTCACCGCCTTCCACCGGCGGTACAACTCCCATGTCCGGGCGCTCGCCGAACTCCTGCCCGACCGGGCCCCGGTGGCGTCGCTGACGGTCCGCTACTTCGAGCGGATCGAGGAGCACGTCGGCCGCGACCGCTGGTACCTGGACCCGGCACGATGCGGCGGCGGCTGCGTGGCCGACAACGGTCCGAACGCCTTCGACCTGGTCCGGCTGCTGCTCGGCGAGGCCGCGGTCACCGGCGCCCGGATCGAGCGGGACGCGACCGGCACCGACCGCCGCGCCTCCGTGGCCCTGTCCTCCGCCGCCGGAGTGCCGGCGCAGGTGGAGCTGGACTGGTCGTACGACGGCGAACTCAAGGACGTGGAAGCGACGCTGACTGACGGAACGGTGCTCAGGGCCGACCTGCTGGCCGGCTACCAGGGCTTCAAGGAGTCGCTGCGGCACGAGTACGCGGGCATCCTCGACGACTTCACCAGGCTCCTGGCCGAGCCGGCCGCCACCCGGGCGGCCGACGGCGGCCTGCCCGCCCTGGAGCTGGTCGAGGCCGCCTACCGCGCCGAACTGGCGGTCGCCCGATGACCACGACCCGCACCTCCGCCATCGCCGCCGCCATCGCCGCCATCCGCGAGAACGGGCCCAAGCGCACCGTCCACGGCTCGCTCGTCAAGGTGCTGCTGCACCGGCGCGAGGACCGGGGCATGTCGCTGGAGCCGTACGCCAGCCGCTGCGTCCGGGTGGGCGAGGTGCACGAGCTGGTGACCACCGACCACGCCGACTCCTCGCCCGGCGCCCGGATCGACCGCGTCGGCTTCCTCGGCTTCGTGGAGCTGGAGCGGGCCGGTGTGATCGACCGCGGCGACACCGTCCGGATCGGCGACCACGCCGTCGGCACCGTGCTCGGCTTCGACGCCTGCCACTTCCCCAACCACTACAACATCCTGATCGCGACGCCGACCACGCTGACCGGCTCCGACCTCGCCCTGGCCCCGGAGACCCGGGTCGCCTTCGAGCCGCAGGCCCGCCCCTGACCCGGGGCCGGGGCGGGGCAGGGGCCACGACCGCGCTCAGACCCGGAGCAGGATCTTGCCGATGTGGGTGCTGCTCTCCATCAGCCGGTGGGCCTCGGCGGCGTCGGCGAGCGGGAGGACGCGGTCGACGACGGGCTTGACGGTGCCGGATTCGATGAGTGGCCAGACGTGCTCGCGGACGGAGGCGATGATGGCGGCCTTCTCGTCCAGCGGGCGGGCGCGGAGGCCGGTGGCGGCGATGGCGGCGCGCTTGGCCATGAGCTTGCCGAGGTTGAGTTCGGCCTGGACGCCGCCCTGCATGCCGATGATGACCAGGCGGCCGTTGAGGGCGAGGGCGTCGAGGTTGCGGTCGAGGTACTTGGCGCCCATGACGTCCAGGATGACGTCGGCGCCGTGTCCGGCGGTGGTCTCGCGCAGTTCCTCGACGAAGTCCTGCTCGCGGTAGTTGATCAGGATGTCGGCGCCCAGGGCGCGGCAGGCTTCGAGCTTCTCCGGGCTGCCGGCGGTGACGGCGACCTTGGCGCCGATGGCCTTGCCGAGCTGGATCGCCATCGTCCCGATGCCGCTGGAGCCGCCGTGGACCAGCAGGATCTCCGCCGGGCGCAGGTGCGCGACCTGGAAGACGTTGGACCATACCGTTGAGACGACCTCGGGCAGGGCGGCCGCCGTCACCAGGTCCATCCCCTGGGGAACCGGCAGCAGCTGCCCGGCCGGGACGACCACCTGCTCGGCGTAGCCGCCGCCGGAGAGCAGTGCGCAGACCTCGTCGCCGACGGCCCAGCCGGAGACCCCGGTGCCGATCGCGGCGATCCGGCCGGAGCACTCCAGGCCCGGGTGGGGCGAGGCCCCGGGCGGCGGGTCGTAGAACCCCTGCCGCTGCAGGACGTCGGCCCGGTTGACCGCGGAGGCGGCCACGTCGACCAGCACCTCGCCGGGTCCGGGCACCGGGTCGGGGACATCTGCCAGAACCAGGGACTCGGGGCCGCCGGGCTGAACAACCGTGATTGCACGCATGGTCCCGACGCTACCGTCCTCGCGGGCGTCCCGCCGTGAACTGCGCCGTCCCCCGCCGTCCGGCCACCTGACGGCGGCGGGGCCGCAGCCTAGACTGGTCCTCGGCGGTCGACCGGGGAGGAGGGGCCGGCATGGACGGATCACTGTGGTGGCTGATCCCGGTCGTCGTCGTGGCGGGCGGGAAGGTGGCCGACACGGCCCGGCGCGGACTGATGACCCGTCATGAGCGACGGATGGACGTCTTCAAGGCCAAGGAGCAGAAGCGACTCGCGGTGGAGGCAGCGAAGCGGCCGCCGGAGCCCGTCTGCGGCTGCACCCACCACCTCGCCAAGCACGACCGCTCGGGCAAGTGCCACGAGGAGGTCGAGACCGCGACCGCCTGGGACGCCGACCGGAAGCCGCTCCGCTACGAGGCGCGGCCGTGCAACTGCCAGCAGTACATCGGGCCCGAGCCGCTGGGCATCGTCTTCGCCCCCACGCTGATCGACCCGGACCGGGGCTCGGCGCAGGGGTAGCGGGCCGTCAGCGCGGCGCTGCCGCCGGCCGGGCGCGGCGGATGGCGATCAGCCGGTCGTCGGCCAGCAGCGGGCTCGCCGCCGGGTCGGTGTAGGCGAGCCGCTGTCCCTCCCGGACCACGGCGATGACCAGGTCGCCGCAGTCGTGCGGGGAGCCGCCGACCTCGGGCGCGGTGACCGGTCGGTCGATCACGTCCAGCCCGCTGCCCACCGTCAGCAGGTCGTCCAGGACGGCGCCGGCATTGGGGCTGAGGGTGGACATGCCGAGCAGCCGCCCGGCCGAGCTGGAGCTGGTGACCACGACGCTGGCGCCGCTCTGTCGCAGCAGCGGGACGTTCTCGTCCTCGCGGGCGGCGACCACGACGGTGGCCCTGGTGTTCAGCTGCCGGACGGTCAGGGTGACCAGGACGGCGGTGTCGTCCCGCTGGGCGCCGATGATGACGTGGGCGGCGTGCTCGACCTCGGCCCGGCGCAGCACCTCGGTGCGGGTGGCGTCGCCGAGGATGCCGACCAGCCCGTTCTCGTTGGCCGACTGGATCGACCGGTGCTGCGGGTCGATCACCACGATCCGGTTCTTCGGGACGCCCTTGACCAGCAGGGTCTCCACGGCGTTGCGGCCCTTGGTGCCGTAGCCGATGACGACCGTGTGGCCGGTGTCGGCCGTCTGTCGCTTCAACGCGGACCTCCAGTGCTTGATCCGCAGCAGCTTGCGCCCGCGGTCGGTCAGCACCTCCAGGGTGGTGCCGATCAGGACGATCAGGAAGACCACCCGGAGCGGCGTGATCAGGAAGACGTTTGTCAGCCGGGCGGCGGTGCTGACCGGGGTGATGTCGCCGTAGCCGGTGGTCGAGAGGGAGACCGTGGCGTAGTAGAGCGCACCGAGGAAGTTCAGGTGCGGATAGGCGTTGTCGTGGTAGCCGTCCCGGCCCAGGTAGACCAGGACCACGGTCACCGCGAGCACCGCCGTGGCCAGCAGCACCCGGCGGCTGACCTGCCGCTGCGGGCCGGAGGAGGCCGTCGGCAGCAGGATCTGCCGGAGCTCGGTGTTCTGCTCCTCGGAACTGCCCGGCGGCGGGGGCTTCCTGCTGCCTCGGGTCATGCCTCGGGGACCTCCAGTACCTCGACCCGCGCCCCGGCCGGCAGCCCGCCGGGCGGCACCACGGCCAGGCCCTCGGCCAGGGCCAGGCCGCGCAGCATCGCCGGGCCGTCGAAGGCCAGCGGCAGCACGCCGCGCGCGGGCAGGGCGACCGGGAGCAGCCGGGTGTCCTCGTGGTGCCCGGGCAGCGGCACCGCCGCCTCGACCAGGTAGGGCTCGCCGGGTGCGCAGCCGGAGAGGGCCCGCAGCAGCGGCTCGGCCAGGGTGACCGCCCCGGCGACGGCGGCCAGCGGGTTGCCGGGCAGTCCGATCAGATGACGCCGGGTCAGCTGGCCCGCCGCGCTGGGCAGCACGGCCAGCACCATCGGATGCCCGGGGCGCACGTTCACCCCGTCGACCAGCAGCTTGGCGCCGATTTCGGTGAGCGCCGTGTGCAGGAAGTCGACCGGCCCGGCCGCCGTGCCGCCGGTGGTGACCACGACGTCGGCGGGGCTGCGCAGCAGCGCGTCCCGGAGCAGGCCGAGGTCGTCGCCGATCCGCCGGACGGCGGTGACCCGGGCGCCGTAGCTGCGCAGCCAGGACGGCAGCAGCGGACCGAGGGCGTCCCGGATCCGGCCGTCGCGCGGCAGCCCCGAGTCGAGCAGTTCGTCGCCGAGGACCAGCAGTTCGACGCTGGGCCGGCGGTGGACGGACAGCTGGTCGCAGCCGGCGGCGGCGGCCAGCCCGAGCACGGCCGGGGTGACCAGGGTGCCGGGCGGGAGCAGCGGCTCGCCGCTGTGGCACTCCTGCCCGCGCGGGCGGATGTCCCGGCCGAGGTCCAGCGGGCTGGTCCCGTCGTCGTGCAGCAGTTCGCCGCCGTTGCGGTCGCGGTCCACCCGGCCGTCCTCGCGGCGGAGCACGGCGGTGGCGCCGGGAGGCAGTTGGGCGCCGGTGGCGATCCGGACGGCGGTGCCGTCGGCGAGCCGCTCCGGCGCGCACTGCCCGGCGAGGACCTGCCCGGCGAGGGCTGGGCCGGTCTGCTCGGTGGCGGCGGTGGCGGCGGTGGTGGCGTTGGTGCGCCGGGTGCCGAGCAGCCAGGGGCCGGGGCCGGCCACGGCCCATCCGTCCATCGCGGAGGTGTCGAAGGCCGGCAGGTCGGTGAGCGCTTCGAGCGGGACCGCGAGCACCCCGCCGAGCGCGTCCGCGAGCGCCAGCCGGACGGCGGGCAGCGGTGCCCCGCCCGCGCGTTCGGCGCGGCGGCGGGCCTGCGCCCAGGACAGCGGCGCCGACCCGCGCGGCTGGTCGGCGCCGGGGGCCGGGCTCGCGGGGCGGGCGGCGGCACGGGACGCTCCCGGACGAGGTAGGGGTAGGGGCTGAGCAGATCGCTGTCGGCCTCGGAGTCGACGGTCATCGGCCCGGGGTCTCCGGCGTGCCCGGGGTCTCCGGCTTGCTCGGGGCCTCCGGCTTCGGGCTCTCCGGCTTGCCGGCAGCCCCGGCGTCGGCCTTGGCGGCCCTGTCGGCGTTCGCGGACCAGGCGACGGCCAGGGCGGACGCCGCCCGGTTCGCCTCGGCGACGGCCTCGGCGCCCCGCCCGCCCGCGCGGCGGCGTAGCCGACCAGGAAGGCGGTCAGCGGCGCGGCCGGCCGGGCCACACCGTGGGCCACGTCCCGGGTCATGTCGAGCAGACCGGTCACATCGACGTCCAGGTCGATGCCCAGTTCGGACTTCACAGCGGTGATCCAGTCATCCAGCACCCACCCATCGTCGCCGATGGACGGCCCGGGAGCGTGCAAGGGGTGGTGTCGACTTCGTTTCCCTCCGCCCACCGCTCAGCCGGTGCCGCGTGCGCGCTCCTCCGCGAGTTCCACCTGCTCCCAGGTGTCACAGTCCTCGGCCGCGCGGTCCACGTCCGCCAGCTGACGGGTCGGCAGCTCGCCGACCAGGCGGCGGAGGGCGAGTCCGGCGGGTTCGGGCAGCCGGGCGAGCGCCGCGCGCAGCGGCGCGGTCCGGTAGGCGGCGGCGAGCGGCTGGGCGCGGCCGTCGGCGTCGGTGAGCACGGCGGCGGCCGGACCCGCGGCACCGGCCGGGCCCGCAGCACCGTCGTCGAGCGCCGCGAGCAGCCGGGCCGCCGTGGCGGCGGCGAAGAACGGCAGGTCGGCCGCGAGCAGCAGCACGGTGTCGGCCGTCACCAGCGGCAGCGCCGCCGCGATCGCCGCCACCGGGCCGCCGCCGGGCGGCTGTTCGCGCACCCAGCGGACCGGTCGCACGGTCCTCCGCTCCGGGCCGACGACGATCGTCGTCCGCGCCCCCGCACAGCCGGCCAGCACCCGGTCGAGCAGGGTGCTGCCGCCGATCCGCAGCGCGGGCTTGTCCGCGCCGCCGAGCCGCCGGGCCGCGCCGCCGGCCAGTACCACGGCGTCGAAAGCGCCGGGAGAGTCGAGAGCGTCGGGAGCCGAGCCGGAAGCCGTCGTCATCCGGCCAGTATCGGCCACCGGCGGCCCGCTCAGGGCGCGTGCTCGGCGAGGATGTCGCCGACCTCCTGCTCGAACGCCGGGGCCGGGCCGAGGAAGAGCTCCAGGTACTTGGCCCAGGCGTGGTAGCGGTGCAGCGGGTAGTCCAGGTCCGCGCCGATGCCGCCGTGCAGGTGCTGCGCGGTGGAGGCGATGGTCCGCACGCCCTCGGCGGACCAGACCTTGGCGGTGGCCAGGTCGGCCGCCAGCGGCAGCCGTCCGGACAGCTCCGGCTGGTCCAGGCCGATCCGCCAGGCGGCCTGCCACAGGGTGACCTCCATCGCCCGGAGGTCGATGTAGCGGTCGGCGGCCTGCATGGCGACGGCCTGGAAAGTGGCCACGACATGGCCGAACTGTTCGCGCTTGCTGGTGTAGTCGGAGGTGATCCGCAGGATCTGCTCACCCAGCCCGAGGCAGAGCGCGGCGGTGCCGACGATCAGCAGGCCGCGCACGTACTGCCAGTTGGCGCCGGTCGGAACCGGGTCCCCCAGCTGTCCGGCGGGGTCGACCCGGACCCCGTCCAGCACCATCTCGGCCATCAGCTCACCCCGGGCGGACACCTGGCGGCGCAGCTCCACGCCGGGCGCGTGCGGGTCCACCAGCAGCAGCAGCGTCCCGGCCGCCGCCCGGGCCGGCACCAGCACCCTGTCCATGAGCTGGGCGTAGGGGACGGCGGTCTGCACGCCGTGCAGGGTCCAGCCGGCCCCGTCGGGCTCGGCCCGCACGGCGAGGTCGGCGGCCTCGTGCCCGCTGCGGCCATGGGGTGCGACGCCGAGCAGCAGCCGTCCGCCGACCACCTCCGGCAGCAGCCGACGGCGCTGCTCCTCACTGCCGTAGCGCTGCACCGCCAGCGCGGCCGCGCCGGTCTCCAGCAGCGGGACGCGGGCGAGTACGCGGGCGGACTCGCGCAGCACCAGGCACCAGGCGACCGGGTCGAGACCCGATCCGCCGTACTGCTCGTCCAGTGCGATGCCGGGCAGGTCCGACTTGGCGAGGCGCTGCCAGAGCTCCCGGTCGAAGTCGGCGGCGATCGGTTCGATGCCGACGGCGGGACTGGGGACGCCTCCGTCCGGAGGCACGTCGGCGAAGACCGCGCGTGCCGCCTCGGCTGCGGCCTGCTGCTCCTCGCTGAGGGTGAAGTCCACGGCTGCCCCTTCCACGACCGGATGTGACGACTCGTCAGATTAGAACAGGTTCTAGGAGATGGGAAGTCCAGGACCAGGACCGGGGCAGGCGGGGCGGTGGATCTCCGACTCCGGCTGACGGCGGCCGGACCGGGTCAGTAGCGTTCGGGTCGACCCAGCGGACGTGGTGAAGCAGGTGTGCGTGGCAGAGCAGCCCGGCGGCGACCCCGCCGTCCCGGACCCCGCCGTGCCGGACCCCGATCCCGCCGCAGCTCCCGATCCCGCCGTCCCGGACCCCGATCCCGCCGACCGGCGCTGGTCGCGGCCCGCGCTGACCGTGCTGGCCGGCGGCGCGACGGTGCTGCTGCTGGCCACCGCCTGGCACCTGGTCGCGGTCTTCCTGGCGGTCGCGCCCTCGAACACCCTCTCGCAGCAGTACCAGACCCAGATCAACGGCTACGTCTACCCCGAGTTCGAGCAGAACTGGCAGCTGTTCGCCCCCAACCCGCTCCAGGACAACCTCGCGGTCGAGGTCAGGGTGGCCGTTCCGGACCGCAGCGGCGGGCAGAGCGCCTCCGGCTGGACCGACCTCACCGCCCAGGACCTCGCCCGGATCCGGGGCAACCCCTTCCCCAGCCACCTGGACCAGAACCTGTTGCGCCGCGCCTGGGACTACTACACCGTCTGGCACAGCTCCACCGGCGGCTCCTCGCTGGGCTACGGCGGCCCGCTGTCGCAGCAGTACCTGCTGCGGATCGCCGTGCAGCGGCTGGGCCGGGACTGGCACGGTCTCCCGATCGACCGGATCGAGTTCCGCTCGGTGTCCACCCCGATCACCGGACCGGCGTGGACCGGCGCCCCGGCGACGGCGACCGCGACGGTCAGCACCCTCGGCTGGTGGACGGTCTCCGCCGCCGACGTCCAGGGGCTCGGCCCGTCGGGAGCCGACCGGTGAGCGCCGCCGCCCCGCCGGTCGGGCTGTGGCAGCAGACCCTGCTCCTCCGGGACCGGTTCACCGGTCGGCCGCAGGCGCCCTACCAGGCCGCCATGGTCCGGATCGGCTTCGCGCTCTGCTTCGGCGGCTTCCTGCTCCGCGAGTGGCCGAACCGGCGCGAGCTCTACGGCGACCGGACCGCCTGGAGCCTGGACCTGGCCCGGCAGATGCTGGCGGCCAACCACGCCTTCACGGTGCTGGCCTGGTCGGGGAACCGCTGGTGGTTCGAGGGCGTGTACACGCTCGCCATCGTGGTCAGCGTCCTGCTGCTGCTCGGCTGGCGGACCCGCACCATGTCGGTGCTGTTCCTGGTGCTGGTGCTGTCGATCGAGAACCGCAGCGTGCTGGTCGGCGACGGCGGTGACAACGTGGTCCACCTGATGGCGACCTACCTGGCCTTCACCCGCTGCGGCACGGTCTGGTCGCTGGACGCCCGTCGCCGCCGACTGCACCCCGAGCGTGCCGACGGCGGCCGGACCGGCGTCCTGCTGTGGACGGCGACGGGCCTGCTGCTGGCCTGGGCGCAGTTCAGCGGCATCGCCGAGTCGGGCATGCTCAGCCCGGGGCTGTACTCCTGGAGCACGGTCTTCTGGGGCTTCTGGCTGCTGGGCGGCGCCTGGTGGTGGCTGGGCCGGCGCGACCCGGAGGGCGAGCCGCGCGCGGTGCTGGACACCCTCGCCACCATGCTGCACAACTGCGCGATGCTGGTGATCGCGGTGGAGGTCTGCCTGATCTACGCGACAGCCGGCTGGTACAAGGTCCAGGGCTCGCTCTGGCAGGGCGGCAGCGCCCTCTACTACCCGCTCCACCTGGCCTACTTCGACCCCTGGCCGGGGCTGGCCCATGCGCTGGCGGCGCAGCCGGTGCCGGTGTTCCTGATCACCTACGGCACCGTGGCGGTGCAGGTGTCCTTCCCGTTCCTGGTCTTCCACCGGCGGGTCAAGAACGTGCTGCTGGTGCTGATGATGGCCGAGCACCTCGCCATCGCGGTGACCCTGGGGCTGCCGTTCTTCTCGCTCGCCATGGTCTCCGCCGACGCGGTCTTCCTGCCGACCCCGTTCCTGATCCGGGTCGGCGACGGGCTGGCGCGACGGGCCGGAGGGCTCCGGCGGAGGCCCTCCGCGGCGCTCCCGGCGGTGGTGCCAATGCCGCGTCAAGAACCGGGACGGGGCCATCAGGACCACGTCAGCGCAGCTGACGGGGGGCCCGGCCGGGCCGGAGAGTGAATCCCGGTGGTCCTGCGGCACCACCGGGAACGCACGGCGGTCGTCCGGTCAGGCAGGGACGTCATGCCGGTTCCGCCGTCGCCGAGAGCCCGCTCCCGCATCGACGCCCGGTTCGTGGGGAACCTGGCGTCGCGCCCGTCCCTCCCCGGACGGGTGAACGGGACCGGGGGAGGAGCGACGGCGGACCGCCGGTGCGGTCCGGCCGGTGGGCGCCTGGTCCACCGTGAACCGGTCAGGGCTGTGGGCCGACTCCAACAGGGGGAGTCGGCCCACGTCCGCCGGGCTCGGGGCGGTCACCCTCAGCCGCCCTGCCCCGGGATCGACCTCGGGGCGTCGAACTGGTCCGGGTCCAGGTCGAGCACCTGGGCGAGGGCGTGCACCGCCGTCAGGCAGCAGTCGACCAGGGCCCCGCTGTCGCTCCAGCCGTCCCGCCGCCAGAGCACCAGCAGCCCGCCCTCGATCCGCAGGTCGAAGGTCTCCGGTGCCGCCATCAGCGTCCGGGCCAGGCCGGGCGTGATCAGCGTCCGGGACAGCCGCTCGTCCGGGGAGGCGGCCCGGTGGGTCGCGTCGAACTCCGCCACGCCGGTCTCCTGCCGGTCGTCGGTCCAGGTGTAGTGGACCTTGCTGGAGGTGAACACCGGCTCGTGCTGGACCTCGAACGGCGGAAGGGTCCGACCCAGTCGGACCATCGCGACCAGGTACCAGTGCGCGGTTCCGTTCTCCTCGCAGGTATAGCCGAAGACCTCGGCCGGCAGTCCGGCGAAGGCGCCCCGCACCGGGTCGACCACGCGCCGGCGCCGCCCGTAGTGGAACGGCGGCAGTGAGGAGAGTTCGGACAGTTGGTGCCCGTCCGGCTCGGGGGTGAACCCGTACCGGGCCTGCAGTGCGCGGAGGGCCTCCCGGCAGTGCCGCTGCGCCCGGCGCGGGCCGAGCAGCGGGACCAGGGTGAATGTCCCGGCCAGGCAGAGGAATAGCAGGACGGGAATGACATCGCTCATGGCGGACTCCCTGGAAACCGGGGCCGTACCACGGTGGACGACCCGGCTCATCGAGCGTATGACTCCGATGAAATCGGTTTCAATACCAACGGATCAACACATCACCATTCTTGATGTGTCATTAGCAACCAATTCCACTCGGCGCCCCCGGTCTCGCCCCCGGTCTCGTCAAGGCATCGTCAGCGTCGGCCCGGAGGCGATCAACGTGACGTCAGGGCGGACTCCGCGACCCGGGCGACGGGCTTAGCTTCGAGGTGTGGCCCGGCCTCAGGACTGGCTCCGGGCCCGTAGGAAAGGACCGATCGGACGTGTCCGAGGACCATATCCACCACCCCCTGCTCTGTGTGCCGGTGCGCAACGCCGGCTACGGCTCAGCCCTCCGGCTGTTCCGCGAGCGCGACGGCTCGCGCTGCGCCGTCGCCTTCACCTCCGAGGACCGGCTCCGGGAGGTGCTCGGCGAGCGGCAGGACTGGGTCCCGCTGGCCGAGCCCGCGCTGCGCGACCTCGCCCGGCCGCTCGGCGTCGATGCCCTGGTGGTCGACCCCAACCTGGTCGCGCCGCCGGTCGCCCCGCCGACCGCGCCCCCGCCGCACCAGTGGCCGCCACGGCGCCCGCCATGGCGGGCGCCCCGGTCAGGACGCGCGGACGCTCCTGGGACTCCGGCCTCAACGGCGTCTTCCGCGCCACGGTCGCGGTCGGAGCCGCCGACCTGTTGCTGCAACTGCTCTCGTGACCTCCGTCCGGTGAACGGCCGGACGGGGCCCGCGCCCCGTCCGCCGTCCCGTCACCGCACCACCCCGTAAGAGAGGGAGACCTCCGTGCTCGTCACCCGCCCCGCCTCCGACGCGGCCGGCCACGCCGCCGCCGCGAGCGTCGCCTCCGCCGTTGCCGCTGCCGTCGTCCCGCCGGACGCGGTCCCGGCCGGCAGCCCCTGGCCCGCCGGCGCGCTGCGCACCGACCAGGACGTCCTGGTCGGCGGCGTCGGCCTGAGCCGGCTCGCCGCCCGCTACGCGACCCCGCTCTACGTCCTGGACGAGGCCGAGGTCCGCTCCCGCTGCCGCGCCTACCGCCGGGCGCTGCCCGGCGCCGACGTGGTCTACGCGGCGAAGGCGTTCCTCTGCGGCGCGATGGCGGAGTGGGTCGAACAGGAGGGCCTGGGCCTGGATGTCTGCTCGGGCGGCGAGCTGGAGCATGCCGTGACCTGCGGGTTCCCGGCGGGGCGGATCGTCATGCACGGCAACGCCAAGAGCCCGGAGGAACTGGCCGCCGCCGTCCGGCTGGGCGTCGGCCGGATCGTCGTGGACTCCTTCTCGGAGATCGCCCGGCTGGCGGTGCTCGCCTCGCCCGAGCGTCCGCAGGACGTGCTCGTCCGGGTCGTCCCCGGTGTGTCGGCCGGCCACCACGCGGCCGTGCGGACCGGTGTGGAGGAGCAGAAGTTCGGCTTCTCCATCGCCGCCGGGGACGCCGCCGACGCGGTCGAGCGGGTGCTGAACCAGCCCCGGCTGCGACTGGCCGGGCTGCACTGCCACCTCGGCTCGCAGATCGCCGAGGTCGGGCCCTATCTCGACACCCTCGACCGGGTCGTCCCGCTGCTGGCCGCGATCCGGGACCGGCACGGGATCGCGCTGCCCGAACTGGACCTCGGCGGCGGGCACGCCGTCCCCTACCGTGCGGGCGAGTCGGCGCTGGACCTGGCGGAGTTCGCGGAGCGGGTGAACGCCAGGCTGGCCGAATTGTGCGCGCGCCACCGCCTCGCCGTGCCCCGGCTGGCGGTCGAGCCGGGACGCGCGGTGGTCGGCCCGGCCGGGGTCGCCGTCTACCGGGTCCTGGCCGTCAAGCACACCATGGGCGGCCGGACCTTCGTCGCCGTGGACGGCGGGATGAGCGACAACCCGCGCCCCGCCCTCTACGACGCCCGCTACACGGCCACCCTGGTGGGCAGGGCCGTCGCCGCGGACGCGCCGCTGACCGACGCCTGTGTGGTGGGGCGGCACTGCGAGGCCGGGGACGTGCTGGTGCCGGAGGTCCGGCTGCCGGCCGACATCCGGGCCGGCGACCTGGTCGCGGTGCCGGTCGCCGGGGCGTACCACCTGTCGATGGCCTCCGGCTACAACCTGGTCGGGCGCCCGCCCCTGGTCGCGGTGCGGGACGGCGCCTCCCGGATGCTGCTGCGCCGGGAGACGCTGGACGACTTCCGCCGCCGGGACATCGGCCGCTGAGGCGGACCCGCCGCGGATACGCCGCGAGCGCCGACGCCGCAGGGGCGTCGGCGCTCGCGGGGAGCAGCGGCGGTCAGTGGCCGGCGTGGACCCGCAGCCGCGGCGCCGGGTTCCGCCGGCCGTCGCGGGTGGTCCGCTCCAGCGTCTCCAGCAGCTCGGAGGGCGGCACCGGGACGACGCCGCAGACCGCGTGGGCCCGGACGTGGCGGCTGACGGGGCTGTGGAACATCCGGCCGAGCCGGCCCAGTCGGCCGGTGCTCACCACGAGCAGGTCGTCCGGGCGGTCGGCGATCTCGACCAGGGCCTGGCCGGCGTTGCGGCAGCGGACCACCATCGGCTGGACGGCCAGCCCTTCCGGGTAGCCGCCGAAGGCCTGCTCGAAGGCGGTGTCCAGGCGCTCGCGCGCGGCCTGCTCGCAGGCTGCCAGCAGCCGGGGGCAGGGCCGGCGACGGTATTCGAGCTCGCCGCCGGCCGGGGTCCAGGCAAGCACGGGCACCAGCACGGCGTCGCGGAGCCGGGCCTCCTCGGCCGCCTGGTGGAGGGCGGCCAGGCTGCTCAGGGATCCGCTGACGCCGACGATGACTCGCGTGCGCTCGGCCATGGGTATCGCTTCCTTCTACGGGTCCGACCCTTACAGTGATCGAACCTTCGTTTCGTTGGTGATTTCAGCCTAGCAGCCATGATTCACATGGCGCCACTGCGAAACACCCTTCACTTAAGTGGACATCCGCTGAACTTCGACCGCTAGTCCCTTAGCGCGCCGCATACGCCGCCAGCCGTTTCGTTGACGCCGTCCTGACTCTCGGCCCCGGAGTCCTCAGGTCAGCCCGCCCAGCAGGGTGCGGGTGAGGCCGGCGGCGAAGCCGTCGACCGCGCCCTCGGGCTCGGCCGTCCCGCTCTCGCCGAGGAAGTGGCGCAGGAAGGCCCGCTGGAAGCAGGCCCCGAGCAGCAGTGCCGCCGCCGCCTCGGGGTCGGCGTCGGCCCGCAGCCGTCCGTGCTCCCGCTCCGACTCCAGGTAGCGGGCCAGCGCCAGCAGCGGCTGCTGCGGTCCGGCGCCGAGCGGGCGCAGGCCCTCGCGGTGCCGCTGCAGCAGGCCCGGCTCGGCGAAGAGGGAGGCGGCGATCGGCATGTTCGCCTCGTAGAACAGCGTGGCCGTCCGGGCGATCTCGGTCAGTGCCTGCTCCGGGGTGCGGGACCCGGGCCGGGCGGTGAGCTCCGCCAGCAACGGCATCAGCGAGGGCAGCCGCTCGTGCAGCACGGCGACGAACAGGTCCTCCTTGCTGCTGAAGTACTTGTAGAGGGCGGCCTCGGAACACTGTGCGGCGCGGGCGATCTCCTTGGTGGTGGTCCGCGCGAGGCCGATGGTGCGCAGCAGGCGCTCGGCCGAGTCGAGGAGCCGTTCGCGGGTGGGCGTCTGAGTCATGGCGGGCCTGTCGCTGAGAAGGGGAGCGGCTTGACGAGGGGGTGAGTGAATGCTCACTATAGATGGTGAGTGAATACTCACCCCCTGGGAGGGGACATGGATCTCACCGTGTTCGGAGCCACCGGCGGAACCGGCGGCCAGCTCGTCCGACAGGCGCTCGACCGGGGCCACACGGTCACCGCCGTGGTCCGCGACCCGGCCCGGCTGGACGCCGGCATCACCGGCCACTCCGCCCGGAGCGCCCTGCGGGTGGTGGCCGTCCCGGACGTCACCGACGCCGAGGCACTGCGCGGCGCGGTCGCCGGACGCGACGCCGTGCTCTCCGGAATCGGACCCGGCAACCGCAAGGCGGCCGGCATCGCCACCGCCGCTACCCGGTCGATCGTGCGCGCGATGGAGGCCGAGCAGGTCCGCCGGATCGTCGTGATCAGCGCCGCCCCGGTGGGCCCGACCGCTCCGGACGACTCGCTGCTGATGCGCACCGTCGCCGTGCCCGGCATCCGCCGGGTGCTGCGCAACGTCTATGCGGACCTCGCCGCCATGGAGCAGGAACTGCGGAGCAGTGGCCTGGACTGGACCTCGGTGCGCCCGCCGCAGCTCACCGACAAGCCGCTGACCGGCCACTACCGGATCTCGATCGGGGCGCCGCTGGCGGGCCGGTCGATCCCGCGCGCCGACCTCGCCCACGCCATGCTGTCCCTGCTCGACGACCCGGCGTCGCTGAAGCAGACCGTCGGCGTGGCCAGCTGACGGACGGGTCGCCGAGGGCCGCCGCCCCACCACATCCCGGATGTCCGGGCGTCCGCTTTCCGCCGTCCTTCCCCTTTCGGGCGACAGCCCGCGCAAAGGCCTGTCAACCGCGAACCGGCGGCCCCACACTGGCTCCCATGCGCATAGAGATGGCGGGGGAGGCGCAGCGCCCGGAGCGGGTCAGCGAGGACTTCGCGGTGGCCACGCCGGAGGCCCTGGTGCTGCTGGACGGGTCGAGTTCGCCGGCGGCGATGGAGTCGGGCTGCGAGCACGGCACGGCCTGGTACGCGCGGAGGCTGGGGGTGCACCTGCTGGCACGCCTGGTCGACCGTGCCGACCGGACGATGGCCCAGTGCCTCAGCGACGCCATCGCCGAGACGGCGTCGCTGCACGGGGCCCGCTGCGACCTGTCCCATCCCAACACCCCGGCCGCGATGGTGGTGGCGGTGCGCCGGCACGGGGCGGCGCTCCAGTACCTGGTGCTCGGCGATTCGCTGCTGGTCCTCGACCGCTTCGGCAGCATCGCCGTGATCGGCGACAACCAGCCCTTCCCGGCCGGCGAGCGGCTGCGCCGCGAGGTCCAGGCGACCGTGCCGGGCAGTCCCGAGCGGTTGACCCTGCACATGCGCTACGCCCTGGCGGTGCGGGCCGCCCGGAACACCGAGCACGGCCCGTGGATCGCGGCGGCCCTGCCCCGGGCGGCCGAGCACGCCGAGACCGGCAGCGTCCCGCTGTCCGAGCTGCGCGCCTTCGCGGCGCTGAGCGACGGCGCCTCGCGCTATGTGGAGCGCTTCGACCTGGGCGGCTGGCCGGACGCGATGAAGCTGCTGGACGACCGGGGCCCGGCCGAGCTGCTGCGCCGGGTCCGTGAGGTCGAGAGCACCGACCCGGCCTGTGCCCGCTGGCCGCGCGGCAAGGCCAGGGACGACGCCACGGTGGTCTACGCCCGGTTCTGAACGCACGCGGCAGGGGCCGACCGGTGAACCACCGGTCGGCCCCTGCCGTTGCCCTGCCTCAGTTGTGCTCGGCCGGGATCTGCCCGAAGCGGCCGGCCTGGAAGTCCTCCACGGCCTGCTGCAGCTCCCGGTGGCTGTTCATCACGAACGGCCCGTAGTGCGCGACCGGCTCGCGGATCGGCTCGCCGCCGAGGATCACCACGTCCAGGTTGGGCGACCGGGACTCCTGGGTGGCGTCGGCGGTCACGGTGATGCTGTCGCCGTCGCCGAACAGCACCGCCTGGCCCATGCCGAACGGCCGCTTCTCGGCGCCGACGGTGCCGCGCCCGTTGAGGGCGTACACCAGCGCGTTGAAGTCGCTGCGCCAGGGCAGGGTGATGCTCGCCCCGGGGCTGACCGTCGCGTGGATCATCGTGATCGGGGTGTGGGTGGCGCCCGGCCCCTCGACGCCGCCGATCTCGCCGGCGATCAGGCGCAGGATCGCGCCGCCGTCGGGGGTGGTCAGCAGCTTGACGTTCTGACCGGAGATGTCCTGGTACTTGGGCTGGATCATCTTGTCGGAGGCGGGCAGGTTGACCCACAGCTGCAGCCCGTGGAACAGGCCGCCGGAGATCACCAGGTCCTCGGGCGGGGTCTCGATGTGGAGGATGCCCGAGCCGGCCGTCATCCACTGGGTGTCGCCGTCGCCGAGCGAGCCGCCGCCGCCGGTGGAGTCCCTGTGGATGAACTTGCCGTCGATCAGGTAGGTCACCGTCTCGAAGCCGCGGTGCGGGTGCCAGGGAGTGCCCTTGGGCTCTCCGGCGGCGTACTCCACCTCGCCCATCTGGTCCATCATGATGAACGGGTCCAGGTACTTGGTGTTGATCCGCGCGAAGGCGCGTCGCACGGGGAAGCCCTCGCCCTCGAAGCCCTCGGGCGCGGTGGCGACCTGGTGGACCGGACGGGGGACGCTGGTGATCGGATCCGGGGTCTCGACCCGCGGCAGGACGAGCGGGTTCTCGACAGTCACGGCGGGCATGCCAACCTCCTGGGTCTTGCGGTCGGTACGGGGATGCGCCGACATCCACCAAGGTAGTTGAAGCATCAACATAAAGCAAGTTGAAAGTTAAACAACTGGGCCATGGCTCCGCCGGGCAGGCGTTTCGTGCTGGAGGGGGCGGGGCGGGGGTGGGCGGCGGTCAGCCGTACATCCGCCGCATGGTGAAGTCGACCATCTGCTCCACGGCCTTGGCGTCGAAGACCATCCGGTGCTCGCCCTCCATGTCTATGGCGAACCCGTAGCCGGTGGGCAGCAGATCCAGCACCTCGGCCCCGGTGACGGTGAAGTACTTGGACTCCTTGCCGGCGTAGCGGCGCAGCTCCTTGAGCGAGCTGAACATCGGGATCACCGGCTGCGGGGTGTTGTGCAGCGCCAGGAAGCCGGGGCGCTCGCCGCGCGGGCAGTAGACCTTGGAGGTGATGAAGATCGCCTGGAAGTCCTCGACCGGCAGCGCGCCGGTGGTGAACGCCCGGACGGCGTCGGCCAGGGAGGGGGGCGAGGGCTCCGGGTAGAGCGGCTGCTGCGGCTGCTGCTGCCCGTACATGCCGTCGGCGGGCCCGCCCATGCCGGGCTGGCCCATCTGCTGCTGTTGCTGCTGGTAGGGGCCGCCCTGGTAGCCGGGACCGGTGCCGCTCGTCGTCTGCTCGTAGCCGTACACGTCGCCAAGGCTAGCGACTCCGGTGCCCGATGGACCGGCAGGCGGGGTTGAAATAAGTTACCCTCGGGTAGCATCATGGGAACTACCGCTGGGTAGTGGCGTCGGGGCCGCCGCCGGAGCCCGGCACCTCAGCCGTCGCTAACACCGTCGCAAACACCGGAGCAGGTAATGGGTCACTACAAGTCGAACCTCCGCGACCTGGAGTTCAACCTCTTCGAGGTCCTCGGACGCGACGAGGTCTACGGCAGCGGACCGTTCGCCGAGATGGACGTCGAGACCGCGAAGACCATTCTCGGCGAGATAGCCCGCCTCGCCGAGAACGAGCTGGCCGATTCCTTTGCCGACGCCGACCGCAACCCCCCGGTCTTCGACCCCGAGACCGGCACCGCGCCCGTGCCGGACACCTTCAAGAAGAGCTACCAGGCGTACATGGACGCCGAGTGGTGGCGGCTCGGCATCCCGGAGGCGATCGGCGGCAGCGTCGCCCCCTCCAGCCTGATCTGGTCCTACGCCGAAATGGTGCTCGGCGCCAACCCGGCCATCTGGATGTACTCCTCCGGCCCGGCCTTCGCCGGCGTCATCGCCGAGGAGGGCACCGAGGAGCAGCTGAAGGTCGCCAAGCTGATGGCCGACAAGGGCTGGGGCGCCACCATGGTGCTCACCGAGCCCGACGCCGGCTCCGACGTCGGCGCCGGCCGCTCCAAGGCGGTCCGCCAGGACGACGGCAGCTGGCACATCGAGGGCGTCAAGCGCTTCATCACCTCGGGCGAGCACGACATGTCCGAGAACATCATGCACATGGTGCTGGCCCGCCCCGAGGGCCACGGCCCCGGCACCAAGGGCCTCTCGCTCTTCCTGGTGCCCAAGTACGACTTCGACTGGGAGACCGGCGAGCTGGGCGAGCGCAACGGCGTCTACGCGACCAACGTCGAGCACAAGATGGGCCTCAAGGCGTCCAACACCTGCGAGCTCACCTTCGGCGCCAAGCACCCCGCCCGCGGCTGGCTGCTCGGCGAGAAGCACGACGGCATCCGGCAGATGTTCCGCATCATCGAGTTCGCCCGGATGATGGTCGGCACCAAGGCCATCGCCACCCTCTCCACCGGCTACCTGAACGCCCTGGAGTACGCCAAGGAGCGGGTGCAGGGTCCCGACCTCGCCGAGTTCCTGGACAAGGCCGCGCCCCGGGTCACCATCACCCACCACCCGGACGTCCGCCGCTCGCTGCTCACCCAGAAGGCGTACGCCGAGGGCATGCGCGCGCTGGTGCTCTACACCGCCTCGGTCCAGGACGAGATCCAGCTGCTCAAGGCGCGCGGCGAGTCCGCCGACGCGGCCGAGCGGCTGAACGACCTGCTGCTGCCGATCGTCAAGGGCTACGGCTCGGAGAAGTCCTACGAGCAGCTGGCCCAGTCGCTGCAGATCTTCGGCGGCTCCGGCTACCTGCAGGAGTACCCGATCGAGCAGTACATCCGGGACGCCAAGATCGACACCCTCTACGAGGGCACCACGGCCATCCAGGGCCAGGACTTCTTCTTCCGGAAGATCGTCAAGGACCAGGGGCAGGCGCTGACCGCGCTCTCCGAGCAGATCCAGAAGTCCATCGCCTCCGGCCTCGGCGGCGACGACCTGGCCGCCGAGCGCGAGTTCCTCGCCGCCGCGGCCGGCGACCTGGAGGCCATCGTCGGCGCGATGCTGGCCCAGCTCGGCTCGGTCGAGCAGGACGTCCGCAACATGTACCTGGTCGGCCAGAACACCACCCGGCTGCTGCTGGCCTCCGGCGACGTCGTGCTCGGCTGGCTGCTGCTGCGCCAGGCCGCCGTGGCCCAGGCCAAGCTGGCGGCCGGCGCCTCCGACCGCGACGTGGCCTTCTACCAGGGCAAGATCGCCGCGGCCCGTCTCTTCACCCGCACCGTGCTGCCCCCGGTCCACGCCCAGCGCCTGCTGGTCGAGGGCGTCGACAACGCGATCATGGACCTGCCCGAAGCCGCTTTCTGAGCACCGCTTTCCCGGCACAGCGTTCGCACGGCAACTCCCGCAGGGCCCCGAGGCACCGCCTCGGGGCCCTGCCTCATACCCAGGTCCTGACGTGAATATGTCGGACAACCGTCCGCCATGGAGTACTTCTCCGGCACCATGCCTCTGTCCGAGCGCGGCTAACCCGTCTCCTCCCGGGCGTAGGCTCGACCGGGGGAGGCCCCGGCCCCACCGGCCCCACGCCCCCCTGCCCGGCTTCACCTCAGGACCCTCACTTCAGGAGCAGCATTGACCAGCGCAGCCGGCGTAGGCTCCCTCGCCTTCGACCGCAGCCACACTGACGACCTCATCGCCTACCTCCAGGCCAGCCCTTCGCCGTACCACGCGGTGGTCGGCGCGGCCGAGCGGCTTGAGAAGGCAGGCTTCCGGCAGGTCGAGGAGACCGCTGCCTGGGAGGGCACCCCCGGCGGGCGCTACCTCATCCGCGGTGGTGCGCTGATCGCCTGGTACGTCCCCGAGGGCGCCACCGCGACCACCCCCTTCCGGATCGTCGGCGCCCACACCGACTCACCCAACCTGCGGGTCAAGCCGGTCCCCGACACCGGCGCGGCCGGCTGGCGCCAGGTCGCGGTGGAGATCTACGGCGGCGTGCCGCTCAACACCTGGCTCGACCGCGACCTCGGCCTCTCCGGCCGGCTGGTGCTCCGCGACGGCAGCACCCGGCTGGTCCACCTGGACGAGCCGCTGCTCCGGGTCCCGCAGCTGGCCATCCACCTGGACCGCAGCGTCAACGACGGGATGACCCTCGACAAGCAGCGGCACCTGACCCCGATCTGGGGGCTCGGCCCGGTCACCGAGGGCGCGCTGATCGCTTATGTCGCCGGCTCGGCGGGTCTGGAGCCGGAGGAGGTGTCCGGCTGGGACCTCATGGTCCACGACGTCCAGCGGCCCGCCTACCTCGGCCGCGACCGCGAACTGCTGGCCGCGCCCCGGCTCGACAACCTGCTCTCCGTCCACGCCGGCACCGCGGCCCTGGCCGCCGTGGCCGGCGAGCCCGGGCTTGAGGTCATCCCGGTCCTCGCCGCCTTCGACCACGAGGAGACCGGCAGCGAGTCCGACACCGGCGCCCAGGGTCCGCTGCTGGGCACGGTGCTGGAGCGCTCGGTGTTCGCCCGTGGCGGTGACCTGGAGGCCAGGGCCCGGGCCCTGGCCGGGACCATCTGCCTGTCCTCGGACATGAGCCACGCGGTGCACCCCAACTACAGCGAGCGGCACGAGCCGGGCCACCACCCGGTGCCCAACGGCGGACCGGTGCTCAAGGTCAACGTCAACAACCGCTACGCCACCAACGGCGTCGGTCGCGCGGTCTTCGCGGCCGCCTGTGAGCGGGCCGGGGTGCCGTGGCAGACCTTCGTCTCCAACAACGCCATCGCCTGCGGCACCACCATCGGCCCGATCACCGCGGCACGGCTGGGCATCGCCACCGTCGACTGCGGCATCGCGGCCCTGTCGATGCACTCCGCACGCGAGCTGTGCGGTGCGGACGACCCGTTCCTGCTGGCCGCGGCGCTGAAGGCGTTCCTGGAGGGCTGACCGACGCGCTTCTCGGGGCCGCCGGGCAAATCTGTGCCCGGCCGCCCGAGAAACCCGCTTCCTACTCGTCCATCCCGGCCAGCACCAGCGGCAGGCGGTCGGCCGCGCCCGGTACCAGCCGGACCGGCACCCCCCAGTCCTGCTGGTGAACATGGCAGGTCGGGTACTCGATCGCCGGATCGTCGTCGCAGGACGCCGCCATCGCGCTGATGTGCAGCACCCCTTCGGCGACCGCCTCGTTCAACCGCAGCGTCCGGTGCAGTGCGGTGTCCGCGCCGTCGCCGCCCAGCAGCAGCTCGGGCGGGGTGGAGCTGACCAGCAGCCGGGTGGCCGGCCCGTAGGACTCGTCCAGCTTCTGCCCGGCCGGCGGGGTGAAGATCACGTCCAGTCGGAGCTCGCCGGGGGCGACCTCGGTGGCCGGACGCCGGGTCCGGTGCGCGGTGGCCTCGACCCGAACGGCCTCCTCGGGCAGCCGGAGCCGGGTGAGCCGGTGCCGGGCGGACTCCACGACCACGATGTCGCCGTCGGCGACGACCGCGCCGCTGGGCTCCCGCAGATCGGTCGCGAGGGTGCTGACCTGGCCGGACGCCGGATCGTAGCGACGCAGGGCGTGGTTGTAGGTGTCGGCGACGGCGACTGATCCGTCGGGGAGCACGGTCACCCCGAGCGGGTGCTGGAGCAGCGCCTGGCCGGCCTCGCCGTCGCGGTGGCCGAAGTCGAACAGACCGGTGCCGACCGCGGTGCCGACCGTGTACGAGCCGTCCGATTCACGTGAAACATGGCGCAGTGCCGAGGTCTCCGCGTCGGCGACCCAGAGCCGGTCCGCGCCGACGGCGAGCCCGGAGGGCTGGGCGAACCAGGCCTCGGCGGCCGGGCCGTCGACCAGGCCCTCGTTGGTGGTCCCGGCCGCGACCGCGACCGTGTCCTGGGCCGGGTCGTAGCTCCAGAGCTGGTGGGTGCCGGCCATGGCGATCCAGACCCGGTCCTCGAACCAGGCCACGTCCCAGGGCGAGGACAGGTCGACCTCGCGGGCGGGCCCGCTGGTGGGCGAGGACTGCCACCACTGGCGGCCGGTCCCGGCGACGGTCACCACGCTGCCGTCGGCCGGATCCACCCGGCGCAGGGCGTGGTTGACGGTGTCGGCGACGACCACGCTGCCGTCCGGCAGCAGCGCCAGCCCCTGCGGTTCGCTGAAGCTCGCCTGCGCGGCCGGGCCGTCGGCGAAGCCGCGCTCACCGCTGCCGATCCGGCGCACCGGTGTCTCGCCGTCCTCGGCCAGTTCCACCAGCGAGTGGTGGCCGGAGTCGGCGACCAGGTAGCCGCCGCCGGGCAGCCGGACCGCCTTGCCGGGGAAGCGCAGCGTGCCGGGCTCGGCGACCGGCGCGACATAGGGGCCGTCCCCGCGCCGGAGGGTGCCCTTGGCGGCGTGCTCGGCCTCCAGCTCGGCGACCAGGGCGGCGATGGCGTGGGCGTGGCCCTCGCCGGCGTGCTGGGCGACGACGTAGCCCTCGGGGTCGACCACCACCAGCGTCGGCCAGGCCCGGACGGCGTACTGCTTCCAGGTCGCCAGCTCCGGGTCGTCCAGCACCGGGTGCCGGACGTCGTAGCGGGCCACGGCGTCCACCACGGCCCGGTGCTCGGCCTCGTGCACGAACTTGGGCGAGTGCACCCCGACGATCACCAGGGTGTCGCGGTGCTTCTCCTCCAACTCGCGCAGCTCGTCCAGGACGTGGAGACAGTTGATGCAGCAGAAGGTCCAGAAGTCCAACAGGACGATCTTGCCCCGCAGCTCGGCGAGGGTCAGCTCGCTGCCGCCGGTGTTGAGCCATCCGCCTGCGCCGACAAGTTCGGGGGCGCGTACCCGTGCACGTGAAGCCATGTCCGTATCCAACCCCATCGGGATGCGGGCGCATTCCTCGACCGGGTCGGACCTGTGCCCGACAGCGCGGTGATCACGGTGCCGTCGGTTCTCGTCGGGTGTGAAATCGGTAAGTGGCGCGGGGACATACCTGACACATCCGTCCGGCTCGTCCCCAGCGGTCGAAAACGCGGCGGTGGCCGGTCTGTGGCCGTTGCTAGGCTCCGCCTGCTCAGTGGACGACGCGGTGCCGACGGGGTGGAACAGCCGACGATGAGCTGCCCGGTGCGGACTGCGGCCTGAGCCGACAATTCTTCGTGCGGTTGGGGTGGGGCGTGGCGGTACAGCAGCGGTTGAGAATCGGCCTGGCGTCATTGGTGGTCGTGGCGGCACTGGCCGGAGGCGTGCCCGGGGCGTCCGCGGCCCAGCCGGTTCCGGCGGGAACGCCGACGGAGGTGGCGACGCTGCCCGCGCCGCAGCTCGCGCCCTCTCGCGCCGAGCAGATCGTGGCGGCCGGCGCCACCGGGTTCCTGCACCTTGAGCAGGGCCTGCAGGGCTACGTCTGGACGGACTACGCGACCGGCACGGACACCCCGCAGCCGGAGATGGCGGGTGTGGCGACCACTGATTTCCTGTCGGCCGGCGGTGACCACCTGGTCTACAGGAGCACCTCGGGCGCGATCACCGTAGGGGACCCGGCCACCGGTGTCTGGGCGGTCTACCAGTTCCCCGGCGTCCGGCTGCGGGGCTTCGGGCTGGACGGCACTCGTGCAGTCACCACGCAGGGCAGCGCTCTGAACCTGCTCCAGCTCAACCCGGACGGAACCACGTCCGACCTGCCGGTCTCGGGCCTGCCGTCCGCGGCCGTGCTCGCGGTCTCCTTCGACCAGGGCACCGACGACTACGCGCTGGTGACCACGGCGCCGCAGCCGGGCGAGACCGGCCAGCAGGAGTTCCTGCTGGACCTCTCCAGCGGGGTGGCGGTGCCGGTACCGGTCGGGTTCGGCCCCACCGTCCCGACACTCTCGGGCGGCTACCTCTACACCTCCTCCTATTCCAGCGGGACCCTGACGGTGTCGTCGGTCGCGGTGGCCGATGTGGTCGCCGGTGCGGCGACGGTGCAGCAGGTGTCCGTCGCGATGCCGACCCAGCCCGGCAGATTCGCGGTGGTCGGCGGCCAGTTGCTGATGGTGGCGGCAGCGGCGCCGAATGTGGGCAGCGGTCCCAAAAGCCTGTACGCGGTGCCACTCGCGACCGGTGGCACGCCCACTCTGATCGACACTCAGTTGGCCGCCGTGACCAGCCTGTCCCCGCTGTTCGAGGGCGTCGGTGGAGTCCTGGTCGCCGGTGGGACGAGCACGGTGCAGTCGGTGCAGCGGTTCACCGCCGCGTCCGACGGCAGCCTGAGCACGACCGTGGTGCGTCAACTTCCGCCGCCGGCCGCCACCACCGCCACGCTGACCATGGACTACGGCCAGGTCCGGCAGCTGCTGCAGGTCCCGCAACTGAACGCGCCCGACCGTTTCGCGCTCTCCACCACCCCGCTGGCGGCGGCCTCGGCCACCAGCAACACCCTCGGCACCGGTCCGGTCAGCTGGGGCTACCTGAGCAGGACCCCGGGCCCCTGCGCCGTGGACGCCGAGTGCGTCCGAATGGTCGACGGCAGCTGGTACGGCGACACCGAGGTGGTGCCCTCGGCGAGCGGGGCCACGGCCTATGTCGAGGGCATCCAGTACGGCTTCCCCTCGCCGGACACCCGGATCGTCGACGCGGACTCCGAGTTCGAGGTCGTCGACTCCGGCAGCCAGCAGTATGTCTGGGAGCCCGGCCAGGACGTGGCGACCGCCCCCGTCCCGGTCACCGGTGCCGCGCTGTGGCAGGGCACGCTCTGGCGGACCTCCGGCCCCGGCCGGATCCAGGCGTTTGCCGAGCAGGACGGCCTCCGCTCCGCGCCGGTCGTCCGGACGATCTCCACCGGCGCCGACTGCGCGGCCAGCGAGATCCAGGTGGCGCAGCACTGGCTCTACTGGAGCTGTGGGGCGGCCGGCCCGGCGGGCGTCTACGACCTGGCCACCGACCAGGAGATCCCGGTCCCGGCCGGACCGCTACTGCTCGGCGACGGATACGTGGTCCGACACGACTCGGCCTCGGGTGAGCTGCAGCTGACGGACGTTCACGCGGACAGCGTGGGGGCGACCACGACACTCGCCACCTTCGCTGCCGGTTTCACCGGTGACGACCGGGACATCGACTGGACGGTCGACCGGACCAGCGGCGACGTCGCCTACGCCGACGCGTCGAACACGGTCCACGTGCTCACCACCGGGGTACCCGCCTCGGCGGTGTCGGGGATCGCCGCACAGTCGATCGATGTGATCACGCCGCCCAACACCAGCGGGGTTCCCTGGTACGTCGGGGCGACGGTCAGTCGCCCGGTGAGCAGTTGGCGCCTGGTGGTCAGCCGCGCCTCCACCGGCCAGCAGGTGCACGTGGAGACCGGCGGACCGACCCCGGCCGAGCTGACGGCGAACTGGAACGGGCTGACGGACGCGGGCAAGCGCGTCTACGACGGCCCCTACACCTGGACGGTATGGGCGACTCCGGCCGATGATCCGACCGGTCCTGCGGATCAGGTGGCGTCCGGAACGGTTCTGCTCCAGGGCGGCGTCGAGCCCTTCCACTCCTACGACGAGAACGGCACGCCGACGCTGTTCGGGATCACCGGCCGTGCCATCCCGCAGTACCCGGCCGGTTCCGGCTTCATCTACCAGGGCAATGGCCAGGGCGGTCTGGTCGACGAGGGGCTCTACTCGTCCTGGTCGCTCGGCAACGGCGCCAACCAGGTCAACGACGTGGTCCTGTTCGGGGACCTGGACAGCAGCGGGGTGAACGGCGTCCTGGCGCGCACCGGCAACGGCGTGCTCAAGTACTACCCCGGAATCGCCAACTGGCCCAGCTTCAACAGCTCCAAGCCGATGACCATCGGCGCCGGCTGGAACGCCTTCGACCAGTTGGTCGGTGTCGGGGACCTGAACGGTGACGGCCACGACGACCTGATCGCCCGTGACCGCTCCGGTGTGCTGTGGTTCTTCGCCGGCAACAGCCGGGGCTTCTCGGCGCCGGTCCGGATCAGCGCAGGGTGGAACGCCTACGACTGGATCGTCTCCGTGGGCGACGTCAACGGCGACGGCGCGGGCGACATCGTCGCCATGGACTCCCGTGGCATCCTGTGGCGCTACCTCGGCAACGGCCACGGGGGGTTCGGCGCGCGGACCGAGGTGGGCAGCGGCTTCGGCGGCTACACCGCCGTCGTCGGCGTCGGCGACCTGGGCGGCGACGGCCGCAGCGACATCGTGGCCCGCGACTCCTCGGGGACGCTCTGGCGCTACGAGAGCAGCGCGAACGGGACCTTCCCGACCCGGGTCCGTCTCGGCGGCGGCTGGAACGTCTTCGCCGGCCTGTACTGACCGACCGACCGAGGACGCGCGGCCCCGCCGGAACACCGGCGGGGCCGCGTTCCCATATCCGGAGGTGTTGCTTCCGGCTGGGCCGGGGTCGGCCGGATACGATCCGAACGGTGCGGACGCCCGGGCGGCGTGCGGCGACGGCGCAGCCTGGGAGGTCATGGTGGAACAGCGGATTTCCATCTGCCTGTGCATGATCGTCAAGAACGAGGTACAGGTCATCGAGCGCTGCCTGGCCTCGGTACGAGGGCTGATCGACTACTGGGTGATCTCCGACACCGGCTCGACCGACGGAACCCAGGAGCTGATCCGGTCGGCCCTGGCCGGGATCCCCGGCGAACTGCACCAGGAGCCCTGGGTCGACTTCGGGCACAACCGCACGCTCAACATCCGGCACGCCCGGGGCCGGTCCGACTACCTGCTGCTGATCGACGCCGACATGGTCGTCCGGCAGGCGGGGGAAATCCCCGAGCTGACCGCCGACTCGTACCTGGTGCGGCATGTCAGCGACACCGAGTACCGGGTGAAGCGGCTGGTGCGGAGCAGTACCGACTGGCGCTACGTCGGCTCGACCCACGAGTACCTGACGACCGATGAGCGGGACGTTCCGGCCACCATCGACGCCATCTCCGTCGAGCACTTCGCCGACGGCGGGTCGAGGTCGGACAAGTTCACCCGCGACGCCCGACTGCTGCGCGCGGAGCTCGACCGCGATCCCGGCAACTCCCGTGCCGTCTTCTACCTGGCCCAGACCCTTCGGGACCTCGGTGAGACCACGGCGGCGGTCGACCTCTACGAACGCCGCGCCGAGATGGGCGGTTGGGAGGAGGAGGTGTACTACGCGCTGCTCCAGGCAGGCGTCCTGAGGGCCGGGAACGACGACTGGCCGGGCGCGATGGACGCATTGGTGCGGGCGGGGGAGGTACGGCCGCAGCGGCTGGAGGCCAGCTACGAGCTCGCCTCGCGGCTGCGACTGCTGGGCCGTTACCAGGCGGCGCACGCCTTCACCCGGGCCGGCCTCGACCGTCCCCAGCCCGACGACTGGCTCTTCGTCCAGCCGTGGATCTACCGCTGGGGCCTGCTGTTCGAGCACTCCATCGCCGCCTACTGGAGCGGCGACCCGCAGGGCTCGCTCGCGGCCTGCGACCGGCTGCTGGCCCTGGCCGACCTGCCCGCCCCGTACCGCGAGCAGACCCGGGCCAACCGGGAGTTCGCGGTCCAGCTCCTGGCCGAGTCGGCGGCGGTCCGCTGAGCGGATCCGCCGCCGACTCCTCGGCCAGGGCGGCTCGTCAGGGAATGGGTGTCACGGCGGTGAAGGCGCTGCACCGGGAGTTGAGGTTCTCCGCCGTCAGCGACGTCGGGTCGTCCATGCAGACGGTCTCGTAGGCAGAGCCGCTGCTGGTCAGCAGGGTGATGAAGAGGTTGTGACCCTGGAGGGCGACGGAGCCGGCGGCGATCCTGCCGGAGGGGTAGTCGGCGACGAGGGAGAGCGGCATCCAGGGCGTTCCCGCAGTGCGGCTGTCCTGGAGGTAGGCGGCGCCACTCGCGTTCACGGCGGTCCGCAGCTCGGTGCTCCCGTCGAAGATCGCAGCGATGCCGACGTCGGGCCCGGTCGCCCCGACCGCCCCCGGGGCCCCGGTTGCGCCGGTTGGCCCCGTGGCGCCGGTGGCCCCGTCCGCACCGGTGAGACCCGTAGCCCCATTGGGACCTGCAGGACCCGTTGCACCCTTCGCACCGGTTGCACCCGTTGCCCCGGAGGGTCCGGTGGCACCGGTAGCTCCAGTTGCTCCGGTAGCTCCGGTAGCTCCGATCAAGCCAGGTACCCCTGGCAACCCTGCAGCCCCAGTGGCACCCGGCATGCCAGTAGCACCCGCTGCCCCGGTCGCGCCGGTCGCGCCCTTCGAGCCCTTCGCTCCGGCCGGCCCTGCGGGGCCGGTGTCGCCCTTCGCCCCGATCGGCCCCATCGGGCCGGCATCGCCCTTCGCCCCGGTCGCCCCTGCCGCCCCCGTATCGCCCTTTGCCCCGACTGCCCCCGGCTGCCCGGTTGCCCCCGGCGTCCCCGCAGTTCCGGTCGGTCCGGTCAGTCCGGACGGCCCACGGTCGCCCTTCGGCCCGGCCGGACCGGTGGCTCCCGTGGCGCCGACCTCTCCCACCGGCCCCCTGGCGCCGGTCGCACCCGGACTTCCCATAGCCCCGGTCGCTCCGGTCGCCCCCATGGGTCCGGCGGGGCCCATCGCCCCGGCCTCTCCCGTGGCGCCCGTCGCCCCTGCGGGGCCGGTCTGGCCCGGCGCTCCCGCAGGACCGGCCGGTCCGGTCCGGCCCTGCTCCTCGCACATGGCCGCGTGTTCGTGCTCATGGGACTTCTTCGGCGGGCAGGTCGACTTCGGCTGCCCGTGCTCCGAGACCGCGTACCCCGAACCCGCGTACCCCGAGCCCGTCTGCCTCGCGCCTCCCTGCACCGCGCCGCCGAGGCGCGCGGCCTGCTGCCGGGTATGGGCGGTCTCGTTCGCGCTCGCGCTGGCCCCGGCCGGGGTGGCGCACAGCAGGCAGACGGTCGCCAGCGCGCCGGTCAGGGCCGCGACGCGCTGGACCGGTCGGGAGTAGCTGCCGAACGTCGTGCCGGAACGGCGGGGGATCCTTCTCTGCGTCATGGCCCGTCACTGTCGCTTTCTCTCGGGTGTGGCGCGGGGGCGTGCTTCGCAGCGGACGCCCCCGGTGCATGACCTTCGCGCGCCTCGGCCGTCGCGAACGTCCCCCTGAGCAGAGATCCGATAACCGCATGAACGGAATGCCACCCCGTCAGCTCACCCACCGTCAGCTGACCGTTTCTCCGTTCGGTCTTCCGCCACGTACGGGTGCATGGAAGGGTCGAACCGGCGGGCCGGGGGAAGGCGTCTCCACGGACAGCGGATGCACGGCCCCGCGCGGACGCGCGCAAGCGCGCGCCGAGGCGGGCCGGTACGCCGACGCAGGATCACTCAAGGAGGCGGGGCGGCATGAAGTACCTGTTGCGCGACCGGTTGTTCTCGATCGGCGACGACTTCTGGATCACCACCGAGCACGGCGAGAAGGCGTTCCTGGTGGACGCGAAGATCCTCCGGATCTCGGACACCTTCGAGCTCAAGGACATGCACGGCCACAAGGTGGCCGTGGTCAAGAAGAAGCTGGTGAGCATCCGCGACGCGATGAAGATCGAACGGGACGGCGAGGTCGTCGCCACGGTGAAGAAGAAGCTGTTCACCCCGTTCCGGGACAAGTACGAGGTGCACCTCCACGACGGGCGGGAGCTGGAGGTGCACGGCAACTTCAGCGACCACGAGTTCGCGGTCGAGGAGCACGGCCACCGGATCGCCCACATCAGCCGGAAGTGGTTCAGCTTCCGCGACACCTACGGCATCGACATCCAGGACGACCAGGACGTGCCGCTGCTGCTCAGCGTCGCGGTCTGCGTGGACCACATGCAGGCGGCGGAGCACCAGGACCGGCTGTAGCGCAGGCGCTCGGCGCCGACTGCGGTCCGGCGTCGGCCGGAGACGTCCCAGATCCTGCCTTGAGTGGAATAGACTCAACTTACGTCATGTTCACCATGGCAGGATTCGCTGGGTGAGGCACGCCCAGTGGTTCACTCCGGTCCACAGTCACGCCGAGCTCAGGAGGACACCCCAGCGTGGACGCGAGCAAGCTCACCACCAAGGCGCAGGAAGCCCTGTCGGCTGCGATCCGGCAGGCATCGAGTGCGGGCAACCCCGATGTCACCCCGGTGCACCTGCTGCTCGCGCTGCTGGAGCAGCCCGAGGGTATCGCCAAGCCGCTGCTGGAGGCCGTCAAGGCCGACCCGGTACGGCTCCGGGCCGCCGCCGAGCGGCTCAACGCCGCCCAGCCCAGCGCCCAGGGCTCGACGGTCTCCGCGCCGCAGATCGCCCGCCAGTTGGTCGCCGTGCTGAACGAGGCCGGCGCCCGGGCGGCCGACCTCGACGACGCCTTCGTCTCCACCGAGCACCTGCTGGTCGGCCTCGCCGCCGAGGGCGGCCAGGTCGCCGACGCGCTGCGGGCCGAAGGGGCCACCCCCAAGGCGCTGCTGGCCGCGTTCAAGGACGTGCGGGGCAGCGGCAAGGTCACCTCGCCGGACCCGGAGGGCACCTACAAGGCGCTGGAGAAGTACGGCACCGACCTCACCCAGGCCGCCCGTGACGGCAAGCTGGACCCGGTGATCGGCCGCGACCAGGAGATCCGCCGGGTCGTCCAGGTGCTGTCCCGGCGGACCAAGAACAATCCGGTGCTGATCGGCGAGCCCGGCGTCGGCAAGACCGCCGTGGTCGAGGGCCTGGCCCAGCGCATCGTCGCCGGGGACGTCCCGGAGTCGCTGCGCGGCAAGCGGCTGGTCTCACTGGACCTGAGCTCGATGGTGGCCGGGGCGAAGTACCGCGGCGAGTTCGAGGAGCGGCTGAAGGCCGTCCTGGCGGACATCAGGCAGAGCGAGGGGCAGGTCGTCACCTTCATCGACGAGCTGCACACCCTGGTCGGCGCCGGTGCCGGGGGCGACTCCTCGATGGACGCCGGCAACATGCTCAAGCCGATGCTGGCCCGCGGCGAGCTGCGGATGGTCGGTGCGACCACGCTGGACGAGTACCGCGAGCACATCGAGAAGGACGCCGCGCTGGAGCGTCGCTTCCAGCAGGTCATGGTCGGCGAGCCCTCGGTCGAGGACTCCATCGCCATCCTGCGCGGGCTGAAGGGCCGCTACGAGGCCCACCACAAGGTCCAGATCTCGGACGCCGCGCTGGTCGCCGCCGCGACCCTGTCCAACCGCTACATCACCTCCCGGTTCCTGCCGGACAAGGCCATCGACCTGGTCGACGAGGCCGCGTCCCGGCTGCGGATGGAGATCGACTCCTCCCCGGTGGAGATCGACGAGCTGCAGCGCGCCGTGGACCGGCTGCGGATGGAGGAGATGGCGCTGGCCAAGGAGTCCGACGCCGCCTCCGTCGACCGGCTGGCCCGGCTGCGCCGCGACCTCGCGGACAAGCAGGAGCAGCTGGCCGGGCTGACCGCCCGCTGGCAGGCGGAGAAGGCCACCCTCAACAAGGTCGGCGAGCTGAAGGAGCGGCTGGACGACCTGCGCGGCCAGGCCGAGCGCGCCGAGCGCGACGGCGACTTCACCACGGCCTCGCGGCTGATGTACGCGGACATCCCGGCCGCCGAGCGCGAGCTGGCCGAGGGCCAGGACGCCGCCCGCTCCGAGGCCTCGACGGCCTCGATGGTGAAGGAGGAGGTCGGCCCGGACGACGTCGCCGACGTCGTCGCCTCCTGGACCGGGATCCCGGCCGGCCGGCTGCTGGAGGGCGAGACCGCGAAGCTGCTGCGGATGGAGCAGGAGCTGGGCCGTCGGCTGATCGGCCAGAGCACCGCCGTCCAGACGGTGTCGGACGCGGTGCGCCGCTCCCGCTCGGGCGTCGCCGACCCGGACCGGCCGACCGGTTCCTTCCTCTTCCTCGGCCCGACCGGTGTCGGCAAGACCGAGCTGGCGAAGGCGCTCTCGGACTTCCTCTTCGACGACGAGCGGGCGATGACCCGGATCGACATGAGCGAGTACGGCGAGAAGCACTCGGTGGCGCGGCTGGTCGGGGCGCCCCCCGGCTACGTCGGCTACGAGGAGGGCGGCCAGCTGACCGAGGCGGTGCGCCGCCGCCCCTACAGCGTGGTGCTGCTGGACGAGGTCGAGAAGGCCCACCCGGAGGTCTTCGACATCCTGCTGCAGGTGCTGGACGACGGCCGGCTGACGGACGGCCAGGGGCGGACGGTCGACTTCCGCAACACCATCCTCATCCTGACCTCCAACCTGGGCTCGCAGTGGCTGATCGACCCCAACCTGGACGAGGCCACCAAGAGGTCCCGGGTGATGGAGACGGTGCGGGCCTCGTTCAAGCCGGAGTTCCTGAACCGGCTCGACGACATCGTGATCTTCGATGCGCTGGACACCGAGGAGCTGGCCCGGATCGTCGACCTCCAGGTCGCCGCGCTGGACCGGCGGCTCACCGACCGGCGGCTGACGCTGCAGGTCAACGCGGCTGCCCGGGACTGGCTGGCGCTCACCGGCTACGACCCGGCGTACGGGGCGCGCCCGCTGCGGCGGCTGGTGCAGTCGGCGATCGGCGACCAGTTGGCGCGCGCGATCCTCAGCGGAGAGGTGCTCGACGGCGACACCGTCGAGGTGGACCTGGATGAGGCAACGGACAAGCTCACGGTGCGGGCGGCTGAACGTTCCGTGCCTTCTCTGAAGAAGCTGGGCTGAAGCTTCGCGGCCCGGCACCCATGAGGCAGGATGGACATGCAAAGTCTTCTTGAAGGGAACTCGTCTCGATGAGCATCGACCCGTCGTCCATCCCGTCCTTCGGGGTGCCGCAGCCGCCGCAGCAGCCGTCGGGCGAGGCCGGGCCGCCGCCCGTGGTCGTTCCGAACCAGGACCTGGTGCGCCAGCTGCTGGACCAGATGGAGCTGAAGCACGCCATGGACGAGGAGGGCGACCTCCTCGCCCCCTGGGAGGGCTTCCGCGTCTACTACATGTTCCGCGGCGACCAGAAGGAGCTCTTCGCGGTCCGCACCTTCTACGACCGCCCGCACTCGATCGACTCCAAGACCGAGCTGCTGGAGGCGCTGGACGAGTGGAACCGCGAGTCGCTCTGGCCGAAGGTCTACACCCACACCCACGACGACGGCGTGATCCGGGTCATCGGTGAGTCGCAGATGATCGTCGGCATGGGCGTCAACATCAACTACTTCGTCGCCATGACCGCCAACTGGACCCAGGCCTCGGTCGCCTTCGACCAGTGGCTGGCGAACCGCCTCGGCCTGGTCAAGGACGTCGACGGCTCCGCCGAGGGCGACGAGGACTCCGACGGTCCCGCCGAGGACTGATCTGTCAGCACAGCTGAACGGGGCCGGTACGCAGCATGCGTACCGGCCCCGTCCTGCTGCGGCCCCGTCCTGCTGCGGATCAGATCGCGTAGGGCCAGACCGTGAGCATGTAGGCGCCGAACCAGCTGCCGAGGAAGGCGATCCAGGCCAGCGCCAGGTACGCCCCGGGCCGGCGCCCGCGGGCCAGCGCCTCCGCGAGCGGGAGCACCGCCAGCAGCACCGGGACCAGCAGCCGCGGCTTGGAGTGGTAGTAGTTGCTCTGCCCCAGCGACATCACCAGGATCAGCGCCCCGTACACGGCCAGCGGCGGCCACGGGCGGCTCAGCAGGGCCGCCGCGCACGCCACCACGTAGCCGAGCAGGACGAAGGCCACGCTCACCTGCACCCAGCCGTCCGCGCCGTGCAGGGTGCTGCTGAGGAAGTCGAACGTGCTGCTGCCCCAGTCCCAGGCCGTGCTCCAGCCGGCGCTCTGGATCCGCGCCCAGCCGTCCAGCTGGCCCACCCGCAGACCGACCCACAGCAGGTAGACGGGCATCCCGACGCAGCCGAGCAGGCAGCCCACCAGCATCCGCGGGCGCAGCGACCGCTCCCGGCGCGCGGCCAGCAGCACGCCGACGACCAGTGCCGCCGCGACGGCGACCCCGGTCGACCGGGTCAGCCCGGCCAGGCAGGTGAGCACACCGGCCCAGACCCACGCCTCCTTCCGCACCGCCAGCAGCGCCGCCGCCGCGAGCAGCAGGAACAGGCTCTCGGTGTAGCCGATCCACAGCGACACGGCCATCGGCTGGCAGAACACCAGCGCCACCGCGAAGCCGGCCACCCGGGCCGAGTGCAGCCGGGCGACCAGGTGGTGGACGGCGACGGCCGCACCCGCCGCGCAGAGCCAGGCGACGACGACGGCGGAGGTGCCGAAGGCCAACCCGGTGAGCAGGTGGACGATCCGGATCAGCAGCGGGTAGAGCGGGAAGAACGCCAGGCTGTTGCCGGACAGCTGGCCGTTGGCTCCGTAGGTGTAGCCGTGCGGATAGCCGGACTCGGCGATCTGCACGTAGAAGCTCGCGTCCCAGACGTGGAACCGCCCGGCCAGGGTCTCGCCCGGGGTCTTCATCCAGTTCATCAGCAGGCAGCTCAGCAGCGCGGACGCGACCGCCACCGCGAGTGGCAGCGCCGCACCCCGCAGCGCGCGCAGCACGCTGCGCCCGGCGGACGGCCGTGACGGCGCCGATGCGTCCGCCGGGTCCGCGCCGGCCCTCGCAGCGCCCCTGGTTCGTCGCCCGGCCTGCTGCTGAGCGCTGTCGAGAAGGTCTTCGTCCACCCGGGCATTCTCCCGTACGTCCACCGGCCCGGGATCCGGCTTCGGCCGACCACGGTTCCTCGCACGTCCCGGGCGTCCGATCGGCCGCAGTGACCCGACCGGGCTTGTCGCGGTCGCGGGCCCGGCCCGAGGATGGCCAGCAGTCGCACACACGAGGAGCCGAAGATGACTGCAAGGCCGCTGCTGAACCGACGCCTCGACGGGCTGGGGACGACGATCTTCGCGGAGATGTCGGCGCTGGCCACCGCGACCGGCGCGATCAACCTGGGCCAGGGCTTCCCGGACACCGACGGCCCGGCCGAGATCGCCGAGGCGGCGGTCCGCGCGATCCGCGAGGGCAGGGGCAACCAGTACCCGCCCGGCCCCGGCATCCCCGAGCTGCGCGCGGCGATCGCCGAGCACCAGCAGCGGTTCTACGGCCTCGCCTACGACCCCGACGGCGAGGTGCTGGTCACCGCCGGAGCGACCGAGGCCATCGCCGCCGCGATGCTGGCGCTGCTGGAGCCCGGTGACGAGGTGATCGCCTTCGAGCCGTTCTACGACTCCTACGCGGCCTGCATCGCCATGGCCGGCGCCACCCGCGTCCCGCTCACCCTGCGCGCCCCGGACTTCCGCCCCGACCTCGACCTGCTGCGCTCGCTGGTCACCCCGCGCACCCGGCTGCTCCTGCTCAACTCCCCGCACAACCCGACCGGCATGGTGCTCTCCCCGGACGAGCTCAGCGCCATCGCCGAACTGGCCGTGGAGCACGACCTCCTGGTGGTCACCGACGAGGTCTACGAGCACCTGGTCTTCAGCGGCGCGCACCACCCCATCGCCGCCCTCCCCGGGATGCGCGAGCGCACCGTCTCCATCTCCTCCGCCGGCAAGACCTTCTCCTTCACCGGCTGGAAGGTCGGCTGGGTGACGGCTTCGCGGGAGTTGGTCGCCGCCGTCCGAACCGCCAAGCAGTACCTGACCTATGTCAGCGCCGGCCCGTTCCAGTACGCCGTCGCAGAGGCCCTGCGGCTCCCGGACGGCTACTTCACCACCCTGCGCACCGACCTGCTCCGCAAGCGCGACCTCCTGGCCGACGGCCTGCGCGCGGCGGGTTTCGAGGTCTACCAGCCCCAGGGCACCTACTTCATCACCACCGACATCACCCCCTTCGGCGAGAAGGACGCCTACGCCTTCTGCCGCGCGCTGCCCGAACGCTGCGGCGTGGTCGCCATCCCCAACTCCGTCTTCTACGACGACCCCGAAGCCGGCCGCACCCAGGTCCGCTTCACCTTCTGCAAGCAGGACCAGGTCCTCGCCGATGCGGCAGTCCAGCTTCAGCGCCTGGGAGGGTGACCTGCTCGGCCGCTGTCCGTTGTACGGGCTGATCTGTCCCGCGGCAGCAGAGTGACTGATTCCGGGGCGGTCACGGCGTGCCGCGACCCTGATAGCGGGTTCCCGGGCTGCGGCGGCGCGCCGTCGGGGCGGGTGCGCCGGTCGTGCCCCTGTGCGCCAACGGATCTGAGGATCAGTCAACAGCGGTATTGCTGACCGCATTTGGTGGCGGATATGTTCGAGGGGCTGCCCGGTTCCCTGGGGGTCGAGGAAGCGTGAGGGGGCGGGAGCGGTGGCGGGCGTCAGAGCGGTGCTCGCGCAGGTGGGGGGAGTGCCATGGGGAATCAGCGCGCGCGTGCGTTCGTGACGGCGGCGGTGCTGCTGGCGGGGATGTGGGGAGCCTCCGGCGCCGGCGCGGAGGCGGCCACCGGGCCGAGCGCCACGGCGGCCACCGCATCCGCCGCGCGTCCGAGCGAGGGGCAGATCATCTCCGGGACGGCCGACGACGGGTTCCCGGGGGTGTGCGCGCTGTCGGCGACCGACCCGGTCACCGGCAAGGTCGCCGAGTTCACCCCGACCGGCGCCGGCTGCGAGCCCTCGGCCTCGCCCGACGCCGGGCTGGTCTCGTACATCGGACCGGCGGTGCCGGACGCCGGGAGCGGGCCGATCACCACCCCGCTGGCGCTGCACGTGATGGACCGGGACGGCACCCACGGCCGGGTCGTCTACCGGCTGCCGAGCACCGCCTACTCCTTCGACCGGGCGATCTTCACGCCGGACGGTCGGCACCTGCTCTTCGACGTGGAGAACAGGAGCACCGACGGCAACCAGCTCTACCGGATCGGCATCGACGGCAAGGGGCTGACCCCGGTTGCTCCGGGCTTCCCGCAGTCGACCCTGGTCGCGCCGGAGGCGTACTCGCCGGACGGCCGGACCCTGGCCGCGGACGTCGGCGGGAACCTCTGGCTCAAGGCGGGCAACGCCAAGCCCTACGAGCTGCACCTGTCGGTGGAGCCGACCGGGGCGGTGAGCTTCTCGCCGAGCGGCCGTGAGCTGGCCTACGGGGACGGCAGCGCCTATCTGGCCGACCTGGCCACCGGCAAGGTGACCGGGATCGCCGCCGAGTACCAGGACGCACAGCACAACACCCATGCCTTCTACGCGGCGACCTTCTCGCCGGACGGGCGACAGGTCGCGGTGGTCGCGGCGCTCTTCCCCTGGGGAGCCATGGGCGGCTTCTACAGCACCGTCGAGACGGCGCCGGTGGCGAGTCCCACCCGCTTCACGCCCGCCGGCGCGCAGCGGGTCGACGGTGAGCTGGACACCATGCTCTGGCTCCCGCCGGTGCGCTGACCCGGCCTCCGGGCCTGGCACGGACGGTGCGGCCGGGCTCGGCGCCGGAATGTGAAGCCGAACACGCTTGATCACGTCGATCGCCCCGGGCCACCGGCCCGGGGCGATCTGCCGTCTGCGCCGAGGCGATGGCCCTGACCTGCGCAAACGTCCTAGCGCCGGAGCGCGCGCCGGGGGCGTGCAGCGGGTCACGGAACGGTAATGGTTTTCATCGTTGGACCGATCGGGCTAGAAGTGAGAATCATTTTCATCTAGCGTGGTGGGTGTTCCGCTCCGGCCTGTCCGAGGAGAGACCACGTGAAGACCCCCGCCTCCCGCCTTCCCCACCCCGCGCGCCTCGCGCTCGGTGCGGTCGGCGTCGCCGCCCTCGCGCTGACGAGTGCCTGCGCCACGACCGCGCCGACCTCGCCGAGCGCCGCGACGGCCGGCGGTTCGAGCGCGGGGGCCGGCGGCGGAAAGGTGATCCAGGTCGCGGCGGCCGAGAACTTCTGGGGCAGCATCGCCGCCCAGCTCGGCGGCGACCACGTCCAGGTCACCAGCATCATCACCAACCCCAACACCGACCCGCACTCCTACGAGCCGACCGCCGCCGACGCCCGCACGGTCACCACCGCGCAGTTCGCCATCGTCAACGGCGTCGGTTACGACGGCTGGGCGGACAAACTGCTGGCGACCAACCCCGGCAGCGGCCGGACCGAGCTCAACGTCGGCGACCTGGTCGGCATCCAGCCCGGCGGCAACCCGCACCGCTGGTACTCGCCGACCAACGTGCACCAGGTCATCGAGGCGATCACCGCCGACTACAAGAAGATCGACCCGGCCGACGCGGCCTACTTCGACCAGCTGAAGACGGCGTTCGAGACGCAGACCCTGGCCCAGTACAACCAGCTGATCGCGAGCATCAGGGCGACCTACGCCGGGACGCCGATCGGCGCCTCCGAGTCGATCGTGACCCCGCTCGCGCAGGGCCTCGGTCTGGATCTGATCACCCCCGAGAGCTTCCTGGACGCGATGAGCGAGGGCACCGACCCCACCGCCGCCGACAAGTCCACGATCGACCAGCAGATCAGGTCGAAGAAGATCAAGGTCTACGTCTACAACACCCAGAACTCCACGCCGGACGTGGTCGCCCAGGTGAACCTGGCCAAGTCCGAGGGCATCCCGGTGGCCCCGGTCACCGAGACGCTCAGCCCGGCCGGGGACACCTTCCAGCAGTGGCAGGTCAGCGAGCTCCAGGGGATCGCGGCGGCCCTCAAGGAGGCGACCGGACGGTGACGGTGCGGGACATGACGGCGGCGCGGCAGCAGATCCGCGACGGGGAGCCGGAACAAACGGCGGCCCGCCGACAGCTGACGTCGCAGCGGGCGGGGACACAACTGCCGAGGGCAGACCGGCGGACGACGCAAGACGGGACGGTGCACACAGTGGCGATCGAACAGGCAGCAGTACCCGTTCAGGCAACCGCCGCCGCGACCATCCCGGCCGCCGTCGCGACGACCGCGGCCGCCGCCGATCCCGTGCTCGAACTGCGCGGCGCCGCCGTCCGCGTCGGCGGGCGCACCCTCTGGTCCGGCGTCGACCTGGACGTGCGGGCGGGCGAGTTCGTCGCCGTCCTCGGTCCGAACGGGGTCGGCAAGTCCACGCTGCTCAAGGTCCTGCTCGGGGTGCTGCCCGCGGCCGAGGGCGAGGCCCGGGTGCTCGGGCTGCGGCCCGGCCAGGGCGGGGACCGGGTCGGCTACCTGCCGCAGCGCCGCAGCTTCGGGCCCGGGATGCGGATCCGGGGTGTGGACCTGGTCCGGCTCGGCCTCGACGGCGACCGCTGGGGGCTGCCGCTGCCCGGCGGCCGCCGGCGCCGGGAGCAGGCCGAGCGGATAGCCGAGGTCGTCGAGCTGGTCGGTGCGACGGCCTACGCCCACCGTCCGATCGGCGAGTGCTCCGGCGGCGAGCAGCAGCGGCTGCTGATCGCCCAGGCGCTGGTCCGGCGTCCGGCGGTGCTGCTGCTGGACGAGCCGCTGGACAGCCTGGACCTGCCGAACCAGAGCGCGGTCGCGGCTCTGATCGGCCGGATATGCCATCAGGAGGGCGTGGCCGTGGTGATGGTCGCGCACGACGTCAACCCGATCCTGCACCACCTGGACCGGGTGGTGTACATCGCGGGCGGCGGCGCGGTCGCCGGCGCCCCGGGCGAGGTGGTCACCTCCGAGAACCTGACCCGGCTGTACGGGACCCCGGTCGAGGTGCTGCGGACCGCCGACGGACGACTGGTCGTCGTCGGACAACCGGAGGCCTGAACCGATGCCCGTGCAGTTCAGCTGGAACCTGCTGACCGACTTCCAGGAGATGTGGTCCTACCCGTTCATGGTCAACGCCTTCCGGGCGGGCGCGGTGGTCGCGCTGGTCGCGGGCGCGATCGGCTGGTTCATGGTGCTGCGGCGGCAGTCCTTCGCCGGGCACACCCTGGGCGTGGTGGCCTTCCCCGGGGCGTCCTTCGCGACCCTCGCGGGGATCAGCACCGGCTTCGGCTACTTCGGCTTCTGCCTGGCGGCGGCGCTGGTCATCGCGCTGCTGCGGCGGGAGGGCCGGGACGCGGACGCGGAGGAGTCCGCGGCCACCGGGGTCGTCCAGGCATTCCTGCTGGCCTGCGGTTTCCTCTTCATCGCGCTCTACAAGGGGCTGTTGAGCGGGCCGGAGAGCATCCTCTTCGGCAGCTTCCTCGGGATCACCACCGGCCAGGTGCTGCTGCTGGCCCTGGTCGGCCTGGCAGTGCTGGCGGTGCTCGTGGTCATCGGTCGGCCGCTGCTGTTCGCCTCGGTCGACCCGCAGGTGGCGGCGGCGCGCGGGGTCCCGGTGCGGCTGCTGTCGACGCTGTTCCTGCTGCTGCTGGGCGCGGCGACGGCGGAGGCCGCGCAGATCACCGGCTCGCTGCTGGTGTTCGCGCTGCTGGTGCTGCCGGCCGCGACCGCACAGGTGCTGACCGCTCGCCCGGCGCTGAGCCTGCTGCTGACACTGCTGCTGGGCTTCGGCGCGACCTGGGCCGGGCTGATCGCGGCCTGGTACTGGCCGTACCCGCTGGGCTTCTTCGTGACCAGCTTCGCCTTCGCCGGCTACCTGCTGGCGCACGCGGCCCGGCTGGTCGCCCGCCGACGCGGCACCGGCGCCGGTGCCGGCGCCATGACCGCCGTACCCAGGACCGACGCCGCCAGGAGGGTCGCCGTATGAACGTGTGGAGTCAGGACTTCTTCCACCACGCCCTGCTCGCCGGGACGTTCATCGCGCTGGCGTCCGGTCTGGTCGGCTACTTCCTGGTGCTGCGCGCCCAGGTCTTCACCGGGGACGCGCTCAGCCATGTCGCCTTCGCCGGGGCGATGGCGGCCCTGGCCGCCGGCTGGGACCTGCGGCTCGGGCTGTTCGTCGGGTGCATCGGCGGCGGGCTGCTGCTGGCCGGGATCGGTCGCAGGGGCCGGGCCGACGATGTGGTGATCGGAGCGGCCTTCGCCTGGATCCTCGGCCTCGGGGCCTTCTTCCTCACCCTCTACACGACCTCGCGCAGCGGCTCGGACGTGGGCAACGCCGGCACCAGCGTGCTCTTCGGCTCGATCTTCGGCCTGAGCGGCAGCCAGACCCTGGTCGCGGTGCTGGTGGCGGCCGCGATCAGCGTCGCGGTGCTGGCCATCGCCCGTCCGCTGCTGTTCGCGACGCTGGACGAGGCGGTCGCGGCGGCGCGCGGCGTGCCGGTGAAGGTGCTGGGGCTGGGCTTCCTGGCCCTGGTCGGCGCCTGCGCGGGCGAGGCCACGCAGGCGGTGGGCTCGCTGCTGCTGCTGGGCCTGCTGGCGGCCCCGGCCGGTGCGGCGCTGCGGTTGACGAACCGTCCGTTCGTGGGGCTGGCGCTCTCGGCCGGGCTCGCGGTCGCCGAGATGTGGGCCGGGCTGGCGCTGAGCGCGGTCGCCACGAGCCTGCCCCCGAGCTTCTCGATCATGCTGGCGGCGACGCTGGTCTACGGCGCGGCATGGGTATTCGGGGGCCTTACCCGGAAGAGTGCGGTTCCGGCGGCCGGTTGACGGCCGGGGTGTCCGTACGAGTGACCCCCGAAGGGGTGAACTTCGCCGACGGCAGTGCCTACGGGTACTGCCGCTGGCATGTGTCGCCCCCGATTCCCGGTTTCCGGGCCCGTCGAACCGGAAGCGGTGGTTGGATTCCGGACCGGAAGCGGTCCGCTCTGTTCCCGGTTTCGCCATAGTTTTCGCACGTCAACGCGCAGACTCGATCAACTGTGTGCCCGGCATGCAAAGGATTCGGCCGGGAAATGATGACTGGGCGGGGAAGTTGGGTAAAGCATCAACAGACATGGAGCATTCGTGCTTCCCTGCTTCCTGAGTCCCCGAAAGTCACTCCGCCGCAGGGCGACCGTGCCCGTCGACATCCGTGCCCGCTGACCCCATGACCGCCGACAGGCATGTCCGCTGATACCCGTGCCGCCGGCCTCCATGCCCTCCGGTTCCCCCTGTCCTCCGGTATGCGCCCGCACCGGCGTCCTCGAGCGACCCAAGTACGCGGAGCCAAGACCATGCTCACCACGTTGCAGACCACCTACACCGACACCCGTGCCGGAGATCTGGCCTGGTGCCTGGGCAGCCAGGAGCTGCCGGCCCTGGCCGTCCTCGATCTGACGATCGGGCCGACCGACCTCCAGCTCCGGTTGCTCGGGGCATCGCACCAGGTCATCCTGGGTGGCGGGGCCGCCCGTTGTTCGGAGACCGTCGCCTGTCTGCCCGGTCGCCGGAGCCCGTTGCCGGCCCGGGTGGCCGAATGCGTCCAGGGCTGGGAATACGAATTCGCGGCCCATGTGGAAACCCTCCACGAGCAGGGTTTCGCCAGGCGCGCCCAGGAACTGCTGGCCCTGGTGGAGAATCACCCGCACGGTCTCGCCGGAGTTTTCCCCGGGGACCCCACCGCCTTCACCGCACTTCTGGCCGGGGGCACCGAACACGAGATCTACTGGCGTACCTGGCACGCCTATCCGCAGGAAGGCCGACTTGTCTGCACGCGTTCATCGCTCAAGCTCCGGCGGGCATGACGGCACGAAATGCCTCATTCGAGCGAGGCGTCAACCCGGTGCTGATACCACGACTTCCTCCGGGGGAAGAGGACGTCACCTGACGTCGCCTAGCGTTTATACGTGATCGACCAATCAGCAGTGCCGACGCCGATGCAAGCTGTCGGTGCCCGGGCTGCCCGATGGCTGGTACTCCTCGCGGCATTTGTCTGTGCCGCCTGCGGGCTGGTGTACGAGTTGGAACTGGTCGCCCTCGGCAGCTATCTGCTCGGTGACTCGGTGACCCAGGCGTCCGTGGTGCTCTCCGTCATGGTCTTCGCCATGGGCATCGGCTCGCTGCTCGCGAAACGCTTCACCACCCGGCCCGCGACCTCGTTCGCGCTGGTCGAGAGCGCGCTCGCGCTGGTCGGCGGCTTCTCGGTGCTCGCCCTGTACAGCTGCTTCGTCTGGCTGGGGCACTACCAGTGGGTGCTGGTGGGGGTGGCCACCCTGCTCGGGGTGCTGATCGGCGCGGAGATCCCGCTGCTGATGACGCTGCTGCAGCGGATCCGTCGGCAGGACGCGGGCCGTGCCGTCGCCGACCTCTTCGCCGCCGACTACGTCGGCGCGCTCGTCGGCGGCCTCGCCTTCCCCTTCCTGCTGCTGCCCGCGCTCGGCCAGGCCGGTGGGGCGCTGGTCACCGGGGCGGTCAACGCCGTCGCCGGGGCCGTGGTCGTGCTCTGGCTGTTCCGCGAGGAGTCCTCGTCCCGGACCCGGGTCCTGCTGTGGAGCCTGTGCGGGGCCGTGCTGCTGCTGCTCGCCCTCGCCGCCGGACTCACCGGCTTCTTCGAGCGCTCGGCCCGGCAGGCCCTCTACGGGACACCGGTCCGCTACACCCACCAGAGCCGCTACCAGGAGGTCGTCCTCACCGGTCCCGGACCGGGGCCCGGCCCCGACGGGACGGACGACGCCGCCGGCCGGGTCCCGCCGCCGCGCGGCGCGGACGGCGCGGGCCAGGGCGCGCCCGACCCCGCCCGTTCCCGGTCCGCCGCCGAGCTGCGGCTCTACCTCGGCGGACGCCTCGCCGTCTGCGGCGCCGACGAGCCCCTGCGGCAGGCGGCCCTGGTCCAGCCCGCCATGACCGGCCCGCGGAGCCGGGTGCTGATCCTCGGCGGCGGCGACGGCCTCGCCGCCCGCCAGGCGCTGCTCCACCCCGACGTCCACCGGGTCACCGTGGTCGAGGTCGACCCGGTGGTGCTCGGGCTGGCCCGGACCGACCCGGTCCTGTCCCGGCTCAACGGCGGCTCGCTGGCCGATCCCCGGGTGCGGACCGTGACCGCGGACGCCTTCGAGTGGCTGCGCACCGCCCCGGCGACCCGGCGGCCCTACGACGTGATCGTGGCCGACCTGCCCGACCCCGCCCTCGACCAGAGCCGCAAGCTCTACACCGAGGAGTTCTACGGCCTGGTCACCCGGATGCTCGCCCCCGGCGGACGGGTCGTCGTCCACGCCGGGTCGGTCGCCGAGGCGGACTACTGGCAGGCGGACGCGGGGCTGCGCGCGGTCGGGCTGCGCACCGTCGAGTACTCCATCCCCAGCGGGCCCGACGACTGCGGCAGCCCGGCCGACTGGGGCCTGATCCTGGCCGCCCGCAGCACCCCGCAGCTGGGCCTGCCCGCCGACACCCCGGAGCCGCTGGGCCTGGATCCGGCCGCGCTGCGCCTCGCCGCGACCCTGGCCGGCACCCGCCGCCCGCTGCGCCCGCCGCTCCCGTCGACCCTGCTCCACCCGCGCTGACCCGCCCCACCCGAGCGGGGCCGGGCGCGGGGCCGGGCGCGGGGTCGGGCAAAGCGGCCGGCGCGGGCGGCGCAACCGGGCAAAAACACTGTCTCCATACGTCCCTTCCGCGCCGACAGGTCTGTACGCTCGCCAGGTATGGAGCACGAAGTTCTGGTACCGCTGTCGCCGCAAACCGCCCGCCGGTCGCTGCGCCGTCCCGAACTGCTGTCCCGCTGCCTGCCGGGGTTCACCCCCGACGATTCCGGCGCCGCGGAGCCGGTGCCCGCGCCGGACGAGCACCGGGCCGACCCGGCCGGGAGCGACACCGGGGACGCCGGGGAAGCCGCCGACAGCGAGGACAGCGAGGACAGCGAGGACGGCGAGGACAGCGCCGACGCCGGGAGTCCGGTCCTGGCCGGGCGGATGAAGCTGCGGATCGGCAACTCCTCCATCACCTACCGGGGCACGCTCCGGCTCCATCCCGGGACCGACCTGCTGGTCGACGTGGCCGCCCAGCAGTCGGTCGGCAGCGGCGAGCTCTCCGGCGCGGTCCTGGTCGGCGTGGAGCCCGCCGTGGGCGAGGACGGCGCCGAGGACCCGGACAGCTGCCGGATCGTCTTCGACTGCGGCGTCCGGGGCCTGGGCCGGATAGCGGAACTGGACCCGGAGACCGTCACACTCGCGGCCCGCCGCCTGCTGGACCGCTTCTGCGCCACCCTGGTCGCCGAGCTCGGCGACGAGGGCGCCGACGGGGAGGACCCCGACCGCCCCGCGGACCAGGACCTCTTCGAGGAACTCGACAACCTCCCGGACCTCTCCGAACTCGGTGACTTCTCGGGTCTGACCGACCTCTCGGAGATCGGCGACCTGGCCGGGCTCTCCGAGATCTCCGACCTGGACGCGCCCGACCTGTTCCTGATCGAGGAGTCGGTCGCCGCCCACGGCGTCCCCGGGCTCGACCAGCCCTGGCCGGACGAGCCCGCGCACCGGCGCAGCATCGTCGGCCGCTCCGCCGAGGAGGTCGACCACGCCCCGCCGCGCGGCCGCTACGGCCCCGCGCTGCCGCCGCGCAGCGCCCGCTCCCGGGCCGCCGCCCGCTGGGGCTACCCGGAGCGGCGAATGGGCGAGCCGCCGACCGCCGACGGCGAGCACAGCGTGGTGCCGTGGCTGGTCGGCGGCGGGGTCGCGGTCGTCGGCGGCGTGGTGCTGCTCGCCCGCGCCCTGCGCCGACGCTGACCCGCCCGACCCATCCGTACCGCCCGACCTGGAGGTCCCGTGCCCAGCCCCACCTCGACGACTCCGCCGCGTCCGACGACGACGCCGCTGCCGCCGGTCCGGCTCACCGCCGGGGAGGCCGAGGCGACCGTGCTCCCAGCCGACGGCTGCCGGCTGGCCAGCCTCCGCATCGGCGGGCTGGAGCTGCTGCGCTCGGCCGACTCGGTGGAAGCCCGGGACGCGGGCGTGTTCGGGCACGGCTCGTTCCCGATGGTGCCCTGGGCCGGCCGGGTCGACCGCGGCCGCTGGAACAACGGCCAGGTCTCCCACCGGCTCCCGGTGGACATGCCGCCGCACGCCATCCACGGCACCGGAGTCCGCACCGGCTGGCGGCAGGCGTCCCCGGCGACCGAGGGCTCGGCGGCGTTCTACTACGACCTGGCCGAGCCCTGGCCCTATGCCGGCCGGGTCACCCAGCTGTTCGAACTGTCCGCCGACGAGTTGCGGACGACGCTCTCGGTGGAGACCGCCGCCGACTCGTTCCCGGCCCAGGTCGGCTGGCACCCCTGGTTCCGCAAGCAGCTGAGCCCGGACGGCGCGAGCGCCCGGCTCGACTTCGAGCCCGCCTGGCAGGAGGAGCGCGGCGAGGACCACCTGCCCACCGGCCGCCGGATCGAGCCGCTGCCCGGCCCGCGCGACGACTGCTTCGGCATGCCCGACGGCGTCTCCGCCACCCTGGTCTGGGAGGGCGAGCTGAGCCTGAGCATGACCGCCGACTGCGAGTGGCTGGTGGTCTTCGACGGACGCCCGGACGCGCTCTGCGTGGAGCCCCAGTCCGGTCCGCCGAACGGCCTGAACACCGCTCCGCGCCTGGTCACCCTGGTCGACCCGCTCGAAGCGACCACCACCTGGCGCTGGCGGCGCCACTGAGCCGCCGGGGCGCCGGGGCACGGAGCCTCCGAGCCGCGGAGCCTCTAAGCTGGTGCCTCATGAGCAACCACCGCGACGCGCTTCTCGAGCAGATCAAGTCCAAGGCCGTGGTCCACGGCAAGGTGACCCTGTCCTCCGGCCTGGAGTCCGACTACTACATCGACCTCCGCCGGGTCACCCTGGACGGCCTGGCCGCTCCGCTGGTCGGCCAGGTCATGCTGGACCTCACCGCGGAGCTGGACTTCGACGCGGTCGGCGGCCTCACCCTCGGCGCCGACCCGGTCGCCACCTCGATGCTCCACGCCTCCGCGGCGCGGGGCGGCCGCCTGGACGCCTTCGTGGTCCGCAAGGCGCAGAAGGCGCACGGGATGCAGCGCCGGATCGAGGGCACGGACGTCAAGGGCCGCCGGGTGCTGGTGGTCGAGGACACCTCCACCACCGGTGGTTCGCCGATGACCGCGGTCGAGGCGGTCCGCGAGGCCGGCGGCGAGGTGGTCGCGGTCGCGGTGATCGTGGAGCGCGGCGCGGCCCCCGTCATCGAGGCCCAGGGCCTGCCCTACCTCGCGGCGTACCAGCTGCCCGACCTGGGGCTGTGACCCGCTCCCGGGACTGAACGCGACGCGGCCCGGACCGGTGATCCGGTCCGGGCCGCGACGCGTCCGTGGGTTCCCGCCCGGCGGGTCAGCCCCTGCGGTGCCGTCCGCCGTTGCCGGCCCCCGCGCCGGCGGGGTCGAGCTGCTCGGCCGGGGCCTCGACCAGGCCGAGCCTGCGCTTCTTCCGCTCCCGCAGGACCTCCACCAGGATCGGCGAGACCGACACCAGCACGATCAGCGCCATCGCCGGCACCAGGTAGGTGTCGATCACCGGGGCCAGTGCCGCGCCGAAGTTGTAGCCGATCAGCAGCATCCCCTCGGTCCAGACCACGCCGCCGATGGCGTTCCAGAGCAGGAAGGTCCGGGCCGGCATCTCCAGCGTCCCGGCGACCGGGTTCAGGAAGGTCCGGACGACCGGGATGAACCGGGCCATCAGCACGGCCTTGGCCGGGCCGAACTTCACGAAGTACGCCTCGGCCTTCTCCACGTGCTCCCGGCGGAAGAGCCTGGAGTTCGGCCGGTTGAACAGTTTCGCCCCGCCCTTGGCCCCGAGCAGGTGCCCGAGCTGCGCCCCGGCGATGGCGCAGAGCGGCGCGCCGACCAGCAGCACGCCGATGGGCATCTGCGAGCCGACGACCTTCAGGCCGGCGCTGGACGCGGCGACGCCGGCCAGGATCAGCAGTGAGTCGCCGGGCAGGAAGAAGCCGATGAGCAGCCCGGTCTCCGCGAAGATGATCGCGAGCAGACCGACCGTTCCCAACTGCGAGATCAGGGCCTTGGCGTCGAGGACGTTCAACGCGAGAGTCGTGGTCGTGGTCACCCGGGCAGACTAGCGGTCCCGGCTGGCCGCGCACTGTTAAGGGCAGGTCCTCGGACCGCAGCGGCCGCCCGGCGTTCTGCACCGCGAGACCGGCGTCGCCGGCTCCGGCCGCGCCCGGGCCGGCTCCGGCGCCGAACAGCAGCGCGGTTCCGGCGGCGACGGCCGCGGCCCGGCGGCCGAGGCGCGGCGTCCGCCCGGTCGGGCCTTCGGCGTCCGAGGTGCCGGCCCTGACTGCCATGAGACCCCCTGCTCCCTCGGGCCTGCTCGCGCGGCCCCGCTCCCCGGGGTCCCGCTCCCCGGGCTCGTCGTCAGCCTTCCCACGGCGGGCGGCAGTTCATCCGGCAAGGGGGCCGCTTCACCCGTAAGATCCCTTTCAGTATTTTCGTAGGTATCTGATGGTATTCATGGCTGTTCGTCCCTCGTAGAGGTGAACCAGCAGCTCGGGGATGGGACAATGCCCCTGGTGCCCGGCCCTGGTCGGGGTAAGCAGCAGTATCCGTAGACGCATCACCGACAGGAGCGGATTCGTATGCCCATCGCAACTCCCGAGGTCTACAGCGAGATGCTGGACCGGGCAAAGGCAGGCAAGTTCGCCTACCCGGCCATCAACGTGACTTCGACCCAGACCCTGCACGCCGCCCTGCGCGGTTTCGCCGAGGCCGAGAGCGACGGCATCGTCCAGATCTCCACCGGTGGCGCCGAGTTCCTGGGCGGTCAGTACAGCAAGGACATGGTGACCGGCGCGGTCGCGCTGGCCGAGTTCGCGCACATCGTCGCGGACAAGTACCCGGTCACCGTCGCCCTGCACACCGACCACTGCCCCAAGGACAAGCTGGACGGCTATGTCCGCCCGCTGCTGGCGATCTCCGCCGAGCGCGTGGCCAAGGGCCAGAACCCGCTGTTCCAGTCGCACATGTGGGACGGCTCGGCCGAGACCCTCAACGACAACCTGGCGATCGCGCAGGAGCTGCTGGCCCAGGCCCACGCTGCGAAGATCATCCTTGAGGTCGAGATCACCCCGACCGGCGGTGAGGAGGACGGCGTCTCGCACGAGATCAACGACAACCTCTACACCAGCGTCAACGACGCCGTCCGCACCGCCGAGGCGCTCGGTCTCGGTGAGAAGGGCCGCTACCTGCTGGCCGCGTCCTTCGGCAACGTCCACGGCGTCTACAAGCCGGGCAACGTCGTCCTCAAGCCGGAGCTGCTGCGCGAGCTGCAGGACGCCATCGGCAAGATGACCGGCCAGAAGGACCCGTTCGACTTCGTCTTCCACGGCGGCTCCGGCTCCAGCGCCGAGGAGATCGCCACCGCGCTGGAGAACGGCGTCGTGAAGATGAACCTCGACACCGACACCCAGTACGCCTTCACCCGCCCGATCGTGGACCACATGTTCCGCAACTACGACGGCGTGCTGAAGGTCGACGGCGAGGTCGGCAAGAAGAACACCTACGACCCGCGCACCTGGGGCAAGCTGGCCGAGGCCGGGATGGCGGCCCGCGTGGTCGAGGCCACCCGGATGCTCCGCTCCGCGGGCACCCGGCTGAAGTAGTCGGCAGCGCACCGACGCGCCCCCGTACCCGGTCCGACCGGGTACGGGGGCGCGATGTCTTCCGGGTGGCGGCGCTGTCGAAGCGTCAGCGCTTCAGCTCGGCGTAGGCCTCCGGGCTGCTGTCCTTGAGGAACTGCCAGCAGCGATCGGCCTCTTCGGTCTCCTTGATGGAATCGGCGGCCCGGGCCAGGGCGGCCAGGCAGCGCAGGAAGCCGCGGTTGGCGCGGTGGTCCCAGGGGACCGGGCCGTGGCCCTTCCAGCCGGCCCGGCGCAGGGCGTCCAGCCCGCGGTGGTAGCCGGTGCGGGCGTAGGCGTAGGACTCGACGACATGGTCCTCGGTGAAGGCGTCGTCCGCGAGCATGGCCCAGGCGAGCGAGAACGTCGGGAAGTCCGCGGCGACCTGGACCGGCGAAGCGGACTGCTCCGCCAGCAGCCGGTACGGCTGCTCGTCCTCCGGAAGCAGTGTCGGCTCAGGGCCGCCCAGCAGGTTCTTGTGAATGCTCATAGGAAGAGTCTGCCATCCGTAGATGAGGGCTCCGTTAAGTCGGGTGCACCGGCAGCCGCCGAGCAGGGGCCGGGAGCCGGACCGGCCTGCCGACACCCCCTCTCCGGACGGACCGTCAGTCCGTCCGGAGAGGGCCGGTTCCGGTGCCCAGCGGGACGGTGAGCCGCCAGGCGCCCGGTACGACGGTCCAGGTGCGCTCGTGGACCGGGCTGCTGAGGGTGTGGTCGGCCTCGTAGGTGAACAGGGCGGAGCCGTTCCCGGTCGAGCCCGTACCGCCGGTCACGGTGATCCGCTGGGCCCGGACCCGGAGCGCCGCGCCGAGCTCGGCGTCCGTCCCGATCAGCACCTCCACCAGGCCGTCGTCGGGGACGGACAGCCCGGAGGCGCTCCCGGCGGCGGAGGCGTTGCGGACCGAGACCGGGCCGACCGGTCGGTCCAGGTCGGCCAGCAGCCGGCCGTCGGCCTCGACCCGGAGGTACTGGCCGGGCCGCCCGGCCCCGGCGCGGTCGGCCCCGGCGCCCGCGGACTCCCCGTTCTTCCCGCTCCGCCCGCCGCTGCTCCCGCGCTGCCCCGACCCTCCGGGCCACGGTTCCCGGTGCCCGAGGCCCTCGCCGTCGGCCGGTGCGTCCCCGTGGGCCAGCAACGGGCCGGTCACGGCTCGGGCCGCGGCCTGTGCGGTGCGTCCGAGTTGGGAGCACCAGCTCCCGATGAGTCCGCCGGAGCCCCGCCCGGAGGCAGCGCTGTTCGCCCTCGGCGAACATGCCTCGTGCGGATCGGCGTCCATGGTGCGTTCATTCGACGCTCGCTCGGACGTCGCCCGAGGGCCTCCGCCGGCTTCGCGCGGACCCGGTTCCGAGCCCTCCGCGCGGCCCGCCCGCGGCTCCGCGCGGCCGGGGATCCACAGGTTCCCGAGGACGACTCCGCCGTCCTCGTCGACCAGCAGGTCGAGCCGGCGTTCCGCGCCCCGGGCCACCGCTCTGGCCGCCTCGACCGGGCGGCTCGCCGCCCCCAGCGACCTGCTCAGGCCCAGTGATTGCCCGGTTCCGACCGGGATGATCCCGATCGGTCCGGCCTCCAGCTCGGCATGCCGGTGGAGCAGCTGCACCACCTCGTGCAGGGCCTGATCGTCACCGATCACAACCAGTCGCCTTCTGCCCCTGCGGGACAGCGCGTGCTCCAGTTCGGCGAGGTCCTCGGGCACCACCGCCTTCATCGCGAAGGCGGCCCCGAGGACGTCCCTGGCGACCCGTACGGACTCGCCGTCCAGGGCCAGTGCCACGGGGGAGACCACCACCAGAAGGGCCTCTCCCGCCGATTGCGCAGCCGACACCGCGGTCCTTCCTCGGGTAATCTCTCGGTGTAAGAGCCCCTTGCGCTGTTGCGCCAGGGGCTTGGTCTATCCGGGGCCAGAACGGCGGCCTTCCCGCCGTGGTTGTGCCCCGCCCGAAAGGGGTGTACGCCTGTGCCCGCACTCGTGCTGGTCGGCGCTCAGTGGGGCGACGAGGGCAAGGGGAAGGCCACCGACCTCCTCGGTGGCTCGGTCGACTACGTAGTCCGCTATCAGGGCGGCAACAATGCCGGTCACACGGTGGTCGTCGGCGATCAGAAGTATGCACTTCACCTGCTCCCCTCCGGCATCCTCAGTCCCAGCTGCACGCCGGTGATCGGCAACGGCGTCGTGATCGACCCGGCGGTGCTCTTCTCCGAGCTGGTCGGGCTGCAGGAGCGCGGCATCGACACCTCCAAGCTGCTGGTCTCGGGCAACGCCCACCTGATCACCCCTTACCACCGGACCCTGGACAAGGTCTCCGAGCGCTTCCTCGGCAAGCGCAAGATCGGTACCACCGGGCGCGGCATCGGCCCGGCCTACGCCGACAAGATCAACCGCGTGGGCATCCGGGTCCAGGACCTCTTCGACGAGAGCATCCTGCAGCAGAAGATCGAAGCGGCGCTGCACGACAAGAACCAGATCCTGGTCAAGCTCTACAACCGGCGCGCGGTCCCGGCCGACCTGGTCGTCGAGGAGTACCTGAGCTACGCCGACAAGCTCCGCCCGTACGTGGCCGACACCGTCCTGGTCCTGAACAAGGCCCTGGAGGAGAACAAGGTCGTGCTGATGGAGGGCGGTCAGGGCACCCTGCTCGACGTCGACCACGGCACCTATCCCTTCGTCACCTCGTCGAACCCGACGGCCGGCGGCGCCTGCACCGGTTCCGGCATCGGTCCCACGAAGATCGACCGGGTCATCGGCATCCTCAAGGCCTACACCACCCGCGTCGGCTCCGGTCCGTTCCCGACCGAGCTGCTGGACGCCGACGGCGACGCGCTGCGCCGCATCGGCGGCGAGCGCGGGGTCACCACCGGCCGCGACCGCCGCTGCGGCTGGTTCGACGCCCCGATCGCCCGCTACGCGACCCGGGTCAACGGCCTGACCGACTTCTTCCTCACCAAGCTGGACGTGCTCACCGGCTGGGAGCAGATCCCGGTCTGCGTGGCCTACGAGATCGACGGCAAGCGGGTGGAGGAGCTGCCCTACTCGCAGACCGACTTCCACCACGCGAAGCCGATCTACGAGAACCTGCCGGGTTGGTCCGAGGACATCACCAAGGCGCAGACCTTCGACGACCTGCCGAAGAACGCCAAGGCGTACGTCAAGGCGCTGGAGGAGATGTCCGGCGCCCCGATCTCCGCGATCGGCGTCGGCCCCGGCCGCACCGAGACCATCCAGATCAACTCGTTCCTGTCCTGAGCCTCCGGTCCTGACCGACCGGAAATCGCTGCAGTGCCTGCGGCCCCGCCGCTCCCTCCGGAGCGGCGGGGCCGCGCTGTGTCTGCCGGGCGGCCCACCGGGGTCGACATCTGCACTAGTGCAGAAACTATTTGCACCTAGTTCAAAAGCTGCCTACAGTCTGATCATGCCTGCCAAGACGCCTTCGCCCATCACGCTCACCGGCCGTCACGTCCGACTGGAGCCGCTGACCCTCGACCACGTCCCCGAGCTCTTCGCCGCCGGCGGCGACGACGACGAGGTCTGGCGCTGGCTCGGCGTCTGGACCCCGCGCACCGAGGACGAGCTCCGCGCCGTCGCGGCCGGGCTGCTCGCCGCTACGGACTCCTACGTCCCCTTCGCCGTCATCGACCTGGCCTCCGGGCGGGCCGTCGGCTGGACCACGCTGATGGACTGGGACGCCAGGGACGAGCGGCTGGAGATCGGCTGGACCTGGTACGGCCGCTCCGCCTGGCGGACGGCGGTGAACACCGAGTCCAAGCTGCTGCTGCTCACCCACGCCTTCGAGGACCTGGGCATCGGCCGGGTCCAGTGGAAGACCGACCACCTCAACCTGCGCTCGCAGAACGCCATCGCCCGGCTGGGCGCGCAGCCCGAGGGCGTGCACCGGCGGCACCGGGTGCGGCCGGACGGCAGCTGGCGCGACACCGTCTACTTCTCGATGCTGGCCGACGAGTGGCCGACGGCCCGGGCCCGGCTCACCGCCCGGCTCGCGGAGGGGTGAGGGCGGCGCCATGACCGCGAGGACACCCGCCCCCACCACGCTCACCGGCCGTCACGTCCGTCTGGAGCCGCTGGCCCTCGACCACGTCCCGGAGCTCTTCGCCGCCGGTGCGGCCGACGAGGAGATCTGGCGCTGGATGCCGGTCGCCGCCCCGCGCACCGAGGACGAGCTCCGCGCCGTCGCCGCGATGCTGCTGGCCCGCGCCCCCGAGCAGCTCGCCTTCGCGGTGGTCGCCCGCGACTCCGGCCGGGCCCTGGGCTGGACCACCTACCACGAGATCGACGCCAGGGACGAGCGACTGGAGATCGGCTGGACCTGGTACGCCCGCTCCGCCTGGCGGACGGCGGTGAACACCGAGTCCAAGCTGCTGCTGCTCACCCACGCCTTCGAGGAGCTGGGCATGGGCCGGGTCCAGTGGCGCACCGACATCTTCAATCTGCGCTCGCAGAACGCCATCGCCCGGCTGGGCGCGCGGCGCGAGAGCGTGCACCGCCGGGAGCGGCAGCGCCCGGACGGCAGCTGGCGCGACAGCGTCTACTTCTCGCTGCTGCTGGACGAGTGGCCCGCCGCCAGGGCCCGACTGACGGAACGACTGGAACGAGGCTGACCATGACCGGGCCGACGACGACCGGACTGACCATCACTCCGCCCCACCCCGAGGACAAGCCGCGCTGGCGCGAGCTGTTCGAGGGCTACGCCGCCTTCTACCGCACCGAGCTCACCGACGCCGACTACGAGCGCGCCTGGTCCTGGATCCACGACCCGGCCCGGGAGACCCGCTGCCTGATCGCCCGTGACGCCGACGGCACCCCCGTCGGCCTCGCTCACTACCGTGCCTACGACACCCCGCTGCGCGGGACCTGCGGCTTCCTCGACGACCTCTTCGTCGACCCCTCCTACCGCGGCGGCGGCGCGGCGGACGCCCTGCTGGCCGAGCTGAACCGGATCGGCGCCGAGGAGGGCTGGCCGGTGATCCGCTGGAACACGGCCGAGGACAACTACCGCGCCCGCGGCCTCTACGACCGCCACGCGGTGAAGACCGTCTTCCTGACCTACAGCATGTCGCCCGCCCAGGCGTAGGCGGCCGGGCGGTCCGGCGGCGTGCGGATTGACAAGGTGTCGCCGTGCTTCCGGATCGCCTACCACAGTGTCCGTTCTCGCGCCTGGGCGGCCTCCGTAGGCTGGCGCGCATGAGCATCCCTGTCGACACCGCTACGGGGCAGGCCGTCAAGGCCGCCGACCGTGCCCACGTCTTCCACTCGTGGTCCGCCCAGGCCCTGATCGATCCCCTCGCCGTGGCCGGTGCCGAGGGCTCGTACTTCTGGGACTACGACGGCAACCGATTCCTGGACTTCTCCTCCCAGTTGGTGAACACCAACATCGGCCACCAGCACCCCAAGGTCGTCGCGGCGATCCAGGAGCAGGCCGGCAAGCTCTGCACCTTCGCCCCGGCCTTCGCCGTGGACGTGCGCAGCGAGGCCGCTCGCCTGATCGCCGAGCGCACCCCCGGTGACCTCGACAAGATCTTCTTCACCAACGGCGGCGCCGAGGCCAACGAGAACGCCATCCGGATGGCGCGGCTGCACACCGGTCGGCAGAAGGTGCTCTCCACCTACCGCTCGTACCACGGCGCCACCGCCAACGCGATCGCGCTGACCGGCGACCCGCGCCGGTGGGCCAACGAGACCGGCGTCTCCGGCATCGTCCACTTCTGGGGCCCCTACGCCTACCGCTCCAACTTCCACGCCGAGAACGAGGCGCAGGAGTGCGAGCGCGCGCTGGCGCACCTGGAGGCGACCATCGCCTTCGAGGGCCCGCAGACCGTGGCCGCGATCATCCTGGAGACCGTCGTCGGCACCGCCGGCATCCTGGTCCCGCCGGCCGGCTACCTGGCCGGCGTCCGCGAGATCTGCGACCGCTTCGGCATCGTCTTCATCCTGGACGAGGTCATGGCCGGCTTCGGCCGGACCGGCGAGTGGTTCGCCGCCGACCACTGGGGCGTCGTCCCCGACCTGCTGACCTTCGCCAAGGGCGTCAACTCCGGCTATGTCCCGCTCGGTGGCGTCGCCATCAGCGGCGCGATCGCCGCGACCTTCGCCGAGCGCCCGTTCCCGGGCGGCCTGACCTACTCCGGGCACCCGCTGGCCTGCGCCTCCGCCGTGGCGACCATCAACGCCATGGCCGAGGAGGGCATCGTCGAGAACGCCAAGCGTCTCGGCGCGGACGTCATCGGCCCGGGGCTGCGCGCGCTGGCCGACCGCCACCCGGTCATCGGCGAGGTCCGCGGCATGGGCGTGTTCTGGGCCCTGGAGCTGGTCAAGGACCGCGCCACCCGCGAGCCGCTGACCCCCTACAACGCGGCCGGCCCCGCCGCCGCGCCGATGGCCGAGCTGGCCGCCGCCTGCAAGCAGCGCGGGCTGTGGCCGTTCGTCAACATGAACCGCCTGCACGTCGTCCCGCCGTGCAACAGCAGCGACGCGGAGGTCAAGGAGGGCCTGGCCATCCTGGACGAGGTGCTGACCCTCGCGGACGCGCACACCGTCTGACCTGCCCGGACCGGACCGCTGACCTGAGGTCTGGACCAATGCGGCCCCGAATTCCGCTGTGCGGCGGCGTTCGGGGCCGTACTGTTTACGCTGGAGTCCGTTTCGTCGTAATCATCCAGCATCCCCACCCCCTTGAGGAGGACCGTCATGCCGCCCGGCGCCCTCCTCCGTCCCGACACCCAGGGCGCGGTACAGCGCAACAGCCTGCGCGAACAGATCGCCGGCGCGATGCGCGAGGACATGATGGCCGGCCGGCTGCCGGCGGGCACCCGGTTCACGGTCAAGGAGATCGCCGAGCTGTACGGCGTCTCGGCGACCCCGGTCCGTGAGGCCCTGGTCGACCTCACCGCCCAGGACCTGCTGTGGATGGAGCCCAACCGGGGCTTCACCGTCCCGCTGCTGAGCTTCGCGGACTACCTGGAGGTCGTCGAGGCCCGGACCCTGGTGATGGACGCGATCTTCCGCCGGGTCGGCAACGCCCTCGCGGCCGGCACCCCCTGGCCGGAGCCCGCCCCGGAGCGGCTGGAGTCCCTCCGGCGGCGCGCCCAGTCCGCCGCCCAGGCGGCCCGCAACGGCCAGCTGGACCTGCTGGTCGGCTGCGACCGCCGGTTCTGGAGCGAACTCTCGGCGCTGGCAGGCAACCGGCGGATGACCGACTACCTGGACTGGCTGCGGGTCCAGTACTGGATCTTCGCCGCGCCCTACCTGCGCGCCCGCACCGACATCGCCCAGTACTGCTGGTCCCGCCACGAGGAGCTGGCGGACCACATGCTCGCCGGCGACTTCCGGGCCGTGCACCGGATGCTGCTGCGCTACAACGACGAGTCGCTGGCGCAGATGGCCGAACTGTGCGGGCAGAGCCCGGACACTTCTGGGGCCGCCGGGCTCCGGCTCGCCCTGCACCGCTCCGCCGCCGAGGCGGCTGAGGCTGCCGAGACCACTGGGGCCGCCGAGGCGGTCGGGGCGGCTGAGGCCGTGGTCGAGGCGGCCCTGCCGCAGCCCAGGCACCCGGCCTGAGGTCCGGGCCGCGCGATTGTTTGATCACTCTCGCCGGACCGCTGACCGGCGGCAGCTCAGCAGTTAGGGTTGACCCGACCGTTTCCCGACACCGGTGCCTACGCGCCCAGGAGTGCCCGTGGCCTGTGACATCTGGCTCGTCCCGCTCGTCGATGTGCTCGTCCACAGCCCCGACAACCCGTTCGCGGAGGACCTCGCGGTCTACAACGCCTCGCTCACCGCCTGCGGCCTGCCCGAGGTGCCGATCTTCCGCTACATGCCCGGTCTCAGCGGGGACGTCGAGCCGATAGCGGCCTTCGACTACGACTCGCTGCACTTCCTGCGCCGTGCCTACCTGCTGCAGCTCACCGGTCTGGACGTCACCCCGGTGGACGAACTCGGCGGGGACTACGAGCAGCTGCTGGAGATGTTCGAGGACGCGGCCGAGCGCTCGCACCTGGTCTGGCACTTCGACCACGCGGGCGCCTACGTGCCGATCGACTTCGAGCTGCCCATCGTCGACGACGCGCTGCTGGCGGCCGGCGGTCCGCTGGGCTCGGCCCAGGGCCTGCTCCGGGAGCTGCAGGCGGTGGCCCCGTACATCGGGATCGACCACCAGCTGCCGCCGATCCCGGTGCGTCCGGTCGCGCCGACGACGCTGGAGGGCCCGGCCTACCCCCCGCCCGGGAACGACGGCCCCTTCGCCCGCGAGCGACACGCCTGGACCGGTCTGCACGCGGCTGCCGTCCGCGCCCTCAGCCAGGGCTCGATGGTCGTCTTCGCCTGAGCCGGACCCGACCCTGAGCCGGACCCGACCCTGAGCCCGACCGGGCCCCGACCGGGCCCCGGCCGCACCGCGCCCGCTGCCGCCCCGTACCGCGCGACGGGGCGGGTACGCATCGCGTACCCGCCCCGACACCGTCCGTCCGGCTCCTCCCGCTAGCGCAGCGGGGACTCCGGCGGGCGCTGGCGCGGCATCGTCGGCCGGCCGCCCAGCGAGGGCAGCACCCGCACCTGGGCGCCCGAGCCCTCGGCCCGTCCGCCCCAGACGCCGGCCGCCTGCGTCGGCAGCTGGGTCATCGAGGCGCGGAACTCCAGCATCCACTCCGAGGTCTCGGTGCGGACCATGTCCGACACGTCCTCGCAGAAGCGGCGCAGCACACCCAGGCAGCGCTCGGCCGCCTCGCTGGCGGTGCCCTCGGTCGGGCCGAGCACCTCGCGGACGCACTCCGAGGCCCAGTCGAACTGGAACGCCTCCAACCGGCGCTGCAGGGCCTGGCCGGTGCTGATGTCCCGCATCCAGCCGCTGGTCAGCCCGAAGACCCGGTCCGCGCCCAGGCAGGCGCCGGCCAGCAGCAGCAGCACGTAGCCCCAGTCGACGCCCTTGTCCCAGAGACCGGTCAGCCCGACCAGCGGCAGCACCGCGCCGCCGATGCCGAGCAGCACGGCGAGGTAGCGGAGCACCCTGGCGCCGCGCCGCTTCCAGCGGCGGTCCCGGTGGTACCAGTCGACGGCCTCCAGCGCGCGCTCCTCCGACCAGCGGTAGAGCTCCTCAAGACGCTCGGCCGGCTCGCCCCAGTCGCCCAGCGGGAACTGTCGGACACTGAGGTCACGGCCCCGGGTGCCGCTGGTCGCGGCCGCACTGCGGGACGGGTTGGCGGCGGCCGCTGCGGCGGACCGCTGCTCCTCCGGAGCCGAATCGGAACCCCAGGGGCTCTCTTCGGGCTGCATATCGGGCTGGCTCACCGCGAGAACTCCCTGTCCTTCGGCCCATCGGGCCCGATTGTCCCAGTCGTCAAACACCATGTTCTTACCGCCAAATGGCTGACCATGGTTGCAGATTCGCTGGGATTGTTGTGCGAAAACTTCTGGGGCAAGTGTTTCGGGGGTGGTCGAGGCGCTGCCCAGGGGGTCACCGGGGCCGAAGCAGTCTCACCCGTACGGGTGGGTGCTCCGGCGGTGGGAGACCTGACCCCGGGGTGATTTGCGGTGTTACGTCCGGATGCGTCGGCAGGACAGTCGGAGGCCCCGGGCACAGGCACTAGGCTCGGACCTGTGAAGGTCCTCGTTATCGGCGGCGGCGCCCGCGAACATGCCCTGTGCCGCGCGCTCTCGCTCGATCCGCAAGTAACCGCCCTGCACTGCGCCCCCGGCAACGCCGGGATCACGCAGGTCGCCCAGGTCCACCCGGTCGACCCGCTGGACGGCGCCGCCGTCGCCGACCTGGCCGTCGCCCTGGGCGCCGAGCTCGTGGTCGTCGGCCCGGAGGCCCCGCTGGTGGCGGGCGTCGCCGACGCCGTGCGCGAGCGCGGCATCCCGGTCTTCGGGCCCAGCGGGCAGGCCGCCCAGCTGGAGGGCTCCAAGGCCTTCGCCAAGGATGTGATGGCGGGCGCCAGCGTCCCCACCGCGCGCTCCTACGTCTGCACGACGCCGGAGGAGGCCGCGCACGCCCTCGACGCGTTCGGGCCGCCCTACGTGGTCAAGGACGACGGGCTGGCGGCCGGCAAGGGCGTGGTCGTCACCTCGGACCTGCAGGCCGCCGTCGACCACGCCGCCTCCTGCGAGCGCGTCGTCATCGAGGAGTTCCTGGACGGCCCGGAGGTCTCGCTCTTCGCCGTCACCGACGGCGAGACGGTGATCCCGCTCCAGCCCGCCCAGGACTTCAAGCGCGCCTACGACAACGACGAGGGCCCCAACACCGGCGGCATGGGCGCCTACTCGCCGCTGCCCTGGGCCGACCCGAAGCTGGTCGACGAGGTCCTGGAGACGGTCCTCCAGCCCACCGTGGACGAGCTGCGCCGCCGGGGCACCCCGTTCTCCGGCCTGCTGTACGCCGGGCTCGCGATCACCTCGCGCGGGGTCCGGGTCATCGAGTTCAACGCCCGCTTCGGCGACCCGGAGACCCAGGTCGTGCTGGCCCGGCTGAAGACGCCCCTGGGCGGTCTGCTGCACGCCGCCGCCACCGGTCACCTGGCGGACTTCCCCGAGCTCCGCTGGCGCGAGGGCGCGGCGGTGACCGTGGTCATCGCGGCCGAGGGGTACCCGGAGTCCCCGCGCAGCGGCGACCCGATCACCGGGCTGGCCGAGGCCGAGGCCGCCGACGGCACCAGCTACGTCCTGCACGCCGGCACCCGGCTGGCCGAGGACGGCGAGACCGTGCTCAGCGCCGGCGGTCGGGTCCTGTCGGTCACCGCGACCGGCCGGGACATCGCGGAGGCCCGGACCCGGGCCTACGCGGCGACCGAGCGGATCGGTCTGGCCGGTGCGCACCACCGCGGGGACATCGCCGCCCAGGTCTGACGCCGCCGCCCCCGCACCAGGGGCACCGTTCAGCAGCACCCGCGCGACCTCGGCCGGGCCCGGCACCTCCGGGCCCGGCCGTTCGTCGTCCGGCCGTTCGTCGTCCGGCGGGGCGCCACCCGGCGGGAGCAACACCCCGGCCCGGTGCCGTCCGCCGTCGCTGCGGGCGCGAACAGCCGCAGCCCGCGAACCCTTCGAGTGACGGGAAGCCGATCCGGCTGACGATGGGCCGCCCTCGGCCTTATGGTGCCCTGGACCGCTCGGCCAGGCCTCGTCCAGGGGCCTCCGGCGCGGTGCCGCGCGGGTACACCGAGCGGCGAGGGGGCAAGCTGCGGTCCAGAGGGAATCACCGATCCGAGTGGTTCCGGACCGTTCCTGGAACACCTCACCCCGGTTGCGCGTCGGATCAGACAAGGACCTGATCCGACCCGGACGACCGGGGCGGTGAGCGTCAGCGGCAGGGGGTGATCCGAACATGGCCGGTACCAGCGCCACGGCCGGTATGCAGGCGGCGCGGGCACGCGCACAGGCTGTGCTGCGACTTCGCGGCCGTGCCCTGGCCGTCGCCGTGCTCCCGGCCGCCGTCGCGGCCGTGCTGATCCTCGGCGGCCTCACCGGGCGGCTGGGGGCGGCCGGTTCGGCCGACGCGGGTGCCTGGGGGATCGCCCGCTGGACGGTCTCCGCGGTGGCCCTGGCGGTGCTGCTGGGCACGGCCGGCTTCGCCCTCGCCGTGCTGCGGGCCGAGCGCCCGCAGACCCCGGAGGTCCCGCTGGCCGAGACCGAGGCCCCCGAGCTGTACCGGCTGGTCCGCGAGGTCGCCGAGCGGATGGAGGTCCCGGCGCCCGAGCGGGTGGTGCTCACCCCCGACTGCGACAGCTGGCTGGAGGACCCGCCCGCGCCCCGTCGGCACCGCTCCGAGGCCGGGCCCCGGGCCGGCGCCGACGTCCTGGACCGGCGCGGTCCGGCCGAGCCGGTCGCGCCCACCCTGGTCATCGGCTCCCCGTTCATCTGGTGGATGCGGGTCGCCGAGCTCCGCGCCCTGCTGGCGCCGGTCATCGCCGGCACCGCCTGCTCCGCCGACCCGGACATCGCCGCCGCCCGCCGCTTCGTCCGGGGCCTGGACGCTGCCCTCGGCCTCGCCGCCGACGCCCCCTCGGCGCCCGCCTGGCGGCGTCCGGCGCTGCGGCTGGTCGGCAGGACGGCCGCAGTGCTGCTGCGCCGCAGCCGGGTCCATGCCGCCGAGATGGAGCGGGCCGTCGCCGCCTGGGCCTCGGAGCAGGCGAAGCAGGTGGACTACGGGCAGCGGATCGCCGCCCAGGAGCAGGTCGGCCTGGCCTACGCGGGCTGGGACCGGCTGCTGACCCGGGTCGCTCTGCCGGCCTGGCGGATAGGCCGCTGGCCGGGGCGGCTGGACGCGGGCGTGGTCTCCGCGCTCACCGAGCTCTCCCGGCGGGACCGGCTGGCCGAGGGCTTCGAGAGCCGCCTCGGCGAACGCCCGGCCTGCGACCTGCTGGAGGAGCCGGGCCGGATCGACGAGGCCGTCTCGCTGCTGGCGGCCCGGCACTTCTACGCCGGCTACGGCACCGCGGGCCACCTTTTCGACCGGCCGGGGGCCGGACCGGCCGGGGCGGGCCCGGTCGACTGGGACGAGTACCCGCAGGCCGTGGTCGAACGGACCTGGCGGGTCCAGGCCGCCCAGCTGGAGGCCGCGCTGGCGGCCGGCGGCGGCGCCGGCCTCACTGCCGACCCCGGCGAACCGGTCGACCTGGCCCGGGTCCTGGACCGGCTGCGACCGCTGGTCGGTCCCGCCGCCGACGGCGCGGCGCTCCCGGACCGGCTGGCCGGGCTGGCCGAGCGCTCCGCCGAGACCGCGCAGCAGCCCCGTCGCACCGGGCACGACCTGGTCTGCGAGCACCTGTCGGCGTTGGTCTGCTGCACCGCCCTGGACGCCGGCGTCGCCGAGCCCGGGCTCGACTGGCTCGACGGGCCGGTGCTGATCGTCGGCGGGGTCCGGCGGAACGACTTCGCGGTCCCGGTGGCGCTCGCGGTCGAGCAGGCCGACGACGCCCCGCTGCGCCGCTGGCTGGCCGATCTCGGCGTGCACGTGGAGAAAGCCGTGCGACTGCGATGAAGGATCTCCACCAACAGTGCTCCGACGGATAGTCAGCACGTACGATGAGAGTACGTGCAGTGATGAGTCGGCAGCCGAATGTGACGCTCTGTCGTCCTGACGGCACGTCATGTTCCGCTGTACGGTACGGCCACGGCTCGGGCGGTGGTCTTCCGCCCGGCGTGCGGACCAGAGTCAGGGGGTGGGCGCGGTCATGGACCAGATTCGCCGGTGGGAGTCCGGTGCGCTCGCGCACGGAGCGACCGATCCCTTCGGCCAGGGCCCGCTGCCCTGGCTCCGGGGTGCGGACCAGTACTTCGACGACACCGGGCTGATCGTCCCCTGGTACGTCGACCGGGGGCAGCGGCAGGGGCCGCTCCCCGGGGCCCGCCAGCCGCTCGACGCGGAGCAGTTCCCCGACCCGGGCGACCCAGGCCGGCCCCGGGCCTCCGACGACGTGGGCGGCCAGATCAAGGGCTTCGCCGCGCCCGGCGCCGACCTCGGCGGCTCGCTCGACCTGCGGGTCAGCGTCCGCCCGGCCCAGGGCTTCACCGTGGACGTCTACCGGATCGGCCACTACGGCGGGGACGGAGCCCGGCACGTCTCGGCCAGCCCCCGGCTGTCCGGGCTGGTGCAGCCCGCCCCGCTGGTCGCCGACCGCACCGTCTCCTGCCACCACTGGTGGATGTCCTGGCGGCTGCAGATCCCGCCGCACTGGAGTCCCGGCGCCTATGTCGCCGTGCTCACCACCGCCGACAACCGGCACCGCAGCCACATCCCGTTCACCGTCCGGGCGCCCGCCGACAGCGCCGCCGACCTGCTGCTCCTGCTGCCCGACGTCACCTGGCAGGCCTACAACCTCTACCCGGAGGACGGCCGGTCCGGGGCCAGCCTCTACCACGCCTGGAACGAGAAGGGCGAGCTGCTCGGGGAGGAGGAGGCCGCCGTCACCGTCTCCTTCGACCGCCCCTACGCGGGGGCCGGGCTGCCGCTGCACATCGGCCACGCCTACGACTTCATCCGCTGGGCCGAGCGCTACGGCTACGACCTGGCCTACGCCAACGCGACCGACCTCCACGCCGGCCGGATCGACCCCGGCCGCTACCGGGGCCTGGTCTTCCCCGGCCACGACGAGTACTGGTCGGTGCCGATGCGCCGCGCGGTCGAGGCCGCCCGGGACGGCGGCACCTCGCTGGTCTTCCTCAGCGCCAACTCGATGTACTGGCAGGTCGAGCTGGACCCGGGGATCACCGGCGAGCCGGACCGGCTGCTCACCTGCCGCAAGCGCCGCGCCGCCCCGGCCCGCAGCGCCCTCTGGCGGGAGCAGGGCGAGCCGGAGCAGCTGCTGCTGGGCGTCCAGTACGCGGGCCGGGTGCCGGAGCCGACGCCGATGGTGGTCCACAACACCGACCACTGGCTGTGGGAGGGCACCGGCCTCCAGGACGGCGACCGGATCCCGGGGCTGGTGGCGGGGGAGTCCGACCGCTACTACCCGAGGGTGCCGCTGCCGGCGCACAGCGAGCGGGCCCTGCTGGCGCACTCGCCGTACCGGGACGCGGCCGGGGCGCCCCGCTACCAGGAGACCTCGCTGCACCGCGCGCCCAGCGGCGCGTACGTCTTCGCCAGCGGCACCTTCTCCTGGTCCCCGGCGCTGGACCGGCCGGCCCACACGGACGAGCGGGTGCAGCGGGCGACCGCCAACCTGCTGGACCGCATCTGCAAGGTCCACTGAACGCTCCGCACCTCCGGTGTGGGTTCCGGCGCGGGTTCCGGCGCGAAGTCCCGTCAGAATCGGACTCAGGCTGTCCACTGTTGTCCACTGTTGTCCGGGCTTGCGCCGTGGGGCGCGGCGAATTCGCTGTGACAGACTCGGAGCGGCCCCCACCCTCCTGTCTTCCACCTAGGGACACACCTTGAGCGGATTTGTCGAGAAGCCCGTGCCGGTTCAGGTGCCCGGCCTGATCCACCTGCACACCGGAAAGGTCCGGGACCTGTACCGGAACGAGGAGGGCGAGCTGGTGATGGTCGCGAGCGACCGCACCTCGGCCTTCGACTGGGTGCTGCCGACCGACATCCCCGACAAGGGGCGGATCCTCACCCAGCTCTCGCTGTGGTGGTTCGACCGGCTGGCCGACATCGTGCCCAACCACGTCATCTCGACCGAGGTTCCGGCGGGGGCCCCGGCGGACTGGGCCGGACGCACGCTGGTCTGCCGCAACCTGGAGATGCTCCCGGTGGAGTGCGTGGCCCGGGGCTACCTCACCGGTTCGGGGCTGGAGGAGTACCAGCAGTTCCGCACGGTCTGCGGGATCGCCCTGCCCGAGGGCCTGGTCGACGGCTCGGAGCTGCCTGCGGCGATCTTCACCCCGGCGCTCAAGGCCGAGGTCGGCGAGCACGACGAGAACGTCCCCTACGAGGAGGTCGCCCGCCGGGTCGGCGCGGAGGCCGCGACCCAGCTGCGGCAGACCACCCTGGCGGTCTACAGCCGGGCCCGTGACATCGCCCGGGACCGGGGGATCATCCTCGCCGACACCAAGTTCGAGTTCGGCACCCTTCCGGCTGCCCCCGGCGAGCAGCCGCAGCTGGTCATCGGGGACGAGGTGCTCACCCCCGACTCCTCCCGCTTCTGGCCGGCCGACGAGTGGGAGCCGGGTCGCGCCCAGCGCTCCTTCGACAAGCAGTTCATCCGGGACTGGCTGAGCTCGCCCGCCTCGGGCTGGGACCGCCGCTCGGAGGAGCCGCCGCCGGCGCTGCCGGCCGAGATCGTGGAACTCAGCCGGGAGAAGTACGTCGAGGCCTACGAGCGGCTCACCGGCCAGAACTGGAGCTGACCGCCGCGCCCACGCCCCGCGTCCCCCCGGGACGCGCGGGCACGGGCGCCGGGGCCGGGAAACGACGAAGGGCGCACTCGACGAGTGCGCCCTTCGGTCCTACTGGAGCGGATGACGGGATTCGAACCCGCGACCCTCACCTTGGCAAGGTGATGCTCTACCACTGAGCCACATCCGCGTGGCGTTCGCCTTCGCTTTCCTTCGGCCTTTCGGCCTCCGGTCCGTTCCGGCGAGCTCTACTCTACCTGATCCTCGGAGCGGCTTTCGCCATCCCCTCGGAGCGTCGAGTGGAGCAGGTGACAGGGATTGCACACTGTGCCTCTCCCCTGGAAGGGGAGCGCTCTACTACTGAGCTACACCTGCGAGTTGACCCCGTTGACCTGGCCTTTCGGCTTTCGTCTGCGGCGTCTTCCGCTGAGAAGAACATTAGCCCATCCCCCGAGAGGTGATCAACGCGGATGGGTGCTTCGCCACGATCAGGGCAGAAAAGTCTGTTTTGCCCCCACGCTGGACCCCGGTGTCCAGTGTCCGGTGTCCGGCGGGAGCGGGCGGGATGCGGGCGGGAGGCCCGTGCCCCCGCCCGCTCCGGCTCCGGTCCGTGCGGGCTCAGCTCGCCTCGGCGAAGGCCTCGTACACGTGCTTCGGCAGTCGGCCCCGGGCCGGCAGATCGATCCCGCGCGACTGCGCCCAGGCGCGGACCGTCTTCGGATCCGGGGCGATCTCGGTGTGCTTGACCGTCTTGCCGGCTCGGTTCTGCTTGCGACCTGCGGCCACATAAGGCGCGAGCATGTTCCGCAGCTTTTCGGCGTTTTGGGTGGACAGGTCGATCTCGTACGACTTGCCGTCCACCGCGAACTGCACGGTTTCCTCGGCCGTCCCACCATCGATGTCGTCGGAGAGAGTGACCACTACGCGCTGAGCCATGATGCCAATCCTCTCGGGATTGGCATCGCCGCAGCGACGGTCCAAGCCCGCAGGTCGGAGGTATGTTCTGCTGCCCGCAACTCTGCGGACACCACTGCTGACCGGCTGCGGAACAACACTGCGGCCGATGGGCTCATTCTGCCCCTAAATCCCGAGAAAATCGATGAGGCAGGATTTTCTGTCCGATATTCCGTGTCGCTTCGATACCTCGCCGATACCCTGTCGAAACCTGTGGACAGCCGGTGCCGGGTCCTGCTAATGCGTAGCGGGGCGGGTTGTGGTCGGAGTCGGAACTCTCTGTCCGAATGCGACGAAAGAGGTAAATTCCGACTGCGGGGCCCTTGTTCCTTTGCCCGGGCCCCGGCCCGGCCGGGGCCCGGAACAGGGGCGGAGCCCGACTCCGGAGTCCCACCCCCCGTTTGTGCGATCATCCGTGCGGCCATTGCTGTCTACGCGCGTCGCCGTGGACGAGAATCCAAAGCCCGCTCCGACCCCCGGTAGTCTGGAAGTCCCCCCGCACCAGAAACCACCGGGAGTACCCGTGGCACGCGTCGTTGTCGACGTCATGCTCAAGCCGGAGATCCTCGACCCCCAGGGCCAGGCGGTGCAGCGCGCGCTGCCGCGTCTGGGCTTCGCCGGGATCGCGGACGTCCGTCAGGGCAAGCGCTTCGAGCTGGAACTGGAAGGGCCGGTCGATGACGCCGCCCTCGCCCGTATCCGGGAAGCCGCCGAGACCTTCCTCGCCAACACCGTCATCGAGGACTTCACCGTGAGGGTGGAGGAGGAGAAGTGACCGCTCGCATCGGCGTAGTCACCTTCCCCGGCTCCCTCGACGACCGTGACGCCCAGCGAGCCGTCCGGCTGGCAGGCGCCGAGCCGGTCGCCCTCTGGCACCGCGACCAGGACCTGCACCAGGTCGACGCGATCGTGCTGCCCGGCGGCTTCTCGTACGGCGACTACCTGCGCTGCGGTGCGATCTCGCGCTTCTCGCCGGTGATGGACACGATCATCGAGCAGGCGAGGGCCGGGATGCCGGTGCTCGGCATCTGCAACGGCTTCCAGGTGCTCTGCGAGTCGCACCTGCTGCCCGGTGCGCTGACCCGCAACGAGAGCCTGCACTTCGTCTGCCGCGACCAGAAGCTGCGGATCGAGAACGCGGGCACCGCCTGGACCAACGCCTACGAGCAGGGCCAGGAGATCACCGTTCCGCTGAAGAACGGCGAGGGCCGCTTCGTCGCCGACGAGCACACCCTCGACGCGCTGGAGGCGGAGGGCCGGGTGGTCGCCCGCTACCTCGACGTCAACCCCAACGGCTCCTACCGCGACATCGCCGGCATCAGCAACGCCGCCGGCAACGTCGTCGGCCTGATGCCGCACCCGGAGCACGCGGTCGAGCCGCTGACCGGACCCGGCACCGGATCCGGCACCGAGGGGCTCGGATTCTTCGCCTCGATCCTGAAGCAGCTGGTGAGCGCCTGATGACTCTCGACACCGTCCAGCACGCGACCGGCACCCCGGACGCCGACCAGCCGTGGGCCGAGCTCGGCCTCAAGCCGGACGAGTACGCGCGGATCCGGGAGATCCTGGACCGCCGTCCGACCGGCGCCGAGCTGGCCATGTACTCGGTCATGTGGTCCGAGCACTGCTCCTACAAGTCGAGCAAGGTCCACCTCAAGCAGTTCGGCGAGAAGGCCCCGGCCAACGACGCCATGCTCGTCGGCATCGGCGAGAACGCCGGCGTCGTGGACGTCGGCCAGGGCTACGCGGTCACCTTCAAGATCGAGTCGCACAACCACCCGTCCTACATCGAGCCCTACCAGGGCGCGGCCACCGGCATCGGCGGCATCGTCCGGGACATCCTGGCGATGGGCGCCCGCCCGGTCGCGGTGATGGACCCGCTGCGCTTCGGTGCGCCGAACCACCCGGACACCCGCCGGGTGCTGCCCGGGATCGTGGCCGGCATCGGCGGCTACGGCAACTGCCTGGGCCTGCCGAACATCGGCGGCGAGGTCGTCTTCGACCCCTGCTACCAGGGCAACCCGCTGGTCAACGCGCTCTGCGTGGGCGTGATGAAGCACGAGGACATCCACCTCGCGCAGGCCTCGGGCGCCGGCAACAAGGTCATCCTCTACGGGGCGCGGACCGGCGGCGACGGCATCGGCGGCGTCTCGGTGCTGGCCTCGGAGACCTTCGACGCGACCGGCCCGGCCAAGCGCCCGGCGGTCCAGGTCGGCGACCCGTTCCAGGAGAAGCTCCTGATCGAGTGCACCCTGGAGGTCTTCCGGGAGAAGCTCGTCCTCGGCATCCAGGACCTCGGCGGCGCCGGGCTCTCCTGCGCCACCAGCGAGCTGGCCTCGGCCGGCTCCGGCGGGATGCGGGTCGAGCTCGACACCGTGCCGCTGCGCGACGCCACGCTCTCGCCCGAGGAGATCCTCATGAGCGAGTCGCAGGAGCGGATGTGCGCCATCGTCGAGCCGGAGAAGGTCGACCGCTTCCTGGAGATCTGCGAGAAGTGGGACGTCATCGCGACCGTCATCGGTGAGGTCACCGAGGGCGAGCGGCTGGAGATCTTCTGGCACGGCGAGCAGATCGTGGACGTGCCGCCGCGCAGCGTCGCCCACGACGGCCCGACCTACAACCGGCCCTTCGCCCGCCCGTCCTGGCAGGACGCGCTGCAGGCCGACGCGCCCACCGCCGAGCGGCTGAAGCGCCCGGTCAGCGGCGAGGAGCTGCGCGCTGCCGCGCTGCAGCTGGTCGGCTCGCCGAACCAGGCCGACAAGTCCTGGATCACCAGTCAGTACGACCGCTACGTCCTCGGCAACACGGTGCTGTCCACGCCGGAGGACTCCGGCATGGTCCGGATCGACGAGGAGTCCAACCTCGGCGTCGCCATCGCCACCGACGGCAACGGCCGCTTCGCCAAGCTCGACCCGTACACCGGCGCGCAGCTGGCCCTGGCCGAGGCGTACCGCAATGTCGCCGCCACCGGCGCCAAGCCGCTCGCGGTCTCGGACTGCCTCAACTTCGGCTCCCCCGAGGACCCGGACGTGATGTGGCAGTTCGCCGAGGCCACCCGCGGCCTGGCCGACGCCTGCCAGATCCTGGGCACCCCGGTCACCGGCGGCAACGTCTCGCTCTACAACCAGACCGGTGAGGTGGCGATCCACCCGACGCCGGTGGTGGCCGTGCTCGGCGTCATCGACGACGTCAACCGCCGCACCCCGATCGGCTTCGCCGAGGAGGGCCAGCTGGTCTACCTGCTCGGCGACACCGCCGACGAGCTGGGCGGCTCGGCCTGGTCCCAGGTCGCGCACGACCACCTGGGCGGCCTGCCGCCCAGGCTGGACCTGGAGCGCGAGCGGCTGCTCGCCGAGATCCTGATCTCGGGCTCCCGCGACGGCATGGTCGACGCGGCGCACGACCTCTCCGACGGCGGCCTGATCCAGGCGCTGACCGAGAGCTGCCTGCGCGGCGGCAAGGGCGCGCGCCTGGTGGTCCCGGACGGGCTCGACCCGTTCGTGTTCCTCTTCAGCGAGTCGGCCGGCCGTGCGGTCGTCTCCGTCCCGCGCAGCGAGGAGCTCCGCTTCACCGAGATGTGCGGCGTCCGGGGCCTCCCGGCGACCCGTATCGGCGTGGTCGACGGCGACGTGGTCGAGGTCCAGGGACAGTTCACGCTGACCCTGGCCGAGCTGCGCGAGGCCCACACCGGCGTGATCGAGGCGCTGCTCGGCTGACGACACGTCAGAGCGCGACCGCTGCTGCCCCCGTGACCGACCGGTCACGGGGGCAGCAGCGCGTCGGGAGGCAGCCCGGATCGACCGGGCTGCGGCAGCTGGTGGCCGAGGACCGGCGGTCAGGCCAGCCCGCCGTTGCTCATCAGCAGTTGCCGGTTGATCCAGCCGCCCTCCGGCGAGCAGAGGAAGCCGACCAGGTGCGCGGCGTCGCGCGGGGTGCCGAGCCGGCCCAGCGGGGTCGAGGAGACGATCTCCGCGATGAGTTCCGAGGTCATCCAGCCGGTGTCCACCGGGCCCGGATTGATGACATTGGCGGTGATCCCGCGCCCCGCCAGCTCCTGGCCGGCCGCCAGCACGATCCGGTCCAGCGCGCCCTTGCTCGACCCGTAGGGCAGGTTGCCGGCCGTGTGGTCGCTGGTGAAGGCAATGATCCGGCCGACCGCCGACTCCGGTGCGCCGGTGAAGCGCGCGGCGAACTCGCGGACCAGCAGCCAGGTGGCACGGGCGTTGACGGCGAAGTGCCGGTCGAAGCTCTCGACCGTGGTGCCGGACAGGTCCGAGTCGACCGACTCGGCGTGCAGCAGCACCAGGGCGGTCACCGGGCCCAGCTCCCGCTGGACCGTGTCGAAGAGCGCGGCCGGCGCCGCCGGGTCGGCCAGGTCGGCCTCGACCGCGAGCGACCGCGCCCCGAGCGCGGTCAGCCGCTCGCCCAGTCGGGCCGCGGCGTCGGTGTCCCGGCCCCAGGGCATCCCGGCGTCGTACTGCGGCCAGTGGCTGAAGGCCACGTCCCAGCCGGTCTCGGCCAGCCGCAGTGCCACGGCGAAGGCGATGCCCCGCTCCCGTCCGGCCCCCGTGACCAGGGCGAGCGGGCGGGTGCCGGGGGTCTCTGTGCCGGGGTTGCTGATGGCGGCGCTCCTCGGGTGAACTGACAGGCGGGCAGAGGCGGGCTTGCACGGACGGGGGCGGCGGGCGGACGCTGTGCGCCGACACACTGACGCGCCGGTGCCCGGGCGACCGGGCGAGCGAACCACGAGGGCGGCCCAGCCATGGCAGCAGCGGACCCGAAGCCGGAGAACATGCTCGGTGAGCTGTCCCGGTCGGTGCAAGCAAGTTTCGACGGAGCCTCGGACGACCGCTTCCGCACCGTCCTCCAGGCCCTGGTGCGGCATCTGCACGCCTTCGTCGGCGAGGTCGGACTGACCGAGGCCGAGTGGGCGCTCGGTATCGACTTCCTCACCCGCACCGGGCAGCTGAGCGGCCCCGCCCGGCAGGAGTTCATCCTGCTCTCCGACGTGCTCGGGGTGTCCATGGCCACCGTCGGGGCCAACCACCCGGGCCGGGACGCCGGGGTGACCGAGTCGACCGTGCTCGGGCCCTTCTTCGTCGAGGGCTCGCCCCGGGCCGAACTGGGCGCGGACATCGCCGGGGTGGCCTCCGGCGAGCCCTGCTACGTCGCCGGGACGGTGCGCGGCACCGACGGCAGCCCGGTGCCCGGCGCCCGGATCGAGCTGTGGGAGTCCGACGAGGACGGCTACTACGACGTCCAGTACGAGGGCGGGCCGGTCGCCAACCGGGCGCACCTGTTCACCGACGCCGAGGGCGGCTACCGCTTCTGGTCGGTGCGGCCGGCCCCGTACCCGATCCCGCACGACGGACCGGTCGGCGAGCTGCTGACCGCCGCCGGGCGCGGCCCGATGCGCCCGGCGCACATCCACTTCCTGGTCACCGCCCCCGGCTACCGCACGCTGACCACCCATGTGTTCGCGGCCGGCGACCCCCACCTCGGCTCCGACGCGGTCTTCGGGGTGAAGGACTCCCTGGTCGTGGAGTTCCGGCGGCAGCCGGCCGGCCACGGACCCGAGGGGCGGCGGCTCACGGCCCCCTGGTGGCGGCTGGACTTCGACATCGTGCTGGCGGACAGCGGGCCGGTCCACCACGGGCCGTTCCACCACGGGCCGGCCGGAGCGGCCGGATGAGCGCCGCGCCCGTGGAGCTCCGGCTCGACACGGCCCGGGCCGAGGGCGCAGGGCATCCCGGCCGGGCTCCGATCCCGCCCCGCCCCGGTCCTGGCGACGGGCGGTGATCGGTTCTACCCTCGCTGCCATGCCACCCGCCGCCCGTACCCCCCGTCCCCGCAGCTACGACCGGCTGAAGTCCCGGGCCGCCCTGGCCGCCCAGGCCGAGGCGCTGCGCGGCGCCGTCGCCCGGCTCTGCGCCGACCCCGAGGCCGAGCGACTGCTGGCCGGGCCGACCCGGCTGGGCGACTGGCGGGTCCGGGAGCTGGTCGCCCACCTCGGCAGCGTCTTCGACTCGCTGAGCGACAACCTCGGGTTGTCGACCGGTGACGCCGCCCCGCTGGCGCCCACCGACTGGGTGGCCGCGACCCGGACCGGTGCCCCGGCCATCGCCGACCACGCCCGGGAGCGCGGGGCGGCGGAGTTCGGCGGCAGCCCGGCCGAGGTCGCCGCCGCCCTCGACCACGCCGTCGACCGGGCGCTGAAGCTGCTCGCCGAGGACCTCTCGCCCGCGCTCCGGCTGCCGATCCGCTTCGGCCCGATGCTGCTGGACGACTACCTGGTCACCCGGTTGGTCGAGACCGTCGTCCACGCCGACGACCTCGCCGCCGCCCTGCCGGACCGCTACCCCGCGCCCGAGGCCTTCCCGCACGACCGGCACGCCCTGGCCTCGGCCACCCGGCTGCTCGCCGACTCCCTCGCCGCCCAGGCCCCCGGCGGCTCCGTGGAGCTGCGGATCCCCCCGTTCGCGGTGGTCCAGTGCGTGGCCGGCCCCCGGCACACCCGCGGCACGCCGCCCAATGTGGTCGAGACCGCGCCGCTGCCGTGGATCCGCCTCGCCACCGGCCGGACGACCTGGGCGCAGCTCACCGGAGCCGAGGGCGGAGTGGCGCAACTCACGGCGGGCGGGGAACGCAGCGACCTCTCGGCGCTACTCCCTGTGATGGGCTGAGCTCCCTGGGCTCGGATCTACGCGTGTTCCCGCGATCGCCGGTGACCTGGGCTTCATCCCCGTTCGGCCGGTGGTCCGGTACTGCCCTAGACTCGGTCACGTGCCACGCGGTGACGGACGACTCAGCCATGACCTCCTTCCCGGCGAGAAGGGCCCCCAGGACGCCTGCGGCGTCTTCGGTGTCTGGGCCCCCGGTGAAGAGGTCGCCAAACTCACCTACTTCGGGCTGTACGCCCTGCAACACCGCGGACAGGAGTCCGCCGGTATCGCAGTGAGCAACGGCTCCCAGATCCTCGTCTACAAGGACATGGGTCTGGTCTCGCAGGTCTTCGACGAGACCTCCCTGGGCGCGCTGCTCGGCCATATCGCCGTCGGCCACGCCCGCTACTCCACCACCGGCTCCTCCGTGTGGGAGAACGCCCAGCCGACCTTCCGGGCCACCGCCCAGGGCTCGCTGGCGCTCGGCCACAACGGCAACCTGGTGAACACCGCGGAGCTGGCGACGATGGTCGCCGAGCTCCCCGGTGAGCAGCACACCTCCCGCTCCGGCCGGTCGGCCGTCACCAACGACACCGACCTGGTCACCGCGCTGCTGGCGGGCCACCCCGAGCTGACCATCGAGGAGACCGCGCAGCAGGTGCTCCCGAAGGTCAAGGGCGCCTTCTCGCTGGTCTTCATGGACGAGCAGACCCTCTACGCCGCCCGTGACCCGCAGGGCATCCGCCCGCTGGTGCTGGGCCGGCTGGAGCGCGGCTGGGTGGTCGCCTCGGAGACCGCCGCACTCGACATCGTCGGCGCGACCTTCGTCCGCGAGGTCGAGCCGGGCGAGCTGATCGCCGTGGACGAGAACGGGCTGCGGACCTCCCGGTTCGCCGAGGCCAAGCCCAAGGGCTGCGTCTTCGAGTACGTCTACCTGGCCCGTCCCGACACCACCATCGCCGGGCGCAACGTCCACCTCTCGCGCGTCGAGATGGGGCGCCGGCTGGCCCGGGAGGCCCCGGCCGAGGCCGACCTGGTGATAGCGACCCCGGAGTCGGGGACGCCCGCCGCCATCGGCTACGCCGAGGAGAGCGGCATCCCCTACGGCTCGGGCCTGGTCAAGAACGCCTATGTCGGGCGGACCTTCATCCAGCCCAACCAGACCATCCGGCAGCTCGGCATCCGGCTGAAGCTGAACCCGCTCAAGGACGTCATCCGGGGCAAGCGCCTGGTCGTCGTGGACGACTCGATCGTCCGCGGCAACACCCAGCGCGCGCTGGTCCGGATGCTCCGCGAGGCCGGCGCGGCCGAGGTCCACATCCGGATCTCCTCCCCGCCGATCAAGTGGCCCTGCTTCTTCGGCATCGACTTCGCGACCCGGGCCGAGCTGATCGCCAACGGCCTCACGGTCGACGAGATCCGCTCCTCGCTGGGCGCGGACTCGCTCTCCTTCATCTCCATCGAGGGCATGGTCGAGGCCACGGACCAGCCCAAGGACCGGCTCTGCCGGGCCTGCTTCGACGGCGAGTACCCGATGGAGCTGCCCGACCCGCAGCTGCTCGGCAAGCACCTGCTGGAGGCCGAGATCGCCTCGGCGGCCAAGGCCCCGGGCGTGCGCGGCGGCGGCAAGCTCCGCTCGGACGCCGACGGCGTGCAGTCCATGCTCGGCGGAATCGGCGGCGCCGACGCGCTGCGCCGCCCCTAGCCCGGCCCAGCGTTCCTCAGACCCACCCCCGACTCGGAAAATCGCTGCGCCGTTCGCAGTCCCGCCGCTGCGGTTCCCCGATCCACCCCGACCCGGAAGGGCCGTTCCCGTGAGCGACCAGACCACCAGCACCGGCGCGACCTACGCCGCCGCCGGCGTCTCCATCGAGGCCGGCGACCTCGCCGTCGAACTGATGAAGCAGTGGGTCGGCAAGGCCACCCGGCCCGAGGTCGTCGGCGGCATCGGCGGCTTCGCCGGGCTGTTCGACGCCAGCGCCCTCAAGCGCTACCAGCGCCCGCTGCTGGCCTCGGCCACCGACGGCGTCGGCACCAAGGTCGCCCTGGCCGCCGCCCTGGACAAGCACGACACCATCGGCCACGACCTGGTCGGCATGGTCGTGGACGACCTGGTCGTCTGCGGCGCCGAGCCGCTGTTCATGACCGACTACATCTGCGTCGGCAAGGTCCACCCGGAGCGGGTCGCGCAGATCGTCAAGGGCATCGCCGAGGGCTGCGTGCTGGCCGGCTGCGCCCTGGTCGGCGGCGAGACCGCCGAGCACCCCGGGCTGCTCGGCCCGGACGAGTACGACGTCGCGGGCGCCGGCACCGGCGTGGTCGAGGCGGACGCCCTGCTCGGCGCGCACCGGGTGCGCGCCGGGGACGTGGTGATCGCCATGGCCGCCTCCGGACTGCACTCCAACGGCTACTCGCTGGTCCGGCACGTGCTGCTGAACGAGGCCGGCTGGAAGCTCGACCGGCAGGTCGAGGAGTTCGGCCGGACCCTCGGCGAGGAGCTGCTGGAGCCGACCCGGATCTACTCGCTGGACTGCCTGGCCCTGGCCCGGTCCACCGAGATCCACGCCTTCTCCCACGTCACCGGTGGCGGCCTGGCCGCCAACCTGGCCCGGGTCATCCCCGAGGGGCTGCACGCGCGGCTCGACCGGGGCACCTGGAACCCGCTGCCGGTCTTCCACACCGTGGCCGAGGTCGGCCGGATGGAGACGCTGGAGATCGAGAAGACCCTGAACATGGGCGTCGGCATGGTCGCGGTCGTCCCGCCGGAGTCCGTGGACACCGTGCTGGCCGTGCTGGCGGACCGGGACGTCGAGGCCTGGCTGCTCGGCGACGTCGTCGACCGCGGCGGCGAGTGGGACAACGGCGGCGCGGCCCTCTACGGGGCGTACGAGGCCTGATCGGCGCCCCTGGGCACCCGGAACACCTGGAGGGGGCGCGGCCGTCGGCTGCGCCCCCTCCAGCCGTTCCGGGGCCCGGCCCGGCCGTCCGGCCGCCGCCGCTCGGCACAGGACCGGCGCGCAACCGCCCCGGGAACGCCGAATGGCCGACCCGGTTGCCACCGGATCGGCTGTTCGACTGGCTGGACGAGCTCAGGCCTGTTTGCGGTACGGGCCCGCGCCCTCGTCGTCCTCGTCGTCGTCCTCGCCGTTGTACAGCTGTGCGTACGAGGCGTACGGATCATCGTCCTCGTCGTCATCCTCGAACGGTTCCGGATTGACCGACACGTTCGAAGGCGATGCACCCAGCTCGTTGGCCAGGCGTGACGGGTCGAAACCCACGTCGCCGTACTTCAGCTGGCGGGCGACCTTTGTCTGCTTGGCCTTGGCCCGGCCGCGCCCCATGGCTCGACCCCCTCAACGACGGGGCTCATGGCCCCGAGTCTTGACACGCGTTCATGATGAGAAACGACCCCTCGCGGAGTGAGAGGGTCGGTCCTTTGAGCAATAACGGTACCTGCTTACAGCGCCGTACGGTACGCCGCCCGTGCGACGTTGCGCACGCTGCCCCTCCAAGTGACCGTGTCGGTGCAGGTCACAAGCGTAGCGGGCGGGTTTTGCCGGACACTTCCCGGGGCGGTCGGCGTGACCGCTCCGGGACGATTATCCCCCGTACGAGCAGTCGGCATCCCCCGTTCGGGGGCATCAGGTGAGAACGGCGTTCCTGTCCGGACCGCCGCTCGGCCGGCCGGGCGGCCGAGCGAGCGGCGGCGGCCGGGTCAGCGCCGACGGTCGCCCGGGAGCAGGATCGAGCGGAGCCGGCCGATGTCGGCCATCCGCTTCTCGGCGAGCCGGTCGGCGGCGACGGCCGGGGGCACGCCGTCGGCCTCGGCCCGGGCGAAGATCTCCAGGGTGGTGTCGAAGATCTTGGCGGCCTTGGCCTTGGCCCGCTCGAAGACGAAGCCCTCGATCTCGTCCGCGACCTGGATCACCCCGCCGGCGTTCACCAGGTAGTCCGGGGCGTACAGCACCCCGCGGTCGGCGAGGTCCTTCTCGACGCCGGGGTGGGCCAGCTGGTTGTTGGCCGCCCCGCAGACCACGGAGGCGGTCAGCGCGGCCACGGTGGCGTCGTCCAGGGCGCCGCCGAGCGCGCAGGGGGCGTAGACGTCCAGGTCGGCCCGGATCAGCGCCGCGGCGTCCGCCGCCACCTCGATGCCCGGGTGGGCGGTCCTGACCCGGTCCAGCGCGGCCTGGTTCACGTCGGTGACCACGACCGTGGCGCCGTCCTCCAGCAGGTGCTCGACCAGGTAGTGGCCGACCTTGCCGACACCGGCCACGCCGACCCGGCGTCCGGCCAGTGTGGGGGCGCCCCAGCGCCGCTGGGCGCAGGCCCGCATGGCCTGGAACACGCCGAAGGCGGTCAGCACCGAGGAGTCCCCGGCGCCGCCGTACTCGGGCGAGCGGCCGGTCACGTAGTCGCACTCGCGAGCGATCACGTCCATGTCGGCCACGTAGGTGCCGACGTCGCAGGCGGTGACGTAGCGCCCGCCCAGGGACTGGACGAAGCGGCCGTAGGCGCGGAGCAGCGCCTCGGTCTTGACCTTCGTCGGGTCGCCGATGATCACAGCCTTGCCGCCGCCGAGGTCGAGCCCGGCCAGGGCGTTCTTGTAGGACATGCCGCGCGCCAGGTTCAGCGCGTCCTGCACGGCCTCCTCCTCGCTGGCGTACGCGTGGAAGCGGGTGCCGCCGAGGGCCGGGCCCAGGGCGGTGGAGTGGATCGCGATGACGGCCTTGAGGCCGCTGTCGCGGTCGTGGCAGAGGACGACCTGCTCGTGGCTGTCGCCGGGGGCGGCGGCGGACTCGGATGCGAAGATCCGGTGCAGGACTCCGGAGCGGTGCTGTTGGTCGGTCACGGTGGTGACTCCATGTCGGACGGCGTCCGCGACGGTGGTGCGGACGCGGTGAGTACCGCCGTCGCTGCCGCAGGTTGGGCGGCACCGGTGGGGCGGCACCGGTGGGATGGCAGCAGCGTAGATCCCCCGGGGCGGGCTGTGGGGACCGGTCCGGGTACTGGATCCGTTCTCCTCGCCGCAGGCCGCCGGTTTCCCGGTGTTCGTGCCGGAGCACGCGCTTCCGGGCCACAGGAGCCCGCCGCCGTGCGACGATGCGAGACGTGCCTACGTTGCGGACCTCGGTGCGGCCCCCCTACGCCGCCTACTTGCGCGTCTACGAGCCGCTGACGGCCTTTCCCGAGCCGGAGCGGTCGTACTGGCAGGTCTACGCCGACGAGCGCCGCGACCCGGGCAGCGCCCCCGCCACGGCCCTGGAGGAGGGCCGCCGCCGGCTGGCCGACCTGATCGCCGTCCCGCCGGTGGCGGTGCCCGAGCGGGAGAGCCGGGACGCCTTCGTCCAGGAGCTGGACGGCGTGGTCTACCTCTGCCCCTGGTGGACCCGGCTGCGCAGCTGGATCGCGCTGGAGGAGCTGCAGGGCGCACTGCCCGAACCGCTGCTGGACGCGCTGCTGCCGCCGGTCGTCCGGGAGCAGGCCGAGGCGGACTGGGAGCGCTGGCGCGAGGAGCACCCGGACGGCCGTCCGTGGATCCTGACCAGCACCTGGAACGTCCCGGTCTCGTGGTTCCTGCTGTTCGACGACGGCGAGCGGGAGTTCGTGCCCTCGCGGCCGGCCCTGCCCTCGCTGCCGGCCCGGCCGACCGGGCCGGGCGGCCCGGCCGAGTCGGCGGAGCCGGAGGAGGACGCGGCCGGGACCGGTGGCACCGGCGGGACCGCGGCGGGCGAGACGTCCGGCGGCGCGGAGGAGCCCCCCGCGCCGGTGCTGCGCTACCGGACGCCGATGGCCCAGGCCCGGCGCCGGTTCGCCCGGGGCTTCCGGGTGCTGCGGGAGAACCTGGACGACGGGCCGCTGGTGGACGCGGTGGAGGAGGTCGGCCGCTGGCTGGAGGAGTTCCACCCCCGCTCGCTGGTGGAGCTGGACTACGGCGGCCTGGTCCACGCCGTCCCCGAGGCCTCGCTGGCGGACGATCACACGGCCCGCCAGGTCGCGGCCGGAGTGGCCGCGCTGCGGGCCGGGGACGGGGTGCTGGCGGGCCTGTCCTACCGGGCGATCACCGAGCGCTGGCGGCGCATCCAGGAACTGCAGTACGCGAACTGAACGCCGCTGACCTGGGGTCATCGTTCACGGAGCAGTCCTGGCAGGCCCTGGCGGGGTTCCGCCACGACGGATCGCGCCACGTTCGAACACGGGAGCTGTCGGACACGCGTGGCATCCTTCCCTCATGCATCACAGAGTCACTTATCCCCCACCCACATAGGACCAACGTCCTGGATCGGGTCAAGGTGTTACAAACGTGATGTGACTCACCGTTGACTCGAAGTACTCTCACCGTGCCAAAATAGGACAACCAGCCTCACTGTGGACTGTGCCGACCTTCTTCCGCAAAGACGCGGAAACGGCGGCCCGCACCACGGGGGATCTGAACGTCTTCGCGGGGGAGCGGGGGGACTGGTCCAGACCATGACCGATCGTCACCATCTCGTGACTGTCCGCTATGGGATGGTCCATCTGCATCCGTCGAGACTTGGCCCCGCAGGGGTCAATTCCGACGGTTTGGCCGATGGAACTGGACGGATGGTGTAGTTGTAGTGCCGAGGACAAGCCGTTCGTCCTATTACCGACTTGGTCGGTGTGCGCCATTTCGGGCATCCCGGTCCAAGGTGCAGAATTTGAAGGAAAGAACCGTGTTGGTTCGGTTCTCCCGAGGAGGCCGCTCATGACCGCTCGCACCCCTGATGCCGAACCGCTGCTGACGCCGGCTGAGGTTGCCACCATGTTCCGCGTTGACCCTAAGACGGTCACTCGCTGGGCCAAGGCCGGCAAGCTCACGTCGATCCGTACGCTCGGTGGGCATCGTCGTTACCGTGAGGCCGAGGTTCGTGCGCTGCTTGCGGGTATCCCGCAGCAGCGTGGCGAAGTCTGAGGCCGGGCGGACCCGAGTCTTGCCCTCGTCCTTCCGCGTCGGATGTCCCAGCGACGGGCGCATCCGTTCGGCACGCAGTAGGCCGAGGATCTTGAAAAGCAGAGCCGTACCGAACTCCGCCGGGTTCGGTACGGCTTTGTTTTTCTCCGGCCGGGGGACCCGTCAAGTATGTTTTCGGCCAGTCCTGCGTTCCGTTCGGGACCTGCGGGGCCACTGGTTTTTGTGTGCAATTGTATATATTAAATTACCTCTGCTGCTGTTGTTCCTGGTGGCGCGGGAAAAGGTATGAGAAGGTAAAGAATACTTAAGTGATCCAGGTCACATTCCCTGGATGGCCTGCGGAAATGCAGAAGGCCCGGATCCATTCGGATCCGGGCCTTCTGCATCATGCGACCTCGACGGGACTTGAACCCGCGACCTCCACCTTGACAGGGTGGCGAGCTAACCAACTGCTCCACGAGGCCTTGAGCGACGCACCCGCTTGCTGTGCGACAACGGAACTGTACTCCATCCGCAGCCCCCTGGTCGAACCGCAGGTGGGCACCGGGCCCGCAGGCCCGGGCTCAGGCGCCGGAGGCGCCCAGCAGCTCGCCGACGCCGTAGGTGATCGCCATGGCGAGGGCGCCGCCGGCCACGTTGCGCAGCACCGCCGGGCGGACCGGGGCCCTCCCCAGCAGGGCGCTGATCCAGCCGCAGCCGGTGAGCGCCGCCAGCACCGACACCACGGTGATCGGCAGCCGGACCGACGCGGGCGGCAGCACCATCGCCAGCAGCGGCAGCAGCGCCCCCACGGTGAAGGCCAGGAAGCTGGCGAAGGCGGCGTGCCAGGGGTTGGCCAGCCCGTCGGGGTCGATGCCCAGCTCGGTCTCGGCGTGCGCGGCCAGCGCGTCGTGGCGGGTCAGCTGGACCGCCACTGCCTGGGCCAGCTCCGCGTCCAGGCCCTTGGCCCGGTAGAGCCCGGCCAGTTCGGCCAGCTCGGCCTCGGGCGTGGTCCGGAGCTCCTGGCGCTCCTGGTCCAGGGCGGCCTGCTCGGAGTCCCGCTGGGTGCTGACCGACACGTACTCGCCGGCCGCCATCGACAGCGAGCCGGCCAGCAGTCCGGCCAGGCCGGCGGTGAGCAGGGCGTCCGCGGAACTGGTCGCCCCGGCCACGCCGACCACCAGGCCGGCCGTGGACACCACCCCGTCGTTCGCGCCGAGCACGGCGGCCCGGAGCCAGTTCAGCCGGCCGCCGATGCCGTTCTGGTGCGCCTCGCCCTCGTGCGCCTGGCCGTCCGGCCCGTCCGGGGGGCGCGCGGCGTCCGCCTCGTCAGCTGTCACGGCATCAGTCTCCCCGGGCACCGGTCCGGCCGCGACCCTGGCGGCCCGGGGTCGCGGCCGTGGCCGGTGGCCATGGAGAGGCGGTGGCCATGGAGAGGGGTGCGGTCAGAGGTCCAGCACCAGTCGGCCGTCCCGGCTGCGGGAGACGCAGAGCAGCATCGAGTCCTCCTGCTCCGCCTCGGTCAGCGCCTCGCCGCGGTGGTCCGGCGTCCCGGCCAGCACGGTGGCCCGGCAGGTGCCGCAGAAGCCCTGCTCGCAGGAGTAGGGCAGGTCGGGCAGTTCCTCGCGGAGGGCGCCGAGCACACTGCGCGCGGCCGGGACGGTGACCGTCCGGCCGCTGCGGGCGAGCTCGACCTCGACCTCGGCGTCGGCCTGGTCCGCCGCGCCCCCGGCGGGGTGGAAGCGCTCCAGCCGGGCCTCGGCTCCGGGGCGCAGCTCGGCCAGGGCGGCGACCACGGCGTCGGTCAGCCCTTCCGGGCCGCAGACCTGGACCTCGGCGTCGGCCGGGGCCCCGGCCAGCGCGGCGGCGAGGTCGGGCCGGCCCTCGGTCCCGGTGGCGACGACGCGGACCCGTCCGACCGACCCCTCGACGGCCCCGAGCCCGTCCAGAGCCTCGACTTCGTCGAGGTAGGGCATGGTCGGGCGCGAACGGCCGAGGTAGAGCAGCTGCCAGTCGGCGCCCCGGGCGGCGGCCGCGCGGACCTTCGGCAGGATCGGGGTGATGCCGATGCCGCCGGCGACGAAGAACTGCGGGCGCTCGGGGTCGTCGCCGGAGGCGAAGCGGTTGCGCGGCGGGTGCGCGTCGATCCGCGCGCCGGGCGTGAGTGCCTGGTGGACCTCGCGGGAGCCGCCCCGGCTGTCCTCGGTGAGCCGGACCGCGATCCGGTAGGCCGAGCGGTCGGCCGGGTCGCCGCAGAGGGAGTACTGCCGGACCAGGCCGGAGGGCAGCAGCAGGTCCAGGTGGGCGCCGGGCTCCCAGGCCGGCAGCTCGCCCCCGTCGGCCGCCGCGAGCCGCAGCTCGGCGACGTCCTCGGCCGGACGGCCGCGCCCGGCCACGACCAGTTCCAGCACGGGCGGCGCGGCGGCTGCCTCGGCCGCCCGCGCGGCCGGGGAGCTCGCCAGATAGGCCAGGGCCTTCGCGGTCGAGCCCTCCTGTGAGGGGTGGTAGCGGCGGCGCAGGTAGCGCGGCACGGCGGCGAGGAGCATCTTCGGCGCGGGGACCAGGTCGGCCCGTCCGGCCCTGACCCAGTCGCGCAGGTGCGGTTCGGCCGCCCGCCGCTGGGCGGGGGTGAGTTCGGGGTCGTTCGCCAGGAAGAACTTCACCCCGCGCACCCACAGCCAGGCCATGGTCGGGAAGACGATGGCCATGGTCCGCTGCCGCCGCCCGTAGCCGCCGTCCAGGTGCTGGAAGACGTCGAAGGCGACGGAGCGGTGCTCGACCTCCTCCGCGCCGTGCCAGCGCAGCAGGTCCAGCATCATCGGGTCGGCGCCGTACCGCTCGAAGCCCTCCGCGTCCAGCACCCACTTGCCGAGGACGGCGGTGTAGTGCTCGATCGCGGCGATGATCGCGACCCGCTCCATCAGCCACCAGCGCCGGCCCAGCGGCGGCGCGGTGGTGTCGCCGAGCAGGTGCTCGAAGAACCAGTCCATCTGCTCGGTGTACGGGGTGGGGTCGAGCCCCTGGGCCCGCAGGTGGTCCAGCACGGTGGAGTGGGCCTGGGCGTGCATCGCCTCCTGGCCGATGAAGCCGATCACGTCCTCGCGCAGGGCGGGGTCGCGGACCAGCGGCAGGATCTGCTTGTAGACGTGGACGAACCAGCGCTCACCGGCCGGCAGCAGCAGGTGCAGCACATTGATCATGTGAGTGGAGAAGGGGTCGCCCGGCACCCAGTGCAGCGGGGTGTCGCTCCAGTCGAAGGCGACCCGGCGCGGGCGCAGCTGCGCGTGTTCGGTGGAAACGGCGGGCATGACGTCCTCCTGCGGCTCCGGCTCGGCCCTGGCAGAGCGTAGTACGGCGAATGCGGTCCGTACCGGCCTTCGGTGGAGGTCTGCCGCCGGAGGCGAGGTGCGGGCCGCTTATGAGACTTTGTGTCAACATAGCGCCGAACGGGTGCACGGCAACAGGCCCTCTGCGTACACAGACCCCCGGTACCCAACGGCGCGCCCGCCGCCGGTCGTCGGGACCGGGGCGGGCGCGCGCCGCTGCCAGGAGTACGCCGGGGGCTCAGCCGACCGGCGCCGGTTCGGCGGCCGGAGTGAACGGGCGGCCCTCCAGGGTCCAGTGCGGGTCGGGGGCTATCTCCAGGGCGGCGTAGACCTGCGCCGCGACGTCGACGTGGCGGACCGGCAGGACCGGCCCGCCGGCCGCGATGCCGGGGCCGGAGGCGGCCACCCAGGCCGTCCGCTCCACGGTGCTGCGCCCGCCGTGGCCGCCCGCGTCGACATGGCCGTGGTCGGTCACCACGATCACCGTCCACTCCTCCTCGGCATGGGTCGAGCGGCCGCGGACCGCCGCCAGCAGCCGGCCCAGCCGCTGGTCGGCCAGGGCGATCGAGCGGCGGTACTCCGCCCCGCAGCCCAGGAAGTGGGCGGTCTCGTCGACCGCGCCCAGGTAGACGAAGGACGCCTGCGGGTCGTCCGCGCCGCCCAGCACGTACACGGCCTCGGCGGTCACCCGCTCGTCGCAGACCTCCCAGGCCTCCGGGGAGTCCTCCAGCGGTGCCACGTAGGAGAGCCGGCCGGGGGCGGCGAACAGCGGGCCGCCCTCACGGGCCAGGAACAGCGGCTCCCAGCCGCCGGCCGCGAAGGTGCGCCGCCGGTGGGCCGAGGCCAGCCGGGTGGTGAAGTCCGGGAAGACGTCCAGCCGGTTGCCGCCGAAGTGGTTGCCGAAGACGCCGTGCTTGGCGACGCCGACACCGGTGGCGATGGTGGCCCAGCACGGCCCGGACATGGTCGGCGTGGCCTCGTCGACCTCGACCGGCGCCAGGAAGCCGGCCGCGGCCACGGAGTCCAGGTGCGGGGTGTCCAGCTCCGGGAGCAGGTCGAGTCGGACGCCGTCGATGCCGACGACCAGGACGCGGCGGGGGCCGGCGGGCCAGGTACTGGACACAGCTGTTCTTCCGTTCGTTCGGGGGAAGGGGGGTTGGCGGCACCCTACCCACCGGCGCCGCGGCCCCGGCCCGCCCGGGGCCCTCCGCGCCCGGGCTCCCTTGGTCCGCCGGTCCAAGCATTCACCCGGCCGACACCGGGAGTTCGCCGGGAGGACGGCAGTGCGGACCGCGAACCGCGAACCGCGATCCGCGAGCGGCGAGCGGTGCAGGCCCGCGGTCCGCGGCCGGCGCGGGTCGACCGGACGGGTCCGCCGGGGTGCCCGGCCACGCCCCAGCTGCGAGCGTGGACGCACCGGGGCGACGGGCGGCCCGGCCGAAGGAGCGCGGACATGGCGAACGCCACCTGGGCAGCACCGGAACCACCCCGGGAGCACGGGGCCGGTGAATGGCTGCCGGCCCTGGACGTCCCGGAGCCCGGCCGCCAGCGCCGGCTCACCGTGCTGCTGCGCCACCTGCTGCTGATCCCGCAGTACGTGGTGGTCTGGGCGCTGTCCGTCGTCGCCTTCTTCGTGGTGGTCGCGGCCTGGTTCGGCGCGCTGGTGCTGGGCCGGATGCCGGCCCCGACCGCCCGCTACCTCGCGGGCTACCTCGCCTACGAGACCCGGGTGGCCTCCAGTTCGATGCTGCTGGTCGACAGCTACCCGCCGTTCGCGCTGTTCCTGCCGGTCGACCACCTGGTCCAGGTGGAGGTGCGGCCCGGGACGCTGAACCGGCTCGCGGTCTTCTTCCGGCTGCTGCTGATGATCCCGGCCGCGATCGTCCAGGCGCTGGCCGTCGGCGGCTGGACCGTGCTCTCCTTCTTCGTCTGGCTGGTCGTGCTGGTCCTCGGCCGGATGCCGAGGCCGCTGTTCGAGGCCACGGCGGCGGTCCTCCGCTTCTCCATGCGGTTCGGCGCGTACAGCCTGCTGCTCTCCTCCGCCTACCCCAAGCGGCTGTTCGGCGACGGCGACCGGCCGACCGGGCCGGTGGTCTCGGCCACCCGGCCGCTGGTGCTCAGCGGTGCGGCGAAGGCGCTGCTGGTGCTGTTCCTGGTGGTGGGGCTGGTCGCCGGCGGCACCACCGGCGGGGAGTCCGGCGGGAGTTCCGACCACGACTCGAACGCCTCCTCGGCCGCCCCGGCGGTGGCCCCGGCCCTGCGGTAGCCCGGGCGGCGGCTGTTACCGCAGTGTTAGGCCGCTGCGGCGAGAGTGCTGGTGGTACCTGGCGGAGGTGCCGGGCGACACCCTGTCGCACCGGCCGACCGGAGCCGGTGCCGCGACGCACCGAACAGCACCCGCAGCCGCACCGACCGGAGCCGCTCATGACCGCCGTGGGCACACCCCCCTCGCAGCAGGCCCGACACCGGGGCCGCGCGGGCACTCCGGGCGGTATCGACGGACTGGTCGCACCGCACCGGCTCCGCTCCTGGGCGCTGCTGCTGGCCATCGCGGCCGGAGTGCCGCCGGTCCTCTTCGTCTGGTGGCAGAACACCATCCCCGGCTCGCTCGACAACGGCGCGGCCTGCCTCACCGCGGCCGGCCGGATCGCCGGGCTGCTGGCCGCCTACCTGCTGCTGGTCCTGGTCGCGCTGATGGCGCGGGTGCCCTGGCTGGAGAACCGGGTCGGCTCGGACACCGTCGCCCGCCACCACCGCGCGCTCGGCGAGTACACCGTCGGCCTGGCCTGCGCCCACGCGGTGCTGATCGTGCTCGGCTACGCCTGGCAGTCCGGGCGGAACCCGGTGGCCGAGGGCGTCAGCGTGATCTTCGACTACCCGGACGTCTGGCTCTCCGCGATCTCGCTCGGACTGCTGGTCCTGGTCGGCGTGGTCTCCGCCCGCGCCGTGCGGCGCAAGCTCTCCTACGAGTCCTGGTACCACGTCCACCTGCTGGTGTACCTGGCCATCGGGCTGGCCTTCGCCCACGAGTTCGCGGTCGGCACCGAGTTCTCCGCCTCGCTGCGCAACCGGGTGCTCTGGTCCGCCGCCCACATCGCCGTGGCCGCCGCGGTACTGCTCTTCCGGGTGGCGCTGCCGCTCGCCCGCTCGCTGCGGCACCGGGTACGGGTCGAGCGGGTGGTCGTCGAAGGCCCCGGCGTGGTCTCCGTCCACCTCCGCGGCCGCCGGCTCGACCGGCTCGGGGCCGAGGCCGGGCAGTTCCTGCGCTGGCGCTTCCTGGCCCGGGGCCAGTGGTGGCAGTCCCACCCCTACTCGCTCTCGGCCGCGCCCCGGGCCGACGGCCTGCGGATCACGGTCAAGGACCTCGGGGACTCCAGCGCCGGCCTCGGCCGGCTGCGGCCCGGCACCCGGGTGTGGTTCGAGGGCCCCTACGGAGCCTTCACCGCGCGCCGGAGCGCACGCTGGGGCAGGCGGCGCCGACGGACGCTGCTGATCGGCGGCGGCGCGGGGATCACCCCGCTCCGGGCCCTCTACGAGACCCTGCCGGGGCAGGGCGCCGATGTCGTCCTGGTCTACCGGGCCTCGCAGCCGGAGGACCTGGCGCTCTACGGGGAACTGGAGTCCATCGCCCGCAGGCGGGGCTTCGGCCTCTTCGCCCGGACCGGCCCGCGCGGCGGCGCCCACGACGACCCGCTGCGCGGCGCCGAGCTCCGGCGGATGGTCCCCGACCTCGCCCAGCGCGAGGTCTACCTCTGCGGACCGGTCGGGATGACCGAGTCGGTGCGGGCCGAGCTGCGCCGCTCGGGCGTCCCCCGCCACCGGATCCACATCGAGGCGTTCCAGTTCTGACCAGGAAGGGAGAGGCTGCATGCGCAGGACCACCATGGCGCTGGCCGCGACCACGACCGGCGTCGCTCTGATCATCGGGGTGAAGGCCGGGACCGGGGGCGCCCTCCGGCCGGCGCTGGGCGGGTCCGCCCCGGCGGTGAACAGCTCCACCGGCGCCGCCGCCGCGCCGCCCGCCACCGCGAGCGGCAGCTACACCGGCAGCTCCGTCCCCACCCGCTACGGGACCATGCAGGTCCAGGCAGTGCTGAAGGCCGGGAAGCTGACCGGTGTGGCCGTCCTGCAGCAGACCTCCGGCGGGCGCAGCAGCGAGATCGACTCCTATGCGCTGCCGCTCCTCACCGCCGAGGCGCTGAAGGCCCAGGGCGCGGACATCGACGTGGTCTCCGGTGCGACCTACACCTCCGACGGCTACGCCCAGTCGCTCCAGGCCGCCCTCGACAAGGCGGCCCAGGCCGCCCGCACCGCGCCGTCCGCCTCCCGGTCGGCCGCCCCGCGACCCTCGGCCCGGGCCGCTGCTCCGGCCGGAGTCCGACCGTCCGAGGGAGAATGACGGGATGCGCATCCTGGTCGTCGAGGACGAAGAACGCCTGGCCGCACGCATTGCCGAGGGCCTGCGCGACCAGGGGATGGCCGTGGACGTCTGCCACGACGGCACCGAGGCGCTGGAGAAGACCGAGGTGAACGGCGACGTCTACGACGTCCTCGTGCTCGACCGGGACCTGCCCGGGCTATCCGGCGACGAGGTCTGCCAGGCGCTGGCCGGCCAGGCCGACGCCCCGATGATCCTGATGCTCACCGCGCTCTCCGGCACCGACGACCGGGTGGACGGGCTGACCCTGGGCGCCGACGACTACCTCGGCAAGCCCTTCTCCTTCGCCGAGCTGACCCTGCGGGTCCAGTCGCTGGGACGCCGGGGCCGCTCCCATGCGGCGCTGCTGACCAGGGGCGACCTCACCATGGACACCCTGCGGCGCACCGTCCACCGGGCCGGACGACCGGTCCCGCTGACCGCCAAGGAGTTCACCGTCCTGCAGGTGCTGCTCAGTGCGGACGGCGCGGTGCTCAGCCACGAGCAGCTGCTCGAACGCGCCTGGGACGAGCACGCGGACCCGTTCACCAACACCGTCCGAGTCACCGTCAACCGGCTGCGGCGCAAGCTGGGCCCGCCCGACCTGGTCGAGACCCTGGTCGGGGCCGGCTACCGGATCGCCCTGTGAGCGGCAGCCGGCTCCGGCTTCCGGCGATGACCGTCCGGGCCAGGCTCACCCTCACCTACACCGCCCTGTTCACCGTCGGCGGCAGCATCCTGGTGCTGGCCCTGACCACGGCGTTCTACCGGTTCATCTTCCGGCCGCTGCCCGCCGACGCGATCCCCAGCCGGCTCGACCCCGACCACGACCACATCGTCGGCCTCAGCGACCAGATCCGCGACGCCGCCGCCTCGCACCTGCTGCGGGTCGCGCTGCTGCTGCTGCTCGTCGTGGTGGCGATGTCCGCGCTGGTCGGCTGGTGGATCGCCGGCCGGATGCTGCGGCCGATCGCGGCCATCACCGCGGCGGCCCGGCGCGCCACCGACACCACCCTGCACGAGCGGCTCAACCTGCCCGGACCGCACGACGAGCTCAAGGAACTCGGCGACACCTTCGACGAGATGCTGGAACGCCTGGACGCCGCCTTCGCCGCCCAGCGCCGCTTCGTCGCCAATGCCAGCCACGAACTGCGCACCCCGCTGTCGGTGACCCGGGCGGCGGTCGAGGTCACCCTGGCCAAGCCGGCGGCCACCGACGAGCAGTGGCGGACCATGGCCCAGGACGTCGCCGAGTCCACCCGCAACGCCCAGCGCCTGATCGAGGCCCTGCTGGTGCTGGCCCGCTCCGAGCAGGGCGTCGGCGACATCGTCCAGGACGACCTGGCGGACGTCGCGGCGGAGGCCCTGGACCGGGTCGCCGCCCGCAGCGGCGCGCGCGCCCTGCGGCTGGAGGCGCAGCTCGACCCCGTCCCGCTGGCGGGCAATGTCGCGCTGCTGGGCATCGCGGTGACCAACCTGCTGGAGAACGCGGTGGCGTACAACCGCGAGGGCGGGCTGCTGCGGGTGGTCACCCGGCCGTCCGAGCCCGGCTGGGTGGAGCTGGCCGTCGCCAACGACGGCGCTCCGGTCCCGCCGGAGCAGTTGGACGAGCTCTTCGAACCGTTCCACCGGGGCCGCAACACTCGCCGCAGCGGACGGGACCAGACCCACGACGGAGTCGGCCTCGGGCTGTCCATCGTCAGGGCGGTCGCCCTCGCCCACGGCGGCCAGGTGCTCGCCCGGGCCCGCCCGGACGGCGGCCTGGAGGTCACCCTCCGGCTGCCGGAGCGGCCGAGGTGACCACCCGGCCCGGTCGGCGGGCGTCCAGAGGCGGCCGGGCCGTGTCTCCGTGATCCGTCGGCGCCGCCCCCTATCCTGCGAGAGGACCTGTGAGCGGAGCCCGCGAGTGGACGCTGTGAGCGGACGCGGTGAGCGGACGCGGTGGGCGGAGCCCGCGAGGGGGCGCCCTCGCGGGAGTCGAGGAGGCGGGAAGCTGTGTGCTGGAGCCCGACCGCCGACCTGGTCGCCGGCAGCGCGGTCGCTGCCGTGGGCGTCGTCTGCCTGGTGCACGTCCGCCGGCTCCGGCAGCTGCCGCTGGCCGCGCTGCCGCTGGTGCTCGGCACGCACCAGCTGATCGAGTCGGTGGTCTGGCTGGGACAGCAGGGCCGGGTCGGCCCGGGTGAGGCCGCGCTCGCCCGTACGCTCTGGGCGGTCATCGCCTACCCGCTGCTCCCGGCCCTGGTCCCGATCGCGGTGCTGCTGGTGGCAGCCCCCGCCCGTCGGCTGCTGCTGCTCGGCCTGGTCGCGGTGGGGCTGGCCACCTCGGCGGTGCTGGCCCTGGCGGTCGCCTCCGGCCCGGTCACCGCCGACGCGGTGGGCCACACCGTCCGCTACGGCGTCGGCGTCCCCGCCTCCCGGCTGGTCGCGGCCGGCTACCTGCTCGCCACGGTGGGCGCGTTGCTCGCCGCCGGGCAGCGGGACATCATTGCGCTCGGCGCGGTCTGCGGCCTGGGTGCTGCGGTCTGCCTGACCCTCTGGGACGCCGCCTTCGTCTCCACCTGGTGCGCGCTGGCGGCGGTGAGCAGCGTCTTCGTCCTCCGCTGGATCCGCCGGGCCCGGGCCGGCCCGGGTGCGGCCACCGGTCAGGCGTAGCCGCTCAGGGCCGGGACGGCCAGGGAGGGGACGGCCGGTGCGAAGTCGAACGGCACGGGAATTCCGCCCGTCCCAACAGAAAGGCCCCGGCGAGTCTCCTCGCCGGGGCCTTCTCCACTGCACTGTGGCCAGGGGCGGGGTCGAACCGCCGACCTACCGCTTTTCAGGCGGTCGCTCGTACCAACTGAGCTACCTGGCCGTGATCACCCTCGAAAGGGAGAGCACTGCGACCTCGACGGGACTTGAACCCGCGACCTCCACCTTGACAGGGTGGCGAGCTAACCAACTGCTCCACGAGGCCTCGTACAGGCGAACCTGCACGCGGTTTAATGCGTACCCCCAACGGGATTCGAACCCGTGCTACCGCCTTGAAAGGGCGGCGTCCTGGGCCACTAGACGATGAGGGCGGGTGGCCCTCCCGGCTTCCTTGCGGCCGTCGGGGACGTTCAGAAGCATATGGGATGGAGCCGGGTATCGCCAAAATGGTTTCCACCGGCCCCGGAGCCCGGGGTCGATCGACCCCGAGGAGCGACGTGCTGGAGATGGACCGGGAGCGTTTCGAGGAACTGGTCGGCGAGGCGCTGGACCGGGTGCCGTCCGAACTGACAAGGCTGATGGACAACGTGGTGATCCTGGTCGAGGACGAACCCGAGCCGGACGTGTCCGGGCGTGTCGCCGGAGGTGTCGCGGTCGGCTCGGAACTGCTCGGCCTCTACGAGGGCACACCGCTCACCGAGCGCGGCGAGTGGTACGCCGGGGTGCTGCCGGACCGGATCACCGTCTACCGGTTGCCGACCCTGCGGATCTGCGGCACCGCCGAACAGGTCGTCCGGCAGGTGGGGGTGACGGTGGCGCACGAGATCGGCCATCACTTCGGGATCGACGACGCCCGGCTGCACGAGCTGGGCTACGGCTGAGCCCCGGTCCGCCGCCTGCCGTGTCCTTTGCGACGGCGCCGCCGTTGAACGAGCGGGGCCGGCCGGTGGCGGTCCCGGGCGAAGGAAGGCGGGGTCGCAGGGGTGGACACAGGAGATTTCCGGTTCGGCCGGGTAGTCGGGGGCGTCGCGCTCGGGGCCTTGGCCCTGCTCTCGCTCTGCGGATGCGCGGATGTCGCGGGCGCCGACAAGCCGGCCGCGCCGGGTGCGTCGGCTTCGGGCGACGGGTCGCTGCTGAACCGGTCGCAGGAGGGCATCGTCCAGGGGCGTGGCGGCGGCCGGCACCACGGCGACGACGGCTTGGCACTCGGCGGGTCCACGGCCGGCCCCGGGACGGCCGGGGGAGCGGCCGGCTCGCCGGGCGCCAGACCCACCCCCGGGTCCACGGTCACCCCCACCCCGGGCGGGGCGCCGGGCGACGGCGGCGACGGCGGCACGCAGGGCGGCAAGGGCGGTACGGCGGGCGGGAGTTCGGCGACGCCCTCGGCCCCGGCCGGTGGCGCCGCCGGTGGTGGGCCCGGGGGGAGCACCCCCAGCCCGAGTGCGACCGTGGCGCCCTCAGTATCCGCCAGTGCCACGCCCGTTGCGTCCGCATCCGCGCGACCCAGCGAGTCCGCCCCGGCCGCCCCGGTGAGTTGAGCCGACGGCGGGTGGTGGCCGGTGACGGCGGCGGGTGGCGGTGCGTGGTGGCCGGTGACGGCGGCGAAGGCCCGCCGGTCCGCGCCCGCCCGGCGTGAGAAAGTTCTGTGGCAGCGGGAATGCCCGCTGCCACAGCGCTGTTGTCACGAGGGCAAGGCACTGCCGGGCGCAGCTGCGTGTGTCTGTCGATGGTCAGGACCTCTTGTGACGTGCAATGCCCCGAACGGGTGATTTGCGCACCAGGTCCCCCCTAGGCTATCTTGGTAGATCGTTGTTTGTTTCATTTGCCCGGCGCCGCCGTTACTCCCATCAGGCGCCCTGGCGCGTACCGTGCACTCCGTGGCTGACCGCATTGAGGCGGTTGTAGGTGAACCCCGCGGACTAGGCGCGTGCCGACACCCGGAAGGTTCTTCATGTCTCTCGTTGACGACGACCGCTTCGTCATGCCCGAAAACGGCTCCGAAGCCTCTGCCGCCGCCACGGTCAGCACCACCGACTCCACCCCTGCAGACACCACCACCGACGTCCTCGACGCTGCTGTCGAGTCCGACGCGGACACCGCCGCCGAGCCGACCGAGCCCAAGGTGACCTTCGGTGACCTCGGCCTCCACCAGGACCTGGTCCGCACCCTCGCGAAGAAGGGCGTCACCGAGCCGTTCCCGATCCAGGCCGCGACCATCCCGGACGCGCTGGCCGGCAAGGACGTCCTCGGCCGTGGCCGCACCGGCTCCGGCAAGACCCTGAGCTTCGGCCTGCCGCTGCTCACCCGCCTCGGCGGCAGCCGCAGCCAGGCCAAGCGCCCCCGCGGTCTGATCCTGGTCCCGACCCGCGAGCTGGCCATGCAGGTCGCCGACGCCCTGGAGCCCTACGGCTCGGTGCTCGGCCTGCGGCTCAAGGTCGTGTGCGGCGGTACCTCGATGTCCAACCAGATCTACGCGCTGGAGCGCGGCGTCGACATCCTCGTCGCCACCCCCGGCCGACTGCGCGACCTGCTCGACCGCGGCGCCTGCTCGCTGAACGAGACCGAGGTCATCGTCCTGGACGAGGCCGACCAGATGGCCGACATGGGCTTCATGCCCGAGGTCACCGAGATCCTCGACCAGGTCCCGGCCGGCGGCCAGCGGATGCTGTTCTCCGCCACGCTGGAGAACGAGATCGACACCCTGGTCAAGCGCTACCTGAAGAACCCGGTCACGCACGAGGTCGACCCCTCGGCCGGCGCGGTCACCACCATGACCCACCACGTCCTGGTCGTGAAGCCCAAGGACAAGGCCCCGGTCACCAACGCCATCTCGGCCCGCAAGGGCAAGACGATCATCTTCGTCCGCACCCAGATGGGCTGCGACCGCGTCGCCGAGCAGCTGCGCGACGCCGGCGTGCTGGCCGACGCCCTGCACGGCGGCATGACCCAGGGCGCCCGCACCCGGACGCTGGCCGACTTCAAGGAGGGCTACGTCAACGTCCTCGTCGCCACGGACGTCGCGGCCCGCGGCATCCACGTCGACGACGTCGACCTGGTCCTGAACGTCGACCCGGCCGGTGACCACAAGGACTACCTGCACCGCTCCGGCCGCACCGCGCGGGCCGGCCGCTCCGGCACGGTCGTCACGCTGATCCTGCCGCACCAGCGCCGTTCGGTCTTCCGCCTGCTGGAGGACGCCGGGGTCGAGGCCACCCGCCACATCGTGGACGGCTCCTTCGACGCCGACATGGTGAAGATCACCGGTGCCCGTTCGCTCAGCGAGGTCCAGGCCGAGTCCGTCGCGACCCAGGCCAAGCAGGCCGAGCGCGACGTCCAGGAGCTGACCCGCGAGCTGGAGCGCGCCACCAAGCACGCTGCCGACCTGCGTCAGGACGCCGACCGCCTGGCGGCCCGCGCCGCCCGCGAGCGGGTCGCCCTCGGCATCGAGGACGAGCCGGTGGCGGACGCGGCCGAGGCGGCCGAGGGCACGCCCGAGGTGGTCGTCCCGGCCCAGGCCGGCGCGATCGTCGAGGAGGAGCCGGCCCGCCCGGCGCGCACCTCGTCGGTGCGGGACGAGCGCGGCAACTTCGAGCGTCGTGACGACCGCGGTGGCGACCGTGGTGGCTTCCAGCGCCGTGACGACCGTGGCGGCGAGCGCCGTGACGACCGCGGTGGCGACCGTGGCGGTTTCCAGCGCCGTGACGACCGCGGCAGCAGCCGTCCGTCGTTCGGTGACCGGGACCGGGACGGCCGCTCCTCCGGTGGCTTCCAGCGTCGTGACGACCGCGGTGGCGAGCGCGGCGGTTTCCAGCGCCGTGACGACCGCGGCAGCGAGCGCGGCGGCTTCGAGCGTCGTGACGACCGCGGCAGCAGCCGTCCGTCGTTCGGCGACCGGGACAGCCGGACCGGTGGCTTCCAGCGTCGTGACGACCGCGGCGGCAGCGCCGGCGGCCGTTCCTTCGGCGGCGGCGAGAGCCGCTCCTCCGGTGGCTACCAGGGCCGCAGCAGCAGTGGCGGTGGCGGCAGCTACGGCGAGCGCAGTGGCCGCCCGTCCAGCCCGTACCAGAGCCGTGACGACCGCAGCGGCGGCAGCCGCTCCTTCAGCGACCGCCCCTCGTCCGGTGGCAGCCGTCCGGCCTTCGGCCGTCGCGACGACCACCGTCCGGCTGCCGGCGGCAGCCGTCCGACCGGTGGCTTCCAGCGCCGTGACGACCGCGGCAGCGGCAGCTACAACGGCGGCTCGGCCTCGGCCGACCGCAAGCCCCGCTGGAAGAGCTGACCTCCTTGCAGGTCTGAAGAACTGAGCTGAGGGCCGTTGCCCGCTCCCGGATCTCCGGGAGCGGGCAACGGCCCTTCGGCGTCGGTGGCAGGCTGTTCCCCGTGACCAGGGACGAACTGCTGAGCGCGCTCGCCGGACTGCGCAAGGCCAACATCGGCGGACGCCGGGCCCCGCACAAGCCCCTGCTCCTGCTGTGGCTGCTGGGACGCCTGGCCGCGCACGGCAGCAGCCACGCGGCGTACCTCGACGCCGAGGAGCCGGTGAGCCGGCTCATCAACGAGTACGGCCCGCCCCGGAAGGGCTCCGCACGGGACCGGGCGGCCATGCCGTTCGTCCACCTGGAGCGCGAACTCTGGGACATCACCGACGCGGACGGCAGGCCGATCACCCCCGACCTCCGGGAGAGCGGGCCGCTGCTGCGGCAGTTGGGGGCGGTCGGTCGGTTGCGTCCCGAGGCGGAGCGGTTGCTGAGCGACGCGGGGACGATGGCGGTGGCCGTCCGGCTGCTGCTGGAGCAGCACTTCACCGGCTCGCTGGAGGCGGCGATCTGCGAGCAGGCGGGCCTGGACCTGCGGGGGCTGGAGGTGTCGCTGCTGGAGTCGGCGCTCAGCGGCGCCCTGGCCGACCCGCGCGGCTACCGCCTCCGGCCGAGGACCCGGCGCTCGGGCTTCGCCGAGGAGGTGCTGGCCGCCTACGGCCACGCCTGCTCCATGTGCGGCTACGACGGCGCGCTGCGCGGCTACCCGGCCGGCATCGAGGCCGCCCACGTCCGCTGGCACAGCCAGAACGGCCCGGACGAGGTCTCGAACGCGCTCGCCCTGTGCGCGCTCCACCACCGCCTGTTCGACCTGGGGGCCCTGGGCCTGACGGAGGACCGGACCATCCGGGTCTCCGGCCTCTACGCCTCGGCCGGACCGGCCGGCGCGGCGGTGGCCGCCCTGGACGGTGTCCGGCTGTCCCTCCCGCGCCACCGCGGGAAGGCGGTGGCCACGCCGCACATCGCCTGGCACGACCGCCAGGTGTTCAAGTCCGCATAGCCGCAATCGGAATGCCGGTGGCCAAGCGCCGGGCTTCTCCGGGTAGGATCACAACGGCTGGTGAACTGTCCCTCCAGGACGCGTCCGTCGGCCGCCGGGCCGCTAGCTCAATTGGCAGAGCTGCGGACTTTTAATCCGTAGGTTGTGGGTTCGAGCCCCACGCGGCCCACATCCTTGAGCCCAGGTCAGAGCCCATGACCTGGGCTTTTCGTGCGTCAGGGAACCGGACATGTCGGGCGCTGCTCGCTTGAACGGCTGACGATCACGTCCGGTCGGAGCGGGCGGCGTGGTCCTCGGCCTGGGCCTGGACGAGGTCTGCGGCGAACCGCCGCAGCCGCTCCGTGTAGACGACCAGGCCGTCGGCGAGCGTGAGGATGTCCGGCGCGGTCAGTTCGTCGCCGCCGTGTTCAGTCACCAGCGACGCGTACACCTGGCGCCGGGTGTGCCGGGTCGCCAGCGGGTACTGGTACATGTCGATCGCAATGCGCACGCCGACCGAGTCCGTCAGGTCCAGCTCGACCGGTGCCGAGACGTGGAACTGGTCGCCCTTCCAGCCCTCCTGGCCGGAGTGGTAGACCGTGCACCACCGGGGGCACGGTCGACCGAGGTGGTCCGCCATGCTCGTCTCTCCTCCAGTCGGCGCCGGGCCATGGGGGGCGTCCCGTCACTGCCTCCACGCAGGGAGACGGGACGGCCGGCCAAGTGCCGTCCGGGCAGCCGCCGTGGGGGGCTTGGTCTGCCCGGACGGCAGTCTTCAGAGCGACCGGTTCTGTCCCCGGCCGGGACGCGGCCTCGGCTTCAAGTCGCAGGACGGGCAGATCAGCACGGTCCAGCCGGGCCCGGAAGCTTGGTCGACGCTGCCGAGGATCCGGCCGTGATCGGTGTGGTCACCGCACTCGCAGCACAAGCCCGGCGCTATCTCCGGTGTGCTCATCGCCGGCAGGGCGTCGGCGGCCACCACCGGGTGCTCGGTCATCCGATGCACCTCGGCCCGAACTCCAGATCCCGGCCGGCGACGAGGATCTCCGGCGAGGCCGCGTAGATCGCGTCCAGGCGTGCCACCCCGGGCGGGGTCAGTTTGCCGTAGCCGGCGGCGGTCATCAGCTTCACGTACTCGACCCAGACGGCCACGAGGACCGTCTCCGGCCGGTGCTCTGCGTAGGGGATCATGTCTCCCCCTCGGTGGCCAGGTCCTCGACAACTTGGAGAACGTTGTAGAGCGAGGACACGAGCGCCCCGATCTCCAATTGCAGCTCGGATGCGGGGATGGCGGACAGGTCACGGCTGCGCACACGATCAAGGTCGTTGCGGGCGACTCGGACACGGAACTCTTGCGACGGCGACAGGGGCTGGCGTACGGGCACAGGCGAGGCCAGCGGCTGCAGCGTGGAGACTGCGGGATCTGCCATGACTCGACGTTAGGGACAGCCGGAAACCGGCCACAATGAACATGCGACTACTTGCAGGAGGTCACCCGAGGGACTGAATCGCCGCACCGATCAGTCGCCGAGCCTGCCCGCCGTACATGGCCAGGGCCGACAGATCCGAGAATGCCTGCGCGTACATCGACACCTCGTGCGGCTGCGTCACCGTCAGGTGCGCGGATACCAGCTCCACGTTCACCTGCTCGTCGTCGTACAGCGTGAACGACTCGACCGGCCATCCTGCGCCGCGGCGCGTCCCCATGGGAATGATGCCCAGGCTCACCGACGGCAACAACGCCACCTGGATCAGATGGCCGAGCTGGGCAGCCATCGTGTCCACGTCGCCGATCACCGTACGCAGAACCCATTCCTCGACCAGGACAGCGAAGCGGTGGTCGGGTGAGCGCAGGATGGCCTGCCGCGCCATACGCACGGCCACCGCCTCGGCGACATCGTCGTGAACACCCCGCAGTGAGACAATCGTGTTCAGAACAGCCGTGCTGTACGCCTCGGTCTGCAGAAGGCCGGGGACAACCCACGACTGGTACATGCGGAACCGGCGGGTGCGGTCGAACAGCGGTTTCACGCTCTCCTGCGCCTGCTTGAGGCCGGCCCGCTCCATCCGTCTCCACTCGACGTACATGCCGTCGATGCCCCGGGCTGTGGCGACGAGGTCGGGAAGATGCTCGGGTACGCCGCAGTGGAGCGTCCATGCACGCAGTGCGACGTCGGACGGCGTCACCTTGCCGTGCTCGATCCGGGAGCACTTCGCCTCGTGCCATCCGCACAACGCGGCCAGCGCCCGCGCGGTCAGACCGGCATCGAGCCGGATCTCGCGGAGGCGCTGGCCCAGGGCCTGCCTGGCCTGTTCAACTGTGGACGCTGCTGATGTCGGTGACACAGTCCCCCAACTGTCGGCTTAGGCGGGCCGGTAGTCGCCGTGCGGGATCGCTCGTTCCCAGACCGCTTCGAAAGCCGAGGCGCAGAGCTTCACCACGGCGGCGTCGGCTGTGACCTCTTCAGTGACGAAGTCACCGTTGCCGCTGAAGTGATGGACCATGGCCACGCTGCCGTCGATCAGCCAGAAGTCGTTTCCCGGCAGAGCGATGTCGGTGGCTCTGGCTCGGGGAAGCCATCGGACGTCCTCGCCGGCGGCGAGGTTGGTGAACGTGACGTCGTACTCGAAGCGGATGTATTCGCTGACGGGCTCGGAGACGATACGCGCGCGGCGCACCGCAACCCCGCGCGACACGGTGTCCGTGATGGTCTGCTGCCAGGGCCGCCACCATGACGCCCGGTCCGCCGGATCGTTCCGGTGCCCGGCCTTCCAGGCGGCGTAGAGCGGATCGTCGAGCATGTAGCCGTCACGCATTTCCAGGTGAACTGCTGAGTGCTCGCAGGTACTCAGCAGGTACTCAAGCGTCGGTGCCGCCACCGTTGACCTCCGGGAAGAACTGCATCATCCGCCGGGGGAATTCGATCACGGTCTCGTGGTCGGGGATGTCCATCTGGGCGAGCCGCTCGGCGTCGGGGACCTTCCAGCCCTGCAGCAGGTAGTTGTCGGTCTCGTCGTCGTAGTACACGGTCGGGGACTTGCCCTCGGGCGAGTCGGGGTCCTGGCCGAGCTTGTGCAGTGCCATGACGGTCACCTCTCAGTCGGAAGTGCGGTGTGACTGAGCTTGCACGCTCCGCTGTCGACTGCGCTACGAGTATGCGGAACTTGCGGCGCCAACCTGAGGAATCGGGCTCGCATGCACCAAGCGCCGGGCAGTCCGGGCGTCAACTCGGCCTCACCCGGCCCGTAGGCTGCTCCCGGTGATCCTGGCCGAGGTCGAGCAGGACCCCCGACCACCGCACCGCACCGCACCAGAACGGTTCGACGGTGGCGCTCAGGGACAAGGCTTGCTGGATCCGCAGTCTGATCAGCTCAGCCCGATGTTGCCTACGCAGTTGGGACAAAGCCGATCGTCGTCGCTACTGAGAGATGGGGGCCATTCCCCAAGTCGTGCAGATCGACGAGGTAGCCGGCCGAGAGCCCCAGCAGACGCGCGGCCTCGTTCCCTCGCAGCCCGGCCCGCATCCTCGCCTCGGCCAGCATCCGCCCGACCTCGGCCGGCATCGTCCGCCGCTGCCTCACTGTCGCCTGCTGCTCCACGGCGCTGCTCCTTCTCGCTAGTGCTATGACCGGGAGGGTTCGCCGGGCCCGGACCGCCGGGGTGGCTCCGAGTTGGGATGTCCTGGTCAGTGCTCCCGAGGCCTGTCGTGTCCGCGGCCTCTGCGACGATTGCTGAGTGAGCAAGCAAGAGCGGGACGCGTTGACCAAGGCTGAGGATGCCTTCATGGTCAATTCCTATGAGATCGATATCCTGCCTGGGGTCTGGGGCGACCTCGACGAGGTCGACCAGTCCCGACCGGTCAGCGAGCTGGCGGGGATCCTGCTCTCTCTCATCGATCGTGGGTGGATCGAGGTCCACCGAATCGCGCCGTGGACGTCCCCCTCCGGGGGGAACGGACTCCAGCCCGGCGAGCTGGTGCCTCGTGAACAGCTTCCGGCGATTCTTGAGGAGGCGGCCAACTGGGAGTATCCCGAAGACGGGGACTGGATTGGCGCGTTGACCCTGGTGGAGACCGAAGCGGGAAGGAAGATCACTCGCTTCTCTCCCGAGGAGATGGCCGAGTGTGGCGGGAAACCTTCGGCGGCTGCCAACAGTCGTTCGCTTCAGCGGATGCCCCCTCGCCGACCTGGCATGGACCACGAACCCGGCGAACCTTCGCGGTCACAGCACTAGGCACGACGCGCCGCCAACCCCGGGGGGCGGGCGGCGCGCTGCACGGGGATGGACTTCCCGCGCATCCCGCCGGTGGACATGCAATCCCGGCGAGGGGTTCAAGGGACGCTGCTCGTTCCCTGCTCGCTCGAATGGCTAAAGATCTAGGTCTGCTGCCCTGCTGACGGATCATCGCGAGCCAACTCGTGGACGCACCGGGCATTCCCGCTCGGTGACTGTGCCTTGCCCTTGGTGCTCATAGAGACGTGACTGCCACACCTCTGGCAGCGCCACAGCGGACGGCCGTCCTCGCCGAGTTCCGACGCCCCCGGATCGACCTCGTGGCCGAGCGATGCGAACCACTCCAGAGCTGCGGTCACTCGTTCTGCCGACCAGTCGGCAGCCGGCGGCCGGTCCGGAAGCCGGGAGCCAGGCCGGCGTAGATACCAGCGGATGAGCTCACGGACGACCTCGGGGCGCCGACCGTCTGAAGCGGTGTCCAGGTCCGCCCAGTCGTCGTCGGCGGCGCGGACGTGCTGGATGGGCATCTCGCCTGTTCGCGGCCGGGCCACGGGCGCTCTCCTGCTGGTCGCTCGCTGTGTACACGGGACCATAGCCTTCGCCGAGTTCCGTGTCCCGGCCCCCGCCGCCGAGCCCACCGACCTGGGCGCTGTCCATGCTCGCCGGCCCGGCCTACCTGCTGTACACCCACGTCTTCGGCTGACCCGCCCGGCACTGCCCGGTCGCCATTCGACAGCTATTCGAACATGCGCCGACAAGGTTTATCCACAGTGGGGACAACCGATGCGAAGCGCTCTGTCGGCGACTGCCCGTACGCTCGCAAAATCACGCCGCGTCAGTGCACTACCCGGATCGGATTGACTGGGAGTTCCTCGTCCAGGAAGCCGGCCCCATGGCCTGACGAATCGATCAGGTATGTAGTGTCCAGGCCCTCGCCGTAGACCTGCCACTTCCCGACAGGGGTCTTCGTTCCAAACTTGATCTCGAAGTCGACTCGATACCACTTGTTGGGTGCGTAGGTCCGCCACAAGTCCATGGGCTCGTCGAGCTGATAGGAGCCCATGTCCTCGGTCCCGTTGCCGTCGTGCCACACGCCCGTAGACGGGTCGCGCCACTCCACCTGCACGGTCGGGGTCGCGTACCCCTTCGGCGGGACGATCAGCAGTCCGTAGCCGTCGCTCTTCAGCCGGTACTTGGACCGGTCTATGAAGAAGGTGTGGGCGTACACCACCTGGCCTGGGTGGATGGTGGCAGGGATGCCGTAGGTGACGACGTCGAAGCTGCCGACGTAGGCCGTACCGCTTGCCTGTGCGGTGCCGACGCTGCCCGGCAGCACGGCAAGAAGTCCGGCCGCAGCAGCCAGAACGGCGGTGCGGCGTATGCGTGTCCGCAAGGTTCCCCCCATGGGTGTTGATCACTGGGAGGGCAGCCTAGCGGGCCCGGGCCAGGCCCGAGGCCCGCTCGCAGGCGGCAACCACGTTCATCACGACCGTGGTTGCGCTGGCCGTCGTGGCCACCACAAATTTGCGACTCCGCCCGCCGGAGTCGCGAACCATGATCTTCGTGCTGTCGCGTATGCGAGAGGGCAAGCCGCCCCCGGCAACGGTCGCCGGCCGCGCTGCGACAATCAATCGCGCTCGAACTCCAGGACCGAAGCTCAGTTGACGCTCCCAACCGGATCTCGTCGTACCTGCGTGCGATCATGTTCCGCGCAGCGCTCAAGCGCACGGGGAACAGGAGAGGGCCGTCTGTGCCCTCGCGGATCACTGGGGGAACAGCAACATGACCACGTCCAGGGCTCTGGGTGCGGCAGTACTGCTTGGCGTCGTGACATTGGGAGCGGGCGCCTGCAGCAGCGGCACCGCCAAGCCGACCGCTACGGCAACCGCCACCGGGCCAGCAGCCACCGCGGCGTCGGCCACGCCCGACAGCGGCACCGGCGACTCCATGGCGCAGAAGGTCGCCGCCTGGTTCAACGGTGGCGGCAAGGCCGACATCAGCACGTTTGGAACCGACTTCACCCGGCTCCAATCGGACGCCAGCGCCGAGAACGTCTCGGCCGTGGGCGGCGACTGCGCCATCCTCGCCAGCGCCACGACCAGTGCTGTGGACTACGGCCCCATCCCCGACCCGCAGGCACAGTCGCACTGGGCGAAGACCCTCGCCGACTACACCACTGGTACCTCACTGTGCTACGACGGCGCCGCGAAGCTGAACGCTACTGAGGCCGGCAAGGGCATCGCCGACATCATCGCCGGAACCACGCAGCTGGCGGCCGTAGGAACCCTCTTCCTCGCCATCCAGGCCGGCGCACAGTAACCCGGAGCCGACAGGACTGGCCGCCTCGTTCACCGGATCGGTTGACCCCGTCCGCCGTGCCCGGCCGAACGGCTGCCCCGTTGAACCAGGCGTGACCACTATCGCCCCGCCCGTCGACCTCGCCCGCCCTGCCGCTCCGCACCCATCTCGCCGACGGCGCCGGTGCGAGACGCCCATGTACGAGGCCCTCGCTGCCGATTGGGCGGCGTTCGGCCGCATGGTGCCCGGCGACCGCGACCGCGAATGGGTCGAGCTGGTCACCCGCAAGATCTGGTAGCCAACCAAGCGGGACAGCGCCCGCGCCCCAGGGGCAGCCGCGCCGAATTGGTTCGGCAGCTTGTCAAACGGGCGCAGCAACCCCCCGGAAACCGGTCCCCCCGGTCCCCAGGGCCGAGTACCCTCGCGGCGTGTCGACATCGGACGATCTTGGACTCTCGCATCAGGCCACATCAGGCGAGGACTTCGTCGCCTACCTGGGTTCGCGGACGCGACTAGCGCAGTGGCGCATACGGTCACGCGCCTGCGCCGTGGCGGACGCCGTCGCCGCCACCGCCGGCGCGGCACTGCTCATCCTGGCGGCAGTCGACAGCATCACATCGTGGCCCTCCGACCGGGTTCTCCTGGACCACAACGACCTGTCCCAGGTCGCAGCAGTCGTCCTCATCCCCGGCTGGCTCTGGCTGCCCCTAGCCTTCATGCTGATAACGCCGGGACGGCGCTCACGCCCCGACGCCCAGCAGAAGGCCACCGACCGTGCCGTCGATCGGATGCTCCGGAGGGCCATGTTCCCTGGTCTGCGCGTACGCCTGGCGCTCGGTCTTCTCGCCCTCCTGTGCGCCGCCGTCGTGATCGGCGGCATCGCCATGGGAATAGCCAAGGGCTCAACCCAGGTCCTGCCGGGCCCGCGCTACGAGATCTCGACGCTCGACCTCAACCAAGCCGCATGGACGCCGATCTCAGCCAGCCAGTACAACCACTGGCAGGCGAGGTTCGTCCGGGAAGACGGCTTCTTCACCCTCTTCGGGCTCGTGCTAACCGCGGGCAGCTGCGGACTTCTCCAGCTGCACCGAACCGCGATGCAGACCCAGCCGACGCGTGACCTCCAACAACTGGGGTGAATCACCCCAGTAGCTATCGCAACAAGCACCGAGAGCTCACCTGTCCCCACCTGCATTGCTGAGGCCAGCCTCAAGTGCCACCTCCGAATCGGATCGGGGAAACCCGTGGGCAAGTTGCCCAAGGTTTCACGTCCGGTCGGAGCGGGCGGCGTGGTCCTCGGCCTGGGCGGTGGCCAGTACGCCGGCGAGCTCCCGGGCTGGTCCGCGAAGTCGCTGAGCATGTCCGCGTACGCGATCACGTCCGCCGGCTGGTGCATCGTCACCGAGATCGCCGCCCAGGACCAGGCGAAGACGTTGCGCTTGCGCGGGTCGGCGTCGTCCGGGTGCTGGACCATGCCCGCGATGCACTGGACCTCGACCGGATCCGCCAGCACCTCCAGCTTCACCGGCTCGGACTCGTGGTATGTCACTCCGTGCCAGGGACGCTCACTCTCGTGTCGCCCCGAGCACCAGGCCGGACAGGGTCGCCCGAGATAGTCGATCACCATCTGTTCTCCCTTGTCGGTGCCGGCCCGGGCCAGCGGATGCTTGGACGCCGGCCGGGGCCGTCGATGGCCGTCCCGTCGCTGCCTCCACGCAGGAGACGGGAGGGCCGGCCAAGTGCCGTCCGAGCAGCCGCCGTGGGGGCTTGGTCTGCCCGGACGGCAGTCTTCAGAGCGACCGGTTCTGCCCCCGGCCGGGCCGCGGCCTCGGCTTCAAGTCGCAGGACGGGCAGATCAGCACGGTCCAGCCGGGCCCGGAGGCCTGGTCGACGCTGCCGAGGATCCGGCTGTGGTCGGTGTGGTCACCGCACTCGCAGCACAAGCCCGGCGCTATCTCCGGCGTGCTCATCGACGGCAGGGCGTCGGCGGCCACCACCGGGTGCTCGGTCATGCGATGCACCTCTGCCCGAATTCCAGGTCGCGTCCGGCGTCGCGGATCTCGGGCACCAGGGCGTATATCTCGTTGATCCGCGCGCACCCGGACGGCCGGACCTTCCCGTAGGTGGCGGCGGACATCAACTGCACGTACTCGGTCCAGACGTCCACGGGGACCGTCTCGGGCCGGTGCTCGGCGAAGGGGATCACGTCTCCTCCCCGCTGGTCACGGCGAGGTCCTCGACGACCTGCAGGACGTTGTAGAGCGAGGACACGATTGCCCCGATCTCCAACTGCAGCTCGGATGCCGGGACGGCGGACAGGTCACGGCCGCGCACACGATCAAGGTCGTTGCGGGCGACTCGGACACGGAACTCTTGCGACGGCGACAGGGGCTGGCGTACGGGCACAGGTGAGGCCAGCGGCTGCAGCGTGGAGACTGCGGGATCTGCCATGCCATCGACGGTAAGGCCCCGTGATTCACGAAACAGCCGATGATTCTCAAGTATTCGATCGCCGCTCCGAGCGCTTCGCAGAGATTCTCACGAAGTCTCAAAAGCAGCCTGCGCCAGACTGATCAGGCGTCGCGCCTGCCGGTTGTAGACCGCGGCAGCGTGGAACTCCTCCCAGAGTCTGCTGTACAGCGCCACGTCGGCGGCATCGTCGAGCCACATCTCGGCACTCACCGTTTCAGCGATCACTAGCCGTTCATCGAAGATCCAGAACCCGTGCTTGGGCGACGCCTTGAGAGGCACTCGCAGCGGTAGAACACCAAGCTGGACGGTGTCCAGACCGATGAGGCCATTGAGTCGGTCGAGCTGCTCCACCATCACGTTCGCTGGGCAGTAGGGCGTCTGGAGTGCCGCCTCCCAGACCACGACGCGGAACAGATGGCCTGGCTCGTACAGGGTGGCCTGGCGCTTCAAGCGCGCGCGGACACCGTCCTCGACGTCGAAGGCCGTCTGCTGCAGCTCGCTGAAGTTGGTCAGCACGTGCCGGGCGTAGGCGGCCGTCTGGAAGATCCCGGGAATGATCGAGGGCTCGAAGGCGCGGACCGTTTCCGCGTTGCTCTCCTCCGTTCCGGACGCTTCCTGTCGGACTTTGTGGCCGGCGGCGAGCTGCCGCTTCCACGACCTGAATCGGGTCTCCAGCCCGCGCAGGCGGCCGACGAGCTCCCCGGCTGCCTCGGGCTTTCCGACGGCCTGCGCCCACGCCGTCAGATCGGTCGACGTCGGAGTCTGCTTGCCGTTCTCCAGCTTCGAGATCTTCGACTGCGGCCAGCCCAGGCGCTCCGCGAGTCCGCGGCCGGTGAGGCCGGCCTCGGCGCGCAGTTCGTGCAACCGCGCACCGAGGGCACCTCGGGCCTGCTGAAAATCGGTGCTCACACAGCCGAAGGTACCTGCGCCGTGAGCTCCTCGTAGCGGATCGCGTAGTGCCAGGCCGCATCGCGGGCCTGGCAGTACGTCAGTACCACCGCCGGGTCGTCGACCAGTTCCAGATGCGTCGCCCATCCTGACTCGTCCCAGTGGAACCGGGCCGCACGCTGGGCGTCGAACAGCCAGAAGTCCTCATCAGGGAGGTGCTGCTCGGCGGCGTCGGCGCGCCGCAGGTAGCGGACGTCTTCGCCCGCCTCCAGGTTCTCGGAGACGCTCGTCAGGCTGTACTGCTGGTTCTGTGTGAGCGGGTCGTCGAGGAGACGTACCCGCTCGATTCGCTTCCCCTTGCCGGTCTGCTCCCGCACCATGGCCGACCACGGGTTGTCGGGAGCCGCTTGGCGCGGCTCGCCTCTCAGGAAGCGCTGGTACGCCTCGCTGCGCTGGTCGGCGGCGTAGGAACGGCGCGTCTCCAGTCGCCAGGCGGTGTGGCGGAACCCGTCGTGGAAGAACTCAAGGATCTTGTCGCCGGGGATGCGCTCAGCCACGCGGCTACTCCTTGGGGCCGAAACGGGCCAGCAGCGCCTTCGGCACGATGACGAAAGTCTCCTTGGGCAGGACGTCCCGGAGCTGCGAGAGGGCTTCGGGGTCGTCGAGGATGTCGCCCTGGACGACCACCCGCTCGGGGTCGCCCTCGATCTCGTACAGCGTTGGGCACTGGCCGCCGTCAGACGTGGTGCCGATGAACTTGAGCTTCATGGCGATCACCTTTCGCTCCCCCGGACCGTACCGGGATGCTGCGCACCGTAGCGCCGGCACGCCGAGAATCAGAAGAGGGCGTCAACTCGGCGTCAGACAACGGTGATGTTCAGGCAGGCGGTAGACCACTTCCGCCATCGGGGCCTTCCCCTGCGACAGGCTTCCATCGAGGTGGCCATGTCTGGTCTCGTGAAATGGCTACGCCCGAGATTCCGAGGGTCGCCCGGGCACAACGGTGGTACGCATCACGAGCCTGCCTGTACTCCGCGAAGGCCGTATTCCATGTCTGCTGATCTCCGGGGACCTGACCGCGTGCAAGCTCCGCAAGATGCCACACGGTGTGGTTCAGCTCCCGGGTTGCGGTGATCGTGTCCGTGTCCGTCAACAGCCTGACGGTCTCGATCAGAGCGGCGCGACGCACCTCAGCCTCATGGAGTCGCTCAAGTTCTGCGGCCGTCGGCTCCACTGGTGTGGCGCGGTCTTCCGAGAGACCGCGCTGAGAGGCCATCCTCTGTGCAATGGCGATGATGTCCTTGACGGCGCTGATGTAGTCCGCGTAAGCAGCAAGCCTTCTCTCGTCCCAGCGCACGTCCTGTTGGCGGCGCCAGCGGGCACGCTCGGCCAGAGAGCTAGTCACGTACGAGGCGGCGGAACCTACGATGACGCCAGCGAGGGCCGATATCTGAATGCTGACGCTCATGGATCCCCCAGTCTCGCGTTGGATTCCGCGGCCCGAGCGGGCAGCCGCGAGGTCGCCCTGAACAAGTTACGCAACTCGGCGTGCTCCCGGGGCCTTCTCCGCCCGGGTGTGCTTCGTCTCCTCCATTGCGGGTGAAGCGGAACGGAGGACCGCGATCCACGAAGATCACGTAACGCCGAGCACCGACAGCACGGAGCAGACAGCGAGTCACGAAATGGCAACCGCCGTCACGGAACCCGCACAACGGTGGAAACCTGGCCTCCTCTCACCAACCCAGGCGAAGCGGAGCACAACGTGGGATTCATCAAGGCCGCCAAGGCCGACAAAATGTCCGACCACGCCCGCCGAGCAGCCGCAGAAGGCCGCTCCATCTTCATCGCCCAGTTCCGTGGCGCCGTCTCCCACTCGCCGGTTCTGTCCCGGCCGATCGCTGACATTGCCGAGATGATCGAGGCCGTCGAAAGGGAGGGCTGGCATCTGGACCAGTTCACCTCGGTACCGTGGAAGGACAACATGACTATTACAGGCCTGTTCCGGCGCGCGGTGCCGCAGGTCGCGATGACGTCAGCGCAGCAGCAGATGGCCACACCGCCCGCCATGCCGCAGCAGCCCTCCGGCGCGGTCGGCGCGGCCACCTGGGGCGTACCGCCTCAGCAGTAGGCCCGGACAGAGAACGGCCCCGGTGCCCGTGATCGGTGAGCGCGCCAGTGTGGTTTCGGGTGACTGCTCCCGGGGGTCCTGGCCCAATGCCACGAAGCTTAAGTTGATCTTGGAGTGGCGGGCGGTGCGGTCCCGAGTGAGGCGAACTTCAGGCTCGGTGGCCCCGCGTGTCGGGTGCCTGCATCCGAAGTCCTCTTCACCCGGTAGGAGTTGTGGCGGGCGCGCTTGACCACACGTGGGTAGGAGCGGTGGCGGCGCGCTGGGTTGCAGTTTCGGCGCGCGGCAAGCGTGGCGAGAACATCCGCCTTGACCGCTTCCCAGCGTTCAGGGGGGAAAGGCCGCCGTCCCGGTGGCGGTGCGGCGGACGATGTTGAGGGTCCTGAGGAAGCTGATCCGGTCCGGGTCGATGTCGGCACCGGTCGCGGCTTGGCAGATCAGGGAGTTGATCGCGTAGTGGACCAGCAGGTAGGCCCAGATCTCCTGGTGGACCAGGTCCGGGCTCTTGGACCGAAGTACCTTCCCAGGGCCGCGCAGAACCGTCTTCAGCTGGCCGTTCGCGGCTTCCTCCTCCCACCGCTGGTGATAGGCAGCCGCCAGTTCAGCGGCGGTCGCGTCCTCCGGCTCGGTGACCGTAGTGATCAGACAGATCAGCTCCCCGCCGTCGCGGTCGGGGACGTCGTACTCCACGATCCGCACCACGTGGGCGGCGGCCGGGTCCGGCTTCGCACCGGATTTCGCCTCCTGCAGCAGTTCCTCCCGCTGCCGGCCGCGCAGGCGCGGATCAACCAGGGCCGACAGATACGTACCATCGGACAGGACCTTCAGGACCGGCAGCGACAGCTGCGTCGGTGCCCGCCAGCACAGCGCCGCCCCGGTCTGGGCAGCGGCGCTGAACGCGGCGAAGCTGTAGAAGCCCCGATCGGCCAGCAGCAGCCAGTCAGTGGAGATCGAGGGCAGTAGCGACGCCGCCATCGCCTTCTCGCTGCGGTTCCACGGGCCGACCTCGGCGTCGACGAAGGCGTGCGAACCACACTCGACGACGGCCACCACCCGGGCCTTGGGGAACGCGGAGCGGGACTGGTCGTTGCCGGCGTAACCGAACTCGGCTGCGTTCTCGGCCGAGTCGGGAAGGTCGAGGTCGAAACCGTCGATGGCCATCAGGCGCCATCCGCGCAGCCACGCGCCCCGGGTCTCACTGGTGGCCACCGGCTCTGCCACCCGGTAGAACGTCTCGCGCAGCACATCCCGGCCCAGCCGCTTGCGCGCCTGGGTGATCCCCGACGACGTCGGCGGTTCCCACGCGGCGTCCCACACGCCGAACTGCGACAGCGATCCGGTGACCTTCTGCGCGACCTCCTCGGCCGCGTCGTCAGAGAACAGGCACAGCGCCATCGTCAGATAGGCGGTCACGTGCGGAGGGAGTTTGCCCCCTCGACGCTGCTCGGCCACCCCGCACACCGCTGCGGCCTCATCGACCTTGAATCGCGGCACCGCCGCAACCAAGACTCCCAACGACACCTGGTCCGGTCGCGCGACCGGACCATCCGATTCGACGGACCCCTGAACCATGCGGCAACCCTAGCCGCACGACTGACGGGACGTTGAGCAGCGCACCGGGCAGCTCCCCGGCGAACCACTCCTTGATCAACTTAAGCTTCGCGGCATTGGGTCCTGGCCGAGGTCGAGCAGGACCCCAGCGCCAGAAGGACCTGCATCCTGGACGACCCGCACGGAAACCCATGGCAGATGGCGCCACAGAGTCTTTACAGTCCCTCGCATGACCACCGATGCCATCGCCTCCTCCCGCATCATTACTCTCTCCCGCAAGGTCCTCGACGACTCCATCGCGGAGTTCGACGCCAACGCCGACGACTACGGGCAGAAGCCCGGGGCCACCAGCCCGCAGAAGACCGAGCAGACGGCCATCAACCGCGGTAGCGACGACCGAGCCAAGGCGCGCCGCTTCCTATGGCGCGCCGGGAACAGTGTTGCCGGATACACGGCCGCTGGCGCTCGCGACTACATCCTCAGCACCATCACCCTGCTCGAAGGCTCACGGATCCCCCTCTACGCGGCATCCCTCTTGTCCCGCGCCGCCTGTGAGGCTGCTGCCCTGGCCAATTACCTGATGGAACCCGAGCTCAGCATTGAGCGGCGGCTCCTTCGGTACGGGGTGACCATCCTCAACGACCACAAGGATCGCGCCAGAGCCGCAAAGGAATTCCCGGCAGGATCCGCCATGGGCCGGGCCGGATTCCTGGCCAGCCTGGAATCCGATTGCGACCACTTCGCACAGCGCCTGCGCGACTGTGGCTTCACCGTGACGAAGGATGTCGTGGAGTCCAAGGCTGGTGACCGCGAGACGATCCGGCCTGCCCTGACCGACATGGCCAAGCGTCTCCTTCCCAACCGGCCTGCCTACTACAACTCGCTGTCGAGCATCTCGCACAGCAGGCCGTGGGCGCTGGCCGGCGCCATGGTCGGCGAAGCCGAGGACGGCACCCCCGCCATCGCCCCCAACCGGTTCGAACTCGGCGCTGCTGCCTTGCTTGAGTTGGATGCCATCACGGCATTGGACCGGCTATGGGCCGTACGCTGCGGCCGTGACCCGGAGCCTGCAGCGAAGAAGTATCGGCAGCGGACCAAGGCATTGGACAACGTGATATTGGATCTATGGCAGGCGAGCAGCGGAGGATGACGGCCCACCTTGGACCGGCGCAATGGGCGAGCGTCTCCACACGCCGAGCTCATCCGATGCTCCCGAGTACCTTCTGTGCCCGGGTGCGCTTCGTCTCCTCCTTGCGGCGGGCCCGGTCCCGGGCCGACTGGTGACGCGGACGGCTACCTCCCGCCAAGAGGTCGCCCTACGATCACCCGGTGGAAGAGACACGGATCGTTCCCTTCGACCGCAGACGGTGGCAGAGCTACGGGTGGCTGCTGTTCGTCACCCTGCTGGTCGTGGCCGGCGCCGTGTACACCTACATGGTCCCATCGCAACCACACGGACCGTCGGCAACGGATCGGTGGTTTTGGATCGGCGGCTACGCCGCATTCTGGTTGGCCTGCACGTTCTCTGTGGTCGATGTTGCCTTCGCGGAGACGCTGCTCACGGAAGACCGTATCGAACTCCGTACCCTGGTCACACGCCGCTCGATCCCCTGGGACCAGGTCGCCGGGATTGAGGAGAAAGAACGTATCGGCCGAGGCGGGTCCAGGTTTACTGCCCGCATCATCCGGATGAAGGGGCGTCCGGTCAGCATCCCCGGGTTCACCGCGGGCCCGTTCGGCAGCAAGAAGTTCGACCAGAACTTGGAGACCGTGCACGCATACTGGGCCCGCGTCACCGATGACAGGTGACCCGCGCCAGGGGAGCCGCGTCCTGACGCGGCTCAGGTCCGCCCAAGGGCCCTTCAGAGCCCGATGCCCCGCATCGGGTTGTCCCGCCACTTCTCGACCGGCCGGATGTACTCCAGAACCTGCGGGCTGCTCTTGGACCAGCGGCCGTGCTCGGCGATGAAGCTCGTCGGGTGCCCGGCCTTCGCAGCCTCGGTCGGTCCGCCGGCGCGCAGGCCGTGCGCGGTGAAGTCCTCGGCGCCGTCCAGGCCCGCGGCGGCGGCGAGCCGCTGCACGGCTTCGTTGACGGCAGCGCCGGACATGCCGCCTTCCTGTAGATGGCCCCACCGGTTGATCCTGCGCAGCAGCGGACCTGTCGTCACCTGCCGCTGGGCGAGGGCGTCCAGCCAGGCCCGGACGACGCGGATGGGGTCGGTGGCGGGGTGGACACCGACGGGGATGTTGACCTTGGCGCCGATGGCGTCCTGATCGGTCTTGCTGCTGCGGATCAGGACCGTCAGCCCGTCGTCGGTGAACCGGACGTCGCCGACACGCAGAGCCGCCAGCTCGGAGCGGCGCGCCATCAGGGCGAAGCCGAGGACGAGTAGCGCCCGGTTGCGCTTCCCGGCCAGTGCCTCCGGGTCCGTGGCGTCGATCATTGCGCGCAGCGGCGTCAGAGTGACTGGAGGCGCCTTGCGCTTGCGCTTACCGGCCTCGGCTCGGTCCCGGCGGTGGACCTTGAGGACGGCCAGGGCGCCATCCGTCTCGGGCTGGCCGCGGTGTCCGGCTACCCGGTGGGCGGTGCGGATCGCGGCGGTTGCCTGCTCGATCGTGGACGGCGCCCGGTCGAGGTCGGCGAGATGGGAGACGTACTCGGCGAGGGTCTGCGGTGTCGCCGGGAGCGGTGAGCGCCCGGTCTCGTCGCACCAGTCGGTGAACTGGCTCCACTGCCGTCCGTAGGCACGTTTCGTGTTCGCCGGCACCGAGCGCTCCAGACGCTCCCGGGTGCCTTCGGACAGGACCGTGTCGGGGTTGGCCGGTACATAGTCGGCGGGTTCAGCGACGGGAACTAACGCTGATGCCATCCTTTCAGGATAGTCGTTCTGACCAGCGATAAGTTGGCTTATCGATGGTCAGGGGGTTCGCCTAGGCGAAGGTCCGGAGCGTCAGGTTCCGGGCCGCCAGTTCGGAAGCTGCACGTGCCTCTCCTGGCGCGGGCTCGGGTTGGTCACCATCGGAAACTCGTGCTCATTGAGATCCGCCCACACCTCGATGTAATGCCTCTCCAGGTTGCCCGGCTCCTGCAGCCATCGGACGGCAACCCGCGCCCCGAGCGCGTAGTAACCCAGGTATTCCCCGACCCCGAAGGAGTCGACCAGGCCGTCGCGCGCGAGGTCGAGATCCACGTCCTCACCGTCGTACTCGGAGCGATAGTCGATGGCGACGGCATGGCCGTCGAAGACCTTCGGCTCCAGCTCTCCGGCCAGATAGCGGGGGTAGAGCCTGCCGCTGGTACCTCTGGCGGAGTCCTTGATCTTCGCTCGCCGCGCCACCCGAAGCCCTCCCGAGGTCCCGAAGTGCTCCTCGGAGAACCGCTCCGCTTGCGCCAAGCCCTGCAGGGTCCCGAACACCAACGTCATCGCCATCGACTTGCCGCGCTCCTCACTCATGCCCGCCCGTGCGCGGAACCCGGTCATCCTGCCTTGCCGACCGTGGCAACAGCGAGTGCTTTACGCGGACTTGCGAAGCGGGTTGTCGCGCCCGGTGTCGTCGACTGCTGCGGCGAGCAGCTGCTCGCGCTCCTCCGGCTCCAGGGCGAGGACCTCGGCGAGCCGCTCGGCGATCGTCACCGACGGGCAGCGGCGGCCGGTCTGCAGATCGACGAGGTAGCCGGCCGAGATCCCCAGCAGACGCGCGGCCTCGTTCCCCCGAAGCCCGGTCCGTATCCTCGCCTCGGCCGGCATCCGGCCGACCTCGGCCGGCATCGTCCGCCGCTGCCTCACTGTCGTGTGCTGCTCCATTCGATGCTCCTTGCTTTCATGCCACCAAGCAGCGGCTGTGTCGCTACGCTGTGCCGCTTGTCGATCTTTCCTGGGAGAATCCTGTGTCTGCTCGCTCCGCGTCGCTGGTGTGCATAGCCGCGTTCGCTGTACTCGCCGGCTGCAGCGGCGCACCGGCGACCCACGATCCATCCGCGACGCACAGCGCCTTGGCCCCAACGGCCAGCACGGCCGCCCCAGGCGTCGCGGACGTCCTTCTCCCGCAGTTCGTGAAGCTGGTCAAGGGGGCCGTCGAGGCGGTACCTGTCCTTCAAAACACGGGCTACCAGGCCACAGTGGGCGGAACGACCCCGCTCCCCTGCCCAGCGGGACAGGTGCGCGACTACGTCGTGCAGACGTACCTCTACGCGGCCACCGACCTTAAGCACACGAATCCGGCGCCGCAGGTTGAAACTGTCCTCAAGGCCGACGGCTTGACGTTCGGCCCCTGGACCGGAACGGTCTCCGGACCGTCGACAGACATGACAGCCACCTCCATGACCACCAACGCCACCGTGCTGATCCACTACACACCCCGGCAGCTCCAAGTCATTGCCAAGCTCTCGTGTCTCCCCGGCCAGCGCCTGCCGGTCGCCCATCGGATGTGACATCACGAGCCGCTCCGTTTCTGCTACTCGTGCTGGTGGTGGGGTGCCCGGCCTGGCGACGTTCGGGTCGGGCGCCGGTCCGGTCGGCGACCCCGAGACCTGGGAGAATGGGGGCTGCCGGCCGGAGATTTGGAGTCAGCGGGCGGCGCCGCCCGCGATGTAGTCGCTGGTCGTCATCGGCGGGCGCCGGACCCGCGCCGGCGACTCGTGCGCTGCGGCGACCTGGTTCCACGTCTCGGCGGCGTGGGCCCGGAACTCGGTGTTGCTCATCTCGTGCAGCGGCTTCACGAGCTGCTCCGGCCCGGCCTCGGTGATGACGTGCTGGTAGCGGGCCGTGTTCTCGGCGATGGTGGCCAGCAGGCGCTGGAACTCCTCGTCCGTCGCCGGGCGCGGTGCAGCAGTCGGCGCGGCCTGGGGCTTCGCGGCGGCTGGACGGGCGGGGCGTGCGGGTCGACGGGGCGCTGCCATGGCGCCGACTGGATGTGGAGGCACTTGTAGCGCAGCCGCTCAGTGGCGGACACTCACCGCGAAGTCGGTTGGCTGCTTGCTGAACGCCAGGAAACCGAACACACCATGCCCCTGAGGAGTCAGCAACGTATAGCCCTCAGGGGCATCCGGTTGGATATGCCATGTTCCCAAGGCAACGGTGGAGCTGAAGGTGATCCGAACGTCGATGTGTGCCCAGTAGCCCGAGCCGTATTCGAGGTGGGGGCTTTCCGGCAGCATGAGGGACTGGTAGGCGCCGTGGTCGTATCCCCAGTTGCTCGGCCGCCAGCGGTTGGTGAGCGGGTCCAGCGCTGGCGCTGGCCAATGGGAGCAGTGCCATGAGCGTGGCCGCAGTGGCCAGAACGGTACTGCGGTGTATGCGTGTTCTCAAGGTTCCGCCCTGGGCGTCGATCATTGGGAGGGCAGCCTAGCGGGCACGGACCGGGTTCGAGCCCCGCTCGCAGTCGGCAGCCAGGGCCCTGGCGAGGGCGGTCGAGACCGCCGAGCCGGCCACCGAAGGCGTCGACTCGACCACGCCCGTCCCCGTAAGCTAACCCCGGGGGTCCTGGCCGAGGTCGAGCAGGACCCCCGACTGCTGCACCACACCAGAACGGCTGTGATGCCCGCCCCGCCTGCCGTTCCCGTTCCCGTTGACGTGCCGCGGGACGATGCCGGTCCGGCCGCCCGAGGTGGTGGCGGCCGGGTGCGCGGAGGGTCAGCGATTGAGCGTGAAGGTGTACAGCGGCCAGGAGACGTGAATGGGCGGGGCGATCTGCGAGCCGTCCTTGGCGATCAAGGCATAGGCGCAGGCAGGCTCCGGATTGATGTACCACCTGCCCTTGTAGGCGGAGCCGCTGAAGGTGATGCGGACATTGATGTGCGCCCAGTAATTGGAGGGGACCACCACCTGACGGCCCCCCAGGGGCGGGTACCAGTTCCACGTGCCGTTGTCGTCCACCGACGTCGGCTTCTGCCACGCGCCGGTCACCGGGCTCTGCCAGGAGACCGTGACCCCCTTGTTCGGCTTGTTGCCAGGTGCGGCGGAGTTCCACATCGAGACAGCGAAGTCGTCGGCCAGCATGGGAAGTCCGGAGTTCTGGCGGTACCACACCACCATGGCGATGGTCTGGCCCTGCTTCAGTGAACGGGGCACTCCGTGCGCGCCGACCGAGAGGGTGATCGCGGGGGCCTGCGACCGCGAGCTGCTCGCCGCGGCTGCGGTGGAAGCCCCCGGCACCAGCGCGAGGAGTCCGGCCGCTGTGGCCAGAACAGCGGTGCGGCGGATACGTGACAGCAAGATGCCCCCAAGACGGTGTTGATCACAGGAGCGGCATCGTAGTGGAGAGCACACCGACCACACCCGGATCGCGAACCGTTCGGCGCCGGTCGACCTTCGGTTGCATCTACCCCATGGTCACCACAGGGGTGGGTCCGTTGTGCTCCACCTCGCAGTGCCCCTGGGGGGCCGTGGGTGCACGACGCTTCGTAGCCGTTGTCGGACAGGCGCACGAGGTAGTCCGAGTCCCGGCCTCGGTATTCGGCGGTCGAGTTGTCGGAGTACCGAACGATCGCGGACCAGCTGAACGGCAGGCGCTCGGGGAAGCCGGCGTCTCCGGTGTGCGAGACCAGCGTGACCTCGTCGAACCTGGTCTGGATCCGAGCCGCCCAACCGGCCGCCGGGGCGACCGCACCCAGGCTGGGCACGGCGGCGCCCTCGTCGCCCGATCCGACGATGTTGGAGTGCCCGGCGTTGAAGTGCCGCCCGGGATCTGCCGGGCTCCTCGTCGTCTCGGCCGCCGTCGCACTCGCGGTGCGGACCTGCAGCCGCTGGTTGCTCATCGGGGAGACGTTCGACGAAGGGCTGCCGGTCGAGGGCAGAGTGCTGGCCACCTACGTGCTACCGGGGGACCAGGGCCGAGCGGGTCTGCAGCACGCCATCGTGGGTTTCCGCGCGGCCGACGGGCGCGCGTACCGGCTCGACACCGAAGCCGACCTTCGACGGCCCATGGGCGCTCGGGTGCAACTGCGCTACCTTCCCGCCAACCCGGTGCGAGCGGTCCTCGTCGAAGCGGGCCGGGGCACCCTTCGTACGGTGCTGACCCTGCTGTTCCTGGCCGGCCTCGGGCTGGGCGGCCCCCGGCTCACGCTGCTGTGCCTGCTCTGCGGAGAGTGGAATCCCGCAACGGGCAAACGCGCCGACCGGCGTGAGCCGACTTTCAGGCGGATCGAATTGCCCTGTTCTGTCGTGCCGGTGCCGATGGCGGGAAAATCGGAGCCATGTCCCGGAGTCGAAGGACAACTCCGGTTCCCCGGAAGTTGGTTCACGCAGAGGGTCATGCGCCGTTCCGTGTGCCCGAGGTGCAGGTCGGGATATTTCGCCCGGAGTGAGAAATGGATCGAAGCGGGTCGAGTTCTGCGGCCTACCGCCGACCCGGCGTTCTGACCAGCGGAGACGTGGTGTAGACAGGCGGCGTGCAGATATCCCGGCCTGCGGGCGGCCTGTCCCGTTTCGATCTTGTGAAGGCGCGACTCAGTCTCTGGAACATCAGGATGATCGGCTGCCTCGCCGCCGTAGTCCTGCTTGGCGTCCTGCGTATTGCGTTGGGCGAGCAGCGGGCCCACTGGAGTTCCGCCTCGCTGGTCTTCATGCTTTCCGGAACCGCCGCGTTGTATTTGTTCGCCTGGGGACTGGGCCGCGCTGGTGCGGCCCGCCCCCGAGCGTCGAAGTACTGCCCGCAATTGGTCGGGATCGCTGCCGCGGCGGCCAAGAAGTGCGGTGTGCGCGCGCCCACCACCGTGGGCATCCACAGCCACCCGGTGGTGAAGGTCACCGTGCACTCCTTTCCGCGTCGTCGGGTGGTGCTGGAGGTGGGCCTGCCGCTGTTGCTGGCCCTGTCCGGCGACGAGCTGCGCACGGTGATCGCGCACGAGTTGGCGGCGACGGCGGAGCCCCACCCCGGTCCCGCCGTCGCCGTCGCCGCCGGCCGGCGCAGGGTCTCGGGCGCGCCCGAGGCCCTTGCCGCAGGCAAGCAAGGCGGGTTCCTGGTGCGTGCCGCCAAGTTCGTCGAGTACACCGCCGGGTTCGCCGGCGACCTGGAGTCCCGTGCCGACAAGGCCGCAGTCAGGAGCGCCGGCTCGCGGGAGCTCGCGGCCAGGGCGCTGCTCATGCAGGACCTGGCGGTGATCTCCTTCGCCCAGTACGCCTCGGCCTTCGACCACCTCGTCGAGAGGAGTCGGCGCATTCCCGCCGGGCTGTACTCGGGTTGGCGCCCGAGCAGTGACAGCACGTACTTCCTGCCCGAGGACCGCCGGTCCCTGGTCTCCTCGGCCACGGTCCGGAGCAGGGGCGACCACCCCGACCTGGCCGAGGCCTTCGACCCGGACAGCGGGTTGCTGAGCGACCTCGGTGCGCGTCCGTTCCTCTCGGCGATCGACCCCAAGGCCGAGCGCTCGCTCGCCTGCGCCCTCGGCAAGTCCAGGCTCGGGGGCAACAACAGGACGGTGAAGGGCCTGGCGTGGGAGGAGATCGACCCGGAGCAGGTGTTCGGCCCTCCCGCCCTGTTCGATCCGATCACCAAGGCCGCCGCTGCGGTCCTGGGGCGTTCGGCGACGGCCGTCGATGTCATGGAGCTGCTGGCAGGTCCGGGCAGGTCCTCCCTGGCCGAAGAACTCGTCAAGCAGGACGGGCAGTCGGGAGCCGGGGTCGGCGTCGAAGGCACGCCCGAGGAGCCGCTGCGGCCGGGGGTGGCGGGTGCTGCCGCGCTCAGCTTCGCGCTGCGCTCGCGTGGCTACGCGTACCTCGATGTGCTGCACCCCGAAGACCTGACCGCCCCGGACGGAACCTCCGTCGACGTCAACGCAGCCGTGACCGATGCGCTCACTTCGACCGAAGGACTCGACAGACTGCGGCTCCTGCTGGCGAGCACGTCGGAGCCGGACGCTGTTCCGACGGCGCCGTGAGCGACTGACGCCGCATCGCCCGGGCGGACGTGCGAACCGCTGCCCCGGACCGGGAGCAGGACGGTGAGCAGACCGGCTGTCGCGGCGGTGGCGCCCACGGCGGCCACGGCCGGCCAGCCGCCGTGGCTCCAGGCCAGCGAGCCGGCCAGGGAGCCGATGGCGATACCGAGGAAGCGCAGGGTGAAGTAGAGCGCGTTCAGCCGGCTGTGGGCGGCCTGGTCGAAGGCGAACAGGCTGGTCTGGCACGTGACTTGGTTGCCCCAGGTGCCGACGTCCAGGACGATCACGCCCGCGATCAGCAGGCCGAGCCGGCCGTCGCCGGGCAGCAGCAGCGCCCAGCCGACCAGTACGACGGCGATCAGCGCCGCCGTCGCGCCGCGACCGCCGAGGCGGTCGGTGAGCCTGCCGACACCGGGGGAGACGAGTGCGCCCGCAGCGGCGACGATCCCGAACAGCCCCACTGTCGCGGAGTCGTAGTGGTAGTGCTGCTGGAGCAGGAACGTCAGGGCAGTCCAGAAGGCGCCGAAGGAGACCCCGACCAGTGCCCCGGACAGGGTCACCCGCCGTACCTGCGGGTGGGTGGCGAACAGCTGCGGGAGGGAGGCGAGGGTGTCCCGGTAGCGGGCCGTGGCGGCGGGTAGGGCGGCCGAAGGGCCGGTGGCCGGCAGGGCGCGGGTCAGGACCAGGGTCAGCAGCAGGGTGAGCACGGCCGAGGTCGCGTACACGCCGCGCCAGCCGCAGAGCTGCGCCAGCGCTCCGGAGTAGGTGCGGGCGGCGAGGACCCCGAGCAGCAGTCCGGCCTGGACCGTTCCCACCGCGCGCCCGCGCCTGCCGTCGGACAGGGCCACCGCGAGCGGCGCGACCAGCTGCGGGACCGGCGAGAGCAGCCCGAGGGCGAAGCTCGCGGCGATCAGCCAGGCGGCGGTGGGGGCGAGCGCGCAGGCGGCCAGCGCCAGGACCGAGCCGGCGCAGAGGATCAGGATCAACCGTCGCCGGTGGCGGCCGTCGCCGGCCGGGACCAGCAGCGCGATGCCTCCCGCGTAGCCCAGCTGGGTGGCGGTCGGCACCGCGCCCAGCAGGTCGGGCGCGGTGTGCAGGGAGCGGGCGGCGACGGTGAGCAGCGGCTGGTTCAGGTAGACGTTGGCGGCGGTGACCGCGCTGGTCACGGCCAGCAGCGCGGCGGTACGGCGGGTGCGTTCGGTTCTGGTCACGTGATTCGACGTTAGGCACCCCGGGCCTGGCATGCTTTCGAGTGGACGACACGGACTATCGAGAGCGCGCCAATGTACGGGAAGAGCGAGCAGCGGGACGACTACCAGGACGTCCCGCGACCGCTGGCGGCGATGGCGCGGGACCTGCCCGACGGCCACCGGATCCCCGCCCACCGCCACCGCCGCGCACAGTTGATCTACGGCACCACCGGGGCCATCGCCGTCGTCACCGAGCAGGGCACGTGGGTGGTCCCGGCGACCCGGGCGGTGTGGATCCCCGCCGGGGCCACCCATGCGATGGACTGCATCGGCGCGGTGCGGATGCGGACCCTGTACGTCGAGCCGTCGGCCGCGCCGGGCCTGCGGGGCGGCCCGACCGTCGTCTCGGTCTCCCCGCTGCTGCGCGAACTGGTCGAGGCGGCCACCCGCCTCCCGCTGGAGTACGAACCGGTCGGCCGTGACGCCACGCTGGTGGAGCTGCTGCTGCACGAGCTAACGCCGCACCCGGTCCCGGCCCTGCACCTGCCGACCCCGGCCGACCCGGTGCTCGCGGCACTCTGCGCGGCGATCCACGCCGAGCCGGGCGCCCACTGGACGACCTCGGCCGCCGCCGCCCACGCCCACCTGAGTCCGCGCAGCCTCCAACGCAGGCTCCCGGCCGCCACCGGGATGACCCTCGCGGCCTGGGTCCAGCAGTGCCGGCTCGTCCACGCGGTGACGCTGCTCGCGGCGGCGGTGCCGGTCACCTCGGTCGCCACACGGCTCGGCTACGCCACCCCGAGTGCGTTCACCGCGATGTTCCGCCGCACCCTGGGCACCGCCCCGAGCGCGTACTTCGACCCGGTCCCCGCGTAGGTCGCGCCGGGGGCTCGCGCTGCTCAGGCGTGCAGCGGGACCTGTTCGATCTTCAGTGATTCGCGGATCCGCTGCCGCAGTTCCAGGGTGTCCTTCTGGTCGTGCGCCGACACGGCGTGCTCGGCGGCGGCCCGGACGACGGCGTCCTCCTCGCCCGAGATGGTGAGGGTGCAGCCGGTCGCGGTGGCGTGGTCGCGGCAGTCGGAGACTTTGCGCATGATGGCCTCCCGGCCCAGCGGCGCCACGGTCCTCGGCGGGCCGGTTCCCGGCCGGGTTGACGGGGACGGTGGCGCGGAGGTGTCTTCCGCACCATTGTCCCTCCGCCGGGGCCGAACGCTGCCTGGGAACGTCGTCGGAGCGGCGTCGAGCGCTTTCAGGCGCGGGGCCGCGCCGCTGTGGCGGCTGCCTCGGCCGCGGCCCCGTTCGCGGTGGCGGCGGCGAGCAGCAGGGAGGACTCGTGCGGGGTCAGCGCCAGACCTTCGGCGAGGCGCTCGGCGAGGGTGGGGTCGGGGCTGCGGAGGCCGGCCTCCAGGCCGACCAGCTGGCTGCGGGAGATGCCGAGCAGCCGGGCCGCCTCGCGGCCGCGCCAGCCGCAGCGCATCCTGGCCTCGGCCAGCATCGAACCCAGCTCCGAGAGCGGGCCGGCGGGTGTTCCCACTGTGGGCGTCGACTCCATGGCGTCCTCCGTTTCGATGAGCTGATCATCACTCACCGTGCCTGCCCACAGGCGTATTGGTGACCGGTGTCGGCGGCCGGCGGTGCGCTGACGCGGCGTCGGCGACGGGGTGCTCCGCTCCGTGCCCGGCCCGGAGACCGGTGGGAGAATGGGACGGATCGGGGGATTCACCTGCGAGTCAGGGAGAATCCGATGAGAAGGTACCTACGATTTGCAGCCGCGGCATGCGCCTCGGGGGTGCTGCTGTTCGGCACCGGTCTCGCCGCTGCCGCCGTCCCGGCCAGTCCACCGCAGGCGCCTGCGCAGACGCCTGCGGTGCCGATGGCCTTCCACTTCTACAGCGTCTCGACCGAGTCGCAGCTGTACACCGCGAACGGTCAGGTCGTCAGCAACCCCAACACCGCACCGGCGGTCGGTGACTGGGTGGTGAGCGCGGACAACGACTACCTCGGGACGCAGGCCGACCACGCTGCGACGCCCACCGCCACGGACCATCTGTTCTGCCTCGTCACTGCGGCTCCGGCGACGGCGCTCTGCTCCGCCGAGGTGGCGATCGGCGACTCGATGTTCTTCGCGGACCACTCCGTCCAGGACTTCGCGAGCAACAGTCCCACCACTGTCTTCACGGTGACCGGTGGCACGGGCGCCTACCAGGGCGTCCACGGAACAGTGACGGTCACGCAGACCGGCAACAGCAACAACTCCGAGGCCGTGATCAGCCTGGCGAAGTGACGAGGGCGGGCCGGTAATCGAACACTTGTCCACAGGGTTCTCCACAGCTGTGGAGAACCCGCACGGAGCCTGTCCGGGAAGGGCGGGGCTCGGCCGAGCGGGGGTATTCGCGGCGCGGGCCGTCACCCCGTGGCCAGGGGCGGAGTTGTCCGGGTGAAGATCAATCCCTTCCCCGGAGGTCCCCGTGCGTCTCTCTCCCACCGTCGTCCCCCTGGCCGGCGCCCTGCTGCTCGCAGTGGCGGCTCCCGCCGGTGCCGGACCCCTGCCGTCCGGTCCGGTCCAGGGGCCCGAGGCCGGGCTGCGCATCCTCACCGACCAGCCCATGGCCGCGCCGGGCGGAGCGGCGCAGCAGCGGGTGGTGCTGAGCAACGGCACGGGGCACGACATCGGCGCGCTGACCTTCAGCTACCGCGCGCCGTCCGGGTTCGCCGTCGGCAACCTGCCCCGGGAGTGTGCGCACCGGGCCGGAGCGGTCTCCTGCACGGTGCACGGCCTGGCCAAGAACACGGCCCGCGCGGTGACCATCCCGGTCTGGGCCCAGAACAACGCCGCCATCGGCCAGACCGATGACGGCAAGCTGGTACTGGGCACCGGCGCCGGCTCGGTGCAGCGGATCTGGGGGATCGTGCTGCAGCCCTGCGCGCCCGCGCTGCCCGACGCCCAGGCGGCGCACCAGGCCGGCCAGGACGCGGTCGAGGCCGCGAACGGCTCCTGCGCGGTGGCCCCGGCCGACGCGGCCAGCTCGCCCCGGGCCATCGCCGCGGTGCAGAACCTGGTGGTGCGGCTGCCCGAGCCCGGTGCCGGGGACGGGCAGCGGGCGGGGGACATGAACCCGATGAAGGACACGGTCAACTGGTTCGGCGACCCGGTCTACCACTTCGTCAGCCCCACCCTCAACGTCGGTGCGCTCAACCACAGCACCCACATCCCGGCCATCGGCCGACTGCTCGGCTGCTACGGGAACTTCGGCAGCTTCGGCCAGCAGAACGGGTGCAGCGTCACCCAGCCGAACGGGGTGGACCAGCAGACGCTGGTCAACGCGCAGGAGATCGACTCCGTGTTCCAGGGGGGCGCCCAGGCCGACCGGGCGCTGCACGCCCCCGAGGTCGCGCCGATCCGCACCGCCGTGGAGGAGGAGATCCTCGGCTTCGAGGTCGCCCAGGGCACCAAGCCCGGCGTCTACCAGGCGACCAGCACGGTGACCAACGGCCGCGGCAAGGGTTCGCTGGTGATCACCACGACCTTCACCGTCACCGTCCTGCCGGCCGACGCCCCGCTGGCCTGATCCCGGTGTGCTGACCCCGGTGTGCTGAGCACGGAAGTGCCCCCGGCCCGATCGGGCCGGGGCACTTCCGTGCGGGCGGACGGTCAGTTGCCGGCGACGTCCGAGCCGGCGTCGGTGCCGGTGACGGTGATCGGCTGGTCGTTCTGCAGCTCGCCGAAGAGCGTCTTGGCCTGACTCATGTTCCAGAGCAGGGCGTCGCCGTCGGTGGGGGTGTAGTAGTTGGCGTTGGCGATCGGGACGGTCAGCGAGTGGCCGCTGCCGCTGGTGATGTCCTTCATGCCGAGGAACATCTGGGCCAGGTCGTAGGGGCTCATCTGGGTGTCGACGCTCAGGGTGTCGATGCCCGCGCTCAGCACCGGGTACAGCTTGAACGGGTTGAGCACGGTCGACGGGGTGGCCGCCTGGTGGGCCACGGCGGCGAGGAACTTCTGCTGGTTCGCCATCCGGGTGAGGTCCTGCTGGGCCTCCTGGTGCCGCTCCCGGACGAAGGCCAGCGACTGCGCGCCGTTGAAGGTCTGGCAGCCGGCCTTGAAGTTCGCACCGGAGGCCGGGTCCACGATCGGCTTGTCCAGGCACATCTGGACGCCGCCGAGGGCGTCGACCAGGTTGACGAAGCCGCCGAAGCCGATCTCCGCGTAGTGGTCGATGTGGATACCGGTGTTGTACTCGACCGTCTGCGCCAGCAGCGCGCCGCCGCCCCAGGAGAAGGCGGTGTTCAGCTTGTGGGTGCTGGCCGGGTACTTGGTGCCCGAGGCGCCGGTGAACGCCGGGATCGTCACATAGCTGTCGCGGGGGAGGCTGAGCAGCGTGTCCCCGTTCGCGCCGATGTGCAGGATCATCATCGAGTCGCTGTTGCCGTACTGGCCCTCGTCGTCACTGCCGGTGTGCAGCGCCTTCTGCTGCGCCGCGGTCAGGTTGCCCCGGTTGTCCGAGCCGGCGATCAGGTAGTTGGTGCCCTTGCCGAGCGGCGGCTGGGCCGGCAGCGCGGTCAGGTTGACCGTGCGGTGGAGCTTGTTGTCGGCCCAGAAGTAGGTTCCGATCGAGGTGGCGATCAGCAGCACGACCACAGTGAGCGCGGTCCAGCCGATCAGCCGCTTCCAGCTCCGCGGCCGGCGGAACTTCCAGGAGCGTCCGGACGAGCCCGAGCCGGCGGGGCTGCCGGTCCGGCCCGGTCCGCCCGGCCCCGGTCCGCCCTGGCCGGGGCCGGCCTGCCGGCCGCCGCCGCGCCGGGGCGCGCTCTGGCGCGGCGAGAGCTCCGGCGGCAGCGGCGGTTCGGCCGCCGGGCCCTGCTGCGGTGCTCGGCCGCCGGCCGACTGGCCGCTCATTGCCTGGGCGGAGCCGCCGGGGGGACGCCGGTACTGCGGCGTCGGGCGAGCTCCGTCGTACTGCCTGCCGTCCCCGGTCCGGTCTTCGGGCCACTGGTTCATGTCCCTCAGTGTGTCCGGTCGACCGGCCCGGACGTGCGCACGGGGCAGTTCTGTGGCAAATCTGATGGATTCGTTACCGACTGCGTACAAACGCCGGTGGGGGCGTCGGCCGGGCCGAAATTGGGATGCGCCGGGACATCCCGCCCCGGACACTGGGGCTGCCGCCCGCCCCGACCGTTCGAAGGAGTCCGCCCTCGTGCAGGGAGCCGTTACCGTGTCGCCCGTCCAGGTGCCCGAGCTGCTGCTCGGCCTGGCGACGGTCCGTCCCGTCTTCCTCTGGGGTGCGCCCGGCATCGGCAAGTCCTCGCTGGTGCGGCAGTTCGCCGACTCCCTCGGCCTGGAGTGCGTGAGCCTGATCGGGACCCAGCTCGCCCCCGAGGACCTGATCGGGGTCCCGCAGATCACTCCGGAGGGCCGCTCGCGCTTCTGCCCGCCGGAGACCATCGCCCGGGACGAGCCCTACTGCCTCTTCCTCGACGAGCTGAACGCCGCCACGCCCGACGTCCAGAAGGCCTTCTACTCGCTGATCCTGGACCGCCGGATCGGCAGCTACGAGCTGCCGCCCGGCAGCATCGTCATCGGCGCGGGCAACCGGGCCACCGACGGCGCGCTGGCCAGGCCGATGGCGTCCGCGCTGGTCAACCGGCTCGCTCACATCCATCTGCGGGCCAGCTCGGCCGACTGGCTGGTCTGGGCGGCGGGGAACGGCATCCACCGCTGGATCACCGACTACCTGGCCGAGCGGCCGGACCACCTGTGGTCCGCCCCGCCGAAGTCGGAGGAGCCGTTCTCGACCCCGCGCGCCTGGCACATGCTCTCCGACGCGCTGCACTCCTTCGGCCCGACGCTGGAGGAGGAGACGCTGAAGGTGCTTGCGTACGCGATGCTCACCCCGGCGCACGCGGTGTCCTTCTGCGGCTACGCGAAGATCGTCCGGCACTCCTTCGGGCTGGAGGCGATCCTCAAGGGGGACGCCTCCTGGCCGAACCGGATCGAGGACCGCGACCTGCTCTACTACCTCGCCGACGCCTTCCGCGGCCGACTGGTCAAGGAGCTGCCCGCGAGCAAGGAGCACGCCTCGGCCGGCGTCCGGCAGACCGCCTACCGGGCGAAGTCGCTGCTGGTGCAGCTCGCCGAGATCTCGGTCGAGGTCGCGCAGACCGTGATCGCGGATGCCGAGGACGGCAACCCGGTGCTGCCCTCCTGGTTCCTGATCGAGGCCGCGCGCGACCTGCCCCGGCTGGTCGAGGCCCGCCGGTGAGCGGCGGCCGGCCGGCGAAGGGCGCGAAGGCGGCCGGGGCAGCGACCCCCGAGAACGCGGCCGCCGCCGCCTTCGCCGCCGGGATCGCGCTGCTGAAGCGCAACCCCGCGCTCGCCGCCGTCCCCTTCTCGGTCTGCACCGGCCAGGAGTGCGAGCACCGGCCCGCCGACGGCTGGGCGTCGGTCAGTTCCAACGGCACCGTCCACGCCAACCGGAGCCGTCGGGCGGAGCCCGAGGAGTGGGCCTGGGTGCTCGCCCACTGCGCGCTGCACCTGGGCTTCGGCCACCTGCCGGCTGCCAGGGGGCCGCGGGTCCAGCCCGAGCCGTGCGAGCAGGCCGCCCGCTGCACCGTGGTCAACCGGTTCCTCGCCACCTTCGCGGTCGGCCGCGCGCCGATCACCCTGCCCGCGAGCTACCCGGGCGACGACGAGGAGCAGTTGGCCGCCCGCTGGCGCCGGGACGGAATCCCCGCCGACCACGCCGCCGCCGGGGTGGCGGGCAGGCACTCCGACCAGGTGCTGCGGCCCTGGACGCAGTTCGGCCGGCCCCCGGAGGACTGGACCGTCGCCTTCGCCCATGCGCTGACCCGCACCATGTCCGCCGCCATGGACGTGGCCGGCGGCCGACGCGAGGAGCTCACCGGTGAGCGGAAGCCGCAGCGTCCCTGGGAGCGGGCGCTCAGCTGGTTCGTCTCCTCGTACCCGCTGCTCGGCGGCATCGCCGCCGGGATGACGCTGGTGGCCGACGCCGAACTGACCCGCGCCCACGGCATCTCGGTCGCGGCGGTCAACGCCGAGGCAGGGGAGATCTACGTCAACCCGCTGCGCCACCACAGCGACGAGGAGTGGCGCTTCATCCTGGCCCACGAGATGCTGCACGCCGCGCTGCGCCACGGCGGACGCGCCGGGGCGCGCGACCACTTCCTCTTCAATGTGGCCGCCGACTACGTCATCAACGGCTGGCTGCTGGAGATGGGCGTCGGCGAGATGCCCGAGGGCCTGCTGCACGACCCCGCGCTGCGCGGCCTGTCCGCCGAGGAGGTCTACGACCGGATCGTGCGCGACCAGCGGCGGATCCGCCGACTGGCCACGCTCCGCGGCAAGGGGCTCGGCGACATCCTCGGCGAGCCGCTGCAGCCGCTGCCGCGCGGCGGCTTCGTCGACCTGGACGAGTTCTACCGGCGCGGCCTCCAGCAGGGCTTCGACCTGCACCTCCGCGACCGGGGGCTGCTGCCGGCCGGACTGGTCGAGGAGATCCGCGCGCTCGCGCACCCGCCGCTGCCCTGGGACGCCCGGCTGGCCCGCTGGTTCGACGAGTTCGTCCCCCGTCCCGAGCCGCTGCGCTCCTACGCCCGCCCCTCCCGGCGGCAGGCCTCCACCCCCGGGATCCCGCGCGCCGGACGGTACTTCCCGCCGGAGGAGGTCGCCCGCTGCACCTTCGGGGTGCTGCTCGACACCTCGGGCTCGATGGACCGGACGCTGCTGGGCAAGGCGCTGGGCGCGATCGCCTCCTACGCGGCCGCGCGCGACGTCCCGGCCGCGCGGGTGGTGATGTGCGACGCCGCCGCCCACGACGCCGGCTATCTGGCGGTCGAGGAGATCGCCGGCCGGGTGCGGGTGCACGGGCGCGGCGGCACCGTGCTGCAGCCGGGGGTGGACCTGCTCCGGCGGGCGGAGGACTTCCCCGCCGCCGCGCCGCTGCTGATCATCACCGACACCTACTGCGACGTGCTGCGGGTGCCGGGGCGCGAGCACGCCTATCTGGTGCCCGCCGGCGGGGTGCTGCCGTTCACCCCGCGCGGCCCGGTCTTCGAACTGCGCTGAGCGGGGCCGCCCCGGCCGCCCCGGCCGCCCGGGGGCGCGCCAGGTGTCCGCGCACCCCAGGACGCCCGGGTTGGCGTAGCGCGCGTGACGCCTGCGGCCGTCCGGCTGTTGGGCGGGCGTGACCTCTTCCCGGTGGACCGCGGTGACCGTGCTGCCCGCGCAGGAACGGTTCGTCGCGGCGCCGTCGGGCCCGTCGGCGGAGACCGGCTCCTCCGCCGCAGCGGTGCCGCCGCCCGCTTCCGCGCCGCACCCGGCGCCGGCCCACTCGTCCCTCGTCCGTCCGGTCCCGCTGCGGCGGCCGTCCACCGGCGCCCCGGGACGCGGCGAACCGCTGTACGCCGCGCTGGTGGCCGACTGGCGTGCGGCCGGCCGCATGATCCCCGGAGAGCGCGACCGCGAGTGGGTGCACCTGGTCGCCGGGCCCGCGCGCCGCGCCGCCGGCTGAACCGTCGGCGCCCGCGCGCCACGCCGCGCCGACGAACACCAATCCGAACGGGCACCGGTGACGAATGATGGTCGAGCAGCCATCCTCCGGAGGTGTCCATGCACGCGGTAGCACCCGGCGACCAGCCCGTGCCCCCTGGCGCGGGCGCGCTGGAATCCCTGCTCGACCGCGTCTCCCGGGGTGACCAGCGGGCCTTCGAGACCGTCTACTCGGCGGTCGCCGGACCGGTGCTGGGGCTGGTCAGGCGACTGCTGCGGGATCCCGCGCAGTCCGAGGAGGTGGCCCAGGAGGTCCTGATCGAGGTCTGGCGCTGCGCCGCCCGCTTCGACCCGGCCAAGGGCAGCGCCATGTCCTGGATCATGACGCTGGCGCATCGCCGGGCCGTGGACCGGGTCCGTTCCGCGCAGGCGTCCACCGACCGCGAGCAGCGGGTCGCGGCCCGCGACCACACCCCGGCCTTCGACGAGGTCAGCGAGGAGGTGGAGCGCCGGCTGGAACGCGAGCAGGTGCGCCGCTGCCTCGGCGCACTGACCGAGCTCCAGCGGGAGTCGGTGCTGCTCGCCTACTACCGGGGCTGTACGTACCAGGAGACCGCCGACCTGCTCGGCGCGGCCCTCGGCACGGTGAAGACTCGACTCCGGGACGGACTGATCCGGCTCCGCGACTGCTTGGGGGTGGCCTCGTGACCATTGCCGATCTGCACACGCTCACCGGTGCCTATGCGCTGCACGCGCTCTCCGCCCGTGAGTCGGAGGAGTTCGTCCGGCACCTGGAGGTCTGCGAAGCCTGCACCCAGGAGGTCAGGGAGTTGCGGGAGACGGCGGCCAGGCTGGGCATCGCCGCCGCCGAGACCCCCGGTGCGGAGTTCCGGTCCCGGGTGATGGCCGCCATAACCGAGGTGCGGCAGCTCCCGCCGCTGGTACCGGACGCCGGCAGCGGCTCCGGCCGCCCGTCCCGCTGGCGGTCCTGGCGGCACCGGCTGCCGCAACTGGCGCTCGCCGCCTGCCTGGTGGTGGCGATGGCGGCGGTCGGCGTGGCGGTCGACGCGGAGCACCAGGTCTCCGAGCAGCACGCGCGGACGGTGGCGGCCCAGCAGCAGGCGGCCTCGCTGAGCGCGCTGCTGGCGGCGCCGGACGCGACCTTCCACTCCGCTCCACTGGCCGGTGGCGGCAGCAGCACGGTGGTGGCCTCGCAGCTGCTGGGACAGGCCGCCTTCGTCTACCACGACCTGCCGCCGCTGCCGGGCTCGAAGGTCTACGAACTCTGGTTCAGCAAGGGCGGGGTGATGGTCCCGGCCGGGCTGGTCGGCTCGGGCGCGCCGAGCGGGGCGCAGCTGCTGGCCGGTTCGGCGCACGGCGCCGCCGGCGTGGGGGTGACGGTGGAGCCGGCCAGCGGTTCGCCGAGGCCGACCTCCGCGCCGATCCTGCTTACCGCGCTCTAGGCCCGCGCGGCGCGTTTGCGGACTGTACATACTAGTAGGTACAGTTTTTCCATGAGTACGTCGGAGCGTCTGATCGAGAGCACCCGGGAGCTCCTCTGGGAGCGCGGTTACGTCGGCACCAGCCCCAAGGCCATTCAGCAGCGGGCCGGAGCCGGCCAGGGCAGCATGTACCACCATTTCTCCGGCAAGCCCGAGTTGGCGCTGGCCGCGATCCGCCGCAGCGCGGACCGGCGGACGGCCCTGGCCGAGGAGCAGTTCTCGCTCCCGGGGACGGCGGTCGAGCGGGTCGCGGCCTACCTGCGCCGGGAGCGGGACGTGCTGAAGGGCTGTCCCATCGGCCGGCTCACCCAGGACCCCGAGGTCGTGGCCGACCCCGAGCTGCGCCGACCGGTCGCCGAGACCTTCGAGCACCTGCGCGGCCGGCTGACCGAGGTGCTCGCGGAGGGGCAGGCGAAGGGCGAGCTCGACCCCGCGCTCGACCCCGCCGCCACCGCCGCCACGGTCGTCGCCGTGCTCCAGGGCGGCTACGTCCTGGCCCGGGCGGCCGACTCGACCGAGCCCTTCGAGCAGGCGGCCGAGGGCGCCATCGCCCTCCTCGCCGCCCGCGCCGTCGCCTGACCCGAGTCATCGTCCGAAGGAGATGTCCGGATGCACGCCATGCAGTACACCATCGCCCTTCCCGCCGACTACGACATGGAAGTCATCCGGAAGCGGGTGCTCACCCGCAGCCACCGCACGGACGGCTTCCCCGGCCTGGAGACCAAGGCCTACCTGCTGCGCGAGCGCGGCGTCGACGGCTCGCCGGTCAACCTCTACGGCTCCTTCTACCTGTGGCGCGAGACCGAGGGGATGAACCGATTCCTCTGGGGCGGCGAGGGCTTCGGCGGCATCGTCACGGACTTCGGCCGCCCGGCCGTCCGGCACTGGGCCGTCGCCGGCGACGCCGGTGGCCCCGGGGCCGGGGAGCCCACCGCCGGGCCGACCGCCGCGAGCGGGTACGCCGAGGCGCTCCCCGGGGGCGTCGACCCGGCCGAGGCCGTGCCGCAGGCCCTGGCGGCCATGGACCGCCGGGCGCGGACCCCCGGGGTGTACCGCACGGTGGTCGCTCTCGACCCCCGGCGCTGGGAGCTCACCCACTTCACCCTCTGGACCGGAGCCGTCCCGCCGGACCAGCCCGGCGACCGCTACCAGGTGCTCCACCTCTCCCACGGAAAGGCCGTCCGATGCGACCGCTGACCGACGCCCGGCTCGACCGGGCCGCCGGCTACGAACTGATGGCCCAGCTCCAGGACGAGCAGGCGCAACTCTCCACCCTGGCCGCGCTGGACGGACTGGCGCCGGGGTTCCCGGACTGGATCGTCACCACGCTCTTCGGCGGCACCTACCAGCGCGAGGGGCTGAGCCTCCGGGACCGGCAGGTCGCCAACCTGGCCGCGCTCACCGCGATGGGCGGGGTCGAACCGCAGCTGGCCCAGCATGTCCGGGCGAGCCTCCGGGTGGGGATGGACCCGGCCGAGGTGGTCGAGGTGATGGTGCACCTCGCGCCGTACCTCGGGGTGCCGAAGGCGCTGGCCGGACTGCGGGTCGCGGCGGCGGCGCTGGCGGAGGCCGAGGCCGAGGCGGACGCCGGGGGTGGGGCCGGGGTGCCGGCGGGGGCGGCATGACCGCGGTCCGGACCGTGCTCGGGGACGTCCCCGCCGCCGCGCTCGGCCAGGTCGACGCCCACGACCACCTCTTCTTCCGCAGCGCCCGGTTCCCGCCGGGGCAGGAGCTGGACGATCCCGGCGCGGCCGCCGACGAGCTGCGCGCCTTCGCCGCGCTCGGCGGCGGCACGGTGGTCCAGTGGACGCCCTACGGCCTGGGGCGCGGTTCGGCGCTGCTCCCGGAGGTCTCGCGGGCGGCCGGGGTGCATGTCGTCGCCGCGACCGGGCTGCACCAGGCGGCCCACTACCCGCCGGGCACGGTCGAGCGGGTGCTCGCCGGAGGGTTGGCGGGGCTGTTCATCGGCGAGTTGACGGAGGGCCTGCTCGCGGGGGAGTCGGGCGCGGAGGGCGACGCACGGCTGCCGCACCGTGCCGGGATGGTGAAGGTGGCCGGCTCCTTCCACACCCTGGACCGCCATGCCCGGACCGTCATGGCGGCCGCGGCCGAGGCGCACCACGCCACCGGAGCGCCGATCGGCGTCCACCTGGAACACGGTTCGGCGGCCCTGGACGTGCTCGACCTGCTCTGCGGGCAGCTCGGCGTATCGGCCGGGCGGGTGTTGCTGGGCCACCTCAACCGGTTCCCCGAGCCCCGGGTGCACCGTGAGGCGGCCGAGCGCGGAGCCTACCTCTGCTTCGACGGACCGTCACGTGCCAACCAGGCCACGGACTGGCGGCTGCTGGACGTGCTGACGGCACTGGTCGACGCGGGCCACGGCGAGCGACTGCTGCTCGGCGGGGACACCACGACCGCCGGGGCCCGGGCCGCCACCGACGGCGGCCCCGGCATCCCCTATCTGCTCGCCGGCCTGCGACCGCGCCTGGAGCGTGAGTTGGGCCGGGAGACGGTGGAGCTGCTGTTCCGCGCCAATCCGGCCCGCGCCTTCGCGGTGGACTGGCGCGGCAGGGCCTGACCTGCCCGTTCAGATCTGCCCGTTCAGACCTGGGCGATCAGCGCATAGCGCTCGTCCGTCACCGGGCGGCCCCAGAGCTGCGGGTCGCCGCCGAGCTGCTCGATCCGCAACGAGGCGACCAGCGGCCGGACGGTGTCGGCGAGTTGTTCCGCGCCGACCCCGCCCGGCCAGGGCAGGAGTTCGGCGTCGGCGGCATAGGGGGTGGAGCCCGGGGCGGCCTCCGCCCAGCGTCCCTCGATCAGGATCAGTACGCCGCCCGGCCGCAGCAGCCCGCACCAGCGGCCGAGCGCCGCCTCGGGCTGGGGCAGGGTCCACAGCAGGTGGCGGGCGAGCACCACGTCGAACCTGGCGTCCTCGCCGACCGGCGGGGCGGCGGCGTCGCCGACCAGGAAGCGGGCGGTGTGGCCGGTCGCGGCCTGCTTGGCACGGGCCTCGGCGACCATCCGGGGCGCGAGGTCGACCCCGGTCACCCGGTGCCCGTCGGCGGCGAGCAGCAGGGAGAGCGTGCCCGTGCCGCAGCCGACGTCGAGCACGGACCTGGACCCCGCCGGTATCCAGCCGCCCAGCAGCCGCGCCCAGGCGGCGCGGGTGTCGGCGTCGCGGAGGCCGTGGTCGGGCTCCGCGTCGAAGGTGGGGGCGGCGTCGTTCCAGTACTCGGTGATGGTGGGGGTGGGGGTGTGCTCGCTCATGTGATGCATCCTCGCAGCCGCCACTGACAGTCGTCCGGCCATCCTCCGGCTGCCGCGACAGCTCCGGGCATCGCTAGGGTGAACGAACATGGAGACTCCGACGGCGCTTTGGTCATTCGCTCTGGTGGTCGGCCTGCTGACGATCACCCCCGGTCTGGACACGGCGCTGATCCTGCGGACGGCCGCGCTCGGCCGCCGAAGGGAGGCCTGGGGGGTGGTCCTGGGCATCCAGACCGGCACCCTGGTGTGGGGCGCCCTCAGCTCGCTCGGGGTGAGCGCGCTGCTGACCGCCTCGCACACCGCCTACGACGTGCTGCGGGTCGCCGGGGCGGGTTACCTGCTCTGGATGGGCTCGCGGATGCTCTGGGCAAGCCTGCGGCGCCGGGCCGAGGACCCGGCGCAGCCGGGCGACGCGGCGGCTGCCGTGGAGGCGGGCCTGGGCCTCGGACGGGTCGGCGGGCTCCGGTCCGGGCTGCGGCGCGGGCTGACCACCAACCTGTTGAACCCCAAGATGGGTGTCTTCTACGTCGCGGTGCTGCCGCAGTTCATCCCCGCCGACGCCCCGCACTTCGCCATGGGCATGCTGCTGACCTCCGTCCATGTGCTGGAGGGCCTGCTCTGGTCGGCTGTGCTGGTGGCCTTCGCCGGGGTGCTGCGCGGCTGGCTGCGGCGCCCGGTCGCGCGCCGGGTGCTGGACCGGGTGACCGGCGTGGTCATCGTCGGCTTCGGGCTCCGCCTGGCCCTCGGCGACTGAGCTCCGGGCAGCGGGCGCCCCTGAGCCTCAGGGCCCTGAGCCTCAGGGCCCCGGGGCAGCGGGCCCCGAGCCTCAGGGCCCCGAGGCTCAGGGGGCCGAGTCGGGGACGCCCTTGCTGGCCGCGTAGGCCTGGGTCGGGTTCATCCCGATGCCGTTGACGACGACGGTGTACTGGGTGCTGACCGGGGCGCAGCTGTTGGTCTGGTTGCCGGTCTGGTCGTGGGTGCCGTTCAGGGCGACCTTGGTGTCGACGGCGGCCGGTGAGGCCTTGCCCCCGGGGAAGGTGCTGCCGGAGGTCCAGTCCGCACCGATGACCAGGGTGATCTGCGAGCCGTGTCCCGCCTTGAGGGCGCTGGCCGGGAGTCCGAGGCTGGTCGCGACCTCCTTGGCGGCGACGGCGTCGGCGGTCGGGTAGCTGAGGGTGGTGGTGGCGGCCGACGAGGGGGCGTCCGCGATGGTGCTGTTGCTGCTGTAGCCCTGGTTGACCAGCGCGCCCTGGACGGTGGTGGCGCGGCCGGAGACCCTGGCGCCGTTCTGCGTGCTGCCGTTCTCCACGTGGACGACGATCTGCGAGGCCGGGACGCTCGCGGCGGCCGGGGCCGCCGCCGAGGCGGAGGAGGTCGCGGTGCCGGCGCCGGTGGAGCCGCCGCTCGCGGTGGTCAGCGACTGGTCGTTGGCGATGGCGTTGAACAGGGTCTGCGCACCGGGGGCGATCACCACCCGGTTGCCGTCGGCCGCGTTCTGCATGGTGGTGAAGGTGATCCGGTCGGTCTTCACCTTGTTCAGGTCGTCGGCCAGGCCGAGCAGCTTGGGGATGCTGTCCAGGCCGTTGTCCACGGTCAGCGCCTTGGTGGCGGCGTTGGCGATGCTCAGCAGGGCGGTCGGGTCGGTGAGGGTCCCGGCGCTCTTCAACTTGTTGATCATCTGGGTGAGGAAGATGTGCTGGGCGTAGGTGCGTCCGAGGTCGCTGCCGTCGCCGAAGCCGTGGCGGGTGCGCAGGAACTCCAGCGCCGCCAGGCCCTTGAGGGTGTGCTCGCCCTTGGCCAGCTTGAGGTGCGAGTACGGGTCGTAGACGTTGTTGTTCACACAGACGTTGACGCCGCCGACGGCGTCGGACATGTTCACCACGCCGCCGAAGTCGACCATGGCGAAGTGGTCGATCGGGATGCCGGTGAGCTGCTGGACGGCGGCCACGGTGCAGCCGGGCCCGTACTGGAGCGAGCTGTTGATCTGGGCGTAGCCGCCCGCGAAGCTGGTGCCGGTCTTCGAGTCGGTGCAGGCAGGCAGGTTGGTCATCAGGTCGCGGGGGATGCTCATGACCGTGGCGTTGCTGCGGTCGGCGGAGAGGTGGACCACCATCTCGACGTCCGCGTTGGCGCCGGCCCCGCCGTCGCCGCAGTCGCCGCCGATCTTGCAGTCGGCCGCGCTGCTCCGCGTGTCCGAGCCGATGACCAGCAGGTTTATCGGGGTGCGGCCGAAGGCGTCGGGCTTCTCGGCGAGGTTCGACTTCTTGGTGCCGTTGTAGAGGCTGTCGGCGGTGATGTTGCCGTTCAGCTTCTGGTACTCGTAGAAGGCGAAGCCGCCGACGAGGACGAGTGCCGCCGCCGCGCTGATGGATATGACCTTGAGCGTGCGCCGCCGCCGGTTCTGTCGGCTCTTCCGCGCGGCCGAGCGCCCGCCGCCGGTCAGGACCTGGCCGGCAGGCCGGTCGCCGGACGGGTCGAAGGCCGGGTCGTCGACCGGCGGAGTCGTGGTGTCGCCGCGGCGGGACCGGTTGCCGCTCACGCGTGAACCGCCAGGGAGAGGCCGGTGCGGCGCGGTCCGCCCGCTGCCCTGAGGAGACGGTCCTGGCCAGAGCGCAGACCATGGCCCTCGCGGGCCGGGGGGAACTCGCTCATGCGTCACATCCTCGGTGCGCCGTGCCGAAGACGTCGGCACGGCGGTGGCATCGGTCGGAGCCCCGTCACTCCTCTAGTGGGCGTGGCACCGTCGGGGCCGCAACATCCGGACCGTGGTGGCTGGTTCCACGACTGGGCAATGTAGCAAGGGTTTGTGAGTAATACATAAAGAGAATGATCAGAAGAGCTCATCGGGGTGTAACGGCCGGCCGTTGCCGGAGTGCCTTGGGTCACAGCTGGGGCCCTATCTGCCCGGATCGAACAGGTGAGCGTTGACGGGGGCAGTCGCCGTCTCGGAAAATGTGAGGGCCCACACGTTTACATGCCCGAAGGGTTATGTACGGCCTTGATACTGATCGATGCTGTGACGAAGCGATACCCCGACGGCACGACAGCGGTGGATCGGCTGACGCTCGAAATCCCGGACGGCTCGATAACCGTGCTGGTCGGACCCTCGGGCTGCGGCAAGACGACCACGCTCCGGATGATCAACCGGATGATCGAGCCCACCGAGGGCCGGATCACCCTCGACGGCGCGGACATCCGCGACCGCCCGGTGAACGCCCTGCGGCGCTCGATGGGCTACGTCATCCAGCACGCCGGCCTGTTCCCGCACCGGACCATCGTGGAGAACATCGCCACCGTGCCCCGGCTCCTGGGCTGGGACCGGCGGCAGGCCCGGATCCGCGCCATGGAGCTGATGGAGCGCGTCGGCCTGGACACCGCCCTCGCCAAGCGCTACCCCTACCAGCTCTCCGGCGGTCAGCAGCAGCGCGTCGGCGTCGCCCGCGCCCTCGCGGCCGACCCGCCGGTGATGCTGATGGACGAGCCCTTCTCGGCCGTCGACCCGATCGTGCGCAAGGGCCTCCAGGAGGAACTGCTGCGGATCCAGTCCGAGTTGGGCAAGACCATCGTCTTCGTCACGCACGACATCGACGAGGCGATCACCATCGGCGACATGGTCGCGGTGCTGCGCGAGGGCGGCCGGCTCGCCCAGTACGCCCCGCCGGCCAAGCTGCTGGCCGCGCCCGCCGACGACTTCATCGAGGACTTCCTCGGTCTGGACCGGGGCATCCGCAGCCTCTCCTTCTTCACCGCGGCCGGCCTGGAGCTCACCGCCACGCCGATCATCGCGGAGGACAGCGACGCCGGGCAGATCGCCGCCCGGACCCTGAAGCAGACCCCATACCTGTTGGTCACCGATGTCGAGGGGCGCCCGCTGGGCTGGGCCCACGGCAAGGAGCGGGCGGCGGGCCGCACCGAGCTGGTGCCCTTCGGGCACAGCTTCCGGGCCGGCCGCGACTCGCTGCGCGCCGCCCTCGACTCGGCGGTGCTCTCACCCACCGGCTGGGCCGTCGCGGTCGACGAGAGCGGCCGTGCGGTCGGGGTGGTCGCACAGGAGACCATCGCCACAGCCATCCGCGCCGCCCACGCCGAGCGGACCGCGGCCCACCCGTTCGCGGACGAGGACGTGGCCGTCTGATGGGCTTCTTCACGATGCCCAGCGACCTGCAGCACAGCTACCTGGGCCTGATCGCCTGGCATCTCCAACTGGCGCTGATCCCGGTACTGGTGGGCCTGCTGATCGCGGTCCCGGTGGGTTGGCTCTGCGTGCGGTTCCGCTGGCTCTACGCCCCGATGCTCGGCGTCACCACCGTCTTCTACGCCATTCCCTCGCTGGCGTTCTTCGTGGTCCTGATCGACTGGACCGGGCAGAGCGACACCACGGTGATGATCCCGCTCACCGTCTACACCCTGGTCGTGCTGATCCCGGCGATCATCGACGGGGTGCGCTCGGTGCCCGAGGAGACCCACGCCGCCGCGACCGCCATGGGCTTCGGCTCGGCGCGCCGGTTCCTCCAGGTGGACCTGCCGATCGCGGTGCCCGCGATCGTCGCCGGGCTGCGGGTCGCCACGGTCTCCAGCATCAGCCTGGTCAGCGTCGGGGCGCTGATCGGCGACCAGGGCGCGCTGGGCAACCTGCTGGAGGACGCCAACCTGTACCACCGGCCGATCCTGGCCTGGAGCTCCGTGATCACCACCGCCGTCCTGGCGATCCTCATCGACGGCCTGCTGGTGCTCCTGCGCCGGCTTCTCACCCCCTGGGCGGCGCGGTGAACCTGTTCCACTACCTCGACATCTTCTACAGCAGCGGCGCCAACTGGAGCGGGGCCAACGGCATTCCGCAGCGGCTCTGGGAGCACGTCCAGTACACGCTGCTGGCGCTGGCCGTCGCCACCGCGATCGGGCTGCCGATCGGCCTGGTCACCGGGCACACCGGACGCGGCGGCAACGCCCTCGCGTTCGTCGCCACCGCCGCCCGGGCGCTGCCCAGCTTCGGCCTGCTGGTGCTGCTCACCCTGCTGATGGGGCTCGGCCTCACCCCGGTCATGGTGCCGCTGGTGGCACTGGCCGTCCCGCCGATCCTGGTCACCAGCTACGAGGCGGTGCGTTCGGTGGACCGCTCGCTGGTGGACGCCGCCCGGGGCATGGGCATGGGCCCGGCCCGGGTGCTGTTCCAGGTCGAGCTCCCGGTGGCGCTCCCGCTGATCCTCAGCGGGATGCGCTCGGCGGCCGTGCAGATCGTCTCGACCGCGACCATCGCCGCCTATGTGGCCTTCGGCGGCCTCGGCCGCTACATCGTCGACGGGCTCTACCAGGAGAACTACGCCAAGGTGGTCGGCGGGGCGACGCTGGTGGCCGGCCTCGCGCTGCTGACGCTCGGCCTGTTCTGGCTGGCGGCACGGGTGTTCGTGTCCCCGGGGGTCAGGCGCAGCGCCCGCTGACCCCCGGTCCGCCGGGGCGGGAGGAGCAGGGCGGGGCCGTGCTCAGCGCTCCGCGCGGGCGAGGGCGAGTTCCAGGACGACCAGCAGCGCGTCCCGGACCGAGCCCCGCTCGCGCGCGTCGAACAGCACCAGCGGCACCGACTCGCTGACGTCCAGCGCCCAGCGCACCTCGTCCAGGTCGTGGCTGAGGCTGCCGTCGAAGACATTGACCCCGATCGCGAACGGCAGGTTGCGGTTCTCGAAGAAGTCCACCGCCGCGAAGCAGTCGTCCAGCCGGCGGGTGTCGACGATGACCAGGCCGCCGAGCGCGCCCTCGACCAGGTCGTCCCACATGAAGCCGAAGCGGTCCTGGCCCGGGGTGCCGAAGAGGTAGAGCTTCAGCGTCGGGTCCAGCGTGATGCAGCCGAAGTCCATGGCCACCGTGGTGGTGGTCTTGTGCGGGGTGTGGGTGAGGTCGTCGACCCCGGCCGCGACCTCGGTGATGCTGGCCTCGGTGGTGAGCGGCTCGATCTCCGAGATGGACGCCACGGTGGTGGTCTTGCCGACGCCGAATCCGCCCGCGATCACCATCTTGACCGGCAGCGGCGGGCGGAGCTGCGGGGCGGCGTGGCGACCGGAACTCCCTTGGGGCAAAGCATGGTTTGGGTTGGTGGCAGCGGCGGCGCTAGGCGGGGCGGTTGCCACGCGGGAGCCCTCGGGAGTCGGGGACGGCGCGGAGACCATCGATAACCCTTCGCAGTACGGATACATCCTGGGCAGTGCTGGCCTGCGGTATGTAGACGGCCAACTGGTGTGCGCTGTGCAGGTCTCCGGCGATCACCCGCACCACGTTCAGGTGGAGGTGCAGCCGGGCCGCGAGTTCGGCCAGTGAGAGCGGCACCCGGCAGGCGGCGACGATGGCCTGGCGCTCGAAGGTCAGGCCGCTGAGCGCGGCGAGCCCTTCGGCGGTGGTGACGAGCTGGGTCTCGAGTGGGAGCGGGGGCACGGCACTGCTGCCGGCGCTGCCCCCGGCGACCCGGCCGGCGGTGAGCAGGAACGGGCGCAGCGCGAGGCTGCTCCGCCCGGCGGGCTGGGCCTCGCCGTCGTCGAAGCCGGCGGCGGGAGCAGCCGCGGTTCGGTCCGGTTCCGGACGCACGGCAGCCCCGGGCTCCGCCACAGGCCGGTGACCGGGGTCGAACGGGACGTCGTCACGCGCTCCGGCCCCGCGGACGGCGGGGTCGACCCGTTCGGCCGCGGCGGGCGCGGGCGTGCTGTCGTCCGCCATGACATAGGGGCGCAGTGGGCGGATAAGGCCCTGATGCGGGGAGCCCTGCGCGCCCTCGGCGGGTGGTGCGCTGGCCACGATGCCCGTCCTCTCATCTCTTGCCCCCCGTAACTGATGACCTGATCCGCCGGACCGCCGACTCAGCGAGTGGCCGGTGCGCCGACGCCGTTCTTGAGTTCGATGATCAGCTGCGGGCTGAGCGCCGCCCCCGCGCGGTTGGCGAAGAGGGTCATCTCATAGGCGATGTTCCCCAGCTTCGCCTCCTTGGAGGCGACCACGCCGAGCACCGAGCCGTGGCCGATCGCGGAGACCAGCAGGTGGCCGCCCTCCAGATCGATGATGACCTTGTTGAGGCCGCCCAGGCCGTAGTTGCCGGAGGCGCCTGCCGCGAGGCTGGTGATCCCCGAGACGATCGCCGCCAGGCGCTCCGAGTCCGCCGGGTCGCGGAGCCGGGAGACGGCGATCAGCAGCCCGTCGGAGGAGACGGCGATGGCGTCGACGACCCCCGCGGTCTCCGTGGCGAAGCGGTTGAGCAGCCAGGTGAAGTCGGCTGCGGCGCTGCGCAGGTCGGCGGGCTCGGTGGGGGTGTGTTCAGTGGGCGAGGTCATGAGCCCGTTCCTTCCGGACGTTCTGGTGTGCCTAGATCGTTGCGGGTGCTGTCCAGCTCGGCGCGCCGGATGGCGGCCTCGAACTCCTCCATGGAGTCGCGTACGGCCTCGGCATCGACTTCCCTGGGGGGCGAGACGAACGGTACGCCCGACAGCTGTAGGGCATCAGGACGGCCTTCGAGGGTGGCGCCGCGGACCCGTCGGCGCAGTCCGCCGCCGCCGGGTTCGGCCGCCGGCCGGGCGGTGTCGCCGATCTCGACGGTCTCGGCGGCGGCCTGGCTGTGCACCGGCTCGTCGATCGGACGCCGGATCTCGCGGCGCGGCAGCGCGCCGCCCGGTGCGGGGGCGGTGACCGGCGCCGGTGCGGGACCGGTCCGTTCCACCGCGACGGCAGCCGCAGGAGCGGGCTGTGGCTGTGGCTGTGGCTGTGGCCTGGTCGGCAGCGCTGGGGCCGGGGACGGGGCCGGGACCGCGGCCTGGACCAGCGCGGTCGGCACCGGGGCGGGCGACTGCTCCGGCGACGGCACCGCGGTCAGGTCCGACAGCAGTGCCGAGGGCACGGTCACCAGGCTGGTCACGCCGCCGCCGGGGGTCCGGGCCAGGGTGACCGTGATGCCCCAGCGCCGGGCCAGGGTGCCGACCACGAACAGGCCGAGCACCTTGGTCGGCACCAGGTCGAGCCGCTCACGCCGGACCAGCCGGGCGTTCTCCTCGGCCAGCCGGTCGGAGCCCATGCCCAGGCCGTGGTCGACGATCTCGATGGCGGCCTGGCCGCCCGGCGCGCTGCGGACCGTCACCTCGACGTCGCTGTGCGCGGGGGAGAAGGAGACGGCGTTCTCCAGCAGTTCGGCGAGCATCAGCACCAGGTCGCCCAGGGCGTCCGGGGAGACCGCCGCGTCCGCCTCCGACAGCAGCGAGACCCGCTGGAAGCCCTCGATCTGACCGAGGGCCGCGCGCACCGCGTGGGTGACCGGGGCCGGACGGCCGTCGAGCTCGGTCTCGCGGATGCCGGCCAGCAGCATCAGGCTGTCGGCGTTGCGCTGCATCCGGACCGCGATGTGGTCGATCCGGTAGAGCCGCTCCAGCAGCTCCGGATCGGTCTCGCTGCGCTCGGCCGCGTCGATCAGCGAGAGCTGACGGTTGGTCAGGTTGCTGACCCGGCGGCCGACGTTGCCGAACATCTCGGCGATGTTGCGGCGGCTGGTGATCTGCCGCTCCAGCAGGCCGGCCGCGGTGATCTGGACCTGGTTGAAGGCCACGGCCAGTTCGCCGAGTTCGTCCTGGGCGAGCACCGGCACCGCCTCCAGCTGCGGCGGCGTCTCGTCCTCGCCGTCCTCGTCGGCGACCCGGGCCAGCTCCTGCCCGGAGACCTCGGCGACCTTGCGGGCGGCGGCGGTGAGCCGCTGCACCGGGCGGACGACCGAGTGCCGGATCAGCACCGACAGGGTCACCCAGGTGGCGAAGATCAGCACGGCCAGCACCAGCAGCAGGATCGCCTGCCAGCCGGCGTCGGCGGCGTCCGAGTCGGCGCTCGCGGTGATCTGCTGCGCCAGCGTGGACACGGTGTGCTGGCGGATGGTGGCCTCGTGCGCGGTCACCTCGCTCGCCGCGAGTGCCGCCTTGACGCCGGCCTTCTCGTTGTCGTCGCTGGCCAGCGACTGCGGCTCGCTCTGCAGCATGGAGAACTCGGCGGTCAGCTGGGTCTGCGCGGAGTTGTAGTCGATCGCGGCGAAGGCGGAGGTCTGCGCGCTGTCGGCCAGCTCGCCGAAGCGCTGCTCCTGGTACTCGTACTGGCTGTAGGCGCCGACCGCGGTGTTGTACTCCAGCAGCGCGCTGGCGTCGTCCGTCTGCGCGGACAGCAGGCTGGTCTCGAAGGCGGCGTGGGCGCTGTCGGCCCGCAGCAGCGCGTCCAGCCGCTGCGAGAGGGCGATGTCGCCGTCCTTGTCGCTGGCCAGGCCGAGCGCGTCGACCAGGGCGCCGGAGGCGTCGCTGTAGGCCGAGTCGATGACGGCGGCGGGGAGCTCGCCGGCGGCGATCCGGGAGCGGACGTTGCGCAGCGCGGAGACCTGCTGGAGGGCCGCCACCTCGGCGGCGGGGATGGTCGAGCCGAAGGCCTGGACCACCTTGACGGCCTGGGCGTCGGTCGCCTGCTGGGCCAGCACGTAGGGGGTGCTGTCGGGGACGAAGCCGGTCGGGTTGGTGGACTGGGCGTCGTAGTTGGTCCAGAGCAGGATGGCCTGCTGCTGCTCCGCCATCACGTCGTCGCCGAGCAGCGCCACCTGGCTGCTGCTGTGCATCAGCTCGGCCTGGGTGCCCGAGGTCTCGGCAAGTCCGATCTCCTGGACGATGATCACCCCGAAGAGCAGCGAGATCACCACGACCGGGACCAGGACGAGGGTGTTCAGCTTCCGCCGGAAGGGGACCCGGTCGAAGCTGCGTCCCACTCGCCTTCGCAGGCCGGGGGAGGCGGGGACGCCGGATGGCTCCGGGGGCGCGTCCTGGGGGGACATGCAAGGCTCCTCGATCGGCTCCGCACCTGCGCGATTGACGATGTATCAGTCACAGAGGGGTCGTTCGGATGTCTGCCCGGCGAACGTGTGACCGTGCGGAGACTACCGGGTCGGGGTTCCAGATGTCAGAGAAGGCCCTGTGAACATTGTGATACGAAGTCATCAAGAGTCTTCCGGAACCTCCTGTAACCCCCCAGTATCTCTGAGGTACGGGAGTTGACCGCCTGTTGCAGACAGATGTCCGGTCCGTACGCGAGGCACGACCTCTGCACCGCCCCTTTCACCGAACATGCGGAATGGAACAGTGACTACAACCGGTATCAGCGGCCGATCCACGCGTATTGCCGCCCTCCTCATCGCCTCTGCCGTCGCCGTCTCGCTGTCGGCCTGCTCCTCCTCGTCGAAGAGCACGGCGGCCAGCAACCCGCTGGCGCCGACGCCGGCGGCGGCGGGCGGCGGCTCGATCGTGATCGGATCCAACAACTTCTCGGAGAGCACCCTGCTCGCCGACATCTACGGCGAAGCGCTGAAGGCCAAGGGCATCAAGGTCACTTACAAGCCCAACATCGGCAGCCGCGAGGTGAGTTACGGGCTGCTCAAGAGCGGCGCCGTGCAGCTGATGCCCGAGTACAACGGGGCCCTGCTCGCCTACCTCGACCCGAAGGCCACGCCGACCAGCGCCGCCGACACCGACACCCAGCTCAGCGCCAAGCTCGATTCGAGCCTGGAGATCCTCAACCCGGCCGCCGCCGAGGACAAGGACTCGCTGACGGTCAACGCGGCCACCGCGGCCAAGTACCACCTGACCAGCAGCTCCACCATCGCCGACCTCGTCCCCGACATGGGTCAGCTGACCATCGGCGCCTCGCCGGAGTTCCAGACCCGCGAGGAGGGCCTGGAGGGGCTGAAGTCGGTCTACGGGCTGACCTTCAAGTCCTTCAAGGCGCTGGACGCCGGCGGCTCGCTCACCGAGGGCGCCCTGAAGAGCAACGACATCCAGGTCGGCGACATCTTCACCACCGACACCACGATCAGTGCCCAGGGCTGGATCACGCTGCAGGACCCGAAGGACCTCTTCGGCTTCCAGAACGTGATCCCGGTCGGCCAGAAGTCGGCGCTGACGCCGACCGTCACGGCCGCGCTGAACGCCGTCTCGGCCCAGCTGACCACGCCCATCCTGCTGAAGCTGGACACCCAGGTCGGCAGCTCCGACCCGATGACGGTCGCGGACACCTGGCTGAAGTCGGTCGGTCTGACCTCCTGATCCTGATCTCCTGATCCGCCGATCCGCGGGCCACCGGCCCGCGAACGGCCGAGGCCGCCCGTCGCTGTGCTGCGACGGGCGGCCTCTCCGCATTCCCGGGCGGCCCGGTCGGGCGGATCAGTCCAGGTCGTCGCAGCGGCCGAGGGCGTCGGGCTGCTGCTCCTCGACCCGCCGCAGCATCCGGCCCAGGTGCCCGGCGAGCAGCGCGCGCTCCTCGGGGCCGGCGTCCTGCAGCAGGGCCTCCTCGAACACGGCCGCCATCCGCATCGACTCCAGCCACTTCTCCCGGCCGAGCCGGGTCAGCTCGATGATCACGCGCACCCGGTTGTTCTCGTCACGGGTACGGGTGACCAGGTCCGCGGCCGCCATCCGGTCGATCCGGTGGGTCATCGCCGCCGGGGTCAGTCCCAGCCGCTTGGCCAGCTCGCCGGGGCCCAGCCGGTACGGGTCGCCGGCCACGATCAGCGCCTTCAGCACCTCCCAGTCGGCCGAGCCGATGCCCAGGTCCGCCAGCTGCCGCCCGTAGGCGACGGACATCCGCCGGGCGAGCCGGGACATGGTGCTCACGATCGTCTCGACCTGCGGGTCCACCAGGGGGAACTCGCGCTGATAGGCCGCTACCTGCTCGCTGATGTCCAGTTCGGACACTGCTGCGGGAGGCTCCTGCGCTGACTCGGTCATGCGTCCAGTGTATAGCCTTGCTCTGTTAAGACTTTAGTAGTGTAGTCTTTCCTGAGAAAGTGAGAGGCTGGGGAACCGGCGGAGCAACAGAGAGTGGAAGGCGGTGCAGCATGACCCGCACGATGCGGCAGCAGAAGCAGGCAGGGCGGAACGGGACGACCGGGCGCAACGCGACGGCGGCGGCCACGCTGCGCCGTGTCCAGGTCGGCAACGCGCTCAGCGCGTTCGGCAGCGGTTTCACCGTCCCCTACATGTTCGTCTACGTGGACGAGGTGCGCGGGCTCGGCTCGATGACCGCCTGGCTGATGTTCACCGTGTTCGCCCTGGCCGCCCTGGTCGTCCTGCCCTTCAGCGGGCGCGGGATCGACCGCTACGGGCCCCGCCCGGTGCTGATCGCCGGGGCGGTCGTCTCGGCCCTCGGCGCCTTCGCCTTCGGTCACGCCACCGGCACCCCGCACATCCTGGCCTCGGCCTTCCTGTTCGGCGCCGGGGTCACCACGGTGCAGCCCGCGCTGGCCACGATGATCGTCCGCTGCTCCACCCCGGCCACCCGCTCGCACGCCTTCGCCATGCAGTTCACCCTGGTCAACCTGGGGATGGGGGTCGGCGCGATGATCGGCGGGCAGATCGTGGACGTCCACCACCCGTCGAGTCTGACGCTGCTGTTCACCATCGAGGCGCTGATGTTCCTGGTGCTCGGGGCGGTCACCGGCGGCGTGCGGATCCCGGCCGCCCCGGCGCTGCCGGCCGTGTCCACGGCCGCCGTCGACGGCGCGGAGCGGCGCGCACCGCGCTCCGACCTGCGGACGCTGCTCGGCGACAAGGCGATGATCAGTGTCTGCGTGCTCGCCGCGCTGATCTTCTTCACCTGCTACGGCCAGTTCGAGTCGGGCGTCGCCGCCTACGGGACCAGCGTCGTCGGGATCTCCCCGGCCATGCTCGGCTTCGCGCTGGGCGCCAACACCCTGGCCATCGTGCTGCTGCAGATGATCGTCGTGCGGATCACCGCACGCCGCCGCCGCAGCACCGCGATCGCCGCCACCGGCGCGGTCTGGCTCGCGGCCTGGGCCGCCGCCGGGGTCGCCGGGCTGATCCGCAGCGACGCGATGTTCGCGACCGTGGCGATGATCTCGGTCTACGTGCTCTTCGGGGTCGGCGAGGCACTGCTCGCGCCCACCCTCGGGCCGATCGTCGCCGACCTCGCCCCGAGCCGGCTGCTGGGCAGCTACAACGCGGCCTTCGCGCTGGTGAAGCAACTCGCGGTGGCGATGGGCCCGGCGGCCGGGGTGCTGCTGGTCGGAGCCGGCCTGTCCGGTCCCTACCTGCTGGTGATGGTCGGCTGCACGGTGCTGATCATGGTGCTGGCGCTGCGGCTGCGCCGTCGGCTGACCCCGCTCCAGGACAACGCCGTGCGCTCGGAGCACATCCTGGAGGGCACGGGCGGCGCGGTGCCGACCGAGGGCGCGCGGCTGGTGCCGGAGCTCCAGCACGCGGGCTGAACCGGGCAGACCCCCTCCGGCGGGCGGTCGTCGGGCACGCGAGTGCCGGGCGACCGCCCGCTGTGATGCCGGTGAACACCCGGCATCGGAGCGGTGAACAAGGGTCGCCCGGTCACGAGGGGTCTACACGGCTGTAGTACTTTCTGACTGCCCAGACTCTGCATTCCTTACAGCCGAAGGCCCTTCGATGTCCGTCCTCACGTATCCAGAAGCGATCGGCGTCGGCCTCATGCAGGGCGTCACTGAGCTCTTCCCGGTCTCCAGCCTCGGCCACAGCATCCTGGTGCCCGCCCTGATCGGCGGCTCCTGGAAGCGGGACCTCAATGTCTCCGCGGCCGGCTCGCCCTACCTGAGCGTGCTGATCGGGCTGCACCTGGCCACCGCGCTCGCCCTGGTCGTCTACTTCTGGCGGGACTGGGTCAGGGTCATCGGCGGTTTCATCAGCTCCGTCCGCCACCGCCGCATAGAGACGGTGAACGAGAAGCTCGCCTGGCTGCTGATCGTGGCGACCGTGCCGGTCGGCGTCGTCGGCCTGGCGCTGAACAAGTTCTTCCAGGACGCCCTCGGCACGCCGATCGTGGCCGCGGTCTTCCTCACCCTCAACGGCCTGGTCCTCTATGTCGCCGAGCGGCTGAAGCGGGGCGGCAGCGGCCGGCGGCGGGCCGGCGACGCCGGGATCGAGGAGCACGGCCCGGACGGCGAAGCGCTGCACCCGGACGAGGTCTCCGACCGCCGGATCACCGCCAAGCTGACCTGGAAGCAGGCCCTGGTGGTCGGCGGCGCGCAGATCCTGGCGCTGCTGCCCGGCATCAGCCGCTCCGGCGTCACCATGAGCACCGGCATCTTCAAGGGCCTGCGCCACGAGGACTCCGCCCGTTTCGCCTTCCTGCTGGCCACCCCGGTGATCGGGGCGGCCGCGCTGCTCAAGGTGCCCTCGCTGCTCGGCTCGGCCGGGGACGGCATCCGCGGCCAGGTGCTGGCCGGCTCGGTCGCCGCCTTCGTGGCCGGCTACGTCGCGGTGCGCTTCCTGACGAAGTACTTCGAGACCCGGACGCTCACCCCGTTCGCGATCTACTGCACCCTGGCCGGCCTCGGCAGCATCGCCTACCTCTCGCTGACCTGAACCGGCTCGCACCGGTGCGCCCCTGGCTCACCCGCACGGGTGATTGCCGCGCGGCGGCTGGACGGTCGGCCCCGCCCCGCCCGGCGGGCCTGCTCGAATGGGTCCGAGGGGCGGTCCTCGCCCCGACCCGGACGAGGGAGGGCCCGCCGTGACCGGCCGCGGACTGCTCGGGACGCTGGCGCTCGCCCTGGCCGGCTCGCTGGCGGCCTCGGCGCTGGCCGGCTGCACCACCGTGGCCGGCACCGGACGCCCCCGGCCCGGCTCCGGCCCGGCCGCGTCCCGCTCCTCCTCCTCGGACGGCAGCGCCGACGACGCGCACCGGGCGGGCGGGCCCGGCTACCTCGGCGTCGCCCGGCCGTTCCCGCCGCTGCCCACGGTCACCCCCGCGCCGGTGCCCGACAGCTACAACCCGGCGGCGGACGCCCCGGCGGCCGTCGCCTCGGCCCTCGCGGCGGCGAAGGCGGACGGCCGGCCGGTGCTGCTGGACTTCGGCTCCGCCTGGTGCGAGGACTGCCAGGCGCTGTCCGCGCTGCTGGAGAACGTCGGCGTGCACCAGGTGCTGTCCCGCAACTACCACCTGGTCACCGTGGACGTCGGGCACTTCGACCGGAACACCGACCTGGCCGGGCGCTACCTCCGGCTCAGCGCCGTCGGCATCCCGGCGCTGGTCGAACTCGGCCCGGACGGCCGGGTGCTCAACTCCGGCACCGGCGGCGTGTACGCCGACGCCCGCGACCTCAGCGCCGACGCCCTGGCCGGCACCCTGGTGAACTGGCTCTACACGACCGGGGGCTGACGGATTTCGGCCTCCCACGTGCACGGACCTCCCGCAGCGGGGCGCTCCGGGGCTAGCGTGGCCCTGTGGCGACGAGTGCGGAGACCGACACGGACAGCGGAACAGGTGCGGACACGTATCCGGGGCCGGTCGTGGGCCTCGGCATAGGGCGGCTGGACGAGATCGTGGTCGACTGCGCGGACCCCGCGCGGCTGGTGCGGTTCTGGGCGGCGCTGCTCGGCGGGAGCCCGGTGGACCGGGCCGGCGACTGGTCCTACGTGGACCCGCCGGGAGGACAGCCCCGACTCGCCTTCCAGGCCGTGCCGGAGGGAAAGCCGGGCCGGAAGAACCGGCTGCACCTGGACATCGACGTGGCCGACATCGCGCTGGTGCGCGCGGCCCTGCTCCGGATCGGGGCGGTGGCTGTGGGCGAGGTCCAGCGGGACGCGGAGGGCGCGTTCCAGGTGATGCTCGATCCGGAGGGGAACGAGTTCTGCCTGGTCCGCTGAGTCCGGACCGGACGAACCCGGACGCCTCGAATACGGACAAAGGCCGCAGACGGTGCGTCAAGTCCCAGCTGGCTCCCCGAACCACTTGGAATCAACCGCCTCTAGGATTAACGTTTGATAACGCAGCACGAAGTTCTGCTGTTCGACGAACGGCGTCGTGCGCTGTCGCCTAATCCTGCTGGCCGTCACTTCCCGTGACGGCCGGGAGCCGGGGAACCACGTATCTGGGGTGAATCGGCCGTTCGCGGCCGTAGGGGACCTTCCTCTCCGAACCCGTCAGCTAACCCGGTCGGCGTGAGGGAAGGAAAGGAGTACGCCGGCCGTGGCGTCGTACCAGTCCGCTTGGGCACCTGTACAGACCGAGGTGCCGCAGCGCCCCGCCGGGATCGCTTCCGGCACCGTCCTCGGACTCGCGGCCATGGCCGCCGTCGGCGCGACCGGGGCGATCGGCCTCGCGGCCCCCGCCAGAGCGGCGACCGTCAGCGACACGCTGACGCTGAGCAACAAGGGCACGGTGAGCGTGGCCGACCACAGCAACGACGCGCTGCCCGCCGGGGCCACCGCCGTCGGCAGCCGACTGCTCGACCCGGGCACGGCCCTGGCCGAGCGGATCCGGACCCAGTCCGCGCAGCAGCGCGCCGACGCGGACGACGCGGCCCGTCGTCAGGCCGCCGCCGCAGCGGCGGCGAAGGCCGAGGCCACGGCCAAGGCCGAGGCCGAGGAACGGGCGCAGGCAGCGGCCCGGGCCGAGGCCGCGGCGCAGGCGGAGGCGGAGAGCCGGGCGGCACAGCTGGCCGCGGAGCAGGCCGTCCAGCACGAGCAGGCGCTCCGGGCCGAGGCCCTGGCCCAGGAGAACGCCCAGGCGGCGGCCCGGGCAGCAGCGCAGGCGGAGGCCCGGGCGGCGGAGCAGGCGCGCGATGCCGAGGCGGAGCAGGCGCGGAGCGCCCAGGACCTCGGTGAGCTGGTCGTCCCGGTGCCGGGCGCGGTGCCCGGGGCCGGCTTCGGACAGTCCGGTTCCTACTGGTCGCACCTCCACACCGGTCTGGACCTCGCCGCCGCCACCGGCACCCCGGTCGTGGCCGTGGGCCGGGGCACGGTCACCTCGGCCGGCTGGGCCGGGGCCTACGGCTACCGGATCGTGGAGACCCTGCCCGACGGCACCGAGATCTGGTACTGCCAGCTCTCCTCGATCGGCGTCGGCGGCGGCGAGGTGACGGCCGGTCAGCCGATCGGCCGGGTCGGCGCGACCGGCAACGTCAGCGGCCCGCACCTGCACCTGGAGGTCCGCCCCGGCGGTGGCGAGCCGGTCGACCCGTCCGTCTGGCTGGCCGAGCACGGCCTCGGTATCTGACCCGGCCGCTGCTGCTCCCCGAAGGGCCCCGGCTCAGCGGGGAGCGACCCGGCGGTCCGCCACCGCCCAGGACGCCACGGCCACGCCGCTCGCGACGGTGAGCACCGACGGCCAGGCGCCGAGCTTCTTGGCCAGCGGGTGCGAGCCGGCGAACGCGGCGACATAGAGCCCCGCGAGTGCGGCCGTCGCGGCCGGACCGGCGGCCCGCTGCCACTGCACCGCCGCGACCGTCCCGGCGGCGAGCAGTGCCGCGCCGCCGAGCTCGCGCTTCTTCGTCGCCGGGCCAGGCCGAAGCCGCCGATCAGCCCGCTCGCGGCGACCAGGGACGAGGGAATGCGTGCCATCGTTGTTCGACCTCCGGGGACGGGTGGGGCGTGCGGGCTCCGGACCCGGTGGTCCGGATCCGCTCCCAGCACCCTAACCCGGCCGGCGGACGGTCAGTTGGTGCGGGTGTTGTGCAGGTGCAGGCCCATGTAGCCGATGTAGATCAGGCCCGTCCCCGAGCAGTCGTCGTGGTAGTGCAGCCGGGGAGCGGTACCGCCGCCGCCTATCCGGAGGTGGGCGCCCATGAAGACCTCGCCGGCCGGATTGACCTCGACCGGGACCGGCAGCTCCCGCTCGCTCTTCCACTTGCCGTGCGAGCGGACGGTGCGCGACTCGTCCCGGATCACCTTGCGCGGGGGGAAGGGGTGGCAGTCGGCCGGGGTGTTCTCGCACCAGCGCCGGAAGTCCCCGCCGGAGGCGCCGCGTACCGCCGCCGCCGCGTAGTCCTGGAGCGCGAGCAGCGCGTCCCAGGCCATCCGGACCCAGGTCGGATGGTCGGTCTGGAGGTCCAGGTCGCGGCCGAGCCGGGCGTCTCCGGTGAACCGGAGCAGCGGGAACTCGCCTTCGAGCCGGTCCAGCAGCTCGGCGAACGAGGCCGGGTCGTGCTGCTGGTCGCGCTCGAACCGGTCGTGCTCCGGCAGGTCCGAGTAGCCGGCCTCGGCCAGCCGTCCGCGCAGCGAGCGGACCTGGGTCCGGGCCGCGCGCAGCTCGCTGTACTGCTCGTCGTACTCGGCGGCCAGCTCCGACTCGCGCTCCTCGGCGGCGCGCAGCCAGCGCCGCACCTCCTGGATCTCGCCGGCCCGGGCCCGCTGTTCGAGCACCTCCTCCTCGTGCTCGTCCACCAGCAGCGATCCGGGCTGCACCCCGTCGATCTCGGCGCCGACGTCGCTCAGACCCCGGGCGCGCAGCGGCGGGAGCGCTTCCAGCGCCTCCGGCAGCGGGGTCTGCACCGCCAGCCGCCGGGGGAGCCAGGCCAGCAGCCCGGAGGCGCGGCGCAGGTCGGTCTCGAAGGTGTGCCGGGCCATCACCCGGTGCCGGGGCGCGTCCGGCTGCCAGGCCGGGTCGAGCCCGGGGAGGTAGGTGCGCACCGCGCCGCCGTAGACCCGGTGGTGCTCCAGGGCCCGGTTGAACTCCCGTTCGGCGCCCGGCGCGAGGGCGTAGAGGACGGCGGTGCCGGCGCAGCCCCGCAGCAGCGGGTCGACCGTCTCGGCGAGCCAGTCCTCGAAGTCGGTGTGGGAGGGGGTGCTGGCGACGACGATGGGCAGCCGCCGGTCGGGGTCGCAGAGCTCGTCCAGGACCTCGTCCAGCGCGCCGCGCTCGATCACCGTCGGCATGCCGTGCACCGCGGCCGAGCCCGCGTGCTCACCCTCGGTGGCGGCCAGGACGTCGAGCAGGCCGCGGGCGAGCGAGGGGACGGGGGCCTTGGCGGTGGGCACGCCACGGGCGGGCAGCAGCTCGGTGTCCAGCCGGACCCAGGTGCGCGCGCCGGTGGGGGTGGACACCGCGAGCGTGGTCTGCCAGATGCCCTGGGTGGTGAACTCGCGAAGTCGCCAGCGCGCGAGTGACTCCTTCGCGCCCCCGGCTCCGCGCACGCGCTCCTTCAGCGAGCAGTCGAGCACGGCCTGCGCCCCGACCCGGTGCCGTCCCTCTTCGCCGACCGGGCCGTCGTAGTGCTGTGCCTTCAGCCACTGTCTGACCTGCTCCTCGGCCAGCGACACCGTCTCTTTGTGGACGTGGCCGCTGGTCACAGCCATGCGATAGATGCCATCGGTCATCCGCGGGCCTCCTGACGCAATATCGGCGTCCCGCACGCGACGTGCGGATAAGAGGGACAACGCGGGAAGTGTCCCGGATGGTTCCGGTGCGATCCGGTGCCCGGCCGGGAGGTGCGGCCCGGCCGGGGCCCGAGGGTGCGGAGTGACGCGTGGGGAACGGTCAGTGGTGGTGGTGCGGCGGCGGGGCCGGCGGCCCCGGATCGGGCGCGGGGGCCGTGGGCGCCGCCGACTGCGGCGGCGCGGGGTGGTGATGGGTCGGATGGTGCGGCTGCGGCTGGTACGGGTGGTGCGGCTGCGGGGCCGGCTGCTGCGGGAAGGGCTGCTGCGGGTACGGCTGCGGCGGCGCCTGGTAGCCGGTGCCGGGCTGCGGCTGCGCGGGCAGGTACGCCGGCGGCTGCTGGTAGCCGGCCGGCGGATAGGCCCCCGGGTACCCGACCGGGTAGGGGCCGCGGCCCGGCGCGGGGTGGGCGCCCGGGTACGCGCCGGGGTACTGACCCGGGTACTGCGGGCCGCGGTATCCCGGACCCGGGTACTGCGGGGGCGGGAACCCGGCCCCCGGGGGCCGGGCGTAGCCGTGGAACGGGCGCAGCGGCGGGTGCAGCCGCTGCCACTCCAGGGCGCCGACCTGGGCGATCGCGCCGGTCACCGCCTCCTTGCGCTCCCACAGGTGGTGCAGCAGCTCCTGCTCCCGCTCCGGGAACTCGGCGCCGACCAGTCCGCGCTCGGCACGCTGCCGCAGGAACGCCAGCGAGGTGGCGAAGCCCAGGTAGTCCCGCATCTGCTTGGCCCCGACCTGGCCCTGGTTGAAGCGGGCCAGGTCGACCGCCTGCCGGCGGGTGCGCATCGACGAGAGCACCAGCGGCACCGGCGGACTGATCCAGCCGGCCCCGGCGTAGACCGGGAGCTGCCGTCCCACCGCCCGCAGCTCGTTCCGCCGCGACCAGACCACCAGCCAGACCATCAGCCCGAAGACCGGGACCATGAACAGGAAGTACACGCCGAGGAAGCCGAGACCGCCGAGCGCGGAGGAGCCGTTCCAGGAGCCGTGCATGAACATCGCCACGATCCAGCCGCAGATCGGCGCCAGGATCCTCAGCCAGCGCTTGCTGGTCATCGCGGCGATGCCGAAGCCCACCCCGGTCATCGAGGTGAACAGCGGATGCGCGAACGGCGACATCACCTCGCGGGTGATGAAGGTCTCGATGGTGAAGGCGATGCCTTCGCCCTCGGTACGGCCCTCCAGCACCGAGCGGCCCAGGTAGAGGATGTTCTCGGTGAAGGCGAAGCCGGTGGCGGTGAACCCCGCGTAGACCACGCCGTCGACGATGCCGCTGAAGTCCTTGCGGCGGAACAGGAACAGCAGCAGGATCGCGGATCCCTTGACGCTCTCCTCGACCAGCGGCGCGACCAGGGTGGCGCCCAGGGTCTGCCCGTCACCGCCGATCTGATGGCTGATCAGCAGGTCGGTGGCCCAGGTGTTGGCGACGAAGGCCACCAGCGTCGCGGCGCACGAACCCCAGGCGAAGCAGAACAGCAGGTTGCGCAGGGGCTTGGGCTCCACCCGGTCCAGCCAGTAGAACGCCCCGAGCAGCAGCGGCACCGGCAGCACCGCCAGCGCCATGCCGATCAGCATCTCGGAGGTGCCGGTCTGGCGCTGCACCTTGGCCAGGATCCCGACGCCGCAGAGGACCAGCAGCAGCGTCAGCGCGATCAGCCGCAGCAGCTTGCTCTCGAACAGGTTGCCGCGCGGCTTGTAGCGGAACCGCCCGGACAGGTCGAGGCCCGAGCTGCCCTCCTCGGCCGAGGGCACCGGAAGGGCGGCCGGTTGCCCGGCGTCCTCCGGTGGAGGGCCGGGGTGGGTCGGCAGGTCCGCGGCCGGGTCCGCTGCTGCCACCACGGTTATGTCGTCGAGCGACGGGGACGGCTGGGGCTCGGAGCTGCTCACCGTACGACTCTAGCGGGGGCACGTAGCCGCAGGTAAGGCGTTTGCCGCAGCCCGGAGGTACGGCCGGACCGTCAGCGGCGGCGGAAGAGCAGATCGTGGACGACGTGGCCCTTGGCGATGCCCTGCCGTTCGAACTTGGTCACCGGGCGCCAGTCGGGGCGCGGGGCCCAGCCGGCGCCGTCCGGGTGGAGGTTCTCCAGCTCGGCCGAGGCGCTGAGGACTTCGAGCATCTGCTCGGCGTAGGGCTCCCAGTCGGTCGCCAGGTGCACGGTCGCGCCGGGGCGCAGCCGCGAGGCCGCGAGCGCGACGAACTCGGGCTGGACCAGCCGCCGCTTCTGGTGCCTGGCCTTGGGCCACGGGTCGGGGAAGTAGATCCGCAGCCCGGCCAGCGACGCGGGCGCGAGCTGGTCGCGCAGCAGCACCACCGCGTCCCCCTCGGCGAGCCGGACGTTGGCCAGGCCGTCGGACTCGATCCGGCGCAGCAGGTTGCCGTGCCCGGGGGTGTGCACGTCCACCGCCAGCAGGCCGGTGGCCGGGTCGGCGGCGGCCATGGCGGCGCTGGCGTCGCCCATGCCGAAGCCGATCTCCAGCACCACCGGCAGCTCGGACGGCTGCCCGGCGGAGCCGAACAGGGTGGGCAGGTCGAGCAGGCCCTTGCCGTCCACGCGTATGCCGTAGACCTTCCACAGCCGGGCCAGGGCCGAGCGCTGGGCGTCGCTCATCCGGCCCTTGCGCGGGTGGAAGCTGCGGATCCGCTGCTCGGTGTGGATCTCCCGGGAGACGGGGACCCGGGGCGGGGCGGCTCCGGCCGGTCGGCGGGCTCACGGTCGGCGGGCTCACGGTCGGCGGGCCCGGCAGCGGGCTCGCCGGCGGCGTCGGCTGGGGTGAGGAGATGGCTGGTCACAGTGGCGCCAAGTCTACGGTGCCGGTTCTGGCAGCCGTCCGGGTCGGCCTCACTCGGCCAGCGCGGCCAGCGCCCTGCGGGCGACCTCGCGGCCGATCGGGAGCGAGGCGGTCGCGGCCGGGGAGGGGGCGTTCAGCACGTGGACGGTGCGCGGCGCACGGGCGAAGACGAAGTCGTCGAGCAGCGAGCCGTCGCGGGCGACGGCCTGGGCGCGGACCCCGGCCGGGGCCGGGACCAGGTCGGCCGCGGTGCACTCGGGCAGCAGCCGGCGCACCTCGCGGGCGAACACGCGGAGCGAGAGCGAGCGGTGCAGCTCCGCCGCCTCGGCCCGCCAGTGCCGGGCGCCGAGCCGCCAGGCGCCGGGCCAGGCCAGGGTCCCGGCGAGGTCGCGCGGGCTGAGGTCGGCCCAGCGGTAGCCCTCGCGGGCCAGCGCGGGCACCGCGTTGGGGCCGACGTGGACCCCGCCGTGGAGGTCCCGGGTGAGGTGCACGCCGAGGAAGGGGAAGGCCGGGTCGGGCACCGGGTAGACCAGCCCCCGGACCAGGTCGCGGGCGCGCGGGGCGAGGGTGAAGTACTCGCCGCGGAACGGCACGATCCGGACCCCGGGCTCGTCCCCGGCCAGCCGGGCGATCCGGTCGCTCTGCAGCCCGGCGCAGTTGACCACCACCCGGGCCCGGACCTCGGCCAGCGGGGTGGTGACGGTGACGCCGTCGCTCCGGCGCACGACCGCGGTGACCGCGCCCCCGGTGCGCAGCTGCGCACCGGACAGCTCGGCGAGCGCAGCCGCCATCGCCGGGTAGTCGCAGATGCCGGTGGAGCCGACGTGCAGCGCGGCGATGCCCGCGGCGTGCGGTTCGAACTCGACTATCCCGGCCGGTCCCAGCTCGCGTATCGGCAGCCCGTGCTCGCGCCCGCGCTGGGCCAGGGCGTGCAGCCGGGGCAGTTCGGTGCTGTCGGTGGCGACCACCAGTTTGCCGGTGACCCGGTGCGGGACGCCCTGCTCGCGGCAGAACTCGACCGTCTCCCGGGCGCCCTCGACCGCGTACCTGGCCTTCAGCGAACCCGGGCGGTAGTAGAGGCCGCTGTGGATCACCCCGCTGTTGCGCCCGGTCTGGTGCGCGGCGATCCGGGTCTCCTTCTCCAGCACGATCACCGAGGTCCCGGGCGCGGCCCGATTGAGGGCGTAGGCCGTGGACAGGCCCACGATCCCGCCGCCGATCACCACCACGTCGCAGTCGTACCCCACGCCGTACCCCTTCCGTCCCGGCCCCGCACGTCAGAGATCGTCCCACGCGCGACCGACAGCCAGGGGCGGACGGCTCAGACCGGCGCCGCGAGCACCATCCGGGCGCGCCGGGCCAACTCCTCGGCCTGGCCCTCGCCCTGGTAGCGCTCCAGCCGGCGGAGCATCTCCTGGACGTACTCGCGGGTGCGCTGGGAGGAGATCCGCTCGGCCACCGCCACCGCCCGGCTGCCGGCCGCCACCGCCGCGTCCAGGTCGCCGTCGTCCAGCTCGGCCAGCGCGGAGACCACCAGCCGCAGCCCGTGCGAGCGGACGTACTCCTCGGTCGGGGCGGCCAGCGCGTAGGCCGTGTACTCCCGCACCTTCACCGGGATGCCCAGGTCGCGGTAGCACTCGGCGGCGTCGGCGGCGAGCCGGTCGTAGGAGTGGAAGTCGATCCAGGCCGGATCGGCGTCCCCCGGGCGGGAGCGCTCGAAGCAGCTCTCGGAGGCGGCCAGTGCCAGCTCGCACGCCTGGGTGTTCCCGGCGCGGGCGTGCGCCCTGGCCTCCACCAGGTGGAAGAAGCTCATGGTCCGGGCCGTCGCCAGGCCCCGGTTGCGCTCGATCGCAGCCTGGGCCAGGTCGACGCCCTCGTCCGCCGCGCCCCGGTAGGTCGCCTGCAGGCTCATCGAGGCCAGCACGTAGCCGCCGAAGGGCACGTCCGCCGCCGCCCTGGCCAGCCGCAGTGCCTGGATGTAGTAGCGCTGCGCCGCCTCGTGCTGCCCGGTGTCGAAGGCCATCCACCCGGCCAGCCTGGTCAGCTCGGCGGTCGCGCCGAACAGTGCCCGGCCGACCTCGTCGCTGTAGGAGCCGAGCAGCAGCGGCGCCGCGTCCTGCCGCAGGCACTCCGGCACCATCGACGACCGCCAGTCGCCGCCGCCGTAGCGGGAGTCCCAGCGCCGGGCCTCCTCGGCCGCCTGCCGCAGCTTCGCGGCGTCGGTGTGGCCGACCCGGTGGGTGCGCTCGCCGGTGCCCAGCAGGGTCCGGGTGCGCGGCGCGTCCTCCAGGCCGAGCAGTACCGGCGCCTCCCGGGCGACCGAGCCGTCCGCCGGGGTGATCAGCCAGCGGGAGACCGGGGTCGCGTACGCGGTGACCGAAAACGTACCCGCCAGACTGTCCCACCACCCGCCCTTGCGGCCCCCGGCGGCGTCCGGGTCGAGCAGCCAGAGCTCGGTCGCGTGGTGCACGGCCTCCTGCACCTCGCGCGGGAAGGCCAGGCCGATCTCGGGCATGGGGTCGCTGCCGCCGAGCCCGATCTCCTCCAGCGGCACGCTCCGGCCGAGCTTCCCGCCGATCGCGGTCGCGATCAGATGCGGGACCGCCCCCTGCGGGACCATGCCCTTGGTCACCCAGCGGGCCACCGACGTCTTGTCGTACCGGTAGGTGAGCCCCCGCTGCGCGCCCAGGTCGTTGACCCTGCGAGCGAGCCCGGCATTGCTGATCCCGGCGAGCGACAGCAGTGTGCCGAGCTTCTCGTTCGGTCCTCGTACGCTGGTGGTCATGCCTGGTTCCACCCCCTCGCGCTCTGCCGACGGTGCCCCGGTACACCCAGAGTAGTTCCCCAGGTTCCCAGGGTTAAGGGGCGGCGGGCCGGATGGCGCGATACCGCTCCGAAATATCTTTCGGCCGTGCCCCCGTGCGATGTGGCCGTGCGCCCTGTCGTGCTCCCTGCCCGGTGCCGCGGGCCGGGGGTTGGATGACCGGTGTGGGTCGGCCTGCCGGCGCGGAGCCAGAGCGCCTTGAGGACCCGGCAGGTCGGGGGAGACCGCCGCCGTACATCCCCGCGCGGTGGTGGGTCGGACCGGGGGGTGTGCGGACGCCTCCCGGTCTGCATTTGGATCTGCATTTTCCCGTCCAGGTCAGGACGGGTGTGCGTCCGACGAACGGCGTTTCGTCCGTTGATGGACTGTTAACACCCTGAATCTTCCGCAAATCGGTCCGGTCTTCCCAGCGGATGACTCGGCCGGCCGGTGGCACCATGTGTTCTGACGGTGCGACAGCAGGCCGCGAGCATCTTGTCCACAGCCTGTGGAGGCAGCCATGCGGTGGTTGGTGGGATGGAACGGCGCGTCCGCCGCCGACGAGCCCGGGCTGCGCGAGTTGCGCCCCCTCGGCGGCCGGCTGCTCTGGCCCGGACCCGACCCGCTCTGGGCGGTCGGCGACTGGCGGCCCGAGGAGATCCACACCGTCGCCGTCTTCCGCCAGCACCACCACGCCAGCGACCGGGTGCACCGGGGCTTCCCGAACCTGCCGGACGATCCCGAGGACCCCTCCGCGGCCGACGGCGCCGTCGCCCGGCTCGCCGTCCTCGGCCGCTGCGGCGCCAGCGACCGCGAGCTGCGCACCGCGCTGCTCGCCGCCAGCGGCGGGGCGCTGCGCCACCTCACCAGCTGGCCCGGCAGCTACACGGTGGTGCTGCAGCAGGGCAGCCGCACCACCGTCCTCGGCGACCTGGCCGGGGTCCGGCCGGTCTTCCACACCGCCTGGTGCGGCGGCACCGCCTACGCCACCGCCGCCCTGCCGCTCGCCGACCTGGTCGGCGCCCCGGTGGACCCGCTGCACCTGGCCGCCCGGCTCGCGCTGCCGGACGCCGCCGACTCCCTCGGCGACGGCAGCCCCTTCCTGGGCGTGCGCCGGGTGCAGCCCGCGTACGCGCTCAGCATCTTCGCCGGCGGCCCGCAGACCGCCGCCTACGAACCCGGGGCGGGAGCCCCCGGCAGCGTCGCGGTCACCGAGGCCGCCGCCACCGGCGAGGTCACCCGCAGCCTGCTCGGAGCCGTCCGCTGCCGGGTCCGCGGCGAGCCGGACGCGCCGCCGGTGCCGGACCACCGGGTCAGCACCGACCTCTCCGGCGGCAGCGCCTCCAGCGTGCTCACCCTGCTCGCCGCCACCGTCCCGACCGTCCCCGCGCGCCCGGCCGTCGGGCCCGGGGGCGCGGGCCCCGGGTACCCGGCCAGGTACCCGTACCTGGAGCAGGAACAGGAGCAGGAGGAGGAGCAGGCCGGCGCGCCCCGGCGGCCGACCACCGAGGAGCGCTGGGGCGACCCCACCAGCTACCGCAGCGTCCACCACGGCCCGCCCGGTCCGGGCGGGGAGCCGCGCACCACCGGCGCCGTGCGCGGCTCCTGGGCCCGCCCCGGCGGACCGCCCGCCGCCCCGGCCGACCGGCTGCTGCTGGTCGTCACCTACACCGACACCCACGAGGCGACGGAGGAGCCGCCCGCCCCCTCCCGCACCGCCGAACTGGTCCGCGCCCAGGCCCTCGCCTCCGGCCATCCCCGACTGCGGCACCTGGTCGTCCCCGGCGGACCCGAGGCACTGCCCTACGCCGACCTGCTGGACGGCCCGCTCGCCGGCCCGCTCACCGACGAGCCGGGGTCCGCGCTGGTCGCGGCGCTGCGCCAGCGCCACCGGTTCGCCGACGCCGGCACCGACCACCTCAGCGGCCACGGCGGACGCCAGGTGCTGGACGGCAACCCGGCCCGGCTGGCCGACCTGCTGCTGGAACGCAACCGGATGCCGCTGATGCGTCCGGTCGCCGCGCTCGCCCGCGCGGACAGCCTCGGCCACCCGGTGCACGGGACCCTGGGCACCCCGGTCGCGGTGCTGCGCGCCGCCCGCCGACTCGCCCGCACCTCCTACGCCGAGGGGCTGGAGGACGCGGCGGTCGCGCTGATGGCCCGCCGCGCCTCCGAGCCGGACAGCGCCGGCGGGGCCTCCGTGGACGCCCTCGCCTGGTGCACGCCGGGCCCCGCCGCCCGCTGGCTGAGCGACGACGCGCTGGCGGCGGTCGCGGTCCGGCTGCGGCTGGCCGCCCGGCGGGCCGCCCCGGACGAGCGGCCCGGCGCGCGCCGGGCCCGGCAGGCGATGCACCGGCACGCCGCCGAGTTCCGGGTGCTCACCCAGATAGTCGAGGAGGCGCACGGCCAGCGGCTGCACGCCCCCTTCCTGGACAACCAGGTCGTCCGCGCCTGCCGACTCGTCCCCGACTCGGTCCGGGTCCAGCCGGGCGCCCGGCACGCGATCCTCCGGTCGGTACTGACCGGCGTCGGCATCGACCGGGTCCCGGACGGCTGGGGCAACGGCGTGCCGCCCGACCCGTACGCCGCCGTCGAGACCGTCCGCGCCGGGCTGCGCCGCTCGGCCGGCGCGCTGGACCGGATCTTCGCCGCGCCGCTGCTGGCCGAGCTCGGCCTGCTCCAGCCGGACGTCTTCCGCGCCGCACTGCACCGCGCCTGCGGCGGCGGGGCGGTCCCGCTCGACGGGCTCGCCGACATCGTCGCCACCGAGCTGTGGCTCCGCCGGCTGCACGCCCGGCAGGGCTCCTGCTGGACCGGCATGCCGTTGCGGGAACGGCTCGCCCTGGTCGCCCGGCCGGCGCCGGGGCACACCGCACCGGGCCAGGCGGTGCCGGCGGAGGGTGCCGACCACGGCTCCCAGACGTCCCACAGCCCCCTGGGTCACACCGTGTACGGCGCCGGCAGCGCCCCCGCCGCCCACACGCCGCACCCGCGCGCCCCGTACCCGGGCGGCCCGCCGGGCCCCACCGGCCCCTCGGGGCCGAAGAGCCCGCCGGCCGCCGACCCCATCGGGGTGCCCTGACCCCCGGCATCGGCGTGCCCTGACCCCCCCCGGCTCGGCCGGGGCCCGTGCCGGACGGCGACCGGCGTGTCCCGCGTCCCGGCGTGCCCCGCGTTCCGGCAGGGCCCCGGGCCGCACGATGGGCAGCATGTACCTCGTCTCCCGCCAGCTCCCCGACGCCAATGCGACGCCCGGCGTGGTCGTCGGCGTGGACGGCTCGGACGGCTCGCTCTGGGCCCTGGACCGCGCCGTCGACGAGGCCGCCGCCCACGGCCTCCCGGTGTACGTCGTCGCCTCCGTCAACCCCGCCCCCAGCGGCTACACGCCGGGCATGGCCGACCTGGTCCAGGAGAGCATCGAACGGCTGATCGGCGGCATGTCGGAGGTCGTGGTGCGCGGGGTGGACGCCGTCCTCGCCCGCCACCCGGACCCGCCCCGGCTCTCGCTGCACATCATCCTGGGCAACCCGGTGGAGGCACTGCTCACCGCCTCCGTCCGGCACCACACCCTGGTCCTCGGGGCACGCGGCAACGGCGGCTTCGCCCGGCTGCTGCTGGGCTCGGTGGCGAGCACGCTGACCCACCACGCGAGCTGCCCGGTGCTGATCGTCCCGGCGCCGGAATACCGGGACGTCGGCGCCCGTTCTCATTCCTGACAAGGCAGACAATGAGTACGACAGCTGGGAGCGGTTCCGTGAAGGTCGAGATCTACAGTGACATCGCGTGCCCGTGGTGCTACATCGGCAAGCGCCGCTTCGAGCGGGCGCTCGCGGCCTTCCCCCGCGCCGAGCAGGTCGAGGTCGTCTACAAGCCCTACCAGCTGGTCCCGGAAGCGCCCGCCGAGGCCGTGCCGCACCGCGCCTGGCTGGCCGAGCGCTACGGGCCGCAGTCCCGCGCCATGGACGACCGGGTGGCGGCGCTCGGCCGCAGCGAGGGCATCACCTACGACTTCGACACCGCGCTGCACGTGAACACCCTGCACGCGCACCGGCTGCTGTGGCTCGCCGCCACCGAGTACCCGCTGTCGGTCCAGCACGACCTCAAGGAGCGGCTGCTCGCCGCCCACTTCGCCGAGGGCGTGGACGTCGGCGACTTCGCCGCGCTCACCGGGACCGCCGTCGCGGCCGGCCTGGACCGGGCCCGGGTCGAGGCGTTCCTCCCCTCGGACGAGGGCCTGGCCGAGGTCCGGGCGGAGCTGGCGGAGGCTCGGGCGCTGGGCATCACCGCCGTGCCGACCTTCGTCTTCGACGGCAGCTGGGCGGTCCAGGGCGCGCAGGAGACCTCCGCCTTCCTGCAGGCGCTGGAGCAGGCGGTGCCGCCGTCGGCCCAGGGCGACGCCTGCGGCGACGACGGCAGCTGCGCGATCTGATCCGCGCCGGCGCGGGGGCGCCGGCACGGCGGGTGGCGCGGGGTGCGGCTACCGGCAGCTGAAGCGGGCGTCCGCCCAGTCGGCCGCGTCCCCGAGGTAGGAGCCGTCGGCCCGGACCACCACCAGCCGGATCGCGGCCACACCGCGCAGTCCGACCCGGACCGGCACCGCGGCCTCGCCACCGGTCACCACACCCGACTGCCACAGGGTGCGACCGCTGCCGTCGTCCAGCACCGAGAACTGCACCGCCCCCATGTCCATCGTCAGATCGTCGATCCCGACGTAGGCGTCGAACTCGCTGCAGCCGGTATTGAGGTCGATGGTGGTGGCTGCCGGGGCGTTCATGGTGATGCCGCGCGCATAGGTGGTGCCGCCGACCCGGACGTCCCCGGTCCGCTGCCACACCCCGCTGCCGGGATCGTTGCTCAGGCTCGGCCCGTCGACGCTGCCGAAGCCCTCGTACGGCAGCGCGTCCGCGTAGTAGTCCGCCAGCGGGACCGGCGGTGCGGGTCGCGGGCGCGGCCGGGGCCGGGCGGCCGGCCGGGGCCGGGGCCTCGGCGGCGGCGTGGGCCGGGGCCTGGGCGGCGGCGGGGCCGGAACGGGCGGCGGTGGCGGCGGGGTGGGCGGCGTCGGCTTCGGTGCGGGCGGTGGCGGGGCCACCGTCGGACGTGCCGCAGCCACCACCTGACGGGGCTTCGGCGGAGCCGGCTTCTTGGGGTCGCTGCCGGAGAGCGCATACGCGATTCCGGCGATCCCGACGATCGTCACCGCCGCCGCGATGCCGGCCTTGGCCGGCAGGCCGAGGCCCTCCGCAGCCGCTCCGCCCGCCGCCGACCCGCCCGAGCCGGCCGCACCCGTCCCGGCCGCCGCACCGGCACCGGCCGCCGCACCGGCACCGGCCGCCGCACCGGTGGCCGTCGTGCCGCCGGCCACTGCCGCACCGCCGACCGCCGCGCCGCCGACGACGGCTCCGCCCGCGAGCCCGGCGGCGAGCGCCGTGGCATAGCCCGAGCCGACCCAGACCAGCAGCCCGGCCGGAAGCACCTCCCGCAGGGTGTGGTTGAGGTCCACCAGCTCCAGGCAGGCGGCGCTGCACCGGGCGCAGTCCTCCAGGTGTCCCTGCACGCCCCCGGCCGCGCGCTTGCCCAACGAGCCCCGGGCGAACGCCCCGAGTTTGCTGGCGTAGCGCTCGCAGTCGGAGGCCTGCGTGTCCGAGACATGGGCCTGCAGGAACTCCATCGCCAGCCGGTCGCGGGCCCGACTCGCCTGCACCGCCGTGGCGTTGGCGGTCTTGCCGATCAGCAGGGCTACCTGGCGCGGCGGTTCCTGCTCCACGGCGGTGTGCCAGAGCAGCATCCGGTCGTCGGCGTCGAGCCGGCTGAACGCCCGCCAGACCAGCGAGCGGTCCAGCTCCGCCATCGCCCGGGTGTCCGCGCCGGGGTCGGTGACGTCCACGGCGGCCACGGCCGAGGAAGTGGCCGCGAAGGCGGTGAAGTCGTCGACCAGCTGCTCGCGCCGGTCGCTGCGGCTCCAGGTCGCGGCGATGTTGCGGACTGCCGTCAGCAGGTAGGCGCGGACCGCGAGATCGGGTCCCCGGCCCGCGCGCAGCGCCTGCAGGGTGCGCGCGAAGACCTCGCCGGCCAGGTCCTCGGCGGTGAAGTTGTCGCGGCAGCAGGAACGGGCGTAGCGGCGGACGGCGGCGCTGTGGCGCCGGTAGAGCTCCTCGAAGGCGTCGTCGTCACCCGCCCGCACCGCCGCCGCCAGGGCGGCGTCGGAGGGCGGGAGTTCGCCGCCGAGGTCGTCGTCGATCGGACCGCCGGGGGCGGGGACCGTCGGGGCGGAGGCGGCTGCGCCCCGGGCGCGGACCTGGCGGCTGCCGCCCTGCGGCGGCACCTGGGCCAGCGCCGCGACCGGGGGCTCCGAGGAGGCGTGGGGCTCCGGAGCCGGCGCCTGCCGACCCGCACCCTCCGGCCCGTCCGTACCCGGGTCGGCCGGGTCCGGGACATGCTCGTCCTGGCCGTCAGCCCGCATGGTCGGCCCTGTGTCGCTCCACGGCTGAAGACTGCCACGGGGGACCGGCCGCAACCGCTGTGCCGGGCGCAGATCACCCGTCCGTGAGCCGTCGGGTCATACGCCTGAGCGAGGATCGCAGACAGGAGCTACCACCGGTCCTCCGCCGGAGCCGGGTTGGCCCGGCTCCGGGACCTGGTGGCGCCCGGCGGTGGTCCCGTTGCGCCCGGCGGTGGTCCGGCGGCGCTCGGCGGTGGTCCGGTGGCGGCGGGCTAGGAGCCCGCCCGCAGCCCGTCCAGCAGGATCCGCAGCAGCCGCGCCGACGTGCCGTCAGCAGCTCCGGCCTCGGCCCGGCCGTTCCCGGAGCCGAGCGGCTCGACCGCACCGCCCCTGGACTCCGGCCGTGCCGCCTCGGGCGCCGCCGGCTGCACCGGCACCGAGGCGGTGAGCACGAGCACCACGTCGGCCACGGTCACCCCGGGCCGCAGGTCCCCGGCCGCCCGGGTCAGCGCCACCAGCCGGGAGAGCAGTTCGAGCAGGTCCTGCAGCCTGGCCGGATCGACGTCCGCCTGCCCGGCGGTCGGGTCCGCGGCCGGCTGTGCCGGGAGGCCCTCGCCGCTCCGCGACGCCCCCGCGTACTGCGGCGGAACCCGGTCCAGCAGCAGCGCGCGCTGGAACGCCTCAGGCGGCAGCAGCCGCCCCGCGCCGGTCGCGACCGCGCGGGACAGGTAGCCGGCCAGTGCGTCCCAAGGCTGCTGATCGCCGCTCAGCGCCTCCTCGGCCTGCGCCGTGAGCCACTGGATCTCCTCCGAGGCGATCCGGTGGACCAGCACCTCCTTGCTGGGGAACCGCCGGTAGACCGTGCCGACCCCGACCCCCGCGCGCCGGGCGACCTCCTCCATCGGTGCGCCGTAGCCCAGTTCGCCGAAGATCTCACGGGCCGCCCGCAGCACGCTCTCCAGATTGCGGCGCGCGTCGACCCGCAATTGGTTGCCCCGCCGCGCCGGTGACAGCCCGTTGCGCTGCTCCGGAATCGAACCCTCCGCCACATGCGGAAGAATCTGCTCCTGTTGAACCATGACGATCGTCCTCCCCCCGTGGGCACCCCGCTCGGATGCGATGCCCCCAACACGCACTCGATGTAGCGAACCATGCGGCGAAGCCTCACCCCATAGATTCACGACTTCCTGACCATAGTTGAGGGCAGATCGGAGCGAACAGGGGTTGCCTGAAGGAATTGGTCAGCTCTCACCTAGGTGCTGCACACCGGGCGGGCCCGGCGCGGCGTAGATCATATGCGCAGATCAGTGGATTAACGTCCACATGCCCGGTCCGCTCGGGCAGTCCCATTCACCACAGCCGTCCCGACGGATCTCGCACAGAGTATGTACAAGAAGCCGCCGAGGGTGCGGAATGGAGCGGTGACACCGGTGACCCCACCCACCCGTATCCTGATCATCGGAGGCGGCCATGTCGGCCTCTACGCCGCCCTCAGGCTGCAGCAGCGGCTGCGCCCCGAGGAGGCCGAACTCACGGTCGTCGACCCCAAGTCGTACATGACCTACCAGCCGCTGCTGGCCGAGGCCGCCGCCGGGGCGGTCGACCCCCGGCACGTCATCGTGCCGCTGCGCCGGGTACTGCCCCGCGCCCGGGTGGTGCACGGGCGGCTGAGCTCGCTCCGGACGTCCCCCGGCACGGCCACCGTCACGGTGCCCTCGGCCATCGCCGGACGGCCGCCGCGCGACCTCGAAATCCCCTACGACGTCCTGGTCCTGGCGCCGGGCGCGGTCGCCAGGATCCTGCCGGTGCCCGGACTGGCCGAGCACGGCATCGGCTTCCGCAGCGTGGAGGAGGCGGTCTCGCTGCGGAACCACGTCCTCACCCAGCTCGACCTGGCCTCCTCCACCAGGGACGCGGCGCTCCGCGAGGCCGCGCTGACCTTCGTCTTCGTCGGCGGCGGCTACGCCGGCACCGGGGCGCTCGCCGAACTGGAGGACATGGCCCGGTACGCGGTCCGGCACTACCAGGGTCTCCGGCCGGAGGACATGCACTGGGTGCTGGTCGAGGCCGGCAAACGGATCCTGCCCGAGACCGAACCCGACGTCGGCCTGCGGACCACCGAGGAGCTGCGCGGGCGCAATATCGAGGTGCGCCTCGGTACCCGGCTGATCTCGGTCGACGAGGACGGTGCGGTGGTGCTCTCCGACGGCACCCGGATCGCCGCGCGCACCCTCGTCTGGACCGCCGGGGTCCGCGCCAACCCGGTGCTCCGGGAGACCGGGCTGCCCGTCGACGCCCAGGGGCGGCTGCGCTGCGACTCCACCCTGCGCGTGCTCGGTACGGAACACGTATGGGCGGCGGGGGACGCCGCCGCCGTACCGGACGTCACCCGGCCCGGGGAGTGCTGCGCCCCCAACGCCCAGCATGCGGTCCGTCAGGCCCGGGTGCTCGCCGACAACCTGCTCGCCTCGCTGCGCGGCGAGCCGACCACCGAGTACCGGCACGAGCTCAAGGGCTCGCTCACCTCGCTCGGCCTGCACCAGGGGGTGGCGCAGCTGCGCGGCCGGGCGCTGCACGGGCGGACGGCCTGGTTACTGCACCGCGCGGTGCACCTGCGGCGAGTCCCGACACTGGACCGGAAGGCCCGGGTACTGGCCGACTGGCTGCTGGCCGGGCTGCTGAAGCGCGAGATCGTCTCGATGGGCGCCCTGGAGCAGCCGCGCGCGGTCTTCGAGACCTTCGTCGAACGCGAGCTTCGGGACGGCGATGGTGGATAGGGATCATTCCTGAAAGCGCGCTGCGAGGAATGAGTCGGGTACCCGGTCATGATGTCGCCCGCCCAGGACTTCGGTCACACTGGTCCGAACGTCCGCCGTCGCGGCCCCGGTACCGGTCCAGGTCCCGGGGCGTTCCGGTGGTTCGGCTTGTGCCGACCGACCCGCCCGGAAAGGCCGAGGAAAGGCCCTGTGAACCTCACGCGCTGGAGTGCCCGGCTACCCGGAGGACAGCGACGAGCCTCGGCCTCGGCCAAGGCGGCGGTCGCGGCTGCAACCGCGACCGCCGGCCCAGCCGCGCCCCGGACCTCCCCGGCCGAGCCGGAGACGGCCGCCGGTGGCGAACCGCTGTCCGCCGCCGAGCTGCCGACCCAGCACAGCGACTCGGACGGGTTCGGCAGCCACGACCAGCCGACCGTCCACGACGTGCTGGCCCACCTGCCCGCGCTGGTCGCCGTCAGCTACGGCCCCGGACACCGGATCGGCTACCTCAACCGGGCGTACACGGACGTCTTCGGGCCCCGCCCCACAGGCGTGCCCGCCCACCAGGTCATGCCGGAGCTGGAGGAGCTCGGACTGCTGCCGCTGATGGACCAGGCCTTCCGTACCGGCCGCCCCCGCACCGTCAAGGCGCGGAAGGTCACCCACCCCTCGCGCGCCAGTACGACCAATGGCGCCGCCGCCGAGCGCCCCCGCTTCTACACCTTCGTCTGCGCCCCGGTGCGCGACAACGAGGACCTCGGTCTGCAGCTGGAAGCCCTGGCGGCCGACCACCGCCAGGAGCGGGACCAGCACGAGCAGAGCGGACGAGGCCTGCTGCGCACCTCCCTCGCGCCCTTCGGCCACCCGCGCCGCACCACCCGTGCCGACGACGTCTGCGGCGTCCTGGTCTTCGGGGCCGAGGTCACCGACCAGGTGCTGGCCACCGAACGGCTCCGGGAGAGCGAGCGCCGGCACCGCGAGGCCGCCGTCACCCTCCAGCGGAGCCTGCTCCCGCAGAAGCTCGAACAGCCCGACGACCTCCGTGTCGCCGTCACCTACCAGCCCGGCGGCCCGGACGCCGCCGTCGGCGGCGACTGGTACGACGTGATCACCCTCGGCGGCGGCCGGACGGCGCTGGTCATCGGCGACGTCATGGGGCGCGGCATGCGCGCCGCCGCCGTCATGGGGCAGCTCCGCACGGCGGTCCGGGCCTACGCCCGGCTCGACCTGCCGCCGCACGAGATCCTGCAACTCCTCGACGTCCTCGCCGCCGAGATCGACCCCACCCTCATCGCCACCTGCCTCTACGCCGTCTACGACCCCAGTGAGCAGCTGCTCACCTACTCCTCGGCCGGCCACCTGCCGCTGATGATCCGCGAACCCGACGGCTCGGTGACCCGCCCCGACGACCCCTGCGGCCCGCCGCTCGGCACCGGCGGCTGGCTGCACACCTCGGCCAACGTCGCCCTGGTCACCGGGGCCACCGGCGTCCTCTACACCGACGGCCTGGTGGAACGCCGGGGCCAGGACATCGACGAGGGCCTGGACGGACTGGCCGGCACCTTCGCGGGCGCCACCGGCCACCCGGAGGTCATCTGCGCCCGGCTGCTCCGTGCTATGGGCGTCACCCCGGACCACGACGACGACGTCGCCGCCCTGGTCTTCCAGCTCCCCGAACGGGACGCCGACTCGGCCGAGCTCTTCCGCAGCGCCTCGCTCGACCTGCTCGGCGGCGCCGAGGCGGTTTCCAGTGCGCGAGCCTTCACCAGCGGCGTCCTCGCCTCCTGGCGACTCGGCGAGGAACTCCTCGATCTGGGCGTACTGGCGGTGAGCGAACTCGTTTCCAATTCCTTCACCCACGGACATCCGCCGATGCGACTGCGACTGCGCCGCACCGACCGCCGGCTCACGGTGGAAGTGACCGACGCCGACGACCACCTGCCACGCCGTCGCCGGGCCGAACCGGTGGACGAGTCCGGCCGGGGCATCGCCATCATCGCGACCATCGCTTCCAGCTGGGGCACCCGTCGTACGCCGGACGGCGGGAAGGCCGTCTGGTGCGACTTCCTGCTGCCCACGCCACGCCAGACGGTCCGTCAGCGATCGGTTTGACATCGACTCACCCGCCGCCTAATGTACGTCGAGCTGCAAGAACAGGAGCCCCGAACGCGCTGAGCGCGGCCGGTCCTGGAGCGGCCATCCCCTGATCAATCAGACGCAAGGCGACCTCTGGTTCGTGATGCCCTGATTCGGGGAATGCGGCGGAATTCGCGTCACTGACGAGAAACCGCTAGAGTTTCACTCGTCGGAACGGGCCGGAAACGGCGCGGGAAGACGGAGCAAGAACTGGCGAAACAGACTGGTGAAACGGTCTGCTAAGCTAAACAACGAAGAACGAAACGAAGCGCTCGGAGAGACCGGTGAAAGGGTCTTGAAGAAAGCGTCCGTTCCTTGAGAACTCAACAGCGTGCCAAAAGTCAACGCCAAATGTTGATACCCCGTCCGGCCACATCATGTGGACGGTCGAGGTTCCTTTGGGAAAAACTGTAGTAAACACTAGCGAGGACGCAGTGCACGGGATCGGCTATTCCGCCGGTCGCTGTGCCGCTCAACGCGAGTGCGATCGGGATATCCCGAGAACATTCACGGAGAGTTTGATCCTGGCTCAGGACGAACGCTGGCGGCGTGCTTAACACATGCAAGTCGAACGGTGAAGCCCTTCGGGGTGGATCAGTGGCGAACGGGTGAGTAACACGTGGGCAATCTGCCCTGCATTCTGGGACAAGCCTTGGAAACGAGGTCTAATACCGGATACGACGCATCCCCGCATGGGGTGTGCGTGGAAAGCTCCGGCGATGCAGGATGAGCCCGCGGCCTATCAGCTTGTTGGTGGGGTAATGGCCTACCAAGGCGACGACGGGTAGCCGGCCTGAGAGGGCGACCGGCCACACTGGGACTGAGACACGGCCCAGACTCCTACGGGAGGCAGCAGTGGGGAATATTGCACAATGGGCGAAAGCCTGATGCAGCGACGCCGCGTGAGGGATGACGGCCTTCGGGTTGTAAACCTCTTTCAGCAGGGAAGAAGCGCAAGTGACGGTACCTGCAGAAGAAGCACCGGCTAACTACGTGCCAGCAGCCGCGGTAATACGTAGGGTGCGAGCGTTGTCCGGAATTATTGGGCGTAAAGAGCTCGTAGGCGGCTTGTCACGTCGGATGTGAAAGCCCGGGGCTTAACTCCGGGTCTGCATTCGATACGGGCAGGCTAGAGTGTGGTAGGGGAGATCGGAATTCCTGGTGTAGCGGTGAAATGCGCAGATATCAGGAGGAACACCGGTGGCGAAGGCGGATCTCTGGGCCATTACTGACGCTGAGGAGCGAAAGCGTGGGGAGCGAACAGGATTAGATACCCTGGTAGTCCACGCCGTAAACGTTGGGAACTAGGTGTGGGTCACATTCCACGTGGTCCGCGCCGCAGCTAACGCATTAAGTTCCCCGCCTGGGGAGTACGGCCGCAAGGCTAAAACTCAAAGGAATTGACGGGGGCCCGCACAAGCAGCGGAGCATGTGGCTTAATTCGACGCAACGCGAAGAACCTTACCAAGGCTTGACATATACCGGAAACGGCCAGAGATGGTCGCCCCCTTGTGGTCGGTATACAGGTGGTGCATGGTTGTCGTCAGCTCGTGTCGTGAGATGTTGGGTTAAGTCCCGCAACGAGCGCAACCCTCGTTCTGTGTTGCCAGCGAGTAATGTCGGGGACTCACAGGAGACTGCCGGGGTCAACTCGGAGGAAGGTGGGGACGACGTCAAATCATCATGCCCCTTATGTCTTGGGCTGCACACGTGCTACAATGGCCGGTACAATGAGCTGCGATACCGCGAGGTGGAGCGAATCTCAAAAAGCCGGTCTCAGTTCGGATTGGGGTCTGCAACTCGACCCCATGAAGTCGGAGTTGCTAGTAATCGCAGATCAGCATTGCTGCGGTGAATACGTTCCCGGGCCTTGTACACACCGCCCGTCACGTCACGAAAGTCGGTAACACCCGAAGCCGGTGGCCTAACCCGCAAGGGAAGGAGCTGTCGAAGGTGGGACCAGCGATTGGGACGAAGTCGTAACAAGGTAGCCGTACCGGAAGGTGCGGCTGGATCACCTCCTTTCTAAGGAGCTCTTCTCCCGGCTTCGGTCGGGCAGAGGGCCAGTACACCGGCGACTGTCCGGTGCTGGTTCGCTCATGGGTGGAACGTTGACTATTCGGCGCGATCATCGTCATGGACACGAGTACTGCTTCGGCGTGGAAAGTTCTGTGGGTGTTGGTCGGGTCGGGCACGTTGTTGGGTCCTGAGGGCACGGCCGCAAGGTCTGTCTTCGGTACGCCGGCCCCAGTGAACTTTATGCCGTTGTGGTGTGGGGGTGATGGGTGGCTGGTCGTTGCTTGAGAACTGCACAGTGGACGCGAGCATCTGTGGCCAAGTTTTTAAGGGCGCACGGTGGATGCCTTGGCACTAGGAACCGATGAAGGACGTGGGAGGCCGCGATAGGCCCCGGGGAGCTGTCAACCGAGCTTTGATCCGGGGGTGTCCGAATGGGGAAACCCGGCAGTCGTCATGGGCTGTCACCCGCTGCTGAACACATAGGCAGTGTGGAGGGAACGCGGGGAAGTGAAACATCTCAGTACCCGCAGGAAGAGAAAACAACCGTGATTCCGAGAGTAGTGGCGAGCGAAATCGGATGAGGCTAAACCGTAGTGGTGTGATACCCGGCAGGGGTTGCCATTGCGGGGTCGTGGGAAAATTCTTGATCGGTCTGCCGGCCGGTCGGAGAGTCAGAAACCGTATGGGTAGTCGAAGGACATGCGAAAGGTCCGGCGTAGAGGGTAAGACCCCCGTAGACGAAACCTGTACGGCTCTCTTGAGTTTCTCCCAAGTAGCACGGAGCCCGAGAAATTCCGTGTGAATCTGGCGGGACCACCCGCTAAGCCTAAATATTCCCTAGTGACCGATAGCGGACAGTACCGTGAGGGAATGGTGAAAAGTACCGCGGGAGCGGAGTGAAATAGTACCTGAAACCGTGTGCCTACAAGCCGTGGGAGCGTCGCAGCGTGTGCTTGCACATAGCTGTCGTGACTGCGTGCCTTTTGAAGAATGAGCCTGCGAGTTTGCGGTGTGTTGCGAGGTTAACCCGTGTGGGGTAGCCGTAGCGAAAGCGAGTCCGAATAGGGCGGTTTAGTAGCGCGCCCAAGACCCGAAGCGGAGTGATCTAGCCATGGGCAGGTTGAAGCGCGGGTAAGACCGTGTGGAGGACCGAACCCACCAGGGTTGAAAACCTGGGGGATGACCTGTGGTTAGGGGTGAAAGGCCAATCAAACTCCGTGATAGCTGGTTCTCCCCGAAATGCATTTAGGTGCAGCGTCGCGTGTTTCTTGCCGGAGGTAGAGCACTGGATAGGCGATGGGCCCCACCGGGTTACTGACCTTAGCCAAACTCCGAATGCCGGTAAGTGAGAGCGCGGCAGTGAGACTGTGGGGGATAAGCTCCATGGTCGAGAGGGAAACAGCCCAGAACACCGGCTAAGGCCCCTAAGCGTGTGCTAAGTGGGAAAGGATGTGGAGTCGCAGAGACAACCAGGAGGTTGGCTTAGAAGCAGCCACCCTTTAAAGAGTGCGTAATAGCTCACTGGTCAAGTGATTCCGCGCCGACAATGTAGCGGGGCTCAAGTACACCGCCGAAGCCGTGTCATTGCAGCTTAACTCCTAACGGGGGCTGTGATGGGTAGGGGAGCGTCGTGTGCCGGGTGAAGCGGCGGCGGAAGCCAGTCGTGGACGGTATACGAGTGAGAATGCAGGCATGAGTAGCGATACAAGAGTGGGAAACTCTTGCGCCGATTGACCAAGGGTTCCTGGGTCAAGCTGATCTGCCCAGGGTAAGTCGGGACCTAAGGCGAGGCCGACAGGCGTAGTCGATGGACAACGGGTTGATATTCCCGTACCCGCTTTGAAGCGCCAACGTCGAACCTCTGAATGCTAAAGCCGTGAAGCCGTCTCGGATCCTTCGGGTGATGAGGAGTGGTGGAGCCGCTGACCCAACAGGGTAGTAGGTGAGCGATGGGGTGACGCAGGAAGGTAGTCCAGCCCGGGCGGTGGTAGTCCCGGGGTAAGGGTGTAGGGCGTTGTGTAGGCAAATCCGCACAACATGAGCCTGAGACCTGATGCCGAGCCGATTGTGGTGAAGTGGATGATCCTATGCTGTCGAGAAAAGCCTCTAGCGAGTTTCATGGCGGCCCGTACCCCAAACCGACTCAGGTGGTCAGGTAGAGAATACCGAGGCGTTCGGGTGAACTATGGTTAAGGAACTCGGCAAAATGCCCCCGTAACTTCGGGAGAAGGGGGGCCGGAACTGGTGACGAGTCTTGCACTCCGAGCTGGGGCCGGCCGCAGAGACCAGCGAGAAGCGACTGTTTACTAAAAACACAGGTCCGTGCGAAGCCGTAAGGCGATGTATACGGACTGACGCCTGCCCGGTGCTGGAACGTTAAGGGGACCGGTTAGTTCTGTTTCGACGGAGCGAAGCTGAGAACTTAAGCGCCAGTAAACGGCGGTGGTAACTATAACCATCCTAAGGTAGCGAAATTCCTTGTCGGGTAAGTTCCGACCTGCACGAATGGCGTAACGACTTCTCGACTGTCTCAACCATAGGCCCGGTGAAATTGCATTACGAGTAAAGATGCTCGTTTCGCGCAGCAGGACGGAAAGACCCCGGGACCTTTACTATAGCTTGATATTGGTGTTCGGTTCGGCTTGTGTAGGATAGGTGGGAGACTGTGAAGCGGCCACGCCAGTGGTTGTGGAGTCGTCGTTGAAATACCACTCTGGTCGTGCTGGATGTCTAACCTGGGTCCGTGATCCGGATCAGGGACAGTGTCTGGTGGGTAGTTTAACTGGGGCGGTTGCCTCCTAAAATGTAACGGAGGCGCCCAAAGGTTCCCTCAGCCTGGTTGGCAATCAGGTGTTGAGTGTAAGTGCACAAGGGAGCTTGACTGTGAGACCGACGGGTCGAGCAGGTGCGAAAGCAGGGACTAGTGATCCGGCGGTGGCTTGTGGAAGCGCCGTCGCTCAACGGATAAAAGGTACCCCGGGGATAACAGGCTGATCTTCCCCAAGAGTCCATATCGACGGGATGGTTTGGCACCTCGATGTCGGCTCGTCGCATCCTGGGGCTGGAGTAGGTCCCAAGGGTTGGGCTGTTCGCCCATTAAAGCGGTACGCGAGCTGGGTTTAGAACGTCGTGAGACAGTTCGGTCCCTATCCGCTGCGCGCGCAGGAGTCTTGAGAAGGGCTGTCCCTAGTACGAGAGGACCGGGACGGACGAACCTCTGGTGTGCCAGTTGTCCTGCCAAGGGCATGGCTGGTTGGCTACGTTCGGGAGGGATAACCGCTGAAAGCATCTAAGCGGGAAGCCTGCTTCGAGATGAGGACTCCCACCACCATTGAGTGGGTAAGGCTCCCAGTAGACGACTGGGTTGATAGGCCGGATGTGGAAGCCCTGTGAGGGGTGGAGCTGACCGGTACTAATAGGCCGAGGGCTTGTCCATAGTTGCTACGCGTCCACTGTGTTGTTCTGAAGAAACGACCCCTGCTTCCGGCAGCGTGTTAGTCGATATCTTCATAGTGTTTCGGTGGTCATAGCGTGAGGGAAACGCCCGGTTACATCCCGAACCCGGAAGCTAAGCCTCACAGCGCCGATGGTACTGCAGGGGGGACCCTGTGGGAGAGTAGGACGCCGCCGAACAACCTTTGCCGAAGAGCCCCCTGACCAGTGGTCAGGGGGCTCTTCGGCATGTCCGGACACAGACGGAAACACCCGAGCACCCCCTGGGTGCCCGGGTCCCGTCCGGTTCAGCGCTTGAGGTCGAGGCCGAGGGCGCGGAAGCTCACGCGCTGGTCGAACCAGAGCAGGGTGACCGTGGTGACGGACATCAGGCCGGCGAGCAGGTAGTGCCCGGTGGCGCCGGCAAACATGGTGCCGAGGAAGGCGAGCAGGAAGTGCACCCCGAAGCGGAGGGCAACCAGGCCGATGGCAATGAATCGGGTGCGGCTGTTCTTGAGCATCTTCCGGACCAGCCGGAGGCGCTTGCGGAGCACGGTCATGGAGATGACGGCGTTCACTGCGATCATGCCGACGATGTAGGGGAAGAGCTGCGGGTCGGCCTTGCAGATGTCGTAGGTCCCGCCGAGGATCCCTTCCAGGGCGAAGTACCAGACCGGCAGCGGCCGCAGCTGCGGGTCCACAGGCGCGGCGGTGACCTCGCTCGGCTGGGTGTCAGCGGTGGCGGTGGCGGCGATGGACATGATTCCCCCTGATGGATCCTCAGTCGGCCCCTGCCGACAAGGAAGAGTCTTCCGTAGTCACCCCTGCTGCCGTCAGGATCAGCTGTCCTCAGTCCGGCATGACAGCTGTCATGGCCGAGACTGTGACGTGCCTGCGCCGAGGGCGTCGGCATGGCTGGTGACGTAGTCGGCGTCGGCGAGGTAGCGCTGGTGGTGGCCCTCGGCCAGGTGCTGGGTGAAGGCCGGATGGCCCTCGGCGGCTCGGGCGGTCATGAAGTCCACCAGGGCTTGGAGCCGGTCGGCCACCATGGCCGGGAGCCGGCCGAGTTCCGTCTCGTCGAAGCCGTAGGCCGCGGCGAACAGGGCCAGTCGACGGGCCTGTTCGGGCAGGGGCAGCGTGCCCTCGTCCGCGTGGGCCGCGTGCAGTGGGACGAACCGGTAGGCGGTGTAGGCGGCGTCCCAGAGCCGGGGCCCCGGGTGGGCGGTGTCGAAGTCGATGAGGGCGACCGGGAGTCCGTTGCGGAAGACGCAGTTGTAGGTGGCCGCGTCGCCGTGGCAGATGACCTCGGCCGGTTCGCGGGCGGGCAGTTGCCAGACGTCCCCGGGAGCGGCGACGAAGCCTGTGGTGGCGTCGTGGAACCGGCGCAGCAGCTGGGCCGCGCTGCGGAGGGCGGCGTCGCTCCGGGCGTAGGCCGGGAGCGGGTAGTCGAGGACCTCGCCGTCGAGGTAGGTCAGGGTCTCGGTCGAGCCGTCCGGGCTGGTGCCGAGCACGCGCGGGGCACCGGTGAAGCCCTGTGCCGCGAGATGGTCGAGCAGCCGGTGGACGGCGGAGGTCCACGGTCCGGTGGGACGGCTGACGGTCGCACCACGGCGGATCACGCGGTTGACCCCGCCGACGAGTTCGATCTCTTCCATGCAGACGACCCTAGTCAGGGCAGCAATCGGTTTCCGGAGCAGCACGAAGCCCTCTGCTTCTCTCCCTCCGAGGAGGAATCGGGCAGAGGGCCTGGTGCTTCGGCGTCGGCAGGGGCTACTCGGCCGTCGGCCTGCCGTCCTCGGGGGACGCCGTGTCCTCGGTCTGTGTCACCGGTGTCGCCTGCGCGGCCGGGGTGGGCTCGTCGACCGGGGTGGACTGGGGCGGGACCGTCGGCGCGCCCGACCCGGTAGGTGCGGTCGGCGCCTGCGGGGCGGAGTACGGGGGCTGGCCGTACGCCGGAGGCTGCTGGCCGGGCCACCCGCCGTACGGCTGGCCGTACGGGGCCTGGCCGCCGTACGGGGCCTGGCCGTAAGGCTGCTGGCCCCAGCCGGCGCCCCAGGCTCCGGCCGGCGGGGTGGTCACCAGGGTGATGCCGGCCTCGGCGGCCAACTGCTCGTCGAGGCTCTCCCGGCGGATCCGCTGGTCGATGTAGAGCAGGCCGTTGGTCAGCGCGGTGAGCGGCATCAACAACAGGCTGAACAGCGAGCTGACGCCCAGCCCGAGGGCGTAGAGCCAGAGCGAACCGAAGGAGGGCAGGTTGGTGGCCACGTTCCAGGTCGTGCCCGGCTGCGGGACGAGCGTGGTGAGGACAGAGCCACTGGTGATCAGCGAGACGGGGGTGTTGACCAGCTGTGAGGCGATGCCGCCGATGAGGGAGACCAGGAGGGTGATGCCGAGCGTGCGCCACCAGTTGTTCTGGTTCAGCCGCCAGGCCCGTCGAATGGCCGCCACCGGTCGCTGGTTCTCCAGGACGACGACGGGGACGACGAGGGTCAGCCGGATCACGGCGTAGAAGATCACGATGTAGCCGGCGAGCAGCAGCAGGAAGCCGAAGGCCGCGCCTCCGCCGCCTCCGACCGCGGCCAGGACGACGAAGAGGATCATGGGCACCAAGAGGACCGCGATGGCGCAGAGCACCATCAGCAGGACCGTGCCGATCGTCCGCCACAGGTGCGGAACGGATTCACGGACGATCTGCCGGAGCGTCACCGGGCGCCCGATGACGGCATGGCGGAGTACCGCCGTCGAGGTCACGGTGGTCACCAGGAAGCCGACGAGGGAGCCGAGCATGAGCAGGACGAACAGCAGGCCGACGACGGTCAGCAGCTCGCCCACCTGGCCTCCCGTCAGCTTGTCCTGGGCCTGGAAGTCGTTGTAGACGTCGTGCAGCGGGCTGTAGCTGAAGGCCAGGCCGACCGCGAAGACCGCGTAGAAGGCCAGGGCGGTCAGGAGTATCGGTCCGTAGACGGACCAGAAGTAGCGGCCGAGGGTTCGGAACACCCCGCCGACGATGTCTCCGACCCGCAGCGGCTGCAGTGGAACGACCCCTGGCTGTGGTGCCTGTGGCCGGTAGTTCCAGCCGGGCGCGGTGGGCGGGCTCGGCCATCCCCCGTAGGTGCTCATACTGCTGATGCTCGCTTCCTGCGTCGCCGCTTGCCGTCGCCGCTTGCCGTCGGTACCACCGATTGTGGTGCGGACGCCTGTGGCCCCCGAGATTACGTGACTCTCAGGCCTTTGCGGCAGCCGATCCGTCGTATATCACGTCGGGAGGCAGTTGGAAGCGCTCGGCGGGGTGGCGGGGGCGGAGCAGCAGCAGCTCGTCCTGGGCCAGGCCGGCCTCGGCCTCCGGGCCGGGAGCCTGGCCGGAGGGGGTGCCGGGGGTGCCGCTGCTGCCGGTGCTGCCGCCGGGCAGGGCGACGGGTCCGCGGGCGGGGCCGAGGATGGCGCCGGCGTCCGAGTTTGTCCACAGGCTGTGGAGGGCGCGCTCGCCCCAGCGGGCCCGGGCCTGCTCGGGGGAGCGGAGGACGGTCAGCACATTGAGGCCGAGCGGGCCGCCGCGGGCCATCAGGTCGGGGAGCCCGGGGAAGGGCGCCACCGCCGCGACCCGGTCCAGGACGCAGAGCAGCGGGGGGTCGAGCCGGCCGGAGGCCGACCGTACGGCCGTCCGCCGACCGTGCTCGACCACGTCCTCGACCAGTGCGGTGAGCAGTGGCATCGCGCTGTGGGTGGCGCGGCTGACCCGGGACTCGTCGCCGCGTCCGACGACGTACAGCGTTCCCCGGTTCTGCAGGAAGCTGTCCAGGTCGAGGGAGTCCTGCGGGGTACCCGGTGAGCAGGCCTTCAGGACGTGGAGGTCGGAGAGGCCGTCGAGGGCGGACAGGACCCGGTCGAAGGCGGCTTCGCGCATGTCCTCGGTACCGGAGAGAGCGGCCTGGAGCTCTCCGGCCCAGCCCGGGCCGCTGGCGAGCGGGTCGGCGGTGCGGAGGACGGTGACGGCCTCGTGCCGGGCGGTTCCGGTGGCCCAGCGCAGCACGTGCCGGAACGGGCGTCCGTCCAGGGCGGCGGCGTGCAGCCAGCAGCGGAGCAGGGTCTGCGCGGTCTCCTGGATGTCGCGTTCCCCGGCGGAGTCCCCGCCGCGCCTGGTCGGGAAGAGCAGGGCGCGGGCGCGGGAGAGGGCGACGGCGGGGTCCTCGCAGTGGTTGTGCGGCGCCCAGCGGACGCGGGTCTCGCTGTCGGCGTCGACCAGTTGCAGCGGGTCGAAGAGGCGGGCGTCGCGGTGCGGGGGACGGTCCTCCCAGAGGCCGAGGTCGTCGCTGACGACCAGGACCGGCCCGGTGGCGCTGTGCAGGGCCTTGTGCAGGAGGCGGTGCTTCGCCGGGGCGGAGGCGACCGGGTCGGGGGTGAGGAGGCAGACCGCGCCGGCCGGCAGGGCGAACGGACGGTTCGGTGCGGGCTCGGCCGGCGGCTCGGCCGGCGCTGTGACGGTCGGGGCGGCGGGGACAGCTGGGGTGGCCGGGACAGAAGGGACGCTGCGTGGGGCGGGCAGATCGGCCGGCGGCCGGTGCACGGGCGCTGCGGCGGAGGCGGTGCTTCCGCGCAGCGGTCCCGCTCCCTGCCCCGCTCTTGGTTCCGGTTCCGTGTCTCGCGTCCCCGCTGTCGTGCGGACGGAGTCGCGCGCGGCCCGGCGCAGTCGGGTCCACGCCGTGAGTATGGTCAGCACCACCGCGAGCAGCACGGCCAGCAGGACCGCGAACACCGTCCAGAAGGCCGTCGCCGACGGCAGTTGGGCCGCCGGGGTGTCGGACCAGGCGGCGGCGAGGTTGCCGGGGCCGGTCGCCAGCTGCCGGATCGCCTCCGGGGTGTCCTCGAAGGGGAGCGGGTGCGGCAGATGGCCGTGGGTGGCCAGGCCGGCCAGCGCCGTCGAGGTCCACACCAGCGCGGTGGTCCCGAGCAGCACCGCCAGCAGGCCGACGATCGCGCCGTCGGGGACGCCTCGCGAGGGCTCGGGGGAGCCGGGGGACTGCCGTCCGCCCTTGTTGCGGTAGGTCTGCTCGGACATCACGCCGCCGGGTCGTCGGCCAGCTGTTTCGACGCCCGTGTTCGCTCGATGATGGCGTCCTCCGTCATGGCCCGGTCGGTGAAGACGAGCGGTCGTTCGTGCTCGGTGATCAGGTGTTTGACGACCTGGACGTTGCCGTTGACGTCCCAGACCGCGATGCCGGGGGCGAGGGTCGGAATGATCTCCACGGCCCAGCGCGGCAGGCCGAGCACCCGGCCGGTGGCCCGGGCCTCGTCGGCCTTCTGCATGTAGATGGTGCGGGTCGAGGCCATCTTCAGGATCGCCGAGGCCTCGCGGGCCGCAGCGCCGTCGACCACGTCGGAGAGGTGGTGGACCACGGCGATGAAGGAGAGCCCGAGCCGGCGGCCGAACTTCAGCAGCCGCTGGAAGAGCTGGGCCACGAAGGGCGAGTTGATGATGTGCCAGGCCTCCTCGACCAGGAAGATCCGCTTCTTCCGGTCGGGGCGGATCCAGGTGTGTTCGAGCCAGACTCCGACGATCGCCATCAGGATCGGCATGGCGATCGAGTTGCGGTCGATGTGCGAGAGGTCGAAGACGATCAGCGGCGCGTCGAGGTCGATGTCGGTGGTGGTCGGGCCGTCGAACATGCCCTGGAGGTCGCCGTCGACCAGCCGGTCCAGGACCAGCGCGACATCCAGGCCCCAGGTCTGGATGTCCGGCAGCGAGACGCCCAGCGGGTCGATGAAGTCGGTGTTGGGGGAGCGCAGGGTGTCGATGATGTCGGCGAGCACCGGCTGCCGGTCGGTGACGGTGGCCAGGATGTGGGCGTGCGCCGCCTTGAGGGCGAAGCCGGCCCGCTCCTCCAGGCCACGGCCCATGGCCACCTCGACGATGGTGCGCAGCAGCGCCAGCTGGCCGGTCGAGGTGATCGCCGGGTCCAGCGGGTTGAGCTTGACCCCGCCGGCGAGGGCCGCCTGCGGGTCCAGCCGGACCGGAGTTATTCCGAGGGCCCGGGCGATCAGGTTCCACTCGCCGACGCCGTCCTCGCCCTGGGCGTCCAGGACGACGACCTGCCGGTCGCGGAACCGGAGCTGCCGCAGCACATAGGTCTTCTCCAGCGCGGACTTGCCGTTGCCGGACTCGCCGAGCACCAGCCAGTGCGGGGCCGGCAGCTGCTGGCCGTAGAGCTGGAAGGGGTCGTAGACGTAGCCCTTGCCGCTGTAGACCTCACGGCCGATGATCACGCCGGAGTCGCCGAGACCCGGGGCCGCCGTCGGCAGGTAGACGGCCTGTGCCTGTCCGGTGGAGGTGCGGACGGGCAGCCGGGTCGTCTCGTTCTTGCCGAACAAGAAGGTGGTGAAGGCCTCGGTCAGGCCGCCCACGGGTGCTGCTGGCATGCGGTGCCTCCTGTGGGCTGGTGGTCAGCGACGGATGCCGGTGGCGAACGGGAGCGTGTTGACGAAGGCGCGGTGGTGCTCGCGGTCGCACCATTCGAGCTTCAGGTAGCTCTTTCCCGCCGACGCTCTGATTGTCCGCTTGTCACGGGCAAGTGCCTCCGGCGTACGGGAGCTGACGGTGATGTAGCCGACCAGGTTCACGCCCGCCGCGCCCGAGGCGAGATCCTCCCCACGCTGGTCCACGCGCCCGCTGTGGGCGGCGTCGCGGGGGTCGACGGTGCGGTTCAGCTTGGCCTGGCGGCTGGCCTCCGCGTCGTCGTTGGTCTTCTCGGTCAGCATCCGCTCGATGGCGACGTCGGTCGGCTCCAGGTCCATGGTGACGCCCACGGTCCGGATCACGTCCGGGGTGTGCACCAGCAGCGGGGCGAGGAAGTTGACGCCGACCGGGGTCAGCGGCCACTCCTTGATCCAGGCGGTGGCGTGGCACCAGGGCTCGCGGGTGGCGGACTCGCGGGTCTTCGCCTGGAGGTAGTTGGGGTGGGTGGCGTCCAGCTCGGCCGGCCAGGCGTTGCGCCTCGACATCGCCTGGAGGTGGTCGATCTGGTGGTCCGGGTCGTACATCGAGTGCAGCAGCGAGCTCAGCCGGGCCTGTCCCAGCGGCTGGCGGACCCGGATGTCGGCCTCGGCCAGCCGGGCGCAGATGTCGTTCAGCTCACGGGCCATCACCGCGGCCAGGCCCTCGTCGCCCCGGGTCCCGCCGCGTTCGGTGCGGCCCATCACATGGGCCTCGGCGGCCAGGTCGCGGGTGTAGGGCATGCAGGCGACCAGGTAGGCGCGGTGCTGCTCGGAGGAGGTGGAGACCATCGCCTGGAGCTGGTCGTAGGAGTCCATCAGCCACGGCGGCGCGTCCGGGTCGCCGCGCCGGGCGACGTCCTTGGCGTGGGCGTCCGGGTCGGCCGGCAGGGTCCGGGCCAGGACCTGGAGCCGGGTCACGAAACCGTCGCCGTTGGCCACGTGCTTGAGCAGCGTGCCGAAGCGCTCGACCAGGGCCTCCTGGTCCTCCGAGTCGCGCAGGCCGACGCCGGGGCCCTCGATCTCGATCGCGGCGGTCACCGTGCGGCGGTTGAGGTGCATCAGCACCGCGACCTCGTCCGGGCCGAAGGGCGCGGCCAGCCAGCGGATCCGGCCGATCCCGGGCGGCGGCCCGATCTCGACCTCGCGGCCGTCCAGCCGGGTCCCGGCCTCATGGACATCCGACCGCCAGGCGGCGGCGGAGGAGCGCACGGTGCGGCGGTAGGTGCGGTTGATCTCCGCCCAGCGGTAGAAGGTCCGCTTGCGGTACGGCATGTACACGATGGCGAACGCCACCAGCGGGAAGAAGAGCAGCCCGAGCAGCCGCAGTGCCAGGACCGGCACCAGGATGCCCCACATCATCCCGAGGAAGGCCCCGAAGATGATCAGGAAGACCTCGCCGCTGTCGCGGTTCTTGCCGATGACGGCGTTCGGCTTGGCCTTGCCGATCAGATACGTACGCCGGTAACCCCCGACGGGTTGGGTGGTCACGGACGGCCTCCCTGAGCGGTGCTGCTGTTGGATCCGGAACTGCTGCCGGTGCCGGCCGGAGCCTTGCTGCCGGTGGACTGCTGGGGAGGCGCGGGCGCGGTCCGCGAGCCGTGCGCGGCGATGCCCGCGCCGGCGCCGGTCGATCCGCTGGTGCCGCTCTTGCCGCTGGGGGCGCCGCCGCCGTCGCCGGAGTCCCGGCCGGCGTGGGTGTTGATGCCCTGCTTCATGAAGTTCGCCGGGCCGTTCACCACGGCCGAGCCGGCGCTGACCGCACTGGCGCGGGCCCGGCGCATGGCGACCATCTCGTCGCCGAAGCCGGGCACGAAGCGGTAGATCGCGCTGCTGGCGAAGATGGAGAGGACGAGGATCGCCACGCCCGAGAGCACGGTCGAGAAGGCGTCGTTGGCCCCGGCGTTGCTGGCGATGGCCCCGGCCAGGCCGAGCACGATCACGATCACCGGCTTGATCAGGTCCACCGCGACCATCACCCCGGCCCAGCGGCGCACGTGCGTCCACAGCTGCTTGTCGACCAGCCCGGCGTAGACGGCGGTGCCGAGCAGTGCGCCGACGTAGAGCATGGCTGCGCGGATCAGCATCTCGATCCACAGCACGGCCGCGGCGAGGATCGCCACGAGTGACACCAGCACCAGGATGATCGGCCCGCCGCCGATGTTCCCGCTGGTGAGGGCGTTGGCGAAGGAGCCCAGATAGTCGGCGGTATTGGTTTTGGTGCCGGCCGCGATGGCTGTGGTCAGCCCGTCCGTGGCGCTGACGACGGTGTAGAGGATCAGCGGCGTGAACGCCGAGGCGATCACCGTCAGCCAGAGGAAGCCGATGGCCTCGCCGATCGCCTGGTGGAACGGCACGCCGCGGACCGCCCGCTTGGCGACGGCGAGCAGCCAGAGGATCAGCGTCAGGAAGGTCGAGGCGGCGAAGACCACCGCGTAGGCGCGGAGGAAGGAGGAGTTGGTGAAGTCGACGGTGGTGGTCGCGTTGATCCCGTCGGAGAGCTTCCGGATCACCCACGCCGCGGCGGTGGCGCAGCCGCTGGCCAGCGACTGCAGTGGGTCCACGGAGCTCGGCAGGATGCTGCTGCCGCCGCCGGTGGACCCGGTCTTGTTCTGGTTCTCGCAGACGGTCTTGCCGAAGCCGATGAGCCCGCTGCAACTTGCGCTACCTGATGCGGTGGGCGACGCGGACGGGCTGGGCGCCGCGAAGGCGGCAGCTGCGACAGTAAGAGCGACGAGCTGAACGGTCGCCAGCGCCATGCTCAGGCCCGCGATCCGACGGAGGTTAGCGGGCATAGCGGAACCCTCCGAATTGGTTCACGGCGTTGGCGATGTCGTTGGCGCTGGAGGCAGCCTGACTTCCGGACACTGGTGTGGGGCCGTCCTTTTGGCTGAAGGAGGTGACCTTCCAGTCGCCATCCGTCCAGTGAAGTTGGATGGTGACGGTGAACCAGTACTGAGTCACCGGGTTCGTGGAACCCGTGCCTGCCAAGCCGATCATGCCTGTCGACCAGACCTCCACCGTTGCGTGGTCATCGCTGTAACTGTCGACCTTGGTTCCGACGGGAACTGTTCGTGAGACGAAGGTCTGCCCGGCCGGCCCTGCGCCGTTCTGGAGTCCCAACCTTGCCGCCAGCGACGTGTAGGACGGATCCATCTGGCCGTCCAGCGCACTCTGATCTGCCGGGTCGGCAACCGTGGCCACTATCGCGTGCCGTGAGTCCGTCGCGTACATCTCGCTGGAGCCCAGCGCCACGCTGTAGTTCACCGCCGCCGACTGCGCGCCCTCCGAGGTGTCCGGGAAGCCGGTGGCGATGCCGTCCTGAGAGGTCGTCACCGGGTTGGTTCCGGTCGGCGCGGTCGCCGAGGCGTTCGCACCGCTTCCGCTTCCGCTTCCGCTCCCGCTCCCGCCGCTCCCGCCGCCGTTGCTCGAGGTGCTGCCGCCCGCCGCCGCGCCGGACGGCGTGCTGCTGCCGCTGGTGCGGTTGACCACCGCGACCACGACCAACAGCGCCACCACCGCAGCAAGGACCAGCGCCAGCGTCCGCAGTGGACGGCGGCCCGGTGCCGGGTCTGGTGGCGCATCCCCCGCCGGGTAGCGGGTACGCGTGTGCGGCTGGTCTTCAGGCACAGACACAGCGGCCCCCTTGGGACGAGGGTGGGCGGGACGTGGACGGAGACGGATCAGAGCGGCAGAACGGCATGGCTGAGTAGAAGGGTGTCACCTGAACGGCGGCCCGTGGGGAGAGCTTGGCCGATCCGGTACTCATGGGAGGACGCGCAGGGAGACGCTCGGACCATCCGGACGAATAATCAGATCGCCATCCCGTACACAATGGTGAACAACGTACCGAGCGATCCGATGATGAACACGCCGGTCAGCCCCGCAATGATCAAACCCTTGCCCTGCTCGGCACTGAACGTGTCCCGCAGTGCCGTCGCTCCGATCCGCTGCTTCGCGGCGCCCCAGATCGCGATGGCGAGGCAGCCCAGGATGGCGAAGGCCATCACGACCTCCACCATGGTCCTCGCCTCCGTACCGAGGCTCGCGAACGGTCCCCAGTTGGGAGCGATCCCGCTGATGATGCTGTTGATGTCGTTCTTGTTAGCGCTGAGGTACATACCAACCACCCACCTGATCATCAATCAAAGCCCAACACCCGGCCGTGGTGCAGGGCCCAGTCCTATTCTTGGCCAGAACCGAAGTCGACTTGGCCACTTTCCCAAGGAACGCCGTTGAGTGATGCGCCACAGGTGCCACCATGGGACCCCATGGAGCTCGCAGCCGCTCGGATGAGACTACCGCTTACTCTGTGTATCGCAGGTGATTGCGCAGGGCAACGCCCTGGTCCAGACTCTGGTGAGGCATTCGCAAATACCGTCGACCGGGGCAGGTGGCATATGCGTTCGATCCGTACGGTACTGCCATGGTCGGCCCTCGGCCCAGTCCCTGACGCAGCGTCGGCGAGCAGCTGATGGCGTCGAAGCGGACCTGGATCGCCCTCGGTGGCGGCGGCGGGGCGGTGGCCGGGTTCCTGGTCCTCCTGGTCGTCGGTACCTATGCCGCAGCCGGCTCGATCTTCCAGAGCCAGCAGACGGCTTCGCAGCAGTTGGCCCCGGGGACGGTGCCCGCCGCCTACGCCCCGCTGATCCAGCAGTGGGGGACGCTCTGCCCGCAGCTGTCGCCGCCGCTGCTGGCCGCACAGATGTACCAGGAGAGCGGCTTCGATCCGAACGCGGTCAGTCCGGTCGGCGCCCAGGGCATCGCCCAGTTCATGCCGGGCACCTGGGCGATCTACGGCATCGACCCGACCCACGCGCACGCCAGCCCCGACGTCTGGGACCCGGCCGACGCCATCCCCTCGGCCGCGACCTACGACTGCCAGCTCGCCCAGGACACCAAGAACGTCCCGGGCAACGCCACCTCCAACATGCTGGCCGCGTACAACGCCGGCCCCTATGCGGTCATCAGCTCCGACGGGATCCCCGGCTACACCCAGACCGAGGACTACGTCACCAACATCAACAAGCTCTCGGAGTCCTTCGCGGCGGCGACCACCATCAGCTACTCCGCCCAGGCTGCCGGGGCCATCTACTTCGCCCAGGCGCGGCTCGGCACCCCCTATCTCTGGGGCGGCGAGGGGAAGGCCTCGCAGAACTACGAGTTCGACTGCTCCGGGCTGACCCAGGCGGCGTACGCCAGCGTCGGGATCGCCATTCCCCGGGTGGCCGCCGACCAGTGGTACGCCGGGCCGCACCCCACCAGGGCCCAGCTGCAGCCGGGGGACCTGGTCTTCTTCTCCACCTCCCCGACCGACCCCAGCAAGATCCACCATGTCGGCATCTATGTCGGCGGCGGCATGATGATCGACGCCCCGCACACCGGGTCGGTCATCCGCTACGACTCCATCGACGCCGAGGGCGACTACTTCGGTGCGACCAGGGTCACCGCCGAGGGCGCCTCCGCGCTGCCGGTCCTGCAGCCCAACGGCGGGATCGCCAACGGGGGCTCACTGTCGTAGAAGTGACGCGCCGAAACTGCGCGGGCGTACGGGCGGGCGCGGGCTTGTGGCGGCGAAGTGATCGATGCGTCACATTCCCATAACTTCCACCCGCACAGGAACGCTTTGGGTGATTCGCGGCGTTGTGCCCCTTGTCAAGGGAGGACACTTGATCGTGCCGTACCGGACTCCCCGGCGGCCGGGGGAACTGGTTCGGTGACAGGTGGAGGTACGGCGTGGCCACGCTGCTGGCGGATGGTAGCGATTCGATCGACTGGACCCTCGTCTCCCGCATCAACGGGTTCGCCCGCGACCTGCCCGGCTGGCTGGACAGCGTGCTGAGCTTCCTCGGCGAGTACGGGGTGCCGCTCGCCTCGGTGCTGATGCTGGTGGTCGCCTGGAACTGGGCCAGACGGCGGGAGGACGCCCCCTCCGCCGTGGCCGGCGTGCTCTGGGCCGGGCTGGCCTCCGGGATCGCCCTGGTCCTCAACATCCCGGTACGGGCGATCGTGCAGCGGCCGCGCCCCTTCGTGGCCCACCCCGGACAGCTCGACCTGCTGACCAACCATCAGGCCAACGGCTCCTTCGCCAGCGACCACGCCACCTTCACCGCGGCCATCGCGGTCGGCCTGCTGCTGATCCACCGGAAGTTCGGGCTGATCGCGGCCGGCCTCGCCGCCTTCGAGGGCTTCCTCCGGGTCTTCATGGGCGTGCACTACCCCACCGACGTGGTCGGCGGCTACGCCCTGGGCACCTCGACCGTGCTGCTGCTCGCCCCGCTCGCCATGGCGGTGCTGGTCCCGCTCACCCGCTCGGCCGCCCGGACCGCCGCCGGACCGCTGATCGTCGCACCGGCGGGCCGGCCGAGCCGCCGCTCCGGGCGCCGGGCCGGCCGTCCGCACTCCGCCACCGCACCGGCCGCGCCGGACCAGCCCGGTGACGGGCCCTCGCAGGACGACTACCTCGCCGCCTGAGCCCCTAACCGCCTGAGCGAGGGGCCGCCCGAGCGAGGAGCCGCCCCAGCGGGAGCGGCTCAGCTCAGCTCAGCGGCACGCTCTGCGGGAAGTGGAACAGGTCGGTCGGGTCGTAGGCCCGCTTCACCGTTCGCAGCCGGGCCGCGTTGCTGCCGTAGTAGGCCTGCTCCCACCCGGTCAGGTGCGGGTCGATGTAGTTCTGGTAGGCCTCGCCGCTCGCGTACGGGCGCATCGACGTCCACACGCCGTCCAGCCAGGACCAGGAGCGGGTGGCCGCGGTGCCGCCGGTGACGCCGTTCGGGTAGTTGGCGGTGTACTGGGCGGTGAACAGTGCGTTGCGGTGCACGAAGGCGGTGGCGCTGCGGCCGACCCGGTTGATCGCGCCGCCCATGGCGTCGAAGGCGACGCCCGCGCTGCCGCCGGAGGGGCCGGTCCGCGGGTAGCGCTCGATCGCGGCGACCAGGGCCGAGGCCCCGGCGGAGCTCAGCGGCCGGTTGAAGATGTCGGAGCGGGCGCCGTAGGACTCGCGGGTGACCTGCCCCGCCGGGTTCTGCCCCGGCAGGTTCCCCGGCAGGTGCGCCGCTGCCTCGGACCAGCCCTGGACCCCGGCCATCACCTGCATGGTCTCCAGGTAGGAGTGCTGGCGCAGCGTCACCGAGGCCGGGGCCACGCCCAGCCGGTCGATCAGGTTGGACAGCTCGGACTCGGAGCCCAGGTAGGTGACGGTGGTGCCGAGCTGGTACTGCCCGTCCGCCCAGACCAGCAGGTGCAGGTCGGCCCACATGCCGTCGGGCGCGCTCGGCGCCCAGTTCTGCCAGGCCCGGATCACCGAGGCGGCCTGGGACCAGGGCCAGGAGAGGAAGGCGTAGGACATCCCGACGGCCGGGTGGGTCCGGAAGGACAGCGAGGTGACCACGCCGAAGTTGCCGCCGCCACCGCCCCGCAGCGCCCAGTAGAGGTCGGAGTGGCTCTCGGCGTTGGCCTGGACGATGCTGCCGTTGGCCGTGACCACCTCCGCGCCGGTGAGGTTGTCGCAGGTCAGGCCGTAGGCCCGGCCGGTGACCCCGATGCCGCCGCCGAGGGTGAGCCCGGTCACGCCGACGGTCGGACAGGAGCCGGCCGGGATGGTCACCCCCCGGTCCGCGAGGCCGGTGTAGACGTCGATCAGCCGCGCGCCCGCCCCGACGGTGGCGCCGCCGGAGGAGGACTGGACGCCGGAGAGTTTGCCGACGTCCAGCACCAGCCCGGTGCCCGAGGACCAGCCGGCGTAGCTGTGCCCGCCGCTGCGGGGCGCCACCGGGAGCTGGAACTTCCGGGCGAAGGCGAGGGCGGTCGCCACGTCGTGGGCGCCGCTGACGTACACCACGCCGCTGGGGGAGATCGAGTCGTACTGGGGCTGGAAGAGCCGCTTCGCGCCGGCATAGCGGCTGTCGCCGGGACGGATCAGCAGTCCGTCGAGGTCCTTGGCCAGTGCGGCCCAGTCGGCCGGTCCGGCCTTGGCCGGTGAGGCGGCGGCGACGGCGGGGGAACCGGTCTGCCCGGCCGTTCCGGAGACGGAGACGGAGGCGGCCGCGGCCGGCTTGTTGCTGCCGCAGGCGGTCAGTCCGACGGCGGCTGCGGCCAGTGCGCCTGCGCCGCCGAGAACCGTCCGTCGGGACGGGATCGCTTCGCTCATCTGTTCCATCCTCGGCCAGGCCCGACATGCTGCGCGCACCCCGGGAGACATGCTCGCTCCCTGGGAGACGGCTGCGGGCCGGTAGCGGTTTCAGTCCGGCATCAGCCGGTGTGGGCGGCGGCGTCCCGGCGGGACTTGTCGCGGGAGCGGCGGGCCGGGGCGAACCAGCCGCAGGAGCAGCGGGCGGTGGTGAAGGAGCCGCTCTCGTTGATGCTGGTCCGGTGGGAGCCGCCGGCTCCGGGGGGTTCCGCGGCCTCGGCGGAACCGGAGGCGGAGTCGGTGGCCGGGTCGGTGTTCGGGGAGTCGGTTCCAGTGCCCGGGGCCGCTGTGGCGGCGGGGGCCAGATCTCTGTCCACGTCCGTACGTTAACGCGGATTTGTCGCGGTGCCTGCCCCCACGATTGCCGTAACCGCCACTACGCGGCCTCGTTAGCCATGGGGAGCCCGGTATTGGGTGTTGGTTGCGAGGGAGATGCGTACCGTGGTGAATCGTGAGTCCCGCCGTCGTACAGCCGTTCGCGCGGTGCTGGTGGCCGCCGCCGCGGCCGGGCTGCTCGCGGGCTGCTCCGGCTCGGGGTCCTCGGGCGGCAGTTCCGCCAAGGCGTCCGGGGTGTCCTCCGACTCGCTCTCGGCCGACCCGCTCACGGCGGTCCGCTCCGCGGCCGACGACACCGGCCACTCCGGCTACGTCCAGGACGCCACCACGCTGACCACCTCCTCGGCCGCCAAGCAGATGACCCTGCACGGCACGGCCTCCTACGACTACTCCAGCGGACTGGGGCAGATGGTCGTCACCATCCCGCCCGGCGACGGCTCCACCGGCAAGCTGACCGAGGTGGTCAGCCCCGGGGTGGTGTACATGCAGAACACCGCGGCCAAGGTCCCGGCCGGCAAGTGGGTGGTGGTCAGCGTCCAGCAGCTGGCCGACGGAAACCTGGTCAGCAGCGGCGCGACCGACCCGGCCACCGCCGCCGACGCGCTGCGCGGCGCGCAGACGGCCACCCCGGCGGGCAGCTCGACGGTCGACGGCGTGGTGCTGAAGCAGTACACGGGGACGCTGGAGCTGACCCCGGCGGCGACGGCCACCGGCGGCGGGGCGGCGGTCGGACTGGCCCAGGCGGCCAAGACCTTCACCGTGCAGAAGATCCCTTACCAGGTCTGGCTCGACCCGCAGGGCCGGATCCACAAGATCGTCGAGATCTTCACCTTCAGCCGGGTGCCGGGCTCCTCCGCCGCCAAGGACCAGGTGGTGGTGGTCTCCACCGGCGAGTTCTCCGACTTCGGCACGCCGGTCAAGGTGAGCGTTCCCCCCAAGGCCGACATCTACGAGGCGCAGCCGTCCGGTCAGTAGTTCCGACCGGGGGGTGGGAAATGACCCAGACGTGCCATGCACGCCCCTCGTGCGCTCCCTACGCTGGTATCGGGCATCCCCTGCCCGATGGTGACGAGGAGGTGGTGCGTGTGGCCGCGCACGACCAGGTGGCCCTCGCGGAGATCGACCTCTACGGCGAGTTGATCATCGCCGCTGCGGCTACCCCGTTCGAGCGACTCCCGGCCGATCGGATCGACGAGGTGCTCCGGGTCGAGCACCCGTTGGCCGGCTGCGAGTCGGAGCCCCACCAGTAGCAGGCACGGCAGTAGCAGGCACAGCAGTACCAGTACGTCGGAGCGGCCCCCGGTCGCGGGGCCGCGGCCCCGCGACCGGGGGCCGCTCCTTCGGTCAGGAGCGCAGCAGCCGGCTGATCGCTGCGGTGGCTTCGGCGATCTTGTCGTCGGCCTCGGGACCGCCGTTGGCGACCGCGTCCGCGACGCAGTGCCGGAGGTGCTCCTCCAGCAGGTTCAGCGCGAAGGACTGCAGCGCCTTGGTGCTCGCCGACACCTGGGTGAGGATGTCGATGCAGTAGTCGTCCGCCTCCACCATCCGCTGCAGTCCGCGGACCTGACCCTCGATCCGGCGCAGCCGCTTCACCAGCGCGTCCCGCTGCGGGCTGTAGCCGTGCTGTCCGTGCTCCGGCGGGCTCTGGGGTGTCTCGATGGCCTCCACGAAGCCCATCGTAGGCCGCCCCGAGAGGTCCCGTCCGGTGCTGACGCAGCATCGAATACCAGTCCGGTGCCCTTCCGTACACGGGGGCAGCGCTGCGAGCGTGCTTCCGTCACACTGATGGTGCACAGCCTCCGAGCAGCGCGTCCATGCGGCGTGCGCAAGGATAAGCGCAGGCAAGGGTGCCGACGCTGCCACCCCGGCACGCGGAGCCACTGCATGCAGCGCCTAGCATCGTCTCGCCCGCACCCTGCACTTCGGAGAACTTTGTGCGTATTCGTCTGACCCCCCGGGAGACGAGCTTCTATGAGATGTTCGCCTCCTCGGCGGACAACATCGTCGTCGGCTCAAAGCTCCTGCTGGAGCTCCTCGGTGCCGATGTCGCCGCACGCCCGGACCTCGCGGAGCGGATGCGCGCGGCCGAGCACGCGGGGGACGAGATCACCCACTCGATCTTCCACCAGCTGAACTCCTCCTTCATCACCCCCTTCGACCGCGAGGACATCTACAGCCTGGCGTCCTCGCTGGACGACGTCATGGACTACATGGAGGAGGCGGTCGACCTGGTCGTCCTCTACGAGATCGACACCCTGCCCAAGGGCGTCGACCAGCAGATCGAGGTGCTGTCCCGGGCGGCCGAGCTGACCGCCGCGGCGATGCCCAACCTGCGCGGGATGGACAACCTGACGGAGTACTGGATCGAGGTCAACCGGCTGGAGAACCAGGCCGACCAGATCCACCGGAAGCTGCTGGCCCACCTGTTCAGCGGCGCCTACGAGGCCATCGAGGTGCTGAAGCTGAAGCAGATCGTCGACGTGCTGGAAGAGGCCGCCGACGCGTTCGAACATGTGGCGAACACGGTGGAGACCATCGCCGTCAAGGAGTCCTGAGCCGCGTGAACATGCTCGGACTGATCCTGGTGATCGGCGTGGCCTACGGCTTCGCCTACACCAACGGCTTCCACGACTCGGCCAACGCGATCGCCACCTCGGTGTCGACCCGGGCGCTGACCCCGAAGGCCGCGCTGATGATGGCCGCGGTGATGAACCTGGCCGGGGCCTTCCTCGGGGTCGGCGTCGCACAGACCGTCAGCAAGGGCATCATCGAGACCCCGGACGGCAAGCAGGGGATGGTCGTCCTCTGGGCGGCGCTGATCGGCGCGGTCACCTGGAACCTGGTCACCTGGTACTTCGGCCTGCCCTCCTCGTCCACCCACGCGCTGTTCGGCGGGATGGTCGGGGCGGCGCTGGCCGGCGGCAGCAAGGTCTTCTGGAGCGGCGTCTGGGAGAAGGTGGTCATCCCGATGATCACCTCGCCGATCGTCGGCCTGGTGCTGGGCTTCCTGGTGATGGTGGCGATCATGTGGATCTTCCGCCGGACCAATCCGCACAAGGCCAAGCGCGGCTTCCGGATGGCGCAGACGGTCTCGGCGGCGGCGATGGCGCTGGGCCACGGCCTCCAGGACTCGCAGAAGACCATGGGCGTGGTGGTGCTGGCGCTGACCATCTCCGGCCACTTCACCGGGACGAACATCCCGTTCTGGGTGAAGTGCAGCACCGCGGTGGTGCTGTCGCTGGGCACCTGGGCCGGTGGTTGGCGGATCATGCGGACCCTCGGCCGCAAGATCATCGAACTGGACCCGCCGCAGGGCTTCGCCGCCGAGTCGGTGGCCGCGTCGATCCTCTACGTCACGGCCTACGCCTACAAGGTGCCGGTCTCCACGACCCACATCATCACCTCGGCGATCATGGGTGTGGGGGCGACCAAGCGGGTCCGGGCGGTCCGCTGGGGCGTCGCCAAGAACATCGTCATCGGCTGGTTCCTGACCATGCCGGCGGCCGGTCTGGTCGCCGCGGTCGTCTACTGGATCAGCTGGGCGATCATCCGCTGATTGCGGCGGCCCGGGACTCCCGGGCAGCCCCGCAGAACCTCGAAGGCCCCGTCCCGGTACGAGACCGGGGCGGGGCCTTCTGGTCACCCTGCGGCGGCACCGCCTAGCAGCGCCGCAGGGTAGTTCATGAGGAGCAGGGGCAGCGGAAGCTCACCCGAAGCGGCCGGAGATGTAGTCCTCGGTGGCCTGGACCGACGGGTTGGAGAAGATCTTCTCGGTCGCGTCGATCTCGATCAGGCGGCCCGGCTGGCCGACGCCCGACAGGTTGAAGAAGGCGGTCCGGTCGCTGACGCGAGCGGCCTGCTGCATGTTGTGGGTGACGATGACGATGGTGAACTGCTCCTTGAGCGTCCCGATCAGGTCCTCGATGGCGAGGGTGGAGATCGGGTCCAGGGCGGAGCAGGGCTCGTCCATCAGCAGCACCTGGGGCTCGACCGCGATGGCGCGGGCGATGCAGAGACGCTGCTGCTGACCGCCGGAGAGGCCGGCGCCGGGACGGTCGAGCCGGTCCTTGACCTCGTTCCAGAGGTTGGCGCCGATCAGCGAGCGCTCGACGGCCTCGTCGATCAGCTTCTTGTTGCGGACGCCGTTGAGCTTGAGGCCGGCCGCCACGTTCTCCTTGATGGACATCGTGGGGAACGGGTTGGGGCGCTGGAAGACCATGCCGACGGTGCGGCGGACGGCGACCGGGTCGACGCCGGCGCCGTAGAGGTTCTCGTCGTCCAGGAGGACCTTGCCCTCGACCCGGGCGCCCGCGATGACCTCGTGCATGCGGTTGAGGGTGCGGAGGAAGGTGGACTTGCCGCAGCCGGACGGGCCGATGAAGGCGGTCACGGAGCGGGGCTCGACGGTCATCGAGATGTCCTCGACCGCCCGGAAGTCCCCGTAGTAGGCGTTCAGCCCGCTGACGTCGATGCGCTTGGCCATGATGGTTTTCTTCTCTCGTTCCGAAAGTCTGTGGGGCGGCCTGCGCGTCAGCGCGATGCCTTCGGGGCCTTCCAGCGGGCGATGCCGCGGGCGACCAGGTTCAGCAGCATGACCAGCACGATCAGCACCAGGGCACCACCCCAGGCGTCGGCCTGTGAGGCGTTCGTGCCCAGGTTGAACTCCTGGTAGATGAACACCGGCAGGTTCGACTGCGGGTTGCTGAAGGGGTTGGTGTTGATCACCGCGGAGGTGAACACGAGCAGCAGCACCGGGGCGGTCTCGCCGGTGACCCGGGCGACGGCCAGCATGATGCCGGTGGTGATGCCGCCGATGGCGGTCGGGATCACCACACGCACGATGGTCAGCCACTTCGGGATGCCGAGGGCCAGGCTTGCTTCACGCAGTTCGTTCGGAACGAGCTTGAGCATCTCCTCGGTGGAGCGGACCACCGTGGGGATCATCAGGATGGTGAGGGCCAGGCTGCCCGCGAAGCCGGTGTACGGCATGTCGAGGACGAGGATCCACACCGTCAGGACGAAGAGACCGGCGACGATCGAGGGCACGCCCATCATCACGTCGACGAAGAAGGTCACGACCTTGGAGAGCCGGTTGTTGCCGTACTCGACCAGGAAGACCGCGGTCAGGACGCCGATCGGGGCGGCCATCACGATGGTCAGCCCGATCTGCTCCAGGGTGCCGATCAGCGCGTGGTAGAGGCCGCCGTCGGTGTCGGTGGCCAGCACGCCGGCCATCGAGTGGGTCAGGAAGGTGCCGTTGATGACCTTGATGCCGCGGCTGACCGTGTAGTAGATCAGGCCGAACAGCGGCAGCACGGCGAGCACGAAGGCGGCCCAGACCAGGCTGGTCGCCAGCCGGTCCTTGGCCTGCCGGCGTCCCTCGACGGTGACCGCGAGGACGTACTGCGCGCCGACGAACAGCAGGACGGCGATCAGGCCCCACTGGAGCTTGCTGGAGAGGCCGAAGCCTGCGCCGATCCCGGCGGCGACCGCCACCGAGGCGACCGCGGAGGCCGCGGGGGTCCAGCCGGGCAGCCGGCGGCCGGTGATGTGCAGCGGGTCGGCCATGGCCGAGGGCTTGCTCAGGACGTCGGACATCAGGCGTTCGCCCCCGAGTATTCCTTGCGGCGCTGGATGATGATCCGCGCGGCACCGTTGACGATCAGGGTGATCACGAAGAGCACCAGACCGGAGGCGATCAGTGCGTTGACGCCGAACGGGGAGGCCTCGGCGAAGGAGTTGGCGATGTTGGCCGCCAGCGTGCCGCCGCCGTAGTCGGTGATGTGGAGCGACAGGGCCGAGCTGGTCGAGAGCACCAGCGCGACGGCCATGGTCTCGCCGAGCGCGCGGCCCAGGCCGAGGATGGCGGCGCTGATCACACCGGCGCGGCCGAAGGGCAGCACCGACATCCGGATGACCTCCCAGCGGGTGGCGCCGAGGGCCAGGGCGGCCTCCTCGTGCATCCGCGGGACCTGACGGAAGATCTCGCGGCTGACCGCGGTGATGATCGGCAGGATCATGATGGCCAGCAGGATGCCCACGGTGAAGAGCGAGCGGGCGGCGGAGCCGGGGTACTGCTGCTTGAAGATGTACGTCCAGCCCAGGTACGTGTTCAGCCAGGCGTTGATCCCGCCCATCTGCGGCACCAGGAACATGTAGCCCCAGATGCCGAAGATGATGCTGGGCACGGCGGCGAGCAGGTCCACGGTGTAGCCGAAGGCCTGGGCGACCCGGCGCGGGGCGTAGTGCGAGATGAACAGCGCGATGCCGACGGAGACCGGCAGCGCGATCACCAGGGCGATCAGCGAGCTGACGATCGTTCCGTAGACCAGGACGGCCACGCCGAACGTCGACGGGGTGTCGTCCGGGCTCCACGCGAAGGTGGTCAGGAAGTTCGTGTGGTCCGCGGTGATGGCGCTCCAGGACCGGTAGATCAGGAACGACGCGATGGCCGCCATGATCACCAGTACCAGGATGCCGGAGCCGCGGGCGGCGTTGTGGAAGACCACGTCACCGAAGCGCTTGGAGCCGGTGTTGATGCTGGTGGACTTCTCGTTGCCGAGCTGGTCGGCGGTGGAGCTGCGACGGCCCCGGGCACTGCTGGTCTCCAGCAGCTCGGCGGTGGCCGTGGTGGCGGGAGGATCACCCTGCGGGGTGTCCTGCGGCGGGATTTCCATGGATTCTCCGGTCTGATGGCGCGTCGTGGGGACGGCGCCGGGCGGCGGTGCACCGGACATGCGGTGGCGGCGCAGCACCCCTCCCCCCAGAGAGGTGCTGCGCCGCCGGACTGTCTTTCGAGGTCCGGCGGCTGCCGGAGCCAGGACTAGGACAGGTTGGCGATCTCGGCCTGGACCTTGGAGCTGATCGCGGTCGGCAGGACCATGTAGCCGGCCGAGGCGGCGACCTGCTGGCCGGCCGGGCTGATCGCGTAGTTGAAGAAGGCCTTGACGGCGGGCAGCGTCGTGGCGTTGTTGCCCTTGTCGCAGACGATCTCGTAGGTGACCAGCGAGATCGGGTACGCGCCGGCGGTGGTGGTGGCGTAGTTCAGGTTCAGCGCCAGGTCCTGACCGGTGCCGGCGACGGTGGCCTCGGACACGGCCGCGGCGGCGGCGGTGCCGCTCGGGGCGACCGCGGTGCCACCGGGGGCAGCCAGGATGGAGGCGGTGGTGATGTTCTTCGCAGTGGCGTAGGACAGCTCGAAGTACGAGATCGAGCCGCTGACCTGGGAGACCTGGGCGGCGAGCGCGGCGGAGCCCTTGGCGCTCTGGCCGGTGGGGGCCGGCCACTGCGAGTTGGAGCCGTAGGTCCAGTCGGCCTTGGCGGCGGCGGCCAGGTAGGCCGAGAAGTTGGCGCTGGTGCCCGAGCCGTCCGAGCGGTGGAAGGTCTGGATCTTCAGGCTCGGCAGGGTGGCGCTCGGGTTGAGGGCCTTGATCGCCGGGTCGTTCCAGGTGGTGATCTTGCCGTCGAAGATCTGCGCCAGCACGGAGGCGTTCAGGACCAGGTTGCTCACGCCGGGGACATTGTAGCCGATCGAGATCGGGCCGCCGACCATGGGCAGGTTGATGGCCTGGCCGGTGCCGCCGCAGGCGGAGCCGGTCTTGGCCTCGTCGGCCGGCTTCATCGCGGAGTCGGAGCCGGCGAAGGCCACCTTGCCGGCGGTGAAGGAGGTGCGGCCGGCGGAGGAGCCGGTGCCCGAGTAGTCGATGGTGACGTTGGGGCAGATCGCCTGGAACTTCTGGACCCACGCGGAGATCGCGTTCTGCTGAGCGGTGGAGCCGGCGGCCAGGAGCTGGACGCTGCCGCTGCCGCAGTTGGTGGCGGCGGCTGTGGCGCTGGCACCGGTGGACGCGGAGGCGCTGCTGCCGCTGGAGGCGTTGTTGTTGTTGGAGCCGCACGCCGCGAGCGTCAGCGTGCTGACGACCGCCACGGCGCCGAGGGCGAGGGCCTTGGTGCGGCCGTTCCGCTGGAGCTTCACTTGGTGTCCCTTTCGGCGTGGCCCCGGCCGTCTGGCCTGGACCTTCGTAGTGGAGGGAGGGTCTTGCGGCCTCCGACAACACAGGACGTTAGGCGGGGGAGGTGAAGCAACAGGCCAGCACAAATGAACGGAGGGTGAACCTCGGACGGACGCCGGGATACGGCGTGCGGTAGTAACGGTTTCACTACGACGACGACACGGCTGGGTCAAGCTGATTTACCGATTCTCGGTCTGCGTCAACTCCCGTTCACGGCAAGCGGGCTGCCCCGAAGCGGAGGGTCACTCGCACAACTGCTTCAGCAGGGCGTCGACCAGGGCGCGGTCGTGGCTGTGGGTGAGCCGCCGCCGGGCCCGCTCGGCGGGCAGCCACTCCAGCCGGTCCACCTCGCGGTTGGGGGCGAACGCGCCCCGGATCCGGACCGCCGACCAGTAGCGGACCCGCTTCGGCCGACCCTTCACCAGGTAGTGCTGGGTCGGCAGCCGGGAGCCCAGCGCCACCTGCATCCCGGTCTCCTCCAGGGCCTCCCGGAGGGCGGCCGCCCGGTGCCGCTCGCCCTCCTTCAGCTTGCCCTTGGGGAAGGTCCAGTCGCACCACTTGGGGCGGTGGATCAGCGCCAGATCGGGCTCGTCCGAGTCCTGTCCCGGCCGCCACAGCACCACGCCGGCGGCGCGCACCTGCTCCTCCCGGTCCTTGCGGCGGGCTGCGGGTGGGGTCAGCGGGTCAACCATGAGTCAGCGAGCCGTTCCGGAGCGAGGGTGTCGGGCCAGGTCGTGCTGAAGGCATGGCGGGCCGCTTCCACCTCCAGGCGTTGATCAGCATGGACCACACCCAGGACATAGGCGGTGGCGGGGGTGATCCGCGGGGTGGCCCCGGCCAGCGCGGCGGCCTCGGCGGCCTCCGCCGCCTCCTCGTGCCGGCCCAGCAGTCGGGCCAGCTCGGCCAGCCCGCTCGTCGAGCGGGCCGCCTCCGGGCCCAGCAACGGGGAGCAGACCTCCAGCGCGTAGCGGGCGCGCAGCGCCAGCAGCCGGACCTGGCGCCAGGGCAGCGCGTCCTCCGGTTCGCGCAGACCGGCCCCGTTGTACGGGGTGGCGGCGCGCTGGAGCGGCAGCACGGCCACCGCCTCGGCGAGCCGGCGGCGCGCCTCGGCCGCGTAGGGGAGCAGCGTCGCGGGGTCGGCGGAACCGGCCGGGTTGCGCAGCGGCAGGTCGGAGACCAGCAGGGTCATCCGGTCCGCGACCGCGTGGAAGCGGGCCGAGCCGAGCTCCTGCAGGGCGAGGCTGTGCGCCCGCGAGCGGGCGAGGCTGAGCTGGCGCTCCAGCAGCGCCCTGGCCTTGGGCGCGCCGGGGGCGGCGGCCGCGTCGACGCAGGAGAGTGCGTCGAGCGCGGCCGTCAGCCGGGCCAGCCTGCGGGTGTAGACCTGCTCCTGGCCGAGCAGCCCGCCCAGCCGGGTGAGCTCCTCGCGCAGCCCGCGGGCCCAGCCGGGGTCGAGCAGGTCCTCGAAGGTGTGCAACGCCCCGGCGACCCGCCGCAGGATGCGCGGCTCTATCGCGGGCAGTCCGCGCAGGAAGGTTCCCGCGTGCAGGGCGAGGTGCGCGGCCAGGGCCTCCCCCGCGGTGCCGGGCACGCCGTCGTTCGATCCGGCCCTGTCCGGCAGGGCCTGCTCCGGCACGGCCGCGCCCGGCACAGCGTTCACGGAGGTGGCGAGCGCACCCGGTGCGTCGGTCATCGTGCCTAAATCCCCGTTGTCGTCTCGGTCGTCGTGTGACTCGGTCTCAGTTCCTCGGGCCACCCTGACCCCAGCCGTCGGTGCGTCGGGCCCTCCGGCGCGAGTCGATGAGCAGCTCCTGGACGTTGCGCAGCGGTGTGCCGTCGTCGGCGTGCGCATGGCGGGTCCAGGTGCCGTCGGGTCCCAGGTGCCAGGAGGAGGTGTCGTCGGCGGTGCCGAGTTCCAGCAGTCCGGCGAGCTCGGCGCGGTGGCCGGGGTCGGTGACCCGGAGCAGCGCCTCGATCCGGCGGTCGAGGTTGCGGTGCATCATGTCGGCGCTGCCGATCCACACCTCGGGGTCGCCGCCGTTGCCGAAGAGGAAGATCCGGGAGTGTTCGAGGAAGCGCCCGAGGATGCTGCGGACCCGGATGTTCTCGGACAGCCCGGGGACGCCGGGCCGGATGGCGCAGATCCCGCGCACCCAGACGTCGACCGGGACGCCCGCGCGGGAGGCCTGGTAGAGCGCGTCGATGATCGCCTCGTCGACGATGGAGTTGAGCTTGAACTGGATCCGGGCCGGGCGGCCGGCCTGGTGGTGGGCGATCTCGTCGTTGATCCGGGTGACCAGCCCCTGGCGCAGCGAGCGCGGCGCGACCAGCAGCCGGCGGTAGGACTCGCGGCGGGAGTAGCCGGACAGCCGGTTGAACAGGTCCGAGAGGTCCGCGCCGACCTGCGGGTCGGCGGTGATGATGCCCAGGTCCTCGTACATCCGCGCAGTCTTGGGGTGGTAGTTGCCGGTGCCGACATGGGCGTAGCGGCGCAGCGTCTCGCCCTCCTGGCGGACCACCAGCGACAGCTTGGAGTGGGTCTTCAGGCCGACCAGGCCGTAGACCACGTGGCAGCCGGCCTCTTCCAGCTTCCGCGCCCACTTGATGTTGGCCTGCTCGTCGAACCGGGCCTTGATCTCGACCAGCACCAGCACCTGCTTGCCGGACTCGGCCGCGTCGATCAGCGCGTCCACGATCGGCGAGTCGCCGCTGGTCCGGTAGAGGGTCTGCTTGATCGCCAGCACCTGCGGGTCGTTCGCGGCCTGCTCGAGGAAGGCCGTGACCGAGGTCGAGAAGGAGTCGTAGGGGTGGTGCAGCAGCACGTCGCGCTCACGGACGGCGGCGAAGATGTCGGGCTGCGAGGCGGACTCGACGTCCGACAGGCCGCGCGCGGTCCCGGCGATGAACGCCGGGTACTTCAGCTCCGGTCGGTCCAGCCCGGCGATGGCGAACAGCCCGGTCAGGTCCAGCGGACCGGGCAGCGGGTAGACCTCGGACTGGGTGATGTTCAGCTCGCGGACCAGCAGGTCGAGGACGTAGGGGTCGATCGACTCCTCGACCTCCAGCCGGACCGGCGGGCCGAAGCGGCGCCGCATCAGCTCCTTCTCCAGCGCCTTGAGGATGTTCTCGGTGTCGTCCTCCTCGACCTCCAGGTCCTCGTTGCGAGTGACCCGGAAGGCGTGGTGGTCGAGCACCTCCATCCCCGGGAACAGCTCCTCCAGGTGCGCGCCCATCACGTCCTCCAGCGGGACGTAGCGCGCGGGGGAGGCTTCGAGGAAGCGGTTGAGCGACTGCGGGACCTTCACCCGGGCGAAGTGCTTGTGGCCGCTGACCGGGTTGCGGACGACCACGGCCAGGTTGAGCGACAGTCCGGAGATGTAGGGGAACGGGTGCGCCGGGTCCACCGCCAGCGGGGTGAGCACCGGGAAGATCTGCTGCCGGAACAGGGTCAGCAGCCGGGCCTGCTCCTTGTCGGTGAGCTCGCTCCAGCGGACCAGCTCTATGCCCTCGGCGGCCAGCGCGGGCTGGACGTCCTGCTGGAAGCAGGCGGCGTGGCGGGCCATGAGCTCGCGCGAGCGCTTCCAGATCTGCTCCAGCACCTCGCGCGGCTGCAGCCCGGCAGCGGAGCGGGTGGCGACACCGGTCGCGATCCGGCGCTTCAGGCCGGCGACCCTGACCATGAAGAACTCGTCCAGGTTGCTGCCGAAGATCGCCAGGAACTTGGCCCGTTCCAGCAGCGGGGTCTCCGGGTCCTCGGCGAGTTCCAGCACCCGTTCGTTGAAGGCCAGCCAGCTGCGCTCGCGGTCCAGGAACCGGTTCTGCGGCAGCTCCTCCTCGGCGAGTTCGGCCAGCTCCCGACTGTCGGGGAGGCGCAGCACCTGCCCCGGCTCGGCGGCCGGGGTGGTGGCGCCGGTGGCGCTCGCGGGGGAGGTCGTGGTGGCGATGGACGGCTTGGCAGGCACAGGTGGTGCAGGGTGGGCGGCGGTCATGGTGGGCGGCTCCTCCTGCGGGATGTCATCCGTACGGGTCTGCGCGTGGCGTGATAGACGGGGCGGAGACACTACGGATTGCATTTCGTGATCTTTGCAACGGTGGTTGAACTCAAGGTAAATAGCGGATGGCCTGCAGGAAAGCTGAGGCGGTCGCCTCAGGGCAGGGGCGAGTCGGACGCCGGCTTCCGATACATCAGGTCGACTTCGTGCACCTGGAACCCCAACCTCTCGTATACCCGGACCGCTGCCGGGTTATCGGCGTCCACGTACAGCAGCACCGTGTCCAGGCCCCTGACCTGCGCCAGGTACCGGAGGCCGACGGCGGTCAGGGCCCGGCCGAGGCCGCTGCCCTGCTCGTCCGGGGCCACGCCGACCACGTACACCTCGCCGAGGCCGCCCTCGGTCTTCGTCCAATGGAAACCGACGAGACGGCCCCCGCGCTCGGCGAGGAAGAAGCCCTCCGGGTCGAACCACGGCTCGGCCAGCCGCTCGGCCAGGTCCTGCCGGGTCCAGGAGCCCTGCTCCGGGTGGTGGGCGAAGGCGGCGGCGTTCAGCGCCAGCCAGGCGTCCTCGTCCTGCCCCGGGACGAAGGTGCGCAGGGTCACCCCGGGCGGCAGCACCGGCTCGATGTCGGCCGGCAGGCTCCGGCGCATCTGCCGCAGCTCGCGGAACAGCTCCAGGCCGAACTCCTCGGCCAGCCGTCGGGCCGCCGGGTGGCCGCCGTGCGCCCACACCTGCCGTGCGCCGTCCACCTCGGCCGCCACCGCCAGCGCCCGGCCGTGTCCGGCCTCCCGCCAGGCCGGGTCGACCACCAGCTCGGCCGTGCCCTCCCCGTCCAACTGCGCGTAGCCGACGAGCCGGTGCTCCTCGTCGTACCGCAGCAGGTGCCGCACCCCCTCGCGCGGCCCGCGCAGGGCCAGCCGGCCCTGCTCCGAGACGGCGGCCTTGCCGTCCGCCTCCGCCGCCCGCTCCAGCACCGCTCCGACGAGCACCTGCTGCTCCGCGTCCAACACCGATATGACCTCGACCTCATCCATGGGTCGAGCCTATGCCGGGCATCGGGTACCGCGCCGGGCACACTTTCGGACGACTACGGGCGCGGGTCCGTCCCGGTGCCGCCCAGCGGCGGGGTGGCGGGCGGGGCGTGGGGGCTCCGGGGAGCCGGATGGTGGCCAGCGCGCCGCCGGTGGAGCCGTCCGGGCCGGGTGCTGCGGCGGCCAGCGAGACCTCGCCGCCGGCGTCGCGGATGGTCTGGGCGACGATCGCGAGGCCCAGGCCCGAGCCGGGCATCTGCCGGGCCGAGGGCGAGCGCCAGAAGCGGTCGAAGACGTGCGGCAGGTCCTCGGCCGGGATGCCCGGGCCGTGGTCCCGCACGGTCAGCGTGCCGAAGCGCAGCCGGACGTCGATCGCGCCGCCGGGCGGGCTGAACTTCACCGCGTTGTCCAGCAGGTTGATCACCGCCCGCTCCATGGTGTGGGCGTCCGCCCGGACGAACCACGGCTCCAGCTGGACGTTGAAGACCAGCCCGGGGCCGCGCAGCCGGGCCCGGTCCAGGGCGCGGGCCGCGATGTCGTGCAGCGGCAGCACCTCCAGCGGGCGCGAGCCCTTCGGCCTGGTCGGCCGGGACAGCTCCAGCAGGTCGCCGATGAGCGTGGACAGCTCCACCATCTGCGCCTTCATATTGCGCAGCATCCGCGAGCGGGTGTCCTCGGGCAGCGCCCGACCGGTCTCCTCGCTGCGCACCAGCAGGTCCACGTTGGTGCGCAGGGAGGTCAGCGGCGTCCGCAGCTCGTGCCCGGCGTCGGCGATCAGCTGGGACTGCCGGTCGCGGGAGCTGGCCAGCGCGGTGCTCATCGAGTTGAACGACTCGCTCAGCCGCGCGATCTCGTCACTGCCGTGCACGTCGATGGTGGTGCCGGGCTCCTGGGTGCGGGCGATGTGCTCGACCGCGTCGGTGAGCTTGTCCACCGGCTTCAGCGCTGCGCGCGCCACCACCAGCCCGATCCCGGCTGCGCCCAGCGCTCCTATGGCCGCGACGCAGATCAGGACGATGGCGAGGTACTGGAGCGAACGCTGGAGTTCGTGGAGCGGATAAGCGATCAGCAGCGTCTCCTGCTGGCCCTGGACCGACACGCTGGCGATACGGACCAGGGCCGGTTGGCCGTTGCTGTAGCTGCCGTGCCGGATCACTGCTTGGCCCGGGGAAAGCGCGGTCAGTTGAGCGTTGGCGACATCTGTGTTCTCGGTCTCGATGCCGCGCGTGGCTCCGAGCGGGAGGCAGATCTGGGTGCCAGTGGTCGTGGCCACGATCAGCTCGGTGTCCAGGTAGGTCGGCTGGATCTGAGCGTTGCCGGGCGTACCCACTGCGGCATCTGCGGCAGAGACCTTGGCAAGCGCATCTGCAATGGAGTAGCCGCAGTAGAAGTAGGGATTCGGCGTACCCGTAACGACCATGTTTCGCGAGTTGATGCTGATGTTGGTCAGAGACTGCTTGGCCTGGTCGTTGAGCTGGCCCTTCACCACGAACCAGCAGGTGGCCGCGCAGACCGCGATGGCGACTGCCACGGCGGCGGCGGTCAGTATCGAGAGTCGGCCGCGCAACGACATCCGGGTGAACCAGCCGGACCAGCGGTGCGCCTGTTCCGCGTGCTCGACGGTGGTCTCCCGCTCGTCCGGTGGTGTCTCGGTGTCGGTCATCAGTTTTCTCGGTCCCCGTTGGTGGTGCCCGCGCCGTCGGCGGGAGTCAGCTGCTGCGTTCGACGGCGCGCAGGGCGTAGCCCACGCCGCGGACGGTGTGGACCAGGCGCGGCATGCCGCCGGCCTCGGTCTTACGGCGCAGGTACATCACGTAGACGTCCAGCGAGTTCGAGGACGGTTCGAAGTCGAAGCCCCAGACCGCCTTGAGGATCTGCTCGCGGGTCAGCACCTGGCGCGGGTGCGCCATGAACATCTCCAGCAGCATGTACTCCGTGCGGGTGAGCTCGACCGGGTGTCCGGCCCGGGTCACCTCGCGCGTCGTGGTGTTCATCCGGAGGTCCTCGAAGGAGAGGATCTCGTCGTTGGCGGGCCCGTCGCCGAGCCCCGCCGCCTGCACGATCGAGTTGCGCCGCAGCAGCGCCCGGACCCGGGCCAGCAGCTCGTCCAGCTCGAATGGCTTGGCCAGGTAGTCGTCCGCGCCGACGTCCAGGCCGGTGACCCGGTCGCCGACGGCGTCGCGCGCGGTCAGCATCAGCACCGGCACCTGGTCGCCGCGGCCGCGGAGCCGGCGGACCGCCGTGAGGCCGTCCATCCGCGGCATCATGATGTCGAGCAGCACCAGGTCGGGCCTGGTCTCGGCGATGGTGTCCAGTGCCTCGACGCCGTCGCAGGCCGTGCTGACCTGGTAGCCCTCGAAGGCGAGGCTGCTTTCGAGGGCGTCCCGCAGAGCGGGCTCGTCGTCCACGACGAGGATGCGCGCCAGCGCCTCCACCTCGGAGGAGGAGGACTCGTTGGTGGAGGCGTTGGCGGCAGGCATGCGGACTGCTCCTCGGTCTTGCTTCGGTCACGGTGGCTTGTGTCCGTGATTGTCCTGTAAGGGCGCGCCCCGGGGCCACGGTTCGGGCGGGCCCCCACCCGAACGGGGCCCCGGGACTGCCTCAGCTGGTGATGCTCTGGCCGTTCTGCAACTGGCCGAGGACCGCCTTGACGGTGTTGATCGGGATCGCGAAGCCGAGGCCGACGCTGCCGGCCTGGCCGCTGGAGCTCTGCGAGCCGGAGCTGGAGGAGGCGTTGTACATCGACGCGTTGATCCCGATGACCTGGCCGGAGCTGTTGAGCAGCGGGCCGCCGGAGTTGCCGGGGTTCAGCGAGGCGTCGGTCTGGATGGCGTTGTAGGTCGCGGTCTGGCTGCTGGAGCCAGAGCCGTTGTTGGAGCCGCCGTAGCCCTGCTGGCCGGACCAGCTGGGGAAGCCGAAGCCGCCGTTGCTCTGGGTGGTGGCCTCGCTGACGTCCACGGTGACCTTGCGGTTCAGGGCGCTGACGATGCCGGCGGTGACGGTGCCGGTGAGGCCGTCCGGGTTGCCGATCGCGACCACGGAGTCGCCGATCGCGACCTGGCTGGAGTCGCCGAGCGAGGCGACCGGGAGGCCGCTGACGTTCGCGGCCTTGATGACGGCGATGTCGGAGCCGGCGTCGGTGCCGACGATGCTCGCGCTGGTGGTCTTGCCGTTGCTGAAGGTGATCTTGATGGTGGCCTGGCTGTTGCCGGCCGCCGAGGAGATCACGTGGTAGTTGGTCAGGATCTGACCGGTGGAGGTCAGCACGATGCCGGTGCCGATGTCCTCGCTGTTCGCGGTGTCCACGGTGATCTGCACGGTGGCGGGCGAGACGGCGGCGGCGATCGCGGCGACGGTGTTGGTGTTCTTCGAGTCCGAGGTGACCACGGCGGAGGTGCTGTAGTTCCCGGTCTTCTGGGTGCTGGTGCTGATGTAGCCGCCGGCCACCCCGCCGGCCAGCGCGGAGATCAGGGCCACGGCGGCGACCAGCATCAGCGGGCGACGCTTCCAGCTGCGCTTGGCCGGGGTGCCCTCGCCGTCGCCCTCCGCGCCGGACCCGGCGGTGCCGTCGGTGCCCTCGCCACCGCCGCCGAAGCCACCGCCGCCGAAGCCCTCGCCGCCGTATCCGGCCTGGCCGGACTCGGCGGAGAAGTCGGCGCTGTAGACCGCCCCGGCCGGAGCGGCCGGGTAGGCCGGCTGGTTCGGGTAGGCCGCCTGCGCCGGGTAGGCCGCCTGCCCCTGGTAGGGCTGGGCCTGGTACGGCGCGGGCGGCGGGGCGAAGCCGGGGAGGACGGTGCCGTCGATCGGCGCGCCCGAGGTGTACGGCGCCGGCTGGTGCGCGGTCGGCTGGTACGGCGGCACCGGCGGCGCGGCCGGGACGGCGCCGGCCGGCTCCACGGCGGGCAGCTGGGCGGTGGGCGCCGGCGTCGTCGGCAGCGGCGCGGTCTGCTCGGAGCCGCCGGTGGCCCAGGCGCCCTCCGACTCGTAGGGGGACGCTCCCGGCTCGGGGGCGCTGGCAGGATTCGGGTGCGTGTCGGTCATGGCACCAAGTTCCGCCCGGAAGATGAGAGCTCGCTGAGAGCCAGCTCATAAGGCGACGAAAGATTTTTCCGTCCGGATGAGGGCCTGTTCATGAGCGGCTCCGGGGGGATTCGCCGCACCCGCAGGAGCGGCGGACGACCAGTCGGCTGGGGAACCGGCGGACCCGGGGCGTGTCCGATCCGGGCACCAGCAACGAGTCGTCCAGCACCAGGTCCACGGCGGCCCGCGCCATGGCGTCCCGGTCGGAGGCGACGGTGGTCAGCGGCGGGTCGCTGAACCCGGCCTCGGGCAGGTCGTCGAAGCCGGCCACGGCCAGGTCCTCCGGCACCCGCAGGCCGACCTCGCGGGCCGCCCGCAGCACCCCGATGGCCTGGTCGTCGGTGGAGCAGAAGATCGCCGGGGGCCGGTCCGGCGAGTCGAGCAGGTCCACTGCGACCCGGTAGGCGCCGTAGCGGTCGAAGGGGGCGTCGATCAGACGGCCCTTGGCCTCGGTGTCGACCCCGGCGGCGGCCATGGCCCGGCGCCAGCCCTCGGTGTGGTCGACCACCGGGTCGCCGGGGGCGGGTGCGGCGACCGGACCGCCGAAGCAGGCGACGTACGGGTGGCCGTGCCCCAGCAGGTGCGCCACGGCCAGCTCGGCGCCGCCGACGTCGTCGGTGACCACGGCCACGTCCTCGGAGCTGGCCGGTCGGCGGTGCAGCAGCACCACCCGGGCGTCGTCGTGGGCCGCGAACTCGGCGGCCGTCTGCAGCGAGGGGCCCTGGCTGATCAGGATCAGCCCGGCGACGCGCATCCCCAGGAACGCCCGGACGTAGTGGATCTCGCGCTCGGCGGTGTAGTCGGAGTTGCCCAGCAGCACGATCTTGCCGCGCTCGGACGCGACCCGCTCCACCGCGTGCGACAGCTCCGCGAAGAACGGCTGGCGGGCGTCCGGGACGACCATGCCGATCAGATTGGTGCGCCGGCTCGCCATCGCCTGGGCGACGCTGTTCGGGCGGTAGCCGAGCTCGGCTATGGCCGCCAGCACCCGCTCGCGGGTCGCCGGGGCGACCGGTCGGGGGCCGTTGTTGATGACATAGCTGACGACCGCGGTGGACGTCCCCGCCAGCCTGGCCACATCGTCGCGCGTCACCTTGGGCACGCTGGCATCCTACGCGTCCCGGCGGCGGACGCCCGGGTGGAGCCGGGCCGCCCCCGGCCCCTCCCGGGGCTCAGACCTCCAGGTCGACCCCGGCCGGGTCCGGCGCGGTGTCGTGGCCGCCCAGCGCCTGGGCGGTCTTGTCCGCCTTCTCCGGGACCACGAAGCGGTAGCCGACGTTGCGCACCGTCCCGATCAGCTGTTCGTGTTCGGGGCCGAGCTTGGCCCGCAGCCGCCGCACATGGACGTCCACGGTGCGGGTGCCGCCGAAGTAGTCGTAGCCCCAGACCTCCTGCAGCAGCTGGGCCCGGGTGAAGACCCGGCCCGGGTGCTGCGCGAGGTACTTGATCAGCTCGAACTCCTTGAAGGTCAGGTCCAGGACCCGGCCCTTGAGCTTGGCGCTGTAGGTCGCCTCGTCGACCGAGAGGTCGCCGTTGCGGATCTCCATCGGACTGTCGTCCTGGACGACCTGCGCCCGGCCCATGGCCAGCCGCAGCCGGGCCTCGACCTCGGCCGGACCGGCGGTGTCGAGCAGGACGTCGTCGATGCCCCAGTCGGCGGTGACGGCGGCCAGGCCGCCCTCGGTCACCACCAGCAGCACCGGCGCACCGGGGCCGGTGGAGCGGAGCAGCTGGCACAGGCTGCGGATGTGGGGCAGGTCCCGTCGGCCGTCGACCAGGATCACGTCGGCGCTGGGGGTGTCCACCAGGGCGGAGCCCTCAGCGGGCGCCACGCGCACGCTGTGCAGCAGCAGGCCGAGCGCGGGGAGGACTTCGGCGGAGGGCTGGAGGGCGTTGGTCAGCAGCAGCAGAGAACTCATACCCGGGTAGTCCCCTTTCCGGGCGACGGAGGGTTGGCAACTCCGAGACTCCCGGCGGGCACACCGCACTGTGCGCGCCACCGGCCTTGCAACGAGCGATCGATTCAGGCTTCTGAATGTCGGGTGTCCGAATGCACAAAAGGACCCGGGGGCGACTCTGCCCGGATCCCTTGGAGAAGGAGAATAGCCCACATGGACGCGAGCGCGAAGAGTCTGACCAGGAAAGAGGGGGGCGCGCAGCCGTGGGGAGCGCCTGCGGAGGCGTTGCTCACCACGGCGGACGGCGTGCGCCTGCACGCCTCCTACACCCCGCCGCAGCAGCCGGGGACCGGGCGGGTCGTGGTCCTCGCGCACGGCTTCACCGGCGCCGTCGAACGTCCGGCGGTGCTCCGCGCGGTGCGGCTGCTGTCGCGGCAGGCGGGCGTCGTCAGCTTCTCGTTCCGGGGGCACGGGCGCTCCGGCGGCCTGTCCACCGTCGGCGACCTGGAGGTGCTCGATGTCGAGGCGGCCGCCGACTGGGCGCGCACCCTCGGCTTCGACTCGGTGGCCACCCTGGGCTTCTCGCTGGGCGGCGCGGTCGTGCTGCGCCATGCCGCGCTGTACGAGGGCGTGTCGGCGGTCGCCACCGTCAGCGCCCCGGCCCGCTGGTACTACCGGGGGACGGTGCCGATGCGGCGGTTGCACTGGGTGGTGATGAAACCGCTGGGACGGGTGGTCGGCCGCCTCGGGCTGCGCACCCGGATCGACCCGCACGAGTGGCGGCAGGTCCCGCTGCCCCCGGTGGACGCGGCGGCGCGGCTGGCCGAGCGCGGCGTTCCGCTGCTGGTGGTGCACGGGGACAGCGATCCGTACTTCCCGCTGGACCATCCGCGCTCGCTGCAGGTCGCGGCCGGCCCGGACCGGGCCGAGCTGTGGATCGAACCCGGATTCGGACACGCCGAGAACGCCGCCGACGACGCTCTGATCGAACGTGTGGGCGACTGGCTGACCAGTGCGCGGTGACGGCACCCGGGTGGAAGGGACATGATGTTCCGATGCGAGCTTCCACCGAGGAGGATGAGATGGCCGGGACGACGGCATCCGCCTGCCCCGCCGACACCCCCGAATCCTCCGGGGCGACCAGTTCGGCAGGGACGGCACGGAGCGGCGTGATCCGCTACTGGGCCGCCGCCAAGGCCGAGGCCGGGACGGGCGAGGAGCCCTACCGGGCGGCGACCCTCCAGGAGGCCCTGGAGACGGCCCGGCAGCTCCACGCCGACCGGCCGGGCTTCGCCCGGGTCCTCGGGCTCTGCTCCTTCCTGGTCGACGGCGATCCGGTCGGCGCCCGCGACCACGCGTCGATCGCCCTGAGCGAGGGCGGCAGCGTCGAGGTCCTGCCCCCCTTCGCGGGCGGGTGACGGCGGCCATGTCCGAATACCCCAGCTATCCCGGGGACGGCTCTCCCCAGGCGCCCCAGCCCTCCGGCTCGGGCGCGCCGATCTACCCCGCCGGCTACTCGTCCGGCCCGGGCGGCGACGTCGAGGCCACGGCCTACCTGCCGCCGATCCCCGCGCTGCCCAGCGACCCGCTGAGCGGACCGCTGCCGTACGGCGCGCCGTATCCGGGCCAGTACGCGGCACAGCAGCCCCCGCCGCCGCAGGGCCAGCAGCACCAGGGCCAGCAGCACCAGGGCCGGCCGTCGTACCCGGCCCGGCCGTCGTACCCGGCCCAGCCGTCGTACCCGGCCCAGCAGCAGCCCTACCAGCAGCAGCCCGACCCGCGCGGGTACGCCGCCGACCAGGGCCAGCCGCCGCCGAACTCGCGCTTCGGACAGATCCACGAGAAGTACGCCACCGGTGAGGTGCACCTGCCTCCGCAGGCCCAGCTACCGCCGCAGGCCCAGCCGGCCTGGCCGGAGAACTGGGAGCAGCCGGAGCAGACCCCCGGCCGGCCGGCGCCCGCCGCCGCGCCGCCGATGGCCTGGCAGCCGCAGACCGCTGCGGCGCCGCCCGCACCGGGCTACCCGCCCGTGCAGGCGCCGCCCGCCGTGCAGGCGCCGCCCGCGCCCGTGCCCGACTCGACCTTCGCGCCGGCGGACACGGGCTGGTCGGACGCCCCGGTCGCGTACGCCGCGCCCACCTCGCTCCGGGAGACGTTCGCCTCCGCGCAGCCCACCGGTCCGGCGGGCGCCTTCGCCCAACCGTCGCTCGCCGGGCAGCCTCTCGTCGGGCAGCCGCGCCCGGCCGCGCACCCGGCCGGGCCGATGGCCGCGCCGTCGGCCCCGCCGCCGGCCCCGCCCGAGGTCCAGCCGCTGGCCGCCGCGCCGGGTGGCTCGCTGCGGGAGGCCTTCGCCTCCGCGCAGCCCACCGGGCCGCAGGCCTCGGCCTTCGCCGGGACCGCGCCGGTCTCCCCGCAGACGGCTCCCGCGCGTCCGCAGCCGGTGGTCCGGCAGGGCTCGCCGATCATCGACCCGGGTCTCCAGCCCGCGGCGGCGACGCTCGGTCTGGCCGTGCTGATCGCGGTGGTGGCGCTGCTCGGCCGGACCGCGATCGTGGTCCCGGTGCTGCTGCTGCAGGCGGTGACGGCCGCGGGCTGGTTCCGGCTGAACGGCATGTGGCCGGCCCGGCAGGGCATCGCGCTGGCCGGTCTCGGCGGGCTGACCGCCGACGCCGCCATGCTGGCGGCCTCCGGCGGCACCGCCCCGGCGGTGCTCGCGGGCACGGCCGGCGGGTTCTTCCTGCTGGTGCTGATCCTGCAGATCTTCAAGCCGAGCAATCCGGACGAGCGCTTCTACGCCCTGACCGTGTGCGCCTCGGCGACGCTGATGACGGTGCTGGCGGGCTGCTGGACGGCCGCGGTGACGATCGGTCACCACGGCTGGTCCACCGGTGCGGTGGTCCTCGTCGGCGCGCTGTCGGCCGGCGCGGCGACGCTGGTGTCGGCGCTGCCGATGCTGCGTCCGCCGGTGTCCTTCGCGGCCGGCGCGGTGGTGGCCCTGCTCTGCGGGGCGGTCCTGGGGCTGGCCGTCGGGATGGGCCCGCTCGGCGCGCTCCTCGGCCTGGGCGCCGGGGCGTGCGCGCTGGTCGGGCGCCGGGTGGCCGGCTACGACTTCCCGTCCCGCTTCGTCCACTTCACCGCCGGCATCGCCCTGCCGCTGACCTGCGCCGCCCCGGTGGTCTACCTACTGGGCCGACTGCTGGGCGGCTGAACGGCGCCGGCCGGGCCGGGCAACCACGGGTGCCCGGCCCGGCGTCTCCGCAGGTACGTACTTTCGAGGGGAATCCACAGATGCGTGCACTACGTCGGCTGATCATCGTGCTGGTGGTCCTGTTCGGACTCTTCGCCGCCGCCGACCGGATCGCGGTGTACGTCGCCGAGGGGCAGGCCGCGAGTGCGCTGCAGAACGCGCGCGGGCTGTCGCAGAAGCCGTCGGTCTCGATCGAGGGTTTCCCCTTCCTCACCCAGCTGCTGGGCGGCTCGCTCGACGAGGTGAAGATCCATGCCAATGAGCTGGCGGTGACCACGCCGAGCGGCACCGATGTCACCCTCCAGAACTTCAGCGCGGACCTGAAGGGCGTCCGGCTGGAGAGCGGCTTCAGCAAGGCGGTCGCCGACAACGCGACCGGGACCGCGACCATCTCCTACGCCGACATCTCCGCCGCGCTGCCCAAGGGCGTCACCGTCGCCTACGGCGGGGGCGACAAGGTGAAGGTGTCGGGCAGCGCCAGCCTCCCCGTCCTCGGTGAGCAGCAGGTCTCCGGGACGGCCTCGCTGAACGTCGTCGGCGGCGACCGCATCTCCCTGAGCGGCATCTCCGGGGTCACCGGTGTCGACCCGGCGCTGGCCGGGCTGGTGACGTCCCTCCTGGAGCCGCAGTTCCAGCTGAGCGGACTGCCGACCGGGCTGCAGCTGACGCAGATCACCGCCGAGCCGACCGGGGTGTCCGTGGGCGTGGCCGGCACCGGCGTGGTGCTGAACTCCTCGCAGTGACCCGGCCCGGACTGGGTAGGGCGACCAGACTGTGAGACCAGAGTGTCCATCCCCGTGAAAGCGATCGCTGCGGCCGTCCGGGGGACGGGACGGACGGGCGTGCGGGCCGCCGAGCTGGGCCGTTCGAGTGGACTCCGTATCAATATATGGAGCATTTGGTCTCAGTATCCAAGACATCGATGACAGCGGCCCTCGCGTTGCCTAGCATCGAGAGCATGAAGCGACAGGCAGATCTCACAAAGCGGCGGGCGGTAGACCTGTGCCGCGTGTCTGCCTGCCTCTGTCGAATGCGTTGACGGGCCCTGCTGCCCCCGCACGACCGCAGATCTCGAATCCCCGCGCGCTGTCTCAGCATCCGAGCCTCCCCTTGGGCAAGACCTACGCGCGGCACCCCTTCCGCAACTGCCCCGGATGGAGCTTTCCGCATGAGCCGCAGTGACGTACTCGTAAGCGCCGACTGGGTCCAGGACAACCTGGACACCCCGAACGTCGTCCTCGTCGAGGTCGACGAGGACACGGCCGCCTACGACAAGAACCACATCCGCAACGCGGTCCGGATCGACTGGAAGAAGGACCTCCAGGACCCGGTCCGTCGCGACTTCATCGACCAGGCCGGTTTCGAGGCGCTGCTCTCCGCCAAGGGCATTTCCAACGACGACACCGTGGTGCTCTACGGCGGCAACAACAACTGGTTCGCGTCGTACGCCTTCTGGTACTTCAAGCTCTACGGCCACGGCGACGTCCGGCTGCTCGACGGTGGCCGCAAGAAGTGGGAGCTCGACTCCCGCGACCTGGTCGACGGCGCCGAGGTCCCGAACCGTCCGGCCACCGACTACAAGGCCAAGGCCGTCGACAACACCATCCGCGCCTTCCGTGACGACGTCGTCGCCGCGATCGGCAACAAGAACCTGGTCGACGTCCGTTCGCCCGACGAGTTCTCCGGTCGGCTGCTGGCCCCCGCGCACCTCCCGCAGGAGCAGTCGCAGCGCCCCGGCCACGTGCCGAGCGCCCGCAACATCCCGTGGTCCAAGAACGCCAACGACGACGGCACCTTCAAGTCGGACGAGGAGCTCAAGGCCCTCTACGAGGCCGAGAACGTCGACCTGGCCAAGGACACCATCGCCTACTGCCGCATCGGCGAGCGCTCCGCGCTCACCTGGTTCGTGCTGCACCAGCTGCTCGGCCAGACCAACGTCAAGAACTACGACGGTTCCTGGACGGAGTACGGCAGCCTCGTGGGCGTGCCGATCGAGCTCGGCTCCAACTGAGTCCCGGCCCCACCCGAAGGCCAATCCGAAGGCCCCGAAGGAGAGAACGAACATGTGCGGTGCGAAGGCCGGCGGCCCCGATCTTGCAGGAGTTGACGTGGCGAGCGAGACGATCATCCAGGGTTCGGTGACCCGCGACGGCGAGCCCGTCAGCGGCTACGTTCGGCTGCTGGACGAGGGCGGCGAGTTCACGGCCGAGGTGCCGACCTCCGCGACCGGGCAGTTCCGCTTCTTCGCGGCCCCCGGCACCTGGACGCTGCGCGCCCTGGTCCCCGGTGCGACCGTGGACCGCGTGGTCGCGGCGACCCGCGGCGCGGTGGCCGAGGTGGCGATCGCGGTCTGACGACCGCAGCGTTCGACGACCGCAGCATTCGACGACCGCGGTGCCCGAGCTGTGCCCGCTGCCCCGTCCCGGAGTCCCGGGTCGGGGCAGCGGGGTTTCCACCGTCCGGACCGGCCCGGATCCGTCAGTAGACGAGCGCCTGGACGTCGTCCGCGACCACCTCGCTGACGAAGACCTGTGCGCCCGCGATCCGCACGCCCGGCAGCACGTCCTCCTGGCCGATCCCGCGCCGGGCCGCGCACTGGGTGCACAGGGTGACCTGTCCGCCCGCGAGCAGCCCGTCCAGCAGCTCCGGCAGCGGCGCCGCGTGCGGCAGCTCGAACTCCGCCGCCCGCCCCGGCAGGGCGAACCAGCTCGACTCGCCCGTCAGCCAGAGCGAGACCTCCACCCCGCTGGCGACGGCGACCGCCGCCACCGTGAACGCCTGGGAGCAGCGCTCCGGCGCGTCAGCCCCGGCAGTGACCTTGATGACCAGCTTCTTCGACATGGCCCAACCCTATGCAGCGGGCGTGTCGGGGCTCACCGCGAGCGCCGGTTCGCGGCACATTAGACTCAGGCTGCGCCCCCGTCCGCTGTGCGCCGCCCTTCACCGCAAGAGGAGCAGTCAGTAATGCTCGTGTACTCGTACGACGCCCTGCTGGGTGTCATGGCCGTGGTCATCATCTGGTTCGCCGTCTACTCCGTGATGAAGCTCTACCAGGGTCAGCGCTGACATGATCGAGATCCCCTCCGGCCTCCATCAGGACGTCGTCTCCCTCGCCTTCCTCCTGGGCACCTGGGAGGGCGCCGGCGTGTACGCCGCGCTGCCCGGCCAGGCGGTGTCCGGGGTGGAGAACTGCAACTTCGGCCAGGAGGTCGTCTTCCGGCACGACGGCCGTCCGTTCGTCGAGTTCCGCTCCCGCAGCTGGGTGCTGGACGCGGAGGGCAACAAGGTCAGCCCGCTGGAGAGCGAGGCCGGCTTCTGGCGGGTCACCAGCAACCAGCACGGCACCAGTGGCGCCCGCGAGATCGAGGTCTCCCTGGTCCGCGACGACGGCACGGTGGAGATCTGGTACGGCGAGCTGGCCGACGGCAAGCCGCAGATCGAGCTGGTGACGGACGCGGTGGCCCGGATCGAGGGCGCCGCTCCGTACAGCGGCGGCAAGCGGCTCTACGGGCTGGTCAACGGCGAGCTGATGTGGGTCGGCGAGAAGTCCGCCCCCGAGGTGGCGCTGCGCCCGTACATGTCGGGGCAGCTGAAGAAGGTCCTCAACCCGGCCAAGCTGGTCGAGGACCTGGCCGACCTGCCGGACGACGGCATCGCCTTCTTCAAGTAACCGGCTCCACGCAACCGGCGCGCCCGGCAGACCGGTGCACGCAGGTGCACGCTTTCCTTCTGGCGACGTCCCGTACCCCCCTAGACTCGGGGTACGGGACGTCGTCGTACAGAGGGGCACCGGAGTGAGCGGTATCGACTGGCAGAGCGACCTGCGGGCGCGCGGCTACCGGCTCACGCCGCAGCGCCAACTGGTGCTGCAGGCCGTGGACACCCTGGAGCACGCCACCCCGGACGACATCCTCACCGAGGTCCGCCGCACCGCGAGCGGGGTCAACATCTCCACGGTCTACCGGACGCTGGACCTGTTGGAGGAGCTGGACCTGGTGTCCCACGCCCACCTCGGCCACGGCGCCCCGACCTACCACCTGGCCGAACGCGACCAGCACCTGCACCTGGTCTGTCGGGACTGCGAGCAGGTCACCGAGTCGGATCTGTCGATCGCCGCCCCGTTCGTGGAATCCCTGCGGGCCGCCCACGGTTTCCAGACGGATATGAAGCACTTCGCCATCTTCGGGCTCTGCGCCGACTGCAGCAGCTCGACCTCCAGCCGTAAGGAAAACCCGTGACCTCCAGCCCGCTGCTCTCCCTGCCGCGCGCCGTCGCCGGGGACGGCGTGGACGCGCCCGTGGCCGCGCACTACGGCGAGCTCTTCCGCGAGCAGCGCGAACTCGCGGCCGGGCGCGGCTTCGTCGACCTGTCCCACCGGGGCGTGGTCACCGTCAGCGGTCCCGACCGGCTGAGCTGGCTGCACCTGCTGCTGACCCAGCACGTCAGCGCGCTGCCGCCGCAGCAGGCGACCGAGGCGCTGATCCTCTCCCCGCACGGCCACATCGAGCACGCGCTCTACCTGGTCGACGACGGCAGCACCACCTGGGCGCACGTCGAACCGGGCACCCAGGGCGAGCTGGTCGCCTACCTGGAGAAGATGAGGTTCTTCAACCAGGTGGAGATCGTCGACGCCACCGACGCCTTTGCGGTGGTGCACCTGCCGGCCGGCAACGCCGCCGACGCCGGCGCCGCCGCGGCCGTCCGCGAGCTCCCGTACGGACGCGACCTCTTCCTGCCCCGGGCCGCGCTCGGGTCCGCACCCGAGGCCTACGGGCCGCCCGCCGGGCTGTGGGCCTACGAGGCACTGCGGATCGAGGGCCACCGCCCGCGCCTGGGCTTCGAGACCGACCACCGGACCATCCCGCACGAGCTGGGCTGGCTGGAGACCGCCGTCCACCTGCAGAAGGGCTGCTACCGGGGACAGGAGACGGTGGCCCGGGTGCACAACCTCGGCCGCCCGCCGCGCCGACTGGTCTTCCTGCACCTGGACGGCAGCATGGAGGTGCTGCCCGAGCACGGGGCCGAGGTCAGGGTCGCCACCGACGGGCCCGAGGGCCGCGCGGTGGGCTTCGTGACCTCGGCGGCACGCCACCACGAGCTGGGGCCGGTCGCGCTGGCGCTGGTCAAGCGCAACACGGCGGTGGACGCACCGCTGCTGGCGGGCACGGTCCCGGCGACCCAGGACGTCATCGTCCCGCAGTGAGGCCGCGGGGGTGCGGCCTCAGACCCCCGCTGCCCTCAGCGCTCCGCTGCCCTCAGAGCTCCGGCTGCTCTCAGAACTCCAGCAGCATGGTGCACGGGCCGTCGTTGACCAGCGACACCTGCATGTCGGCGCCGAAGCGGCCGGTCTCCACGGTCGCGCCCAGCGCCCGCAGCTGCGCCACGACCTCGTCCACCAGCGGTTCGGCGACGGGGCCGGGCGCGGCGGCGTTCCAGGTGGGACGGCGGCCCTTGCGGGCGTCGCCGTAGAGGGTGAACTGGCTGATCACCAGCAGCGGGGCGTCCAGGTCGGAGCAGGACTTCTCGCCGGCCTGGCCGAAGCCCTTGGAGAAGATCCGCAGCGACCACAGCTTGCGGGCCAGCAGCGCGGCCTGCTCGGGCGTGTCCTCGTGGGTGACGCCGACCAGGACGCAGAGCCCGGGGCCCGTTATCCCGCCGACCACCTCGCCGTCGACGGTCACCTTCGCCTCGGTCACTACCTGAGCCACAGCACGCATGCGGCCATTGTGCCAAGGGGCCGCGCCGTCAATGCGCCCTGGGGCGTGAACTGCGGACCCCGCGCCCCGCGGACACCACCTCGACCCGCGCTGTCCTGGGCATATGCGTCAGTCGTATGAGCCACCCGGAATCGCCAGGGGGCCGATCGGGTGCAGCTTGCCTGCGGAGGAGCACCTACGAGTGGCACGATGCCAAGCATGGCGGGTGACACGTACGAACGGCAGGGTGACGGTGCAGTGTTGACGGACATGGGCCTGGAGGAGCTGCGGCTGCTGCGTCGTCAGGCCCAGGACGACGAGGCCGACCTCTCCTACCTGCGCCGGCTGATCCAGGGTCGGGTCGACATCCTGCGGGCGGAGCTGATGCGCCGCAGCGGCGAGGAGGTGCTGCCCGACACCCTGCTGCAGCAGCTCCCCGGGATCCTCGCGGACATCCCCTCCCAGGTCCGCAGCTCGGCCCGGCACGTGACGCTGCGGACCCCGCGCAGCGAGGAGTTCCAGGCCCTGGCCGACGAACTGATGGACGACATCGCCTTCGCCGACCCGGAGTCCCAGTCCGACGCGGCCCTGCGCGGGGCCTGCATCCGGCTGACCGCGCACGAGCGGACGGTGTCGCAGCGCCGTCACGGACTGCAGCGGACGGTGGACCAGTGCAGCACCGAGATCACCCGCAGGTACCGTGAGGGTGAAGCGCACGTCGAAGATCTGCTTTTCGGAGGCTGATCCACCATGTCCACCACCACGCCCCCGGCGTCCGCCGCTCCCGGCGAGCCCGCCGTCCTCGCCGAGGTCGTCCGCTCCGGCTTCGTTGAGGGGCGCCATCGGGGCTCCCTGGTGGTGCTGGCTGCCGACGGCTCGGTGGAGCTCGCCCTCGGCAACCCCGACCTCCCGGTCTTCCCCCGGTCCAGCAACAAGCCCATGCAGGCCACCGCGATCCTGCGGACCGGCCTGGAGCTGGACGGTGAGCTGCTGGCGCTGGCCGCCGCCAGCCACTCGGCAGAAACGTTCCACCTGGCGGGCGTCCGCCGGATCCTGGCCGACGCCGGGCTGGGCGTGGAGGCGCTGCAGACTCCCCCCTCCTACCCGCTGGACGAGGCCGAGCAGGAGTCCTGGATCCGCGCCGGCGGCCACCAGGAGCCGATCCTGATGGACTGTTCCGGCAAGCACGCGGCGATGCTCGCGACCTGCGTCGCCAACGGCTGGCCCACCGCGAGCTACCTCGACCTGGAGCACCCGGTCCAGCAGCAGGTCCTCGCCTCGGTGCAGCAGCTCAGCGGCGAGGAGGTGACCGCGATCGGCACCGACGGCTGCGGCGCGCCGCTGATGGCGCTCAGCCTGGTCGGCCTGGCCCGCGCCTTCCGCGCGCTGCTGCTCGCCGACCCCGGCAGCCCGGAGCGCCGGGTCGCGGACGCCATGCGGGCCCACCCGGAGTACGTGGCCGGCACCCGGCGGATCGACACCTGGCTGATGCGCGGCGTCCCGGGCGCGCTGGCCAAGATGGGCGCGGAGGCGGTGCAGGCGGTGGCCCTGCCGGACGGCCGGGCCCTGGCCTTCAAGATCGAGGACGGCGGCTACCGGGCGGTCGGCCCGGTGCTGGCCGCGCTGCTGCGCCGACTGGGCGTCGTCGGCGGGGGCGATGTGCTGAGCCGCATCGGCTCCGCCCCGCTGTACGGCGGCGGCCGACCGGTCGGCGAGATCCGCGCCACGCTCTGACGGAGGCGCGCGCTCGGATCAGGCCGTCGCGTCCGGGCCGGAGCCGGACGCGCCGGAGCCTGAGGTGCTGGAGCCGTTCGCGTCGGCCCCGTTCGCGCTGGGGCTGGACGCGCCGGTCAGCCGGGCGAAGGCGTCCAGGTTGCGGGTGGACTCGCCGCGCTTGGTGCGCCACTCCCACTCGCGCTTGATCGCCGAGGCGAAGCCCAGCTCCAGCAGGGTGTTGAAGGGCTCGTCGGCGTTGGTCAGCACCGTTCCCAGCAGCCGGTCGACCTCGGCCGGGGTGACCGCCGCCAGCGGCAGCCGGCCGACCAGGTAGACGTCGCCGAGCCGGTCGACCGCGTAGGCCAGCCCGTACACCCGGGTGTTGCGCTCCAGCAGCCAGCGGTAGAACGCCTCGTGGTTCTCGTCCGGGCGGCGCACCACGAAGGCGTTGACGCTCAGGGTGTGCTCGCCGACCCGCAGCGAGCAGGTCGTGGACAGCTTGCGGGTGCCCGGCAGGGTCGCCACGAAGGTGTGGCTGTCGCCGGACGGCTGCTCCCAGGCGACGCCGGAGTCGTCCAGCGCGGCGCGCAGGACCTCCAGGGCGGTGGTGCGCGGGTCGGCGGTGGTGCCGGGGCGGGGGGTGCCGGTGCTCTCCATGGCCCCGACGTTACCGTCAGCGCTCGGCGCCCACGCGGATCGACCGGGCGTAGACGTCGGCGGTGGCCGCTGCGGCTCCGGCCCAGCCGAAGTCGCGGGCGTGGACGGCGGCCGCGGCGCCCATCCGGGCGGCGAGCGCGGGATCGTCGACCAGTCGGCGCAGGGTCGTCGCCCAGTCGCGCGGATCGTGGCCGTTTACCAGGAATCCGGTCTCCCCGTCGCGCACCGCGACCGGCAGGCCGCCGACGGCCGCCGCGACCACGGGGGTGCCGCAGGCCTGCGCCTCCAGCGCCACCAGCCCGAAGGACTCGCTGTGCGAGGGCATGACCAGGGCCGTTGCGGCCCGGTACCAGTCGGCGAGCTCGGCCTGCCCGACCGGCGGCTGGAACCGGACCACGTCGCAGACGCCGAGCTGGGCGGCGAGCTTGTGCAGGCTCTCGGGCCGGGCGAGGCCGCTGCCGCTGGGGCCGCCGACGATCGGGACGACCAGCCGCTCGCGCAGCGAGGGGTCGCGGTCGAGCAGTTCGGCCACCGCGTGCAGGAGCACGTCCGGGGCCTTGAGGGGCTGTATGCGTCCGGCGAACAGCAGCACGGTCGCGTCCAGCGGCAGTCCGAGCCGGGCCCGGATGCGACGGCGGGCCTCGTCCTCGGCCTCGGGGCGGGGCCGGGTCGGATGGCTGAGGGCGTCCCCGACGGCACCGGTCGGTGACGCCGTCGCGGGGCGGAAGACGTCGAGGTTCACCCCGGGGTGGACGACCGCGAGCTGGTCGGGCCGGGCGTCGTAGTGCCGGACCAGCTGGTCGGCCTCCTCGACGGTGTTGGCGATCAACCGGTCGGACGCGGCGACGACCTGGGTCTCGCCGATGATCCTGGCGGCCGGCTCGGCGGTGTCGCCGACGGCGAGCGAGGCGTTCTTGACCTTGGCCATGGTGTGCATGGTGTGGACCAGCGGCACGCCCCAGCGCTCCGCGGCCAGCCAGCCGACCTGGCCGGACAGCCAGTAGTGGGAGTGGACCAGGTCGTAGTGGCCCGGCCGCTGGCCGGCCTCGGCCCGCAGCACGCCGTGGGTGAAGGCGCAGAGCTGGGCCGGCAGGTCCTCCTTGAGCAGCCCCTCGAACGGCCCGGCGGTGACGTGCCGGACCAGTACGCCCGGAGCGAGCTCCACGGTGGGCGGCAGGTCGGAGGAGGTGGTGCGGGTGAACACCTCGACCTCGATGCCGAGGTCGGCGAGGCGCCGGGAGAGTTCCACGATGTACACGTTCATCCCGCCCGCGTCGCCGGTTCCCGGCTGGTGCAGGGGGGAGGTGTGCACGCTGAGCATGGCGATGCGGGATGGCTGCTGGGGCACCGCTCGTCCTCACTAACGGGGTTGGGAACGCTGTCCGGGCCCGGCCCTTGCCCGGCGGCGCTGCCGGGGTCGTGTCGAACCTCTGCCGTGGTCCTGCCGCCGGTCCTGCCGGACTGATGCCGCGGCACGACCCTTCAACCCATCTGCAACAGGCGTCGGCGCCGGTCAATTCCCACTCCGGTCCATGACCTGGTAGGACCCGCCCTGACCTGCATCGATGCCGGACCGCGTAGGCTGCCGACCGTGCTCGACAGCAACAGCGGCGGCGCCCGCTCCCGCAACCGCTCGGCCCGTCCGGGCCGCCCCGTGGGCGCGGTGACCCGTGGCACCACCAACCCCAACCGATTGCGGCGGATGGACCGCTGGATCGCCGCGGAACTGGCCCCGGCGCTGCGTCGGGCCGTGGCCGCGCCGGTCGCGGTGGACCTCGGCTACGGGGCCGCACCGTGGACGGCGGTGGAACTGCACCAGCGACTGGCGGCGGTGCGCGCAGACGTCCGGGTGGTCGGCATCGAGATCGAGCCGGAGCGGGTCGCGGTCGCCCAGCGCCATGCCCGCCCGCCCGGACTCAGCTTCCGCCGGGGCGGCTTCGAGGTGCCGCTGGACGGGGCCGACGCCGGTGCGGGCGCGCTGCTGATCCGGGCCGCGAACGTGCTGCGCCAGTACGACGAGGGGCAGGTGGCGGACGCCTGGGCGCTGCTGTGCAGTCGGCTGGCGCCGGGCGGCCTGCTGGTCGAGGGCACCTGCGACGAGATCGGCCGCCGCCAGGTGTGGGTGGCGCTGGACCGTTCGGGTCCGCGCACGGTGACCTTCGCGGCCCGGCTGGGCGGCCTGGCCCGGCCCTCGGAGCTGGCGGAACGGCTGCCCAAGGCGCTGATCCACCGCAATGTCCCGGGCGAGCCGGTGCAGGCCTTCCTGCGCGACCTCGACCGCGCCTGGGCCGCCGCCGCCCCCTACGCGGACTTCGGCGCCCGGCAGCGCTGGATCGCGGCGGCGCGGACGGTCGCCGCGGACTGGCCGGTGCTGGGCGGTCCCGGCCGTTGGCGGCTGGGGGAGTTGACGGTGCGTTGGGACGCGGTTGCACCCTCGAACTTCACTCGAACGAGTTATCGAATCTGATGGTGCTTTGACGCCCCTTCAGTCCACCATTGACCCATGGCCCGCCCCCTCGCCCAGCTCGTCCCACGCCTCTCGGAACGCCGCGTACGTCACCGCGTCGAACAGCACGAACCGCACCTCGACCAGCCCGCCCTGCCCGGCCGCTCCGCCCCGCCCGGCCGCTCCGCCCCGCTCCGCCAGTACCGCGCGCAGCGCGATCCGCGCCGCGTCGTGCGGCGGCCAGCCGTAGATCCCGGTGGACACGGCCGGCAGGGCCACCGTCCGGGCGCCCAGCTCCCGGGCGGTCCGCAGCGATTCGCGATAGCAGGAGGCGAGCAGGGCGGCCCGGCCGGGATCGCCCGCGGCGTGGACCGGGCCGACGGTGTGGATCACCCAGCGCGCCGGGAGCCGTCCGGCGGTCGTGGCCACCGCCTGCCCGGTGGCCAGCCCCCGGCCGTAGTGGCCGGCCCGCAGCGCCCGGCAGTCGGCGAGGATCTCCGGTCCGCCCCGGCGGTGGATCGCCCCGTCCACCCCTCCACCGCCCAGCAGCGAGGAGTTGGCGGCATTCACCACCGCGTCCACCTGCTGCTCGGTGATGTCACCCTGAACAAAAGTGATCTCCATCACGTACTCCTCCCGACGGGACGCACGCTATCGGTCCGGGTGCCGCGCCCGCACCGGGATTTGTGCCGCGCTCCCGGATCCTTCCCAGGTCATGACCGATCCGCCCGATCACCCCGTTGGAGTCACGTGCCGTGCGGAGGGGTTGTGGAGATCACGTTAGGGTCACGGGAAAGCCCCAGGAACATGGTGTCGGATGGGCACTGCAACCGTCGCCCGTCCGTTGCACAGCCGGGGAGAGGGAGGTACCGCTGATGCCCGCCACCGAGAGCGCGCACGAGCAGCAGTCGAGCGCGCCCAGCAGTATGCCGATACCGCGCCCGCGAGTCTCCCGTGCCCCCGCCAAGGCTTCGGTCCCGGTCGAGCCGGCCGCCGTGGCCCACTTCGTCACGCCCTTCCCGGGTTCCACCGGTGCGCTCCAGGTCCTCCTCATCGACGAGGACCCCGAGTACGCCGAGACCGTCCGCAACCTGCTCGCCGAGGTCGGCACCGACGTCCGGATCCGCTCGGCGCAGAGCCTGGACCAGGCCGAGGCGCTGCTCACCCCGGACACCGCCTGCATCCTGCTCGACCTGGAACTCCCGGACGGCGGCGGCGGGCTTGACGGGCTGCGGCGGCTGCTGCGCCGGGCCCCGCGCACCGCCGTGCTGGCCGTCACCGGCACCGCCGACGTCTTCCTCGGCGCGGCGGCGGTCGCCGCAGGCGCCCAGGACTTCCTGGTCAAGCAGGAGATGGACGGACGGCTGCTCACCCGCGCGGTCCGCTACGCCGTCGAACGCAAGCGTGCGGACGAGTCCCAGCGCCGACTGGTCGAGGCCGAGCTGCGCGGCCAGGAGAACGCCCGGCTGCAGCGGCACCTGCTGCCCACCCCGCTGCTCGATGGCTCCGGGCTGACCTTCCACGCCCGCTACCGGCCCGGCCGCCGCCGCGCGCTGCTCGGCGGCGACTTCTACGACGCCGTCCGCACCGGCGACGGCACGGTCCACGTGGTCATCGGCGACGTCTGCGGCCACGGCCCGGACGAGGCCGCGCTCGGCGTCGCGCTGCGGATCGCCTGGCGCACCCTGGTCTTCGCCGGCCTCACCGGCGAGGCCCTGCTCGGCACGCTCCAGCGGGTGCTGGAGCACGAGCGCCGCAGCGAGGAGATCTTCGCCACCCTGTGCATGCTCGCCATCGAGCCGGACGGGGAGCACGCCGAGCTCCACCTCGCCGGGCACCCGGCGCCGCTGCTGCTCCGCGAGTTCCGCCACCCGGAGCTGCTGCCCTACGACAACGGCGGCCCGGCCCTGGGCCTGCTGCCGCTGCTCGGCCCGGCCGAGACCGAGCAGTGGCCGCCGCACAAGGTCCGGCTGGGCGAGGAGTGGAGCCTGATGCTCTACACCGACGGGCTGATCGAGGGCCGGATAGGGGCGGGCACCCGGCGGCTCGGGCAGGAGGGCCTGATCGGCATGGTCGCCGACCACCAGCAGAGCGGGCTGCGCGACGAGTTGCTGATCGACACGGCCATGTCCGAGGTCGAGGACCTGAACGGCGGCGCGCTGGCCGACGACGTCGCCGTGCTCCTGCTCAGCCGCCCGCCGTCGTCGGTGCCGTCGACCGTGCTCCCGACGCCGTAGCGGCAGGGCCGGCGCGGGGGACCGCCGGCTACCAGGGTCCGTACGGGCCCATGTGGTTGCGGTCGCCCTGCTTGCCCTTGCCCTTGCGCGCCGGGGTGATCGCCCGGATCCGCGGGCGGACGTCGACCATGTAGACGATCGCCGCGACCAGCCCGGCCAGCGCCAGCATGGTGCTGAGCAGGCCGAGCGGAATCAGCGACACCGCCACGGCCAGCCCGAGGATGATCAGCCAGAACGGCTTGGTCTGCTTGTCCGCGGCGACGAAGGCGTCCGCGCGCCGGAAGATGACGTCCACGAAGGTGAAAGCCTCGAAGAGCAGTACAGCGATCATGAGCCAGGAAACGACGTTGCTGAAACCGTCGACCAGGATGCCGCTGACGGCCAGTTGCTGGTACATCGTCTCTCCCTCGGCCCATAACCACGGACGTGTGTCAGGGGCATCGTCCCATGCAGGCGCTTTCCTGTAGCGGAAACGCCTGGGACGCGCCGGGTGTGCCCGACGCGTCCCCCTGCTGCGTGCTTCAGGCCTTCGGCGTGCTCTTGCGGGTGGTCGTGCGCTTGGCGGCCGGCTTCGGCGCGGCCTCGGCCTGGGGCGCGGCGGCGGGCTCGTCGGCCGCCGGCTCGTCCGCCGTGTCGAGGTCGGCCTCGATCCGGTCGACCTCGGCCGCGAAGGCGTCGGCCTTCGACTCGGCCCTGGCCCCGGCGTCGAGCTCGGCGACCTGCTCGGCGCCTTCCTTGCGCTGGCGGTCCACGACCACCTTGCCGCGCTCGGCCAGCTCGTCGTACACCTCGCGGGCCTTCACGGCGAGCTCGGCGGCGCGGCCGACCGACTGCAGCGCCAGACCCTGGGCCTTCTCCTGCAGCGACTTGAGGTCGGTCGGCAGGGTGCTGACGCTCTCGGCCACCTTGGCCTGGGCCTCGGTCAGCCGGGCGCCGGCCTCGTGCAGCCGGGCGGTGGCCTTCTCCTGCGCGCCCTTGCGGTCGGCCGCGATGGCCGCCGCCCGCTCGGGCACCTCGCGGAGCTTCTCGACGGCGAGATCGCCGACGCCCGCGAGGGCGTAGAACGGAGTCGGGTCCGAGAGCGTCTTGCGCAGGTCATCGGTGATGGGCATGGGAGTTCCTCCCCTTAGTCGGAGTCAACCTGAGTCGTGCTGCTGTCACTGGTCCCGCGTTCCTGCCCCTGCTCCGGCGAGAGCCTCGTGCCCTCGTTCTCCTTGAGGAAGGAGTCGTAGACCGCGAGCAGCACCTGCTTCTGCCGCTCGTTGATGAGCGAGTCCGCGAAGATCGCCGCCCGGAGTTCCAGGCCGGCCTCCTCGCGCTCGTCGAGAATCCCCGCCTGCACGTAGAGCGTCTCCGCCGAGATCCGCAGCGCCTTGGCGATCTGCTGCAGGATCTCCGCACTGGGCTTGCGCAACCCGCGCTCGATCTGGCTGAGGTACGGGTTGGACACACCTGCGGCATCGGCGAGCTGACGCAGCGAGTACTGCGCGTGCCGCCGCTGCTCCCGGATGTACTCGCCGAGGGAGCCGACGTTCAGTGAGGCCATGCCCCCACTCTGCACCTGCGGTGCTAACAATTGCAAGCACGTTGCTTGCAACTGTGGCGTGTCGTGCCGGGCCCGGTGGGCCCCGGCGTTCGCGGGTCAGGCCGAGCGCTGCCGGATCAGCACCTCGACGCCGTCCAGGATGCGGTCGAGGCCGAAGGTGAACTCGCCTTCCAGGGCGTCGTCGTCCGAGAGCGCGCCGGCGGTGATCGCCGCGTGGACGTTGGGCAGCCGCTGCGGGTCGATCAGCAGTGCCAGGGTCGCGCCGTAGGAGTCGAGCGCCTCCTGCACGGTCGCGCCGGCGGCCACGGCCGCGGCGATGCCGGCGCCCATGTCGGCCGCGAGCTTGGCGTCGTTCCGGACGTAGCCGCTGATCAGCAGGATGACCGAGAGCTTCTCCTGTTCGGCGAGGCCGGTGCCGCGCAGCGAGACCAGTCCGTCCTCCAGCCAGTACATCTGGTTGGGCGTCATCGGCGGCCCGGAGACCGGGATGGAGAGTGCCCACGGGTTGGCGTGGAGCCGGGCCCGGGCGGAGGTCGCCCAGCGGGCGAGCCCGGCCCGCCATCCCTCGGCGGCGCCGTCGACCACCGCCGGGGGCGGGACCGGCCGGCCGTAGGCGGCGTCGACCATCAGCGCCAGCAGCTCGTCCTTGGTGGCGAAGTAGCGGTAGAGCGACATCGGCGAGGAGCCGAGCTCCTTGGCCACCCGTCCGATGGAGACGGCCGGCAGGCCCTCCTCGGCGGCGACCCGGACGGCGGCTTCGACGATCCGTTCGAGGCTCAGGGTGCGCTTGGGGCCCTTGGTCGGTCGCTCGCGCAGGCCCCAGGCCGCCGCGAGGCTGGCCGGCAGTGCGGGCGCCGCAGGTGGGGTCGCCGCAGGTGGGGTCGGCGCGCTCTGCTCGCTCACGGTGGCCGCCTCTCGCTCCGGCCGGGACCTCCGCCCGGTCCTACTGCGTAGAGGCTACACAGTGGCTGCCCGAGGGGCACTTGAACATGTTCAAAAACGAGTCTAGAGTCCTGTTCGACGCAGAAACTGAACGCGTTCAAAACTCTCCACGAGGAGTGGAAGCATGGACCTCACGGTCGTCACCTACGTCATCTACCTGGCGTTGAGCATCGGGCTCACGGTCTGGGTGGCCCGCACCCTCAGCCGCAGCGGAAACGTCTTCCTGGCCGACGTCTTCAAGGGCAACGAAAGGCTCGCGGACTCGGTCAGCCACCTGCTGGTGGTCGGCTTCTACCTGGTGAACCTGGGCTTCGTCAGCCTCTGGCTGCGCAGCGGCGACAGCCACGTCGACAGCGTCCGGACGATCTTCACCGCGCTGTCCACCAAGGTCGGCACGGTGCTCCTGGTCCTCGGCGTCCTGCACCTGTGCAACGTCTTCGTGCTCAACCGGATCCGTCGGCGCGGGCTGATGGACGGCGAGCAGCGCCCGCCGGTCCAGCCGCGCGGCCTCACGCCGATGGCGCCGCCGCTCCCGCAGGGCTGAGGCGGGGGGCGACCGTGTCGGGTCGATTGTCGGAGGGGGAGGCCATGATTCTGGAAGAGGGTTCGACCGACGGCGCGATCAGGTCACTGACCGTGCTGTACGACGCCGCCTGCCCGCTCTGCCGCCATGTCCGCGGCTGGTTGGAACGGCAGTGGCAGCTCGTTCCGCTGGAGTTCGTCGCAGCCGGATCCGAGCGGGCAGAACAGCGCTACCCGGGGCTCGACCATGCCCGAACGCTTCGTGAGATCACCGTCATCAGCGACGGCGGTGAGGTGTACGAGGCAGCCGAGGCCTGGGTGGTGTGCCTGTGGGCACTCAAGCGCCACCGGGCGATGTCCCACCGGCTCAGCACTCCGGCCGGGGCCCGGTTCGCCCGGAGCGCGGTGCTGGCCGCCGCGAAGTGGCGGGAGGCTTCGAAGGGCGCGAGCGCTGCCCCTCGGGGAACGAAGGCGTCCGTCCGACCGACTGCACAGGGGACAGCCGGTCGGACGTCGCCCTCCACCCTGTCGGGGCCGTGGACCTGGAACGGCCGGGCCTGGACGCCGACCGGCGCTCCGCAGCCGTCGGCGCCGGCGGACGCGCCCTGCGGCGAGCACTGTGCTGCGCCGCCCGGATAGCCTCAGTGACGTGAACGACGCCGAGCCGACCGAGCACTCCGGTACCCACGCACCCGAACCCGCGCCGAAGGGCTCGCGGCGGGGGCCGAAGGACAAGCCCGTCGGCCCCGGGAGCCCGTCGCCGGAGCCGCTCAGCTCCGGCGACGGGCAGCCGCCTGCGGTGGCAGCGCCCCACGAGCCCTCGGCGAAGACCGCCAAGAGCGAGCAGACCCGGGCGCTGATCCTGGAGACCGCGATGCGGCTCTTCCAGGAGCGCGGCTACGACAAGACCACCATGCGGGCCATCGCCGCCGAGGCGGGCGTCTCCGTCGGGAACGCCTACTACTACTTCGACGGCAAAGAGTTCCTCATCCAGGGGTTCTACGACCGGATGACGCACGAGCACGCGGTCGACGCGCGGGCGCGGATGGCGGGGCGGACCGACTTCGCCGAGCGGTTGCAGATCGCGCTGGAGTCCTGGGTGGACTGCGCCGCCGACTACCACGAGTTCGCGGCCCAGTTCTTCCGTACGGCGGCCGACCCGAACAGTGCGCTCAGCCCGTTCTCCAACGAGTCGCACCCGGCCCGGGCCACGGCGGTGCAGATCTTCCGCGAGGTCCTGGACGGCTCCAACCTCGGTCCCAAGCTCGATCCGGAGCTGGAGGAACTGCTCCCGGACCTGCTCTGGCTGCACCTGATGGTGGTCGTCCTGTACTGGGTCTTCGACCGCACCGAGGACACCGAGCGCACCCGCGCCTTCGTCAAGCGCTGCGCCCCCTTCGTCGCCAAGATCGTCGCCCTCTCCCGCTACCGCGTCTTCCGCCCCCTGGTCCGCGACGCGGTGGACATGATCAAGGACTTCGTCCTGCCCACCATCGGCAAGACCGCTACCGGCAGGACCGGCGCGGGGGAGACCGCGGCCGGCACCGCCGGCGGCACCGCCCCGGCCGCACCCGCCGGGAAGCGCAGGCGCCGCAGCTGAGCCCCTAGCGGGACGCTGCCGACGCCCGAGCCGGACTCAAGAGGGTGCTCACATCCTGAGCCCCACACCGGACGGGTCGGCGATGGAGGTCGGGGGATGGGCGGTCTGCGCAGGGCGGGAGGGCTCGTCGTGTGGTTGTTGCGGCCGGTCGGGCGGTCGCTGATCACCATGGGCGCGCTGTACGTCGGCGCGGAGGCCCTGGCCCAGCTGCCGACCGGTTCGGGCCTGCCGCCGGGACACCCCGAGCGGCTGTGCCCCGATCTGCCGCTGACCCTGCTGGAGCTCCAGTTGGAACTGGAGCTGGCACAGCTGATGGAGCTGGAGCGGGTGATGGGGCGGCGCGCCCGCCCCTGGAACCGCGACACCGAGTGACGGGGCGCGGCCGGAATCCCGCGACGCGCACGGCCGGTGCCGACGCACGAAGCCGATGAGGAGTGACGGAGGAACAGATGATCGACCAACAAGTCCACCGGGCGCAGCCGCGGAACCCACAACCCTCGAACGGCCGCCCCCGGGATGCGCTGACCTGGAGTGCCCAGCCGCCGAACGCACAGCCGCCGAGCGCGGCAGGAGCCCGTTGGGTGGAGGAGGCCGACGAGGCCGATGCCGAACCCCATATCTGCCGCGGTACCGACTGATCGGACGAATCCCCCGCAGCCGCACCCATATCCGGTGAGCTGCGGGCGGATGTCCGATTCGCGGAACCAATGATCGGTCAGGACCCTTGACAGTCAATTGGTCTAGTCCAAATACTGTCCCGCGAAGTGGTCGCGCCGGGACGGATGTCGCACTGGATGTCGCGCAGGCCCTGCTTCCCCGCATCTTCTCGCCTGCTTCTCACCCCATCCGTGCTTCGTACTCTCTGGGAGTCCCGATGAACCGATCCGGATCCGCTCGTGCCGTGCTGACCGGCCTGACCACGGCGGCCGTCGCCGCCGGCATGGTGATGCTCGGGAGCGGTGGCGCGCAGGCCGCGGTGCAGCACCAGGCATCCGGTGCGAACCGCCCGATGCCCTCGCGCGTCGTCGCCCCGTACTACGAGTCGTGGATGGCCGGCAGCCCTGCCGCGACCGCCGCGCAGTCCGGCAACAAGTACCTGACGATGGCCTTCCTGCAGACGGCGGCGCCCGGTTCCTGTACCGCGTACTGGAACGGCGACACCACCACGCCGATCGCCTCGTCCAGCTTCGGTTCGGACATCGCCGCGATCCAGGCCGCCGGCGGGAACGTCATCCCCTCCTTCGGCGGTTACGGCGCGGACACCACCAACACCGACATCGCGGACAGCTGCACCAACGTCAAGGCGATCGCGGCGGTCTACGAGAGCCTGGTCACCACCTACCACGTGACCCGGATCGACCTCGACATCGAGGCCGACTCGCTGTCCAACACCGCCGGGATCGACCGCCGCAACAAGGCGGTCGCGCTGGCCGAGCACTGGGCCCAGAAGACCGGCCACAGCCTGCAGTTCTCCTACACCATGCCGACCACCTTCAACGGCCTGCTCGCCAACACCCTTGCGGTGCTGCAGAACGCCATCGCCAACCACGCCCATGTCGGCGTCGTCAACGTGATGACCTTCGACTACTACGACGGCGCCTACGTCCACGACATGGCGGCCGACTCGATCAGCGCGGCGAACGCGGTCCACACCCAGCTCTCCGCGCTCTACCCGGACAAGGGCTCGGCCGGTGTCTGGGGCATGATCGGCGTCACCGAGATGCCGGGCATCGACGACTACGGCGCGGACGAGACCTTCACCACCGCCAACGCGGCGACGGTGGAGAAGTGGGCCGCCTCGAAGAAGATCAACACGCTCTCCTTCTGGGCGCTCCAGCGGGACAACGGCGGCTGCGTCGGCACCGGCGGGGCCGGTGACTGCTCGGGTGTCGCGCAGAACACCTGGCAGTTCAGCCACGCCTTCGAGCCCTTCGGCGTCATCGACAACTGGGGCCACAAGTAGGTCCCACGGTCAGCGGACTCCAGTGAGCGTCGGCCGGGCTGCCCAAGCAGCCCGGCCGACGGCGCATCAGAAGCCGTCCGGGCACCAGGGGCGGAAGTCGGTGTGCAGCAGCGAGCCGAGACGGGCGACGCCGCCGGGGCGGAGCTCGTCGATCAGCCCGGCCGCGTGCAGGCGGGCGGGGGAGTCGCTGCTCAGGTAGAGCGTGCCGAGAGCGCTCGCGTCCAGCGCCACGTCCGCCGGCTCGCCCGCATGGCCGACGCGGACGCACTGTCCGGTCCCGTCCGCCGCCGCCTCGACGGCGAAGCGCCCGTCGACATGGCCGAGTCGGTCGGTGACCTGGAGCACGACCCGGCCGGGGGCGGCGTAGGTGCGGGCGGAGAAGGCCTTGGGAGCGTCCAGGACGCGCAGCCACATGAAGTCGTTGCTGCTGTCGCCGCCGTCCACGCAGGCCCGGGGGTCGTCCAGGAGCAGCGGCAGCGGGTCGTCCGGGGCGATGTTCTCGATCCGGACCCGGTCGATCCAGTCGACGCTCAGCGCATAGCGCCAGAGCGCGGCCGAGGCGGCGCGGTCGACGGCGATGTGGTCGGTGACCTTGAGCTCGCACTTGGTGACCATGTTCGGCCACTCGTCGACGACCTTGTAGGTGAGCAGCCCGGCGGGGCGGCCGAACCGGTCGCGGTGGAGCACGATCAGCGGCTCCTTCCAGTCGGACCCGGGGCCCTTCAGGTCACCGGTCCGCAGCCGCCAGTTGACGGGGCGTCGGTTGATCGCGCCGGGCTGGGTGAGGCGGAAGCGGTCGTGCAGCTCGGGCCCGTACTTGCGCCACTCCTCGACGGTGAGCAGTTCGAAGCTGCCCTCCTCGGCCTCGGCCGGCACGCGGACACTGCCCGCGCGGAGCTTGTCGATCAGGTAGCCCCGGTGCGCGGTGGACGGGCCGAAGCCGTAGCGGCCGTAGATCCGGTACTCGGCGGCGATGAGGATGGCGAGGCTGTCGCCGCGCTCCACGGCGGTGGCGAGGTCCTGGGTCATCATCCGGGTGAGCAGGCCGCGCCGGCGGTGGGTGGCGGCGACGGTGACGTTGGTGACGGCGTCGCTGGTCAGCGTCGCGCCGCCGGGGACCGTGAGCTCCCGTGCCATGCTGCGGAAGGTGCCGACACAGCGCCCCCGGTCGTAGGCGCCCAGGGTGCGACCCGGATCGAACTGGGCACTGCGGAACTCCGGCGCGCCGTCGCCCTTGGCCTCCATGAAGCCGCTGCTGACCGCCCGCCCCCAGTCGGCGAGTTCCGCCTCCTGGACCGTCCTGATCTCGATGCCGTCGCTGGATCCGCTGGGTGTCGTCACTGTCGCCATAGACGCACCCTACGAGGGTGTGCCGAGGGTGGCACCTGGATTTTTCTTGATCGAGTCGGGCTCCGGGGAGGCCGGTGCGGGCACCGCCGCGGGCACCGCCGCGGGCACCGGCTCGGCCGGCCGCTGCGGGGCGGCCCCGGCCGCCTCCGGGATCCGGCCGCGCAGCAGCCGTACGTATCCGGCGGCGGTGAGCACGCCGAGCACGGTGCAGCTCAGCCAGACCGCGTCGCCGCCGGAGGCGGTGATCAGGAAGCCGGCCGTCATCGGGGCCAGGAAGGAGGCGCCGGACCAGGCCAGCGAGTACGCGCCCTGGTACCGGCCGCGGGAGTGGATCGGGGAGAGCTCCGCGACCAGGGCCGAGTTGGCCGGGACGGCGAGCATTTCGCCGGCGGTCCAGATGCTGACCGTGAAGGCGTAGAACCAGACGGATCCGGCGAACGCCGCCAGCCCGAAGCCGCAGCCGGTGAGCAGCGCGGCGGCGGTCAGCATGGCGGTGCGGTTGCGCCCCTTGGCGAAGCGGGTCACCGGGATCTGCAGCAGCACGATGAGCACGCCGTTGAGGCTGACGACCAGTCCGTAGTCGGCGGCGGAGTAGCCCTCGCGGCCCATGGTGATCGGCAGTGCGACCAGGCCCTGGTAGTTGATGAAGGCCAGCAGGAAGGTGAGGCCGACGAGGGCCATGAAGACCCGGTTGCGCAGCACCGAGCCGATGCCGGGCCGGTCGTGGGACGCGGCGGCGGACTTCTTCCCGCTCCCGCCGGTCTCCCCGGACTTCTCCGTCCCCCCGGACTTCTCCGTCCCCCCGGACGAAGCGGTCCCGGGCCGCAGCTCCGGCCGGGTCTCCGGGACGCGGGCGAAGACCACCAGCGCGCAGAGCAGCGTGGTGGCGGAGTCGCCGACGAAGAGCAGCAGGTAGCCGTGGGCCGCGATCAGACCGGCCACCGCCGCCGAGAAGGCCGCGCCCATGTTGAAGGCCCAGTAGTTGAGCGAGTAGGCCCGCACCCGGTCCTCGGCCGGGACCAGGTCCGCCATGATCGCGGACACGGCCGGGCGGGAGGCGTTGGCGGCGAAGCCCAGCAGCGCGGCGGTGACCGCGATCGCCCACGGCGGGTGGACGAATCCCAGCACCATGGTTCCGGCGGCGGCGCTCGACTGGGACACCAGCAGCGTCGGGCGCCGGCCGATCCGGTCCGCGAGCACCCCGCCGGCGACGGAGGCGACGCTGCCGCCCAGTCCGTAGAGCGAGGCGACCAGGCCGGCGAAGGCCGGGGACAGGCCCCGGTCCACCGTCAGGTACAACGCCAGGAAGGTGACCACGAAGCCGCCGAGCCGGTTCACCAACGTGCTCGTCCAGAGCCACCAGAAGGTCGACGGCAGCCCGCCGACGGTCTCCCGCGCCGTTGCCCGAAGCCAGGAAGGGGAAGCCGGCCGAGGCGCGGGCGATTGGGGCACGTGGTTCTCCCTGAGCGGCAGATGCGGCAGATGTAAGTGTCACGTGGGCATGACATAGATTACTCAGCCGTCGGACCGACACGCCACCGGTTCTGCTCCTCCATTAGGCTTCTGGTCATGGCTGATGCTCCCTACCGTCTTGTCCTGCTCCGCCACGGCGAGAGCCAGTGGAACGAGAAGAACCTCTTCACCGGTTGGGTCGATGTCGACCTCAACGCCAAGGGTGAGAAGGAGGCCCTGCGCGGCGGCGAGCTCCTCGCCGCCGAGGGCCTGCTCCCCGATGTCCTGCACACCTCGCTGCTGCGCCGCGCCATCCGCACCGCGCAGATCGCCCTGGACCGGGCCGACCGCCACTGGATCCCGGTCCACCGCTCCTGGCGTCTGAACGAGCGTCACTACGGTGCGCTCCAGGGCAAGGACAAGGCACAGACCCTGGCCGAGTTCGGCGAGGAGCAGTTCATGCTCTGGCGCCGTTCCTACGACACCCCGCCGCCCCCGCTCGCCGACGACGCCGAGTACTCGCAGGCGCACGACCTCCGCTACGCCCAGCTCCCCGCCGACGTCCGGCCGCGGACGGAGTGCCTCAAGGACGTCGTCGAGCGGATGCTGCCCTACTGGTACGACTCGATCGTCCCGGACCTCGCGGACGGCCGCACGGTGCTGGTGACGGCGCACGGCAACTCGCTGCGCGCGCTGGTCAAGCACCTGGACGGGATCTCCGACGAGGACATCGCCGGGCTGAACATCCCCACCGGCATCCCGCTGCTCTACGAGCTGGACGCCGACTTCCAGCCGATCACCAAGGGCGGACGCTACCTCGACCCGGAGGCCGCCAAGGTCGCCGCCGAGGCGGTCGCCAACCAGGGCAAGAAGAAGTAGCCCACGCGATCGTGCCCCGCGCACGACAACGAGAGGCCGGGTCCGCACCCCCGAGGGGAGCGGACCCGGCCTCTCGCGTTCGGCGTTCGGCTGCCGGCTCAGTGGCAGCAGCCCCCGCCGCAGCGGCAGGAGCCCCCGGACTGACAGCCGCAGCCGCAGCCGGATCCACAGCCGCAGGCGGCGAGCAGCGGCAGTGGCATCCGAAGGACGGTCTCCGGGGCGGTTTCGGTCGGGGTGGCCTTCGACGGGGTGGACGGGCTCGGAGTCTGAGTCATGCGGACCCTCCTTCAGGCGGTGCCTACACCTCAGTCAAACTCCGCCGTGACGGACCGTCAACGGGCGTGCGGAGGCGTGCTGTGAGCGCCCAGCGCGCCCGCGCACATGCGCGCCCCCGGGGCCGGGAACCGGCCCGGACCCGGCTCGCGACCCACTCGGCCCCGGTCCTGACCCCGGCGCGGCGCTACTTCCCGACCTCCGGCACGAACTCGTCCGCGTGCTCGCCGGTGACCAGGTAGACCACGCGCTTGGCGACCGAGACGGCATGGTCGGCGAAGCGCTCGTAGTAGCGACCGCAGAGGGTCACGTCCACGGCCGTCTCGATGCCGTGCTGCCAGCGGTCGTCCAGCAGGTGCGAGAAGAGCTGGCGGTGCAGCTCGTCCATCGCGTCGTCGTCGCGCTCCAGCTCCAGGGCGGCGTCCACGTCCTTGGAGGAGATGACCAGTCCGGCCTTGGCGACCAGGCGCTGGGCGAGCTGGCCCATCTCCAGGACGATCGGGTGCAGGTCGGCGGGGACCGCCGAGTGCGGGTAGCGCAGCCGGGCCAGCTTGGCGACGTGCCGGGCCAGGTCGCCGGAGCGCTCCAGGTCGGCGCTCATCCGCAGGGAGGTGACGACGATGCGCAGGTCGGTGGCGACCGGCTGCTGGCGGGCGAGCAGCGCGATGGCCCGGTTCTCCAGCTCGTGGTGCAGGTTGTCGACCTTCTCGTCCGCCGCGATGACGCTCTCGGCGAGCTGGAGGTCGGCGTCGAGCAGGGCCGTGGTCGCGCGGCCCATCGCGGATCCGACCAGCCGGGCCATCTCGATCAGGCCGTCACCGATCGAGTCGAGTTCCTCGTGGTACGCGTCACGCATCTTCGCATCCTCCTGCTGGGTCCTGTTGTTCCTAACCTTGAGCCGTCCGGGCGTCCCCGCCGCTCAGCGGGAGTGAACCCGACCCGACGTCGAGGTGAATTCTCGGCGACCGGGGGCTGATGCCCTGCTTCAGGGGTTACAGCAGGTCACCGTCGTGCGCTTACGCTGAACATATGGATCTGAACGTGGCCGAAGCCGCTGCGAGCGCGATCGCTGGGCTCGGGGTCGGCCTCGCCGCCGCGCTCTCCTTCCGCTGGAGCGAGAAGGAGCGCCGGAAGCCGGCCAAGCGCGTCGAGCAGCAGCCCGAGCCGGAACTGCCCCCAGGTGTGGACACCGTACTGTCCGTGCTGCGCTCGTGCGCCGTCGTTCTCGACGACAGCGACCAGGTGATCAAGGCCAGCTCCGCCGCCTACGCGCTGGGACTGGTCCGCGGCGGAGCCATCGCCGTGGACGCCATGCTCGCCATGGCCCGGCTCACCCGGCGCGACGGCGAGATACGACAGGCGGACCTGGAGATCCCGCGCCGCCCCGGAGGCAAGGCCGGCAGCGACGCGCTCGCCGTGTCCGTGCGGGTCGCCCCGCTCGGCTCGCGGCTGGTGCTGGTGCTGGTCGAGGACCTCACCGAGGCCCGGCGGATCGAGGCGGTCCGCCGCGACTTCGTCGCCAACGTCTCGCACGAGCTGAAGACCCCGGTCGGCGCGCTGTCGCTGCTGAGCGAGGCCGTGCAGGACGCCAGCGACGATCCCGAGGCGGTCCGGCGGTTCGCCGGACGTATGCTCATCGAGGCCACCCGGCTCACCAGCCTGGTCCAGGAGATCATCGAGCTCTCCCGGGTCCAGGACGACGACCGCCTGGTGGACCCGGAACCCGTCCCGGTGGACGAACTGGTCGCCGAGGCGATGGACCGCTGCCGCCACCAGGCCGCGGCCAAGCAGATCGTCATGGCGGCCGGCGGGATCGCCGGCCTCCACCTCCACGGCAACCGCGGCCAGCTGGCCGCGGCGCTCGGCAACCTGGTCGAGAACGCCGTCAACTACAGCCCCGCCCGCACCCGCGTCGCGATCGCCGCCCGCAAGGTGCCGGGGAAGAAGAACGACGTGGTGGAGATATCGGTCACCGACCAGGGCACCGGCATCTCCGAGAAGGACCGCGAGCGGATCTTCGAGCGCTTCTACCGGGTCGATCCGGCCCGGTCCCGCGCCACCGGTGGCACCGGCCTCGGTCTGTCCATCGTCAAGCACGTCGCCGCATCCCACGGCGGCACCGTCTCGGTGTGGAGCGTCGAGGGACAGGGCTCGACCTTCACCCTGCGCCTGCCCGTCGCCCGCCAGGCCGAACGGTCGGCCATCGAACCCAGTGACCACCCGCAGTCCGACCCGCACGCCGTCGACATGTCAGTGGTCGACACGTCTGAGGTCGACACGCCCGACGGCGACGCCGTGCACCACGTCGACGCCGACGACCCCGAACCGCTCACCACCAACCTGCCTGCCCCGGAGGTCCAGCCGTGACCCGTGTCCTCGTCGTCGAAGACGAAGAGTCCTTCAGCGATGCCCTTTCCTACATGCTCCGCAAGGAGGGCTTCGAGGTGGCCATCGCCGCCACCGGCCCGGACGCGCTGGACCAGTTCGAGCGCAACGGCGCCGACCTGGTCCTGCTCGACCTCATGCTGCCCGGCCTGCCCGGCACCGAGGTCTGCCGCCAGCTGCGGGCCAAGTCCAGCGTCCCCGTGATCATGGTCACGGCCAAGGACAGCGAGATCGACAAGGTTGTCGGCCTGGAGATAGGCGCCGACGACTATGTGACCAAGCCCTATTCCACCCGTGAGCTGGTCGCCCGGATCCGCGCGGTGCTCCGCCGCCGGGGCGAGCCGGAGGCCGTCGACGGCGGGCCCGGCGCGCTGGAGGCCGGACCGGTCCGGATGGACGTCGACCGCCACGTCGTCACCGTGGACGGCGCCAAGGTCGACCTGCCGCTCAAGGAGTTCGACCTGCTGGAGATGCTGCTCCGGAACGCGGGCCGGGTGCTCACCCGGATGCAGCTGATCGACCGGGTCTGGGGCGCGGACTACGTCGGCGACACCAAGACCCTGGACGTCCACGTGAAGCGGCTGCGGGCCAAGATCGAGCCGGACCCGGGCGCGCCGCGCTTCCTGGTCACGGTCCGTGGCCTCGGATACAAGTTCGAGCCGTAAACCGCCCGGCCCGGCCGGTTGCCCGGCTCGGCGTCGGAACGGCAGCACGGAGCCCCCGGAAGGTGATCCTTCCGGGGGCTCCGCCGTTCACCCGCCCGGGTCAGGAGGTGCTGGAACCGGTCGGGGTGGCCTTGTCGCTCGGCTTGCCCGTCGCCTTGTCGGTGCCCTTGTCGGACGCCTTGGCGGTGCTGCTCGCGGTCGCGCTGGGCGTGGCCGACAGGACCGGCGCGGCGGTCGGGGCGTAGGAGGCGTACTCGCCGGTGCCCGCGTTGACCAGCGCCTGGACGGTGACCGAGCCGGCGCCGGCGAAGGTGAAGGTCACCGTCGCGTTCTGGCCGGGGCGCTCGGAGATGCTGGCGGCGCGGGCGGTGACCTGGCCCGGGCCGCCGAGCATCAGCGAGCCGCCGGCCGGGATGACGGCGGGGCCGCTGAGCGCGGTCGGGGTGCCGTCGACCGACACCGACTGCAGCGTCTCGGGCAGGTTGTTGGCGTTGGCGATGTTGGCGGTCACGTTGGCCACGGAGGTGCCGTCGGTTGCCGCGATCAGGCTGATGCCGTTGAGCTTCAGCGTCTTACCGATGGAGGTCGCGGCCGCATCGGGCTTGACCTGGAGCGTCGCTGCTCCGGACCCCGCGGAGCAGGCAGCGAGGATGGGGGCGGTCGCGATGATGAGGGCGGCGACTGCGCCGCGACGAAGACTGCGGCTCACGGCGGAGGCTTCTCCTTGGACGGTATTCGGTGGGTTGGCCGCGTTCAGGTTACCGATGCTCCTTATCCGCTCCACACGGGGGAGCCCCGTGTCGCGGTCCCTCCACTGACGGCGTAGGGACGGCGCGCGAGCGGGCTGCCCCGGCGCGCGGTTGACAGGCGTGCGCCGCCTGGGTGAGGGAAATAGCGTTCGATGGAAGATCAGATAACGATATGGTTGCGGCCTGCCGGGTAGATCATCACCGGCGTTCCGGGCGGTTCCGCGTTCGTTCGCAACCGCTCCGACCTGCGAGAAGCCCTTCTCGAACTGGGGTCGCAGCACGCGACAGGGGTGGTTGTCAAGCCCTGAGACTGGCTCTGACCTGCGAAAACGCCCTTCGGATATGGCTGAACCCGTGTTATTCTGGAAAGCCACGGAAGGGGTACCTGTCACATGACGTTCAAGGTTGGCGACACCGTGGTCTACCCCCATCACGGGGCCGCACTGATCGAAGCAATCGAGATTCGCCAGATCAAAGGTGTGGACAAGACCTACCTGGTGCTGAAGGTGCAGCAGGGTGACCTGACGCTGCGCGTGCCTGCAGAGAACGCCGAGTTTGTGGGCGTGCGCGACGTGGTCGGTCAGGATGGGTTGGACCGGGTCTTCGAGGTCCTGCGGGCACCGTACACCGAAGAGCCCACCAACTGGTCCCGCCGATACAAGGCGAACCTGGAAAAGCTCGCCTCGGGCGACGTTATCAAGGTCGCGGAGGTTGTGCGCGACCTTTGGCGGCGTGAGCGCGAGCGCGGTCTGTCCGCCGGTGAGAAGCGGATGCTGGCGAAGGCCAGGCAGATTCTGGTGAGTGAGCTGGCACTCGCCGAGAACACCAACGAGGACAAGGCCGAGACGCTGCTCGACGAGGTTCTTGCCTCCTGAGGAGCAATCTCGTCCGACGCAGTGCGCACTGCCTGCCCGCCTGCCCCGATATCCACCGTTCCCGCGGTGGGTACCGGGGCAGCGCGGTATCTGGACTCCCGGCCGGACTCCCTGCCGCGCGGCGGTTACGACGACGTCGCCTGGCGGCGACCGATAGTGTGCCGGGACGAGCAGGGTCGAGCTCCACGGAAGGCGCTAGGCCCGGCACGACTTGGCCATACCCACTTCGTTGAAGGAACAAAACCCTGAACGCCGCAGCAGTGGTCCCCGCCGCAGGCCGGGGCGAGCGACTGGGCCCGGGCGCCCCCAAGGCCCTGCGTGAACTCGGCGGCGTCCCGCTGCTGGTCCACGCCGTCCGCGCGCTCGCCCGCTCCCGTGCCGTGACGCTGGTCGTCGTGGTCGCCCCGTCCGACGGCGTCGCCCAGGTGCGCGCGCTGCTGGACGGCGCCCGCCCGGAGGGCGCGGACGGGCCCGACATCAAGGTGGTCGCCGGCGGCGCCACCCGGCAGGAGTCGGTCCGGCTCGGCCTGGCCGCGCTGCCGCCGCAGGTGGACGTGGTGCTGGTGCACGACGCCGCCCGCCCGCTGGTCCCGGTGGACGTGGTGGACGCGGTCGCCCGCGCGGTCGCGGAGGGGGCCGGCGCGGTCGTCCCCGGCGTCCCGCTGGCGGACACGGTCAAGCTGGTCGGCCCGGCCTCCGGGCCCGGACGGCCGGAGCCGGTGCTGGGCACCCCGGACCGCTCCACGCTGCGCGCGGTGCAGACGCCGCAGGGCTTCCGCCGCGAGCTGCTGCAGCAGGTCCACGACCGGGCGCTCGCTGACGCCCTGGACGCCACCGACGACGCCGGCCTGGTCGAGCACTACGGCGGCGAGGTGGTGGTGGTCCCCGGGCACGAGGAGGCCTTCAAGGTCACCCGCCCGCTGGACCTGGTCCTGGCCGAGGCGGTTCTGGCCCGGAGGAGGGCGCAGGATGACTTCTGATCTCGACGGTCCCCCGGGCGGCAGGCAGTTCCGGCTGCCGCGCACCGGCATCGGCACCGACGTCCACGCCTTCGCGGCCGGGCGCGAGCTGTGGGTGGCCGGGCTGCGCTGGGAGGGCTACGAGCACGGCCTCGCCGGCCACTCGGACGGCGATGTGGTGGCCCATGCCGCCTGCGACGCACTTTTCTCCGCCGCCGGGGTCGGCGACCTCGGCACGCACTTCGGCACCGACCGCCCGGAGTGGGCCGGCGCCTCCGGAGTGCGGCTGCTGACCGAGGCCGGACGGATCGTCCGGGCGGCCGGATTCGAGATCGGCAATGTCGCGGTGCAGGTCATCGGCATCAGACCAAAGATCGGTAAGCGGCGCGAGGAGGCGCAGGCGGTGCTCTCCGAGGCGCTGGGCGCCCCGTCTCGGTGGCCGGGACCACCTCCGACGGGCTCGGCCTCACCGGCCGCGCCGAGGGGCTCGTCGCAATTGCCACCGCCTTGGTGTACTGACGGGCACTGGGCACCCCCTGCTTCCCACTACGCTTGACGCTGTGACTATTCGCCTGTACGACACCAGCGCCAGCCAGGTACGCGACTTCGTCCCGCTCGTGCCGGGCTGCGTCTCGATCTACCTGTGCGGCGCGACCGTGCAGGCCGCCCCGCACATCGGCCACATCCGGTCCGGGCTGAACTTCGACGTGATGCGTCGTTGGTTCGCCTACCGGGGCTACGACGTGACCTTTGTGCGCAATGTCACCGACATCGACGACAAGATCATCTGGAAGTCGCGGGAGGGCGGTCGGCCCTGGTGGCAGATCGGCTACACCAATGAGCGCGCCTTCAACGACGGTTACACGGCGCTGGGCTGCCTGCCGCCGACCGGGGAGCCCCGGGCGACCGGGCACGTCCCGGAGATGATCGAGATGATGCGCGGTCTGATCGAGCGCGGCCACGCCTACGAGTCCGAGGGCAACGTCTACTTCAGCGTCACCTCGTACCCGGACTACCTCGCCCTCTCGCACCAGAAGCTGGAGGACCTGCGGCAGCCCGAGAGCGACGGCGAGACCGGCAAGCGGGACCAGCGCGACTTCGCCATGTGGAAGTCGGTCAAGCCCGGCGAGCCCAGCTGGGAGACCCCCTGGGGCCGCGGCCGCCCCGGCTGGCACCTGGAGTGCTCGGCCATGGCGCACAAGTACCTCGGCTCCGCCTTCGACATCCACGGCGGCGGGCGCGACCTGATCTTCCCGCACCACGAGAACGAGATCGCCCAGTCCAAGGCCTTCGGCGACGACTTCGCGAGCTACTGGCTGCACAACGCCTGGGTGACGCTCAGCGGCGAGAAGATGAGCAAGTCGCTCGGCAACTCGGTGCTGGTCTCCGAGATGCTGCAGAGGTGGCGGCCGATCGTGCTGCGCTACTACCTGGGCACCCCGCACTACCGCTCGATGATCGAGTACAGCGAGGAGGCGCTGCGCGAGGCCGAGACCGCCTTCGCCCGGATCGAGGGCTTCGCCCAGCGCGTCACCGAGCAGCACGGCGCGGTCGAGCCGGCCCCGCAGGTGCCGCCGGCCTTCGCCGAGGCGATGGACGACGACTTCGGCGTCCCGCAGGCGCTGGCGATCGTCCACACGGCCGTTCGGCAGGGCAATGCGGCGCTCGCGGCGGACGACAAGGAGAACGCGGTAGCGCGTCTGGCCGAGGTCCGTGCGATGCTCGGGGTGCTGGGTCTCGACCCGCTGGACCCGATGTGGGCCGGTCCGCAGCAGGGCGAGGACCTGCACGGAGTGGTCGATGCCCTGGTCAAGCTGGTGCTGGAGCAGCGTCAGGCCGCGCGCGAGCGCAAGGACTACGCCACCTCCGACGCCATCAGGGACCGGCTCGGCGAGGCCGGGCTGGTCATCGAGGACCGGGCCGAGGGCGCCTCCCGCTGGACCCTCGGCTGACCGCCGCACTCACCAGACCGTGCACTCACCAGCAGTGCGCGGTCGCCAGGACCGACCGCTCCACGGCTGACAGCTTGACCGCTGACCGCCTGACCGCTGACCGAGCCGAGGCCAGGGTCGTCGGCCGAGTCCCGGCGGCGCCGTCCGGTTCACCCGGACGGTGCCGTGGACCGGGCCGACTCGGCCTCCACCACCACGCACCACGAACGAAAGCAGGACCGTACTGATGGCCGGCAACAGCCAGCGCAGGAACCGCCGCAACCCCGGCTCCAAGAAGGGCCCGTCGGTCGGTACCGGTGGCCACAGCCGGAAGGCTCTGGAGGGCAAGGGCCCGACGCCGCCCGCCTCCGAGCGCAAGGGTCACAAGAAGAACCGGATGGCCAACTCGGCCGCCAAGCGCGCCGCGGGCAACAAGTCGCGCGGCAGCGCCCGGCGCGGCGGCAAGGCGAGCTCCGAGCTGGTCTACGGCCGCAACTCGGTGGTGGAGGCGCTGCAGGGCGGGGTGCCGGCCTCGGCGCTCTACGTCCAGCAGTTCATCGACAACGACGAGCGGGTGCGCGAGGCGCTGACCTACGCCAACGAGCGCGGCGTGCCGCTGATGGAGGCCCCGCGCCAGCAGCTCGACAACCTGGCCGAGGGCCACAACCACCAGGGCCTGATCCTCCAGGTGCCGCCGTACGAGTACGCGCACCCGGACGACCTGCTCGCGCTGGCGGCCCAGAACCACGAGGACCCGCTGATCGTCGCGCTGGACGGGATCACCGACTCGCGCAACCTCGGGGCCATCGTCCGCTCCGTCGCCGCCTTCGACGGCCACGGCGTGGTCATCCCCGAGCGGCGGGCCGCCGGGATGACGGCCGGCGCCTGGAAGACCTCCTCCGGTGCGGCGGCCCGGGTGCCGGTGGCCCGGATGACCAACATGACCCGGACGCTGGAGGCCTACCAGAAGGCCGGCTGCTTCGTGGTGGGCCTGGCGGCCGACGGCGACGCCGAGCTGAGCGACCTGGAGGCGCTGACCGGCCCGGTGGTGATCGTCATCGGTTCCGAGGGCAAGGGCCTGTCCCGGCTGGTCTCGGAGACCTGTGACCTGACCGTCCGGATCCCGATGCCCGGTGTGGCCGAGTCGCTGAACGCGGGCGTCGCCGCCGGCATCGTCCTCTACGAGGCCGCGCGGCTCCGCAACAAGCGATAGCCGTCGGTCGTGAGCGGGAGCGGCCGTCCGGGTGATCCGTCACCCGGGCGGCCGCTCTGCCGTTCCGACTTCGTTCGTCGGCGGAGCAAGCTTGGAGCGCCTGCGGGGCGACGGTGGAGCGGAGGCGGCCTCGGCGGTCGGCCGAGCCACCCTGTCCCGTCGTTCCCAGGCGCACCACGGGTATTGCCAGGCACCAGGACGGCGGGTGTCGCCGTCAAGTCTTGCGCGAGAGGGTGTCCAAACGGTCCCTCGGGCGGTTAGTGATGCGTGGACACCAGAACACGTACCCGCCCTCAGGGGGCATCCGCCGAGGGGATAGAGGCAGACCCGGGGCTGTACTCGGTGAAGGTGCCGACCGATCCGGCCCGGCTCAACACCACGACGGCGAGCTTCCGAGTGCGCCTGGGCGCTCCGGTGAGCCCGTTCATCGACTCCGGACCGTTGACTGCCCTGGCTGCGGGCGAGGACACCCAGCCGATCCTGATCATTCCAGCCTTTCCCGCACTTGTCGGGGCGGGCGCGCCGGTCGTCGGCGGACTTGCCTCCGACGACGCCCCGCCGCCGCGCCGGAAGCCCCGGGTCACCCCGATCACCTGGACCGGCGGAGCGGCCCCCGCGCTGCTCGACGCCGTCCAGCAGGGCGGCACCGGGCACACCGTGCTGCCGCGTCAGCAACCGGCCGACGCGACGCAGGTGATGCAGCGGCCGTTCGGCTTTCCCGACCAGGCCGACCACGTCGACCGGACCGCGGTGGACGGCCGTGAGTACGCCGGTGCGGCGTACGGCGCCGGGGCTGTCGGCGGGGTCGGCGCCGAGGGCCGTGAGCCGGGCTTCCGTCCGCGCTACGGGCCGGGTGACGACCGCGAGTTCGAGCCTGAGTACCGCAGCGGCGGTCCGCGTGAGCCGGGCGAGGCGGTCCGGCACGCCTGGTACCCGGGGCGGCGGGTCGACCTCGGCCTGGTGCTGCTGCCGCTGCGGCTGTTCCTCGGCGGCATCTCGATCTACGCCGGCTTCAACAAGCTCTGCGACCCGGTCTACTTCGACGGCGGTGCCCGTGGCTCGATGATGCACTGGCTGCAGTCGCTGCACCCCTGGCCGCTCGCCCGTCCGCTGCTGGACATGGCGCTCACCCACCCGGTGGGCTCCGGGCTCGGGGTGGCCTTCGTCGAGATCGTCGTCGGCGTGCTCTGCGTCTTCGGCCTCTGGCAGCGGTTCGCCGCCGCCGTGGGCATGGTGCTGGCGGTCGTGCTGCTGGTGACGGTCAGTTGGCGGGCCGCTCCGGTCTACAACGCGCCGGAGATCATCTATCTGGCGGCCTGGAGCCCGCTGTTGCTGGCCGGGGCACCGCTGTTCTCGCTGGACGGCCGACTCGCCATCGAGGCGTGGCGGCGGCTCGGCGGGGAGCGCGCGCCGATCTGGGCGCTGCGGCGGCGGGTGCTGCGCCGGGGCTTCGTGGTGGCGACCCTGGTCACCGGCAGCACCCTGCTGCTGGGTTCGATGCTGGGCGCGACCGTCCGGAGCAGCCAGACGGTCAGCACCACCACCGTCCTCCCGGGCGCGACCGCGCTGCCGACCAACTACCCGAACCCGATGTGGCCGACCAGCAAGCCGTCCGCGCACGGCAGTGCGACTGCGGTCAAGAAGGCGACGCCCTCGCCGGACGCCTCGCCGAACGCCTCGCACCATGCCGCGGCGAAGCACCACAGCGCCGGCGCCACCGGGGGCGGGACCAGCGGTTCCGGTGCCGGCAGCCGGAGTTCGGGCACCGGAACGGGTTCGACCGGCACCAGGAGCGGCACGGGCTCCGGCTCGGGCGGCAGCGGCTCCTCCGCGCCGACGCACCACCACAGTGGTTCGCCGAGCTCCGCACCGACGGGCAGCAACGGCGTACTCGGCGGCCTCCTGGGCTGAGCGTCGGCCTGAGCGCCGAGGCGGCCTGACTACTGGGTCGCCTGACTACTGGGTCGGCCTGACTCCCGAGTCGGGCCGGGCACCGTCAGCAGGGGCTCCGGGACAGCGTGCACGGCCCCGTACGGACAGCAGGTCTGTCCGTACGGGGCCGTTGTCGTTCCGGTGCCGGTGGTGCCGTCGACGGGCCGTCAGTCGATGGTGGCGCGGGTGGCGGCGAGCTCCTTGGCGGCCTCGGTGAGGTCCTTGGCGGTGTCGATGGCGCGCCAGTAGACGCCCTGGGGGAGCTCCCAGCCGGAGAGCCGGCGCTCGCGCGCGAGCCGGGGGAAGGTGCTCCGCTCGTGGTCACCGCGATCGGGCAGCATGCGCGCGAAGGCGGAGGAGAAGACGTAGACGCCGGCGTTGATCAGGTACGGCGACGGCGGGGCCTCGATGAAGTCGAGGATGTTGCCGAACTGGTCGGTGTCGACGGTGCCCCAGGGCAGCCGGGGGCGGGCCAGCGCGAGGGTGGCGTGGGCGTCGCGTTCCGAGTGGAAGTCCGCCATGTCGCGGAGCCGGAACCGGGTCCAGATGTCGCCGTTGGTGGCGTACCAGGGCTGGTCCGGGCGGGGGAGCGAGGCGGCCGCGAACTTCAGGCCGCCGCCGCGGCCGAGGGGTTCGGACTCGACCACGGTGGTGACGTTGAGCGGGAGCTCCGTCTCCTTCAACCAGGTCTGCAGCACCTCGGCCAGGTGACCGCAGGAGATGACGACATCGGTGACGCCCTCCTCGGCCAGCCACTGGAGCTGGTGGCCGATGATGGGGACGCCCGTGCCGGGGATCTCGATCATCGGCTTGGGGCGGGTGTCGGTGTAGGGGCGGAGGCGGGAGCCCTGACCGCCGGCCAGGATCACTGCCTGAGTGACGGGCGGCGAGGCCAGCGGAGAACCCTCGGTGGAGGGGATGAGGTCAGCGGTCATGGGAGCACCCTACGGGCAGAAGACGACCGGCGCGGGCATCCGCCGGGCCGCCGCCCCGGCGGATGCCCGCGCCGAGCGCGCGCTGTGCCCGCCCGGCGCTCGCGTCGCGCCCGCGCCGTGTCGGCGCCGTCCCCGTGGGAAGCGCAGCTGGCGCCCGGGTGGCGCCCGGGGCCGGTCGGCGGGCGGAGGTGGGTCGTCGGCGTATGTCAGCGGGCCGGAGCGGAGCCCGTGGGGACTCCGCTCCGGCCCGGTTGCCGTTCGGGTCGCGTCCGACGTGGACGCCCTGCTGACGTACTGCTGCGGCGCTGCCGCATCGCTGCTGCGGTCAGCCCGCGTCCGCCATCGTCCCGGCGGCGAAGGACCCGTCGCACACGGGGCGCGCGAAGGACTGCGCACGCTGGACGTCACCGTGGTACTTGCGCACTGCGGCCTGTCCGAGGTCGCGGGCGATGGCGGTGCAGTAGCGGGTGAGCGAGGGCTGCTGCTGCATGGCCTGCTGGAGCGAGTCCAGGGCCGTGCCGGGGTTCGACCGGTCCAACTGCTGGACCAGCCGGTCGCGAAGGACGTCCTGCGGGGCGGCGGCAGCGTTGTCCGCACTCTGCGGGGACGTCGCGTTGGCGGCGAGGACCTGCTGCTCACCCCCGTTTCCGCTGGTGCCACCGGCCACAGGGGTCCAGGACACGCGGGTCACCGCGAGGGTGCCGGTCGTCACGAGGACGACGGGCAGGAGGAAGGCGAGGGTTCTGCCGAGACGGCGCGCTAGCTGCTTCACGAGGCTGATGCTAGCGATGAGTAATGACATGGCGACATTTAGTCACTCGGACGAGTGACGGCCCGACAGGTGTTTTTCGGCGTGCGACCGTTGCCCGACATGCCGGTGCCCCGGCGGGGACTCCCCGCCGGGGCGCCGGCATCACTGCTGGGCGACGCTGAACGCGCAGGCGTCAGTTGCTGAGGCGCAGACCGGTCGACGTCGAGAAGACGTGGACCTCGCCGGCGCGCGGGACGACGTTCAGGACGTCGCCCTTGAGCGGGACGGAGCGGCCGTTGACCCGGACCACCAGGTCCTTCTCGGCGTCGCCGACGCGGGCGCTGCCGTAGACGTAGCCGTCCGCGCCCAGCTCCTCGACGACGTTGACGGTGACGGCCAGACCGGCGCCGCCCTTGCCGAGCGCGTCGCCCTCGGAGACCAGGTCCAGGTGCTCGGGGCGGACGCCGATGGTGACCGTGGTGTCGCCCGCGTCGGCGGCCTGGGCCACGGCCTCGCGGGAGATCTCGATCAGCGAGGTGCCGAACTGGCAGCCGCCGTCGACCAGCGGGACCTCGATCAGGTTCATCGCGGGGGAGCCGATGAAGCCGGCCACGAAGAGGTTCGCGGGGCGGTCGTACATGTTGCGGGGGGTGTCCACCTGCTGGAGCAGGCCGTCCTTGAGGACCGCGACCCGGTCGCCCATGGTCATGGCCTCGACCTGGTCGTGGGTGACGTAGACGGTGGTGATGCCGAGGCGGCGCTGCAGCGAGGCGATCTGGGTGCGGGTCTGCACGCGGAGCTTGGCGTCCAGGTTGGACAGCGGCTCGTCCATGAGGAAGACCTGCGGCTCGCGGACGATCGCGCGGCCCATGGCGACACGCTGGCGCTGACCGCCGGAGAGCGCCTTCGGCTTGCGGTCGAGGTACTCGGTGAGGTCGAGGATCTTGCCCGCCTCCTCGACCTTCTTGCGGATCTCCGCCTTGTTGACGCCGGCGATCTTCAGGGCGAAGCCCATGTTGTCGGCGACGGTCATGTGCGGGTACAGCGCGTAGTTCTGGAACACCATGGCGATGTTCCGGTCCTTGGGGGGGAGGTGGGTGACGTCGCGGTCGCCGATGCGGATGGCGCCGCCGTTCACGTCCTCCAGGCCCGCGAGCATCCGCAGGCTGGTCGACTTGCCGCAGCCGGAGGGGCCGACGAGGACGAGGAACTCGCCGTCGGCTATGTCCAGGTTCAGGGCGTCGACGGCGGGCTTCGTGCCGCCGGGGTAGATCCGGGTGGCCTGGTCGAAAGTCACCGTAGGCATGTCTGTGCTCTCCTTCACCGGCAGGAACGTGCCGGACGATCCGAGTAAAGGCGGATGTCGTCCTGTCCGAAGCGCCGTGCCAACCCGCCGGAGCGGCGCGGAGATCGGAGAGGTCTAGTCCACCGGTCGGGCAGACTGCTGGTGACGGTACCGGTACGAAGCGGTCTTGTCAGTACCCCTGCGCGACCGAATCTGTTCATCTGTCGATCTTATGTACGGATGAAATCGGACAAAACTACCGCAAGTGACGCCGGGCACATTCACTGCACCCGCCCCGATGAACCTGACGTACGCCCCTTCCTGTTCGCTACACTGCACTCTGGTCCCGCCGTGGCACGCTGCGGACGGGTACCGCGCCTCCTTAGCTCAGTTGGCCAGAGCACCGCTCTTGTAAAGCGGGGGTCGTCGGTTCGAACCCGACAGGGGGCTCTACAACTCGCCTTCCTGGCGAGGAAGTTGGGGGCCGGTCCGATCATGGACCGGCCCCCAACCTGCTTCCCGTACACATTCAGTACACATCAGGCCGCGGCGGGCTGTTCCCCGGCTTCCAGGGCTGCAAGTTCCTCCGCCAGCTGCTGCGCACGCCTCGCGGCCTTCTCGGCCTTCTTTCGCGCCTTCTCCAGCGACTTGGTTCGCTGAGCGTCGAGACGGTCGGAGACCTCGTCCAGCCGGTCAGGCCAGAGGTGACCGTACGTGTCCAGGGTGAGCGTCGCGGTCTTGTGGCCGAGCATGGTCTGGACGACCTTCACATCCGCGCCACTGGCAATCGCCAGCGATGCAGCTGTATGCCGGAGCTTGTGGAGCGTGACTCCGAGATCGCCTAGTCCTGCCGCCACGGTGGCTGCCTTGAAATGCCGCCGCATGAAATTCCGGATCATCAAGGTGCCCCCCTTCGGGGCAGTGAAGAGGTACTCGTTGGGGCCACGGTCGGCGATGACGAGTGCCAGTTCCTTCACCAGGAATGCTGGGATGGGGACCGACCTGCGCTCATGGTTCTTGGGACTGTCTTCGAGGTAGAGTTTTCCTCTTTCGTAGCCCCAGGCTTGGGCAATCCGAACCCGGCGGGTTTTCAAGTCCACGTGCCTGATTTGCACCGCCGTGGCTTCTCCCCAGCGAACACCCGTGTAGGCCAGGAAAAGAATGAGTGCCCGATATTCTCCACACGCCTCTGCGAGGGCCTCCACCTGTACGTCGCTTAGATAGACGTGCTCGGCGGGGGTGTAACGGGGCAGTGGAACACCGATGGCGGGGTTGCTGGCGATCTTCTTGGTGCGGACCGCGTACCCGAGCACTCCCTTCAGGACGACATAGATCTTCCTGATGGTGGTGGCACTCAATGGCTTGCCTGACGCGACGGAATCCGCCATGAGGTTGGCCAGCCAGGTCACGATATCTTCATGTTGGACGCGGGCAACGGCGGTGGTGCCCCAACGGGGGATGACGTGGAAATCCAGGACGCCGCGGTAGCGGCTGCGCGTCGAACGCCGGAGATCTACTTTGGAAGCCAGCCACGCTTCGGCAATCTCCGCCATCTTGGTCCGTCCGGAACCCGGGTCTCGGTACGTCCCCAGGCCCAAGGAGCTTTCAATATTTGTCCGCTTAGCCTCAGCGTCCACCTTCCGGAGGAAGGTGAGGGCCCTGGCTTTCCCGTCCGGGTCGTACCACCGGACACGAAAGCGGCCCGGCGGCTTGCGGCCAGTTGACTTGGCCTTCGCGGCTGAAACCTTGTACTCGGACTGGTTAACGCGGTCTTCTATCCATACACGGGACATATATCACCTGGGTCTCGCTCGCAATGTTCATGGTCATGTTCATTCCTTCTTTCTGCCCGTTTGGATGAGCGGCTTCTGCCGCGTTTCGGGTTGTATGGTCTTGCGGGGTTCGCCAGCTACGCCAGAGCGACGATCGCCTCGGGCGGTTGGACGGGCCAGCGGTCCGTGTCAGGCCAGCTGTCGGATCGGTCGGACGCCCAGCGCGGGGTTGCTGGGCAGGTGTCCGTATCGGACGCCGAATTCCAAGGCGCGCTTGAGCGTCCCGACGACGCTGTTGATCGTGGAGGGGCTCAGGTTGTGATCGGCGCGAAGCGCCAGCACCAGACGTTCAACGTCCGCTCGGGTGATGGTGACGGCGAGCTTGCCTCCGTGGCGTGGCAGCACGTGCCGGTCGAGCGGCTTGCGGTTGGGCAGCCGCGGCGGCCCGGGGTGCCTTGTCGCCAGCGGCACTGCGGCCCACATATCGACTAGGCGCTCCAGTGTCATCGGTGCCCAGCCGTGAGTGAGATCGTCTCGCGCGGCCATCGCAAGGTGGCGCGTCGCCACGGTCAAGGTGCGGAGGGAACCGGTCTCGTCGCGCCAGCGGACGCGGAAGCGGCCCGGCGGGGTGCGGCCGGCTGCGCGGGCGCGTTCGACGGCCTTCTGGTAGTCCGCGTGCTTAGCGCGGTCCTCGATACCTGCGGTAGGCATAGTGTCGTGCCAATCTCTGGTGCGTACATGTCATGACTTATCCTCTTCTCTGCCCGTACGTGTGCGGGATCGTGTGATTCCGCAAACGGGTTCTCTGAAATGGCGCCGCGGCGATGCCGTGCGCATGCTTTGTGCTGCGGCCGATTACGTGTCGGCTTCCCCGCGTAGCCGTACCAGCGCCGCGAGATCCTCCGGGCTCGCGCCGGCCTCGACGGCAGCAGTGATCTTCTCCAAGGTCGCCGCCATCTCCTGGTTGAACGAGGTCGTCAACTCCGCTGCCCGGTCCTGAAGTACGGACCGCGTGAGCTCGGCGATTGACTGCTTGTCATCCGGGGATGGCATCTGCTGAACGGCCGCTGAGTAGAACTGGCGGGAGTCGGTCTCAGGCAACACTCGTTGCCCGCGAATCCAGTCCAGTAGCAACTCGCGGTCGCTGACCGTCCTCTCGGAGGTCAGCAGTAGAGCTGTCCCCGGCTCGACGTCGTCGGGCAGGCCCATCAGGTGGATGGGCGAGATGTCCAGAACCACCGCCAGGGCCACGACTTCGTCAAGGGTCAACTCGCGTTTCCGAACACCATTCGCGTCCCGGCGCCCGGTCTCGATGTTGTTCAGTACGGCGAACGTGAGCTTTGCGGCGCCAGCTTTGGCGCATGCGGCTGCCAGCTGCTTCGTGGTCCACCCGCGCCTTGTCCGGGCATCCCGAAGTCGGAGTGCTGCCGCATCGCTCACCGACAAGGTCGGTGGAGCTGAGCCGCTCGACATCTGGCCTCCTTGCTCGTCGTATCGGCGACTCTACTCATCATCTCGCAATCGCGCAATCGGCGACTTCATGCGGGGGGTGGTCGCGCCGATTCGGCGACTGGCGGCCCGTCGCGGCGTTTGCCGCCAGCGTGACACTCTGGCCATGGCCAGGCTCGCCGATTCGGCGAATAACGAAGTCATATTGACAACTCGGGGGGTGGCACATGATGCTGATCTCGGTTGTTCAAACGGCGACTCCAGTCGCCGAAGTGACGAACGAGATGAGATGTGTACTCATGAGTACGGACAGGTTGTGGACCTTGAAGGAACTCGCGGAGTTCCTGGGCGTGCCGGAGCAGTCGATCTACCAGATGAACTGGAAGGGCACCGGCCCGCGCTCCTACAAGGTGGGCAGGCATCGGCGGTACGACCCGCTCGACGTGCGGCAGTGGCTGGAAACCCGTTCCTCCGACGCGGGGAGCGCGCGATGAAGCGATCGAGCAACCTGGTTCGCCGTCCCTGGTGGTCCGTGGAGGATGCCGCCTCCTACCTCGGCTTCACAGCCGCGGAGCTCCGGGATCTGGGCACGGCCGGCATCGGCCCCAAGTACATCGAGGACGAAGTCCGGCGGTATCGGCCAGCGGATGTGCGGTTGTGGGCGACGACCGGTATTACGCGTGACAGCCGTGGCTGGAACGGAGATGCGCGATGACTCAGGACGGACCGGCCCATCTATCCGCTGGCTGTCCAACGGATCTGGGTGAAGCTTCTCGGTCACCCCGACCTCCCTGACGGCGCCGGGCGCCCAGTCAGCACGGCCCCGGAGTCCAAAGCCCAGCCACCGCAGGAGATCAACATGCAGAACTTCACCCAGGACCGCTACGCCGAGCAGCCGCCGAACGCCTGGATCGGCCGCCACTGGATATCGACCACCAAGGACGGCTCTGGCCGGTACCTTCGCGGCCTGATCATGGATGTCCGCCCCGGAGGAGTGCGCGTGCAGTGGCCATCCTCGGGAGGTGAGCCGCGCCCAGCCGATTGGGCCGCGACGGACAGGGGAACGCTCGCAAGGGAGTGAGCGCCAAGCAGAAGGCCGGTGGCCTCACCGTTGAACGGTGAGGCCACCGGCCTTCTGCTTGGTCCAACTAGGTAGCTCTGGTTGGCGATCTTTCACGGCCGTGTCTCGTACGGGCTACAGGGTGACGTACTCGCGAATCTTGCCGCGGATCATGGGCAGCTCGTCGCCGATGGTGAAGGGGAACGTCGGGTACTTCTGCGCCAACTCGGCCGAGGTGAGCGGGGGGCCGACCGGCAGGGCGGCCTTGCCGTCCTCGTTCCACTCCCATTCGCCCTCGACCTCGCGGGCTCGCACCACTGTGCCATCAGCAACGTAGACGACCAAGTGCAACAACTCCTCGTTGGTCCGGGACAAGTTGAACCACTTCCGGTCTGCCTCCCGCTGCGCATCGCTGTCCTCGCCCTGGCCAGTCTCGCCGTACACCCGCCCGTCGAGGTCGACCTTCGCCGTGTTGGAGCCGCGGTAGAGAATGAGCGACAGGCCGGCTGCCCGCTCGCGTGCCCGAACGGTCTTGGGGTCAAGGCCGAGCAGCTCCGCGGCCTGGTTAACGCCTCCGGCCTTGTGGACGATCGTGCGCATGAGGTGCGCGTGCTTACCGCGCAGCCCTTGCTGCTCCTGCTCGATCTCGTGCAGCAACTCGACCAGCTCGTCCAAGTTCGGCATTTTCGTCACGTCAGCCCCCAATGGCATGGATACATCTCCGCATCATTGGACAGGGCCGAGAGCGTGCTTGTCAAATGGTCTGGAGTGACCTCCGTACCATTCGATCGCGGCGAGGTTGCGCCACTTGAAGCTGACGGGGCTGTCCCGCGGCGGAGCGACCTTAGCCGGGCCCGGGGTTGGGACGGGGCGAGGACCAGACCAGGCACTGCTGGCGCCAGGCCCCTGGCGCCGCGCGTCGGCGCCCCAGGCCCTGGCTGTCCGGCACGAAAACCCATGACCCGTGCGCCTCACGGTGAAGCCTCCGCGCGGCAGCCTGTACACATCCCGTCCGCCCGGCCCCTGCGCCTAGGTCGGATCAAATCGAGGTGTCCCCCGCTTGGCCGACGCTGGGGAAGGGCTGCGCGGTCGTTGACCGGCCATGGGACGACGCAAGGCCAATAAATCCCGCCGCACCGGGGTTGGCCGCATGGACATCTGGCCTACGGGCGAGTGGTACGCCACCGCGCTGAACAATCATGAGGGGCTTCACCACATCGACCTGCGCGTCATCGGCAACAGCATCCAGCTGACCGTGTCGCCCGCCGACTGCGAGGGCGCCGCCGACGTCTGGCAGGTGCGCCTGCGCAACGACGACAACGGCCAGGCGCTGCGGCGGCTGGCCCGGGCGCTTCGCGCCGACACCCCGCACGGGCAGTTCGATGCCGGGAGTGAGGAGCGGGTGCTCGCTTTCATCCCCAACTCCCCGGAATCCGACGTGGGTGAACTTGTCCTCGGCCTGGCGGAAATCGGGCCCGACGGAATCCACTACCTGCGTCGTGCGGAACTACCGATGCACCTGTGGACGGACGCGGGGGAGGTGATCGAGGAGCTGATCCCCTGGCTCGACCCCGCTGTGCCGCATGAAGACTGGCGGTTCGCGGAGTTCACCTCATGCCCCGGGTGCGCCCGTCCGATCTTCCCGGGCATGTGGGCGGGACTCCTGATCCACTGCGACGCACCCGTTGGGGCGGAGGCCGCGGAGGCCGCGTGCTACCACTGCATGAGCGGGCACACCCTCCGGAATCTCGATGAGTGCGGCTTCGCCATCCCCGAGCAGCAGCGCTCGATCCTGGAGGCGTTGAACGTCGTCTGATGGCCGGCCCGCCCGGCCCAGCACCATCTCAGCTCCAGAGCACCACCTGTGCGTCCAGCCGTAAATGGGCCGGGCGCGCGTTGCTCTGGAAACAGCCGGTCCGGTGTCCGCCCCATGAGCGCCGAACTCCGGGATGCGATCCGCAGTACGACCTACGTGCCCGGCGCCCGGGAAGCCTTCACCCGGTACCAGGCTCTGAGCGGCCCGCCAGAACTCCCCCGGATCGAGTGACCCTCCGTCCGGGAGACCGGTATCGTCAGAGAAGCGCTCCACAACCGCAGCTGCCGCCGCGGTTCTTCGCCCCGCGCAAAGTAGGCGAAGAACCAATGAGAAAGCGCAAGGTGCGATGAAGTCCCTACATCAGGACGGGACGATTCGGCGGAACGCCACCGCTTGGGCGTCCCAGTACCCGCCGCTGAAGTGGGTGATCTCGATGTCCTCGCCCGTGCGTGGGGCATCAAGGACCAGGTCAGACCCCAAAAACATGCCAACGTGGCCGGGGTTGGTGGGCGTGCCGTCCGAGCCGGCCGTGAAGATCAAGTCGCCGGGCTTGAGCTGGGTGGCCGAATAGACGGGCGTTCCGTCGTACACCTGCTGGTAGGTGGTGCGGTCGATCGCGATCCCGGCTGCTGCGTATGCGGCCATCATCAGGCCAGAGCAGTCGTAGCTGGGGTTTCCGGTGCCGCCCCACTGGTACGGCATGCCCAGTTTGCTGGCGGCGAACTGAATTGCCGTGACGACCTGGACCGGTGTGCCTGCTGGTAGGGAGAAGCCCGCCGGAAGGGCGACGGGGTTGGTGATCGCCTGACCGTTGCCGTCGCCGGTGGCGCCCGCGCAGTTCGCCGCGCCGCCGCTCACCGTTCCGACCAGTCGTTTCGCCAGGTCCTCCCACTTCGCGTAGGCGTCCGGATAGAGGCTTCCCTGTACGCGCTGGGCGGCTTGGGCGACCGACATGGCTTCCCAGCCCGGCACCTTCACGAGGGCGGCGTAGAACGCCTTCGAGGCGTAGACCGGGTCAACGAGTTGGGCCGGTGAGCCCCACCCCTGCGACGGGCGCTGCTGGAACAGTCCAACGGAATCCAAGTCGCCGTCCGGCCTGTTGATCAGGCTGCTTTCCTGCATGGCGGTCGCGATGGCGATCACCGCCGCCTGTGGCGGGAGGCCGAGGCTGTTGGCGACCTGGTAGATGATCGTGGCGTTGTTGATCTGCTCGCTCGTCAGCGACTGACCATCTGCGGTGGCCGTTCCGGGTGCTACGGGTGTCACGCAGCCGAGGCCCCCGAGGTTGAGGCTGGGGCTCACGGCCGAGGCGCCGCCTGCCGTCAGGGCGATGCAGAACACCAGGCCGAACGGGACGGCAGCGCCCGCAGCGCAAACCTGCACGAGTTTCTTCATGGACCACCCCTGCGGACCGGGCCCGAGGCGCAGTGGCCCGGAGGCAACAGCTGGTCGACTCGGGAGAATTTACTTCAGCTAATTTGAACTGCGCCAACCATAAGCTCAAGTTGCCACAGGGGAGCAACTGAAGTTGATGTGAGCTGGACTACATGTCAGCTGAAGTGAAGATGTGGCTCATTGGCCTTCCGTGCGGCGCGCGGCTGGCGAGTGTCGGACCCGTGCGAATCCGAAAGCACCCGGCGGGGTTCCCGCCGCCCGCGTGACTCGATGAGCTGGGACGAGGAACGCTCACCGAATCCGCGCCGTGCTTCAGTGGAGCGGAGAGCCGATCGGGGTGAGCGGAGCGCGGTCGGCCTGGTTTCCAAGGGCCGCGAGGGCATCCCGTACGACGGGAGACTTTCGGGCAGCAGCGACTCGTCGCAACCACCGGGCCTCATCAGTCAGCTCGGCGGCCCCGTGGGGAGGGAGGTGTGCAGGGCCCTCGTGCGGGGTGGCACCTCGTTTGCGGGCTTGCAGGCCGAGCCCGATCCACACTGCCTGCGCTGCCGCCTCGAAGTCGTCATCGCGCAGGCCGGCCGCAGCCAGGCGTGACCTGATTTCCTGCCAGTCCTGGCAGCTGACGTGCCCCCGCAGCAGCAGGGCGGCATCCCTGATTTCGATGGTTCGCCGAAGCAGTCGGATGCTGAGGTAGCGGGTCCCGCCGAGGTCGTGGAGCAGGGTCGGTGGAGTGCCAAGGACCACGCCGGGCGCCGAGGTGGTCAGCTCGCTCCAGAGCGGACGCAGGGCAAGTAGCGCGCGCAGCTTGGCCAGGCCGTGCAGACCTGCTTCTATCGTCGGCACGGAGATGCCGAGCACCATCAGCAGGACCGCGAGGATCAACGGCGCCCGGGTGTCAACCAGCGCGAGGTTGTTCCCGCCGGGCACTCGAAGCCCGACCAGCCAGGCCGCAAAGAGCGCGCACCGCCCCACCGCGAAGAGCGAGTTGGAGAGCGTTCCGGCCAGCATGAGCCACACACCCGTGCTCAGGCACCGCGAAGCGGCCTTCCCTCGGGCAGTCCACAGCATGCGGCTGGCCGCGATCATGGCATAGCCGAAGTACACCTCGAAAATCCCTACCGCGAGGATCGCGGCCTTGTCACCCTCGGCCGCCACTACGAACTCGCGGGCCTCCGCGCGTGGAGCGACGACGAACAACGTGGCGAGCAGAGTGATCGAGGCTGCCGCGAGGGGGCGACGGAAGCGGAGCATCGCATGCGCCCTGGCCGCCGGGCTCATCGCACTGACCCAGTCCAGCATGGCGGCGCCCGAGCAGATGCCCATGCTGTAGAAGATCAGTCCGGACAGGTTGGCGATGCCGGCGAAGTGGTCGAAGGCCGCGATCGAGGACGGCAGGTGAGCGGTCAGTGCCAGAGCGAGCCAGACCAGTGCCCACCAGAGAGAGCGCTTGATCGGTGACCGCCGGGTGCAGGGCAGCCGCCAGAGCACCATGAGCCAGAGCAGCGCGATGGCGACGTGCTCAATCACAGCGCTCGTCCCGCAGGGGATGGCCGAGCGCCTCGCCTAGGCGGTCGATGAGCTTCGAGGGCTTGCCGTCCACACGAACATGCCCGATGCCCGCCCGTTCGATCAGCACGGCGCCGACCATCTCGGCTTGCCGCTCTTCAAGCCTGGAGTAGCCGTGCCGGGCCGCGAACATGTGCGCGAGTGCCGCCGGTTCAAGATCGGGAAGGGCCTGGCGCAGAACCTCGGTGTCGAGAACTGCGTCGGGGGAGTGGTTCCAGAGGATGTGACCGACCTCGTGAAGGGCGATCGCTGCACGGTGAAGCGGAGAGGTGTCGTGCTCGGCGTAGATCCGGTCCTCGTGGTCCAGCTTCGCCCACCAGCCGTAGGGAAACCCGTCACCCGCAGCCAGGCCCGGCACGAGCATCAGCTGGATATGCCGACCACGCTGTGCGCTGACGCCCGCAAGGAACTGCCGCAGGTCGAAGGGCTGCGGCACGGGCAGCCCTCGGACCAGTTCGTAGCAGGACGCGCGCAATCGCCTCAACTCGCGCATGACAAGCCTTCCCGTTGAAGCCGAAGCCTCAGGTCAAAGCAGTGGCACAGAACCGGGGCTCTTCACCCGGACCGGCAATCAGCGTATGCGAACGATCGCGCTGCGTTGGTCAGCGGTGTTGAATTGTGATGATTGGATGAGGTGAGTGCTACTTGCCCGATTGCTCTGCGTCGCCGCCGTCGGGCAGGCCCTCTACGGTCCGTGCCGCCTCGATCATCTGCGCGATTCCGGCCAGCCCGCGCGGTGAAAGGCCATCCGCCCGCAGGACCAGCTTCCGCACTCCTTCGTCGCGCAAGGCCGAGAGCACTCTCAGTTGCTCGTTGGCGCGCTCGGCCGCCTCGTCCTCGTAGAAGTACATCGGCGATACGCCGAAGAACTTGGCGATGGCGGTGAGTCGGCTGTGGGTTGGGTCGGTGCGCTTGCCCGTCTTCAGCTGCCACAGGTAGGTGGCGGAGAGGATCTGCTCGCCGGCGTCGGTGTTGATCCGCTCCGCGACCTCCGCATTGCTGTATGGCCCGCGGTCGGCTGGATGGACGACCTTGAACAGGTGCTCAAGTCGGGCGGCGATCGTGCTCGACTGGTCCCGCTTCGGGGTGTGTTCGTCGCTCGGGGTCTCTTCGTCGGTCATGGCCTTGGCGGCCCCCCTCTTCCACGTGAATGTGACGACCTCTCATGGTCGCGCACAGTGACACTCATTAGCCACTGTAAACAGAGCGTGGCGACGTGAGGCTGGTCACAGTGATTCTAGTTGACGAACACCGTTCACTCCTGCGTATCTTTGCTCATCACCTCGTTAGCCAGAGTAAATCGCAGCTGTTCAGCGCGTACCTCGAAGCAAGCGGGCGATTCCCCACCGTCCGCCTGTCCGCTCACTGCGGAGGCGACCTCCCGTAGCCGAGCCGGCCTCGCCGTGCAGCGGCGCGCCCGAATTAGGAGCCCGGTTTGTCTACCTCTCTGCACCTTGTCCAGTCGGCGCACATCTTGCTCGCCGACATCCAGAATCCCGCACCAGCCGACCCGACCAACGGCTCGAAGGGTGCGAACCTGCTGCTCTCCTACGCGAAGTGGGGATCGCTTATCGCGTGCGCCATCGCTGCCGTCGTGTCCGGTGGCCTGATGTCTGTCGGTCACCTCAGCAACCGGCCGGACAGTGCGGAGAAGGGCAAGAGGGCCCTGGTCTGGTCCCTGGGTGGCGTCATCGTCACTGCCTGCGCGATCCCGGTGGTCAACACCGTCTTCGGCGCAGCGGCGTAGCAGAAACGATTCTGCGAGCATCCCATGAGCAACCAATTCCTCGATCACCGCCCGCGTCGCCGGGTTCTCCCGTTCCTTCTCCTCGCGGTCGTCGGCCTCTTGGTCTTCGTCGCCGTCGGTGTTGCGATCGAGTCCGGCAGTGGCCCTCACGGGCCCAGGAGCTACGCTCCGCCGGCCGCGATCCCACCGCCCGGATCGGTCACCGGAGTCAACCCGGGCGGGTCGCCCGCTCCCGGCGACACAGGTCCGTTGCAGCTCATCCAGGGAGACAAGCTGATCAACGGGGTCTCCGTCGGATACCCCCATTCCATGATCGGCGCTGTCTCGGCCGCCGTCGAGTACTGGCGCCAAATCGGCTCCACGCTCGACCCCGACCGAGCCGCTGCCGTTGGCCGACTGATCGCCGACCCTTCATGGTCTGCTGCCCCGCAGCAGCTTGCGGTCGGGCCCATCAGCGCCCGCAAAGCACTCGGTCTGGCAGTCGACGGCCCGGTTCCAGCCGGCGCGTCAGTGATCCTCGCACCCGTCGAGTACCAGCTGCGCTCGACTTCCGCCGACAACGTCCAGGTGCTGCTGCTGGCCACCTACACCACCAGCTCGCCCTCGCAGGAGCCGCAGACGCGCATGGGGGTCTACCCCCTCCAGCTGCACTGGGCGGCCTCGGGTGACTGGAAGATCCCGGCCCCCTCCGGCAGCGACACCACCGACTACAGCAGCCTCGTCGCCGAGCCAGGGTCCGTCCAGGCATCGGCGTACGGCTGGCAGGAGCTGAAGCAATGACCCCGGCCCGCGCACACATCGACAGTCGGGAGGCGACATGCCCTGCGGCCTGACTGACCCCGTCGGCTGTGTCACCGGCCCCGTGCTCAGCACGCTCGGCGGAGATGCTGTCAGCAGCCTGGCGACCTCGGCCTGGGACTCCATATGCAAGTCCTTTGCCGACGCGTGCACCGAAGTGCTCAAGAGCTTCGCTACGGCCTTCGTGAAGATCCCGCCGATCGACCTCACCTCGCACGGTATCCGCAGCGTCTACGCGATATCCCTGGGGTTGGCGAGCCTTGTCGCCTCGCTGCTCCTCATCGGCCAGGTGATCCGGACCGCCGTCACGCACGACGGCTCCGCTATGGCCACTGCCCTCGTTGGCGTTGGCAAGGCGGCACTCGCCTTCATGCTCACCCTGACGATCGCCTCCACCGCGCTGGTCGCGAGCGACGAAGTCACGAAGTTCATCGTTGATTCCACCTTCGACAGCCAGCAGGCGTTCAGCGACAAGATCTCCAAGCTGATCGCGTGGAGTCCAGGCGGCAGCGCGTCCCTGTTGTTGATCTTCGCGATCTTGGGCATTTTGCTGACCATCGTCTTGTGGTTCGAGATGCTGATGCGCAACGCGGCCATCGCCGTGTTGGTGGCCACGTCGCCGATCTCGGCGGCCGGTCAGGTCTCCGAGTCCACGAAATCCTGGTGGAGCAAGCTGGTCAGTTCAACTGTCCAGCTGATCATTCTGAAGCCGATCGTCGCCTTGGTCTTCGCACTCGGCTTCGGCATGGCAGGCGACTCGCAGGACCTGTCCACCACACTCTCCGGCATGCTCGTGCTGCTGCTCGCAGCATTGGCCTGGCCTTCCATCGCCCGGTTCTTCACCTTCGCCAGTGTTCAGGTCGGCGGCGGTGCGGGCCTGGCCGCGCTACTCGGATTCGCCGGGGGCCGTCTCAGTGCGGGCGGCGGGCAAGCGTCCGGCCCTTCCCCGGACACCTTCGGCCAGGACAGCGCCAGCCGTACGATGAGCAGCTTCGCCGGAAAGGGCGGAGGCGCTGCCGGTGGGGCCGCTTCCGGTGGAGCCGGAGGTGCGGGTGCGGCGGCCGGAGGTGCAGGTGCCGCTGCCGGTCCGATCGGCTTGGCCGCTGCTGCCGGCGTGAAACTTGCCCAGCAGGCCGTCAACTCGTTGGCGGGCGGCATGGAGAAGATGGCCGGACACGCGGGCGTGCAGGGCGCGAATCCGTACGCGGCCCAGCCAGCCGGTTACGTCAACCGTCACGCGGGCGCGCCGCTGCCCACACGCGGAGCCCAGCCGGACCAGCCGGACGCGCCAGGTCGGCAGGAGCCGCAAGCCGAGCCGACGGAGCCAGCTGGTCAGCAGCCCGACCACCCTCAGGCGCTCCAGGACAGCACCCCGGACCTACCGGTCACCGGCACTTCGCAAAGCGACCCGCCCACGATCGAGATGCCCCCTGTGCCCGCAGGCCCGCCCGCCGCTTCCGCCACGGTGGCCAGCGTCGCACCCCTGGCAGGTCCGGCTCCGCAGACCGGCTCCGCAGCGGGCTCCTCGCCCAGGACACCCCCGCCGGGCACTGCGGGTACCGCGTTCACCGGGTCCGGTACCGCGCCGACACAGCCCCAGGCTCCCACGGCCGGGTCAACCTCCGGTGCATCCCCGCTCAACGCGACGCGGCCGGCAACCAGCGCCCGACCCGTGGCGGTCCCGGACCAGGCGGCAGCCGCACCGGTGACGGCCCCGGTCGACCGCCCCCGTCCGGCACGGCCCGATGCGGCATCGGCCGAGCGCCCCACCACTCCGCCCGCCCAGGGCACACCACCCGCCACCACCAACCCTGACCAGCCCGAAGGAGGCGACAAGTCGTGAGCGCCGAGACGGCCCCCACTCGCACGTACTTCGGATGGCAACAGGAGAAGGTCGCTTTCCTCTTCGGCCTCAGCGTCCAGCGAGCCGCCATGCTCGGCAGCGCCGTCCTCGCGGCGATCTGGCCGTTCGCTATCTCGTACGTCCGGGCCGGCATCGTGACCTGGCCCCTGTCCCTTCTCCTCTTCCTACTCGCGTACGTCCGCATCGCCGGCCGCACCGTTGACGAATGGGCGGTCGCCTTCGTGTCGTTCGAAATCCTCCGCTTCCGCGGGCAGAATCGTTTCCTCTCCGGCGCCTTCGCACCGCGCAACGCCGCCACGGACGAGCCGAAGATGGACCTGCCTGGCATCCTCGCCCCTCTGGCGATTCTCGAAGCAGAGAGCGGCAGCGGCAGTGGCGACCCGATCGCCGTGATCCACCACCAGCTCGACCGCACCTTCACCGCGGTCGCCAAGGTGCGTTTCCCCGGCATCGGCCTGGTCGACTCCCACCGGCGCGACCAGCGCGTGGCCAACTGGGGCCAGCTGCTCAACAGCCAGTGCACCGAGGGAAATCCGATCATTCGGATTCAGGCCCTCCAGCGCCTGGTCCCGGAGTCCGGCGCAGCGCTCCAGCGTTGGCACACCGACCACGTCGCCAACGACGCGCCCGCCGTCGCGGTGGACATCACCAAGTCGCTGCTCTCCACCGCCACCCTGGCCACCAGCCAGCGGGAGGCGTACCTCGCGATCACGATGGACGCCGCCCGCGCGGCCGGACCCATCAAGGCAGCCGGTGGCGGCAACGCGGGAGCCGCTGCCGTCCTGACCCGTCACCTCCGGGCCCTGACGTCCTCGATAGCCTCCGCGGACCTCCAGGTCGAGAGCTGGCTCAACCCCCGCGAACTCGCCGAGGTTCTGCGCACCGCCTTCGACCCCCACAGCAGCCGAATGCTCGCAGAGCGGAAGGCAGCAGCCACCGCGGCTGAGTTCCGCGGACACGGAGTCCCCTTTGAGGCAGGGGTCGACCCCGCAGCGGCGGGCCCCTCCGCTGCTGAGAGTTGGCGTGGCCGCTACGACCACGACGGTGCCCGGTCAGTCACCTACAGCGTCCGCAACTGGCCGAAGACCAAGGTGTACTCGACCGCGCTCGCCCCGCTGCTGGGCGAAGGCCAGTACCGCCGCAGCCTCAACATCCACATCGAGCCCCGCGGTCCCCGAGCTGCCGAGCGCGAGGTGATGCAGGAACGCACCGCCCGTGAGGTCGCCGTCAGCATGCGGCACAAGACCGGCCAGATCATCCCGGAGCATGAGAAGGCGGCCCTGCGCCACGCTGAGGCCCAGGACCAAGAACGCGCCGCTGGCCACGGCCTGGTGCGCTACACCGCCTACTGCACCGTCACCGTGACCGACCTCGCCGACCTCGAAGATGCCTGCGCGGCCCTGGAGGCCGACGCCAACCAGGGTCGCATCGAACTCCAGCGGATGTGGCTCGCCCAGGACGTCGGGTTCGCCCTCGGCGCGCTGCCGGTCGGCATGGGCCTGCCCAAGAAGCGGGTGGCCTGATGCGCCGCCGACGCAACGCCGCCGACCTCCCTGTCCTCGACCTGACCGAGGTGCTCGGCCGCCCGGCCCCCCTCTCCCATAAGCCCACTGCGACGAAGAAGCCGAGGCAGCGCCGGGAACCGGTCGCGCCCCGACGCGGCTACGCGCGCCCTTACGCCGGGCGGGCACCCCGGATGCCGAACGCCCCTGTGTTCAGGGGCAGCACCGGGCAGGTCCAGGGGCTGTACCCCTGGCTGTACGGGGCCTCCATGCCCCCGGCCGGCGCCTACATCGGCGTCGACTGTCTGGCGGGCGGTGCATTCTCCTGCCATCCGATCGAGTGGCTTCACAGAGGGCTCATCACGAACCCCAACCTCTTGATCACCGGAGTTCCCGGCACTGGTAAGAGCGCGACCATCAAGGCCCTGGTGACCCGCCTGGCTGCCTACGGCGTTCGCGCGTTCATCCTTGGCGACATCAAGAACGAGTACGCCGGACTGGCCAGAGCGTTCGGCATCGCCCCTGTCGAGCTCGGACCCGGGCTCCGGAACCGGCTCAACCCACTGGACGCCGGACCGCTCGGTCGCAACCTGCCCACCGACCCGGAGGAGCTTCGCGAGCGTCTGGACGAAGTCCACCGTCGCCGGATCACCTTGCTGTCTTCCCTGCTGGTGATGCGTCTTGGCCGCAACCTGACGCCCACGGAGGAAGCCGCCCTCTCCCTGGCCATCCAGCACGCCTCCGGCCAGGCGACCGGCGCCAGCTACCTCACCGACCCGACGATCCCACAGGTCTGGGCTCTGCTCCGGGATCCTCTGCCCGAGATGGCCGAGGACCTGCGCGTCCGCCGCGCCGACGTGACCGAACTGCGGGAGATGATCCGCCCAGCCGCCGATGCACTCGGCAACATGGTTCGCGGCTCCCTCAGCGGGTTGTTTGACGGCCCCACCACGGTCCGGCCCGACTTCGCCGCGCCGATCCAGACCGTTGACCTGTCCCGGATCGACGGCCGCGGTGACGAGACCGTGGCCATGACCCTCGCCTGCGTCAGCAGTTGGGGTCAAGCCGCGATCGACGAGCCCGGCGGCCCAGTGCGCCTGGTCGTGCGCGACGAGTTGTGGCGAGCGATGCGCGTGCCGGCCATGATTCGCAAGCTCGACTCGGACCTCCGGCTCTCCCGCGCTCAGGGCACCATCCAGGTGCTCAGCACCCACAGGTTGTCGGACTTCGAGGCTGTCGGCGCCCAGGGTAGCGAAGAGGTCAGCATCGCCCGGAACTTGATCGCCAGCTGCGACGTGCGGATTTGCCTGCGCCAGGACACTGCACCGCTGGCGATGACCCGCGATGCGATCGGCTTGACCGACACGGAGTGCGCGCACATCGCCAGCTGGTCTGGTGAGCAAATCGGTCGAGCGATCTGGAAGATCGGCCGGTCCTCCAGTCATGTGGTCCAGACCATCCTCAGCCCGATAGAGCGCCAGTTGTACTACACCAACGAGCGGATGGCTGTGTGAAATGGCCTCCGCCTCCAACTCCACCGTCGCCCGGCGGCCGGTGCTGGACGGGCCAGCGGACTACCTGATTGTCCTGCTGATCCTCCTGTTCGTCACCATCACCGTCGGCACCTGGGCCACCGGGCAGATCGCTGGCCTGATCACCCACGCGGCCTGGCCCAGCGTCTCATTCGGGAAAGCCTTCGCCGTCGCCAAGCAGATCCCCCACCACCTGGACGATCCCAAGCAGGCGTGGCCCGAAGAAGTCCGCAAGAACCTCCCCGGACCGGTCGGCTTCGCGGTCGCCGCTTCCATCGTGGTCTGCACGATGAGCGTTGCCGCCGGCGCCGTGATCCGTCGTCTGCGCCGCAACCAGTCGGTGAGGGGATTCGCGTCCCCGGCGCAGCTGGCGAAGACGCTGTCCGCCAAGGCAGTGACCAAGCGCGGGACCATCGTGCGACCTTCGCTGAAGGGCCGCCGGTTCACCGCCGACGACGTCGCGGTGCGCCTCGGCTGGACCATGGCGGGAATGCTGCTGTGGGTCTGCGTCGAGAACTCGGTGCTGATGCTCGCCGCGCCACGACAGGGCAAGACCTCCCAGGTGATCATCCCTTGGATCCGGGCTTGGAAGGGCCCCATGCTGGTCACCAGCGTGCGAGGCGACGTGCTCGACGCGACCGTGCTGGCCCGGCGAGCCCTGGGCCCGAGCATGGCGATGGTGCCCACCGGTATGGTCGAGTGGCCGGACCGGGTGCAGTGGTCGCCCACCAGCGGATGCGCCGACTTCGGCAAGGCGATGCAGCGCGCGGACCTCATGGTCAAGATCGGCAAGAGCGAGACCACCGACAGTTCCGGCGCCGGCTTCTTCGGCGCCACTGCGACAAGCCTGTTGGCCGGTTGGCTGCATGCCGCTGCTATCACCGGCCGCAGCATGGAGGACGTCCTGCGCTGGGGCTTCAACGCCCACATCGAGGAACCCATCAAGCTGCTCGCCGAGTCCAACCGCGCGGAGCCCGGTGTCGCCGAGATGCTCGACGGCCTCTACCGCAACCCCGGTGACACTCGCGCGAACCTGTTTGCGACCGTGCAAACCGCGCTCACCCCACTGTTCTCGCCGCTGGCCCGTGCAACCTTCGTTCCCAAGGCCGGCGAGGGCATCGACATCGAGGACTGGCTGCGGAGCAACGGCACCGTTTACCTGCTGGTGGACAAAGAAGAGGCCACCGCGCTGGCGCCACTGATCACCGCGTTCGTCTCCGAGGTCTTCGGCACCGCCAAGCGCCTCGCTGACCGGGCACCCGGCGGTCGGCTCGACCCGCCGCTGGGAGCGCTGCTGGACGAGGTCGCCAACGTCAGCCCGCTGCCCAACCTCCCCGATCTGATGAGCTTCGCCGGTGGCTCGGGCATCTACGTCGTCGCCGTGCTCCAGAACATGGCTCAGGCCCGTAAGACGTGGGGCCGTGAAGGAGCGGAGATGCTCTGGGGCAGCTCCACCGTCAAGATCGCACTCGGCGGCCTTGGCGGCGACGAACTCGAAGAGTTCTCCAAGCTCGCCGGGGTCTACCGCGAGTCCTTGACGACCTACCAGAGCGGCAGCCACGGCACCACGATGCAGACCACCCTCCAGGACCGCAAGACCGTCACCCCGGACGAAATCCGCACCCTGGACGAGGAACGCCGCGAGGCCCTGGTCATCCATGCCACCACCCCCATCGCCAAGCTCCGCATGCAACGTCACTACGAGAGCCCCGACCGGGCCGCCTACGAGGAGTCGATCTCGTGGGCGCGCGAGTACCGCACCGAGACCTTTGGCAAGGAGGCAGCGTGACGGCCGAGGATCCATGGGGACCTCCCACTCCAGCACCGGCAGGTCAGGGGTGGAACGCCCGTTTCGCACAGCGCATGGCCGACGGGCGCGACAACTTCAGAGATGACGACGCGGACCTCGACTACACCCTCTACTGGAGTGGCGCGATCCAAGGGATCGACGGATCCAGCTACTGGCCGGGCGAGTGGAACCAATCCGAGGAGCCACTGGTCTACATCAGCGGCTCCGGCCACTCGGAGATCGTTTCCTCGGACTACTCCACCAAGGCATGGTCGAACCACCGCGCCCTGACCGACGCCGTTCCCTTCACGCCGCTGAGCGAGTGGCGCATGCCGCGTGCAGACCAGGAGAACCTGCTCCTGGCCTACCTCGCGCAACGGCCCAACGAACTGGTCGGCTTGGGAGCCTGGCTGCCAGTCGACACCTTCACCACTCACACCCGGTACGGGCTGTACGAGGCGATGCTCAACCTGGCACAGGCTGACGAACCGGTGAGTCCCGATTCCGTGCTGGCCACGTACCAGCGGAAGTCCGAAGCGCTGAACCTGGCGTCCGCCGCTTGGACAGGGACTGAGCGCGAACGTGCCTATCTGGGTCGACTGCTAGTCACCCCGAGCGACGCCTTCACGGCACTGGACTGCGCAGAGCGCCTGATAACGGAGGATCAGCGGCTGATTCTCGCTAACGCCGCACCACCACAACCGCAACCTGCTCCGAACACGGTTGTCTCCAGCACGCTGCTGCCTCTCACGCCACCTCCGATACAGCCCCAGCCCGTTCAGCAACCGAGACTGCACCACTAGGTGCACCAGGACCAGACATGACAGAGCCAGCCATCGTGCCCATCGGGCGAGTGAAGCACCGGACGCACATTCGCCGACCCCGGTCTGCGAAGCGAGCCACCTCCACGGCGCCGACCATCGCCGCTGCTACGTCGGAGCAGCCCCGCCGACTGGTGGAGTGGCACACCATGACCGGTCCGGAGCGGATCTCAGCATGGGGCGGCCTCTGCGACTGGGTGACCTGGCTCCACGACCGCTACGAGCTGTCCGTGGAGTCCAGGCTGCCGCAATGCTGGGCGGAACACACCGGACTGATAGAGGAACTCTGGGCGCTCAAGGTCTGGCGTGAGGAGATCTACGGCGCTGCCCCTGAACAGCAGGTTGGCCAGGCCGCCCGCTACTGGCACACGGAGCTGCGCACGGTGGTCGCCAACGCCACCGCCGTCTACGCCACCGCCTGCCGCACCGGGCACCGCGGCCCCGAGTTCCGGGCAGCCGAGTCCCCTGACCTTCTACGGCGCTGGACCGACGCCGACCCCTGGGCCGGGATTCCCAGCCGACTGCTGGCCGCACACGCGGACACTGCCGAGGCTGGCAGCCCGGACCGCCTCACCGCAGCACAGATGGACGACGCGCGAGCCCGCGGCCTGGCCACACCGATCAGCCCCGGCATCCCCGAGTACGTGAAATTCGCCGACACCTGGTGGGCCGTCGAGGTCAGCCGTGACTGGCTGCGCGTCGTCAACGAGGAGCTGCTGGAGCGGCTCGAAGACGCGGCTACCCGGATGGCCGCCGCCGATGACGCCGCCCGCCGCTATAGGAAAGCGACAACCGGATCGACGTCGAGGACGAACCGATGACCCACCCCGATCTCGTGCTCCGCGCCGAGCAGGCCGTCATCGGCGCGGCACTACGCGACCGCCAGCGTCTTGACGACATCGCCTACCTCACCCCGGACCGCATGGCCCACCCCACCCACCGCGCCCTACTGACCGCGTTGATCGAGTCGCGTACCAGCGATCCGACGACATCGGCTGCCCGGCTGCCCGAGCTGATCGCCCAGCGCACGGCTATCAGCGGAGTCAACGCCGACTACCTGCGCCAGCTCGCCGACGCCGCACCTCGGCCCGAGAACATCGTCAGCTACGCCCGGATGGTCCAAGAGGCGGCAGTTCGCCGGGACCTCGAACTCCACGTCGAGCGTATCCGGACAACCACCTCTGGCCTGCGCGGGCCGGATCCGGTTCTCGACCGCCTTGCCCAGGCGATGCGCCGCACTGAGCACACCGTTCCCGTAGCCCGACTCAACGAGTCGGCACCCGCTCCGTACGAGGCCCGACCCTGGGCAGCCGGTGAGCAGGAGGTCCGGGTCGAGGTACGCCTTGAGCGTCAGGACGCGGTGCTCGCGGACCTTCTCCAGCACCCCGAGCAGATAAGAGAAGTGAGTGACTGGCTCTACCCGGAGGTGTTCGAAGAAGGCCCACGCCGCGAGGTATACGAGGCCATCGTGGTCGTTGCCGAGCGAGACGAGCCGGTCGACCAGCTGACCGTCGAGTGGCAGGTCTACCAGCAGGACCCGCAGACCTACGAGGTCACGGTCGAGGTGAGCGTCGAGGAACGTCCCGACTACCTCACTCGGCTCGCCACCACAGCCGTCGTAGTCGGCGCCGCGGTCGAACTCTCCGGGGAGATCATGGCCGAGGACATCCGGGCGAAACTCGCGAGTGACTTCGGCAACATCGATGCCTCCGCCCGAATGGCAGGTGCGGAGCCCAAGGCAACCCTTGACGTGCGGTCAACTCCACCGGTCCCGCAAGTGGAGTCGGCACCTCTCCTGCAACCCCCGCCAGTCCAGCAGGCGCCGACCATTCAGCCGATAATTCGGCCGTGAGGGGGACCGCGATGACCAACTCGGAAGCGGGATTGCTTGCCGACGTCAGCCACGCTGCCATGGACGTAGCCCTCGCTGATGGAAGCGCCCAGTTCCTGAGCGAGACGATCCGTGACTTCGTCCGGCATCGGGAGTCCTGGTGGATCTTCGACCGTGCCGGCTGGTGGGAGGTCACCCGAGCTGATGTCGCTGAAGGACTGGACCTCATGGCGGAGAACATGCGAATCGCCGACCTGGCGGTGCGGCGCAAATCCAGCTGATTGGCGTCGAAGCGAGCAGCGGGTGGCAGAGGCTTGGGGTGTTACGCCATGAGTTCCCTTGCCATGGCGCGGTTGACCGTCGGTCGACGGCCGGGGACGTAGGACGGGATCGCTTGGTAGCCGAGGTGTCGGTAGAGCGCCAGTGCGGCCAGGTTCTGGTTGCCGGTCTCCAGGATGGCTCGCCGGGCGCCGTGCTCGACTGCCTCGCGCTCCAGGGTTCGGAGAATCCGGCTTCCGAGGGCGAGGCCACGGGCCGCCGGGTCGACGTACATGCGTTTGATCTCCACGGTGTCGGGATCAACCAGGTGCCAGCCCCCGCATCCGAGGGCTCCATCGTGTCCTTCCGCATGGGCGATGAGGAAGAGGCCGTTCGGTGGGGCGAAGTGTTCCGGTTGGCTGGCGTGTGGGTCGTCGGCGAATCCGTACGTGCTGAGCTGCTCGGCGTGGAGGGCAGAGGTGAGTCGGCGGGCATCGGGGTGGTCGTACGGAACGGCAGAGAGAGCAGCTGCGGCGGCAGAGGCGCGGGCAAGTCTGGGCGGCGTCATGTGCTCGATACTGCCTTGTCGACCTGACTCAGCCCGTCAGTGCCGGACTGCCTGGGCCGCCGCGTTAGCGGGGCCCAGGCGGGATCCTCACCTGCACCGTAGAACGATGTCTGGCTTGCCGAGCCAGCAGCGGATACGGCTAGCTGGCCGTTGCTGGAGCCAGGGACTCGCGGCCGAGCCAGCGTTGCAGCACCTTCGGCACTGTGACGGTGCCGTCGGGCTGCTGGTGCTGCTCCAGCAGGGCCGGTACGAGGCGGCTGGTGGCCAGCCCGGAGCCGTTGAGGGTGTGCACGTAGCCGGACTTCCCCGCTGCGGGGCGGTAGCGGATGTTGCCGCGGCGGGCCTGATAGTCCCGGGCGTTCGACACCGAGCTCACCTCGACGTAGCCACCGATACTGGGCAGCCAGACCTCGACGTCGAAGGTCTTGGCCATCGCGGCGCTGGTGTCCTCGGCAGCCAGCCGGGTGATCCGGTGGTGCAGGCCGAGTGCCTCGACCAACGTGGCTGCCTTGGCCAGGAGCTCCTCGTGGGCGAGTTCAGAAGCATCGGGATGCGCGAACTGGAACATCTCGACCTTGTTGAACTGGTGGCCGCGAAGGGTTCCACGGTCGGCGGAGCGGTAGCTGCCGGCCTCGCGCCTGTAGCAGGGCGAGTAGGCGACGTACTTGCGGGGCAGCTCGGTCTCCGTCAGGACCTCGTCGCGGTGGAGGTTGACCAGGGCGGTCTCCGAGGTCGGCAGCAGGAATCGCTGCGGTCCGGCCGAGCCCTGCTCCAACGCGAAGACGTCTTCGGCGAACTTGGGGAACTGACCTGCGGTGTAGCCAGCCTGATAGGTCAACAGATGGGGCGGCAGGACGAGCTCGTAGCCGTCCTGGACGTGGGTCTCGATGAAGAAGTTGAGCAGCGCCCACTCCAGCAGGGCGCCGTTCCCGCGGTAGACCCAGTTGCCGGTGCCGCCGAGCTTGACGCCGCGCTCGTAGTCGATCAGCCCGAGCTGCCGGGCCAGATCGACGTGGTTGCGCGGCTCGAAGTCGAATTCCGGCCGGGTGCCGTGCTCACGGACGACCTCGTTCTGTTCCTTGCCGCCGGTCGGCACGTCCTCGTCGGGCAGGTTGGGCAGCTGGTCGAGGAACGCCTGACGCTCCCCGGTCAGGCTGGTGAGCTGCTCCTCAAGTGCGGCGATACGGGTGCCGAGCTCGGTTGCCTCGGCGCGCTTGGCGACGGCGGCCGGGTCCGCCGAGTCCAGCCGCGCGATCTCGCGAGAGATCTGCTTGCGGTCGGCGCGTAGCGCTTCCACCTCGGTCGTGCCATGCCGGTACTTCTCGTCCAGGGCGAGGAAGGCGGTGAGGTCGATGCGAACGGCTCGCTTGGCCAGCGCGCGCTCGACGCGTTGGGGATGCTCGCGGATCAAGGTGATGTCCAGCATTTCGGGTCCCATCGATCAGTCGGAGTTCGACGTGATCCCTTGGGGGCGTGGGCGAGAAGGGAACTCGCGGTGCCACCACGCCTTCGCCGCCACCCGAAGGCAGCGGCCTCGACAGCTCGATAACGGGAGCGAACCGGCGGGGCATTGGGCCGCTTCCGGCCGTTCCTCCCCGCACTCGGGAGGGGATTCGCAGCAGGACGCGAGGCTGCCTTCTCAGCTGCCAGCAGCTCTCTTGGCTCGCGTGCCCTGCGGCTACTTGTCTCCGTCAGCGCGTTGTCCAGAGGATAGAACGCCCTGCACGCCACGAGCAACGCAGAATCGCCGTCCAGATTCAGCCGATCACCCTGAGTAATGGCGGACTGTCGTCATAGCCTGGAGCCTCCCAGCTCAGCGGCCTCCGCTGCCGGAGGCGCCCGCACAGCCGGTTGCCGAGGTCGATCGGATCCTCTCGTCCAGCGCGATCAGACTGCGCACAGCGTCCGAGACATCCGGCAGGGCATCCGGCTTGGCCCAGACGAAGTCGTCGTGCTCGCTCAAGATGATGGGCTCGGTGCTCGCCGCAGTGGCGGTGAAGGCGTACTGCCGGCCCCGCTGCCCCTTGCGGTTGGTGAAATCGACGGAGCCGAGGTAGCCGGTGATCGTTACCGCCAGGCCGCTCTCCTCCATGGTCTCCCGCCGGGCGGCCTCCTCCACGCTTTCACCGGGCTCCACACCACCGGATGGAAGCTCGTACAGGCCCTCCATGCAGTCGCCCTGCTTCCGTCTGAGCAGGAGGATCCGGTCACCGTCACGGATCAGACACCCGGCCCCGAAGCGCTCGATGCCGTCACGAGCGGCATCCTCCACGGGGGCAAGGTCGGATGGCGGGATGTTGCGGTGCACGTGTTGCTCCTCAGATCCGGACAGCTCGGCGGTGAGCTGGGCCTATGCGGGTTGAGGATCATTCTCGTGCCGTAGTCGGCCTGCGGCGGGGACCGCCGCAGGCCGACCATCTACGGCGTGTTGCAGTGCGCCGCCCAGCTGCCGGCAGCGTGGGCGGCCCGGACGCGGTAGTCGTACAAAGCACCGGGCGGGTAGTGGTCGATGCGGCTGCCCCAGTAGGTCGCCAGGACCTGCGCGACGGTCGCCACGGCCTTCTGGGAGGCTGCCCGGAAGGCTGGGACAGTGCGGGCGAGTGCTTCAGCGCTGCGGGGGCTGTGTCCAGCCACGATGAAGTGCGGCACCATGAATGCGACCACCAACCAGCCCGCCCCCACGCGGCTGGAACCCCAGTCGACCACGTGGACCTCGCTGTTGATGATCAGATTGTCCGGTCGGGGGGAGCAGTGAAGCAGCGTGTCACCGGTAAGGAGTTCCATCGGCGCCGTCCGGTAGGCGCGGTGGTCGCTGATCGCAGCGGCATCGGCGTACGGGCTGGGGGTCAGGAAGTCGATCAGCATGCTGATCTTCTCCAAGACCATGGGGACGTCCGGTGAGCGTGGGCTGAGATCGGGGTGGCGACCGTCGACGAACTCGAAGACGAGGGCGAGCCAGCCACCCACGGTGTCGGACCACAGCAACCGGGGTCCGAGGCCGGGCGGCAGGACGGAGTTGATCCCGGCCTCCAGCTGGTGGTCCTTCGAGAGCGGGTGGCAGACCTCTATCGCCTTGAGGAAGACGCGTCGGTTGGCCAGGGTGAGTACGGCGCTGATGCCGGGTGTGTGGCCGCCTGGTCGCTCCGAGAGGCGGAGGACAGGGCCGAACTCTCGTTCCACCGCTAGGCGTAAGGGGGCAGGGATGATGCTGCTGGGGCGGTTCAACGGGTGATCTCCTCGATGACGTACGGGCCGGCCACGAGTGCGTCCAGACCGCAGCGCAGGAAGGTGCTGACCGCATCGCTCGGGGTGCAGACGATCGGCTCGTCCGCGCCGTTGAAGCTGGTGTTCAGCAAGACAGGCAGCCCCGAAAGCTGGTGGTACGCGTCGATGACGTTCCACAGCAGGGGGTTCGTGCGCCGATGCACCGTCTGGACGCGGGCGGACCCGTCCACGTGGACGACTGCGGGAAGCAGTGCCCGCTGCTGCTGGCGCACGGTGCCGGTCGCCAGCATGTACGGGTACACGAGTTCACCGGCCGACGGCAGGGCGAAGAAGTCGTCGGCGTGCTCAGCCAGTACGGCCGGCGCGAACGGTCGAAACGCCTCCCGCTGCTTGATCATGGCGTTGATCCGGTTGGCGGTCGCGGCGTGCTGGGGGGAGGCCAGGATGCTGCGGGCTCCCAGCGCTCGCGGACCGAACTCCATCCGGCCCTGGAACCAGCCGATCACCTTCTCTGCTCTCAGTAGCCGCGCGGCCTCCCGGTGCGGCTCAGCCGTGTGACGCACCCGGTACCGATCGGCGGGGATGCTGCTCAGGGCCGCGCGGATTGTGTCCGCCTCGTAGGTGGGGCCGAGGAACGTGTGCTGCAAAGGGTGCCGGACCGGGCTGGCCCCGGAGACCAGCGCCGCGCCGGCGGAGGTCCCGGCGTCACCTGCTGCGGGCTGGATGAAGATCCGGTCGAACCGACCCGAAGCGATCACTGCGGCATTGGCGACGCAGTTGAGCGCGACGCCGCCGGCCAGGCACAGCGATCGACGCGGTACGAGGCGCTGCGCGAACGCGAGGTAGGAGCCGACCAACTGCTCCAGGAGGTGCTGCAGCGCGCGGGCGATGTCGCGGTGCCGATCGGTGATCGCGTCATCAGGGCCCCTGGGCGGCCCGAGAAGCTCGACCAGAGCCGGGCTGTACAGGCTGCGCTGGGCACTGGGCCGGCGGTGGTGGTCGAAGTAGCGCAGGTTCAGGTGCAGCTGGCCGGTGCGCTCGTCCAACCAGGCGAGGCGCTGGATCTGATCCAGGTACCGCGGGCCTCCGTACGCCGCCAGACCCATCACTTTGTACTCGTCGCTCTGCGGCCGGAAGCCCAGGTACCGGGTCAGCGCGCTGTACAGGTATCCGAACGAGTGCGGATAGACGATGTGGTGCTGCCTCGTCATCCGGCCGTCGATGCCGTCGTAGATTGCGGCGGTCTCGTACTCGCCGCGGCCGTCGAGGGTGACGACCAAGGCGTCATCGAACGGGGAGGTCAGGTAGGCGCTGGCAGCGTGCGCACGGTGGTGCGCCACGGGAACGAGCGGTAAGTGCACTGGTAAGAGGCCGCTGCGGCGAATCGCGTGGGGAAGCCGGCGGCGCGTGCGGTACTTGTCCAGGTCAGACAGCAGCGAGCCGATCGACGCCGGAGTGCCGTAACGCAGGTTCGACGGCGCCAGGAGTAGGTGAAGCTTCGGGTCAACGAACAGCGCTGCCTGGTCGAGGTCCTGCGGGTGGGCGCCAGCCACGTCCAGGCAAGCCCGGATTGCCTGTTCGGGGAACACCTTCGTGTTCTTGATACGGTTCAGGCGCTCCTCTTCGACGGCGGCGACCACCGTCCCGTTGTGAACGATGGCCGCGGCCGCGTCGTGGGTGCCGAAGTTCAGCCCCAGGGTCAGAGTCAACCGCGCCTGCCGATCGAGTCCTGGCCGCCGATGCACGGGCGCAGGTCTCTGGGGATGCAGATCGCGCTGTCGGCCCGGACATGACTCTCGGGGTCCGTCCACAGCCGGGCGAGGTCAATCACAGGACGGTCTCCTTGAGCGCGGTGCCGCCGGCGTGAGGGTCGGACGGCCTTGATCGTTGCGTGTGCTGGGCGGTGTCGATCACCTCGTGGACGTGATCCGGCGAGGACATGGTGATGGCCACGGTCTCCACGCGGGGGTCGCGCAGCGCCCAGGTGAGTGGGCGGAGTCTGGAGCTCGCGGTGCGGGAGAGCGGGTCGATCAGGGCACCGCGGTTGAGCGGCGACATCCCGACGAAGCTGCGGCCGGCCCGGGTGATCTGGGCGAGATGGGAGATCGGCCAGGGTGAGGCGAGGTGGTATTGGGCGGCGATGGCCGTGATCGGCTCCTCGCGCAGAGCGGCGCGGACGGCTGCCGGGCCGTGGCAGTAGGCGTAGACCGCACCGATGCGGCCGGAAGCGAACGCCACCCGCGCGCCGGTCCTGTAGAAGTTGCCCAACGCTACTTGGTCGTTGAGCAGTTCAGTCCGCTCCGTGCGTTTGAGATCGACTTGCAGAACCAGCGCGTCGATCCGGCTGATGCCCAACTGCCCGGTGGACATCTCGATGGCGGTGCTGATGCGTGCTTCGAGATCGCCTCGCAACGGGCACTCCGCCTTGATCAGGTGACGGAGCCCGGCGACCGGGCCGACCTCGTCCAGTACCTCCCGTACCGCCCACTGCGTGCCGAGGTGTGGATTGGAGTGGATCGTGCGGATCCCGGCGTCCAGCGCGGCGCGCAGCGCAGCCAGGCCGGGCCGCGAGTCCTTGCCGGGGAGCAGACGGCCGGCGACGAACGTCGAGGTGCCGAAGCACAGGCGGTCCACGTCCGTCACATCTCACCCCGCGCTTCCAAGGCCTCGCGGGTGAGGATGGTGCGGAAGTGCGCGATCGTCTTCTGCGGGCCGACGACCTTGTCGAACCGCAGCTCGCCGAGCTGGTCGCGGTAGTGCTTGCGGTTCGGGTTGTCGATGTCGAACTGTTCGCTGTCGCGGTAGCCGGTCAGGCGCTTGAACGTCTCGCGCTTCTCGTCCAGCGACATTCCCCACAGGATCGGCGGGTTTTTCTGGCTGATGCAGACCGTCGTCATCCCGTTCGGGCTGATCCGCAGCTTCCAGCAGCCGCCGCACGGGTAGTCCCAGGAGAACATCGCGAGCACCGCGACCTTCACGCCGGTGTCGCCGATCTCGTAGTAGTTGTAGCTCGGGTTGTCGCCCTCTATCGACTCCCGCCGCACCGGGCGCAGTTCACCCGCCCTGGCGAGCGCTTCGAGGATCGCCGGCTCCTCCACGAACTGGTCCTTCCAGAACGCCTCGCCTTCAGCGCCGAGCTGTGCGGGGTTCGAGGGGAAGAACTGGTTCAGCTTGATCGCCAACTGGCCTGCCCCGCCGCTGTTGTTCAACTGCCGGGCGTACTCGATGAACGCGGGCAGCTCGTGCAGGGTGTCGCGCATCGTCACGCACGAGATCTTGGTCAGGGTCGGCAGCAGCTCGACCGATCGCTCGATGCTGCGCAGGGTGTCAGCGTGGAAGCCTCGACGGGTGATGTCCTGGTTGCGCTGCTCATCCAGGGTGTCGATGCTGATGATCGCGCGGGTCAGGCCGGCGTCGATCGCCTCCTCGATGAAGTGGTGCAGGCGGTAGCCGTTGGTTGTGACGATCTGCTGGTCGTAGCCGATCTCCTTGCCCGCGCGGAGCATCTCCACGAAGTCCCGTCGAACGGTGGGTTCCCCGCCGGTGTAGTGGACCCGCCGGAAGCCGATGTCGTAGCCGGCCTGAAGGACCTCGATCGCCTCCTTCAGCGAAGGCTGGACGATCACACCCTGCTTTCCCTCAGGCAGGCAGTACTGGCAGCGGATATTGCAGCGGGACGTGATGCCGAACCGGAGGTTCCATTTGCGCATGCCGGGCGAGTATCGGTTGTCCATTACCTTCAGCGGTGTTTGTTGCGCCTCGTGCTTCATGGCCACCTGTCTTTCGGAAGGAATGAATCTTGCTCAGGGAGAGGGAGCTGCACGAGTCGGGCTTGCGGGCGAGAAAGTAGGTGCCGCAGTCCTGGCTCCGGGCGTCTGGAGTCGTCGGCGCTACGGCAGCGCTCGATCTTGCCGGTCCGACCGAGCACGTTCCAACCACGTTCCGGGACGTTCTAGAGACGTCCCGAGACGTTTTCAGTCAAGTCAGCGCGTGTAGTACGTCGCCTCACCGACGCCACAAATGGAAGATCAGGGAGCTGGCTATGAATGGCCCGTCCGGTGCATGAGCTACCGAGCACCCTTGGAAAGGGCATTCTGCGGGAGGGGGACCCCAGTGAGGTCACGCGCGCGATCAGCCAGGATGGTTGCCAACTGCGGGTAGTGGCCGCGGTCGACGGCCTGAAGCATCTCCGCGAGAGCGACCAGCTGTCCGACACGGCCGGCCGGGGTGTCCAGGATGTCGGAGAACTCGACCAGGACTCGGTCCGCGACGACGGGTACGAGGAGGCTGCTGACCCACAGAACCGCGGGGTCGTAGCCGACTGGAACGAGGCCCCAGCGCTCCCAGTCAAGGATCTGGAGTGGCCCGGCGGTCAGGTTGGCCCACTGGAGGTCACCATGGCCGACGGTGCGCTCGACGTCGGCCGGGGCCGGGATGCCGAGGTATTTCGGGAAGACCTCTTCGACCCATGCCTGGCGCAGGGTGATCTTCGCACTCGGCGCAGTCACGGTCGCGATGTCGGCGAGGGCGCCGCTCAGTGCGGCCCACCAGCCGTCGTCCAAGCCGGGGTCGGCTCGAAGGTCCGGCGTTGAAGAGATCGCCGGCCCCACCAGATCGAAGACGTCGGCCTGGTAGAACCAGGAGCTATCGGTCCAGTCCACAGTGCTGTGGAGCCGGGGCCGAGGGATGGCGGCGGAGAGGATCTGCTCTGCGCCGAGGGCACCCTGGCCGGCCGGCCGCGGCGCTCGCTTGCGGCTGCTTCTGGAGACGCGGAGCCAGACAAAGTCGGCTGCGCATCCGACGGTAGTGCCAGAGGTGCCGAAGATCGGCGGTCCGGTGCAGGCGAGGCCGAGGAACGCTGCGACCTTGGCGTGCGCGGCCAGCAGGTTCTCCCGGGTGTCGGCATCAGGCTGAAAGGACATCGAGTACCGTCCTGAGTCGCTGTTCTGGGATCGGCTTGGCGAGAGCCTCCCTGGCATCGTCCCAATGCTGGCTGGTGCTGGTCGACGTGAGGACGACGTCCAGCGCCGGGCACGCTCCGATGAGCTGGAACGCGGCGGTGTGCGGGGTCGATCCCGGTTGGATGAGGTTCACCAGTTCGGGTGTCATGAGGCTGGGCAGTTCGCCACCGTGGAGGGGGGCGGATGCGAAGGTGGTGATTCCTGCGTGTCGGGCGTGAACAAGGGGGCCGTCTCCGTTGAGGGCCTGGGCGATGGGCTCGGCCACGACGAGACTGACCGGCATCTGCACACCGATGAGGTGGTGGGCCGCCGATCCGGCCGCTTGGCTGGCCAGTTCAGTCAGTTCGGCGATGGTGAACGCCTGCGTGGTGAAGCCGGACCAGGTGGCGACGCCGTAGCCCCCGATGCGGCCGGCGTGCGCGAATTCCTCCAGCACGGCGAACGCGGCCCGGAGGTTGTGGTGCAGTTGCTCCCGGTCGTGGCTGGACCGCTCGGGGTTGTGGACGAAGACGATGTCGGCTCGACCGAGAACGGCGAGCGATTCCTCGGTCTGGGCGCGGACGTCCGCGGGGGCGATGCTGTGGCGGCTGTTCGGGTGGAAGCCGGTCTTTGTCGTCACCTTGGCGGTTGGGTACTCGGCGAGAACCGAGGCGAGGTCGAGGTGTGCCCGGCCGTGGGCGTAGTTGGGGGCGGTGTCGATCCACTGAGCCCCGGCCATGAGGGTGGTGCGCGCCGCGTCGCTGACGGCGCGCACCCGGTAGGTCCCCAGGCCGAGTTCGGGGCTCATCGGCCGGCCCTGACGACGGCCAGGGCTTGGCCCTGGACGAGGACGGTTAGGACGCTGGCCACGTCCTTGGCCTCCAGGTGGGCGGCGTCGGCAAGTTCCCCGATGCTGACCGTGCTGCCGGTCAGCAGGGTTTGCAGGATGGGTGCGGCGCGGTCGGAGAAGTCCCATGCGGTTCCGGCGGCGGACAGGGTGACGGTCCCGGCGGTCGGGTTGCTGGTGACCTCGGCGCGCGGGGCGGTGATCCGCACCGCGATCTCCCTCTCGGCGGGGAGAGAGCTCACGTACGGCAGGGACGGTGCTGGTCGGCCGAAGTGGGTGGTGCCGGAGGACCGCGCCCAGCGGTCGACCAGATCGGGGTCCGACAGCGCGGTCAGCACCGCGGCTCGCAGGTCGTCCAGGTAGGCGGCCTTCTCCTGCACGTCGGCGTGGAGCGGGATGTCCGTCCGGATAACAGGGCTCTCGTGCAGTTCGTCCACCAGCCAGCCAAGGAGCGTGGCCCCGGTCTGGGCCACGAGTCCGAAGGTGAGGTGTAGCGACTCGGTGCCCTGGTCAGCGGTGACGCTGTGCCACCATCCGCGCGGCAGGTACAGGACATCGCCCGGGTTGAGGATGAAGTCCGCGACCGGCTCGCCCTCGGGTTCCTCGGGGGCGTCCACGTCGCGGAAGGTGGGTGCCTGCCGGGTCGGCTCCCACAGGCGCCAGCGCTTCGCCCCGTACTGCTGGACCACGACCACCGCGTGGTCGTCCCAGTGCCGACCGAAGCCCTCTTGCTCGGTCCACGAGGCGTAGGCGTTCGTCTGCACAGGTGTGCCGATGAAGCGCTCCAGCGCTTCGGCGGCGGCGCGGACCGGCGGATGGATCTCGTCGATGGCGTCCACCACCAGCGAGGCGCCACCGGCGAGACTGGCGTGGAGCTGGGCCGGGTGCATCCGGTTCCAGGTCACCCCGCGCCGGTTGGCGATGGGGGTCGAGTACTGGCCGACGGGTACGGTCTGCCCGTCCACCGACAGCCGCAGCCGGGGCGACTCGATGCGGTGGGTGGCGAGGATCGTGTTCAGGTCGTCCCAGGACAGCAGGGGACCGGCGTCCGCCTCTTTGGCGGGAACGACGACGTAGGAGCGGTGGAGCGCCTGGGTGAGGAACTGGTCCCCACCCAGGCACACCGCCCACGAAGCGGTGTCATGCATCGTGGGCGTCCGACTCAGGTGTCGTTCTGGTCGGACTTGCCGCCCGTGTTGTCGGAGGGGACATCCGCGCGGGAACGCGCGGCCCGGATCTTGCGGGCGGCGAGCAGGAGGCCGCCTCCGTTGTCGTCCTGGACAGCAGGCGAGGTGCTTTCCATGCCGTTGACCTTCCTTCCATCGGGTGTTCGCCGGGCTGACCGGCGAGAACCAGGGAATCGCTGCGAACGGTCATTGAACAGAGCAGAATTGATGCACTGTTGTGGCATCCCTGGGGGAAACCCAGGCGCGGCCTGGCACGTTCTGCCAACGGACGGTTTGGCGCAGTTGGGGGTGGTGGCCGATGGGGCGCAGACGCGAGCGGTTCATCCAGCACCGGAAGGGCGCGGGCTTCACGCAAGAGTCCTTGGCCGAAGCGTCCGGCGTCGAGCGCTCGACGGTGGGCCGATGGGAGCGCGGCGATGGCGAGCCGCGGCCGTGGCAGAGGCCGAAGCTCGCCGCACTGCTGCGGGTGAGCCCGGATGAGCTGACGGAGCTACTCACGCCGTCCACCCAGCCGGACCCTCCACCACCCCCCGCCAGGCGCAAGCCTTCCAGCCCTGCGAGCACACCCCAGCACAGGGAGCCCCTGGCCGACATGCTGCCCGCTGGTGCCTCCATGGCGCTCATGAGCGGAGAAGTCCGGGTCGGCTGCCGAACATCAGACGGAAAGATCATCTTCGTGGCCATGCCGCGCAGAGCTCTGCTGCGCGGGATCACAGCAGCGGTCGGCGGGGCAGTGCTCTCCGGAAACGCCGCTCCTTCGTTACAGATGGCCCCACCCGCTCTCTCGCCTGACGTGAACCCGGTAGAGAACATGCGGACCCTGCGGCGATCGCTCGCCGAGTGCGACAACGTACTCGGCCCCCGCAACGTCATCGCCACCGCGCAGGGACACATCCGTCTCGTGCAGCATCTTCGCCGTGAGGCGAACGGTCGCGATCGCCGAGACCTCCTGCAAGTCCAGGCCGAGTACGCGGAGTTCTGTAGCTGGCTGTACCAGGACAGCGGTGATCACCCTGCCGCCCAGTACTGGGCAGATCGGGCGGTCGACTGGTCCAACGGCGCCGGAGACGCTGACCTGACGACCTACGTCATGGCGCGGAAGTCCCAACTCGCCGGTGACATGCAGGAATCGCTCGATGCAGTCGACCTCGCCGATGCCGCACAACGGTTGGCCCACCCGGACAGCCGGCTCAGCGCCATGGGCGCGGTCTACGGCGCGCACGGCCACGCACTGCTCGGCGACGAACTCTCGTCCCAGAGGGCCTACGATCAGGCCCTCGTCCTGGTCAGCGGAGAGCACGAGGAGGCGATCGGCCGGGGACGCTGGATGAACGCGGCCTATGTGGAGGCGCAGCGAGCACGCTCCCTGTCCGCCCTGGGCCACCACGAGGCGGCGGTGATCGGCTTTGAGCGGGCCATCCGTGCGCTGCCGGCCTCATACCGTCGTGACCGAGGCGTCTACCTCGCCCGGTCCGCCGTCGCCCAGCTCCACGCGGTCGGCCCGGAACTGGCTGCCGCCACCGCCACTGAAGCCCTGTCGATCGGTGCCGTAACTGGATCGGCCCGGATCTTCAGCGAGCTGGCTGCACTGGACGCCCTGCTCCAACCATGGCGCGCTGTTTCTGAAGTGAGCCAGTTTCAGGCAGCACTCGACAGCATGATGTTCCATGAAGTCTGATCAGGGTGGACTTCACGCCGAGAGAACGGATCGCACGATGGCCGACCGCCCCTTCGTCCTGCTGAGCGTTGCCACCTCCATCGATGGCTACATCGACGACAGCTCTCCGCAGCGCCTGCTCCTGTCGAATGCCGAGGACTTCGACCGCGTGGACCAGGTCCGATCCGAATCGGACGCCATCCTCATCGGCGGCAACACCCTGCGCAGCGACAACCCGAGGCTGCTCGTCTACAGCGACAAGCGCCGCGAGGAGCGCATCGCCGCAGGCAAGTCCGAGTATCCCCTCAAGGTCACCATCTCCGCGAGCGGCGACCTCGACCGTGACCTCAAGTTCTGGCACTTCGGTGACAAGAAGGTTGTCTACACCACCGACGCTGCCGCGTCGAAGCTGCGCGAGAGCCTGGGCGGACTCGCCGACATCGTCAGCACCGGTCCGACCGTGGACTTCGGTGCGCTCCTCGAAGACCTGGCCACCCGCGGCGTCAAGCGCCTGATGGTCGAGGGCGGCAGCTCCATCCACACCCAGTTTCTCTCCCAGGGCTTGGCCGACGAGGTACACATTGCCGTCGCGCCCCTGCTCGTCGGCGACGCCGCCGCACCGCGGTTCGTCCAGCCCGCGCAGTTCCCTGGCGGTAGCACCCGCCGACTGAAGCTGATCGAGGCCCAACCAGTCGGCGACGTCGTCCTGCTGCGCTACGCTCCGAAGGAGAGCAGCGACGCCTGAGCCCTTCCCTTCGGCCGTGCCCGCCGGATCGGTAGCCTTCGAGCCCGGGCACGGTGACGGCCAAGGGGAACGGATGACCGGCGAGGACGGTGGGCCGCTCACGGCGCAGTGGGTGGCCCGCAAGCAGGTGTCGCACGATGAACTGCTGACTGCGGACGGCGCCCTGTGGTGGCTCCAGTCCGACCCCGACATGGGCGGGGCCCGCCGGTTGATGCGCGCAGGCCGTAACGCTCCGCCCCGGGCACAAACTCCGCCTGGAATGTCGGTGGGTGGCTGGCTTCACGCGTACGGCGGTGGCTCCTTCGCCATTGCCGCGAACGCTCAGTGGGTCGTTGGCGAGGACAACAAGGTCTACCGGCTCCGGCCCGACGGGGGAACGGAGCCGGCGGTCGCTGTGGCTGATGACTACCTGTACGGCGAGTTGCACCACGCTGGGGAGACCCTGCTCGCTGTCCGAGGGACCGACGACGGCGACCAGATCGTTGAGATCGCCCAGGACGGCGAAGTTCGGGTGCTGGTCAGCTCTACCGGATTCCTCGCCGCCCCGCAGCTGCACGGCGGCACGCTCGCCTATCTGGAGTGGGACTCCGACCGGATGCCGTGGGACTCCACGAGGCTCATGCTGATCGACTCGCTGCCCGACCAGACGGGCCCAGGGCACCTGCTGGCCGGCAGCGACCGGGAAGCCGTGGTCCAGCCACTCTGGGGCCCCGGCGGGCAGCTGTACTTCATGTCTGACCGCACCGGATGGTGGAACCTCTACCGCTGGACAGGCGAGGCTGTGGAGCCGGTAGCGCCGATGGACGCCGACTGCGCGCCTGCTCCCTGGGAGGGCGGGTACAGGTCGTACGCCTTCACCGACTCCGGGCAGATCGTGCTGACGGTCCACGACGGCATCCGCACCGAACTGGTGGCTATGGACCGCGATGGGCTGCTGACCCGGCCCGCCACCAACGTGACCTCGGTCAAGCCATACGTTGCCACGCTCGGCGACCACGTGTTCCTCATCGGATCAACCCCCACCAGTCGACCGTCCGTACGAACGGTCGACCTCGGCCGACCCGGAGGGCAACCGGCGGTATCGATCGGCTCCAGCACCAACGACATCTCTGTACTGTCCACCACCCCGCCCCCCGCCATTCGGACCGCCCGCTCGGGCCGACTCCCCATCCGCTACCTGCTGCATCAGCCCGACCGAGGACAGCCTGCCCCACTGATCGTCCGCGCCCACCCAGGCCCCACCGACGACGTCCCACTGCGCCTGGACTGGACTGTGCAGTTCTTCGTCAGCCGAGGCTTCGCCGTGGCGGAAGTGGCCTATCGCGGCAGCACCGGCCAGGGCCGGGCCTTCCGACAATCCCTGCACGGCCACTGGGGCGAGTACGACGTGGAGGACTGCGCGACCGTAGCCCGCCACCTGCTGGAGAGCGGCAAAGTGCTACGTGAGGCCGTCTTCATTTCCGGAGCCAGCGCGGGCGGATATACCGCTCTGCAGGCTGCCTGCCGACAAGGCCCGTTCACGGCGGCTACCGCCACTTCCGCGATCATCGACCCGGCGCGCTGGGAGAAGGCCGTCCCCCGCTTCCAGCGGCCACACGCAGCCATCCTGGCTGGCCGGGCCGGTGAAGTCCGCGCCGAGGCTATGCACATCCCGGTGCTGCTGATCCACGGTACCGCTGACGAGATCGCCGCTGCGGAGGACGCCCGTCGGTTCTCGGACGATCTTGCGGCACTCGGTCACGCCCACGAGACCCTCTTCCTGGAGGGCGTCGGCCACTACCTGTCCGCGCCGGCCGCGTTGGAGCGCGCCCTGGAGGCCGAGCTCGACTTCTACGAAGGACTCATGCGCCGCGAGCCGTAGCCGCCGCTGCCCGGTCCGCAGCCGGTAGGACGGAGCGTGCGTACTCGCGCAGCTCGGCTACCGGCGCGTAGTCGGCATGGGCGTCGAGCCCGGCCAGGACGTCAGCGACGCGCTGGATGCAGCGCCCGGATGAGGTTCTGGCTGCGTAGTTCACCGCATCGAGGCCGGCGGCACACGCCTGGTCGATGTCGCCCGAACGCAGCCACGTCGAGGCGAGCAGGGCAGCGTCGATCGCCAGGCGTCGCACCTTGTCGCGCCCCACGCCCTGGATGGCGTCCGCGAGGTGGCCCCGGGCGGCCGGGGAGCGGCCGAGGTCGTGCAGGCAGTGTGCAACCTCGTCCGCCAGGTAAGCGGGGGTGAAGTACCTGATCCACGACGGTTCGTCTGCGGGAACCGACGAGCTGAGCAGTTGCTCCGCCTGGAGGATCAGCGCGGTAGCTTCCTGCTCCTGGCCCATCCGAGCGTGGGCCCGTGCTCGTACCGCGGTGATGGCGGCTCGCGTCGCGGGACTCGCCGCAGTGCTAGCTGCTGTTGCCGCAGACTCGGCCCAGTGCAGGGCGGTGCGCGGCTGGAGGCCGTGCAGAGCCAGGTGCCCGAGGTTCACCGCGACGAGGTAGGCCCCATATGCCTGGTTGTGAGTCGCGCTCGTCAACGCCAACGCCCGGAGGTAGTACGCCCGGGCGCGGTTTGGATCCCCGACATCGACGGCCTGGTAGCCGGCCAACTCCAGGAAGCCAGTGGCTACACGGGCCCTGGCGTGCACCGTGTCCTCGCTCGCGGCGGGTCGGGAGAGCAGCGCCGCGAGCTCGGTGTCGATATAGGCGGTCACCTGAGCGGCGAAGGGGCCAGCGCCGTGCGTATGGTCGAGCTGGCGGAACATTGCGAGCATGCTGTCCGCCACGGCGACGTCGTCGGGCGTCACCCAAGGACGGCCGTCCGTCAGCAGGGTCGCTGGGGTCTTGAAACCGGATGCCCAGTCCGCTACGTGCATCTCGCTTTCGGCCAGATGTAGTTCGCCGGCTTCAGCAACACGCTCGGAGATCACTGCCGGTGCTCGCGGATCAGCTACGTCGCTTCCTTCTTGGTCGGTCGCCAGCAGTGCGTTCAGCTGCGTCGTAGTAATGCGCAGCTCTGCGGCAAGCAGGGGCCGAAGCCATGGACGAGGGGCACCCTTCCCGCTCTCCCAACGGTGGACTGTAGACCGGTCTACTCCGAGTGAGGCCGCGAGGGTCTCCTGGGTGTGGCCGACCAGCTCCCGCTGGGCCACCAGGTCTGGCCTCCTGTTGACGACCATCGGCTGCCTCCTGAACTTCTTACTCCCGCAACACCACAGCTCAGCCGCGACTTTGTCGCATGCACGCCACATGTATGCAGCAAGTCTGCTCTGTTTCAGCCAACTTGGCAGTGGTTCTCTTTGATCTGTCGAAGGAATCGCGATCGACGGCTGACCAGGTCGTCCGTCCGATGCCATGACGGCATGTTGCCTATCTCTCCCCATACCAACCTGCAAGACGTCCCAGGACGTCCCAAACTCGTCCCGCTCTGCGGTGACCCCGTCCATCGATCCACCGACAGCATGAAGTTCGACGTCGATGGACAGCTGAAGGTCTCCTGCTGTGGTCGCGTTCCACCAGCTTGGCGCCGCAGCAGGAAGAACGGGCCGCGCTCATCGCGCGAAGGGCGCGGCCCACCCCATCCGAAAGCCTGCACACCGCGGACCCGCTCCGCGGTGTGCGGGTGCACTAAGCCCCACCCCCGAAGGCCCAGAAATCGCCGAGGACACCATGGCCACGCTTCAGAAGCGGCAGCAGACACCATCCCAGGCACGCTGTGTGGAGCCATTGGCTGGCGCCAGTCCGACGGCTGCTCCGATCCTGACCTACCTCTGTGGCTGGGTGCCCGGCTCAGACCTGGGCACCGGGCGGCCGGTCCCGGCCCGGATCGACAACCACCTCGTCGGCGGCAAGGACGCGTTCCCCGTCGACCGGGCGGCTGCGGATCAGCTGGCCAAGGCCACACCCACGCTCGCGAAGGCTCTGCAAGCTCGTCGGCGGTTCGTGGTGCGCGCGCTCCGGCACCTGGCCCGGGACGTGCAGGTTCAGGACTACCTGATCATCGGGGCCGGCCTGCCGTCCCGGCCGCACCTGCATGGAGTGGTCCGGGAGGAGGCGTCGGGGGCGCGGGTGGTGCACGTGGAGCACGACCTAATCGTTCTGAGCCACCTGCGAGCCGAACTAGTCGGCCATCCGGACCAGTTGACGGTTACACGCGGTCGGCTGAGCGATCCACAGCACATCCTCGCCTCCACCGCTGTGCGCTCGCTGCTCACCCCGGCGCGCCCGGTGGCGGTCGTCCTGGAATCGTTGCTGGAATACATCTCGGACGAGGAGGACCCGCAGGCACTTCTCGCCGAGCTGATGCAGGGTCTACCGCCGGGCTCATGGCTGATCGTCTCCCACGCCACCGCGGACTTCGCTCCGGCAACGTGGCAGACGATCAGCGCGATCTATCAGTCCCACGGGATCAAGATCTTCCCCCGAAGCCGGGAGCGGCTCGCCGCGCTTATGAGCAGCGTGGAGCTCGCCGACCCCGGATTGACGATGGTCAACCAGTGGCGGCCCGACGTCGAAGCACTCAGCGAACTGGACGACGTGACGGTGTCCCGGTACGGCGCGCTCGGCCGACTGGGCCTGCCGGCCGCGGGCGGGGCGCGGTGATGGCGGTCGCCGGGCGTCAGGACGAAGTGGTTTTCCATCCTGCCGGACTCGACGGCCAGCTACGCGGTGCGGTGGCCGATCTCCAGGCGGGGCGGTGGATGTCCACCCGCGAGCTGCTGGCACGCAGCGGGCGCGACCAGCCACTGCGCACCACGCGCAGCCAGGTGCTGGCGGGGGCGGTGGCGCGCTCGGATGTGCTGGAGCACTGGGCCCGGGAGGATCCGGGCAGTATCGACCTTGCCGTGCTGCGGGCGCGGGTGGCGGTGCTGCGGGCGCTGGCCGCTGCTCGGGCCGACCACGCTCAGGCCCGCCCGATGCACGAGGCGGCCCGCGAGGAGTGCTGGCACGCGGCGCGGATCGCACCGGCCGATCCCGTTCCGTGGGTGGCTCTGTTGGAGCTGGCCGTCCTCGACCCGGGCCGAAGGTTCCCGGAGCAACGCGGCGGGCCGCCCGACCGGATGCTGGGCGAGGGTCCGTGGTGGCTGCTGTCACAGCTCCAGCGACGCGACCCCTACAGCCGCGAAGGACACCACCGGATGCTGCGGTGGTGGCTGCGCCAAGGCCGGTCGGGGGACGCGTGGGAGTTCGCGAGCTGGCTGCTGGGGCACGCCCCCGCCGGTTCGCCGCTGCGGCTGCTTCCGCTCTACCTGCACGTGGAGCGGATCCGCGCCGACCCAGGCGGGGGTGCGCTGCTGCGCAACCAGTGGCTGCGTGAACCGTGCGAGCGGGATACCGAGCGGGCCTGGGCCGGGTGGTTCCTCGGGCAGTCGAGCGAGGCACGCTCGGTCTCCGACCTGAGCCACCTCGCCCACGCCTTGTGGGCCGGCAACCGCAAGGCGCAGGCGGCCCAGGTCTTCGAGGCCCTGGGCGCGCTCGGCTCCCGGGAGCCCTGGGAGGCCTTGGCGGACATTCCTGGCGGCGGTCACGACCTGCTGCTGAACGCCCGTCGCCAGTCCCTCGCCGCGGCGTCCCGCGCCTGAGCCCGGAGCCACACGACGGGTCCCGATACGGCTCTTGCGTCTACTTCCCTTTCCCTGAAACCTTGTTGGAGCAACTGATGTCTCGCTCGCACCGCGCTGCCCCCGTGAACGTTGGGGACGACGACTCCCATCTGAAGTCCCTGGGGTACACGCCGGTCCTGGTTCGCCGGATGGGCTCCTTCGGGAACTTCGCCGTGTCCTTCTCCGTGATCTCGATCCTGTCCGGCTGCATGACGCTCTACGGATTCGGGATGACCACTGGCGGCCCCGCGGTGATGCTGTGGGGCTGGGCCGGGGTCGGCTTCATGGTCCTTTTGCTGGGCTTGGCGTTCGCGGAGGTCACCTCCGCGTATCCGACCTCCGGTGCCCTGTACTACCAGGCGCACACCCTTGGCGGGCCGAAGTGGGGCTGGTACACCGGCTGGCTCAATTTGCTCGGCTTGTTGGGCGCCATCGCCGGGATCGACTACGGGGCAAGCCAGTTCACCGGGGCGCTGTTGCAGATGCAGTTCTCCTTCACTCCGACGCCCGGGAAGCTGTTCCTGATCTTCGCCGTCATCCTGCTGCTGCACGCGCTGGTGAACCTGCGCGGTGTGAGGCTGGTCAGCGTGCTGAACGGCGTCTCGGTGGTCTGGCACTTGGCCGGGGTGGCCGTGATCGTCGGCGTGCTGGCCCTCGTGCCGGCCCACCACCAGTCCGCGGCGTTCGTCTTCACCCACTTCGTCAACCAGACGGGCTGGCACAACCCGGTCTACGTCGTGGGCATCGGCCTGCTGATGGCGCAGTACACCTTCAGCGGCTACGACGCCTCGGCGCACCTGTCCGAGGAGACGACGCGGGCGTCGGTGGCGGCACCGCGCGGGATCGTCCGCTCGATCTGGGTGTCCTGGATCGCCGGCCTGGTCCTGCTGGCCGGGCTCACCTTCGCCATCCAGAACTACGCCGGCACCGTCGGCACCGCGACCGGGGTGCCGCCCGCGCAGATCTTCCTGGACGCGCTCGGCCCGACCGGCGCGAAGCTGCTGATGCTGATCGTGATCGGCGCCCAGCTGTTCTGCGGCGCGGCCGAGGTCGCCGCCGCCTCCCGCATGGCGTTCGCCTTCTCCCGCGACGGCGCGCTGCCGGGCTCCGCATGGTGGCGCAAGGTCTCGCCGACCACCGCCACACCAGTGGCCGCGGTCTGGCTGTCGGTGGTGGCGGCGCTGGTGCTGACCCTGCCGGTGCTGTACTCCCCGACCGCGTACGCGGCGGTCACCTCCATCAACGTCATCGGCATCACCCCGGCGATCGCGATCCCGGTGTTTCTGCGGCTGCGCGCCGGGCGGCGGTTCAAGCCAGGTCCGTGGAACCTGGGCGGCTGGAGCAGGCCGATCGGCGTGGTGGCTGTGGTGTGGGTGGCCTGCGTGACGGTGCTGTTCTGCCTGCCGCAGGTCTCGCCCGTGACCCAGAACACGTTCAACTACGCCGGGGTGGTGCTCGTGCTGGTCCTGGTCGGCGCCGAGGTCAGCTTCCGCAAGAGCGGCCCGCGGTACAGCGTCCCGCGCGCCGACCGGGCGATGGCTGAGCTCGAAGCCGAGGTCGTGTGATGGCCACCGCACCGATGCCCCAGCCAGCGAGGGGCACCCGGCCCCACGGCAGGGTGACGCCGGTCCAGTTCCGTGAGGCGGTGCGGTTCGGCGATACGCGCCGGGTGCGGATCGCGACCATCGACCTCCAGGGCCGACTGCGCGGAAAGACCTTCCCGGCGTCCAGCGTGGTGGATCAACTGCTGGACGAAGTGATGCACATGGAGGGCTGCGGATACCTGCTGGCCACCGACCTGGGCATGGTGCCCGACGAAAGCTGGTGGCGAGACGGGTACCCGGACGTCGGTCTGGCCCCCGACCTGCGGTCGGCGCGGGTGGTGCCGTGGGTTCCGCACACGGTGCTGGTGCTCGCCGACCCGCTGGACGCCACGGGGCAACGCCTGCCGGTTGCCCCGGCCACGGTGCTGCGCGAGCAGATCGCCGCCCTGGCCGAGATCGGCCTGGAGCTACGGGTCGGTCTGGAGGCCGAGTTCGTGGTCTACCACGCCGAAGACGACGACCAGGCGCGGCAGCAGGGCGCGGGGGCACGCACCCGGCGGCCGGCGACCGGCCCGGGGCGGGACTACGCCTTCGACATACCGATGGAGGTGGCCCAGTTCACCGCCCGGCTGATGTCCTCACTGTCCTACGCCGACCTGCCGGTGGAGGCGATCAAGGCCGAGGGCGCGCCAGGCCAGCTGGAGGTCACCTTCCCGTACGGCGATGCGCTGGAGGCGTGCGAGCAGCACGTGCTGTTCAAGGAAGCGGCGCGCACGATCGCCGCCCGGCACGGCATGGCCGCGACCTTCATGGCGGCCCCCGACGACTCAACGGCCTCGGGACTGCATCTGCACCTGTCGCTGTGGCGCGAGGGCAAGCCCGTACTCGCTCACCCACAGTGGCCCGATGAACTGTCGCCGCTGGGCGAGCATGTGGTGGCCGGACTGCTCGATGCGCTCCCGGACCTGATGCCGTTCCTCGCCCCATACGTCAACTCCTACAAGCGGTACCGCGACCACAGCTTCGCGCCGACTCGGTTCGCCTGGGGCCGGGACAACCGCTCGTGTGCGGTGCGGGTGGTCGGGCACGGACCGGGCCTGCACCTGGAACTGCGACTGCCCGGAGCGGACGCCAACCCGTACCTGCTGGTCGCCGCAGCCGCGGCAGCCTCCCGGTGGGGGATCGAGTATCACCTGGCCCCGCCCGCGCCGGTATCCGGCGACGCCTACCGCGCGACCGCAGCTCCCCTGGTGCCGGTCTCGCTCGGCGAGGCTGTCGACACCTTCGAGAACAGCAGCCTCGCCGTCAAGCTGTTCGGCGAACAGGTCATCACCCACTACACGCTGGCGGCCGACGCCGAACTGCGGTTCCACGACCAGCACGTCAGTGACCTCGAAGTCGCGCGCGGATTCGACCAGGCATGACCTGGCCACCGCCAGCCACTCCTCCCTCCGACCCGACGCAGGAAGACCCGTTGAGATTTCACCAACCGTCCGCCGACGATTGCCTGCTCCTCGACCGGTACCCATCCCTGGCAGTCCTCGTAGCCGGGCCGCCCGGAACCGCTCACACCCTGGCGAGCACCTTGAGCGACGCCGAGCTGAGCCCAGTCACCGAACTGCTGGCCGTCACCGCCCCCGGCAGCGGACTTGGCGAGGACCCCGACGCGACGGTGACGCTCGGCCTGGGCCGCATCACCCTTGCACGGGCGGCCGTGACGCTGTTCGCCGTCCCGGACGAGGAACGGCTCTGGTTTCGCTGGGACGAGTTGCTGACCGCCGTCGACGCCGCCCTGGTAGTCGTAGACCCGCAAGTCCCCGGGTACTCCCTGGCCGCGACCGAATTCCTGCACCGGCGTGGCATCCCCCTGGCCGTGGTCATTGACCAGCCCGACACGTTACGGCCCGCCGCCACGGCCGCCGTCCGCCGCGCCCTGCACCTGACCGACCCGCGCATCCCCTTCATCACGGCCGCCATCGCCGAGCCCGCGGCTGCGCTGCGCTCCCTGATCACGCTCGTCGAACATGCCGAGGCCGCCGCCCCGGCCATCGCATTCCCGCAACCGAGGAGTTGAGCATGCACCCCGTCGACTACACCGGGCCCGCTCTGCTTGCAAGCCCGCACCTGATCGGGATCGGCGATGCGGGCATGCCGGGCCTGGCCCAGCTGCTGCGCGAGCGCGGCGCCCGCCTCACCGGGTGCGCCCACCCTCAGGACATCCCCGCGCACCTGGCGGATCTCGGGATCGGCGTCGTGCCTGGACACGACCGCGGTCACGTCCGCGCCGACATGTCCGCTCTCGTCTCGGCCGCGAACTCCCTGCCCCGCCAGGCGGAGACCACGCGGGCCCGCGAGATGTGCCTGCCGATCCTTGACCACACGGAAGCGCTCGGACTGCTGCTCGCCGCCACCCCGACCTCGATCGCAGTAGCGGGCAGCCACAGCACCACGCACACCGCCGGAGCGCTCACCCGCGCCCTTGGCTACCGCAATCCGGCATGGGCGCTGCTGACTCCGCCCGTCGGGCGACCGGCCGGGCACCACAGCGGCGGCGACCTGCTGATCGCCGAGCTCGGCCCAGAGGCCGACCCCGGCGAGTGCTGCGAGCCCACCCTGACCGTGATCACCGCGGTCACGGCGAATCCGCCCCACCACGACGACCACGAGACCGCGCTGGACGAGCTGGAAGCGCTGGCTCGCCGCAGCCAGATCGTCGTCCTCCCCACCTGGGACACCGGCTGCGCCCAACTCGCCCAACGTCTGGCCAAGCAGAAGCCGGGCCCACGCGTGGTGAGCGTCGGCCAAGGCCGCGGTAGCGACCTGCGGATCACCAAACTCGCCACGGACAAGAACGGCAGCACCCTGACGCTGCACCACTGGGACGGCAAGACCCACGCACTACGCCTGCTGCCACCCGGCCGCCACGCCGCCAAAGCCGCAGCCCTGGCCATGGCCGGCGCCCTCGCTCTCGACTCCGCAGCCAGCGATGTGGCACGCGGCCTGGAGCAGTACCGGGGTATCGAACGGTCCCTGACCGTCCTAGGTCGTCAGGAAGGCGTCACGGTGGTGGAATCCCTGGCTCGACACCCCGCTGAGATCGCCGACGACCTCACCGCCGCCCGCACCCTGGCGACCGGCCGGATCGTCGCCGTCTACGAGCCCTCCCACTGGTCCCGCACGAATGCCCAGGCCAGGGCCATCGGTGGTCAGTTGGCCACCGCTGACGAACTGGTCCTGCTGCCGCTGCACGACCGACGCCGAGCCGACACCCCCGACCTGTCTACCGGCACCGACGCGATGGCCCGCGCCGCCGCCGTCAGCGGCCTGGACAACCATGTCCACACCCTCGACCTGCCGGGAGACGACCTTCCTGCTGCTGGCATCGAGCATCTCCTCGTCAAACTCGCCCACCCCGGCGACACCGTCCTGCTGATCGGCACCGGTCACACCGTGCGACTCGGTCCCCGTCTGCTGTTCGCCCTCGGCGCGCCCGGTGTCCCGGTTCCGCAAGACCTATAGCCGCGCCCCCACGCGGTCCTACCCCAACGACCTTGAAGGACCCGACACGCATGACCGACCACGCCGACGAGACCCAGCCCGAAACGGCCCTGACCGGCTCAGCCGAAACCCAGACGATGCCTGTGAGGCAGCCCGGAGCTTGGAGGCCGGATGCCTGGCAGCCCGCCCAGCTTGCCGACACCGACGTGTTGTTCTTTGCGCCGCGCCTTCCCGTCCCCCGCCGACTCGGCAGTGGCCGGACCGGCGCCCGTCTCGCCGTCGATCGAACCGACGTTCGCACGATGGGGTGACAGCAAGCACGAGCGGCCCCACGGACGGTGCTTGCCCTGCCACCGTGGAACTGCACCTTGCCCTGCTCGATCCGTCCGGCACCCGCCCTTGGACAACCAGGAGACCAAGCGATGCTCAGTCTGCGTCAGGCCGTCAGCGTGATTGTTCACGACACCGCCGTCGACAAGGTCGTCACGATCCACTACGCGAACGCCGGTTGGGCGGCCGAGCCGACCTGGACCATTCCCGGCGGCAAGGCCGAGGTCACCGACCGGGCGCTGGACGAGGCCGCGGCCCGCGAACTTCGTGAGGAGACCGGCCTGGTGGTGGCCGCCGCTGACCTGCGGCTCGTACACACCATCCAGGTCAAGGCGGGCTGGGACGGTCAGGGCCCCTTCCTGCTGCACATCTTCGCCGCCACGACGTGGAGCGGTGAGCTGGTCAACGCAGAGCCCACCAAGCACCTCGCCGCCATCTGGACACCTACCGACAACCTGCCGATGCCGATGTTCCCGACCTCTTACGCCGCGCTGGTGGCCTACCTGAACGGCGGCCGCGGCTTCTCCACCCACGGCTTCGACGAGGGAGCTGACCCCCGCGCCCTGGTCCGCCGATGAACCGGCCAGGCGACATGACGTCCTCCGACTCCCGCACCCAGGGCGCCGCCACAGCACACGGCGACAGCGAGGAACTGCTGTTCGGCGGCCCGATGCGCTACGACTACGGCTGGGCGAAACACGAACTGGCCAGTGGCGGGCTCACGTTCTGGGCCATAGCCCGTCAGCTGCCCGGCATGCTCCGCCTGGCGAGCCGGATGTCCTGGCGGGCGGACCGAACCGCCCTGATCGTCCTACTGACGGCGGAGGTGCTGCGGGGCGTGGCCTCGGCGGTCGGCTTGCTGGCCACCAACCGGGCGTTGCGCGCCTTGCTGTCGGCTGGCACCGTTCACCACGCGCTGCACACCGCGCTGCCCGCCGTCCTGTTGGCCGGGGTGGTCGCGGGACTGTCAGCACTGATGGCCACCGCCTCCACCTGGGCGACCGGCCGCCTGGAGCCGGCCGTCTTCGAGCAGGCCACCGCCGACTTCCTGAAGATCGTCAGCCGCACCGAACTCGAAGCGATCGAGGACCCGGAGTTCTTGTCCGCCGTGGACTCCGCACGGTTCGGGGCGACCTCCGTCCAGCACTTGACAGGGCAGGCCACCACCCTGCTGACCTCCAGCTTCAGCCTCATATCCGTGGCTAGCGTGCTGTCCGTCCTGCACCCTGCGCTGCTGCCCATGCTGCTCCTGATCTGCGCGCCGCGCGGCTGGGGCGCCGTGCGCACCGCCCGGCGCCGCTACGCCTCGCGGCGGGCGTGGTTGCAGCACTCCCGGGCCGCCGCCCTCCTGGCGGACATGCTGGTGCACCCGTGGTCGGCCGCAGAACTGCGGGTCCACGCATCGGGCCCGTTCGTGCTGCGGCACTACGAGGCCATGGCAGCCGAGGCCGCGCACGAGCAGGCCCGTCTAGCTGGTGCCAAGGCCCGGACCGACGTCCTCACCGCGGCGCTGGCGGGCATGGCCCTGGTGGGGGCGTATGCGCTTCTCGGGGTCCTCGTGGCAGACGGATCTATGCCGCTCGCGGTGGCCGGCACAGCGGTCCTGGCGATCCGCAGCGGATCAGGCAGCATCAGCACCCTGGTGTCCCAGGTGAACAGCCTGTACGAGGACGCCCTGTTCGTCAGGGACCTGGACGCACTGCACCGCGAGGGCGCAGAGCGAGCCATCCCCACCGGCGGCACCGAACTGCCCCAGCGTCCTGCCGTCATCCGGGTGGAGGACGTCTCCTTCACCTACACCGGCCGCGACACTCCCGCGCTCGACAAGGTCAGTCTGGAGATCCCGCGCGGCACAGTCGTCGCGCTGGTAGGTGACAACGGCTCAGGCAAGAGCACCCTGGTCAACCTGCTGTCCGGCGTCTACCAGCCCCATGCAGGACGGATCTTGTGGGACGGGGTCGACATCGCCGGCGCCGACCGCGACCAGCTCTTCTCATCGGTCGCCCTGTTCGCCCAGAACTTCCAGCGCTGGCAGTTCACTGTTCTGGCCAATCTGCTGCTGGGTCGGCCCGAGCAGGATATCGGCCAGGAGCAGCTCGACGCCTCCGCCGCCTACGCCGACTTGACCAGTGTGATTGAGGGCCTGCGGCGGGGCTGGAACACGCTCGTCTACAAGGGCTTCGAGGGCGGGGTCAACCTGTCCGGCGGGCAGTGGCAGAAGGTGGCCCTCGCCCGCACCCACCTGCGGGTCACCACCTGCGATCCAAGCGGCCGATTGCCGCACCTAGTGATCGTGGACGAGCCCACCTCCGCCCTCGATGCCCGAGCGGAGGTCGAGGCGTTCGAGCGCATCCGCGAGCTGACGAACCTCGGTGCAACCGTGGTTCTGATCACCCACCGCCTGGCCGCCACCGCCAAGGCCGACCACATTTATGTGCTCGACCACGGCCGCCTGATTGAGCAGGGCACCCACGAGGAGCTGATGGCACAGCAGCCAACCACCCAGTACCGCGAGTCCTACCTGCTCCAAGCCCGGCAGTACCAGTTCGAAGTACCTCAGCAGGCCCGCGACAGCCGCCCGAGCTCTGCCATGTCCTGATCAGCCACACGGAAGGAATCCCCTTCGTGCGCACCAAGCACTCGCTCGCTGCCTTCCACTACTGCCCTGCGGTTGCGGAACTGGATCTCCACGCGATGGCAGAGACCGCTTCCTCCGAGGAACAGCTGTGATCCGCCCAGGTGAGCCGGCGGTCAGCGCACCCGGCGCCGCCGACACCGGGCGCTACGGCCTGTGGGCGGCAGCTGCGGTCCTGCTGCCCACCAGAGACGGCCGGTTGCTGCTGGTGCGCCTCGGTTACGACTCGGAGCGGCCGATCGGGCTGCCCGGCGGCGGGATCGAGAACGGAGAGAGTCCGAGGCAGGCCGCAGTGCGCGAAGTCCGGGAGGAGCTCGGCATCACCGTCGAGCTGACGGGCCTGGCCGGGGTCGACTGGGCGCTGCGCCGTGGCCGACCCCCTGTCGCCGCACTGCTGTATTGGGCCGCCCCGCTCTCCAGCGGGCAGCTGTCAGCAATCCGACTTCAGGAAGCGGAGATCACCGGGTACGGCTTCCTCGGTCCCGGCCAGGCCAGGGCGGCACTGCCGGAGCGGCTGTCGCGACGCGTGGCCGCCTGTCTTGCCGTCGGCACCGCCGGGTCGACGGTCGAGCTGGAGGACAGCTGGCCGACCGGCATGACCGCAGGACTGCTGTCCCGGGACGAGGTCCGCCAGCTGCCCGACGGCCAGCGGCAGGCCCAAGCCCTGATCCCCGACTCGGGCCGGCGCGGCAAGCTCCTCATGGAGCCAGCCACCTATGCCGCGACCCGGCACAGGATCATCGCCTCCGCCCGCCAGCTGTTCACCGACGCGCAGGGCCGGGTGCTCCTCGCGCGGTCGGCCGGGCCGGATCCGGACCACTGGCTGCTGCCCGGCGGCAAGGTAGAGCCGACCATCGAGATGCCCCGGCGGGCTGCTCGGCGCGAGATCGCCGAAGAGCTCGGCTTGGACCGCACGCCGGGCTCGCTCCTTGCCTTGGACTGGTCGAACCCGCCAGGCGAACGCCCCACGCGGCTCGCCTACATCTTCGACGGTGGCACCGTCACCGCTGACGAACTCACCAGGATCCGTCTTCAGGAGACAGAACTCGGCGAGTGGCGGATGTGCGGCCTCCCCGAGGCTGAGGAACTGCTGGCCCCCCAGTCCGCAGCCCGTGTGCGCGCCTGCCTGACCGCTCGTGTGGCTGGGACCGGACCGATCGAACTCCTCGAAGGCCGCTGCGTCCGAGGGAGCTGATGCGTCTGGATGCCGCCATGCAGCGCATGGAACCGCAGCCGGACGGGAAGGCCGACAGCGTGACGGAGACCTTGCCCCGGTGGGCGCGGCGGATCGCCGAGCAAGAGCTGGCGGCTACCCTGCCCAGGCGGTGGTCGCACTCCCAGGGGGTGGCGCGCCAGGCCGCGCTGCTGGCTGCGGTCGCCGGGCCGGACGATGGCCTGCTGGTCGCGGCTGCCGTGCTCCATGATGTCGGCTACGCACCCCGTCTGGCCCTGGCAGGCTTCCATCCCCTGGACGGAGCACGTTTCCTGCGTGACGAGCACCGCGCGGACCAGCGGCTGGTTCGGCTGGTGGCCAACCACTCGTTGGCTCTGCTGGAGGCTGAGGAACGCGGACTGCGCGGGCATCTGACACGGGAGTTCCCGATGCTCGACGACCAAGTGCTCGTGGATGCCCTGATCTTCTGCGACATGACCACGACCCCCGACGGGATGCCGACCAGTGCCCGGAACCGGGTCGCGGAGATCGTCGGCCGGTACGGGGCCGACACGCTGGTGGGCCGGTTCATCCAACGGGCCCGGCCGGAGATCGACGCTGCGGTGGCCCGCACCGAGATGCGGCTCGCCGCCGCAGGCAGTCAGCCCAGGCAGGGGTACTGGCCGCTCAGGTAGTGGCCGATCTGCTCGCGCATGCTCGGGTGGATGTCGTATTCGTCCAGGTCATCCGGCCTCACCCAGCGCACACCGTCGGCCTCGTCGTTGACGGTGGGGGTGCCGCTGATCGGACGGCCGATGTAGGCGACCTCGAACTGCTGGCGTGCTTCGCCGTTGCTGCTGTAGACGACGATATGCGCGGGGTTGGAGTAGACCCCCAAGAGACCGGTGACTTCGGCCTTGATGCCGGTCTCCTCCTCGCACTCGCGCACCGCGCAGTCGGCGGCGGACTCGCCGATGTCCTGCTTGCCGCCGGGCAGTGCCCACTGCCCGGTGTCGCGCCTGCGCTGGAGGAGGATCTCGCCGGCCGCGTTCTGCACCAGCAAGTTGCTAGCGGGTACAAGGGAGTTGGCCGCAGGTGCGGCGGGGTCGCCGTAGTACTCAGTCCTGCGTCCCATGCGGGGTGTTCTCCTCATCGTCATCTGCCCACGGTCTCGCGACGTTCCAGACCGCCTCGAAGCTCTGAGCGTATCCCTCGAACCAGCCGCTATCGTCGGTCTTCTGGAGGTGTAGCAGGGGGTTGGCACTCGCTGGGCGGCCCCAGACGTGGGGGTTGACGAGCAGGTCGTTGTCATAGCGGAACAGCGAGTTGTACAGGGTGGTGTCGTGGAGGCGGACCTCGCAGCCGGGCGTCGCCAGCAGCGGCCGGTAGTAGGTCAGGGAAGCGCGGACCTTCGCCGCGAGGGTGTCACCGATGCCCTCTTCCCGGCCTCTGATGGCCACGGCCTGGCCGTGCGGGTCGCCGAAGCACAGTCGGACCTGTACTCCTTCCGCTGCGCGCTGGGCGAGCATCGTGGCTATTCGCGGGTTCGACTGGGCGAAGAACGTGCCGCTGAAGACCAGGACGTCGAGTTGCGCTGCTGTTTCCAGCAGGAGGGAGAGCCATACCTCCCGGGGCACGCTGGCGCGATCAGGGTATGCGGCAACCAAGCCTGGCCCGCTGAGTGCGCCCGTTGCGCCGACCGTCGAGGGTGGCGGTGGCCAAAGGTACGTCGCGTCCATCTTGAGGTGGTTCGCGACGTTCCACTGATGGCGCTGCTGGGGGACGCGACCCGCTAACCACCGACCCACGGTCTTGGGGTCCACCGCACATAGGGCCGCAAGATCCTCGGGGGAGACCTGGCGCTGGGCGAGTGCGGAGCGCAGTCGGTCGTTCACATTGCATATCCAAGCGGACGGGGCGGGGACTCGCAAGGACGTCCGGGGACGCGGTGGAGCCGATGGGCAACGGATCTGCTGCCTACGCTGGTGGTATGCCGCTGATCATTCTGTGGGACATCGACCACACGCTCATCGACAACGCGGGTGTGAGCAAGGAGATCTACTCCGCCGCCTTCGAGACTGTGACTGGCCGAGCGCCCTCGGTGCCGCCGGTTACCGACGGGCAGACAGACCGAATGATCATGACCTCGCTGTTCTCGCGGCACCAGGTCCCGGCGCCGGACTGGGAGGCCGTGCGACAAGCACTGGAAGCGGCTGGGCGCGAGCGAGCTGAGGAGCTTCGCCGACGGGGCCACGAACTGGCCGGGGTGCGGGCGATACTCGCCGCCGTTGCTGAGGAGTCGGGCATCATATCCTCGGTGTTGACCGGCAACATCCGTGCCAACGCACACATGAAGCTAGCTGCTTTTGGCCTCGACTCTTTCGTGGACCTAGCGGTGGGTGCGTATGGCGAAGACCAGCTCGAACGCGCCGCGCTCGTCCCGATCGCCCGGCATCGTGTCCAGGTTGCCTACGGAGTCTCCACGGCCACGCCCGTCGTTGTGTTCGGTGATACGCCGCGGGACGTTGAGGCCGCGCTGACGAACGGCGCCCAAGTCGTCGCTGTCTCCACCGGGGTTCATACAGCTGCTGAACTACGCTCGGCCGGTGCCGATGCGGTGATTGCTGACCTGACGGGCACTGCTTCTCTTCTCGACCACCTCCGGCTGCTGGCCGATGCAGCTGGCTGACCATCCGGCGGAGCTGCTGGCCGTCTGGCCGTCCTGAGCGGAGAAGGCTGCTCGCCCGGAGGACGCCGCAGTCGCAGCCGACCAAGGCGAACCGATTGCGACAGCGGGCGGGTGATTCCCCCGTCCCCCTTCCGCGGCCAAGTATCCGGGGCCGGCCGCCCGCGTCAAGGGCGCTCCCTTCGGTCGCGTGGCACGCCACCGGCCTTCGGCCGACCCTTGACCCGGGCAGCCTCTCAGCCCCGGACCCATGGCAGCTATCAGGGGGACGGGGGAGGTGTGTATGGGCTGGTCAGGCGCGCCGCCGTACCTTCCGCCCGCCCATAAATGATCATGGAACCGACATGTGCGACGACTTTGAAGAGTTGACATAAAACCCTTGGTGCTATAGTATTGGTCTTGTTGGGAGGGGATGGCACCCCCGATCAACGGACAGAGACCACGCGCCTGTTGGAGGACATGTGACTACCGTTGTTGCCCCTGCGAAGCAGCTCATCGAGGACTTCGATCCGAACGAGCTGGTCTTCACGCGCAACGTCCGCCCGGTGGAGCTGGACGCCGAGTTCGTCGGCTCGATCAAAGAGAACGGCCTCTACCAGCCGGTCATCGCCGCGCCGCACGAGGATGGCTTCGCGATCATCCTCGGCAACCGGCGGGCGAAGGGCTCGATCGAGGCCGGGCGGAACGTTGACCTCATCGTCCGCAACGATCTGTCCGCCGAGGAGGCGCGCATCGTTGGACAGTTGGTCGAGAACCTCCACCGCATGGACATGCGGGCGAGCGAGATCGCCGACGCCTTCGCGCAACTGTCCATCGAACTCGGCCTCGATGACGAGCAGATCGCTACCCGGGTCGCTCAGGACCCGAAGAAGGTCCGAGCCTCGATCGCGCTGGCTGCGATGCCCAAGGCCGCCAGGTCCGCCGTGGACAAGGGCACCATGACGCTGGAGGACGCCGAGGCGATTGCCGAGTTCGAGGGCGACCCGAAGGCGTACAAGCGCCTGCTCGAAACGATTGCGAAGGGCGGGACGCTGAGCTGGGCTCTCCGGAAGGAGCGACAGAAAGCGGAACGGGCCGTGCTCCGGGAGGAGACCACGCGGGCCCTCAAGTCCGCTGGTGTCGTCATTGTCGGCGAACCGCGCGAGCTGAGCTGGGGCGGTTCCAAGGAGGTCCGGCTGTCCAATCTGGCCGACTCCGACGGAGTCGCACTGACCCCGGAGAACCACAAGTCGTGCCCCGGAAACGTCGCCTACTTCAACGAGTACCAGCCGGGCGATCTTAAGGCCACGTTCCTGTGTCGCGACCCCCACAAGTACGGGCACCAGGTGCCTTTCGGGTACCGCTTCCGCAGCGCGGCGCAGGAGGCCGCCATTGAAGCAGCGGAGCAGGCGGCCAACGAGCGCCGGGAAGCGCTGAAGATGGCCGCCGAGGTGCGGTGCGAGTTCATCCAGGAGCTGTGCCGTTCGAAGAAGGTGCCGAAGGGGATGACCCGGAAGGTCCTCGCAATGCTCTACCAGGCTGGAGCCGATGAGAGCGGCCCCGAGGCGCTGGAGTTCCTCCGCGTGCCGGGCGACGACGAGCGCGCTGATCGGTTCGGGCGGTTCATCGGACGGATGGCTGAGGCGCGGCTACCGCTGGTGCTGCTCGCGATGGTCGCCGCCCGTGGCGAGCGTGCAATGCAACACGTCGCCTTGGGCCACGGCAAGAAGTCCGCAGCAGTCGAGTGGCTGGAGTTCCTCATGGACTACGGCTACGACCTGACGGAGCCGGAGGCGGACCTGATCGCCTCGCTGCGAGCCAAGATCGCAGAGGCAGAAGCACGTGCGGCTGCCAAGGTGGCGGAGGAGGCGGAGGCCGCCAGGCAGGCGGCGGCCGAGGAGCCCGAGGAACAGGAGGGAGAGCAGGAGGACCAGGTGCCGGATGACGAGCACCTGGAGGACGAGGGCGAGAGCACGGGTGCGGAACTGGTGGACGAGCAGGACGCGGAGACCTTCCAGGAAGAGGACGACCCCGACGCCGAGGGTTCTGACGATCACCCGATCGCCGAGCTGATCAGGCACCTGGAGGCCGTAGCGGACGACGAGCCGGATGAGCTGAACGGCGAGGCGGGAGAGGGGGAGTGCGTGGTCGACTGGGAGGACCGCTACCCGGAGATCAGCGAGCCGATCGCGGCCTAGTCCAGGGGAGGGGCGACGCCCGTCCCGCCTTCCAGCTCAACGCCGGGGGTGTCCGATGGCACCGGACACCCCCGGCCCCACGACCACGTCACCCAGACCGGGAGAGTTCCGCGTGCACCTGTATCTCGCCACCACTGACCGCCGACCGCCCGCCGTCCGGACCGACCTTGCCGTGCACCTCGCTGGCCGCCATGAGGCCCGTGCCGTGCTGATCGCCCGGACCATCCTGCTGACCATGCCCTCCGCCCGGGTCCGCATTGCACACCCTCAGCCCGCCTACGAGGCGTACACCGCGTGGTCGGCCGCCGCCGACCAGGCCGATGCCCTGTTCGCGGGTGTCGAGACCGGGACGATCCCGGAGCCCGAGAGCCAGGTGTCGGGGCACGTCCGTCTGAACAACCCGGTGCGACCGGCGGCGGTGAACGCGCTCACCGGCGCGGCCAGCCCGACCGGAGCGCCGCAGCTGCGCGTCAGTCTCGGCGGCCTGCTGACCGTGGTCACCGACCTGCCCGCTTTTACCGACCAGCTCAACCTCTGGGCCACCGCCTACAAGCACGCCGCCTCGCACTGGAGCAACCTGCCCGCCGTCGAGGACCTCGCCGCCGGAGCCCTGCCCCACTTCGAGGACTTCGCGGGTCCGGCGATCGCGAAGGCGGCGGCGTGATGGACATCCGACCGACCGCCCCTCAGTACGTCACCCTCACCACCCCGGGCGGCTACGGCATGCATGCCACGATCACCCTGGACTGGGGACAGGGAGCCGCCCTGTACCGGATCGCGGAGCTGAAGGGCACTATCACGGTGGGGTGGGAGTCGGGGCACTACCACCATGACTGCTGCGACGGGGACTCCATGGAGATCACCTACGGCAAGCCCGAGCGGAGTCCGTTTATCCACCACTTCGAGGACTCGCCGACCGTCTTCGGCGTCCAACTCGCCGACCGGGCCAGCTTCCACGCCGAGGCGATGAAGCCCACCGGCCCCTGGTGGCTGGTGGTCCGGCGGGAGAGCGGCGGCACCTACGCGCCCGAGGCACCCGAGGGCACGCGGCGCAGGACCGCAGCCATCGTCTACACGATCACCCGGCACATGCTCTCCCGACCTTGGGCCGCCGAGCTGCGCCGTGCCCACGACCAGGAGCATGCCCCAGCGCGACACCGCCGCCACCAGGAAGCCATCCGAGAGATGGAGACCGAAGCGGCGGCGCTTCAGGAGAAGCTGAGCCGCGAGCGGGGCCGGGCGGCCGTACAAGCCGCCCTCATTGGCACCGGTAGCGCCGTCGCCAGCGTTACGCCGCTGGCCGATCCGGCGGACCTGCAACAGCTGCTCGCCGCCTGATCCTGCCGCCCGACCCGGGCGGCGCGCGGCATCGTGGGGGAGGGGGCATCGAGCCCCCTCCCCCACGCCCGCGACCACCGAGCGGGCCGGCCACCTGCCGCGCCCGCCCGGCCGTGCGCATCGCCCGCCCCCCTGGGAACAGGGCGCTCGCCACCGCACCCACGTAAGCTGATGTGAACGACTGCGCTCGCCGCCGTTAACCAAGGAGAATCGACGATGCACGACCCGACCACCCCCGAGGACCGCCGCCGAGCGGTCGGCTCCGCCTCCGCCTCCGTGCGAGCCGAGGGCCTCAGCACCACCGCGGCCTACGACGACGACGCCGCGGCCTACGTCGCCGGCCGGATCTCCGCCGACGAACTCGTTGCCCGCGCCGAGGCCCGCCACCGGGTTCCGGACGACCAGCAGCCGGCCGACTGACCATGGCCGACCCCTACGCCGACCCGGCGAGCGGAGTCCTGCGCAACCGCCTCGGCATCACCGACCCCCAAGCCCTCGCCGCAGCCGAGGCCGACATCACAGCGGCCAGGCTCACCCGGCTCGCCGAGCGGCCGATCCCGGGCAACTACGACCTCGCCCACCTCCAAGCGTTCCACCGCGAGATCTTCGGCAGCATCTACCCGTGGGCCGGGCAGACCCGTTCCATCGAGATCGCCAAGGACACCACGCAGTTCTGCCTCGTCCGGATGATCCCGGACTTCGCCGCCGACACCTTCGGGCGCCTCGCCCGGCGCCAGAACCACCTCCAGGGTCTCGACCGGGACAGCTTCCTCACCGGCCTCGCCGACCTCTACGGTGACGTCAACGCGCTGCACCCGTTCCGCGAAGGCAACGGCCGCACTCAGCGCGCGTTCCTCGGCCAGCTCGCGGCCGACGCCGGTCACCCCGTCGACTGGACCCGGCTCGACCCCGACCGCAACACCCTCGCGTCGATCGCCTCGTTCAACGGCAACGCCGGGCCGCTGCGCGCCATGCTGGCCGACCTCACCGAGCAGCAGCCCGCCCGGCCGACGAGTCCGGCCGCCAGGCCCCCGGTGCAAACCCCAGCACCGCTGATCCAGCCCCCGCCGCCGGTCCAGCCGGTCAACCGGCCGACCATCCGCCGCTGACCGCAGACACGCAGAAGGCCGGTGGACACACCCGCGAGCGGGTACCCCGAAGGGCGTTGGCACGCATCCACCGGCCAGAGACCACGGCACCCCCGCGAACGGAGGGGCAGCGGACCTCCAGGCTAAAGCACAGGCCGAGCCAGCGTGACCTCTCCACCGAAGGTGCCCAGCGTCCACCACCGCTGACTACGCTCACCCAAGCCCATCGAACCAAGGAGCGCCGTTGCCGTCGGACACCGAGAACCGCCCGGAGCCCCTGCTGGCCCTGGTCCGCAGGTCGAGGATCGCCCCGCAACCGGAACCCCTTCTCTTCTTCCCGGAGCCGGACGAGCACCGCGATGCCCCCGAACGCCCCGCCGTCGGCGACGAGCACAACCCCGAGTGCCAGCACGCCCAGCACCTCACGGCACACTGGCTTGTAGGTCGCCCCGGCCCCGACCAACGAACCGTGACCATGCCGATCTGCCCCGCTGTAGATGCGGATCTGTTCGACACCACGCGTAGCTTCTGATGATCGGTGTTCCCAGTGGCGGTGGTGGTGCCGCAGCCGGGGGCGGCGGGGAGCGGGCGCGCCTGCGGCGCGGCTGGCCTTTTTCCGGGCGCCCCGCTGCGCGGTTCCCCCGGCCCCCTGCGCGGCCCTGATTCTCCGGGGCCGGCCGCCCGCGTCAAGGGCGCTCCCTTCGGTCGCGTGGCTCGCCACCGGCCTTCGGCCGGCCCTTGACCCGGGCGGCCTCTCAGCCCCGGACCCCGGGCGCCTGTCAGGGGGACGGGGGAGGTGCGCCCTCGTAACTGACGGTCTGTCAGTCGGCTATCCGGCGTGAGGGGGCCACACCCCTCGGACTTGCCTAAAAACCCTCAATGCTATAGTATTGTTCTTGTTGGGAGGGGATGGTACCCCCGACCGACGAACGGAGACCACAGCACACCGGAGGCGGACATGGCGAACCCCCGCTACATCGCGTACTTCACCACCCCCTCCTCCGGCAGCACCGGCCCCGAGGCCCTCATGTCGATCCGCCAAGCGGCGGACCGGCTGCGGGCGCGGGCACGCGATCCCTACAGCGGCTGCAACGGGCAGTCCTGGGTCGACCTCTACGCGATCACTGACGGGCGCATGCTCGCCGACGCGGAAGAGATGGCCGGTGTGGGTGTGCCGTTCGACGGCGGTCCTGACGTCCGGATCGCCCTGGGCCCGCGCGGCGGCGCCCACATCGAGCGCTAAGAGGAGCAGCACCATGGCAGGCGAGACCAAGATCACCATCACGGGCAACCTCGCGGACGACCCCGTACTCAAGTACACGGACGGCGGCGCGGCGGTGGTCAACTTCACCGTGATCGCGAACGAGAAGACCTACGACGCCGCGAACCGGCGCTGGCGCGACGGTGACACCCTCTACATGCCGTGTGTGGCGTGGCGACAGTATGCCGAGAACATCGCTGAGTCGCTCACCAAGGGCACCCGCGTGCATGCCTCCGGCGCGCTCAAGCAGCGCGTTCAGCAGCCGAGCGACGGACCCCGCCGCGTCTACACCGAGCTGCTGATCGAAGAGATCGGCCCGACGCTCCGGTTCGCTTCGGCCACGATCACCAAGTCCGGCGGCCGAACGGCCGGCCAGCCGCCCGCTCAGCCGACCGGAGCCCCCGCGCAGCCGTGGTCGCCGCCTGCCCAGGGCTCGGCGCCCGCGCAGCAGTGGCCGCCCATGCCCACCACCCCGCCCGCCGTGAACGCCTGGTCGATCCCGGCCACGGCATGATCCGACCCGGGCGGGGCGCAACCGGCGCCCCGCCCGGCTCCCGCCGAACCCCACCGATGAAAGGTTCGCCCGTGAGCGACGCGCCGACATCCCCGAAGGCCAGCCTCACCCGCACCATCAACACGATCCAGCGCGCACTGTTCGCCGCCGTCCTCGCCCTCACCGGCATCGGCGCGGTGTGCGCACTGCGAAACCAGTTGCTGACCGTCTACCTCATGCTCGCGGTCGTCGTCGGCCTGCTGTGGCTTCAGACCGTCGTCATGCGACTGCCGACGCAGATCAACAGCGTTGCCGAGCAGCACGGCATCCCTCCCGTCCTGCCCAACCCGTCCGCCGTCCGCCGCTGACTGCGACCCCCGAGCCGACCGGGCCACCGCGCCCGGTCGGCCACCCGGAGAGCCCTTGATCACCACCCACACTGCCTCGCGGTTGCTCCTGCGCTACGAAGTCGAGTACGGGCAGACCGGCCTCACCTACTACACCGTCCGCGCTCCCTACGTGACCGGAACCATCACCCTCCACCCCGAAGCCGCCCCCGGCGAACGCGACGACCCCGACGCCTACACCCGACTGCGCCTGACCTCCGGCCGCTACGACCCGACCGAGAATCCCAGCGGCTACACCGATCGCCTCGCCGTCCACAACTCATGGATCTACGACGGCATCACCATCCCGCCCCCGGGGACGACCGGCCACCGCGACCCCTGGGAGCAGCTCCACCGGAACACCTACGAGCTGGCCACCGAGGCCGCCCGAACCCGCGCCCGCGACATCGGACAAACGATCATCGCCAACCACCGCGCCGACCCCCAGCGACACACCCAGCACGCCCGCTACCTGCGGTCCGTCGCCCCTGACCAACTCTCGATGATCACCCGCGAAGCCGACCACCTGCGGCCCGCCGTCAAGCGGCTGTCCGCGCTGGAGACCCAGCTCGACCGATGGACCCGGCTGCACACCCCCGAGGCCAGCCCCACCGCGACCGCCGAGGTCGGCGGATATCTGGCCGACTGGCTCAGCGGGCGACTCGCCGGACACCAGCCACTCACCCCCGGCGACCAAGAGGTCTACCGGGCATGGTCGGCCGCCCGCCGCCTCGGCGACCCCGCGGCCGTCTTCCAGCCCCGCCGGATCACCCTGTACACCACAGCGGCGCTCGCCACCTTCACCCAGTACCTCGCCGAGGCCGCCCGCGATTCGCCCAGCCTGGCCGCCCGCGCCGACGCCCGCAACCACCTGCGGCGAATCGCCATCACCCATCCGTCACTCGCCGTGGAGATCCCCGCAGAGGAGGAAGCCGCCCCGGCCCCAGCCTGACACCCACTGCGGCACCACCACCGGAGCGAAGGCCCGGTGCCGCAGCCGGGGGCGGCGGGGAGCGGGCGCGCCTGCGGCGCGGCTGGCCTTTTTCCGGGCGCCCCGCTGCGCGGTTCCCCCGGCCCCCTGCGCGGCCCTGATTCTCCGGGGCCGGCCGCCCGCGTCAAGGGCGCTCCCTTCGGTCGCGTGGCTCGCCACCGGCCTTCGGCCGGCCCTTGACCCGGGCGGCCTCTCAGCCCCGGACCCCGGGCGCCTGTCAGGGGGACGGGGGAGGTGCGCCCTCGTAACTGACGGTCTGTCAGTCGGCTATCCGGCGTGAGGGGGCCACACCCCTCGGACTTGCCTAAAAACCCTCAATGCTATAGACTTATGTCATCAGGTCGGCGGGAGGGCAACCCGCAGCCTGGCCCACGAGCACCGTGTCGAGAGGCAGCATATGACCGACCTGAACAGCGCAAACATCGAACCCGGCACCTGGGCCTGGGGTGCGATGCCTGAGCAGAACCGCCACATCAGGGGGCACGCGTTCTATCCGCCGTTCGCCGAACTCGCCAAGATCCCAGGGCTGTATGCGACCGAGGATCAGCCGGTCGGAGACAAGGTCTTCCACATCCACTACTTCACTGGCGGCTCCGACTGGTACATCGCCGAGGTGGACCCATCCACCGGCCTGGCGTTCGGGTGGGCGCGGGTCAACTACCCGACCGGCGAATGGGGTTACATCCACCTGGTGGAGCTGGAGGAGCTCTGTGTCACGCCGTCGGCGTGTCAGGGGCAGGTGGCGGTTCCGATCATCGTGGAGCGCGATCTCCACTTCACCCCCACGCGCGCCGCCAGCATCCCCGCCCTGGCCGAGTAGTCCGACGCGCCCCGACCCCCGATTCAGCCGACGACTACGGAGATCCACGTGACCGCCCTTGTTCCCGCGCGCACCGCCGACGAGTGCGCTGACGCCGCTCTGGTGGCGGTCCATGCCTTCCTCGCGTTCGCGCCGGGCCCCTACGAAGGCGAGCCCGCCAAGCCGGAGGGCGCGTCGGTGATCATCCGCGACGTGATCACCGCGCTGCTCCACCTCGCCGACGGCCTCAAGGTTCCCGGTGACCGCGAGGCGCTGACCCACTCGGCCTACTTTCGCTATCGCGAGGACGCCGCCTACGAGCGACTCGCCGAGACCGACGACCTCTGACGGCCAGTGCTCCCGGTGGCGGTGCTGGTGCCGCCATCGGGGGCGAAGGTGGACGTATGCGCTCGTAAGTGACGGTACGTCAGTCATTCTTCCGACATGGGGAAGGTCTGCCCTCGGACTTGCCTGAAAACCATCACTGATATAAACTTGTCTTGTTGGTCGGGGAGGGCAACCCCGGCCGCCGCCCACGAAGAACCCGACCGGAAGGCGCTCGAATGACCACGGCGACTCTCGACATGGCCCGTCTCCAGGAGATCAACGACGACAAGCGGGCCGAGTGCGGCCACACCGACGGCCCCGGATGCGCTTGGTGCTGGCTCACCCCCGAGGCGGTCGCCGAACTCCCCTACGCCGAGCGCCTTGCCGTGGCGCTCGATCTCGACCACCGGCTCACCGAACTCGGCATCCCCCGCGCGCCCCGGACCGTCGTGATCGTCCACGAGGCCCGGACCTGGGCGGTTCAGATCATGTGCGACGAGCTGGGCACCTGGGAACTGCGCATCCCCGCCCCCGGCGAGGACTACGCCCTATACCACGGCCCGATCTACGCCGAGCCCGCCGCACAGAACCGCTGCCAGGGCGCACCGACGTGGACGCGCGACCGCGATGACCTCCCCGCCGTCGCCCGCAGCTTCGCGGGCCTGCTCCGGACCGCCGGCCTGCCCCGCTGACCCTGCCGACCGGCCCGGCAGTCCCGCCGGGCCGGTCCCGCCCGCCATCTCGCACCCGTAAGGAATCCCCATGAAGATCATCGACGTTCAGCACGTCCTCACCTGCGACCAGCCCGCCCGCTCCCGGCGAGTCCTGTCCGTCCTGGCAGACGTCGGCACGCGCTTCGACCGCGCCGCCGACGTGGTCGGGCACGTCGCCCCCGGGGAGCTGGCCACCCTGCCCGCCGTCGAGCCGCTGACCGTGGGCGATTGGGGCAGTGCATGCCGAGCACTGGTCGCGCTTGACGCCTTCCTGGAGGAAGGCACCCGCGAGGTCAGCGCGGGACTCACGGACCGCAGGCTCACCATGCACGCCCAGTTGCGCTGGAGTTTCGTCGCCGCGCTCCACGCCATGGGCTCGATATGGCGTGACGTCTACCTGTCCGGAAGCCATTTCGTGATCAGCCCGGACCTTGTGATCCGACCCGGCGTGACCGCAGGGGCCTACTGGTCGGCGCGCGCCGCAGCGTCGGCCACCAGCGCCCGACGCTGGGCGGACATGGTCACCGTGGCCCACTTCCGCGACATGGCCGACCTGGCGGCGATGAAGTGCTGACCGCCGCTCCCCGGGGGTGACCCATCTCCAGGAAGTTGCCTAAAAACCCTTACTGATATATACTTGTCTTGTTGGTCGGGGAGGGCAACCCCGATCGGCACCCACGGAAGACACTGCGAAGGGAATCACCTTGACCATCTCCCTGAAGACCCCGACCCGAAATGCTGGCCTGCGCGAGATCGCCGACGTGCTGTGGGATGAGCAGAAGCGCAAGCTCGACGTGATCGCACCGGCCTCCGGCATCCGCGCCGACGGTGGCCGCCTGGTGATCGACGGCACCGAGCACGAGCTGACCCCCGACGGGGTCACCAGCGTTCCGGACGTCTTCCGGCCGACCGGCGTCGCTGAGGCTGGGCTGGCTGAGAAGCTCGGCATCCCGACCAACTACTTGCGCAAGACCCGCGTCGAGGCCCCCGAGCTGTGGGACAGCAACGTCAACGGTTGGCTCGCCCGCACCGACAAGTCGTTCATGGTTCGCGCCCTGCGCCCCGGCGGCGGCGAGGAGGGCAACGTCGCCCGTGCCTTCCTCAGCAACGGATACCGGATCATCGACAATCTCGACGTGCTGACCGCCGCGCTCGAAGGCATCACCACCGCTGGTGTGGCCGTCCGCATCGACAGCTGCGACCTGACCGACCGCAAGATGTACGTCCGCGTCGTCGCCGATGAAATCCGCGCCTACGCGCCCGAGTTGCTGCGCAACTACCGCAGCCCGTTCAGCGGCGCGAGCGGCGCGGACAACCCGACCGTCTTCGCCGGGTTCGAGATCAGCAACAGCGAGACCGGGTGCGGCGCGTTCCGTATCGTGCCCCGACTGGTCTTCCAGGTCTGCAACAACGGAGCGACGATCACCCGGGATGCCATGAAGTCGGTGCACGTCGGCGGGCGCGAGGAGGACGGGGTGGTCCGGTGGAGCGACCAGACCCAGGCCCGCACGCTCAGCCTCATCACCTCCAAGACCACCGACGCGGTCCGATGTTTCCTTGACCGTAACTACATCACCCGGTACCTGCGTTCCATCGAGGAGACGGCGACCACCCGGATCGCCGACCCCGAAGCAGTGATCACCAACGTCAGCCAGACGCTGAGGTTCACCGAGGGCCGTCGGCGCGACATCTTCGCCCACTTCATCCAGGGCGCGGACCTGTCCGCCGGTGGCGTCATGCACGCCGTCACCTCCGTTGCCCAGACCCTCTCCGATGCTGACGAGGCCGCCGAACTCGAATCGCTCGGCATTCGCGCCATGGAGCTGGCCGCCTCCCTGTGACCGCCCGCCGCCCGGCCCACCGTGGCCGGGCGGCGACCCCGGCACCGACCAGCCGCCACACCCCAGCGCGACCCCGGGAGACCCCACCATGAGCGCCATCACTGACCGCCTGCGCGATCTCGTCGCCGAGGTCACCACCTTCGAGGAGGACTGGGAGGACAAGCTCCGCGCGGCCCTGCCCACCTACGACCCATGCCGCGAGGGCTTCCCCGTCGATTCCCAGGACGAAGTCCGCTACTTCGAGTTGTGCGACGACCGCGCGGCCGAGGCCCGTGACCAACTCCAGAAGACGACCAGCGGCATCGAGAAGGTCATCAGGGAATTCACGCCGCAGCCGTTCTGACCGGCCCGGTCAGCCGGACCACCGGCCGCCCAGCGCGAAGCCGGGCGGCCCACTGGCCGGGGAGCCGAGCTGCGGGGATCGACCCCGCACCACGGCCGAACCCCTCCCGCTGCTCTCCCACCACAGCACTACCCGCCGTACCGCCCGCCGGCCTCTACCGGCCCCGCAGCGGGCGGCCCACCGGCCCGGGTGCCGAGCTGCGGGGATCGACCCCGCACCACGGCCAACCCCGCGCGGCGCCCCTCCGCAGCCACCTTCACCCGTCACACCCAGGAGAACCACCGTGCCCACCCTGCCCCACACCGGGCTCCAGGCCCCCGACCACCCCCGCTACGAGGTCACCAGCTGCCGGGAGCTGGAGCTGCTCCGCGGGACGCCGTTCCAGGCCACCCTCAGCCTCGAAGGCCGCACGATCGGCTTCGCCGAGAACTACGGCGACGGGGACACCACCGAGTTCGTGCCCCACGGGGACTTCCCGGCGGACGACTTCGCCCAGTTCGCCGACGCCTGCCGTCTGGAGCACCAGCCGGTCAGCCTCTCCCTGCTGCTGGACCTGCTGATCGAGGAGTTCAACGTCAGCCGCTTGCTCCGCGCCCAGGCACTCCACGGGCGCACCCTGCTCCGCGAAGTCGCCCCGAACGGCACCGCCACGATCAGCGGGGCCATCACGATGCCCGCCACCACGGACGACCGCCGCCGTCTACGGGGAGCCCTCGGACTACCGCGCACCCCGGGCGCAGCGGCCCAGTTCTGGAACGGCAGCCACTGGGAGCACCTGGCCGGCGCCGCCGCGTCCTGACCCGCCCCGGTGCGGCCCGGACACCTTCCGGACCGCGCCGAGGCCCGGTCAGACACCAGGCCCCTACCCCCGCGCACCGCAGGAGCCAGCAGCATGCCGAAGTACCTCGTCCCCGTCGACGTCATCACCGTGCACCTGGTGCCGATCCTCGCCCCCACCCGCAAGGCGGCCCAGCCCGAGGCCGAGCGCATCGTTACCGGTGACTGGGAGACCTGGTTCGACCACGCCGAACCCGTGGTGGTCGGCGACGCCCAGACCGAAGCGGAATGGGACGCCGAGCAGGAAGCCCTCAGCCGCAGCGGCAGCAACGGCAAGCCGGGCCCGCTCCGGGCCCGGCAGCCGAAGCCCACCCCCGCGCCCAGGTTCACCGCGGCCCGCACCGACCACCACGCCGACGGCACGCCGTGCCCGCCCGAGCACAAGCACACCAGCAGCGGCAAGCCCCTCGTAGCGGGGTGCCCCGGTCGTGCGTACTCCAAGGCCGCGTGCACCTGCGGCACCTGGTCGTTCAGGTCCCTCGGCAAGGGCCATGTGGACGAGGAACGCCGCCGCCACCTGCGCACCGCCCACTGACCAGACCCCACCCCGACACACGAACAGGTGCGGCCCGGAGGGCAACCGGGCCGCACCTCCCACGAACCCGAGAGACCACGTGACCCCGTCCGCGACCAAACCCAGCACACCACCACCGCGCGCAGGCGCGACAGCGGCACCGCCCCCACGCTGGCACCAGCCCCGTGACGCCGACGCTCTCACGGCCAACCTCGTCGTCGGCGTTCTCGGCATAGCCGCCTTCGCGGTGAGCTTCACCCACGTCGTCCAGACCTCCATCCGGGCCGGCCAGACCGGCTGGGTCGCCTTCGCCATCGCCGTCAGCGTCGAGCTGATGGCCCTCGGCTCCGTCTCCGAGATCCGCCGCCGCAGGCGGTACCGCCAGCCCGACCGCTGGCCGCGCTGCGTCCTGGCGCTCGGCATCGTCATGAGCCTGGCCGCCAACCTAGCCGTCGCACAATCCACACCCTGGGGATACGTCATGGCCGCCTGGCCCAGCCTCGCCTTCGGCGCCGCGGCGGGCATCATCGAGAGCCGCCCGGCCTTCCCGTTGAACGCCGAACCTGAAGCCCCTGGCGCGGACACCGAGGACGAGCACCCGGCTCCTGGCACCACGGAAGCCGAAACCCCCGCCACCGAGGCGGACGACGACCCGGAACCGGTTCAGCCGAAGAACGACACCGAACCGGTCGAACCGGAGGACGAGGCCGAGCCCGCCATCTCGGAAGACGAACCCGAGGACGAGCCGGCCGAGCAGGACGAGCCCGCCGAGTCCCTGCCCCCGCAGTACCGGCCCAGCCGGGCGCGTGTCTTGACCGACCTGCTCGCCCAGATGCGTACAGACCCCACGTGGGTCCCCGACTATCCCAAGCTGCAACGCGCGACCGGCTACAGCCGGTCGTGGTGTGAGAAGCGCGTATCCGAGGCCCGCACACTCTGCCGCCCTCCCGCTCCTGCCCCCGCTGTGGCCGAGCTGCCCGACCGTACGGGCGCCCAGCAGCACCTCACTGCGATCCACACCCCGCGACACCGAAGACGCCCAACCCGCACCGCCCAACGCCCAGCCCGCACCCAACCCGTTCGAGGAACCCGCACGTGAGCACCACCCTCCACATACCGCCGCAGTTGCGTGACGCCGACGCCTACGTGTGGAACAACAGCGGAGGCAAGGACAGCGCCGCGAGCCTCCACCTGTGGGCCACCACCGCCACCGAGGAGATGCTGGAGCGCACCGTCGTGCTCCACCTGGATCTGGGCGACGCCGAGTGGGGCGGAGTCCCCGTCCTCGCCGCTGACCAGGCAGCCGCGTACGGACTGCCCTTCGAGGTCCGACGCCGCGAGCGCGGCGGCCTGCTCGACCTGGTCCGTGCACGCGGCCGTTGGCCCGGTCCCAGCACTCCGTTCTGCCGCTCGTACTTGAAGCGAGACGTGGCCAGGAAGTTCTACACCGAGCTGACCAGCCGACTCGCCATCCCCGGCAGGCCCGCGCACATCGTCACCGCGCTCGGAGTGCGCGCCGCTGAGAGCCCCGTACGACGACGGCGCCAAGCCGTCGCCGTTGACCGCGGGGCCAGCTCCGGCCGACGCCAGATCACCACATGGCTGCCCATCCACGAACTCAGCACCGACGCTGTGTGGAAGACCGTACGGGACAGCGGCATCCCCCCACACCCGGCTTACCAGCACCTACCCCGCCTGTCCTGCAAGCTGTGCCCGTTCGCCGGCCGCCGCCACCTCATCACCGCCGCACGGCTGGCACCCGACACCGCACTCGACTACGCCCTGGTCGAGGACGAGATCGGCCAGCCCTTCCGCCGCGACCTCTCCATGGCCGAGATCATCGAGGCCGCAGAGCGTACGGACGACGACCCCGTACGAGCCCTCCGGCCGTACGGACCCGGAACCCTCACGCTCCCGCACCGTACGGAGGGCTGTGCCGCATGATCCGCAGCAGCCCCGTAGGCCCGGAGACCGCCCTTCCTGTGGTGCTGAGCTACGGAATGGGCCTGGACAGTGCGTCCATACTGACCCGCTGGCTCAGCGAACCAGCCAGCCGCGATTTCCCGCTGGCCCGGCTGACCGTGCTCACCGCGATGACCGGCGACGAGCCGGACGTCACCCGGCGACTCAACGAGGACCATCTGCTCCCGCTGATGCGGAGCACCGGCACGCGCTTCGTCCAGGTGAGCCGCACCAGCCAGCAGGGCGGCTGCACCGTGCTGGACGACTCCCGCAACCCCAGAAAACTGATCATGCGGGGGCCGTGGCGGCTCTCCGACGAGCTGCGTGCCAGCGGCACCGTGCCCCAGGTCGCGGCCAAGCGCAGACTGTGCAGCCAGCCAGCGAGCGAAAGGCGAGGTGCTCGACAGATGGCTGGCTGACGAGTTCGGCGGCCGACCGTTCCGGCACGTCCTCGGCTTCGCCGCAGAGGAGCTGAGCAGGGCAGCACGCGACGAGGGCTTCACCGCGATCGGCCGCCTGCCTGAGTACCCGCTGATTGACGACTGGCACTGGGACCGCCACCAGTGCGACCAGTACCTGTTCGACCAGTTCGGCGAGCGATGGTCGAGGAGCGCGTGCGGATACTGTCCGTTCTCCGCCGGCCGTCGCGGACGCGCGGACCTCATCGAGCGATGGCGGGCCGAGCCCGCCATCGGCGCCCAGGCACTCGCGCTGGAGTACACCGCCCTCGCGCTCAACGCTCGCTCGAAGCTCTACGGCACCGTCGCCGCCCAGGACCTCGCCCGAAACCACGGGCTGATCGAGGTCCTCGCCGAGTTCGAGCAACACCTTCGACGCCAGCGATGGAGTGTCTACGAGGTCCGCAGGATCATTCACCCCCGCCGCGACGACCCCACGGCCAAGGGGGCGGCCTGGCGCAGCGTCCGCACCAAGTTCACCGGCCACCACGACGACGCCCGGTTCGTCCTCAACACGCTGGCGTACGGACGCACCACCACGGACAGGCACGGCATCACCCGGGCCGAGATCATCCCCCGCACCGGCGGATACCCCGCGATCGAGATGAGCCTTGCTCTCGCACCGGCTGGAGTCCAGCCCAAGGAGCGGCCGGCGTTCGGCGCCTGGTGGGATCGGCTGCACCACCAGATCACCCCGACGCCACCGGGCATGATCACGCTCGCGGCCTGACCGCAGCGAAAGTCGGGGACCGGCGGCACGGCCGAAACCGTGCCGACCTCGATGGATCGGCTGGGCAAGCCACCGGCCCCCTCCCACGAAGACACCGATCCCGAAAGACCGCCACTTCGCGCAGGTAGATTAGTCCATGTCGGATGGGGGAGGCAGCCACTCCCTCCGGCCTCACCCGAAGGAGACCACCGATGCCCGCCGCTCCGACGGCCCTGACGCTCGCGGAGCGCCTGGCCGCCGCTCCGACCGACATCCTCAGTGTCGCCGACATCGTCAGCGTCACCGGGCTGTCCGAGGCCACCGTCCGTCGCCTCACCAAGCTCCCGGACTGGCCCGACGCCGGTGCCCCCGGGGCGCACGGCGAGCAGAGGTTCCCGCGCGACGCCTGCGCGACGTGGATGGCTGACAACCAGGCCGCCCGCGTCGACGTCTCGGAACTGCCGGGCGACGACGACGACCGGCTCACCATCGCCGAGATCGCGAGCCGCACCGGCATCAAGCGCAACACCCTCAGCGCGTACCCGTCGCTCTACAAGGCCAGCCGCCGCAGGCCGTTCCCGCCCGCCGACTCTCTCGGCACACGTCGATGGGGCGACGTGAAGGCGTGGCTGAGCGCAAGCGCCGGACGCTCCGGTCCGCGCGGCACCGTCGAGCCCTCGGCCGGTGCCGAAGCCCCGACCGACGCGCCGGTGGTCGATGTCCTCACCACGGCCACCATCGAGCGGCTGACCGGCAAGGGCAAGGAGGCGGTCAAGTCGCTGGTCCGCCGCCCCGAGATCGCCTCGCTGAGCAGCGGCAAGGTCGGCCGGGCACGGGTCTGGCCTGCGCAGGCACTCCTCCCAGCGCTCTGGGAACTCGGCTACCTTCCGAAGAGCGGACCGCTCACCGACGACCAGCGAGCGGTCCTGGTTGACCTCGGCTACCTGCCCGCCAGCGGCAAGCCCACCGCGGAGCAGAACGCCCGGCTCCGCGAGTTCGGCTACGACCCCAACGGCACCGTGGAACACCGCGTGTGGCTCGCCGGCCCCCTGCGATCCGCCACCGAACTGGCCGCCTACTACGGCGTCACCGCCAGCGCAATCACCCACCGGCTCAGCCGCGCCGAGGAAGCCGCCGACCCTGATCGGCCGGTACCGCCCCCGATCGACACCGAGGACGGCAAGCGCTACGACCCCAAGGTGTTCGACGCCTTCTGGAATAGCCCCGCGACGACGCGCAGTAAGTAGCCGCACCCACGCAACGGCTACGGTGCCGCCGACCGGAGACGGTCGGCGGCACCGTAGCCGTTCACGGCCGCTTCGGCGCCCTTGAGCAGTTACCGAGGCGGTACCAGCTCGGGGCACGTTCCGCGCGCCCTCGCCGGTAGAATCGCGTGGCAAGCCGCCTCCGCCACCGGACCGAGGAAGCGCCGGCCCCGGTAAGTCGGACGATCCGCGATCGTGGCCGTGACTGGTCGGCGCTCAGCTTCCATCCCCAAGGAGTTCCCCCCATGGCCGTACTGCGATGGTGGGCAATGGGCTCACCCCTGTGGAGACGCCTCGCGATCTGCTGGACGATCTTCGGGATCGGCATGGTCGGCAGCGTGCTCCTGCTGGCCACCATCCCGGGTTCGAGCGCGGCGTCCATGGTCGGCTTCATCCTCGTAGCGTCCGCAGGTCTCGCGGCGGTGGTCGGGGGGTACCTGCTGAGCGCTGCACGTGTCCGTGGTGAGCGTGCCCTGTCCCCCAGGTGGTACCGCCGATTCCTGGACGAAGCACACGCGCGACGGACGGTTGGCCAGTAGCTCTCGCACGCGAAGCGCCGCCGCCTCGGCGTGGGGTGGCGGGGTCTTCGTAGGACGATGGCCCCAGTGACTTAGTATCGTTCGGCTACGAAACGCCGAGATCAGGAAGTAGCACATGCCGCCCACCCTTCTGACCGCGCGCGTTCCGGTTGAGCCCGACCGCCATGGGAACCCCAGCTACTCGCCGGTCGCGGGTGCGCTCGGCGGGGCCGCAACCCTGATGCTGGCGCTTGTGGCTGCCTGGGTCGCGCTCACTTCCAGGTTCTTGGACGACCATCGGCTCTGGGCGTACGTCGCCATCGCAGCCGCCGGGCTCATCGGGTTCCTGGCCACGTACGCCGTGGCCGCGGCAGTGTTCCGCCGCTACGGCGCGCGCTGGTGGCACGTCGGAGTGGCCGTTGCCGCACTCGTGTGCATCGGCAGCCAGGCCAGTGCCTTCGCCACCTGGGTTTTTCCAGACCCGATGGCCCGCTATGACCGCCAGCTCGGTGGTCCGGGCCGCTGCCTGCACAACAGCCCGTACGGAACCGGGAAGCCGAACGTCACCACCATCTCCGACGCCGGCTGGATGACCGTCGTCCCGCTCGACACGACGTTCCCACCCCTGCGTCTTGACCATGCCGTCGCCGGAGGCTTGCACCAGCTCACCCCGGCAGATGGTGCCTCCCGGCAGATCCTTGACTCGCACGGCTGCTAGCCCCCAGCCCGCGACAGCGAGGGACCTGGAACAGGGAACGACGGGCGCAGTACCGATCCCCGCGGAGATACCGCTCTGCGGTGACCGCTGAGACGACGGTGCCGCCGACCGACACCATCGCTTTCGCAGCGGACGCCAAAGCGCCGCCACCTCGGAGGAGTCGAGGTGGCGGCGCTTTCGCAGCTCTGCAACACGCCGGCCGCTGCTGTGAGCACCAGCCGGATTCCAGCCTCACGTGGTCATCGCCGACGGCCCCGACGCGACATGAGCCGACACAGGGGAGTCCGCAGCCGCACGCGGCCGTTCGGTCGCCGCCACGGCACTGGCTGCTGACGGCTCGGCCGTGTCGACCAACGCGCGAGTGTGCTCGCCCGCCTCAGCCTCGCTGGCCCCAGTCACCTCACCCAGCGACTCCGCCGGAGTCGAGCCGCCGTCCTCCGCCACCGGCTGCCCGGGGCCGACAGCCGTAGCCTCCGCCAGAGCCGTCCTCACCTCCGCCAAGGCCAGGCCCGTCAGCTCCGCGATCTGATCGCGAGTCTCGCCGAGATCCTGAAGCACCGCGATGGCTGCTCGTGCCAGCCGTTCCGGCTTCTGCGCAGCGGCCTCAGCGTCCGCCACGATCTTCGCCGCCCGAGCACTCGCGGTCGACCGGAGCGACTCAGCGCGCCCCCTCTGCTCGTAGAAGTCGGCCAGCGCCGACTCCACCTGCTTCTCGCGGCGAAGACGCTCCGCGTCCCGCCTCGCCTTCGCATCCTGTGCCGCCCGGACCGCAGCGGCCCGCGACATCGAAATTCGTCCACTCATGCCTGAACCATAACCCGAAAACCCCAGGTGACAAGCCCCTGAAACCCCCGATGAGAGACACTGATAAACAACGAGAAATAGAGATAGAAATACCGAGACGGAAGTCACTTGCGAGCCACTGAAGTGCCTCTGGCCTGGCCATATGCCAGCCAGAAGGAGCGATCCAGACACCTCTTGCAGATATTCTGAGCATGGTCCGCTGTGCGGGGGATAAAGTATCTGCATGACATCGAGTGGGTACGCAGAAATAGCGGGGCTGATATAGCCTTCGCGCTTTGCCGTGCCCTGGCCCCGAGCGTTGCGGGGTGGTCGCGTTGATGACCATCCACAAGCTCACCTCCGGCGGCTACACCTACCTGACGCGCCAGGTCGCGGGCGGCGACGTACAGCGTCAGCGGGGACAGTCGGCAGCCGAGTACTACACGCAGAAGGGCAACCCGCCGGGCATCTGGCTCGGGCGAGGTGCCCCCCTGCTCGGGCTCGACGGCACCACCGTGACCGAAGAGCAGATGAAGCTCCTGTACGGCCTCGGACAGCACCCCGACGCCGAGCGGATCATCGCCGAGCACCTGGCCGCCAACGTGCGCGCCGACATGAACGACGACCAGCTCAAGGCCGTACGCGCCGCTGCGATCAAGGCCGCGACCCTGGGCCGCGCCTTCCCCGAGTACAAGGCACTCGACCCCTTCAACGAGCGCGTCGACAAGCGCCTGGCCGTCATCGAGAAGCAGGCCCGCCGCACGCCCACCCAGGCCGAGATCAAGAAGGTCCAGCGTGAGGAGTCGACCCGGCAGCGCGCCGCGGTCGCGGGCTTCGACGTCGTCTTCGCGCCGGTCAAGTCCGCCGCCGTGCTGTGGGCGCTGGACCAGCGCGAGGAAGTCCGCGCCGCCGTGCGCGAGGCCCACGAAGCGGCCCGCGACGCCGCGTTCGCGATGCTCGAAGAGCACGCCGCGTTCACCCGCACCGGCAGCACCGGCCAGGCCCAGATCGAGACCAGGGGCCTGATCGCGGTCGCCTTCGACCACTTCGATTCGCGGGCCGGCGATCCCAATCTCCACACGCACGTCGCCATCTCCTCGAAGGTCATGGGCGTGGACGGCAAGTGGCGCTCGCTGGACGCCCGCGCCCTCTACGCCATGACGGTGGCGGCCTCCGAGTTCTACAACTCCCGCTTCGAGAGCGAGCTGTCCGCGCGCCTCGGCGTCACCTTCGAGGCCCGCGAGGACGCCGTCACCAAGCGCCAGCCGGTGCGCGAGATCGTCGGCGTCCCCGTCGAGGCGATCACGCACTTCTCCTCCCGCCGGACCGATATCGAAGCCCGCTACGAGCAACTGCTGCGCGAGTACCGCCGCGACCACGGGCACGACCCCTCCCGGGGCATGACCCACCAGCTCGCCCGCCAGGCCAACCTCGATACCCGCGAGGGCAAGAAGGCCGCCCGCTCCCTCCAGGAGATGCGCGCCGACTGGGCCCAGACCGTCACCGCCGCCCACGGCGAGGACGTCATCGCCCGCGTCATGGCGGCCGTCCCCGCCGCCGGAAGCACCCCCGTAACCGCCGAGGACGGTGAGCAGGAGCCGGTCGAGATCCCGACCCTGGCCGCCGCCGTGATCACCGCCGTCTCCGGGGAGCGGGCGGTGTGGACGGTGTGGAACCTGCGCGCCCACGCCGAGCGCCTGGCCCGCTCCGAGCACCCCACCACCGACGCCGCCGAGCACCAGGCGCTGGTCGAGGCGATCGTCACCGAAGCCGTCTCCCCGGTCCACAGCATCCGCGTCGACGCCCCCGCGCTGCTGACCGAACCCGAGGAACTGCGGCGCTCCAATGGCGACAGCGTGTTCGTCCAGCACGCCTCCGCCCGCTACACCAGCCGCAACATCATCGATGCCGAGAATCGGCTCGTCACCGCGGCCACCACCCCCACCACCGCCAGGCTGTCCGCCGCGTTCGTCGGCGCCGCCATCGACGGGTTCGAGGCCCGCAACCGCGCCCTGGACGAGGGCCAGCGCGCCCTCGTCACCGCGTTCGCCACCGACACGCGGCTGCTGTCCGTCGGCCTTGGCCCGGCCGGCTCCGGCAAGACCACCGCGATGCAGGCGTACGTCCACGTCGCCGCCCAGGCCGGACAGCGCGTCGTCCCGCTCGCCACCTCCGCCGCAGCCGCCGCCGTCCTGGCCGCCGACCTCAAGCAGCCCGCCGAGAACCTCCACAAGTTCCTCTGGGAGTACACGGGCGGCACGTACGCCGCCCAGCTCAACAGTGGCAAGAACGTGCCCGCCCACCGGGCCTCATTCGCCCTGCGCCCCGGTGACGTCGTCCTGGTGGACGAGGCCGGGATGGCGGGCACCTTCAACCTGGACAACCTCGTGCGGATCGCCGCCGACCGCGGCGCGACCGTGCGCCTGCTCGGCGACTACCGCCAGCTCAGCTCCGTCGAATCCGGCGGCGCGCTGCGCCTGATCGCCGCCCAGGCCGGCGCCGTCGAGCTCAGCCACCTCCACCGCTTCAGCAACAAGGCCGAAGCCGACGCCACGCTCAAGATCCGCGTGGGCGACGGCGGCGGCCTGGACTTCTACCTCGCCAACAACCGAGTCCTCGGGGGCTCGCGCACCGCGATGGTCGAGGCCGCCTACGAGGGCTGGAAAGCCGACATGCTCGCGGGCAAGACCACCCTGATCAGCGCCGCCTCCAACACCGACGTGACCGCCCTGTCGGCCCGCGCCCGCGACGAGCGCGTGGCCGCCGGCCAGGTTGAAGCTGACGGCGTCCTGCTGCGCGACGGCAACCGCGCGGGCAAGGGCGACTGGATCGTCACCCGCGACAACAACCGCAAGCTCACCACCGCCCGGGGCCGCGACTTCGTCAAGAACGGCGACGCCTGGCAGGTCCTCAAGCGCCACGAGGACGGCTCCCTCAAGGTCCGCCACATGGGCCACCGCGGACGCCTGACCCTGCCCTCCGAGTACGTCGGCGCCCACGTCCAGCTGCTCTACGCCTCCACCGTCATGCGCTCCCAGGGCGGCACCGTCGACACCGCCCACCCGCTGGTCACCGAGGATATGAGCCGCGAGGACCTTTACGTCCAGCTCACCCGCGCCCGCCACAAGACCACCATCTACACCGCCACCCACGACCTGCTGCCGTTCGACACCGACGACCAGCTCGACCTGCCCAAGCACGACCCCGACACCTTCGCCGCCCGCGAGGTGCTGGAGCGCGTGCTGGGTCGCGAGGGGGCCCAGCTCTCCGCCACCGACACCATCCGAAACGCCCAGGAGGAGGCTGTCTCCCTGGCCACCCTGGCACCCCGCCACCAGCACGCCACCGAGACCCTGACCACCCCGTACTACCACCAGCTCGTCCACCGACTCCTCGGCCCCGCCCTCGCAGAGCAGATCACCGCCGACGACGCCTTCACCGCCGTCGCCCGCGCCCTGCGCAACGCCGAAGCCGCCGGCTGGCAGCCCGAGCGACTGCTGGCCGCCGCCACCTGGCGCGGCGACCTGGCCACCGCAGACTCCCCGGCCCAGGCCCTCGCCTGGCGCCTGAACACCATCACCGAAGACCGCCCCGCCCCCGCCCACCTCAACGCCCCCACCACCGCGGACACCACCCGCTACGCCGCCCTGGTCGCGCAGCTCACCAGCCTGCCCGCCCACCGATTTGACCCCGAGAGCGCGACCGCCCAACCGGCCGCCTTGCACATCGCGCCCGCCGCAGCCCAGGCCCCCGACGCGCACCCGCACGTCTCCACCGACACCCTCAAGAGCTACGCCACCGCCGCCGCCAACCTGCTAGACACCACCACCGACAAGGTCACCGCCCACCCGCAGTGGCCCCACCTCGCCGGAGCCCTGGCCGCTGCCGAGCGCACCGGCCACGACACCACCGCCCTGCTCACCACCGCCGCCACCCAGGCCACCACCGCCAGCGACCCGGTCACCGCCCTGACCCGCGCCGCCCGCACCACCCTGGCCACCGCGGGCCTCCCCGAAGCCCACCAGAACACCCCCGAAGCCTTGCGCCACCAAGCCCTGACCGCCGACGTCCTCGGCGCCGAGCACGCCACCCGAGCCCGCAACGAGAACACCTGGCCCGCCCTTACCGCAGCCCTGCGCCGCGCCGAGAGCGCCGGTCACGAACCCGCAGCCCTGCTGCGCCAGGTCGCCGAGAGCCGCCCGCTCACCGGCGCCGACAGCCTCAGCCAGGTCCTCGCCTGGCGCATTGGCCGCCACCTTGCCGCCAATGCCCCGGCCACCACCGCCCAGCAGAGCCACTGCGCCGAAACCGAGCTGTGGCGCACCCTCGCCTGGACCCTGAAGACCATCGAGAACACCGGCACCACCGCGGAGACCGTCCTCTCCGAGGCGACCGGCCGCACCGCGCTGCCCGGACTGCTCCAGCACGCCCAGCAGCAGGCACTCGCCCACACCCGCGCCGTCTCCGGCCGGGCCGACCTCCCGGCCTGGATCAGCGCCGTCCCGCGCTCCACCACAGCCAACCCGGTCCACCACGAGTACCTCACCGACAGCGCCGCCCTGATCGCCAACCGCTTCACGGTGCTCGCCGAACGCACGGTGGAGAACCGCCCGGATTGGAGCCAGACCCTCGGCGACACCCCGCAGGACCCCACCCAGCTTGCCCAGTGGCAGCACCATCTCGCCGTCGTCGCCGCCTACCGCGACCAGTACAAGGTCACTGACGACAGCGCCGCCCAACCCGCCGGCCCCTACATCGAGGAAGGCCGTACCGGCCACCACGCCTACTGGCAGGCCGCCGCAGCCGCCGTCACCGCCCGACGCATCGCCAATGCGCCGGACGCCCCGGCAGTCACCACTGCGGACTCCGACCAGCAGGCCCGCAGCCAGCTCGCCGCCGACGTCTACCGGGTCCTGCCCGAGGCAGACCAGGCCGAGATCCTGCGCACCGTCGTCACCCGGACCGGCGCCACCTGGCTCGCCAGCCTCCCGCGCCTGGACGACGCTGCTCTAGCCCAGCAGCACCTCGCGGAACAGGTCAGCACGGTGCTCGCCGAGCGCCACCAGCTGACCACCGAGGCCACCCAGCCCCAGCAGCCGCAGGCCGAGGAACGGCACCAGCCGACCCTCGCCGAACGCCGCCGAGCCGGCCGCCAGGCCGAGCGCCAGGCCCACCGCGAACAGCTCCAGCAGCGCGGCGGACAGACGACCCGGACCGTCCGGCGCGTGCCTGCTCGCTGGGCCGAGTCCGCCGACCGCCAGAACCAGGCCCCGGCCCAGCGCTCCGCCGCTCCGCAGCCGCAAGTTCAGCAGCCTCCGCAGGTCCGCCAAGATCAGCAGGGGCCGCGCCTTCGCTAGGACACGCTGAGCGCGGCGATGCTGAAAACCGGAGGCGACACGAGCGTCTAAGCCGCATGAAGCCAGGCAGGGCGTGTATGCCTATCCGTGTATCAGAGAATTCTTGTGAATCTGCCTATGAATCTGAGGTTGTTGCTGCGGATCGCATCTGACTGGTCGCCTGCACGGCTAGGCGTGAGCCTTTGAATTAGCGGATATGCCAAATTGGCATGTCGGTATCTCGGCCGGAACGGTGCGAGACTCGGTGCCGGAGCGGCGCCGCCCGACTGATCGGCCGTCACCGGCGGCCCTGAGTCGGGGAGCTCTTATTGAACGAGACCTTGCAGGTTGAGCCAGTCGCGCCAGGCCGGGCGACGGATGTGGCCGTAGAGATCACGCGGGTGGTTGCAGTGGCGGCCGTGCTGGTGGCTGTGCTGCTGGTACACCGCCAGTTCGATGCCACAACAGGGGCCCTGGTGGGCGCAGGCTTCGGGCTCCTCGGCCCGCAGCATCGGCCCGGAGTGGGGTGAGGGCAGGGCCCGCCCGTCGTCGCGTTGGCGAGGGCGGGCCCAGTGGTCCGCCCTCCGGGCAATCCGGAGACGCCTGCCTGCCGTGTCAGGGATGGGCTGCCGATGATTGTTCGATGCCCCATGGTTAAACCTGGGGGCGCCTCGACCGTCGAGATGGACCTCGTTCGAGGAGTCGTACCCATTCTTGCTCCTAGCTAGAACGCATCACCGAAAGAAAGCTGGCCCGGCGATTCTTGATCCGCCCGCGTCTTGCGGCCGTAGCGGAACCGGATTCCCAGCAATTCGGCAGGTGGGCGGACTCGATAGTTCAGAAATCGGCCGTCCGTGGTGTAGTGACCTTCGGACGAATTACACCAGATGCAAAGGTAGCCGCGCAGCATGCCAGTGGTGTGATCGTGGTCCTGAACCAGTCCGTATTTTTGGCGGCGGTGGCGGAGCGTGTATCGCTCCTCCTGCCACCCGCAGATGGCGCAGCGACCCTGCTGCCAGTCGAACAGGGAGGCGGTCTCCGAAGTCCAGTGTGATCCGCCCGTATTGGGGAGCGGCCAGAACCAGCATGCTGGCCAGATGTGTGGCAGCCAGCGGTAGACAAACGGCTCTGCCCATCGGCGCAGCAAGATCGCGGCTTCCCGCTCCTCGGCGGTCAGGCACTGGCGACAGGATGGTGTCCCGGCTGCGACGTGCCCGCCGCAGCCGACAGTGGCTGCACAGCGGGCCCCCGCACAGTCGCGCCTCACGACGGCTCGCGCATCCAGCACCCGCTGCACGAACTCAGGCGTCATGACAGAAGAGTTGCCGACCAACTGCCCCTCACAAGGTAGTCGCTCGATTACCTTACGTAAACGAGTCCGCTTGCATCATGACCGGCTGCACTGACAACTGGCCCAGTCCACCCTGAGGCGATCGGCTAGGTGCCGGAGGCTGAGAGAGGCCGAACGCCACTGCGGGCGAGGCTGGCACCCCATGCAGCAGTGCGGCGGGCCACCTGAGCCGTGAAGCCGTTGTGACCGGACGGGCCGGACGCAGCCGCTGTCGCTCGGCGGCCCGGCGATTCAGCCAGCGGACGCTCTCGGAGGTGTGGGAGATTGGGCCGTCTTGTCGGCCAGCGGCTTCCGTGGTTCATCAGGTACGACGTCGACCGTGCCCGCTACGGCGCGGTCGCGGGCGTCGCGCACCAGCGTCTTGAGGTGCTGGCTCTTAGTTAGACTCCTTTGTTAACGGCTGACGCCTGCCGATATCCGGAGCCGCAGTCATCCCCAAACCCTCACAATCAGGCGACCATAAGACGGTCTGGCCGGCTCAGAACGTCCTCTGAGGTCTCGTGAGAGCTTGCTGTTACTCCAAGGCGAAGCCTCCGTTGATGTACCAGGAACTGCTGGCCAAGGCCTGGTACATCGCAGCCCGCCACTGGTTGGGATTCTCCTCTGCCAAGCCTGCGGCCTCGTCCTGCAAGTAAGGGCCGACCATGGAAGGGGGCTTTCGTTTCAAGATGTACCGAAGGCTGCTCATCTCCTGTGCAGCTTGGGGTCCATAGAGGGCGGCCAGCCCGAACTTCCGGAAGTGCCCCAGTGCTCGGGTGGTGAGGACACTGTCCCATGCAGGTGGTGGCGACACGAAGAAAACGACAGAGGCAGGGGGTTCTTCGGTGAGATGCGCGAAGAGCCACTGGTCTTTTCCGACATCGTCGAAGTAGGGATGGAGCGTCTGGTCTAGGGTGCTTGTCGGACTGCTCTCGCCTTTAGTGGTATTGCAGCTGCGGCATGCTGGGACAAGATTGAACGGCACCACCGCCAATAGCGGATAGGCCATCTTCGGAAGCTGGTGGTCGAGGGTCCCAACATCGCGATGTCCGCACAGTGGGCAACGGCCGAAAGGTGCTGCCGCCATGATCCTGTCGTATTCGTCCCTCGCCGGGTGTTCCTTGCGTGACATGCGCCGTGTGTAGTTCTTCGTCAGCTCGGACCTGTCGACCTCGTCGGCGGGTTTATCTTTGAGATCGGCCAAGGTATAGAGGTGGCCAAGCATGGCTGCCGACTCAAAGCGGTCTGCTGCATTGACCACCTCCTCTTCGAGGGCAGCCAAACGTGCTCTGGTTTTTGGTACGGACTTGCTAATGCATTTCAGGTACGTTGCGCGGACGGAGAGGCTGGGAATTGGCAGTGGCCACATCAGGACTGCCCCTCCCCACCCAAAGGCTCGCCTGATTCTCGGATGGCGATAAGGGATCGAACGATGGCCTTGGCTTCTCCGCCAAGCTGACCCCCGAATCGACTGAGAATGCGCTCGTACGATAGTCCCCGGCGCACAGCAGTCTTCAGGTCACGATGGAATCCGGAGTCTGTGACCTCCAATCCGAAGACCTCATGGGTCAATACACCTACGTTCTCGCCGAATGTTTGAATGGTTGGGCGATCGGCCACCAATTGGTCGCCGTAACGCCGGAGCTTCCAGACACAGGATGCTGGAACTTCCTGGAGAACAACAGGCGAGTGGGTGGCGAGCACAGCCAGCCCGTTGCGTTCGGTGAGCAGGTCGGACAGGGCGCGAATGAATGCAGCTAGCAGGGGTGGATGTAGATGGGATTCAGGCTCGTCAAGAATGACTAGCGACCGCTCCGTGACGTGCTCTACCAGTCGAGTCAGAGTCAGCAATACAATTTTGTGACCAGAGCTGAGACCGGTGAACAACTGTCGGGCTTTTCTCCGGCGAACGTCGGCACTTGGCGTGGATCGGAAATCCTCCAGCCAGGACTCGTCAAGAAATCCGCTGCCAGAGTACTGCAAGGTCTGCAAAGCCTTCGTCCAGCGGTCGGCCCGCTCCCCAGTCAAACAGGCTTCCACGCTGTCCGCGAAGTCCTTCTTGAGCTGCCCAGGGGTCTTGACGCGCGGCGTCCCGGATCCAGGAGACGGAATCCTTAGTCCGACATATGCATAAGAGATAGCTACGTCGGCTTCATTGATAAGAGGGAATTCGTCGAAAGCACTGAAGGTGACGCTGACCAGATTCGCGAAAGAGCTGCGCGTTCCGCGGTTGTACTCTATGACCTGGCCGACCTCCCCTGGGTCGGCATCATATTCTCCAACGCTGCGGGTCAGACTGTGGAGGACGAACGACTTGCCGACACTGTTGCGACCGGTCAGTACGTGAATATTCGTGGATGGTCGAGATCCTGGTGTTACTTCAAACGGCAGAGTTACCGAATTTCCTCCGCTGCCGGAAGGAACTGGCGTCTCGTAGGCCACTTGGAATCCTGACACTCGAACGCCGCCTTGAGCGATCCGACGGAACTGCTCCTCGACGGCTGTCGGCTTCACAAAGCGCATGAGCGACTCGCGTGCGACTCTTTCATGCTGGACGCGGCTGAAGGTTCCTTCATCGAAGGCCATGTCCTTCAGCCCTCCCAGTACCGAAATGCGTACCGAGTCACCAAGCTCTCGCAGGCGTGCGTAGTACGAGTCGTCCTGGCCCAAGGAGAAGTGGCGCTCGCTGAGCACTTCGAAGGCCCCAGGTACTCGCACGACTTGGCCGGGCCCTGGACCGCTCTGGTCCAGCCCCGAGTGCATCCCAAGCTCGCCGATCTTCACCTCGCCGATCCCGTGCCGGTGACCGGCATCATCGAAGATCACCAAGTGAAACATGGTGACGAAGCCGAAGTCGTTCCAACGGTCTCGCACAAGCAGGGCCTGGGATCGCGCTTCCCTCGGCTGCGCCTCACCACGTTCCACGACCGTGAACTGCACGAATCCTCCCGCTCTGTCCGTCCGGGTTCCCCTGCGCCCGACGCTGCCACACTCGTGCAGTCGTACCACAGCAGGTCAGTTCAGATGCTAGGCACGTCTCGTCAGCCGACGCTGACCTCCAGATCTGCGAACTGCTTGTCGGCGAAGTGGTGTTGCGAGAGGCGTGCAAGGAGCCTGTCGCCCAGGGGCAGGGCCCGTCGACGGAGACCGACGCTCTTTATAGGGAGCTGGACGAGGGAGCTCTCTGTCTGCAGGTTGTGGAGCCAGTTGAGAAGGTCTCCGATCAGCTCGCATTGGTCGAGGGTTTGGCGGGACAGCCTTGAAGCTGTCCGCGGCATACAGCCCGAGATCGGATGTCTCCAGAACGCTCTGCTTGACCAGGCGCTGCTGCGGCGCGCGCTGTGCCCGTGGGAAGATGCCGAGGAAGCCATCAGGATCCACGCGGGCCGTGGCGCTGGGGCCACGACCGGACCAGTACGCATGGTGATCAGCCCCCCGCAAGCAGCGCGGCGACCAACCTGCTGCTGGCTTGTGTCCCCTGCGACCCCTCATCAGGCTGCTGGACCATCCCGAGACGACCTGGCCGGCCGCTCTACGTGATGAACGGAGCTGGTAGACACCCTGCGGACGTAGATCGCCCTGCGAGTCACGACTGCGGCGAAGGCATGACACTGTCATGTCGCTGGTATCGGCTAGGTTAGTGCGTGGCTGCTACGGGAGTGACGGAGGGACAGACCATGGATGATATGGGCGAGCGGGTCAGGAATCGCTTGATCATGCTCGATGGTCATTTTGCACACCCGGTGCGAGTGGAACACATTGAGCTAATTGGGAATGGCGTCTTTCTCCTTAGGGTTCGTCATGCCAATGGGGCGCCGGATGAAACCCAGGTGCTGGAGTCGGAGCTTGACGCCGCGCTCGCGAAGGCTGCGCCGGAATCCGAACTTGTAGATCCGCAGGACCTATTCCTTTGGGTAGAGTCCCAGCGCATCAAACATGCCTTTGCCCATGATCCGCTCTTCGCCGTTTCAATGAGTGGAGTCCGTGGCCTACCACATCAGATCGAAGCCGTCTATCGGCACATGCTGCCCCAGCCGCGACTACGATTTGTGCTTGCGGACGACCCTGGAGCCGGCAAGACGATCATGGCGGGGCTCTTGCTTAAGGAACTCAAGCTCAGAGGCGCAGTTGAGCGAATCCTGATCCTGAGTCCCGCGCCGCTGACCACTCAGTGGCAAGATGAGATGCTGGACAAATTCGACGAGCAATTCGAGATTATCTCCGGCGAGCAGGTTCGCTATCAATTGGGCCAGAGTCCCTGGCAGCGATTCCCTCTGGCTATCAGCAGCATTGATTTCGCCAAGCGTGACGATGTCCGTGATGAACTGCTCCGGGCGCAGTGGGATCTGGTCATTGTTGATGAGGCCCACAAAGCGTCAGCATTCACGAAGCGTGGTCGTGAAGAACGGATCGTGAAGACGAAGAGATACGTCCTGGTGGAAGGTGTAGCGCAACAAGCGGACCGGCTTCTGCTACTGACGGCTACGCCACACTCGGGTGACGAGGACAGGTTCACTCGTTTTCTGGGGCTGCTCGATCCTGACCAGTTCTCGACCCCCGACCTCGTGAAGAAGCAGATTTCCAACGACGGGAATCCGTACTTTCTGCGGCGCCAGAAAGAGGATCTCGTAGATGAGCATAATCATGCACTCTTTGTCGACAGGCATGTTCGGACGCAGCCATTCCAGCTCTCGACCGCAGAATATTCTCTGTACCAGGACGTCACTGAATATGTGAATACCTATCTAGGGGCCAGCGGAGGGTCGCGGGGCAACGCAGTCGCTCTTGCTCGCACTGTTCTCCAGCGCCGACTCGCGTCGAGCCTGGGCGCTATCCAGTCCTCGCTGGAGAGACGCGCCAACCGCTTGGGTGACCTGGTCGACCAGCTGGCCGTCATGTCCCCTGCGGATCGAAGCCGGCGCCTTGCCAGCCTGGGACGTATGCCTTCGGCGTCGGACTTCGACGACGACGGCGAGACGGAGTCCGACGATATCGACGAGATCGTGGATGACGCGCTTGCCACCGAGGTCAGTGGTGCTGAGCAGGTCTCTCAGCTTCGCGCCGAGGTGGCTGAGCTTCGCAAGCTCATCGCTCACGCTGACCGGGTCCGTGGCCAGGGCGACGAGCGGAAGCTCGTGGCTTTGCGGGAGTGCCTCGCGCGGGCTGAGTTCGAGGAGCTGCGCGATGGCCGCGGCAAGCTCCTTATCTTCACGGAACACCGTGACACCCTGGACTACCTTGAAGTGAACCTCCTGCGGCAGGGGTACTCCGTCTGCACCATTCACGGTGGTCACTCCCCGGCGGAACGCAAGCGGATCCAGCAGGACTTCCGGCAGAACAAGCAGATCTGCATCGCGACTGAAGCGGCTGGCGAAGGCATCAATCTGCAGTTCTGCCATCTCATGATCAACTACGACCTTCCGTGGAACCCGGTGCGCCTTGAGCAGCGGATGGGTCGGGTGCATCGCATCGGGCAGAGCGCTGACTGCTGGATCTTCAACTTCTGCGCCACGAATACTGTGGAGGGCGATCTGCTGGCGCGGCTGCACGCCCGACTTGAAGCGATGCGGGCCGACCTTGACGGCCGGGTCTATGACGTGATCGGCGAGCTCCTGACGATCAATGGCATCGACTTTGAGCGGCTGGTGAAGGAGACACTCGCTAATCCCACTCGGGCGAACAGGGATGCTGCCGTCGCTGCGATCAACCGGCTCAACCCCAAGAAGCTGGCGGAGTACGAGAGGGAAACAGGCATCGCCCTGGCCAAGAAGTATGTCGACATCGACTGGGTGCGAGGCCAGAACTTCCTCTCCGACGAGCGTCGGCTCATGCCGGAATACGCGGAAGCGTTCTTCCTCAGGGCCGCCAGCCGTCAGCGGCTGCGCGTCGAGCGCCGAGGCGACCAGCTGCTCCGTATCGAGCATGTTCCAGTAGCGCTGCGCAGTGAGGACCTTGCGGTGGTCAAGCGACGCGGTCGTCCGGAGTCGGAGTACCGCAAGCTTACGTTCAGGAAGGAGGAGCGGAGCCGGGTCGAGCACGAGGACGCGGTGCTGTGCTCGCCGGGGCACCCCCTGTTTGCGGCGCTTGCTGAGTCCTTGGAACGTGATCTTGCCGCAGAGAACGTCCCACAGGGAACTGCGGCGTTCGTCGACCCAGGCGCCCGCGCCCCGTACTTCGTGCATCTGTTCGCCTATGAGGTGATCGGGGAGGACGTTCGAGGTGCCTCGGAGCTGGCCTTCGCCGAGGTCGTTGCCGTAATAGAGGACCACGACGGCCTTCACCGCGGCCCGGCGGATGTCCTTCACACGCTCACGCCCGCAGATCCCATGGAAGCGCGGGGAGCGGCCACGCTGCCACCGGAGAAAATCAAGAGTGCCACCGACTGGCTTCGCGTCGAGATCCAGCTCGCGCGAAGCACGGCTGAACGCAACAGCCGTCTGGATCAGGCCAATCTCCGGGCCTCCTATCTTGGGGAGGCGATGGACGCCCAGAAGCGGCGGCTGGAGAGCCGATGGGACACCTACGACGGCAAGGTAGCTGCCGGTGACGACTCGTACCGGCTCCAGCGTGACAACGCCGATCGCCAGCTGAAGGAGCTGAAGCACCGGCGAGCCTCCAAGCTGGAGTCCCTAAGCCGACTCGGGGTGGTGCGCCCCGGCAAAGTGACGCACCTCGGATCCGCCTCTGTTGTGCCTCCCAGGGCCCCGAAGCACCCCGACGTCGACGTCATGCGTGCCAACAGCAAGGAGGTCGAGGAAGCGGCGGTCGCGGTCGCGATGGCCTTCGAGGCCGCGCAGGGATGGGCCCCCGAGTACCTCGGGCACCTGATGGACGGCAGTGGCTTCGACATCCGCTCCTCACGAACCCTTCCGGGTGGGGAAACGCAGGTCCGCCGGATCGAGGTGAAGGGCCGCGATGCCGCGTCCGGGGACGTGGGCCTGTACAGGACGGAGTGGTATGCGGCCCAGAGGTGGGCGGCTGGCTTCTGGCTTTACGTCGTCTACAGCGCGACGACCACTCCGGTGCTGATGCGGGTGCAGGACCCGTTCCACACGCTGCCGAACGTCTCCGAGATCCGGCAAGTTACTGGCTATCGCGTGCCGGGAGCTAGCATTCGAGCACACGCGGTTGTAGACACGAGGGCTGCGGAGCGAGAGGCATAGCGTGCGGGACAGCAGGGACAAGCGGCTCATCGAGGATGTCATCCCGATCGACGTCATCAGCCGGACGAGCGCCAGCGAGAAGGTGGGAGGCCGAGTCGGCCATCCGGCTTCTTTGCACCTGTGGTGGGCTCGTCGGCCGCTCGCTGCCTCGCGCGCCGCTGTTTACGCTGCCCTTGTGCCGGCCGAGGGCCGGACCCGCACCCTAGAGGAGGAGTCGAGCTTCTTCGACGCGCTCTGCACATGGGGTGCCGACGACAATGCCATCCGCACAGCACGCAACGAGGTGCTCGCGGCCAGCGAGGACGGTCCGCCGAAGGTCGTGGATCTCTTCTCCGGCGGAGGAGCCATCCCCCTTGAGGCGCTCCGCCTGGGGTGTGAGGTCACAGCCAATGAGCTGAACCCGGTGGCTCATCTCATCGAGCGGATGCTGATGGAGTTTCCGCAGAAGTACCCCGGACTCGCCGATGACGTGCGCCAGTGGGGCCAGACCTGGATCGACGCGGCCTGGCGTGACCTGTCCGACTTCTACCCGACGGTCGATGGTGGTACAGGCCAGCAAGAGCTCAGTACCGAACAGAGCGAGCGACGCCTTCCCTTCGCGTACCTGTGGACACGTACGGTGCGTTGCCCGAACCCGGCCGCGCCCGAGCACGATGCTCATCTGGTGCGGCAGACCTGGCTTGGGCGCAAAGAGAACCGGCTGGTCGCGCTCAAGCCGGTGGTCGACCAGGACTCGATGTCGCTCAGCTACGAGGTGGTCCGGGGGGCGACACAGGCTGATCTTGGGTTCGACCCGGCTGAGGGCTCGCGCGGCGGCGAAGTGACCTGCCGCATTTGCGGCGCTCCGGTGACCAGCAAGCACGTCAAGGACGAGGCCCGAGCGGGGCGAATGGGTACAGCACCGCTGGCAGCCCTTGCAGCAAAGCTTGGCCGTCGGCGAGGGCGAGACTACCTGGCAGTCGGGGAGTACGAGCTCCCCGACGACGCGGCGTGCTTGAAGCGCCTTGAGGAACTGGCGATCGAGCCGCTTGACGAGCCGCTCCCCGGGACCATGCGCATCACGGGCGGTACGTGCATGGTCTACGGGTTCTCCAAGTACCGCGACTTGTTCACCCCGAGGCAGCTTCTTGCTCTGAGTACTCTGGCTGCAGGCATCCGCACAGTACACGACAACGCCTGCGCCCAGGGCATGGAGCCAGGGCGGGCAGGTGCGATGTCAACTGCCTTTGCCATGGCACTGAACCGAGTCGCAGATCGTCTGTCGAACCTTTGCCGGCTTGACACGAAGAACGAGGGCGGAACCAACACCTTCGCGCGCCAGGCGCTGCCGATGGTCTGGGACTTTCTTGAGGCTAACCCCTTCGCGGGGGCCTCCGGGGATGTGCGTAAGTACCTCAAGGAGACTGCCGACCTCATCGAGGGGTTGGCGACGCTCCCCACTGCTGCCACCTGCGTGCGGGGATCCGCAGCGTCCCTACCGCTGCCCAGCGACTCACAGGACGCGGTTATCACAGACCCGCCCTACTACGACAACATCTCGTACGCGGACCTCTCCGACTTCTTCTACGTCTGGCTGAAGAGGTCGGTTGGCTTCCTGTACCCCACCGACCTTGGTGGGGAGCTGACTCCGAAGAAGAGCGAGGCAGTCGTCGCTGCCTATCGCCACTCCGGTAGCAAGATCGATGCTCGCCGACACTACGAAGACCTCATGGAGAGGTCATTCAAGGAAGCACACAGGGTACTCAAGCCAGGCGCACCACTCGTCTGCGTATACGCGCACAAGACCACCTCGGGGTGGTCCAGCCTGGTGGAGGCCCTCAGAGGTGCGGGATTCACGATCACCGAAGCATGGCCGCTCGACACTGAGATGCCCGAAAGAGCCGTAGGCCGCGGAACGGCCAGTCTGGCCTCATCTATCTTCCTGGTAGCGCGAAAGCGCCAGCCCGACGCAGGCGTAGGTAGTGAAGCCGAGGTCATGGCGGAACTCGGCCAGATCATTCAGGAGCGGCGAGCGCGCCTGGAAGAGCTGGGCATTACGGGTTCGGATCTGGTAATTGCCACGGTAGGGGCTGGTCTGCGAGCACTGACCCGATACGACCGCGTCGAACAGGACAACGGCGAGGTGCTCCCTGCCGAGACGTTCTTGGAAATGGTCCAGAGTCGCGTGCTTGACGAGATCGTCGAGGGCCTGGCCGGCGCTGACCCTATTACCCGTTACTACTTGGCGGCCCAGTTCTCCCACGGCTATGCGGCCGTTCCCTTTGATGAGGCTAATAACCTCGCCCGTATGGCGGGTGCCAACCTCGATGGATCTGGCGGCCTGACGACCGGTTCGAACCCGCTCGTGTCCAAGGTCAAATCGACTGTTGTTCTCCGAGACTTCGAAGACCGTGGTGACGATGCTCGATTGGGGCAGCCAGATACTGAGCCCAGCGGCACGATGCCGCTCTACGCGATCGAGTCGGCGGCCGTTCCGCCTCTCATCGATGTCGCGCATGCCGTCCTTTGGCGCGCAGAGCATCGGCCGGCGGACATCCGCCCGTACATGATGTCGGTGAACGTTGATGTTGTCGCGCTCCGCCAGGTTATCCAGACCCTGGCCGGGCGGGCACTGCGCTCTAGCTCAAGCGAAACAAAAAGCCGAGAGTCGAGTGCTGCCGAACGACTTTTGGTGTCATGGAAGACGATCGTCGGTGAACGAGGGCTCGTCTGAGGTGCTGACCGTCCGCAATGTTGATGCACAGGGGGTTGGAACGCTATGAGTTCGAGTTATCGGTTGTCGCCTTGGACACAGGTTGCACGGCCACACGACGATGTGGCCGCAGGCGTTCTGGACATGGGGACCTACGCAGCCAACCTTGCTGGAGTCTTCAGGCGCCGGCAAGGTATCGCACCTGTCTACATGGATGCCGGCAGGTTCTACCAGGCGACCTACCTCACTGTGAAGATGGGGGAGCTGCTCAGGGACGTCATGGACGTCCTTTCAGGGGGAACTGGCTCCCACGTCCTGCAACTCCGCACCCCCTTTGGCGGCGGCAAGACTCACAGTCTTGTCGCACTTCTCCACCTGGCTCGTGACCGTGCGGCCTCTGTGGGGGCCTGCTCTGAGCTGAAGGACATTGCCGACCCTGGCGACGTTCAGATTGCTGTGCTGTCTGGCGAAGAACTTGACCCGCTGTCCCCGATGCGAGCAACGGGCGTGGAGACGCACACACTCTGGGGGGAACTTGCTGCGCAACTCGGACGATACGAGCTCGTAGAGCAGCATGACCTGACCGGATCTGCCCCTGGCGGAGATGTTCTTCGACAAGTCATTGGCGACGGGCCGACCCTTATCCTCCTCGATGAGGTTCTGATCTACGTCGAGAAGGCCATGGCGCTTCCGCGTGGGGAGTCCACTGCTGGTCGCCAGGCAATGCTTTTTGTCCAGGCACTTACGGAGGCCATCAGCGCTCAGCCGCAGGCTGCGATGGTCTATAGCCTTCAGGCGAGTGTCGGCGAGGCCGTTGGTGCCGAGGGATTGTTGAGTGACCTGGACAAGCTCGTTGCCCGGGTTGATGCGAAGCGCGAGCCCGTCTCCGGCGACGAAGTTCTCCGGGTTGTTCAGCGTCGGCTCTTCGCAGAACTCGGTGATGAGGCTATCCACAAGGAGGTTGCGCGATCCTATTCCGATCTCCTTCGGAAGCAGTTGCTCGCCACTGCGGAAAGTGGCGATGCGCGCCGAGAGGCTGAAGTCACCGCAGACTCCCTTGAGCAGCGCATCCTGGCTGCCTATCCCCTGCACCCAGAGCTGCTGGATCTCATGTATCACCGTTGGGGGACGCTGCCTTCATACCAGCGAACCCGTGGTGCGTTGCAGTTCCTTGCGGCCGTCGTCCACGCTTTGTGGAGGGACGGGGCTAAGAGCCCGCTCATCGGGCCAGGTGACATCGATTTCACGGATGAGGCATCCCGGGGCTCCTTCTTCTCCCAGGTTGGTGAGAGGGAGCGGTATACGTCAGTGCTGTCGAGCGACATCACTTCTGACGGCGCCGGGTGTGCGACGGTCGACCGTGCCCTCGGCGCAGACAGCCCGATGATCGCGCAGCTTCAGGTGGGGACGCGTGTCGCCACCGCTATTATGCTGTATAGCTTCGGGGCGCGAGAGGGGGAAGACCGCGGCGTCCTCGAATCGGATCTTGTGCGAAGCGTCCTCGTTCCGGGCTTGACTCGAAACGTTGTTATCTCTGGTTTGCATGACCTCCGCGAGGAGGAGCTCTATCTCCACTACACGGGGCGACGCTACCGTTTCGAGCCAACTCCCAACCTGACGAAGCTCGTGCGCGATGAGGCTAGCAAGCTAAATTCCAAGGAAGTTCTTACGGAGGTTCGCGCAGAGCTAGAGAAGCAGCTGCAGGGAAGCCAGGGCGTGGCCCTGTGGCCGGAATCGCCTGGCGGTATTGCCGACGAGCGACCCCTGTTCACGGTCGCGTATCTGCATCCGGATTGGTCTGAGGATCGTGACCCGCAGTCCAAGTTCGTTGAACAGGTTAGTAAGGGAAGCCCTCGGCGTTATAGGAACGGCCTTGCCCTCGTGCTCCCGGACAAGGCCCAGTTCGACATCGCCCGTCATGCCATCCGCTTGCGTATGGCAGCCGAATCACTTCTGGGTCAGGCTCGAAAGTACAACTTCAGTACCGAGCAGGTCGAGGAACTCCGGGATAAGGCCGGCAACGCGCGACGTGACGGCTCTGCGGCTATTGGCGCCGCATACGGTACCGTCGCTATTCCTACGCGCTCACGAAAGGGCGACACGCCTTACGTCCTTGAGCCTTCGGATCTCCGGACGATGCTGGCCGCAGGCCGATCTCTTCATGAGCGGGTAGTGGAGGCTCTCAGTCAGCGTGTGTTCGGGTCCATCACGACCGCGAAGCTTGTCGCCCTCGCAGGGTTGGGGCCTGACCGCAAGGCGGTTGCCTGCGCGGAACTCGTGGACTGGTTCTACAGCTACTACGAGTTCACTAAGCTCTGGGACAAGAAGGTCATCGCTTCCGCGATCGCAGGTGCGGTCTCATCCTCCGAGCTCGGTTACGTAGTTGGGCTCACTCGGGAAGAAGAGGAGATCGTTCCGAGGGACAAGCGCCAAGTCCGGTTCGGTGATCGAATCAGGGCTGATGAGATCGACCTTTCAGACGACTCGGCGATCCTTTGGCACGACTACGCTCGTGCTCTGTTGCAGTCGACTACCGAGCCGGCACCTCACACTCCCGAAGCAGGCGAACCGGCAGGGACTGAGCAGCGGTCTGATCCGCAGCCGACGCCGACGGGCCCGCAAGGAGAGGCATCAGGCACTGGCGCTGCTGGGGCTGGCGAACCGAGCGATTCGGTGCGCGTGGTCGATATTAAGGCCACTATTGAACGGGATGGCCTTTTCAGGCTCAATCAAGCCCTCACCTGGCTCAGGGAGCAAAAAGGCCCGGTGAAGATCGAGATTGGTATCCATGCTGAAGGGGAGTTCAACCGAGTTGCCTTTCGCAATGGCTTGGTGGAACCTCTCGAAGAGGCCACAGAGGATCTCGACATCGATGTGCGTTAGACCGGCCGTACAGTGACCTGGCTTCGCGCCCGCGAGGTACCCGCCAGGTGGGTCTGCGGGGCCGTTCGGGGTACGGATTCAGTACACATGAGGGTGAGAAACGACGGCATCCCGGCAGAGTCACCGAGAGCGATTTTCGCAGGTCAGACGCCCAGTCAGTTGGATTTATGCAGGTCAGGGGCTTGCTCGGGGAAAACTTGTAAAGCGGGGGTCGTCGGTTCGAACCCGACAGGGGGCTCCAAATCGGGACACAATTTCAGGGCATACCGGACATTCGATCGGGGTGTGACCTGAGCCCGCTCTAAGCGGGGGTCATGTCCGTTGAGTCGCCGCCCTGCATGAAGGTGCAGCTCAGAAGCCCCTTTGGTCGTTCGGGGCCGGTGTGGGTGAGCCCCGCTTCGCGAAGGCGGTGGTCATGCGTTCGGTGGTTCCACTCGACCCGTGCGTCCACCTCACCGATCTGGACGGTCTCGACACCTTCCGCCGGATCCGCGACGAGCATCTGGACCCCGCCCGCCCACCGGCCTGCTCCCTGGTGGAGGTCGCTGGACTGGTCCACCCGGCTCTCCGTGTCGCGCGGGCTCGCGGCCGACGGCTGGGTGCATCCGCGACTGGTGACGACACGGTGGCGTGCTGCCCCCCGCGCTCGCGCCCTGGGGGCGCGTCAGGTGTAGGTGGAGATTTCGATCAGGTTGCCGTCCGGGTCGCGCAGATAGGTGCTCAGGATCGGGCCGAGGGCGCCGGTGCGCGGTACGGGGCCCTCGGCCAAGGGTGTGCCGCAGGCAGCCAGGTGGGCCAGCACCTGATCCTGCGGGGTCTCGGTGATCAGGCAGAGGTCGGCGCTGCCGGGGGTCGGTCGGGCGGCGTGGGGGACGAGTTCGCGGCTGGCCGGGTGGAGGTTGATCTTGCTGTTGCCGAAGGCCAGCGCGCGGCGCCCGTTCCCGAAGGTGACGGGTCGCATGCCGAGGACCCGCTGGTAGAAGGCGATGGTCCGCTCGACGTCGGTGACGGTCAGCACCAGGTGGTCCAGGCCGCTGATCGCGATCCCCGGCTCGGGGGTGTACCGGACGAGCTGCTCGGCGCAGGCGTTCCACGCCGGCGCGGACAGCAGATCGCATGAGCGGGCGAACAGGCGGTACAGGGACGGGCCGTGGCGTTCGGCCAGTTCGGCGTTGTGGGCCAGCACGTCGAGCTCGTTGGCGGCCGTGATCTCCAGGACCGCGCCTACGTCCGCCTCGGTCGGGGTGTGTTCGCGGCCTGTGAAGCGGTCGCGGAAGACCACGGGGTGTCCGTTGCCCAGGCGTGGGTAGACGGCGGCTCGGTCGCAGCTCGCGTACAGGTACACCAGGCTCTCCGCACGTTCGCCGATCAGTTCGGCGAGCACCTGGCGCTCGGCGGTGTCCAGGAGCGACCCGTCGAACCCGTCCGTTCCGTACGCGGCGTGGCACAGCCCCGCGAGCTGGACGGCCGGTTCGGCGCCCCAGGTGGAGAGCAGGTGGTTGACGCGGCGCAGGTGGTCCAGGAGCGTGCCGCCGGGGTGGGGCATCCTGTCGGCGCCGCGGGCGGACAGGAACTCCTCGATCCGGGGCCACTGTGCGGGGGAGGACCACTCCATCAGGAGGCCCGCTGTTCGGATTGCGATACCTCGGCGACCAGCCGGGCGGTGGCCGGGGTGGCGATGCCGTGGGCGGCTCCGGCGCGGAGTACGGCTCCGCCGATGGCGTCGAGTTCGAGCGGACGGCCGGCCTCGGCGTCGCGCTGCATCGAGGACTTCATCGGCCCGGGGACGCGGTCGAAGAAGGAGAGCAAGCCCTCGGCGGTCACCGGTGTGCCGGCGGCGCGGGCTACGGCCGTGATCTCATCGAGGACGGTGAGCAGTTCGGGGCGGTGCCGATCACGGACGGTGTCGACGTCGGTCCGGTGGCGGGTGGTCAGCAGGGCGAACGGGGCGAGGAAGGCGAGCTTGTCCCAGAGCATCGCGCTCTCGTCCTCGCGTAGGGTCACGCCCAGGCCGGCCTGCCGCAGATGGTCCGCGAACTCTTCTACGGGGGCGGCGAGTTCGAGGTTGGCGAACGGAGTGGTGTGGACGATGCGGCCGGGTGCGGTCCGGGTGGCCTCGATCCGGATGGTGCCCGCGACGACCTGGGCCGAGGGGAAGTGCTCGCGCAGTACGGCGAGGTGGTCGAGGCCGTTGAGCAGTGGGACCACGACCGCCGTGCCGAGCACCTCGGCCGGGACGCGGTCGAGCGCCTCGGCGAGCGCCGTCTGCTTGACCGTCACGAAGACGGCGTCCACCGGCTCGCGCAGCTCGGTGTCGGCCTCCACCGCCGCGGTGAACTCCCCGTACTGGTCGCTGTCGACGCGCAGCCCCTGCTGGCGCAGCACGGTGACGGTCTGCTCCCCGGCCAGGCAGACGATGCGGTGTCCGGCGCGGGCGAGCAGTGCGCCGATCATGCCGCCGACACCGCCGGGGCCGAGAATCGCCACTGTCAGCTTGGTTGTGCTCACGTGTGCTCCTGTCCTGGGAAACCAAGGAGTCGAGAGTCCGGGAGGCCGGAAAGTTGGTCGGGCCTGTGGCGGGTCGACACCCGCCCGTGTCGGGATCGCGTCCGGACCGCGATGGAGACACGGGCGGGTTGCCGCCCTGGGCCCAGGACGATGATCAAGCCTGGTGGGACCCAAGTCAATCCACGGGTTTACTGGGAAGAACCCAAGCTTAAGCTTGGGTCTCGTGACTCTTGACGATCTCCGTGTCTTCGCGATGGTCTGCCGAACCGGTTCGCTGAGCGCCGCCGCCCGTGACCTGGGCTGCACGCAATCGGCAGTCAGCCAGCACGTGAAGCGACTTGAGCGGGAGCTGGGGCTCAGCCTGCTCGAACGCCATCCGCGAGGGGTGGCGCCGACCCCGGCAGGGCGGCTGCTGCATGCGGCGGCGACCGAGGGCCTGGGGCGCATCGATCAGGCCGTGCGCCGGATCGAGGAACTCGCCCGTGCGGAGGGCGGATCGGTGCGGGTCACCACCGGTGCCACGACCGTCCGGCACTTCATGGCTGCCGCCGTGGTCGACTTCCGTCGGCGCTTTCCGCGGGCCAGCCTCGAATTCCAGACCGAGACGTCCAGCCGTGGCTGCTTCGACGCGCTCGCCGCCGGCGCGGTGGACCTCGCCTGGATCACCCTGCGGCGGGAGGGCGGTGCCGTGGAGCAGCGGCCCGTCGTCCACCTGCCCTGGTCGCTCGCCGTCACGGCGGGTGACCCGCTCGCTGCCAAGCCCTTCATCGAGCCCGCCGACCTGCAGGACGCCCGGCTCATCGGACTGCCCGAGAACTCGACCGCGCGCACCCAACTCGGCTCGTGGCTCGCCGAATCGGGCATCCGGCCGATCTTCGACACCAGCGTCACCGACTGGGACACCGCGATTCTGCTGGCCGAGCTCGGGCTCGGTCACGCGGTCGTCCCGACCTTGCCCGAATGGACCGACCGCAGCCACCCCGACCTGCGGCTCATCCCGATCCCCGCGCTCCCCCCGCTCACCGCCGGCTGGGCCGTCCGCCGCTGGGACGCTGTCTCCCCGCTGGCCCGCGCCTTCGCCGACACAGTTGCCCACCACTGCGTCGGCCTGGGCGGTCAGTGAAGAAGGTGATCGGTCGGTCGCGCCACCTCGCGGCGGCGGGACGGTGCACGAACGCGTTGAACGGGCCGATCGGATCTCCTTCGGCCGTGGCCGCGGCGGTCCCCGCTTCCCCGGCCCACGGCACCACCTCGGCCCGTATCCGTCGCTGGGCGGCGAGCTGGTCCTCGGGGAGCGGACCGCGGGCGGCCCGGGGCAGTCGCCCGCCCCAGTCCCGGTCTGCGGTCGATGGCTGGGCGGTGCCGGTCATGACGCGGCGAAGCCGGTGATGGGGTCGGACAGGGCCTGGGGCTATCAGTTGAGTCGGCCGCGGATCCGCCAGAGGCACAGGCCCGCCAGGATCACAGCGGTCAGGGCGTAGAGCCCCGACTCGTACCACTGGAAGCTCCAGTAGCGGCGAGCGGGCTGCACGGTCACGTTCACGTGCAGGTCCGCCTTGGTCAGGCAGCTGAGCGTCACGGACTGGACCGAGGTGTTGATGCAGTTCGCGTACATGGCGGAGTGGCCGATGCTCTCCCCTGCGGAGTTGAACATGGGGCTGGTCGACACCACCCAGTCCCCGCTGGGCACTTTCAGGCCCCCGACGGTCCCGTACTGCCCGAGGAAGTTCACGGTCGCGAGCTCCGACGATGTGAGCTGCACCGACGTCCTGACGGGTGGGACGAGGTCCGGTCGGACCACGCTGGGGACGGTGATCTGGACGACGGCGAACAGCACCGCGGCCAGCGCCATGGCCGGCAGAGTGCGGCGGATGAACAGTCCCAGGGTCACCCCGAGGGCGCAGGCGAAGGCGGCGTAGGCGACCGGCGCGATATTGCGCGCGGCGAAGAGCGCAGGAGTGAACCTGTCCGCCTCGACCTGGTCGAACGGACTTGCGGCCCACGTCAGCAGCAGGCTGAGCAGGCCGGCTACGGCCATGCTGCTCAGGCCCACGACGCCGAGCTTGACGAGCAGCCACCGCTTGCGGGTCACGCTCTGGTTCCACACGAGGCGGTGGGTGCCCAGTTCCAGCTCGCGGGTGATCAGCGGGACGCCCCAGAACATGGCGAGGATGCCCGGGACGATGAGCAGGAAGTAGCTCAGCAGGGAGACCTGGACGTAGTACTGGCTCGTGAACGAGGCCAGCAGTCCAGGGCAGTTGCCATGGCTTCGGCACTGGGAGAGCACGCTGTCGTGCTTGCTCCGGATCTGCAGGCCGAGCGTCACCAGGTAGCTCCCGAGCAGGAGCACGGCGGCCAGTGCGGCCAGAGCCTGGGTGCGGAACTGGCGCCAGGTCAGCCAGATCATCGTCGCGCCTCCGAAACCGTCGCTGCTGAACGGCCGGTCGGTCCGCTCGCCCTGGTCATGTAGGCCAGCACCAGGTCTTCGAGTTCGATGCTCTCGACGTGCCAGTCGACGGGCGGCAGCGGGCCGTCCGCGTGCACGACCAGGGCGCTCCCGCTCGGGGTGCGGTCGGCCGCGATGGCCTGGACCCCTGGCGGAAGACCGGCGGGATCGCCGTGGCCGCCGGTGAACCGGTAGTGGCTCGCGAGCAGGTCCTGCACCGTACCCGCGACCTGCACCCGGGCGTCGGCCAGCACGATCAGGTAGTCGCAGACCCGTTCCACATCGGCGAGCAGGTGCGAGGAGAGGATGGCACTGGCACCCAGGTCGGCGACGAACTCCATCAGATTCTCCAGGAACCCGCGCCGGGCCAGGGGATCGAGCGCGGCGGCGGGCTCGTCGAAGATCAGCAGTTCGGGCCGCTTGGCGACGGCGATGGTCAGGGCGAGTTGGGCGCGCTGGCCGCCGGAGAGCCGGCCCGCCCGCTGCCGGGGGTCCAGGCCGATCTGTTCGATCCTTCGCTGCGCCAGTGCCCCGTCCCAGGCCGGGTTGAGCTTGGCGCCCATGCGCAGGTGCTCCGCGACGGACAGCCCGGCGTACACCGGCGTGTCCTGCGCGACGAAGCCGACCTTGGGCAGGAGCGCCGCGTCGGCGGCGGGGCGCGCGCCCAGCACGCGGATCGTGCCCGAGGTCGGTGCGATCAGCCCGCAGGCCAGCTGGAGCAGCGTCGACTTACCCGCGCCGTTGGGCCCCACCAGGCCGACGACCCGTCCCTGCGGGATGTTCAGGTCACAGCCGGTCAGGGCCGGGCGGCGGCCGTACCGCTTGCCCAGCCCATCGGCTTCCAGCACTGCGGTCATGTGTTCTCTCCGTCGGAGGCGACGTTCTCGTGGACAGGACCCCGACCCGCCGGTCGGAGCTGCTCCCGCTCGATGGGGATCACGACGACCTGCCGTGGGAGCGGCGGTCCAACTGCCGGAGCACAAAGCGGCCCACGGCGAAGAAGACGATGAAGCAGGCGAGCACCACGACGCCGCACAGGAGGTAGAACAGCGGGCTGTAGTGCACGCCTGTCGGATCCGAAGCGGCGACGATGACGCCGAGCGGTGGTGAGGTAGGCATGTGCTCAGCCTTCTGCGGGCGGCCGGGCTGTCACATCAGCCGAAAGCACGGTCGGCCGTGGAGCGGATCGTACTTTCGGCCACTCCGGCGCACCGGAGCGGTCCCGTAGCCCGGCCGACGCGCTCGCCGCCGTGCGCCGCGTGGTCGGCGACGAACATCGGCCGCCCGGTCGATCGACGTTGCCTTGGGCCGGTGGCCAACCAGGAGTGCAGAGAGCCGCGTAGTACAGGCCGGAGTCGGAGACGGTGGTCAGGAGAACCGGTCCGGGGCGGTGACCGTGGGGGCGAGGTGCAGGGCGCTGCCCTCGGTCACGGTGAGCGGCGCGGTGGGCCAGGACGCGACGAGCGGGGAGCGGGTCAAGGCTGCGTCCAGGAGCGGTCGGAGCGGGTGAGGGTGGATGCGGCGGCAGTGGCCGCGGCGAGCAGGAGCGCCGCGAGGAGGAGGGGCATCGACCGGTGGCCGTGCAGTACGGCCAGGGCCCCGATGAGGGCGCCGAGGAACATGGCTGCGGCAGAGAGCACGCGTCGGCCGGCCCGGCTGCCGGGGCCTCCGGCGAGGCGGCTGTCGGATGCGATTCCGGTGATGGTCAGGGTCAGCACGGTCGTGGTCAGGTCCGGGACCGCCAGGGCGCGGGCCGCAGCGTTCTGCACGCCCATGGCGAGGCCGAGCAGCACGATCAGCAGGTAGCGGACGGCACCGTGGGAGGGGTCGGCCATCTGCGCGGCGGCACAGGCGGCTGCGACCAGGAGGGTCTCCAGGACGAGTGCCCGGTGCAGCAGTCGGCCGCGGTGGGCGTGCGCCCGTTGGGCGAGCCGTCCGCCGAACAGTGCGCCCGTTGCGAAGGCGCCGACGGCTGCCAACGAGGCGGTCAGCGAGAAGCCGGGGGCGCCGACCAGGGCGAAGCCGGAGAAGACGACATTGCCGGTCATGTTGGCGACGAAGACATGCCCGAGGGTCAGATAGCTGAAGGCGTCGACGAGTCCGGTGGTCAAGGTCAGGGCCAGCATCAGCGGCGGCAGCGGACCGTGCCGGTCGTTCAGGTCGGGGACCACGGTGGTCCATGCGTCACGCAGGACGACAGGCATGGGTGCGTTCCGATCAACAGGGCCCCTTGGGGCGGCGGGCTTTCCCCCAAGCCTCTGTCGATGCTTTTGTTCTGTCCAACATATGGATCTAGATGCAGCGATCGCTCATACCGATTGATCGGGCCGGAGGTGGTGGTCCACCACCTCCAGAAAGGCGGCGGCGGCCGAGGAGAGACGCTTGCTGTCGTAGACCACGCTGATGCGGTGCACGGCAGCGGAGTCCGCCAGGGCCAGCATCCGGGCCCCGTGGGGCAGGCCGGTGCCGGAGCCCAGCAGCGCGTTGGGGCCCTGGACGGAGGAGCGTGGCACGACGGTCACCCCGACACCGCGGGCGGCCAGGCGGATCATGCTGTGGACCTGGGCGACCTCGAAGTTGCGGCCGGGTTCGACGCCCGCGCGGGCAAAGGCCTCCTCGACCTGACGACGCAGCCCGCTGCCCCGGGCGAACTGGATGAGCTGGTGGGTCGTCGGCAGCTCGGCCAGGTCGACCTCCTCACGGTCCGCCAGTCCGTGGTCGGCTGGGACGATCACCACGAGCGGGTCGCTGCCCAGCACCCGGTGGTCCAGCCCCTCCGGCAACTGCTGGGGACGCAGGCCCACGACGGCGAGGTCGAGGCCGCCGGAGGCGACCGCCGCCGCCATGTCAGTGCTGGTGGCGTTGACGATGTGGTAGTCGATGCCGGGGTGGCGTGCGTGGTACTCGGCCATCACCTCGACCATGTCGAGCGGGCCGGCCAGGGTCTGGACCAGCCCCAGGCGCAGCCGTCCGCGGCGCAGGCCGCCCAGCGCGTCCAGCTCTTCCTGGGCGTGGTCCACGTCGGCGAGAATGCGCCGGGCCAAGGGCACGAGCAGGTCACCGGCGGCGGTCAGCCGTACCGAGCGGCTGGTCCGGCTGAACAGTTCGGAGCCGACGTCCTTCTCCAGCCGCGCGATCTGCTGGCTCAGTGCGGACTGCGCGACGAAGCACCGCGCGGCAGCCCGGGTGAAGTTGCGGGTCTCGGCAACAGCGAGGAAGTACCGCAGGTGACGCAGTTCCATCTGTACTACCGATCGGTCGACGGCCGACCAGGCGCCGGCCCGAATTCATTGTCGCAAGGGGTGCGCACCACGCGGGCAGCCCACGAGTCAGTCGATCGCCCCGGAGATGCCTACCCCCAGCAGGGGCAGGCTGCTCGTGCCGGCCCGGACCATACTCGGAGCCATGAACGCAAAAGGGCAGCTCGGGGAGTTCCTGCAGACGCGGCGCTCGCAACTGCGGCCCGAGGATCTCGATGTGCCCACCTATCGGGAGCGGCGGCGGGTGCCGGGTCTGCGGCGCGAGGAACTGGCGCTGCTGGCAGGCGTGAGCACCTCCTACTACACCCGGCTGGAGCAGGGGCAGTCGCTGAACGCCTCACCGGAGGTGCTGGACGCGATCGCCCGGGCCCTGCGGCTGGACGAGGCCGAGCGGCTGCACCTGCACAACCTGACCAGGTCGGCCAAGGGCCCGGCCCGCGCCCGGCGGCCGGCACCGGAGCGGCTGACACAGGCAACCGGCCAGCTGCTGGAGGCACTCGCGGCTCCGGCCATCGTGGTCGGCCGTCGCAGTGACGTGCTGGCGTGGAACCGCCTGGGCCATGCCCTGTTCGCCGGACACCTGGACCCCGGTGCCGTGGACCGGACGGGGGAGCGTCCCAACATGGCCCGGCTGGTCTTCCTCGATGCCCATACCCGTGACCTGTACGCCGATTGGCCGAGCAAGGCCAGAGCGGTGGTGGGAAGTCTGCGACTTGTGGCGGGCCAGTATCCGGACGATGCCGCGCTGCACGCGCTGGTGGGTGAACTGAGCGCGAAAAGCCCGGAGTTCGCCTCGATGTGGGCTGATCACCGGGTCAAGGCAGGTGCCGTCGCCGCCTACGGGATGCGGCACCCGCTGGTCGGTCCGCTGACCGTCACGCAGCAGACCTGGAGCCAGGAGCCGGGCCAGAACATCGTGATCGCCACCACGGAGGCCGACTCGCCCTCGCGGACCGCGCTGGCGCTGCTCGCCCAGGCCATCGCCCAGGGCGACCCGGTGCGACCCGGGCTCCGGGCCGACGTCGGATGACCCCGTACGCCAACCGTAACCGCTGTCCGATATCCGGACACTGATAACCGTTCACCAGTCACCGCGCCGACGACTGCGACCGCGGTGCAAATCCCGGCCGGGCACGGTCGACAGTCGAAAGTCACTTCCTGACGAAGTTTCGGACGCACAGCGCGTCCGTCCGAGCCATCCATCCGGGCTTTCCAGCCGCCCATCCACTCGACCCAGTGCGTCGGCGTACCGTTGCCGCATGCCCGAAAACAGTGAAGGCATCATGTTCAAGAAGCTGTCCAAGACCGCCGTCGCCGTCGCCGCCGTCCTCGGCGCCGCCGGGATCGTGACGGTCGGTCCGGTTCCGGCCTCGGCCGCCTCGGCCCCGCTGAGCGGCGCCCGGATCGCCGTCCACTTCGACCTGGCGAAGGGCCAGACACCGGAGAACATCGCCCTGGCCCCCGGCGGCGGCGAGTACGTCACCTTCGCCGAGGCCCGCCAGGTCGCCCGGATCTCCGCGAACGGGTCCATCCACGTCCTGGCGACCATGCCGCTGCCTGCCGACGGCGGTGTCCACACGCCGGCCCTGGGCTTCCCCCTGACGGTCGGCATCGTCCGCGCCGACGACGGCACCCTGTACTTCCTCTACGCCACCGGTACCGCCGATCTGACCGGCGTGTGGCGCCTGCGCCCCGGTGGCGTGCCGCAGCGCATCGCGGCGCTGCCGCCGACCGGCCTGCCCAACGGCCTTGCCCTGGACGCGCGGAGCGGGACCCTCTACGTCACCGATTCCGTCCTCGGCACCGTCTGGAGCGTGCCGGTGGCCGGCGGCACGCCGACCGTGTGGTCCGCCGCTCCCGAACTCGCCTCCACCGGCTTCCTCGGCGCGAACGGCTTGAAGATCCACGGCGGGGCGGTCTGGGTCACCAACCTCGACCAGGGCACCGTCCTGCGCATCCCGATCCTCCGGGACGGACGCGCCGGTGCGCTCCAGACCCGGGCCACCGGTCTGTCCGGGATCGACGACTTCGCTTTCACCGGCCACGGCGACCAGCTCCTGGCTGCCCTCAACGGCCCCGGCGAGGTCGCCCTCGTCCAGTCCGACGGCAGCCACTCCATCGTGCTGACCCCGGCCGACGGCCTGGAGAACCCCACCTCCATCGCCCTGCGCGGCCACACCGTCTACATCGACAGCGCGGCCTACGTCACGGCCACCGACCCCAACCTGATCATCGCCCACCTGAACGAGTAGCACCGCAGGCCGGCGGCGGTCCGGCCGGGCCGCCGACACCGGCGTCCTGGTCCTGCCCGCTCAGGCTGGGTGAGCAACTGGCTTTCCTGCTGGACCTCGCGGTCCACGGCCGCTTCAGGGCCAGCGGCTTCACCGCCCCGTCCTGACGGGGCGGTTCAGTCCCACCAGAACGACCAGAGGTGGTTGTCGACGAGGGATTCGGCGTAAACGGGGAAGGGCGTCGTTCCGTCGTTGATGTTGTCCGCGCCGGTGAGGACGTGCTCCAGGGCAAGGTGTACGGCGTGGTCGAGGGTCCGCGGTGGGCGGGTGACGGACACATGGAGCGTCGCGCCCTGGAGTGCGACGACGCGGGTGCCGAAGCGGCCCTCCCAGCTGCGGAGCATGTTGCAGAGCGAGGCGCGCGGCGCTTCGCAGCGCCAGCCCATGACCGCCGGGATGTCGCTGCTGCGGGTCGCCGGGACCAGGCCGAGGTGGGCGCCCCGGAGGCCGTGGTGACCGGCCGTCAGCTTCTCGACGGCCAGGTAGGCGGTGTCGTCCGGGTAGTCGATCCCGGTGGCGAGGCCGGCGGGTGCCAGCCCGGGCCACTGGTCGTGGGGCGGCCCTGGGTCGTCCTCCCAGGGAGTGACGCCCTCGGGGAGCTCGTCCGCTCGGACCGGCAGTTCCTGTCGGCGCAGTTGTCGGGTGCGGTAGGAGCGCCAGGCCCGCTCCAGGTCGGCGTCCAGTTGACTTTCCGGTATGTCGTCGGGGAGTTGGGGGTGGTCGGGAGGGCTCGGCCAGGAGTAGAGCACGGGCCGCAGGCCGGTCTCCCGCGCCTGCTGCTGGCATCGCGCCCACCAGGTCGCCGGGGTGGTGACCGGTTCGTCGGAGAGCCAGAGCGCGGGTGCTGCGCAGGGCGTGACGTGCCCAGGGGGCAGACCTGCCGGGAGGCGGAAGCCGCTGGTGTCGCCGGATGCCATGGAGTGAGGGTAGGTGCCACCACTGACAGTGGCGTCAACGACACGAGCGCAGACCGCAGGAGCGGTCAGGGGTGGAAGCGGCGGCGGTATTCGGTGGGGGTGGTGTTGAGCTTGCGGCGGAAGGCACGGATCAACGTGTCGATGGTGTTGAAGCCGCACGTCGCCGCGATGCGTTCGAGAGTGTCGTCGGTGGATTCCAGGCGGGCGCGCGCGGCTTCCAGTCGGGCGGACTCCACATAGGCGCCGGGGGTCGTGCCGAGCTCGGTCTTGAAGATCCGGGCCAGTTGCCGTTCGCTCACGCTGGCCTGCCGGGCGAGGTCCGGCACGGTCAGCGGCGCGGTGAGGTTCGCGGTGATGTGGTGGCGCAGCCCCTCCATCCGGCGGGTGGTCGAGATCGGCTCCATCGGCACGCTGAACTGGGACTGTCCGCCGGTGCGCTTGAGGTACATCACCAGTTGCCGGGCCACGCCCAGGGCGGCGCGCTCCCCGTGGTCCTCGGTGATCAGCGCCAACGACAGGTCGAGGCAGGCGGTGATCCCCGCGCCGGTCCACACGTTGCCCTGGCGGATGAAGATCGGGTCGGGATCCACGGTGACGGCCGGGTAGTCGGCCGCGAGTTGGGGTGCGGTGGACCAGTGGGTGGTCGCGCGCTTGCCGTCGAGGAGGCCTGCGGCGGCCAGCAGGTGCGCGCCCACGCACACGGACGCCACCCGGGCCGAGCGGGCGGCCAGGGTGTGCGTCCACGCCACGACGCCGGGCGGGGTGACCGCGCGGAGGCGACCGGCGGCATCGGTCTCGACCGACCCCGGCACCATGAGGGTGTTGATCCGGGCGTCCTTCAGCTGCTCGAAGGTCACGTCCGGCAGCACCCGCACTCCGGCTGCCGTGACGACCGGCTCCAGCGACTCCGCGGCGAGCACCACCCGGTAGGCGGCGGCCTCGGGGACCTCCCGGCGCAGCAGGGAGAACACCTCCGGCGGCCCGGTGACGTCCAGCAGGTCGACCCCCGGGAACAGCATGACGGCGATCAAGTCTCCACTGGTCTGCATCGATTGCCCCCGGATGAGTGCGGCGACGGCGGCCGCGCGGATGTCCGATTCTGCAAGCTGGACGTCATTGCCGTCAACGTTTTGTTGATCGTAGCGTGGGTGGTGTCCGCTCGAACCGGCAATCGAAAAGGTGCAGCACGTGGCGACGACGACCTTGCGTGAACTCAACAGCTTCGACCAGAGCCCGGCCCGGCTGGCCGACTCCACACTGATTCTGATCGACTATCAGAACACCTACACCCAGGGCGTGATGGAGCTCGACGGCTGGGCCGACGCGCTGGAGGCCGGCGCCGACCTGCTGGCCCGCGCCCGCACCGCGGGTGCGAAGGTCATCCACGTCATCAACGACGGCGGCGAGGGCACCCCCTACGACATCCGCGCGGAGATCGGCCGGATCCACCCGCGGGTCGCCCCGGTCCAGGGCGAGCCGACGGTGGTCAAGGGCAAGCCGAACGCGTTCCTCGACACCGAGCTCGGCGAGCTGGTCGACAACGCCGGCAAGGGCAAGGTGATCATCGCCGGTTTCATGACCCACATGTGCGTGGCGTTCACCGCCCAGGGCGCCTTCCTGCGCGGCAACCACGCCACCGTCGTCGCGGACGCCTCCGCCACCCGTCCCCTGCAGACCCCCGCCGGCGAGGTCACCGCCGAGCAGCTGCACCAGGGCGCGCTCGCCACCATCAACGACCTGTACGGCGTCGTCGTGGCCAAGGGCTCCGAGCTCTCCTGACGCGTGACGCGTGACGCGTGACGCGTGACGCGTGACGCGTGATGCACGACGCGCGACGCGTCACGCGTAGTGCCTGACGCGGGGCCCGGAGGGGTGGCCCCGCGCACACAACGTCCGCTGCGGAGTTCCGTGGCGCGCACCCCCCGTTGAGCCCGTTCTCCGCAGCGGACGGACCGGGGCCCGGGGGCGCGCCGGCAACACCCGGGGGAGCACGCCCGCCGTTGGTCGCGGCTGGGCGCCGCCCGGTACGCACAGCCCAATCACAGCGACAGCACTGTTCATCGTGACAGCAGTGCGCGCCGCGACAGCGCTGCGCGCACTGGGGCGCGGGCCGACAGCAGGCCCGTGACCCCATCCATCCGAGGGGGGAATGAAAAGTGTCGCCCAACCGCAGATCCGTTCTGAGTGGTGCCGCAGCCGTCGGCGCGGCCACCGCACTCACCGGCTTCACCGGCCACAGCACCAGCGCCTACGCGGCCACTGCCACTGCCACCGCCACCGGTGTCCCGGCCACTGCCGCCGGCAGCGTCGCCGAGAGCCAGGCCCGCAACAACATGCTGGCCGTCGACACCAGCATGCAGAACAACTACGACACCCTGCGCGCCCAGGTGATCAACCAGCTGAACCCGGTCATCGTCGTCGACAACGACGGCACAGGGGGTACGTACTACCTGGTCAGCAAGGGCACCGTGCTGGAGACCGTCCAGCCCGTCGATCCGGTGTTCGCGCTGGCCAAGTCCATCGCCCACACCCCGCTGGGCATCTTCTCCATCTGCGCGCCCTCGCTCGACCCCACCAACATCCTGACGTCGCAGGCCCAGTACATCGACCCGCACGACCTGCAGATGGTCGCGTTCAACGGGCCGGGCAACACCAGCTGGATCAGCAACCTCCAGGCCTTCTCCGCCACGCTGGACACCGCCCGGCAGACCCTGGCGTCCGCCAACCTGCCCGCCGACGCCAACGGCAGCCTGTACGACTCCTGCCGCTACATCCTCGACAAGGCGCACGCCTACATCGCGACCGCGATCGCCAACCGCGAGTTCGACATGCAGTCCTTCGAGAGCTTCACCGCGGACGTCTACCCCAGCGTCCGCACCAACATGTACTGGGCCTCGCGGGTGCAGATCGACGGCGTCAGTGCGCTGATGACCCGTTGGCGCAACCAGCTCGGTTCGGCCTGGTCGGGCCTGTACGTGGTGGTGCTGTCCATCTGGACCACCTACGTGCAGAACCAGAACAGCATCATCCTGCAGAACTTCATGGACCAGAGCCAGGTGGCCACGCACCTGATCAACCTGATGACGGCCGAGACGCCGACCGACCCGGTCCACGTCAGTCTCGACAACCTCGCCCGGATCGTGCAGGACAACATCGCCGCAGAGATGGTGTTCGTTTCCGACCAGCCCACCGCCGACGCCCTCAAGGGCCAGCCGGACCTGCTGTCCACGGAGATCCTCCAGCTCCTCGGGAGCGGCGCCACCACCGCCGGCACGGCGGGCACCGCCAAGGCCGCCGCGGCCATCACCAAGGGCCAACTGACGCAGATAGCCTGCCCGTTCCACAACCGCGCTTCGACGCTCAAGGTCTGACCCGCACCGCTCGGCGGACTGCGGGAAATGACGAAGGCCCAGGTGAACCGGGACGGTACCGGTGACCTGGGCCTTGATCGATCTCTGCGGCGGAGCGGGCTGCGGGACGCGATCCCGCGCTGTCACGGCGGTTACTTCTGGTCGCTGTTGAACTTCGAGGTCGACCAGAAGTAGCCGAGTGCGGTGAGGGCGACGCACCAGGCGACGGCGAGCCAGCCGTTGTTGCCGATGTGGGTGCCGAGCAGCAGGCCGCGGAGGGTTTCGATGGCGGGGGTGAAGGGCTGGTACTCGGCGATCGGCTGGAACCAGCCGGGCATGGAGTGGATCGGGGTGAAGGCGCTGGAGAGGAGCGGCAGCAGGATCAGCGGCATGGCGTTGTTGCTGGCGGCCTCGGCGTTGGGGCTGATCAGGCCCATGCCCACGGCGATCCAGGTGAGGGCGGTGGCGAAGAGGACGAGCAGCCCGAACGCCGCGAGCCAGTCCAGAGCGGTTGCGTGGCTGGAGCGGAAGCCGATGGCCACGGCGACGGCGCCGACCAGGACCACGCTGGCGATCGACTGGAGGACACTGCCGACGACGTGTCCGACCAGGACCGAGGGGCGGTGGATGGCCATGGTGCGGAAGCGGGCGATGATGCCCTCGGTCATGTCGTTGGAGACGGAGATCGCGGTTCCGACCACCGTGCTGCCGATGGTCATGAGCAGCAGGCCCGGGACGATGTAGGCGATGTAGGCGGAGCGGTCCGAGTGGCCGCCGCCGATGCCCGCGCTCATGGTCCCGCCGAAGATGTAGACGAAGAGCAGCAGCAGCATGATCGGGGTGAGCAGCAGGTTCAGGGTGAGGGAGGGGTAGCGCCGGGCGTGCAGGAGGTTGCGGCGCAGCATGGTGGACGAGTCGCGGGCGGCGAGGGACAGGGCGCTCATCGGACGTTCTCCTTGGACTGGGCGGGCCGGGTGGCCGGTCGGGTGGCCTGGTTGGGGATGTCGGTGCTGCCGGTGAGGGCGAAGAAGACGTCGTCGAGGTCGGGGGTGTGCACGGTGAGTTCGGCGGCCTCGGTGCCGGTGGAGTCCAGCCGGTCGAGGATGGTGCGCAGGTCGCGCTGGCTGCCGTCGCTGGGGAGTTGCAGGGCCAGTGCCTGGTCGTCGCGGGTGGCGTCGGGGAACGCGGAGACGGCGTCGCGGTAGGCGGTGGGGTCGGTGAAGCGGAGCCGGACGTGTCCGCCGGGGACGAGTCGCTTCAACTCGTCGGCGGTGCCCTGGGCGGCGATCGTGCCGTCATGGAGGACGGCGATGCGGTCGGCGAGCTGGTCGGCCTCTTCGAGGTACTGGGTGGTGAGGAAGACGGTGACGCCGTCGGAGACCAGTTCGCGGATGATCTGCCACATGTTGTGGCGGCTGCGGGGGTCCAGGCCGGTGGTCGGTTCGTCGAGGAAGATGATCCGGGGGTTGCCGACCAGGGTCATGGCGAGGTCCAGTCGGCGCTTCATGCCGCCGGAGTAGGTGGAGGCGGGCTTCTTCGCGGCCTCGACCAGGTCGAAGCGCTCCAGCAGGTCGGCGGCGACCCGCCGTCCCTCGCGCCTGGACAGGTGGTGCAGGTCCGCCATCAGCAGCATGTTCTCCTCGCCGGTGATCAGCCCGTCCACGGCGGAGAACTGCCCGGTGACGCCGATCGCGGCGCGCACTGCCTGCGGATCGGCGGCCGGGTCGTGGCCGCCGATGTGGATGCCGCCGGTGCCGGGGTCGGCGGAGACGAGGGTGGAGAGGATCTTCACGACGGTGGTCTTGCCGGCCCCGTTCGGCCCGAGCAGGGCGAAGACCGTTCCTTCCGGGACGGCCAGGTCGATGCCGTCGAGCACGACCTTGTCGCCGTAGGACTTGCGCAGCCCGTTCGCCGCGATGGCCGGGGTGGTCATGATGGGTGCTCCTTCTGGGCTTGCGGGTCAGGGGCTGTGGGGCAGTTGGTCAGAGGCTGCGGGCGGTGATGTCGCCCTGGTTGGTGGTGGCGTGGATGTGGAGTTCGGTGGCGCCGTCGTTCTTGAGGCTGTTGGTGACGCGGCCCTGGGTGGTGCCGGCGTTCAGGGAGGCCGAGACGTCCTTGGCGGCGGCGACCGAGATGCTGCCCGTCTGGGTGCGGAGCGCGACCCGGCCGTGGGTGGCTTCGGCGATTCGGATGTCGCCCCTGGCGGTGCTGATGTCGGCGGGGCCGCCCAGTCGGCCGACCTCGACGTCGCCGTCGACGGCGGTGAGGTGCAGGCCGGCGGCCTCGTCGATCTTGATCTGGCGGTACGCGCCCTCGAAGGCGATCTCGCCGAGGCGGCCGACGGCCCGCAGTTCGGTGCTGGCCGCCTTCGCCTCGATCCGGGAGCCGGCGGGCAGTTGGACGGTCACCTCGATGGATCCGGTCGGGCCGAAGTACTGGTTCTTCGTCGGGACCCCGATCCGCAGGACTCCGTCGGTGTATTCGACCGTGGTCTGCTCGGCGGCCTTGACGTCGCGGCTCTTGGAGGCGTCCGCGGGCAGGACCTCGACCGTGGTGTCGGCCCGGTCGGCGGCGATGAGCTGGACGCGCCCGGAGGGGATGTCGAGGACGGCGGCGATCGGGGCGGGGGTGGCGAACTTCTGCATGATGCTCTCCTGCGAGTCTGCGGCCTGCTGGCCCGGTGTTGCTGACATGAGAAACGCTACGTTGCATTCCAATGTCCAGCAACAAGCTTGTTGCACGAAAAGGCCATCGCTGCTGGTGAATGGCGCTAAATCGTTGCACTGGCGCTGAAGGTCAATGCAATGCCCCGCCCTTGCGTGTTGCAATGGACTGAGAGTGAACGCTATGCTCGGGGCATCGCCGACGCACGATGCACCGATGCACGAAGGAGACCGTGATGCCGGGAGGCAGACTCACCCAGCAGGAACGCCAGCAGATCGCACTGGGTCTGGCCGACGGTCTCCCCTACGCGGAGATCGCCAGGCGCCTCGACCGCCCCACCTCGACGATCACGCGCGAGGTGATGCGGAACGACGGCCCCACCGCCTACCGGGCCGACCTGGCCCACCGCGCCACCGAACGCCGCGCCCACCGGCGCAGTCAGCCCGCGTCCCGAGGGGCGGAACCGGTGCCCCAGCCGCACGGACGTGACGCCGAGGCGGTGCGTGCGTACGAGGAGCTGTTCACCACCGCCATGGTGGAATCGGGCCTGCCCAAGATGATGTCGCGGGTGCTGGTCTGCCTCGTGACCAGCGACACCGGCAGCCTGACGGCGTCCGAGCTGGTCCAGCGCCTCCAGGTCAGTCCCGCGACCATCTCCAAGTCGATCAGCTTTCTGGAGAGTCAGACCCTGGTCCGCCGGGAACGCGACGAACGCCGCCGTGAGCGCTACGTCATCGACGACGACCTCTGGTACCAGTCGATGGTCGCCAGCGTCCGCGCCCTCACCAAGCAGGTCGAGATCACGCGGCAGGGCGTCGCCGTTCTCGGCTCCGGCACTCAGGCCGGCGACCGTCTGGAGAACATCGCCCGCTTCCTCGACTACGTCTCCGAGAGCCTCGCCCGCGCCGCGGACCAGGCCCGTGACGTCCTTCACGCGAGGTACGAAGCCCCCTCGGACGCCCCGGCCGAGCCGAGCCCGGATCTCGACTAGACCGCCTGCGCGGCGGCCAGTTGCGTACTGGCGCTGCTGCGGCGGGCCGCAGGCCGAGGCCAGCGTCCATCGGCCCGACCCGCCCAACTGGCCGCCCAGCACCACGTAATTCCGGCGCCGAGCAACGCCGGATTTCACCACGCCAAGGCGGGGGTACTTTTCGTTCCCACTTTTTTCGTCGCCCGATTTCTCCTCGGCGGACTCGCCGCTGGAAGGTAAGTCCTCGATCAAGCCGAAGCGACCTCTCAGCGTGGGGCTACCGCTGCCGGATTCAGTACGCGCGAGGGTGGGGAATGGTAGAGTCCCGCGAGAGTCACCGAGAGCGATACTTGCAGGCCAGATACCCCATTGGGCAAGTCTCTGCAGGTCAGGGATGCGGTCTGGGAAGGCTTGGGTCGCGGGGTCGTCGGCTTCGAACCCGACGGCGCACTCTGTGCTGCAGCATCGGTCCGGCTGAGGAGTTGATGTGGGATGCCCGCCGAAGCCACCTCCCGCGCTGTCCCGTTCCTCACGCGTGTTCGGATCAGAAACTACAAGTCGATTGCTGAGTGCGACGTCGTACTCGGGCCACTGACCGTTCTGCTCGGCCTGAACGCCTCTGGTAAGTCCAATTTCCTCGACGCGCTGATGTTCGCGCGCGACGCAGTGGAGACCACTCCACAGGAGGCTTTCCGGGCGCGCGGAGGAGCCGTCGAGGTACTGCACCGCGACAGCGTCGGCGGCGCCGTGACTCTGGTGATCGAGCTGGACATCTGCTTCACCGCCTCCGGCTCACCCGACCAGCTCTGCAACGCCACCTACGGTTTCGAGCTGCGTGCGTCCGACAACCTGCGGAGCCCCGTCGTCATCGTGCGGGAGTGGTGCGATGCGCGTACAGCGGATGGTTCGAGGCTCGGATTTGAGCGTGACCTCAAGGCCCTGCGGTCGATCACGGATCACAGCGTCCTCGGCGAGCCGACTTCCGTCCACGGTTTGTGGCTGCGAAGCAGCGCGGTATCCAGCAGCATTCTGAGCGACCTGTTCACAGCGCTGATCGGCATGTCGCGCTTCGAGCCCGACCCCCGCCGCATGGACCGGCCCGAGCCGCGAACACCCGGAATGATGCTCGGTCCGAACGGAGAACACCTGGGGGATGTCCTCGGCGCGCTCGCCTCCGGATTCCCGTCGGTCAAGGAGCGCGTCGACGCCTATGTCCGAGCGATCGTTCCCGGTGCGGCCGGTATCGATGGGCAGGTACTGGACACCTTCTCCTCCGTGCAACTCCGTATGGTCGACGAGGAATCAGGAGCGGTGACCCGCTTCGGGCCGCTGGCCATCTCCGAGGGCACCATGCGGGCGGCCGGTGTGCTGGCCGCGCTCTTCCAGCCGGATGCGCTGGTCGGCTACGTCCCCGTCGTCTGCATCGACGAACCGGAGCTCGGGTTGCATCCGACCGCTGCCGGGGTGCTGTTCGATGCGTTGACCGAGGCATCCGAGCATGTGCAGGTGATCGTCGCCACTCAGAGCGGCGACCTGCTGGACCGCGACGAGGCCGATCCGGACTGGGTGCAGGTGGTGGCCATGCGCGAGGGCGTGACCAGGATCGGACCGGTTGACGGTGCCTCACGGACGATCCTCGCCGAGAGGTTGACCACGCTCGGTGCATTGATGCGGGACAACCAACTGGTGCCGGCCGACTCGGGAACGGGGGAGTAGGGCATGGCCCGACCCGTGATCGCCGCGATCGTGGAGGGACAGGGCGAGCAACTCGCCAAGCACAGCACCTTGGAGAGGGCCGTGCAGCAGCAGGGCATCCGCATGCGCGGGGCGAGTGCGGGCGGTGTCCTGGTCCTACTGGACGCGGACGACGACTGTCCGGCCGAGCTGGGGCCGAAGCTCCTCGCTTGGGCGGTCGCCGCCCGGTCCGATACACCGGTTCGTGTGGTCGTCGCCAGCCGAGAGTACGAGTCCTGGTTCCTGGCCGGCGCGGCATCGCTGGCCGGTCGGTTCGGCTTTTCCGAAGGGCTGGAGCCGCCCAAGGACCCCGACCATCTTCCCCGCAATGCCAAGAAGTGGCTTGAGGAACAGCGGGACTGGCGCCCGTACAAGGAGACGGCGGATCAGTTGACTTTCTCGTCAGCCCTCGATGTCGGGCTCACGCGTTCCCTCTCCGACTCGTTCGACAAGCTGTGCCGGGATGTTGCCTGGCTGCTCGGCAGTTCGCCCCGCTGCTGAGGGTCATCCGAGCGTGGTGGCGGCCTGTCGGAGGATGGCGGGGTCGTCGGCGAGGTCCCGCAGCAGGGCGTCCAGCTTGGCCCGGTCGACCGACGACATCAGGAAGACGTGGACGTAGCTGCGCCGGGTGGCCTCGTCGCCCGGAACCATCAGCACGTCCTGCGAGGACAGCGACCACTTCGCCACCAGCTCGGGGCCGGGCTTGCGGAACCGGACGGTGATGGCGCCCGGGGTGCGGGCCGGCCACAGCTCGACGCCGCGCTCCTGCTCCAGGCGGCGCAGTTGCTGCTCCAGGTAGGCGGCCAGCTCCTGGGCCCGGCGGATCCGGTCCACCTGCTCCTGGTAGGAGTGCCGGGACAGGTGGTCCCAGAGCACCAGCGGCGAGAATCCGTTGCGGGAGCCAGCGAAGGTGGTGTCGGGCGCGCCGATGTACTCGGGCTGGGACGGCGGGGCGATCTGGTACTTGACCTTCGTCATGTAGATGCCGCACGGCCAAGGTGCGCCGGGCCACTTGTGGCCGCTCATGGCGATCGAGGAGACCATGTCGACATCGCCGAACCGCTCGGTGGGCAGGGTGATGCCGAAGTCGAACTCCGGCAGGTCGGTGTCGGGGGTCCAACCGAACGCCGCCGGATCCGCGCCGGCCATCCGCATGAAGGGCGCGTAGCCGGCGCCGAGGGCGCCGTCCACATGGATCCAGAAGCGTCGGCGCAGGTCGACCAGTGGCTCGCCGGTGCCCGGGTCCCTGCCGTGGACCACCTCGCTGCGGATCAGGTCGTACCGCTCGAAGATCGGCAGCAGTCGCTCGCAGACCTGTCGGACGTCGTCGTGGGCCCCCTTGAAGGTGCTGCCGAGGTTGAGGCTGACGAAGATCGGGTGCCCCTTGGCGGCGAAGAACTCCACCAGCACCGCCAGGGCGTCGATGTCGATCTCGCCGGTGCCGTCCCACGGATGACCCGAGGGGCCGCTGCGGGAGGGCGCCTCGGCCGGCCAGTCGCGCGGCTGACCCGTCGGCCCGACCAGCGGACACTCGCCCGGATACTGCTCCATGCCCACGGCGCCGAAGGTCTCCACGCCCAGCACGTGGACCGCCTTGGCGAACGAGTAGTGAGTGTCCTCCGAGTAGAACGCCACCGGGCGGCGGGCGTTGGGGTTGCCCGGCCCGGACGCGGCCCGGACGTGGCGCGGGGCGCCGGACGTACCGGTCGGGCGCTGGATCAGCGCCTTGCCGCTCAGGTAGTCCCTGGCGTTCCAGAGCGCGTACATATTGCCCTCGGTCGAGCCCATGGAGAGCACGTACCCCCAGTACGACTGGGGGTCGTCCGCGTCGTACGGCCCCTCGGCGTGCCACAGGGCGGCGTAGTAGTCGAGCACCGCGCGCTCGACGACCTTGGTGTTCGGCTTGTAGCCACCGCTCTGGAACGGGTCGCCGAGGTTGTTGATGTTGTGGTGCAGGAACCGGCCGAGGTCGAGGGCGCCGCTGCCCATCTCCTGGGTGGCCTGGTAGCCCAGCAGGTACTGGCGCTTGCTCGTCAGGTACGCGTCCATCGTGTCGAGGGCGCGCAGCCGCTGCTCGTCGTCGAGCCCACCGGTTGGCAGCTCGAAGTCGCCGAGGTGCGGTTCCTGGACCGGGGTCGACCGGGACGGGGCGTGCGGGCCGCGGAGGGGGGACACGTCCAGGGGCGCGGCTCGGAGGTCCGTCCGTACGGGTTCGTCGTGGCCGATTCGAACGGCCAGGGTGTCGGTTCGGCTCATGGCTCAGCACTCCCGGTTCGCTGGGTCGGAGGCGTTGGCGTGAGCCGGTCCGATCGCTAGCCAGAATGGAACCTGTGGCGGGTGAGGGGGAAGCAATCCGCAGAAGATTCGGAATCTTCGGCAGAATCCTTGCTTATCATCGGTACGGGCAGGGACTCTGGGTGGCGTGCCGAATATTTCCGAAGCGCGCCGAGCGCCCATCGACGATGTGGACCGGGCGATCCTGCGCATCCTCGCCGACAACGCCCGCACGCCGAACAACGCGCTCGCGGACGCGGTGGGCATCGCCCCCTCGACCTGTCTGGCCCGGGTGCGCGCGCTGCGCGAGCGCGGGGTCATCCGCGGTTTCCGGGCGGAGATCGCCCCTGCTGCGATCGGGCTGCCGCTGCAGGCGATGATCTCGGTCCGGCTCCGGGCGCACACGCGTGAGCAGAACGAGAGCTTCCGCGCCACCGCCCCCGACATGCCCGGCGTGGTGGCGGTGTTCCACATGGCCGGGTCCGACGACTACCTGCTCCATGTCGCCCTCGCGCACCCCGACGCCCTGCGCGACTTCGTGGTGGACCACCTCACCACCCATCCGGCAGTGGCGCAGACCCGGACCAACCTGATCTTCGAGCAGATAGCCGGCCGTCGGCACCTGGTCCCTGAGCCCTGAGGGTCCGGGTCGCGAAGGCGTCAGCCGGGCGCGGTGGCGGTCGGTCGGGCGAAGGCGTCCGGGTTGTCCAGGATGATGTCGTGCCCGCAGTCCGGTACGGCGACCAGTCGGACGCCGGCGCGGGTGAGTTCCTCGTCGCGGGGCGGCCGCCCCGTCCACCTGCGGGTAGCGGAGGGTGTCACCGGTTCGGGGATTCCGGTCCGGTCACGTCGGAGTCGGCGTGACCGGACCGGGGCCGGCTTTGACGGGACAGGCCGGGCCGGAGGGTGCTGACCGGGTCAGCCGTGGACGACGTCGAAGAACGGCGCGTCGGCCCGCAGGTCGAGCCCCGGCGGCAGGTTGTTGCCGGGGGTTCCGTTCTGGACCGCGGTACCGGCGCCCGGCGTCTGCACGATCATGCCGACCTGGCCCCGGGCCAGGCACGACGGCGTCGTGGCCGGGACCGGCAGCTTCACCCTGACCACGATGCTCTGCCCCGGCGACAGGGACACCGTGTCCAGCAGCGGCCACTGACCGGCCAGCGAGACGGTGTGCCAGGCCCCGCCGTCCGACCACTGGGCGTCCGGGAACGGGCTGAAGGAGCAGTCCGACGTGGAGCCGTAGGCGTCGAGGTGCAGTTGGACACCGGTGTAGGAGCCGGTGGTCGAGTCGGTGAGGGTGAAGTCGGACTCGCCCGAGGTGGTCCCGGTGGTGACCGTCGTCGGACCGGTGGCCGTGAACGAGGGCGCGACCAGTTGCAGATCACGGGAGTTGCTGACCAGCCTACGGCGGCCCCCGCTCAGTTGGACGACGAGTTCCGCGTCGGTGACGCCCACCGGGATGATCCGCAGGGACTGGGTGACGCTGCCGGCGGCGGGCAGGTTCAGCGCGAAGGTCGCCACGTCGGCCGACGGGCCCACCGCAACCGCCTGGTACTGGACCGGAACGGAGACCCAGGCGCCGGATGCCGGGTCCAGCCGCTCGGCGACGGCCGACTCGTCCGGTGTCGTCGCGTTCGGCGTCGGCATGGTCGGCGTGCCGAGCTGGACGGAGACGGTTGTGGTGCGGGCCGCGCCGGGGTTGTCGACGGTGAAGGAGATCTGGTTCAGCGCCCCCTCGGCCAGCGCGCTCGGAAAGTTGAGCGAGAGCGTCGGGGCGGCGGACCGTGCCGCCGTTCCGCTGGTGGCGGAGGTGCTCGGGGCGGGGGCGGTCGTCGCCGGGGCGGTCACGGGCGCGGCCGGAAGGGGCGTCGGGCCGGAACCGCTGCCTGCCAGGCCGTAGCCGACCACTGCGCCCACGACGGCCAGGGCCATCGGAAACGCGGTCATGGCCACCCGGCGCTGGATCCCGCGCCGTCGGCCTCGCGCCCGTGCGGCGGCGGGACCCGGCGGACGGGCGGCGGCGGCCGCGCCGACGGAGACGGCGGAGAGCAGGTCCTCGAACCGCTCCGGGTCGATGTCTCGGAAATCCTCGATGTTCTGGACCACGGTCAGAACTCCTTCCCGGCCGCGGGACGTGCGCCGGTCGCGGGGTGCATGCCGGACGCGGGGCGCACGCCCGGCGGGGGCGCGGCCGGGCCGACGGTGGACGCCCCCGGCGCGGTCTCGTCCCACTGCTCGGTGAGATGCGGCGAGAGCGCCTTGCGGCCCCGCGACAGCCGGGCCTTGACGGTGCCCACCGGGCTGTCCGTCTGCGCCGCGACCTCCTGCACCGACAGTCCGACGAGGTGGTGCAGCACTATCGCGTTCCGCTGCTCGACCGAGATCTTCCGCAGTCCGGCCACCAGCGCCAGGTGGTCCGGGCTCAGACCGGGCACCTCCTCACCGGCCGCGCCGCGCCGGTGCGCGGACAGCCGGTTCACCGCCTTCCGCCAGGCCGAGACGGAGAGCCGGTAGGAGACGGTGCGCACCCACGCCTCGGGCGCCTCGTGCCGGCTGACCTTGGCCCACCGCTGCCAGGCACGGGCGTAGGCCTCCTGCACGCAGTCCTCGGCCTCGGCCATGCTGCCCGTCATCAGGTACACCTGCCCCACCACCCGCCGGTACGTCGCGGCATAGAAATCGTCGAAGTCGAGACCTCTCTGTTCCGCCACCGCACCTCCCCTCGTCCTCGGTCCTGCCGATCGGTGCGCTGCCCGCTCTCGGGCGCCGCCGCAGTGTTTACGCCCAGGCAGGGGGTTCAGTTGCATCGATGGTGGGGCCGGTTCACCACTGCTCAGAGGTGGTCGGCCCGGTGGGTGGGACGGCCGTCGACGACGGTCAGCAGCACCGGGAGTGCGGCGAGGTCGGTGTCGGCCACGGTGAGCGGGTCGTCCGCGAGGACGGTGAGGTCGGCGCGGTGGCCGACGGCCGGTCGTCCCGCCCGCTCCTCCTCGCCGTCCACCCAGGCGGGGTGGACGGTGATGCCCTGGAGCGCCTGGAGCGGGCTCAGCGCCTGGTCGATCCCGTGCGGCGGCTGGGCGAGGTCGCGGGTGGGACGGCGGTGCCGGGCCCCGGCCATGACCCCGAGCGGCGCGTAGGGGGCGATCGGCCAGTCGGAGCCCAGGACCACCCGCACCCCGGCCTCGGCCAGGTCCCGGCAGCGCCAGCCCCGCCCGGCGCGCTCCTCGCCCAGGCGGCGGGACCAGTTGTCGGTGTGGTCGGCCCGGGTGTAGTCGCAGCAGTGGGTGGGCTGCATGGAGGCGGTGACCCCGAGCTCGGCGAAGCGCCGCACGGTGCCGTCGGGAACGGTCTCGATGTGCTCGACCCGGTGCCGGACGTCGCCGGTCCGGGGCGGGGTCCCGGTCCGGGCCCGGGCGAGGGAGTCGAGGACGTGGCGGACGGCCGCGTCGCCGATGGCGTGGGTGGCGGTGGCCACGCCGGCCCGGTGCAGCTGGCCCACCGCCCGGGTGTACTGCTGCGGGTCGGGCCAGAAGGCGTGCGCCGAGTCCCCGTGGCAGTCCGGGTGTTCGAGCCAGGCGGTGCCGTTGTCGATGGTGCCGTCGATGAACAGCTTGACCCCGGCCACCCGCCACAGCCGTCCGCCGACACCCTGGCCCCGGATCAGCTCGGCCACGCTCTCCGCGTCCGCGCCGGGCTGGCAGTGCGGGGCGACCCGGAGCCGGAGCGGCAGTTCGCCGTCGGCTTCCAGCGCGGCGTACAGGTCGAGGCTGTTGCCGTGGGCGTCCATGGCGTGGCCGCCGGTCAGGCCAGCTGCGGCCATCCCGCGCAGCACGGCGGAGAGCTGCGCGCGCTCCTCGGCGGCGGTGGCCCTGGGGGCGGCGGCCTCGACCAGTTCGCAGGCCGCGTCCTCCAGCAGCAGGCCGGTCGGGCGGCCCTGTTCGTCGCAGACGACCTCGGCCGCCTGCTCGAACTGCCGGGGGCCGTCGACCCCGGCCAGCTCCAGCGCCCGGGAGCCGGCCAGCACCGAGTGGCCGTCGAAGAGGTCGAGCAGCGCCGGGACGCCGTCGACGACCGGTCCGAGGGTGGCGGCGCTGACCGGCAGGTCGCCGAAGACGTTCGGGTCCAGGCCCCAACCGCGCAGCCAGGCACCGGCGGTGAGCCCCTCCCGGGCACGGGCGAGGGTGCTGCGCACGGCGGCCAGGTCGGCGCAGCCGGACAGGTCGACGCCCCGGGTCCGCTCGGCGCCGGAGACCGGGTGCAGGTGTCCGTCGACGAAGCCGGGGGAGACCACGGCCCCCTTGAGGTCGATGACGGTGGTGGCCGGTCCGGCGAGCGCGCGGACCTCGCGGTCGTCGCCGAGGCAGCTGATCAGGCCGCCGCTCGCGGCGAGGGCGCTGTGCGGAAGGAACCGGCCCGTGACCGGGTCGAGCAGCCGGGCGGAGAGCAGGACGAGATCGGGGTGCACGGGGCGGCTCCTTCGGGGCAGTTGGTCAGTCCCCGGCCGGGGGCCGGGAGGGTTCGTGACCGGACGGGTCGTCGGTGGTCGCGGGTGCCGGTGCGAGCGCCTCCAGCGCGCCGGCGGGCAGGTCGAGCACCCGCTCCGCCGTGCTGAAGGCCATCGTCCGGACGGGGCGCGGGCGGTTGCTGCGGTCGGTGTTGACGTGGGCGCCCTGGCCGTCCAGGACGACGAGGATCTGGATGACCGCCGCCGCCGGGTCGTCGGTGCGGAAGTCCCCGGCGTCGACGCCCTCGCGGACGAGCCCGGTGAGGCGCTCGCGCCACAGCGACTCCTGGTGGCCGACCCGGTCCCGCAGCGTGGCCCGGTACCGGCTCAGGTGCCGGGCGTTCAGCCAGAGCCGGCTCATGTCGTCGTAGCGCCGGCCACCGGTCAGCGACAGGAAGCGGGCCAGCTGGCCGAGCGCCTGCCCGGCCGGCCGGTCGGCCGGGATCAGCCGGTCCAGTTCGGCCGTCGCCGCGTCGCCGAACGCCTCCGCGACCAGGTCCTCGGCCACCGGGAAGTAGTGGCTGATCAGTCCGGGGCGGACGGCCAGCTCGTCGGCGATCCGCCGCACCGTGATCAGTTCCAGGCCCTCGGTCAGGGCGATGGTCTCGGCGGTGGCGACGATCTCGGCGCGCCGGGCCTCCGGGGCCTTGCGAACCCGTTTCGGCCGAACGCTTGACGTCATGTCCTGAACGCTATTGGATGTGCGACCAATAGACAAGCCGACTCCCTTGTCCGTGTTCACCTGCTGCTCGGAGGACCCCATGGCACCCACGATTCCAGACCGCGACGCGGTCGCGTCCGCCTCCCCGCCCGGGGAGGGCGAGAGCGAGGGCGCGGGCAGGGCGCGGGGCATGGAGACCCACGGGATCGACCACATCCCCGACAGTGAGCGGCACGGCCGGGCCCGGGACCTCTTCGGCGTCTGGGCGGCGCCCAATGTGAGCTACCTCAGCCTGGTGGTCGGCGGCGCGCTGATCCTGATGGGCCTGGACCTGTGGCAGTCGCTGCTGGTGATCGTGGCCGGCAACCTCCTCTGGGGGCTGGTCGGGCTGTTGGCGGTGAGCGGTCCGGCCTCCGGCACGCCGAGCGAAGTGATCATGCGGGCCATGTTCGGCACCCGTGGCAACCGCGTGAACATCGCGCTGACCGGCTGGTTCGTCTCGGTCTGCTACCTCGCGCTGAACTGGGCGGCGGCCTCGCTGGCCGCGTTCAGCCTGGTGGCCAGGTTCGGCGTCCATCCGGACGCCGTGGCCAAGACCGTCATCGTGGTGGCCGTCGCCGCGGCGACGCTGGCCATCAGCGTCTACGGCCACGCCACCATCGTCCGGCTCTACCTGCCGTTCACCCTGGTGCTGACGGTGGTCTTCGTGGTCCTGGCCGGGTACGTGCTGAACCGGGCCGACTGGTCCTACCACCCCGCCCAGCCGCTGCACGGCACCGCGCTCGGGGCCGCGATGGCCGGCGGGCTGGCGCTGATCGCCTCCGCCCCGCTGAGCTACAACAACAGCGCCGACTTCTCCCGCTACCTGCCGCGCTCCACCTCGTCGGCGTCGATCGCCTGGTGGACGGCGCTCGGCGCGTTCCTCCCCAGCGTGCTCTTCACCGCGCTCGGGTCGCTGGCCGGCACCGCGATCGACATGACCGACCCGCAGACCGCGCTCACCGCCATCCTGCCGGGCTGGTTCAGGCCGGCCTTCCTGCTCGCCGTCGTCCTCGGCGCGATCGCCAACAACGCGATGACCGCCTACAGTTCCGGCCTGGCGCTGATGGCGGTCGGGGTCCGGATCCGCCGCTCGCGCAGCGTCGCGCTGGACGGCGCCCTCGGCGTCGCGCTGACCCTGTACGCGGTGCTGGTGTCCGACTTCCTCGACACCGTCAGCAACATGCTGGAGCTGATGGTCGCCCTGCTCGGCCCGAGCATGGCCGTCTACGCCGCCGACATCCTCTGGCGCCGCAACCGCTACAACGGGCTCGAACTCAGCGACGAGAGCCGCGGCGGACGCTTCTGGTACCGCGGCGGCGTCAACTGGGCCGGGGCGACGGCGCTGGTGGCCGGTACCGCCGCCGCCTCGCTGTGCCTGAGCACCAGCTTCTACACCGGTCCGGTCGCCCGTGCGGCCGGGGGCGCCGACCTGTCGCTGCCGACCGGCATCATCGTCTCGGCCGGCGTCTACCTGCTGATGATGCGTCGGCACCGAGCGGGCGCCGGTGCCGGATCCGCCGGCTGACCGCCTGCCTGTTCGTCCCGGGAGTCGAACACGGCCTGGAACGAGGTCGGTTGCGAGATCGGTCGGTCCTCTGCACGGGCGCATTCCGCCTGTCGCTGACGGCGGACACGCGCCCGAGGCGTTGGCCCGGCAGGGATCGAACCTGCGACACCCCGGTTCGTAGCCGGGTGCTCTGTCCACTGAGCTACGGGTCAATCAGGCGCCGGACGACGGGACTTGGGACTTGTCGAGGTCCCCGGCGCGCTGCTGTCGATGGTACGGACGGCGGCGGGGCGGGCGCGAGTGGATTTCCGCGCGCCCGCCCGGCTCCTGGTGCCGGCGTCACTCGGTGCGCAGCGCCGTGACGGTCCGGGTGCGGGCCGCCCAGCCGGCCGGGAGCAGCGCCCCGAGCAGCGCGATGGCCAGGCCGCCCAGGCCGAGCAGGACCAGCTCCGGCACCGGGTAGACGTCGATGGCCGAAGCGGGGAACACCAGCCCGGCGCTGCGCCCCATGGCCGGGACGGTGACCGCGTGGATCAGCAGCCCGAGCGGCAGGCCGACGCCGCCGCCGACCACCCCGATCAGCGCGACCGAGGAGAGCACCATGGCGGTGGTCTGCCCGGGGGTCATCCCGAGCGCCTTGGCGATGCCGATCTCGCGGACCCGCTCCCGGGTGTCCAGCAGGACGGTGTTCAGCACGCCCATGGCGGCGACGGCGACCAGCATCAGGGTGAGCGCGGCGGTGAGCGCGTCGAGGACCACGATGGTGCCGCTGGTACCGGTGCTGCCTGGGTCCGTTGTGGCAGTGACGCCGAGCGGCGTGAGCGTGCGGTTCAGCCCGGTGAGGTACGCGGTCCGGTCCGTGCCGGGCTTGAGCTCGACGGAGTAGCTGTCCGGGTGCAGGTCGGGCTCGGCAGCGGTGATGGTGGCCGCGTCGGTCAGCACCTCGTTGGTCTGCATGTGCGGGTCGAAGACCTCGCCGACGATCCGGACCGGGACGGACCGTCCGTGGCCCGGCTCCGCGAGAATGATCGGGTGACGAATGTGGCAGGGCCGAACCGACTGCGGTCGCTGGTAGCGGAGTTGTGGCGCCGGGTGGAGGGCGCGCCGCAGACCGGGAGGCCGGCCACGACGCGCGGTCGGGCGTTCGACGCGGTGCTGGCGCTGCTGCTGGTGCTGGCCGGCGTCCACTACCTCGAAGCCGTCGGCGAGGGGCCGGCCGCCGTGGTCGCGGTGCTGGTCCTGGTCCCGGTCTTCGCGGCGGCCTGGGAGATCCGGATGTGGCGCCGCCGCGCGGACGAGGGCCGGGACCGGCTGGCCGCGCTGGAGCGTGAGCAGGTCGCGGCGCTGAACCTCGCGGTCGAGCACGAACGGGCGAGGATCGCCCGGGAGTTGCACGATGTGGTGACCCACAACATCGGGATGATGGCGATCCAGGCCGGAGCCGCGCGCAAGATCATGGACAGGGACCCGGAGCTGTCCCGGGAGGCGCTGCTCGCGGTCGAGGCCGGAGGCCGCGCGGCGATGACCGAACTGCGGCACGTGATGGGGCTGTTGACGATGGACTCGGAGGGTCCGGACGCGGCCGGGCTCAGCCCGCAGCCGGGACTGGACCGGCTGGAGGCGCTGGTCGGCGGGGTGCGGTTGGCCGGTCTTCCGGTCGACCTGACCGTGACCGGGGAGCGGCGACCGGTGCCGCCCGGGATCGAACTCGCCGCCTACCGGGTGGTGCAGGAGGCGCTGACCAACAACGTGAAGCACACGGTCCGCAGCGGCGACGCGCTGCTGGCTCCGGCGATCACCCGGCGGCTGGTCGAGCGCTTCGCCCGGCGCGACCCCGGGGCCGCCTCGGTCCACCGCGACCTGGCCGCGCTCACGCCGCGCGAGCGCGAGGTGATGGTCCTGCTGGCCCGTGGCCTGAGCAACGCCGAACTCGCGGCCCGGCTCGTCCTCTCCGAGGCGACGGTCAAGACCCACGTCGCCCGGATCCTCGCCAAGCTCGGCCTGCGCGACCGCGCCCAGGCGGTCGTCGTCGCCTACGAGACCGGCCTGGTCGCCATCGGCAGCACCGACCTGAGCCGGAGCAACTAGCCTGCGCTGTCAAGCCGTTGTGTCAGGATGCACACTCGCCGCCGTGGGGGTGGCGAGCGGCGGCAGGTGCGTCAGCCCTCCTCGGCGGCGGGCGGGCCGACCACCAGCACCAGCTTGCCGGGGGCGTGGCCGCGTTCGCCGACGCGGTGGGCCTCGGCGACCGCGGTGAGCGGGAAGGTCTGCGCGACCGGGAGCGAGAAGCGCCCTGACTCGGTCAACTCGCCGATGCCGGCCAGCACCTGGAGCGCCCGGCCGGAGTCGCCGCGGCTGAACCGTACCCCGTGCTGCTGCGCGCCAGTGAAGTCGGCGATCGTCACGACATGCTCCGCGCCGCCCGCGAGCCCGATCAGCTCGGGCAGGACGCCGCTCCCGGCGACGTCGAGGGCGAGGTCGACCCCGTCGGGCGCGAGCGCGCGGACCCGCTCGACCAGGCCCTCGCCGTAGGCGACGGGCTCGGCCCCCAGGGAGCGGAGGTACTCGTGGTTGGCCGGGCCCGCGGTGCCGATCACGCGCGCCCCGCGCGCCACGGCGAGTTGCACCGCGGCACTGCCGACGCTGCCGGAGGCGCCGTTGACGAGCAGCGTGCCGCCGCCCTCCACGCCGAGCTGGTCGAGCGCGCGGGTGGACGTCTCGACGGCGGCCGGCAGCGCGGCGGCGCCGGGGAGGTCGAGCGACGGCGGGACCGGCGCGTAGTAGGAGAGCACCGCCAGCTCGGCCTGGGCCGCCCCCTCGGTGCAGAAGCCGAACACCCGGTCGCCGACGGCGACGTCGGCCACGCCCGCGCCGAGCTCGTCGACGACGCCCGCCGCCTCGTAGCCCAGGGTCTGCGGGAGCTCCTCGTCCATCAGGCCCTGGCGCTTCTTCCAGTCGCTCGGGTTGACGCCGGCCGCCCGCACCGCGATCCGGACCTGGCCGGGGCCCGGGTGCGGATCGGGGAGGTCCACGATCTCCAGCACCTCAGGGCCGCCGAACCGCTGGAATCGCACTGCCTTCATCAGGTGCTCCGATCTCGACGCAGGGTGACGCGGTTGCCTGCGCGACGCGGTTGCCTCCGCGACGCGGTTGCCTTCGCGCTGGACAGTCTGCCGCCTAGACCTGGCCGCCGACGGTAGGCAGGCTGCGGCCGGAGCGGACGGCCCAGGCGAAGACGGCCGCCGAGACGACGGCCACGGTGAGTGAGTCGTAGGGGGCGCGGAGGTGGTCCGAGCCCTTGAACGAGCCCAGCCAGGAGAGCAGCACCAGTACCGGTAGGTAGGCCAGCAGCCAGGCGCCGCGCCGGAGTTCGGCGGCCAGGGTGGCCTCCTCGCGCTGCTCGGGGCGGAGCAGCAGGAAGAGCGGCAGCCCGAGCAGCACCATCGGCAGGGCGAGTCGCAGGTCGTGCCAGCCGGACCAGTAGACGAACTCCCCGGAGACGACGAAGCTCACCGGGGCGATCCAGTCGAGCCCGCGCACCCAACCGGTCCCCACGGCGTCCGGGCGGGAGCGGAAGACGGCCACGGCCACGGCCGAGGCGGAGTAGATCAGCAGGTAGAGGTCGCCCATCACGCTGACGATCTGCTGCCAGCCGCCGAAGGGCAGCAGGAAGACCAGGATCACCGCGAGGTTGAGCAGCAGTGCCCGCTGCGGGACCCCGGTCGCGGTGCTGACCCGCATGAAGAGGCGCGGGATGGTGCCGTTCTTGGCCAGCGCATAGGTGTGCCGGGCGTCGATGGCGACGCCGACGTAGGCCGAGCCGCCGGGGGAGACCACCGCGTCCACGTAGAGCAGGCTGGAGACCCACTGGAGGTTGAGGATCAGCGCGAGCTGGCCGAAGGGCGAGTCGAAGTCGACGCCCGCCCAGCCGTGGCCGAGCAGCCGTTCCGGAACGCTGGAGAGGAAGGCGAACTGGAGCCCGAGGTAGAGCAGCAGCGCCAGGCCGATACCGGCCAGCACCGATCCGGGCATGGTCCGGCGCGGGTCGCGGGTCTCGCCGGAGAAGTCCAGTGGGGCCTGGAAGCCGTTCAGCGAGTAGACGATGCCGCCGCCGGCCAGCGCGCTGAGCACGGCCGGGTAGCCGTAGGGGGCGAAGCCGCCGTGGGCGGGGTCGGTCAGCCGTCCCGAGTGGTAGCCGGAGGCGAGCAGCGCGACGACGGTGAGCACCGGGACGACGACCTTGAAGACCGAGACCAGGTTGTTGAGCCGGGCGAAGATCTTCACGGCGAACCAGTTGAGCGCGGTCAGCACCAGGCTCAGGCCCATGGCCACCGCGACCCCGGCCCCGGTCAGGCCGCCGTGGTGGTAGAGCCAGGGCAGGTAGTGCCCGGCGTACTGCATGATGGCGCTGATCTCGGCGGCGGTGCCGCCGACCGACAGCAGCGTCGACCAGCCGATCAGCGTCCCGACCAGCCGTCCGGAGGCCAGCAGCGGCCAGCGCACGGTGCCGCCGCCCTCCGGCCGGGAGACCCCGAGCTCCACCATCACCAGCGCGACCAGCGCGCACAGCAGCCCGGCCGCGAGCCAGGCCAGCAGTGCGGCCGGACCGGCGGTCTGGGCCGCGTACATGGCGGCGAAGAGCCAGCCCGAGCCGAGGATGTTGGAGAACCCGATGGCGGTGAGTCCCCAGAAGCCGAGGTCGTGCCGGAGCCGGCGCTCCTCGGCGAGCACCGCCGAGGCGGCGTCCGGGCGGGCTTCCTGACTGTCCGACACTCACGCCCCCGAGCTGCTCGGTCCTGATGTGTTCTGTCCCGTTCCGTTCCGCCCCAGCGTGCCACGCCGCCCCCCGGTGGACCGGCAGCCGTGGCTCGGCCGAACGGGCGTCCTCCGTGGCGGTGCAACCGGCGCGGCCGTGGCCCGACAGCTGTTCGTCTGTGCACGTCCGGCCCGGTCCGCTAACCTCGACGGCATGACAACTGGGACGCGGGGCAGGGCAGTTGTGATCGGCGGCGGCATAGCCGGCTCCCTGGCGGCGGTCGCGCTGCTGGGGCGGTTCGAGCGGATCGTGGTGGTGGAGCGGGACCGCTACCCCGACGGCCCGGCCTTCCGGCCGGGAACCCCGCAGGGGCGCCATGCCCACCTGCTGCTGGAGAGCGGACGCCGGGCGCTGCAGCAGCTGGTACCAGGCCTGGACGCCGAGTTGGAGGCCGCCGGGGCGGTGCGGGTGCCGGTGCCCACCGGACTGCGCTGGCTGAGCTCCGGCGGCTGGTTCCCGCGCTATCCCAGCGAACTGACCATCACCTGCTGCACCCGTCCGCTGCTGGACGCGGCGGTGCGGCGCCGGGCCGAGGCCGAGGAGTCGGTGGAGTTCCGGCAGGCGACCGAGGTCGTGGGGCTGCTCGGCGGCCGCTCCGGCATCACCGGGGTCACCGTGCGGGAGCGCGGCGGGGCCGGGAGCCCGGTGGAGGAGGTCCGGGCGGACCTGGTCGTCGACGCGTCGGGACGGACCTCGGGGACGGCGCAGTGGCTGCGGGAGCTCGGCTGCCCGGCGCCGGCCGAGGAGAGCGTCGACGCCGGCGTCGCCTACAGCACCCGCTTCTACCGCAGGCCGCCGGGGACCGACGCGCCGCGCTCGGTGGTCTACATCCAGACCCAGGCGCCCGACCATCCGCGGCTCGGGGTGCTGCTCCCGGTCGAGAAGGACCGCTGGATCGTCAGCGTCGGCGGGATGCGCGGGGCGGAGCCCGCGCCCGGGGAGGCGGGCTTCGCGGCCCAGCTCGGCCTGTTGCGCGACCCGCTGCTGAACGAGGTGCTGGCCGGGGCCGAGCCCGAGGGCGAGGTGCGCGGCTTCCGGGCCGGACCCAGCGTCCGCCGCCGCTACGAGCAGGGCGCACCGGCGGGGCTGGTCGTCCTCGGCGACGCCGCCTGCACCTTCAACCCGGTCTACGGCCAGGGGATGACCATCGCCGCGCTGGGCGCGCTGGTGCTGCGCGACACCCTGCGCGAGTTCGGCGCGGACCCGTCGGTGACCCGCCGGGTGCAGCGCGGGGTCGCCGCCGTGGCCAAGGACGCCTGGATGATGTCCTCCGCCGAGGACGTCCGCTTCCGCAGCACCGTGGGCGGCCCCTCGGGCTCGCTGATCCGGCTCCAGCACCGCTACCTCGACCGGGTCATCGCCCAGTCCTGCCGTGACGAGGCGGTCTGCAGCGCCTTCGTCGACGTCATGTCGCTGCTGTCGCCGCCCACCTCGCTGTTCCACCCCAGGGTCGCCTGGCCGGTGCTGCGCGGACAGGGCTGACCCCGGCTAGGAAGCGGCGTCCTCGGCCTCCGGGAGGCGGAGCAGCAGCAGGGTGACGTCGTCGTCGTACTCCTCGGGGACCGGGAGCAGGGCGCAGAGCAGCCGGTCGGCGATCCGGTCGAGCTCGGCCCCGGCCGGGCCGGGGCCCTCGGGGCAGTCGTCCAGGGCGCTGCCGAGGGTGTCGGTCAGCAGCTGGATGCGTCCGTCGATGTCGGTGTCGGGCGTCTCCACCAGGCCGTCGGTGTAGAGCAGCAGGGTGGTGCCGGGCAGCAGCGGGTGGGTGGCCTGGAGGTGCGGGACACCGCCGACGCCGAGCGGGACGCTGATGGGCGCGTCCAGCGGCTTCGGGGCTGTGGCGGGCAGTGCCAGCAGCGCCGGCAGATGGCCGGCCGAGCAGACGGTGAGCTCACCGGCGACCGGGTCCAGCACCAGGTAGCAGCAGGTGACGAGCTGGTCGGGAAGCTCGCTGACGAACAGGTCGAGGGCGGTCACCAGCCGGTCCGGGGCCATCCCGGTCTGGGCCAGGGCATGCGCGGCGGCCCGGAGTTGGCCCATCACCGCGGCGGCGTCCACGCCCCGGCCCATCACGTCGCCGATCAGCACGCCGGTCCGGCCGCCGTCCAGCGGGACCAGGTCGAACCAGTCGCCGCCGACCCCGGCCTCCTGGGCCGAGGCCAGGTAGCGGCTGGCGGTGGGCAGCCGGGGCAGGTCGGGGGGCGTGCCCATGAGGCTGTGCTGGAGCGTCAGCGCGGTCTGCCGCTGCTGTTCGTAGAGCGTCCGGCGTTCGGCCTCGGCCTGCCGGCGCTCGGTGATGTCGCGGATCGCGGCGGAGACCAGCAGGCCGTCCTCGGTCATCAGCGGGCTCATGCTGATCTCGACCGGGAAGTCGTGGCCGTCCCGGTGCCGGGCGCAGAGGTCGGTGCCGTCCCCCTCGGCCCGCTCGGCGCCCCCGGGCAGCAGCAGCCCCAGCGGTCGGCCGAGCAGCTCCGCCCGCTCCCAGCCGAGCAGCTTCTCGGCCTGGGCGTTGACCATGACGATGACGCCCCCGCCGTCGGAGATGACGGTGGCGTCCGGACCGGCCTCCAGCAGGTCGCGGAAGCGCTGCCGCTGCTGCTCGATCTCGCGCCGGGCGAGCACCCGGTCGGTGACGTCCAGCGCCACCCCGCAGACCGCGTAGGGCTTCCCGGAGCCGTCGGTGAGCGGGAAGAGCGTGGTCAGGAAGGAGTGCGGCCCGTCCGACTGCGGCATGACGGTCTCCAGCTGCACCGCGCGGCCGTCGGCCAGCACGGCGCGGTCCCCGGCGGCGGCCGCCGCCGCGGTCTCCGGCGGCAGCAGGTCCTCGACCCGGTGGCCGATGATCCGCTCCAGCGGGACGTCGAAGACCTTCTCGAAGCGGGAGTTGACGGAGAGGAAGCGTCCGTCCGGGCCCCGGGTGAAGATCACCGCCGGGGTGTGGTCCATGAACGCCTGCAGCTGGGCGTACTCGCCGACCTTGCGCTCGGCCAGCGAGCGCGCGCGCTCGGACCGGCGGGCCAGCGCCAGTACCGCGAAGCTGCCGCCGAGCAGCGTGCACATCCGGAGGCAGAGCACGACGGCGGTGCCGAGCCGTTCGCCGAACCAGCCGGCCTGCTGGCCGGCCAGCTGGAACCAGCCCATGAACGGCAGCACGGTGAGGGTGACCCCGACCATGCAGCGGCCGAGCAGCCCGGTGGTGCCGGCGTTGGTCAGCAGCGCGGCCAGGCCGGTGTCCGGGCGGGAGAGGAAGGCCGCGGCGCCGAGCAGGCTCAGCGCCAGGGCGGTGCCGAAGGCGATGCCGCCGGGGCCGAGGCTGCGCCCCGGGTCCGTGAGCGGGGCGAGGAATCCGTACAGCGACACCTGGCCGACCACGACCGCCCCCAGCGCCAGCCACTGGCCGGGGAGGACCGAGCGGCGGCGCCGGGGCAGCATCGCGGCCTGCGCGGCGGCGACCAGCACCAGGCCGGTCGTGGCGACCGGCGCGATCGGCGGCAGCAGCGCGACCACGACCGCCGCGGCCGCCGCGAGCTGCCCGCCGCGTTCCGTGCGGCGGCTGGACGGTCGGCGCAGCAGCAGTAGTTGACCGCCCGCCAGGAGCAGCAGGGCGACCGCGGGACAGGGCCGCATGGCCGGCGAGTGGTCCGGGGCCAGGTCCAGGTGCGGGATGTGCGGCAACCGGCCGAGCAGGGCCGCCGCGGGCGCCAGCAGTGCGATCACCACCGCGCCGAGCGCTGCCGCGCGGGCCAGTGCGGGCATCCGCGTGCGGAAGGGGAGGCCGCCCTCCGCGCTGCGGAGTTCGGCCTCGCCCGCGGAGTTCCGCGCTGCCTTCAGGGCTGCCCTGGCTTTCCACCCCGGCACGTGACACCACCATGCGTTCATCGGTCCCGTGGCACCGGTGTCCTGCGGACCGGCCCGTCCACCGGAACGGTCCGCTCCGGGACGCCCGGTCGAGCTGGTGACCTAGGGTAGCGGTGATCTAGCTCTCGCGATGGAATATGCCCGAACGTGCCGCTTGGGCCGTCGTGACCACCTGGTCCGCTATGCGCCCTCCGGGGGTGGCCCCGGGTTCCGGAGGCACCGGTGTTCCGGGTGCGACAAATGGTACAGGTGTGCGAAAATTGCAGGTCAAGGCCCAGATGCCCAGGCTCTGCCCGCAGCGGGGGCCATCCGTGCCGCCACGGGGCGTGCAGATTGCCAATTGACGCCGTGTCGGAGCCTGCGGTGCGCCGGGTACGGCCCGGGGGAAGGGGTCATTCGCATACGGTCGGCCCCGGAACGGGGCGGGGCTGCGGGCCGGGAGCGCTGTCCGGCAACCGAGCGGGAGGACGTGGCATGGACGAACGGACGGTGGGCTCGGCCGGCGAACACCGGTTGCAGGAGGAACTCGGCACCGCCGACCGGGCCGGGAACTTCTACCGGGACCAGGTGCTGGACCATCTCAACGGCCGGATGCAGGAGTTCGTCTCCAGACAGGAGATGGTCTTCGTGGCCACCGCGGACAGCCACGGGGAGTGCGACTGCTCGTTCCGGGCCGGACCACCCGGCTTCGTCCGGGTGTACGGCGAGTCCACCCTCACCTACCCGGACTACCGGGGCAACGGGGTGATGGCCAGCCTGGGCAACTGCCGGGAGAACCCCCATATCGGCCTGCTCTTCCTGGACTTCGGCGCGGACCGGATCGGACTGCACGTCAACGGCACCGCCCGGGTGGTCCTGGACGAGGCGATGCGGGAACTGCACCCGGAACTGCCGGTCGACTCGGTGCCCGGCCGCCGGGCCAAGGTCTGGGTCGAGGTGACGGTGGAGGAGGCCTACATCCACTGCTCCAAGCACATCCCCCGGATGAGCCGGGTGCCGACCGTGAACCGGGCCTGGGGCACCGACGACATGCGGCGCAAGGGCGGCGACTGGTTCGGCTCGGCCGGGGACCGGCGGGCCGCTGAGCAGGCCGAGGCCGAGTCCTCGCCGGGATGAGCCCTCGCCCGCCGGGTGCTCGGCCGGACGCCCACCGCCGTGAGCACGACGGTGGGTGCGGCCGGTCGTTGCGGGCCGCTCGGGCTCAGCTCTGGTTGATCGCGTAGAAGGTGGCCCGACCGCCGTCGGTGGCGGAGCTGCTGCTCACCGCCTGCTGGTAGTCGCCGACCTGGAAGCGCTGGTCGGTGCCCATGAACGCGGACACGACCTGGGCCGTGGCCCGCTGGGTGCTGCCGTTGCAGGAGGCCGCGAGCCCCAGCGTGCCGTCGCCGTTGTCGGTGATCGAGAACGCGAACCTGGTGTTCAGCGGTACCCCGGTGAGCAGGGTGATGCTCTGCGAGTGCGAGCCGTGCAGCTCCTGCTTGACGATCACCACGATGCTGCCGTCGCGCCAGTGCAGCATCACGAACGGGATGGACTTGATCGCACCCCCGCCGTGGACCTGGCCCAGGCAGATGTCCGGGTCGGAGGTCGGCACCTGGGTGACGCTCACCAGCGCGCTCAGGGTGTGCACCCCGGAGCCGAAGGTGAAGTCCTTGGTGGAGACCAACTCGGTCCGCGAGTGCTCGGAGTTGGAGGTGCTGGCGCCGGCCGCCGGGGCCCAGAAGCTGAGGCTGCCGTCGCTGTTGGACACCAGCCAGGGCGCGGTGACCGCAGCCTGCTGGAGCTGCTTGGCCTTGCCGCTGAGGTTTCCGTGCTTGTCGACCGGCAGCGTCAGCATCCAGTCGTCCAGCGAGACCGGTCCGGCGGCGACGGGCAGGGCCGGGGCCGAGGCGGCGCTGGAGGCGGTGGGGACGCCCGGCGGCGCGCTCGGCGCGGTGGCGCTGCCGGTGGCGCCGGACGCCGGCGAGGGGGCGCCGGAGGCGTGCGGGTGCGACGAACCGGACGTCGCCTCCCACAGCCCGAGGCCAACCAGCGGCACGGCGACCCCGGCGGCAGCCCCCAACAGGAAGGAGCGCCGGTCGCGAAGCCGTATTCGGTCGATACCTGTCATGGATCCCATCTCCGGTTCTGCTCCGCCGCCGTGGTACGGGCGATCGGGGCGGTGGCAGAAATGGTTGCACATCCTCGCAAGCAGCAGGCGAGAATTGCTGGTGACAGCGGTGAGAGTCGGTCCGGGACACTGGACTCGGGGTGCGGAACCGGACAACGTATTCTGCTGGCCGAGGCCACCGCGACACCGGGGGCGCACAACCCAGGGGAAGGTTCGGTCGTCGATGCCTGTTCCGGAGGACAGGGATCCGTCGCCGCAGGAACTGCAGCAGGCGGCGGCGTCCTTCGGGCTGCTCAGCTCGGCCGTGCGGCTGCACATCATCTGGGCGCTGGCGCAGGGGGAGTCCGACGTCGGCTCGCTCGCCGACCGGGTCGGCGGCTCGATCCAGGCTGTCAGCCAGCACCTCGCCAAGCTGAAGCTGGCCGGACTGGTGCGCTCCAGGCGCGAGGGCCGGCACCGGGTGTACCTGGTGGACGACCCGCACGTGGTCAGCGCCGTCCGGCTGATGCTCGCTCAGTTCTCGGACGCGCCGCCTTCCTGCTGATGCGGCTGCTGGCCGGGCACGACGCCGGTCCGCACACCCAGGTGCTGTTCCACAGCGGGTGGTTCGCGGAGAACCTGCTCACCCAGGCGGTGGCGCTGTACCTGCTGCGCACGGGGGCGGGGGCGGGCGGCCGGGCCGGCCGGTCGGCGCCGCGGTGGCCGTGCTGGCCGCGCTCGGACTGCTGCTCCCGGCGTCCCCGCTGGCCCCGGTGCTGGGCCTGGCCCCGCTGCCGGTGGTGGCCTACCCGGCGCTGGCGGCGGTGGTCGCGGCCTTCGCCGCGGCGACGGTGGCCCTCCGCCGCCGGTGGCCGCTCGACCGGACCCGTCCCTGCCGGGACGTCGGGTCCGTCGCGGTCCGAACGGACGGCGACGGCCCGCGCGGTCGGTTCAGGGGCCGGGCTCAGGTGGTCAGCCAGACCCCGGCCAGCGAGACGCCGGCGATGGTCACCCAGGAGGCGAGGCCCAGCAGCAGGGCCTTCCGCCCGGTGCGGACCAGGCTGCGGATGTCCACGGTCATCCCGAGGGCGAACAGGGCGGCGGCCATCAGCAGGTCGTCCACCGTGCCGATGTTCGCGGCCAGGCCGGCCGGGACCACGCCGGTGCTGCGCAGCGCGGCGCAGCCGAGGAAGCCGACCAGGAACAGCGGCACCGGGGCCGGCCGCCGGCCGCCGACGGCGGCCGCGCCCCGGCGCCGGCGGCGGGCCAGGGCGACGCCGGTGACCAGCGGGGCGAGCAGGGCCACCCGCATCAGCTTGACCACGACCGCCTGGGTCAGCGCGAGCGGCCCCGCCGTCTGGGCCACCGCGACGACCTGGCCCACGTCGTGGACGCTGGCCCCGGCCCAGCGGCCGAACTGCAGCGGGTCGAGCCCCAGCGGGTGGTGCAGCAGCGGCAGCACGGCGATGGCGAGGCTGCCGCAGAGGGTGACCAGCGCGACGGCGGTGACCACGTCCTCCTCGTCGCTGTCGGTGACGCCGTTCATCGCCGCCACGGCGGAGGCGCCGCAGATGGAGAAGCCGGTCGCGATCAGCAGCGGCTGGTCGCCCGGCAGCCCCATCCGCCGGCCCAGCCACTGGGTGCCGAAGAAGGTGGCCCCGACCACGACCAGCACCACCACCAGGGTCTGCCAGCCGAGCCCGAGCACCTGGCTGAGCGCCAGCTTCACCCCGAGCAGCGCGATCGCCAGCCGCATCACCCGCTTGGCCGAGAAGCCCAGTCCCGGCTTGGTCGAGGCGGGCAGGAGCCGCAGGTTGCCGACGACCACGCCCAGCACCACCGCCGCCGTCAGCGGGGCGACCTCGGGCACCGCGCGGTGCACGAACCAGGCCACCACCACCGCCGCCGCCGTGGCGGCCAGACCGGGCAGCAGCGTCCGGGCGGCCGCGACGGCGGCCCGGCTGCGCTGCGGCTGCGGCTGCCTCGCCGGGCTGCTCGCCGGAGGCTGCCGGAGGACCGGCCGGGGCGGAGTCATGGTCATGGTCACCACCCTCCGTCGGGCGCACAAGCTCCGCTAGACCAGGCTTCGCACCCACGCCATAGAGTTTCCCTATGACTGATGTGTCCGGTGAGTCCCGTTCGCTCCCCGCCTCCCGCCGCCTCCCGGACCTCCACTCCCTCGAACTGCTGGTGGCCATCGCCGAGACCGGCAGCATCGGCCGGGCCGCCGCCCGGCTGGCCGTCACCCAGCCCGCCGCCAGCGCCCGGATCCGCACCCTGGAGCGCCGGCTGCGGCTCCAGCTGCTGGAGCGCTCCACCCGGGGCTCCCGGCTCACCCCGGCCGGCCTGGTGGTCACCGACTGGGCGCGGGCGGTGCTGGCCCAGGCCCAGGAGCTGGCCGAGGGGCTGGCCGCGCTGCAGGCCCAGCAGCAGGACCACCTGCGCGTCGCCGCCAGCCTGACCCTGGCCGAACACCTGCTTCCCGGATGGCTGGTGACGCTGCGCCAGGTCGAGCCCGGGGTGCATGTCGGACTGCGGGTGACCAACAGCTACCAGGTCATCGAGGCGCTCCGGCACGGCGAGGTCGACCTGGGGTTCATCGAGGGCCCGTTCGTCCCCCAGGACCTGCGGTCGCTGGCCGTGGGCCGGGACCGGCTGGCCGTGGTCACCGCGCCCTTCCATCCGTGGACCCGGCGGCGGGCGCCGCTGGGCGGGGCGGAGCTGGCCGACACCCCGCTGCTGCTCCGCGAGGCCGGCTCCGGCACCCGGGAGACCCTGGAGCACGCGCTCCGCCCCTGGAACGGCCCGTCCGTGCCGGTGCTGGAGCTCGGCGCGACCTCGCCGCTGCGCAGCGCCGCCGCCCAGGGCGCCGCCCCGGCGGTGCTCTCCTACCTCGCGGTGCGGGACGACCTGGCGGCCGGACGGCTGGTGGAGGTCCCGGTGGCGGAGGAACTGGAGCTGACCCGGGTGCTGCGGGCGGTCTGGCGGGCCGACGCCGAGCTGCCGGCCTCCGCCCGCCAGCTGCTCCGGCTCACCAGGGCGGCGGCCGCCGCTCCGCTGGCCGAAGGTGATGTTCCATGACATAAACGGTGAAAAGGAGCATGGACCCGGACAGAGGAGCCGTCATGGTCGATTCCTTCCCATCCGGTCGGACCCCCTGGGAGGAGGGTCTGGCCAAGGCGGCCTGGCCGGTGGCGCTGGTGCTCGGCATCGCCTCGGTGGCGGTGGGGGTCATCGCGTTGCTGTGGCCGCACAAGACCGTGGTCGTGGTCGCCGTGATGTTCGGCGTCTACCTGCTGATCAGCGGGATCATGCAGTTCGCCCAGGGCTTCGGGCACCGTTTCAGCGGCGGGGCCCGGGTGCTGATGCTGGCCAGCGGCGTGCTCTCGATCGTCTTCGGGCTGCTGTGCTTCCGCAGCGCGGAGCAGTCCGTGGTGCTGCTGGGGCTGTGGATCGGCATCGGCTGGATGTTCCGGGGCTTCGCCGAGCTCTCCGCCGCGATCACCGCGCCCGCCCTGCCGGGCCGGGGATGGGTGGTCTTCCTGGGCGTGGTGAGCGTGCTCGGCGGCATGGTGCTGGTGGCCTCGCCGGTGACCAGCGTGGTGGTGCTGGCCGTGCTGGCCGGGTGGTGGCTGATCGCGCTGGGCGTCTTCGAGATCGTCAGTGCGTTCCGACTGCGGAGCCGGGTCACGCCCTGAGCACATCGACGAGCGGGCCCTGACCGACGGTGTCGGCCAGGGCCCGCTGCTGTCGGGTGGCTCAGCCGCCGTTGAGCGCGGACTGGAGCGCGCCGGCCAGGACCGCGCTGCCGCTCATGTCGAGCGCGGGCTCGCTGCTGGCCCAGGAGCGGACGTCGTCGATGTACTCGCCGCCGTGGCCGGTGAAGGCGGTGAAGGAGTCGTTCTCGCACTTCTTCATGCCGGTCATCAGGTCGCCGAGGTTGCTGCTGGTGAAGTTGGAGGGGTCGTTCGGGCCGTTGACCACCGCGCCGGTGTCGATCGGGCCGGTGCCCTTGGCGTTGCCGAGGATGTTGGGGATCTGCGAGCCCATGCAGTCGGGGAAGGTGGTGCCCTCGCCGACCATGAAGCTGGTGCCCCAGGCGTTGTCGCCGAGCAGCCAGTCCCGCTGCTCGTTGGCGAAGGCCGCATACTCCTTGTCGCCGCTGGCCTTCTGGTAGATGGCCTCGGTGGAGATGAAGCCGAAGGTGTGCGAGTCGACGTCGAAGTTGGTGTAGTCACCGCCCTCGTGGAAGATGTCCTTCCCGGCCGTGCTGACCGCGCCGGAGAGCTGGGACTTGAGGTTGGCGATCAGCGTGGCCGAGCTGACGGCCAGGCCGGACGGGCTGCCGGCCTTGGCGATCGCGGTGACCAGGTCGCCGTGGGCGATGGCGCTGACGTCGTAGAGGTTGAGCGTGTCCTGGCCGGAGTCGCCGGCGATGTAGTCCTTGGCCCAGGTGGCGGCCTGGGTCAGGTACGGGGTGTAGACCGAGGAGGCGTCGCCGAGGTCCTGCTGAGCGAGCGCGATCTCGGTGGCGCCGAGCTCCATGGCGTCGTGCCAGATCGACTCGGGGTAGTAGGCCGCGGGGTCGGCGCTCTCCAGGGTGCCGCTCGGGCTGGTGTTGGCCATCGCGTAGAGCGAGGTGGCGTCCGCCAGTTCGGTGGTCGCGCCGCTGGTGTTGCCCGCTGCCTTGTCCGCCTGGGCGGCGAAGGCGAAGGCGGCGGCGACCCGGCCGACCACGTCCGGGTCGATCTTGGCGCCGGGGGCGGCGGCCTCGAAGACCGGGCGGTTCTTGATGTAGATGTCGGTCGAGGCGGAGTCGGTGTCGTCGGCCTGGGGGAGCCGCCAGACGTCGTGGTCGCCGTAGGTGGTGGACTCGTTGCCGGCGCCGACGCCGACCTGGAGGAACAGGGTCTTGGTGGCGGGGTTCCACATCTTGTTCAGCCAGGTGGTGCCGTACTGCGCCTCGGCGGTCAGCGAGGCCGGGGCGTCGGCGCCCAGGGCGCGGGCGGCCGAGTAGAGCAGGTCGTCGGCGTAGGAGGCGGTGAAGGTGAACTTCAGGTAGTCCCCGGCGTCGAACCAGCCGCCCTCGACATTGGCCTTGGCCGCGCCGGAGATCGGCTTCAGACTGCCGTTGAACTGGTCGCCGGTGCCGCCGTCGCTGTTGGCGATGAAGGCCGGGGTCTGGTAGACCGTCGCGTTCTCGTCGTTGAGGTGGGCGGGCTTGCGGCTGAGGGTGCCGGCGATGACGTCCGCGCCGTCGCGCTGGTTCTGGAAGAAGGTCACGCCGCTGTTGACCAGGCCGGTGTAGAGGGTGGCCGGGCTCTCGATCTGGAAGGTGTCGGAGCTGAGGCCGATCGACCCGGTGGTGACGAGGTGGTAGGTGCCGGCCGCGGTCACCGAGGAGAAGTCGATCGGGTACACGTCCGGGTAGGCCGAGTTCCAGGAGCCCCGGCTGCTGGTGCTGACCGTGCCGCTGGCTACCGCCGTCCCGGCGGAGTTGACCACCTTGTAGCCCTCGCCGGAGACCGAGGCGCTGGTCATCAGATAGGCGATCTTGGTGTCGTTGGTGCCGTAGCCGACCTGGTCCACCCGGAGCTGACCGGCGGTCGCGGCCTCGGCGCTCATCACCGGCGTGGCGGCCAGCACCAGCCCGGTGCCTACGGCGATCGCCAGCAGGGTACGGCGATCGGGGCGTGGTCCACGGCGGCTGCGTGCTCTACGGGACGTCGATCCCATGGCTGGCTCCTTGTGGGGGACGAGGGCGTGGGGGGCAGCTGATGGTCAGTTAGTTAACCTTCCTTACTGCTGGTCCGCGACCGTAGTGACCCCGGTGGCCCCCGTCAAGACCCTGCGCGGGCACCGGCCGCCGGGAATGCGGCCACGGTCGGGTGTCTGACCTGGCGTCAGCTACACCGGTCCGGTCGGCCGTGCCTGGTCAACCGGGTCGGACCCGGAGGGGCAGCGACCGGACGCCGTCCCGGCGCCGGGCGACCCTAGACTCCGGGGATGACCGCCAAAAGCGCCAACCTGGCGACGCTCCGGACCATGAACGCCCGCAGCGTTCTGGACGCGCTGTGCTCCGGGCGGAAGCTCTCCCGGGCCGAGGTGGCCCGCCGGCTGGGCATGTCCAAGCCCACCGCCAACCACGCCATCGAGACCCTGCTGGACGCCGGACTGGTCCGTGAGGCCCCGCGTCCCGAGGGCGAACTGCACTACGGCGCGGTCTTCTTCGAGCCGGTGGCGGACCTCGGGCACGTGCTGGGGATCGACATCGGCAGCAACTGGGTCCGGGGGGCCGTGGCCGACCTCGACGGCAGCGTCCGCGCCCGGTACGACCACCCCCGCGACAGCGACGACGCCGAGACCCTGCTCGGCATCCTGGCGACGGTCCGGGCCCGGCTGGTGGCGCAGGCGCCGACCGGCCCCGGGGCCACCGCCGCCACGGTCGTCGCCGTGGCCGGGATCGTCGACCCCGCCACCCAGGTGCTGATGGTCAGCAACGAACCGAGGCTGGAGGGCACTCCGCTGGTCGCCGCCCTGCGGACGGTGCTGCCGGGTCCGCTGGAGGTCGACAACGACGTCAATCTGGCCGCGCTCGGCGAACTGCGCCACGGCGGGGGCGCCGAGTGGGAGGACTTCGCCTTCCTCTCGGTCGGCTCCGGTGCGGGCGCGGGCCTGGTCCTGGACGGGAAGCTGCGCCGCGGCCACCACGGCGCGGCCGGAGAGGTCGACTTCCCGGCCCATCGCTCCTTCGCGGTCGGCAGCCCCGCCGGGGACGCCCTGCAGAAGCGCATCGCCTCGCGCTACCGGGCGGAGGCGGCCCGCGCCGGGGTGGACGGACCGCGCCGGCTGCCGACCGTCCAGGAGGTGTTCACCGAGGCCAAGGCGGGTCGGCCGCTCGCGCTGCAGCTGGTCGGCGAGGAGGCCCGCCGGATCGCCGCCACCATCGCGATGATCGCGCAGGTGGTGGACGTGCCGCTGGTGGTTCTCGGCGGCGAGATCGGCCTCAACGGCGACGTGCTGCTCGAACCGATCCGGGCCCGGCTGCCCCGACTGGCCCCCTTCCCGCCACTGGTCCGGATCTCCCGGCTGGGCGACGCCGCCATGCTGACCGGCGCGGTGTCCGTCGCCGCCCGCACCGCCTGGCCGCAGGTGGTCTCCGACCGGCTGGCGGCCGCCTGCGGTCCGTGACCTTCCCGGCCGCCCTGCGGCGCGGATCCGCACGGCTCCACCTGGGAACTCATCCGCGCGGGCGGTTATCTCATCCGATTCTGATGGTGGCCCACCCCTGCGGCTCTCATGATGGGAAGGGAGCAGAGCCGCAGATACCCGTGCGGATCGGACCCTCTTGGGGGCTGTCATGACCGGAAACCAGGGACCAGGGACGCCGTACGGCGGCGTACCCGGCGACATGGGCGCGGACGACCGGCCGACCCGGCCGCTGCCGCCGATGCCCGACTACCCGCCGCCCACGTCCGCGCCGATGCCCGACCAGCCGCCGCCGCCCTACGTGCCGCCCGGCGGCGCCTACCCGTACGCGTACCCGGCGCCGCGCCGGCACCCGGTGCGGAACCTGCTGGCGCTGCTGCTGGTGGTGGTGCTGGCGATGGCGGCCGGGATCGGCATCGACCACACCTTCTGGCGGCCGACGGCGGCCTCCGTGGTCCCTGCGGTCAACCCCGGGGGACCGAACTACCCCTACAGCCCGCCCGGCAACTCCACCGGCGGCACCGGAACCGGCGGCGGCACCGGGACCAGCGGCGGGACCGGGGGCGGGACCAGCACCTCCGGCACCGGCGTCGCCGCCAAGGTGGACCCGGAGCTGGTCGACATCAACACCACGCTCGGTTACCAGGACATGCAGGCGGCCGGGACCGGCATCGTGGTCACCTCCTCGGGCGAGGTGCTGACCAACAACCACGTCATCGACGGGGCGACCACGATCACCGCCACCGACATCGGCAACGGCCGCACCTACACCGCGACCGTGGTCGGCTACGACCGCAGCGCCGACCTGGCGGTTCTCCAGCTCGCCAACGCCTCCGGGCTGTCCACCGCCCAGCTGGGCGACTCGTCGACGGTCAAGGTCGGCGACCCGGTGACGGCCATCGGCAACGCCGGCGGCACCGGTCTCACTCCGACGGCCGCACCCGGCAGCGTGACCGCCCTGAACCAGTCGATCACGGCCAGTGACGAGTCCTCCGGCACCTCCGAGCAGCTCACCGGAATGATCCAGGTGAACGCGGACGTCCAGCCGGGCGACTCCGGCGGTCCGCTGGTCGACGCCTCCGGCGCGGTGATCGGCATGGACACCGCCGGCTCGGCGTCCACCGGCTTCGCCGGCCAGTCCGGTCAGGGCGGCCAGTCCGACCAGGGCGGCCAGTCCGACCAGGGCGGGCAGCAGGCCACCCAGGGCTTCGCCATCCCGATCGACACCGCCCTGCCGGTCGCCCAGCAGATCGTCGCGGGCACGGCGAGCACCGCCGTGCACCTGGGGGCCACCGCCTTCCTGGGCGTGCAGATCTCCTCGGTGACCAGCGGCGGCGGCCAGGGCTCGGGCGACGGGGCGAGCGCGGGCGCGCTGGTCGCGGGCGTGATCCCGAGCACCCCGGCGGCGCAGATCGGCATCGCCGAGGGCGACGTGATCACCTCGCTCGGCGGTCAGCCGGTGGCCAGTGCCAATGCGCTGAGCACGCTGATGGCCGGTCACAAGCCGGGCGACCGGGTCTCCGTCGGCTGGACCGACAACACCGGCGCGAGCCGGAGCGCGACGGTCACCCTCGTCAGTGGACCGGCCTCCTGAGGTCCTGACGCAAGTACATCGTCACCCCGCCCGTGCGGGTGATTCCCCGGGAATCACCCGCACGGGCTTTTCTCGTTCGTACGGCGAGCGTTGAAAAGGACAGGTGTTCGGATATCTCGGGGCTTCTGCCACAGACTCTCCACAACCACCGTGCATGACCGCCAGCGCCTGCCATTCTGGCGCCGCAGCCGAGTGAGGCTGCTGAGGTTTTTGCCAAGGGAGGGTCAGGTAATGAGGCAGGGGAAGAGAGGGTGGACGGCCGTATTGGCCACCGCCACTCTGCTGGCGGCGGCGGGGGCCGCCGCGCCGCTCGCCGCGTCGCCGGCGGTCGCCGCGACGTCGCAGCAGCTCGATCTGAAGGTCTTACTGGTCGGCGGCGTCGGGGGAGGGGCGTCCGATCCGACGACCGCCGCCTGGGAGTCCGCGCTCACCACCGAGGGCGTGCCGTACACCGAGGTCGACGGCGCGGGGACGGCCGGGAGCGAGACGGTGGCGCTGCCCGCGCTGTCCAGCGGCAGCCAGGGGTACTACAACGGCGTGGTGATCGCCGACTCGCCGGCGGACTTCGCCGCCGGGCAGCTGACCGCGCTGGACGCCTACGAGTCGTCCTTCGGCGTCCGGCAGATCGACGGGTACAGCTACCCGAACCCCGCGCTGGGGCTGACCGACAGCAGCGCCGGGGCGCTCGACGGCACCAGCGCCCAGCTCACCCCGGCCGGGCTGCTGGCCCTGCCGGAGCTCAAGGGCACGGTGCCGTTCGGGACCGGCTCCTACGGCTACCCGGCGACCGCCACCGCGGGCGCACCGGTCACCCCCTGGCTGGAGAACTCGGCCGGGGGCATCCTCGCCGCCGTCTACCAGCACCCGAGCACCGACGCCCAGGCCGGCGTCGCCGAGCTCTCGCTGGGCTTCGACTACAACGCCGCGCAGATCCAGTGGCTGCTGCTGGCGCCGGGGCTGGTCGACTGGGTCACCGGCGGGCTGCACCTGGGCGAGTACCGCAACTACGTCGAGATGGACATCGACGACACCTTCACCCCGGACGACGCCTGGGACACCGCCACCCACACCATCGACTACGCCGACGCCGACGCCCTGCGGATGCAGGCGACCGACGTCGACTACGCGGCCAAGTGGTCGCAGGCCAACGACTTCCGGATGGAGCAGCTGTTCAACGGCGGCGGCAGCGTCGAGTTCCAGGCCGACAACTCCGGCGCCGACCCGGTGCTGGCGGAGTTCCAGAAGACCGACCCGGCCACCGGCAAGCCCTACGCCGACGACTTCGGCTGGCTCAGCCACACCTACGACACCCCGTACCTGGACGTCGGCTGCGCGACCCAGAACTACATCGAGGCCGAGCTCAACGAGAACACCGGCTGGGCGGCGGCCAAGCCCGGCTCCACCCCGGGCACCGGCGGCCTCGGCCTGACCGAGAGCACCGACGCCGGCCAGGCGCTGGGCTACGAGAACCCGCAGGTCTTCGTCCCCGGCAACCACTCCGGCTTCGCCGACCTGGTCCCGGGCAACCCGGCCACGGTCGACCCGCCGGACCTGGACGAGGCCGACGCCGGATCCGCCACCGGCACCCTGGCGGCGGGCAGCTACGAGTACGCGGTGACCGACCAGTTCACCGACTCGCCCAGCGCCGGTCAGTCGGCGGCCTATGTCACCGCGCCGATCACGGTCGGCTCCGGCGGCTCGGTGGACCTGCAGATGGAGGCCATCTGCCACGCCTCGGACTACCTGATCTACCGTGAGGTCGCGGGCAGCAACAGCTGGTCGCTGATCGACACCATGTCCACCCCGGACTCGGCGACGCTGCCGGACAACAGCTCGGGCGACCCGGCGTCGACCACCGACGTCACCGGCGGCGGCGAGAAGGAGCTGAGCTACACCGACACCGGTGCGGCCGGCACCCCGCAGCCCGCCGGCTGGACCCCGCCGACCACCGAGAACGCGGACGAGTCGGCCTGGGAGCAGAACCCGTACTTCATCCCGGCGCTGGAGGCGGTCGGCATCAAGGACGTCGGCGACGACGCCTCGAAGGTCTACCCCAACCCGCCCGACACCCAGTTCGGCATCGGCGCGAGCTACAGCGGCTCCACCTACGCCGCCTCCCAGCCGTTCCTGGACGGCACCTCGCAGGTCGTGCCCCGGCACCCGATCAACATCTACTACAACGCCTCGACCGAGGCCCAGGAGGTGGACGAGTACAACACCCTGTACGAGCCGCCGTCCCTGGGCGGGACCTGCGTCGCCAGTTCCACCACCACCTGCGAGACCGCACCGGCCACCTTCGCCGACATCGTGGACAGCGTGGTCTCCGGGATGCTGACCAACATGCTCAGCAACGACCCCCGGCCGAGCTACGTCCACCAGACCAACATCATCGGCGCGCCCCCGGCCGGCCCGGCCACCAGCGGGACGCCGCCGACCACCAACGACCGCACCGGCGACGGCCTGCTCTACTCGGTGCTCAACCCGCTGCTGGCGGACTACGACAGCTACTTCAGCAGTGAGACCCCGTACCAGCAGCTGACGCTGGGCGCGATCGGCGACGTCCTGGGCGAGCAGACGGCCTGGTCCGCGGCGCAGTCGGCCGGCTCGGTGACCGCCTCGGAGACCAATGGCGCGGTGACCATCGCCAACTCCGGCACCTCGGCGGTGTCGGTGCCGGTCACCGCCCCGACCGGGACCACCGTCGACGGCGCGGCCTTCGGCTCGGCCTACGGCGGCACGCTCTCCGGCTGGACCTCGGTGGCGGGCAGCGGCTCCACCGTGCTGCAGCAGAACACCGCCCCGGCGATCACCAGCGCGGCGACCGCCGCCGCCACCGCCGGAGTGGCCTTCACCACCACGGTCACCACCACCGGACTTCCGGTCCCGGCGCTGAAGGAGTCCGGGGCGCTGCCCGCCGGGGTGACCTTCACCGACAACGGCGACGGCACCGCGACCCTGGCCGGCACTCCGGCGGCCGCCGGCGGAGGCAGCTATCCGCTGTCGATCACCGCGACCAATGCCACCGGTTCGGCGACCCAGAGCTTCAGCCTCACCGTCTCGCAGACGCCGACCGTCACCAGCGCCGCCACCGCGGCCTTCTCCACCGGCACGGCCGGCACCTACCCGGTGACCAGCACCGGCTACCCCGCCCCCGCGCTGACCGAGAGCGGCACCCTGCCGTCCGGGCTGAGCTTCCGGGACAACGGCAACGGCACCGGGACCATCGCCGGTACGGCGGCCCCGGGTTCGGCCGGCAGCTACCCGGTCACGCTGACCGCGACCAACGCCTCCGGCAGCGGCACGCTGGCGCTGACCGTCACCGTCACCCAGTCCACCGGACCGGTGATCACCAGTGCCAGCACCGCGACCCTGGCCACCGGCGCGGCGGGCAGCTTCACGGTGACCACCACCGGCACCGCGCCGATCGCGCTCACCGAGGCCGGCGCCCTGCCGTCCGGGGTGGTCTTCAAGGACAACGGCAACGGCACGGCGACCCTGTCCGGTACCCCGGCGGCCGGGACCGGCGGCGTCTACCCGCTGACGCTGACCGCGAAGAACGCCGTCGGCAGCACCACCCAGGCGCTGTCGCTGACGGTGGACCAGGCGCCCGCCTTCACCACCGCCAACTCGGCCACCGCGCTGGGGATCGTGCCGTTCAGCTTCACGGTCAAGACCACCGGCTTCCCGGCGGCGACGATCACCGAGTCCGGGGCGCTGCCCTCGGGCCTGGTCTTCACCTCCGGCAGCAACGGCACCGCGACCATCTCCGGCACCACGATCGCGCTGCTCGGCAGCTACAAGCTGGTCTTCACGGCGAAGAGCACGGCGGGGACGGCGACCCAGTCGTTCACCCTGAGCACCGTGCTGTGACCCGGTAGTCGAGCGGCGGGACTCCCGCAGCCCGGCCCGACGGCCGTGGCTGCGGGAGTCCCGCCGTCTGCGGTCTGCCGGGTCAGGCGACGACGATGCCCTCGCCGCCGACCCCGCCGGGCACCGTCGCCGAGTCGATCTCGGTGAGCGAGCCGTTCGGGTTCACCCGGAACTCGTCGACGACGCCCCGGCCGCCGGTCTGCACATAGACGTCACGGCCGTCGGGCGAGGCCGCCGCGTCCACCGTGCCGGGGTCGGTGGCGGTGTTGCCGAGGGCGGTCAGCCGGCCGTGCGGGCCCTCGCGGAAACCGCTGAGGCTGGCGCTGCCGGCGTTGGAGGCGTAGTAGTGGTCGCCGGTGCGGACCACCCAGCAGGTCGCCGTCTGCATGGTCGCGGCCGAGTCGACCGGGTGGATCCGGCCGTTGCGGCCGAGGTCGAAGACGGCCAGCGAGTTGGTGCCGGCCTCGGTGACCGCCAGCCGTCCGGCCCGGTCGAAGGTGAAGCCGAAGGGCACCGCGCCGGGCAGGGCGTTCACCACCGGCGTGGTCGAGAGGGCGTCGAAGCGTCCCAGCGGGAACACGTCCACACTGTTGCCGCCCGCCTTGGTGGTGACCACCAGCGCGTCGCCGTTCGGGGTGAACGAGACCTGTCCGGGGGTGTGGGTGAACTGCGGCGTGGCCGTCGGGTTCAGGCCCAGCTCGCGCTTCCAGACCGGGATCCGGACCAGGCCCCGGCCCTCCCGGACGAAGCCCTGGATCGAACCGCCGCCGAGCGCGTTGGCGACGTAGACCAGGTTGTCGTGGACGGCGATGCTGACCGGGAACGACCCGCCGGAGCCGATGACCTGGGTGCGGTGCAGCCGGTCGCCGTCGACGGCGAACACGCTGACGGTGTCGCTGCCGGCGTTGACCACGTAGAGCAGGTGGTGGGCCGCGTCGTAGGCGAGCGAGCCCTGCGAGGCGAGGTGGTCCACCATCGAGCCGGCCAGGACCCCGCCCTTGCCGCCGGTGCGGTAGACCCCGGCCTGGTGCAGTCGGCCGTCGGCGCCCCGGTGGTAGGCGACGACGGCGTTGCCGGCCGGGTTGTCGGTCTGGACGAAAACCGCGGATTCCGGGCCCGCCTGGGCGGCGGCGGGTGCGGTGACCGGGGTGGACACCGCGGCCGGGGCCGCGGCCAGTGCGGGACCCGCGCCCAGCGCGGTGGCGGCGGTGGCGACCGCGACGGCGGCGGCGACACGGACGGTACGCATGATCGACTTCATCGGAAAATCCCCCTGGGTAGGGCGGGGCGGCAGAATTCCGGTCCGCGGCGGAATCGCATTCCCGCCGGCGACCGGTGAATTGACCGTAAGCCAGAATCGGCCCGGATTCCCGTTCCGCCGGAACGCGTTCGCAGTCCGTAAGAAGTCGCGCGCTCCGCCATTTGACGCAGGCTCAGCGCGACGGACGCAGCCGTCCGGCCCGTCCGGCCAGGACGGCGTCGACCGCACCGCTCGGCTGCGCCTCGATCATGAACCACATGCCGACGACGGCGGCGGCGCCGGCGTCGAGCGGGGAGCGGTCGGTCTCCGGCGGCGACTGACCAGGCCCGCCCCGTTGTACCGACGCCACTTATTAAGAGTCTTGTATGAGCGGCACTATGACGTATACGGAGCTGATCCCATCGGTTTCGGGGCATATGCGGACAATGCCCGCGCAGGTGAGAGTGGGTGCATCCGCCGCGGCCGACCGTCCCGGTTCCCGGATTTCGCCAAAGGCGCTGTCGTCGGCAGGTTGTGACGATGATTCAGGAAAATGCCGCGGTGCTCGGTGTGGTTGTGCGGCCATCTTGTAGAGCTCGGGCCGGGGTGCTTAAGCTAGGCAAACCTTACTTAGGTGAACCTAACCATCATCGGAGCCGCCAGTGGGGCTGCTCGCGGCAGACCAGCAGATCAAAGGAGTCCCCGGCATGCGCATCCCTCCGCTGCCACCCCGGTGGGTACGTACATCGGTCGCTCTTTCCGTACTCGCGGCCTTCGGTCTGTCCACCGCCGCCTGCAGCTCCGGCAGTTCGAGTGCGGCTGCCCCGGCGGGACTGAGCGGCACGCAGGCCGGTGCGCCGGCGAACCCGCAGTACGCAGCCGAGGAGAAGGCAGCGGAGGCCTCCCTCCAGCCGTCGCCGGGGTCGTTCCTGGCCGGCAAGGACAACGAGAGCGTCATCGGGTCGACGACTCCGCCCAACGGGGACATCAACCCCTATGCCATCTGGCCGGTGACCCGGACCGTCGGCTCGGTGACCTCGGGCGACGTGCTGGTCGACGACTTCAACAACTCGTCGAACAACCAGGGCACCGGCACCACCATCGTGGACATGCACGTCGGTGGCGGCCAGAGCGTGTTCGCCAGCCTGCCCAGCACCGTGCCGGGGTGCACCGGTGGGGTGGGGCTGACCACCGCGATGGTGCAGCTGAAGACCGGCTGGGTGATCGTCGGCAGCCTGCCCAGCACCGACGGCAAGCTGGACACCGCCGGTGCCGGCTGTCTGCTGGTCCTTTCGCCGACCGGGAAGCTGGCCGGCACCATCGCGGGCTCCTACCTGGACGGCCCCTGGGACGCCACGGTCCAGGACGACGGCGACACGGCCACGCTGTTCGTCAGCAACACCCTGATCGGTGTCGGGGCGAACACCGCCTCGACCGTCGACCAGGGCGACGTCGTCCGGCTCACGCTGTCGCAGACCGCCACCACCCCGCCGAAGGTGACGGCGGAGACCCAGGTGGCGAGCGGTCTCCCGGAGGCTCCGGACGCCGCCGCGTTCGTCAAGGGCCCGACCGGCCTGGCGCTCGGGTCCTCCGGAACGCTCTATGTGGCGGACAACCTCGGAAACCGGATCGCGACCGTCCCGGACGCGCTGAGCCGGACCACGTCGGCGGGCGCCGGCACCACGCTGAGCGAGGGCGGCCAGCTGGCCGACCCGCTGGGCCTGGCCCTGGCCCCGGACGGCGACCTGCTGGCCGCCAACTCCCGGAACGGCAAGGTCGTCGAGATCACCCCGGCCGGCAAGCAGGTCGGCGAGTACTACGCGGACGACGACATCGGCCAGGACCCGCCCGGCAACGGCGACCTGTTCGACGTGGTGGTGGACCAGGCCGGGACCGGCGTGCTGTTCGTGAACGACGCCACCAACACCCTGGAGCTGTTGCACTGATGGCTGACGAGCAGACCCCTGCGGCCGGGGCGGAGCAACCGCAGCAGCCCGAGCCCGAAACCATGGCAACCGCTGCCGACCCGTCGTCGGCCGACGACCCGTGGGCGCGCCCCGGCCGCCGGGCCGTGCTGCGCGGCGGACTGCTGGTCGGTGCGGGCGTCGTGGGCGGCGGAGTCGTCGGCGGCTTCGCCGAACCCGCCATCGCCGGCTCCTCCGGCAGCACCACCAACACGGAACCGTTCTACGGGGCGCACCAGTCGGGCATTCTGACGGACACCCAGCGGCAGGTGGTGCTGGCCTCGTTCGACCTCACCAGCGACAACCGGGCCGACCTGATCGCGCTGCTGAAGGCATGGACCCGGCTGGGCGCGGAACTGGCCCAGGGCCAGTCCGTCACCGTCCCCATCTACAGCCCCTCGAACGGCGCGAGCAGCGACGCCTACGCCGACGCCACCGGCGGCTCGACCACGGACGACTCGCTGGAGGCCTACGGCCTCGACGCCTCCCGGCTCACCCTCACCGTGGGCTTCGGCCGCTCGCTGTTCACCGCGGCCGACGGCAGCAGCCGGTTCGGGATCGGCAGGCAACTGCCCGCCGCGCTGGTCGAGCTGCCGCACTTCTCCGGTGACGAGCTGGTCGCCGGCGACAGCGACGGCGACCTCTTCCTGCAGGCCTGCGCGGACGACCCGCAGGTGGCCTTCCACGCGGTCCGCAGCATCGCCCGGATCGCTCCGGACGTGGCCACGCTGCGCTGGACCCAGCTCGGCTTCTCCCCGGACAACCAGGGCGGTACGCCGCGCAACCTGATGGGCTTCAAGGACGGGACGGTCAACTCCAACGCCCACCCGCCCACCGACCCCGACGCCGTGCTGTGGGCGGGCTCCGAGGGCCCGGGCTGGATGCAGGGCGGCAGCTACGCGGTGTACCGGCGGATCCGGATCACCCTGGAGCACTGGGACCGGCTGGCCCCCAACCTGCAGGAGCAGGTGATCGGCCGGCAGAAGCTGAACGGCGCGCTGCCGGGCGGCACCGACGAGTTCGCCCCGCTGGACCTGGACCGGCGCGACGCCGACGGCGACCTGGTCATCGCCTCCGACGCGCATGTGCGGCTGGCCGCGCCCGCGTCCAACAACGGCGCGGTGATCGTGCGGCGCGGCTTCTCCTACAACAACGGCACGACACCGTTCGTCGAGCGCTGGCCCCCGTGGCGGCAGGCGCTGGAGTACGACGCGGGGCTGCTGTTCCTGGGCTACCAGAAGGACCCCCGCGCCGCCTTCGTCCCGGTCTTCGGCCGGATGGCCGAGGCGGACGCGCTCAACCAGTTCACCACCCACACCGCCAGCGCCGTGTTCGCGATCCCGCCGGGGGCCACCGGTCCGGGCGACTGGATCGGCCGGACCCTGCTCGGCTGACCGCCCGGCGCCCACCACCCGCCCTGTTCCCGGTATTTGAAGGAGACTCGTCAACGTGTCCGCTAAAGTCCCACTCCAGCTCGCGAGGACGGCGAGGCCGCTGGCGCTGGTCGCCTGCGTGGTGCTCGCCACCGCAGGTCTGGCGGCGTGCGGTTCCTCGTCCTCGTCCTCCGCCTCGTCGTCCGCCTCCGCGCTGCAGGGTACGGCCAGGCAGCAGGCCTGCCTCCAGGTCGGCGATGTGCTCGCCGACGGCCCGGACGCGGACGCCGACTCGGTGGGCTACGCCCAGGCCCAGGTGCTGCCGCTGCAGCAGCTGAAGCTCTCCGACTCGGCCGTGCAGCAGGCCGTCAGCCAACTCGACTCCGCCTACCAGGCGTTCAGCACCGCCAGTGTCAGTGCGGCTCCCGCGGACGCCATCGCGGTGGCCAAGGCCCAAGATGCCGTCAACGCCCTGTGCCCGGGAGCAGCCTCGTGACCACCCTCCGTACCCCCGCCCTGCGGATCCTCACCGTCGCGGCCGTCGTCGGCCTCGCGGGCACCACGCTGACCGCCTGCGGCGGCTCCTCGTCCGCCGCCTCCAAGGGGTCGATCACCCTCTACAGCGGCCAGCACGAGCAGACCACCCAGTCCCTGGTCACCGCGTTCGAGCAGCAGACCGGCATCAAGGTCAACGTCCGCTACAACGACGAGGACACCTTCGCCGACGAGATCGTCACCGAGGCGAAGCACCCGCGTGCGGACGTCTTCTACACCGAGAACTCGCCGGCCCTGGACTACCTGCAGAACAAGGGCCTGCTGGCGCCGCTCGACCAGAGCACCCTGGCCGTCACGCCCAGCAAGTACAACTCCACCGCGGGCGACTGGGAGGGCATCTCGGCCCGGGTGAGCGTGCTCATCTACAATCCGAGCCTGATCAGCGAGTCGCAGCTGCCGACGTCGGTGCTGCAGCTCGCCGACCCGCAGTACAAGGGCAAGCTGGCCTTCGCGGCGGGCGAGACCGACTTCCAGCCCATCGTCACCTCGGTCGCCCACACCTATGGCCAGGCCAAGGCGCTGTCCTGGCTGGAGGGCATCAAGGCCAACGCCGGCTCCCGGGTCTACCCCGACAACGAGACCATCGCGGACGAGGTGAACCGCGGCGCGGCGGCCTTCGGCGTCGTCAACCAGTACTACTGGTACCGGATGCAGGCCGAGCTCGGCTCCGGCGCGATGCACTCCAAGATCGCCTACTTCGCCCCGCAGGACCCCGGCTATGTGCTGGACATCTCCGGCGCGGGCGTGCTGAAGTCCTCCAAGAACCAGGCCGCCGCGCAGAAGTTCGTGGCCTTCCTGGTGTCCAGGCAGGGCCAGGAGATCATCGCGCACTCGATCAGCTACGAGTACCCGCTCGACGACGGGGTGCAGACCACCGCGCCGGAGACGCCGTTCTCGCAGCTCCAGCCCAACCCGATCACCATCCCCGAACTCGGTGACGGCTCCAACGCCATCTCGCTGCTCGGCCAGGCGGGACTGCTGTGACCTCGCTGACCGGGGCCGGCCGGGTCGTCTCGGCCGACCCGGCCGACCCGGTCGGCGGCTCCCAGGACCGGCCCTCCGGCCGGTCCTGGCGTCGGCGCGGCTCCCGGCCCCCCACCGTGCTGCTCGCCGTCAGCGCCCTGGTGACCCTGGTCCTGCTGATGCCGCTGGTGTTCCTGCTGGTCGAGGCGCAGGGCGCGGGCCTGTCCAAGGTGCTCTCGCTGATCGACCGGCCGCTCACCGGCCAACTGCTGTGGAACACCGTCCGCCTCACCGTCGTCGTCACCGCCCTGTGCGCGGTGATCGGCACCGGGGCCGCCTGGCTGGTGGAGCGGACCGACCTGCCCGGCCGCCGGTTCTGGGCCGTGCTGCTGGTCGTGCCGCTGGCCATCCCCGACTTCGTCATCAGCTTCGGCTGGGCCTCGCTCAGCACCGACGTGTCCGGCTTCCAGGGCGCGGTGCTGGTGATGACCCTGTCGGTCTACCCGCTGGTCTACCTGCCGGTGGCGGCCAGCCTGCGCAACGCCGACCCGGCGCTGGAGGAGGTGGCGATGAACCTCGGGCTCGGCCGGCTGCGCACCTTCTGGCGGGTGACGCTGCGCCAGGCCCGGGTCGCCGTCCTCGGCGGCTGCCTGCTGGTCGCCCTGGGCCTGCTGGCCGAGTACGGCGCCTTCGAGATCCTCGGCTACCAGACCTTCACCACCGAGATCTTCACCGAGTTCTCGGTGTCCTTCAACATCCCCACCGCCTCGGCGCTGTCGCTGGTGCTCATCGTGCTGGGCCTGCTGGTCCTCGCCGGGGAGTCCGCGCTGCGTGGCCGCAGCCGCGGCAGCCGGGTGGACCGCGGCGCGCAGCGCAGTACCGGCCGCCACCACCTGGGCTGGTGGACCCTCCCGGCGCTGGCCGCCCTGGCGCTGCTGGCCGCGCTGGCGCTGGGCGTCCCGGTCGGTTCCGCCGTCTACTGGTGGGTCACCGGGACGCAGCACCCGTTCACCGGTGACTCCCTGGCCGACGCGACCTGGCACACCGCCCTCTACAGCGGCTCCGCCGCCGCGCTGGCCACCGTCATGGCGCTGCCGGTCGGAGTGCTCGCGGTACGCCACGACGGCCGGCTGCGGCGGCTGCTGGAGCGCGGCAACTACCTGGTACTGGCCATGCCGGGGCTGGTCATCGCGCTGTCGCTGACCTACTTCAGCGAGACCTACGCGGGCGGCGTCTGGTACCAGACGGCGCCGATGCTGGTGGTGACCTACGCCATCATGTTCTTCCCGCTGGCCCTGGTCGGCGTCCGCGCCTCGGTGGCCCAGGCCCCGCCGGGGCTGGAGGAGGTGGCGCACTCCCTCGGCCTCGGACGGCTCGCGGTGCTCTGGCGGGTGACCCGCCCGCTGGTCGCGCCGGGGCTCGCGGCCGCCTTCTGCCTGGTCTTCCTCTCGGCGGTGACCGAGCTGACCGCTACCCTGATCCTGGTGCCGACCGGGGTGCAGACGCTCGCCACGCAGTTCTGGAACTACCAGCAGAACCTCGCCTACGGGCAGGCCGCTCCGTTCGCCCTGCTGATGATCGCCATCACGGCGGTGCCCAGCTATGTGCTCGGGCGGTTCTTCGACCGGCTTCCAGGAAGGGCGGCCGGACCCCAATGACCGATCTGAAAGCGACTGGCGTGGAAGCGACTGACCTGACCAAGACCGGCTCGTCGGTCGCCGTGCGAGCCGGCGCGCAGGCGGAGCCGGCCCGCGCGGCCCGCGCCCAGGCCGTGACGATCACCGGAGTGACCAAGGGCTTCGGCTCGCAGCCGGTCCTGCGCGGCGTCGACATCGAGATCCCGCAGGGCTCGGTCACCGCCGTCCTCGGCTCCTCGGGCAGCGGCAAGACCACGCTGCTGCGGATCCTCGCGGGCTTCGAACGCGCCGACGCGGGCGAGATCACCATCGGCGGCACGCTGATGGACGGCCCCGGCCGTCATGTCGCCCCGCAGGCGCGGAAGGTCGGCTACGTCCCGCAGGAGGGCTGCCTCTTCCCGCACCTGGACGTCGCCGGCAACGTCGGCTTCGGACTGCCGCGCGCCCAGCGCGCCGAGCGGGTGCCGGAGATGCTGGCGCTGACCGGGCTGGCCGACCTGGCCGGCCGCTACCCGCACCAGCTCTCCGGCGGCCAGCAGCAGCGGGTGGCGCTGGCGCGGGCGCTGGCGCCGGACCCGGCGCTGCTGCTGCTCGACGAGCCCTTCTCCTCCCTGGACGCCTTCCTCCGCACCAGCGTCCGGCTGGAGGTACTCCGGGTGTTGCGCGACGCGGGCACCACCACGGTCATCGTCACCCACGACCAGGACGAGGCGCTGTCGATGGCGGATCAGGTCGCGGTGCTGCGACACGGCCTGGTCGCCCACGCGGCGCCCCCGCAGGAGCTGTACTCCCACCCGGCGGACGCCGCGCTGGCCCGGTTCGTCGGCGACGCCAACCTGTTGCCGGGGACGGTCCGGGGCGGCCGGGCCGAGACCGCCTTCGGCCCGCTGCCGCTGACCGAAGGCTCGCCGGACTTCGCCGAGGGCACCGCCGTGGTGGTGCTGGTCCGGCCCGAGCAGCTGCGGCTGCTGCCGCACGGCGAACCGGGCGGGGTGGACGGGGTGGTGACCCAGTGCGACTACCACGGCCACGACACCGTCGTCACCGCCGACACCGGGGCCGCCGGTCAGGTGACCGCGCGTTGCGCGGGCGCGGTGGCCCTGCCGCCCGGCACCCGGGTGACCTTCCGCGTCAACGGCCCGGTCGCCGGCTGGCCGGCCGAGGGCGCCGAGGCTGCCGGGGGCGCCGGGGGCGACGCGCAGAGGTGATCCACCTCCTCCGGCTGCGCGAGGACGCCGGGTTCGGCGAGGACGTCCACATCCCCGCGCCCTTCTCCTTCACCCTGGACACCTCGACACTCATGCCCTACTGACACCCGTGCCCCGGTCCCCCCAGCCGGTGGACGCCGCGCCGGCCGGAGCTCAGGCCCGCTACTACCGTCCGCCGGCGGCGTCGACGAAGGCGCCGGTGACGTAGGAGGCCGAGTCGGACAGCAGCCACAGCACCGCCTCCGCGATCTCCCCCGGCTGCCCGCCGCGCCCCATCGGCGTCCCCGGTCCGACCCGGTCCACCCGGTCCGGCTCGCCGCCGGAGGCGTGCATCTCGGTGTAGATGAAGCCGGGGCGGACGCAGTTGACCCGGATCCCCTCGGCCGCCACCTCCAGCGCCAGGCCGGTGGTCATGGTGTCCAGCGCCCCCTTGGACGCGGCGTAGTCCACGTACTCGCCGGGCGAGCCGAGCCGGGCAGCGGCCGAGGAGACATTGACGATCGCCCCGCCCTGCCCGCCGTACCGGGTCGACATCCGCAGCACCGCCTGCCGGGAGCAGAGGAACGGTCCGGTGACATTCACCGCCAGCACCCGCTGCAGCCGGTCCGCCGTGATCCCGTCCACCCGGCACTGCTTCTCCAGCACCCCGGCGTTGTTCACCAGCGCGGTGAGCGGCCCCAGTTCGCGGTCGACGGCGGCGAACATCGCCTCCACCTCCGACTCCACCGCGACATCGGCCCGCACCGGCAGCGCCCGTCCGCCGACTGCCTCGATCTCCCGCGCCAGCGCCAGCGCCGACCCCTCGTCGGAGCGGTAGTTGAGGCACACGGCATACCCCCGCCGCGCCGCCAGCCGCGCCGTGGCCGCACCGATGCCCCGCCCCGCCCCGGTGATCACCATCGCACCCAGGTCGCGGGTGCCTTCGCTGTCGTCGCTGCTCATCGCCGTTCCTCCAAGGTAGGGAAGGATGGGAGCAGTCTCCCAGGCCCCCGCCGGGCAGCGATCAGCCCCCTGACGGCCGGCGGTGCGCGGCAGGGGCCGGATTGCGTTCAGACGATCGGCAGCTCGCCGGACTTCACCGCGTCCACGAACGCCGTCCAGGCGGCAGCGGGGAAGACCAGCGCGGGACCTGCGGGGTCCTTGCTGTCACGCACGGGCACGGCGCCATTGATGAACCCCGGTGCCGTCTCGACGCAATCGCCCCCGTCGCCGTTGCTGTAGCTGCTCTTGCGCCACGCCGCCGAGGCCAGGTCGGGGTTGGTACTCATGTGGAAGTGCCTCCATTGCGCTGATGATCATGGCCGATGAGAGGGTGGGCGACAGTGCGTACGACCTCATCAGATCAAATGCACGACGGAGCGAGTCAACGCTTTCCGCTTCCTCCACCAGAGTTCCGGTCCTGAAGCCCTCCTCGTACGCAGCTGACGGGCCGTCGGCGAATTCCAGGAGCTTGAGCGAACCTCCGAGGAAGGGGTGCTCGCCGTGGTTGTTGGGGATGACCTGGACGACGCTGTTCGGTGAGTCGGCGAGCGGGAGCAGCGTCGCGAGCTGTCTGCGCATCACCTCCGGCCCGCCGATCGGTCGGCGAAGCACGGCCTCGTCCAGGAGGATGGACAAGTACGGTGCGGGGTCGGCGTGCAGGAGTTCCTGCCGACCCATCCGCGCATCCACCTTCTCCTCGATCCAGGCCGACGTCGCCTGCGGGTTGCTCACCCGAAAGAGCGCGCGGGCATAGTCCTCCGTCTGTACCAGCCCTGGAAGTACCTGCCCGGCATACTGCTTGATGCCCTGCGCTTGGGCCTCCAACTCCATCATCCGGCGGTACTTGTCCGGATGCACCTCATGCCGGGCGATCAGGTAGAGCAGCGAGAACACGCCGTCCGCGCCAAGGGCGATGTCGAACTTGGCCGGCAGGTCGGGCGGGATCGTTCCCTCCGCCGTCTCGATGCGCTGGACCTGGGACGAACTGGAGTTGACCACCCTGGCGAGCGCTTCCAGGCTCATCCCGGCCCGTTGGCGCAACTCGCGCAATCGATAGCCGAACAGGTGCCTGGTCGATCGCTCGGGGGTTAACGGCTTCGATTTGGCAGACATGATCAACTCCATGTCCCAGAGGGACGTTTGGGTGATTTCGTACCAGTCCAGCGTAGGCCCGTGCGTGCACCCTTGACTCTGAGATCGGCCGATTCCCGCACCGTGTGCGGGCGGACCCGCTGGGAGCAAATGGTGGGCAGTGCAGACGGGCGCGCCGCGCCGGGCGTGGACATCAACAGCGTCGTGCGGGACCGGGTGACCGGCCGCACCGGACGCGTCATCAGCGTCGAGGCGGACGGCCGACTGCTCCTCTGTCCCTTGCGCGGCGGCCCCGGTTGGGAGGTCAGTCCCACCGACATCGTCAGGCTCGACAGCACCGAGGCGCTGCGGGCCCGGGTGGCGGAGGCCAACGCCGCCAGCACCTGGGGCCGACTGCCGACCTCGTCCCCGAACCCCGAAGTCCCGCGTCGGCGGAGCACGTCGCCGGCGACGCCGCTTCCGCTGTCGCTCACCCGGCCCGTCCCCGTCACCGGGTGCGCGGACTGCACCCGCCTGGCCGAGGCCGAGGCCGCAGCCGGCCGCGACCAGAGCGCAGCAGCGGACGAACGAATCAGACTCCGCCGCCACCTGGCAGCAGCCCACCGCTGAGGCGAGCCGCTTCGACCGTTCGACCGACGGGCCGCATTCGACCCTACGGATGAGACGGCACCTTGAGGACGACCGCGTCCTGACGGCAACCCCGGCCGGTGCGCGGGTGTGACGGGGGCGGAACTCTCTGCTGGCATGTCCGTTATGTCAAGACATCAGGCGCGAGCTCACACCGGCTGCTTACGTTCGCACACGCCTCGGGGGTGTGTGAGCCACACTAAAATCGGCGGCCTCAAACTTAACGCTAGGAGTTTTCTGTGCGGCGGATACCGCTCACTCTCGCCGTGACCACGGCCCTCTTGCCGCTGGTCTACTCGCTCTCGGCCGCCCCGGCCATGGCCGCCGGAAGCTCGCTGACCATCACCACCATCGGCCGCAACGGCAAGGCGGTCTCCGGCGGTCAGGAGAACATCGTCAACCTGAGCAGTTGGCAGAACTACACGGCCCAGAGCGGCCATGCGGTGTCCCTGCCGGCCGGGCACTATGCGGTCATCACGGACATCGAGACCCCTGCCCCGGGCACCGCGTGGGGGATGACCGACACCCTCGGCACCGCCACGGTCAAGGTCTCGGGCAGTTCCCGGTTGACGCTCGACGCCCGCAAGGGCAAGCCGGTGAAGATCTCGCTCAACACCCCGGCCGGCGGCGGCTTCCAGACCCGGATCGACGCGCGGGCCTGCCTGCCCGGCGGCGGCGGGGTGAACGTCGAGGCGTTCAACAGCCCCGGCGACCTGTACGAGATCCCCGACTCCTCGCGTGACTTCAGCCTGTCCTGGCTGCAGTCCTGGCTGGGCTCCAACAGCGACTACCTGGTCAGCGGCGTCGTCCCGACGCTGCCGAGCAACCCCAGCTACGCCTACTCGCGGGCCAAGCTGGCCTACGAGTACATCCGGGTCGACAAGGGGGAGGAGATGACGAACAACGACGCCCTCACCCTCCAGCCCGAGCCGGCCAACGACCCGGGCCTCTGCGGGACCGACCTCTGGGCCGGTGAGTTCCAGAACCAGAGCGCGCCCTACGGCACCGAGGTCTTCACCTCCCCCGGGCGGTGGACCGCCCGGACCGATGTCATGAGCGACGCCGGGGACATCGGCGGCGGCTTCGCCCAACCGCTGACGATGCAGGCCGGGAAGACCTACTACCAGAGCTTCGGCCGGGCGGCCTGGGGCCCGGGGGAGAACCTCCCCACGGTCTGGAACGGCCGGATCCAGTTCGCTCTGAACGATCTGATCGGCGACGCCAACGAGGGCACCGGCGAGACGGCCGACTACAAGCTCTGGGCGACCCTCCGCAGGAACGGCAAGCTGCTCAAGTACGTGGCGCAGCAGACCTACGGCAACAGCTACCCCGAGCTCGACGCACCGATCGGCTCCGCCGGCTGGTACGACCTGGCCACCGTCGCCCAGCGCTACCGGCCCGGCCAGCCGGTCCCGGTCGGCACCCTGTCCACCTCGGCCGTCCTGGACTTCCACTTCTACGCGAGGCCCGACCAGGACCAGCTCGCCCCCGGCTTCCTGGCCCGCTTCACCCCGCTGGGACTGAACGGCGCCAACCAGGGGGCCCCCGGCGCCAACACCCCGCTCTCCATCACGCTGTTCCGCGGCAGCGGGGGCACCGGCCTGTCGGTGCCGTCCGAGAACGTCAAGTCGCTGACCGTGCTGGTGTCGACCAACGGCGGCAAGAGCTGGAAGGCCATCGCGGCCAAGCGGAGCGGCAACGCCTGGTCCGCCGATGTCCACGACCCCGCCGGCGGCTTCGTGTCGCTGCGCACCGTGATCGTGGACACCAGCGGCAACAGCACCGACGAGCAGATCGACAACGCCTACGGCATCAGCTGATCCGCGACCGGGCGGGCGGCGCAACGGGCGGAGCGATGACGACATCGCTCCGCCCGAGCCATGGCCGGCCGACCGGTGGTCAGATCGCCTCCAGGGCTTGGCAGAGGGCGTCGAGCGCGGCCGAGAAGCCGTGCTCCGGCGGGGTGCCGTAGCCGACGACCAGGGCCGCGTCGCCGGCGGCCGGGACGTCGGGGTGGCGGAACTCGTCCAGGCCCTGGACGGCCAGGCCCAGCCAGGCCGCTCCGTGGAGCGCGTCGTCCTCGGTGCCCGGGGGGAGCCGCAGTACCGCGTGCAGCCCGGCCGCGATCCCGCTCACCTCGACCGCCGGGGCCCGTTCGGCCAGCGCGGCCACCAGCCGGTCGCGCCGGCGGCGGTAGCGCAGCCGCATCGCCCGGACATGCCGGTCGTAGGCCCCGGAGGTGATGAACTCGGCCAGCACCAGCTGGTTCAGGCTGGCCGGATGGCGCTCCGCCTCGGTCTTGGCCGCCACCACCCCGTCGACCAGTCGGCCCGGCAGCACCATCCAGCCCAGTCGGAGCGCGGGCGCCAGGCTCTTGCTCGCCGTGCCCAGGTAGGCGACCCGCTCCGGGTCCAGCCCCTGCAGCGCGCCCACCGGCTGCCGGTCGTAGCGGAACTCGCCGTCGTAGTCGTCCTCCAGCACCAGCGCGTCCGCGTCCCGGGCCCACTCCACCACGGCGGTCCGGCGCTCCGGAGCCAGCGGGACGCCGGTCGGGAACTGGTGCGCCGGGGTGAGCAGCGCTGCGCCGACCTCCGGCATCGAGGCCAACTCCGGGGTGGCGGCGCCGAGCCGGTCGACCGTCAGCGGGACGGTGCCCAGCCCGGCGCCGGTCAGCAGCCCCCGGTGGAAGCCGAGACCGTAGGACTCCACCGCCAGCCGCCGCGGCCTCCCGCCCCGGCGGGACTCCAGTTGCCGCAGCACCCGGCCCAGCAGTGCCGCCCCCTGGGCGAAGCCCTCGCAGATGACGATCCGCTCCGGATCGGTGCGCACCCCCCGGGCCCGGGCCAGGTAGTCGGCGAGGGCCTGCCGCAGCTCGACCCGGCCGCGCGGATCGCCGTAGCCGAAGGCCGCGGCCGGGGCGTTGGCCAGCGCCCGGCGTCCGGCGGCGGCCCAGGCGGCGCGGGGGAAGGAGGACAGGTCGGGCGACCCGGCGTGGAGGTTGTGGGTCGCCTCAGGACGCCGGACGGCGGGGCGGGCGGTGGTGGTGCGGCCGGGGAGGGTCCGCTGGGCGACCCGGGTACCGGAGCCCTGCCGGGCCGAGAGCCAGCCCTCCGCGACCAGTTCGCCGTAGGCGTCGGCGACGGTGTTGCGGGCCAGCCCGAGGTCCGCGGCCAGGGTCCGCGAGGACGGCAGCCGCACGCCCGGCGCCAGCCGCCCGCTGCGGACCGCGTCCCGCAGCGCCCGGATCAGCGCCGCGCGCACGCCGCCGGCGGAACCCTCCCCCAGGTTCAGGTCCAGGTGCAGATCGCTGCCGGGCTCGGAGGAAGTGGCCCATATTCGTGTCATGGAAATGGACCATAGTCCTGGGCTGGTTCCGGCATAGTCTGGTGGACATGACGACGCAGACGACGCAGCCGACCACTGACGGTAACGCCCACCACGTGCACGGCCCCCGGATGAGCTTCTTCCAGGCCGCTCCCGAGTTCTACCAGGCGATGGTGGCCCTGGACCGGGCCTCGCGGAAGGGCGTGGACCCGGCCCTGGCCGAGCTGGTCAAGATCCGTGCCTCGCAGCTCAACCACTGTGCCTACTGCCTGGCCATGCACACCAGGGACGCCCGCAAGGCCGGCGAGTCCGAGCAGCGGATCTACCTGCTGAACGCCTGGCAGGAGGCCGGCGCCTTCTTCACGGTGAAGGAGCAGGCGGCGCTGGCGCTGACCGAGGCGGTCACCGTGCTGACCGACGGCTTCGTCCCGGACGCCGTCTACGCGCAGGCGGCCGAGCACTTCGAGGAGGCCGAACTGGCCCAGCTGATCGCGCTGATCCTGACCATCAACGCCTGGAACCGGATCGCCGTGACCACCCGGATGGACCCGGCCTCGCTCTGACCCGGCGCGGTGCCGACGGTCCTGCCGGTCCGGCCGGGCCGTCGAACACCTGGCGTGATCATTTCGCTGTGGCCGCCGGATCCTAACCGGACATCAGCCGCGAAGCGGGGCGAAGAGTGTCACCGTAGTGCTACAGAAGTTGACCGAATGTCACAACATAGTCATGTCAAGGGCATCTTGGGGACCTCACCTGACATCCGTATAGTCGGCACGCTAGATTTCTGGCCATGCCACGTGGTCGCCATCGCCAATCCTCGCCTCTGAGCAGGTTGCTCCCTCCCATCGCTTGCGGAGTGCTGGCGGTTGCCGCACTGGTGTCCGCCCCGCTCACCAGCAGCCTCGCGCTGCTCCGGGTGCTGGTCGTCGCCACCGCGGTGGGCGCCGCCGCCTCCGCCGTGCTGCTGCGGCTGCGTGAACGCAGCGGCGAGGCGGAGTTGGAGAACGAGGTCGCCGCCCGCAACCGCGACGAGATCCGCTTCGAGGAGCGCCTGGCCGAGCTGGAGTTCTCGGCCGAGACCGCCGAGGAGCAGGTCAAGCGGCTGGAGCGACGGCTGCTGGCGCAGCGCAGCCAGATCGCCCGGGCCGAGGCCGAGAACCAGCGGCTGCTCCGGGAGCGGGCCAGGCTCGCCGCGGAGCAGGCCGTCCGCGAGGCCGAGGAGGCGCGCCGTCGCGAGCTCGCGCTGCGCGGCAACCGGCCGACGCCCACCGCCTACCTCAAGGCCGCCTCGGTGCTGCGCGGACTGGAGCGCCGGGCGGCAGTCGGCGAGGCCCAGCGGATCGCCGCCCAGGCGCCCGCCCGCACCGCGGCCCAGAAGCGCGCCCAGGCCGAGGCCCAGATCCAGGCCCAGCTCGACGCCCAGGCCGCCGCCGAGGGCCAGGCCGCCACGCAGCCCGCCACGCAGCCCGCCACCCAGCAGGCCGCGCCGCAGCAGCCCGGCCCGCAGCAGCCCGTCGCCCAGCCGCAGGCGGCTCCGGCCGCGCCCGCCGCGCTGCCCGCCGTCGCCGCCAAGGTGCAGATCCAGCCCCAGTCCCGGCACCGCGCCCAGCCGCTGCCGCAGCAGCAGCCGGCCGCCACCACGCAGGGGCCCGCCTGGGCCCGGGCGGCGCTGCCGCCGCTGCGTCCGGCGGCGACCGTCCTGCCCGCGCCGCTGCAGCGCGGTGCGGCGCGGGGCGCCCAGGCCGCCGCCGGCGGCACCTTCAGCTTCTTCACCCGTCAGGAAGAGGCGATCTCGCACCAGTTGGGCGGCGTCCCGGCCGACCTCGCCGACGTGGTCGGCGAGGAGGCCGCCGCCGAGCAGCGCCGCTACGACGCGGCGGCCGGCCTGCCGGCCGAGGCGGGCGAGCCCGCACCGCAGCCCGCCCACGGCCGCGCCGGGGAGGCTGCGGCTGCCGCGGCCGACGCGCACCAGCAGCCGACCGCGGACGGCGGCCTGGTCGACCTCACGGCCGAGGACGAGACCGAGCCGATCGACGTCCGGGTGCTGCGCGCGCTGTAGGACCCGGGTACGGAGTGAACGACGGCGGGGCCGGGGGAGTTCGGAATCCCCCGGCCCCGCCGTCGTGGTGTCGTCGTGTCGGCGGTCCGGCTACTTGTCGATGTCCCCGACGACGAAGAAGAGCGAGCCCAGGATCGCCACCATGTCCGCGACCAGCGTCCCCGGCAGCAGTTCGCCCAGCACCTGGATGTTGTTGTAGGAGGCCGAGCGGAGCTTGAGCCGCCAGGGGGTCTTGTCGCCGCGCGACACCAGGTAGTAGCCGTTCACGCCGAGCGGGTTCTCGGTCCAGGTGTAGGTGTGGCCCTCGGGGGCCTTGAGCACCTTGGGCAGCCGCTGGTTGATCGGTCCGCTCGGCAGCTCGGCGATCCGGTCCAGGCAGGCGTCGGCCAGGTCCAGCGAGTTGCGGGTCTGCTCCAGCAGGCACTCGAACCGGGCCAGGCAGTCGCCCTCCTGACGGGTCACCACCCGCAGCACGTCGCCGAGCTCGCCGTAGGCGAGGTAGGGCTCGTCCCGGCGCAGGTCGAAGTCGACGCCGGAGGCGCGGGCGATCGGCCCGCTCACCCCGTACGCGTGGACGTGCTCCGGGGCCAGTACGCCCACGCCGCGGGTCCGGGCGCGGAAGATGTCGTTGCCGAGGACCAGGTCGTCGAAGGTCCGCACCCGCTCGCGCAGCGCCGCGACGGCGGCCCCGACCCGCCCGTACCAGCCGGCCGGGAGGTCCTCCTTGAGGCCGCCGACCCGGTTGAACATGTAGTGCATCCGGCCGCCGGAGGCCTCCTCCAGCACCGCCTGCAGCTGCTCGCGCTCGTGGAAGGCGTGGAAGACCGGGGTGATCCCACCCAGCTCCAGCGGGTAGGAGCCGAGGAACATCAGGTGGTTGAGCACCCGGTTGAGCTCGGCCAGCAGGGTCCTGGTCCAGGTGGCGCGCTCGGGCACCTCCATGCCGAGCATCCGCTCGACGCCGAGGACCACGCCCAGTTCGTTGGCGAAGGCCGAGAGCCAGTCGTGCCGGTTGGCCAGCATGATGATCTGACGGTAGTCACGCGCCTCGAACAACTTCTCCGCGCCCCGGTGCATGTAGCCGATGACCGGTTCGACGGCGGTGATCACCTCGCCGTCCAGCCGCAGCTTCAGCCGCAGCACGCCGTGGGTGGACGGGTGCTGCGGGCCGATGTTCAGCACCATGTCGCTGGTGCCGAGTTCGGTGGCGGCCCCGGCGCCGATCCCGACCGTCGTCTCCCGCACCGTGCTGCTCGTCCTGGGGCTACTCGTCATGGGGCAAGAGTCTGCCATCCCGCCGGGAGCGCCATCCGCACCGACTGCAGCCCCCAGGCGAAGGAGCCGAGTCCGCCCGGCTCGGTCAGCTCGGCCGCCTCCCCGGCGGCGGCGAGGGCGCGGACGTAGCCGGACGGGTCGCGGCCGGCCTGTTCCAGCGGCGGCCTGGCCCCGCTCACCCCCAGCAGTCGCAGCGCCTCCCGCTGCGTCGTCCACAGGCTGTGGACGACGCGTTCGCCCGCCGAGGCCGCCAGACAGGCGTCCAGCGCGACGTGCGAGGTCAGGTCGGAGCGGCCGTCCGGCACCGGGTGGACCTCCCGCCCCTCCCGGTAGGCGGCGAGGCTGCCGAAGGGCGGACGGTCCCCGGCGCGGTGCGCGTAGTCCACGGCCAGGGCCAGACCGCGCCCCAGCGACCCGACCGCCTCGGCCCAGGCCGCGTCCCTCGGCCCGCCCAGCTCCGCCCGGAGTCCGGGCTCGGCCGGGTCCAGCGGCCACCACCGCTCCAGCCACCCGACGTCCGCCCCCGCCACCGGGGCGCCCAGGGCCTCGGCGCCGGTCGCCGGGTCCACCAGTACCAGCCGCACCACGCCGTCCTCGTCCACCTCGGCGATGTCCACCGGGACGTTGTCCAGCCACTCGTTGGCGATCAGCACCCCGTTCGCGGCCGGTTCGATCCGCGTGCGCCAGCCGATCCAGGCCGGCAGCCCCGGCGGCCGCCCGGCGCGCTCCACCGCCCTCAGCACCAGCCGGTCCGCCAGTCCGGGGTGGTGCGCCCGGGCGTGTGCGCCCAGCGCGAGCAGCAGTTCCCCGCGCCCGGCCCCGACATCGGTCACCACCAGTTCCGCCGGACGGCCCAGTGCCTCGTCCACCTGTCGGACCAATTCCGTCAGCGCCGCCGCGAACAGCGGGGACGCGTGGACCGAGGTACGGAAGTGCCCGGCCGGTCCGACCGGCTGCCGGAAGAAGCCGCCGGGCCCGTAGAGTGCCGTCTCCGTCGCGTCCCGCCAGCCGATCATCGCCACCCGTCCACCTTTCCAGTGAGTGGCTTGGGCAACCAACTCCGACCTGCGGAGGACACCGGGTTCAGTCCGGCGGTGGACCCCCGGGCCTCCGGGCCTGCCTAGGCTTGCAACTGTGCAACTCCTCTACAGCTGGTTCCGCAGGCATCCCATGGTGGCCGACGCCGCCTGGGCGCTGCTGCTGTTCCTGCCGTGTGCACTGGAGGTGCTGGAGGCCTGGCAGGACGACTACCAGTTCCTGCAGGTCGCCCCGGTCACCTTCGTACTCTGCGGGGTGCTCGTGGTCCGGCGGCGCTTCCCCGACGCCGCCGTCGCGGTCGCCATAGCGGTCGGGCTGGTCCAGGTCGGCTTCCGGACCGGGCTGTTCCTCGCCGACATCGCCCTGCTGATCATCGCCTACACCGGTGCGGCCTTCGGCAAGGTGTGGACCTCCAGGATCTCGCTGCTCTTCGGCCTCGCGGCCGGCCCGCTGGCCTGGTTCAGCTTCTACCACCCGGGCTTCGAGGGCACTCAGCACGGCAACCCCGCACGGGGCACGTCCGGGCGGGTCTGGCTGGAGGTCGCCATGGCGGTGGTCTTCTCGACGCCCTTCCTGCTCTGCTGGGTCCTCGGCCGGCTCACCCGGATCCGCCGGGCCTACTACATGCAGCTGGAGGACCGGGCGGCCCGGCTGGAGCGCGAGCGCGACGCCCAGTCGAAGATCGCCGTCGCCGCCGAGCGCGCCCGGATCGCCCGTGAACTGCACGACGTGGTCGCCCACAACGTCTCGGTGATGATCGTCCAGGCGGACGGCGCCTCCTTCGTCATGGACTCCTCACCGGAGCAGGCCAGGCAGGCGCTGGCGACCATCGCCGGCACCGGCCGGCAGGCGCTGGAGGAGATGCGTCGGCTGCTCGGCCTGCTGCGCTCCGCCGACAGCGTCGGCGAGTACGTCCCCCAGCCGAGCGTCGAGCAGCTGCCCGACCTGCTGGAGCAGGTGCGCAGCGCCGGCCTGCCGGTCGCCTTCAAGGTCGAGGGCGAGCCCCGGGAGCTGCCGCGCGGGGTGGAGCTGACCGCCTACCGGATCGTCCAGGAGGCGCTGACCAACGCCCGCAAGCACGGCGGACCGGAGACCACGGCGTCGGTACGGCTCCGTTTCGACGACCGGGGGATGGACCTGGTGATCGAGGACGACGGTCGCGGGGCGAGCACCGCGCTCGCGGTCCAGGGCGGCGCGGACGGCTTCGGCCACGGTCTGATCGGCATGCGCGAGCGGGTCGGGATGGTCGGCGGCACGCTGGACGCGGGGCCCCGCCCCGGCGGCGGCTTCCGGATCAGTGCCAGCCTGCCGCTCAAACCCTCGCGCAGGTCCGCCGCCGCGCCCGCCGAGGCCGCGGTGACCGAGTCCGGGCCGGTGCCCGACCGCGGCCCCGGCCTCGCCCCCCACGCCTCCTAGCCCTCGCCCGCACCCGACCAGCCAAGGAAGCCCATGCCCATCCGCGTCATGCTCGTCGACGACCAGGAACTGCTGCGCACCGGCTTCCGGATGGTCCTCCAGTCCCAGACCGACATCGAGGTGGTGGCCGAGGCCGGGGACGGCCTCCAGGCCCTGGAGGTACTGGCGACGGCCGAGGTCGACGTGGTGCTGATGGACGTCCGGATGCCCCGGATGGACGGAGTGGAGGCGACCCGCAGGATCTGCGCCGCCGACCCGGCGCTCCCCGGCCTCCCGGGCGCCGGCGGCCCGGGCGCCGGACCGCACGTCCTCATCCTCACCACCTTCGACCTGGACGAGTACGCGTTCACCGCGCTCAAGGCCGGGGCCAGCGGCTTCCTGCTCAAGGACGTGCCGCCGGCCGAACTGGTCGCCGCGATCCGGGCGGTCCACAGCGGCGAGGCGGTCGTCGCGCCGACCACCACCCGCCGCATGATCGACCGCTTCGCCACCATCCTGCCCAGCTCCCAGCCGCCGATGGACACCCCGGAGCTGGCCCGGCTCACCGACCGTGAGCGCGAGGTGCTGCTGCTGATCGCCGGGGGCCTCTCCAACGGCGAGATCGCCGGCAGGCTCTCGCTCTCGGAGGCCACCGTGAAGACCCATGTCGGCCGGATCCTCACCAAGCTGGAGGTGCGGGACCGGGTCCAGGCCGTGGTCCTGGCCTACGAGACCGGCCTGGTCCGGGCCGGCGGCGTCCCCTAGCCGGCCCGACCCCGACCCCGACCCCGACCCCGACCCCGACCCCGACCCCGGCACCGACCCGGGCTCAGCCCACCCGGGACAGGCCGCGCAGCTGGGAGAGGAAGGCGCCCGCCGCCGCGCGGACCTCCTCCGGGGACCAGTCCAGGGCCGCCGCCGAGACGGTGACCTCGGTGTACGAGACCCGGGGCAGCCCCGGCTCGCGCCACATCCCGAACAGCGACTGCCTGGTCTCCTCGGCCAGGCGCAGCCCGGCCTCGTCCAGGTCGTCCGCCGGGAACGGCAGCCAGACCTGGAACTGGTGGGTGTGCGGGACCTCCGGGAAGATCCGGGCGCCGGGGACCTCGGCCAGGGCCTCGGTCAGGGCGGCCGCCACCTCCTTGGCCTTGGCCACGTAGGCGTCCAGCCGGGGCAGTTCGCGGTCCAGGCCGGCGAGCGCGGCCAGCGCGGCCGGCCACTGCTGGAACAGCTGCCCGCCGTAGCGGTGCCGCCAGGTCTTGGTGTCCGCGACGAAGTCCGCCGTACCGGCCAGCGCCGCGCCGCTGAGCCCGCCGAGGGTCTTGTAGAAGGACACGTAGACCGAGTCCGCCAGCTCGGCGATCTCCGGCAGGGTGCGGCCGAAGTGCGGGGCGCACTCCCACAGCCGGGCCCCGTCGAAGTGCACCACCGCGTCCCTGGCCCGGGCGGCGGCGACGGTCGCGGTCAGCTCCTCCCAGGTCGGCAGGACGAATCCGGCGTCGCGCAGCGGCAGCTCCAGCATCAGGGTGCCGAAGGGCTCGGCGAAGTCCTGGACCTCCTCGGCCGAGGCCGACCGCGGCTCGGTGGTCGGCCAGACGCTGCGGACCCCGCTGAGCTGGGAGTAGGCGAAGCGCTCGTGCACCTCGGGATGGGCCAGCGGGTGCATCGCCACCGTCGGGTCACCGGTGCGGCGCGCCCAGCAGCGCAGGGCGACCTGCTGGGCCATGGTGCCGGTCGGGAAGAACGCTGCGGCCTCCGTCCCCAGCAGCCCGGCCACCCGCTTCTCCAGCGCCTCGACCACGCCGTTGCCGTAGAAGTCGAGCCGCCCGTCCAGGTCGTAGGCGCCCTCGGCGTCCGCCGCCAGTTCCGCCATCCGCTCCCGCAGCGACACCGGGCGCGCCCCGGACAGCACTTTCGTGCAGCCGCGCTGCGCCTCGAACCGCCGCTGGGCCGGGTCCTTCGTCTCATCGCTCATGGGGTGATCCTCTCCCAATGACCCGGATCGTCCCAGGGGCGGCCCGCCGGTCGTCCACACCGGCAGTGACGGGTCCGACGCGCCGGACACGGCTCCCGCAGTGCTCGCGGATGTCATACGATCCCGCAGCCGGGCCATCCAGCTCGGTGACTGCCCGGTAACATCACCGGACGTTCGCGGATGACTACGGAGGGCACGTGTTCGCACTAATCGCCAGGTCGGTGCTGGCCCCGCTGATGCGGCTGGTCTACCGGCCGGTGGTCGAGGGACGCGAGAACGTGCCGAAGCGCGGCGCGGTGATCCTGGCCAGCAACCACCTCTCCTTCATCGACAGCGTGGTGATCCCGCTGGTCGCACCGCGTCCGGTGGTCTTCCTGGCCAAGGCCGAGTACTTCACCGGGACCGGGTTCAAGGGCTGGCTGAGCCGGAGCTTCTTCACCGCGATCGACGCGGTCCCGGTCGAGCGCGGCACCCACCGCGCCGCCCAGGCCTCGCTGGACGCCGCGCTGGAGGCGCTGAACGAGGGCAACGCCTTCGGGATCTACCCGGAGGGCAAGCGCTCCCTCGACGGCCGCCTCTACCGGGGCAAGCCCGGCGTGGCCTGGCTCGCGCTGACCTCGGGGGCGCTGGTCGTTCCGGTCGCGCTGGCCGGCACCGAGAAGGTGCAGCCCGTGGGCAAGCGGCTGCCCCGGATCCGCAGGATCACCGTCAAGTTCGGTGAGCCCATGGACTTCGGCGACCGGGCCGTGGCCGTCCGCGAGCGTGCCATGGCGGTCGGACCCGCCCGGCGCGCGGTCACCGAGGAGATCATGGAAGCCATCCAGAAGCTCTCGCAGCAGGAGCTCGCCAACGTCTACAACGAGGGCCAGGTCACAGCCGAGTCCTCGTGACCCGCCGTAGGATGGCCGCGTACGTCCGGTACCCGTAGAGGACTGGAACGGAGAAGGAGCCTTGACGTGAGCACAGGCGAGTTCGGGCTGCCCGGCGGTCTGTTCGACGACATTCCCGGGGACCCCGGCGCCCCCGACAACCGGCCCGCACGGCTCGCCGTCGGCGTGGTCGGCACCGGCCGGGTCGGCCCCGCGCTCGGCGCGGCGCTGCAGCTGGCCGGACACCGGGTGGTGGCCGCCTCCGGGGTCTCGACGGCCTCGCGGCGGCGCGCCGAGACGCTGCTGCCGGGAGTCCGGCTGGTCACCCCGCCGCAGGTGATGGCCGCCGCCGACCTGGTGCTGCTGACCGTCCCCGACGACGCGCTGGCCGAGCTGGTGGCCGGACTGGCCGCGACCGGCGCGGTGCGGCCCGGGCAGATGCTGGTGCACACCTCCGGGGCGCACGGCGTGGCGGTGCTCGAACCCGCCACCCGGGTCGGCGCGCTGCCGCTGGCGCTGCACCCGGCGATGACCTTCACCGGCACCGCCGTGGACGTGGCCAGGCTGGCCGGCTGCCCGTTCGGGGTGACCTCCCCGGAGCAGCTGCGCCCGGTCGCCGAGGCGCTGGTGGTGGAGATGGGCGGCGAGCCCGAATGGGTGCCGGAGGCGGTCCGCCCGCTCTACCACACGGCCCTCGCCCACGGCTCGAACCACCTGGTCACCCTGGTGGCACAGGCCATGGAGATCCTCTCCGACGCGGGCGTGGCCGAACCCGGCCGGATGCTCGGCCCGCTGCTGGGCGCGGCCCTGGACAATGCCCTGCGCAGCGGCGACGCGGCGCTGACCGGACCGGTCGCCCGGGGCGACGCGGGCACGGTGCGGACCCATGTCGCGCAGCTGCGGGCGACCTCGCCGCAGATCCTGGAGAGCTACCGCGCCATGGCGCGCGCCACCGCCGACCGGGCGCTGGCCAACGGAATGCTGAAGGCGGAGGCCGCCGAGGTCCTGCTGGACGTGCTGGCGGAGGAGAACGGATGAGCACGGCACTGGTGAGCACGGCGGCGGCACTGGCGGAGGCGGCCGAGGCCCGCTCCGGCCTCCGCGCCGTGGTGATGACCATGGGCGCGCTGCACGAGGGCCACGCCTCGCTGGTCCGCGCCGCCCGCGCGCGCGTCGGCGCGGCCGGGACGGTGGTGGTGACCGTCTTCGTCAACCCGCTGCAGTTCGGCGCCGGCGAGGACCTGGACCGCTACCCGCGCACCCTGGACGCCGACCTCGCGCTCGCCGCGGAGGCCGGCGCCGACCTGGTCTTCGCCCCCGCCGTGGACGAGGTCTACCCCGGCGGCGAGCCGCAGGTCCGGATCGCGGCCGGCCCGATGGGCGAGGGCTACGAGGGCGCCGCCCGCCCCGGGCACTTCGACGGAATGCTGACCGTCGTCGCCAAGCTGCTCCACCTCACCGGTCCCGACGTGGCCTGCTTCGGCGAGAAGGACGGCCAGCAGTTGGCACTGGTCCGGCGGATGGTCCGGGACCTGAACTTCCCGGTGGAGATCCTCGGCGTGGAGACCGTCCGCGAGGCCGACGGGCTGGCGCTGTCCAGTCGCAACCGCTTCCTCTCGGCCGAGGACCGGACCGGGGCGCTGGCGCTCTCCCGGGCGCTGTTCGCCGGCCGGGACGCCGTCCCGGCCGGTCCGGCGGCGGTCCGCGCGGCGGCCGGAGCGGTGCTGGCCGGGTCCGGGCTCGCCCCGGACTACCTCGGCCTGATCGACCCGGTCGACTTCACCGAGGTCGACCGCGAGGACTTCCGCGGCGAGGCGCTGCTCGCGCTCGCCGCCAAGGTCGGCCGGACCCGGCTGATCGACAACGTCCGCATCGGCTTCTGACCCTCGTCTCGTCCTGAACCACCAGGCATGCACTTCACCAAGGAGGCGTGACCATGCTTCGCACCATGCTCAAGTCCAAGATCCACCGGGCCACCGTCACCCAGGCCGACCTGCACTACGTCGGCTCGGTGACGATCGACCAGGACCTGCTGGACGCCGCCGACCTGCTCCCCGGCGAGCTGGTCCACATCGTCGACATCGACAACGGCAACCGGCTGGAGACCTACACCATCGCCGGGGCGCGCGGCACCGGCATCATCGGCATCAACGGTGCCGCCGCCCGGCTGGTCCACCCGGGCGACCTGGTGATCATCATCGGCTACGGCCAGATGGGCGACGCCGAGGCGCGGGTGCACCAGCCCCGGGTGCTGTTCGTCGACGCCGACAACCGGATCACCCACCTCGGCGGCGACGCGGCCGAGGCACCGGCCGGCAGCGGGCTGGTCCGCGGCGATGCGGATGCGCGTGCGATTCCGGCGCAGGCGTACGGTGACGTCGACGGCGCAGCCACCGGCGCGCCCACGCACGCACGGAGTGACGCATGACCCCAGTGACCCGTCTCACCGCCCCGGCCCCCGGCTGGACCGTCCGCACCGATGTGGTCGTGGTCGGTTCGGGCGTGGCCGGACTCACCACCGCGCTGCGGCTGCGCGCCTCCGGGCTGCGGGTGCTGGTGGTGACCAAGGCGATGCTGGACGACGGCTCGACCCGCTGGGCGCAGGGCGGCATCGCCGCCGCGCTCGGCGAGGGCGACACCCCCGAGCAGCACCTCAGCGACACCCTGGTGGCCGGCGCGGGCCTGTGCGACGAGGAGGCGGTCCGGGTCCTGGTCACCGAGGGCCCGGACGCCGTCCGCCGGCTGATCGCCGCCGGGGCGGCCTTCGACCAGGACGCCGAGGGCGAGATCCTGCTGACCCGCGAGGGCGGCCACCACCGCAGCCGGATCGCCCACGCCGGCGGCGACGCCACCGGCGCGGAGATCTCCCGGGCGCTGGTCGAGGCGGTCCGCGCGGACGACAACGTGGTGCTGGTCGAGCACGCCCTGGTGCTGGACCTGCTCACCGACGCCGAGGGCCGCACCGCCGGGCTGACCCTCCACGTGATGGGGGAGGGGCAGCGGGACGGCGTCGGCGCGGTCCACGCCCGGGCCGTGGTGCTGGCCACCGGCGGCATGGGCCAGGTCTACTCGGCCACCACCAACCCCGCCGTCTCCACCGGCGACGGCGTCGCGCTGGCGCTGCGGGCCGGGGCCGAGGTCACCGACCTGGAGTTCGTCCAGTTCCACCCGACCGTGCTCTGGCTCGGCCCCGACGCGGAGGGCCAGCAGCCGCTGATCTCCGAGGCGGTGCGCGGCGAGGGCGCCCACCTGGTGGACGCGGACGGGGTCCGCTTCATGGTCGGCCAGCACGAGCTGGCCGAGCTGGCCCCGCGCGACATCGTCGCCAAGAGCATCCTGCGGCGGATGGAGGCGACCGGCGCCGAGCACATGTACCTGGACGGCCGGCACTTCGGCGAGCGGATGTGGGCCGAGCGCTTCCCGACCATCCTCGCCTCCTGCCGCAGCCACGGCATCGACCCGGTGACCGAGTTGATCCCGGTCGCCCCGGCCGCGCACCACGCCTCCGGCGGCGTCCGCACCGACCTGCACGGGCACACCTCGGTCTCCGGGCTCTACGCCTGCGGCGAGGTCGCCTGGACCGGCGTCCACGGCGCCAACCGGCTGGCCTCCAACTCGCTGCTGGAGGGCCTGGTCTTCGCCGAGCGGATCGCCGCCGACATCGCCGAGCGCGACGCCGCAGGGAGGCTGACGCCCCGCCACGAAGACACGGAGCGCGAGGTGGAACGCGTTCCGCTGCTGGCCTCCGAGGCCCGCTTCGCGATCCAGCGGCTGATGACCCGCGGCGTCGGCGTGCTGCGCAGCGCCGACAGCATGGCCGGGGCCGCCGCGGGCCTGGCCGCGCTCACCGGGGCCCACCCGGCCGACGCCGACGACCCGCACCACCCCAAGGGCGAGCCGCCGCAGGTCGAGACCTGGGAGGCGACCAACCTGCACCTGGTCGCCACCGCCCTGACCGCCGCCGCCCGGCTGCGCGAGGAGACCCGTGGCTGCCACTGGCGCGAGGACTTCCCCGACCGGGACGACAGCAACTGGAACACTCATCTGATCAGCCGCCAGCACGGCACCGTGCTGACCACCCTCCCCGAGGAGACCCGAGCATGAGCGCGCACGACGAGCACGGCCACCACCACGACGAACTTCCGCTCGTCGGCGGCGAGGGCGAGGGCTGCGGCGAGGGCTGCGCCTGCGGCGACGGCGAGTACGTGACCGGGCTCGACCCGCAGCTCGCGGCGCTGCTCGAAGCGGCCGGGCTCGACCCGGTCGAGGTCGAGGACATCGCCACCCTGGCGCTGGCCGAGGACCTGGCCGGCGGCGAGGACGTCACCTCCGTCGCCACCGTCCCCGAGGCGGCCGTCGCCACCGCCGACTTCACCGCCCGTCAGGGCGGCGTGGTCGCCGGGCTCCGGGTCGCCGAGGCGGTGCTCTCGCTGGTCGCCGAGGAGGAGTTCAGCGTCGAGCGGCTGGTCGAGGACGGCGACCGGGTCGAGGCCGGGCAGGTGCTGCTCAGCGTCACCACCCGCACCCGCGACCTGCTCACCGCCGAGCGCAGCGCGCTCAACCTGCTCTGCCACCTGTCCGGCATCGCCACCGCCACCCGCGCCTGGGCGGACGCGCTGGAGGGCACCGGCGCGGTCGTCCGCGACACCCGGAAGACCACCCCCGGCCTGCGCGCCCTGCAGAAGTACGCGGTCCGCTGCGGCGGCGGCGCCAACCACCGGATGGGCCTGTCCGACGCGGCCCTGGTCAAGGACAACCACGTGGTCGCGGCCGGCGGCGTGGCCGAGGCGTTCAAGGCCGTCCGCGCCGCCTACCCCGACCTGGACGTCGAGGTCGAGGTGGACCGGATCGACCAGATCCAGCCGGTGCTGGACGCCGGGGCGGACCTGATCCTGCTCGACAACTTCACCGTTCCCCAGCTCCGCGAGGCGGTCGCGCTGGTGGCCGGCCGGGCCAAGTTGGAGTCCTCCGGCGGGCTGGCCCTGGAGAACGCCCGCGAGGTCGGCACGACCGGTGTCGACTACCTCGCCGTCGGGGCGCTGACCCACTCCTCGCCCATCCTTGACATCGGTCTCGACCTGCGCGGATAGTCCCCCGACCGTCCATCAGCCGCGACCCACCCGAAGAATGGCCTGCGCCCATGCTGCTCACCATCGATGTCGGCAACACCCACACCGTGCTCGGCCTCTTCGACGGCGAGGAGATCGTGGAGCACTGGCGGGTCTCCACCGACCCGCGGCGCACGGCGGACGAGACGGCAGTGCTGATGCAGGGGCTGATGGGGGCGCACCCCGCGCTCGGGGAGGACACGGTCGACGGACTGGCCATCTGCTCGACCGTGCCCTCGGTCCTCCACGAGCTGCGCGAGGTGACCCGGCGCTACTACGGCGACGTGCCGGCGGTCCTGGTGGAGCCCGGCATCAAGACCGGGGTGCACGTCCTCACCGACAACCCGAAGGAGGTCGGTGCGGACCGGATCGTCAACACCCTGGCCGCCAAGCACCTCTACGGCGGCCCCTGCATCGTGGTCGACTTCGGGACGGCGACCACCTTCGACGCGGTGAACGAGCGCGGCGACTACCTCGGCGGAGCGATCGCGCCGGGCATCGAGATCTCGGTGGAGGCGCTGGGCCAGCGCGGCGCCAAGCTGCCCAAGATCGAGATCATCCGGCCGCGCAACGTCATCGGCAAGAACACCGTGGAGTGCATGCAGTCGGGCATCCTCTACGGCTACGCCGGCCAGGTGGACGGCGTGGTCAACCGGATGGCCGCCGAGCTGTCCACCGACCCGGACGACGTCCAGGTGATCGCGACCGGCGGGCTGGCCCCGCTGGTCCTGGGCGAGGCGAGCAGCATCGACGTGCACGAGCCCTGGCTGACCCTGATCGGCCTGCGGCTGGTGTACGAGAAGAACACCGCCACCACCTGAGCGCCGGGGACGCCTTCGCCCGGTCGGCGGGGTCCAACCCGCCTCGGGTGGCGGTCCGATGACGGCGTGTCGATAATCAGAAATCAGGCATTTCCGGCATAGGGTCCGAGCATGCCTATGCCTCATGGATCCCGCGGCGGCATGGCCTTCAGCGCGGACGAGCTCCGGGTGCTGCGCCGAGCCCTCGCCCACGTGCTGAACCCCGCCACCCCCGGTACCCCGGTCCTCCCCGGATGGGCCCGCAACGCCTGGGTGGAGGACGTCCAGGACGTGCTCCGCCTCGCCGAGTCGATCGACGAGGCCGTGCACGAGGGCGGCCGGATGCGGGCCTTCGCCCTGGCCGACCTCTCCCGCTACCGCGCCGCCCTGCCCGGCTCCGCCTCCGGCTACCTGGAGCGGCTGGAGGAGGCCGTCGCGGACGGCTACCTGCCCGACCGCGAGGACCTCACCGCCCTGCGCAACCTGACCGCCCTGCCCTGCGCCCCGCAGGAGCGGACCCGTCGGCTCGACCTCCGCTCCCGCTGCGGCGCGCTGGCCGCCGGCGGCGCCAGGGCCGGCCTGGAGCCGGCGGCCCGTCAGCTCGCCATCGCGGGAAACCCGCTGACCGCAGTCCCGGGCCATGCCGAGGCGGCCGTGGCCGCCGTGGCCGGTGTGGTCGGCGCGACGGACGCCGACGGCCCGACCCGGCTGCCGGAACCGGCCCAGGCGCCGGGGACCGCCCGTGTGCCCGAGCCCGCGCGGTCCGGCGACGCCGGCAACGTCGCGGACTTCGCCCGGCCGCTGCGGTCCCTGCGCCAGCAGTCCCGACCTGCCGCACCCGCGGCGGGGGTGCAACCGCACCCCCTACCGACCCGACGTGGAGGACCGATTCCCATGGCTGCCTACGACCCCGCCGTGCGTCCCGCCGAATCCGGCCGCGACAACGCCTCCACCGCTCCGGCCGAGGGGACGTCCTCCGTCCGCGCCATCCCCACCCCCGGCGACCTCTGGCCGCGCGGCGTCCGCTCCGAGCTGGACCCGGCGGCCGAGCCCGAGGCGGAGCTCGCCACCGGCACCGGCTGAGCCGGTCCGTCGGCCCCTGCCCGCGGTCGGCCCCTGCCCGCGATCGGCCCCTGTCCCGCCGGATATCCGGTACGGGGCAGGGGCCGACGCTCGATACCCTGGTGGGGTGACTGATCAGACTCCTGCGCCGGCCCCTGATGACCTTCCCGAACAGATGCGGGTGCGCCGCGAGAAGCTGGAGCGGCTCCGCGCCGCCGGCGTCGACCCGTACCCGGTGGGTTTCCCCCGGACGACGACCCTCGCCGACCTGCGCGCCGCCCACCCGGACCTCGAAGCCGACGTCGCCACCGGCGACCGCGCCGGGGTGACCGGGCGCGTCGTGCTCAGCCGGACCGGCGGCAAGCTCTGCTTCGCCACCCTCCGCGACGGCACCGCCGACCTCCAGGTGATGCTCTCGCTGGACAAGCTCGGCGCGGAGAGCCTGGCGGCCTGGAAGGCCGACATCGACCTGGGCGACCAGGTCGGCGTCGAGGGTGAGGTCATCACCTCCAAGCGCGGCGAGCTGTCGATCATGGTGGACCGCTGGGAGCTCACCTCCAAGTGCCTCCGTCCGCTGCCGGACAAGCACAAGGGCCTGACCGACCCGGAGGCCCGGGTCCGGCAGCGCTACGTCGACCTGATCGTCAACCCCGAGGCGCGGGAGATGCTGTACCTGCGCAGCAAGGTGGTCCGCTCGATCCGCCGCACCTACGAGGAGCGCGGCTACACCGAGGTCGAGACGCCGATGCTGCAGCCGGTCCACGGCGGCGCCAACGCGCGCCCCTTCAAGACCCACATCAACGCCTACGACCTCGGCCTCTTCCTGCGGATCGCCCCCGAGCTCTACCTCAAGCGGCTGGTGGTCGGCGGCGCGGAGAAGGTCTTCGAGATCAACCGCAACTTCCGCAACGAGGGCGCGGACTCCACCCACAACCCGGAGTTCACCTCGCTGGAGTCCTACGAGGCGTACGGGGACTACAACACCCAGGCCGAGCTGATCCGGGCGACCATCATCAACGCCGCCCGGGAGGCCCTCGGCACCACCGTGATCCGGGGCACCGACCCGCACGGCGTCGAGCACGAGATCGACCTGGCCGAGCCCTGGGCCGAGGTCACCGTCTACGGCGGGATCTCCGACAAGCTCGGCACCGAGGTCACCCCGGAGACCACGGTCGATGAGCTGCGCAAGCTGGCCGACGCGGCCGGGGTCCCCTACGAGCAGAAGTGGGGCCACGGCCAGATCGTCCTGGAGATGGTCGAGCGGCTGCTGGAGGAGGACGCGATCAGGCCGACCTTCATCAAGGACTACCCGACCGAGGTCTCCCCGCTCACCCGGCAGCACCGGTCGAACCCGGGTGTGGCCGAGAAGTGGGACCTGATGATCTTCGGTACCGAGATCGGCACCGCCTACTCCGAGCTGGTCGACCCGGTCGAGCAGCGGGCCCGGCTCACCGCCCAGTCGCTGCTGGCGGCCGGCGGCGACGTCGAGGCCATGCAGGTGGACGAGGACTTCCTCCGCGCGCTGGAGTACGGGATGCCGCCGACCGGCGGCCTCGGTCTCGGCGTCGACCGCCTGATCATGCTGCTGACCGGCAAGAACATCCGCGAGACGCTGCTCTTCCCGCTGGTCAGGCCGGACGTCCAGCAGTAGCGCGGGACACGTCTCCCTACCCCCCGCAGCGCAGGGCCAACCCCGGTCCCCTGGATCCACAGGGACCGGGGTTAGTCTTCTGCCGGACGGTGCACGCCGATCCAGCGAGGCATCCAGCATCGAGCGAGGCGGTCCGAAAACCATGCAGTACATCGAGGCACTGACGCCCCCCACCGTGATGGCCATCGCCTTCGGCCTGATGATCCGCACCCTGTTCCGTAACCAGGGCGGCGCCGGCGCGGCCCGCGAGGACGCGGCCGCCGAGGCGATCATCCACGCCCAGCGCGCCACCCAGGACTGACCTCCGGGCCTTTCCCGGGGCAAAGGGGATAATCGCGCCCGGCGGCGGCGGACGCGATGGACGTGTTCTTCCAGAAGGCCCGGCTTCGCCTGGAACGCGGCGGCGGGCCTTCCGCTATGGCCGGATTCCGTACCGCGGCCCTTTACCGTCGTGCTCATGATGCACTCCGGGGGGAAGGGCCTGCGGAAATCGTGGCGCGTCCGCGCCGGGGAACGCGATAGCGTCCCCCCATGGAGGTCACGATCCGCCGTGCGCGGACCAGCGATGTACGGGCAGTGCGCAGACTCGTCGACGGCTACGCGCGCGAGCGAATCCTGCTGAACAAGCCGACGGTCACGCTCTTCGAATCCGTACAGGAGTTCTGGGTCGCCGAGCGGGACGACAACGCCGAGGTGGTCGCCTGTGGCGCGCTCCATGTGATGTGGGAGGACCTGGCCGAGGTCCGCACGCTGGCGGTGGACCACTCCTGCCGGGGTACCGGTATCGGACATCTGCTGTTGGAGAAGCTCATCCAGACCGCCCGCTGGATCGGGGTGCGCCGGATTTTCTGCCTCACCTTCGAAGTCGACTTCTTCACCAAACACGGCTTCGCCGAGATCGAGGCCACACCGGTCGACAGCGGTGTCTACGAGGAGCTGCTGCGCAGCTACGACGAGGGCGTCGCCGAGTTCCTCGGGCTGGAACGTGTGAAACCGAACACCTTGGGTAACACACGGATGCTCTTGCATCTCTGACGCGTCCGCGGAGCGGACTCCGGACAGTCCGCGGAGACCCCTCTCGAAGCTTCTCGCGTCAGGGGGTTTGAGTTTTTCGCGGAAAAGCGGTTTCCTTTCCTACAAGTAATCCATGCTTTTGAGGAAAGGGAAGCCCGTGGCGCAGAAGGTTCAGGTCCTTCTTGTCGACGATCTCGAGGGCGGCGAGGCGGACGAGACGGTGACGTTCGCTCTTGACGGGGTTGCCTACGAGATCGATCTCACTCACGCGAATGCGGGCAAGCTGCGCGAGCTGCTCGCCCCGTACACCTCCGGCGGCCGCAAGCAGAGCGGCCGGGTCAGCGCCGTGCGCGGCGGGCGTGCCCGCGCTCCGCGCCCGGTGGGCGGCAACCCGGACACGGCGAAGATCCGTGCCTGGGCCAAGGAGGAGGGCTACGAGGTCAACGACCGCGGTCGGGTGCCCAGCGTCCTCCGCGAGGCGTACGAGAAGGCGCACGGCTGACCGTCCCGTCCAGATGGGCGCGGGCACAGGCGTGGGCCAGGGCGTCGAGCAGACGGGGGAGCTCGGACCGGGTCGGCAGCGTCCGGTCCGGCACCGGCGCCGAGCGGATCAGACGGGTTCTCAACTGCCCGTCCAGATGCGACCAGCCCAACCAGCCGAGGATGCCCGGCACCTCCTCGGCGCTGCCGGGGGCCAGCAGGACCAGCAACCGGTCGCCGTCCGCGGCGACCGGTGCGGGGCGGCGGCCGAGCCGGGCCAGGCCGTCCAGCGCCGCCAGACCGGGCCCCAGCGGGGCCTCCAGGGCCTCGTGGAACCCGGTCGGCGCCGCGGAGCATTGTTCGAGGGGTCGTTCGACCACGGCTCGTTCGAGGATGCGGTGCGCCACGCACCGTCCAACGCACCGGGGGCCGACCCGGTCACGCCGGGCCGTCCGTTCGCCGCTCGATGTCACACAGTTGGCCCGCAGCGGCCGTCCGACTTCTCGTCAGGCGAACACCCGGACCCCTCGGGACCGGAGTGGAATGCCCCCGGGGGAGGGTATGAATCCCTTGGGCGGAGTGCGCGGGGACGGCCTCGAACGGCAATCCCTGCGGCGTGTCGCCGAGGGCGTTCGCCGTCGGCGTAGCGATTCCGGGTGGATCTGCTTGGCCTGCGGGAACACCATCCCGGAGCATTCGGTTGGAGTCATTGTCGGCCGCCTCGCCCAGAGCGTGGCGTCGGCTGCCGGCGGTAGACGTGAGCTGTTCCGGCCTCCGGGACTAGCATGCGGAAGGACAGGGAGGGGACCGACCCCTCACTGCCCGACCGCTCTGAGGAGCGATTAACGATGTTCGAGAGGTTCACCGACCGCGCGCGGCGGGTTGTCGTCCTGGCTCAGGAAGAAGCCCGGATGCTCAACCACAACTACATCGGCACCGAGCACATCCTTCTGGGTCTGATCCACGAGGGTGAGGGTGTCGCCGCTAAGGCCCTGGAGAGCCTCGGGATTTCGCTCGAGGCGGTCCGCCAGCAGGTTGAGGAGATCATCGGACAGGGGCAGCAGGCCCCGTCCGGCCACATCCCCTTCACTCCTCGGGCGAAGAAGGTCCTGGAGCTTTCGCTCCGGGAGGCGCTCCAGCTCGGCCACAACTACATCGGGACCGAGCACATCCTGCTCGGCCTCATCCGCGAGGGCGAGGGCGTCGCCGCCCAGGTCCTGGTGAAGCTCGGCGCGGACCTGAACCGGGTCCGGCAGCAGGTCATCCAGCTGCTGTCCGGGTACCAGGCCGGCGGCAAGGAGTCGGCCACGGCCGGCGGCCCGGCCGAGGGCACCCCGTCGACCTCGCTGGTCCTCGACCAGTTCGGCCGCAACCTGACCCAGGCCGCTCGTGAAGCCAAGCTCGACCCGGTCATCGGGCGCGAGAAGGAGATCGAGCGGGTCATGCAGGTGCTGTCCCGCCGCACCAAGAACAACCCGGTGCTGATCGGTGAGCCCGGCGTCGGCAAGACCGCCGTCGTCGAGGGCCTGGCCCAGGCCATCGTCAAGGGCGAGGTCCCGGAGACGCTGAAGGACAAGCAGCTCTACACCCTCGACCTGGGCGCGCTGGTGGCCGGCTCCCGCTACCGCGGTGACTTCGAGGAGCGCCTGAAGAAGGTGCTCAAGGAGATCCGCACCCGCGGGGACATCATCCTGTTCATCGACGAGCTCCACACCCTGGTGGGTGCGGGCGCCGCCGAGGGCGCGATCGACGCGGCCAGCATCCTCAAGCCCATGCTGGCGCGAGGCGAGCTGCAGACCATCGGCGCCACCACGCTCGACGAGTACCGCAAGCACCTGGAGAAGGATGCGGCGCTGGAGCGCCGCTTCCAGCCGATCCAGGTCGCCGAGCCCTCGCTGGCGCACACCATCGAGATCCTCAAGGGCCTCCGGGACCGCTACGAGGCGCACCACCGGGTGTCCATCACGGACGCCGCGCTGGTCGCCGCCGCGACCCTGGCGGACCGGTACATCTCGGACCGGTTCCTTCCCGACAAGGCGATCGACCTCATCGACGAGGCCGGTTCGCGGATGCGCATCCGCCGGATGACCGCGCCGCCGGACCTGCGCGAGTTCGACGAGAAGATCGCCGACGTGCGCCGGGAGAAGGAGTCCGCGATCGATGCGCAGGACTTCGAGAAGGCCGCCGCTCTCCGCGACAACGAGAAGACCCTCCTGACCGCGAAGAGCAAGCGCGAGAAGGAGTGGAAGGCCGGCGACATGGACGTCGTCGCCGAGGTCGACGAGGAGCTGATCGCCGAGGTCCTGGCCACGGCGACCGGCATCCCGGTCTTCAAGCTCACCGAGGAGGAGTCCTCCCGCCTGCTGCGGATGGAGGACGAGCTGCACAAGCGCGTCATCGGCCAGAAGGACGCCATCAAGGCGCTCTCCCAGGCCATCCGGCGCACCCGTGCGGGCCTCAAGGACCCGAAGCGCCCGGGAGGGTCGTTCATCTTCGCCGGCCCGTCCGGCGTCGGTAAGACCGAGCTGTCCAAGACGCTGGCCGAGTTCCTCTTCGGCGACGAGGACGCGCTGATCCAGCTCGACATGTCCGAGTTCAGCGAGAAGCACACGGTCTCCCGGCTGTTCGGCTCGCCTCCCGGCTACGTCGGGTACGAGGAGGGCGGCCAGCTGACCGAGAAGGTCCGCCGCAAGCCGTTCTCGGTCGTCCTCTTCGACGAGGTCGAGAAGGCCCACCCGGACATCTTCAACTCGCTGCTGCAGATCCTGGAGGACGGTCGGCTGACCGACAGCCAGGGCCGGGTCGTGGACTTCAAGAACACGGTCATCATCATGACCACCAACCTCGGCACCCGGGACATCTCCAAGGGCTTCAACCTGGGCTTCGCCGCCCAGGGCGACGTCGCCACCGGCTACGAGCGGATGAAGGCGAAGGTCGGCGAGGAGCTCAAGCAGCACTTCCGCCCCGAGTTCCTCAACCGTGTCGACGACATCGTGGTCTTCCACCAGCTGTCCGAGGACGACATCATCCAGATCGTCGACCTCATGGCCGCCAAGGTGGACGACCGGCTCAAGGACCGCGACATGGGCCTGGAGCTCACGCCCGCGGCCAAGTCCCTGCTCGCCAAGCGCGGCTACGACCCGATCCTGGGCGCCCGCCCGCTGCGCCGCACCATCCAGCGCGAGATCGAGGACGTGCTCTCGGAGAAGATCCTCTTCGGCGAGCTGCGTGCCGGTCACATCGTCCTGGTGGACGTCGAGGGCGAGGGCAAGGCGGCGAAGTTCACCTTCGTCGGCGCCGACAAGTCCCCGATCGCCGACACCCCTCCGGTGGCGACGACCGGCCCGGACCTGACCAAGGGCGGCGCGGGCGCGGCGTAGCCGCCGACCGCCCGAACCGCTGACGCAGGGCCCGACCCCCACGGGGGTCGGGCCCTGCGTGCTGCTCAGGCAGGCTTCGGGGCGGCCTCGATCACGCTCGGGGGTACGAAGATGACCTGGCAACCGTGGAGCGGGGCCAGGTGCGCGGGGTCGACGGAGGCGGGATCGGCGACCATGCTGAGGACCCGCAGGTTCGGGCAGACCAGAGGCAGCCGCCACAGCTGGTCCAGGTCGCTGACGCCGACCAGAGTCAGGAAGTAGAGCTGCAGCAGCGGATACGCCGGGTCGAGGTCCGCCAGTGACGCCTCGTAGATGATCAGCTGCCCCAGGGCGGGCACGGCGGACAACCGGCGCCAGACGTGGGTGGGGTGCGGGCGCTCGCCGATGAGGAGGATGTCCAGCTCGGTGCAGCGCTCCAGACCGCTGACAGCCGAGTCCTGCGTCAGCGAGAGGAAGTCGATTCCCGGCGGTGGTGTGATCGGGCCGACGGCACCGGAACGGCCCAGGGACAGTTTCCGCAGGCTGGTGATCCGGCCGACCGGGGTCAGGTCGCTGGAGCCCAGCGCACCGCTCAGGGTGAGGCTGTGCAGTGGCAGGTCAGTGAGTGGACGGAGGTCCAGGTCCGCCTCGCAGTTGATCAGCAGGAGTTCCGTCAGCCCCGGTGCCCCGGCCAGGAAGGACAGGTCGATCGGGTAGGGGTTCTCGTGCAGCCGGAACTCCACCAGCGGTCCGAGCGGCAGCAGTCGCAGGTCCTCGTCGGTGAGCGGGCCGGAGGACTCGACCCGGGGCCGTCCGCCGATCCCGGCCAGGAAGGCCGCCTGCTCACGGTTCTTGACGTAGAAGCGGAGCTCGCCGTCGACGGTCAGCCGGCTGATGACGCGCTCGCCGTAGGTACGGGTGTCGAAGCGGTCCCAGACGAAGGCGAGCCGACCGCGCAGTTTGGCCGAGGGATGGTCGGCATAGCGTGCCAGCAGCGGGATCGCCCGCTCACCGGCGATGGTGGTGGCGGCGATGACGACCGCGAGCGCGGTGTCCTCGTCGAGCCTCCCCGGGCCCGGCAGCAGGTCGAGGACGATCTCGCCGACCGTGGCCAGCGCCTTGGCGGCCTCCTCGGAGTGCGGCGGGACGAGCCTGGCGACGCTGGTCTCGACCGCGAGCCGGACCTCCGGGTCCAGCTCGGTGGCGTGCTCCAGGCAGGTGGCCGCCAGCAGCCGGAGCCGGTCGCCGTGGGCCGGGTCGGCCTCGGCGCGCCGCAGCAGCGCGCGCAGCAGCTTGGCGCGTTCCCCCGGGCGGGCGTGGCCGACGGACATCCGCAGCACGTCCGCCCACTGGTCGTCGTGGGCGTGGCCGACCAGGACGCCGAGGTCCTCCTCCTCCACGGCGGCCTTGGCGGCCAGGAAGTCCTGGAAGGTGCGGTGGATGAAGTCGACCGACTCGACCGTCGGCTGGCGCAGCAGCCCGCTGCGGACCAGCAGGTGGCGCAGCACCTCCTCGCCGTCGCCGTTGACCGCCGACATGGACGGCAGCGCGTCGTCCAGCTTCCGGACCGCCAGCGGCCGCTCGATCTCGGTCGCGCCGTTGGTCACCAGCCAGTAGGCCAGCTTCTGCAGCAGCGTCAGCTGCTGCTCGGCGCTGAGCCGCAGGCCCTCGCGCACGGCGATGCCGCGCTCGCGGTCGCGGCGGACCAGCAACATCTCCAGCGCCGCCGCGTACAGCTCCATCCGGCCCTCGGGCAGGTAGCCGTTGCGGTCGCGGTTGAGGGCGCAGATCAGCGCGCACATCAGCGGGGTGGTGGCGAGCCGGCCGAGGTCGGGCTTGGCGACGACGGCGGCGAGCAGGGCGTCGCGCCAGCCGTTGATCCGTTCGCTCCGGTCGTCGTCGTTGCCGTCGTCGTCCGGTCCGGCGTCGGCGGCCAGGTGCCAGGTGGTGATGAAGGTGGCGACGTCGGCGCGGCTCATCGGGAGCAGTTCCAGCTCGGTGAAGCCGGCCTGGGACAGCCAGCCCTCGCGGACCGCGGAGGGGCGGGTGGTGACCACGTAGCGGGCGTCCGGGTAGGCGGCCAGCAGCTCCAGCAGCCAGTCGCGCACCCGGGGCCGGTCGGCCTCCGGGACCTCGTCGACGCCGTCCACCAGCAGCAGCAGCCGACCGCGCCGGAGCTGCTCGGTGACCCAGCCGGCCGCGCCGGGCAGGCCGGTCAGCGGCTTGGCCACGGCGGCGAGGAAGTCCTCGGGGGCGGGCAGCTCGCCCAGCCGGACCAGGGTGCGCAGCCGCAGCAGCAGTGGCACGCAGTCCCTCAGCTCGGCCAGCGGCGGCGGGAGTTCGCGCCGGGCGGTGACCGTGGCCAGCCACTGCATCAGCGTGGTCTTGCCGGAACCGGCCGCGCCCCGGATCAGCACCCGCCGCTGCCCGGAGAGGGCCTGCTCGGCGCGCTGCGGCTCGGTCGCCCCGGCGGCCTCGGTGTCCGGGAGCGGGAAGTGGCGCGCCCTGCCGCCGACCAGCTCCAGGCTGAGGTAGTTGGAGTCCAGCAGCCAGTGGTCCTCGTCGCTGCTGCCCCGGCTCATACCGATGATGTGGATGCTGCCGGACTGCTGGGCGATGTAGGAGCGCAGCCGCTCCTCGAACTCCTGCTCCTGCTCAGGGGGGTCGAGGACGACCCACACGAGGTCCAGCTGATTCTCGTGGAACGCCTTGTGGATTCCCGGTGACCGGACGATCGCCGTGGTCGGGGTGATCTCCACCCGTCCGTGCTGCCACCGGGTCGGATCCGAGCGGACGACCCCGACCAGGTGGTCGTCGACGAACACGGCCGCCCCGGAGAAGCCCGCCCAGGGTGAGCCGTGGTCGCCGGTGGCCGCCGGAGCACCGTGCAGGCTGTCGAGGACCTGACGCCCCCGCAGCAGGCCGCTCGCGGGCTTGAGCGTGCCGACCAACTGCTCGCTGTCCAACTCCCCCTGCCCGTCCCGCTGGGCGTGGGGGTAGCCGACGGCGTGCGCACCCGGACGTGGTGCGAGGTCCTCGACCGTGCCCCATCGCACCGTGGCGAAGGTACGGGCCACCTCCGCCGGAACGAGGTAGCGCTCGGTCACCAGGATCGCGACGTCGCAGTCCTCCTCGTACCGGCGCCACGCCACCCGGCACTCCACCCGGCCGTGCCCGCCGGGGACGACCACCACCGCGGTCGCGGCCCCGCCCACGACATGAGCCGCCGTCAGCACCAGCCAGGGGCTGAGCAGATAGCCACTGCCCTGGCCGTTCTCGCCGAGGACGGCCGCGATCCGTTCGCGCTGGGGGTGGGCCATCTCAGCCGCCGCTGCCGAAGCGGGAGGTGCCGCCGGGCTCGGGGTCGGCGATCTCGACCGGGCCGCCGGTCGCGGCGGACCTGGGCGTGAGGGTGAACGAGAGGTGGTGGGTGCTGTTCCGGGTGGCCCTGGTGTCCGCTCCGGCCTCGACCACCCAGGCCCGGACGCCGCCCTTGGCGCCGGTCTCCCGGGTCAGCTCGACGGTCAGGTCCAGCTGGATCGGGCCGACCTCGAAGCGGACCGGCTCGCCCTCGCCGTCCGCCGCCGCCGCGGCCAGCTCCCGTCGGATCGCCCTTACGGCGGCGGAGAGTTCGATCGGTCCGAACCCGCCGTCCTGCTGTGTGTCCCCGGACATGCCCCGCTCCCTGAGAGTCGCTCCTCGGCCCAGACCGACAGTACGACAACCGGTGTCGGTGGATCACGGATCCGGGAGGATCACTGCAGCGTCAAAAACCGACCGACGGAACCGATTTGTGATCGGCATCCGTCACACTCGGCAGGGGGGTCTCATGACGGAGTCGAACGAACCGTGCGCCAACGGTGACCGGATGACCACGGGTGCGGCCGGGGTGATCCTGCGGGCCACGGTGCAGCCGATCTGCGTCCTCGCCTACGCCTGGTCGCAGATCTGGTGCTGCTGGGACGCCCGCTCGGTGCTGGGCTGGGTGGCGGCGCTGCTCTGGGTGCTGCTGCTCAACGTGTGGCTGGAGGGGTGGACCGTGGCTCCGGTGTGCTCGCGCTGGCTGCTGTGGACGGGGCGCGGGGCCACCCTGGCCGCGCTGCTGTCGGTGCTGCGGCTGGCCGGCCCGCTGGGGCTGCCGCTGCTGCCCGGGGTGCCCGGACTGCGCAGCGGCGGCGGGCTGGTGGGGCCGGTGGTGTGCGGCGCCGCGCTCGCGCTGAGCCTGGTGGCACTGGGACGGGCGCGCCGCCACCGCTGGGGCGCGCCGCTGTCGGCGCCGCTGCTGGTGCCCTTCGCCGAGGGTGTCTGGTGGGTCTCCCAGGGCGGCGGACGGGGCATCAACCACCATGTCTGCCACCCCCGGCAGCGCGGGGCGGTCGACCTGATAGCGACCTGCCCGACGGGCTCGCGGAGCAGCTACGGCCCGGCGGCCAGGAGCCGGCTGGAGACCTATCCTGCCTACGGGGCAAAGCTGTTGGCCCCGTGCGCGGGAACCGTGCTGCGGGCGGTCGACGGGCTGCCGGACGAACCGGTGGGCAGTCCCAGCCCCGACGTCAATCCGTTCGGCAACCACGTGGTCATCGACACCGGCCACGAGTTGGTGATGCTGGCCCATCTGCGGCCCGGCAGCGTCCGGGTCGCCACCGGCGACCTGGTGGCCGCGGGCCGGCCGATCGGGGAGGTCGGGAACTCGGGCAACAGCACCGAACCCCATCTGCACCTCCACGCCGAGCGCGACGGGCTCGGTCTCGACCTGGCCTTCGCCGGGATCAACGGCGGCCTCTACCGGGGCCGCCGGGTCCGGGCCGGGACCGGCCGGTCCTGACCGCCCCGGCGCCGCCGACACCGAAACGCCGCCTCCGGAGCCCGGGGCTCCGAGGACGGCGTCGGCGTGCGGACCGGCCGGGACCGGCCGTACCCGTCAGTGGGCGTGACCGGAGTCCGCGAGGCGCTTGATCGAGGCGACGATCTCGTCCTCGGCCTCCTGGCGGCCGACCCAGTGGGCGCCCTCGACCGACTTGCCGGGCTCCAGGTCCTTGTAGACCTCGAAGAAGTGCTGGATCTCCAGGCGGTCGAACTCCGACACGTGGTGGATGTCCCGCAGGTGCTCCCAGCGCGGGTCCGAGGCGGGGACGCAGAGCAGCTTGTCGTCGCCGCCGGCCTCGTCGGTCATCTTGAACATGCCGATGGCGCGGCACTTGATCAGGCAACCCGGGAAGGTCGGCTCCTCCAGGATGACCAGCGCGTCCAGCGGGTCGCCGTCCTCGCCGAGGGTGCCCTCGACGAAGCCGTAGTCGGCCGGGTAGCGGGTCGAGGTGAAGAGCATCCGGTCGAGGAAGATCCGACCAGTCTCGTGGTCGACCTCGTACTTGTTCCGCGAACCCTTCGGGATCTCGATGGTGACGTCGAACTCCAAGGCTCCTCCAATGTCAGACGTTTGCAGCCAATAGTGTCTCCTACGTCGTGGGGTGCTCAGGAAAGGGGCAGGTCCGGATGGGTCGTACGTGGTGGGGGCGGGCGTTGCGCGGCTATGCGCTGGCGCCGGTGCGGACGGTGGCGCTGTCGGCCGGCGGGGCGGGACTCGCCCTGGCCGTGGTCGCCGTGGCCGCTGCCGGGCCGTGGCAGGGCGGCCAGCGGGTGGCCGAGCGGGACCGGTCGCAGGGCCCTCCGGCCGCCGTCCGGCCGGTGCGGCCGAAGATCATGGCCCTGCCCGCGCCGAGCTGGCAGCCGGCCGGGCAGGTGCTGCTGCCGGCCGCCGGGGCGACCGACGCCGCCGCACCGCTGCCGACCGCGGCCGGGATGGCCGCCGCGCTGGGCCCCGACCTGGGCGCGCCGGTGCTGGGGCGGCTCACCGCCTCGGTGGTCGACGTCGCCGACGGGCAGAGCCTGTTCGCCCTGAACGCGACCGAGACCCAGGCCCCGGCCTCCACCAACAAGATCGCCACCGCGACCGCCGCGCTCACCCTGCTCGGTCCCGAGCACCGCTTCACCACCCGGGTGGTGCTGGCCGGGCCCGGTCGGATCGTGCTGGTCGGCGGCGGCGACCCGACCCTCACCGCCGCGCCCACCGGCGGCGGCGACCCGCAGGCCAGCCTGGCCACCCTGGCCACCCGGACGGCCGCCGCGCTGCGGGCCCGGGGCACCGCCTCGGTCCGGCTCGGCTACGACATCTCGCTGTTCACCGGCAGCCCGCTGCACCCGATCGGGGTCAACGACAACATCGCCCTGGTCCAGGCGCTGACCGCGGACGAGGGCCGGATCGACCCGAACAGCACCGAGGACGCCCCGCGCTACGGCGACCCGGCCGCCACCGCCGCCGCCGACTTCGGCTCGCTGCTCGCGGCCCGGGGGATCACCGTGCTGGGCAGCCCCGGCACCACCACCGCCCCGGCCACCGCCCCGCAGCTGGCCGAGGTGGCCTCGCAGCCGCTGTCCGAGATCGTCGAGCGGATGCTCACCAACAGCGACAACGACATCGCCGAGACCCTGGGCCACCAGGTGGCGATCGCGGCCGGCCGGCCCGCGACCTTCGCCGGCGGCGCCGCCGCGGTGCTGCAGACCCTGCGCGGCCTGGGCATCCAGCTCGGCGGCAGCCAGCTGTACGACGCCAGCGGCCTGGACGGCCAGGACGCGGTCCCCGCGAACCTGCTGACCCAGCTGCTCACGCTGGACTCCTCGGCCGCACACCCGGGACTGCGGTCGATCGTCGGCGGACTGCCGGTGGCCGGGTTCACCGGGACCCTGGACAACCGCTACACCAGCGGCGACAGCCAGGCCGGGCTCGGCGTGGTGAGGGCCAAGACCGGCTCGCTGTCGACCGTCAACACCCTGGCCGGACTGGTCGTCGACCGCGACGGGCGGCTGCTGGCCTTCGCCTTCATGTCCAACGGCAGCGGCGACGCCCTCTCCGCCCGCGACGCGCTGGACCAGCTGGCCGGGCGCGTCGCCGCATGCGGCTGCCGCTAGCGGGCAGGAACACGTACGGTGGCAGCAGGCAAGCCATGGGTGGGGGCGCGCGGAGCCGGGGGGCGGCGCGCACCGCACCCGGTCGTCCCTCCGGAGGAGTGAGAGCGCATATGGCAGACATGGTCGACTGGGGTCTCGCGGTGTCCACCGCGACCCGGCTGGTGCGTTCCGGTCCCGAGGTGAGCCCCGACGAGGCCCGCGCGGCCGTGGCCGAGCTGCGCCGGCACGCCGCCTCCTCGGAGCGGCACGTCCGCGAATTCACCGGGATGGGCTCGCCGGAGGGCGGCACGCCGGTGCTGGTCGTCGACCGGCCGGGGTGGATCAGGGCCAACGTGGCGGGCTTCCGCTCCGTCATCACCCCGCTGACGGACCGGATGCAGGCCCGCCGCGCGGACGTCCCCGGCGGCGCGGCACTGGGCGTGGTCGGCGGCAAGGTCACCGGCCTGGAGGTGGGGATGCTGCTGGCGTTCATGTCCTCCCGGGTGCTGGGCCAGTACGAGACCTTCGCCCCGGCGGACGTCCCGGCGGACCTCGCCCCGCTGGACGACGCGCGCCCGGCGCAGCCCGGCCGGCTGCTGCTGGTCGCGCCGAACATCGTCCAGGTGGAGCGCGAGCTGGAGGTGGACCCGCACGACTTCCGGCTCTGGGTGTGCCTGCACGAGGAGACCCACCGGACCCAGTTCACGGCGGTGCCCTGGCTGCGCGACCACATCGAGGGCGAGATCCAGGCGTTCCTGGCCGAGACCGACGTGGACCCGCTGACCCTGCTGGAGCGGCTGCGCGAGGCGGCCGGTTCGCTGCCGGGCGTCTTCGGCGGCAACGGCACGGACCAGGCGGAGGCCGGCGAGGGCACCGGCAGCCTGATGGACGTGGTGCAGACGCCCGCGCAGCGCGCGATCCTGGGCCGGCTGACGGCGGTGATGTCGCTGCTGGAGGGCCATGCCGACGTGGTGATGGACGGCGTCGGGCCGCAGGTGGTGCCCTCGGTGGCGGAGATCAGGGAGAAGTTCCAGCAGCGCCGGGCCAAGGGCGCGGGCCGGATGGACCAGGTGCTCCGCAGGCTGCTGGGCATGGACGCCAAGCTGCGGCAGTACCAGGACGGCGCGGTGTTCGTCCGCGCGGTCGTGGACGCCGTCGGCATGGAGGGCTTCAACCGGGTGTGGACCTCGCCGAACACCCTGCCGACCAAGGAGGAGGTGCACAACCCCTCGGCCTGGGTCGCGCGGATGCACCGCTGAGAGGGCGGTCGTGGACGGTCCGGTGGCCCGGTCTGACGCTCCGTGACCTGCCGAAACGTTTCCTCATTCATCCTTCCGGGCGGAACCGGGGCGATGCGGGAACTGTTGGGGCCTGCGGCACGGGAGACTTCTGCGACGATCTGCTGGCGGTCCGGCTCGCGGTCGGCCCGCACGCAGATCGACACCATTGGTAGCCCACCGGTCACTCTGTGAGACGATGCGGCCACCCTCAGTCCCCCGGTTCGACCCGAGGAGTGATCAACCATGGGTCCGCATCCCGCAGTGGCCGCGATACGCCTGGCAGTACGCCGGGTGTTGAACGACGTCGCCGCCCAGGTTCCCGACACCTTCAGCAGCCACGCCGCCGACACGCCGACCGGCGCCCAGGCCGGCGCCCCGACCCCCGACCCCCGGCCGGTCTTCCACCCCGTCGGCGACGTCGACCCCCAGCACGCCAAGCGCCGCACCCCCCGGCCCCGCCCCGCACCGGACGCCCCGCTCGTCCTGGTGGCCTGCAGCGGCGGGGCCGACTCCATGGCCCTGGCCGCCGCCACCGCCTTCGAGGCCGCCAGGATCGGCCTCCGGGCCGGCGCGGTCACCGTCGACCACGGCCTCCAGCAGGGCTCCACCGCCCGCGCGGTCGAGGTGGCCGGCCGGCTGCGCGCGCTCGGCCTGGACCCGGTGGACGCCCTCGGCGTCCGGGTGGGCCGGGACTGGGGGGCGGCGCACAGCGCCTCCGACAAGGGCGGCGGGCGACGGGGCGGAGGCCCCGAGGCCGCGGCCCGCGACGCCCGCTACGCCGCGCTGGACAGCGCGGCCGAGAGGCACGGCGCGCGGGTGATCCTGCTCGGCCACACCCGTGACGACCAGGCCGAGACCGTGCTGCTCGGCCTCGCCCGGGGCTCGGGCCCGCGCTCGCTCTCCGGGATGGCCGCCGCCACCGGGCGCTACCGCCGGCCCTTCCTCGACCTGGACCGCAGCACCACCCGCCAGGCCTGCGCCGTGCTCGACCTGCCGGTCTGGGACGACCCGCACAACACCGACCCCGCCTACACCCGGGCCCGGGTCCGGCACGAGGTGCTGCCGGTGCTGGAGAAGCACCTGGGCGGCGGCGTGGTCGAGGCGCTGGCCCGCACCGCCCGGCTGTTCCGCGACGACGCCGACGCGCTGGACGCCTGGGCCGCCCAGGTCGAGGTCGGGGCCGCCGACGAGCAGGGCCTGGACGCCGCGAAGCTGGCCGAGGTGCCGCCGGCGGTGCGCCGCCGGGTGCTGCGCCGCGCCGCGATCCGGGCCGGCAGCCCGGCCGGCGACCTCTTCGCCCGCCATGTCGAGGCCATGGACCAACTCGTCACCGACTGGCACGGCCAGGGCCCGCTGCACCTCCCCGGTGCGGTGGAACTCCGGCGCCGCTCCGGCCACCTGGCCTTCCGCCGCCCCTGACGGGCCACTGACCGCCCCGCGGCGGCGCCGCCACCGGTCCGGTCGGCCGGACGGGTGTGGCAAGGTTGGACAGCAGACACCGGATCTCCAGCACTTGAGGAAGTACCGCGGGTGGACGAGAAGGACATGGGCACCGATCTTGCGAAGGTGCTCATCAGCAAGGATGAGATCGACGCCAAGCTGGCCGAGCTGGCGGCGCAGATCGACCGCGACTACGCCGGCAAGGACCTGCTGATCGTCGGCGTGCTGAAGGGCGCGGTGATGGTCATGGCCGACCTGGCCAGGGCCCTGCACAGCCCGCTCGTCATGGACTGGATGGCGATCTCCTCCTACGGGATGGGCACCCGCTCCTCCGGGGTGGTCCGGATCCTGAAGGACCTGGACACCGACATCACCGGCCGCGACGTGCTGATCGTCGAGGACATCATCGACTCCGGGCTCACCCTGTCCTGGCTGCTCAGCAACCTGAACTCGCGCGGTCCGGCCTCGCTGGAGGTGGTCACGCTGCTGCGCAAGCCCGACGCGGCCAAGGTGTCGATCGACGTGAAGTACGTCGGTTTCGACATTCCCAACGAGTTCGTCGTCGGCTACGGCCTGGACTACGCCGAGAAGTACCGCAACCTGCCGTTCGTGGGAACGCTCGCGCCGCACGTGTACGGCGGCTGAAGAAGGTCGAACAGGCGGCCAAACCGGCCGGTGGAGCGGGAACAGGACGCAGGTTCCCTCCGTTGGACCCGGGGAAGAGCCGTTTGGCACCGGTACCGCGCCGTTCCGATGGAGAATGGCTGCGGTACCGTCCAATAATCCACTGTGTGCGGTTGACAGTGGATGACCAACCGGTCGAGGTCAGACATAGGACGCATCCACGGCTCACGAAGCCGTGAGATGCCGCACAGTGGCAGGAGGGACGGGGCGGCTCATGCCGCCCCGCATGGATGGACGTGAAGCGATACTTCCGTGCGCCGGTGATGTGGGTCCTGCTGGCGGTTGCCGCTGTCTTCGTGCTGATGACCGTGGTGTCGTCCTCGGCCGGTTACAAGACCGAGGACACCAGTACCGTCGTCGCGCAGATCAACGACGGCAACGCCAAGGCAGTCCAGATCACGACTGGCGACAGTCAGATGATCAAGGTCCAGCTGAACAACAGCATCGACGGCACCACGCAGATCCAGGCGCCTTACGTCAACGACGCCTACGCCGCGACTCTGGCCGACAACCTGCAGAACCAGGTCCACGACAAGACCGTCGGCAGCTACACCGTCAGCCAGGACAAGCAGAACGCCTTCGTCAGCATCCTGCTGTCGCTGCTGCCGTTCGTGCTGATCGTGGTGGTCTTCCTGTTCCTGATGAACCAGATGCAGGGTGGCGGCTCCCGGGTCATGCAGTTCGGAAAGTCCAAGGCCAAGCTGATCACCAAGGACACCCCCAAGACGACCTTCTCGGACGTCGCCGGGGCGGACGAGGCGGTCGAGGAGCTCTACGAGATCAAGGAGTTCCTGCAGGAGCCGGCCAAGTTCCAGGCCGTCGGCGCCAAGATCCCCAAGGGTGTGCTGCTCTACGGCCCGCCCGGAACCGGTAAGACCCTGCTGGCCCGCGCCGTCGCCGGCGAGGCCGGGGTGCCGTTCTACTCGATCTCCGGCTCCGACTTCGTCGAGATGTTCGTCGGTGTCGGCGCCAGCCGGGTCCGCGACCTCTTCGAGCAGGCCAAGGCCAACGCGCCGGCCATCGTCTTCGTCGACGAGATCGACGCGGTCGGCCGCCACCGCGGCGCCGGCCTCGGCGGCGGGCACGACGAGCGCGAGCAGACCCTCAACCAGCTGCTGGTCGAGATGGACGGATTCGATGTCAAGGGCGGCGTGATCCTGATCGCCGCCACCAACCGCCCCGACATCCTCGACCCGGCGCTGCTGCGTCCGGGCCGCTTCGACCGCCAGATCGCGGTCGACCGTCCCGACCTCACCGGCCGGTTCGAGATCCTGAAGGTGCACCAGAAGGGCAAGCCGGTCGCTCCGGACGTCGACCTGATGGTCGTCGCCCGCCGCACCCCCGGCTTCACCGGTGCGGACCTGAGCAACGTCCTCAACGAGGCCGCCCTGCTCACCGCGCGCAGCGACAAGAAGCTGATCGACAACTCGATGCTGGACGAGGCCATCGACCGCGTGGTGGCCGGCCCGCAGAAGCGCACCCGGATCATGTCGGAGAAGGAAAAGAAGATCACCGCGTACCACGAGGGCGGACACGCCCTGGTCGCGGCGGCCTCTCCGAACAGCGACCCGGTGCACAAGGTCACCATCCTGTCCCGCGGCCGGGCCCTGGGTTACACCATGGTGCTCCCGGACGAGGACAAGTACTCGACCACGCGCAACGAGATGCTGGACCAGCTGGCCTACATGATGGGCGGGCGCGCGGCGGAGGAACTGGTCTTCCACGACCCGACCACCGGCGCCTCCAACGACATCGAGAAGGCCACCGCCACCGCGCGGGCCATGGTCACCCAGTACGGCATGACCGAGCGCCTGGGTGCGATCAAGTTCGGGACCGACAGCTCCGAGCCCTTCCTGGGCCGTGAGATGGGCCACCAGCGCGACTACTCGGAAGAGGTCGCCGGGCTGGTGGACGAGGAGGTCAAGAAGCTGATCGAGAACGCCCACAACGAGGCGTGGGAGATCCTCGTCGAGAACCGGGACGTCCTGGACAACCTGGTGCTCGAACTGCTGGAGAAGGAGACGCTGAACAAGGAGCAGATCGCGGAGATCTTCCGGCCGATCGTGAAGCGTCCCGCCCGACCGGCCTGGACGGGTTCGGCCCGCCGCACCCCCTCCACCCGGCCGCCGGTGCAGTCGCCGAAGGAACTGGCGCTGACCAACGGGATCACCCAGCCCACGGCGCAGCCGGTGGACATCGTGAAGCTCCCGCCGCTGGAGCCGCCGACCGCCTGACCAGGCGCTCAAGGCCCCGGAATGGATGCCGTCGTCCCAAGGTTTTACCCTTGGGGCGGCGGCATCCGGCCGTTGTTCCGGCTGCCGATCGTCGAGCACCCGAGAGATGAGGACGTTCCATGACCGACCCGGTGACCATCGAGGGTTCGACCGGAGCCGTAGGGGTGTTCGACCAGAAGCGGGCGGAGAACGCCGTGCGCGAGCTGCTGATCGCCGTGGGCGAGGACCCCGACCGCGAGGGGCTGCGCGACACGCCGGCCCGGGTTGCCCGGTCCTACCAGGAGATATTCGCCGGACTCTGGCAGGAGCCGGAGGACGTGCTGACGACCACCTTCGACCTCGGCCACGACGAGATGGTGCTGGTCAAGGACATCGAGGTGACCTCGGTCTGCGAGCACCACCTGGTGCCCTTCCGAGGGGTCGCCCACGTCGGCTACATCCCGTCCAGCAGCGGCAAGATCACCGGCCTGTCCAAGCTGGCCCGGCTGGTGGACGTCTACGCCCGCCGACCGCAGGTGCAGGAGCGGCTGACCACGCAGGTCGCCGACTCGCTGATGCGCATTCTGGAGCCGCGCGGCGTGGTGGTCGTGGTGGAGTGCGAGCACATGTGCATGTCCATGCGCGGCATCCGCAAGCCCGGGGCGAAGACCATCACCTCGGCGGTGCGGGGCCAGCTGCGTGACCCCGCGACCCGGGCCGAGGCGATGGGCTTCATCGTCGGGCGCTAGCGCCTGGGGTCGGTCTCCGGCCCGTCCGCGAGCGCGCCGCGGGTGGCGGTGCCGGCGCCCTTGGCCGGGCCCTGGGTGGCGCCCTTGGCCGGGGGCGTCCTGGTGGGGGGCGGCGTCGGGGTGGTGACCGCGACCGGCGGGGCCATGTGCTGGCTCATCCACACCAGCTCCGGGTCGCGCTCCTGGGTCCAGGTGCCGAAGTTGTGCCCGCCGACCTTCAGGAACATCGGCGTGGCCGTCATCGGGGCCCGGACCTCCTGCAGGAAGGCCTGGGTGGCCTTGTAGTCGCTCTCCTTCTCGGTGGTGGCCACCAGCACCTGGATGCTGGGCACCGGCAGGTGGGCGAGCCGCCAGGCTATGTTGTACTGCTGCATCAGCTCGGCCCGGCTCTGGCTGCCCTTCGGGCCGAACAGGTTGCCGCTCTCGCCGTCCTCCAGGTCGCTGTAGTCGCCGCCCATGTCGCCGACCACGCCGAACAGGTCGGGGTGGCGCATGGCCAGCTCCAGGGCGCAGGTGCCGCCCTCCGAGTAGCCGGTCAGCCCCCAGCCGCGCGGGTCGTCGGTGACCCGGAGCCCGGAGCGGATCGCCGCCGCGTAGTCGGTGCTCATGAAGGTGTCGACCTGCGGCCCCTTGACCACGTTGACGCAGTCGGTGTCGCGCGGGGCGACCACGTTCTCGGAGACCAGCACCAGGATGGTCGGCTGCATCTTGCCCTGCATCTCCATCGAGGCCACCTGCTCCGGCAGCGACATCCGCTGGACCAGCTGCTGCACCCAGCCCGGGTAGCCCGGGTAGGCGGTTATCACCGGGAACGCGGTGTGGGCGTAGGCCGGCTGGAAGTACTGGGCCGGCAGGTAGACGTAGGCCAGGGCGTCCAGGTGCGAGCTCTTGCCGTACAGCCGCACCTCGCTGAGCTGGCCGACCTGGTCGGCGGGCCCCTTCGGCATGTCCTTGACGGAGTCGGCCCCGCCCGGGACCGGTACCAGCAGCTTGCCGCCGATGACCCCGTTGACGGCGGTGCCGGCCCCTCCGCTGGTCTGGCCGAAGGCCACCTGCTGGTTGCCGCCGCCGCCGACCAGGTCCTGCCAGGTCGGGTAGAAGTCGCCGTAGGAGTTGACCATGAGCGCGACCACCAGCACCAGGGAGACCTGGGACATGAGGATCATGCCGAGCCTGGCGAGTATCCAGAGCAGTCCGCGCCCGGCCAGGCGTGGCCACAGCCAGACGGTGAGGGCGACGCTGATCACGGTGAGCGCGATCATCGCGTCCAGCAGCGTGTCGCTCGTCAGGTTCATCGGTGCTGCTCCTGTTCCGGCCGGCCGGCCGGCGTCGATCCTTCGGTTCACCGCGAACGCCCGCTGGCCCCCGCCGTCGGCCGGTGCTCCGGCCTGCGCGATGGACCCGCCATCGCATTCGCTGCGGTCCCCAGGGGCTCTGCCGGACAGAGGCCCTGACGACCTGTTCGGCGCCCCTCCGGCACCGCCCCCGGTTCGACGAGTGTCAGGACACGTCGGTTCCCGTCCCGCTCGGGGAACTGCCCGGACCTCCGTCCGGACCCCCGACCGGGGGCTGGAGCCGGGCCGCCAACCAGCGCAGCGCCTCCGGGGTCTCCCGGTTCCAGGTGTCGAAGTTGTGGCCGCCGCTGGGCAGGATCAGCGAGGAGACCTGCATCGGCTCCTTCACCGCGGCGATGAACTGCTCGGTCGCCCGGTAGTCGTACTCGCCCTGCCGGCTGCTGGTGACCAGCACCGACACCTCCGGTGCGGGCAGGTTCTTCAGACGCCACATCAGGTCGTTCTCGTTGCGCAGCCGCTGGTCGCCCTTGCCGGGGCCGAAGAGGTTGCCGGTGGTGTCGTCCTCGGCGGCCTTGTAGTAGCCGGAGAGCGAGGCCGCCGCGGCGAAGGCGCCCGGGTTGCGCATGCTCAGCTTCAGCGCGCAGTAGCCGCCGGTCGAGTCCCCGATCACACCCCAGCCCGCACCGCCGGCGGCGACCCGGTAGCGGGCGGCCATGGCCTGGTGCAGATCGGTGTCGAAGAAGGTCTCGGCCTGCGGTCCGCCGGGCACGTTCTGGCACTCGGTGTCCCGGGGCATGGCGACCGAGGGCCGCATCAGCACCATGATCGACGGCTGCATCTGCTTCTCGTAGATGGCCTGGGCCGCGACCGTCGGATACTTCATCCGGGTGATCAGGTTCTGGGCCGTCCCCGGGTAGCCGGTGAAGACCAGGATCACCGGGAACTTGGTGTGGGCGTAGGCCGGATCCTTGTACTGCGGCGGCAGGTAGACGTAGCCGGGCTCGGTCAGCCCGGTGCCCGAGCCCTGGACGACGACCTGCTGCAGCGTCCCGCCGCTGCCGGTCGCGCCGCCGAGCTCCAGCGGCACCGGCTTGGAGTCGAGGATGTCCACGCCCGCCACGCCGGCCGGGTGGTAGCCGTTGGTGATCCCCGGGGTGGCGCCCTGGTCGCTGCCCATCAGGTCGCCCCAGGAGCTGTAGAAGCCGCCCCAGTTGTTCGCCGCCAGGCCGATCGCGGCCAGGGTCAGCAGCTGGCTCGCCAGCAGCACGCCGATCCGGGCCAGGTAGGACCACCACGCGCGCTTGGCGAGACGGGGCCACAACCAGACCGTGGCTGCGAAACAGACGACCGCGAACACCGCGACGAGTGTCTGCAGTTTCTGGCTGGTGAGTCCCATGGGTCCACTTCCCGGACGTAATGACGATTGGCATGACAGGAGGTCTAGACGTTCCAGGATGCCTGGGAAGTTGCTGTGGTTTAGCAAAACGTTATGCACGGACGGAGAACTCATGCCTGGTGATGACCCACTCCTACTACGGTCTGACCGAAGTCCTTACCGAAGGCTCTACTGTGGAGCCCTATGAACGACCCCCAGCCTTCCGAGAGCCGCAACCGGAAGGGCATTCAGCTGCCAAAGGTCTCCCGTCCCTGGGTGCCTTCCGCCATGGGCTACGCCACCGCCCTGGTCGGCCTCATCGACATCGTCGGGGCCGTCGCGCCGCATCTGCGCGACTCCCGGGTCCGTGAACTCGCCAACTTCCTGCCCGGCGTGAACACCCTGGCCACCGCCGCCTCACTGGTGGTCGGCATCCTGCTGCTGATGCTCGCGCACGCGCTGCGCCGCCGGAAGCAGCGGGCCTGGAAGGCCGTCGTGGTGCTGCTGCCGGTCGGCGCGGTGCTGGAGGTCCTCCGCTGGCACCACCGGGGCACGGCCATAGTGGCCATCGCGGTCTTCCTGGTGCTGCTGTTCAACCGGCACGAGTTCTACGCCCTCTCCGACCCGCGCACCCGCTGGCGGGCGCTGTGGAACTTCGTGGCGATGTCGATCTTCAGCTTCGGTCTGGGCCTGATCATCGTCAGCTCGCACGCGCACGCCCTCGGCGGCGAGCCCAGCTTCCACGACCGCTGGTGGGAGGTGGCCTGGGGGCTGTTCGGCATCGGCGGCCCGATCCACTACACCGACCACCGGGTGCACGACGCGGTCTACTACTCGCTCGCCTCGCTGGGACTGTTCACCGCGGTCAGCACGGTGTGGCTGGCGACCAAGCCCTCCAAGCCGATCGCCGAACTCAGTTCGGACGAGGAGCACCAGGTGCGGGAGCTGCTGACCAGGCACGGCGCCCGCGACTCGCTGGGCTATTTCGCGCTCCGCCGGGACAAGAGCGTGATCTTTTCGCCGAGCGGCAAGGCCGCCATCGCGTACCGGGTGGTGTCCGGGGTGATGCTCGCCTCCGGCGACCCGATCGGCGACGTCGAGGCCTGGCCCGGCGCGATCAAGCGGTTCATGGAGGAGGCCCACCGCTACGCCTGGGTGCCGGCCGTGATGGGCTGCAGCGAGGTCGGCGGCGAGGTCTGGACCCGCGAGGCGGGGCTGGACGCGCTGGAGATCGGCGACGAGGCCATCGTCGAGGTGGAGGACTTCACCCTGGAGGGCCGCGCCATGCGCAACGTCCGACAGATGGTGAAGCGGATCGAGCGGGCCGGCTACGAGTGCCGGGTCCGCCGGGTGGACGAGCTGACCGAGGTCGAGCGGGACCAGATCCGCTACGCCGCCGACGCCTGGCGCGGCACCGAGACCGAGCGCGGCTTCTCGATGGCGCTGGGCCGCTTCGGCGACCCGGCCGACGAGGGCTGCGTGGTGATCACCGCGCACAAGCTGCCCGAGGACGCCGCGCCCGGCGCCAGCGACATCCGCGCGGTGCTGCACTTCGTGCCCTGGGGCAAGGACGGCATCTCGCTGGAGCTGATGCGCCGCGACCGCGACGCCGACCCCGGCCTCAACGAGCTGCTGATCGTCAAGGCCCTCCAGGCCTGCCCCGAGCTGGGCGTGGAGCGGGTCTCGCTGAACTTCGCGATGTTCCGCTCGGCGCTGGCGCGCGGGGAGCGGATCGGCGCGGGGCCGGTGCTGCGCGCCTGGCGCGGGCTGCTGGTCTTCCTCTCGCGCTGGTTCCAGATCGAGTCGCTGTACAAGTTCAACGCCAAGTTCCGGCCGATCTGGGAGCCCCGCTTCCTGGTCTACCCGACCGCCCGGGACCTGCCCCGGATCGGGCTCTCGGCGCTCCAGGCGGAGGCGTTCATCGTGATGGAGCTGCCGCGGAGCCTGCGCAGGTTCACCCGCCGCGGCGGGTCGCGGACGGAGGTGGCCCCCGGTCCGGACGTCCAGCCCGCGACAATGGCTCCATGAACGCCTTCAAGAGTGCTCTGCCCGGCGTCGACGACTGGGGCCGCTGCGGGGTGATGGGCGTCGTCAACGTCACCCCGGACTCCTTCTCCGACGGCGGGCTCTGGCTCGATCCCGGCCTGGCCGTGGCGCACGGTCTGGAGCTGGTGGCCCGGGGCGCCGACATCGTGGACGTGGGCGGCGAGTCAACCCGGCCGGGCGCGGTGCGGGTCACCCGGGAGGAGGAACTGCGCCGGGTGCTTCCGGTGGTCAGGGGCCTGGCCGAGGCCGGGGTGACGGTCAGCATCGACACCATGCGGGCGGCCGTGGCCGAGGCCGCGGTGGAGGCCGGCGCGCGGATCGTCAACGACGTCAGCGGCGGGCTCGCCGACCCGGACATGGTCCCGGTCGCGGCCGGGACCGGGGTGCCCTTCGTGGTGATGCACTGGCGCGGACAGTCCGCCTCGATGGATGAACTCGCCTCCTACGGGGATGTGGTGGGGGAGGTCATCGAGGAAGTGGAGCGCCAGATGGACGCCGTGGTGTCCGGCGGGGTCGACCCCGCCCAGATCATCGTCGACCCCGGGCTCGGGTTCTCCAAGCGCCGCGAGGACGACTGGGCGCTGCTCGCCCGGCTGGACGCCTGGACCAGGCTCGGCCGGCCGATCCTGGTCGCCGCCTCCCGCAAGCGCTTCCTGGGCACGCTGCTGGCCGATCCGGCCACCGGCGAGCTCCGTCCGGCCCGTGCCCGGGACGCCGCCACCGCCGCCGTCTCGGCGCTGGCGGCGGCCCAGGGGGCCTGGGCGGTCCGGGTGCACGAGGTCACCGCGACGGCCGACGCCGTCCGGGTGGAGTCCGCGCTGCGAGCCGCCCGCGGGGCGGACCGATGAGCGCCGCGGGCGCCGACGAGGAGGCGGTCGAGGCCGCCAACGCCTCGCTCTACGCCGCCCTGGAGGCGGGGGACCTGGACGCGCTCACCGACGTCTGGGTGTCCGGCGCCGACGCCGACGACGTCCGCGGCGCGGTCTGCGTCCACCCGGGCTGGCCGGTGCTGCGCGGCCGGGCCTCGGTGCTGCGCTCCTACGCGCTGATCATGGCCCACACCGAGTACATCCAGTTCTTCCTCACCGATGTGGAGATCGAGCTGCTCGGCGATGTGGCCCTGGTCACCTGCACCGAGAACATCCTCTCCGGCGGCGAGTCGGAACAGGAGGGCGAGCTCGGCCCGCTGGTCGGCGGCAGGATCGTCGCCACCAACCTGTTCCGGCGCACCGCCGCAGGCTGGAGGCTCTGGTCGCACCACGGCTCACCCGTGCTGACGAGCGGTGAGGACGAGTAGCCGGTCCGCCGGTGCCCCTCCGCTGCGCCTCCGGGTGCTTCCGGGGGCGGGGAATTCCGGGTCGCGACCCGTCGTTGGCCCTGCGTGCGGGGCCACCCGCCCGACCGGGACTGTCGGAACCGGGAGGTAGTTTGGTTCAGGCAGGCAACGTCGCCTGCCGCGTTCCTCCCTGCTCCCCGCGCCCCGGCGCGCCCGGACAGAGTAGAGGTGCCTGGACAGTGGGAGTGATTCGATTGCTGGACCGTGTCGCCGTGAAGGGCCTGCGGGCCCGTGGCCATCATGGAGTGTTCCCGCGTGAGCGGGAGCAGGGCCAGACCTTCGTGGTGGACATCGTGCTCGGCCTCGACACCAGGCCGGCCGCCTCCGGCGACGACCTGACCCGCACCGCGCACTACGGGATCGTCTCGGAGGAGGTCGTCGCCATCGTCCAGGGCGAGCCCGTCGACCTGATCGAGACCCTGGCCCAGCGCATCGCCGACCAATGTCTGAAGCACGACGCGGTACAGGAGGTCGAGGTGACCGTCCACAAGCCGGACGCCCCGATCACCGTGCCGTTCGACGACGTGACCATCACCATCGTTCGGAGCCGCGAATGAGCAGCGACCCCACCACCACGCCCGTAGCCCCCGAGGTCGAGCAGCGCGTCGACTCGGCCGACACCACCCTGCACAACCCCCGCAGCGCCGTCGTCGCGCTGGGGAGCAACCTCGGCAACCGGCTGGAGAACCTCCAGGGCGCCGTGGACGCGCTGGAGGAGACCCCCGGCGTCCGGGTCAAGGCCGTCTCGGCGGTCTACGAGACCGACGGCGTCGGCGGCCCCGAGGGCCAGCCGACCTACTTCAACGCGGTCCTGGTGCTGCGCACCACCCTGCCGCCGCACTCGCTGCTGGAGCGTGCCAACGCGGTCGAGGACGCCTTCGGCCGGGTCCGCGAGGTCCGCTGGGGTGCGCGCACCCTGGACGTCGACATCCTCGCCTACGAGGGCGTGGAGCTGACGCAGCCCGAGCTGACCCTGCCTCACCCCCGGGCCCATGAGCGCGCCTTCGTGCTGGCCCCGTGGCTGGACGCGGACCCGGAGGCGGAGCTGGCCGGCCACGGGCCGGTGGCCGGGCTGCTGGCCGCGGTGGGCGAGGACGGCGTGCGCCGCCGCACCGACCTGGCGCTGCACCTGCCGCAGTAGCGGTTCCGAAGGGCAGCGGTACCGAGAAGAAGCTTGCGAGAAGAGAAGAAGCTTGCGAGAAGGGGAGAAGTGAAGCCGCTACGCCCGGTCGTACTCGTCGGGATCACCCTGGTCACGGGGCTGCTCTGCTGGGGCGGCACCCGGCTGTGGAACTCGCTGGGGACGGTTCCCGGCGTGCCCACGGCCGCCCCGATCGTGCTGGCGATCATCGCGGTGGTGCTGGCCGCGACCGCCGTCTCGCTCCGGGCCCGGCTGCGGGCCCAGCGCGAGCGGGTCCCCGACGCCAAGGGGGTCGACCCGCTGGGGGCGGCCCGCGCGGTGGTCCTGGGGCAGGCCAGCGCCCTGGTCGCGGCCCTGGTCACCGGCGTCTACGGGGGGCTCGGGGTGTTCCTGGGCAGCCAGTGGGACTCCGTCCCGGGGCGGCACGGCCAGGTGGTCACCGCCGGTCTCGCGGTGTTGGCCGGGATCGGCGTGATGGCGGCCGGGCTGTGGCTCCAGCACATCTGCCGACTGCCGGAGGACCCGGACCAGGTCAGCCCCGCGCCGTACCGGCGGGGCTGACCGCGGTCCGGCTTCCCGCGGTCGAGTCCTCGGCGGTCGACTCCTCGGCGGTCGAGCCCTCCGCGACGGGGCCCTTCCTGGCCGGTCCGGCGACCGCGCCCGAGGTCTGCGCCACGCAGGCGCCCACCAGCACCAGCAGCCCGCCGACGATCTGCGGGCTGTCCAGGTGCTGGCCCAGCAGCACCCAGGCCAGCACCGTCGCCACCACGGCCTCCAGGCAGGCGACGACCCCGGCGACGGGCGCGGAGAGCCGGCTGACCGAGGCCACCCCGGTCAGGTAGGCGAGGACGGTGGCGATCAGCACGATCCAGCCGAGCAGCACCAGCGCGGGCAGCCGCTGCCCGCCCAGGTCGGCCTGCCCGCCGAGCAACCGCCAGTGGATCGACCAGGGCTGGGCGAACGGCAGCAGCATCAGCGCGCCGATCAGCAGCCCGTAGGCGGTCAGCCCGAGCGGGTCGATCGGCGCCCGCTCCGGCCCGGCCGGGTCGGCCGCCTGGGCCCCGGACTTCTCGGAGATGACGAAGTAGCCGACCATCCCCAGGGCCGCGCCCAGTGCGGCGAGCACGCCGACCGGGTCGAGGCCGCCCAGGCCCTCCCAGAACTGCACCACCAGGGCCAGACCGGCCATGGTCACCAGCGCGCCGACGGTCGCGGCCCGGGTCACCCGGCGCCGCTGGACGAAGCGGACGTAGCCGAGCAGCAGCGCCGGGCCCAGGTACTCGATCAGCAGCGCCACCCCGACCGGGATCCGGGAGATGGCGAAGAAGTAGCAGCCCTGCACGAAGACCACGCCGACCAGGCCGAAGCCGAGCAGCAGCCCGGGATGCCGGCGCGGCAGGTCGCGGTGGCGCACCGCGACCGGCAGCAGCACCAGCGCCGAACAGGCCATCCGCAGCCAGACCACCTGCACCGGCGAGAGCCCGGCGCCGATCAGCGGTTTGGCCGCGACCCCGGAGCCGCCGAAGGCGCAGGCGGAGAGCAGGGCGAGACCGAGGGCGCGGCGGGACCTGGCGGCGGCGGGCATACCGTCATTGTGGCAGCAGGCCCTCGGATTCAACAGTGGCGTACTCGGGCAACACTCCTGTCAGGTCACCGCGCCGCCGGGGTCGGCGAAGCGGGGCTCGCGCCAGATCCCGGACCCGACCACCTCGCACAGCGCCCGGGCCGCCGCGGCGACGTCCGCGTAGGACAGGTACAGCGGGGTGAAGCCGAAGCGCAGCACGTCGGGGGCGCGGAAGTCGCCGATCACCCCGCGCTCTATCAGCGCCGCCATCACCGCCCTGGCCTGCGGATGGCGCAGCGAGACCTGGCTTCCGCGCTGCTCCGGCGGGAGCGGGGTGAGCACCTCCAGTCCGAGCGGGGCGGTGAGGTCGAGGAACAGGTCGGTCAGCGCCAGGCTCTTGGCGCGCAGCGCGTCCAGGTCGACCTCCTCCCAGATGCCGAGGGCGGCCTGCAGCCCGGCCAGGGCGAGCAGCGGCGGGGTCCCGGTGAGGAAGCGGCCGATGCCGGGGGCGGGGCGGTAGCCGGTCTCGAAGGCGAAGGGCTCGGCATGGCCGAACCAGCCGGTGAGCGGCTGCTCGGCGGCGGCGTGGTGGCGCTCGGCGGCGTAGAGGAAGGCGGGCGCGCCGGGGCCGCCGTTCAGGTACTTGTAGCCGCAGCCGACGGCGAAGTCGACGCCGCAGTCGTCCAGCCGGACCGGCAGCGCCCCGGCCGAGTGGCAGAGGTCCCAGACCACCAGCGCGCCGTGCCGGTGCGCCAGTTCGGTGACGGCGGCCATGTCCCGGAGCCGCCCGGTGCGGTAGTCGACGTGGGAGAGCAGCAGCACTGCGGTGTCCGCGTCGAGCAGCGCGTCGAGGGCCTCCAGGCTGTGCTCCTCGCGGCCGAGCAGCCGTCGGCGGTAGCCGCCGGGACCGTCGCCGGCGCCGCCGATCACGCCCTCGGTCAGGTAGAGGTCGGTCGGGAAGCTGCCCTCCTCGGAGACCAGCACCCGGCGCTCGGGGCGCAGCCGCAGCGCGGCGGTGAGCACCTTGAACAGGTTGACCGAGGTCGAGTCGCAGACCACGACCTGGCCGGGGGCCGCGCCGACCAGCGGGGCGATCCGGTCGCCGAGGCCGCGCGGCAGGTCGTACCAGCCGGCCTCGTTCCAGCTGCGGATCAGGCCCTGGCCCCATTCGCGCTCGACCAGCTCGGCGACCCGGGCGGGGGTGTGCACCGGGAGCGCGCCGAGGGAGTTGCCGTCGAGGTAGAGCACGCCCTCGGGCAGCACGAAGTGCTCGCGCCGGTCGCGCAGCGGGTCGGCCGCGTCCAGTTCGGCGGGGGTCGCGGCGGTGGGCTCAGAGCTCATTGCGGGCCGCCCAGAGTTCCGGGAAGACGTCCTGCTCGGCGGCCTTGGCCAGCCAGCTCAGCCCGCTGGATCCGCCGGTCCCCGGCTTGGCGCCCATGGCCCGCTTGACCGCGACCAGGTGCCGCTGCCGCCAGCGGGTGACCCGCTCGGCGACGTCCAGCAGCAGTTCGCCGAGCTGGGCCAGGTCGCGGAGGGCCGGGTCGCGGTAGACGGCGGCCCAGTCCGCGACGCCGCGCCGGTCGAGCACGCCCCTGGCGTCCTCGGGCAGGCTCGGTCCGTGCAGGGTCTCGGCCAGTTCGGTGTGGATCCGCGGGCTGCCGGCGTACAGGGCGAGCAGCCGCTCGTTCCGGTTGCCGAGCAGGAACTCCAGGTGGAGGTAGGTGTACGACTGGAAGCCGCTGGCCTCGCCGAGCTGCGGGCGGAAGGCGTCGAACTCGACCGGGGTCATCGTCGCCAGCAGGTCCCAGGAGGAGACCAGGACGTCCTGGACGCCGAGCCCGCGCCGCAGGGCGGCGGTGGCCCCGGTCAGGTCGTCGGCGCGCAGGGCCTGCTGGGCGAGCGTCCACTCGTGCCGGAGCAGGCCGAACAGCAGTTCCATGACCTGGGTGGCGACGATGAAAGAGGTCTCGGCCGGCTCCTTGCTGCGTGGTTGGAGCAGCGAGTGCAGGGTGTCTATCCCGGCGTAGGCGGCGTACGGGGTGCTGGGGCCGTCGAAGTCGACCTTCGGAGCCGAAGCGGCCGAAGCGGCTGCGGGGGCTGCGGGGTGTGCGGTGGTGGGCATGGCACGTCTCCATCTGCGCCGCACCGTTGCGCCGCACGATCATTCTGCGTCGATCCGGGCGCGCGATGAATGGCCGTCGCAGCCCACTTCGCCGATGTTGCCTACCATGCACAAGGCAGACAGTGCGGATGGATTGTCGATCGGAAGGACCGGGGATGGACGCGTTGGACCGGCGGCTGCTGGCCGAACTGCAGCAGGACGCGAGGCTCTCCTTCAACGAGCTCTCGCGGCGGGTGAACCTGTCCTCCCCGGCGGTGGCCGAGCGGGTGCGGCGGCTGGAGGCCTCCGGGGTGCTGAAGGGCTACCACGCCGAGGTCGACCTGGTCCGCGCCGGACTCCCGGTGAGCGCCCTGGTGCAGGTGCAGTGCTACGGGCCGCGCTGCGTGCTGCGCGACCCCGCCGTCCGCGGCTGGCCGGAGGTGCTCCAACTGCACCGGGTGACCGGGGGAGCGTGCTGTGTGCTGATGGTGGCGGTGGCGTCGATGGCGGAGTTCGAGGCGCTGATCGACCGAGTGGCGGAGTACGGGCAGCCCTCCAGCACCATGATCCTTTCCAGTCCCGTACTCTGGCGCCCGGTCGAGCCGGCCTGAGCTCCGTCGCGGGGCCGGTCCGCAGCAGCGGGGCCCGACCTGCCGCCGAGGCACCAGAGGGAGCCGACCGATGAGCCGAGACATTCTCAGCCGACCCGCGCCGCCGCCGGACCACACCGCCCGCTACGGCGACCGCCCGGAACAGGTCGCCGACCTGCGGCTGCCCCGGGGCGCGGCGGACACCCTGGTGGTGCTGATCCACGGCGGCTTCTGGTCGGACCGGTACGACCGGGCCCACGTGGGCCCGCTGGCCGATGCGCTGGCCCGGGCCGGCTATGCGGTGGTGGTGCCCGAGTACCGCCGGATCGGACCCTCCGGCGGGGGCTGGCCGGGGACCTTCGACGACATCGCGACCTTCTGCGAGACGCTCGGCGCGATCTCCGCCGCGCACGGGATCCGGCCCCGGCGCACGGTGCTGCTCGGCCACTCGGCCGGCGGCCAGCTCGCGCTGTGGGCGGCGGCCCGGCACCGGCTCCCGATCGACTGCGGCTGGCACAGCTCCTGGCGGCCCGACGGCGTGGTCTCGCTCGCCGGATGCAACTCCCTGGAACTGACCGACGCCTGGGGTCTGGAGGACGGCGTCGCCGCCCGGCTGCTCGGCGGCGGCCCGGACCGGGTGCCCGGACGCTACGCGCTGGCCGACCCGATGGCGCTGCTGCCGCTCGGCGTCCCGGTGACGCTGCTGCACGGGACCGAGGACGTCCAGGTGCCGTTGGCGATGAGCCGGGTGTACGCCGAGCGGGCCGAAAGCGCGGGCGACAGCGTGAAGTCGGTCGAATTCCTGGGGCTCGACCACTTCGACCTGATTGACCCGGAGTCCGTCGTCTGGCCCGATCTGCTCTCCGCGCTGGAGAACTGACGCTGCATCATTTCGCAATTACCCCGATCCGGAATCGAACATGCTCACTCGATCGGGGAATGGCCCGGCACCCCCGACACCGTCACTCTGGAAGCGCACGTCACACCGGCTTCTGGGGAGACAGCTAGAGATGACTGAACAGCAGACCGCTCTCGGCACAGCCGCAGCGAAGAACCTCGCGACGACGACCAAGACGCCGCCGCAGATGCAGGGCATCACCTCGCGCTGGCTGCTGAAGATGCTGCCCTGGGTCCAGGTCAGCGGCGGCAGCTACCGCGTCAACAGGCGTCTCAGCTATGCGATCGGCTGCGGGCGGCTCAGCTTCACCCAGACCGGCTCCGCAGTAACGATTGTTCCGCCGACCCTCGCCGAACTGCCGCTGCTGCGTGGCCTGGACGACCAGGCCCTGCTCACCGAGCTGGCCGGACGCTTCCAGCAGCGCGAGTTCGAGCCCGGCGAGGTCCTGGCCGAGCGCGGGGTGCCGGTCGGCCATGTCCTGGTGGTCGCCCACGGAAAGGTCCGTAAGCTGGGTGACGGCAAGTTCGGCGACAGCGAGGCGGTGCTCGGCACCCTCTCCAACGGTGCCCACTTCGGTGACGAGACCCTGCTCGATGACGGCGCCACCTGGGACTACACCGCCAAGGCGGCCACCGCCGGCACCCTGCTGGTGCTGCCGCGCGAGGCCTTCGCCGACCTGCTCGGCCGCTCCCCGGAACTGCGCGAGCAGGTCGAGCGCTTCCGCGCCGACGCCGCCAGGGCCCAGGACAAGCACGGCCAGGCCGAGATCGCCCTGGCGGCCGGCCACGAGGGCGAGGAGGAGCTGCCCGGCAGCTTCGTCGACTACGAACTGACGCCGCGCGAGTACGAGTTGAGCGTTGCCCAGACCGTGCTGCAGGTCCACAGCCGGGTCGCCGACCTCTACAACCAGCCGATGAACCAGATCGAGCAGCAGCTGAAGCTCACCGTCCAGGCGCTGCGCGAGCGCCAGGAGCACGAGATGGTCAACAACCCGGACTTCGGGCTGCTGGCCAACGCCGACCACGAGCAGCGGATCCAGACCCACGGCGGCCCGCCGAGCCCGGACGACCTGGACGAACTGCTCTCCCGTCGCCGGGGGACCAAGATCTTCCTGGCCCACCCCCGGGCCATCGCCGCCTTCGGCCGCGAGTGCAACCGGCTCGGCCTCTACCCGGACACGGTGGACGTCGAGGGCCACCGGATCCCGTCCTGGCGCGGGGTGCCGATCTTCCCGTGCAACAAGATCCCGATCAACGGCGGCAACACCAGCTCGATCCTGGCGCTGCGCACCGGCGAGGACAACCAGGGCGTGGTCGGGCTGCACCAGACCGGCCTGCCGGACGAGTACGAGCCCAGCCTCTCGGTGCGGTTCATGGGCATCAACGAGAAGGCCGTGATCCAGTACCTGGTCAGCGCCTACTACTCGGCGGCGATCCTGGTCCCGGACGCCCTCGGCGTACTGGAGAACGTGGAGGTCGCCCGGCAGTACGGCTGAGCCGCACCGTTCTCGCGTCCGCGGCGGGCCGGTCGACAGGCCGGCCCGCTCGATCGAAGGGGGCTCATTGAACTGGTCCGACGTCGTCATCTTCGTACTGTCCATGGCCGGGATCGCCTGCGGGCTCTGGGTGGTCCAACGGCTGGTCCCGCACCACCGCCGCGAGGGCCAGAACGAGGTGGCCGGCTTCATCTTCGCCGGGGTCGGTGTCCTGTACGCGGTGCTGCTGGGCTTCGTGGTGATCTCGGTCTGGGGGAACGTCGGTGCGGCCCAGCAGAACACCTTCAGCGAGGCCGACTCACTCGCCGGGGTCTACTGGATCTCCCGCTCGATGCCGCTCCCGGTGGGGGCCGAGATCGAGAAGGACACCCTCGCCTACGCCAACACCGTCGAGAACTCCGAGTGGTCGCTGATGGTCGACCACAGGAGCAGCCCGCAGGCCACCGATCTGGTCTACCAGATCCGCTCGCTGGTCTACGGCTACCAGCCGGTCACCGCCCAGCAGCAGGTGCTCTACGACCATGCGGTCACCGATGTCGAGAACCTCGCGTCGGCCAGACGCGAGCGGCTCAACGAGGTGAGCGACTCGGTCCCGGCGATCCTGTGGGTCGCGCTGATCGCCGGCGGGGTGCTGACGGTCGGGTTCACCTTTCTCTTCGGGCTGTCGAACAGCGTGGCCCACGGCCTGATGGTGCTGTCCCTGGGGGCGCTGGTGGTGGTCTCGCTGATCCTGATCAAGGAGATGGACTACCCCTTCGCCGGGGTGACCCGGGTGGATCCGACCGCCTTCCAGGTCTTCCTGAGCAGGCTGCCCCCACCCCGCTGAACCCGCGGTGGTGAACCGCACTGCCGTATCCTCCCCGGGCGGGGTACAGGTCGGAACCGACCTGTACCCCGCCCGTCGGATTTTTCTCGGTTCCCCCCGTAACGCGGTCCGCCGTCGCCGCGTCATAGGGGCGGGAAACGAAGGCCGGGGGGACCGGCGGGACCGAGCACGGGGTGGACGAGGCGTGAAGCAGGAACAGGTCGACGAGTTCGTCGAGTTCGCCACCAACCGGAGCGGCCAGCTCTACCGGTCGGCCTGCCTGCTCGCCGGGGGCGACGTCCACCTGGCCGAGGACCTGGTGCAGGAGACCCTGGGCCGGGTCTATCTGAACTGGCGCCGGGTGTCGGCGGCCGACAACCCGGTGGCCTACGCCCACACCGTGCTGGCCCGGACCTTCATCAGCCACAAGCGGCGGCGCAGCAGCGGCGAGCAACCGACCGGCTACGTCGCCGAGGCCGCCGTCCGCGAGGGCGACTCCGCGACCCGGATCGCCCTGCTCGAAGCTCTGGGCCGGCTGGCCTACCGCGACCGGGCGGTGCTGGTCCTGCGCTACTGGGAGGACCGCAGCGTCGAGGAGACCGGCGCGATCCTGCGGATGACCGCCGGGGTGGTCCGCGCCGCGTGCTCCCGCGCGCTGACCCGGCTGCGCGGCGTCCTCGGCACCAGCCTGGGCGACTTCGCCCAGCACTAGGAGCTGTACCCCCTACTTGCCACGTGCCTTCCCGATGACAGAGATGGTGATCAGTCATGCCCTTCGAGGACGAGCTCGGCGCAGCATTCCAGGACACGGCGCGGTCCTTCCAACCGGACCTGGTCACCCTGGTCAACGGCGGCCTCGCGGACGGCCGTCGGCGCCGCCGCCGGCGGACGGCCGGGATCCTGGGCGGCGTCACCGCGCTGGCCGTGGCGGCCGTCGTCGGCGGCACGGTGCTGCCGGGCGCGCTGAAGGACAACCGCTCGCAGATCGGTGCGGCCTCCGTGTACGGCACGCCGGTCCCGCGTCACCCGACCGGACCGCTGCTCTCCGCGCAGTGGATGAACAGCACGCTGGCCGGGCTGCTGCCCTCCGGCTCGGTGTTCGCACCCGCCGGCACCGGCCCGCGCGGCACCGCCGCCGTGGTCCTGGACGACGGCAAGGGGGCCGCGCTGATCGACTTCTCGCTGACCAGGGTGGCCCCCGGCGGCGGGGTGCCGGACTGCCCCGCCGCCTCCGCCGTGCCGAACACGGTGTGCACGGCCGGGACGCTGGCGGGCGGCGGCCGGTTCGTGTTCGAGCAGGGCTACGAGTACCCGACCCGGACCACCTCCGCCGAGGACTGGAGCGGCACGGTGACCTTCGCCGACGGCGGGCAGCTGCAGTTGGAGGAGTGGAACGCGCCGGCCGAGAAGGGGGCGGCCACCACCAGGAAGAACCCGCCGCTGACCGCCGCGCAGGTCCGGGCCGTCCTCACCGCCGAGGACTGGACGCCGGCGCTGGCGGCGCTCCCGAAGCCCGCTCCGGTGACGCAGCCCCCGGTCCCGGGCGACACCACCGAGGCGCACATTCTGGCCACGCTCGGGAAGCTGTTCCCGAAGGGGATCACCACCTCGGGGGAGAGCGGCCAGGCCGGCTACGTCTCGGTCGAGCTCGACGACGGCCGCGGCCCGGCGCTGTTCCAGGTCAACGTCCAGCACTGGGACCTGAATTCGAGCCTCACCGATCCGAACAGCGACGCCTCCGCGATGTTCCAGTTGTTCGCCGCCGCCACGACGCTGGGCAACGGCGACAAGCTGCTGCTCAGCCAGGAGGGTGCGGAGAAGGGCGGCTCCGGCGCGGTCCAGCGGGTGGCGGACCTGCTCCAGCCCGACGGGCTGCGCGTCGTGGTCATGGAGTTCAACTCCACCGCCCAGGGCACGGCCGCGACCCGTCCGCTGCCGGTGCTGACCCTGGCGCAGCTCCGGGCGATCGTCACCAGCCCGCTCTGGAAGTAACCGGATCCGGTCGGTCGGGCCTCCAGCCGGCTGTGCCAAGCTGGCGGGATGCCGACCATACGCGCCTACCGCCCGGCCGACCGGGAAGCCTGCTACGACGTCTGCGTCCGCACCGGTGACGCCGGTGCGGACGCGACCGCGCTCTACCGGGACCCGCGGATCCTGCCGGAGATCTTCACCGGGCCCTATGTCGACCTGGAGCCGGAGTTCGCCTTCGTCCTCGCCGACGAGGCGGACACGGCGATCGGCTACATCATCGGGACCCCCGACACCCGCCGCTTCGTGGCCGAGTACCGGCGCAGCTGGCTGCCGGTGGTCGGGCCGCGCTACCCCGAGGGCGGCGGCGAGGGGCCGGATGCCGAGCGGATCGCCCAACTGCACCACCCGGAGTGGATGCTGGACGGCGAGGTGCCCGACCGGTACCCCGCCCACCTCCACATCGACCTGCTGCCGCAGGCCCAGGGGCAGGGCGCGGGACGGGCGATGGTCGCCGCCTTCCTGGCGGCGGTGCGCGCGGCCGGCGCGCCCCGGGTGCACCTCGGCATGGCCGCGGGCAACAGCGGGGCGCTCGCCTTCTACCAGCGGCTGGGCTTCCACCGGCTGGACGTCCACGGGACTCCGGCGGCGGCGCCGTCCGGGGCGCTGCTGCTCGGGCGCAGCACCGAGCCCTGACCCCGCTGCGCCCGGGTTCAGGGCGCCCGGAGGCCGGGACCCGGGTCTCAGGGCGTCCGGCGCTCAGGGCATCCGGGGAAAGCGGGCCTGGAGCTCCCAGACGGCCGGGTTGTCGGCCAGGCCCTCGTGCATGTCGGCCAGGTCGGCGATCACGTCGTGCAGGAAGTCCCGGGCCTCGCGCCGCAGTTCGCCGTGGCGGACGGTGAGCGGCGGGGCCTCGGTCCAGTCCGCGCGGATCTCCACCCAGTTGAAGCGGCGGCTGAAGCGCAGCAGGTCGGCCGACTCGGTGAAGTCCAGCTCGGACTGCTGGAGCGCACTGGAGCGGCCGCCGGCCGGGTCGCGGTCGATCTCCTCGACGATGTCGCAGACGGCCCAGGCGAAGTCCAGCACCGGCACCCAGCCCCAGGAGGTGGCCAGCTCGCCGCCCTCGGCCTCCAGATGGATGTCACCGCAGAAGAGGTCGTGCCGCAGGCTGCGGACGCCGACGCTGCGGTAGTCGGTCTGCGGGGGGTCGGGGAAGCGGTTGGACAGGGAGTAGCCGAGCTCGATCACGCGCCGATCGTCCCACGCTTTCGGCACCGCCCCGACGTCCGCCCCCGACGCCCGCCCCGACGGGTCGGCCTTAATGCCTGGCGCGGAGGGCCGGGCAGCGGCGACCATGGAGCCATGTCCCTCCCCGTCCGCGTCCGCGGCTCGGTCGTCCTGCCCGACGCCGAGCTCCAGTGGCGTTTCTCGCGCTCCTCCGGCCCCGGCGGCCAGCATGTGAACACCAGCGACAGCCAGGTCGAGCTCCGCTTCGACCTCGGCGCCTCCGAGGCGCTGCCGCAGGTGTGGAAGGAGCGGGCGCTGGAGCGCCTCTCCGGGCGGCTCACGGACGGCGGGGTGCTCATCGTCAAGGCGTCCGAGCACCGCTCCCAGTGGCGCAACCGGGAGGCCGCGGCGGTCCGGCTGGGGGCGCTGCTGAGCGAGGCGGTCGCACCCCCGCCGCGCAGCCGTCGGCCGACCCGGCCGAGCCGGGGCATGGTCGAGCGCCGACTGACCGACAAGAAGCGCCGCGCGGACGTCAAGCGCGGCCGTTCCGGGCGGTTCGACTGACCCGCCCGCCGCGGCCCGGCGCTCAGCCCAGCCGGCGGTACTGCCCGCGGAAGTAGACCAGCGGCTCGCCGTCGGAGTTGTCCGCCCTGGCCTCCAGCACCCGGCCGATCAGCAGCAGGTGGTCGCCCGCGGTCACCCGCTGCTCGGTGCGGCACTCCACCGTCGCCAGCGCCCCGGTCACCAGCGGCGCCCCGCTCGCCGCGCCGCGCCCGTGCGGCAGGTCGGCGAAGAGCAGCCGGTCGCTCACCCGGCCCTTCATGGCGAACCTGGCAGCCGTCGTCCGCTGCTCGGCGGCGAGGATCGAGACCGCCCAGCGGTCGATCCGGGAGAGCGCCTCCTCCATCCGCGAGTCGGCCCGGACGGACACCAGGACCAGCGGGGGCTCCAGCGAGACGGAGAGGAACGCCGTGGCGGTCATCCCGATGTCCTCGCCCCGCGCCCCCTCCTCCGGGTCGTGCGCGGTGAGCAGCACCACGCCGGAGGCGAGGTGCCCGAGCGCGGCGCGGAACTCCTCCGGTGAGGCCTCGCTGCCGACAGGTTCTGGGGTGGTCGTGGTTGCGATGTACACCTGAGCACCGTATCCGCGTCCGAGGGCAGGTCGCATCGGCCGTGCGACCTAGCAGCGGGTGCGACCGAGGTCCTAGTGACAGGTCCCGGACAAACGGGTTTGGATTCGGGCCGGGGGGTCGACGGGCCCGGTCGGGGCCGTTGACGCGCCATTGACACCCAGGAATGAACGAATTGCATGTCCGCAAGCCCTCCGAGGCTTCATTTGTTGTCTGAAGCGGCCGATGTCGAAGGGGGCTGCTGGGGCGGGATTGGCGGGGTTTGTCCTGAATGAACTGCTTATCACCGGTCGACAGTTGTGTGAGTTGGGTCACAAGTGACGTCCATTTGCTGACCCAGCGTGCCTATTGGTGTGCTCCCTGTGATTCAGTTTGCTTGGCAATCGGACGATAGGAAAAGACGGAGGGATCCACCCAGGGTCCCGGGGGCGAGACCGCTGCGTCGCTGTCACGGAGGGAGCGCGTGATGGACACCGAGTCGGAGCCGTACGTCCGGCTTGAGACCCTGCGCAGCCTGCACCGCGTCATAGCGGACCTCAACGCGGCCCGCAGCCTCGCCGGGACGCTGCAGGCCGTGGTGGAGGGGGCGGTGACCGGTCTCGGCTACGAGGCGGCCGCCGTCAACCTGGTGCGGCCCGACGGCGACCTGGTCGTCGCCGCGGTCTGGGAGCTCGACGAGGACGGCGAGCCGGACAGCGGGATCGACACCATGCTCGGCCGGACGGGCTCCCGGGACTCCTGGAACCGGCTGCTGGCGGTCGGTGAGAAGTGGGGCCCGCTGGTCTTCGTCCCCCGCGAGCGCTCCTGGGCCAGCCCTCCCGACATCCCCACCTGGGGCGGCGGACGCGGCATCGACTCCCCGGTCGAGGAGGACTGGCACGTCGACGACTTCCTGTTCGCCCCGATGCACAGCCTCGGCGGCGAACTGCTCGGCGTGCTCTCGGTGGACCGGCCGCGCAACGGGCGGCGCCCCGGCGCCTGGGGCCGCGAGGCGCTGGCGATGTTCAGCCAGCAGGCCGGCATCGCCATCGGCAACGCCCGGCTGCGGGCCGAGATGCAGCGCGCGCTGGTCCGCTTCGAGCGCGAGCAGCAGACCCTGCGCGCCAGCGAGGAGAGCTACCGCCAGGCGTTCGAGTACGCCCCGAGCGGGATGGCCATCACCGAGCTGCACGATGTCGCCGGCGGTCGGCTCACCCGGGTCAACGACGCCCTCTGCCGGCTGCTCGGGCGGCCCAGGGCGTCGCTGGAGCGCTACAGCTTCGTCGACCTGGTCCACCCGGAGGACGAGCAGAAGCTGCGCCGGGTGGCCGAGAACGGCCGGGCGGAGGTCCGACTGTCCCGTCGGGACGGCGGCTACCTCTGGGTCCACCTGCGCAACTCGGTGGTCGCCGACACCGCCGAGGGCGTGCGCTTCCTGCTCACCCACGTCGAGGACATCGAGGACCGGAAGCGGCACGAGCTCCAGCTCGCGCACCGGGCCAGCCACGACGGGCTGACCGGGCTGCCGAACGCGGCCGAGCTGCGGATCCGGCTGCGGATGCGGCTGTGCGACCGCCCGCAGGCGCTGGACGGGGGCGCCGACCTCCTCGCCGAGGAGAGCCACAGCTACGGCCTGTCGACCTACGAGAGCCTCTACAGCGGTCCGGCCGAGGCCTACGAGACGGCGGGCTTCGAGCACGTGCACGCGGTGCTGCCGGACGACCCGGCGGCCGAGGCCCCGGGCGGACGCGGGCTCGCGGTGGTCTTCTGCGACCTGGACGGCTTCAAGTCGATCAACGACCGCTTCGGGCACAGCGCCGGCGACGCGGTGCTGATCGAGGTGGCCCGCAGGCTCCAGCACGTGGTCCGCGAGGGCGACACGGTGGCCCGGCTCGGCGGCGACGAGTTCGTGGTCCTGGCCGACGGCGTCGGCCGGGAGGAGGCCCGGGATCTGGCCGGGCGGCTGCGGACCGCGATCACCCCGCCGATCCGGGTCGAGGGCGGCCGTACGGTGCGGGTCGGTGTGAGTCTGGGCATCGGCTGGGCAGGCTGCGGTATGACCATCGACGAGGTACTGCACACCGCTGACGAGCGGATGTATCTGGAGAAGCGCTCCCGCGCAGGTGGGACCGGCAACAACCCCTCCGGCGGGCGCTCCCACCGCCGCGCGGGCTGACCGCGGGCCGGTCCCGGCCTTACCTCTCTGTCACACGTTCGAGGTAGTGTGCCGCACACGGGGGCGCCCGCCCTCCGGCGTGCGCGAGGGTGCTTCGCCCTGATTCGATCATGTACGTTGACCTTGTCCCGTCTGCCGTGCCGGAGCGGAGGGACAAGCCACCACAGGGGAGTTGACGACTCGATGACAGCCGAGGACAACGGCGTGCCCGAGGACGACGACCCGTTCGCCTACCTCTACCGCGGCCAGGAGGGCGAGGCCCCCCGGTCCGCGCCCCAGCCCGGCGTGCCGCGCACCTCCTACCAGCAGGCGACGCAGGTCGGCCGCACCCAGTACGGCCAGCGGCCGCAGCCGGGAGCCTACGGTCAGCCGCAGGTCCCGCAGCAGCAGCCCTACCAGCAGCCCGGCCAGCAGCAGCAGTTCCAGCAGCCCGGTCAGCAACAGGGCCAGCAGCCCGGTCAGCAGTACGGCCAGCAGGCCGCGCCGACCGGACCGCCGCAGGGCGGCGGCCGGGCCGGTGGCCGGGCCGGCGGCGGCGCGGGCGGGGCCGGGGCGGCAGCAACCGCGCGGTGATGCTCGGCGCGGCCGGCGTGGTGCTGGCCGTGGTCATCGGCATCAGCGTGGCGCTGCTCCACAACAGCCCCCCGAAGTCCTCCGCCACGGCGGAGGGCAGCGGTTCGGCCGGTGCCAGCAGCACCGCTTCGGCCTCGGTCAGCCCCTCCGCCTCGGCCTCGGCCTCGGCGGCGCTCCCGGGGGCGACCAACGTCTCCGGCATGACGCTCGGCGGCAACGCGGTGGTGATGAACAACCACACCGGCGGCGCCTCCACCGACGGCAAGTTCGTCCCGCTGACGGCCGCCGGGATGAGCATCACCTGGGCCAATGTCACCGTGCCGACCGCCGGGCAGTACACCTTCTGGGTGCACTACGCCAACGCGGCCGGCAGCACCTCGCAGGACCCGTTCACGATGACCGTCAACGGCAAGCAGACCAGCCAGACGATCAACCTGCAGAACTGGATCTCGGGCAACACCGACTGGGACAAGGCCTGGCAGCGCTCGTACGCCTCGGTGACGCTCAACGCCGGCAGCAACACCATCGCCCTGAGCTACGGCGGCGGCAGCTCGGCCGGGATCAATGTCGACCAGCTCGCGCTGACCGTTTCCAGCAGCACCCCGCCCTGGAACTAGCCGACCCGGGAACCGACGGACACGCGAGCGGCCTGCCATCCCCCCGGGGTGGCAGGCCGCTCGCGTCGTCGGAGGCGTCGGCGGGCGTCGGGCGTCAGGCCGGGGCCGGCACCCGGAAGGCGTCCGCGCCGACGACCCACTCGCCCCGGCGCATCACCGCGACCACCTGGTGGTCGGCGTCCAGGACCACCAGGTCGGCGTACTTGCCGGGCTCCAGCGAGCCGACCCGGTCGTCCAGGCCGAGCTGCCTGGCCGGGTTCAGCGAGAGCACCTGGGCGGCGCGCTCCAGCGACAGGCCGTTGAGGGTCACCGCGCGGCGGAAGGCGACGTCCAGGGTGAGCGTGCTGCCGGCGATGGAGCCGCCCTCGACCAGCCGGGCGACGCCGTTCTCCACCCGGACCTGGAGCGGGCCCAGCGGGTACAGGCCGTCGCCGAAGCCGGCCGCCGACATGGCGTCGGTGACCAGGGCGACCCGGTCCAGACCGGCGCCCTTCATGGCCAGGTCGATCACGGCCGGGTGCAGGTGCACCCCGTCGCCGATCAGCTCCACGGTGACCCGCTCGTCCTCCAGCAGCGCCACGATCGGGCCCGGCGCGCGGTGGCCGATGGCCGGCATGGCGTTGAAGAGGTGGGTGGCGACGGTCGCACCGGCGTCGATGCCGGCCAGCACCTGGTCGTAGCCGGCGTCGGTGTGGCCGACGGCGGCGATCACGCCGAGCTCGGCCAGCAGCCGGATGGACTCCAGGCCGCCGTCCAGCTCGGGAGCCAGGGTCAGCATCTTGGCGGTGCCCCGGGCGGCGTCGACCAGCTTGCGGACCAGCGCCGGGTCGGGGTCGCGGAGCAGGTCGGGCTGGTGCGCCCCGCAGCGGTTGATGCTGATGAACGGGCCCTCGAAGTGGACGCCGGCCAGCACGCCGTCCTCGACCAGCTCGCTGAGCACCGACGCCTGCCGGCAGATCTCGTCGATCTCGCCGGTGACGGTGGAGGCGACGGTGGTGGTGGTGCCGTGCTCCAGATGGGTCCGGGCGGCCGTCAGCGCCTCCTCGGCGATGCCGGAGGCGTAGGACGCCCCGCCGCCGCCGTGGACGTGCATGTCCACGAACCCGGGGACGACGGTGAAGCCGCCGAGGTCCAGCGCCGGCGGCCCGGACGCAGGGGCCTCGGGCAGCGCGCTCTCCGACGCTGCCGCCGCCTCGACGATCCGGCCGTTCTCGACGATCAGCCGCCCGTTGTCGACGACGCCGGTGGGCAGGACGAGCCTGGCCCCGGCCAGCACAGTGCGGTCCGCGTTGTTCACGCGGTCACCTCCAGTGAGAGCAGATCCCAGGCGAGCAGCCCTGCGCCCAGGCATCCGGCGGTGTCTTTGAGCATCGCCGGTACGAGCGCGGGCGGCACCTGGAACGTGATCCGCTCCAGGACTGCCTCGCGCAGGGGTGTGAACAGCGTGTCACCGGCCTCGGCGAGGCCGCCACCGATGATCACCGTTCGGGGGTCGAGCAGGCTCTGGGCGAAGATGATCCCGTCGGCCAGCGCGGCGACGGCATCGGACCAGACCTCCAGCGCCCGCTTGTCGCCGGCCTCGACGGCCCGCGCGCAGCCGGCCGCGTCGGCGTTCGGGTCGCCGCTGGCGGCGGCCCAGGCGCGGGTGACGGCGGAGGCGGAGGCCAGGGTCTCCAGACAGCCGCGTCCACCGCAGCCGCACGGCGGCCCGCCGGGCCGGACGACCACATGGCCGATCTCCCCGCCGTTGCCGTGGGCCCCGGCCTCGATCCGTCCGTCGATGCCGATGCCGCCGGCGATGCCGGTGCCCAGTGCGATGAACAGGAAGCGGTCGATGCCCTGTCCGGCGCCGATCCTGGCCTCGGCCAGGGCGCCGGTGCGGACGTCGTGGCCGAGCGCCACCGGCAGCGTGTGCCCGGCGTCGGCCAGCCGTTCGCTGAGGAGCCGGCGCATGGGCAGGTCGCGCCAGCCGAGGTTGCCGGAGAAGACGGCGATGCCGTTCTTCTCGTCGACCGTCCCGGGGACGACGACCCCGGCCGCGGCCGCGGCCGTGCCGTAGCGGCGCAGGCCCTCGTCGCGCAGGTGCGCGGCGAAGTCGAGGATGCCGTCGACGACGGCGTCCGTGCCGTGTTCCCGGCCGGTGGCTCGGCGCTCCACGTGCAGGAGCGTGCCGTCCTGGGCGACGAGTGCGGCTTTCATGCCGGTCCCGCCGACATCGAGTGCGATGACGTGCTTCACGGGGGACAGTCTCCCTTTCCTAGGGAGTAGAGGTCTAGTCCAGTTATTGGATTGGTCTGGTCCAAGTTTCGATCGGTGCGACCGCCCCCTGCCCGGCGACGGCCCCGCTCCCTGTTTCTCACGGAGAGTAGCGGTCGGTGTCAAGGGGCTTGAGCTGCACGGATGTCGAAAGGGGTGAGCCTGTGGTCTAGACCAAGTGGAAACGCAGGTGAACGGCCGGGTGATTCCGCAAGGGGGTTCGAGAAATTTCACTGTTGCGATCAGGAAACTGGTCACGGTAGGAGACATGACGGTGCATCAGATGACTGCCGCTGCCGGAATTACAGGTGGTTTGTCCGTAATGTCGTTGCGCAGGATGCAATGAAGTTCAGCGATTCGGTAAATGGTGTAGACCTCTTGACCGGCCCGCGGACAGACTTGCCGACACAACGGGGACGGCAGGTCTTCCGGTCCGAGCGGGTGGTCCCTCATCACGCCCGCCGGTCACAACTGCCGACCTTGGACTCAAATTCGGACCAGGCCAGGACCTGGTTCGCATCTGCGAAGGCGGTAGTTCGTTGAAGCGTCGTATGCTCGCTCTCTCTGCTCTCGGTGTTGCCGGCGCCATGGCCCTGACGGCCTGTAGCAGCAGCTCCTCCTCGAAGGCCTCGTCGGGCTCCAGTGGTGGTTCCACCACCATCAACCTGCTTGCCGCCGACTACGGCACGGCCGGTACCTCGAACAGCTCGCAGGCCTACTGGCAGGGCATCGCCACCGCCTTCCACGCCCAGAACCCGAGCATCACGGTCCATGTCCAGACGATCTCCTGGACCGACTGGCAGGCCAAGACCACGGCGATGTTCCAGGCCAAGCAGTACCCGGACATCCTGGAGGGCGACGCGCCCCAGCAGTTCGCCTCCGACAACCTGCTCTACCCGCTGAGCCAGGTCATGTCGGCGAGCACCATCGCCAACCTGATCCCGGTCTTCGAGAAGCAGGAGGAGAACAACGGCGTCGCCTACGGCGCCCCGTTCACCACCAGCGCCCGCGCCATGTTCTACAACAAGAAGCTCTTCGCGCAGGCCAAGATCACGACGCCGCCGACCACCTGGGACGAGCTGAAGGCCGACGCGGCGGCGATCAAGGCGCTGCCGGGCGGTAACGTGGGCTACGACATGCCGCTGGGCCCGGAGGAGGCGCAGGGCGAGTCGCTGATGTGGATGCTGGGCAACGGTGGCAACTACACCGACAGCTCGGGCAAGTACGCGATCAACTCGGCGCAGAACATCGCGACCTTCCAGTACATGCAGGGACTGGTCGCCGCCGGTGACACCGAGTCCGGCGCCGCCACCCAGAACCGCACCCAGGCCTGGGACGCGTTCGCGGCCGGCACGGTCGGCATGGTCGGCGGCTCCGGCGCGCTGATCCCGACCATCCAGTCCACCGGCAAGCTCACCGCCGCGGACTACGGCGTCGTCGCGATGCCCGGCAAGAGCGGCCCGCTGACCTCCGCCCTCGCCGTCCACGACGACATCACCGCCTTCAACACCGGCGGCCACGCGGCGCAGATCAAGGCGTTCCTGGACTTCGCCTACGCGGACAAGTACCAGGAGCAGTTCGACAACGAGTACGACCTGCTGCCGGCCACCACCTCCGCCTCGACCGCGCTCTCCGCGAGCAACCCGGTCGACGCCGGCTTCCTGGCGGCCGTGCCGAACGCGGTGCAGTACCCGACCAACACCAACTGGGACGCCGTCCTGGGCAAGATCAAGCCGACCATCGGCGCCGCGGTGAACAGCCCCAGCTCCCCGGCCTCCGTCCTGGGCACCCTGCAGACCTTCGCCCTGAACAACTAAGACCACTCGCAGCGCCTGCGGCCAGTGCGGCGTACCACCAGCCGCACTGGCCGCAGGCGCGCACCGATGGAGAAGACCATGACGCAATCGACCCACGCAGACGCGTTGGCGCCTGCGCCCGGGCAGGGCGGACCGGGCAAGGGCACACGACGTCCGGGCGGTTCACTGCGCCGTCTGGCTCGCGCACTCGCTCCCCTGCCCTGGGTGGCTCCGGCGGCCGCGCTGATCCTTTTCGTAGTGATCTGGCCGGTCGTCCAGATGTTCCTGACCTCCCGCGAGAAGTACGACTCGATGGGCTTCGACCACGGGTCGGCCGGGTGGTCGGAATTCACCAAGCTGTTCGACGAGCCGGTCCTCAACGGGGTCCTCATCCGCACCGCGGTCTGGGTCTTCGGCGTCGTCACGGTCACCGTGCTCGTCTCCCTCGGTGTGGCCCAGCTCTTCAACAAGCAGTTCCCCGGCCGCAAGGTCGCCCGCTGGGCGCTGATCGCGCCCTGGGCCGCCTCGGTCGTGATGACCGCCATCATCTTCAAGTGGATGCTGGACCCGAGCAACGGCGTGATCACCCTCATCGGTCACGACCTCGGCTTCATCAAGCAGTTCAACGGCCCCGGCTCCAACCCCCTCTCCGAGCAGACCCCGGCCTTCATCTGGGAGATGTTCGTCGCGGTCTTCGTCTCGGTCCCGTTCACCACCTACGCGCTGCTGGCCGGCCTGCAGGCGGTCCCGGGCGAGGTCTACGAGGCCGCCAAGCTCGACGGCGCCTCGGTCTTCCGGACCTACTGGTCCGTCACCCTGCCGCTGCTGCGCCCCGCGCTGATGGTGGCGGCGCTCATCAACGTGATGAACGTCTTCAACTCGTTCCCGATCATCTACGAGATGAACGGGGGCGGCGCCAACAGCGCCGACGCCACCAGCACCATCTTCATGTACACCACCGAGCAGTCGAACATCGGTGAGGGCGCTGCGATGTCGGTGGTCAACTTCGGCTTCATCATCGTGATCGTCCTGCTGTTCCTGCGGGCGTCCAAGTGGAACTCCGCGGAGGACTGACAAATGGCCACCGACACCGTGCCCGTGCCCGCGTCCGCCAAGCCCCGGTCCCCGCAGGTGCTGAAGCAGCGCAAGCCGCCCCGGCTGCGCACCGTCATCACCGCCGGCGCCGCCTACGTCATCGGGATCTTCTTCCTGCTGCCGTACATCGAGATGTTCATCACCGCGCTGCGCCCGCACAACGAACTCCTGGACCGGGACTACTTCCCCAGCCACCCCACCCTGCACAACTTCCTGTCCACCGGCATCGCCTCCAACATCGGCGTCAGCCTGGAGATCGCCGGCGGCGCGACGCTGCTGGTCCTGCTGGTCGGCATCCCGGCCGCGTACTACACCGCCAGGCGCAAGTTCTTCGGGCGTGGGGTCTTCCTGGTCCTGGTGCTGATCACCCAGATGTTCCAGCCGACCGCGATGATCGTCGGCATCTACCGCGAGTTCCTGCAGTTCAACATGGTGAACTCGATCTGGGCACTGATCCTGGTCAACGCCGGCTTCAACATGGCCTTCGCGATCTGGATCCTCAACGCCTACTTCGGCGCCATCCCCAAGGAGATCGAGGAAGCCGCGATCGTCGACGGCTGCTCCCGGATCGGCGCGCTGTTCCGCGTCATCATCCCGCTGGCGCTGCCGGGCATCGTCACCGCGCTGATCTTCACCTTCATCGCCGCCTGGAACGAGTTCATCGTCGCCCTGACGCTGATGAACTCCGACCCCGGCACCGAGCCGCTGACCGTCAGGCTCTCCTCCTTCGTCGGCCAGTACTCCACCGACTGGGGCCACCTCTTCGCCGCCGGGCTGCTCTCCACCGTCCCGGTGATCATCCTGTTCGCCCTGATCGAGGGCAAGGTCGTCTCCGGCCTCACCTCCGGATCGGTCAAGTAGTCAGGCAGTCGGCCGGTCGCAGCAGAGCCCCGGCCGGGGCGGACCTCCACGGAGGACCGCCCCGGCCGGGGCTCTGTGCGTGCCGGCGGGCCGACTACGGCAGGGTGATGTGGTACGCCTTGCGCAGGGTCTCGTGGACGGTCCAGGTGGTCCGGTCGCCCTCGCGCAGCACGCAGGCGTCGCCGGGGCCGACGTCGAAGGTCGCGCCGTCCTCGACCGCGATCGTGGCCCGGCCGCTGACCACCACGAACAGCTCGTCGGCCTCGGTGTCGGTGACGGTGCCCGGGGTGATCTGCCAGATTCCGCGGATCTGCTTGCCGTCCTCGGACTCCCAGAGGACCGCGCCGGAGACCTCGGGGGAGCCGGCGACGATCTGCTCCGGGTCCAGCGGATCCGGCTCCAGGTCGGCGTCGGGGATGTGCACGGCGAAGCTGCTGATGCTGGTCATGCTCCGACGCTAGCCGCGACCGGCCCCGGCGGGCAGCGGCACTGTGTGTCGGACCCGCCCGACACCATGACAGGTCGTAATCGGTCGACCCGCCGCCGAAATGCACTCAGCACCAGTAGTCGAAGGTCCCCAGCAATTGGTTCGCCGCGTTGCCGTTCTGGTAGTAGACCCGGTAGCTGCCCAGCTCGCCCTGGGTCGTGTAGAAGACTGATGTCCGGTCATATGTGTACGTAATGATGTGGACGCTGCCCGCCGTGTAGATGGTGTCGGTGGTGGGGCAGTTGAGGTAGTTGATGGACGGTGGGGCGGCCGCGGCGGCCGCCGTGCCCGCGGTGAGGGCCAGCGCGGCGGCCGCCGCGCCGATGACGGTGGTCGCGCGCCTGCTGTTGAGCTGCATGAAATGCCTCCCATTGCTTCGGTTCGTCCTGGGCCGACGATCGGCTCCATCGTATTGACGTGAACGCGCCATGGCAATATTTGAATTGATTCCGCATTTATTCAACAAGGCTTCGTTTGTCGGGGAACGAGAAAGTGGCGGCGGCCATTCCGGGCCTGCGCTCCGGCGCGCGCGGCGGGTGTCGGACCCGCCCGACACCATGACAGGTCGTATGGTCGTACCGCCGGAACGAGGGGAGTGCAGGATGGACGAGCTCAGCGACCGCGACCGCGCGATCCTCGCGCTGGAGGCGCGACCCTGGCGCACCCCGGGGGCCAAGGAGGCCGCCGTCCGCGAGCAGCTCGGGATCGCGCCGGTCCGCTACTACCAGCTGCTCAACGGCCTGCTGGACCGGCCGGCCGCGCTGGCCCACGACCCGCTGCTGGTCAACCGGCTCCGACGGCTCCGGGAGCAGCGCCGCTCCCGCCGCTGACCCCTCCCGGTTCGCGGCCCCCGGGGCGGGCCCGGACCGTAGAGTCGGAGCCATGGCCCTTCCCGAACCGCATACCGCTGCCGGAGCCGCCGGGCTCGCGGCGTTGCTCAAGGATCCGACCCGCGCCGTCGTCGGGCTCGACTACGACGGCACGCTCGCGCCGATCGTGGCCGACCCCGAGCAGGCCAGGGCCCACCCGGCCGCCGTGCCCGCGCTGGCCCGACTGGCGCCGCTGGTCGCCGCCGTGGTCGTGGTCACCGGCCGGCCGGCCGCCACCGCCGTCCGGCTCGGCGGCTTCGCGGACGTCCCCGGCCTGGAGCACCTGACCGTGCTCGGCCACTACGGACTGGAGCGCTGGGACGCCGCCACCGGTGAGCTGCGCGCGCCCGGGGAGCACCCGGGCATCGCCGGGCTGCGGGCGGACCTGGCGCTGCTGGAGCTGCCGCCGGGCGCCTGGATCGAGGACAAGGGGCACGCCCTCGCCGTCCACACCCGCCGTGCCGCCGTGCCCGATGCGGCGCTGGCCGAGCTGGACGCGCCGCTGCGGGCGCTGGCCGCGCGGCACCGACTGGCGGTCGAGCCCGGTCGGATGGTGCTGGAGCTGCGTCCGCCGGGGATGGACAAGGGCGTCGCGCTGACCGCCTTCCTGCGCGAGCGGGAGGCCGGCAGCGTGCTCTTCGGCGGGGACGACCTCGGCGACCTGGCCGCCTACGACGCGGTCGACGGCCTGCGCGACTCGGCCGGGCTGCCCGGACTGCTGGTCTGCAGCGCCCCGGCCACCGGCGAGCCCCCGGTGGCGGCCCTGGCCGACCGCGCCGACCTGGTCGTCCCCGGTCCGGACGGGATCGCCGCGCTGCTGGCGGAGTTGGCGGCGGAACTGGCGGACCGGTAGCCGAGCCCCCGCCCGGGACGGCCCGGGCGGGCCCCCGTACCGTGGTAGCGCCGCCGTCCGGGCGGCGTCGCGAGCCATGGAACCGGGAGGGCCTGATGCCCGAACCACGCTGGGTGCGGGAGGAGTCCCGCCGACAGTGGGCGGCGCTCGGATTCGAGGGCCGGGAGGAGGTCTTCCGGACCGCGCGGGCGGGTGAGCCGCACCCCGATCCGGAGGTGGCGCTCAGCGGGGTGCACTGGGCCTGGGCCGTGCTCGGCCCGCCGGACGCCCGCCGCTCCTACCCGATCATGGACATGCTGCTGCACTTCGCCCCGGCGGCGATGTTCGACAACGTCTACAACGGCACCAAGCAGCACGACATGCGGCCCAGCGTCCGCCGCGCGGCACGCCGGGTCGAGGCCGCCAACCTGGAGCGGCTGCGCGAGCTCGGCATCGACACCCGCTCCGCCGTCTGACGCTCAGTCCTGCTGTTCCAAGGCTCGGTACTGTTCCAGGAACCAGGCGCTGGGCGGCAGCGCGGTGCCCGCCGCCGCCAGCCGCTTGCAGCGGTCGGCGCGCTCCTCCGGGTCCATGGACAGCCCGGTGTGGAGGGCCTCGGCGGTGGCGATCACGTCGTAGGGGTTGACCGTGATCGCGTCCTCGCCGAGCTCCTCGTAGGCGCCCGCCTCGCGGGAGAGGACCAGCGCGCAGCCCGCGTCGGAGACGGCCGGGATCTCCTTGGCGACCAGGTTCATCCCGTCCCGGATCGGGTTGACCAGGGCCACGTCCGCGAGCCGGTAGGCGGCCAGCGAGCGTGGGAAGTCGTCGTTCACATGGAGGATGACGGGCTGCCAGGTCGGCGTGCCGAACTCGTCGTTGATCTCCTGCGCGGTGCGCAGCACCGAGGCGGTGTACTCGCGGTACTCCGGCAGGTCGTGTCGCGAGGGGTAGGCGAAGGCGATGTGGACCACCCGCTCCAGCCACTCCGGCCGGGTCCGCAGCAGGTGCTCGTAGGCGTGCAGCCCGCGGACGATGTTCTTGGACAGCTCGGTCCGGTCCACCCGGACGATGGTGCGGCGGTCGCCGACGGCCTCGCGCAGCGCCGCCAGCCGGGAGTCCACATCGGGCCGGTGGGCCCGCTCGCGCAGGAAGTCGCCGTCGGCGCCCAGCGCGTGCACCCCGAGCACCGTCGTCCGGCCGGCGTGGGTGACGGTCACCGTGCCGTCCTCGCGGCGGTCGACGGCGGCGCCGAGCACCGCCTCGCAGCAGTCGGCGAAGGCGGCGGCCCAGCGGCGGGTCAGGAACCCGGCGCGGTCCGCGCCGAGGATGCCGGCCAGCACCTGCGCGGCGACGTCGTCGGGCAGCAGCCGGTAGTAGTCCGGCGGGGCCCAGGGGGTGTGCGAGAAGTGGCCGATCCGCAGGTCGGGGCGGAGCTCGCGGAGCAGCCGGGGGGTCAGCGAGAGGTGGTAGTCCTGGACCATCACCGTGGCGCCGGGGGTGGCGGCCTCGGCCAGCGCCTCGGCGAAGGCCCGGTTGTAGGCCTGGTAGGAGGCCCACTCGCGGCGGAAGGAGGCGCCGAAGACCGGAGTGGTCGGGGTGTTGAAGATCAGGTGGTGGACGAACCAGAGGGTCGAGTTGGCGATGCCGTTGTAGGCGCGGGCGAAGGTGCCGGCGTCGATGTCCAGCATCCGGACCGAGGGGTCGGTGAGCCCCTGCCGGGTGGCGGCGCGGTCGCCCTCGGACAACGCCGCGCAGACCCAGACCGAGTCCACCTCTTCGCCGATCGCGGACAGCCCGGACACCAGTCCGCCGCCGCCGCGGCGCGCGGTGAGCTCACCGTCGTCCTCGATGCTGTAGGAGACCGGCCCCCGGTTGGAGGCGAGCAGGATCCGTGCCGGGCTTGCTTCGACCATGGTTGAGAGCCTTGCCTTGCGGGGAGGGGGCCAAACCCGCCGTCCGGGCGGTTGCTGCACGGGTGTTCAGTATTCGTACTACCGTCCACCGGTGTTCGGGCCCGCGTTCTGCCGCCGGTGCCCGGTGGAGCGGTACTCGGGCAGGGTGACCACGGGTGGGCGGTCGAGGCCCGGTATCCCGACCGTGGTCGGGGCGAAGCCCTCCGGCGTCCGGGTGAACTGGGTCAGCCTCGGGGTGACCAGGTCGTCGGCGGCCTTCAGCCGGTCGGTCCTGGCCAGCCGGTCCAGCGCGGTGCGGTAGATGGTCGCGGCCATCCGGCCCAGTGCCTGGGCGTCCTGGTGCCGGTGGTGCCGCACGCCCACGTCGACCTGGGCCAGGGCGTCCAGCCCGGCCAGCTCCAGCGCGTCCACCAGCAGGCCCAGCTCCACCCCGTAGCCGGTGGCGAAGGGCAGCCGCTCCAGCAGCGAGCGCCGGGCCGCGTACTCGCCGCCCAGCGGTTGGACGAAGCCGGCCAGCAGCGGCCAGTGCAGGTTCAGCAGCGGCCGGGCCACCAGCTCGGTCACCCGGCCGCCGCCGGCCGGGATGGACACCGTCTCGGTGTCCAGCGGCCGGTCGTACATCGCCTTGACGAAGGCCACGCCCGGGTCGGTCAGCAGCGGGCCGACGATCCCGGAGACGAAGGCGGAGGAGAACTCGCGCAGGTCGGCGTCGATGAAGCAGACGATGTCGCCCTCGGTAGCCAGCAGCGAGCGCCACAGCACCTCGCCCTTGCCGGGCTCGGCCGGCAGCCGGGGCAGGATCGCGTCGCGGTGCACCACCCGGGCCCCGGCCCGGGCCGCCGCCGGGGCGGTCCCGTCGGTGGATCCCGAGTCGACCACCACCAGCTCGTCCACCAGCGGGCACCGCTCCATCAGGTCCCGGCGGATGGCCGCGACGATCCCGCCGACCGTGGCCTCCTCGTCCAGGGCCGGCAGCACCACGCTGACGGTGCTGCCGGTGGCCCGCTTGGCCGCCAGCAGGTCCGACAGCGGCCGGTCGGCAGCCGTCCAGGAGCGGCGGCGCAGCCAGTCCGCGACCTCGTCAAGCACAGGACTCCTCTTGGTGATCCGCGTCTCGCCTCGCGGACGATCGTGATCCGGCCGGGGGGCTTCGGTTACAGTCTTGGGGACACGGCACGCCCGCTGCACGGGGGGTGCCCAGTCTTACGCACAAATGCGCACCGGCGCCGACCGACAGGTCGCGACCGGACGCCATAGAGCTCATCCAGAGGGACTGAGGGAACGGCCCGTTGAAGTCCCGGCAACCCTCCTGCCAGCACAAGCCGTACCGGCGCTGGTGGGGAAGGTGCCAATTCCGTCCTGCGGCGAACACGCCGCGGGGAAGATGAGGAGAGAGGGCCTCGCCATCATGGCTGTCACCGCCGTAGCACCCGTCGCGCCCGTCGCGCCCACCACCGACCAGCCCTTCGGCCCCGCCGTCGCCCTGTCCTGCCGGGAGTGCGGAGCGCGCTCGCCGCTGGCCCCCGACTTCGCCTGTACCGAGTGCTTCGGACCGCTCGAGGTGGCCTACGAGCTGCCGGTCGGCGACCCCGAGGCACTGCGCGCCCGGATCGAGGCGGGCCCCACCAACATCTGGCGCTACGCGCCGCTGCTCCCGGTCCCGGTCGACGTGGCCGAGCACCCCGGCCTGAACCCCGGTTGGACCAAGCTGGTCAAGGCCGACAACCTGGCCCGCGAGCTGGGCGTCACCGGCGGCCTGTACGTCAAGGACGACTCCGGCAACCCGACCCACTCCTTCAAGGACCGGGTCGTCGCGATCGCCGTCGAGGCCGCCCGCACCTTCGGCTTCACCACTCTCTCCTGCTCCTCCACCGGCAACCTGGCCGGCGCGGTGGGCGCGGCGGCGGCCCGCACCGGGCTGCGCTCCTGCGTCTTCATCCCGCACGACCTGGAGCAGGGCAAGGTCGTCATGGCCGCGGTCTACGGCGGCGAGCTGGTCGGCATCGAGGGCAACTACGACGATGTGAACCGCTTCTGCTCGGAGCTGATCGGCGACCCGGCCGGCGAGGGCTGGGGCTTCGTCAACGTCAACCTCCGCCCCTACTACGGCGAGGGCTCGAAGACGCTGGCCTACGAGATCTGCGAGCAGCTCGGCTGGCGGCTGCCGGACCAGCTGGTGATCCCGATCGCCTCGGGCTCCCAGCTCACCAAGATCGACAAGGGGCTGAAGGAGCTCATCGCCCTCGGCCTGGTCGAGGACAAGCCCTACAAGATCTTCGGCGCCCAGGCCGAGGGCTGCTCCCCGGTGTCGGTCGCCTTCAAGGCCGGCCGCGACGTGATCCGCCCGCAGAAGCCGGACACCATCGCCAAGTCCCTCGCCATCGGCAACCCCGCCGACGGCCCCTACGTCCTGGACATCTGCCGCCGCACCGGCGGCGCGGTCGAGGACGTCGACGACGCGCAGATCGTGGACGCCATCAAGCTGCTGGCGCGGACCGAGGGCATCTTCGCGGAGACCGCGGGCGGCGTGACCGTCGGCGTGCTGCGCAAGCTCATCGAGAACGGCCTGCTCGACCCGGCCGCCGAGACCGTCGTGCTGAACACCGGCGACGGCCTGAAGACGCTGGACGCGGTGGAGGCCACCACCGGCCTGTCCGCCACCATCCGCCCCACCCTGGACTCGTTCCGCGAGGCCGGACTCGGGTGACCGAGCGTAGCGGGGGAACCGATCAGGGAGCGCGGCGCCCGCAGCCGTCTCCGAACGAAGTCAGGTCAGGAGCTAGAGCATGAGCGTTTCCGTCCGCATTCCGACCATCCTGCGCACCTACACCGGCGGCGCGGCCGAGGTGAAGGCCGAGGGCGCGACCCTGGCCGCGGTCATCGCCGACCTGGAGGCCAACCACGCCGGTATCGGCGGCCGGATCCTGGACGACACCGGCAAGCTGCGCCGTTTCGTCAATGTGTACGTGAACGACGACGACGTTCGGTTCGCGGACGGCCTGGAGACGGCCACCGCGGACGGCGCGAATGTGTCGATCATTCCCGCCGTGGCCGGCGGCTGCTGATCACCGGCGGCAACTGCAGGTAATTCCGGAACCGGGTCCCCTGAATTCCCAGGGACCCGGTTCCGCTGTTCCGGGGCGCCGGCAAAGGGCGCACACAATAGGACCGGAAGGTTCCGATCCTCTTTCCGATACGGAGCGTGCTGGAGCACCGCGCGGCGTCGGGTGCTCCGCGACAGCGGTAGAGTGGCCGAGGGCCGCTCGGGCAGCGTTGCTTTTCGGCCGTCGCTTTCCGTACGCCGCTTTCGGGCCGCTGTCCGGTCCTGTACCGCCGGCACCACGTTCGAACCGCGCCGCGCCCACCGGGTCCCCGGCTTCCGCCGCCCGGGTCCCCCGTGCCGCTCCTGCCCGCCCCGGCCCGGCAGTCCCGGCCGGACTGCGGCCCGGCGTCAGAATTTACAGTTCTTTTTGTCCTGCTGGTCCGCTATGTCCGGACCGTATTGCGCGGGTTTGTTGGCGTTCGCCGGCACCTGTCCGATAACACCCTCCAAGAATTAACCGCCTTATGCCCTGTTGCAGAGGGCATCGGAGTGGATACATTCAGCGTCGGTCGGAGCGTTGCGCAGCGCGCAGTAGCCCGGCCCGGACCGCGGAGTGCGGACCGTGAAAGGGCCAGTAATAGGGGAGTTTGGAATGGCTCAGGGCACCGTCAAGTGGTTCAACGCGGAGAAGGGGTACGGCTTCATCGCGGTCGACGGTGGTGCGGACGTGTTCGTCCACTACAGCGCGATCCAGATGGACGGGTACCGGTCGCTCGAAGAGGGCCAGCGAGTCGAGTTCGAGATCTCGCAGGGTCAGAAGGGTCCGCAGGCGGACATGGTCCGCGTGGTGTGACCTGGTCGGGTGATCGCTGACTAGACATGACCGGCCGAGCCTCGTTCCGAACGAAGCAGTGACGCAGGTCTTCCGCCAGGCCCGCACCCTTCGGGGGTGCGGGCCTGGCGGCTTTGGCCGTCCGCTCCCGCCCCGCTCCCGCAGCGCCACCCCCCGAGCCGCTTGCACTCAAGGGGGTCGAGTGCTAATCATTGGCGTTAGCACTCTGAGGTAGAGAGTGACAACGGGCCGGGTAGGTGAGGCCCCGGGCGCGACGGGAAGTGACCGTCGCCGGCCGGGTCCGTCCGTCGCGGGCGCCAGCGCGGTCCACACGCAGCCACCCTGTCCGGGAGGACCACTTCCATGGCCAAGATCATTGCGTTTAACGAGGAAGCTCGTCGCGGCCTTGAGCGCGGGATGAACCAGCTCGCCGACGCTGTCAAGGTCACGCTCGGCCCCAAGGGCCGCAACGTCGTCCTGGAGAAGAAGTGGGGCGCCCCCACGATCACCAACGACGGTGTCTCCATCGCCAAGGAGATCGAGCTCGAGGACCCGTACGAGAAGATCGGTGCCGAGCTCGTCAAGGAGGTCGCCAAGAAGACGGACGACGTCGCTGGCGACGGCACCACCACCGCCACCGTGCTGGCCCAGGCGCTCGTGCGCGAGGGCCTGCGCAACGTCGCCGCCGGCGCCAACCCGATGGCGCTGAAGCGCGGCATCGAGAAGGCCGTCGCCGCCGTCTCGGCGCAGCTCCTGGAGCTGGCGAAGGACGTGGAGACCAAGGAGCAGATCGCCTCCACCGCCTCCATCTCCGCCGCTGACCCGCAGATCGGCGAGCTCATCGCCGAGGCGATGGACAAGGTCGGCAAGGAAGGCGTCATCACCGTCGAGGAGTCGCAGACCTTCGGTCTGGAGCTTGAGCTCACCGAGGGCATGCGCTTCGACAAGGGCTTCATCTCGGCCTACTTCGCCACCGACCTGGAGCGTATGGAGACGTCCTTCGACGACCCGTACATCCTGATCGCCAACTCCAAGATCGGCGGGGTCAAGGACCTGCTCCCGATCCTGGAGAAGGTCATGCAGTCCGGCAAGCCGCTGCTGATCATCGCCGAGGACGTCGAGGGCGAGGCCCTGTCGACCCTGGTGGTCAACAAGATCCGCGGCACCTTCAAGTCCGTCGCCGTCAAGGCCCCGGGCTTCGGCGACCGCCGCAAGGCCATGCTCGGTGACATCGCCATCCTCACCGGTGGCACGGTCATCTCCGAGGAGGTCGGCCTCAAGCTGGAGAACGCCGGTCTCGACCTGCTGGGCCGCGCCCGCAAGGTCGTCATCACCAAGGACGAGACCACCATCGTCGACGGCGCCGGCGAGAGCGACCAGGTCGCCGGCCGGGTCAACCAGATCCGTGCCGAGATCGAGAACAGCGACTCGGACTACGACCGCGAGAAGCTCCAGGAGCGCCTGGCGAAGCTCGCGGGCGGCGTGGCCGTCATCAAGGCCGGCGCCGCGACCGAGGTCGAGCTCAAGGAGCGCAAGCACCGCATCGAGGACGCCGTCCGCAACGCGAAGGCCGCCGTCGAGGAGGGCATCGTCGCGGGTGGTGGCGTTGCGCTGCTGCAGGCCGGCGTGATCTTCGACAAGCTGGAGCTGGAGGGCGACGAGGCCACCGGCGCCAACATCGTCAAGGTCGCCCTTGAGGCCCCGATCAAGCAGATCGCCTTCAACGCCGGCCTTGAGGGCGGCGTCGTGGTGGAGAAGGTGCGCAACCTTCCGGCCGGCCACGGCCTGAACGCTGCCACCGGCGAGTACGTGGACCTGATCGCGGCCGGCATCATCGACCCGGCCAAGGTCACCCGCTCCGCCCTGCAGAACGCGGCCTCCATCGCCGCGCTCTTCCTCACCACCGAGGCCGTCATCGCCGACAAGCCGGAGAAGGCTGCTGCCCCCGCGGGCGGCGGCATGCCCGGCGGCGACATGGACTTCTGATCCCACGCTCGATCGGGATCGGCAGGACCTGAAGCAGCACTGACCGCGAGGCGGTCCTCCCCTTCCGGGGAGGGCCGCCTCGCGGCGTTCCCGGCGGCCCGGTCGGCGGCGGGTGCGAGAGAATGGCCGGATGGATGCCGAAGGCCTGGAAGCCGCCCTGCACACCGCCCGCGCCGGGGTCCTCCGCGACCTGAGCGCCAGGGACGTCGCCGATGCCACCGTGGTGTCGCTGCTGGAGGACGCGGTGGCGCAGCGCCGCTGGTGGGTCGAGCAGTGGCCGGAGGGCGCGGAGTACGTCCTCGGGCTGGTCGCCCAGGACGTCCAGGACGCCCTGCTGGAGAGCTACGGCCGCTGGCCGCTCTGCCCCTCCTGCACGGCCGGGGGCGACCTCCAGCCGCTCAGCGTCGAGCCGGAGCTCGGTCCGGACCCGCACTGGGTCTGCGAGAAGGAGGGGCTCGTGGTCGCCCCGGTCGGGGCGCTGGGGGGTTCGGGCGGTTCGGGCGCATGATCCTGATCGACCCGCCCACCTGGCCGGGCCACGGCCGGCTCTGGTCGCACCTGGTCAGCGACAGCTCCTACGAGGAGCTGCACGCCTTCGCCCGGCTGCTCGGGGTGCCGGAGCGGGGCTTCGAGCGCGACCACTACGACCTCCCCGAGCCCCGCTACGCCGACGCGCTGGCCGCCGGTGCGCAGCCGGTCGGCAGCCGGGAGCTGGTCGCCCGGATCACCGCGGCGGGACTGCGCAGGCGCAAGCACGCCGGCTGAGCCGCGCCCGACCGGCACCCTCGGCCGACCGGCGCCCTCGCCCGACCGCTCCCTCAACCGACCGCGCCCTGAACCGACCGGTGCCCTCAGCCGCCCAGTTCGGCCAGCTCGGCCTCCAGATTGGCCCGCGCCCGGACGCCGTAGGCCGCCGCGGCGGCCGGGGTGCGGTAGAGCCGGGGGAGGGCGAGCAGCTGCCGCAGCACCGCCGCCCGGCCGGTCCGGAACTCCGGGTCCGGGACGAAGCCGTACTCGGCGCGTACCGCCGCCGCGTAGGCGGCGTAGGCCGCCGCCGGGCCGCCGAGGACGGCCAGGTCGGCGTCGCAGAGCAGCGCGCCGTCGGCGTCGTCGGGCGCGGGGTCGTGCGCGGCCGTCAGCCGGACCAGCCGGGCCGTCCCGGCCACGGCGGCGGCCGGCAGCCCCAGCTCCGGCAGGACGCGCTCGGCCAGCCGGGCGCTGCGCTCCTCGTTCTCGCTGCGCTCCGGCGCGTAGACGGCGTCGTGGAACCAGGCGGCGAGCCGGGCGGTGTCGGCGTTTCCCGCCGCGCCGGCGTCGGCCAGCTCGTCGAGCACGGTCAGCACCGCGTCCAGATGGCGCAGCGTGTGGTACCGGCGCCAGGGCTCGGACCAGCGGCGCAGCAGTTGGTCGCCGTAGGGCGCGGGGTCGGGTCCGGCGCCGGGGCGGACCCGGTGGACCAGCTCGGTCCAGCGTTCCAGCAGGGCGGCGGCGAGTGCGGTATCGGGGTGGGGCAGCGAGGACATGGGGCCATTCTGCGCCGTGGAGCGGCCGTTCGGGGAGGTGGTCGGCATGTATTGTTGACATTATCAACTATTGAGGTTTACCGTCGAAACATGCCGACCAGAGGCCGGCACCGCGCGTCGAACGCGTCCACCCCCACGCACCGATGAGGCACCCCATGAGCACTGCCCCCGCCGCCCCCCGTGCCGCCGCCGAGCAGCCCGCCGAGCTGGTCGCGCGGCTGCGCGCCACCTTCCGCAGCGGCCGGACCAGGCCGCTGGACTGGCGCACGGAGCAGCTGACCCGGCTGCGCGCGCTGCTGACCGAGAACCGGGCCGAGCTGGTTGAGGCGCTGCACCAGGACCTGGGCAAGCCGGAGGCGGAGGCGTCCGGCGCGGACATCGACCTCCCGGTCCGGGAGATCGACCACACCCTGGCGCACCTGGCCGAGTGGCTGGCCCCGCAGCCGGTCGACGTGACCGGGGTGTTCGGCGCCGACGCCACCGCCGGCACCCGGCTCGACCCGCTGGGCACGGTGCTGGTGATCGCGCCCTGGAACTACCCGGTGCAGCTACTGACGGTGCCGCTGGCGGGCGCGCTGGCGGCGGGCAACACCGTGGTGGTCAAGCCGAGCGAGCTGGCCCCGGCCACCTCGGCCGCGCTGGCCCGGCTGATCCCGCGCTACCTGGACCCGGAGGCGGTGGCCGTGGTCGAGGGCGCGGTGCCGGAGACCACCGCGCTGCTGGAGCAGCACTGGGACCACATCTTCTACACCGGCAACGGCGCCGTCGGACGGATCGTCATGCGCGCCGCCGCCGAGCACCTGACGCCGGTCACCCTGGAGCTGGGCGGCAAGTCCCCGGTGTTCGTGGACGCGGATGCGGACCTCGACGCCGCCGCGCGCCGGCTGGCGCAGGCCAAGTTCGCCAACGCCGGCCAGACCTGCGTCGCCCCGGACTACGTGCTGACCGACCCGGCCACCGCGCGCCGGCTGGAGCCGGCCCTGGCGCGGGCGGTCGAGGAGCTGTTCGGCGCCGACCCGCAGCAGTCGCCCCGCTACGGCCGGATCGTCAACGAGCGGCACTTCGACCGGGTGTCCGGGCTGCTGGACTCCGGCCGCACCGTCACCGGCGGGACCCGTGACCGGGCCGACCGCTACATCGCGCCGACGGTGCTGGCAGGGGTGGCGCCGGACGCCCCGGTGATGCGGGAGGAGATCTTCGGCCCGGTGCTGCCGATCGTCGAGGTCGACGGACTGGACGCGGCCATCGACTTCATCAACGACCGGGACAAGCCGCTGGCGCTCTACGGCTTCACCGGGAACGCGGCCACCCGCCGCCGGCTGGCCGAGGAGACCTCCTCCGGCGGACTGGGCTTCGGCGCGCCGATGGCGCACCTGCGGGTGCCCGAGCTGCCCTTCGGCGGGGTCGGCGAGAGCGGCATGGGCGGCTACCACGGACTGCTCTCGGTGGAGACCTTCAGCCACCGCAAGGCCGTGCTCGACGTGCCGCTCGGCTGAACGGCGTACGGACGACGGCGGAACAGCGGCCCCGGGGTCGGCCCCCGGGGTCGAACCCCCGGGGCCGCCGCCACCTGCGGACACGCCCGCCGGCCGGCCGCCGCGCCGGTCCGCCGCGCCCCGGCCCGGCGCAGAAGTCGTCATGTTCCTGTCGGCCCTGAGATGCGGGGAAGCCCTTGCAGGATCTACGCTGACCCCAGTGGACTAGACCTGTTGTCGTTGTGTCGTGGAACTTCAGCGCCGCTGGGACCGACGGCCGAGAGAGATTGCACGCACCTGACCAGCATTGCCGGGTGCGCGATGAGAAAGGGTGTCACGTGAGCAACCGTGCAATCTTCGAGGTGATCGCCACCTCCGCGCAGGATGCGGTGGCGGCGGCCGCCGGTGGCGCGGACCGCCTGGAGCTGGCCGGCGACATGAGCGCCGACGGGCTCACCCCCTCGGTGGAGGAGTTCGCCCGCATCCGCGCGGCGGTCCACATCCCACTCCGGGTCATGCTGCGCGACGGCGACGGATTCGTCCCGCGCGACCTCGACGGCCTCTGCGCCACTGCCGGGCAACTGCGCGCCGAGGGGGCGGAGGAGTTCGTCCTCGGCTTCCTCACCCCCGACGGCGAGGTCGACCTGGACGCCGTCCGCACCGTCCTCGACGCCATCCCCGGCTGCCGCTGGACCTTCCACCGGGCGCTGGACAACGCCGCCGACCGCTGCGCCGTCCGCGCCGCCATCGACGGGCTGCCCGGCCTCGACACCGTCCTCACCGCCGGATCGTCGGCCGGCGTGGCCTCCGGCCTGGACGTCCTCGCCAACGAGGTGGCGCTGTCCGGCAAGCCCGGCTACCAGCCGCAGATCCTCGTCGGCGGCGGACTGAAGACCCATCAGGTGGCCGGGCTGCGTTCGCTGGGCGTGGACGGCTTCCACGTCGGCGGCATGGTCCGCACCGGCGGTTGGGACACCCCGGTCGACACCGGCCTGGTCCAGCAGTGGCGCCGGCTGGTCGACGCCGAGGTCGGCGCCGCCGCGTAGCGGGCGGCCCCGGCCGGGGCCGCCGCCAGGCCCTACCCGGCCAGCGCGTCCGGCAGCGGACGGGAGTGCAGCACCGTCAGCCCCGAGACCGGACGGGTCAGGCAGACGTAGAGCCGGCGCAGGCCGGTGCGCACGTCCGGCTCGCCGTCGACGATCCCGGCCGGCTCGTCCAGCACCACGTAGTCGTACTCCAGACCCTTGGCCAGCGAAGCCGGGACGAGGGTGAGCCGGGCCTCGGCCGAGGTCTCCTCGCCCGGCGCCAGGTACGGCAGGCCGGCCGCGTCCAGCAGGGCGGCCAGCCGGGGCACCCGGGCGTCGGCGGCGATCAGGCCGATCGAGCCCTCGTGCCGCAGCGACTCCCGGCAGGCGTCCAGCACGGCCGCGTCGAGCGCGGCGGAGGCTGCGCCGGGGTCCTCGGCAGGGTCCTCGGCAGGCTCGGCCGGGGCCACCTGACGGATCGACAGGGCGCCCTTCGACTCACGCACCGACTCGGCCGGCTCCAGGTCCGGCGCGATGCCGGGCAGCAGCCGCGAGGCGAAGGTGATCACCTCGCTCGGCACCCGGAAGGTCTTGGTCAGCGGCTCGATCCGGGAGCCCGGCTTGCCCAGGTGCGCCAGCGCCTCGGCCCAGGTCGCGGTGGACCACGGGGTCGTGCCCTGGGCGATGTCGCCCAGCACCGTCGCCGAGCCGGTGGTGCAGCGCCGGCCGACCGCGCGGTACTGCATCGGCGACAGGTCCTGCGCCTCGTCGAGCACCACATGGCCCAGCGAGTGGGTGCGTTCCACCAGGTCCCTGGCCTCGTCCACCAGCACCGCGTCCGCCATCGACCAGGGCGCGGAGCGCAGGCTGCGCGGCGGCTTCGCCCACAGCACCAACTGCTGCTCCTCGGGCGTCAGCAGGCCCTCGGCGCACTCGGCCAGGAACTCGGCGTCGCTCAGCAGCCGGAAGACCAGCTTCGCCGGGTCCACCACCGGCCAGACCGCCTTGACCGCGGCCTTCACCGCGGCATTGCGGGCCACCGCGTCCTGCACCCGGTCGTCCGGGGCCTCGCCGCCGTTCTCCATCTTCACCAGCACCGCGTGCGCGATCCGCTGCGGCAGCGCGGCCAGTGCCGCGCCGTAGCGGATGTCCCGCTCCGCCAGCTCGCGGACGATCTCCTCCAGCTCGTAGGCCGGGACCCGCCAGCGCCGGGAGCCGCGGACCACCACGCAGGGCTCGGTCGGCATCCGGATGCCGGCCCGGACGGCCCGGCGCAGCACCTGCGCCATCCGGGCGTCGCCCTTGACCACGGCGGTGTCGGCCGGGTCCGCACCGGTCACCGCGACATGGTCGACCAGCTCCTCGACGGTGGCCTGGGCGACGTCCAGCTCGCCCAGGGCCGGCAGCACCTGCTCGATGTAGTGGAGGAAGGACCGGTTCGGGCCGATGACCAGGGTGCCGGTGCGGGCCAGCCGCTCCCGGTGGGCGTAGAGCAGGTAGGCCACACGGTGCAGGCCCACGGCGGTCTTCCCGGTGCCGGGCGCGCCCTGGACGCAGACGGTGCCGTGGATGTCGGCCCGGACGATCTCGTCCTGCTCGGGCTGGATGGTGGCGACGATGTCGCGCATCGGCCCGACGCGGGGGCGCTCGATCTCGGCGGCCAGCAGCGCGCTGCCGGTGTCGGCCTCGGTGGCGTCGGTGAGGTGCTCGTCCTCGTAGGCGGTCAGCTCGCCGCCGGTGTAGCCGAAGCGCCGGCGCAGCCCGACGTCCTGCGGGTCCTTGCGGCTGGCCCGGTAGAACGGCTGGGAGACCGGCGCGCGCCAGTCGATGACCATCGGGTCGCCGTCGGCGTCGTGGACGTGCCGCCGACCGATGTAGAACTGCTCTCCCTCGGCCAGGTCGATGCCGGGCGCGTGGAGGTAGTCGAGCCGGCCGAAGAACAGCGGGGTGTGCGCCAGGTCGGCGAGGGCCTTGATCCGGTCGCTGATCTCGCGCTGCAGGATCACCGCGTTGACCCAGTTGGCGGCGACGTCGGAGATGTCCAGCGACTCCACGTCGGTGCGCATGGCGCGCAGCGCGGCGCGGGAGGCGGAGAGGTGGGCGCGTTCGCGGTCGAGCGGATTGCCGCTGCCGACGGAGGTGGACGGGGGCGTGGGCGTGGACACGGGGGAGCCTTCCCGGCTGCGGAACACCGGGGGGTGCCCGGCACGCAGCGGTCTCAAATTTCTGCGATGGAGTTTGAGAGCCACCCGGTTCCGACCGGATGGCGCACTCCCCAAGCACCGGCGGTCGAACCGCAGGGCCGCGCGGTGGGGGAGGCGGCAGACGCGACATCCTAGACGGTGTCCCGCGCGCACGCGAACCGATTGGGCCCGGGCGCCGCCCGGCGGCTCTCAGGGAAAACCCTGATCCGGGCAGGAGAGCCGTACCTCTGGAGGAGGACCGCAGGCCGGCGGCCGGTTCGGCCTTCGGGGCGACGCCCGGACAGCTGCGAAAACCTACCGTGGAGTCATGGCTACCACACCGATCGACTCCGAGGTCGTGGCAGTCGGCGGCACCGCCCCCGACCCCGCCGAGGCCCGCACCGAGACCCACAACGAGACCCGCACCGACAGCTGCACCCAGACCCGGCACGACCCCCGCGCCCGGACCCGGCCCAGCCACCACGGGACGCACGGCGACGCCTCGGCCCACGCCCCGGCCGGCGCCCACTCCGCCTCCGGGCGCAGCCGGCATCCGCTGCGCTGCGCGCTGCGGAACACCGGGATCGTCCTCGACACCGCCTGGCGGGTGGTGCTCCTCGGCGACGAGGGCATGAAGGCCCGCTAGCAACGGCAACAGCAACGGCAACAGCAACAGCACCGGACCGGGACATCTTCACGGCTGGGTCACAGCCCCGCCGCCGGGGAAACCGATGCTGCGCACACCGCGTGATTCCCGATGAGCAACGATCGGTGATCACGGCGCGGGCCGGGACGCCAATGGCCCAGGGAGTTCTGATGCGTCTTCAGCGGACAGCGACAATTGCGGTGGCGGCTCTGCTCGGTGGTTTCGCGCTCAGCGCCTGCAGCGGCAGCACGGGTGCCACGGCCGCACCCGGCGCCTCGGCGAGCGGCGCGTCCGTCCCGTCGGCGGGTGCCTCGGCGGGTGCGTCGGCGGGTGCCTCCGCAGGCGGCCCCGCCGGGAGCGGCGGGAGCGGGAGCAGCAGCGGTTCGAACGGCGGGGCCACGCCGACCTCCGGCGCCTCCGGCTCGACCAACGCCACCACCACCGGGGCCGACAGCAGCCGCTGCCACACCACCGACCTCGGCTACAGCTGGGCCACGGGTGGCGACGCCGTCCCCAACAGCGACTCCAGCCAGCAGCAGAGCGCCGTGGTGATCCTCAAGAACACCAGCGGCCACACCTGCTCGATGCACGGCTTCCCCGGCGTCGACCTGGTCAACAGCGGGATCCAGTGGCCGCTGGTGCGCAGCTCGCAGCAGCCGGTGACGATCACCCTGCACCCGGGCGACTCCACCCAGTTCACCGTGCACTTCCTGCCGTGGACGGCGGAGGGCAATGTGGCGAGCAACGACTTCGCGGCGACCACGCTGGTGATCACCCCGCCGAACGAGACCACCTCCTACGACCTGCCCTGGCGCTGGGGCAACGTGCTGCTCCAGGACGGCGCGACCCACCCCGGCACCTTCATCAGTCCGATCGGCGACTGATGCCGGGGGGCCGGTCGGCTCAGACGTCGTCGCCGGCCAGCACGTCGTCCGCGTCGACGATCCGGTAGGCGTAGCCCTGCTCGGCCAGGAAGCGCTGCCGGTGCGCGGCGAAGTCCTGGTCGACGGTGTCCCGGGCGACCACCGAGTAGAAGTGGGCGGTGTGCCCGTCCGCCTTCGGCCGGAGCACCCGGCCGAGGCGCTGGGCCTCCTCCTGCCGGGAGCCGAAGGTGCCGGAGACCTGGATGGCGATGGTCGCCTCGGGCAGGTCGATGGAGAAGTTGGCGACCTTGGAGACCACCAGCACGGTGATCTCGCCGTTGCGGAAGGCGTCGAAGAGCTTCTCCCGCTGCGGGTTGCTGGTCTCGCCCTTGATCACCGGGGCGTTCAGCGCCTCGCCCAGCTCGTCCAGCTGGTCGATGTACTGGCCGATGACCAGGGTCGGGATGCCCCGGTGCTTCTCCACCAGGGCCTGGGTGACCCTGCGCTTGGTGGCGGTGGTCGCGCAGAAGCGGTAGCGCTCCTCGGGCTCGGCGGTGGCGTAGGCCAGCCGCTCGGAGTCGGTCAGGGTGACCCGGACCTCGCAGCAGTCGGCCGGTGCGATGTAGCCCTGGGCCTCGATCTCCTTCCAGGGCGCGTCGAAGCGCTTGGGGCCGATCAGCGAGAAGACGTCGCCCTCGCGGCCGTCCTCGCGGACCAGGGTCGCGGTCAGCCCGAGCCGGCGGCGGGCCTGGAGGTCGGCGGTGAAGCGGAAGATCGGCGCGGGCAGCAGGTGCACCTCGTCGTAGACGACCAGGCCCCAGTCACGGGAGTCGAAGAGCTCCAGGTGGGCGTAGACGCCCTTCCGCTTGGTGGTCATCACCTGGTACGTGGCGATGGTGACCGGGCGGATCTCCTTCCGGGTGCCGCTGTACTCGCCGATCTCGTCCTCGGTCAGCGTGGTCCGCTTGACCAGCTCGTGCTTCCACTGCCGGGCCGAGACGGTGTTGGTGACCAGGATCAGCGTGGTCGCCTTGGCGGTGGCCATCGCCGCCGCCCCGACCAGGGTCTTCCCGGCCCCGCAGGGCAGCACCACCACGCCGGAGCCGCCGTGCCAGAAGCCCTCGACCGCCTGCTGCTGGTAGGGGCGCAGCTCCCAGCCGTCCTGGTCCAGCTCGATCGGGTGCGCCTCGCCGTCGACGTAGCCGGCCAGGTCCTCTGCCGGCCAGCCGAGCTTCAGCAGCACCTGCTTGATCTGCCCGCGCTCGGAGGGGTGGACGGCCACGGTGTCGGCGTCCAGCCGCTGCCCGACCAGCGGGATGATCTTCTTGGAGCGCAGCACCTCCTCCAGCACCGGGCGGTCGGTCGAGGTCAGCACCAGCCCGTGGACCGGGTGCTTGGACAGCGTCAGCCGCCCGTAGCGGGCCATGGTGTCGGCGATGTCGACCAGCAGCGCGTGCGGCACGGGGTAGCGCGAGTAGGTCACCAGCGCGTCGACGACCTGCTCGGCGTCGTGCCCGGCGGCGCGGGCGTTCCACAGTCCGAGCGGGGTGACCCGGTAGGTGTGGACGTGCTCCGGCGCGCGTTCCAGCTCGGCGAAGGGCGCGATCACCCGGCGGCAGTCGGCGGCCTTGGGGTGGCCGGTCTCCAGCAGCAGGGTCTTGTCGGACTGGACGATCAGCGGTCCATCGTTCACGTGCGGGTCCTCCGGTGGGTGCCGAGCGCGGGGCGGACCCTCCAGTGTGACGCATCCGCGCCCCGGCGCGGAGCGCGGATGCGCGGACCGCGCTGGTTCAGCCCGCGGTGGGCGGGGAGAGGTGCTGGGTGAGGTACTCCAGCGTGGTCGGGATCAGCCGCTTGAAGTCCGAGGTGAGGTGCTGGGCGTTGGGCAGCACGTAGTAGGTCAGCTTGACCGAGGGCGAGCTCTTCGCGGCGTGGACGAACGCCTGGACCACGTTCTCCTCGTAGGCCTCGCCGCCGCCGGCGGTGACCAGCATGCTGACATCGGCGGTGCTGTGGGCCACCATCAGCTGCGGGGCGTTGGCGACCCAGTCCGCGTGGTGGCCCTTCCAGTAGAGCGAGTCCGGCAGGAAGTAGCCGTCGATCGGGACGGCGGCGGCGAAGGTCTGCGGGAACTGCAGCGCGAGCTTGGCGCTGCACAGGCCGCCGGTCGAGGCGCCCATCACACCCCAGCCGTTGCGGCTGGTCAGGGTGCGGAAGTTGGCCCGGGCGAAGTCGGGGACGTCGACGCCCATCCAGGTGCCCATCTTCTGGTGGCCCGGGATGTCGCTGCAGTCCAGCAGCCGGTTCTCGTCCTCGTGGAAGTTCTGGATCGGCATGACCATGATGAACGGGCTGGCCTTGCCCTGCTTGGCCAGCGAGACGTCGTCGACCAGCAGCGGCAGCTGGCCCTGGTCGGTCCAGGTGTTGTAGCCGTCGCTGGCGCCGCCCGAGTACGCGGTGACCACCGGGAAGCCGTAGGCGGCGTACTTCGGGTCGTTGTACTGCGGCGGCAGCCAGACCCAGACCTTGCCGGAGACGCCGGACTTGGCGCCGTGCAGGGTGGTCTCGTAGATCGGGCCGACCGAGGTGGTCTCGAACAGCTTCAGCGCCGCCTTCGGACCGGTCGGCAGCGACACCGTGGTGTTCGAGGGCGAGGGCGCCGGGGTGGACGGAACCGCCGCCGGGCTCGACGGGGCGGTGGTCGCCGGGCTCTGCGAGCCCGCCTTCGGGGCGGAGGAGCCGCAGCCGGTCAGCAGCAGCGCGGCGGCTGCGGTCGCGGTTATGGCAGCCGTCAGGCCACCCCGGAGGGCACGGGGACGACGGGTGGTCTCAGGCATGGCGGGGCGCTCCGAGGAAGGGGACGGACGTGGTGCGAGACGCGTGTCCGTTCCCGACCGGTTCCGCGAACTGTCAGGAGAATCCTAGACAACTCTCAGGAGTCCTCGGCCAACTCTGCGACACCAGTGATCCGATGCAAGCTGAACGTTTGCATTTCCTCGCGTGCCTGGTCATAGGCGGTCACGAAGCCGCCGGCCACCCGGACCGGCTCCACCACCCGCTGGCTGGCCGAGCCCTCCGCGTTCACATAGCCGATCCAGACCCGCTCGCCGGTCAGCACCGCCGTCTGCAGCGCCGCCAGGGTCTCGGCGGCGGCCGTGCGCGGCAGCTCCGCGGGGGCGGCCCCGGGCTCCCGGTGCACCGCCGTGGCCGCCCGGTCGCCGGCCCGGACGCTCCGCACCGCCGCGCCCAGCAGCGCCGCCGACACCGGCGGCGGTCCGTCCGGCACCGGGACCGGCGCGCTGCGCGGCGGGGTGCGGCGGGCGTCGGGGCGGGAGATCAGCACATCGCCGTCGGGCGACTCCGCCGCCGGGGCGTAGCCCATCGTCCGCAGCTGGGCCAGCACGGTCACCGGGTCGGCCTGCGCCGCCAGCACGGTCGGCGCCAGCCGCCGCAGCCGCAGCTGGGCCGCCCGCCGGTCCGCCAGCAGCTCCGCCAGCAGCGCGTCGTCGTCGCAGCGCAGGTAGGCCGAGGCCGCGCCGACCCGGAGCCGGCCGTGCCGCCGGGCCACGTCGTCGACCAGGTAGGTCAGCGGCTGCGGGACCGGGGTGCTGGAGTGGGCGGCCAGGAAGGCGTGCAGCTCGTCGGCGGTCCGCCCGGCGTCCAGCGCCCGGCGGACCGAGTCCGGGGTGAACCGGTAGACCGTCGCCCCGCCCTTGGACTCGACGTCGGCCGCGACCGCGAGGGTCTGCGCCAGCGGGGTGTGCAGCGGTCCCGGGGCGATCGCGGTCAGGTCCGGCTGCAGGATCACCTGGTCCAGCGGCTCGGGCAGCAGCGGGGCCAGCGCCGCCGTCGGGTCCTGGCCGGCGGCGAGCGGCGCGGCGTAGGAGGCGAGGGCGCCGCGTCCGCTCAGGCCGAGCCGTTCGGCCTCGGCGAGGGTCCAGTCGACCAGCCGGTCCCGGGTGGCGCCGCCGCGCAGCGGGTGCTGCCAGCGCAGCCGCTCCAGCAGCGAGGCCGGTTCCGGGACCGAGCCCGGCGGCAGCTCGGCCAGCTCCCGCAGCACGGCGCGGCGCAGCTCGGGCGCGATCGAGCGGTCGAGCCCGTCGCCGAGCGCGGAGAGCACCCGGTCCTTGGCGTCCCGGCTGCCGACCAGCGCGGCGACCCGGGTCGCCGCCAGCCAGCCCCGGGCCAGCAGCAGCCAGCGCTCGGCGACCGGCTGCCGCAGCCACTCGTCGAACAGCGGGGTCGGCATCCACCGCTCGGCGGCCTCGCCGTCGGCGGCGAGCAGCCCGGCGCCGAAGGCCAGCTCCAGCCAGAAGGCGGCCTCGGCCTCCGGCAGGTCCAGGGCGGTCGCGGTGCGGCGCAGCTCCCGGACGCCGAGGCCGCCGGTGCGCAGCACGGCGGGCGGTTCGGCGCTCCACAGGTCCAGCGCCTCCTCGACGGTCCGCACGGCGGTGAACGCCTGCGCGGCTGCGGCGCGGTCGGTCTGCCCCGGGTCGTGCCGGGCCGCCGCTGCCACGGCCGGGGGCTTCGGCTCGACCTGCCGGTGGGCGCGTCCGCCGCGCAGGTGCAGCGCCACCTCGCGCGGCAGGACCACGTTGTCGGGGCCCGAGGGCAGCAGCGCGCCCCGGGCCAGCAGCCACTCGACGGGGGTCCTGGCCTCGGCGGCGCGGACCCCGCGGGCGGGCGTGGCACCGTTCGGCGGACCCCACATCAGCCGCCGCAGCACGTCCTTGACCCCGGGAATCGCGGTGGCGAGCAGCGCCTCCGCCCGCTCGCGGTCCGCCCACAGGGCGGCCAGCGCGGCGACGGCGCTGACCGGGTCGTGGGTGGCGGGCAGCCCGGCGTCGGCCAGGACGTCCTGGAGCCGCCCCGGGGAGAGCCCGGCGGCGGCCTCGGCGAAGGGCGGGCCGAGCCCGGTCGGCCCGGGGGTGCCGCCGGTGGGCGCGAGCACGTCGCGGGCGGTGCGGACCAGTCGCGGCCGGTCGGCGGGGCCCCAGACCAGGGCCTGTTCCCGGAGCACCGCCAGCGGTGCGGTCGGTCGGGCGCCGTCCAGCAGCGCGGTCAGCACCGGGAGCGGGCTGTCGTCGGGGGCGACCGCCAGCGCCTCGGCGGTCTGCAGGGTGAAGCGGTCCAGCCGCTCCAGCGCGCGCACCACGGAGGCGCGGGTGGACAGCCGGGTGGCGAGCTGGGTGAGGTCGCCGGGCACGGGGTTGAGCAGGTCGGGGCGGGCGCGGAGCAGCGCGGCGAGGCCGTCGTCCGGCCGGGCGCGCAGCTCCTCCGCGAGGGTGCGCGGCGCGGTGGTGCGCGGTGCGGGGTCGGCGCTGCCGTTCTGCCCGCTTCTTCGGCTGCTCATCCGACCCAGGCTAGTCCCGTCCTTCGGCGGAAGGCCATTCAGCGCGGATCGCCCGCCCGGGAGCTTCCGACGGGCCGCGCGCCGGGCCGCACGCCGGAACGGGGGCGGTTCCGGTGCCGTCCGGCGCCCCGGGTGGTGCCGGGGATAACGCCTGGATCAGCGGGTACGCACGAGAGCAGCGCCCTATGCTTCGGGGCGGGGCAGCTGGGGAGCCGACCGGGAGGGGCGTCGTCATGGGTATCGAGAGCGACCAGATCGTCTACGACTACCTGAGCCGGGTCGGCGATCTGGCCCAGGCCACCAGCCTGACCGCCGCCGAGCGGTCCCGGCTGGTCGCCGGCCTCCGACAGGACATCGACGGCCGACGCGGCGGCTCCTCCGGGGCGGACCGGGCCGAGACCTCGGCGGTGCGGAAGATCCTCTCCGGTCTCGGGACGCCGGACGAGGTGGTCCGGCAGGCCGTGCACGGCGGGGTGCCGGGCGCCGAGCCGGAGGGGGAGGCCGCGCAGCGCCCGGCGGTGCCGAGACCGGGTCCCTCGATTCCGTGGCGGTACACCGTCTCGCCGGCGGATCTGCCGGTGCCTCCGGAGCCGGCCGGCTCCGCCGAGCCCGCCGGCCCCGGCGCCGACCCCGGCTCCGGCTCGGGTGCGGGGGGCGGTGGCGGCTTCGTGGGCGGGGGCCGGGCGGGGACGTACGGGCCGGAGATGCCCGGCTGGTCCGCCACCTACTCGCCCGACTTCCTCGGCCTGGAGGAGGAGCCGGGGCCGGGCGTGCCCGCCCCCCGGCAGCCGGTCGAGGACGACTTCGACGAGGGCGCCGCCGCGGAGCAGGACGGGACCGCCGGGGACGCCGCCGCGGAGCCGCGCGGCTCACTGCTGCGCCGGCTGCTCCGGCCGTCCGGCCGCCGTCCGGCCGCCGCGCCCTCGGCCCCGCGCGGGCGGCTGCCGCTGGTGGAGGCGCTGGCGGCGCTGGTGCTGGCGTCCGGCGCGGTGCTGGACCTCTGGTACGTGGTGCTGCTGGGCTGGTTCTTCGCCTACTCCGCCCGGCGGCTCGGCCTCAGTACCGCCCGGGTCGCCTCGATCTGGATCCCGGTGGCGGCGGCCCTGGTCTTCGGCTTCCAGCTCTACTCCCAGGTCCACGGGCACCAGTTGAGCAATGACGCGGCCAGGTCGGCGCTGACCTCCGCCGCCGGGCTGTGGCTGCGGACCTCGGCGGGCTGCTCGGCGCTGTACCTGGCCTGGCGGATCAGTCGGCGGTAGGACCGGCCGGGCCGGGCCCGGTGCTGCCGGTCCCCGAAGTGCCGGTCCCCGAGGTGCTGATCCCCGAAGTACTGATCCCCGAAGTGAAGCGGACGCCGGTGCGCCGGGTCAGCACCCCGTCCACGGCCAGGCCGTCGACCACGGCGAAGGCGGCCGCCTTCGCCTCCGCCCGGCGCTGCTCGGGGATCTTCTCCAGGGCGCCGCGGACCCCGGACGCCCAGACGGAGGCCCACCACGCCTCGGCGTCGGCGACCGTGGCGACGTGCTCGTCCTCGACCGTGCGCACCTCGGCGAAGCCGGCCCGGTCCATGGTCGCGCTGATGCCGTCCAGGGTGTCGAAGCGGCCGTTGCCGCCCTTGACGGTGGTCGGCAGGGCTCCGGGCGGGGGGTCCTGGAAGGCCAGGGCGGCGTGGAGGGCCGTCTGCCAGCCGGTCTGCTCCGGACACAGGGTGGTCATCGCGAACCGGCCGCCGGGCACCAGCACCCGCCGCACCGCCGCCAGCACGGCCTCCGGCTCCGGGGTGATGAACATCATCAGCCCGGCGGTGACCGTCTCGAAGGAGTGGGAGGGGAATCCCGGGTCCTCCGCGTCGCCGACCCGGACCGCGACATTGCGCAGCCCGCGTCCGGCCGCCTCGGCGGCGGTGGCGTGGACCATCCCGGAGGAGAGGTCGATCCCGGCCGCGTAGCCGTCGGGGCCGACGGCGTCGGCGGCGGCGAAGAGCACCGCGCCGCGGCCGCAGCCCAGGTCCAGCACCCGGTCCCCGGGCTTGATCCCGGCGAAGGCCGTCAGCCGTCGGCCGAGGCTCCGGAAGAAGTCGCCGCCCGCCGTGCCGTAGACCGGCGCGACCAGGTCGAATCCATGGGCGATGGACGCCTTCCGCTCCGTCCGGGCCCGCTCTGCTGCTGCCTCTGCTGCTGCCTGCTCTGTGGTCGGCATCCTGCCATGGTGGCTCTGAGTGATGTGGGTCACAAGAGCTGTAGCCGGAGGAATCCGGACAGTCTGCGCCCGGCGGGCCGGCGGACGCGGAGGGGCCGCGCCGTACAGTGATCGTCATGAACTCACGAGCGGGTCTCACCGTCGGATTCGACCTCGACATGACGCTGATCGACTCGCGGCCCGGGATCAAGGTCGCCTACGACCTGCTCTCCGCCGAGACCGGGGTGCCGATCGACAGCGACCTGGTGGTCGGCCGACTGGGCCCGCCGGTCGAGCAGGAGATCGCCAACTGGTTCCCGGCCGAGGCCGTCGACCGGACGGCGGACCGCTACCGCGCCATCTACGCCGAGCACGCCGTGGCCGGCTGCCTGGCGCTGCCGGGTGCGCACGCGGCCATCGCCGCCGTCCGCGCCCACGGGGGCCGCGCCATCGTGGTCACCGGCAAGTACACGCCCAACGCCCGGCTCAACCTGGACGCGCTGGGGCTGGACGTGGACGCCCTGCACGGCCTGGTCTTCGGGCCGGAGAAGGGGACGGTGCTCCGCGCCGAGGGCGCCGCCGTCTACGTCGGCGACCACCTCGGCGACATCGTCGGCGCGCTGGCGGCCGAGGCCGTCCCGGTCGGGGTCAGCACCGGGCCCTACGACGCCGCCGCGCTGACCGAGGCCGGTGCGGCCGTGGTCCTGGCGGACCTCACCGACTTCCCGGACTGGCTGGCCGGCCACCTGGCCGCCCGGGTCTGATCAGCCGCGGGCCGCGACCGCGCTGCGCCGCTGGCTGCGGGCCGAGGTCAGCAGCCCGGCCAGGGCCACGGCGAAGCCCAGCGGCATCACCATGCAGACGAAGTACGCGGGCGTCGGCAGCCGGTGCAGGTGGAGGAAGAGCGGGGCCACCGTCACGACGGTGGCGACGGCGCCGATCAGGAACAGGATCGCGCCGACCCGGACCAGGGAGTCGCCGGGCTTCGGAGTTTCGGTAGTCACGGCACCACGATACGTCCGCCGCGATCTCCCCGGCGCCGTCCCCGGCCGGGGGGTTAAGCCGGTACTCCCGCCGGGTATGCACGTCACGCACGGGGACTGTGCGGCGACCACCAGTGGTCGCCGCCCCCGCGGACGGATCGATCGGGGGTGTGCCAATTGGCTGCGACAGCACGACGCTTCCGGCGTCCCGCGGATCCCGGCGCCCCCTGGGGACGATGGCTCCCTCCGGGGGAATTCGCTCGATCATCACGGTGCCGACCTGGAACAATGGCCCGTCCCTGATCCACCCGGAACCCACCGGAGCCTGCCGTCACCGCACGGTCCGGCGTCCGGCGGCCGGGCGCAGTTCCGCTCCACCCACACTGTTCTCTCTCCGACTCACCAGCGACGAGGTCCCTGATGCCCACGGGCAAGGTCAAGTGGTTCAACACCGAGAAGGGCTTCGGCTTCCTCTCCCGCGACGACGGCGGCGACGTCTTCGTCCACTCCAAGGCGCTCCCGGCCGGGGTCGAGGCGCTGAAGCCCGGTCAGCGGGTGGAGTTCGGCGTGGTCGCGGGCCACCGGGGTGATCAGGCGCTGTCGGTGACGCTGCTGGAGGACGCGCCCTCGCTCGCGGCGGCCAACCGGCGCAAGCCGGACGACCTCGCACCGATCGTCCAGGACCTGACCACGCTGCTGGAGCGGATCCTGCCCGGACTGCAGCGCGGCCGGTACCCGGAGAAGCAGGCCGGCCACCAGGTCGCGACGCTGCTGCGGGCGGTCGCGGACCAGCTGGACGTCTGAGACCGCCCCGCCCGCGTCGGCGGTTCCGGCGTCAGGCCCCGGGGAAGTCCAGCGCCCCCGGGGCCGTCGCCGGCACCAGCCCGGCTGCCGCCGCCCGCTCCAGCAGGCCGCGCACGGCCGCGTAGCCGTCCTCGCCCAGGTCGGCGGTGAAGTCGTTCACATACAGCGCGATGTGCTGGTCGGCGACGGCCGGGTCCATCTCCTGCGCGTGCTCCAGCACATAGCCCCGGCTGGCCTCCGGGTTCGCCCAGGCGTAGCGGACGCTGGCGCGGATCGCCGAGGCCAGCTCGGCCAGCCGCTCCGCGCCGAGCGAACGGCGGGCGACGATCGCGCCGAGCGGGATCGGCAGTCCGGTCGCGGCCTCCCAGGCCTCGCCCATGTCGGCGAGCGAGCGCAGCCCGTAGCGCTGGTAGGTGAACCGGGCCTCGTGGATCACCAGCCCGGCGTCGACCCTGCCGTCGCCGACGGCCGGCATGATCTCGTCGAAGGGCAGCACCACGATCCCGCCCAGGCCGCCGGGCACCGCCTCCGCCGCCCACAGCCGGAACAGCAGGTAGGCGGTGCTGCGCTCGCTGGGCACCGCGATGGTCCGGCCGGCCAGGTCGGCCGGGTCCGCCGAGGCGTCCGGGCCGGTGAGCACCAGCGGGCCGCAGCCGCGTCCCAGCGCGCCGCCGCAGGGCAGCAGCGCGTACTCCTCCAGCACCCAGGGCAGCGCCGCGTACGAGATCTTCAGCAGGTCCAGCTCGCCGCGCTCGGCGAGCCCGTTGGTGACGTCGATGTCGGCGAAGGCCACCTCCGGCGCCAGTGGGCTCGGCACCAGGCCGTGCGCCCAGGCGTGGAAGGTGAAGGTGTCGTTCGGGCAGGGCGAGTAGGCCGTGCTCAGGCTGGTGCTGCTGGTGCCGGTCATGCGGCGGCTCCTGTGGAGGGTTCGGCGGGCTGGTTCAGCCGGTCAGGTCGGCGTAGGGCAGGTGCGCGAAGACCCGTTCCAGGGTGGCGAACGCCTCGCCCATCCGCCAGGCCGCCCGGTCGCGGGGGCCGACGGCGTTGGAGACGGACCGCAGCTCCAGCACCGGGACGCCGTGCGCGGCGGCGGCCTCGGCCACCCCGAAACCCTCCATGGCCTCGGCCACCGCGCCCGGGTGGCGGTCCGTCAGGGCGGCGGCGCGCTCGGCGCTGCCGGTGACCGTGGACACGGTCAGCACGGTGCCCAGCGCGGTCGGCACTCCGGCGCCGCGCAGTCGGCGGGCGACCTGCTCGGCATGGACGGTCGTGTGGCGGACCCGGCCGAAGCCGAGTGCGGCGGCGTCGGCGAAACCCTCGGGGGTGTCCGCGCCGAGGTCGGCGGCGACGATCGCCTCGGCGGCCACGGCGCAGCCCAGCGGCGCGGCCGGGGCGAAGCCGCCGGCGATCCCGGCGGAGACGGCCAGCCGGTAGGCCCACGGGGGGGCGGCGGTCGGGCCGCCGGCGGTCAGGGCCGCTGCGGTCAGCGCGGTGGCGGTGGCCGCGGCGGCGGCCGCCGGGCCGACCCCGGCGGCCAGGACGTCCACCGGGCCGCAGCGCGTCAGCAGCAGCCCGCCCGGCAGGGCGACCTCCACCGGCCCGGTGTGCCCCAGGGCCGTCGTCACGCCGCGCAGCACCGCCGCCGCCTCGGGGGCGACGGCGGTCACGACGAGCAGGCGCGGCAGTGGCATCGGGTCCGCCGGGTCCGACCGGTGAGCGGTCGTCAGCTCGGGTCCTGCTTGATCAGGAAGTACCAGAGGCCGTAGACGTTGGTCCCGTCGCCCTCGGTGACCTGGATCGGCACGGAGGTCATGGCCGCCGGCGCGCTGGTCTGCCCGGCCTGCTGGGCGGCCTGCTGCTCGGCGCTGTTGGCGGTCGCGATCAGCGTGGCGGCGGAGAGGTTGCCCGCGTAGGAGCGGTTGGTCTGCGCGACCGGCTGGCTGCCGATGCTCACGGCCGACCAGCCCTTGTCCGCGCCGATCTTGTCCATGTTGATGGAGTAGTTCGCGTTCGGGGCGACGGTGATCGTCTTCAGCTTCCCGGCCTTGACCAGGGTGACGTAGTCCGCCTGGCAGCTCTTCTGCTGGTTCACCGTGAGCGGCTTGCCGGCGTTGTAGCAGTGCGCGGTCGGGGCCAGCTGGGTCCAGTTGGCGCCGGTGGTCACGGCGACCTTGGGCACGGGCTTGCCGTAGTGGTTGGCAAGGGCGGCGGAGGCGCCGACCGTGGCGACGCCCACGACGGCGACGGCTCCGAGGGCGAGGACAGCACGGTTGATACTCATGGTGCTGAGGCTACCCGGCCTCCGCGATCAAGCCACGTCGGGGGCACCCGCGACCCGCCGGGACGCGGGCGGCAGTCGGAGCAGCCCGTGCACGGTCAGCACCAGTGCGAGCAGCAGCAGTCCGGCCGCCGTGCTCGCGCCGACCCGGCCGATCAGCGGCAGCACGATGCCGAGGCCGCCGCCGAGCACCCAGGCCAGCTGCATCAGCGTCTCCGAACGGGCGAAGGCCGAGGTTCTGACCCGTTCGGGCACGTCCCGCTGGATCAGCGAGTCCAGGGCGACCTTGCCCAGCGACTGGGTCACTCCGGCGGTGCCCGCCAGCAGGGTCAGGGTGAGGATGCCGTAGAAGACGGCGGCGGCGACGGCCGCCGCAGCGGCGACCGCCAGCAGGAATGTGACCAGGATCTCAGGCCCCCGGGAGCGCAGCCAGGAGCCCAGCGCCGTCCCCAGGGCGTTCCCGACGCCCAGCGCGCCGACCACGATGCCCAGCGCCGCCGTCGACGGCAGGCCGCTCGCCGGGTGCACCCGCAGCAGGAACGCGAGGAAGAACGTCAGGAACCCGGACAGCCCGCGCAGGGTGCCCTCCGCGCCCAGCGCCAGCACCACCGAGGGCCCCACCGCCCGCAGCCGGAGCCGGGGTTCGTCCGGGGGACGGGTGTGCAGCAGCGCCCGCTCCTCGTCCTTGGCCAGGTCCACCTGGTGCGGCAGCTGGAAGGCCAGCAGCGCGCCGCCCAGGTAGACCAGGAAGGCCCCGCGCAGCGGCCAGTCCGGGCCGACCAGGTGCAGCAGCCCGCCGACCGCGCCGGCCAGCCCGGTGGCCAGCAGCCCGGCCAGGGTCACCCGGGCGTTGGCCTTCACCAGCGTCACCCGGGCCGGCAGCAGCCGGGGCACGACCACGCTGCGGACCACCCCGTAGGCCTTGGAGGCGACCAGCACGCCCAGTGCCTCCGGGTAGACGGCCAGGCCGCCGCCGGCGATGGAGCTGGTCATCATCCAGGCGATGGCGGCCCGGGCCAGCATCGACAGCGCCATGGCGCTGCGCCGGCCGCTCGGCAGCCGGTCCAGCAGCGGCCCGATCACCGGCGCCAGCAGCACGAACGGCGCCATGGTGATCAGCAGGTAGAGCGCGACCCGGCCCCGGGCCTCGCCGGTCGGCACCGAGAAGAAGATGGTGGACGCCAGCGCCACGGTCACCATCATGTCGCCGGCCGAGTTCACCGCGTGCAGTTCGATCAGCTTGGCCAGGCCCGACTCGCCCGCGCCCTCGGCCGAGGTGGCCCGGCGGATCCGGCGCCCGGTCGCGCCCACGGCCCGACCGGTGCCGACGGCGGTGGCCCCGGCGGCGCGGTGCGCCCGGTCGGCGACCCGGCCCAGCCGTGAATGCCCGCGCCCGACAGCCCGCCCCTCGCCTCCCGCCGGTCCGGACGGGGAGGGGCGCTCCGGGCTCCCGGCCTCGGACTCCGGGGGCGCATCATCGGCCACGAGCCCCATCCTGCCCGACCGGACGGCCTGTCATACGGCATTTCCGGGCCGGACGCGGATCATTCGGCCAGGACAGGACCATCCGCCGCAGGAAAAGGGGTACTGTCCGGCGAGGCGGACCAACCGGTAGCGTGCCCTCTGTCTGCCGTTCGGTTGCGGTGCTCTTCGTCCCGCAGAATGGACGTCCAACACCCTCCGGTGGACAGCCCGCGCCGTGCCGCCCGGAGCCGGTGGCAATCCAGGGGTAAGTCTTTGGGAGAGAATCGATCCTGTGATGAGTGCTGCGACGACGCGAAGCCGTACCCCTGACCGACTCTGTGCCGAAGCTGTCGACTTTGCGCGGGCTGCCGCCGTCGACGCCGCGGGCGAGGCCGCCGTCGGTGAGCACCTGGGTGTGGACGTCGACGGCGAGCGGGTCGTCACCCACTACTTCGCTACCCGCGAATGGGCCTACCGGGGCTGGCGCTGGGCCGTCACGGTGACCCGTGCGTCGCGCAGCAAGCTGGTCACGCTGGACGAAACGGTGCTGCTCCCCGGCCCTGAGGCGCTGGTCGCGCCGCAGTGGGTGCCCTGGAGCGAGCGGCTGCGCCCCGGCGACATGGGCCCCGGCGACCTGCTGCCGACCGACGAGGACGACCTGCGGCTGGAACCAGGCTGGACCGGCGTCGACGAGCCCGCCCCGAACTCCGCGCTGGTCGCGGCGGCCGAGGCGCTGGTCGGCGAGGTCGCCGGGGCCGAGGCCGAGGCGGGGGCCGGGCCGGGGACGCCCCGGTCGCGACGGCGCTCGGCGAGGAGCTGGCGGCGCCGACCAACCGGGGCGCGATCGCGGCGGTCGCCGAGGAGCTCGGCCTGGGCCGGGTCCGGGTGCTGTCCCGGCTCGGGCTGCACCTCGCGGCCGACCGCTGGGAGAAGGACTACGGCGCGCACACCCCGATGGCGCAGGCCGCCCCGGCCGACTGCGCCTCCTGCGGCTTCCTGGTGCCGGTGGCCGGCACCCTCAGCCAGACCTTCGGCATCTGCGCCAACGAGTTCGGCCCCGCCGACGGGCATGTGGTGGCGCTCAACTACGGCTGCGGCGGCCACTCCGAGGCCGCGGTGCTGCCCGCCCCGCCGCAGCCGGTCCCGCCGGTGCTGGACGAGTTCGCGGTCGAGCCGATGCCGCTGCACCCGGACCGCGAGGGCGGCTCGGTCGGCAGCGCCGACCAGGACGAGGAGCTCGGCCACAGCTGAGCCCGCCCGAACGCGGGAGGTGACGCCGCATCAGGGGATGATGCGGCGTCACCTCGCGCGTCGCCGACCGGCGTCAGCCCACGCTGATGGCGTCGAGCTTGCCCCGCAGGTACTCCGACGAGTCCACCGGCTCGTACGCCACCGGTCCGACCGCCCGGCGTCCGGCCGCCACCCCCGGCTGAGGCGCCTCGCGCCGCCACTCCACCGGCGCGACCACCGTGTGCGGGTCGCACTCGTAGAAGTAGACGAGCGACATCAGGTCCTCCTCCGGCGCGTCCGGCGAGGGCGGCAGCACCCGGTGCCGGCCCGAGGTCCAGCGGTCACCGGTCCAGCGCGCCATCAGGTCGCCGATGTTCACGGTCAGTGCGTCCGGGTCGAACGGCGCGTCCTCCCAGACGCCCGCCCGTCGCCCGCCGCCACCCTCGTCCGAGGCGCTTCGCGCCACATCTTCTTCGCCGTCCTCTTCGCCGTCCTCCCCGGCGATCCAGACCTGAAGTCCGCCCCGGCCCTGCTGCCGGTCCAGCAGCGTCACCGTGCCGAAGTCGGTGTGCGGGCCGATCCGGTACTGGCCCGGCTGCGGCTCGCCGACCACGCCGGTGCCCGGGTACCAGTTGACGTTCAGGGTGTAGGTGGGGTGCCGGGTGTGGTCGGTGAAGAAGGTCGGCTCCTGCCCCAGCGCCGCCGCCAGCAGCCGCAGCACCTCGTCCGCGACCACCCGCATCCGCGCCAGGTAGGCCTCCAGGGTCCGCTGCAGCGCCGGGACCTCGTCCGCCGGCCAGCGGTTCGGCTGGAACCAGAAGTCGTCGATCTCGGCGTCGCCGGTCGGCAGGTCCGCGCCGACGGTCCACGACTCCTTCAGGTCCGGCGGGGTCTCGGTGCCCTCCGAGTAGCCGTTCGCCTCCGCGCCCTTCGCCAGCCAGCCGCGTCCGCCGACGCCGACCGCGTAGCGCTGCTTGACCTCGGTCGGCAGCGCGAAGAAGGCCCGGGCGGCGGCCCGGACGCTCTCCCGCATCTCCAGGCTCACCCCGTGGCCGGTGATCAGCAGGAACCCGGCCCGGCTGAGCGCCGCGTCCACGGCGGCGGCGGTACGGGCACGGGCCTCGGGGTCGTCCGACAGCCAGGGGACGAGGTCGATCACCGGTATGCGCGGGGACATGCTGCTCCTCTGTTGGGGGGTGGACGGAACGCCTACTCGCCGATGTCCTCGAACCACAGGTCGGGGCGGGCGGCGATGAACTCGCGCATCAGTGCGGTGCACTCGGGGTCGTCCAGCACGGTGATCTGCACGCCGTGCTCGGCCAGCCACTCGTGGCCGCCGTGGAAGGTCTCGGCCTCGCCGACGACGACCCGGCCGATGCCGAACTGCCGGACCAGGCCGGAGCAGTACCAGCACGGCGACAGGGTGGTGACCATGGTGGTCCGGCCGTAGCCGCGCAGCCGCCCGGCCGCCCGGAACGCCGCCGTCTCCGCGTGCATCGACGGGTCGCCGTCCTGGACCCGGCGGTTGTGGCCACGGCCCAGCAGCTCCCCGTCCGGGCCGAACAGCGCCGCCCCGATCGGGATGCCGCCCTCCGCCAGGCCGAGCCTGGCCTCCTCGACGGCCACGCCCAGGAGCTCCGCAATGTCTGTCATGTCACCACTCTCCCGGCCCGGAAACACCGAGGCAACGTGCGGAAAGTACGCTCCAGCCCACCCCGCGCCCGACATCCTGTCCGTCGGGGGCGACACCCCCGCTCCGCCGCCGTCCGCCACTCGCTCCGGGAGTCTCACATGGCCGCACTGACGCTCCGCGAGATCCTCTCCTTCGACGTGCTCGGCGACGCCGCGCCGGAGATCCTCTGCGGGGAGTCGGAGCTGGACCGCCCCGTGCGCTGGGTGCACTCCAGCGAGATCTACGAGATAGGCCCGCTGCTGTCCGGCGGGGAGCTGCTGCTCACCACCGGCCTCGGCCTGGCCGGCGCGGACGCCGGGGCGCGCCGCCACTACGTCCGCGAACTCGCCGAGCGCGGCGTCGCCGGGATCGCGGTGGAGCTGGGCCGTTCGCTCACCGAGATGCCCTACGAACTGCTCGACGAGAGCCGGAGACGCGGCCTGCCACTGGTCGCGCTGCGCGCCGTGGTCCCGTTCATCCGGATCGCCGAGGCCGCCAACACCGCCATCGTCACCCAGTCGCTGGCCGACCGGCCGCACCCCGCCGCCGACCGCGACGGCCGCGCCGCCGAGCTGCTCGCCGACCTCGCCGCCGGCACCGCCCGCAGCCAGCCCGACGTCCTGGGCCGCTGCCGGGCCCTGGACTTCCGGCCGGAGCGCAGCCACCGGCTGCTCGGGGTCGCCGCGACCGGCCCCGGCGCGGCGGCCGCGCTCGACCGGGCGGCGCTGCTGCTGGACGCCGCGCTGCTGCGCGCCCCGGTCGCGGGCGGACTGGCGGCGCTGCTGGCCGTCCCGGCGGGCGCGGGCGACGCCGTCCGTGCCGCGCAGGCGGCGCTGGCGGCCCCGGGCGCGCCGGGGCTGCCCTGCACGGTGGCCCTGGGCCCGGCCACCCTCGCCGACGCGGCCTGGAGCCGCTGGGGCGAGTCGCTGCGCGAGGCCAGGACCACCCTCGGGCTGGCCCTCACCGTCCCGGCCGCCGAGCCCTCCTGCTGCGCGACCGGGCCCGGCGGGACGCTGGGCGCGCTGGTCACCTCCTCCCGCGCACTGGCGCTGGAACGGCAGCTGACCGGCGAGGGCCTCACCCCCGCCGCCCGCGACCGGCTGGCCCACCTGGTCAGCCGCGCCGTCGGCCCGCTGCTGGAGTGGGAGGCCGCCCACCCCAGCGACCTGGTCCGCACCCTGGAGGTGCACCTCCGCAACGGCTGCAGCCCCACCCGCACCGCCGCCCTGCTGCACGTCGGCCGCCAGTCGCTCTACCAGCGGCTGGAACGCATCGAGTCACTCCTCGGCTTCCCGGTCGGCGACCCCGACGCCCACAGCGAGCTCCTCCTCGCCTGCTGCGCCCACCGGCTGCTGCGCGCGGCGGGCTGAGCCGGCCGTCGGGTCTAGGCCCGGGAGGGGTCCGGGGCGGGGGCGGACGGGGCGGTGGCGCGGGCGCCGCCGAGGCCGGGGACGAGGCGGAGGGCGAGGTAGAGGAGGGCGGCCAGGACGAAGCCGGCCTCGAAGGCGCTGTCGCCCAGGGCCGGGACGTGCTCGGCGACCAGGCCGGTGTACTCGGTCTGGTTGGAGAACAGCCAGACGCCGAGGCCGGTGCCGAGCGCCATCGCCAGCGGGGCGGCCCAGTTGGTGTGTCGGCGGTCGTCCAGCAGCGCGGCGACCTGCTCGTCGGACTCGCCCCGGCGCAGCCAGCGGTCGACGAAGGTGACGGCCAGCCAGGGGCCGATCCAGTAGGTGATGACCAGCAGGAAGTTGTTGTACTTGGTCGCCGAGTCGCTCAGGCCCGACCAGGCCAGCAGCGTGCCGGCGACGCCGAACACCAGGGAGACCCCGGCCCGGCGCAGGAACGGCGGCAGCTTGATGCCGGTGGCCAGGAAGGACAGCGCGCCCGAGTAGATGTTCAGCGCGTTGGCGGCGATGCCGCCGACGGCTATCGCCAGCAGGGTGAAGTCGGCCAGCCAGCCCGGCAGGGCGTAGGTGAAGGCGGCGGTGGGGGAGAGGGTGGCCGCCAGCTTGGCCGGGATCAGCACGGTCGCCGAGGCCGCGCCGACCACCTCCAGGAGCACGCAGGAGACCAGGACGCCCAGTCCGGGCCAGAGCGCGACGGCCCACTTGGGCGTCGCCTTCGGCAGGTAGCGGGTGTAGTCGGAGCCGTAGGGGGTCCAGCCGGCGGCGTAGCCGAAGGTCGCGCCGACGGTCAGCAGGAACGCGCCGGGGAAGGCGTGCGCGCCGTTGGCGGAGCCGATGTGCGACTTGCCGAGGATGGCCACCGAGGCGACCACGAAGATCAGGGTCAGCACCGGGAAGGCGTACTTCTCGGCGCTGTGGATGAAGTTGTGGCCGAAGTAGGCCAGGGTCACCTGCAGCACCACCACGATGAACAGGCAGAGCAGCAGCGGCCAGCCGAGCAGGGTGTTCAGCGCGTACGCGGCGCTGACGCTGTTGACGGCGAACCAGCCGATGCCGGCCGTCAGCGCGTTCAGCCCGGCCGGCAGCGCGTTGCCGACGAAGCCGAAGGCGGAGCGGCCCGCCGCCATCTGCGGGACGCCGAAGCGCGGGCCGCTGAGGCCGAGGAAGGCGTGGGCGAGCGCGCCGAGGCCGGTGCCGAGCACGATGGCCAGCACGGCGGGCCAGAAGCCCAGCCCGAAGACGCCGACGGCGAGCACGCCCACGAAGACCGTGGCGAACTCCATGTTGGGCGAGGTCCAGGTCCACAGCAGGCCGATCGGCCGGCCGTGGCGTGCCTCGGCGGGGACGGGTTCGGCACCGGTGGGTTCGACGGCGACGACGTGGTCTCCATAGGCGGAGATCTCGGTGGGGGCGGCTGTCATAGGGTCAGTGTCGGGGCACGTATGGATCCCGTAAACGGTCGGAACGACGGGTCTCCGGGGGCGTGCGGCGTACGTTTCGTACGTACGTCCGGCCACGGGGGCCTGCGGCGGCACGCCCGGGTGCCGGTGAAGGCCAGCCTAGCGAGTGGCGGATACTGGCAGGCATGGCATACGACGATCTTCGGTCCTTTCTACGGGCGCTGGAACGCGAGGGCGACCTCAAGCGGATCAAGGTGGAGGTGGACCCGTACCTGGAGGTCGGGGAGATCGTCGACCGGGTGCAGAAGGCCAAGGGCCCGGCGCTGCTCTTCGAGAACGTCAAGGGCGCGTCCATGCCGCTGGCGATGAACGTCTTCGGGACCGAGCGGCGGCTGTCCAAGGCACTGGGCCTGAAGGGCCCCGAGGAGATCGCCGAGAAGATCGCCGGACTGCTGCGCCCCGAGCTGCCGCACGGCTTCACCGGCGTCCGCGAGGCCTTCGGCAAGCTGGCCGGGATGACCCACGTCCCGCCGAAGAAGGTCAAGGGCGAGGACGCCCCGGTGCAGGAGGTCGTGCTCAAGGGCGACCAGGTCGACCTGGACCGGCTGCCGGCCCTGTTCACCTGGCCGCAGGACGGCGGCTCCTTCTTCAACCTGGGCCTCACCCACACCAAGGACCCCGACTCGGGCATCCGCAACCTCGGCCTCTACCGGTTGCAGCGGCACGACAGGCGCACCATCGGCATGCACTGGCAGATCCACAAGGACAGCCGGAACCACTACGCGGTCGCCGCCAAGCGCGGCGAGCGGCTGCCGGTCGCCATCGCCTTCGGCTGCCCGCCGGCCGTGACCTACGCCGCGACCGCGCCGCTGCCCGGCGACATCGACGAGTACCTGTTCGCCGGCTTCGTGGCCGGTGAGCGGATCCGGATGGTCGACTGCAGGACCGTTCCGCTGCAGGTCCCGGCCGACGCCGAGGTGGTGCTGGAGGGCTGGCTGGAGCCGGGGCAGCTGCTGCCCGAGGGCCCGTTCGGCGACCACACCGGCTTCTACACGCCGCAGGAGCCGTTCCCGGCGCTGACCATCGACTGCGTGACCATGCGGAAGCGCCCGCTGCTGCAGTCCATCGTGGTCGGCCGGCCGCCGACCGAGGACGGGCCGCTGGGCAAGTTCACCGAGCGCTTCTTCCTGCCGCTGCTGAAGATCATCGTTCCGGACATCGTCGACTACGACCTGCCCGAGGCCGGCGGCTTCCACAACTGCGTCATCGTCTCGATCGACAAGAAGTACCCCAAGCACGCCCAGAAGGTGATGCACGCCATCTGGGGCGCGCACATGATGTCGCTCACCAAGCTGATCGTGGTGGTGGACGCCGACTGCGACGTCCACGACTACCAGGAGGTCGCCTGGCGGGCCCTGGGCAACGTCGACTACAGCCGCGACCTGAGCGTGGTCGAAGGGCCGGTCGACCATCTGGACCACGCCTCCTACCAGCAGTTCTGGGGCGGCAAGGCCGGGATCGACGCGACCCGTAAGCTGCCCGAGGAGGGCTACACCCGGGACGGCGGCTGGCCGGAGATGGTCGAGTCGGACCCGGGTACCGCCGCCACCGTCACCCGTCGCTGGAAGGAGTACGGCCTGTGAGCGCCGTCGTCGTCACCCCCGCTCCCGGATCGGAGCCGGGATCCGGGTCGGTCCAGGGGAGGGCCAAGGCGTTCCTGCGGCTGGTGATGATCGAGCACTCGGTCTTCGCCCTCCCCTTCGCCTACATCGCCTCGCTGACGGCCATGTTCCTCGACAACGGCCGGGTGCACTGGCTGCAGCTGCTGCTGGTCACCCTCGCCATGGTCGGCCTGCGGACCTTCGCCATGGCCGCGAACCGGATCATCGACCGCGAGATCGACGCCCGCAACCCGCGCACCGCCGGACGCGAGCTGGTCACCGGCGCGGTGTCGATGCGCACCGCGTACGTCGGCTCGGCGGTCGCGCTGCTGGTCTTCCTGGGCGCGGCGGCGCTGCTCAACCCGCTCTGCCTGGCGCTGGCGCCGGTCGCGGTGATCCCGATGGTGGTCTACCCCTACGGCAAGCGGTTCACCGACTTCCCGCACGCGATCCTGGGCCTGGCGCAGGCGATGGGCCCGATCGGGGCCTGGCTGGCCGTCACCGGCCACTGGTCCTGGGACGCCCTGGTGCTGGGGCTCGCCGTGGGCGTCTGGATCGGCGGTTTCGACCTGATCTTCGGCAGCCAGGACGTCGCCGCCGACCGCGCCGACGGCGTCCGCTCCGTCCCGGCCCGCTTCGGCGTGGACAACGCGCTGCGCGGCGCCCGGGTCGCGCACGTCGTGACCGTGCTGCTGCTGGGTTGGTACGCGGTGCTGACCGACGCCGGATGGGCCTTCTGGGTCGGTCTGATCGTGGTCTGCTGCGCCTTCGTCTACGAGCACTCGATCGTCAGGCCCGGCGACCTGTCCCGGCTGAACCGGGCCTTCTTCCAGGTGAACGGCTTCGTCGGGATCTCGCTCTTCGCCTTTGCCCTGCTGGACCTGGTGCTGCGCGGGCTCGGGGTCTGACCCGGCCGTCCGACGAGTGCACTGAAACATCGTCAGGGCCCTTGGAATTCCTGGCTTTCGGGCGGAATTCCGGGGGCCCCGGGGGCCTTCTTCGGTAGGGTCCGACAGTGGTCGGATCCACCGTCGAAGGGGAGAACCTCCATGGGCGTCATCGCAGTCATTGGAAGCGGCAACATCGGCGGCACCATCGGCCGGGCCCTCGCCCGGGCCGGTCTCGACGTGGTCTTCGGGTCCCGCGACCCGCTGGCCTCGAAGGCGGCGGGCGAGACCGCGGCCCGGGTCGCCACCGTCGCGGAGGCGGTCGCGGAGGCCGACACCGTCCTGCTCGCCGTGCCCGGGGGCGGGGTCCCCGCACTCCTGCGCGACCACGGCGCCGCGCTCGACGGCAAGCTGGTCGTCGACGCGAGCAACAACTTCCCCGGCCCGGTGCTGAACGCGGCCGCAGCCGTGGCCGAGCTGGCGCCGGGCGCGCGGTACGCCCGCGCCTTCAACTCGCAGCCGTGGGAGTCCTACGCGGAGCCGACCTGGGACGGCGTCCGGGGCGACCTGGTCTTCACGGCCCGGGCCGGCGCGGACGAGGTGAGGGTGGCGGAGCTGATCGAGGCGGTCGGCCTGCGTCCCTACTACGTCGGCCCGGACAAGCAGGACCTGGCGGACGCCGTGCTGTGGCTGCTCCTTCCCGAGCTGGAGCGGTCCGGTCGGCACGTCGGCCTGCACATCCTCGGCCGGGGCTGAGCCGAACGCGAGCCCGCCCCCGCCGAAGGCACCGGCGGGGGCGGGCTCGCGTCGTTGGGGGCTCAGTACGGCTGCGGCGCCATGCCCTGCGGCTGGTAGCCGGCCCCGAAGGGGGCGGTGGGCCGGACCTGCTGGATGGCGGCGCGGACCCGGTTGCGGGTGACGACCACCGCGACGATCAGCACGCCGATGGTGACGATGCGGGCCGCCAGGTAGAGCTCGGTGGTCATGGCGATGTGCTTGAACTGGTCGATCAGCTGGGCCGCGTCGTCGGAGGAGCCGTCGGTGCTGTTGCTGCCGGCGTTGAAGAAGGAGGCCAGCAGCGAGACCAGGATCGCACCGCGCCAGGCGTAGTACGTCCAGTGCTTGACCAGGAGGGCGGAGTTCAGCCCGGCGGCGCGGACCGCCTTGCGGACGGCCGCGAAGTAGACGAGGTAGCCGACGAGATAGGCGACGAACCCGACCAGGGTCAGGTTGTTCAGCAGGCTGTCGGTGCTCTGCAGCGAGTTGAGCTGGGCCACGGAGTCCGGGCCGGGAGCGTTCAGAATGCTCTCGATCCGGGAGGTCTCGTGGAAGGTGAAGACCAGCCGGACCACGCAGACGACCAGGTAGAGGGCGGACAGGCCGATGCTCAGCCAGGCCGTGTTCTGCCAGGAGTTCGAGAGCGGCGGGCGCGGGGCGGCCATCGGGGCGGCCATCGGCGCGCCGAATCCGACCGGGGCGGCCTGGGCGGCGCCCGGGCAGGGGTGGCCGTCGCCGAGAACGGCGTCGGCAGTGTTGCAGGCAGAGCAGGACATGGTGGAGTTCCCCCAGTGACGAGCACGGAACACGCCGTGCAGAGAGCTGAAACCATAGGGACTCGGTTTGATGGTCGCAATCATGTTTGAACGCTTCGGGCGGTAATGGGCCGAACGTCCGCCGTCGCCCGTCGCCGGTAGGGTCGGCCGGGTGGAGCTGAACGAGGCGGGCAAGAGTGGTGGCGCCGGGCGGCGGCCCTGGGTGGTCGGGGTGTCCGGGGCGTCCGGGACGCCGTACGCGGCGGCGGTGCTGCGCGCGCTGCTGGCGGCCGGCGAGGACGTCGACCTGGTGGTCAGCCGGGCCGCCAGGCTGACCCTGCTGGACGAGACCGGGATCGCCTTCCGGGACGGCCACTGGCAGGAGGACCTCCGGGAGTGGCTGGAGCAGCCGCTGGACGCCGGCCAGCCGCAGCCGGTGGAGCTGGACCGGGTCCGCTACTGGGCGGCGGGGGACCTGGCCGCCGGACCCTCCAGCGGCTCCTACCCGGCCAGGGGGATGCTGGTGGTGCCGTGCAGCACCGCCTCGGTGGCCGGGATCGCGCTCGGGCTGTCCAAGGACCTGCTGCAGCGGGCCGCGAGCGTGGTGCTCAAGGAGCGTCGGCCGCTGGTGGTGTGTGTCCGGGAGACCCCGCTCAGCGGGCAGACGCTGCGCCAGCTGGTGGCGCTGGACGACGCCGGGGCGGTGGTCCTGCCGGCCGCGCCGGGCTTCTACGCCGGGGTGGGCAGCGCCCAGCAGCTGGTGGACTTCGTGGCCGGGCGGGTGCTCGACGCCGTCGGCGTCCGGCACGACCTCTACCGGCGCTGGACGGGTGCGCTGGGCGGGGCCCGGGGGAGTGACGGGGGGAGCGACCGGGCCGAGTGAGCTGGGTCACCCGCACCCGGTATCGTCATTGGGATGGCAGGGGCGACAGCTCGGGATGCTTCGATTCCGGATAATGTCGGTGGGTTCCCCAACGATCGGAAGGCCCAGGTTATTCACATGGACGCGGTGGACAGGCAGCTCATCCAGGCGCTGCGGGAGAACGGCCGTGCCTCGTACGCTGAGCTGGGACGTCTGGTCGGACTCTCCGGGCCCAGTGTCACCGACCGGATCAACCGGCTGGAGCAGGCCGGGATCATCACCGGCTACCGGGCGACCGTCAACCCGGCCTCGCTCGGCCTCGGGGTGACCGCGCTGATCGGCCTCCAGCTCTCCGACGCGGCCGACCACGACGACGTCGCCCACCGGCTGCACGACCTCACCGAGGTCGAGGACTGCTGGTTCATCGCCGGCGACGACTCCTACATGCTCAAGGTCCGGATGCCCGACGTCGACGGGCTGGAGTCCATCGTCAAGCGGCTCTCCGGCACCAAGGGCGTGGCCAGGACCAGGACCACGGTCGTGCTCTCCACCAAGTGGGAGAACCGGGCGACCGAACTGCCCGACACCGATGTCGTGACCGAGCGGAAGGCGTAGGCGAGCACCGTGGCCCTGATATCCCTGGACGATCTGCGTGCCGCGCAGAAGCGCATCGCCGGCGTGGCGGTGCGCACCCCGCTGCTCCCCTGCCCCTGGGCGGAGACCGAGCACCGGACCCTGCACCTCAAGCCGGAGATGCTGCAGCCGACCGGGGCCTTCAAGATCCGCGGCGCCTACAACCGGCTCGCGGCGCTGACCCCGGAGGAGCGGGCGCGCGGCGTCGTCGCCCAGTCCAGCGGCAACCACGCCCAGGCCGTGGCCTACGCGGCGCGGGCGCTGGGCATCAAGGCCGTCATCGTGATGCCGGACACCTCGCCCGCCGTCAAGGTCGAGAACACCCGCTCCTTCGGTGCCGAGGTGATCCTGGTCCGGATGCACGAGCGGGACGACGTCCCGGGTGAACTGGCCGCCGAGCACGGCTACGTCTGGGTGCCGCCCTACGACGACCCGTGGATCATCGCCGGACAGGGCACCGTCGGCCTGGAGATCGCCGAGGACGCCACCGCGCTCGACCTGGACCTGCGCACGGTGCTGGTACCGGTCAGCGGCGGCGGGCTGATCAGCGGCACCGCCGCCGCGCTGAAGCTCACCATGCCCGGCGTCCGGGTCGTCGGCGTCGAGCCGGAGCTGGCCGGCGACGCGGCCGAGAGCTTCCGTACCGGCGAACGCGCGGTCTGGCCCTTCGAGCTGACCCACCGGACGATCGCCGACGGGCTGCGCACCAACACCCTGGGCCTGCTGCCCTGGGAGCACGTCCAGGCGTACGTGGACGACATCATCACCGTCACCGAGGCGGAGATCCGCTCCACCGTCGCGGTGCTGGCCCGGCGCGGCCGGCTGGTGGCCGAGCCCTCCGGGGCGGTGGCCACCGCCGCCTACCTCCACCACGCGGACCGACTGCCGCAGGGGCGCAGCGTCGCGGCGGTGGTCAGCGGCGGCAATCTGGACCCGGCCCTGCTCAGTGAACTGCTCTCGCAGTGAGGGCGTAGGCTCATCGGGATCAGCGTCACCAGGCAAGTGAAGGGTTGAGGGCGGATGGACGCAGGACTCAAGCGGGAGCTCGAGGCGAAGGTCTACGCCGGGGAGCGGCTGTCCCGCGAGGACGGCATCGCCCTCTACGAGACCGACGACCTGGCCTGGCTGGGCGGTCTGGCCCACCACGTGCGGACGCAGAAGAACGGCGACGTCGTCCACTTCAACGTCAACCGCCATCTGAACATGACCAATGTCTGCAGCGCCTCCTGCGCCTACTGCTCGTTCCAGCGCAAGCCGGGCGAGAAGGACGCGTACACCATGCGCATCGAGGAGGCCGTGCGGCTGGCCAAGGCGATGGAGAACGACCAGCTCACCGAGCTGCACATCGTCAACGGCCTGCACCCGACCCTGCCCTGGCGCTACTACCCGCGCAGCCTGCGGGAGCTGAAGAAGGCGCTGCCGAACGTCGGTCTCAAGTGCTTCACCGCCACCGAGATCCACTGGTTCGAGAAGATCTCCGGCCTGTCCGCCGACGAGATCCTGGACGAACTCATCGACGCCGGCCTGGAGTCGCTGACCGGCGGCGGCGCGGAGATCTTCGACTGGGAGGTCCGCCAGCACATCGTCGACCACGACACCCACTGGGAGGACTGGTCGCGGATCCACCGGCTGGCGCACTCCAAGGGGCTGAAGACGCCGGCCACGATGCTCTACGGCCACATCGAGGAGCCCCGGCACCGGGTCGACCACGTGCTGCGGCTGCGCGAGCTGCAGGACGAGACCGGCGGCTTCCAGGTCTTCATCCCGCTGCGCTACCAGCACGACTTCCACGACTCCAAGGACGGCGTGGTCCGCAACCGGCTCCAGGCCAGGACCACCATGGCCACCGGCGCCGACATGGCCAGGACCTTCGCGGTCTCCCGGCTGCTCTTCGACAACGTCCCGCACGTCAAGGTCTTCTGGGTGATGCACGGCCTGGCCGGCGCGCAGCTGATGCTCAACCACGGCGCGGACGACATGGACGGCTCGGTGGTCGAGTACAAGATCACCCACGACGCGGACGGCTTCGGCACCCCGAACAAGATGAGCCGCGAGGACCTGCTGGAGCTGATCCGCGACGCCGGCTTCCGCCCGGTCGAGCGGAACACCCGCTACGAGATCATCCGCGAGTACGACGGACCGGTCGCCGACCGGCGCGAGACCCCGCAGCTGATGCGCTTCTGAGCAGTGGCCCTCCTCTTCACGCTGGACCCCCGGCTCACCCCCGAGCTCCGGGCCGGGATCACCGCGCTCTGGACCGACGTCAGCAACGCCGGCGGCGCCGTCGGCTTCGTCCCGCCGGTCACCGCCGAGACCGTCCGCCCGGCGGCGGAGCGGCAGTTCGCGGGGGTGGCCGAGGGGCCCGACCGGCTGCTGATCGCCCAGGAGGAGCCCGGCGGCCGCCCGGTCGCGCTGGTCTTCTTCGAGGACCAGCGGTTCAACCTGATGACCCACTGGCGGCTGCTGAAGCGGGTGATGGTCGACCCGGCCGCGCAGGGCCGCGGCTACGGCTCGGAGCTGCTGGCCGAGGCCGAGCGGGTGGCCCGGGGGTGGGGCCTGAGCGGGCTGCGGCTCACCCTGCGCGGCGGCCTCGGGCTGGAGGACTTCTACGCCCGCAGCGGCTACAAGGAGGTCGGCCGGGTGCCCGGCGCGATCCGGGTGGCCCCGGGCGACGAACGCGACGACGTCACCATGTGGCTGGACCTGCGCTGACCGAGCCGGGCCGCGCCGACGGCCGCGCTGCGCCCCCCTCCGTGCGGAACACCGGGGCGGGCGTGCTGTACTGGACAGGTTGTCCGGACCCAGCCTCGGGGCTCGGGTGAAGACCTCGGGAAAGAGATGGACCCGCCGTGAGCAGCAAGTCGCACGCCACCCTCCGCTACACCTCGATGCGGACGAGTATCTTCGGCGCCTGTTTCGTCGTCGCCCTGGCGCTCGCCCACTTCGGCATCCTGCCGGTCACGGCCGGGGCGTCGGGGGTGTTCCTGCTGCTGATCCTCGCCGGGATCGTCTCCGCACCGCTGAGCTACGTCGTGCTCAGCAAGCAGCGCGACGCGATGTCCGCGCAGATCACCACCGGGATCGAGCAGCGGCAGGCCCGGCCGCGCAGCATGAAGTCGCGCTTCGCCGCCGACGCCGCCGCCGAGGACGCCCTGGACGACGCGGTCCGGGCCCAGCAGGGGAACTGACCCGTGAACCCGAAGACCCGTACCCGGATCGTCAGCGGCGCGCTGGTACTGCTGCTGCTGGCCGTTGTGATCAGCGCCATCGCGCACTGAACGCGTTGGAACGAGTGGGGCCCGACCGGTTCACCGGTCGGGCCCCGCTCGTCCGTTCAGGTCAGAGCTGCTCGATGACGTAGTCGACGCAGGCGGTGAGCGCCTCGACGTCGGCCGGGTCGATCGCCGGGAACATGGCCACCCGCAGCTGGTTGCGGCCCAGCTTGCGGTAGGGCTCGGTGTCCACGATGCCGTTGGCGCGCAGGGCCTTGGCGACCGCGGCGGCGTCGATCGACGCGTCGAAGTCGATGGTGCCGATGACCTGCGAGCGCTCCGCCGGGTTGGCGACGAAGGGGGTGGCGTAGGAGGACTTCTCGGCCCAGGTGTAGAGCCGCGAGGAGGAGTCCGCGGTCCGCGCCACCGACCAGTCGAGACCGCCGTTGCCGTTCAGCCACTGCAGCTGCTCGTTGAGCAGGAACAGGGTGGACAGCGAGGGGGTGTTGTAGGTCTGGTCCTTCGACGAGTTGTCGATCGCCGTCGGCAGGTCGAAGAAGGGCGGGATGTAGCGTCCGGAGGCGGCGATCTCGGCCGCGCGGGCGAGCGCGGCGGGGGAGAAGACCGCGATCCACAGGCCGCCGTCGGAGGCGAAGCACTTCTGCGGCGCGAAGTAGTAGACGTCGGTCTCGGCGATGTCGACCGGCAGGCCGCCCGCGCCGGAGGTGGCGTCCACCAGGACCAGCGCGCCCTCGTCGGCGCCGGCCACCCGCTCGATCGGCATGGCGACGCCGGTCGAGGTCTCGTTGTGGGTGAGGGCGTAGACGTCCACGCCGGCCTCGGCGACCGGCAGCGGGTGGGTGCCCGGCTCGGCCTTGACCACGGACGGGTCCGCGAGCCAGGGGGCGGCCTTGGTGGAGGAGGCGAACTTGGAGGAGAACTCGCCGAAGCTCAGGTGCTGGGACTTCTCCCGCACCAGGCCGAAGGCGGCGATGTCCCAGAAGGCGGTGGAGCCGCCGTTGCCGAGCACGACCTCGTAGCCCTCGGGGAGGGAGAAGAGGCTGCTCACGCCCTCACGCACGGCCTTGACCAGGTTCTTGACCGGGGCCTGGCGGTGGGAGGTACCGAGGAGGGAGGTCCCGGTCGCGGCGAGGGCGGTGAGGGCCTCGGGGCGCACCTTGGACGGACCTGCGCCGAAACGGCCGTCAGCGGGCCTGATGTCAGCGGGAATCTGGATCTGAGCCACGGCCGAAGCCTAGTGGCTGCCGCCGGCCCGGAGCGGCCGGGTCCGGCCAATGAGACACGAACGGGGTCAGTGGGACACGAACGAGGGGGCGTGCGGACGGTCGTCTTCCGCTCCGCACACCCCCACGCACCACCCGGTCGGGTGCTAGCGCGCGATGTCGTCGAAGCCGGTGACTTCCTGCGGGCTGCGCGGGCCCGGGCCGATGTAGCGGGCGGCGGGCCGGACCAGGCGTCCGGTGCGCTTCTGCTCCAGGATGTGGGCGCTCCACCCGGCGGTGCGGGCACAGGTGAACATCGAGGTGAACATGTGCGCCGGGACCTCGGCGAAGTCGAGCACGATGGCGGCCCAGAACTCCACGTTGGTGGCCAGGACGCGGTCGGGGCGGCGGGCGTGCAGCTCCTCCAGCGCGGCCTTCTCCAGGGCGGCGGCGACCTCGTAGCGGGGGGCGCCGAGCTCCTGGGCGGTGCGGCGGAGCACGCGGGCGCGCGGGTCCTCGGCGCGGTAGATCCGGTGGCCGAAGCCCATCAGCCGCTCACCCTTGTCCAGGGCGTTCTTGACCCAGGCGGTGGCGTCGCCGGTGCGCTCGATCTCCTCGATCATGCCGAGCACGCGGGAGGGGGCGCCGCCGTGCAGCGGGCCCGACATGGCGCCGACCGCGCCGGACAGGGCCGCGGCGACGTCCGCGCCGGTCGAGGCGATGACCCGGGCGGTGAAGGTGGAGGCGTTCATGCCGTGCTCGGCGGCGGACGTCCAGTAGGCGTCGATGGCCTTGATGTGCTTGGGGTCGGGCTCGCCGCGCCAGCGGATCATGAAGCGCTCGACGATGGTCTGGGCCTTGTCGATCTCGCTCTGCGGGACCATCGGCAGACCCTGGCCGCGGGCGGACTGGGCCACGTAGGAGAGGGCCATGACGGCGGCCCGGGCGAGGTCGTCGCGGGCCTGCTCGGGGCTGATGTCCAGCAGCGGCTTGAGGCCCCAGGCCGGGGCGAGCATGGCGAGCGCGGACTGGACGTCGACCCGGATGTCGCCGGAGTGGATCGGCAGCGGGAACGGCTCGGCGGCCGGGAGGCCGGGGTTGAACTTGCCGTCGACCAGCAGGCCCCAGGTGTTGCCGAAGGAGACGTGGCCGACCAGCTCCTCGATGTCGACGCCTCGGTACCGCAGCGAGCCGCCTTCCTTGTCGGGCTCGGCGATCTCGGACTCGAACGCTACGACTCCCTCAAGCCCGGGGACGAAATCGGACATAAAGGCGGCTCCTATGAAATCGACGTCGGTGACTGTGGTGTGGCCAAGTCGTCGGCTGTGTGTGCGCTCCGCGCGGTTGCGCGGCGCGCGGTGGCGCGCGTGGATGATGCTTCGTTGCATGGCACGCAGTGTCAGGGTGGCAGGCACTGGGTGCATTGCGCCAGAGGACAACGCGGTGATCCCCCGCACGGGTTCGGCCCGGGCCCGGAGGCAGGATATCTCTCGATATCAAGATTGTCGCCCAGGGTGGTGCATCGTCCCTGGTGGCGGCCGATGCGGCGGCCCGGTACGGCCGGTTCCGGGGCCGCGGGACCCTGCTCGGGGGCCCGGCCGGAGGAGGATGATGGTGGCGTGCACTCCTCCGACCGCGCCCTCACCGCGCCCTCCGCGCCCACCGCCCGCACGGCCACGCCGGACGGCGCCCCCGCCCCCGCCGCGTCCGCCGTCGACGTCTCGGGCATGCGCCGCCACTACAGCGCGGCCGGGCTGGTGGAGGCCGACCTCGCCGCGCATCCGATGGACCAGTTCGCCCACTGGCTGGCCGAGGCGACGGCGGCCGGCCTGGACGAGCCCAATGCGATGGTGGTCTCCACGGCCGACGCCGACGGGCAGCCGAGCGCCCGCACCGTCCTGCTCAAGGGCTACGACCGGCGCGGATTCGTCTTCTACAGCAACTACGGCTCGCGCAAGGGCGACGAGCTGGCGGCCAACCCCCGGGTCGCGCTGCTCTTCCCCTGGCACCAGATCGCCCGGCAGGTGACCGTCGTCGGCCGGGCCGAGCGGGTTCCGCGCCCGGAGACCGAGGGATACTTCCACAGCCGTCCGCACGGTTCCCAGCTCGGCGCCTGGGCCAGCGAGCAGTCCCGGCCGGTCGCCTCCCGGGAGGAGCTGGAGCGGCGCTACGCCGAGCTGGCCGTGCTCCACCCGGAGGGCGAGGAGGTGCCGGTGCCGCCGTACTGGGGCGGTTACCGGGTCGTCCCGAGCGCCGTCGAGTTCTGGCAGGGCCGGGAGAACCGCCTCCACGACCGGCTCCGGTACCGGGCGGAGGCGGGCGGATGGGCGGTGCAGCGACTGCAGCCGTGACCCGGGCGGCGGGGCGGCCTGCGGTCCGGCGTTGAATTCTGGCCAAGGGCCGGGCGCCAGAAGGTGCTTACCGGTCCTTTCGCGCTTTCCCCACGGCGGGGGTCTTGCGGCTCGGCCTGTCCCCGTGGCGACAATGTGACCAGTACCACGAAGCGCCGGGCGGGGTGCGCGCGCGGCAGGGCAGGTCCTCGGCGGCAGGACACCGGGGAAGCCGGAATCGGTGCGGGCATCCACGGCGGCGACCACGGGGATTCGCTGCGTGCGGAAGGCTGGACATCTGATGAACTCACCCGAGATGCGTGTGCTCACCCGGACCGGGCCGACGGGCGGTGGACGGCCCGGGACCCGGGTTCCGCTGGCGCTCATGGCCGCCGAGGGCGGGCCGCTGCTGACCGCGATGCTGGAGCGGGCCGCCGCGACCGGCCGCGCTGCGGAGAACACGGGAGTGGCCGCGTTCGGCTCCTCGGCCAGGTGACGCCGGACCTTCGCCCGATCGGCGGGCCGGTGGTTCCGCTGCGCCAGTTCGTGCTGAAACTGCACAGCCGGTGCGACCTCGCCTGCGACCACTGCTACGTGTACGAGCACCAGGACAGCAGCTGGCGCGGGCGTCCCGGCGCGGCCTCGGACGCCGTGCTGCGGGCGGCCGCGGCCAGGATCGCCGAGCACGCCCGCTCCCACGCGCTGCCGGTGGTCTACGTCGTGCTGCACGGCGGGGAACCGCTGCTGGCCGGGCACGAACTGCTGCGCCGCGCCGCCGAGATCCTGCACCGGGCCCTGGACGGCGTGGCCGAGCTGGACCTGTGCGTGCACACCAACGGGGTGCGGTTGGACGAGGCGTTCTGCGAGCTCTTCCTGCACTACGGGATCCGGGTCGGCATCTCCCTGGACGGCGACCGCCGGGCCAACGACCTCCACCGCCGCTACCGCAACGGGCGGAGCAGCCACGCCGAGGTGATGCGGGCGGTCCAGCTGCTCAAACGCCCGCGCTACCGCCACCTCTTCGCCGGACTGCTGTGCACCGTCGACGTCCGCAACGATCCGCGCCAGGTCTACGACGCGCTCGTGGAGCTGGCGCCGCCACAGCTCGACTTCCTGCTGCCGCACGCCACCTGGGACCGTCCGCCGCTGCGCCCGGAGGGGGTGCGGACCCCCTACGCGGACTGGCTCCGGGTGGTCCACGAGCGCTGGGAGGAGGACGGCCGGGCGGTGCCGGTGCGGATCTTCGAGTCGCTGCACCAGGCGCTGGCCGGCGGCCGGAGCCGGAGCGAGTCCTTCGGCCTGGAGCCGGTCGACCTGGTGGTCATCGAGGTCGACGGAACGCTGGAGCAGGCCGACTCGCTGAAGACGGCCTTCGACGGGGCTCCGGCCACCGGCCTGGACGTCTTCGCCGACTCCTTCGACGAGATCGCGGCCCATCCGGGCATTCTGGCCCGGCAGCAGGGCCTCGACGGGCTGTGCCGCCAGTGCCGCGACTGTCCGGTCGTCCGGGCCTGCGGCGGCGGCCTCTACGCGCACCGCTACCGCTCCGAGCCCGGCGGCGGAGGCTTCGACCATCCGTCGGTCTACTGCGACGACCTGCTGGACTTCATCGGCGGCCTGGAGGCGGCCGACGCGGCGCGAACGGCGCGGCGGACCGGGCCGTCCGGCACGGCGGCGCCGGTGCACGCCCTGGTCCTCCGCGAGGAGCAGTTCGCCGAGCTGGCCCAGGGGCCCGGCAGCGCCGAAGCCGTGCAGGCGCTGGCGGAGAGTCAGGGGGAGCTGAACCGGGGCCTGTTGGCGCGGGTCATCGGCCTGTGCCCCGACGACCAGGTCCCGCGGCTGCTCACCGCGTTGGACGCGCAGGCTCCGGCGGCGCTGGACGCGGTGCTGGCGCAGCCGTTCGTGCAGTACTGGCTGCGCGGCTGCCTCGACCTGCCCGGCGGATTCCGGGGCGCGGACGTGGAGGCCGCCCTGGCCCGGACGGCCGCAGCGGCGGTGCTCCACGCCGGTTGGCACCGGCCGGTCCCGGTCCCGGTGCGCCGGAACGGCGTGCTGTCCCTGCCGACCTGGGGCCGGGTGGTCTTCGACCGGATCCCCGGGGACCCGGTGCCGGTGGACCTGCCGCCTTCGGCCGATCCGGCGACGGCGCTGGCGGACTGGGCGGAGCGGGTGGGCGGACGCTGGGAGCCGCTGCGCCGGCTCGTGGTGGACGGGACGGTCGGTGTCGCCCTGGAGGACACCGATCCGGCCGCCGGGATGCTCCCGGTCGAGCGTCCCGACGAGTCCGGATTCGCCGCCTGGGAGGCGGCGCTCCGGGAGGCCTGGCGGATCGTCGGGGCGAGACTGCCGGCCTACGCCGGGGGTCTGGCCGCAGGGCTCCGCTCGATCGTTCCGCAGCGGCCGGGGGCGCCCGGCGAGGAGGTCAGCGGCACCCCCCGCTACGGCTTCGGCGCGGTGGGCATCGCGCGGCCGGTCTCGGCCGAGCGGCTGGCGCTGCTGCTGGTCCACGAGCTCCAGCACGTGAAGCTGGACGCGCTGCTGGACCTGGACCGGTTCTGCCTGCCGGACGCGGAGGTGCTGATCCCGGTGGGCTGGCGTCCCGACCCGCGCCCCCCGGAGGGCGTGCTGCAGGGCGTGTACGCGCACCTCGCGGTGATGGACTACTGGATGTCGCGGGCGCGGTCGGACGCGGACCCGGACGCGCTGCGGCGGCACGAACGCCTCCGGAGCGAGGTGACCGCGGCGGCGGAGCAGTTGCGGGGCTCCCGGGCGTTGACCGACATCGGCTCGCAGTTTCTGGAATGGATCGAAATGCGACTCAAGTTGACAGATTAGTAAGACAGATGATGGTACGTCACGTCACGGTTCAGCTAGGATCTGACTCGATCGGGCTGAGTCGGGGGTGCGGATGGGCACGAACGCGGGCGAGGATCGCGGTCCCTACTTCTTCCTGAGCCATGCGCATCCGCCTGCCCCGCCCACGCGCAGGCATCCCGCGCGCGGGCCGCGCGGTCCGGTGGAGCGCCTCTTCGAAGCGCTCTGGGACCATCTCGGGGAGATGGCCACGCCGCTGGCGAAGGACGCCGACATCGGCATGATCGACAGTCGGATCTGGCTGGGCGAGGACTGGCAGAACCGGCTGTCGGTCGAACTGGCCCGCTGCAAGGTGTTCGTGCCGGTGCTGTCGCCGCGCTTCTTCGCCAGCGAGTGGTGCGGCAAGGAGTGGTGGGTCTTCGAGCAGCGGGTCGCCCGGGTGGAGGGCGTCGAGACCGACACCAAGGCCATCGTCCCGGTGCACTGGATCCCGTTCGGCGACCTGCCGGTGCCCGAGATCGCGAGCAAGTACCAGTTCTGGGACGTCGAGTTCCCCGAGTCCTACGAACGGCTGGGCCTGTACGCCCTGTTGGCGCGTCCGGACCTGTGGGAGGACTGCGACCGGTCGCTCTGGCTGCTGGCCGAGCGGATCAGGCGGGTCGCCCGGAGGACGGTCACCGAGCCGGGCGAGCCCATGGACGTGGCCGCTGCGAAGAACCCGTTCGAGCCCACGGCCGACAGGTTCGAGCACATGCTGAGCGGCCCGGCCGGCGCCCCGCCCCCGGTGCCGGACCTCGGTTAGGGAAGCGGATGGCCACGGACGGAGTCGGGTAGATGGCGTGCCCTGCGGTTCGGTCGCCCCTGGTCTACCTGAGCGCTCCGCGCCGGCACCGGGGCAGCCCCTGGCTGGAGCGGTTCCACGGGGACCTGGAGCAGCGGGTGGCGTACTGGTGGGGTGCGTCCGGCGTGCCGCCGCTGGTCTTCCTCAGCATCGCGGACCGGGTCCCCGAGGAGGCGGAGAAGCAGCGGGAGGAGGCCCTGGCCGAGTGCCGGGTGCTGGTGCCGCTCTACTCGGCGGCCTACTTCGAGGACGTCCGCTGCGGACGCGAGTGGTGGTACGCCGCCCGGCCGGAGGCCGGACCCCGGCGGATCGTCCCGGTGCTCTGGGAGGCGGTGCCGCGCGCGCTGCTGCCGCCGGACGCCCGCACGCCGCCGACCGACCACGCGCAGTTGGGCGAGCGCTATGCCCGGTACGGGCTCTCGGCCCTGATCAGGCTCAGCTACTGGGAGCAGCAGTACCTCCGGGTGGTGGACGGGGTGGCGCAGCAGTCGGTCGCCGCCGGCCGGAGCGCCCTCCCGCTCGGCCGCGTCGGGCCGAAGGCCGGCGGCCCGGTGGGACCCGACCTCGCCGCCGGGCCCGGCACGTTCCCGGTCGCGCCGGACGACCGGTCGACGGCGGAGGTCCGGGTGCTGTTCCTGACCTCCCCGGAGGGGGACTTCGAGGGCCGGGTCCCCTACGGGGCGCTGGGCTCCCCCCGCGAGGTCGCCGCGCTGGTGGCCCGGCAGGCGGCCAGGAGCGGACTGCGGCCGGTCGTCGAGGAGTTCGACCCGGCCACCGGGGCCGTCGTGGCGGGCGCGCCCACCGTGCTGGTGGTCGACCCCCGGGCGCTGCGCAGCAGCAGCCGCGCCGACGCCCTGTGCAGGGCGCTGGCCGACTGCGACGTCTCGGCGCTCTCGGTGCTGGTGCCCTGGGAGCAGGCGGCGGATCCGCAGAGCGGGCGGGTCCGCGCGGACCCCGTCGACGCGCTGCTGGTCCGCGCCGTCGACCTGCTGGAACCCTGGTGGGGCCGGTTCCGCAGACAGTGGGGGCAACCGCTGTACGTGGTCGCCGACGAGCACGAGCTGGAGCGGCAGTTGTCCGCCGAACTACGGCGTGTCGCCAGCGCGGTGGAGCCGGAGCAGGCGAGCCTCTCCAGCAGGGGCACAGGTCTCGGCCGGCTGTTGGGCCCGCTCGCAGGAACCGACCAGGGACGAAGGCAGGACGCCGGGAGAACCGGGCAGACCGACCAGACCGCAGTAACAGCAGAGGAATCACCATGACGGACAACGGCCGCAACGGACACGTCATCACCTTCTACTCCTACAAGGGCGGAACCGGGCGGACCATGGCGCTGGCCAACACCGCGTGGATCCTCGCCGCTTCGGGGAAGAAGGTGCTGGCGGTCGACTGGGACCTGGAGGCGCCCGGCCTCGACAGCTTCTTCCGGCCGTTCCTCGACCCCAAGAAGCTCGACCACTGCACCGGGGTCATCGACATGATCACCGAGTACAGCGACATGTTCTCGCGCCGCCGCTGGTCGCAGAGCGAGATCAGTGAACTCATCCCGCAGTACGCCTCGGTGGCCCGGCACACGGTGGAGCTCGACTGGGCGCACTTCCCTCCCGGCGGCAGCCTGACCTTCGTTCCCACCGGCCACATCGACCAGCGCTACTCCAGTGCCCTGGGCAGCATCAAGTGGGACGACTTCTACGAGAAGCGCAACGGCGGCCAGTTCTTCGAGGCCATGCGCGAGGACATGCGACGCGAGTACGACTACATCCTGATCGACAGCCGCACCGGTCTCAGCGACAGCTCCAGCGTCTGCACCACGGACCTGCCGGACACCCTGGTGGTCTGCTTCACCCTGAGCAGTCAGGGCATCGACGGGGCCTCGCGGATCGCCAACTGGATCCTCGACCGGAAGCGCCCCCGGCCGTCCCGGATCCTGCCGGTGCCGATGCGCATCGACGAGGGCGAGCTCAAGAAGGCGGAAGCGGGACGGGAGTTGGCCCGCCGCAAGTTCGCCAGGATCCTCGACAACCTGGCCGAGCCCGATCCCGGCGAGTACTGGGGATCCATCCAGTTCCCCTACAAGCCCTTCTACGCCTACGAGGAGATCCTGGCGACCTTCGGTGACGCGCCCGGCGTCAGCGGCTCGCTGCTGGCCGCCTGCGAACGACTGACGGACGTGATCACCCGGGGCGAGGTGACCGCGATGCCGCGGATGGACGAGGCCCTGCGCAAGCGCGGGAGCGAGGGCTACACCCGGCAGCACACCGTCGCCTCGGGCCTGCACCTCGCCTACGCGCGCGAGGACCGCAACTGGGCCGAGTGGATGATGGACGTCTTCCAGACCAGCGGCTACCAGGTGACCAGCACCGAGATCGGGACGGACTGGGTGGAGAGCCTGGAGGAGGACCGCCTGGTCGACGGCGCGCACCGGGTCGTCGCCGTCCTCTCCAGGTCCTTCCGGCGGTCGGCCAGGGCGGCGGCCTTCTGGCAGCGCATCGTGGCCCGCAGCCAGCTGTCCGGGACGATCAGGCCGCTGGCGGTGCGGGTCGGCGACGTCCAGCTCGACCAGGTGTTCAGCGGCGTCGGCGAGAGCGACAGCAAGCTGGTCGACCTGGCCGGACTGAGCAGCACGGCGGCGGCCCAGACGCTGCTCCGCGGAGTCGACGCGGACCGCCGGGGGCTGCCGACCGAGAACATGGGCGTGACCGCCCGCTTCCCGGCCAGCCAGCCGCAGATCTGGAACGTGCCCACCCGGAACCGCACCTTCACCGGCCGGATCGAGGAGCTGGACCGGCTGCGGGACCAACTCCAGGGCGGGCAGCACACGGTGCTGGTGCCGGCCGCGCTGCACGGCCTCGGCGGTGTGGGGAAGACCCAGCTCGCCAAGGAGTACGCGCACCGCTACCGGTCCAGCTACGACCTGATCTGGTGGATCTCGGCGGACCAGCCGGAGATGGTGGCCGACTCCCTGGCGGAACTGGCCCGCGAGATCGAGCGCCGATCCGTCGTCACCGGTGCCAACGCGGGCGGGCTGCCCGGCGGGACGGGGGTCACGGTCTCCAACGTGACGACCGTCGCCGCCAACGCGGCCGTGGATGCGCTGCGCCAGGACCGTCCGACCGCGCGCTGGCTGCTGATCTTCGACAATGCCCGCGAGCCCGCCGATGTCAGTGCCTACATGCCGAGCGGCGGCCAGGGGCAGGGCCAGGGCCACGTGATCATCACCTCGCGCAACCACGCCTGGGGGGACTACGCCCAACTGGTCCCGGTCGACGTCTTCGAGCGCAAGGAGAGCACCGACCACCTGCGCGGCCGGGTTCCGCAGCTCACCCTGGAGCAGGCGGACCGGGTCGCCGAGCGGTTGGGCGACCTCCCGCTGGCCGTCGAGCAGGCCGCCGCCTACATGGACACCACGCACATCCCGGTCGAGGAGTACCTGCGACTGCTGGACGGAAGGCTCGGCGTCGCCTTCGACCTCGGCGCGGACGGCGAGAACCCGGACTCGGTGAAGGCCACCTGGCAGGTGTCGATCGAGGCGTTGCGGGCGACCTCCCCGGCCGCCGCCCGGCTGCTGGAGATCTGTGCCCACTTCGGCCCGGAGCCGATCGCCCGGACCCTGCTGCGGACCGACGCCCTGCGTCGGCACCTGGAGCAGTTCGACCCGACGATCATCGACCCCAGCAGCTTCAGCACGGTGTTCGAGCAGATCGGCAAGCTCTCGCTGGCCCGGATCGACACCGGGGACGACAGCGTCCAGATGCACCGGCTGGTCCAGGCCGTGGTGCGGGACTCGTTGTCCGCCGAGCAGCGCGAGCAGACCCAGCACCTGGTCCACCAGTTGCTGGTGAACGCGCGCGAGCGGATCGAGGGCGAGGTCGACGAGGACGTCAACCGCTTCCGGATGGAGCAGATCTGGCCGCACCTGATTCCCTCCCGGGCGGACCGCTGCCTGGAGAAGGACGTGCGGCAGCTGATGCTGGACCGGGTCCGCTACCTGTGGCGCAGCGGCGACCATGCCGCCGCCCAGGTCCTGGCCGAGGACCTGAACGCCCGCTGGACCGCGTCGGCGGCCGAGCAGGAGCCGGACTGGGTCACGCTGCGGCTGCGCACCGAGCTCGGCAACGCGCTGCGGATGCAGGGCCGTTACCAGGAGTCGCTGCGGCTGGACCAGGACACCCTGCGGCGGCAGACCGAGATGAACGGCCAGGGGCACGTGCACGCACTGATGACCGCCGGGAACCTGGGCTCCGACCTGCGGGCGCTGGGCCGGTTCGCCGAGGCGCTGGAGCTCGACGAGCAGACCTACGCGACCATGCGCACGACGCTGGGCCAGTTCAGCAGCCGCACCCTGCTGATGGCGGGGAACCTGGCCGTGGACCACCGGCTCGCGGGCAACTACTTCCAGGCACTGGAGATCGACACCTCCACCGCGCAGGGGTGGTCCAGGAAGCTGGGCCCGGGGCACCGGGAGACCCTGCGCTCCCAGGGCCTGCTGGCGCGGGACACGCGCGACCTCGGCAACCTGCTCGACGCGCTGGACCGGCTGCGGCTGCTGAAGGAGCGCGGCGACGAACTGCTGGGCGAGCAGGACATCGACGCCCTCGCGCTGACGCGCAGTCTGGCCGTCTCCATGCGCCTGGTCGGCCGGGCCGACGAGGCGCTGCTGCTGAGCCGGGCGACCTACAGCACCTACAAGGCCCAGTACGGCGACGGCCACCCGGAGACCCGGCTCTGCCGGCTGGGCCACGCCGCGGACCTGTGGGCGACCGGGCAGGCCGACGCCGCCCTGGAGCAGGCCGCCGAGGTGCACCGGGAGTATCTGCGCGACCTGGGGGAGGAGCACCCGAGCACCCTCGGCGCCGCGGACAACGTGGTGGTGTACCTGCGCGGGGCCGGCAAGAACCCGGCCAGGCTGCAGGAGGCGCTGGAACTGGGACGGCGGACGCTGTCGCTGCTGGTCCGGGTGCTGGGGGAGAACCACCCCTTCTCGCTCTGCTCGATGGCCAACCTGGCCAACATCCAGGGTGAGCTGGGCCTCTACGAGGAGTCGGAGGCCGGCGCGCGCCGGGCGACGGAACTGCTGAAGGCGCGCTACGGCGAGAAGAACCTGGACGCGCTGGTCTGCACCGCCAATCTCGCGGTCACGCTGGAGGACGCGGAACGACCGGTGGAGGCGCAGCGGCTGCGGATCGACCTGATGCAGGACCTGGCCCGCGCACTCGGCAACGGTCACCCGGACTACCTCCGGATCAGGGCGGGCAACCGGGTGAGCCGGATCCTGGAACTCCAGCAGTGGTGAGGAGGCGCGGGTGAACGGCCGGCCGGGCGTCCGCCGAGCGGCTGCCCGGCCGGGCGGGGCGGGGTCAGCCCCGTGAAACCGCCCAGGTGAGCACGTCGGGCAACCGGGTCAGCGCGGTGAAGTGGGCGAACGCCTCCTCGACCACCACCGTCGCGTGGTCGATGTGCCGTCCCAGCCAGCGGGTGTGGTCGGAGGGGGTGAAGTGGTCCTGCTGCCCGTGCCACAGCAGGGTCTTGACGGTGGGCGGGATGTCCTCGGGACGGAATCCCCAGTCGCTGGTCAGCGCGACCACGTCGTCGACCCAGCCGCCGGCCTGCGGGTCGTAGTGCAGGGCCTCGAAGACGGAGTCGCGCAGCTGCACCCGGATGCCGGAGTCGGCCACCACATTGCGGTCCGAGTCCTCCCACTCCTGGTTGAGCTCCTGGATCAGATGCCCCGGATCGCCGTTCTCCCCGGCGATCGGCAGCCGCCTGTCCTTGAGCAGCTCCTGGAACTCCTGGTAGGACTCCCGGCCGGCCCGCTGGTAGGCGGTGACGTTGGAGTCGACCATGCCCGCGTACCAGTCCAGGTCCTCGGCCTTCGGCGGGGCGAGCGACACCATCGCCACGACCCGGCGCACCCGGTCGCTGAGCAGCGCCGCCGCGGCCAGTGCGTGCGGACCTCCGCCGGAGCGGCCCACGACGGAGAAGCGATCCAGACCCAGGGCGTCCGCGATGCTCCCGACGTCGGCGGCGGCGTCCTTGACCCGGCGGTTGGCCTGACGGCTCGACTGGCCGTAGCCGGGGCGGTCGTAGCTGATCAGCCGGACACCGCGGCGGTACAGCTCGACCGGTCGGGGCACCGGGCCCAGCCTGCTGCCGGGGGTGCCGTGCATCAGGAAGACCGGATCGCCCTGAGGGTCGCCCCAGGTCTCGACCGCGAGGGTACGCCCGCCCGGACCCGCGACGGAGTGGAAGCCGGGGGCCTCGGACCGGTCGGGGAGGACGGCTTCGCCGGTGCGCCCCTGCGCTGAACCGGCCTGGTGGGGCTCGACCCTCATCGACGCCTTTCTCTCTGCGCTGGACCGATCGGCGCGTGGAGGGCAGTCGTCGTGGTTCGCGGGGAGGAGGTACTGCGGGGGACGCACCGGAGGCACCATTGTGGTGGACGCCTGGCTGCTCAGAGTGGCACTCGGGGCGGGTGGTGCGGAAGTTCGCCCGATCGTGTGGATCTGCTCGCCCATGCGTCCCACTCCGGTCCCAGCCCCCTATGTGCGCCGCATGCGCCCGCCCGGTGGTGGATCGCATCAACATACGAGCTGGCAGTCATATATGATTGGTAGTCAGAAATGGATCGTGGCAGGACCTCGATTATGCCGTCGTCGGCTGCCGACTGTCGAGGGTCTGCCCAGGAGTTGGCCGTAACGGGTCGGGTCCCGTCGCGAGCCGATTGGATGCCGACGGCTCGCTGGACGTTCCTGCTCCGGACGGACCCGGTGGCACGCGGTGCCGTACGGCTCCCGGGCGGTCCTCCCCGGGGCCGTCCCGGGGCGGCGGCAGCGGTCGGGCGCGGGCCGGAACGGTCGGGCCGGTCGGCCGGGGAATTCGGCGGATGCGGGGAATGAGGCCCGGCGCACCGGGGCGGGGGGCGGGGCCCGGCGAAAGCGGGATTGCTCCGCCCGGGGGCGGGTCCGGTCGGACCCGGAAATCCCGACAATGCGTCGTCTGCGAGTCGCTCGAAAAGCAGCCGGAATTCTCGGCTCTCCGGCGCGTGCCGCCGGAGTTCCGGCCGGAAATCCTGGACGCGGCTGCCGGGGGATCGCCGCGGAATGTCCGCCGGGTCTTCGTCCAGGGCCTTTGTCCGCCGCGCGGCCACGGGGGCGCGGGACCGGCCGCTACCGGTGGCGTAGCTCCGTTCGGCCGAACGGCCGACAGCCGTCTACTCGAACGGCCCAACTGTGCTGGTCCTCCGTTCGAGTGACACCGAATCGGAAGGGAAGAGGCGTGCGCCACGGAAGCCGCAGCCGACGCGATGGGTCGGCTCGAGTCATGGTCATGCGCGACCGGTCCCGGTGTGTCTAGGATTCGCGCCAAGGAGCGGTATGCGCGCGTCGAGCGGCTGATCCTCTCCAGCTTCCCCCTACCCAAAGGATGACGCCGTGAACCTCGTTCTCCAGACCACTGTTTCCCGTACGGTTATCGACGCGCCAAAGAAGGGCCGCCGCCGGTCGCTGGACCAGATGACCGGGCAGGACGCCTCGGCCCAGCGCTCCATGGCCGCTCGCGTTCTCGCGGAGAACCCGGCGGATCGGCTCGCCGTCGCCGGTTTCAATTCCTCCATCTGAAACCGGCCACAGGAAAAACGAAAATTCATGGAAGCCTCCTCGGTGCCCTTCCGTCAGTTCGTGCTGAAGGTGCACAGCCGCTGCGACCTCGCGTGCGACCACTGCTACGTCTACGAGCACGAGGACACCAGTTGGCGGGGCAGGCCCAAGGTGGCCTCCGAGGAGGTGCTGGCGCGGACGGCGGAGCGGATCGCCGAGCACGCCCGCGGCCATCGGCTGGACAAGGTTCATGTCGTCCTTCACGGCGGAGAACCGCTGCTGGCCGGTCCGGCACTGTTACGCCGGGCCGGCGAGCTGCTGCACAAGGCGCTGGACGGCGTCTGTGCGCTGGATCTGCGGATCCACACCAATGGGGTCCAACTCAGTGAGCGCTACTGCGAGTTGTTCCTGGAGCAGAACATCGCCGTGGGGGTCTCGCTGGACGGCGACCGGGCCGCCAACGACCTGCACCGCCGCTACGCCGACGGGCGCAGCAGCCACGACCGGGTGCTGAGCGCCATCGAGCTGCTGAATCGTCCCCGCTACCGCCCGCTCTACGCCGGGCTGCTCTGCACCGTCGACGTGCGGAACGATCCGGTCGCGGTCTACGACGCGCTGGTGGAGCTCCGCCCGCCGCGGATCGACTTCCTGCTGCCGCACGCGACCTGGGACACCCCGCCGCTGCGCCCCGAGGGCACGGCCACCCCCTATGCGGACTGGCTGCGCGCCGTCTACGACCGCTGGGACGCCCAGGGCCGGCCGGTAGCGGTGCGGATGTTCGACTCGATCCACAGCACCCTTCGCGGCGGACCCAGTCTGACCGAGTCGCTCGGCCTGGACCCGGCCGACCTGGTGGTGATCGAGACCGACGGGACGCTGGAGCAGGCGGACTCGTTGAAGACGGCCTTCGACGGGGCCCCGGCCACCGGCTTCGACGTCTTCGCCGACGACCTGGACACCGCCGCCCGGCACCCGGGCATGATCGACCGTCAGGGCGGGCTGGCCGGCCTCTCGGCCGCCTGCCAGGAGTGCCCGGTGGTGCGCTCCTGTGGGGGCGGGCTGTACGCCCACCGCTACCGCACCGGTTCGGACTTCGACAACCCCTCGGTGTTCTGCGACGACCTCTACGCGTTCATCACCGGGGTCAGCCAACGTGAGCAGCGGAGGGAAGCACCGATGGCCGTCGAGGACGAGCGTTCCGTCGAGGACGAACTGACCGGTACTCAGTTCGACGAGCTGGCTGCCGGATACGGCAGCGCCGAAACAGTCAGGGCACTGACCGAGCTCCAGCTGGAGCTGAACCGCCAGCTGCTGGCCGAGGTCTGGAGCGGGGCCGAGCCGACCCCGGCCGACCGGACCGCCTGGGCCCGGGTCACCGAGCTGGACGCGGCTGCCCCCGACGCCCTCGACCAGGTGCTGGCCCACCCCTACACCCGCTCCTGGGCCGCCGCCGCGCTCCGGATGGACGGCTCCGGACCGGCCGTCGACCTGGGCGGGATCGCCGAGATCGCCGCCGCCGCGACGCTGCGGGCCGGCCAGGGCGAGCCGGTCGCGGTCCCGGTGCGCGGCGGGCTGCTGCGGCTGCCCACCCTGGGCGTGCTGCGGCTGGAGGGCGCGCGCGAGGCGCTGGTCGCGCCCGACGGCGCGGACCGGTTCACCGTGGACTGCGACGGCGAACGGCTGCGGCTGCCGCTGCCCGGAGACGCCGCGGAGGGCGCCGCCGCGGACCCGCGCTGGCTGCCGCTGCGCCGGGTGGCGCTCGGACCCGGGCTGAGCCTGGCACTGGACGACACCGACCCGCTGCGGGACCGCTACGGGGTCGGGCACGCGGCGGCCGGGCGGCTGGACCGGGCCGAGTACCGGGCCTGGGCCGAGGGCCTGGCCGGGGCCCGGCGGCTGATCGAGCGCGCCCTGCCGGGCTACGCCCCCGGGCTGGCCGAGGGCCTGGCCGTGGTCACCCCGCTGGTCCAACTCCCGGGCGGGCGCGGCAGCAGCGCCGCCACCCGGCACTCCTACGGTGCGGTCGGCATCGCCCGCCCCCCGGCCGACGACCTGCTGGCACTGCTGCTGGTGCACGAGTTCCAGCACGTCAAGCTGGGTGCGGCATTCGACCTGTACCAGCTGTTCGACCCGGCGCACGAGCGGCGCTACCGCGCCCCCTGGCGCCCGGACCCGCGTCCGCTGGAGGGGCTGTTCCAGGGCACCTACGCGCATCTGGGGGTCACCGAGTACTGGCTGTCCCGGGTCCGCGACCACCGCGCCCAGGGCAGCCCGGATCCGGTGCTGCGCCATGCCGAGGAGGAGTTCGTCCGCTGGCGGGACCACACCGCCGCCGCCGTGGAGACACTGGCCGGTTCCGGTGCGCTGACCGGACTCGGGGCACGTTTCACTGTCGGAATGCGGGCGACGGTGGGACCGTGGACGAAGGAGCCGGTGGGCCGCGGCGTCGAGGCTGCGGTGGCGGAACGCGTCGCCCGGGACGAGGCGGTCTGGGCCGGCGAGCACGGTGCGGCCGTAGGGGGCTGAATGAGCGGGGCGATCGGCGGGACGCAGTTGCTGCGGGAGCTGCGGGAGTTGGGAGTGACCGAGGGCGGCGTGCTGCTGGTGCAGGCGTCGATGCGGAGGCTCGGCCCGGTCCGGGGCGGCGCGCGGACGGTGGTGCAGGCGCTGCGGCGGGCGCTCGGTCCGACCGGCACGCTGGTCGCGTACACCGGCACGCCGGAGAACTCGCTGAGCTCCCGGGCCCACCGGGAGGCCACGGCCGGCCTGGACCGCGGGGCGCTGGAACGCTTCCTGGCGGCGATGCCCGCCTTCGATCCGGCGACCACACCCAGCTCGCCGACGATGGGCGCACTCTCCGAGGAGGTCCGCCGCACCCGCGGGGCCCTGCGCAGCAGCCATCCGCAGTGCTCCTTCGCCGCGGTCGGCCCGGAGGCGGCGCGGATCACCGCCGTCCACCCCCGCTCCTGCCACCTCGGCGAGGAGTCACCCATCGGCCGCCTGTATGAACTCGGGGCCTCGGCCCTGCTGCTGGGCATCCCCAGTTGGCTGCTGAGCCCCTACCACCTGGCCGACTGCCGACAGCCGGAGCCGCCCACCCAGCTGTACCGCTGCCGGGTCGCCGGGCAGGACGGGACGGCCGAATGGGCGGAGTTCGAGGGAATCCGGTTCGACGACCGGCACTTCCCGGAACTGGGCTCGGCGGTACGGCAGTCGGTGAAGTTCGGCGAGGGCTGGGTGGGCGCCGCCGAGTGCTTCCTGGTGCCGGTGGCGCCCGCCGTGGACGCCGCCGACCGCTGGCTCCGGGAGCGCCGGAATTTCCCGCCCCACTGACGCACGGCCCCAGCAGGTGTTCAATGGTTCTTGCACAAGGCATGGTTGACGCTCAGTCAAACACCGGGTCGAATGGGCCGGTACATGACGCATGGCGGCTGTGCCGGCGGATCGGGGGAGGCGCGGGTGGCCGAGCGGGCTGGACGGGACGAGGACCGGCCGTACTTCTTCCTCAGCTATGCGCACACGCCGGTGTACGGTGCGGCCGGCGAGCCCGACCCGGACATCTGGGTGGACAAGTTCTTCAATGATCTGCGCCGGCTGATCGTGCACTTCGGCGACCTGCCGAGCACGCCGGAGATCGGCTTCATGGACCGGCAGATGCGTCCCGGCGAGCCCTGGCCGGATGTGCTCTCGGACGCGCTGGCGCGCTGCCGGGTCTTCGTCCCGCTGTACTCCCCGCGCTACTTCCGCAGCGTCAACTGCGGCCAGGAGTGGTACGCCTTCGAACGCAGGCCGGTGTACCTGCGCAAGGCGGACGCCAACCTGACCAGCGGGGTGGTGCCGGTGCTGTGGATCCCGCAGGACGTCGACAGCCTGCCCGAGGTCGCCAGCCGGCTCCAGTACAAGCACCCGGGTCTGGGCCGGGGCTACGCCGACGAGGGCCTGTTCGCGCTGCTCAAGTTCGGCTACCTGCACGAGGCCTACGAGATGGCCCTGTACGGGATCGCCAAGCGGATAGTCGAGGTCGCCAAGCAGGCGATGATCCCGATCGACACCGAGCAGCAGGACTACCCGAGCCTGCCGAGCGCCTTCGAGACCCAGGACAAGGGCCGGGAGCTGCGGATCTCGGTGCTGGCGGCGGACCGGTCGGTGCCGCTCCCGGGCCGGTCCGACGGCTCCTGCTACGGCGACCGCCCGGTCGACTGGCAGCCCTACCGTCCGGGCCCGGACGAGGGCCGGACGCTGGCCGAGCACGCCGCCAGGGTGGCCCGGCAGCTGGACTTCCAGCCGAGCATCCACGCCTTCGAGGACACCGCCGAGGAGTTACTGGCGGCGGTCGAGCCCAAGGCCCCGGAGCTCCTGCTGTTCGACCGCTGGGCACTGCTGAACCCGGAGAAGCAGCGGCTGGCCCGGGAGTTCGACCGGGTGAACCCGCCCTGGGTGAGCGTGATGGAGCCCTGGTGCGAGAACGACCCGGACCGCGCGACCGGCGAGGTCGAGCTCCGGGGACTGCAGGCGGACACCTTCCGGTCCAGCCGGAGGGGGTTGAAGCCCTCCTTCCACAGCACCACCGAGCTGCCGACCCTGCGCTCCTTCTCGGAGGAGCTGCCCCGGGCGGCGCAGCGGGCCATGCACGCCTACGAGGAGCACCGCCGGCCGCGTTCCCCGGCCAAGAGCGGGTCCTCGTCCCGTCCGAGCCTGCGGGACGCCAGACCCGACCCCTCGCGCGGCGGGCAGTGGCGGGCGGTGCCGCCGGGGATGCCCGGCTTCGGCCTGCCGGCCACCGGCGCGGCGGACGCAGGCCCCACCGACTACGGAGCCACCGACTTCGGACCCACCGACTACGGGCCGACCGACTACGGGCCGACCGACTTCGGGGCGGTCGACCCGTTCGCGCCGGACACCCCGGAGCACCTCCCCCCGTCCCACTCGTCCGCTCCGGACCCACCCGTCCGGCGGCCCGACCCGCGCATCGACCACGACGACCCCCGGCAGCAGGACCATGGACCCGGCGGAGGAATGCCATGACTGAGCACCGTGCAGCGGACGACCACGGGACGACGGACGGACCGGACGCGGAACGCGTGAACGGCGAGGCGGCGACGGCGGAGGGAGTCCGGTCCGGACCCGAGTCGGCCGCCCGCCCCGACGATCGCAACGGACGCATCATCACCTTCTACTCGTACAAGGGCGGCACCGGTCGGACCATGGCGCTGGCCAACACCGCCTGGATCCTGGCCTCCAACGGCTTCCGGGTGCTGGCCGTCGACTGGGACCTGGAGGCGCCCGGTCTCGCGCGCTTCTTCGAGCCCTTCCTGGCGCCCGAGGTGCAGGCGGCGACCAGCGGCGTGATCGACCTGATCACCGAGTACCGGGAGGAGGCGCTGCGCGGCCTGGAGCGCGGCCCGGAGTGGTACCGCGAGTTCGCCCGGGTCCGCCCGCACGCGGTGCCGCTGGCCTGGCAGTGGTTCGAGCCCGGCGGCAGCCTGGACTTCCTCTCGGCGGGCCGGCTGAACAGCGACTACTCGGCCACCCTGGCCAGCATCAACTGGGACAAGTTCTACGACGACCTGGACGGCGGGCAGTTCTTCGACGCGCTGCGCGACGACATGCGCCGCAACTACGACTACGTGCTGATCGACAGCCGGACCGGGCTCTCCGACATCGCCGAGATCTGCACCGTGCAGATGCCGGACGACCTGGTGGTCTGCTTCACCCTCAGCAACCAGAGCATCGACGGCGCCTCCTCCATAGCCCAGCACATCGCTGACCGCTACCACGACCGGAACATCCGGATCCTGCCGGTGCCGATGCGCATCGACGACGGCGAGAAGGAGAAGGTCGACGCCGGCCGGGCGCTGTCCCGGGTCCGCTTCGACGGGTTGCCGCAGGGCCTGAGCGGCGAGGAGCTGACCCGCTACTGGGGCGCGGTCGAGGTCCCCTACCGGCCCTTCTACGCCTACGAGGAGATCCTGGCGACCTTCGGCGACCAGTCCGGGGTGCCCACCTCGATGCTCTCCGCCTTCGAGCGGCTGACGGCGGTGCTGACCGACGAGCGGGTGACCGCGCTGCCGGCCATCCCGCAGGACACCCGGCTGCGCTATGTCGACTCGTTCACCCGGCGCCGGCCGCCGGTCCTGGCCGACCTCTACCTCTCGTACGTGCCCGAGGACCGGATGTGGGCCGACTGGATCGAGAGCGTGCTCAAGGGCGCGGGCTTCCGGGTGCTGCCGCGCGACGTCTCGGCCGGGTCCGACCCGCGGGCCGAGGCGGAGCGGTCGATGGACGCCTCCTACCGGACGGTGGCCATACTCTCGCCCTCCTACGTCCGCTCGCCGCAGGCCCAGGCCCTGTGGGAGTCGGTGGCCAAGTCGGATCCCTCCGGCACCAGGCGGCAGTTGATCCCGGTCCGGGTCGGCGACGTACGGCCCACCGCGCCGTTCAGCAACCGCAACTCGGTGGACCTGGTCCGGATGGAGGAGGCCCCGGCGGCGGCCGCGCTGCTGCGCGCGCTGGGCCGGTCCGACCTGGCCGCGGTCGAGCACCCGGTGGGCAGCGGCCCCCGGTTCCCGGGAACCCGGCCGCGGATCTGGAACGTCCAGTTCCGTAACACCTCCTTCACCGGCCGTGCGGCGGCGCTGGAGCGGCTGCGCAGCCAGCTCGGCGGCGGCACGACCGTGGTGCTGCCGCCCCCGCAGGCCCTCTACGGCCTCGGCGGCGTCGGCAAGACCCAGGTGGCGCTGGAGTACGCCTACCGGTTCATGGCCGACTACGACCTGGTCTGGTGGATCGAGGCCGAGCAGCCGGACCGGGTGGCGCTGTCGCTGGGCGAGCTGGCCAAGAAGCTCGAACTCCGGGTCGGCGACAATGTCGCCGAGGCCGCCGAGGCGGCGCGTGACGCCCTGCGCCGGGGCAGCCCGATCGACCGCTGGCTACTGATCTTCGACAACGCCGACGACCCGGCGAAGATCGCCCGTTACTTCCCCGGCGGCTCCGGCCACATCCTGGTGACCTCCCGGAACCAGGCCTGGTCCAACCACGCCGAGCCGCTGGAAGTGGACGTCTTCACCCGCAGCGAGAGCATCGAGCACCTGTGCCGGCAGGCCAAGGGGCTCAGCCGGCAGGACGCCAACCGGGTCGCCGAGGCCGTCGGCGACCTGCCGCTGGCCGTCGGCCTGGCCGCCGCCTGGCTGAACACCACCGGCACGCCGGTCGACGCCTACGTCGCCCAGCTGCAGCAGGAGGCGGTCCGGGCGCTGGCGCTGGCCCAGCAGCCCGCCGACTACCCGCACGTCTTCGGCGTCGCCTGGAACATCTCCATCGAGCGGCTGGCCCAGCAGGCCCCGGCCGCGGCCCGGCTGCTGGAGCTCTGCGCCTACTTCTCGGCCGACCCGATCTCCATGGACCTCTTCTACCGGGACCAGATGATCAAGGTGCTGGTCGGCTACGACCCGGACCTGCGCGACAAGTTCATGCTGGGCAAGGTGATCCAGGCGATCGGCCGCTACGGGCTGGCCAAGGTCGACCCCGGCAGCAACACCTTCCAGGTGCACCGGATGGTCCAGGCGGTGATCCGGTCCAAGCTGAACCCCCTGCAGCAGGACAGCACCATGCACGAGGTGCACGACATCCTGGTGGGGGCCAGGCCGGCCGTCGGCGACACCGACGACCCGGAGAACTGGCCGGCCTTCGAGCGGATCTGGCCGCACCTGGCCTCCTCCCGGGCCGAGGAGTGCGACCAGGCCGACACCCGGCAGCTGCTGCTCGACCGGGTCCGCTACCTGTGGAAGCGCGGCGAGCTGGACGCCGCCGAGCAGTTGGGCAACGAGCTGAACCGGCTCTGGGTGGCCAAGCTCGGCGAGGACGACCGGCAGACCCTGCTGCTGCGCTTCCACATGGCCAACGTGCTGCGCAGCCAGGGCCGTTTCGCCGAGGCGCTGACCCTGGACCAGGCGACCCTGGACAAGCAGCGCGAACTGCTCAGCGCCGACCACCCGTACACCCTGATGACCGCCCGCGGCCTGGCCGCCGACCTCCGGGCGCTCGGCCGGTTCGCCGAGGCGCTGGACATCGACAAGGAGATATTGGACAAGTTCAAGGAGCAGTTCGGCGACGAGGACCCGCAGACCCTGTCCACGGTCAACAACCTCGCCATCGACTACCGCTTCACCGGCGACTACGAGGCGGCCCGGCAGCTGGACCAGGAGACCCTGGACCGCCGCGTCGCCGTGCTCGGCCCGCGCCACCTGTACACCCTGACCACCAAGGCCGCGCTGGCCGAGGACCTGCGGGCGCTCGGCGACTACCGGGGCTCGGTGGAGCTGCTGGAGGAGTTCCAGGAGGAGTACCGGGCGGTGCCGGTGATGGACCTGCCGACGCTGCGCTACGCCAAGAGCCTCGCAGTGGCCCTCCGCAAGGCCGGACGCGAGGGCGAGGCGAGGCAGATCACCAAGGAGACCTACGCCCGGTTCCTGGACAACTACGGCGAGAACGCGCCGGACACCCTGGCCTGCGCGCTGAACCTGGCCGCGGACTACTCGGCCTCCGGCGACAAGGAGCTGGCCCGGGACTTCGCCCAGGAGGTCTACGACGGCTACCTGGCCCAGCTCGGCCCGGAGCACCCGTTCACCCTGGCCGTCGCCGTGAACGTCTCCATCTACCTGCGCGACAGCGGCCAGGCCGAGGAGGCGGTCGCGCTCGGCGAGCACACCACCAGCACCCTGGAGCGGGTGGTCGGCCCGGACCACCCGTTCACGCTGACCTCGCTGCTCAACCTGGCCAACTCGGTGGGCGAGGACGGCGACCTGGTCCGCTCGGAGGAGCTGGGGCGGACCGCGCTGGCCGGGCTGGTCGCCCGGTACGGGCCGACCCACCCGGACGTCGTGGTCTGCGAGGCCAACCTGGCGGTGACCCTGCGCGCCTCCGGCCGCCGCTCGGAGGCGCAGGAGCTGCGCGGCCGGGTGATCGAGGAGCTGATCCGGCAGCTCGGCGACGAGCACCCGGCCACCCGGGCCTGTCGCGAGTGGCGCCGGCTCGGCCGTTCGCTGGAGATCCAGCCGGTCTAGTGCGGTCGGCCCCGCCCCGTGGCGGGGCCGACCCGGCTCAGTAGGCGGGGCCGGTGCGTTCGAAGCGGGCGGGCGAGCCCTCCCGCGCCGCCCACTGGAGGACCTGCGGCATCAGCGGGAAGGCGGCGAAGTGCGCAGCCCAGGGTTCGATCACGAGCTGGGCCCCGGGGATCCGCCGGGACAGCCAGACGGTGTGCTGGACCGGCGAGAAGACGTCGTCCTCGCCGTGCCAGAGCAGCACCGGGACGGCGGGGTCGATCTCGGCCGGATCGAAGCCCCAGGCGCTGCTGAGCGCCACGGTGTCGTCGATCCAGCCGCCGGCGTCGGTGCGCAGCGCCTCCCGGTAGGTCTGCTCCAGCTGCTGCCGCATTCCGGCGTCGCCGACCACCCGACGGTCGGATTCGGTCAATTCCCGGCGCAGCGCGACGATCAGCCGGTGCGGGTCCTCCCGGATTTCGCGACTCCGGGCGTGCAGCCCCGGGGCCAGCAGCTCGGGCTGCTGCTCCGCGATCGTGTACTGGCGGATGTTGGAGGCGGACATGCCGGTGTACCAGTCGAGGCCGGGTGCGTCCTTGGGCGCGAGGCTGACCAGGGCCGCAGTCCTGGTCACCCGGTCGCCCAGCCGGGCGGCGCAGGCCAGGGCGTGCGGGGCGCCGCCGGAGCGGCCCACCACGGCGAAGCGCCGCAGCCGGAAGGTGTCGGCGACCAGGGCCACGTCCTCGGCCGCGTCCACCACCCGGCGCCCGGGGCGGCGGTCGGAGTCGCCGTATCCGGGCCGGTCGAAGGCGATCAGATGGATGCCCAGCCGGTAGAGCAGCGACCCGCGCGGGGCGGGCCCGAACCGGCTGCCGGGCGTCCCGTGCAGCAGGAAGACCGCCCGTCCGCGCGGGTCACCGGTGCTGTGTGCGGCGAGGGTCCGGCCGTCCGACGCCGTGATCATGCGTACGGTCACGCCCCGCCCCTCCGCCGGGGCCGACGCCGGCCCTTGGCCGACCCGGCCGAATGGACTGAATAGAGCAGTTCCTGACGGATCATCTCTCCCCCTTGTCGTCCGAGAACAGTGTCACCCGGACCGGCCGCTTTGCCCAGAAGGCGGCAGGAGCCCGGCACTGTGCTTGAATGCCCGGGAGGCTTCCCGTCGGAACGAGCAGCGGTACGGCTTTTCCAGCTGGACGAGCCCGAGCGGTGCGGAGGGCGACATGATCGGCAGTCAGGAACCGGCCCGGAAGGGCCAGGTGGTCACCTTCGCCTCCTACAAGGGCGGCACCGGCCGGACCTCGGCCCTCGCCAACACGGCCTGGATCCTGGCCGCCGCCGGCCGACGGGTGCTGGCCGTCGACTGGGACCTGGAGGCGCCCGGACTGGAGTGCTTCCTCCGCCCCTTCCTCGACCCCGGGAAGCACGACACCGCCACCGGCATCGCCGACCTGCTCGCCGAGTACGACGAGGCGGCCGACAGCCCCGGGGCCCCGCCGGAGACCGACGAACTGCTGGCCCGCAGCGCCTCGGTGGACCGCTACGTGCTGGAGCTCGACTGGCCCTGGTTCCCGCCCGGCGGCAGCCTCGGCTTCCTGCCCGCGGGCGGCGTCGGCCGCGTCCGGCCGCCCGACCCCGCGCGGCCCTGCCGCCACGCCCGGCCCGAGGGGGCGCGGTTCCTCCGCGCCCTGCGCGAGTCCATGCGGAGCGGGTACGACTACGTCCTGATCGACAGCCGGGCCGGGCTCGGCGCCTCGGCGCTGCTCTGCGCCACCGAACTGCCGGACACCCTGGTGCTCTGCTTCACCCTCAGCGGCCAGGGCACCGAGGGCGCCGCCCGCTTCGCCGACCGGGTGCTGTCCGACCGCCGGCCCGCGGACCAGCCGGCGCCGGACCGTCGGGCAGCGCTGCCCGGCCGGATCCTGCCGGTGCCGATGCGGGTCGACGAGGCCGAGTTGAAGAAGGCCGAGACCGGACGGGAGTCCGCCCGGCGCCGGCTCTCCCGGGTGCTCGACCCGCTCGCGCTGCCCGACCCCGGGCACTTCCTGGGCTCGGTCCAGCTTCCCTACCAGCCCTTCTACGCCTACGAGGAGATTCTGGCGGCCTTCGGCGACGCCCCCGGGATCAGCGGCTCGCTGCTCGCGGCCTGCGAGCGGCTGACCGACGTGATCACCCGGGGCGAGGTGTCCGCCCTGCCCGGCACCGGCGAGGCGCAGCGCCGTGCCGCCAAGGAGGAGTACCTCCGCCGCTACGCCGCGACCTCCGCCCTGCACCTCGGGCACGTCCGCGAGGACCGCGGCTGGGCCGAGTGGATGGCCGAGGTGCTGCGGGTCGGCGGCTACCGGGTGACCACCGGGGAGATCGCCGCGGACTGGGCGCCGAATCCGGACGAGGACCGGAGCACCGACGGCTCGCACCGGGTGCTGGCGGTGCTGTCCCGCTCCTTCCAGCGCTCCGCCGGGGCCGCCGCGTTCTGGCAGCGGGTGGTGGCCCGCAGCCGCCGGAACGGGGCCGCCCGGCCGCTGGTGGTCCGGGTCGACCAGGTCTGGCACGACCAGGCGTCCGGCGGCGCCGACGCCAGGCTGGTGGACCTGGTCGGCCTGGCCGCACCCGCCGCCGTCCAGGCGCTGCTGCGCGGCCTCGACCCGGAACGCGCGCCGGACGGGGCGGGGGAGCCCGCCGTCGCCACCCGCTTCCCCGGCGGACGGCCGCGGATCTGGAACGTGCCCGCCCGCAACGGCACCTTCACCGGCCGGGCCGAGGCGCTGGAGCGGCTGCACGACCAGCTCCGGGCCGGCGCCGACCCGGCGCGACCGGCCGGGCCGATCGCGCTCCACGGCCTCGGCGGCGTCGGCAAGACCCAGCTGGCCAAGGAGTACGCCCACCGGTACCGCTCCGACTACGACCTGGTCTGGTGGGTCGCCGCCGACCGTCCCGAGCTGGTGCCGGACTCGCTGGCGGCGCTCGCGGCGCTGGCGCGCGAGATCGAGCGGCCCGCCGCGGCCGCCGGCGACCGCTCCGGGGCGGGGTTCCCGGCGGCCGACAGCACCGTGCTCGCCGCCGCCGCCGCGGTCGAGTGGCTGGGCCAGGACCGCCCCGGCCCGCGCTGGCTGCTGGTGTTCGACAACGTCAGGGAGCCGGCCGAGCTGGCCGGCTACCTCCCGCAGGGCAGCGGCCACGTGCTGATCACCTCCCGCAACCACACCTGGGGCACCGTCGCCGACGCCGTGCCGCTCGACGTCTTCGAGCGCGCGGAGAGCATCGAGCACCTCTGCGAACGGGTCGCCACGCTCTCGCCGGAGCAGGCCGAGCGGATCGCCGAACGCCTCGGCGACCTGCCGCTGGCGGTCGAGCAGGCCGCCGCCTACCTCTCCAGCACCGGGATCCCGGTCGAGGAGTACCTGCGGCTGCTGGAGGGGCGGCTGGCGCTGATCCTCAGCCAGGCGGTGGAGACCGAGGACCCCAACCCGGTCGTGGCGACCTGGGGCCTGTCCATCAACACCCTGCGGGCGACCGCCCCGGCGGCGGTCCGGGTGCTGGAGATCTGCGCCCACTTCGGCACCGAGCCGATCGCCCGCTCGCTGCTCCAGAGCGACCTGCTGCTCCAGCAGTTGGGGGAGCTCGACCCGAGGATCGTCGACCCCAGCAGCTTCGGCACGGTCTTCGAGCAGATCGGCCGGTACTCGCTGGCGCGGATCGACAGCGGCGACGGCAGCGTCCAGATGCACCGGCTGGTCCAGGCGGTGGTCCGGGAGAGCCTGGGCGAGGAGCAGCGCGAGGAGACCCGGCACCTGGTCCACGGGCTCCTGGTCGGCGCGCGGGACCGGATCGAGGGCGAGGTCGACGACGACCGCAACCACGGGCGGCTGGAGCAGATCTGGCCGCACCTGCTGCCGGCCGGGGCGCACCACTGCTACGACAAGCGGGTCCGGCAGCTGATGCTGGACCGGGTCAGGTACCTGTGGCGCGGCGGCGACTACGACTCCGCCCGGACCCTGGCCGAGCAGCTGGACCGGCGCTGGACCGGGCACGCGGGGGTCGCCGGTCCGGACTGGCTCACCCTGCGGCTGCGCACCGAACTCGGCAACACCCTGCGGATGCAGGGCCGTTACCGGGAGTCGCTGTCGCTGGACCGGGACACCCTGGCCCGGCAGACCGCGATGATCGGCGAGAGCCATGTCCACACCCTGTTCACGGCCGGCAACCTGGCCTCCGACCTGCGGGCGCTCGGCCGCTACCAGGAGGCCCTGGCCCTGGACGGGCGCACCCACGCCACCATGAGCCAGTCGCTGGGCGAGTACGACGTCCGCACCCTCCGGCTGGCCGGCAACCTCGCCGTCGACCACCGGCTGGTCGGCAACTTCGTCCAGGCCCAGGCGCTCGACGCGGCCACCGCCCAGGGCTGGGCCCAGCGGCTCGGCCCGGAGCACCGGGAGACCCTGCTGCTCCAGGCCATGCAGGCGCGCGAGGCCAGGGACCTGGGCCACCTGGTGGACGCGGTGGACCGGCTGCGCCCGCTGAAGGAGCGGATGGACGCGCTGGTCGGCGAGCAGCACATCGACTCGCTGGCGCTGGCCCGGAGCCTGGCCGTGTCGCTGCGCCTGGTCGGACACGGCGAGGAGGCGCTGCGGCTGACCGGGGCCACCTACGACCGGTACCGGAGCGAGTACGGCGAGGGCCACCCGGAGACCCGGCTGTGCCGGCTGAGCTACGCCGCCGACCTGTGGGTGACCGGCGACCCGGACCGGGCCCTGGCCGAGGCCCGGGAGGTGCACCGGCAGTTCCTCCGGGACCTCGGCGAGGAGCACCCGAACACCCTCGGCGCCGCCGACAACGTGATGGTCTACCTGAGCGACGGCGGCGGCCCGGAGCGGCTGCGGGAGGCGCTGGAGCTCGGCCGGCGGACGCTGGCCGGGCTGGTCCGGGTGCTCGGCGAGAACCACCCGGTCACGCTCTGCTCGATGGCCAACCTGGCCAACGTCCAAGGCGACGCGGGCCTGTACGGGCAGGCCGAGGCCGGGGCACGGCGGGCGCGGGAGCTGCTGGCCGCCCGCTACGGCGAACAGTTCCTGGACGCGCTGCTCTGCGGGGCCAACCTCACGGTCACGCTGGAGGCGTCCGGCCGGGAGGCGGAGGCCCGACAGCTGCGCGCGGAGCTGCTGCCGCAGCTGGACCGGGCGCTCGGCCCCGGCCACCCCGACTACCGGCGGGCCAGGTCCGGCGCCCGGGTCAGCCGGATCCTGGAGCTCCAGCGCTGGTGACCGGAGCCCCGACGGCCGGAGTCCCGGCCGGATGCGCCGTCAGATCCGGCGCGCGCTCCGGGCCCGCCAGAGCAGGTGCTCGTGCATGATCACGTCGTCGGCCTCCCGGGCGAGCCAGGACCAGCGCTCCTCGGCGTCCGGGGCCTTGACGTCGAGGTTGCGCAACTCGGCTGCCAGCCGCAGCAGTTCCTTGGCGGCCAGCCGGTAGGTCGAGGCCAGCGGGCGGAACTGGAGCAGCTGGGTCCAGGCCGTCGCCGAGGCGACCCCGGCCGAGAGCAGGCCGAGCGCCCGCAGCGAGGGCGCGGCCGTCACCTCCAGCACCGCGACCGCGGCGCCGGCCACGAACGAGGACGCCGTCCACAGCGCCCAGACGTTGGACCGGTGCTCGTACTCGTCCGCGCGGGAGAGGTACCAGATCCGCTGGGCGTCGACCCGCTCCGAGACGTAGAGGTTGCGCCGCTCCCGCAGGGTCGACGCGCGCTCCTCGCGCATCCCCTTGGTTATCTGCGAGTTGGTCATCGGCGAGCCGCCGCCGAGGTCCGGTTCGGTCCGGAACAGCCGCAGCGCGCTGTCCAGCAGCTCGTCGAAGCGCTGGTCGGCCTCGGCCGAGGCGGGCGGCCCCTCGAAGGGCGCCGCCCGCACCGTGTACTTCCAGGCCAGGGCCTTCACCGCCTCGGCCGCCGCCCGCCCCCGGTACCAGTCGGCCTGGGGCGATCGGTGGTGCAGGGCCCAGGCGAAGGCCCCGGCGCCCAGGAAGGCGCAGACGGCGAACAGCGGGACCACGTTGATCCCGTGCACCTCCCGCTCCGGGAAGGTGCCGAACAGGGCGGCCAGCAGCGTCAGGCCGAGCTGGCAGCGGAACCAGAACAGGGTGTAGTCCTGGCCCCGCAGCGAGGCCCGGTCCACCACCCGGAAGGCCTCCGGCAGCAGCTCGGACTCCGGGAAGTGCGGTGGATCCAGATGCGGCATTGCGTCCCCCTGGCCGTCTGTCGGACTCCGGTCGCACCGGTCGGTCACACCCGCCGGTCGCTCCGGGCCCGCCAGGTGGTGTGCTCGCGGGAGACGGCGTCCTCGGCGTCCCGTGACTGCTTCGACCAGGCCTCCTCGGCGCCAGGCGCGTTGAGGTCGAGTCGGGTCAACTGAACCTCGATGTCGTCGAGTTCACCGGCGGCCAGTCGATAGGCCGAGGCCAGCGGGGTGAACTGCTTCAACTGGGTCCAGGCGGTGACCGAGGCGGCGAAGGTGGTGAACATGCCCAGGGTGTGCCAGGGGATGACGCTGAAGATCTGCAGCACCGCGAAGCCACCGCCGAGGATGATCGCCATCACCGACACCAGCTGCCACTTGGCCTTCTCGCTGTCGCACAGGTCCGCCCGGGAGAGGTACCAGGTCCGCTGCGCCCGGACCCGCTCCTGCAGGTAGAGGTCGCGGCGGACGCCCAGCGGGGTGCCGCGGACCCGGCGCATCTCGTCGGTGATGGCCGGCTTGGTCCCCTCGGGGATCACCGGGCTGCCCCGGAAGGTCTGGAAGACCTCCGCCATCTGCTCCTCGAATGCCGTGTCGGAGTCCACCGACCTGGCCGGACCGGCGAACGGCCGCGCCCTGACCACGTACTTCCAGGCGAGGGTCTTCACCGACTCGGCCGCCGCCCGGCCCTCGTACCAGCGGGCCTGGGGGTTCTCCGCGCGCAGCCGGTCCCAGAAGTACCAGGCGCCGACGAAGGCCAGCACCGAGAGCGCGGGGGCCAGGTTGAGGCCCCTGAGATGGAAGTCGAAGGTGCCGACGACCGCCGCCAGCATCAGCATCGTGATCTGGCCGACGTACCAGCGGAGTGCCTGGCGCTGGCCCGCCAGCGAGGCCTCGTCGGAGAACCAGAACGGCTCCGGTAACAGTTGGCGCTCGCGGTTCCCGGCCGGTTCCTTGCGGACCATCGACTCCCCCTCGTGGCATACCCGTGGCGTCCCGTGCGGCGGTGTTCCGCACAAGTGTGACGCTGCCCGAGGAGTCTGCACAGCACACCTGCCGATATGGAGGCTCCGGACATGGACAACCCCCGGGCCGGCTCCCGTCCAGGATGGACGGGCGCCGGAGGACGGCCGGCGGGCCCGGGGGTCGGGTGGCTGCAGTGGATTGCCACACAGTCCGAAACGATCTACAGGCTGCTAGGAAGCAGCCACCTCACTGGTCCCAGAAGTAGTCATACTCCGGATCACCTCCTTTCGAGTGTGGCGCCACTCTAGGCAGGTGCCCCGCGCCGGGGCAACGGATTAATTTCCCGGGCTCCGGCGGGCGCGGGCTGCTCCGTCAGCACGCGAACGTCACCTGCGGGGGATTTTTGGCGGAAAGGGGTGTACCAGTCGGAGGGTGCGAGTTGAATGGCCTACGGTTCACACCCCGGTTCGCAACCCGCAGGGAGGTGCAGCGGAATGGACGCCCAGGGGGCGGCGGCACCGGCGTTGGCTCTGGACGCGGATGCCCGTCTGCTCGCGGTCCTGCTCGACGGCATGGAGGTCGGACTCGCCGCGCTCGACCGCGACGGGGTGGTCACCCACTGGAACCGGGAGGCGACCCGGTTGCTCGGCTGGACCGCCGGGGAGGCGGTGGGCCGCGACGGGCTGGCCGGCTGGGCGCTGCGCCCGGCCGACGCCGAAGCCGTCCACCTCCAGCTGACCGACGGTCACGGTGCGGGCCGGATCCACGAGTTCGCGCTGACCACCCGGGACGGCCGAAGGGTCCTGGTGCGCGCCCAGGCGCACCCGCTCACCGCCGCCGACGGCGGGCCGCTCGGCCTGTACTTCGCCTTCTCCGAGGCCGGCGCCCAGGTCGAGCTGGAGCGCTCGCTCGGCCTGGCGGAGGCGATGCTGGACGAGGCGCCCACCGGCGTGGTGCTGGTCGACGCGGACCTGCGCCCGGCCGCCGTCGGCGAGTCCGCCGCCCGCTGGCTGGACTGCGAGCGCAACGCCCTGCTCGGCCACCCGCTGGGGGAGGTCCTGGGCGACGGCGTGCAGGAGCTGGAGGCCGCGCTCCAGCACGTCCTCGCCACCGGCAAGCCGTTGACCGGCGTCAAGCTCTGGGCCGCGCTGCGGGCCGAGCCCGGCCGCCGCCGCTGCTGGCGCAGCGAGTTCGTCCGGCTCGGCTCCCCGCTGGGGGAGGAGCCGGTCCCGCTCGGGGTCGCCTGGTTCTTCGAGGACGTCACCCTGCACGAGCAGGCCGAGCAGGAGGGCACGGTGCTGCGGTTCCGGGCCTCGCAGCTGCGCCGCGCCGGACAGGCCGCGGCCGAGTGCGAGGACGCCATGGAGGCCGCGATCGGCTACCTCGACTTCGTCCTGGCCGGCTTCGCGGACCGGGCGCTGCTGGACGTCCTCGACCGGCCCAGGGCCCACGGTGACACCGGGTCCGGCCCGCTGGTCCGGGCGGCGATGTCGCCCGGCGGGGGGCTGGGCGCGGTCGGCGGCCTCGGCCACGAGGCGGTGCTGGAGCCGACCGGCCTGCCGGTCCGCTACAGCGAGGTCCATCCGGCGGTCCGGGCGGTCGAGCAGACGGTCACGGTCGCCTCCTCCGACAGCGGGGTGCCGCCCCAGGCCGACTGGGCGGTGCTCCGGCGCTGGCCGGCCGACACCGTCCACGCCCTGTGCACGCCGCTGCGCAGCGGCGGCCGGACCCTGGGCGTGCTGACCTTCCTGCGGGGCCCCGGCCGGCACCGGTTCGACCGGGCCGACACGGCCTACGCGGAGGACATCGCCGCCCGGGTCGCGGTCGCGGTCGACCTGGCGGCGGCCCGCCGCGCCGCCGCGGGCCAGGACCGGCCGCCCGGTCAGCAGGTGTAGCAGCTCAGAAGGTGTAGAAGACCCGCTCGCGGTTGTCGGCCATCAGCTTGGCGTTCCAGGCCATGCCGCCGTCGACGTTGCCGGAGCGGAACAGCGGCGGGGTCGGGCCCTCCTCGGCCAGCAGCCCGACCGCGGTGGCCACCACCGACTGCATCAGCGCGACCGTGGTGATGGTCGAGGCCGGGCCGAAGGTGGTGTCGGCGCCCTCGGTGGTCAGCTCGCCGTCGCCGACCGCGATCTTGTTGTCCAGCACGATGTCGCACTGGTCCTTGAGGTAGGTGCCCGAGGGGTGCTGGGCGCTGACCGCCGCCGGGTAGGCCAGCGAGGTCACCCCGACCACGGTCATCCCGCGCGCCCGGGCGTGCATGGCCAGCTCGACCGGCATCACCTGGCGGCCGGAGAGCGAGATCAGGAACAGCAGGTCGCCGCTGCGCGCCGGGCTGGCGTCCAGGGCGGCGGTGGCCAGTCCGGACACCCGCTCCAGCGAGCTGCCCAGGTGCGCCGGGACGACGTTCACCCCGGTCACGCCGGGCACGTCCAGCAGATTCATCAGCACCAGGCCGCCGGCCCGGTAGACGACGTCCATGGCGGCGAGCGAGGAGTGCCCCGCGCCGAAGGCGAAGATCCGCCCGCCCTCGCGCACCGTCCGCGCCAGGGCCTCGGCCGCGAGCCGGACGCCCTCGGTCTCCTCGTCGCGGACCCGCTGCAGCAGGGAGATCGCCGCGTTGATGTATCGCCCGGCCAGATCGCTCATCGGGTGTGTGCTCGCTTTCGTCAGGGTGCCCGGTGTGACTGCGCTCTTCGTTCCGAGGCACGGTCCTGCCTCGGTGGGGCGGATGTCAACAGGGCCAGGGGGCGCGGAAGACCGGATTGTCGGTGGCATGCGTCAGAATTGCAGTGCGACGACGCTGGACGACGAGGAACGGAGCCCGCGGCGATGACCGGCCACCTTATTGACACGACTGAGATGTACCTGCGCACCATCTTCGAGCTGGAGGAAGAGGGCGTGGTGCCGATGCGCGCCCGGATCGCGGAGCGCCTTGAGCAGAGCGGGCCGACGGTCAGCCAGACGGTCGCCCGGATGGAGCGCGACGGCCTGCTGGAGGTCGCGGACGACCGGCACCTCGAACTGACCGAGGGCGGGCGCAAGCTGGCGACCCGGGTGATGCGCAAGCACCGCATCGCCGAATGCCTGCTGGTGGACGTGATCGGGCTGGAGTGGGAGCAGGTCCACGCCGAGGCCTGCCGCTGGGAGCACGTGATGAGCGAGGCGGTGGAACGCCGGGTGCTGGAGCTGCTGCGGCACCCGACCGAGTCGCCCTACGGCAACCCCATCCCCGGCCTGGAGGAGCTGGGCGAGGCCCCCGGCGAGAGCGACGACGAGATCGTGGTCAGCCTCGACGAGCTGGTGCCCGGTTCGGAGGGGCGGAGCGTGGTGGTCCGGCGGATCGGCGAGCCGATCCAGACCGACGCCCAGCTGATGTACACCCTGCGGCGGGCCGGCGTGCAGCCGGGCGCCGTGGTGAGCGTCACGTCCGCGCCGGGCGGGGTGCTGGTGAGCAGCGGCGGCGAGGCCGCCGAGCTGGACAAGGAGATCGCGGCGCACGTGTTCGTGGCCACCAGCTGAGCCTTCCGCGGCGCCGCGGCGTCGCCGTGCCCGGGCGGCACCGAGGACGGACCCGGCTCTTTCCCCGAGCGCCGGGTCCGTCCTCGTCCCCACCCTGTTCCCTCCCCGTCCCCCGTCCCCCTTCCCCTGTCCCCCCGCACCCTGGTCCGGCTTCCCCTCCGGACGTTTCGATCGGTGCGGCCGGTGCGGCGGCTCCCTTCGTGGCCGGTGGCTCCCGGCCGGGTGGTGTGGACGCTTACGACCGGATTTCTCCCCTCGGCAGCGACCGCGAATCCTTGAGCCCTGTCACTCGAAAGTGGGGCTTTTCCACTCGGCCGGCTGGGTAGTTCCCACCCTCCGGGGAGCAGCCCGGGGAGCAGCACGACGGCCTCCTGCGGTCGGACCCCGGACGCCGGGAAAGGGCGTCGGAGGTCCGACCGCAGGAGGCCGCAGGGATCGCCGTACCGGCGGACCGCGTCGCTACCGGGCCGCGTCGCTACCGGACCATGCCGCTACCGGACCACGGAGGTCAGCGGGGCCTCGCGGCCGCAGGCGTAGGCGATGGGGTTGATCAGCTCGGTCGCCTCGGGCAGCCAGCGGTTCAGCGCGGTGGGCTCGCGGGCCCACTGGGCGAAGCCGTAGCCGCCGACCCGGGTCGGCGGGGCGACCACCCAGCCGCCCTCGCCGTGGCCGATCAGGTCCAGCCGGCCGGGGCCCCAGCCCAGCCGGCGCAGCAGCTCCGGCAGCTTGGGCAGCGATCCGGGCAGCACCAGGAACAGCAGCCGCCGGCCGCGCCCCGGCCCGCCCGAGCTGCTGCCGGGCATGGCCAGCACCGGTCCGAGCTGGAGGCCCATCCGCTCCATCCGGGCCAGCGCCAGGCAGCCGGCGATCTCCGGCACGTCGATGGCGTCGAAGGTGCGGCCGGTCGGCAGCAGGATCGAGGCCAGCGGGTTGTCGGTCCACCAGCGGCGGACCACGCCCGGTCCGGCGCTCGCCTTGCGGGTCCACTCGCGGGTCGCGGGGTGCGCGCCGGGGGCGGGGCAGGAGAGGTCGCCGCACGAGCAGCGCAGCGGCCCGTCGTCCTCGATCAGCCAGGTCCCCGGCGCGACCTCCCAGTGACGTTCTTCCGCGTACCGCACGGCCGCGTTGATGAGCAGGTCACGGGCGGTGTCTTGCGTCGGTCCAGCAGGCCGAACGGCTCCCAGGGTGTCTTCCACGCTCTGCACAACTGGCAGCGGCTTGACCGGTTACGGTCTGATCGGTAAAAGTCGACCACAGGGGGCGCGTCGATGCACTGACGGGGGCGCATGTGGGGTGCGGGGGCCTGCGACGGGTATCTCTTATCCGGGGCCGATCGCTACGCTGGACAGAATGTCTCAATTGCCGTGACACAACGAGGGATTCCACCCGTGTCCCAGTCTCTCGGAAGTCGCGTTCGCTCAAGGGGGAGGCACCCTCATGGCCGCCAGACCGCTGGTTGCACGACAGCCCAACGAACGGCTCCAGTCGCTGATTCAGGAGGCCGGGTGCTCCAATGCGGGGCTTGCCCGCCGGGTCAACCTCTGCGGCGCGGAACACGCCCTCGACCTGCGCTACGACAAGACCTCGGTGGCCCGCTGGCTGCGCGGCCAGCAACCCCGGGGCCAGGCCCCGGCGGTCATCGCCGAGGCGATCGGCCGCAAACTCGGACGCTCGGTCAGCGTGGACGAGATCGGCATGGCCGACGGCAAGTCCATCTCCTCCAGCATCGGGCTGCACTTCTCGGCCAGTCTCGGCGGCGCCGTGGAGCAGGTGTGCGAGCTGTGGCGCAGTGACGTGGGCCGGCGGGACTTCCTCACCGGTAGCTCGGTGGCCGCCTCCGCGCTGGTGGAGCCCAGTCGCGACTGGCTGATCACCGGGGTCGACGAGCAGGTCGCCCGGGCCGGCGGCCCCCGGGTCGGCGGCGCCGACGTCGACGCGGTGCGCGCCACCACCTCGATGCTGGTCGAGCTGGACCACCGCTTCGGCAGCGGGCATGTGCGGCCCGTCGTCGTCCACTACCTCAACAGCGTGGTCTCCGGCCTGCTCTCCGGCTCCTACCGGGAGGAGACCGGGCGGCGGCTGTTCTCGGCGGTCGCCCGACTCACCGAACTGGCCGGGTACATGGCGATCGACACCGGCCAACCCGGCCTGGCGCAGCGCTACTACATCCAGGCGCTGCGGCTGGCGCAGGCGGCCGGGGACCGGGCCTACGGGGCGTACGTCCTGGCCGCCTCGATGAGCCACCTCGCGGCGAACCTCGGCAACCCCCGGGAGATCGCCCAACTCGCCCGCGCCGCGCAGGAGGGTGCGCGGGGCGCGGCCACGCCCACGGCGATGTCGCTGTTCTACGTGGCGGAGGCGCGCGGCCACGCGCTGCTGGGCGACGCCAGGTCCTGCCAGGTGGTGGCCGGCCGGGCCGCGGAGGCGATGGAGCACAGCCGTCCGGAGGAGGACCCGGACTGGATCGCGCACTTCGACCGGGCCTATCTCGCCGACGAACTGGCGCACTGCCACCGGGATCTGGAGCAGCCCCGGCAGGCCGCCCGGCAGGCGGAGGAGGCGCTGAAGGCCCATCCGGAGGAGCGGGTCCGGCGGCGGGCGGTGGACCTGGTGCTGCTGGCGACCGCGCAGCTGCAGCTGCGCGATCTGGAGCAGGCGTGCGACACCGGTGTGCGGGCCGTCGAGTTGATGGCGGGTCTGCGCTCGGCCCGCGGTGCGGAGTACCTGGACGACTTCCGCCGCAGGCTGGAGCCGTACCGGGAGCAGCGGGCGGTGCGCGAGTTCCAGGCCCGGACGGTGGCCGAGGCGGCGGCCTGAGGCAGCGCTTGGGACAGGGGCTGAGACAGGGTCGAGACCGGTGCCCGACCGGTTCCGGGGCGGTGGCCGGAACCGGTCCACCGCCGTGCGGAGCGGAGGGGAACGGCAGGTGTCAATCGGGTGGGTGCGTGGCCACCCGCCCGGGTGAACAGGTAGCGTGGGCCGCTGTTCTGACAAGTTGTCCCGCGCGGGTGCGGGGGCAGTGCCGCCCATGCCGGGCGAAGTGAGGAATCGCGTTGAATCACCGCCGCCCCAACTTCGACGAGTTGACCCCCGAGGACCTCTTCCGCCCCGAGCCGCAGACCGGTCCCGGGCCGATGCCCGGGACGATCCCCGGCGAGGTGCTGCACTCCTCGCAGGAGCCGATTCCGTGGGACGCGCAGGGCCACCAGGCCAGCGGTGAGCCGGAGTACTTCGGCGACCCCACCGGCGTGCTGCCGCTGCCGCCGCACGGCCTGCCGGACCCGAACAGCTCCGGCGGCGAGGCGTCGACCCAGTTCCTGCCGCCGTTCCCGGCCGCGCCGGGCGGCGCGGGCGGCCCCGGTGGCCCCGGCGCTCCCGGGGCGACGGCCCCGACGGCGCTCCAGCAGTGGCAGCCGCAGCAGCCCGGCTACGGCGGCGGGTACCAGCAGCAGCCGTCCTACGAGCCCGCCCCGTCCGGTTACGGTCAGCCGACCTACGGCCAGCAGCAGGGCTACACCCAGCAGAGCCAGCCGGTCCAGCAGCCGCAGTACGGCACCCAGCCGACCGGCGGCCAGGGCGGCCAGGGCGGCCAGGGCGGCGTCCGGGAGAGCGGGGCGGGGGCCAGGTCCGGATCTGGCGGTAGACGGATCTCCAACCGGACCATCGCCGCCATCGCGATCGCCGCCTGCGCGGTGATCGGCATCGGCGCCGCCGCGATGTTCGACGGCGGCGACACCCCCGCCCAGGCCAGCACCGGCGCCGGGGCCAGCGCCTCGGCCTCGGCCTCCGGCGCCTCGAACGCCCAGGAGAAGATCCAGGCCCAGGCCCTGTCCGACCTGCTGGCCACGGCCTCCAACGGCCGCTCCGCGGTGATCACGGCGGTCGGCAACGTCAAGGGCTGCCAGAGCCTGGCGCAGTCGCAGCAGGACCTGAACACCGCGGCCGGGCTGCGCCGGCAGCTGATCCAGCAGTTGGGCACGCTGCAGACCGACGCCCTGCCGGACGGCGGCGAGCTGGTCAAGGTGCTGCGGGAGGGCTGGCAGGCGTCGGCCGACGCGGACGCCCACTACGCGGCCTGGGCCGGTCAGTCCAAGTCCAGCTGCGCCCACAAGCACCAGCCCAAGGCGGGCGGCGAGCTCTCGGAGGGCGATGCCGCCAGCGGCATGGCGTCCGCCGACAAGGCGAAGGCGTCGGAGCTGTGGAACAGCATCGCGGACGCGACCGGCATGCCCAGGCGCTCGTCGATCCAGCTCTGAGACCGCGACGGGCGACCGGTCGGATCGAACGTAGGATCGATCACTATGCAGGTTTCACATCACGGTTCGCCGCAGGCTTCGTCCAGCTCTTCTCGAAAGGGCACCCGCTCCGCCAGCATGGGCGCTATGCCGCTCAATGACATCCCCTGGTGGCGCTGGCGGGCCCGGGTCCGTTCAGCCCTGCACATGCTCGGCGACCCCGCGTTCCAGCACGAGTGCTGGGTGCTCGGCCGCGAAGGCTACGGCGACGTCACCGATGCCGTCTACCGCCTGGTCGAGGACACCTGGCTGGACCGCTGGTCCGGCGAGAAGTACGTCGGCACGATCTTCCGCGACACCACCGAGGCCGCCCTGGTGGACGCGGCGGTGCTCCGGGTGCTGCGCATCCTGCACCAGGTCGGCCCGGACGCCCCGTCCTACGCCTACCTCCAGCACGAGGCCTGGCCGGAGGCGGTCCGCGCCTGCCGCGACGCCCACCTCCGGCTCTCGCTGAACGACGGCGAGGACCCCGACCTCCCACCGCGTTCGCTGGAGGTCCTCGCCATCATGACCCGCTCCGGCGGCCAGTAGGCGTTGGTTCGCGCCCACACTTCGAGCGTTCCGAACAAGGCCGCTTGCTGCTGTGGCAGGCTGGGTTCTCCGACGAGCGAGCGCGACGCGAGAGGACTCCCTGGTGGCACCGCAGCAGCCGAGTACGAGCCAGTACGTTCTGACCCTGTCCTGCCCGGACAAGCAGGGCATTGTGCACGCCGTGTCCAGCTACCTCTTCCGTACCGGCTGCAACATCATCGACAGCCAGCAGTTCGGCGACGGTTCGGCGCCCGACGGCGAGGGGCTGTTCTTCATGCGGGTGCACTTCTCCGCGGAGGCCCCGGTCACCGCCGAGAAGCTGCGCGCCAGCTTCGCCGCCACCGGGGACGCCTTCCGGATGGACTGGCAGATCCACCCCAGCAGTGAGCGCACCCGGATGCTGCTGCTGGTCAGCAAGTTCGGCCACTGCCTGAACGACCTGCTGTTCCGGGCGAGCAGCGGGGCGCTGCCGGTGGACGTCGTCGGCGTGGTGTCCAACCACACCGACTTCCGTGAGCTGGCCGCCTCCTACGGGGTGCCGTTCCACCACATCCCGGTGACTGCCGACACCAAGTCCGAGGCCGAGGCCGCGCTGCTGGAGCTGGTCGACCGCGAGCAGGTCGACCTGGTGGTGCTGGCCCGCTACATGCAGGTGCTCTCGGACAACCTGTGCAAGCAGTTGGAGGGCAGGGCGATCAACATCCACCACTCGTTCCTGCCGAGCTTCAAGGGCGCGAAGCCCTACCACCAGGCGCACGCCCGGGGCGTGAAGCTGATCGGCGCCACCGCGCACTATGTGACCGCGCAGCTGGACGAGGGGCCGATCATCGAGCAGGAGGTCGTCCGGGTCCGCCACGACGTGACCCCGGAGCGACTGGTCGCGCTGGGCCGGGACGTCGAGTGCCAGGCGCTGGCCCGCGCGGTGAAGTGGCACGCCGAGCACCGGGTGCTGCTCAACGGCAGCCGGACGGTCGTCTTCACCTGAGCCGGGCCCGGCCCGGGCAGGGCAGGTTCAGGGCCGTTCAGGCTCAGGGCCGGGAGAGCAGTCGGACGGCGTGCAGCAGGTCGCGCGCGGCGGCGCGGTCGCCGGTGATGCCGCAGGGCAGCCGGTCCGCGTCGCGGTGCGCCGCGGCGAGGTGGCAGAACTCGACGCCGTCGACGGCCAGCACCGCCACCGGCTCGGTGTCCGGCGGCGGAACGGGGGCGTCGGCCTCCAGCGGGACCAGCCACTCGCCGCTGCCCCGGCCCTCGATGATCAGCCGCACCGCGCGCGGACCGCGCGGGTCGCCGAAGGCCGGGTCCTGCCAGGCGGTCAGCGAGGCGTTGCCGGCAGCCCGGAGCGCAGCGAGGGCGGTCGGCAGCAACTGCGCCGCCAGTCCGATCAACTGCCGCAGATGGGAGCTGCGCGGCGGGTCGTAGGGGTAGCCGACCGCCTCGGCGATGTCGTCGGCGTGGATCCAGCACTCGAAGGCCCGGTCGAGGAAGGCCGTGCGGACCGGGATCCGGAAGGCGCCGTAGTCCACCGGCACGTCGCCGGCGGGGCCCGGGCCCGCCCGGTCATCCTCGTCCAGGGCCTCGGCCAGGGCGGCGGTGGCCACCACGGCGCGGGTCTGCGCCCGCCACTGGGCGCGGACGGACTCCGGCGAGCGCCGGAGCGAGCGCTCCCGCAGCAGCGCGGTGCGCTCGCCGAGGCCGGCGCCGGCACTGGGGTCGGGCAGCCCGAGGGCCACCGCCAGCAGGCCGTCCACAGCCGTCAGATGGCACAGCACCTCGGCCGGGCGCAGCAGTTCGGAGCCGCTGTGCCAGCGCAGCTCGGCCGACTCCCGCCAGTCCGGTTCGCCCAGGTCGCGCAGGAGCGCGTCGAGCCGGGCGGTCTCGGCGATGTAGACCTCCGTGTAGCCGGGCACCGGGAATCGCGGCGCGCGGCGGGCGAGGGCCCGGGCCAGCACCGATCCACGCAGCTTGGGATCCGGGTCGAGCGGTTCGTCGGCGGAGAGCCAGCCGGCCGCGTTGCGCAGCCGGGACGCCTCCTCGGAGCAGCTCCGGCAGACCGTGCGGTGCGCCTCGACCTGGGCCGACTCCTCGTCGGAGCAGGCGTCCAGGGCCCAGGCGCCGAGCAGCCCGCGCAGGGTCCCGTGGTCCAGCGGCGCGCCCGGGGACGGTGCGGGGGAGGGGGAGCAGTCGGTGGTCACCGGACGGGTTCCGAGGCGAGGGCGGTGGCCAGCAACTGCAGCCCGAGCCGCATCCGGTGCTTGGCGCCGGCCGGGGTGATCCCCAGCTCCTTGGCGGCCTGCCGGTAGGTGCGGCCACCGAAGTAGGTGAGCAGCAGGGTCTCCCGCAGGGTCTGCGGCAGCCCGGCGACGATGTGCTGGACCCGCGCGGCCGTGGCCGCGGCCAGGGCCTCCTCCTCCGGGCCGGCGGGCCCGGCCCCTCCTGCTCCCCGGCGCCCTCGGCCGGGCCCTGCTCCGGCCGCAGCCGGTGCACGGCGCGCCGGTGGGTGAGGGTGCCGATCCAGGAGCGCATGGAGCCGGAGGCCGGGTCGAATTCCTCGGGGTGCTCCCAGACCTGGGCGAAGACCTCGCGGGTGATCTGCTCCGCGGCCTCCGGGTCGGCCAGCACCCGGAGCGCCAACCCGTGGACCAGCGGCGCGAATTGGTCGTAGAGCTCGCCGAGTGCGGACTCCTCGCCGCGGACCAGCCGACGCTGGATCCGGCGGTCCCAGCGAAGCGGGGCCGATGCTGCCATGGCGCCGCCTCCCCCTGGATGCCGGTGCGCGGACGGGCCGGTCGTGCTCTCGAATCTATCGCCCGGTCAGGGGGCCGCGCATCCGGTTGGTCCAAGTTCGCGGGTAACCTGATCAGGTGTCACGACTGTTCGTGACTGATCCTGAATGGTCCTGTCCCGACAATCTCAGAATCGTGGCTCGGCGTGACGACACTGACAGTGAGTTCCGAGGCGTGCGAGAGCTGGACCGTGCTGCGCGCCGTGGGTGAGATCGACCTGGTGTCGGGCGGTCGGATCCGGGCGGAGGCGCACCGGCTGGTGGCCGAGGGGCAGCGGCGGATCGTGATCGACCTCGGCGGGGTGCGGTTCTGCGACTCCAGCGGCATCGGCGTGCTGATCGGGGCCCGGCGGCTGCTGCGCTCCTGCGGGGGCGAGCTGCGGCTGGTGCTGCCGCCGGCCCCGCCCGGGGCCGAGGCCGGACAGGCCGGCCATGTGCACCGGGTGTTCACCGCGCTCGGCCTGCGCCGGCTCTTCGACATCCACCCCGACGTCGCCTCCGCCACCGCCGCGCCGGTGCCCCGTCCGCTGGCCCGCCCGGCCTGAGCCGGCCCGTCCCGTCCGCGCGGAAGCGGAGCAGTAGGCTCGGTTCTCGTGAACCCAGCAGCCACCCTCAGCCTCAGCCTCGTCCTGCCGGTGTACGGCGTCGCCGACTACCTGCCGCGCTGCCTGGACTCGGTCCTCGCCGCCGACCTCCCGGCCGGCGTCACGCTGCAGGTGATCGCCGTGGACGACTGCTCGCCCGACGGCAGCGGCGCGATCCTGGACGCCTACGCCGCCCGCGATGCCCGGCTGACCGTGCTGCACCTCACCGAGAACCGCGGCCTCGGCGGGGCCCGCGAGGCCGGGCTGGCCGAGGCCACCGGCGAGTACGTCTGGTTCGTCGACAGCGACGACTGGCTGGCCGAGGGCGCGCTCCCGGCGGTCGCCGACCGGCTCGCCGCCGACCGCCCGGACGTGCTGGTCACCGGCTTCGCCCGGATCTTCCCCGACGGCAGCACCGAGCCCGACACCTGGCGCCGGCTGCTCGACGGCGTCCCGGCCTCGTTCACCCTGGCCGAGCGGCCGGGGCTGCTGCAGATGATCCTCGCGGTCTGGAACAAGGTGGTCCGCCGGGAGTTCCTGCTCGGGCTCGACGTCCGCTTCGGCAGCGGCTACTACGAGGACATCTCGGTCACCTACCCGCTGCTGCTGGCCGCCGAGCGGATCGGCTACCTCGACCGGGACTGCTACTTCTACCGGCGGCAGCGCGAGGGCGCGATCACCAACACCGCCTCGCCCAAGCACGTCGACGCCTTCGCCCAGTACGACGCGATCTTCGCCTTCCTGGACCGGCGCGCGGCCGAGGGCCGCCCGGTCCCGGCCGAGCTGCGGCGGCTGGTCTTCGACCGCACCGTCAAGCAGGCGGTGACCATCCTGGACACGCCCGGGCTGGTCCCGGCCGAGCTGCGGCGCGACTTCTTCCACCGCACCGCCGAGCACTTCCGCCGGCACCGTCCGGCCGGCTACGGCTACCCGGGCGGGCTGCGCGGCGTCCAGTACCGGCTGGTGGACCGCGACGCCTGGGGCGCGTACCAGCAGCTGCGCCCGCTGCAGGCGCTGCCGCGCACCCTGCGCAACGGCGCGCGCAAGGTGGTCCGCGGCGCCGCCCGGCGCAGCCTGTACGGGGCGTACCGGCGGCTGCCGCTGGACGAACGGCTCGCGGTCTACGCGGCCTACTGGTACCGGGGCTTCGCCTGCAACCCGGCCGCGATCTACCGCGCGGCCCGCGAACTCGCCCCGCAGGTACGGGGGGTGTGGGTGGTCGAGACCCGGGCCCAGGCCGCCGCGCTGCCGGACGGCGTCCCGTACGTGCTGGCCAACACGCCGGCCTACTTCCGGGCCATGGCCACCGCCAAGTACCTGGTCAACAACGTCAACTTCCCGCACACCATGACCAAGCGGCCCGGCTCGGTGCATGTGCAGACCCAGCACGGCACCCCGCTGAAGCTGCTCGGCCTGGACCTGCGGGACCGGCCCGAGGCCGGCGGCGACATGGACTTCGAGCGGATGCTGGAGCACGTGGCCCGCTGGGACTACCTGGTGTCGCCCAACCCGCACTCCACCGCGGCCTTCGGCAGCGCCTACCCGGGCGGCTACCGGGTGCTGGAGACCGGCTACCCGCGCAACGACCGGCTGGCCGCCGCCGATCCGGCCGAGGCCGCGGAGATCCGGGGCCGGCTCGGCATCGCCGAGGGACGCCGGGTGGTGCTGTACGCGCCCACCCACCGCGAGCAGCAGGCGGGCTACGTCCCGGCGCTGGACCTGGCGGCGCTGGCGGCGGCGCTCGGTCCGGACACCACCCTGCTGGTCCGCACCCACTACTTCTACGCGGACGCGGGCCAGGACCTCGGCGCCTCCGGGCAGCTGCTGGACGTCTCCGCCCACCCCTCGGTGGAGGAGCTCTACCTGGCGGCGGACGTCCTGGTCACCGACTACTCCTCGGCGATGTTCGACTACGCGGTGCTGGACCGCCCGATCGTGGTCTTCGCCCCGGACTGGGAGGACTACCAGCGGATCCGCGGCGTCTACTTCGACCTCCGGGCCGAGCCGCCAGGGCCGTTCGCCACCACCCAGGAGGAGCTGCAGCGGGTGCTGCTGGACGGCTCGGCCGAGGGCCCGGAGTCGGTGAAGCTGCGGACCGCGTTCCGGGACCGCTTCTGCCCCTGGGACGACGGACACGCCGCGGAACGTGTGGTCCGCGGCGTGTTCTTGACGTGATCGGGCGAGCCTCGAACTGATCGGGCGGCGGCTCAGACCGCGATCTGCTGGGAGATCCAGACCAGCGAGTCCGGCAGCATGGTCTGGAAGACGGCGGTGGTGTGGCTGCCGTGGTCCAGCTGCATCACCCGGCTGGGACCGGGGTTGTGCAGCACGCCGATCAGGGCCCGGGCGTCCGGCATGGTGCCGGGGTCGCCGAGCGAGCCGGCTGCCAGGATCACGATGTCGGGCTGCTGCTTGGCGTCCTTGAGCAGCAGGTACGGGTTGTTCGCCTTGGCCAGCGCCGGGTCCTTGAGCACGACCGCCGCGTCCGGGTAGTTGTAGCCGGACATGGTGACCGCGGCGTGGAAGGACTGCGGGTACTGGACGGTCAGGTTGGCCGAGCAGTAGCCGCCGGCCGAGTAACCCATGATCGCCCAGTGCTTGGCGTCGGTCGCGGCCCGGAAGTTGCCCTTGATCATCGTCGGCACGTCCTTGGCCAGCCAGGTCGCGGTCTGGTAGCTGCCGGGCAGGTTGGCGCAGCCGGAGTCGTTGCCGCCGCCGAACATGTTCAGCGTGGCGGCGACCAGGATCATCGGCTTGACCTTGCCCTCGCCCATGAGCTTGACCATTTCGTCGTTGGCCTTCATGGTGCCGAACCAGGTCTGCGGGGTGCCGGGGGTACCGGGCAGCAGTTCGACCACGGGGAACTCGGTGTGGGCGAACTGCGCCTGGTTGTACTGCGGCGGCAGCCAGACATAGAGGCTGCCCTTGATGTGCGACTCAGGGCCGACGGCCTTGGTCTTGAGCACACCCGTCGTGTAGGTGCTGAAGGTGAGCGGGTCCGCCTGGACGGTCCCCGGCTTGGTGCCTCCGATGGGCTTCCCGGTCTGGTTGCCGGTCGCGCTCATCTGAACGGTGGCGTTGCTGCCGAACAGATCGCCCCAACTGTCGTAGAAGGGGCCCATGCTGTTGTTGACGTACACCAGCACCATCAGCACCGCTGCGGCCTGGCTGAGCACGGTCATACCGACCCTGCCGATTATTCGTACCGCGTGGGGACCGGGTATCCGGTTCCATACGGCGATCATGCCGGTCACTGCCAGCACCACGATCAGGATGGTGATGGCGAAGAACGGCGTTCCTGTGAGACTCATCGGTAACCCTTCCGGACTCTCCCGCCGTCGCCTGCAGCCGTCGGACGGACGGCAACTGGACGGAATCCGCTGGTGAAGACGCATCCGATGACCGCTGGGTTGCAACCGTCGACAAGGTGCGCAGCCGTACGGGCGAATCCAGGAGGCGTGCTTACCTTGAGATTACCTGGGAGTCGGTGGAGTTTTTCATACCAATGGATGACGCTCGAATGGCCGTACGGCGGGGGAACGGTTGCCCGGAGGTCGCGCGGGCCGGGGAAGCGCCCGGCAGGCGCTCAGCCGCGCGGATCCGACCAGGGCAGAACGGCGAACATGTCCCGCAGCTCGTGCTTCAGCACCTTGCGGAGCGTGTCGTTCCGCGGCAGGGCGTCGACGATCTCCAGCTGTTCGGGGATCTTCTGCGCCATCAGCCCGGCCGCGCGCAGCCGTTCGGCCAGCTCGGCCAGGGTCGGCGGCTCCGTCCCCGGCCGCCGCTCGACCACGGCGCAGACCCGCTCGCCGCGCACCGGGTCCGGCAGGCCGATCACGGCCACCCCGGCGACCCTGGGGTCCTGGTAGATCAGGTCCTCGATCTCCTGCGGGGCGATGTTCTCGCCCTTGCGGATGATCAGGTCCTTCAGCCGCCCGGTGAGCACCACATGGCCGTCGGGCCTGAGCCGGCCCAGGTCCCCGGTGCGGAACCAGCCGTCGCTGGTGAACGCCTGCGCGGTCAGTGCCGGATCGGTGTAGCCGCGGCAGACCATCGGACCGCGCAGCCACACCTCGCCGACCTCGCCCGGCTCCGCCTCCCCGCCCTCGCGCCGCACCACCCGCACCTCCACCCCGGCCACCGGGTGGCCCTCGGTGTGGGCCAGCTGCTCGGGGGTGTCGCTCGGCGATCCCATGCAGATCGCCGGGGCCTCGGTCATGCCGTAGCCGTGGGCGAGCACGCAGCCCAGCTCCTCGGCGACCTCCCGGTACATCTCCGGCGGCCGGGGCGCGCCGCCGCCGGAGATGATCCGCAGGCTCGGCAGCAGCCGCTCGCCGGACGGCAGCCGCCGCTGCTCGGCCAGGAAGGCGGCGTAGAAGGCGGTGCTGCCGCCGGCCATGGTGACCCCGTTGCGGCGGTACGCGGGCAGCACCTCGGGCAGTGCGAAGGACTCGACCAGCAGCGCCGGGAAGCCGTGGACCAGCATGGTGACCAGGTAGTCGGGGCCGCCGATGTGGGCGTAGGGGAAGGCGATCGAGCCGACGTCCGCCGGGCTCATCCCCAGCGCGTCGGCCAGGCCCGCACCGCCCGCGATCAGCGTCCGGTCGGTGTGCCGGGCGCCCTTGGGCGCGGCGGTGATGCCGGAGGTGTAGTAGACCCAGCGGACCGGCGCCCGGTCGTCGGCGAGGTCGCCCCGGGGGGCCGGCGGCAGTCCGGACGGGTCGCCGACCGGCAGGTCCGCCTCCTCGTAGGCGACCAGCAGCCGGGGCGGGGCGTCGAGGCCGGCCACCAGCTCCTCGGCCAGTTTCCGGTAGTCGAAGCCGCGCCACAGCCCCGGCAGGAGGAACAGCTCGGCCTCGGACTCGCGCAGGATCCGGCCGACCTCGGCCCCCCGGTAGATGGCGATCACCGGGGTCTGCACCGCGCCCAGCCGGGCGAGGGCGAGCGACAGGACGACGGTCTCCACCCGGGTCGGCAGCTGCCAGGCGACCCGGGTGCCCTCGGCCACCCCCTGCTCCCGGTGCAGCCCGGCGGCGACCCGTTCGGCGCGGTCGCGCACCTCGCGGAAGCTCAGCCGGCGGTCGACCCCGGGGGAGACCTCCTGCAGCAGCATGGGCGCGTCCGGGGTCTGCGCCGCCCGGCGCTCCAGCAGCTCCCACAGGGTGCGGGCATCGGCTATCCGTGCGGCGGCGGATCCGGGACTCGGCATGGCTGGCCTCCAGAGATCTGACTATCTGTCAGATACTGGATGAGACTACGAGTGCCCGGCCCCGCGCTCAAGACTCGTGCCGCGCTCAAGACTCGTGCCGTGCTCAAGGCCCGTGCCGTGTTCGGGGCCCCTGCCGTGCTCAGGATTCCTCCGCCGGTCGGGGCGGGGCGCCGCCCCAGCGGTCGAGCACCGCCGCCGTGTCGGTCACCGTGGCCACCAGGGCCAGGGTGTGCCGGAGCACCGCCTCCGCGTACTCCGGCGGGGTCCCGGCGACGGCGTCGGCGGGCAGTACCGCCTGGAATCCGGCCCCGACCAGGCCGAGCACCAGCTCCAGCAGTGCGACATTGAGCGACACCCCGACGCACACCACGGTCCGGGCGCCGAGGTTGCGCAGTGCCGGGGCCAGGCCGGTCTCCTGGAACGGGCCGAGGCCGTGCAGTCGCGGCAGGACCAGGTCGCGCTCGGGGTCGGCGCCGATCCCGGGGTGCAGCCCGGCCGCCGCCGAGCCCGGGGTCAGCCCCGGTCCCGCCTTGGCCGCCGCCGCGAACAGCAGGGCGTTGCGGTTGGCCGCGAGTCCGTCCGCCCGCCGCAGCGCGGTGCAGTGCAGCACCGGCACCCCGGTGGCGCGGGCCGCCGCGCCCAGCCGCCGAACCTGGGCCACCAGTCCGTCCGGTCCGACCCCGGCCGCCGCCTCGGCCAGGGCCGGGAAGACCGCGTCCGCGCCGAGCACCCCCTGCTGGCACTCGCAGGTCACCAGTGCGGACCGGGCCGGGTCGAGCAGTCGGTCGAGCCTCGCGTTCATCGCCGTCCCCTGTCCCGCCCGCTCGTCCGGGCGCTTGCCGCCCGTTGTCGGGGTCACTAGTCTGAATCTGACGGATCGTCAGGTAAAGGGTTCGGGCAGCCGGACCTCGGAGGGAGACCCATGGACCACCCCGAGCCGCAGCCCGAGCCACAGCCCGAGCCGGAGTCGGCGCTGCCGATGGTGGTCAGCGTCGACGACCACGTGATCGAGCCGGCCCACCTCTTCGAGACCTGGCTCCCGGCCAGGTACCGGGACCGGGGCCCCAAGCCGCTGCGCGCGGGCATCGGCGAACTCGCCTACGTCGGCGGCAAGTACCGGATCACCATGGATCCGGAGGGGCCGCCCACCGACTGGTGGATCTACGAGGACCTGCAGTTCCCGTACAAGCGCAACATCGCCGCCGTCGGATTCGACCGGGACGAGATGACCCTGGAGGGCATCACCCGCGAGCAGATGCGCCGGGGCTGCTGGGACCCCAAGGCCCGGATCGACGACATGGAGAACAACCATGTCGAGGCCTCGCTCTGCTTCCCGACCTTCCCCCGCTTCTGCGGCCAGACCTTCGCCGAGGCGCACGACAAGGAGGTCGCGCTGGCCTGCGTCCGCGCCTACAACGACTGGATGGTGGAGGAGTGGTGCGGCGACAGCGGCGGCCGACTGATCCCGCTCTGCCTGATCCCGCTCTGGGACGTGGCACTGGCCGCAGCCGAGATCCGGCGCAACGCCGCGCGCGGCGTCCGCGCCGTCTGCTTCAGCGAGATCCCCACCTACCTGGGTCTGCCCAGCATCCACAGCGGCTACTGGGACCCGTTCTTCGCCGAGTGCGCGGCGACCGGGACCGTGGTCTGCATGCACATCGGCTCCTCCTCGCAGATGCCGGCCGCCTCGCCGGACGCGCCCCCGGCCGTCCAGGCCACGCTGAGCTTCAACAACGCCATGGCCTCGATGACGGACTTCCTCTTCTCCGGCGTGCTGGTGCGCTTCCCCCGGTTGAAGCTGGCCTACAGCGAGGGGCAGATGGGCTGGATCCCGTACGCCCTGGAGCGCGCCGACGACGTCTGGCGCGAGCACCGGGCCTGGGGCGGGGTGCGCGACATCGTCCCGGAGCCGCCGTCCAGCTACTACTACCGGCAGATCTTCGCCTGCTTCTTCCGCGACAAGCACGGCATCGCCTCGCTCGACACCGTGGGCGTGGACAACATCACCTTCGAGACCGACTACCCGCACGTCGACTCGACCTGGCCGGAGACCGAGGCGGTCGCCCGCGACCATGTCGGCGGACTGCCGCCGGACGTGATCTACAAGATCATGCGCGGCAACGCCATCCGGATGCTCGGCCTGGACCTCGACCGCCACCTGGACCTGAGCGGCCGACCGCTCGCGGGCTGAACCGCGACCGCCCGCCACCCCACTGCTCCGGAGAGAGGCACGCGCCGTGGACCTGAGCGACACCCCTGCCGAGGCCGGGTTCCGGTGCGGGCTGCGGAGCTGGCTGGCGAAGGCCATGGCCGAGCTCGGACCGCCGCCCGACCCCGCCGACTGGCCCGCCCGGCGCGCCTACGACACGGCCTGGCAGCGGCAGTTGTACGAGGCCGGCTATGCCGGGGTGCACTGGCCGGCCGAGGCCGGCGGACGCGGCGCCGGACCGGTCGAGCACCTGATCCTGCTGGAGGAGACCGAGCGGGCCGGCGCCCCCTACGTCGGGGCGAACTTCGTCGGGCTGCTCCACGCGGGGCCGACCATCGTCGCCGAGGGCACGCCCGAGCAGCGGCGACGCTACCTGCCGCCGATCCTCCGGGGCGAGGAGATCTGGTGCCAGGGCTTCAGCGAGCCCGACGCGGGCTCCGACCTCGCCGCCCTGCGCACCCGCGCGGTGCGGGACGGCGACCACTACGTGGTCACCGGCAGCAAGATCTGGACCTCGCACGCCGAGGTCGCCGACTGGTGCGAACTGCTGGTCCGCACCGACCCCGAGGCGCCCAGGCACCAGGGCATCAGCTGGCTGATCCTGCCCATGGACGCGTCGGGGGTGACCGTCCGGCCGCTGCGCACCCTGGCCGGGACCACGGAGTTCGCCGAACTGTTCCTGGACGAGGTGCGGGTGCCGGTCAGCAACCGGGTGGGCGCCGAGAACGACGGCTGGCGGGTCACCATGGTCACCCTCTCCTTCGAGCGGGGGACGGCCTTCGCGGCCGAGGTGGTGGCCTGCCGCCGGACCCTCGGCCGACTGGCCCGGCTGGCCGAGACCGAGGGGGCGTGGACGGACGCGGTGCTGCGCCGCCGCTTCGGGCTGCTGGCCGGACAGTTCGACGCGCTGTGGCGGCTGGTCCAGTGGAACGTCTCGGAGGCGGCCGCCGCGGCGGCCCGCACCGGTGGCGACGCGGTGCCGGGCGCCGGGGCCTCGGTCTTCAAGCTGCGCTTCTCCGAGGCCCGGCAGGAGCTGTACGACCTGGCCGCCGAGGTCCTCGGCAGCGGATCCCTGCTGCTGGGAGCGGTCGGGGAGGAGGAGGACTGGACCGGGCAGCGGCTGCAGGGCCTCTCCTACACCATCGCCGCCGGCACCTCGCAGATCCAGCGCAGCATCGTGGCCCAGCGGATCCTCGGCCTGCCGAAGCCTCGATCCGCGACCAGGGGGAGCTGATGGACTTTCGACTGACGGTCGAACAGCGGGAGCTGCAGGCCGCGGTACGCGCGCTGCTGGCGGGCCGGTTCGGGCCGGAGCGGCTGCGCGCCGCTGTCGACGATGACGGCGGCGGTCCCGACCCCGTCCTCTGGGCGGAGCTGCGACGGGCGGGGGTGTTCGGGCTGCGCGGACCCGACGGGGCGGACGGGTCGGACGGGCGGGCCGGTTCGGACGGGCTGGGGCTGGGACTGGCCGAGGCGGTGCTGGTCTTCGAGGAGCTGGGACGGGCACTGGTACCCGGGCCGCTGGTCGCCACCGAACTGGCCGGGGCGCTCGGGCTCGACGGCACGGCCGCGCTGGTACGGCTGCCGGCCGGGCGCGGCCCGTTGCTGGTCGAGCAGTTGCCCAGGCTCGATCTGCTGCTGGTCCTGGACACCGGCTCGGGCGAGCTGCGCCGGGTCGACCCGGCGGAGGTGGCCGCCGGGGCGGAGCCGGTGCGCGCGGTCGACCCGCTCACCCCCCTGTGGCGGGTGGACGCGGCGCTCCCGTCCGGCACCCTCCTGGACCGGGCCGACGCCGCCCTGGTGTGGACCGAGGGGACGCTGCTGACCGCCGCGCTGCAGGTCGGGCTGGCGGACCGGGCGGTCAGGTCGGCGGTGGTCCACGCCGGGCGGCGCGAGCAGTTCGGACAACCGATCGGGGCCTTCCAGGCGGTGCAACACCTGTGCGCCGACATGCTGGCGCGGTTGGAACCGGCCCGGGTGGCGGTGCGGGCGGCAGCGGTGGTGCTGGACGCGGACGGAGCGACCCCCGCGGCCCGCGCGGCGGTGGCCGGGGCGAAGCTGCTCGCCGACGAGGCGGCGGTGCGCGGCGCGCGCGACTGTCTCCAGGTGCACGGCGGAATGGGGTTCACCTGGGAGGCGGACGTCCAGCTCCTGCTGAAACGTTCCTGGGTGTGGCAGCACAGCTTCGCCGACAGCGAGGAGTGCGCCGAACTGCTGTCCCGTCAGTTGCTGTTGTGACAGCGGCAGCTGTGCGGGACGGGTGCGGCGACGGTGGGTGACGACCACTGTGGGGAGACTGTGGACACTTGTAGGAAGGGTGGTTTTGTCCGGACGCCAGCCGGTTGCCGGTGATCCGGTTACGGTTCGGCTACGCTCCATGAGTGCGGACGAATCGGGAGCTGTCTCGGCGTGCAGGGCGTAGGAACCGTCCTGCGCAGCAGGTCGGGCGCCCTCCGCTGACGCCGCCGCGGTCCGCCGCAGTGGCAGTCGGGCCGGCGGGGGCAGTATGCACCCCGGGGCGGTCCCAATGTTGGAATATGCCTGAAGCGCTTGCTCCGGCCGGCGTGGGCGAATCATCCTGGATCAGATCCGGGGAGGGAAGCTGTCCGCAGAGTCCCAGCACCCCCGTGTTTTCCAAGGCACGACTGATCCCGCAAGTACGGGTGGTGTGAGCGGTGCAGGTGCTACAGGTGCAGATCGCGGTGCAGGCCGATCCGGCCGAGGTCGGGCGAGCCCGGCGCTGGACCCGGACCCGATTGCAGAGCTGCGGTGTGGACCCTGACGCGCCGCTTGCCGAGACGCTGGTGCTGGTGGTCTCCGAACTGGTGACCAACGCGGTGGTGCACACCGGCTCACCGGCCGTGCTGCGCCTGGTCTTCCCGGTCGGCCGGGACGCGGAGCGGCGCCCGGTCCGGGTCGAGGTCGCGGACGCCAGCGACCAGCCGCCGCTGCCGAGGCACACCCGCAGCGAGGCCACCAACGGCCGGGGCCTGGAACTGGTCGAGTGTCTGACCGACCGTTGGGGCTGGCACCCGGACGGCGTCGGGAAGCGCGTCTGGTGCGAGATCGAGCCGCAGAGCGCGGCCGGCACCGCCGGCGAAGCCCGGCAGGGCGCCGGCGTCCCCGGACTCCATCTGCTGGTGGGCTGAGCCGCCACCGCCGCACTGCCGGACCGCCGCACCGCCCGACCGCCGCACCGCCGTCCGTCGGCCGGGAGCGCGCCGAATATCGGCGGCGCCGTGAATCCGCTGCGGTATTCCGCCATTGCGGCAATCCGCCACCGCGCGGAAACCGAGCGGCAATTATGTGGGCGGTCCGGCGGCATTCGCCGGGGCCCGCCGTGCCGTTCCGGGGGTCTGTCGGCCGCTCCGGCTCGGCCACAATTCGGTCTCGGGCGGCATACGCCCCGGTAACCCCGGCCGGTCCGGAGGGTCGACGGGCGGCGGCGGACGTGCGCGCACGGTCCGGTGCCTGGACCGATCGGGTCGGCTGCCGGGGCGGCTCGCGACGGTCCTCCGGACCTGCTCCGCATGCTGGTGGGAAGCCTGATTCGGTGGAATGATCGAGTGCCGACGGTCGGCGTGGGAGCCGTGGGGCGGAACGATTCGGCGGGTTGTCCCGGCCCGGCGTGACGGCCGGTCGATTCCGGCCAACTTGCGAATTTCCCGACGACCGAAAGCGTACGCAACCAATCCGAATCACGGACAAGGCATTGACGTGGCGTGGTCGGCTGATCACGCTTGGAGTCAACGGCTCGCTGCGAGGGGACGTTGAGGGCGTGTTCGACCACTGGTCGATGGGGAGCGTCCTTGGCGAGAGTGGGCCGGGTCGGCGCGGGTCAGGGCAGAGTCCGTATGCGTACGGAGTCCAGGCGTCGGGGCCGGGTGGCGGGACTCCGGGCAGGCCGTCCGATCTGCACGGCGTCTCGCCACCCGTTCTGTGGGCCGGTTCGGCGGCTACTTGACCGCGACCGGGGCGACCGGGGCCCCCACGCCGCCGACGAAGGGCTCCGGCGGTGCGGACAGCAGGAACGCGTACTGCCCGTCCTCGGCGCAGTCCGCCGCCAGCGCCTCCAGGTTCCAGTTCTGGCCCTGCATCATGCCCATCTCCACGAGGTCCAGGGCGTGCACCGGCAGATAGAGGCCGTCGATCTCGGGCGGGAAGATCTCGAAGGTGAGGGTGTCGTTGGCGACCGCCGCCACGTCACGGGCGTGGAACCAGGCCGGCGTGGACAGCGAGAGGCCGGGGGAGGGGAAGGCGTAGGCGTCCCGGTCGCCGCCCAGGTACAGCTGGACCTGCCCGGTGCGCACCAGTACCAGGTCGCCGCTGCGGACCTCGGTCCCGGCCAGTTCCTCGGCCGCGTCCAGCTCCTCGGCGGTCACCGGGTGGCCCGGCTCCAGCCTGCCCGCTCCGAGGGCCCGGGCCACGTCCAGCAGCACGCCCCGGCCGAGCACCGGACCGGCCTTCTCGACGCCGCTGCGGACCGCGCCCTCGTGGGCGGTGATCGCGCTGTCGGCCGGCCGGTTGTTGTAGATCCGGTTGCCGTGGCTGACATGGCCGAGGCCGTCCCAGTGGGTCCCGGCCTGGAGTCCGAGGGTGGCCACGTCGTCGCTGGTGGCGATGGCGCCGGGGCCGAACATCTCCCAGTTCAGCGCGGTCATGGTGTGCAGCGGGTTGACCCGGCCGGGGATCAGGCCGTTCTGCACGCCCTGCTGCCGGAGCGGTAGCGCCAGCGGGAACCGGCGGCCGGAGCGCACCGTCGCGACGGCGGCGCGGACCGCCTCCGGGGTGATCAGGTTCAGTGTGCCGATCTCGTCCGAAGCGCCCCAGCGGCCCCAGTTGTTGACGCGCTTGGCGATCTCGCGGAACTCGTCGAAGTCGTTGGGAGCGGCCACGGGTGCCTCCGTCGGTAGCGGTGGGTGTGAAGCGGTGCGGTGGGCGCGAGCAGGGCCGGGGAAATCTGACGACCACTCAGCTATGGCCTCGCCCCGCCCTCGCTCCTAGAATCTAACGGTCCGTCAGAAACCTGAGGAGGGGTACGACGTGGGTGACTTCCTGCAAGGCCGGGTGATCGCGGTGACCGGCGCGGGGCGCGGGATCGGCCGCGCGGTCGCGCTCGGCTGCGCCGCGGAGGGGGCCAGGGTGGTCGTCAACGACTACGGCGTCGCCATGGACGGCGGAAACCCGACCAGCGAGGTCGCGGCGGCCGTGGTCAAGGAGATCGAGGCGGCCGGGGGCGAGGCGGTGGCGGTCGCCGACGACGTCTCCACCATGGCCGGGGGAGCCCGGGTGGTCGCCGCCGCGGTCGAGCGCTGGGGCCGGCTGGACGGCGTCGTCTGCGTGGCCGGCATCCTGCGCGAGCGGATGCTGTTCAACATGTCCGAGGAGGAGTGGGACGGCGTCGTCGACACCCACCTCAAGGGCACCTTCACCGTCTTCCGCGCCGCCGCCGCGCTGATGCGGGCCCAGGGCGGCGGCACGCTGGTCGGCTTCACCAGCGGCAACCACACCGGGAGCGTCAGCCAGGCCAACTACAGCGCGGCCAAGGGCGGTGTCATCTCGCTGGTCCGCAGCGCCGCGCTCGGGCTGCACAAGTACGGGGTGACCGCCAACTGCGTGGCCCCGGTGGCCCGGACCCGGATGTCCGCCAACGTCCCGATGGAGCTCACCGAGATCGGCGAGCCCGAGGACGTCGCCGCCCTCGTGGTCTACCTGCTCTCGGCGCGGGCCGCCGGGATCACCGGGCAGGTCTACACCGTCGCCGGCCCGAAGATCGCGGTCTGGGCGCAGCCGCGCGAACTCCGCTCGATGTACGCCGAGGGCGGCGGCTGGACGCCGGAGCGCATCGCCGAGGCGCTGCCGGGGGCGGTGGGCAGCGACCCGATGCCGATGCTCGCCCAACTGGACGCGATGGCGCGGGCCGCCGCGGCCAAGCAGCGCCCCAACGCCTGACCGCCCCACCCGGCAGTCGACCAGGGAAGGGACCGACCACCGAGATGGACTTCTCCTTCAGCGCCGAGGACGAGGCGTTCCGCGCGCGGGCGCGGACCTGGCTGGCCGAGCGGCTGGACGGCGCCGGTGCGCCCTTCGCCGACCTGTGCACCGACGTCGGCCCGACCGAGCTCGACCCCGACCGGCGCCGGTCCTGGGAGCAGGAGTTGGGGGCCGGCGGCTGGATCGGCCTGGGCTGGTCCGAGGGCGCGCTCACCCGGCAGGTGGTCTGGGCCGAGGAGTACGCCCGCGCCCGGGGCCCGGCCCCGCTGGGCATCGTCGGCGAGCACCTGCTCGCGCCGACGCTGCTGCGCTTCGGCAGCAGGGCGCAGCGGGAGCGCTTCCTGCCGCCGATCGCGGCGGGCACGGAGATCTGGTGCCAGGGCTACAGCGAGCCGGGGGCCGGCTCCGACCTGGCGGCCGTCCGCACCGGCGCCCGGCGCGAGACCGGAGCTGCGGACGCGGACTGGCTGGTGACCGGGCAGAAGACCTGGACCTCGCTCTCGCAGTGGGCCGACTGGTGCTTCGTCCTGGCCCGGACCGAACCGGGCTCGCACCGGCACCACGGGCTGAGCCTGCTGCTGCTGCCGATGGACCAGCCGGACCGGATCGAGGTGCGGCCGATCCGGCAGCTGGACGGGGCGTCCGAGTTCAGCGAGGTCTTCTTCGACGGTGCGCGGGCCGCCGCCGCCGACGTCCTCGGCGCGCCCGGGGACGGCTGGCGGGTGGCGATGGCGCTGCTCTCCTTCGAGCGCGGCGCGGGGATGCTGGGCCGGCAGATCGGCTACGCCCGGGAGTTCGAGGCGGTGCTGGCCACGGCGGTGCGGACCGGCGCGGTCGGCGACCCGGTGCTGCGGGAGCGGCTCACCCGGCAGTGGGCCGACCTGCACGCGCTGCGCTGCAATGCGCTGCGCACCCTCGGCACCGCCGAGCCGGGCTCGGCGGCGGTGGCCAAGCTGCTGTGGGGCGGCTGGCACCAGCGGCTCGGCGAGCTGGCGCTGGCGGTCCTCGGCCCGGCCGGGGCGACCGCCCCCGGCCCCCACCTCCCCGGCCGCTACCCGCTCACCGCCGACCAGCACCGGCTGCTGTTCTCCCGGGCGGACACCGTCTACGGCGGCAGCGACCAGGTCCAGCGCAACCTCATCGCCGAGCGGGTGCTCCGACTGCCCCGCGAGCCGCGCCCGCAACCGGCGGCCGCCCCGACCAACCAGGACCCGCGCCCCGACCAGCCGTGACCCGGAAGGAAAGCCATGACCGGCAGTACCCCAGCCACCCACCGGCTCTACATCGACGGCGCCTGGCGCGAGGGCGGCGACGGCAGCTACCCCGTCGTCGACCCGGCCACCGAGCGGGTGGTCGGCCACGCGCCCGAGGCCTCGGCCGCCGACGTGGCGGACGCCGTGGCCGCCGCCCGCCGGGCCTACGAGGGCTGGTCCCGGACCTCCCCGGCCGAACGCGCCGCCGTGCTGGAGCGGATCGCGGACGCGGTGCTGGCGCACGTCGAGGACTTCGTGCCGCTGCTCCAGCAGGAGACCGGGGCGACCATCCGGGTGGCCTCGTCGATGCAACTGCCGGTGGTCGCCGACCGGTTCCGCCGCTACGCCAGGGGCGCGCTGGAACCCGCGCTGCTCCCCTTCGCCCCGGTGCCGGTCGGCGCGACCGCGCTGGCGTCCGGGGGGCTGACCAACTCGGTGGCCGCCCGCCGGCCCGTCGGCGTCGTCGGCTGCATCACCTCCTACAACTTCCCGATCGTCAACCTGGCCGGGAAGCTGGCGCCGGCGCTGGCGATGGGCAACACCGTGGTCGCCAAGCCGGCCCCGCAGGATCCGCTGACCTGCCTGCGGCTGGGCGAGATCTTCGAGGAGGCGGGGGCGCCGCCCGGGATCCTCAATGTCGTCACCGGCTCCGGCCCCGGGGTCGGGGCGGCGCTGGTGGCCTCGCCCGAGGTCGACATGGTCAGCTTCACCGGCTCGACCGGGGTCGGCCGACGGATCGCCGCGGACGGCGGGGCGAGCATGAAGCGGCTGCTGCTGGAACTCGGCGGCAAGGGCGCGGCGGTGGTGCTGGCCGACGCCGACCTGGCCCAGGTGGTCCCGGCCGTCGGCTCGACCTGGGCCTTCCACTCCGGGCAGATCTGCACCGCGCCGACCCGGGTGCTGGTCCACCGCTCACGCCAGGAGGAGCTGCTGGCCGGACTGGCCCGCTTCGCCGCGGCGCTGCCGCTCGGCGACCCGCTGCTGCCGGGCACGGTGGTCGGCCCGCTGATCACCGCCGCGCACCGGGACCGGGTGGAGGGGTACATCGCCGGGGCGCTGGCCGAGGGCGCGCGGCTGGTCGCCGGCGGCACCCGCAAGGAGCGGGTCGAGGGCGCCCAGGCCGTCCCCGGGACCGGCTTCTACGTCGCCCCGACGCTGCTGGCCGACGTCACCCCGGGGATGGCGGCGGCCCGCGAGGAGATCTTCGGACCGGTCGTGGTGGTGCTGCCCTTCGACGAGGAGGAGGAGGCCGTCGCACTGGCCAACTCCACCGAGTTCGGCCTCTACGACTACGTCTTCTCCCGCGACACCGCCCGCGCCTACGCCCTCGCCGGGCGGCTGCGCAGCGGCAGCGTCGGCATCAACACCGTCCAGCGCCACCCGGAGGCGCCCTTCGGCGGCTTCAAGCAGAGCGGGGTGGCCCGCGACTGCGGCTCCTTCGCGCTGCACGCCTACAGCGAGCTGCAGGCGCTGGTCTGGCAGTCCTGACCAACCATCACCAACCGTGAGGGGAACCGATGAAAGGCGTCATCTTCGACGGCAGGGCGGCCCGGGTGGTGGACGATCTCGCGGTCCGCGACCCGGGTCCTGGCGAGGTCCTGGTGCGGATCGCCGCCGCCGGGCTCTGCCACAGCGACCTGTCGGTGATCAACGGGACGATCCCGTTCCCGGTCCCGGTGGTCCTCGGCCACGAGGGCGCGGGCACGGTCGAGGCCGTCGGCGAGGGCGTCGCCAACGTCGCCCCGGGCGACCATGTCGCGCTGTCCACCATCGCCAACTGCGGCGCCTGCCCGGAGTGCGGGCAGGGGCGGCCGACCATGTGCCGGTTCGCCATCGGCCGGCCGACCAAGCCGTTCACCCGCGCCTCGGAGCCGAACACCCCGCTCCACAACTTCGCCTCGGCCTCGGTCTTCGCCGAACGGACGGTGGTGAAGGCGGTGCAGGCGGTCCGGATCGACCCGGAGATCCCCTTCGCCTCGGCCGCGCTGATCGGCTGCAGCGTGGTGACCGGCGTCGGCGCGGTGCTGAACCGGGCCCGGGTCGGCCTGGGCGACACGGTGCTGGTGATCGGTTGCGGCGGGATCGGGCTCAACGTCGTCCAGGGCGCGCGGATCGCCGGAGCCTCGCGGATCGTCGCGGTGGACGCGGTGGCCGCCAAGGAGGAGGTCGCCCGGACCTTCGGCGCGACCGACTTCATCGACGCCAGGGCGGTGGCCGAGGCGGGCGGCAGCACGGTCGAGGCGGTCCGGGCGCTGCTGCCGACCGGGGTCGACCACGCCTTCGAGTGCGTCGGCAGCCCGACGCTGGTCCGGCAGGCGATCGACCTGCTCGACCGGCACGGCCAGGCGGTGCTGCTGGGGATGACCCCGCCGACGACGGAGGCCGGCTTCCGCCCGGCGGAGCTGTTCCTGGACAAGTCGATCCTCGGCTGCCGCTACGGCTCCTCGCGTCCGCAGACCGACATCCCGCGCTATGTCGGGCTGTACCGCTCGGGCCGGCTGCTGCTGGACGAACTGGTCACCGCCACCTATCCGGTGGACGACTTCGACCGGGCCGCCGACGACACCCACCACGCCCGGGTGGCCCGGGCGGTGCTGGTCTTCTGAGGGGGCGGCCGAGCCGGGGCAAGGCAGAGGGCCCGTCGTCCGGGGTGCGGACGCGGGCCCTCTTGGGTCGGTGCTGCGGAAGCCACCGGAGGATCAGGCGACCCGATCGGGATTGATCAGGAGCGGTTGACCAGTGGTTGGGTTCAGACCGGGGTGACGTTCTCCGCCTGCGGACCCTTCGGGCCCTGCGTGACGTCGAACTCCACCGGCTGGTTCTCCTCCAGCGAGCGGAAGCCGCTCGCGTTGATGGCGGAGTAGTGGACGAAGACGTCGGGGCCGCCGCCGTCCTGGGCGATGAAGCCGAAGCCCTTTTCGGCGTTGAACCACTTGACGGTTCCGGTCGCCATAACCGTTCTCCTTGCGAGGGACGAATGGACGCCACACCTCGTGACGCCCGGTCCGCTGCGCTGATCCCCGCTTCAGGTACTTCTGTGACAAAGCTCTGAAAACTACAGAAGCCCGCGGTCACATGCTCCGCAGGCTTGAGTACTGCATGGGAAATCAAACTGCAACTGCAGAAACCCTAGCACGCAGGTTCCCGCCCGGCCAGGGACGATCGGGGGCCGGGACACGGGGGCACCGCACCGGATACACGGGGCTACTGTGCTGGATGTGGACACTTCTACCGAGCGTGACACCGCACCGAACGGCAGCCCGAACGGCAGCGCCGTCCGCCCCCGGGTGGGGCACATCCAGTTCCTGAACTGCCTGCCGATCTACTGGGGCCTGGCCCGGACCGGGACCCTCCTTGATCTGGACCTGACCAAGGACACCCCCGAACGGCTGAGCGACGCCCTGGTCGCCGGAGAGCTCGACATCTCCCCGATCACCTGCGTGGAGTACCTCCGCAACGCGGATCAGCTGGTGGTCATGCCGGACATCGCGGTCGGCAGCGACGGCCCGGTGCTGTCCTGCCTGATCGTCAGCCAGGTGCCGCTGGAGCAGCTGGACGGCCGCCGGGTCGCCCTCGGCTCGACCAGCAGGACCTCCGTCCGGCTGGCCCAGCTGCTGCTCGCCGAGCAGTACCGGGTGCAGCCCGACTACTTCACCTGTCCGCCGGACCTCTCGCTGATGATGCAGGAGGCCGACGCCGCGGTGCTGATCGGCGACGCCGCGCTGCGGGCCTCGCTGCACGAGGCCCCGAGGCTGGGGCTGCAGGTGCACGACCTGGGCGAGATGTGGAAGCAGTGGACCGGCCTCCCCTTCGTCTTCGCGGTCTGGGCCGCCCGCCGCGACTTCCTGGCCCGGGAGCCGGAGCAGGTGCACGAGGTGCACCGGGCCTTCCTGGAGTCCCGGGACCTCTCGATGGAGGAGGTCGACAAGGTCGCCGAGCAGGCCGCCCGCTGGGAGTCCTTCGACGCGGAACTGCTGCGCCGCTACTACGCCGAGGCGCTGGACTTCTCCTTCGGCGAGCGGCAGCTGACCGGGCTGCGGGAGTTCGCCGACCGGATCGGCATGAGCACCGAGCACATCAGCCTGCTGCAGCGCTGAGGCGCCCCGGACGCAGGGGCGGATGCGGGACCGGACGCGGGGCCGGACCCTCCCCCGGCCCCGCCGGGGGCTCGCGTAGGCTGGTCGATGCCCGTAGCAGTGCAGTACGAGAGGACGCCAAGGTGCCCGAGAGCATGCCCACCACGACCGCCGAGAGCGCTCGTCAGGCCGTCCTCGACCGGGCCGCCGGCGGCGGCCGGATCAGCCCGGAGGAGGCGCTCGACCTCTACCGGCACGCCCCGCTGCACGCGCTGGGCGCGGCGGCCGACGCCGCGCGCCGCCGTCGCTACGCCGGCACCGAGCACATCGCGACGTACATCATCGAGCGCAACATCAACTACACCAACGTCTGCGTGACCGCCTGCAAGTTCTGCGCCTTCTACGCCGCCCCCAAGGACGTCGAGAAGGGCTGGTCGCGTGACCTGGAGGAGATCCTCCGGCGCTGCGCGGAGACGGTCGAGCTCGGCGGCACCCAGATCATGTTCCAGGGCGGCCACCACCCGGACTACGGCGTCGAGTACTACGAGCGGGCCTTCGCCGCGATCAAGAAGGACTTCCCGCAGCTGGTGATCCACTCGCTCGGGGCCTCCGAGATCGAGCACATGTCGCGGATCTCCGGCGTCACCGCCGAGGAGGCCATCCGCCGGATCCACGCGGCCGGTCTCGACTCCTTCGCCGGCGCCGGCGCGGAGCTGCTGCCCGAGCGCCCGCGCAAGGCCATCGCCCCGCTCAAGGAGTCCGGCGAGCGCTGGCTGGAGATCATGGAGATCGCCCACAACCTGGGCGTCGAGTCCACCTCCACCATGCTGATGGGCACCGGCGAGACCAATGCCGAGCGGATCGAGCACCTGCGCATGATCCGCGACGTCCAGGACCGCACCGGCGGTTTCCGGGCCTTCATCCCGTACACCTACCAGCCGGAGAACAACCACCTCAAGGGCCGCACCCAGGCCACGCTGATCGAGTACCTGCGGCTGATCGCGGTCGCCCGGCTGTTCCTCGACAACGTCGCCCACATCCAGGGCTCCTGGCTGACCGTCGGCAAGGAGATGGGCCAGCTGACGCTGCACTACGGTGCGGACGACCTCGGCTCGGTGATGCTGGAGGAGAACGTGGTCTCCTCCGCCGGGGCCAAGCACCGCTCCAACCGGATGGAGCTGATCAACCTGATCCGCGCGGCCGGCCGGGTGCCGGCCCAGCGCGCCACCACCTACGAGCACCTGGTGATCCACGACGACCCGGCCGACGACCCGGTCAACGACCACGCGTACTCGCACATCGCCTCCACCGCGATCGAAGGGGGAGGCGTGGGCGCAGCCCACTCGGACAAGGGTGGCGGCGGGCGACGGGCGGGCGGCACGGCGCATCCGGAGCTCAAGCTCCTCAACGCCAACTGACACAGCCGTGCTGACGATCCACACCGGCTCGCAGGAGCCGCCGCTCGCCGTCGCAGTCGACGGCGAGCGGATCGTCGCGCTCGGCAGCCCGGACGAGGTCGCCGCGGCCTACCCGACCGCCCGGGTCCGCCGCTGGCGCGGTCGGCTCGGCCCCGGACTGCTGCACGAGGGCCCGCTGCCGGAGGCGCCCAGCGCCCGCGAGCGGGTGCACGCCCTGCTGCGCCTCGGCGCGACCGGTGCGCGCGCCGAGCACCTGGCCGACCCCGCGCTGCGCGCCGCCGCGCAGCGCAACAACCTGGCGGTGCTGGACCGTCCGCCCTCGCTGGAGCGCGGTGCCCGCGCCGACCTGGCGGTCTTCGCCGAGGACGGCAGCTGCGTGGCGACCGTGCTGGCCGGACGACTGGTCCACCGCCGGGCGTGACTGGGTGAACAATGGGGAGGTGACCCGAGCCTCCCTGGACAAGCAGCCGCACGAAGTCGCCTCGATGTTCGACGACGTGGCCGCCAAGTACGACCTGACCAACGACGTGCTCTCGCTGGGCCAGACCCGGCTCTGGCGCAAGGCCGTCGCCCGTGCCGTCGACGCCCGCCCCGGCGAGTACGTGCTCGACCTCGCGGCCGGTACCGCCACCTCCTCGCTGCCCTTCGCCGAGGCCGGGGCGACCGTGGTGCCCTGCGACTTCTCGCTCGGGATGCTCCGCGAGGGCAAGCGCCGCCACCCGGAGCTGCCGCTGACCGCCGGCGACGCCACCCGGCTGCCCTTCGCCGACGCCGTGTTCGACGCGGTCACCATCTCCTTCGGGCTGCGCAACGTCCAGGACACCGACGCCGCGCTGCGCGAGCTGCTGCGGGTCACCAAGCCCGGTGGCCGGGTCGTCATCTGCGAGTTCAGCCACCCGGTCTGGTCGCCCTTCCGCACCGTCTACACCGAGTACCTGATGCGGGCGCTGCCGCCGGTCGCCACCGCCGTCAGCAGCAACCCGGACGCCTACGTCTACCTGGCCGACTCCATCCGGGCCTGGCCGGACCAGCCCGCCCTGGCCGCCCGGCTGCAGCAGGCCGGCTGGTCCGCCGTCGCCTGGCGCAACCTCACCGGCGGCATCGTCGCCCTCCACCGCGGCCTCCGGCCGTGACCCGCCGTGACCCGCTGACGGGTGCGGCTCGGCGTCGGCCGCGCACGACCATCTCCTAGACTGCGAGGTGGCCCCGGGCGGGCCCACAGTCTTCCGACGAGAGCAGCAGGAGTCCCAGGTGTCGCAGCTGACCCAGCAGACCGCAGCGAGCGAGGCTGCCGCCATCGAGGCTGAGGCCGATGTCATCGTGGTCGGCGCCGGTCCTGCGGGGGCGAGCACGGCGTACCACCTGGCCCAGTCGGGCCTGGAGGTGCTGCTGCTGGAGAAGGCGCAGTTCCCGCGGGAGAAGGTCTGCGGCGACGGCCTGACGCCGCGCGCGACCAAGCAGCTGGTCGACATGGGGATCGACATCTCCGAGGAGGCCGGCTGGCTGCGCAACAAGGGGCTGCGGATCATCGGCGGCGGGGTCCGGCTGGAGCTGGACTGGCCGGAGCTGGCGAGCTTCCCCGACTACGGTCTGGTCCGCAAGCGCGCCGACTTCGACGAGCTGCTGGCCCGTCAGGCCGAGAAGGCCGGGGCCAAGCTGCACCAGCAGTGCAACGTCACCGGCCCGGTGCTGGACGAGCGCTCCGGCCGGGTGGTCGGGGTCACCGCCAAGCTCGGCCCGGACAAGCGCGAGGTGGTCTTCCGCGCGCCGCTGGTGGTCGCCGCGGACGGCAACTCCACCCGGCTCTCGCTGGCCATGGGCCTGCACCGGCGCGAGGACCGGCCGATGGGCGTCGCCTACCGCACCTACTTCAACTCGCCCCGCAGCGACGACGACTACCTGGAGTCCTGGCTGGAGCTGTGGGACCGGCGCGGCGGCCAGGAGAAGCTGCTGCCCGGCTACGGCTGGATCTTCGGCATGGGCGACGGCACCAGCAACGTCGGCCTGGGGCTGCTCAACACCACCGCCTCCTTCAAGGACATCGACTACCGCGAGCTGCTCAAGGTGTGGTGCGCGGGCATGCCGGAGGAGTGGGGCTACACCCCGGAGAACATGACCGAGCCGATCCGGGGCGCGGCGCTGCCGATGGCCTTCAACCGGCAGCCGCACTACACCCGGGGCTTCCTGCTGGTCGGCGACGCCGGCGGGATGGTCAACCCGTTCAACGGCGAGGGCATCGCCTATGCGATGGAATCCGGGCAGATCGCGGCCGGCGTCATCGTCCAGGCCCTGGCCCGGCAGACCGACCTGGGCCGGGAGCGGGCGCTGGAGGCCTACCCGAGGATCCTCAAGGAGGTCTACGGCGGCTACTACTCGCTGGGCCGGGCCTTCGTGAAGGCGATCGGCAACCCGCTGGTGATGCGGATGGCCGCGCAGCGCGGCCTGACCCACCCGATGCTGATGCGCTTCGTGCTGAAGCTGCTGGCCAACCTGACCGACCCGCAGGGCGGCGACGCGATGGACCGCATCATCAACGGCCTGGCCAAGGTGGCTCCGAGGGCCTGACCGGCGGTTCTCAGAAGGCGAGGTCGGCCCAGGGGATGCGGATGCCGAACGGCTCCGGGAAGTCGATGCCCGCGTCCCCGGGCTCCCATTCGCCGACCGGGACGTAGACGGACGGGCGCAGCGGCTTGACCGCGAGGCCCTGCGTCGGCAGCGTCACGAGTTCGTAGGCCCTGACCGCGGAGATGTCCCAGTTGCCCAGGGAGTCGAGTTCGACCTCCCAGTACCAGGGGATGCCGGCCTCGGCATACCGGTCCGTCTTCCAGGCCCGGCGCTTGGGGGTGTCCGATCCCGACAGGACCTCGCCGACCAGGACGACGTCGCCGGCGAGGGTGTCGGCCCCGCGCGGGAGGCACCGCCGGACCAGGAAGTCCGGGGTGAGGAAGCTGGACTTGTCACGGGTGAAGAAGACATTGGTCTCGACCTCGACCTGCCAGCACCGCTGATCGGCGGCGCGGGAGCCGGCGTCGGCGGAGCCGCCGGACATGGCCCGGCGGGCTTCGGCCTCCAGGGCGTTGCGCATCCGGACGGTGAACTGCTGGTGTTCCAGCGGACCGCGCCGGTTCCAGAGGACCTTCCGGTCCCACAGTTCGATCTGCGCGGCGACCTCCTCGGGCAACTGCTGGAGACCGTCCCAGGACGAGTACTCCGGAACGCCGGATCCCGGTGTCTCGAATGCTTCGGCCGACATGCTGCCTCCTCCGTGGGTGCTTCGGGTTTCACCCTAACTGCGAACCTCCGGGAACAGCGGTCCCCCTGTGGGGGCGCGCGGGGATGTGGCGGAGCGGTCACCGGGGCCCGGATCCGGCAGCCGCACCCCGAGTGCTGCCCGGCCGGAAGGTGCAATCCGGCCACGGACGGATGATTCCGTCAACTGCCGTCCACGGTGTCCACCCTGATGGGCGAGTTTCTTTAGCACGGCCGGATGGTAGAGACAAAAGTTGCTTTGGATCACTCGCGTCTGCTAGTGAATCGGCGCTCCACCTGCGGAAATCGCATAAATCGCTACGCCTTGTGAAGGAAAGCACACGGCTGGTGGCCGATTTTGCCCGGTCATTACTTCTTGATCATCCGTCAGGTGGCGTAGATCACATTGAAGGGGCTGACGCCCGTGTCGCAGATCACATGTGAACGGGCATAGGATGCAGCCGTCTTGGGGCCTTGTGAACTGCCTCACATGAGGGGATCACGGTCGCGAGCTGTACTGACCCGCAGTCACCGACAGGGACGTCGGCGCAGACTGACGCCTGGGAGGTCGTTCGGTATGAACGCATATGCGCCGATTCTGGTACTTGGTGCCCTTGCCGCCGCCTTCGCGGTCGGCTCCGTGGCGATGGCCGCGCTGACCGGCCCCAAGCGGTACAACCGCGCCAAGTTGGAGGCGTACGAGTGCGGCATCGAGCCCACTCCGCAGCCCGTGGGGGGCGGCCGGTTCCCCATCAAGTACTACCTGACGGCGATGCTCTTCATCGTCTTCGACATCGAGATCGTCTTCCTCTACCCGTGGGCCGTCACCTTCGACGCCCTCGGGCTCTTCGGCCTGGTCGAGATGGTGCTGTTCATCGCCACCGTCTTCGTCGCGTATGCGTACGTGTGGCGGCGCGGGGGCCTGGAGTGGGACTGACCACAGCGGAACCGAGAGCTGAGAGGACACCAGATGGGTATTGAGGAGAAGCTGCCCAGCGGCTTCCTGCTCACCTCGGTCGAGCAGGCTGCCGGATGGGTGCGCAAGAGCTCGCTCTTCCCCGCCACCTTCGGCCTGGCCTGCTGCGCGATCGAGATGATGACCACCGGCGCCGGCCGCTACGACCTGGCCCGCTTCGGGATGGAGGTCTTCCGCGGCTCCCCGCGCCAGGCCGATCTGATGATCGTGGCGGGCCGGGTCAGCCAGAAGATGGCCCCGGTGGTCCGCCAGGTCTACGACCAGATGGCCAACCCCAAGTGGGTCATCTCCATGGGTGTCTGCGCCAGCTCCGGCGGGATGTTCAACAACTACGCGATCGTGCAGGGCGTCGACCACATCATCCCGGTCGACATCTACCTCCCCGGCTGCCCGCCCCGGCCGGAGATGCTGATGGACGCGATCCTCAAGCTGCACGAGCAGATCCGCCACGAGAAGCTCGGCGCGCAGAAGGCGAAGGCCGAGGCGGAGGCCGAGGAGCTGGCGCTGAAGGCGACCCCGACGATCGAGATGAAGGGGCTGCTGCGGTGAGCGACAGCACAGAGAGCGGCAGCACCGAGAGCGGAGTGCCGGTCCCGCGCGAGGGCACCGAGTTGGAGATCGTCGGCGTCCGGCACGGGATGTTCGGCGGAGGCAACGGAGTGGGCGGCGGCAGCGGCGACACCTCCGGCTACGGCCGGCTGGTCAGCCCGATCGTCCTGCCCGGCGCCACCCCCCGCCCCTACGGCGGTGACTGGTTCGACGAGGTCGCCGACGAGCTGGAGGGCGCGCTGGAGGAGCAGGGGCTCCAGGTCGCGGACGTGATCGAGAAGACCGTGGTCGACCGCGGCGAGATCACCTTCCACATCGCCCGGGAGCACCTGGTCCCGGCGATGCGCACGCTGCGGGACGACCCCGCGCTGCGCTTCGAACTGTGCACCGGTGTCAGCGGCGTGCACTACCCGGGCGAGCCCGGACGCGAACTGCACGCCGTCTACCACCTGCGCTCGATCACCCACAACCGGCTGATCCGGGTGGAGACCACCGCTCCCGACGCGGACCCGCACCTGCCCTCGACGTTCGCGGTCTACCCGACCAACGACTGGCACGAGCGCGAGACCTACGACTTCTTCGGCATCGTCTTCGACGGCCACCCGGCGCTGACGCGGATCATGATGCCGGACGACTGGCTGGGCCACCCGCAGCGCAAGGACTACCCGCTCGGTGGCATCCCCGTCGAGTACAAGGGCGCGCAGATCCCGGCTCCCGACCAGCGGAGGTCGTACAACTGATGTCCACACCACACGCGACCGAGCAGACCGAGCAGACCGGGCAGGCCGAGGCGGCCGGCCGGGAGACCACCGAGGGCCGGGTCTACACCGTCACCGGCGGCGACTGGGACGAGATCGTCACCGCCGCGGCCAGGGCCGACGACGAGCGGATCATCGTCAACATGGGCCCGCAGCACCCGTCCACCCACGGCGTGCTGCGGCTGATCCTGGAGATCGACGGCGAGACGGTGACCGAGGCCCGCTGCGGCATCGGCTACCTGCACACCGGCATCGAGAAGAACATGGAGTTCCGGAACTGGACCCAGGGCACGACCTTCGTGACCCGGATGGACTACCTGACCCCGCTGTTCAACGAGACCGCCTACTGCCTCGCGGTCGAGCGGCTGCTCGGCGTCACCGCCGACATCCCCGAACGGGCCTCCGTCATCCGAGTGCTGATGATGGAGCTGAACCGGATCTCCTCGCACCTGGTGTGCCTCGCCACCGGCGGGATGGAGATCGGCTCCACCACCCTGATGATCTACGGCTTCCGCGACCGCGAGGTCATCCTCGACATCTTCGAGCTGGTCACCGGGCTGCGGATGAACCACGCCTACGTCCGCCCCGGCGGCCTGGCGCAGGACCTGCCGCCCGGCGCGCTGGACCAGATCCGCGAGGGCGTCAAGCTGCTCCGCAAGCGGATGCCCGAGTACGACAAGCTGGCCACCAACAACCCGGTCTTCAAGGCCAGGCTGGTCGACGTCGGCTACCTGGACCTGGCCGGCTGCATGGCGCTCGGCGCGACCGGACCGATCCTCCGCTCCACCGGCCTGCCGCACGACCTCCGCAAGGCCCAGCCCTACTGCGGCTACGAGCAGTACGACTTCGAGGTCCCGACCGCCGACACCTGCGACTCCTACGGCCGCTTCCTGATCCGGCTGGCCGAGATGGAGCAGTCGCTGCGGATCGTCGAGCAGTGCCTGGACCAGCTGCGCGGCGCGAGCGGCGCGGTGATGGTCGCCGACAAGAAGATCGCCTGGCCGGCCCAGCTCTCGCTGGGACCGGACGGCATGGGCAACTCGCTGGACCACATCCGGACCATCATGGGCGAGTCCATGGAGGCCCTGATCCACCACTTCAAGCTGGTCACCGAGGGCTTCCGGGTCCCGGCCGGACAGGCGTACGAGGCGGTGGAGTCGCCCAAGGGCGAGCTCGGCGTCCATGTCGTCAGCGACGGCGGCACCCGCCCCTACCGGGTCCACTTCCGCGACCCCAGCTTCACCAACCTGCAGTCCATGGCTGCGATGTGTGAGGGCGGACAGGTCGCGGACGTCATCGTCGCCGTGGCCGGGATCGACCCCGTGATGGGAGGCGTGGACCGGTGACCAGTCAGCTTGAGCCGACGGAGCCGCGGCGTGAGGGTGCGGGGGGTCGCTCCCCGCAGGGTTGGAGTACCAACCTGCAGTCCATGGCGGCGATGTGTGAGGGCGGACAGGTCGCGGACGTCATCGTCGCCGTGGCCGGGATCGACCCCGTGATGGGAGGCGTGGACCGGTGACCACCGACGAGAGCACGACCAGCCCGACCCTGCTGGGCCTGCCCCAGCTCCCCGCCCCCGCCTACCCGGCGGCGGTCCGGGCCCGGCTCGACCCGGACGCCCAGGAGCTGATCGACCGCTACCCGGAGAGCCGCTCGGCGCTGCTGCCGCTGCTGCACCTGGTCCAGGCCGAGGAGGGCTTCGTCAGCCGCAGCGGGATGCGCTACTGCGCCGAGCAGTTGGGGCTGACCACGGCCGAGGTGACCGCCGTCGCCACCTTCTACTCGATGTACCGGCGGCAGCCGGCCGGCGAGTACCACGTGGGCGTCTGCACCAACACCCTGTGCGCGGTGCTCGGCGGCGACCAGATCTTCGAGGAGCTGCAGCAGCACCTCGGCATCGGCAACAACGAGACCACCGAGGACGGCTCGGTCTCGCTGGAGCACATCGAGTGCAACGCGGCCTGCGACTACGCCCCGGTGGTGATGGTCAACTGGGAGTTCTTCGACGACCAGACCCCGGACAGCGCCAAGGCCCTGGTCGACGAGCTGCGCGCGGGCCGGGGCGGCGAGGTCAGGCCGACCCGGGGCGCCAAGCTGTGCAGCTTCCGGGAGACCTCCCGGATCCTGGCCGGTTTCCCCGACGAACGCCCCGGGGCCAACGACGAGTCCGGGGCCGGCGGCGCACCCTCGATGGCCGGGCTGCGGCTCTCCCGCGGCGAGGCCCTGCCCGGCGCCGGACCCCGGCGCGTGGTCGCCCCCCGCCACGAGGACGCGCCCGCCCATGAGGAAGCCCGCCGCCCCGAGGGCGCAGCTCCCGAGGGCGCACCCCACGAGGACGCGCCGCCGGAGGCCTCCTCAGCCCAGGAAGGAGCGGCCGAATGACCGCCGAGCACCCGGAGAAGCTGCTCTCCCCGGTCCTGTCCGCGAGCTGGGGCGACGACCGCCCCTGGACGCTGGACACCTACCGCCGCCACGACGGTTACCTGGGCCTGCGCGAGGCCCTGCGGTCGACCCCGGACGAGGTCATCGCCCTGGTCAAGGACGCCGGACTGCGCGGTCGCGGCGGTGCCGGCTTCCCCACCGGACTGAAGTGGCAGTTCATCCCGCAGGGTGACGGCAAGCCGCACTACCTGGTGGTCAACGCCGACGAGTCCGAGCCGGGTACCTGCAAGGACATCCCGCTGCTGTTCGCCAACCCGCACGCGCTGATCGAGGGCATGGTGATCGCCAGCTACGCGATCCGCTGCAGCCACGCCTTCGTCTACCTGCGCGGCGAGACCGTGCCGGTGCTGCGCCGGCTGCACGGCGCGGTCGCCGAGGCGTACGAGGCCGGCTACCTCGGCCAGAACATCCTCGGCTCCGGCTTCGACCTGGACATCACCGTCCACGCCGGGGCCGGCGCCTACATCTGCGGCGAGGAGACGGCGCTGCTGGACTCGCTGGAGGGACGGCGCGGCCAGCCCCGGCTGCGGCCGCCGTTCCCGGCCATCGCCGGCCTCTACGCCTGTCCGACGGTGGTCAACAACGTCGAGTCCATCGCCTCGGTGCCGAGCATCCTGCACCGGGGCAAGGAGTGGTTCCGCTCCATGGGCAGCGAGAAGTCCCCGGGCTTCACCCTCTACTCGCTCTCCGGGCACGTCACCAACCCCGGCCAGTACGAGGCGCCGCTCGGTCTGACCCTGCGCCAGCTGCTGGACATGACCGGGGGAGTGCGGGCCGGGCACCGGCTGAAGTTCTGGACCCCTGGCGGCTCCTCCACCCCGATGTTCACCGACGCCCACCTCGACGTCCCGCTCGACTACGAGGGCGTCGCCGCCGCCGGGTCGATGCTCGGCACCAAGGCACTGCAGATCTTCGACGAGACCACCTGCGTGGTGCGGGCGGTCACCCGCTGGACCGAGTTCTACGCCCACGAGTCCTGCGGCAAGTGCACCCCCTGCCGTGAGGGCACCTACTGGCTGGTCCAGCTGCTCCGCCGGATCGAGGCGGGCCAGGGCGTCGAGGGCGACCTGGAGAAGCTGAACGACATCGCCGACAACATCAACGGCAAGTCCTTCTGCGCCCTCGGCGACGGCGCCGCCAGCCCGATCTTCTCCTCGCTCCAGTACTTCCGCGCGGAGTACGAGCAGCACCTCGCCGAGGGCCGCTGCCCGTTCGACCCGGCGGCCGCCACCGTCTGGGCCGACGGCCGCCCGCGCGGCGGCTCCGCGCCGTCCACCCACCACACCGCCCAGGAGAAGGGGGTGCTTGCATGACCGTCACCTCGGAAGCTCCCGGTGCGGCCGCTGCCCCGCCACCGAAGGAGGAACTGCTCGCCGTCACCATCGACGGCGTCCAGGTCCATGTGCCGAAGGGCACACTGATCATCCGGGCCGCCGAGATGATCGGCGTGACCATCCCCCGCTTCTGCGACCACCCGCTGCTGGACCCGGTCGGGGCCTGCCGCCAGTGCATCGTCGAGGTCGAGGGCCAGCGCAAGCCGGTCGCCTCCTGCACCATCCCGTGCACCGACGGGATGGTCGTCAGCACCCAGGTCACCTCGAAGGTGGCCGAGAAGGCCCAGCACGGCGTGATGGAGCTGCTGCTGATCAACCACCCGCTGGACTGCCCGGTCTGCGACAAGGGCGGCGAGTGCCCGCTGCAGAACCAGGCACTCTCGCACGGACAGGCGGAGAGCCGGTTCGAGGGCGTCAAGCGCACCTACGAGAAGCCGGTGCCGATCTCCACCCAGGTGCTGCTGGACCGGGAGCGCTGCGTGCTCTGCGCCCGCTGCACCCGCTTCAGCGAGCAGATCGCCGGCGACCCGTTCATCGACCTGATCGAGCGCGGCGCCAACGAGCAGGTGGGCATCGGCGAGGGCGAGGACTTCCGCTCCTACTTCTCCGGCAACACCATCCAGATCTGTCCGGTGGGCGCGCTGACCTCGGCCGCCTACCGGTTCCGCTCCCGCCCCTTCGACCTGGTCTCCTCACCCGGGGTGTGCGAGCACTGCGCCTCCGGCTGCGCGGTGCGGACCGACCACCGGCGCGGCAAGGTGATGCGCCGGCTGGCCGGTGACGACCCGTCCGTGAACGAGGAGTGGACCTGCGACAAGGGCCGCTTCGGCTTCCGCTACGCCCAGTCCCGGGAGCGGCTGGAGACGCCGCTGGTCCGGGACGAGACCGGCGTGCTGGTCCCCGCCTCCTGGCCGGAGGCGCTGGCCGCGGCCGCGGCCGGGCTGGCCGCCGCGCACGGACGCGCGGCGGTGCTGGTCGGCGGCCGGTCGACGGTGGAGGACGCCTACGCCTACGCCAAGTTCGCCCGGGTCGCGCTGGGCACCAACGACGTCGACTTCCGGGCCCGGGTGCACAGTGCCGAGGAGGCGGACTTCCTCGCCTCGGCCGTGGCCGGGCGCGGGGTGGACGTCGGCGGCGGCCCGCACCACCACGGCCTGAGCTACGAGCAGTTGGAGGCCGCCCCGGCGGCGCTGCTGGTCGGCTTCGAGCCCGAGGAGGAGTCGCCGATCGTCTTCCTGCGGCTGCGCAAGGCGGCTCGGACCCGGCGGCAGCAGGTCTTCTCGATCGCCGCCTACGGCACCCGGGGCCTGCACAAGCTCGGCGGCGCCCTGCTGCCGGCCGCGCCCGGCACCGAGACCGAGTGGCTGGAGGCGCTGGCCGAGGGCGACCCGCTGGACGGCGACGCCGGACGCGCGGCCGAGGCGCTGCGGCAGCCCGGCGCGGTGGTGCTGGTCGGCGAGCGGCTGGCCGGGGTGCCGGGCGCGCTGAGCGCGGCGGTCCGGCTGTCCCGGGCCAGCGGTGCCCGGCTGGCCTGGATCCCGCGCCGGGCCGGCGAGCGCGGCGCGGTCGAGGCCGGCGCGCTGCCCGGCCTGCTGCCCGGCGGACGCCCGGTCACCGACCCAGAGGCGCGCGCCGAGACCGCCGCCGCCTGGGGCATCGCCGGCATTCCGGCCCGGTTCGGCCGCGACACCAACGGCATCCTCACCGCCGCCGCCAACGGCGACGTCGAGGCGCTGGTGGTCGGCGGGGTGGACACCGGCGACCTGCCCGACCCGGCCGCCGCCGAGGCGGCGCTGGACCGGGTCGGCTTCCTGGTCAGCCTGGAGCTGCGGCCCAGCGCGGTGACCGAGCGCGCCGACGTGGTGCTGCCGGTGGCGGCGGTGGCCGAGAAGGCCGGGACCTTCCTGGACTGGGAGGGCCGGGTCCGGATGTTCGAGACCGCGATCAAGGCCGACCAGCTGACCCGGCGTCATCTGAGCAGCGACCTCCGGGTGCTGCACATGCTGGCGGACGCGCTGGACCGGCACCTGGGCCTGCCCGACCTCACCGCGGCCCGCCGGGAACTGGACGCCCTGGGCGCCTGGTCCGGTGCCGGGCACGCGCCGCTCGACCCCCCGGCCGAGCAGGCCCGTCCGCTGCCGCGCCCCGGCGCGGGCGAGGCGGTGCTCGGCGGCTGGCGGATGCTGCTGGACAACGGCTCGCTGCAGGAGGGCGACCCGGCGCTGGCCGGCACCCGCCACCCGGCGGTGGCCCGGCTGTCCCCGGCCACCGCAGCCGAGGTGGGCGTCGCCGACGGTGCGCCGCTCTCGCTCTCCGGACCGGCCGGCTCGGTCACCCTGCCGCTGGCGATCACCCCCGACCTGCCGGACCGGGTGGTCTGGATCCCGCTCAACTCCACCCCCGGCGGCGCCACCCGCGCCCTGGGCGTGCTCCCCGGCCGCGTCGTCGGACTGGCCCAGGCCCCGACCACCCTGGAGGTGAACTGATGGCGGCTCAGGCAGCCCTGCTCGCCGCGACCGAGGACCTCTCGGTGTTCGGCACCGACCCCTGGTGGCTGGTGGTCGTCAAGGCCGTGTTCTGCTTCGCCTTCCTGGTCGGCACGGTGCTGATCGCGATCGTCTGGGAGCGCAAGGTCGTCGCCTGGATGCAGTTGCGGATCGGCCCCAACCGGCACGGTCCCTGGGGCATGCTGCAGAGCCTCGCGGACGGGGTGAAGCTGGCCCTCAAGGAGGACCTGGTCGTCACCGCCTCCGACAAGGTGGTCTACATCCTGGCCCCGGTCATCTCGGCGGTCCCGGCCTTCATGGCCTTCGCGGTGATCCCCTTCGGACCGGCCGACCACGAGATCTCGATCTTCGGCACCCGGACCACGATGCAGCTCACCGACTTCCCGGTGGCCATGATCTACGTCCTGGCCATCGCCTCGATCGGGATCTACGGCATCGTGCTGGCCGGTTGGGCCTCGGGCTCGACCTACCCGCTGCTCGGCGGGCTGCGCTCGGCCGCGCAGATGGTCTCCTACGAGATCGCCATGGGCCTGTCCTTCGCGGCGGTCTTCCTGGACTCCGGGACCATGTCCACCTCCGGGATCGTCGCCGCCCAGCAGCACACCTGGTTCGCGCTGCTGCTGCCGGTCAGCTTCATCATCTACATCATCTCGATGGTCGGCGAGACCAACCGGGCGCCGTTCGACCTCCCCGAGGCCGAGGGCGAGCTGGTCGGCGGCTTCAACACCGAGTACTCCTCGCTGAAGTTCGCGATGTTCATGCTGGCCGAGTACATCAACATGGTGACCGTCTCGGCCGTCGCCAGCGTGATGTTCCTGGGCGGCTGGCGCGCGCCGTGGCCGATCACCGCCTTCTGGGCGGGCGCCAACCACGGCTGGTGGCCGATGCTCTGGATCGTCATCAAGATCCAGCTGCTGCTGTTCTTCTTCATCTGGCTCCGCGGCACCCTGCCCCGGCTGCGCTACGACCAGTTCATGAAGCTGGGCTGGAAGGTGCTGATCCCGGTCTCGCTGGTCTGGCTGGTGCTGGTCGCCACGGTGCGGACGCTGCGGAACCGCGGCACCCACTACACCGACCTGGTGCTGGTCAGCGTCGGCGCGATCCTGGCGGTGGTGCTGCTGTCGATCGTCTGGGACACCCTGCGCAACCGCCGGGCCCCCGAGGAGACCGCGCCCGAGCCGGAGTTCGACGCCATGGCCGGCGGGTTCCCGGTGCCGCCGCTGCCCGGGCAGCAGTTGCCGCCCACGCCGCGCCGGCCCTCCCGGATCCCGCAGCCCGTTTCCGCAGCCAACGTTTCCGCACTGAAGGGAGGAGACGACGATGCCCAGTGATGACTCGTCCGAGCGTTCCTCGTTCGGACTGGGCCCCGCCGCCGGCTTCGGCGTGACCTTCACGGCCATGTTCAAGAAGCGGCTCACCGAGCAGTACCCGGAGTACAAGAAGCCCACCGCGCCCCGCTTCCACGGCCGGCACCAGCTGAACCGCCACCCGGACGGGCTGGAGAAGTGCATCGGCTGCGAGCTCTGCGCCTGGGCCTGTCCGGCCGACGCCATCTACGTGGAGGGCGCGGACAACACCGACGAGGAGCGCTACTCGCCCGGCGAGCGCTACGGCCGGGTCTACCAGATCAACTACGCCCGCTGCATCCTCTGCGGACTCTGCATCGAGGCCTGCCCGACCCGGGCGCTGACGATGACCAACGAGTACGAACTCGCGGACAGCAGCCGGGAGTCGCTGATCTACACCAAGGAGCAGCTGCTGGCCGGCCTGACCGAGGGCATGGTCGAGTCCCCGCACTCGATCTTCCCCGGGACGGACGAGGGCGACTACTACCGGGGCGCGGTCACCGAGGCCGCGCCGGGCACGGTCCGGCAGGTGGCGGTCAGCAAGGGCGAGACCGCGGAGACCGGGCCCAAGGCCGAGGGGGCGTCGGCATGAACGAGCTCGCCGTCCCGCTGACCGGGGCCGCCTCCACCGGTGAGGCCGTGCAGTTCTGGGTGCTCGCGGTGATCGCCGTGGCCGGAGCGCTGGGCATGGTGCTCTGCCGGAAGGCGGTGCACTCCGCGCTCTGCCTCGCGGCCACCATGCTGGCCCTGGCCGTCTGCTACCTGGCCGAGGGCGCGGTCTTCCTCGGCGTGGTCCAGATCGTCGTCTACACCGGCGCGATCATGATGCTCTTCCTGTTCGTGGTGATGCTGGTCGGCGTGACCGCCGAGGACGCGGTGAAGGAGCCGCTGAAGGGCCAGCGCGTGGCGGCGGTCCTCGGCGGCCTCGGCTTCGGGGCGATGCTGATCGTCGGCATCGGCAACGCCGGGCTGCGCACCTTCACCGGCGTCGGCGCGGCCGACGCGGCGGCCGGCGGCAACGTCCAGGGGCTGGCGCTGCGGATCTTCAGCCAGTACGTCTGGGCCTTCGAGGTCACCGGCGCGCTGCTGATCACCGCCGCGATCGGGGCGATGGTGCTGACCCACCGGGAGCACACCGAGGAACGCCAGTCCCAGCGCGAACTCGCGGAGCAGCGGGTCAGGTTGGGAACCCAGATCACCCCGCTGCCGGCCCCCGGCGTCTACGCCAGGCACAACGCGGTGGACATCCCCGGCCTGCTGCCGGACGGCAGCATCGCCGAGTTGTCGGTCAACCCGACGCTGCGGGCCCGGGGCCAGATGCGCGACGTCAGCGGCGACATGCTGCGACGGATGGACGAGCTGGAGGCCGGCACCGCCGAATGGCTCGATCGCAAGGCGCCGAAGCCGCGCACCAGCTCGGAGTTGACGAACCTTCAGAAGACGCCCGCAGCTCCCGTCGTACCCGGTGAGAACGGAGGGGCCTCCGAGTGAACCCCGTCAACTACCTCTATCTGGCGGCCCTGCTGTTCACCATCGGCGCCACCGGCGTGCTGGTGCGGCGCAACGCCATCGTGCTGTTCATGTGCGTGGAGCTGATGCTCAACGCCTCCAACCTGGCCCTGGTCACCTTCTCCCGGCTGCACGGCAACCTGGACGGGCAGATCATCGCCTTCTTCACCATGGTGGTGGCCGCCGCCGAGGTCGTCGTCGGACTGGCGATCATCGTGAGCGTCTTCCGCACCCGTCACTCGGCCTCGGTCGACGACTCCAACCTCATGAAGCTGTAGCGGCGGAGGCTGACTGACCGTGGACAATCTCATCCCCGTACTGGTCGCGGTGCCCCTGGCCGGAGCCGCCGTGCTCCTGCTGGGCGGACGCCGCCTGGACGCCTTCGGCCACTGGCTCGGCGTCCTCGCCTCCACCGCCTCCTTCGCCGTGGGGCTCACCCTCTTCTTCCACATGCTCGGGCAGCCGGTCGGCTCGCGGGCGGCCCACATCACCCTGTGGACCTGGGTGCCGGTCAACGGCTTCCAGGCCCCGGTGGGCTTCCAGCTCGACCAGCTCTCCATCGTGTTCGTGCTGCTGATCACCGGTGTCGGCTCGCTGATCCACCTCTACTCGGTGGGCTACATGGAGCACGACGAACGCCGCCGGCGCTTCTTCGGCTATCTGAACCTCTTCCTGGCGGCCATGCTGCTGCTGGTCCTGGCCGACAACTACCTGCTGCTGTACGTCGGCTGGGAGGGCGTGGGCCTGGCCTCGTACCTGCTGATCGGCTTCTGGCAGCACAAGCCCAGCGCCGCGACCGCCGCCAAGAAGGCCTTCCTGGTGAACCGGGTCGGCGACCTGGGACTGTCGATCGCGATCATGCTGATGTTCAGCACCTTCGGCAGCTTCACCTTCGGCGCGGTCTTCCCGAACGCGGGCCACGCCTCGAAGGCGACGCTGACCGGCATCGGGCTGATGCTGCTGCTGGCCGCCTGCGGCAAGTCGGCGCAGGTGCCGCTGCAGTCCTGGCTCGGTGACGCGATGGAGGGCCCGACCCCGGTCTCGGCGCTGATCCACGCGGCGACCATGGTCACCGCCGGCGTCTACCTGATCACCCGTTCCGGCGCGATCTTCAACCTGGCCCCGACCGCCCAGCTGGCCACGGTCTGCGTGGGCGCGGTGACGCTGCTCTTCGGTGCCATCGTCGGTTGTGCCAAGGACGACATCAAGAAGGCCCTGGCCGGATCGACCATGTCGCAGATCGGCTACATGATCATGGCGGCCGGGCTCGGTCCGATCGGCTACGTCTTCGCCATCATGCACCTGGTCACCCACGGCTTCTTCAAGGCCGGGCTGTTCCTCGGGGCCGGCTCGGTGATGCACGGGATGAACGACGAGGTCGACATGAGGAAGTACGGGGGGCTGCGCAAGTACATGCCGCTGACCTTCGTCACCTTCGGCCTCGGCTATCTGGCGATCATCGGCTTCCCCGGCCTGTCCGGCTTCTTCTCCAAGGACAAGATCATCGAGGCGGCCTTCGCCCGCGGCGGCACCGAGGGCTGGATCCTCGGCACGGCCGCCCTGATCGGGGCCGGCGTCACCGCGTTCTACATGACCCGGGTGATGCTGATGACCTTCTTCGGCGAGAAGCGCTGGGTCCCCACTCCAGACATCAGCGGCTCCGCCGCGGGCGAGGCCCACCCGCCGCACCCGCACGAGTCCCCGAAGACCATGGTGGTCCCGATGGTGGTGCTGGCCTTCGGCTCGGTCTTCGCCGGCTGGCTGTTCTCGCTGAACAGCTCCTTCGTCAACTGGCTGACCCCGGTCACCGGTCACGAGGAGGGCCACTCCCCGCTGACCTCGCTCAGCGTCACGCTGATCTCCATGGTGGTGATCGCGCTCGGGGTGCTGGCCTCCTGGCTGATGTACGGCCGCCGCCCGGTGCCGGCCACCCCGCCGCTGGGCTCGCTGCTCACCCGGGCCGCCCGGCGCGACCTGCTGCAGGACGACTTCAACCACGTGGTCCTGGTCGGCGGCGGCGAGCACCTCACCCGCTTCCTGGTCTACCTGGACGCCAAGGGCTTCGACGGCGTGGTCAACGGCGTCGCCGCCCTGGTCGGCGGGGTCTCCGGACGCGCCCGCAAGCTGCAGACCGGCTATGTCCGCTCCTATGCGCTGTCGATGTTCGGCGGTGCGCTGGTGCTGGTGGCCACGACTCTCCTGATGAGGTCGATGTGAGCTCCTTCCCGCTGCTGACCGTGACCGCCGCGCTGCCGGCCGTCGGCGCGGTCCTCACCGCGGCCCTACCGGCCGCCACCAATCCCCGGCGACGCGACCTCAACAAGATCATCCCGCTGGCGCTCTCGCTGGCGACGCTGGCACTGTCCATCGTCATCGCGGTCCGCTTCACCCCCGGCGGGGCGCACTACCAGTTCACCGAGTCGCACCCGTGGATCGCCGACTTCGGCATCGGCTACAGCCTGGGCGTCGACGGCATCGCGGTGGTGCTGATCCTGCTCACCGCGGTCCTGGTGCCCTTCGTGATGCTGGCCTCCTGGCACGACGCCGACCCGGTCGCCAACGACGCCGGCACCTTCGAGCGCAGCCGCCGGACCCAGGGCTTCTTCGCCCTGATCCTGGCGGTCGAGGCGATGGTGGTGCTCTCCTTCGAGTCCACCGACGTCTTCCTGTTCTACGTGTTCTTCGAGGCCATGCTCATCCCGATGTACTTCCTCATCGGCGGCTTCGGCGACCGCACCCAGGGCGAGGACGCCAAGCAGCGCTCCTACGCGGCCGTCAAGTTCCTGCTCTACAACCTGCTCGGCGGACTGATCATGCTGGCCGCGGTGATCGGGCTCTATGTGATCACCGCCCAGCAGGGCATCGGCACCGGCGGCCACGGCACCTTCGACCTGCCGACCATCACCCGGGCGCTGGCCAGCGGCAAGCTGCACTTCTCGCCGGTCGCCGAGAACGCGCTGTTCCTCGGCTTCATGTTCGCCTTCGCGGTGAAGGCCCCGCTCTGGCCGCTGCACACCTGGCTGCCGAACGCCATGGGCGAGGCCACCCCGGGCGTGGCGGTGCTGATCACGGCGGTGGTCGACAAGGTCGGCACCTTCGCGATGCTGCGCTACTGCCTCTACCTGTTCCCGAACGCCTCCAGGACCTTCGCCCCGGCGATCCTGGTGCTGGCGCTGATCGGGATCATCTACGGGGCGCTGCTGGCGGTCGGTCAGAAGGACATCAAGCGGCTGATCGCCTTCGCGTCCATCTCGCACTTCGGCTTCATCATCATGGGCATCTTCGCGATGACCTCGCAGGCGCAGGCCGGGGCGACGCTCTACATGGTCAACCACGGCATCTCGACCGCGCTGCTGCTGCTGGTGGCCGGGTTCCTGATGTCCCGTCGGGGCAGCCGGCTGATCGGCGACTACGGCGGCGTCCAGAAGGTCGCGCCGATCCTGGCCGGGACCTTCCTGATCGGCGGTCTGGCGACGCTGTCGCTGCCCGGACTGGCGCCCTTCGTCAGCGAGTTCCTGGTGCTGGTCGGCACCTTCACCCGGTACCCGGTGATCGGCATCATCGCCACCATCGGCATCGTCCTGGCCGCGCTCTACGTGCTGGTGCTCTACCAGCGCACCATGACCGGTCCGGTCAAGGCCGCGGTCAGCGGCTTCCGTGACCTCCGGGCCCGGGAGCTGGTGGTGGTCACCCCGTTGATCGCGCTGCTGCTGGTGCTCGGCGTCTACCCGAAGCCGCTCACCGACCTGGTCAACCCGGCCGTCAACGCCACGCTCTCCGCCGTCCAGCGGACCGATCCCGCCCCCGCGCACCCGGTCACCGCGACCGGCACCACGGGGACGACAACCACCACGACCGGAGGCGGACAGTGAGCAGCGCGCCGAGCGCCGTCCACAGCCTGTGGACACTCGCCGACTCGTCGACGTCCTCGACCATCGGCACCTTCACCCAACCGCACGTCCAGTACGCCCAGTTGTCGCCGATGCTGATCGTCACCGGCGCGGCCGTGCTCGGCATCCTGGCCGAGGCCTTCGTGCCCCGGAAGGGCCGCTACTGGACCCAGATCGGCATCGCCCTGACCGGACTGGTCGCGGCCTTCGTGGCGATCGTGCTGCTGGCCGCCGACGGCTACGCCGGGGCCAAGGCCGACCTGGCCGTCCAGGGCGCGGTCGCGGTCGACGGTCCTGCCCTCTTCCTCCAGGGCACCATCCTGCTGATCTCGATCGTCGCGGTGCTCGGCTTCGCCGAACGCCGGCTGGAGACCGGGACCGCAGCCAACGGCGCCCCGGTCGACGCCTTCACCCCGCAGGCGGCGGCGGTGCCCGGCAGCGACGCGGAGAAGTCCGCCGTCCGCTCCGGCTTCGCCACCACCGAGGTCTACCCGCTGACCATGTTCGCCGTGGTCGGGATGCTGCTCTTCCCGGCCGCCGGCGACCTGCTGACCATGTTCATCGCGCTGGAGGTCTTCTCGCTCCCGCTCTACCTGCTCTGCGCGCTGGCCCGCCGCCGGCGGCTGCTCTCGCAGGAGGCGGCGGTCAAGTACTTCCTGCTCGGGGCGTTCTCCTCGGCCTTCTTCCTGTTCGGGCTGGCGCTGCTCTACGGCTACGCCGGCACGGTCTCGCTCAGCGGCATCGCCGCGGTGGTCTCCGGGACCGAGTCGCCGGTCACCCCGGCCCTGGCCAACACCACCGGCAACGACGCGCTGCTGCTGATCGGGATGGCGATGATCGGTGTCGGCCTGCTGTTCAAGGTCGGCGCGGTGCCCTTCCACTCCTGGACCCCGGACGTCTACCAGGGGGCGCCGACGCCGGTCACCGGCTTCATGGCGGCCGCCACCAAGGTCGCCGCCTTCGGTGCGCTGCTGCGCCTGCTCTACGTGGCCTTCCCCGGCCTGACCTGGGACTTCCGTCCGGTGATGTGGGGCGTGGCGATCCTGACCATGGTGGTCGGCTCGATCATCGCGGTCACCCAGACCGATGTGAAGCGGCTGCTGGCCTACTCCTCCATCGCCCACGCCGGATTCATCCTCACCGGCGTGATCGCGATGAACAAGGCCGGGATCTCCGCGGTGCTGTTCTACCTCGGCGCCTACTCCTTCGTGACCCTCGGCGCCTTCGCGGTGGTCACCCTGGTCCGCGACGCCGGCGGGGAGGCGACCCACCTGTCCCGCTGGGCCGGGCTCGGCCGGCGCTCGCCGCTGGTCGCGGCGGTCTTCGCGCTGTTCCTGCTGGCCTTCGCCGGGATCCCGCTGACCAGCGGCTTCGCCGGGAAGTTCGCGGTCTTCCAGGCCGCCGCCGCCAGCGGGGCGACCCCGCTGGTGATCGTCGGTGTGCTCTCCTCGGCGGTGGCGGCCTTCTTCTACATCCGGGTCATCGTGCTGATGTTCTTCTCCGACCCGCGACCTGACGGCCCGAGCGTCGCGGTGCCGAGCGTCTTCACCGGCACCGCGATCGCGCTCGGGGTGGCGGTCACCCTGGTGCTCGGCATCCTGCCGCAGTACTTCCTCCACCTGGCCGGTCAGGCGTCCGTCTTCATCCACTGACGGCGGGCATCGGCCCCGAAGTCCGGCCCGGCGTGGCGCTTGCCACGCCGGGCCGGAGCATTGATCATCTCTTGACCGGATACGCTGCTCAGGATGGCAGTAGCGGCTCGGGAAGAAGCCGTGTGACCGACCACAGCGACAGGAGAGTTCCCGGTGACCGTCGTGGGGCCCTTGGGGCTGAGCGTGCAGGACCAGGCACTGGAAGCGGACGTCCTCCTCGGCATGGCTGCCGTGGAGCAGGCGCTGTGTGAGGCCACCAAGAGCGATGTGCCGTTCATCACAGTGACCGCACAGCATCTGCTCGACGCCGGGGGCAAGCGCTTCCGTCCGCTGCTGGTCCACCTGGCCGCCCAGTTCGGCGATCCCAACGCGCCCGGGGTGGTTCCCTCCGCGGTGGTGGTCGAACTCACCCACCTGGCCACGCTCTATCACGACGACGTCATGGACGAGGCGTTGATGCGGCGCGGCTCGGCCAGCGCCAACGTCCGCTGGGACAACTCGGTGGCGATCCTCACCGGCGACTTCCTCTTCTCCCGGGCGTCGAAGATCCTCGCCGGGCTCGGCCCGGAGGCGGTCCGGCTGCAGGCCGACGCCTTCGAACGGCTGGTCACCGGCCAGATCCAGGAGACCGCGGGCCCCGGTCCCGGTCAGGACCCGGTCCAGCACTACCTCGACGTCCTCTCCGGCAAGACCGGCTCGCTGATCGCGGTGGCCTGCCACTTCGGCGCGCTGATGTCCGGCGCCGACGAGGACGTGACCGAGGTGCTCACCCAGTACGGCGAGCGCATCGGTATCGCCTTCCAACTCGCCGACGACATCCTCGACATCGCCAGCGACAGCGAGGAGTCCGGCAAGACCCCCGGCACCGACCTGCGCGAGGGCGTGCCGACGCTGCCGGTGCTGCTGCTCCGGGCCGCCGAGCCCGACCCCGCCGTCCCCGGCGACCTCCGGCTGCGCGAGCTGCTGGACGCCGGCTTCGCCCCCGCCGTCCCGGACGCCGACGCCCGGCACGCCGAGGCACTGCTGCTGCTGCGCGCCCACCCGGCGCTGGCCCGCGCCCGCGAGGACACCCTGCGCTACGCCGAGGCCGCCCGCGAGCTGCTGGTCCGGCTGCCGGACTGCTCCGCCAGGTCGGCCCTGGAGGGCCTCTGCGATGCGGTGGCGCTCCGCACGATGTGACGGCGGGTACCGCGCACATCGGCGAGACTGTTCCCGCGAGGGGCAGCCGGACGGTCGCCCCGGGGGACGAGGGAGTGCGCACGTGCGGGTAGTCATCGCCGAGGACTCGGTGCTGTTGCGGGAGGGCCTGACCAGGCTGCTGACCGACCGCGGCCTGGAGGTCGTGGCCGGGGTCGGCGACGGCGAGGAACTGCTGGCCCTGCTGGACGAGCTGGCACTGCGGGGCGAGCTGCCCGACGTCGTGGTCGCGGACGTCCGGATGCCGCCCACCCACACCGACGAGGGCGTCCGCGCCTGCGTCGAACTGCGCCGCCGCCACCCGGGCGTGGGGACGCTGGTGCTGTCCCAGTACGTGGAGGAGCGCTACGCCTCGGAGCTGCTCTCGGGCTCGACCCGGGGAGTCGGCTACCTGCTGAAGGACCGGGTCGCCGACGTCCGGGAGTTCGTCGAGGCGGTGCAGCGGGTGGCCCAGGGCGGCACCGCGCTGGACCCGGAGGTGGTCGCCCAGCTGCTCGGCCGCAGCCGGAAGCACGATGTGCTGGACAGTCTGACGCCGCGTGAGCGGGAGGTCCTGGGGCTGATGGCGGAGGGTCGCACCAACGCGGCCGTCGCCCGGCAGCTGGTGGTCTCCGACGGCGCGGTGGAGAAGCACGTCAGCAATATCTTCATGAAGCTGGGCCTGTCCCAGAGCCCGGAGGACCACCGCCGGGTGCTGGCCGTGCTGACCTACATCAACGGCTGACCCGTGTTCAACTGCTGAGCTCCCCGACCGTCGCCACAAACATCTGATGAGCAGTCAATCATCCTGCTGGCGACGTGATTTCGGGCAACCTGGAGACGTGTCCCCGGCTTACCGTGAAGGGCGGCCCCGACCGGCTTAGGATGACGATCGATGCACCAAGCAGCCCCGTCGAGGGAGGTCCTTGCGTTGACCAGTCAGGTCCAGGAGCCGATCGAAGCCGAGGGGCCGCCGCCCGCCGCGGTGCCCACCGGGCCCGCCCCGCGGCGGGTGCAGCGGCTCGACCGGGTCGTCATCCGCTTCGCCGGCGACTCCGGTGACGGGATGCAGCTCACCGGCGACCGCTTCACCACCGAGACCGCCGGCTTCGGCAACGACCTCTCCACCCTGCCCAACTTCCCCGCCGAGATCCGGGCCCCCGCCGGCACCCTGCCCGGGGTGTCCAGCTTCCAGCTGCACTTCGCCGACCACGACATCCTCACCCCGGGCGACGCCCCGAACGTGCTGGTGGCGATGAACCCGGCGGCGCTCAAGGCCAACCTCGGCGACGTCCCGCGCGGGGCCGAGATCATCGTCAACACCGACGAGTTCACCAAGCGGGCGCTGGCCAAGGTCGGCTACACGGCCGACCCGCTGGCCGACGGCTCGCTGGCCGGCTACGCGGTCCACCCGGTGCCGCTGACCAGCCTGACCGTCGAAGCGCTGAAGGACAGCGGCCTGGCCCGCAAGGACGCCGAGCGGGCCAAGAACATGTTCGCGCTGGGGCTGCTCAGCTGGATGTACCACCGGCCGACCGAGGGCACCGAAAGGTTCCTGCGGACCAAGTTCGCCAGGCGGCCGGAGATCGCCGAGGCCAATATCAGCGCCTTCAAGGCGGGTTGGAACTACGGCGAGACCACCGAGGACTTCGCCGTCTCCTACGAGGTCGCCCCGGCCACCGCGGCCTTCGCGCCCGGCCGGTACCGCAACATCTCCGGCAATCTGGCGCTGGCCTACGGGCTGGTCGCCGCCTCGAAGCTGTCCGGGCTGGCGCTCTACCTCGGCTCCTACCCGATCACCCCGGCCTCGGACATCCTGCACGAGCTGTCCAAGCACAAGAGCTTCGGCGTCCGGACCTTCCAGGCCGAGGACGAGATCGCCGGCATCGGCGCGGCGCTGGGCGCGGCCTTCGGCGGCGCCCTGGGGGTGACCACCACCTCCGGTCCCGGGGTGGCGCTGAAGTCGGAGACCATCGGCCTGGCGGTCTCGCTGGAGCTGCCGCTGCTGATCGTCGACATCCAGCGGGGCGGCCCCTCGACCGGGCTGCCGACCAAGACCGAGCAGGCCGACCTGCTGCAGGCGATGTACGGGCGCAACGGCGAGGCCCCGGTGCCGATCGTCGCCCCGGCCACGGCGGCCGAGTGCTTCACCGCCGCCCTGGAGGCCGCCCGGATCGCGCTGACCTACCGCACCCCGGTCTTCCTGCTCTCCGACGGCTACCTGGCCAACGGCTCCGAGCCCTGGCGGATCCCGGAGCAGAGCGAGCTGCCGGACCTCCGCCCGCAGTTCGCCACCGCCCCGAACCGCCCGGACGGCAGCTTCTGGCCCTACCTCCGCGACCCGGAGACCCTGGCCAGGCCCTGGGCCGTGCCGGGCACCCCCGGCCTGGAGCATCGGATCGGCGGCATCGAGAAGCAGGACGGCACCGGCAACATCTCCTACGACCCGGCCAACCACGACCACATGGTCCGCACCCGGCAGGCCAAGGTCGACGGCATCGCCGTGCCCGCGCTGGAGGTCGACGACCCGGGCGGCGAGGCCCGGCTGCTGGTGCTGGGCTGGGGCTCGACCTACGGCCCGATCGCCGCCGCCGCCCGCCGGGTGCGCGCCGCCGGGGGCCGGGTCGCCCAGGCCCACCTGCGGCACCTCAATCCCTTCCCGGCCAACCTGGGCGAGGTGCTGGCCCGCTACGACCGGGTGGTCGTCCCGGAGATGAACCTCGGCCAGCTGGCCCACCTGGTCCGGGCGAAGTACCTGGTGGACGCCAGATCCTTCACCCAGGTCACCGGCCTGCCGTTCAAGGCCGAGCAGCTGGCCGACGCCCTCACCGCCCACCTGGAGGCCGTGGATGCCTGACACCCCGACGCCGCCCACCCCGACGCCGCCCACCTCGATGCCGCAGACCCCGACCGACGGCGCCGGGCGCGCGCTGCTGACGCTGGTGCCGAAGGCCGCCGCCCCGCAGGCGATGAAGGACTTCAAGTCCGACCAGGAGGTCCGCTGGTGCCCCGGCTGCGGGGACTACGCGATCCTCGCCGCCGTCCAGTCCTTCCTGCCCGAGCTGGGCCTGGCCCGGGAGAACATCTGCTTCATCTCCGGGATCGGCTGCTCCTCGCGCTTCCCCTACTACCTCAGCACCTACGGGATGCACTCCATCCACGGGCGGGCCCCGGCCATCGCCACCGGACTGGCGACCTCCCGCCGGGACCTCTCGGTGTGGGTGGTCACCGGCGACGGCGACGCGCTGTCCATCGGCGGCAACCACCTGATCCACGCACTGCGCCGGAACGTGAACCTCAAGATCCTGCTGTTCAACAACCGGATCTACGGACTGACCAAGGGCCAGTACTCGCCCACCAGCGAGGTCGGCAAGATCACCAAGTCCACCCCGATGGGCTCGCTGGACGCCCCCTTCAACCCGCTGTCGCTGGCCCTGGGCGCGGAGGCCACCTTCGTCGCCCGCACCATCGACTCCGACCGGAAGCACCTCCAGTCGGTGCTGCGGGAGGCCGCGCAGCACGAGGGCACCGCGCTGGTGGAGATCTACCAGAACTGCAACATCTTCAATGACGGAGCCTTCGACACCCTCAAGGAGCCGGCCACCCGGGACGAGGCGCTGATTCCGCTGGAGCACGGCCGGCCGATCCGCTTCGGCGCCGACGGCGGCCAGGGCGTCTTCCGCGACCCGGCCACCGGCGGGCTGGTCACCGCCCCGGTGACCGAGGGCAACCAGGCCGAGGTGCTGGTCCACGACGCCCATGCGGCCGATCCGACCACCGCCTTCGCGCTCACCCGGCTGGCCGGGAACGACACCCTGTACCGGACCCCGATCGGGGTGCTGCGCAGCGTCCGCCGACCCGTCTACGACACCCTGATGGCCGACCAGCTGGAGACGGCCGCCGCCCGGCGCGGCCCGGGTGACCTTGACGCCCTGTTGACCGGTACCGACACCTGGACGGTGGACTGAGCCGGACCGACGGTTCCGCCAATCCAGGCCCCGGTGGACGGATCGAGCTGCTGCGATCCGGCCACCGGGGCCTGTTTTGTTCCGGTGTAACGAAGGGATGAGTGTCAATATGTCGTTAAGATCGGCAACAAATCCTTAACGGCTACTGCTTTTGACCGTTTTGTCCGCCCAGGCGAGAGTAAGCATGCACGGGTGCATCCGCTCCCGGGTGCGCAGCTCCTTCGTCAGCAACGGCATTCGCGGATCGGATACGGCATGGACAGCCGCACCAGTGTCAGCTCGGCAGCAGACTCGTCGGGCGGCGGCGGCGGTGACGCGGCCCTGTTGGCGCGCCCCGGGGTCGTCGAACTTCCGGAGAGCCTCGGCTACCGGGTGAAGAAACGATTGCTCGGGAAACCGCTCACCACCGAGCAGCTGGCCCACGAGAAGCTGTCCAACCCGGTCGCCCTCGGTGTCCTGGCCTCGGACTGCATCTCCTCCTCGGCCTACGGTTCCGAGGCCATGCTGGTGCAGATGATCGGGGTCGTCGGCCTGTCGGCCTTCGGGCTGCTGATGCCGATCACCGGTGTCGTCCTCTTCGTGCTGACGGTGCTGACGCTCTGCTACCGCGAAGTCGTCATGGTCTACACCCGGGCCGGCGGCTCCTACGTCGTCGCCCGTGAGAACTTCGGCCCCCGGGTGGCCCAGGTCGCGGCCGTCGCGCTGCTGATCGACTACATCGTCACCGTCGCCGTGCAGACCGCCGCCGGCACGGTCGCCCTGCTGTCGCTGGTTCACCTGCTCGGCGGAAAGCACTACGACTGGGTCGACAACTACCAGCTGCCGATCTCGGTCTTCATCGTGCTGCTGCTCTGCTGGGGCAACCTGCGCGGCATCCGTGAGGCCGGCAAGGCGTTCGCCGCCCCCGCCTACCTCTACATGGGCGCGATGGGCCTGCTGTTCTCCGTCGCCATCATCCGGGGCGTCTTCGGCCACATCCCGATGGCCGACGTCCACGCGGCCGGCGCCACGCCGCTCGGCGTCCACGGCGGCGAGTCGCTGCTCAAGGTCAGCATGGTCTTCATGCTGCTGCGCGCCTTCGCCAACGGCGGTACCTCGCTGACCGGCCTCGAAGCCATCTCCAACGGCGTCAGCGCGTTCAAGAGCCCGCAGGGCCGCAACGCCCGGAAGACCCTGGTGGCCATGTCGGTCACCCTGGGCACCCTGGTGCTCGGCGTCTCGATCCTGGCCTGGCGCACCCACTCCATCCCCTATGTGGACGGCAGCCCCTCGGTGCTCGCCCAGGAGGGCAATCTGATCTTCGGGTCGAGCTGGTTCGGCCAGGCCGGCCTGGTCTTCCTGCAGCTCGCCACCGCGCTGATCCTCTACACCGGTGCCAACACCTCCTTCAACGGCTTCCCCTTCCTGGCCAGCTTCGTGGCCGAGGACTCCTTCCTGCCGCGCCAGCTGACCCGGCGCGGGCACCGGCTGGCCTTCTCCAGCGGCATCATCACCCTGACCGCGGTCTCGCTGGTGCTGCTGATCGTCACCAACGCCCAGCTGGACAGCCTGCTGGGGCTCTACGCCATCGGCGTCTTCACCGGCTTCTTCATGGCCGGCTGCGGCCTGGTCAAGCACTTCATCGACCGGCCGAACGAGCCCAAGCGGGCCATCAAGATCGCCATCAACGCCACCGCCGCCGCGCTCTCCATCTGCGTCGTCGCGATCTTCGCGGTCACCAAGTTCACCGAGGGCGCCTGGGTGGTCGTGGTGATCTTCCCGCTCGGCGTCTGGGCGCTGATCAAGGTCAACAAGCGCTACCGCGACGAGGCCGCCACCCTGACCGCCGCCTCCGCCGACACCGCCAACCCCAAGTACCGCCGCCAGGTGATGTACATCCTGGTGGACCGGGTCGACCTGGCCGCGCTCAAGGCGATCAGCTACGCCCGCTCGCTGCGCCCCTCGGAGATCCGCGCCGTCCACTTCATGATCGACAACCTGGAGGCCGAGAAGCTGGCCGCCCAGTGGTCCGAGGCCGAGGTGGGCGACCTGCCGCTGGAGGTCGTCCAGTGCCCGGACCGCCGGATCACCCGCTCGCTGCTGGAGCTGATCACCCGCAACACGGCCGACCAGAAGAGCCAGATCACCCTGCTGATCCCGGAGCGCAACTACTCGCCGATCCTCGGCCGGCTGCTGCACCGGCGCACCGCCGACCACATCGCCCGCGCCGTCGGCAAGCTGCCCAACGTCGTCGCGACGATCGTGCCCTTCGACGTGGTGATCAAGGAGCACCCGTCGGCGGAGGAGCCGCCGGTCGGGGCCGGCGTGCCGCTGGAGAAGTGACCCGGTAGGACCTGGCGGCCACGGCCGCAGCCCCCGTCCCCGTCCCCGCATCCGGGGGACAGGGACGGGGGCTATCTTGTGCAGGGTCGCGCCCACCCGCCCGGCCAGCTCCCTGCTCCCGAGGATCCCGAGGAAGCCGCGTTGCCCAGCACCGAACGCCTGCCCGACCCGGCGTCGACCCCGCCCGCGCCGCCGTCGCCCGCCGCGCCCCCCGGGCCGTCCGCCGGGGCCGCCGACGGGATCGTCCGGCTGCTGCTGCGGAGCCGGACCGCCGCGCTGGTCCTCTGGCTCGGCACCCGGGCGGTCCTGTTCGCCGCCGCCGTCGCCGAGGGGCGCGGGAGCACGGACGAGGTGCACACCCTCTATCCGCACTGGGCTGCCGAGCTGGCCCACGGCCACTTCCCCTTCCACGAGGCCACCTGGCAGTACCCGCCCGTCGCCGGACTGGTCTTCCTCGCCCCCAGGGCGCTGCCCTTCCTGCCCTACGCGGCGGCCTTCGCGGTGCTGATGCTGCTCTGCGACGCGGCCGTCGCCGCGATGCTGCTCGGCGCCTCCCGGGGGCCGGAGCGCCGGCTCGACGGACTGTGGCTGTGGGTCCTCGGGCTGCCGCTGCTGCTCCAGCTGCCGTACATCCGCTTCGACGTCGCGGTCACCGCGCTGGCGGTCGGCTCGGTGCTGCTGCTGGGCCGCTCCGCCGTCGGCGGCGGGGTGCTGGCGGCGCTGGGCGCGCTGGTCAAGGCCTGGCCGGTGCTGGTGCTGATCGGTACCCCCCGGGGCCGGGTCACCCACCGCTCCTGGAGCTCCGCGCTGGTGACCGGGGTGCTGCTGGCCGGGCTGGCGGCAGCGCTGTTCACCCACGCCTTCGGCTTCCTGGGGGAGCAGGGCTCCCGGGGGATCGAGATCGAGTCGCTGCCCGGCAGCCTGCTGCTGGCCGCGAAGCTGGTCGGCTACCACGGCACCGTCCGCTACAGCTACGGCTCCTTCCAGGTCTTCGGGCCCGGCGTCTCCGCCCTCTCCACCGCGACCCTCGCGCTCACCGTGCTGGGCCTCGGCTGGCTCCTCCTGTGGCGGCTGCGGGCCCGGGTCTGGACCGCCGCCACCGCCGCCGACGCGGCCTTCACCGCGATGCTGGTCTTCGTCACCACCAGCCGGGTGATCAGCCCCCAGTACTTCGTCTGGCTGCTCGGCCTGGGCGCGCTCTGTCTGGCCTTCCGGGCCACCGGCCAGCGCCGGCCGGCGCTGGCGCTGCTGGCGCTGACGGCGCTGACCACCCTCGGCTACCCGCTGCTCTGGTCCGGGCTGAAGGAGGACCACCTGATCCCGGTGGCGGTGCTGCTGCTGCGCAACCTGGGACTGCTGGCGGCCACGGTCCACTCGGCGGTCCGGCTGCAACGCTCGACCGCCGCCAGGACCGAGGCGCTGTCATGACCGAGGCGCTGTCATGACCGAATCCCGGTAACGGAAATGACAGCACGGGCCCGACCGGCCGGACCGGGCGCCGTCCTGGCACCGGAGCCCACGGCGTCCTGAACTGCGGTCCGTGCACAACCCCTTGACAGTCCGTCCGCTGGGGCATGTGATATGCGCGTTCGTGTTTGATTGCGTTTATCCATGTCTGACTGTGCACGCTGTTGGTAGCAGGGGGAAGTCATGCTGGCGAAGCGACGGCAGTCGGTGATCCTGGCCGAGGTCCGGCAGGCCGGCAGCGTCCGGGTGGGGGAGCTGTCGACCCGGTTCGGGGTCTCGGACATGACGATCCGTCGGGACCTGTCCGACCTGGCCCGACAGGGGTTGGTGGAGAAGGTCCACGGCGGGGCGCTGATCGCGGGCAGCGCCAGCAGCGTGGAGCCGGGCTTCGAGGCCAAGACCGAGTGGGAGCCCGAGGCCAAGGACGAGATCGCCCAGGCCGCCGCGGCCCTGGTCCGGCCGGGGACGGCGGTGGCGCTGTCGGCCGGCACCACCACCCACGCGCTGGCCCGGCACCTGCTGCGGGTGCAGCGGCTCACCGTGGTCACCAACTCGGTCCGGGTGGCGGACGTCTTCGAGGAGGCCCGCCGCCCCGGTCGGGCCGGTCCCACGGTGGTGCTCACCGGCGGCGTCCGGACGCCCTCGGACGCGCTGGTGGGGCCGATCGCCGCGCTGGCCCTGCACGACCTGCACGTGGACCTGCTGTTCATGGGCTGCCATGGGATCGACCCGGAGGCCGGGCTGACCACGCCCAACCTGGCCGAGTCGGAGACCAACCGGGCGCTGATGGAGTGCGCCGCCCAGGTGGTGGTGCTGGCCGACCACAGCAAGTGGGGGGTGGTCAGCCTCAGTTCCTACGCCCCGCTGGCGGCCGTGGACACCCTGATCACCGACGAGGCGATGACCCGGGACGTGCGCGAGGCCGCCGCCGCGACGGTCGGAAGACTCATCGTGGCGGCGGCCCCGCAGCAGGACTGACGTCCGCTCGGCCGCCCGGCGGGCGGCCGGTCAGTGGGCCGACAGCGCGAAGTGCGCGGCGGCGGCGGCGACCAGGGCGGACTGCAGCTTCTCGATGTCCGGCGTGACGACGTAGTCGCCGACGGCCGCCAGGATGGCGTTGTTCCAGGCCCCGGGCGCGACCACGCCGTGGGTCAGCGAGCCCACGATCCGGTCGCCGCCCCACTGGTCCAGCGACCACTGGAGGTAGGGGTCGAACAGGCTGCGCTCGCCGCTCGCCAGCTTGGCGCGCGGCGGGATGGCGCCCTTGACCGTGTCGAAGGCGTCCTGGCCGCGCTGGCTGCCGCACTCGATCAGCCAGGCGATGGTGGCGTCCCGGTGCTTGGCACCGATCGGCAGGGTGAAGCAGTCGGAGGCGAAGTCGAAGATGCCGGTGGTGCCGGGGCTGGGGGCCCAGTCGTAGTCCACGTGCGGGACCAGCGGGAAGCTGCCGACCTGGAAGCTGGCCTCGGTCCAGTCGCCCATGATCTGGAAGCCGGCCTTGCCCTGGGCGAGCTGCGCGCTGACCTGGTCCCAGGACATGTTGCCGCCGGTGCCCGGGGCGTGCGACATGACGGTGTGGTAGCTCTGCAGCGCCTCGGTCACCCCCTGCGAGCTCCAGTCGGCACCGGGCTTCCAGAGCGCGGACCAGCCGTCGGCGCCGAGGGTGCCGATCAGCATGGCCTCCAGGACGTGCTGGCACTGCCAGGTCTCGGAGGGGTCGCGGGACAGCGCCAGCGGGATCAGCCCGGCCGACTGGACCTTGGTCAGACCGGCGACGAACTCGGGTATGTCCTGCGGCGCGGTCGAGATCTTGAGGTTGTCGCAGATCTTCTTGTTGGACCAGAGCAGGTTGATGTGGTGGATGTCGACCGGGACGCAGTACAGCTTGCCGTCGCGCTGGATCAGGTCCAGCACGTCCTGGTTGAAGGCGGTCTTCCAACCCTGCTGCTCGTAGAGGAAGGTGACGTCCTCCAACTGCCCGGCGGTGATGTAGTCGCCGACCATCGCCCCGGCCTGGGCCTGGAAGGTGTCCGGCGGGTTGTGCGCGGCGAGCCGCTGGGCCAGCACGGCCTTGGCGTTGGTGCCGGCGCCGCCGGAGACCGCCTCGTTCACGAACTTGATGTTCGGGTTGACCAGGTTGAAGTCCGCGACGAGGGAGCTCAGAGCGTCCTTCTCGCCGCTCGCCGTCCACCAGGAGAAGACCTCCAGCGTGGTCGGGGCACCCTTAAGCCCGGTGGTGGCCTGGGCGCCGCTGCTGCAGGCCGAGAGCAGCCCGGTGCCCGCGGCGAATCCCGCAGCCGCAAGGAAGGTGCGGCGACTCATGGTCATCTGTGGATGTCTCCCTGTTGTACGGCGAGCGTGCCGTGCCGTCGATCGGCCCGGGGCTGAGGGAGGCGCCCGCGTGACTCGGCAAGGTTTTCTTCACACGCTCAGATGAGTGACCATCATCTGACAGGTCCGCAAGCCTTTTCGTCAAGCTGGCCTTTCTGCTGGGACAACACATTTCGGCAACAGTTCGACCGGCATCGGTATGGTAATGCCACCACTGCCCGGGGTGTTAATCGGGCGCCCGGCGGGCCCGCTGTCGGGCCCATTGCGCGGTGCTTCGGCGCCAAAACAGCCCATGTCACGACACATGGGCCGAAGAATGCCGGGCGGTGAATCCGTGCCGCTGTCGACGGGTCACCGAAGGCGACGGCGGGCCGCCCGGAGGGGCGTCCCCGGCCGGCGCGGGCGGCCGTGGCACCGGTCCCGAGTGCATCTGCGTCTGCATCTGCATCTGCACGACCTGGGACTTCACGCTTCCTTCGCAGCGGTCCGCAGCCGTCCGCAGCCGTCCGTGGCCGGGCTCGGATATCGTGTCGGTCGCGGCCCGGCGGCGGCGTCCGCGGCCCGGGCGGTCCGGTGGCCCGGACGGAGTTCCAGCAGCCTTCCGAACGATCGGACGGTTCCGGTGCGGTTCTCGCTGCACTTCCCGGGCCGTTCCCGGGCCGTTCGGCGGTCGGTTCGGCGGTCGGCCGACGGCCCCGCCCGACGGCCTCCGCAGCGGAATTGGTTTCCGCCAGAATGCCTGCTGGGCACTGCATTCACCCTGATGGTTCGTCATTGTCGGGTCGTGTGAGTACTACCACACCTGGGATTTCCGGCCGCTGCGGCGGGAATTCCGAATCCCAGGTCCGGGGCGCGCGGCGGCCGGGGTGGCCGGGCCGGAACGGGACGGGCCCGGTTCCCGCGGAGTCGCCTCCGCCGGAACCGGGCCCGTCCGGCCGTCGCCGAATCGCCGTCGTAGTGACGCCGTCGCCGTGACGCCGTCGTAGTGATGCCGTCGCCGTGATGCCGCTACCGGCCGCCGGCGGCGTCGGCCTCCAGCACCGCAGGGGTGACCGCGCCCGCGTAGACCGTCCCGTTGGGGGTCACCAGGACGTTCACCAGCTTGGTCGAGATCAGGGCGCCGCCGGCCACCGGCTTGCCGAACTCCTTCACCGCCCCGAGCTCACCGGACAGCCCGGCGCCGCCCTTCGCCTGCGAGCCCGGGTTGAGGACGTAGACGGACTCCCAGCCGCTGCCGAGCACCGTGGTGTCCGACCCGGCGCCGACCTTGGGCAGGGCGTGGTGCTGCTGCCCGTGCTCCGGGGCGGCGGTGCGGACCGGGACCGCCTCGTGCGCGACCTTGGTGCCGCTCGGCGGAGTGAAGGCGAAGGTGCTTGCGGCCGGGGTCGCGAAGGACACCGAGGTGAAGCCGACGTCCAGGATGGGGTCGCTGCCGTCCGAGGGCAGCACCCGTACCTGGAGCGGCATCCCGTTGGCGCCGTCGACGGCGATCCGCACCTCGCCGATGGTCGAGCCGGCGCCCTTCGGCTTCACACTCAACTCGTACACGGACTGTCCGGCGACCATGGACTGGCCCTGGACCGAGACCGAGGTGTTCGGGCCGAGGGCCCGCAGCACCTGCGCCGCCAACTGCTGCGGGTCGGCCGCGTTCCGGGCCGCCGAGCCGGCGGCGGCGTCGTTCGCGCCCAGACCGGTCAGCTCGGTCGCCGTCCCCGACTGGCCGTCGTAGACCCAGGCCGTGCTGCCGTCGTGGGCCAGGGTGAAGGTCGCCCCGGCGTCGCTGGAGCTCAGCAGCTGGCGGGTCGGGCCGTCGGCCGCGACCTTCAGCACATGGGTGCCCGAGGCCAGCGCGGTCACCGCCTGCTCCGCCGCCTTCGACTGCCCGGCCGACGCCCCCGCACCGGTACCGGCCGAGGCCCCGGCGACCGCCGACGGCAGCGCGCTCATCACCTGCGACGGGATACCGAGGTCCACTGTGGTCTGCACCGACCCGGAGAAGGTCTGCACATGCGAGGACAGCACCTTCGCCAGCAGCTGCTGCGCGGTGACCGACGGCAGCGAGGAACTCGCCGCGAACACCGGGACCGCGATCAGACCGGCCGCCGCCACCGCCGCGACCGTCGCCGGCACCAGTACCCGGCTCCGTCGGCCGCGTCGTGCCCCGGCCGCGGGCTCCGCCGCGCCGAGGATGTCGTCACCGGTCGGCCCGCCCCCGGCGCTTCCTGTTCCCCCACTGCTGTTCGACATGCCGTGTCCCTCCGAACAGATCGACGTCTCCCCGTATGCCATCCATTAGACGCCTGTGCGACCCGTTCCGGATCGCCCTGGAGGATCGGCCGGCTGTCCGCCTCTCGTCGCACCCGACCCTGAGTGCCCCTCAGGGTCCCTACGGCCGACGGGGTCGGGCCGCGTATGGTTCAGCACATGAAGGATCAGAAGCAGTCCACCGCTTCCGTCGCCCCCACCGGCAACGCCATGCGCCGGGCTCTGCACCGTGCGCGTGAGGGTGTCGCCCTGGACGCCGCCGAGGCGGCCGTACTGCTCCAGGCCCGGGGCCAGGACCTCCGCGACCTCACCGCCACCGCCGCGCGGATCCGCGACGCCGGCCTGGAGGCGGCCGGCCGACCGGGAGTGATCACCTACTCCAAGAAGGTCTTCATCCCGCTCACCCGGCTCTGTCGGGACCGCTGCCACTACTGCACCTTCGTCACCGTCCCCGGCAAGCTCCGTGCCGAGGGCCACGGCCTCTACCTCTCGCCCGACGAGGTCCTCGACATCGCCCGCAAGGGCGCGGCACTGGGCTGCAAGGAGGCCCTGTTCACCCTCGGCGACCGGCCCGAGGAACGCTGGCCCGAGGCCCGCGAGTGGCTGGACGCCCACGGCTACGACGACACCCTGGCCTATGTCCGCGCCATGTCGATCCGGGTGCTGGAGGAGACCGGGCTGCTGCCGCACCTCAACCCCGGGGTGCTGAGCTGGACCGACTTCCAGCGGCTGAAGCCGGTCGCCCCCTCCATGGGGATGATGCTGGAGACCACCGCCACCCGGCTCTGGTCCGAGCCCGGCGGCCCGCACTACGGCTCACCGGACAAGGAGCCCGCCGTCCGGCTGCGCGTCCTGGAGGACGCCGGGCGCTCCAACGTCCCCTTCACCAGCGGCATCCTGATCGGCATCGGCGAGACCTACGAGGAGCGCGCCGACTCCCTCTTCGCGCTGCGCCGGGTCGCCCGGCAGTACCACGGGCTGCAGGAGGTGATCGTGCAGAACTTCCGGGCCAAGCCGGACACCGCGATGCGGGCCATGCCCGACGCCGAGCTGGAGGAGTTGGCCGCGACCATCGCCGTGGCCCGGGTGCTGCTCGGCCCCTCGGCCCGGATCCAGGCCCCGCCGAACCTGGTCACAGCATCGATCAGCGGCTCCGCCGCGGGCGAGTACGCGCTGGTCATCTCGGCCGGCATCGACGACTGGGGCGGGGTCTCCCCGCTCACCCCGGACCACGTCAACCCGGAGCGCCCCTGGCCGCACATCGACGAGTTGGCCGCCCAGTGCGCGGCCAACGGCTTCGAGCTGCGGGAACGCCTCACCGTCTACCCCGACTACATCCTGCGCGGCGAGCCCTGGCTCGACCCGCGGATCCTGCCGCACGTCCGCGCCCTGGCCGACCCGGTCACCGGCCTGGCCCGCCCGGACGCGCTCCCGGTCGGCCTGCCCTGGCAGGAGCCCGACGAGGCGTTCGTGCCCAGCGGCCGGACCGACCTGCACCGCACCATCGACACCGACGGTCGGACCGGCGACCGCCGGGAGGACTTCGACGAGGTCTACGGCGACTGGGAGTCCCTGCGCGAGCAGGCCGCCGAGCACTCGGCGCCCTCACGGATCGACGGGGACCTGCGCCAGGCCCTGGCCACCGCCGCCGAGGACCCGACCCGGCTGACGGACGACCAGGCGCTGGCGCTGTTCCACGCCGACGGACCGGCGCTGGACGCGCTCTGCCGGATCGCCGACGACGTCCGCCGCGACGCGGTCGGCGACACCGTCACCTACTGCGTGACCCGCAACATCAACTTCACCAATGTCTGCTACACCGGCTGCCGCTTCTGCGCCTTCGCCCAGCGGCGAACCGACGCCGACGCCTACACCCTCTCGCTGGAGCAGGTCGCCGACCGCGCGGAGCAGGCCTGGGAGGTGGGCGCGACCGAGGTCTGCATGCAGGGCGGGATCCACCCGGACCTGCCCGGCACCGCCTACTTCGACATCGTCCGCGCGGTGAAGGCCAGGGTGCCCGGCATCCACGTCCACGCCTTCTCGCCGATGGAGGTCGTCAACGGCGCCACCCGCACCGGCCTCTCCGTCCGCGACTGGCTCCAGCAGGCCAAGGAGGCCGGGCTGGACACCATCCCCGGCACCGCCGCCGAGATCCTGGACGACGAGGTCCGCTGGATCCTCACCAAGGGCAAGCTCCCCGCCGCGACCTGGGTCGAGGTCGTCAGCACCGCCCACGAGCTGGGCCTGCGCTCCTCCTCGACGATGATGTACGGCCATGTCGACCAGCCCCGGCACTGGCTGGCCCACCTGCGGCTACTGGCCGAGATCCAGCAACGCACCGGTGGCTTCAACGAGTTCGTCACGCTGCCGTTCATCCACACCAACGCCCCGGTCTACCTGGCCGGAATCGCCCGTCCCGGCCCGACCATGCGCGACAACCGGGCGGTGGTCGCGATGGCGCGGCTGCTGCTGCACACCCACATCCCCAACATCCAGACCAGCTGGGTCAAGCTGGGCGCCGACGGCGCGGCCGAGATGCTCCGCTCGGGCGCCAACGACCTGGGCGGCACGCTGATGGAGGAGACCATCTCCCGGATGGCCGGCTCGGCCTACGGCAGCTACGAGTCCATCCGCGGCCTGGAGGCCATGGCCGCCGCAGCCGGTCGTCCGGCCGCCCAGCGCACCACCAACTACAACCCGGTCCCCGAGGAGCGCCGCGCCGCCGCCCTGGCCTCCGACGGCCACCTCCCGGCACTGCTGCCGGTCCTGGAGTGAACACGGTCCTGGACCGAACGCGGTCCGGGGGCGGTACGGCGCCGGTGTCGCCGTACCGCCCCCGGACGTGCGTGGGGTTCCGCGAGGGCCTCAGCCGACGAGGAGCTCCGAGCGGAGCTCGTGCAGGGTCTTGGAGTCGATGCCCAGGCCCTTGTTCAGGTAGTTGGCGAAGGTGCCGTACTGCGCGGTGACCTCGTTGAAGCCGCTGGCCAGGTAGGCCGGGGTGACCGTCAGCAGCGGCTGGTAGACGGCCGCGTAGGCGGGCGGCAGCTGCGCCAGGGTGGCGGCGTTCGAGGCGGCGTTGTAGGTGTTGCTCGCCAGGTAGTCGGACTCGACCGTGGACTCCGGCACGCCCAGCGCGGTGAGCAGCACGGCGCTGGCCCAGCCGGTGCGGTCCTTGCCGGCGGTGCAGTGGTAGACCACGGCGAGGTCCTGGCGGTCCGCGATGCCGGTGAGGACGTTGTGGTAACCGGTCTGCGCGGAGGGCGCGTCCACCATGGTGACCTCGGCCTGGATCATCTCCTGGGTGGCCGCGGCGGGGGTGGTCGGCGTGAAGCCGGCGGTGCTGGCGGCGCCGAGGATGTTCTCCTGGGTGTCGGTGGCGCCGGCCGGGACCTGGTCCGGGCTGCTGCTGCGCTCGGCATCGGTGCGCAGGTCGTAGACGGTGTGGATGTCGAGGCGCTGCAGCTCCGCGAGGTCGGCGGCGGAGAGCTTGGAGATGTCGCCGGAGCGGTAGATCAGGCCCATCTTCACCCAGGAGCCGTCGGCGGTGCGGTAGCCGCCCGCGTCGCGGAAGTTGGGGGCGCTGGCCAGGTGCAGGCTGCGGTCGGCCAGGGTCAGGCCCTCGCCCTGGCTGGGGACCAGCCGGAACCACTGCCGGTCCTTGGAGGCCGCGCGGGCGGGGATGGCCGAGGCGGGCACGGTGACGCTGTCGGTGCCCCGGCCCCGCGCGACCGCGTGCCGGTAGTAGATGTGGTCCTGGGTGGCGCCCGCGTAGACGGTGACCCCGGCCAGGCCGGTGGCGGCCCAGCTGATGGTGTAGCTGCCGTCGCTGTTCTCGGTGACGGTGGCCGCGGTGAACGGGATCGGGTGCGCGGCGTGCTTCCGGGCCCAGGCCGGGACGGTGTGGGCGACCGGGTGAGCAGCGCTGTGGGCGGCCACGGGGGCGGCGTTCGCGGCGCCGGCGGTGGCGGCGAGGGCGCCGACGGCCAGGGCGGAGGCGACGGCGGCGGCGCCGATGGCGCGGGCGGTGCGGGCGGTGCGGGGGGTCTGCGGGGTGGTCATGGGGCGGACCGTATTCCCCGTGGGTGCAAGGCCGGGCGAACGTGAAGTGGAGTCAAGGTTTCCGATCCGAGGCGGATTGGTGGCTCGACTTCGCAAACCGGGAGCTCACGCCCCGGGTACCCATAAAACGGGTGCCCCGGAGGGCGGCCGAGCCGTGGCAGGGGTGGCGCCGGGGCGGGGCGCTGCTGCGGGAGCGGCGCCCCGCCCCGGGACCGGGGGAGGGTCGGGTGGTGGTGCCGGTGGGGGTCAGCCGGTGGTGGCGCTCTCGCGCAGGTTGAGCTCGATCTGCTCCAGGCTGCGGCCCTTGGTCTCGGGGACCAGCCACCAGGTGAGCAGGAACAGCACGACGTTGACGCCGGCGAAGAGCCACATGGCGTGCCCGAGGCCCAGGTGGTTCTTGTCGGAGATGATCGGGAACAGCGCGGTGATCAGGCCGGTCGCGGCCCAGAGCACGACCGCGCCGACGCCCATGCCGGCCGCCCGGACCTTCAGCGGGAAGACCTCGGCCATCATCACCCAGACCACCGCGCCCCAGCCCAGCTCGTAGCCGGCCAGGTAGAGCACCAGCAGAATCACCGTCAGGGTGCCCAGCGTGCCCTTGTCGTGGACGTGGAGGATGACCCAGCCGGCCCCGAGCAGGGTGACCACCATGACCACGTTGCCGATCAGCAGCAGCGGCTTGCGGCCCCAGCGGTCGACGACGAAGACCACCCAGGTGGTGAAGGCGAGCTTGGTGACGCCCAGGACGATCGCCGAGAGCAGTGCGATGCTGGTGGTGAAGCCCAGGGTCACCAGCATGGTCGGGAAGTAGGCGTTGATGGCGTTGACGCCGGAGAACTGCTGGCCGACGGCGAGCAGCAGGGCGACGAAGAGCATCGGCCGGACCCACTTGGCGCCCAGGTCGCGGATCCGGCCGGTCTTCTCGGTGTCGGCCCGGATGACCTCGCGGATCGACGCGACCTCGGCGTCGATGTCGTCGTCCTGACCGGCGTGGGTGCTGGCCAGCACCGCCCGGGCCTCGTCCTCCTTGCCCAGGTTGAGCAGCCAGCGGGGAGTCTCCGGAAGGAAGTTGAGGCCGACCACGAGGACGGTCGCGGGCACCAGCGCCCCGGCGAACATCCACCGCCAGTCCTTGGACGGGGCGAGCTCGTAGGTGACGATGGAGGCGATCAGGATGCCCAGGACGATGAAGATCTGGTTCAGCGAGGACATCGCCCCGCGCAGTCGGCCGGGCGCCAGCTCGGCGAGGTAGGTCGGCACGGTGGCCGAGGAGAAGCCGATGCCGATGCCCAGGATGCCGCGGAAGACCACCAGTGAGTCGAAGTCGGGCGCCAGGCAGCAGGCGACGGTGCCGATGACGACGATGACGCCGGCCACCATGATGCTGCGCCGCCGGCCGATCCGGTTGTTGAGCCGGGCGGCCAGACCGGCGCCGATCATGGCGCCGACCGAGAGGCTGGCGGTGACGACGCCCTTCTCGAACCCGGTGAGGGCCCAGACCTTGCTGATGATCACCAGCACGCCGGCGATGACGCCGAGGTCGTAGCCGAAGAGGATGCCGCCGAGGGCGCCGAAGAAGTAGAGCGTGCCGGGATTGATCCGGCGTACGGAGGGTGGGGCCGCTGCGGTCTGCGTCATGCTGGGTCGCCTTGTCTCGTGTGCGGAACGGGGGTCGGAGCGCGCTTCGCAGGACCGGGCCGTGCAGCACCCATGGGGCGAGCCGGTAGGGCGAGTTAAGGTGAATAACCAATGCCGTGATGCCGAAAGTGAAGCGCGGTCCTGACCGATGGTCAAGACCGCGCGTTCATATCCACGTTCAGAGGAAGGGCGGAATTGATGGCTGATGACCCATTCCTTGGCATTTTTCTGTTCAGAATCGTGAACATCGATCTACCAGTGGAACGATTTTACCTTCCCTTGACCTCCGTGGTGATTGCTTGAAGCGGCGCGCGTTCATCACCATGAACACACGCTTCGTCAGGACCGGACCGCAGCAACAGGGAGGCGATGGAACCGACTTGTTCCCGGCGCGTCAGTGCATCAGCTCGCCGGCGTTGACCAGCAGGGACTGGCCGGTGATGGCCCGCGCCCGGTCGGAGGCGAAGAACAGCGCGGCCTCGGCCACATCGCCGTCCGTGGCCAGCTCGGGCAGCGCCATCCGCTCCGAGAGCCGGGCCTTGACCTCCTCCTCCGGCACGCCCTCGGTGCCCGAGGTCCAGCGGACGTACATCTCCACCGCCGGGCCCCACATCCAGCCCGGGAGCACCGTGTTGACGCGGATCCGGTCCGGCCCGAGCTCCCGGGCCAGCGAGTACATGGCGGAGGTCAGCGCGCCCTTGGAGGCCGCGTACGCGGCCTGCCGGACCTGGCTCGGCGCGGCCACGGCGGACTGGGTGCCGATGATCACCACCGACCCGCCGCGCTCGCGCAGCGCCGGCAGGCAGGAGCGGGTCAGTTGGAGGGTGCCGATCAGGTTGACGTCCAGCACCCGGCGCCAGGCCGCGAAGTCGGCGTCGGCCAGTCCGCCGAAGTAGCTGTCCATGGCCGCGACATGGACGACCGCGTCGATCCGGCCGAAGCGCTCCACGGCCAGCTCCGCCAGCCGGTCGCAGGCCTCCGGCTCGGCGATGTCGGTCGACCGCCAGGCGACCCGACCGGCCCCCTGTCCGGTGCCGCCGGCCTCGATCTCGGCCGCGGCCTTCGCCAGGTTCTCCTCCGTCCGCGCCCCGAGCACCACGTTGGCGCCCTCGCGCGCCGCCCGTACCGCGACCTGCTGCCCCAGTCCGGGACCCACCCCGGAGACCAGGACCGTACGACCCTCGAACAGTGCCATGGCGGCGAACCCCTCTGCGACGGCCAGTGTCCAGCCGGTATCTGACGATGCGTCAGATTAGAACAGCACGCCTGGAAAGGCCAGAGGCGCGCGGGTCGGCCACGCCCCGATCCGGTCGGGCGGTGGGCTAGTCCGGCAGCAGTGCCCAGAAGCGCTCCGTCAGCGGCGGCCGCTCGGGGGCGGCGAGCTCCTGCTCCTGCTGCTGGGTGGCGCCCCACATCACGCCCGCGGCGTGCCCCTCGCGGTAGAGCACCTGCAGCGCGTGCTCCGCGGCCTCCCGTCGGATGGTCGGGACCAGCCGCAGCAGCGGCTTCAGCTGCGCCGACCAGCGTCCGTCCACGGCCCGCTGCAGCACGTCGCGCAGCTGCTCCTCGCGGTCGGTGGCGAGCACCAGTCCGTACGGGGTCAGCTGCAGGGCCTCGGCCAGCAGCAGGGTCCGGTCGGGGTCGCCCTGCCAGCGGGGGCCGACTCCAGTTGGGCGTACACGCGCGGGGTGAGGCCGAGCCGCCGGGCCAGCTCCTCCAGCGGCATGCCGACGGCCAGGCGGTGGTCGCGGATGCTCCGGGCCCGGCCGCCCATCAGCCGCCCCGGCTCGCACCACAGGGTTCGGGCCAGGGCGGTCAGTTCGCGTTCGCTCGGCAGCAGCTCGCCCGACTCCCAGGCGATCACCTGTGACGGGAACACGTGGACGCCGTGCGCGGCCAGGTCCCGCGCCACCAGCGCGGGGGTCAGCCCGAGCACCCGGCGGGCCGACCAGGCGGCGGCCGGATCGAAGGGCACGGGCACAACCACGGGGGCGACGGCACGTCTGCGCATGTGCGCCCACGCTAGGGCCGGGGGCCGCCGCGGCCCATCGGTCGATCGTCCGAAGTCGCGGTCGGCCAGGAGGGTCGGGCCTGTGCGAAGTTCCGCAGACCCGCGCCGGGGGGCTGGGCAGTTGTCGAAATCTGACTTACCGTCAGCTCGACGGGCGGGCAAACGTATCGGGAGGTCAGCAGATGACAGACGGCGACCGGCAGCAGAGTGACCGGCCGAGCGGTGGCGAGGACCTGGACCGGTACGCCGACCTGGCGTCGCGCGGCCCCTACGGAGTGTCCATCGGCAGCGCGCTGATCACCATGGTGGAGCCGCACCCCGGCCACGAGTACGGCTACAACCGCTGGTACGAGGACGACCACTTCTACGCCGGGGCGATGGCCATGCCCTGGATGTTCGCCGGACGCCGCTGGGTGGCCACCCGCGACCTCCAACTGCTCCGCTACCCGGAGAAGTCGGCGGTCGCCGAGCCGGTCTCCACCGGCTGCTACCTCTCCGTCTACTGGATCAACGAGGGGCGCCAGGACGCCCATATGCGCTGGACCGTCGGGATCAACAAGCGCCTCAACCGCGACGGCCGGGTCTACCGGGACCGCACCCACGTCTTCACCGCCTTTCAGCAGCACGTCGCCGCCGCCTATCGGGACGGCGCAGCCGGCCCGCGGGACGTCCATGCGCTGGACCACCCCTACGGCGGCCTGGTGCTGGAGGTGATCGACACCGAGGACGCGGCGCAGCGCGACCGGCTCACCGACTGGCTGCTGGACCGGCACCTCCCGGCGAAGCTGCGGGCCGGTGGCCCGGCGGCCATGTGCGTGCTGTTCCGGCCGCTGCCGCTGCCCGGAGACCGGATGACCTACGTCAAGCAGGTGGAGGGCGTCGACACCCGGCTCACCCTGCTCTGGTTCCTCCAGGACGACCCGCGCACCTGCTGGGACGCCTTCACCGGGCTGGACGCCGAGGTCGCCGCAGCCGTCCCCGGGGCGCGGGTCGAGCTGGTCGCGCCCTTCGTCCCGACGCTGCCGGGCACCGACGTCCACGTGGACCAACTGCGCTGAGCGGACGAACGGCAGGGCCCCTCCCGTATCGGGGGAGGGGCCCTGCCGCTGTTCTCAGCGCCGGCTCAGTGGTCTCGCCGACTCAGCCGATCTCGAAGGCACCGCCGACGACGTCGGCGACAAACGCCGACCAGGCCTCGGCGGTGAAGTGCAGGGCCGGGCCCTTGGGGTCCTTGGAGTCCCGCACGGCCATGCCGGCCTCGGGCACGGCGACCTCCACGCAGTTGCCGTTCCCCGAGTAGGAGGACTTGCGCCACGCGAGGTCGGCGTCGGCGGTGAGGATGATCTGAGTCATGGATACTCACTCCGGTTTCGCTGGTGGGGATTGGTTGATCTGCAACCAGTGTCACCCCCGGGGGGTGCCGATCGCGCCAGTCGCCTCGTACGGACCCTCAAGACTGAGGAATTCCGGCCGAGATGGCATGTCGGCCGCTGCTTCGCGCGTACACTACCCGTCCTGACCCGCGCGGAACTCCTCAGCCGGCGAAGCCCTTGGCGATCCGGTCGATCAGTTCCCGGGTCTGGTCCGGGTGCAGGGCCTGGGCGCGGAGGTGCTCGTACATCGTCGAGTAGGTCCGCACGTCCTGCTCCTTCTCCAGGTACAGGTCGCTGGTCACGCCCTCCAGGTAGACCACGGTCGCGTCGTCCGGGTCCTCGAACTCCAGGATGGCGAAGGTCCCGCTCATCCCCGGATGGGCTCCCACGCTGTACGGCAGCACCTGGACCGTGACATGCGGCCAGGAGCTGACCTCCAGCAGGTACTCCAGCTGCTCCCGCATCGTCTGCACCCCGCCGACCTCGCGGTGCAGCACGGCCTCGTCCAGGACCGCCCAGAGCCGCAGCGGCTTCTCCTGGTCCCGGATGATCTCCTGACGCTTCATCCGGATGTCCGTGCGCTTCTCGTTCTGGGCCGGCAGCGCCTCCGGCTGGATGCCGGCCACCACCGCGTAGGCGTACTCACGGGTCTGCAGCATGCCCGGGACGAACAGCGACTCGTAGGTGTGCATGGAGACGGCGTCCGCCTCCAGACCGATGTAGACGCTGTAGGGGACGTCACCGAAGGCGTGCCACCAGCCCCGCTGGCGCGACTCGCGGGCCATCGCCATCAGCGCGTCGAGCAGCTTCTCGTCCGTCACCTCGTAGACGCGGCACAGGTCGCGCACGTCGCGCTGGCTGATACTGCGCCGCCCGTTCTCCAGTCGGCTGATCTTGGACTGCGAGACGAGCAGCCGCTGGGCGACGTCCTCGGCGGTGATGCCGAGTTCTTCCCGGAGTTCGCGCAGCTTCGCGCCGAGCCGGCGGCGTCGGATGGTCGGGTTGATGCTGGCGGATGACAACTGATCCTCCGGCAATGGAGTCATCGGAACAGGGATTGGTTGGTATCCCTCGTGTTCAGCAGGATGCCACTCGGAACCGCCCTCGTGTGGAGCAATCGTCCGGTATCGAGCCTCGCAACCGAAATGAGCAGGCGTGCGAGACGCAGGCGCACGCCGACGCGTACCCTGGTTGGTCGCTCGTTCGAACAAGCCGGACATCAGGCGGCCTCCGGGCAGAAAACGGACCGCCGCCCGTACCGCGAGGGTGGTCGCGGTGGGGCGGCGGTCGAGGGTTGCGGTGCGGTGCGGCGACGGTCAGCGAACCCCCGTGCGCACCATGCCCGGCAGGGCGCCGGGTCGTGCGGCGCTCCGCGGAGCGGTCCGGTTCGGTGCGGCTCCGCCGCCCCGTACCTGGGCCGCCGGCAGGCCGTTCTGCACATCCATGACGGCGTGCGCGACCATCCCGCCGAGCGGGTCGTACCGGATCAGGTCGCGCAGGCGTGACCTGGAGGAGCGGCCCTCGTTACCCGGATATAGGTGTTTTCCGAGGCCCACGGCGTGGGCCAGGGCAGCCAGAGCGGCTGTCCGGGGGTCCGGGGGGATCCCGGTCCGGATGGCCGTGTCCAGCCGTTCCTTGATGGCGCTGTTCGTGCAGTCGTCGGACGCCTGGTAGCGCGTCGTCGGAAGCACTCCGCACACCTGGCCCGGCACCGCCCGCACCATCTCGCACCGCTCCAGGTGCGCAAGGTACGTCTGGCGCAGCCCCAGTCGGGGCCCACCGATCCAGTGAACGGCACGCACCGCACTGCCGCGACGGCGCAGCAGTTCGAGGGCGTGGTCCAGTGTCGGGTCACCGGTCGGCCGTGGGTTCACCACGGCGATCCGGTCCCCGTTCGGGACTATTCTCCCGGCCATGGCCAGCTCGACGAGCTGTGCCCCGGCCAGTCCGAGGTCAAGGGTCTGCGGTTGCGCGGTGGTCCCGGTTGCCGGGTCCAGTGCGAGCAACAACAGTTCCTCGGGAATTGTTCTGCGGCTCTTGCCCATCCAAGCCTCCCCGCGTGGATGAAGACAGAGTGACGCCTCTCACACCCTGCTGTCGAGGGTGCCTCGAGAGTGACACGACAACGTGATCTCCGGAACCACCCGGACGAAGTCCACGTCTGCCTCAGCAGTGGCTGTCGTCCCAGGGGAAACGCCGGTACGGGGCATCGTGTGCGCGGGATGCGGCGGGCGTGCAGGAAACTGGGGTCGGCGCGCGGATGCCGCGCGCCCATCGGGCACACCAAACAGGACACACACGAGGAGGCTGGGTTACGTGGGCGAGTCCCCCGACAGGGCGGAGCGGAACGAGGACACGCGGGGGTCGGCATCCGCCGCGGAGCCCACTCCGACAGCCACCCGCGCCGAGACGCCGTCCGCGGAGACAGCGTCCGCGGAGACGGCTGCGCCGGAGCCGGACGGGACCGCCGCCGAGGCCGCCGCGCCGGAGGCTGACGCCGCCCCGGAGGCCGAGGCCGTCCCGGAGCCCGACGACGACGCGGCCGAGGAGCCCGCCGCCGAGGCCGCGGACGCCGCCGAGGACGTCGACGCCGGGGGCGCCGCTGCCGGGGGCGACGCTGCCGGGGACGCCGAGCCCGCCGCTGACGAGGCCGACGCCGCAGACGAAGCCGCCGACGCCGAGGACGCCCCGCGCGGGGCCGTGCTGGAGCTGAGCGGGGTCGGCGCCCGCGGCGAGTCCGAGCACGCGGCCACCCTCGACGAGCCCACCACCGCCCTGCGCGTCCCCTACGACCCGCCGACCCAGACCCTGCGCCAGTTCCGCGGCTTCCGGCTGGACCCGGACGAGGTCGACGACCCGGCCGCCGAGCCCGAAGAGCCGGTGGAGCAGTCCGCTCCGGCCGCCGCCCTCAACCCGGCCTATCTGCGGGCGTTCGACGCCGTGCCGATCCCGGCCCCGGAACCGGCTCCGGAACCGGCTCTGGAACCAGCCCCCGGACCGGGAGTCGGACAGGGAGTCGGACCGGGGGCGGGCCCGGCCCCGGAAGGCAGCCCGGAGACCACCTCCGAGGCGCTGGAGCTCCTGGCGACGCTCAGTCGCCGGCCGATGACCCCGCTGCGCCGCGCGGCCAAGCGGACCGCCCTCTGGGGCGGCCTGCTCTGCGTCGTCCTGGCGGTGCTCGCGGTGGTCCAGGTGCTGCGCCCGCTGCCGACGCCGCAACTGCGGCTGACCGCCGCCTCGGAGTACACCTTCGGCGGCTCTGCACCGGCCCTGTCCTGGCCGACGGCGGGACAGTCGGCGGTGGAGGTCGACGGCCTCGGCTCACTGGGCCAGAACGGCGCGGAGACCGCCGTGCCGATCGCCAGCGTGACCAAGGTGATGACGGCCCATCTGATCCTCAAGGACCACCCGCTGGCCGTCGGCCAGCAGGGCCCGGTGATCACCGTCGACCAGCAGGCGGTGACCGACTACACCAACGGCACGGCCGGCGGGGAGTCGGTGATGAAGGTCAGCGCGAACGAGCAGCTGACCGAGTACCAGGCCCTGCAGATGCTGCTGATCCCCTCGGCCAACAACGTCGCCCGGCTGCTCGGCCGCTGGGACGCGGGCACCGACGCCGCCTTCGTCGCCAAGATGCAGGCCGAGGCGACGGCGCTGGGGATGTCGCAGACCACCTACACCGACCCCAGCGGTCTGGAGGACACCACCAAGAGCACCGCCGCCGACCAGCTCAAGCTGGCCAAGGTGGTCATGGAGACGCCGGTCTTCCGGGAGATCGTGAGCACCCAGTCGTTCTCGCCGCCGGAGAACCCGCTGACCTACAACACCAACAAGCTGCTCGGCGCCAACGGCGTGATCGGGGTCAAGACCGGTTCCGACTCGGCGGCGCTGGGCTGCCTGATGTGGGCGGCGCAGGTCAAGATCGGCGGGACCACCCAGACCGTGCTCGGTGTGACGTTGGGGCAGCCGGCCCTGAGCTCGACCTTCGGCATCCTCGACAACGTCATGGCGACCAGCAAGAAGCTGCTGGTCAGCGCTGAGGGCGTGCTCCAGTCGCACATCCTGGTGCACCAGGGCGAGGTCGTCGGCTACGTGGACGACGGCGAGGGCGGCCGGACGCCGGTGGTGGCGTCCAAGGACGTGAACGTGATCGGCTGGTCCGGCACCTCGGTGCCGGTCTCGCTGGAGGCGACGGGCGGGGTGCTGCCGCGCACCGGCCGGGCCGGCGACGGCGTCGGCGAGCTGGTCGTCGGCACCGGGGTCAGCGCCCAGCGGATCCCGATAAACCTCCAGTCCGACCTGGCCGAGCCCTCCTACGGGACCCGGCTCACCCGCCTCGGCTGACACCGGGGCCACCCGCCGCGCCCCCATCCACGTCTGACGGAGGTCACATGTGGATGGGGGCGTCCGCGTTCTCCGGATTGATCCGGGGTCGGCCCACCGGGTAGAGCAGGCCGCAGACCACCATCCCGAACAGGAAGAACCCGGCCGACCACCAGTAGGCGGTCGAGTAACTGTGCAGCTGCGCCTGGGCGGTGTTGGCCGAGGTGTGCGCCCGGCCGACCAGGTAGGCGGTGGCGGCGCTGGTGGCCAGGGTGTTCAGCAGCGAGGTGCCGATCGAACCGCCCACCTGCTGACTGGTGTTGACGGTGGCCGAGGCGACGCCCGCGTCGTGCGGCTCGACCCCGGCCGTGGCCAGCGACATCGCCGGGGCGAAGATCAGGCCGAGGCCGAGGCCGAGCACCAGCAGCGGCGGCATCACGTCGGCGGCGTAGGTGCTGTTCAGGTCGAGCCTGGTGAGCCAGGCCATCGCGCAGGCGCCGAGCAGCATGCCGACCGGCACGATCGGCTTGGCGCCCAGCCTGGGCACCAGCTTGTTGGTGGCGGTGACCGAGGTGACGATCATCACGGCGACCATCGGCAGGAAGGCCAGTCCGGTCTTGACCGGCGAGTAGAGCAGCGACTGCTGCAGGTAGTAGGTCAGAAACAGGAAGACCCCGAACATCCCGGCGCCGGCCAGGAACATCGCCAGGAAGGACGCGCCCCGGTTCCGGTCGAGCACCACCCGCAACGGCAGCAGCGGATGCGGCGTGCGCGTCTGCCACCAGGCGAAGACGGCGAGCAGCAGCACCCCGGCGGCCAGGAAGCCCCAGGTGCCGACGGAGCTCCAGGAGTGGGTCTCGGCGTTGGAGAAGCCGTAGACCAGCCCGAACAGGCCCAGTGAGACCACGACCGTGCCGGGGATGTCCAGCTTGGGCGGGTCGGCCGGCCGGCCGGCGTGCAGCAGCCGGACCGCGCCGATGATGGCGAGCACGGCCAGCAGCAGGTTGACGTACAGGCACCAGCGCCAGTCCAGGTACTCGGTGAGCAGCCCGCCGAGCAGCAGGCCGACGGCGCCGCCGGTGCCGGCGATGGCGCCGTAGATGCCGAACGCCTTGGCGCGCTCTGCGGAGTCGGTGAAGGTCGTCGTCAGCAGGGAGAGTGCGGCGGGCGCCAGCAGCGCGCCGAAGGCCCCCTGCAGGGCGCGGGCGATGACCAGCACCTCGAAGCTGGGCGCGGCCCCGCCGATGGCGGAGGCGACGGAGAAGCCCGCCAGTCCGATCAGGAAGACCCGCTTGCGGCCCACCAGGTCGGCGATCCGCCCGCCGAGCAGCAGCAGGCTGCCGAAGGCGAGGGCGTAGGCGGTGACGATCCACTGGCGGTTGCCGTTGCTGAAGCCGAGGTCCTTCTGCGCGGACGGCAGGGCGATGTTCACGATGGTTGCGTCGAGCACCACCATCAGCTGGGCCAGGCCGATCACGGCCAGCACCCACCAGCGGTGGTTCTCGCCCCGGCCGTCGGGGGCGAGGCTCTTGGACGTTGTCCCGGGGTCTGCTGCCGTACCTGTCATGGTCGGTGGCTCCCATCCCTTTATATATGGACAACAACGACATTAGGTCTGCCTTGTCACGGCAGCATCTGGGCAGCCGAAGCCCTTTTTATTCCGGTTTGTATGTGAGTAGGCTCACACCGAGTTGTAGTTTCAAGCACAATCTGCCTAGCGTTCGGTCCGTTCGCACTTATGCGGAACCAACGCCTCCGGAACGCCGAGTCCTGCCGCCGGAGGCTGTGGCACATCGGCACCGCACCACGGCAGGGGCGGGGGAACCAGGTAAGTCGCCGCGATCTCACAGTCGCGGCTTGGGGTGAAGCCGTGCTCAGCACGGCCGGGCAACTCCAGCCCGAATCCGACAGCTCACCTCGCAGGCGTGGGAGAGGACCGCTTCAACATGCTGCCTTCGAGCACCCATGAGACCAACGGCCGTACCGGTTCCACCGCCGGCACCGGTCGCCACCGGGCCGTCAAGGCCCGGCGCACCACCAAGCAGCGCCTCTTCGCCGGTGTCGGCCTCGCCGGCATCGTCAGCCTCGCCGTTCCGATGATCACCGCCAACACCGCCTCCGCCACGGCCCCGGCCGCCGCTCCTGCCTCCGCCCCGGCGACCGCCCCGGCCGCCGTCGCCGCCCCCACCTCGGCGAGCGGCACCCGGGCCGCCGACACCACCACCGCCTCGTACTACACCGTGCTCGCGGGCGACTGGCTCTCCACCATCGCCGCCGACCACGACGTCAACGGTGGCTGGCAGCGGCTCTACGCCCTCAACCGCTCGGTCCTCACCCAGGGTCCGGACCTGATCTACCCGGGCGAGCGCCTGGCCCTGTCCGGCCGCACCGCCGCGACCGGCGCCACCACCTCCTCCGACACGGTCTCCGGCAGCGCGAACCTGGACAGCTCCAACTCCGGCTCCGGCTCCAGCTACAGCGCCGGCAGCTCCAACTGGTCCGCCTCGGACAGCTCCTCCAGCTCCTCGTCCGACAGCACCACCAGCAGCACCAGTGCCCCGGCCGCCACCACGACCACGACCAGCACGAGCAGCAGCAGCTCCTCGACCGCGAGCAGCAGCGGCATGGCCGCGGCCATCGCCTTCGCCCAGGCGCAGGTCGGCGACGCCTACGTCTACGGCGGCACCGGCCCGAACACCTGGGACTGCTCGGGCCTGACCCAGGCCGCGCTGGCCCAGGCCGGCATCAGCATCCCGCGCACCAGCGAGGATCAGGCCGCCGCCGCGACCCCGGTCTCGATGAACGCCCTCCAGCCCGGTGACCTGCTGTTCTGGTCCACCGACGGCACCGCCGCCAACGCGTACCACGTCGCCATCTACATCGGCAACGGCTCCTACGTCGAGGCCGCCAACCCGAGCGCCGGTGTCAAGATCGACACCATCAGCGACTACGCCCCGACCTTCGCGGGCCGTTTCTGACGCTCGGACAGCACCGAACAGCGCTGCGCCCCCGGACGAAGGTCCGGGGGCGCAGCGCTGTGGTGTTCCGGCAGAGGAACGGTGGGACGGGTCAGGCGTCGCGGCGCTTCAGCAGCAGGCCGGCGACCGCCAGCAGGGCCACCGCGTAGCCGGCGAAGAGGGCGAACCCGCTCCAGGGGGACATCATCGTCGGGTCCGGCACCACCGAGAGCATCGCGCTACCGGCGTTGCTGGGAAGGTAGGGAACGATGTGGGGGGCCCAGCTCGAAGGCAGCAGGTGCGCGAGGATCGGCACCACCCAGAGGATGCCGACCAGCACGGCGATGGCACCCGCCGCATTGCGGATCAGCGCGCCGAGGCCGATGCCGAGCAGGCCCACGAACGTGAGGTAGAGCCCGGTTCCGAAGACCACCCGCGCCACACCGGGATCGGTGAGGGTCACGGCCCGGTCGTAGTGGGACAGGATCGCCTGGCCGCCGTAGAACGCGCCGAGGCAGGCGATCGTCATCACGACCAGCACGACCACGGCGTAGACGATCGCCTTGGCCCACAGCACCGGCAGCCGCTTGGGCACGGCGGAGAGGCTGGCACGGATCATCCCGGTGCTGTACTCGCCACTGACGATCAGCACGCCGAGCACGCCGACGGCCAACTGGGCCAGGATGTACAGGCCCAGGCTGAGCTCCGCGCCGTTGACGGCGTCGCCGTGGCCGCCGCCGTGGCTGGCGTTCGCCCAAGTGATCAGCGGGTTCAGGCCGACCATGATGAGGACGGCCACCAGCAGAGTGATCGGGGTGGAGCGCAGGGTGCGTAGTTTGATCCACTCGGAGTTGATCACTCGCGCCTGGGTCACCTTGCCCTGCCCCTTGGCGAACGAGGCCTTCACGGTCGCGTCGGGCGCGGTGGCGGTGCTCATGACGTGCTCCTTCCGGTGCCGACCGGCGCGCCGCCGTGGGCGGCGACGGTGGTGCTGGCGTGGTACTCGACGGCGTCCCGGGTGAGTTCCATGAACGCCTCCTCCAGGGAGGCCTGCTGCGGCGCGAGCTCGAACAGGGTGACGCCGTTCTCGGCGGCGACGGTGCCGATCCGGTCGCTGTCCAGGCCGGTGACCTCGAACGTGCCCGGCTCCACGGCGTCCACCGTGACGTCCGGGCCGACCAGCAGCGAGCGCAGCTTCTCGGCGTGCGGGGAACGGACCCGGACGACGTTGCGGGAGGCGCTGCGGGTGAAGTCGGCGACCGAGGTGTCGGCGATGAGCTTGCCGCGTCCCACGACGATCAGGTGTTCGGCGGTCAGCGCCATCTCGCTCATCAGGTGCGAGGAGACGAAGACCGTGCGGCCCTCCGAGGCCAGGCCCTTGAGCAGGTTGCGGATCCAGAGGATGCCCTCCGGGTCGAGGCCGTTGACCGGCTCGTCCAGTAGGACCGTGGCCGGGTCGCCGAGCAGCGCGGAGGCGATGCCCAGCCGCTGCCCCATGCCCAGCGAGAAGCCGCCGGCCCGCTTGCGGGCCACCTCGGTCAGACCGACCAGCTCGATCACCTCGTCCACCCGGCGGGCTCCGATGCCGGTGGTCGCGGCCAGCGCCAGCAGGTGGTTCCGGGCGGAACGACCGGTGTGGATGGCCTTGGCCTCCAGCAGCGCGCCGACCTCGTGCAGCGGCGCGGCATGGTCGGCGTAGCGCTTGCCGTTGACGGTGACGCTGCCCTGCGTCGGCGCGTCCAGACCCATGATCATGCGCATCGTGGTCGACTTGCCGGCGCCGTTGGGGCCGAGGAAGCCGGTGACGATGCCGGGGCGGATGGTGAACGACAGGTCGTTCACAGCGGTCTTGTCGCCGTAACGCTTGGTGAGGTTGCTGGCTACGATCATCGCGGGAGTCCGTTCATGCTCCCCAGCCTTCCGTGCCGGGCACCCCGGCGCGTCCCCCTGCGGCAGCGTCCCGGTCCTACCACGGGCGTAGTAGACCGGAGCCGGTTCTCCTCCTGAAGTAGGCGGGCGCCCCTGAGGGACGGCCCCAGGGGCGGCTCAGCGGGCGCCGGGCAGCACCAGGCCGCACTGGTAGGCGATGACCACCAGCTGGGCCCGGTCGCGGGCGCCGAGCTTGGTCATCGCCCGGTTGACGTGCGTCTTCACCGTCAGCGGGCTGAGGAGGAGCCGCTCGGCGATCTCGTCGTTGGAGTGGCCGAGGGCGACCAGCGCCATCAGGTCGCGCTCGCGCGGCGTCAGCACGTCCAGCCGGGCCGGGTCCGCGCCGGCGGTCGCGTCCGCGCGCTGCGGCTGCGCCAGGAACCGGGTGATCAGGGTGCGGGTGGCGGAGGGGGAGAGCAGCGAGTCACCGGCCGCGACCGTGCGGATCGCCTCCAGCAGCTCCTCGGGGCGCATGCCCTTGCCGAGGAAGCCGCTGGCCCCGGCGCGCAGCGCCTCCGCCACGTACTCGTCGAACTCGAAGGTGGTCAGGATCAGCACCCGGACCCCGGACAGCTCCGGGTCGGCGCAGATCAGCCGGGTCGCGGCCAGGCCGTCCAGGCCCGGCATCCGGATGTCCATCAGCAGCACGTCGGCCCGGAGCGGCCCGGCCAGCTCCACCGCCTCGCGGCCGTCGGCGGCCTCGCCGACCGCCTCCATGTCCGGCGTCGAGTCGATCAGCATGCGGAAGGTGCCCCGCAGCAGGGCCTGGTCGTCGGCCAGCAGCACCCGGATGGTCATGTCTCGGCTCCCCTCGCCACCGGACGCAAGGGTAGGTCGGCCGCGACCCGGAACCCGCCCCAGGGGTCGCGTCCGGCGCTCAGCGTGCCGCCGACGACCGCCGCCCGCTCGCCCATGCCGGTCAGCCCGTGGCCCTGCCCCTGGTCCAGGTAGCTGCTGCGCATCGGCGCGGTGCGGCCGTCGTCCTCGACCCGGATGGCCAGCTGCTCGGGCCCGAAGAAGAGCTGCACCCGGGCGGTGGGCACCCCGGCGTGCTTGCTGACGTTGGTCAGCGACTCCTGGACGATCCGGAACGCGGTCAGGTCCACGGCCGGCGGCAGCGGCCTGACCTCGCCCTGCTGCTCCAGGCTGACGGCCAGCCCGGCGCGGGCGAAGGAGGCCAGCAGCTCGGGCAGCTGGGCGACGCCGGGAGCGGGCTCCAGCGGCACGCCGGACTCGTCGGAGGCCCGGAGCAGCCCCACCGTCGCCTTGAGCTCCTGCAGTGCCTCGTGGCTGGCGTCCCGGATGTGTTCCAGCGCGGCGAGGACCGGCGCCGGGATCTCGCCGGCGAGGTGGACGGCGACCCCGGCCTGGGCATTGATCAGCGCGATGTGGTGGGCGACCACGTCGTGCAGCTCGCGGGCTATCCGGATCCGGTCCTCGGCGACCCGGCGGCCGGCCTCCTCCTCGCGGGTGCGTTCGGCGCGCTCGGCCCGCTCCTCGACGGCGGCGATGTAGGCGCGCCGGGAGCGCACCGCGTCGCCGACGGCCGCCGCCGTCCCGGCCCAGGCGAGCACGCTGAAGTTCTGCGGCTGCAGCCATGTCTCCGGGCCGAGCGCGATCCCGGCGCCGACCAGCACCGCCACCGAGCCGGCCGCGGTGCCCCAGGCGGTACGGCGGTCGGTGCTGACGGCCACGGTGTAGAGCGCGACCACCGTCGGGAGCATCAGCAACGGGTTCATGGTGTAGCCGGCCAGGGCGTAGAGCACGCCGCAGACCAGGGACAGCGCCAGCGCGCCCCAGGGCCGGTGCCGGCGCAGCAGCAGGGTCCCGCAGGAGGCGGCGGCCAGGACGACGGCGGCGGGGTGCAGCGAGTCCAGCGTCGGCAGCACGTGCCGCGAGGGCCGGGCCGCCATCGCGGCGGCGGCCAGCAGCAGCCCGAACACCAGCAGCGCCGCCACGGCGTCCAGCACCACCGCCCGGCCGGGGGACACCCGGCGCCACCATCCGTTCGCTGCCATCCGCCCACGGTACAAACCCGGGGTGGGGCCGGGCGTCGTCCGGGCACCGTATCCGGCGGCTGCACCGGGTGCGGTACCACCGGGTGCGGCGCCCCCGGTCGGCTCCTATCGTCGGTTCCATGCGCATCGTCATCGCGGGTGGACACGGTCAGATCGCCCTGCTGCTGGAGCGGCTGCTCGCCGACCGGGGGGACAGCCCGGTCGGCCTGGTCCGGAAGCCGGAGCAGCAGGAGGACGTGCGGGAGGCCGGGGCCGAGCCGGTCCACTGCAACCTGGAGACCGCCACGGTGGAGGAGCTGGCCGCGGTCCTGGCCGGGGCGGACGCGGCGGTGTTCGCGGCCGGCGCCGGGGGCAAGGGGGGCGTCGGCCGGACCGAGGAGATCGACCACCTCGGCGCGGTCCGCTTCGCCGACGCGGCGGAACGGGCCGGGGTGCGCCGCTTCGTGCAGCTGTCCTCGATGGGCGCGGACCGCGAGCCGGCCCCGGACACCGACGAGGGCTTCGCGGCCTACCTCCGGGCCAAGGGGGCGGCCGATGCCGCGCTGGTGGTGCGCTCCGGGCTGGACTGGACGATCCTGCGCCCCGGCTGGCTGACCGACGACCCGGGCACCGGCCGGGTGCTGCTGGCCAAGCGGACCGGACGCGGCGGCGTCCCGCGCGCCGACGTCGCCGACGTGCTGGCGCACCTGCTGCACCACCCGGAGACGGCCGGACTGGCGCTGGAGCTGATCGGCGGCGACACCCCGGTGCTGACCGCCGTCCAGGCCGCAGCCGTCAACCGCCGCTGACGGGCGGTCAGGCCAGCCGGGCGACGATGATGGCGCCCCAGATGGTCCACCGGGGAGAGCCATCCTTCGCAGTTCGAACCGGGCGCGGACGCATGCAGATTCGATACCAGGTAGGTATATGTCCCAAATAGTGCTATTTGCCGATCCGGTCGGTGGCGCGGCGAGAGCAGAACTCTCGTCATATCGTCACGGGAATTGACCCTCGATCACGTCCTCGGGACCGCCGTCGACCGGCTGTCCGGGGGGAATGCCCGGCCCGTTCGAGAGCGGTGGCAACGCCCGGACATACCGCTTTCTTACCCGTCTGCCACTTCCTTTCAAAGAGGGCGCTCGGAAGCGGGTACAGCCGCGTTCCGACGACGCAAAAGGTCGTCCGACGCCGTTCCCCGGCGAGTCCCTGGGATGCGGCGGGCGAAGCGCGCCCTGTACCGTCGTCACGATTTCCCCTTACGCGGTCCGTGGTAGCAGTAGCGCGGCAAGCCGACCGGGAGAGTGTCGCGGCGGGATGCCGCGACGGAAAATGAGCACGATCGCGGCAAGCGGAGTAAGGGGCCAGCCCGTGTCGGACACCACGACCGAAAGTACCGAAACCTTCGGCGACCTCGGCAGAATCCTTGTGATCATTCCGACGTACAACGAGATCGAGAACGTCGGCCGGATCACCGCCCGGGTCCGCGCGGCCGTCCCCGAGGCGCACATCCTGGTCGCGGACGACAACAGCCCCGACGGCACCGGTCAGGCCGCCGACGCGCTCGCCGCCGATGACCCGAACCTCCAGGTGCTGCACCGCAAGGGCAAGGAGGGTCTGGGCGCGGCCTACCTGGCCGGCTTCCGCTGGGGCATCGACAACGGCTACGACGTCCTGGTCGAGATGGACGCGGACGGCTCGCACCAGCCCGAGCAGCTGCCCCGGCTGCTGACCGCGCTGCGCCACGCGGACCTGGTGCTCGGCTCGCGCTGGGTCCCCGGCGGCGAGGTCGTCAACTGGCCCAAGAAGCGCGAACTGCTGTCGCGCGGCGGCAGCACCTACTCGCGGCTGATGCTGCAGGTGCCGATCCGGGACGTCACCGGCGGCTACCGCGCCTTCCGCAAGGAGACCCTGCTCGGCATCGGCATGAGCGAGGTCGCCTCGCAGGGCTACTGCTTCCAGGTCGACCTGGCCTGGCGCACGGTCCGGGCCGGCTTCAAGGTCGCCGAGGTGCCGATCACCTTCGTCGAGCGGGAGTTCGGCGCCAGCAAGATGAGCGGCAACATCGTCGGCGAGGCGCTGAAGCTGGTCACCACCTGGGGCGTGAAGAGCCGCCTCGGGCGCATCCCGGCACCCAAGGCCGACGAGCCGGAGCGGGTCGCCGACCCCGCCCGCTGACCCCCTCGGTTGCCGGTGGACCTGGGCCCGCCGTGGACCGGCGGCCCAGCCACCGGCCGTGCGCCGGGGTTCAGGCGGTGCGCGAGCGCACGAGGTCGTGGAGCTCGCGGGCCAGGTCCAGGAACTCCTCGACATCGTCGGCGGTGTGGTGCAGGTCGATCAGCGGCTCCGCGCCGAGGCTCTCGACGGCTGCCGACAGGTAGTCGGCCAACTGCCGAACCGTGCCCCGGTTGGGGACCTGTTCGTCCGGCACGGGATCGGCCGAGAACACCGGGTTGACCCGGAGGACCAGACGGAGCGCGTCGGCGTCCCGGCCGGCCTTCGCGGCGTGCCCGGTGACGGCCTCCCAGGCCTGGGCCAGCACCGGCAGCGGTAGGCCGACCCCGAGCCAGCCGTCGGCGCGGCGGCCGACGCGGGCGAGGGTCGCCGGGCCGAAGCCGCCCAACAGCACTGGCGGCCGCGGCCGCTGACGGGGTTTCAGGCGCACGTAGGAGGGGGGAACGGTCCACAGTGCGCCGTCGTGCCGGACCACCTCGTCCTCGGCCCATATCCGGTCGAACAGGTCGAGGGTCTCCTCCAGCCGCACCCCCCGACCCTGCCACGGGGTGCCGACCGCCTGGTACTCGTCGCGGGACCACCCCAGCCCGAGTCCGACATCGAGCCTTCCGGCCGAGACCTGGTCGATCGTGGCGAGCGAGCGGGCCAGCAGCATGGGCGGCTGCCACAGCGCGTTGAGGGTGCTGGTGCCGAGCCGCGCCCGGCGGGTGACCCCGGCCGCCACCGTCAGCAGGACCAGCGGATCGAGGAAGGTCTCGTGCTGGGCGAGAACGCTGCGGTCCCCGCCGGGATAGGGGCTCAGCGGTTCGGTGGCGACGAGGAGTCGGTCGCCGACCGTGGTCTACCTGATGATCGCCGCACTGATGCCCGTGACGAAGTCCAAGCGGTCAGCGGTCGGGGCCCTGACGGACGAAGTCCAGTGGAAGTCCGTGCGCAAACACATCCGCGCGAACCTCTCCCGCGCCATGGCCGCCAGGCTGCCCGACCAGGCACCCACCCGGGACCAGTACCAGTACGCCGAAGCCAAACTGCTCGCGCCGGCCTTCGAGGAACTCGAGGAGGAGTTCCGCAGGTCCAGCTTCCAACAGGCCCTGGAGCAGGGCCTGTTCCCCGAGGACGCACCCAGGAACTGGGCCAGGCCCGAGCGGCGACAGCTGATCGTGGGCGACGGGACCGTACCCAAGGCCCCCTCCAAGGCCGAGCGGACCGTCACTGTGGACACCACGACGGGTGAGATCAAGCTGCACCGCGTCTACTCCGCGGCACGCGTCTACTACGAGAACGGCGAGGAGGAGAAAGTCGCCGTGCGCGGCACCAAGTGGTTCTTCGCGAGTGCCCGGGACGACTGCTACTGGCGCCGGGTCATCCTTTCCTTCGCCCATGTTGCGGGCGGAGCGTACGAGGACGAGGCCGCCATCGCAGTGCGGCACTTCAGCCGACTCAAGCGCGACCTGCCGGGATGCATGGGCGTGGTCTACGACGGCGCGTTCCGCGGGGTGCACCGCGACGCCCTGGCCCGACTGGGCCTGCTCGTGATCAACAAGCAGCACAAGTCGATCCGGCCCCGACACCTGGAACTGCTGCGCCCGGGCCGCTGCCGCCACGACCTGTGGTGCGACCAGGGCCGGGTGGCCGAACGCGTCATCATCGACGACGGCACCTCCGTCCTGATCCCGGTCCCGGTGACGCGCCTTCAGCACGGTGCGGGAGCGAGCAAGTCCCGCTGGTACCACACGCTGCGGGTCCCGTGCCGCTACGGTCCCCACGAGCACCGCGTCCAGGTGGGCATCACCAGCCACTCCCTGGACCGCAAGGTGGTCGACCCGGCCACCGGCAAGCCTCGGAAGAGCGACGCGGAACTGGGCTTCCACCGAGCCGAGTACCTGCAGCAGATACCCCAGCTCACCCTCGCCCATCAGACGGTGTACCCCTACCGCAGCGACTCGGAGTCCGTGAACAGCCAGTTCGACCTCAGCCTGTGGAACCGCAGGATGATCTCCTACGGGATCGAGCGCCAGAAGGTCTTCGCCCTCGCCTTCGCCATGTCCCAGAACGCGACGTCGCGCCGCATCCATCAGGAGGACGGCGGGCGGCTGTGGACCCCAGGGCAGGGGCACAGCGCTCGGCTCACGCGGGACGCGGCCTGAGAGAGCGAGCCTTGCTGAGGTCCGGCCCCGCCTGGGGCCGGACTGCCCGGTCCCACAACACGATCGCAGACCGACGTGCACCACAGACGTACTCCCACGTGGAGGGGTCGTCCGAGACCGCCTGACGCTGGCAGATCCGGGCGAGGCCCCAAGGGGCGTGGTTCTGCGTCACTGCGGCCATCGTTTCGCTCCTGAATGTGTCGACACGGACGGGCAGGCGGGGCACCTTGCGGGACCTGCCGCCGAAGATCATCCACCTCGGTCGAACGCCATGCCCGCTCCCGCACCAACCAAACCGCTCACAAGAGTGACCGGGCGTTCGGGGGATCGACGGTGGGCCCGGCGGTCCCTCGCGCCCTGCGGATCGGGCTTTGCCGCGCGAAGGTTGTCGCCCTGGCCTTCACCGCAGATCGGCGGTCCGGGATTCCTCAGGACTACGAGCGAAGGCGAGGAGATGTCCTTGCCACGGCGCCCACGGCTCAACTCCGGAGCCGTCCGTGGGCACAGTCCGCAGTGGCGGGTGCCCGATGAGACGCGATCCACCCCGAGAGATCAAATCCGGGCGTGGCGAGCCACACACGCCGGGAATTGGCCGACTGTCACCTGAGGCGCCACCAGGTCCAGCGAGACCGGACAAGCGCGAAGCGATCGATTCAAGCATCCAATGCGAAACGGCCACCACGAACGCGAAGGTCTGCGAATCCGCCAACTGGAGTGCAACGGGACAGACACCCCGATCACTCGTGACCCCGACCCGGCCTCATTCCGCCAAATCAAGCGCACATCCGCCACTTCGACTGAACAGTCACACCTGTGTGTGCGTGTCCTGCCAGGTGGTGTCCACCCATTCCCAGATCGCGCCCCCGTCGTGCCCGGGGACGTCGCGGTGGGCCGGTTGCGAGGTGAAGCCCATGCGGTGCAGGAGGTGGCTGATCCCGGACAGGGAGGTGTAGGCCACCGAGAAGCGCTCGTCGATCACCTGGCGGATCCGGGCCAGGGTCCAGATGTCGGTGGCGAAGCCGTAGTCCGCAGCGCCGCGGCGCAGCAGTTCGCGCAGGGCCTGGCATTGGGCCGGGTCCAGGGGGCACTTGACGCCGCCGTTCGCGTGTCCGAGCAGGGCGTCGGGGCCGCCCGCGGTCCATGTGTGGTGCCAGCTGCGCACCGTCGATGCGTGCGCGCCCAGCAGGCGCGCGATCTCCCCGTCCGACAGGTCGCCCTGTTGGAATAGGCGGCTGGCTGTCAGACGCTTTTGTTCACGGGTGTGATGAATGCTGTCGGTGCTGCTCGTAGTCCCCATGGTCTCGGCGTATCACTGACCAGGTGATGAGCCGAGATCAGCCGGGCGGTGCTGTGCCTGGTTTCACCTGTCCAGGTGAACTGGGAGTCTCGCCTGGAGTCGGCCTGTCCTGTTCGGGCTCGGGACGGCTGCCTGTTTCAAGGTGCTTGACCTGGGTGCTCCTGCTCGCCGGTCAGTCGGCCGCCGACAGGGTCGAGGGGCTGTGTGCCGAGGGGCGACCCGGTCCGGCTGACCTGATCACCCACCTGCTCGTGTTCGGGAACCCCGGTCCCTTGCCGGTCTGCGTTGGGGGGATAAAGGGAGCCAGCGCGGGCGGCTCGTGTCGGTCAAGGCGGCAGCCGGCTGCCTCGGCTGGGGTGGCCTCCCACTCTTCCAGTAGGGCATAACGGACAATCAGTCTGTCGGTGGAAGTTCAGATGTCGTATCCGAGGGAGTCCCATGAACGTTCCGCGCCTGTCTTCGGGCCTTGCCTGTACCGCCGTGGCGGCCGCCGCTATGGTGGCGCTGCCGCTGTCGGTGGCTCCGACAGCCTCTGCCGCGACGGCCTCGGGTACGCAGTCCGTGTCGCGGTCCTTCACTGTCGGGGCACCGGCCAAGCCGGGGTCCGCTGTGCCCGCGGACGGGTCCGCCGCCGGACCCGACGCGGCGTCGCACCCGGTGGAGGTGGCGGTGCGGCACTCCGGTACCGCGCTGACCGAGGGCACCGACGTCGACTACACCGTCACGGTCCGCAACACCACCCCCGACCCGATGAAGCACCTCCAGGTCTCCCAGATGCTGTCGGCGGCGGTCCAGCCCGCGGCGATCTCCGACGGCGGCCGCAACACCGGTACCCAGGTCCTGTGGGCCATCGACCTGGCCGCCGGTCAGACCCGCGAGCTGCACGTGGCCGGTCATCTGGGTACCCGTGCCCAGCTCGCGGCCGCCCGGGCCCAGGGTATTCAGGTCAAGCAGCCCCACTCCGATGCGGCCCACCACAGCGCCGATACGCTGTCCAGTACCGCCTGTGTGCAGCAGGGCGACACTCGGAAGCTGCTGGGTTGTGCCTCCGATTCGGGTACGGTCCAGGTCAACCCGGAGCTGGCCGCCGCCGGTCACCACGCCGGGTCGGGCGGCGGGATCGCCGAGGGGTGGATGTGGGCGGGGGGTGCTGCGGCGGCCCTCGGGTTGCTCGCCACGGCCGGGACGGTCCTGCGTCGACGCGGCAGGTCGGCCGACGCCGCAGGCGGGGCGAAGTAGCGGCCGGCGCCGGAATCCTGTGTCCCGGGTGCGGTTGAACGTATACAAGTTGCTTCACGTGAAAGGCCGTTGAAGAGCCTGACCGGCCTCCTGTCCCGGCGGGGTCGGCCTGCATTGGTGATGATCGAGGTCCGTGACCTGGTGGCGGCGCACAACTCTGTGCGCCGCCACTGGCATGTCCTCGGCATGCCTCCCTGCCCGGCCCCCGGGACGCTGCCCCCGGGGCCAGCCAGCCCCCGGGACGCCTGTGTCCTCGGCGTCTCGGGGGCTGGCTGGTAGCAGTGCGTGCCGTGCGGGATCCGGTGCGGGCATCTTCCCTACCACGGCGTCGTATCGCCTGGTCGTACGGCGCGTCGACGATGTCCGCCGGATTTCCCGCGAAGAGCGCCCGGGTGGGTGGGGTCTGCGCCGTACGGGTTCATTTCCCTGAGTATCGCGCCGCTGCGGGGTGTCCTGCCGGATCTACCGCCTATATGGCTTTCCATACAAACGTCACTAAATGTCTTGATTTGTGAAGAATGGAAATCCGATGGTCGGCAGGGTGCATCGCCTGATCGTGATGGCCGTGACGTGTGCGTTGGTGCTGGCAGGATCGCCGGGCCTGGCAGCCACCGCGGCCTCGGTGAACCACGTCGCTCACAAGTCGCTTGTCGAGCACCAGCCGCGTGCCGCCGCGGGCACCTGCGCGGCGAAGACCACGGGTTTCAACCAGTGCCAGGTGTTCCGCAGCACGAAGGCCGTCCAGAGGTTCACCCCGCCGACCGGCACGACTGCGGTGCGGTTCCACCTCTGGGGTTCCGGTGGTGGCAACTCGGACACGAGTCCCCCCAATGCCGGTGGCGCGGGCGGATACACCGTGGGGACGGTGTCAGCACCGCTGGCGGCGTCGTACTCGATCACTATCGGGGCGCCGGACTTCAACCTGAACAGTGCGGCCGGTGGCACTGGCGCAGGCGGCGGCGGAGGCCGTACGGATCTCAAGGACGCCTCGGGTTCGTTGCTGCTGGTGGCGGGCGGTGGCGGCGGCGCGGGCCGTGGCACCAGTTCGGCCGCTGGCGCCGATGGCGGGGCCGGTGGCGGTGAAGCCGCCGGATCAGGCACTGACGCCCCGTCCCCTTCGGACGCCAAGGGCGGCAGTGGCGCGTCCGGCACCACCGGAGGAGCGGCGGGGGGACTGGGCACCCGCTCGGGGAAGGCGGGAACGAACTCGCCCAATGGGCAGGGCGGCGCGGGGGGCGGCCTGACCGGGCCCACTACCAGCACACCGGGTGGTGGTGGCGGCGGCGGCTTCGCCGGGGGCGGTGGCGGTGACGGCGGTACGACGATCACCGGCTCGCAACGGGGCGGTGCGGGTGGCGGCGGTGGCAGCGGGTTCGCGGACACGGCGAAGGTGCCGGACGGTACGACCGCCGCAGGCTCGGGCCGGACTCCGGGCGGGACCGGAGACCCGTTCTTCGACAACGACAAGTACGGAAACCCGAACACCCCCGGCGCTGCCGTGGTCGAGTGGGCGATCCCGGACGTCAAGATCACGTCGCCGAATGGCGGCGACACCATCTGGGCGGACTCCACGTTCACCGGCACCGGCCTGCCGGGGGCGACGGTGACGCTGACGCGCGGTACGACGACGGTCGGCACGGCGACCGTCACGGCCGGCGGCACCTGGTCGATCACCGCCTCCGGTCAGCCGGTCGGCAGCAACGTGACCTACACCGCCACCCAGGGCGGCGGGAGCCCGTCGCTCACGACCACCGTCGCGGTCACCGTGGTGCCCACCGGCACCATCACGGGCAATCCGATCACGACCACTACCACCACCGACCTGCAGTGCCAGGCGCAGTTCAGCAGCGTGAACCAGTTCTCCGCCAGCAACTGCGCCACGGCCTTCAACAACAACGGTTTCACCAACGCGGGATCGGCGTGGCTGCAGACCAACAACAGCGGGCCCTTCCGCCCGGTCAGCCAATCGGCGATCACCGGTTCGGGTACCGCGTCCGACCCGTTGACGATGACGACCATCGTGAACACTGCCTCCCCCGCGGTCACGATCTCCGAGAAGGAGACGTACGTCAACGGTGAGAACAGGTTCCGGCTTGACTTCACGCTGACGAACACCACCTCCGCGGCCAGGACCGGCGAACTGTACCGGGCCGCCGGCTGCGTGATGCAGAGCGGCGGCACCTCCTTCGGCGCGGTGGTGCCGGCCGCATCCGGTATGGGCAACGGCATCGCGTGTCTGAAGAACGCGGACGGATCCGGGCAGACGATGATGCTCGTTCCGCTGACCGCCGGCAGCAGGTTCATGGAAGCCGACGTCAACACCGTCGGCAGTACGATCAGGGGCAGGAATACGCTGCCGAACACGTGTGACTGCGCGAATGCGGTCACCGCCGCGATCGGCCTCTCCTGGCCGGTCTCGCTGGCGGCGAACGAGTCGAAGACCTTCAGCCTGTACACCGCGTTCCGTCCGGTGGGTACCAAACTGCTGGCAGCGGTGAAGACGGTGACGCCGACCGGCATGGCGCCGGGAGAAACAGCCACCTACTCGGTGAAGCTCACCAACCCGAACACCGTCCCGTTCACCACCTACGGTTTCGCCGACACACTGGACCCCCGACTGGACTACGTCCCCGGGTCGACCACCGGCGCCGATATCGGTGAGCCGTCCGTGACGGGTTCGAATCTGACCTGGGGCGGCCCGATCGAGATCGATGCCGGGGAGTCGCTCACCTTCACCTTCCAGGCGAAGGCGAAGACCACGGCGGCGCCAGGATTCGCCACCAACGACTTCAGCGGCGACGGCGTCACCGCCCTGTCGAAGGTGGCACCGGTGAAGATCGGGCAGCTGGCGGATCTGACGGTGACGAAGTCCGTGGACAAGCCGGCGGTGCTGACCGGCGGCCAGGCGGTGTTCACCCTCGCCGTGCAGAACACCGGCCCGAACCCGGCAGCCAACGTCGTCCTGACAGACCTGCTGCCGACCGGTCTGACGTGGGTATCGGACGACTCCGTCGGCAAGTACAACAGGACCACCGGAGCCTGGACGGTCGGCGCGATCGCCAAGGACGCGACCGCGACCCTGAAGATCACGGTCAAGGGGACGACGGAGGGCAACTACCTCAACGCCGTGACGGCGCTGACCTCGGACACCAACACCACCAAGGCGTTGTGCACGGACCCCGCACAGCCGTCGACCTGCCCGAGCGCGAGAATCACGGTGTACTCCAGCGACCTAGTGATGACGTCGAAGGCCGTCCCGACCCCGGTGGCACCCGGCGGCACGTCCGTGGCGACGCTGACGGTCACCAACAGCGGCCCGTCGGACACGATGACCGACGCGACCGTCACCTTCACGCTTCCGCAGCGCACCACGCTCACCTCGACGCTTCCGGTCGGCTGCACGGCGGCGACTGACGGGAAGTCGGTCACCTGCCCGGTCTCCGCCGGGCTCGCCAAGGGCGCCAAGGTCGACTTCCCGATCTCGCTGCTCGTCGACACGAACGCCCCGCTGAATACGGCCCTGTCGGGCGGTTCGGTGACGGTGGCCTCGGCGGACGACCTGAAGCCGGCGAACAACACGGCGGCCGTGGCGCTGTCGACCACGTCCAGGCCGTCCAACGACCTGTCCATCGCGGTGGACGCGACGACCGACCCGCTGACCCCGGGCACGGCGACCACCGTGACCGGCACGGTGACCAACGGCGGCCCGTCGGACACCGCAGCGGCCTCGACCGTGACGTTCACGCTGCCGGCCAACACGACGGCTGCCGCGACGCAGCCCGCAGGATGCGTGGTCTCGTCCGACAAGAAGTCGGTGACCTGCACGATCCCGACCGCGATGAAGAACGGTGCGGTGACCTCGTTCGCGATCTCCGTGGTGGTCGATCCGGCCGCGCCGCTGAACACCGCGCTGGCGAGCGGGAAGGCCGTGGTCGCGAACAGTGACGATCCGGTCGCGGCGAACAACACAGCGATCATCGCACTGAAGACCACGGCGACAGGGTCGGCCGACCTGGCGATCACCACGACCGGGTTCAGCGCGGTCGAGGCCAACGCCTCGTCCTACATCTACACCGTCGTGGTCACCAACGCCGGCCCCTCCGCAGCGACTGCGGTGAAGGTCGCGGACACGGTCCCGGCGGCGTTCACCAGCGTCAGCTGGGCCTGCGCGGCGACGGGAACGGGTTCCAGCTGCGGCCTCGACAAGGGGACGGGCAACGCCATCGCGACCACTGCGGGCCTCGGGGTGAACGGCAAGGTCACCTACACCATCACGGTCAAGCCCGTCGCCACCGCAGCGGGCACGACGGTGACGAACACCGCCACGATCACGGCCTCGGGGATCGTGGATCCGACACCGGGCGACCACAGTGACAGCACGGACACGAACATCTCCAGGTCCGTGACCTGCCGGACCAACTACGACCTGTGCATCAACACCGCCGGCCCGCCCACGCGCGAGGTGCTACGGACCAGCACGGGTGGGTTCGACAGCTGGATCGCGGGCACGAAGCAGTTCTACTCGGCGGGTGCCAACTCCCTGGTGATCGACAACCTCCGGTACGGCTCGCTCAGCCCGGAGGCGGGTGCAGCCAGCATCCTGCTGGACCGGGTGCCGATGACCGGCGCCGGCACCGCTGCGGATCCCTTTCTGATCTCGCAGACCTGGCAGGCCGGCAGCAGCGGCATCAACTACAAGCTGACCGACACGTATGTGGAGGGGCAGCAGCAGAACCGGCAGCGTTACGAGTTCACCAACACCGGGACGACGGACAAGACTTTCCGCTTCTACCACGCGGCCGACTGCTATCTCGCAGGAGTGGACAGCGGGTTCAGCGCGGCGGTCCAGCTGCCGAACGGCGGCTGGTCACCGGTGTGCATCGGCACCGGATCTGCTGCCGCCGGCCAGGTCGAGCAGTTCGTCCCGGTGACCCCGGGCAACGAGTACTACGCGGGCGAGCACGGTGGCGAATTCACGGGGATCAACAACAAGACCGCCCTGCAGAACAAGGTCGTCCGAGGCAACGAGAACATCGACAACGGAATCGCCATCGCGTGGCTGGTCACCGTCCCGGCCGGCGGCAGCAAGACCATCGAAATGGACACGCTGATCACCGAGCCCGGGGTGCCGCGCCTGGAACTGACGTCGACGGTCACGCCCACCACGACCCCCGAGCTCAGCGGTACGGTGGTGACCTACACCGTCAACGCCCGGTCCACCGTCCCGCTCGAGGTGACGCCGGACACGCTGAAGTTCACGCTGCCCGCCGGTTTCAGCTACATCCCGGGCACCATGAGCGGGGACCTGACGACCGAGCCGTCCGCCAGCGGCCAAGACCTGAACTGGACGAAGCCGCTCACCGTCCCCGGTGAGGAGACCAAGACCTTCACCTTCCAGGCGCGGATCGCGACGCCCACCGCGCCCGGTACCTACACGGCCACCGCCACCGGCACCTTCGGGAACTACCTGGTGGGGCCGCCCAAGGCCACGCCGAACGCGAACAAGCCGGTCGTGACGATCACCGCCATCCCGAAGGCGGACCTGGCTGTCACCAAGAAGCCGGCCTCGACCACACCGGTGGCCGCGGGTGAGACCTTCGACTACACGATCACCGTGACGAACAACGGCCCCCAGGACGCAGCCGGCGTCGTCATGACCGACACCCTGCCGGCGGCGCTGAAGTTCGTGTCGGCGAGCGACAGCTGCACCGCGTCCGGGCAGGACGTGTCGTGCCCGAAGCTGGCCACCCTGGCGTCGAAGGCGGTCAAGACCTACACCATCAAGGTGCAGCTGGACCCGTCCTACACCGGCGACGGCACGGACGTCCGCAACCAGGCGAAGGTGTCCTCGGACACCTTCGACCCGACCCCCGCCAACAACACCTCGGACGCGTCCACCGGCACCCTCCCCGGCCCGGGGCCCAACCCGACGCCCGCGCCGGTGAAGGCGGACGTGGCGATCACCAAGAAGGCGGCGAGCACCACGCCGGTGGCCGCTGGTGAGTCCTTCGACTACACGGTCACCGTGACCAACAACGGCCCCTCGGACTCGAAGGGTCTGGTGGTGACGGACGCGCTGCCCGCCATGCTGAAGTTCGTCTCGGCGAGCGACGGCTGCACCGCGGCCGGGCAGAACGTTTCGTGCCCGAAGCTGGCGGTACTGGGCGCGAAGGGGGTGAAGGTCTACACGATCAAGGTGCAGCTGCTCCCTGCGTACGCCGGTGACGGCACTGATGTGAAGAACCAGGCCAAGGTCGCCACGGACACCACCGACCCGGTCCCGGCAAACAACACCTCCGACGCGACGACCGGTGGCCTGCCGGGCCCGAACCCGGCGCCCACCCCGAACCCGCCCGCGCCGGCGAAGGCCGATGTGGCGATCACCAAGAAGGCGTTGTCGACCACGCCGGTGGCCGCTGGTGAGTCCTTCGACTACACGGTCACCGTGACGAACAACGGCCCCTCGGATGCGAAGGGTGTGGTGGTGACGGATGCGCTACCCGCCGCGCTGAAGTTCGTGTCGGCGAGCGATGGCTGCACCGCCGCAGGACAGAACGTCTCGTGCCCGAAGCTCGCGTCGCTGGCGGTACAGGCTTCCAAGGTCTACACGATCAAGGTCCAGCTGGACCCGGCGTACGCTGGTGACGGCAGTGATGTGAAGAACCAGGCGAAGGTCGCCACCGACAGCACGGACCCGGACCTGACCAACAACACCTCGGATGCGTCGACCGGTGGTCTGCCGGGTCCGAACCCGGCTCCCACCCCGAACCCGCCCGCGCCGGTGAAGGCGGACGTCGCGATCACCAAGAAGCCGGCCGGAACCAAGAGCGTCGCGCCGGGCGAGACCTTCGACTACACGGTCACGGTGACGAACAACGGGCCTTCGGAAGCGAAGGGCCTGGCGGTCACCGACGCCCTGCCGGCGGCGCTGAAGTTCGTGTCGGCGAGCGACAGCTGCACCGCCGCAGGACAGAACGTCACCTGCCCGAAGCTGGCGTCCCTGGCCGCGAAGGCGTCGAAGACCTACACGATCACCGTCCAGCTCGACCCGGCCTACACCGGTGACGGTAGCGACGTGCGCAACCAGGCGAAGGTCGCCACGGACACCGCCGACCCGGACCCGAGCAACAACACCTCCGACGGGTCCACCGGCACCCTGCCGGGCCCCGGCCCGGCGCCGTTCCCGCCCGCGCCGGTGAAGGCGGACGTCGCCATCACCAAGAAGGCGGCGAGCACCACCCCGGTGGCTGCCGGTGAGTCCTTCGACTACACCGTGACCGTCACCAACAACGGCCCCTCGGACGCGAAGGGCCTGGTGGTCACCGACGCCCTGCCCACCATGCTGAAGTTCGTCTCAGCGAGCGACAGCTGTACTGCGGCCGGGCAGAACGTGACCTGCCCCAAGCTGGCGACCCTGACGGCGAAGACGTCGAAGTCGTACACGATCACCGTCCAGCTCGACCCGGCCTACACCGGTGACGGTAGCGACGTGCGCAACCAGGCGAAGGTCGCCACGGACACCACCGACCCCGACCTGACCAACAACACCTCGGACGCGACGACCGGCGGCCTGCCGGGCCCGAACCCGGCGCCCACCCCGAACCCGCCCGCCCCGGTGAAGGCCGACGTCGCCATCACCAAGAAGGCCGCGAGCACCACGCCGGTGGCTGCGGGGGAGTCCTTCGACTACACCGTGACGGTCACGAACAACGGCCCCGCGCAAGCAACCGGCCTGCTGGTGACCGACGCGTTGCCGACCATGCTCAAGTTCGTCTCGGCGAGCGACGGCTGCACTACGGCCGGGCAGAACGTGACCTGCCCGAAGCTGGGCACGCTGGCGGCGAAGGCTTCGAAGGTCTACACGATCAAGGTGCAGCTGGACCCGGCCTATGCCGGTGACGGCAGCGACGTGAAGAACCAGGCCAAGGTCGCCACCGACACCACTGACCCCGACCTGACCAACAACACGTCGGATGCGTCGACCGGTGGTCTGCCGGGTCCGAACCCGGCTCCCACCCCGAACCCGCCCGCGCCGGTGAAGGCGGATGTCGCGATCACCAAGAAGGCGGCGAGCACCACCCCGATTGCTGCGGGCGAGTCTTTCGACTACACGGTGACGGTGACCAACAACGGTCCCTCGCAGGCATCCGGCGTGCTGGTGACCGATGCCCTGCCCGCGATGCTGAAGTTCGTGTCAGCGACCGACGGCTGCACCGCGGCTGGGCAGGACGTGACCTGCCCGAAGCTGGCCACCCTGGCGGCGAAGGCGTCGAAGTCCTACACCATCACCGTCCAGCTCGACCCGGCCTACGCCGGCAACGGCAGTGATGTGAAGAACCAGGCGAAGGTCGCCACCGACAGCACCGACCCGGACCTGACCAACAACACCTCGGATGCGTCGACCGGTGGTCTGCCGGGTCCGAACCCGGCGCCCACCCCGAATCCGCCCGCACCGGTGAAGGCGGATGTGGCGATCACCAAGAAGGCGGCCAGCACCACCCCCGTCGCACCCGGTGGGACGTTCGACTACACGGTGACGGTGACGAACAACGGTCCCTCGCTGGCCTCCGGCCTGGTGGTCACCGATGCGCTGCCGGCGGCGCTGAAGTTCGTCTCGGCGAGCGACAGCTGCACCGCCGCTGGGCAGAACGTGACCTGCCCCAAGCTGGCCACCCTGGCCGCGAAGGCGTCGAAGACCTACACGATCACCGTTCAGCTGGACCCGGCGTACACGGGCGACGGCAGTGATGTGAAGAACCAGGCGAAGGTCGCCACCGACAGCACCGACCCGGACCTGACCAACAACACCTCGGACGCATCCACCGGTGGTCTGCCCGGTCCGAACCCGGCGCCCACCCCGAACCCGCCCGCGCCAGTACGGGCGGACGTCGCCATCACCAAGAAGGCTGTGAGCACGACCCCGGTCGCACCCGGTGGGACGTTCGACTACACGGTGATGGTGACCAACAACGGTCCCTCGCAGGCGTCCGGCCTGGTGGTGACCGATGCCCTGCCCGCGATGCTGAAGTTCGTCTCGGCGAGTGATGGCTGCACAGCGGCCGGGCAGAACGTGACCTGCCCCAAGCTGGCCACTCTGGCCGCGAAGGCGTCGAAGACGTACACCGTCACCGTCCAGCTGGACCCGGCGTACACCGGTGACGGCAGTGACGTGAAGAACCAGGCGAAGGTCGTCACGGACAGTGCGGACCCGGATCTGACGAACAACACCTCGGACGCGTCGACCGGTGGTCTGCCGGGTCCGAACCCAGCTCCGACCCCGAACCCGCCCGCGCCGGTACAGGCCGATGTCGCGATCACGAAGAAGCCCGCGTCGACCGCACCGGTCGCCCCCGGTGAGTCCTTCGACTACACGGTGACGGTGACGAACAACGGTCCCTCGGACGCGAAGGGCCTGGTGGTGACCGACGCCCTACCCGCCGCGCTGAAGTTCGTCTCGGCGAGTGACAGCTGCACAGCGGCCGGGCAGAACGTCACCTGCCCCAAGCTGGCCATGTTGGCGGCGAAGGCGTCGAAGTCGTACACCGTCACGGTCCAGCTGGACCCGGCGTACACCGGTGACGGCAGCGACGTGAAGAACCAGGCGAAGGTCGCGACGGACAGTGTGGATCCGGACCTGACGAACAACACCTCAGACGCGGCCACCGGCACTCTCCCCGGTCCGGGGCCGGGTCCGAATCCGCCCACCCCGGCGCGAGCCGATGTGGCGATCACCAAGAAGGCGGTCGGAACGGCTCCGGTGGCTGCGGGTGAGTCGTTCGACTACACGATCAGCGTGACGAACAACGGTCCCTCGCAGGCCTCCGGCCTGCTGGTGACCGACGCGCTGCCCGCCATGCTGAAGTTCGTCTCGGCGAGCGACAGCTGCACCGCCGCTGGGCAGAACGTGACCTGCCCCAAGCTGGCCACCCTGGCTGCGAAGGCGTCGAAGACGTACACCGTCACGGTCCAGCTGGACCCGGCCTACGCCGGTGACGGCACTGATGTGAAGAACCAGGCGAAGGTTGCGACGGACAGCGCGGACCCGGACCTGACGAACAACACCTCTGATGCTTCGACCGGTGGCCTGCCGGGTCCGAATCCGGCTCCCACTCCGAACCCGCCCGCCCCGGTGAAGGCGGATGTGGCGATCACCAAGAAGGCGGCGAGCACCACCCCGGTGGCTGCGGGTGAGTCGTTCGACTACACGATCAGCGTGACGAACAACGGTCCCTCGCTGGCCTCCGGCCTGCTGGTGACCGATGCCCTGCCGGCGGCGCTGAAGTTCGTCTCGGCGAGCGACAGCTGCACGGCGGCCGGACAGAACGTCAGTTGCCCGAAGCTGGCGTCGCTTGCGGCGAAGGCCTCGAAGGTCTACACGATCAAGGTGCAGCTGGATCCGGCCTACGCCGGTGACGGCAGCGATGTGAGGAACCAGGCCAAGGTCGCCACCGACAGTGCCGACCCGGACCCGTCGAACAACACCTCGGATGCGTCGACCGGTGGTCTTCCGGGTCCGAACCCGGCTCCCACTCCGAACCCGCCCGCGCCGGTCAAGGCCGACGTCGCCATCACCAAGAAGGCGGCCAGCACCACCCCGGTGGCACCCGGCGAGTCCTTCGACTACACGGTGACGGTGACGAACAACGGTCCCTCGCAGGCGTCCGGCCTGGTGATGACCGATGCCCTGCCGACCGCGCTGAAATTCGTCTCGGCGAGCGACAGCTGCACCGCGGCCGGGCAGAACGTGACCTGCCCCAAGCTGGCCACCCTGGCGGCGAAGGCATCGAAGACCTACACCATCACCGTCCAGCTCGACCCGGCGTACACCGGTGACGGCAGCGACGTGAAGAACCAGGCCAAGGTCGCCACCGACAGCACCGACCCCGACCTGACCAACAACACCTCGGACGCGACGACCGGTGGTCTGCCGGGCCCGGGCCCTGGCCCGAACCCGCCGACCCCGGTGCGGGCGGATGTCGCGATCACGAAGAAGGCGGCGGGTACCACTCCGGTGGCACCCGGTGGGACGTTCGACTACGCGGTGACGGTGACCAACAACGGTCCCTCGCAGGCGTCCGGCCTGCTGGTGACCGATGCCCTGCCCGCGATGCTGAAGTTCGTGTCGGCGAGTGACGGCTGCACCGCGGCCGGACAGAACGTCAGTTGCCCGAAGTTGGCAGTCCTGGCGGCGAAGGCGTCGAAGGTCTACACGATCACCGTCCAGCTGGACCCGGCGTACACCGGTGACGGCAGTGACGTGAAGAACCAGGCCAAGGTTGCCACCGACAGTGCGGACCCCGACCTGACGAACAACACCTCCGATGCGTCGACCGGTGGTCTGCCGGGTCCGAACCCCGCCCCGACCCCGAATCCGCCCGCACCGGTACAGGCCGATGTGGCGATCACGAAGAAGGCGGCCAGCACCACCCCGGTCTCACCTGGCGAGTCGTTCGACTATGCGGTGACGGTGACGAACAACGGCCCGTCGCTGGCCTCCGGCCTGGTGGTGACCGATGCTCTGCCGGCCATGCTGAAGTTCGTCTCGGCGAGCGATGGTTGCACCGCCGCAGGTCAGAACGTGAGCTGCCCGAAGCTGGCGTCGCTCGCGGCGAAGGCCTCGAAGACCTACACCATCAAGGTGCAGCTGGATCCGGCGTATGCCGGTGACGGCAGCGATGTGAAGAACCAGGCGAAGGTCGCCACCGACAGTGCGGACCCGGACCTGACCAACAACACCTCGGATGCGTCGACCGGTGGTCTGCCGGGTCCGAACCCGGCTCCCACCCCGAACCCGCCCGCGCCGGTGAAGGCTGACGTGGCGATCACCAAGAAGCCGGTCGGAACGGCTCCGGTCGCTCCCGGCGAGTCCTTCGACTACGCGGTGACGGTGACGAACAACGGTCCCTCGCAGGCGTCCGGCCTGGTGGTGACCGATGCCCTGCCGACGGCGCTGAAGTTCGTCTCGGCGAGTGACAGCTGCACCGCGGTCGGGCAGAACGTGACCTGCCCGAAGCTGGCCACCTTGGCCGTGAAGGCGTCTAAGGTCTACACGATCACGGTCCAGCTGGACCCGGCGTACACCGGTGACGGCACTGACGTGAAGAACCAGGCCAAGGTCGCCACCGACAGCACCGACCCCGACCTGACCAACAACACCTCCGACGCAGCCACCGGCACCCTCCCGGGCCCGGGCCCCGGCCCGAACCCGCCGACCCCGGTCCGGGCTGACGTCGCCATCACCAAGAAGGCGGCGAGCACCACCCCCGTCGCACCCGGTGGGACGTTCGACTACACGGTGACGGTGACCAACAACGGTCCCTCGCTGGCCTCCGGCCTGCTGGTAACCGATGCCCTGCCTGCGATGCTGAAGTTCGTGTCGGCGAGTGATGGTTGCACCGCGGTCGGGCAGAACGTGACCTGCCCGAAGCTGGCCACGCTGGCGGCGAAGGCGTCTAAGGTCTACACGATCACCGTGCAGCTGGACCCGGCCTATGCCGGTGACGGCAGTGACGTGAAGAACCAGGCCAAGGTCGCGACGGACAGCGCGGACCCGGACCTGACCAACAACACGTCCGACGCGTCCACGGGTGGTCTGCCGGGCCCGGATCCGGGTCCGAACCCGCCCGCCCCGGTGAGGGCCGATGTGGCGATCACCAAGAAGGCGGCGAGCACCACCCCGGTGGCACCCGGTGAGTCGTTCGACTACACCGTGACGGTGACGAACAATGGTCCCTCGCAGGCCTCCGGCCTGCTGGTGACCGATGCGCTGCCGGTGGCGCTGAAGTTCGTGTCGGCGAGTGACAACTGCACCGCGGTGGGGCAGAACGTGACCTGTCCGAAGCTGGCCACCCTGGTGGCGAAGGCGTCTAAGGTCTACACGATCAAGGTTCAGCTGGACCCGGCGTACACCGGTGACGGCAGTGATGTGAGGAACCAGGCGAAGGTCGCCACCGACAGCGCTGACCCGGACATGTCGAACAACACGTCTGATGCGTCCACCGGTGGTCTGCCCGGTCCGGGCCCTGGCCCGAATCCGCCTACCCCGGTGAGCGCCGATGTGGCGATCACGAAGAAGGCGGCGAGCACCACGCCGGTTGCTGCGGGTGAGTCGTTCGACTACACGATCAACGTGACGAACAACGGTCCCTCGCAGGCATCCGGCCTGGTGGTTACCGATGCTCTGCCCGCCATGCTGAAGTTCGTCTCGGCGAGCGACGGCTGCACCGCCGCAGGGCAGAACATCAGTTGCCCGAAGCTGGCGTCGCTCGCGGCGAAGGCGTCGAAGTCCTACACGATCACCGTCCAGCTGGACCCGGCCTACGCCGGTGACGGTTCGGATGTCCGCAACCAGGCGAAGGTCGCCACCGACACTGCCGACCCGGACATGTCGAACAACACCTCCGACGCGTCGACCGGTGGTCTGCCGGGTCCGGGTCCTGGCCCGAACCCGCCGTTGAAGCCGTCCGCTGATCTGTCGATCACGAAGAAGGCCGAGGGCACGACCGCCGTCGCTGCGGGTCAGTCGTTCACCTACGACATCACTGTGGCGAATGCCGGTCCCTCGCAGGCGAAGAACGTCATCGTGACCGATGAGCTGCCGTCGACGCTGATCTTCCAGCCGTCCGCAGGCTGCACGGCCTCGGGCCAGACGGTGACGTGTGGTCCGGTCGCGACCCTGGACGCGGGCAGGACGCAGGTCTTCAAGGTGACCGTGCAGCTTGACCCGGCCTACGCGGGTGATGGTTCCGATATCAGGAACCAGGCGTCGGTGAAGTCCGACACCGCCGACCCGGACATGTCGAACAACACCTCGGACGCCTCGACCGGTGGTCTGCCGGGTCCGGGTCCTGGCCCGAACCCGCCGTTGAAGCCGTCCGCTGATCTGTCGATCACGAAGAAGGCCGAGGGCACGACCGCCGTCGCTGCGGGTCAGTCGTTCACCTACGACATCACTGTGGCGAATGCCGGTCCCTCGCAGGCGAAGAACGTCATCGTGACCGATGAGCTGCCGTCGACGCTGATCTTCCAGCCGTCCGCAGGCTGCACGGCCTCGGGCCAGACGGTGACGTGTGGTCCGGTCGCGACCCTGGACGCGGGCAAGACGCAGCTCTTCAAGGTGACGGTGCAGCTTGACCCGGCGTACTCCGGTGATGGCAGTGACATCAGGAACCAGGCGTTGGTGAAGTCCGACACCGCCGACCCGGACAAGTCGAACAACACCTCCGACGCGTCCACCGGTGGCCTGCCCGGTCCGAAGCCCGGTCCTGGCCCGAACCCGCCGTTGAAGCCGTCCGCTGATCTGTCGATCACGAAGAAGGCGGCCTCGACGGTTCCGGTTGCGCCGGGTGGCACCTTCGACTACACGGTGACGGTGACGAACAACGGTCCCTCGCTTGCCAAGGCGGTCGTCATGACGGACACGCTGCCGGCGCACCTGGGCTTCGTGTCCGCCTCCGACGGCTGCACCGCCTCCGGTCAGACCGTCACCTGCCCGGCGCTGCCGACCCTGGCAGCGAAGGCCACGCACACCTACACGGTGACGGTCCAGCTGGACCCGGCGTACGCCGGTGACGGCAGTGACATCAGGAACCAGGCGTCGGTGAAGTCCACCACCGCGGACCCGGACATGTCGAACAACACCTCCGACGCGTCCACAGGTGGTCTGCCCGGTCCGGACCCGGGTCCGAACCCCGGCCCCAACCCCGCCCCGAACCCGCCGGCACCGCCGAGTGCCGACGTCGCGATCACCAAGAAGGCGGCGAGCACGACCCCGGTCGCGCCCGGTGAGACGTTCGACTACACCGTGACCGTCACCAACAAGGGCCCCTCGGAGGCGAAGGGCCTGGTGGTGACCGATGCCCTGCCCGCCGCGCTGAAGTTCGTGTCAGCAAGCGACAGCTGCACTGCGACCGGACAGGACGTCACCTGCCCCAAGCTGGCCACCCTGGCGGCGAAGGCCATCAAGGTCTACACGATCAAGGTGATGCTCGACCCGGCGTACACCGGTGACGGCAGCGATGTGAAGAACCAGGCGAAGGTCGCCGCCGACACCGCCGACCCGGACATGTCGAACAACACCTCGGATGCGTCGACCGGTGGCCTGCCGGGTCCGAACCCGGCGCCCACCCCGAACCCGCCCGCCCCGGTGAAGGCCGATGTGGCGATCACCAAGAAGGCTGCGAGTACCACCCCGGTGGCTGCGGGTGAGTCCTTCGACTACACCGTGACCGTCATCAACAAGGGTCCCTCGGATGCGAAGGGCCTGGTGGTCACCGACGCCCTGCCCGCAGCGCTGAAGTTCGTCTCAGCGAGCGACGGCTGCACCGCTGTCGGACAGAACGTCACCTGCCCGAAGCTGGGCACCCTGGCGAACGGTGCCTCGAAGTCCTACACGATCACCGTCCAGCTCGACCCGGCCTACACCGGAGACGGCAGCGACGTGAAGAACCAGGCCAAGGTCGCCACGGACACCACCGACCCCGATCTGACCAACAACACCTCGGATGCGTCTACCGGTGGTCTGCCGGGTCCGAACCCGGCTCCCACCCCGAACCCGCCCGCCCCGGTGAAGGCGGATGTGGCGATCACCAAGAAGGCGGCGAGCACGACCCCGGTCGCGCCCGGTGAGTCCTTCGACTACACCGTGACCGTCATCAACAAGGGTCCCTCGGATGCGAAGGGCCTGGTGGTCACCGATGCCCTGCCCGCAGCGCTGAAGTTCGTCTCAGCGAGCGACGGCTGCACCGCTGTCGGACAGAACGTCACCTGCCCGAAGCTGGGCACCCTGGCGAACGGTGCCTCGAAGTCCTACACGATCACCGTCCAGCTGGACCCGGCCTACACCGGTGACGGCAGCGATGTGAAGAACCAGGCGAAGGTCGCCACGGACACCACCGATCCGGATATGTCGAACAACACCTCGGATGCGGCCACCGGGACGCTGCCGGGCCCGGACCCGGGTCCGAACCCCGGCCCCAACCCCACCCCGAACCCTCCCGCGCCGGTGAAGGCCGACGTGGCGATCACCAAGAAGCCCGCGAGCACCACCCCGATCGGCGCCGGTGAGTCCTTCGACTACACGGTCACGGTGACGAACAAGGGCCCCTCGGACGCCAAGGGCCTGGTGGTCACCGACGCCCTGCCCGCCATGCTGGAGTTCGTGTCAGCGAGCGACGGCTGCACCGCTGCCGGGCAGGACGTGACCTGCCCGAAGCTGGCCACCCTGGCGGCGAAGGCGTCGAAGTCCTACACGATCAAGGTCCAGCTGGATCCGGCCTACGCCGGTGACGGCAGCGACGTCCGCAACCAGGCGAAGGTCGCCACCGACACCACCGACCCCGACCTGACCAACAACATCTCCGACGCGGCCACCGGCACCCTGCCGGGCCCGGGCCCCGGCCCGAACCCGGGCCCGAACCCCACCCCGAACCCCCCGGCGCCGGCCAAGGCGGACCTGGCGGTCACCAAGAAGCCGGTCGGGACCAAGCAGGTCTCACCCGGTGGGACGTTCGACTACGAGGTCACCGTCACCAACAACGGTCCGGCCCAGGCCGCGGTCGTGAAGACCACCGACGCGCTGCCCGCGCCGCTGGAGTTCGTGTCCTCGGTCGACGGGTGCACCGCCGTCGGGTCGGACGTGACCTGCCCGACCCTGGCGGTACTGGCGGACAAGGGGACGAAGACGTTCACCTTCACCGTCAGGATCGACCCCGACTACGAGCAAGACGGGACCGAGGTCCGCAACATCGCCAAGGTCTCGTCCGCGACTGCGGACCCGGACCTGTCGAACAACTCCTCGGCTGCCGCCGGGCTGCCCGGCATCAAGGTCGCCCGCGGCGAGGCGGACCTGTCGGTCACGAAGTCGTCCAGTGGTGCGGCGGTCGCACCGGGCGAGAACGTCGACTACACGATCACGGTGACCAACAACGGTCCCTCCTCCGACGCTTACCACGTGGTCCTGACCGACAAGCTGCCGAAGGCGCTGGCCTTCGTGTCCTCCCGGCCGGCTGGCTGCACCGTGGACGCCACGACCCGGGCGGTCACCTGCCCGGCGACCGGCCGCCTGAAGGTCGGCGCGAGCTTCACCTACGTCCTGACCACCCGCCTGGACCCCTCCTACACCGGAGACGGCAGCGACATCATCAACCGCGCCGTGGTCCACGCCGACAACACCGACCCCAACCCGAACAACGACACCGACACCGCCCCGCTGCCGGACGGCGGCAAGCCCGCCGCGCCCAAGCGCGACCTGGCCGCCCTGGCGACCCTGTCCAAGGACCTCGCCGCACCCGGCGAGACGGTCGACCTGACCGCCCGCATCACCAACCACGGACCGTCCAGCACCGCCGACGACAGCACCTTCACGGTGACGCTGCCCGCCCAGCTCTCCTTCGCCAAGACCCCGCCCGCCCCCTGCATCGCGAACACCCCGCAACTGGCAACCTGCACACTCCCCGCCCGGATGATCCCCCAGCCCCGCACCACACCCCGTTCCATGACCCGGTCCCTGACCCAGGACGGGCCCGGCGCACCGCCGGACGGCTTCGTGGACACCGTGTTCGCCCTGCGCCTGTCCCCGGACGCCGCAGCCGGCCAGACCTTCACCGGCAAGATCCGCGTCGAGGACGCCGCCGACAACTTCCCCGCCAACGACGAGGACACCTTCACGATCCGCACCCTCGCCCCCGCCGCTGACCTGGCGCTGGCGAAGACCGCCACCTACCCGGCCGGCAAGAACCAGGTCGACCCCGGCGACACCTTCACCTACACCCTCACCACCACCAACCACGGCCCCTCCACCGCGATCAACGTCAAGGTCACCGACCCGCTGCCCGCCGCGCTGTCGTTCGTCTCCTCCCCGGACGGCTGCACCGCCAACGGCAGGACGGTCACCTGCGGACCGCTCCCGCGCCTGGCCCCCGGCGGCCAGACGGTCCACCACATCCTCGTCAAGCTCGACCCCGCCTACACGGACAACGGCAAGGACGTCGACAACATCGCCACCGCCACCTCCACCACCCCCGACCCCAACAGGAGCAACAACAGCAACCAGCCGGGCACCAACGGCCCCGACGGCGGCCCGCTCCACATCGGCAAGCCGACACCGACGCCGAAGCCGACCCCGCGACCCAAGCCCCTCCCGGACACCGGCGCTGGGAACCTGGCGACGGAAATCGGCTGGGTCGTGGCACTGCTCCTGGTCGGAGCCGGGCTCCTGACGGCCGGCCTCGCCCGGACCCGCCGCCGGACCCGGCTGCGCTGAACCGACTGACACGATGGCGCCCCCGGTATGCCGGGGGCGCCATCGCGCATTCCGAGGTGTTCCGAGGCAGGGCGAAGGTCAGCCCTTGCCGCTCACGGTTGCTCGTCCCGGTGCCCGGTGCACTTCCATGTCGGCCGCAGCCGGCCTCGGGCAGGGTGCCGCCTGTCCCGCGCCGCGAACGGGTGATCGTTCCGGCGTGCCGTGCGTATCCACACCACCCTTTCCGCGCCATGGGTGAAGAGTCGCTGGTGCGCATTACCGCGTCCTACGGTTCCTGTGGAGGGTGACCCATGGCGGAGCTCAATCGTCGCAGTGCGCTGAAGGCGGGCCTGGTGGCGGCGCTGGCCGGCCCGGCCGTCCGCCCGACCGCGGCCTTCGGGTCGCCGGTGCGCGGTCCGCGCCGGATGGCGGTGGTCCCCGGACCCACGCCGGCCTGGGTCACGCAGATGGCACCCGCGGTCACCAGTGTGTTCGGCAACAACCAGAAGGTCGTCAACTCCGGGCGCTGGACCTTCCGCGACTCCGCCGCCAACATCCCGAACTGGCTGCTCACCGGGCCACCGGCCACGCTCCAGGAGCTCGTCGGACTCTACCCGGGCCCGGTCGTCGGCGGCGACGTCGTGCACACCGAGGACGGCTACCGCGCGGTGTTCACCCCGCCCCTGCTGGACCTCCCGGCCCTCGCCGGGACCTTCCGCAACGACGCCGTGGTCGCCGAGTCGTACGTCTCCGGACCCGACCCCACCCGCCTGGTGCGCATGACCGCCGTCCCCGGCAAGTTCCCGATCACCACCGCGCACCTCGCCGCCGTCCCGGAACTCGGCGCGCCCACGCTGGACACGGCGCTCGCCGCGGGCCGCCTCTACTGGTCCGACTACGCGCTCACCGCGGATCTCGTCGCAGGTCCCCACACCGACGGCACCGCCAAGCACATGTACGCCCCGATGATCGCCTTCTGCGTCACCGCCGACGGCAGCGCGACTCTCCCGTTCGCCATCCAGTGCGGCCAGGACCCGGCGGGCCGGCAGATCTACACCCCCGCCGACGGCTACAGCTGGCTGCTCGCCCGCAACTGCGTCCAGGTCGCGCACCACACCGTGCACGAGTCCCTGGCCCACCTGACCTACACCCACCTGGTCGCCGGCCGCGTCCTGGACGCGGCGGCCCACCTGCCCGACCTGCATCCGGTCGCGGTCCTGGCGCGCCACCATTTCGAGGGCATGCCCTTCATCAACAGCCAGGTGCCCATCCTGCTGACCGCACCGGGTGCCTGGTTCGACCTGATGGCCGCGCCGACCGTGCCCAGCATGAACGCCTTCATCGACCGCCACCTGCGCGACTTCTCCTACCAGGGCGCAGCACTTCCACGGCGCGTCGCCGCGAACGGCACCAGCGACACGAAGACCATGCCGCACTACCCCTACCGCGACGACGGCATGCTGCTGTGGAACGCCATCAGCGCCTGGGTCACCGACTTCGTCGGCGCCAACTACGCCGGCGACACCGCGGTCCGCGCCGACACCGCGCTCCAGGCCTTCGCCGCCGCAGTCGACTTCAAGGACTTCGGGCCGACCCCCGGCGGCATCCAGGACCGCCAAGGACTGGTGGACATCCTCACCACCCTGGTCTGGATCACCGGCCCGCAGCACTCCGCAGTCAACTTCTCCCAGTCACAGTGGATGTCCTACCTGCCCGGCGCCCCGCTGTTCGGCTGCACCCCCGAACCCACCGGCACCGGCCACACCGAACAGGACTGGATGAACAACTTCCCACCCGCCGACGTCGCCCTCCTGCAGTCGGGCGCAGCCACCCTCCTCGCCGCCGTCCACGGCAGCCCGCTCGGCGACTACGGACTCGACTTCGCGCTCACCCCCGCCGCGTCCGCAGCACAACGCTTCAAGCAGGACCTCGCCGCAGCCGAACAGACCATCCAGGCCCGCAACGCCCAACGAGCCCGCCCGTACACCTTCCTGCTGCCGTCCCAAGTACCCAAGAGCATCAGCATCTAACAGTGCGTCACGGGTGGGTCTGTCCAGTAAACGGTGGCTTTGGGTTGTTGGGGGTGTTCAGCGACGGCCGGCTGAGAGGCGGCCGTCGAAGGTGATGTCGAAGGCTTGGAGTGCGTCCTTCCAGCGCATCGTCCATCGCTTTCGGCCGGTTCCGGTGGGGTCCAGGCTCATGACGGCCATGTAGACGCACTTGAGTGCGGCTTGTTCGTTGGGGAAGTGGCCGCGGGCGCGGACGGCCTTGCGTATGCGGGAGTTGACGGACTCGATCGCGTTCGTGGTGCACACGATCCGCCGGATCGCGGGGTCGAACTGGAGGAAGGGCACGAACTCCGCCCAGGCGTTCTCCCAAAGACGCACAATGGCAGGGTACTTGGCGCCCCAGACTTCCTGGAAGTCCAGGAAGCGGTCCTCGGCGGCCTTGGCCGTCGGCGCGGTGTAGATCGGCTTGAGGGCCTTGGAGAACTTGTCCCAGTCCTGGCGGGCCGCGTAACGGAACGACGCCCTCATCAGGTGAACGACACAGGTCTGCGTGATCGCCTGCGGCCAGACGGTTCCGATGGCGTCGGGCAGGCCCTTGAGGCCGTCGCAGACCACCATGCACACGTCCTCGACGCCACGGTTCCGCAGCTCCGTCAGGACCTGAAGCCAGTACTTGGCACCCTCGCCCCCGTCGCCGACCCACAGGCCCAGGATGTCCCGGTTGCCGTCCACGGTCACGGCCAGGGCGACGTAGACCGGCCGGTTCGCGACCTGCCCATCCCGCACCTTGACATGTATACAGTCAATGAAGACCACCGGGTACACCGGGCGGATTCCACTGGTCGTTGCGATTCAGCGGTAGGCGAGTTCCTTCGACCAGCGTCTCATGGCCTCGGCCGGGGTGCGGTCGCCGAGCACGATACGGGGGCGTTCGTTGAGCTGGCGGGCGACTTGCGTGAGGTCGCGTTCGGTGTAGTGACGCAGGTCGGTGCCCTTGGGGAAGTACTCGCGCAGCAGGCCGTTGGTGTGCTCGTTGGTGCCGCGCTGCCAGGGGGCGTGCGGGTCGCAAAAGTAGACCAGGAACCCCGTGAGGTCCTCGATCTGCTCGTGCAGGTAGAGCTCGCGGCCCTGGTCCCAGGTCAGCGTGCGTCTGAGCCTGGCAGGTAGGTCGGCGGTCTGCTCGACCAGGGCGTCGCGGACCTCGGGGGCCTTCCAACCGGCGGGCAGGTGGATCAGGCGGACGTAGCGGGTGGCGCGGTCGACCAGGGTGCCGATCGCCGACTGCTGGCCCTTGCCGATGATCAGGTCGCCCTCCCAGTGTCCGGCCTGGCGGCGCTCCTCGGCGGCGCGGGGCCGGGTGGAGAGCGGGCGCATCCTGGGTATCGCGTTGGTCAGGGGTATGCCCCGGCGCTGCTTCTTGCGCCGGTTGCGGCCGGTGCGGAGCTTGGCCGTGCGCTTGTCGAGGATGCCGTTGTAGAGGGCTCGGTAGATTGTCTCCGGGCACAGGTGCTTCTCGGGCCGGTCGGGGTGGTGCTTCGTCAGGTGGCGTGAGATCTGCTGGGGTGACCAGCGCTGCTGGAGCTTGTCATTGACGAACTCCCTTAGCTTGCAGTCAGCTTGGAGCCTCTCGTCCTTGGGGCGGGCCCGGCGCAGGATGGCCTGGTTGTGGGCCCGGAAGGGGTCGTAGGAGCCGCTGTCCTTGCTCCCGCGGGCGATCTCGCGGTAGACGGTGGAGCGGTGCTTGCCGATCTCCTCGGCGATCACGGCCGCGGGCCGGTAGGCGCGCAGGCCGTCGGCGATGGCGATCCGGTCGTCCTGGGTCAGGAAGCGCGGGTCGATCGGTTCGTCCGGAAGGATCATGCTTCCAGCCTTGGTGAACCACAGGGACCCGCACGAGACGGATACGCCCACTTGGCGGGCAGCGGCTGCCCCTTTCAGGCCACCTCTACGCAGTTCGAAGTACTTCTTGGGCACCGCGAGCGGGAGCCTGTTTCCGGGATACCTGGGCATGGCGTGATCTTCTCCTCGATGTCGCGACCACCGATGGAATCCGCCCCGGGTCGAGCGGCCGGTTCTGCCACTCCGACATGCCCTCCATCACCTTGTCGGTGATCGTGGAGATCGTCGTCTTGGACACGCTCGCACCGTAGACCTCGGCCAGGTGGGCGGAGATGTCCCCGTGGGTCAGGCCCCGAGCGGACAGGGACAGCACCATCTCGTCCACGCCGGTCAGCCGCCGTTGCCGCTTCTTGACCAGCTGCGGCTCGAAGCTGCCGTCGCGGTCCCGTGGCACCTCGATCTCCACCGGGCCGACCTCGGTCAGGACCGTCTTGGCCCGGGTGCCGTTGCGGGAGTTCCCGCTCCCGTCCCCGGCCGGGTCGTGCTTCTCGTAGCCGAGGTGGTCGGTGATCTCGCCCTCGAGGGCGGACTCCAGGACCCGCTTCGTGAGCTGCTGCAGCAGCCCGCCCTCCCCGGTCAGCTGCAGACCGCCGGCCCTGGCCCGGTCGACCAGCTGGCCGATCAACTGGTCGTCCAGCAGGTCCGCCGACACCATAGTCGGCCGACCCTCATCGATCGCTTCAGCGGACACGATCACGTCGCTCATCAGGTGTTCTTCCTCGATCAGGCGTTACACCGTTGACCGTACAGGCCCCTACCCGGGCGAGAGCGTCTGGATCGAGTACGCCTACTCGGTCGCCGACACCAAATGGGGCCGCTGGTTCCAGCGCGCGGTCCGCCTGCCCACCGAGCACCTGCAGGTCCAACTTGCCTTCCCCGCCGCCCTGGACCCGGTCGTCTGGGGCACCGAGACGTCCATGAGCGCGGAGGCATCCCCGCTGCGAACTCCGCCGGTCCGCACCGAGGAGGACGGCGTGCGGCTCTTCACCTGGTCCACGGCCACACCGGCCGTTCACGCCCGCTACCGTCTTGAGTGGCGGTTCCGGGCGCTTCCTGAACCGATGCGCGACGATGGGAAGTTCAGGTGATCCAGGTGCAGCCCAGTCAGCAGATGCGAAGCCTCGGGGTGGTCCAGCACGGTGCCCCGATCCTGACCGACCCGACCCGGCCCTTCAGCCTGCCCGCCGAGCGCGAGGACGCCGAGGCGGTCGTGGACCGGCTGTTCGCCTCGCTCGACCCGATCGGCCGGGTGCACTCCTTCGCCAAAGGCATGGGCATCGCTGCCCCACAGCTCGGCATCGCCCGCGCCGCCGCCGTGGTCCAGCCCGCCCAGAGCGGCACCCCCGCGATCGTGCTGCTGAACCCCGTCATCACCGACCGCTCCGCCGAGACGGACGAGCAGTACGAGGGCTGTCTGTCGTTCTTCGACGTCCGCGGCCTGGTTCCGCGCCCCCTGACCATCACGGTGCAAACCACCACACTGGACGGCTCGACCCTCACCACGGTCTACGAGCACGGCCTGGCCCGCCTGGTCCATCACGAGATCGACCACCTCGACGGCCTGCTCTACCTCTCGCGCATGAGGGCCGGCGTCCAGCCGCTGCCGGTGGACGAGTACCGGCAGACCGGCCGGGCCTGGAGCTACGAGGGATAGCCCCCTGGGGCGTCATCGTCGTGGGCGCCGCAGGTGGGACGGTGGAGATCACCCCAGCTCGAATGGAGTGCGCGGACCACTGCCTTTCGGGGATCAGGCACTCCTGTTCCAGCTGTCGGCCCGGATCGACCTCCGAAAATGCGCCTGCCAGTGGACTGCATTCCGCCCGGGCTCCGCAGAACGGACATTTCAGGCTGCGGACCCACCTCGCTCCCGGCGGCCCATCAGTCCGGCGATCCCCTGATTAACTGATGAACATGCAGTTCAGGGTTGGTGTAGGCAGTCTCGCTGGAGGGGATCCGTGTAGAGGGCGAACCCCGGCGCGCTGATCCGGTATCCTGACCGTGGTCAGCAGCTGTGCAGCTGCGGCCCGAGTTTCGGTGTCAGGAACACAGGTCGATCCAAGGGCTTGCACAGCGGTTGGTCAGGGCGTTTGTGAATATCTGGCCGGAGGTCCACCCGTGGGTTTTCCTCAAGGTTTTCCGCAAGCCCCGCCTCAGTGGGATGTGTGGGTAATTCCGAAGCCGCAGGTCAGTGGCCCTGTGCTGCCGGAGCCGCAAACGTCTGCACTCCGATCTCCCAACGCCCTTCTTGCGAAAGTGCAGCTCAGAGCAGGTCTCTGAGGTGCTTGGCGAACCCCTGAGATCTGCCTCCACCGCAGCCCCTGGGCTGCCGCTGTGACGGCGGTTCAGGTGTCGACCGTGGCACTCCGGGTGACGGCGGGACCTGTGGCTCGCCCAGTGCCGGACGGTCCCCGGCGGACTGCGCCCTGCGGATCTCGTGCAAGCAGGCATCGGGCCCGTGCCATGGCCACCTGGCGCAACCTCGCCATCGGCGCCCTCCACCTCGCCGGCACCACCAACATCGCCGCCAGCCTGCGACACAACGCCCGCAACGCCCACCGACCCCTCGCCCTCCTCGGAATCACCTGACCACGAGACCGGCATCATGCGGCTCTGCCGAAGCCATGCGTCCGATCCCCTCGTCCGGCCTGCCGGAGGTGCGCTATAAACGGGTCTGTGACCTTGATCGTTGAGCAAACAGACGCGCGTGAATGGTCTGATGAGCAGCTGCAGGAGCTCTTCAGCGAGGGCTTCCCGGAGTTCATCACAGCCGACCGGCTGGTCAAGCAGTACATCGGCAGGATCAGGGAGTGGTTCACCGACCTCAATCTCATGCTGGTCGATGAGCACGGCGTGCCGGTCGCATCCGGCTGGGGGATACCGATCCGGTGGGACGGACGGATCGAAACGCTCCCCACCGGCTACACCGACGCCATCATCCGCGCCGTCGAGGGCCGGGAGCAGGGCATCGAACCGGACACACTGGTGATCTGCGGAGCCATCGTCACGCCCGCACGCAAAGGACAGGGCCTGGCCGGAGAGACCCTCAACGCACTGCGCGGGCTCGCCGTGGACGCCGGATGGCAGCGGGTCATCGCACCGGTTCGCCCGACATTGAAGGCGCAGTACCCGCTGGCGTCGATCGAGGCGTACATGGGATGGACCCGCCAGGACGGAAGCGCTCTCGATCCGTGGATCCGTACCCACCGGCGTCTGGGCGCCCGAATTCTCGCGGCGGCCCCCGCCTCGCAGACCATGACCGGCACCGTCTCCGAGTGGGAGCAGTGGACCGGCATGGTGTTCCCCGAGTCGAGTGACTACGTCATCCCGCAAGGCCTGAACCTGCTGCACATCGACAGGTCCACCGACCAGGGCATCTATGTGGAACCCAACATCTGGATGCAGCACATCTGACAATTGCGGCTCACCGAGCGACGTGTACTCCAGTTGCAGCCCGCCGCATGGCCTTCCACCTGCAATGGACCGCCTGGCGACGACGCCACCAAGCCCGCGCACGCTGGCACCACTACAAGCGACGCCTTGCCGCCCTCGCCTGAACCGGCACCCGACCGGGTGCGTTTCTTGGCACCCTTGGCGAGCGTGGCCTCAGATCTGCTTGACGGACGGGAGGGCGCGGTAGCACGCAAGGCGCTCGTCGGTCCACGCGGTATGGCGACTGCGGAGGTCGACTGCTTTCAGGCCGGTGCGGCCGAGATCGTGGTAGTTCGGCAGCCAGGTCTCCACCCCGTGGTGTGAGTTGGTCAGGGCGAACAAGTCCCAGAGTATGGCGTTGGGCACGGTCCGGCCGGCGGCCTCCTCGTACGCGGCCAAGAACATCTCGGGTGCGTCCGGGCCGTGCAACAGGGCGAGGTCGAGGCGGCACCAGCTCACATCGAAGCCGCGCGGCGCCAGGGACGCCCCTGACCAGTCGACGATGCCGACGAGCTCGTCCTGCTGCCACAGGGCGTTGCCCGACCAGTAGTCGTAATGGGTCAGGACGCGTGGTTCATCAGCGAGGCGATGACCATGGGCTGCCAGGATCGGTGCGGCGGGACCGGCGTCCTTGGCACGGGACGACGATATGGTTGCCGCCGCCATCCCGTCGCGGAGTCCGGTGAGCCTGGCGAGTGGGACGTCGTGGAGGCGAGCCAGGGCACGCCCCAGTTGGACCGCTGCCACCTCGGGGGAGGGCGATGTGATATCCGAACGGCCGGGGAGACGGGTGATCATGGTGGCGGGTTCGCCGAACCGCTTTCCCTCGGGGTCGGCATCCAGAAGCCGGGGAGCCCAGCCACCGAGTCCGTCGAGCGCCGCCAGCACGCGTGCCTCCCGAGCGGCGGCGCGGTCACCGGGCGGAAAGCGGCGCAGGACCATCTCCACTACCGGGTCGACGGTTTCCAACAGATGAGTGGCGGCGTGAGTGCCGCCTACCAGTCGACGGACGGTGCGTGCGGAGGCCTCGGCGCCGGCGATTTCGGCGGCCCAGGTCAGGGCGGCGGAGGGCGGTTGCGACTTGATCATCAGGCCAGTCTGCACGGCCTGGCGCGCGGGAGCCATCGGGTTCCGCGCGCGCCCAGGATGGACGCGGGTACACCCAACCGCTCCCTGTCACAGCAACCCTCGGTCGTCGGGCATGGCGAAGCCTCGGTCGTCAGATCACGAAGTGCGACTGGAGTACATGGCGGCGCAGGGGCGGGTCTCGATCAAGGTCAGCGGCCGCGACGTCAGTTCACCGCAGAAACAGACAAGTCGGCCAAGGCCGCACTTTGACGAGGCCCTGCCACGGGAAGGTCTCCGATTCACCTTGCGGTGCGCATCGTCTCAACTCATTCTGAAACGATCAGAAGGACACGAATGGTCGAGTCGATTTGCTACTTGAGTAGCGATACTGAATCTTGGGTCTCATGTGGATTCCACGGCCGCGTCTCGAACGCCGCGTCATGCTTTTGATCACGGATGCCGAAAGGCGTCTGTTCCTCTGTGGCGCCTGCTGTCGCCACCGGTGGATGCCGCCAGAGGTTCCGTTTACATCGGGAGGCGATGCACGGGCTGCCGCCAGGGCATTCATGGGAGCTGCCTTTGGCGGCATTGAATTCCGCTTCGGTGATTCAGTTGGATCTGTCTGGCCGGCACCACTCCCGACCTGGGAGCAGGGGGGCCGACTGCAGCTGGCTGTAATCATCATGAGAGTGCCTGAATCGCGGCCGGCAACAGTTGGCTGTCACGACGGGCGGCACGCTTGGTGGAGCCTTGGGCAGCTTGCCGAAAACCGAGGGCTGGTGGCTCCTCAAGGGATCATCAACCTGCTGGAGGGATATTTCGGCGGCTGGATCCCTGACGGGGTTTTTCGTTTGGAGTAGGTGGCCAGGGCTCTTCGGTGATGAAACAAATCCTTTCGTGTAACTCGTCGAAGGCAACGATCCGTTCATCGGTCAGGCCGGGGCGGGAGCCGCCGCGTCTGCTTGGTCGGCCGGCTGGTCGAGTTGCTGCTGGCGGCGGCGCTGCTCGTTACGCAGGTCTTCGACCCGGGAGGCGAACTTGGCCAGGGCCTGGTCCGCTTGGCCGGGGTCGAACTCCTTGTACGGGCCGACGCCAAGCCGGAAGGCGTTGGACTCTTCCTCGATGGAGTCGGCGGTCTGCTGCAGGAAGTAGGCGCGCTCGCGGTACTTGTAGTAGCCGGTGAACATCGCGGCCAGGGTGATAGCGAAGCTGACACCCACGATAGTGGCACTCTGCCAGGTCAAGTCGCTGCCCGAGTCCAGGGCTCCGATGATGGTGGTCGTCGCCGACCCGATCATGATTAGGGACTGCAGGCTGTTGTGGACGCGACGGTACTTGCGGCTGTCACGCTGATACTGGTCGACGATCTCGGCCGTGTCCGCGCGGTAGAAGTCACGCCGAACAGCCAGCGTGGGCTGGCTAAGCGCATCGAGGAAACGAAGGGCCACCCGGTCGACCTCGAGTTCGTCCTCGGCATTGATACGCCACCCGTTGGAGTTCGGCTTCACGACCCTCGCGCAGAGCAGCGCGACAGCACCCACGAGGAGGAGGGCAATGTCGCCCCGGACCATCCGGACAGAGTGGCCCCAGGCCAGATCCGTCCAACCCAGGCCGGCCATCAAGCAGAGGAGACCGACCAGCAGGCAGGTCCGATACAACCGGGCTTCACGAAGTCGGCCAGGTCCTGCTCACGGCGCCGCACCTTCTGGCGCAGCTTCGCACGCTCTTTCTCGCCACGCAGCAGCACCTGGTAGTCGGCTTCAATGAGGCGGTGGGCAGCGTCGTCGTTCTCACCGCGGGCCAAGTCCCCTCCACATTCGCCGCCCGGTCGGCCCGGGCTGTCGGGGAACGGACCGAAACGCACTCCTGTGTGACGTAGCCCCCCGGTATCCACCGAGCCTTCCACAAGGACGCGTCCATGTCAGCGGATCCAGGCAGTTGTGGGCCCGATGAACGCAAGGACACACAGCCGCAGCTTCAGGGGCGTTGCAAAGTCTCTTGATCTTGTGAGTGCGCCGGTCAGGCGATGCCCAGGAGGTCGAGTGGGCGGGTGAAAGGCTCGTAGGAGGTGTGGCGGAGGCCGGCGGCGATGTTGTGGTGTCCGGCGTCGCGGAGGGTGTTGATCGCCAGGTTTCGCAGGGTGGCCATGTTGTCGGGCCCGTGGCCGGTGCGGATCTTCGAGGCGTCCTCGTGGAAGGTGGTGTCGCGGACGAAGTGCAGGCGGTTCTCGATGGTCCACTGTGACCTGGCGAGTTGACCCAGGCGCTGGGGTGAGGCCTGATGCGAGGTCAGGTCGGTTATCGCGTAGACGGTCTGGCGGGTGCACGCGCCGGTCCTGAGGTCGGTGCGGTGGCGCAGGATCCGCACCGCCTGGACGGCGTGCGGGAAGTCGAGTCCGAGGTCGGTGACCGTCAGTGTCCTGGTGACCCGGGTCTCCTTTCGGCCGTGGCCGCTCTCGCGGTCGTAGCGGCGCGCGGTGACCTCCTTCCACGGCAGTGACCGCACCTGTCGGTGCAGGCCCGGCTGGTTGGCCTTGATCACCAGCAGGTAGTGCGCGTGCTTCTCCTCGACCAGGAAGCGGGCGTGGGCGCGCTGGGTGTGCAAAGCGTCGGCGGTGACGGTGACCCCGGTCAGGTCGTAGGGCTCCAGCAGGGCGGCGAAGCAGGTGATCTCGTTGGTCTTGTCGGGCACGCGCAGCTGGGTGACGGTCCGGCCCTGGTCGGTCATCGCGGCCAGGAGGTGGGCGGCCGGGATCTGGTCGTGACGCGAGCCCCGGGCGGCCTTGCCGTCCACCGCCAGCGACTGCGCGCCCGCGGGATCGGTGCCGGTCAGGTCGGCCAGGCCACCGGGACAGACGTGGCCGATGACCCGCCGGATCGTGGCGGAGCTGGGCGGGACCCGGATGCTCAGTGCGCCCACCGTTCGGGCGCCCAGCCGGGCCAGTGTGTGCTGCGGGGCGCTGGTGGACCACTGCCCGATCGCCGCGTACGAGCGTGCGCCGGCCAGCACCGCCGAGGCGGCGACCAGCAACACCGCCACGAACGGGTGACGCACGCCGCGCCGCCGACGCGGATCGGGCAGCACCCGCAACCGCTCCACCAGCGGAAGCGCTGCGACACCCGCCAGGGCGGGCGACTTGACCAGACAGACGGTGGCAGACTGACGACACATCGAAACTCCGGCGGGGCAGGGCGACTTGGGAAGGTCACCCCGTTCAACCGGAGTTTCGTTGCTTCCGTGACGGGTCACCTTCGACGCCCCGCAGCACTACGACCTGCAGACTCACCTCATCATCGGGACTTTGCAACGCCCCTGGCCGCAGCTTCACGACGATTCCCGCGGAGCGACGCGAACCGTGGGCGCGGCGCCTGCCGAAGCGATGACGATCGGCGTCGGACACCCACACCACCCTGCGCACGGCGTCAGGCATCATCGACGTGCTGGCGGACACCGTTCACGGTCTGGCGCAGGCTGCGGGACTGGACCGAGACCGGCGTCTGGGTCGACCGGCACGGCACCGCGCTGGCCGTCAGTTTCATCGGGGGCAACCGCTACGACCTCACCCGGCTCCTACCACTGCTGGACGCCGTCCCGCCGATCCGTCCCTGCGGGGCGGAGCCCCGACGCCTGATGGCGTTCTTCGAAAACGGCTCTGACCGCGGTTCCGTGATTGATCTTGAGCGGGTTGCCGCTCCGGGAGATGCTGCAAATCGCCATGTCTCTCAACATGGCTGGCGCTCAAGCCGACTTGGCCTGCAGGTGGTGCGAGCGCGTGATCTCCACCGAGGACTGTCCGGTGGACCCGGAACCGTGCTCTCTACCCTATATGTCGCCGATGGAATGCCCGGCAAGCCGGGCCAGGCCTTGATTCGACGTCAGTCGGCAAGGCCCTCCGTGCGAAGAATCTGCAGTTCAGCGAGCCATGTCGTGAAGTTCTTGGAGCGCTTGGGGGCGATGGCGACGAGCGTGTCGAACGGTGTCGCCTCGAAGCGGCTCACGGCAAACCGCGCGAAGTCGGGCAGCTTCTTCAGATCGCCGAAGTGTTCCGCCCGGTCGCGGTGCAGCAGGAACTGGGTCTCTTCGTCGCGCCGAATCAGGTGCCCCGGGACGTAGTAGAAGTCCGCCTCGGAGAACGCCGCTTGCGAGATGTCCAGAGCCCAGTCGACGCCTGCGTAGTAGGCGATGATCTGGGCTCTGAAGCGGTCCCGCAGGTCTACTGAGAGCGCGTAGTTCGGCGGGGTCGCCATCAGCGGGCCGATGTTGCCGGTCAACGTCACGTGCTTGAACACGCAGGCGTTCAAGTGCAGCAGCGAGGTGACAGCGAGCCCGTCGATGTGCACGTCCTCGAACCGCACTCCCTGGGCCCCGGACCGATTCACCCGGCAACGTCTCGCAGTGACATCGCGAACGACCAGGCCCAGGTCCGGGTCGTCGAACTGCGCCAGCACCGATCCGTTGAACACGCACCGATTCAGCTCGAGTGGGCCGAGTGTGCGACCGCTGCCCACCAGCTTCACTCCCGTGATCTCCTGCTTTTCCAGCAGCACGCGTGCAACCCTCCTTGAAGCCGAAAAATAGTCTCCGACGTGCGACCCGAGCACCGTCGGCCCTGGGGGCATGATGCGTCTAATCGCCGCGGATCACGTGGTCGCGGTAGGTCTGGAATGCCTGCCAGCTGCTCGGGTCGTCCTTTGCCAGGAAGTCGCCCCGGGAGGTGTCGATCACACGGCAGCTCACCGCGTCAGCGATGTCGATGACGGCCTGCAGGACGGCGTCACCGGTGCCGTGGACATAGAGCATGATCGAGTCCACTGAGGCTTCGGAGCCCAGGTTCAGCTCCATCGACCAGGTGGGGCCGGTGAGCCGACCCCAGGTCGGTTCAGCGAACTCGATGCCCGGGATGCGACCACGCAGCGTGGCCTTGACCTCCTCGCAGGAACCGATTGGCTCGGTGGTGAAGTCGTCGGGGAAGTCGTCGATTGAGACGAACTCCGCCGGGACGGGCAGGACGAGCAGGTCCCAGCTCATGTCGCCTCCAGCGTTCGTTGATGTTGCAGGGACCATAGCCGGGGCCTGTGACAGGTCCGGCGGCTCCGCGGCCCATCGCCTGGCTCTTGGGCTCGGCCCCCGGATCGCCGCAGTCTCGGCAGCGCAGCGGACGACCACATGCCGCAGCCTCCACAACCACCAGCAGCGGCTCCATGATCAGCTGATGCAGCTCGACCTCGGTGTCGGGGAACAACATGTCCTTGATCGCGCATAGGCTCACACGTACGGCACGCCGCACCGGAACGATCTTGCATGCGGGCCACCTACCAGCGGCTTCACGAAAGCGCGGGTAGAACCGATTTTTCATCAAGCCTCATCACCGGCGCGGCCATCCGCGTTGATGGCGTCTCAAGTCGGCGCCCGTATGTGCGGTGGCCCACCCATCCTGGTGATGCTCGTGACGGCAGCGTTAGGCTCCGGAGTCCACAACCACAACTGGGGGACCCATGAACACTGGCCGTACCGCGCTCGGCATCGCCGCCGTCGCCGCCCTGCTGGCCCTCGTGCCCGGCTCCGCGCAAGCGGCCGCGCACCCCGCCGCGAACATGCCGCCCACCGTCGGCACCCTCAACTCGAGCGTCCACACCCCCGCCGTGGTCAAGCGCGGAACGACCGTCACCATGGTCGTCTGGTACCGGGACGAGTCCCCGTACAAGGTGCAGGTCCTGGGCCGTGGGCTCGGCCTCACCGCCGACGACGACCGCAGGCCCGCCCTCGACAACCGCGGCGTCACCGTCAGCCTGCAGGACCCCGCCACCGGGAGGTGGGGCGTCTGGAAGCCCGACATGGCCGGCGACTACTGGACATGGCTGGTCAAGAACCAGATCGCCATCACCCCCGGCTACTGGGAGCACGTGAACCTGCGCATCACGTTCAGCAAGGCCGCCTACGCCGGGCAGTGGCAGATCAGCGCCATGCCCGCCGAGGCGTACTCGGTCGCAGACCCGCACAATGCCAACGCCCAGGTGTCCGAGTACGACGCGTGGCAGACCTTCACCGTCAAATAGTCGCCACCGCCCGCCCGGGACGGCATGCCCGAAGCCGAACCGGACACGGGTCTCGGCGTTGAAGGCCACCGGCGACGGAGGCCTTCAACGCCGCACGTCAGCAGACCAGGGCCGCCAGCGCTGCTCCGCCTCGGCTTCAGGCTCCGGCCGGGACACTACGGACGAACGCGCGTGACGACGATTGGCAATTCGGCACCCGGCCCCTGCACCCCCGACACAAGGTCATTCACGCAATCGCGGTCAGAGCCTCGAAAACTATGCTGACTCGAAGTCCGCGAAAGGCCAGGTCAGCGGTCTGCATGACGAATCGTTTCGTCGCAGAATCTCCCTGGTATGGGCCTGCGTGCGATCGAGGATCTGCTGTTTCCCGGTGTCGACATTGATTTGGAGCGGCTGATCGTCAGTCCCGAGCTGTTGGCGATCGAGGCAGCGGTGCGGGGAAGCCGCCGCAGTGCCCGGACTGCGCGACGCTCGGCCGACGTGTCCACTCCTTCTACGGGCGGACGCTGGGCGAGCGGCTGGCGATCGGCAGGAGGCCGGCGCGCCTGCGGGTCCACCCCACCGCTATTTCTGCCGACCGCAAGCGCTGCGGTCGGCGGGCTGGCGGGAGTGGGGACATCTGTGAGCCGGTCGAGGAGTTGGTCGAGTACGGCCTGGCCGTCGTCGACCGCAGCACGTTCTTCGTCCGTCAGGGGGATGGCCACGAGCATCTTTTGCAGGTTCTCCTTGGCCTCCAGGAGCTGGCTCTTGCTGGAGGTTTTCGGGGTGTAGAAGTCGCAGCGTGCGCAGGCCATGCGCTGGCATTGCTCGAAGAAGGTGTAGCCGCAGTAGCCGTGTCCGAGGTCGTAGTGCTGCCAGGGTTCACCGGCTGCGGCGGCGCATCCTTCGTTCGCACGCCCATCACGACTGGCGGCACCCACTCCTTCGGCACGCTGCTGCTGCGCCGGATCAGATCCCTGCCGCTGTTGGCCGCCGCCGTGGCCTACGCCTGGCTGCTGCACCTCGGGCACCTCGTTTGCTGCCGGACGGACCGCCATCGCGCGGACGCCGGGATGACCACCGCGGTTATCGCTGCACTCACCGTGTCCCCCCGCAGGCCGTGTCGCTTAAGCCGGACTGGCGAACCTGGCGCCGTGTCCCTGGCGACGACCTGCATTGTGTCCCTTTCAGAGGGCGCAGGCGATCCTAGCAGTGATGAAGGTCACTGCGTCGTGCATCGGTCCCGGGCCGTTGCACGGCAAGCGCAAGTTCGAGGATCCTGGCCGGACAAGCGCAAGCTGACCCAGCGCGAGCCCTACCCTGGCGGCATGACCGTCTCCTCGCGCATGCAGCTGATCACCGCGCTCGTCCAGCGAGACCCGGACCGGATCATCGGCACCCGTGAGAGCGACTGGGTCGACTTCAAGAGCGTCTGGCCCGGCGTCGGCCCCTACGACCTCGGCACGGACAAGGGCAAGTACGAGTTGGCGAAGGACGTGGCTGCGTTCGCCAACGCCGGGGGCGGCCTGATCGTGTGCGGCTTCAAGGCCGTACAGAAGACCACCGAGCTCTACGAGACCGCGACCAAGGCCACGCCCTTCGGGAAGGAACTGGTCAAGCCGAACTCCTACAAGGACGTCCTGACCGAGTACCTGCGGCCCCTGGTCAAGGTGGACTTTCACTGGTTTGACCACCCCGACGGGGACCAGGACACGGCGGGGCACTACTTCGTCATCGAGGTCGCGCCCCTGCCCGAGCAAGAGCGCTGGGCCATCGTCACCCGCGGCCTCAACGAGGATGGCAAGTTCGTCAGGGGCGCCTGGGCCATCCCCGTGCGCAACGGCGACACCACCGCTTACCTCTCGCCCGACGAGGTCTACCGGCTGGTCAACGACGGCCTTCGCGTCCGCCGGGGCCCCGCAGCGCGTCCGACCCCCCACGCGGACCGAGCCGCGGAACGCGCCGCGCTGCGCAGCAGGTTGAACATGGATGACACCCCCGTCCTGTTCTTCCAGAGCACCCCCAGCCCACTCACCGGTCTCCTGCCGGGGATGTACGCGACCGGAGGGGTGGTGGAGGCGCTCACCCACCAGGACACCCTCCGTGGCGTCACCGCCTTCAACTTCGCCTCCGGCATCCACCGGCCCGAACCGCTCGACGGTGGCCTGCTGCTCACCTCCCCGCCCCGGTGGGGCCTGTGGGTGGAGGCCGATGGGTCGGTCACCGCCGCGGTGGCCGCCGACCGTGAAATGCTCGGCTGGGCCATGGAGAGCTACGGAAGCCACCAGTTCGGCCGGATCAGCGTCTTCGTCCTCACGGAGATCACCCTCGAGTACTTCCGGCTGGTGGACCGCGCCATCCTGCCGCGCCTCGACGGCCCCTGGACGCATAGCGTCGTTGCCGTTGGCTTCGCCCAGGCCCCGCCTCGCACGCTCGCCCCCGGCGCCGACCCGGAATTCCCCTTCCAGGGCGCACCGCAGCCGGCGACCAGCGACGCCTGGAGCCAGTCATGGGAGGCGTTCGGGGACCCTGAGCGCGACGCCCACGCCGCGCTCCAACGCCTCTACCCCCTCTTCGGACTCGATGTGGCTGCCAACCCGTTCACCGACCCGGCAGCAGGCCGCGTCGACCCCCAGCGGCTCGTCGGCGTCTCGTAGGAGCCTGGCTGGGCGGGCACGACGCGCATCAGCGGCAGCGTCCGTCCCGCGGCCCGAGGGGGCGAAGCCCCTCGGGCCGCGGCAGCAGGCCGTCAACGCCAGTAGATGTGGACGTGCTGGACCAGGGCGCCTCCGGCCCAAAGGAGGAGGGCGCCGAGGAAGGCGTACATGACGGCGCCGACCCGGGTGGAGGCCTCCGGCAGCCACCGCGACTTCGTCGGCGGCTGTGGACTCGGCGTGGCCGTGGGGGCGGGCGGGTTCATGTGCTCGGTGGACATCCGGTGCTCCAAGGTCTTCGTCGTGGTGCTGACGTTGGAGAGACTGTCGGTTCCCGAGTCCGTGCGAACGCCCGCGGGTGTTCGCACGGACTCTTTTCCGCCCGGGTCAGTTCCTGCTGGTCCCGAGCACCTGGAAGTCCTTGAACAAGGTGGCCCTGGAGGGCTTGTTCGGGGCGGGCAGCCCCTCGGCGGCGAGCCGGGCCGTCAACTCGCAGCGCAGGCGCCCGCCCGGCTTCTCCTTTGACAGATCCCAGGTCCGGCGCAGCCACTCGACCTTCATCGTGGGGTCGTCGTCGAGAATCTCCTTCAGGACCTCCCGGCGGAGGACAGTCGCGCGCGGCTCGGAGCGCTGGCCGCGCGCTGCGGCGTAGGGGCGGCGATGGTCGCGGCCGCCGGCCCGCTCACGGACGGCCTTGCGGATCCGGTCGACGTTGCGGGCCATCTCGTCCGAGCGGCCGTCGCGCGCGGAGGTCGACCGTCCGTCCGGGGTGATCGCGGAGACGCCAGGCGGTTGCAGATGCTCCGCCAGCAGCCGGGCGTCACCCCAGGGGAGCTGGTAGCTCCCCTCCGCCTCCAGCAGCAGGAGCACCGCGACCACCGCCTGGTCGGACCCCCACGGCGCGTCCACATGCACCCCGGCCTCTTCGAGCTTCTCCACGACCAACTTGACCAGCTGGTGGAAGGCGGCGGCCACGTAGCCGGCCAGCGTCCGCTCGTCGTCGCTCAGCTGCCACGCGCCTGGGGCGGCCGGGTCGAACGGGTTCAGGCTCTCGCTGCCGTCCGGATACAGCGCGCCGATGTCGCACACCCTCCAGCAGAACCGGGTGATCTCCACCTGGTCGACCATGTGCCGCACCAGCGGCGCGACGATCTGGGCGGCGGCCGGGGCTGCCGCCTCCACCACCGCGCGGACCGCCGGGTCCCCCAACCACGAGGCGGCGACCTGCTGGGCCCACTGCTCCTCGTTGAGGTGCCACTTCGCTACTGCCTGCTCGTCGACCATCACCCCATCATCACCCCGCCGACCGACACCTCGGGAGGCCACCAGCTACCACCGGAGCGCAGGCCGCAGCTGACCCGCGCTCGTCGACCGTGGAGCGCCGCCCGCCGACATGAAGCCGACGGGCGGGCGCGTCACCTTCCGGCTGCGGCTGCGTCCCGGGCGTCTCGGAAATGCCTGAGGAGACCTTCGAGCAGGGCATTCAGGGCTGCGGGCGCGGGAACGTCGTGCATGTCGATCCGGCTCCGCTGTCGGCCGATCGGCCGGTGCATCACATCGTCGCCCTGGGTACGGAAGTCCTGGAGCTTCCTGAGGTAGTCCTTGTCCGTCTTGATCCACGACACGTTGCTGACGACCTGGGCGAACCCCGTCACCCCGAAGGCCGGCGGGACGTGATCCATGATGGCGCGCAGCAGGGAGTGACACGAGAACGGCTGTGCGTGCCGGAAGTTGAAGTTCAGCTCCTTGCACTGCTGGACCAGCTTGTCGGTGACGAAGCCGCCCGCGCCGTCGAGGTCGATCAACTCCTCGATCAGCGACTCCTTGACGTAGATGGGCCGGGCCGACTCCGGCTCGACGGGCGGCTCCGCCGTCTCGTTGGAGATCACCGGGTCGAGCCAGGGCGCCGCGGCGTACTCGCGAGGCAGGGGCACGCCGTCATGCTCAGTGCGGAAGTGATGGTAGCTCTGCTCCCAGGCCTGCATCGTCACGATTTCGCAGACGGTGGCGACGTAGGATTCCAGGTCCGTCGCCTCGGCGTACTGCTGGATCTCCCGCGTGATCTCGCGCGACCAGGTCGGGTCGTCCGGCAGGGTCGGCCCACGGGAACTGCCGCGCCAAGTACCGGGCTCTGCAGCGAGGATCTTCGGCAGCGCGGAGAGGAACTCGGGCTTGAGACTGGGGATGGCCTTGGCCAGTTCCTGCGAGTCCAGCCACGTCTGGGTGACCTCGGTCGGGGACGGCTCCGTGTCGCGCTGCAGGGCGATCATGTAGTGCAGCACGCGCAGGAAGGGATCTGCCAGGAGGGGGCGAAGCTCGTCGAGTACGAGGGCGGCGGCAACCGTGAGCTGGACCGGTTCGTTGTCGCGGAGCATGCGCCAGTCGTGCCCGACCGTGAAGCCGTAGGAGGGGCCGAGCGTGCCCTTGGTGCCGACGCGCGGCAGCGAGGCCGTGATGTCGCGGGCGTTCAGCTTGCGCTGGTCCATCCGCTTGACGACGAAGTCCCAGATCGGCCAGGAGCCTGTCTTCACGTACGGCGTCGCGATCTCCAAGAGCAGAGCGATCTGCTCCTCGGTGAGCTCGGTCTGCAGCATGCTGGGCGGCTGCTTGGGCGGGTTGGTGTGGACGAGCTCGCTGGACAACAGTGCCTCACTCGAACGGAGACGGGACAAGAGCCGGGGCCGACGGCCGGGCTCGAAGACTCTGGGCGGGGCACCCGACAGTGGGGTGGGGGCAGTCCACCATGCCCTCGTCGACCGGCTCCGCGATGCGCAGACGATCACGGTGGTGACCGACTCCACCACCGTGCTCGCCAGCAACAGTACGCCTCCGCTTCGTTCTGTTCGTGCCGATTTCCTGGTCCTCGCTGGGGCCGCGTATTCGCCCCTCGGGGTTCCGGCACCGCTCAGCCTTCGAACGGACGGGGGCCAAGGTCACCGACCTTGGCCCCCGTCCGTTCACGCTCGATGCTCAGCGGTGCTGGATCCACCAGATGACGAAGGTGACGAGGGACGAGCCCGCCGTGGAGGCCGCGCCGCGGAGCGCGAAGCTGTAAAGGCGGCCGCGCGCCCGGATCGGCTGGTCGACCGAGCGGTCCCCCGCGGGTGCCGGGGTGCGCTCAATCTGAGGCGAGCCGAGGCGGAAGGCCAGGGCCAGGACGGCGAGCATCGCCGTGAGCGTCGAGACGGCGAGCGAGATGAGCGAGAGGAGGAGCAGGAGCTCCACGGTTGCCCCCTGAAGGAGTTGTCGATTGGACGGCTCCACCCCATCACCGGCGGCCGCTGCGACAGTCCCTTCCGAAGGTGGCACTCCCAAGGCAGAAGCTGCGAAGACGCTTCCGCAGCCTGTAGGCCGGTTTCGCTGTAGCGTGGCGAAAACGCGAACATGGGAGGGGGTAGGAGTGAACGCGGAGCCGAAGGAGGATCTGCCCGATCCGGCGGAGATCACCAACGGGGAGGAGTTCGCCGACGCGGCCAAGCGGTTGAAGGCCGTCTTGAAGCTGACTGGCACCGAGATCAGAAAGGCATCCGGCCTCGCCGAGGGGACCATTTCCGACCTCGTCAACGGGAACAAGTTCCCGCGCATCGACACCTTCCGCGAGTTCATCGCGGCCGGCTGCGGGCAGGAGTGGGAGCCGTGGCGTCAAGCATGGGATCGTGCGGCCAGGGCGAGGCGAGATGGGTCGGAGGAGGAGCAGGCGGCCGAGCGGATCGTCGGCCTCGAGACACGGATCGAGGCCCTGGAGGCCGATCTGAACGATGTCCTCGCCCGGGCGAAGTCGATGGAATCCGAACTGGCGCAGCTCCAGGCGGGCGGCGATGATGCCCGGCTGGAGGCTGAGCGGCGAGCCCGCACGGATGCGGCAACGGATCGGGTGATCGAGGCACTTAGGGCGCTGAAGTCGTTCCGCGGCAGGCCGATTGACCCGCGGACCGACGAACGGTCGACCGCGCGTGCCGAACTGATCGAGAACCTCCGCGTCGCGTCGCTGGACGTGGCCGCTGGTGACTTGAGAGCTCGTCTGCTGGACGCGATCACGATCTTGGACCTCTGGGACGGCCCCGAGAAGTATGCGCGGTGGTCGGAATCCAGGACGCGCTTCATCGCCGTGGAAGGGGCGATGGAAGCGACGGGGGCATGGCGTCGTCGCGAGCGACTCCCGGAGGCCGCCGAGGACTTCGTTGAGGCCCGCGATTTCGCGGTGATCTATCTCGAGGAGCTGACGGCGAACAACCCAGGCCGTTGAGAGCGTTGTGGTGAACCGTCCGGCGTTCTAGGACTGCCGGTGGGGAGGGTGAGGGTTCGCACGCGCGTGCCCGGGACTGCTCGGGCATGAAGCAACGGGCCTCTTGGTAGACAGTCGGTTGTCGAGACCACTGCAAGCCAAGGGAGCCCGTTGCCCGACCAGTTGAGCACTTGTGGTGTCGGTGAGTCCACTGCGCTCACCCGGGGGTGTGACTGCTACGTGCACGTGTACGGGGCGATTCCCGGCGGGTACCGCGCTCCGCGCTACGACAGCGACATGTCGGACGCGGAATGGGCGGTGGTCCGCGTCGCGATGCCGATGCCCGCCTGGCTGGAGGGAAGGGGCGGACGCCCTGAGGCGCACTGCCACCGGAGCATGGTCGACCAATGCCACGAAGTTAAGGCTTCGGTGGTGGCGTCAAGGTGTCAGGAAGGGTGATCTTGTACGTGTTCGGCGCGGTGCGGATGAGCCGGCCGTTGCGGGCCCAGTAGCAGAGTTGTGCGGTGAAGCCCTTGAGTCGGTGTCCTGTGGTCGCGAGGCCGAGGCGCTGTGCGATGTCGCGGGTGTGCATGGCTTGGTTGGCGTTCGCGGCCAGGATTTGGCAGACCTGGCCCCAGCGTCCGGAGAGGGTCGGGCTCAAGTCCTGCGCGCTTGGCAGGGTGGGTGGGTGCACGGTGATCTCGATAGCAGTGATCCGGGTGCTGTCGCGTGGGCGTCCGTCGCGGTTCCAGACGGCGTATCGGGAGGTTCCGCACTTGACGATGCGGGCGGACAGCCGCATCCGGCGTTTGGGAAGCAGTGCGCGCAGGACATGAGCGCCGATGTATCCGACCAGGTCGGGGCGGCTGCCGGGGCCTGCGGCCGCGGTCGTCCCGACGAGGCTGACGATCGTGTCGCGGGCGGCCTCCAGGGCGACGGTGAAGCCGGCCCGGTCGGGATCGCAGCCGGGCATCGTCTCCACTGCGGTCACCATCACCGAGCGCAGGGCCTGATAGAGGGTGAGTAGTCCCCACATCTCCTGGCTGAGGCCCACCGGGTCCTTCGACCGCAGAACCCGGCCCTTGAGCAGGGTATGACGTAGCGCCAGGTAGGTGATCTCGATCTCCCAGCGTTCGTGGTAGAGACGCACCAGGTGGTCGGCTGGATCGGTGCGGTGGTCTTTGAGCGTGGTCAGCAGGCGGTAGGTCCCGCCGAAGTCGCCGCTGTCGGCAGTCCGGGATCGGATCTCGGCTTCGATCACCCGCAGCCTGAGACCACCGATCCGGGTGAGATAGGAACCGTCGGGCAGCAGCGCCAGTACCGGTGGTCGCCGGGTGCTGGTCGCGCGAATCAGGAACTCCGCTCCCTGAGCCGTGATATCAGCGAGCAGTTCGTTGCTGTCGAAGGCGCGGTCCGCGAGCAAGAGCATGTCCGTGGTCAGGTGGCCGACGAGGTCGTGGGCGTAGTCGGTCTCGCCTTTCGAGGCGGAGCCGAAGACGGCGGCGATCAGGCCTCGAGTGCCGGTTTCGCACAGGGTCATGAGCATCAGCCGGGGGTAGCCCGCTGGGCCGTGGCGGCGCTGGGTGCGGCCGAGCCAGGACCGGTTGCGCTCGTGGTCGGGGACGTTCAGGCTTCCGCATCCGTCGAAGGCGACCGTGCGCCATCGGCGGTATCGCACTCCAGGCGTGGACGGCTGGGCCAGCGGGCCGGCCAGGACGTCGAACAGCCGCTTGAGCGGAGCCACGCCGACCCGCCGGCGCAGATCACGAAGCGCCTTCTCAGAGGGATGCGGCGTCCGGGCGTCCAGTCCGGACGTGAGTTTGCCCCACACCAGTCCGGTGCCCAGATGCTCGAACAGCCCAAGCGCGAGCACCAGGTACACCCCGACACGAGACGGGAGGCTCCGCAGCCGATGCTCGCGAGCCCCCGTCTCGTCCAGTACCGCGTCCACCAACTCGGGTGGGATGACCTGCGTCAACTCACCGATATGACCAGGCGCGAACACGTCGGTCCCGCCCGTGACAGACTTGGCCACTGGGCCTCTGCTCTCTTTGGAAGATCTTGGTCGATCCCCTGGATAGCAGAGGCTCCTCCCATGTCTCGTCCCCCCTTGACGCCACCACCGAAGCCTTAACTTCGTGGCATTGCCTGGTCGACGCGGTACGGTACCTGGTCGACAACGGCGTCAAGTGGCGCAACCTGCCCGCGGACTACCCTGGGTGGCGGGCGGTCTACGACTTCTTCCGCCGCTGGCGCCGCCACGGCTACATTCGCGAGCTCCACCAGCGCCTACGCCGCACCGAGCGCGAGCGGCAGGGACGCCTCCCGGAGCCGAGCGCGGGCATCATCGACTCCCAGTCCGTGGACGGCTCGGAGACCTGCCCGGCCTCCTCACGCGGCTACGACGGCGGAAAATCCCGGGACGGCCGCAAGCGCCACATCCTCACCGACACCGGCGGACTGCTGCTGGAGGTCACCGTCACCCCCGCCAACGTTCACGACTCCAAGGCCGCCCCCGAACTGCTCGAAGCGTTCATGGCCGAGCCCGGGCGGCTCCTCGAACTCGTCTGGGTGGACTCCGCCTACCAGGGCCAGGAACTGGCCGACGCCTTCGCCGCGCACGGGGTGGAGGTGGTGGTGGTCAAGCGCACCGACGGGACCAAGGGGTTCAAGGTGCTGGCGCGCCGCTGGGTGGTGGAGCGGACCTTGGGCTGGCTGTCGCGCTCACGGCGCCTGAACCGCGACCACGAGCGCCGCCCCGACCACCACGTGCAGATGGTGTGGTGGGCCGCCACGATCACCCTCGTGCGGCGGATGGCCGGCCAGCGCCCGCACTGGCCCGAGTTCCGCCCGCACCGGCTGGCGGCACCAGGCCCTGCGCGGGGATGAACAACCCGCCCGGCACCCGAGCCAGCCAGCCCCGCGCCTGCAGCGCATACGCACGGTGACGGACCTTCTCGATCTCGTTCAACCGCTCCGCGTCCCGCCCCAGCGCGAGGGTCAACGCCTTGACCGCCACCGGAGCACCCGCAGCCGCGACCACATCGAAGACCTGCCGGTAGACCCCGGCCAGCACCTCCACCCCCAGCCCCGGCCGCCACACCGGCGGACGCGGATCGTAGTCCCCCCGCAGAACCGACGACGCCGCAGGCACCGCCGGCTCCCGCACGTCAACCGCCGCCGTCACCGACTCCGATGACGGCGAGGACACCGGTGCCTCCGGCTCCGGCACAGGAACGGGCGCGGTCACCGCGCTCGGCAGCGGCAACATCGCCACCTCGACCTCCTCCGCCAGCGCCCGCAGGACCTCCTCCCGGCCGATCCGCGCGCACTCCACCCGCTCCCGGTGGAGGTTCACCTGCTCCTGGGCCTCGCGCAGCAACTCCTGCCAGGCATCAAGCTCTTCCCGAGCCCGCGCCTCACGACGCTCCAGCAACGCGATCACCGACGGCACGAACGACACCTCCACCACCGAACCGACCAGACGTCAGCTGACTGCCCGACAGGCACCGCTCACACACCACCGAGAAGAGAAAACCGCAGGTCATCGATCAGCAGAGCGGTTCACCACAACGCTCTGAGTATCGATCGGACAAAAAATTGGCGGCTTACCAAAGGCTCCGTAGCCGGACAGTGTTGTCGTCGCTGCCGCTGGCCAGGATCGTGCCATCAGGGCTGAATGCCAGGGTGTTTATCGCGCTGGCGTGGTCCGTGAATGTATCGGTCAGACCGCCGGTAGTCATGTTCCACAACCGCACGGTTCCATCGGCTCCGCCGCTGGCGAGGACCTTGCCATCTGGACTGAATGCCACTGAGTTCACACTCCTGGTGAAAACTGCGACGCTCCCACCAAGGGCAGCAGCCGAGGCTGCCCATAGGCAGGCCGAACTGTCGCTGGCACCGGTGTTGTCGACGGAAATATGTCTCATCCGGGGGATACCGTCCCGGCCACAGAGCGCGACAGTTTTGCCGTCAGGGCTAAACGCCACCGACAACGCCTCGTCGGTCTGGTCGGCGAGGACAAGGCTGGAGTCGATGGCGATATCCCGTACCAGGACACTCCCGTCTCGGAGCCCGATGGCAAAGGTCGTACCGTTAGGGCTAAATGCCACTGACCACACACCAGCAGTGCTGCCTTGGAATGTGGAGATACTGGCGGTGCCATCCTCGCCGGGGATGAACGATCTCGACCACGCGTCGCTGTCGGCAGTCACCGTGTAACCGGCGCAGATAACAAGATTCCATAGTTGGACGGATCCGTCCGCGCAGCCGCTCGCGAGCAATCCACCGTCCAGGAGGAAAGCCACGGAGCTCACTGCGGAGCTATGGTCGCTGAAGGTGTCGACGGCAGCACCAGTGCCGGTGTCCCATAGCCGGACCGTGCCGTCCGCACCGCCGGTGGCGAGCGTCGTGCCGTCGCCGCTGAATGCCACCGAGATAACAGCATCAGTGTGGCCCACAAGGGTGGCGGAGACCGGCACACGAACCCGAATGGGGGAACCCGATCCGGTCGTCAACAGAGTCCTGATGCGGCTGGCAGAGATGGCATAGCTGTCTCTATCGCCTGAACGGCCCTGCGGCGCCGCCACAAGCAGGCCGATGAAGCCACCGCTCGCCCGGTCAATGACCGGGCTGCCGCTGAAGCCGGGCTGCACCCGTAGCGCTGACCCCTCGCCGCCGTCGAGTTGGAGCCTGCCGCCGCCGACCAAGCCTCGCACCACAGCCGCGACCCAGGCCCCGTCTGGCCTTGGAGGGACACCGGGGTAGCCAAAGACATCGACGACGCGGCCCGAACTGGGTGCGGTTGGGTCGATGCTGACTGGCGCCGCACCCCGCGGTAACGCGTCAATGAGCTGCAATACGGCAAGGTCGTCGCCTGCGACCCCACTTGGCGTCGGCGGAAACCACCGAATGATGCGTGCCTGCCGCCGCATCGCGTTTGCGATCAAGGGAAAGGAGAGCTCGATGATGTCGGCCGGGACGTCCTGGTCTCGGGGATCGCGTTCGAGCGCTGCGTTGATCACGTGTGCGCAGGTGACCACCTCTCGCTCGCCAATCAGCGCTCCGACCCCGACGACCGTGCCCGAGAGTGTCAAGATCCGGAGGATGGAAGCGTTCGGGTTCGTCACGACGCGTCAATCCCTGGGGGGTCCGAAGCAGCTTGCCAGGAGAGCGTTACTGCGAAGTGCACCTCGCTGCTGCCCTTGGCCACGACGACTCCGACCTCGGCACTGAGCGCGATCCCGAACTCGATGGTGACAGAGTCAGGTCTGAGTGCCCGCAGCTTGGTGCTCAGAGACGTGAGTGCGGGCGTGAGATGCCCAAGCGAGCTTTCCAACGATGCGCCTGCTCGGGCTACCACTTCGCCAGGCGGGGCCGCCGCAAGATCGAGGCCGTCAGGAAGATCCTCATCCGACACCTCGACGAGGAGGCGGCCGCCGCCCTCCACTGGCACATCAAGTATGTGAGTCCTATTTTCCCCCATGCGATCACTCTATACAGCGCTCGGGCCTACGTCTGCAATGTTTGGCAAGCTCTAAGCCGTCTTGGCGATTTGTAGTGCGTTTTGGCTGGGCGGCCTGCCAGGCGAGGCTGTCGAGGTGATGCAGTCCGGCAAGGGGGCGGGGCGAGCGGGTTGGGATGTGCTGTGCGATTCGCGGCGGGGCATGTGGGTTGTCGGTTTTCACCGCGCTGGTGGCGGGTTGCTCCTACCCTGCTTCCAGGGCGAGCAGACCGGGGGTGGTGCGCTGTGGCGCGTGTGGTGGCGGTGCACGGGGTCGGCCAGCAGTTGTCCGGGGAGGCCACGTTGCTGAAGGAGTGGCGGCCCGCGCTGGTGGACGGGCTGCGCCGCGCCGGCGCTAGTGGTGCCACGGCTGAGCCGGATGTGGCGGTGGCGTTCTACGGGGACGTGTTCCGCCCGGCGGGCGAGCTGCTGGCGGTCGGGGATCCGCGCTACACGGCTGCCGATGTCGCGGCGGGCTTCGAGGAGGAGCTGCTGCTGGCGTGGTGGCGTGCGGCGGCCGGGAGTGATCCGGCGGTGGTGGCGCCGGAGGCGGACACGCTGGTCGCGGTGCCGGGGTCGGTGCAGGCGGCGTTGCGGGCGCTGTCGGGGTCGCGGTTCTTCGCGGGGGTGGCGCTGCGGGCGATGGTCTTCGACCTGAAGCAGGTCCGCCGCTACCTGCTGGACCCCCATGTCCGTGCCCGGGCCCGGGCGCGGGTGCTGGGGGCGATCGGCGCGGACACCCGGGTGGTGGTGGCGCACTCCCTGGGTTCGGTGGTCGCCTACGAGGCGCTGTGCGCGCTGCCCGGGCACGGCGTGCGGGCGCTGGTGACCCTCGGTTCCCCGCTGGGGATAGCGAACCTGGTCCTGCACCGGCTGGATCCCGCGCCCTCGCGCTGGCCGGGTGGGGGCAGGGGCGGTGTGCTGCGCGGGGTGTGGCCCGGTGGCGGGGAGCTGGTGTGGACGAACATCGCGGACGAGGGCGATGTGGTCGCGCTGGTGAAGGATCTGCGTCCGGCCTTCGGTGAGGCGGTGCGCTCGGTGCGGGTGCACAACGGTGCGCACGCGCACGACGCGACCGCCTACCTGACCGATGCGCTGTGCGGGCAGGCGATCGCGGCCGGCCTGGCGTGACCGGCGCCGCCGATGCGGCTGGCGGGGGGCCGCGCCGGTTCCTGATCGCCACCGCCGTGTCCCACTACCCCAAGTGCCCTGCCTGGGACCGGCCGGGGCTGGCAGAGGCCCGCGAGAAGGTCATCGAGCTGTTCACCGGCCGCCTGGGCTACCGGCATCAGACCGGGCTGGGCCTGGACCCCACCCGCGCGCAGCTGACGGACCAGCTGCGGGCGTTCTGCAAGTCGCCGGACCGTCGCGAGGACGACCTCCTGGCGGTCTACATCTGCGGCCACGGCGAGGTCCTGGACGACGGCGGCGACCACGTCCTGCTCACCTGCGACACCGACCCGGACGACATCGCCTACACCGCGCTGCCCACCGTGGACCTGGCCCGGGCGATGCTGCGCGACACCAAGGTGCGCCGGCTGCTGCTGATGCTGGACACCTGCTACTCCGGGCAGGGCGGCAACGAGATGGCCGCCGCCGCCCTGGAGCGCATCGGCGCCCAGTGGGGGCAGGCCGCCGGCTCCGGCCTGGTCGTCGTCTCCTCCGCCCAGCCGCACCAGCAGGCCCTGGCCGGGGCGTTCCCTACCCTGCTCGCGCAGGCGGTGGCCAGTCGGGCCACGGCCGGGCACGGCCCGGACACCCTGGCGGTGTCCACGGTGGTGCAGCAGATGAACGACCACCCCGACCGCCCCGCCCACCAGCGCATCACCCTGGCCCTGATCGGCCTGACCGGCGAGCCGCCCGCGTTCCTGGCCAACCCCCGCCGCAGCACCCGACTGACCGACGTGGACCTGGCCGTGCAGCAGGCCGCCGAATTCGACGAGCAGGCCCAGCTCCGCGACACCGAACTCACCCGGCGCCTGCTGGTCCGCGCCATGGCCAACCACGGCGACACCGCCCAGGGCTGGTGGTTCTGCGGCCGCCGCACCGCCCTGGCCAACCTCGCCACCTGGCTGCGCACCCCCGCCACCGCCACCGCCGCAGGCGCTGCGGTCTGCCGGATCGTCACCGCGGGCCCCGGCTCGGGCAAGACCGCCGTCCTGGGCCTGATCGCCGCCCTGTCCCACCCCGAACGCCGCCGCACCGTCCCCCTGCACGCCCTGGACCTGGACCCCGGCCAGGTACCCGACCAGGGCGCGCTGGACGTCGCCGTCTACGCCCAGAACCTGACCGACGCCGACGTCCTGCACGCCCTGGCCGCCGCCGCCCGCGTCCGTGCCACCACCGTCGGAGAACTCCTCGAAGCCCTCGACGCCCGCCGGCGCGACCACAAGCAGCCGTTCACCGCCCTGATCGACGCCCTGGACGAGGCCGCCACCCCCGACACCCTGTGCACCCGGATCCTGCGCCCCCTGACCGAAAACTCCAACGGCCGGATCCGCCTCCTGCTGGGCACCCGCCCCTACCTCCTGGACCGCCTCGGCATCCCACCGCGCCACCAGCCCGACGACGAAAGAATCATCGACCTCGACCACCCCCGCTACGCCGACCCGCAGGCACTGCGCGCCTACACCGTCCGCAACCTCCTCGAAGCCCACCGCACCTCCCCCTACCGACGCCACCTTGACGCGGCGCTCCCGGTCGCCCTCGCGGTCGCCGCCGCCGCCGGAACCTCGTTCCTCGTCGCCCGCATCACCGCGGGCACCCTCGCCGCAGCCGACCACGTCGTCCCCGACCCCGGTGACCGGCAGTGGCAGGCCGGTCTACCGCGCCTGCCCGGACCAGCCATGCGCGAGGACCTCACCCGCCGCCTCGGAACCGACGCCCAGCGCGCCACCGACCTCCTGCGCCCCCTGGCGTTCGCCCAGGGCCAGGGCCTGCCCTGGGAGGACATCTGGGCGCCCCTGGCCTCCGCGATCTCCGGCCGCGCCTACAGCGACGAGGACCTGCTGTGGCTGGCCCGCACCGCGGGCTCCTACGCCGTGGAGGCCACCGAGTCCGGCCGCTCCGCCTACCGCCTCTACCACCAGGCCCTGGCCGAGTACCTGCGCGAGGACATTGATCCGCAGGCGGTGCACGCCGCGTTCACCGACCTGCTGACCGACCGCGTGCCCTACCGCGCCGACGCCACCCGCGACTGGTCCCGCGCACACCCCTACACCCGCACCCACCTCGCCGCCCACGCCACCGCGGCCGGACGCCTCGACGACATCCTCACCGACTCCGAGTACCTCGTCCACGCCAACCCCCGCTCACTGACCCCCCACCTGCACCACGCCCGTACCGAACCCGCCCGCCTCAACGCAGCCGTCTACCGCACCACCCTCAACCTCCACGCCACCACCACCCCGGCCGTGCGCCGCCAGATCCTCGCCCTCGACGCCGCCCGCGCCGGCGCCGCACCCCTACGGCAGCAACTGAACCACGCCATCCCCGACCACGACTGGACACCCCGCTGGGCCACGGGCAGCGGCTTCTCCCCCGCACTTCGCAACACCCTCACCGACCACACCGACGATGTGTCCGCGGTGGCGTGCACGAGCCTGGACGGCGTCCCCGTCGCCGTCACCGGCAGCGGCGAGGGGACGGTGCGGGTGTGGGACTTGGCCACCGGCACCCTCCTCGGCCAACCCCTCACCGGCCACACCGACCGCGTGTACGCGGTGGCGTGCACGATCCTGGACGGTGCCCCCGTCGCCGTCGCCGTCGCCGTCACCGGCGGCGGCGAGGGGACGGTGCGGGTGTGGGACCTGGCCACCGGCACCCCCCTCGGCCAACCCCTCACCGGCCACACCAGCGATGTGACGGCGGTGGCGTGCACGATCCTGGACGGCGTCCCCGTCGCCGTCACCGGCAGCTATGACCGGACGGTGCGGGTGTGGGACCTGGCCACCGGCACCCTCCTCGGCCAACCCCTCACCGGCCACACCAGCGGCGTGTACGCGGTGGCGTGCACGAGTCTGGACGGCGTCCCCGTCGCCGTCACCGGCAGCTCCGACCGGACGGTGCGGGTGTGGGACCTGGCCACCGGCACCCCCCTCGGCCCACCCCTCACCGGCCACACCGACATCGTGTACGCGGTGGCGTGCACGATCCTGGACGGTGCCCCCGTCGCCGTCACCGGCAGCTCCGACCGGACGGTGCGGGTGTGGGACCTGGCCACCGGCACCCCCCTCGGCCAACCCCTCACCGGCCACACCAGCGATGTGACGGCGGTGGCGTGCACGAGTCTGGACGGTGCCCCCGTCGCCGTCACCGGCAGCGACGACTGGACGGTGCGGGTGTGGGACCTGGCCACCGGCACCCCCCTCGGCCAACCCCTCACCGGCCACACCGACGACGTGTACGCGGTGGCGTGCACGATCCTGGACGGTGCCCCCGTCGCCGTCGCCGTCGCCGTCGCCGTCGCCGTCGCCGTCGCCGTCGCCGTCGCCGTCGCCGTCGCCGTCGCCGTCGCCGTCACCGGCGGCGGCGAGGGGACGGTGCGGGTGTGGGACCTGGCCACCGGCGCGCCCCTCGGCCAACCCCTCACCGGCCACACCAGCGATGTGACGGCGGTGGCGTGCACGAGCCTGGACGGCGCCCCCGTCGCCGTCACCGGCAGCAACGAGGGGACGGTGCGGGTGTGGGACCTGGCCACCGGCACCCCCCTCGGCCCACCCCTCACCGGCCACACCAGCGATGTGACGGCGGTGGCGTGCACGATCCTGGACGGCGTTCCCGTCGCCGTCACCGGCAGCTGGGACCAGACGGTGCGGGTGTGGAACCTACGGACAGGTGAACCCGCGGGACTCATCGTCGCAGCCGACGCTCACGCGCTCGCCATCACCGCGGACGGAGTTCTTGTCGTGGGGATGGGCCATGATGTGGCGGTCTTCACGCGGCGCTCGCACCGCCAGCCGCGCTGACCTCCCGACAGCCGGCGCGTGTTCGTTCGACCCTGATCCAGCCAACCCAGCGCCCCCACCCGGCTGTTCCGTACGTACCTGGAGAACGCCCGGCGGCAGGGATTCAGAGCACGCGGCTTGGGTGGAGTGGGTCGGTAACCCTCGGACACGCACCTGTTGACGGATCAGCGCCCGGTCGACGGCGGCTTCGATGGCGTCGATGCCGGTGTGGGCCCGGTCGGGGTAGTCCTCGTACTTGGCCGAGCGCCAGACGCGTTCGATGTCGTTGAGCTCGGGACTGCGGGGCGGCAGGTAGAACAGATCCACTCCAGTCCGCATCAGCTGAGCGCGACGGCCTTTGAATGCCTTGGCCACGTGCGCCGAGGCATTGTCCAGTACCACCGTGCACGGCCTGGGCCGCCGCCACACGGGCACCGGGGCGCCGTCGGCGGCCAGGTCCAAAGCGGCTGCCCCGCCGGGCAGACCGACCAGCCGGGAGCAGACGAACTCCAACAGCACCCCTGCGTCGATCTTCCCCGGGGTGCACTCCCACAGCAGGTCGGGAGCGGTGCCCACGATCAGGGCACCCAGCACGTTGACCCGCCGGTCGCGGGTGTCCTCGCGCGGCACCACCGCGCGTTGCCCGACCCGCGACCATGTATAGCCGGTGGGCATGGTCGGCGCGAACCCCGACTCGTCGAGAAAGACCAGATCGCGCGTACCCGCGTCGGCCTCCCTCCGTAAGTTCTCCAGCTCGGCCCGGGCGGCCCGCTGGCGGACGGGATCAGCCAGATGCCGAAGACTGTCGCGGGTGCGCTTCCAGCGGAAGCCGTCCCGGTGCAGCAGCACCGACAGCCACGAGGAGTCAAGGTCCACCCCGCGCTCGCGCCGCAACCACCCCGCCAACCCAGGCAGAGTCCAGGTCCGCCCCGCGACCGCCGCCTCGTCCAGCATCGCCTCCAGCGCATCCAGGTCCTCCCGTGCCCAGCACGGCGGCCGGCCCGGACGCGGCACATCCGCCAGGGCCGCGAACCCACCACCGATGAACCGGTGCAGCGCCCTGCGCACGGTGACCACATGCCTGACGACGATCGACGCGATCTGCGGCACCGTCCGGCCCTGCGCCGACAGCCGCACACACTCCAGCCTCATCCGCTCATTCACGCCCAGATCCCGCGCCCCCAACCGCCCTCGAAGCTCGGCTTCCTGCACTGCCGACAACTCCACACGCAACGTCTTCATCACCACGGCAGCCCCTCCCATCAAGCCACCTACCCAAAACGCACTACAAATCGCCAAGACCGCTTAGCCTCCCTCTGTGATGAGCCCTCCAGTGCTGGTGCCGCCACTGGGTGTGTGTTGAGCGACGTTCGTTGTGGTGATGGGTGAGCGGGTTCGCGTCAGGGTCGTGGTGATGTGGGAGAGGGCAGCCCGGGGGGGTTGCCCTTCGTCGTGTGCGGCGACAGCGTGCTCATGGTTGAACATGGGCGCGGCCCTCCCGGTGATCTCTTGGCCGAGTAGTCCGGGAGGGCCGCATCGCGCTCGGAGGCGCTGTGGTCACGGTAGAGGTATCGCCGGTTCGGGTCGAGATGCGGTTGTCGGCGGGCCGGATCGCGTGTCCGGGGTGCGGTGCGGGGCTGCGTCCGTGGGGTTGGTCCGGGCGGCGGTCGGTGCGGGATCTGCGGGGGCTGCGGCTGGAGTTGAGGCCGCGTCGGTCGCGCTGCCCGCAGTGCGGGGCTACGCATGTGTTGCTGCCGGTCACGGTGCTGCTTCGGCGTGCTGACGCGGCGGTGGTGATCGGGGCGGCGCTGGTGGCGCGGGCGGCTGGGAGCGGGCATCGGGTGATCGCGGCCGGGCTGGGGCTTCCCGATCAGACGGTGCGGGGCTGGTTGCGCCGGTTCGCCGGCCGGGCCGGGGTGGTGCGTGAGGTGTTCACAGTGCTGTTGGTGCAGGTCGCGCCTTCGGATCCGGTGCTGCCCGATCCGAGGGGCGCGCTGTTCGCGGACGGGGTCGCGGCGGTGCTTGCTGCGGCGGGCGCGGTCACCGCCAGGTGGCCGGAGATGGTCGCCTTGTCGCCGTGGCAGGTGGCGTCGGCGTTGTCGGGCGGGCGGCTGCTGGCACCGGGCTGGCCAAGATCGTCGATCAACGCGAGTCGCCCCTGATGCGGGGCCGGTGGGGCGGGCGAGGGTGGTGGGCCGGGACTGGCGGCCGCCTTCGGTCGCCGGCCCGGCTTGGTGCTCAAGGGGAGGTCGGTGCCGGTGGCATCGCAGTACGAGGAAGAGATGCGCAAGCGCGCGGAGCGGGCCCGCCTGGTGGGTCTGTTCCGTTACGGGGTGGTCCAGGACGCGCTGGACCCGGCGCTGTCGGCCAAGCAGCGCGGAGTGCTGGTGCGCGAGATCGCCGCGTTGACCCATGTCGGCCTGGACGGGGAGCCGGTGCAGGTGGCGCGGGGCACCTTGGACCGGTGGATCCGCTCCTGGCGGGTGGGCGGCTTCGAGGCGCTGGTCCCGAACGCGATGCGGGTCGCGGCCAGGACGCCGGCCGAGGTGCTGGAGTTGGCGGCGGGCTTGAAGCGGGAGAACCCCGGGCGCACGGCGGTGCAGGTCGCGCGGGTGCTGCGGGCGCACTCGGGGTGGGCGCCCTCGGAGCGCACCTTGCAGCGGCACTTCGTGCGCCTGGGCCTGGACCAGCTCGGCCAGGACCGGCCGAAGGAGGTCTTCGGCCGGTTCGAGGCCTCGCGCCCGAACGAGCTGTGGGTCGGTGACGCATTGCACGGACCGCTGGTCGCCGGGCGCAAGACGATCCTGTTCGCGTTCCTGGACGACCACTCCCGGGCGGTGATGGCGGCCCGGTTCGGCTTCGTTGAGGACACCGTGCGCCTGGCGGTCGCGCTTCGTCCCGCGTTGGCGTCCCGGGGTGTCCCCGAAGGGGTCTATCTGGACAACGGGTCGCCGTTCGTGGACTCCTGGCTGATGCGGGCCTGCGCTGTCCTGGGGGTCAAGCTGGTCCACTCGCGACCCGGTCGACCGGAGGGCCGGGGCAAGATCGAACGCTATTTCCGCACGGTTCGGGGCCAGTTCCTGATCGAGACCGCAGACCTGGCCGACCGGCCCGCCGACCAGGCCGCAGCGGCATTGGCGGAGATGAACCGGAAGTTCACGGCCTGGGTGGAGACCGAGTACCACCCGCGCAAGCACTCCGAGACCGGTCAAGGACCACTCGCCCGCTGGCAGGAGGGCTGGGAGAAGGGCCAGGGCCCGCGGCTGCCGCATCCGGACCTGCTGCGGGAGGCGTTCTTGTGGTCCGAGTGGCGCAACGTGTCCAAGACTGCGACCGTGCGCCTGCAGTCCAACTCCTACCAGGTCGAACCCGCTCTGGCGGGACGCAAGGTCGAGCTGGTCTTCGACCCCTTCGACCTGGAGAACATCGAGGTCCGCCACGGGAGCCGCAGCTTCGGCGCCGCGACGCCCTTCGAGATCCGCCGCCACTCCCACCCCAAGGCCCGCCCCGAACTCCCACCCGAACAGCCCGCCGCCGCGACCGGGGTCAACTACCTCGCCCTGCTGGACGCCGCCCACCAGGAACAACTCGCCGGACGCATCAACTACAAGGCCCTCCTCCACGAAGACAGCGACAGCGACAGCGACAGCGACAGCGACAGCGAAGGGGATCACCGTGCCGGTTGACCTGCAAGCACTGGACCGGGCCTGGGAGCTGTCGACTCGGGCGCTGGACCTGGCCGACCGTGTCTGCCAGCGCGCGAAGCTCCGTGACACCGAGTTGGCCGACCAGGCCGTGTTCACCGCCGCGCGTCTGGCCTTCGCCCTGTTCGACCGGGCCGACGCCCTGCAGCGGGCCGCGAACGCGCAGGTGACGCGGTGATCGAGCGCCTGCAGCAGTACTTCGGCTTCACCAAGATGCCGTTCGGCAAGAGCCTGGCCCCTGGGGCTCTGCACCGTCACGGCGCGCATGCTGAGGCGGTGGCCCGGATCAGCTGGGCGGTCGCGGAGCGCGCGATCGGGGTGGTCACCGGGGAGGTCGGCGCGGGCAAGACCGTCGCTGTCCGCGCCGCCCTGGCAGCTCTGGACCCGGTCCGCCATCAGGTCATCTACCTGGGCAACCCCGCCGTGGGCTCGCGCGGGATCCACCGCGCGATCGTCTCCGCGCTGGGCGGCAGCCCGCACCCGCATACTGCCGCGCTGATCCCGCAGGCCGCCGACGCGCTGGCCACCGAACGCGCCGAGCGCGGCCGCGTCCCCGTCCTGGTGCTCGACGAGGCCCACCTGCTGAGCCACGACCAGTTGGAGTCGGTGCGGATGCTCACCAACCAGGACATGGACTCCGCGTCGCCGTTCGCCTGCCTGCTGATCGGCCAGCCCACCCTGCGCAGGAGAATCAAGATGGGCACCATGGCCGCGCTGGACCAGCGGATCGCGCTGCGGTTCGCGATGCCCCCGATGACCGGCGAGGAGACCGGCAGCTACCTCAAACACCACCTCGCCCTGGCCGGCCGGTCCGACCCGCTGTTCTCCGATGACGCCGTCCAACTGATCCACACCACCGGGCGCGGACTGCCCCGCGCGGTCAACAATCTTGCCGTCCAGGCCCTGCTCGACGTCTTCGTCCAGAACAAGACCATCGTCGACGAGGCGTCAGCACGCGCCGCTGTCGCCGAAGTCACGACAGAGTGAGCATCACCGCGGCGACATGAACACAAGGGCCGGTCCGACTCCGTCGGACCGGCCCTTCCCGTCGCTGCCCAGCACCAAAACCAATGACGCCGTCATCACCACAACGAACGTCGCTCAACAGGTGTGGCTCCACAGCGTGCGGTTCCACGAGAGAGAAGAGCTGAACTGGGTGAACGCTGGCCCCTCTCTGTCAGCCTGGACTGAGCCCGAATCCACCGACGTGATCAATGGTTGATTTTTGAGGAGGGTTCGGGGCGGTGCTCGGGGGGAGGGTGTGCGGTATTTCGGTGCCTCATCCATGCACCCGATGAGGCCAACAGCGCTGTGCGAGATGCACCTTGCCGATCTTGGTGACGACTACCGTCGTTTTGTGTCAACTACAGGTGTCAGCCGCACTTGAGGCGTGACATCTGCGCGTCGCAGCCGTGGTCAGGTCAAGGAGATGACCATGCGGCTATCGTGCTTGTCGATGGCGTAGCCGATTGCGAGTTGGTCGCCGGGTGTTCCGGCGGGGTAGACGGTGATGGTCGGGCGTGCGGTTCGGGTCCTGCCCCATGCGCGGATCTGCTCGCATAGGCGCTCGGCGAGGTCGCCTCCGGCCGGACCATGGCCGACTGCCCCGAGCTCGAACTGGGCAGGGCTTCCCTCTTCGCTCTCTTGACGGCGGGTGACGAAGTAGGCGAGGGAGTTGCCTTCGGCCAGAGCGGGGCTGCGAGAAGGGATCGCGGGCTTGCACAGGCCGGACTCGACGGCGGCGGGCAGGGCCTCGATGCGGCAGGTGCCCGCTTCGGTGGCGCTTAGACGCAGCCAGACGCCGTCGAAGGGCTCATAGCCGCCTACGGTGGTGCCGGACCAAGCCTCGGCCTTGGGCTGGTCAAGGACTCCGTGCAGGTCGGCAGGGTCGATGGGCTGGTCGATGTCCCAGTACAGGTTGACGGTTCCGTCGGCGGTGATGGTGGCGTCTCGTTCGCCGTCCTGGCCGAGCATGGGTACGAAGCCGCACAGTTGGACGTCGCTGGAGACCATGCGATCGGTCTCGCGGGTGAACGCGATGCTGCGGGTGGTGCCGCGCCACCGCAGCGGTACGACCAGGCGGCTGCCGGGGGGAAGTTGGTCCCACCAGGCGGCCGGGATGTCCCAGGCGCCGACGGCGACGATCGCCTTGTCGTAGGGGGCGTGGTCCGGGTCGCCGAGGGCTCCGTCGCGGGTGGCGACGTGCACGTGCTCGTTGCCGGTGGCGTCCAGGGCCTTGCGGGCGTGGGTGGTGACGTCGCTGTCGATGTCGACGGTGGTGACCTGCCCGTCGGGGCCGGCGAGGTGGGTGAGGAGGGCGGCGTTGTAGCCGGTGCCGGCGCCGATCTCCAGGATGCGGTCGCCGGGCTTGACGTCGAGCTGGTCGAGCATGAGGGCCACGATGGTCGGCTGGGAGGCACAGCTGAGCGCGAGTCCGCCGGCGGGGTTGGGCTTGATCGTGACGGCCTGGTCGGCGTATGCCTCCTCGAGGGTGGCGGCAGGAAGGAACGCGTCGCGGTGCACGGTGCGCATCGCGTCCTCGACGGCGCTGGACTGGATGCCTCCGGCGTCCTTGATCTGGTCAACCATGCGGTTGCGCAGGGCTTCTGCGGTGTCGGAGCTGGTGGTGGCGTTCATGCGGGGTTTCCTTCCCTGAAGGGTCTGACGGGAGGGGTGAGTGGCAGACCCTAGCGATTTCGGGTGCTTCGGGCGGGGTGACACGGCGGGTTCAGCCGGTGAGAAGCAGACAGGCATCCCAGTTCGATTCAGAGCCGGTCTGCTGGGCCAGCAGCACGCCCGTTTCACCTTCCAGGAACCCGCGGTGTGCCGGTCTCCTGTGCTGGTCCAGGCGGGCGCGCAGGCCCGGTAGGAGGTCGGCCAGGGTGCCGCTGCTGCTGTCGGCGGATATTCGCTCGGTTGCACGCAGGAGCCCGGCCCAGCCGTGGCACAGCGAGGCGTCGGTGATCTGGGCCAACTGGTCCTCGTTGTGAAGGCAACCGGCCATGGCCGCCTCCGCGCGGCTCTGGAGGCGGGTGTCGTCGATGGCGAGGGCGGCGAGTTGCTGGGCGCGGGCCAGACCTGGTGTGCCGTAGCACCAGCTCGGGCGTCCTGCTCCACGTTGACGGCTGGTACGCGAGCGCCATTCGGGCAGGGAGATCGTCTCCGGCCACCAGGCCCGCGTGTCGGTGCCTGTGCGCCACTGGTCGAGTTGGGCACAGATCCGCGCGAGGGCCTCGGGCTGTCCGGCCACGGTGGTGCCGTGCCGCATGGCCGTCGCCATCAGGGCGAGAATGCCGGAACCGCCATGCGCGATGCCCAGGTTGCCGTGACCGCCGGGCCAGGATGGCGAGGGCTGCCCTTGGGGTCCGTCGCCGGTCCACCAGCCGGGCAGGGCCTCGCCGTTGACCGTGACCGGCTCGATGAGCCGCACGAGGTAGGCCAGGACGTCTCGCAGCAGGTCGCCTCCGCGGTGGCGGTGCAGGAGGTAGGCGCCGATACCGGTCAGGCCGCCGATCAGGTCGAACTCCCGCAGGGCGGGCAGCCGTCCCTCGTCGATGCGCTGGTGGGCCTGGTCGAGGCGTGTCCGGGTGAGGGCGGCGATGTGTTGGTCGAGGATGTCCAGCATGGTTTTGTAGGCGGGTTGGGTGGCGCTGTGGAGGGTGAAGGCGACGGCGGGTGCCCCGTAGAACAGGCCGCAGGCGGCCGGGTCGGCGACCACCGGGTCGCGGGTCATGGCGGCGGCCCACCGGTGGACGGCACCCCAGGTGCCGGCCCCGGTACGGGCTGCCTCAATGTCCACCAGGGCGATGCCGGGGGCGCCGGTGCCCAGGCTCTGGCTCCAGTCGGCCTGCTGTGATGCGTTCACCTCGCACTGCCCCGCTGGTCCTGCTGGGCCTGGTGGGCGCGGGCTGCCTGCCGGGCCAGGCGGCGGCAGGTCCATTCGCTGTCCCGGTCCAGGCCAAGGGCCCGGTTGTGGTGCATGTGCAGCAGCGACTCCAGGACGCTGGCGGTGTCGGCGTCGGCGGGCAGGCTGGTCCGGTAGAACGCCAGGGCCAGCGCGCGGGCCTTCACTGCCTGGGCCACTTCGTCCGGCCACCGGGGGGCCGGGTCCAGGGCCAGGGTGATGGCCTGGTCGGCGAGGTGCCGGCCGACCGGTTTCGCGGCAGGGGTGGGCCGCTCCGCGAGCCAGGTCATCGCCGCGGCATGTCCGAGGAACCCGCAGGTGATGTCGACCATGCCTGCGGCGACCAGTGCAGCCGGGTCGAGGACTGCGGCGGGCAGGAGCCGCAGTGCGGCGGTCACCGCGGTCGAGTCGGCGCTGAACACCGCCTCGGCGGCCTTCATGGCCGGGCCTTCGCCGTAGCGGCCGACCTCGGGGGTGTACGTGTCCAACGCCAGACCGGAGGCGAGTCCGTCGCGCCGCAGCTGTTCGGCCCACGCGCCGATGATCCCTGCGTACTGCCCGTAGCGCTCCGCGTGGCGGGTGCGGAACCTGAGCCGCAGGTGGTCGGTCTCGTTCGGGCTGCGGTAGCGGACGAACCAGAACTGCGGGGCGCCGGGCAGCGTGTCCAGCAGCGGGGGAAGGCGCCGGGTGAGGATCTCGTCGTACTGCTCGGGGTGGGTGTGGAGCTTCGCGTTCAGCCACCGGCTTCTCGGGGAGGCAGGTAGTGATCCGTGGGCGTTGTTGGTGATCGTCGGCAGCGGCCCGGCCAGGGGCGATGGTGCTGGCGGGCGGGTGGTGACCAGCGGCACGGCGACCTCGTGGACGTGCCCCTCGAGCCAGCCGAGCGAGCCGGGGCCGACGGCCTCGGTCAGGACGGCGGTGTGGTGGCGTCGCAGGTGGGCGTGCAGGATCGCGGCGTGGAGGGGCTCGCCGAGGTTCAGCCGCAGGGTCCGGTCCTCGTCGCGCAGTTCGACGGTCCGCGGGCAACCCCACCGCTTCCGCCAGTCGTCCAGCGCCCCGGGGGTGGCCAGGTCGGTGGTGGTCAGGGTCCAGCGGGCCGGGGACAGGACGCAACGGCCGTAGCTGACCCTGGGCAGGTAGGGCAGTTGGGCGGCGGCCGGTCCCCAGTCGAAGCCGGTCCAGGCGGTGGTGAAGGCGCGGGGCAGATGGACGAGGAACCGTGCCAGCGGCGGCGCCTGCTTGTCCAAGGCCATGGCGTGGAACACCAGCGGCTCGACCACTTGCCGCCGCGAGACGCTGACCAGGTGCAGCCGGTCGCGGGTTGCGGTCACCGCCAGGTCCTCCAGGTCAATGACCGTCGTCGCCGGATCGTCAGGGTGCCGGTGCTCTCCCAGGGCGATGACGTGGGGCAGGTAGGCCGGGATGCGGCAGACGTTCTCGGCGTGCGGGTACAGCGGTGGGAACGACAACTGCGCGGGCAGCGCTCCGGCGGTCAGGGTGGGCAGTCCCCGGTAGACCTCGGCCAGACCATTGCCGGTGGCCACCGGGGTGAAGCGCGAGGTGAGGGTGCCCGCCGAGCGGGCCGGGGTCACGGTCACCGTGAAGTCGCCGCGTGCCAGCGCCATGGCGTCGGCCGCGTGGAGGCGGGCCGCGATCTCGACGTGCGGGGCGATCTGTCCCTCCTCGAACCCTGCGGTACCAGCGAGTTGGTCGATGGTCTGGTCGGTCAGGACGATCTCGCCGCTGCGGTCGGCGGCCGTCTGCCATGCCAGGGCCAGGAGCCGCTGGTCACGGGCGGTGGTTCCGGTCACGGGCGGGGCCATCATGCTGCCGGGGTACTCGGCGGGGAAGCCGAGTCCGGCGGCGGGGTCCAGGACTTCGGTGAGCGGGACCAGGGCGCCGGTGCCGTACTTCTCCCAGAACGCGCAGTGGTACTGCTTCCACACTGCGTCGCCGGTCGGCTGGCGGGTCAGCCGCAGCAGCGCGGTGGCGGCGCGTTCGAGTTCGCGGGCGACTTCGCCGGGCAGTTGCACATCGCAGTCCAGGACCAGGTCCACCGCCAGCGGGCTGCGACCGGCCCCGGACAGGTCCCGCAGGCGGCGGGTGATCTCCTCGCGGCCCGTCCCGTCGCCGGCCTGGTTGTGCTGGTTCAGATCGGCCCAGGCGGCTTCCAGGTCCCGCAGGACCGGCACCGCCGACGCCACAGCCTCAGCCCCGGCCGCGTGGAGCCGGTCGATTACATAGCCGAGCGGGTCGGTGACCGTGAGCGGGGCCCGCAGGCTGGTGATCAGGAAGCCCTGGCGCACCAGGTCGGCAAGGACGCCGTCGACCCGTGCCCGACTCGCCCCGGGGGCGGCACCGGCGAGGGTGCCGGCCAGGGTCTTGTACGGGGCGGGGACAGCGGCGGCGTCCCGAAGGGCCCGCACAGCGCTGGTGTTGCGGATGCTGACGCGGTTCGTACCTGCCCGGGGGATCTGGATGCGCGCGCCGCGCCGGGCGGCGAGGTTGTTGAACACCAGGTCCAGGCGTTGCAGCAGGCCGGGCATGGCTTCGAGGCGTTCGATGACGGCGGCCAGCCACTGGGTGTCGACGCGGGCCACCGGCCGGTGGCCGGTGCCGAACCGCACGGCGGCAGCCGGCCCGAGCGTCGCGTGGGCGACCCCGGCGAACAGGCCGAACGGTGTCGGGCGGCCGGTGGAGCGAAGGAGGTAGCGGGCCGTGGACTGGGTCGCGCTGCGGACGTGCCGGTCGGGCACCGCCGGGTCCGCGACGATGGCGTCGATCTGGCGGCCCAGGCTCCAACTGGCCTCGCGTACCGCGATGGCAAAGTCCGGCCGCGACCAGACATGGGCCAGCCACCGGCGGCAGTCCCCGGTGTCGTCCGGGTCCGGCCACCAGTCGGGGGCGCGGGTCAGCGATGCGGTGGCGGCTCGTAGCAGGGCGGTGCCGGTGTGCTGGTAGAGCGGCTTCCTACCGGGGGAGCGCATCTGTTCCTCCGCTGTTCGCGGCCGACGGGGGCCCGAGACCGGGGCAGGGAGCCCCGGTCCCGGGTGGAGCGGCAGAACGGGTGGATCAGACCGCGCTGTTGCAGGCGCTCGCGCACGTCGAGCCGCAGCCGTCCGAGGTGTCGCAGCCCGGGATCGCGGCGGTCCCGACCTCGGTGATCACGGTCAGGTCCAGGTCGAGCGGGTCGACGTCGGCCCCGGTGGTGCGGTCCAGGGAGCTCGGTGCTGTGGGTGCCATCTCGGTTCCTCCTACTGGTGGGGTGGTGCGGCTGCCCTGTTCGGCGGGGCCGCCGCGTCCGCCCGGGGTGCCGGGCGGAGGCTGGTGCCGGCCCGCCCCGCCGGGCTCACGCACGACAGCGGGGCGGGCCGGGGTCACGGGGTGCCCGGTGGCGGGATGTCCGGGGCGGACACCGGGACCGGACGCGGCGAGGCGTCCACGGAGCACGGGCACGGCTCGCGGGCCACGATCGCCAGCAGGGAAAGGAGCGCGGCCCCGGCGGCGGCGCACACGGCGCCCATGGCGATCTGGACCCGGTCGCCTCCGGTGTGGCGGCCGCTCATCACGACCGCCCGTGGCCCGGTCGCCTGCCCCAGGTCCCGCGTCGGGCCACGACGGTCACCGAAGCCGGGTCCTCGACGGGCCGTTCCCCGCCGCCGGCCAGCGGGCGCACGATCGGCACGCCGCGCCGGATGTCGGTGACCACCTGCTCGGGGCCGTCACCGACCTGGACGAGGTCGCCGACCGCGGGACGGTCCACGGGTGCGGCGCTCACGCGGTGACGCCCGCAGCCGTGCGCTTGGCGATGGCCTGGTCGGCCTGGGTGCGGAACAGCTCGACCTCGCCGGGAGCGAGGATCAGCAGCGTGTCGACGGTCGTGCCGTCGACGTAGTGGACCTGGACCGGAAGGGCGGCCTGCTGGGCGAGAGGGTCGTAGGCGACGTCGCGTTTGCGGGGACTGACGTGGGTGATGTGCCGTTCGATCATGGCGGACGCTCCGGGGCTGTGGATGCCGCCGCACGGCCCCGTCGGGGGAAGAGGCCGTGCGGCGGCCGTCTGGGCGGGCTGCGACCGTGCGTCAGCAGCCGTCAGAAAGTGACGAAGAGTCACCTTTCCGCGCCTCCAAGGTTCCTCTGGCAGCCGCCAACTCACAAGGTTGTAACCCGAATTAGCAAAAGAAGGCATGGCTGTTCCATCGACTTGTGAACCTGGGTGGTGGAACACTGCACCGCAGGGACTGAACTTCGCACCGCACAAGGGGAGGACAGCACCATGCCGAACGTGCACGCAGCCCCGACGCTCCGCCGCCGGCGCCTCGGTGAGGCACTGCGGAACTACCGCTCAGCGGCGGGGCTGAGCCTGGACCAGGCTGTCGAGAGGATGGAGGGCAGCTGGGACGGTCCGAAGCTGTCGCGCATCGAGAACGCCAAGGCCCGGATCAGCCCGAAGGAAGTCAGCGTCCTGCTAGGCGAGTACGGCGTCACCGATCCGGAGATCGTCGCCGCTCTGGAGGAGCTCGCCCGCACTGCGGGTAGGACCGGGTGGTGGACCGCCTACGGCGGGGCCGTGCCCCAGCACCTCCAGGACACCATCTCCGCGCAGGACGACGCGGAGAGCATCCGCCAGTACCACCCCACCGCGATCCCCGGCCTGCTGCAGATCGGCGCCTACGCGCGCGAGATCACGGCGGCCACCGCCTTCAACCTGCCGCCCGAGGAGCACGCCGCCATCGTGGAGGTGCGGATCGCGCGCCAGGCGATCCTGACCAGGCCGCGGAACCCGGTGAAGTACTGGGCCGTCATCCACGAGTCCCTGCTGATGCAGCGGTTCGCCTCGCACCCTTCCCTGATGCGCGAACAGCTCCGCCACCTGCTGGACATGGCCGACCTGCCGAACGTCACCATCCAGGTCATGCCGCTGACCGCCGGGGCCCATCCCGGCGCGTCCGGCAACCTGACCATCACCCAGTTCCCCAAGTCCTGGCCCGCGCTGATCTCGGTAGAGAACCGCCACGATATGCGCTACCAGGAAGACGACGCCGAGGAGACGAAGCTCTACGGGGAGTACTTCGACCGGATCGTCGCCTCAGCACTGCCCGCGGACCAGTCGCGGGAGACCATCAGGAAACACATGGAAGGGATCGGCCATGAGCACCACCCCTGACCGCAAGGAAGCCCTGTACGCGCTCGACCTGACCGACGCGCAGTGGCGCACCTCGCCCCTGACCGGGAACGGCGCGGACTGCGTCGAGATCACCGACCTGCCCGATGGCGGCATCGCGGTGCGCGACTCCAAGAACCCCGACCGCCCGGACCTGCGCTTCAATGCCCGCGAATGGGCCGCGTTCACCGGCGGCCTCAAGCAGAACTGGACCTGACCGCACCTGAGAACCGAGGCCGCTTCCCCCCGCCGATAACAGGGGGAAGCGGCCTCGGCCGTCCTGAGAGTCCATCCCCGGACGGCCGCGCCCCAAAACCGTACGGGCCCGCGCCCCGATACGGCCCGGACCTGATCGACGCGGGCCAGCGGGCAGTGCATGGCCGACCCGCCTCTGCCGCCCCAGCTCTGGCCCACCCTCTGCGGGGTGGCGCCGACTGCCGACGGTTCTCAGCTGTCTCCTGCACCGTTCTGCGATGGCACCTCGGCCTGGTCGCCGAGCGTCCTGCCGGGCTCGACACAGACGAGCACCCGGTGCTCCTCCCGGCTCCGAACGGCTACCTGCCCGGAGGAGACATCGCCTCCCTGTGGCGCCAGTCCCGAGGCTTCGCGGCCGGCCGCGAACTCTTCGCCTGGGGACTGTTCAGCCGCAACTACTGGCTCGACGACGAGATGGGCGAGCTCGTCACGATCCTTGACCTACTCGCGCCCCACATCGAAGAGACCGGCTACGGCTCCGGCTATCTAGGGCTGTTGGTCTCTCATGCCTGTTCAGCGGTTGGACAAGCAAGTGAGGCATGTATGGCACGGTCCCGTACGGCATGTGTACGAGTCCTGCGGCCAGGGCGGGTGCGGTGGTCGCGAGGCGCGGGTATGCCGACGGTCTGGCCCGCAGCCCGTCATGTGAGTGATCATGCTGTCGGGCTGGGCATCCGGGAGGGGTTTCGCTGTCCGGGCGGGAACCGGTCTACCAGTTCCCGCCCGGGTGGTGCGCCCGTCGGGCCGGGCTGCCGACGGGTGGTTTCAGTGTTCGAGGAGCCAGGTGATCAGAGCGTGGACGGCTCCGGAGACGGCGCCGCGCAGGACGGCGGCGCGGTAGGCCGCGGTCTGGGCGGTGTCGCTGGGGTGCGGGTGGTGCCGGGGCTCGCGGGTCATGGTGCCCTCCCTGAGATGCGGGTACTGCGTGCGGGACGTGGTGTCCCGGGTCCAGGGAAGCTGCGGGTACTGATTCCGGCGATGCGCCGCGGGCATGGTGGGGGTTCTCTAGCCTGGTGGGCGGGATGATTCCGGCGCTTCCGGCGCTTCCGGCTCGGAGCGTCCCCGGAGGTGGGGAGGGGACGGCGGTGGGCGAGTCGGCACAGCGGTTCACCCAGGATTTACAGGCGTTGTACGCCGCGGCGGGCTCCCCGCCCCTGTCGGAACTCGTACGGCACGACGAGGGGCAGGTACGTCCGGCCGGGCTCAACGACGCGACGATGAGCGGCTGGCTCAAGGGCCCCGGCGTGCCGGGACCGGGCAGCACTCGGGCCTTCGCTGTGTTCGTGATGCTGCTGGAGGGACAGGCCGGCAAGCGCCCGGGCCACGCCCGGCGCAGCGCACAGGAATGGGATCGGCTGCGCGTCGCGGCGCACGCCGAGCGGCAGGCCGGGCGCCGGGGGCGGACCGTGAAGGACGGACCGCTCGACCCGCCGGATCCCGACGCGCCTTTCGCCCCGGTGGGTGTGCCGATCGGGTCGTGTGACCCGCTGGACCTGGAGGTACACCCGGCCGAGAACGGCTCCGGGCGCGATGCCGCGGCCCGGCTGCCCGGGTACGTGCCCCGCGCGCATGATGCGCAGCTGGCGGCGGTGGTGGCGCAGGCCGCGGCCGGGCGCAGCGTGATGGCGGTGCTGGTGGGCTCCTCCTCCACCGGCAAGACCCGGGCGTGCTGGGAGGCGATCCAGCCGCTGGCGCACGCCGGGGCGGGCTGGCGGCTGTGGCATCCATTCGACCCGACCCGCGCCGATGCCGCCCTGGCCGGGATCCAAGCGGTCGGGCCGCGCACGGTGGTGTGGCTCAACGAGGCCTAGCACTACCTGGGTGCCGGGGAGAAGCTGGCCGCGGCCCTGCACCGGTTGCTGACCGATCCGGACCGGGCCCCGGTGCTGGTACTGGGCACGCTGTGGAAGGACTACCACGACACGTACACCGCGCTGCCCGGCCCCGGCGCGATGGATCCGTACGCGCGGGTACGCGAGCTGCTGGCCGGCCGGTCCATCGCGGTGCCCGACGCGTTCGACGGCACGGCCCTGGCCGCGGCCCGCCGGCTCGCGGCGGGCGGGGACCAGCTGCTGGATGCGGCGCTCGAGCGCGGGCACGACAGGCGGGTGGCCCAGCACCTAGCCGGCGCGCCCGCGCTGCTGGAGCGCTACCACGATGTGTCCCCGCCGGCCCGGGCGCTGCTGGACGCGGCCAGCGACGCCCTCCGCCTGGGCGTGGGCCTGTACCTGCCGCTGGAGTTCCTCGCCCACGCCGTCGACGGCCCCGGTTACCTCGGGCAGGACGACTACGACACCCTGGCCGAAGACTGGCTGGAACAGGCCCGGGCCGAACTGGCCCGACCAGTGCACGGCAACCTCGCCCCGCTGCGCCGGATACGGCACGCCCCCGACCACCGCCCTCTGGACTCGGCCCATGCGTCGGCCGTCGCGGCATCCGGGCTGCGCTACCGCCTGGCGGACTACCTCGAACAGCACACCCGCCACGAACGCCGGTTACTGTGCCCGCCCGCGTCCTTCTGGCACGCCGCCCACCAGCACCTGACCGACCCCGAAGACCTCAACCACCTCGCCGACGCCGCTGAGTGCCGCCAACGACTGCAATGGGCCGACGCCCTCTACCGGCGCGCCGTCGACGCCGGGAACACCGACGCGCTGACCCGGCTCGCCTGGCTGCGGGAGCGAGTTGGGGACCGGGAGGGTGCCGACGCCCTCTACTGGCGTGCCGCCGACGCCGGGAACACCTACGCCCTATGCTGGCTCGCCGAGCTGCGGAGGCTGGCCGGGGACCGGGAGGGTGCCGAAGCCCTCTATCGGCGCGCCGCCGACGCCGGGATCGCCGACGTGCTGCTCCACCTCGCCGAACTACGGGAGCAGGCCGGGGACCACGAGGGCGCCAACCTCGGATATTCAGCCGGGAATGTGAGCTGACGTACAGACAGCAGAAGGGTACCTCCCACCTGCGATGATCTGATTGCTGAGATCAAGAACGTCGCAGAGAAGAGACACCCAACAGGTGCAGAGTACCCAATGGGATCACCGGCTCGATGTGCGGGCCGACGGGAAGAGCCTGGTCGGGCACGCGGGCATCGTGCTGCTGCGCAGGGTCGCCGACCGGCTCGGCCTGGCCCGCGCGCTGGCCGCCGTGCTCCCGGCAGGCAGCGGGCCGCGATGGCGGGACCGCGGCCTGGCGCTGGTCCAGCTGGCCTGCGCAATCGCCATGGGAGCGACGAACCTGCTGGAGGCCGAGCAACTGCAGTACCACTGGCGGCCGTTGTTCCCGCTCCCGGTCTCCGACAGCACCCTGCGCCGCACCCTGGAGGCGATCGACGCCCCGGTCGCCGTGCGTGTCGAGCGGGTGCGGGCCGCGATCCGCCGTGCGGTGTGGACCTGGCTGGCGCTGCGGCCGGGAGGCTTCCCCTGGATACAGGTCGCCGGCCGGGTGCTGACCGGCTGGTATGTGCTGGACCTGGACGCCACCATCGTGCCCTGCACCAGCAGGAAGGAAGGCGCGGCCGGTACCTACAAAGGATCCTTCGGACACATGCCGCTGGGAGCGTGGGTGGCTAACACCCGAGAATGCGTCGCGATGCTGCTGAGGCCGGGCAACGCGCCGCCCAACGACATCGCCGACCACAAGACGGTCCTCGCCGCAGCCCTGCGGCAGCTCCCGCTGCCAGCCTGGTCGAAGCTGCTGGTCCGGATCGACGGCGCGGCGTTCTCCCACGGCCTGCTCGACCACCTCCAGGCCCTGACCACCACTCGGCGCCGGGTCCGCTTCATCACCGGCTGGGCCATCAACGAAGCCGACGAGCAGGCCATCGCCCTGCTGCCCGGACACGTGTGGACGGCGGCACTGCGCCAGGACGGCAGCCTCCACGAGATCAAGGGCGAGGACGGCCAGACCGTCACCTACCAGGTCGCCGAGATCACCGGCCTGCGCGACCTGTCGGGCTGGCCCACCGGCCTGCGGCTGATCGTGCGCCGGGTCAAACCCTCGCGCCGCGACGCGAAGAAGCTGACCGCCTTCGAGAAGAAGACCGGCTGGCGCTACCAGGTCGTGGCCACCGACATCCCCGCTCACCACGGCCTTTCCGCCGTCTCCGGCTCCGGCCAGGCCTGGTTCCTCGACGCCTTGTACCGTGACCACGCCGAGGTGGAGGATCGGGTGAAGGCGATCAAGCGGGTTGGCCTCGGACTGCTGCCCTCCAAGTCCTGGCAGGTCAACACGGCCTGGGTGCTGGCAGCCACCCTCGCCGCCGACCTCGACGCCTGGACCCGTCTCCTGCTCTTGCACGACGAGCCCGAACTGGCGAAGGCCGAACCGGCAACGATCCGCAGGAAGCTCTACCACCAGCCCGCCCGCCTCACCGCCCACGCCAGACGCCGCACCCTGCACCTGGACCAGCGATGGCCCTGGGCAGCGGCTTTCACGACCGCCTGGCGGCACGCCACCGAACTTCCGGCCCTCAACTGACGGCCGGCCACCACCCCGACGAGGACCAGCAAGGAGGCAACGCAGGCACCGGGCCGTGGAACCCGGCGCACACCGCAGCGTCACGCGACGAACCGACCTCGAACGGCCGAGGACATATCGGTCAACCAGCCGAGCCGACCACCGACATCAGACCGCTGAGCAATCGAGGCCAAGGCCCTAAAACGCTATGGCCTTAACCCGGACGGTACACCCGCACCGGCCTGGCCTTGGTTGCAAAAGGCGCATCGGCGGCAAAAATGGTTCTGGCCGTTTTCCCGCACGAATCGGACGCTAATCGCGATAGGAACGAACTGCCAGGACAGAGCGCACCGACGGAGAGAAGGCGACCAACCAACGTGCCTGACGAACCCTCGGATACTAGTACTACAGCCGGTTGTTCACGTGACGTGATGGCGGCTGGCTCGTTACTCCATTCGTGGGAGTGATGCTGCCGCCAGGTGCGGTGCCGACGGGCGAGTTGAGCGAGGCCGAAGTCCGTTCAATGGAGGGTGAGTTGGAGGCGTTGTGTGCCTCGGTGGACGATGTGTTCGCCCGCCCGGCCTCGCGGGAGAACCTGCGGGCGATGATGCGCGGGCTGCTGGCTGAGGTGCCGCGCAAGAACCTGTGGCAGCTGGCCGAGTTCGCCGGTCAGCCCAACCCCGACCGGCTGCAGGGATTCCTGGCCAAGGCGGCGTGGGACGCGGACGAACTGCGCGACCGGGTCCGGGACTATGCCGTCGCCGCCCTGACCGCCCCGGATGCGGTACTCATCGCGGACGAGACTGGCGACATCAAGAAGGGCACCTAATGCCGATATCGGCATTAGTCGCCTTATGACGTCTGGTCAGTAATGCCGCGGCGAGGCCAGCGTGCTGGCGTTTCTTTCGAGTGGTCTCGTCATAATTTCGGCCTGTCTCAGTCCGGTCCCGGGCATTTCGTCGTCGGGGAAGCGATCGAGGGAGGGCTGGGGATGACCAGGATCGTCGTGATGGGGCCGTTGGCGGGTTACGAGGCCGGGCTGCGGCTCAGGCACGGCAGCTGTAGATCGTGATCTTTGGGTTCATGGGGTGCTGTCGGCGTAGGCGTGCCAGCGTTGGTGGCAGGCGCGGGCGCGGTGTTGGTGGCGGCGTCGCCAGGCGGACCAGCGCAGGACGTGGCCGGCGTCCCGGCGGGGCGTGGGGAGGATCAGTAGCCGGAGCAGGCGCAGGAGTTCGAAGCTGCTGAGTGGGACCAGCTCGAGCCCGGCGGGTGTGGGTTCGCCTGCTTCGAGGGCGGTGGCGACGGCGAGGAATGCGTAGGCGACCAGGGCGGCGGTGGACCAGCGGTGCCAGCTGGTCCAGGTGGTGACCTGGCCTTTGTCCAGGCCGACGGTGTTCTTCGCGGCTTGGAAGTCTTCCTCGATCTTCCAGCGCAGGCACACGATGCCCACCAGCCGCGCCAGGCTCGCCGGTATCGGGCTCCAGCAACGGTAGTAGGAGACGGTTCCGGTGTAGCGGTGGCGGCGGGCCAGCAGCACCGAGACCCCGCCTTCCGCGTGGTCGGCGGGGGTGTCGTCGGGGTGGACGTCGAGCATGGCCCAGTCGTAGTCGCGTGCGCCCTTGCTGCCGGTTCCGGTGCGCATCCGCTGCCAGGCCCCCTTGGGGACCAGGGCTTTCGCCTTGGCGGCGGACAGCCTGGCGCCCGAGGGCAGGGTGAGGTGGTGGCTGCTGCGGACCGCGACTGCGTAGCCGAGGCCGAGCCGGCGGCAGGTGGTCCGCAGGGCCTTGGCGCCGTAGACCTCGTCCCCGGCGAAGAAGCTCGCGCGGACCCCGGCGGCGTGCGCCTTCTCCAGCATGGCCTGGGCCTGGGCGGTCTTGGTTGCGAACATCAACTCCTCTGGCACGCCCGTGTGTTCGCGACGCTCCTCGTCGGCGGCCCACTGACGGCCGAGGTAGTGGACGCGGTCGACGATGGTGTGGCCGCGGCTGGTGGCGTAGGTGAGGTGGACGGCGACCTGGCACAGGCCGATCCCGCCGAGCGAGCCGGAGTACTGGTGGGCGGCGCCGACCGCGTCGGTGGAGGACTTCGCGTCGCCGGTCTCGTCCGCGATCAGCACCGCGTCGCCGTCGTCCAGCGCGGCGACGGCCCAGGCGGCGGCCGCGTCCAGCACCGCTTCGTCGTCCCAGCTCGCGCGGGAGAGCAGGTGCTGCAGGCGGTGTGGGCCGCTGTGGCCGATCGCCTCGGCCAGGGTCCAGCAGTTGACGTTCTCCAGTTCCATCAGCAGCCCCTCGGCGAGCTGGCGGAACGTCGAACGCGTCTCCCGGCGGGGAAAACCGCTGGCCACAGCGCCCATGAGGTCCTCGAAGAGCTCACGGTGCCAGTCATGCGCTATCGTCGGCGCGGCAGCCGCCGCGTACTGATGTTGAGTCACATCTCGTCATGATCGCGGCGGCTGTCCTCATGCCCGCAGACGGCCCCGGCCTCGCTGACCAGGAGCAACACCACCGAGATCACGATCTACAGCTGCCGTGTCACTCACCGTAAAACCACCGGCTGTAGTACTAGTCAGGTACGTACACCAGGGCGTACTTGGCAAACATGCCTGACCACAGATTTCAACCCTAGTACTACAGCCGGTTGTTCACGTGACGTGATGGCGGCTGGCTCGTTACTCCATTCGTGGGAGTGATGCTGCCGCCAGGTGCGGTGCCGACGGGCGAGTTGAGCGAGGCTGATGTCCGTTCCATGGAGGGTGAGTTGGAGGCGCTGTGTGCCTCGGTGGACGATGTGTTCGCCCGCCCGGCCTCGCGGGAGAACCTGCGGGCGATGATGCGCGGGCTGCTGGCTGAGGTGCCGCGCAAGAACCTGTGGCAGCTGGCCGAGTTCGCCGGTCACCCCAACCCCGACCGGCTGCAGGGCTTCCTGGCCAAGGCGGCGTGGGACGCGGACGAACTGCGCGACCGGGTCCGGGACTATGCCGTCGCCGCCCTGACCGCCCCGGATGCGGTACTCATCGCGGACGAGACTGGTGACATCAAGAAGGGCACCAAGAGCGCCGGGGTGCAGCGGCAGTACACCGGAACCGCAGGCCGGATCGAGAACGCCCAGGTCAGCGTCCACCTGTCCTACGGATCCAGCCGGGGTCGGACACTGATCGACCGCGAGCTCTACCTCGGGAGGACATGGGCTGGAACCACCGCCGAACATGAACGGCGCAGTGCCGAGCAGGGCATCCCGCCCGAGCGCGCCACGCAAGTGGCCACCAAGCCGGAACTGGCCCGGCGGATGGTGGAACGCGCCGTGCGGGCAGGGGTCCCGTTCTCCTACTTCCTGGCTGACGAGGTCTACGGCCAGGCCCGCGCCCTGCGTGCCTGGCTGGAGGAACAGCGCATCCGCTACGTGCTGGCCATCCCCAAGGACGAGGCGCTGCCACTGCCCGACGGGCGCACCCGCCAGGCCCGCGAACTGTACGCGGCCGTGCCCGAGGACGTCTTCGAGCGCCGTTCGTGCGCCGACGGCGCCAAGGGCCCGCGCGACTACGACTGGGCCATCGTCCAACTCGCCCACACTGATCTGGAGTTGGAGCGCCACCTGTTGATCCGGCGTTCCACCGTTCCGAACAAGGTGAACAAGAAGACCGGCGAACTGGTCCGCGAGGTCGCCTACTTCCTGTGCCACGCCGACCCCGGCACCACCCTGGCCGCCCTGGTGACCGCCGCCGGGCAGCGCTGGATGGTCGAGGAGTCCTTCCAGGTGGCCAAGGGCCAGGTCGGACTCGATGAGCACGAGGTACGCAAATGGTGCTCGTGGTACCGGCACACCACCGTATGCATGCTCGCCATGGCCTTCCTGGCCGACGTCCGGAGCCGGCTAATACCGCACCGTCCACCGACAGTCGACCCCCGACCGTGAACGAGATCCGCCGCCTGTACGACCGCATCGTCCAGGCACCAGTGCGCACCGCCCGCACCTGGCTGACCATGCACTGGCACCGCTGGCGCACCCGCCACCAAACCCGGGCCCGCCACAGCCACTACCGCACCCGAACCGCCCGCGCTCACTCACCGTAAAACCACCGGCTGTAGTACTAGATAACGGGTACTTCCGCGAAGAGTACGACGCCGAGCCGACCGTCATCACCTTTCAGAACGGCGCATACGGACTGCTGCAGCTCTGATCGAGCCCAACCCGCTGAACGCCGAGGAGGTTAAAGCACAAGCCGAGAAGCAGGTCAGCAACTTCAAGTGATGGTTCGGCAGCGCGCTCCGGGACGCCCCGGAGCATGCCGGACGCCGCGGGCCTCGACATCACCCCCCTGGGACATGACCTTCATCACCTGCCAGGGGCAATCGCTCGGTTGAAAGGGACAATACGTCGGCCGCGAGCGCGACACAGCAGCGAAACCGAGAGCCGTGGTAATGCGACACGACCTGCGGGGGACACAGCGGATGCCGCGATACAGAGCGTACCGAGTCAGCGGGCCACGAACTCCTTGGTCCAGAAGTTTCGGTAGATCAGCTTCCGCGATACCTCCATCAGGTATGAGAGGGCCTGCACCTCGATCTCCGTGAGTTCCGGGTGCCAGATATCGAACAGCAGTACTGCGCGTCCGGAACGGCTCTCGTTCCACACCTCATGTACGTAGGAGTCGTCGAACACGAAGGCCTTGCCCGCCTGCCACCCCCGCGACTCGGCGCCGACCTGCATCCGGCAGCCTTCGGGGACGACCAGCCCCAGGTGGCATCGCAGGTGAGCATTGGTGAAGCCAGTATGTGCCTCTACATGCGTACCCGGGTCCATCACTGAGAAGTAGGTCATTCCGCAACCCAATGCCCCGGGGATCGGTTCAAGCGCTGCGACGGTTTGCGGGCACCGGGCGATGTTCCGAGGAAACGACTTGGCTGCACTGTAGAGGTAGTGCGCCGACCAGCGCCCTCGGTCTGCGCGCTCGGACGGGCTGGACAGGGTCCTGCTGCCGATAAGACCGCCAAGACTCTCGAACTCGGCGATGATGTCCGCGGTGGCGGCCTCCAGGGAAGCCAGCCAGGGGAAGGCATCGCCGTCCCACCACGGGGTCGCCGACAGTCCGGGTATGTAGATGCTCGGTTCCTGTCCGCGGCGGGCGTACTGGCCGACCTCGTCGCGGGTCGAAATCCTCATTCCGTCCAAGACTCGCTGGACGGAGACGCGATCGACTTGTTGCCGCTCAATCCACTGTTCAAGGTAAGCGGGACATTCAGTAAGCCACGGCTGCATGACGACTCCTAGGATCGGTAATGGCGCTAGAGGAAGCGGTTCAACCGGCCAAAATCGTGTTGAATGCCTCGCGCGCAGCGGTCCGATACAGTTCGTGTTTGGAGCTTTTGGAGACGAAACCGGTGAGCGAGTGGCGCAAAGTGTCCCCGGCCGTAGGGTCCACCCTGCTGATCGTGTGAATGGTGCCGGACCGCACTAGGACGAGGCGGTTCGGTTTGGGCACGATGGCCAGTGGGCTTGTCTCGCTCCGCTCGATTCGCTGCTCCATCCGTAGCACCACGTCGTCCTCGGCAGGTTCGTCCGGCTCGGCGGCTGGCGGGTCCACGTCCAGGAGCTTCAACTCGCCGCCCCAGGATGGCCGCCAACGGTCGTGGAGGAAGAGGATGAACTCGCCGCGCCGACCGCGACCGGCGTCGTTGTGCCACCCGAGGCGGCTGCCGGCCGGGTACTTCCAGAATGCGAAGGCGATCCGGTCCCAGTCATCGCCAGGCGAGCCGAAGAAACTGCGCTGGTTGTGGACCATCTGTGCGAGTTCCTCGTAGACCCTCGGTCGGCCGCCTGCCCCGTCCATCCCGAGTTCCTCTGTGAACCGGGCGCCCTTGGAGCGGTAGGCGGGACCGTCCTCGGTCGAGATGACGCTTTCCCGCCGGGTGAAACTGCTGTGCTCCATGAGGCCTTGAGCCGAAGCAAAGTCCCGAACGCTCAGGAAGTCGTCGAGGACGACGAATCGCTTCCCGCGCTGCACTTCTTTCACGCTGCCACCTCCGGGTGTTCATGGTCGCTGGGGTCCTGCGGCGGTTGCTCTGGCGGCGAACACGGCCTCGCCCCAACCGGCGACGCAGCGCTGCTCGGGCGTCACCAATGTGCCGTCGGGGATCTCAGCGCCGATCTCTTGCTCGATCGCCGTGGCGAGGGCTATCCAGTCCAGCGAGCTGAGGCCGAAAAGCGCCAAGTCGCGGGTGCGCAGCTCGGAATCGCCAGTGAAGTCCTGTGGATCCGGGGCATCGAGGCCTAGAGCGGTCAGGGTCTGAACGAGTCTGTGCGATACCAGTGCATCGCACTCCGCACGCAGTGAGGCTTCCTGCTGGACCGCAGCTTCCATTGCCCGTCGATCGGGCTTGCCCACGGCAGTCCTGGGCAGTGTGTCGACCATCATCAGCCTGGGCGAGGGAACTTGGCTCCGGTGATCGGCCAGGGCTGCCAGCAGGGCATCTCTTTTCGCGTTGCCCTCGACCACGGCATAGAGGTCCTCGGTCTCCGGTGTTGTGCTCCGGGGCAGGACGAAGAGGAACACGTCTGTGACCCCGGGGACCGAGCGCAGGGCCTGCTCCGCGATGTCCGCTCTGATGAATCTGCCGTTCAGGCGGAGCGGACCCCGGATCCGTTCGACGAACTGCAAGTCGCCGTCGCCGTTGTGCTGTACGAGGTCCCCTGTGCGCCACTCGTGAACTGGTTCGCCAAGGCCGCCGAGGTAGCCCTCGATTGGGGCCGCCAGGCGCAGGACGAGTTCTCCCTGGTGCCCTGGCGGTGGCGAAAGGATCTCGACGCCGTGCACTGGCCGTCCCAGGCCTGATTCTCCGAAGAGTGTGCCTCCGGTCTCGGAGCAGCCGTAGCCGCGCAGCAGGGGGAGCCCGAAGCGGGTCTGGAACGCTGCGTTGAGTTCGTCTGAGACTGAACCCGCGCCGGCCATTGCGGCGCGCAGGACAGCCTCGCCCTGGCGGGGGGTACGGACAAGAAGCCGGGCCAGCGGAGCGGTCAGCGCGAGTACTGACACGGCACCCTGGTCGGCCTTGCGTGCGACAGTGCCGGCCCGGATGAGAGGTACCGGGTCGATGTCGCATCCGGAGAGCAGCGCGGCGAAGGCGACTCCCCAGCCGAAGGAGTGTGTCAGCGGTACCGGGACCGCGACACGGTCGTCGGGAACGAGAGCCAGGCCCGCCCGATATCCCTCGGCGTCGAGGATCACGCTGGCCGCACTGCGTCGGGCGATCTTCGGGCGGTCGGTGCTGCCTGAACTGAGGTGGAGCACTGCGGTGTCGTCCAGGCCGACCGGTACGTCGCCGCCTTCGCGCCGTGGAGTCACGTCCAGGTCGCACGTGATGCGGCAGGCGTTGGGAAAGGCATCGGTGTCCGCACTCGTGCTGGGCAGCACCATGGGAACGGTGTCCATTTGCCACGCTGCCAGGTTGGCCAGGAGTAGTTCCCGGCCTTGAAGTCCGCTCAGCACCACGACGTCTCCTGCCTTAACCTGTGCTCGGGAGAGCCGGTGCGTCAAGGTATGGAAGAGGGAGCCTGGGACGTCCACTGGTTCGCCGTCGATGCGTGCGCCTTGCGCCAGGACACGTGCGAGGAGGGCGCGGCGGTTGGCGCTCACGCTACGGTCTCCGGCACCTGCACCTGAGGGGTGCTCTGTGGGATGAGTCGGTTGATCGTGATGATGGGCAGCACGGTGGCGACGCTGCCGACGACGCCGATCCACAGCGTGGGAATCACCCCGATCGCCGTGCCCAGCCAGCCCGCGGCCAGAGAGGCCAGCGGCATGCTCCCCCAGACTACGCAGCGAATGGAGGCGTTCATCCGTCCGAGCAGTCGCTTGGGGCAGAGCCGTTGACGCAGGCTAACTTGGGTCACGTTGAATGCCACCGCCCCGATGGTGAGGCCGAATTCTCCGACCAGCAGTACTGCTGAGGCGAGGACTTTGTGGTGCGGGCCGACTGTGGCAGCGAGCGGGCTCGATGCCGTGAAGAAGGCAGCCGTAAGCAGGCCGCCCGCCATGACGGTTCCGACCTCGAAACGATTCCTGAGCTTGGGGGCGATCATCGCCCCCAGCGTTCCGCCGACGGCACCGCTGGTCATGATGAGCCCGAGCACGAAGGGGGCGAGGCTGATGGTGCGCATGACCAGGATTGGGACCAGAGTGGCCACCACCGTGGCAAAGAAGTTGGATACCCCCATGGACACCGCCAATCGCTTGATCACCGGCTGGTCTCGGACGAAGCGGAGCCCCTCCGCAATGTCTGCTGCCAGGTGATTGGCGTCTTGGCCCCTTGGTGGGGACGGCTGCTCGTCGTCCTTGGTCACGGTCAAGCAGAGGAAGCTTGCCAGGTATGACGCGGAGTCCGCGATCAGCATGGCGGGGGCGCTCACCACCTGCATCAGGAAGCCGGCGAGTGCAGGTCCAGCGAGCGTGGTCACCTGGGCGCTGGCTTCCAGCCGGGCATTGGCAGGCGCAATATCGTCATCGGGCACAAGGATCGGTACGTAGGACTGGTAGGCGATGTCGAAGAAGACGGTCACAACTCCGACCACGACCGCGGACACGTAGAGCACTCCCATGCGCAACCCTCCGGCGAACCAGAGGGCAGGGACTACGAGCACCGCTACGCACCGAAGGAGAGCTGCCCACATCATGGTTCGGCGCTTGAGCAAGCGGTCCACCCAAGCACCGGCCGGCAGGCCGACTAGTAGGTAGCACACTGTGGACGCAGCGGCGAGGATGCCCACCTGCTCGCTGCCCGCGTGCAGGAACTCGACAGCGGTCACGGACATGCCCAGCGCGCCGATCCGGGCGCCGAACTCTGACAGAGTCTGTCCGAACCAGAACCGCCGGAAGTTCGTGGATGACACGGTGTACGTGGTCACAGTGCCCGCCTCGTCCCGCTGGCGGCGACGGGTGCCTCCTCGTCCAGGAACACCGATCCCCTGCTGCGCAGGCCTGCTGCCTGAAGCAGGCTCTCGGCGTGTTGCTTCCTCACCACGTACCGGTCCTTTCCATAGATCAGATAGCGCTTCCGGTTGGTGTCACCGGTGAAGTTGATCGTCATCACGTTGGCGCCTGCCGCGAGCCCCTTCGTCTGCCCTCCTGAGGAGGTCTTCTCCAGGGCACTCACCGAGGGTATGAGTAGCCCAGGCCGGTGCAGCCGGAGGCAGGCGAGGGCGTTGAGGGCCAGGTCATTGCTCCCTGCGGGAGACAGCTCCAACGGGGTGTTCGGTGCGGGGACAAATGGGCTGACACTACACATGTGCACCCCGAGCGAGGCTGCCAGCTCGATGTCGTCCACAATGCTGTCGACTGTCTGACCGGGCAGGCTGGAGATGATCCCGGTGCCCACGCGGTACCCCAGATCAAGTAGATCGCGCAGGCAGCGCAGACGCTCGTGCAGCGGCTCTTGCCGTAGCTGTTCGTGCAGGACAGGATCGCTGGTCTCGTGCTTGAGGATGTAGCTGGTCGCCCCCAGTTCCCGGAGGCGCTCGTACTGTCCCCTGCGCATGTTTCCCAGGTTGAGCAGGACCTCTACGCGTCCCTCGTAGAGTGCGCGGATGCGGGGGATGGCGTCCTCCAGCGCCGTCAGATTGCGCGGCGTCTCACCACCTTGGAGCAGGATGACGTCGATCCCCGCCGCGCGGATCTCGATCGCCCGTTCCAAGATGTCATCTGCGGTCATGAAGTAGCGCTCATTTTGAGCAGTGTTGTCGCGGCGCATGGGGCAGTACACACAGTTGACCCGGCACACGTTGGTGATCTCTATCACCCCCCGCAGGACCGCGCTGCCCCCGAAGTGCTTTTCCCGCAGATGGCGGGCCTCCGCGAAGAGCTCCTCCTGGGCAGGCCCCCTGGCAGTGAGAAGCTTGCGTATGTCAGATCGAGTCAGCATGGGCACACCTAGTCTCGTATCGGTCCATCAGGCATAGGGCGAGGGGACGGGAATGCGGAGCACCTGTTCTGCCGTCAGCTCCGGGTCGGCGTGCTCACGGAAAGAACTGAAAACCGTCGCTAGGTCCGGTTCGAAGCGCAGTGAGGTGGAGACCCCATTGACCAAGACTGTGATCTCCGATCCGCTCCGGAACTGGTCGCTGCGTAGATAGAGCGTCACCTCGGCGGCACCGCTGACCTCGATCTCGACCTGGTTGCCCGGGCGCCGCCGAGCGCGAACCTCGCCAGCCTGGTGGGCGGTGATCCCGCTGATGCCCACCCAGTGCGCACGGCCATGGAAGTCCTCCTCGGCCCGGTGCCGGAGCACAGCGGATCCTGTCGCCCGCTTTGCGCCACCGAGCCAGCATTCCAGTCGCTGGAAGAGGCCACTGCCGTCTTCCAGGCCCAGGGTCTCCAACCTGTGCTGACCGTCGGGCACCTCGACGTAGCAGGCGTCCGCGTGGCCCAGCGCTCGCAGACTCCTGACGGACTCCCGATCGAATCGAGCCGGTATCTGTTCGTCCTTGCCTCCGTGGACCACGAACAGTGGCAGTGGCAGCACGTTCGGCAGCAGGCTGCGCGCTCGTCGATCGGTTCCGAACGACTCCCAGACCGAAAGCGCCCCGTTAACGGGGGCGATGGCCGAGAAGGAGTGCCAGAAGCGCATCCCGAGGTTCCAGGTTGCCAGACCGCCCATCGAGACACCGGTAAGTGCGCATCGGTTCGAGTCCACCCCCAGCTCGGTCCTCGCCCAGCGAAGGGCCGCCAGCGGGAAGTCCCGGCCGGCCATGTCCCATTGCGGCATCCGGAAGCGGTTGCCGAAGAGTCCGGCCAGATCGAGGTTGGCCGTCGTCCGCTTGGGCAGTTGCGCACTTGGGCACAGGACGGCCATCGACAGCCGGTCCCCGAGAGCCGCGAATCGAGGCAGCAGTTGGTCACCGCTGCCTCCGGCGCCGTGCAGGACGATGAGCGCGCCGAGGCGCCTACCCGCAGGCCGGGAGGGCACGTGGACGGCCATGGCGGTCCGGCGCCCCCACTCGTCTGTGAGTTCCACCGTGCCATCCCAGGCGGAGAATCCTCCCTCATCAGCCTGGCTGAGCAGTTCCCGCAGTGCAGCCGCATCCGTGTTCCGTCGGCGTAGGCTGTCTAGCCCGGCCTGGGCGTCGTCCTGGAGACAGAGCGAGCGCGCTTCATGCGGCGTCAACAGCGACCGTCCTGCCTTCTGGATCGGAGGCGGAGTGAAAGTCCAAGAAGCCGAGGCGGACTGGTGTCCGACTGAGCCGCCTCGCGTTCGACCTCGTCAGTGCCAGCGCCGCCGACAGGTCTGCCGCAGGCAGCGGAAACTCTACAAAGCCAGCCCCGGTCGCTTGGGCCAGTGGCCGCAACTGGGCTGCCAGTGTGGCAAGATCCGCGATAGTGGGAGAAGGGAAGCCGCTCAGTACGAGGCGGTGCCGGTCGTGCACCCATTGCACCGTGCCAGAAATCCCGTCTCCCAGCATGTCGGTCACCAGCGGTGCCCTTGAGCCGGTACCGGACTGCCCGAACGCGACAGTGCCACAGCTGGCGGCTGTTACGGTGCTCGGCCCGATGCAGTCCGGAAGAGGTACCTCAAAGCGGTGGACTAACAAGCCAGTCGCCTGCAGCCGGAGCATCCGGGCGAGCCCGGCTTCCGGCCGGTGCGGCTCCACCCACGCGAGGACACCTCGATAGCCGGCGTCGCGGGCCGTGTCGCGCAGGCGGAAGCCCAGCTCCAGTGCGGCCCCGCTGCCGCGCAGCGGCTCGTCTACGAAGACACCCTTGAGCAGGAGCCTGTCTCCCCACCGCATACTGCGATGAACTGCACCAAGAACGCCGGATTGCGTGGTGACGCCCAGCCAGAGGTAGTCGTCCCCGTTGGCCAACTCCCTTGCCAGCGTGGGAGCATCGAGCCCTTCGAGATCGGCGATCCGAAGGATCTCTTCGGCGTCATCCTGCCTCAGCCGACGCACGCGACCGATACTCATGGATCTCCACCTCAGTACGAGCGTTCAGACGAGCGGCAGTTGCCGGCTCAGGGCCAGGTAAGGAAACTCCGTGGGCGCTGCGCCCGCCGGGTCCTGCGGGAGCGGAATCCTGGTCATTCGCCTGCTGGAGCTTCGAGCGGCCATCAGATTCATCAGTACTCGGGTCGACATGAAGCGACTGTCGAGATCCTCCATGACCCATCCGAAGAGGTCGGGGTCGAACGGGTAGAAGGTGGGGCTGACCAGATCCGCGTCTGGGATGGAGAGCTGCTGGGCCATATGCGTCTGCGGTAGTACCCGGTACCCCAGATGCATGGCCAGCTCGCCCTGCTCCAGGCGGGAGTTGATGTACTGAGCACTGTTGCGAACGCTCTCCCGGGTCTCACCCGGCCCGCCGAAGACGACGTTCACCCGCGCGGGTATGCCGTGCTGCCTGCACCGCTCCAGGCACTTGTCGACGTGCCGTGTCTCGAAGCTCTTCCCGAGTAGCCTCATCACCCGATCATCCAGACTGTCGGGGGAGATGACGACGAATTCGACCTTGCTCGCGGCCAGAAGGGCGGCGAACTCATCGTCGAAGGGCTTCGGGGTGAAGTAGGCAGACCAGGTGAGACCGGGCAGCGCCAGGTCAATGATCAGCTGGACGACCTCCTTCGCGAAGCGGAGTTCGCTGTTGAAGATCCCGTCGGTGAAGAAGACTCGGTGTATCCCCGATGCGTGGATCGTGCGCAACTCCGCGCCGATCAGTTCCAGTGGCTTCAGGTCGCCACCGTTGTCGCCGCTGATGTAGGCGTAGGGGCAGTAGACGCAGCCCTGGTAGCAAGTCTTCCGCCGAGTCTCGACCCCGATCATCGCCCCGTCGAAAGCGGTATACGTCTCCATCAGCGGACGTGGATGATCCAACGAATTGACCATGAACCCGCCGTAGCTGCGCCCAGTGATGTTCCGGCCGGCCTTCCGGTATCGGTTCGGAGCCTTGAGGATATCCAGCATGGCCTGCTCGCCGGGACCGACCACCCCCACGTCGAACCCGAGGCGGGGCAGGAGTTGGTCGGCAAACAGGCTGTAGCCGGGCCCGCCGCCGATCAGGAGCGGGGCCGGAGCGTCGCCAAGCGCCGCGCGCACTCGGTCCAGGAAGGCCACGTAGTGCTCGACGTGGCCGTCGCACGCCATGTCGATGGGGTCAATGTTGCGAATGGTGAAGCCGATGGCGTCCCAGGGCTCGCTGACCCAACTGAGATCCTCGGCGGCGGCGGGGTCCTGCACGAAGTCGAACAGGCGCGTGTCGTGCTCCGCACGGTCGAGTGCATCCTGCACACACCGCAGTCCAATCGGGAAGATCGGCTCATTGCCCGGCATCGGGAGGCTAGCCAGATTGACGAGTGCGACGCGGGCCAATTTCTCTCCTCCAGAGGGAATCCATGCGTACGTAAGCTCCCGACCAGGGAGGATGGGCCGCGAGGGCGGCCCATCCTCGTGTGCGGTCAGTCGCAGGACGGGCCCACGATCGCATGCAGGAAGTCGGAGTCCACGAGTGCGAACAGGGACTCGCAGAGCTTGTCGAAGCGGTCCGGGTCGGTCGCCAGGAGGACCTGGATCGCTTCCTTGTCCATCAGCATCCCGGACATGGTGAGCGTGTCCATGGGGTTGTTGGCGAGGTCCCGAGCGAAGCCCTCGTCGTAGCTGAGTCGTCCGATCATGGCCTCGATGGTGAGGGCGGCGTTGTTGGCCTCCGTCATCTGCTCGGCCGAGTACTTGGCAGCCTGCTGGAGCATGCAGTTCTCCTGTTCTTCCCTCTTGTAAGGGATTGGCAAGGGCAGCCCCACAGCGCGGCGAGAAAAATCAACGCTGTGCGCGAAGCAATTACAACCCTGCTTTGAAGCTCGGTCCAGTACATGACATGGACTGACTGAAAATGCCTGACGCCTGGCTGCATTCGACCCCCATGGGCACAGTGAGTAACTAGTATGGGGCCTGTGGTTACTTTAAGTGGCAGAGATGCGTTTGGGTCGTGGAGTATCGCGCGAGCTTTGTCCATTTCCCCCTTTTAGTCGGATTTGGGCATATATATAGAGTGTGTCGCGGGCAAAGCGAAGCGTTCGGAAGGATGAAAAGTCGGATTCGCGCAGCAGTGAATGGTTAGGATTCAGGGGGGGTCTGTGAGCTCGATACGCTGACGGGCGTACCGGAAGTACATATTTCCCTTGCGCTTTTTTCGTGTCGCCGGCACTGTCTTCTCCTTCCTCCTGGCCCGCCCGTGGCACCTCGGCGTCCGGCCGTTGCTGGTCGGCAAGAACCCCGCCGACGCGCCGCTGTACGCGTCGGCGAGCGTGGGGTTGGGTGTGGCTGCCCGTGCGAGCCTGGCTGTCAGAGCGTTTGCGGTCCATGGCTCTTGGTCGCCTGGCGGATGGCGCTCACGACGTTCCCATCTTCGACGAGACGGCCGAAGTGTCGTGCAGCGCTTGGGTGGGGCTGCAGGGCAGCAGCGACGATTTGGGCTGCGTGGCTGGAGAGCTGTTGCAGCTATGGGGAGATTTGGTCCTGAGCCTTCCACTCGTCCCAGGCGCCGTCCCAAGCCATATGCAGCGGACAGTCTCGTCGAGGAGGTCCCATGCTTCGTGCGCAGCGGTCTCGGCGGCGATTGGCGGAGCCAGTCGTCCTGTCGTCCGGGACCTGCGGTGGACCGTGTGGATCGGTGCCCAGGGGAGCGGAGCGGGCCCGTGCGCGGGCCCGGCACGGTACCAGGAACAGGCCGGATGCAGGGAACATCGATGAAGGGCCGCCGATCGGGGCCGTGAAGGTTGCAACCTTCCGAAATGCAGGTCGCACGGGGTGCGCCCAGGGGTAGAGCTACTACGGACGCAATGGCTTGGGAGGTGGCCCTGTTGCGGGGAGACTGCGCGCGGAGGGAAGTGGGCGGGGCGTCCATCGGCGGGGAGGATCGGACGGCCGCAGAGCTGGCCGTGCGGGGAGACGAGGACCGGCTCTGGCCCGAGCGGATCGGCCCGGGCGACCGGCTTCTGCTTGACGATCTCCTGTGGACCGTGCGAGGCATCGACGGCCCCCGGCTGGTGCTGGAAGACGAACAAGGCGGGAAACGGGAGTCGACGCTCCTGCGGGTGCTGGCAGCCGGCGCGCAGTTCGCCGACGCGGGCACGACGGAACCCGCCTCGGCACGGGACCGATTGCCGACACCGGGCAGTGCGGCGTGGGCCAAGGCCCAGTTCTGGGAGCGGCACATCCTCGAGGTGATCAGCGGACGGCAGAGCGGGGCAGGCGCGCCGGGGGTGCCGCGCCCCGGCTACGACGTGCGGGCGACCACGCTGGAGCAGCGTGAGGCCACGAAGGCTGAGGAGCTATCACAGATGCCCTGGCCCGGGGCCGTGTCCGCGCGGACGGTACGCCGCAAGCGGCTGCGCTACCAGGCCCAGGGCCTTCGCGGGCTGCTGGATGGACGCGTCGGGCGTACGGAGGCCAACGGTGCCCGGGTCAACCCCGTCATCCTGGAACTGCTCTATACCCAGGCCCTGGAGAGGACGCCGGGCCGGATCTCCGCGGAGCGCCTGCACAGGTTCCTGGTCGACGAGGTGCAGCGCAACCATCCCGACCTGGTCGGTGCGGTGCCGTCGCGTTCGACGATCCGCCGGATCATCGGAAAAGCAATCGCAGCAGACCCCCGGTCGATCCGTCGTGGGGCATGGGGGCTGAGTACGCAGCAGGAGCGGCGCCGTCCAGGCGAGCTGGTGGAGGTGGACGCCCTGCTGTTCGACCTGCGCACCCCTGGGGGCGGGCGCGTCCCGCTGAAGCTGACGGTGGCCGTGGACACGGCCACCTCCCTGCTCCTCGCGGCTGTAGTTCATCTCCCCTCGTCGCTTCCGGACGCAATGGCGCTGCTGGTGCGTATGTGCACGCCCCGGCAACTGATTCCCGGTGTTGAGGAATCCGGTGATCCGGCGGCGCTGGAGCGCTCGTACGTCCGCCCCCGTCGGCTGGTGCTGGACCGCGGACCGCTTGCCCGTTCGACGGCCCTGCGCTCGGCCTGCCGTGGGCTGGGCCTGGACCTGGTGGTGCGGGGCAAGCTCGCCTCGGCGGACAGGCCGAGGCCGGAGCAGGCGGCGTTTCGGCTGCGGCCGGCGCTGGAGACCGCGTTGAAGGCACAGAGCCTGTGGCCAGGCCTCCCGGAGCCGGAGGATTCCGAGGCGGTTCGGGTGGCGGTGCAGTGCTTCGTGGACCGGTGGATTCCCGCGGTGTGGCAGCCGACAGTGGTCCGGGACCCCGAGACCCTGCCCGGCCGCAGCGGACGGGGCCGGTCCAGCGAGGTGCCCTATGTCGATGTGCCCTATCCGCCGCAGGACACGTTGCCGCTGTTGCCCTCGATGTGGCGCCAGGTCACCCACTACGGTGTGAACGTGCGGGGACGGCGCTACGACGGTGCCGTCCTGGACCGGCTACGGCCATCGCCCGGGCGGCAGGCCGCGGAACAGGCGGGCAGGGTGCGCGTTTCCGTCGATTCCACCGACCCCGAGCGGGTGTGGATCCAATTGCCGCAGCAGGGCTGGGCTGCGATCCCGCAGGTCGGTCAAGCGTCGTCCCGCCGTCCGGCGACAGAGCCCTCGCTGCCCCGGCCGCTGCCGACCAGTGCGGTCTCGGGCGGCACGTCGGACACGGCGACCCGGGCCGCTACCCACTCGGGCCCGGTGCTGCCCGGGCAGCAGGCCCGGGCACAGGCCGATGACTTCTGGGGGCCACCGGGCAGCGACGGCTACTGCGCACGGCTGGCCCACCACGCACAGCTGGTGCTCGTGGACACGCCGCTGGCGGAGGCGGTCCGCGAGCGCGCGCAGACGTTGCTGGTGATGAATGTGCTTCAGCGCACCACCGAGGGTCGGCGGCGCGTGCTCCTGGTGACCGGTGCCCCGGGCATCGGGAAGACCACGGCGCTGCGCGCGTTCGCCCGCGGCGTCGAGGAACGGGAGCGGGCCGAAAACCCCGGGCGGCGCGATCTGACTCCGGTCCTGTACACGCAGGTCCGGCCCGGCGGGGGCGTCCGTCAGTACCTGGCCGACGCCCTGCAGTCCCTCGGTGTTCCCGGGGGCCGCCGCTCCACCTGGGATCTGTGCGACCTTCTGCGTGACGAACTGCTGCAGCGCGGCACCAGGGTGGTCATTGTCGACGACGCCGGCTCTCTGGGGCGGCGCGCCGGAGGTGACCTGGAGGTCCTGCGGCATCTGGCCGACCAGGTCCCTGCCCTGTTCATGGTCGCCGCTGTGGGGCTCGACGTCGCGCGTACCCAGCAGGTCGCGGCCCGGTACGACCACGTGCAGGGTGGACCTGTGCCCCCCGGGCCGGCGTGGGAACGTCTGGTGCGCGCACTGGAGGACCAGCTGCGCCTGCGCCACCACCGCCCCGGCACTCTGGCCGAACGGGCCGATCTGCTTCACACTCGCACGCGGGGCGTGGTCGGCGACTTGGTTGGGCTCGTCACACGGGCGGCGATAGAAGTCCTCCAGGACGGCAGCGAGGACCTGGTGCGCCGCCTGGATGAAGGGCAACCGGGGGAGCCCTAGTCTGCGTGGCCTCCGCTGCCCGCTCGCACGTCGACGGGATAAGTCCAACTTCCCTTATCGTTAGTGGAGTTGGGGTTCGCCTTCGCCGGCTCGTGTGCTTCGTCCCGGGTGTGCGGCGGTGCCCGTTCCGGCGGCCCCGCGGCGGGCGGGGCCCGGTCGCGCTCGCTGGGGAGGAGAGGCGCGGGTCGGACCGCTGGACCTGGCTCCCTGACGCTCGCCAGGTGCCAGCTTCAGTAGCACTGCACCGCAGCCGCGTAGGCCGTGCATGCCTGCGACGGTGCCGCGCATCGCGGTGGCGCGGACCGGGCGCGGCAGTGGCAGGGCTGTGTCCGCGAGCGACGGCCGAGAGGCCAGCAATTGTGCACTCTGTAAATGGAAATGACTGGTCATGACCGAACTTGGGCAATAGGGCCGAAGGCCCTCGGGGGTCCATGGGTCGGTTCTACGCTGACGCCATGACCATGCATGCCGAGGGGCCGCCGATTCCGCAGGTGGAGTCTGATCTTCTGGGGCTGGTCATGGAATGCGAACGCTGTATCGAATTCCATGAAGGCCGCATGAAGCGCTTCAAGGAGCGGCGCGATCAGGCCATGTCCGCACTGGAGGCGCTGCGGGGGGCCGCCGGCCTGGTGGCCTCGATCCGCCGCGAGCTTCGCGGGGACACGGAGCCACTTCTGCGGGTAGTCCCCGAACCCGGCCCGGCGAAGGAGCCGAAGGTGATCAAATTCAAGAGGGGCAGCATCTCCGCGTCGATCCTGGCGCTGCTGGAAGCCGACCCGGTCCGGACCGCGCCCTGGAGTGTGGACGAGATCACCGAGGCCCTCGCCAAAGAGGGCCCCACCACCCGGGGCCGGGTCTCGGCCAACCTGGACCACGTCTTCCGGCGCGGCGCACTGGAGAAGGTGCCCGTTCCCGAGGATCCCGAGCACGTCTACTACCGGGTCTGCGCCCCCTGGGCCCTCGTCGACTAGCCGGACCGCGTCTGTCGGTCTGCCGCGCAGACCGAACAGCGATCAAGGAAGGAGAGAGCCGCCCGCCCCGGAAATGGTTTTCGAGGACCCCGGGGCAGGGCGGCGGCCACCCGTAAACAGCTAAGCGCTGGATTACAGGCCTCGTTTGGACATTACCGGCCCCCCGGGCCGGCTGTCCGCCGTTCGGCCGATTCGTCCTGCGCGCGCATCAGAGAGTCGAACGCTCATGCGAATCACGTTCACCCGCGCGGGAAGCACGCACCCGCGGCGCAGTCTCCTCGCCGTCGGCCGCTCCCGCCGCGCCGGCCTCCTGGCCGCGCTTGTCGCCGACCGGTCCCACGGCGCGGCCGCCGTCCTTCGGCTGGCCCTGCTGCGGCCAGTCGAGGTGGTACGGCCAAAGGATCACCCCCAGGGTGTCCTCGAGAGCTCCCACTGTGTACACGTCCAGCCAGACGCTTCCAGCGAGGACGTTGGCGATCACCTGCCGGTTGACCCCGGCCTCCTTGGCCAGCGCGTTCGCGCTCCAGCCGCCCTGCTCCATCGCTTCACCCAGTGCCCGCGCGATTGCCTGCACGATCTGCGCCATCTTCACCGGCTCCATCAGCGCATGCGGCCAGGTGCCGCTGACGATGTATCCGTTCGGGGCTTTGGCACGACGATCTCCTCCAGGCACTTCCCAAGTGTGACCCACGGGCCGCCGCGTGCAGGCTCCCGCCTCACATGCTATTCAAGTGAGAGATCAACGGAAGTGATTTACCGGCAATGCGGCAGGGGTGTCGCGACCCGACCGTCCCCGGCCGGGCATACGCCCAGGTCGCCGCACCTATGGCCTCATGTGGAGGAATTGTGCCCTCATCGCGCCCGCCCCGATCGCAGTCAGCCTCCGGCGTCCTGGTCGTGCCGACCGACCGCCTGCCGGGTCCCCGCCAGCTCCTGATCGCCGGAGCGGTCTGCTGCTCCACTGCGGCCTTCTCCAAGGACGACCTGTCGCGGGCCACCGGGGTTCCCGCCAGTCGCGCCTCCCTCGCGATGAGGTTCCTGGTCGCCAACGGGCTCGCACAGCGCGCCCCCGGGCGCGGGATGTACCGCGCCACCGACGCCGCCGTCGCACTGGCCAGCGAGTGGGACAGCAGCGAGGCGCAGGGCCGGGCGGCGCTGGGCAGGCTATGGCACGCCACGTGGTTCGCTACAGCCGCCAGGACCCGACTGACCTCGGGCCCCGGACCGTGCTTACGTGTAAGCCTGGTCGCACACCTCATGGACCGCGCCCACGTCGACAAGCTCAGACGCGGCGGCGCTGAAGCCCTCGTCGACATCATGATCGCCATCGGGCTGGTGCACAGCGAAGCCGTCGGCTACCTCAGCTGGACCGACGCATCGGCGCCGCGCGGACGCGGCCCGGGGGCCGAGATCCCCACCCAGCGCGCCCATCCGCCCACCGCCCCCGGACCGACAGCGGACACACCGTCCCAGGAGAGCGCCGCAGCCCCCGGCGCACACGCCGAGCCGCCGTACGACCGGCAGGCCCCCACGCAGGACCTGGCGGCCCTGATGACCCGCACTTTCCGCATCGCCGACCTGGCCCAACTCACCGAACGGGAGGTGATCACCCTGCACCGCTCACTGCACGCCATCACCCGTGCCGCCGAACGCCTCCGCGGAACCGAACCGCAGCCGCCGGCAACCGGCGTGACCTGACGTCAAGCAGGCCCGGAGCGCCCATTCCTTGGCCGGACAGCGCCCCGGACCCCCGCATCCACCCACACCAACCGCGGCACAGCCGCAGAAGGGGGGCTTTTGCATGCCCTCGTACGAGCCGAGGAACGATCCCCAAGATAGCGCCGACAACGACGGCGGCGAGCCACCATCGGCAAAGCGCCACCCGAACCAGCCCACCCCTGCCACGATCATGCAGGCCCTCGTGCTCGCGTCGGCGCACTGGGAGACCAAGGTCGCCACCGCAGCGATGAGCCACCAGACGTTCCGCGAGTACGCCCAGATCGGGGAACGCTTCCTGGCCTTCGCCGCGGCCCACGGCATTGTTGACCTCGACCGGGTGACCCCCGCACTCGCGCAGGCGTTCATCCAGGCGCCCGGCCGCGACCGGCATGGCCGACTCATCCCCGTCCCGGCACCGGCCACCTCCCGCCAGCGCTCCTCCGCTCTCGAAGCCCTCTTCCGCTCCAGCCGCATGAGCGGCCTGACCACGGCAGCCCCGCTGTCCGACACCCCCAAGATCCCACGAACACCCCGCAAGGCCGGCACCACGCTCCGGGACCACGACATCGCAGCCATGCGCTTCCACGCCGAGGCGGGGATGCCGGCCACCCGCAACGCATCCCTGCTCGCCCTGGCCGAAGCCGGCCTGACCAGTGCCGAGGTCGCCGCGGCCAGCACCGCCGACCTCGACCTGCCCGGTGCCCGGGTGTGGACGGACGGCACCCACGCCACCGATGCGCGCTACTGCCCGCTGGACTCCTGGAGCGCGCGCGTCCTGGCGATGCGAGCCGACTACCTGACCCGAACCGCCTTGGCCAACGGCCCCCAGCTCCTAGTCACCTCCGCCACTTCCGACTACCGCCGCCAGGCCAGTGTTGGATCCGGCTTCATCGAGATCGCCCGCCACGCGGGCCTGCGCACCAGCAGTCGCACCGTGGTGTTCCGCGACGTCACCCGCTACATCGCCCGCCGCGTCTTCGCCCAGACCGGACAGCTCAGCGAAGTAGCGGCCCGCCTGGGCCTGCGCTCCCTGGAAGTCGCCGCGGCCTACGCCTCCTACGACTGGCCCAACTGCGGAGGCGGGACATCGTGAGCATCCCCACGAGCCAGAAGCCCGGCAAGCGCAAGGCGAAAGCCCCCAGCTACAAGGTCGGCCCGTTTCCCGACGACATCTTCAACTTCCCCTACACGCCCCCCGACAGCCCCAAGGCCGAGGTCGTCACTCTCGACGAACGCTTCGAGTACCTGGTGACCAACCCCCAACTGCACCAGGTCGCCCGCGAGATCCTCCCCGCGCCAGCCGCCGGCGGCGCCGGACGGCCCGCCGAGTACCCCCGCTACATCTACTTCATCTTCCTGTGCGCGATCTCGGTCTTCGGTTCGGCCCGTAGTACCGCAGCCCACCTCGCCCGCCCCATGTGGTGGGGAATGCTCCGCGAAGCCGTGGGCAACTACGCCGGGGAACAGGAAGCCCAGGCCCTCCCGGCCAGTGGCCCCACCCTGAGCCAGTGGAACTACGCCTTTCGTCACTACCTCAAAGCCGTCGTGCCCCAGGCCCGCGACCTCAGCCGTGACGCCTGGATCCAGCAGGCCATCGACGCCGGAATGATGGCGAAAAACCGTAATCGAGGCACCTGGATCCGACCCGAACGTGACCAGGTCATCCATGGCGACGCCACCGTCGCCAAGCCCCCGTCTATGAAAACCCACCCGACCAGCGAAGACAAAGAAACAGGAGAAATCCGAATCCACCGCGTCGACCCGGACGCCACCATGCAGACCGAAGGCGGCGGACGCCGCGTATACGGAAATAAAATGCTTTCCATCGCAATCCGCGCGGCCGACCTCCCGCACAGCCGCATCATCCTCAGTCTGGAATCAGTGCGCAGCAAATCACGCCGACATGACCAGTTGCGCGACGACGAGGGCGCGGCCGTCGTCCGCCTGGTCAAACACATCACCGCCCAGGCTCCCGGACTGCGGGCGATCACCTACGACACCGTGATCCGCGGCGTCCACCGCGCCCCGCTCATTGAAGAGGGCCTCGTCGTCTACTCGCCCCAACACGACGGCATCACCCCGCAACCCGTCCTCGAATACACCGACGGCCCCTGCATCCATATCCTGTACGCAGCAGAAGGCCGCGTCTGCGAACGCCAAGTCACCGTCGACGGGGAAACGCTCTACACGCCACTCCCTGCCCTCGACCTGGAGCCCCGCAAGGTGAAGAGGGCACGCTTCTATCACCTCCTTTCTATCCCTTGCTCCCGCGGTGACCACAAGCTTCGCATTCGGGTCGATGAAACCAAAGAGGACAGAGAAATCGACCCGTCCACCAAAAGAAAGCGCTTCAACCGCACTGAACACCTCCGGCAGATCATTCCTGGAACCAATGCCGGAAGGAGGCTCAAGGGATTCCGCCAAGACAGTGAAGCCCAACACTCCACATTCGACCAGACGTATAAACACAAAGCCGTACCCGCATACGGGGCCGACGCAGCCCTGCTCATCTACATCGGCTTCGCTTGGGTCAACAACTCCATCACCCGAGCCAAGGCCGAGGCCAGGGCCGGCCTGGCGGCCGCCGCATGACGACACCGGCTGCTGATGCCAAGGCAGCCCTGAGCCATCCTCGCCAGACCTCTGAGCTGCTGCTCTCAGGCATCCGAACCTAGCTCCCAGGTCCGCCCGTCGGAGCCGCTACACTTGCCCGGTGGCACAGCTCACGCCGTGCCACCGGGCATGTCTCGTGGGGCGTTCCTGGCATTGCCCACAAGTTGGGCAATATCAGACACATTTCCCGACACATCCCCGCCTCAGTAGCTCAGGGGATAGAGCACGGCTCTCCTAAAGCCGGTGTCGCAGGTTCGAATCCTGCCTGGGGCACTTCTCTGACCAGGTCATAGACCGTCAAAAGCCCAGCTCAGGACGTAAGTCCGGGGCTGGGCTTCTTGCTGCACTACGTTCGCACTACGTCGCCAGTACGTTCGAAATACGGGGCGGCTACACAAGATCATCGCCCAGATATCGCCCATATGATCATGGCCTTGAGCTGCAAGAAAGGCACCCCCGACCAGCGCTGGCCGGGGGTGCGCTTCGTGCCGGAGCCGAGGGGGGTCAGTTCAGCCTGTGCTCCGAGCACGTACTTGGGGAAGATCGGGGCCATGCGCTCCTGGCATATGCTCCCGACGGTAGTGCTGCGGTAGGGGGGTCGTACGGGATTTTTGAGGCGCGCGCTCCCATCAGCCCGGGAGGCGTCCGGCCTCGACCGCCCGCCCAGGCGCATCAAGATCATGTACTGCCGCATATCTGCTGCTGACATTGGATCTTGTCTGGGCAAACGTGGCAAGGGTGCCGACGAACAAGCGACTGACCGACCCCTGGCTGATGAGCCAGAGACTGGCAGTCGGCGACCGGCTACGACGACTACGGGAGTGGCGGAACCTTCGCCAACCCGACCTGGCTGAGCGGGCCGGCCTGAGTCGATACACGGTCTACCGCGCCGAGCTGGGCACGTCCCCCCTCAACGCAGACCACGCGCACCTCTTCGCCCGCGCCCTCAGCGTCCCGGTCGAGTGGCTCTTCGCGGACGACTGGACCCGATCGGACGATCCGTCCGACGTCCCGCAGCCGTAGCGGCCCCTACTCGCGCTCGAGCAACCTGCCGCTCTGCTCAGCAGCGTCGAGGGCCAGAGTGCGCAACGGTTCGCCGCAGCCCCGGTCGAGGATCAGCGCGTAGGCGAGGCACATCCGGCACATCGCATCGCCGCCCTGGACCGGCGTGATCTTCCCGGCCCGCCTGCAGCTGCTGCATTCACCGTCGGCCCATGGTGCCGCGCAGATCGCGGCGGTGTCATCGGTGTGCTCGCGGCTCATCTGGTCCCCCCGGGGAGCTGGGTGTCGTGGAGTGCAGCGGCGAGCCATACGGCCGAGGTGAGGACGCCTGGCTCGGGCAGGTGGAGCCAGCGGACGATGTCTGGGTGCAGGGCGTGGTCGCCTGGGGCGGCGATCCAGTCGCCCCGACGCAGGAGCTGGCAGCCGGTCGGGTAGTGCGAGGTGGAGCCGGTCCGGACGATCCAGTACAGGACACCGGAGCGGTGGGAGTGCAGGACTGGGCCGAGCCGGTTGCGGGTGATCGCACTGCCAAGGAGCCGCTTGGCAGCGGCGAGGCCGAGTGCCTCAGGCGTCCGGACCGCGTCCCAGCCGTAGCCGGCCGCGAGGAGGATCGCGGACATGGCGAACGCTTGGATCGCGTGCTCGTTCAGCAACCAGTCGGCCTGTGGGGCGACCGGGGCTTCCATAGCGCTCATGACGTTCCGCCCCGGTGCTCCGGGCAGGCGACGACAGCCCACACTAGGCTCTGCCCGGGCCGGACCTCGGAGGGGACGTGTCCGAACGGCAGAAGATCGCTATCAGTAAGGCCACACACAATGCAGGCGCGGCCGTGGAGCTGGTCGTCAGTGTAGGCCGGGGACTGCTGAATCTCGGACATGGAGCCTCGTTGCATCGCCAGGTGATCCAATCGCCACTCTGCGTGGCGCGTTGATTCATCGTCGCTCGCTCCCCGTCAGGCAGCCACCAATCAAACCTCAACTAGGGCACAACTTTCCTACCACTTGGCCGTCCTGGGGACTGACGTCGTGCCCAAAAACTGGGACACTCACAGTCATGCCACCTCAACTCAACGGCCGTGTCCCCAGCGAATCCGACCTGGTCACCCTAGGACTCGTCAACCTCGGCCATTTCACGTCCATGCGCGTCGACGACGGGCACGTCCGAGGACTGTCGCTCCACCTGGACCGGCTCGTCGAGAACTGCGCCCAGGTCTTCAACACGCGCCTGGACGTCGAGCGGACCCTAGACCTGATCCGCCAAGCGGTCACCGACGACGGCCGTAGCTCCAGCGGCTCCTACACGATCCGCGTCACCGTCTATGACCCCGGCCTCGAAATGGGCCACCCCGGCAGCGATGCTGCCCCGCAGATCTTCGTGACCACCCGGCCAGCAGCAATCGAGCAGCTCCCGCCGCTGACCGTAGCCGTGGCGGAGTATCAACGCGAGGTGCCCGAGGTCAAGCACATCGGGCTGTTCGCCACCATGTACTACCGGCGCCAGGCGCAGCGCGCCGGCTTCGCCGATGTGCTGTTCGTGGGCGCCGATGGCCTCGTGTCCGAAGGCGCGACCTGGAACATCGGGTTCGTGGACGCCGAAGGGCATGTCGTCTGGCCCAAGGCTGATGTCCTGGACGGCGTGACGATGCGTCTCCTGCAGGAAAATGGCGCGCACATCGTGGCACCGGTGTGCCGCGACGACCTCCGCAGCATGGCCGCCGCATTCGCGACGAACACTTCCATCGGCGTGCGGCCCATCAGCCGTATCGGCACGCTCGAACTCGACGACCAGCATCCGGCCCTGGCCGCCCTCGGCGTGGCCTATGCGAACATCCCCGGCGAACCACTGTTCTGAGGAGATCACGATGACGGGGGTCCTGGTCACCGAATGGACAGGCCGCGAGACGCGAGCGTTACGGGTTGCGCTGCGGCTGACGGTCACTGAATTCGCGAAATCCCTGCAGGTCTCTACGAACATGGTCAGCCGCTGGGAAAAGGGCGCCGAGGAGACCCGCATCCGAATGGGCAACCAGCAGTCCCTCGACACGATGCTGCAGATCGCGCTGCCCGACGCCCAGGCGCGCTTCAACGCCCTGGTGGACGGCAGCTCTACCGGGATCATCGCCGACGAGGCACAGTCCACCGCTGTGGACGAGCAGCGACGACACCCCGGTGACGGCCGACTGATGCTCCACATCCCGGAAGGAAGATTCCTCGCCGGAGACGAAGGCCGGTCACTGTACGTTGCCGACTTCTGGATCGACACGTTCCCGGTCACGAACCGCGACTACGCGACGTTCGTTACGGCGACCAGGGCGAAGCCGCCGTACCACTGGGAGGACGGCCGATACCCGGAAACCCTCGCTGATCACCCGGTGGTGTACGTCGACTGGCACGCTGCCGCAAGCTACGCCCAATGGGCGGGGAAGGAGCTTCCGACCGCACGACAGTGGGAGAAAGCCGCACGCGGACAGACAGGTAGTACCTACCCCTGGGGCAACGGCATAACGTTCGCGAAGTGCAACGTCCGCGAATCGGGCATCAAGGCCACGACGCCCGTCAGCCGTTACCGCTCCGGCGTCAGCCCGTACGGCGTGTTCGACATGTGTGGCAACGTCTGGGAGTGGCTGTCGTCCGCGTCGGAGATAGGGCGGCATGAGCTACGAGGCGGGGCCTGGACAAGCCCGTTCGACCGCTGCGCGCCGGCGACCGTCAACGATGCCCTGGCGACGATGTGCGACGACGACACCGGCTTCCGGTGCGTGGCTGCCAGCATGGAGGCCGACCCTGGCCGTCCGACGGCGGGCACTGCTGCCCAGGTACGCCACAGCGGTGGCTGCTGACCGCCCTGCTGCCCGTGTCTCGCGGCAGGTTGAGGACACGGGCCAGCGGTAGGAGGTCAGCCGCGGTGTCGACCGGTGCCGGTCGGTGCCGCTTGGGCGCGCTTCTTGGCGTAGAGGAGGACCCACTGGCGGATCGACTTCTCCAGGCGTGCGGGCACGGTGGCCATCTCCTGCTGCGTCCCGTCCGGCGATGTGAACAGTACGTACTGGTCGCCGGTCGTCTTGCGTGCGCCGGCGGCGAGGACGCCGACGGCCAGGACCCGGGTCGCGGTGATCCTGCTTCCGACGTTGGCGCCGTTCTCGATCGTCGCCGTCCATCCGGCGGCGGCGAGCTGGTCCGCGCTCGTGCGGGCCCCGCGGAGGGCCCGGTTGATGTACGTCCCGGCCGGTGCCGCCTTCGAGGCCGGCGAATACGGGTTGAGACGGCTGAGATCCATGTGACCCCCCGGTCAGAGAAGATTTGACGGCTCATCATGCACGGGGGGATCGCTTGATCACCGGGGAACTGCAGATCACGGTGGCGGAGTCGGCGGCAAGCGCGCGGCCACGTCTCTCAGCCCGGCCTCCAACCTGTTGATCGCGTCCCGGGCGGACGCGCCGCCGTTCGGCTTGAGTTGAGCCTCGATCCGGCGCTGCCCGCTCTCCAGCGCTCGCAGCCTCTCGCCGAGCCCGGGTGCGTCGCCTTCGGGCTCCAGGAGCCGCTCGATCCGTTCCACCACTTCACCTGTGTGGTGCATCCGTCCGGAGGCCCGCGCGACCCAGCCCAGCACCGCGCCGGACGCGCCCAGCGCCCCGGCGCCACCTGCCCACAGTCCGATCAAACCGTTCATCTGTTCCCCCTGCCCTTGGTCTATGCGGTGTGCGACTACGCCGGGACGTGCAGCCGGTCCCAGCTCTCCGGCCCGGGCGGCCAGGTCGCCGCCTCGCCGGTGAAGCCGCACTTCGCCTGCCAGGCCTCGTACGAGCGGACGTCACCGGGCCCGATGAGGTCCTTGGCGAGGCTGGAGTGGTAGCGGTCGCAGCCCTCGGCGACCAGGCGCTCATGCATCCGCCCGACGATCGGCGACACCCTGCCCTCCCGGAACCACGACGCCCCCGGGAACGGCTGGTACACCGGCGCGGGCGGCTTCGGCGCGGCCGGGTTCGCCCACTCCCGCATGGCCTCGGCGGTCGGGAAGTTGGCGACGTCCCGGTCGATGCCGCCGGCGAGGCCGTACTGGTGGAGCGTCCACGGGTGCTCGACCGCCGGGCGCCCGGCCGGCGAGCTCGGGTCCGCGATCCACAGGGCGTCGCCGCAGTCGCTGGTGGTGTCGATGCTCTTCCAGAAGTCCAGGTTGCAGTACAGCCCCACGCGGTGGCCCGGCCGCAGGCCCTTCACCGCGGCGATCATCGCGTCTTTCTCGGCGCAGCTGGCGTAGGTGCCGTCCTCGGTCGTCTCCCAGTCGATCCACAGGGTGTCGCCCGCCACCGACGCGGCCTGGGCCACGAAGTAAGCGGCCTGGGCGGCGATGTCGCCAGGGTGAAGGAAGTGGTAGAAGCCGAGCAGCGCGTCGGCCGCGCGGGCGTGCGCGGCCTGGGTGGCCTGCTCGTCGTTGAGCACGCTGGTGCCCTCGGTGGCCTTGATCACGACGAAGGCGGACCCTGTCAGATCGGGCGCCGGGCCCTGGTAGCTGGCGACGTCGATGCCGGGGATGGTCATGAGGTTCTCCTTGTCACGGGTTCTGGAGGGAGACGAGGCGGCCGGCGAACCAGGAGGACTGGCCTCCGACCGGGGCGGTCGACAGGGTGCTGCCGGATGTCTGGATGATCCACAGGCCGATGATGTCGCCGACGTTCAGCGGCACGCCGCTGGCCAAGACGTTCCACAGGGCGGTGTTGGCCGAGGTGATCGCCAACGGCCCGCTCCCGTTGATCGTCGTGCCGTTCTGGGTCAGGAACGGGAGCCGGGCGCCGGTGGCGTTGGCGGCCAGGCCGACGGCGCCGGAGAGGTCCCAGATTCCGGCGACCGGCACCACGTAGGGGTACGGGCTCACCGCGCTCAGGCCGGAATCCGAGTCGTGGATGACGGTGTCGCAGGTGATCTGCTGCCCGGTCCCGCCGGTCGTGATGCTCTGCGTGGTGTGCTGCTCGGCTCGGAACGAGGGCGGGCTGGACATGTACTGGGTGTAGGTCGTGATCTGGTTGAGCAGGGTCGAGGTGATCTCCTGGGCCGCGCTCCAGGAGGGCATCGTGGGCAGCGTGCGGGCCATGCGTCGTCCTCCTCAGTAGGCCAGGGTGATGCCGGGGGTGTCGACTAGGCCGAGCGTGGCCGAGTCGCACTGGTAGGTGGGGGCGCGGGCGGGCGACGTCGCCCAGGCGATCAGGTGGGTGCCTTCGCCGATCGTCTCGGTCCATCCCTCGATCAGGTGCAGGCTCGATCCGCCGGCGCCGTACGGCGACTGCTCGACCCAGTTGTTGACGGCGACGGCGCTGGAGACGGTGAGGGCGAGGACGGCGTCGTACCAGGCGGCCCCGTAGCCGGGGCGCTGCGCGAGCGTCGCGGCTTCGACCGCCAGCGGCGCGATACGCGGTGGCGGGTTCGCGCTGGCGGCGACCAGGGCGGCGCCCAGGCTCGCGGCCTCCAGGGCGTTGAGGCTGGCGGTGTCGATCTGCGTGGGGTAGACGCCGAACAGGGCCTGGCTGGTGCCGCCGCCGAGGTTGACGGTGACCTGTGACTGGCCGGAGGGCGTGACCTGCCCCTGGTTGACGGTGTACTGGAAGTCGTCGGTCCAGGCGGTCGACGGGTCCAGGTCGGTCGAGGAGCTGAGGGTGACCGAGGCGGTCGCGTTCTCGCGGATCGTCGAGGCCTGCAGGGTGAGCCGGCCGTAGGCGTCCACGAACAGCGGCATGTTCTCGGTGCGCGCGACCTGCCGCAGCATTTCGAGCGCGTTCTGGTTGTAGACGGTCTGCACGCCGGCGGGGTGCGCGGTCGGCCCGAGGTTCACCGCGGTGGTGGTGCCCAGGGTGGGCTGGTAGAGCGTGAGGCCGGTCCCGGGCGGGGTGACGGCCGTCTCGGGCGCGGGCAGGCCCGCGTAGGCCACCAGTCGTGAGACGCGCAGCCCGGTCGACTCGCCGGAGTGGCCGGTGATCGCAGCGACCGCCGGCGAGTTCCAGTTCGGGTTGATGGTCGACGACGGCAGGCTGTGGACGACGAAGTCGCTGAGCGCACCGGTGAACATCGACAGGTTCGACGGGGTGTTGGCGGCGAGCCAGCCCTCGGCGCCGCCGAGCAGGAACCGGGTGAGCGTGGGGCTCGGCGCGAACCCGGTCGACGCGGCGTTGCTGCCGAAGAAGTTGTAGCCGGGCTGGCCGTCGACGACAGCGCTGCAGAACGCGTAGCCGCCGGGGGTGGCGGCCGCGGTCTGCAGCCGGATCGAGACCTGGTGCCAGCCGCCGTCGGTCAGCGGGATCTTCGACAGCTGGGGACTGGTGAACGCGGCCACGCCGGTGCCCGTCCCGAGCGGGCCCTGGAGCACCCGCAGGTAGCCCGCGTAGTCGATCGACAGCTGCAGGACGTATCCGGTGGCGGGGTCGGACCAGGACCACACCGGCTGCAGCGGAGTCGAGGTCTGGATCCAGCAGGTGACCTGCGCGCACCCGGACATCGCGATGGAGCCCTGCAGGTACGAGCCGCTCGGGTGCGCTCCGGTGGTGACGCTGGAGACCACGATCGCGCCGCCGGAGGGCGCGAACACGGCCGTGGACTGGCCGTCGAATCCGGGCGCGGCCGCACTGGAGAAGGTCACACCGGAGCCGGCGGTGACACCGATCGTGCGGACCTGCAGGGCCTGCGCCCCGACCGGCGCGCGGCCGGACAGGTCCGAGCAGTACGTCGCGCCGGCGGGCTCGTGCAGCTGCCAGTACCCGGCGATGTACTGCGCGCCGACCGGGTCGGACAGCCACTCGCAAGCGATCATCGTCGGGAGCTTGGGGGCCTGCGTGACCAGGACCATGATGTCGGACGCGGTGATCTGCGTGTCGGCGTAGAAGCCGGTCAGTGTCGTCGGCAGGCCGGTGAGGTAGCCGGTGAACCGCCTTGAGACGGTCCCGGACAGCGGGATGAGGTCGACCCGCAGCCATGCTCCCTTGCGGATCAGTCCGGCCCACGCCCCGGACGGGTTCATCGGCGTCCAGCGGCCGTCGGAGTTGTCGACGGTCAGGGTGCACGTCGAGGCGTTGACGTCCGACAGGCCGTCGACGCGGCCGGTCGTGATGGTGATCCCGGCGGTGACGTCGACCATCTCGGTGACGTCGATCCACGCCGGCGCCGCTGCGTAGGGGCCGTCCCACGCCACGTACACCCGCGGCTGGAAAGCCCAGCCGCCCAGCTCGACGGTGAGGCTCTCGCCGGTGCCGACGGGGACGGCGCCGCGGAGCTGGCGGGGCAGGCGCGGGTGTGCCTTGCGCGGGAGCGGCCGGGTGCCGAGGCGGGTGATGTTGGGCATGTCAGGCCGTCGCCATCGCGACGGACTGCAGACGTCCGCCGTTGCGCAGGAACTTGACGAGTTGCTTGTCGAGGGTCTGGCCGTCGGGGTACTTGATGGTCAGCTCCATGTACAGCGGGTTGCCCGGACTCGATCCGGCGCCGCCCGCCGCGCCGCCGGGAGCGGTGGTGCGGCCGGCGGCGACCAGGGCTGCGGTCATCGCGGCCTGCATCGCGGGCAGCGGCGTGACGATCTCGGCCTGCCCGGCCTCGGCGACTGTGACCTGCACGCCGCCGGGCTGCGGCATCACCAGGCCGCCGGACGCCAGCATCGGCAGCTTCGGGATCGACACCCCGAACGAGTCGCCGCCGACCACGGGCACCCAGCTCGGGATGCTGACGTGCAGGCCGTCGAGGAACCCGATGGCGTCGTCGACCAGGCCGATCACGCCGTCGATCGGTGCCTTGACGATGCCGAGCAGGTCCCCGAAGGCGCTGGAGACGAAGCCGGAGATGCCGTGGAAGACGGCCTCGAAGCCATGCTCCAGGCCGGTCACCGTCTCCATGACCGGGTCGACGAACACCTCGTCGAAGAGACGCTCGCCCTCCTGGAACCAGGACGGGATGTCGTGCGTGAACAGGGTCTTGAAGAACTGCACCCCGTTGGTGAAGTCGTGCTCCAGGTCGCGGACGGTCTGCTCCACGGGATCGACGAAGGCCTCGTCGAAGAGACGCTCGCCCTCCTGGAACCAGGACGGGATGTCGTGCGTGAACAGGGTCTCGAAGAAGTGGAGGCCGTCGTCGAGAGCGCCCTCCAGGTCGTGGGCGGATTCCTCGATCGGGTCGACGAAGGCCTCGTCGAAGGCCCGCTCCGCGTCGTGCCAGATCGCCTCCAGGTCGTGCTCGACCGCGCCCCAGTGCTCGACCAGGTCGGTCACCCCGACGATGATCATCCCGATTCCGGGCAGCAGAGCCGAGATCAGTTCCTTCCAGTGGTCCTTGATGAAGTCGACACCGATATCGAAAGCATGTTCGACATCACCCCAGTGCTTGATCAGTTCGAGGATCCCGTAGCCGAGGGCGGCGACGACGGCGATGGGGATCAGGAACTCGGCGGCGACGACCGCGCCGGAGATGGCGGCGGCGCCCATCGCCGACACCACGCCCCACAGGGCGGGTAGCAGCACGGCGGCGATGCCGATGCCCAGCGCTTCGGCCACGGTCTTGTGCTTGCCGAGCCAGCCGACGACGATCTCGGCGCCGGTGGCCAGGAAGGTGAACCCCGAGACGGCGTCCTTCACCACCGGCATCAGGATCATGCCGATCTTGATGCCGAGAGTCTCGACGACCTCCCGGGCCTGGGACATTTTGAAGTCGAGAGTCTGGGTGACCTGCGACCAGCCGTCGACGTTCTTGCCCGCGCCGGTGGCGGCCGCCCCTATGCCCTTCACGTTCGCCGCGAAGGTGCTGGAGTTCTCCCCGGTCAGCATCAACGCGGTCGTCAGCCCGGTCGCGCCCCCGACCATCTTGCCGAGCGCGGCGTTGTAGGTCTGCGCTTCCGGCGCGCCGCTGGCCAGGAGGTCGTTGAAGCTGTGGGCCTTGTCGGCGACGGAGCCGAACTGCGTCATGAGGCCTTTGTTGACCGGGTCCAGGGCCTTGAGGTCGGTCGTCCACTGCTGGCTGGTGATGCTGCCCTGCAGGTAGCTCTGCGCTAGCTTCTCCAGCGGCGCGGGCATGCTGGCGATCATCGTCTTGGCGTCGGCGGCCGCCGTGGTCGAGTTCGCGAACGCGCTCTGGATCACGGTGCCGGCCGGGCCCATGTGCGAGGTAATCGCTTGGGTGAGCTCCCCCAGCGTCCCGGTCAGGCCCTTGCTGCCGAGCTGCTGGGCGACCTGGGTACTGCTCAGCCCGAGGGACTGCATCTCCTTGACCGCGACCGAGTTCGGACTCTGCAGGGAGCGGATGGTGTTCGCGAGGTCCTGGCTGGCCTGGTCCGCGCTCATCCCGTGGCCGGTCATCGTGGCCAGCGCGCCGGCGACCTGGTCGAAGCCGATGTGCGCGCTCGAGGCGAGCGGCACGACGTTGGACAGCGAGCTCCCGAGCTCCTCCATGGTGGTCTTGCCCGAGGCCACCGTCTTGACCAGTTCGTCGGTGACCGCGACCGCCTGGGAGGCCGGCAGGTGGTAGTCGTTCAGCACGTCGGTCAGCGCGTTGCCGACCGTCGACAGGTCCGCGTTGCCGACCTTGGCGCCCTCGGCCGCGGCCTGCAGCACGGTGAGCCCCTGCGCGCCGTGGAAACCGGCGGACTCGATCATGTACATACCGGCGGTGAGCTGCGACGTCGAGGTGCCCGTCGCGACGGCCATGCTCAGGATGCCGTCGGAGACCATCTTGATGTTCTTCTGCGACTCGCCCGCCCCGGTGACCAGACTGGTCATGCCGGTCTGGAACTTGGCGGCCATGTCGACGCACTTCGCGCCGACCAGGGCGGCGGCGGCCGCCACGCCGAGCAGGATCGGCCCCGAGTTCAGCAGCCCGTCCTCGTCGCGCGCGCCGGAGGCCTCGGCCTGCTTCGCCGCCGACTCCTCCGAGGAGTCGGCCATGGCCGCGTTGGACTCGTCGACGACCGCGGCGGTCTCCCGCGCGGACGCCGAGACCTCGCTGAAGACCTTCGAGGCCTCGTTGACTCCCAGCATCCGGAACACGAGGTCGGTGGAACTCACAAGGCCTCCCCTCAGGCGTCAGGTGTCAGGTGTTGCCGGGCTGGTTCAGGGCGTCGATGAACGGCGTCAGGGCGCGGATGTCGGCGACGGTGAGGAGGTCCCACTCCCAGGGGCGGACTCCGAGGTAGTGGGCGAAGAGTCCGAGGTAGTGGGCGCGGAGTCCGGCGAGGGTGTCGCGCTGGGCTGCGGCTCGGACGTGGCGGGGGACGTGCTCTCCGCCGAGCCAGGCGTAGGGTCCTCGTCCTCGCCCCCCTCCGGTGCGGCCGGGGCGTCCACCACCCGCCGGGACGTCGCCATGGACGCCAGCAGGTCGACGGACTCGGTGAACTTCGCGAACGTCAGCGTCCGCGCCGCGTCGCGGAAGCTGACGCCGTCCCGGGCCGCAGCGGCCTTGACCACGCCGATCCACAGCAGCGCCGCAGTGGACTGGGTCGTGCCGGCGGCCCGCTCGACGAGGAACTTGTTGGCCCCCATCCCGGTCTGCTTCTCCAGCTCCAGCGCCTCGGCGTACAGCAGGCTGTCCTCGTCGACGGTGATCTCGTCGCCGGCGCCGTTCAACTTGAAGGTGATCATCAGCTGCTTCCCGTCTGTAGGTCGCCCGCAGCGAGGATTCGCTCGGGCACGGCCATCGCCTCGCGCACACCGGCCTCCAGCAGGGGCTGGTTCGCGCGGATGACCTTGTCGAAGTAGGGGCGGCCGAACTGCTGCACCCAGGCGTCGTGTCCGAACACCGGGTGCCTCCACCCCTTGGCCATGTTCCAGCGCTTCCCCAACGTCCGTTGCGAGGGCGGGAGTTGGCTGGACTTCATGCGGAACGTGACGTTGGTCCGGTCGGTGCCGGTGGTGACCGAGGACCCGGTCGCGGCGGCGATCGTCGCGCGCAGCCCGGACCGGCGCTCGGCGCTGGCGGCCGCCGTCGCCCTGGTCGACCTGGACCGCGACAGCCGGTAGGCCGCACGGGCCTGCGAACCGGCCCCCGTCGACCGGCCGCCCGGCCCCTTCACCTCGGCGCGGATCTCGGCAACGATCGGCTTCGCCGCCGCGCGCAGGCCCTTCGTCAGGGTCGCGCGGACCTCCTTGTCGCACTCCGCCAGCCGTGCGGCCAGCGTGCGCAGCTGCTCGGCGCCCTCGATCTGCAGCGGCATCAGACGGTCGCGTCCGTCGACTGGATGATCACCGAGAGGGGTTCGTTGGTGAGGTCGTAGGTCGCGGTGAACGGGAAGGAGCCGTTGACGACGTCCTTGCTCGCGGCGGCCGGGCTGTCGCCGTTGAGGAAGATGTTGCTGAGCACGAACTGGGTCGCGGGCGCGGTCGCCAGCAGGGCCCCGAAGGTCACCAGGACGAACAGCGGCGTGTCCGAGTAGAACGCGTCGGCCCAGTAGGTCTTGTTGACGAAGTCGCTGCTGATCGTGCCGGTGATGGACACGAGGTCGTTGGTGACCTGCTCGTCCTTCAGGCCCTGGTTGCCGTAGTACTGGCGGTCGGTCTTCATCTTCCGCTCGACGCTCACGTCGAAGCCGGTGACGCCGTCGACCGCCGCCGCGGTGGACGCCGCCGCGATGCTGCTGCCGACCTGGACCTGGGCGTTCGCGAAGTCCCAGGGGATCGCGGCCGCGTAGGAGGGTGTGGCCTGGGTGTACGGCGTCTGCGCGTCCGCGCCGCCAGGCGGCGGCGCCGGGTACGTCGTGTCGATCAGCGGGTCGGCGAGGTACCGGGCGTCCCAGCTCGTCGTGCAGGTCAGCAGTTCGCCGGCCTTGCAGCTGAACGCGTACTTGGTGGCCTTGGTGCCGAGCACGTCGTACTGCCGCAGGACGCCGTCGACCGTGGGGATCCCGAGCTGCCAGGCGGAGCTCCGGCCTGCGATCGAGTTGCGGAACGTGTGGTCGTAGCCGTACACGGGGGCGGCCGGGGTGACGCGGCTGCCGCTCACCCAGATGCCGCCGGATGCCGCCTGGGATCCGGCGGCGCCCACCGTGTACGTGCTCGATATCTGGTTGAGCAGGGTGGTCATGTGCGAGGCCTGGCACCAGTCCAGGGGCAGTTCCATGGTCGCGGCGCGCTCGACGACGACGCGGCGCAGGGTCTCGTCGACCATGCGGCCGGCGGCCAAGCCGCTCGACTGCTTGGTGGTCTTGACGCGCTTCGGGGTGATCGAGTTCGGCTCGAACCAGGTCCAGGCCGGGCTCGCGACCACGGTGGAGTAGGCGGTCTCGGGGACCATGGCGGCGCTCGCGCCGATGCCCGCACCGACGGTGGTGATCGTCATGTCGCGTCCTCACTGGTGGTCGGGGCGGTCGGCGCCGCCGGCAGGGCGCCGGCCTGCGGCCGGGCCAGTACGGCGGCCGCGGGCGCCGGGAGCACCTCGGGCCCCGGTTCGGCCGGCGGCTCGGGGGCGGGCTGCGGGTCGGGGGCGGGCCGCGGGTCGGGGTCCAGCGGCGTCCAGCCGCCGGCCTGCCAGTGGTGCCACTCGTCGTCGGGAACGGTGATCTCGCCCCCGTCCGGGACCAGGACGTAGCCGAGCGTCGGGACGACGCGTCCCTCGCCGAACCCGTTCTTGAAGCGGGCCATCTCGTTCTCCTAGCTGGCGGTCAGTCGGGCGGTGCACTGGACGTGGAACTGGATCAGCACGCCGGCCCCGGAGGTGTCCGTCTGCGTGTCGACCTGGATCCCACCGGCGATCTGCGAGAACAGGACCGCGCGGCCCAGGGTGGTGTCGCCGGGGTCGCCGTTGGTGCCGCGAAGCAGCGTCTCGACGGTGGCCAGCAGGCTGAACGCGCCGTCGCGCAGGGCCTGCATGGTCGGGTCGCCGGACCACTGCTCGATCGCGCAGACAATCGCGTAGGTCTCGTTCCTGGACCGGGCGCCGAGGTTGGCGAACTGCTGGTCGCCGGTGACGGCAGGCAGGTCGGGGCTGAGGGGGCTGTAGCCGATCCACAGCCGGTCGTTGGCGGTGAGCTCGGTGCCGCTGACCGGTGGGCCGTCCATCACCTGGACTGTGCTGCCGAACGTGCTGGTGCAGGTCGTGACCAGGTAGTCGACGGCGGCCGGGATGCTCGAGGTCGTGATGCTCACCGGGCACCACCCGCGCAGCTGCAGTGCTGGTTCCCCAGCAGCTCGGCGTGACGGGCCCGGGCGGCCCGTTCCCGCAGGACGTGGCTGACCAGCACGGAGGCCGCGCAGATCGGGGACGCGGCCAGGTTCGGCCAGACCTGGGCCCAGAAGTCCACGATGAGCCAGTGGTTGAGGAAGGCGGTCACGCGATGCCTCCGGGGTCGCGGGTGCCCGCTCCGTCGAGGAGCTCCAGGGCGCGGTTCGGGATCGCGTAGCCCATGATCATCGTGACGTCGTCGGCGACCTGGCCGCGGACCGCGCCCGCGCCGCCGCGCTCCAGCGACCACAGGTGCCGCAGGACGATCCGCGAGCCAGTCATGATGTTGTCGGACACGATCGGGCGGCCCGCCATGTACGACACGTCGTAGGGCCCGTTGAAGAAGCTGAGGCCGGCGGTGTGGCGCATCACGCCGGTGACCGGGTCGACCGCGATCAGCGACAGGTCGTACTCCATGCCGTAGGTCATGACCGGCGTGATCGAGATGACCGGGTAGGCCTGTCCGGCAGGCTGGTAGAGCGGCGTGCTCCTGAGGATCAGCACCTCGGACATGCCGTTCTCCAGGTACCGCTCGGTGACCTGACGGACGACGACCGGGCCGCAGAGCTTCTCGATCACGGCCGTGATCGCCGAGTTGTAGGCGCGGATCCGGCTGTCGTGCGTGGTGTCGCTGGCCGGGATGTTGAGGGTCTCGCGGCAATCGGCGAGCGACAGGATCGTGCCCGCCAGCGGCGCCTCGACGTCGAAGGAATCGATCATCGCGCCGACCCCGACGCCGGGCCCCGGAGTGCCGGTGGCCAGCCACCGGTAGGTGTGCCGCCCTGCCTGGGTCGTCTGGAAGTAGGCCGTGTAGTTGCCGGCCGACGGGTACTGGATCGTCGGCGTGGCCAACGTGCCGTCCGGCTGGGTGATGGTCAGCGTGACCGCCGCAGCGGCAGCGGCCTCGTCGTCGACGTCGAGCGCGGTGAAGGTCAGGACGGCTACGCCGCCCAGGTCGTATGGCACAGCCGTCCTCCCCTCATTCCTTCCAGAGCACGCCGCAGGTCACGGTCGTGGACGTGAGCGTCGACCCCGGGGTGATCCGGAGTCGCCAGTAGCTGCCGCCCGGTACCCACAGGGCGGTGTCCTCGGTCTCCCAGCACGCGTACGGGAATCCCTGTGGAGCAAGGCTGTGCAGCTCGCCGTTGGCAACCCACGTACCGGCGCCTTCGCTGGTCGCGTTGACACCGACCAAGGTGTTGGCGGTGGAGTCCTGGCCTCGGTAGTCCACCGCCAGCGGCGTGTCTGAGGTGTTGGTCGTCACTGCCGCGCTGAACTTCCCCGCCTGGACGAGCACCGGGTGGTCGGTGCTTGTGTAGGAGTTGAGGTCGATCCACCACTTGAGGATCTGGATGGGCGTGGCGGACACCGGCCGCAGCTCGATCGCCGAGTAGGCGGTCGAGGCGGCCAGCGTCGCGGTGGTCGTGGAGACCTGGAACGTCGCCATGTCAGCCGGCGGTCCCGGTGGCGGCCGGGGCACTGGTGGTGGCCGGGGCGGCGGCCGCCGTCTTGGCCGGCGTGGCGGGCGCGCTCGCGGCCGCGGTTCCGGGGACGGCGGCCGCGGCCTGGCCCTCGTCGACCGGCGGTGCGGTCGGGGTCGGTGCGGGCTCGCTGTCGTGGCCGTGGAGCGCGGTGTACAGCTGGCCCAGGACGTCGGTGGCGCGGTCGTCGGCGGCCTGGACGTCGTTCTCGGCGACGTTAGCGATGGAGTTGATGTGGTTGTCGATGGTCACGAGCTGGCCGCTGTTGACGTGCCCGGCGACGACGGTGCGGAACTTGTCGAGGACGGACAGCAGGTCACTGGCGAGGGACACGGGGGCTCCTGTGGTTGGCGGGCTTGGCGCCGGTGGTCTCCCGGCGCGGTGTGGCGGCGGCAGTGGTCTCCCGCTGCGGCGAGGTGCTGGTGGAGCGTGCGCAGAGCCGGTCGATCCGGTTCTGCAGGTCCTGCGCGAGGCGGGTCTCGCCCACGTCCTGGGCCAGCCTCAGTTCGCGGCGCAGGCGCCCGAGGGCGTCGGAGCGCGGGACCTGTGGGGGGAAGGGCTCGGTGGTGTGCATGGGTGCCTCCAGCTGTGGGCGGCCCGGCGGCTGGTGCCGGGCCGCCGGAGCGTCAGGTCCGGCTGAGGACCACGTACGGGACCAGGCCCGTGGCTGGCGCGGTCACCGTGGTCCCCGAGCTCGTGCCGACCGTCGGCGGGGTGCCGCCCAGGGTCGGCAGCTTCGTGACGAGCGGGAGCTGGCCGGTCAGCAGTCCCTTGAACGCTGAGCTTCCGCCGGCCATGGCGTCGAACTGGGAACCGGTCGTGGTCCAGGTCTCGACGATCGCGACGCCCAGGACCAGGGGGCCCTGGTTGTTGGTCTGCGCGGCGGCGTTCTGCGGCGTGCCGACGGTGGGGACCAGCGATACCGGCGCCGCCAGGGCGATCTTGTTCGCTCCGGCGGTGAAGGTCGTCGCGGCCGAGACGCCGAGGACGGTCGCTGCGGCCGAGGACGTCGGCATCGCGGAGTACACGACCACGAAGGACGTGCTGCCCGCGGTGCCGGCCAGCGTGCCGATGCCGAACGTCACGAAGTTGATGACGTCCCCGATCTGGGCCGGGACCGCGACGACGTACGGGACCTGCGTCGCGGCGCCGGTGACGGCGGTCGTGTTGATGTCGCCGCGGCTGATGCTGCGGCGGTACTGGGAGGCGGGCTGGCCGTCCAGCAGCCATTCCTGCTCGTAGTCGGGGTAGCGCCCGCCAGGCATATCCATGGTCAGAACCCCTGTCCGGTCATGTTCAGCACGCCGTTGGCGGTGAACTGGCTGAGGGTGGCGACGGACACCGACGCTCCGGCGTTGGCCACCGTCGTGGGGCCCGAGCCGGTCTGCACGGTGCTGTAGGCCTGGTAGCGGTTCGGCATGTTCGCCACGTAGTTGTAGAGCTGGAACCGCACCTGCAGCGTCCCGCTGAGCACCTCGTTCAGGGCCCGGGTGCGCATGTCGCCCTCCCACAGGAACAGGTCGTTCCAGCGGCCGGCGACGACCGGCGTGTAGACGCCGGAGCCCGGGGTGGCGGCGGTCTGGCCGGCCGAGATCGTGGTGATCTGCGGCGCGGTGCCGCCGCCGAACGTCGTGGGAACGTTCGGGTCGAGGATGACCGGCAGGCCCATGTAGTAGCCGACCGGACCGCTCGCGGCCGGGCCGCCGTCGTCGACGGCGATCTGGTTGTACGCCATGTTGTTCGGCGTCCCGGGCACGACCAGGGGCCGCAGCTGGGAGTCGACGGTGGTCGTCAGCTGGTACCAGATCCACGGGTGGAACACCCAGTGGGTGAACGGCATCATGCGCGTCCGGGCGCCGAGCGACAGCAGCTGCCCGCAGGCCTGGAACACCGAGTTCACGACGGACGAGCTGCCGCCGTTGAGCCAGGTCTGACCTGAGGTGTTGTTCGTGTTCGCGACGTAGATGCCGGAGGCGGTCGACATCGCGCCGTTGGGCCAGATGCCGGTCAGCTGCCCCATGCCCGGCCCCCCGCCGACCATGGACTGGCCTGACAGCTGCATGGCGTAGTCCGCGGCCAGGTCGCCGAGGATGATCTCGTCGAACGCCACCGGGCTCTGGTCGAGCAGCTGCAGCGCGACGTCCTCCTGCCCCGCGACCGTGACCACGCGGGCGTTGACGAAATTGTCCTGCATGTCGCGGCCGGGGACCGTGCCGCCATCGGCGGTCTGCGGGCCGGTCGCGCTGCCCAGCTGCAGGCGCGGGATATTGATGCTGTCCGTGCCCGGGGGCAGCGGCAGCGGCCTCCACAGGTCCACGAAATCACGGCCGGCGCGCAGGTAGGGAATCAGCTCGTCGATCAGCCACAGCGGCGGGACCTCGTAGCCGCCGGTGCCGTCGGTGCGGTTCAGCGCCCGTCGCTCGAACGGGGTGTGGCCCTCGCGGATCATCCGGGCCATCGCGCGCCGCTCGGCCCGGTTCCCGCCGGCGAACGCCTCCTCGTAGGCGGCGGCCGCCGCCCGGGCCCGCGCCTCGCGGCGCTTGGGCACCTCGACCTCGAGCTCCTGGGCGTGCCGGCGCAGGCGGTTGCTGGACGCGGCGATACCGCCGTCGCCGTCACCGCGCCCCAGCTTCTCGCGCGCCATGTCCAGGAAGTAGGAGTGCCCGGAGCCGCGGCCGTAGATGGTGGGCTCCTCGCCCACCGACCAGCCGGAGCGCTGGCGCTGCTCGCCGTCGGGGGCGTTCGCGCCGGTGTTCCCGGACTCGGCCCGGGCGGCGGCGGCGCGGGCCTCGCGGTCCGCCTGCTTCTGCCGCAGGTCCAGTTCCTCGTCGAGGCCGGTGATCTCGCCGTCGAGGGTCTTGAACTGGGTGCGCTGCTCGGGCGACATGGCCGGCAGCTCGGTCAGGGTGCGCATCTGGGCCAGCAGCCCGGAGCGCTTCTCGCGCATGTCCGCGAGGACGTCGACTGGCATGACAACTCCTCTACGTCGTATGGGACGTAGCCGCAGAGGAGTGGTTGCGGGCCGTTCGCCCGGGTCGTGCCCCCGCGATCGGGTGGGGGTCGGGGCCGGGCGGCGCGGGTGCTCCGGGTCATGCTGGCTGAAAGATCAACTCTGGGCCGATGATAGCACCGGCCTGGCGGGTCGTCAGGGAGCGGAGAGCATCAGTACCCGCAGGCGGGCCCGCTCGGCTGACAGCGACTCCTGGCCGTCCTCCTCGACGATGCCGTCCGAGTCGGTGACGACGTCGTCCATGTCGCCGACGCTCTGCACCAGGCCGCCCTGGTCGTACAGGCCGCCGCCGCACTGGTCGCAGAACGCGGCGTCGGACGCGTTGGCTGCACCGCAGTTCGGGTCGGGACACTGCGGCGATCCGGTGCCGTGCGCGGCCGCGTCATGGGCGGGCTTGCCGGTGAAATCCGGCTGCGGCCCGTCGGCGGGCAGCGCCCGCGTCTCGACCCTGCGCGCCGCCCATCCGTACGGCGACGGCGCGGACGTCGCGCCGTTCCCCGCACCGCCGTTGTCGGCGTCCAGGTCCGAGGAGATGTTGGTGCCGCAGCTGGCGCAGAACTTCGCGTCGTCCGCGTTCCACACGCCGCAGCCGCACCGCTGCGTCTCGTTCTCCTGCGCGGTCGACGCCCCGCTCGAGCGGACCGCCGTGCCGCACTGGTCGCAGTAGCTGGCGTCCGCGTCGTTCGCGGAGTGGCACTGCGGGCACTCCAGGCCCTCGCCGGGCTTCGCCGAGTACGGGGCCGTGGGCGTGCGCCGCTCGCGCCCGGCGCCGGCGGCCAGGGCCCCGGCGGCGGTGACCGGCAGCGCCGTCGTCAGCGAAGCTCCGGTGGCGTTCGGGTTGGCCGCCCAGCACACCACCGAGACGTCCCCGCGGTTCAGGGAGATCTCCGTGATGCGGCGCTCCATCCAGTCCGGAGACCACTGCTGCATCAGCGCGATGAACCCGATGCTCATCTCGTCCATGTCCTGGCGCTCCATCGCCACCGCCAGGTCCTGCACCTGGGAGTGGCGGCCGTCCAGGTTCGGGGCCTCCACCAGCAGGCCGGTGGTGTCCGCCGACAGGGTCATGGTCCCGGAGCGTGTGCGAGCCATGGGGATGCCCATGGTGTTGTGCCCGATGAGGAACTGGACATCCGCGCCGTTCGCCAGGGTCCGCGCGCAAGCGCCGGCGGCCAGCGTCTCGAGGTACGGGTCTCCCCAGGAATCCCACATCTCGAACGGCTGTTCGAAGGTGGCGGCGTAGCCGCTGAACCGGAACGTCTGCGGGCCCGCGCCGGAGGGGTTGGCACGGAACTCGAACTGCGCGGGCATGCGCTGCCGACGCTCCTCGCGCCGGCCGCGCATCGACGACCGGCGCTCGCGCAGGAGCTCGGGCGGGGTGGCCACGCTCAGCGCACGGCCGGGACGAGTGATGGACATGGTGACCTCCTACGAGCCGATCTTCGGGGAGCCGACGGGCGGCGGGGTGGGCAGCACGAGCTTGTCGACCTCGGCCTGCTGTTCAGGCGTGAACGGCGGCAGTTCCAGGAGCATCGCCCGGGCCTCGCTCTGCGTGATGATCCGGGCGGCGACCATCATGTGGATCGCCTGGTAGCGCACGAGGGTGTCGGCCTGCAGCAGGCCGCCCTTGTCGAGCTTGACGTACTGGCCGCGCGGGGCCAGCGAGCCCAGCCAGCGCTCCCAGCGGCCGATCCAGCCCGCGAGGGAGTACTTGGCGAAGTCCAGCGAGCGGGACTCGACGTTGGCATAGGTGATCGCCGAGCCCTCGCTGGCCTCGCCCACCAGTTCCGGCGGGACGCCGAAGATCCCGCAGATCTGGCTGCCGGTGTACTTCTGGGTGGCCAGGAACTGGCTCTCTTCGGGCGAGACTTTCAGGTCCTGGTACTCCCAGCCGCCCGACATGACCACCGGCTCGCGGTTCCGCGTCGCGGCGAGGAACCGCTCCTTGACGGTGGTGACCTCGCGCTGGTCGGCGAACTTCTTCGCGGTCGAGTTGGAGATAATGCCGGTCGGGTGGCCGCCGGAGTCGAAGTAGTCCTGCGCGAACCTCTGCGCGGAGAACGACTGGTGGACCAGGCCCTTGGCGTAGGAGATCGGCGACAGGCCCTGGTGCATGCCGGGCATCCGGTAGGACATCCGGTGCCACACCTCGGTGCGGGCGTCCATGACCTTGTTGCCGAACTTGTAGACCGTATTGCCGTCCCGGTCGACCTGCACCCTGACGTGGTCGGGGTGCTGCAGCTCGATCTGCGTCGGATAGCCGCTCTGCCAGTCCAGGATCTTCCCGTAGACATTGCCGCGCAGCAGCAGCGACGACATACCCATGTACACGTAGTCGTTGATGTCCGCGCCGGCCGAGGGCTGGGTCAGGATCATCGGCGGATCCAGCCGCACCGACCCGGGGACGCCGGGCGTCCCCCGGTACAGCATCGGCGTCATGCAGCTCGTCACGTCCGAGAGCAGCCGCACGCACTTCCACACGGCGGCGTGCCGCATCGCGCCCTCGACGCTGCCACCGGAGTAGTCCTCCTGGGCCTGGACGTGCGCGCCGATCATCGGCGCGATGAAGCTGAGCGTGCGCGTCTCCCGGTGCCCGGCCGGGCCGCGGCCGAACAGTGCCATCAGGACTCACCGCCCCGGCCCGGGGCGGGCAGCAGCCGGTCGCAGGCCAGGCAGAAGCCGCCGGCCGCTATGAGTCCGGCGGGGTGCCAGGCCATCCACGCACCCCAGCTCACCAGGGCCGCCCCGGCCAGCCCGGGTACGAAGAGCACGGCCAGGCGCCCGAGGCGCACCGCGTGGCCGAGCCCGGCGGCCACCGTCCCGGCTGCGGCCACGCCGCAGGCGCGGGCCCGCCGCCGCAGGTGCGCGGTGCCAGCGGTCAGACGCGTCGTCATCATCGTGTTCTCGGTCACCAGATGCACTCCGTTATCGAGGGTTCCATCTGCCCGGACAGCTCGGCGGACGTCCAGACGCCCATGCACATCGCCACGGCGGCGTCGATGTGCTTCCGGGAGCGGCCCTTGGAGAGCGTGAAGCCACGCTCTCCGGGGCGCTTGTTCGCAGCCTTGACCTGTGCGGCCAGATCCGGGTCTCCGTCGTGGACCAGGGCGCCGCTGAGGATCGAGTCGTACGTCAGACCGACGGCGGGAGCCATCCGCTCCGGGGACTGGGGCATCTCGATCACCATGTAGCCCTCGTCCTCCAGCTCCATGGCGGGCAGCTGGAAGAAGCGCGGGTCGTACACCAGGCCCTGGAAGGCGGTGCCGAGCTTGCCGGCGCGGGCCTTGATCCACTCGAAGACCGCGACGTGGTCGATGTTGCCGTCGCCGGGGTACCAGATCTTCGCGGTGACCGCGCGGCGTCCGTCGGCGAGCTCGCGGACCTCGGCGACGGCCACCGAGTCGTGCTTGAGCGCCATGTCGACGGCCAAGACGGCGGGTTCGGTGCCGGTGAGGGTCCATTCGCCCTTGCAGGCGTCCCAGGCGCCGGGGTGGTCGGCCAGCCAGGATTCGTCGGCGACGTCGACCCACTCGTTCGCGAAGTACCGGCGCCAGTCGCTGTGTCGGACCTCGTCCTTGTCCCATTCGCGGACCCGGGTGTCGACCGACCAGATCACGTCGGCCGCACCGGAAGCGTCCCGGCAGGCGATGGCGCGGTCCTCGGGCCGGGTGTAGTCCAGGCCCGGGCGCGCCTGGCGCCAGTCGAAGAGGAACTTCGTGGGCTCGCCCTGGTGCATCTCGCGCAGGCCCCGCTTGTACTTCAGCCCGAGGAAGGAGTGGTCGACATCGTCGCCGGCCGTGGACAGGTCGATGACCCTGCCCGGACCGCGCCGAACCTCCCGGATTTCCCCGGATTCCAGCGGGATTCGGTACGTAAGCAGGCGCTTCGTACAGGATTTTGACACGACGTCATGGAATTTGGCCCGGGGACTGCCGGGTGCGCCGAACTCATGGATCTCGTCGGCCAACAGCAATGTCGGCTGGCCGCCCTGGTTGGTGCCGGCGACCGTCGCGGTCCGGAAGAGGCGCCCCGGACGGCCGTCGGCGAGCTTCGTCTCGCCGTCGTAGACCTCAAAGAAGCCGCACAGCGGGGCTTCCTCGACGTCCTGGTCCCGGCCGCCCATCATCGTCGAGGCGGCGGCGTAGAGGAGGTTCGCCTGGTCCCAGGACGCTGCTGCGACGACGACGTTGGGGCTGATCGGGGCGAGCTGCGGGGGGCCGCCGAACTCGAGCACGCCGAGGGCTGCGACCAGGGCGGTCTTGCCGTCGCCGCGGGCCGCGCCGCGCAGGGCTTCGTCGTAGCGCCAGGTGTCGCAGTGCGGGCAGTACTCGTACCAGCGCCAGATGAAGGCCTTCTGGTCCTGCCGGAGCAGGAAGGGCTTCCCGAAGCTGTCGCCCTCGGCCAGGATCAGGTTCTCCTGGATCCAGCGGCAGGCCAGGCCGCCGTAGGTGGGCCACAGCTGGCCCGGTTCGGGCAGCCAGCCGCAGTCGACGCAGACGTCAGCGGTCGATGCGGGCGACGCGGGGGTCTTCGTCCTGGGCACCGGTCACCTCCTTCGCCACGTAGGCGGCGTTCATGCTGGCCAAGGTGCGCTTCTCGGTGAGCAGCGCGATGCCGAGCGAGGCCCGGTTGGCGGGGCCGATGCCGATCTGCTTCTCGCAGGCCTCGACGGTCTTGAAGGCCAACTCCGCCGCGCGGTAGAGCGGGTTGAGGACGTCCTGGCCCTGCGAGCCGGTGACCAGCGGCGACTGGTCGGCGGTGCGGGACATCAGCAGGTAGCGGTTGAGCGCCTCGAGCCAGCGGGTGACCAGGTGCTCGTCGGCGGGGGTCAGCGCGGAGGCGACCGGGTCGTCCCAGTACCGGGACCAGGCGGTGACCGCGTCGGCGCACCACTCGACGCCGGGCGGAGGGTCGGGGAGGGCCAGGCGGCCACCGGCGACGGCGACCAGCTCGGCCTTGCGTCCGTTGCGCCGGTCGACGGCCGCGCCGGCGGGCTTCTTGGTCCTGGGCATCGGGGCCTCCCTCCGGCAAACGGTCGCTGGGAAAAAACGGATCGCTTGGTACCACGCAAAAAGGGAGCCAAGGGCGCGGGGTCAGGAAGATGATCATGCTAAAAAGATCATCCGGCCCGGCCGGGAGCCCCAGCGATGTCTATCGGCCTCGTCTGCGCTGCCGGCCGCCGCGCCGGCTGTTGCAGGACCGGTGCGCGGGGAGCAGCGGGCTGTCGCCGCCGCCCTGTGCCCGCGGTGTCTGGTGGTCGGCGGTCATGGGGTCGGATTCTGTGGCACGTCCGCCGCAGATGTGGCAGGCCATGTCTTGACTGACGGACTCGCGGGCGCGCTGCTGGTGCTGCCAGCCGAGGCCGCGGTCGGTGGTGTTGGCCTTGGGGCGGGAGTTCATGCGGGTGTCGAGTTCGGCCTGGCAGGCCGGGCAGCGACTGCGGCCGGTGGTGGCGTCGAACAGGACCTTGCAGTCAGGGTTGAGGCAGAACCGTTTCGGCATGTCACTCCTTCCTTGGAAGCAGTCTAGATCTACATCATCTAGATGATGAAGGATCTGCCGAGGTCTGGTCTGGCTAGGGTTCGGCTGGGCATGGCCGAGGGGCCAGCGATTCCGCTGGCCCCTCGGCTGCCTATCGTCAGTTCTCCGCGTTCGCAGCGAGGATGAGCCCGGCGCGCTCGCAGAACTCCTCCAGGCTGATGTCCCCGTCGTAACTGCGCTGGTCCCAGCCCTCGCCGAATCGCGCGACCGCACCGTCAGGGGGCGTGGTCCAGGTGTCGCTGTCAGCGTTGTCGTAGGCGTCGACGGTGCCTCGTCCCCCGCGGTAGCGCAGGTAGAGATACTGGCCATCGGCGCTCCAGGCGTCCCACTGGGATGGGTGGGAGCGGCAGGTCTGGACTGTGCGGGCCAGCACGATGGGTTCGCTCATGGCGGTCAGATCCTTGGGTTGGGGGTGAGTTCGGCAATGTCGACGAGGACGCGGCCCCGATGGTCGGTGCCGTGCCGGGTGAGTCCGCCCCGTGCTACCCGGCTGCGGATGGTGGATACCGAGATGCCCTCGTAGTCCGCTGCTGCATAGATGCTCGCAAGCGCGCGGTCCTTCTGCGCGAAGGCCTGCTTGGCGACGGCCCAGTGCTTCGGAGTGCGGTTGACCTGCTGCGATAGTGGCTGTTGCACTGCAACACCTGCTGTTGCATCAGCTGCTGGCCGGGCGGCGATGCTGATGATGTGCCACGCAGCCAGCGGCGGAACAGCGGAGACGACCGCGATCAGCGCGATAGATCGGGCGGGCAGGTAGTGGGCGCTGATGAGGTGGTCGACGACCTGGGCACTCATCGCGAGCAGCAGTGCGAGGCCGGCGCCGAGGCGCGCGGAGGACCGTTTCGGGTCGCCGGCGGGCAGCTGGTCGGCGATGATCGCGCCGATGAGTGCGTAGAGCGACATGGTGGCGGGTGCGCCGTAGGACCAGGTGCTCGACCAGCCTGCGAGGGCTGCGAGGTGGATTTCGCCGGGTGCGCACATCAGGAGTGCGACGAGGAGCGCGGTGGGTCGTCCGTAGCGGATTGCGGCGGTGACGTACCACGGTGCGGCGCTATTCTGCGGGTGAGCCATGGAGGTTGGTCTCCTGGTGGGGCCCGGCCGGGATAGCGGTCCTGGCTGGGCCCGTTGACGTGGTTGCGGGCTACATCGGGCTGGCGTCGCGCCAGTGCCGTCGGTACTGGTCGTAGTGCGGGGCGCAGAGGACGCGTTTCAGGTAGGCGTCGATCTCGTGTGGCTGCGTCCAGGGCTTCAAGCGGCCGTGTTCGGCGAGGACTTGATCCTCGAAGTCGTTGAGGAGATGTTCGATGTCGCGCGAGTTTCCGCCGGCGGCTTCGGCGAGGATCTTCTGGATCGTCTGGCGCGCGCTCACGACAACGTCAGGTTGTCGGCGTCGAGGCCCGCACAGGCGGCGTGTACGGCCACAGCCGTGCCGGTGACGTATCCGGTGGCCTGGCGGTACTCCGGCTGCGTTCCGACGTACACCAGGGTCATCGGCTTGCTGCCGAGCAGTTCGTCGCACACGGGGCAGTCCTGGTCGCAGAGCGGGTGGCCCTCCGCGAGCTGGCGAACGCCGCCGACGGTCGACAGGGGCATATCGGCGGCGACTCGCACGGGAATGATCATTTCTTGTTCCTCTTCTTCGGTCGTTTGAGGCCTGCGCGTTGGTAGGGGGTGCAGTTGCCGCGCTGCAGGTCGACGATCCAGCCGTCGGCCGCCGCCAGGACGCAGTCGGCGTCGTAGGTGTGGCCGGCGAGCGTGGATTCCGGTGAGCAGCGCGGTGAGCAGCTGGCGGGTGGTGGCTGGGCCGGTGTGGCCAGGCTTCGGCCGGTGGCGTCGAACCAGTCGATGCTGGCGAGCTCGGCGCCGTAGCGCTCGCCGGTCCAGACGTTGCGGAAGTGCGGTTCGGCGCGGTGGGCGTCGGGTGGTGCTCCGGGGATGTGGACGTCGAGGTCGGTGACCCAGCTGTGGACTCGGGGTGTGCTGTGGTGGAGCTGGGCGCCGTCGCCGAGCAGCTGCACGATGCGGTCGAGGTACGGGATGAGTTCGCCGCCGACCAGGACTTTGACGGTGCGGCGTGCGTCCCAGTAGGCGGCTTGGCGGGCGCGCTTGGCGTTGATGCGGCGCTGGCCGGAGGTCGGGATCGTCACCACACACGTCCCTCGTAGTCGGAGTGCTCGTTGCGGTGTCCGGATGGCCACACGCACCTGATCTGAGCGTCGTGGGGCGGGTTGTTCCCGCAGGTGTTCGTTGTGATCCGGTCGATGTCCTCGGCGGTGACGGTTCCGCCGCCGATGAAGGCGCCCGAGGCGAGAATTGCAGCCAGGTCGTGGGCGGTGAGCAGCCGGAGGGCTGCTGCGAGGGTCTGCAGGCGGTCTGTGTGGCCCGCTTCGGGCTCTCCCTGCTCGGAGGCGTCCTGTGCCTCTGCCTCGCTATTGCGCCAGGTGCGGCCGTGTCCGTCGGTGTGCCAGGGGTCGTCGTCGAGCTCGGTGGGCTGGTCGTGCCAGTCGTGGCCTCTGAGCTTGATGCAGGTGACGTTGATGCCGTCGCTGGGGGCGTTGCCGCCCTGGTCGCCGCAGAGGTTGTTGAAGATGAAGCTGGCGATGTCCATGGTGAGCAGGGTGCGGGTTGGCAGGCCGGCGGCGTTGATGGCGGCTGCCTGCTGGGCGGTGAAGGGCGTGCCGGAGCGGCCTTCGGTGCCGCTGCTGCAGGCTGGTGCGGTAGTTGTGGCAGTCGGCTCGACGGAGATGTTGAGTCCCTTGTGCGCGGTGCGGCTGATGATCTCGCACACGGCGGTTCTGCCGAGCTCGGTCGAGTGGCCGCGCTCCCACTGGTCGACGATGCCGAGCAGGTCGAGCAGTGCGTCTCTGGCGGTGTCGTTGGCGGTGCGGGTCCGGTTGAGCTCGGTGGTCGTCCAGTTGATGACCCTGCCGAGGGTGAGGCTTTCGGCTGCTGTGAGGGGGCGTGTCTGGGCGGTGGTGACCAGGCGCAGGAGCCGCTGGGTGCGGGTGGTGGGTCGGTTGGTCATCGTGGGCTCCGGTTGCGGCGGTGTGCGGTGAGCGAGGCGACGCCGGCGGGCAGCGGGCGCTCGACGGGGAGCGGGAGTTCCTGCTGGACGGGTTGAGTTGCGGCGCAGGTGGCGGCGTGCGGCATGAAGCGGCGTTCGAACGGGGCTTGGGGCAGGTCGGCGGTGGGGACGCGGCTGAGCCAGGTGGCCCGGTCGCCCAGGCGGGCTACGACGCTTCCCTTCGGATCGGGCTCCGGGTTGAGCGGCTGCCGGCGGCCGGCCTCGGTGAGAGACCAGCGGACGGCCTGCTTGCAGCGGCTGCAGGAGCCCAGGCCGTGTCGGCTGAACGTCACTGCGGCTCCTGGGCCGTGGTGACGGTCTGGTCTGCGGGGCGCCACAGGCGGCCGTCTGCATCGGCGTGGTAGGCCGAGGCGTGGCCGAAGGACCGGATGCACGGCTTCTCGCGGCCGGAGGGCGAGTTGCTGGCGGGGATGGTGTGGCCGCAGGTGCCGTCACCGAGCAGCGGGGCGACGGTGGCCCACATGAGGGCCTGGTCGCGGGCGTCGGCGGCGTGTCCGGCGAGGTTGTAGGCGTGGTCGAGGTGGTGTTCGCGGCGGCGTCCGGCGCGGAATGTGCTGGCGAGGGCTCCGGCGGCGGCCCGCTCGTCGCGGGCGGCGGTGAGGTAGTCGTCGGCGAGGAGCGCCCAGTGGTGGGCGTTGGCGATGGCGTCTCGGCGTTCGGTCATGATCATGCTCCTAGGCGGTGTCGGCGCGGCGGGCGCGGGGTGGTGTGAGGGTGGAGCGGACGCGGCGGGCCTCGGCCAGGCCGGCGCCGAGGGGGATGTCGGCGGCCGGGGTGTCGGGCGGGCTCTGTCGGCCTCCGGTGACGCTGATGAGGAACGCGGCCTGGACGGGTGGTCCGGGCGGCGGCTCGGTGCGGTCGGCCGGGATGTCGGCGGCCGGCGGCGGTGCGGCGGCGAGGGTGCGCGGCGGGCTCGCGCGCGCGACCGGTGGCTGAGGTCTAGGGCCAAACCAGGTCGTGTCGGCGGATGGGGTATCTACCGTAGGTAGATAGGTACTGGTAGGGGCGTCCATGGACGCGGTCCGAATAGCGTCCATGGACGCGGTCCGGGGGCGTCCATGGACGCTGTCCGGGGCCTGTTCGGAGGTTTCGGAAACCCCGCCATGGACGCTATCCGGACCGCGTCCATGGACGGTGTTCCGGATAGCGTCCACGGACGCGGTCCGGGCTGCGGCGGCCTCGGCGGTGGCCGCGTCCTTCGTCTTCTTCTTGGCGTGATGGGCGCGTTGGCGGGTCTTGCCGTACTCGTCGAGGTGCGGTGCCCAGTCGAGCGGCCCGAGGGGCATCAGCAGCTGGTGTACGGCGGTGCTGTTGGGCCGGCGGCGGGTGCTGAGGATCCCGACGCCGACCATGACCCGGATCGCGCGGGTGACGGACTCGGTGGTGCAGCCGGCGAGTGTGGCCAGGGTCTCGCGCGAGGGCCACGCGTTGCCGCCGTCGGCGTCGGCGTAGGACGCGATCCAGGTGCCGACGGTCGCGACCTTGGCCAGGTCCGCCCGGTCCAGGCGCAGCACCTCGGCGCGCAGTGCGTTGACCCAGGCGTTGCGGACGCTCTGGACGCGGGGTTCGGCATCGGGGATGTCGGTCACGTGCTCTCATCTCTCGGGAGCCGGTACGGGGCTGTGCGGGGCGCGCGGGCGGTGCGCGGGGTAATCGGCTCATGCGGTCAGCGGCCTCTGCTGGCGGGCCCGTTGTGGACGGTCAGGCCGTCGCGGACCACGGTGATGCGGTGGCCTCCGGCCTCCATCCACATCTCGAACAGCGGGTCCGGGTCGCCGTCCGTGGCCCAGACACCGCCGTCGGTGTCGCTCACGGCTACCGCGACCAGCGCCAGGAAGGCGGGCTCGTCGGGGTTCTGCTGCACCAGGTAGGTCGAGCCGGAGCCCGGGAGGTCGTGGACGGCCTCGTAGGCGATGTGGACGACGTCGCCCGGCCGCGCCGGGTACCAGGGCTGCTGCTGCAGAGCCGCGGCGCCGCCCATGAGCGCGCCGAGCTCGCCGGCCAGGTCGCGGTTCTGCTTGGCGGCCTCGGCCTGCTCCAGCGGACTGCCAGTCTCGGGGCGACGCCCGTACAGGGCGGTGGCGATGCGTTCGGCCAGGCCGTGGACGCTGCCCTCCCATGTGTTCTGGCGGGGGTGGCCGCCCGGCGCGTCGAAGGTCTCGGTGACCTTCACCGTGAGGCGGGCGGGCACCGAGCGGGGGATCAGTTCCTCCAGGGTGCGGGTGATGATGTCGCGCTGGACGTCGTGTCGGTGAGTCATCGGTCTCTCTTCTCGTGGTAGCGGGTGGCGGCCTGCTCTGAGGCCGCATCAGCGACGGCCTCGGCGCAGACCTTGTGCTGCGGCTGCCGCTGGCTGTTGATCAGGAGCGCGGGCCGGCCGCAGGTGATGCAGGGGCGGGTGTGGCCTCCGCCCCAGTGCTCCGGGCCCCAGATCAGGAGCCGGGGCACGGACCGGCCGCTTCGGTGAGCAGTCGGTGGTAGAGGTCGCGGGTGATGCGGTAGTCCCGGCAGGGGGCGCAGCGGCAGCCGGGCAGGCTGTTCTGGGCGCCGTGGCCGGTGCCGTCGGCGAGGGCCTGGCGCATCTCGGCCGTGCGCGCGCCGGCGGTTCCCCAGCGTCCGCCGGGGGCTCTGGCCTCGATGGCCATGGCGTCGGCGAGGCACTCGCGGACGACCGGGCAGCCCAGGCAGATCGCCAGGGCCGCCCGGGTCGCCGTCGAGTACGGGCTCGCGAACCACAGTTCGGTGTCGTGGCCGCGGCAGGCCGCGCGGGCCAGCCAGTCCTGCGTCACCCGGCGCCGTCCGGTTCAGGGCCCGGGTCGTCGGTGCGGGCGCCGACGAGGAGCAGGGTGTCGCCGCCCGGATGGTCCGGGTCGGCCAGGACGACGGTCGGGGATTCGCCGCGCTGCCACTGGGCGAGGCCGGCCATGATGCGGCCGTGGATCTCCGGGCGTAGCGCGGGGCTGCCGGGCGCGACGTCGTCCAGGAGGGCCTGGGCGAGGAGCAGCTCGGCGGCCTGGTCGTGGCCGGTGCCCTGCAGCAGTACGGCGGATTCCAGGAGCGTCGCGGTGCGGGTGCCGCCGGCGGCCGAGGTGAGGCGGTCGACCTCGGTGATCAGGTCGCGGAGCATCGCGGCCCAGGTGTGCGGCATCGATGAGGGCGACGTCTCGGCGTCGACCCGGGCCCGGATGTCGGCGAGGCGCGCGGCACGTCGGCAGTCCGGGCACAGGGCGCCGACGGTGCCGGGGCAGCAGCCGTGGCCGGGCGGGACCGGGCCCGGGTCGTGCGGGTCGACGGCGGCCATCAGCCCTCCGCCTCGGGGTCGAACCGGCTGTGCAGGGACAGCGGCAGGACGGTGTAGCCGGTGCCGTACTGCTCGCCGCCGACCGTCGCGTAGAGCACGAGCGGCTCGTCGTCGCCGACGGGCTCGTCGTCGGCCGTCGACGCCTCCCAGGACCAGGCGGTGACCGTGACCTGCTCGACGTCGAGGCCGGTCTCGCTGGCCAGCCACAGCCACAGGCCCGCGTCGTGCGGAGCCTCGTGGTCGGCGTGGTCCTGCGCGGCCTGGACGGTGGTGTAGAGGCCGAGCGGGACGTTGTCGTCCATCGCCCGGTACACCAGGGTGCTCGTCGGCGTGCTGAGGCTGGCGAGGTGCGCCTCGGCCTCGGCCCGGGTGTCGAACCCGCTGGCCTGGCGGCGACGGCTGTCGTCGTCGGTCCAGATGACACGCCACCCCCCGCGGTGCCGCTCGTAGTGCACGTTCTTCATGAGCCCTTCTTCCGTGCGGTGGTGTGTGGACGGGGGTGGGGCGCTGGTGGCGTACCTGGTGCTCGGTGGTGCTCTTCCAGCGCCCCGGTAGCGCGGGGTGGTTCAGGCGGTGCGGGCCCAGGACGGCGTCGCGTGGGCGGCGGCCGTCAGGTCGGCGATGTCCTGGGAGTGCTGCCAGTGCGGCGAGCCGAGCGGCACGACGACGGGGATCGGCTGGGTGCGCTCGGCGGCGCCGGTCGGATGCGGCTGCGCGGCCTGGCGCCGCAGGTCCGCCACCAGGCGGCGCGACTGGTGGAGGTACTCGCGGTCCTGGACGGCCTGCTGCTGCATCCGGCGTGCGTGCTCCAGTGCGAGCTCGCGGTCCTCGACCAGGCGGCCCATCAGGCCGTCGGCCAGGCGGCGCAGCTCGCGCTCGCCGGCCAGCTCGACCCGCAGCTGCGCGAGGTCGCCAGTAGCGGCGGCGAGCTGCTGCGCGGTCGTCGGGCGGCGGTGTGCTCCCCGGCGGCTCACCGGGCACCGCCTCTCGGGGTTCCGGTGGCGGCCTGGCCGCCGTTGGCCCGGGCGTTCAGCGCGGCCGACGGGCGGAACTTCGCGACCGTCTTCGCCGGGATACTCAGGCTCTCGCCGGTGGCGGGGTTCCGGCCGGCGCGCCCCGGCTTGTACACGGGCTCGAACACGCCGAACCCGAGGATCGCGACGCTGGCGCCCTTCCCGAGGCTGCCGCCCACGATGTCGACGAGCGCCTCGATCGCTCGCTCGGCGGAGGCCTTCCCGTCGCCGGTCCGCTCGGCGATGGCGGCAGCCAGCTGTGCCCTGTTCAGGTTCGTACTCATCAGTCAGGTGTCCTTCGGGGTGTAGGTGGTCAGGCAGGTCATGCAGGTGTAGGAGCCGGAGCGGTGCAGCGTCGCGCCGGTGTCCGCACGGCAGTTGGCGCAGGGCCGGATGCCGGCTTGGTAGCGGCGGATCCGGATCGGGCGCCGCTGCCCGGGCTCGGTGAAGCGGCGGGGCGCGAACCGGACCGCGACGGCGACGGCGCAGAACACGGCCAGGGCGACGCCGGCGCCGAGGACGTCGGGGTTCAGGCCGTTCACGCCGCGCGCCCAGGAGCGGCGGGCAGGCACCGGATCTGCTTGTTCAGCCGCTCGTTGAGGATCCGCGCGTTGGCGAGCTGGGACTCCAGCGACGCGGTGTCGGCCTCCAGGAGCTCGATACGCTGCAGGGCGCGGCGGAGGTTGAACTCGGCGATGCCCTGGTCGGCCCGGGCGGTGTCCCGCTGCGCGCGGATCCCGTCGATGAGCTGGTCGCGGTCACGGATCTTGCGGGTCTTGCTGCCGAACATGGCGGTCGTCCCTTCGATCGGTGGACGGGCCCCCGGGTGACTCCGGGGGGCCGCCGGCGGGCGGTCAGGCAGCGGCGGGGAGCAGCGGCAGGACGGAGGCGGTGAGGGCGGCGGCCAGGCCGGTCGCGTCGTCCGGGGTGAGCTCGATCCCGACCGGTCCGGTCTCTTCGGCGAGCTCCTCGCGGTACGACTGAGTGATCCGGTCGACGTTCCGCAGCGCCCAGTCGGGGCTGTGGTCGCTGAGCTGGAGGTCGGCCAGGTGCTGGCGGGCTGCGGCCAGGTCCATGAGCATCGCGCCGACGGCGACGGGGTCCTGGCCGTAGGCGTCGGCGATCCGGTCCAGGACCGTGGCGGCGAGGTCGGTGACCTCCAGCCGCACAGCCGTGCCGCCGACCGAGCTCCTCGCGGTAACCGTCACGACGCCACCACCAGCGCGCCGCCCGACAGCCGGGCGAAGGCCTCGCGCTCCCGGACCGTCCAGTTCTGTGGGTCCGCGTCGTGCTGCGCGATGAACTCGTCGTAAGGGGTGACCGGCTGGTAGCCGCACACGTGCCACACGGCGCCGGCGTACTCGGCGTCCCAGGTGGAGAGCGACTCCAGCCGGATGCCGTCGCCGTGCGTCGTGAAGAAATGGCGGGCGACCCGGGCGTGGAGTCCGGCCGCGATCCCCAGGACCAGGCGGGCGCTCTCGGGATGCCGGTGCTCCACCCCCAGGTCCACCTCCCCGTCCGTGGTGATGCACCAGTTCAGCGGGGTTCCCTCGAACTCGGGGTGCGCGGCCAGGAACAGGGCCACCGACGCTGCGGCGGCGCGGACGGTACGGGGGGTGGGTTCGGGCTGGTCAGAGGTAGGATCCGGGATCGTCACGGCCTACTCCTCTCCTGTATCTGTGAGTGGGTAGTGGCATGGGTCGTCCCGGTGGCATCCGGGGCGGCCCGCAGTCGTTGGTTAGGCCGCGCGTCGGCCGCGCGTTGCCGGGCTCTGGTCACCGGCGATGGAGATCTGCACGATGTGGTCGAGCCGAAAGAAGAGCTTTCCGGCGCTTCGCGTCGACGGAATCGCACGCTTGTACGCCTGCTCTTTCAGCCATCGGGCGGAGCAGCGAACCATTTTCAGTTCGACCACCTCCTCGGCGCTGTAGAGCCGCAGCTTCTCCTCGGCCGAGAGCTCGATAGGCGGAGCTGTGGAGGCCTTGACCTTCGAGTTCATGACATCTCCTCTCTGTTGATCGCAGCGACAGGTAGGTCCAGGGCGACCGCGATACGGCGCAGCGTCTCGTCGCTCGCTCCACACAGTCCGCGCTCGACCTCGGACAGAAAGCCCCTGTCACGCCGTGCGAGCTGGGCCATGCGCCGCAGGCTCATACCGCGAGCCTGGCGGAAGTGCCGGATTGCTGTGCCGTTCGGTGTCACGGGAGAAGAGAAGCACGCGTGAGGCTCGCAGTGCAAGTGTTTAGACTACGTTGCGAGTACGCTCCGAGGCTTGTTTTGAAAGTCATGTGCATGCGAGGCGCGCAGTGGGGGCGTGCTGCCCAACCACCGCGCCCCTTAATGGCAGGTCAAAAGGCCGAATCCGGGCCCCATGGTTGGGTCGAGTTGAGGCATCATGAGCGCATGGATGGAGACTGGGCAGGGCTCGCGCGGCGCATCGCCCACGCGCGCAGGCTCGCGAGCCTCTCGCAGGAAGAGCTCGCCGAGGCTCTCAATATCGGCAAGTCCTCCGTGCAGAAGCTCGAACGGCCGACGGCGCAATGGTCGAAGATCAGCCCGATGCATCGTCTGGTCGCCAGCTACTTCGGGTGGACGCCAGAGTCGATCGAGCGCATCCTCGACGGCCGCGAGCCGATCATGCTGACTGGCGACTCTCCGCCCAATCCTCCGCGTTCCGCGTCGGCAGCGTTCGAGGAGCTCACGGCCGGGATGTCGCCGCGCGCCGTCGAGGCGCTGCGGCGGGGCAGCACGGTGGACACGGACGTCGTCGACCTGGCCGCCGGTGAGGCGGACGTCGAGGCCGTCCTGATCTTCAAGAGCAAGGGGTGGGAGCACGTGCCAGCAGAGCGCAAGCGGGCTGTCCTGCGGAAGTGGGCGCAGTTGCAGATCGCTGCGCGAGAGATCTTCGCCGAAGAAGAGCCATCAAATCAGTAAGTCGATATTAGGAGAAGTTGTGTGCTTCTCCTTCGCGCGCGCCCACTTGTGTGCTTATCTTGCCCATACCTGAGAGGGGGGTCACTTCTCCGGGTGAGGGGGGTCCATGAGGACCATCCAGGTGGTACGCGCTGCGGGTATCCCCTACGGCGGTTGCGTCTATGTACACAAGGAGCAGGAAGACGCTGAAGTAGTTCTGCTCGACCGAGAGACATTCACGGAAGCGGATGCCTCGATCATGGCCGAGCGGCTCCAGCGCGATCCATCGCTCCTGGTGGCACTGGGTGTTGCTGTCGGATAGCAGCAACTCTCGGCACGGCGGGGCCCGGGTCAGGCCCCAATGCCACGAAGCTTAAGTTGATCTTGGAGTGGCGGGCGGTGCGGTCCCGAGTGAGGCGAACTTCAGGCTCGGTGGCCCCGCGTGTCGGGTGCCTGCATCCGAAGTCCTCTTCACCCGGTAGGAGTTGTGGCGGGCGCGCTTGACCACACGTGGGTAGGAGCGGTGGCGGCGCGCTGGGTTGCAGTTTCGGCGCGCGGCAAGCGTGGCGAGAACATCCGCCTTGACCGCTTCCCAGCGTTCAGGGGGGAAAGGCCGCCGTCCCGGTGGCGGTGCGGCGGACGATGTTGAGGGTCCTGAGGAAGCTGATCCGGTCCGGGTCGATGTCGGCACCGGTCGCGGCTTGGCAGATCAGGGAGTTGATCGCGTAGTGGACCAGCAGGTAGGCCCAGATCTCCTGGTGGACCAGGTCCGGGCTCTTGGACCGAAGTACCTTCCCAGGGCCGCGCAGAACCGTCTTCAGCTGGCCGTTCGCGGCTTCCTCCTCCCACCGCTGGTGATAGGCAGCCGCCAGTTCAGCGGCGGTCGCGTCCTCCGGCTCGGTGACCGTAGTGATCAGACAGATCAGCTCCCCGCCGTCGCGGTCGGGGACGTCGTACTCCACGATCCGCACCACGTGGGCGGCGGCCGGGTCCGGCTTCGCACCGGATTTCGCCTCCTGCAGCAGTTCCTCCCGCTGCCGGCCGCGCAGGCGCGGATCAACCAGGGCCGACAGATACGTACCATCGGACAGGACCTTCAGGACCGGCAGCGACAGCTGCGTCGGTGCCCGCCAGCACAGCGCCGCCCCGGTCTGGGCAGCGGCGCTGAACGCGGCGAAGCTGTAGAAGCCCCGATCGGCCAGCAGCAGCCAGTCAGTGGAGATCGAGGGCAGTAGCGACGCCGCCATCGCCTTCTCGCTGCGGTTCCACGGGCCGACCTCGGCGTCGACGAAGGCGTGCGAACCACACTCGACGACGGCCACCACCCGGGCCTTGGGGAACGCGGAGCGGGACTGGTCGTTGCCGGCGTAACCGAACTCGGCTGCGTTCTCGGCCGAGTCGGGAAGGTCGAGGTCGAAACCGTCGATGGCCATCAGGCGCCATCCGCGCAGCCACGCGCCCCGGGTCTCACTGGTGGCCACCGGCTCTGCCACCCGGTAGAACGTCTCGCGCAGCACATCCCGGCCCAGCCGCTTGCGCGCCTGGGTGATCCCCGACGACGTCGGCGGTTCCCACGCGGCGTCCCACACGCCGAACTGCGACAGCGATCCGGTGACCTTCTGCGCGACCTCCTCGGCCGCGTCGTCAGAGAACAGGCACAGCGCCATCGTCAGATAGGCGGTCACGTGCGGAGGGAGTTTGCCCCCTCGACGCTGCTCGGCCACCCCGCACACCGCTGCGGCCTCATCGACCTTGAATCGCGGCACCGCCGCAACCAAGACTCCCAACGACACCTGGTCCGGTCGCGCGACCGGACCATCCGATTCGACGGACCCCTGAACCATGCGGCAACCCTAGCCGCACGACTGACGGGACGTTGAGCAGCGCACCGGGCAGCTCCCCGGCGAACCACTCCTTGATCAACTTAAGCTTCGCGGCATTGGGTCAGGCCCCGCCTGCCGGAGGCGTCAGGAGGACGCCACGTGGCATACGCAGACAAGCGCATCAGTGAGGCCAAGGGCAGTAAAGGAAAGGTCTCCTGGCGTGCCCGATACAAACGCCCCGACGGCACATGGGGGAGCGAGCCGGGATTCGCCACGAAGAAAACGGCCGAGGCGTGGGGCGAGGAACAGGAAGCCGCGATCCGGGCGGGCCGTTGGATTGATCCCGAGCTGGCCAGAAAGCACTTCGGCGTATTCGCCCGGGAGTTCATGAAGGCTCGCAATCCGCGCGGCAACACCGTCACGACGCGCTGGCGGATGCTGGAGACAGTCATCCTGCCGAAGTGGGAGCACACTCCGCTCATCGCCTTCAGCTGGTTCGACGTCGAGGCCTGGGCCAACGCCCACCCGGCGCACGAGACCGAGATCGACCACTCAGTCAGCCTGATGTCCACGATCCTCACGGCCGCGGTCGACGCGAAGCACCTCACCGTCAACCCGCTCTACGGTCGGCGCCGTTCCGTCTCGACGGGCAACTCCGCGGCGAAGGCGAAGAAGACGGCTTCGGCCACCAGCGCGAAGGCCAAGCGGGCCGCCACGCCTGAGGCGGTGCTGCAGCTGGCGCAGCGCCTCGGCCCGACGCGCGGGCTGCACGTCCTGACGGTTGGCTTCGTCGGCCTGCGCTGGGGCGAGAGCAATGCCCTGCACCGTGAGACCGCCCTGGGGATCCGGCGCGAGGCGTTCGGCAGGGGCGAGTGGACGTGCCAGGTGCTGCACATCGACCCCGACTTCGGCGAGCTCGTCGAGTACGACGACCGGGACGAGGACGGCAAGAGGATCGGCACCGTGCTGCAGCTGGAGCCGCCGAAGAACGCGTGGAGCGTCCGCGACGTCGACCTGCCGCCGTTCCTCGCCCAGCTGATCCGTGCCCACCGGGACGATCTCCCGCCGATGCAGCCGGCCACAGACGAGGGGCCCGCGAAGTACACCCACCTATACGCCACGGACAGCGGGACGTTCTGGCGCCGGGGCAACTGGTCCAAGGTACTGAGGCCGGCCGTGAACGGGCGGCCGGGCTCGCTGCGGCGCCCGGGCACCGCCGGCGTGGAGCCGTGGGCGCCGATCATGCCGGGGCTGACGATGGACCTGCTGCGGCATACCCACGACACCTTCCAGGAGCAGATCGGGGTCAAGGCACCGCTGGCCTACGAGCAGGCCGGCCACAAGCGGCCCGGAATCAAGGCCGTGTACCAGCACCCGACGGTGGAGATGCGGATCGAGCGCCTGGCGGGCCTGGAGGAGATCTACGAGCGCGCGATGCGGAACCTCGGCTGGGAGTCGCTGTGGGGCCGCGTGGACCTGCTGAAGTGGCGTTCGGAAGATGATCACCCAAATATCGCCCAGATGATCACTTTTCCGGCAGGTCGGAAGCCAAAGGCCAAGGTCAGAAAGGTGGGAAATGGATGATAAATCGGCTCTCCTAAAGCCGGTGTCGCAGGTTCGAATCCTGCCTGGGGCACAAACCAGGACAAAATTTCATGACAGAACGGACATGCCGGGCAGTCTAGACTGCCCGGCATGTCCGTTCTGTGCGTACATAAGCGCTGGTAGAAGCCGTGTGACACCAACTCCCGAAGAGCCTTGCTCATTCTCCATCGTCGGACGTTGGACGCGTTGCTGGCGTCGATGCACATAATCCCAGGTCAGGGCGTGCTGCAATGGATGCAAGCGCTTGCCGAGCACCTGCGGTCAGATCCCTGATGCAGGCTTCAGGGGTCGCGGACGTGATCGTCCATCCCGACGACGTTGAGAACGGAGCGGCGTGCGCAGGTGCCGGGTGACCCGGACGGACACCGTTTCCTTGGGCTCGCACACCTCCGGCAGACATGGGTGGTCGGAGTGCAGCCTCTGTGGCCAGACAGTTACGGTGACCGCAGTGTCCGGCACAGTGGTGGCCCATAACTCGCCAGCGGGATTACCTCACGGCATACGGATCACGCAGCGGTCCAATGTGCTGTGCGACCAGGTCTCGTACGGGGTTCATCCGTTCTCCGCCGGTATAGAACGTCCCCCTGGCCTTGCCGTGCTGGATCAGCCACCCGGCATCGCGCAATTGCCGAATGTCTCGCATTGCGCTGGCCTCTCCGAGTTCGGCGTCGGCCTGGTAGAGGGCTCGACGGACGCGGTGCCCCAGGAAGGCGGGGAGAAGTGCGTAGAGGTAGCGCTCGGCCAGTTCTCCGTCGATGCCGGTGCTGCGGAGGGCATCGAAGAGGGCCGACCAACCCTGATTCTGGCGGTGCATCAAATGCTCTGCGTACTGCGCCTGTTGATGGTGAGCGCGTAGGCAGAATCGGATCCACGGGTGTGCGTCCCGCTCCGGTGAGTACACCGGCCCGCCGACCTCGGCGAGGACGTCGTAGTAGCGCACCGTGTTACTCGGGTAGCCGAGCCACTCCTCGATGGATGAGAACTCTGGGGGCATCAGTTGCTCGCGCGCGAAGACCAGTGTGGACAGTGCGCGGGACATTCGGCCGTTGCCGTCATGCCACGGATGGATCTTCACAAGGTTCAGGTGCGCCATTGAGGCACGCACGTGCACCGGTGCGTCCAGGTCGCCCTCGTTGAGCCACGTGACTAGTTCTTCCATGAGCGCTGGCACCTGCTCCGGATCCGGGGCGGTGTAGGCGCGGACGTCGGGCCTGCCAGGCTCGTTGATCCACACCTCACGGCTGCGCCACCGGCCCGGACGCTTGGCCAGGTGCTTCGACTGCATCATGAAGTGCAGGGCGTTCAGCCCTTCCGTCTGGAAGGTGAACCCGGGTGCATCGGCTAGTGCCTGAACGTATGTCAGCGCCAATTGGTAACCGGCGATCTCCTCGCGCACCACTTCCGAGGCGTCCAGCGGTTCTTCGCCGCTCATCATCGCTTCGACGTCGTCGACGGTCGCCGCGTAGCCCTCGATCGTGTTCGATCCTGCTACGGCCCGCGCTGTCATGTGCCGCCGCAGCGGCCGGTCCCAGCGCGGTCGCACCGCGAGCTGATGGCGCAGCGCAACACGCATCTCCCCGATTTCCTCAAGGACCCGGAGATCGTCGGTGTCGAGTGTCGGAGTCGCATACAGCATGTCGCTATTAAACCATGAAGGTTTCATTGTGGCATGTATGGCTCGACTGGTGAGCGGATGGTGACCCAACTGAGGGGTGATCGCGACTGGAGGCCGACCGATCTTGTGGACAGGTCGGCTGACAGGAGTGGGTGGCAAGTTGTGCCATACGGTGCCAGCTTGGGCGGACCAGGTGCCGCGACAATTACGGCCCAGCAGGCTGAAATTCGCAGCTGGGGGGACGCGTGGGTTGCGGTTCAGCGGTCTGATCGCAGGGGCCGGTCCGGCTGGCTGCCCGGTTTGTCCTCTGCCGTTCGAGGCGGGGTCCGTCGCGTGACGCTGCGGTGTGCGCCGGGTTCCACGGCCCGGTGTGCTACTGGTCTCCTCCTTCCTTGTCCTCGTCGGGGTGGCCGGCTCTCAGGTGAGGGCCGGGAGGTCGGTGGCCCGCTGCCAGGCGGTGGTGAACACGTGCGCCCATGGCCATGACCGGTCCAGGTGGAGGACCCGGCGGCGGGCGTGAGCGGTGAGGCGGGCCGGGAGGTGGTAAAGCTTGGAGCGGATCGTGGCCGGCTCGGCCCTGGCCGGTTCCGGGGCGTCGTGCAGCAGGAGAAGCCGCGTCCAGGCGTCGAGGTCGGCCGCGATGGTGGCGGCCGGCACCCAGGCCTCGTTGACCTGCCAGGACTTCGATGGCAGCAGCCCGAGTCCGATCCGCTTGATCGCCTTCACGCGGTCTTCCACCTCTGCGTGGTCGCGGTGGAGGGCGTCGCAGAACCATGCCTGTCCGGAGCCGGGGACACTGGACAGGCCCTGGTGGGCGGGGATGTTGGTGGCGACGATCTGGTAGCGCCAGCCGGTCCGGTGCTCGAACGCGGTGAGCTTCTTCGCGTCGCGCCGCGAGGGCTTGACCCGGCGCACGATCAGCCGCAGTCCCTCGGGCCGGCCCGCCAGGTCGCGCACCCCGGTCAGCTCGGCGACCTGGTAGGTGACCCTCGCCCCGTCCTGGCCTTTGGTCTCGTGAAGTTGGCCGTCCTGGCGCACGGCGGCCGTCCACACGCGCTCGGGCAGCAGCGCGATCGCCTGTTCGTCGGTGTCGTTGATCGCCCAGCCGGTGATGAGGCGGACCCGCCGCCGGGTGGTGGTCAACGCCGCCAGATGGTTCAGGACGCCGTGGGAGAAGGCCGCGCCGTCGATCCTGACCAGGAGCTTGGACCATGGTGGCAACGGGAGCTGGCGCAGCGCGGCGGCCAGGACCTGCTGGTGGTCGCCGACGTCGTTGGGGGCGGCGTTGCCCGGACGCAGCAGCATCGCGACGCACTCGTGGGTGTTGGCCAGCCAGGCGCCCAGCGGCAGGTGCCCGAAGGAGCCCTTGTACGTGCCGGCCGCCCCGTCCTTGCGGCTGGTGCACGTCACGATGGTGGCGTCCAGGTCCAGCACGTACCAGCCGATCAGCTTCCGGCCGGCGACGGCGATCCGGGGGAAGCCGCCGGGGCGAAGGGACAGCCGGGTCCGCACCAGGCGGCGGACGGTGGCGCGAGCACGTTCGATCCGGGCCGCGGTCGGGGCGTCGATCGCCTCCAGTGTGCGACGCAGGGTGCTGTCGGAGACCGGTCGGTCGAACAGGGCAGCCAGTGGTGCTGCAGGCGCCCGGCTTCCAGGAGATTCGTCGCGCCGAGCGCGATCGCGCAGGCCAACTGCACCAGGGCGACACCGCGGTCCCGCCATCGCGGGCCGGTGCCCGTGGGCAGTGCCGCACCGAGCGCGGTGGCCAGGTGGAGGCGGTCGGCGAGTTTGCGCAGCAGCACCACCCCGGCGTGGCCGATCAGGTTCCTGCCGTCGGCCCGCACCGCGAGCCGACTGTCCCAGCTGGTAGCTTTCACCCGGAGGGTGCCTCTTCCGAACGATGAACTTGATCTAGTACTACAGCCGGTTGTTCACGTGACGTGATGGCGGCTGGCTCGTTACTCCATTCGTGGGAGTGATGCTGCCGCCAGGTGCGGTGCCGACGGGCGAGTTGAGCGAGGCTGATGTCCGTTCCATGGAGGGTGAGTTGGAGGCGCTGTGTGCCTCGGTGGACGATGTGTTCGCCCGCCCGGCCTCGCGGGAGAACCTGCGGGCGATGATGCGCGGGCTGCTGGCTGAGGTGCCGCGCAAGAACCTGTGGCAGCTGGCCGAGTTCGCCGGTCACCCCAACCCCGACCGGCTGCAGGGCTTCCTGGCCAAGGCGGCGTGGGACGCGGACGAACTGCGCGACCGGGTCCGGGACTATGCCGTCGCCGCCCTGACCGCCCCGGATGCGGTACTCATCGCGGACGAGACTGGTGACATCAAGAAGGGCACCAAGAGCGCCGGGGTGCAGCGGCAGTACACCGGAACCGCAGGCCGGATCGAGAACGCCCAGGTCAGCGTCCACCTGTCCTACGGATCCAGCCGGGGTCGGACACTGATCGACCGCGAGCTCTACCTCGGGAGGACATGGGCTGGAACCACCGCCGAACATGAACGGCGCAGTGCCGAGCAGGGCATCCCGCCCGAGCGCGCCACGCAAGTGGCCACCAAGCCGGAACTGGCCCGGCGGATGGTGGAACGCGCCGTGCGGGCAGGGGTCCCGTTCTCCTACTTCCTGGCCGACGAGGTCTACGGCCAGGCCCGCGCCCTGCGTGCCTGGCTGGAGGAACAGCGCATCCGCTACGTGCTGGCCATCCCCAAGGACGAGGCGCTGCCACTGCCCGACGGGCGCACCCGCCAGGCCCGCGAACTGTACGCGGCCGTGCCCGAGGACGTCTTCGAGCGCCGTTCGTGCGCCGACGGCGCCAAGGGCCCGCGCGACTACGACTGGGCCATCGTCCAACTCGCCCACACTGATCTGGAGTTGGAGCGCCACCTGTTGATCCGGCGTTCCACCGTTCCGAACAAGGTGAACAAGAAGACCGGCGAACTGGTCCGCGAGGTCGCCTACTTCCTGTGCCACGCCGACACCGGCACCACCCTGTCCGCACTGGTGACCGCCGCCGGGCAGCGCTGGATGGTCGAGGAGTCCTTCCAGGTGGCCAAGGGCCAGGTCGGACTCGATGAGCACGAGGTACGCAAATGGTGCTCGTGGTACCGGCACACCACCGTATGCATGCTCGCCATGGCCTTCCTGGCCGACGTCCGGAGCCGGCTAATACCGCACCGTCCACCGACAGTCGACCCCCGACCGTGAACGAGATCCGCCGCCTGTACGACCGCATCGTCCAGGCACCAGTGCGCACCGCCCGCACCTGGCTGACCATGCACTGGCACCGCTGGCGCACCCGCCACCAAACCCGCGCCCGCCACAGCCACTACCGCACCCGAACCGCCCGCGCTCACTCACCGTAAAACCACCGGCTGTAGTACTAGACAGTCCAGATCATCGCAGGCCAGGGGCACCCTTCTGCCGTCGGGGCATCAACTCGCTTTCCCAGCTGAATAGCTGAGGTAGACGGCTGGTAGGCCAACTTCCGGGGTCCTGCAACTCAGGGGCCCCGGTGGTGACAGGGAGCTTGGACTTGAATCAGGTAAGGTTTTTCAGCATCTGGCAGAGGCTGACCGTTGTCATGGGTGGCGGCGTTTTCTCTCTTGTGGGGCTGGTTGATCTCTCCAGTGGGTCGTGGGCTGCGCGCGCCTTCTATGCATTCATTTTCGTCTTTGGCGCAGCAATTGCGGTACTGGGGGCTAGGGCGGGTGTTTTTGCCGACGATAAAGGCGTTCTGCAGCGCGCGGTAGGACTGTCGAAGTACATTTTCTGGTGCGATGTGTCCAAGGTCTCAGTCGGACCTGGCGATGGCATGGCACCTGCCACTATTGCACCGGTGCTAGAGAAGGTGGATGGCTCTTCTGTCGTCCTCCTGAGCGCTGCATCATATGGCGCGTCCACCGAGGCAAGGATGCGCATGCAGTCACAAAGGGACCAGCTTGAAGTCCTACGCCTCCGGCATCTCAAGAATTGCAACCAGTGCAGGTTGGACAGGGCTGAGAAGGCGTAGTCAAATTGGTCGAGGTCTGCTCTCTATTACCATGGATAGTGATACGGATCCGTTATTTCTACACTCCCGGTCGCCCCCGCAGTAGCACTCGCAGGCTCTCCATGGCATCAGTCGGCTGGGCCTTTGGGGAAGCTGTTCCGTTGCCGCAGCACCCGCTGAGGAATACGTTGCTTCCGAATGCGCGCACTACTGATCTTTAGGCGGTCTCTTGACGTTTCGTCACCTCCGGGCGATGGGGGAAATTTTGGGATGAGCGTAGGGGCTGGCTCTGGCCTCCTTTTCACGGGTGGCGGGTCATGTACCTACAACCTGAAGACGGGGCAGGGCTGTACTGCCCTAAGGTAGACGGCTATCGTGTGCTGTGAGCAGTCCATAGGGACCACTGGTGCGCATGCCTTATCCGATCGTTTCGATGGCTCTATCCGAGGTGCCTGAGTGAGATCCATTCAGCTGATTCTCCTGTCTGCGTCCGACCCACCCCCAGTGAGAGGGCTCCTTATAGTTGGGACTGCGATGGTGGTGAGCATCCTTGGGCTGTCACTTCTCCTTAGGGGGGGTGGCGGTACGGATGCGGCCGGGAATCCTAAGGTGGATGTCAGGATTCCTGCCTTCGTTATAGTTGCATTGATATCCACGCTGCTCTTCTTCTTCCTGTTGTTCAAGCGCATCGCCTGATCCTTTGGTCGGTGTTAGCGGTTGAACAGTGGCTCCTACGTGACCCGTCAATGAAGAAGGAGTTCCCGGCAGCTATCGAGGGGGCTGGCTTGCTGCAGGCGACGAGCTTGATGGTACTAGCGTATTAGTGGTAGTACTACGAATGGGCGGCGGTGGCTGGAAGGTTCAACGGCTATAGAGGCATTATATTTTACTGTGCTATCAGTGGAGATAGTTCTTTTTAGTGCCGTCATGCGATTTCAGGGCTGGCTTGATCGCTTCCGTGCTCTCGGCGCCTGTGTCGGGTTCATAAGTATCGGTTTTCTTTTCCTGCAATGGCGGCGCCGTGGGGACATCCTTTCTCGAAACTAGTGCCTGAGTGTACTTTTCATTTGGATGGTAGCCGTATTTGTTGGTATAGAATCCTTGTCGGTGGCCCAGTTCATCTTCGGTATCGCACTTAATCGCACTTACTGCTGGTTTCGGAGGGGTGATTGTGGTGCTGATCTGTAGCCGTCGAATATCACAGCCTTCTACTGATCTTTAGATCCACTCCTGACGATCTGTCAGGGCGGGTACTGATCTTTATGCGGACTCTTGACGCTTAGTCAGCTGGTGCTAAGCCGGAAGTATGGGTGAAGTGGAGGCCGACCGATCTTGTGGACAGGTCTGCTGACAGGAGTGGGTGTCAAGTTGTGCCATGCGGTGCCAGCTTGGGCGGAGCAGGTGCCGCGACAATTGCGGCCCAGCAGGCTGACATCCACAGCTGGGAGGGCGCGTGGGTTGCGGTCTTGAGACCATTCCCCTGAATCACCGGCTGTCCAGTTGCACGGTGGTTCGGATGACGAGCGCCCCCCAGTCGCCGGCGGGCGGCGCATCGTTTCGGTTCTGCGGAGTGCCTTGCCTGGGGCACAAAGCCGGGCAAAATTTCATAACAGAACGGATATGCCGGGCATTCTAGAGTGTCCGGCATATCCGTTCTGTGCGTACATAAGCGCTGGTAGAAGTCGTGTGACACCAGCTCCCGAAGAGCGGTGCTCATTCTTCATCGGCGGGGGTTGGACGCGCCCCCGCCTCTGACGCGCGTAGTTGCTGGTCAGGCCGCCCTTGAAGGCGACGGACTCGTACTGAGCATCTGTTGGGCGGAGGTGCTGCTGTCTATCGGGGCGACTGGCTGACCTGCGGCTTTGCCGCGGAGCCTGCGGCGCGCCTGGATTTCGCCCACGTGACGCTGCGTGACTGGCGGATAATGGTGACTTATCGTCAAATATTACAGGCGGCGGATGCTACATGCTGGTGAACGCCCTGCTGCGTATCGCCGTTGGTGTCCATTGGCCAGAAGTCTTGATGTGCGGCGGGCAACGGAGTTGGGCGTGGCCGTTGCCCCACGGGGAGTGCGGTACGGATTTTGTACGCGTGGCCTCGGGCTCCCCCGCTGCAGTCTCTGGAGCGGGCAGGTCGCTGTGGAGCATCGCGGGTATCCGGGTGGACTCCAGCCACAAGCGCTGCCGCGGGCTGCTGTACCGGGTCACTTCGCAGGTACGGAGCGGACCATCCAGAATCGTCGGTCGGGTGCAGAGGACGCGGCTCACCTTATGGTCGGCGGCCTGCTGGTCGGGGTGGGTCAGGGTCTGGTGGCGGGCCCAGCAGCGCGGGTGCTCGGCCAGGACGTCGCTGTCTGTGGTGGTGACGCGGATGAGGTCGGCGTCGCAGGACTCGGCGGCCGGTGACGCGCGGGTGCACGGAGTCGAAGCGCGGTGTGGATGCTGTGACCCGGGGCGGTTTGTGCCAGTGCCTTCAAAATGGTCCTCCGCCCCAGTGTTTGCCTGAGGAGGATTTCGAGGAGGGCTCGGTTCGCGCCGGGATGCTTGCCACTCCCCGGCGGGGCGCGGGGGCTGTCGGACGGCTCCGTCAGGTGTGGAAGGGATCCCCGGTCAGGGCGATGAGGCGGGCCACGGATGGGCTGATCGGGCCCAGGAGCAGGGCGGTGCGCGAGTATGAGGCGTGGACACTGATCCTCAGCAGGGCGGCGAGTCCCGCGCAGTCGATGAAGGCGATTCGGCTCAGGTCGAGGGTGAGTACCGAGGGCAGGGCGCCGAGGTGGGCGGTGGCGGCGGATTCGAGGGTCGGAGCGGAGTCGAGGTCAAGTTCTCCGCTTACGTGCAGGACGAGGCCGCCGGGTGCGCGCTGCGCCGTGGTCGTCAAGGGGATGCAGGTCCAGGGCTGTGAAGTCGACGCCGACGTGGTCGGTGCGGAGGCACTCATGTGGCATCCGCGACGCGAGGTGCTATCGCCCGCTGGCGCGCGGTCTGGCCGCCCCACACACCGTAGGGCTGCCCGGTTCTGTCGGCGAAGGCGGCGCACTGGTCTACCACGGCGCAGCTTCGGCAGATCCTGAGGGCGTGTTCCTCGCGCCGTCGCCGGGCGGGGCCGCGTTCGCCGGTCGGTGAGAAGAAGCTCTCGGAGGCCATGCCCCTGCACGCGGCGCGGGACTGCCACTGCCAGAGATCGAGCGAGGGAACAAGACGACTGTTGTTCACGACTGGATTCCTTTCACACGTGGATGTACCGGACCGGTTGGGCGCCGTGCCGCTGTCGAGGGGGCGATGTCCGTGGCCGACTGCGTTGTCCGGTTTGGCCTGCTCAGCGGCTCCGACGGCGCGGCGGGCGCCGGCATGGGGCCTGGGCACCCGATCTACGCTTTGGCGACGCCCAGTTGCATGGCATGGGCTGTCTCGTTGATCCATGGAGCGACTGCGAGAGGAACATGACTATCCCGGCAGGGGTGCCTACGTTCTCGACGAACACCTGTTCTTCGCTGGCCACGACGCCAGGGACGGCCGTCGCGGGGAGCAGGCTCAGTGCTGCTGACGAGTGCCAGGGTTCTCAGCTGGCCGAGGACGCTGTCGGTAGTGGTGATCAAGGCATGGTCACGTCCTCAGGGTGTACAGGGAGTTCGGGGGAAGTTCGGTCTACCGGTGGGTTGTTGCCGGCCTGTATTTCCCATGACCGTCAGCGTGGCCTGGACGGTGGCTGCCCCGCATCGGTCATCTCACTGCGGGTTGTCTGGACTTCCGCACGTGGATCGTCGTCCATGCCGACACCTGTGTCGTCGGCTACCTGATCCGCGCGGCTGGCGGAGCGGCACGGTGCGAGGCCACCACGAGGCCACCGACGGCGGGGAGAACCCTGTGCGCTGTCCGGCGCTGCTGCCGGATCAGGCCGAGCCGAGGAGAACTCCGCGCAACGTCGGCTCGAGGCCTGGTCAGGAGCGCGGGCCAGGAGGAGTCGAACGGGTGCAAGCGCCTGTGCGAGTTGTGAGACGGCGGTGGTCCCCAGCCTGGGGACCACGCGGTACGAGTGGTTGTCGACAGTCCATTGAGAGACGAACAGGGCGTTGCCGATCTCGTGGTTGCTCGTTCCATGCGCTGTCTTCAGGGCGATCCGCAGCTCATGCGCGACAAGCCCCTCGCGTGCCCAAGGCGCGCTCAGTAGTCCTCCGGCCGCCGCGCGCAGCAAGAGGAATCAGCTGTCTGACTGCACCCGCTTCGCCGGACGAGCGCAGTCATTCTGCGGATTCCGCTGCAGTGGCGGAGCACCCGAGCATGGGGATCACAAGGTTCCTACCAGGGAGGACTTACGGAGATGAGTGTTCGACCCAACATCGTCCTCGTCCACGGCGCGTGGGCGGACGGTTCCTGCTGGAGCGGTGTCGTCGAGCGTCTGCAGGCCGACGGCTACCACGTGACGGCGCCGCAGTTCCCGATGACCGCGCTGGCTGCCGACGTCGCTCGGCTGCGGCAGGTTCTGGAGTTGCAGGACGGCCCGACGGTCGTCGTGGGCCACTCCTACGGGGGGCAGATCATCACGGCGCTGGGCGCCGACGCCCCGAATGCGGCGGCTCTGGTCTACGTCGCCGCGTTCGCGATCGACCAGGGCGAGTCCCTGGGCGGACTGCTGTCGCAGGGCCCTGTGCCCCCGGCTGTGGCAAACCAGTTCATCGACAAGCAGGGCCTGGGCTGGCTGCCAGAGGACGACTACGTCAACCACTTCGCCGCCGACGTCGACCCGGTCAGGGCCAGGGTCATGCACGCCGCCCAGCAGCCGCTGGCCGCGTCCACCTTCGGCGACGTGATGGGCGACCCGGCCTGGACGCACCTGCCCTCCTGGTACCTGGTCGCCACCGAGGACCAGGCCATCCCGGCGGACGCTCAGCGCCTGTTCGCCCGGCGCATGGACGCGGTCACCGCGGAGGTCACCTCCAGCCACGTCGTCATGGTCTCTCACCCCGACGAGACGGCGCAGCTGATCAAGAAGGCGGCGGAGGTCGTCGCCGTCAACGCCGGCTAGCACACCCCTGCGCCGCCCAATCCGGGCGGTTCGCAGAGCAGCACACGACAAGGAGACAACTGATGCGCATCATGTCGACGACTCGGCCGAAGCTGCGGGTGACGGCCATAGCCGTCGCCCTGGCCGCTGCCGCGATCGCTGTTCCGGCCAGCCAGACCGCGTTCGCCGGAACTAGCAGCCCCACGGCGGCCGTTGCCGCCGCGAACACCGCCGTCAAGCCCAGCATCGTCCTCGTCCACGGTGCATGGGGCGACAGTTCGAGCTGGTCGGCGGTGATCAGCCGGCTGCAGGCCGACGGGTACACCGTCTACTCCCCAGCGAACCCGCTGGAGGGGCTGTCCACCGACTCCACCTCGATCCGGGACTTCCTCGACACCATCTCCGGCCCCATCATCCTCGTCGGTCACTCCTACGGGGGCGCCGTCATCACCAACGCCGCAACCGGCGACGCGAACGTCAAGGCTCTGGTCTACATCGACGCGTTCGCCCCCAACGAGGGACAGACCATCGGGCAGCTGGTGACCACCGTTCCGGGATCCTGCGTCACCGACGACGCCAACCTCACCCTGGTGCCCTACCCGGGCGCCCCGGCGGGCGCGGAGGACGCGTACATCAAGCAGAGCGCGTTCGCCAGTTGCATGGCCAACGGCCTACCCGCCAAGGAAGCAGCTCAGCTGGGCGCCGTCCAGCGGCCGCTGACCACCGCGGCTCTCACCGAGGCGTCGGGTGTCCCGGCGTGGAAGACCATCCCCTCGTGGGCGGTCGTCGGCACCGCGGACAACGCCATCCCGCCGGCCGAGCAGCTCGCCATGGCCCAGGCCGCGGGTGCCCACATCACCGAGGTCAAGGCCCCGCACCTGTCCATGGTCAGCAACCCCGATGTCGTCACCAAGGTCATCCTGGAGGCCGTACACGGCACCAGCTGACGCGGTCCGGGACCTGGTTGGGGCTTTTCGAGTCGCCGGCGCGGCGTGACGGGGGAGCCGGGCGCACTGCGGTGCAGCCGGCGATTCGGTGGGCCTGCCTATTGCGCCGCATGTTCGCGTTCCCGCGCGGCGAGGCGGGCGGCGGCCTCGGGTGCTGCGCCGGCGCCGATCCGCTGGTAGATCCCGACGGCTTCGCGCAGGGCGTCGAGGGCGGCGGCGCGGCGGCCTTGGGACCAGAGGCAGTCCGCCTGGCCAGCCAAGGCCGCGGCCGTGCACGGCAGGGTGCCGAGTCGGCGGGTGATCTCCAGGGCCTGGGCGTAGTAGGCCAATGCCTGGTCATGGCTCCCGGTCTGCGCGGCCAGGGCACCTGCTTCGACCAGCGCCAGGGCGTGGCCGCTGTGCAGTCCGCTCCGCTCGTGCAGTCCGAGTGCCTCGCGGCACAGCTCCTCGGCTGCCGTCGTGTGGCCCAGACAGCGGTGGGAGCGGGCGAGGGCGATGACGGCCTCCCCGATCGACTCGGGCCGTTCGGCCTTGCGGAATGCCGCGAGGCCGGCCTCGATGATCTCAATGGCCTCGGCGTGCCGCCCGGCGGCCTGCCTGACCACCCCGACGGTCAAGCGGCCGTGCGCCGCGCCGATCTCGTCCCCGTACCTGAGGAACGAGGCGAGCGAGGCCTCGGCCAGGTCGGCGGCACCGTGCTGGTCGCCGACTGCGAGGCTGCAGTGGGCCCAATTGCGCAGCACCATCCCTTCGAGGCGGAGCGAGTCGATGCTCCTGGCCAAGGGCAGGGCCTGCTCGAGATGGGCGAGTGCCTCGGGGAACCTGCCCATGGTCGTCTCCGCTGCGGCGAGGAGGTTCAGAGTGGGCACTTTCCACGAGTGTCGGCCAAGAGACTCATGGATGGTCAGGGATTCCTTGAGGTGGGCGATGCTGGCCGAGAGGTTGACCCCTTCACTTGCCAACGCGAGAGCCAGCAGGGCACTGGCCTGCCCCGGGAGATCGTCGACTTCACGGAGGATCTCCAGCGCGCGCGTTCCGAAGCCGGTCGCCGCGGGAAGCTCGGCCAGGTTCGTGTGCGCCCAGCACAGCGCACGCAGCTGTACCGCCTGGCAGCGCCGCTCACCGGCATCCTCGTAGAGCCGCAGGGCTTTCAGGTGCACGGTCGCTGCGGCCCTGTAATCCCCGTTCAGGAAGAGGAACCGGCCCAGGCGGGCGAGGAGGTCGGCTTCCATGACGGGGGCGTCGAGGTCTTTGACGGCCTCGGCGGCGGACCGGAACAGCCGTATGCCGTCGGCCCAGGCGCTGTCGGCGTGGAGGATGAAGCTCAGCGCCTCGACGAGGTTGACAGCGCGCATCAGTTGTCCACGGGTACTCGCGCGGGCGGCGGCGGCGGTGATGTTGTCGCGTTCGGTGCGCAGCCAGGCGAGGCGTTCGGTGCGAGCCGTGAACTGGGGCGCTGCGAAGGGTTCTGGCGTGTCCAATCGGCGGTCGCTGACGATGAAGCTGTCGCCGGGGGTGTCGCTGAGCGTGCGGGCTGTGTGCTCGTAGTAGTCGAAGAGGTGGCCGAGGGCTGTTGCGGCCTCGCTGTTGTCGGCGGTTGTGAGCGTCCGGGCGTAGTCGCGCACGAGGTCGTGGAAGCGGTATCGGCCGGAGGTGTGCTGGATCAGGAGGTTGTGGTCGAGGAGGGTGTCGAGCATGCGGGCGGCGGTACGGTGGTCGCTCTGCAGTAGGTTCGCGGCAGCATAGGGGTCGAAGTCCTGTCCGGGTATGAGGCCCAGGAGCCGGAAGAGGCGCTGCAGGCCGGGTTCGAGCCTGCGGTAGGAGCCTTCGAAGGTCGCGGTGAGGCTGCGGTCCCCGTCGGCCAGGGCGTCGAGTCTGTGGTGGTCGTCGCGCAGTTGCTGGGCGAGGTCGTCCAGGGTGAGGGCGCTCCGGTGCTTGAGGCGGGTGGCGGTGATGCGCAGGGCCAGGGGGATGCGGCCGCACAGATCGGCGATCTGCTCGGCCAGGTGTTCTTCCGACGCGTGGATGCGGCCGGGGCCTGCGACACGGCGCAGCAGCGCGACGGCGTCCTCGATCGACAGCGCGTTCAGGTCGATGAGGGTGGCGTCGTCCAGTCCGGGCAGGCGCCGCCGGCTGGTGACGATGACCAGGCAGCTGCTGGTTCCGGGCAGCAGCGGACGCACCTGCGCGGTGTCGGCGGCGTTGTCGACCACCATCAGGGTGCGGGTGCCGGCGAGCCGGTCGCGCAGCAGCGCGGAGCGCTCGACCTCGCCGGCCGGAACGGCATGGGCCGACACCCCGAGCAGGGGCAGCAGCCGGCCCAGGGCGTCCAGGGCGCTGACGGGCTCGGCCTGCGGGTCGTAGCCGTGCAGGTCGATGAAGAGCTGCCCGTCCGGGAAGTCGGCGGCCAGCCGGTGCGCGGCATGGACCGCGAGAGTGGTCTTGCCGACTCCGGCCATCCCGCCGATCGCGTGAATGCCCACCACACCGCCCGCTGTGACAGCGCCGCTTGTCAGCAGGCCGAGCTCCCGCTGCCGCCCGGTGAACGAGGCCACGTCACGCGGCAGGGACCGCACCGGCGGGGCGGCCGCTGCGGACACGACCTCCAGCGGGCGCCCCCGCGCCGCGGTCTCGAAGCGCGCCCGCTCGACGCCGAGCAGGGACAACGCGCTGCCCAGCAGCCGGACCGTCTCCCGCTGCGGGGTGGTGGCCACGCCCCGTTCGAGGTCGCTGACCGTCCGCAGACTCACCCCGGCCGCATCCGCCAACTCCTGCTGAGTCAACCCTGCCCGCTTACGCTGCTCCCGCAGCTCGACCGCGAACCCGCCCGGTGTCCCCGACATCGCCCCCCACCCCCGGTTGGTAGCCCTTACCGGGGATTGTCGCAGGTGAACCGGGGGCACCGCCGGGTGTGACCAGGATGTGGATCATGGGTGGGTACCGGGCGGATCCGAGGTCGCCGAAAGAGCCGGGCTCAGTCCTTGCCGAGCAGTCTCCGGACGTGCTGGACGATCTCCTCGTTGGTGTAGGCGTGGCCGGCGATACCCCATCCCCCGGGGACGGCCTCGGTCAACTGGACCCAGGTGCGATCCGCAAGGGTCGGATCGCCCGCTGCTTCGGCGAGCAGGGTGGTGAAGTCCTTGACGAGCCCGAGCTGCTGCTCACGGTCGAGTGCGCCGGCGTTGGTGGTCACCTGAACGCGTACGTGGGTGCTGTCGCCACCGGCGGTCGAGAATGAGTCCGGTGCCAGCTCGTGGACGTACGCGGCGGTGTTGTCAGTGAAGAAGGGGATGGCAGGTACCTTCTCCCATCGCATGATCGTCTGAGCGAGCTGCTGGGCGAGGGCGTGCTTGTCGTTGAACGTGCCTACGGGGGCGTACACGTCGATCATCGGCATGAGCGTATTCTCTCCGGTCTTGAGGGTTTTCGCAGGTGGAACGGCGTTGCGGCCGGCAGATGAGGCCTGGGGGGACGGCCCGGTGGAGCCGAAGTGCTCCCAGGCTCATGGTCCGAGGGTGAACTCGCCCTCAGTCCGGGCGGGTTGCAGGATCGTACCGAGTGCCGCCCGGGAGGTGATGCCCAGTCTGGGGAACATCCGGTACAGGTGGCTGGCGACGGTTCGATGCGACATGAACAGGCGGTCGCCGATCTCCTTGTTGCTCAGGCCCGCAGCCGCGAGTCGCGCGATCCTGAGTTCTCTCGCCGTCAGGAGCTGCTGGCCGCCGAGGTCCGTGCCCGGTGGAACCAGGCCGACGGCACGCAGCCCGGTAGCGGCACGTTGTGCCCAGGTCGGCGCGCCCAGTCGGCGGAAGTCGTCGTGGGCGGCGGCGAGGTGGACGCGCGCCTGGCCCACCGCCCGCATGCGCCGTAGGCGCTCGCCCGCCAGCAGGTGTACCCGGGCCCGGTCGAACGGGCACCGCCCGGCGTCCTCGCCGGCCAGCGCCAGCTCGAACAGGGCCGACGCGTCTTCGTCAGGCGCGGTCATCGCCATGGCCGCGGTGGACACCAGCGCCATGCGCGGAGACGACGCCGTCAGGCTGGCCTGCCTGATGGCGTGCGCATACACGTCGGCTTCCTCGCGTCGGTCCGCGCGCAGCGCGGCTTCGACGAAGTCGAGCAGCGCCCACGCGGCGAACGGCTCGGCAGCGGCAAAGTCCCCGGCCGGGGTGAACCTGGAAGCCTGCTGATAGGCCCCGGGGAAGTCCGACTGGGCGAGAGCCGCCAGGACGCAGGCGTACTGGGCGCCGACGAGCAGGGAGGTGAGTCCTCGCGGCGCCGCCCACCGGGCGATCTCGTCGGCGATGGCCCGGGCCGTCGTGGCGTCACCGCGGCCGGCCGCCACGACTGACAGGACGGTCTGCGCCTGTCGGCGAAGCAACTGGTAGCCCTCGGCGGCGCACTGGTCCGCAGTGGTGCTGGCGAGTCGATCGGCTTCATCCCACTGTCCGGTCTGGTACGCCTCAAAGGCGAGCAGGATGCTGGCCTGTACGCCCGGCACGCCGAAGCGGCCGACGGGGTCGGTGCACGCGACACGGCGCAGGGCGTGCCGACTGTCGGACAGGTTGCCGACGAAGGCCGCCACGCCGGCGATCCTCACGATCTCAGCCGGTGCGGCCTGACTGTCGAGCGACTCGATCTGTCGGCGCAGCCAGCCGGGCGCGGCAGCCGGGTCCAGGACGCCGCGCACGGCAGTGCGCACGCTCGGTGTGAACAGTGTTCCTGCGTCGTCGATATAGCTTTCCAAGGACTTTCGGTGCTCCGGCCGAGCACTGAGTTGGCAGGCCGCTACGAGGTTCCAGAGAATCTCCTCGGCGCCGACCCGTCCGCCGCCCTCGTCGTGCACGCCCTCGGCTGCCCGCAGCAGCATGCGGTAGGCAGCCGACACGTCCCCGTCCTCGTGGAGCACCGCGAGGGCGTTCGCGAGCTGAGTCCTGGCTGCCGAGGCGAGCCTGGTGCGGCCACGGCGGATGTCCGTGCGTGGCGTCGCGTCCTTCCGCAGGACACCAGTGACGTTCTCGGCGGGACGCCCAGCATTCTCGGTGCCTACCTCACCGTCCGCCGCCAGTTCCAGCGCGGCACGCCGCAGGCCCGGATACAGGAAGAGCAGCCGGGCCGCTACCTCGTCCACGAGGGCGCGCACGGCAGCCGGACCCTGGTCGTGTCCCGTTGGCCCGGGCGGCTCTGGGGGGTGGCCACAGGACAGGCAGAATCCGCGTTCAGGGGGAGAGGAACCCGGCTCAGCACCCGTGCCAGGGGCCGCAGAGCAGGTCGCGGACGCGTGTCCCCAATCGTTGGTCCGGGTCATGGTCATGGGCTCATGCCGGGATTGGTTGCGATACCGCGATCCGGCGATCCGGATCCGGGATTCCGCGCTCGGGGCACCTGTGAGCGCGCGCCGAGATGTACCGGAGTTCCCATCAGTCTCATCCTCTTCCGCCTGCCCCGTTCAACCTTGTTCTCCAGCGAACCAGGGTTCTCCCGCGGTGCACACGAAGATCCATAGGCAGAACTGACGACCCGAACTGCCGATGCGGGCGGACGGCCTGGAGCCACTGGCTGCCGGGGGCAGCCCCGTGTGGTGAGGAGGGCGTCTGCGGCCGACGAAGTCGGGTTGCTGCGACCGCCAGTCAAACCGCAGTCAATCGGCTGATGACCCGGGGAGACCGTCGGGGCAGGCTGATCCTCGACATCCGCCCCGGACCGGCGGACCGCCTGCGGGCGGACCGACCGGCTCTTGGCCCACCCGCCCAGGGCGCCTCATCCGAGGAGAGACCATGAACACGCAACAGCTTGCCGCATCCGTCGTCCAAGGCGTTTCGCCGGGTCACGCCTCGACCCCGGTCGGGCTGCTGCAGGGGCGCCTGCACGCTCTGAACGACCTGTACCTGACTCTCAAGCACGCCCACTGGAACCTGGTCGGCCCCAACTTCATCGCTGTCCACGAGCTGCTGGACGCGCAGGCGGACGCGGTGCGTGTGATGACCGATGACGTCGCCGAGCGGATCGCCACCCTTGGCGGAGTCGCGCAGGGAACCGCCGGCGCGCTGGTCGCCGAGCGGGCGTGGGACGACTACGGCATCGGCCGCGCCGACACCAGCATCCACCTGAGCGCCCTCGACGCCTCGTACACGCGTGTCATCGAGGGCACACGCGAAGCTGTCACCGTGTCAGGCGTGAACGAGCCCGCGACCGAGGACCTGCTGATCGGCCAGCTGCGGGGCCTGGAGAAGTCCCAGTGGCTCGTCCGGGCGCATCTGGCAACGGGCGCGGACCGACCCGCCGGCAGCACCGCGGCGAAGTCCGGCGGCTGACACGAGCCCCGGTTGCGCTGACGATGACCCGATCTGCCCAACGCCGGCCGGAGCGGCACCGGTGCAGCCCTGCGGTGATCCGTCTGCGCGATGCTGGTCAGTCGTCCGCGCCGGAGCGTTGGAACATGCGCCGGTACGCGGTGGGGGTGGTGCCGAGGTGGTCGCGGAAGCGTGCCCGCAGGTTGGTGCTGCTGCCCAGGCCCGTCTGGTCGGCGATCTGCTCAACGCTCAGGGGGGTGGCTTCGAGCAGTTCACGGGCGTGGTCGATGCGGGCGGTCAGCACCCACTGGTGCGGGGTGGCGCCGGTCTCCTGACGCCACATCCGCACGAGCGTGCGAGTGGAGATGCGGGCGTGACGGGCGAGGATGTCCAGGGTGAGCGGCTCGTCGAGATGCTGCAGGGCCCAGTCGCGGGTGGCCGAGAGGGTGTGCGCGGTGGGCTCTGGCAGCGACCGGGCGATGTACTGCGCCTGGCCGCCGTCGCGGTGTGGTGCGGCGACCAGTTCGCGGGCGATCTCGTTGGCGGCTGCCGCGCCCAGGTCCTTGCGTACGAGGTACAGGCACAGGTCGATCCCGGCGGTCACGCCGGCGGAGGTCAGTATCTGTCCGTCGTCGATGTAGAGGACGTTGCGGTCCACGCTCACCTGCGGGTGGAGGTCCTCCAGGTCGTCGGCGCTGGCCCAGTGCGTCGTCACGGTACGGCCGTTGAGAAGTCCTGCGGCGGCCAGGGTGAACGCGCCCGTGCAGATCGAGGCGATCCGCGCCCCGCGGCGGTAGGCGAGTTTGAGGGCCGCGAGGACCTCGGGGGCGGGCGGACGGCGGTAGTCCCAGTACCCCGGCACGATGATGGTGTCCGCTCGCGCCAGCGCGGGCAGTCCGGCGCTCACACCCACGGTGAAGCCGGTGCTGGTGACCACGTTGCCGCGCGTGGCGCCGCAGACGGTCATCTCGTAGGGAGTCCCGGGCCGGGGGTTGAAGATCTGCGTGGGGATGCCCAGGTCGATGGGCAGCACGGCGGGCAGTGCCAGGACCGCGACGCGATGAGGTGCCATGGCGGGAATCCTACGTCCGTAGTACTCCAGCCATCCGACGCTCCCGCATCGGCGCACATCCGGTGCCGTTCCGCCTTGCTGGCCCAGGGCCGTGCGGTCGGCGCAAGGCATGGTGCGGCTTGAGGGAAAGCTGTCCCGAAAATTATGGAGGGTGGCAATCGGGACAGTGGTTGATCAACGAGGACCCCAGCAGGATGGGGCGTGGCCGAGACGGGCGGAACGCGGGCCGTGACGCGGTGGCGACGTCGAATCGCCGCCGCAGGATTCCGACGGGAGAACGACATGACTGGTTACACGCCGATAGGGCGCTACTTCGAGGTCCAGGGCGGTCGGCTGTACGGGCACGTACGTGAGGGCAGCGGACCGGCCCTGGTCTTCCTGCACTACTGGGGCGGCTCACACCGCACCTGGCGGCCCGTGATCGAACACCTACATGTCGGGCAGGCGTTCGCCTCGACCGACCACCGGGGGTGGGGCCGGTCCACCGCGGTCCCCGGCCCCTACGGGATCGAGCAGCTCGCCGACGACGCGCAAAGCGTCATCGACGCGCTCGGCTGCAGCGAGTACGTCGTGGTGGGCCACTCCATGGGCGGCAAGACAGCCCAGGTCCTGGCCTCGCGTCAGCCCTCCGGCCTGCGCGGCGTCGTGCTCGTCGCACCCGCGCCGCCCGCACCGGTGGGCATCACCGGCCACTTCCAGGACGTCCTGTCGCATGCCTACGACACCGCTGAGAGCGTGGAACAGAGCATCGACCAGGTGCTGACCGTCAGCGCTCTGCCCGAGGAGCTGCGGCAGCAGGTCGTCGAGGACAGCCTGCGCCCGGCCGAGGGCGCCCGACTGGCCTGGCCGCGCCAGGGCCTGGTCGAGGACTTCTCCGGCGTCGTCGGCACCATCGGCGTTCCCGTGCTGGTCCTGGCCGGCAGCCACGACCAGGTCGACCCGCCGCAGGTCCTGCGGGAGCACCTGCTGCCGCTGATCCCCACCGCCACCCTCACCGAGCTGCACGACACCGGCCACCTCTCCCCGCTGGAGGTACCCGACCAGGTCGCCGCGCACATCAGCTCGTTCGTCGCCGCGATAACCGCGGCGTAGACAGCGCGGCCGGTCGATTCACGCCGCCGGCCCCGGTCACACCCGCACGTGATTCGCAACCACCGCAACGTGGTCGCGCCGTTCGGCGGAAGGCCGCCCGAGCGGAATCGACCGCCCTCCCTCCCCACCGTACGCAGTGGTACGGCGGGCAACCCATCCACTGACTGTCCACAAAGGAGCGCATCTCATGGCAGGCAAGGCCAGCATCGTCTTCGTCCACGGGCTCTGGGCCGACGGCTCGTGCTTCAACAAGCTCATTCCCGCGCTCCAGGCTGAGGGGCACGAGGTGTTCGCCTCGCAGCACGGCCTCAACTCGCTGGAGAGCGACGTAGCGTGCGTCACCTTCACGCTCAACCACGTGCCGGGCCCGATCGTGCTCGTCGGGCACTCCTACGGCGGGACCCTGATCACCAAGGCGGGCACCCACGACCGTGTCGGCGCACTGGTCTACATCGCCGCGCTCAGCCCGGACGAGACCGAGACCTCCCAGCAGCAGCAGGAACAGTTCCCCGCCACACCCGTCTTCGAACACATCGAGGTCGCCGACGGGCGCCTGTGGCTCAAGGCATCAGGCATTCAGGACTTCGCCGGCGACCTGCCCGAAGCGGAGCAGAAACTCGTTCTGGCGACCGGGGCCGTGCCGGACGCGGACCTGTTCAACCAGCAGGTCCCCGGCACCGCCTGGAAGACCAAGCCGAGCTGGTACATCGTCGCCAACGACGACCGCACCGTCAACCCCGACCTGGAACGCTTCGCCGCCGAGCGCATGGGTGCGAAGACCTACGACGTCGACAGCAGCCACGTCCCCATGCTCTCGCACCCGGACTTCGTCCTCGACGTGATCCGCGAAGCCGCGAAGTCCCTTGAGGCGTAGCCCGGGCGAATCCGGCCCGACGACCCTCCGAAATCGAAGCCCCCGAGCAAGAGGGAGAACAGCAGTGAGACTCTTCGGACTCAGGTCCGCGAAGGTGGTCGTCATTTCCTTCGCAGTGCTTCTGGCCACCATGGTCGGAACGGCCGGACCAGCCGCAGCGGATGTCGGCCCCGGGCAGGTCGCCCACATCTACATGGAGCTCGACAACAGGCCGGGCAACAGCGCCGCCGCCGGCTACAGCGCCTTCATCAACAGCCTGCGCCGTGCCGCCGGCCATGCTTTCCGCGGCGGCACGTACATCGCCCAGAGCAACGCAGGCGGCATCATCCGGGCCGATATCAATGCGACCGGCAGCACCCATCCCCTCCCCATGACGCTGTGGATCGATCCGCAGAACCTCTACGTGCTCGCCTTCACGAACGCGAACAACCAGACCCTCTACTTCAACGACCTGAGTCCCACCGCCGTCGACCTGGTCACCGGCGGCGCTCTTGCCCAGGGCTTCCACGGGGGGTTCCAGAGGCTCCCGTTCGCCAGCAACTACGACGGCCTCAGCGCGGCAGCCGGACGCGGCCGTGGTGCGATGCCGATCTCCATGAACGACATCTACTCGTCCGTCGCCAGCCTCGCCACCACGACATCCGGCAACCTCGCCACCAGTGCACAGTCCGCCGCCCGCTCCCTCATGCTCCTGATCCAGGTGACGTCGGAAGCAGCGCGGTTCAGCAATGTCTACGGGATCATGTCGCAGGCCCTGGGCACGCCCGACTCGCGGGGCGGTCTCCCGACGCAGGAGCAGAACCTCGAAAACAACTGGGAGGCCATGTCCGGCTACGGGGTGTCCGTCAGCAACAACAGTACGACCCGGCCCGTGACGATCGTCGGAGCCGGTGCCGCCGACAGCGACGGTCACTCGACCAACCTCGTCCTCCACTCGTGGAACGATCTCTCCCGGTACGTCGGGATCCTCCTCGGCAACCGCGCCAACGCAGGCGGCCCGGGCCGCACCGAGCTGTAGACCTCGCGCTCGAACCGCGCCGCACCCGCCCCGGGCACCGCCACGGCGATCCCCACCACCGGGATTCCTCGGTGCCCGGCCGGGCGGGCGGCCCGGGGCGCCCGTTGGCCGGCGCCCATCCCGCACCCGTCAAGGAGCCCTCCATGCCACCGACCAAGGTCATTGCCATACCGGTGCTCGGCCGCCACGTCGTCAACGCCTATCTGCTGCTCGGCAAACGACCGGTCATCGTCGACGCCGGAACGCCCGGCAGCGGCCGACTGATCCACGACCAGGTCGCCGCCCACGGCGTGGACCCCAAGGACGTCAGCCTGATCGTCGTCACCCACGGCCACGTCGACCACTTCGGCTCCGCCGCGGAGCTCAGCCGACTCACCGGCGCACCGATCGCCGGCCACGTCGCCGACCTGGGCATCTACCGAGCGGGCCGGGTGAGCGAGCCCTACCTGCCCATCGGGCTGTTCGGGCACCTCTTCGCCCGCACCTCCCGGGTGCGCGAAACCACCGAACCGTTCGACCCGAACGTGCTCATCCGAGGCGAGACGCACCTGGCGGACTTCGGCGTCGAGGCACGCATCATGCCCACCCCGGGCCACACGCCCGGCTCCGTCTCCGTCCTGACCGACGACGGCGACCTGGTGGCCGGAGACCTCGTGGCCACCCCGCTCCTGGGCCTGGTCAAGGGGCGACCCGCCAACCCGCCCTTCCACGACGACCGCCTCGGCAATCTGGCCAGCCTGCGCGAGATGCTGGCCCTGCGTCCCACGAAGATCCACGTCGGACACGGCGCACCCCTCGACCCGGAACGGGTGGACCGCTGGGCGGCCGCAGAGCAGCGACGACTCGACCGCCTCGTGGCACGGGGACGCCTGCGCGCTCCGGACGGGGAAGGACTGTGAGCAGCTGCAGACGCCACACCCTTCGCCATCAGGCGAGCTGTACCCGAATTGGGCAACAGGGTGATCGAGACCTTCGGCAACCGCCGCCGGCTACGCAAACACCCCACCTTGGGCTACCTCACCCCACACGAGACCCGACAAGGACACACCCTCGCCGTGCAAGGACGAGTATCCAAGATCACGGGGGCACCTCAGGCTGATGTACCTGCCATTCCGGAGCAACTGACGGTTTTTCACTCAACGGGAGAGGGATTTCCCATGCACATGCGCAGCTCGCCCGTCCAGTACCGCTTCCTGGCCGCCCTGGCCAGGAGTACCTTCCTCACCGCGCTCCTCGGCACCGGCATCGGGAGGGCGCGCTTCGGCCGCGCCAAGGCCGGGGTCAGGCCGGCACGGGTTCGACGACTTGCCTGTCCGGTGCTGGCCGCCGCGCTGCTGATCGCCGGAGTGTGCGTCGGCGGCCCGGCCTACGCCGCCTCGGCCGGCCAGGCCGCGCCTGGCGCCTGCAAGGCGTCTGCCGCCTCGGACGCGCGGTCGCCGGCGACATCGACCGCCGGACACGCCGCCGAGTCGGACGCCGTGCAGACGTCCGCGCCCGAACCCCAAGTCGCCGGAAACGACGGCTACGGAAAGCTGTACTTCACCCAGGGGTGCCAGGACAAGAACTGCGCCGCGGTCTCCCTGGCCAGCCCCAATGCCAGGTTCGGAATCATCGAGACCGCCCGGCACTGCGTCGAGGACGCGGACCGCGGCAGCATCTACTACTACCCGGGCTACGACGGCGGAAGGGCCCCCAACGGTCGCTTCCAGGTCCTGGACACGTACTACTTCTCAACAGCATCACGTCCAGGGCATCAATGGGACTACGCCTTCGCCGTGGTCGGACGCGGCAGTACCGGGCGGTCGCTGGCCAGCGTCGGCGTGTACAAATTTTTCCCCATTCTCAACCTCACCTCGATCTCCGGCGTCGCGACCCTCGGCTACTACACGCCGCAGAACCGTCAGGCCACGTGTGCCAACCGAACCATCCAGAACTACCGCTACGCCGCACAGACCTGGCAGATGAACAACTGCGACATCAGGGCTGGTGCGAGCGGCTCGCCGCTCTTCCAGCAAGTGGGTCCCGATCACCAGTGGGCGGTGGTCGGCGTGCTGATCGGCTTCACCGGCCCCGGCGGGATAGACGCCTTCGGGCACTACAACGAGGCAAACGCCCAGGAAATGTACGACGACGCGTGGCAGCGGGCTGCCGGCTGACCCGCCGGCATCCGCCCACGCCCGCTCCTCTCCCCGGCGCAGCCCAGCGCGGCCGGTCCGCGAGGAGGAGGCTGCTGTTGCAAAGGCGGTCAGCGGCAAGTACGGCAACTGCTCACCGACCCACTGCTGGCCGTTACCACCAGGCCGTGGTCGGGCTCGCCTTCAGGCTGGCCGGACGCCTCCGCGGGAGGCTGCGCGCCGGTGAGGAAGCAGTGGCGGTGGCCCGGATTTCGGCCGTATGAGGATGAGAAATGATGGAGAAGGCTAGAGCACCCCTGTCTCCATCACCCGCTGGCCGAGCTGGAACCTGCTCTGCGCACCCAGTTGCTCCATCAGATCGGTGATCATGCGCCGCTCGGTCCGCAGCGACACTCCGAGCTGGCGCGCCGCCGCCTCGTCGGTGAGTCCCTTCGACAGCAGCCTGAGCAGTTCCCGTTGCTGGTTGCTGATCTCGCCCTTGGGCGTGGAGGAGATCTCCCCGAACGGCTCCGCCGCCTCCCACACGTACTCGAACAACGCGCACAGCCCTGCGAGCACCCCCTGCTCCCTGATCACGGCCGCGCCCTTCGAGCTGTCGTCCGGATCGAGCGGGACGACGGCCACTTTCCGGTCCACGATCTGCATCCGCATCGGGAGCGCCGGTCTGGTCCGGGTCTGGGCTCCCTGTTCGGCCAGCCAGTCGGCATGGGTGATGCTGCCCGGGTCGTTGCGGACGCTGCTGAGGTAGATGGTCCTGACCTTGACCCCGCGCGCGAGCAGGGCCTCGGTCACCGGACGGCTGGCGGCGCGGTTCTCCGGGGTCTGCGGTCCCCCCGGGGCGAACGAGAGCGTCTCCTCCTGGGTCTGTCTGCCCAGCTCCTGGAACAGGATTCTGATGTCCTCCATGCTGTGCAGCCGCTGGATGCCGTCCCGTTCGGTGCCCAGGTCCGACGCGGCGTACTCCTCCGTCAGCGCGGCGATGACCGCCCGGCTGACCTCCACTTCCTGGAGCTGGCGGGTCAGGTCCGCCTGGCGGCGCGCCAGCAGGACCTCGAAGGCCACCTGGGGGTTGGCCATGCGCGGCAGACCGTCTGCCGTCCAGGACGGTCTGAGCAGTTCCAGGTCGGCCAGTTGGTCCAGGGCTGCCCGCACCGAGTCGACGCCCCAGTGCAGTTCCTCGGCGAGCTGGGCGACCGTCCAGTCGGGCTGGGCAATCATGAGCCGGTAGACGGCCTCACCCTCGTCGGTCAGCCCAAGTGCACCCAGCATTTCAGCGTTCCCCCCTTGCTCTCGTCGTCCTGCCCGGCCGTTCGGCGACTGCTCGGCCGGCTGCGGGCGTCCGGCGTCCTCCCTACCGTCCTGGCGATCACCCGTCAAGATCCGGATCCGTTCGACCGGCTCCGCTGGCACGTATGAGCCATGTCATTTAAGTGACTCCGGATTGCCTTCACTGGGCCCCCGGTGATGCGCGACAGTCGATTCATGCACGCAATCTCATTCTCCATGAGCTGTTCTGATGGGACGTCAGAGGAGGCTCGGAGGATCCTCACCTCTGCGCTCACCCGGTCCGGGGAGGAGCAGGAGGGACTGGAGCACATTCGGGTCCACACGTCCCGGGCCGGTGCCCGCGGTGTGATGTTCCTGATCGCACCGGACGTCGACCAGGCCCGCCTGGGCTGCCTGGCCGTCTGCGAGCGGGCGATCGCCACCACGGCCGAACTGGCCGGCTGGACGGCCGTCCTGCACCCGACGGCCACCCTGCACCTGCCCGACCCGTCCTGACCCGTCCCAGCCGCTTCGACTACCGTCCCCTCGCCCCTGACCTGGAAGGACAAACCATGGGTGACCTACTCGCGCAACCGCGGATGCGCCTGTACTTCCTCGGCAACACCCTCAGCACCATCGGCGACTACGCGCTCTGGCTGGCCGCCGGTGTCTGGGTCAAGGAGCTGACGGGTTCGACCTCCAGAGCCGGCCTGTGCATGCTCTGCCTGATCGCCGGAACCCTGCTCTCCCCGTTGACCGGGGTGGTCGTCGACCGGGTCCGCCGCAAACCGCTGCTGATGGCGACCAACGCGGCCACCTGCCTGCTGGTGCTGTCGCTCACCCAGGTCCACCACGCCGGGCAGGTCTGGCTGATCTACACGGTGATGTTCCTCTACGGCCTCTCCAGCGACATCACCAGCTCGGCCATGTCCGCCCTGCTGCCCACCATGGTCCCGGAGGAGCAGCTCGGCTCGGCCAACGGGCTGTCCCAGTCGCTGACCCAGGGGCAGCGGCTGATCACCCCGGCCATCGGGCTCGGCCTGCTGGCCGCCTACGGCGGTGGCGCGGTGGCCGTGCTGGACGCCGCCAGCTTCGCGGCCGGGCTGGTCTGCTGGGCCCTGATCAAGGTCGACGATCCGAAGCCGGCCCGCACCGAGCAGAGCTGGCGCGCGGAGACCACCGCCGGGTTCCGCTTCCTGGCCAGGACCCCGGTGCTGCGCCAGTTGACCACCGCCCTGGTGCTGGGCCTGTTCGTGATGGGGCTCTTCGAGACCCTCGGGCTGGCCGTCGCCACCGTCGGCCTGCACCACGCGCCGACCTGGGCCGGGGTGATCGTCACCGCCATGGGAGTCACCGGCATTCTCGGCGGGCTGCTGGCCGGCCCGGCCATCAACCGGCTCGGGCCGGGTCGGCTGACCGCCATGGGCATGGCGCTGCTGAGCGTCTCGGCGGTGGCGATGGCGGTCCCCTCCGACGTCGTGGTGGTGGCGGCGGCCCTGGTGTTCGGACTCGGGCTGCCCTTCCTGATCGTCGGCTCGATGACCGCGGTCCAGCTGAACACCCCTGGTGAGCTGATGGGCCGGGTTGCCGGAGCCGACGGTTTCCTGATCACCCTGGGGCAGTCGGTGGGCATCGCCAGCGGATCCGCGCTGATCGCCTTCCTGCCCTACCGCGACCTCGCGTACGGCGCCGCCGTCCTGCTCGCCCTGGCCGCCGGCTACCTGGTGACCCGCCCGGAGCAGCGTCAGCAGGCCGAAGCCGACAGCAGCTCCGAGGCCGGCGCTCCGGAGCCGGTAAGCAGCATGGCGTGACTCCCGGGCCCCCGCGGGCGCAGTGCGGGCACACCGGGCTGCGCCCGCAGCACGTCCGCCGAAAGCCACCGGACCGAGACGGACGACGGTGGGCCGCCCAGCACCGCCGCGGCGGCGGCATGCCGCGGACCGCAGCTGATGTCCAGCACCGTCCAGCCGGGCGGCCGAGCCGCCGGGTCGGCCCCCAGGAAGTCGGCGGCCGGGTCCCGGGCCAGCCCGGTGCCGATGCCCTTCAGATAGGCCTCCTTGCGGGTCCAGATCCGGGCGAACGCCGCGCTGCGCGCACCTGGTGGCAGGGCCTGGAGCTCCTCCTGCTCCCGCGGGTGCAGCGCCGCCGAGCAGGTCTCGACCGTCTCCGGGTCGGGCACCGCCTCCACATCGGCCCCGATCGGGACGGGTGCCACGCCGACCAGCACCATTCCCCGCCCGTGGGACAGCGAGAAGTGCACCCCGGGCGGGTCGGCCGCAACCGCCGGGCGGCCGTGCGGCCCGTCGCAACAGGGGCAGGGCTCGCGGACGAAGTCGATGCTGCCGGGATGGATCCCGAGGTAGGAGCCGAGCACCCGCCGCAGGGCGATGTGCGCGATCGCATAGAGCCGCCCGTCCTCCGGACGCCGGCAGGCCCCCGCCCGCTGCCGCTCCTTTCCGTCCAGCAGCGCCAGGTCCAGTTCCTCCCCGACGCGCCGGGCGTCCGGCTGGCGGAGCAGCCACAGGTCCACCTGTCCCGCCGCCGGCACCTGCCGCCTCCCCTCGTCGAGGCGCTCCGCCTGGCCGCGGAGGCCGTACCGGATCATCCGAGTGCCGTTGCCGCTGCCGTTGCCGTTGTCGTGGCCGCTGTGCGGATCCGACCGGTCCATGTCCTCATTCCCTTCTTCCCTCTGCCCTCGGTCCGACCGCTGCCGCATCCGCGCCGGTCAGACCCCCACCAGCTCGCGCTGCCGCAGGAAGGTGCCGTCGAGCGGGCTCAGCGGCTCGGTGTCCCGGCACACCACGTAGTCGGGGCGCGGCTCCCCCTGCCAACTGGGCAGGTTGGAGACGTCGTTGTAGGTGGCGATGAGCAGCCGCCGGGCCATCGGGGACATGTTGGGGGCCGAGCCGTGCACGACCTCGGAGGAGAAGAAGACCACCGATCCCGCGGGGCCCTTGGGGCTCACCATGCCGCGCCGGGCGACATGACTGGCCAGCTGCTCCGGCGTGAGCGCGATGTCGTCCGGGTCCAGGTGCTGCTCCGACTTCGCCCGCTCGGCGCGCCGGTCGTTCAGCAGGCCGCCGCGGTGCGATCCGGGCAGGTAGATGACGGGTCCGTTGAACTCGGTGACGTCGTCGAGGAAGACCCCGATGTTCACCTGGAGCGGCGCCGGCAGGTTGTCCGCGATCTGCCAGGCCGTGTAGTCCTGGTGCCAGGACCACTTCTCGCCGCCGAAGGCCGGCTTGGCGTTGATCTTGAACTGGTAGACGTAGCTGTCCGCGCCGAGCAGTTGCTCCACCGGCAGCAGCAGGCGCGGATCGCGGATCAGGTCCGCGAACTCCGGCTGGCGCTGGTGCGACGCGTAGACGGCGCGCACCGCGGCGCCGTCGTCCTCGGCGATCCGCTGCGGACCGGGCACCGCGCAGTCCCGTACGAAGGCCGAGCACAGCGCGTCCACCTCGGTCTGCTCCAACAACGACTCCACCAGCAGGAATCCGTCCCTGCGGTAGCTCTCAAGCTGATTGCGGTTCAACAACATGGTGGTACTCCCTGGTCATCAGAGTTCGGAGGTCGTCAGGTACGGGGGCCAATGCCAAGAACTGGGGGCTGCTAGTCCCGCAGCCGGAGGGTGCAGCACTTCACGCTGCCGCCGCCCTTGAAGAGTTCGGACAGGTCGACGCCGATGGGGGTGAAGCCCCGCTCCCGCAGCCTGGTCGCCACCGCGGTGGCGGCCTCGGGCAGGACCACGTGCAGGCCGTCGCTGACCGCGTTCAGCCCGAAGACCTCGGCGTCGGCGCGGGAGACCTGGATCGCGTCCGGGTAGAGCCGCTCCAGCACCGCCCGGCTGCCGGGCGAGAAGGCCCCCGGGTAGTACATGACCTCGTCGTCGGTCAGCACGGTCAGCGCGGTGTCGAGGTGGTAGAAGAACGGGTCCACCAGCCGCAGCCCCACCACCGGTCGGCCCAGGAACTCCTGGGCCTCGGCGTGGCTCTCGGGGCTGCTCCGGAATCCGGTGCCGGCCAGGATCCGGTCCCCGACCACCAGCAGGTCGCCCTCGCCCTCGTTCACCTGGACCGGGTCGTGGGTCTCGGTGTACCCGTTGGCGCGGAACCACTCCAGGTAGGCCGGCCCCTCGGCGGCCCGCTCCTGGTTGCGGAAGCGGGCCCCGAGCACCCTGCCGTCGGCCACGGTGGCGCCGTTCGCCGCGTAGACCATGTCCGGGTATCCGGGGAGCGGCGTGATCTCCTCCACCTGGTGTCCCAGCTGCCGGTAGAGGTCCGCGAGCTGCTCCCACTGGGTGACGGCGAGGTCGCGGTCGACCGGCTTCGCCGGATCCATCCAGGGGTTGATCGAGTAGGTCACCTCGAAGTGGGTGGGACGGCACATCAGGTAGCGCTGGCGTTGCGCGCTACGGGCGGGCGTTGCGGGGTTCATGGGGTTGTGGGTCTCCCTGCCGGGTCGGGGTGCGCTCTGGTGCCGGGGCGGCCGGCTGCGGGCGGGGGCCTTCACGGCCGGCCCGCGGGGCGGAGCCGATCGGGATCCGGGGGAGCTGCCCGGAGGCGACGAAGTAGGCGAAGTAGCGGTCCAGCAGCTCGGGGCCGACCTCGGGGGCCTCGATCCCGGAGCCGTCGAGTCCCTGCAGCAGGTTGCGGCGGTCGAAGTCGCGCGGCTGGCGTCCCCGGCCGGTGGCGGCGGTGGCGCTGTTCATCAGGGCCACCGCCCGCAGCGAGCTGTCCTGCGGGACCCCTGCCGCCCGCGCCGCCGCCTCCAGCCGGTGGTGCCACTGCTCGTAGGGCAGGTCCTCCACCTGGTAGCCGAGGGTCCTGGCGTGCTCCAGGACGGCGCCCAGGCGGACCGGGGCGGCGGCGGCCAGGTTGACCGTCCGGCCGTCGGCGGGCCGGGAGCCGGCCAGCCGGACCAGGGCGCCGGCGACGAAGTCGACCGGGACCAGGTTCTCCTGGAGGTCGTCGTCCGGATGGTCCGGGAGCGGGCGCGCCCCGATCTCGACGCAGGCCCTGACGTAGTGCCAGAAGGCGTCCCGGTCGGCCACCGCCCCGGTGCGGGAGTCCCCGCTGATCCGCGCGGTCCGGTAGATCGCGGTGGGGATCCCGCGCTCGTGGGCGAGCCGGATGATCCTTTCGGCGACCCACTTGCTGCGGACGTAGCCGCTGGCGCCCAGCAGCTGCGGGTCGCTCTCCCACTCCTCCGGGAGCAGCTCGGGGTCCTCCGGTCCGGCCACGACCGTGCTCAGGGTGGAGACGTAGTGCACCGGCTTCAGCTGGTGCAGCACCGCCAGCCGGAGCACCTCCTGGACGCCGACCGCGTTGGCGGCCCGCAACTGGGCGTAGGACTCCATGATGTTGACCCTGGCGCCGTTGTGGTAGATCACCTGGACCTGCTTGGCGAGCCGGTCGAAGCGGTCGGGGGTGAGCCCGAGCAGCGGCTGGGCCAGGTCGCCGGGCACCGGCCGGATCCGGTCGCGCAGCCGCTCCTCCCACAGGCCGTAGCCGTCCAGGCTCTGCTGGATCCGCTGCTCGGCCGCCTCCAGCCCGGAGGCCCTGACCAGGCAGAACACCTCGGCGGTGGTGCGGTCCAGCAGTTCCCGCAGGAGGAAGGAGCCCAGGAAGCCGGTGGCTCCGGTGAGCAGGATCCCGGTGGGTCCGCCCGTTTCGGCGCCCAGGGCCGGCGCCGGGCGGCCCTCGGCGGTGATCGCCCGGTCGAGTACCGCGTCCGCGGCGAAGTCGTCGGCGCCGACAGGTGCCGCCTCGACGCCCGCGAAGGCGTCCAGCATGGGGTCGAGCGCTGCCACGGTGTCGCGGTCGAAGACGACGCTCAGCGGCAGCGAGACGCCGAGGCGCTGGTTGATCAGCCACACCAGCTGCGGGGCCAGCAGCGAGTGTCCGCCGAGGGTGAAGAAGCTTTCGTCGATGCCGACCCGGGCCAGGCCCAGGACCTCGGCGAACACCTCGCAGAGCAGTTGCTCGCGCGGCGACCGCGGCTGCCGGCCGGCCGACCGGCCGTACTCCGGCGCGGGCAGGGCCCGCAGGTCGAGCTTGCCGTTGATGGTGAGCGGGAGCGCGTCCAGCAGCACGAAGGCCGCGGGCACCATATGGCCGGGCAGGGTGGCGGCCAGTGCCGAGCGCAGCGCTGCCGCCTCCATTTCGGCGCTCCCGGCGCTGCCGGCGCTCCCGGCCGGAACGACGTAGCCGACCAGCCGCCGATCCCCCGGCGTGTCCTCCCGGACCACCACGGCGGCCTGCGCGACCTGCGGCAGCTCGGTCAACGCGGCCTCGATCTCGCCGGGTTCCACCCGGAAACCGCGGATCTTCACCTGGCTGTCGGCGCGTCCCTGGAAGGTCAGACCGCCGTCCTTGCCCCGGCGGGCCAGGTCGCCGGTCCGGTACATCCGCGCGCCGGGACCGCCGAAGGGGTTCGCCACGAACCGTTCCGCGGTCAGCGCGGGGCGGTTGTGGTAGCCGCGGGCCAGACCCGCGCCGGCCAGGTACAGCTCTCCGGTCACGCCCGGCGGCACTGGCCGCAGCCCGGAGTCCAGGACATGGACCTGAGTGTCCCGGACCGGACTGCCGATGGTCGGGGTGGTGCTCCCGGACAGCGGTCCGGTGAGGGTGGCGCACACGGTGGACTCGGTGGGACCGTACGCGTTGATCATCAGCCGGCCGGCGGACCAGTCCCGGACCAGCGCCGGCGAGCAGGGCGATCCGCCGACGGTGACCACTCTCAGGTCCGGCAGCCCGCCCTCGGGCAGCACGGCCAGGGCGGCGGGCGGCAGGTGCACATGGCTGACCCGGGTCTCGGCGAGCAGTTCGGCCAGCGGCGCGCCGGGGCGAGCCGTTCGGCGGGCGCCAGCACCAGGGTGGCGCCGGACACCAGCGAGATGGCCATCTCCCAGATGGAGGCGTCGAAGCCGGTCGAGGCGAACTGGAGGAACCGGTCCCCGGGCTCGACCTCGAAGCGCTCGACGGTCACCCCCAGCAGGGCGGCCGCTCCGGTGTGGGTGACCACGACCCCCTTGGGCCGCCCGGTGGAGCCCGAGGTGTAGATGAGGTACGCCGGATGCTCGGGGCGGGCCGGCGCGGCAGCCGGGAGCGGCCGCGGGTCCTCCTCCGGCGCCGGATCATCGAGCAGCAGCACCGGCCGGGAGGCCGACTGCGGCAGGGCCGCCGCCACCGAGCGCTCGGTCAGCAGCAGCACCGGCTGGGCGTCCGCGAGCAGGTAGCCGAGCCGATCCTCGGGGTAGGCCGGGTCGATCGGGAAGTACGTCGCGCCGGACTTGAGCACCGCCAGGAAGGCCACTGCGGTGTTCAGGCCACGCGGCAGCGCCACGGCCACGGCCCGCTCCGGCTCCGCGCCCAGCCGCACCAGCCGCCGGGCCAGCCGGTCGGCGGCGGCGTCCAGTTCGGCGTAGCTGAGGGTGGCGCCTTCGAAGAGCGCCGCGGTGGCCTCCGGGGTGCGCAGCGCCTGCGCCTGGACCATGGCGGTCAGGGTGGCCGGGGGGACGGCCCGCCCGGTGTCGTTCCAGGCCAGCAGCTGCCACTGCTCCGCCTCGGTGAGCACGTCGACGCCGGTGACCGGCAGGTCGGGCTGCTCGGTGACGACCGCGAGCAGCCGCTGGAAGCGCATCGTGAGCAGTTCGGCCGTCTCCGGGTCGAACAGGTCGGTGGCGAACTGGAGTTCGCCTTCCATTCCGGCCGGCTGCCCGTCCGGGCCGAGCAGCTCGCGCAGCGCGAAGGACAGGTCGAACTTGGCGGTCTGCGTGCGCAGCCCCTCGAACTCGCCGACCTGGAGGCCGGGCAGCGGCTGTTGCGAGTCCGCGGCGTTCTGCAGCACCAGCATGACCTGGAACAGCGGGTGACGGGTGGTCGAGCGGGCCGGGTTGACCAACTCCACCAGCCGCTCGAACGGCAGGTCCTGGTGCTGGTAGGCGGCCAGGTCGGTCTCGCGCACCCGGTCGAGCAGGGTCCGGAACGTGGGGTTGCCCGAGGTGTCGGTCCGCAGCACGAGGGTGTTGACGAAGAAGCCGACCAGGTCGTTCAGGGAGTCGTCGGTGCGCCCGGCGACCGGGGCGCCGATGGGGATGTCCTCGCCCGCGCCCAGCCGGGTGAGCAGCGCGGCCAAGGCGGCCTGCAGCACCATGAAGGCGGTGGTGCCGGTCCGGCGGCCGAGGGCGGACACCCGCGCGTGGACGTCCGCACCGATGCTGAAGCCCAGGGTCTCGCCGCCCTGCCCGGCCGGCTCGGCGCGGGAGCGGTCGTGCGGAAGGGCCAGCTCGTCGGGGAGGCCGGACAGCGCCGCGCGCCAGTAGCGCGACTGCTGGGCGATGACGCTGGACGGGTCGTCCTCGGTGCCCAGCTGCTCCCGCTGCCAGACGGCGTAGTCCGCGTACTGGACCGGAAGCTCCGCCCAGTCCGGGGCGGCTCCGGCCATCCGGGCGGCGTAGGCCGTGGCCAGGTCGCGGCGCAGCGGGGCCATCGACCAGCCGTCGCAGACGATGTGGTGCAGCAGCAGCACCAGGACGTGCTGGTCGGCGCCGGTGGACAGGACCGAAACCCGCAGCGGGAGGTCGACCGCGAGGTCGAAGGCGTATCCGCACGCGCGGGCGACCAGCTCGTCCAACTCGGCCTGCTGGACCTGGTGCCGGACGAAGCTGGGTTCGGCCGCGGCCGGCTCCAGGATCCGCTGGACCGGCTCGCCCTCGACCGAGGGGAACAGCGTGCGCAGGCTCTCGTGTCGCGTGACCAGGTCCTGGACGGCCAGCTGGAGGGCGTCGTGGTCCAGCAGGCCGTTCAGCCGCAGCACCAGGGGGGCGTTGTAGGTGCTGCTCGGGCCGTTCAGCCGGCTGAGGAACCAGAGCCGCCGCTGGGCGAAGGACAGCGGCAGCCGCTCGCCCCGCGGTACCGGGACCAGGGCGTCGCGTGCCTGTGTCCGCTCCTGCTCGATGTGCTGCGCCAACTCGGCGACGGTGGGCAGGTCGAACAGCGTCCTGATGCCCAACTCGTGGCCGAGCTCGGTGCGGACCGCGCTGATCAGCCTGGTGGCCAGCAGCGAGTGGCCGCCCAGGGTGAAGAAGTTGTCGTGGATCCCGACCGAGTCCAACCCGAGTACGTCGGCGAAGAGTTCGCACAGCCGGGTCTGCTGCGGGGTGCTCGGGACGCTCGGGGTACGGGCCCCGTAGACCGGGGCGGGCAGCGCCTTGCGGTCGATCTTGCCGTTGGCGTTCATCGGCAGCGTGTCCAGGACCACCACGGCCGAGGGCACCATGTAGCCGGGCAGCGACCGCGTCGCGAAGGCACTGAGCTCCGCCGCCAGGTCGGGGGCCGCGGCGGCGGGAGTGCAGTAGGCGACCAGCCGCATGTCCCCGGGCTGGTCCTCCCGGGCCAGCACGACCACCTGTCCGACGCCCTCGTGCTGGGCGAGCACCGCCTCGATCTCGCCGAGTTCGATCCGGAAGCCGCGCAGCTTCACCTGGGCGTCGACCCGGCCGACGAACTCCAGCGCGCCGTCCGCGCGTCGGCGCACCAGGTCGCCGGTCCGGTACATGCGGCCGCCGGCGGCGTACGGGCAGGCCACGAACCGCTCGGCGGTCAGCCCGGGCCGGTTCCAGTACCCGCGGGCCAGGCCCGCGCCGGCGATGTAGAGCTCCCCGGGAACCCCGGGCGGGACCGGGAGCAGGTTGCCGTCCAGGACATAGGTCTGCATGTTGTCCAGTGGACTGCCGATCGGCACCCGCACCCCGGCGAGGTCGTCCTGGGACAGCTCCTGGAGCGTCGCGAAGGTGGTCGCCTCGGTCGGGCCGTAGACGTGCGCCAGCCTGAGGCCGGGGACCGCGTCGAGTACCCGGCGCATCATCGCCGCCGAGGCGGCCTCACCGCCGGTGCACACCTGGCGCAGCCCCGCGAAGACCTCCGGATTCTCCTCCGCGAACAGGTCGAACAGCGCCTTGGTGATGAACAGGGCGGTGACCTGGTGCCGCTCGATCGCCTTGGTCAGCGTCCAGTCGTCCAGTCCGCCCGGGGCCGCCACCACGACCGTCCCGCCGGACAGCAGCGGTACCCACAGCTCGTAGGTGGAGGCGTCGAAGGCGTGCGGCGAGTGCAGCAGCACCCGTTCGTGCGCCCCGCCGCGCCACTGCCGGTCGGCGGTCAGGTCGACCACGTCGCGGTGCCGGACGGCCACGCCCTTGGGCACCCCGGTGGAGCCCGAGGTGAACATCACATAGGCCAGCTGGTCCGGGTGGACCGGAGCGAAGGGGGCCGGGGCGAAGGGGGCCGGGTCGACGGTGGCCGGGTCCGAGGGGGCGCCCGTCTGCTCCGTCTCGGCGTCCGCCACCCGGACCACGCGGGCGTCGTGCGGGAAGCCGACCTCGGCCCGGTCGGTGATGATCACGGCGGCGCGGGTGTCGGCGATCACCCAGGCCATCCGGTCCGGTGGGAAGCTGGTGTGCAGCGGCACATAGAACCCCCCGGCCCTGATGATCGCCAGGGTGGCCACCACCAGGTCGACCGAGCGGTCCATCAGCATCGCCACCGGGGTCTCCGGGCCGACGCCGAGCCGGAGCAGGTGCTGCGCCAGCGCGTTCACCCGGACGTCCAGCTCCGCGTAGCTGAGCTGCTCCTCGTCGGAGGCCAGCGCCACCGCGTCCGGGGTCAGCGCCACCTGCCGCTCGAACAGCTGCGGCAGCGAGCCGTTGGTGACCGGGGCCGTGGTGTCGTTCCAGCCGTACAGCGCCTGGTGCCGCTCGTCCGCGCCGAGCACGTCCAGCCGTCCGATGGGGGCCTGGGGATCGGCGACCGCGGCGGACAGCAGCCGCACCAGCCGCTCGGTGAGCAGGTCGACGGTGGCGTTGTCGAACAGGGCGGTCGCGTACTCGACCGAGCCCTCGATCCCGGCCGGCTCGCCGTCGGCCCCGAAGGACTCCTGGAGACCCATGGTCAGGTCGAACTTGGCCACTCGCAGGCCGATCGGCTCGGCCGAGCAGACCAGACCGGGGAGCTCCAACTCGGCGCCGTCGTTGTTCTGCATCACCAGCATCACCTGGAACAGCGGGTGCCGTGCCAGCGAACGCGCCGGATTGACCTCCTCCACCAGCCGGTCGAAGGGGATGTCCTGATGGGACAGGGCCTCCAGATGGGTCCTGCGGACCCGTCCGACCAGCTCCGCGAACGACGGGTCGCCGGAGGTGTCGGTGCGCAGCACCAGCGTGTTGACGAAGAACCCGACCAGGTCGTCCAAGGCCTCGTCGGTCCGGCCGGCCACCCCCGTCCCCAGCGGGATGTCCGTGCCGGCCCCGAGCCGGGACAGCAGTGCCGCGAGCCCGGCCTGGAGCACGGTGAACATGGTGACCCGGTGCTGGACCGCGAAGCTGCGGAGCCGTGCGTGCAACTCGGCGTCCAGGCGGAAGTCACGGGCTTCCGCGCCGTCGCCGGAGGCCGAGTGCCTGGGGCGGTCGAAGGGCAGTTCCAGCTCCTCCGGCAGACCAGCCAACTTCTGCTTCCAGTAGGAGAGTTGACGGTGGTGAAGGCTCTGCGGATCCTCTTCGCCGCCGAGCATCCGGCGCTGCCAGAGCGCATAGTCCGCGTACTGGACCGGCAGCGGCTCCCAATCGGGGGCCCCGCCCGCGGTGCGCGCCGTATAGGCGGTCCCCAGGTCCCGCAGCAGCGGTGCCAGCGACCAGCCGTCGCCGGCGATGTGGTGCAGCACCACCAGCAGCACGGCCTCGTCCGGGCCCAGCAGGAACACGGTCGCCCGCATCGGCGGCTCGCGCCGCAGGTCGAACGGGCTGGCTGCGGCGGCGTCGCGCAGCGCCGGGTACTCTCCCGGACCGCAGTGGACCGCCTCGAAGCGCAGCGGCGCCTCCGCCACCGGGAGCACCTGCTGCACCGGCACCCCGGCAAGTTCGGGGAAGACCGTGCGCAGGGCCTCGTGCCGGCCCATGACGTCCGCCAGAGCGGTGCGCAGGGCGGGCAGGTCCAGCGAGCCGTGCAGTCGCAGGGCGACAGGGAGGTTGTAGAGCGGGCTGGGGCCCTCGATCTGGTCGACCAGCCAGAGGCGTTGCTGTGCAAACGAAACCGGGATCACGAGTCTTCCTTCATCCAACGTCATGGGGGTTTCCGCGCGGCGCGCGGGACACCGCGGGAACTCCGGGTCGTTGCTCCGGCTACCGGGCGAGGGCGCCGAGCAGGCTGGCCGGCCTGATGTCGGTCCAGTTGGCCTCGATGTAGTCGAGGCAGTCCTGGCGGCCGGCGGTGCCGAAGGCGGCGGACCATCCGGTCGGGGCCTCGATCCAGGTGGGCCAGAGCGAGTGCTGGTTCTCCTCGTTGACCAGGACCTGGTACTCGGCGTTCTCGTCCTCGAACGGGTTCGTCATGGTGGTGGGGCCTTTCCGGTGGCGAGCGGGAGTGGGACGAAGCGGGACGGGCTCTGTTCAGCGGGCGGTCAGCAGCGCCGGGAGGCGCTCCAGGCCGAAGTTGATCAGCGAGCGGTTGTACTGGGGGGCGCCGATCGGCTCGATCGAGGCCAGCCGTTCGACGGCGGCCGAGAAGACGGCGCCGAGTTCGGCCTTGGCCAGCGGCGCCCCTATGCAGTAGTGCGCCCCGAGACCCAGTGCGAGGTGCCGGTTCGGCGACCGGTCGAAGATGATCTCGTGCGGCTGCGTGAACGCCTCGGGGTCGTGATTGGCCGGCCAGGTCCAGACGACGACTCGTTCTCCGCGCCGGATGGTGCGGCCGCCGAGCTCCACGTCCTCGGTGGCGGTACGCAGGGTGTGCAGCCCGACCGAGGTCCACCGCAGCAGTTCGTCGACCACGCTGTCCATGTCGACCGATCCGCTCTGCACCAGCCGCCACAGGTCGGGCCGCTGGGCCAGCGTCAGCAGTCCCATCGCCGAGGCGTGCCGGACCGTCTGCACCCCGCCGACCACGATGTTGTCGAGGTTGAGCACCACGTCCTCGATCGGCAGCAGCCGCCCGCCGATCCGGTGCGTGGCCATGGTGCTGATCAGGTCGTCACCCGGGTCGAGCCGCCGCCGCATCACCTGGTGCAGCAGATAAGGGATCAGCTGCTGGTGCCCGGCCCGGCGCTGCTCCGCGGTGTCGCCCAGGAAGGCCTGGTCGCAGACCCGGACCACCATGTCGCGGTCCGCTTCGGGAACGTCGAGCAGGTCGCACATCACCGCCAGCGGCAGTGCCGAGACCACGTCCACCAGATCGACCCGTGCTTCGGTCAGCGCCCGGTCGAAGAGCCCGCGGGCCATCTCCAGGATGCCCGGGGCGGCCGCGCGGGACCGGCCCGGCGAGAAGGCCGCGGTGGCCGGGGCCCGCAGTTCGCGGTGGCGGGGCGGGTCGCACAGGGCCATCATCTTGCCCACCCCGGCGGGGGTCAGCCCCTCCCCGCTGCCCAGCAGCGAGCCCTGCTCCGAGCTGAAGACCACCGGGCTCCGGAGCACCTGGACGGCTTCCCGGTAGGAGATCACCGACCAGACCGGGCCGTCCTCGGCCGTCGAGGTGAGCTGGACCGGGCCCTCGCCGCGCAGATCGTCGATGATCTCCGGCAGGTCCGGGCGGGCCCACAGGGCGGGATCGCTGAGATCGGTCACGGCGTTGAGCACTGGAGCTCCCTGACGAGTGGTTCGGGGGCACGCCCGATGACGGATGCGAGCAGCTCCACCGGACCCGGCTGGGCCACGGTGGCCAGCAGATGGCCGCCGGGGACGATGGACCGGCCGAAGCGGCCGGTGGTCAGCTCGGCCCAGCCGTCCAGCTGCGCCGCGCCGACCATCGGGTCGGCGTCCCCGGCCACCGCGTACAGGTCGCACTCGACCGGCGGCCGGGAGCGGTAGCGGTAGGTGCGGCGCAGGTCCAGGTCCCTCTGCACGGCGGCCAGCGCCAGTTGCCGCAACTCCGGTTCCGCGGCGATCAGTTCGCCCAGGCCGGCGTGGCGGAGCAGCGAGTCCGCGTCGCGCTCCTCGGGGATCCCGCCGGCCCACAGCTGGGGCGGTTCGGACGCGGCCACGACCACCAGCTCCGGGCGCTCCCCCGGCGGCAGTGCCCGGGCCACCTCGAAGGCCAGCAGCGCCCCCAGGCTCTGCCCGTAGAAGCCGAAGCGTCCGCCACGGTACCTGCGCACCTCGGCCGCGACGGTCCGTACCAGGGCGTCGAAGCTGCTCGGCATGGGGTCCAGGTGCCGTCCGCCGCGGGCCGGCATCCGCAGCGCCCGGACCTCGGCCAGCGGGGCCAGGGCATGGGCCAGCGGGGTGTAGGCCGTGGCGTCGCCCCCGGCGTGCGGGAAGCAGAACAGCTGGAACGCCGGGCCCCGCTGCGGAGCCGGGATCAGCAGCCAGTCCCCGGCGGTCCCGGGCCGGATCCCGGTCACCGGGCACCGCCCGGGCTGCGTACCAGCGCGGGCCGACTCGGTGCGGCGCTGCCCAGGCTCGCCCGGACGGTCTCGGTGAAGTCGGCCAGGTCACGGGCGTTGAGCAGGGTCAGCAGCTCGATCTCGACGTCCAGTCGGCGGCGGAGCACATGCACGATCCGCAGCGCGTGCAGCGAGTGGCCGCCGCAGCTGTGGAAGTCGTGGTGCGGCTCGACCGTCTCCAGCCCCAGGACCTTGCACCAGGTCTGGGCGACCAGTTCGTCCAGGGTGGTGCCGTCGTCCGGTCCGGCCGCGGGGGCGGTCGCCAGGGGGGCGTATGTCGCGTCCATCAGGGGAGGAGCCTTTCTTCGTCGGTGTTGCCGTGTCCTGCGGACGCAGCCATCTCGTCCAGGGCGGCGGTGTAGGCGGTGATGTAGTCGAGGGCGACCGTGTCGGGCACCAGCGAGCGCTGGTGGTCCACGGCCAGCAGCACCCGCTGCGATGCCGAGTCCTGGATCAGCGCGGCGGTGAAGGGGAAGCTGTTCGGCTCGTGCCGCAGCGTGGGCTCGCAGCCGATCTTTCCGTCCACGATCCGTGCCGAGCTCAGTCGACCCAGCGCGTGGAAGCTCAGATAGCCGAACTGGCTGTCGAGCCGGGTGCCGTCCATCAGCTGTGCCAGCAGGGCGATCGGCACCCTGCGGTGCGGCATCATGTCCAGCTCGGCCCGGTGCACCCGGCGCGCCAGGTCCAGTGGGGAGCAGCCGTCCGGTTCGGCGGTCAGCGGGACCGAGTTGACGAACAGCCCGTAGACCTCGGCCCCGCCGCGCCGTTCCAGCCGGCCGTTGGTGGCCAGACCGGTGGTGATCCGGGGACTGCCGGTGACCTGTCGCAGGGCCCGGACGTGCGCGGCCAGTGCCACCGCCTTGACCGGCACGCCCGCGGCGGCGGCGACCAGCCGCAGCTGCTCCGGCGCCTCCGGGAGCACCCGGTCATGGGTGACCGGCACGTCGTGCGGGTCACCGGAGCCCGACCACAGCCCTCCGCGTACCCCGGCCAGCCGGTCCCGCCAGTAGGCCAGGGACTCCAGGTCGGCCGCCGCCTCCCGCTCGGCCGCCACGAACTCCCGGAAGGTGGACTCCGGCGCCGGGGCCGCACCGCCGGCCGGGTCCGCCGAGAGCTCGGCGTGCCGGTCCAGCAGTTCGGACAGCAGCGAGGTGAAGCTCCAGCCGTCGAGGATGGCGTGGTGCTCCGAGACGGTCAGCTGGAAGGCCTCCTGGTCCAGCCGCTGCACGGTGATCCGGAACAGCGGCGGCTCCAGCAGGTCGAACGGCGAACGGCGATGGCGTTCGAAGACCGCCCGCACCGCGTCGTCCTGGCCCTCGGCGTCGTGCCGGCTGAGGTCCTCGAACTCGACCGGCGCCGGAACCTCGGCGTACACCAGTTGCAGGGGTTCGCTGAAGCCGGAGATGTCCAGTCCGGTCCGCAGCACCGGGTGCCGTCGGACGGCCTCGGCGACGGCCCGGGTGAAGGCCTCCTGGTCCAGGCGGGCGTCGATCCGGTAGCTGTTGACGTTGTGGTAGCTGGAGGTCACCCCGGCGATCTCCATATGGAACACCATGCTGAGCTGCATGGACGCCATCGGGTAGGCGTCCTCGACGCCGGGCGGCAGGGCGGCCCGGTCCTCGGCCTCCAGCAGTGAGAAGGCCTGCGCGGCGAGCTCCTGCCCCGGGCCGGCCCCCGGCCGCAGCGGCTGGGCCAGGGCGGCCAGGCCGGCGACGGTGGGGGCGTTGAAGACGTCCCGCAGCGACACCGTCCAGCCCTCGTCCCGCAGCGCCGCGACCAGTTGCACGGCCCGGATCGAGTCACCGCCGAGGTGGAAGAAGTTGTCGCCGACCCCGATCCCGGGCACCCCCAGGACCTGGGAGAAGCCTGCGGCCAGGGCCTGTTCGACGGCGGTGCGCGGGGCCACCACCCGGTCGTCCGCCCGCCGCTGCTGCGGCGCCGGCGCCGGCAGCGCGGCCCGGTCGGTCTTGCCGTTGACGGTGACCGGCAGCGACTCCAGCACGGTGACACTGGCCGGGATCATGTAGCCGGGCAGCGAGGGCTCCAGGAACTCCCGCATGTCCTCGGGGGCGCGGCCGGTCACATAGGCGACCAGCCGGTCCTCGTGGACGGTCACCACGCAGGCCTCCACCTGCGGATGCGCGCCGAGCGCGCTCTCGATCTCGCCGAGCTCGATCCGGAACCCACGGAGCTTCACCTGGTGGTCCGCCCGGCCCAGGTACTCCAGTGCGCCGTCCGGCAGCCGCCGGGCCAGGTCGCCGGTCCGGTACAGCCGGCCGCCGGGTCCGGACCCGAAGGGATCGGCCACGAACCGCCCCGCGGTCAGGCCCGGTCGGCCCCAGTAGCCGTGGGCGAGGCTGCCGCCGCCGACATAGAGCTCCCCGGTCACCCCCACCGGGCAGGGGCGCAGCCAGTCGTCCAGGACCCGCAGTTGGAGGTGGTCCATGGCCGAGCCGATCAGGCTCCGCTCGAAGCCGTCGGCGGTGCCGGGCACCTCGAAGGTGGTGACATGGACCGTGGTCTCGGTGATGCCGTAGAGGTTGCACAGCGCGGCCGGGGGCAGCGGGTCCAGCTGGAACCAGCGGCGGACCACGGCCGGGTCCAGCGCCTCCCCGCCCAGCATGATCTGCCGCAACGCGGGCAGCGCCCGGGGCCGCTCGCGCAGCACCGCCTCCAGCTGCCGCAGCGCCGAGGGGGTCAGGCAGAGGAAGGACACCCGTTCGCGCTCCAGCAGTTCGGCGAACTCCTGCGGCGAGCGGCTGGTCAGATACGGCACCACCACCAGCCGGGAGCCGTGGTGCAGAGCGCCCCAGATCTCCCAGACCGTCCAGTCGAAGGCATAGCTGTGGAAGAGCGTCCACACCTGCTCGGGGCCGAAGGCGAACCTCCGGGCGCCGGAGGCCAGCAGCCGGCTGACATGCTCGTGGGCGACGGCCACCCCCTTGGGACGGCCGGTGGAACCCGAGGTGAAGATGACATAGGCGATGTCGCCGGGCTCCCCCTGGGCCGGTGGCCTGCTCCGCGGCAGGGCCGCCAGCTCCGGCTGCCGGTCGGCGGGCGAGAACACCCGCCAGGGGCCCTCGGGCACGCGCTCCGGCTGGTCGGTGACCACCAGCGCGACACCGGTGTCGCCGAACACCACCGACGCCCGCCCGGCCGGTCCGGCCGGGTCCACCGGAACGTAGGCCGCCCCGGTCTTGAGCACGGCGAGCACCGAGACCAGGATCTCCGGCGTCCGCTCCAGCAGCAGACCGACCCGGTCGCCGCGGCCCACTCCGGCCGCGATCAGGGCATGGGCGAGCTGGTTGGCCCGCTGGTCCAGCTCGGTGTAGCTCAGCTGCTCCGCGCCGTGGCTGACCGCGGTGCGCTCGCCGTGGCGGTCCACCGCCTCCTCGAACAGCTGGTGCAGGCAGCGGCCAGGCGGCAGCTCGGTCGCGGCCGCCGCCCGCTCCGCCGCGGTCGGCGCGGTCGTCCGCAGCACCGGCTGGGAGCAGTCGTCGAGCACGGATTCGAGCAGGTTCTGCCACTCCCCGGTCATCCGCAGCACCGAGTCCGCGTCGAACAGGTCGGAGCTGAACTCCACCTCGCCGCGCAACTCGCCGTCGTCGTAGACCGACCAGGTCAGGTCGAACTTGGTGGTGCCGTTGGGGCGGACGCTGCGGGTGGCGGCGGCCGGGCCGAACCGCACCGGTTCGCGGTCCTCTGCGTGCGCGCCGAAGACGACCTGGACCAGCGGGTGGTGCTGGGTGGCCCGGTCCAGTGACAGCTGGTCGACGATCGCGTCGAACGGTGTGTCCAGATAGGCGTATCCGTCGAAGGCGGTCTCCTGGACCTGCTCCAGCAGCTCGCGGAAGGTCATCCGCGGGTCCAGCCGGATCCGCAGCGGCAGCAGGTTGACGAAGTAGCCGACCAGGTTCTCCAGCTCCGGCCGGTTCCTGGTGGTCACCGGAGTGCCGATGACCAGGTCCGTGGCCGCGGTGAACCGGTTCAGCAGCAAGGCGAACGAGGACAGCATCACGATGAACGGGGTCACCCCCTCGGCCTCGGCGAGCTCCCTGACCCGGGCGGCGGTGCCGGGTGCCAGGCCGAACGGCTCGGTGTGGCCGCGGTAGCTCTGGGCCGGTGGCCTGGGCCGGTCGGCCGGCAGCTCAAGGAGCGCCGGCGCCCCGCTCAACTGCCGCTTCCAGTAGGTCAGATGCTCCTCGAACGACTCCTCGGTCGCGGCCTCGGCGTAGTCCGGGTACTGCGTGGTCAGCTCCGGCAGCCGGGCGCCGCGTCCTTCGAGCAGGGCGCTGTAGCACTCGGACAGCTCCCGTTCGAACACGTCGGACGACCAGCCGTCCCAGACGATGTGGTGCACCACGATGGCCAGGGTGAGCCGGTCGGCGGACCGCCGGATCGCGGTCACCCTGATCAGCGGTCCCTGCTCCAACTCGAAGGGTGTCGCCGCCTGGGCCGCGATCAGCGCCTCCGCCTGCCCGGCCTGCTCGGCCGGGGGCAGGGCGGCGAGGTCCGACAGCGCGATCCTGGGCGCTCCGCGCTCATGGACCAGCTGCACCGGCGCGCCGTCGTGCAGGCCGAAGGTCGTCCGCAGCGAGTCGTGCCGCTGCACCACCGTCGCCAGCGCCGCCTCCAGCAGCCCCAGATCGAGCGGACCGTCGAACTCGAAGACCCAGGGGATGTTGTAGGTCGCCGCCCCCGGGTTCCACTGGTCCAGGAACCACAACCCGCGCTGCAACCCCGACAGCGGCGCTCGCCGAACCGCTCCTGTGAACTCTCCGTACGAGGTCACTGCCGTGCTCCCTTCCCTGCCGCCTGCGGCGCCGGGGCCGCTCCGGTCTGCTGCTGCGCCGCCAACTGCTCGGCGATGGCCCGCACTGTCTTGGCCCGGAACACCAGGTGCGGCGGAACCCGCGTCCCGGTCTCCCGGGAGAGCCGCATGGCGACCCGCAGGGCCGCGAGCGAGGTGCCGCCGATCCGGAAGAAGTTGTCCTCGCGGTCCACCCGCGGCCGGTCGAGCACCTCGCGCATGGTGTCGGCGACCAGCCGCTCCATCCGTGCCTGCACGGTCTCCACCACGATCTGCGGCGGGGCGGTCGGGGACGGGGCGGTCGGCGCTGGGATCGCCGGCGCGGGGGTGGCCGGCGCGGGCACCAGCTCCGCCAGGGTCGCCAGCCAGTCGTCCCGCAGGGCGGCGATGGTCGCGGCCTCGAACAGGTCGCTGTCGTACTCGAAGCGGCCGGTGAAGTCGGTGCCCCGGTCGTCGACGGAGATGGTCAGGTCGAACCGGGAGACGTCGTTGAGATGGAGCTCCCGGGACACCGGCACCCCGCCCACGGACAGCTCGCGGGTGTCCGTGGGATGCAACTCGAAAACGATCTGGCACAGCGGGATGCGGTCCCCCGGGCGGTCGTCCAGCACCAGCCCGGCGATGTCGTCGAAGGGCGCGTCCTGGTTCCGGTAGCCGCCGACACAGACCTTGCGCACCTGCCGCACCAGCTCCCGGAACGACGCCCCGGGGTCGACCTGCACCCGCAGCGGCAGCAGGTTGACGAAGTAGCCGATCAGACCGGTCAGTTCGGCGCGACCGCGCAGGCTCACCGGCGCGCCGACCACCAGATCGGTCCGGCCCGAACGACGGTGCAGCGTCAGCGCCAGCGCCGCCAGCAGCACCATGTACGGGGTGGCGTCCTCGCCACGGGCCAGTTCCCGCACAGCCAGCGCGGCCTCCGGGGGGAGCGCGTAGCGGTGCTGCGCGCCCCGGAACGCCTGCAGGTCGGGGCGGGGGTGGTCGGTGGGCAGCACACTGTCCGCGGCAACCCCGCGCAACGCCTCCTGCCAGTAGCCGAGCTGTGCCTCGGCGGCCCCGTCGCTGTACTGTCCGGCGCTGTACTCCGGGTAGCCGACCCGCAGTTCCGGGAGCCGGTGCGGGCGGCCTTCGGCCAGCGCCTGGTACGCCTCCTGCAGCTCCTGTTCCAGGACCGGCAGCGATCCTTCGTCCCAGACCAGGTGGTGGAAGGTGAACACCACGGTCAGCCGGTCGTCGGGGGTGCGCACCGCGTCGACCCGGAACAGCGGGCCGGTCTCCAGCTCGAACGGCTGCCGGGCCGCCTCGGCGATCAGCCCGTCCACCTGGTCGGCGGCGGCGTCCACCAGTGTGAAGGGCAGCGTGATCCGGTCGCTGATCCGCTGCTGCGGCCCGGACTCCTCCAGGACGAAGACGGTCCGCAGCGGAGCGTGCCGGGAGACGACGACGTCGAGGGCGCCGCGCAGCAGCTCGGGGTCCAACGTGCCCTGGAAGCGGAACACCCAGGGCACGTTGTAGGTGGCCGCCCCGGCGTTCCAGTGGTCCAGGAAGAACAGGCCGCGCTGGAACTTCGACAGCGGCGCCGTGCCCAGCGACGCCGTGCCCAGCGACGCCGTGCCCAGCGGGTTCGGCTTCGCGTCGAGCGACGGCGGAGCCCCGGCGGGCTCCCCGGTGGCGCTGACGGCTGCGGCGAACGCGGCGAGAGTGGGCGCGTCGAAGATCGCGTAGGGCGACACCATGCCGAAGTCGTCGAAGACCCGGCCGATCATCCGGACCGCGGTCAGCGAGTCGCCGCCGAGATGGAAGAAGTTGTCCTCGGCCCCCACCAGGTCGACGCCCAGCACCTCCGCCCAGACCTGGGCGATCAGCCGTTCCGCCGCGGTCCTCGGCGCGACGAAGCCCGCCTGCGCCACCGGCACGGCCGTCGGCTCGGGCAGGGCCGCCCGGTCGGTCTTGCCGTTCACCGTCAGCGGGAAGGCCTCCAGCGCGACCACGGCGCTCGGGAGCAGTTGCTCAGGAAGCCGCTCGCGCAGGTACTCCCGGATCTGTCCGTACTCGGGTACGGCCCCGGTGGCATAGGCCACCAGTCGGCCCTCCCGCTCGACCACCACGCACCCGGTGATCCCCGGGTAGCCGGCCACCGCCTGTTCGACCTCTCCCGGTTCGACCCGGAACCCGCGGATCTTCAGCTGGTGGTCGGTCCGGCCGAGGTACTCCAGCGGGCCGCCCTCGGACTGCCGCCGGACCAGGTCCCCGGTGCGGTACATCCGTGCGCCCGGGAGCGTGGAGAAGGGATCCGCGACGAAGCGTTCGGCGCTCAGCCCCGGACGCCTCCGGTAGCCCCAGGCGAGCAGTGGGCCGCCGATGAACAACTCCCCGGCGGTGCCGGCAGGGCAGGGCCGTAGCTGTTCGTCCAGGATGTGCAGCGTCCGTTCGCCGACGGCGGCGCCGATGCCGACCGGCTCCCCGGCCGCCTGCGGCCCGACCCCGTGGACCGTGGCGGTGATCACCGTCTCGGTGGGCCCGTAGGCGTTGAGCAGCGGCACCCCGGTCAGTTCGCGCCAGGCCGCAGCGGCGGCGGGCTCCAGGCGGTCGCTGCCGGAGACCATGAGCCGCAGCGCCCGCGGCGAGCCGCCGCGCTCGCGCAGTTCGGCCACCAGGTCGTGGAAGTACCCGGCGGGCAGGTTGGCGATGGTCACGCCCTCCGCGTCCAGCAGTGCCAGCAGTTCGCGTGGGGAGAGCAGCTGGCGATCGGGGAGGACCAGGCAGGCGCCGGCGGTCAGCGCCACCAGTGTCTGCTCGATCGAGACGTCCACGGTCGGCCGGGCGAACTGGAGCACCACGTCCTGCGCGGTGACACCCATCCGGTCGACCGTCGCCGCGATGTGCTCCGACAGCGCGTCCACCGGGACCCAGACGCCCTTGGGCAGCCCGGTCGTCCCCGAGGTGTAGATCGCATAGGACGGCGTGTCGGTCTGGCTCCGCTCCTCCGCCAGCAGGGTGAGCACCCCGTCCCGCAGCAGCACCGTGGCTCCGGCGTCCTTGAGCATGAAGGCCTCGCGCTCGGCCGGGGCCCCGGCGTCCAGCGGCAGATAGGTCCCGCCGGACCGGAAGGCGGCGAGCATCCCGACGATGTAGTCAAGGCGGTCGCCGCTCCTCACGGCGACGGTCTGTCCCCGCGGCAGTGCGGAGTCGAGCGCCCCCACCATTTCGTCGAGTTCGCGATGGCTGACGATCCGGCCTGAGCAGCGGACCGCGGGCCGGTCCGGATGGCGGAGTGCCATGGTTGTGAAGGGAAGACTGTGTGACGACATCATCAGACCCCGCTGAATTGATTGCACCGAACCAGGGCGATTGCCGGCAGAGCGCCCGATATGAGCCCAGACCGGAAGAGAGGACCGGAGAAGAGAACGGAGAAGGGAAAGGTCTTGAGGACCGCAGCAGCCGGCTCGGCAGGGCCAGGCCGGAGCTGGTGGCTACTGCCAGCCCATGTCCCCCGGCGCGACCGTGCCGCCGTCGGTCGGCTGCGCGGTCGCGGTCGCGGTCGCCACGGCGGCTGCCTGCGACTGCTGGACGTCCGAGTGAGGCGTGCTGGTCAGGCAGGCCCCCGCACCCAGGAGGACGGTTCCAACGGCCAGGCTCAGAACAACGGTCCGAAGCTTCGCGGCAATCATGACGGCCTCCTCTGGGCATAGGAATGCCCGGGTCAGGTGGTTGGGGGGACTCGGCCGAAGGGATTTTCGTTCTTGGCTTTCCCTTTCGGCGCACTTCAATTCTGTACGCCCGGCAACCTCGATGTCCCGGCTCCCGGCTGGCACAGATGTGCAGTGACACCTATGTGTCGTCCGGCCCCTGACCAGGCCCTGCGGGAGTCTGGCTCATCGTCAGCAGCGGTCTGCAGGGCCGGAATCACTAGTTCCGCCCGATATCGGACGGGCCTCTCGGTCTTTTACCGTGATCCCGGCATCCTTACCCGAAATGCTCAAAGCGCAGCACACGTGAAGGCGATCGGCACTGCCGCAGGCATCAACTGCCATGTCCGTACAGGCCCGGAGGAGCCCGGGGCGACCGGGGCGACCACCCCGTCCCGGGCGCCGAACCCGGGCAACTTCGTTCCAGCAAAAGTGATCTGACTTCACATCAGACACAGCTCCCGAGGAGAGCCGGCGGAGCCCGCTGGTCCTGACCAACGCCCGTGCCGACGGGCCACGCAAGGAAATCGTCCGCGACTACCGCGCCCTCGCTCACCGACGTACCGAGGCCGGACTCCCCGCCGCGCACCTCGCGGCACACGGATGCCACGGCGTCATGCTTCGCCAGGCCTGCCCGGTGTTGTCATCCGGAATCCGTTGGCCAGCATGATGGAGCGCAGTTCGTCCTGCCGGTGGATCTCCATGACCACTTCGTCCGGGAGGAGGTCAGCGTCGGTACCGGTAGGGGGCCGCACCCACCGCGCCTGAGCGTTCAGGAGGGGGCCGGTGCCCCGGGCCGGCTTCTCAGGGGGCCGAGTTGGGTACGTTCGGGTGTTTGGCGAACTCCATGGCCGGGGTGGCGCCCGGTTGCGTGCAGTCCTTGCCGACCTGGACGCACTGGTTGGTCGCGCTGCCGTTCAGTGGGTGGGCATTGGCCGGCGCGGGGCTGTGTTCACTGGGGAGCAGGTCAGCCGCCAGCGGCCACACGGCCTTCCAGGCGGCGTCGAGCGAGGCCTCGTCGGAGCCCGTGCGGGAGCGGTTCATGCGGTACGGCTGGGTGATCAGGGCGACGCTGATCCCGTGGTCGGGCAGGGCGGTGGCGAGTGCCCTCAGGTCCGCTGCCTCCACCCCGGTGGCCGTGCCGTGGCCGAGCAGCACCACGGCGCGCGCCGGGCCCGGGCGCGATGCCAGGCGATTCCCGCGGTGCCGATGGGGGTGGGCACGAGGTCCATCGCGGGGCCGGTTGCGGCCCGGTGGTTCGCTGGATTCCTCATGGCGCTGCCTCCTTCTGGGCAGCGACGAAGTCGGCGATGGGTCCGGCAACCGCGCGGTGGCCGGGGACGATGTGGCCGCCGGGGTGTTCGATGATCAGCGGATCGGCGAACCGGTCGGCCAGACGCAACGAGTCCTTGCGGGGCACGATCACGTCACTGCGGCCGATCACATGGACGGAGGGGGTGGTGAGCCTGTGCCGCAGCAGGTCCGTGTGTTGCGGCAGGTCGCTGGTGAATCCGCCGACCATGACGGCGAAGTCGAAGCGGAATTCGGGCGGGGCGCCCTCGCTCTCCTGGAGCGTGGTGAGCAGTCCGGCCAGGGCCGCGCCTTGGCTGAAGCCGAAGATCCCGTCGAACCGAGGTCCGGCGCGCACCAGATCGACCGCCCAGTCGCGGGTGCGCTCCCAGCCGTCGAAGCCCTCATGCCACCAGCCGAAGTCGCCGGTGGCCAGGGAGGGTGCGTCCACGTGGACGAACTCGATGCCTGCGGGCAGGGAGTGGCTGAGCGATTCCATCTGGTCGCGCAGGATCGCTCCACTGCCGTGGTAACCGTGCAAGCACAGGACGCGTACGTCGGACATGGCTGCACCTCCGGCTCGACCGCCACCGCTCTGGTGACGTGGCCTTTATCCTCCTGCGACCCCAATCCATATGTCCAACAAATAGAATCTCTCCTGGTGATAGATTTTGTGCATGGGAGTTTCCTTGCGCCAACTTGAGTACTTCATCACCGTCGTCGACGAGGGCTCCTTCACTCGCGCGGCCGAACGGCTCGATGTGAGCCAGCCGGGCCTCTCCCACCAGATCCAAGCCCTGGAGCGTGAACTCGGCGGTCCGCTGCTCGAACGCCTGCCGCGCAAAGTCCGCCTCACCCCGGCCGGCCGCACCGCCCTGCCGCACGCCCGGGCCAGCCTGGCGCACGCGCAGCGCGCCTCCAGCGCCGCGCGCCGGGCCTCCGGAGTGGAGACCGGCGAACTGCACGTGGGCACCCTCTACTCGATCAGCACCGGAGTCCTGCCCGGAGCACTGCGCACCTGGCGCCGCAGCTACCCCGAACTCCAGGTCCACCTCGTCGAGTTCCCCCACACCGACGAACTGGTCGCGGCCATGGAAGCGGGCGGGGCCGATGTCGCGGTCGGCCCCACCCCGCCCGCCTGGGAAGGCCCCTGCCGGACAATCGGCGACGAGGAGTTCGTCATCGCCGCCGCCCCCGACCAACTGCCCTACCCCGACGGCGCGCGCGTCCCGGTCACCGACCTCGCCGAACAGGAATGGGTGCACTACACCGCGCGCAGCGGACTGGCCGACATCCTCAACCGGACCTGCGAACAGGCCGGCTTCACCCCCAGGCTCTCCGTACGCACCGAACAGAGCCCGTCCGCACTCAGCCTGGCCCGCGCCGGAATCGGCCTCGCCCTGCTGCCCGGCAACATCGTCCCCCCGCACTTCGACGGCATCCTCCTGCGTCCCGACCCACCCGTACTGCGCCCGCTCGCGGTCTACACCCGGGTACGCCCGGACCCGATCACCGCGGCGTTCGTCTCCGCGATCTCCGTCGAGACCCTGGTCACCCCGACCCACATCACCGATCGACTCGGAGCGCTGCAGACGTAGCGGGTCCTGCGCCGGCGGACCGGTCGCACCCGGCTCGGACGCGTCACGGCCGCGAGCTTCGGTCCGCTCCATCCCGGTCCTCGACGTGTCCGCGGCCAGTGTCAGGCTTCGGATACGCCCACGTCCCACGCGGCTCCATCCGAGGGGACGCCAACTGGTCCATGCATTCAGGTTATGGAGAGGATTCAATCCACTTGTTGGACATATGACGTGGGGTCAGGAACGATCCTTCTCAAGCCGCAGACGCGGGCAAAGTCGACCAAGTCGATGACGCTGGGCCGTCAGCTGACGTGCCTGGGGCATCCTTGGGAAGGAACGCGCCAATGAAGGTCAGCAAGTTCAGGGCGGCCCTGGTCACCGCGGCACTCGGGATCGGTGTGGGCACCGCCTACTGCGCCAGTGTGGGCAGCGCTGCGGCCAGCAGCGCCTCCGCTCAAGCCTCGGCCCAGGCTCGGGACCACTGGCACCACCACAGTCTCCCGAACCCCTACGAGTTCCTGCCGAAGGTGCCTGCCTTCAGGGTGGTCAGCACCACCGTGCGCAACGGGCATCCGCTCCCGGTCGCGCAGCTTTCGGGGGTCTTCGGAGTGCCTGGCGGCAAGGACATCTCCCCGGAACTGTCCTGGTCCGGCTTCCCCAAGGCGACCAAGAGCTTCGTGGTCTCGATGTACGACCCGGAGGCGCCGACCGGAAGCGGCTTCTGGCACTGGATCGTGGAGGACATCCCGGCCACCGCTGTCACCCTGCCGCAGAACGCGGGCGCACTGAACTCGACCACCCTGCCGGCCGGAGCGATCCAGCTCGACGGGGACGCGGGCACGGCCCGCTACATCGGTGGCGCCCCGCCCGCCGGCTCCGGCGTTCACGACTACTACATCACCGTCACCGCCCTGGACGAGCCCAGCACCGGCCTCGGCGCGAACACCAGCGGCGCCCTGTTCAACTTCGAGATCGACAGCCACACCATCGCCCGCGCCACGATCATCTGCCCCACCGCCATTGAGTGACGAGTGATCCTGTCGCCGCCATGGCGGGCCGGACTTCCCGGCCCACCACCCGAGCCCCCCGGGCTACCCGACCTGAAGAACGTGACGATCTCATCGTCAGGGCTCTGTGCGGGGCCCGCCGTCAACCGACGGGTACTCGCCCGTCGGGACCTATGCCGCGACGGTGGCACGCCGGGGTGAGCGGCTGCGAACGCCGGGTGCGCCCTGCGCACTGCGTGCGGTGGGGGCTGCGGACCGGTTGCGCGGGTTGCGGCCGGAGGAGCTGGCGCGGCGGGGGCGCTCGACCACCGGGTTGCTGATCACCACGGGCACGCCGGTCGGCACGCAGGCTCCGGTGATCCGGGCGAGCTCGGCGTCGCTGGAGTGGACCTGGGTGGTGTGGGGGGTGATGCCGGCGGTGTGCATCATCCGGGTCATCTCGCGGCGCTGGTTGGGCAGGACCAGGGTGACCACGGTGCCCGACTCCCCGGCGCGGGCGGTGCGGCCGCCGCGGTGCAGGTAGTCCTTGTGGTCGGTCGGCGGGTCGATGTTGACGACCAGGTCCAGGCCGTCGACGTGGATGCCGCGGGCGGCGACGTTGGTGGCGATCAGTGCGGTGACCTGGCCGTTGCGGAACTGGTCCAGGGTGCGGGTGCGCTGGGGCTGGGACTTGCCGCCGTGCAGCGCCGCCGCCTTGACGCCGTTGGCCAGCAGCTCCAGGACCAGGCGGTCGGCGCCGTGGCGGGTGTCGGTGAACATGATCACGCCCCCGGCGCGGGAGGCGATGTGGGCGACGGCCGCGTTCTTGTCGCTGTTCTGCACGTGGAGCAGGTGGTGCTCCATGGTGCTGACGGTCGCCGAGGAGGGGTCGACCGAGTGGGTGACCGGGTCGTTCAGGAAGCGGCGGACCAGCCGGTCGACATTGCGGTCCAGCGTGGCCGAGAAGAGCATGGTCTGCCCGCCGGGGGCGACCTGCTCCAGGAGCTCGGTGACCTGGGGCAGGAAGCCCATGTCGGCCATCTGGTCGGCCTCGTCCAGCACGGTGACGGTGACCTGGTCCAGCCGGCAGTCGCCGCGCTCGATGAGGTCCTTGAGCCGGCCGGGGGTGGCGACGACCAGCTCGGCCCCGCGCTGGAGGGCCTGGGCCTGCCGGCTGATCGACATCCCGCCGACCACGGTCGCCAGCCGCAGCCGGACCGCGTGGGCGTAGGGCGTCAGCGCCTCGGTGACCTGCTGGGCGAGTTCCCGGGTGGGGACCAGCACCAGGGCCAGCGGCTGGCGGGGCTCGGCCCGGCGCCCGGCGGTGCGGGCCAGCACGGCCAGGCCGAAGGCGATGGTCTTGCCGGAGCCGGTACGGCCGCGCCCGAGGACGTCGCGGCCGGCCAGCGAGTTGGGCAGCGTCGCCGCCTGGATCGGGAACGGCGCGGTGACGCCCTGTCCGGTCAGCGTGTCCAGCAGGGCGCGGGGCATGTCCAGGTCGCTGAACGCCTCAACGGCCGCGAGCGCCGGAGTAGTGCTGACCGGAAGCGCGAACTCGCCCTGTGCGGAGTAGTTCTGACGGCCACTCGGGGACGACGGACGCTGGCCGCCGCTGGGGCGGCGCCCGTAGGAGGAACCGGCGCTTTCGCTGCGCGAGGCGGTGCGGGCGTGGGGGCTGGAACTACGGCCGGAGGAGCGGTTGGAGCGGATCACGGGAGTCACAGGAGGACCTTCCTCAAGGGGGCGCGTGTCGAGGAAGGCTCCAGGCCGCGCCTGAGCAGGTGCGGGGAGATCACACGAACGAGCCAGAAGAAAAGAATGCGGGGCGTGGACGGTGGAACCGTGCGGCACGTCACCTACGGTCGGCGCACACCCGAAGGAAATGGGGCGGCAGAAACCTCGAACCGTACTCGCAAGAAGAAAAAACCAGAGAGTCACGGCAGGGGCGATATCCGAACGCGGCGCGGAGCGTCTCGCGAGGATTGATCGCCGGTGGCGGGGCCAGAGGGCCCGAAAAGCGGGCCGGAAAGAAGTTCAGAAAGGGTGGTGCCACCCGCCCGCACCACTTTTCGAGTGGTGCGGGCAGGTGCTTCGCAGCGACAAGTGCTGCGGCCAAGCGTCAGAGCGGACGAATGTTCTCGGCCTGCGGGCCCTTCTGGCCCTGCGTGGTGTCGAACTCGACCTTCTGGCCCTCAAGCAGCTCGCGGAAGCCCTGGGCGTTGATGTTCGAGTAGTGGGCGAACACGTCGGCGCCGCCACCGTCCTGCTCGATGAAGCCAAAGCCCTTTTCCGCGTTGAACCACTTCACAGTGCCAGTAGCCATATATGTAACTCCTTGATGGGGCCTGTACCGAAACCCGCATGCCGCGCGTTTCGCGCCGCCGTGATGATGACCAGCCCGGAACCTGTCCGGGAAAACAAAAATGCGCCTGTCGGCTACAACCAGCAGGCGCACACATAAGTTCATGGGACCACAACTGCAACAAGAACGACTGTAGCAGGCAAAGGCAGTCCGCAGGCCGTCCTGGGTAAAACAGCCCGGCCGCTGGTGTCGAGGGCAACGAACACCGTGCGGGGGCAGTCGGTAGTCGTCGGGGCTCTGTCAGTTGGGGCGCGCGGTGAAGCCGTCCACGTACAGGTACGGGGCGGGGATGGCGCCGTCCATGTACTCCACCCTTACCCGGTACCCGAGTGCCAGCAGCACACTCGACAGCGCACCGGTCAGGATCGTCACCGAGGTGCGCCCCTGCCGGCCCCCGGGGGTGTCCTGGTCGATCTGCGACTCGTCGGCCAGGATCCAGCCCAGCATGACGCCCGACTCCGACAGCAGCAGGGAGACGCCGCGCCCGCGTCCCTCGTGCGGGGCCTCCGCGTCGAAGACCAGCATCCCGAGCTGGTGCAGGTCGTCCCACACCAGTACGCCCAATTGTGCGAAGGGGTGGCCGTCGTGGCGTCGCAGTACCCCGGCCCCAGGACTCGAAGACATGGACCGAAATCGTACCTGCCACGCATGACGCCGTGATCGCCCGGGCACGGACGGCGAGCCGGGGCGACCCGAACCTTACGAGGGGAAGGCACGGCAGCGCCCCGGCCGGGGTTCGGACGGCTGCTACAGACCGGTCATCTTGGCGTACGGGCTGGCGACGCGCTTCAGGAGCGCACCGAAGTCGACCACGACCGCGACACCGTCCTCGACCGCGGTGACCCGACCCAGGCCGTAGACGTCGTGGGTGACCCTGCTGCCCACTGCGAAGAACCGGTCCGGGGGCGCTGCCACGGTCTTGAAGGGACTGGAGGGCAGGTGACGCTTGGGCATGCGCATATTTGTCATTGCCTCCAGTATGACCGCAGCTCGCACGGGAGCGACAGTCCAGTGCCGACGACGTGATCGCACTGTTCCTCTCCGGGTCTGTCGACGATCCCAGGCCGGCGTCCCCCGAGCGGAGTGCCGCATCGATTCAGCCGGGGGCGTGTTGCCTGTCGGAAGGCGTGAACTGCGAGGGGCCGGTCCGGTCCCAGGCCGGTCTCTGCAGTGTCCTTGGCCCCGTCGGGCTTCCAGCGTGAGGGTCCACCTTCGATCGAACTGAGTCATGGACCACCGCCTCAGCTCGGGCGGCACGGCTGTCCGGGGCATCCGTCTGCTTGAAGGTGATGGCGGGGGCAGGGGTATCCGGTCCGGGCTGCCTCAGGTTGCGGCCGTTGGGTCGGCTGATTCGGCGGCGCGGCGGTATTCGGCGTTGATGCGCATGGCTTCTTCGAGCTGGTCTTCGAGGATGACGATGCGGCAGGCGGCCTCGATGGGGGTGCCGTGGTCGACGAGTTCGCGGGCGCGGGCGGCGATGCGCAGCTGGTAGCGGGAGTAGCGGCGGTGGCCGCCGGTGGAGCGCAGGGGGGTGATCAGGCGGGCTTCGCCGATGGCGCGGAGGAAGCCCTGGGTGGTGCCGAGCATCTCGGCGGCCCGGCCCATGGTGTAGGCGGGGTAGTCGTCGTCGTCGAGACGGCCGAACGAGTCGTCTGCTGTCATGTTGCCTCTCTTTTTGAACGCGTGGAGGGGCCCGGGTGCCATCTGGCACCCGGGCCCCGAAGGAACTGCTACACCATCTGCCGGCCCCGGTACTGCGCCGGCCCTCTGTTTCCGCGTATCCGACCTGGCTTCTGTCGGCACTGCGGGGATCGCGGTTGCTTGACCTCAGACCACCTCACTATCGATGTCCTGCGGTACCCGGGCTCAAGACTTCCGCCCGGGCGATCCTGATGGCGCCTCGCTCCTCCGTTCTTCCTCTGGGGTCAATCACTTACCAAACGGGGGAATGCGTACTGCTGGTGATACGTACTGCTCAGCGGCCTGTGACAGCGCCACTCTTCGGCAGCCAGCCCCGTCGCCCGTCCTGCACCTGCTCTGGCTTGGAACCCCACCGCCGAACCTCCCGGTGCGCGCGCCCGCAGCCGACGCCTTCACCGAGGTACCACTCACTTGCTTCGCTGCTGGGTCCTGCGGACTGCACTTGCGGGTAGTGCCACTGCGTCACTGCTGGTGGCAGCCCCTGATCACTGCGGGCCACCCGGTCCGGAGGTCAGTTCCGTCGCCGTCCTGCACCAGCCCTGGCTTCGGAGCTCCACCGCCGAACCGTCCTGCGTACTGCACTTGCGGGTACTGCTGCCTGGCAGTTCGTTTCTGCCGGGCCCTGCTGTCCTTCTGGGCTACGAGAGAAACCCTAGCTACCTCACCGCCCGATGTCTACTCCAGCCAACATAGATTTCCGCGTGTTCGACAGTGAGGTAACCGACGTCGAACGGCGACGGGGTACGAGCACGGTCGTCGCCCGGGCGGGAACCCGGGCGCTATTGCGCCCACGCCTGGGCGAGGCGGACCAGGGTCGGCTCGGGTACCGGCCTCGCCAGGTCAGGGAGCAGTCGGCCAGGTCGGTCCAGCCGTGGTCGACGATGAGGCAGTGGCCCGGGTTGTCGAAGCGGTGGTGGTCGGTACGGCCGAGGACTTGCGCGGCGGCCCCTGATGCCTGGGCAGCAGCTTGCGGAGGTTCGCGTCGACGGCAGCCTCAACTGTGCCGCCTACGATCCTGTCCAGGGCCGCATCCCCGTTGGCAGCGCCGCCGGCGTCGTCGCCCTCGACCTGCCCCCGACCCGAGAGGGATAGCAGTATGACCGAGCAGGCCCCGGTGATCATTTCGAGTGAGTCGCCATTCGCCACGGACGTGTTCGTCAAGCGCCATCCCGCTCTCGTCGAACGGATCCTCGGGGCCTGGCCGCTCGGCCCGGAGCAACAGCAGGCCCTGAGGAACCTGTCGGACGAGAACGTCAGCGGGGTCATGGAGCGTCTGCCCGCCGGCGCGCCCGCTGCAGATCAGTGGCAGGCATGGGGGCGCGACTACTACGGCAAGCCGTGGACGGAGGCGCCGTTCCTGTGGGCGGAATCCTTCTTCTACCGGCGGCTGCTGAACGCCGTGGGCTACTTCGGCGAGGGGATCTGGAAGGGAGTCGACCTCTTCGCGCCGTTCAAGCAGGCGGAACTGGCGGGCGAGGTAGTCGCAGCTGAGGTTCGAGCGCTGGGCCACCTCGCGAACCTCGCCGACGACGACCGAGGGCAGGCGCTCCTGCTATCGAGTCTCTGGGGCAACCGCGCGGACCTCAGCTTTCAGATCCAGGCCGGTCGCGCCTCGGAGATCTCAGGCTTGGTAGCCGACGACAGTGACGACTTGTGGAAGCTGCTTGATGCCACCCGTGGTGGCAGCCTGGCGATCGTCGCGGACAACGCCGGCAGCGAGCTGATCGCCGATCTGGTCCTGACTGACCACCTTCTCGCCTCCGGCACGGTTGGCGAAGTGGTCCTTTACGTGAAGCCGACGCCCTACTACGTCTCCGACGCGACGATCGCGGACGTCGCCGATTGCTTGCGCAAGCTGGTGGCTGTCGACGGCGCGGCCCGAGAGGTGGGGGAGCGGCTGCGGGGTGCGGCGGCCGCGGGGCAACTCTGCGTGCGCACAGACCCGTTCTTCTGCGCACCGTTCGACTTCACTGCCATGCCGGACACCCTGCGAACGCAATTCGCGTCGGCATCCGCGACGATCCTCAAGGGCGACCTCAACTACCGTCGGCTTGTCGGTGACCGCTGGTGGGACCCCACGGTTCCCTTCGGTCAGGTGACCAGCTACTTCCCGGGCCCTGTTGCGGCTCTCCGCACGCTGAAGTCGGACGTCGTGGTCGGGCTGGAGCCAGGCACCCTGGCCACACTGGAGGCATCAGGGGCCGCGTGGCGCACCGCGGGTACTCATGCGCTCTTCCAAGTGTCGTAGGTCCCAAGGCGCCCGTTGGCGTGGGTCTTTGGCGTTGCGCGCATTTCCGGCCGTGCCCGGGGACACTGTGATGATCAAGGCGATCGCTTCGCTCGCGCGTCGTGGTCGATCCGTGCCGGCTCACCTGATCTCGTTCGCTCCGCTCGCGCCGGTACCGGTGCCCTCGTTGCCACCGTCGCTCCCGGATCATGGCCGCGCGCACGGTCGGGTGCCCCATGCGGTTCATCGGCTCGGGCGTGGCCGTTCCGCCGGTCGCCGCCAGGCTGTTGCCCGAGTGCCGGAGGTCATGGAAGTGGACCCCCTTGCCCCTCCTTTGCCGGCGAAGTTGTCCACATGCTGTGGAAACTCTTCCGACGAAGGTGCCTGCTGTCGGGACCGACGCTTCAGCTCCAGCACCAGGGACGCGGGGAAGGACACTGCCAGGATGCCCGCCTCGCGCTTCGCCTACCAGCCACCGGAGCGTCTCCGGACGGAAGGGACGGGAGGGCAGTGGTTGCCGGCCTTGGCCCCGGTCCTCCGCTTCGGACCTTGAGGCGGAGCTGGCTCCACCTGTTCCTACGTACCCGTGCTGTCTCAACTACGGGTACTGGCGGGAACGGCGCGGCTGGACCGGGCGCTGGTGACTTACGCCGACTCGTGCAGCAGGGGTCGTGGGACCATGACTGTCGGCGCCGCCGTGGGCCGCCGCTCGTACGAGCTGCTGTGGCCCTCGGCCTGCGGCGTGACAGGAGGCTCCGATGGGTTCGTCCGATGTGCCGTTGGAGAATGAACGCACCCAGCTCGATGCGTTCATCGAGGACTGTCGCAGTGCCATCGAGGCGACTCTCGACTCTCTCACCGAGGAACAGGCCAGTCGGCGGCTGGTCCCGTCGGCGACGACGCTGCTCGGGCTGCTCAAGCACGTCACGTGGATGCAGCGCGTGTGGTTCGAGGAGTGCGTCGGGGGCACGTCCCGCCGGGAGCTCGGCCTGGTGCAGAGTCCGGACGACTCCTTCCGGCTCTCCGACGACGACACCGTCGCCTCGGTCACGGCGGCCCATCGAGAGGCCTGCGCCACGGCCCGGACGGCGATCGCGGACCTGCCGCTGGACGCCGTCGTGACCGGCCACCGGACCGGGCCGCGCACGCTTCGCTGGGTGTACCTGCAAGTTCTGCGGGAGCTGGCCCAGCACTGCGGACACGCCGACATCCTGCGCGAACAGGTGCTCGCCGACTGACCTCTCGTCACAGGTCGGGGCGGCGTCGCCGGTTGAGCCGCGGGGCGAAGCGGAGTACGGCCGCGGCCACGACCAGGATGCCCACGGCCAGGAGGATCAGGCCCACGGTGCCCAGCCCACCGGCGGTTTTGGCCGTCGCCGCCGCTCTGGTCGGGGACCCCGTCGGGTCCGGCGCAACGGCGCCGGCGGGCACGGCGGTTGCAGGCCCGGCGGTGGCGCTGCCGGAACCGTCGGGGGTGGGTGAGCCGGTCGTGCTGTGGGTGGTCGGTTCGGCGGTCGCCGGGTCTGTCCGCTTCCCGGAGCCGGGGGAGCCGGGGGAGCCGGGGGAGCCGGGGGAGCCGGGGGTGCCAGGGGTGCCGGGCCTGCCGGGGGCAGCTGGGCCGGTCGTCGTCCTGGTCCCGGTGATGTCGAACGACGTGACGACGTTGTCCTGCCCGGAGTTGAGGGTGCAGGGAACGTTGATCCGGCCCGGGTTGGTGATGTTGCCGTTGGCGTCCAACGGGACGAGGTGCAGGGTGAAGTCTCCGGCGGTGACGTCGGCGCTGCCCGGTTCGCTGAAGGTGAGCGTGGGCGCGGTACCGGTCGCCGGGATGGCGAAGGAACCGGATGCCGGGATGCCGGTCGGGGTGATGGTGAGGTGCACGGGCACGCCGGTCTCGCCCTGGGGCGCGTTGACGCTGGTCTCGGCGTCCAGACTGCCCTCGATGGTCCTCACGCCGAGGATGTAGCGGAGTCCGAAGGCGAAGGTGCCGTTCACCGCCGCCGTTGCGGTGATGGCGAACGGCGGACTGGACGCGCCGACCGCCAGTGAGGGCGGGACGTCCATGGATATCGTCGCGGTGATGGGCTCGTCACCGATCACCGGGAACGAGCAGCTGTACTGCAGCGTGGGCGAGGCCGGTTGCGCTGCTGCCGATCCGGCTCCGAGGGTGCCCACGATCCCGCTCGCGCCCCCCAGAACTGCTGCGGCCGCGAGGATGAACCTCCTGCTGGGCCTTCCCGCGCCGTACCTGGACCTGGCACTCATGGTCCACCCCTCCATTGCGTCGATTGCGCGTCTGCATCGGTGATTGAACGATCGCGGCGGATCGCGAGGATCGGCGCCGCATTCCGGTCAGGTGGCCGGTGTCGGGTCCGGGCCGGCCGGTGGTGCGTGTCGATCGGGCCCATCGGGCTCGTGGGGCTCGTGGCGTTCCTGGAAGGTCTGGCTCAGGTGGCTCTGGATCCGGGCGTGGCGGAACTGGTACACCGCGCCGGCCTGGCGCAGCACGCCTCGCTGGTGGGCGTCGTCCAGGAAGGCGATCAGCGCCCAGGGCAGCCGCCCGGTCAGCGGCAGCCAGATGCGGGACAGGGCCACCCACTGGCCCCACGCGGTCAGGCTGAGCCCGTACCCGAGCCCGGCGCCGAAGGCGGCTTCGAGTCCGAACACGGTGCCGACTTCGAGCCCGCGCAGGGGCCCGGACGTGATCGCGTCGAAGAGCCCGACTCCGAATCCGATCACGAGCGCCCAGGTGAGGAGATTGAAGACCACGTTCTGGCGGTCCATGCGCAGCAGGTCGGCGGGGCTGACGGCGGATTCGGTCCTGACGGGGGCTTCGAGCAGGGCCAGCAGGCCCAGCACCAAACCGGTCGCGAGGCCGATCCCGGGCAGGAACACGATCGCGGCCATCAGCCCACCGCCGCTCTCGCCGTCCCCGAGCCCGAGCGGTCCGACCACGTACTGGTCGATGAGCACCAGGATGAGCATGACCGCCAGCCCGCCGACCGTACCGCCCACGAACCTGGCGGCGACATTGCCGCGCGTCCGCCGAGTCCCGCCGGAGAGCGTGATGCGTACGGGCGACGGTTTGAAGGCTTCGCGCTCGGACCCGTACCAGTACACGAGCCCGAAGAGCAGTCCGGCCGCGATTCCGTGCAGGAGTCCGACCACCAGGCCGCGCACCAGGGCGAACCCGAGCCCGTGCGAGGTCGCCACCAGGTCCACCGGCAGGTTCCCGATCGCGGTCGTGACGCCGAAGGCCAGTCCGGCCAGGAAGCCGATGATGAGGGTGCGCGAGGAACGGCTCATGCTGGTGCCCAGTTCCCACCAGGCGAGGTCCTGCCGCTCGCGGTCGAGCCGGACCAGGTGATGGGCGAGGTAGCCGAGCCAGCGCTGGGCACGCTCCGGGTCCCACTCCCTGCTGCGGGGACGGCCGTCGTCACGCCGTTCGGGGGCGCGCCGCCGGTAGACCGTGGGGACGAAGCCCGCGAGCAGGTGCTCCTCGATGGCCTGTGCGTCGGGAAACCGCGTCGTGTCCAGCAGTTCACCCGGACTGCTACCGGGAGTGTCGCTGTACATCGTCCGCGCAAGGGCGATCATCAGCGGGGTGCTGAGGGCGAAGGCGAGGTTCGCGCCCCCGGCGCTCCTCGTCGCCTGCGCCTCGTCCAGGACGGTGTCCCAGGTCGAGCCGGGCTCGTCGAGGTCGGCCGGGCCTCGGAGTGTCGGAGCGGTTCGGGGCAGGTAGTTCCGCAGGTCGTCCAGGGCCAGGTCGCACAGTTCGACGACGACGGCAGAGGCGAGCGGCGCGTGCGCCTCCCGGACCGCCTCGGCGAACTCGCCCTGGCGGCTGGTCAGGACGAGCCGCAGCTCGGTGCGGTTGAGCGCCTCCAGCGCCTCGCGTCGCAGGCCTTCCGCGATCTCGTCGAATCCGTCCAGCACCGGCAGGATGAGGTCGGCGTCGAGCAGGTCCGCAGCGAGCGACTTCCCGCTCGGGAGCAGCCGGGCCAGGTGCGGGAAGTCACGCAGCAGCCGGTCGATGAGCCAGTCGCGCAGGTCGATGGTGTTCGGGTCCCAGGAGCCGAGACTGAAGATCACCGGTATTCGGTCGGACCATGCCCGGGCCTCCAGCAGGTCCAGGGCGAACCTGATCGCCAGAATCGACTTGCCGGAGCCGGCCCGGCCGAGGACCGCCAGCCGCCCTGAAGGGATCCGCCGGTAGACCTCTGCCACCCGGCGCAGGTCGCCGCTCAGGTCCACGTCGGGCGAGGTGTCGCCGGGGGCGAGGCGCTGGGTGTTCTCCGGTCGGTCGGCCAGCCCCACGGACACCTGCTGCCACCGCACCGGCAGTGCGAAGGGATGGTGCACCCGCCGTTGGGCCTCCTCGCGCCGCCAGCGTCGCTTGATTTCCCTGGCTAAGGTGTCGGCCTCGTCGGAGAGCGGGCCGTGTGCCCGAGCCGGTTCGGACGGTGGACCGTTCGGCCCGGGCGGCGGCACCTCTTCGTCGCTGCTGCCGCCGCTGCCGCTGCCGTCGCCGCCGAACGCCGTCGCCAGCCGCTGACGGTCCTGGGGGCCGGCTCCCAGCGCGTCCGCGAGTCGGGTGACGGTTCCGCGCCGGTGGTCGAAGGGCCGGTCGTTCTCGATCCTGCCGATGGTGCGTTCGCCCAACCCGGCGCGCTCCGCCAGCTGAGCCTGCGTCAAGCCAGCCTGCCTCCGCAGCCGGCGCACCATCGCCCCGAGTGATTCCGCCACCCCGTCGCCCTTCTCCCCCTGATCCGGAACGGTCGTGAGCCTACCGTCACGACTGGTCATATATGGCCGGTGCTTTGACCTGTGCACTCTCCATCGGGAACGCCAGCATCGCTGCTGTGGGCCGCCGCTTCCTGCGGCCCTGGCCGACCTGGCCGCAACATCCGTGCGTGGAAAGTGAAGGAGGCGATTCTCCGATGGCGGAGACGAAGGGCGTCCTGCTGCCGGCTTACGTGGTGGCCGACGAGTCGGGCTCGATGGGGCCCTACCGGAGTGAACTGGGGGGCGGTGTGGCCTCCCTGTGCGAGGGGCTGCGTGCGGAGCCGATGATCGCGGCCAAGCTGCGGCTGGCCGTGCTGGGCTTCTCCAACGACGTGCAGGTCCGGCTCGCGGTGGCCGACATGCGCACCGAGACCACCGTGCCGGAGGTGGCGATCCGGGGGGTGACCAACTACCGGGCCGTCTTCGAGGACCTGCTGCAGCGGATCCCCTCCGATGTCCAGTGGTTGCGCGGCGAGGGCTACAAGGTGCACCGTCCGGTGGTCTTCTTCCTGAGCGACGGCCAGCCCACCGACGGAACGGCGTGGCGCGGGCCGCACGCCGTCCTGACCGACCGGAACCGGACCCCGGTCGCCCCGAACATCATCGCCTGCGGCATCGGTGACGCCAGGGCGCAGACCATGGTCGATGTCGCGACCCGTCCCGAGTTCGCCTTCGTCGCCAAGTCCGGCGCGGACGTCGGAAGGGCGATCTCGGAGTTCTTCCACTCGCTCACCGCGAGCCTGGTGGCCTCCGGCGAGGCGCTGAACTCGTCCAATCCGCAGCTGGTCGTGAACCGCCCGGACCAGTTCACCATGGCCATCGACGAGGTCGGCCGGTGACATCGGACCACCGGCAGGGTCCGGACCACCGGCAGGGTCCGGACCACCGGCAGAGCTCGGACCACCGGCAGGGTCCTGCCCTCCCGACACCCGCGCCCGATCTGTCCATTCCGCCACCGCCTCCCCTTCCCCCGGACCGGCCCGCTGCGGCGTCCTGGTCGGGTCCGGCGCCGTGGCAGCGGATCGCGGTGGACGTTCCCGGCCTGGAGTTCGAGGCCAGGCCGCCCAGCCAGTACGCCTTCGACTTCCCCGACAGCGAGTGCGAGGGCTGGTCCACGGACGCCCTCACCGTGCGGTTCGCCTCGGTGCGCGGCGCCAAGCACCGCTACTACCGTCAGCCGCGCCAGGACACGGCCCGAGCGGCCGTGCACGAGGCCACCGACAGCATCGTGTTCGCGGTCGCCGACGGCGTCTCCAGCGCAGCCGAATCGCATCAGGGCGCCATCGAGGCGTGCCGGGCCTCCGTCGAGCGGATCCTGCACCTGCTCGACCACACGCCCGGCCCGCTCGACCCCGTCGATGTCGCCGCGCACGCCGCCGAACGGCTGCGGCAGCTGGCGGAGTGGCGGCTCGGCGCCACGCAGCCCGGGACCGCCGAGGTGGCCCGGCTGTATGCGACCACCCTGGTGGCCGGCGCGGTCCGGCCGACGGCCGGGGGACTGGTCGTCGAGCTCTTCCGGGTCGGTGACTCCGGAGCCTGGCTGCTGAACCGGGCCGGCGGCGGCTACCGCCCGCTGTTCAGCTCGAAAACCGGATCGGACACCCAGCTGGTCAGCAACGAGGTCTCCGCGCTGCCCCGGATCCCTGCCCGGATCGAAGCGGCCACCGGACGGCTGGAGGAGCCCTGGACGCTGCTGGTCGGCACGGACGGCTTCGGCGATCCGCTCGGCGAGGGTGACGGCCAGGTCGGCGCGCTCTTCGCCCAGCACCTGGCCACGCCACCGCCGCCGCTGTGGCTCGGGCACGTGCTGGACTTCACTCGGGAGACCTTCGACGACGACCGCACCCTGCTGGCGATCTGGCCCCGGACGGGGGCCGAGTCCCGGTGACCACAGACCCCGCGACCCCGGTCGGCCCCGCAGCACCGGTCGACCTCGCCGCCCTGACCCTGGGGCGCCGACTCGGGCAGGGCGGACAGGGCTCCGTCCACCAGGTGCTCAACAAGCGGATCAACGAGTCGGCGGCCGACGGCGGTTGGGAGGTCGTCTACAAGGAGTACAGCCCCTCCGTCCTGCCGCAGCTCGACGCCGCCGCGCTCGGTGCGGTGGCAGGCCTGCTCGGTCGGCTCACCGGCGCGGAAGGGCGGTGGCTGTGCGAGAAGACCGCCTGGCCGGCCGCGGTGGTCCAGCGTCAGGGACAGCCCTGCGGCTTCCTGATGCGCGCCGTCCCCGACCGCTTCCACTTCACGCTCCAGACCCTCACCGGCACGAACGCGGGGTCGCGGCGACTGGCCACCATGGAGTACCTCCTCAACGACGATGCCTACGTCGCCGGCATCGGACTGGCCGTCAGCGACCGGCACCGGCTGCTCCTGCTCGCCGACCTGGCCGCAGCCCTCGACCGACTGCACCGGTTCGGCGTCACCGTCGGCGACGTCTCGCCGAAGAACCTGCTCTTCAGCCTCGCGCCCGAGCCCGCGTGCTTCCTCATCGACTGCGACGCCATGCGCCTGCACGGCGCGACCGTACTGCCGCAGGCCGAGACCCCGGACTGGCAGGTCCCCCCGGGCGAGGAACTGGCCACCCGGGCGAGCGACGTCCACAAGCTCGCCCTGCTCGCCGTGCGCATCTTCGCCCGCGACCAGACCGCCACCGACCCCACCGCCCTCGCCACGATCAGCCCCGCGCTCGGCAACCTGGCCCGCGCCTCCCTCGACCCCGACCCGGGCCGACGCCCGACCGCCGCCGCGTGGGCCGAGCAACTCGCCTCGGCCGAGATCGTCGCGTCCACCGGCACCGCACCCAAGGCCCCCCGGCACACCGGGCCGCCCCCCGGTCGGCCACCCGCTGTCACCGGGCCGCCGAAGCGGCGCAGCACGGCCGCGGCCAGGGCCGGCAAGGTCCTCGGCACGCTCGCGGCGGCCCTGGTCCTGCTGCTGGTGATCGTCAACAGCCGGCACTCCGCATCGACCGGCCCCGGCGGAACCGTCGACGCCGGTCAGGCGACGGTCGCCCCCGTGGTCGTCCCGCCCGACACCTGGACGCCGGCTCCTGACCCCACGACCGATGCGCCGCTCCCTGATCCGACGACGGTCCCGCCCGCTCCGGATCCCACCACGGACGCGCCGCTCCCCGATCCGACGACCGCTGCCCCGCCCGTAGTGGCACCGCCTCCGCCTCCTCCGCCGCCCCCACCGCCCCCGCCTCCTCCTCCGACGTACTACTACGGGGCGATAGCCGTCTCCTCGGACGGCAGCGACGGCAGATCCTGGAACGCCGGTTCTGCGGCCACCGCCGATCAGTTGGCGCTGGACAAATGCCCCCGCTCCAACTGCAAGGTCCTCACGACCTTCGTCAACGGCTGCGGCGCGGTCGCGTACAACCCGCAGACCAACATGTACTGGGGCGGAACCGGCTCCTCCGCGGTGGGGGCCGAGAACAACGCCATCGCCCAAGCGGGCGGCGGCCACTGGATCGTCTATGTGTGCACCTCGCGGTAGGCGGCCCCGGCGGCCGGCCCCGGTGCTGGGCCCCGGCGGCGGGCCCCGGCCGGGCCAGTACGGACATCCCACGTTCCGACCACGACAGTTGAGGAATCGACATGGCTTACCGCTACCGGTGCGGCGAATGCGGCTTCAAGACGTCCTGGGGCACCGAGTCCCAGGGCGCGGAGCAGCAGATCGACCACTACGCCGAACGCCACCCGACGATCGTCCCCGGCGGGCGCGTCGAGGCCAACAACAAGAACCCGCGCGGCGGCAACGGCTGCCTCGCCTTCATCGCCGTCGCGATCCTGCTGCTCCTGTTCACCGTCATGTCCCACCACTGACCCCCGAAGGAGATTCGGCGTGCCCACGCAGACCATCGGCGCCACGGAAAAGTTGATCAGGCAAGCCGTCAGGGAACGGGAGTCACGTCGGTCGGGCAGGTCCCGGACCACCGCGGTCCTCCTGCTGCTCGGCCTCGCGGTCCTCGGCCTAGTGCTGGTCTTCGCCGTCTACCCCGGCCACCCCGGCGACACCTCGGCGCCCCAGTGCAACGGCGCGACGATGTCTCCGGGTGACACCTGCGAGCAGTACGTCAACGGTGCGCTGACGAACACGTACAGCTACCAGGACATGCTCCAGCAGCAACAGGCCAGCCATCCCGCCGCCCTCGTCGCCGGGATCATCGCCATCGTGATCGCCGTGCTCGCCTTCGCCCCGGCGCTGCGCTCCCTCGACCCGGCGAAACCGTGGGGCACGGACCGGTCGGAGCTCTGCCCGCGCTGCCACCAGCCGAACCTGCGCGAGAAGCCGATGAGCCACAGCGAGACCCGCGGCCGCGTCCGCACCACCTGGCGCGGCATCGTCACCCTCTGCGCCCCGGGCTGCGACTTCGCCACCGTACGGCGACGCTGACCGGCCGTCGCGCCCGCCACCGAGCCGTCTCCAGCGATCAATCAACAGCCGACTCCACCCGGAGGTATTGCCGTGCCGGAAGAGCACTACTGGCGGAATGAAACTGACGGTCAGTCATATCCAACGTGGCAGCAGACGCCACGAGCCGTGCCGCCGCCCCTGGGTCGGCCCTCGCCGCCGACGCAGGGCTCGGCTCCCGGTCGAACTCCTTCCGCGCCCACGCCCCCCGGGCCGGCCGCGTCGGGCCCGGCCGGCGGCGGGACCTGGGGCGCACCGCCCCCGCCGCCCCGGCAGAGCCCGTCGCCGTGGGCGGGGCACCAGCAGGCGCAGCAGGCCTGGACCCCCGCTGCTCCGGGGCCACCGCGCGCACCGTGGATGAAGCGGCACCGGGTTCAACTGGTCGCGGCTCTCGGCCTGGTGATCGCCGTCATCGCCGGGGTGGGAGTGTGGCGAACGACGTCGCAGAACGGACCGCAGCCGAACCGGCTTCCGTTCTACCTGGCGGTGACCAGCCTGTTGACGGAGCCGGTGGCGCACTACTCCGGCTCGGCGGAGGGTGGGGCTGCGCGCTGGGATTTGGAGGCGACCAACGGTGGAGAGACCCTCGGCACCGTTACCGTCGCCGGTCAGCAGATCAGTGTGATGACGGTGGGAGGCAAGACCTACGTCAAGCCGACACCGCAGATGCTCGCAGGACTTCCGGCCGGCGTGTCGGCCTCGTCGGTACAGGGCAAGTGGGTCACCGGTGACGACAGTCTGTCCAACCTGCTGCCGCAGGCACTTGCCTCTCCGTCCGTCCTCGGTACTGCACTGTGGAAGGAACTGGGCACGGCAACCGATTTCCCCAAGACCGGCGCCAGGACGATCCCGATCGGATCCGATCCCGCCCTGGAGGTCACCACGGCGGACGGGGCGCTGTACGTGTCGGCTACTGCCCCCTACCGGGTGCTGCGTTGGGTGCCGAAGAATCCCACAGGTACCGGGACCCGGGCGACCGGCGCTTCGCTCACGGCCCGTCATCAGGGGCCGGCTGTCGCGGCTGCCTGGGTGCGGCAGACAGTCTCCGGCGACAACGCTTCGGCCGGTTCGGAGGCCCTCCCGGAGACCGACTTCCCGCCGGTGTCGTCCGCTGAGGTCGACCAGACCTACGGCGATCTCATCGCCCAGACGAAGACGCTGACCAGCGCCATCGACCTCGGCATCAGCTTCGACTTCAACCAGACGGGCAACCTGGACTGCTCGGACGACAGTTGCACCGTCACCGAGAACGTCGTCACCTCGACGACGAGTACCAGCAGCGCCACGTTGTCCGGCACCGCTACCGCCGTGATGACCGCGACCGTGACCGTCGACGGGCAAGCGGCCGGAGGCTGCACCCAGACCCAGACCCTGTCGGTCAACGGTAGCGGGACCATGAGCTGCCCCGACCCGGAAGTCGCCCCGGTCATCCAGCAGATCAAGGCGGAGAAGCAGGCCCAGGCCGACGAGCAGGCCGAGGCCACGGGGCAGGACGTGGACATCCCTTACACCCTCGCCTTTGAGGCCGACGTCCAGATCGAAGCCATGGCCGACGTCCAGGCCAAGGTCGACCAGGACGTCAGTTCCGAAGAGGCCGCACAGAGGGCCGCAGACCAGGACGCAGCCGACGGAGCCAGCTGCACCCAGAACAGCTTCGTGGCTGGAACCAGGGTCCTGATGGCGAACGGCACGACCGAACCGATCCAGGACGTGAAGGTCGGCGACACGATCGAGAACGCCGTCCCGGGTAGCGGATCCGTCGCCCGGCACACCGTCGTCGCCACGCACATCACCGATACCGACCGGGATTTCGTCGTACTGACGATCGCCACCCCGGGCGGCATCGGAGAGATCCGTTCAACCGTGCATCACCTGTTCTATGACGCCACGACGGCCACCTGGAGCACTGCTGCGGCGCTCAAGCCGGGCGACCGTCTCCAGACCACTGGCAGCACGGTCGCAACCGTCCGCACGGTGCAGACGTACACCGCTGCCGATCGCACCTACAACCTCACCATCGACGACGTTCACACGTATTATGTGCTGGCCGGCGAAACGCCGGTGCTTGTGCACAACGACGGCGACGCTGACGATGACTACAACCAGGCAATGAACAAGGCGCTGGCCTGGCTCGTACAGCGCGGTTTCAACGCCGAAAGGCCCACGATCGGCAAGTTCGGCACGATTCAGGGCAGTCCGATCGGCATGCAGACCGCCGACGGGAAGACGGGATTCAGGATCGAATTCGATGGGCGCAACGGTGCTCATATCAATGTCTGGAGCGGCAAGGAGAAAGGGCCGCACTTCAACTTCAATGCCTCCGAGTCGACCGTGACAAAAATCCAGGGCCAGTTTGGATGCTGAGCGATGGCTGAGAACTACTGGGCGGACGCCGTGTACGGCACCCCGCCGCTCAACGGACTGGAGCGTTTTGATGCTTCGGCTGCCTTCGACTGGATGAGTCTCCGATTTCCGACCGCCGGCTCGAAGATTGACTGGCCCCGCGTGCCAGGCAGGCACGCGCATTTGAGGAGTTCCGACGAAGTGCGGCTGGCGGCGGCCGCGGCCGACGAGGTATGTCTGCGCGCACTCCCGGGTTCGACGGTCGAACATGTCGGTGACGGGCTCTCGCCCTTTGGGGTGCGTTTCACCGGCGCTTCCTGTGCTTCGGTGGTCGCTGGACTGCTCGAAATTCCGGAGCACCACTACTTCCTTGCTGCGGATCGGTCATGGATCGTGGCCGTCAGCACCGAAGGGGATCTCGACATCGTCGATCTCCTGCAAGGTGCGAATGACCGGCCGGGGGAGTCCGGCGATCAGGAGAGTGGTGTTTGAGTCCTCCGGCGCGGAGCTCAGTTCGCGCTGGGTGTCGAGGGCTCGCCCGCAGGGGCTAGTTGCTGGAGGGCGTCGCGGGGGCGGCTCCGAGACGGGAGATGCCCGGAGCGCGGCCTCCAGGTGCTGGCGGGCGCGGGCCCGCTCCCCGTGGTGCCGCAGCCGCTCGCCGCAGTAGAGCTGGATCCGTGCCAGGTCGAAGGGCCGGCGTTCGGCTCCCTCGACGGCCAGGGCCTCGCCCAGGCGCGGGGAGAGCGCGTCCAGCCCGGCCCTCTCGGCCGGGGCTCAGGCCGCCTGTTCCAGGGTGATGATCGAGACGTGGCCCTGGTTGCACGCCCCGTCGCCGGTCCTGCCCGGGCGCGGGGCACCGGCCTGGCGGGCGACACTGGCCAGGGTGACCACCAGGTCCGCATCGCTGTCGCCGTCCAGGAGCACGGTCACCCAGCCCGAGCCGGCCACCAGGCGCACTGCGGTGGAGTGCCCCAGCTCCTCGCTCAGGCGCTCGACCGCGGGCCGCCCCAGGTAGAGGTCCGCCTGGTGGGCGGTGTGGAAGTGGACGATCTGTACACCGTCGGCCAGCACCGCGGTTCCGGTGCCGCACGTGGCCGGGGCTGTGGACAGGCCCGGCCAGGTCATCAGGGTTTCGAGAGCGCGACGCGCTGATTCCATGCCGCCATCTTCATCTGTTCTCCCCGGCATGGCTACCCCCTTGTCCACTATGGGAGCCGGGGAGTTCAGCATTGCTACGGCTGCTCCTCCTCCTTGAGGAGGTCGAATTCCTCCAGGAGTCGGCCGACTTCGGTGGCCTCCAGTCGGTGCAGGAGCCGGGTGCGGACGAACGCGGGCCCGGGAAGGTCGAGTTCGGCGCCGTCGCGCAGGCAGCTCGCGGCGGCCAGCAGTTTGCGGATGTCGTAGGTGGAGTTGAAGACCTCCGGCACGCCGCGCTCCACGCCCAGTAGCTGGTAGGCGGCCTCCATGCCGGTGCGCACCGAGTACTCGGTGGTGAAGATGCAGTCCCGGCCGGTCTCGGCGAACTGGCCGATGAACGCGAAGTTCACCGCGCCGTCCGGAACGACGGCGGGGCGGTCGCCGGCCCGGCGGGGCAGGAAGAAGGCGGTGATGTAGGGCATCATCACCGGCACGCAGCGGGCGGCCTCGGCCGCCAGGAGGGGGATGTCCGCGACCGGCACGCCCAGGTGGTGGAGCCACTCCTGGGTGATCTCCTCGCCGGTGCACTCCTGCATCGGCTTCCTCACGTAGTCGCCGGGGCGGTCCACGAAGAGTCCGTACAGCCAGACCACGATCTGGTCCGCGGGCTGCTGCTTGAAGTGCGGCTGGCGGTTGACGGTCCAGCTCAGCAGCCAGTTGGAGTCGCGGGCGGTGACGATGCCCCCGGTGACCACGCCGCCGCTGAACGGGTCGCGCTTGGCGATCTTCTGGATGTAGCGGGGGATCCGCTCGTCCAGGGTGGTGACGGTGGCGGACTCCCACTTGCTCCGGGGGATGTGGCCGCAGAACACCTCCGGGTGCCCGAACGAGGGGTCCTTGGCGGCGATGCGGCGCCACAGGTCCCACGCGGGTGCGGGACCCTCGTTCAGCCGGGCCGGGGTGTCCTGGGACCCGTTGTCGGAGTTCTCGGTGAGCGAGCCGATGGTGGTGAACACCAGGTCGTCCTCGCCCAGGTCCACCCCGCCCGGCTGTTCGGCCTCCACCCAGTGGATCCGGGTCGCCTGCTTGCGCTGCGCGGTGAGGTCGAAGTCGATGTCGGTGACCTCGGTCTCGAAGCGGAACGTCACGCCCTGGTCCATCAGCCAGCGGGTCAGCGGCAGCACCATCGACTCGTACTGGTTGTACTTGGTGAACTTCAGCGCCGAGAGGTCCGGCAGGCCGCCGACGTGGTGGATGAAGCGGTGCAGGTAGAGCTTCATCTCCAGGGCGCTGTGCCACTCCTCGAAGGCGAACATGGTGCGCCAGTACAGCCAGAAGTTGCTGTCCAGGAAGTCGCGGCCGAACACCTCGTCGATCCGCCGGCCCTCCATCTCCTCGCGGGTGGCCAGGAAGATCTTGACCAGGTCCTTCTGGGCGCGGTCGTTCAGCGCGAACCGGCCGTCGGTCCCGGCGTCCTGGCCCTGGCGCTCGGTGACGCGCTGCAGCGAGCGGTTGGGGTCGTCCTTGTCCAGCCAGTAGAACTCGTCCAGCACCGACCCGTCGACCTCCAGCGAGGGCACGGAGCGGAAGAGGTCCCACAGGCACTCCATGTGGTCCTCCAGCTCGCGCCCGCCCCGGATCACGAAGCCCTTCCTGGGCTCCTTGATTCCGTCCAGCGCCCCGCCGGGCAGCTTGAGCCGCTCCAGGACGGTGATCCGCTCCCCGGGGACCTGCGCATCCCGTACCAGGAACGCCGCGCCTGCCAGCGAGGCCAGCCCGGCGCCGACGAACCAGGCGCGTACCCGGTCGGCCCGTTCGGGCTTGCGGGGCCGGGCGAAGGCCTCGTAGTTGCCGCTGCTGTAGTACATGGCTGCAACTCCCTGGACTGGTGGCGGCAGGCGGCCCGGGCGAGGGCGGCGTCGGCCCGGAACCGGTGGGCGCGCCGGGCGCCGTCAATACGCACGTCCAATACGCACGCCCAGCCAATTCACCATCATCCCCGGCCGTCGGCACGCCTGGTTGGGCCGTCCAGGGCACCCGGCCGTGAGCGGGCCCGTCGTGGGTGTGTGCGCCTCTCCGGCGGGCGAGCAGGCGAGCAGGCGGGCGGGCGGGCGAGCGAGCTGAGGTGTGAACAGACGTGTGAGCAGGCCGGCTCTCGGTCGCAGGACGGAGTCGGAGCCGTACCAGGGCCGGATGCCCCGGCGGAACCGGTCCGACAGGATGTGGTCATGGATCTCTCCGCGACGCAGCCACGGGCATCGGCCCCGCGCCTCTTCAACGACGACGACGTGCGCACCCACCTCGATCCGGCGACCGCCGTCCGGGCCGTGCGAGCGGCCGTGCTGGCACACCACGAGGGCACGTTGCAGGCGCCGCCCCGGGTTCGGGCCGACATCGGTGACGGGCACCTGGTCTTCACCGCCGGGCACCTGCGCGAGCAGGGGGTGTTCGGCTTCCGCGTGTACGACACCATCGTCGACGCCGAGCAGTTGGTCGTGGTCTGGGACGCCGCCGGCGGCGCGCTGCGGGCCCTGGTGCACGGGCGCGAACTCGGCGCGCGACGTACGGGGGCGCTGGGCGCCGTCGCCGTGGAGGCGGCGGCCCGCCCAGGGCCGCTGCGCCTGGCCCTGGTGGGAGCGGGCGTGCAGGCGTGGACGCAGCTGTGGGCCCTGCACGGGGTCCGGAAGATCGAGGAAGCCGTGGTGGTCGCCCGCCGCCCGGACCGGGCGGAGGCCTTCGCGCGGCGCGCCGCCGAGGAACTGGGTCTCCCGGTGCGGGCCGTCTCCACCGTCGAGGAGGCGGTACGCGAGCGGAACGTGGTGATCGTGGCCACCAACAGCACCGAACCCGTACTGGACGCGGGCTGGATCGGTCCCGGCACCCACGTGACGACACTCGGTCCCAAGAGCGCCTCCCGGCACGAGATCCCCGCCGCGCTGGCCGAACGGGCCCAGGTGATCCTCACCGACTCCCTGGCCCAGGTCGCGGGTTACCCCGAACCTCACCTGGTCGGGCCCGAACGGATGACGGAACTGGGCGCGGTACTCGCCGGGGCGGCCACCGGCCGGACCGGACCCGACCAGATCACCCTCTACTGCTCGACCGGCCTCGCCGGAACCGAGGTGGCCCTCGCCGCCGCGCTGTGCGCAGCGGTCCCGCAGCAGGAGCTGCCGTAGGAGTCGCAGTGGCAGTCGCAGTGGGCGTCCGCCCGGATCAGGTCCACTCCCAGCGGATGCCGACCACCCCCGGCGGCTGGTCCAGGCTGACCACGTGGGCGGTACCCGAGGGGCCGATCCACAGCGGTCTTCGCAGCCGGTCCTCGTCCTCCCCGCAGTCGCGCTCGAAGTGGTAGCAGTGCGCCGGCACCGAGAGCGGGTCGAAGTGCACCTGGAGGACGTACTCCCGCACCGGGGTCGCGAAATGCCGTCGTCCGTCGGTGGCGCCCGCTCCGTCGGGGAGCAGCAGCTCGTAGTCGAACACCGTCGTGTCGCCGGTGTTCAGCGGGGTGTCCAGGACGAGTTCGCCGAGCAGGAAGCCGGAGTCGGGCCGCTGCCGGATCCGGCCGATCCTGGCGTTGCGCACCGGGCCGAAGGCGGCCGGGTTCCGCGGGTCCTCGTCGGCCTGGAAGCCGACCACGCACCGGGAGACCCGGTCGGTGGTCGCCCGGACGACCTGGCGGACCCGCAGCAGGCGCCGGCCCTGCCGGGCGTCGACGTGGTACGAGTCGTGGATGCTCAGCCGCTCCAGCGACTCCGGGGGCGGGGCGTCCAGCTCCTCCAGCACCTGCAGCAGCCAGGGGTCGTCCGGCCAGAGCTCGTCGATGCGTCGGGCATCGTGCTTCTGGCGCTGCGCTGCCCAGCGGCCCCGGAGCCGGGGTGATCCGAGCAGTCCGCTGAGGGCCTGCTCGGGCAGGCCGAGGATCTCCTCCAGCAGCGCGACCGCCCGCAGCGAGACCATCCGCTCGGGCTGGCTGCGCCCCCGCCGCCAGTAGCTCAGGGTGGTGACGCTGACGGTGGCGCCGCGGGCGGAGAGCTGCTGCTGGAGGGTGTAGAGGCTCAGGCCGCTGGCCTCGATGGCGACGTGCAGCCCGTGGGCGAACGCGCCTCCGGCGGCGGCCGGGTGGCCGCCCTCCGTTGCCGGGGCGGAGGCCCTGGCCTCCTCCGGGGGCCGCTGTTCCGGCACCTCGGCGCGGGTTCGCAGGTCGTCCCGGTCTTGCTTCATGGAGCTGCCCCGTCTTGCCGACGTACCGCATCGCGCTGAACGCCACCATGCTGCACGCCGGAAAGCTGAATGTCATCTGTGAGTTGCCTGCCGGAGTCTGTGAGTCACGCCACGTTGTCGGTGCGCATAGCACACCGGAATTCCACCGCCCGTGATCAGTCAATTTCACTGAGTGGCCGAATTGATTCTGTTTATGAACTGTTTCTTAACATTTGAAAGTTCATGGACAAGTTATGGGCTCTGCCTTGCCAATGCCGCCGCCCGGTTCTGTCAGGTTGCGTTCGACGCTCCACGATCTGGAGTGCGAGGCCCTTTCCTGGTGTGCGGCCAGGACGAGGAGGATTCCTTGAAGCACCGTTACCTCGCGGCGGCGGCGGCGTTCGCGCTGCTCAGCCCGGCCATCGCCATTCTGGGCACACCCGTCGCCCAGGCTGCCACCCCCGCAGCGGCCGTGGTCCCGCTGGTCGGCAGCAGCTCGCCGGCCCTTGCCTACTCCCACCGGGTCGCCGCGCTGCCGGCCACCCAGCACCTCTCGATCGCGGTCTCGCTCAGACTGCGCGACGCCGCCGGGCTCAGCCGCTTCGTGGCGGCGGCCAGCACCCCCGGGACCGCGGCCTACGGCCACTATCTGACCGCAGCCCAGTTCAACGCCGCCTACGCGCCGACCCAGGCGCAGGCCGACACGGTCGCGGCGTACCTCAGGAGCAAGGGCCTCCAGGTCACCCGGGTCAGCGGCAACCGCGAGTCGCTCGACGCGACCGGTACCGCCGCGACGGTCAAGGCCGCCTTCGGCACCACCGAGAGCACCTACCAGGACCCCTACGCGCACCGCGAGTTCTACGCCAACGACCACGCGGCCGTGCTGCCGGCGAACATCGCCGGCCTGGTCTCCGCGGTGGCCGGCCTGGACGACCACACGGTGCGCACCCCCGACCTCGTCCGCAAGGCGAACGTCACCCCGCACGCCACCCCGTCCGGCGTGACGCCCAGCCAGATCGACACCGCCTACCGGATCAACAAGACCGGTGAGAACGGCAGCGGCGAGACCGTGGCGCTGTGGGAGTTCGACGGCTACAACGCCTCGGACCTGAGCACCTACAACTCGACCTACGGCCTGTCGGGTCCGGCGGCGACCACCGTCTCGGTGGACAGCGCCAACTACAACTCCAACCCGGGCCAGGGCGAGGGCGAGGTCGAGCTCGACAGCGAGGTCGTCCGCGCCGTGGCGCCCCAGGCGACCCAGCTGGTCTACGAGGCCCCCAACTCGGACCAGGGCGAGATCGACATCGCCAACGCGATCGTCTCCGCCGACAAGGTCTCGGCCATCTCCATCTCCTGGGGCTCCTGCGAGCAGGACACCACCCCCTCGGTGATGACCGCGGTCAACAACACCTTCGAGCAGGCCGTGGCCGAGGGCATCAGCATCTACAGCGCGGCCGGCGACGACGGCTCGCGCGACTGCACCGGCAGCACCAGCGGCTCCGGCGTCCTGGCCGTCGACTTCCCCGGCACCAGCGTCTACGGCACCAGCGTCGGCGGCACCACGCTGACCATGGGCAGCGGCGGCGCCTACTCCTCCGAGAGCGCCTGGGACACCAGCGGCGGCGGCGTGTCCACGCTGTACAGCCGTCCCAGCTGGCAGCCCGGCACCGGCACCATGCGCACCGTGCCGGACGTCGCCTCCAACGCCGACCCGAACAGCGGCTACGCCATCTACACCGGCGGGTCCTGGCAGCAGATCGGCGGCACCAGCGCCGCCGCCCCGCTGTGGGCCGGCTTCACCACCCTGTACAACCAGAAGGCCGCCGCCGCCAGCAAGGCCAACCTCGGCTTCGCCAACCCGGCGATCTACGGCATCGGCGAGGGCAGCGGCTACGGCGCGGCCCTGCACGACGTCACCACCGGCAGCAACCAGGACTACAACGCCGGGGTCGGCTACGACGAGGTCACCGGCTGGGGCAGCCCCATCGCCGACGGCCTGATGACGGCCCTGCTGGGCACCGGCGGCTCGACCGGCAGCACCGACACGGTCACCGTCACCAACCCGGGCAGCAAGTCCGGCACGGTCGGCACCGCGGCCTCCCTGCAGATAGCGGCGAGCGACTCGGCCTCCGGCCAGACCCTCAGCTACAGCGCCACCGGCCTGCCCGCCGGCCTGGCCGTCAACTCCGCCACCGGCGCCATCACCGGTACCCCGACCACGGCCGGCACCTTCTCGGTGACCGTCACCGCGACCGACACCACCGGCGCCACCGGCACCGCGTCCTTCACCTGGACCGTGGCCGCGGCCAGCTCCTGCACCGCCGCCCAGCTGCTCGGCAACCCGGGCTTCGAGACCGGCACCGCCTCCCCCTGGACCGCCACCTCGGGTGTCGTCAACAACGACACCAGCGACGAGCCGGCCCACTCGGGCAGCTGGGACGCCTGGCTCGACGGCTACGGCGCCGCCCACACCGACACCCTGACCCAGGCGGTCACCGTGCCGGCCGGCTGCCCCGCGACGTTCACCTTCTGGCTGCACGTCGACACCGACAAGACCTCCACCACCGCGCAGGACAAGCTCACCGTCAAGGCGAACTCGACCACCCTCGCGACCTACTCCAACCTCAACGCCGGCAACGGCTACGTCCAGGAGAGCTTCAACCTGAGCTCCTTCGCCGGTCAGAAGGTCACCCTGACCTTCTCCGGCGTCGAGGTCAGCGGTGCGCAGACCAGCTTCGTCATCGACGACACGGCGCTGAACACCTGACGCTTCCCGTCGCGGCAGGGACCGCACCGAGCCCCCGGCGCCAGCAGGCGCCGGGGGCTCGGCCGTTCCCGCCGGTCCGGGCCCGGCCCGGGACCGTCGGTCAGCGGAGCAGCTTCCAGCGCGCCTGTTGGGACTCGGTCTGATCGGCGGCGGACGGATCCGGGGGATTGTGCAGATGTCGGACCAGCTGGGCCAGTTCCTCCACCGGCCGGTACGCGGCGGCGGCGTGGAGGGTGGTCGCGGCCTGCGGGGCGCACAGCCTGGGGACGAGCGCGGCGACGTCGCCGACCGGGCGCAGGGTCGCGGCGGTCATCAGCAACTGCTGGACGTGGGCGGACTGCTCCTCCTCGGTCAGGAAGGTCAGCAGCTCCAGCAGGTCGTCGATCGGGCGCTGGAGGGCGATGGCGCGGAGCAGCGGACCGGCCCCCGGCTGCGGAGCGCCCTCCGCCCCCTGGGCCCCCGGGGCGCTCTGGACGTTCCGGACGGTCCGGACGTCGCGGTCGGCGGCGGGCGGGGGGACTTCGGCTGAGGAAATGGCGCGGGCCATCGGGTGCCTCCTGTTTCGGCATATGCCTTCGGCAAGTGAGGAGGCCGTTCTGCCCGGCCTCCACTCACCAGCCTGCGAGCCGCGCCCGGCAGCGCCACCGGCGTAGCGCATTCGGGCGACATCGGCGCAACACTGGTCCCGTGAGTCACACAGGTACCAGCAGCCCTCGGGCGGAAGGGACTTGTGCAGGCGCCTGCCGCGGCCCTCGGCGACCGGCCCGAGGACCCGCGCCCGAGGACCCGCGCCCGTGGCCCGCGACCGAGGCCCGCGCCCGTGGCCCGCGCCCGAGGACCCGCGCCCGTGGTCACAGTCCGCGCAGGGCGCCGCCGTCCACCGGGACCATCACGCCGGTGAGGTAGGAGGCGGCCGGGGAGAGCAGGAAGGCGGCGACCCGGCCGAACTCCTCCGGGCGGCCGTAGCGGCGCAGCGGGATCGCCTGCTCGTTGCGGGCGCGGGCCGCCCCGCCGTCGCTGCCCAGCGCGTCCAGCTCCTGGACCCGTTCGGTGTCGATCTGCGCGGGCAGCAGGCCGATCACGCGGATGCCCCGGGGGCCGAGCTCGTCGGCGAGGGCCTTGGCGGCCATGGCGAGTCCGGGGCGCAGTCCGTTGGAGATGCCCAGGGCGGCGATCGGCTGGCGGACGGTGCCGGAGAGCACGAAGCCGATGGCCCCGCCCTCGCCGAGGGCGGCGGCGGTGGTCCGGGCGAGCCGCAGCGCGCCGAGGAAGACGCTCTCGAAGGCGTCGCGCCACTGGTCGTCGGTGACGGTGCCGACCGTTCCGGCCGGCGGTCCGCCGACGCTGATCAGGATGCCGTCGAGCCGGCCGAAGTGCTGCCGGGCCGCGTCGACCAGCCGCTGGGCGGTGTCGGGGTCGGCGTTGTCGGCGGCGACTCCGTGGGCGGACCGGGGACCGCCCAGCTCGCCCACTGCCCGGTCGACCGCCTCCTGGGTGCGGGCGCTGACCACGACCCTGGCGCCCTCGGCGGTCAACTGCTGTGCGGTGGCGAAGCCCAGGCCGCGGCTGGCGGCGGTGACGATGTACACCCGCTCATCGAGTCCAAGATTCATGGACCCATTGTGCGCATGCGTCCCCGCCGGTCAGCGGTAGGCCGGGGCGGGTCAGTGCTGCCAGGCCCGGATCCAGTCGACCTTCATCGTCGCCGAGGTCACCCCGGCGGGCGGGGTGCGGGGGTAGCCGACGGCCAGGTTGAGCAGGATCTCCATGGGCACCTTCGGGATGCGGGCGGTGTCCGTCACCTGGTAGCGCTCGACCCCGTCGATGTACCAGGTGACCGAGTGCGGCTCCCAGTCCACCGCGAAGACGTGGTAGCCGGTGGTGTAGTCCACCGGTCCGTAGCGTCCGGCGGAGTGGACGTCCGCGCCGCCGGCGCCGGCCCAGTGCAGGGTCATCTGGATGGTGTCGGCGGAGCCGATGCCCTCCATGATGTCCAGCTCCGGCGGCGTGCTCCGGCTGCCGGACGGCATCAGCCAGAAGCCGGGGAACATGCCCGACTGGGACGGCAGTTGGATGGCGGCGGCGATGTAGCCGTAGGTGAGGGTGAAGCGCGGCTGCCCGTCCCAGTAGCTGCGGCCGGTGGAGACCATGCCGGAGGTCCACGAGTGCAGCTCCTGGTCGCTGCCCCAGGTGGGGGTCTTCCGGGCGGACAGCAGCAGCGCGCCGCCGGACTCCGACACCTGCTGCGGCTGGTACCACTCCAGTTCGTGCTGGCCGGCGTTGGTGCAGCCGTCGTCGTTCCAGTCGTAACAGGTCACCCAGGAGTCCTGGTTCAGCTGGTCGCCGGCGAAGTCGTCGGCGAAGACCTGGTGCCAGGGCCCGGCCGTGGTCGGGCCCTGGCGCAGCACGGCGGGGGACAGCGGGGTGGGGGAGGGGGCGGCGCTCGGCGGCGCGGAGGAGGAGACGGCGGGCTTGGCCGCGGGTGTCGGCGTGCCGCTCGGGAAGCCGGGGGCGACGTCGGTGCCGGTGGTCAGGCTGCTGCAGGCGGTGGTCACCAGGAGCAGAGCGGCGGCCACCGCCACGCGTGGACGAATTCCGGACACCGGCGGTCCCCCTGACCCCTGTTCGAACGGCTGGCCCACTATGGGTCTGCCCTAGCATGTCCCGCATACGCCCCAGGGACAACAGTCGAACATCAGGGTTCCGAGCGGCCGCGGAAGGGCTGTCAGACGACGGCGGCGAGCAGCGGGACGATCCGGGCGATGCCGTAGGGCAGGCTGAGCACGGTGGACGCCGAGATCGCCATGAAGGCGTCGACGTCCTCGACGAAGACGTAGCGCCCCTGCTTCACCACGTCGAGGCTCTGCAGCACCTTGTCCTTGGCGAAGGCGGCCTTCGACCCGGCCGTGCCGTAGCCGCCCACCAGCATCACGTCCGCCTCCAGCAGTGCGGCGTTCTCCGGGCTGACCTCGGCGTAGAACTGACTGCCCGCCGCCTTGTCCACGGCGGGGGAGACGCGCAGCCCGAGGGAGGAGAGGAACCGGCCCCGGGTGTCCTCGCTCGCATAGGCGTTGTGGTTCCCCGGGCCCATGTAGGTCATCGCGGTGACGGTCTTGCCCGCGAAGCCGGGGTGGGCCCTGCGGGCGGCGGCGAAGGAGGCGTTCACCCCGTCGACGAGCTTCTGCATCTGCGGCTTGCGGCCCATCGCCTCGGCGATCATCAGCGAGGCGACGTCCCAGGGGGTGCCGTAGTCGACGTAGCCCTTGCCCTGGGCCACGGTCGGCGCGATCCGGCTGAGCTTGCCGAAGTCGCTCTGGGTGATCCCGCTGTCGGTCTCCAGGACCAGGTCGGGCGCCAGTGCGGCGATCTTCTCGAAGGGGACGGAGTCGTCGGCCCAGATCTCCGGGTGCTGACCCTGGAGCGCCGACAGGGCCCACGGACCCACGCCCTGCTTCCACTCGGGGATCCACTGCCGCAGCCCCAGCGGGACCACGCCGAGGGCGAGGACGGCGTCGTGGTCGTTGTAGCCGTCCGAGACGATCCGGCCGGGCGCCCTGGTGACCGTGGTGGAGCCGTACTTGTGGGCGACGGTGGCCGGGAGGGCCCCGGCCGCCGGGGCGGCGCCGGACGGACTCCCGCCGCCGGCCGTGCCGTTGCCGGTGCTGCCGGTGCCGCCGCTGCCGCAGGCGGTGAGTCCGGCGGCGGCGGCGAGGCCGGCCCCGCCGAGCAGCAGGGAACGGCGCGAGGGGACGAACATGGGGACCTCCGGCGGGAACTGGCGGACTGCCAGGGAGCGCTCCGACGCGGCGCTCTTACCTGGCAGGGTACTTAGGTAAGGCTATCCTAACTACCTTGCGCAGCTCCAGTCACACCGGTACTGACCTGCGCTGCCGTGCGGCCGGGACCACCAGCGGGGTGCCGCTCTCCGGGTCCTCGATCACCCGGCAGCGCAGCCCGAAGACCTGCTCGACCAGGTCCGCCGTCACGATCCGGGCCGGTTCGCCGGCCGCCACCACCCGGCCGTCGCGCATGGCGATCAGATGGGTCGCGTACCGGGCCGCCTGGTTGAGGTCGTGCAGCACGGCGACCAGGGTGCGCCCGCCGGTCTCGTGCAACCGGGCGCAGAGGTCCAGCAGTTCGACCTGGTGGGCCAGGTCCAGATAGGTGGTCGGCTCGTCGAGCAGCAGCAGCGGGGTCTCCTGGGCCAGGCACATCGCCAGCCGGACCCGCTGCCGCTGACCGCCCGACAGCTCGTCCACCGGCCGGCCGGCCAGCTCCTGGACGCCGGTCGCCGCCATGGACTCGGCGACCACCTCCTCGTCGCGCGGCGACCACTGCCGGAACAGGCCCTGGTGCGGGTAGCGGCCCCGGGCGACCAGCTCGGCGACGGTGATCCCGTCCGGCGCGGTCGAGCTCTGCGCCAGCAGGCCCAGCTCCCGGGCGACCTGGCGGGCCGGCAGCTCGGTGATCGCCCGGCCGTCCAGCCGGACCGATCCCTGAGTCGGCTTCAGCATCCGCGCCAGGGCGCGCAGCAGGGTGGACTTGCCGCAGGCGTTGGGGCCGATGATCACGGTGAAGGAGTTGTCCGGGACGGTGACGCTCAGGCCCTCGGCGACCTGGCGCCCCCGGTAGCCGAGGGTGACGTCGTGCGCGGCCAGCCGGGTCGCGGGCCGCGGGAGCGGGACGGAGGGCATGGGTCTCCTCGATGTAGGTGCGGGTGCGGGTGCGGGGATCCGGGCAGGGGTCAGCGGTGACGGCGGGCGAGCAGCGAGACCGCCAGGTAGAGCCCGCCGAGCACCGAGGCCACCACGCCGACCGGCAGCGCGGCGTTCGGCACCACCCGCTGTGCCAGCCAGTCGGCGGAGACGGTGAGCAGCGCCCCGGCCCCGGCCGCCGCGCAGAGGTTGGCCCCGGGGCGGCGGGTCAGTCGCCGGGCCAGGTGCGGGGCGGCCAGGGCCACGAAGGGGACGGGCCCGGCCGCGGCCACCGCCAGCGCGGTCAGCCCCGTGCCGGCCAGCAGCAGCACCAGCCGGGTGGCGGGGACCGGGACGCCGAGCGCGGCGGCGTCGTCGTCACCCAGTTCCAGCGCGGCCAGCCGCCGACCGTGGCCCAGCACCACCGGTCCGAGCAGCAGCAGGCCGGCCCCGGCCACGGCCGCGTCGCTCCAGCCCCGTCCCGACAGATTGCCGACCAGCCAACTGAGCGCGTCCGTCGCCTGGTTCACGCCGGAGCGGCTGAGCAGCCAGGTGTTGACGGCGGCCAGCGCCGCCGACACCCCGATGCCGACCAGCACCAGCCGCAGCCCGGACACCCCCTGGCGCCAGGCCAGCAGGTAGACCGCCAGTGCGGTGCCGAGGCCGCCGAGGACCGCGCCCACCGCGGTCGCGCCGGTGCCGCCGCCGAGCAGCAGGATCACCACCAGCGCGCCGGTCGCCGCGCCGTCGCCGAGGCCGATCACGTCCGGGCTGCCGAGCGGGTTGCGGGTCAGCGCCTGGAACACCGCGCCGCTGAGGCCGAGCGCGGCGCCCGCCGCCAGCCCGTCGGCGGCCCGGGGCAGCCGCAGTCCGTTGACGATGAAGTCCGCGCCGGCCGGTCCGTGCCCGGCCAGGGTGCGCAGCACGGCGAGCGGGGAGAGCGGGTAGGGGCCGGTGCCGAGGGCGACCACGCCCATGGCGGCCGCGGCCAGCAGCAGGCCGGCCACGGCCCAGCAGGCGCGCGGCGAGAAGCGGACGCTGAGGCCGCCGCCCCGTACGACGGCGCCCCGTACGACCGCGCCCCGCGCGCGCTGTGCGGTCGCGCCCCGTGCGGTCGCGCGGTCCGGGGTTCCGGCGCTCACAGTCCGGCCACCCGTCCCCGGCGACCGCGGACCAGGGCCACGAACACCGGGGCGCCGACGATCGCGGTCATCACCCCGGCCGGGACCTCGCCGGGCTCGGCCAGCACCCGGCCGGCGATGTCCGCCGCCAGCAGCAGCGCCGGGGCCAGCAGCAGTGCACGGGGCAGCATCCGGCGCAGGTCGGGGCCGGTCCGGGAGCGGACCAGGTGCGGGACCATCAGCCCGACGAAGGCGATCGGTCCGCAGAGCGCGGTCGCCGCCCCGCAGAGCAGGGTGATCGCCAGCACGCCGGCCACCCGGGCCCGGACCACCCCGACGCCGACCGCCCGCGCGGCGTCCTCGCCCAGCGCCAGCGCGTTCAGCGGACGGGCCGCCAGCACGCAGAGCAGGACCCCGGCCAGCAGCAGCGGCAGGCAGGCGAGCAGGTTGCCGGTGGTGCTGCCGGCCAGCGAGCCGACCGACCACATCCGCAGCTGGTCCAGGGCCTGCTGGTCCAGCAGCTCCACCCCGCCGATGTAGCCGACCAGGGCGGCGTTGACCGCCGTCCCGGCCAGTGCCAGCCGCACCGGCGAGACCGCGCCGAGCCCGCCGAGGGCGCACACCAGGACGGTGGCGACGCCCGCACCGGCCAGCGCGAACCAGACGTAGCCGGTGGTCGTGCCGACGCCCAGGAAGGCGATGGCGGTGACCACGGCGGCCGAGGCCCCGGCATTGACGCCGAGCAGCCCCGGGTCGGCCAGCGGGTTGCGGGTCATCGACTGCATCAGCGTCCCGGCCAGGCCGAGGGCGGCGCCGACGGCGAGGGCGGTGAGGGTGCGCGGTACCCGGAGGCCGCGGACGATGACGTCGTTCTCGGTGCCGGTGGGGTGGAACAGCCCGTGCCAGACCTGGTTCGGCGGGATCGCCTTGGCCCCGATGGCCAGGCTGGCCAGGCAGAGCAGCAGCAGGACGCCGACCGCGAGCAGCAGCGGTCCCGGGCGTGGCCGGAGCAGCGGCCGGGGACGGAGCAGGGAGGTTGACGGCTCCTCAGCCGGAGGGGCCGCCGCCAGTGACTGTGTCATAGTAAGGGCAGCCTAACCTAAGCAATAATGACTTTGGAGGCCCCCGTGCCGGTCGCCGGAAACTTCCGACTCTTCGCCGTCCACGTCGCCAGGACCGAACTGCTCACCCCGGGCATGCTGCGGGTCACCCTCGCCGGCGAGGCGCTGGACGGCTTCGTCAACGGCGGCTGCGACCAGCGGATCAAGCTGCTGCTCCCGCTCCCGGGACAGGAGGAGCCGGTGCTCCCGGAGTCCGGGGTGGACGACGGGGGCTGGTACGCCGCCTGGCAGCGGCTGCCCGACCGCTGGCGGCCCGTCATGCGCACCTACACCCTGCGCGCGCAGCGGCGCGAGGCCCGGGAGATCGACGTGGACGTGGCGCTGCACCTCGCTCCCGGCGGCGGGGCACTCAGGGAGGGGCCGGCCTCTCGCTGGGCCCGGGGAGCGCGTCCGGGCGACCGGATCGGCGTCGTCGGACCGGCCGTGCCGAACGCCGGCGGTGTGGAGTTCCGGCTCCCGGACGGGGCCGGCCACCTGCTGCTGGCCGGGGACGAGACCGCGCTGCCCGCGGTCGGCTGCATCCTGGAGTCACTGCCGGCCGGGCTCCCGGTCCAGGTCCATCTGCGGGTGGCCGACCCGGCGGACCGGCAGTCGCTGCCGACGGCCGCCGACGCCACCGTCCACTGGCTGCACCGGGGCGGTCCGGAGCTGGTGGAGTCGGTTGCCGCGGCGGCGCTCCCGGCCGGTCGCGGCTACGCCTGGATCGCCGGCGAGGCCGCCCAGGTCCGCGCGCTGCGCAGGCACCTGGTGGGGGAGCGCGGAATGGCGCGCGAGGACGTGGAGTTCATGGGCTACTGGCGCCGGGGCCGCTCCGAGAGCGACCCGGCGGCCGAGTCGGAAGAGGTCGGGCCCGGGCAGCGGGTGGGCGCATGACGAAGCGCCCGCGCCCTCGTGGGGTGGGCGCGGGCGCGGTCCGGGGCGGACCTGCGGGCGAGGGGCCTACAGGCCGAGCGACTTCGCGATGACGGTCTTCATGACCTCGCTGGTGCCGCCGTAGATCCGGAAGACCCGGTTGTCGGTGTAGAGGCGGGCGATCGGGTACTCCAGGATGTAGCCGTAACCGCCGTGCAGCTGGAGGCACTTGTCCACGACCCGGGAGCAGACCTCGGTGGTGAACAGCTTGGCCTTGGCCACGTCGGCCGCGTTCAGGTCACCGGTCTCGAAGGCCTCCAGCGCCCGGTCGACCACGGCCTCGGCGGCGTCCACCTCGGCCTCGCAGGCGGCCAGTTCGAACTTGGTGTTCTGGAACGAGGCGACCGACTGGCCGAAGACCTTGCGGTCCTTGGTGTAGGCGACGGCCAGGTCCACGGCGGCGCGGGCGGCGGCGTAGGCGCCGACGGCGATGGCCAGCCGCTCCTGCACCAGGTTGTGGGCCAGGTAGAAGAAGCCCTTGCCCTCCTCGCCGAGGAGGTCGCCGACCGGCACCTTGACGTCCACGAAGGACAGCTCGGCGGTGTCGGAGGTGCGCAGGCCGATCTTCTCCAGCTTGCGGCCGACCGTGTAGCCCTCGGAGCCGGTGTCCACGCAGAGGATGGACAGGCCGGCCCGGCGGTTCTCCGGGGTCGCCGGAGAGGTGCGGCAGACCACCAGCATCAGGTCGGCCTGGACGCCGCCGGTGATGAAGGTCTTGGCGCCGTTGAGGACGTAGTGGGTGCCGTCCTCGGAGAGCTTGGCGTTGGTGGTCATGCCGGCCAGGTCGGATCCGGTGCCCGGCTCGGTCATGGCGATGGCGGTCATCATCTCGCCGGAGACGAACTTGGGCAGCCAGCGCTGCTTCTGCTCCTCGTTGGCGTACTCCATGATGTACGGCAGGCAGAGACCGGTGTGCACCCCGGAACCGCCGAAGCTGACGCCCGCGCGGGCGCACTCCTCGGTGACGATCGCCTGGTACTTGAAGCCGTGCATCCCGGCGCCGCCGAACTCCTCCGGCACCTCGATGCCGAAGACGCCGAGCTCGCCGAGCTTCAGGTAGAAGTCCTTGGGGGCGTGGCCGTCCTGCTCCCACTCGGGGTAGACCGGCACGACCTCCTTGGCGATGAAGTCGCGGATGGTCTCCCGGAACGCCTCGTGGTCCTCGGTGTATACGGTGCGGCGCACGATGGCGCTCCTTTCGTGGCTGACCTGCCGAACGAACGTTAAGTTAATCGTCAGTAGCCTTCTTGTCCAGGCCACCCGGCTGTGACATCCGACGATGCCCTGCCGCGCGCCCGCCCGCGACCGGTCGCCCGGCCGTCGCGGCCTGCCGCGACGCGACGAGGCCGCCGCGTCCAGGGACGCGGCGGCCTCGGGCCGGGGGTGCTCACCCGGTGGTCACTGGGTGTAGAAGCCCTCCAGGTCGGCGACCACCTGCGCGCTGCCACCGGAGTTGGTGAACTGCACCTGCCCGTTCACCACCGGGACCACGACCAGGTTGGAGATGGTCTCGCCCGCCGCGTAGTGGAGCGTCGGCATGGTCGGCTGGGTGCTGCCGGCCGGGCCGACCGTCAGCTCGGCGGCGGCCGTCGGGGTGGTGACGGTGACGTTCAGCAGTACCGAGGTCGCCTTCAGCGGCACCCCGTCGCCGGGCACCCCGGCCACCGGGAGCACCACGCTCGCGCCGGGGCCGACCGGGCCCTTGCGCACGCCGGTTCCGTAGCGGGTGTCCATCAGCCGCAGCGGGTCGGCGCTGTGGAAGGCCGACCCGCCCCCGCTCGCGGTGAAGTAGCCGGTGACGTCGGCGGTCAGGTCGACCGTGCCGGCGCTGCTGCGGAGGTCCACCGCGCCGTCGCCGCCCACCGGCACGGTCACCAGGCCGGAGACGGTGGAGGACTTGGCGTAGCTCAGGCTCGACACCGCGGGGACGCCGGCCAGGCCGCTCGGGTAGGCGGTGAGGTGGCCCGCCGCCGTGGCGTCGGTCGCGGTGACGTTCAGCACCACCGCGGTCACCCCGGCGGCCGGGACCCCGGAGCCGGGCGCGCCGGCGACCTTCAGGGCGATGCTGCTGCCCGCTCCGACCGGGGCCTTGGCCGCGCCCAGGCCGGTGGTGGTGTCCAGGATCCGCGTCGGTCCGACGCCCACCAGCCGCGAACCGCTGGGGTCGTTGGTGTAGTAGCCGGTGACGTCGGCGGCCAGGTCGACGGTGCCGGCGTTGTCGTACAGGTCGACCTTGCCGTTCGCGACCTGGGCGATCACCTGGTTCGATATCGACTCGCCCACGCCGAAGTTCACGTTGGACAGGGCGGACCTGGGCTGGCCGTCCGGGTACACCGAGACGTAGCCGGTGCCGGTCGGGTCGGTCACGGTGACGGTGAGGACGACCGCGGTCACCCCGAAGGCCGGGAGCCCGGGCGCGCCCTGGACCTGCAGGGCGATGCTGTGGCCCGCCGCCACCTTGGCCTGCGGCGCGCCCAGGCCGGTGGTGGTGTCCAGGACCGGTGTCGGCGCGACCGGCGTGAAGGTGCCGACCGGCGGCGTGGCCGCCGTTATCACCTGCACGTCCGAGGCCTTCACGAAGGCCAGCCGGTGGTTGTAGCGGATCGGGTAGTACATGGTGTCGCCGATGACCATGAAGCAGTCGCTCGGGGTGGCGCAGTCGGTGTCCTTCGGATCGACGTCCGAGTTGCTGTAGTAGTCGCCCGCGACCTCGGGCGTGGCCGTGTAGGCCTGGCCCGCCTTGATCGAGTACTGGCTGAGCGGAGCGATCGCCAGCGAGTCGGCGGCCTGCACGGCCGGGGTCTGCAGGGCCGCCGGGTAGGCGCTGAGCTCGGGGTAGGCCCGGCCGTACACCGGGATGCCGGTCCGGCCGACCGCCGGGGTGACCACCAGGGTGTCCGAAGGGGCGTTGTTGGCATAGGCGTTGATGCCGCCGGGGTTGTAGAACCAGCCGATCGACCCGCCGTAGTAGATCCCGGTCCAGTTCCCGGAGAGCTGGGCGACGACGAAGGTCTGCCCGTACACCGCCTTGTCGCTGACGTCGGCGCTGTCGGTGGTGGCCGGGGTCATCCCGGCGCCGGACAGCTCCGGGTCCGACAGCAGCGGCGAGCCGGCCGCGGGCTGGGTGTGCAGGTAGACGAAGTTCGTCGGCTGCGGCACACAGGCGGTCGCCTTCCCGGCCGGGTCGACGCAGTCGGTCACCGTCGGCTCGTTGCCGCTGCCGTAGGAGGGGGCGATGGTCACGGTGCCGCCCACCACGGCCTGGCCGTTGCCGCTCAGCGGGGCGCCGACCAGGGCCAGCAGGTGGCCCCAGTTCCAGTAGACGCCCGGGTCGTACTGCTGCGAGCCGACGAAGGCGTCCAGCGCGTACGGCGCGTCGTCGTGGCCGATGACGTGGTCCCGGTCCAGCGGGATGCTGAAGCGGCCGGCCAGGTACTGCACCAGGGCGGCGGTGGTCTCGTACTCCTGCTCGGTGTACCAGCTGCCGCGCGCGAAGCCGACGTTGTCGATGCCCACCGAGTGCATGTTGACGGTCTTGTTGGCGGCGTCGAAGGCGATGTCCCCGGTCGGGACCAGCTGGGTGACCGAGCCGTCGGAACCGATGACGTAGTGCGCGCTGGCGGCCATGCCGGCCGGGGACGCGAACCCGTCGACCGCCGAGTCCGTCGAGGCGCCCTCGGTGTCGTCGATCACGATCTGCCGGATGGTGTCGCCGTCCGCGGGGCGGTCGGCGACGTCGTACTTGTCGCCGGCCGCGGCGGTGAAGGTGCAGGAGAGACCGGCGGGGCACTCGGGGGCCGGGCCCGAGCCGGTCGGGACCGCCGCCGAGCGGAGGTCCAGCGCGGGCAGCCGGTCGGTCTGCGGCTGTATGGACGGGCTCGCGGGCAGCGTGACGACCTGGCCGTCGGTCGTGGTGAGCGAGGCCCCGGAGCTGATCGTGGCGTAGACCCGGTCGGCGAACTGCGCCGCCGTGGTCCGGTCCGCGGCCTGGTCGTACTCGGCGACGGCCGGGTACCAGGCGCCGGCGTCGGCGGGCAGCGAGCCGTCCAGCTTCCGCTCGTAGGAGGCGAGCAGCGCCGCACCGCCGCGCACGCTCTGCTTCATGCTGATCCGGAGCTGGACGTCGGGCTCCTTGATGAGCGCCGCCGCCGCGTCCAGGGTGTGCAGCGCGGGTGCGTTCATGTCGACCGTGTCGATGGTCGCCAACTCCGCGGCCGAGGGAGCCGGGTGCTGCCTGCCGTCGCCGGCCGCGTTCAGGTCGCCCAGCTTGTCGGCGGCGCTGAGCCGGGCCACGTTCGAGGAGTCGACCTCGGTCAGGCCCATGACGTTGTAGTTGCCGGTGCTGCTGGGCTGTCCGTCGTGCGACTCCCAGAGGGTCTCCTGGTAGGAGACGGCGAGCAGCACGCTCACCGGCACGTGGAACTCGGCTGCGGCAGAGGCGAAGTCACTCTGCAGGCCGAAAGGCGTGGCGCTGCTGTCCGCGACGGGCTCGGTCCGGGTCTCGGTACCCGGGGCGGCCTCCGCCACGGCGCCGACCACCAGCGCGCCGACCACCAGCGTCGCCGCCGCCCCCGCCCAGATCCTCGATCTCCTGCGCCCATGTCGTGCTGCCAACGTGGTGCCCCTGCCCCTGCTTCGTGAGCCGGTCGGCCGGGGGAACCCCTCCCCCCGCCAGTTCCCGGGCTTCCGGAAATGCCTGGTGAGTGTGCGTGCCGCCCGTGGTCGCGCCCGGGCGCGAACGGCCCCGGCCCCCGCTGCTGCCGACGTCGTTCGAACAGATGTCAAATAGGAGGAAAGGCTAGCAGTGGAGGGGCGGACGACGGCCAGTGGGACGCCTGTCCGTCGGGCGTTCGTGCGACGATGGTTCCATGGCCGACGCGAACCCCACGCCCTCGATCAACACCCCTGCGAGCGCTCCGGCGAACACCCCGGCGGACGCCGCGCCCAAGGCCGTCGCCGCCCGGCGCCGCGGCGCTCCGCCGGAGGAGTTCCCCGCCCCGACCGGGCCGCAGCAGGTGATCGAGTTCGGCGACTACCGGGCGGTGCTCACCGGGGTCGGCGCGGGTCTGCGCGCGCTCAGCCACCGCGGGCGCCCACTGGTCGTCAAGTACCCGGGGGAGCAGCCGCCCCCCGGCGCGGCCGGGCAGTTGCTGATCCCCTGGCCGAACCGGGTCCGCGACGGCCGCTACCACTTCGACGGCCAGGACCAGCAGCTCGACATCAGTGAGCCGCCCACCCACAACGCCAGCCACGGCTTCGTCCGCTGGCTGCCCTGGCGGGTCGTGGCCGAGGACGCCGCGTCGGTCCGCTTCGGACTGCGGCTCTACCCGATGCACGGCTACCCGCACATCCTGGACCTGACGGCCGGTTACCGGCTGGACGAGTCCGGGCTGACCGCCGAGGTCACCGCCCGCAACGTGGGACCGACCGCCGCCCCGTACGGCATCGGCGCCCACCCCTATCTGACGCTCGGCATGGGCGCCGGCAGCCTGGACGAGACGGTGCTGGAACTGCCCGCCGACACCTGGATCCCGGTGGACGAGCGGCTGATCCCGACCGGCCGGGAGTCGGTCGAGGGCACCGGCTACGACTTCCGCAAGCCCCGGCAGGTCGGCGACACCCGGCTGGACACCGCCTACACCGACCTGGCCCGGGACGGCGACGGCCGCGCCCGGGTCCGGCTGAGCAGCGCCGACGGCACCCGCGGGGTGGAGCTGTGGGTCGGCGAGGAGATCGGCTGGCTGCAGCTCTACTCGGCCGACGGCCTGCCCGGCGGCTACCGGCGCGCGGGGGTGGCGGTGGAGCCGATGAGCTGCCCGCCGAACGCCTTCGCCACGGGTGAGGACGTGCTCCGGCTGGAGCCCGGGCAGCGGGTCGTGCACCGCTGGGGGATCAAGGCGCTGTAGTCCCGTCCGGGATTGCGGGTGCCGCCACGCCCCGGCACGCTCTAGGGTTTGGTGTGAGGGGGTGCAAGAAGATGAGTCAGGCATGGCGGGGCACCGGACCGCAGTCGGCCGAGGAGATGATCGCCGAAGCACGCAAGGCGTTCTTCGTGATGTTCGGGTTCATGGTGCTGATCTGGGCCGTCCAGATCGTCAACTGGGCCGGGCACTACCGGCTCGACACGGACTACGGACTGATCCCGGAACGGGTCGACCGGCTGCCCGACGTCTTCTCCGCGCCGTTCCTCCACTTCAGCTGGCAGCACATCGAGGGCAACTCCGGACCGCTGTTCGTCTTCGGCTTCCTGGCCGCCTACCGGGGCGTGGTCCGGTTCCTCTGGCTCACCCTGCTGGTCGCGGTCACCAGCGGGCTCGCGGTCTGGTTCTTCCAGGACCCGAACACCCTGGGCGTCGGGGCCAGCGGCCTCATCTTTGGCTACTTCGGCTACGTCGTACTGCGCGGGATCTTCGACCGGCACCTGATCGACACCCTGATCGGGTTGGTGATGGCGGCCTCCTTCGCCTATCTGGTGACCATCGCGCTGCCCGGCACGCCGGGCGTGAGCTGGCTGGCGCACCTGGGCGGACTGGTCGGCGGAATCGCCGGAGCCTGGCTGCTGCGGGACCGCCGGACCCCGGCCGGGATCCCCGGACCGGCCCCCGCCGCCGTCGACCCGGCGGGTGGCCCGAGCACCGGGACGGTCGCCCTGCCGGGCCCGGCCGGCGGCGAACGGCAGGACCTCCACAAGGAGCTGGGAGACCTCGGTCTGCTCTGAGGAGCGCTATGAGGTCTGTCACCTTTCCGGGTTGTCGGCATGGTCCTTGTCAAGATGAGGTAGGGCGGCCTTACCGGTTCGATACTGAATCCACAGGGACACCACAGAACAGCCTCAGTGCTTTTTCATGTTCTCTGGGCACCGTACGACCATGACTTCGACGCCCCCTGCTTCCGACGCGGCCACCACCGACCTGCGCCGTCCCGACGGCTCACCGGTGCGCGTGCTGGTCGTCGACGACGAGGCCCCGCTCGCCGATCTGCTCTCGATGGCCCTCCGCTACGAGGGCTGGAAGACCGCCACCGCCGGTGACGGTGCCACGGCCCTGCGCGCGGCCCGGGAGTTCCGACCCGACGCCGTCATCCTCGACGTCATGCTGCCCGACCTCAGCGGCCTCGAAGTGATGCGCCGGATGCGGGCCGACCAGCACGACGTGCCCGTCCTGTTCCTCACCGCCAAGGACGCCGTCGAGGACCGCATCGCCGGCCTCACCGCCGGCGGTGACGACTACGTGACCAAGCCGTTCAGCCTGGAGGAGGTCGTCGCCCGGCTGCGCGGCCTGCTGCGCCGCTCCGGCGCCGCCGCCGCGCGGGCCGAGTCGGTGCTGTCGGTCGGCGACCTGGTCCTGGACGAGGACAGCCACGAGGTCTTCCGCGGCGGCGACCCGATCCGGCTCACCGCCACCGAGTTCGAGCTGCTGCGCTTCCTGATGCGCAACCCGCGCCGGGTGCTCAGCAAGCCGCAGATCCTGGACCGGGTCTGGTCCTACGACTTCGGCGGCCAGGGCAATGTGGTCGAGCTCTACATCTCGTACCTGCGGCGCAAGATCGACGCCGGCCGGGTGCCGATGATCCACACCATGCGCGGCGCCGGCTACGTACTGAAGCCCGCCGACGCGACCGCTCCGGTCCGGTGAGGAGGGGCTGGTTCCGTCGCTGGTCGACCTGGTCCCTGCGGACCAGGCTGCTGGTGACGACCACGGTGCTGATGGCCCTGCTCGGCGGGGTCATCGCGCTGTCGACCACGGTGCTGCTGAAGGCGCACCTGACGGCGAACCTGGAGACCCAGCTCAACAACACCGCGCAGACCGCCGTTCAGGTCAGCGGTCAGCCGCACGGCGGGGGCGGGCAGCCGGGCACCGGCGGTGCCGGTGCCAGTGGTGTGGGCGGCGGCCGGCCGATGGACAGCGTCCAGTTCCTGAACTTCCCCGGCCAGCAGCCCGACACTGTGGCAGCCGTGCTCCAGGGCGGGAGCGTGATCTCGTCCGGCATGAACAAGCTGAGCGACACCCAGGGACAGCTGACCGCGCTCACCACCGCCCAGCAGTCCGCGCTGACCGCGGTACCCGCCGACGGCCGCTACCACCAGGTCGCGCTCCCGGGGTACGGCGACTACATGGTGCTCGGCCAGCAGGCGCCGGCCGGCACCGAGATCTTCATCGGCATGCCGCTGGCCCAGGTCGAGAGCACCGTCAACGAGCTGGTGACCATCGAGGTGGTGATCACCGCGCTCGGCGTCATCGGCGCGGTCTTCCTCACCGCCGCCGTGATCCGGCTCTCGCTGCGGCCGCTGGACCGGGTCGCCGCCACCGCCGCCCGGATCTCCCGGCTCTCGCTGCACCGGGGCGAGGTCGGCGAGTTGGTCCGGGTGCCCGACGCCGACACCGACCCGCGCACCGAGGCCGGACAGGTCGGCGAGTCGGTCAACCGGATGATCGACCACGTCTCCGGCGCCCTGGCCGCCCGTCAGGCCAGCGAGACCCGGGTCCGGCAGTTCGTCGCCGACGCCAGCCACGAGCTGCGCACCCCGCTCGCCTCCATCGCCGGCTACGCCGAACTGACCCGGCGCGGTCGCGAACCCGTACCGCCGGACACCGCCTACGCGCTCAGCCGGATCGAGTCCGAGGCCGCCCGGATGACCCGACTGGTCGAGGACCTGCTGCTGCTCGCCCGGCTGGACGCCGGCCGCCCGCTGGAACGCGAGCCGGTCGACCTCTCGCCGCTGGTCGTGGACGCCGTCCGGGACGCCCACGCCGCCAACCCCGACCACCGGTGGCAGATCCGGCTCCCGGACGATCCGGTGGTCGTCGACGGCGACCCGCACCGGCTGCACCAGGTCCTGGTCAACCTGCTCGCCAACGCCGGCAAGCACACCCCGGTCGGGACGGTGGTGACCACCTCGGTGACCTCCTCCGGCGGGGTCTGCGAGCTCACCATCGAGGACGACGGCCCCGGCATCCCGCCCGAACTGCTGTCCACGGTCTTCGAGCGCTTCGCCCGGGGCGACCACTCGCGCTCCCGCGCGGCCGGAAGCACCGGGCTCGGCCTGGCCATCGTCTCCGCCGTGGTCGCCTCGCACCGGGGCGAGGTCGGCGTCGCCAGCCGACCCGGCAGCACCGTCTTCACCGTCCGGCTGCCGGAGGCCGCCGTCGCCCTGACGGGCTGACAGATCGTTCACAGGTTCGGCACACCCCGGCGACAGCGCCGTCCGTGACATTGGAAGCCAGCCCAGAGCTCGCTGACGATGCTCGCCGACGATCGAGAAGGCGCCGAGAGATGACCGCGACCCTGCCCGAACCGACCATCGCCGAGGACGGCCCCGCCGGACCCGTCCGCCCGCCGGACCCGCGCTGGGCCAGGCCCGCCTTCCTCGGCCTGCTGCTGGTCACCGCCGTGCTGTACCTCTGGGACCTCAGCGCCTCCGGCTGGGCCAACCAGTTCTACTCCGCCGCCGTCCAGGCCGGCACCAGGAGTTGGGAGGCGCTGTTCTTCGGCTCCTCCGACGCCGCCAACTTCATCACCGTGGACAAGCCCCCGGCGGCGCTGTGGGCGATGGAGCTCTCGACCCGGATCTTCGGCGTCAACTCCTGGGCCATCCTGGCCCCGCAGGCGCTGGAGGGGGTGGCCACCGTCGCGGTGGTGTACGCCGCCGTCCGGCGGCGCTTCTCGGCCGGGGCCGGACTGGTCGCCGGGGCGGCGCTGGCGCTGACCCCGGTCGCGGCGCTGATGTTCCGCTTCAACAACCCCGACGCCCTGCTCGCGCTGCTGCTCACACTGGCCGGCTATGCCGTGCTCCGGGCCCAGGAGCAGGCCAGGACCGGCTGGCTGCTGCTGGCGGGCGCCTGCATCGGGACCGCCTTCCTGACCAAGACCCTGCAGGCGTTCCTGATCGTCCCGGCGCTCGGCCTGACCTACGCCGCGCTCGCGCCGACCGGCGTCTGGCGCCGGGTCCGGCAGCTGGGACTGGCGCTGATCGTGATGGTCGTCAGCGGCGGCTGGTGGGTCGCGATCGTCGAACTGACCCCGGCCCAGTACCGGCCGTACGTCGGCGGCAGCCAGGACAACAGCTTCCTCGAACTCACCTTCGGCTACAACGGCTTCGGGCGGCTCGACGGCTCCGAGACCGGCAGCGTGGGCGGGGGCGGCGGCGGAGCAGCCGGCTCCACCGGGATGTGGGGTGCGACCGGGCTCACCCGGCTCTTCGGCTCCGACATGGGCGGCCAGATCGCCTGGCTGCTGCCGGCCGCGTTCGTGATGCTGCTGGCCGGGCTCTGGCTGACCCGCCGGGCCCGCCGGACCGACCCGGTCCGCGCCGCGTTCCTGCTCTGGGGGCTGGCGCTGGTCACCACCTTCCTCACCTTCAGTCTGATGAAGGGCATCTTCCACCCCTACTACAACGTCGCCCTGGCGCCCTACCTCGCTGCCCTGGTCGGCATGGGCTCCGCCCTGCTCCGGGCGCAGCGCCGCAGCTGGTTCGCGTCCGGGACGCTGGCGCTGGCCGTCGGCGCGACGGCGGTGACGGCGTACGTGCTGCTGCAGCGCAGCCCGGACTGGCTGCCGTGGCTGCGCTACGCGGTGCTGATCGTCGGGCTGCTGGCGGCGCTGGGCCTGGCCTTCGCCGGGCACCTGCCGGGCCGGATCGCGGCGGTGCTGGCCCTGGCCGGGCTGGCGGCCGGGCTGGCCGGGCCGGCGGCGTACACCTTGCAGACGGTCGGGACCGCGCACAGCGGCTCGCTGCCGAGCGCGGGCCCGACGGTGACGTCCGGCGGCCCCGGCGGCTTCGGCGGCGGCGGTGGCTTCCCGGGTGGCGGCGGGGGCCGGGGACGGCCGGGGCCCGGCAGGGCACGCCGCCCACCGGCGGCGCGGGCGGCGCGGGCAGCGCGGGCAGCGCAGGCGGTCAGGGCGGCGGTCAGGCGGGTGGCCGGACGCCGCAGCAGGGCGGCGGCGGCACCGGCGGCTTCCCCGGCGGCGGCTTCCCGGGCGGCACCGGCGCGGGTACCGGCGCGGGCACGGGCACCGGGACGGGAGCCGCTGCGGGCGGGCCCCGGGGCGGGGCGGGCGGCGGCGCGGGCATGGGCGGCGGCGCCGGCATCGGCACCCTGCTCAACGGCTCCGACCCCGGCGCCGCTGTCACCGCGCTGCTCAAGGCGGACGCCTCGGCCTACACCTGGGTCGCCGCCGGGATCGGTTCGCAGAACGCCGCCGGTTACCAACTCGCCACCGGCGATCCGGTGATGGCCGTCGGCGGCTTCAACGGCACTGACCCGGCGCCCAGCCTGGCCCAGTTCGAGGCCTATGTCCGTGCCGGACGCATCCACTACTTCATTGGCGGCGGCACCGGGGCGAACGGCAGCAGCGGCAGCGGCGACTCCGAGCAGATCTCCAGCTGGGTCACCGCGCACTACACCGCCAAGACCGTGGACGGCGTCACGCTCTACGACCTGACGCAGCCGAAGAGCAGCGACTAGTAGGTTCGTGTCGTGGCAGACAACGACAGCAACCTGGCCCCGGGACGTCTCGTCCTCCTCCACAGCACCCACCGCGTCGCGGCCGGACTGCTGTCCTGGCCGGCCTGGGAGGCCCTGCGCGGGGCCTCCCAGGTCCTGGCCGGCGACCCGACCCACCCGCAACTGCCGTATGTGCGGCAGGCGGGCGTCGAGGTCGGGATCGTGGACGTGGAGCCCTACGTCCTGGGCCGGACCCTGGTCCAGGCCGCCGTCCCCGGCACCCACGTGGTCTGGATCACCGGGGCGGACGGCGACCCGGGGCTGACCGACTCGCTCGCCCGGCTCGCGGTCGAGGGCGGACCCGACCCGCTGGACCACCCGATGCCGGAGATCGAGACCCTGCCCGGCTCCTACGACCTGCCCGGCGCGCGGCTGCTCGACCTGGTCGCGGTGATGGACCGGCTGCGCTCGCCCGGCGGCTGCCCCTGGGACGCCGCACAGACGCCCCAGTCACTGGTCAAGTACCTGGTCGAGGAGGCGTTCGAGCTGGTCGAGGCGATCGAGGAGGGCGACCGCGAGGCGGTTCTCGAAGAGCTGGGGGACGTTCTGCTCCAGGTCTTCTTCCATGCCCGGATCGCCGAGGAGGACCCGGTCGCGCCGTTCGACATCGACGATGTCGCGGGCGGCATCGTCGAGAAGCTGACCTACCGCCACCCCCATGTCTTCGGCGGCGCCGGCGCTCCCACGGCCGAGCATGTCGAGGCCAACTGGGAGCAGTTGAAGGCGGTGGAGAAGCAGCGCGACTCCGCCGTGGACGGCGTCCCGCTGGCCCAGCCGGCGCTGGCGCTGGCGGCCAAGCTGCACTCCCGGGCGACCAGGGCGGGCGTCGCCCCGGTCCTGCCCGAGGCCGGTCCGGACGACCTCGGCGGGCAGCTGCTGGAGCTGGTCTTCCGGGCGCAGCAGCGCGGCCTCGACCCGGAGGCGGAGCTCCGCGCCGCCGCCCGCCGCTACCGCGACGCGGTCCGGCAGGCTGAGGCGAGCGGCCGGGCGGGCTGATGGAACTGCAGCTCGACCATCCCTGGCCCGGCACCGAGGCGGAGGCGCTGGCGCTGCAGCAGCGGCTCCGCCCGCTGGTCCGCCCCGGCGGACCGGCCCTCGGCCCGGTCCGCACCCTGGCCGGCCTCGACGTCGCGTACGGCGGCAGCCACGGCGCCGCCGCCGACCGGGTGGCCGCCGCCGTGGTGGTCCTGGACGCCGACACGCTGGCGGTGGTCGACCGGGCCACGGCCGTCGGTACCGCCGGATTCCCGTACGTTCCGGGCCTGTTCGCCTTCCGTGAGCTGCCGATCCTGGCCGAGGCGCTGGCCAGGATCGGCACCGTCCCGGACGTCCTGCTCTGCGACGGCCAGGGCCTGGCCCATCCGCGCCGCTTCGGCCTGGCCTGCCATCTCGGCCTGCTCACCGGCCTGCCGACCCTGGGCGTCGCCAAGACCCCGCTGCTCGGCAGCTGGGACGAGCCGGGACCGGCCAGGGGCGACTGCGCCGACGTCCGGCACGAGGGGGAACTGGTCGCCCGGGTGCTGCGGACCCAGGCCGGCGTCAAGCCGGTGACCGTCTCCACCGGCCACCTGGTCACCCTGGACGACGCCTGCGAGCTGACCCTGCGGGCGGCGCCCCGCTACCGCCTCCCGGAGACCACCCGCCTCGCCGACCGGCTCTGCCGCGACGTCCTGGCGGCGGCGGACCGAGGCGGCGCCCCGCGCCGCTCTTGCCCCACCGGTCGGGCGCGTGATGCGATCGGGGGATGACCGCCACCGCAGACACCCCTCCCCGCTGGGGCCTCACCTTCCCGCTCGACGGGATCCCGCTCGCGGACCAGCGCCGGCTGGTCGAGGCGCTGCCCGACCTGGGGTTCACCGACCTCTGGTCGATGGAGACGGCGGGCGCCGACGCCTTCACGCCGCTCGCCCTGGCCTCCGTCTGGGCGCCCCAACTGCAGCTCGGGACGGCCATCGTGCCGGTCCACACCCGGGGCCCGGCGCTGCTCGCGATGCAGGCCGCCGCGCTCGCCGAGGCCGCGCCGGGGCGCTTCACCCTCGGCGTCGGCGCGTCCTCGCCGGTCATCGTCAAGGACTGGAACGCGGTCCCGCACGAGCAGCCGTTCCAGCGCAGCCGCGACGTGGTGCGCTTCCTCAAGGCGGCCTTCACCGGCCAGGTCGTGGACGAGCAGTACGAGACCTTCGCGGTGCGCCGGTTCCGGCTGGAGCGCGTCCCCGCGCCCACCCCGCCGGTGCTGCTGGCGGCGCTGCGTCCGGGGATGCTGCGGCTGGCCGCGCGCGAGGCCGACGGGACGATCCTCAACTGGCTCTCCGCCGAGGACGTGACCACCGCCGTGGACGAGTTCCGCGCGGCCGGCGGGACCGGCAAGGAGGTCGCCGCCCGGATCTTCGTCTGCCCCACCACCGACGCCGCCCACGCCCGGGCGCTGGGCCGGCGGCTGATCGCCGGATACCTCACCGTCCCCGCCTACGCGGCCTTCCACCGCTGGCTGGGCCGCGAGGAGTCGCTGAAGCCGATGTGGGACGCCTGGGCGGCGGGGGACCGCAAGGGCGCGGCGGCGTCCGTGCCGGACGAGGTGGTGGACGCGCTGATCGTCCACGGCGCCCCGGAGCAGGTCCATGAGCGGATCCGCCGCTACGCCGCCAACGGGGTCACCGTGCCGGTGCCGGCCATCCTGCCGACCCCGCAGATGCTGGACACCACGGCGGACGCCCGCGAGCGCCGCCAGGCGGTCGCGGCGGCGGTGCTGGCGGTCAGTCCGGGCGACTGAGGGCTCCCGGCGGTCGGTCCCCGACCCGACCGCCGACCCGACCGCCGACCCGGCCTCAGCTCAGGTTCAGCGGGCGCTGGAGCTTGGACTCCAGCTGGTCGACCGCGTGGCGCACCCCGGACAGCCAGCCGTCGCGGTCGGCCGCCCGGCCCTGCTCGTACGCGGCGACCTCCGGGTGCGGCAGGATCAGGAACCGCTCGTCGGCCAGCCCCTGCACCACCGACTCGGCGACCTGCTCGGGCGTCAGGATCTCGCCGAACGCGCTGAGCACGGCGCGGACGGACTCGTTCTCGGTCAGCGCGGTGCTCACGCCCTGCGGGCAGAGGGCGCTGACCTTGATGCCCTGGTTGCCGTAGGTCACCGCCAGCCACTCGGCGAAGGCCACGGCCGCATGCTTGGTCGCCGTGTAGGCCGCGTCACCGGGCATCTGCAGCAGGCCGGCGGCGGAGGCGGTGTGCAGCAGGTAGCCCCGGCCGCGCTTCAGCATCCCCGGCAGCACCGCACGCGCCGCGTACACGTGCGCCATCACATTGACGTCCCAGCAGGACTGCCAGACCTCGTTGGGCGCCTCGATGCCGGCGCCCGAACCTATGCCGGCGTTGCTGCAGAACAGGTCCACCGGGCCGAGGTGCTTCTCGGCGGTCTCGACCAGCGCGCGGACGTCGGTCTCGCGCGTCACGTCGCTGCCCACACCGACGGTGTGACAACCCTCACGGTCCAGTTCGAGCGCCAGGTCCTCGACCCGCCCCGCGTCGAGGTCCGCCAGCAGCAGCCCGCGCGCGCCATCGGCGGCGAACCGCCGCGCCAGCGCAGCCCCGATGCCGCCTGCCGCGCCGGTGATGACCACGACCGAGCCGTGAATCTGCATGTCCACTCCTCCCGACGGGCCACCGCACAGGCCCGTGCACTGCCGGTGATCGTAGGCATCCGGCCGCCACCGCAACAGTGCCCGGCCGAGATGCAAACCAACCTCCGGTTAACGTCAAGGAGTGCACAAACCGTCACCGAGTCCCGATGTGAACCCCGTCACCCCCGCCGCTCCCGCGCCGGAGCTCTTCACCTGGGAGTTCGCCACCGACCCCTACCCGGCGTACGCCTGGCTGCGCGAGCACGCCCCGGTGCACCGGGCGACGCTTCCCAGCGGGGTCGAGGCGTGGCTGGTCACCCGCTACGGCGACGCCCGGCTGGCACTGGCCGACGCCAGGCTGAGCAAGAACCCGGTGCACCACAGCGGCGAGGGCCACCGCTCCGGCCGGGTCGGCATCCCGGGGGAGCGCAAGGCCGACCTGATGACGCATCTGCTCAACATCGACCCGCCCGACCACACCCGGCTGCGCCGGCTGGTGTCCAAGGCGTTCACCCCGCGCCGCGTCGCGGTGTTCGAGCCCCGGGTGCGCGAGCTCACCGACCGGCTGATCGACGGCTTCGCGGAGCAGGGCGCAGCCGACCTGATCCACGACTTCGCCTTCCCGCTCCCCATCTACGCCATCTGCGACCTGCTCGGCGTCCCGGCCGAGGACCAGGACGACTTCCGCGACTGGGCCGGGATGATGATCCGACACGGAGGCGGCCCGCGCGGGGGCGTGGGCCGGGCGGTGAAGAAGATGCGCGGCTATCTCGCCGAACTGATCCACCGTAAGCGGGCCGATCTCGGCGACGACCTGATCTCGGACCTGATCCGGGCGAGCGACCACGGTGAGCACCTCACCGAGAACGAGGCCGCCGCCATGGCTTTCATCCTACTATTCGCTGGCTTTGAAACCACGATCAACCTGATCGGCAACGGCCTCTACGCACTGCTCACCCATCCCGAGCAGCGGGCCCTGCTGCAGGCCTCCCTCGACCGGGGCGAGACCGCGCTGCTGGCCACCGCCGTCGAGGAACTGCTGCGCTACGACGGCCCGGTGGAGCTGGCGACCTGGCGCTTCGCCACCAGCCCGATCACCCTCGGCGGGCAGCGGATCGCCGTCGGCGACCCGGTCCTGGTGGTTCTCGCCGCCGCCGACCGCGACCCGGACCGCTTCGACCAGCCGGACCTGCTGGACCTCGCCCGCCGGGACAACCCGCACCTGGGCTTCGGCCTCGGCATCCACTACTGCATCGGCGCCCCGCTGGCCCGGCTGGAGGCCCAGTACGCCCTGGCCGCGCTGCTCCGCCGGCTGCCCGACCTCGGCCTCGCCGCCGACCCGGCCGACCTCCGCTGGCGCGGCGGCCTGATCATGCGCGGCCTGCGCCAACTCCCGGTCACTTTCACCCCGGAGACCGCCACCCCGAAGGACCCGACCCCGCCGGACCCGACCTCGCTCCAGGTGTGATCCTTCCCTCGTTTCGAAGATCGCCATTCGGGCGCCACCAGGGGGTTCCGCTACTCGGGAGGCTGTGCGGCGCCCCTGGGCGGGTTGTGGTTTCCGGGGACTTCTGCCTACCCTCCCGGCACATGTCCGGCCACACGGACACCGCCGAGCGGGACGCCGAGTCCTGTCCAGCCGCGAGGCGGACCACGAACTTCCAGATCGGGCAGGAGCGGGGGACCCAGGTAAGTCGCCGCAGCAGCCCACGTGCTGCGGCTAGGGGTGAAGGCGCGTCAGCGCCCGGGCTACCTCACGGCCCGAACCCGACAGCTCACCTCGCAGGCGTCGGAGAGGGAACCTGCCATGCTCTTTTCCGGTACCGGCCTGCACCGCAAGCCCCGTCCCAGCACCAGCAAGCGCCTCGTCGCCACCGGCGTCATAGCCGGGTCCGGCGTGGTGCTCCCGCTGATCGGCGCCACCGCCGCCTCGGCCGCCTCCGTCTCCACCTGGGACGCCGTCGCCCAGTGCGAGAGCAGCGGCAACTGGTCCATCAACACCGGCAACGGCTACTACGGCGGGCTCCAGTTCTCCGCCTCCACCTGGAGCGCCTACGGCGGCCAGCAGTACGCGTCCACCGCCAACCAGGCCACCCAGGGCCAGCAGATCGCCGTCGCGGAGAAGGTGCTCGCCTCGCAGGGCCCCGGCGCCTGGCCGGTCTGCGGCCCCCAGGCCGGGCTGACCCAGGGCGGCGCCCCCGCCGACGTCAGCACCGGTTCCGGCAGCGGCTCGTCCAGCCACAGCTCGTCCAGCCACAGCTCGTCCAGCCACAAGAGCACCGGCAGCAGCAGCCACAGCAGCGGCCGCCACGCCGGCGCGGTCTCCGGCTCGGCCGCGCTGCAGTCGTCGAGCAGCAGCTCCACCACCCACCACAGCACCACCACCCACACCACCGCGAGCAGCGACAGCAGCACCGCCTCGCGGGCGCGCCACGCCGCCGGTTCCGGCAACTACACCGTCGCCGCCGGCGACACCCTCTCCGGCATCGCCGCCTCGCACCACCTCGGCGGCGGCTGGGCGGAGCTCTACCAGGAGAACCGCTCGACCGTCGGCGGCAACCCGAACCTGATCTTCCCGGGCGAGCGGCTGAACGTCGGCTGACGAACCGTTGACGGTCCCCTGCTCACCGGATGACACCTCGGGTACACCCGCCGAGGTGAACTACCGGTGAGTAGGGGCTCCGCCTGGTGAGACGCCGGAGAGGTCCGGGTGGCCCGGGACCCGAGGGCGGCTAGGCTCAGGGGGAAGCCTTCCCCAGTAATCCCCACCAAGGAGATGCCTGTGCCGTCCATCGACGTCGTCGTAGCCCGGGAGATCCTCGACTCGCGAGGCAACCCCACGGTAGAGGTCGAGGTCGGCCTCGACGACGGCAGCACCGGGCGTGCCGCCGTCCCGTCCGGCGCCTCGACCGGCGCCTTCGAGGCCCTGGAACTGCGTGACGGTGACTCTGCCCGCTACGGCGGCAAGGGCGTCGAGAAGGCCGTCCTCGCGGTCATCGAGCAGATCGGCCCGGAGCTCATCGGCTACGACGCCACCGAGCAGCGGCTGATCGACCAGGCCATGCTGGACCTGGACGCCACCCCCGACAAGTCCTCGCTGGGCGCCAACGCGATCCTGGGCGTCTCCCTCGCCGTGGCGCACGCCGCCGCCGAGGCCAGCGACCTGCCGCTGTTCCGCTACCTGGGCGGCCCCAACGCCCACGTGCTGCCGGTCCCGATGATGAACATCCTCAACGGCGGCTCGCACGCGGACTCCAATGTCGACATCCAGGAGTTCATGATCGCTCCGATCGGCGCGGAGTCCTTCTCCGAGGCACTGCGCTGGGGCGTCGAGGTCTACCACCAGCTCAAGGCGGTGCTCAAGCAGCGCGGCCTGTCCACCGGCCTGGGCGACGAGGGCGGCTTCGCGCCGAACCTGGACTCCAACCGCGCCGCGCTGGACCTCATCGTCGAGGCCATCACCGAGGCCGGCTACGTCCCCGGCCGCGACATCGCGCTCGCGCTGGACGTCGCCGCGTCCGAGTTCTACAAGGACGGCAAGTACGAGTTCGAGGGCAAGTCCCGCTCGGCCGCCGAGATGACCGAGTACTACGAGGAGCTCGTCGCCTCCTACCCGCTGGTCTCCATCGAGGACCCGCTGTTCGAGGACGACTGGTCCGGCTGGAAGGTCCTCACCGGCCGCCTCGGCGACAAGGTGCAGATCGTCGGCGACGACCTGTTCGTCACCAACCCGACCCGCCTCGCCCGCGGCATCAAGGAGGGCGCGGCCAACTCCCTCCTGGTCAAGGTCAACCAGATCGGCTCGCTGACCGAGACCCTGGACGCGGTGGAGCTGGCGCAGCGCAACGGCTTCCGCTGCATGATGTCGCACCGCTCCGGCGAGACCGAGGACGTCACCATCGCCGACCTCGCCGTCGCCACCAACTGCGGCCAGATCAAGACCGGCGCCCCGGCCCGCTCCGAGCGCGTCGCCAAGTACAACCAGCTGCTGCGCATCGAGGAGATCCTCGACGACGCCGCCGAGTACGCCGGTCGCGGCGCCTTCCCGCGCTTCACCGCCTCGGCCTGACCGGCTGACCGGCCCGGCCCGGATCCCGTGCCCCGCCGTCCGCACCCTCTAGGGTGGACGGCGGGGCACGGGCGTCGAACGGGAGGGTGACAGGGTGAGCGCTAGGGAAGGCGCCGGCAGGTCCACGGGCAGCCGGAGGTCGCGCCTCACCGGGCGGGCCGCGGTGCTCGCCCTGGTGTTCTGTTCACTGATCGCGGTGCTCGCCTATCCGACCCGTCAGTTCATCGCCCAGCGGGCGCAGATCGCCCAGCAGCAGGTGGCGGCCCGGCAGGCGCAGCAGCAGGTGGACGAGCTGCGCCGGGAGAAGGACCGCTGGCAGGACCCGGCCTTCGTCGAGGCCCAGGCGCGCGAGCGGCTGCACTACGGCTTCCCCGGCGAGACGCCCTTCTCCGCCGTCGACCCCGATCCGAGCGCGAGCGCCGGAGCGAGTGGCCAGCCCCCGGTCCCGGCCTCGCTGCAACAGCCCTGGTACGACAATCTGTTCGAGTCGCTGAACACGGTCGACAACGCGCAGCACTGAAGCGCCCTAAGGAAAGCAACACAGCCATGACGCCCAACCCCTCCGCCCCCGGTGTGTCCGACGAGGACGTCGCCGCCATCGCCGCCCAGCTCGGCCGGGTGCCCCGCGGCCTGCGCGCCGTCGCCCACCGCTGCCCCTGCGGGCTGCCGGACGTCGTGGAGACCGCCCCGCGCCTGGAGGACGGCACGCCGTTCCCCACCCTGTACTACCTGACCTGCCCGCGCGCGGCCTCGGCCATCGGCACGCTGGAGGCCGACGGCCTGATGAAGGAGCAGACGGCCCGGCTGGCCGAGGATCCCGAGCTGGCCGCCGGCTACCTCCGCGCCCACGAGGACTACATCGCCAAGCGCGACGCCATCGAGGTGCTGGAGGGCTTCCCCAGTGCCGGCGGGATGCCGGACCGGGTGAAGTGCCTGCACGTCCTGGTGGGCCACTCGCTGGCGGCCGGGCCCGGGGTGAACCCGCTGGGCGACGAGGCGCTGGAGCGGCTGCCCGAGTGGTGGCGCAAGGGCCCCTGCGTCTGCGCGGGCGAGGACCCGGGCGAAGGCGCCGACACCGGCACCGACACTGCCGCCGGCACTGCCGCCGACCCGGCCGGGAAGGACGCCTCGTGAGCCTCTCCCGGGTCGCCGCGATCGACTGCGGCACCAACTCCATCCGGCTGCTCGTCGCCGACCTGGACCCCGACGCCGGCGAGCTGCACGAGCTGGACCGCCGGATGACCATCGTCCGGCTGGGCCAGGGCGTGGACCGCACCGGGCGGCTCGCCCCGGAGGCGCTGGAGCGCACCTTCGCCGCCTGCCGCGAGTACGCCTCGGTGATCGCGGCGCACGGGGCCACCCGGCTCCGCTTCGTGGCCACCAGCGCCTCCCGGGACGCCGAGAACCGGGAGGAGTTCACCGCCGGCGTGCGCGCGATCCTGGGGGTCGAGCCCGAGGTGGTCAGCGGCGACGAGGAGGCGGAGCTCTCCTTCACCGGTGCCACCAGGGAGCTGCTGGGCTCCACCGAGCTCAGGCCCCCTTACCTGGTCTTCGACCTCGGCGGCGGCTCCACCGAGTTCGTCCTGGGGACGGACCGGGTGGAGGCGGCGCGCTCGGTCGACATCGGCTGCGTGCGGATGACCGAGCGCCACGGCGAGGACACCCTCGCCATGCGCGCCGACATCAAGCGGGCGCTGGACCTGGCCGCCGAGACGGTGCCGCTGACCGGCGCCGCCACCCTGGTCGGCCTGGCCGGGACGGTGACCACGGTGGCCGCCATCGCGCTGGAGCTGCCGACCTACGACTGGGCGGCGATCCACCACTCCCGGATCCCGCTGGAGCGGGTCAGGGAGGTCACCACGATGCTGCTGGCGGCCTCGCACGAGGAGCGCGCGGCGATCCCGGTGATGCACCCCGGACGGGTCGACGTGATCGGCGCGGGGGCGCTGGTGCTGCTCGCCGTGATGGAGCGCACCGGGGCCGCTGAGCTGGTCGTCAGCGAGCACGACATCCTCGACGGGATCGCCTGGAGCGTCGTTGTGAGTCGCGCCTGAAAAAACTTCGTGAATTTCTTCACATGGGATTGGTCCTCCGGCTGTGACCCAACCGGGCGGTACGTCCGAATTGTGGGACCGAAGGCGCCCGGCGGGCCCGGGAAGCGCGTTCGAAGGCGGAGGGCCGCACTCGCACACACAATCGCAATACCTGCGGCGAGCTGCGGTTTCTCCGCCGGACCCCGGCCGCGGCCCCGTAGTTGGGGTCCGGGGTGGTTCGTGGGGCGCGAAGTGTAGCAGGTGGTGTCCAGGGGTATGTGACCAGGCCCACAATGAGCGCCGCGAGGGGTGCTGGATACTTTCGGATATGAGCACCACGGAGCGTCCTCGCATTCTCATCGTCGGCGGTGGATACGTCGGCATGTATGCCGCGATGCGCATCCTCAAGAAGATGCGCTACGGGGAGGCGACCGTCACGGTCGTCGACCCGCGGTCCTACATGACGTACCTGCCCTTCCTTCCCGAGGCGGCGGCCGGCAGTGTCGCGCCTCGCAACCTCGTCGCACCCCTGCGCAGCACCCTGAAGAACGCGGAGGTGTTGACGGGCCACGTCACCTCCGTGGACCAGGAGCGCAAGGTCGCGACCATCACCCCGGCCGCCGGCGACTCGTACGAGCTGCCCTTCGACTACCTCGTCGTCGCGCTCGGCTCGGTCTCCCGCACCTTCCCGATCCCCGGCCTCGCCGAGCACGGCATCGGCATCAAGTCGGTGGAGGAGGCCATCAGCCTCCGCAACCACGTGATCGCCCAGCTCGACAAGGCCGAGTCCACCACCGACGAGAAGGTGCGCAAGCAGGCGCTCACCTTCGTCTGCATCGGCGGCGGGTTCGCGGGCATCGAGACCATCGCGGAGCTGGAGGACATGGCCCGCGACGCCGCGAAGATCTACCACAACGTGAAGCGCGAGGACATGCGCTTCATCGTGGTGGAGGCGGCCAACCGCATCCTCCCCGAGATGGGCCCCGACCTCGGTCTGTGGACCAAGGAGAAGCTCGAAGAGCGCGGCATCGAGATCTACATCGAGACCTCGATGGACTCCTGCGTCGACAAGCACGTGGTGCTGAAGAACGGCATCGAGGTCGACGCCTCCACCATCATCTGGACCGCCGGCGTCAAGCCGAACCCGGCGCTGGTCAACTTCGGCCTGCCGCTCGGCCCGCGCGGCCACGTCGACACCGCCGCGACCCTCCAGGTCCAGGGCTTCGACAACGTCTGGGCCGCCGGCGACAACGCCCAGGTCCCGGACCTCGCGGTCGGCGAGGGCGCCTGGTGCGCCCCCAACGCCCAGCACGCGGTCCGCCAGGCCGTCGTCCTCGGCGACAACGTGATCTCCGGCATGCGGGGCTTCCCGCAGAAGGAGTACACCCACAAGAACCTCGGCGCCGTCGCCGGGCTGGGTCTCCACAAGGGTGTGGCGATCCTGTTCAACAAGTACAAGCTCAAGGGCCGTCCGGCCTGGTGGTTCCACCGCCTGTACCACGGCAGCCGCGTGCCGACCATGAACCGCAAGGTCCGGGTCTTCGCGGACTGGACGCTCGCGATGTTCCTCAAGCGCGAGACCGTCTCCCTGGTGGAGATGGAGCGTCCCCGTGAGACCTTCGTCGAGGCGGCGGCCCCCGCCCCGAAGCCGGTCCCGGTCGCCGAGAAGACCGGCGAGAAGGCCGCAGAGAAGGTCTCCGCCTAAGTAGCGCGGGGAGACCCCCAGCACGTCACACGCCCGGCAGCGTCGCCGGACCACACACGTGGTGCTCATACCGGCACCGCTGCCGTAAGTGCCCCGGCCAGAGTGATCTGGACCGGGGCACTGGCATGTCCGCAGCCGACCCGCAGCCGACCCGCGGTCGACCTGTCGTCGACCCCTCGCAGAGGGCCCGTCGCAATCGGTCGGTCGCAGTCGAATGGGGTGCGTGGCACGACCGCGGTTACTGCCCGTCAGAATATGACGCGAAGTAATCAAACTGAGCCGACGATGCGTCAGAGTGCAGTGAAATGAGACAACTTCCCTGCCAGTAAGGCAGTGGGCGGGGTGCCGGGCGGCTAGGCTCAGGGATGCGGAAGGGCCCGGATGGTGGAATTCGCAGACACGGCGAGCTTAAACCTCGCTGGCCGCCAGGCCGTGCCGGTTCAAATCCGGCTCCGGGCACTTGTGTTCGTGCTACTTTGACATGCGCGCGGCGGCACGACGCAGATCGTGCTCGTGCACGATGGCCTTGGCGTAGCCGTACGAGATCTCGTACGTGCTACGCAGCCAGTCGATCTTCTCCTCGCAGCGGTGCAGGCTCGGGCCGTCGTCGACGGCCTTGAGCCAGTCGCCGATCTCGCGGCCCGTCACGGCAGGGATCCGGGAGAGGAGATTCTGGTGGGTCTCGGCGGAGTACATGAGGGACACAGGGCGCCTCCAGGAGTGGTCGGCCGTTCAATCGACTGTGGCGCAGCAGTCACCGCTTGGCAACAGTCGGCGTCGGCACTTCCGTACCCGGTCCGCGACGGCTTCATCCCTTCCGTCCGGATACGCTCGGTCCATGCCTGAACCCATGCCCTTCCTTGCCGCGGCCGAGCGCCTGGCGGATCGTTTCCGTTCGATGCCGCAGAGCAGGCTCACCGCGCTGGCCCCCGAGGGACTGGCCCTGGCGCGCCGACTGGCCGGCTGGGCCCAGCAGTTGGAGGGTCTGGCGGTGCGGGAGCTGCCGGAGGTCGGGATCTTCGCGGTGGGCGACCAGATCGCCCTCGCCGCCCACGAACTGGCCGCCGCGGCGGCCGAGCGCCGCACCGCCGCCGGCGCGCCGTCGGCTCCGGGGGCGGACGACGAGGGCCTCGGCGAGGACGCGGCCGACACGGAGGTCGAGCAGGTCCTGGCCGAGGCCGGGGTGCTGGTGGCGGAGGTCGCTCAGAGGCTGGCGACCACCCGGTCGGCGAGGACGTAGGCGGTCTCCTCGCCGCCCAGGGCGAAGGTCAGCGCGTGCCCGCCCGGCAGTCGCGAGGAGCCCAGCAGCCGGACCCCGGTGCCGCCGGTCACGGCCTCCCGGATCCGGGCGCCGGTGGCCGGGTCGCCGGGGGCCACGCAGAGGGTGGTCTCGTCCTCGAAGACGTAGACGTCGAGCGTGCCCATCGGGCCGGGGCGGACGTCGCGCAGCTCGGTGCCGACGTCGACCAGCTCCATCAGCCGCAGGTCGGTCCACTCGGGGGTGGGCGTGGGCTGGGGGACGAAGCCGGGCAGCGACGGGTGGTGCGGCGCGGGGTGGTGCGGCGCGGGACGCTTGCCGTCGGTCTCGGAGATCAGGTCCTCCAGCGCGGTGCGCAGCGCGTCGGCGAACTCCGGGTCCATGGTGCCCTCGTCGTCGACGTAGCCGCGCGGGGCGGGCAGCAGCACCAGGTTCTCGTCCGGGAACAGGCCGCCAGCGTAGACGTCGTCCTCGGCGGCCCTGGTCTCCTGCTCGGCCCAGAACGCCCGGGCCTCCTCCAGCTCGCGCTGCCGGTCCTCGGCGAGGGCCGCGGTGACGGCCTCGCGGACGGCGCCGTCGAGGCGCCGGTCCAGGGCGTCGAGGCGGCGGGCATTGCGGAGAGAGCCGATCGCGGCGGCGGCGGTCACGACGGTCAGCAGGGAGACGAGCACGACGAGAACTACGGTCACGGGGCACCCCTAAGGGAGGGTCGAACTGGCGGTCAATCCCCAGCCTGCCCCAGTCCGGCTATTCCCGGGAGAGCGAAATATGAATCATTCCTGTGACATACGACATTTCGGACATGAAAATTCCGTGAAAAGCATACGCAAGGTGATCGCGCGATAACTTTGCGTCGACAAGTTGTGATCTGCACATAAAGAAAGAGTCCGGATCGCATGAGAACCGCGACCCGGACTTTACCCCCGTCGGCGTGGGCCAAACGGGTAACGGCGGAGGTGTCAGCTCAGCCGCTCGATGACCATCGCCATGCCCTGGCCGCCGCCGACGCACATCGTCTCCAGGCCGAACTGCTTGTCGTGCCACTGCAGCGAGTTGATCAGCGTGCCGGTGATCCGGGCGCCGGTCATGCCGAAGGGGTGGCCGACGGCGATGCCGCCGCCGTTGACGTTGAGCCGGTCCAGGTCGATGCCGAGGTCCTGGTAGGAGGGGATCACCTGGGCCGCGAAGGCCTCGTTGATCTCGACCAGGTCGATGTCGCCGATCGACATCCCGGCCCGGCGCAGCGCCTGCTTGCTGGCCTCGACCGGGCCCAGCCCCATGATCTCGGGGGAGAGGCCGGTGACGCCGGTGGAGACGATCCGGGCCAGCGGGGTGAGGCCCAGCTCGCGGGCCTTGGTGTCGGACATGATCACCACGGCCGCCGCGCCGTCGTTCAGCGGGCAGCAGTTGCCGGCGTTGACGGTGCCGTCGGGGCGGAAGACCGGCTTGAGGCCGGAGACCGCCTCCAGCGTGACGCCGGCCCGGGGGCCGTCGTCCTTGCTGACCACGGTGCCGTCCGGGGTGGTCACCGGGGTGATCTCGCGGGCCCAGAAGCCGTCGGCGATGGCCTTCTCGGCGAGGTTCTGCGAGCGCACGCCGAACTCGTCCTGCTCCTGGCGGCTGATGCCCTTGAGCTTGGCCAGGTTCTCGGCGGTCTGGCCCATGGCGATGTAGACGTCGGGCGCCAGGCCGTTCTCCCGCGGGTCGCTCCAGACCGGCGCGCCGGTCATGGCGGCGGTCGCCGCGGTGCGCGCGCCGGCCTCGGCGAAGACCGGGTTGGTGGTGTCCGGCCAGCTGTCGGAGTTGCCCTTGACGCTGCGGGACACGGTCTCCACGCCGGCCGAGATGAAGACGTCGCCCTCGCCGGCCCGGATCGCGTGCAGCGCCATCCGGGTCGTCTGCAGCGAGGAGGAGCAGTAGCGGGTGATCGTACAGCCGGGCAGGTGGTCCATCCCGAGCTGGACGGCGACCACGCGGCCCATGTTGAAGCCCTGCTCGCCGCCGGGCAGGCCGCAGCCGAGCATCAGGTCGTCGATGTCGCGCGGGTCGAGCTCGGGCACCTTGGCGAGCGCGGCCTGGATGATCTGCGTGGTCAGGTCGTCCGGGCGGACGTCCTTGAGCGAGCCCTTGAACGCCCGGCCGATCGGCGAGCGGGCGGTGCTGACGATGACGGCTTCGGGCATCACGACTCCAGAGGGTTCCATTGAGCGGGCGGGCTGTGGAGGCACCGCCTGTGGGCGCACTGTCCGCCAAATTACCGTCAGGTAGCCGGGGCGTCAGCGCCGACGGCGTGTGAATTCCCCGACGTTGCGGAATCCCCCTCGGCTGCTCCGTCCGCCGCGGCCGGTTCCGGCTCGGCGACCTCCGGCAGGATCCGGCGGCGCCGGTGCTTCAGCAGCGCCCAGCGGCCCCGGGGTCCGGCCTCCGCGCCGGCCACCGCCGCACCGGCCACCTCCGTCCCGCCCAGCCCCGCGGCCTGCGCGGCGGCCCGGGCGACCGGCAGCACGCCCTCGCCCCGCAGCGCGTCCGCGCGCTCCTCCTCGGGCCAGATCTCCAGCGCCGCGCACATCGACGGCAGCAGTGCCATCGCGGCCGTCTGGTAGCCTTGGGCGGAGGGGTGGTAGCGGTCGGAGGCGAACATCTCCGGCCGGTGCTCGAACTCCGGGCCGAGCAGCGCGCCCAGCGAGACGCTGCGCCCGCCCGAGTCGACCACGGCGATGGTCTGCGCGGCGGCGAGCTGGCGGCTGGCGCGGCGCGCCAGGGTCCGCAGCGGCGGCCGGACCGGCGCGATGGTGCCCAGGTCGGGACAGGTCCCGACGACGACCTCGGCCCCGGCCGCGCGCAGCCGGCGAACCGTTTCGCCGAGCAGCCGCACCGAGTCGGCCAGCTTGATCCGCTGGGTGACGTCATTGGCCCCGATCATCACCAGTGCGATGTCCAGCGCGGGCTCCGCCGCCAGCAGCACTCCCAGCTGCCGCTCCAGGTCGTCCGAGGCGGCGCCGTTGACCGCGGCGACCATCAGCCGGACCGGGCGCTCCGCGACCGAGGCGATCCCGCCGGCCAGCAGTGCCCCCGGGGTGTCCCGGCCCCGGTCGACGCCGAAACCGGCGGCGGTCGAGTCGCCCAGGACGCCCATCAGCAGCGGCGGCTCCTCCCCGCTGGCGAACGCCTCCCCGTAGACGCCGTCGGCGCGCGGTGGCTCACCCTTCAGGGTGTTCAACTGGATCTCCGCCAGTTTCGCCTCGGTCAGCAGCAGCCCGGCGAACCCCACACCGAGCAGACCGATTCCGCCGCCTCCGTAAGCCGCCGCAGCGGCAATGCGTCGTGCCACCCGTTCACGCGACATTGAGCGACCCCATCTCCCGTCCAGCTCCACGCCGTACCTACCCAGGGAGTGTGCCCCACTACGCTGATCCCCACGGAGACGACAAACCGTGCGTCCCGTAGATTTCCGGCTAACCGCGGAGGAGACCCCGTGCGGTACCACGATTCGATCATCGAGCTGGTCGGCAACACCCCTCTGGTGAGGCTCAACAAGGTCGCCGAGGGAATCAGTGCCACCGTTCTGGCCAAGGTTGAGTACTTCAACCCGGGCGGCTCGGTGAAGGACCGCATCGCCATGCGGATGATCGAGGCGGCAGAGGCGTCGGGCGAGCTGAAGCCCGGCGGGACCATCGTCGAGCCCACCTCGGGCAACACCGGTGTCGGGCTGGCGATCGTCGCCCAGCAGAAGGGCTACCGCTGCATCTTCGTCTGCCCGGACAAGGTTTCCACGGACAAGATCAACGTGCTCCGGGCCTACGGCGCCGAGGTCGTGGTCTGCCCGACCGCGGTCGCCCCCGAGCACCCCGACTCGTACTACAACGTCAGCGACCGCCTGGTCCGGGAGACCCCCGGGGCGTGGAAGCCGGACCAGTACTCGAACCCCAACAACCCCGCCAGCCACTACGACTCCACCGGCCCCGAGCTGTGGGAGCAGACGGATGGCCGGATCACGCACTTCGTGGCCGGCGTCGGCACCGGCGGCACCATCTCCGGTACCGGCCGCTACCTCAAGGACGTCTCCAAGGGCGCGGTCCAGGTCGTCGGCGCGGACCCGGAGGGCTCCGTCTACTCCGGCGGCTCCGGCCGCCCCTACCTGGTCGAGGGCGTCGGCGAGGACTTCTGGCCGACCGCCTACGACCGCACGGTGGCCGACGAGATCGTGCCGGTCTCCGACAAGGACTCGTTCCAGATGACCCGCCGCCTCGCCAAGGAGGAGGGCCTGCTGGTCGGCGGCTCCTGCGGGATGGCCGTGGTCGCGGCGCTGCGGGTGGCCGAGCGGCTCGGCCCGGACGACGTGGTCGTGGTGCTGCTCCCGGACTCCGGGCGCGGCTACCTCTCGAAGATCTTCAACGACGACTGGATGCAGGACTACGGCTTCCTGGACGAGGGCGGTCCCGAGTCGGTCGTCGGCGATGTACTGGCCCGCAAGGACGCGCTGGAGCACGGCGGCATTCCGCAGTTCGTCCACATGCACCCGCAGGAGTCGGTCGGCGAGGCCGTGCAGATCCTCCGCGAGTACGGCGTCTCCCAGCTCCCGGTGGTCTCGCCCGGCGCTGGCCACCCGGACGTGATGGCCGGCGAGGTCATCGGCTCGATCGTGGAGCGGGACCTGCTGGACGGTCTCTTCGCCAAGCGCTTCGAGCTCGCCGACCCGATCGAGGGTCACATGTCGGCGCCGCTGCCGGTGGTGGGCTCCGGCGAGTCCATCACCCGGCTGATGGCGGTGCTGGAGCGGGCCGACGCCGCCGTGGTCCTGGTCGAGGGCAAGCCGCAGGGCATCGTCACCCGGCAGGACCTGCTGTCCTTCATGGCGGAGCACGGCGTGCACTGAGGCGGACCCGCCCCGTTCACAGAAGCTCCCCCAACTGGTACGCCTACGACACGTACCGGCAGCACGGTTTTAACAAGCGCCCGGCATTGTTGTCACCACGGCAAGAAGCCGAGCTTGGTGGCGGCGGGGGACCGGAGCGGCTCCCGGACCCCGCAGTCGCCAACTGGACGCGTCGGACGGCCCTGACCCGGTCGGCCGCGTCCGCCCGCGGGAACCACCGTCGTCCCGCCCCTGAGCCCTCGTGGCTCGGGGTGCGGTGGGTCCCGTGGCACCAAGGGCTCCGCGTTCCCGGGTGGGGGAACAGGGCGGAGACACCGGGGCCGGTCCTCTTCGAGGGCCGGCCCCGCTGGTGTGCCCGGGGCCGCCCGGCCTCAGTGCGCGAGGCGGCGGACGGCGCAGGCCAGGCCGATGCCGGCGACCGCCAGGCCGATGCCGCCGGCGGTGTACTCGGCGGGGCTCGCGCCGGAGGTCGACGAGGCCAGCGACCGGCCGCCGCTCTGCACGGTCGAGCCGGTGCTGGAGGCCACCGCGCTGACGTCGTGCCGGGCCGCCGCATTGGTCGCGGCGGAGGCCATCGGGCCCAGGGCCAGCACGGCGAGGGTACCGATCCCGGCGGCGACGGCGGTGGTGGTCAGCGGGCGGCGCGGACGGCGCGGACTCAATGGTGCTCCCTGCAAATCGCTGCATTGCTGCAACCCGCACTGCTGCGTGGTTCGCACGATGCTAATCAGCCAGGGTTGTGTTGGATAGGGTCACGCCATGACTAGTGAGACCAGCGAGCCGCGCTACATCCGGCTGCAGATCGAGCTCATCGCGGAGATCGTCGATGAGAAGGCCCTGGCGTCGGCTGCCCTGGAGCAGGTCCGGGACGACGCCTTCCTTGAGGACGAGGAGCGCGCGGAGGCCGTCGCCGCCATCGAGATCGACCCGGCCGGGTCGATCGCCCACTTCGTCGACCCGGTGGCGATGCTCTCGGGCATCCCAGGCATCGAGCTCGCCGAGGCGACCTGGGAGTCCCAGCCGGTCGACTACGACCCCGAGAACGAGGACTGGGACGTCTACGACTCCGACGCCGAGGGCGCGGCCGAGGACGAGGACTGAGGACGAGGACTAGGTATCCGGCGGACCAGGTGTCCGACAGGCGACGGGCGGCCCCGAACGGGGCCGCCCGTCGGCGTTCGGAGGCCGTGACAGCTGAGCCGTTGCCAGAACCGTTGATTAGCATGCAGATGGGATCAGATTCGGGCATACCCGGGTAACTGGACTATGTTCATGTGATCAGCAGCGCGGAAGCGCCGACGCGAGGGAGCCAGCGAAGTGACAGCAGCCGATCAGCGGGACGGCGCCTCCCTGCCGACCGATGCCGCGGCGGGCGCCGCGCCCGCGCCCGGCGGACGCCGCAGCTGGGGCCGGCGCGCGGTGGTGGCCGGGCTGGCAGCCACCCCGGTGGCCCTGGTCGCCGCCTGCAGCGGCGGCCGCTCCGACGGCTCCGGAGCGTCCGGCGCGGGCGGCGCCGGGGCGGCGAAGACCTCGGCGGCGGTGGTGACCGTCACCCCCGCGGGCGGCAGCCAGAAGGCGGACTTCACCCAGCCGGTCAAGGTCACCGTGGCCGGCGGCACCCTCAGCTCGGTCACCGTCACCGGTCCCGGCGGCGTCCTGGTCGCCGGGCAGCTCGCGGCCGACGGCACCAGTTGGACCAGTACCGGCAAGCTCAGTTCCGGCACCGGCTACCAGGTCGCGACCGTCGCCACCGACCACGCCAAGGTGCAGCTGAAGCAGCAGACCAGCTTCACCACGGGCGCCCCGGCCAAGACCTTCGTCGGGGTCTTCACCCCCGAGGACGGCACCACCGTGGGCGTCGGCATGCCGGTCTCCATCGTCTTCAACAAGCCGGTCGCCGACCAGGCCGCCGTGCAGAAGGCGGTCACCGTCACGGCCGTGCCGCCGGTCCCGGTGGTCGGTCACTGGTTCAGCTCCACCCGGCTCGACTTCCGCCCCGAGGAGTACTGGACGCCCGGCACCAGGGTCACCCTCAGCCTGCGGCTGAAGGACGTCGAGGGCGCCCCCGGCGTCTACGGCACCCAGGCCAAGGACGTGGCCTTCACCATCGGCCGCAGCCAGACCAGCGTCGCCGACCTCGCCGCCAAGCAGCTGACCGTCACCCGCGACGGCAGGGTCACCCAGACCTGGCCGATCTCCGGCGGCAGCCCCCAGCACACCACCTGGGCCGGGAAGATGGTGATCTCCGAGAAGCTGCTGCAGACCCGGATGGACTCGCAGACCGTCAACCTCGGCGGCGAGTACAACATCGCCGACGTCCCGCACGCCATGCGGCTCACCACCTCCGGCACCTTCATCCACGGCAACTACTGGGCCGGCACCTCGGTCTTCGGCAGCGCCAACACCAGCCACGGCTGCGTCGGCATGCACGACGTCCAGGGCGCGGGCAGCCCCAGCACCCCGGCCGCGGCCTTCTACAACAGCTCGATCACCGGCGACGTCGTCGAGGTGGTCAACTCGGGCGACCAGACCGTCGCTTCGTCCAACGGGCTGAACGGCTGGAACATGGACTGGGCCAGCTGGAAGGCCGGCAGCGCGGTCTGACGGCAGTGCGGTCCGACGGCAGTGCGGTCCGACGGCAGCTCCGGCTGTCGGTGGCGGCGCGTAGGCTCGGTGACGTGAACCCGCAGGAGCTGACCAACCTCGCGCATCTGCGAAGGGCCCGGGACCTGATCGACCGGGAGTACGCGCGTCCGCTCGACGTGCCGACGATGGCGCAGCGGGCGCTGATGTCGCCCGCGCACTTCTCCCGGCAGTTCCGGGCCGCCTACGGCGAGACGCCCTACAGCTACCTCATGACCCGGCGGATCGAGCGCGCCATGGCGCTGCTGCGCGCGGGTGCGAGCGTGACCGACGCCTGCATGGAGGTCGGCTGTACCTCGCTGGGCTCCTTCAGCTCCCGGTTCACCGAGATCACCGGCGAGACGCCCAGCGCCTACCGGAGCCGCGAGCACAGCGCGGTCGAGGCGATGCCCGCCTGCATCGCCAAGGTGCGGACCAGGCCGCGCCGGGACGGGCAGGCGAGCAGGATCCGAGAAGCGCGCCCGGGGGCCGGTGCCTAGAGTCGGGGGCATGACTGTTTCCCTCAGGTACTGCCACATCACCGTCAACGACCCCGACGAGTCGCTCGCGTTCTACCGGGACGCGCTCGGCCTGGAGCTGCGCAACGACGTCGGCTCCGGCGGAATGCGCTGGGTCACCCTCGGCAGCCCCGACCAGCCCGAGCTGGAGATCGTCCTGTCCGCACCCTCGGCCGGCCGCTCCCAGGCCGACGCCGACGCCCTGCAGGAGCTGCTCACCAAGGGCGTCCTGTCGATGGTGGTCTTCGGCACGGACGACGTCGACGCACTGTTCGAGAAGGTCCGGGCCTCCGGGGCCGAGGTGCTGCAGGAGCCCATGGACCAGGCCTGGGGCCCGCGCGACTGCGCCTTCCGCGACCCCTCCGGCAACATGGTGCGGATCAACCAGACGCCGAAGGCGTAGCCGCCACCAGGATCACCTCCAGCGTCCGCGGTCCGTGGACGCCCTCCACCCGGTCGAGTTCGATGTCGCTGGTGGCCGAGGGACCGGAGATCCAGGTCTGCGGTCGGCGCGGGTCAAGCCGCGGCAGCGCCCGCGGCACGGAGGTGACGACCTGTTCCGCGCGGACCACGCACAGGTGGTGGTCCGGGACCAGGGTCAGGATCCGTCGGCCCTGTCCCGGTCCCGCGTCGAGCACGATGGTCCCGGTCTCGGCCACGGCCAGCGCGCAGCCGGTGAGCACGCTGTCGACCAGGTCCAACCGGGCCGCGGTCAATCCGGGCCCGTCCGGCAGCAGTTCGAGCGCGTCCGGGCCGGGGAGCCACTCCTCGGGCAGGTCGGCCGGGACGGCCAGCGACCGCGACCCGTGGGCGCGCAGCAGTTCGGCGACCAGTGCGGCCAGCCGGTCCGGGGTGGTGCGGTGGACCAGGGCCCGGTAGTCGGCGAGGTTCTCCGCCAGCAGGTCGAGCACGGCCGCCGGGTCGGCCGCGGTGTGCTCGGCGCGGTAGTCGCGCGGCACGGCGTGGTCGTCCGGCTGCTCCTGCCGGGGGACGTCGGCGAGGGCGGCGCGGACCCTGCCGAGCACGCGTTCACGGGAGCCGCTCATCGGGGAGTCTCCTCCGGGCTGTCGTTCTCCGGGCCGTCGTGGTGCTGCTTCCACCAGTCGCGGAAGGACTGCGCGGGCAGCTGCGGCAGGTCGCGGCTGTCGCTCCAGGCCTTGGCCGGGCCGGGCAGCGGCAGCCGGCGCGGGTGCAGCCGACGGGTCAGCGAGGCCGCGCGGGTCGCGGCCGAGTAGGCGGCGGGGTGGTCCAGCAGCCAGGTGGCGCCCTTGACCACCGCACGCTCGGTGCGGTGCCCGGGGGCCTGCTCGACCACCTGCTCACGCAGGTGGACCAGGACCTCGGGGATGTCGATGGCGACCGGGCAGACCTCGTAGCAGGCCCCGCAGAGCGAGGAGGCGTACGGCAGCGAGGCGTCCAGCTCGCTCTGCACGCCCCGCAGTTGCGGGGTGAGGATGGCGCCGATCGGACCGGGGTAGGGCGAGCCGTAGGCGTGCCCGCCGGCCCGCTCGTAGACCGGGCAGACGTTGAGGCAGGCCGAGCAGCGGATGCAGCGCAGCGCCTGGCGGCCGACCTCGTCGGCGAGGGTGTCGGTCCGGCCGTTGTCGAGCAGCACCAGGTGGAACTCGCCGGGGCCGTCCGCCCCGGTGGTGCCGGTCCAGGTCGAGGTGTACGGGTTCATCCGTTCGGCGGTCGAGGAGCGCGGCAGGAGCTGGAGGAACACCTCCAGGTCGCGCCAGGTCGGGATCACCTTCTCGATGCCGACCACGGAGATCAGCGTCTCCGGCAGGGTCAGGCACATCCGGCCGTTGCCCTCGGACTCGACCACCACCAGCGTCCCGGTCTCGGCGACCAGGAAGTTGGCGCCGGAGACGCCGACCTTCGCCCGCAGGAACTTCTCCCGCAGGTGCAGCCGGGCCGCCTCGGCCAGCTCGGCGGGGGAGTCGGACAGCCCCTCGGGCGCCGGGCGGCCCCAACGGGCCATCTGCTCGCGGAAGATGTCACGGATCTCGGTGCGGTTCCGGTGGATCGCCGGGACCAGGATGTGCGAGGGCAGGTCGTCGCCGAGCTGGACGATCAGCTCGGCCAGGTCGGTCTCGTAGGCGGCGATGCCCTCGGCGGCCAGCGCCTCGTTCAGCCCGATCTCCTGGGTCGCCATCGACTTGACCTTGACGACCTCCGTCTCTCCCTTGGCCTTGACCAGGTCGGCGACGATCCGGTTGGCCTCGTCGGCGTCGGCCGCCCAGTGCACGGTGCCGCCGGCCGCGGTGACCGCCGCCTCCGCCTGGACCAGGTAGTGGTCGAGGTGGCGCAGCGTCCGGTCCTTGATCGCCTTCCCGGCCCGGCGCAGCTGCGCCCAGTCGTCGAGCTCGGCGACGGCCCTGGCCCGCTTGTCACGGATGGTGTGGGTGGCCCGGGTGAGGTTGGCGCGCAGTTGCGCGTCCTTGGTGGAGGCGGCGGCGGCCTCGGGGAAGGCCGGCATGCCGAGGTAGGTGGCGTTCATACCAGTGCCTCCGCTTCGGTACTGGCCAGGATCTCCGCGAGGTGGAGGGTTCGGAGCGGCGCGTCCTGGCGGCGGAGCATCCCGGAGAGGTGCATCAGACAGGAGTTGTCCGCCCCGCACAGCCGCTCGGCGCCGGTGGAGAGGGCGTTGCGGACCTTGTCGGCGCCCATGGCGGCGGAGACGTCCGGGTTCTTCACCGAGAAGGTGCCGCCGAAGCCGCAGCACTCCTCGGCCCCCGGCAGCTCCAGCAGGGTGAGCCCGCGGACGGCGCGCAGCAGCCGCTGCGGGCGGTCGCCGAGGCCCAGCATCCGCAGTCCGTGGCAGGACGGGTGGTAGGTGACGGTGTGCGGGTAGTAGGCGCCGACGTCGGTGCGGCCGAGGACGTCGACCAGGAACTCGGTGAGCTCGTACATCCGGGGGACCAGCGCCTCGGCGGCGTCCGCGAGTTCGGCGCCGCGGCCCTCGGCCAGGGCCTTGCGGCCGATCCTGGGGTAGTTGTCGCGGACCATCGCGACGCAGGAGCCGCTCGGGGTCACCACGTAGTCGTAGCCCGCGAACGCCGCGGCCGTCCGGCGGACCAGCGGTTCGGTCTCGCGCCGGTAGCCGGTGTTGAACTGCGGCTGCCCGCAGCAGGTCTGGGCGGCGGGGAAGTCGACCTCGACCCCGAGTCTTCGCAGCAGGGTGACCACCGCGCGCGCGGTGTCCGGGTACAGGGCGTCGTTGACGCAGGTGGCGAAGAGGGCGACACGCATGGGATTCCTTGTCGGCCGGGTGAGCGCTGGGACCACCCTCCTCCCGGGGAGGTTCATGTGTCCAATGACTGGTTGGTGATCGATGCATGCCTACGAGTCATGGATATAGTCGGCTCCATGGACGTCGAGTCACTGCGCTGGTTCCAGTCCGTCGCCGAGGGGGCGACCGTCACCGAGACCAGTCGGCTCGCCCACATGACCCAGTCGGGCGTGTCCCGCGCGCTCGACCGGCTCGGACGCGAGGTGGGCGCGCCGCTGCTGGAGCCGCACGGCCGACTGCTCCGGCCGACCAGGGCCGGGGAGCTGTTCAAGGCGGGCGTCGACCGGGCGCTGGCGGAGCTGGACGGCGCGGCCTCGGCCGTGCGCCGGCTCACCGACCCGGAACAGGGCACGGTGGCGCTGGCCTTCCACCTCTCCTTCGGCACCTGGCTGGTGCCCGACCTGGTCGGCAGCTTCCTGACGCAGAACCCGCAGGTCCGCTTCGAGCTGAAGCAGCTCCAGGACGACGTCATAGCCGCGCTGCTGGACGAGGGCCGGGTCGACCTGGTGATCACCAGTCCCCGCCCGCCGGAGCCGGACATCGAATGGCACCGGCTGCTGGCCGAGCCGCTCTGCCTGGCGGTGCCGCCGGGGCACCGGCTCGCGGGGCGGAGGCGGGTCCGGCTGGCCGAGGTGGGCGACGACCCGCTGGTCACCCTCACCAGGCGCTACTCGCTGCGCGCGGCGGTCGAGGCCCTCTGCGAGCAGGCCGGGTTCCGGCCGCGGATCGCCTTCGAGGGCGAGGACCTGCTGACCATGCACGGCTTCGTCGCGGCCGGTCTGGGGGTTGCCGTGGTCCCGGCGCCGCGCGGCGCGGTGGCGGAGACCGGCCGCGGCGACCTCCGCTTCCTGCGCCTCGCCGATCCGCTGGCCAGCCGCGAGGTGGGCCTCGCCTGGTCGGCCCGGCGACCGCTGCCGCCGGCGGCGGAGGCGTTCTGGCGGCACGGCGTGGCCCGCGCCGCCGCCGACGCCTGGTCGCCGGCGACCTGACCTGCCGTCGGTGCTCAACCGGCGACCTCGGCCGCCCAGTCGATGCGGTGGTCGAACATCCAGGCCGCCTTCTCGGGCTTGGCCAGCCTGCCGAAGACCCGCATCAGCATCGCGAAGACCACCCGGCCGACCGGTCCCGCGGCCTTGGCGCTGTTCTTGTGGGTGGTCTCCTTGATGATCCGCTCGACCCGGGGCCGGCGCAGCCGCTCGTAGGCGGCGAAGGCGTCCGGGTACGGCAGGTCGCGGAGGCAGCGGGCCAGTTCGATCGCGCTCTCGATGGAGAGCGACGCCCCCTGCCCGGAGCTGGACGAGGGCGCGTGGGCCGAGTCGCCGACCAGCACCATCCGGCCCCGGCTCCAGACCGGGACCTGCGGCATGTTCTCCATCGAGCCGACCACGATCAGCTCCTCCGGCGGGGTCCGGTCGATCAGCTCCCGGGCCGGGGTCCGGTCGTCGGCGAACTTGGCGCTCAGCAGCGCCAGCCACTGGGCGGCCGGGGTCCGCCGCGCCTCGGCGGCGGACATCGGCTCGGGGTGCGGCAGGTTGACGAACCAGACGCCGGTGGCGTCGTCGAGCACCTGGTAGCCGAGGAAGGCCTGCTTGCCGAAGCTCATGTTCATCTTGGACCGGGTCGAGGGCGTGGCCACGTGCTCCACCCGGGCGCCGAAGCTGATCAGCCCGGCGTACTGGGGTCCGGGCGCGTCCGGGTCGATCAGGGTGCGGACGGTGGAGCGGATGCCGTCCGCGCCGATCAGCACGTCTGCGGTGGCCTCCGAGCCGTCGGCGAAGTGCGCGGTGACACCGTCCGCCGTCTCGGTCGCGTCGACCAGCCGCCGGCCGCGCTCGATCCGGATGCCGCGCCGCTCGGCCTCGCCGTGGAGCGAGCTGTAGAGGTCCGCGCGCCAGACCAGCTGCATCGGCGGGACGCCGGGCGGGTTGCCGAACTCGGCGAGCCGCCGGCCCGCCCAGTCCTGCATGACGATCCCGGTCATCGGGACGCCGAGCGGCCGGAGCAGTTCGCCGAGGCCGACGGCGTCGAGGGCGTCCTGGCCGTTGGGGGCGATGGTCATGCCGCCGCCGAGGCTGTCCGCCGTGTGGGCGTAGGCCTCGTACACGGTGGCTTCGATGCCGGCCTGCTGGAGGGCCATCGCCGCGATCGGGCCGGCGATGCCGCCGCCGATGACCAGGGCCGTGCGGATGCGGGTGCTCATGACTGCTTCCTGCCTTCTGTTCGAGCGGTGCGCTGCCGATGCCGTGTCGATGCTGATTGATAGTTGCACTGAAACTAGTCTCAAGTCAACTAGTTCGCTTGGGGGTAGTATCTGCTCCATGGCCACCCCGATGCGCAGCTCCCCGCTCGCCCTCACCGTGCTCGCCCTGCTGCACTACCAGCCGCTGCACCCCTACGGGATCCAGCGGCTGATCAAGCAGTGGGGCAAGGACCAGGTCGTCAACGTCGGCCAGCGGGCCGGCCTGTACCGCACCATCGAGCGGCTGCTCGGCGCCGGGCTGATCGCGGTCCGGGAGACCGGCCGGGACCAGCAGTACCCGGAGCGCACCGTCTACGAGGTCACCGACGAGGGGCGGGCCACCGCCCGGAGCTGGCTGCTGGAGATGCTCGGCACGCCCAAGCAGGAGTTCCCCGAGTTCCCGGCCGCGCTCTCGCAACTGCTGCTGCTGGACGCCCCGGAGATGCTGGCGGCGCTGGAGCGCCGGCGCGCCCTGCTGGCCACCGCCCTGCGGGCGATGGACGAGGCGGCCGCGGCCGAGGCCGGGCGCGGACTGCCGCGGATCACCATGCTGGAGGGCGAGTACCTGCGCGCGGTGACCGCCGCCGAGGCCGACTGGCTCGACGGCGTGGTGGACGACCTCCGGGCCGGCCGGCTCACCTGGTCGACCGAGCAACTGCACGCCTTCGCCGAGGCGCAGGAGTAGGGCGCAGCAGCAGGACGCGCGTGACCGGTAGGCTCTGACCGCCGGTCACTCACGCACTCGGGGAGCCTCAGATGCCGCAGATCACCGTCGACCACTCCGACCGCCTGGTGCTCGACCGGCGGGCCTTCGCCGCCGAGCTGCACCCGCTGGTCGCCAAGACCATCGACACCACCGTGGACGCGTGCAAGACCCGCTTCAGCCGGATCGAGGAGTCGTTCATCGGGGACGGCGACCCGGCCCAGGTCATGCTCCACCTGGAGATCGGCATCCTGGCCGGGCGCAGCACCGAGCTGAAGACCGAACTCTCCGAGGCCGTCCTGGCGCTGGTCCGTTCGCACGCCACCGCTGCCCCCGGCGACCGGCTGCACCTCGCGGTGGACGTGGTGGACCTGGACCGCGGGACCTACCGCAGCGTCTGAGCGCCGCGCTTCGTCGCACTTCTCCCGCTTTGCCGACTACCCTCGTGGCTCATGAGCAGCAGTGAGCAGCAGTATGCGTTCGAGACCCTGGCCATCCACGCGGGACAGGAGGCGGACCCGCAGACCGGGGCCGTGGTGACCCCGATCTACCAGGTGTCCACCTACAAGCAGGACGGCGTCGGCGGGCTGCGCGGCGGCTACGAGTACAGCCGGTCCGCCAACCCGACCCGGACCGCGCTGGAGCAGAACCTGGCGGCGCTGGACGGCGGTCGGCGCGGGCTGGCCTTCGCCTCCGGCCTGGCCGCCGAGGACTGCCTGCTGCGGACGGTGACCAAGCCGGGCGACCACATCGTCATCCCCAACGACGCCTACGGCGGCACCTTCCGGCTGTTCGCCAAGGTGCTGTCGCGCTGGGGCGTGGAGTGGTCGGTGGCCAACACCCACAACCCGGAGTCGGTGCGCGCAGCGGTCCGGCCCAACACCAAGGTCGTCTGGGTGGAGACGCCGAGCAACCCGCTGCTCGGGATCACCGACGTCGCCGCGCTGGCCCAGATCGCCCGGGACGCGGGCGCGAAGCTGGTCGTCGACAACACCTTCGCCAGCCCCTACCTCCAGCAGCCGCTGGCGCTGGGCGCGGACATCGTCGTCTACTCGACCACCAAGTACATGGGCGGCCACTCGGACGTCGTCGGCGGCGCCCTGGTCACCGGCGACGCCGAGCTGGGCGAGGATCTGGCGTACCACCAGAACGCGATGGGCGCGGTGGCCGGGCCGTTCGACGCCTGGCTGGTGATGCGCGGCATCAAGACGCTGGGCGTGCGGATGGACCGGCACAGCGAGAACGCCACCCGGGTCGCCGAGTTCCTGGTGGGCCACCCGAAGGTGGCCGAGGTGCTCTACCCCGGGCTGCCCACCCACGTCGGCCACGACATCGCGGTCAAGCAGATGAAGGCGTTCGGCGGCATGGTGTCCTTCCGCCACAAGGACGGCGAGGAGGCGGCGGTGCAGGTCTGCAACCGCGCCAAGCTGTTCACCCTGGGCGAGTCGCTGGGCGGCGTGGAGTCGCTGATCGAGCACCCGGGCCGGATGACCCACGCCTCCGCCGCCGGCTCGCCGTTGGAGGTCCCGGCGGACCTGGTCCGGCTCTCGGTCGGCATCGAGTCGGCCGACGACCTGCTGGCCGACCTGTCCGAGGCGCTCCGGTAGCAGCCGCCGTACCGGTGCAGTCGTAGCGGTCCGGCCCCGGCGGCGTCAGTCGTCGAGGCCGGGCTGCGGGTTGTAGTCGTGCAGCGCCCGGTTGAACTGCGTCAGCAGGGCGCAGAACCGGGTACGCTCCTCCTCCGGCCAGTCCGAGACCAGGACCCGCATCAGCTCCTGCCGGGAGAGCCGGACCTCCTGCAGCCGCTGCCGCCCCTGGGCCGAGAGCTCCAGCAGCACGGCCCGGCCGTCGTTCGGGTTGGCCACCCGGTCCACCAGCCCGCAGTCGACCAGCGGCGCGACCTGCCGGGTCACCGTGGACGAGTCGATGCCCATGGCCTGCGCCAGGGCCTTCACACCCACCGGGCCCTCCTGCTCCAAACGGTTGAGCAGCAGGTAGGCGGCGCGGTCCATGGAGTTGCGCTGCTCGCCCACGCCGCCCATGCGCACCCGCTCCGCACGGCGCGCGAACAGCGCGACCTGGTACTGGAGCCGGTCGTACACCTGGTCGGCTGCGGCGCCGAGGTCATCCGTGGTCATGGTCGTCGCGTTCTTTCGTTCGGCTTAGCCATATCCGAGGGTATCGGGGGAAAGCCCTAGGCTGAAGTCCATGAACTCCTGGCCGATCACCCTGGATGACGTCCGTGGCGCCCACAAGATGCTGGCAGGGGTGGCCCGGGTCACCCCGATGGAGGGCAGCCGCCACCTGTCGGCGATGATCGGCGCGCCGGTCCAGCTGAAGTGCGAGAACCTGCAGCGCACCGGCTCCTTCAAGCTGCGCGGCGCCTATGTCCGGATCGCCGGGCTCAACCAGGTCGAGCGGGCGGCCGGGGTGGTCGCCGCGAGCGCCGGCAACCACGCCCAGGGCGTGGCCTTCGCCGCGACCACGCTGGGAGTGCACTCCACCGTGTTCATGCCGGTGGGCGCGCCGCTGCCGAAGGTCGCCGCGACCCGCGACTACGGCGCCGAGGTCCGGTTGGAGGGCGAGAACTTCGACGAGACCCTGGCCGCCGCCCTCGCCCACGCCGAGGAGACCGGCGCCGTCGTCATCCACCCCTTCGACCACGAGGACGTCGTGGCCGGGCAGGGCACGGTCGGCCTGGAGATCCTGGAGCAGTGCCCCGAGGTCCGGACGATCCTGGTCGGCGTCGGCGGCGGGGGCCTGCTGGCCGGCGTCGCCACCGCGGTCAAGGCGCTGCGCCCGGACGTGAGGGTGATCGGCGTGCAGGCGGCGGGCGCGGCGGCCTACCCGCCCTCGCTGGCGGCCGGGCACCCGGTCACCCTGGACGGCTTCTCCACCATGGCGGACGGCATCCAGGTCGGCCGTCCGGGTGAGATCCCGTTCGAGATCGTGCGGGAGCTCGCCGACGGGGTGCTGACGGTCAGTGAGACCTCGCTGGCCCGGGCGCTGCTGATCTGCCTGGAGCGGGCCAAGCTGGTGGTCGAGCCGGCCGGGGCCAGCCCGGTGGCCGCGCTGCTCGAACACGGCGACCGGCTGGAGGGCCCGGTGGTGGCCGTGCTGTCCGGCGGCAACGTCGACCCGCTGCTGCTGCAGCGGGTGCTCCGGCACGGCATGGTCGCGGCCGGCCGCTACCTCTCGCTGCGGCTGCGGATCACCGACCGGCCGGGCGCGCTGGCGACCCTCCTCGGCGCACTGACCCGGGCGGACGCCAATGTCGTCGACATCGCCCATGTCCGGACCGACCCGAAACTGGATCTCGGGGAGGCCGAGGTCGACCTCCATCTGGAAACGAAGGGCCCCGAACACTGTGCGGCCGTAGTGTCGGAACTGCGCGCGTCGGGTTACACGATCCTGCAGCAGAGCTGAGGCCCGGGCGCGTCCCAACCGGACCCGACCCCAGGAGAACCGCCGATGGCAGCGGTCGCCATTTCCGCCGAAGGACTGGTGAAGTCCTTCGGCGACGTACGAGCCCTCGACGGCGTCGATCTCGACGTCCCCGAGGGCACCGTCCTCGGCCTGCTCGGCCCCAACGGAGCGGGCAAGACCACCACCGTCCGCGTGCTCACCACCCTGCTCAAGCCGGACGCGGGCCGCGCCGTCGTGGCCGGCGTCGACGTCCTCAAGAACCCCAACCAGGTGCGCAGCCTGATCGGCCTGTCGGGGCAGTACGCCGCCGTGGACGAGTACCTGACCGGCCGTGAGAACCTGCAGATGGTCGGCGAGCTCTACCAGATGAGCGCCCGCGACGCGAAGGCCAGGGCGCTGGAGCTGCTGGAGTGGTTCAACCTCTCCGAGGCCGCCAACCGCACCGCGAAGACCTACTCCGGCGGTATGCGCCGCCGGCTCGACCTGGCCGCTGCGCTGGTGGTCCGGCCGCCGGTGATGTTCCTGGACGAGCCCACCACCGGACTCGACCCACGCAACCGGATGGCGCTGTGGGAGGTCATCGAGACCCTGGTGGAGCAGGGCACGACGCTGCTGCTGACCACCCAGTACCTGGAGGAGGCCGACCGGCTGGCCCACGACATCGCCGTGGTCGACCACGGCAGGGTCATCGCCCGGGGCACCGCCGACCAGCTCAAGGCCCAGATCGGCGGCGAGCGGATCGAGGTCGTGGTGCAGCTCCCGACCGACCTGGAGCCGGCCCTCGCCGCCCTCACCCCGTACGCCAAGGGCGAGCCCACGGTCGAGCCGCACACCCGCCGGATCACCGTGCCGATCAGCGGCGGGGCCCGGGTGCTGGCCGACGTGATCAGGGAGCTGGACGGGCGCGGCATCGTGCTGCACGACATCGGGCTGCGCCGCCCCACCCTCGACGACGTGTTCCTCTCCCTCACCGGCCACGCGACCCTCGGCGACGACGACGAGAACGCCGACCAGAGCGCCGACGCGACCCGCGCCGGCCGGAAGGACTCCTGATGTCAGCGACCACCGGTGCGATCGGGAGCGCGGTCCCGCAGCAGCGCGGCGGCGTCCTGCAGACCCTGCGCGACTCGCGGGTGGTGGCCAAGCGCAACCTCCGGCGGATGACCCGGATCCCGAATCCTGTTGGCCCATGTTGGGTAGGTTTCACTTCGCCAAGTACCCAGGTCAGCGGGTTGGCCTGGGCACTTGAAGGGGGTGCGCTCTGATGGCTTCCAACACAACGGGCGCGATCGGCGCGGCACCCCCAGGGCAGCGAACCGGAGTTGTGCAGGCAGCGCGTGACTCCCTGGTGATCGCCCGCCGAAACATCCTCCGCATGGCGCGGATTCCTGAGATCCTGATCTTCGGACTCATCCAGCCAGTCATGTTCGTACTGCTGTTCACGTACGTCATGGGCGGATCAATCAGCGTCCCTGGCTCGGGTGCAAGTCTCAACGTCTACAAGCAATTCCTTATGGCCGGCATCTTCGCGCAGACAGTGACGTTCGCTGTTGCCGGAGCGTCAGCCGGGATCGCCGAGGACATGACCAAGGGCCTAATCGATCGGTTCCGTTCGCTCCCGATGGCACGTGGTGCCGTCCTCACTGGCCGCACCGTAGCTGATCTTGTGCAGACAACGCTAACTCTGATCGTTCTGGGAGTCGTTGCACTGCTGGTTGGGTGGCGCACCCACAAGAGCTTGCTTGAGGCATTCTGCGGCTTCCTGCTGCTGCTCCTGCTTGGCTACGCCTTCTCCTGGATCGGCGCACTGATCGGGCTGTCGGTGCGTAGCCCCGAGGCAGCTACCTCGGCTGGCCTCATTTGGCTGTTCCCGCTGACGTTCATCTCAAATGCGTTCGTGCCAGTCAACAACATGCCAGGGTGGTTGCAGCCTGTTGCGAACTGGAACCCGTTCAGCTCCACCGTGCAGGCATGCCGTGACCTGTTCGGCAATCTGCCCCCCGGGTACCCGGTACCCAACGCATGGCCCATGCAGCATGCCGTGTTGGCATCGATTGGATGGTCACTGTTGATTCTTCTGGTGTTCCGGACGCTGGCGGTACGCAAGTATCGGCGCATCAGCGACTAGGAGAGGCCCTGAGGGGCCTGAGGAGACGCAGAGAGGCCCCCGCCACTGGCGGGGGCCTCTCTGACTTGCTAGAGCGTTACACGTCGAACTCGCCGGCCTTGACGCCCGCGATGAACGCAGCCCACTCGTCGCGTGTGTAGACCTGCGTAGCCTGCTCCACGTCCTTCGTGTGCCGAACGGCGCGGCCACCATCAGCGGTCGGCGCAACAGACACACAGTTCTGCTGGCCAGCGGAGTAAGACGACTTGACGAACGTACCAACAACCTCAGGGGTGTCCATGACTTCCTGTACCTTCTAGGGTCTCACGGATGAATCGCACGGATGCATCCGGCGGCAATGCTGCCGAGCGTAGCGCGTCGAAGAGATTCATGTAACTGGATAGATCCTCGGCCTCTTCGATCACTTGACAAGTGGTCAAGCCTTCGATGGTGACGGCCTCAAAGTCAGCGGCCGCGTCAAAGGTGTATGCCGTGAACTGGGCTGACATGCCAGCGAGAACAACGGCGTGCTCCGGAAGTACCTGTAGCGACACGTTCTCGGCCTCACACATTGTGAGGACATGCTCAAGTTGCTCCTGGTGCGTTTGGTGAACGTCCGGGTGCGCATCGTCAGTAGCGTTGTCGTCGAACAGGCCCGTGATAGCAGGTGCCCACACCACAACAGAGAGCTGAACGCCCGAGTCGACAATGCGCGTCCGCCGCTGACGGCGCACTTCAATCAACTCGGCAATCTCTTCGGCGGGAAGCTTCTTGGGGCCTGAAGTAATGATCCGTTCCATGTAGCCATCAGATTGGAATGCCCCAGGAAAGCCATTGGGGTACCAGGAGCAAAGTCGCCGAGCATCCCTCTCTAGGGCAATCACCTCGGCGTATCCGTCCTTGACGGACCTAAAGTCCAGCCACCATCCGCGCTTCGTGCTCTCCATGGCTAGCTTTTCCAGGCGTGCACGTTCAAGGTCATCCTTGATGCCATACCGCGTCAAGAGCACATCGACCTCAAGGGGGCGGGCAGATACATGGCCCGACTCCAGTCGACTGATCTTGGTGGTACTGCCCTTGATCGCCGCTGCGGCATCGTCCTGGTCAAGCTCAGCAGCAATGCGGTACTGCTTGAGCAGCGCCCCCAGCCGCTTGCTGCGGTACGTCGGCTTCCTACCTGCGGGCATGTGACCTCCCCTCAACTCTCGTGAACAGTCTGTCGCCTGGGGGAAGCATACGGCCAGGAGTCACACGATCGAGTGGACGCGCAAACTTGCGCTTGAACTGCTTGCGAGGGTCGGACTTGCAGGGCTAGCCTGAATCCGTCGCACCGAGTCAGCGGACCTGACGTTTCGTGACTGTGCAGTGCGCGGGTAGGGGACACCTATGTCTAAAAGCACTGTTCAGCCGGCACCACGGCCTGTTGAGCACTTCTTTGATGGCCGGCGAGAGTCGATCCGCTCCGCTCGACTGCTGGTGCGCGAAACGCTTGTTCTGTGGGGCCTTGATGGCCTCATTGATCCGGCCATGCTTCTCGTCTCCGAACTTGCGACGAACGCTGTTTTACATTGCACTGTCTCGGAAGCGCTGTTCAAGGTCGACATTGTCAATGACGGGACGCACGTCATCATTGGTGTGTCCGATCCGGATCGGGACCATTGGCCGGATGAGCCTCGGTTTGATCTGATGGCCGAGGACGGTAGGGGCATACTCCTGGTGGCAAGCTATGCCGATGAATGTGGTTGCGAACTGCTCACGTTCACAAAGCGCGTATGGGTAAAGGTCCGAATCGATACGGGAGCGGCTTAGAAATGGCGCGCACTGGCATATTGTTTGAGCGCCGGTACTTATTGACCTGCGAGACGTCGAAACCGAGCATACTCGCACAACTGCATGGCGTTGACGGCATTGACGCTGTTGGCATTCTCTGTCGGACGTCGGGGAACGCGCTGATCACAGCCAATCGTGCCATGCGCCAGACGGCAACAGCATTCAGTATGACCAGGCATGAGATGGACTTGAATCCCTGGCAGACTGTTGCGGGTTTCACCAAAGCCAAGAATGACCTTTGGTGTGGTGCGGCGACCAAGACGGAATTCATTGCCTGCCAGGGTGCGGCCCTGGTCTTTCATGTCGCGCCGGTGTGGTCGCCGACTCTTGCGGGAACATGTGAACACCCCATGGACCCCGAGCATCAGGGGGCCGGCCGATGAGAAGCGTGATCCGCCGTGCCATGTGGCTCATTGCACGTGACGATTCTCCTGTTGCCGCTCAAGAGCTGCACGTGTTCGCGTGTCTCGCCGAGGAATGCGGCAAGCAGTCCGAGACATTGATCAGCCTTGAAGACTGCCAGGATTGGGCCATTAGGCATTCCGGCTTGAATCCGGGCCATCGGGCATTCACTCAGACGACCATGGACAAGCATTGGACTACAAGCCTGGTGGACGGGTCATGACTGATCTTGTGATTCCTGGCATTGCTGTCATTGCGCGCGCCGGCCGGCCGGAGCCGGCACGTCAGGACGATGGCAACCGATGGATGGACGGACGCTGTTTCCTGTTCTGCGGTTTCGCTTATAAACGCGTTCTGTGGATCGGTCCGGCCACGATTGCCACGGTGCAGGCACCGTTGTTCGCGTGTGCGGCGTGCATTCAAATCCTCTATGACCGAGTGTGGGAAACACTCCTGTTGGGTGACGCTCCCGTCAAGGAACGTCCCGCAGAGCCCGTAGAGGCTGTAGAAGCCGTTCGGCGGGCTCATCGTCGCCCTGGGCTCATAGAACGCTATGTGCGCCCACGTGGACGCGATAGATAGGGCACGGACGCGCCCCCTCAAGCGGCTCCGGTCGCCTGCCCCCCCGTCGGGTGACCGGAGCCTTTCATTTGCCATCCCGTACGCAACTTCTAGCGGAAGCGAAGCGGCAATGACCATCGGCATGAATACAACCGAGAAAGCGACAACCCTCCGTCGAATCGCTGGGGTGCTTGGCGATTGGGAGGCCGTGGAATGGCAGCGCGTGTGTGGTGCCTTGGCCGAAGCCGGCCCCGCCATGCGCGCGCGCCTGGTCGAGCTTGAGGCATGGGACAGTGTCCATCCTGGGGTGCGTGGCACCGTGGAATGGATCACTGGCGAGGGAAGCGACTACATCGGCCGAGAACCGGAGTTGGAGCACGACAAGCAGCGTGCTGCCACGCGCATCACACTTGTCCTTGAGGCCGTGGACAACGTGAATGCCCTGTACTTCCACAACGGGCACGTTGTGCTCAATGGCCAGTGGCAACAGGAACTCGAACAGGCCGAGGCATTGTTGGCCCGGCTGAATAAGCATCCTCAGCATTGGCAGGCCGAGGCGTTTCGCCGGCTGATCAGCGGGACGAACGTACACCTGGTGGTCGGGCACGTCGAACAGGTCATCAATACGTTGCGCAGTAGGCACGACATTGACGCGCGACAGGGTGACTCCATCGAAAGGGACAGCTAGCTATGACAGTCCCTTTACTGTCGGACGAGAACCGACGGAAAGCCATTGGTTGGGCTGCGGCCGAGTACAACAAGGGTCGGTCCGTGGCGGAGCTGAGCAATGCCAGTGGCTTCGTTCCTTTGTTCGTTGTAGGGCTTCTCAAGGCATCCAAGACGCCAATGCGTGAGCCAGGACCATTGCCGCCGCACATTCGACGCTTGAAGGCTGGAACAACAATGGTTCCTCCGCCGGTGACCATGAAGACGCTCCATGAGCAAGCGGATAGGTTCCGCTCATTGCTCAAAGAAATCTGTACCACGTATCCGCGTCAGACATGGGACGACGCGACCGTTTCCCTGCATCGGTTGCGGGACGCGGGAATGAGCCTTGACTTTCTTGTGTCATTCACGGGTGATCCGGCCAAGGAACTCAAGAAGCGATTGATTGCCCGGAACAAGCTGGGGCCGTCGTCGGCTGGTCTGCCTCAAGCCAAGTGCCCGAGGACCGATTGCCTTCAAATCCTCGAACTTGACGACGTGCATGTGCCAATGCACCTCAACAAGATTGGAAAGCCATGCCGGATGACAGGCGTCCGCGTGTGATGGGTCCGCTGCCCGTGTACCGGGGCAGCAACAGGGAACGCATGATGGCTTGGATTGTCAAGGAATACCAGGAAGGTTGGTCGCCAAGCCAACTTGCCGAGGAAGCCGAAGTTGACGAAAGCCAAATCAAACGGCTTCTCGTTGAGTCCCAAATCACCATGCGGCCGGCGGGACGGACTCCGACGGCTCTGCAACCACGCAAACCGCATCCGTCACGTCCTCCCGTTCTTCCCGAGAATCTTGCTGAGGATGCGGACGTCTTCCGTTCCTTGTTGGTGACCATCGGCCGCAAGTACAAAGGAATGTCGTGGGACGATCAAACCGTGGCTTTGCATCGACTACGGTCGGCCGGCGTCGCCGTGTCCTTCCTTGCCCTGTTCTCCGGGGAACAGTACAGGGACCTGCGAAGGAGGATGGTCAACAAGTCTGAGCTTCGGCCGTCGGACAACGGGCAGGTACGAATATCGTGCCCTCGACTCGATTGCAGCAAGATCCTGGAACTGTTCGAGGACAACAGCACTCCCATGCACGTGACGGCATCGGGAAGCAGGTGCCCCATGTCGGGCATCACCGTGTGACCAGCGGGCGGCGCCGCCCAGCTCGATGACCAGGACGACCAAAGAGGCCCCTCGCCACAGGCGGGGGCCTCTTCTGCGTCGGCGACCAGGCCGACCAGGACCACGACGACGACCAGGCCGCGGCCGGCACCAGGACCTTCCTCACGGAGCCTTGGCAGCGTTCCCCTGGTGGCTTGAACCGCACTGCTTGCCACGACTATCCGGCGTCAGGTCGACTCGGGGAACTGGCAGTTCAGACCGGACGTCCCTACAGGGCAGATACGTGAGACACATGGCTAGAACATGCGTGCGAATGTCCGGGGCATCGGCTAAGGTGCCGTTCAGGTTCCTTTCAGGTTGGCTTGAGGCAGGGAGGACATGGGGTAGTCATGCGGGGGATGCCGTCCCCCCGTGTGGTGGTGTCTGCGATCGTGTGCACACGCTAGCGTCGTGCTCCACACGGGCGACTCTGTCGCGCTCCGCAGCAGGAAAACACGAACCACACGTTCAATCGTGTGGTACGGTCGTTGTGGTTGCGCACTCTAGGGGGATACACCGTGACTATTTCCGCCCCATATCCGAGGATACTTCTATGTCTGCATTCACGAATCACCCGAATCCTTTGGTTCAAGAGGCATTGGAAGCGCTCTACGATTCGGACGGTAGGCAGAAGCGATCGTATCAAGAGGCTGCGGACTTTCTTGGATTGACCAAGAGTGGCTTTGTTTCCCGTTTGCGGCTTGCGGGGAAGGAAGCCAAGTCGGGTATTGACTACAGTGCCTACCTTCCCGAGTATGTTCCTCAGGAATACCATTACGATTCTGAGTACGTCGCCTTGCGTGCTTTGGCCGAAGCCGCAGCCGGCCGAGAGCTAGGGGTGCAGAAGATACGTCAGATGGAGCGGTTCAAGCGTCGATCCGTCGGATTGATCTGTGTCTTTGACGTTGAACTTGGCTTCTACTGGCGGAAGCGGGAACAGGGCGAGGATGGTTGGCTTGCTCGGGACTGAGTGATCAGAGCGCAAGCAGTACGAATGATGGTCAGTAGGCTGGTGCATGATTGCCATGCCATTGTCCTTGAGGGGTCGGACGCCATTGGGCGGACGACCCCTTTAACGTGCCCGGAATGCATTGGTAAAGCTTTGACAAGAGGTGGAACATATGTCCGGCTTTGCTCGCCTCGGTTCCTCATCAGTCCTTGATCGAACGTTCACGCTACACATACAATTGGAACCTAGATACTCGCTTCAACAGGAGTACCGGCCACACGGGGACAAGGGACGACAGTGCACATTGCGCACGACGGCCGAAGGGCCGTCTACCTCAACAACGACACTTGCGTTGAGGAGGGGACGACCGAGATGGGGGGCGCGTACGTCACGATTGACAATGGCGCGGATTGGTCCGACGCTCACCCGCGCATTAACCGCTTGACGGCTTTGCACGGTGAACCGACCCTTGAGGACATCCTCCCGGACGGTCGCATTCACATTGAATGGCTTGGCCGAGCCTGAAATCCGATTGACCGTCCGAACCGACCAAAGGAGAATGATGAACACGGTGAACAGTGCAGCATTGGGCAACAATTCCATCGGCTGGAGGATGCATCACAACCGCAACAGGACAAGCTAGCATACACAGGAGCGTTTCTCAGTTCACGGGCTACACACAATGCTCGGAACGGTATCGCCTCGAACGCATTGACAAAGTGCCACAGACCCCCGCTGGCTGGACATTGCAGGGTCTAGCAGTGCATGAAGCCTGTGAGGCGTGGGAACGCTCGCATCGGACCCTAGAGGCCCGCGAATTGGTCGCAATCTATGACCAGTCGTGGGCCTCACACATGAGCCGACTTACCCGGGATGAGCCCGACCTAGACAAGTGGCTCACTGGCACACCCCGTACACGGGGTGGGGTCGACGTCGAGCGCCGGCACGCACGTGGCATTGAACAGGTTCACGCGTACACGGCACGTGCCCTCTCCGAACCATGGGTCATTTGGGAGACACCCGACCTTGAGCCGGCGATTGAGCTGTTCTTTCGGCTCGACCTGAACGGCATTGAAGTGATCGGCTACATCGACCAAGTCAGGGAATGGCCGAGTGGTCTGCTTGAAATCGTTGACCTAAAGTCCGGCACAAAGGTGCCGGCCTGGGACTTTCAGCTTGGCATTTATTCCCTTGCCATGCAGGAGACGTACGGCGTAGAAATCGGTACGGGCCGTTTCTACATGCTCAAGAACGACGACTACACGAATCCGACCGACCTGTCATTCTTCACCATGGAGCGGGTGACGAAATGGTTTGACGGACTCAATCGCGGCATTGAAGCCAAGTCATTCCTTCCGAACGTGGGTGATCATTGCCGCATCTGCCCGGTTTGGAAGTACTGTTCCGCAAAGTAAGGAGAATCATTGACAACCGAAATCCCGTCCGGAGTTACCGTAACCGTCAAGGCCGGCCCTCGGTCGAGTGATCCATGGATCGTGTTCCACGGTGCCGACCCTGATCATGTCGCCGCACTCATCAATGAGGCCCGAGCCGTCAGCCTGATCAAGGACGTTGCCGCGTACGGCAACGAGTTCTACGGGGCCGAGCTGCACCGGCCCGAGGACCAGGGCGGCCGGCCGAACGGCCCTGTAGGGCCGCAGCAGAGTCGCCAGAGCGGCGGATACCAGCAGGGCGGCGGAGGGGGCGCACAGGCCCCCGCAGGGCCACCCGCGAACCATGGAATGGCGACGCACTGCCGCCACGGCGAGAAGATTTTCGTCTCCGGCATTTCCGCCCGCACACAGAAGCCGTGGCAGGGATTCGACTGCCCGCAGAACTACAAGACTGACGAGTGCGCGCGGTTCGCAAAGGTCTAGCAGGGCCTATTTTTTTTGCCTTCATGCGGAAAGGATAGGCATTGCTGACGCTTGTGCGGGCAAGACGCATGGGCGGCAAAGCAGGTGAACCTATTCCGGCGGCATTCCCTGCCCTGGAAAGGGCAGGGGTGCACGTCCGCCGTGGTCAGCTCACGCTGATTGCAGCAGGACCGGGCGTAGGAAAATCGGCATTGGTCGCAACCATTGCGGTCATGGCAGAAGTGCCAACACTGTACTTCTCGGCGGACAGTGACGCATTCACTCAGTACACGCGTTTGGGTGCCATGGTCACGGAAACGGAGGTTTGGAAGGTAGAGAAAGACCTTGAGGAAGGTAGGTCGGTGCACTATGACATGCAAATCAACCGGCTCGACTACCTCAGGTGGAACTTTGATCCGTCGCCGACGCTCGACACATTGGACCTTGATGTTCAGGCATTCGGCTACGCGTACGGCTGTTGGCCGCAACTGATTGTCATCGACAATCTCAAGAACGTGTGGTCCGATTCGGACGGGGAATTCAACCGCCTCGGCGAGATCATCGACTTCCTGCATGAACTGGGCAGGACCACAGGCGCGGCAATCATCGCACTTCACCATCTGACCGGTGAATACGACGACGGTATTCGAGCGGCGCCCATGTCCGCGCTACTGGGCAAGATTTCCAAGGTTCCGGAAATGATCCTCACCCTTCACAAAACCGGGTCGAGCGACTTCGGAAACATGATCCTGAACGTCTCGCCCGTCAAGAACCGTGGCGGACGGGCCGACCCCTCGGGAAACTGGTCAATCGAGTTGCCGGCCGACCTAGAAAGGATGCGCATTGGTTAGACATCGACATCCCGCAAACATCGAACTGCACGACAATCGCACACTCGGAGACAGGGCCGCAGACGTCGTTGCCGCCCGCATGGGCTCATGGACCTTCCTGGGAATCCAATCCCTGTTCATCGTCGCATGGATGGTCTGGGCAAAGTGGGACCAGTTCCCGTGGATTCTTCTGAACCTGCTTTTCTCCATTCAGGCCGCGTACTCCGCACCACTGCTACAGCTCTCCCAGAACAGGCAGAGCGAGCATGACCGCCATCGGGCGGAAACCGACTACGAAACCAATGCAGAAGCGCTCCGGCTTCTGCGCATCCTCGCAAAGGAGACACCCAATGAGTATTCAGAGTGAGCCGAGGATGCCGAACGTCCTCATCAACGGCAAGGAACTGCCGGCCCGCATTCTTCATCCGGACGGCTCGCAGACTTGGAACCTGACCAGGAGTGAGGCCGAGGCCATCAATCGGGCCATCGTCGTCACACTCAAGGCCACGCTTGACGTTCTCACGCGCCGGCCGTGAACGGTCGGGCCAGCAAATCGAAGGGATACCGGGGAGAGGTAGAGGCTGTTGAAGTCCTCACCCCGGTATTCCCGGACGCCGAGCGGTACGGGAACGTCAACGGCAGCAATGACCTGGGAGACATCAAAGGTGTTCCCGGATGGGCCGTTCAAGTCAAGAACGTGGCTACAGCGTCGCTCGGGGCATTCGTCAAGGATGCCCGTACCCAAGCCGACAGGCTAGGTGCCCGTTATGCCGGGGTCATGCTCAAACTCAAGGGCAAGCATATGCGTGACAGTGTGTTCGTCATGTCGAACGCGCAAGCCGTAGCCATTATGAAGCGACTCGATGAGTGCACTTGCGAAAGGCGGGACTGACATTCCCCGATACAACGGCAACACCAACCGGCGAACCAAGCGGCGCGACGCTTTCGACCGCAGCAGGAACGGCACCGAAACTCAGTCCTCGGCCTATGAGGAATGGGAGGCATACACGCGCGCGGTAGTGGCCGGCGCGTACGACGCGCAGCCGCAGGAATGGCACTCGACGCCGGTTGAGGCCCCGTAAGGGGCCTCTCTGGCCGGCGGAGGGAACGCGCGTGGACGCAGCCGACAAGCCTTCCATCAAAGAGGTTCTAGAGGGTTACGGGGCCGACCACGTACCCGAGGGCGACCGATGGCACGCCATGAAATGCCCTTTCCATGAGGACCATTCGGCCAGTGCCAGTGTGAAGACGGCGGAACAGATGTTCCGGTGCCACACCTGCGATTTGGGAGGGGATTCCTTCTCGATCATCATGGACAGGGAGGGGATCACAGAGTTTGCCCGTGCCATCGAATACGCAGAAAGAGTTTTTGGCGGAAGCTTCGGGACGGTACGAAAAGGCTCTCAAGGGAAACGCGTACGCCGAGAGCTATTTGGCGAAGAGGTTCGGGGACCGGTGGCAGGACAGCGCACGATTGTTTCAACTAGGCGTCGTCGCCGACCCGCTTCCGGGACATGAGCAGTACAAAGGAATGCTGTCGATTCCCTACTGTGCCCCGTACGGAATTGTCGGCATCAAGTTCCGTTGTCTTCTGGACCACGACTGCAAGTCGGTCCACAAGACGCGGTACATGAACCCTCCCGGGCAGGGTCAACGGCTCTACAACACGACGGACCTGTTCCGTACCGAGGACTACATTGCCGTTGCCGAGGGCGAGATTGACGCACAGACGTCCCACTTGGCAGGCATTCCAACGGTGGGGGCACCGGGGGCCGGCAGTTGGAAAGATGCGTTCACGCGCATGATCCGAGGATATGAAGTCGTCTACATCTATGCAGACAATGACGACGATGGCGTTGGCCTCGAAAAGTTCGCCAATCCTTTGGCGGACAAGCTGAGAGGAAGTCGCGTGATTCTTCTGCCGAAGGGTCACGACGTGAACAGCTTCGTGGTCGAGAACGGCTATGACGCGCTGCGACAACTATTGGGGGTGGATTGAACAGCGAAAAGATGGTGTTCGGCTGTGACGTGAATCCGGACGACACCGTGACCATTGCGGCAGAAGTCTACGACGATGAAATGATCTACCTCACGGCTGCGGAGTCGAATGAGGCCGGCGTCATGACTCATCACATCGGATTCTTCCTCACCCCGGAACAGGCAATCGAGATGGGCGGCCGGCTCATCGATGAGGGCAAGAGGAAGTCAAAGAAGCGACGCGGGGGAGTGTTCAGCTTTGGATGACACAGAAGTGCTGACCGTCGAGGCATATCAAATCTGCTTCCGACGCAATCCCACCACGCGACGAATGATGGTGGAAATCATCGCACCGAATGACGTCGAGATTGCGGAAGACAACGTGACCAGCTATGAGGCCGCAAGCCTCTATGACTTCTTCAAGGAGGGAGATTGACTATTGACCGAGGCTCAAACAGCCGTTGACCTTTTCGCGGGTACCGGTTGGGCAGTAGCGGCAGAGCGTCTAGGTATCAATGAAATCGGCGTCGAGATCAATCCGTTTGCGTGCGCGAGTCGAGCCGCGGCCGGCTTCGCCACCGTTCAAGGTGACGTCACAGAAATCAATCCGGCTCACTTCATCGGCGTTGATGGCGTCATTGGTTCACCACCGTGCCAGGATTTCAGTGATGCCGGCCTGAGAGCCGGTATCGCGGGACGCACAGGCAGGCTCGTTCGTGAGCCGATGCGTTGGGTCCACATCATCCGGCCCCGATGGGTGGTGTTTGAACAGGTCCCGCCCGTACTGCCCATTTGGCATGAGTGCGCGAGAGAGCTTGAGGAAGCCGGCTACAAAACGGCGGTCGGTCTGCTGCGGGCAGAACAGTACGGTGCCGCAACCGCTCGAAAGCGCGCCATCCTCATTGCTCGACTCGATCGGCAGGCAAAGCTACCCGAGGCGACTCACAGTCAGTTCTACAACCGGTCGCCCAGCCAACGGGACCTAGGCGTCAAAGACTGGATTTCCGTCGCCGAAGCACTGGACTTGAGTCCGGGTGGCTCCATCGGAATGAACCGAAAGAAGCCGTCACCACGCCACCTCACGGCGGACTTCCGTTCCACGGACATTCCCTCGCTCTGCCTCACGCGCTTTGCCAACGCATGGCACATACGCGACCAGGGCGACCCGGTAGGACGGTTGGTCACGCCCGATGAGTTGGCCAGGATTCAATCCTACCCAGCTGGCTTCCCGTTCGCCGGAGCCACAAAGACAAAAATCGTTCAAGTGGCGAACAGCGTACCGCCCGCAATGGGGGAGGCCATTCTAAAGGAGGTCATTTCTTGTGAAGCATGACGCAAGTCATCCATACCGAATCATCCTGATTCCTGACACGCACGTACCCGAGCACCACCAACAGGCCGTGACGAACCTTGGCAACCTGCTGGCCGAGGCAGCACCACGGGCCGTCGTTCACACGGGCGACTTCCTCAACTTGGACGCGCCTAGTGTCTCGTGATCCTGTTTGTGTCACTTTGCGTTGTTGTCGACGAGCTTCTTGATGTTGGTCTGGACGAGGCGGACCTTGGCGAGGATCTCTCCAGCAGTGGCGGCCCAGGTGAAGGGCTCGGCGTCGGCGTTCCAGGAGTTGATGTAGTTCCGGATCTGGGTGATCAGGACGTTGACGCTGGCGAAGGTGCCGCGTCGGATCGACTGACGGGTGAGGATTCCGAACCAAGTCTCGATCTGGTTAATCCACGACGACCCGACAGGGGTGAAATGGAAGTGAATGTTCGGATTGTCGGCCAGCCACGCCTTCACTTCCGGCGTGGTGTGCGTGGAGAGGTTGTCCAGGACGACGTGGATCTCCTTCCCCTTGTGCGGCTTCACGGCCTTCTTCATGAAGGCCAGGAAGTTCTTGCTGTCCCGGGTCGGCCTGCACTCGCCGATCACTTCGCCGGTGCCGACATTGAGGGCGGCGAACAGATTCGTGGTGCCGTGGCGGACGTAATCGTGGGTGCGCTTCTCGGTGGCCGCAAAGGCCACCGGAAGCAACGGCTGGGTCCGGTCCAGCGCCTGGATCTGCGTCTTTTCGTCGACCGACAGCACCACCGCCCCGCCGGGCGGGGCGAGGTAGAGCCCGACCACGTCGGCGACCTTGTCCGCGAACGCGGGATCCTTCGAAATCTTGAAGGTGCCCGAACGATGCGGCTGGAGTTTCTCCTCGCGCCAGATGCGCGCGATGTAGTGCCAGGACACGACAACGCCTTCGGCGCGCTTCAGATACCGGGCCAGCGTGCGCGTCGACCAGTGCGACAGGCCACTGTCGGCCGGCGGCGACATGCGGGTCAGCGCAATCACCCGCGACCGCGTCTGCGGCGTTACCTGTTCACGGCCGGCACCTCGCTGATCACCCTCCAGCCCAGCCAGACCGCGTTCCGCATAGCGCGCCTTCCAGCGGTCCACCGTCGGCAGGGAAACCCCGGCGAGTTCGGCAACGTCCATACGCCGCCGCCCCTCGTGCGACCACAGCACGATCCGCGCCCGCGTCGCCAGCACGGCGGCCACATCCTGGCTGTTCGCCAACTCCCGCAATTCAGCGGCCTGTTCTATCGAGAGCTCCATGCCAGAACCAACGAGACCCATCGAATCAAGTTACGGCTACAGGATCACGAGACACTAGCCGATGGTCCAAGGGAAGTATCAATGAGTTTGCCGGTGGCGTTCACCAGGAACGCGAACAGGGCAAACGCATTCTCGACTACTGGCGTAGCCGCTATGACGGCTACTTCGGTATGCACCTCGGCAACCACGACCGACGCATCAGCGACTACCTGCACAAGTACGCGCCGGCCGTCGCCGACATGCCGGAATGGCAGTTCGACCGACTTCTGTCGTTTGAACAGTTCGGGATGGAGCTGCGACCGAGCATTGCCGAACTGGCCCCCGGATGGGTGTCGACGCACGGCGACAACCGGGAAATCCCTCTCCGGCCAACGGCCGGCGCAACAGCCTATGCGGCAGCGGAGCGCTACGGCGTCAATGTCGCGTGTGGCCACACGCATCGGGCCGGCATGGTCCAGACATCGCACGGCTACAACGGCAGGATGCGGCCGAGGATCGGCCTTGAGATCGGCCATATCTGTGACATGCGCAAAGTCTCGTACCTGGGCAGCGGATACGCGAACTGGCAAATGGCGTTCGGTGTGCTGCACGTCAACGGCAACAGCGTGCAGCCTCAGCTAGTGCTGATCGGCAACGACGGTTCATTCACGTTCGACGGAATGAAGTTCAAGGGCGGAAAGATTGAAAGGGCGGCAACTGAGTGACGTTTGATCCTGTTGAGGCACTACCCATGGCAAAGGCGACCGCGGCGCGGTTCGCCCGTAACTGGCCCGGCATTGACGCGGATGACCTGTTCGGGCATCTGTCTTTGATGCTGGTCGAGAAGCGGACGATCCTCGGGAAGGCAGAGAACATCAATGCCGCAACGTCCGCGCTGCTGCGGAAGGTTGCCACGGAGTATTGCGGCAAGGAACGTGGCCGTGCCCTGTACGGCACGGCTGACTACCTGTACAGCACCGAGGAAGTAGACGAAATCGTGTCACGTGTCTTCCTGCCCCCGGACGATTGGGGGCAGGCCGGACGCGCGGGGGCCTGTCTGGAAAACGACACCAAGGCACGGGACGGCATGGACCACGTGACGGCGGTGGTCGACGCACGGCAGGCATGGCCACGTCTCCCCGAGGCAAGCCGGCAAGTCATCCGGGACAACTGGGCACACGGACCGAGCGCGGCCGCGGCTCGATCGTCCGTGACCCTGGCAGCGTGGTCCATGCGGCACGGCCGAGCCATCCGCAAGCTACGGGACCTCATGAACACCAGCCGGCTGACCCGTACCCAGGACCACGACGGACCCGGTTCCCGCAAGGCACTGTCCAATGCCGACTCGCATCTGATGGCGGCCTGAATGGCGAAGCCACCATCCAAGGCACTGTCCTGCTTCATCGGCCTACTGGCAGCACTGTCCATCTTCACCACGGGACTGACGCTCGCCATCGTGGCGAGTCTCTTCACCAGCATGAACTTCGGCACGCTGCTGGTCATCTGCGTTCTCATCGAAACGGCGTGCGTGCTGGCGCTGATCGTCCATGAGGACGACGACGGATGGGAGGACGAGTGATCGTCTCAAGCACACTGGTCGTGTGGCAGTGCGACATTTGCCTGATGAACTACTCGACCAACATCGGAATCTGTCTCAATGCAGCCGACGCAATGCACCAAGCAGTCGAGCCGACCGTCACATACAATCCGGACACGGTCACCGTGGTCAATGATCCGACGCCACCACCCAGCACGTGAAACAGAGAAAGGCCCCCGCCGATGGCGGGGGCCTTTGCTGTTGTGGTCAACCCTTGGTGCCGGCCACGGTCGGCCCGTAGGCCCGGTAGGGTCACGTGCCGAGCCCATCAATGGCCAGACACGTGCATTGACATACCGGCCATGGCCGGCCACTGACGGTGCCACATGGGCTTTGACCTGCGACGGAACCCCCATCCTCGGGAGTGGCATTGATGCAATGCGTCAACGTGTTGCACCCGTTCAATCGTATGGTATGGTTTCGTCAACGCCGAGCGAGAAGGGGGCAAAGGTGCCAAAGCTTGACAATCGTATCCATGCGGATGCGATTCTCATCGACAAAGCCACTGGTCTGCTTCATTGCAGCAGTTCCATGACTTGCGAAACAGTGCGCGACACTGCACTCATTCCGTTTGTTCCGCAGTTCCGGTTTCCGGCGACAGTTGTCTGTCGGAGTTGTTATGACGATGTCTGCGAAGCCATTGCCGATTTGCAGGCAATCAACGGCGTGTTGCCAAAGGCTCCGAGCGTCGATAGTCTTCCCGGAAGCACTTTGGTGGGAAGGACGGCAATGGGCTCATCGTTGCGGACAACGGCCGATCGAAAGAACGTTCATGCGGCCGGCACGGAGACGTGCCCGACCATGACCCGCGCGGCGAACAAGGACTTCAAGGGCTACCCGGAGCTGACGCTTGAGGATGCCCAGGTCATTAGGTCCGTGTGCACCAACTGCAAGAGCGCCGTTGAGGCGGAAATGCAACGACTCCAGGAAGACGCAGAGACCATGGCCAAGAAGCCCATCGTGGACCAGGACGAGACGATCGAGGTTGACGACCAGGACCAGGCCGACGACCAGGCCGACCAGGACCAGGACGACGACCAGGCCGACGACGACCAGGCCGACGACGACCAGGACGACGACGGACTGACCGATGAGGAGCGACAGGCCGCCATGAACGCACTCGTCGACAAGGTCTCGGAAGAGTTCGACGTTCCCGACGCCTATGACGCGAGTGCGGCATGGGAGAAGTTGCGGGACGCGCAGCCGGAGAACAGTCACGCACGGGCGTTCTGGGCTAGCAAGGCTAAGGCCATCAACGCTGCCTTGGGTGTCGAAGAGTAGGTTCGCGCGTTCAACTGCCTTGCAGTGTCAAGCAACTAGTCCAATCGGGCATCCTGGCCCGGCACCAGTGAAGAGGCATACTCACCATGGCTAAGAAGATCCGTCAGATTGTCGATGTCACGGACGACATGACAGGGGAGGACGTCCCCGAGGGCAAAGCAGACTCCATCACGCTCACGCTCGACGGCATGACGATCGATCTCGATCTGCACGTGGACGGCGCGAACGAACTTCGTGAACTGCTGGCCCCGTATTTCGCTGCTGGATCGGCAACGCTGCGTCGAGCCGCGGCCGGGGCCCCAACGATGACCGCCACTGTCGTACGGGGTGCGCGCCGGCCGTCCGCCACACGTGGCACGCCGCGAGTCCGCGTCAGTGCCGATGACCCGCACTCCCCGGATGCTCGCCGAAAGTGGCTCCGGGCACAGGGACATGAGGTCAACGACCGTGGTCGTCTGGCCGAGGCTCTGAACGAGGAATACAACAAGGCACACGGACTCGCCTAGTCGGTCCGGAAACGCAAGAGAGGCCCCCGCCATCGGCGGGGGCCTCTCTGCTTGTCAGAGCTGCTAGAAGGAAGCGGGCGGCGCCGGAGGTACCGGAGCCACGGGAGCGACCACGGGTAGCGCGGCGGCGCCGCGCGCCGCCTCGGCGACGGCTTCCTGATGCTCAGGCAGAGACACGGTGGACGCGTCGACCACGACGCCGAGCATCGCTGCCACACCAGTGAGGATGAGTGCAGTGGGTAGGGCGGGAAGGTAGTGCGCGCCGATGGCGCATGCGGCAGCAACCACGGTGTAGATGCGGACGCCGTTGCGAGCGAGGAAGGATGCCAAAGGGACTCCAATCAAAGGGGGTTGAGGTCTGAGGGGGCGAGCGTTGATGTCAGCCGGCGCTGAAAATCGCGTCCCAGGTACGGGGACCACAGATGTCATCCGGCTTGCCGTTCACCCAGAGATCGGGATGCTTGGCCAGGAACGCGTACACGGCCGCCTCGGTACCCGATCCGTAGTACGGCCCCGGGCCGTAGTGGTAGGCGTACGCGTAGCCCAGGTGAATGAGCTGGTGGTCAAGCAGTGTGGTGCTGGTGCTGTAGCAACCAGGCAGGAACGTCGGTCCGGGGTAGGCCGGGACGTGAGGCTTGGCCGGCGGAACGGCGGCCGGCGGGGCCTGGTCGGCCGGGTAGGACGGGTAGCCGTAGCCCAGGACGTTCGGGACCTTCCTCGCCCTGGTGCGCTCCCACACGCCGTACGGGCCATCGTTCGGGCCTACGGTGTCGCCCTCATAGCAGGTGATCGTGTCGTCATCGAAGCTCACGACAATGCCCGTGTGATCGGCAATGCCATCGTCGTCCCAGTCATAGAAGACAATGGCACCGATCTTTGGGTACTCGGACCACTGATTGCGGGACCTGAACCAATCGACGTGCGACGGGCAATACGCGAAATGGCCGATGGCGGCTGTGTTGCCGGATGCGGCACCACAGTAGGAAACGAATTCATCGCAGTACGGGTTGTAGTCCAGACCGTACCAGGCACCAAAGATGGTGTGATCGGTCGGGCCGGCGCGGTAGCCCTCATCAACGTACTTCTTGCATTCGGCAATCATGGCGTTCATTCCGGACATAGATGTCTCCTTTGATGGACAACAGGGGGGAGTCACGACGTGGTGACAGGACGAGACGCTAACACACGATCGAACGGGAACCATACGGATTTTTGCCGAAGCTCCACGGGGCCTCCCCGGGGTCAACTCGCCTCGGGGCGACGGGTGTAGCAGTTGGCTCCGTGCACGCGCCTACGCGGCGCGTAGGGCCTCAAGGGCGGTCATGGTCTCTGCGTGCTGCGTGGCGACCAGGGCCGCGAGATCGGCTAGAGCACGCTCGCCGGTGACCATCGACCGCAGAAAGTTGTTCTCGCTCTCAAGCCGGCCGACACGGGCCGTCAGGCTCTCAAGGGACGATTCGAGGCGATCGGCACGCGCCTTTTCTGCCTCGGCCTCATCCCGCCAAATGCGGGACGAGTCGGAAGCGTGCTCAAGATTGTAACGGGACACGGTCACCCAAATACCGACGATGGAGCCGATCAGTCCGACTGCCCAGCCTAGATATGTCATTTAAGAAACCCTTTGCAGTGAGGTGGTCGTGTTCCATTCGCATTGATTCCCCGCAACTTGGACGTCGTGTTGAATGCGTTGGACAATGAACGTTGCCGTGGACCACGGTGCATCCGCCGGCCATGACTGCACTTGCAGCAGAGACAACAGGTCGAGCCGTAGAATCGACTCGACCAGGTAGTCATTCGCGGTGAGAGCCCATGTGGGATCGGTGATGCGCGTGCGTGGTGCCGAATACCGGCTGATGAGTGTCTGGCAGCGGGTCTGAATGTCATTGGGCACGTTCAGAGCCGTGTCAAAGGTTGTCTCTCGATACCCGTACTGTTGCCGCGTCTGCGGAGCAAAGGCCGCGTAGGCATTGCCGGGACTCAGGGAACTGTTCTGCGTCCCGCGCGCCACCGTGTAGATGTCGGCAATGTCCGACTCAAAGGCGTACCCCGGTTCGGAGCCCATTCCCCATGCCCAAGACGTGTATTGAATGTCGTCGTTGTTGGCATTGCCGAGCCACAGTTGATCCATCACACTCTTCGGCACGAACGCCGGAAGTCCCCACTTGGTGAAGTAGAAGGAAGCCTCAAGGTCGGCCGCCGTGTCCTGTAGGAAAGTCAGCGCGTTGGTGTTGCTGAAATCCGGGGAGTACATGGTGTAGCCGCTGGCGGCGTTGATGAATGCCTGATACTCGGTATTGACCCAACCACAGGCGTACTGCATCAACGCTGTGCCCTGAATGGCGGTCTGCCAGTTGCCGCCGAACGTCCAACGGCCGGCCACGTCCGTGGTCGTGCTGTCCTGAATGGAATTGCTGTAGAACGCCACATGTGCGAGGACCCCGACGAACTGTGTCTCGACACCGTTGTTAGAAGGATTCCTGTAGCCGCCGATGTACGTGTTTGTCGCCGGAAAGCCGCTGGCGGTAGGGGCCGAGGCATTCCAGGAGAAGTACACGCCGTTGCCCGATCCCGCGTCGACAACGATAGTAATCGTCCTGGTGCCGTTGCTGTTGATCGGGGCCGCAGCCACGGACACGTAATGTGGCTTGCCGTTGAACAATGCTCCACGGGCGAAGCTGATGTTCCCCTGTAGCGGGTTTCCACCCCATGAGCACATGACATAGTCGCCGTTGGCGTCGCCGTAGAGCGTCACACGCAAGCCGGCACGGCCCGACGCATTAGCCTGTGAAATGACGTCGTAGTAGGCCCCGTTCGCCGGCCGCTGTGCTGCCGTCACCTCAAACCAGAAATCGGCACTGAACCCCTGTGTCGTCAGCTGAGTGCACGACCCGTTGGCAATGTTGCCGTTCAATGCGGGACAAGTGACAGAGATGCACGTGCCTGTCTCGGCACCCGTAGGGGCACTGAAAGCAAGATTGTTGCCCTCAATGGCACCGTTGCCCACAATGCTACCGGCCGCCTGAAAGCAGTCCCAGACGGTAGCTGTCTGGCCCCGAATGAATGCCGGTTGTCCACCGGTCATTCCGCCGGCCACTTCGGACGTGGTGTCATTGGCAGACCCATCGTTCAGGGGCAGATAGACAACCGTGCCTTGATTGCGCAACGTCGTTGCCTGGTACGGGGTGTACAGCTGGGTATCCCCACACACCCGAAGATCGTCGGAGCAGTCGAGCGTTGTCGTGTTGGCGTTCCCGAAGGGTGAATCATTCATGGCCGACCACTTGTCCGTGTAGCCCGTGAAAATGGGCTCCGCCCCGTCCCCGTACATGTATGTCGGGTCACTGTCCCATGGAGTGCCGATCTCCTGGAGTTGCAGTCCCATGATTTCGAACGCCATTGATGCCGATGTGGTTGCTAGCTGGGTGGTGGGGCCGAAGTTGAAGTTCAATTGGACCTGCGGATTGACGTAGCCCGTAGGCACCATGATTGTCTGTGTAACGGTCTGCCATCCTGGCACGGTGCTGGTGGCAGTCCAAGCAATCGGGATGGTCGAGTAGGACCATGGAACCTGAGGACTGTTCGGGTCATAGATGGAGAGCTGAACATTGCCCGCTACCGGGTTCGGTCCGGTCGAGTCGTTTCGAATCAGGAAAGACATCCTGTACTGCCGGCCGCAGTAGATTCCGTAGTTCGTTTTGATGGCAGCGCTGCCGAGCGTTCCGGATTTTCCCGTGACAGTGGAGATACGGAAGGACGTCGGGGTGACTCCGTAGTTCGAGCCGGGTGGCAGATTGATGGGACTGGCGTTGAAGTTGTATTGCCACAACCCATTGATGCCAGGATAGAAACTGCTGGTGTCCCATGCGTAGTTTGCTTCTCGGCCGCCCTGGGGTGAAGCAATCCAAGCCGGCCAAAGATTGCCGCCGACAATGGACGTGATCCGGACGCGCTTGTTCGGAGTGACCTGCGAAACCATTGTATTGGTCACGGTGGAAATGATGCCGGCCCACCATGATCCCGGCTGACTGCTGACCAGGGAAGGACTTGGAATGTAATCGGCGTAGTCAACGAAGCCGAGCAGTTGAACACTGGTCAGACTCAGTGTCGTTGCCGTGGAACCGGTGCGGTCGATGAGTGCCGGAAGCACGTAGCCGACATTCGGCGGAACAATGAGTTCGCCAATGAAGGTAGTTCCGGGGGTAGTCGTGGTGATGGGGTACGTGTATGTGTCGGAAACATAGTTCAGATAGGTTCCGTCGGGGCCGTACAGAAACCAGCAGTAGGCGACCGACAGCGGGTTGTTCGTTGAGGTTGTCAAAGTGGCGGTTGTCGTCTGGACAAGCCGGGTGCCCTCAACCACCGGTACTTTGGGAAAACTGATGATGAACTGGTCGAGAGGATTGCTGGCAGACACCGTGACCTGAATGCCCAGTGTGTTCACGAGGTTGGGTGCCGCAATGGTCGAGTAGGTTCCGCCGGAACAGTTGACCAAGTCTGCTGGCAGAACGGCCCCTTCCATGAAGTGGGTCGGGTAGAGGCCGGCTTGATTGGCGTTCACGGGAAGCGTTGCCGACCCCGGGGTGAGGTTCCCGTCAAAGTTGTTCAATGTGATCGAGGCGGTACCCGCCTCAATGTTGTCCATCTGAAAGGTACGACCCCGGTTGGTGGTGAACCCCTGAACCCTTCTGGTGACATCCTGCCATTTGGGATTGTCGCGGAGTTGGTTGTCGAATCCAATGGCAGCATCAAAAGTCAGTCGGGACAATGTCCACCCCCTGTCTGTGAATGTTTACAAGCCGGTGCGACCGCCGTTCCGGCGAGCGAGAACGAGCAATTCGTCTCGCATGTCAGTGACCAATGCCTTAGCCAACTGCTTTTCTGTCCACACGTTTCCCGCCACATTGACGGTCACGTGCAACGGGTACTGCGCATAGGTGTCGGTGCTCTTGTAACTGCCCGACGAATCCTCTTCGTGCTTGTGATGGGTCTTGCGGTGGTGCTTGTGGTGCGCTTCCTTCCTGTGCTTGAGCACATTGGAATTCTGAACAGCCGTGGTTACCTTGTTGGTCATGCGGACTACTGCCGCAACAGCCTTGTGCGCGTGGTCGTCTACGCCCTGGGCAAAGCCGAGGGCGGTATTCATGCCGAATCCGGCGAAGACGCGTGAGGGCGAGAAGATGCCGAGTAGGCTTTTCACGGGACCGGTGACGCTGCTTTTGATGAATGAGCCGATCTTGCCGGCCAGCCATCCGCCCATTGAGGAAATCCCGTTGAACAGGCCCTCGATCAAATTGATGCCCGCACTGAACAGTTCGGGAATGAAGACGGTCACGGTTTTGATCAAAAGTTGGAGCAGCGATTTAAAGACCGACACAATGATTTTCCAGGCACCTTGCAGGATTTCGCCCAGTCCGCGCCACATTTTCGACCAATTGCCGGTGAAAAGACCGTCGAAAAAATCAAAGACGCCCTCTAGAATTTTGAAGGCACCCATGACGACGCCGGCCACAAGATTCCAGGCAATGGTGATCACATCGAGGATGTATTTGCCAAAATGCGCCCAAGTGAATGAAATGACCGCGATGGCCGTGTCCATGACAACCTTGATGAATTCAAAGGCTTTCGCCCAGAGTTTGCCCAGCTCGACAACGATTGGCTGTATCGTCGGTAGCAGTTTCCGGAACCAAGGCAGTAGTTGCCCATTGATGACCCCACCCAATTTGCCTATGGCCTTTTGGATGTCGCCAAAGGCACCCTCGATGGCTTTCACTCCGCCACTGTTGACAAAAGACTTCCAAAACACTTGGACGGCTTTGGAGATCAGGGCTATCTCTAGACGTGCACCTGCGACAAGGTGAAACTTGTCGACCATTGTTCCCACGGCAGTTGCTACCCATTGGACGCCATCAATGATGGTGGTCAGTCCCTTGGCCAGTGCCGGAGCAACCTTGATGTAAAGGTTCTCCATGCCGGACTCAATCATTGCGGTCATGCGGTTGACCGCACCGGAGAAGCCGGCAGTCTTGGCCTTTGCCGCCTCGGCGGCGCTGCCCGACTTGGACATTGCCGCCGTATACATGTCGAACTTGCCCGCACCGTCACCGATGATGGTCGATGCTGCCTGAATGGCGACCTTGCCGAAAATGATCTTTTCGGCGGCAATCTGCTGCTGCTGCGTCAGGCCCGACATCTTGTCCTGTAGCTGGGAAATGATGCTTCCCATGCCCTGCATCTTGCCGGACGAGTCATAGACATTGACGCCGAGCTTTGTCAGCTCAGTGGCTGCGGCCGTGGTCGGAGCCTCAAGGTTCAACAGCACATCCTTGAGGCCCGTGCCGGCCGAGGAACCCTTGATGGAATGCTTGGACAGTTCGACCAGGAGCGCGTTCGTCTGCTGGAGCGACAGGCCCGACGCGTGCGCCTGAGTGCCAACGTATTTCAGGCTGTACGTCAGGTCACCAATGGACATCGTCCCTTGGTGGAATGCCTGTGACATTGCGTCGGCAATGGACTGTGCATCCGAGGCTTTGAGGTTGAAGGTGTTCAGCGTCTCGGACATCATTTCCGAGGCTTCACCGGCATCGATCTGTGTGGCACGGGCCAGTTGGAGGGAGGGAACAAGTTCCTGCATGGAGTCTTTGGCACTGTGGCCGGCCTTGATGAGCGTGGCCAATCCTTCGGACGCCTCGGCGGTGCTGTACCCGTACTGCGTGAACTGTGGCGTCAGCCTGTCAAGCCCCGACTTGATTTGGTCCATCGACAACGACGTGTCGTGGTTACCCTTGGTCAATGCCGAAATCAGGTTGAGGTTCTGCTCATACTCGCCACCCAGCTTCACGAACTCTTTGCCAGTTTCCTCGACGCCGAACGCTAGGCCGATCCATCCGCCAGCCATTGCGCCCAGCTCGCCAAGCTTGGAGAAAATGCCTTCGGCTTCGCCGGCTTCGGCACCAGCCTCGGCCACACGGACGCCTGTCTCCCTGGCCTTGAGCCCGAGGACTTCAAGGCCCTCGGCACCCTCGGCCGCGGCTACGTCCATCTCAGGGCCGATCTCTGCCGATCGAGCGGCAAGAGCGTCCAGACCCTCAAGGCCCTTCGCGGTGCTGGCGTCCAGTTCGGGCCCTACAGCGCCGGCCCGTTCGGCAAGCTTGCCCAGGCCCTCGGCCGCAACGTCGGCCCCCTCGGCAATGCCCTCTCCCACTTCCTCGGCCTTGATGCGGATACCTAGGAAGTCCTCACCAATCTGCTGTGCACGCTCGGAGACGTTGTCTCCGAACTCTTTGACCCGATCAATCAGGCTGGTGATCGGAGAGGCCACCGCACGCAATGCCTCGGTCATGCGCTCGCCGGCCGACTCGGCTTTGTAACCCAGGTCATACAGGGCGAGCATTGCTGATTCGGCGTTGCCGCCGACAATGATTTCTAGCTTTGCCTCAGTGTTCGGCAACTAGGCAACCCCCCTTCGCATTGATTCGCGCCTGTAGTCCTCATAGGCCACATAGACGTCAAGGGGCAGACGTAGCATTTCCTCATACGTCATCGAGTAGAAGTGGCTGAACGCAGCCATGGCTTTTAGTTCGTCTTGCCTTTTGGGTCCGTCTCGTCCTCCCCGGTGACGTCAAGCTCTGCCACGGGAACATTCATTGCGTCTTCAAAGGTGAATGCCGGATTATCCTTGCGAGCGAGAAGCCAAACCAGCGTAACAAGATGCAGAGGATCAACCTGACGATCCCGGACGGGCCGGCCGCGACCGTCCTTGACGACTTCCCCGGTAAAAGGATCAATCTTGTTCCTGGGGGCAAAGGCGTCAGCAACGGTGGCACCAGCCTTGGCCTTGAAATCGACCATATCGCCGAGCGTGAGGGCGGACGAATCAAACGTGATCTTCAATGGGACACCCCTTACTTAAAGTGCTTGTCAATGGCGTTCTGAAAAGCCTTGTAAACCGCCTCCGGGCCGTCGCGGTGCGACACCTCATTGAATGCACGCAGCACAAAATAGCCTTGCTTCAAGAAGGGTCGGAACCGCTTGTAGCGGGTGGAGCCGAACTCAGCACCCATGGCATAGGGATACGACGGTCCGCCATAGCGGACAATGGTCGTCTTGCCCAGACCGACTCTCAGAGACTTTGCAGCCTTGGGGGCAACGTGCCCCAAGCGGCCGGCTCGACCGATGGCATTGGTCCGGATGCTCTTGCCAATCTCCTGCTGCGTGTACTGGAGAATCTTTGGCGCGTCGTCCTCGAATGCCTTCAACTCGTCAAGGAACTTTTGCAGCCCGTTGCCCTTGAACGAAATATTGAATCCGGGCCGTGAGCCTTGTGCCCTCAATCAGGGGGCCGTGTCGGTCGAGTAGTACGTCACGACGATTGCGCCCGTACCGGGGTCGAGTGCCTTGCCACTCATCGTCAGCTCAGGGAACTTGGCATTCTCTGCCTGAGCGGCCGAGGCATCGAACCGTGCGGCGGGCAGCGACACGGTAATCATTGGCGTGGCACCACCGGACGTAACGCCGGCCCACGTGAGAACAACGGGACCAATGGCGTTGGCAGCAACAGCGTTGCTTACCATGGTGTAGCTGTTCTGATTCTCGAAATCGCCCTTGAAGCTGAACGTGATGTCCCTGAGCTTCTCTTCCTTCGGTTCGCGCATGCCGTAGCCGATGCTGAACCGGTCGGACTTCAATCCGTTGTCGCCCTTGACGGAAATCTCATTGATGGGGAACTGGACTCCGCCGAGGGTCGCCGTTCCACCCTGCCACGTGAACAGCTTCGCAGCAGCGGGATAGGTGACCGTGGCCGGTGCACCCGTGCGGATGACTTCCTTCTGAAAGACCATCTCAAGCGCAAGCTCAAGCACGCCATCAATGGCGTTCGTGATTTCCCACGTCTTGACCTTCCCGCCCGGGTACTGATACAGGTAAAGGTCACCATTGGCATCCGGGCGAGCAACCTCAAGCGTGAAAGACTTGCCGGAGAGGTCGGCAATGGTTGCCGTGAACGTGGTATAGCTGAATGAGTCCTTCGTTCCGGTGGCGACACTGCCGAACATGTACTTGAGCCAGTAGGCGAACCCCTTGTCAAGCCATTCGAGATTCAACGTGCCGTCGGCACCCTTGGGGTTCGGCGCAAAGCGACCCACACTGAGGACACGTTCACCGTTCTGCATTGCCTTGGACTCAATGCGCTCCCACTTGCCTGCAATGGATTCCTTGTTCAGTTCAAAGAATCGTGCAGCCGGCACAGCAGTGCCGTACAACGCTTCATCGGCAGCGCCAATATAGGCGTCAAATACTGACATTAAAACACCTCACTGACTGGGCTAGGGGGTGTGAAGGCATAGTTCACGGGCGGCGCCGCAGCAGGCAGAACAGGTTCAACGGGCGGCGCCGGAGCCAGCGGAACAGGTTCAACGGGCGGCGCCGCGGCCGGTGACCAGTCACCACGTGCAAGCAGCTCGGCGGCCTGGTCGTCGTCGACGTCGATGGGGTCGCCGGCCTGCACTTCTAGGCCGAGTGAGGGGATGTGAACGGCCCCGAACGGGCCGTGGTACTGAACGCGCAACGCTTCTACCTTCCTTCTCTCGGAGCCCGCTACCGGGGCACTCAGGGGGCCTACCGGGCCTGTCGAGCCGTCACGCTCACGGTGCTGTCGCACTGACCCTCAAAACCGTCCGGGGTAGGCCAAGACACCACGCGCTGAATGGCAGGAAGGGATGTCACGGCCACTCCGGCGAACGTCGGATCGGGAGTCAGCGCCGCAGCAATGGCAGCGTGGACGCGCAAGACTTCCGACTCGACGGCCAGTGCCGTGCCACCAGGCAGGATGCAATTGATCACGACATCGATCGAGTAGTTTTCCTCATACTGGCGATTGGTCTTCCAAACGCCGGACGAGTAGTCGATTTTCCCGACCATGATCCATTGCTTTGGTTGGTTCTGCTGTAGCGACCACGTCACCTGATAGCCGGCGACGGCTGGCAAGGCTGACACAGTCGAGATGATGCTCTGCTTGACCGTGAGGGATGTTGTCATTGAGCCCACCGGCCCGATGCCTTGTGTCGTCCTAGGATGGCGTCGACTTCCGGCATTCCGGTGTCAAAGCCGCCTCGGCCGGCGGTCGCCAGACTGTAGGTACCGAATTCGGTCACCTGAAACGATGTCGCTCGGTCCGGGATGGCGCTGTTGACGTTCAGCAGTACGTCACGAATGCGAAGCAGTGCCGCGCGTCGAACGTCACCAGGGGGAGGATAGACACCGTACTCATAGGTGCAGATGCAGTCATTGACGGCAGAGATGGGAAACCCGAGGGTCAGCAGGTCCGCATCTGTCCAGCCGACACCTGCGTCTAGAGAGACGTCAATCCACTCGGGGCCGACGTCGACAATCATTGATGTGGCGTCGCCGCCGTTGACCGTGAACGTGGTGACGCGCTGAATGTCAGTGTCCGGGAAAACCTCTGAGTACTCCCAATCCCACGTCTTAAACTCGACGGTCCGGGACCGGATGACAAAGGACCGGCCAGTGATGTTCTCGAATTCCTCTTCAACACTGTCTCTTGCGGCCGTCACCAGGCCGGTTGGAAAGGCCGTGGCATTGAGGAGAGGATCAAAGCCACGGACATCGGTCACGGACACGATGGGTGCCTCGGTCACCTCAAAGTAGAGGCGACGCCAACCACCGTCGAATGTCCAATACGCGGTGTACTGGCCGAGGGCTGTTGGCGTCCACGTGGCGGTGTACGGGCCTGTTCCGGTGGCCGAAATGGTGATGACTTGATTCACGGTGTCCGTGGCACTGGCAAGTCGACCAGTGAAGATGGTGACGGCAACATTGGTGACGATGAAGTCGGTTTCATCGTCGTTGGGGTCAAAGCTAAGGACCGTCGGTCGGCCGAGGCGTAGACGCATCTAGGCCCCCTCAGGTTGCCTTGGGCGGACGACCAGGACCACGACGCACGGGCACGTCCGGTACGGGCTCCGGTGCAGCCGCGGCCGACGGAGCGTCAGCAGGAACGGCGTTGCCCAGCCCGATGTGTGTCATTGCCAGTTCAGCGGGAATGTCGATGATGTCCCCGTGGCCCGGGTTGAGAATGCCATTGAAGACTCCGACGATCTGACCAATCATGAGAATGCGCAAACGTGCCCCTTCCTGGGAGTGGTGCGGGATGCCCGCATTGCGCGGGCATCCCGACTTGAAGGCTGCATCACGCAGCAGCGGTACGAAGGCAGGCAACTGCCTGGAGATCCATCAGGTTGCCGTCGCCCCTCCACGTGACCTTCCACGAAGACATGTCGGAGTCCCATGCGTACTCATCGGATCGGCTCACGGTAATGCCACGCACCTGGCGAACCTTGAACCAAGAGAAGTTTCCGAACCAAAGCACGTCGGTGTTGGTGGCATTGGCAATGCTGGTAAGCGTCGCATCGGAAACAACGGGCCGACCAAGCAGCATGTCAGCCGCGCCAAGGTTCAGCGCCGGCACCCAAAGGGGGTGCCCCTGAGTATCGGTGAGCTTCCGAATTGCGGCCATCTGGAGATCACCCATGTACCACGTTGCGGAATTACGGTACGCGGTGCGCAGCGTGTGATAGGTGTCAATCATGTTGCTGTAGCTCACCGGCGTGGTTGCCGCCGGCCCATCGGCCTTCACAACCTTCTTGGTGGTCGGTACAGCAGCCTGCATGTTGGACAACATGTCAAGGGAAAGGAAATCCCCGATGGCCTCTCCGGCGTCCTGGGCGACGATGGAAACAATGTCAACCTCAGAGTCGGTCATCAGCTCATAGGAAAGCTGAGTGCCAACGGCGTACTTCTTCGCACCAAGCTGAGTGGTGCCGAAGGAACCGTTCGCAAAGGTGATCTGCTGACCTTCCGTCATCGGTCCGCCAACGTTGGTCGGGCCGATTCGGGTGTTCTTGACCGGGTACCGAAGAATCTCGCCATTCTCGGTATTGAACACGGTCGCAAGGTTGATGAACGGGGACCGCTCACGGATCGATTCGAGAACCTGATTGACGAAAATGACCGATGTGGTGTTACCGGCCCACGTCGGGTTTGCCACGGTGCCGGCCTGTGCCTGCACGTTCGCACCGTTGGCGCGGGTGAGCTGCTGCTTGTTTGCGTAGACGTTCACGGGTCCGCCACGACGCTCCGCCATGTCAATGAGGATCTTCCGGAACTCTTCCGGGTCTTCCTCGGGGGAAGCAGTGGGATTGCCACCAGGCTTGCCCATGAGGGCCGCAAGCTTGGTGTCCACGCTCCGGTTCTCTGCCTCGGCCTCGGCCTTTGCGGTGAAGTCCCGAAGTTCCTCACCCTTGGCGGTAATGTCCTTGTCCAGTACCTCAAGACGCGCGCGCTTGTCGGCGTCTGTGAGATTGGCGTCGGTGTTGACGCTCTTGTATTCCTCGAACAGTCGGGCACGCGCCTCAAGGGACCGCTTGGCCAGCTCATAGAAAGTCGTCAAAGTTTAGTTCCCCTCCATAAGGCGAATGAGCGCTACGCGGGTCGCGTAGTCGCTTTCAATCTCTGCCGTGAAATCCCGAACGGGAATGGGCGGTCGCTTCATGGCGCGCGCATTCGCAAGGGAACGTTGGGCAATGCCTGAGTTGGTGTCGAGATAGGCCGGGTAGGTAACCGGCGACACGTCAAAGAGGCTGACGCTTCGCAGCGTCCGGATGGGCATATCGTTGTCGTCGTCCCAATCGTCGCCATCGGGATCAACCTCGAAAGAAAAGGACGACTGTGTGATGTCCCCTCGCCGCAGTGACTCGGCCAAGTCGCGGCCGGCCGTGGTGTTCGGCAGAGGAACCCTGTACCGAAGACCAATCTGATCTTGCGAAAGGGTGAGCGTGCCGGCCGTTGAGCGGCCGAGGACTAGGTTCGGGTCATGATTGAACAGCGCTCGGACGTCCAATCCCCGTGACAGGGAATTGGTGAATGCGCTCGGAGCAATCGTCTCGATGAAGCCGCCGAGGTTCTGCGAGCGTGTGTTGAACTTTGCGGCATAGCCGACCAGGACGTTGCCACCGTCTTCGGCGGAGCGGACATCAAAGTCACTGTCAGCCGTTCGGACTTCACGCCTCACGGTGTCTACCATTGTCTTAACTTCCCTCCTTGTTTGGGTCGGGTGGCTCCGGATCGGTAGCCGGGGGATCGGCAGGAGGGAACAAGGGGGATTGCTCGGACTTGTTCATGATGAATTGCTGCAACAGGGCATCCGGCACTGAACTGGGCTTCGGATCAGGGTCTTCCGTGACCGGCACAAGATTGCCGGGACGGTAATAGCGGTCGCCCATGTCCCCGGGAAGGGCAGTCCAGTCCTCAAGCTCAGCAATCTGATTGGCGCTCATGAAACCGTTCTGCACGCCGATGGCGTACCCGGCGAAACGTTCCTGCGTCTTTGCGCGGAGACGCGCGTCAAGGTTGAACTTGAAGTAGCTGTTCCCGACCAGGAGGTAGTTCGTCACGGCCTGTTCAATGCGAACCATCCATGGCGTCAATGTCTGGTCAACGAACCACTTGTTCTGTTCCTCGACACCCTTGCCCCATGAGCTGACGGCCGTTGAGTCGACCAGGAAGGCAGGTACGCGGTACATCATGGCAATCTCTGTGCGCTGAAATTTGCGCGTCTCTAGGAACTGCGCTTGATCCGGTGTAAGGCTGATTGATTGCCATGTGGCGCCGCCCGTCAGAATGCCGACGGCATGACTGTTGCGCAGACCGGAGTTGGTGCGCTTGAATGTCTGCTTGATCATTTGCACCTGATCTTTGGTCGGCATTGACGGGTGTTGAATGACACCGGACATTGCCGTTCCCTGGCCAAAGAATCGTGCCCCGAACTCTTCGGCCGTGAGGCCGAGGCCAACAGCCTGTCGGGCTAGGTCGAGCGGCGACAGGCCGCGAATGTAACCGGGCATTGTGAATGCCGGAATCCACATGATCTCTGCCTGTGTCAGAACGTCGCCGGCCGTGATGAACCGAACCGACTTGTAGTCTTCCGACCATTCGATCTGCACCATGGCTGGATCAATGACGTACAGGCCCTTGATCGAGCCGCTGAAATCGCGGTCGATGTAGACGAAAGCGTTGCCGTCCATGAGCATCGACATGAGGATTCGATGCCAGAAGTCGAAGGACGTCGTGTAAGGATTCGGCTGGACCAGCCATGATGGCTTGTTGACATACTTCTTCTGTGCGCCATGGCCTTTGAACACGTCAGTTGGCAGCGTCGCCACACTGTCGGCAATCAATGACACGCAGTAGTGGACGGCGGGAAGCTGCAACGATTCGTAGCGGTTGACTTTCTTGCCCGAATACGTTGGCGGGGCAATGTCCCACATGTGTCGGTCGGAAACCCAAGCATTGGCGAACGTTCCCGTACCTGACGTGCTTCCTGTTGGCGTCGACCGCCTACTGATCAGGTCGAGAATCCCCATTGATCACCCCCCGCCGGCCTTCCTGCACCACGCCAACGACCAGGACGACCAGGCCCCCGAGCATCAAGCCGGCCCACGGGGCCAGCAAGGCAGCGCCAGAGGACAGAAGAATGCCCCCGAGCGTCTGAGTAAGGCCGGGGGCAGATCGAGCGGCAGCGTCCCGCACACGGGTTGTACGACTCATCAGTCTTCCTCCTCATCATCGAACCAACTGGACAGCAACCCCCCTACGTCGTCGTCCTGGTCGTCGTCATCGAATGGAATGGCCGTTGCCTCGGCCGGTGTGTCGTCCTCGGGGACCAGGGTCATGGCAAAGGCGTTGAGCATCGCGGCAATGCCGTCGATCTTGTCTCCGGTGTGGGTGCGCTTCGGCTTCATCAACCCGTCAGCCTTGAACTCAAGCTCAACGTTGTTGGCCATCCATTCGAGGATTGGATTGCCACCGTGGCGCAACGTGCGTTCCGCCAACTGACCCTCAAGGATCTTGCAGGGTTCATTGAGGCGTGTAGCCGATTGCGGGACCTTGACCACGCTCATGCCGTGGTCCTCAAGACGTTGCACAATCTGCAAGGCATTCCACGGGTCATAGCCCATGTGCTTGATGCGGAAGGACTCCGCATCCTTGCTGATGTCGGCAAAGACGGTTTCATAGTCGGTCGTTTCGCCATCAGTGACCGTGAGGAACCCTCGGCGTTCCCAGGATTCCAGTTCTTCCCGCATCTCTGGCCGCCGCTCAATGTTTGCGCGCGGAATCCAAAAGCGGGGAAGAACCGTAAAACCGGGGTCTAGGGGGTCGGTAGGACTACCAGGGAACAACAGCACCAGGGCGGTGAAGTCGGCCGTTGAGGCTAGGTCTAGGCCGGCGTAACAGGCCCTTCCCGCCATGGCCTCACGGCTGAATGCGTCAGTGCCGTTCTCGCGCCACAAGTCAAGATTGATCCATCGGGTTGCCTGAGCAACCCACTGATTGAGTCGGAAGACGCGGAACGCGTTCTCTGCCCCCGGCTTCTCTTTGGCATCCCGGAACTCATCCCGCAACGTGTTGATGTTGAGGAAGTCGCCGAGGGCAGGATTGGCCCAGTACCAGCCTGTTGGCTGAATGCCCCGGGATATGTCGCCCGGTTGCCCTTCCTGTGTCCAGTCCGCATCTTTGGGAAGGTTGCGGAGGTAGACAAAGCGCGAGGGGTCGAGGTTGATGTCTTTCTCGACCCGTTCCGAGTATTCGTGTTCCTCAAGCGCGAACCTTGCCGACGTGTAGGCGGCTGTAGTGATGCACAAAATCATTGGCTGTTTCCTGGTGCCGAATGATTGCCGCATGGCGTCAAACAAATGCCTGTCGCGCTGCGTCAACACCTCATCCATGATGACCATCGAGGCATTTACGCCGAGTGCGCCGGCTGCGTCACCAGGAAGCACCGCATAGGCACTGTTGGTCTTGCGGTCAACGATGCGCTTCTTTGAGTCGATGATCTCAAGCCGCTTGGAAAGAATGGGAGACAACTCGACCATTCGTTTCGCGGTATTGAAGACTAGGGCCGCCTGATCGCGGTCAGCCGCAACAGAGTAAACCTCGGCGGATTCTTCATCGTCTCCGACCAGGCCGAGCAACGCGATAGCGGACGCTATCTCTGATTTGCCATTCTTGCGGCCTAGCTCAATCCAGCCCATCCGGTACTGACGTGTCCACTCGTTGAACTGGTCGTCAAAGCGGAGCGTGCCGAACAGGGGGCGAAAGATACCTTCCTTCTGCCACGGGGACAGCAGGAACGGCTTCCTGGCCGTTCGTCCCTTGGTGTGGACGAGAAGCTTCTCAACAAAGTTGATGGCCCGTTCTGAACGGGCGGGATCAAAGCGCCACCAGTCAGAAGCGGGATCGTCGGGGGCATGTGGAGCTATGGCGTATGACAATCCCTCTCCCTTCTGTGTGTGCCAGAGAGGCCCCCGTGTGGGGGCCTCTCTGGTCTTGTGCTGGCCGGCAATGGCTTGTTAGCCTCCGGTCAGCAACCGCAGTACGTCGGCCTGTGCGTCCGCCTCCAATTCCGGCGCGACAGCCAAACGGGCGCGTGCTACGGGTGAAAGACCCAAAGCGGCTCCCCAGCGATTCATCTCTGCCAATGCCTGACTCTGAACCATGAGGGCCGGGTTCTTAGCTACACCGCCCCTATAGGAATCAACGACAATACCCGTTTCATTGATTGAGCGGGTTGCAGTGACGAACTGGTCATACGAAACGCAATATGCGGTAAGGCAATCCCTGTCCGCCAATGTAAGGATGCCCATCCCGGAAAGGATGGGTGTTATCCGGTTCCATTGTTTCAATGCGCCATCGTTCAACCAATGTGGTGCGGACGGGATACCGTCCGGTGCCTTGGGCTCGACAGGGATTTCCCGCTTACCAGGATTCCCCATCAGTTCCTTGATGGCGGCCGGAGTCTTTGGCCTACCAGAGTTAGCATTGCCGGCCAAAGGTCCCACCACCTTTCGAGTGAATGGCATGCATAAACATGCATGCATAGTCGGTGCATAAAGATGCGACACTAAAACAAAGAGAGCGGCTTTCGCATATTTATGTGTCCGTTTTGGTTCTTTTGCCCTATCTGTGCACTTTTCTCCATTTTTCGCGCGCACACACGGGGGGGAACTAAAGGGGGGGGTCGGAAGGGCCGTATTAGACTTTTGGTAGTACCTTAGGGCAAATGCGGACATTGCGACTGTATAAGTATGCTGCATTTATGCGATGCATGGTTATGCATGAATGTATGGATGGTTCGATACTCATCCGGATCAATGCATAACTATTGATTGCCGCGAGTGCTGTTGCAGGTTCGACAGAGCACACGAACATTGGTCGGTGCATTGGTGCCACCCTTGGACAGTGGCACGATGTGATCGCCTGTCAATGGATTGACCGGTGAACCGGTGGTGAAACACCACAGACAGTATGGCTGCAATGCGATTGCAGCTTTCACGGTCTTGCGCCATTGAGTGTCGTAACCACGCCTGTCGGCGTTCTTGCTCTTATAGACGCGCTTCGGGCGCGTCCGCTTGTATTCCTTGATGCATGCGGCACATCGTGTGCCGCTGTTGATGTTCATGAGCTTATGGCATTGTCTGCACATTGCCTTTGGCATGATGTCGGGCCTTTCGTAAGGCCCGTGACAGTCTTGACGCCGGTTGGCCGGCGTCTTGCCTTGAGGCTCATGTATGCGGCACTCGGCGTGCCGCAAGGATTGATTGGAGCGCCTTAGTGGCGCTCTATTTGTTCCTTCATAGATAGAAGTCCTGTTTCTGGGAGGATGCTCAACGCATCCTCCGTGTGACGTGCGTCACATGCTTAGGGCAGAGTTTCCGGCCCCAGGCCAATGCCCTTGATGGACCCGCTACAGCGGGTCTAGCCCCGGGATCAATGCTCGACGTTGGCCCCGCTACGGCGGGTCATTCCTTTGCCTGCATCGTATGGTGCCCGTTCGATCGTGTGGTACCGTCCTTGAGTCGGGCCGTGTGGGACGGTCCACAAGGAAAGGCAAACGCATGCTCAAGAGCTGTAAGGACGTGTGCCAGCGTGTGACCGTGGCCGGCTACATAGTCGTCACGTACGCCGTGGTTGCTGACGACGGTTCCAAGACGTATCGGCAGCATCGGCATTGTGCCTGCACGTTCACGCCAGCCGCGTACCGCATAGGCAAGATGGTCCGGGGGTGGGCTCGTTACGACTTGACCGACTATGGAGCGCTGCTGCGTGTGCCGCACTTCCGGTACGTGCGCCCTGATGGTCTCGTCTCTGCCGAGTACGTCAACGCGTACTAGTCGACGTACCAGGAAGACAGGAGAGGCCCCCGCTACTGGCGGGGGCCTCTCTGTGTTGCCTAGCTGGGCAACACGCTCGACCAGGCCAAGCAGGACCACGACGACGACCAGGCCGCGGCCGGCACCAGGACGTCACTGACCAGGACGGCAAGCACGACCAGGGCGGCGCCGCCGAGTCCCCGAGGCGTGCTTGAGGACCACCAGGACCACCCCCGTTTTAATCGTGTGGTGCCCGTTCAGGCGTGTGGTACGTTCGTTCCTGTCGCCACGACGAACCCACACGACATCGGGGGAGTGGGGACTGTACTGATGGCACGGCAAAGGGGTGGTGCACGTGGATATCACGCAAGAGGTAGAACTCATCAAGGCGAAAACCGCTTTGGCTCCGTACCGCAAAATGCCGGAGCACAAGACGGCAATGCGCAGTATCTTGAGGATTGCCCACAATGGCGGTGACGTTGCTACGGCTGCATTCCGTGCCGCAGTATGGTTCTCAATGGAGGAATCATCGCAGGGTTACGAGTGGGCGGCAAAACGGAGGAAGCGTGGGGATGACGTAATGAAAGTCAAGAATAGGGGGCGTTAGTTGCTGCGACTTGAACCGAGTGTTTACCGCAAGGCTGCAAAGACCATTCAGGAACACGGATTGGGGAAGGGGGCCTATCTAGACGACCAGGGCTGTTACTGCGCCATCGGTGCCATTGGTGATGCCATCGGCGTTCCCTGGCAGACAGGCAGCGATGACGTACCAGACGGCAGTTACTCGCGGATGGCATTCTCGGAGTACATCTATTTTGCCGAGTCGCACATCAGCCCGGATTCTCGCGTTGGTGGAGATGACGAACTGCATGAGTGGAGCGATCGGCCGGAGCGCACGGCCGAGGAAGTGACTGACTTGTTTGATCGGGCAGCACAGACCCTTGAAGACCAGTACACGGCAAGGCTGAATCCTGTTTGAGCGGCTTTACCGCTGCTGGCTACAGTGACGACATTGCCCGTGCCCTGTCGAGTGTTTTGGCGCACTTGCCATTGCGTACCAAGCCTGACGTTGTCCGATGCGTTTTCGAGTCGAACTGTGTAGTTTTCACGGCGTCGGATGGCTATACGATCGGGCAGGATTGGTCCGACCTAGACGCCGGCCCGGATCAACGTACGGAAGTCTGGCTCAGCAATGCTTCGGCCCGTGAAATTGAGTCTTCGGCGCGTAAGGATTCGGTACCTCGGTCACGCGCACCTATTGACGCACCAGACGGCCGCGGCCGAGGCGGATGGACCTATCATCCTGCTGACGCACTGGTCTTTACTCCCCAGCTTGGCGGCAATCCCGTTTCCGCACGGGACTACACGGGCCGCTACAGTGCGGCCGGCGGACCAATCGGGCTCTACACACCCGAGGCCCTGTTTGGGCTCTGCGACGAACTACTAGAGCGGTTCGAGGATGCGGAACCGTTCATGTTTGCCCCGGACCTGTTGGCCCGGTTTGCGAAGACAAAGACACCAGGCAAGGAACTCGCGCATGCCGATTTCCTGCCACAACCTGACTCCAATCACTTCATTGTGAGACAGGGGACGCGGTTCCGTGGAGCCATCATGGGCATCGATCGGGAATCCGCAGCACAGAACGAACACATGGAGCCCGAAGGGCTCTGGTAGACCACACCAACCAAAGGAGTACACCCATGACTTTCGTGATCCCCGAGGAAATCCGTGCCAGCATTGCCGCCGCCCGTGAGTCGGTCGCTCCGCGCGCCGGCAAGCCGCGCAAGCTGTCCGACGATGAGATTCGCATCGTTCAGGCACTCCGTGCCGAGGGCGAGACGTTCAAGACCATCGAGAAGGTGTTCCCTCAGGTGACTGCTGCCACGCTCGCCGCATACGCCAAGCTCGACCTTGACGCCGAGTAAGGCGACAACGCGCTGTCGCGCCACAGGCATTCGGTGATGCTGCTGGCCGGCGAGCATGGCGCGAGAACGCAAAGACGCCCCATGGTCAACCTGCTCGAAGGAACAGGGTGGGAAGACCATGGGGCGCACTGCCATCCCGGAAAGGCATTACCAAGGATGGCCTGACAGGCAGGGTAGCACCAGCAGCGAAGGACGGGAGCATGCCGTTAGTGGTGAGATCAGCAGAGAAGAAGCCGAGGTTTCCGAAAGTCGAGTAATCGCGCGATGGTCTGCCTGTCACTGGGAAAAGAGCGAGGAGCGGCGATTTGCTCAAATCCTGTTTGGTGACTTTCCAGGCATAGCGGACATAGGTGATGATACACGGCTGGCGCAAACTTGCGCGCCTGGATAGCTTATGCGTGTGCATGAGTGACCCCGGCAGCGTTGGTAGCGCTCCGGGGTCTGGCCAGTCTGGAGGGACTGACATGAACAAGCGTAGTGCTGCGCCCGGACGCGTCAAGCGCGGGGGCCTGCTGCGGGTGGTTATCTACCTGCGTGTCTCGACCGAACAGCAGGCAAAGGGATATGGTCTTAAGGTCCAGGACAAGCAATGCCGGGCGTGGCTGAATTACAAAATCGGCAAAGGCAACTACTCCATAGTCAAGGTTTTTCATGACGATGGTGTCTCCGGAAAGCTCGCCTCGCGGCCCGATTTTGATCTGATGAACGATTTGGTCCGCACTGGTGGCGCGGACATTGTTGTATTCGGAAAGCTGGACCGAATCGGTCGAACGATGATGGACATTCATCGTTGGGTGTATGACACCACCGAAATTGGTGTCCGCATTGCAACGGCGGACGGTCGTATTGATAGTACCGATGAGATGTTCGGAATCACGCTTTCTCTTTTGGCATACATGGCCGAACTTGAGCACACGTTGATTTTGGAGCGCACGTCCGCTGGGCGTGAGCAAAAGCTCTTGGCGGGTGGATGGCCATTTGGTGCGCCGCCATATGGAATCCAACTTGAAGGGAAGGGAAAGAATGCTGTTCCCGTCCTTTCGGAGTATGAAACCGAGGTTTTGCAAGAGGCTGCCAATCTTCTTGTTGACGAGAAACTGACCCGTGATGACGCGGCGGCAAAGCTGAACGTTCTTCTCTACAAGACGCCTACGGGCAAGGATTGGACGGGTGACAACCTTGGGCAGCGGCTAAAGAGTACGGCCCTTGATGGGTATGCCGAATTCAAGCTGACCCGTACTGCCGAAAACGACGATGAAGAAGACGCTGTTGAGGTCTTCCGAATTCCTGTTCCGATGCCACTGCCGGCCGAACGCGTTGTACAGTTGCGCGCCGCGCTGAATACCCGATCGTTCAAGAAAGTCAACCGGAATAACGTCTACATGCTGTCTGGGCGCATGGACTCATTTTGTGAAAGCTACTATACGGGCGGCAAGGCGGGTGACGCAGCATCCGCATATTACCGTTGCATGGGTAGCCGAAATGGTAAGGCTTGCACCTGCTCCGAACTTCCTACCACGGCGGTTGAAAGTGCTGTTTGGGCGGAAGTTGAAACTTTGCTGAGTGATGGCAGCAAGTTTGAATCTCTTATTGAGGATTGGATGGGTGGAACGCCGGAGCGTATTGCCTCTTACGAACGCCGGATTGCGCATATTGATAGGGAACTCGCCAAGGCGGCGGATAGCAAGAAGGATCAACTTCTCTCGTTGCTTTCTCAGTTGGCGGCAGCGGACGATGATGATTTTGACTTGGAAACGATTGCGAGCCTCAAGGCCGATCTTAAGGACAAGAATCGAGAGGACGTTAAAGCGCTCAGGGAGGAAAGGGAAAGAGTTACCCAGTGGCTCAAGGAAGCCAATGACCAGACAGAGCGTGCCAGGGAAATTCTGACGGCAACCCGTGAGGCTGCGCCCCGTCTTGCCACGTTCACCACGGATCAGAAGTCTGATCTCATTGACCTGCTTGACGTGCGTGTGACGGTTACTGGCAAGGGTGTGCCAATGCGGAAGGGTCTTGCCGACCCGTTGACCGAGTGGCACCGACGCACCCGACGGCCCGTTCCCGTGGGCATCACGGATGAGGAGTGGGCGCGTGTGTCGGCGCTGCTGCCCGCGTCCCGTCAGATGAGCAACACCCGGGAAGTGTTCGAAGCGATCTTGCACAAGCTCAGGACGGCGGAGCGCTGGACTGAGGTACTGGTCTCTACGGGAACGTGGAGCGCCGTCTATCGGCGTGCCAAGGCTTGGTACTCATCGGGGGCATGGGAGGCCGCTCTAGACGCGCTGGGGGTCTATGAGGGCGCGCAGGTGCCGGCCCTGATGGTTCTACCGCCCATGGTCGTCACGGGCTCTATTGACCCGAAGTTCACGGCCCTCGTGTCAGAGCTAGAAGCGGACTGCAACCACAACCACATACGGGAACAGGCTTCCCCGAGATCGTCGTCTTCGGGATGCTCCAGCCGGTGATGTTCGTGCTGCTCTTCACCTATGTGATGGGCGGTGCCATCGCCGTCCCCGGCACCTCGAACGACCCCAACGCCTACAAGCAGTACCTGATGGCCGGCATTTTCGCGCAGACCGTCACCTTCGCCACGGCGGGCGCCTCGGCCGGTATCGCCGAGGACATGACCAAGGGCCTCGTCGACCGCTTCCGCTCGCTGCCGATGGCCCGCTCCGCGGTCCTGGTCGGCCGGACCATGGCCGACCTGGTGCAGACCGCGCTGACGCTGGTGGTGCTGGCGCTGGTGGCGTTCCTGATCGGCTGGCGGGTGCACAAGGGCCTGCTGGACGCCCTCGGCGGGTTCCTGCTGCTGCTCCTGCTCGGCTACGCCTTCTCCTGGATCGGCGCGCTGATCGGCCTCTCGGTGCGCAGCCCCGAGGCGGCCACCTCGGCCGGCCTGGTCTGGCTGTTCCCGCTGACCTTCCTGTCGAACGCCTTCGTGCCGGTCAGCACCATGCCCGGCTGGCTGCAGGCGATCGCCTACTGGAACCCGTTCAGCGCCACCGTGCAGGGGGTCCGCCAGCTGTTCGGCAACCTGCCGCCGGGGCAGCACGAGACCCACTGGACGATGGAGCACGCGGTCGGCGTGTCGGTCGGCTGGTCGCTGCTGATCATCGTGCTGTTCTCCTGGCTCTCGGTACGCAAGTACCGCAGCGCCGTGGGCTGAGCCGGACAGCCGGAAGCCCGACAGCCGAAGGGCCGCCCCGGCCGGCCGACGCAGTGCGTCGGCCGGCCGGGGCGGCCCGGGTCCTGCCGCGCTCAGCCCTGGTACGGCTTGGCGGAGAGGATCTTGACGGTCGCCTTGCGGCCGTTCGGCAGCTCGTAGGTGGCGCTCTCGCCGATCCTGCAGGAGTCGATGGCACGCCCCAGCGGCGACTGCGGCGAGTAGGTCTCCAGCTCGCTGGAGGCCGCCTCGCGGGAGCCGAGCAGGAAGGTGGTGGTGTCGTCCTCGTCGCCGTCCCAGGCGACCGTGACGACCATGCCGGGGCCCACCACGCCGTTGTCGGCGGGGGCCGCGCCGACCTGGGCGCGCTCCAGGAGCTGGTTCAGCTGCCGGATGCGCAGCTCCATCTTGCCCTGCTCCTCACGGGCCGCGTGGTAGCCGGCGTTCTCCTTGAGATCGCCCTCCTCGCGGGCCGCCTCGATCTTCTGCGTGATCTCGGCGCGTGCAGGACCCGACAGGTGCTCCAGCTCGGCGCGGAGCTGATCGTACGCCTCCTGGGTGAGCCAGGTGACGTTTTCGCTGGTCTGGGTCACAGGTGCTCCTCGTAGGTACATGGAAAGAGAGGGTGGGATACAAAGCAACGCCCGCTCCCGGGGACCTGTACCCGGAAGGGGCGAAACCATGAGTTTATCAATGTCGCGGCGATCGGGGGAGTCTCGCGCCACGCGCGGCCCGTCCCGGGGACCCGCCCTACGAGGAGCAGCTGACCAGTTCGCCGGTGGTGCCGAGGGAGGTGGTCCGCAGGTTGACGATGGTGTCCCAGGTACTGAGGGCCTTGGGGACGTTCACCGTGGTCTGGCCGACGACGTTGCCGTTGGCGTCGCGCGAGCGCACCGTGCAGCTGCCGTCCTGGTCGGCGTTCTTGGTGACCTGGAGGTGGATCTGCACCTCGGACGCGGAGACCACCTGGAAGGTCTCGACCTCGCCGTTCACCGGGGAGCCCATGACGTAGACCGCGGTCAGCGCGCCCATCAGCAGCACCGCGAGGACGACCACCGCCAGGTACACCCGGTGGATCCGCCGGTCCTTCTCCGCCAGGTCCATGCCGTAGCGCCCGGTCGGCAGCGCCCGCGGCGCCGCCGGCTCGACCGCGGGGGCGGCCGTCGGCCCGGCGTCCGCGGCGGCCTGTGCGGCGGCCTCCGCGGCATCGGTCGCGGGTCCTGCCGCTGCTCCGACTCCAGTCGTACCGGTCATGGGTCCTTCGCCTCCTCTGGGGGCCACGCGGAATGAGCGCGCCGCCCAATCCGTCACTATAGAAGGAGGCATTACCGACGAAGGGCTTTGGGGCGTTGACTGAGCAGCTGCGACTGATGGCGGTACACGCGCACCCGGACGACGAGTCCAGCAAGGGCGCGGCCACCATGGCCTCGTACGTCGCGCGGGGCGTCGACGTACTGGTGGCGACATGCACGGGTGGGGAACGCGGCTCGATCCTCAACCCGAAGCTCCAGGGTGACCCCTGGATCGAGGAGAACATCCACGAGGTCCGGGCCAAGGAGATGGACGCGGCCCGCGAGATCCTGGGCGTGAAGCAGGCCTGGCTGGGCTTCGTCGACTCGGGCCTGCCCGAGGGCGACCCACTGCCGCCGCTGCCGGAGGGCTGCTTCGCACTCCAGCCGGTGGAGACGGCGACCGAACCGCTGGTCCGGCTGATCCGCGAGTTCCGTCCGCACGTGATCACCACGTACGACGAGAACGGCGGCTACCCGCACCCCGACCACATCATGACTCACACCATTTCCATGGCCGCCTTCGAGGCGGCCGGCGACCCGGACGCCTACCCCGAGGCCGGTGAGCCCTGGCAGCCGCTGAAGCTCTACTACAACCAGGGCATCTCGCTGGAGCGGATCAAGGCGCTGGACGCGGCGATGAAGGCGCGCGGCCTGGAGTCCCCGTACACGGAGTGGATCGCGCGCTGGGACGAGAGCGACCGCAAGCCCCGGGCGATCACCACCCGGGTGCCCTGCGGCGAGTACTTCGAGCTGCGGGACCGGGCGCTGCTGGCGCACGCGACGCAGATCGACCCGGACGGGCCGTGGTTCCGGATCCCGCTGGAGGTCCAGCGCGAGGTCTGGCCGACGGAGGACTACGAGCTGGCCCGTTCGCTGGTGGACACCTCGCTGCCCGAGGAGGACCTGTTCGCCGGCGTGACCGCGGACGTGGTCCCGGCCGGCTCCTGACCGGCTCCTGACCGCGCGCCCTTGCTGCGGGTTCGCTGAAGGAACGCCGGACACACCGACCCCGGTCCCCCCGCCGCCCGGCGGTGGGGGGACCATAGGGGCATGACCGCATCTCTGCACCCCGCCCTCACCATGCTCGCCCTGGACGACAACAAGGTCACCCCCGGTGTCCTGGGGTTCATCGTCTTCGCCGTGCTCGGCATCGGGACCTGGTGGATCCTGAAGGCCATGAACCGTTCGCTGGGCCGGGTCAACTTCGTCGAGGAGCCCGAGGACCCCGCAGCCAAGTAGTCGCTATTGCGTATGACTTGCAACTACATATACCCAGCTATTACCTTTTCCAAGTCGATCAGGCTCTGGAGGGGTACGTCATGGCTGGGACCATCGCACGGATACGCGGCGCGCTGAGCCGACGCGAGTGGGCGCGGATGGGGGGCATGGCCGGGTTCATCCTCGCCCTGCACGTCGCCGGCTTCTACACCCTGATCGCCATCGTCGGCCCGGCCCACTACCACGTCGGCAACCAGGTCTTCGGGCTCGGCATGGGCGTCACCGCCTACACCCTGGGCATGCGGCACGCGTTCGACGCCGATCACATCGCGGCCATCGACAACACCACCCGCAAGCTGATGGCGGACCGGCAGCGGCCGCTGTCGGTCGGGTTCTGGTTCTCGCTCGGCCACTCGTCCGTGGTCTTCGGGCTGTGCGTGCTGCTCTCGCTCGGCGTCCGTGCCCTCGCCGGACAGGTCGAGAACGGCTCCTCCACGCTCCAGCACTACACCGGCATCATCGGCACCAGCGTCTCCGGCGTCTTCCTGATGCTGATCGCGGTGATCAACCTGGTGGTGCTGGTCGGCATCGTCAAGGTGTTCCGGCAGATGCGCACCGGCGACTACGACGAGAAGCAGCTCGAAGCCCACCTGGAGAACCGGGGCCTGGTCAACCGGATCCTCCGGCCGGTGATGAAGACGATCACCAAGCCCTGGCAGATGTACCTGGTCGGACTGCTCTTCGGGCTCGGCTTCGACACCGCCACCGAGGTCTCGCTGCTGGTCCTGGCCGGTGGCGCCTCCGCCTTCGCCCTGCCCTGGTACGCCATCCTCTGCCTGCCGGTGCTGTTCGCGGCCGGGATGTCGCTGCTGGACACCATCGACGGCACCTTCATGAACTTCGCCTACGACTGGGCCTTCTCCCGTCCGGTCCGCAAGGTCTACTACAACATCACCATCACCGCGCTCGGCGTGGTGGTCGCGGTCCTCATCGGCGGCATCGAGCTGCTCGGCCTGCTGGCCCAACAACTGAACGTCACCAGCGGGGTGTTGGGCTGGATCGCGGGCATCGACCTGAACAACGTCGGCTTCGTCATCGTCGGCCTGTTCGTCGCCACCTGGGCCGTCGCGCTGCTGGTCTGGCGCTACGGCCGGGTCGAGGAGAAGTGGACCCGGCACCTGAGCGAGGCCGAGACGGCCTGAGCCCGCGCCCAGGCGGCCCGCGCCCTGCCGGGTTGCGCGTCCGGTGGGATCGTCCCAGGGTGGATTCGTGGCGAAATACCCTCGCTCGGCCTGTTCGGTCCAGCGCGTCACGTCTCTCACCTGGTAGGAGGTCGTCATGGGTATCACGCTCGACTCCACCAAGGTCGTCGGCCACAAGGTCCTCGACGTAGGTGGAAACAAGATCGGCTCGGCCGGCATGGTGTACCACGACCACACCAGCAGCCATCAGGACTGGGTCATGGTCAAGGGCGGTCTGCTGGGCGGCCGGACCCACTTCGCCCCGCTCTCCGGCGCGAGCATGGTCGCGGACGACGTTCGCCTCGCCTACGACAAGGCGATGATCGACAGCGCTCCCGAGATGGACGGCAACCGGCAGCTGTCGGCCGAGGAGGAGCTGGCCCTCTACCAGCACTACGGTCTCGGCGGCACCGCGGGCAACGGCTCCAGCGGCCTCGGCGCGGCCACGGTCGCGGGCTCGACCATGGCGTCGACCACCGCCACGGCCACCGCCTCGGCCCCGACCCGCGCGCGCGAGATGCGCGGCACGGAGAACGGCTACCTGACCCGGTCCGAGGAGCGGATGCGCGTCGCCACCGAGCGGGTCGAGACTGGCCATGCCCGGCTGCACAAGTATGTGACGACCGAGCAGGTCAACCAGACCGTGCCGGTGACCCACGAGGAGGTCCGGGTCGAGCGCGAGCAGATCGTGGCCGGCTCGCCGGAGGCGGCCCGGATCACCGCGGACTTCGCCGAGGCCGACCAGGACGTGGTGCTGCACGCGGACCGCACCGTGGTCAGCAAGGAGACCGTCCCGGTGGAGCGGGTCCGGATGCGGGTCGAGGAGGTCACCGAGAACGTGACCGTGAGCGACCAGGTCCGGGTCGAGCACATCGACTTCGAGAACGAGGACCCCGAGTCCGCCACCGCCAAGGGCGCGGAGATGCGGACGGCCACGGAGATGCGGACCGGCACCATGAAGCCCGGCACCACCGCCAGTGACTGGTCGGGGACCAAGCCCGGCACGACCGCCCGCGACTGGGACGGCACCTCCGGCACCGCCTGAGCGCCCCCCACCGCTACCCCGGTGCCCCGGCCCCCAGTCGGGCCGGGGCACCGGCGCGCGTCGGCCCGCCGTTGCCCCAGCCGCTCGATCGGATGTGACGGGCGCCGCAGGCCTTCGTTCGGGGCGCCAGCTTCGGGTCAGCCCTTTCCCACTGCATCGCGTAAGGCGTGGTGCCCAGCGACATGACTCACGACGCCTGCCCGTCGGCTGAGCTGTCAGCTTCAAGCTGTTTGAGCCTGGAATGCCAGGATTCAATGTCGTCGCCGGAGGCGCGTGCTGCTTCGATCGCCATCCGTGCGATCTGGACCCGGGTGTCAGGGAACATCCTGATCGTCCAGGACTCGTTCTCGTTCCGCCAGAGGTAACCCGGAACGGGCCCCGACAGCTCGATCCCCTCCCACACCGCCTCCGCAATGGCCAGCGCCTCCTTGGGCGAGCGCAGAAGCAGACTGCACAGCATTTTGTTGCACGCGTTGATGGCTGGCTGGTCGTAGGACATCCTGGCTGCCACCGAGAGGTAGCGCATCGCTGCTCGCGGATCATCCGGGATGAGCGAGAACCCGAGGTTGTTGCGCGCAGAGGCATCTTCCGGGGAGAGCTTCACGATGATTCGAAAAGTTGCCGTGGCGGAACGCCGGTGGCCTGCCTTCAGCAGCTGCAGCGCCTGGATTGCCAGCAGTTCGGCCGTCTCCCTGTCGCCGGAATCAGCCTTATTGAGTGCAACGCGGCCGGCGATCTCCGCGTTGACGGCGTCCGGTGGGATCCGGCGCAGCGAGGTGATTTCATCCCGGAACGAGTACGGGGCATCGCCGTGCAGCCACCTGTACTCGCACAGGAGTGATTCCAGTTCCCAATCGGCAAGATAGGTCTCAGCAAGACGATCTGATATCCACCGGTACTGCTTCTCGATGTCACCGTCAAGGCCGTGGGTCGATTCATCGACCTCGTCGAACTCGGACTGGCTCGGACACCGCCAGTCGATCAGGTCATCGATCGATGCCAGACGGATCCAGGAACCGACCCGAGCTGCCCATTCATGCGTTGCTTCCATCATCTTCTCAAGGAAGTCCTTCCCGTGGCCCTCGAACCTTCCTATCGGACACAGCTCGGACCACTCATGAATTTCGCGCGGCAGATCCTTGGCTTCGACCAAGGACGCCTCGTGCGGTGCGGCAATGGCCTCCGTGCCGGCCAGGGTCGCAATAATCTCGAGCAGGCGGGGGAGAGTCGTCAACGCGGCAATGAACTCGGACAGCCGAACGCCGAGGCCGTAGCGGAGAAATCCATGGCCGTCCAGTCCTCGCTCCGAAAGCGTGGCTACACACTCCACTAAGCGCGCGCGAGTGCCTGCCGGCTCCGCCCGCTCGGACGGCGGCGTCAGAAGCGACACCCGCGCGTAGCGCACAAGGCTGACCGTGCTCCAGGTCGTCGGGGACGACCCGGGGGCCTCCCGCATGAGGATCACCCCGGCATCAAACGGTCTACCAGCGTCTTCTTCCAAGGTGACCCCTTCCGGACACGGCTCGTCGGCCCCAATCGGACCATGGCGAGCCCTCTGCTCGCCACTTGACAATCAGGATCCTGCATAGGATCCTGATCATACAACGAGAGAGGAGGCGACGTGAGCAGCGGCGATGTGATCTTCCAGTCGACTGATCTGGCCCAACGTCGCACCGAGTTTCTTGAGGCGGCGCGTAGCGGTATGGCACGTCTGCGGGACAAGGATGGAACCAGCCTGGTCATGGTTCCCGAGAGCCACTTGCAACTGCTTCTCGAGCTGCGTAAATGGTCCTCGGTGAGCACCCGGCTGGAACGCTACCTGTCACGGCCTGACTTCAAGCCGACCGTTCAGAGTCTCGGTGATCTGGCCTGGCTGCGAGTCTTCGACTGTGAAGATCTGCGTGAATTTGCAGACGAGCTGAACGACGCCATTATCGCTGCGGACAGTGATAATGACCTCGCGGTCCTCGAGCAGTGCCTGCATGCCTGGAAGGCCACGGCCCGCCAGCTTGAGGATCCGCTGCGTCGGAGCGTACTTCTGACCAGGGGTATTGCACTTGACCTGGTTGAGATCGACCCGCCTTCGGTCTCGCCAGAGGTGTGACCTTGACGCCGCACAGCGCATACCAGCCCTATGAGCCGGCCAGGCGGCCCGGTGGGCGCCCCGAAGAGATCCCTGCCTTTCGCATCCTCATTCATCGGCAGTTCAAGCACCATTATGCTGAACTGGCATCGAGGGTGGGGATCCAGCAGGCACAGCAATTTTGGGACCATATTTCCCAGACGCCAGGAAAGCCTAGTCCCGTGGCGAGCATCACGATCCTCCGCGGTAAGGCGGGCAAGCCCCTGGCTGACGGCTGGTCAAGAACGCACCACTATGAGTTGACCGGTGCGGCTCGCGCCGACTACCAGTACTGCCATGACTACCGGACGTCCAATGAGGGGGATCCGCACCCGGTTGTGGCAATCTTGACGCTGAACTATTCCAGTCACTGAATACCTGGGGGAGAAAGTGAAGCCTCTATAGCCAGTTTCAGACCTCGGCGAACTCGGTAATCCCCGAGTTCGCCTTTTTCTGTTGCGTGAGATACTGCCGAAGGTCGCCACCGTCATTCTAGAGCGTCGCGGCCGTTCTCCGCAGCCGTTTCTGCATTCGATCACCGAGAGGATAGACTGTTTGTAGCGCATAGGTGCTGGCGCCGATTTCGGTGCCCGAAACAATAGGGAGTACGGCCAGTGCATCAGATAGCCTCCATTCTCTTGACCTGCGGCTACATGTGGGGATCCTCCCTGTGTTCTCTGTTGCTCTGACCGCATAGCCGAGTCGGGGCGGCACTGTTTTCGGTCGCCGTCCCGATCTGGTAGTCCATATGAAGGGGTTCCCGGTGACTGTCCTCAGCTCCCGGATCTCCCGGTGAATCCGTGTCACCACAGCACTAGCCAGTGGCGCGCAGCTGTTCGAGGCGGCTCCGCAAGAGGCCGGCATGTGGCACGCCCATCCTGTCGAACAGGCCGAGGGCTCTCGTGTAGAAAGTGGTGGCTGTGTCGATGTCGTGCAGCTTCAGGACCGTGTCGGCAAGTCCCTCGATGGCCTGTGCCCCCTCAAGTGCGGTGCCCAGTTGCCGGGCCAACTCCAGGGCCGCGCGGTCTGCGGCCAGTGCGGCCAAGTGGTCTCCGGCGGCGCGGTGGGTCGAAGCGATGCCGAGCAGTGCCTTCTGTCGGCTGTGATGATTATTGGTCCGTGTAGATATCTGCTCGGCCAACGCGAACGTCGTACGAGCGTCTTCGTACCTTTGCAGGCCTTGGAAGGTGAGACCCATGCTGATGAGCGAGTCGCTTTCCGAGCGAGGGTCCCGGAGGTCTCGAAACGTCTCGACCGCCCGGTTGAGGTACGCCAATGCCTGAGTATGGTCGCCTGTTTCCCGGAGAGAGTTTCCCAGATTCTCGTAGAGATTCCCGAGCTCCTGTCTCCCGCCTATTCGCCGCACCAATGAAAGAGATTCCTCATAACATTTCAGGGCCGCCTCGTGGCGCTCGAGCTGGGTGTACGTCCTTCCGATGTTATTGAGAGCCCAGGCCTGCCCGTGCTTATCTCCAATGCTTTGCTCCAGTCGGTACATCGACTGGAAGCGGGCAAGGGATTCGTGGAATCTCCCGGATTGCCCCAGGGCGATTCCCATGAGATTGCTGACCTCGGCCTCACCCCGAGCGTTGCCCAACTGCCTGTGCAGGGCCAATGCCTCGTCGAGGTCGCGGAGCGCCTCCTGAGGATGGTCGGAAATCAGCTTCACCCGGGCAACCTGGAACAGGGCTTGGGCCTGCCCCGCCTGGTCCGCCTGGGAGCGGCTGAGGTCGAGGGCCTTCGTTCCATGGTGAAGCGCTTCGGCATGGGAGCCCAGCGACCACAGTGCGGAAGCCCGGTCCACCAGTATCTGGGCTCGCGCGACTGGGTCCCCCCGATCGCCCCAGGCGTCGTACGCCGCTTCGTGGAGACTGTCGGCAATCTGCCAGGTTCCCCAGTTGTACAGGGACTTCGCGAGGACATGGGGAAAGAAGCGGGCGTGCTCGTGGGAATTGTCTACGGCAGCCTGGGCGACAGCCAGGAGATTTGACCTCTCGACGTCCAGCCATGCCTCTGCCTCGTCTGCCCCGGAGAACCTGGCGAACAACTCGCTCTGCCCCGACACTGGGATCTTCAGACGTCGGCGGCCTGGATGGGCCAGTCGGTCAGCTGCGTCTGCGACGCCGAGATAGTAGTCGAGCAGCCTGGACAGAGATGAGCGCAGGGCGACTGCGGTCTCCTCGCGCAGGGCTGCCTGGTGCATGAAACTCCGCACCAGGTCGTGGAAGAAGTACCGGTCCTTCATCGACTCTTCGAGCATATGTCCGTCAAGTAGCTCGTCGAGGCTGCGGCGAACGCTTGCGAAGCCCCTTCCATCCAGCGCGGTGGCCGTCCGCAGGGTGAGATCAGGACCGGGGTGGAGGGTCAGGAGACGCAGCAGTCGGCGTTCCGCCGCCCCCAACTCCTTGTAGCAGAGGTCGAATGAGCTGTTGATCGTCTTGAGGGTCCCGTGCCCTCCCGGTTGAGCGGACAGCTGGCGGAGCTGGTCGGCGAGATCGCTCACGTCCCAGGCAGTCCGATGCCGGAAGCGGTTGGCGGTCAACTGGATGGCGAGAGCCAGCCTGCCGCAGAGGTGTACCACGTGGCGGACCCCTGTGACGTCTTTGGAGCGGGAGCGCCCGACGATGCGGGTGAACAGTTCCACCGCCTCGGTCTCCGACAGGACGTCGAGGGGGATCAGCCGGGAGCCCTCCAACTCGGCCAGCCAGTGGCGGCTGGTGACGATGACACAGCAGCCGGAGTTCCCGGGCAGCAACGGGCGCACCTGCGCGGCATCCTGGACGTCGTCGAGCACCAGCAGGGCGCGGCGGTGCGACATCTGTTCGCGCCAGAGTGACGAGCGGCCGTCCTGGTCCCCGGGCATGGAGCCCGCCGGAGTGCCGACCAGGGTCAGCAGTGTGGTCAGGGTGTCAGCCGGTTCGGCTGCTGCTTCTCGCCCGTGGCGATGGAGGTCGACGTAGAGGACGCCGTCCGGGTAGCTGGCCCGGAGCTGGTGGGCGGCGTGGACAGCGAGGGCTGTCTTCCCGCAGCCGGGCATGCCGTGTATGACGATCAGTGGCAGTGCGGAGCTGGGCGCAGCGGCGGAGAGCAGGATCGCCAACTCACCCTTGCGGCCGGTGAAGTCCGGGATGTCGCGGGGGAGGTTGTCCGGGCCATGGCGGGGAACGGCCGGCTGCGCAGTCGGATCCAGGGCCGCGGCCGGTTCCGGGGTCGGGGTCGGGGCGTGGAGGGTCGGGTCGCTCTGCAGGACGCGTTGGTGCAGTTGGTCGAGGGCGGGGCCGGGGGCGAGGCCGAGTTCGTCGCGGAGCCGGGTGCGGGCCTGTCGGTAGACGGCCAGCGAGTCGCCCTGCCGGCCGCTGCGGAACAGGGCCAGCATCAGGTCCAGCACCACCGGCTCGGCTATCGGCTGACGTGCCACCAGCTCGACCAGTTCGCCCACGAGCTCACTGTGCCGGCCGAGCCCCAGCTCCAGGTGCACGCGCTGTTCCTGGGCCGCGCGGCGCTCCTCCGCCAGTCGGTGGCGCAGGGTCGCCGCCCAGGCGTTGCCGAAGTCCGACAGGGCCTCGCCCCGCCACAGTGACTCGGCCTCGCGGAGCCGGTCCACCGCCCGCTCGGCCTCGCCGGAGCGGGCCAGCTCCCGCGCCTGGCTGTGCAGGTGGCGGAATCTCAGTAGGTCCACGGTGTCCGCGTCGACCTCCAGCCGGTAGGCGCGGGTGGAGGAGTTGAGCCGGACCAGGTCGCCGACCTCGGCGCGGAGCCGGTGGCGCAGCCGCGAGAGGTAGCTCTGGACCGTCACCGACCCGCTCGGCGGGGGATCGCCGTCCCAGAGCCGGTCGAGCAGGGTGTCCATCGGAACGGGGGCGCGCGCGGCGCACAGCAGGATGGCGAGCAGGGTGCGCTCCTTGGGCGAACCGAGCTTGACCTGCCGACCTTCGACAATCAGCTCCATGGACCCGAGTAACCGGAATTCCACCAGCGACTTCCCTCCGCGCCGGTCGACTCTATGGTGTTTTGATCACGAGCTTTTGATCACTCTGATTCGCATTCGAGCATTGCGGGTCGATATTGACATGTTCCGATCGTAAGCAACAGGGCACGTGGCTTTACGGCTTCGACAAGTCTTTTGCAAGCGGCTTGCAAGCCGAACGTCCAAGGGGCCGGGCAAGCCCTCGACGACGGCCGCGTACCGGTCGCGGCTCGGCAGGGCAACGGGGGCGAGGGAGTCGCATGCTTGATGTGAGTTGGCGGCAGGTTCCGGTTCGGCTGGACGCTCAGCGCTGGGCGACCTGGCAGGGGAAGCGCACGGTCCTGGTCGTGGTGCACACGGTGACCACGGGTCAGCGGCTGCTCGACGTGGTGGACCTGCTCGCGGACGACCTGCGGGTGCAGGTGATCTTCACGATGGCCCCGGACGTGTTCAGCAACGGGGTCCCGGCCTTCCTGGCCGGGCTCAGGGCCGTGGTGCTGCCCTGGGAGCAGGCCGTGGAGACCCGCTTCGACCTGGCCCTCGCCGCCTCCTACGGGGGGATCCACCAACTGCACGCGCCGGTGGTGGTGCTGCCGCACGGGGCCGGCTACAACAAGTTCGTCAGCGAGGGACGCCCCTCCGGGGCCGCGCACCGGCGCGGCACCTACGGCCTGGGGCGGCAGTGGCTGGTACGCGACGGTGCGCTGGTCCCCGCCGCGCTCGTGCTCTCGCACCGGGAGGACCTGGTCCGCCTCGGCCGGGACTGCCCGGAGGCGGTGCCGGTGGCGGCGGTCGTCGGCGACCCCTGCTACGACCGCATCCGGCAGAGCCTGCCGGAGCGCGCGCTCTACCGCGCGGCGCTGGGGGCGCAGTCGAACCAGCGCGTGGTGGTGGTGTCGTCCACCTGGGGACCGCACTCGCTGCTGGCTCAGTCCTCGGCGCTGCTGGGCCGGCTGCTGGCCGAACTCCCGGTCCGGGAGTACCGGGTGGCGCTGCTGCTGCACCCCAACGCGTGGAGCGCGCACGGCGAGTGGCAGGTCAACTCCTGGCTCTCCGCGCTGCGCCGGGCCGGGCTCGCGGTGGTGAGCCAGCACGCGGACTGGCGCGGGGTACTGGTGGCCGCCGACCACATCATCGGCGACCACGGCTCGACCACGCTCTACGGGGCCGCCACCGGCGCGTCCATCCTGCTGGCCGGATACTCGGCGAGCGACACCGACCCGGCTTCGGTGATGGGCGAGCTGGGCACGGTCGCGCCGCGCCTCGACCCCGACCGCCCGCTGCTGAAGCAGCTCGAACGCAGCGTCCGCGCCTGCCGGCGCGAGGACCTGGAGCGGGTCGCCGCGAGGATCTCCTCGGAGCCGGGCCGGTTCGCCCGCAACATGCGGGTGCTGATGTACCGCCGGATGCGGCTGCGCCCGGTGGGAGCGTGCCCACCCGGCGAACCGGCCGGGCTGCCGGTGCTCGTCCAGGCGCAGCCGACCCTGGGGTCGCGGTCGTGACCGCCGTGACGGTGGCGGTGGCCACGCGGGTCAGGCCCGGACGGCGGGGTACGGCGGAGGTCGTGTCCGTGCTGTTCGCTGCGGGCGGGGCCCGGGGGAGCGGGTTCGCCGAGGCGGCGTTCGGGGCGGAGCCCCCGGCCGGGGTGCTGCTCGACCGGCACCTGGCGGCCGTCGCCGGAGACCCCGCGCCCTGGCCGCAGTTGGCCGACGTACTGGTCGGCGAGCGGCTGCCGTACGGCTCGGTGCGGGACGCCGTCCGGGCGCTCGACCGGAGTCGGCGCGACTGCCCGGGGGCGCTGGTGACGGCCGTGCCCTGGGGCGCACGGCACTGTGCGTTCCGGCTCGGCGCCGGGGCCCTGCTCCTCGCCCAGGTGCGTGACCGGCGTGCCCCGGGGCCCTGGCCGGCGCTGGCCTCGTTGCTCCACGCCTGGTCGGTGGCGGGGCTGCTGAGCACGCCGACCGAGGTGCGCTGGGTGCCGGCGTCCGGTGGCGCGGGCTCGACGGTGCGGATCCGGGCCGTGGCCCCGCCGCCTCAGCCGGGCGGGTCGAGCCGGTCGAGCCGCTGCCGGAGCGAGTCCGGGGGCTGGAGGGAGAGCGCCTGCCACAGCCGGACGGCCTCGGCGTAGCGCTCGCGGGCGAGCGGGGGCTGCCCGCGCAGCTCCGCCGCCTCGCCCAGCGCCTCCAGGGCCAGCGCCTCCTCGCGGCCCGCGCCCGTCCGGTGCAGCTCGGCGCGCGCTCCGAGCAGGGTCTCCTCGGCCAGGTCGGGGGTGCCGAGACCCAGACGGGCGCGTCCGAGCAGTACCTCGGCCCGGGCCGCGTTGTAGGGGTCGAGCTCCTCCAGCAGTAACTGCCGGGCTGATTCAGCCAGTTCGGCGGCCCGGCCGAAGTCGGCGAGGGTGAGCGAGATGCTCGACCGGTTCAGCTGGGCCAGAGCTCCCGCCCTCGGGTCGCCGTGGCGCCGGCACAGGACGGCGGCCTGCTCGAAGGCGTCGGCGGCCTCCGGCAGCCGACCGAGCCGCTGGTAGGCCAGCCCCCGGTAGTTGAAGGTGCGGGCGTGGCCCAGGCCGTCGCCGCTCTGCTGGAGGATGGCGGCGGCCTCCTCGAACATGGCCAGCGCGCGGGTGTGCTCCGCGACGCCGAGCTCGCCGAAGCCGCCCGAGCTGAGCATCCTGGCCTCGGCGGCGCGGTCGCCGCAGCTCCTGGCGGCGGCGAGGCCCTCGGCGTGGGCCTCGCGCCAGTCCTCGTAGTACTTGCGGCGGATGAACAGCGGCCACATCGCGTCCACCAGCTGCCAGGCGAGCGCCGGCAGTCCGATCCGGCGGGCGGTGCGCACCGCCGCCATCAGGTTGCCGCGCTCCGCCTCCAGCCAGGCCATTGCCCGTCCGACGTCGCCGCCCAGGTCCGGCGCCGGTACCGGCTGGGGCCCCAGCTCCCTCGGCAGGGACCGGTGGTGCGGGTCGAGCACCTCCTCGGCCAGGGTGGCGCCGACCAGGTGGAAGTCGAGGATGCGGCGGCAGGCGGCCGAGCGGACGTCGGGGGAGTCACGTTCGGCTTCCGCCGAGGCGTGCAGCCGGACCAGGTCGTGGAACCGGTACCGCTCGACTCCGACCTCGGAGAGCAGGCTGGCCTCGACCAGGGTGTCGAGCAGCCCGGCGGCATCGGTCGGACCGGTGACCGGGTCCGCCAGCGCCGCCGCCGCGAGGCCGCTGCCGAACTCCGGTCCGGGGTGCAGGCCGAGCCGGCGGTAGAGCAGGGCGGCGGGTTCGGGCAGGGCCCGGTAGGAGATGTCCAGGGCGGACCGCACCGCGTGGTCGCCCCGGATGGCGAGGACGTCCAGGCGGTCCTGCTCCCGGGTCAGCGCCTGCACCATGGAGGTGATCAGCCGCTTGGGCCGCGCCGCCAGCAGGGCGCCGGCGACCCGGACCGCCAGCGGCAGCCCGTCGCAGAGATCCACCAACTCCATGGCGGCAGTCGGCTCCTGGAGCACCCGGTGGTCGTTCAGGGTGGACGCCAGCAGGGTGACGGCGTCCTCCCGGGCCAGGGGCTCCAGCTGGAGTGCGGTGAACCCGTCGACCGTCAGACCGGTCAGCTGCGTCCGGCTGGTGACCACCGCGATCCCGGGAGCGCTCGGCAGCAGCGGTCTGACCTGGGCCGCCGTGGCGGCGTCGTCCAGCAGCACCACCAGCCGCCGACCGGCGGTCAACGAGCGGTAGGTGGCCACCCGTTCGTCCACCGCCGTGGGAATGCGCTCCGGGGCGACCCCCAGCGCCCGCAGGAACCGTCCCAGCACCTCGCCCGGCCGCAGCGGGCTCTCCTGGCCGTGGGCACCGAGGTCGGCGTACAGCTGGCCGTCCGGGCAGTCGTCGCGGACGCGGTGCAGCCAGGACACGGCCAGCACGGTCTTCCCCACGCCGCCGAGGCCGCTGAGCGTCACCAGGGTCGGCGCGCCGAGCTGCTCGGCCCGGCTCCGGGCCGCTTCCAGGACGTCGAGCTCGGCCAGTCGGCTGGTCAGCCGGACCGGTGGCGGGAGCTCCCAGGGGACCGGCGGCGTGTCCCGAGCCGCCTCGGTGATGTGGATGCCGCCGTGCACCGTCCCGGCCTGGACGCTCACCCCCTCGACCGGCCCGCTGATGTGGTTGCGGGTATGGGTGCCTTGCGGCGCTCCTTCGGCGTCCTGGCCTGAGGCGTGCACGGATCCCCCGATGTCCGGTCGACAGCTTTTGAGCAGATCGGCCGCACTTTGTCCTGCGGCTTGCTCGCCCTGTTCCCGGATATGTCCATGAACACTCATGGGCTGAGGGGATCAGCCGGGGAGTTGGTTGGTGGAGGCAGCCTGCGGACTTGTCCCGATTTCCGGGACAAGTGCGGCCCAGGAGCTCGGCTGCTCGGCTGCGTACGCGACGAACGCCGCCCGGGCATCGGGGGTGATGGCCGACGCGGGTCCGGCAGCCTGCCGCCGGCGCAGCCCTGCGAGGCTTCCTCGCTCGACGGCGGGTCGGGTCGCGGAGGCGCGCTGGTCGCGGCTCCCGCCCGGGCCCGGGGCGCGCACCCCCGCGCCTGCGGAATCGGCAGAACAGTCTGGTTCGAGCTCGAATCGGGGACCGACGAGGTTGATTTCGACCACGCGTCGGACGCACCGGTTCGCGCGGGGACCGCCCCGTCCACGATCGCAATGACCACGCACCGCTCCGCAGGATCCGACGCTGGAATGTCCCCTTTGGTCCATCCTGGCCTGGTAGCCTCCGGCCTGCCGAACACCAATCTCTTACCTTCGAGCAGGATGTGCCTCCGTGATACCCACCGGTCCCGCCCCGGGTCATGACCCGGCAGCGATCGCGGCCGACATCGAGCGGCGGATCGCCGACGGGGTGTACCGCCCCGAGCAGAAGCTGCCCAGCGAGCAGGCGCTCGCGGAGGAGTACGCCACGACCCGGGCCCGGGTCCGCACCGCGCTGGCGGCGCTGGCGCGGCGGGGTGTGCTGGTGTCGCGGCCCAACTCGGGCTGGCTGGTCCAGGTCGGGCACCGGGCGCAGACGGTGGGGGAGCTGCGCGCGTTCTCGCGCTGGGCCGCCGAGCAGGGGCGCGAGTCCAGCGGCCGGATCGTGCGCCGCGAGCTCGGCGGCGCGTCCGCGCGGGAGGCCCGGCTGCTCGGCATCGGCCTGGGGGAGCAGGTGCTGCGCTTCACCCGGGTGCGGCTGCTGGACCGGCGGGCGGTGATGGTCGAGCGGTCGACCTGGGCGCCGTGGGTGATCCCGGTCATCGAGGCGCTGCCGGACGACGCGCCGTCGGTCTTCGGCGCGCTGGAGGCGGCCGGGGTGCGGGCCGTCCTCGGGGACCACCGGATCGAGGCGGTCGCCGCCTCCAGTGACGACGCCCGGCTGCTGGGCCTCCGGCGCTCCAGCCCGCTGCTGCAGATCAGCCGCACCACGGCGACCCGGGGCGGGCGGATGGTCGAGGTGGCGGTCGACCGCTACGTGTCCGACGTGGCGGCCTTCGACGTCCGGGCCGGGGACGTCGCGCGGACGCTGCTGCCACCGCGCGAATGACCGACTGAGCGTCGGGGGCGGCCGAATACGGCCCACTGCGCGCAGTCGGCGATCGAATCCGGGGCCCCGGGCTCCGAATCGACGGGTCGTCGGGCCGCGTTCACAGAACATTCACTCGCAGCGCTTCTGATCTGAACTGCCTTCTCCCGACAGTTCACCCGCATCAGGAGCGTTCCGATGGCCCACGACGCAGAGCCTTCTCTCCCCGACGACGCACGGCAGGAAGGGCTGGTTCCGCAGTCGATCCTGCGGTCGGGCCTCTCCCGGCGCGGCATGCTCAGGGCCATGGGCCTGCTCGGTGGCGCCACCGCGCTGGCCGGCGGCGGCGCTGCCGCCTGGGCGTCCGCCGACGGCGCCGGCCCGGCCGGGACCGGTGCGGCCGGGAGCTCGGCCTCCTACGTCCTGCCCGAGGGCTTCACCGGCACCATGGCCGACCTGAAGCACGTGGTGATCCTGATGCAGGAGAACCGCGCCTTCGACCACTACTACGGGGCGATGCCCGGCGTCCGTGGCTTCAACGACAAGCAGGCGCTGCGGTTCCAGAACGGCGCCAACGTCTTCTCGCAGCCCTCGGGCTCCAGCGCGGTCACGCCGAACCACGTCACCACCGTCGCCCAGTCGACCAACGGCCTGGACCACAGCTACGGCACCGGCACCATGGCCTGGAACGGCGGCAAGTACAACAACTGGATCGCCGCCAAGGGCGCCACGACCATGAACTACCTCACCGGCAACGAGATCCCCTGGCAGTGGTCGCTGGCCAGCAACTACACCATCTGCGACAACTACCACTGCTCGGTCATGGGGCCGACCACGCCCAACCGGCTGTACCTGTGGACCGGGACCTCGGACGGCGTCACCTCCAACGGCGGCGAGACCTCCGGCAACCGGGCCTGGCAGACCTACCCCGAGGCGCTGCAGGCGGCCGGCGTCTCCTGGCGGATCTACGTCGACAACAACGACGGCGACGGCTGGCGCGGCGACTACGAGGACAGCCCGATCCGGGGCTTCGCCACGTTCACCCCGAGCGCGGCCAACCTCGCCGACACCACCAAGACCGCGCCCGGCACCGGCCTGGTGTGGCGCGCCAACTCCTTCCCGTACGCGGCGGACGGCCTGCCCAACGACGACAGCGACACCAACCTCAACGGGATCCTGGCCGACTTCATCGCCGCCTGCGCCCCCGGCGCGGAGTTCCCGCTGCCGCAGGTCTCCTACCTGGTCTCGCCGTACGAGTGGTCCGAGCACCCCTCCGCCGACCCGGAGCACGGCGCGCACTACACCAACCGCGTGATCGAGACCCTGCAGAGCAATCCGGACATCTGGAACCACACGCTGCTGATCCTGAACTTCGACGAGAACGACGGCTACTTCGACCACGTCCTGCCGCCGTTCCCGGAGCCGGGCACGGCCGGCGAGTACTCCGGCTCCACCCCGATCGGCTATGGCGCCCGGGTCCCGATGACCCTGGTCTCGCCGTGGACCCGGGGCGGCTGGGTCAACTCCGAGGTCTTCGATCACACCTCGGTCACCCGCTTCCTGGAGGTGTGGACCACCTCGATGGGCACCCCGGCGCTGAGCACCACCATCACCCCCTGGCGCCGCACCGTCAGCGGCGACCTGACCAGCGCGATCGACTTCTCCCGCCCGGTCCTGGGCACGCCCTCGCTGCCGGACACCGCCGCCCTGATCGCCATCGCCAACGCCGGCGGCACCATCGCGACCCAGGTCCCCTCCGAGGACCAGTGGACCGACTACCCGCCGCTGCGCCCCCGTCCGCTCTCCTTCCACGCGCAGAGCACGTTCTCGGAGAACCGGGGCACCGGGACGGTCACCGCGAACATGAGCCTGGTCGGCGGGCCGACCGGCAAGGGCGTCAGCCTGCAGGTCTTCCCGGACCAGTACAAGGCGTTCAGCAGCACGCCGTTCACGGTGACCGCCGCCGCGCCGGGCGCCTACAACTGGGACGCCTCCCAGTACCAGGGCCGCTACGCGTTCTCGATCTACGGCCCCGACGGCTTCGTCCGCTCGCACGCCGGCACGGTGCTGCCCGCCGGGCAGAACAACGCCGGGGTGCCGCGGGTCGACGTCGACCTGCTGTCCGGCGCGAACCCGACGCTGACCATCACCCTGCACAACGACGGCCTCCAGCAGGTCCACTACACCCTGACCGCCAACGACCACGTCGGCGGCCTCCAGGACTACTGGGTCGCGCCGGGCAAGTCGAAGACCGTCAGCTGGCCCACGGCCGAGGGCTACTACGACGTGGTGATGACCGCCGACACCGGCACCGGCTGGAAGCACCGCTACGCCGGCCGGGTCGCCCAGATCACCGCCTGATTGTCCCTTTCGTCCCCTTGGAGGGCCCCATGGCCGCACGGCCACCCGTTCCGCTGCTCCATCCACCGCACCGAGCACTGCGCCGCCTCATCGCCTCCGGCGTCTCCGCCGCCGTGATGCTCGGCGGCCTGGCCGTGTTCGCCGCCACCCCGGCGGCGGCCGACCCGACCTTCAGCCCCGGCGACACGGTCACCCCGGTGGCCGCGTACAACTTCGACAACGACTCGGGCACGACCGTCGTCGACAGTTCGGGCAAGGGCAACAACGCCGGCTGGACCGGCACGCCGTCCTACGCGGCCGGGGTCTCCGGCAAGGCGGCCCACATCAGCGCCGGAACCAGCTTCATCTCGCTGCCGAAGGTGACCGGCCAGACCGACGGCTCGGGCAGCTTCTCCTTCGAGACCTGGTGGTACGACAACTCGGAGACGATCGACGCTCCGCTGGTCGCCAACCAGAACTTCGCCGCCTGCACCAACCTCGGCTTCACCTTCTACCACCTCAGCGGCACCTACCAGCAGCGCTCCTGCTTCGCCGTCAACGGGACGAAGACCTACACCACCACCCGCACCACCTCGATCCAGAACGGGTGGCACTACCTCGCGGTGGTGGAGGACAGCTCGGCGCACACCTACAACTACTACGTCGACGGCACGCTCTTCTCGTCCACCTCGACGATCTCCGGTACCGCAGCCGCCAACTTCAACTCGGGCAGCCCGATCCGGATCGGCCAGGACGGGACCGGCGTCTACAGCGGCACCGACGACGCGCTGGTCGACGACTTCAACTTCTACGACCAGGCCATCAGCGCGACCCAGATCGCGGCCGACTACACGGCGACCAACCCGGCCACCCACTTCCCGGTGACCGTCACCAACGACGGCCACGGCACCGGCACGGCCTCCGTGCTCGCCCCGGCCGCGGGCGCGGCCGACACCCTGACGGCGACGCCCAGCACCGGCTACACCTTCAACGGGTGGGTCCCGGTGACGCCGTCCACGCTGGCGGTCAGCACCGGCGGCAGCTTCACCGCGCCCGGCAGCGCGGTCACCGTCCAGGCCACGTTCTCCCCGAACACCTACACGGTCGACTACAACGGCAACGGCGCGGACGGCGGGGCGACCGCCCCGCAGACGCTGACCTACGACCAGGCCACCGCGCTGACCGCGAACGGCTTCACCGAGACGGGCAAGCAGTTCATCGGCTGGAGCACCACGCCGACCGGTGCGCCGGTCTACGCCGACCAGGCGAGCGTCAAGAACCTGGCCGTCGGCGGCAGCGTCACCCTCTACGCCCAGTGGGCGCCGGCCGGTACCTTCCAGGTGACCGAGAGCGGCGACAGCCATGTCACGGTGGGCTCCTCCTCCGACACCATGCTCGGCTGGACCACCCCCGGGGCGACGGTCACCCTGACCGCCACCCCGGCGACCGGCTACTCCTCGGTCTGGCAGGTGGTCTCCCCGGCCAACCTGACCATCGCGGCCAACGGCAGCTTCACCATGCCCTCGCAGAACGTCGTCCTCAAGGCGGTCTCCTCGGGCAACCCGTACGGCGTCGTCTTCAACGGCAACGGCGCGGACGGCGGGGCCACCGCCACGGAGGCGCTGACCTACGGCCGGCCCGCCGCGCTGACCGCCAACGGCTTCACCCGCAGCGGCGGCTACGGCTTCCTCGGCTGGGCGACCAGCCCGACCGGCGCGGTCGCCTACACCGACGCCCAGAGCGTCAGCAACCTCACCGCCACCGCCGGCGGCACGGTCAACCTGTACGCGCTCTGGGGCCACTACCGCGCCGTCGGCGACACGGTGGTGCCGGTGGCCTCGTACAACTTCACCGGCGACAAGAACGGTGTGGTCACCGACGGCTCCGGCCAGGGCAACAACGCCCTCTGGAAGGGCACCGCCACCTACTCCCACGGCCTCGACGGCGGGCTCGCGGCGCACGTCAGCGCGGGCAGCAACTTCATCCAGCTGCCGAAGGTGGCCGGCGAGACCGACGGCTCGGGCAGCTTCTCCTTCTCCACCTGGTGGGGCGAGTACGGCGAGACCGCCGACGGCCCGATCGTGAGCAACCAGAACTTCGCGGCCTGCTACAACCCCGGCATGACGTTCTACAACGTCTCCGGCACGACCACCACCGACGCCTGCTGGGGCCAGCCGACCGGCAGCGGCCGCCAGTACTCCACGGTCAACCCGACCTCGCTGCAGGGCAACTGGCACTACCTGACGGTCGTGGTGGACCGCAAGGCGCAGACGGTGAGCTACTACGTCGACGGCGCCCTGTTCACCAGGTCCAGCACCGGTCAGCTGACCTCGGCCAGCAACCTCGACTCCGGTCTGCCGTTCAACATCGGCCAGGACGGCACCAGCGTCTACAGCGCCTCCGTCGACGCCCTGGTCGAGGACTTCGACTTCTACAACCAGCCGATCTCGGCGGCCCAGGTCGCCAACGACTACAACGCCACCAAGCCGGCCTCCGCCACGCTGCCCAGCGAGGCGACGGTCGACGTCCCGAACCCGATCAACACCGTGGCCCCGGGCTTCGTCACCGACACCTTCCACGGTCCGCAGGTCCGGGTGAACGGCGCGGTCTCGCAGTCGGTGGCCGGCCTGTGGAACGGCGGCACCGTCACCTCGTACACCAAGACCGGCGGCGACTCCTGGCTCAGCGTCAACAGCAGCGGCCTGGTGACCGGCACCGCGCCGGGCAGCGCGCCGCAGCACCCGGGCACCATCACCGTCCAGGCCACCGACGGGACCACCACCTCCTCGATCACGGTCGAGGTCCCGGTGATCGCCGCCGGTGACGCCCCGCAGATCGCCACCGCGACCTGGAACCTCTGGGACGCGGGCACCCATGTGGACAACCCGCTGCTGAAGGACCTCACCGTCATCGGCCAGAACGGCCTCGACGTCATCGGCGTCCAGCAGGACGGCGGCACCGTCGCCCAGCAGCTCGCCCAGGCGCTCGGCTGGTACTCCTACGAGGGCTCGGGCGGCCTCGGCATCGTCTCGGCCTACCCGATCTCCTCGACCGGAGTGGTCGCCGCGACCGGCACCGCCCCCGCCGTCGGCGTGACGGTCAACGTGGACGGCCAGAACCTCCGGGTCTGGGACGCCGCGCTCGACCAGACCGGCTACGGCCCCGAGACGGCCTGCGCCACCACCGGGACCACCCCGGCGGCGATCGTCGCCTCCGAGCTGGCGAGCAACCGCTACGCCCAGGCCCAGGCCATAGCCGCCGAGGTCAAGCCCGATGCGGCCGCAGCCAGCAGCACGCCGGTGGTCTTCCTCGGCGACCTCGCCTCCCCGTCAGCCGCCGACTGGACCACGGCCGACGCCGCCGCGCACTGCAACATCGGCGCGGTCGACTGGCCGGTGCCGGACGCCATCACCGGCGCCGGTCTCACGGACTCCTTCCGTGCGGCCAACCCCGATCCGGTGGCCGACCCGGGGAACACCTGGTCGCCCATCGAGCCGACCAACCCGACCACCGGTGCGGCCGAGCCGCAGGACCGGATCGACTACGTCGACTACGCCGGCAGCCAGCTGCAGCTGGTCGGCTCCAACACCCTGGTCGCGGGCTGGCCCTCGTCCAGCAACGTCAACTCCAACGCCTGGACCAGCAACCACGCCGCCGTGGTGACCACCTTCACCCTCGGCGTGCCGCAGCCGTCGGCCTCGGCCCCGACCGTGACCGTGGCCAGGAACGCGCTGGTCTACCAGGTCGGCAACGGGCCCGGCTCCGCCGCCCTGAGCAGCGCCGTCGGCGCGACCGCGAGTCCCGCCGACGCGAGCGTCAACGTCGACGCGAGCAAGGTCGACTACACCACGCCGGGCTACTACACCGTGCTGGTGACCGCGACCGAGAACGGCTACGCCTCCGACCCGGTCGCGGTGACCGTGCAGGTGGTGCCGGTCGTCTCGGTCAAGCTGGCCAACAGCTCGGTCTCGCTGGCCGGTCCCGGCCTGAACCAGGCGGCGGTCCTCGACGGCCTCGGCGGTTCGCTCAACGTCGACGGCGTGGTCAACGCCGACCTCTCCCAGGTCGACGCCTCCGTGGCCGGCAGCTACCCGGTCACGGTCACCGGCACCGACGACTACGGGTTCGCCGCCACGGCCCGGGGCACGGTCGTGATCACCTCGCCCGACGCGCCGCCGGTGGTCACCACGTCGGTGACCCCGGGCACGCCGGACGGCCAGAACGGCTGGTACGTCTCGGCCCCGAGCGTCTCGGCCGCCGCGACGGGTGACACCGGAGCCACGCCGAGCATCGAGTTCCGCATCGGCAACGGCAGTTGGACGGCCTACGCCGGGGCGATGTCGGTGCCCGAGGGCAACTGGACCTACCAGTTCCGGGCGACCGACGGCGCGGGCGTGGCCTCCGCCCCGGTCTCGGCGCCGGTCCAGTACGACGCGACCGCGCCGAGCACCACCGCGACCGCCGCTGCGGGCGCGACCATCATCGCCCCGGTGACGGTGACCCTCACCGCCACCGACGCCGGCTCGGGCGTGGCGCTGACCCAGTACCAGCTGGGCAGCGGCGCCTGGACCACGTACACCGGGCCCTTCCCGGTGACCCCGCAGCTCACCGCGCAGACGATCTCCTACCGCTCGACCGACCGGGCCGGGAACGTGGAGACCGCCCACCAACTGGTGGTTCCGGCGATCAGCCCGGTCGTTCCGGCGGTCACCACCACCGCCCCGGCCGCCCGGTACGGGACGGCGGCCACGGTGACGGTGACGGTCGCCTCCCCCGGCCTGCCGGCCGCCGGCACGGTCACCCTGACCGAGGGCGCCACCGCGCGCGGCACGGCCACCCTGGCCGACGGCACGGCGACGTTCACCCTGCCGGTCGGCCTGGCCGCCGGCAGCCATGTGATCCTGGCGTCCTACTCGGGCAGCCCGCTGCTCACCCCGGCGCTGCAGACGTTGACCGTCACGGTCGGCCTGCCGGCCGCGTGGAGCGCCACGGCGATCTACCACACCGGTGACCAGGTCGGATACCAGGGCAACCTGTACACGGCCTCCTGGTACACCCAGAACCAGCTGCCCGGAGCCCCGAACGGCCCCTGGCAGGAGATCGTCATGACCGAGAACGGCACGGCGGTCTGGACGGCCTCGCGGGTCTTCAACGCCGGTGACGTGGTCGTCCACAACGGCCTGACCTTCAAGGCCGGCTGGTACACCCAGAACGACACCCCCGGCTCGGTCACCGGCCCGTGGCAGCAGCAGGCGGCCCCCGGTCCGAACGGCATCGCGCCGTGGACCCCGACCACCGTCTACAACTCCGGCGACCAGGTCACCTACCAGGGCGGCACGTACCAGGCCAAGTGGTACACCCGCGACCAGACCCCGGACACGGTGAACGGGGGCTGGAAGAAGATCGGCTAGTCGGCCGGTACTGCTTCCGTCTCCGTTCGGCCGGGTTCCCGCAGGGGAGCCCGGCCGAACGGCGTTTGCCGGACGGTCGGTCAGCGTCCCAGCAGCGCTGCGGCTGCGGCCAGGGTCGCCAGCGACAGCGCGGTGGTGAGCGCGACGCTACGGCTGGCCAGGGCCTCGCCGGTGTCGTACTCCTGGGCGAAGATGAAGGTGTTCTGGGCCGTGGGCAGTCCGGCGCAGACGACCACGGCGAGCAGCTCCGGACGGGACAGCCCCAGCGCCCAGCCGGCGCCCAGCGCGAGCAGCGGCTGCCCCAGCAGCTTGAGCGCGGTGACGGCCGCCAGCTCGCCGCGCGCGGTGCCGGCGGCACGGTCGCCCCGGCCCTCCGGCTGCGCGCCCTCGGGCTGCGCGCCCTCGGGCTGCGCGCTCTCGGGCGGTGCGTCCTCTGGCGGCTGCGCGACCTCCGGCCGCGTGACGTGGAGCGACGCGCCCAGGGCGACCAGCCCGGCCGGTACGGCCGCCGCCGCCAGCAGCCCGAGGGTGGTCCGTGCCGTCCCCGGGACCGGCAGCTTGGTCGCGGACCAGACCACGCCCAGCAGCGAGGCGAGGATCACCGGATTGCGCAGCGGCAGGGTGGCGATCCGGCGCAGGTGGATCCGGCCGTCCTCGGCGTGGTGGCGGTCCAGCGCGATCAGGATGACGGGGGTGATCAGCAGGGTCTGCACCAGGACCACTTCGGCGAGGAACGAGACGCTGCCGAGGATCTGCTGGGCCACCGGGATGCCGAGGTTGGCCGAGTTCACATAGCCGGCCGCCATGGCCCAGATCGGACGTTCGCCGGGGCGGCGGCCGAACCACCGGCTGATCAGCAGCCAGCTCAGTGCGATCACCGCCACGGCGCTGCCGGCGAAGGCCAGCAGCGGCGGCAGCGAGAACCGCGACACCGGTGTCGCGGCCATGGTGGTGAACAGCGCGGCCGGCATGGCGAGGTGGAAGACGAATCGTCCCAGTACCGACGCCGCGTCGTCGCCCAGCAGGCGCTGCCGTCTTGCTCCGTATCCCGCGGCTGCGAGACACCAGATCGGTATGAATGCGGATATCAGTCTCATCGGGGCCGGACACCGCCGAGGTGCGCACCGCCGGAGGGCGCGTCGGGGTGGGGCAGCGGACGGGACATGCGAACGCCATTGTTCGACACGGTCATGATCAAGGACCCTACACACCGGGCCTGCCACCGGTCCCCGGCGGTGCCGAGCGGTCCCGAGCGGCCCCGAGGGCTGCTGCTGCCGGCGCCCCGCCGGTCTCGGCTCCACCGACGTCTCGCCGGTCGGCCGGAGTGGCCGGGAGCTTCCTGACACCGCTCGTGCGAAAGTTCTGGCGGGGGATGTCAAGAACGCGGCGGCGGCTCCGACCAACCGGTCGAAGGGCCCGTCCGGGCTCGTGAAGGCTCGTGAACCACGAGGAGTGCGTGATGCAGTTCCTGATCAGTCTGTACATCAACCCGGCCGTACTGGACGCGCTGACCGACGAGGAGAAGGCGGCGATCGGCGCCGGCCACGGCGCGTTCATCGAGGAGCTCAAGAAGTCCGGTGAGCTGCTCACCACCCAGGCGCTGGTCGATCCCTCGCAGGCCGCCGTGGTGACGGTCCGCAACGGTCAGCCGGTGGTGACCGACGGACCCTTCCTGGAGTCCAAGGAGTTCCTGGGCGGCTTCTACCTGGTCGACTGCGAGCACCTGGAGCGGGCGATCGAGCTGGCGGCGCAGATCCCGGACTCCGCGATCCCCGGTCTGGGTGTCGAGGTGCGCCAGGTGATGTTCGCCGACGGACAATTGGAGGCATGACAGCTGGAGGCAGGGCGGCACCGGTGATCGAGGACCTGCTGCGTGAACTGACGCCGCAGGTCCTCGGCACACTGGTCCGCCGGTACGGCCGGTTCGAGGGCTGCGAGGACGCGGTCCAGGAGGCCGTGCTCGCCGCCAGCCTGCAGTGGCCGACCGAGGGCGTACCGGACAACCCGCGCGGCTGGCTGACGACCGTCGCCGGCCGGCGGCTGATCGACCAGATGCGCAGCGACCACGCGCGCCGCGACCGGGAGTGGGCGACCGCCGCCGAGGTGGTGCCCGAGCCCGAGGACGTCCCGGACACCGACGACACGCTGCTGCTGCTGTTCCTGTGCTGCCATCCGGCGCTCACCGCGGCCTCCCGGACGGCACTGACCCTGCGCGCCGTCGGTGGCCTGACCACGGCCGAGATCGCCCGCGCGTTCCTGGTGCCGGAGGCCACGATGGCGGCCCGGATCAGCCGGGCCAAGCAGCGGATCAAGGCGGCCGGCAGCTCATTCGGCCTGCCGGAGGGCGCGGAGCGCGAGGAGCGGCTGCGGGTTGTCCTGCACGTGCTCTACCTGATCTTCAACGAGGGCTACACCGCCTCCTCGGGCAGCCGGCTGCACCGCGCCGACCTCGCCCGCGAGGCGATCCGGCTGACCCGGACGGTGCACGCGCAGCTGCCCGAGGACGGCGAGGTGACCGGGCTGCTCGCGCTGATGCTGCTCACCCACGCCCGCCGCGAGGCCCGGACGACGGCCTCCGGCGACCTGGTGCCCCTGGACGAGCAGGACCGGACCCGGTGGGACCGCGCATTGATCGACGAGGGGACCGAGCTGGCCAAGGCGTCGCTGGCCGACCCGGTACTGGGGCCCTACCAGCTGCAGGCGGCGATCGCCGCCACCCATTCGACCGCTGCCACGGCCGAGGAGACCGACTGGCCGCAGGTGCACACCCTCTACCTGATCCTGGAGCGGATCGCGCCCAACCCGATGGTCACCCTCAACCGGGCGATCGCCCTCGCCGAGACCGCGGGCCCGCAGGCCGGCCTGGCCCTGCTCGCCACCCTGGACGCCGACGAGCGGATGGCCGGCCACCACCGACTGCTCTCGGTACGGGCGCACCTGCTGGAACGCACCGGCGACACGGGCGCCGCCCACGACCACTACCGCCGCGCCGCGAGGGCCACCGCCAGCCTCGCCGAACGGCGCTACCTGGACTCCCGAGCCCGCCGCCTGCGCGGGTAGCGCCCGAATGGCCCCGCCGACCGGGTGGGACGGAGGTGCGAGACGACAAACCGGTGGCCCCGACCCGCGTGGTGCGGGCCGGGGCCACCGGCTGCTTCAGCTAGCTGCCCTGCTGGTAGAGCGAGTTGACCTGGTCAGGGGTCAGTGCGCTGTTCCACACGTTGACCTGACTCAGGTTCGCCGCGGCGTACTGGCCGTATCCGCCGCTGTTGATGAGACGGCCGATCTGGAAGTTCCCGGCCGCGTTCCACGCGGTTCCGGCGTACGTGCCGGAGGAGACCAGCGTGCCGTCCACGTAGAGCTGCATCAGGTTGGTGCCGGCGTTGAAGACCCCGGTCACCATGGTCCAGGTGCCCAGTGACGCGCTGTCGACTCCGCTGCTCGGGCCGTAGAGCGCCGAGATGCCGGTGTTTGCGACATCGGTGTTGCACTTGCCGAATGCCCAGGCATTGGCACCGACCGAGTAGTAGAGCTCGTAGCCGAACGTGGCGCCGGTGGTGTCGGACTGGGATAGGAACACCGAATTGGCCGAGTTGGCGTTGAGCTTGACCCAGACGGAGGCAGTGATGCTCTTGCTGCTGTCCACGACGGGTCCGGCCGTGGCGGCGTAGCCGGTGGAGCCGTTCAGGGACAGGGACTGGCCCGGGTAGGTCGGGTCCGAGGCCCAGGTGGCTCCGCCGCCGATGGTGGCCGGGTGGTTGCCGGCGGAGCTGTCGGCGGCGACGGTGCCGGTGCTGTTGTTGAGCTCCCACTGTCCGGAGGCGGGCGGGACGTACCCGGCGATGCCGCCCTGAGTGGCAACCTGGGCCGGGGTCAGTGCCTGGTTCCAGAGCTCGATGTCGGACAGCGAGCCGCTGAAACCGGGATAGTAGGCACCCTGGTAGAGCTCCTCTCCGACCATGAACTTGCCGGTGAACCCGCTGGCGGGGGCGTGGGTGGCAGTGCCCAGCGGCTGCCCGTCGATGTACAGGGCCATGGCCTGGGTGGTCGCGTTGTAGGTGATGGTCACATGCGTCCAGGCACTGAGGGCGACGGTGCCGCCGTAGGCGCAGTTGTACGCGTAGCCGGTGCTGTCCTTGTTCGCCATGCAGAACTCCCAGCCGCTGGGGCCGGGGTAGAGGACGAATCCGGAAGCGAAGCTGCCCCCCTGAGCCAGGGCAACGCCGCTTGCTGCCGCGGTGTTCACCCACAACGAGGCACTGAAGCTGCTGCCGACGTTGACTGCCTGCGTGGATGTCAGGGTGCTGGTGCTGGAACCGTCCAGGTCGATGTCGGCAGGGAGGTTGGGGTTGCTGCTGTCCCAGGTCACGCCGCTGCCTGCGCTGGTGAGGGGCAGCGCGGGGTTGCCCGCGGTGTCGGCGGTGGTGGTGACGGTACTACCCGACGTGGCCGAGCCGATGTCGTCCAGGGGCCAGGTGTGCGCGTCGTCGGCGGCCGAACTGGACTGGCCGCCGGAGGAGGTGGGTGACGGCATGCTGGTACTCAGGGCAGGGGGCAGGTAGCTGGTGGTCGTGCCGGTGGTGGTGTCGGTGGCCCAGAGGTCGGGGATGCCGGAGCCGGTCATGTCCGCCGCGCGGAGCACGATGGGGTCGGAGGCCAGTTTGTTCCAGAAGGTGGTGACGCCGTCAGTGATGGTGTACTGGCCGGTGGTGGTCAGGCTGGTGCCGTTGCTGCTGAGCGCCAGACCTGTCCACAGGTCCAGGGCTCCGGTGCCACGGTTCCACAGGTACATGGCCGTTCCGCCGGCCAACTGCGCCGTCGTGATCGTCCAGTTGTTCCAGCCCGTGCCGTCGGGGCTGGCCAGGCCGGTGAGCTCATAGCAGGTGCCGGCGCATTCGTCGAAGAGGTTGCCGTAGCCGTTCGGAGTGCCGGAGTAGTAGAGGTAGAGGTTTCCGTCGGCGCCAGTGGCCAGCAGGTCGGGCAGGCCAGTGCTCTTGCCGCTGGTGTTTCCGGCGGCGGCGACGTCGGTGACATTGCTGCCGTTGTTGTCGGTCAGCGAGCCGGCCGGGAGGACGTACGGGGCGCTGTCGGTGTTGAGGTTGGTTCCGTGCAGCGGGTCACTGCTGCCGTCGTTGCAGGCGACGTCGCCGCCGCCGGCGTTGACGCCGGTGGGGAAGTAGGCGAGGACATCCTGGGCGCCGTTGCCACAGAAGCTGCTGCTGACGGCCTGCGTGCCGTTCCAGTCGGCCGGGGAGCCGTTGGAGTTGACGCCCAATCCGGTGACGCCGATGTTGATCGGGCTGCTGCTGACGCTGCCGTTGCTACTGCCACTGGCCAGCCACAGGCCGGGCGCGAACGCACCGGTCGTGCCGCCAGGGATGATCAGGTCCGGCGTACCGTCGAGCGTGAGGTCGCCGTCATTGGCCGGCGGGCTCAGTTTGGTGCCGTCGAACCACACGGTGATGGCGGAGCCGATATTCCCGCCGGGAGACAGCGCGCTGACGGTCAGGGTGTTGACCAGACGGGGCAGTGGCACGGTAATGCTGGCAGAGCCCGTTGCGGCGACGGTGACCGGGGGCGCCTGATTGACCTGGTAGGAATAGCCCGAGATCGGGGTCTGCTTGGGGGTGCCGCCCGCGGTCGGGTTGGTGGTGGGCGGGGTGAGGTTGAAGGCGCAGGTGCTGCCGATCGGCTCGATGGTGCCAGCGGAGCCGCCGAGGGTGAGGCAGGTCTGGGCGCCGGTCGGCGGGGAGGGGTTTGTCACCACGCCGGGAGTGCCGGGCCGGGTCGGGTCCCAACCGAAGGTGCAGGCAGAAGGGGCCCAACTGGAGCTTAGGGTGCCGTCGGTGCTCTCAGCGACGAAGGAGAAGTTGGTCTCTACGCCGCCGGCCAGTTTGGAGAAGAAGGACTCAGGCAGAGTGAGTACGGCCTGTTGTCCGGACCCTCCAGTCCAGGTGTCGGAGGCGACGCCGTTGGCGCTGGTCAGCAGATTGGTCTTGGTGCCGTCGGAGGTCTTGTAGAGGTTGAAGGTGCTGGTCAGTGAGCTGTTGGTGGGGGTGGACTGGGTGGCGTAGATGGTGACCCCGGTGTCGCCCAGGGCACTGCCTGCGCAGTTGGTGGCCGGGACGGTCTTCAGACCGGTAGGGGCGTTGGGGTACTTGTCGTAGGTGATGGTGAGGATCGCACTGCGGGGGTCGAACTTCTTGAAGGCGTAGTTGTCGCTGTGGTCGTCGGCACGCAGGGCCAGGGTCTGGGTATGGACGTTGTTGGCGATGTCGTTGGTGATGTCGGTGGTCAGAGCACCGCTGGTGAAGGCGGGCGCGGCACCGGCGGGACAACTGGAGTTGTAGCCCAGGGCGAAGGAGTTGGAGGCGACCGTGTTGCCCAAGCTGCCGGACCAGGCATTCCAGTTGGCGTTGGAGGAGTTCAGGACCTGGGAAGGGGCGTAGAGGTCCACCGTCTGGTCGTGGCCGGAGGTGGGGCAGGCCCAGGAGTAGGTCTCGGTAATCCCGAAGTAGGCGCCGTAGATCTTCGCGCCGTGCAGGGCCGAGTAGGGGATGGGGTAGTTGAACAGGCTCATGGCCTCGTCCTGGACGGAACTACTGTTGCCGACCTCGGAGCGCAGCGGGGTGTCGACGGAGTCGACGGTGCTGTTCCAGTAGTTCTCGGAGGCGACGCCGGCGCCGGGGCTGGACCAGCCCGTGTTGCCCCATTCGGGGGTATAGGTGGGGTCGAGGTAGACGGGGTAGGCGGTGCCGGGTGCGTCGAGCAGAGCGGTCGGGGCGGTGAGGTCGATGGCATTGGTGCGGATGGCGGCGGTGAGGGTGGCGGTGTGGGCGCCGTGGGCGGGCGCGCTGGTACTGGGCGCGGGCAGGGCCAGGGCGGCGCTGCGGGCACGGGCGGCGGTGCCGGTGGGCAAGGCAGTGGCGGTGGAGTCCCAGGCCTGGGGAGCGGGTGCGGTGTAGAGGGGACGGCCGTGTGTGTCGGTGACGGCCAGGTCGCCGGTCTTGTCGGTGGCCAGGTGCAGGCCACGGGTGGTGGTGGCCGTGGCGTCCAGCAGGCCGGCCAGGCCCGGGTCATGGGACGCGGCGCGATTGCGGACGGTGAAGACGTCGCTGACGGCGCCGTCGGACAGGACGGTGACGGTCAGGTCCACGCCGGGCAAAACGTTGGCGTAGTGGGCGCTGGCGCCGGAGAGGCTCGGGCGCGGCAGGGCGACCGGCAGGGTGAGGGTGAAGCCCTGGCCGCCGGTGTACATCTCGGCGACCGGTCCGCGACCGCCACCGGACAGGACGACCGCGTCGGTCGTCGCCACCGGCGACACCGTGCCGTCGGCATTGGCCCGCAGGGTCGGATCCAGGTCGGCCCACGCTCCGTGCTGGAACACGCGGCTGGGTACGGCGCTCTGAGCGAGAGTCAGCATTCCGCTCGGACTGGCGGTGGTCAGCTCGGTCGCAGTCGTCAACGCCGATGCCACTACTGAACGGTGGGTAGCCCGAGCCTGCGCCACAGCCTGATCGGCCGTCAAAAGCCTTGGTGCAGATACTTCTGCGCCACTGCCGGCAATTCCCTGTCGGACGGTCGGCTGAGGCGTGGCGAATGCGCTCGGCGCCGCCGTGAGCGCCGTCGCCGCCAGTGCGCCTGCGAGCAGCACTGCCAGTCCTCCGCTCGACGTATGCGCACGTCGTATTTTGCCCATATTCCCTTTTCTCTCCCTCGGTCGCCGTCTGGATCGGGGGCGATCGTTTCCTGTCGACACCCCGGCGCGAGTATTGCCGAGCCGGGCGGCGACATGCCTGCGGCAACGGTTCCTGTGTGCTTCATTAGTCCCCTATGGGCGCTTTGCCTGTGAAACTTTACTATCCCTTTGCTGTTATCTGAGCCGATATCGGCATGAAATGGGTAAATGGGGCGCTCGGCTCTGCTTCGGCGTCGACATGCCAGTTCCTGGCTGCCCTGGTGCGGTCGATGCCTTCGGGGGCGCAATCAATGGCGCGAATCTGACTTTGTGCAGGAATCCAGTCTGTGCTAGTGGATCGATTGCAGCCCCGGAGGGGCGAGGAGATTCCGGGAATTGATGATGCAGATAAGTCGGACATAGAATGATTTAAGGTGAGCAATTCGCGGTAAATGGGGAATATGTTATTCATTCGTTATCGCACTTAGGCTGTGGACTGACTAGGGTTCGCATGATCAATACCTTGGGTCGGGTTGTGTGCCGACGGGGCGTTGGTGACCGATGCGCGGCAATGTGCCGCCTTGAGCAGGGGGCTGTTGGTGCGGGCGAAGTCGTTGTGGGACGGTCGGCGTGGGACCTGGGGGCGGATCGCCTTCGCAGTGGTCGGCGCCATGCTCGTGCAGACGAGCGTGGCGGGTGCGGTGCAGGCCCAGGCGAAGACCGTGGCTGTCGCCCCGAAGGCGAACCTGGGCCACCCTGTCGCTGTGACGCCCGTGCCGATGAAGAGCCTTCAACGGCAGAAGCCGCCAGCCAACTACGTTCCCACCGCCACGCACTGGCCGACCGCAGCGACATCCGCGCTGCCACTGGTGGCTGCAGGCCGGGCCCGGTCGAGCGCCGTCGCGAGCAAGCAGCAGTCCGCAGCCGGCGCGGTCTGGGGTCAGGCCGTGACGCCCACGAAGGGTGGCTACAGCGGCCCGACGTCTCTGGGCGTGAAGGTGCTGAGCCACGCTGCCGCCGCTGCGGTCGGCGTCAGTGGCGTCCTCGCCGAGGTCACTCCCTCCGGCGGCGGCCGTGGCACGGTGCGCGTCGGTGTCGACTATGCGGCCTTCGCCCAGGCCTATGGCGGTGACTACCCCTCTCGCCTGCAACTGGTCGAGCTTCCCGCCTGCGCGCTGACGACCCCCCAGCTCGCCGCCTGCCGCACCCGGACCCAACTGCCCAGCACCAACGACACCGCGTCACAGGCGATGTCGACCACCGTGACCCTGGGGCAGGCCCCCGCAGCAGCGAAAGCTTCCGGCCAGGTCGGTGCTGCGGCCGCCACGCGTTCCGCTGTTGGATCCGGGGCGATGGTGATCGCCCTGACTTCCTCCACGTCGCCGGCCGACGGTGGTGGGGCCGGTGGGCAGTACGGCGCCACCTCGCTGAAGGCTTCGGGCTCGTGGACAGCAGGTAGTTCGTCGGGGGCGTTCGACTACACATACCCGATCCAGCTGCCGCCCGCGATCTCCAGCCTTGCACCTACAGTCGACCTGTCCTACGACTCGGGCAGCGTCGACGGGGAGACAGCGGCTACCCAGGCGCAGTCCTCGTGGGTCGGTGACGGCTGGAGCACCGCCGACTCCTACGTCGAGCAGTCGTATGTCAACTGCTCGGACGCGCCCGAGGGTGTGACGCTTCCCAGTGCCGAGCAGACCGATGACTCCTGCTACGACGGTCCGGTCCTGACGCTGTCGCTCGGAGGGAGTTCCGCGTCGCTGATCCAGGACAGCAGCGGCAACTGGCACACCACCGACGACAACGGCGACGTCGTCAAGCATGTCACGGGCAGTGGGAACGGCTCCGGGACGTACAACACGGACTACTGGACGGTGACCGACCGCTCGGGCACGGTCTACGAGTTCGGCCGCAACGAGCTGCCGGGCTGGTCCTCGGGGAAGGCGACGACCAACTCGGTCGACTCGGAGCCGGTGTACTCGGCGAACAAGGGAGATCCGTGCTACTCGTCGTCGGGGTTCAGCGCATCGGTGTGCACGATGGCGTACCGCTGGCACTTGGACTACGTCAAGGACCTGCACGGCAACGCGATGGCCTACTACTACACCCAGGCCACGAACTACTACGGCGAGGACAAAGGCGCCCACGAGGTCTCCTATGTCCGTGACAGCTACCTGAGCCACATCGACTACGGCTTCACCGACGGCAATGCCTACGGCACCCCTGCCGACCGGGTCGCCTACACCCCGGGCGAGCGGTGCCTGACCGGCACCTGCGACCCGATCGCCTCCAATCAGGGCAACTGGCCCGATGTCCCCACCGACCTGATCTGTGCGTCGGGCGCCACCTGCAGCAGCTACGGGCCGGCCTTCTTCTCCACGGTCCGGCTGACGAACATCGCGGCCGAGCAGTACAACGGCACGACGTATGTCACGGTCGACAACTATGCGCTTGGCCAGACGATCCCGACGACCGGGACCTACAACACCAGCACGCTGCAACTGGACTCGGTTACCCGTACCGGCGAGGACACCACCGGCGGCTCTTCCACCAACGTTGCACTCCCGGCGGAGACGTTCGGGTACGAGATGATGGCGAACCGGGTCAACTACACCAGCGGGACCGGTTCGGGACTGGGGCCGATGAACCGCTACCGGCTCACCTCGGTAACGACCGATTCCGGCAGTGTGATCAGCGTCGTCTACGAGCTGGTCACCCCTTGCACCGCCACCAGTATCGCCACGCTCACGCCATCGACGAACACGGCATCCTGTTTCCCGGTGGAGTGGACACCCCCGAGCGCTGCAGCCTCACCGAGCGTGTACACGGACTGGTTCAACAAGTACTCGGTGGAGTCGGTATCGCAGTCGGACCCGTCGGGTGGTTCGGCGGGGTTGTTCACCGCCTACAAGTACCCGGGTGGGGCTGGGGCGTGGCATTACGACGACAACGAGGTCGTGCAGGCCAAGTACCGCACCTACGGGCAGTGGCGGGGATTCGGTGACGTGCAGACGTTCACCGGACAGGGCACCGACCCGCTGACCGAGTCCGAGGTCTGGTACTACCGTGGGATGGACGGGGACTGGCTGTCCTCCACCAGCACACGCTCGGTCTCCCTGACCGACTCTCAGCACGTTGCGCATACCGACAGCAACCAGCTGGCCGGTGACGTCCTGGAGTCCGCCACCTACACCTACGACGGTGGCCCGGTCGACCACTCCATCATCAACTCGTACTGGGTGTCTGCGCCCACCGCCACTCGCACCCGCACTGGCCTGCCCGCACTGACGGCCAACGCGGTTCAGCAGGTGGAGACGTGGAGCCGCCAGGCGATCACTGGCGCCTCTCCGGCGTCATGGCAGACGACGGAGACCGACAACAGCTATGACACCAACACCTCCTCGCCGACGTTCGGGATGGTGCTGTACACCTACAAGCACGGAGACCTGTCGCTCGCTGGGACCGCTGCCTCGCAGGAGACGTGCACCCAGACCACGTACGCACCCGCGAACACCGCCCTCAACCTGACCGGCCTTGCAGCGGAGACCGAGGTCGACGACAAGCCTTGCGGTGGAACCTCACCTGCCGGAGCCAGCGCCCCCACGGCAGCGCAGACCAACGCGCTCACCGCGCCCACGACGCTGAACCGGGCCACCGACGTCATCTCGGACACCCGTACGTTCTACGACAACCCGACGATGGCTGAGACCTGGCCTCAGCCCAGCGCGCCGACCTGGCCGCAGAGCGCGCCGACCGTCGGCGACTCATCGGTCGTCCAGGTTGCCAACGGCTACAACGGCAGCGCCTTCACCTACCAGACGAAGTCCGCCAGCACCTTTGACACTTACGGCCGACCCACATCCAGCTGGGACGGGAACGGCAACCAGACGACCTTCGTCTACAGCGACACCTCATACCTGACCAACACGCAGATCCAGGTAACCAACCCACTCAGCCAGGCCACGACCACCGTGTTCGACCCCGAGCGAGCGCTCCCGGTGCTGGTGACTGATGCGAACAACGTAGTAACGACGCTGCACGTGGACGCGCTGGGGCGGACGATCGCGGTCTGGAAGGACTCGCGGGCCACGAAGTCGGCCGCCAACGAGCTCATCTCCTACGCCTACCCCGCCGGTTCGACCGTGACACCGGTGGTGGTGACGACGCAGACGCTGAACGACGAGTCGGGCTACTCAACGTCCACCACGTTGTACGACGCGCTCATGCGGGTGCGCCAGACCCAGACGCAGGCGGTCAGCTCCGCGGCCGGACGGATCATCACCGATACCTTCTATGACAGCCACGGCTGGACCTACAAGAGCAACGCGAACTACTGGGACAACACCTCCAGCCCCAACGGCACCCTCGTCCAGGTCGCCGACAACCTGTCCCAGCAGCAGACTCTGACCAGCCATGACGGCCTTGGGCGACCCACAGTGGTCACCTCACTGGACGACTCGCAGGTCAAGCAGACCTCTTACACCCAGTACCTGGGCGACAGCACCGTGACGGTACCGCCGACGGGCGGCACCGCGACTGCGACCGTCAGCGACGCGCTGGGCCGCACCACCGAGCTCGACCAGTACACCACCGCGCCGACCGTGACCACTTCCACCACTGGTGGGTTCACTACCGCGACCGTGACCGGTGGCACGACCCAGGCCACGAAGTACACCTTCAACGCCCAGGGTCGCGCCTACCAGACCATCGACAGCCAGGACGAGACCTGGGCGACCGGCTACAACTTCCTCGGCCAGTCCGTCAGCAAGGTCGACCCCGACGCCGGGAGCACCCCGGCCGCCTCGCCGACCCTGTACGACGGCAACGGGAATGTCCTGCAGTCCACCGACTCGGCTGGCATCACCCAGTCGTTCACCTACGACAAGCTGAACCGCAAGACTGCCGAGTACGACGCCACAGTCGCCGGCCAGTCGGCGTCGAACATGGTCGCGTCCTGGGCCTACGACAACAGCAACAACCTCGTGTCCGGGATGACCGACCCGATCGGCCAGCTCACCACCCAGTACTCCTACACTCCTGCTGGAACGTTCAAAGTCCAGGCCAAGGGCTTCAACGTCTTCGGCGAGTCCCTCGGCGAGACCTACACCGTCCCCGGCACCAGCTCTCTGGCCGGCACCTACGCCTACCAGCACACGTACACCCCCACCACGGGACTACCGAGGGCGACCCTGATCCCGGCGGCCGGCGGAATGGCCGCAGAGGCAGTGACAATAGGCTACTGCGCCTACAGCGGCCTGGACGAACCTTGCACGCTGGGTGGCACCAACGGCTACACCCAGAATGTCGCCTACACCGATCTCGGCCAGGTCGCGCAGGAGGTCGTCGGGTCCGCGACCAACCAGGCCAGTGTCTCGAACACCTTCGACCCGCTCACTGGCGCGCTGACCGACGAGAACATCGTCAACACCGCCGTGTCGAGCACCCCGATGGACGACACCAGCTACGGATACGACCCCTCGGGCAACCTCACCTCCCAGACCGACGTCCGCGGCGGCACCGCAACCGAGACCCAGTGCTATACCTATGACCCCCTGGACCGCCTGAGTTCTGCCTGGACCACCGCCAGCACAGCCAGCAGTTGCCCGACTGCGCCGACCCCGGCGAATGTGGCCACCACGGTCGGCGACGGCATCACGGGCAGCGCCTACTGGACCAGCTGGACCTATGACCCTCTCGGCCAACCGCAGACCCAGACCCAGCACTCCCTGACCGGTGGCAACGACACCTCTATCGGCTACAAGTACGGCGGTAGCGCCACCGGCTGCGCCGCCAGTACGGGTGCCCATACCCTGACCACTGCCACCACCACGACCGGTACCACCAGCGCGGTGAGCAGCTACTGCTACGACCAGCTTGGCGACACCACCTCACGCACCACCACTGCCGGCCAACAGACCCTCCAGTGGAATGACGAGGGCCAGCTCTACACCGCCAGTACCGGCTCCAACACCACCGACTACTACTACGACGCCAGCGGCAACGTCGTCGAGCGCGTCGACCCCAACGGCACCACTCTGTTCCTGCCCGACCAGCAGATCACCCTGGCCACTACCGGCAACGTTCTCGGTAACACCCGTGCCTACCCACTGCCAGGCGGCGGACAGGTCGTGATCACTCCCACCGCCTACGGCTTCGAGTTCGCCGACACCCACGACACCGGGACCGTCAGCCTCGACAGCACTACGGCGAACCCTTCGTGGCAGCAGGAGACCCCCTACGGTGCCCCGCGCGGCGCCGCAGCTGGCAGCAGCTGGCTCGACCCCAACGGTTACCTCGACAAACCCCAGGACCCCAGCGACTCCCTCACCACAATCGGCGCCCGCGAGTACGACACCGCCCTCGGCCGCTTCATCAGCCTCGACCCCGCCCTGGAGACCACCAGTCCTCAGCAGCTCAACGGCTACACCTACGCCGCTGACAACCCCACCACTGGCAGTGACCCCACGGGCCTGATGCTCCAGTCCATGTCTGACGGGGACGAACCCGTGTCACTGTCTGTCCTGGACCAGCTCACCCCCAACCCTTCCCCAAGCACCCCTGGCGCCACCGAGATCTTCCCCGGTGTCATGCTCCCGAACAACACCACGCACTTTGCCGCAGTCCGCCAGGATTTCTACAAACTTGTGGCACAGGACTGCGAGCCCAAGAGCATCGAGTGCCTCGACCCCACGTCGGACTATCCCGGTGCTGGAACCGACACCGCCAACGGCATGCTCAATACGGCGCTGCTGAGCGCCTGCGCGGACGAACGCTGCTCCAGTGCCGTGGGCCTCGCTTACAAGGCCATGATGTCAATCGCCTCCTTGACAGCACTGGTCGGCCCAGACGGGCACGCCGGCAGGATCGGCGAGGACCAGATCAACAGCCTGGTGAAGCAGCTCGGCGGCCAGGACCCACAAGTTGCTAATTGGGTAGATTTCACCGAAAGCGACGAAAACCCGGGCTGCGGTACCAACAGCTTTGCACCCAGTACCCAGGTACTCCTTGCCGACGGCAAAACAAAGTCCATCAAGAACCTCAAGGATGGCGACAAGGTAGAAGCAGCCGACCCCGCCACCGGCAAGCCCGTCGGCCCCGAGCCTGTCACCGCCACGATGGTCAACTACGACCACAACCTTGTCGACATCACAATTGACACCGGCCACGGCCACACTGCAGTCCTGCACACCACCACCGAACACCCCTTCTGGGATAACACCCTCCACGCCTGGATCAACGCCGCAGCCCTCACCCTTGGCCATGCTCTGGCCACTGTCGGCACCCACCCCACTGCCACCGTCGAGAGCGTCACGCCGACCTTCGGCGCCGCCGACCGCTACAACCTGACCATCCAGCAACTCCACACGTACTATGTACTCGCCGGTACGACGCCAGTTCTAGTTCACAACAGTTCCTCCTGCCCGACCGGGCGTCTGTCCGATCCCTTGCCCAGGGGAATGAATAACAAGATTGCCGCAGCGTACGATCTTGTTAAATCGGGACAGCTTACGTCGCACGATATCTATTCGGGGCGCGAATATCCTTGGTGGGCAGGCTCGGAAGAATATCGTGTCCCCGGCAGGCCGGACAGTGACAGGATTCTAGTGAAGACGCTGCCCAATGGTGACCAGGTATTTGGGTGGACGAGCACGCATTATCAAAAGATCCAAAAGTTTAGTGCGCCACAATTCCCCGACTCTGGATGGTAGAATTAAATATTCCGAATGAACTGGCGCGGCAATGTGTTATATTGCCGCGCCAGTTCATCAATATGGATAAATATAGCTGATTGGCGGCTGGCCAGTGGAACTTGAGGAACGCTTTCCGATGTACAGGCTGGTCGACGAGGACTCTCAGGACGTGCTCGTCGAGGCGGAGGACGTAGGCGGTTTCTTCGTTGAATTCGAAGAGGGCCCTGCAGAAGTCAACTTCTTGGGAGTGCATCACGCAGGTACTGCAGGGCGTAGGGCTGAGGCGGCAGTCCTGGAGGTCTTGAACCGCCAGCAGGAGAAGATCGGTGAATATTTCATTGGCCGAGTCGAGCGCAGGGAGTCACGGATTGAACTAATGGGTGACGGGTCGTCGAGCTCCACATATCGTTTCTTTGGCGGCCTGTGCGAATATCCAATAGCTGCTGGAGTGTGGCAGAGATGGGCGTCGGGAGTCGATCTTCTACAGGGTGAGTGGTTTGATCGGCCGACGGGAGATCTTGAATCCTGGCTGCACGTTGTCCAGAATTCCTGGTTCGCTTCCCGTCGCCGTGCGGCTCGCTATCTGACTGGCGAGGTAGTCTATCTAGACGGTCTGAAGATGGTTGCAAAGCCAGGATTCTATTGTGCCTTGGGGGAGGCGATGAACGGCCCGGGTGGATACTTTGGGTCAAATCTCGACGCGTTGGCAGATTGCCTCTCGTCGGAGGGCGGTCAAGAGCTTCCCCTTAGGATCGAGTGGCGTAGCTTCGATGCATCTAACGATGCCCTGGGTCATGCTTTCGTTAATTCGATTCTGGATATTATGCAAGAATTTCATATTGAGGTCATTGCAAATTGATCTTTTCCGTTGTCATGCTCAGTTGGTCGCAACTGTGCCTGCGTGTCCGGGCGCGTTGCCGTCGGCGTTGCCGTCAGAGGGTCGAGGGACTTGTGGGACTCCTGCAGCGCCCGATGGCTGGACTTGCGGTATGAGCCTGGCTGGAGTGCGTGGCCCGATCGGGAAGCGGCTGTTGGGCTTGGCTTGCTTCCGGGCCGGTGCCGTCCGGGCCGGAGGCAGGAGGATGGCGTCGGCCCGTTGGGTGGGCTGCGCTGCCCGCAGGGCAGTGCCTTGAATCCTTGTAGGGAAAGTTTCAGCTCGCTGCCACGCTGTGCTCGTGCGTTCGGTCAGCTGTCGCTGGTGTAGATGTCTTCGACGTTGCGGCCGGCCTGCTTGACGCGCTGCGTGTAGCGCGCGAGCTCGCGCACTTGTGGGGCGCTGATGTTCCAGTAGTGCTCGACGGCTGTCCTGGCGTCGATGATCCGCGTGACATCGCCAGTGGCGAGGGCTTCGTCCAGGTTGGCGTTGGCCTTGTCGGCACCCTGTCTGAACTCGGCCATCGTGGCGCGGTAGTCGGCGTCGTTGGTGATGGCGCGGGCGTTGGTGGCCAGGCGGAGGGCGGCTTCAGGTCGGACGAAGCTGCCGCGTCCGGCCTGGCCGTAGGTGATGCCGAGGTTCTGCAGTTCGCGCAGAGCGCGCTGGGCGGTCATGTTGGCGATGCCGTAGGTCTCGGAGATGACCTTGGCGGAGGGGACCTTGTCGTCGGGGCCGAGCTGGCCGCCGGCGATCTGGTCCTGGATGTCGTCGACCACCTGTTGGTACAGGGGGCGGTTCTCATCGGCTCCGTAGGTCATGGGGTCCAGGGTAGCGAAGCTAGGCGGATCGGGCAGCACAATCATGATTGACACCCCAACCTGCACGTGTAGGCTGTCATCCACATACTCCCTAGATCATCCACTGGAGATCACCATGCTTGTACTTCCGATCGACACCGCCCGTCCACTGCTGGTGCTGGGCGAGCCCGCGCCGCAGTTCAAGGACCGGGCCAACGGTGTCGTCGCCACCGACCGCGACACCGGCGCCCCGCTCGCCGAGGTGTCGCTGGCCCTGCCCGTGGAGGGCGGTGCTCCGCAGTTGATGCGGGTCTCGCTGCCGCAGCCCGGTGTTCCGGCCGGGCTCACGATGGGCGCGCTGGTCAAGGCCACCGGCCTGCTGTTCCTGACGGGGGAGAAGAACGGCCGCACCTGGCAGATATTCCGCGCCCAGGCCCTGACGGCGGTGAAGGGATGACAGCAGACTTCACCAGCACCGCCCTGACCCTCGCCGCCGTCCCCGTCTGCTCGGTGATCACGCTGAGCACCACGCGCGGCATGCGCTACCTGCTCGCAGCCTCTGACCAGCGCCCGGTGATCCGCGCGGCATGGCGTATCCGCCGCACCTGGCGGCGTACCGCGATGCGGGTGGGTCTGGCCCATACCGAGCCGATCAAACCGCATGCTCCGGTGGGAACGCCGGGCTCGGGCAGGCGGACGCTGGTCCCGGCGATCCGTGTCCATCGCGAGACCTGGGGTGTGCGGATCGACGCCTACACCGTCGGCCGCCTGGGGGTGGAGGAGTTCGAGGCTGCCGCCGACCATCTGGCCAATGCCTGGCGCGTCCCGCTGGTGCGGGTCGAGCAGCACCGGCCCGGCGTGGTCCGGATCAGGGCCTTGCTGCGGGACCCGCTCACCCAGCCCACCACCTTCACCGAGCAGGCTGCGGGGGAGGGTGATCCGTTGCTGTGGGTGCCGGGGATCGACGCGGACGGGCAGCCGGTGACGCTCCGCTCCTCGGGCGTCTCGGGGGTCGTGGTGGCGGGCCTTGCCGGGTACGGCAAGACCTCGCTGCTCAACGCCCGGTTCTGCGCTCTCGCGCCGTCGCCGGCGGTGCAGTTCGTGCTGATCGACGGCAAGGGCGGCCCGGACTACGACGAACTGTTCGCCCGCGCCTGGCTGCACGCCAAGGACGACCTGGAACAGGTCTCCGACATCCTGGCCACCATCCACCGGTTGATGACGCAGCGCCAGAAGGCGATCCGCTCGGCGCTGGGGGTGAAGAACATGTGGCACCTGGGCCCGTCCGCCACCTGGCCGCTCGTCGTGGTGGTGGTCGATGAGGCGCACACCTTCTTCAACGAGTCCAAGGGCGGCGACGCGCAGTCCAAGCGCCGCGACGCTTTGGCGCGGGAGATCGTGCGCCTGGTGGAGGAGTTGGTCCGCAAGGGCCGCAACGTGGGCATCCAGGTCGTCCTGGCCACGCAGAAGGCGACCGGGGATGCGATCCCCACCAAGATCCGTGACAACTGCCAGGTCGCGATCTCGTTCGCCCAGCGCACCTCGGAGGCGGCCACGGCCGCGCTGGGCTCGGACATTTCCGAGCACCCGCACGCGCATCCGCGCCGGCTGCAGGACGCCGCTTACATCGGGGTGGCCTCGATGGTCGCCGAGGGCCGCCCCGGCTTCACCCTGGTCCGCACCCCCTACGTGGCCGACCAGGACGCCGAACGCATCGCCGCTGCCACCGCCCATCTGGTCACCGACCCGTTGGCACTGCTGGCCGGTCACCCCACGGCGGCCTGAGACCGTCGCCTGTTTCCCGGTCGGCGCGGACCCTCCCGCGCCAGGTCCCTACCCCGCCCATGCCCACAACCTGCTCGAAGGAGAGGACCGCCCGATGAAGAGCCTGCTCCATGTCGGCCTGATGGTCGATGCCGAATCCGCGATCGAACCGGTCGCCACCAGTCTGCTCGGTCCGCGCCTGCGGATCGGAGACGGCACCAACCAGATCGACATCACCCTGCCGTTCGGACCCGCCGACGCAGAAAGGTTCCTGCGCCGCCTGTCGGACGCTGCCCTGTACCTGGGGCGGCAGATCACCGAGGACGGCACAGGATCGACCACACCACCGAGATGACGCGCCCGGCAGCGGCGGCGGCCTATTCCGCCAAGAACTTGAGCCGCCGCCGTCTGCCGGGCCTGTCCCTCCGCCTCACATGCAACGAGAGAGACACCACCAGGATGACATTCCCCAGCCCCACCGATCCCCGGATCACCCCCATACCCGCCGCCGCGACCGATCTCGCCCGCGTGCTCGCGGGCCACGAGCTGACCCGCTCCACGTGTACCCGCCCGATCCGGCTGGTCGGCTCGCGCACCCTGGTCCACCGGGCGACCGGCGAGATCGTGCACGATTTCCACTCCGCCCACCAGCCGAACTCGATGATCACCGTGCCGTGCGGCAACCGCCGCCACACCGTGTGCCCGTCCTGCTCGACGCTCTACAAGTACGACGCCTACCACCTGATCGCCGCCGGCCTGCGCGGCGGCAAGAACACCACCCCGACCGTCGCCGCCCACCCCAGGATCTTCGTCACCCTGACCGCACCCTCCTTCGGCCCGGTTCACCTGGGCCCGGCCAAGAACGGCAACCCCCGCCCCTGCGGCCCGCGCCGCACCGGACCCGACTGCCACACCTGGCATCCGGTCGGCGATCCGCTGATCGGCACCCCGCTGGATCCGGGCACCTACGACTACACCGGGCACGTCCTGTTCAACGCGTACGCCGGGGCGCTGTGGTCGCGCTTCACTACCGAGACCCGCCGCACGCTTGCCGACCTGGCGGGCATCGAACGGCGCGACCTGCGCACCGTCACCACGGTTGCCTTCGCGAAGGTCGCCGAATACCAGACGCGCGGCGTCGTCCACTTCCACGCGGTGATCCGCCTGGACGGCGCCAACGGCCCGGGGTCCACGGCACCCGCTCGGATGACGACCGCACTCCTCACCCGATCGGTGCGAACTGCCGCCAAGCGAACGACAGTTACGACACCTTCCCCTGGTGCGATGTCCTTCCGGACCCTGCGCTGGGGGCGGCAGCTCGACATCCGCACGATCGGCTCCTCCGATGACGACGACTCCGCCTTGTCGGATGCGGTGGTTGCCCGCTACGTGGCCAAGTACGCCACCAAGGGCACCGAAGCCTCCGGCATCGCGGACCTTCGCCCACTGCCCTGCCGGACCTGCGACGGACAGGGCTTGCAGGTCAAGCCCACCGAACCGGGGAAACTGCAGCGGCCCTGCCCCGACTGCCACGGCCTCGGACGATCCACCACCTGGGCCGCACTCGGGCTCAGTAACCATGCGCTGACGCTGGTGCGGACCTGCTGGAAGCTCGGCGGGCGCGAGGAGCTGGCGGGCCTGCGCTTGCGGCGATGGGCACACACCTTCGGATTCCGCGGCCACTTCGCCACCAAGTCACGCTCCTATTCCACCACCTTCGGCGCCCTGCGCGACGAGCGCGCCGCCTACACGGCCGCCCAGCGCGACCAGGCCCTCGGACTCCCTTCAAGCGCAGACCTCGTGGTGGTCAACGACTGGCACTACGCCGGACGCGGCCCGCTACCCGACACCCCCACCCCAGCGCCACCGGGCCAAGTCTCCCAGGAGCCAGCGGCCGCATCGGCCGGGGGTGGGCGATGACCATCACCCCTGACCTGCTCACTGTCCCGGATGTGATGGAGCGCATGCAGGTGTCCCGGCACACCGTCTACCAGCTGATCCGCTCCCGTCAGCTCACCTCGGTGACCATCGGCCGCTCCCGGCGCATCCCCGCCTCCGCGCTCGCCGCCTACCTCTCCGCGCTCATCGGCGGGGGCGCCTGATGGCCAAGCAGAGATCCAACGGCGAGGGCACCGTCTACCAGCGCAAGGACGGACGCTGGGAGGCCGCCGGCTACGTCCTGGTCGCCGACGGCACCTCCCGGCGCACCCGGGTCTACGGCGCCACCCGCAAAGAGGCGATGGACAAGCTCATCGAGAAGATCGCCGACTCGAACAAGGGCATGCCCGTCGCCGCCGACGCCACCACCACCGTCGCGGACTACCTGACCGGATGGATGGAGACCGTCGCCGCCCACAAACTGCGACCCACCACCTACGCCACCTACTCCCACTACCTGAAGTCCTTCATCATCCCCGGCATCGGCGGCAAGAGAATCGCCGCACTGACCCCCAAGGACGTGCGCATCTGGCTGCACCGGGTCCGCACCGCCTGCCAGTGCTGCACCCAGGGCTGGGACGCCGCCCGCGACCCGAACGCCCCGCGCGGCCGGGCCCGGCCACGCTGCTGCGCGATCGGCCACTGCTGCGAAAAGCGAGTCGCTCCTGCCACCCTGCAGTACCTGCGCGGCATCCTGTCCTCCGCCCTGGCCCACGCGGTCCGCGAGGACGAACTGCCCCGCAACGTCGCCACCTCCGTCCGCCTCGGCGACACCCGATCCAAACCCTTCGAACCCCTCACCGGCTCCGAAGCCCGACGGCTCCTGAATGCTGGCCGGGGCACCCAACTGGGCGTGCTGGTCGAACTCGCCCTACGCACCGGACTACGCAAGGGCGAAGCCCTCGGCCTGCGCTGGTCAGACCTCGACCTGGAGCAGCGGGCCATGAGCATCCGCCAGACCCTGCAACGCAGCCCCACCGGGGAGTTCGCGTTCTACCTGCCCAAGACCGAGTCCTCCAAGCGCCGCATCGCCCTGCCGGGCGAGTGCATCACCTCTCTGCGGGCTCACCACGTCCGCCAGCAGGCGGAACACGCCGCGCTCGGGGATGAGCGGCCTCGGCTCGACCTGGTGTTCACCAACACCTGCGGCAACCCCCTGGACGGCCCCAGCATCAGCCGCGCCTTCCACCGGCTGTGCGACCAGGCCGGAATCCGCAGAGTCCGCTTCCACGACCTCAGACACACCTGCGCGACCCTACTGCTGGAGCAGGGCGTCGACCTGGTCACGATCAAGGATTTGCTCGGACACTCCCAGATCCACATCACCGCCGACGTATACGCCCACGTCCGCCCCCGCCTCCAGCGGGACGCGATCGAGGCCATGGGCAACGCCCTCAACGGCAACGACGAGAACGACGATGAAGACGGCGACGACGACCTGCCGATTCCGGCCCTGGTCTGACTGACCGGACTGAGCCCCACCGCCGCCCCCTGGCATCGGTGGGGCTCAGTCCTGTTCCTCACCAACCGGCGGTACGACGACCGCCCACACGATCTTCCCGATGCCACCCGTGCGCGGGCAGCACCCCCACCGCGCGGCCAGGCACTCGACCAGCCACAAGCCCCGCCCTCCCTCATCGCCCTCGGCTGCCTGCTGCACGACGGGTCGACCCTTTCCCGGGTCGTGCACCTCGATCCGCAGCTCCTCGGCGCCCAGCTCAAAGCGCACCCAGATCAGTCGCCCCGGCAGGCGCGCGTGCGCCACCGCGTTGGTGACCAACTCGCTGACCACCAGCTCGCCCGCCGGGGCGAACCGCTCGTCGCCAGCGCCGGAGAGGAGCTCCCGCAATGCCCGACGAGCCCGACCCGGCGACCTCCTGGTGCACGGCAGCCAGCAACTGCCCGACACCACGCGGGCATCCGCAGGCTCCGGCATCCACTCGTCCGGCTGGGCTTCAACACTTCGGGTCCGCACGGCCCACCCCTCAACTACGCTGGGTTGCTGGCTGAAATCACTCGGTTCGACCGTACGGACCCGGTGAAGCCGCAGGCAGTGACCGCCCGTACCAGTAGCAGCAGTTCCCGAACCCCCAGGGGATGCCGTGATGGCAGCAGACCCGCGCGAAACCCTGACCCCCGGTCAGCGTTCCTCCTCGCCGCATCGTGGCGGGCTGGTCTCCGGCTACGTCCTGCGCCTGATCCGCGAACACCTGGCGCTGAACCGCGACACCCTCGCCGAGCACTTCCACGTCTCCTCGGACACCCTCGCCGGCTGGGAGACCGGACGCCGCCCGCTCACCGCCATCCCCGTCGGCCAGATGCTGCTGCACCGCCACCGCCTCCTGCACCTCGGCGCAGCACCCCCACTGCTCGCTGCTCTGGACCGGGCACTGGAAGCCGACGTCCTCCTCGCCAGCGTCCTGGACCTCGACCCCGATCCGGCCAGCAGCCCGCTGGGGGCCTGGGTCATGCAGCGCGACCTCATGGACCTCCTCGCCTGGCCCCTGACCGGCCGCGCCCCACAGCCATTCCAGGCTGCTGCTGTGGTCCAGCGTCCCCGACGCGGACCCGTACCCTCCGGCCCAGAGCTGACCCACGACGAACGCGGGTACTTCTTCAGCCAGATGCGCCGCACTGCCGAACACGCCCAGGCACCCAAGCAGTTCCTGCTCCGCCGACAGGCCCTCTACCTGTGCGGCTACGACCCCGCCCCGGACGCCTCTGCCTGGCTCGACCAGCAGCAGCACCACTCCTCGGAAGGGTGGCTGCAGGGCTGGCTCACCGCCCGCTCCCTGGCCTCCGTCGCGGCCCGGCACGGCGACCTCGACCGGATGGGGCACTTCATCGAACGCACCCTGGTCGATGACGGCACCGGCGAGGCTGCGAACCTCAACTACTGGGCCTACTGGGTCGGCGAGACCCGCACCCTTCAGCTCACCGACGACTTCATCGCCGATCCCGTTCCCGGCACCTGGGCCGGACACCAGCTCCTGAGTCATCTCCTGGAACGGCTCACTCCCGGTTACGGCTATCTCGACCTGTACATCCACACTCTGTGGGCGCTGATCGCTGTCCGCCCCGGCCTGCTCGGCGACCCGGCCAGCAGTACCGGGCTGCTGCGCGAGCGGCTGGAGATCCTGTTGGATGGAGCACAGGTCTCGGCACGATCCCGCCGGGAACTCGATGCGATCCGCTACGCGGTCCGCCTGGCAACCGGCTGACCGCCCCAGGGAAGGCAGTACATGGCCGACGACGATCTGACCGCGGTGGCCCACTTCCTCTTCGAGGCCGGCACCCTCAAGCAGGCCCGGCGCACCGGCTGGTGGATGGCTGGAGTCCGCGACCCCGAAAGCGTTGCCGAACACTCCTGGCGGACCTCCCTGATCGCCTCCGTCATCGCCCAGCTCGAAGGGGCCGACCCGGCCAAAGCCGCCCTCCTCGCCGTCTGGCACGACTCCCAGGAATCACGCACCGGAGACGTTAACTACCTCGGCCGCAAGTACTCCGGCCAAGCCGACCCCCGCGCCGTCACCGCCGACCAGACCCACGGCATGCCCGAACCCCTGGCCGAAGCCATCCGCGCCGTCGTCGCCGAGTACGAGGACAAGGAATCACCTGACCTCGATTGCTCAGCGGCCTGACGTCGGTAGTTGGCTCGGCTGCATGACCGGTTTGTCCTCGGCCGTTCGAGGTTGGTCCGTCGCGTGACGCTGCGGGGTGCGCCGGGTTCCACGGCCCGGTGGCTTGCCCTCTCTCCTTGCTGGTCCTTGTCGGGGTAGTGGCCGGCCGTCAGGCGGGGGCCGGAAGCTCGGTGGCGCGCTGCCAGGCGGTGGTGAAGGCCGCTGCCCAGGGCCATTGCCGGTCCAGGTGCAGGGTGCGGCGTCTGGCATGGGCGGTGAGGCGGGCAGGGAGGTGGTAGAGCTTCCTGCGGATCGTTGCCGGTTCGGCGCCTGCCAGTTCTGGCTCGTCATGCAGCAGTAGGAGGCGGGTCCAGGCGTCTAGGTCGGCGGCGAGGGTGGAGGCCACCACCCAGGCCGTGTTGACCTGCCAGGACTTGGAGGGCAACAGCCCGAGTCCGACCCGTTTGATCGCCTTCACCCGGTCCTCCACCTCGGCGTGATCGCGGTACAAAGCGTCGAGGAACCAGGCCTGGCCGGAGCCGGGGACGGCGCAGAGGCCCTGGTGGGCGGGGATGTTGGTGGCCACGATCTGGTAGCGCCAGCCGGTGTGCTTCTCGAAGGCGGTGAGCTTCTTGGAGTCGCGTCGCGAGGGCTTGACTCGGCGCACGATCAGCCGCAACCCAGTGGGCCAGCCCGACAGGTCGCGCAGGCCGGTAATCTCGGCGACCTGGTAGGTGACGGTGCCGCCGTCCTCGGCCTTGATCTCGTGGATGCTGCCGTCCTGGCGTAGTGCCGCAGTCCACACGTGTCGGGGCAGCAGGGCGATGGCCTGCTCGTCGGCTTGGTTGATGGCCCAGCCGGTGACGAAGCGGACCCGGCGTCGTGTGGTGGTCAGGGCCTGGAGGTGGTCGAGCAGGCCGTGGGAGAACGCCGCGCCGTCGATGCGGACCAGCAGTTTCGACCACAGGGGCAGCGGGATCTGCCGCAGGGAGGCGGCCAGGACCGTCTTGTGGTCGGCGATGTCGTTGGGGGCGGCGTTGCCCGGCCGCAGCAGCATGGCGACGCACTCGCGGGTGTTGGCGACCCAGGCTCCCAGCGGCATGTGTCCGAACGATCCTTTGTAGGTGCCGGCCGCGCCTTCCTTCTTGCTGGTGCAGGGCACGATGGTGGCGTCCAGGTCAAGGACGTACCAGCCGGTCAGCACCCGGCCGGCGACCTGTATCCAGGGGAAGCCGCCGGGCCGCAGCGTCAGCCAGGTCCACACCACGCGCCGGATGGCGGCCCGCACCCGTTCGATGCGCGCGGCGACCGGGGCGTCGATCGCCTCCAGGGTGCGGCGCAGAGTGCTGTCGGAGACTGGGCTCGGGAACAACGGGCGCCAGTGGAACTGGAGGTGCTCGGCCTCCAGGAGGTTCGTGGCTCCCAGGGCGATTGCGCAGGCCAGCTGGACCAGTGCCAGGCCGCGGTCCCGCCAGCCCGGCCCGCTGCCTGCTGGGAGTACAGCGGCCAGCGCGCGGGCCAGGCCGAGCCGGTCGGCGACCTTGCGCAGCAGCACGATGCCCGCCTGCCCGACCAGGTTCTTCACGTCGGCCCGCACGGCGAGCCGGTGATCCCATTGGGTACTCTGCACCTGTTGGGTGTCTCTTCTCTGCGGCGTTCTTGATCTCAGCAATCAGATCATCGCAGGTGGGAGGCACCCTTCTGCTGTCGGTGCGTCAGCTCGCATTCTCTGCTGAATATCCGAGGCTGAAGCACTGTGTGCCCGCGACGCCGACAAGCTCGAATGCCTCCTCCAGGGCGTCGAGTACCGCGCCCAGGGCCACACCAACGCCCAACGCTGGATCGACAACAGCCGCGCCCGCCTCACCACCAAAACCGGCATCGCCCTCGCCGACGCCCTCCTCGCCACCGACTCCCTCGACTGGCTCCGCACCGCCCTCGGCGAGACCCCCACCGCCCAGTAAGCCGCTGCCGTCAGCCCGCGTTGCCGTCACCGTTGCCGTCACACGCAACCACCTGACCCACCATCACCACCAACCCCATAAGAAACCCCAGGTAGAACGCATGTACCTCGGTCGCAGAGGTCGTCCACCACCGTAAAAGCCCCACACGTACTATGTACTGGCCGGTACCACGCCGATCTTGGTCCACAATTCCAGTGGCTGCGACGGAACAATGGTGCTGGGAATTGGTGAGCACTCGGATGCCTTGGCGAAGCAGCTTGAGGGTGGCTACACCTTTAATGGTGATGACTATGCTCAGGTGGTCGGCCAGGTTAATGGAAAGCCGTTTGCCCAGTGGCAGGCAGAGGTCTCGAACGTACTTCGTAGCAATGGCAAGGTTGCTATTTCTCTCAAGGGGTTCGACGGTGCGACCCCAGAGGAGCAGTTCATGAGTGCCTACAAGGCTGGGCGCGGAAGTGACTGGAAGGCGACTCAGTGGGAAATGGGGCAGGTGGGCGTTCAGGTCCAGATGGGGAATCTCGACTGGGGTAACATCACCTTCTATGACGGCGGCGGAAGCGTCGTGAACGTCCCTGAACCCAACTGGTAGGAGCAGGTCAATGCTCGATGAGGTAGCGGGCGAGATCTACCGCTCGGATAGGTACTTCAAAGTCTGGCAATATACGGTCAGCCATCGGAGGCTGCTGCTTCGTAGCACCAGGGACATGCCTCCCGCTACGCGGATCGACCTTCATTTCGGGGCTGTGAGTATCATGCTTCTCCGTCCCAGTTACGATGGGCTGATTATCCGTCGGGCAAGCGATGAAGAGTGCCAGAAGATTAGCCTCGACTATGGGTTCGAGGTGCGTCCGGGTCGCCTATTCGCTCTTGGGGGAGATCTGAAGAGCTTCGTGGTATCGGCGCCCCCGCAGTGGCATGAGGATGAAGGTGGATTGAACGATCCGTCTTGGTTTGGCCACATGACTGGAACTCCCTAAAAATGCATCAGAAGGCCCCACTGGAATCGAATTCCAGCGGGGCCTTTGCGTCGTGCACGGGTGCCTGACGGCAGTAGTTGACGGCAACGTCAGCGGACGGGTGCTGCACAAAGCGGTGGTTCATGGCCGTCGTCGGGTCGGGTGGCGGGCTGGTCCGGCTCGCGGAGGGCGCGGCCGAGGACGTCGATGGCGTCGCGTTGGAGGCGGAGCCGGACGTGGGCGTACACCGTCGCGGTCACGCCGATGTGGGCATGGCCCAACAGCTCCTTGATCACGACAAGCTCCACGCCCTGCTCCAGGAGGAGAGTGGCCGCCGAGTGCCTGAGATCATGAAACCTGATGCGCCGCAGGGCGGCCCGGCGGAGGAGGGCGTTGAAGTGCCGGGTGAGCGTGGCTCCCTCGATCGGTGAGCCGTCGGGCCGGGTGAAGACGTAGCCGCTCGCCCTCCAGTTGGCCCCCGCCGCCTCGCGTTCCCGGGCCTGCCGCTCGCGGTGCTGTTCGAGGGAGTGCAGGCATTCGGTGGGCAGGGCGATGCGCCGTTCCGAGCTCTGGGTCTTGGTGGGCAGGGCGACAAGGCCACCGCTGTTGGTGCGTTGGAGGGTGCGGCGGATGCTGGCGGTTCCGCCGGCCAGGTCGAGGTCTTCCCAGCGCAGGCCGAGGAGTTCGCCCTTGCGCAGTCCGGTGCGCAGGGCGAGTTCGAACAGCGCGCTCAGCCGGTGACCGCTCGTGGCGGTCAGGAGCGCGCGTGCTTCTTCGGCGGTGAGGGGTTCGAAGCGGCGGGGTCGGGGTGTGCCCATGCGGACATTGCGGGCGACATTGCGGGGGATCTCCTCTTCGCGGACGGCGTGCTCCAGGGCGGACTTGAGCACGGAGTGCACGTAGGCGAGCGTCAGCGGGGACAGCCGCTTGCGGCAGCACTCGCCGACGGCGCAGCACTGGGGCTGGTCGCGGGCGGTGTCGTAGCCACGTGTGCAGCACTGGCAGGTGGTGCGGAGTTGGTCGAGCCAGGTGCGGACGTCCTTGGCGGTGAGCTTGGCGAGCTTCTTCCTGCCCAGGCCGGGGATGACGTACAGGCGCACGCAGGCGGTGTAGCGGGTGTGGGTGTTCTCGCGGAGCCGGTGGACGGCGACGGTCTCCAGCCAGTAGGTGAGGAACGCGGCGACGCTGCCCTGCGCGGTGGGGGCGGGGATGCCGCGGTTGCTGGTGGCGACCTTCTCGGTCAGCAGCGCCAGTGCCTCCTTCCGCGTGGTGCCGTAGACGTGGATGCGCTTGCGGGTGTCGCCTGCTGCGAGGACGTATCCGGCGGCTTCCCAGCGGCCGTCTTTGCGCTGGTAGACGGTGCCGTCGCCGTTGGCGCGGACCCTGCGCGAGCCAGTACTGGGAGTGGTGGTGGGGTTGGTGTCGGGGGTGGTCATCAGGCTGCCTCTTCGAGTTGGTGGTGGACAAGGGCGTACAGGGCATGTGCGGGGATGCGGCGGGCGCGGCCGATGGTGATGGAGGCGAGCTGCCGGGTGCGGATGAGGTCGTAGACGGTTGAGCGGCTGATCTTGAGGCGGGCCATGACCTCGGGGACGGTGAGCAGTTCGGTGTCGGCGGTCACGCGGTCACCTCACTGTGGACAGGGGCGGTCAGCGGGTCGGTGGAGTGACCGGCCCGGTCACCGGAGGGTCGTGCTTTCCGGGAGCGGGTCGGTCGCTCGGGCCGGGAGTTCCGTGCGGCGGTCAGGAGATCGGCAAGGTGGGCGAGTTCGGGCAGGAGGCCGGTTCCGGCGTACTGCCAGTGGGAGATCACCAGGGTCGTGTCCGTGCCGACGCGTCGCCCGCTCTCTGTGCGTCGACCGTTGCGGTGACCGGCGTTGGGGTCGATGTGACCGGCGGGCAGGTCAGCGCGGTCAGTGCGGTCACTGTGCCGGTCAGTGACTGGCTGGCCCTCGCCGGCCCGCTCTTGGGCGTCGTCTTGGCGGGTGCGCCAGGCGGTGCGTTCGGCTCGGAGGTGGGTGAGGGTGGTGGAGTAGTGGCGGGTGCGGGTGGAGAAGTGGCCTCGGAAGCCGAGCATGTGGGCCCACTGCCGCAGGCGGAGGTGGGCGTGCTCGGGGCGAACACCGAGGTGCCAGGCGGTGTGGATCATGCGGCGGGCGTGGTCGGTGAGGTCGTGCCGGGCGAGTTCGGCCAGGAAGCGCAGTCGGCGGTCGAGGGTGCCGGTGGTGGTCTCGGCTCCCTTGGTGGCGTACTTGGCAATGTAGGCGGCGACGTGCCGGTCGGTGACAGGGGCACCGTCGGTGAAGTCGGTGCTGCGGATCGCGCGGACGTCGATCTGCCGCCCGAACCGGAACACCGTGGACTCCGACGGCTGCACCCCGTCAGTCTCCCCGGCGCGGGGGAGACGTTGAGGTTGAACACGGGTCCGCTTCGCAGCGGCGCGGACGGCGTGGTCGAGGAGCCCGGTGGTGGCCCAGGCGGGCGGGGCGCTGCTGGGGCCGGTGGGTCCGTCGAGGCGGATGACGGTGTGGAAGTGGATCTGTCCGCGCTTCTGGTATTCGGCGACCTTGGCGTACGAGAGGGTCGCGTGGTGGCGCAGGGTGCGTTGGGTGAGTCCGGCGGCGTTGGCGATCTCGCGGCGCAGGTGGGTGGTGAATCGGGCCCACAGGGCGGGGGCGTGGGCGTTCCAAAGGACCGCCCCGGTGTAGTCGTACCGTGCCGGGTTCAGCGGCGTCCCGAGCAGCGGGTCGCCGTCACCGTGCCGGGCTCCGCACGCGCACGAAGATGCGCCGGGTTGGTTGTGGACGGGGCCGAAGCCGGGGGCGGTAAGGGTCGCGAAGACGCGCGGGTGGCTGGCGACGCTGGTCGGAACCGTCTTGCCGCCGCGTAGTCCGGCGGCGATGAGCTGGTAGGTGTCGTAGCGGTAGAGGGTGGAGCAGGAGGGGCAGCGGGTGGCGCGGCGGTTGCCGCAGCGCAGCAGGAGTTCGCCGGCGGGCAGGTGGCGGGTGTCGAGGTGGTCAAGGATCTGACCGGTGGCGGTGTCCAGGCGGGTGCGGTGTCCGGTCATGCGGATCGGGCGGGTGCAGCCGCCCAGCGAGCCGATCTGCCGGGCCAGGGGTGCGAGGTGACCGGCGGCGGCGAGCTTGGCCAGCCGGGCCGTCAGGCGCGCCCGGCGTTCCAGAGCCGGGTCCCTGTTCCCGGACGTGTCGGCGCTCCTGGCGAGCGCCGGTGGGGCGAACGCCCGGTTAGCGGGAGCGGAGGTGGTTGTGGGGGAGGGGAGTTGGAGCTGTGCGGGCATGGGGACAGACCTCCGGCAGGAGTCGGGAGAAGAGGAGAGGCGACCCGAGTGGTCAGCGCGCGGGGGAACGGTGCGCGTGACGGCGGGCGCGGGCGGTGGGCCGGGGACGTCTGTCCTGGTCAGCGGTGGTGTTCGCCAGCGGTGCGTGAAGGTAGCATCGCTTCAAGCGCGCATTCAAGTGCATCCCTCCTCATCTGTTTCGGTGGGCGGTGGGGACACGAGTACTGTGGCCCCGGTTTCCCGTTTTGGACGGGCCGGATTTCGGTGGTAGTGGCGCGGAGAGGGCGGGTGGCCTGCGGTGACAGTCAGGCGGCGGGGACGCAGGCCGGTGGGCGGCACGGTGCTGCTGACGTTCGAGGTCATCGCCGAGGCACTGCGGGAGCGGATCCGGTCCGGCGGGCTGAAGCCGGGGGACGCGCTGCCGACGCAGGCTGTGTTGATGGCGGAGTATGGGACCTCCAGCCTGTCCGTGCAGAAGGCCATGGCCCTGCTGAAGCAGGACGGCTACGCGATCTCCCGTCCCGGCAAGGGGGCCTTCGTCGCCTACTCCGACGCCGACGGTGACTCAGGTGACGGAGAGGCGGGGAACGGGTCGGTGGGCGGGACGGCGGCTCGGGTCGAGGCGCTGGAGCTGGCACTGGCCCGGACGCTCGAACAGCTCACCAGCCTGCAGGGCCGCGTCGAAGCACTGGAGAAGGGCGTCACCGAGCGAGACCACTGACCCGTCGGCCTCTGGAGGGCCAGGGGCCGTGGGTGTGCGTCCAGATTTTCTCTACGAGGTTCAAGGCGGGCCCGGCCCGCTGGAGGTGGCCCGACGTCGCCGACCGAGCCAGGGCGATGGCAGCAACCAAGGCCCCCACTGGCGTCGGCGGGGAGTGGTCAGCCGAGGATGCGAGCGGGGCTCGACTGATTCCCGATAGGAGCTAGTTGTGGGGCAAGCGATGCTTACCCCAGCCGACCAGGGCCGGGCGCAGCAAGTTGTGCGGTAGGGACTCCTTGCTCCTGGCGGAGCAAGTTGTCGCCCGCGACCGTCCTACGGTCGGATCGCGGGCACAGGGTCGGCCAGGGGTCCGACCCTCCGCTGCCACCGCCGGGCCCGCCGTGGGCGGTATCCGACGCCACCCGGGCCGCGCCGGGGCTCCCCCGACCCGCCGACCGCTCCTGTGCCGAGCGATCAGACCGTGTGCAATCCCGCCGAGTGCAGAGACCTCGCAAGCAGCAGTCCGAACTCGCCCCCAGCGCGATCGGAACGATCAGGACGCCAGCAGCTCGGCGACCCCGGGGACGTCGCGGAACGCTCGCAACCGGTCCAGCACGATCCGTGTGCGCTCGGTGGTGCGTTCGCTGCCGCTCTGCCCCAGGGCGAGCATCCGGCCAGCCGTCCCCGCCGCCGCCTCAGGCTCGTTCGCATCAGCGTAGGCCACGGCCAGCCAGGACAGGTACAGGGCCAACTCCCTCGCGTGACTGGCGTCGTACTTCTCCAGGACGTCAGTCAGCAGTGGGACGGCGCGCAGGGGCCGATGCAGCTCGGTGTAGACGCGGGCCTCCATGACCCGGAGTTCCCCGGCGTCCATCCAGTACAGGTACGACGGCGATTCGGTGCCAGCGGAGTCCTGGGCCAGGGCTTCCTCGGCTCGGCCGAGGGCGGTCATCGCTGGGCGGTCCTGGCCGGCACGGGTGTGCGCCCAGGCCACCCGGTCCAGGTACAGCGCGCGGGCCTTCGCCGGAGCACCGGGACCGGCCTCCTCGACGGCGGCGGTAGCCAGGTCAACGGCGTCGCGAGCACGTCCGGTGTTGCTCCAGTGGTAGGCCAGCGAGCCCGCCACATTGCCCGACAGGACGCCATCCCCGGCGGCACGGGCAGCGCTGATCCCGAGCCGGTAGATCCGCTCCGCCTCGGCGCGCTCGCCCGCGTCCGAGGCGACCCAACCGGCGATCTGCGCCAATTCGCCAATCGCCTGTAGCAGTTCACGGCCCACCCGTTCGGTGTGGGTGCCCTCGCGGTAGAGCGTCACCGCTGCCCGCAGTTCACGCAGGGCCGGTGCGATCAGGTCCTTGCCGTAGACGACGTCGTCGGCCAGCCGCAGGCCGTGCACCCGCCGGGCCAGGTCGGCGACCTGCCCCGCTCCGATCCGCCGACCGTTACTTGCGCTGAGCGGGGCCAGCGGGTCGCCCTCGGGCAGGAAGTCGGCCACGGTCGGCACGCGCGGCGTGGGCGCGGGCGGTGGGACGGCTTTGGCCGCCTCCAGCAGCTCGCGCGGCACCTCCAGCACCAGCGCGAGGAAGGGCAGCCACTCGCGCGGGGACCGTGTGCCGATCTCCCAGCGGGACACGTCGTTGCGCGTCGGCGGGATACGCCCGGGAGCGGCCTGGGCCAGCGCGTCGGCCAGCCGCTGCTGACTCCACCCCCGCGCCAGGCGCAGCCGCCGCACCAGTTCACCGACCGATTCCCGCACCACTCGGCCAGCTTGGCAGACAGCCAGGCAGACACGCTGGCTACTCCGAAAGCTTCCAGCCAACGAGACCCTGAACCGACAGAGCCGAACTGAGGAAGGGACAGCAGCATGCCCGAGGAGGCAACACACCTGTTCGACACGAGCACGGTGGAGCCCGAAGCGGAGGAACTGCGTCTGCTGCCCTGGGCCAACCCGGACGGACACCCCTGCTACCTGAGCACCGACGGCGGGGGTTACCTGGCGGCACTCGCTGACGGCATCGAGGAGGTCCAGCTCACCATGGGCCAGGAACTGCTGGACCACGCCCGGGGTGTTCTGGCCTCCGGAGCGCGGGCACTGACGGACGTCGAGTCCCGGTGGCTGGCCTGTCGGCTGACCGAGGCCCTGTCGGACGCGCTCAGGGTCGCGGACTCGCGAGGCCAGCGCATCCCCCTCCCGTCGGACACGGCCGAGGCCGACGGCTCTGACGAGCAGGGAGCGCGCTGATGGGCACGACCACTCGCTACCGGTTCCGCGAGTACACCGTCACCACCGTCCTGGACCCGATGGCGCTGCCGACCTTCGAGGCCGTCTGCGTCACCGGAGAGGAGCAGGACTGCGGAGCCGCCTCCGGCCCGATGCACACCCCCGAGAAACTGACCCGCTGGATCGCCGCGCACTGCGCGCAGACCGGACACGCGACCTACGAGCGGACCATCCGCGCCACCCTCCGTGCCGAGCCCGGAGAGTGGAAGTGAGGCCCCCGAGCGCCCACACCTCACCGAGGTCGGCACGGGGTGCCGTCGAGAGCAAGTGGTCTATACCTCTGACGGCAGTAGTGACGGCAACAACCACGGACACGGGCGCACAATCACGGACCCCGATGGACCATCAAAGCGCCGCTGACCTGCGAAGAAGCAGGTAGAGCAGGCCGCCGTGCCACACGTACTATGTACTGGCCGGTACCACACCCGTACTTGTTCATAATACGGACTGCGTGAACTGGTCATCCAAGAGAACTAAGACATTCGGCCACACATTCAAAACTCATGGCGCTGGCACAAAGAACACTCAGAGTCTGATTGACCGTGCTCGTAGTACTGGGAATCAGCAGGGCCAGTGGCTGGATAATGATGCGGCTGCTGAATTCTTGCAGGGTGTGCACGTTGAGGGCGCTGGCCCTAGGTCGGTTCAAATTCCCGAAGGCTTGGGACAGGTGATTATGCCGGATGGCAGCATTGTTCCGGCCGGGGCCGCTACCCTGGTGCCGGGCCCAGGTGGCCTGTATAAGACGGCCTTTCCGATCCTCGGGCCCGGATAGAAGGAGTTTTCGATGGGATTTTGCTGCACTCTGGAGCGGCCATCTTCGTCATCGCTGACCTCTGGGGCGCCGATCACCCTAGAGGTTGAGGATGACTTTGAGAGCCTGGTCATGGCGGCCTGCGGCATGCTCGGGGACACTGACTGCCGATTTCACATCCAGGGGTTTGGCAGTCTCGAATGGCCCGTGGATGTTGCATATGACCTCTCGGCCTTCATTGAGCAGTTGCCTGATCTCATCGCGCGGATCAGAATGCAAAGTCATGCGGAGCTTGACATGTATTCTCAGGGCATTGAGCGAACCTTGGAATTCACCCCCAAGGGAGACTTGGTGGAGATCCGCTGTCTGTCGAGGACGGATTGGGTGCCGAAGCCTAGTATTGAGAGCGTGAGCAGAAAAGAGCTGGAAAAAATGCTCTCCAAGCTGGCCATGGACTTTGCAGTCTCCCTTGCCGTAATCGGTTCTCCAATTGCCCAGGGTCAGCCATTTTCCAGTTGGGCTTCAGGTAACGCATAGTTCTTCTGTCAGACAGCGGAAGAATATAGCTGGGAAAAGTCTGCGGCCCCACCGAGATAGCTTTCGGTGGGGCCGCAGAGGTGTCTGACGGCAGTACTGATCTTTAGTGAGGTGCTTGACGATCTGTCAGGGCTGGCATAAGTCAGGTATGGGTACTTCGAGGTCGGCCCGGATGGGGCCGGTTGATCTTGAGCGGCGGCGGATGCTGGCTGCCGAGCTGTTCGAACAGGGTGTGAAGCAGGCGGAGATCGGTCGGTTGCTGGGGGTGTCCCGGCAGGCGGTCGGGCAGTGGCATGCCGCCTGGGTGGCAGGTGGTGCGGACGCACTGGTGGGGCATGTCGGCGGGGCGGCCGCGTATCTGACGCTGGAGCAGGAGGAGGCCGTGCTGGCTGAGCTGAAGAGAGGGGCGCAGGCGTTCGGCTGGGAGGACCAGTGGTGGACGTTGGCGCGGATCGCCCGGGTGTCAATCCCCTGGAACAGGGCTGAGTCATGGTCCTGGATCTGTCGGCACGGCTGACGGATAAGGGTTGACGGCGCGATGGTGGGGAGATGGACGTGCAGACCATGTCCGCGCTGGACGCGGACCTCGCCGAGTTCACCACGGATGTCTTCAAGTACCTGGCTTACCGGGGTCAACGTGCCTACGGGCAGCAGTATTTACGCGGTCTGATGCTCGACGGCAGGCGTAAGTCGGTGGAACCGATGGCGACCCGTCTGGGCATCCCTGCCCAGAACCTGGGCCACTTCGTCGCCCAGTCCACCTGGGACTACACGGAGGTCATGCGCCGAGTCGCGGCACGGGCGGTAGCCCTGCTCGATCCGTCGGCCTGGCTGATCGACGACCATCCCTTCGTGCGCTACGGCCACGGCACCGCCGGAGCCATGGTGCAGCACTGCGGCGAACGCAAGCAGCACCTGTGTCAGGTCGCGGTGTCCGTCCACGCCACGTCCCGGCTGGGATCGACGCCACTGCACTGGCGCCTGTTCCTCCCGGAGAGCTGGGCGGCGGACCCTGCCCGGTGCGCGAAAGCAGGGGTTCCCGCCGGCACCGGGCACCGGACCAAGCAGCGGATCGCCCTGGACCTGATCGACGAGCTCGGTCAGTGGGGACTCGTGCCGCCGCTGGTCATCGCAGACAGCGACTACGGCACCAACACCGCCTTCCGCGCCGGGCTCACCCAGCGGAAGATCCCCTGGCTCGTCGCCGTTCAAGGCGACACCGTCGTCCTGCCCGCCACCGGTGCACCGGTCACGGCCTGGGCCAAGCGACGCCCTTCGATCGCGGTCGACGACCTGGCCAGGGACAACCGATACCGCGCCGCCCGCTATGTGTACCGCCCCAAGAGCGCGGACCACCGGGCCCACGCTGGCTGGTTCGTCGCGATCCCCGTCCATATCGCCGGGATCATCGAACGCGGGCACGTCGCCGAGAGCGGGGACCGGGTCCTGCCCCGACGCACCCTGCTGATCTAGTGGCGGCACAAGCACGGCGGAGGGGTGTTCCGCTCCTGGATCACCGACCTGCCCCCCGACACCCCGCTGTCGGTTCTGGTGAAGCATGCCACCAGCCGCTGGAACATCGAGACCGACTATCGCGAGATGGAACAGACCCTGGGCCTGGGCGACTACGAAGGACGGACCTACTGCGGACTGCACCACCACGCCGCCCTGGTATCCGCCGCTCACCTGTTCTGTCTGGAGCAGCACCTCAACCCAAAAGGCCGGGACACGACCTGAACCTCTACCAGGTCGTGTCCCTCCCACAGACCGAACTCATCGCAACCCTCTGGCGCTGCCCCAGCTGCCACCGCACTCCCGACGAACACACGCCTGTAGGTCAAGGACCATGACTCAGCCCTGTGGAATCGTAGAGGCCTTCCTTATGCGGCCTGACCGTCTTGGTGGCGGTTGGCGCGTGCTTCTCTGACGATGGATGGCGTCCCGCCGAGTGGTGTAGCAGGGATCTTGGAATGACCCCTGGTCATGGGGCAGCCATCGCGCAACTCTCCGAGTGGCGAAGCTCGTTGATGAGAGGTGTGCGATGGCCTTGTCCCAGTCTGACCTGTTGCGGCTCTCGGAGTCACTGCGTACGGCCGACGGAGTTGAGTTGATCAGGGTCCTGGCCCAGCGGATCCTGCAGGAGCTGATCGAGGCGGAGGCCACCGCACGGATCGGTGCCGAGCCCGGCGAGCACACCGATGCCCGCACCACCTGGCGCAACGGCCACCGCGAGCGGGTGCTGACCACGCAGGCCGGCGACCTGGACCTGGCCATCCCCAAGGTCCGCACCGGCAGCTTCTTCCCCGTACTGCTGGAACGGCGCCGGCGGATCGACCAGGCGCTCTACGCGGTCATCATGGAGGCCTACGTCCTGGGTGTGTCCACCCGCTCGGTCGACGACCTGGCCAAAGCCCTCGGCGCGGACAGCGGCATCTCCAAGAGCGAGGTCTCCCGCATCTGCGCCGGCCTGGACGAACAGCTCGTCGCGTTCCGCACCCGGCCGCTGGACCACACCCGCTTCCCCTACGTCTACCTCGACGCCACGTACTGCAAGGCGCGGGTGAACCACCAGATCGTCTCCCGGGCCGTGGTCGTGGCCACCGGCATCACCGAGGACGGCGGCCGCGAGGTCCTGGGCGTGATGATCGGAGACAGCGAGACCGAGGCGTTCTGGGCCGAGTTCCTGCGCTCCCTGCGCGAACGCGGCCTGGCCGGGGTCCGCCTGGTCCTCTCCGACAGCCACTCCGGCCTGGTCAAGGCGATCCGCAAGGTCATGCTCGGCGCGGCCTGGCAGAGATGCCGCGTCCATTTCCTGAGAAATGTCTTCGCCGTGATCCCGAAGGAGGCGGCGGAGATGGTCGCCGCGACCATCCGCACGGTCTTCGCCCAGCCGAACCAGGACGCCGTCCGCGCTCAGCTCGACACCGTCGCCGACATGCTCGGCAAGCAGTTCCCCAAGGTCAGGCAGATGCTCATCGAGGCCAAGGACGACCTGACCGCCTTCGCGGCGTTCCCGGAGCGACATTGGAAGAAGATCCAGTCGACCAACCCCCTGGAGCGGATCAACCGCGAGATCAAGCGCCGGACCGACGTCGTCCAGGTCTTCCCCAACGACGACGCGCTCCTACGACTGGTCACCGCCGTGCTCTTCGAGATGCACGATGAATGGATTGCCTTCCCGCGCCGCTACCTGCCCGAAGGCAGCATGGACAAGATCTACCCCGACTCGCACACCCCCGACGAACTACCGCCCACCGCCTAACCGTTGGCATGCGACCGTTACACCACTCCAAGGGACACGACCTCGGCGGTCTTTGGGTCCTTTCCCGCGCAGACACGGCAGATCCCTTGCCCCTGCTGGACGCCGGACGGCCATGGAGCACTGAGGTGGCCCTGGGCGCATCGAACTCGATGCGGCGTGGTCGCTCCAAGCCACTGCGGCTCAAGGACAACGCCCCCCAACTCCGCGACCCGGGCCCTGAACTTCGCTTCGACGATCTTTGGGTCCCGCCCGGTGCAGATTTGGCAGATGGCGGAGCCCTTTCTCACTAACGCCGGCCTGGGGCGGCATTCATGCCCCCTGGGGCAACGAACCCGGTGCGGTTCGTTTGCGCCGAGGTATACCGGCTCCAGCAGTGATGCGCCCAACATCGCAAGAGCGTCCCGGAAGGCGCCTTCGGCCGCATCCTTATTGTTTCTAGTACTACAGCCGGTTGTTCACGTGACGTGATGGCGGCTGGCTCGTTACTCCATTCGTGGGAGTGATGCTGCCGCCAGGTGCGGTGCCGACGGGCGAGTTGAGCGAGGCTGATGTCCGTTCCATGGAGGGTGAGTTGGAGGCGCTGTGTGCCTCGGTGGACGATGTGTTCGCCCGCCCGGCCTCGCGGGAGAACCTGCGGGCGATGATGCGCGGGCTGCTGGCTGAGGTGCCGCGCAAGAACCTGTGGCAGCTGGCCGAGTTCGCCGGTCACCCCAACCCCGACCGGCTGCAGGGCTTCCTGGCCAAGGCGGCGTGGGACGCGGACGAACTGCGCGACCGGGTCCGGGACTATGCCGTCGCCGCCCTGACCGCCCCGGATGCGGTACTCATCGCGGACGAGACTGGTGACATCAAGAAGGGCACCAAGAGCGCCGGGGTGCAGCGGCAGTACACCGGAACCGCAGGCCGGATCGAGAACGCCCAGGTCAGCGTCCACCTGTCCTACGGATCCAGCCGGGGTCGGACACTGATCGACCGCGAGCTCTACCTCGGGAGGACATGGGCTGGAACCACCGCCGAACATGAACGGCGCAGTGCCGAGCAGGGCATCCCGCCCGAGCGCGCCACGCAAGTGGCCACCAAGCCGGAACTGGCCCGGCGGATGGTGGAACGCGCCGTGCGGGCAGGGGTCCCGTTCTCCTACTTCCTGGCTGACGAGGTCTACGGCCAGGCCCGCGCCCTGCGTGCCTGGCTGGAGGAACAACGCATCCGCTACGTGCTGGCCATCCCCAAGGACGAGGCGCTGCCACTGCCCGACGGGCGCACCCGCCAGGCCCGCGAACTGTACGCGGCCGTGCCCGAGGACGTCTTCGAGCGCCGTTCGTGCGCCGACGGCGCCAAGGGCCCGCGCGACTACGACTGGGCCATCGTCCAACTCGCCCACACTGATCTGGAGTTGGAGCGCCACCTGTTGATCCGGCGTTCCACCGTTCCGAACAAGGTGAACAAGAAGACCGGCGAACTGGTCCGCGAGGTCGCCTACTTCCTGTGCCACGCCGACACCGGCACCACCCTGTCCGCACTGGTGACCGCCGCCGGGCAGCGCTGGATGGTCGAGGAGTCCTTCCAGGTGGCCAAGGGCCAGGTCGGACTCGATGAGCACGAGGTACGCAAATGGTGCTCGTGGTACCGGCACACCACCGTATGCATGCTCGCCATGGCCTTCCTGGCCGACGTCCGGAGCCGGCTAATACCGCACCGTCCACCGACAGTCGACCCCCGACCGTGAACGAGATCCGCCGCCTGTACGACCGCATCGTCCAGGCACCAGTGCGCACCGCCCGCACCTGGCTGACCATGCACTGGCACCGCTGGCGCACCCGCCACCAAACCCGGGCCCGCCACAGCCACTACCGCACCCGAACCGCCCGCGCTCACTCACCGTAAAACCACCGGCTGTAGTACTAGCAGCCGGCAAACCAGGGCCCTGTGGGCGGTTATTCCTCCCATGCACTGAGGCACCCGGTCTTGATGAACCAGGGATTGGCGGCCAAGGCTCGATAGAGGGCAGCTTGCCAGGAGTTTCGGTTTCCGTAGCTTGCGGCCCGGTCATGGATTTCGTCGATGGCGGCCCGGTACGGCTTGCCGCGCAGATAGTCGCTGAGTGCGGCCAGTTCGGTACCCACCTGTGCCGCGTAGAGTCTGGCGAGCTTGTAGGTGGTGAAGTGCCGCTGGACGCGAGCGCTCAAGGTCGCCGACCAGTCGGCGGGCGGGGCGACGAAGAAGATGACGCCCGGCTCCGGTGGCGGGGTGAGGCGGGCTGCCAGCCACACCTGGCCGCTGACATCGTCGAAATAGGGGTGGAGTGTCTGCTCCTCGGCCAGGGCCGGTATCGCTTCGCCTTTGGCCTTGTTGCAGGGCAGGCACGCGGGGACGAGGTTGGCCGGGGTGACCGCGAGCAGCGGGTAGGCGATCTTGGGGAGCTGGTGGTCGATGGTGTCGGCGAACCCGTGCCCGCACAGCGGGCAGCGTCCCCGGCGGGCGCTCTTGATCAGCTGGTTGTAGATCTCCCGGCCTGCGCTGCCTTTGCGGGCCATGCGGCTCGTGTAGCAACTGGTGAGCTTCTTGTTGTCGCCCTTGGCAGGGTCGTTGCCGTCGGGCTGGTCCTTCAAGTGCTTCAGGGCGTGAAGTGACCCGGTGGCGGCAGCCTTCTCGTACTCGTCGGCTGCGGCAGCGACGGCGTCTTCCAACAGTTCCAGACGGGCTTTGACCTTTGCGGGGCGGGTCTTGGAGACGCAGGTGGCGTAGACGCTTCGGGCGTCGAGGTCGGGTTGCGGGATCGGCCACATCAGGACGGTTCCTCCGGTGCCCAGGCGTCATCGCCGAGGTCGCGTAGAGCGATCAGGGACCGGACGATCATGCGTGCCTCGCCGCCGAGCCGGCCGCCGAACCGTTGCAGGATGCTGCCGAAGGATTCCCCGTCGTCGACGAGGCGGTTCAGTTCCCCGTGGAAGCCGGAGGCGGTGACCTCCAGGCCGAAGACCTCGCGGGTGAGGACACCGACGTTCTCCCCGAACGTCTCGGTTTCGGGGCGGTCGGCAACGACGTGGTCACCGTAGCGGCGCAGCTTCCAGACGCAGTGGGCGGGGACTTCCTGCAAGACCACGGGGGAGTGGGTGGCGATGAGTGCCAGCCCGTTGCGGTCCGAGATCAAGCTGGACAGTACCCGGACAAAGGCCGACAGCAGGGGCGGGTGGAGGTGGGTCTCCGGCTCGTCGATGATGACGAGGGTGCGCTCGCCGACGTGCTCGACCAGCCGGGTCACAGTCAGCAGTACGACCTTGTGGCCGGAGCTGAGGGAGGCGAACAGCTTGCGGGCCTTGGCCCGCCGGCTATTGGGGCTGCGTGTCGCCTGGAAGTCTTCCAGCCAGTCCTCGGCAAGCAGACCGCTGCCAGCGTATGTCAGTGTCCGCAACGCGCTGATCCAGCGGTGCGCTTGCTCGCCGGTCAGACATGCCTCGACGCTCTCGGCAAAGTCCCGTTTCAGCTGCCACTGGGACTTGACGCGTGGAGCCCGCGTGCCGCCTGAAGGCATGCGCAGGCCGACGTGGGTGGTGGGGAACGACTCGTCGTGCGGGAGGAGGGGCAGGTCGTCGAAGGCGCTGAAGGAGACGCTGACGAGGTTGCCGAAAGACCGGCGCTGGCCTCGACTGTCCTCGATGACGCGGCCGACCTCGGAGGGGTCGGCTTCTGGGTCGGCGACCGCTCGGGCCAGGCGGTTGAGCAGGACGGACTTGCCGGCCCCATTCCGGCCAGTAAGCACGTGGATGTTGCTGGAGGGCTGGCTGTGTGGTGTCACCCGGAAGGACAGCTCAAGGCCGCCTGTGTCTGCGGCGGCCGGCGCGGGGCCCTCGTAGGAGACGTGAAAGGGCGTGACGCGGTCGCCGTCGCGTGCGATGCGCCGGAACTGCTCTTCGATCATGAACGGCTTCACGAACCGCCACAGCGAGGTCCGTGTCACCTCTTGGTCGCGGGCGGTTTCGAAGATGCTGTTGTCGAAGGCCATGTCACGCAGGCCGATCAGGACGCCCCGACGTATGTCGTCACCGAGCTGGCGCAGCCGCTCGTAGTACGTGTCGTCCTGTCCAACGGAGAAGAGCGTGTCGTCGAGCGAGTTGAAGTTCCGTGGCACGTCCGGGTCGCCGTTCTCGTGACCGTCCATGCCGAGCCGGCCGATTTTGACCTGGCCGATCTGGTGCACGGTGCCGTCGGAGTCGGCGATCGACAGCCCGAACAGGGTGCGGTATCCGAAGTCGTCCCATGCTTCCTTGCGCAGGAGCACCCAGGGGCGTGGACCTCTCGCGGGAACGTGCCCCGGCCCGTCCAAGACCATGAAATGCACAGCGTGCTCCTGCTCTCTTGCCTGCCTCGTGCTGGCGCACCGATCCTACGGCGACCCGGTTGGTGAGCCGCCAGCTGGCACCGGGAAGTGCCGGAGCGGATGGCGTGCACCACACCCTGCACCTGTCCATCACCGACGCCATGGGCCACGACGTCGAGTCCGCCCTCAAGGCCACCCTCCGGTTCCAGAATCCTGTCGAGCCCTGTTGCTCCTGTTGCCCGGCCCCCCGACTCGACTGGAGGAGTAGCCGAGTTCTTACGGAGGAGTCACCGATCGGGGCGGCGGAGCCGCGACAACAGTCGGCGTGATCGAGCGCGTTTGACTGCTCAGGCCAGCCGTCAGCAGCGGGCACGGCTTCCCCCTGCGCGGGACCAGTTGAAGACCCAGCCTGACTGCTGTTCTCCCGGAGTTCCCGTGTTCCGGTTTCCTCACGGGTTCATGTTGCGGTGGCCTTCGCCGAAGAACGCGTGCGTTACTTCGGTTGGCGGTTCAGGCTGGCGGCTAATCGTTGTCCCGTAACGCTGGTGGCGTTGCACCACTCAGCCGCAGGCGGGGCCGGGGTCAGGAACCGGGCCCCGCGGGCCGCGCCACCGACGATCGCAGGCGCGGGCCGTCTGCGCCGCGCACGACCATTGATCCACGGCCGCCGATCTCCTGTCAGTGCATGCCGCTACTGTCTTCGCTCATGACGGCGTTACCCGAACATGAGATCCGTGACCTCTTGGCGGAGCAGCTTGACGTCCTCGAACCAGGACTGACTCTCGTTCGACGCGAGTTTCCGCTGAGCGACCGGCCGCTCCACACGAGGGGAAAGATCGACATCCTCGCCCGCGACCGGCACGGCCTATGGGTGATCATCGAGTTGAAGCGTTCGACGTCCACCTCGCGTGAGGCGTTGCACGAAGTGGCGAAGTATGCAGAGTTGCTGCAGCGCGACAAGCAGGTCGCCCCGGACCGCATCCGTGCGCTCATCGTGTCGACAGACTGGCGCGAACTGCTCGTGCCAGTGAGCAACATGGCCCGTGACTGGAGCCATGACCTTCGGGGCTACGAGCTCCAGGTTCATGAGGACCGAACACTCAGCGTCGAGCGAGTCAGCCTGCTTCCCACGCCGGTGGAACAGTACGTCACGCCGGTGCACTGCATATACCTCTACGCGACTCCTCAGGACCGCGACCGCGGGTGGAGGCACATCCAGCGGGTCGCTACCGAGATCGGTGCACCCCACCTACTCGCCGCCGACTTCGATCGCGTCAACGACATGGACACTGTCGTCGCGCATTATGGCCTCTACCTGGGCATCGGCACTGTCGAGTGGGGGAGTGTGCTGTCGGACGCCTCGGAGGCGGAAGGCTACGCCGCGGAGCACCCGGCCGAGTATGAGGCACTCTGTGAAATCAACGCTCGCGTCCGCTGCGTGAGTGTCGAGTCGGCTCACCCGGGAGTGCTGGACACTCTGCTCGATAATCCCAATTGGGACATCACCGGATATCGGGGCGCGGGGGCGTTCGCCGTGAACAACGGCGCGTTCGAGGAACGCGACTGGCTGCTGATGCTCGCCGGTCATGACCGGGGGGACGGGCACGTCAAGTTCATCGGGGCCGTGAATCGCCGGATCGCGAGCCGATGGCGCTCCTTCGTGGAGCAGGCCATGACCAGCCTCGGGGGTAACCCCGTTTGGGAAGTGCTCGTCCGAGCTTGGCTGGAGCGAGTAGCCCAGCAGCCAGGGGACATCGACGTCTTCCTGTGGATCTACAACCCCTGTGACCTCATCCAGACCGTCGTCTACGGATGGCCGGACGAGCTCGCCCGGTGGGAACCACGCATCACGGCTGTCGCGAGCTTCTCCGACGGCAGTAGCTCCGTCGTCGAGGGCAGGCTGTGCACAAACAGCATGGGTGGTGCACCTGGCTTCCATCACTTCGCGCACGAGGTCTACAGCGATCCTGTCAGCTGGATGGTGACCCGGTACGGAGGCGCCACCTGGGTGAGCGACCTGGACTTGGTCCGCCGGCTCGGGCTGACCTACACGTTCCTCGAAATCACCAGTGACCACTCGGGGGGCCCAGCCCCAGGGGATGAGCGCGGCCTCTGGCTGGTCGAGGATGGGCGGGCGAGCCGCTACTCGTCCAACGATCCGGAGTTTCTCATGGCCTTGCAGCTCAACACCTATAGAGGGGACTTTGTGCCCCTTCACGATTTTCTGAAGATGTACTGCCATGAGGTCAATGCGCTCCGCATTGAGTACCTCACCTGCCTGGACATCAGGCGTTGACGCCACGGAGGCTCCTCCACCGACCAGCGCCGTCTCGGCCACCGCTCACTCGGCTCGCCAAGCTGTGACATCAGCGGAGGTGCTACGGCCGTCTGCTCGGCCCCGGCCAGATGCTGGGCAATGGTGTTGGCCAAAGCCTTGAAGCCGGGCCGTGGCGAGCGCCTTTGGCAGGTGGGGGTGACGGGTCCGCCATCAGTCTTCCGGAAGCTGGGCTGGACGCTTGGGACCGTGGGAGGATGCGGGTATGAACCGACTCGCAGACGCGACGTCGCCGTACCTACTCCAGCACGCCTCCAACCCAGTGGATTGGTGGCCATGGGGAGAGGAGGCGATGAATGAAGCGAAGCGACGGGACGTGCCCATCCTCTTGAGTGTGGGCTATGCGTCCTGTCACTTATGCTTCTACTAATTTACTGGTGCCATGTGATGGCTCATGAATCGTTCGAGGATCCGGAGTTGGCGGCCTACCTGAACGAGCGCTTCCTGCCGGTCAAGGTGGACCGGGAGGAGCGGCCGGACGTCGACGCCGTCTACATGGAGGCGGTGCAGGCGGCTACCGGGCAGGGCGGGTGGCCGATGACCGTGTTCCTCACGCCCGCGGGCGAGCCGTTCTACTTCGGCACCTACTTTCCGCCCGAGCCCCGGCACGGGCTGGCCTCGTTCCGGCAGGTGCTGGAGGGGGTGGACGCCGCTTGGCGGGAGCGGCGGGGTGAGGTCGCCGAGGTGGCCGGGCGGATCACGGCTGATCTGGCGTCGCGGGGCGATGTCTACGGCGCGGCGGGCAAGCGGCCACCGACGGAGGCGGACCTGCACGAGGCGGTGGTCGTGCTGGCGCGTGAGTACGACGCGGAGCGCGGCGGCTTCGGTGGGGCGCCCAAGTTCCCGCCGTCGATGGTGCTGGAGTTCCTGCTGCGGCACCACGCCGCGACCGGCTCGGAGGCCGCTCTGCGGATGGCGGGGGACACCTGTGCGGCGATGGCGCGCGGTGGGATCTACGACCAGTTGGCCGGGGGCTTCGCCCGCTACTCCGTCGACGCCGACTGGGTCGTTCCGCACTTCGAGAAGATGCTCTACGACAACGCGCTGCTGCTGCGGGTGTATCTGCACCTCTGGCGGGCGACCGGCTCCTCGCTCGCCCGTCGGGTCGCGGTGGAGACCGCCGACTTCCTGCTCGCCGAACTCCGCACGCCGGAGGGCGGATTCGCCTCCGCGCTGGACGCCGACAGCCCCGGCCCGGACGGGCACAACCACGAGGGCGTCTTCTATGCCTGGACGCCCGCCCAGCTCGCGGGGGTGCTCGGGCCCGAGGACGGGGCGCGGGCGGCATCGCTGTTCGCGGTGACGGCGCTGGGCAGCTTCGAGGACGGCATGTCGGTGCTGCAACTGCCCGAGGACGCCGAGGATCCGGACTGGTACGAGAGCGTTCGGGCCCGTCTGCGCGCCGCCCGCGAGCTGCGGCCGCGTCCGGCCAGGGACGACAAGGTGGTCGCGGCCTGGAACGGGCTCGCGGTCGCGGCGCTGGCCGAGACCGGCGCGCTGCTCGACCGGCCCGAGTACGTCGAGGCGGCCGTAGCCGCCGCCGAACTGCTGACGACCGTTCACCTGACGGAGGGGGGACGGCTGCTGCGCACTTCGCGGGACGGACGGGCGGGGTCCAACGCCGGGGTGCTGGAGGACTACGCCGACACCGCCGAGGGCCTGCTCGCGCTCTACTCGTGCACCGGCGACGCGCGGTGGCTCACCGCGGCCGGGAGGCTGCTGGACACTGTGCTCGACCACTTCGCCGAGCCCGAGTCAGGGTCCTTCCACGACACTGCCGACGACGCCGAGCAGCTGATCCGACGGCCGCAGGATCCCACCGACAACGCCGCGCCCTCCGGGTGGACGGCTGCCGCCGGTGCACTGCTCGGCTATGCCGCGCTGACCGGGTCGGCCCGGCACCGCACGGCGGCGGAGCGGGCGTTGGGCGTCGTCACCGCGCTGGGTGGGCGGGTACCGCGCTTCATCGGCTGGGGCCTGGCCGTGGCCGAGGCCTGGGTGGACGGTCCGCGCGAGATCGCGATCGTCGGTCCCGACGGCGACCCGGCGACCGCCGCGCTGCGCCGGGCCGCGCTGCACGCCACCGCGCCGGGCGCGGTGGTCGCGGTGGGCGAGCCCGGAGGCGTGGGCCCGGACGGCTCCGTGCCGCTGCTGGCCGACCGTCCGCTGGTCGGCGGGCGGCCGGCGGCCTATGTCTGCCGCCACTTCAGCTGCGACGCGCCGGTCACGGATCCGGCTGAGTTGTCGGCGAGGTTGAGCTGACGGCGAGGCTGAGCTGACGGCGCGGTTGAGCTGACGGCGAGGCTGAGCCGATCCGGGCTCTGCTGACCTGAGCTCAGCTGAGCTCGCCGGCGGTCGCGTTGTCCCGGACCTCGCGGGCGATCCTCGGCCACAGTGGCTCGGGGAGGTCGTGGCCGACGCCGGGGAAGGTGACCAGCCGGGCGCCGGGGACGCTCCGGGCGGTGGCGCGCCCGGCGCTGACCCGCAGGATCGGGTCCTGCTCGCCGTGCAGGACGAGCGTCGGCCGGCGCAGCTCCGCGAGCGCGGGGCCGTGCCACTGGGCGCCGACCTGTCGGCTCTGCGCCTTGGCGTCGCGCGGGCCGGTGTCGGCCTCGGCCTCGATCCAGGCCAGGGCCGCCGCCTCGTCGAAGGGGTAGCCGGGGGAGGCGATGCCGCGCCGGACGGCCATCCCGGCCGCGATGTCGCCCTCCCTACCCTGGGGGAACTTGGTCCGGGCGAGCTTGGCCAGCAGCCCGAAGCGCAGGTGCCGCAGGACCCGGAGCCCGGCGACGTCGCTGGGCAGCGCGCCCGAGGAGGTGATGCTGAGGATCCGGTCGGGGTGTCGCAGCGCGAGCCGCTGGGCGATCAGCCCGCCCAGGGAGTGGCCGAAGACGTGGGCCCGCTGCCAGCCGAGGGCGTCCAGGACGGCGATCGCGTCGTCGGTCATGTCCTCGGAGGTGTAGGCCTCGCCGCGCTTTCCGAACAGCGCCTTGAAGGGGTTGCCGGTACTGGTGTCGGGCATCCGGGTGGACTGGCCGGCGTCGCGCTGGTCGTAGCGGGCGACCTCGAAGCCGGCCTCGGCGAAGGCCGCGCACAGGCCGTCGGGCCACCAGAACCTGGACGTGGCCAGGCCCATCACCAGTAGCAGGGGCTCGCCGCGCGAGCCCTCCAGCCGGTCGTAGGCGATCTCCACGTCGTCGTGCCGGGCATGGCGGGTGGGGGCCCAGCAACGCTGCCGGGGTTGCGGGACTGACCGGACGTCGCGCATGTCGACCACGCTTCCTCTCCCACGGGCCCATGGCGGGCCTAACTGCGATTCATGTTCGCAGTAGCTGCTGTTGACTATACTGCATACGGCGTTCGCAGATTCAAGGGGAGAGCGGAGAGAGGTGTGGGCCGGATGGGTGAGGTCACTTCGACGGGGCCGGCCGGCGGCAGCATCTGGCTGCGCCCGCAACGCGCCGGACGCGGCCCGGCTCCCGAGTACAGCCGCAGCCGGATCGCGGCGGCCGCAGTCGCACTGGCCGATGCGGAGGGGCTGGCGGCGGTCACCATGCGCGCGGTCGCGGTGACCCTGGGGACAGGGCCGGCCTCGCTCTACCGGTACGTCCAGACCCGGGACGAACTGATCGAGCTGATGGCCGACGAGGTCAACGGCGAGATCAGCTACGTCGGACTCGGGGGCGGCGGCGGGGGCGGAGAAGGGGACGGGGACGCGGGCGGGGACTGGCTGGGCGACCTGCTGGTGCTGGCCCGGGAAAGTCACGGCGTCTACCTGCGGCACCCGTGGCTGCTGGAGGCGGTCGCCTCGCACCAGCCGATCGGCCCCCGGGCCGTCGACTACCTGGAGCGGGCGCTGGCCGCGCTGGCCGGTCTCGACCTGGACAACCGGGTCAAGTTCGAGGCGATCGGCGTGCTCGGCGGCTTGGTCCAGCAGTTGGCGCGGATGGAGGTGGCGCAGCGCTCCGTCGGGCGGAGCGTGCCGCAGTGGCAGCAGACCCAGGCGGAGTACCTGGCCCAGGTCGCGCTGGGGGGCGGGCACCCGCAGCTGGCGGCGGCGATGGCCGCGCAGGCGCAGGCGCAGGCACAAGCCCAGGCCCAGGCCCAGTCCCAGGCACGGGCACAAGCCCAGGCCCAGGCCCAGTCCCAGGCACGGGCACAAGCCCAGGCCCAGGCCCAGTCCCAGGCCCAGGCACGGGCACAAGCCCGGACCCAGACTCAGGCCGTCGGGACCGGCTCGGACGTGGCTGCGGCGGAGTCGCAGTTCGACCGGATCATCCGCCGGGTCCTGGTGGGGCTGCTCCAGCCCTGACGGAACGGCAGGCGGCCGAGGTCAGTGGTTGAAGCCCTTGGCGACCGCATCCAGGGCCTGTTCGAGCAGGGTGACGATGTCGTCCTGGCCGTCGCGCTGGGCCCAGTAGAGGATGGTCTCGAAAGTGGCGGCCAGGAAGGCCGCGATCTGGACCCGGAGCTCCAGGTCCTCCGGAGAGCGCCCGTTGCGCTCGCAGAAGACGTTCAGCAGCATGTCCCGGGTGCGGTGCATCTCGGCCTGGTTGCGGGCGTTGACGACCGGGTTGTCGATCAGTATCCGCATCCGCGTCAGCATGTCGTCGTGGTCGACGGCGATGATCTCGCGCAGCGGCTCCATCATGGCGTGGCGGATCGACTCCACCAGCGACTCGTTCGCCGGGCGGGCGCGCAGCGCGGACTCCAGCAGCGGGTCGTAGTCGTCGCGGATGACCAGGTCCTCCTTGGTGGGGAAGTACCTGAAGAACGTGCTGGGGGAGATGTCGGCGTCGCCCGCGATCTGGTCGATGGTGGTGGCCTCGTACCCCTGCTCGGCGAAACGGCGGAAGGCCGCCGCGCGGATCGCGCGGCGGGTCTTCAGCTTCTTGCGTTCACGCAGTCCGAGGGAGGCGCCGAGCAGTTCTTCGATGCCTGCGGAGTCGTGCAGTGGTGCGGAGGTCATGGCACTGATTGTCACGGACGGTCGGTGTCGGACGCGAGGGCCCCGGGCATCCGGAGGGCTATCAGCAGCGCCGACAGCGCGGCGGCGATGCCGCAGACCAGCAGCACGGCGTTCATCCCGTGGACGAAGGCGCCGTGGGCGGAGACCGCCAGCGCGCCGTCGTGCAGCCGGACGGACACGGCCTGGGCGGCGGAGACCGAGCCCCGTGCGGTGTGGGCGGCGGCGGACGGCAGCCCGGTGGTGTCGAGCCGTCCGGTGTAGATCCCCAGCAGCATGCTGCCGAGCAGGGCGACACCGATGGCGCCGGCGCACTGGCGGAGGGTCTGCAGCAGTCCGGAGCCCACGCCGGCCCGGTCCTCCGGCAGCACGGCCATGGCCGCACCCATCGCCGGGACCATGGCGAAGCCCATGCCGAGGCCGAGCACGCTCAGCCACAGCGCGGTCCAGCCGTAGCCGTCGCCGACGGTGGTGCGGCTGCCCAGGAACATGGCGACGGAGACCAGCAGCAGTCCGGCGCTGACCACCCCGCGCACGGCGATCCTGGCGACCAGCCGCTCGGCCAGCCTGGCGGCCACCAGCAGCCCGGCCATCAGCGGCATCAGCCGCACCCCGGTGCCCAGGGCGCTGTTCCCCAGCACCGACTGGAGGTACTGCGGGAGCACGAACAGGGCGCCCATCAGCACGAACGAGACCAGCACGGTGGCGAGGGTGTTCCACCGGTAGACCGGGTCGCGCAGCAGTCGGAAGTCCAGCATCGGGTCCGACTGGGTGCGTTCGCGCAGCACCAGGCCGGCCAGCAGCAGCACCGAGGCCACCAGGACGCCCACGACCAGCGGGCTGCCCCAGCCGTCCGTGGGCCCCTGGATGATGCCGAAGGTGAGCGCGGCGAGGCCGCCGACCCCGAGCACGGCGCTGAGCAGGTCCACCCGGGGGACGGCCGGATTGCGCGACTCGGGGACCAGGACCAGGCAGGCGATGATGCTGATGACGATCAGCGGGACATTGATCAGGAAGATCGAGCCCCACCAGAAGTGGCTGAGCAGCAGGCCGCCCAGTATCGGTCCGAGCGGCATGCCGACGGCCATCCCGGCGGTCATCACGGCGACGGCCCTGGCTCGCTCGCCGGCCGGGAAGAGGCTGGGGATGATCGACATCCCGAGCGGCATGATGAACGCCCCGCCGAGGCCCATCACCGTGCGGACGGCGATCAGGGTGTTGGCGGAGTCGGTGAGGGTGCCGACCAGCGAGGCCGCGCCGAAGAGGGTCAGTCCGGCGATGAGCAGCCGCCGTCGGCCGAAGCGGTCGCCGAGCAGTCCGGCCGGGAGCATGGCGGCCGCGAAGACGACCAGGTAGGCGTCCACTATCCACTGCAACTGGCTGGTGCCGGCGTGCAGTTCGACGGACATGTCGGGCAGCGCGACATTCAGGATGGTGCCGTCGAAGCCGAGCACCAGGACGCTGAGCCCGAGTGCCCCCAGCGCCCACCAGCGGCGGGCGGACGGCGGCGGTGCGGGGTCGACGGCCTGGCCGGCCGCGGTGGAGGCCGTGGCTGCGGCGGGTGCGTTCGGCGAGTTCATGATGCCCCCCGGTTCGGTAGTTTCTGTCTAATGACAGTAACTACCATTTGGCTGTGACTGTCAACAACAAAAAGCGCCCCCTCCCGGAATCGGGAGGGGGCGCGCGTGGAGGGCGGGCTCGGCGGGCCGGGCTCAGGCGATGGCGGTGTACGCGATGATCGAGACGCCGACGTACTGGACGATGAACGCCGCCAGGGTGCACAGGTGGAAGACCTCGTGGAAGCCGAACCAGCGCGGCGAGGGGTTCGGCCGCTTCAGGCCGTAGATCACGCCGCCGGCGCTGTAGAGCAGGCCGCCGACCACCAGCAGCACGACCACGGCGACGCCGCCGGTCCGCAGGAAGTCCGGCAGGAAGAACACCGCCGCCCAGCCCAGGGCGAGGTAGCAGGGGGTGTAGAGCCAGCGCGGCGCGCCGACCCAGAAGACCCGGAAGGCGATGCCGGCCAGTGCGCCGGCCCAGACCAGCCACAGCAGCAGCCGCTGTCCGCTGCCGTGCAGCAGCAGGATGGTGAACGGTGTGTAGCTGCCGGCGATGATCAGGAAGATGTTGCTGTGGTCCAGCCGCCGCAGGATCGCCTCGCCGCGCGGACCCCAGGTGAAGCGGTGGTAGACCGCGCTGATGCCGAACAGCATCCAGGCCGAGGCCGAGTAGACCGCGCAGGCGATCCGCGCCTCGGTCGAGTTGGCCAGGCAGATGAGGACGATCCCGGCGGCGACGGAGGCCGGGAACATGCCGGCATGCAGCCAGCCGCGCAGCTTGGGCTTGGCGGGCGGGAGGGCGGTGGCGGAGCCGACCGCAGCAGCACTGGCGGCGTCGGCGCTGCTCGCGCTGGAGCCGGTGTCGGGGACGGGCAAGGCGGCCTCCTCGGCGGTCGTTGCCGCCATCGTACCTACGGAACCGTAGGTTACCTGTCAGTAGATGGTGTGTCCCGCGTGTGAATAGTCACGTGCGCCCCCCTGAATCGAACCTGCTCCGACCAGGTATTTCCGGACAAGTCAGGCCGCTGTCACCGGAATGTGTGCTCTGGGTCACTACCACATGCAGAGGGGCAGTATGTCGGTTTACAGATATCGGCGTTAGGCTGCGAGGACCCTCAACCCCGCCGCCGGATCAAGGACGATTCGGCGTGAAACGGAGCGATCGTGCCGTACGAGAACTCTGCCCTGACCACTCCTGCGCCCACGCCGCACAAGCGGCTGCTGACCTGGGTCCAGGAGATCGCAGAGCTCACCCAGCCGGATCGGATCGAGTGGTGCGACGGCTCGGAAGCCGAGTACCAGCGCCTGTGTGAACTCCTGGTCGACAAGGGAACGTTCCGCAAGCTGAACCCCGAGAAGCGTCCCAACTCCTACTACGCGGCCTCCGACCCGAGCGATGTCGCCCGCGTCGAGGACCGTACGTTCATCTGCTCCGAGCGGGAGCAGGACGCGGGACCGACCAACCACTGGAAGGCTCCCGCCGAGATGCGGGAGATCTTCGTCGGCGGCGGCGCGGGCGGCGAAGGCGCCGGACTCCTCGCCGGCTCGATGCGCGGTCGCACCATGTACGTCGTCCCGTTCAGCATGGGCCCGGTCGGGTCGCCTCTCGCCGCGTGCGGCGTCGAGATCACCGACTCCGCGTACGTGGCCGTCTCCATGCGCACCATGACCCGAATGGGCCAGGCGGTGCTGGACTTCCTCGGTGAGGACGGCGACTTCGTCAAGGCCGTGCACACCCTGGGCGCGCCGCTGGCCGAGGGCGAGGCGGACGTCCCCTGGCCGTGCAACGACACCAAGTACATCTCCCACTTCCCGGAGACCCGGGAGATCTGGTCCTACGGCTCCGGCTACGGCGGCAACGCGCTGCTCGGCAAGAAGTGCTACGCCCTGCGCATCGCCTCCACCATGGCCCGTGACGAGGGCTGGCTCGCCGAGCACATGCTGATCCTCAAGCTGACCCCGCCGCAGGGCGGGGCCGGCCGGGCGGAGCCGGTGTACGTCACCGCGGCCTTCCCCAGCGCCTGCGGCAAGACCAACCTGGCGATGCTCCAGCCCACGATCCCGGGCTGGAAGGTCGAGACGATCGGCGACGACATCGCCTGGATGCGCTTCGGCGCGGACGGCCGGCTCTACGCCATCAACCCGGAGTTCGGCTTCTTCGGGGTCGCCCCCGGCACCGGCGCCGACACCAACGCCAACGCCATCGCGTCGATGTGGGGCAACACGGTCTTCACCAACGTGGCCCTGACCGACGACGGCGACGTCTGGTGGGAGGGCCTCACCGAGGAGCCCCCGGCCCACCTGACCGACTGGCGCGGCAACGACTGGACGCCCGCGTCCGGGACGCCCGCGGCGCACCCGAACGCCCGCTTCACCGTGCCCGCCTCGCAGTGCCCGACCATCGCCCCCGAGTGGGAGGACCCGGCCGGGGTGCCGATCTCGGCCATCCTCTTCGGCGGCCGCCGCGCCAGCGCGGTCCCGCTGGTCACCGAGTCCTTCGACTGGCAGCACGGCGTCTTCCTCGGCGCCAACGTCGCCAGCGAGAAGACCGCGGCGGCCGAGGGCACCGTGGGCGAGCTGCGCCGCGACCCGTTCGCGATGCTGCCGTTCTGCGGCTACAACATGGGCGACTACTTCGCCCACTGGGTGAAGCTCGGCCAGCAGGCCGACGCCGCCAAGCTGCCGAAGATCTACTACGTCAACTGGTTCCGCAAGAACGCCGACGGCAAGTTCGTCTGGCCGGGCTTCGGTGAGAACAGCCGGGTGCTGAAGTGGATCGTGGAGCGGCTGCAGGGCGGGGCCGAGGGCGTCACCACGCCCATCGGCGTGCTGCCCACCCGTGCGGCGCTGGACCTGGACGGGCTCGACATCAGCGACGCCGACCTGGAGCTGCTGCTGAGCGTGGACCCGGAGATCTGGCGCCAGGAGGCCGCCCTGATCCCCGCCCACCTGGACCTGTTCGGCGAGCACGCGCCGAAGGAGCTGTGGGACGAGTACCGCAGCCTGGTCGAGCGCCTCGGCTGAGTCCTCAGGTGCCGGGCGTTCTCGGCCCGGCAGCCGCTGATCGTGCCGCCGCATGGGCATCCATGCGGCGGCACGCCAGCATGGCGGTGGCGGTGTCCTGACGGGCCGCCGCCACCAGCAGCACCCGCCCGGCGAGGGCGTGGGCGTGCTCGTGCGCCCCGGCCAGCGAGCCGGCCGAGCGGACGGCGCGGGTGTGGCCCGGCCGCCCGGCGCGCCCGCGGCGGGGACGACCGGGCCGCCGGTCGGCTCCAGCTCGCCCAGTCGCAGCGCGAGCTGCTCCAGGGCCCGGTCGAGCTCGGCCCGGGCGGCCGGCTCCCCGGTCGCCTCGCGCACTGCCTCGGTGGCTGTCATCAGCGCCACGAGGTGGCCGGCCAGTGGAGCGCCGGCGGCCTCGCGGACGCTGCTGTCGTGCGCACTGCTGTTGTGGACGCGCGGACTGGATCGACGCTGCGCCGGTACTGCGATCTTGGGCTGTTCGTACATCTCGCCCTCTGCACTGGCAGGAACCCGGGAGACAAGAGCCGGGATGGACTGTGAACTCCATCCTAACTTGGACTCTGTCTAATTCCCTGCCCGGGCAGGGGCGAATACGACGGCTACGGCTGCGAGTAGCTCTCCAGGAAGGTGCCGATGCGGGTCACCGCGTCCGTCAGGTCCTCCGCGCGGGGCAGGGTGACCAGCCGGAAGTGGTCCGGATCGGGCCAGTTGAAGCCGGTGCCCTGGACCACGTAGATGTGCTCCTGCTTGAGCAGGTCGAGCACCAGCTGGGCGTCGTCCTTGATCCGGTAGACCTTGGGGTCGAGCTTCGGGAAGGCGTAGAGCGCGCCGCGCGGCTTCACGCAGGAGACGCCGGGGATCTCGTTGAGCAGCTTCCAGGCGACGTCGCGCTGCTCGGCCAGGCGTCCGCCGGGGAGGATCAGGTCCTTGATCGACTGACGCCCGCCGAGTGCGGCGGCGATGGCGTGCTGGGCCGGCATATTGGCGCACAGCCGCATGCTGGCGAGGACGCCCAGGCCCTCCAGGTAGCTGCGGGCATGCTCGCGGGGGCCGGAGATGACCATCCAGCCGGAGCGGAAGCCGGCCACCCGGTAGGCCTTGGACAGGCCGTTGAAGGTGAGGCAGAGCAGGTCGGGGGCGAACAGCGCGGTGGAGGTGTGGGTCGCGTCGTCGTAGAGGATCTTGTCGTAGATCTCGTCCGAGTAGATGATCAGGTTGTGCCGGCGGGCGATCTCGGCGATCCCCTGGAGCAGCTCGTCCGAGTAGACGGCCCCGGTCGGGTTGTTGGGGTTGATCACCACGATGCCGCGGGTCCGGTCGGTGACCTTGGCCTCGATGTCGGCCAGGTCGGGGAACCAGTCCGCCTGCTCGTCGCAGCGGTAGTGCACGGCGGTGCCGCCGGCCAGGCTCACCGAGGCGGTCCACAGCGGGTAGTCCGGGGCCGGGACCAGGATCTCGTCGCCGTCGTCCAGCAGCGCCTGCATCGCCATCTGGATCAGCTCGGACACGCCGTTGCCGATGAAGACGTCGTCCACGCTGAGCTCCGTCAGCCCGCGCTCCTCGTAGTGCATCACCACCGCGCGGCGGGCGGAGAGAAGACCCTTGGAGTCGCCGTAGCCGTGGGCGGTGGCGAGGTTGCGGAGGATGTCCTGCAGGATCTCCGGCGGTGCCTCGAAGCCGAAGGGTGCCGGGTTACCGGTGTTCAACTTGAGGATCCGGTGGCCCTGTTCCTCCAGCCGCATGGCTTCGTCGAGGATCGGACCGCGGATGTCGTAGCAGACATTGGCGAGCTTGCTGGACTGGGTCACCTGCATGCCCCGTTACTCTACGGGGTCGTCATCCGAGTCGCCTGGTGTTTTTCGCCACGCGCGTCACGTGCGACCGGGGCCGTCCGCTGGGCGGAGCCGCCCGAGCGGCGCTTCCGCAGGCGGTCGCGCAGGCCCTTGCCCTCCTTGACGGCACGGGTCCACTCCTTGGTTCCCCGGGAGGCGGCCTTGCGGGTGAACGCCGCGACCGCCGTCGCCGCCGTCGCCAGCCACGGCCGGACGCGGTTCAGCAGGGACTGGCCGAAGTCGGCGGCCAGCCCGGCGGCCCAGATGGCGCGGTCCTGCCAGTCGCCCTTCGTCCGCCCCTTGCTGGGGCGGGTGGGGTGGGCGGTGCGGGTGCTGCGGGCGGTGCCACCAGTGCGAACGGGGCTGTCGGTGCGTGCGATGCCGTCGGTGCGGACGGCGCTGTCGGTGTGGAAGGCGCTGTCGGTGTGAGCGGTGCTGTCGGCACGGCCGGGCCAGGCCGCGTCGCCCTCGCGGTGGTGCTCCTCCAACGCGTCCACCGCCCGCCGGACCTGGCGCCGGACCGCCACCAGCGCCGGCTGCAGCAGCCGCCCGTGCACCGCGCCGACCAGGGCCGGAGTCCGGTCCGCCGCCCGGGCCAGGGCCGGCCGGGCGTCCACGGCGAAGAGGGCGGCCAGGCCGGGGATCCAGCCGAGCGCCATCGACCAGGCCGCGCCGCAGAACGCGCCGAGCGCCGGGTAGCCGAAGTAGCTCAGCGGCCCGCCGGCCACCATCCTGGCCACGACCAGGCCCCGGAAGAAGCCGGCGGCCGATCCGGCCAGGACCAGCGCCCCCCAGCCGACCAGCAGCCGGTGCCCCCGGCCGGAGTTGGGGTAGGTCCGGACATGGCGCCCGAGGACCGCGGCCACGATCAGCACCATCAGCAGCGCGGCGAAGTCCTCGCACAGCAGCATGGTTCCGGTCTCCCCGCCGAGCGGCGACAGCCGCAGCCCCGGCAGCAGCGCCGGCACCCCGATCGCGCCGGGTATGAGCAGGTATCCGTAGGTGGTGGTGAGATGGAGCCAGAGTGGGCTGAATCCGAACAGCAGTACCACCAGCAGGGTCGCTCCGCCGCCCGCGTAGGGTATGGCGCGGCGGGTGAGGGCCGCGCGAAGGCGCGGTGAAAGCTGCTCGATCATGGCCATGAGCGGACTCTAATGGGCGATCGATGCGACTGGACACCGGACTCATGAGTTTATGCACCGGTTCTGACGCTGGTACAGAATCCGGACATTGGCGGGGTGGGCGGCTTGATCCGAACGATCTACTATCAGCCGAATAAGCACTGTGTGCAGTAGGCGCGTTGGGCGGGGTGGCATGGCGGAACGGGTACGGCGTTGGCTGGTCGGACTGGTGGTGATCGCCTGTGCGGCAGCGCTGCTGGCGGCCGTCGGACCGTCACCTTCGGGGAAAGGTCCCTGGCATGAGCGGTTCATAACCGACGCACAGGGCCGGGCACTGATCCTCTACGGGTTGGACACCTCCGCCTCGTCGCTGACCTCGGCCGACGGCATGCCCAAGCTGACCCAGGCCGATGTCGCGAATGAGAGCAGCACACTGGGCACGGACTTCGTGCGCTATCTGATCCAGTGGCAGCAGGTCGAGCCCGAGCCCGGAGTCTTCGACGAGGCCTATCTCGCGAATGTCGCCAAGCGCGTCGCCTGGTACCAGGCGGCCGGTTACCACGTGCTGCTGGACATGGAGCAGGACCTCTACGGCCCGGCCCTCGGCGGCAGCGGGGCGCCGGCCTGGGCGACGGACAGCGGAGGGCTCCCGGCCCAGGTGCAGAGTCCGTGGGAGCTGACCTACGTCCAGCCCGGGGTGGTCCACGCCTACGACGAGTTCTGGGGCACCCGCTCGGACGATCCGCAGCTCCAGCAGCAGTACATCGCGGCCTGGACCAGGGTGGCCGGCTACTTCGCCAAGAACCGGGCGGTCATCGGCTACGACCTGATGAGCCAGCCCTGGGGCGGCTCGATCGAGGGCCCGGCGTTCGAGACGGGGCCGCTGGCGACCTTCTACCAGAAGGCCATCGACGCGATCCGGACCGTCGACAGCAGCCACTGGCTGTTCGTCGAGCCCGAGGCGGTCTCCACCGACCGGGGACTGCCCAGCGCGCTGCCGAAGCTGAACGACCCGCGCACCGGACCGGCCATGATCGGCTACGCCCCGCAGCTGTACCCGGAGCCGCTGGACAGCGGCGGCAGCTACTCCAACAGCAATGTCTTCCTGACCCAGCGCGAGCTGGCCTCCTGGGCGATCCAGGTCCAGCGCACCGCCGAGCGGCTGGACGCGCCGATCCTGCTGGGCTCCTGGTCGGCCAACGCCGACGACGGCTACGCCCACCTCTACGTCGACTACGTCCAGGGACTGCTGAACCAGCTGATGATCGGCGAGGCCTACTGGTCGAACGACCCGGGCGACCTCGGCGGGGTCTGGACCGCCGACGGCAAGCCCGGGCCGCTGAACGACGTCATCGCCACCGCCTATCCGCGGGCCATCGCCGGGCAACCGGTGGCCTTCAGCTACGACAAGTCGACGCTCGACCTGAACGTGCAGTGGACGGACCTGCCCGGGGTGACCGGCTCGACCGACCTCTACCTGCCGCCCTCGGACTTCCCGGACGGCGGGCAGATCAACATCAACGGCCCGTACACCAGCCACTGGGACCCGGCCACCGACGTCCTGTCGATCACCGTGCCCAAGCTGCCGGGCGGCACCCACGTCCTGGACGTCACGCCGAATTCCTGATCCCCGGCCGCCGCTACCGGGCCGCTGCGCCGCCCCGGACCGTCCGTCCGGGGGTGGCGTCGGTGCGGCGGTGGTCGTCGATCACCGGGACGCCGCCCACCAGTACGTAGGGGATGCCCAGCGGGAGCGTCCTGGGCTGCTCGTAGGTCGACCCGGCGGCGACGCCGGCCGGGTCGAAGAGCACCAGGTCGGCCCGGTAGCCCTGGCGGACCAGACCCCGGTCCGGCAGCCGCAGCCGCCGGGCCGGCCGGGCGCTGAGGTGCTCGACGCACTCGGCCAGCCCGAGCACGCCCTCCTCCCGGACGTAGTGGCCGAGGTAGCGCGGAAAGGTGCCGTAAGCCCGGGGGTGCGGCCGGTCGCCGGTGAGCAGCCCGTCGCTGCCGCCGGTGTGCGCCGGGTGGCGCATGATCGTGCGGACGTTCTCCTCGTGCCCGACGTGCTGGAGGATGGTGGTGCCCAGGGCGTCCTCGGTCAGCAGCCGGACGAAGGCGTCGAAGCCGGACTGCCGGTCGCGCTCGGCGAGCTGGGCCACCGTCAGACCGACGGCGTACCGCAGCGAGGCCGTGCGCACCCCGCTGATCTGCACCGTGGTCCAGTCGGCGACCACGCCGTGGCAGCCGTCCGAGCCCTGGACCTCCAGCGCCTGCCGGATCGTGGCCAGTGCCGCCGGATCGGCCAGTCGGCGCAGGGTCTGCTGCGGGCCGCCGGCCGCCGCCCAGCCGGGCAGCAGCGCCGCCAGGGTGGTCGAGCCTGGCAGGTAGGGGTAGCTGTCCAGGCTCAGGTCGACGTCGGCGGCGGCGTCCAGCAGCGCCGTCAGCTCGCCGCCCCGGCCCCGGTTCACCGCGAAGTTCATGGTCGCGTGGGCCAGGTGCAGGGCGCAGCCGGAGCGCCGGGCCACCTCGACCATCTCGGCGTAGGCCTCCAGCGCACGGGCGCCGTAGGAGCGGTGGTGCGGGCAGAAGTAGCCCCCGGCCCCGGCCACCACCCGGCACAGCTCCACCAGCTCCTCGGTCCCGGCGTACATGCCGGGGGAGTAGGTGAGTCCGGCGGACATCCCCAGCGCGCCCTCGGCCAGCCCCTGGGCCAGCAGCTCCCGCATCCGCAGCAGCTCGGCGGGGGTGGCCGGACGGTCCTCCCAGCCGGTCACCAGCGCCCGGAGGGTGCCGTGCGGGACCAGGTAGGCGGCGTTGACGGCCATGCCGTCGTGGCCGTCGGGACCGGCGTCCAGTCGGTCCAGGTACTCGCCGACAGTGCGCCAGGACCAGTCCAGCCCCTCGGGTTCGCCGTTCCAGCCCGCCAGCTGGCGGCGCAGCCCGGGCAGGGTGCGGTCGTCGACGGGGGCGTAGGAGAGCCCGTCCTGGCCGAGCACCTCCAGGGTGACGCCCTGGGCGGCCTTGGCCTCGTGCGCCGGGTCGGTGAGCAGCGCCAGGTCGGAGTGGGCGTGCATGTCGATGAAGCCCGGCGCGAGCGCCAGCCCGTCGGCGTCCACCACCCGGGCCGCGCCGGGGCGCACGCCCGGGTCGCCCTCGCGGTGGATCGCGGCGATCCGGCCCGCTGAGGTGCGGACGTCCGCCCGGTAGGGCTCGCCGCCGCCGCCGTCGACGACCAGCGCGCCGCGCAGGACCAGGTCGGGCAAGGTCGCCATCAGGGGGTCGCCATCAGAAGAAGGTGCGGATGTAGTCGGTGACCGTGCCGTCGGCCTCGACCTCCGGGATCAGCTGCCACTTCTCGAAGCTGGTGCAGGGGTGGGAGAGGCCGAGCCCGACCAGGTCGCCGACCGCGAGCTCGGCGTCCGGGGCCACCCGGACGAAGGCGTGCTGGTCGGCGAGGGCGGTGACGGTCAGTCCGGCGGCCTCCCGCTGCGCGCCGCCGTCGGCCGGGCGGACCAGCAGCGGCAGCGGCAGCCCCAGGTCGTAGGGCAGGTCGCGCTTGCCGGCGTTGAGCAGGGCGAGGCCCGGCTCGGGCCGGGAGACCACCTGCGCCCACAACCGGAGCGCGGGCCGGAACCGCTCGGCCGGGTCGGCCGACCGCAGCGGGGTGATCTCGGTGTAGTGGAGGTGGTCGTGGGTGACGTAGGCGCCGCTGCGCAGCAGCCGCAGCACCGGGCTGCCGAGCTTCAGCGCGTCGGCCGTGAACGCGGCGGCGACCAGGTCGAAGTGCTCGCTCCCGCCGGCGCTGACGATGATCTCGTCGGTGTCGGCGAAGCCGCCGTCGGCGTCGAGCCGGTGCGCCAGGGCGACCAGGTCGGCCAGGAAGCCGGCGACCGCGCTGCGGTCGTCCTCGGGGTGGGCGATCGTGCCCTCGTAGCCGGCCACGCCGACCAGCCGCAGCCTGCTGCTCGCCCGGACCGCCCCGGCGAGGGCGACGGCCTGTTCGATGCCGCGCACGCCGGTGCGCGCGCCCTGCGCGCCGAGCTCGACCACCACGTCGACCGGCCGCCGGCCGCCGGCCGCGGTCAGGGCCTGCTCCATCAGCTCGACCCCGCGCGCGGAGTCGACGTAGCAGGCGAAGCGGAACTCGGGGTGGGCGTCGAGCTCGGCGGCCAGCCAGGCCAGGGCGGCGGGGTCGACCAGCTCATTGGCGAAGAACACCCGCTCGACCCCGAAGGCCCGGTACATCCGCAGGTGGGAGGGGACGGCGGCGGTGATGCCCCAGGCGCCGAGGTCGAGCTGGCGGCGGTAGAGCTGGGGCGCCAGCGGGGTCTTGCCGTGCGGGGCGAAGGCCAGGTCGTGCTCGGCGGTCCAGCGGGCCATCAGCGCGAGGTTGTGCCGGACGGCGTCGGCGTCCAGAGTCAGCAGCGGGGTGGAGAAGCCGTCCTCGAAGAGGTTCAGCCGGGCCTCGGTCAGTTCGGCGACGGTGCGTCCCTCCCGGGCCGCCGGCAGGCCCTTGAAGTGCCAGTCGACGATGGTGCTGCCGAGCTGCTGGAGGGCGGCGGTGTCCATGACGCTCCCGGGATTGCGCGTGGTGCAACAGTGATTGCATATCCTGCCGCACAGGAGTTCGTCCGTACAGCCCGGCACATCGTCCCGGCACGTCGTCGAGGAGTCGACCCATGAGCAAGACCACCGTCCGCACCGACCAGGCCCCGACCCCGATCGCCAGTTTCTCCCAGGGCTCCGCCAAGGGCGGTCTGCTGCAGGTCGCCGGGCAGGTCGGCTTCGACCCGGCGACCGGCGTCCCGGTCGGCCCCGGCCTGCGCGAGCAGATCGACCAGACCCTGCGCAACGTCCAGGCGGTGCTGGAGGCCGGCGGTTCGGGCTGGGGCGACGTCATCATGACCCGGGTCTACCTCACCGACACCGCGCACTTCGCCGAGCTGAACGCGGCCTACGACGACTGGTTCGCCAAGGCCCTGCCGGAGGGCGACTTCCCGGCCCGGACCACCATCTACGTCGGGCTGCCGGCCGGGCTGCTGGTGGAGATCGACGCGCTGGCGGTCGTCGGTTCCTGAGCCGGGCCCGGAACGCCGCCGCCCGCCGGGTGCTGGAAGGCACCCGGCGGGCGGCGGGTCGTGCGGGGAGGGGTGTTACGGCATGGCGTGGACGAAGGCGCCCTCGTTCAGCGCGAACTGGTTGCCGTTGCTGGCGTCCCAGGCGGTCGACCAGGTCATCACGCCACCGATGCTCGGCCACAGGGTGGTCGGCTTGAAGGTGCCGCAGTTGGTGCCCTTGGCCAGGCAGTTCAGGGCGTTCTCGACGACGCTCGGGGCGACGTAGCCGCTGCCGGCGGCGCTGGCCGAGGCCGGGACGCCGATGCCGACCTGGCTCGGGCTCAGCCCGGCCTCGATCGCGGTGCAGGCCAGCGAGGTGATGAAGTCGACGGAGCCCTCGGAGTAGACGCCGCCGTCACAGCCGTTCATCGAACCCGAGTTGTAGTACTGGGTGTTGACGATGGTCAGGATGGACTTCACGTCCAGCGCGGTGGCCAGGTAGTCCGAGCCGGCGCTGAGCATGTCGATGGTCTGCGGGGCCATGGTCAGGATGAAGCCGGAGCCCGCCTTGGCGGCCAGCTGGTCCAGCGCCTGGGTCATGTAGGTCGGGTTGAGGCCGTTCTCCAGGTCGATGTCGACCCCGTCGAAGCCGTACTGCTTCATCAGCGCGTAGGCGCTGTTGGCGAAGTTGGTCGCGGCGGTGGAGCTGGCGATGCTGATGGTGCCGTCCTGGCCGCCGATCGACAGCACGACCTTGTCACCGGCCGCGTGCTTGGCGGCGATGTCCGCCTCGAACTGCGCGGTGGTGTAGCCGCCGAGCTTGCTGACCAGGGTCGGGTCGAGCGAGAAGGTGACCCCGCCGTCGCCGGCCGAGTCGGCGGTGGCGAAGGCCACGGCGATGATGTTGTACGCCGGGTTGACGGCGGCGATGGTCTGGTCCGTCGCGCCGTTGTCGAAGTCCTGCCAGTAGCCGGTCACCCAGTGCTTGTTGCCGCCGCTGGGCGGGGTGGAGCTGGCCGAGGCCGAGGGGCTGGCCGACGCCGAGGCGGAGGCACTCGCGGAGGCACTCGCGGAGGCGCTGGGGCTGGCCGAGGCCGAGGCCGACGCGCTGGGGGACGCGGAGGCGGAGGCGGAGGCGGAGGCCGAGGCGCTGGCGGAGACCGAGGCGGACGGGCTGGGGCTGGAGCCGGCCGGGCCGGTGAGCGTGACGTTGTCCGCGTAGTAGGTGCCCTGGCCGTACCAGCCGTGCAGGTAGATGGTGACGCTCTTGGTGGAGGCGCCGGTGGTGAAGGAGGTGCTCAGCTGGTTCCAGGCGCTGTTGCTGGACCAGGTGGAGACGTCGGTGGTGCCGTCGCCGGTGGTGCCCAGGTAGACGTAGCTGCCCTGGACCTCGGAGCTCAGCGAGTACGAGGAGTTGGGCTGGACGCTGATGGTCTGCGAACACTGGGCGTCGTCGCTGCTGGTGGCGGCGGCGGCCAGGGCGTACGGGCTGGAGTTGTAGGTGGGGCTGCTGACGACGCTGCCGGTGCCGGCGTCACAGGTCCAGTTGGCGAGGGTGCCGGTGCCGAAACTGGGGTTGACCACCAGGTTGGTGGTGGCGGCGTCGGCGCCGCCGGTGAAGGCGACCAGCCCGGTCAGGGCGAGGCCGAAGGCAGTGGCACAGGCGGTGACAACACCGGTCGTGCGGCGGGGAGAAGGCATGGATCTGTCCTCATGTGGGGGGAGGGGAGGAAGACAGCGGATGAAGCTTGCCCCACAAGTTGGCCTAGACCAATCAAGGTGTCAAGAGTGTGCGCAGCCACTTAAGGCTCCGTTAAGGCAGGGTTGTGCAAAAGAACGGGCAGCTCAGGACGGTGTATCCGCCACTGAACTGCCCGTAAGAGGTATAGACCGGAGTATTGGGGGAGTAGTTCTCAGGCCTCGCTGGAGGTGGACCAGATATTGATGTCCGCGTCCGTCGCATAGCGGTCGATCTCGACCAGTTCCTCCGCGCTCAGCGGGGCGCCCTGGACGGCCGCGATATTGGCCTCCAGCTGCGCCACCGAGGAGGCGCCGATCAGCGCCGAGGTCATCCGCGGGTCGCGCAGCAGCCAGGTCAGCGCCAGCTGGGCCAGCGTCTGGCCGCGCCCGGCCGCGATGTCGTTGAGCGCGCGCAGCTTGAACAGGGTCTGCTCGGTGAGCTCCGCCGGGTTCAGCGACTTGCCCTGGGAGGCCCGCGAGCCCTCCGGGATGCCGTGCAGGTAGCGGTCGGTGAGCATGCCCTGGGCGAGCGGTGCGAAGCCGATGCAGCCCGCGCCCTCCTGCTCCAGTACGTCCAGCAGCCCGTCCTCCTCGATCCAGCGGTTCAGCATCGAGTAGGAGGGCTGGTGGATCAGCAGCGGGACGCCCAGCTCGCGCAGGATCGCCGCGGCCTTCCGGGAGTTCTCCGCACTGTAGGAGGAGATGCCGACGTACAGCGCCTTGCCCTGCTGGACGGCGGACGCGAGCGCGCCCATCGTCTCCTCCAGCGGGGTCTCCGGGTCGAAGCGGTGCGAGTAGAAGATGTCGACGTAGTCCAGGCCCATCCGCTGCAGCGACTGGTCCAGGCTCGCGGTCAGGTACTTGCGCGAACCCCACTCGCCGTAGGGGCCCGGCCACATGTCGTAGCCGGCCTTGGTGGAGATCACCAGCTCGTCCCGGTAGGGACGGAAGTCGGCGGCCAGGTGCCGGCCGAAGTTGGCCTCGGCCGCGCCGTACGGCGGTCCGTAGTTGTTGGCCAGGTCGAAGTGGGTGACGCCCAGGTCGAAGGCGCGGCGGAGGATGGCGCGCTGGGTCTCCAGCGGCTTGTCGTCGCCGAAGTTGTGCCACAGGCCGAGCGAGATCTCGGGCAGCTTCAGCCCACTGCGACCGGTCCGCCGGTACGCCATCGAGCCGTTGTATCGGGTCTCGTCGGCCCGGTACGGAGCTGGGATCATCGGGGGTACACCTCTCACGCTGCACGGCAGTGGATGGCCATGTATTTGTACGTGTGATGAACAATACGCCTGGCCATCCCTTGGCCGTACGCCTCATGAGGCCGGAGTAGGGTGTCCCACCGGGCGAGGAGTAACAGAGGGGCGCACGCACATGGATGTCGGCAGGGTTATCCGACGTACACCTGTCCTCCGGCAGCTGACCTACGGCCTCTACGGCCGCCGGGTCGAAGCGCACCTCGACCGTACCAATGTGCCCCGCCACGTCGGCGTGATGCTCGACGGCAACCGCCGCTGGGCCCGGGCCGCCGGGATGTCCACCGTCGACGGCCACCGCTCCGGCGCCGACAAGATCCCAGACTTCCTCGGCTGGTGCGAGGAGGTCGGCGTCGAGGTGGTCACCCTGTGGCTGCTCTCCACCGACAACCTCAGCCGTCCGCAGGAGGAGGTCGTCCCGCTGCTCGGCATCATCGAGCAGGCGGTCCGCGACCTGGTCGCCGACGGCCGCTGGCGGGTGCACCCGGTCGGGGCGCTCGACCTGCTGCCCGCGCACACCGCCGCCGTCCTCAAGGAGGCCGACGAGGCGACCGCGCACAAGGCCGGCATAGTCGTCAACGTCGCCGTCGGCTACGGCGGTCGGCACGAGATCGCCGAAGCCGTCCGCAAGCTGCTGCAGGAGCAGGCCGCCCTCGGCACCTCGGTGGAGGAGCTCGCCGAGATGATCGACGTCGAGCACATCGCCCGACACCTCTACACCAGTGGCCAGCCCGACCCCGACCTGGTGATCCGGACCTCCGGCGAGCAGCGGCTGTCCGGCTTCCTGCTCTGGCAGAGCGCGCACTCGGAGTTCTACTTCTGCGAGGCGTACTGGCCGGCCTTCCGCAAGGTCGACTTCCTCCGCGCGCTGCGCGACTACGCCAACCGGCAGCGACGCTTCGGCGGCTGAACACCTGGTGTCGCTGATGCGTCAGTTCGGTTCGACCGGCATGGGTTCCGGGGTGCAGGGGAATACCCAGAGCAGACCGTGACCTCGGCCAACGGGGCCGCAAGGGATCGGTGAGCCGCGGATGACAGCAGGTCATTCGCCCGGGAGGCCCTGTGGTCAGCTCCAAGAGCCGCCGGAGTTTGCACGACCGGCGCACGTACGTCCTCGACACCAGCGTGCTGCTGGCAGACCCGGCCGCGATGACCCGATTCGAGGAGCACGAAGTCGTGCTCCCGGTGGTCGTGGTGACCGAGTTGGAAGCCAAGCGGCACCATCCGGAACTCGGCTACTTCGCCCGGCAGGCGCTCCGCCTGCTCGACGACTACCGGGTGCGGTACGGCCGCCTCGACGCCCCCATCCCGGTGGGCGAGGTGGGCGGCACGATCAGGGTCGAGCTGAACCACACGGACCCGTCCGTGCTCCCGGCCGGCTACCGGCTCGGGGACAGCGACAGCCGCATCCTCGCGGTGGCCCGCAACCTCCAGGCCGAGGGGTACGACGTCACCGTCGTCTCCAAGGACCTGCCGATGAGGGTGAAGGCCAGCTCGGTCGGCCTGCTGGCCGAGGAGTACCGGGCCGAACTCGCGATCACCTCCGGCTGGACCGGGATGCAGGAGCTCGCCGTCTCCGGCGAGCAGGTGGACGCCCTCTTCGGCGGGGGGGCGGCGGCCGAGCACGGGGCCGGCGGCGTGGACATCCCCGAGGCGCGGGACCTGCCGGTGCACACCGGCCTGGTGCTGACCTCCGAGCGCGGCAAGGCGCTGGGCCGGGTGACCCCGGACGGCAGGGTGCGGGTGGTCCGCGGCGACCGGGAGGTCTTCGGCCTCCGCGGGCGCAGCGCCGAGCAGCGGATCGCGCTGGATCTGCTGCTCGACCCGGACATCGGCATCATCTCGATGGGCGGCCGGGCCGGCACCGGCAAGTCCGCGCTGGCGCTCTGTGCGGGCCTGGAGTCCGTGCTGGAGCGGCGGCAGCACCGCAAGGTGATGGTCTTCCGTCCGCTGTACGCGGTCGGCGGCCAGGAGCTGGGCTACCTGCCCGGCTCCGAGGCGGACAAGATGGGGCCCTGGGCGCAGGCGGTCTTCGACACCCTCTCGTCGGTGACCACCCCGGACGTGATCGAGGAGATCCTGGCCCGGGGGATGCTGGAGGTCCTGCCGCTCACCCACATCCGCGGCCGCTCGCTGCACGACGCCTTCGTGATCGTGGACGAGGCCCAGTCGCTGGAACGCAACGTCCTGCTGACGGTGCTGTCCCGGATCGGCCAGGGCTCCCGGGTCGTGCTCACCCACGACGTGGCGCAGCGCGACAACCTGCGGGTGGGGCGCTACGACGGGGTGGTCGCGGTGGTGGAGAAGCTGAAGGGGCATCCGCTGTTCGCGCACATCACCCTGACGCGCTCGGAGCGTTCCGCGATCGCGGCCCTGGTGACCGAGATGCTGGAGGACATTCCGGGCTGACGCCGGGTTCACTGCACTGCCGGTCCTGGTTCGGCCTGGACCGGCAGTGTCGTCCCCGGCGCCGGGAGGCTTTTGTCCGGATCAATCCGGCTGAAACCACCTCAGAAGTCGCAGCGGCGACGGTGGGAGTCGGGCAAATTGGCCCGATCGTAACCACTCTGGCGGTGTTTCAGTAGGGCAATCGCACATCTTTGGCGCCTGTACGGCATGTGAGCTTCGCCACGCAACTGAGAATTGCGCCGACGCGTCTTGGTCGGGCATGGTGTGGTTTCTGTCAGGCCCCGCGTACGGCGTGATTGGGCACCCCCAGGGGTGGACGTGTCATCGAGAGATGGCAGTGTGTGCGAGTTGCTACAACTGAACACGGCTTGTCTGCCGTACGCCGCCCGAGATCGACCAGCGTCCCGTTCCCACCGGGGCGTACGGGCCCGCGTCTCCCGTGACCAGTGCAGGGGGAGGCCAGCGTCAGGGGCAGGGTTCGACCGTGCGGTCACCACACGGGCGACGCTGGAAGGAAACCGTGTGAACCGGATCTCGGTTCGGGGTGTGGCCGTGGCCTCCGCCACCGCCGTCACTGCCGTCGGAGCCGTGGTCGGTGTTGCCCATGGCAGCACGCAGCCGGCCGCTCAGACCACCGACATCGCAGGCAGCACTCTTCTTGCCGACATCCCCTCGGGTGTCCAGGCGCAGACGATCAGCGACAACATCGCGCGACAGGCCGATGCGCAGCAGGCGGATGCCACCGCCGCGGCGCAGAAGGTAGCCGCCGAGTCCGCGCGTCTCGCCGCCGCCCACACCGCTCTGGCGAAGGCCGACGCGGAGAAGGCGGCTGCGGCTGCCAAGGCCGCTGCGGCTCAGGCCGCCGCCCAGAAGGCCGCCGCCGCCGAGGCGAGCCTGCAGCAGACCTACGCGCCCGGTTCGATCCAGGCCATGGCCGAGTCGATCATAGGCAACGCCACCCAGTTCTCCTGCTTCAGCAACATCGTCACCCACGAGAGCGGCTGGGACTACACCGCGACCAACCCCTCCTCCGGGGCGTACGGTCTGGTCCAGGCACTGCCCGGATCGAAGATGGCCTCGGCCGGCGCCGACTGGCGGACCAACCCCGCCACGCAGATACGGTGGGGTGTCAGCTACATGGACAACCGCTACGGCAGCCCGTGCGGCGCCTGGGCCTACTGGCAGGTCAACCGGTCCTACTAGGGCCCGACCGCAGCAGCGGCAGCCCCGAAGCGTGTGGAAGCCCCCGATCCCTGTCCGATCGGGGGCTTCCTTATTTCTCCCACGGAACGACCGCTGTGTGCGGGGCGGTCGCACCCGGTGTCGTCCCCCGGGTCGGCGAGGGCTAAACCCATTTCGGTCACAAAGACCGGATAATCAGACGATCCGGGCGATATTCCGGCGCCCCGGAGGGTGACCCGTCCCGTTCCGCTCCTTCCCAGCAGGTACCGTTCCAGGAGGCAGATCCACGGCGGGGCGAAGGGGCGGGGTAGCGATGTCCGGCGAGGAGCGCGCGAGCGAGGGGCGCGGGAGCATGGTGGCCTGGGGTGCGGCCGCCGCACGGAAGCTCTCCGAGCGCCTGGAGCGACGGCGGCGCCGGACCGAGCAGGAGATCCACCTCGCCGAGCACCGCAACGATCCGCCGCCGCTGCCCGTGCCGGCCCCGGCCGCCGCCGACGGCGGCCCGTCCTATCCGGCCCTGCCGACCAGCCCCACCGAGGCCGTGCCCTGGAGCCTGAAGGTCGCCGCCGAGGTGGTCTGGCGGCTGCTGGTCGTTGGCGTCGGCCTCTACGTCCTCTTCCTGGTGGTGCAGACCCTTCACATCGTGGCGCTGGCCTTCATCGCCGCGCTGCTGATCAGCGCGCTGCTGCAGCCGACGGTGTCCCGGCTCACCGCCCTGGGGCTGCCCCGGGCGCTGGCCGCCGCGCTGACGTTCATCGGCGGCCTGGCCGGGATCGGCCTGGTCGGCTGGTTCGTCGGCTGGCAGGTCAACACCCACCTCAGCGAGGTGACCGACAAGGTCCAGACCGGCATCTCGCAGATCCACGGCTGGCTCACCCACGGCCCGATGCACCTGACCGACACTCAGATCAACGAGTTCGTCAAGCAGCTGCAGAACGCGGTCGGCACCAACAGCGACCAGATCACCTCCTTCGGCTTCTCCACCGTCGGCGTGGTGATCGAGATCCTCACCGGGGTCTTCCTGGCCGCCTTCTGCACCTTCTTCCTGATCTACGACGGCGAGCGGATCTGGGGCTGGATCCTGCGGCTGTTCCCGCCCGGCGCCCGGATGGCGATGGCCGGGGCCGGCCCCCGGGCCTGGTCGACGCTGAGCGCCTACGTGCGCGGCACCGTGCTGGTGGCCTTCATCGACTCGGTCTCCATCGGCATCGGCATCTACCTGCTCGGGGTGCCGCTGGCGCCGCCGATCTCGGTGCTGATCTTCCTCGGCGCCTTCGTGCCGCTGGTCGGCGCGCTGGTCACCGGGACCATCGCGGTGCTGATCGCGCTGGTGACCAAGAGCGTCTTCACGGCGGCGATGGTGCTGGTGGTGCTGCTGGCGGTGCAGCAGATCGAGGGCCACCTGCTGCAGCCGCTGATCCTCGGCCGCGCGGTCCGGGTCCACCCGATCGCGGTGGTGCTGTCGGTGACCATCGGATCCATCGTGGCCGGCATCGGCGGCGCGGTCGTGGCGGTGCCGCTGGTGGCGGTGACCAACACCACCGTCGGCTACCTCAGGGCCAGGCAGCGGGCCGGCGAGAACGTGCGGGCCGCGCTGATCGCCGCGCAGACGACGTCCGGCTCCCCGGGTACGGCGGAGGCCCCGCCCGCCGAGGGCTGAGCTCTCGGCGGGCGGGGCCTCCGGTGGTACCGGGCGCGGGTGTTTCGGGTGGGGCGAGGCGGCGGCGGGTCAGCCGATCCGGCTCTCGGCCTCCAGCGTCACGCCCACGGCCTGCAGCACGGCGGCGATCCGGATCGCGGCCTGGACGGTCTCCCGCTCCACGCCGGCCTTGCGCAGCACCTGCTCGTGCGAGTCCAGGCACTGGCCGCAGCCGTTGATCGCCGAGACCGCGAGGCACCAGAGCTCGTAGTCGACCTTGTCCACGCCCGGGTTGCCGATGACGTTCATCCGCAGGCCGGCCCGCAGCGTCCCGTACTCCTTGTCGGAGAGCAGGTGCAGGGTGCGGTAGTAGACGTTGTTCATCGCCATGATGGCGGCGGCGGACTTGGCGGCGGTGTAGGCCTCCGCGCTCAGTTCGGCCTTGGCCTGGGGCTCCAGCTCGGCCAGCAGCCGCTCGCTGCGCGAGGCTATCGCGCAGGCCAGCACCGTGCCCCAGAGCTGCTGGGCCGGCAGGTCGGAGTTGCCGATGACCGAGCCCAGGTTCAGCTTCAGGTCCTTGGCGTACTCCGGGAGCGCGGCCTTCAGTTCGTCGAGAGCCATTGCGTCACTCGCCCGCGAGCAGGGCGACCGGGTCCAGCGTGGTCTCGCCCTTGGTCCAGTTGCAGGGGCACAGCTCGTCGGTCTGCAGCGCGTCGAGGACCCGGAGGACCTCCTTGGGGTTGCGGCCGACGGAACCGGCGGTCACCATCACGAACTGGATCTCGTTGTTGGGGTCCACGATGAAGACGGCGCGCTGGGCGGTGCCGTCCTCGCCCTCGACGCCGCAGTCCCGCATCAGCTCGTGCTTGACGTCGGCGAGCATCGGGAAGGGCAGGTCGCGGAGGTCCTTGTGGTCCTTGCGCCAGGCGTGGTGCACGTACTCGGAGTCGCCGGAGACGCCCAGGACCTGCGCGTCGCGGTCCGCGAACTCCTCGTTGAGCTTGCCGAAGGCGGCGATCTCGGTCGGACAGACGAAGGTGAAGTCCATCGGCCAGAAGAAGACGATCTTCCACTTGCCCTCGTAGGACTTGTGGTCGACACGGGCGAAGGCCTTGTCCGCGTCGAGGTCGACGCAGGCGTTCAGGTCGTACGCGGGGAACTTGTCACCGATGGTGAGCACGTTCGCTCCTCCTTGGCTCTGAGTGAGGGTTTTTGTCCGTCTTGCAGCGGGTTCTCCGGCTCGGCGGACCGTCCCACGGTGACACATCGCATACTGATCAGTGAAATAGCTACACTTGGATCCATTGATCGGAGGCACCTATCAGCAAGCTGCGCACCCCCACGATTTCCCAGCTCAGAGCGTTCGTCGCGGTCGTCGAGCACCGGCACTTCCGCGATGCCGCCGCCGCCATCGGCATGAGCCAGCCGGCCCTGTCCGGGGCCGTGGCCGCGCTGGAGGAGAATCTGGACGCCCAGCTCGTCGAGCGGACCACCCGGAAGGTCATCATCACCCCGCTGGGCGAGCGCGTCGCCGTCCACGCGCGCGGGGTGCTGTCCGAGCTGCACGCCCTCGGCGACGAGGTCGAGGCCTCCCGCCGGCCCTTCACCGGTCCGCTGCACCTCGGCGTGATCCCCACCGTCGCCCCCTACCTGCTGCCGGTCGTGCTCACCCTGGCCCGCGACCACTACCCGGAGCTCGACCTCCACGTCCACGAGGAGCGCACCCCGCAGCTGCTCGACGGCCTCGGCTCCGGCCGGCTCGACCTGCTGCTGCTCGCCCACCCCAGCGTCCCCGGCATGGTCGACATCCCGCTCTACGACGAGGACTTCGTCCTGGTCACCCCGCCCGACCACGCCCTGGCCCAGCGCCGCGACGTGCCCCGCGACGTCCTGCTCGACCTCGACGTGCTGCTGCTGGAGGAGGGCCACTGCCTCCGCGACCAGGCGCTCGACCTCTGCCGCGAGGTCGGCGCCGAACCCGGCGCGACCCGCGCCGCCGGACTGTCCACCCTGGTCCAACTGGTGGCCGGCGGCCTCGGGGTGACGCTGCTCCCGGCCACCGCGGTGGACGTCGAGACCGGCCGCTCCGAGCGGCTGGCCACCACCCGCTTCGCGGCCCCGGCCCCCGGCCGCCGGATCGGCCTCACCCACCGCCCCGGCTCCGCCCGCACCCCCGAGTACCACCGGCTGGCGGCCTCCCTGCGCGAGGCGCTGCGCCCGCTGCCGGTGCGGATCGTTGGATAGAGTCGAAGCCGTCCGCTGCTGAGGGAGGGGCCACCCCGTGTACATCTCCAGGCTTGAGATCTCCGGCGTCAAGGGCTTCTCCGGCAGCCGCAGCGTGGACCTCGACCTGGTCCGCCCCGACGGCTCCCACGCCGGCTGGACCGTTCTCGCCGGTCGCAACGCCTCCGGCAAGACCAGCCTGCTGCGAGCGGTGGTGGTCGGGCTCGGACTGCACGACCCGGACGACCTGTCCGCGTGGCCGGTGACGGAGGACGCGTTCATCAGGATCACCCTGAGCGCGCAGAATCCGGAGGAGCTGTTCTGGCTCAGGGACGGTGACGACAGCGAGGACCCGCTTCCCGACGACGAATCCGCGGCCTTTCTGGCGGGACCGGCGACCGCACAGGTCACCAGTACCTGGGTGAGGACGCGCGGGCGCGAGGGGGAGGCCCCGTCCCGACCCCGTCGGCTCCTGCGCAGCACCCGGATCACCGGCGGGGACGGTCTGCTCTCCTACGAGGTCGACAGCGACGTGCTGGAGTACACCGATCTGGGCTGCCTGATCGCGGTGGGCGCCTACCGACGACTCGGTCGGGAGGTGGGGCGGGGCACGGGATTCCGGCTGCCGGCGGTCGCCAGCCTGTTCGACGAGGAGGTGAGCCTCAGTGAGGGCGTGTTCTGGCTGGTCGACATGCACCACCGCAGCCTCACCGGCGACGAGGCGGCGGGTGCACTGCTGACCGTCGTACTGGCGCTGCTCCAGGACGGGCTGCTCCCGGACGGGCACGAGGTGCGCAAGGTCGACGCCGACGGACTCCGGATCGCCAGGGACGGGCAGGAGTTCACCCTCTACGAGATGAGCGACGGCTACCGCTCGGCGGTGGCCCTGGTCCTCCACGTCCTCTGGTCCCTGGCGACCCAGGGGCCGGGCGCGGGCGTCGACCTGGTGACCGAGGGCGGACGGCCGCTGGTGGCGACCCCCGGCATCGTGCTGATCGACGAGGTGGACGCCCACCTCCACGTCACCTGGCAGCAGCGGATCGGCTACTGGCTGAAGGCGCACTTCCCCGACGTCCAGTTCCTGGTCACCACCCACAGCCCGTACATCTGCCAGGCCGCCGACCCGGGCGGCCTGATCCGGCTCGGCGCGCCCGGCGACAGCACCCCGCCCGCCGTGGTGGACCAGGAGCTGTACCAGCGGATCGTCTACGGCAGCGGCGACGACGCCATCCTCTCCGACCTGTTCGGTCTGGAGAGCCCGTACTCCGCAGCGGCGGAGCAGGCCCGCCGGAGGGTCGGCGACCTGGAGGGCAGGGTGCTGAGCGGCGACGCCTCGGAGTCGGAGCTCGCCGAGTACGAGGAGTTGAGCAACAGGCTCAACAGCTCGCTCAGCGCGCGGGTGATCGAGGTCTCCGCCCGACTGGCGCCTCACCGGTGATCCCGCTGGACCGGCCCGCGCTGGAGCCCGGACTGGAGCGACAACTCGCCCGGCGCACCGACACGCTGGCCCGGCGTGGGGCCACCCTGGACCGGGCCCGCCGAGCCTGGTCGGACTCGTCCTCCTTACGGCGGCAGCTGCGCGAGGTCCTGGACCGGATGGCTCCCGGCGTGCAGCGGTGCATGTACTGCGGCGACAGCCACGGGGCGTCCATCGACCACTTCGAGCCGCTGGCCCGCAATCCGCTCGGTGCCTTCGCCTGGGTGAACCACCTGCTCGCCTGCACGCACTGCAACAGCAACCACAAGCGGGACCGCTTCCCGGTCGACGAGGCAGGCCACTGCCTGCTGGTCGACCCCGCACGGGAGGACCCGGTGCTCCACCTCCAACTGGTGCTGCGCACGGGTGAGTACCGGGCACGGACCGCCAAGGGGCAGGCGACCATCGAGGTCTTCGGCCTCGGCCGGAAGGCGCTGGTCGACGGTAGGGCCGCCGCCTTCGTCCGCTGCCGGTCCATGCTGCGGGACATCCGCCGGCAGCTCGACGAGGGTGGGCAGGAGGAGGCGGAGCAGGTGGCCGACGCCCTCGGCGTCCAGCCGTTCGCCGACGTCCTGCACGCCATGCAGGCACTGCGGGAGCAGCCCGGGGCGGCTCTCGTCATCGGCGCACCCGAGGTCGAGAGCCTGTACTGGTTGGCCCGCCGCCGGAGCTAGGGTGCGGTGGTATGAGCAACCTTGAGACCGCCCCGCAGGCGCGGGTCTGCGGCGGACGTGACGACGTGTCGGCCCGGCCGGTCCACGAACTGCTGACGGGCAAGCAGGTGCCGCTGGGCGAGAGCACCGTGGTCCGGCGGCTGCTGCCGAACCTGGGCCGGCGGATGGTCGGGGCCTGGTGCTTCGTCGACCACTACGGCCCGGACGACATCGTGGACGAGCCGGGGATGCAGGTCGCCCCGCACCCGCACACCGGGCTGCAGACCGTCAGCTGGCTGCACGACGGCGAGGTGACCCACCGCGACAGCGTCGGCAGCCTGGCCACCGTCCGGCCGCGCGAGCTGGGGATCATGACGGCGGGCCGCGCCATCGCGCACTCCGAGGAGTCGCCGCGCGGCCACGGGCCGGTGCTCCACGGCGCGCAGCTCTGGGTCGCGATCCCGGACCGGCACCGGCACACCGAGCCGCACTTCGAGCACCACCCGCAGCTGCCCGAGGTCGCCGCGCCCGGCCTCCGGGCCACCGTCATCCTGGGCGAGCTGGACGGCGCCCGCTCGCCGGGCGCCGTGTACTCGCCGCTGGTCGGCGCCGACCTGACGCTCGCCGCGGGCGCCGCCGCCCGGCTGCCGCTGGAGCGCGACTTCGAGTACGCGGTGCTGTCCATGTCAGGATCGGTCGACGTCGACGGGGTCCGGGTCGAACCCGGCGCGCTGCTCTACCTCGGCTGCGGCCGGACCGAGCTGCCGCTGCGCGCCGACGCGGACAGCAGCCTGCTGCTGCTCGGCGGCGAGCCCTTCGAGGAGAAGATCGTCATGTGGTGGAACTTCGTCGCCCGCAGCGGCGAGGAGATCGCCGAGGCCCGCGCGGCCTGGAACGACGCCCCGGCGGACCGTTTCGGCGAGGTCCACGGCTACGACGGCGCCCGGCTGCTCGCCCCGGCCCTGCCCCCGGTCCCGCTGAAGCCGCGCGGCCGCACCCGCTGAGCGCGCGGCTGAGCGGCCGGTTCGGCGCCCGGCTCAGCGCCCGGTGAGTTCGACCTCGACCTCGACCGCAGCCGCGACTGGGGTCGGGGTCGCCGCCGCGGCCCAGCGGTCGGCCAGGCGGTAGCCGTAGCCGCCCAGGGCCACCAGCGCCGCGAGGAGGGACCAGAAGACGGCGGCGTGGTGCTGGATCAGCGAGCCGACCAGCACCGGGCCGAGGGTCGCCGACACCGCCCAGGTGAGGTTGAAGAGCGACAGGTAGCGGCCGCGCGCCTCGGTCGGGGCCGCGGTCGCGGAGATCGCGGTGGTGGCCGGGCCGGCCATCATCTGCCCGGCGGTGAAGAACAGCACGGCCGCGAAGACCGCGACCACGGTGCCCGCGCCCCTCCCGCTCGCGCCCAGCCCCAGCAGTGCGATGGACCCGAGCATCAGCAGCGAGGCCCAGGAGACCACCCGGGTCCGGGAGAACGCGACCAGCCGTGCGGTCAGCACCGACTGCGTCGAGACGATGACCACGGCGTTGACGGCGAGCGCCGTCGACGGCAGCCAGGTCGGCAGGTGGTCCACCTCGACCAGGTAGACCGGCAGCACGATCGTCGGTATCAGCCAGGCGAAGGCGAACGCGGCCTGCGCGCCCATCAGGGTCAGCAGCGCGCGGTCCCGGAGCAGGGTCCGCCAGCCGGCCGGCCGGGCGGCCTGCGTCCCGTCCGGCGGCGTCCCGTCCGGCGGGGCGGCGGCGGGCGGCCGACGTCCGCCCGCCGCCCTCGCCGAGGCCGGGGCGAGCAGCAGGACGGCGGCGACCACGCTGGTGGCTGCGTTCACCGCGACGATGAACACGGCGGCGCCGGACCAGCCGCTGCCCAGCAGCAGTCCGCCGGCGGCTCCGCCGATGCCCACGCTGGCATTCATCCCGGCGGTGGTGAAGGCGTACCAGCGGTCCAGCTCGGCGCCCTCGGCGATGTCGGCGACCAGGGCCGGCCAGGAGGCGAAGTACAGGCGCTCGGCGCAGAGCACCAGGAACATGCTCCCCACCAGCGTGGGCAGCGAGTCCACCAGCAGGTAGCAGAGGAAGCCCGCAGCGGCGAGCAGGTTGTTGGCGATCAGCGAGGTCCGCGGACCCCAGCGGTCGACGATGCTGCCGGCCACCGGCGCGACCGGGAGCGACAGCAGCGTGGCGACACTGCTGCCCAGGCCGATCTCGGCCACGCCGAGACGCGTGGTCAGCACGAAGAACAGGAACGAGAGCGGGACGAACATCCCGACGCCGAAGGAGTCCAGCAGGGTTGCCGAGACGATGCGGCCGTGCCCGGCCAGGTCCGGTACGCCCAGCCGCAGCCGCCAGCGGGCGGCCCCGGAGAGCTCGGGCCCGGGTGCCATCACAGACTCTCCTGGTCCAGGTCGGCGACGGCCGCCTCGGCGCTCCGCAGCGGCCACCAGTACTCCAGGCCGATGTTGTCCGGCTTCAGCAACCGGCCGTGCACCTGCCGGTCGAGCTCGTCGACCTGGGTGGCGTGCGCCCGGACGGACGCCTCCTTGGCGGCGACCGCCTCCGCTCCCAGTCGGCTCCCCACCGGTGCGTGCTGCGGGGCGGCCGCCCGGGGGAAGACCTCCTCGGACCAGGCGGTGAGGGCGCTCGGGTCCGCGTTGGTCCAGTCGTAGCTCGCATGGGTGCCGGCCGCGCGCCGGGCGTTGCCCATCTGGAAGAGCTGGTAGGGGTATTCGGCGTAGAGCACCAGCCCCGGCCGCACCCCCTCCCGGGCGAGTTCCGCGCACGCGGCGAGGCCGGTGTCGCGGACCAGGACGTGGTCGGGGTGGACCAGCAGCCCGGCCGGCAGCCAGACCTCGGCGGCCGCGCGGATCCTGGTCCGCATCGCCGGCAGCAGCTCCTGCGGCACGACTCCGGGGCGGTACTGGCCGTCCAGGAAGGGCCACTGCTCCAGCGCGACCCCGGTTCCGGCGAAGGAGCGGACATCCTCGTCGAGGCGCTCCAGCGCCAGTTCCCGGGAGCTCCCGACGCCGAGCCGCCGGTCCCAGTCGGTCAGCAGACCGGCGTCCTCGGGCACTCCGGCGAAGACCGTGACGACGTCCGTGCCGGGGCCCAGCGCGCCGTGGCAGGAGAGCACGGCGTCGTCGGCGTGCGGGGAGAAGACGAGTCGTCGGGTCATGATTCCTCCAGCTCGGTGGGGACGCCCTGCCAGATCTCCGAGGCCGGCGGCAGTGCGGCCAGCCGGTCCCGGCCGATCGCCGCCGGGGGCCCGTGCCGGCGCCGTCGGGTCCGACCGGCCTCGACCGCCGACGCGGCCAGCTCCGTCAGCGGGCCGACCTGTTCCAGCGCCCACCGGTACTCCCGGCCGAGGCTGTTGGAGCCGCCGAGCACCAGGCTGCGCAGGCAGGCCCGCACGGCCTGCTGGGATCCGGCCGGGACCGAGGGGGCCGCGTGCACGCCCATCAGGTAGGCCGCGTACCAGAGTTCCTCGGTCAGCCAGCGCGACTCGCCGGGCAGGCCGGGAGCGCGCCGGGCGTGCTCCCAGCCCGCCGCCGCGTCCGCCAGCAGACCGGTCTCCCGCAGGTAGCCGCGGCTGGACAGGCGCCGCGGACCGTCCGGGTGGGCGAGCACCGCATGGCCCCGGCCGCGCAGGACGTGGACCAGCGGGTCCGCCCGGTACGGCGCGGGCCCGGTCGCGGTCGCCTCCGGGCCGGGGCCGGGACCACGGCCGGGCGCCAGGTCGTCGGCGAAGCAGGCCGAGTGCCGGGGGCCGTAGCTGTCGTTGCCGATCAGGCTCTCGTCGCCGACGTGTTCCACCAGGTGCGGTACGGAGATCAGCACCCGCCGGCCGCGGGCAGCCAGTTCGCGTTCGAGGACGACGTCGTCCGGGGTCAGCTCCGCGCTGTCCTCGGGGACCGCGGCCAGCAGCGCCCGCACGTCCGCGCGGGGGAGCAGCAGCGCCAGGGCCGGTACCCACTCGCCGGTGACGGCGACGGCCCAGGAGGCGCCCGCCAGCGCGGCGGCGCGCGTGGCTGCGCCGTTCCACGAGTTCCAGTTGGCGTACAGGGCGAGCGGACTGTCCGGGTGGGCGGACACGGCCGACGCCAGCCGGGCGGTGAAGTCGCGGCACGGCCGGACGTCGTCCTGGAGCACCAGGTGGTGGGTGGCGTCCGGGGGCATGGCGGCCCAGGCGGCACGGGCGGCCCGCAGCGTGGTCGGCGGCCCCTCCGGGAACGGGTCGACCGCCACCGTGCCGGGCCACTGCGGGAAGGCCGCGGCCAGGGCCCTGGCCTGGGCGAGCCGCCTCGGATGGGCCATGACGGCGACGCTGATGACGCCGGTGGACACGGCGTCCACGGTTGCTGATCTCACTGCGGTGCCCCCTCTCAGAGTTCGGTGCCGTCGCGTTCGATGCGCGGGCCGGCGGGCCAGGAAACGGCGTCCGCGGCGACCGGCAGGATGAGCGGGCGGGCCGTGGTCACCACGGCGGTGAGCTCGTCGTCCGGCTCGTAGTGCCGGGTGTCCGCGCCGGAGACCTCGATCCAGCCCGCCGAGGTGTAGTAGCCGAGCACACTGTCCATGCAGTTCAGATAGCCGAAGGGCAGCTCCAGCGAGGCCAGGGCCTGCCGGGTCCGGTCGGCCAGGGCCCGTCCGGCGCCGATCCCCTGGAGGTCGGGGTGGACCGCCACCAGTCCGACCTCGCCGACGAGCTGCTCCTGGCCGCCGACCCGGAGGAACCGCCGCAGCAGGCCCGTGTGGGCCACCGGCCGTCCGTCCGCCCAGCCGATCACCCGGCGTTCGGGCCGGGCGCCCGCCCAGCTCCGGCCGTCCCGGAACTGGTCGACGGTGTAGGGGAACGCCGCGCGCAGCAGGGTGTTCAGCTGCTGGTGCACCAGCGGTGAGATGTCGTTCTCCGGCGTGGACTCCCAGCTGATGTGCTGGAGTTCCGGGCGTGCGGGGGCGGGGGCGGGCATGGCGGCTCCTGGGACGGGAAGCGAACGGGAGGAAGGGGCGAAGGGCTGAAGTGCTGAAGGGCGCTGCCGCGGAGGATCAGCGGCGGCGGCAGGTCAGGCCGACGCTTCCGCGCTTGCGCTGGTACATCAGGCCGTCCACGAGGAAGTCCAGGCGTGCGCCCAGCAGTTCCTGCTCGGACTCGACCCGCCAGCAGGCGGCCCCGGCGCCCTCGAAGTACGGGCGCAGCACCGACTCCAGGAGCTCGCGCGGGGCGGTGACCAGCAGCAGGTCGGTCGGCAGCGACTCGACCACGGCGAGGTCGTCGAGGTAGTACATCACCTCGGCCAGGAGGTAGGCGTCCGCAGGGACGGGCGCCGGGCCGGCGAGGTCCTCGACGGTGGCCGCGGTCACCTCGGCGCGCCCGGCCACCCTGGAGCCCAGCCGCTCCCGGAAGTCCTGGGCCGGCTCGGTGGCAGTCACCCGGAAGCCCGCGTCACAGAGCAGTTCGGTCAGCGAGCCCTCGCAGGCCCCGGCCTCCACCAGGGTCGCCGCCGGGCCGGGGACGGCCGCCCTGACCCAGTCCCGGGTGGCCGACAGCCGCTCCTGCTCGTAGGCGGAGCGGTCGAAGTCCCAGGGGTCCCGTGGCACCTTCACCAGCGGATCCGGGCTGTACATCAGGTAGTAGAGGTGCTCGGCCTGCTGCCGGGTGAGGGCGAGGAAGCTCTCGCAGGAGGGCGCGGCCTGGGAGAGGAACTGCCGCTTGGCGTCGGCCCCGGGCAGCGCCCCGGAGGCGAAGCCGGCCAGTACGTCGATCTTGGTCCGCAGCTGCTCCACCGAGAGCGGCCTCGCCTCGCTCACCAGGAACTGGGAGTGGCCCGCGTGGCCGAGGCTGTACCTGATCCGGCCGGCGCCGACGGCCGCGGCGGCGGCCAGGCCGGAACGGGCCTGCTCCTGGCGCCAGTCGGCGGGGCTGTGGGCCCAGTGGCTGTCGTCGGGCCCGCTGCGGTCCGGCTGCCAGGTCCCGGTCGCGGGCCGGGCGGCGGCGTCGGCCAGGAAGTGCAGCCGTTCCTTCGCACCGGCGTGGGGGAGAGCGATCGACCGCCACTCGTGGCCGGTGAGGACGACCGAGACATCCTCGTCCGCCAGGTCCAACACGCTGATGAACTCAGCTGCAGCATCCGGGACTTGGTGTGCGAAGACGATGTGGGCCATGATTCCCTCCGTCGGTCCGGGAGCGGGTGCCCGAGTCCGGTCGAGCGAACGGCTCCGCTGGTGGGTCAACCATCGCCCGGGGCCGCCCGGGGCCGCCACAACGGCGGCTGGCCGGACCCGGAACTGCCTGATCCGGCCAGCCGCCCCGGACCGCCGGGGAACCGGTCAGCGCAGGTGCGCCGTGTCGTTGTAGAGGCGGAGCGACGGCGTCGCCCCCTGGTACACCAGGCCGGAGAACGAGGCGGGGGACAGGTCCATCGTGTGGATCGCCTCTCCCGGTGCGCCGAGCGCCAGTTGGACCAGGGCCTTGATCGGCGTGACATGGGTGACCGCCAGCACCCGGCTCCCCGGGTACCGGGACAGCAGGCCGTCCCTGGCCCGTCCGGCCCGTTCGGCCACGTCGGCCGTGCTCTCGCTGCTGCCGGTGGGCGGTACCGAGGCGGACGCCTGCCAGGCCGCCAGGTCGGACGGGAAGCGGGTGCGCACCTCCGCGTAGGTGAGCCCCTCCCAGTCGCCGAAGTCGGCCTCGCGCAGCTCGGGCTCGACCACGAGGTCCAGCCCGAGGACCCGGGCCGCGGCCGCCGCCGTCTGCCGGCAGCGCCGCAGCGGCGAGCAGACGACGACCTCCACGGACGCCGCCGCCAGCAGCGAGGAGTCGGCGGCGCGCGCCGCCTGCCACCTTCCCGTGTCGGAGAGTTCGGGGTCGGTGCCGCCGCTCCCGGAGAACCGCCGCTCGGGCGTCAGCACGGTCTCCCCGTGCCGGAGCAGCAGCAGCGTCGTCTGCGGGTCTGATTCTCTCTGCTGGGTCATTCGGCCACCCTAAAGGAAACGTCGTATTCGTGACCGGTGCTCAGGTCCGTCGCCCCGCTGACCGGATCAGGCCGGGCCGGGTCCGGCCAGTGCGATCCGTGGCGGCGGTGCGCGCGACCGGGGGACAGTTGTGGCGTCGGCAGAATATGCGACTCGCGCACCGGGCCGGACTTCGGCGGTCGCCGTCGTACGGCCCGCCAATTCCTTGGAGCATGCCATGGCCCGTGTCGGAAGCCTCTTTCGGAGAACCGCAATTCCGGTGGCGGCGCCCGATGCCGCCCACTCCTGCGACTAGTCGGCCGAAGAACGAAGGGACGAGTACCGATGCAGAACACCGAGACCGTTTCCGCACGGATCCGCGCGACCGTGCCCATCCCGATCCACCTCAACTCCGGGGCCGGCGTCGCCGCCAAGCTGCACACCTTCCACGGGCTCAGCGACCCGGGTGAGCACATCGCGGTGAGCATCGGCGAGCGGAACCTCAGCCCGGAGCGCGTCCCGCTGGTGCGGATCCATTCCGAGTGCCTGACCGGTGACGTCCTGGGCTCCGCCCGGTGCGACTGCGGCCCCCAGCTCCAGGAGGCGGTGCGGCAGATCGACGCCGAGGGCGGCTGCATGCTCTACCTGCGCCAGGAGGGGCGGGGAATCGGCCTCTACAACAAGCTGGACGCCTATGTGCTGCAGGACCGCGGATTCGACACCTATGCCGCGAACGAGGAGCTGAAACTGAATCCGGACTCCCGGGACTACCGGGTGGCGGCCGAGATGCTCACCCTTCTCGGATTCACCTCGGTCCGGCTGCTGACCAACAATCCGGAGAAGGCCGCACAGCTGGCGAAGTACGGAATCGACGTCGTCAGCGTCGTGCCGACCGGGGTTTTCGTCACCGAGCAGAACCGGTTCTACCTGGAGACCAAGGCCCGGGTCACGCGGCACACCCTGGAACTCGGCGAACTCACCGTCGGGGCTGCGGGATGAGGACCGTGCAGCACCTCGGGGGCATCGCATGACAGCGCTGATAATCATGGGTAGTTCGCGTGAGAACTCCTATACGGCGGCCCTCTCCCGGACGATCGCGGACGCACTGCTGTCGGTGGGGGTCGAGTCGGACATCCTCAACGCCGGGGAGTGGAGTGCGCCGTCCGGCCGCACCCCCGCCGGGATCGCGGCGGAGCTGCGGGAGCGGGTCGCGGCGGCCGATGCCGTGGTCCTGGTCTCGCCGGTCTACCACGGCGGCTACTCGGCGCTGCTGAAGGGATTGCTGGACCTGTTGCCGGGCGACGCCTTCGCCGACAAGCCGGTCGCGGTCGCGGCCAACGGCAGCGGTCCGCGCACCGGCACCGTCGTCTGCGAGCAGCTGCGGACGGTCGCCCGGGCGCTCGGCGCCTGGATCGTGCCGACGCAGGCGGCCAGTTGTCCGGACGACTTCGTCCCGGAGGGCGCGCTGACCGCCTCGGCCTCGGCCGAGCTGCGCGAACGGTGCCGGGCCATGGCGGCCGAACTGCAGCGGCTCTCCGTGCTCTTCCGAGCTCCGGCGGGGGTGTAGCCGGTGTTCACCCAGGCTGAGCACGACGCCATGTGCCGCGCCGTCGAACTGGCCGGGAGCCGGCTCGGGCTCACCGGCGCCAATCCGACGGTGGGCTGCGTGGTCCTCGACCGCGAGCAGCGGGTCGTCGGTGAGGGGCTCCATCTGCGGGCCGGGGAGGCCCATGCCGAGGTCGCGGCGCTGGCGCAGGCCGGTCGCCGGGCCCGGGGCGGCACGGCGGTGGTCACGCTGGAGCCCTGCAACCACACCGGCCGGACCGGTCCCTGCGCGGAGGCGCTGCGCGCGGCCGGTGTCGGACGCGTGGTCTACGCCGTCGCCGACCCGAACCCCGCGGCGGCGGGGGGCGCCGCCACCCTGGCGGCGGCGGGGGTCGACGTCGCCGGCGGTCTGCTGACGGCGGAGGCGGGCTGGGCCAACCGCTTCTGGCTCACCAATGCCACCAGGTCGCGGCCGTGGGTCAGTTGGAAGTTCGGGTCGACGCTGGACGGCCGGATCGCGGCCCGCGACGGCAGCTCCCGCTGGATCACCTCCGAGGCGGCCCGCACCGACGCGCACCGGCTGCGGTCGCGGCACGACGCCATCCTGGTCGGGGCCGGAACCGTGCGCGCCGACGATCCGCAGCTCGGGGTGCGGCACGGCGTCGACGGGGCCGCGCCCACCAGGGTGGTCGTGGCGTCGGGGACGGACGGCCTCCCTGTCGGCGCCCGGGTCCTGGACGGCAGCGTGCGCACCGTCGTCGTGGTTCCGGCGGTCGCCGGCGCGACGGCCGCCCCGGTCCTCCGGGACGCGCCCGACACCGAGGTGCTGACCGTCGACGCGGTGGACGGCCGGGTGGAGCCGGAGGCGCTGCTGTCGGCCCTGTTCGACCTCGGGATCGGCTCGGTCCTGGTCGAGGGCGGGCCACTGACCGCCGCGGGGCTGCTGGCCGCCGGGTGCGTCGACGAGCTGGTCGGGTACATCGCCCCGGCCCTGCTGGGCGCGGGTCCCGCCGCCGTGGGGGACATCGGGGCCGACACCATCGGCGAGGCGCTCCGCTGGGAGTTCCGGGAGTGCGCCCTGGTCGGTCCCGACCTGAGGGTCTCGGCGGTGCCCGGCACCGCTCCGGCCCCGCTCACCGCTCCGGCCCCGCTCACCGCTCCGGCCCCGCTCACCGCTCCGGCCCCGGGGCGGTGGACGGCATGAGGACCGGCCTTCTGCTGCCCCTCTACGACGCCCCCTGGCAGCACGGCCTGGGCCGGCTGCACGAGGTCGCCGAGCTGGGCTTCACCGGCGTGTGGACCAGGGACGTCACCCTGACCGAGAACGACGGCGCGGACCGTGCCGTCGCCGGCGACCCGGTGGCCGACCTCGCCCACGCCATGGGCACCGGCCTGCCGTTCGAGGAGTTCGGCACGGCCATTCTCTGCGCCGGCTACCGGCACCCGCTGAGCATGGCCAGATCGGTCGTCATGCTCCAGCAGCTCTCCGGCAACCGGCTGGTCCTGGGCATCGGCGCGGGCTCCCGGAGCAATGTCAACGCCCTCTACGGGCTGGACGCCGAAGCCCGTCGACGGAACCTGCTCGACACCGTCCGCACCCTGGACGACATGCTCCGGCACGGGGGCCGGCTGCTGCCGGACACGGTCCGCTTCGAGAAGCCGCCGACCTTCCAGGCCCCGCCGATCCTGCTCGCGAGCGGGGACCCGGTGGTGCTCTCCGCCCTGGCGCCCTACCTGGAGGGCCTGATGGTGCCCGGCGCCGGGCCCGACCGGCCGGCCGGGCCCGGCCCGGACACTCCGCCGGCGGTGGCGGACCTGCCCAGGACCATGCAGCTCAGCCTGGCGATCAGTACCGCGGACCGGAACCGGCCGATCGGTGTCCGCAGCCTCGGCCGGGTGTCGGTGGTGGAGGTCGGCGCACGGCTGGTGGAACCGCTCCTGGAGCGCTATGCCGCCCACCGGCTCGACCGGGTGGTCTTCCATCTGCCGTTCGACGACTCGACCGGCCGTCAGCTCGCCTGTCTGGCAGCCTGTGTCCGCGGTCTGGCGCGGCCGGTCCCGGTCGGGGCGGGCGCGGTCCGGCAGGCGCCGTGACGCCCGGCATCAGCGCGGCCGTGGTGGCCGACCCGTCCCGGCCGGAGGCCGCGACGGTGCTGGCCGCCCGGCTGCGGGAGCTGGGCCCGGTGGTCGCGGTCCACCCGGAACACGGGGCGCCGACGCGCGGACCGGCCGCCACCGTGCGGGCCTGGCGGGCTGCGGCGGGCACCGGGTCGAGCCACCACCTGGTCGTCCTGGCCGGCGCCGAACCGGTGCCGTCCTTCGCCGAGGAGGTCCTCCGGGCCGTCGCGCGGCGTCCGGACGCGGCGCTGGCCCTCTCCGTCGACTGCGGCTCGTGGACCGGCGCCGTGGTGCGGCTGGCCGCGCTCCGGGGGTGCGCGTGGGCGGTCGCGGTGCCCCGGGCACGGGTGCCGACGCTCGCCGTCGTGCTGCCCTCGGCCCAGGCGCTGGCCTTCGCCGACTTCGCCGAGGCCGCCCCGGCCGCCGGGGACGACGGCGACCTGGTCGCGCGGTTCTCGTGGGAGCGCCGGATCGAGCTGCTGATCCGGGTGCACAGCCTGGTCACCGGCCCGGACGCCCGCGCCGCCGAGCACCCGGCGGACCACGGCCGGCCGCGGGACGAGGTGAGCCCGCTGCCGACCGTCCTGCCGCGGCTCCACGACGGCCGGGCGCAGGTCGCCCTGTGGGACGCCGGGTCGGCCGGCTGGCGCCGGGCCTCGTGGCCGGAGCACATGGCCCGGATCGGCCGGTGCTGGCCGGGCGCGGCCCCGGCGGCGGCCTTCGTCGCCGTCGCGGACGGGGCGCCGCCCCGGGAGCGGGAGCGGCTGCTGCCGCTGGCCGAGGTCGTCCGCTACGGCATCGCCCTCGGGGCGACGCTGAACCGGGCGCCGCCCGAGACCTCGGCCGGGGCCGTCCGCCCGTGCCTGTGCACCGCCGTCCGGTGCGCGGTCCGGCCGCAGCCGCAGTGGGGCTGGCCGACGGCCTGGACGGACGAACTGACGGACGTCCTGTGGCGGGCGGTGGGATTCGGCGCCCGGCTGCGGTCCAACCACGGAGTGGCGCACTGGGCGGCCGAGGAGCTTCGGCGGCTGCCGGAGGAGCTGCTCCCGCACGGTTCTGACACAGCGTCACTGGCACCTGGCCAGTGAAGATCGGAGATCAACATGGACAGGCCCCGCGTCGACGACGCGCGCTCCGCGGCCCGCCTGATCGCGGACGCCCTCGTGATCCACTCGGATCCGCATGCCCGAGCCACCAACCCCTACCACTGGTTCCAGTCGCAGCCGCTGACCGAATCGATCGCCGGACTGGCCTGTGACGAGGACCGCGCCCCCTTCGCGCCTGCCGCACGCCGACTGATGGAGGAGCCGGCGCAGCCCGAGCGCCACCGGCGGCTGGTGGACGCGCTCACCCCGATGGTCGCCCAGTTCCCCGAGCGGATGCGCGAACTGACCGACCTGGCCCGGAGGGCGGCCCACCGCGGCCGCATCGGCTACCACCTGGGCGAGGCCGTGCCCACCGGCGCGCGGCGCCCGCTGCCGCCGGACGGTGCCGTCCCCGCCCCGCCGCGGGCCGAGCCGCCGGGCTCGGCCGCGCAGATCGTGATCCCGTTCCGGGACCGCAGCGCCTCCGGGCACCGGCTGCGCAACCTGCTGAGCTGCCTGAGCAGCCTGCGCGACCAGGACCGGGTCGACGGCGGCTACACGGTGACCGTGGTGGAGGCGGACGAGTCGCCCCGGTGGCGCGCGGAGATCGAGGCGGTGGCCGACGAGTACCTCTTCGCCCGGCACGACGGCCCCTTCAACAAGGCGTGGGTGGTCAACGTCGGCGTGGTCCGGTCGGCGTCGCAGGCCGAGACCGTGTGCGTCTTCGACGCCGACCTGCTGGCGGACCGCGGCTTCGTCGCCCGGAACGTCGGCCGGCTCGGGGAGCCGGGGGCGGGCGCCCTGCTGCCCTACCGCGACATGCTCTACCTCGACGACGCCTCCAGTGAGCGCGCCATCGGTGCGCGCTGCCTCGACGGCGAGCCCGCCCTCGACCCCGGGGTGCTCCGCGGCTTCTGGATGCGCCGCCCGGTCGGCGGCTGCGTCTGGCTCCGGCGCGAGGTCTTCGACCGGATCCGGGGGATGGACGAGCGCTACGAGGGCTGGGGCGGCGAGGACGTGGACCTCGTGCTCCGGCTGCAGGCGTCGACCGCGCTCTACGCGGCCGACGACTTCATGGTCCATCTCCACCATCCGGTCAAGGCGCCCCGGCCGGACGAGGCGGCCAGGAACGACGAGATCCCGTACATGACCTGGAGGCCGACCGGGCCGATCGGACAGATCGACCGCTACCGCGCCGCTCCGGCCGACGCTCCGGCCCACCCGGTCGGACCCCGGCTTTCCCCGGCCGGCTCGTTCGTGGGCGACACTCCCGAGGCCAATGGGCAGGCATTGACACCGGACGCCGCAATGGTCTAGACCTACTCCGGGTGATCGTCAGTCGGGGGAGCGGAGAGTCCGGTGCTTCAAGTGATCGATCGTGGCCGGCCCGGCCCCCGAGCGGTGGCCCGGTCCTGACATGGGCGCGACGCTGAAGGCATTCGGGCTGAGCGGGACGGCCGAGGCGGTGTACCGGGCACTGCTGCAGAACCCGGACTCCGGCCTCGGCGACCTGCCCGCCGAGCTGAACCTGTCCGAGCCCGAGGTGCGGGCCGGCTACCAGGAGCTGGCCGAGCTGGGACTGCTCCGCTCCTCCTGGGACGACCCGCTGACCCTGCGACCGGTGGTGCCGGAGCTCGGGCTGAAGGCGCTGCTGGCCCAACGGGAGGCCGAACTGCTGGCGCACCGACACGAGTTGGAGCAGTGCCAGGCGGCCTACGCGGTGGTCCTCGCCGAGGCGGCCTGCGCGCGCCAGTACCTGCAGACCGAGGACCTGGTCGGGGTGGACGCGATCCGCGACCGGCTGGCCGAACTGAGCGCCCGGACCAGGTTCCAGGTGCTCACCTTCGTCCCCGGGGGCGGCCAGAGCGAGGCGGCCCGCGAGTCCAGCCGGCCGCTCGACGAGGAACTGCTGGGCCGGGGCGTCGAGCTGCGGACCACCTTCCTGGACTCGGTGCGCAACCACCAGCCCACCACGGACTACGCGCGCTGGCTCGCGGAGCGCGGCGGGCAGGTGCGCACGGCGCCCTCGCTGCCGCTGCGGATGGTCGTGGTGGACCGCGAGGCCGCGGTGGTGCCGCTCGATCCCGAACGGAGCGACACCGCGACCGTGCTCTACGGCAAGGGCGCGGTCGCTGCGATGTGCGCGCTGTTCGACCTGGTCTGGTCGGGCGCCGCGCCGCTGGGCGACTCCAAGAGCCGCGACTCGCACGGCATGTCCAGTCAGCACTACGCCCTGCTGCGCATCCTCCAGCAGGGCGAGACCGACCTGGTCGCGGCCCGGAAGCTGGGCATCTCCGAGCGCACCGTCAGGCGGCTGATCTCCGAGGTGATGGACCTCCTGGGGGCTCGCAGCCGCTTCCAGGCCGGCGCTCTCGCCACCGAACGCGCCTGGCTGCAGTGAGGCGGGAATGCCGTCCGGGATGTCCGTGTTGTGGTGGTCACGACACCTCGGCCGGGAGACCGGCCGGGATCCATCCGGAAGGAGCCGGCGTGACCACCGCCCCCACGCTCGCGGACGAGTACGCCCGCGCCCAACTGTTCTTCGACTCCAAGGCGTACAGCGACGCCGCGCTGATCCTGGCCGGGATCGTGGAGCAGGACCCGGCGAGCACCGCGGCCCGGCTGCTGCTGGCCCGCGCCTACTACCACTCGGCCCAGCTCACCCGGGCCGCCGCCGAGCTGCGGCTGGTGCTGGAGCGGGACCCGGTCGAGTCCTACGCCCATCTCATGCTGGGCCGCACCCTGGAGCGCCAGGGCCGGGCCGCCGAGGCCGTCCCGCACCTCAGGATCGCCGCCGCGATGGACGGCGACCCGGAGGTCTGAGCTGCGGGCCCGCCCCCGGCACCGTTCAGGGGCGGGTCATCCGCAGCACGTCCAGGGCCTCGTCGAGCTGCTGCTCGGTGAGCCTGCCCTGCTCCACGTAGCCGCGCTCCAGCACCACCTGACGGATCGTCTTCCGCTCGGCCAGCGCCTGCTTGGCGGTCTTGGCGGCCTCCTCGTAGCCGATCCAGCGGTTGAGCGGGGTCACCACCGAGGGGGAGGACTCGGCGTACTCGCGCAGCCGGTCGGTGTTGGCGGTGATGCCGTCCACGGTCCGGTCGGCCAGCAGCCGGGCGACATTGGCCAGCAGCCGGACCGACTCCAGCAGGTTGCGGGCGATCACCGGCAGCATCACATTGAGCTCGAAGTTCCCGGCCGCGCCGGCCGCCGCGACCGTCGCGTCATTGCCGGTGACCTGGGCCGCGACCATCACCACGGCCTCCGGGATCACCGGGTTGACCTTGCCCGGCATGATCGACGAACCCGGCTGGAGGTCGGGCAGGTTGATCTCGCCGAGGCCGGTGCGCGGGCCCGAGCCCATCCAGCGCAGATCATTGGCGATCTTGGTGAAGCCGACCCCGATGGTGCGCAGCTGGCCGCTGAGCTCGACCAGCCCGTCCCTGGCCCCCTGAGCCTCGAAGTGGTTGCGGGCCTCGGTCAGCGGCAGGCCGGTCACCCGGGCGACCTCGGCGATCACCGCGGCCGAGAAGCCCGGCGGGGTGTTGATGCCGGTGCCGACGGCGGTCCCGCCGAGCGGCAGCTCCGCGACCCGGGGCAGGGTCGCCCGCAGCCGCTCGATCCCGTAGCGGACCTGCGCGGCGTAGCCGCCGAACTCCTGACCCAGCGTCACCGGAGTGGCGTCCATCAGATGGGTCCGGCCCGACTTCACCGTCCCGGCGAACTCCTCCGCCTTCCGCTCCAGCGCGGCGGCGAGCTGCTCCAGCGCCGGGACCAGGTCGTGGGTGACCGCGGCGGTCGCCGCGATGTGGATGGAGCTGGGGAAGACGTCGTTCGAGGACTGGCTGGCATTGACCTCGTCATTGGGGTGGACCGGTCGGCCCAGCCGCTCGCCGGCCAGGGTCGCGACCACCTCGTTGGTGTTCATGTTGGACGAGGTGCCGGAGCCGGTCTGGAAGACGTCGATCGGGAACTCGGCGTCCCACCGGCCCGAGGCGACCTCCTCGGCCGCCTCCTCGATCGCCTTCGCCGCCGCCGGGTCCAGCACGCCCAGTTCGGCGTTGACCTTCGCCGCCGCTGCCTTGATCCGCGCCAGCGCGGCGATGTGCGCCGGTTCGAGACGCTGCCCGGAGATCGGGAAGTTCTCCACCGCCCGCTGGGTCTGCGCCCCCCACTTCGCCTGCGCGGGAACCCGCACCTCACCCATGGAGTCGTGCTCGATCCGGTACTCGCTCATGGCCATGACCTCCTGTAGGAACAGCCCCACCAGGATGGACAGCCACACCGGCCCTTCGGGTGTTCCCGCGCCCGGCGTGTCGACGCCGGGCGCGGGCGCGCCGCTACTTCCCCGGCCGGACCGGGATGCTGGTGATCAGCGGCTGGTCGTCACCGGGGTCGGTGAAGAAGTCGTTGCCCTTGTCGTCCACCACGACGAACGCCGGGAAGTCCACGACCTCGATCCGCCAGACCGCCTCCATGCCCAGCTCGGCGTACTCCAGCACCTCGACCTTCTTGATGCAGTCCAGCGCCAGCCGGGCCGCCGGGCCGCCGATCGAGCCCAGGTAGAAGCCGCCGTGCTTGGCACAGGCGTCGGTGACCTGCTGCGAGCGGTTGCCCTTGGCCAGCATCACCATCGAGCCGCCGGCTGCCTGGAACTGGTCGACGTAGGAGTCCATCCGCCCGGCCGTGGTCGGGCCGAAGGAGCCGGAGGCGTAGCCCTCGGGCGTCTTCGCCGGGCCGGCGTAGTAGACCGGGTGGTCCTTCAGGTACTGCGGCATGCCCTGGCCCGCGTCCAGCCGCTCCTTGATCTTGGCGTGGGCGATGTCGCGCGCCACCACCAGCGTGCCGGTGAGCGAGAGCCGGGTCTTCACCGGGTGCTTGGACAGCTCGGAGCGGATCTCCGGCATCGGCCGGTTGAGGTCGATCCGGACGACGTTGTCGTCGAGGTGCTCGTCGGTGGTCTCCGGCAGGTACTTCGCCGGGTCGGTCTCCAACTGCTCCAGGAAGACGCCCTCGGCGGTGATCTTGCCCAGCGCCTGCCGGTCGGCCGAGCAGGACACGGCCATCGCCACCGGCAGCGAGGCGCCGTGCCGGGGGAGCCGGATCACCCGGACGTCGTGGCAGAAGTACTTGCCGCCGAACTGGGCGCCGATGCCGATCTTCTGGGTCAACCGGTGGACCTGCGCCTCCAGTTCCAGGTCGCGGAAGCCGTGGCCGACGGCCGAGCCCTCGGTCGGCAGGGTGTCCAGGTAGTGCGCGGAGGCGTACTTCGCGGTCTTCAGCGCGAACTCGGCGCTGGTGCCGCCGACCACGATCGCCAGGTGGTACGGCGGGCAGGCGGCGGTGCCCAGCGAGCGGATCTTCTGCTCCAGGAAGGCCATCATCGACGCCTCGTTGAGGATCGCCTTGGTCTCCTGGTAGAGGTACGACTTGTTGGCGCTGCCGCCGCCCTTGGCCATGAACAGGAACTTGTAGGCGTCGCCGTCGGTGGCGTAGAGCTCGACCTGGGCGGGCAGGTTGCTGCCGGTGTTCTTCTCGTCCCACATGGTCAGCGGGGCCATCTGCGAGTAGCGCAGGTTCAGCTTGGTGTAGGCGTCGTAGATGCCGCGCGAGATCGCCGACTCGTCGGTGCCGGCCGTCAGCACGTTCTGCCCGCGCTTGCCCATGACGATCGCGGTGCCGGTGTCCTGGCACATCGGCAGCACGCCGCCGGCCGCGATGTTGGCGTTCTTCAGCAGGTCCAGGGCGACGAAGCGGTCGTTGGGGCTGGCCTCGGGGTCGTCCAGGATCCGGCGCAGCTGGGTCAGGTGGGCCGGGCGGAGCAGGTGCGAGATGTCGTGCATGGCCTCGGCGGCGAGCAGCCGCAGCGCCTCGGGCTCGACCTGGAGGAAGCGGCGCCCGTTCGCCTCGAAGGTGCTGACGCCCTCGGTGGTGAGCAGCCGGTACGGGGTGGGGTCCGTGCCCAGCGGGAGGAGGTCGGTGTAGGCGAAGTCAGGCATCAGCGGCTGTCCTTCAACAGGTGGGGTTGTCGTACGGGCTCGGGGCGTGATCGTCGGCGGGCACCGTTCCGGGTTTGCAGTTCAGAGTACTGAGCGGGGGTGTCCGCCCGTGCCCTCGGGTGACTATCCTCACGTTGTGGACAACTCCTCCCTGCCGGACCCCATGAAGAAAGCCGTCCCGGAGAACAAGCCCCAGCGGCCGTACGCGGATCCGGCCGACGCCGCCGTCGACGCGCTGGCGATGCGCGCCTCCGACGCCGACCGCGAGCGGGTCGCCGAGGCGCTGCGCGAGGCCTATGCCGAGGGCAGACTCACCGCCGAGGAGCACTCGGAGCGGGTGGACTCCGTCTACGCCGCGAAGACCCTGGGCGAACTGGTGCCGCTGACCCGGGACCTGCCGTCCCACGGCGACCTGCACGGCGAGGCGCCGCAGCCGGTCTCGATGTCCAAGCCCGCGCCCGCGCGCGGACCGGCCGGCGGAGAGCCGCCGGCTCGCTCGGAGGACCCGAAGCTGATCGCGGTCTTCGGCGGCGCGGAGCGCAAGGGGCGTTTCCGGGCCGGTAGTTGGATGAAGGCGATCGCGGTCTTCGGCGGCGTCTCGATCGACCTGTCCGAGGCCGTCTTCGACCAGCCCGAGCTGGTGATCCACTGCACGGCCGTCTTCGGCGGCGTCGAGATCAAGGTGCCGGAGCACGTGGCCCTGCGCGGCGGCGGGATCGGGATCTTCGGCGGGACCGACATCCGCCAGCAGGAGGGGGCCGACGCCTCCAGCCCGGTGGTGGTGGTCAAGTCCGTCTGCGTCTTCGGCGGGGTCGAGGCGAAGCGCAAGCGGTTCGGCAAGCTGAAGGAGACGCTGCGCCGGGCGGTGGACGAGGGCTTCGACCGTGAGGACCTGGGCCGGATCGGGCGCGAGGCGCGGGACGAGTGGCGCCGCTCGCGGCACGAGGACCACCTGGAGCGCCGCTGGGAGCGCCGGGACCGGGGCCGGCAGCGCCGGGACCGCTACCGCGGCGGGTACTGAGGGCAGAGGGGCGGCGGGGGAATCGGCGGGGAATCGCTCGGCGGGCCCGCGCGCATTCCGACGAGTCTGTTCATCGGATTGTGTGCGGTGTGCATGAATGGCCTACCGACGGGGTAGATCCTGGCTCACATCGCCTCGCCGCGCGGCAGTGGATCCGCTGGGTCGTACGGCGGTGCTGACCCTCCCCGGACCGCCGTCAGGAGTGTGCTGTGCTTCGTCCGATAGAAGCCCGTTTGGACGCGAACCGTTCACGCGTTCCCACGCAGCGCGGACATACGGACGACTCTCCCTGGCATTCCAGTGCCGCCTGCAGGCGGGACGAGGCCGGACTGTTCTTCGCTCCCTCCAAGGAGCCCACCGCGGCCCGGCTGGCCCGCGAGGAGCAGGCCAAGCGGGTCTGCGGACGCTGCCCGGTCCTGCTGGAGTGCCGCGAGCACGCCCTGCTGCAGCCGGAGCCCTACGGCGTCTGGGGCGGCCTGACGGCCGCCGAGCGCCGGGTGGTGCTGGCCCGGCGCCGCCGTCGGGAGCAGGAACTGCGCGAGGCGGCCCGGATCGGAACGCAGGTCGCCGCGGCCGGCTGAGCCGGCCGCGGCGAGTGCCTGCGGTACTGCGCCGCCGCTAGCGTGCGCGGTCGAAGTCGATCGCGCTGTAGGCCCGCAGCTTCGACAGCTTGTGCTCGCTCTCGATCCGACGGATCGTGCCGCTCTTGGAGCGCATCACCAGCGAGCTGGTGATCGCGGTCTCCGCCTTGTAGTGGACGCCGCGCAGCAGTTCGCCGTCGGTGATCCCGGTCGCGACGAAGAACACGTTCTCGCCGCTGACCAGGTCGTCGGTGTGCAGCACGCGGCTCAGGTCGTGGCCGGCGTCCAGGGCCTTGCGGCGCTCCGCCTCGTCCTTCGGCCACAGCCGGCCCTGGATCACGCCGCCGAGGCACTTGATGGCGCAGGCCGCGATGATGCCCTCGGGCGTCCCGCCGACGCCGAGCAGCAGGTCGACCCCGGTGCCCTCGCGGACGGCCATCACCGCTCCGGCCACGTCTCCGTCCGAGATGAACTTGATCCGGGCGCCGGTGGCCCGGATCTCGGCCGCCAGCTTCTCGTGGCGGGGTCGGTCCAGCAGGACGACGGTGACGTCCTCCGGTGCGCAGCCCTTGGCCCGGGCGACGGCCTGGACGTTGTGCTCGACCGGTGCGGTGATGTCGACGAGACCGGCCGCTTCCGGTCCCGCCACCAGCTTGTCCATGTAGAAGACGGCGCTGGGGTCGAACATGGTGCCCCGGTCGGCGACGGCCAGGACCGCCACCGCGTTGGGCATGCCCTTGGCGGTGAGGGTGGTGCCGTCCACCGGGTCCACGGCCACGTCGCACTCGGGGCCCGTGCCGTCGCCGACCCGCTCCCCGTTGAAGAGCATGGGCGCGTCGTCCTTCTCGCCCTCGCCGATGACGACGACGCCGTTCATCGACACGGTGTGGACGAGGGTGCGCATGGCGCGCACGGCTGCGCCGTCCGCGCCGTTCTTGTCGCCTCGGCCGACCCAGCGACCGGCCGCCATGGCGGCGGCCTCGGTCACCCGGACCAGTTCGAGGGCGAGGTTGCGGTCGGGCGCCTCGGGGGCGACCTCCAGGGATTGGGGCAGATTGTGCTGGCCGTGCTGGTGCTGCTGGTCGTGCGGGTGCTGCTCGGTCATCGGTTCCCGTACCTCTCTGTACGACGACGGCCGGATGAGGGTGTGTTGATCGTATCCGCGACCTGCGGAGATGTCTGTGGCGCGCGGCACGTACCCCCCCGGTGCTGTGCTCGCGCGGACCCATGGGCCACCATGGGTACGTGGCAACAGAGAACGCGGTGGCTCAGGTCGGGACGGCGCCCACGACGACGCAGAAGCGTCCGGGCATGGGCTCCAAGTCGATCAAGGACATGGTGCTGTCCCTGGCGGCGGTCATGCTGACCGGCCTGGTGATCTACTACTTCATCCCGCATTCGGGCGGCAACGGGGTCCATCCGGTGGAGTACGGCGCGGCCGTCGACTCGGCCCGGCGCGCGGCCCCCTACCCGGTGCTGGCCCCGACCGGCCTGCCGAAGGGCTGGAACGCGACCGAGGTCAACTACAACGGGATGGACGCCACCGACGCGGTCTGGAGCCTGGGCTTCGTCGACCCCGGCGGCCAGTACGTCTCGGTCCAGCAGAGCAACGGCTCGCCGGCCGACTTCATCCCCAGCGTGACCACCGGCGGCGTCAAGGTCAGCGGCACCAGCACGGTGAACGGCGTGGTCTGGAGCCACTACCAGGGCTCGAACTACCGCGCCCTGGTGCTGCAGACGCCCAAGGTGACGACGGTGGTGACCGGCACCGAGTCCTATGCCGCGATGGAGAGCTTCGCGGCCCGGCTCAGCGGCAGCTGAGCGCAGCACGGAACGACGACAGCGCCCCGGCCGAACGGATTCGGCCGGGGCGCTGTGCGTGCCGGGTCAGACGGTGGTGACGACCTCGTCGTACTCCAGCCGCGGGGAGCGCGGGAACCAGGCGTTCTCGCCCGGCTTGCCGATGTTGACGACGGCCAGCACGGAGTGGTCGCCGTCGGCGAAGAACTCCTTGTTGATGGCGGCGGCGTCGTAGCCGGTCATCGGGCCGGCGGCGAGGCCGGCGGCGCGTACGCCGAGGATGAAGTAGGCGGCCTGCAGGGTGGCGTTCAGGTTGGAGGCGGCCTCACGGCCGGGGCGCTCCGCGAAGAAGAGGTCCTTCGCCTGCGGGAAGTGCGGGAAGAGCTTCGGCAGCTCCTCGTGGAACTCGTGGTCGGCGGCCAGGATCGCGACCAGCGGGGCGCCCGCGGTCTTGTCCTTGTTGCCGTCGCTCATGTGGCCGACCAGACGGGCGCGGGCCTCGTCCGAGCGGACCAGCACGATCCGCAGCGGCGACATGTTCATCGAGGTCGGCGCGTACTTGACCAGGTCGTAGATGGCCTGGATCTGCTCGTCGGTGACCGGCTCGTCAGTGAAGGTGTTCGCGGTGCGGGCCTCGCGGAAAAGCAGGTCCTGGGCGGCGGGGTCGAGGACGAGAGCGTCGGCAATGGTCATGGGTACACCTCTGAAGAAGTCCGGGGCGGCCCGATCGCCGCCTGCCGGTTACAACATAGGTGAAGTTTCAACTATTTCCAAGGCAGCCAAGTTCTCGTGTGATCCACCTCACTGTGCTCGGCGCCCTACTCCGGGTCGGCGTCCTCGCCCTCGGCCAGGGCCGCGTCCAGCCTGGCCCGGGCGCCGTCGAGCCAGCGCTCGCACACCTTGGCCAGCTGCTCCCCGCGCTCCCACAGCGCCAGGGACTCCTCCAGGGAGCTGCCCCCGGTCTCCAACCGGCGCACCACGTCGAGCAGCGCGTCGCGCGCCTGCTCGTAACCGAGGGCGTCGTCGACCGCCGACGCGTCCGTCCCGTCCGTCCCTGTCGTCGCTGCCGCCACCGCGCTGTCCGACTGCTTCGTCATGGCACTCAGCGTACGGGTGGGCACCGACAATTCCGCCGCTCCGTCCGGCCGTCGGCCGGCTGCCGTCCGCGGGCTGCCGGCCGCCGGGCGCGGCTCAGTCCTCGGGGCCGACCGTGACCGGGAAATCGCCGCCCGCGACCCGGGCCCGCAGCGGCTCCCCGGCCGTGACCTGGGACGGGTCGCGGACGACGGCGCCGTCCGCGCGCTGCAGCACCGCGTAGCCGCGCTGGAGGGTCGCCGCCGGGGAGAGCGCCACCACCCGGGCGAGGGTGTGCGCCAGATCGGCCGAGGCGCGGTCCAGCCGGTGGTCCAGGGTGCGGCGGGAACGTTCCAGCAGGGCGGCCACGTCGGCGGCCCGCTCGTCGACCATCCGGTGCGGCGCGGCCAGGACCGGACGGCTGCGCACCGCGTCCAGCCCCGAGCGCTCCCGGTCCAGCCGCGCCCGGACGCCGTAGCGGGCCCGGTCGCGGAGCCCGTGCACTCGGGCCAGCTCCTCGCGGACGTCGGGAACGACCCGCTTGGCGGCGTCGGTCGGGGTGGAGGCGCGCAGGTCCGCGACGTAGTCCAGCAGCGGCTGGTCCGGCTCGTGGCCGATCGCGCTGACCACCGGCGTCCGGGCCGCCGCGACCGCGCGGACCAGCCGCTCGTCCGAGAACGGCAGCAGGTCCTCGACGCTGCCGCCGCCCCGGGCGACGATGATCACGTCCACCTCGGGGTGCTCGTCCAGCTCCTTCACGGCGGCGATCACCTCCGGCACCGCGTGCACCCCCTGCACCGGGACGTTGCGCACCTCGAAGCGCACGGCCGGCCAGCGCCGCCGGGCGTTCTGCAGCACGTCGCGCTCGGCGGCCGAGGCGCGGCCGGTCACCAGGCCGATGCACTGCGGCAGGAAGGGCAGCGGGCGCTTCCGCTCGGCGGCGAAGAGCCCCTCCGCGCCGAGGGTGCGCTTCAGCAGCTCAAGCCGGGCCAGCAGGTCGCCCAGGCCGACCAGCCGGATCTCGGCGGCGCGCAGCGACAGCGTCCCGCGCGGTCCGTACCACTCGGGCTTGGCGTGCAGCACCACCCGTGAGCCCTCGCCGACCAGCTCCGCCACCGGATCGAAGACCGAGCGGTAGCAGGTGACCGAGAGCGAGACGTCCTCCGAGGGGTCACGCAGCGTCAGGAACACCACGCCCGCGCCGGGCCGCCGGCTGAGCTGGGTGATCTGCCCCTCCACCCAGACCGCACCCAGGCGGTTGATCCACCCGCCGATGAGCTGGGAGACCCGGCCGACCGGGATTGCTGCTTCGGCTGAGCTGTCGAGAGCCATGCGTCGAGCGTATCGGCCGACCCCGACAACACCAGGCCCCGAGAAGGCCGGGTCCCTGCCGCCGTCCGCGCTCGGCGTGCGCCCCGCGCCCCGGCGTGGGCCGTCACGCCCCGGGGCCGCGCCCGGGCGGCCGGTAGGCTGGGCACATGTCTGCTGCTACCGCTCCCCGCCGTGTCCTGCTCGCCGCACCGCGCGGTTACTGCGCCGGCGTCGACCGTGCCGTGATCGCCGTCGAGAAGGCCCTGGAGCAGTACGGGGCCCCGATCTACGTCCGCAACGAGATCGTCCACAACAAGTACGTGGTGCAGACCCTGGAGAAGAAGGGGGTCATCTTCGTCGGCGCGACCGAGGAGGTCCCCGAGGGCAACATCGTCGTCTTCTCCGCCCACGGCGTCGCCCCCTCCGTCCACGACGAGGCCGAGCGCGGCAGGCTCGCCACCATCGACGCGACCTGCCCGCTGGTCACCAAGGTCCACAAGGAGGCGCTGCGCTACGCCGACGAGGACTACGACATCCTGCTGATCGGCCACGAGGGCCACGAGGAGGTCATCGGGACGATGGGCGAGGCGCCGGAGCGCACCCATCTGGTCGACGGCCCCAAGGACGTCGCCAGTGTGCAGGTCCGCGACGAGTCCAAGGTGGTGTGGCTGTCGCAGACCACCCTGTCCGTGGACGAGGCCATGGCCACCGTCGGCGCGCTCAAGCAGCGCTTCCCGCTGCTGACCAGCCCGCCCAGCGACGACATCTGCTACGCCACACAGAACCGGCAGGTGGTGATCAAGCAGGTCGCCGCCCAGTCCGACCTGGTGATCGTGGTCGGCTCGCGCAACTCCTCCAACTCGGTGCGGCTGGTCGAGGTCTCGCTGGAGGCCGGGGCCAAGGCCGCCCACCTGGTGGACTTCGCCGAGGAGATCGACGAGGCCTGGCTGGAGGGCGTCTCCACGGTCGGCCTGACCAGCGGCGCCTCGGTGCCGGAGATCCTGGTCGAGGGCGTGCTGGAGTGGCTGGCCGCGCGCGGCTTCGGCGACGTCGAGCAGGTCCGGACGATGGAGGAGCACCTGCAGTTCTCGCTGCCCAAGGAGCTCCGTCGCGATCTGCGGGCCGAGGCCGCGGGCAAGTAGCCCGCTGTGGGCAGGTAGCCGCAAGTCACCGAAGTAACGCGGTGGCACCACGAAAGCAGGGCGGCACGACGGGGTAGGCCCTACGTTGGCGATAGTCGCTTCAACGGCTGGTTCAACGACGAACAGGGGTATCACAACGTGAACGTCTTTGGCGTGGACATCGGCGGCTCCGGCATCAAGGGCGCCCCCGCCGACCTGGACCAGGGCCGGCTCGCAGAGGAACGGTTCAAGGTGCTCACCCCGTCCCCGGCCGAACCGGAGGCCGTGGTAGCCAGTGTCAAGGAGGTCGTCGGCCACTTCGGCTGGAAGGGGCCGGTCGGCCTGACCTTCCCTGGCGTCGTCGTCGACGGGCACACCCGGACGGCCGCCAATGTCGACAAGGGCTGGATCGGCCTGGACGCCCGCAGCCTCTTCGCGGAGGACCTGGGGCTGCCGGTCGCGCTGGTGAACGACGCCGACGCGGCCGGCCTGGCCGAGGTCACCTACGGCGCGGGCAAGGGGCGCAAGGGCGTGACCCTGATGCTCACCCTGGGCACGGGCATCGGCAGCGCGCTCTTCGTCGACGGCGTGCTGGTGCCCAACACCGAGCTCGGCCATCTGGAGCTGCACGGCAAGGACGCGGAGAAGCACACGTCCTCGGCGGCCCGGGAGGAGCACGGCTGGAACTGGCACCAGTGGGCGGAGCGACTGGACGACTACTTCGCGATGGTGGACGGACTGTTCTCGCCGCAGCTGATCATCATCGGCGGCGGCGTCAGCCGGAAGGCGGACAAGTTCCTGCCGCTGCTGAAGCCGCTGCGGGCGGAGATCGTCCCGGCCCAGCTGCAGAACGACGCCGGCATCGTCGGCGCGGCGATGACGGCCGCCAAGCTGGCCTGACCGGCGCCGCGGCCCGGCCCAGTACCCGGGCCGCGGCCCGGCCCCGGACCCGGTCGGGGTCAGGCCGCCGGTTCTCCGGACGGTGGGTCTCAGGCGGCGGGGCCGGCCGTCCGGCGACGGGCGCGGCTGAGCGCGAGGTGCCGGGCCAGCGTGATCACGACCGAGACCAGGGTGCCGGTGAACAGCCAGCCGGCCTGCAGCGCGAGTGCGGTGGCCAGTCCGACCGCGTGGCCGATGAAGCCGGGGCCGGGGGCGGGGCTGAGCACGGCCAGGGTGACCGCGAAGGCGATCGGCCCGCTGATCGGCGCCGCCGCGAGGTCGATCGGGCGCACCCGGATCGCGACCTGGAAGCTCGCGACCACGTAGACCAGGCCCATCAGGATGCCCACGCCGTCGAAGAGCCAGTAGTCGACCGCCCCGCCGAGGAAGGTCGCGCCGAGGGTCACCACGGCGCCGCCGATGGCGGTCAGCCGTCGCGGTCCCCGGGGACCGCCCGCGCCGCTCGGCACGGGCCGCCCGCCGCCGGGCCGGGGCGTGCCGCCTCGGCTCGGCTCGGGGGAGCGCGCCGGGCCGGGCACGGCGGGGGCCTCCATGACACCGGGGCGTTCGTCGGACCTGCGTCGGTACTCCACGGGACCAACGTACGGTCGGATGAACGCCACCTGTGCGCACGGACACGCCGATAATTCACCGCTGTCACCCGCTGTGCCTATCGGCCGGGCTCGCCAGGGCTGCCCTCGCACCACCGTTCGCCCGGTGACGGCCGGCTCGCGGGGGCCGGGGTCCGCGCTCCGGACCGTCCGCCGCCGGCGCGGTACGGAGCGGCGGGCCGACCTCCGTAGACTGGGGATCCGTCCCCCGTCCCGCCTCGCCTCCAGGATCCAGCCACATGTCGCTTTCGATCGGAATCGTCGGCCTGCCGAATGTCGGCAAGTCCACGCTGTTCAACGCCCTGACCAAGAACGACGTGCTGGCAGCCAACTACCCGTTCGCCACCATCGAGCCGAACGTCGGCGTCGTCGGCGTGCCCGACGCCCGGCTCGCCGTGCTCGCCAAGATCTTCGGCTCGCAGCGGGTGCTCCCGGCCACGGTCGACTTCGTGGACATCGCCGGCATCGTGCGCGGCGCCAGCGTGGGCGAGGGCCTGGGCAACAAGTTCCTCGCCAACATCCGCGAGTCGGACGCCATCTGCCAGGTCATCCGCGCCTTCCAGGACCCGGACGTGGTGCACGTCGACGGCAAGGTCTCGCCCAAGGACGACATCGAGACCATCAACACCGAGCTGATCCTGGCCGACCTGCAGAGCATCGAGAAGGTGGTCCCCCGACTGCAGAAGGAGTCCCGCCTCAAGAAGGAGTCGGCGGCCACCCTGGCCGCCGCCGAGGCGGCGCAGAAGGTCCTGGAGTCCGGCAAGACCCTGTTCGAGGTCGGCTTCGACAAGGAGTCCGTCCGCGAGCTGCACCTGCTCACCACCAAGCCCTTCCTCTACGTCTTCAACGTGGACGAGGACGAGCTGATGGACGAGGACTTCAAGCAGGCCCAGCGCGAGCTGGTGGCCCCCGCCGAGGCGATCTTCCTCAATGCCAAGATCGAGTCCGAGCTGATCGGCATGGACGAGGACGAGGCCCTGGAGCTGCTCCAGTCCATGGGCCAGGAGGAGGCCGGCATGTCCACCCTCGGCCGCGTCGGCTTCGAGACCCTGGGCCTGCAGACCTACCTCACGGCCGGCCCCAAGGAGGTCCGCGCCTGGACCATCAAGAAGGGCGCGACCGCCCCCGAGGCCGCCGGCGTGATCCACACCGACTTCCAGAAGGGCTTCATCAAGGCCGAGATCGTCTCCTACGACGACCTGGTCGAGTGCGGTTCGATCCCCGAGGCCCGCGCCAAGGGCAAGTCCCGCATCGAGGGCAAGGAATACATCATGCAGGACGGCGACGTGGTGGAGTTCCGCTTCAACGTCTAGGACTTGATCGGGGGCTTCTGTCGCCCCTGGTCAGTAGCACCAGACACGCAGTCCAGAGCACATACGGCCCGGCCACTCTTCGGAGTGTTCCGGGCCGTTCCTGTCTCTTCCCCGGCACGGTGGTGACTAACCTGATGGCTTCTCAGTTGCTCTGATCAGCGCGAATCCGGCTCTCTTCTCAGACCCAGTCACCAGGTACGGCGGTGGCGTAGTCCGTAGCCGTCCGCCGGTAGCACTGGTGTTCTGTCTCGGCGGCATGCTTCGCGATCAGGGCAGTGAGATCGTCGGCACGAGTGCGCTCACCACTCGTCCACTGGCACTCGGTCTCATCGGTGCAGCACCATGCCTGCCCGATGACGGTAGCTGTCTCGTCCGGCTTCACGTGGTACTGCCGGAACCGGAGGCGCTGGCGAACGGTCACAGGATCACCGTCCGTGCCCGCTGTTCGGGGGTCATGTGCTCTTGGTCTTGGTGCTCCCGCAGCAGGACGTTCATGTCGGACGCGCCGCTGCGGTTGTTGACCGCGCGGCACTTTCCCCGACGCAATACCAGTTCGGCGCAGGTGGGACAGTCACCGACTACCTGAGGATCTTTCGGGGGGAACCCGTAGTCGAACGTGTCAGGGTCACGGGGGTAGATCTCACCATCGGCCATGCTCATGCGCTCACCCGCCCGTCAGGCTGGTGCAGCCGTCAAGGGGCATCGGGAGAGGGGGTTCGCCTCTGGCTGCTGCACTCATTTCGTCGCTCCCGAGCGGTGAGTTCCGGGGTTTCTCCACGACGGTAGAAGCGGCTGTGCAGCAGGCTCAATGAAGTTGCTCATAGTTGCCCGAACCCACGAGGGAGGCTCTGGCGTGACCGATCAGCGTCTCTGGGCTTCGGTGCTCCGGATGCTTGACCTCGGGGCAGTCGTGGGGTGAAGGTCGGAGGTGACATGTGGCCGGATCATGGGGAGCAACATGCGGCAACACAGCATCGACAGCGACGACTTGACCGCTACGTTCTTCTGCACGGACCCCAGCTCACAGGGCGGTGTCGAGTGCGAGACGTTCTATGAGACCGACCGTGACTCCTGGATCGTGCAGCTCAAGACGCGCGGCCCGAAGGTCCGGGATCAGCTCGTCTCGCTGGCCGAGGACGAGACGTTCGGAGAGATGTCCGGACGGACCATGGATGTGTTCGTGCGGAAGTACGTCAGGGAGCGCTATGGAATTGATCTCGGCATCACGCCGACTTGAGTTGCTGTTCGGTGAGCCCGCCCAAGAGGTGCGGAAGCTTGAGCTACGGGACTTCTATGAGGTAGATCGCCCGCTGTTCGAGGCGTGGCGCTCAGGCGACCGTGAGACGGTCGAAGAGTCGATGCGTGGGCATCGCGCGTTCCTGTCCGGGAAGGCCGCTCTCGGCTTCCCCTACCGGCGTGTGCGGGTCATCTCCGAACCGCTCTCGGAGTATCAGCGGATGGCGGTGGAGTTGGCCGACCCCGAGGAACGTCTTCGATGGCTTCCCCGCCCCCTCGTGTCGGCGCTGCCGTTGCCGGGGAACGACTGTCTGATCCGTGATGACCTAGTGGTGTTCAACCTCATCGGTGGAGACAACCAACAGACCGATATTCAGCTCTCAACCGATCCGGACGTGGTCAGTTTCTGCAATGACGCGTTCGAGCGGGCATGGTCGCTCGGCGTCCCCAACGATGGGTACAAGCCGTAACGACATGTCGGATCAAGGACCGTCCGAGTCCGCGAAGCGCGCGTTCGGGACTCAACTCAAGGAACTGCGCCGGGACAGCCATATTTCGGGTGTCGAGCTCGCTCGGCGCTGCGGTTGGCACAAGACCAAGGTGTCGAAGATCGAGCACGGGACACAGAGCCCGACCGAGGACGACATTCGGAGGTGGGCGACGGCCTGCGCCGTTGAGGGGCAGATCCCCGAACTAATCGCGGTGAGTCGTGAGATCGAGCAGATGTGGACCGACTACAAGCGGTGGCATCGGCCGGGGATGAAACGTCTCCAGTTCCAGGCCATGGACCTCTACGCGAGGACCAAGTTCCTCCGCGTGTATGAGTCGCTGTTCATCCCTGGATTCCTACAGACGGTCGAGTACGCCAAGGCACAGTTCACCATTCACGCCAAACTGCACGGCCTGCCGTTGGACGACGTCGAGGAAGCGGCACAGAACCGGATGGTCCGGAAGCGGTTCCTCGGCACCGGAGCACCCATATTCTCGTTCCTCCTGGAGGCGTCCGCGCTGACGAACAACACAGGTGGGGTCGAGGTGATGACCGGCCAGCTTGACCACCTGTTGCAATTGGCCAAGCTTCCGTATGTGTCTATCGGGATCATCCCCCAAGGCCGACCACGGACGCTCTACCCCGGTGAGGGCTTCTACCTGTTTGATGAGAGCTTGCTCAAGCAAGAGTTCTGGTCGGGTGCGTTCCAGACATCCAGACCCGAGAACATCGCGTACTTCATCCGCGTGTTCGGTGCCCTGAGGGATCAGGCTGTATTCGGCACCGCCGCACGGAACGAGATCGAGGCGGTGCGTAGCCGCCTTCAAGGAACCTGACGTGCCCTCTACGGGACTCCGTAGATGACCAGCCGTCACCAAACCGCCGGCCACGGACTTGGACCCTTGACGAAGCTGACCGTACTTGTGGGCGACTGCGAGAACGGGTCGTGCCCGACGGTGTACCTCACAGATCGGGGCACGCTCGCTGTCCAGGGTGAGCAGATCACCGACCATGGGCGGGACATCCCCGCTCGCGAAACCATGGTGGAGATCCCCATGGAACTGATCCGGAGGCTTGCACGTGAACATCTCGCCTGAGGACTTCGGAGCGCTGTTCGACAGCTTCGACCGGGAAGCCTTCCGACTGGAGTCCCTGGACGACTACACGGGGTCTTCGAGCGCCGAGAATCTTCGGGCCTGCGCGGCTGGCGAGGAGAAGCCAGCGGACTACAACGCTGGGTGGCTGGCGCAGGTCGGCCGGAACACGGCCGCAGGCAAGCGGATGCACCGGGTGCACATCGTCACCTGCCCGCTGACCAACTACATTCGGTATGAGCTGGATTGGGGCTACCTGACGAACATCACGGCCGGTGAGGATGTCAGGCGTGACCCCTTCGCGGGCATCGGCAAGCCGGAGCCGCTGAAGTATCACCTGCCGGGGGCCTGGTCGCGGCGGATCGACGCCGAGCACCGCCTCGTCTACCTGGTGACGGACCGGGAGATCGTCATCCTCGCCGCCCGGTATCACTACTGATCGGCGAGTGTCCGGTAGGTGCCGGGATGCCCTTGGCCATGGAGTCGGCCGACTCAGGACAGTTTCGCTCCGGGGGCGAAGGCGGGCAGCTTCGCGAGGCTGCTGCGGACGGCCTCGGCGCCGTACTCGAACATCTGCCGCTCGTAGTCGCCGACCGCGCCGAGCAGGTCCTGGCGGCCCTCGTCGGCCTCGATCAGGCAGCGGCGCAGCAGGTCGGCATCGCGCAGCGCGGTGTTCGCGCCGTTGCCGCCGGTCGGCGAGGTGGCGTGGATCGCGTCGCCGAGCAGCGTGACCGGGCCGGAGGCCCAGCGCCCACCGGGCTTGACCACCCGGATGGACAGCAGCGTGCTGTTGTCCGGATCGGCCTGCTCGATCAGCGCGCGCAGCTCCGGGTGCCAACCGTCCATCCTGGACAGCACGGCGTCCTGCGCGGTCAGCTCCTCCAGTGAGTCGTTCGGCGGCAGGATCATGGCCCAGCGCACGTAGTCGCCGATGTCGGGCAGCGTGACTTCGGGGGCCAGCTGCTCGGCGGCCTGCTTCGGCGGGGTGCGGAAGCGCATCGCGCCGAGCAGCAGGCTGACGCCTTCGCCGGTGATCTTCGAGCCGTACGCCCTGGACAGGCCGGCGAACCCGCCGCTCAGCGGGGTGCGGCCGATGACGAACCGGACGCCGGTGTCGGTCGGGGTGGTCTGCGGCGACAGCACCCTGCGCACTGCCGAGGTGACGCCGTCCGCGCCGACGAGCAGGTCGGCGGTGGCCGGGTCGCGGCGGGCGAACCGGGCTCGGACACCGCCGTCGGCCAGCACGTCGTAGCCGGTCAGCGCGGCATCGGTGTGCACGGTGAGGCCGGTCAGCAACAGCTGTCGCAGCACCTGCCGGTCGACCACGATCCCGGTCCGGCCCGCGCCGAGCCGGCCGATCTCGTTCAGTTGCGGGTCCAGGATCAGCTGCTCGGCGGAGGCGTCCATGACGATCTCGTCCAGCAGCGGGTGCCAGCGCGTCGGCAGGCAGTCGCGAACCGCCTGGAATCCGACCGGGTCCAGCACCAGTCGGTAGCCCTGGAACCGCGCGACGATCCCCGGGTCGCGCTCGAACACGTCGGCCTCGATCCCGGCACCACGCAGACCCTGCGCGAGAGCCAGACCTCCCAGACCGGCTCCGACAACGGAAACTCGCATCCCACACCTCCAGGACATTGATACGAACTAAGTTCGTTCTAGCGAACTTAGTTCTACTCAACGAACTTAGATCGTGTCAAGTTATAGTGGCCCGCATGTCCGCCGATCCCCACCAGCGCCGCGCAGCCCGCCAAGCCCAACCCGGAGCGGAGGCCGCTGTGTCGGCGCCACGCAAGAAGCCGATCACCGTCGAACGGATCACCGACGCCGCCCTGGAGGTCGTCGCCACCGAGGGGTACGACGCGCTGACCATCCGCCGGGTCGCCGCCGTGCTCGGCACCGGTCCTTCGTCGCTGTACGCACACATCGACAGCAAGGACGGCATCGACGAGCTGCTGATCGGCAGGCTCTACGCCGAGGTCGCGCTCCCCGAACCGGACCCGACTGGCTGGCGCGAGCAGCTGCTCGGGGTGTACTCGCAGATCCGCGACCTGTACCTGGAATACCCCGGGGTCTCGCGCGCCGCGCTGGCCGTGGTGTCGACCAACCTGGAGACGCTGCGGGTGGGCGAGGGAATCCTGGCGATCCTGCTCGCGGGCGGCATCGAACCGAGGGCGGCCGGATGGGCCCGCGACGCGCTGTCCCTCTACGTCAGCGCCTACACGCTGGAGCAGTCGCTGGTCCAGCAACGGCGCCGGCGCCAGGACCAGGAGTGGGTGCTCAGCCACGAGGAGCTGTTGGACCGCTTCACCGCACTGCCTGCCGAGAGGTTCCCGCAGACCCGACGCCATGCCGCCGAGCTGGTCTCCGGCACCGGGCACGAACGCTTCGACTTCGCCCTCGGCCTGCTGATGGACGGTCTCCGGCCCGCGTCCGGTTGACCCCGTGGCGGGCGGTGGTCGCACGGTGTGGAGACCCTTGGGCCCGTGCTCGCCCACCTGGCGGACCACTGCGGCCGCTGCTAGGGTTTCGGAGGCCGTGCGAGAGAACGAGGAGGTGGTACCCGTGAACACAGTATCGACATGGGTGCTCTCCTCCGGGGTCACGGTCGGGCGATAGGTCGTCCGGGAGCGCCGTCCAAGCGCATTCCCGAAAGGCACGACCATGCAGTTCACTTCCGAACGGCGCCTCGATGACGGCGTCCTCGAACGTGAGTTCACCCTCGGCGAGATTCCCGGCACCCTGTGGACGCCTGGATCCGCTCCGGCCCCGCTGATCCTGATGGTCCACAACAACGGCCTGCCCAAGGGGCAGCCCCGGCTGGTGGCCCGGGCCCGGTACTACGCTGCGCACGGTTACGCGGTGGCCGCCATCGACGCGGCCGGGTGCGGTGACCGGCCCCGTTCCGCTGCCGAGGAGCAGGCCCGGGCCGACCTCCGAAGGGCGATGCAGGCCGGCGAGCCGGTCGACGAGATCTTCGAGTCCTTCATCGGCCCACTGGTCGAAGGGGCGGTCCCGGAGTGGCGGACCACCCTGGACGCCCTCCTTGAGCTGCCCGGGATCGACGGCCCGGTCGGGTACTCGGGGTGGACCGCCGTCGGCATTCGGCTGGCGGCGGTGGAGCCGCGCATCGCGGCGGCCGGCTTCTTCGCCGGGGGCTATGTGCCCCTCGCCCAGCGCGAGGAGGCCCGGCAGCTCTCCATCCCGCTGCTGTTCCTGCTGCAGTGGGACGACGAAGGGAACCCCCGGCAGCGGGCCCTGGAGCTGTTCGACTCCTTCGGCACCAAGGAGAAGACGCTGCACGCCAATATGGGCGGGCACATCGGCACCCCGTGGTTCGAACTGGAGGACGGGGGCCGGTTCTTCGACCGGCACCTGAAGTGAGGCCGGGCCGTCGGGTCGGCAACAGTCACTGAGCGCTGCCGACCTGACGGCCGGTCAACGGTGCCGGGTGTCAGGTGTCAGGTGTCGGCGGAGGAGCGGAGCACCAGCTGCGGTGCGAAGCTCTCCGCGCTCTCCGCGCGTTCGCAGGACGGCCCCTGGAGGAGAGCCAGGGTGCTGCGGGGCGCTCGCTGACTCCCTGCCCCCGACTCCCCTATCCTCGGGACCACCGCCAGTGCAACGGAGAACCACCCATGCGCAACCTCAAGCTCGGACTGTTCGAGAACGCCCAGACCAACGCGAGCGGCACCGCCACCTGGCGCCACCCCGACAGCCGCCGGCACCTGTTCGACACCCTCGGGTACTGGCGGGACATCGCGCAGCTCTGCGAGGACGCCAGGCTGGACTTCCTGTTCCTGGCCGACGCCTGGGGCTGGTCGGAGATCGACGGGGTCCGCCCGCCGATCGCCACCGAGGAGACCCTGGACCTGCCCCGGCTGGACCCGTTCGTGATCGCCTCGGCGCTGCTGGCCAGCACCACCGACCTGGGCCTGGTGGTGACCGGCTCGGTGCTGGTGGAGCCGCCGTACGCGTTCGCCCGCCGACTGGCCACCCTGGACCAGCTGTCCGGCGGCCGGCTCGGCTGGAACATCGTGACCACCGGCACCGCCGACACCGCGGTCAAGGCCTTCGGCATGGACCTGGTCGCGCACGACGACCGCTACAAGATGGCCGAGGACTTCCTCGACCTGGTCTACAAGTACTGGGAGGGCGCCTGGGATCCGGACGCCCTGGAGAAGGACAAGGACGGCCGCTTCGCCGACCCGGCCAAGGTGCACCTGGTCGAGCACGAGGGCCCGTACTTCCGCTCGCACGGCTACGGCAACACCGCCCGCTCCCCGCAGGGCACCCCGGTGCTCTTCCAGGCCGGCGCCTCCCCGGCCGGGCGGCGGGTCGGCGGACAGCACGGCGAGTGCATGTTCGTCGGCAGCGGCTCGGTGCAGCAGCTCGCCGGGCACACGACGGCGATCCGGGAGGAGGCCGTACGGGCCGGCCGCCGTGCGGACGAGGTCCAGGTGATGTCGGCGTTCTCCTGCGTGGTCGGCGCCACCACCTCGGACGCCGAGCGCCGGTGGCAGCGCGTCCTGGACGCCCAGCGCCCGGAGGTCACCGTCGCCAGCTACGCCATGTTCACCGGCCTAGACCTGTCCTCCTACGCACCGGACACCCCGATGACGGAGCTGTCCACCGAGATGTCGCAGACCCAGGTCGCCCGGTTCGCCGGCCGGACCGTCGGCGACGTGCTCGCCGACTGGCACACCCACGGTGTCGGCGCCCGTCCGGTGGTCGGCACCGCCGAGGAGATCGCCGACGAGATCTGCGCCCTGGCGGAGGGGGCCGACCTGGACGGCTTCCTGCTCTCGCCCACCGTGCAGCCGGCCTCCAGCACGGAGTTCGTCGAGTCGGTGCTGCCGATCCTGCGCGCCCGCGGCGTCTTCCGCGGCGAGTACGCGGCCGGCGAGTCGCTGCGCGAACGGCTGACCGGCGCGTCCGACCGGGCGCTGCCCGCCAGCCACCCGGCAGCGCGGTACCGCCACTGAACCACCCACCCGTGGGCCCGACCCACCGGAGTGGTCGCGCTCGGCGCGCTGCGCGACGGCGAGCCGGTCGGCCTCGCGACGGCGTGCCGGTCCGCTGCGCGACGGCGCCTCGCACCGCACCACGATCAGGCGGTCCATCCCGGTACGGTGGCGGGCAGCACCGCATCGTCGACACCGAGCACGAGGTCTGCGCATGGACTCCGCGACAACGCACGTGTTCCTCGCCGGCATCGGGAACTCCGGGCCGGAGCACTGGCAGTCCCGGTGGCGGGGCCGGGTGGCGCGCGGTGTCTGGGTGGAGCACGACTCCTGGGACAACCCCGTTCGCGAGGTGTGGGTCAGGGAGTTGGACGACGCCCTCGCGGCGATCGAGGGTCCCAAGCTCCTGATCGCGCACAGCCTGGGCTGCTCGCTGGTGGCCGAGTGGGCGGCGGAGCACGAGGACGAGACCGTCGTGGGCGCGTTCCTGGTCGCGATGCCGGACGTGCACGGAGACGACTTCCCGGCCCGGGCCGTGGGGTTCGGTGCGCCTCCGGAGCTCCGACTGCCCTTCCGGACGGTTGTGGTGACGAGCGAGGACGACCCCTACGGCTCCCTGGAGTTCGCCTCGGCAGCCGCCGAACGGCTGGGCGCCCGACTGGTGAACGTCGGCCGCCGGGGACACATCAACGCGGCCTCGGGGCTGGGCGACTGGCCCGAGGGCTGGTCGATCTTCGGCGACGGGTTCACGCGGTGATCGTCGGCCTGGTCCCGCACAGCTGACCCGCACTGCTCCCGGCTGTGCAGGAACTGCATCTCCCACTGGATCACGGGGCGTTGTCGACTCCCGGACCACCCGCAACCGGTGCAGCCGGAATCGGCGACGGAAATTCCTTCGCAGTATTCCTGGAAATCCGGGCGGAGTTCCTCGGCGGCCGCCGATCCGCCAGAACCCCAGGGCGAAGTCGGCGATATACGAAGCGGTCTGCCTGGATTGTGACTCGGTCCCGCCCCCGGGATCGGAGGAATCGGGGAGACGGGACCGAACGGGAACTGCCTGGCCGGGTCGACTGTGCCGGTACGTCAGCGGTGGGCCGGGCTCGCGGAGGCGTTCGCGGCGGCGATGGTGCTGCGGTACAGGCCGAGGAAGGGGTTCTTCACGCTGGGGTTGCCCTGGTGGGCGATGGCGGCGGAGAAGTTCCGGGTGTCGGCGTTGGGCAGGTTGTTGTTGAAGATGACGCTGATCTCGTTGTACGGGCGCTTGGCGACCTTGGCGTGGCTGGGGTCCAGGTCCAGGACGGAGTAGGCGGTCTGCTTGGCCAGGAGCGGGAAGGCCGGTGCGCCGCCGAGGCCGCCGGGGACCTTCGGCTGAACGGTCTGGGCCTGGCCCCACGGCACGTGGATCGTCTTGCTGTTGTCGATGGCGACCGTGGGGTAGTAGGTCAGGCCGCAGGCACGCGAGCTGGTGTTGGTGACCTCGATGAGGCGCTTGGTCGCGCCGAGCTTGGCGTCGTAGACGACATTGACCTTGACCTGACCGGGGGTGCAGGAGTGCTTGTAGGCGTACGCGTCGCTGTTGGTGCCGGAGGCCGCCGCGGCCAGGACCTGGGCGTGCGCCGTGGCCGGCTGGGCGTGGACGGCGGCTGCCTCGGCTCCGCCGGCGCCGACCAGGCCGATGGCGAGAGCGGCGGCGCCGGAGAGGAGGGCGAGCGGCAGAATGCGACGGCGAGCGTTCATGGAAAGTACCTCCTGCGGGAAAGGCGAAGCGCGGTACGGCTTCAGTCCGCTACACGCCGTTCGGGGGCGACTCAGTTTCCCCGCGGCCGTAACAACTGCAGTTACGCGCGCCGTTGCGTCCTGTTACACGGAGGACCTTGACCCGTCGGCGCGGCCACTGCAATTCTGACGATTCGCCGTGGCTGGCGCCGGCGTCAGCGGCGCGGGTCGAGCAACTCGTGCACGAGTTCCTGGAGCTCTTCGTTGTCGGTCTCGGCCAGCGTCCGCAGGGTGCCGCTGCTGCGGGCCAGGACCACGCCGACGAACGCGGCCACGGTCAGCTCCGCCCGCAGTTGGGGGCGGTCCAGGCCCTCACGGGCGAAGCGCTCGCGCAGGGGGTCGACCAGGCGCCGGCGCAGCTGCTCTGCGGCGGCGGCCTGGACGTCGGGTTCCTCGTGCGGAACGATCGCGGCCCGGTGGATCGGGCCGGGGCCGCGTTGGGCGGTGGCGTCGAGCAGCGCGCGGATCCGCTCGGGTTCGAGCAGGTCGGCCGGGGCGGCGCCGGCCTGGTCGAGCTGGAGGGTGGCGATGTAGAGCTGGGCCTTGCCGCCGAAGTAGCGGGCGATGAGGGCCGGGTCCACCCCGGCCCGCTCCCCGATCTCCCGGGTGGTGCTGCGGTCGAACCCGCGTACGGCGAAGAGTTCGCTGGCGGCCGTGAGCAGCAGCTCACGGCTGCGGGCGGCGTCGCGGCGCCGACCCGGCTGCCGCTCGGTGCTCATCGACCGGCCCGGCCGGTCATCGCCGTGACACTGTCCTCGGCCGTCTCGGCGTCGGCGATGCTCTCGTCCATGAGGATTTCCTCGTCCGCGGTCACCAGCTGCTGGGCCGCTGCGCGTCGCCTCGGCACGACGATGGTAACCACCATGGCGACGATCCAGACCGCGCAACCCAGCCAGGCCGCGGCCTGGTACCCGCTGTCGGTGGGCAGCAGGTGCCCGGCGGGGGTGTGGCCCTCCAGCACGACGGCGCCCAGCACGCTGCCGGTGGAGTAACCGATGGTGCGCAGCACCTGGTTGAAGCTGATGGCGCTGCCGGTCTCGTGCGCCGGAACGGCGCTGACGACCAGTCCGGGCATCACGGCGAAGGTGCAGCCGACGCCGAGCCCGGCGACACCCATGATCACGAAGAGCTCCAACAGGCTGGTGCGGGCGCACAGGAACAGCACCATCGACAGCAGGGAGACGGCGCAGCCGAAGGGCAGCACCACCGCCATCGAGGTGCGTCGGGCCAGGGCCGGCACCAGCTTGCTGGAGGCCACGCTGGCGGCGGAGAAGGGCAGCAGCACCAGACCGGCCACCAGCACCGAGGCGCCGAAGCCGTATCCGGCCGCCGACGGCGTCTGGACGAAGCGGGTGACCATCGACATCAGCATGTACATCGCCACGCCGGCGATCAGGCCGCACACGTCGGCGGTCAGCACGGCGCGGTTGCGGAGCGTCCTCAGGTCGACCAGGGGGTGCGCGGTGCGCAGCTCGTGGAAGGCCCAGCCGACCAGCAGCAGGAGTGCGACGGAGGTCAGTCCGAGCAGACGTGCGGAGGCCCAGCCCCAGCTCTCCCCCTCGCTCAGGGCGAGCAGCAGCGCGGCGAGGCCGGCGCCGAGCAGGATCGCGCCGAGCGCGTCCAGCGGGTGCTTCTCCCGGCCGTCGGTACGGGGGACGACGACGGCGGCCCCGGCCAGTGCCAGCGCGCTGATGACCGCGCCGAACCAGAAGCCGGCGTGGACGCCCAGGGTCTCGGCTATCAGCCCGGTGAGCGGGTAGCCGAGACCGACCCCGGCCACGGTGGTGATGGAGAGCATGGCGACGGCCGGCCGGGAGCGGTCCGCGGGCAGCGCGTCCCGGGCGGTGGCGATGGCCAGCGGGACCAGGCCCAGGCCGACGCCCTGGAGCCCGCGCCCGGCGACCAGGAAGCCGAACCCGAGCGGCAGGGCGGCCAGCACGCTGCCGAGCAGGACCACCGCGGTGGCGCCGAGGATCACCCGCCGCCGGTGCGGCCCGTCGCCCAGCCGCCCCATGGTGGGCGTGGCGACCGCGCCGACCAGCAGCGTGATGGTGAGCGACCACTGGGCGTCGGTCAGCGAGACGTGGTCGACCGTGGCGATGGTGGGCACGAGCGGCGCCCCCAGGCTGCTGATGACGGCGACCACCATGCCGAGGAAGACCAGGACCGGCACCAGGGCGCGTTGCCGCTGGTCCGCTTTGGCGTGCTGCGCTGCCATCGGGCGCCTCTCGATATGTCATCGGTTGATGTCTTCGCATGATGACATGCGGCTGAGCTGCGAGGCAAGAAGGCCCGAGAAAAGGCGGAGGCCCCGGCCACCCCACGAGGAGAGGGTGGCCGGGGCCGAGTCAGTGCCGGTGGATCAGGCGTCGAGCGCGCCGGCGTCGCGGAGCTCCTGGACCAGCTTCCGCAGCTCCACGTAGCGGTGGACGGGCGGGAGCTTCCGGCGGGCCTTGCGTTCGACGACGCGGGTCGGCGGCTCGGTGAAGTCGCCGCAGTGGGAGCACACGAAACCGCCGTGCGGTCCGTCGATCACGGCCGTCCAGCAGTTCGGGCACTGGCTGGCGCGTTCCTCCAGCGGACGCTCCGACACGACTCGCTCGCCCTCCGCTGCTCGGCTGCCCGACGCCTCGACGCCTCGGGACGGTCCGCTCGACGACTGCGATTCCGCTCGGAGATGCTACTGATGCCTCCGGACGAGGCCGTCAGCGCATCAGGGAGTTGAGGTCGCCGTACGCCAGCGCCTCGCTGACGGAGTCGTAGGTGCCGGTCGCGGCGAGTTCCTGGGCCGCGCGGCGGACCACGGCGTAGGCCGCCTCGGCGACGGCCGAGCCCAGGCTGGCGCGGGCGACGCCGAGTTTCGCCAGCTCGGGGACGCTGGGCGAGCCGGGGTGGACCAGGACGTTGAGCGGGGCGGGGATCAGTTCGGCCAGCGCGGCGATGGTGACCGGGTCGGCCACGCCGGGGACGAACACGCCGGTCGCACCGGCGGCCAGATAGGCCGAGGCCCGGGCCAGGGTCTCCTGCAGCCGGGTCTCCGGTGCGCCCACGCCCCGCAGGTAGGTGTCGATCCGGGCGTTGAGGTAGAGGTCGACGCCGACCGCGTCCGCGGCCGAGCGGGCCGCCGCCAGGCGCTCGGCCTGCTCGGCGACCTCGCGCAGCGGGGCGGTGCGGTCACGGAGGCCGTCCTCCAGGTTGACGCCCACCGCGCCGGCGGCGAGCACCCCGCCGACGGTCTCGGCGACCTCGGCCGGGGTCGCGCCGAAGCCGCTCTCGATGTCGGCGGTCACCGGCACGTCCACGGCGGCGGTGACCCGGGCGATCAGCGCGATGGCCTCGTCGCGGCCGAGGACGTCCCCGTCGGCGGCGCCGAGTCCCCAGGCGACGCCGGCACTGGTGGTGGCGACGGCGGGCGCCCCGGCCTGCTGGACCAGGCGGGCGCTCGCGGCGTCCCAGACGTTCGCCAGCGCGAGCGGAGCGGAGGGGTTGTGCAGCGAGCGGAAGAGCAGGGCCTTTTCCTGTTGGGTGGTCATGACCTCATTCGATCATCGAGGGGTGGCCCGGCGCTGGCGGTTCTCCGACATCGAGGGCGTGTCCTGAAGCTGTGGTGCGGCCGACCGGCGCCGTGGTGAACGCCGCCGCGCCGGACGGCGAACGGGAGGCGGACGCCCGCGCCCGCCGGGCGTCACCGGGACGAAACCGCGTGGGAACGCCGGAGCAGCACGCCCGCGCTAGCCTCGGCACGCACCGCGCCGGTCCCGCCCCACCCCCACGGGGGCGGGCCGGGCGCGGGACGGGGTTCCGGCCGTCGGCGGCGCTGGTTAGGCTGCGCCCATGGGACGACCCGAACCAGTACCCCCGACCGCCCCGGACCGGGGCGGCGCAGGCCCGGCCCGTTTCGTACTGATGCGCCAGGACGACAACGGCAACCGCTACCCGGTCTCCCGCCACGCCGTGCGCGCCGAGGCCGAGGCCGAGGCGGCGATGTACGAGGCCCGCGGCCACAAGCAGCTGTACTGGGTGGAGACGGACTAGTCTTACCCTCCGTGACGATGACGGAGATGCGGATCGTGGTCGGTGGGGCGCTGCTGCACCGGGGGCGGGTGCTGGCGGCGCGGCGCAGCGCACCCGCGGCGGTGGCCGGACGCTGGGAGTTCGCCGGCGGCAAGGTCGAGCCGGGGGAGACCACGGCCGAGGCCCTGGTCCGGGAGCTGCGCGAGGAGCTGGGGGTGGAGACCCGGGCGCTCGCCCGGATCCCCGGGGCCTGGCCGGTCCGCGCCGATCTGGAGCTGCAGATCTGGACGGCGGAACTGCTCTCGGGAACTCCGGCGCCGCTGCAGGACCACTCCGAGCTGCGCTGGCTGACCGCCGACGAACTGGACGAAGTGGACTGGCTGGACGGGGACCGGTTCGCGCTGCCCCATGTCGCCGCACTCCTCTCGACTTGACCCGTACGCCTGGGTAGGGTCAGGTTTGATCGGGTATGCGGGTAGATGACCGATCACTCCGAGTAGCGGGCAGCGGTCCGGGACTGGGGACGCCTGTGAGGCAGCCACGACGCAAGCCGAGCGCCGCTGCCCGGGCGCGCCTGCGCCGCGGCGGCGTCGGCCGGAACCGCTCGTCCCCGCAGGGCCGGATGCCCGGGGCGCGCGGGGCCGCCGCGGGTGGCCCGGACGGCGATGCTGCGACCTCGGGCAGTCCGCGCGGCAGCGGCCCGGCCGACGGCGGCCAGGGCGGCTTCGAGCCGGACCCCGGCGCCCCGGGGAGCGCGCCGTTCTCCAACCGGAGCCATGCCGTGCAGCCCTTCCCGGGCGCCGCGCCCACCGCGAGCCACCCGCGAGCCATCGGCGGCGGTCCCGGCGAGGGTCCCGACAGATCCGGCGGCTTCGCCGGGCCCGCCGGGCCCGCCGGTGGCCGCCTTCGACCCGGTCCGCCGGCCGGCGGACCGGCGGACCAGCCGCGCAGCCTGCTCGACGTGGTCCGGGTCGCCATCGCGGTGCTGGACGCCTCCGGCCGGGTCGTGCTCTGGAGCCCTGCCGCCGAGGAACTCCTCGGCTGGCCCAGCGAGCTGCTGATCGGTCGGCGGATCGACTCCTACCTCGTCCCGACGTACCAGGGGGAGCCGGTCCCCGATCTGGCCGGGAGCATCCGGCAGGTGCTCGGCCACGTGCTGCGCGAGGGCGGCTGGCGCGGCTCGGTGGTGGTGCGGGACGACCACGACCGGATGGTCGAGCTGGACGCCAGGCTGTCGCGGCTGGTGGACGGGGACGGCGTCACCTTCCTGCTGGTCCGGCTCGCCGACGCGACCAAGCTGCGCGCGGTCGAGCACGACCTCGCCCTCCAGGACGCCCTGTTCGAGCAGTCGCCGCTGGGCATCGCGGTCTTCGACCGGCGGCTGCGCTACGTCAGCCTCAACGAGACCCTGGCCCGGATGAACGGCCTGCCGATCGAGGAGCACCTCGGGCGGACCGCCGGCGAGACCCTGCCGGAGCAGGCGGCCGACGAGATCGCCGCGATCCAGCGTCAGGTCATGGCCACCGGGGAGCCGGTGGTGGACCTGACCGTGGCCGGGCCGCACTCGGACCGGCACGGCTTCCGCTCCGTCTCCTACGCCCGGCTGCACGACCGGGCCGGCAAGATCATCGGAATCACTGGGATGATCATGGATGTGACGGACCGTTACCGGGCCGTCGCCAAGGTCGAGCAGGCTCGCCGCCGCCTCGCCCTGCTGAACGAACTGGGCACCAGGATCGGCGACCTGCTGGACGCCGAGCGGATCGCCCAGGAGCTGGCCGACGCACTGGTCCCGACCCTGGCCGACTACGCCGGCGTGGTGCTGCTCCCGGCCGTCGCCAACGGCGACGACCTGCCCCGGCACCCGCACCACCAGCTGATGCCGATGATCCTGATGGGCATGTCCGGAATCACCGACAACCCGCTGGCCGCCTCGGTCATCCACCGGGGCGACAGCATCCCGATGCCCGAGGGCACCGTCTTCGCCCGGGTGCTGCGGACCGGGGTGACCGAACTGCTGGACTCGCTCGAAGCCGTCGGGGCGAGCACCCAGCCCGACGACCCCCGGCTCCGGGCCGCCTACGAACTGGGTCTGCACTCCATGCTGGTGGTGCCGCTGCGGGCGCGCGGCATCGTGCTCGGCTTCATGCTGCTCTGCCGGGCCGGCCGCCGGGAGGCGTTCGACCGCGACGAGACGGCCTTCGCCGACGAGCTGGCGGACCGGGCCGGCGCCTCGCTCGACAACGCCAGGCTCTACACCCGGGAGCGCGCCGCCGCGCTGATGCTGCAGCGGACCCTGCTGCCGAAGACGGTGCCGCAGCCGGCCGGGTTGGAGATCGGCTACCGCTACATCCCCGGGAGCAGCGGCACCGAGGTCGGCGGCGACTGGTTCGACGTCATCCCGCTGCCGGACGGCCGTACCGCGCTGGTGGTCGGCGACGTGATGGGGCACGGGCTGCGCGCCGCCGCGACCATGGGCCGGCTGCGCACCGCGGTCCGGACCCTGGCCGGTCTCGGCCTGCCGCCGGAGGTGCTGCTCCAGCACGTCCACGACCTGGCCGACGACCTCGCCCAGGGGCCGGACGACGCGCTGATGGCGACCTGTATCTACGCCGTCTACGACCCGCCCACCCGCAGGCTGACGCTGGTCAAGGCCGGGCACCTGCCCCCGGTCCTGGCCGTCCCGGGGAAGGGGGCGGTCCTGCTCGACCTGCCCTCGGGGACGCCGCTGGGCGTCGGCGGGGTGCCGTTCGAGTCGGTCGAGCTGACCGTGCCGGAGGGCACCCTGCTGCTGCTCTACACCGACGGCCTGGTCGAGTCCCGGACCGAGGACATCGACGTGGGCACCAAACGGCTGTGCGACGTCCTGGACCAGCCGCTCGGCTCGGTCGAGGAGGCCTGCGAGCGGATCGTGGACACGCTGGAGCGCGGGCAGGAGCCGGACGACGTCGCGCTGCTGCTGGCCCGGCTGGGCACGGCGGCGCCGGTCTCGGAGCAGCCCGGCGCGGCCCGGCAGGTCGGGTGGACGCTGGCGGCCGATCCGGCGGCCCCGGGCCGGGCCCGGCGGCTGGTCCGCTCGACGCTGGCCGACTGGGGCCTGAACGTGCTCGCGGACACGGCGGAGCTGCTGGTCAGCGAGCTGGTGACCAATGCCGTCCGCTATGCCGACGCCCCGATCGGGCTGCGGCTGATGCTGGACGAGGTGCTGCGGGTCGAGGTGGCCGACCCGCTGCCGGACCCGCCGAGGCAGCGCCGGGCCGCCCGGACGGACGAGGGCGGACGCGGTCTGGAGCTGGTCCACAGCCTGGCGGACAACTGGGGAACCAGAGTGGAGGGTGAGGGCAAAGTGGTGTGGTTCGAGCAGAGTCTGCCCATGAGCCCTCCCGTTTCTCCTGGTTGAGGCGTAGGGTTCCGATCCCGGCGAGTCCCGGCAGGGCTCCGAGCGGCAGGAATGCCAATTCCTTACCTCGATTTGATGTTGTGTACTCCCGGGACGTGTGCTGCCGCACTCCGATGATGAATACTCGGAGCAAGCGACATCCAGGTGACGAAGGCTGGAGGAGTCGGGCAGTTGAGTGAGATGCCGACACAAGAGGCGTCGCCGGGCGGCGGTACGGGCCCAGCGCCCGACCGAGTCGCGTCCGGGACCGGGCACGACGGCGGCGGGGCCGCCGCCGAGGACGGGCCCGGCGTCGATGCCGTGCGGCCGGAACTGAGGCCGGGGGCCTGGTCCGAGGCGCGGGCCGAGGCCCGGTCCGCCACCCGCCCGGCCATCGCGTCATCCAGCTGGCGCCCCGTTCCGGCGGTCGGTTCGGCGGTCGGTTCGGCCGCCGGTTCGGCCGCCGGTTCGGCCTCCGCCGCGGCCGGTGGACAGATGCCGATCGGTCATCAGTCCGATCACCACGGAGACCGGCCCGAAGCCGCCGCGGACGACAGCCAGGGCGCCGCCCGCACCGAGCGCGCGGCGAACCTGCTGGCCATGGGCCTGAGCGGCGGGTCGGACGAGGGCGGCACCGGCGACTGGGGACACGGCGACCCGGGCTCGATCTACGACTACATACGGGTCGCTGCCTTCGCCATCGGACCCGACGGCCGGATCAGCCAGTGGAGCGACCGGGCGGCCGAGTTCTTCGGCGTCCCGGCCGAGGAGGCGGTCGGCTGCGACCCGGTCACCACCTTCGCGCCGCGCGAGCTCTGGCTGCGCGGCCGGGAGCGGATGACCGAGATCCTGGCCGGCCAGGAGTGGGTCGGCACCGCGCCCTACCGCGACAGCGACGGCAACGAGAGCGTCGCCGAGCTGTACCTGATGCCCGCCCGGGGCGAGGACGGGCGCGGCGGGGTCGTCTGCATGGCCGTCGACCTGCGCAAGCTGCGCCGGATCGAGACCGATCTGGCCGCCTCCGAGGCGGTCTTCGGCCAGGCCCCCACCGGATTCGTGCTGTTCGACCGCGACTTCAGGGTGCAGCGGGTCAACGAGAGCTTCGCCGAGGGCCTGGGCGCGTCCCCGGCCGACCTGCTCGGGATGAACGTCCACGACCTGATGCCCCGGCCGGAGGCCGAGCGGCTGCAGCAGGCGCTGCAGCAGGTGCTGGAGACCGGCGAGCCGGTGGTCGACCTGCGCTTCAGCGGCACGGTGCCGATCCGCCCGGGCCGTCGCCGCTGGGCCATCTCGCTCTACCGGCTGCTGAGTTCGAGCAGTCGGACGATCGGCATCGCCGGCCAGGTGGTCGACGTGACCGGCCGTCAGCGGGCCGAGCGCGAGGCGGCCAGCGCCCGTCGCAGCCTGGCCCTGCTCAACGAGGCCAGCTCGCACATCGGTTCGACGCTCGACCTGGAGGTCACCGCCAAGGAGCTGCTGGACGTCGCCGTCCCCGGCTTCTGCGACGTGGCCACGGTCGACCTCTACCACGGGGTGCTCGCCGCCGACACCGACCTCGGCCTCCCGGCCGGGCGCGCCGACGGCGCGGGCGAGCTGCGCCGGGTCGCCTCGGCCAGCACCGTCGGCTACCACGCCGCGACCGGCTCCGAGCCGATGCTGCCGGGCCCGCGCGCCGAGGTCGGGGGCGCGTTCTGCTACCCCCCGCGCTCCCCGTACGCCAAGGCGCTGCGGACCGGGCGCAGCCTCACCCTCACCGCCCCCGGCAACCCCGATCCCGACCCGATGATCCAGAGCACCGTGGTCGTCCCGATGGTGGCCAGGGACACCGTCCTCGGACTGGTCCAGCTCTCCCGGGCCAAGGGCAGCGAGCCCTTCGACGCCCGGGACGTGGCCATCGCCACCGAGCTGGTCGCCCGCGCCGCCGTCTGCATCGACAACGCCCGGCTCTACCGCCGGGAGCACGAGCGCGCGCTGATCCTCCAGCGCAGCCTGCTGCCCCCGGGCAACCCGGCCGCCTCGGGCCTGGAGATCGCCTGCCGCTACCGCCCCGGCAGCAGCGGCACCGAGGTCGGCGGCGACTGGTTCGACGTGATCCAGCTGCCGGGCAACCGCACCGCGCTGGTCGTCGGCGACGTGATGGGCCGCGGGCTGCGCGCCGCCGTGGCCATGGGCCAGCTGCGCACCGCGGTCCGCACCCTGGCCATGCTGGACCTGGACCCGGCCGAGGTGCTGACCGCCCTGGACGAGATCGCCCGCGGCCTCGGCGACGGCACCTCGCCGGAGGACAACGCCGACTCCCACAACGAGGAGCTCTACCTCGCGACCTGCGTCTACGCCGTCTACGACGCGGTGACCCGGCGCTGCACCATCGCCAATGCCGGCCACCTTCCGCCGGTCCTGGTCAACCCGGGGGAGCCGGCGCTGATGCTGGACGTCCCGCCCGGACTGCCGCTGGGCGTCGGCGGCGAGCCCTTCGAGGAGGTCTGCGTCGACATCCCCGACGGCGCCCTGCTCGGCCTCTACACCGACGGCCTGGTCGAGTCCCGCAAGCACCAGCTGGAGGAGGGCCTCTCGGCACTGCGGGAGACCCTCTCCGGGCCGCCGCGCCCGTTGGAGAACCTCTGCGACCACCTGCTCACCGCCCTCGACCCGCACCACGGCGAGGACGACATCGCGCTGCTCATGGCCAGGGTGCACGCCCTGCCGGCGGACGCGGTCGGCGACTGGACGCTGCCGTCCCACCCGGCCTCGGTGGCCCGATGTCGCGAACTCGCCTGTGCCTGGCTGCTGTCGCGCGGGCTGGACGACCTGATCGACACCTGCGAACTGCTCGTCAGCGAGCTGGCCACCAACGCCCTGCGGCACGGCAGCGGTGACATCCGGCTGCGGCTGCTCCGGGACACCACCCTGGTCTGCGAGGTCTGGGACAACGGCTACGCCCAGCCGCGCCAGCGCCGGGCCCGCGACACCGACGAGGGCGGACGCGGACTGCAGCTGGTCAGCCTGCTGGCCGACCGCTGGGGTTCGCGGCGGACGCCGACCGGCAAGACCGTCTGGTTCGAAATGGCGCTGCCGACCGTGCGCTGAGGCCGGCCCGGTCGCGCCGCCCGGGGAGGGCGCGACCGGACCGGCGGTCAGGACGTGGTCCGGGCCGCTACCGGCGGCGTCCGATCTTGGAGCCGAGCCAGACCAGCGGGTCGTACTTCCGGTCGGCCGCGCGCTCCTTCAGCGGGATCAGCGCATTGTCGGTGATCTTGATGTGCTCCGGGCAGACCTCGGTGCAGCACTTGGTGATGTTGCACATCCCGAGCCCGTGCTCCTCCTGCGCGGTCCGCTTGCGGTCCAGGCCGCCGTCCTCGGCCGCGTCCAGCGGGTGCATGTCCAGCTCGGCGATCCGCATCAGGAAGCGCGGCCCGGAGAAGGCCGGCTTGTTCTCCTCGTGGTCGCGGACCACGTGGCAGGTGTCCTGGCAGAGGAAGCACTCGATGCACTTCCGGAACTCCTGCGAGCGGTTCACGTCCTCCTGCGCCATCCGGTACTCACCGGGCTTGAGGTCGGCCGGCGGGACGAAGGCCGGGACCTCGCGCGCCTTGGCGTAGTTGAAGGACACGTCGGTCACCAGGTCGCGCTGGACCGGGAAGGAGCGCATCGGGGTGATCACCACCGGCTGGTCCGGCGGCAGGGTGGACATCCGGGTCATGCACATCAGCCGGGGCCGCCCGTTGATCTCGGCGCTGCAGGAGCCGCACTTCCCGGCCTTGCAGTTCCAGCGGACCGCGAGGTCGGGCGTCTGGGTGGCCTGGAGCCGGTGCACGATGTCCAGCACCACCTCGCCCTCGTTCACCTCCACCTGGTAGTCCTCAAGGCCGCCGCCGGAGGAGTCGCCGCGCCACACGCGGAAGTTGGCCTGGTAGCTCACTGGTCTGCTCCCGTCGGTGCGTCGGAGGTGGTGTCGGAGTCGGCGGCGCGGGGCGTGGGCACCTCGGCTGCTGCTGCCGGGAGCTCCTCCGCCGTCAGGTACTTCTTCAGCTCGTCCAGGCCGAACAGCTCCAGCAGGTCCGCCCGGATCGGCGGGTTGGGCTTGTGCTGGACGGTGATCTGCCCGTCCGCCGTCGGCTTGTCGGCCAGCGAGCAGACCAGGTTGACCCGCCGCCACTCGTGGTCCATGCCCGGGTGGTCCTCGCGGGTGTGCCCGCCCCGGCTCTCGGTGCGCTCCAGCGCGGCGCGGGCGACGCACTCCGAGACCAGCAGCATGTTCCGCAGGTCCAGCGCCAGGTGCCAGCCCGGGTTGAACTGCCGGTGGCCCTCGACCACGGCCCGGTCGGCGCGCTCGCGCAGCGCCGCCAGCCGCTTCAGCGCCTCCACCATCTCGCCCTCCCGGCGGATGATGCCGACCAGGTCGTTCATCGACTGCTGGAGCTCCTGGTGCACCGTGTACGGGTTCTCCACCGGCCCGCCGTCGGAGCCCGAGGCGCCCTCGAACGGGGCGACCGCCTCGGCCGCCGCCGCCGTGATCTGCTCCTCGTCCAGGGTCGGCCGGTCGGCCAGCGCCGCGGCGTAGAGTCCGGCGTGGAGCCCGGCCCGGCGGCCGAAGACCAGGAGGTCGGAGAGGGAGTTGCCGCCCAGCCGGTTGGAGCCGTGCATCCCGCCGGCCACCTCGCCGGCCGCGTACAGGCCGGGGACGGAGGAGGCGGCGGTGTCCGGGTCGACCTCGACGCCGCCCATGACGTAGTGGCAGGTCGGGCCGACCTCCATCGGCTCGGCGGTGATGTCGACGTCCGCCAGCTCCTTGAACTGGTGGTGCATCGACGGCAGCCGACGGCGGATCTCCTCGGCCGGCAGCCGGGTGGAGACGTCGAGGAAGACGCCGCCGTGCGGGGTCCCGCGTCCGGCCTTGACCTCGGAGTTGATCGCCCGGGCGACCTCGTCCCGGGGCAGCAGCTCCGGGGGCCGGCGGTTGTTGGCCTGGTCGCTGTACCAGCGGTCGCCCTCGGCCTCGGTCTCGGCGTACTTCTCCCGGAAGACGTCCGGGATGTAGTCGAACATGAAGCGCTTGCCCTCGCTGTTGCGCAGCACCCCGCCGTCGCCCCGGACCGACTCGGTGACCAGGATGCCCTTCACCGAGGGCGGCCAGACCATGCCGGTCGGGTGGAACTGGACGAACTCCATGTTCAGCAGGTTGGCCCCGGCCAGCAGCGCCAGCGCGTGGCCGTCGCCGGTGTACTCCCAGGAGTTCGAGGTCACCTTGAAGGACTTGCCGATGCCGCCGGTGGCGAGCACCACCGCGGGCGCCTCGATGGCGAAGAAGCGCCCCGACTCGCGCTGGTAGCCGAAGACCCCGCTGACCCGGTCGCCGCTGCGGCTCTTGAGACTGGGATCCTTCAAGATCCGGGTGACGGTGTACTCCTGGAAGACCCGGATCCGGGCCTCGTAGTCGCCGTACTCCCTGAAGTCCTCCTGCTGGAGCGAGACCACCTTCTGCTGGAGGGTGCGGATCAGCTCCAGGCCGGTGCGGTCGCCGACGTGGGCGAGGCGCGGGTACTCGTGGCCGCCGAAGTTGCGCTGGGAGATCCGGCCGTCCTCGGTGCGGTCGAACAGCGCGCCCCAGGTCTCCAGCTCCCAGACCCGGTCGGGGGCCTCCTGGGCGTGCAGCTCGGCCATCCGCCAGTGGTTGAGGAACTTGCCGCCGCGCATGGTGTCGCGGAAGTGCGTCTGCCAGTTGTCCTGGTCGTTGACGTTGCCCATGCTGGCGGCGATGCCGCCCTCGGCCATCACCGTGTGGGCCTTGCCGAACAGTGACTTGCAGATGATCGCCGTGCGCAGGCCCTGCTCGCGGGCCTCGATCGCCGCGCGCAGCCCGGCACCGCCGGCGCCGACCACGACCACGTCGTAGGAGTGGCGCTCCACCTCGGTCATACCTGTACGTGTCCTTACCTGTGATTAGAAGAAGCGGGGGTCGTGGAACGCGCCGCTGGCGAGCAGGTAGACGTAGAAGTCCGCCACGCCGACGCTGATCAGCGAGGCCCAGGCGAGCTGCATGTGGCGGGCGTTCAGCTTTCCGACGAAGCTCCACATCCGGTAGCGGACGGGATGCTTGGAGAAGTGCTTGAGCCGACCGCCGACGATGTGCCGGCAGGAGTGGCAGGACAGGGTGTAGGCCCAGATCAGCACGATGTTGGCGAGGAAGACCAGGGTGCCGAGGCCGGCGTGGCCCCACTGCCCGGCGGCGTTGCGGAAGCTCAGCACCGTGTCGTAGGTCAGGATCCCGGCCACGACCACCGCGAAGTAGAAGAAGTAGCGGTGCAGGTTCTGCAGGATCAGCGGGAACCGGGTCTCGCCGCTGTAGGAGGCGTGCGGCTCGGCGACCGCGCAGGCCGGCGGCGAGGACCAGAAGGCGCGGTAGTAGGCCTTCCGGTAGTAGTAGCAGGTCATCCGGAAGCCCAGCGGGAAGATCAGCACGATCAGCGCGGGGGAGAGCCGCCACCAGCTGCCGAACAGCGCCCAGTCGGCTCCGCCCGCCACCTTGGGGCAGTTCGCCGCCAGGCAGGGGGAGTAGAAGGGCGAGAGGTAGGGCGCGGCGTAGGCGGTGTGCAGGCCCCAGAACGCCCGCCAGGTCGAGTAGACGACGAAGGCGAGCAGCCCGAGCCCGGTGACGAGCTGTGGCAGCCACCACCGGTCGGTGCGCAGATGGCGCGCGGGGATGGCGGCCCGGCCCGGGGAGTGCACCCCCTTCCCGTTCGGTCGGGATCGGTCGGGGCTCTCCGGGGGCCGGATCTCGGTGGTCACGCTTGCTCGTCCTCCTGCTGGTGGGTGCTGCGCCTAGCGGTGGCGGCAGCCGATTCCCTCGTCGTCGATGCCGCGCCACATCTCCGGGTCGTAGGGGGTGTCCGGGATCCGCACGATCTCCAGGGCGACGCCGGTCATCGCCGGGATGCCGGGCGGCGCGGCGGGGTCCGCCCCGGGGCCGGCCGCCGCGACCGACTCGCAGAGCAGGGCCAGGCTCTCCCGGAGGTGGTCGAGGTCGGTGCGGACCCGGCGGACCTCCAGGCCGCCGCCGAGGCGCTGCTGCGCCTCCCGGACGGCGCTGTCCAGCGCTTCGAGGCGGCTCCTGGCCTCGGCCAGGGGGGCCGTAGCTGGTGCGGGCATGGCTGTACTCACCTCCGCGCGTTGGTGCGATCAACGTCCGGTTTTGCCATTGGGTCTGATGACGTGTCAGGGATGGTGCGCGGAAGCGAGTGTGAACCCGATCACAGGGCCTTGGGAAGGGCTTGGTCAGTATTGGCGGGATTTCTCGGCCGCCACGCGCCCCTCGCCCGGCGCACCCGCTGCCCCGAACGGGTGAGTCTTCGTAACCACCTGGCCGTGTCGTCCGCGCGGCGCCGGACGGCTGACTTTCAGTGGACCGAGAGCAGCCAGAAATCACCTCATATGTGCAGTTGCACCCGAGCGCGGAGGCCCCTGTGTCCATCGGTTCTCAGCCCATCGTCCGCGGCAGCGACCGTCCGGTCCCAGGGACGCTCCGCCCGGCCCGACGCCCTGTCGCGGCCACGGCCTGCGCGGCGCTCGTCCTGGGGGCCGTCACGGCCCTCGGCGGCTGCTCCGGAGCCGGGGGGCCGGCCGAGACCTCGGCCGACCTGGCCCACGCCGACCGCGGCCGGATCGTCACCGGCGGCACCCTGCACTGGGCCGTGGACGAGGTCCCGGCCACCCTCAACGCCTTCCAGCCGGAGGCCGGGGACAGCACCGCGCTGATCGACCAGGCGCTGCTGCCGACCCTCTTCACCCAGGACGAGCACGCCCGGGCCACGCCCGACCCGGACTACCTGAGCGGCGTCCAGCAGACCTCGGCCCAGCCGCAGACCGTCGTCTACCACCTCAACCCCAAGGCGGTCTGGAGCGACGGCACCCCGCTCTCCGCCGCCGACTTCCGCGGCCAGTGGCAGGCGCTCAGCGGCAGCGCCGCCTTCGGGGCGGTCCGCACCGACGGCTACGACAGCATCGGCGACGTCCGGCAGGGCGCGACCGCCCAGGACGTCCAGGTGACCTTCACCCACCCGTACGCGCCCTGGCGGCGGCTGTTCAGCCCGCTCTACCCGGCCGCCGCGACCGCCACCCCGGCCGCCTTCGGCAGCGGCACCAGCACCACCCTGCCGCTGGACTCGGGGCCGTTCACCCTGAAGGGCGAGCAGTCCGGCACCGTCACCGTGGTCCGCAACCCGCGCTGGTGGGGCGACCGGGCCAAGCTGGACGCGATCGACTTCACCGCCGTCGCCCCCGGCGCCCGCGCCGACGCGCTGCGGGTGGGCCGGCTCGACATCGCGGACGTCAGCAGCGCGGTCGAGGACGGCGGCACCGGGATCAGCAGCAGCGCCGCCTCCGACGCCGCCGTCTCGGCCGAGTCGCAGACCTTCGCCGAGGTGAGGTCGATCCCCGGGGTGACCCTGCACCGGGCCTCCGCGCCGGCCTTCCTCCAGCTCGCGCTGAACGGCGGACGCGGCCAGCTGGCCGATCCGGACCTGCGGCTGGCGGTGGCCGAGGCGGTGGACCGCAAGCAGATCGCCCGGGCGGTGCTCACCCCGCTCGGGCTGCCGGCCGTCCCGCTCGGCAACCACCTGGTGATGGCCGACCAGCAGGGCTACCAGGACAACAGCTCGGCCATCGACAACAGCCCGGACGAGGTCAGGAACCTGCTGGACACCGACGGCTGGCGGATCACGGCCGGCGCCAAGGTGCGGGCCAAGGCCGGGCACGCGATCGCGCTCACCCTGCTCACCCGGGCCGGGTCGGCGGTGGACGCCCAGGTCGCCCAGCTGCTGACCGGTCAGCTGGCCGCCGCCGGGATCCCGCTGACGACGAAGGCGGTGCCGGCCGAGACCTTCTTCGCCGACCACGTGCGGACCGGGGACTACGACCTCGCCCTGTTCAGCTGGCCGGCCTCGCGCTACCCGGTCGCCGACGAGCTGCCGCTCTACGCCAAGCCGCAGGTGGGCGCCGACGGCACGGTGGACCCGGGGCAGAACCTGGCCGCGATCGGCACCAACGAGATCGACCAGCTGCTCGGCCAGGCGGTCCGCACCCTGGACCCGAAGACCGCGGCCTCGCTGACCGCCCGGGCCGACACCCGGATCTGGCAGGTGGCCGGCTCGGTCCCGCTGATCCAGCACCCGCAGCTGGTGGCGGTCAGCGACCGGGTGGTGAACGCCGGAGCCTTCGGCTTCGCCACGCCCCGGTTCCAGGACCTGGGCTTCACCACCCTCGCCGGACACCCGAGCACGGCTCCGTAGTCGACCGCCGGCCGCCCGGCGGTCACCCCGGAGGCCGGTCCGCGGTACGGTGTGATCTGCGTCGCACCGTCCCACGGACCGGCCGAGTCGGTGCAGCGACGCCGCGCCCCGTACCATGGGGGTAAGCCGTGGCATGTCGTGCCCGGTAGGTGGACCGGCGGCAGGTGGCGCGGACGACTCGGGAGAGTCGGCGGACCGAGGCGGCGGATACCACGACCCTCGATTCGGGAGAACCGTACTCCGCATGCCCACGCGTAATGACATCCGCAATGTTGCCATCGTCGCCCACGTTGACCACGGCAAGACCACTCTGGTCGACGCCATGCTCAAGCAGGCGGGTGCCTTCGCCGCTCACCAGCACCTCGACGAGCGCATGATGGACTCGAACGACCTGGAGCGCGAGAAGGGCATCACCATTCTCGCGAAGAACACGGCCGTCAAGTACCACCCCAAGGGTGGCGGCGACGTGATCACCATCAACATCATCGACACCCCCGGCCACGCCGACTTCGGTGGTGAGGTCGAGCGCGGCCTGTCGATGGTCGACGCCGTCGTGCTGCTGGTGGACGCCTCCGAGGGCCCGCTGCCGCAGACCCGCTTCGTCCTCCGCAAGGCGCTGACCGCGAACCTGCCGGTCATCCTCTGCATCAACAAGACCGACCGTCCGGACGCCCGGATCGACGAGGTCATCAACGAGACCTACGACCTCTTCCTGGACCTGGACGCGACCGAGGACCAGATCGAGTTCCCGATCGTCTTCGCCTGCGCCCGTGACGGCGTGGCCTCGCTGACCAAGCCGGAGAACGGCACCGTTCCGGCGGACAGCGACAGCCTGGAGCCCTTCTTCTCCACCATCCTGGAGCACGTCCCGGCCCCGACCTACACCGAGGGCGCGCCGCTGCAGGCGCACGTGACCAACCTGGACGCGGACAACTTCCTCGGCCGTATCGCGCTCTGCCGGGTGGAGGAGGGCGAGCTCCGCAAGGGCCAGCAGGTGGCCTGGATCCAGCGGGACGGCACGATCAAGCAGGTCAAGATCACCGAGCTGCTGATGACCGAGGCGCTCACCCGCAAGCCGGCCGAGGTGGCCGGCCCGGGCGACATCTGCGCCATCGCCGGTATCCCGGACATCATGATCGGCGAGACCCTGGCCGACCTGGAGAACCCGATCCCGCTGCCGCTGATCACGGTGGACGAGCCGGCCATCTCGATGACCATCGGCACCAACACCTCGCCGCTGGTCGGCAAGGGCGGCAAGGGCCACAAGGTCACCGCCCGCCTGGTCAAGGACCGCCTGGACCGCGAGCTGATCGGCAACGTCTCGCTCCGCGTGCTGCCGACCGAGCGTCCGGACGCCTGGGAGGTCCAGGGCCGTGGCGAGCTGGCGCTGGCGATCCTGGTCGAGACCATGCGCCGGGAGGGCTTCGAGCTCACCGTCGGCAAGCCGCAGGTGGTCACCAAGGAGATCAACGGCAAGCTCCACGAGCCGGTCGAGCGGATGACGATCGACTGCCCGGAGGAGTACCTCGGCGCCATCACCCAGCTGATGGCGACCCGCAAGGGCCGGATGGAGACCATGACCAACCACGGGTCCGGCTGGGTCCGGATGGAGTTCGTGGTCCCGGCCCGCGGTCTGATCGGCTTCCGTACCGAGTTCCTGACGGACACCCGCGGCACCGGCATCGCGCACAGCCTCTTCGAGGGCCACGAGCCGTGGTTCGGCGAGCTGCGCACCCGCAACAACGGCTCGCTGGTGGCGGACCGCGCGGGCGCGGTCACCCCGTTCGCGATGATCAACCTGCAGGAGCGCGGTGTGCTCTTCGTCGAGCCCACCACCGAGGTGTACGAGGGCATGATCGTCGGCGAGAACTCGCGCGCCGACGACATGGACGTCAACATCACCAAGGAGAAGAAGCTCACCAACATGCGTGCCGCCTCCTCCGACACCACCGAGAACCTGGTGCCGCCGCGCAAGCTCTCGCTGGAGCAGTCGCTGGAGTTCTGCCGCGAGGACGAGTGCATCGAGGTCACCCCGGAGACCGTGCGCATCCGCAAGGTGATCCTGGACGCCGCCACCCGTGGCCGCAACCGTGGCCGCAACAAGGGCTGATCCACAGCCTGGCACCTGGCTGGACCGGACCGCCGTCCGCCCCCCGATCGGGGGGGCCGGACGGCGGTTTTTTGTCCCCCCAAGTGGTGACCGAGGGTAGTTGCCAGCCGCGCGAGTGTCCTGGCCCTTCTGTTCGGATATCGGTGACATCCTCTGCTGTAGGAAGGCCCGATGACCGTTTGCGTACTCCTTGCACCCACTTGGCAGTGCCCGGGTTGCGAGACATGAGTCACAGGCGTGTGATCAAACCGAAATCTAATTTGGCCACAAGCATCGCCCGTGGTGACTGATAGTAGGAAAAGTGACGTCTGAGTCACCGGGTCGACGCCAGGGCTTCCAGGGGTGGGAGCAGGGCGTTCGTCGATGCACAGCACGCCTGAGGAGGCACGTTCATATGCGTGGAGCCACGCGAGCCAAGTTCGTTGTCGGGGCGGTTGCCATCGCCCTCGCAGCCACCGCCTGTGGGAGCAGCAGCTCCAGCAGCTCCGGCTCCAGCGGGAACGGTGTCGTCACCGCCATCTGGGGCGTCCCCCAGAAGCCGCTGACCCCGGGTGACACGGCCGAGATCAACGGTTCGAAGGTCGTCACCTCGATCCTCACCGGGCTGATCTCGTACGACCCCAAGACCAACGCGGTCATCAACGAGAACGCCGAGTCGATCACCACGACCGACCAGCAGAACTTCACCATCAAGCTCAAGCCGGGCCTGAAGTTCAGCGACGGCACGCCGGTCACCGCCTCCTCGTACGTGGACGCGTGGAACTACAGCGCGCTCTCCACCAACCAGCAGGTCAACTCGAGCTACTTCTCGAACGTCGTGGGCTACAACGCGGTCGCGCCGGCCACCGGCAACCCGACGGCCAGGACCATGTCCGGCCTGAAGGTCCTGAACGACACCACCTTCACCGTCGCGCTGACCGCGAAGGACTCGACCTACCCGCAGACGCTGGGCGCGCTGTACTTCGACCCGCTGCCCACCTCCTTCTTCGCCAACCCCACCGCGTGGGAGAAGAACCCGGTCGGCAACGGCCCCTACAAGGTCAGTGGCAGCTACACCTCGGGCGCCAACCTGAACCTGGTCCCCAACCCGGACTACTCGGGCAGCCAGACGCCCGAGAACAAGGGCATCGACCTCATGGTCTACACCAACCCGGTGCCGGCCTACGCCGACCTGCTGTCCGGCCGGCTGGACGTCGACGACGTCATCCCGACCTCGAACATCCCGAACATGCAGTCGGACCTCAGTGGCCGGGTCATCAACAGCCCGACCGGCGCCAACGTGACGCTGTCCTTCCCGCTGTACGACAAGGCCTGGAACGGCCCGAACGGCGCGGAGCTGCGCACCGGCATCTCCGAGGCGATCGACCGCAACACCATCACCTCGCGGATCCTGCACAGCTCGGTCACCCCGGCCACCGACTGGACCTCGCCCACGCTGGGCGCGTCCGGCGGCTACAAGGCCGGCCTCTGCGGTGCCGCGTGCACCTACAACCCGACCGAGGCCAAGAAGCTCATCACCGAGGCCGGCGGCATCCCCGGCGGCAAGATGACCATCGCCTACAACGCCGACGGCGGCAACGCGGACTGGGTCAACGCGGTCTGCAACAGCATCAACAACGTCGTGGGCAACACCACCGCCTGCGTCGGCCTGCCGACCACGACGTTCAACGACTACCTGAACAAGATGAGCGGCTTCCAGATGACGGGCCCGTTCCGCACCGGCTGGGGCCAGGACTACCCGCTCGCGGTGGACTTCCTCGCCCCGCTGTACGCCACGGGCGCGCCGAACAACTTCTCGAAGTACAGCAGCACCACCTTCGACAACCTGATCGCCGAGGGCAACGCGGCGAACAGCCCCGCGGAGGCCAACAGCTTCTTCCAGCAGGCGCAGCTGCAGCTGGCGAAGGACATGCCGGTGGCGCCGCTCTGGTACTCCAACAACCTGGCCGGCTACTCAGCGAACGTGTCCAACGTTCAGATGGACGGCTTCAAGAACCCGGTCTACTGGGCCATCAAGAAGTAGTACGTCTGTTCGTTAGGCGGCCGGCAGTCGCGACATACGCTCCCGACTGCCGGCCGTCTTCACTCCAGGAGGCCACATGGGGCGCTACGTCATTCGACGCCTGCTCCAGATGATCCCGGTTTTCATCGGGACCACTTTCTTGATCTTCATCATGGTCTACAGCCTCGGTGACCCGGTCGCGGCGTTCTTCCAGGGCAAGGCCCCGGACCCCGCCGTCGCGAACCAGATCCGGCACCAGCTGTGGCTGGACCGTCCGCTGATCGTGCAGTACCTGCACTACATGTCCGGCGTGTTCCGGTTGGACTTCGGTACCTCGTTCAACGGCACCCCGGTCACCCAGCTGATGGGCCAGGCCTTCCCGACCACGCTGAAGCTGACCACCGTCGCGTTCTCGATCGAGCTGGTCTTCGGCATCCTGCTGGGTGTCGTCAGCGGCCTCCAGCGAGGCAAGATCGTCGACACGCTGGTGCTGGTGTTCACCCTGATCGTGATCTCGGTCCCGGTCCTGGTCATCGGCTTCCTGCTGCAGTACTTCCTCGGCGTCAAGTGGGGGATCATCAGCCCCTCGGTGGGCTACGGCGCCCCCTGGGGCTCGCTGATCGTCCCGGGCATCGTGCTGGCCTCCACGTCACTGGCCTACGTGGCGCGGCTGACCCGCTCCACCGTGGCCGAGAACGTCCGCGCCGACTACGTGCGCACGGCCACCGCGAAGGGCCTGCCCCGCCGCCGGGTCGTGGTCAACCACCTGCTGCGCAACTCGCTGATCCCGGTGGTCACCTTCCTCGGCACCGACCTCGGCGCCCTGATGGGTGGCGCCATCGTCACCGAGAACATCTTCAACATCCAGGGTGTCGGCTACTACCTCTACCAGGGCATCCAGCAGCAGAACACCGCCACGGTCGTCGGCTTCGTGACGGTGCTGGTGGTCGTCTACCTGGCGGCAAACCTGCTCGTCGACCTGCTGTACGCGGTCCTGGACCCGAGGATTCGTTATGTCTGACCCGAACTCGATCCACCCCGAGCACCCCGGCGGCAACGAGCTGTCCAGCGCGTTCCCGAGCGGCGACTCGGGCCTCGGCCCGGGCGCCATGGAGGCGCACGACCTGGTGAGCGAGGAGGTGCTGAGCGGTACGCCGCACATGTCCTCCCCGGAACCCAGGGTGACGGACCGCGAGAAGGCCCGCAGCCTCTGGCAGGACGCCTGGCGGGACCTGCGGACCAGCTGGATCTTCTGGATCTCGGTGGCGATCATCGCGCTGCTGGTGGTCATGGCGCTCGCGCCCGGCCTGTTCACCTCGGTGAACCCGCTGGACTGCACCGCGGCCAACTCGCAGCTGGGGTCGGCCCCCGGGCACCCCTTCGGCTTCGACACCCAGGGCTGCGACGTCTACTCCCGGGTCGTCCACGGCACCCGTGACTCGCTGACCATCGGCGTCTTCGCCACCCTCGGCACCACCCTGCTGGGCAGCGTCCTCGGCGGACTGGCCGGCTTCTACGGCGGCTGGCTGGACGCGATCCTCTCCCGGATCACCGACATCTTCTTCGGCATCCCGCTGCTGCTCGGCGGCATCGTGGTGCTGTCGGCCTTCACCAGCCAGTCCATCTGGATCGTGGTCGGCTTCCTGACCGTGTTCGGCTGGCCGCAGGTCGCGCGTATCTCGCGCGGCGCGGTGGTCACCGCCAAGCAGCAGGACTACGTCACCGCGGCCCGCGCGCTCGGCGCCGGCAGCCGTCGGCTGATGCTGCGCCACATCGTGCCCAACGCGGTCGCGCCGGTCATCGTGGTCGCCACCATCTCCCTCGGCGCGTACATCTCGCTGGAGGCGACGCTGAGCTTCCTCGGTGTCGGCCTGAAGCCCCCGGCGGTCTCCTGGGGTATCGACATCTCCAACGCCGCCACGTCGTTCCGCAACGCTCCGCACATGCTGTTCTACCCGGCGGCAGCGCTGAGCATCACCGTCCTCGCGTTCATCATGCTCGGCGAAGCGGTGCGCGAAGCCCTCGACCCCAAGCTGCGCTGAGAGAGGTAGAACGTGAGTACCGCAGTATCAGCTCGCAACCGCACCGCGGACACGGACGAGGCACCCCTGCTGCAGGTCCGTGACCTGCAGGTCGAGTTCCGCACCCGCGACGGCGTGGCCAAGGCCGTCAACGGCGTCGACTACAGCGTCCGGGCCGGCGAGACCCTCGCCATCCTGGGCGAGTCCGGCTCCGGCAAGTCGGTCTCCTCGCAGGCCGTCATGGGCATCCTGGACAGCCCGCCCGGGTTCGTCACCGGTGGCGAGATCATCTTCAAGGGCCGCGACCTGCTCAAGCTCGGCAACGAGGAGCGCCGCAAGATCCGCGGCGCGCAGATGGCGATGGTCTTCCAGGACGCGCTGTCCTCGCTCAACCCGGTGCTGACCGTCGGCTACCAGCTCGGCGAGATGTACCGGACGCACAAGGGCACCAGCCGGAAGGACGCCAAGCTCAAGGCCGTCGAGCTGATGGAGAAGGTCGGCATCCCCGGGGCCAAGGAGCGGGTCAACCAGTACCCGCACCAGTTCTCCGGCGGTATGCGCCAGCGCGTCATGATCGCGATGGCGCTGGCCCTGGAGCCCGACCTGATCATCGCGGACGAGCCCACCACCGCCCTGGACGTCACCGTCCAGGCCCAGGTGATGGAGCTGCTGGCGGACCTCCAGCGCGAGTACAACATGGGCCTGATCCTGATCACCCACGACCTCGGCGTGGTCGCCGACGTCGCGGACAAGATCGCGGTCATGTACGCGGGCCGGATCGTCGAGACCGCCCCGGTGCACGAGCTCTACTCGCGCCCCTCGCACCCCTACACCAAGGGGCTGCTGCAGTCGATCCCGCGGCTGGACCAGAAGGGCCAGGAGCTCTACGCGATCAAGGGCCTGCCGCCGAACCTGCTGCGTATCCCCGCGGGCTGCGCCTTCAACCCGCGCTGCCCGATGGCCCAGGAGATCTGCCGCACCGAGGTGCCGCCGCTGTTCGCGGTCACCGAGGAGGACGGCGCCGAGCTCGAGGGCCGCGGCAGCGCCTGCCACTTCTGGAAGGAGACCCTCCATGGCTGAGGCAGCCACGATCCGGAAGGGCGAGCCGCTGCTCCAGGTCCGCGACCTGGAGATGCACTTCCCGCTCACGCAGGGCATCGTCTTCAAGAAGACGGTCGGCGCGGTCAAGGCCGTCGACGGCATCAGCTTCGACCTGCACCAGGGTGAGACCCTGGGCATCGTCGGCGAGTCAGGATGCGGCAAGTCGACGCTGGCCAAGGTGCTGATGAACCTGGAGCGGGCCACCGCGGGGCAGGTGCTGTTCAAGGGCGAGGACATCTCCAAGGTGTCCGGCAGGGCGCTCAAGGAGATCCGCCGCAACATCCAGATGGTCTTCCAGGACCCGTACACCTCGCTGAACCCCCGGATGACCGTGGGCGACATCATCGGCGAGCCGTACCAGATCCACCCCGAGGTGGCGCCCAGGGGCGACCGCCGCAAGGCCGTGCAGGACCTGCTGGACGTGGTCGGGCTCAACCCCGAGTACATCAACCGCTACCCGCACCAGTTCTCCGGCGGACAGCGCCAGCGCATCGGCATCGCCCGCGGCCTGGCGCTCAAGCCCGAGATCATCATCTGCGACGAGCCGGTGTCGGCCCTGGACGTCTCGGTCCAGGCCCAGGTGATCAACCTGCTGGCCGGGCTGCAGAGCGAGTTCAACCTGTCGTACATGTTCATCGCGCACGACCTCTCCATCGTCCGGCACATCTCCGACCGCGTCGGCGTGATGTACCTCGGCAAGATGGTCGAGATCGGCACCGACGAGCAGATCTACGAGCACCCCACGCACCCCTACACCCAGGCGCTGCTCTCGGCCGTGCCGGTCCCCGACCCGTCGGGGCGCGAGGGGCGCCAGCGGATCATCCTCTCCGGCGACATCCCCTCGCCGGCCAACCCGCCGTCGGGCTGCCGCTTCCGCACCCGCTGCTGGAAGGCCCAGGAGAAGTGCGCGGTCGAGGAGCCGCTGCTGGCGATCCCCGAGGTCTTCCGCGGCCAGGACACCCCGGCCGCGCACCCTTCGGCCTGTCACTTCGCCGAGGACGTGGACATCGTCGGCGCGAGCTGACGCAGTCCCGCTACGCAGGGCCCGCACCTTTCACCGGGGGTGCGGGCCCTGCGCCGTTCCCGGACGCCGTACGGCCCGGTGCCGGAGGGCCGGTGCCGGAGGTCCGGAGGCCCGGTGGCCGGGAACGACGGAGGCCCCGACCGGCTGCTGCGGTCGGGGCCTCCGTCGTGCGGGACTACTTCTTGTCGTCGCCCTCGATGGCGGCGAGCGCCGGGTCGAGGATGATCTCCTTGGGCGTCTCGTGCACGGTCGCGCCGTCCTCCGGGAAGTGGCAGGCCGTGAGGTGGCCGGCCTTGTTGCCGGAGAGCTGGATCAGCGGCGGCTCCTCGGTCGCGCACTTCTCCTGGGCCTTCCAGCAACGGGTGCGGAAGCGGCAGCCGCTCGGCGGGGCGATCGGCGAGGGGACGTCGCCCTCCAGCCGGATCCGCTCCCGGCCCACCTGGTCCGGGTCGGCCTCGGGGGCCGCCGACAGCAGGGCGTGGGTGTACGGGTGGCGCGGGCTGCCGTAGAGCGAGTCGCGGTCCGCGATCTCCACGACCTTGCCCAGGTACATCACCGCGACCCGCTGCGAGAAGTGACGCACGATCGACAGGTCGTGGGCGATGAAGAGGAAGGAGATCCCCATGTCGCGCTGGAGCTGCTGGAGCAGGTTCACGACCTGCGCCTGGATCGACACGTCCAGCGCCGAGACCGGCTCGTCCGCGACGATCAGCTTGGGGCTGAGGCCCAGGGCGCGGGCGACACCGATGCGCTGCCGCTGGCCGCCCGAGAACTCGTGCGGGAAGCGGTTGTAGTGCTCCGGGTTGAGCCCGACGATCTCCAGCAGTTCCTTCACCCGGGCCTCGCGGCCACCGGGCGGGTTGACGTTGTTGATCTCCATCGGGCCGGCCACGATCGTGCCCACCGTGTGCCGCGGGTTCAGCGAGGCGTACGGGTCCTGGAAGATCATCTGGATCTCGGACCGGATCGGCGCCAGCTGCTTGCGGTTGGCATGGGTGATGTCGACGCCGTTGTAGCTGATCCGGCCGCCGGTGGGCTCCAGCAGGCGGGTCACCAGGCGTCCGGTCGTGGACTTGCCGCAACCCGACTCGCCCACCATGCCGAGGGCCTCACCGGCGTGGATGTCGAAGTCCACCCCGTCGACGGCCTGCACGGCACCGACGGTGCGCTTGAACAGGAAGCCGGCGGTCACCGGGAAGTGCTTGGTGAGCCCCTTGACCTCAAGCAGGGGTTCTCCGGTGCGCGGGGCCGGGACCTTCGCGGCGGGGGTGGTGGCGTCTTCTGCCACGGTCTGCTGCTCACTCATCGTTGTTACCTTGACTCCTGATCAGCCGAGCCGCGGCTGGATCTGCTCGGTGAAGATGGACTGCTTCTGCGCGGGGGTGAGGTGGCAGGCAGAGAAGTGACCGTTGGCCAGGTCGAGCACCGGTCGGTCGGTGACGCAGCGGTCGTCCGGCACCTGGTCGCGGAACGCGCAGCGCGGGTGGAAGGCGCAACCGGACGGGGGGTTGAGCAGCGACGGCGGGGAGCCGGGGATGGGCATCAGCGGCACGTCGACGTCGGCGCTCAGGTGCGGGATGGAGCTCAGCAGGCCCCAGCCGTAGGGGTGCTGCGACTCCTTCAGTATCTGCCGCATCGTCCCCTTCTCCACGCAGCGCCCGGCGTACATCACCAGCACCTCGTCCGCGACGTTGGCGATCACGCCGAGGTCGTGGGTGATGAAGATGATGGCGGTGCCGGTCTGCTGCTGGAGGTCCTTGAGCAGGTCGAGGATCTGCGCCTGGACGGTGACGTCCAGGGCGGTCGTCGGCTCGTCCGCGATCAGCAGTTGCGGGTCGTTCACCAGCGCCATGGCGATCATGGCGCGCTGGCGCATACCGCCGGAGAAGTGGTGCGGGTAGTCGTTGGCCCGGGTCTTCGCCTGCGGGATCCCGACCCGTTCCAGCATCTCCACGGCGCGGTCGTGCGCCTCGCGCTTGTTGGCGCCGGTGTGCTTCATGAAGGGTTCGGCGATCTGCCGGCCGACCGTGTAGTACGGCGACAGCGCGGCCAGCGAGTCCTGGAAGACCATGGCCATCTTGTTGCCGCGCAGCTTGGACAGCTCGTGGTCGGAGGCGCCGACGAGCTGCTCACCGTCGAGCAGGATGTCGCCCGAGACCGTGGTCTTCCGCATGTTGTGGAGGCCCAGGATGGTCAGGTTGGTCACCGACTTGCCCGAACCGGACTCGCCGACGATACCGAGGGTCTGGCCGCGTTCCAGGTCGAAGGAGAGACCGTTGACGGCGTTGACGACACCGTCCTCGGTGGCGAACTGGACCTTCAGGTCACGGACGGAGAGGAAGGCGTCCCCGTTGCTCGGCACGGGGTCGGCCTCGGGCTTGGCAAGGGTGGTCACGGGCGGTTCTCCTGGGGTGCGGTGCACGGAACGGCAACAGTACGGTCGGTGCTCACGCGAGCCGGATCCGGGGGTCGATGAGAGCGTACGAGGCGTCGACGATCACGTTGAAGATGACGATGGAGGCGGCGCTGAAGAGCATGACGCCCATCTCCATGGGGAGGTCGGAGGCGTTCACCGACGACACAGCCAGGGTACCCAGGCCGTGGAGGCTGAAGGTGTACTCGGTGATGATCGCGCCGCCGAAGACCGCGCCCAGGTCGATGCCGAAGATGGTGACGATCGGGCCCATGGCACCGCGGAGGGCGTAGCGCATGAAGACGTAGGTCTTCGACATGCCCTTGGCGCGGGCGGCCCGGATGTGGTCCTCGGAGAGCTGCTCCAGCATCAGCGAGCGGACCTGGCGGCTGTAGTTCGACCAGAAGATGACCGACATGGTGAAGGCCGGCAGCAGCATCCCGGTGATGGAACCGATCGGGTTGGTGGACCAGGTGGGGTCCGAGCCGCGGCTCAGCCAGCCGAGGTCGACCACGAAGAGCACGATCAGCAGCGGGCCGATGAAGTAGATCTGGGTGGACTGACCGATCAGCGAGAGCGAGCTGGCGATGCGGTCGAAGGTCGAGCCCGGCTTCCAGGCCGAGATCATGCCCAGGCCGACACCGATGACCAGGAACATCAGCGCGCCCATGACGGCCAGCGTGAGGGTGGTCGGGTAGTCGCTCTTGATCAGCGTCCAGACCGGCTCCTGGTCGGCGAAGGAGTAGCCGAAGCAGGGGGCGACGCAGTGGCCGAAGGCGGGGAAGTTGCGGCCGAAGAAGATGCCGTGCATGTAGTCCCAGTACTGGACCGGGATCGACTTGTTGAAACCGAGGTTGATCCGGATCTGCTCCAGCATCTGCGGGGTGCAGTTCTTGGCCCCGCAGGAGAGTCGCGCCGGGTCGGGCACGATCGCGAAGAAGGCGATGTACGTGATGATGCTGATGCAGATCAGGATGACGATGGCGCCGAGCGCCCGGCGGGTCAGGAATCGGAGCATGGATGGGGCTCTTCCGAGAGAGGGCGCCGCAGGCGGCCAAGTCGTGGGGAGTGCGGATGGGCGTGTGTCGCCCGGGTGCCGGGTCCGCCCCGGGGTGGGGGCGGACCCGGCTGGGTGGAGCTAGACGATCAGCTCATCAGGGGTTGGACACGAACACGCTGTTCGCGTCGACAGCACCGATGACCTGGTTGTAGCGGATACCGCCGAGGCCGCTGCCGTAGATCTGCAGGAACTTGTCGAAGCCGAACGGCACCTGCGGCACGTCGTTCGCGATGACCTGCTGCGCCAGGGTGTTCCACTGCTTGGCAGCGGAGGCCACGTCCGGGTTGTTGTTGATGGTGTCGATCTGGGCGTCGGTGGACGTGCTCAGGTACTGCGAGTAGTCCGGGTCGCCGCTGCCGATCTGACGGCCGTCGAGCAGGTTCGGAACGACGGTCGAGGCGACCGGCCAGTCCGCGCCCCAGCCGGAGCGGTAGATGTCGTACGAGTTCGGCACGGTGCCGATCAGGGTGTAGTACGAGGTGTTGTCGAGCGGCTCGGTCACCACGTTGAAGCCGGCCGCGTCCAGGGCGAGCTGGAGCTCCACGGCGATCTTCTGGTTGCGCGGGGAGTTGGCGTACGCGTAGACCAGCTTGTAGCCGACCGAGTTGGCCTGGGTGAGCAGCGCCTTGGCGGCGGTCGGGTCACCGTTCGGGTTCTGCGTCTTGTTGAACGGGTCCGCGTTGGTCCAGCCACCGACGGTGGGGCTGATCAGCGTGGAGCCGATCTGCAGCTGCGACGGGCCGCCGTAGAGCTTCTGGATGGCGGCGTCCGGGAACGCCAGCGCGATGGCCTTGCGAACGTTGACGTTCTTGACCCGCGAGGTGTTGATGTTCAGGTACTCGACGTAGGGCGCGTACTGGCTGATCGTACGGCTCTTGTACTGAGCACCGTTGAGGATCACGTCGCTCTGCGAGGCGTCCGCGGCGGTCGACAGCGACAGGGCGTCCGCGTCGGTGCCGACGCTCTGCTCCAGACGGGTCGTCAGCTGCGGGTTCTGCACGCCGAGGTTGAAGACCCACTTGTCCGGGTAGTCGTTGCGGATCGGGTCCGTCGACGGGTTCCAGTTGGGGTTGCGAACCAGGGTCAGGCTCTTGTTCGGCACGTAGTCGCTGGGGCTGGCCAGCATGTACGGGCCGTCCGACTGGAAGTCGTTGTTGTAGTTGGCGCCGGTGTCCTTGGAGCGCTCGATCGCACCGCTGCTGGGCATGGCCATCGCGTAGGGCGCGTCGGCGTGCACGGCGGTGAAGTGGAAGACGATCGTGCTGGCGTCCGGGGTGCCGATGACGCTCTGCGGCAGCTCGCCGCTGGCCGGGCCGGTGTAGACCTTCTTGTAGTTCGGGCCGGAGAGCCAGATCGGCAGGTAGGTCGGCCCCTGGGTCTGGTAGGCCTCGTACAGGCGCTCGATCGCGTACTTGACGTCCGCAGAGGTGATCGCGGTGCCGTCCTGGAACTTCAGACCCGACTTCAGGTGGTAGGTCCAGGTCTTGCCACCGTCGGACGCGGTGCCCGTGTCGGTGGTCATGTCGCCGACCAGGATCTCCTTGCCGCTGGCGTCGGTCTTGTAACCGGTCAGCGTGCGGTTGTACAGAGTCGAGACGGCCATCTCGTTGCTGACATACACCTGACCGGGGTCGAGGTAGTCGAAGCCGCTGGGCTCGAGGTCGTAGACCGTGCCACCGGACTTGGCGCCGGCGACGGCCGGAGCGGGACCGGTCGAGTCGGCCGCGGAGCCGAGGCCGAAGTCGGCGACGGTCGACGTGGGGCCGGAGTCGGCCTTGCTGGTCTTCGAGGAGCTGGAGCTGCTGCTGCACGCGGAGAGGGCGAGTGCCCCTGCTGCGGCCACTGCCACCACGGCTATGGTCTTGCGCTGTCTCATTGGATTCCTACCTGTCACTGTTCACCGGTTTGCCACAGGCGCCGGGAGTCGAGGTCGACTCACGGGGTTGGGACACTCAACGCGCGGTCTTGGGATCGAGTGCGTCCCGGACCGAGTCCCCGAGCAGGTTGAAGGCGATCGTGAAGATCATCAACGAGAGGCCGGGGACAAGAAGGAAGGCGAGGTCCGTCTGGTAGTACGGAGCGGCGTCCTGGAAGAGGCGACCCCAGTCAGGGGTGGGGTCGACCATGCCGACGCCGAGGAAGGAGAGGCCGGCCTCGGTGGTCACGAAGCCCGAGAGGCTCAGCGTGGTCTGCACCAGGATCGTGGTGCCCAGGTTGGGCATCAGCTCCTTGCGGATGATCCGCCAGGGCGAGGCGCCGGCGATCTTCGCGGCCTCGATGAACTCGCGTTCGCGGAGGCTCAGGGTCATGCCGCGGAGCAGTCGCCCGAGGCCCATCCACCCGAGCGCCACCTGCACCACGATCAGCGCGGTCCCGCGGAACCAGGTCGGAACGGCGTTGCCCGGGGGGTAGAACAGCGCGATCACGACCGGGGTGAAGGCGATGAAGAACAGCTGCTGCGGGAAGGCCATCAGCAGGTCGGAGATGCGACCGAGCCAGTAGTCGGCCTTGCCGCCGAGGTAGCCCTGGGCCAGCCCGAGGCCGACACCGAGGACGGTGCTGAGGATGGTGGCGAGCACCGAGATGGTCAGCGTGGTGCGCATGCCGTAGATCAGCAGGGTGAAGACGTCGCGGCCGAGCCCACCGGGCTCGATGCCCAGCCAGTACTGGCTGCTGATACCGCCGAAGGAGCCGAGCGGCATACCGCTGGCGTCCGTCAGGTTCGGGTCGACCAGGCCGTACGGGGTGTAGGGGTTCTTCCCGTAGAGCTTGGCGATCAGCGGAGCGCTATAGGCGACCACAAAGAACAGGGCCACGATGACGGCACAGATGACCGCCACCTTGTCGCGCTTGATACGGATCCAGGCGAGCTGCCCCGGGGAGCGCCCGACGAGCTCCGCGTTCTTGCTGCCGCTGGCCGGGCCGCCCTCCGCCCCCGCAGGGTCGGCTGTTGGGTCGAGCGCAGCCTCGGTTGGCATGGTCATCGTGCGAATGCTCCCGCCCGCTGGGTGTTCTGGTGCAAAAAGATTGGGTGGCACGGACTCTCGCAACTGCTTTATCTGGTCGTCAAGAGGCTTCTCTGCTTCTGAGATTGAGTTGCGGCTTCGTTCTGCAAGGTCCATCAGGTTGTGTCTGTCAGGGTATTGACAGCCACTTCTTGATACGGTACTTATGCGCCAAAAACGGACAAATCTCGTTCATGTATCCGTAACAAGTATTTTGCTGCACCGATATGCGGACGACGTTGCTGCCACCCCTCTGGGTGGTGCCTAAGGGTACTAATGTCCGGTTCCAGCGGTTATGCTCCGCCGGGCGGGCCTCGCCCTTGCGCAACGCGCCTCGTATCGAATTGACACCGGATTGTGAATCCCGAGGTAGTTGCCCAGGAAGATTGGCCTTCAATCCGGCCGATTTTCCCCGGTGGAGTATGTGCGCGGATGGCACTTATGTCCGTTTTATATCGGACCGGGCAACGAAAAGGCCGGGACCTTTGTCAGGTCCCGGCCAATAAAGCGAAGTACTACTGGATGGTGATGGTCGTCGGCCCGCCCGGCTTGCTGATGAGCTGGACCAGGGCCGAGGCCACGTCCTGGACGGTCACCGGACCGGCCGTGCCATTGTGGAGGACGGTCTCGCCGGCGAATGCCGGACCATAGGCGTTCTCCAGTTTGGCCAGGTCGAATACCGGGACCAGGGTGCCGTTCGGGCCCGGCTGGAGCGACAGCGCCTCGCTGAAGGTGTGCTGTCCGAAGGGCACCGGACTGCTGCCCTTGACCGTCACGTAGAAGCGCTGCTTCACGGCCCAGGCGCCGATGGTCGACGCGGCCGACTGCACCGCCGCCGCCGACACCTTGGGCGCCGTGGTGGTCATCGGCAGTACCACGGTGGTGCTGGGCGCCCCCTGGGCCCTGGCCTGGTAGGCCTGTCGGACCAGGTTGACCGCCTGGTCCACGTCCAGGGCCTGGCCGGCCTGCGGCAGCACGGTGACCACCTTGCCGTCCGCGTCGAAGTGGACGCTGCCCTCGTGCGACGTACCGGAACCGGTCGAGAGCTGCTGCAGCGCGTAGCGCAGCTTGTCCGGGTCGATCACCACCACCGGGTCCACCGCGTGGACGCCGCCGAGCAGGGACTCGACCACGGTGACCGGGTTGTAGCTCTTCTTGGCGACGCTCGCCACCGTGGCGGTGGTGTCGATGGTCAGGCCGGCCGCGGTCGGGTTGAGCGACACCGACCTTCCGCCGACCGACAGGGTCATCGGGGCGGTGGCGATCTTGCCCACGGTGTTGTTCAGGGTGTCCACGGCGGTGTCGCGGGTGTCCCCGCCGATGCCGTAGCCGAGGACGGTGGTGCCCCGGGGGACGTCGGCCTGGTTGAGCATCAGCCCGGCGCCGTAGGCCACGGCGGCGGCCAGCACCAGCGCACCTATACCGGTGACCACGAGCTTCCGCCCGCGTCCGCGCTTCTTGGCGGGCTTCGCCGAGGCGCCGGCGGCCGGGGCGGCGGCCTCCTGGTCGCTCTCCTTGCGCGGCGGGGCGCCCGCGCCGCCGGTGCCGCCCGCGTAGCCGTCGGGCACGGAGGGGGCGGCCGCGGCGCGCTCCTGCGGCCCGCGCTGCTGGGCTGCCGCCTGCTGCTTCGGCCCGCGCTGCTTGGGGGTCTGCTGCTTCCCGCCCTGCTGCTGGCCGCCCTTCGGCTTGGGGAGTACCGGGATCGGTGCGGTCGCCTCGAACGCGTTCTCCGGCGCCGGGCTCTGCGCCGGCTGCTGCGCCGTCGCCGAGGCGGCGGCGGTGAGGCCGCCGTTGAAGCCGGCGGCGGGTGCGGGCCGGCGACCGGCCGCGGGTGCGCCGCCCTGCTGCTGCGGGAAGTTCGCCGACGGATCGTACGGCTGCGGGGCGAACTGGGCCTCGAACCGCTCGTCGAAGGGCTGCTCGAAGGGCTGCTGGGCCTCGGGCGCGGGCGGCAGGAACAGCTGCATGGTGTGGTCCGAGGGCGGCTGCCCCGGCTCGAACGGCTGCTGCTGCTGCTCGTAGGGCTGCTCGTAGGGCTGCTCGAACGGCTGCTGCGGCTGCTCGAAGGACGGCTGCTGCTGCTCGTACGCCTGCGGCGGCAGCGGGGTCTCGTAGGTCTGCTCCGGCTGGTAGGACGGCTGCTGCTGCGGTTCCGGATAGGTCGGCGCCGGGGCGGGGGCCGGGGCCGGGGCGGGAGCCTGCGCGGCGGGCGCGGCCGCCGGGGCGCTGCCCGGACGCGACTTCTTGCGCGGCGCGAACCAGGTGCTGCCGCTCTCCGGCGCGCCCTCGGCCTCGGGGGCGGGGCCGGCGCCGGGGCGGCCGCCGCCGGCGCTCCGGTCTGCCACTCCGGGGGCAGGTCGGGCGGGGTCGCGGTGCTGTTGCTCCCCTCCATCACCCCGAGCACGGGCGAGCCGAAGGTGTCGCCCCGGTGCCGACGCCGGGCCGGCGGCTCGGGGGCCGCGGCCTCGCGGGCCTCCGGCTGCTCCTCGGCGGACTCGCCGCCCGCGATCGGGCTGCGTACGACGACGGGCGGGATCGGCCGGGAGCCGGGGATGTTGATCCGGATCCGGGTCGTCAGCGTGGTCTCGGTGGTACGCGGCTCCTCGGCGACGGGCTCCGGCGGCTGGGGCGCCGCACCGGGCTGCCCGGCCCGGGAGAAGGAGGTGTCACTGGGCATGCCGTACGGCGGTGTCCCCGACGGATATGCGCCACCACTGGGGCGGGGCGGCGTCGGCGACGAATTGTCAGATTCTCGGCTCACTGGCTCTGCTCCGGTTCGCTCCACCGCCCGTGGGGCAGGGTGCGGTCGTGGATCGTGCGTCCTAGGCGGATCGTGCGCCCCCGCGCTGCGGCACTACCTTACTGGGAGCGCATCGGCCCCGGATTGCATACCGGTAACAGAGTTCCCCCGGCAGCGGCCGACCTGGGCCGACCGGGCCCCCGCCCACCTGCGAATCTCTGCCGCGGCGGGAGCGCCCGGGAAAACCGGTGGGCCCCCGCCGACCGACCCGGATCAGCGGGACGAGGAGTCGGTGAAGACCCGCGGCAGCGTTCGGAGTGTGGTGCAGATCACGCCGATCAGCATCCCGCCCAGCAGGAACGCATAGGTGCCGGCATTGGCGGCGAGCAGGAAGTCGCCCTCCGGGCGCGGAGCCTGGGCCACCATCAGCATCGCGAACCAGCCAAGTGCGGCCATCGCGGAGCCGGTCCTGGAGCCGGTCAGCAGCCGGCCGCCGCAGCAGAGCGCGGCGATCGCGGCGAGCGACAGCACCAGCCCGGCGGGGAACCAGAGCGACAGCACGAAGGTCCCGGCCAGGCCGACCACCGCGCCCAGGACCAGCAGCAGCACATAGGCGGTCACCCGGACCGGCTTGCCGACCGGGTACTCCGGCTCCGGCGGCCGGGGCGAGGCCGACCGGGGGCCGGGGACGGTGGCGCGGCCGAGGCTGTCGTGGGGGCGCGTCATCGGGAGGCCTCCTGTACGGCCGGTGCGGCGGCGCTGTCGGTGGGGAGGCCGGTGGCGAGGTCGAGGCCGGCGAAGAGGTCGGCCTCCCGGCCGTCGGCCCCGAGCGGGCCGGGGCGGCCGTGCACCAGCCGGTAGTACTCGACGGTCGGCAGCGGCTGGCCGAGGTCGTTGGAGAGGGCGAAGAAGGAGCCGTCCACCGCGATCTGGGTGGCGTGGGCGCGCATCGCCGCGGCCTTCCGCCCGGCCTGGGCGCCACCGTCGACGGCGGCGGTGACCTGCTCGTCCGGCACCACCCCGGGGACGTCGTCGGCCCCGGCGACACCGGGGAAGGGGGCCTCCCGGCCGGCGGCGCGGAGGGCGGCGAAGCCGGCGTCGAGCACCGAGCGGGGCATGCAGTTCCAGTAGACCTTGGCGATGGCGTGGGCCGGGCCGAGCTCCGGGCGGAAGGCCGGGTCGGCGGCCAGCTCGCGGGCCCGCATCGCGACCCGGTGCGCCTGGATGTGGTCGGGGTGGCCGTAGCCGCCGTCGGGGTCGTAGGTGACCAGGACCTGCGGGCGGACCTCGCGGACCACCGCGACCAGGTGGCCGGCCGCCTCGTCCAGGTCGGCCTGCCAGAAGCAGTCCGGACGCTTGTTGCTCTCCACGCCCATCATCCCGGAGTCGCGGTAGCGCCCCGGGCCGCCCAGGAAGCGATGGTCGCTCACCCCCAGCTCGCCCATGGCCGCGGCGAGTTCGCCGATCCGGTGCTCGCCGAGGGTGTCGTCCCGGTCCGCCGCCAGATGCGCCAGCTCCGCGCCGATGACCTCGCCCTCCTCGCCGAGGGTGCAGGTGACGAGGGTGACGTGGTCACCCTGCTCCGCGTATCGGGCCATGGTGGCGCCGTTGCCGATCGACTCGTCGTCCGGGTGGGCGTGGACGAGGAGCAGACGGCGGTCGGCCGAGGGGGCATCGGGCGGCAGGACATTCATGGGTTCAGCGTACGTGCCGGGTCCGACGGCCGACCGCTCAGAGCTTGATGCCGGACAGCATCCCGGCGACGTTGGTCGTCAGGGTGTGGATGGAGGGGGCGATGGAGGTCGACGCCATGTAGAAGCCGAGCAGCGCACAGGCGAACGCGTGCCAGAACTTCAGGCCGGAGCGGCGGATCAGCAGGACGACCACGATGAGCATCAGGACGGAAGCGGAAATCGGCAGAATCATCGCGACTCACCTCTCAGCAGCGGTACGGCTGGGACGGCCGACCGTAGGGGCGGGGGCGGGTATCGGGTACCGGGACGTACCCGGAGCACAGCAGTTGGTTGATACCCATCGAGTGACCTGTCTGTCACTTTCGGTCATCATGCATATGCCGGTGCACCGATGCACGGTCAGGGCGCGTGCGGCGCGCGGGGAAGGAGGTTTTCGAGCGTCCGAACGGGCGATCGATGACCGTTGGGGGTTTCGACGGTTCGTCGGCGGACCTTTCCCGCCGTCGGGGCCTCGGACTAGGGTCGGGGGATGACCAAGGAGATCTCCTTCCCCCGCCAGCACTCGCGGACGCAGCGCTTCACCCTGGGTGCCCCCCGATCCTTCACCGTCTCCCCGGACGGCCGCCGGGTGGTCTTCCTCCGGTCCGCCGGCGGGGCCGAACGGGCGAACCTGCTCCAGGTACTCGATCTTCCGGTCGAGGGTGCGCCATCCGAGCGAGTGGCGGCCGACCCGGCCGCGCTGCTGGGCGCCGGCGGCGAGGAGCTCACCCCGGAGGAGCGGGCCCGCCGCGAGCGCAGCCGGGAGAGCTCCTCCGGCGTCGTCGGCTACGCCACCGACGCCGAGGTGACCGCCGCCGCCTTCGCACTGTCCGGCCGGCTGTTCCTGGCCGACCTGCTGGCCGAGGGGGCCCGCGAGCTGCCCGCCGCCGGGCCGGTGCTCGACCCGCGCCCCGCCCCCGACGGCCGCCACATCGCCTACGCCACGACCGGCGGCGAGCTTCGGGTGATCGCCGCCGACGGCAGCGGCGACCGCGCCCTGGCCTCGCCCGAGCACGACGACGTGGTCTGGGGCCAGGCCGAGTTCATCGCCCAGGAGGAGATGTACCGCAGCCACGGCTACTGGTGGGCCCCCGAGGGCGACCAGCTGCTGGCCGCCCGCGTCGACAGCGCTCCGGTGCAGCGCCTGTGGATCGCCGACCCGGCCAACCCCGAGCGCCCCGCGACCGAGGTGGCCTACCCGAAGGCCGGCAGCCCGAACGCCGAGGTCTCGCTCGCCGTGCTGGGCCTGGACGGCAGCCGGACCGAGGTGGAGTGGGACCGCGCGGCCTACCCCTACCTGGCCCGGGTGCACTGGTCGGCCGGCGGCCCGCCGCTGCTGCTGGTCCAGGCCAGGGACCAGCACAGCCAGCTCTTCCTGGCGCTCGACCCGGCCACCGGCGCGACCACCCCGGTGCACGCCGAGGAGGACCCGGTCTGGCTCGACCTCTTCCCCGGCGTCCCGGCCTGGACCCAGGACGGCCGACTGGTCCGGATCGCGGACGAGGGCGGCGTCCGTGCGCTGGCGGTCGGCGCCCGGCTGCTGACCGGCGACGCGCTGCACGTCCGCGCGGTCCTGGACGTCGGCGCCGACGACATCCTGCTCTCCGCCTCCGCCGGGGAGGGCGCCGCCGCGGAGGGGTCGCCGGAGGTCGGCGAGGTCCACGTCTACCGGGTCGCCGAGGCCGGGATCGCCCGGGTCAGCACCGAGCCCGGCTACCACTCGGCCGTCCGCAGCGGCGGGCTGACCGTGCTGGTCTCCGCCGCGCCGGACCGCCCGGGCGCGCTGGTCCGGGTGGTCCGCGACGGGGTCGAGGTCGCGGTGATCGCCTCCCTGGCGCAGAACCCGGTGCTCACCGCCCGCCCGGTGCTCACCCTGGCCGGAAAGAGCCGGATCCCGGCCGCGGTGCTGCTGCCCACCGGCTACGACCGCGAGCGCGACGGTCTGCTGCCGGTACTGATGAACCCGTACGGCGGCCCGCACGGTCAGGTGGTGCTGGCTGCCCACAACGCCCACCTGGTCTCCCAGTGGTTCGCCGACCAGGGCTTCGCCGTCGTGGTCGCGGACGGCCGGGGCACCCCGGGGCGCAGCCCCGGCTGGGAGAAGGCCATCGCCTTCGACTTCGCCGGGTCCACCCTCGACGACCAGGTCGAGGCGGTGCAGGCGCTCGCCGAGGAGTACCCGCTCGACCTCACCCGGGTCGGTATCCGCGGCTGGTCCTACGGCGGCTACCTGGCGGCCCTGGCGGTGCTCCGCCGCCCGGACGTGTTCCACGCGGCCGTGGCCGGCGCCCCGGTGACCGAGTGGACGCTCTACGACACCCACTACACCGAACGCTACCTCGGCGACCCGGCCGTCCGGCCCGAGGTCTACGCCGCCAACTCGCTCACCGCCGACGCCGCGAAGCTGACCCGTCCGCTGCAGCTGATCCACGGCCTGGCCGACGACAACGTGGTGGTCGCGCACTCGCTCCGGCTGTCCTCGGCGCTGCTCGCCGCCGGGCGCGCGCACGAGGTGCTGCCGCTGTCCGGGGTCACCCACATGACTCCGCAGGAGGAGGTCGCGGAGAACCTGCTGCTGCTCCAGGTCGACTTCCTGCGCCGTTCGCTGGGGCTGAAGCCGCCGACGGCGGGCTGAGCGCAGCCGGAGCAGGTGGGGCGGCGGCCTTCCGGCCGCCGCCCCGCCGTGCGCTCCGGCTCAGCTCACCGGCAGGCGGAACACCTGGGTGCCGATGGCGTAGTAGACGCCGCCGGCGTCGGCCGCCGCGCTGATGTCGACGCCGGCACCGGTGGCCGCCGGGTTGGCGTAGCTCCAGGCGCAGACCCCGGTGGCGGCGTTGACCGCGTACAGCACGCCCTTGTCGTCGTTGACGTAGGCCATGCCGTTGGCGCAGAGGACGTTGCCGGGCGCGGTGAACTCGTTCACGCCGGTGGACTGCCAGAGCTTGGTGCCGTCCGAGGCCCGGACGCAGTAGAGCGTGGAGCCCGCGGTGACGAACACGCGTCCGGCGCCGTCGGTCGACGGCGGGCCGTAGATGTCCATCGAGTTGTAGCTGACCGGGGTCCAACTGGCGGTCCCGGTGTTGGGGTTGACCGCGTGGAGGTCCTGGCCGCCGAAGAAGAGCATGCCGTCGGCGAGGCAGCCGTCGGTGCCGCCCAGCCCCTCGGTGGTCAGGTACTGCGGGGTCTGGCTCCAGATCCGCTGGCCGGTGGTGGCGTTGAAGCCGTTGGCCGTGCCGTTCTCGTTGACCTCGTTGAATCCGAGGACGGTGTTGCCGCTGGGCGGCACCACCAGCGAGCCGACGAAGGCGCCGGTGGTGGTGTAGGCGGTCTTCTGGGTGCTGATGTCGACGACCCACAGACCGTTGGCCGACATGCTGGCGATGTTCGCGGTGATGTACAGGTTGTTGCCGAGGATGCCGTAGGCGCCCTGGAGCTCCCAGTCCTGGTTGGGAACGTTGAGCGACCACTTGGTGGTGCCGTCGGCGAGGCTGACCACGTCCAGGCCCCGGTGGCCGTCCGAGTTGCTCTGGCCGACCACGTAGGCGTAGCTGCCGGAGACGTACGGCTGCGAGGAGATGGTGCCGCTGCCCAGGTCGACCGTGCCGCGCCAGGCCGGCGTGCCGTCGCTGGTCTTCAGCCCCTGGGTGGAGTCGATGCAGACCGCGACCAGGGTGCCGTTGCCCACGACCATGTTGTAGACGGTGTCGTTGAGCACCTTCGACCAGACCGGGGTGGCGGCCGGGCCGGCCATGGTGCCGGGGGCGGTGGTGACCGGGGTGAGCGGTCCGGAGGCGACCGGGGAGGGGCTGCTCGGCGCGGTGGACGAGCCGCCGGTGGGCGTGGCGCTGGCGCTGGGGCCGCCGGTCGGGCCGGTGCTCGGGCCGGGCTTGGGCGTGGGCTTGCTGCCGCCGCTGAGCGCGAAGGCGGTGGCCGCGCCGCCGACGACCACGACCCCGCCGCCGATCAGCCCGAGCAGGGTCCGGCGGCTCATGCCGGAGCCGGAGCCGGAGCCGCCGCCGTCCTGCTGCGGCATCGGGCGGGTGGGACCGGTACCGCCGCCGCCCTGGCCCTGCTGCTGCCCCTGCTGCTGGCTCTGCTGCTGGAACGAGGGCATCTGCTGCTGCGGGAACTGCTGGTAAGGCGAGGGTTGGGCCTGCGGCTGCGGCGGGTAGGCCGGCGGGAACGGCGGCGGAGTGCCCTGCCCGCCCTGGCCCTGCTGGGGCGCGTACTGCGGCGGCGGGAACGGCGGCGGCGTCGGCGGGCCGAAGCCCTGCGGGCCGCCGGCCGCCGCGTCCACCGGCGCGGGCTGCAGCTTGTGGGTCGCGTCCGCCGGACCGCCGGCGGCGCCGGTCAGGACGGCGCTCGCGTCGACGATGTCGCGCAGCACCGGCTGCGGCAGCCAGCCGCCGCTGAACGCCGGGGCGTCCTCGCTGAGCGCGGCCACCAGCTGGGCGGGGGTGGGCCGGTTGGCCGGGTCCTTGGCGAGGCAGGCCGTCACCGCGGGGCGCAGCGATTCGGGGATCGCCGAGAGGTCGGGCTCCTGGCTGACGACGCGGTAGAGCAGCGCCGGCGTCGGACCGTCGCCGAAGGGGCCGGTGCCGTTGGCCGCATAGGCCAGGGTTGCGCCCAGAGCGAACACGTCGGTGGCGGGCACGACCTGATTGCCCATCGCCTGCTCGGGCGAGAGGAAGCCGGGGGAGCCGACGACGAATCCGGTGGAGGTCAGCGCGGCGCCCTCGACCGCGCGGCTGATGCCGAAGTCGATGACGTGCGGGCCGTCGGCGGCCAGCATCACATTGGCCGGCTTGAGGTCGCGGTGGATCACTCCGGCCCGGTGGATCTCCTGGAGCGCCTCGGCCAGGCCGACGCCCAGCGCGCGGAGCACCGGCTCGTCGAAGCCGCCGTGCCGGCGCACGGCCGAGCTCAGCGGTACGCCGGGCACGAACGTCGTCGCCAGCCAAGGCATTTCGGCCTCGGTGTCGGCGTCCACCACCGAGGCGGTGAAGGCTCCGGAGACCGCGCGGGCGGCCTCCACCTCGCGCCGGAACCGGGCCCGGAACTCCTCGTCGGAGGCGAACTCGCGGCGTACCAGCTTGACCGCGACCGTCCGGCCGCCGGCCGAGCGGCCCAGGAAGACCGCGCCCATGCCGCCTGCGCCCAGGCTCCCCATCAGTCTGTAAGGGCCGACCTGTCGTGGATCACCGGCGGCGAGCGGTTCCATAGCTGAATCCCCCATCAAAAGCATTGCGGACGCGCAGAGGGTAGCCCAAACGGGAGTACACCAGTGTCACTCCCTGCTCACAGGTACGTTGCCGTAACACCTCGGGCACCCCTCGGGCCATGACATCCGTCATGCCGACATAGGGCGGCACGGCACTGTCCGGCACGGTCCGGCTTCGGCCAGTCTGATGACTGTCAGCAGGACGACGCAGACGGACAGGGAGCAGCCGAGACGATGAGTACTTCCACAGGGCAGCAGACGGGGGCGGGCCGGAACGGTCCGGGCGCCGGGGAGGTCGCGGCCTTCCGCAACGTCAGCAAGCACTTCGGCTCGGTCAGGGCAGTCAACGACGTGTCGCTGACGCTGTACCCGGGGGAGACCGTGGCCTTCCTGGGCCGGAACGGGGCCGGCAAGTCCACCAGCATCGACATGCTGCTCGGGCTCCGCGAGCCCACCTCCGGCACCGTCACCCTCTTCGGCGGCACCCCGCGCCAGGCGATCCTGGACGGCAAGGTCGGGGTGATGCTGCAGAGCGGCGGCCTGATGCCGGACGTCAAGGTGCGCGAGCTGGTGAAGTTCGCCTGCGACGTCCACCCCCGCGGCTACGACGTCGACGACGTGCTCAAGACCGCCGGCATCACCGAACTCGCCGACCGGATGGTCGACAAGCTCTCCGGCGGCCAGGAGCAGCGGGTCCGCTTCGCCCTCGCCACCGCTGGGGACAGCGAGCTGATCGTCCTCGACGAGCCCACGACCGGCATGGACGTGACGGCCCGCCAGGCGTTCTGGGCGGTGATGCGGGCGCAGGTCGACGCGGGTCGGACGGTGCTCTTCGCCACCCACTACCTGGAGGAGGCCGACGCCATCGCCGACCGGGTGCTGGTGGTCGACCGGGGCCGGTTGATCGCCGACGGCACCGCGGCGGAGATCAAGGCCCGCGCCGGGCTCCGCAAGATCTCCTTCGAGCTGCGCCCGGACGACGACACCGACCGCCGGCTGCTGTCCAACCTGCCCGAGGTGACCCTGCTGGACGTCTCCGGCCACACCGTCCGGATCAGCAGCCGCGACGCCGACGCGACCGTGGCCGCGATCTACCGGGCCGGGTTCTACCCGCACGACCTGGAGGTCGCCGGGGTGGGCCTGGAGCAGGCGTTCCTGGCCATCACCGGTGAGCAGGACGCAGAGGACCAGAGTGCCGTGCTGGACGGCTCGACCGGCAAGGAGAGCGTGCGATGACCACCCTGATCAAGCTCGAGGTGCTGCGGATCCTCCGCAACCGCCGCTACATGTTCTTCACCATCGTCTTCCCGGTCCTCCTCTACCTGCTGATGGTGCAGGCGTACCACGGCCTGGCAGAGCTCGGCGGGGTGTCCGTCAAGGGGTACTTCATGGTGACGATGGCCACCGTGGGCACCATCTCCGCGGCGATGACCACCAACGCGACCAGGATCGCGCTGGAGCGCAAGAGCGGGTGGGCCCGCCAGTTGCGGCTGACCGCGCTGCCCAGCTACGGCTATGTGGTCGCCAAGATCGCCGCCACCGCCGCCTCGACCCTGCCGGCCATCGTGGTGGTCTTCGTCGTCGGCTACTCCCAGGGGGTGCGGCTCTCGGTCTCCGAGTGGCTGCTGCTCGGGCTGACGCTGTGGCTCGGCGGCTTCGTCTTCGCCGCGCTGGGCGTGGCCCTCGGCTACTCCGCCGCGCCCGACTCGATCCAGCCGATCATCATGATCAGCTACATGCTGATGCTGATGCTGGGCGGCACCTACTTCCAGATCGGCGGCAGCTTCGGCAGCTTCGCCAAGTGGACGCCGGTGGCGGTCTACAACCAGTTCGGCCGCTACGCCCAGACCGGCGCCTCGGTCGGCGCCGGAGAGATCACTGCGGTGGTGGTCTACGCGGCGGTCTTCGGGCTCCTCGCCGCCTGGCTCTACCAGCGCGACCGCCGCGAGTCCTGACCGGCCGTCACCGGCCCGCGGCCACCGCCCGCCCGGCGCCGACCTGCCCGACACCGACCGGCCCGCCGCCGGGGAGCCCCTGCTCCCCGGCGGCGGCACACCCAAGCCGCCACTCGCAAGGAGGCCGCGCCATGGACACCCGTGGCATGCCACGCATCGGACAGCCGCCGGACAGCCGCCGCGCGCTGATGGTGAAGCTCTGCTGGATGATGCTGTGGATGGTCTATCTGGCCTACCCGATCAGCGACCTGCTCGGCGACCGGCACGGCGCCGGGGCCAAGACGGCCGGCTGGATCGCCCTGGTGGCGTTCCTGGCCTGCTACGTCACGCTGGTGGTGCGCCGTCAGCTGATGGGGCAGGTCGCGCAGTGGCGGCCGCTGGCGCTCCTGATGCTGTCCGGGATGCTGGTGATCGGCCTGGTCACCTGCTACACGCTGGGCGGCGACTGGATCGCGCTGTTCAGCTACACCGCCATCGCCTGCGGCCTCACCCTGCCGCCGCGGCACGCCCTGCCCGGGGTCGCCGTGGTCACCGGCGCGCTGGTGCTGGTCGGGCTGAGCTGCCCGGACCCGGTCGGCGACGGACTGGCGCCGGTCGCGGTCAGCGCCTTCCTCGGCGGGGCGGCCATGACCGGCCTGCAGAGCCTGGTCCGGACGATGCAGGAGCTGCGCGAGGCCCGACAGGCGGTGGCCGCGCTGGCCGCCTCCGACGAGCGGCTGCGGATGGCCAGGGACCTGCACGACCTGCTCGGCCACTCGCTCTCGCTGATCACCCTGAAGAGCGAGCTGACGGCCCGGTTCCTGGAGCAGGAGCGCTACGCCGAGGCCCGGTCCCAGGTCGCCGACATCGAACAGGTCAGCCGGCAGTCGCTGGTGGACGTCCGCGAGGCCATCGGCGGCTACCGGCGCCCCAAGCTCGCGGTGGAACTGGCGGCGGCCCGGACCGCGCTCGGTGCGGCCGACATCGTGGTCGACGCCGACCCGGGCGTCGCCGGCGGCCACCCCGGCCTCGGCCCGGACGGGGAGAGCGCGCTGGCCTGGGCCCTGCGCGAGTCCGCGACCAATGTCGTCCGGCACAGCGGGGCCAGCCACTGCACGGTCAGCCTCGCCGAGTTCCCGCGCGAGGACGGCGGCCGGCTGCTGCGGCTGGAGGTCGTGGACGACGGCGCCGGGGTCAGGCGCAGCCGTCCCGGCAACGGGCTGACCGGGCTGGCCGAACGGCTGGAACTGGCCGACGGGACCCTGGAGACCGGCCCGGGACCGCGGGGGCGCGGATTCCGGCTGAGTGCCTCCGTACCGCTGCGGACCTCGGCAACCGGCGCCCTCGGCCCGGAGAGTGCCGATAGCGTGCACCAATGATCAGAATTCTGCTCGCGGAGGACCAGGGGATGGTCCGCGAAGCCCTCGCCGCACTGCTCGGCCTGGAAGAGGACATCGAGGTGGTCGCCCAGGTCTCGCGCGGCGACGAGGTGGTGGCCGCCGCCACAGCCCACGACGCCGACGTCGCGGTGCTGGACATCGAGATGCCGGGCCTCACCGGCATCGAGGCCGCCGCGCTGCTCCACGCCGCCCGCCCGACGACGAAGATCGTGATCGTCACCACCTTCGGCCGTCCCGGCTACCTGCGCCGGGCGATGGAGGCGGGGGCGGACGCCTTCCTGGTCAAGGACGCGCCCGCGTCCGAGCTGGCCGAGGCCGTGCGCCGGGTGCTGCGCGGCGAGCGGGTGATCGATCCGACCCTGGCCGCGGCCGCCCTGGCCGAGGGGGCCAACCCGCTGACCTCGCGGGAGCGGGACGTGCTGGCGTCGGTGGCGGACGGGTCGGCCAACGGCGAGGTGGCCAAGCACCTGCACCTCTCCGAGGGCACGGTCCGCAACTACCTGTCGGCGGCGATCCAGAAGACCGGGGCCCGCAACCGCAGCGAGGCGGTCCGGATCGCCCGGGAGAAGGGCTGGCTCTGACGCGGTCGGCGCGGAAGCCTCAGTTCAGCCGGTGCCGGGCGGCGCGGGCCTCCAGCCGGACCCGCTGTGCGGACTCCGGGTCGAAGGCGTCGAGGATCTCCGCATAGGACTCCAGCTCGGTCGCGCCCTCGGTGAACCTGCCCGTCTTGACCAGCAGTTCGCCGCGCTCCAGCCGCAGCTGGGCGGGGTGCCGGGGGAGCAGTAGCGAGAGCTCGGTCGCCCAGAGCTGGGTGCGGGCGTGCTCCGGGCGGGCGGCGGCCCAGTTGCGGATGTTGCTGAGCACCCGCAGCACGATGTCCAGCGGCTCGGCCGGGCGCAGCATCTCCGGCTGCAGCGGGTAGCCGGCCTCGGCCACCAGGGCTTCGGCGTCGGCCGGGCCGAGCAGCCGGCCGCCGCGGAAGGGGTCGACCAGCACGTACTCGCCGTCCGGGTCGCCGACGCCGACGACGAAGTGGCCCGGCAGGGCGACCCCGTAGACCGGCAGGCCGAGGCTGCGGCCGACCTGGACCCAGACCACGGACAGGGTGATCGGCAGGCCCCGGCCGGTGCGGAGCACCTGGTGCAGCAGCGAGGACTCCAGCCGCCGGTAGGCGGCCGGACCGCCGCGCAGGTCCGCCGAGCCGCCGAGCGCACCGGCCAGCAGGCCGGCCGTGCAGGCCGGGTCCGGCGGGCCGTCGGGGCCGCCCGGGGGTGGCCGGCGGCGGTCAGGGCCGCGGCGGTGAGCGCGCCGAGCTGGCCGAGGGCACGGAGGCTGGGGGCCAGCGCGGCGTCCAGCGGGTCGACGGCCGGAGCGGCCCCCTCGCCGGGACCGCCGAGCCCGGTCATCTCGCCGAGTCCGGCCTCGAAGCCGATCAGCAGGCAGAGCAGTACCAGGTCGGGCCGCTCTGCCCGCGCCTCTTCGGCGAACCGCGCTCTGCTCTCCTCGGTCATCGCGGGGGATTCTATGCGGAGCGCGCGCGACTGGGCCCGTATCGGCCCGGGTCGGGTGCTGCCGCTGCGTCAGCGGGTGGGCCTGATCCGGTAGTGGTAGCCGTGGTGGGTGGAGAAGCCGAGGCGTTCGTAGAGCGCGATCGCACCCGCGTTGTCCGGCTCCACCTGGAGGTACGCCAGGTCCGCGCCCTCGTCGGCGGCGGCGCGGGCGAGGGCGGCCATCACCGCCACGGCCAGGCCCTGCCGCCGCCGCTCGGGCGCGACCTCGACGGCCGCGAAGCCGGCCCAGCGCCCGTCCACGGCGCAGCGCCCGATCGCGAGCGGCGCGCCGCCGTCCGGGTCGGGGACGGTGGCGAACCGGACCGAGGGCGCGCCGAGCAGCACGGCCAGCGCGGTCGGCGCCAACGCCGGGTCGGTGACCCGGCGGTAGCGGGACAGCCAGGCTGCGCCGGGCTCCCGGGCGAGCAGCACCCCGGCCGCCGCGGCGGCCCGGTCGTCCACCATCGGGGCCAGCGGCGCGGTCTGCATCAGCGCCGAGGCGCGGGGCGTCCAGCCGCGGTCCGCCAGCTCGGCGTCGAGCGGGTCGCCGGTGTTGACCTGGAGGGCGGCGGGCAGGCCGCGCGCCGCGTACCAGTCGTCGGCCAGGGCCAGCGCCTCGTCCAGCGGCAGGCCGGGATCGCCGCCGGTGAGCACCGAGTTGGCGCGGTTGGTGAAGCCGCGTGCGGACCGCAGGGTCCAGCCGCCGAGCGGTTCGCTGTCGGTGCCGGGCCAGCCGCGAGCGGCGATCCGCTCCAGCTCGACGGCCTCCACCGCCCGGTGCGCGGCGACCGCGCCGGCCCCCCGGCGGACCGGCGCCGGCGGCACCGCCTTGGCCGCGACCAGCGCGTCCTCCCTGATCAGCACCGGTTCCCCGGCCCGGTCCAGTACCGTCAGCACCCCGTTGTCCCACGATGTGAGCACGCCGACCACGTCGGAGAAGACCGGACGTTCGTCCGAAATCCCCGCAATCCGCCGCACGGAGACGCGTCGCCCCAGGTCAGCCGGGGTGATATGGACCTCAGCTCGTCCACGTCCGATAGTGTTGTACGCCATACCCGCCACCTCCGGTGCAACCGCCGTCCTGAAACGGCGATACTAGGGGCGGGCATCGACGACGCCGCGCCTACCGTGCGCGAAAGCCAGCCCCTACGAGGAGGAACGTCAGCGTGACTTACGTCATCGCGCAGCCTTGTGTCGACGTCAAGGACAAGGCGTGCATCGAAGAGTGCCCGGTGGACTGCATCTACGAGGGCCAGCGGTCCTTGTACATCCACCCTGACGAGTGCGTGGACTGCGGCGCATGTGAGCCGGTCTGCCCGGTCGAGGCCATCTTCTACGAGGACGACACCCCGGACGAGTGGAAGGACTACTACAAGGCGAACGTCGACTTCTTCGACGATCTCGGCTCGCCCGGTGGCGCCTCCAAGCTCGGTCTGATCGAGAAGGACCACCCCTTCATCGCGGCCCTTCCGCCGCAGAACCAGTGATCGTGGCGTGAGCAACGTGCACGACAGCACCGCCGCGCCGTCCCTCTCCGGAGGGGCGGCGCGCCGCGTCTCCACCGCCGGGAAGACCGGCTTCACCGGCACGGTCGGGCTGCTGCCGGCCTTCCCGTGGGACCGGCTGGAGCCCTACAAGGCCACGGCGCTGGCGCATCCGGACGGCATCGTCGACCTCTCCGTCGGCACCCCGGTCGACCCGGTGCCGCAGCTGGTGCAGGACGCGCTGACCGCCGCCGCGGACAGCCCCGGCTACCCGACCGTCTGGGGTACGCCCGCACTGCGGGACGCCCTGGTGGGCTGGGCCGAAGCGCGGCTCGGGGCACGCGGGCTGACGCACCACCACGTGCTGCCGCTGGTCGGCTCCAAGGAGCTGGTGGCCTCGCTGCCCGCGCAGCTGGGTCTGGGCCCGGGCGACCGGGTGGCCTATCCGCGCCTGGCCTATCCGACCTACGAGGTCGGCGCCCGGCTCGCCCGGGCCGAGCACGTGGTCTACGACGACCCCTGGGAGCTCGACCCGACCGGCCTGCGGCTGCTCTGGCTGAACTCGCCCTCGAACCCGACCGGCCGGGTGCTGACCGTCGCCGAGCTGCGGCGCACCGTCGCCTGGGCCAGGGAGCACGGTGTGCTGCTGGTCAGCGACGAGTGTTACCTGGAGCTGGGCTGGGAGGGCGCCGAGCCGGTCTCGGTGCTGCACCAGGACGTCTGCGACGGCGACCACCGGGGCCTGCTGGCCGTGCACTCGCTCTCCAAGCGCTCCAACCTGGCGGGCTACCGCTCGGCCTTCCTGGCGGGCGACCCGGCGGTGCTGGCGGTGCTGCTGGAGATCCGCAAGCACAGCGGGCTGATGGTGCCGGCCCCGGTGCAGGCGGCGACCGTGGCGGCGCTGGCCGACACCGCGCACGTGGCGGAGCAGCGGGGGCGCTACGCCGCCCGGCGCGAGGCGCTGCGCGGGGCGCTGGAGTCCTACGGCTTCCGGATCGAGCACTCCGAGGCCAGCCTCTACCTCTGGGCCACCCGCGACGAGCCCTGCTGGGCCACGGTCGAGGACCTGGCCAAGCACGGGGTGCTGGTCGCCCCGGGCGAGTTCTACGGCGAGGCGGGCGCGAACTTCGTCCGGGTCGCCCTCACCGCGACCGACGAGCGGGTCCGCGCGGCGGTGCAGCGGCTGGGCGGCTGACGCCCGGCTGCTGTGGCCCACGACTGCGGCGGGGGTGGTACCGGGAGTCCCGGTACCACCCCCGCCGCAGTGCCGGACTACGACAGGCCGGGCAGCCCGCCGAGGCTGCTGATCGGCAGGGTGTGGGTGAGCCCGCCCAGGCCGGAGGTGTCGCCGAGGCTGGGCAGCCCGCCCAGGCGCTGGGTGGGGTTGCCCTCGGCCACGCTGCCGACGGGGCCCAGCGGCAGCGTCTCCGGCGGCAGTGCGCCGGTGACGGTGCTCAGCGGGCTGGCCGGTGCGGCGGGCGCGGCGGCCGGGGCGGGCGCCGACGCCGGGGCGGCGGCCGGTACGGCGGCGGCCGGGGCCTGGGCGGCCTGCGGAACGGCTCCGACGGGCATGGCCCGGGTCGGGCCGGTCCCGGTCAGTCCGGTGAGCCCGGAGAGTCCGGAGACGCCGGAGAGGTTCCCGGTCGAGCCGGTGGTGGCGCCGGCGACGTGCCCGGCCTGCTGGGTCGCGGTGCCCAGCATGTCGCTGGAGGCCGGGATGGCCCGTCCGGCGGTGGCGCCGGTGGCGTCGGCGAGCGCGGGGACAGCGGTGCCGACGGTGGTGGCGGCGCCGGAACCGGCCAGCTGACCCGCTTCGTGGGTGGCGCTCTGGGCATTGCCGCCGAGGCCCCCGGAGTCGAGCTGGCTGAGCCCACCCAGGTCCGGAACGTTCGGCAGCGCGGTCGCGGCGGAGGCCGAGCCGGCGAGCAGCGCCGGGACGGCGCCGGCGGCGACGACGAACGCGGCCTGGACGATCCGGCGCTTGAGGGGGAGAGACATGGTGCTCCTCGTGGAGGTGGTGACAGGACCCGTCCGGCGGGCGGACGTGGTGACTACCGCTCCAGGAGCGAGAAGGTTGCGGCCGACTTGGGTAAAGAGTTCCTAAACATCGCATAATCTGTTTCTGGATATTGCGGACATAAAGGGCATATCCGGCCCGCCGCCGAATTGTTTCGGCGGGTGATTTCCCGAGGCCGGACGGCCGTCACAGCATCGCCGCAACTGCCGGTGGCACACCGGCCGGGAACACTCTCGCGCGTCAATCCGGCGATGGCCGGACTCACCCTTTCGGGAGCCTCGGCCGCTCCGGAATCAGCCGACGGCGACGGTGATCAGCACGTCGGCCGGGTCGGCCCCGGCGATCCCGGCCGGGGCGGAGGCAGCGGCGGAGGCGACCGGCCGCCAGCCCTGGGTGGAGTCGGCCGCGGTCCACACCTGGCCCGCGTACTGCACCGACGCCAGGTGCAGGTCCTGGCAGTGCGCCACCGACCACTGGGCCACCGACCAGCCGCGCTGTGCCGCGGTGGTCGCGCCCGCGTGCAGGGCCACGCTGACCACCGGATCGACCGGGGCGGCACTGGCCGAGGCCGCGTCGCCCGACCCGCCCGACCCGCCGCTCGCGGGCAGCACCCGGGGGGTGACCACCGAGCCGTACTCCTTCTGCAGCCGGTCCGAGAGCGCCGAGGCGCCGGTCGCCGCCGGGGCCGTGCCCACGCTGTTCACCTGGCAGCTGATCCCCGCCGGGACGCGGCCGGTGAGCGCGCCGGAGAGCACCGTGGCGTCGGTCTCGTGCTGGGCGTAGGCGTCCGGGTAGCCGCTGTGCTGGACGTCCTGGGCGGCCACCGTCAGCGGGAGCTGGGCGTAGCCGGGGACGGCCACCAGCCGGTCCAGGAACTTGTCGGTGGCGTACACCGGGTCGGCGATCTGCGCGGCGGAGCCCCAGCCCTGGGACGGCCGCTGCTGGAACAGGCCGATCGAGTCGCGGTCGCCGCCGCCGAGGTTGCGCAGCTTGGACTCCTGCATCGCGGTGGCCAGCGCGATGGTGGAGGCCCGCTCGGGCAGGCCCCGCGACACCGCCACGGCGGTGATCGTTCCGGCGCTGTCCATCTGGTCGACGTCGAGGTCGACGATGCCGTCCGGGGTGGAGGCGGTGCAGCCCTCGATCACCGGGAGGCTCAGCAGGTGGTGCGAGCGGCCGAGGTAGAGGCCCACGCCCGCGGCGATCACCAGCAGCAGCACCAGCGGCAGGCAGCCCAGCCAGCGGCGGCGCCGGCGACGGCGCGGCGGCGCATCGGCGCCGGAGTCCATCATCTCCGTCAGGCCCACCGGGCCCTCCCTCCCTGCACGTCGTCGACCGCTGTGCGTCGTCGACTGCTGCACGTCGTCAACTGCGGCGGCGTCCAACGGCCTTTCGATTTCGGTGCACCCTATCCACTTGGACGGGCGAGTGGGGCATCCGGTTCTGGGCCGCCGACCAAGTCGGCGACCCGGGCTCGCCGCCGCCCCGTAGGCTGACGACCCATGACACCCAGCCTTGCTCCAGAAGCCCTCGCGTCCGCCAACGAGTCCGTCGCCGAGCTGGACCTGTCCCTGTCGGGCGGGGAGCTGACCGCCCGGCTCGTCGACATCCCCTCCGTCAGCGGGGACGAGCGCGCGATCGCCGACGCGGTCGAGGCCGCCCTGCGGAAGCTGCCGCACCTGACCGTCGACCGGGACGGCAACACCGTCGTCGCCAGGACCAATCTGGGCCGCGCCGAGCGGATCGTGCTGGCCGGGCACCTCGACACCGTGCCGATCGCCGACAACCTGCCCTCCCGGGTCGAGGGCGACCTGCTGCACGGCTGCGGCACCTCCGACATGAAGGCCGGGGTCGCCGTCCAGCTGCGGATCGCGGCGACGGTCACCGAGCCCAACCGCGACCTGACCCTGGTCTTCTACGAGTGCGAGGAGGTCGAGGAGGCCCGCAACGGCCTCAGCCGACTCGTGCGGGACCACCCGGACTGGCTGCAGGCCGACTTCGCGGTGCTGATGGAGCCCAGCAGCGCCCAGGTCGAGGGCGGCTGCCAGGGCACCATGCGGGCGCGGGTGACCACCGCCGGGCACCGGGCGCACTCGGCCCGCAGCTGGCTCGGCGTCAACGCGATCCACGAGGCCGCGCCGGTGCTGGAGCGGCTGGCGGCCTACCAGGCACGGCTGGTGGACATCGACGGGCTGCAGTACCACGAGGGGCTGAACGCGGTCCGGATCGAGGGCGGCGTGGCCCTCAACGTCATTCCCGACGTGTGCAGCGTGATCGTCAACTTCCGCTTCGCGCCCGACCGGGACCGGGCCTCCGCCGAGGCGCACGTCCGCGAGGTCTTCGAGGGCTACCAGGTGGAGGTCACCGACTTCGCCGCCGGTGCGCTGCCCGGCCTGTCCCACCCGGCCGCGGCGGCCTTCATCGCGGCCACCGGGACCACCCCGCAGGCCAAGTTCGGCTGGACCGACGTGGCCCGCTTCTCGGCGCTGGGCGTCCCGGCCGTCAACTACGGCCCCGGCGACCCCAATCTGGCCCACACCCGGGAGGAGCACTGCTCGCTGGCGGCGATCGGCGAATGCGAGCGGCGCATCGCCGACTGGCTGCGCGTGTGAACCGGTGACAAACCTCCCACCAGCCCGTCCTCCGGCGTCGTACCCTCCTTAGGTATGACAGACGACAAGGCGAACGGCCGCGGCCCCGGGCAGATCCGAGCGGCCGTGAAGAAGGTTGCGGAGAAGCGGAGGGGCCCGGTGCTGATGCGCGGAGCCCAGGTGGACACGGGCACGACCGACCAGCGGCTGCTGGACTCGGCGCAGAACTCGGACTGGCTCCACACCGACCCCTGGCGGGTGATGCGGATCCAGTCCGAGTTCGTCGAGGGATTCGGCGCCCTGGCCGAACTCGGCCCCGCCGTCAGCGTGTTCGGCTCCGCCCGGACCGCGGTCGGCTCGCCGGAGTACGCGGCCGGCGTCGCCATCGGCCGGGCCCTGGTGGACGCCGGCTACGCGGTGATCACCGGCGGCGGCCCGGGGGCGATGGAGTCGGCCAACCTCGGGGCCCACGAGGCCGGTGGCACCTCGGTCGGCCTGGGCATCGAGCTCCCCTTCGAACAGGGCCTCAACCAGTACGTGGACCTGGGGCTGAACTTCCGTTACTTCTTCGTCCGCAAGACGATGTTCGTGAAGTACAGCCGCGGCTTCATCGTGCTCCCCGGTGGTTTCGGCACCCTGGACGAGCTGTTCGAGGCGCTGACCCTGGTGCAGACCCACAAGGTCACCCGGTTCCCGGTGATCCTCTTCGGAGTGGACTACTGGTCGGGCCTGGTCGACTGGATCAGGGACACCCTGGTCGCCCAGGGCAAGGCCTCCGCCTCGGACCTGGAGCTGTTCCAGCTGACCGACTCGGTCGACGAGGCGATGGCGATCCTCTCCGACGCCGTCCGCCGGATCGGCTCCCCGCAGCCGGCCCACTCCCCGGAATAGGCCCGGAATAGGCCCGGAGCAGGCCCGGAGCAGGCCCCGGGGCCGGCGGCCTCAGGCCAGCCCGCGGCGGGCGACCGCCGGCGGGCGGGTGCCCCGGATCGAGGCGACCATGTCCAGCACCTGCTTCGTCTCGGCGACCTGGTGCACGCGGTAGACCTGCGCGCCCAGCCACGCCGAGACGGCGGTGGTCGCCAGCGTGCCGAGCAGCCGCTCGCCCACCGGCCGGTCCAGGGTCTCGCCGACGAAGTCCTTGTTCGACAGCGAGACCAGCACCGGCCAGCCGGTCGCGGTCATCTCCGGCAGCCGCCGGGTGGCCTCCAGCGAGTGCCGGGTGTTCTTGCCGAAGTCGTGCCCCGGGTCGATCAGCACCGACTCCCTGGGCACGCCCAGCGCCACCGCGCGCTCGGCCAGGGCCACGGTCCGCTCCAGGATGTCCGCCATGACGTCCTCGTAGGCCACCCGGTGCGGCCGGGTGCGCGGCTCGGCGCCGCCGGCGTGGGTGCAGACGATCCCCGCCCGGTAGCGCCCGGCGACCTCCGCCAGCAGCGGGTCCACCCCGCCCCAGGCGTCGTTCAGCAGGTCCGCGCCGACCTCGCAGACGGCCTCGCCGACCTCGTGCCGCCAGGTGTCCACGCTGATCACGGTGGACGGGTGGCGCTTGCGCAGCTCGGCCACGAAGGGCACGGTGCGGCGCAGTTCCTCCTCGGTGGTCACCTCCTCGCCGGGACCGGCCTTCACCCCGCCGATGTCCAGGATCGCCGCGCCCTCGGCGACCGCGCGGTCGGCGGCGGCGAAGGCGGCGTCGTCGGTGAAGGTCGCCCCCCGGTCGAAGAAGGAGTCGGGGGTGCGGTTGACGATGGCCATGATGACCGGCTCGTCGTCACCGAAAGTCCGGGGTCCGAGCACGAGAGCCATGCGTCCTCCAAGGTACGTAGGCCATGATGGTGGTCACTGCTGTGGGGCGTACTCATGATCCCCCACCGGGAGCTGGGAGTGGTGGGCCTGTGTTCTGGTTGATCCTCGTCGTCATCGTGCTCGTGGTGGGTGCGGCGGCCCTGGTCGCGCTGGGCGGAGGCGGCTCGCTGCCGGACGCCGAGCGCGACCGGCTGGCGCCGCACCTCCCCGACGACCGGGCGCTGAACCGCGCCGACGTCGACGAACTGCGCTTCCCGATGGCCCTGCGCGGCTACCGGATGGACGAGGTGGACGACGTGCTGGACCGGGTCGGCGCCGAGCTCTCGCACCGCGACCTGCGGATCGCCGAGCTGGAGGCCGCCCTCGCCGCCGCGCTGGACGGCGCCCAGCCGACCGTGGGCGCGACCCGGGTCTCCCCGGGTCGGCCGGCCGCCGCCGACCGGCCGGAGGACGCGCCGGAGCCGGGGACCGACCCCGCGTGAGCGACGCCCTGGCCGGTCCCGACGGCCTGCTGCGCTGCCCCTGGGCGCTCTCGGCCGAGGACTACACCGAGTACCACGACCGGGAGTGGGGCCGGGCGGTCCACGGCGAGCAGGCGCTCTACGAGCGGCTGTGCCTGGAGGCGTTCCAGTCCGGGCTGTCCTGGATCACGATCCTGCGCCGCCGCGAGGGCTTCCGCCGGGCCTTCGCCGGCTTCGACCCGGAGGCGGTCGCCCGCTTCGACGACAGCGACGTCGAGCGGCTGCTCGGCGACGCCGGGATCATCCGCAACCGGGCCAAGGTCCTCGCCACCGTCGCCAACTCCCGGGCGGTGCTGGACCTGCGCGACGGCCCCGAGGGCGGTCTGGACCCGCTGATCTGGTCCTTCGCCCCGACAGCCGACCCGTCGCGCCGGGCCTCGGCCAGGCCGTCCACGCTGGCCGAGGTGCCGGCGGTCACCCCGGAGTCCACGGCGCTCGCCAAGGAGCTGAAGCGCCGCGGCTTCCGCTTCGTCGGCCCGACCACGGCCTACGCCCTGATGCAGGCCTGCGGCCTGGTCGACGACCACCTGGCCGACTGCCAGGTGCGCCCCTGAGCCGGGGCCCCGGACGGGCGGCTCAGGCGCCGGTGTAGCGGGGCTTCTCCTTGGCCAGGAAGGCCTGGACGGCGATCCAGTGGTCCGCCGCCGCGCCCGCGCGGGTCTGCAGCTCGTCCTCCTTGGCGAGGGTCTCCACCAGCGAGTGCGAGGCGCCGTAGGCCAGCGACTCCTTGATCGCGCCGTAGGCCACGGTCGGGCCCTCGGCCAGGGTGCGGGCGAACTCCAGCGCGGTCCGTGCCAGCTCGGCGCCGGGGACGACCCGGTGCGCCAGGCCCAGGGCCAGCGCCTCGGCGGCCTTGACGGTCTGCGGGAACATCAGCAGCTCGGCCGCCCTGGCCTGGCCGACCAGCCGGGGCAGGGTCCAGGAGGCGCCCGAGTCGGCGGTCAGCGCCACTCCGGCGAAGGAGGTGTTGAAGCCGCCGTGGTCGGCCAGGATCCGGAAGTCGCAGGCCCAGGCGAGGCTCGCACCGGCGCCGGCGGCGACCCCGTTGACCGCCGCGACCACCGGCTTGGGCATCGTCGCGATCGCGGTGACCAGCGGGTTGTAGTGCTCCTTGACGGTGGACAGGGCGCCGCCGCCGCCGGCCCTGGCCTCCACCAGCTTGCCCAGGTGCTCCTTGAGGTCCTGGCCGACGCAGAAGGCCCGCTCGCCCGCCCCGGTGAGCAGCACCGCCCGCACCGCCGGGTCCTCCTTGGCCTCGGCCATGGCGTCCCGGAGCGCGACCTTGGTCGCCGTGTCCAGGGCGTTCATCGCCTCCGGCCGGTTGATGGTGACGACGGCGAGCCCATCCGTCAATTCGTACACAATGCTGTCGGCCATGCCGCTCTCCCTCATTACTGATCAGTAGTCCCATCCCAGCATGACGGACCGTCGGCGTCCGGCATCATGTGACGTAGGTCACTCTTCTGTGGGTCGCGCCGCGCCGGTCGGCCGGAGGCCGGTCGGGGTGGCGGTGGCCGGACTGCGGGCGGCGGCAAAGGGAACTGAGGAGCGGTCGGAAGAGGGTCCGCGAGGGGCGGCTGACGGGTTCCGGGGCGGGAGCGAGCAGTGATGTTGGTCATCGGGTGCTCCGATGCGGGATACTGGGGTCCGATCAATGCGTTCGATACCTGCGGTGGACGGGCCGTGGGTGCGTCGGTGAGCAGGTTCGCAGGAAGGGGAACGAGCATGGCGGCCATGAAGCCGCGGACGGGCGACGGCCCGCTCGAGGTGACCAAGGAGGGGCGGGGCATCGTCATGCGAGTACCGCTCGAAGGTGGCGGACGTCTGGTGGTCGAACTGACCCCGGACGAGGCCGATGCGCTCGGCGATGCCCTCAAGAAGGTCTTCGGCTGAACGACTCCTCGGGTCGACCGTAGGACGGATGTAAACGGCTGTGGCTCTGGCTTCGTGTCCCGCTTCGGGGCGCGGGTCCAGGGCCGCAGCCGTTTGTACTGCCGCAGCGGCTGTACTGCCTCAGCGGCGGACCGCGCAGAGCAGTCCGTCGCCGATCGGGAGCAGCACGCTGAGCAGTCCGGGGTGCTCCCGGACGGTGGAGACCAGGGTCCGCGCGGCCAGCGTCAGCGCCTCGTGCGCGGCCGCGTCCAGCGCGCTCAGGGCGCCCTCGAAGCAGACCATTCCCCCAGGTCGCAGCAGGCGCAACGATTCAGCGAGATAGGCCGGGGACTCGGCCGGGTCGCCGTCGCAGAAGACCAGGTCGTACTGGCCGTCGGCGAGCCGGGGCAGGACCTCCAGGGCCGCGCCCGGGATGCAGCGGGAGCGGCCGGGCTGGAAGCCGGCGGCGGCGAAGGCCTCCCGGGCCAGCCGCTGGAGCCCGGGCTGGACGTCCACGGTGGTGAGCACGCCGTCCGCGCGCATGCCGCGCAGCAGGCAGATCCCCGACACGCCCGCCCCGGTCCCGATCTCCACCACGGCCTTGGCGTCCAGTGCGGCCGCGAGCAGCTGGAGGGCCGCGCCGCTGCCGGGGGAGACCGGCCGGACGGTCGCCAGTTCGGACTGGGCGCGGGCGTGCTCCAACACGTCGTCCTCGGCGGCATAGGCGTCGGCGAGGCCCGCGTCCGACTGCCCGTAGCCGGTGATGGCTGCCCCTTTGTCCGTAGCGTGTGCCGCGAGTCGACAATTTCAGGCCACAGGTTAGTCGGTACCGGCGGAACCCGAGGTGGGCGCGAGGCGTTGGGACGGGTGGATACGGCAAACGGCGGCACGCGGTAGGCGTCCGCCGGGGCCCTCCGCGTTCTGCGGGACATGAGAACCGCAGGCGGACAGTTCAGGTGATTGGCTTTTATCCGGTACTAACGGGCGAGGCGGCTATGGTGGTGGCTCTGCTTGGCAGAAGAGTCGATCGAGGAGGTGTGGTCGAGGGGGGCGCCCGTTCGCGGCACTTTCGCGGTCCAGCGCCGGACCTGACACCGAAGCCCGTGATGAGTGAGCCGCAGCCCGAGCATCCGCAGACCGAAGATCCGATGAACGCGCAGACCGCCTCGTTCGACGAGGACGGCGCCGTTCCGGCGTGGACTCCCCCCAGCTGGGAGGAGATCGTCCAGGCGCACAGCGCGCGGGTGTACCGGCTCGCCTACCGCCTGACGGGGAATCAGCACGACGCCGAGGACCTCACCCAGGAGGTCTTCGTCCGGGTCTTCCGGTCGCTGTCGACCTACACCCCCGGCACCTTCGAGGGCTGGCTGCACCGGATCACCACCAACCTCTTCCTGGACATGGTCCGCCGCAAGCAGCGGATCCGCTTCGACGCCCTCGCCGAGGACGCCGCCGAGCGACTGCCGAGCCGCGAGCCCTCGCCGGCCCAGCACTTCTACGACACCCACTTCGACGCCGACGTCCAGCAGGCGCTGGACACCCTCGCGCCCGAGTTCCGCGCCGCCGTGGTGCTCTGCGACATCGAGGGCCTGTCCTACGAGGAGATCGCCGCGACCCTGGGCGTGAAGCTCGGGACGGTGCGCTCCCGGATCCACCGCGGCCGGGCCCATCTGCGCGCCTCGCTGCAGCACCGTGCGCCCGGCGCGCAGGAGGGCCGCGAGCGCCGTGGAGCCTCGCTGGAGGGCGTCTCCGGCGCCGCCGCGGCGTCCGGCCACGCCGGACCGCCGACCGCCGGAGCCGCGGCCGGTCCGGTCGACGACGCCGCCGAACGGAGGCGGTCCTCGTGACGGAGCCCGAGCGCCGCGTCCGTCGGCCCGAGGTCGTCGTCGAGCTCCGGGTCAACCGACCCGGGCAGGCCGCCGTCACCTCCGAACAGCACCTCGGCGACCGGCTGGCCGCCTTCGTGGACGGCGAGCTCGACCACGACGCCCGTGAGCGCGTCCAGTCGCACCTGGCAGGCTGCGCCGCCTGCCTGGCCCGGGCGGAGGAGGAGCGCGGGCTGAAGGCCCGGCTCTCCGCCGCCGCCGCGCCGGACCCCAGCACCGTGCTGATGTCCCGGCTGATGGCGATCTCCCTCGACGGCGACCGGGAGGGCCCCGGCCCGGGCCCCGGTCGGGTCCGCAGGGCGGGCGCGGCGTCTTCGGCGGCCCCTCGCTCGGGGGCGGCCACTTCGGCGGCTCCTCGGGCTTCGGGTCGAGCCTCTTCGGCCGGGGCGCGCTGGGCGCCGACAACCCGCTGCCGGGCGTGGACCCGCGCGCCGAGCGCTCCGGCGGCCTGCCGTTCCGGGGCCAGCAGCGCCCCATCGCCGCCCGGATGGACGAGGGCGCCCGCCGCAACGACCGCTCCGCCGAACGGCCGGGGCCGGAGGCCGCCCCGCAGCCGGTGCGCGCCCCCGCGCCCGCCTCGCTGGCCCGCGGCCGCCGCTTCGCCTTCGCCGCAGCCGGCGCCTTCTCGGTCGCCGCGGTCGCCCTCGGCAGCGCCGTCACCGGAGTGACCGCCGCCGGCACCACGGTGGAGGAGCCCTACGGCAGCGTCACCCCGGTCGCCGACCCCGGCGGGGTGGGCGGCGCCGGCCTCCGGCCCGACCAGACCGGTCGGCTCACCGGCCGGTCGGCCAACAGCATCCCGATGAGCGCCGCGAACATGGCGGGCGGCTCCGGGCTGTACAGCGCGCCGCAGTCCGCAGCCGGGCCCACCGCCTCGCCGAGCAGCACGCCGCTGGGCGCCACCGCGCCGCTCTCGCTGCCCGAGGGCCTGATCGGCCACTGACGGGGTCCGCCCCGGCGGCGGGGCGGACCAGCCTCCGATCGGGTGAACGCGGGGTGAACCGTTCCCAAGTCGCGTGGATCTCGTTGACACCACATGGTCCTGCGGACACCCAGGGCGATTACTCTGGTCGAATAGACCGTCCGATGCCCTCTCGGTCGGCCGTCCTCATCTCTCAGGGGAGCATCACGGTGTTGTTCGACATAGGTCCACTCAAGCTGGTGGCGCTGGTGGTCCTTGCCGTGGTCATCTTCGGCCCGGACAAGCTCCCCAAGCTGATCTCCGAGGCAATGGCGTTCATCCGGAAGATCCGGGAGTTCTCCGAGACCGCCAAGCAGGACATCCGCAAGGAGCTCGGACCCGAGTTCAAGGACTTCGAGTTCGAGGACCTGAACCCGAAGACCTTCGTCCGCAAGCAGCTCGCCACCCACGGCGACGACTTCGGCCTGAAGGAGCTCACGGACCTGAAGAACGGCTTCTCCAAGGACGCGGCCGACGCCAGCGCCGCCGTCCGGGCCGCCCAGCGGGACCCGCTGGGCAAGGTCGAGATGGAGAAGCCCGCCGCCGCCTCGGCCCCGCTGACGGCCGGGGAGACCGCTCCGTACGACCTCGACGCCACCTGATCGGCCCCGCCCGCCCGGCGTCCGCTGCGGAGACACCGCGCAGCGAAGCTGGGTATCGTGCTGAGCGCATGACCTTGCGCCAGAAATCGGAGGGCCGGGATGGACACGACGAGCCGCACGACCTCGGTCAGGGCGCCGCTGCCGGCGCCGGTCGAGGGCTACCTGCGGGCGGACTTCCCCTGGTACAGCCTGGACGACGCCTGGACCGGACCGCGCTGGCTGACCACGGTCACCACCGCTCCGGACGGGCTGGTGGACTACGGCTCGATCGGGCACGGCGACAGCCCGGCCCGGGGCTACGTGCCGCGCGGCAGCAGCGTCGGGAGCGCCGAGGACCCGGCCGACGGCCGGCGCTTCGCCGTGGTGGTCACCGTGGCGCGGCGCCCCTCCCGGCGGATGGGTGACGGCACCGGGATGCTGGAGGCCACCTCGGTCTCCTCGGCCGCCTGGCTGGCCGGCTCCGGGCTGCTGGCGGCGACCTCGCAGGCGCCGCTGGGCCGGGAGCTGCGGCAGACCTGGATGGACCAGCAGTCCAACCTGGCCTGGGAGCTCGCCGACGACCTCAGCGGCTCCGGCTGGACCTCGCTGACGCTGCCGGTCAACGGCACCCCGCAGCCGTTCCGCTACCGCGAGTCCGAGTACGGCTGGGTGCTGGCCGGCGAGGCGCCGGGCGTGCTGCTGGGCGCCTACGGGCGCGGGGTCAGCGCCTACGCGCTGGGCTTCACCACCGTCACCGACCTCACCGCCTACACCGAGCGGTAGCGCCGAGGGGCGGGACGTGGGACGGGGCCTGCCTCCGGCCGCGTCCCCGCCCCGCCCCTCGTCCGCTCAGAACTTGTTGCGCGGCGTGATGCCGAGGGACAGCCCGGAGAGCCCGCGCTGACGGCTGCTCAGCTTGGCCGCGATCCCGCGCAGCGCGGCCCCGGCCGCGGAGTCCGGGTCGGTCAGCACGACCGGCTTGCCCTCGTCCCCGCCCTGGCGCAGCCGGACGTCGATCGGGATGCTGCCGAGCACCGGCACCCGCGCGCCGGTCGCCTTGGTCAGCGCCTCGGACACGGTCTGCCCGCCGCCGGTGCCGAAAACGTCGACCATCTCGCCGCAGTGCGGGCAGGGCATGCCGGACATGTTCTCGATGACCCCGACGATGGTCTGGTGGGTCTGCAGCGCGATGGTCCCGGCGCGCTCGGCCACCTCGGCCGCCGCCTGCTGCGGGGTGGTGACGATCAGGATCTCGGCGTTGGGGACGAGCTGCGCCACCGAGATGGCGATGTCGCCGGTCCCCGGCGGCAGGTCCAGCAGCAGCACGTCCAGGTCGCCCCAGTAGACGTCGCCGAGGAACTGCTGCAGCGCCCGGTGCAGCATCGGGCCGCGCCACACCACCGGGGCGTTGCCCGGGGTGAACATGCCGATGGAGATGACCTTCACGCCGTGCGCCGAGGGCGGCATGATCATGTTCTCGACCTGGGTGGGCCGGCCCTCGACGCCCAGCATCCGGGGCACGCTGTGGCCGTAGATGTCGGCGTCCACCACCGCGACCTTCAGCCCGTCGGCGGCCAGCGCGGCGGCCAGGTTCACCGTCACCGAGGACTTGCCGACGCCGCCCTTGCCCGAGGCCACGGCGTAGACCCGGGTCAGCGATCCCGGCTGGGCGAAGGGGATCTCCTTCTCGGCCTTGCCGCCGCGCAGCATGGTCGCCAGTTCCTGGCGCTGCTCGGTGCTCATCACGTCCAGCTCGACCGCGACCGAGGTGATCCCGGGCACGGCGGCGACCGCGTCGGTCACCCGGCTGGTGATGGTCTCCCGCATCGGACAGCCGGAGACGGTCAGCCAGACCGCCACCTTGGCCGCGCCCCGCTCGTCGATCTCGACGGATTTGACCATGCCCAGGTCGGTGATGGGCCGGTGGATCTCCGGGTCCTGCACGGTCCCGAGGGCCGTGCGTACGGACTCCTCCAGTGCCGTCGTCTGCGTGTCAGAAGCCATGCACTGATGGTACGGCGCAGGGCGCTCCCGGCCGGACCGGTGCGGGCGTGGGGCCGCTCACAACGGCGGCCCCGGCTCAGCCCACCCGCTCCTCCTCCAGCAGCTCCACGCCACGGCTGTCCAGCTCCTTGAGCAGCGCCTGCAGTTCCGAGCGGACGAAGTCGCGGGTGGCCACCTCGCCCAGGCCCTGCCGCAGCGCGGCGACCTCCCGGGTGAGGTACTCGGTGTCGGCGATGTTCCGCTCGCCCCGGGCGCGGTCCTGCTCCATGTTGACCTTGTCGCGGTCGTCCTGCCGGTTCTGCGCCAGCAGGATCAGCGGCGCGGCGTAGGAGGCCTGGAGCGAGAGCACCAGGGTCAGGAAGATGAACGGGTACTCGTCGAAGCGCCAGGAGGCCGGCGCCGCGATGTTCCAGACCACCCAGATCAGGATCAGGACGGTCATCCAGACCAGGAAGCGCCCGGTGCCCAGGAACCGGGCGATCCGCTCGGACATCCGGCCGAAGGCGTCCGAGTCGGGGTTGGGCAGGGTCATCAGGGGGCGGCGGCGCTGCGGCTGGTCCAGCCGGCCGCGGCGGAGGTCCTCGCGCTCGTGCCGGTCGTGCGTCCGTTCCCGCGTCCGTTCCCGGGGCCGTTCCTGTGCCCGTTCCCGGGTCCGTTCGCGCATCCGTTCGCGCTGCCGCTCGTGCTGGTCACCGGCCATCGGCAGGCTGCTCCTCGGGCTCGTCGGGCTCGTCGGGGTGGTCGTGGCCGGGGTGGTCGTCGCCGCCGTGCAGGGCCGACTCGCGCCAGTCCTCGGGCAGGATGTGGTCGAGCACGTCGTCCACGGTCACCGCGCCGAGCAAGTGGTCGTTCTCGTCCACCACCGGCGCGGCCACCATGTTGTAGGTGGCCAGGTAGCTGGTGATCCGGGGCAGTTCGGTGCTCGGCGACAGCGCGTCCAGGTCGCGGTCGACGATCGAGCCCAGCAGCGTGTACGGGGGCTCCCGCAGCAGCCGCTGGAAGTGCACCAGCCCCAGGTACTTGCCGGTGGGGGTCTCGCTGGGCTGGCGGCAGACGTACACCTGGGCGGCCTGGGCCGGCTTCAGGTCGATGTTCCGTATCCGGGCGAGCGCCTCGGCCACCGTGGCGTCCGGCTCCAGCACCACCGGCTCGGTGGTCATCAGGCCGCCGGCCGTGTGCTCCTCGTAGCTCAGCAGCCGGCGGACCGGTGCGGCCTCCTCCGGCTCCATCAGCTGGAGCAGTCCTTCGGCCTCGCTCTCGGGGAGTTCGGACAGCAGGTCGGCGGCGTCGTCCGGGTCCATCGCCTCCAGCACGTCGGCGGCGCGCTCCCGGTTCAGTGCGCCCAGGATCGCCACCTGGTCGTCCTCGGGCAGCTCCTCCATCACGTCGGCCAGCCGCTCGTCGTCCAGCGCGGCGGCTACCTCGGCGCGGCGTTTGGGCGAGAGGTGGTGCAGCACGTTCGCCAGGTCGGCCGGGCGGAGCTGCTCGAAGGTCGCCAGCAGGTTGGCCGCGCCCTGGCCCTGCTCGGACAGGGCGAAGCCGGTGACGGCGGACCAGTCCACGGTCAGCGCCTCGCCCTTGCGGCGCAGCCGGCCCGGCTTCCCCTTCTCCACGAAGACCTTGTCGATCTCCCAGTCACGGGTGCGGGTCTGCGCCATGGCGACGTCGCGGACGGTGACGCTCTCCGGCGCACCCCCGTCCGGAACGTCGGTCAGCAGCTCCACCCGCCGGTCCAGCAGCTCGGCCAGCACCAGCGTCTCGCTGGAGCGCTGCTCGAAGCGGCGCATGTTGATCAGGCCGGTGGTGATCACCTGCCCGGACTCCAGGCTGGTCACCCGGTTCATCGGCACGAAGACCCGGCGCTTGCTCACCACTTCGACGACGAAGCCGAGCACCCGCGGCGGACGGGCGCCCAGTCGCAGGTTCACCACCAGGTCCCGAACCCGGCCGACCAGGTCGCCGTTGGGGTCGAACACCCCGACCCCGGCCAGGTGGGAGATGAACACGCGGGAGGAAGCTCCGGTCATGTGACCTTCCAGGAGGGAGAGGTGCGGTCGGCTCGGTGTCGCGCCAGGGTACGCACAGGCTACTGGCCCCGTGGCGGGGGCTGTCGCACCGGCGGAGGCGGGTCCGGGCCAGGACCCCGACCGGTGTCCGCTTCCGGACCGGCGCCCGGTCCCGGGACGCCGGGCCGGGGTCAGCCGCGCCGGGCGCGGCGGCGGCCGAACAGCAGCCGGGGGAGGGCCGCCGGGGCGGGCTGCCGGGTGGTCACCGGGGTCGGCACCGGGGCGGCCGCGTGCGAGTCCGTCGGCTCCGCCCCGGGGTGCTCGGTGCTCGGACCGGCCGGGACGAAGCGGAGCACCCGCGACTCGCGCGCCCAGCGCTCCACCACCGTCGCGAAGTCGGGCGAGTTCAGCCGCTTGGCCTTGAGCTCCTCCACCGCCGCGGCCCACTCCGGGCTTTCGGCCGGCAGTTCCTCGACCCGGGCCGGCCAGGCCACCAGCCGGCCCCAGGAGTCCTTGCTGCGCGCGGTCACGGTCACCGCGTCACCCGTCGCCCAGCCGTGCAGCGGCTGCTCCGCGCCCCCGCCGACCACCACGACCGCGCCCTCGTGCCAGACGTGCCAGACCGGCCGGTCCGAGCCGTCCCCGGCGCTGACCCACAGCAGCCCGGACTTCTTCGCCGACTCCTCCACCAGGGCCCGGTCCAGCAGTTCCACGCTCACCTCAGTCATGGGCCGAAGCGTACGCGGTCCGCCCCTCGGTCCCCCGCTCCGCCGATCGGCGTCAGTCTCATACCATCAAAACACCCCTTACGACGGGGTCCGACACCCGCCGAGGAGCACCATGCAGTCGTCCCTGAGCCCGGCCGCGACGGCCGATGCCGCGCCGGTGCGGAGGTCCGCCCACCCCGATCTCGCCGCTGTGCCCAGGATCGACTTCCTGCTGCTCGCGCTCTCCGTCTCCGGCGTGGCCTTCTCCGCGCCGCTGATCTCCGCCACCGCGGCGCCGGTGCTGGCCATCGCCTTCTGGCGGAACTGCCTGGCCACCGGCCTGCTCGCCCCGGTCGCGCTGCTGCGGCAGCGGGCCGAGCTGCGGGCGCTGTTCGCCCCGGCCGGGCGGCGCACCCTGCTGCTGGCGCTGACGGCGGGCGCGTTCCTCGCCGTCCACTTCGCGATGTGGCTGCCCAGCCTGCGGATGACCTCGATCGCCTCCTCCACCGCGCTCTGCACCACCACCCCGCTGTGGACCACGCTGATCCTGCGGCTGCGCGGCCACCACGCGCCCAGGGCCGTGTGGATCGGCACCGGGCTGGCCTTCGTCGGGGTGCTGGTGCTCACCGGGGTGGACTTCGAGCTCTCGGCCCGGGCCCTGGCCGGGGACGGGCTGGCGCTCGGCGCGGGCGTCGCCGCCTCCGGCTACTTCCTGCTCGGCAGCGAGGTCCGACGGACCGTCAGCACCACCGCCTACACCTTCGTCTGCTACAGCACCACGGCCGTCCTGCTGCTGGTCACCTGCCTGGTCAGCGGGGTCACGATGACCGGCTGGAGCACCACCGCCTGGCTGCAGATCGCACTGCTCACCGGTTGCGCCCAGTTCCTCGGGCACTCGCTCAGCAACCGGGTGGTCCGCAGCCTCGGCCCCTCGCTGGTCTCCACCGCGATCCTGCTGGAGACCCCGGGGGCGGCGCTGATCGCCGCCGTCTGGCTGGGGCAGCTGCCGCCGGTCGCGGTCTACCCGGCGGTCGGGATCATCCTGGCCGGACTGGTGGTCGTGGTCCGCGGCAATCGCCGGGCCGCCTGAGCCGACGTCCCGCCTGCCCCGACGTCCGCCTGCCCCGGCATCCCCGCCGACCCGTCGGTAGGGTGGTGGACCATGCCCCAGGATGAAGTCCTCGCCGCCGTCGAAGCCCGGCTGATCAGCACCTTCGGTGAGCCGGACAGCCGCGCCGCCGTGACCTTCCTCGGCGCCGACCGGATCGAGGTGCTGCGCTTCCCGACCGCCGACGGGCTGGTCCGCTACGCCACCCTCGGCATGTCCGCCGCCCCGATGGCCGATCCCACCGTCGTCGTCGCCGACCCGCTGCGCGGGCCGCGCGCCGAGCTGGTGCTGACGGTGCGCGGCGGCCGGGACGAGGTCCTCCGCCCGCTGGCCACCCTCGGCGCTTCGCCGCAGGTCGAGGGCCTGGTGGTGGCGCCCGGCGCCTCGCTGGACCTGGGTGGGCCGCTCTGGACCGGCGCGCCGTTCACCGGCTTCCTGGTGGCCGAGCCGGGCGGGCTGGTGCCCGACCTGGAACTCCCGGAGCCGGCCGAGCCGGTGCGCTTCCTGCCGCTGCTGCCGATGACCCCGAACGAGGCCGCCCACAAGCGGGTGCACGGCGCGGCGGAGCTCCAGGAGCGCTGGCTCCGGCACGGAACCGACCTGCGCGATCCGGAGCGCCGCGGCGTCCCGCTGGACTAGACGGCGTCCGGTTCGCGCAGGTCGGACCTGCGGTCAGAACTGGTTCTGGCTCATGGCGGGCTGGTTCTGCTGGGTGGCGGCGATCAGCTGGTCGAACTCGCCGTGCCAGTAGAAGTGCACGTTCAGCCGGGTCGGCTTGGGGTTGCCGGGGAACTGGACGTAGAGCTTGCTCCAGACCTTGGCCCGGTTGACGTTGCTGACCGGGAACTGGTCGCGCGGGAAGACCGCCACGACGTCGCCGGGGCGGTTGGTGAAGCGGCTGGCGCTGTTCACCACTATCGAGCTGTTGGTGAGGGTCAGGAAGTAGAGCTTCCGGGTGAGCGCGACCACGAAGCCGACCACGGGGATCTCGTCGAAGAGGGCGTTCAGCCAGGGGCTGGGGCCGGTCTCCACGTGCACGGTCGTCAGGAAGGTCTCCCCGGGGGGAGCGATCTGCGAGAGCTTCTCAATGACCTGCTGCTTCTGCTTGGCCCGACGAATGGCCATGTGCCCCACCCCATCTGTGAACTGATACCTGCTCAGCGGCGGAGTTCCCCCGCCGAAGTCGGCAGAGATTATCAGTAAGTAAGGTTTAAAGGGGAGATCTGTGGTGACGGGGTGAAGGACGGGCCGGGACGATCACCCGTCGATCACCCGGCGCGCTGCGGTTCCGCCCCGGTCGCCTGGGCCACCAGCGCCTCGTAGACCTCCGGCGCGGTGGTGTTCGCGCCGAGCCGGACGCTCTTCCGGCTGCCGTGGTAGTCGCTGGAACCGGTGGTCAGGATCCCCAGGTCGGCGGCCAGTCCCCGGAGCCGGACCCGGGTCTCCGGGTCGTGGTCGGTGTGGTCGACCTCGATGCCGCCCAGCCCCGCCGCCGTCAGGTCCGCGATCACCTGCTCGGAGACCGTGCGGCCGCGCTTCACCGCGGCGGGGTGGGCGAAGACCGGGACGCCGCCGGCCGCCCGCACCAACCGGACCGCCTCGAACGGGTCGAACTCGTGCTTCCGCACGTCCGCCCGCCCGCCGTTGGCCAGCCAGTCCGCGGTGAACGCGGCGTCGACGTCGGGCACGATGCCGGCCTCCACCAGCGCGCTGGCGACATGCGGCCGGCCGACGACGCCGCTGCCGGCGATCCGCTGCACCTGCTCCCAGGTGATCGGCGCGCCCAGCTCCCGGCAGCGCCCGACCATGGCCTCGGCCCGGCGGAACCGGTCGGTGCGCACCAGCTCCCGCTCCCGGGCGAACTCCGGCTCGGCCGGGTCGAACAGATAGGCCAGCAGGTGCATCGAGACGTCCCCGACGACGCAGGACAGCTCGGCCCCGGTGACCAGGGTCAGCCCGCTGCCGCGGAGCTCCGGGGAGGCCAGCTCGGCCAGCGCCTCCGGATGGCCGCCGACGCCGTCGTGGTCGGTCAGCGCGACCACGTCCAGTCCGGCCGCCACGGCGTTGCGGACCAGTTCGGCCGGGCTGTCGGTGCCGTCCGAGGCGGAACTGTGGGTGTGCAGGTCGATGCGCACGGGCGGGACTCCTGGGGCCGAGGGGTTGCTCCCCGCAGCGTAGTACCGGGCCCGGGAGAGCGGCCGAGGGGTCCGCGGACCAGCAGGTCAGCCGATCAGCCGGGGGGAGAGCGCGCCGCAGGGGATCAGGTCCAGCTCGGCCCCGGCGTCCCGCAGGTCGGTGAGGACCAGCTCGTCGTAGAGCAGCAGTCCGGAGCTCTCCGGCCAGAGGATGGCCCACAGCCACAGCCCGCGCGCCTCGCCCACGAAGACCGCCCGGTCGTCCGGGACGTCCGAGACGTGCCAGAGCGCGGTGGGGCGCCCGCTGGCGTGGACCTTGGCGTGCGGGGGCCGGTCGACGTCGATCGAGTCGCCCGGGTCGGAGCCGCTGAGGCCGGCGAAGCGGGCCCCCAGACCGACTCCCAACTCCTCGGCGACCAGGATCAGTTCACCCGGACCGCCGAGCGGTCCCGGGCCGGAGCAGGCGAGCGCGGTCGCCCGGGCGCCGGAGACGTCGTCCCCCGCGTGGGCGATGCCGGTGAACAGCCAGCCGACCGGGAGCGGCCAGGGCATCCAGACCGGGACCTCGGCCCGCGCCACCGCGACGCCGAGCGCCTGCACGCTGGGCGGGACGACGGGTTGCAGCGGATGGACCGTGCCGTGCACGTCGCACTGCCACGTGTCGGTGAACAGCCCCGGGGCGCGGACACGGCCCCCGCACCTCGGGCAACTGGGCTCGCCCCTCATAGAGGTCTACGCTCCTCCCTCTCAACCCCCTCGTCAAGGACGATCACCCGTCCGGAGGAGACCGGGGCGGACGCGGAGGGGAGCCGGGGCGGCCCGGAACGGCAGTGGGCGGCGGCGGGGAGGATGCTGCTCCTCCCCACCGCCGCCCGGTGGTGTTCATGGGTCCCGGACGGGCGTCAGGACGCCTCGTAGGGACGGATGTAGAGACGTTCGCCGGTGAGCGCCGCGTCCTCGACCATGGCTCGCACGGTCTCGGCGTCGGCGATGAGCGGGTCCGTGGTGTTGCCGTCGGCGTCCAGGCGCATGACCTCGAAACGCATGGGCCTCTCCCTTCCTGACCTCTTGCGAGGAGTGGGCGGTGCAGGGCGTCACACCCGTGCGGGCTCCTCCACTCCTCAGCCCACTCTGCGGTGGCGCCGCTTCGTCGGCATTGCCCGATGGTTAAACCTGGGTATCGGGGCGCCCTGAAGGTCGAGGGGAGCGCACGGTGTGCACGCTGATGAACGAGAGTGCCGGGCAGAGGGATACCGACGCCGAGAACATTACCGAAGCTAACGATTATTGTCGCCTCGGTTCCGTGAAACTGACGGGTTCCAGGCGGAGTCTGAGCGTTTGTCACCGAGCCGCTGACAGCCCCGGCCGGAATCTCAGCAGGAACCCCAGAAGCGGACCAGTTCCGCCGCCGTCTCCTCGGGCCGCTCGGCATTGGGGGAGTGTCCGGCACCGGCCACCGTCACCTGGCGGGCCTCCAGCCGCTCGGCCATCCCGGCCTGTTCCGGCACCGGCCAGGCGTAGTCGCGCTCGCCGGAGAGCACCAGCTTGGGCAGCTTCACGGCGGCCAGCTCGGCCACCCGGTCGGGCTCGACCACCAGTTGCCGACCGGTCACCCGCAGCGCCGCCGGGACATTGGCCAGCCAGCGCCGGTGCAGGAAGTCCGCCACCTCCGGGTCCCGCACCGGTGCGCTCCCGGCGGCGGCGTCCATCTCCTGCATCACCTGCCAGATCGCCTCCAGCTCCATCACCGGCGGCAGCACCGAGACCAGCAGCTCGGCGCGCTCGGCCTCGTCCGTGCCGACCGGGCCCGGACCGGTGCCCATCAGCGTCAGCGAGCGCCAGGGCAGCGGTTCGTCGCCGGCGGCGGCGTGCAGCAGGGCCTCACGGACGACATAGCCGCCGAAGGAGTGGCCGAGCAGGTGCACCGGGCCCTCGGCGCCCGCCGCTGCGGTGACCGCCTCGGTGACCGCCGACAGGTCCCGGGCGAGCTCCGCCAGGGAGTAGGCCGCCTCGTCGTCCGGGCCGCCGGTCTCGTGCTGGCCGCGCTGGTCCACCGCGACCACCTCGAAGCCGGCCGCCGCCAGCGGCTCCAGCAGGGCGATGAAGTCCTCCTTGCTCCCGGTGAACCCGGGCACCAGCAGCGCGGTGCCGAGGGTTCGGCCCGTCGGCCGGGCGTGCAGGGCGGCGAACTCCCCGCGTCCGGTGGTCAGCCGGACGCTCCGGGCCGAGGCGGGCAGGGTGAGGAAGGGTGGCGTGCTCATGGGGGCGAGCGTAGCCAACCCGGATGACGGCGGGACGGCGGCGGCCGGTCGCCGCGCTGCCGGTGAACGCGCTGCCGGTGAACGCGCCGGTGGCGGGGCTGGGCCCGAAGCCCGACCCCGCCACCGGGTGTCGCGGTACTGCCTGCTGCGCCTAGCGGCGCGGCATCCGCTCGGAGGCCGGCGTCGAGGCCGCGGCGGCGGCCAGCCGCTCGCTGCGGCGCATCCGGCGCGGGGCGGCCACGGCCTCCTCGGCGGCCGGCGCCGACGAAGCCGCCGGCACCTTGGCCTCGGGCGCACGCCGACGGCGCGGCGCGGGGACCTCGGCCGGGGTGGGTGCAGCGGCGGGGGCGACGGCCTCGGCCGCGCCCTCGGGGCGCGCCGCCCGGCGCCGACGGCGCTGGACCGGAGCCTCGTCCTGGACCTCGGCCACCGGCTCGACAGTCGCGACCACGGTCTCGGTCTCGGCCGGCGCCTCGCTCGCCCGGGTGCTGCGACGGCGACGCCGCGGCGCGGGGGTCTCGGCCTCGGCCACGACGGCCTCCGCCTCGACGACCGCCTCGGCGGCCTCGACCACGGCCTCGGCGTCGGTCGCCCCGACCGGCTTCGCGGCGCTGCGGCGGCGACGGCGCGGCGCGGGCGCCTCGTCCTCGGCGACCGCCTCGGCGACCGCCTCCGCGATCGCGGCGGCCGGGGCGATCTCGGCGGCCGGAGCCTCGACGGCGTCCACCGCCTCGGCCGCCTTGGTGCTGCGACGACGACGGCGCGGCGCGGCGGCCTCGGGCTCGGCCTCGACCGCGGGGGTCTCGGCGACCACGGGGGTCTCGGCGACCACGGCCTCGACCGGCTCCGCCGCCTCGACCGGCTTGGCGCTGCTGCGGCGACGGCGGCGCGGGGCCGCCTCCTCGGCCGACTCGACCGGCGGGGCCTCGACCACCGGGGTCTCGACGACCCCGGTCCCGGCCGCTGCGGCCTCGACGACCGCGGTCTCGACGACCGTCGCCTCGACGACCGCCTCGGCCGCGCCCGCTCCACGGGTGCGGCGGCGCTGCCGCTCGCGGCGCGGACGCTCCTCCGCCGGGGCCGCCGGGGCCTCGACCGCTGCGGCCGGACGACGGCTCTCGCCGCGTCCCGCGCCCCGGCCGCCGTCCCGGCTCTCGCCGCGCGCGGCCGGACGGCCGCGTCCGCCGGGCTCGCCCAGGTCCTCGATCTGCTCGGCGCCCAGGCCCGCACGGGTGCGGTCGGCGCGCGGCAGCACGCCCTTGGTTCCGGGAGCGATGTTCAGCAGCTCGAAGAGGTGCGGCGAGGTGGAGTAGGTCTCCTCCGGGTCCGCCAGGCCCAGGTCCAGGGCCTTGTTGATCAGGCCCCAGCGCGGGACGTCGTCCCAGTCGACCAGGGTGACGGCGGTGCCGGAGGCGCCCGCGCGGCCGGTGCGGCCGATGCGGTGCAGGTAGGTCTTCTCGTCCTCGGGGCACTGGTAGTTGATGACGTGGGTCACACCCTCGACGTCGATGCCGCGGGCGGCGACGTCGGTGCAGACCAGGACGTCGACCTTGCCGTTGCGGAAGGCGCGCAGCGCCTGCTCGCGGGCGCCCTGGCCGAGGTCGCCGTGGACCGCCCCGGCCGCGAAGCCGCGCTGGGTCAGCTGGTCGGAGACGTCGGCGGCGGTGCGCTTGGTCCGGCAGAAGATCATCGCCAGGCTGCGGCCCTCGGCCTGGAGGATCCGGGAGACCGTCTCCACCTTGTCCATCGAGTGCGCCCGGAAGGCGAACTGCTTGACGGCGGCGACGGTCGCGCCGGTGTCGTCCGGGGCGGTGGCCCGGATGTGGGTCGGCTGGGTCATGTAGCGGCGGGCGAGGCTGATGACCTGGCCCGGCATGGTGGCCGAGAACAGCATGGCCTGGCGCCTGGTCGGCAGCATGGTCATGATCTTCTCGACGTCCGGCAGGAAGCCGAGGTCGAGCATCTCGTCCGCCTCGTCCAGCACCAGGATGCGGACCGAGGAGAGGTCGAGCTTGTGCTGCCGGGCCAGGTCGAGCAGTCGGCCGGGGGTGCCGACGACCACGTCGACGCCCTGCTGCAGCGCCTCGACCTGCGGCTCGTACGCGCGGCCGCCGTAGATGGCGAGGACGCGGACATTGCGGACCTTGCCGGCCGTCTGCAGGTCGTTGGTGACCTGGGTGCACAGCTCGCGGGTCGGTACCACGACCAGCGCCTGCGGTCCGGTGGTGAGCTCCGCCGCGGTGCAGCGGCCGGCGTCGACGTCGGCCGACACCCGCACCCGGTCGATGATGGGAAGGCCGAAGCCCAGGGTCTTGCCGGTGCCCGTCTTGGCCTGGCCGATGACGTCGTGGCCGCTGAGGGCCACGGGGAGGGTCATCTCCTGGATCGGGAACGGACTGGTGATGCCAACGGCCTCAAGGGCCTCTGCGGTCTCGGACAGAATCCCGAGGTCTCGAAACGTAGTCAGGGCGATGCCTCTTCCGGTGTGGGCGGCCGGGCGTGGGGCGGCCGGGCACCCGGTACATGCGTGTACCCGGGGGCGCTGACCGCAACCGGCGTCCTCGCGGGCCGTCCCGCGCGCCGGCTCCGAGGTCGCATGTCACATCACATGCACGGTCGGGCGGCACAGCGGGAGGCCAATGATGGGAGGCCCGGCGCGGGACCGCGTAGGTGCGGTCTGCGGCGGCCCTCGCTCGGCCACTGCGGGCCCTTCTTGGTCCGTCCCCGGATCGGAAGGGCTGGGTCGGTCGGAGCCGATCGTTCCACCGACCGGGCATCCGTCTGCGTGAGAAAGGGGGTGTGCGCCACTGGCGCATACGCCGGTCCTCACTACCACCATACCGTCAAGCGAATGATCGAACACGTGACGCGGGATACACGACGGGTTTGCCCCCCTTCGGACGGGGCGTCGCCGAGCACTAAGGTGCCGCGTATGGAGACCCCTCAGGACCGCAAGGACAGCCGCAACGCCGGGGAGGCGCACCCCTCGATCGGCGACTGGGAGAGCTGCGCGGCCGATCCGCAGTACCGGGCCGCCGTCCTCGACCTGCTCGGCGCCCTCGCCTACGGCGAGCTCAGCGCCTTCGAGCGGCTGGCCGAGGACGCGAAGCTCGCGCCGACGCTGGACGACAAGGCCGCGCTCGCCGGGATGGCCGCCGCCGAGTTCCAGCACTACCGGCTGCTGCACGAGCGGCTGGTCGAGACCGGGGTGGACGCCACCGCCGCGATGACGCCCTTCGCCGAGCCGCTGGACGGGTTCCACCGGCTGACGGCGCCCGCCGACTGGCCGGAGAGCCTGGTCAAGGCCTATGTGGGCGACGCCATCGCGTCGGACTTCTACCGCGAGGTCGCGGTCCGGCTCGACGACGACACCCGGGCGCTGGTGCTGCGGGTGATGTCCGACACCGGGCACGCCGAGTTCGCGGTGGAGAAGGTCCGGCTGGCCATCGAGGCCGACCCGCGGATCGCCGGCCGGCTGGCGCTCTGGGGCCGGCGGCTGATGGGCGAGGCGCTGAGTCAGGCCCAGCGGGTCGTGGCGGAGCGCGACGCGCTGTCCAACCTGCTGATCGGCGGGGTCGAGGTACGCGGTTTCGACCTGGTCGAGGTCGGCAAGATGTTCAACCGGATCACCGAGCAGCACACCAGGCGGATGGCCGCGCTGGGCCTCGCGTCCTGAGCTTCCGGGCGCGGCGCTCCGGGCAGTGGCGCCTCAGGCGTGGTGCGGGCGGCGGTGGGTCCCGTGCGAATGCGGCCGCGGGCGCTGGTCCGGCCGGGCCAGGACGGAGACCAGCAGGCCGGAGCCGAGCAGTGACACCAGCGCGGTGAACAGCAGGTGGTCCGTTCCCAGGATGATCCGGGCCACACCGCCGATGAGCAGCGCCGAGGCGACTCCGGTCAGTACGGTGAGGGTGCGCGGGGCACGGAAGAGCTGGGGCAGCAGCAGCACGGCTCCTGCTCCGACGACCAGTCCCACCAGGGCAAAGGTCAGAAAGTCCAGCGCCACGGGCCCTGCCTCCTCCCGGTCGCAACCGGTTCGTCCCTGCGTGCTCCGTCGCCGTGCCGGCCCTGCCGGGCCGCACACTCAGGAACTACCCAGGTGGACGCCTGGGCATGCGGCGGCGAACCGTCCGGATCGGGTTCCCGAACGGAATCACTCCTGGGCCTTACCCGGCGGGCGACTCGCGCGGGCGTCCGCTACGACGACGGCCCCGCACCCCCCGTTCGAGGGGTGCGGGGCCGTTGGCTGCGGGTACGGGACCTCGCCTCAGATCGCGCCGAAGCCGACCTTGCGCGCGGCCTGCTCGCCGATCTCCACATAGGCGAGGCGCTCGGCCGGGACCAGGACCTTGCGGCCGTGCTCGTCCGTGAGCTTCAGCAGCTTGGCGCTGCCGTCGATCGCCGCGGCGACCGCGCTCTCGACCTCTTCGGCAGACTGCGAGCTCTCGAGAACGATCTCCCGAGCCGCGTTCTGCACGCCGATCTTGACCTCCACGGCTTCGTCCCTCCGGCCCCTCAAGGCGTGTAGCTGGTGATCCATGCGCGGAAGATCCGCGCCGTACGCGCCCACCTTACGGCTTCGGAGCGCCGTGCCGGGGCCCGGCAGGGCAGGTTGGAGCGGGCGCTCAGTGCGCGGCCGGGTCGCCGCCGTGCATCGGGAAGCCCTTCAGTCCGCGCCAGGAGAGGCTGGACACCAGCCGGACCGCCTCGTCGCTGGGGATGCTCCGGCCCTGGGACAGCCAGAACCGCGCGGTGATCTGGCACAGGCCGCAGACGCCCACGGCGAGCAGCATGGCCTCGTCCTCGGGGAGGTCGGTGTCCTCCGCGATCACCTTGCTGACCAGGGTGGCGGTCTCCCGGGTGACCTTCTCGACGCGCTCCCGCACCGCGCTCTCGTTGGTCAGGTCCGACTCGAAGACCAGCCGGAACGCGCCGGACTCGGCGCCCACGAAGTCGAAGTAGGCCTTGGTGGTCGCCAGTACCCGGAGCTTGTTGTCCGTGGTCGCTTCCAGCGCCGTGCGGATGGCCTCGACCAGGGCCTCGCAGTGCCGGTCCAGGAGGGCGAGGTAGAGCTCCAGCTTGCCCGGGAAGTGCTGGTACAGCACGGGCTTGCTGACGCCGGCGCGCTCGGCGATGTCGTCCATCGCGGCAGCGTGGTACCCCTGGGCGACGAAGACCTCCTGGGCCGCGCCCAGCAGCTGGTTGCGGCGGGCGCTGCGGGGCAGGCGGCCCGTCGTCGGTTTGCCTGTGCGCGGGCGCTCGTCCGTGTCCTGGGCAGCCGTCACGGCGCTCCTCACTCACGGTTGGGGGGCTCCGGTACGCAAGGGCCGGGTCGGTGACGGTTCCGTGCGGGTAGCCCCGCGACACCCCCGGTCCCAGCTCCGCGCGTGGCCGAGGCCGAGGCGGGTGGTGCTTCCTGGACCATCCTACTTGTCGGTAATCCTGCGGACTCCAGGTCGCTCGTAGAAAGTCTCGGTCAAGTGTTGTGCAAAGTCCACAACGCATCTCAGGGCATAACGCCTGATCATGGTGCATACCAGGCAAAGAACGTCAGTTCCCTGGGCCGGCTCCGGAGCCGTGCCGGAGCGGTGCCGGAGCGCCGCCCGGGCGGGCACGGTGGCGGGCCTGTGGCGGCCCTTCCCGGCCGCGCGGCACGGCCCGTTCTACCATCGTCACCATGAGCGTTCTGCCGGAACACCCCGAACCCGTGCGCAGCCCGTACCCGCTGACGGTCCCCGGGAGCCCGCTGGCCGTCGCGGCGATGGAGCCCGAGCGCGCGGGTCTGCCGCCGGCCGTCTTCGTCCACGGACTGGGCGGCTCCTCGCAGAACTGGACGCTGCTGATGGACCGGTTGGCCGGGGACGTCGACGGCCAGGCCGTGGACCTGCCCGGGTTCGGACAGTCCCCGCCGCCGGACGACGGCGACCTCTCGGTCAACGCCCACATGCGGGCCGTCGTCGACCACCTGGAACTGTCCGGGCGCGGCCCGGTCCACCTCTTCGGGAACTCGCTGGGCGGGGCGGTGGCCACCCGGCTGGCCGCGCTCCGGCCCGACCTGGTGCGGACGCTCACGCTGATCTCCCCGGCGCTGCCGGAGGTCCCGCCGCAGGCCTCGGCGCTGCCGACCGCGCTGCTGGCGATGCCCGGGGTGCCCGCGCTCTTCGGCCGGCTCACCCGGAACCAGCCGGTCGAGCAGCAGACCGAGGCGGTGCTCGACCTCTGCTACGGCGACCCCGGGGCGATCGACGCCGAGCGGCGGGCCGAGATGGTCGCCGAGTACCAGCGACGGATGGCGCTGCCCTATGCCATGGACGTGCTGGTGCGCACGGCGCGGGGCATCGTCCGGGCGTACACCGAGCGCGGTCCGCAGGCGCTGTGGCAGCAGGCGGAGCAGGTGGTCGCGCCGGTGCTGCTGGTGTACGGGCTGCGGGACAAGCTGGTCTCCTACCGGATGGCCCGCCGCTCCGGGCTCGCCTTCCGCGACTCCCGGCTGCTGGTCCTGCCCGAGGCAGGGCATGTCGCCATGCTGGAGTTCCCCGAGCTGGTCGCCGGGCACGTCCGGGCGCTGCTGGCGGAGGCGGCGGGCACGGCGCCGGACCCGACCCGGAGGACCACGGCCGGAGGCGGTCCGGGCGCCGCCGGCCCGGATGCCGAGTCGGTGGCGGCGGTCAGGAAGTAGGTCAGGAAGCAGCGGCGGCGGCGCGGCGCAGCGCGGCGGCGAGCCGGGTCAGCAGCCGGTCGCCCGCCGGGCCGCCGGGGGCCAGCCCGGGTACCGCGCGGCCAGGGCGCACAGCGCGGCCAGCCCGGGCGCGGTCCCGAGGGCCCGGGTCGGACGCCGACGCGCGCGGCGCGGCGCGGCCGGGCTCCCCGGCAGCGGGCGCGGGTACCTGACCACGGCCGGGGGCCGCTGCGGGGACGGGGGCGCGGCCGGGCCGTAGGCCGTCGCCAGGGTGCGGACGGGATCGGTCGGCACCGGCAGGAGCTCCGTCCGCGCGGCGACCGGGGGCGCGAGGGCGGCGGGGCGGGACCCCGGGCCGGTCGGCGGGCTGCTCCGGGCCGCGGTGGCGCAGCCCGTCGGCAGTGCGCTCGCGCAGACCAGCGCCAGCAGGAAGAGCAGCCGGCCGGGCCCGGTGCTGCGGTCCATGGTGAGCCTCCAGGGGAAGTACGGGGCCGGACGCGGTCGGCCGGGGCCGGTACGTCCCCTGGGGGAACGAGCGGACGGCGGCGGGGTTACCGGCCGTGCCGTGGGCCCGGGACGGGCGGGGTAACGCCGCCGGAAGCCGAGGGTTTCGCCGCTTCACTCCTTCGGGTGGTACGCACCCGGATGGCCGACTGATGGTCAGTCACCGGTCGTAGTTTCGTGTCCGTCGGGCCGAACAGACGTCGGGACGTTCACCGGAGCGGTCCCCGGTCCGGACGGATCCGATCCGGACCGCCCCGTCGGTCCGCCCCTCACGTCGAGTGCCTGTACGGCCTTACGCCCCGCCCGATCCCTCGCACCAAACAGCTCAGGAGGTCTCCATGCGCATTGCCCTGCTCACCGAGAGTGCCTTCCCCACTGCCCGGAGTGTCGAGGGCGGCTGGTGCGAACGACTCACCCGCGGGCTCCCCGAGCACGAGTTCGAGTTGTACGCGCTGGGTGCCACCCGGCACGATCCGCTCCCCGAGCCCTCACCGGCCCGGCTGCTCCGACTCCGGCACGCCGATCCGGCCGGAGGGCCGCTCGGCAGCCTGCTGAGCGGGGGAGTGCTGCGCGGCCTGCGCCGCCGCCGGGCGCTGACGGCCTACCGCGAACTGGTCCGCTCACTGGTGGAGCCCGGCGCCACCGGTGGCTTCGGCCCCGCCCTCTACGCGCTGGCCGAGGCCGGGCGTGGCGGCGGGCTGCCGGCCCTGCTGCGCTCCGGCGCGGCCCTGGACGTGATCGAGTCCGCCTGGCGGACCCCGGGCGCCCGGGGCACCATCGGCCCCGGATCCGTCGGCGAGCCGCTGGTCCGTGACGCCCTGGTCGCCGTCGACCTGCTGGAACGCTGCCTGAGACCGCTGTCCGCCCCTTGGTACGGCCGGGACGCCCTGGCGGCGGCCGACCTCTGCCACGCCGTCGACGGCGGTCTCGGGGTGCTGCCCGGGCTGCTGGCCAAGCACGACCACGGCACCCCGCTGCTGATCACCGAGCACAGCCTGCACCTGCGCGAACGGGCCCGGGGCTACCGCACCGCCCCCTACCGGTGGCCGGTGCGGGCGCTGCTGCTGGCCTTCTTCCGGCTGCTGGCGACCGAGGGCTACCGGCAGGCGGGCCTGATCACCCCCGGCAGCGCCTACGACCGGCGCTGGCAGCTGCACTGCGGCGCCGACCCCGAGTCGATCCGGGTGGTCTACCAGGGCACCGCGCGGGCGGGCGAGCCCCCGGCCGGGCCCGAACCCGCCCTCCCCACCCTGGTCTGGTCCGGGCCGATAGAGCCCTACGGCGGGCTGGTGGCGATGCTCCACGCCTTCGCGACCCTGCGCGGGCAGATCCCCGACGCGGTGCTGCGGATCGAGGGGGAGGTCCCGGTCGGCGGCCTGGCCCACGCGGAGCACTGCCGCGACCTGGCCCGCCGGCTGCTCCCGGACCGGCCCGACGCGGTCCGGTTCCCGGACGGCTTTCCGGACAGCGCCCCCGACACCTCCCCGGCCACCTCCCCGGACCGGGCGGTGCCGCCCGGGACCGGGGCCGAACAGGGCACCGTGCTGGTCTTCTCCGGCACCCGCGGGGTGCCGCCCCGGCTGCTCGCCGAGGCCATGCTCAGCGGCCGACCGGTGGTCGCCACCGACGTCGGTGCGGCCCGCGAGGTGGTCGGCCCCACCGGGCTGCTCGTCCCGGCCGAGGACCCGCTGGCGCTGGCGGCGGCCTGCGCCGCGCTGCTCGACGACCCCGAGCGCCGCTCCCGGCTGGGCACCGCCGGGCGGCTGCGCGCCCAGGAGCTGTACGCGGTCGAACCGGCCGCGTCGGCCTTCCGCGGGCTGTACCTGGAGCTGGTCTCGCGCTGGCCCGGTGCGGGCCCCGAGCCGGTGCCGGTGCCGGAGGACCTCGCCCCGCTCGCCGCCCTCGCCCGGCAGCCCTTCGCCCGCTCCGCCGACCACTGGCTGGGCAGCGCCCCGGACTGCCCGCCGGACCCCGGCCGGGGAGCGGCAGCGCGGCCGACCGGGAGGGGGAGCGCACGGAGCCGGTGCCGGTCGGGGCCGGGGCGAGCCGGTTGCGGGTGCCGGTCCCGGTGGAGGCGGGTGCCGGATGAGCGCCGATCCCGTCCACGACCTGCGTGAGCGTCACCAGCTCTGCTGCGAGGGCGCGGTGGACCCGCTGGAGATCGCCGCCGAGCTGGAGGCGGCCGGCATCGGTCCCGGCACCGCCTCCCGCTACCGGCACGCCGACGTCTTCTCGCTGGCGGACGAGCTGTACGCCCGGGTGCCGCGTCGGCCGGCCGCCCGGCCGGCCCTGGCGCCGGAGGACCCCTGGCGCCGGCGGGCCGCCCCGGCCTGGGCCGCCGCGCTGCTCTACCTGCTGCCCTGCGGGCTGCTCGGGCTCGCCGGGCGGCTGCTGGGGCCGTCCGCCGAACCGGGGGCCGAACTCGCCGCCGGGCTGCTGCTGGTCCTGGCCGCCGCCGTGACGGCCGGCCGGAGCCAGCCCCGGGGCGCCGTCCTGGGCTACGCCCTCGGCGTGGCCGCCCTGCTCGGCCTGGTGCTGTTCGGGCCCGGGGCCGATCCGGCCCTGGCTGCCGCCCCCGCCTGCGCCATGGGGGCGGCCGAGTGGTGTGCCCGCTGGTACCGGCACATCGGCTGGGTCCATCTCGACACCGCCCGCTCCGCCTCGGAGTTCCGAGAACGGATGCGGCCGGTGCTGCCGGTCGCGGTCGGCCTCTACCTCAGCGCCCTGGCCGCCGCGACCTTCGCCGCGCTGGTGCTGACCCGCCGTCAGGCCACCCTCGGCGGCGGTGTGCTCGCGGGCGTCGCGGCGTCCCCGGGGGAGGCCTGGGCCGCCCAGGGCTGCACCGGACTGGTGCTGCTGCTCGCGCTGCTGCTCTGGCGGTGCGGGCGTCGGCGCGACGCCCTGGCGGCGCTGCTCTGCACGCTGTCCGCCGTGGGCGTGGCGGCGGCGTGCCTGGGCGGTCCCGGCATACCGGACATCGGCCCGGCCCTGCTGTGGGGCTGCGGCCTGACCGCCGCGCCGCTGCTGCCCTACGCCTGGACGGTGCTCCGCCGGCCCCGGTCCCACAGGACGGCGCAGCGGCCGGGCCCCCTGCTGGTCCCCTGAGCTCCCGTACCAGGAGCTCCCGTACCCCGAGCTCCATTGCCCTGCTCCACGATCTGCCGACTCTGCGACATCGCGGGCCCGAGGGGCCCGTCCAAGGAAGGACCGCATCATGAGGGTGCTGCTGCTGGGGGCCGATGGATTCATCGGCCGCCGCGTCGCCGACCGCCTCTACGCCGACCCGGAACTCCAGGTGACCGTTCTGGGCCGGCGGGACACCGCCGACATCCGCTTCGACCTCGCGGCCGGCAGCCCCGGCGCGCTGGCCCGGTTCCTGGACGCGGTGATGCCCCGGGTGGTGGTCAACTGCGCCGGTGCGACCTACGGCAGCCCGCGCGACCTGGTCCGGGCCAACACCCAGGCCGTCGCCACGGTCTGCGAGGCGATCCGGCGCAGCCACGACCCGGCCCGGCTGGTCCACGTCGGCTCCGCCGCCGAGTACGGCCCGGTGGCCATCGGCACCTCGACCGCCGAGACCGCCGACCCGCGCCCGATCGGCCCCTACGGGGTCACCAAGCTGGCCGGGACCGAACTGGCGCTCTCCTCCGGGCTGGACGCGGTGGTGCTGCGGATCTTCGACGTGGTCGGCCCCGGGGTCCCGGCCGGATCGCTCTTCGGCCGGCTCTCCGAGGGGCTGCGCCGGGCGCTGGAGCGAGGTGAGCCGCAGGTCCGCGCGGCCGACCTGTCCGCCTTCCGGGACTTCGTGGACGTTCGCGACGTCGCCCGCGCGGTGCAGTCGGCGGCCGTCTCGGCCGCCACCGGTGTGATCAACATCGGCGGCGGGACCGGCGTCCGGCTGCGGGACGCGGCCCATCTGCTGGTCCGCGCCTCCGGCTTCGAGGGGCGGCTGCTGGAGGAGAGCCGCAGCCCGATCCCCGGCGCCGACGGGACCGACCGCCCCGGCGAGGTGCTCTGGCGCCAGGCCGACATCCGCACCGCCCGGGAGCGGCTGGGCTGGCGTCCCCGGGTCCCGCTGGAGGAGTCGCTGGCGGACATCTGGATGGAGACCGCCTGCCGGGTGTGACCGTCGGGACGCAGCGGGCCGGTGTCTCAGCGACTGTCTCGCACCTCGGACCAGGGGCCCTGGAATAGGGCACGGCGTGGCACTGTTGGCCGAAGAACCGTCACACGTTACCGACCACCGGAGTCCCCCGTGTCGCTGCCACCCCTGGTCGAGCCGGCCGCTGAGCTCACTGTGGACGAGGTCCGCAGGTACTCCCGCCACCTGATCATCCCGGACGTCGGGATGGCCGGGCAGAAGCGGCTGAAGAACGCCAAGGTGCTCTGCGTGGGCGCCGGCGGCCTGGGCTCGCCCGCACTGATGTACCTTGCCGCGGCAGGTGTCGGCACCCTCGGCATCGTCGAGTTCGACACCGTCGACGAGTCCAACCTCCAGCGCCAGATCATCCACGGCCAGTCGGACATCGGCCGGTCCAAGGGCGAGTCCGCCCGCGCCTCGGTCCTGGAGATCAACCCCTTCGTCAACGTCGTCCTGCACGAGACCCGCCTCGACGTGGACAACGTCAAGGAGATCTTCGCCCAGTACGACCTGATCGTGGACGGCACCGACAACTTCGCCACCCGCTACCTGGTGAACGACGCGGCCGTGCTGCTGGGCAAGCCCTACGTCTGGGGCTCGATCTACCGCTTCGACGGCCAGGCCAGCGTCTTCTGGGCCGAGCACGGCCCCTGCTACCGCTGCCTCTACCCCGAGGCCCCGCCGGCCGGCATGGTTCCGTCCTGCTCGGAGGGCGGCGTGCTGGGCGTGCTCTGCGCCTCCATCGGCTCGGTCCAGGTCACCGAGGCGATCAAGCTGCTGACCGGCATCGGCGAGCCGCTGGTCGGCCGGCTGATGATCTACGACGCCCTGGAGATGCAGTACCGCCAGGTCAAGGTCCGCAAGGACCCCGACTGCGTGCTCTGCGGCGAGAACCCGACCGTCACCGACCTGATCGACTACGACGCCTTCTGCGGCGTCGTCAGTGACGAGGCCCAGGCGGCGGCGATCGGCTCGACCATCACGCCCAAGCAGCTCAAGCAGTGGCAGGACGACAAGGAGGACATCTTCCTGGTCGACGTCCGCGAGCCCGGCGAGTACGAGATCGTCAGCATCCCCGGCGCCGTGCTGATCCCCAAGGGCGAGTTCCTGATGGGTGACGCGCTGGAGCGGATGCCGCAGGACAAGAAGATCGTCGTGCACTGCAAGTCCGGCGCCCGCTCGGCCGAGGTGCTGGCCGTGCTGCACTCGGCCGGCTTCGCCGACGCCGTCCACGTCGGCAGCGGCATCATCGGCTGGGTCAACCAGATCGAGCCGCACAAGCCGGTCTACTAGGCCTCACGCCACCGGCGACGACCTCGACGACGGCCCCCACCCGCTCCGGGTGGGGGCCGTCCTCGTCAGAGCGCGTTCTTGCGCTGGAGGTAGGTGAACGAGATCCAGCCGGGCAGCACCGGGAACCAGAAGGTCAGCACCCGGAACAGGACCACCGCCGGGGTGGCCACGGCCAGCGGGAGGCCGGCGCCGGTGAGCAGACCGGTCAGCGCCAGCTCGATCGGGCCGATGCCACCCGGCACCGGGATGGCCGATCCGGCCGCGTTCCCGGCCAGGTAGACCACCGCGACGGTGGCGAACGGGAGCGAGCCGCCCAGGGCGCGGATGCTGGCGTCCAGGCAGGCCACGAAGGCCAGCGAGACCAGGACGATCCCGCCGAAGCCGGTCGCCAGCTTGGAGGGGGAGCGCAGCAGGTCCAGCATCCGGGGGATGACGCCCAGGAAGAGCGAACGCACCTGCGAGGTCAGCCAGCGGCGCAGCGGCGGGATCGCCGCCGCCACCAGTACCAGCACGGCGGCCACCAGCAGCCCGGCGATGACCGTCCGCGAGGAGGGGATGTCGGAGCTGCTGCCGGTCCCGGCGATGAAGCCGAAGCCGAGCAGCAGCAGGATGTGCATGCCCAGGCCGACCAGCTGCGAGGCGCCGACGCTGGCGACCGCCTGCCCCGGGCGGACGCCCATCCGCTGGAGGAACCGGGCGTTGAGGGCCACCCCGCCGACCGCAGCCGGGGCGACCAGCTTCACGAAGGAGCCGGCCACCTGGGCCAGGAAGGTCCGCCCGAAGGGCAGCTTCTCGGGGACGAAGCCGGACAGGCTCATCGCCGCGCCGACGTAGCTGAGCACCGAGGCGACCACGGCGACCAGGACCCAGACCAGGTCGGCGTGGGAGAGCGCGGTGATCGGGTTGTTGGCCATCACCTGGGTCAGCAGCAGATAGCCGGCGAAGGCCCCGGCGATCATGGTGATCAGGGTCTTCGGCTTGAGCCGCTGGAGGTTGGCCGGGGCCACCGGGGCCTGCGGGACGATCTCCAGGATCTGCTCGCGGATCTGCGAGAGCAGGTCCTCGGCCACCGGCGGCTCCAGCAGCGCGTCCTCGACCTTGACCCCGGCCTTCAGCTGCTCGGCGTGGACGGCGTCGGCCTCGGCCTTGCGGGCCCGGTTGTACTGCTTCAGGGCCTGCCGGGTGGAGCGGTTCAGGCCGACGGGCTGGAGCAGCGGCAGCGCGCTGGCGGTGCGGTCGGCGCCGAGGACGGCGTTGGCGGAGGCCACCGCCCGCTCCGGACCGACCCGGAGGGCGAAGGTGGTGAGCAGCTGGGCGACGTCCATCCGCAGCGTCAGATCGCCGGAGGCGATGTCGCCCCCGGCGAGGTTGATCAGGCAGGTCCGGTTGTCGGGAGTGATCAGCACGGACTCGCCGGTCAGCCGGCGGTGGGCGATCCGGCGGTCGTGCAGCGCCCGCACCGACCCCCAGGCGTCGGCCAGGACCGCGTCGGTGATCTCCGCCGATTCGACGCTGTCGAGCGAGCGGCCCTCGATCCGTTCGTAGACCAGGATGACCGCGTCCGGGCCGAGTTCCGAGGTGGCCAGCAGCCGGGGTGAATGTGCGCCCGCCGCGTTGACGGCATAGGCGATCAGGGCCTCCTGTTCGAGGGCCTGCCGCAGTGACTGGGGGCTGGAGCGGACGGCGACGGTGCGCAGCTGCAGTCGCCGCCACATCCGGTAGAAGAAGCCGGAGGCCTGCTGCTCCCGGTCGATGACGTGGACGTCCAGCGGCGAGGCGCCCTGCTGGATCACCAGGTAGCGCCGGGTGCCCTCGGGCCCGTCGGTCGAGCGGTGCGCGCTGACCGGGGAGAAGCCGACCTTCCGCAGCCCCATCAGCAGGTGCTCGCCGGTGGGCCGGACGTTCGGGGTGCCGACCGCGTAGAGGGTGCCGTAGGCGACGGTGAGGCCGAGCAGGATGGTTACTGCAATGGACAGCGGCGTGGTGTCGCCGCCGATCAGTTCCGAGACGGAGTCCAGCAGCACCACGGCCCAGAGCGCGACCCGCCAGCGCGGCCGGCTGGCCATCCCCACCGCCGTCATGTAGGCGATGACCGGGGTGAGGTAGCTGTGGACCGGGTCGCTCAGGGTGTTGCCGGTCCGGGTGGTCAGCGCGTAGGCGATGGCCGCATTGGCGTCCTTGACCACCCACAGGTCCACGGCCAGCGAGATGCCGTGGGCCAGTACCGCCGCCAGCACGCCGTCGGCGACCCGGAGCCCGTCCCGTTTGATCAGCCGTTCCACGGCGAAGGCGAGCGGGACGATGAGGACGGCCGCCGTGGAGACGAAGCCGGTGATGGTGATCAGGAAGCTGGGGACCCGAGTGGCCCCGGCCGAGATGTCGGACTGCAGCCCGGCGGTGGAGTTCTGGGCGATGTTGGCGAGCACCAGCACGGCGGCGATGCCGACGACGCCGAGCAGGAACCGGATCAGGTCGGCCGGCCGGTGCACCCGGGCCGCGAGCAGCGGCTCGTCGACGGCGACGTGCGAGCGGGCCTCCGGCGGCGGGCTGGTCCCCGGGTGCTTCACCAGGTCGACGGGGGTGACGGCGGTCTCGGCGGCGGCCGTCGACGGGGCGGGCGGCGGGGTGGCGGAGGCCGGCGGCACGGCCCCGAGACCTGCCGAGGCGGCCGGGGGGACCTCTCCGGACACGTCCGCAGCCTGGTCGGCGCTCGCGTTCGATCCGGTCATCGTGGTCTTTGCCTTCTGGTCGCCTGGTACCGCCCCTCAAGGGTGGCATGGGTAAGGGATGTGCGTTGGAACCAGGTCGGCACCCTACGAGCCCTCGGCGGATGCTACATTCCCCTGCCCTGGCGGGCGAGGAGGTTCCGGCAGAGCGCCACCCGGTCGTGTCAGTGCGATGGGACAGAATGCCTCGGGTGAGTACCGACGAGACCCCCGCCGACTCCCCGTCCGACTCGGTGTCCGACTCCCGGTCCGGCGCGACCGCCGGGCTGCCGCCCTTCGCCGAGCTGGTGCTGGAGCTCACCGAGCGGATCCCGGCCGGACGGGTGATGACCTACGGCGATGTCGCCGAGTACCTGGAGCAGGGCGGGCCGCGCCAGGTCGGCCGGGTGATGGCGCTGTACGGCGGAGCGGTGCCCTGGTGGCGGGTGGTGCGCGCGGACGGCGCGCTGCTGCCCGGCCACGAACTGCGCGCGCTGGCCGCGTACCGGGCCGAGGGGACCCCGTTGCGGCAGGTCAGGGGCCGGGGACCGGCCCCCGGCTCGACCGCCGCGGAGGACCTGCCGCGGGTGGACCTGGCCCGCGCGCGCTGGGACGGACGGTGGCCGGGGACACCGGTGTGATGCTTGCCATCCGGTGACAACGATCCCGTGACAACGGTGTGACTGACGGGGGAGGATCGTAGGCTCGCGGTGAAGGACGCCTTCCGGGAGCCGGTACACCCGTTGCGTCGGCTGTGCCGCGCCTCCCGTGTCCGACCCCGTGTCCGACCCCGTGTCCGATCTGCCCCGTAGTTGCCCCTGGACCGTGCTCATGACCTCGCCACCCGTCGTACCCGGACGCGGGGGCGCGTACCGACTGGTGCGCGACCCCCTGGTCACCCCTGCGCCGCCGCTGCTCGACCCCTACCAGCAGGCGGTGGTGGACCACCGGGGCGGCCCGCTGCTGGTGCTGGCCGGTCCGGGGACGGGCAAGACCACCACCCTGGTCGAGGCGGTGACCCGACGGATCGCCGAGGGCGTGCCGGCCGAGGAGATCCTGGTGCTGACCTTCGGCCGGAAGGCCGCCGTGGAGCTGCGGGACCGGATGACCGCGCGGGCCGGCGCGGTCGGCGGCCGGGGCACGCCGCAGGCCACCACCTTCCACTCGTTCTGCTACGCCCTGGTGCGGGCGCACCAGGATCCGGAGCTCTTCGCCGACCCGGTCCGGCTGCTCTCCGGACCGGAGCAGGACGTGATGGTGCGCGACCTGCTGACCGGCGGCGCCGAGGACGCCAGGGCCGGTCTCGGCATCCGCTGGCCGGACGAGCTCCGGGCCTGCCTGACCACCCGGGGGTTCGCGGACGAGGTCCGGGCGGTGCTGGCCCGCGCCCGCGAGCTGGGCCTGGACGAGCACGCGCTGCGCCGCTTCGCCGACCGGGTCGGCCGCCCGGACTGGCGGGCGGCGGCCGACTTCCTGGCCGAGTACCTGGACGTGCTGGACGCCCAGGGCTCGCTCGACTACTCGGAGCTGGTCCACCGCGCGGTGCTGCTGGCCGAGCGCCCCGAGGTCGCCGCGGAGCTGCGCCGGCAGTACCGGGTGGTCTTCGTCGACGAGTACCAGGACACCGACCCCGCGCAGGTCAGGCTGTTGCAGGCGCTGGCCGGCGGCGGCCGCGAGCTGGTCGCGGTCGGCGACCCCGACCAGTCCATCTACGCGTTCCGGGGGGCCGACATCAACGGCATCCTCGACTTCCCCCGGGACTTCCCGCAGGCGGACGGCGGCCCCGCGCCGGTGCGGGTGCTCCGGGTCTCCCGCCGGGCCGGGGCGAACCTGCTGGCCGCCGGCCGGATGGTGGCCCGGCGGATGCCGATGGGCCGGCTCCCGGCCGAGGCCCTGGCCCAGCACCGGCAGCTGGTCCCGCAGCGCGGCGGCGGCCGGGTCGAGGTCTACACCTACCCGACGCCTGGCTCCGAGATCGACAACATCGCCGACCTGCTCCGCCGGGCCCACCTGGAGGAGGGCGTGCCCTGGGGCGAGATGGCGGTGCTGGTCCGGGCCGGCGGCCGGTCCATCCCCGGCTTCCGCCGGGCGCTGAGCTCGGCCGGGGTGCCGCTGGAGATCGACGGCGACGACCTGCCCCTCCACGCCGAGCCCGCCGTCGCCCCACTGCTCACCGCGCTCCGGGTGTGCGCCCACGGCGCCGCGTACGACCGCCGCCGGGCGGAGACGGAGGACGAGCCCGCCGACCCCGCCGACCCCTACGGCAGCGACCCGCTCACCGCCGAGATCGCGCACACCCTGCTCACCGGCCCGCTCTGCGGCCTGGACAGCGCCGACCTGCGCCGTCTCGGCCGTGCCCTGCGCGAGGAGGAGCGCACGGCGCTCCGCGCGCTCCCCCCGGAGCGGCAGCGCGCCGTCCGCCCGGCCGAGCAGCTGATCCGCGAGGCGCTGGCCGAGCCGGAGCGGCTGGTCACCCTGGACGGCCCGGCCGTGCGCCGGGCCCACCGGCTCGGCCAGCTGCTGCGCAAGGTCCGCGAGCTGCTGGCCGGCGAGGCCTCCGCCGAGGACGCGCTGTGGGCGCTCTGGGACGGCTCCGAGCGCTGGCGGCAGCGGCTGGAGTCGACCGCGCTCCGCCCCGGCACGGCCGGCCGCAACGCCGACCGCGACCTGGACGCCGTCTGCGCCCTGTTCGAGACCGCCGCCCGCGCCGCCGAGCGGGTCCGGGGGCGCCGGGACGCGCTGAACTTCCTCGCCGAGCTGGAGCGGCAGGACATCGCCGCGGACACCCTCTCCGGCCGGACGGTGCGCCCGGACGCGGTCCGGCTGCTGACCGCGCACCGGTCCAAGGGCCTGGAGTGGCGGGTGGTGGTGGTCGCCGGGGTGCAGGAGGGGCTCTGGCCCGACCTGCGGCGCCGGGGCTCGCTGCTGGAGGCGGACCGGATCGGCCGGGACGGCCTGGCCGAGCCGCTGAGCCCGGCCGCCCTGCTGGCCGAGGAGCGGCGGCTCTTCTACGTCGCCGCCACCCGGGCCAGGGAGCGGCTGATCGTCACCGCGGTGAAGGCGCCGGCGGACGACGGCGACGAGCCCTCCCGCTTCCTGCGCGAGCTCTACCAGGAGCTCCCGGACGGCAGCCGGGTCCCGGAGGTCCGGGTCGAGGACGTCACCCACCGCCCGCGGCGTCCGCTGGCGGTCGCCGCCCTGGTCGCGGAGTTGCGGGCGACCGTGGTCGACCCGGCCGCCTCGCCGGAGCTGCGCGCGGCGGCGGCGGACCGGCTGACCCGGCTGGCGGCGCTGAGCGACGAGGACGGCACCGCGCTGGTCCCCTCCGCCCATCCGCAGCGCTGGTGGGGCATGGCCGACGCGACCGAGAACACCGTCCCGGTGCGCGACCCGGAGTGGCCGCTGCAGCTGTCCGGCAGCGCGCTGGAGCAGGTCGACAGCTGCGCGCTGCAGTGGTTCCTGGGCCGCGAGGTGCGGGCCGAGGGCCCGTCCAGCGGGGCGCAGGGCTTCGGCAACGTGGTCCATGTGCTGGCGGACGAGGTCGGCTCCGGCCGGACCCCGCCGGACCTGGGGGTGCTGATGGAGCGTCTCGACACGGTCTGGGACGCCCTGGCCTTCGACGCTCCGTGGAAGTCCGAGCAGGAGAAGGGCGAGGCCAGGGCCGCCCTGGAGCGCTTCCTCCGCTGGCACGCCCATGAGCGCGGCCGGGTGCCGGTGGCCACCGAGCACCCGTTCGAGGTGGAGCTGAAGGTCGGCGACCACGCCGTCCGGATCCGCGGCAGCATGGACCGGGTCGAGCGGGACGAGGCGACCGGCGCGGCCTTCGTCGTCGACTTCAAGACCGGCAAGCGCGTCGTCCCCGGGACCGACCTGCCGACCCACCCCCAGCTCGGGGTGTACCAGCTGGCCGTGCGCGAGGGCGCGGTGGACGGCCTGGAGGCCTTCGCCGGCGAGCACCCGCAGCCCGGCGGCGCCGAGTTGGTGCAGCTGCGGCAGCCGGCCGGCAGGGGCCGGGAGGACGAGCCGAAGGTCCAGCCGCAGCCCGCACTCGGCGACGACCCCGGCTGGATCGAGGGCCTGCTCGCCGAGGCCGCCGACCGGGTGGTCAACGAGCGCTTCGTCCCCAGCGTCGGCCCCGGCTGCGACCACTGCGCCTTCCGCCGCAGCTGCACCGGCCACCCCGAGGGCCGCCAGGTCGTCGACTGAGGCGAACGGCTCGACCGAGGGGCGGGTGGAACGGATCGGTCGACCGTATGCCAGGATGTGGCGGCTGCGCCCCCGGCATCGGCTTCGACGGCCCGTCGGGGCGCACCCAGGAACAGCATCCACGGCGGGAAAACGAACCATGAAGCACCGACAGCGCCTGATATCGGCGACCCTCGTCTGCACCGCGCTCGCAGTCGGCGCGACTGCCTGCAGCAGCAGCCACTCGGCCGCAGGCTCGGGCTCCTCCGCCTCGGCCGCCTCTTCCGCCTCGGCCGCCCCGAGCGCCCCGGCCGCGCCCGCCGACCCGATGGCCGCGCTGAGCGGGCCGCAGATCGCCACCAGGGCCATAGCCGACCTGAAGGCGGCCACCTCGCTCCACATGGTCGGCGCGGGCACGGACGACGGCTCGAACATCTCCTTCGACCTGCACCTCGCCCCGGCCAAGGGCTGCCAGGGCTCGATCTCCCTCGGCACCGGCAAGGGCACGATGCAGCTGCTGGTCATCGGCAAGGACGTCTGGTTCGAGCCGGACGCCACCTTCTGGATGGCCAACGGCGGCAACGCCACCGTCGTCAAACTGCTCGGCGGCAAGTACCTGCAGACCACGGTGAGCGGCAGCGGCATGGCCTCGTTGGCCTCGCTCTGCAACATCAGCCAGACCATGGTGGCCTCGGTCGGGAACGTGTCCGCCACGGTCAAGGGGCCGGAGAGCACCCTCGGCGGTCAGCAGGTCGTCAAGCTGACCGACCCGACCGACGCGGCTTCCCCGGGCTCGATCTACGTCACCGACGTGTCCGTGCCGGAGATCGTGAAACTGGTGACGACCGGCTCCGACACCGGGACGATGACCTTCGACGAGTACGGGCAGCCGGTCACCCTCACCCCGCCGCCGGCCGCCGACACCGTCGCGGCTTCCCAGTACGGACTCTGACGAGTACGGACTCCGACGAGCAGGACTCCGACGGGCGCGGCCGCTGATCCCGACGCGGTCGGCCCCGACTGTCGGTGGCGCCCGCTAGCGTTGCCGGGGTGAGCCCAGCCATCACCAGCCCCGAGCAGCTCAAGGAGCTCCTCGGCATCCCCTTCACCGCGGAGCAGATCGCGGCCGTCACGGCCCCGCTCGCCCCCGCGGTGATCGTCGCGGGCGCGGGCTCCGGCAAGACCACGGTGATGGCCGCACGGGTGGTCTGGCTGGTCGGCACCGGCCAGGTCCGCCCCGAGCAGGTGCTCGGGCTGACCTTCACCAACAAGGCCGCCGGCGAGCTCGCCGAACGCGTGCGCAGGGCCCTGGTGCAGGCCGGGGTGGTGGACCCGGAGCAGGTCCTCGGCGCCGAGGACGACGTCCTCGGCGAGCCGGAGATCTCCACCTACCACGCCTTCGCCGGACGGCTGCTCAAGGACCACGGCCTGCGGATCGGCCTGGAGCCGGACGTCCGGCTGCTGGCCGACGCCACCCGCTACCAGCTCGCCGCCCGGGTCCTGCGCCGGGCCCCCGGCCCCTACCCGGCGCTGACCGGCACCTTCTCCACGCTGATCGCCGACCTGTTGAACCTGGACGGCGAGCTGGCCGAGCACCTGATCGCGCCCGAGCGGCTGCAGGCCTACGACGCCGCGCTGCTCGCCCGCTTCGAGACGGTCAAGCAGAGCAACGAGGACCTCCGCAAGGTCCCCCGGGCCGCCGCGGCCCGGCTGGAGCTCACGGACCTGGTCCGGCAGTACCGGCTGCGCAAGGGCGAGTCCGGGCTGATGGACTTCGGTGACCAGATAGCGGCCTGCGCCCGGCTGGCCCAGGAGCACCCGGCGGTGGGCCGGCTGCTGCGCGAGCAGTTCCGGGTGGTGCTGCTGGACGAGTACCAGGACACCTCGGTCGCCCAGCGGCTGCTGCTCGCCGGGCTCTTCGGCCGCGCCGAGGACCGGGAACCGGGCCCTGGCGACCCGACCGCCGCCGACCCGACCGCCGCCGACCCGTACGGCGGCGGGCACCCGGTCACCGCCGTCGGCGACCCCTGCCAGGCGATCTACGGCTGGCGCGGGGCCTCGGTCGCCAACCTGGACGACTTCCCCCGGCACTTCCCCAAGGCCGACGGCGGCGAGGCCGACCGCTACTCGCTCTCGGAGAACCGCCGCAGCGGCGGCCGGCTGCTGGACTTCGCCAACCGGCTCGCCGAGCCGCTGCGCGGGATGCACGAAGGGGTCGAGGCGCTGCGCCCGGCGCCGGGGGCCGAGCACGACGGCTTCCTGCGCTGCGCCCTGCTCGACAGCTACGAGCAGGAGGTCGACTGGCTGGCCGACTCCATCGCCCACCTGGTCCGCACCGGCACCCCGCCCGGGCGGATCGCGGTGCTCTGCCGGGGCGGCCGTGACCTCTTCCCGGACATGCACGCGGCCCTGGTCTCCCGGGACGTCCCGGTGGAGGTGGTCGGCCTGTCCGGGCTGCTGAACCTGCCCGAGGTCGCCGACCTGGTCGCCACCTGCGAGGTGCTGCAGGACCCGACGGCCAACGCGGCGCTGGTCCGGCTGCTGGTCGGCCCGCGCTGGCGGATCGGCCCGCGCGACCTGGCGCTGCTGGGGCGGCGCGCCCGCGACCTGGTCCGGGTGTCCGGTGGTACCGGCGGCCCGGAGGCGGACCGGCTGGCCGAGGCCGTGGCCGGCACCGACCCGACCGAGGCGGTCTCGCTCGCGGACGCCCTGGAGTCCTTCCTCCACCCGGACGACAAGGGTGCGGAGCTGCCGGTCTCGGACGAGGCCAGGGCCCGCTTCGCCCGGTTCGCCGCCGAGATCCGCGAGCTGCGCCGGGCCCTGGCCGAGCCGCTGATGGACGTGCTGCACCGGGTGCTGGCGGTCACCGGCCTGGAGGTCGAGCTGGCGGCCTCGCCGCACGCCCTGGCCGCCCGCCGCCGGGAGACCCTGAACGCCTTCCTGGACACCGCGGCCGGCTTCGCCGACCTGGACGGCGACCCCTCGCTCGCCGCCTTCCTGGGCTTCCTCCGGGCCGCGCAGGAGTTCGACCGGGGCCTGGACAACACCCTCCCGGGGGGCGACGACACGGTGAAGGTGCTCACCGTCCACAAGTCCAAGGGACTGGAGTGGGACGTCGTCGCCGTACCCGGGCTGGTGAAGGGGGCGTTCCCGAGCGAGAAGGGGCGCGAGCGCTGGACCGGCCGCCCCGAGGTGCTCCCGCACGACCTGCGTGGCGACGGCCCCACCCTGCCCGGCACCCCGCCCTGGACCAGCGCCGGGATGAAGGCGTTCACGGTCCAGATGAGGGAGCACGCGGCGGTCGAGGAGCTGCGCCTCGGCTATGTCGCCTTCACCAGGCCGCGCTCGCTGCTGCTGGCCTCCGGCCACTGGTGGGGCCCCTCGCAGAAGAAGCCCCGGGGCCCGTCGCCCTTCCTGGAGCAGCTCAGGGACTACTGCGAGGGCGGCACGGGCGGCGAGATCGAGGTCTGGGCCGAGCCGCCGGCCGAGGGGGCGGAGAACCCCGCGCTGGCCCGCGCCGCCGACCACCCCTGGCCGCTGCCGCTGGACCCGGACGCCCAGGCGGCCCGCCGCGAGGCCGGGCTGCGGGTGCTGGCCGGGCTGCGCGCCGCGGCCGACGGCGGACCGGGCCCGGCGACCGACGAGTCCCGGCTGCTGCCGGAGGAGCAGCGGCTGACCGCCTCCTGGGACCGCGACCTGGAGGCCCTCTCCGGCGAGCTGCTGCGTGCCCGGGCCGGTCGTCGGGACGTCCCGCTGCCGGCCGCGCTCTCGGCCTCGCAGCTGCTGCGGCTGGCCGAGGACCCGGACGGCTTCGCCCGCGAGCTGGCGCGGCCGATGCCGCGTCCGCCGCAGCCGGCCGCCCGCCGCGGCACCCGGTTCCACGCCTGGGTGGAGTCCCGCTTCGAACCGCTGATGCTGCTCGGCGCGGACGCCCTGCCCGGTGCCGACGACGAGTGGATCGAGGACGAGCACGACCTGGCCCGGCTGAAGGAGGCCTTCCTGCGCACCCCCTACGCCTCGCTCACCCCGTTCCGGGTGGAGGCGCCGTTCCAGCTGCTGCTGGCGGGGCGGGTGGTGCGGGGCAGGATCGACGCGGTCTACCGGACCGGCGAGGACCGCTACGAGGTGGTGGACTGGAAGACCAACCGGAACGAGACCGCCGACCCGCTGCAGCTGGCGGTCTACCGGCTGGCCTGGGCGGAGCTGCGGGGGGTGCCGCCGGAGCGGGTCTCGGCGGCCTTCCTCTACGTGCGGACCGGCCGGGTGGTCCGCCCGGAGCCGCTGCCGGGCCGGGGCGGGCTGGAGCGACTGCTGGCCGGTCCGCCCGAAGGGGCCGAGCCGGGTACTCCATACGGGTGGCAAATAGGTGGGGACGGCACGGGAATTTCGTGAAAGGACTGTGCAGCATGTCCTTTTCGCGCCTAATGTATTGGAACCAACCAGTCAACATCGATCCCATTTTGAACGACAAGCGGTCGGCATTGGAAACCTGCCGCCCCCGGCCCCAGCAGCGCCTCACGCTCTGCCTGTCTTCTTCCTATCGCCGTAGCACAGCGCCCGCAGGAGAAACGACGTTGAGTCCCGCCGCAAGGTTTCTTCGACGCACCAGCTGGAACCGAGCGATATTGGTGCTCCCTTTCATAGGGATCATCCTCATCGTGGCTCTGGATGGTGTGAGCCACAGCTCCACGGTCACCTTCGAACCCGCCCTCACCGTGGGGCCGGCCCTGGCCGCCGTCGTCAGCGACCGCACCTGGTACCCGATCCTGGTCGGCGTGGTCACCAGCGCCGTCGCCTTCGGGCTGGCCGCCTACGACCACACCCTCACCCAGTCCGTGCACGCGGCCAGCATCTTCGCCATCATCCTGATCGCGCTGATCGGCGCCGCCAGCGTGCTGCTGCGGAACCGGCAGGAGCAGGAGCTCGCCGACGCCCGGCTGGTCTCCGAGGTCGCCCAGCGGATCCTGCTCCGTCCGCTGCCGGACCGGATCGGCCCGGTCCGGGCCGCCGTCCACTACGCCGCCGCCGCCGCCCACGCCAGTATCGGCGGCGACCTCTACGAGGTGGTGCAGACCCGCTACGGCGTCCGTGCGGTGATCGGCGACGTCCGGGGCAAGGGGCTCGGCGCGGTGGAGACCGCGGCGGCGGTGCTCGGCGCCTTCCGCGAGGCGGCCCACCAGGAGCCCGCGCTGGACCGGGTCGCGGCCTGGCTGGCGCACAGCCTCGACCGGACCCTGCGGGAGAGCGACCACGAGGGCATGGGCGAGGAGTTCGTCACCCTGATCCTGGTCTGCGTCCGCCCGGACGGGACGGTCGAGAGCGTCAACTGCGGGCATCCGGCCCCGATGCTGCTGCGCGGCGGGGCCCAGGCACGGCTGCTCGAACCCGAGTACTACGTGCCGCCGCTCGGCGTGCTGGAGCCCGCCGAGGTCTGCCCGCCGGTCCTCAGCGTGCTCTTCGAGGACGGCGACCGGCTGCTGCTCTACACCGACGGCGTGGTCGAGGCCAGGGACGACGGCGGGGTCTTCTACCCGCTCGCCGACCGGCTGGCGCTCTGCGCGGCCGGAGCCGAACCCGCCGAGGTGCTGGAACGGGTCCACGACGACGTCCGCCGCCACGCCGGCCGCCAGGTCGGCGACGACGCCGCGATGCTGCTGCTCCAGTACGAGCCGAACCCGCTGCTGACCGGGCCGGCCGTGCTGTCGCTGCAGAAGGTCGGCCGCCCCCGGCGCGGCGCCGGCGAGGGGGTGCGCTGAGCCGGGGGCCCGGTCCGGCCGCTCGGCTCAGAGCTGCAGCTCGACCACCAGCGGACGGTGGTCGGACACCCCGACCGCCGGGGTGGCGGTGCCGCGGACGGCGGTGCGCGGGATGCCGACCGACAGCACGTGGTCGAACTGCACGGCCGGGCGGTGCGCCGGGTAGGTGGGCGTCCGGGCCAGGTCCCGCCAGCCGCGCAGATAGGTGCGGCGCGGCGGCCTCCGGCGCAGCCGCCGGGGCTCCCTGGCCTCCCGGCCCTGCCGTGCCTCCCGGGGCTGGCGCGGGAGGCCGGGCCGCCGCCCCAGGCCGTCCACCATGGCCGCGCCGCCGAGGACGGTCCGCGGCACCGGGCCGACCAGGTTGAAGTCGCCGAGCAGCAGGTACGGCGCGGGCAGGTCGGCGATCCAGCGGCGGATCCCGGCCAGCTGCCCCATGTTCCAGCCCGGAACGAAGGACAGGTGCGCCGCCACCACGGTGAACGGGCCGGCCGGTCCGAGCAGCACGGCGGCGACCGCCGCGCGCGGCTCGTCCGGCACGGGGGTCAGCCCGCGCCGTCCGGCGACCCGGAGCGGCAGCCCGAAGGGCGCGGGGGCGAAGCGCCGGGCCCGCCAGTGCTCGACCGGCAGCCGGGTGAGCAGCGCGGTGCCGTAGGCGGGGCGGTCGGCGCCGATGCCGACCTCGTCCGGACCGTAGACCTGGAGGCCGCTCCCGCCGGGGTCGGGGATCCAGCCGGAGACCGGCGCCGGGCGGCCGTGGAGGGCGGCGGCGAAGCGCCAGTCGGCCGCGCCCATGGCCTTGGCCGCGACCGCGGCCTGGTCCGTGCCGCCGGAGCGCGGTTGGTGGCGGTCGACCTCCTGGAGGGCGAGGACGTCCGCGTCGAGCGCGGCGATGGCCTCGGCCAGCGGGGCGGAGGGGTCGGTTCCAGCCCGGTCGGCGGGGTCGGGGAGCGGTCTGCCGTCCGGGCCGAGGGCCTGTCCGTGCAGCAGGTTGAAGGTCGCGATGCGCAGCTGGCTCACGCCCCGAACATAGTGCGTCGGGAGGACCTGCCGGTGACGGATCGTGCTTGAATCCCGTTTACATACCGGGTATACATACTCGGTATGTCCATCCGTCACGGTCTGCTGGCGCTGCTCGAAGAGGGCCCGCGCTACGGCTACCAGCTCAAATCCGAGTTCGAGAGCCGCACCGGCTCCACCTGGCCGCTGAACGTCGGCCAGGTCTACACCACCCTCGGCCGCCTCGAACGGGACGGCCTGGTCCGCCCCGACGGCGAGGACCCCGAGGGCCACGTCTTCTACGCCGTCACCGATCAGGGACGCGAGGAGCTGCGGGTCTGGTTCGGCAGCCCGGTCCGCCGGGACAACCCGCCGCGCGACGAACTGGCGATAAAGCTGGCGATGGCGGTCACCGTTCCCGGCGTCGACGTCGCCGCGGTGGCCCAGCGGCAGCGGGCCCACACCATCCGCGCGCTGCAGGACTACACCCGGCTCAAGGCCAGGGCGCTCGCCGCCGAGGAGGGCGCCGCCGCGACCGACCTGGACACGGAGAGTCACGACCTGGCCTGGCTGCTGGTGCTGGACCAGCTGATCTTCCAGGCCGAGGCCGAGGTGCGCTGGTTGGACCACTGCGAGACCCGGCTGGTCCGCCATGCCGAGCGCGCCGCCGAACGCGCTGCCGCGCGTGCCGCCGACCGACCGACCCGGTCACCGCTGCCCGACCCGGCAGCCACCAAGAAGGGAGCCCGCAGGTGATGACCACTCAGCCGATGACCGCTCAACCAGGTGAGCCGGGAGGCGCCGTGCTGCGGCTGCGGTCCGTCTCCCGCGTCCACGGCCAGGGCGCAGCCGAGGTGCACGCCCTGCGCACGGTCGACCTCGCGGTGCACCCCGGGGAGTTCGTCGCGGTGATGGGCCCCAGCGGCTCCGGCAAGTCCACCCTGCTGACCCTGGCCGGCGGCCTGGACAGTGCCAGCTCCGGGCAGGTGCTGGTGGAGGGCCAGGAGCTGGGCGCGCTGTCCCGCAAGGCCCTGGCCGCCGTCCGCCGCCGGGCGATCGGCTACGTCTTCCAGGACTTCAACCTGATACCCGCGCTCACCGCCGCCGAGAACGTCTCGCTGCCCCGGGAGCTCGACGGGCTGTCAGGGCGGAAGGCCCGGAAGGAGGCCGTCGCCGCGCTGACCGAGATCGGCATCGCCGACCTCGCCGACCGCTTCCCCGACGAGATGTCCGGCGGTCAGCAGCAGCGGGTGGCCATCGCCCGTGCCCTGATCGGCGACCGCCGGCTGGTCCTCGCCGACGAGCCCACCGGCGCTCTCGACTCCGCCACCGGCGAGTCCGTGCTCGCGGTGCTGCGCGGCCGCTGCGACGCGGGCGCCGCCGCCGTCATGGTCACCCACGAGGCCCGGCACGCCGCCTGGGCGGACCGGGTGGTCTTCCTCCGCGACGGCAGGCTCGTCGACGAGTCCGCGCCGCTCGCCGCCGAGACCCTGCTCACCGGCATCACCGGTGGCCACGGCGGCGCCGGGGACGGGACGGGGACGCTGTGAAGCTCGCCGCCTGGCGGGTCGCGCTCCGCATCGCCCGCCGCGACGCCCTCCGCGCCAAGGGACGCAGCGCCCTGGTCATCGCCATGATCGCGGTCCCGATCCTGGGAGTGAGCGCCGCCGACGTGACCTACCGCAGCTCCCAGCTCACCGCACAGGAGAGCGCCGACCGCCGGATGGGACAGGCCCAGGCGTTCATCACCTCGATCCAGCCGGGACAGGCGGTCGAGCAGGCCCCGAACCCGGACAACGGCTCCGACAACGTCCCGGCCAAGCAGGCCGGGAGCAGCGTCGGCGGGGTCAGCCGGACCGCCCTCGCCAAGGAGTCGACCGCCCAACTGCTGACCCGGGCACTGCCGGCCGGGGCGACGGTGCAGCCGGTCGACACCGACCTCTACCTGGCCACCACCACCGCCTACGGCCAGAGCAACGTCGACGTCAACGGCATCGACCTGAGCGACCCGCTGACCAGGGGGATGGTGACCCTCCGCCAGGGCACCCTGCCGCAGGGCCCGTTCCAGGTCGCCGCGAGCACCGCCTTCCTCAAGGACTCCGGCCTCGGCATCGGCCGCACCACCACCCTGGCCAACTCCGACCAGCCGCTCACCATCACCGCCGCCGTCGAGTTCCCGAACAGCCTCGGCGACGACGAACTGGTGCTCAGGCCGAACGACCTGAACGCGGTGATGGCCGGCATCAGCGCCGCCGACGCCAGGACCGGCAACCGTGACAGCGGCTTCGAGAGCGGCCAGACCTGGCTGGTCAGCCTGCCCGGGCAGTCCGGGTTCAGCTGGAACGACGTGCTGAAGGCCAATCAGTACGGCGTCACCGTGGCCTCCCGCGCGGTACTCGCCGACCCGCCGCCCAGCAGCGACGTCCCGTACAGCCGGAACCAGCGTCCGGAGTTCAGCAGCGACAAGACCACGATCACCATTCTGGGCACGGTCGTCGGCATGGCGCTGCTGGAGATCGTGCTGCTGGCCGGTCCCGCCTTCGCGGTCGGCGCCCGCCGGTCCCGTCGGCAGCTGGGCCTGCTCGCGGCCGGGGGCGGCAACCGGGCGCACACCCGCTCCGTCGTCCTCGGCGGCGGGATCGTGCTCGGGACGCTGGGCGCGGTCTGCGGCATCGCCCTCGGGGCGACGGCCGTGGCCCTCGGCCGGGGCTGGCTGGAGGCCAAGGCCGGCGCCCGCTTCGGCAGTCTGACGCTCGAACCGCTCGACCTGCTCGGCGTCGTGCTGGTGGGGCTGGTCACCGGGCTGCTGGCGGCGGTCGTCCCGGCGGTCCAGGCGTCCCGGCAGGAGGTGGTCGCCTCACTGACCGGCCGGGGCGTCGTCAAGGCCCCGCCGAAGGTGCTCACCGTGCTCGGCGTGCTCGCCGTCGCCGGGGGCGCGGCGCTGGCACTGCTCGGCACGAAGCTGGCCGGCGGCGGGTTCCTGCCCGTCCTCGGCGGCTCGGCGCTGGCCGAGCTCGGCGTGGTGGCCTGCACCCCGTTCCTGGTCGGCCAGTTCGGCCGGCTCAGCGGCAGGCTGCCGCTCGGGCCCCGGCTCGCGCTGCGCGACGCCACCCGCAACCGGGGGCGCACCGCCCCGGCCGTCGCCGCCGTCATGGCCGCCGTGGCCGGTGCGGTCGCGGTGCTGGTCTTCCAGAGCAGCACCAACGCGCAGAACCAGCAGCAGTACTCCGCCCGCACCGTCAACGGCGCGGTGACGCTCTCGGCCGACCAGTACGGCGATCCCACCGGCAAGCACCTGGGCCAGGCCCGGGCGGCCGTGCAGAACAGCATTCCCGACCCGGGGCCGCGTGCCGACCTGTCCACCCTGCTCTCCGGGACCGGCTGCGTCACCGGTACGGAGGCGGGCTGCGGATACGTGTCGCTGCAGCTGCCCGCCGCCGAGGTCTGCCCGGCCTTCGTCACCGGCGCCGCCATGAACCAGCTGAGCCCGGCCGCGGTCCAGCAGGCGGCGCGCACCGATCCGCGCTGCCGGGCGGCGGTGGACGCGGGCCGCAGCTCGGGCGAGTCGATCGGGGCGTCGGTCGTCGTCGGCGACGCGGCCGCGCTGCGCAATGTGCTCGGCAACGACGACCCGGCTGCCGCGGCCGCCCTCGCCCGGGGCAGCGTCCTGGTCACCGACGGCCGCTACGTCGTCGACGGCAGGACCACCCTGCAGATCGAGAGCTACACGGCGGACGGCAGCGGAAGGCCGACCACCCGGACGGTGTCCCTGCCCGCGACCGTGATCTCCGCGCACCCGGCCGCGGTCAGCGCGCTGCTCCCGGCCTCGGCCGCGACCCGGGCCGGGCTGAGGACCGCGCCGCTGGCCTCGGTCTGGCTGCCGAAGCAGCCGGTGACCCAGGCCGAGCAGCAGCGGGCCGCAGCCGCCGTCGCCGAGGTCTCCCAGGGGGCGCTCTCCGTCGAGCGCGGCTTCCAGCCGAGCAACGGGGCCATCGCCATCGGCCTGGTGATCGCGGCCACGACCGTCGCCGTCGCCGCCGCCGCCATCGCCACCGGGCTCGCCGCCGCCGACTCCCAGGCCGACCTGGCCACGCTGGCGGCGGTCGGCGCGGCCGCCAGGATCAGGCGGACCCTCTCCGGCTTCCAGTGCGCGGTGATCGCCGCGATGGGGGCGCTGCTGGGCACGGTGGCCGGGATGGTCCCGGCGGCGGCGCTGTGGCGGGAGCTGGGCTCGAACAAGGTCGTCTACTACGACACCACCACCGGCTCGATCCAGGGCGCGCTGTCCGCGGCGCTGGAGGTGCCCTGGTCGACGCTGCTGGAGCTGGTGGTCGGGTTGCCGCTGCTGGCCTGGCTGCTGGCGGCCGGCTGCACCCGCTCCCGGATGGTGCTCACCCGTCGGCTCGGCTGACCCCCCGTCGGCCGCCCCGGCGCCCGCCCGGCCCCGCCCGGCGCCCGCCCGGCCCGCCCCGGCGCCCGCCCGGCCCCGCCCGCTCCCGGCGGGTGGGGCCGGGGCCGGGGCGGTCGGCAACCGAACTAGAGTCGTACCATGACGACTTCCCCGGACAGCGTGGTCCGCGAGTTCATCGCGGAACACACCCCCGCCTTCCTCGACGACCTGGCCGCCTGGCTGCGCATCCCCTCGGTGTCGGCCGACCCCGCCCGCGCGGGCGAGGTGCGCCGCTCCGCGGAGTGGCTCGCCGACAAGCTGAGGGCGACCGGCTTCCCGGTCGCCGAGGTCTGGGAGACGGAGAACGGCGGCCTGCCGGCCGTCTTCGCGGAGTGGCCCTCCGGCGACGCCTCCGCGCCGACCGTCCTGGTGTACGGGCACCACGACGTCCAGCCGGCCGCCCGTGAGGACGGCTGGGCCAACGACCCCTTCGAGCCGGTGGTCGCCGACGGCCGGCTGTACGGCCGGGGCGCGGCGGACGACAAGGGCCAGGTCTTCTTCCACACCCTGGGGGTGCGGGCGCACCTCGCGGCGACCGGGCGGACTGCTCCGGCCGTCAACCTCAAGCTGCTGGTGGAGGGTGAGGAGGAGTCGGGTTCGCCGCACTTCGGCGCCCTGATCCGGGAGCACGCCGAGCGGCTGGCCGCCGATGTCGTGATCATCTCCGACACCGGCATGTGGTCCGAGTCCACCCCCACGGTCTGCACCGGCATGCGCGGCATGCTGGAGTGCCAGATCGACCTCTACGGCCCCTCACAGGACATCCACTCGGGCTCCTTCGGCGGCGCGGTGCCCAACCCCGCGACCGAGGCGGCGCGGCTGGTCGCCGGACTGCACACGCCGGAGCGGCGGGTCGCCGTCCCGGGCTTCTACGAGGGCGTGGTGGAGCTGACCGCGCAGGAGCGCGAGCTCTTCGCCGAACTGCCCTTCGACGAGGCCGAGTGGCTGTCCGTGGCCAAGTCCCGGGCGACCCTGGGCGAGGAGGGCTTCAGCACCCTGGAGCGGATCTGGGCCCGGCCGACCGCCGAGGTCAACGGGATCTGGGGCGGCTACACCGGCCCCGGCGGCAAGACCATCGTCCCGGCCGACGCGCACCTCAAGCTGACCTTCCGGCTGGTCGCCGGGCAGGACGTGGACAAGGTCCGGCAGTCGGTCACGGCCTGGGTCGCGGAGCGGCTCCCGGCCGGCATCCGGCACGAGATCGTCTTCCCCGGGGCGACCCGGCCCTGCCTCACCCCGCTGGACCACCCGGCGCTGCAGTCGCTGGCCCGCTCCATGGGCCGGGCGTTCGAACAGAAGATCCTGTTCACCCGGGAGGGCGGTTCCGGCCCCGCGGCCGACCTCCAGGACGTCCTCGGCGCCCCGGTGCTCTTCCTGGGGATCTCGGTCCCCTCGGACGGCTGGCACTCGGTCGGCGAGAAGGTCGAGCTGGACCTGCTGGCCAAGGGCGTGGAGACGGCCGCCCACCTGTGGGCGGACCTGGCCGGTAGCTGGGACAGCACGGCCCGGTGACCGGGTCTCGCCGCAGCGATCCGGTGAGCAGCAAGACATGGTTCCGATGATGGGGGAGAGCAGGTACGTGATGGTGCAGCCGAAGGACCAGACCGTGACGGAGGCCCCGGCCGCGGGAGACCGCCCGACGCTCGCACTCGCCCGGGCGGGGGTGGACCGCGCCGCCGAGCACCGGCTCGACGAGCCGTGGCTCGCCGCCGCCTGGAGCCACCCCGACACCCGGGTGCTGGTGGTGGCCGAGGGGCAGGCCTTCGTCGAGGACACCGCCGACGGCAGCGAGCTGGTGCTGCTGCCCTCCTTCGAGGCCCCGGACGGAGGGGAGCGCTACTTCCTGGGCACCGACCAGGACGGGGTCTCCTACTTCGCCCTGTCCGCGGACAGCCTCCCCGGGCGGCTGGACGGGGACGCCCGGCCGGCCGGGCTGCGCGAGGTCGGCGCGACCCTGGGCGACCGCGACTCGGGCCTGCTGGTGCACGCCGTGGCGCTGCAGAACTGGCACCACTCGCACCGCTTCTGCTCGCGCTGCGGCCACGCCACGGCGCCGGCCGCCGCCGGGCACGTGCGGCGCTGCACCTCCTGCGCGCACGAGCACTACCCGCGCACCGACGCCGCGGTGATCATGCTGGTCACCGACGGCCAGGACCGGGCGCTGCTGGGGCGCCAGGCCCTGTGGCCCGAGGGCCGCTACTCGACCCTGGCCGGCTTCGTGGAGCCGGGGGAGTCGCTGGAGCAGGCGGTGGCCCGGGAGGTGGCCGAGGAGGCCGGGGTCCGGGTCGACCTCGGCTCGGTGACCTATGTCGCCAGCCAGCCCTGGCCGTTCCCGGCCAGCCTGATGCTCGGCTTCCTGGCACGCGCGGACGAGCGCGACGGCGGGGCCGAGATCGCCGTCGACGGCGAGGAGCTCTCCGAGGCCGGCTGGTTCAGCCGCGAGGAGCTGCGGGCGGGGATGGCGGACGGTTCGCTGCTGCCCCCGGCCGGGATCTCCATCGCCCGGCGGCTGGTGGAGATCTGGTACGGCGGGCCGCTGCCGGAGGCCGCGCGCTGGTAGTGCGCGGCCGGTCCGCACGCCCCCTATTTGCCTCGTGCCCCGTGTTCACCCGAAGGGCGGACACGGGGCCGCCGTCCTTCGGCCGTTTCCGCCCCGGCGCCGACGACGGCGGCGAGCGCCTGCTCCAGCGCCGGAGCGGTCCCGGAGGCCGCGCGCGCGGCCACGGCGGCGGCCTGGGCGGGCTCCAGGGCCAGCACGCAGCTCACGGTCTTGCCGGTCAGCCGGACGGTGACCTCCCAGCTGTCGGCGAGCATCTCGACGATCATCAGGCCGCGCCCGTTCTGGGCGTCGTCCCCGGCCTCGCGCGGCACCGGCATCGCCGGTCCCTCGTCGGCGACGGCGATCCGCAGACTGCCCCCGGACAGGGCGATTGTCAGATCGACCGGCCCGCGCCCGTACCGCAGGGCGTTGGTGACGAGCTCGGAGACCAGCATCTCCGCGCTGTCGGCCAGCTCCTGGACGCCCCAGGCGGCCAGTGCGGTCCGGGTGATCCGACGGGCGTGCGCGACGTTCTCGGGGTTCGGCGGGAAGGAGGCGATCGCGGCCCAGGCTCTCCGGTGATTCATCGTGGCTGCTCCGGCTTGCGAGGTGGCTGGTGGGTGCTGCACGGGTGGTGTCCCGGAGGTCTTCCCCCCGATGTCACTGCTCCATCCGGTGCATAGGTGGCTCCTGATTGCAAGTGGTTGGAATAGTAGGGATTGCCCCAATCTTGACTTATGTTGGCTGGTTTCTCGGGTGCGGCGCAAGCCGAATGGCTACATTCGCTGAGTGAACATTTCCCGTGGCCCCGGACAGGCTCCCAAATACCAGCGGCTGGCCGCAGATCTGCGCCGTCGGATCATGACCGGAGAGTGGCAGAGCGGCGAGTCGCTGCCGGTCGAAAGCGAACTGGAAAGCCAGTACGGGGTAGCTCGTAATACAGTCCGACTGGCGGTTGACGTCCTGGTCAATGAGGGTCTGCTGATTCGTGTCCAGGGAAAAGGAACCTACCTCAAGGATCATCCGGTCCTCGATCACCATGCATACACATCACCTTCCGTTCCCGGTCGGAGAACCCCGCTGACCACCCCCTCCGCGGCATATGCGGAAGAGGCCGAGCGGGCCGGTCGGAAATTGACGGCCGACTTCCAGATGCTGATCGTACGAGCGACCACCGACATCACCGATCGGCTGCGGATCAAGGCCGGTGAGGCGGTCGTGCTGCGCCGGGTGCTGCGGCACATGGACGGCGAGCCCTGGTCCATCGAGGAGAGCCACTACCCGGTCGGCCTGGCCGCCGGTACGGCCCTGATGGACCCCGACCCGGTGGACGGCGGGGACGAGGTGGCCCTCGGCGAGGCCGGCCACGTCGAGATCGGCTGCGTGGACGAACTGGCCGCGCGGATGCCCAACCCGGAGGAGGCCCAGTGGTTCCAGGCCGGGCCGGGCGTCCCGCTGCTGGTTCAGCTCCGCACCGGGTTCACCGAGGCCGGTCCGGTCCGGGTCTCCGAGACCCGCTACTGCGCCGACCGGAACCGGCTGGTCTACGCCCTCGGCGAGCGCCCGGGCGAGTGACCGGAACGCGGCGGGCGGGCGGACCTGCGGACATGCGGACAAGCGGACATGCGGACAAGCGGGCGGGCGGACATGCGGGCGGACAGCAAAGTGCCCCTCCGCGCCGACCGGGGCGGAGGGGCACCGGGGCCGCGGGCCGTCGGCCCGGCGGCTCAGCTCGCGAGCTTGGCCTTGACCTGGGCCAGCGAGGGGTTGGTCAGCGCCGAGCCGTCCGGGAAGAGCACCGTCGGCACCACCTGGTTGCCGCCGTTGACCTTCTCCACGAAGTCCGCCGACGCCGGGTCCTCCTCGATGTTGACCTCGGTGTAGCCGATGCCCTCGCGGTCGAGCTGGGTCTTCAGCCGACGGCAGTAACCGCACCAGGTGGTGCTGTACATGGTGATCGTCGCGGGCATCGAGTCGCTCCTTCGTCAGGCGTTGCGGACGGCTCTCCGGGGCCGGGGCCGGGCACCCATGGAACATACGGGAACCCGCGAACATTCCAACGGGCGGGGCGGCCCGGGCCGGGATCGCGGGCATCCGATCGGACCAGCACACCGGGCCTGTGGACAACTCCGGTCCGGTTGCCCGCCGGGCTTGAGAGGATGGGCGCATGCAGGTTGAGCTCCCGGGCGCGCAGCCCCTCCCCGACGCCCTCCGCGGCGGCATCCCCCTCGGCGGGGGTCGGCCGCTGGACGCCGACGCGGTGCTCGCCGGGCTCGACCCCGAGCAGCGGGCCGTCGCGACGGCCCTGGAGGGGCCCGTCTGCGTCCTCGCGGGAGCCGGGACCGGGAAGACCCGCGCCATCACCCACCGGATCGCCTACGGGGTGCGCAGCGGCGTGATGCAGCCGCAGCGGGTGCTCGCGGTGACCTTCACTGCCCGCGCGGCCGGGGAGATGCGCGGCCGGCTGCGCGAGCTGGGGGCGGAGGGCGTCCAGGCCCGGACCTTCCACTCGGCCGCGCTGCGGCAGCTCCAGTTCTTCTGGCCGCGGGTGGTCGGCGGGGAGCTGCCCCGGCTGGTGGAGCGCAAGGTGCAGCTGGTCGCCGAGGCCGCCGCCCGCAGCCGGCTCCGGGTGGACCGGTCCGAACTGCGGGACCTCACCGGCGAGATCGAATGGGCCAAGGTCACCCAGACCGTCCCCGAGGACTACCCCGCCGCCGTCCGCCGGGCCGGTCGCGAAGCCCCGCGCGACCCGGCCGAGATCCGTCAGGTCTACAAGGCCTACGAGGAGCTGAAGCGGGACCGGGGGGTGATCGACTTCGAGGACGTGCTGCTGCTGGCGGTCGCCGTGCTGGAGGACCGGGTCGAGGTCGCGGAGCAGGTCCGGGCGCAGTACCAGCACTTCGTGGTGGACGAGTACCAGGACGTCTCGCCGCTCCAGCAGCGGCTGCTCGACCTCTGGCTCGGCCCGCGCTCCAGCCTCTGCGTGGTCGGCGACGCCAGCCAGACCATCTACTCGTTCACCGGGGCGACCCCCGCCTACCTGCTGGACTTCCGGCTGAAGCACCCGGACGCCACGGTGGTGAAGCTGGTCCGCGACTACCGCTCCACCCCGCAGGTGGTGCACCTGGCCAACGGGCTGCTGGCGCAGGCGCGCGGCCGGGCCGCCGCCAACCGGCTGGAGCTGGTCTCGCAGCGCGGGGCCGGTCCCGACCCGTCCTACACCGAGTACCAGGACGAGCCGGGCGAGGCCGAGGGCACCGCCAAGCGGATCGCCGCGCTGCTGGAGTCGGGGGTGCGGGCGAGCGAGATCGCGGTGCTGTTCCGGATCAACGGCCAGTCCGCCGTCTACGAGCAGGCGCTGGCCGACCTCGGGATCGCCTACCAGCTGCGCGGGGCCGAGCGCTTCTTCGAGCGCCCCGAGGTCCGCGAGGCCGGGATGCTGCTGCGCGGTGCGGCGCGGGCGGGCAGTGACCCGCTGCTGGACGGCGTCCAGGAGTCCCTGGCCGAGCAGGTCCGCGCGGTGCTGTCGACCCGGGGGTTCACCCTCACGCCCCCGGCCGGCTCCGGCGCGGTCCGCGACCGCTGGGAGTCACTGGCCGCGCTGGTCCGGCTGGCGGAGGAGTTCGAGGCCGGCCGCCATGCCGGCGGGCTGCCCGCCGATCTGGCCGCCTACGTCACCGAGCTCGACGCGCGGGCGGTGGCGCAGCACGCCCCCGCCGTCGAGGGGGTCACCCTCGCCTCGCTGCACTCGGCCAAGGGCCTGGAGTGGGACGCGGTGTTCCTGGTCGGCCTCACCGAGGGGATGGTGCCGATCACCTATGCCAAGACCGACGAACAGGTCGAGGAGGAGCGCCGACTGCTCTACGTCGGCGTCACCCGCGCGCGGGCGCACCTCGGTCTCTCCTGGGCGCTGGCGCGCTCCCCGGGCGGCCGGGCGAGCCGGCAGCCGTCGCGCTTCCTGGACGGGCTGCGGCCGGGCTCCTCGGGCTCGCGCGCGGCCCGGGGCGGTGGAGGGTTCTCCGGGGGGTTCGCCGGGGCCGGCTCGGTGACCGGCTCCGGCCGGACGGCGGGCGCGGGGCCGACCGGACCCGCCGCGGTGCGCCGCAGCCGGGCGCCGCTGACCTGCCGGGTCTGCGGCCGGGTGCTGACCGCAGCGGTCGAGCGCAAGCTGCGCCGCTGCGACAGCTGCCCCTGGGACCGGGACGAGGGACTGTACGAGCGGCTGCTGCACTGGCGCGCGATCCAGGCCAAGGAGCAGGGGCTGCCCGACTACTGCGTCTTCACCGACGCCACCCTGGCGGCCATCGCCGAGGACGCTCCGGGCTCGGTCACGGACCTGTCCCGAATCGCCGGAGTGAGCCGGGCGAAGCTGGACAAGTACGGGGCGGCCGTGCTGTCGTTGTCTGGTGCGGACTCGTCGGGGTCCGAATCACTGCCCACCCGGAGCTCACAGCCGGGGGACATCTCGGACCTCTGGGACGAGAGCGGACCCGATCAGAACTCGCTCGGAAAATAGTTTGCGTCGGCGGTCCGGAGCGCACTAGCGTGCCGGAGACGGTCAAGGAGACGAGATCGTCGGCCCAGCCGGGTCACTTCCGGCGCGGGCACTGTTCTGCGCATTACCCGCACCATCCGCACCACCGTTTGAGACCCTGCCCATCCGAAGGACTCGGCCCGCCGAGTCCCGAGCACGCCGAAAGGAGGCGGACATTGTGACTACGACCATGATCAAAACGACTGGCCTGACGATCACGGCCGCCGCCTGCCCCGGCATGCCCGCTGTGTCCATGAAGTCCGTTGTGTCCCTGCCCGAGTCCGGCTTTGCCGCCGGCTTCGGCTCCGGCGCCGGTCTGGACGCGGTTCTCGGCGGCGGCAGTGATCTGCCGCTGGCCGGCAATGGTCTTGGTGCGATTCGCGATGAGCGACCGATGTTGGCATCCGTAGCAGCAGTAGTCGTCGAAGACGGCCACGAGTATGCAGCGGGTGCCGGAAACCACCGGTCGGCGAAGCAGCAGTCCGAGCAGCAGCACACGATGTGGGCCTTCCGCGGGCCTGGACCCTGGAAAGAACGAACCTGATCCTGAATCAGGTCGGCAATCCAGGGCCGCGGAATCCCACTCGGGATCCGCGGCCCTTCTGTTTGCCCCAGCTTCTCGTCCCACCACCTCCGCCACGCCAGAGCACACCTAGGAGTCGACGTGTCCCCCGTCATCACCCCGCCCGCCCCGCCCGTCCAGTACGTCCCACCCCTCGGCCTGGCCCACCCCCCGGAGGTATCACTCATGCAGATCACCGCGTTCGACGACACCGAGACACTCGGCGCCCCCATCCCGTGCCGCTCCCTCGACCCCGAGGTCTTCTTCGCGGAGACCCCCGCCGACGTCGAGTACGCGAAGACCCTCTGCGGGACCTGCCCGGTGAAGGCGGCCTGTCTGCAGGGCGCGCTGGAGCGTCGGGAGCCGTGGGGCGTCTGGGGCGGCGAGCTGTTCGTCCAGGGTGTCGTCGTGGCCCGGAAGCGGCCCCGGGGCCGTCCGCGCAAGAGCGAGGTCGTCGCGTGAACCCTCGAGTCAGCTCCGCGAACACCCTGCGCAGGTCGGTCCGAGAGGCCACCGCGCGCAGCGACCGGGCGATCCGGCCCATCCACAACCCGTCCACCGATCCGACGTCCGACAAGCAGGCAGCAATGTCCCAGACCCTCACCCAGCCGATCGACGAGGCGCGCAGCGCCGTCCACGAACTCACCCCGAACCGGAGTCTCCACATGCAACTCATGCCCGAAGCCCTGGCCCGTGTCCATCTCCAAGAACGCCTCCAGGAGGCCGAGCACGAACGGCTGGCGCGTGCGCTGTGGCTCAGGCGCCGCGCCGAGCGCGCCTCGCTCAGGGCCCGCCGGGCCCTGGCCGGCGTCGTGATGCAGTAGTCGTGATGCGGTAGTAGCAGCAGTCGTCAGCACAGACATTCATTCGGCAGGCCCGGAGCGGACATTCCGCCCGGGCCTGCGGGCTTTTCGCACCGCGCCGAGCCGAGCCCTCAGACCTCGGCCCAGTCCACGGCCGGCGCCTCGTCGTGGCCCGCCGGGCCGTCCCCGTCCCAGTCCGCGTCCGGGGCGAAGCCCGGGAGCCACTCCAGCAGTTCGGCGCGGAGCGGCGCACAGGCGTCCAGCTGGCTGAGCACCCCGATGGTGCTCAGCGTCACCCGGTGGATCAGCAGGTACGAGGGCGGCAGGTTGAGCTGGCGGCCCAGGGTGTACGCGGGGGAGCGGGGGTCGCCGATCCGCGCCGCCTGGGAGCGCATCCAGCCCCGGGTGAAGTGGAACTCGTCCACTGCGGCCGGCTCGATGATGGGCAGCAGGTAGTCCAGGACGGCATCCGGGTCGAGCGAGATCGTCGGCTTGACGAAGCCCTCCTGCCGGAGCATCTCCAGCACCCCGGCGGCGTCCCCCTCCAGGGCCATCCGCAGGGCGGCGCCCACGGGCTCCGGCAGTCCCTCCGGCAGCCGGTCCACGGTGCCGAAGTCGAGCACCCCGAGCCGCCAGCCGGAGGCGGGCCCGTCGTCCACCAGCAGCCGGAAGTTGCCCGGGTGCGGGTCGGCGTGGAGCAGTCCGGTCCGGGCCGGTCCGGCGAAGAGGAAGCGGGCCAGCAACTGCCCGGCCCGGTCGCGCTGCTCCCGGCTGCCGCCGACGATCACCTCGGAGAGCGGCACGCCCGCCATCCACTCGGTGACCAGGACCTGCTCGCCCTGGGCGACCACGCCGGGGACGGTGATGTCCGGGTCGTCGGCGAACTCCTCGGCGTGGAGCTGCTGGGACTCGGCCTCCAGGGCGTAGTCGAGCTCCTCGGTGACCCGGTTGCGCAGCTCGCTGATCAGCGGCTTCACATCCAGCCCCGGGACCATCGGGCCGATCAGCCGGGCGACCCGGCCGAGCTGGGTGAGGTCGGAGAGCAGAGCCTGCCCGGCCCCCGGGTACTGGACCTTGACGGCGACCTCCCGCCCGTCGTGCCAGACCGCGCGGTGGACCTGGCCGATGGAGGCCGCCGCCGCCGGCTTCTCGTCGAAGTCGCGGAAGAGCCCGCGCCAGTCCGGGCCGAGGCTGGCGGCGAGCACGGCGTGCACCGAGGCCGCCGGCATCGGCGGGGCGGCCTCCTGGAGCTTGGTCAGCGCGGCCCGGTAGGGGCCGGCCACCTCCTCCGGCAGGGCGGCCTCGAAGACCGACAGGGCCTGCCCGAACTTCATCGCACCGCCCTTCAACTCGCCCAGGGTCTTGAAGAGTTGGTCGGCGGTGCGCTGCTGCATCTCGGCTGCGACGACGTCGGCGGGCCGACCGCCCATCCGCTTGCCGAAGCCCAGGGTCGCTCGCCCGGCCATCCCCAGGGGGAGAGCCGCGAGCTTGGCCGTACGGGTCACGGCTTTCCGCGGAAGATCGCTCACGCTTGCCTCCCAGTCGACGAGTCAGGCACTGCCATCATTGTCCCCCCAAGCGCCCTCGGTCCCGGACGCCCAGCAGCAGCCGCAGTCCGGATGGGGGCCGAGCCGGTGCCGCCGCATCGAGCCGTCGACCATGGAGACCTCCACCCGGGCGCCCACGCTGGGCGGCGATCCGCCGTCCAGATAGATCAGGCAGTGCAGGGCGGCCAGCCCGGCGACGGTCGTCGCCAGGGCCGTGTCGCAGGCCGGGACGGAGCCGGAGCGGCCCGAGCAGTGCTGGGCCAGCAGCACCGGCCAGGCCGGGTCCCGGTCCGAGCGCAGCAGCGACAGGCAGTGGCCGCAGGCGCTCTGCCCGGGCAGGACGAAGGGGCCGACGCTGCCCGTCGTCTCCAGCACCCCGGCGTAGAGGTGCGGGGTGCCGCTGCGCATCAGTTCCTGGCTGAGCGCGGGATCGGGCAGCAGTCCGGAGGCGTCGCCCCTCGGCGCCAGCACGACCAGGTCCGGCGCGCGCAGCCGGCCGGCCAGCTGGTCCGGCGGATCCGGGGCCGCCCGGCGCAGGGCGGCCCGGGCCGCGGCCGCCCGGGGACGGCCGGTGTCCGCCGGGGAGATTCCGCAGGGCGAGCTGTCCTGGTCCAGCACCCGCCCGCCGTCCAGCACCTGGACCTGGCCGACCCCGGCCGCCGCCAGCACCCCGGCCAGGGCCGCGCCCACCCGGCCCGCGCCGTGGACCTGGACCCGGGCCCGGCGGCGGGCCAGCAGCAGCCGGGGAGCGGCGCCGGGACGCGGATGGGCCAGCGACAGCGCCGCCAGGTCCGGGGCCAGCCGGGCCCGTTCCCGCGGCGGGAGCTCCAGCAGCGGGCGCTGGGCCCCGCCGTCGTCCAGCACCTCCGAGGCGCGGAGCTCGCCCAGCAGCCGGTGCACCCGGTCCGCGTCCACCCCGAGCCCGGCCGCGGCGGCGGTCAGCGCCGGGAGCTCCCGGGTGCCGTCCAGCAGGTCGAGGAAGGCGGCGTCGGCCGGGGTGGCCGATTCCAGTACCGCGGTGTGGGCGTCGCCGATGCCGAACTGGAGGGTGGTCCGGTCCCGCCAGGCCCGGCGCAGCGCCGGCTTCAGACACGGCCGCTGCGGCTGGCCGGCGGGCTCGGACTCGGTGCGGACGTCGGTGCGCATGGTCGCTGCTCTCCCTTCGCGGCCGGATTCGGCCACCCGGGACGAGCTTGGCCGATCGGTGAACAACGTGCGAAGAGTTATCCACAGGCTGGGGGTCGTGGTCCGATGATCCGCTTGTGATTCGGTCGCCTATGCCGCGAATTCGTCGCATTCAGGACCCCGGACGTTCGCAAGCACTCGCACAAATCGGCCACGAAGGCAGGACTTCTGTCACCCCCAGCAGGTAACGTCTGGCGCGTGGCAGCCGGACCGGACTCCCGTGCTTCTGTGCCGCGTCGGCGCGTTCCGGTCGCATCCGAGAACCTCCCCGCGACACAGGCTGTCGAGGTGCGCCGTAGCGCCCGCCGCAGCCGGACCGTCTCCGCCTACCGGGAGGGCGACCGTACGGTGGTGCTGATCCCGGCCCGGATGTCCGTGGCGGAGGAGAAGCGCTGGGTCGCGCTGATGCTGGACAAGCTCGCCGCCCAGGAGAGCCGGCAGGTCCTCGGCGACGACGCGTTGACGGCGCGGGCGGCCGAGCTGTCCACCCGCTACCTGGACGCGCGGGCGGTGCCGGTGAGCGTCCGCTGGGTCACCAACCAGAACACCCGCTGGGGCTCCTGCACCCCGACCGAGGGCACCATCCGGCTCTCGCACCGGCTGCAGGGCATGCCCGAGTACGTCGTCGACTACGTGCTGCTGCACGAGCTGGCGCACCTGCTGATAGCGGACCACGGCCGGGAGTTCTGGGCGCTGCTCGACTCCTACCCGCGCACCGAGCGCGCCCGCGGCTACCTGGAGGGCGTGGTCGCGGCGGCCCGACTGCCGCACGTGCCGGGCCCCCGGGCCGAGTCCGGCCACGACCGCGAGCCGGTCCAGTAACGGCGGCGGCCGGTCCCGCCGCCGCGGCCGCCCGGAGCGGCCTCCGGGTCAGAGCAGCTTCTGGGCCCGGGCGACCAGGTCCCTGACCGAGTCGTCGGTGAGCCGGGGCAGCGCGTCGAAGCCGAACCAGCGCAGGTCCAGCGACTCCTCGCTGATCTCGGCCACCGCGTCGGCCGGAGCCGTCACCAGGTACTGGACGTCCAGGTGGGAGTTCTCCGGCTGGTCCCGGCCGGCGCAGTGGACCGCGTGCCGGTCGAGCTTGACCGGCTGCGGTCCGGCGGCCTGCGGTCCGGCGGCCTGCGGCCCGGTGGCCGGGAACAGCGCGAGGCCGACGGTGATGCCGGACTCCTCGGTGGCCTCGCGGAGCGCCGCGGCCGCCAGGGTGGCGTCCTCCGGCTCGCAGTGGCCGCCGAGCTGGAGCCAGCGGCCCACCTTGGGGTGGAGGGTGAGCAGTACCCGCCCGCGCTCGATGTCCACCACCAGCGCGCTCGCGGTGATGTGCGCCGGGCGGCAGGAGCGGTACATGCCGTCCGACCGCTCCAGCAGGTGGTCGAGGTAGTCGCGGCGCAGCAGGTCCTGCTCCGGGTCCGGCGCCGTCCAGTCCTGGAGGGAGCGGACGGCGTCCTGGTGGAGACCGCTCACGCGCCGGTACCGCCCTCGCCGGCCGAACCGCCCGTGCCGTCCTGGCCGTCCTTGCCCTTCTCGTCCGCCCGGCCGTCCTGGCCCTCCTCGGGGGCCGGACCGCCGTGCTGGGCGTCGTGGGCGGCGGCCTCCGCGGCCCGGCCCAGCATCTCGTCCAGCTTGGAGAAGTCGATGCCCTCGCTCAGCTCCGGCACGTCGGCGCCGTGGACGAAGCCGTCCGGGTCGTCCAGGTCCTTGGCGGTCGGCAGCATGTCCGGGTGCTCCCAGAGCGCGTCGCGCCCGTCCGCGCCCCTGGCGTCGGCCAGCGAGGCCCACAGCCGGGAGGCGTCCCGCAGCCGGCGCGGCCGCAGCTCCAGGCCGACCAGGGTGGCGAAGGTCTGCTCCGCCGGGCCGCCGGTCGCCCGGCGCCGGCGCAGGGTCTCCCGGAGCGCCGCGGCGTGCGGCAGGTGCGGCGCGGCCGCGGCGTGCACCACCGCGTCCACCCAGCCCTCGACCAGGGCCAGCGCGGTCTCCAGCCGGGCCAGCGCGGCCTTCTGCTCGGGGGTGTCCTCGGGTTCGAACAGGCCGCCGGTCATGGCCTCCTGCAGCGCCTCGGGATTGGTCGGGTCGATCTGGCCGACCAGGTCCTCCAGCCGGGCGGTGTCGACCTTGATCCCGCGCGCATAGGCCTCGACGGCGCCGAAGAGGTGCTGCCGCAGCCAGGGCACATGGACGAAGAGCCGCTGGTGGGCGGCCTCGCGCAGGGCCAGGTAGAGCCGGACCTCGGAGGCCGGGACGGACAGCCCCTCGCCCAGCGCCTCGATGTTCTGCGGCAGCAGCGCGGCCTTGCCGGCCGGTCCGAGCGGCAGCCCGACATCGGTGGAGCCGAGCACCTCGGCCGCCAGTGCGCCCAGGGCCTGGCCGATCTGCGAACCGAACATCGCCCCGCCCATGCTGCGCATCACGCCCAGCAGCGGGCCGGCCATGGCCTGCATCTCCTCCGGGACGACCCCGCCCATGGCCCCGGCCACGCGCTCGGCGACCGGGTCGACCAGCTCCTTCCAGACCGGCAGGGTCGCCTCGATCCACTCGGCGCGGCTCCAGGCCACGGCGCTGCTCGCGCCCACCGGCAGTGAGGTGGCCGAATCCAGCCACAGCTCGGCCAGCCGGATCGCCTCGGAGACGGCGGCCCGCTCGGACTCACCTACCGAACGGTCCTTCGAGCCGTCCTCGGCGCCCTGGACGACGGCCTGCCGGGCCAGGTTCTTGGCCAGCTCCCAGTTGACCGGACCGCCCTCGAAGGAGAGCATCTGGCCGAGTTGCTGGAAGGCGGCGCCGATGTCGCCGGGGTTCATCGCACCGAAGAGGCCCTCCAGCGGATTGCCGGAGCCGGTGCCGCCGGGCAGCCCGGGAAAGCCGAAGCCGAAGGGGTTGGCCGGACCGCCGGACGATCCGGAGCCGGAAGAGCCGGAGCCCGACTTGCCCGACCCGGATTCGCCTCGCTCCTTGCCGTCCTCGGGCTCCTCGGGCGGGAGGCCGAAGCCGAAGGGGAAATCGCTCACGAGTTGCCTCGATCTCGTCGGCCGTCGCGAGGTTGGGGTGCGGCGGGGAGGGGCGGTCCGGCCCGGGGTGCGGCGGGTGCAGCGGAACGGTCGGTTTCCGGTCGCTGCCGGTCGCCCCCGTGCCGGGTGCACCGCCATGCCTCCGCCTCGGGCAGGATGGTCGGTACGTGACACTTACGTACGCATCAAAACTAACCGTGGAGGAGAGCCGGTGAGTTCCCCACCTTCGCACGTTCGCTCTGGGCTGACCGCTGAGCAGTGCGGTCAGGACGCTCCGGAGGGCGCGCCGGAAGGTGCGGAGGCGACCGCTGCGGGCCCCAGGTACGACGGGCCACCGCTCGTCGTCGCCGTGACCGGGGCCGCCTCGGGCATCGGCGAGCGGCTGGCCGCCCGGCTGGCCGGCTCGTCCGCGGTGCGCCGGGTGCTCGCCATCGACGAGCGCCGGGGCCAGGTCACCGGCGTCCAGTGGCGGGTGCTGGACGTCCGCGACCCGGCCGTGGCCGAGCGGCTGGCCGGCGTGGACGTGGTCGTCCACCTGGCACTGGACCTCGGCATGGCGACCGATCCCAAGGCCCGCAGCGCCTTCAATGTGCGCGGCACCCAGACCGTGCTCACCGCCGCCGCGGCGGCCGGGGTGCACCGGGTGGTGCTCTGCACCTCGGCGATGGTCTACGGGGCGCTGGCCGACAACGAGGTGCCGCTGGCGGAGGACGCGCCGCTGCGGGCCACCGAGGAGGCCTCGCTCGTCGGCGACCTGCTGGAGATCGAGCGGCTGGGCCGGCGCGCCCCGCACGCCCACCCCGGCCTCTCGGTCACGGTGCTGCGCCCGGCGGTGGTGGTCGGGCCCGGTGTGGACACCGTGCTCACCCGGCACTTCGAGGCGCCCCGGCTGCTGGTGGTGGCCGGTTCGCGGCCCTGCTGGCAGTTCTGCCACGTGGACGACCTGGCTGCGGCGCTGGAGTACGCGGCCCTCGGCCTGGTCGAGGGCGAGGTCACGGTCGGCTGCGACGGCTGGCTGGAGCAGGAGGAGGTGGAGGAGATCACCGGCATCCGCCGGATGGAACTCCCCGCCGCGCTCGCCCTCGGCACCGCCGCGCGGCTGCACCGGCTCGGTCTGACCCCGGCCCCGGCCGGCGACCTCGCCTACACCATGTACCCGTGGGTGGTCTCCGGCAGCCGGCTGCACGAGGCCGGCTGGCGTCCGGCGCACACCAACGAGCAGGCCCTCGGTGAACTGCTGGAGCAGGTCTCCGGCAAGCACGCGGTGGCCGGCCGCCGGCTCGGCGGCAAGGACGCGGCGACCACCCTGGGGGCGGCCGGGGCGACGGTGGCGCTGGTCGGCACGGCGGCGCTGGTGCGCCGGGCGCGCAAGCGGAGGCGAATGTGACCGGTTCGACAGTGGAATGTTGTATCCACGATACGGAACCCCCTGCCGAATTGCTGCATGTTTCGGCCATCATGGACAGCATGAAGGACGACCTGGCCGACCCCATCCGCCTGCTGGCCCTGCGGGACACCCCGCTCTCGCTGGACGAGGTCCACACCGCCGTGGCCGACCCCGAGGCGGGCGGGACCACGGTGTTCGTCGGCGCGGTCCGCGACCACGACGCCGGCAAGGACGTGGTCCGGCTGGAGTACAGCGCGCACCCCAGTGCCGAGCAGGAGCTGCGCCGGGTGGCCGAGAAGGTCGTGGCCGACTTCCCGGTGGTGGCGCTGGCGGCCGTGCACCGGCTGGGAGCGCTCCAGGTCGGCGATGTCGCGGTGATAGTCGCCGTCTCCTGCGTGCACCGGGGCGAGGCCTTCGAGGCCGCCCGCCGACTGATCGACGACCTCAAGCACACCGTGCCGATCTGGAAGCACCAGCGCTTCGCGGACGGGACCGAGGAGTGGGTCTCCGCCTGCTGACCGCCCGACCCGACGCCCCGTCACCCGCCCGGCCGAACCCGTCCCCGGAAGCGCCGGGGTCGGGTGCGCCGCAGGCTGCGGCGGTGCGGCCGGGGCCGTGACCCGGATGCTCCCAAGGTCGTTGTCGTGATGAGCAGTTAGTCTGCTGTCAGGTACGACCGGTGCAGTGACGACGGACTGGGAGAACGGCATGGGTGCACTCGCCTGGTGGATCATCCCGCTGGTCGCCGGACTCCTCGCCTGGGTCTGGGTCCGCTGGTCGGGCCGCACCCGGACCACCGCCGACAGCGACTCCCTCGCCGGTTACCAGCGCTTCCGCGAGGCCATGGAACGGGACGGCTCGGACCCGACCTAGGCCGGGTCGGCGTCCGGATGCCCACTCCGGGGGGCGCACGCCGGAGGCTGTCCCGTACTGTCGTCCCATGCCACGCCGCTCCGCGACGATGCTCGCCTCCACGCTGTTGCTGATAGCGCTGCTCCTCGCCGCTGCGCTGATCAAGGTGCCCTACTCGGAGATGAGTCCGGGTCCCACCTACAACACCCTCGGCACCCAGAGCGGTCAGCAGGTGATCACCATCAGCGGCCGGAAGACCTATCCGACCACCGGCAACCTCAACATGACCACGGTCGAGGTCACCGACGCCGACTACCGGATGAACCTGATCGAGGCGGTGAGCGGCTGGCTGCAGAAGAACGTGGCCGTCGTCCCGAGCAACACGCTCTACCCGGACAACCAGACCCAGCAGCAGTCCCAGCAGCAGAACGCCGAGGAGTTCACCGCCTCGCAGGACAGCGCCAAGGCCGCCGCGCTGAACGAGCTGGGCATCCCGGTGACCACCGAGATCGTGGTCGGCGCGGTGGTCGAGGGCGGCCCCTCGGTCGGCAAGCTGCACGCGGGCGACGTGATCACGGCGGTGAACGGCACCAAGGTCGGCAGCGACCCCAACCAGGTCGCGGCGCTGATCACCGAGCACCCGCCGGGTTCGGACGTGGTCTTCACCGTCGTCCCGCCCGGCAAGCCGGCCGGCGACCAGCAGCAGGTCACCGTCGCCACGGTGAAGAACCCCAGCACCGGCAAGGCCATGGTGGGCATCGAGCCGGGGACCGAGCACAGCTTCCCGTTCACCATCAACATCAACCTGGGCGACGTCGGCGGCCCCAGCGCGGGGCTGATGTTCTCGCTGGGCATCATCGACAAGCTGCAGCCGGTGAACCTGACCGGCGGCAAGTTCGTGGCCGGCACCGGGACCATCGACGACAGCGGCAACGTCGGCCCGATCGGCGGCATCTCGATGAAGATCATCGCTGCCCGCAAGGCCGGGGCGCAGTACTTCTTCACCCCCGCGCAGAACTGCGCCGAGGCCTCGGCGAACACCCCGTCCGGACTCCGGCTGATCAAGGTCACCACGCTCTCCGGAGCGCTGCAGGACCTCGCCGACATCCGTTCCGGGAACGTCGCCGAACTGCCCGCCTGCACCGGGTAGCCGGCGCGGCGGACAGCGGTGGCGGGTTCCGGGTGAGGGAGCCCGCGCCGGCTCAGGCGAAGGTGGTGAGCAGCGCCTCGGCCAGGCCGGGGACCAGCGAAGGGCCGGTCAGCACCTCGCGGGCGGAGTCCTTCTCGCGCAGCCGCAGGGCGGTCTCCCGGGTGCCGTCGCGCAGGACCGCCACGGTCATCCGGACCTCCTGCCGCTCGGGGTGCCTGGCGACCCAGGCGGCGAGCTCGCGCTCGGAGACGCCGCCGGGCACCTTGGCCTCGGCGGCGGGCGGCAGGATCAGCCGCTCGACCACCAGTGCGCAGCCGGCGACCGAGTCCGGCCAGGCGATGGTGCCGAGGAAGTCGTCCAGGGCCTTGCCGGCCGGGATCTCCTCCTGCTCGATCGGGGTGAGCTGCCCGGCGGGGCCCGGCTCCAGGCCGAGCTGGCGGGCGACGCCCGGCTCGTTCTTCAGCAGCGCGTCCGTGTCGACCAGGGCGAACAGGCGGGCGGGCTGGTCCCAGCCGAGTCCGGCGGCGTACTCGTCGATCTCGAGGACGGCGCGGGTGATCGGGCGGGCGGCGGGAGGCAGTGCCTCGGCGGCGGTGTCGGACATGGCTCCATCCTCACATGTCGTCCGCGGCGGCCTCCGCACCCGTGGTGACCGGCGGCGCGTGCTAGGGTGATCACACAACGACGCGGGGTGGAGCAGCTCGGTAGCTCGCTGGGCTCATAACCCAGAGGTCGCAGGTTCAAATCCTGTCCCCGCTACTCCTTGTCGGAAGGCCCGGTGCGCATACTGCACCGGGCCTTCCGCTTGGCCGGCCGCTGGTCCCGGGCCGGCCCGCCGTTGCCCGGCGTTCATGGATTTGCGCTGGTCATGACCGGTGGGTTAACCTTTGGACACAACGACGCGGGGTGGAGCAGCTCGGTAGCTCGCTGGGCTCATAACCCAGAGGTCGCAGGTTCAAATCCTGTCCCCGCTACTCCTTGTCGGAAGGCCCGGTGCGCATACTGCACCGGGCCTTCCGCATGCTCGGGCGACACGGTCGAGGCGGAAGGGTGGCGGAGCAGTGCGGTCCGATGGTGGGGTTGTCACTTCAATCGTCCGAACCGGTCGTTGGCGTGACGAAACGTCTAACCTTGAACCACAAGGGAAAGATGGGGCACATGATGCGGATGTCGTCGACGGGACTGCGTCAGAAACCTGCCGGGGCAGCCGCGTTGCGAGGTTGATGTGTCGCGATATCGACAAAGCGCTGAAGTAACCTCTTCCACTGGGGTATACCAGGTGTACGCGGGTTGCGGGTGGTGCGACGATGAGCCCCATGGGGGACGGTGCGAGGTCGGAAAGCGGCCATGAGCTCCGGTGCGTACCAAGGATGCCCAGAGATCCGGCGGACGCAGGAGTCGACATGTCGGTGATCGCTGGAGCAGGTCAGGGAGTCGATCAGGACGACCCGCAGCGCGCGGGCCGACTGCCGCTGCAGCGTGGGCGCGAGGAGGAGGACGCCGCACTGGCGGCGACCGTCCCCGACGGCATGCTGCGCAATCTCGGCGCCTACAGCCTCGGCGCGGACGACCCCGCCGCCGACCCCTACGCCGATCCGCCCAGCACCGAGGACCCGCGCCCGGCGGCTCCGGGCCCGGAAGGCCGCCGGTCGGCCGTGCTCGGAGCCGAGGAGCCGGCGGAGGACGAGGGCCCGGTCTACGGCGACCCGGCCTTCCCGACCTTCGAGTCCGCCCTCGCCGCCCGCGAGGAGGCGGCGCTGGAGGAGCGCTGCCGCGCCGCCGCCGAGGAGGACCCGGAGGCGGGCAGCCTGCTGGGCGCGATGCTGCTGCGCCGGGGCGACCTGGACGAGGCCGAGCCGCACCTGCGCCGGGCGGCTGCGGCCGGGCTCCGGGCCGGGGCGAACAACCTGGGTGTGCTGCTGCACCAGCGCGGCCACCGGGACGAGGCGGCGTACTGGTGGCGCGAGGCCGCGGTCGCCGGGAGCGCACCGGCCGCGCACGCCCTCGGCCTGCACCTGCGCGACCGGGGCGACGAGCCCGGCTCGGAGTACTGGCTCCGCCAGGCGGCCGAGCAGGGCCACACCGGGGGCGCCTTCGCCCTGGCGGACCTGCTGGAGCACCACCGGGACGCCCCGCACGCCGAGAAGTGGTTCCGGGCCGCGGCCGAGGCCGGCCACCGGGAGGCCGCCTACCGGCTGGGCCGACTGCTGGAGAACGGCGGCGACCCGGCCGTCGCCGAGCCCTGGCACCGGCAGGCCGCCGCCCGCGGCCACGCCCGGGCCGCGCTGCGGCTCGGCATCCAGCTGGAGCGGCGCGGCGAGCGGGAGGAGGCCGCCCGCTGGTACCGGCAGTCCGCCCAGGGCGGCGAGCCCCGAGCGGCCTGCGCGCTGGGCTTCCTGCTGCGCGACAGCGGCGACGAGGTCGGCGCGGCGGACTGGTGGCGCGAGGCCGCCGACGCCGGGGACGGCAGCGCCGCCAACGCCCTGGGCGCGCTGCACGCCTCCTGGGGCGAGACCGGCATGGCCGAGCAGTGGTACCGCACCGCGCTGGAGGCGGGCGACCACAACGGCGCCTTCAACCTCGGCCTGCTCTGCGCGGCGGAGGGCCGCGGCTCCCAGGCCGAGCAGTGGTACCGGCAGGCTGCCTACGCCGGGCACCGGGACGCCAGCAACGCGCTGGCGGTGATGCTGTTCCAGCGCGGCGACACCCCGGGCGCGGAGCCCTGGTTCTCCAAGGCGGCCGAGGCCGGGAGCGTGGACGCCGCCTTCAATCTCGGCATCCTCTACGCCGGCCGGGGCGAGCAGCACGACGCCCAGGAGTGGTACGCCCGGGCCGCCGCCGGCGGCCATGCCGAGGCCGCGCTGCAGCTGGCCGTCGCCAAGGAGCGCCGCGGCGACCTCACCTCGGCCGCCGTGCGCTACCGCCAGGCGGCGGAGGCCGGCTCGACCGAGGCCGCTTTCCGGCTGGCGGTGCTGCTGGAGCGGGCGGCGGAGGACCGGTTCGAGGCGGAGGTCGAGCGCTGGTACGCCACGGCGGCCGAGGCCGGCCACAACCGCGCGCAGGTGCGGGTCGGGGTGCGGGCCGCCGAGCGCGGTGACACCGGCACGGCCGAACACTGGTACCGCCGGGCGGCGGAGGGCGGGAGCCGCAGCGCGGCGTTCAACCTCGGGCTGCTGCTGGCCCGTGAGGGCAGCGAGCCGGAGGCGATGCTCTGGTACACCCGTGCGGCCGATGCCGGGCACGGGCGGGCGGCGCTGCGGCTGGGGCTGATCGCGGCCCGGCGCGGGGACCTGGTCCAGGCCCGGGCCTGGTGCACCCGGGCGGGCGAGGACGGCCCGGCGGATGTGGCGGAGCGGGCCGCGCGCCTGCTGGAGGCGCTGCGCGCCGACCTCAGCGCCTGAGGCCGACCGGCCGGCCTTCGGGGCCCGGGGCCGGTCGGCGCTGCGTCAGGCCGAGGCGCAGTCGGGGCAGGTGCCCCGGTAGGTGACCTCGACGTTCGCGATGGCGAAGCCGAAGCGCTCGTCCGCCGGCAGCGCCGCGATCGGGTCGCCCTGGGGGTGGACGTCGCGGATGGTGCCGCAGGAGGAGCACACCAGGTGCTGGTGGGCGTGGTGGGCGTTGGGGTCGTACCGCTTGGCCCGCCCGTCGGTGCTGACCTCCAACACCTCGCCGAGGCTCACCAGTTCGCCCAGGGTGTTGTAGACGGTGGCCCGGCTGATCTCCGGCAGCAGTGCCACCGCGCGGGCATGGACCTCGTCGGCGGTGAAGTGGACGTGGTCCCCGTCGAGGACCTGGGCCACGACCCGCCGCTGCGAGGTGAGCCGCCAGCCGCGGCTTCGGAGGCGTTCCAGCAGGTCACTCATGGGGCCCAGGATAACAGCCGGTCGGAGCCAGTTCGGGATTGGTGTCCATACGGAATTAGACACGGTCCAAGTCGGGGCGGTCCAGCGGGCCTGCGGTCAGGGGCGGACCGAATGCGCGGACTCGCTGTCCGGGGCCTCCGGCTGCTCCTCGAAGCGCGCGGAGGCGCGCTTCTCGGCCCGGTGCTTGAGGTAGAGCAGTCCGCCGACGGCCACCACGCCGACGCCGACCAGGACCCAGCTGGCGGTGTTGGCGTAGGACTCGATCCGGTGCCAGCTCGCCCCGGCGAAGTAGCCGAGCAGGACGAAGCCGGTCGCCCAGACCGCGCCGCCGAGCATGTTCCACACGGCGAAGGTGCGGTAGCGCATCTCCGACACCCCGCACAGCCCCGGCACCAGCGCCCGCAGGGCCGCCGCGAAGCGTCCGGCGAAGACGGCCCGTCCGCCGAGCCGGGAGATCAGGTCCTTGCTCTGGGCGATGTGCGCCGGCTTCAGGATCCGGTGCGGGATCCGCCGCAGCAGCGCGTCGCCCCACTTCTTCCCGATGGCGTAGCCGATGCTGTCGCCGAGGATCGCGCCGACGATCGCCGCGAGCAGCACCGCCCACAGCGCGTTGGTGCCGTTGTAGGCGGTCACGCCGCCGATCACCACGGCGGTCTCGCCGGGGATGATGAAGCCCAGGAAGACCGAGGACTCCAGGGCCGGCAGCAGGAAGACCGCGAGCAGCACCAGGGTGCCGTTGAGTGTCAGCAGGTGGTCGCTGATCCAGGACACCGGGGATCCTCCACGGGGACGGCAGAGCACGGGGGACGGCAGGACAGGGGAGTGCGGGAGGGCAGGGGGGTGCGGCAGGCAGGTGCGGGGCTTCGGTAAGAAATCCCTTGAACCGTACCCGGCCAACGTCGTCGGACCGAACACGAGTTCCGCCGGAGCGGATTTCTCCGTTCCGGCGGGCGTCCGGCCGGGCGCTCAGCCCAGGCGCTGCAGCAGTTCGCCGTGGAGCAGCCCGTTCGAGGCCACCGCGTTGCCGCTGCGGACCCCGGGAATGCCGTCCAGGCCGGTGAAGCGGCCGCCCGCCTCCTCCACGATCACGCAGGTCGCGGCCATGTCCCAGATGCTCAGCTCGGGCTCGGCGCAGATGTCCACGGAGCCCTCGGCCACCATCATGTACGGCCAGAAGTCGCCGTAGGCGCGGGTGCGCCAGACGGTGCGGGAGAGGTCGAGGAAGGCGTCGAGCCGGTCGCGCTGCTCCCAGCCGGTGAGCGAGGAGTAGGCGAAGGAGGAGTCCTCCAGCCGGGAGACGTCCGAGACCTGGATCCGGTTGGCCTTGGTCAGGCTGCGGCCGGTGAACGCCCCGGTGCCCTTGGCCGCCCACCAGCGCCGTCCCAGCGCGGGGGCGGAGACCATGCCGACGACCGGCTGGTCCCCGTTCGGGCCCAGCTCCATCAGGGCGATCAGGGTGGCCCAGACCGGGACCCCGCGGATGTAGTTCTTGGTCCCGTCGATCGGGTCGATCACCCAGCGGCGGGGCCCGTGGCCGGTGCTGCCGAACTCCTCGCCCATGATCGCGTCCCGGGGCCTGGCCCGCTGCAGGTCGTTGCGGAGCAGGTCCTCGACCGCCTTGTCGGCGTCGCTGACCGGGGTGAGGTCCGGCTTGGTGTCGATCTTCAGATCGAGTGCCTTGAAGCGGTCCAGCGTCACCGAGTCGGCGTGGTCCGCGAGGACGTGGGCGAGTCGAAGATCGTCGTGGTAGTCGGCCATGCCCCGAACAGTAACGATCAGGCGGGACGGGGGCCAGCTTCGGCGGCCTCCCAGGAGCGGGCTCTAGGCTGGGAGCATGGGTGACGAAGGCGTGGACGACCGGGAACTGGTCACCTGGTGGGGCCTGGTGGTCGAGGCCTATGCGCGGACCGGGGAACTGGTCCGGGTCGGGCCGATCGACGGGCCGGCGCTGCCGGGTTCCTGGTTCGAGGTGGTGCTGCGGCTGCTGCGCACCCCGGGCGGACGGCTCACCATGACCCAGCTCGCCCGCGAGACCACGCTGACCAGCGGGGGTTTCACCAAGCTGGCGGACCGGATGGTCACGGCCGGACTGATCGAACGGCAGCCCTCGCCGGAGGACCGCCGGGTCACCTTCCTGGCGCTGACCGCCGAGGGCGAGCGGCTGGCGGAGGAGGCCCAGCGGCGCCATGTCGCGCTGCTGCGCGAGCACTTCCTGGCCCCTCTGGGGGAGGAGCGCGCCGCCCGGCTCGCGGGGCTGATGCGCGCGTTGCGGGACGCCAACACGCCGGGCGAGTGACCGGTCCCGCGCGCCGGGGCGGGCTCGACCGGTCGGGGTTCAGTGCTCCAGGCCGCTGAGCTGCAGCCCGACCACCCCGGCCAGCACCAGGCCGATGGAGACGATCTTGAGCACGGAGACCGTGTCGCCGAGCCAGACCATGCCGTAGATCGCGGTGCCGGCCGCGCCGATGCCGGTCCAGACCGCGTAGGCGGGCCCGACCTGCAGATGCTTGAGCCCGGCGGTCAGCAGCCCGAAGCTGCCCGCGCCGAAGAGCGCGAAACCGACGACCGGCCAGAACCGGGTGAAGCCGTGGCTGAGCTTGAGGCAGACCGCGAACCCGGTCTCCAGGAACCCGGCGATCACCACCAGTACCCAGGGCATCCGCGCTCCCTTGCCGATCCGCCGTGGTCACCACATCCTGGCCCGGCGCGGCGGTATCGGCATCCGGGAGGGCTCAGTCGCCCTCGCGGGCCTCGCGGGTCCGCAGCAGCCGGCGCAGCGAGTACAGCCGGGCCGGGTCCGCGTGGCCCTCGGCCACCCAGGCGTCCAGCGCGCACTCGGCCTCGTCGTGGCTGCAGGCGCGCGGGCAGCCCTCGGTGCCCGGCACCAGGTCGGGGAAGGCCAGCACCACCCGGGCCGGCTCGATGTGGGAGAGCCCGAAGGAGCGGAAGCCGGGGGTGTCGATGACCCAGCCGGGCAGGTCGCCGCGCTTGGCGTCCGGCGCCGGGGGCAGCCGCAGCGCCAGCGCCGAGGTGGTGGTGTGCCGACCGCGCCCGGTGACCGCGTTGACCACCCCGGTGGACCGCTGGTGCTCCGGCACCAGCGCGTTGACCAGGGTGGTCTTGCCGACGCCGGAGTGGCCGATGAAGACCGTGGACAGCCCGCGCAGCTGTTGGCGCACCAGTTCGGCGCCCTCGGCCGCGAGGTCGTCGCGGCGGGTGACCACATGGTTGACGCCCAGCGGCGAGTAGAGCTCCAGCAGCGGCTCGGCCGGGGCCAGGTCGGACTTGGTCAGCACCAGCAGCGGCTTCAGCCCGGCGTCGAAGGCCGCCACCAGGCAGCGGTCGATCAGCCGGGCCCGGGGCTCCGGGTCGGCCAGGGCGATGACGATGGCGAGCTGGTCGGCGTTGGCGACCACGATCCGCTCGTACGGGTCGTCGTCGTCCGCCGTCCGGCGCAGCACGGTGGTGCGCTCCTCGACCCGGACGATCCGGGCCAGCGCGCCGGGTTCGCCGGAGAGGTCGCCGACGATGGCGACCCGGTCGCCGACGACCACGCCCTTGCGGCCCAGCTCGCGGGCCTTCATCGCGGCGATCTCGCGCTCGCGCTTGGTGCCGGCCTCGACCAGGCAGGTGAACCGGCCCCGGTCGACGGTGAGCACCATGCCCTCGTCGGCGTCGTCGTGGGTGGGTCGGGTCCGGGTGCGGGGGCGGGAGCCCCGGCGGGAGGGACGGGCGCGGATGTCGTCCTCGTCGGCGTCTTCGCCGTAACGGCGCATGGGGGTGCGGTCAGCCCTTCACTACGGTGCCGGTGAGCATGGAGTCCCAGAGCCCGGGGAAGTCCGGGAGGGTCTTGCCGGTGGTGGAGATGTCCTCGACCTCGACGCCGGGCACCACCAGCCCGATCACGGCGGCGGCGGTGGCCAGGCGGTGGTCCAGGTAGGTGTGGAAGACGCCGCCGTGCAGCGGGCGCGGGTTGATCCGCAGCCCGTCGGCGGTCTCGGTGACATCGCCGCCCAGCCCGTTCAGCTCGGCGGCGAGGGCGGCCAGCCGGTCGGTCTCGTGCACCCGCAGATGGGCGATGCCGCTCAGCACGGAGGGGGAGTCGGCCAGCGCCGCGACCGCGGCGAGCACCGGGGCCAGCTCGCCGACCTCGTGCAGGTCGGCCTCCAGGCCGTGGACCCGGCCGGTGCCGCGGAAGCGCAGCCCCTCGTCGGTCGGCTCGACGGATCCGCCCATTCGGGTGAGCAGCTCGCGCAGTTGGTCGCCGGGCTGGCTGCTGTGCCGGGGCCAGTCCCTGATCAGCACGGTGCCACCGGTGACCAGGGCGGCGGCCAGGAACGGGGCCGCATTGGACAGGTCGGGCTCGACCACCAGGTCGCGGCCGAGCAGCGCGCCCGGGGCGACCCGCCAGACGTCCGGCTCGCCGCCGTCCTCGGGTGCGTCCACCCGGGCGCCGGCGGCCCGCAGCATCTCCACCGTCATCCGGATGTGCGGCAGCGAGGGCACCGGGTCGCCGACGTGGCGGACCTCCACGCCCTGCTGGAAGCGTGCTCCGGAGAGCAGCAGCGCGCTGACGAACTGGGAGGAGGACGAGGCGTCGAGGGTGACCGTGCCGCCGACCAGGCAGCCGGTACCGTGGACGGTCAGCGGCAGCGCGCCGCGGCCGTCGTCGTCGATCCGCGCGCCGAGGGCGCGCAGTGCGGTGATCACGCCGCCGAGCGGGCGCTCGTAGGAGCGGGGGTCGCCGTCGAAGCTCACCGGTCCGTCGCAGAGCGCGGCCACCGGGGGCAGGAAGCGCATGACCGTGCCGGCGTTGCCGACGTCCACCAGGGCCGGCCCGGCGAGCGGCAGCGGCACCACCCGCCAGGCGTCGCCGCCGCCGGGGACGCCGCTGCTGCTGTTCAGGGTGGACTCGATGCCGACCCCCATCGCCCGCAGGCCGTCGGCCATCAGCGTGCTGTCGCGACTGCGCAGCGGACGCCGGATGTAGCCGGGGTCGTCCGCCAGCGCCGCCAGGACCAGGGCGCGGTTGGTCGCCGACTTGGATCCGGGAACGGTGACCACCGCGTCGACAGGGTCGGACGCGGTCGGTGCGGGCCACAGGTGGTCGGTCATGACCCCCGAGCCTATCCGCATTCAGCGGGTGAGCAGCCAGCGACCGCCCGTGGTCAGCGCGGCGATCGCGACGACCAGGAAGAGCACCACCCAGAGCACCCCGGGCACTCCGGTCAGCCGCCCGAGCTGGTCGGCGTCGGAGTCGGGGGCGCCGCCGCGCCGCCGCTTGTGCTGCAGCTCCACGATCGGGCGAACCCCGGCGATCAGCAGGAACCAGACACTCAGATAGGCGAAGGCGCCCTGGAGCGCGGCGCTGCCGAACCAGGAGACGGCGAAGCAGAGCCCGCCGGTGAGCACCACGGTCAGCGCGCCGAAGGCGTTGCGGATGTTCACCAGCACCGCCAGCAGCAGCGCGACCACCGCCCACAGCAGTGCGGTGATGTGCCCGCCGGACAGCAGCCACGCCCCGCCGACGCCGAGCAGCGAGGGGGCGGTGTAGCCGGCGGCGGCGGTGAGCACCATGCCGGGGCCGTGCGGCTTGCCGGAGGAGACGGTCAGCCCGGAGGTGTCCGAGTGCAGCCGGATCCCGTGCAGCCGGCGCCGGGTGAGCACGGCGGCCAGGCCGTGGCCGCCCTCGTGGGCGATGGTGATCACATTGCGGGTCCAGTGCCAGACGAACGCGGGACCGGCCGCCACCAGCGCGACCGCGGCGGTGGCCCAGACGATGCCGTGGCCGGGGTCCGCCTGGACGCCGGTGACCTGGTCCCACACGGCGCTGATGCTCTGCGGCTGCATCGGGCTCGCCTCACTCCGTTCGGGGGCAGCGGGAGGCTGCGGAAGGCAGGCAGTCTCGCACGACAGGATGTGCGCGACCCGGGCCGCGGTTCCGGGCTCCGGCCGGTTCCCCGCCGGTTCCGCGCCGGTTCCCCACCCGTTCCCCGCACGCGAGGGTGCTGCCGGATGGCATGGTGGGACGCATGTGCGGTCGTTATGCGTCGAGTCGGAAGCCCGAGGACCTGGTCGGACTGTTCGGCGTCGCGGCGTGGGACCCCACCGAGACGCTGGAGCAGGACTGGAACGTCGCGCCGACCAAGCCGGTGTACGCGGTGCTGGAGCGGCCGGTGCGGGAGCAGGGCCCGGAGCCGGTACGGCAGTTGCGGACGCTGCGCTGGGGGCTGGTGCCGTCCTGGGCGAAGTCGCCCGAGGTCGGGGTGAAGATGTTCAACGCCAGGGCGGAGACCGTCCACGAGAAGCCCGCCTACCGCAGGCCGTTCGCCGCGCGGCGCTGCCTGCTGCCGGCCGACGGCTACTTCGAGTGGTTCACCCCCGTCGCCGGGCCGGGCACGCCCAGGTCCAGGATCCGCAAGCAGCCTTACTACCTCACCCCGGCCGACGGCTCGGTGCTGGCGCTGGCCGGGCTGTACGAGTTCTGGCGCGACCCCGGGCTGCCGGAGACGGAGCCGGCCGCCTGGTGGGCCACGTGCACGGTGGTCACCACGGCCGCCGAGCCGGCGCTGGAGCGGATCCACGCCCGGATGCCGCTGATCCTGCCGTCGGACCGCTGGGACGACTGGCTCGACCCCGGGCTGACCGACCCGGCCGAGGTCCGCGCGCTGCTGGCGCCGCCCCCGCCCGGGCGGCTGGAGGTGCGCCCGGTCTCGGCGGCGGTCGGCAACTTCCGCAACAACGGCCCGGAGCTGATCGCGCCGTCGGCGCCGGAGCCGGAGTCGGCGGACACCCTGTTCCCGCTGTGACTGCTCCGGCCGGCCCGGGAGATTCGAACGCGGGCGGCACGGCGGAGAGCTGGGGCGGGAATGCCCGGGAGCCACTCCTGGTTCACACCATTGTCGGCATCACAGCGTCAGTGGAAGGCAGTGCTCATGGTTGCAGCGGCATGCCCCGCACGTCCTGAGGGCGACGCGGGCACCCTCCTGTCCTGGTCCGAGTGGCCTGTTGGCACAGGCGGTCCGGCCGTGAGCCCGATAGTCTCCCTTGCGAGCAGGTCCACCACCGTGGACCGTGCGTTCTTCGCTCAGGAGGTGAGTCAGGTCGCCGGGACCGAGGACGAGACCGGGGCTGCGGAACAGAAGCCGCAGGCTGTGGATCTCTCGATCGACGACGCCGACGGCGACACCTTCCGCGCCGCCGTCGGGGAGACCGAGACCGAGCGCTCGGCCCGCTTCGAGCGGGACGCGCTGGGCTACCTGGACCAGATGTACTCGGCGGCGCTGCGGATGACCCGCAACCCCGCGGACGCCGAGGACCTGCTGCAGGAGACCTTCGCCAAGGCGTTCGCCTCCTTCCACCAGTTCCGTGAGGGCACCAACCTCAAGGCGTGGCTGTACCGCATCCTCACCAACACCTTCATCAACTCGTATCGGAAGAAGCAGCGCGAGCCGCAGCGGACCGGGGCCGAGGAGATCGAGGACTGGCAGCTGGCGCGGGCCGAGTCGCACATGTCGACGGGCCTGCGGTCGGCCGAGACGGTCGCGCTCGACCACCTCCCGGACAGCGACGTGAAGGACGCGCTGCAGTCCATCCCGGAGGAATTCCGGATCGCGGTGTACCTCGCCGACGTCGAGGGCTTCGCCTACAAGGAGATTGCCGACATCATGGGGACACCCATCGGTACGGTGATGTCCCGTCTGCACCGCGGTCGCCGCCAGTTGCGCGACCTGCTGGAGGACTACGCGCGCGACCGTGGCCTGGTCCCGGCCGGCAGCGCTGCCGGGGCCGGTTCCCCCCAGGACCAGGCGAAAGGGTCGGGCTCATGAGCTGCGGCAACCACCACGACACCGCGTGCAGCGAGGTTCTCGACCATCTGTACGAGTACCTCGACAACGAGATGGGCGAGGGCGACTGCGCCAAGCTGCGCGAGCACTTCGACGAGTGCTCGCCCTGCCTGGAGAAGTACGGTCTGGAACAGGCCATCAAGGCGCTGGTGAAGCGGTCCTGCGGCTGCGACACCGCGCCGACGGACCTCCGCGGCAAGGTGCTGGCCAGGATCGAGCGGATCCGGGCCGGACTCCCGGTGGAGGGCGACCTGGTGCCGGGCGCCCAGCCCGCCGCCCAGACCGGGGCTGCGGCCGAGGCCGCGGTCGCGGTCGAGGTCGGCGCACCCGCGGGGTCCGCGCACGACGCGGTCTCGCACGCCGTCGCGGAGGCCTCGGCCAAGGACTGAACAGGACCGGTCAGTACCGGTCGGATAGTGCGGAAGTTCCGTGTCGGAGGTTCCGGATACCGGCGGCCCCGGGGTGTCGAGCCCCGGGGCCGTGCCATGGTTGGATGCGGAGGGGAACGAGCCCGAAGCGGGTGTCGCGTGTGGCAGCCCGCCTGGCGGGCATGGAGTCGTTGGAAGCGCAAGGGGACGGCAGGACGCGAGGCTGTGCGTGGCGTCGGGGGGCACGGGGACGTAGCGTGCTCTCGGAGGCGCACATCGCACAGCACCACTGCGGGCAAGCCCGGACCACCGGGTGGAATCGGACGAGTGGCAGGCCGAGGTGAAGATCTTCAATCGGGCACGGCAACGGCCGTCCGCCAGCTGGCGGCAGACGACCGACCGGGCCTTCACGCTCATCGGGAGCGGACGCCTGGAGGACGCCGGGGCGCTGCTGGTCCGCGCCGCGGACCTGGAGCCCTGGCTGTCCGACTCCTGGTTCAACCTGGCGTTGCTGCACAAGTTCCGCCGGGACTGGGAGCAGGCCCGCGCGGCGGGGCTGCGCGCCGTGGCCCTGCTCGACCGCAATCCCGGCGCCCCCGACTGGTGGAACCTGGGCATCGCGGCGACCGCGCTGCAGGACTGGGCCCTGGCCCGGCGCTCCTGGCAGGCCTACGGGCTGCGGCTGGGCCAGGGCGAGGGCCCGGTCAGCCTGGACTTCGGGACCACCCCGGTCCGGCTCTCGCCGGAGGGCGAGTCCGAGGTGGTCTGGGGCCGTCGGCTGGACCCGGCCCGGGTCGAGGTGCTGTCGATCCCGCTGCCGTCCTCCGGCCGCCGCTGGGGCGAGGTGGTGCTGCACGACGGCACCCCGCACGGCGAGCGGGTCGCGGAGGGCGTCGCCTACCCGGTCTTCGACGAGATCGAGCTGTGGGCGCCCTCGCCGGTGCCGACCTACGTGGTGCTGCTCCAGGCCGAGACCGAGGGCGACCGGGACGCGCTGGAGCGGCTGGTCTCCGAGGCCGGCTACGCGGCCGAGGACTGGACCTCCTCGGTGCGGCTGCTCTGCCGCGACTGCTCGGAGAGCCGGATGCCGGCCGACGACGGCCACAGCGAGCAGCACGATCCGCACGACGACGGCCAGCTCGGCCACCTGAGCCACCGCAGCGCGGGCGCGCTGTGGGTCTCCGAACGCGAGTGCGGCATGGCCGCCCCCGCCGACCTGGTCGGGCCGCTGCTGGACCGCTGGGTGATGGCCAACCCGAAGGGTCGGGCCTACCGCGACCTGGAAGAAGTCTGCTGACCCTGCCGTTCCCCGTACCCTGGTGGCTTACCCGTGTACGGACTGAAGGCGAGTGGCAGCGGCATGTCGGAACAGCAGGTCGAGGAAGAGATCGTGGAGCAGGCCGGGGAGCAGGCTCCGGGACGGGTCGTGGGCGAGGAGCACGACCCGACCAAGGGGACCTTCCGTCCGATCACGGTCGTCGGCAACCCCGTGCTGCACCGCCCGTGCGCGACGGTCACGGTGTTCGACGAGGAGCTGTCCGCGCTGGTCGACGACCTCTTCGTGAGCATGTACGCGGCCGAGGGCGTCGGCCTGGCCGCCAACCAGATCGGTGACGGCCGCCGGGTCTTCGTCTACGACTGCCCGGACGACGACGGGGTGCGCCACATCGGCGTGGTGGTGAACCCGGTGCTGGACGACCTAGACCCGGCGCAGCGGACCCTGGACGAGTCGCCCGAGGGCTGCCTCTCGGTCCCCGGCGCCTACGCCGACCTCGCCCGCCCGGAGTACGCGGTGGTGCGCGGCCAGGACGCGGCGGGCCAGGACATCGTGGTCGAGGGCACCGGTTTCTTCGCCCGCTGCCTCCAGCACGAGACCGACCACCTCAACGGCTACCTCTACATCGACCGGCTGTCCAAGCGCGACCGCAAGGACGCCCTCCGGCAGATGGCCGAGCTGACCCCCCGCTACGAGACCGTCCCCAACGCCTGAGGTTCGCTTATCTGCGCCTGACGCGCGGGTACGGGATCCTGGTCAGCATGGATGCTGACCAGGATCTCGACACAGCCGCCGACCGCTCCTGGCGGGGGGTGGTCGGCGCGGGCCGGGCGATGACCTGGTTCCTGGTGATCACCGGGGCGCTGGGCTTCCTCGCCTCGTTCACCCTCACCTACGAGCGCTTCAAGCTGTTCACCGACCCCGGCTACGTGCCCAGCTGCAGCCTCAACCCGATCATCAGCTGCGGCAATGTGATGACCAAGCCGCAGGCGGCGGTCTTCGGCTTCCCCAATCCGCTGATGGGCATCGCCGGCTTCGCGGTGGTGCTGGCCGTCGGCACGGGCCTGCTGGCCGGCGCCCGCTACGGCCGCTGGTACTGGGCCGGGCTCCAGCTGGGCGTGACCTTCGGCCTGGGCCTGATCTGCTGGTTGATCAGCCAGTCGCTCTACAGCATCGGGGCGCTCTGCCCCTACTGCATGGTGGTCTGGGTGATCATCTTTCCGATGTTCTGGTACGTCACCCTGCACAACCTCCGGCACCGGGTGCTGCCCTTCCCCGAGCGCTGGCGCGGCGGTCTCGACGACGTGATCACCCTCCACTGGTTCGGCCCGCTGCTCTGGTACCTGGTCGTCGGCGGCATGGTGCTGATCCGCTTCTGGTCCTACTGGAAAACACTGTTCTGACCAGCAGAGATGCTATGCAGTGACCGCTGCGGGGCACATTGAGGGCACCCCGCTGCCCTCCTCCTGTGGCGACTGCACGACCAGCAAGCCGAACAACAGCACCAACGCGCCCGGGCCGCCGCCAGTCGCACCAGCCAGCGGTACAGCGCCATTCCACAGACACCCGGCATCGCACGGCAACCTCGGCACGCCCCGCACCCCGGTCCCAAGCGATGACCCCCGAACACCCTCCACCAACAGCCAGCGGGCACAAAGTTCGACTCCGCCCGGCAACGACTGTGCCGACATACACCTCGTGCACGACAATGGCCACCAGAACCAGCTTCCGCCCCGCTCCTCGACCCCTTCACAGGTCGGGGAGCAGGCGCGTTTCAAAGCCCCGGTCGTCAGGTGAGTCCGCAGGTCGTGGCGCGGCAGGATTTCCAGTCGGCTGTCAACGGCCGTGAAGTCCCCGTAGGCGGCCAGGTGGGGCACGGCCATTGACAGCCGTGCCGAATCACCAGCTTCCTCCTGTTTCCGTCGATAGGCTTCGTGCATGGTGAATGCTGATTCGAAGGTGTCGCTCACCGGCATCAAGCCCACTGGAGAGCCGCACCTCGGCAACTTCATCGGAGCCATCAAGCCGGCCTTGGAGCTGGCGGGCGGAGCCGAGTCCATCTACTTCATCGCCGACTACCACGCGATGACGTCGGTGCGTGATCCGGAGCTGCTCGGTCGATGGACCCGGTCGGTCGCGGCCACCTGGCTGGCTGCGGGACTGGACCCGGAACGCACGATCTTCTACCGCCAGTCGGACGTGCCCGAGATTTTCGAGCTGCACTGGGTCCTCTCGTGCTTCAGCGCCAAGGGGCTGATGAACCGGGCGCACGCCTACAAGGCCGCGCGGGACCGGAACCGAGAGGCCGGTGTTGAGGATCTCGACGCCGGGGTCAACATGGGGCTGTTCAACTACCCCGTACTGATGGCCGTCGACATCCTCATCATGGAGGCCGACCTCGTGCCAGTCGGCAAGGACCAGTTGCAGCACGTCGAGTACGCGGCCGACATCGCCGGAGCGTTCAACGCGGTGTACGGCGACAGCTTCCGACTGAAGATCCCCAAGGCTGTCATTCCCACCGAGGACAGCGGTCGCTCCCTGCCGGGCACCGACGGACGCAAGATGAGCAAGTCCTACGGCAACACGATCCCGCTGTTCGCCACCGAGGCCGAGATCAAGAAGATCGTACGGCGCATTCCCACCGACAGCACACCGGTAGAGGCGCCGAAGGATCCTGACGCCTCCTCGGTATTCCAGCTGCTCTCCCACTTCGCCAACCCCGAGAAGGCAGCCGAGGTTCGCGCGCGCCTGGAGGCCGGCGGGATGGGCTGGGGCGATCTGAAGAGCGAGCTCCACACTGTTCTGGCAGAGGAGCTGGGGCCGATGCGCGAGCGCTACGAGGCGCTTGTGCGGCCAGGCAGCGAGCTTGAGGAGCTGCTGGCCATCGGCGCGGCCAAGGCCCGCCGGCGGGCCCAGCCCGTGCTTCAGCAGGTGCGCAAGGTGATCGGGATCGACTGACCCCATCTGGCGGTCAGGCTCTTGCCCCAACTGCTTGAGCGACCTGGTCGGCTGAGTGCCAGGCTGTGGTCCATTTGCCGGGCAGGCAGACGATCAGGTTGGCTGCCCGGCCCCAACCGGGCGGTGGACTGCTGAGGTCGACCACGAGCGCCGACGGGTCGGGTCGGCTGCCCGTCGGTTCCGCGACCTGCCCCCATGCGAGGCGTAGCTTCTCGACCGGGAGTGCAGGCCAACGTTGTGAGAGCGATGCCGCAAGGCGGTAGTGCTCCTTGGCTTCGTCGACGGGTTCCGTCGGGCGGCCGGGCAGGGCGACGTGGAGCCCGTCCGGCTGCGGGCTGAGTGCGAGCAGGTCGCCGTCGAGCCAGTAGGTGAGCGGGTGCCGCAGGTCGCTTCTGTCCAGGACCCCGTACGGCAGTCGGCTGATGGAGAGCGGATGTTGGAGGCCGAGTAGGTCGAGCAGGTGGGCGGTATGGTGTCCAGTTGCCAGTACGAGGGTGCTTGGCCGGTAGTAGCCGAGAGATGGCCCCCACAGGATGACGTCGTCGCCGGACCGCACGACAGCGCACGATTCAGGCGGAGCCAAGGCCACGCCGAGGTCCGCCGCGTGCGTCGCGGTCCTGGCGTGCAGGGCGCTGACGTCGACCGAGACGTCGGGCAGGGCGAAGGCAGCTTCCGGGGCGGGACATGGGCCGACACCGAAGCAATCCAACTTCCCGGCGGACAAAGGGCGTACGGGAATGCCGAGGTTTGACCACGCCTGCGTGTACCGCTCGACTTCGTCGTAAGCGGAGAACAGCGCCAGGCCGTACGTTCGCGGGATGTCCGATCCGAGCAGGCCGAACCACCTCGTCCGGTGCTGCCAGCACGCGGCGGCCACCTCGGGGAGCACGGGGGCGTAGACGGCGCCGGAGTGGAGTTGCCCGAAGTTCCGCTGCGAGGCCCCCATGGCGCGGTCGCCGTGGCAGCGGACGCGGTAGCCGTCCTCGGCCAGGCGTACCGCGGCCGTGAGGCCGGCGAATCCGGTGCCGAGGACCACGGTCTCAGGGGCGGTGTGCACGGTTTACCTCCGATGGATCAGGTGCGGGCTGCTTGTTGCCTGCGATGACGGTTCGGGCACGCGGCATGCGCAGGCGCCTCTCGAACGGGCGAAGAAGCTGGGCCGGGGCGCCGTGGTGGTCGACGCGGACTCGGACGCTCGCGGGCAGGAGGGCCAGACGCTGATGGCTGGCCTGCCTGTGCGCGGCGGGACTGTCCCTGCCGGCGGTTCGCGCTGCCACCGCGCTCCTGATTGCGCCGGGTATGTCAGCAGGGGCGGGCGAGGCTGATTGGTGGGGGACATCGGCGCCGAGGATCCAGAGTGATCGCTGAGCGGGTTCGAGACTGATCTCGTGCAGTGCTCCGGCCGCCGCCTCGTATGAACAGCTCCCGCTGACGGAAGAGCCGGCATCTCCAGGTGAGTTCGTAATCGGCTCGACATCGCCGAGCTGCGGCAGGAGCACGAGGTCAATGGCGTCCAGCCGCGCGTATGCGAATGCCTGCCTCCGCTTGGCGGCACTGTACGGAGTCCTCAGGCCGCGCGGTGCCAGCACGGCCGTAGTGCTGGCGGCGAGGACTCTCACCGCGAGTCCTTCGTCGGTGAGCAGTTGCCGAGTGCGCACCACGAAGCGGGTGGCGGCAGTGATCGACTGGCGCATGGAGGTGACACTGACGCGATCGAGCACCAGGTCGATGATCACCACCTCCTCCTGGTGGCCGAGCAGCTGCCGGAGCAAGCCGTGAACCTGCGGCCACCGGCTGCTCTCCGTGAGATCGGCGCACACCCAGCCCGAACCGCGCTCAGCGGTTTCGCTTGGCCGGGTACGGGAGACGCCGATGACGTGGCAGCCGCGCGCTTGGAGCCTCGGGAGGAGGGATCGACCGAGTCGCCCTGTGGCTCCGAGCACGATGCAGGCCGGTTCATGGGTCACCGGCCGCACTCCCGCCAGATCTTGGCGTATGTCGTGAAGGTCTCCGCAAAGCGACGCTTGGTCAGGTCCCAGCCGACTGGCTCTTGGAACTTGCGCCGGTAGGCAGCGCGGGCCTGGTCGATCTCGGACATCGTCCAGCCGCTGCTCAGTTCGATCGCCGAGAGCAGAGGACGCTGGCTGGCCTCGTCCCCGACAAGGACGCGCGCGGTGATCTCGCCGTCGCGCATGCCGAGGTGGATGCCTGAGGCCGGGATGCTCTTCGACATCTTCGGGTACCCGCCGAGCCCCTCCAGGACCCTGAAGTACAAGGCGCCCAGGTCTAACCGCCAGCCCAGGCTGAGCTCGCCGGCCTCGCACTGCCGTTGCAGGACGAGGCGGGAGAGCTCGGTGAAGTAGCTCTCCTCCAGACCGGAGAGCATGAGTACCCGGGCCGCGCCCTCCTCGGCTGGGCCGAGGATGTCGGCAACGGTGTACAGCGCATCGACGGTAAGGCCGACCTCGCTGCCCAGCAGGCCGTGGTCCTGGTAGAGATCGACCAGATCCTCGTGGTGGTCGAGGAAGTCCTGGCGGCTGAGGAACCGAGCGATCCGGCCACAGCGCACCAGGTTGGCGTGGTCGATATGGGACCGGAGCTGGACCGGGGCGAACCCCGCCGACGAGTCGAGGCCGATCGCCCGCATAAAGGCGAACATCTGGTCGCGCACTTCGGTGAGCTGGCTCCACGGCACATTGCGGGAGTTCCAGGCGCCGAGCTCGGAGATGACCACGGTCATCGGTACCTGGAGGTGCCGCTGCAGCTCGATGACTCCGAGCATCACGGACAGCGTGCCTGCGGTAGGGGCGTTGGTGGGTCCGAAGCCGGTGACGACGGCCAGCGGCCTGTCGATGTCAAGCGGCAGCACGTCCTGGAGCCGGTCGTGGTGGGTGAACCGGCGCGCCAGCGGGCCCAGGGCCTTGACGACCCATGTATCGGCGACGGGCAGGGGCTGCGCTGTCATCGGGTTCCCTTCGGGGAGGCGAAGCGAAGGCGGGTGAGGAGGCGCTGGGCGCGGCCGTCGAGACGGGCCTCTCGGACCAGATGCAGGGCTTCGTCGCCGCCGACCGCACTGTGCGCCGTCGACAGAACTGCTGCGGCGTTGAGCTCGACGATCTCGGTGAGAGCCGGGTTGCCGTCCGGATGGAGGGACTCGATCAGGGCCGCCCCATTGGACGCGTGATCGTCCCTGTGCCGCACAACGCGCTTCCAGGGGCCCGAGAGCCTGTCGTCCTGGTGGCGCAGGAGCCGGACGGCGCCGTGCTGCAGGACCGCACTGTCGCTGCACCCGAAGGGGGCGAGCTCGTCGATCCGCTGGCCGGGCCCTATGCGCGTCGTGACTACCCGACCGCGCGCGATGTCCGGGCGCGCGGCATGGATACTCTGTGCCGCCGTTTCGACGTCGTCGTGGGCCAGCCCGTGCAGGAAAGCGTCGGCGGAGACGGCCAGGGTCGCTGTCGGCATGACGAAGCTCATGGGGCTGAGGAAGTCGAACCGGCCGTCGTAGCGGGCCGCGTAGCGCGGGCAGAAGACGGCGTAGTCGATGAAGGCGATGCCGTAGGTGGTGACGAACTCCGGGATCCGGGCAGGCTCCGTCAGGGTGGGGAGGCCGAGAACTGCCAGAACGTCGGACGAGCCTGAGACGGCCGAGACAGATGAGGAGGTGCCCTTGACGACGTTCACACCACTGGCAGCAGCCAGGAGGCCGGCGGCGGTGGACACGTTGAATGTCTTGAACGTCTCCTTGCCGCTGCCCGACAGAATCACTGTGCTGTCCGGCACCGGCACGGGGCTCGCCAGGTGTCCAGCGAGCGTCTCGTCGAATGCCACGACCGCCGCCCAGAGCTGGGCGAGAAGCGCCGGGCTGAGCCAGTCACCGCCGAGAAGCCTTCGCGCCCAGGTGCGCCATCGGTCGTCGGCGTCCTCTCTGCCTCCGCGTAGGGCCTCGGCGAACTCTTCAACCCAGGAGGGAGAGGCTGTGTGGGCCTGACTGGGCATCGGAGCGCTTGATTGAACGTCAGAGAGCGGCGAGGAATGGAACATGGTGCGGCCTCCAGCTTGCTGGTACCGGTGGGCACTGTTGCCATCGCCATCACAGCGGGCATAGCGTGATCGCCGTATCACTCCGAGTTGCCGAGGTTGCTCGCCGTTCCGTTCAGCGGGATTTCAACATCCGCTTACACACGGGATCGTTGGCCATTCGCCTACTCTCGGGATCATGCTGACCAACAGTGAGCTGGTGGGGGACGTGGGCAAGGACCGATCGGGCTGGTACCCCGAGCGGCTGCGCGAGGCGCGGGAGGCTCACGGCCTGACCCTTGAGGCAGCAGGAGAGCAGCTCCGCGACACTGCACGACGGGCCGGGCTGACCGCACCAGCAGCCAACTTCCAGACCCTGTGGCAGCACGAGCAGGGCGAGGTCTACCCAGGCCCGCACTATCGCCGTGCCTACTGCCTGCTCTATCAAGCCGGCGAGCCCGACCTCGGCTTCCGCAAGCCACTCCCCGGCGAGGAGGAAAGGCGTCAACTCTCGGACCTCCGAGACCAGGTGGACACCGCCCGCGCGCAGGCTGTGGCCCGAGCCCTGAAGCAGCTGCTGCCCCAGCCGACGGACGAGCGACCGTCCGACCTCCGCGAGCGGATACTGGACGCCTGGCAGCAACGCCACACCGACGGCGAACCGGGCAAGCCCTCGCTGGTCCTGGTCGGCGGCTTCGCGGGCAGCGGCAAGTCCGAATTCGCTCGCTTCATCTCCCAGCTCACCGGCTGGCCGCTGCTGGACAAGGACCCGATCACCCGTCCCCTGGTCGAGCGGCTGCTCGTGGAACTCGGCTGCGATCCCAACGACCGGCAGTCCGAGACCTACCGCACCCAGGTACGCCCCCTGGAGTACCAGTGCCTGATGGACTCGATCCTTGTCAACGTCGAGTGCGGGATCTCCAGCGTGGCCACCGCGCCGTTCATCAGTGAGATGACCGACCCCGTATGGATGCGGCGCCTGGCCAACCGCTGCGCGGCCTACCAGGTCGAGGTCACCCCGGTCTGGCTCACCTGCGACCAGGACTCGATGCGCGAGTACATCTCCTTCCGCTCCGCCGCGCGCGACGCCTGGAAGCTCAGCAACTGGGCCCAGTACCTTGACGGCCTCGACCTGGACCTGCGCCCGTCCGTCCCACACGTCGTGGTGGACAACAGCTACGGCTCGGCAATCGCCATCGCCGACCAGACCCGATTCGCCCTGGGAGCAGTCCGCGCATGAAGACCGGGATCATCCTCTACGGACCGCCGGCCAGCGGCAAGGACACCATCACGGCCTGCCTGACCGACCACGACCCACGGCTCGTCCCGTTCGCGCGTCTGAAGATCGGCGAAGGCCGAAGCCAGGGCTACCGCATGGGCACACCTGAACAGCTCCGCCAACTCGAAGCGGCCGGAGACGTCGTCTACCGCAACGACCGCTACCAAAGCGTCTACCTGGTCGACCGCCCCGGCCTGGACGCCGCCTTCGCCGAGGACCACGTCCCGATCGTGCACCTGGGCCAGATCGCCGGCATCACCGCGCTCGCCACCGGCTACCCAGCGGCCTGGCTCGCTGTCCAGCTGGACTGCCCACGCGAGGTCACCGCCCAGCGCTCCACCGGACGCGGTGACACCGACACCCCGGCCCGGCTGGCCGCCTGGGACGCCACAGCGGCCGACCTCCAGGAGCATCACGCCACTTGGGACCTCCACCTGCGAACCGACCAAGTGTCTGCCGCTGAAGCGGCAGCGGAGATCATCAAGGTTCTGGCCTCCCTCCGTTAGCGGGGCCGGTGCAGCCTGGCCAGGGCCTCGACCAGCGTCACGTCGACGTCGCGCTCGCCCTTCCAGCGATCGAGGACTTCGACCGCGCCACGCAGAGGTCCGCCCGGCAGGCCACTCTCCTCCAACAGGTCAGCCGCCTCGACCAACTCGGGAGCCCACCGCCAGGCCCGTGCAGCGGTCTTGGCGATGTAGCCGGTTTCCAGCAGATAGCTGCCCGGCCTGTCAGCGGCCACCTCCAGCAGTTCGCCCTCCACCCCGTGGTCGGCCGCCAGCGCATAGGAGAGCGCCGCGAGCACCCGCGATGCCTTCTGGTAGCTCGTATAGGCGAGTTTCAACGCACTGGCCTGGCCCAGCTCGGCCCCGAGTACGCGAGTGCGAACATCGGTTCCGTCGAACAGCGCCACCACCTGCTCAAGCGCCCCGCTCGGACCTGACAGGAACAGCCGCGGCTGCTTACCGCCCTTCGGCGGCGAACCGATCACTGACCCGTCCACCACGGTCGCGGCCGGGAGCGCTGCCGCGATCCGCTCGACGCACGCCGGCGTAACCGCGTTGGCCTCGACGTACAACCCGCTCGCGAACCCATGCGCCGCGACCTCGGCAGCCACCGTCTCAGCCGCCGCTGGCGGACACACCGACAACAGCACATCGCACCGCTCGGCCAACTGCCCCAGGCTGGTCACCTCGACCAACCCCGCTTGTTCGGCACGCGCCCGCGTTGCCGCGCCGCGCCCGGCGGAGCACCACAGAACCGACACCCCTCTTCGGGTCAGCTGGCCCGCGACAGCCGCACCCATGCTGCCCGGGTGAAGGACTCCCACGACCGAACCACCGCCGATCACGAGACCGTCTCCCCGCGCCCCAGAAGCAACTCGACGGCTTCAGTAGCGGTCGAGACCACATGGTCCGCATCGACTGCGCCGCTTCCCGGCGACACCCATATGGTTCGCAGCCCGGCCGCGCGACCACCGCCGATATCGTTGTGGGCGTTGTCGCCGACCATCCAGCCCCCCGAGCAGTCCGATACCCCCACCAGTCGGGCGGCCTCATGGAAGATCCCGACGTCCGGCTTGCGGATCCCGATCTCCTCCGAGATGCAGACTGCGTCAACCCGCTGAGCGATCCCCGTCCGCGCAAGCTTCGCCCGCTGGATGTCGCCGGCCCCGTTGGTCACCACCGCCACCAGCCAACCGGCTTCCCGGAGCCGCTCCAGTCCGGAAAGCACCGCCGCCGGGCAAGTCACCGCATCAGCCATACTCCGGCAGTAGTGCCCCCACAGGTCATCAGTAGCGAGCGGGAGGGCGAATCGCTCGCGCAAGGTCTCGAAGTCGCTCCGGTACGCGCGCTCGCGCATAGCCTCCAGTAGCCACAGCTCCACGTCCTCCCCAAGGCCGAGGTCCAGACAGAAGCGCCGGACACACTCGACGAAGCCCAGCGAGCGGTCGATGAGAGTGTCGTCCAGGTCGAAGAACGCGAGTCGCTGCACCCTGAAGACTCTACGGCTCGGCGACGCCGTCGCGGATGCTGACGATCATCAGACCGATCGTTTCGGGGCAGCATTCCAGGATTTGGGAATCGTCTCATCCCAGCCGTCCTCCACGGTGAAAGTGGCCGCCCGGCACCCTCTGCTTCCATCGGCGCTGTGGATCCAACGGCTTCTGTCGCGAGAATCAGTCTCGACCGGGCCCCCGCACTTGATGCAGTCCGCTCGGTCGGGTTCACTGGCCACCCAAGCAACCGTAGCCGCTGCTTCTTCCTCTGCCATCGCGCTCTCCAACCTCGCGAGGACGTCACGGCCGGACACATCTGGGTCAGTCGCCACCATGCGCTTTGCGATGCCGAGCATCTTCGCGGCCCCGGTAGCCTTCATGGTCGCCGTCATGGCCATCAGTCGTTCATCCATCGCCATCCCCCACGTATCCAGCCAAGCCGCCTGCGGTACAGGCAAATTACACGTGTCAAGCTGGTGCCGGGAACAGCCCGAGCCAAGCCGATCCCTGAGCCTGAGATCAGCTGCGGAAGAACCGCCGCCCGGCCTCCGCACGGGCTGCCACACCGCTGACGAGATCGGCTAGCCGCCGGGGGTCTGGCTCGACGGACGGTTGCAGCCGAGGGCACAACGAGGGCACATGAGAGCGAGAAACGGCGCGGACCAGTGAAAGCTCATGAAGTGAGTTTCACCAGGTCAGCGCCATGGCGAGGGGCAAACAAGCAGGCCAGATCCTTGCGAATTCAGTTCTGGTCTACTGGAAGACCCTGGTCTGACGGCGCGCCCCGCGGCGGCCGACCGTCCGGGGCGGCCAAGCTGGATCCATGCGAAGCACCTCTCCCGCCCGGGCGGGCGGATGACGTCCGATCAGATCCTCGCGGGTGCCGGGCTGATCGCCGTGCTCGCGGTGGGGTCGCAGCTGCTGGCGGCGCGGCTGCGGCTGCCGGCCATCATCCTGCTGCTCCCGGTCGGCTTCACCGCCGGAGCGCTCACCGACGGCGTCCACCCGGACAAGCTGCTGGGCCCGGCCTTCCCGCCGCTGGTGTCGCTGGCGGTCGCGGTCATCCTCTACGACGCCGGTCTCGAACTCGACCTGCGGCGGCTGACCGGTGCCGCCCGGCGCACCGTGGCCCGGCTGATCTGGATCGGCACCCTGGTTACCTGGCCGGTCGCGGCGCTGGTGGCGGCCCCGCTGCTGCACATCTCGGCCAAGGCCGCGGTGATGCTCGGAGTGATCCTGATCGTCTCCGGGCCGACCGTGGTCGGACCACTGCTGAACTTCGTCCGGCCCGGCGCGGGGCTGCGCCGGATCCTGCTCTGGGAGGGTTCGCTGATCGACGCGGTCGGTGGCGTGCTCGGCGCGCTGGTATTCACGGCGCTGGAGTCCGGCCGCCGGGTGGGTCCGGGCGACGCCGTGCTGCACATCCTCGCCAGCGCCGGGGCCGGGGTCCTCGGCGGCGTGCTCGGGGCGGCGGTGCTCTGGCTGCTGCTCACCCGGCTCCGGCTCGGCGAACTGCTGGGCACCACCACCCAGCTGGCCCTGACGGTGGGCGTGGCGGCCGGGTGCGACCTGGTCCGGGACGACGCGGGGCTGATCTCGGCCATCATCATGGGCGTCGCCATGGCCACCCTGCCCGGCCTCGACCCGGTGGTCCGCCGACCCTTCTTCGAGACGCTGGTCTCGCTGGTCATCGGGGTGCTGTTCATCGCGATCTCGGCGACCGTCACCCCGGCCTCGCTGCACCACGTGGTCCTCCCGGCGCTGCTGCTGACGGCGCTGCTGGTGCTGGCCGTCCGGCCGCTGGTGGCCTGGCTGTCCACGGTCGGCGGCGGACTGGGCCGGGGCGAGCGCGGCTTCCTGGGCTGGATGGCGCCGCGCGGCATCGTGGCCGCCTCCACTGCCTCCACCTTCTCGGCGAGCCTGGCCGAGAAGGGCATCGGCGGAGCGGAGCGGATCCTGCCGGCGACCTTCGTGGTGATCGTCGGCACCGTGCTGGTCTACGGCCTCAGCGTGGTCCCGGTCGCCCGCCGGCTCGGCGTCACCGGCGCCACCCGCTCCCGGCCGCTGCTGGTGGGCGGCGACCCGTGGGTGGTCGACCTGGGCCGCGCCCTCGGCCGGGCCGGGCTGGACGTGCTGATGTGGGCCGGCGAGCCGGAGCAGCGGGAGCGGATCGTCGCGGCCGGACTGGCGCTGGCGCCGGGCGAGCTGCTGGCCACCGCGACCGGCGAGGGCGCGGAGCTCGAAGGCGTCACCTCGGTGCTGCTGCTGACCGGCGAGGACGACTTCAACGCGCTGGCCGCGACGCTGCTGCGGAGCGAGGGCGGCCCGGAGGTCTACCGGCTCGCCGAGCGGGAGGAGGGGCGCGGTGTGGTGGCGCCCTACCTGCGCGCCGAGGTGCTGTTCGCCCCGGGGCTGACCGGGGCGGCGCTGGCCGGTCGCCACCGGGCCGGCGCGGCGATCGGGGTCGGCCCCGGCCGGTCGCCGCTGGGCCCCGGCCAGGACCTGCTCTTCACCGTCGACGACGCCGGCCGGCTGCGGCCGACGCTGAACGGCGCCGGGTCCGCCCCGCCGCCCGGGGCCTACGCCATCACCCTCGGGCCGACCGGTCCTCGGCCGGCTTGAGGCCCAGGGTGCGGCGAAGGAAGGCGAGCTGGTGGAGCAGCAGGTTCTCCATGACCGACTCGTCGGTGGACATGTGGGTGACGCCGGTCAGCGGGAGCACCTCGTGCTGGCGGCCGGCCGCCAGCAGCGCGGCGGAGAGCCGGAGGGTGTTGGCCGGAAAGACGTTGTCGTCCGCGAGGCCGTGGATCAGCAGCAGCGGACGGGTGAGGTTGGGGGCCTCGCGCAGCAGCGAGGCCTGGTCGTAGCGGTCCGGGTGCTCCTCCGGGTGGCCGAGGAAGCGCTCGCGCCAGTGGGTGTCGTAGAGCCGCTGGTCGGCGACGGCGGCCCCGGCGACGGCGGTGTGGAAGACGTCAGGGCGGCGCAGCACCGCGAGCGCGGCCAGGCTGCCGCTGTAGGACCAGCCGCGGATGCCGACCCGGGTCAGGTCGAGCTCCTGGTGCCGGCGGGCGGCCGAGTGCAGCGCCGCGACCTGGTCCTCCAGCACCAGGGTGTAGGGGTCGCCGTAGATCTCGCGCTCCCAGGCCGGGCCGCGTCCGGGGGTGCCCCGCCCGTCGGTGACCAGGACGGCGAAGCCCTGCTCGGCGAACCACTGGGAGAGGAACGAGTGGGCGGACTGGTCGGCGGTGACCTTCTGCACCGCCGGACCCGAGTAGGGGTCCAGCAGCACCGGCAGCCGGCCCTGGCCCGGCCGGTGCCAGGAGGGCAGGAAGAGCTGGCTGCGCAGCCGTCGGGGGCCGGTGGCGAGCCGCACCTGACGCAGGGCCAGCTGCGGGGTCTGCGCCAGCGAGCGGACGGTCACCGGGGTGGCGTCCGGTCCCCGGAGGACCCGGGTGTCGGAGTCCGGCCGGTCGGGGAAGCGGCTGGTGAGCACCAGCGTCCCGGCGCGGGCGGTGCCGGTGTGCACGCCGGGCTCGGGGGTGAGGCACTCCGCGCCCCGGTCGGGCCGGTGCCGCCAGAGCTGGATCACGGTCGGGTCGTCGGTGGGGGAGCCGAGGAAGAGCAGTTCCTCGCCGTCCGCCGCCAGCAGCTCGCGCAGGTTGACCCCGGCCGGGCCGACCGGGCTGCCGTCCACCGCGAGCCGGCGGACGCCGTCCAGGTCGGCGTGGGTGAGCAGGGCGCCGGAGCCGGTGCGCGCGGGCAGTCCGGCCACGAGCTGCACCCAGCAGTCGTCGTGCTGCTCGGCCAGCAGTGAGGTCCGGCCGTCCGCCGGGTCGATGCCGAGGACCAGGACCGTGCGCTGGTCCCGGCTCTGGACGGCGGCGAAGGGGCCGTGGGCGTCCCAGCCGGCCTCGGTCAGGTACTCGAACGCGGCCCGGTCCCACTGGACGGCGGTCAGCTCGCCGTCCAACTCGCCGTCCAGCTCGGCGATCCACAGGGTGACCTCGGCATTGGCCGTGCCCGCGGCCGGGTAGCGGACGGTGCGCGGCGGCTTGGCCGGCTCGGACGGGTCCGAGATGTACCAGGTCTGCACGGCGCTCTGGTCCACCCGGGCGACCAGCAGCCGCTCGCCGTCGGGTGACCACCAGTAGCCGCGGTGACGGCCCATCGACTCGGCGGCCACGTGCTCGGCGAGGCCGAGGACGACGTCGGGCCCGTCGGGGGAGGCGACGGCGCGGTCGTTGCCGCCGTCCGCGTCGATGACCCGGAGGGCGCCGTCGGCGGCGTAGGCGATCCGGCGGCCGGTCGGGTCGGGGCGCGGGTCGACCACCGCGCCGCCGGTCGGCAGCAGCCGGGCCCGGCCGGTGGCGGTGTCGACCGTCCACAGCCCGCCGGAGAGGGCGAAGACGGCGAGCCGGGCGGCGGCGTCGGTGGCGTAGTCGACGATTCCGGTGCCCTGGGTGCGGGCCCGCTCGCGCCGGGTCAGCTCCTCCTCCGACAGCTCCTCGGACGCGTCGGCCACCAGCGCGGCGGGGTCGGCGAGCAGCCGCTCGCGCTGCTCGGGCGGGGTGCCCTCCGGAGCGGTGAGGTCCTGCGCCCACAGGCAGCCGGCCGGGTCGTCGCCGGACCGGCTGCGCAGGAAGAACAGGGTGTCGCCGTCCGGAGCGAGAGTGAGGTGCGTCGGCCGGCCGAGGGTGAACCGGCGGGTGCGGGTGTGTTGGCGGGGCAGCGAAATGGTCGGCATGCTCGGCATCCTGCACAGGCGAACCGCTTCCGGCGCAAGGGGGTTTCGCGCTGCGGACGGCAGCGACCCGCCCGGCCGCGGGGCCGGACGGGTCGCTGCGGGGTACCGCGCCGGCGCTAGAAGTCGTCGTCGAAGGAGACCGTGCCCTCGACGGCGACCTGGTAGGCGGAGACCCGGCGCTCGAAGAAGTTGGTCAGCTCCTGGACGCCCTGCAGCTCCATGAAGCCGAAGGGGTTCTCCGAGCCGTAGCGGATCGGCAGGCCGAGGCGGGCGAGCCGCTGGTCGGCGACGCACTCCAGGTACTGCCGCATGGAGTCGGTGTTCATGCCGGGCAGGCCGTCGCCGCAGAGGTCGCGGGCGAACTGCAGCTCGGCCTCGACGGCCTCCTCCAGCATCCCGGTGACCTGCGCCGCCAGCTCGTCGTCCCAGAGGTCGGGCTCCTCCTCGCGGACGGTGTCGACCACCTGGAAGGCGAAGTCCATGTGCATGGACTCGTCCCGGAAGACCCAGTTGGTGCCGGTCGCCAGGCCGTGCAGCAGGCCGCGCGAGCGGAACCAGTAGACGTAGGCGAAGGCGCCGTAGAAGAACAGGCCCTCGATGCAGGCCGCGAAGCAGATCAGGTTGAGCAGGAAGCGGCGGCGGTCGGCCTTGGTCTGCAGCGAGTCGAGCTTCTCGACCTCGTTGATCCAGCGGAAGCAGAACTGCGCCTTCTCGCGGATGGAGGGGATGTTCTCCACCGCCGCGAAGGCCGCGTTGCGGTCCTCCGGGTCGGGCAGGTAGGTGTCCAGCAGGGTCAGGTAGAACTGGACGTGGACGGCCTCCTCGAACAGCTGGCGGGACAGGTAGAGCCGCGCCTCCGGGGAGTTGATGTGCTTGTAGAGGGTCAGCACCAGGTTGTTGGAGACGATCGAGTCGCCGGTCGCGAAGAACGCGACCAGTCGGCCCAGCAGGTGGCGCTCCTCGGCCGTCAGCTTGGCGAGGTCGGCCACGTCGGAGGCGAGGTCGACCTCCTCCACGGTCCAGGTGTTCTTGATGGCGTTGCGGTAGTGCTCGTAGAAGTCCGGGTAGCGCATCGGACGGAGGGTCAGTTCGAAACCCGGGTCGAGCAGGCGCTTCTCTTCGGCGGGGACGGAGGGGGTGGTCATTACTGGCAGGCCTCGCAGGACTCGGGGTTCTCCAGGGAGCAGGCGATGACAGCCTCGTCCTCGGCGATCGGAAGGGGTGCGGCGGCGGCGACCGGGGCCGCCGCGGCGGCGCGGGCGATCCGGGTGGCCGGACGCGACCGCAGGTAGTACGTGGTCTTCAGACCGACCTTCCAGGCGTACGCGTACATCGAGCTGAGCTTGCCGATGGTGGGCGAGGCCAGGAACAGGTTCAGCGACTGGCTCTGGTCCAGGTAGGGCATCCGGGCGGCGGCCAGGTCGATCAGCGCGCGCTGCGGCAGCTCCCAGGCGGTGCGGTAGAGCGAGGCCAGCTCCTCCGGCAGGCCCGGGATCTCCAGCGCCGAGCCGTTGGCCTCGCGCAGCGACTCGCGGGCGGCGGCGGTCCACAGCCCGCGCGCCTTGAGGTCCGCCACCAGGTACGGGTTGACCTGCAGGAACTCGCCGCTGAGGGTCTCCCGCTTGAACAGGTTGGAGACCTGCGGCTCGATGCACTCGTAGACGCCGGCGATCGAGGCGATGGTCGCGGTCGGGGCGATGGCCAGCAGCAGCGAGTTGCGCAGCCCGGTCACCGCGATCCGGGCGCGCAGCGCGTCCCAGCGGTCGGCCCAGGTGGGGGCGGTCTCGAAGTGGTCGATGTGGAGCTCGCCGCGGGCGGCGCGGGTCTCCGCGTAGGCCTCGTGCCGACCGAGCCGCTCGGCCAGGTCGCAGCTGGTCTCGTAGGCGGCCAGCATGATCCGCTCGGAGATCCGGGTGGACAGCGCCTTGGCCTCGGCCGAGTCGAAGGCCAGCCGGCGCCGGAAGAAGACGTCCTGGAGGCCCATCACGCCCAGGCCGACCGGCCGCCAGCGGGAGTTGGAGGCGCCGGCCTCGGGGGTCGGGTAGAAGTTGATGTCCACCACCCGGTCCAGGAAGGTCACCGCGGTGCGGACGGTGGTGTCCAGCCGCTCCCAGTCGACCTCGCCGTCCGGCAGCAGGTGGGCGGCCAGGTTGACCGAGCCGAGGTTGCAGACGGCGGTCTCGGAGTCGTCCGTGACCTCCAGGATCTCGGTGCAGAGGTTGGAGGAGTGGACGGTGCGGCCGGGCAGCGCGGTCTGGTTGGCGGCGCGGTTGGAGGCGTCCTTGAAGGTCATCCAGCCGTTGCCGGTCTGCGCCAGGGTGCGCATCATCCGGGCGTACAGGGTGCGCGCCGGGATGCTGCGCACGGCCAGGCCGGCCGCCTCGGCCTTGGCGTAGCCGGCGTCGAACTCGGCGCCCCACAGGTCCACCAGCTCCGGGACGTCGCCGGGGGAGAACAGCGACCAGTCGCCGTCGGTCTCGACCCGGCGCATGAACTCGTCCGGGACCCAGTGCGCCAGGTTCAGGTTGTGGGTGCGCCGGGCCTCCTCGCCGGTGCTGTCGCGGAGCTCCAGGAACTCCTCGATGTCCGCGTGCCAGGTCTCCAGGTAGACGCAGGCCGCGCCCTTGCGCCGGCCGCCCTGGTTGACCGCCGCGACCGAGGAGTCCAGCGTCCGCAGGAACGGCACGATGCCGTTGGACTGGCCGTTGGTCCCCCGGATCAGGCTGCCGCGGGAGCGGATCCGGCTGTAGGAGAGGCCGATGCCGCCGGCGTGCTTGCTCAGCCGGGCGATCTGGGCGTAGCGGCTGTAGATCGAGTCCAGCTCGTCCAGCGGCGAGTCCAGCAGGTAGCAGGAGGACATCTGCGGGTGCCGGGTGCCGGAGTTGAACAGGGTCGGCGAGGAGGGCAGGTACTCCAGCCGGCTCATCAGCCGGTAGAGCTCCGCCACCTCGGCCACGGACCCGGTGTCGCCGCCGATCTGCAGGCCGCAGGCCACGCGGAGCAGGAAGTGCTGCGGGGTCTCGATCACCTGACGGGTGATCGGGTGGCGCAGCAGGTAGCGGGAGTAGACCGTGCGCAGGCCGAAGTACTCGAAGCGGTCGTCGGCGGTGAAGTCGATCACCGCGTCCAGGGCGTCGGCGTGGGCGGTGACGAACTCGGCGGTCGCGTCGCCGATCAGGCCCTCCCGGTGGCCGACGGTGACCGAGGCGGCGAAGCAGGTGGCGCCCTGGCCGCTCGCCTCCTCGCGGATCTCCTCGGCCAGCAGCCGGGCGGCGAGCCGCGAGTACTGCGGGTCCTCGGCGATCAGCGCGGCGGCGGCCTCGGTGGCCAGCCCTCGCAACTCTGCGTAGTCGGCGGAGCCGCTGCGCCCGCGCAGGGCGGCGGCGGCGACCCGGCCGGGGTCGACCTCGGTCAGGTCGACGGAGCGCTCGGTGAGGGTACGCAGCAGGGCGGCCCCGGGGCCGTCGGCGGTTCCGGGGGCACCGGGTCCACCTGCCTGCTGGGGCAGGGTGGCGGTGGCTGTGTCGATCACTTTTCGCTCCTCGTCGGCGGCCGGTCGGCGGTGGGTCGCGACGGGCGGGATCGAGGCGCGCAGGCACGCATGAAGGCAGCGCGCAGCACATCCTCGGCCCACCCGCGAGGCCCGGAAGTTCACGGCTGTCGGCAGGTCATCGGACTTGCGGCCAGGCAGAAGCACCGGCCGCTCACCGCTGCGGGGCAGTCCCGGATTCGCACCGGGTTCCCCTGCGTCGACAGCGAGAGTGAGCATACATCTGGTGGCGCTTCTCAGAAGCACCACCAGATGTTGTGTCGGACGTGAGGAGATTCACCCGACGACTGGAACCGGCAATTCCGCTCCGTCGACCCCGGTCGTGCTACCGGAGGTCGAGCGAATAGGTCATCAGTTGCACTCCGGGGACCGGGGACCAGTCGCGTTCGGGGGTGCGGACGAAGCCCAGCCGGTCGTATATCCGGTGGGCGTGGACCATGGCGTTCTGGGTGGACATCACCAGCCGCGGCAGGCCGAGCTCGCGGGCCCGGTCGATGCAGCCGCGGACCAGCGCCTCGCCCGCGCCCCGGCCGCGGGCCTCGGCGGAGACGGCCAGCATCCGGAACTCGCCCTCCTGCTCCTGGGCCAGGTCCGCGTAGGGCGAGCCGGGCGGGGCGAAGGTCACCGACCCGAGCAGGGCGCCGCTCGCGGGGTCCACCGCGACCAGCAGTTCGGCCTGCACCGAGCGGTCGCGCCCGTCGCGCAGTCGCTGTGCGTAGTCGCCGTCGCGCGCGGTGTGCCCGTCGGCGATGAATGACTCGGCGGTGAGATGGCCTGCGGCGTCGAGCTCCGAGTCGAGAGCGGGGCGGATGATGATGTTCATCCTGGAAGTCTGCCCGACGCCGGGCGGACACCCGGACGGCGGGTGCGGCGGGGGCGCCCGCCGGGCGTGACCGCTGGTGGCGTGTCAGATTCGGAGCGTGACCAAGAAGAGGATGCGGCAGACGATGGGGCTGGGCCTGGCCGCGGCCCTGGCCGGGCCGCTGCTGGCCGTCGGTGCGCCCGACCGGGCCGCGGCGGCGACCCCGGCCCGGGGACGGCCAGGGCGGCGCCCAGGGCGGCGGCGGACGGCTCCACGGCGGCACGGCGGCAGCCCGCCCGGTCCGCGCCGGGCTGCGGGCTCGAACTGGTCCAGGGGAAGCGGCAGGCGCTGGCACTGCGGCTGCGGGGGCTGCACCGGGTGTACCCGGCCGGCGGCCGCTGGTCGCGTTTCTCGCTGACCGTCGGCAACCGGCTGGCCGTGCCCTGCCGACGGGTCGCCGCGGTGGTGGTCTTCGGGGCGCGCTCCCGCACCCTGCACCGGGGCGACGTCCAGCTGCAGTGGCGGAGGGCGGCCGGGCGCTGGAACCCGGTGGGGCTGCTCGACGAGGCGGGGGTGCTGGCCGGGAAGGTCGGGCCGGCCGCCGGGACCGGCCTGGCGGCCGGGAGCCGCACCGCCGTCCCGCTGCGGCTGCGCTTCGGCCGGTCGGCTCCCGATGGTCAGTGGCTGACCATGGCCGTGGGCTTCGTGCCGGTCCGGCTGGGCGGCCAGTCGGTGCCGCTGCCGGTGGGCGTCTCCGAGCCCTACCTGTTCCGGGTGGAGCGGGCCCGCCGGGTGCGGCGGCACGTCCGTCCGGCGCAGCCGGAGACGCAGTGGACGGCAGAGTGGACGGCGCAGTGGGCGGCGCGGCCGTCGGCCGACCGGGCGGACCGGTGGCGGCCGCAGCTGGCCGACACCGGCTCGGCCGGGGTCGGCCCGGCCGCGCTGACCGCGCTGGCCCTGCTCGGCGTCGGCGCCGCGCTGCTGCTCGGGACCGGCCGCGGCGTCCGGCGACGGGGACCCGGGCCCGGACGGGGGCTCAGGCCGGGCGGGTGAACAGCCGCCGGACCTGCTCCAGCTCGGCCCCGGTCAGCCCGTGCGCCCGGAGGAACCCGGCGGTGCTGCCGTGGCGGGCGGTCACCCGGTCCAGGAACAGCTCCAGCAGGACCGGGTGGACCGGCCGGGAGATCCGGTCCACGCCGAACTCGTCCAGGTAGTGGACGGGCTCGCCGAGCAGCCCGAGGCCGGTGTTGGAGAGCACGTAGTCGGCGTCGATGGTGCGCCGGTCGACCCCGAGGACGTCGAGCAGCACGGCGACGGTGATCCCGGTCCGGTCCTTGCCGACGGCGCAGTGGACCAGCGCGGGCAGCGCCCCGGGCTCCAGCAGCCGGCGGAGGCAGGCGACGATCGGGGGACCGGCCACGTCGGCCATGAAGACGTACATCGAGTCGAGGCCGTCGAAGTGGACGCCGTCGGCGGCGGCGGCCGTCCGGGCGGCGGCGATCCTCCCGGCGGTGTCGGCGGTGTCGGCGGTGTCGGCGGTGTCGGCGGTGTCGGCGGTGTCGGCGGTGGAGGCGGCGGCGTTCACGGCCGAGCCGGGGTCGGCCGAGTCGGGGTTGGCCGAGTCGGGGTTGGCGGAGGCGTCCGGCAGCGGCGGCAGTGTCGGCAGGGAGACCAGGGTGTACTCCAGGCCGTGCCGGAGGTCCGGCCAGCAGGCGACCTCGGGCCCTCCGCGCAGGTCGACGACGGTGCTCAGGCCGAGCTCGGCGAGCCGGGCCGCGCCCTCGGGCCGAAGCTCGCCGAGCGAACCGGAGCGGAACAGCACGCCGTCGCGGACCCGGCCGCCGTCGGCCGTGGCGTGGCCCCCGGCGTCGCGCAGGTTCCGGACACCGGGGACGTCCAGCAGCCGGGCGGCGTCCGCCGGGTCGCCGAGGGCCGCGCCGGACAGGGATATCGCTGGATTGTCGGTGGTCTCCATGGCTGCCACCCTAGAGTGCCGTGCCGTCAGATCCCGGCGGAGGAGCCGAGGTCGGCGGCGATCGCTGCCAGGAGTTCGCGCGCCGTTGTGCGGGCGTCGCCGAGCGCGTCACTCGACGGCACCGGGACCACCACCTCCAGGTAGCACTTGAGCTTGGGTTCCGTCCCGGAGGGGCGGACCACCACCCGGGCCGAGGCGACCCCGTCGCCGCTCAGCCGGTAGCGCAGCCCCTCGGTGGGTGGGAGGCCGTCGGCGCCCTGCCCCAGGTCCTCGGCGGAGTCCACCCGCAGGCCGCCGAGGACGGTCGGCGGGCGCTCGCGCAGCCCGGCCAGGACGGCGGCCATGCGGTGCGGGTCGTGCAGCCGGGCGGAGCGCTGCTCGGTGGCGTGCAGGCCGTGGGTGAGCGCCAGGTCGTCCAGCAGGTCGCCCAGGGTCCGGCCGGACTCCGCCAGCACGCCGGCCAGTTCGGCGACGGCCAGGGCGGCGGTGAGGCCGTCCTTGTCGCGGACCGCCTCCGGGTCGACGCAGTAGCCCAGCGCCTCCTCGTAGCCGTAGCGGAGTCCCGGAGCCCGGGTGATCCACTTGAAGCCGGTCAGCGTCTCGGCGTAGCCGAGCCCGGCGGCCTCGGCGATCCGGGCCAGCAGCGAGGAGGAGACGATGGTGGTGGCGAAGGTCCCCTCGGCCCGCCGGGCCACCAGGTGGGCCGCGAGCAGGGCGCCCACCTCGTCCCCGGACAGGGCGCGCCAGCCGCCGGGCAGGCCGGGGTCGGGGACCGCGACCGCCAGCCGGTCGGCGTCGGGGTCGTGGGCCAGCACCAGGTCCGGGGCGTGCCGGGCGGCGGTGCGGAAGGCCAGGTCCAGCGCGCCCGGCTCCTCCGGGTTGGGGAAGCGCAGGGTCGGGAAGTCCGGGTCGGGCTCGCCCTGTTCGGGGACGACGACGGGCGCGGGGAAGCCGGCCCGCGCGAAGGCGGCCAGCAGCAGGTCCCGGCCGACGCCGTGCAGCGGGGTGTAGACCGTGGTGAGCCCGCGCGGGCTGCCGGGGTCGAGGGTGGCCACGGCGCGGGCGAGGTAGGGCTCGACGGTCTCCCGCTCGGTGAGGATGGCCCAGCCGTCGGCCGCGGTGGGGATCGAGGCGAGCGGGCCGAGCGCGTCGATCTCGGCGGCGACGGCGGCGTCCAGCGGCGGGACGATCTGCGCCCCGTCGGCCAGGTAGACCTTGTAGCCGTTGTCCTGGGCCGGGTTGTGACTGGCGGTCACCATCACCCCGGCCGCCGCGCCGAGCCGGCGGACGGTGAAGGCGAGCACCGGGGTGGGCAGCGGCCCCGGCAGCAGCGCGGCCCGCAGTCCGGCGCCGACCACGGTGGCGGCGGTGGTCAGCGCGAACTCGTAGGAGCGGTGCCGGGCGTCGTAGCCGATGACGACCAGCGCCTCGGGGTCGGTCCGGCGGAGGTGGGCGGCGAGCCCGGCGGCGGCCCGGGTGACCACGGTCCGGTTCATCCGCATCGGGCCCGCGCCCATGGCCGCGCGCAGCCCGGCGGTGCCGAAGCGGAGCGTCCCGCTGAAGCGCTCCGCCAGCGAGGACCAGGCCCGCGCCTGCTCCTCGCTGCCGGCGCCCTCGTTGCTGCCGGTGGCGCCGCACTCGGCGGCGGCGAGCAGGCCGGTGAGTTCGGCGCGGGTGTCCGGGTCGGGGTCCTCGGCGAGCCAGGCGCGGGCCCGGACGAGCAGGTCGGTGGCGGGAACGGTGGTCATGGCCTCTTCCGATCGGTGGGGGAGGGGGCGTCAGATCCTTTCCAGGACCTGGGCGAGCAGCGTGCCCATCCGGGTCGCCGAGGCGGCCCCGGCGGCCAGCACCTCGGCGTGGCTGAGCGGTCGGCCGGTCATCCCGGCGGCCAGGTTGGTCACCAGCGAGAGGCCGAGCACCTCGGCCCCGGCCTCGCGGACGGCGATGGCCTCCAGCGCGGTCGACATCCCGACCAGGTCGGCGCCCAGCGTCCGGAGCATCCGGATCTCGGCTGGCGTCTCGTAGTGCGGGCCTCTGACCTGGGCGTAGACACCCTCGGCGAGGCCGGGGTCGATCTCCTGGCAGAGGGCGCGCAACCGGGGCGCGTAGAGGTCGGTGAGGTCGGTGAAGTTGGCGCCGACGATCGGCGAGGCGGCGGTGAGGTTGAGGTGGTCGCTGATCAGCACCGGCTGACCGGGCGTCATCCCGGCGCGGAGGCCGCCGCAGCCGTTGGTGAGCACCACCGTCCGGCAGCCGGCCGCGACGGCGGTGCGGACGCCGTGGGCGACGGCGGCGACGCCGCGGCCCTCGTAGTAGTGGGTGCGGCCGAGGAGGACCAGCACCCGGTTGGCGCCGAGGCGCAGCGAGCGTACCCGGCCGGTGTGCCCGGCGACTCCGGGCGGGGCGAAGCCGGGCAGCTCGGTGGCGTCGAACTCGTGCTCCGGCACGCCCAGTTCGTCGGCGGCCGGGAGCCAGCCCGAGCCCAGCACCAGGGCCACGTCGTGCCGCTCGGCCCCGGTCCGCGCGCGCAGGGCGGCGGCGGCCCGCTCGGCGGCGCCGTAGGGGTCGGCGACGGCGGGGTCCGGGGCGGCGGGCGGGGCGGCTATCGGCCGGAGGTGTGCGTCCACGGGGAGGAGGCTACCCGTTCGCCCTACGCGCGTAGAGGTGTCCCGCGCCGATCCGCCCCGGATGGAGGCATCCGGGGCCGGCTCCGTCGCCGGATCCCCGGCGGGCGGCCTCAGCAGGGGCGCTTGCGCAGGTCCATCACATAGTCGTACGGGGCGCCGGCCGACTCGGCGGCGTCGGCGATGATGCCCAGGTAGCGGGCCGAGGGCAGGCCGCCCTCGTAGTCGTTGAGGACGTAGGTCCAGGCGGTCAGATCGCCCTCCAGGGTGTGCACCCTGACCCTGACCTTGCGGTAGAACCCCAGCGGCAGGCCCTCCCAGCGGTCGAGTCCGGCCTCGTCCCCGGGGGCGATGTCGTAGAGGCCGACGAAGACCTGCTGCTTCTCGTCCTCGACGACGGTGGCGATCGAGCCCTCCCAGCCGAACTGCTCCCCGCCGAAGGTCAGCCGCCAGCCGTCCAGCCAGCCGGTGCAGCGCAGCGGCGAATGCGGGGCCCGACGGCTCATCTGCCGCGCGTCGAGGTTGCTGGCGTAGGCGGCATAGAGCGACATGGGTCACAGCGTACGGGAGTGGCACCGGGGTGCGCGGACCCGTGGTGTCGTACACCCGCCCGGTGCGGGACAATGGACGGCGTGACTCGCATTGTGATCATTGGTGGCGGACCCGGCGGCTACGAGGCGGCGCTGGTCGCTGCCCAACTCGGCGCGGAGGTGACCGTCGTCGACCGCGACGGCCTCGGCGGATCGGCGGTGCTGACGGACTGCGTGCCGTCGAAGACGCTGATCGCCACCGCCGAGGTGATGACCGGCTTCGACTCCTCCTACGAGGAGTTGGGGATCAAGGTGGCGGCCGACCCGGCCTCCACCCGGGTGGTCGGGGTGGACCTGGGCAAGGTCAACCGACGGGTGAAGCGGCTCGCCGTCGCCCAGTCGCACGACATCACCCAGTCGGTCACCCGCGCCGGAGTCACCCTGCTGCGCGGCTCCGGACGGCTCGACGGCGGCCAGGACGTCGACGGCTCGCGCGCCGTGGTGGTCGACCTCGCCGAGGGCGGGACGCAGACCCTGCGCGCGGACGCGGTGCTGATCGCCACCGGCAACCACCCGCGCGAGCTGCCCGAGGCCGCCCCGGACGGCGAGCGGATCCTCAACTGGACCCAGCTCTACGACCTGGACGAGCTCCCGGAGGAGCTGATCGTGGTCGGCTCCGGCGTCACCGGCGCCGAGTTCGCCGGCGCCTACCAGGCGCTGGGCTCCAAGGTGACCCTGGTCTCCAGCCGCGACCGGGTGCTCCCGGGCGAGGACCCGGACGCCGCCACCGTGCTGGAGGACGTCTTCAAGCGGCGCGGGATGAACGTCATGTCCCGCTCGCGCGCCGAGTCGGTCCAGCGGGTCGGCGACAAGGTCGAGGTCACCCTGGCCGACGGCCGGGTGATCACCGGCTCGCACTGCCTGATGGCGGTCGGCTCGATCCCCAACACCGCCGGGATGGGCCTGGAGGAGGTCGGGGTCGCGCTCAGCGAGGGCGGCCAGGTGAAGGTGGACCGGGTGTCCCGGACCTCCGCGCCCGGCGTCTACGCGGCCGGCGACTGCACCGGGGTGTTCATGCTGGCCTCGGTCGCGGCCATGCAGGGGCGGATCGCGATGTACCACGCGCTCGGCGACGCGGTGCAGCCGCTGAACCTCAAGACCGTCGCCTCCAACGTCTTCACCGACCCGGAGATCGCCACCGTCGGTTACAGCGCCGCCGACGTCGAGTGCGGGAAGATGGACGCCGTCTGCGTGAAGCTGCCGCTGCGCGGCAACCCCCGGGCCAAGATGCAGGGCATCCGCGACGGCTTCGTGAAGCTCTTCTGCCGCCCCGGCACCGGGATCGTGGTCGGCGGCGTGGTGGTCGCGCCGCGCGCCAGCGAGCTGATCCACCCGATCTCGCTGGCCGTCGAGCTCAATCTGACGGTCGAGCAGGTCGCCAACGCCTTCACCGTCTACCCGTCGGTTTCGGGCTCGATCGCCGAGGCCGCCCGTCAGCTGCACATCCGCAAGCGCGCCCAGGGCTGATCGGCGCCGAGCCGACCGGCCCGGCGCGGGCCGGCGGCGCGCCCGGACGGCACGGGGGGAGTGCGTTCGGGCATGTGCGGCGCGCAGTGTAGCGGAGTGCGCCGCTGGATGACGGACAACTTCGGCTACTAGGTGCAAACGCCGGAAAGCAGACGGTCATGCACGTTACCGTCTGTTTCGTGTTCGCAGCAGAACGTCGCCAGCTGATCCTAGAAATGGTGCGCGCCAACGGAGCCGTGTCGCTCCGTGAGCTCGCCCGAGTCGTCCAGACCTCCGAGGTGACCGTACGCCGAGACGTGCGGGCCCTGGAGGCCGAGGGCCTGCTCGACCGCCGGCACGGGGGCGCGGTGCTCCCCGGCGGATTCTCCCGAGAGCCCGGATACCCGCAGAAGACCCATCTCGCCGCCGCCGAGAAGAGTGCCATCGCCGACCTCGCCGCCTCGATGGTGTCCGAGGGCGATGCCGTCGTCGTCGGCGCCGGCACCACCACCCAGGAGCTCGCCAGACGCCTGGCCCGGGTTCCGGGCCTGACCGTGGTCACCAACTCGCTGCTCGTCGCCCAGGTCCTGGCGCACGCCAACCGGGTGGAGGTGGTGATGACCGGGGGCACGCTCCGGGGGTCCAACTACGCCCTGGTGGGCAGCGGGGCCGAGCAGTCCCTCCAGGGGCTGCGGGTCACCCGCGCCTTCGTCTCCGGCAGCGGGCTGACCGCCGAGCGCGGCCTGTCCACCACCAACATGCTCTCGGCCAGCGTCGACCGGGCGCTGGTGGCCGCCGCCGCCGAGGTGGTGGTCCTGGCCGACCACGGCAAGCTCGGCTCCGACACCATGTTCCAGACCGTCGGCACCGAGGGCATCACCTACCTGGTCACCGACGAGCTCTCGACCGGCACCGAGCAGGCCGCCCGGGAGCTGGACGCCCTGGCCGACCGCGGGGTGCAGGTCTGCGTGGCCTCGGGCGGAGCCGGCGGTCCCGCCGCCGGGCGGCCACCGGCACCGCCGGTGGTCGGCATGCCCACCCGGGGGGCCTTCCCCGGCCAGCGGAGATCACCGGCCCCGGCTGCGGCCCCGATCGCCGCCGCCCTCCGGGGACGCGCGGGCACGGTGTGACCCGGCCGACCGGAGCGCTTCCCGGCAGCCGAACGGCCCGGCAGCCGAAAGCGCCCCGTCCGCCGCCGTAGGGGCGGGGCCGGGGCGCTGTCGTACCGTCAGTCCTTGATCTCGCAGATCGCCGCGCCGCTGGTCACGGTCGCGCCGATGGAGGCGCTGAGGCCGACCACGGTGCCCGCCTTGTGGGCGTTGAGCGGCTGCTCCATCTTCATCGCCTCCAGGACGACGATCAGCTCGCCCTCGGCGACGGTCTGGCCCTCCTCGACCGCGACCTTGACGATGGTGCCCTGCATCGGCGAGGCCAGGGTGTCGCCGGAGGCCGCCGAACCCGACTTGCCGGTGACCGCGCGCCGCTTCGACTTGGCCGCCGCCGGACGCGCGGCCGAGGCGCCGAGCCCGGAGGGCAGTGAGACCTCGATCCGCTTGCCGCCGACCTCGACCACCACGGTCTCCCGGCCGTCGGGCTCCTCGCCGTCCGCGCCCGAGGGCTTGAACGGCGGGATGGTGTTGTCGAAGTCGGTCTCGATCCACCGGGTGTAGATGGTGAACGGCTCGTCGCTGCCGGTCAGTTCCGGGGCGAAGGCCGGGTCGGTGACGACCGCGCGGTGGAAGGTGAGCGCGGTGGCCATGCCGTCCACGGTGAACTCCGCCAGCGCCCGCGAGGCGCGCTGCAGCGCCTGCTGCCGGGTGGCGCCGGTGATGACCAGCTTGGCCAGCAGCGAGTCCCAGGCCGGGCCGATGACCGAGCCGGCCTCGACGCCGGAGTCCAGCCGGACACCCGGGCCCGAGGGCGGGGCGAACACGGTGACCGTGCCGGGGGCGGGCAGGAAGCCGCGTCCCGGGTCCTCGCCGTTGATCCGGAACTCGAAGGAGTGGCCGCGGACCTCGGGGTCGCCGTAGCCCAGCTCCTCGCCGTCGGCGATCCGGAACTGCTCGCGGACCAGGTCCAGCCCGGTGACCTCCTCGGTGACCGGGTGCTCGACCTGGAGCCGGGTGTTCACCTCCAGGAAGGAGATGGTGCCGTCGACGGCGACCAGGAACTCGCAGGTCCCGGCGCCGACATAGCCGGCCTCGCGGAGGATCGCCTTGGAGGCCGCGTACAGCTCGGCGTTCTGCGCCTCGGTGAGGAAGGGCGCGGGGGCCTCCTCCACCAGCTTCTGGTGGCGGCGCTGGAGCGAGCAGTCACGGGTGGAGACGACCACCACGTTGCCGTGGGAGTCGGCCAGGCACTGGGTCTCCACATGGCGCGGACGGTCCAGGTAACGCTCGACGAAGCACTCGCCGCGGCCGAACGCGGCGACGGCCTCACGGACCGCCGACTCGTACAGCTCCGGGATCTCCTCCAGCGTCCTGGCGACCTTCAGACCGCGACCGCCGCCGCCGAAGGCCGCCTTGATGGCGATCGGCAGGCCGTGCTCGCGGGCGAAGGCGACGACCTCGTCCGGTCCGGAGACCGGGTCGGGCGTGCCGGCCACCAGCGGCGCACCGGCCCGCTGGGCGATGTGCCGGGCGGCGACCTTGTCGCCGAGGTCGCGGATGGCCTGCGGCGGCGGGCCGATCCAGACCAGTCCGGCGTCGAGCACCGCTTGGGCGAACTCGGCGTTCTCGGAGAGGAATCCGTAGCCGGGGTGGACCGAGTCCGCGCCGGAGTCGGCCGCGGCCTTCAGTACCTTGCCGAAGTCGAGGTAGCTCGTGGCCGGGGTGTCGCCCCCCAGGGCGAAGGCCTCGTCGGCCGCGCGGACATGCAGCGCGTCCCGGTCCGGCTCGGCGTACACGGCGACGCTGGCAATACCGGCGTCCCGACAGGCCCGGGCGACGCGGACTGCGATCTCTCCGCGGTTGGCGATGAGCACCTTGCGCACAATGGCTCCCTTCTTGAACCGAGGATGAGTTTATGGACTCCGGAGGGCTGCTGCCGAGTCGGTCAGGGTGGTGAGCTTGCCCACACGGAGGGTGATTCCGTTCGTTCCACGGTACGCCGCACCGGTCGGACCCCACTCGTGCCCCGCCCCTTCCGCAACTGATTACCAATCAGTAAGGTCTACTCATGCGGAGGTGGACGGCGGGTGCGGCAGCGGTGCTGCTCGCGGTGGAGGGGCTGGTCCTCGCCCTGTTCGGGCTGGTCCTCGGGGACGCGGTGACGAGCCAGAACATGTCCTTCGGCGGGTTGGCGCCCAGGGCGATGGCCCTCGGGGCCTGGGTCGGACTCGGCCTGCTGGCGGCCCTCCTGCTACTGGTCGCGGGGGTCTGCGCACGCATGGCTGTACGCGACCGGTCGATGGGGCGACCCACAAGGATTCTGCTCATACTCTGTGCGGTGGTGCACGGGGTGCTGGCGGCGGTGCTGCTCGCCCTCTCCGGGGTGGTGCCCTTCCTGGAGCTGACGGTGGTCCTGGCGCTGCTGGTCCTGCTGCTGCTCATGCCACCCGCGAAGGGTTCTGACCCGGTGTCCGCGCCGCAGGTCCGCCGGGGGCCGCCGCCGGCTGGGGCGCTGCCGACGCCTGCGCCGTGACGTCGCCGACGAACTCCACCACGTCCGAGCCGTAGGCGTCCGCCTGCACCACCCGCAGCAGCAGGGCGAAGCTGCCGCTGGGACCGTGCGCCCGGATCAGCTCGCGGTGCCGCCGGGACAGCACCCGCACCCCGGCCAGGTTGGAGGTCGCGGTCTGCCCGCAGACCAGGAAGGTCGGCCGCTCGCCCTCGCCGCCGGTGATCCGGGCCAGCAGCACGTACTCGGACAGGCCCTTCTCCCTGGTGTAGGTGCGGTCGCCGATGATCAGCTGGTTGAGCCCGGCCTCCCACTCGGCCGTTGTGCTCACCCCGGGGAACTTCCAGCGCAGGTGGGCGGCGGTGCGCTCGTTGGCGGCGGGGCCGCCGATGCAGAACTCGGCCCGGCCGCCGACCCCCTGGCGGACCTCGCCGGCCGGAATGACCTCGGCCTCGGCGCCGCAGTCCCGGATCAGCGAGGCCAGCTCCATCATCGCGTAGACGTCACGCTGGGCTATCACCCGCTCCTCGACCGAGCTCTGGGCCTTGCGCGGCGCGACCACCAGGCACTCGCTGCCGCTGGGCATGCCGAAGAACTCCCGCTTGCGTTCCAGCCGGCGCCGGCGCAGGCCCGACTGCACCGCCCAGGCCAGCGCGGCGCTCAGCGCGCTGGAGACCACACCCAGAACGATGTTGAGCACATTGGCGTCCACCGCCCCCACCCCCACCTACCGCAACGGGCTACCCCGCTACACGGTAGCGGGGTAGCCCGACAGTGCGTCAGGTTGTTTCAGGTCCGCAGTCCTTCCGGGGCGCTGCCTTTCAGACCCACAGGTCGGTGATCCGGACGCCGAGCTCCGCCAGCAGGGTGCGCAGCAGCGGGAGCGACAGCCCGATGACGTTCCCCGGGTCGCCGTCGATCCCGTCGATGAACGGCGCGGAGCGGCCGTCCAGGGTGAACGCTCCGGCCACGTGCAGGGGTTCGCCGGAGGCCACGTACGCGGCGACCTCCTCGTCCGAGGGGGTGCCGAAGCGGACGGTGGTCGAGGCGGTCGCCGAGACCCGCTTGCCGGTCCGGCCGTCGACCACGCAGTGGCCGGTCCGCAGCACCCCGCTGCGCCCGCGCATCGACTGCCAGCGGCGCAGCGCCTCGTCGGCGTCGGCGGGCTTGCCCAGGGCCAGGCCGTCCAGCTCCAGCACCGAGTCGCAGCCGATCACCAGGGCGGGGGCGTCCAGGGTGGCGGCGACCGCGTCGGCCTTCGCCTCGGCCAGCAGCAGGGCTAGTTCGGCGGGGGCGGGCCCGTGGGCGCCCAGGGCCTCCTCGTCCACGCCGCTGACGACCACCCGGGGGTCGAGACCGGCCTGGCGCAGCAGTCCGAGGCGGGCGGGGGAGGCGGAGGCGAGCACCAGTGGCAAGGTCATGGCGTCCAGGTTAGGGGGCGCCGGTCAGGCCGTCACACTGCGTCAGGCCGTCACAATGCTCAGGCCATCACGATGATGAGCAGTACCACGGCGAAAACGGCCACGACCGCGCCCAGCCGCTGCAGGAGCGCCTGGATGCGGCGCTTCTCCTGCACGGTGTCGTCAACCGGGTCGGACCAGAGCATGTCTTCCAGCGTGCACCCGCGGGGGCGCGCCGCGCCTGAGTACGCGTACTCAAATCGGACGCCCCCGCAGGTGGCAGCGCAGGTTCGGTCGGAGCGCTGCTCAGCGCGCCCAGGCGGACGTACGCCAGGCGTGCGCGCCGGGGCGCGGCGGGGCGCCCAGGGTGCGGGCGCGGTCGGCCCAGACGGCCGGGCGGCTGTCCTCCTCGTCCCGGGCGGCAGCGGCGGCGGCCGCCCGGGCGGAGACCACCGCCAGGACGGCGGCCAGCTCCTCGGGGCTGGGCCGGCCGTGCAGGACCTTGATCGGTGCCATCTCTTCAGTCTCCTCAGCTCGGCTCGGCTCCGGCACCGCTGCGGCCGTCCCTGACCGCGGCGGGGGCTACAGCGGGATGTTGCCGTGCTTCTTCGGGGGCAGCACCTCGCGCTTGTTGCGCAGCGCGCGCAGGCCCTTGACGATGTGCTGGCGGGTCTCCGAGGGCAGCACCACCGCGTCCACGTAGCCGCGCTCGGCGGCGACGTAGGGGTTGAGCAGGGTGTCCTCGTAGTCGGCGATCAGCTCGGCGCGGCGGGTCTCCGGGTCCTCGGCCCCGCCCAGCTCGGCCCGGTGCAGGATGTTGACCGCGCCCTGGGCGCCCATGACCGCGATCTGCGCGGTCGGCCAGGCCAGGTTGAGGTCGGCGCCCAGGTGCTTGGAGCCCATGACGTCGTAGGCGCCGCCGTAGGCCTTGCGGGTGATCACGGTGATCAGCGGGACGGTGGCCTCGGCGTAGGCGAAGATCAGCTTGGCGCCCCGGCGGATGATGCCGTCCCACTCCTGGTCGGTCCCGGGCAGGAAGCCGGGCACGTCGACGAAGGTCAGCACCGGGATGTTGAAGGCGTCGCAGGTGCGGACGAAGCGCGCGGCCTTCTCGGACGCGTTGATGTCCAGGCAGCCGGCGAACTGCATCGGCTGGTTGGCGACGACGCCGACCGCGTGGCCCTCGACCCGGCCGAAGCCGGTGAGGATGTTCGGCGCGAACAGCGACTGGGTCTCCAGGAACTCGCCGTCGTCCACCACATGGGCGATGACCTTGTGCATGTCGTAGGGCTGGTTGGCGGAGTCCGGGACGATCACGTCCAGCTCCAGGTCCAGCTCGCCGGTGGTGAGGTCGGCCTCCTCCGGGTAGGCCGGGGGCTCCTCCAGGTTGTTGGAGGGCAGGTAGGAGAGGAGCGCCTTGACGTAGTCGATGGCCTCCTTCTCGTCCGAGGCCAGGTGGTGGGCCACCCCGGACTTGGAGTTGTGGGCGCGGGCGCCGCCCAGCTCCTCCATGCCGACGTCCTCGCCGGTGACGGTCTTGATCACGTCGGGGCCGGTGATGAACATGTGCGAGGTCCGGTCGGCCATCACCACGAAGTCGGTGATCGCCGGGGAGTAGACCGCGCCGCCGGCGCAGGGGCCCATGATCAGCGAGATCTGCGGGATGACGCCGGAGGCGAGGACGTTCCGGCGGAAGATCTCGCCGTAGAGGCCGAGCGAGGCCACGCCCTCCTGGATCCGGGCGCCGCCGGAGTCGTTGATCCCGATCATCGGACAGCCGGTCTTCAGGGCGAAGTCCATCACCTTGACGATCTTCTCGCCGAAGACCTCGCCGAGCGAGCCGCCGAAGACGGTGAAGTCCTGGGCGAACACCGCGACCTGACGACCGTCCACGGTGCCGTAGCCGGTGACCACGCCGTCGCCGTAGGGACGGGTGCGCTCCTGGCCGAAGTTGGTGGAGCGGTGGCGGGCGAACTCGTCGAACTCCACGAACGAGTCCTCGTCGAGCAGCAGGGCGACCCGCTCACGGGCCGTCAGCTTGCCCTTGGCGTGCTGCTTCTCCACCGCTCGCGCGGAGCCGGAGTGCACCGCCTCGTCGATCCGCCGCTTCAGCTCGGCGATCTTCCCTGCGGTGGTGTGGCTGGCCGCGCCCTCGTTGGCGTTCTCGGCTTGGGACATCCGGCGCGACTCCCGTCAGGAGGGGGTAGTGCTGTCCGGGGCGCACGCGGCTCCCGGCAGCACCAACGGGTGAGGTTTCTGCTCAGTAGCGTAGCCATGACGGCAGCATGGCGGATACGCCTAGTGACCGGCGTCATAGGGTGGGGTAGTGACTTCTCCATGGAGCGACCTGGACCGGCCGCCACTGCGCGCCACCGCCCTGCAACGAGCCCTGGTCGGTCCCGACCGGATGTGGACCTCGGTGCGGGTGGTGCGTGAGACCGGTTCGACCAACAGTGACCTGGTGGCGCAGGCCGCCGCCGGGGAGGCCGCCGCCGGCGCGGTGCTGGTGGCCGAGGAGCAGACGGCGGGGCGCGGCCGGCTGGACCGCAGTTGGAGCGCGCCGGCCCGCTCCGGGATCTTCCTGTCCATGCTGCTGCGACCGGGGGACCTGGGCGTGCCCCGGGAGCGCTGGAGCTGGCTGCCGCTGCTGACCGGGGTCGCCGCCGCGTCCGCGCTCAGCCGTACGGCCGAGGTGGGGGTCCGGCTCAAGTGGCCGAACGACCTGCTGGTGACCGTGGACGGGACGGAGCGCAAGCTCGGCGGCATCCTGGCCGAGCTGGCCGGCGACGCGGTGGTGGTCGGCATCGGACTCAATGTCAGCCTCCGGGCCGAGGAGCTGCCGGTTCCGACGGCCGGCTCGCTGCTGCTGGCCGGGGCGGGCGTCATCGACCGGGAGACGCTGCTGCGGGCGCTGCTGCGGACCTTCGCCGACCTCTACCAGGACTGGTGCTCGGTGGCCGGCCACTCCGAGGCCAGCGGGCTGCGCCCGGCCTACGCCGCCCAGTGCGCGACCATCGGTCGCCCGGTCCGGGTGGAACTGCCCGGCGGCCGGGAGCTGCTGGGCGAGGCGGTGGGCGTGGACGGGGACGGCAGGCTGGTGGTGCGGGCCGCCGACGGCGTCGAACAGGCCGTCGCCGCCGGCGACGTCGTGCACGTCCGACCAGGGGCGGAGCCCCTGCGAGGATGAATCCGTGCGAGGATTCGGGCGGCGGTGTGAGCAAGGACACAGCAGTCGTGGGCGGCAGGGCGTGGACGCGAGGGCGGACTGGTGAGCGACGAGGACCGGGCGGTGGAGCGGCAGGGGGCCGACACCGACGTGCCGTCGGCGGCGGACGCGGACGCGGCGCCGCCCGACGAAGGACCGTCCGACCCGGAGGCGGAGTCGGTCCCGATGCAGCTTGAGCGGCTGATCCTGGACTCCGGGCGCCGGTACACCCCGTTCCAGGCCGCCCGCAGTGCCGGGGTGTCGATGGAGCTGGCCTCCCGCTTCTGGCGGGCCATGGGCTTCGCCGACATCGGCCAGTCCCGGGCGCTGACCGACGCCGACGTGATCGCCCTGCGCCGGCTGGCCGGGATGGTCGAGGCCGGCCTGCTGAGCGAGGGCATGGCGGTCCAGGTGGCCCGGTCGACCGGGCAGACCACCGCCCGGCTCGCCGAGTGGCAGATCGACACCTTCATGGAGCACCTGACGGCGGCGGCCGAGCCCGGCCTGTCCCGCGCCGAGGTGGCCTACCCGCTGGTGGAGCTGCTGCTGCCGGAGCTGGAGCAGTTCCTGGTCTACGTCTGGCGGCGGCAGCTGGCGGCGGTGACCGGGCGGGTGGTGCAGGCCGCCGAGGACGTCGACATGCAGAGCGGCCGGCTCGCGGTGGGCTTCGCCGACCTGGTCGGCTTCACCCGGCTGTCGCGCCGGCTGGAGGACGAGGAACTGGGCGAGCTGGTCGAGAACTTCGAGATCACCTGCGCCGACATCGTCGCCGGGCGCGGCGGACGGCTGGTGAAGACCCTCGGCGACGAGATCCTCTATGTCGCCGACGACGCGGCCAAGGCGGCCGACATCGGACTGGCCCTGGTCGAGATCCTGGGCAAGGACGAGGCGATGCCCGCGCTGCGGGTCGGGATGGCCTTCGGCACGGTGACCACCCGGATGGGCGATGTCTTCGGGACCACGGTGAACCTGGCCAGTCGGCTGACCTCGATCGCCCCCAAGGACGCGGTGCTGGTCGACGGCGAGCTGGCGGCGGCCCTGGAGCGGGAGTCGGTGGTGGCCCCGGCGGGCGCGGGCGGGGCGCTCGGGCTGGCGCCCGGCGCGGCCGACGCGCTGGCCGCGGTCGCAGCCGTGGGCCTGGACCCGGAGGACCGCCCGGTCGAGGTGGACGAGAGCGAGCAGTCCTACCGCTTCCAGCTGCAGCCGATGTGGCGGCGGCCGGTGCGCGGTCTCGGCCTGGTGGAGCCCTGGCTGCTGAGCCGGGTGTCGGATGCGGCCGAAGGACTGTAGCTGCCCGGGCGGCCGCCGGGGCGACCGCGACGGTTTGCCTGGTTTGTCCCTAGGCTGAAGATCCGCACGTCCACGCGTGCGCACCGTTCGGCGGAGAGGCGGCAGGGGCGTGCAGGTCAGCGGCGAGCAGCCCCCGGCGGCCCCGGCGGGCGTCCCGGCAGTCCCGGCGGCAGTCCCGGCGGCGGCACCGGCGGCGGTCGACTCCGACGCCCGGCTGCGGGCCGTGGTCGGGCTGGCGCAGGTGATGTCCGCCGCCGATTCGCGGATCGGCGCCCTGCAAGCCGCCGCCCGGCGCGCCCGGGAGGTGCTGGACGCCGACTTCGCGGCGGTCTCGGTCTGGGAGCGGGAGAGCGGGCAGCTGCGGGTCCTGGTCAACAACGGGCTGCTCGCGCCCGGCGAGGTGGAGCTGCCGGAGGACGAGACCTACCCGGTGGCCGACTTCCCGGAGATCGCCCTCTTCCTGGAGCAGCGGGGCCTCGGCGAGCCCTGGTCGGACGCGGACGGCCTGCCCCGGGCCTGGCGGCAGACGGCCGACGAGGACGCCCCCGGCGACGGCCCGGCCTGCCGGGCCCGCGCGGCCTCGCTGCGCCGCCGCGGACGCGGCTGCTGCCTGGTCGCGCCGATCCTGCTGCGCGGCCGGGCCTGGGGCGAGCTCTACCTCTCCCGGGGGCTGGACCGCCCGGTCTTCACCGACGAGGACGCGGCCTTCGCCACCGTCCTGGCCGCGCAGATCTCGGCCGGGCTGGCCCAGAGCCAGGAGCTGGAGGAGGTGCGCCGGCTGGCCTTCACCGACTCGCTCACCGGGCTGGCCAACCGGCGCGCGGTGGACGCCCGGCTGGACGCCGCGCTGGAGGCGCACCACCGCGACGGCACCGTGGTCTCGCTGGTGGTCTGCGACGTCAACGGGCTGAAGCGGGTCAACGACGAGCTGGGCCACGAGGTCGGCGACCGGCTGCTGGAGCGGTTCGCCAACCAGCTCTCGCTGTGCGGCGCGCTGCTGCCGGGCAGCGTGGCCGGCCGGCTCGGCGGCGACGAGTTCTGCCTGGTCGCGGCGGGCCCCACGGCGGACGAGGTGGTCCGGGTCGCGGAGGAGCTGTGCGCCCAGGCGCTCACCCTGGAGCAGGGCGAGGGGGTGGCCTGCGGGGTCGCCTCGACCGGTGACCGGATCGGTCCGGTCACCACGGCCGACCGGCTGTTCCGGCTGGCCGACGCCGCTCAGTACCGGGCCAAGGCCGGGCAGGCCGCGCACCCGGTGGTGGCCGGGCGCGGGGTCGCCCCGGACGCCACCGTGCGGCTGGTGGAGAACGGCACGCCGCAGCCGGGCCGGCGGACCGAGCGGCGGCGCTTCCGCGGCGCCCGGCACAGCGCCGACCCCGGGCAGCTGCTGGCCGCCGTGGTCGGCGCGCTGGACGAGGAGCAGCCCAACCGCCGGGTCCACCCGGCCGACACCGTCGGCCGGCTGGAGCTGGTCGCCGAGACCGCGGCGGCGATGCTGGACGCGGTGGCCTGGTGGATCTCCTACCTGCCGCCCGGCTCGGACCGGATGCGCACCGCCCACTACGGGGTGCGCCGGATGACCAGGGGGCCCAGTTCGGTCCGGGCGCAGGCGCAGCGGGCGGTGAACGAGGCCCCGGACGCCGTCTTCGACCTCCGCTCCTACCCGCTGACGGCCCGGGCGGTGCGCGGCAGCGCCTTCACCCTCCGCTCCGGGATGCCGGGCAACGACCCGGCGGAGGAGGCGGTGCTGCTGGTCGGCGGCTACCGGGCGATGATCGCGGCGGGCGGCAGCAACCCGGCCGGCGGCTGGCTGCTGGAGCTGTTCGCGGACGAGTCCACGCTGGCGCTCTCGGCACTGGGCCCGACCCTGCGCGCGGCGGTCGCGGTCGCCCTCTCCGGCCCCGCCTCGCCGCCCTGAGCCGCGGCTCAGGGCGCCTCGGTGATCCGCTCGGCGCCGGTGTAGACGTTGCCGCTGCGGTTGCGCAGGAACCCGACCAGGGTGAGCCCGAGCTCCTCGGCGAGGTCCACGGCCAGCGAGGAGGGCGCGGAGACGGCGGCCAGCAGCGGCAGACCGGCCATCGCGGCCTTCTGGGTGAGCTCGAACGAGGCCCGGCCGCTGACCATCAGCACATGGCCGGTGAGCGGCAGCAGGTTCTCCCGCAGCGCCCAGCCGACGACCTTGTCGACGGCGTTGTGCCGGCCCACGTCCTCGCGCAGGCAGAGCAGTTCGCCCTCGGAGGTGAAGAGCCCGGCGGCGTGCAGGCCGCCGGTGGAGTCGAAGACCCGCTGGGCGGCCCGGAGCGTGTCCGGCAGCCCGTAGAGGACGTCCGGGGTGATCCGCAGCGGGTCGGCGGCGAGGTCGTGCGGGACCCGGACCCGGATCGACTCGATCGTCTCCCGGCCGCAGATGCCGCAGGCGCTGGAGGTCAGCAGGTTGCGGTGGAGCGAGACCGGGGCGGCGGCGCGGTCGCGCAGCGCGGCGTCGATCACGTTGTACGTGTTCACGCCCTCGTCGGTGGCGCCCGCGCAGTAGCGCAGGGCGGTCAGCTCCTCCGCTCCGGCGACCAGGCCCTCGGCCACCAGGAAGCCGGCCACCAGGTCGAAGTCGTGCCCGGGGGTGCGCATGCTGACGGTCAGTGCGGAGCCGTTGATCCGGATCTCCAGCGGCTCCTCGGCCGCGAGGCTGTCCGGGCGGACGCTGCGCTCCTGCCCCTGGAGACGGACGGTGCGGCGGCGTTCGGTGACCCGGGCCATGGGGGAGACTCCCTGCTGAGCGGCGTGCGGGCGGGGTGCAGTCCATCGTATCCACCAGGCCGGTTGTCATAGAGCCATTCATTTGTTCTCATTACGCATATGGATATGCACAGCGTGGTGGATGAGAACGTGGTCGGCGGGACCGTCGTCGTCGGCAAGGCCAATGTCGCCCCGGCGGATGTGATCGCGGTTGCGCGCGGCAACGCCCGGATCGAGCTCTCCGAGGACGCCCTCGCCGAGATGGCGGGTTCCCGGGCTCGGATCGACGCGCTCGCCGCCGAGCCGCGCCCGGTCTACGGCGTCTCGACCGGCTTCGGCGCGCTCGCGGTGCGCCACATCGACCGCCCGCTGCGGGCCCAGCTCCAGCGCTCGCTGGTCCGCTCGCACGCCGCCGGGATGGGCCCGCAGGTCGAGCGCGAGGTCACCCGGGCACTGATGTTCCTCCGGCTGAAGACCCTCGCCTCCGGCCGCACCGGCGTCCGCCCGGTCGTCGCCGAGACCATGGCCGCGATCCTGAACGCGCAGATCACCCCGGTCGTGCACGAGTTCGGCTCGCTGGGCTGCTCGGGCGACCTGGCGCCGCTGTCGCACTGCGCGCTCACCCTGATGGGCGAGGGCGTCGCCTACGGCCCGGACGGCGCGGTCCGCCCGGCCGGCGAACTGCTCGCCGAGGCCGGGATCGCCCCGGTCGAACTGGCCGAGAAGGAGGGCCTGGCCCTCATCAACGGCACCGACGGCATGCTCGGCATGCTGGTCATGGCCATCGCCGACCTCTCCCGGCTGTTCACCACGGCCGACATCACCGCCGCCATGTCGCTGGAGGCCCTGCTCGGCACCGAGAAGGTGCTCCAGCCCGAGCTGCACGCCATCCGCCCGCACCCGGGCCAGGCCGCCAGCGCCGGCAACATGCTCGCCGTGCTCCAGGGCTCCGGGCTGACCGGCCACCACCAGGACGACGCGCCGCGGGTCCAGGACGCCTACTCGATCCGCTGCGCCCCGCAGGTGGCCGGCGCCGGCCGGGACACTCTCTCGCACGCCCAGCTGGTCGCCGACCGCGAGCTGGCCGCCGCCGTCGACAACCCGGTGGTGCTGCCCGACGGCCGGGTCGAGTCCAACGGCAACTTCCACGGCGCGCCGGTCGGCTACGTGCTCGACTTCCTCGCCATCGCCGCCGCCGACCTCGGCTCCATCGCCGAGCGCCGCACCGACCGGCTGCTCGACAAGAACCGCTCGCACGGCCTGCCGCCGTTCCTGGCCGACGACCCGGGCCTGGACTCCGGCCTGATGATCGCCCAGTACACCCAGGCCGCGCTGGTCAGCGAGAACAAGCGGCTCGCGGTCCCGGCCTCGGTGGACTCGATCCCCTCCTCGGCGATGCAGGAGGACCACGTCTCCATGGGCTGGTCCGCCGCCCGCAAGCTGCGCGCCGCCGTGGACAACCTGGCCCGGATCCTGGCCGTCGAGCTGACCGCCTCCGCCCGGGCGCTGGACATCCGGGTCGCGGCCGGCAACGGTCCGCTCGCGCCGGCGACCGCCGCCGCCGTCGCCGCGGCCCGCGCGGCCGGGGTCGCCGGACCGGGCACCGACCGCTTCCTCGCCCCCGACCTGGACGCGGCGGCGGAGTTCGTCGCCTCCGGCGGCCTGGTCGCGGCCGTCGAGACGGTCACCGGCCCGCTGGCCTGAGCACCGTGACGGCGCCGGGACGGGGGTGCGACCGGCGGGCCGAGGGCCCGTCAGTCCCAGCCGTCCCGGCGCCGGGCGCGTTCCTCCCTGGCGTCGCCCCGCTCCCCGGGCCGCCGTCCGTCGCCGCCGAAGGACTGGGCGACGTTGACGCCGACGATCCCCAGCCAGACCACGACCATCCCGGCGATCCCGCCCTGGCCCGCGGCGATCGCGGTCAGCGGGATCGCGGCGACCAGGGAGAAGTAGTGGAAGCGGGAGCCGAATCCGCGCCGCTCCCGACGCCCGCGGACCTCGGCCGGGCCGGTCTCCCGGTCCAGCTCGCGCCGGACGCGGGTGGTCACCTGGGCGTCGAGCCGGCTGTCGAGGCGCTGGAGGAAGCCGTCGATGAGATCCGACTCGTAGTCAGGTCCCAACTCCTGGGCGGTCCGCACCGTGGCCTTCAGGTCGCTCTTGAGTTCACTGTCCCCGTACTGCTGCATGGCTACGAGCGTAGGGACCGGCGGGGGGCGTCCACAGCCTGCCGGGGCCGACTCGGGGAGAGTTCAGGGTCCGGCTCAGGGACGGCTCCGGGTCCGGTTCCACCTACCGGGCGCCGCCGGAACCGCAGGTGGCTGTCCGGTGAACGAGAAGGCACTTGCCGACGTTGTATGGGTTCATGCAGAGTCGGGAACCAGGCCGGTCCCCGATCATCCCGGGCTGCGGCTCCAGCAATGCGAAAGGCAGGGTGTCCGTGAGCGAGGAGACACCGTCCGCCGTGGGCGAGGGCGTGACGCCCGGCCCGTCCGGCAGGCTGCTCGGCCTGTTCGACGGACACCGGCTGACGCCCACTCAGCGGCGGATCGCCCACTGCCTGGTGCGCAACGCGGCCGACGCGCCCTTCCTCTCCAGTGTCGAGGTCGCCGAGCTGGCGGGCGTCAGCCAGCCCTCGGTGACCCGCTTCGCCGTGGCGCTGGGCTTCGACGGCTATCCCGCGCTGCGCCGCCGGCTGCGGGAGCTCGGCCCGGGGGACCAGGTCGAGCCCGGTGTCGGCCAGGAGACCGCCAAGGACGCGGTCCGCAACGAGCAGCAGCAGGCGGTGCTCGCCGAGATCGCCAACCTCCAGCACCTCGCCGCGGTACTGGCCGACCCGGAGCCGGTGCTCCAGGCCGCGCGACTGCTCGCGGCCTCCCGGCCGCTGCCGGTGCTCGGGCTGCGCGCGGCCTCGGCCCAGGCGCACGGCTTCGCCTACTTCGCGGCCAAGGTCCATCCGGACGTCCGGCTGATCGACCAGGGCGGCTCCATGGCGCTGGACCAGGTCGAGCAGGCCGTCCAGGCCGGCGCGACCGCGCTGATCTGCTTCTCGCTGCCGAGGCACCCGCGCGAGGTGGTGGACGTGCTCTCGGCCGCGAAGCGCGCCGGACTGACCGTGGTCACCGTGGCCGAGAGCGTGTTCGCGCCGGTCGCCGAGCTGACCGACGTGATGCTGCCGGCGGCGGTCGGCTCCAGCCTGGTGTTCGACACCGCCTGCGCCCCGATGATGCTGGGGCGGGTACTGCTCCAGGCGATGTGCGACGAACTGCCGGAGTCGGTGGCCCGGTTGGAGGCGTTCGAGCAGGGCGCCGCCGCCCGCGGCCTGTTCGTCGGCTGACCGGGCGCCGGACCCGGCGCCCGACCGGGTGCCCGACCGGGTGCCTGACTCAGCGCCCCATGACCCGGCCGTGCTCCAGGCCGACCCGCGAGGTGGTGCGGTGCGGGTGGGTGAAGTGGGCCCAGCCCTCGGCGTGGGTGGTGCGGTCGGTGATCTGGGTCCAGCCGCCCCGGTTCTGGTGGGTGGTGAAGCGGTCGCCCTTGGCCAGGCGGCCGATGACCGGCGAGGCGTCGCCGGGCTGGGCGTGCAGCGGCAGCAGGTGCGCCGGCAGCAGGTGGGCGCGGTGGGGGTGGGCCCAGGCGGTGTGGGCGATCCGGGCGCCCGGAGCGGGGTGCGCGGGCGCGGCCTGCGCCGGGCCGGCGGACGCGACCGCGGCCAGCGCGGCCAGCGCCGGAACGGCCAGGGCGGGGACGAGGATGCGCAGACGCTTCGGTGCTGACATGGCTTCGGTTCTCCTGAGTTCGGATCGGGGGAGCGTAGGTCGGCCCTACTCTCATCCGCAGGAGGCCCGAAACCGCCGGTTCGTGCCCCGACCGCCCCGGGATTCACCCGATCTCCGGGCGCGCGGAGCGGTTGTGCGCCCCGGACGAGGGACCGCGCGCCCGGGTGGGCGATGATCTCCGGATGCACGAGATCAACGACCCCGGCCGGCTGGCCGCCCTCTGCGACGACGACTCCCTGCTGCTCTGGGCCGCCCAGGGGCTGACCCGCCGGGTCGGCGGGACCAGCCGGGCCTGGACCCTGGACGGCGCGGTCGCCGTGGCCGCCCCCGACCTCTCCGGCCGCGACCGGATCGCCCTCCACGCGGCCGACCCCGCCGGCCTCCACGCCGCCGTGGCCCTGTTCCGACAGGTGCTGGCAGAGGTCGGTCCCGGCTACCGTGCGCTCGGCGAGCCCGCTGTGGTGGCCGCCGCCGTCGAGCAGCTCCCGGGGTTGCAGCCGACCTCCCCGTTCAGCTGGATGGAGCGGACCGCGGCGGAGGCGCCGCTGCCGACCGGGCGGGCGAGCCGGCTGGGGCCGGCCGACGAGCCCGCCGTCGCGGACCTGCTCGATCTCGCCTTCGCCGACTCCCACGCCCACCCGGACCGTCCGGGCGTGGAGCAGTGGGTGGGGGTCCGCGGGGCGGCGCGGGAGCTGCTCGCCGTCGCCGCGCTGGCCTGGTCGGCGCCCACGGTCGGGCTGCTCGCCGGGGTCGCCGTCCACCCCGCCGCCCGGGGCCGGGGCCTGGCCGCCCAGGTCTGCGGACACGCAGTGCGCGAGGCCCTGGCGGCGCACGGCCGGGTGGCGCTGCTGGTGAACGACGACAACGCCCCCGCCGTCCGGCTGTACCGGGGGTTGGGGCTGCGCCGTCGGACGATGGCTGCCGCCGCGTTCGCCCCGGAATTTTCTCCGGCCGGCATTCACCCCGTTCTCACAGATCGGGGCTAAGGTCCCGCCAAGGCTTTGACTGATGGGGAGCTTTCAAGGATTGGGAGTCGTGGAATGCGTGGGACATATGCGCGGGCTCGCGTGGTGGTCGTCCGGGGAACGGTCGCCCGCACGCTGATGTGGATCGGCCTGGTCGGCGCGCTGGCCGGACTGCTGGAGCCGACCCTCACCGGGAGCCGGCGCGGTGCCTACCTCGGCGCCGCGCTGTTCGTCCTGGCCCTGCTCGCCGGGCTGCTCGGCCGGTTCCGCTGGTACGCCGGGCGGGCCCGCGGCGCGGAGAAGGCAGCCTTCGCGATCACTCTGGAGCCGCCGCAGGAGACCAGGCGGCGGATGGCCCGGATGAACGGCCTCTGGCTGCTCGGCGGGATGATCGTGACCTGCGGGCTCGGACTGCTGGCCGGTCCGGCGGCGGGGCTGCTGGTGCTCGGCTACGGCGTGGGACTGCAACTGGCGGTCTGGCTGCAGGCGCGCTGGGAGCACGGGCACGAGACCCTGCTCTGGGCGCGGACCGAGGACGGCCGGCTGCTGGGCCGGCGCAGCCGGATCGGCGCCTTCGCCTCCACCGGCCCGGCGGCCGGCAGCGTCCGCCCGGTGGTGCGCGGCGCGGCGGCCCGGCGGTAAGCCCCGCCGCGACAGGTCCCACGGCCGCGACAGGTCCCACGGCCGCAACAGGTCCCACGGCCGCAACAGGTCCCACAACTGCATGATCACCGCACGGTTCAGGCCGGTGTCCTCTCGCTCGCGGGCGGGAGGACACCGGCCTACCGTGCTCCAGGGGGAGGTCACCGGTACAGGCGGAGGCCGAATGGCTCTGGTGGAGCCGCGAATGATTGGGTATCTTCAAGGTACGCAGAACTGAATGAATGTATCCATCAGGGTGGACCGCCGGTCCACCCGTCGAGGAGGTCACAGAGTCATGACGCAGCAGCAGAGCGGCCCGCGCCCGGTGCGCGCCTCGCGCGGCACCGCGCTCACCACCCAGGGCTGGCAGCAGGAGGGCGCGCTGCGAATGCTCATGAACAACCTCGACCCCGAGGTCGCCGAGCACCCCGACAAGCTCGTCGTCTACGGAGGCACCGGCAAGGCCGCCCGCGACTGGCGCTCCTTCGACGCCATGGTCCGCACCCTGCAGACGCTGAAGCAGGACGAGACCATGCTGGTCCAGTCCGGCCGTCCGGTCGGCGTGATGCAGACCCACGAGTGGGCGCCGCGCGTCCTGCTCGCCAACTCCAACCTGGTCGGCGACTGGGCCAACTGGGAGGAGTTCCGCCGTCTGGAGCAGCTCGGCCTCACCATGTACGGCCAGATGACGGCCGGCTCCTGGATCTACATCGGCACCCAGGGCATCCTCCAGGGCACCTACGAGACCTTCGCCGCCGTCGCCGCCAAGAAGTTCAACGGCACCCTGGCCGGGACCATCACCCTCACCGCCGGCCTCGGCGGGATGGGCGGCGCCCAGCCGCTCGCGGTGACCATGAACGACGGCGTCGCCATCTGCATCGACGTCGACCAGACCCGGATCACCCGCCGGATCGAGCACCGCTACCTGGACGTCGAGGCCAAGAACCTCAAGCACGCCCTGGAGCTCGCGGTCGAGGCCCGCGACCAGCGCAAGCCGCTCAGCATCGGCCTGCTCGGCAACGCCGCCGAGCTGGTCCCGCAGCTGCTGGCGATGGACGCCCCGATCGACATCGTCACCGACCAGACCAGCGCCCACGACCCGCTGGCCTACCTGCCGATCGGCATCGACTTCCACGACATGGCGACCTACGCCGCCGAGAAGCCGGCCGAGTTCACCGTCCGCGCCCGCGAGTCCATGGCCAGGCACGTCGAGGCGATGGTCGGCTTCCAGGACAAGGGCGCCGAGGTCTTCGACTACGGCAACTCGATCCGCGGCGAGGCGCAGCTGGCCGGCTACACCCGGGCCTTCGACTTCCCCGGCTTCGTGCCCGCCTACATCCGGCCGCTGTTCTGCGAGGGCAAGGGCCCGTTCCGCTGGGCCGCGCTCTCCGGCAACCCCAAGGACATCGCCGCCACCGACAAGGCCATCCTCGAACTCTTCCCGGAGAACGAGTCGCTGGCCCGCTGGATGAAGATGGCCGGCGAGCGGGTCCACTTCCAGGGCCTGCCGGCCCGGATCTGCTGGCTCGGCTACGGCGAGCGCGACAAGGCCGGCGAGCGCTTCAACGAGATGGTCGCCGACGGCACCCTCGAAGCGCCGCTGGTGATCGGCCGCGACCACCTCGACTGCGGCTCGGTGGCCTCCCCCTACCGGGAGACCGAGGCGATGCTCGACGGCTCGGACGCCATCGCCGACTGGCCGCTGCTCAACGCCATGGTCAACGTCGCCTCCGGCGCCTCCTGGGTCTCCATCCACCACGGCGGCGGCGTCGGCATCGGCCGCTCGATCCACGCCGGCCAGGTCACCGTCGCCGACGGCACCAAGCTGGCCGGCGAGAAGATCCGCCGGGTGCTCACCAACGACCCCGGCATGGGCGTCATCCGGCACGTCGACGCCGGCTACGACATCGCCGCCGAGGTCGCCGACGAGCGCGGCGTCCGCATCCCCATGCGTGAGGGCGAGTAGTCACGTGAGCGAGTGGGAGGAACGGCTCGGCGACGCCGCCGACGGCTACCGCCGAATGTGGGCCGACCTGCTGCCCGTCGGACGCTTCGACGCGTCCGGCGGGTACCGGCGGCACGCCTGGACCGCGGCCGACGCCGAGTGCCGGGCCTGGTTCGCCGAGCAGGCCGCCGCGCGCGGACTGGTCTACGAGGTGGACCGGAACGGCAACCAGTGGGCCTGGTACGGCGACCCGCAGGGCGAGGGGGCGATCGTCACCGGCTCGCACCTGGACTCGGTCCCGGACGGCGGCGCCTTCGACGGCCCGCTCGGCGTGGTCTCGTCCTTCGCCGCGCTGGACGCGCTGCTGCAGCGCGGGGTCGAGCCGGTCCGCCCGCTGGCGCTGACCAACTTCGTCGACGAGGAGGGCGCGCGCTTCGGCGTCGCCTGCGTCGGATCACGGCTCAGCGCCGGGGTGCTGACGGCGGATCAGGCGTACGCGCTGCGTGACGCCGACGGGGTCAGGCTGCCCGACGCCATGGAGGTGGCCGGGCAGGACCCGACGGCCCTGGGCAAGGACGCCGAACGGCTGTCCAGGGTCGCCGCCTATGTCGAACTCCATGTCGAACAGGGGCGGTTCCTGGCCGACACGCCCCATCCGGTCGGCGTCGCCTCGGCGATCTGGCCCCACGGCCGCTGGCGCTTCGACTTCCACGGCGAGGCCAACCACGCCGGGACGACCCGGCTGGAGGACCGCCGGGACCCGATGCTGACCTATGCCAACACCGTGCTGGCGGCCCGGAAGAAGGCCCGGCAGCACGGCGCGCTGGCGACCTTCGGCAAGGTCGCGGTCGAGCCCAACGGCACCAACGCCATCGCCTCGCTGGTGCGCGGCTGGCTGGACTCGCGCGCCGCCGACGAGGCCACGCTCACCGCCCTGGTCGAGGAGATCACCCAGGCCGCGGGCGAACGGGCCGAGCGGGACGGCGTCCGGGCCGAGGTGGTGCGCGAGTCCTACACCCCGGTGGTCGACTTCGACGCCCCGCTCCGCGACCGGCTGGCCGCCCGGCTCGGGCCGGACACCCCGGTCCTGCCGACCGGCGCCGGCCACGACGCGGGCATCCTGTCCGCGGTCGTGCCGACCGCCATGCTGTTCGTCCGCAACCCCACCGGCGTCTCGCACTCGCCGAGCGAGCACGCCGTCGAGACCGACTGCCTGGCCGGTGCGGCAGCGCTGGCCGACGTCCTGGAGGACCTGACATGCCGGTGAGCCCGTCCGTGGCGGAGACAGTCCGCGAGGCCGATCCGCTGTCCGGTCCGCGGCAGGCCCCCGGGACCATGCCCGCGGCCCGGAGCATGCCCGAGCCGCGCAGCGCGGCGGCCCGGGGCGAGGGGGGCCCGGACCGCCTGTTCTGGGCGCCGCACGCCTGGACCGACCCGGTGGTCGAGTCGGACGTGCTGATCGCCGTCTCCGCCGAGGGCCGGATCACCGCCGTCACCCCCGACAGCGGCCCGGCCCCGGCCGGGGCCACCGTGCTCACCGGACTGGCCCTGCCGGGCATGGCCAACGCCCACTCGCACGCCTTCCACCGGGCGCTGCGCGGCAGCGTCCAGGTCGGCAGCGGCACCTTCTGGACCTGGCGCGACGTCATGTACCGGGTGGCCGACGCGCTCGACCCCGACCGCTACCTGGCCCTGGCCACCGCCGTCTACACCGAGATGGCGCTGGCCGGGATCACCGCCGTCGGCGAGTTCCACTACGTCCACCACGCCCCCGGCGGCGCCCGCTACAACGACCCCAACGCCATGGGCGAGGCGCTGATCGAGGCTGCCGCCCGGGCCGGGATCCGGATCACCCTGCTCGACACCTGCTACCTCGCGGCCGGCTTCGGCGAGGCCCCCAACCGGCACCAGCTGCGCTTCAGCGACGGCGACGCCGACGCCTGGGCCGCCCGCGCCGGGGCGCTGAAGCCCCGTGAGCACGCCCGGATCGGCGCGGCCGTGCACTCGGTCCGCGCCGTGCCCGCCGAGCAGCTGGGCACCGTCGCCGACTGGGCCCGGGAGCGCCGGGCACCGCTGCACGTCCACCTCTCCGAGCAGACCGCCGAGAACGAGGCCTGCCTGGCCGCCCACGGGATCAGCCCCACCCAGCTGCTGGCCCGGCACGGGGTGCTCGGCCCGCGCACCTCCGCCGTCCACGCCACCCACCTCACCGACACCGACATCGGCCTGCTCGCCGACAGCTCCACGGTGATCTGCATGTGCCCGACCACCGAGCGCGACCTCGCCGACGGCATCGGCCCGGCCCGCCGGCTCTCCCAGGCCGGCTGCCCGATCTCGCTCGGCAGCGACAGCCACGCGGTGATCGACCCCTTCGAGGAGGCCCGTGCGCTGGAGCTGAACGAGCGGCTGGCCACCCAGCGGCGCGGCCACTGGACGGCCGCCGCGCTGCTTCGCGCCGCGACCGAGGACGGCCACGCCTCGCTCGGCTGGTCCGAGGCCGGTCGGATCGCCGTCGGCGCGCTCGCGGACTTCTGCACCGTCGCCCTGGACACCCCGCGCACGGCCGGTACCGAGCCGCGCTTCGCCGCCGAGACGGCGGTCTTCGCCGCCGGCGGCGCGGACGTCCGGGAGGTCGTGGTCGGCGGTCGCACCGTCGTCCGCGACGGCGTCCACCAGGCCCTGCCGGACACCGGCCGGGCGCTGACCGAGGCCATGGCGCAGCTGCGCGTCTGACCGCCCGCGCCCCGACCCCGCCGACCCCGACCCGGCCGCCCCCGACCCGCCCCCGCCCAGCCTGGAGCCCCGATGAGCAGCATCCTGATCACCGACATCGGCAGCCTCGCCACCAACGACCCGCCCTCGGCGAGGGTCCGCTGGGGCTGCTCGCCGACGCCGCGATCGCGCTGGAGAACGGGCGGGTGGCCTGGGTCGGCCCCGCCGCCGCCGCGCCCGCCGCCGACGAGGTGGTGGCGGCCGGGGGCCGGGCGGTGATTCCCGGCTTCGTCGACTCGCACGCCCACCTGGTCTTCGCCGGGGACCGCACCGCCGAGTTCAACGCCCGGATGTCCGGCCGCGCCTACAGCGCCGGCGGCATCCGCACCACCGTCGCCGCGACCCGGGCCGCCACCGACGAGCAGCTCGACGCCAATGTGGCCCGCTACGTCCGCGAGGCGCTGCGCCAGGGCACCACCGTGCTGGAGTGCAAGTCCGGCTACGGCCTCACCGTCGAGGACGAGGCCCGCGCGCTGCGGATCGCCGGCCGCCACACCGACGAGGTCACCTACCTCGGCGCCCATGTGGTCGCCCCCGAGTACGCCGACGACCCGGCCGGCTACGTCGACCTGGTCACCGGCCCGATGCTGGACGCCTGCGCCCCGCACGCCCGCTGGGTCGACGTCTTCTGCGAGCGCGGCGCCTTCGACGGCGACCAGGCGCGGGCGGTGCTGACCGCCGGGATGAAGCGCGGCCTCGCCCCTCGGGTCCACGCCAACCAGCTCACCGAGGGCCCCGGCGTCCAGCTCGCGGTCGAGCTGGGCGCGGCCTCCGCCGACCACTGCACCCACCTCTCGGCGGCCGACGTCGACGCCCTGGCCTCCTCGGACACCGTGGCGACGCTGCTCCCCGGCGCCGAGTTCTCGACCCGCGCCGTCTACCCCGACGCCCGGCGGCTGCTGGACGCCGGAGCGACCGTGGCCCTGTCCACCGACTGCAACCCCGGCTCCAGCTTCACCACTTCCGTCCCCTTCTGCATCGCCGTCGCGGTCCGGGAGATGGGGATGACCCCGGACGAGGCGCTCTGGGCCGCCACGGCGGGCGGCGCCGCCGCGCTGCGCCGCAGCGACGTCGGCAGCCTCCGCGTCGGCGCCCGCGCCGACCTGGTGCTGCTGGACGCGCCCTCGCACGTCCACCTCGCCTACCGCCCCGGTGTCCCGCTGGTCGCCGGGGTCTGGCGGGCGGGCGTCCGCGAGGTCTGAGGCCGCCGATCACGACCAGCCACTTTTCGCCGGTGCCGGTTCCCGGGCGCACTACGATCAGTACATGACCCGTGTACTGCTCGCCGAGGACGACATCGCCATCTCGGAGCCCCTGGCCCGTGCGCTGCGCCGGGAGGGCTACGAGGTCGTGGTGCGCGAGGACGGCCCGTCCGCGCTGGAGGCCGGCCTCGAAGGCGGCAACATCGACCTGCTCGTGCTCGACCTCGGCCTGCCCGGCATGGACGGCCTGGAGGTCTGCCGTCGGCTGCGCGCCGAGGGCCACGGCTTCCCGGTGCTGGTGCTGACCGCCCGCGCCGACGAGGTCGACACGGTCGTCGGTCTCGACGCCGGTGCGGACGACTACGTCACCAAGCCGTTCCGGCTCGCCGAACTGTTGGCCCGGGTCCGGGCGCTGCTCCGGCGCGGCAGCGTGGACCTCACCACCGGCGCGCACGGGGTCAAGATCGACATCGAGTCGCACCGCGCCTGGATCGGCGAGGAGGAGCTCCAGCTCTCCGCCAAGGAGTTCGAACTGCTCCGGGTCCTGGTCCGGGACGCCGGCCGGGTGGTCACCCGCGAGCAGATCATGCGGCAGGTCTGGGACACCACCTGGTGGACCTCGACCAAGACCCTCGACATGCACATCTCCTGGCTGCGCAAGAAGCTCGGCGACGACGCCACCAGCCCCCGCTACATCACCACCGTGCGCGGCGTCGGCTTCCGCTTCGAGAAGAGCTGAGCGCTGAGTGAAGCGCCGGCTCATCACGTCCACCCTGGCTGTGGTGCTGGTGGTGATCGCCCTGTTCAGCGTGCCGCTGGGGGTGGTCGAGACCCGCAGCATCGACAGCAACGCCCACTCCCAGGTCACCACCGAGGCACTGCACCTGATCGGGGTGGTGGAGAACCGGCTGGTCGCCGACGAGCCCATCGACGCCGAGGCGCTGTCCGGGCTGGCCAGCCAGAACGCCCAGCGCTACGCCGTGGTCACCGTCCCCGGACAGGCCCCGATCACCCTGGGCAGCCGCCCGGCCGGCGACGACCCGATCACCGCGCGGGAGACCGGCGCCCACGGCGAGCAGGTCCTGGTCCAGCAGTCGCGCGAGCCGCTGGACCGCGAGATCCGCAACATGCTGCTGCTGCTCGGCCTGGTGGCGGTGCTCACCGTGGTCGCGGCCATGTCGCTCGCCGTCTGGCAGTCCCGGCGGCTGGCCCAGCCGCTGGTCGACCTCGCCGAGACCGCCGAACGGCTCGGCTCCGGCGACCCCCGGCCCCGGCAGCGCCGCTACGGCATCGTCGAGCTCGACCGGGTCGCCGAGGTGCTGGACGCCAGCGCGGACCGGATCGGCCGGATGCTCACCGCCGAGCGCCGGCTCGCCGCCGACGCCTCGCACCAGCTGCGGACCCCGCTGACCGCGCTGTCCATGCGGCTGGAGGAGATCGTCGAGACCGATGACCTGGACACCGTCAAGGAGGAGGCCGCGATCGCGCTGACCCAGGTCGAGCGGCTGACCGACGTCGTCCAGCGGCTGCTCACCAACAGCCGCGAGGCCCGCAACGCCTCGGCGGTCACCTTCGACCTGGACGACGTGATCAAGCAGCAGGTCGAGGAGTGGCGCCCGGCGCTGCGCCGCTACGACCGCACCCTGTACCTGGAGGGCCCGCCCGGCATCCAGGCCATCGGCACGCCCGGCGCGGTCGCCCAGGTGCTGGCCGCGCTGATCGAGAACTCGCTGATGCACGGCGACGGCTCGGTCACCATCCGGACCCGGGTGCGCGGCACCTCGGCGGTCCTGGAGGTCCAGGACGAGGGCGTCGGCGTCCCCAGCGAGCTGGGCGCCCGGGTCTTCGAGCGCGCGGTCAGCGGCCACAACTCCACCGGCATCGGCCTCGCCGTCGCCCGCGACCTCGCCGAGGCGGACGGCGGCCGACTCGACCTGCTGTCGCAGCGGCCGCCGGTGTTCGCGTTGTTCCTCGGCCGCAAGGTCGAGGACCAGTGAGGGGAAGTCTCGGCCGCAAGGTCGAGGACCAGTGAGGGGAAGTCTCGGCCGCAAGGTCGAGGACCGGTAGCGGGAGCCCCGGGCCGCAAGGTCGAGGACCGGTAGCGGGAGCCCCGGGCCGCAAGGTCGGGGACCAGTAACAGAAGAGCCGCACCGCCCTCTGGGCGGTGCGGCTCGAAGCCGGGGGACCGGTCAGGCGCGGCGGGAGGGCACGCGCGGCTCGGTCGGGGCCTTCGCCGGGGCGGCGGCGGGGGACGCGGCGGGGCCTGACTCCGGGGTCTCGGTGTTGGTGGCGAGGATCTGCTCGGCCTCCTCGACCGCGCCGGCCGGGGCACTGAAGACCCAGGTCCGGTAGGCCCAGAAGCGGAACAGCGTGGCGACGCCGATGCCGATGAAGCTGCAGGCCATGACCTCCAGCTTGGTGTGCAGGTCCAGCCCGTAGGTGAGGGCGTAGAGCACGCCGTTCTGGACCACCAGGCCGATTCCGCTGAAGATCAGGAAAAGGGTGATCTCGTGCGCCCGGGTCTTGGAGTCGGTGTCCCGGTAGACCCAGTACCGGTAGCCGATGTAGTTGACCAGAATGGCGAGCAACGTGGCGATGATGTTCGCGCGAACGACCGCGTGCGGCATCATGTCGATCAGTACCGACAGGGACGCGAACTGGACGACCACGCCGATTATCCCGACAGCACCGAACTTGGCGATCTCCTGGCCCAGGCGGCCGATGATGCCGGTCGAAGGTGCTTTGGCAGTGGGGGTCATGTGGGTCCGTCTCTCTGATGGCTCATAGGGAGCGGTGGACATGCTATCCCTGCATGCGCCCTCGTTCGTGGGCCGAGGGGCGTATCTCATCCGACTCACAATTACTCCGTGACTGGTTGCCCCTCTCCGGACCAGGGTAAGGGGAAGTGTCCGAGCGCACCTGCGGAAGCAGGGACTCGGGGACCACCTGCGCAGATACCTGCCCGCGCGGCCCGATATCCTGCAGGTGTGACTTTTCCAGTAGTCGGCATCATCGGAGGCGGGCAGCTCGCCCGCATGGCGCACCAGGCGGCCATCCCGCTCGGCATCAGGACGAGGCTCCTCGCGGACACCCCGCAGGATTCGGCCTCCCTGGTGGTGAACGACGTCGTCCTCGGCGACTACCGGGATCTCGACACCCTGCGGCGGTTCGCCGCCGGCTGCGAGGTGGTCACCTTCGACCACGAGCACGTCCCGCTCGACCACCTGCGGACGCTCCAGGCCGAGGGCGTCGCGGTCCGGCCCGACCCGGACGCGCTGATGTACGCGCAGGACAAGGGCCTGATGCGGGCCCGACTGGACGCGCTGGGCGTGCCCTGCCCCCGGCACCGGCTGGTCGCCGACCCGGCCGACGTGGCCGCGTTCGCCGCCGAGGGCCCGGAGGGCTGGCCGGTGGTGCTGAAGACCACCCGCGGCGGCTACGACGGCAAGGGCGTGTGGGTGGTCCGGAACGAGGCCGAGGCCGCCGAGCCGTTCCGGGCGGGCGTCCCGGTCCTCGCCGAGGAGAAGGTCGACTTCGTCCGGGAGCTCGCGGCGGACGTCGTGCGCTCCCCGCACGGGCAGGCCGTGGCCTACCCGGTGGTCGAGTCGCTGCAGAAGAACGGCATCTGCCACGAGGTGACCGCGCCCGCGCCGGACCTGGGCGCCGACCTCGCGGCCGAGGCGCAGGCACTGGCCCTGCGGATCGCCGGGGAGCTGGACATCACCGGCCATCTCGCGGTCGAGCTGTTCGAGACCCGCGACGGCCGGATCCTGGTCAACGAGCTGGCGATGCGCCCGCACAACTCCGGCCACTGGTCCATCGACGGCGCGGTCACCTCGCAGTTCGAGAACCACCTGCGCGCGGTGCTGGACCTGCCCCTGGGCGACCCGCGCCCGCGCGCCCGCTGGACCGTGATGGTGAACGTCCTGGGCGGCGACTACCCGGACATGTACCACGCCTACCTCCACTGCATGGCCCGGGATCCGGGGCTGCGGGTGCACATGTACGGGAAGGACGTGAAGCCCGGCCGTAAGGTGGGCCACGTCACCGTGTTCGGGGACGATCTGGACGATGTGCGGGAGCGGGCCCGGCACGCCGCCGCCTATCTGCGCGGCGACATCACCGAGTAGCCCTCGCCGGTCGGACGTCCCGGGCAGCACGTCAGAGATCCAGAACGCCAGAGAACGACAGAGGGAAACAGCGAATGAGTGAGCAGCCGCTGGTCGGCATCGTCATGGGATCCGACTCCGACTGGCCGGTGATGGAGGCCGCCGCGCAGGCCCTCGACGAGTTCGAGGTCCCCTACGAGGTCGACGTCCTCTCCGCGCACCGGATGGCGCGCGAGATGATCGCCTACGGCGATGCCGCCGCCGGGCGCGGGCTCAAGGCGCTGATCGCGGGCGCCGGCGGCGCCGCGCACCTGCCCGGGATGCTGGCCTCGGTCACCACCCTGCCGGTGATCGGCGTGCCGGTGCCGCTGAAGTACCTGGACGGCATGGACTCGCTGCTGTCGATCGTGCAGATGCCGGCCGGGGTCCCGGTCGCCACGGTCTCCATCGGCGGGGCCCGCAACGCGGGGCTGCTGGCGGTGCGCCAGCTGGCCGCGTTCGACCAGGACCTGGCCGAGCGGATGCGGGACTTCCAGCAGGAGCTGAACAACCAGGCCACCACCAAGGGCAAGAAGCTGCGGGCCAAGGTCAGCAGCGGCCGCTCCTTCGGCTTCGGGAGCTGAGCGCGGTGGCGTACCAAGCCCCGGCGGCCGACCTGCTGGACCGGGCCCGGGCGCTGCTCGCGCGCTACCCGGTGGTGGACGGTCACAACGACCTGCCCTGGGCGCTGCGGATGCAGGTCGACTACGACCTGGACCGGCTGGACCTGGCCGAGGACCAGCGGGCGCAGCTGCACACCGACCTGGCCCGGCTGCGGGCCGGCGGGGTCGGCGCTCAGTTCTGGTCGGTCTACGTGCCCTCCGGCTACGCCGGGGACCGGGCAGTCAGCGCGACCCTGGAGCAGATGGACTGCGTCCGGGCGCTGGCCGCCCGCTACCCGGAGGACCTGCGGCTGGCGTTCACCGCGGACGACATGGAGATCGCCCGGGGCCAGGGCCGGATCGCCTCGCTGATGGGCGCCGAGGGCGGGCAGTCGATCAACAGCTCGCTGGCCACCCTGCGCTCCCTCCACGCCCTGGGCGTGCGGTACATGACGCTGACCCACAACGACAACCTGCCCTGGGCGGACTCCGCCACGGACAAGCCGGTGGCCGGCGGGCTGACCCGCTTCGGCGAGGAGGTCGTCCGGGAGATGAACCGGCTGGGGATGCTGGTGGACCTCTCGCACGTGTCCCCGGACACCATGCGGGACGCGCTCCGGGTCACCACCGCGCCGGTGATCTTCTCGCACTCCTCCGCGCGGGCGGTCTGCGACCACGTCCGCAACATCCCGGACGACGTGCTGGAGAGCCTGGCCGCCAACGGCGGGGTCGCCATGGCGACCTTCGTGCCCAAGTTCATCCTGCCCGAGGCCATCGACTGGACCGCGGCCGCCGACGCCAACATGGAGGCCAACGGCTTCCACGCACTGGACACCACGCCGGAGGCGATGGTGGTCCAGCGGGCCTACGAGGCCGCCCACCCGCGCCCGATGGCCACCGTCTCCACCGTGGCCGACCACCTCGACCACCTGCGCGAGGTGGCCGGCGTCGACCACATCGGCATCGGCGGCGACTACGACGGGACCGCGTTCACCCCGCAGGGCCTGGAGGACGTCTCCGGCTACCCCAACCTGATCGCCGAACTCCTCGGCCGGGGCTGGTCGGAGGCCGATCTCTCCAAGCTGACCTGGAGCAATGCGGTCCGGGTGCTGCGCGAAGCCGAGGGCGTCGCCGGGCAGTTGCGCGGCACCGCCCCGTCGATCGCCACCATCGAGCAGTTGGACGGAGCGGCCGAGCAGGCCTGAGCACCCGTCACCCGGCCTTCCGTGGAAGGCGTATGGCCGCAGCGTCGAGGAACAGCTCCAGAAGCTGGGGGTAGGCGCTGCGGCCCATCTCGTTGCGCAGCAGCGTGCCGGTGGCCGCGAGGTGCGGATGGGTCCCGGCCGGCATGGACGTGTAGGTGCGCTGCCACACCCGCCGCTCCGCCTCCCTGGCCTCCGCCGGCAGCGCCAGGTGGGCGGCGTCCAGGGCCGCCTGCGACAGGCCCAGGTCGACGAAGCCGTGGTAGAGCGCGACCGCCGCCGGATCGGGGAACCCGGCGCCGCGCAGCACGCCGATGATGGTCTCGATGGCGTGGGTCTCGTGCGGGCCGCCGGTGGTCCGGTGGGCGGTGAGCACGGCCGCCTGCGGGTGGGCCAGGAAGGCCGCGTGCATCCGCAGGCCGAGGTCGCGCAGGTCGGCCCGCCAGTCGCCACTGGCCGCCCAGCCGACCCAGACCTGGCCGATCAGCTCGTCGGCGACGGCCAGCAGCAGTTCGTCGGTGTTGCGGAAGTAGCGGTAGAGCGCACTGGGGTCCGCGCCGAGCGCGGCCCCGAGCCTGCGCACGGTCAGCGCGCTCGCGCCGTGCTCCCGGATCAGCCGCAGCGCGGTCTCCACGATCAGCCCGGCGGAGAGCACTGTGCCCAGCTTGGTGGGACGTCTGCGCCGGTGGGAGCCCTCGGCGGGGAGTCGGTCTGCCATGGCGACACCTTATGTCAACGGCATTGACCTGTTGCGGCCGTCCGGGTTTTCATGGCGCTCCCAGCACGACGAGCCAAAGCGGTGGTCCCATGGCAGAAGAGATGCGCAGATCCCTCGGGGTCGTCGACGGCGTGGTCATCGCCGCATCCAGCACGGCGGCCACCACCAGCATCGGCATCGGGATGGGGCTGCTGGCCGGAGTGGTCGGGCTGCACCTGCCGATCATCATGCTGCTGGCCTTCCTGCCGATCATCGGCATCGCCGGGGCGTACGGTCGGCTGAACCGGGTCGAGCCCAACTGCGGCAACAGCTACGTCTGGGTGGGGCGCTCGATCAGCCCGTGGCTGGGCTTCCTGTCCGGCTGGGTCAACATCGTCGGCACCGTCGTCTTCCTCGCCTACACCACCACCGTCACCGGCTCGGCCGTCCTCCAACTGCTCGCCGAGGCTCACCTCACCAGCGTCGCCGGGCTGGCCCTCGATCCGGACTCGACCCTGCAGACCACCCTGCTCGGGCTGCTGGTGCTGGTCGCGGTCACCCTGGCCGCCGTGGTCGGCGTCGACGTCGCCGCCAGGGTCCAGCGCTACCTGCTGGCCTTCGAGTACCTGGTGCTGCTGGGCTTCTGCGGCTACGGCCTGTTCGCCGGCACCCACCCGTTCAGCCTGGACTGGTTCAACCCCTTCACCATCCCCTCCTTCTCGGCGCTGGCGCAGGGCATGGTGCTGGCGGTCTTCTGCTACTGGGGCTTCGACGCCGCCTTCAGCGTCAGCGAGGAGGTCCGCGACCCGCGCGACGCCTCGCGCGGCGGCACCATCGCGCTCTTCACCATGCTGGGTCTCTTCCTGCTCGGCAGCGTCTCCTTCCAGCGGGTGCTGTCCGTGCAGCAGCTGGCCGACAACGGTGCCCAGGGACTGACCTACTTCGGCGCCCAGCTGGCGCACCAGCCGCTGGCCGCGCTGCCGCTGATCGCGCTGACCTTCTCCGCCGTCGCCTCGCTCCAGTCCGGGGTGATCCCCACGGTGCGCGGGATGTTCGCGATGGGCCGCGACCGCACCCTCGGCCCGGTCTGGACCAGGATCCACCCGAAGTACCGCACCCCGGCCGCCGGCACGCTGCTGCTCGGCGCCATCGCCGCCGTGGTCGCCCTGCTCTCGCTGGCCATCCCCAAGGTCAGTGACCTGATCGGGGCCGCGGTCAACGCCATCGGCATCGTGGTCGCGCTGTACTACGCGCTGACCGCGCTGGCCGCCGCCACCCGCTTCCGGGGCCTGCTGCGCAGCGCCCCCTGGGAGGGGGTGCGGGCGGTGGTGGTCCCGGCGCTGAGCGCGGCGGTGCTGCTCGGCCTCGGCGGCTACATGTGCTGGAGCTTCTACCGCTCGACCGACCACTTCGCGGTGGACGCGGCCAACGGCTGGTTCCAGCTCTCAGTCCCGGCGCTGATGGTCCTGTCCGGGGTCGCGGTCGCGGCCTGGGCCAAGTGGGTCCGGAAGTCGGACTACTTCGCCGGCGGCCGGGCGACCGACGCCGACGCCCCCGACCTGCTCGCCACCGAGGCCGACACCCCCGTCTCCGCCTGAACGCCATCCGCGCCCCGCACCCACCCGCACCCGCACCCGCACCGACTGAGGAGTACCCCATGACCCACGCCGACCTGGTCTTCACCGGCGGCCCGGTGTTCACCGCCGACGGCGCCCGCAGCCGGGCGACCTCGGTCGCGGTGACCGGCGAGCGGATCACCGCCGTCGGCCACGACGAGGTGCGGGAGCTGGTCGGCCCGGGGACGGAGGTGGTGGACCTGGCCGGAAGGCTGCTGCTGCCCGGTTTCCAGGACGCCCATGTCCACGCCGTCTACGGCGGCGTCGAGCTGGGCGAGTGCGACCTGACCGGCACCACCGACCCGGCCGAGTACCAGCGCCGGATCCGGGCCTTCGCCGAGGCGCACCCCGAGCGGGAGTGGATCACCGGCAGCGGCTGGTCGATGGAGAGCTTCCCCGGCGGCGCGCCGACCCGGCAGCTGATCGACGCGGTCGTCGCCGACCGACCGGTGTACCTGCTCAACCGCGACCACCACGGCGCCTGGGCCAACTCCCGGGCGCTGGAGCTGGCCGGGCTCACCGCGGCCACCGCCGACCCGGTCGACGGCCGGATCGAGCGCGAGGCCGACGGCGGCCCCAGCGGCATGCTCCAGGAGGGGGCGACCGGCCTGGTCGCCCGGCTGGTCCCGGAGACCACTCCGGCCGAGCGGCTGGCCGGGCTGCTCCGGGCGCAGGAACTGCTGCACTCGCTCGGCATCACCGCCTGGCAGGACGCCCTCCTCGGAGTCTTCAACGGCCAGCCGGACCCCTCCGACGCCTACACCGCCGCCGCCACGGCCGGCACCCTCACCGCCCGGGTCAACGGCGCGCTCTGGTGGGACCGGGGACGCGGCGCCGAGCAGATCCCGGAGCTGGTCGAGCGCCGGGCGAGGCTGGCCCGCGGCCGCTTCCGGGCCGACTCGGTGAAGATCATGCAGGACGGCATCACCGAGAACTTCACCGCCGCGATGACCGCCCCCTACCTGGACTCCTGCGGCTGTGCGACCGCCAACAGCGGCCTCAGCTTCGTCGACCCGCAGGCGCTGCAGGGGTATGTCACCGAGCTGGACGCGCTCGGCTTCCAGGTGCACTTCCACGCTCTGGGCGACCGCGCCGTCCGCGAGGCGCTGGACGCGGTGGAGGCCGCCCGCCACGCCAACGGCTTCCGCGACACCCGGCACCACCTGGCCCATCTCCAGGTGGTCCACCCGGACGACGTCCCCCGCTTCGCCCGGCTCGGCGCGATCGCCAACCTCCAGCCGCTGTGGGCCTCGCACGAGCCGCAGATGGACGAGCTGACCATCCCGTTCCTGGGCGAGGGGCTGGCGGACCGCCAGTACCCGTTCGGCGACCTGCTGCGGGCCGGGGCGGAGCTGGCGGCCGGCAGCGACTGGCCGGTGAGCAGCCCGGACCCGCTGGCCGGGATCCATGTCGCGGTCAACCGGGTCGGCCACGGCGAGGCCGGCCGCAGGGTCTTCCTGCCCGAGCAGCGGCTCGACCTGGGCACCGCGCTGGCCGCGTACACGGCGGGTTCGGCGCGGGTGAACCACCTGGACGACACCGGTACGGTCCGGGTCGGCGCGCTGGCCGACCTGGTGGTGCTGGATCGCGACCCCTTCGACGGGCCCGAGTCGGCGATCGCCGAGACCCGGGTCGAGCAGACCTTCGTCGGCGGCGAGCGGGTCTGGTCCGCGTCCCGCTAACCGCCGACGCGCTCAGTGCTGGACCGTCGGCGAGAGCGAGAAGTCCGAGAAGAACGAGTGGGTGGTGGTCTTCGGGCCCCAGGTGGTGTCGTGGCCGCCGTAGAAGGTGGAGAAGAGCACGCCGCTGAACGGGATCGAGCCGATGCCGGTGGCGATCCCGTTCAGCTGGGCGACCTTCACCCCGTCGAACCAGACCGTGACGTCGCCGTTGCTGCGGTTCACCAGCTGCTCGACGGTGTGCCAGTTGCCGTCGGCGATCCACTTCCAGTCGCCGAGCCCCTCGTCCACGCCGTAGCCGGTCGGGCCGGAGTTGGTCGGGGTGTAGAGGTAGACCTCGCCGTTGTCGGGGACGCCGTTGGCACCGCGCCACATGTAGCGGGTGGACCAGCCCTTGCCGTGGTTGCCGCCGGACTCCTGGCCGATGGTCCCGCCGTACAGGCCGGGAAGCTTCCCGGCGAGGCCCCAGTCGTACCCGGCCGGGAACTTGACGTGGTACTTGAGGTCCAGGGTGGTGCCGTCGGCGAGCTTGGACAGCCCGAGCGAGGCGAGGCTGGTGTAGAACTGCGCGCCGCCGGGGTTGGGGCAGTCGCTGCAGGAGTTCGCGGAGGAGCCGGCCCCGTAGGTCAGCTCCAGCGCCGAGCCGTTGCCCGGGGCGGTCGCGTCGGTGACGGCCTTGGCGTCGGTGAAGCCCCAGGCGCCGGTGGAGGTCTCGCCCCAGGACTTCGCCCAGGTGCTGTCGGCGAAGCCGGTGAACTGGCCGGTCCAGGCAGCGGGTGCGGCGGTGGGGGTGGCCGTGGGGCTGCCGGAGGGCGTGCTGTGCTCGGGGGCCGCCGGGCTGCGGCCCGTGCCGGTGCGGGCGGCGGCCGGGGCGCCGGCCGCCATGGCGGCGCTCAGGCCGCCGGCGGTGAGGACGAGACCGGCGGCGAGGGCGGTGCCGAGGGCCAGTCGGCGGCGCCCGGCGGAGGTGCGGTGCTTCACGGACATGGGGGCTCCTGCGTGGGGGACGGTTCCAGTGAGTTCACATAGAAGAACGCCATCTATGTATCTGAAGACCTGTTCGTCGACAGTAGTCGTGCTCGTGTCAGGAGTCCACGGCCCATCGTGGACGAACCGTCAGTTCGCGTGCGGGCCGCGGACTGTGGGCTGCAAGGGCGGGGGAGTCGGCTACTCGCCGGCGGTGCGGCCCGCCGCGCGACCCGCCGCGTGCACCGCCACCGTCCAGGCCAGCGCCAGCAGTACGGCTGCGGCGAGCAGCGGCAGCAGCGGGGCGGTGGTGGCGGCGTTCCGCGAGCCGGAGGTGAAGACGTCGCGGACGGCCATGTTCACCGGCGAGACCGGAGCGACCAGCAGCGCCAGCGAGGCCCCGGACAGGGTCAGCACCGCGGCGGCCGGGCGGCGCAGCACCGGGGGCGCGCAGAGCGCCCCGAGCGCGGTTCCGGCCAGCAGGCCGACCAGCACCGAGAGGGCGCCGTGCCCGGCTATCTCGGCCAGCGGCGGATGGGCGACGCCCACCGGCGGGCTGCTCGCCAGCCACTCGAACACGCCACCGGCCAGTGCCAGCACCGAGTTGACGGCCAGGGCCGCCGTCAGCGGGGCGAGGTGCGCCCGATGGGGCCCGCTCGCCGCCGCGACGCAGGCGCGCGCCGGCTCGGGTTCGCCGGTCAGGACGGTCCGGGTGAGCCAGGCGCAGGCCGGTACCAGCATCCCCGCGCACCAGCCCAGCGAGTCGCCGTACTGCTGGCCGCCGAAGCTGCCGAGGACGATCAGCAGCACGAACAGCAGCACCGGCGGCAGCCAGCGCTGCGAACGCAGCAGCAGCGCCAGCTGGTAGCGGATCAACGGGCTCATCGGACCGACTCCACATGGACGGCCGGGTCGGCCAGCAGCGTTCGCAGCAGGTCGTCGCTGCTCCCGGCGGCGGCGGTCAACCGGACCCGGTCGTCGCCGAGTTCGGCGACGGCCAGCACGCCGGCGAGTCCGTCCAGCCCCTTCGCCCCGCCCGGTCGCCCGCTGAGGACGATGCGGCAGGGGAGGTCCGGGCCGGTGCGGGCGAGGTCCGGCTCGCGGACCCGGCCGGCGCCCACCAGCCAGTGCAGGTTCGGGAGTCCGGCGAGCCGGGCCGGGTCGTGGTCGACGAAGACCACCGTGCAGCCGGCGTCCAGCCGTTCGCCGACCGCGTCGTCGAGCGCGGCGCGGGCCCCGGCGTCGAGGCCGGTCCAGGCCTCGTCCAGGACCAGCAGTTCCGGCTCGCCGAGGAGGGCCTGGGCGACCGCCACCTTCTGGCAGGTGCCCTTGGAGAGCTCGCGGAGCTGCCGGTGGGCGAAGGCCGCCGCGCCGAAGCGCTCCAGCGCGGCGTCCGCCCGGCGCGCGGGCTCGGAGCCGCGCAGCCCGTGGATCCGGCCGAGGTGGCAGAGGTAGCCGTGGGCGGTGAACGGCAGTGCCGCGGGGAAGCGCTCGGGCACGTACGCGCGCCGCGCGGGGCGCTCGCGGACCCGGCCGCGGGTCGGCTCGCAGACCGCCGCGACCAGCCGGAGCAGCGTGGACTTGCCGCTGCCGTTGCCGCCCTGGACCCGGACCAGGCTGCCTTCGGGCACGGTCAGGCTGACGTCCCGCAGGATCCAGGGGCCGCGCAGTCCGTAGCGCTGGCTGACGCTGTCGAGCCGCATGGCGCCCAGCCTACCGGCGGCCCCAGTGCCCGTCAGTGGATCAGCAGGGTCGCTGGATCAACCGAGCCGGGGGATCTCGATCGCCGGGCAGCGGTCCATCACCATGTCCGCCCCGGCGCCCCGGGTGCGCTCGTACGCCGCCTCGTCGATGACGCCGAGCTGGAACCAGACGGCCTTGGCGCCGATCGCCACGGCCTCGTCGGCGACCGGACCGGCCAGGTCGCTGCGGACGAAGACGTCCACCACGTCCACCGGGAACGGGATCGCCGCGAGCGAGGGGTAGCCCTGCTCGCCGAGCACGGTCTCGGCCTTGGGGTGCACCGGCACGATCCGCTTGCCGTAGCGCTGCAGCACCTGGGCCACGCCGTACGCCGCCCGCCGCTGGTTGCCGGACAGTCCGACGACGGCCCAGGTGTCACCGGTCCCGGTGAGGATCCTGCGGATGGTCTCTGCGTCGCCGTACATCCTGTCGCTCCTCCGGTTGCCGCCCGATCCTGCCCATGGGTTCAACCGCATCCCCGCCCGGCTGATTCCGCCGCGACCGGCGGGGCAGGGGCGGTTTCCGGCCAACCCGGAACCCCCTCATTGCCATGTCCACGATTTCCTTGACGTCGGACATTGGTCTGGACCACTGTAAGGGGGCCGCGGCGCACACCCCCACATGTTCCCCGGCGGCGCGAGCTTCGCGCTGCCCTCAGGCCCAGGAGAACACGCCCATGAGGCGCGTCACCTTGCATGTCGCCACGGCCGCCGCACTGGCCGCGGCCCCCCTGCTCGTCCCCGCCGCCGCGCACGCCACCACCGGCGGGCTGACCGGGCTGATGGCGAACTTCAGCATCAGCCAGACCTGGTCCAGCGGATTCCAGGGCAACTACGCGGTCACCAACAACAGCAACCAGACCGTCAACTCCTGGTCGCTGACCTTCACCCTCCCCACGGGCGAAGCGGTCACCAGCGCCTGGAACGGCACGCTCAGCCACTCCGGCAGCACCTACACCATCACCTCGCCGAGCTGGGCCTCCGCGCTGGCCCCCGGGGCCTCCGCCGATGTCGTCGGCCTGGACATCTCCTCCGGCGCGACCCAGACCGCGCCGCAGAGCTGCACCATCAACAACCTGCCGTGCCAGGGCGAGCCGGCCGACACCACCCCGCCGACCGCGCCGACCGGACTCGCCGTCACCGGCACCGGACCCGGCAGCATCGCCCTGTCCTGGACCGCCTCCACCGACAATGTCGGGGTCACCGGCTACGACATCGACGAGGGCGGCTCGGTCGTCGCCACCTCGACCGGCACCAGGGCGAACATCACCGGGCTGCTCGGCGGGAGCAGCCACACCTTCACCGTCACCGCCTTCGACGAGGCCGGCAACGTCTCCGCCCCCTCCGCCGCGGTGACCGCGGTCGCGGGCAGCGGCACGGCGCCCGGGGTGGCCGCCCCGTACGTCGACATGGGCGCCTACCCGACGCCCAGCCTGCCGGGCATCGTCGCCGCGAGCGGGCTCAAGCAGCTCTCGCTGGCCTTCATCGTCAACGGCAGCACCCCCTGCACCGCCAGCTGGTTCGGCGACTACAACACCTCGACCGGCTGGGACGCCGCCGACATCGCGGCGGTCAAGGCGGCCGGCGGCGACGTCCGGGTCTCCTTCGGCGGCGAGAACGGCACCGAGCTGGCCCAGTCCTGCACCGACGTGCCCAGCCTCACCGCCCAGTACCAGCAGGTGGTCAACGAGTACGGGCTCGACTGGATCGACTTCGACATCGAGGGCAGCGCGGTCACCGACCACGCCTCGATCGACCGCCGCTCGGCCGCCATCGCGGCGGTCCAGGCCGCCCAGCGGGCCAAGGGCCGCAACCTCCAGGTGTCGTTCACCCTGCCGGTGCTGCCCAGCGGGCTCACCTCGGACGGCCTCTACGTGCTCCAGTCCGCGGCGGCGGCGGGGGTCACCGTCTCCGACGTCAATGTGATGGCGATGGACTTCGGCGACAGCACGGCGCCCAACCCGTCCGGGCAGATGGGCACCTACGCGATCGACTCGGCGGAGGCCACCGAGGCCCAGGTCAAGTCGGTCTGGCCGAGCCTGACCGACGCCCAGGCCTACGCGATGGTCGGGGTCACCCCGATGATCGGCCAGAACGACTCCTCGGACGAGGTCTTCGGCCTCTCGGACGCCTCGCAGCTGATCACCTTCGCCGAGCAGAAGCACCTCGCCTCGCTCGGCTTCTGGGAGGTCGGCCGCGACGCCAACGCCTGCACCGGCTCGCTGTCCGACTGCACCGACGTCGCCCAGACGCCGTACGAGTTCTCCAAGCTGTTCGCCGGCTACACCGGCTGACAGCCGCAGCCCGGGCCCTGGGCCCGCCCCGTTCAGCTGGGGCGGCCCAGGGCGCGGTAGGTCCAGCCGGCCGCGCGCCAGCGCTGCGGGTCGAGCACATTGCGGCCGTCCAGGATCCGGCGCTCGGAGACGACCTCGGCCAGGGCGTGCGGGTCCATCTCCCGGAACTCCTGCCACTCCGTCAGATGCAGCACCACATGGGCGCCCTCGGCGGCCTCCAGGACGGAGTCGGCGTAGCCGAGCGAGGGGAACAGCTTGCGGGCGTTGTCCACGGCCTTGGGGTCGAAGACGGTGACCTGGCCGCCCTGGAGCTGGATCTGCCCGGCGACGTTGAGCGCCGGGGAGTCCCGGACATCGTCCGAGTCCGGCTTGAAGGCCGCGCCGAGGACCGCGATCCGGCGGCCGAGGAAGCCGCCGCCGCACTGCTCGCGGGCCAGTTCCACCATCCGCGAGCGGCGGCGCATGTTGATCGAGTCGACCTCGCGGAGGAAGGTCAGCGCCTGGTCGGCGCCCAGCTCCCCGGCGCGGGCCATGAACGCCCGGATGTCCTTGGGCAGGCAGCCGCCGCCGAAGCCGAGCCCGGCATTGAGGAACTTGCCGCCGATCCGGGCGTCGTAGGCGAGCGCGCCGGAGAGCTGGACCACGTCCGCGCCGGAGGCCTCGCAGACCTCGGCCATGGCGTTGATGAAGGAGATCTTGGTGGCCAGGAACGAGTTCGCCGCCGTCTTCACCAGCTCGGCGGTCGGGAAGTCGGTCACCACCATCGGTGTCCCGCGTTCCAGCAGCCCGGCGTAGACCTCGCGCAGCACCGCCTCGGCCTGCTCGCTCCGGACGCCGACGACCAGCCGGTCGGGGTTCAGGGTGTCGTTGACGGCGAAGCCCTCGCGGAGGAACTCCGGGTTCCAGGCCACCTCCACCCGCGCCCCGGCGGGGACGCGCTCGGCCAGCCGCTCGGCCAGCCGCTCCGCGCTGCCGACCGGGACCGTCGACTTGCCGACCACCAGCGCCGGCGGCTGCTCCGCCGACCGCTGCAGATGCGGGGCGAGCAGGTCGAAGGCGCTCTCCACGTAGGACATGTCGCAGGCGAACTCGCCGCGCCGCTGCGGGGTGTTGACGCAGACGAAGTGGACGTCGCCGAAGGCGCCGACCTCGGCCCAGGAGCTGGTGAACCGCAGCCGTCCGGTGGAGCCCGGCTGTCCCACCAGGTGCTTGCGCAGCAGCGCCTCCAGGCCCGGCTCGTACATCGGCACCCGGCCGGCGGACAGGGCCTCGACCCGCTCGGGCAGGATGTCGAGGCCCAGCACCTCGAAGCCGAGCTCGGCCATGCAGGCGGCGTGGGTGGTCCCGAGGTAGCCGGTACCGATGACGGTGATCTTCACGGCGTCGCATCCTTGGGTCTGGGCCGCTCGGGTGCGAGCGGCTCGGGCGGGCCCTGTGATCGTACGCTCGCGCGGGCCGGACCTGTTGCGCACGTCACGCAGGTGCCGACCGCCCGGAAGCCCTAGAATTCAGTGGTATCAGAAAAGTTACTTAACGGTAGTTAATCAGTATGGGGTGAGCCACGTGGCGTCCAGCGGTTCCGCAGACTTCGACCTTTTCCGGATCTCCGAGGAGCACGAGATGCTCCGCGACGCGGTCCGCTCGCTCGCCGAGGCGAAGATCGCCCCGTTCGCGGCCGAGGTGGACGAGCAGGCCAGGTTCCCGCAGGAGGCCCTCGACGCGCTGCTGGCCAACGACCTGCACGCGGTCCATGTGGCCGAGCAGTACGGCGGCGCGGGCGCCGACGCGCTGGCGACCGTGATCGTCATCGAGGAGGTCGCCCGGGTCTGCGCCTCCTCCTCGCTGATCCCCGCCGTCAACAAGCTCGGCTCGCTGCCGGTCGCGCTCTCGGGCTCCGAGGAGCTCAAGCAGAAGTACCTGGGCGCGCTGGCGCGCGGCGAGGGCATGTTCTCCTACTGCCTGTCCGAGCCCGACGCCGGCTCCGACGCCGCCGGGATGAAGACCCGCGCGGTGCGCGACGGCGACTTCTGGGTGCTCAACGGCGTCAAGCGGTGGATCACCAACGCCGGTGTCAGCGAGTTCTACACGGTGATGGCGGTCACCGACCCGGAGAAGCGCAGCAAGGGGATCTCGGCCTTCGTGGTCGAGAAGGGCGACGAGGGCGTCTCCTTCGGAGCGCCCGAGAAGAAGCTCGGGATCAAGGGCTCGCCGACCCGCGAGGTCTACTTCGACAATGTCCGGATCCCGGCCGACCGGATGATCGGCGCCGAGGGCACCGGCTTCTCCACCGCGATGAAGACCCTCGACCACACCCGGATCACCATCGCCGCGCAGGCGCTCGGCATCGCCCAGGGCGCGCTCGACTACGCCTCCGGCTACGTCAAGGAGCGCAAGCAGTTCGGCAAGGCCATCGCCGAGTTCCAGGGCGTCCAGTTCATGCTCGCCGACATGGCGATGAAGCTGGAGGCGGCCCGCCAGCTCACCTACGCGGCGGCGGCCCGCTCCGAGCGCGGCGACAGCGACCTGACCTTCTTCGGTGCGGCGGCCAAGTGCTTCGCCTCCGACGCCGCCATGGAGATCACCACCGACGCGGTCCAGCTGCTGGGCGGCTACGGCTACACCCGCGACTACCCGGTGGAGCGGATGATGCGCGACGCCAAGATCACCCAGATCTACGAGGGCACCAACCAGGTCCAGCGGATCGTCATGGCCCGCAACCTGCCGTAGTTCCGGCCCGGCACCGGCCGGGCCCGAGGGGCGCCCCCTTCCAGGGGCGCCCCTCGGCTTGCCGGGCCACCGACGCGACCGGTCGTCGCTCGGTCCCGCTCAGCGCCGCCCGGCCGCCCAGCGGTCTAGCAGCGCCGTCGCCGCCTCGACGTCGGCGGTGAGCTTCCGGTCGGCGGTGCCCGGGTCCAGGACCCGCTCGGCGGCCCGCTGGAAGCGTCCGAGCTCGGACGGCCGGTCGGCGGGCGCGCGGCGCTGCATCCGCAGGGCGCGGACGGCGGCCAGCAGTTCGCAGGCCAGGACCAGCCGGAGGTGGCCCACGGACTCGGTCAGCCGCCGGGCCCCGGTGGCCGCGAAGCTGGCGTGCTCCTCCACGCCGCGCGAGAGCACCGCATGGCCCAGCGTCACCGGCTGCGCCGCGCCCCGGAGTTCGGCCAGGGCGGAGGCCGCCGCATATTCGACGATCATGATGCCGCTGCTGCCCTCGGCGTCCTCGGCGAGGAACGCGGGCAGACCGGTGAAGGACGGCGCCGCCAGCACGCCGAGCCGGGCGGTGGACAGCTGGGCGGTGCCCAGCACGGCCAGTCGCGCCTGGTCCAGCGCCAGCGCCAGCGAGGCCTGGTGGAAGCCGCCGTGGTGGTGGTAGTCGGCCGGGTCCAGTGAGAGCAGCGGGTTCTCCGCCGCCGCGTTCAGCTCCACGTCCAGCACGCCGCCCAGGGCGTCCAGCGCGTCCAGGGCCGCGCCGTGGACCTGGGGCAGGCAGCGGAAGCCGAAGGGGTCCTGGACCAGGGCGGGCGTCCAGCCGACGGGTTCGAGCAGGGAGCGCATCCGGCCGGCGGTGCGGACCGCGCCCCGGTGCGGGCGGCGGCTGTGGACCACCGCCGCATACGGCTCGGTCGAGCCCCGCACCGCCGTCAGCGACAGCGCCGCGATCATCGGGACGAGGTCCAGCAGGGCGGCCGTGTCGGTGTGGGCGAGCGCGGTCTGACCTATGGTCAGCGCGCTGCTCGACATCAGCGGCAGGGCGTCCCAGGTGTCCAGGGCGATGGCCGCCGGGGCCGGGCCCTCGCCCTCGCCCTGGCGCCAGGGCAGTTCGCCAGCCAGGGTCAGCCCCAGCTCGGCGAGGGCGGAGAGGTCGGCGGTGCCGACCGAGCCCAGTGCGTGGACCAGTGGCACATGGCCGGAGCCGAGGGCCTCGGCCAGCCGGTCGGCCACGGCGGCCGAGACCGCCGAGCCCGCGCCGAGGATCTGGTTCAGCCGGACCGCCAGCATCGCCCGGGTCTGCTCGGCCGGGACCGGGGCGCCGACGCCGCCGCTGTGGCTGCGCAGCAGCCGCATCCCGTGGCCGTCGGCGTCCGGCCCGGCGAGGTCGGTGGTGCGGTTGGCGCCGACGCCGGTGGTGTGCCCGTAGACCCGGCGTCCGGCCACGACCTGCTCGGCGACCGCGCGGGCCCGCAGCATCCGGGCCCGGGCGGCCGGGTCGACCTCGGCCCGGACGGAGCGGCGGGCCAGGGCGGCGGCGCCGGCGGCGGTCAGCGCGCTGCCGTCGAGGGTGGTCGGGGTCGCCGACCGGTTGTTCCCCGACGGGCCGTCAGGGTCCCCGGTGGACCGGGCCTCCGGTACGGCGTGGGCGTTGGGTCCGGCCGCGGCGACGCCGGCCAGGGTGTCGTGGGATCCGTGCAGGGTCACGGGACAGCAGTATGGCCAGCGGACAGGTGTGCATGGAAGGGGCCACTGGGGCGAGGCCGACGCGGCGCCCGTCCGGCGCCCGGCGCTGCCCGCCCCGGCGCTCAGTGCGAGGCGCCGCCCAGGTTGAGCGCCACCACGCCGGCGATGATCAGCACGATGCCGCCCACCTTCAGCAGGTTCACGTCCTCGCCGAGGAAGCTGAAGCCGATCGCGGCCACCACGGCGGTGCCCGCGCCGGACCAGATCGCGTAGGCCGTGCTCACCGACATGTGCTTCAGCGCCTGGCTGAACAGGGCGAAGGAGACGAGGTAGCCGAGCACCACGACGATGCTCGGCAGCAGCCGGGTGAAGCCCTCGCAGAACTTCATCGAGATGGTCGCGCATATCTCGCTGGCGATGGCGAGGGTCAGGAACACGTAGGGCATGGGAGCCGACGCTACCGGTTCGCGACCAGGGCGTGGAGCAGCGGAAGGTCCACGTCGAGCAGGCTGCCGACCACGGCCCGGGCGGGCGCGGGGGTGATCGTCACGGCGGAGGGGACGGCCACCACGGCGCAGCCCGCGGCCTCGGCCGAGGCGATGCCGACGGGGGTGTCCTCGACCGCGACACAGGAGTCCGCGCTCAGCCCCAGCGCCGCGACGGCGGCCAGGTAGGGGTCGGGCGCGGGCTTGGTCGCCGGGGTCTCCCCGGCGGCGAAGGAGACGCTGAAGCGGCGGCGTCCGAGCGCCTCCAGCACGATGTCGACGACGTTCCGGGGCGAGGCCGACACCAGTGCGGTGCGGATCCCGGCGGCCTGGACGGCGTCCAGCAGTTCCAGCGCGCCGGGCAGCGGGACGACCTGGTCCTCGACCAGCGCGGCGAAACGCCGGTCCAGCGCGGTGACCAGGGAGGCCAGGCTGCGGGCGGTGCCGCTGCGGCGGTGCAGGTGGGCGGCGGTGTGCTCGACCGGACGGCCGAGGATGTCCGACTGGTCCTCGGGGCCGAGCATCAGGCCCAGGAGGTCGGCCTCGCGTTCCACCGCGTGCCGCCACAGGTCCTCCGTATCCACGAGGGTGCCGTCCATGTCGAAGAGGACGGCCTGCAGGGTACGGGGTGTGGCGGCGGTGCGGGTGGGCACGGGGCGCTGCTCTCTGTCGGGGCGCGGTCCCGGCGGCTGCCGGGGTCGCGCTGGTGGTGGGGCCGTGGTTCGCGGCCCCGGGGTCGAGCCCCGGGTTTCGGTGCCGGGCTCGATGACGGTTGTTCGGTTGTCGTCCGCCGAGCTGTCGTCCGCCGAGCTTTCGTCCACGGGGCTGCCGCCCGCGTGGGTGACGGCCGGTCAGGCTCGATGTCCGCCGAACGGGTGACGGTCGCTCAGGCCACAGTACGGGCGTCGACCAGCACCGGGCGCTCGGGCAGCCGAACCGTGACGCTGCTGCCGGCCGGGAGCGCGGCGGCCTCGTGGGTGGAGAGGTCGGCCTTGAGCACGGAGCCGTCGTCCAGCCGGACGGTGAGCCGGGTGACCGCGCCGAGGAAGGTGGTACCGGTGACCACGGCTCCGCCGTCGCCGGCTTCGAGCAGCAGGTTCTCCGGGCGCACCAGGACGTCGACGTCGGTGTTGAGCGCGACCGGGTGGCCGTCCACCGGGAGTCGCTGGCCGAGCACCTCGACCTGGTCCGGCTCGGCGCCGATCCGGCCGGGGATGCGGTTCATGGTGCCGACGAACTCGGCCACGAACGCGGTGGCGGGACGGGCGTAGAGCTCGGCGGGGGTGGCGATCTGCTCCAGCCGGCCACCGCGCATGACCGCGACCCGGTCGGCCATCGACAGGGCCTCCTCCTGGTCGTGGGTGACGAACAGGGTGGTGATCCCCAGCTCCTGCTGGAGCCGGCGGATCTCCTCGCGGAGGTTCAGCCGGACCTTGGCGTCCAGCGCCGAGAGCGGCTCGTCCAGCAGCAGCACCCGGGGGCGCAGCGCGAGGGCGCGGGCCAGCGCGATCCGCTGCTGCTGGCCGCCGGAGAGCTGGTGGGTGTAGCGGTCGCCGTGCTCGGGCAGACCGACCAGCTCCAGCATCTCGTCGGCCTGCTTGCGGCGCTCGGCGGTGGCTACGCCGCGCATCCGCATCCCGAAGGCCACGTTGTCGCGGGCGTTGAGGTGCGGGAAGAGGCTGTAGGACTGGAACACCATGCCGGCGTCGCGCCGGTGCGCCGGCACGCCCAGGATGGACTCGCCGTCCAGCAGCACCTCGCCGGAGTCGGGGGTCTCGAAGCCGGCGAGCATCCGCAGCGCGGTGGTCTTGCCGCAGCCCGAGGGGCCGAGCAGGGCGAGCAGCTCGCCCGGCTGGACGGTGAGGTCCAGGCCGTCCAGCGCGGTGGTCGCGCCGAAGCTGCGGCGCAGCTGCCGGAACTCGACGGTGGCGCTGGTCCCGGTGACGGGTGCGGTGGCGGTGGCGACGGTGGGGGCCGCGTTCGACATGGGGGTGGCTCCCTAGGCGGTGGGGGCGGAGGCGGCCTTGCGGCGGCCGGTGGCGGACAGGGCGAGCAGCACGACCCAGGTCAGGACCAGGCTGGTGATGGAGACGGCGGTGGTGACCGGGCCGTCGCCGGCCGAGTTGCCGTTGACGATCCAGACCGAGAAGGGCTCGTAGCCGAGGATCGAGGAGACGGTGAACTCGCCGAGGACCAGGGCCAGGGTGAGCATCCCGGCGTTGACCATCGCGCCGCGCAGGTTGGGCAGCACGACGGTGAAGATGGCCCGGGTGCGGCTGGCGCCGTTGTTCTGCGCGGCCTCCAGCAGGGTGCGGACGTCCAGCGCGCGCATCCCGGCGTCCAGGGTGCGGAAGGCCAGCGGCAGCGCCATCACCACGTAGGCCAGCACCAGGATGATCGGGAAGCTGGCGTTCTGGATGAAGACCAGGGTGTCCCAGAAGGGCGTGGTCTGCAGGTTGTCGCTGCCCCAGCGGAGCAGGATGTTGATGCCCGAGGTCAGTGCGATGGAGGGCACCACCAGCGGCAGCATGCAGACGAACTCGACCACCGAGCGCAGCCGGGGGCTGCCGAGCCGGATCGCGATCACGGTCGGGATCAGCAGCAGGAAGACCACCACGATGGTGGCGAGCGCCAGCAGCAGCGAGAGCTGCAGCGCCGGCCAGAGGCCGCTGACGCTGAAGATCTGGCTGTAGGCGCTGAGGGTGAAGCCCTTCACCGGGTCGTCCACCGTGAAGATGAACGAGCACAGGATCGGGCCGATGAAGTAGACCGCGGCGATCAGCATCACCGCGCCGCGTCCGAGGCGCGGCCGGCCCTCGCGCTTGCGGGCGGGGGCCTTCGCGCGGGACAGGCCCGCGGTCGGGTCGAGGGTGCTCACACCAGCCATCGGGCACTCCGGCGTTGCAGGGGTATGTACAGGGCCATGACCAGCACCGAGATGACGACCATGTCCAGGCTCATCGCCAGGGCGACGTTGCTGGCACTGGCGGAGACGTTGCCGTTGAGCGCGTCGGCGATCTGCAGCGTGATCAGCGGCACCGAGGCGCCGACCATCGCGGCGGCGGTGGCGTAGGCGGCGAAGGCCGAGCCGAAGAGCAGCACGAAGCCGCCGAGCAGCGAGGGCGTCAGCACCGGCAGGGCCACGTAGCGCCAGTACTGCCAGACCCCGGCGCCGTTGTTCTGCGCGGCCTCGCGCCACTGGCGGCGCAGGCCGTCCAGTGAGGGGATGACCGTCAGCACCATCAGCGGGATCAGGAAGTACAGGTAGACCAGGGTCAGGCCCCAGAAGCTGTAGAGGCTCCAGCCCGCCTGGGCCAGGTGCAGCCGGGTGGTCAGCACGCCGGCGTTGCCGAGGGTGGCGACGAAGGCGAAGGCCAGCGGGACGCCGCCGAAGTTGGCGAGCACCCCGGAGGCGCTGAGCACGACGTGGCGCAGCATCTCGAACCGGGAGGTGACGATCGCCTGGGCGAGCAGCAGCCCGAAGACGGTCGCGACCAGCGCGGCGGTCGCGGACAGCTTGACGCTGCCGAGGAGCGCGGTCAGGTAGCCGCCCTCCAGCGAGGCGCTCACATTGCCCATGGTGTAGCTGCTGGGCTGGCCGGGTGCGTAGCTGGTGAACGCACCGTAGGCCATGGCGACGGCGGGGAGGCCGAAAGCCACGGCGACGAAGATGATCAGGGGCAGGACGGCGGCCCGCCCCGCCGCCGCCTTGCGCAGCGAGCTGCGCAGGCGGCGGCGGGAGGGGACGGCCCCGGCTACCCCGGTGGGGGTGGTGGGGTCGATGGTGCTCACCCCGCGATGGCCGCGGCCCAGCCGGAGGCGACAGTCGCCTTGGCGGACGTGATCTGGGCCTGGGTCGGGAAGGTCGCCGTGCCACTCACCGTCGGCAGGAGCGCGGCGGCGGCCGAGTCCAGGGTGCCGGCGGACTGCATGGCGGCGAACTCGACCGGGCGGGCGAAGCCCTGGAGGAAGAGGTTCTGGCCCTGGGTGCTGTAGAGGAACTCCTCCCACAGGCGGGCAGCGGCCGGGTGCGGCGCCCACTTGTTGATGGCCTGGTTGTAGTACGAGGCGTAGACGCCGTCCGAGGGGACGCTGACCTGCCAGTTGATGCCCTTGGACTTGAACGCGGAGGCGTAGCCGGCGCTCAGGTAGTCCCAGTCGACGGTGATCGGGGTCTCGCCCGACTCGACGGTGGCCTGGGTCGCCTGGACCGGGTTGAAGTTGCCGGCCTTCTTCAGCTTGGTGAAGTAGGCGAGACCCGGGGTGATGTTGCTCAGCGAACCGCCGTTGGACAGCGCCGCGGCGAAGACGCCGGAGAAGGCCGCGTTGGCCTGCGTCGGGTCACCGTTCAGGGCCACCTCGCCCTTGTACTCGGGCTTGAGCAGGTCGGCGAAGGTCTTCGGGCAGACCGCGATCTTCGTGGCGTTGCAGCCGATGGAGATGTAGCCGCCGTAGTCGTTGGTCCAGAGCCCGTTCGGGTCGGCCTGGCCGGCCGGGATGTCGGAGAAGGTGGCGACCTTGTAGGGGGCGAACAGACCCTGGGCGGCACCGCTCAGGGCGAAGGCGCCACCGAGGTCGAGCACGTCGGGGGCGCGGTTCTGGCCCTTGCGGGTGGTGACCGCGTTGATCTCGTCCTGGCTGGAGCCCTCGGGGTTCTCGTCGCTGATCTTGATCCCGTACTTCTGGGTGAACGCGGCCATGATCGCGCCGTAGTTGGCCCAGTTGCTGGGGAGGGTGATCACGTTCAGCGTCCCCTCCTTCTTGGCCGCAGCCACCAGGGCGTCCATGCCGCCGAACTGGGCGGCGGAGGTGGCGGTGGCGGCGTTGGCGCTGCTGCCGCCGCCGGTGGAAGCAGTCTTGGACGAAGTCGCGGAGCCACAAGCGCTGAGGGTGAGCGCTGCGGCCACCAGGCAGCCGGTGAGGGCGGCGGCCCGGGTACGGGAGGAGGTCACGATGGCTCCTGATTAAAGGCGTCTGAAGGAGGGCCGGAAGGCTCGGGCCTTCGGGCTGCCTGTCCGGCGGTACTTGTTCGGACAAGTTGATGACAGTACGCACGAGCAGAGTGACGGGAGTGTGAACAGGGGCTGGACAACTGCGTGCCGTTACCTGACGGTATTCCGCTGCTTCGGACCGCATTTCCCGTCACCGGCGGATAACGGTACGATCACGCCGCTTCGCCCGTGCCGCCGGGCCGCAGTTGGGAGACGGAGGGGGACCCCGTCCGCATGCGACCTGTCTGTGCACAGCCAGCCCCGTACCACACGTCCGACAGGGAGGTCCGCGCCATGGCTGCACGCCACGAGGAGATCGCCGAGGAACTGCGTCAGGCCATCGACCGGGGGGAGTACCCGGTCGGAGGCACCCTCCCCACCGAGAGCGAACTGGCCTCCCGCTACGAGGTCTCGCGGGGCACGGTCCGTCAGGCCGTGGCCGCGCTCACCGCCGAGGGCCGGATCGGCTCCCGGCAGGGCGCCCGCCGGGTCGTCCTCGGCAACCGGCGCAGCCAGAGCTTCGCCGAGCTCCGCAGCTTCGCCCAGTGGGCCCGCGCCATGGGGCGCACCGCGACCGGCCTGGTGATCGAGCAGTCGCGCCGCCCGGCCACCCCGGAGGACGCCGAGCGGTTGCTGATCGACATCGGCGACCCGGTGCTCCAGGTACTCCGGATCCGGGGGCTGGACGGGGAGCCGGCCCTGGTCGAGCGCAATGTCTACCCGATGTGGATGGCCGAGGCGGTGGAGCGGATCCCGCCGGACTCGGAGTCGGTCGTCCAGGCCCTCTACGAGGACATCGGCATCATCTTCGCCTACGGCGAGCACATCATCGACGCGGTCGCGGCCGGCACCCAGGACGCCGAGCTGCTCGGCATCCGGCGCGGCGGGCCGCTGCTGCGGATCCGGCGCACCACCACCACCCACGCCGGACGGCCGATCGAATGGTCGGACGACCGCTACCGCTCCGGCACGGTCAGCTTCGCCATCGCCAACTCGATCGGCTCCAACCCGCTGGCTCGGCACGCCGGCTGAGCCGGGCCGGAGGGCGGGCCGGGGGCCGGGGGCGGGGGTGACGGAGCGCCGCCGGTTCGGCGCGGCACGGGTGGCGGCGGTACCGTTTCCTCCATATGAACGCCACCCCCGCCTCTCCGGAACCGGACGACCGGCCCGCGGACCGGGCTTCCGCCCCGGTCCCCGCCGTCTCGGTGATCATGCCCGTGCTCAACGAGTCCCGCTACCTGCGCGATTCCGTCGAGCGGATCCTCGCGCAGGAGTACCCAGGTGACGTCGAGGTGGTGATCGCGCTCGGTCCGTCCACCGACGACACCGACGCGATCGCCGCCGAGCTCGTGGCCGAGACCGCCGGCACCGCGCGCGAGGTGCGGACGGTGCGCAACCCGACCGGGCGGACCCCGGCCGGCCTCAACGCCGCGATCCGGGGCTCACGCCACCCGGTCGTGGTCCGGGTCGACGGGCACGGGCTGCTGACGCCCGGCTACATCGCCACCGCCGTCCGGCTGCTGGACGGGACCGGTGCGGTCAACGTCGGCGGGATCATGCACGCCGAGGGCGAGACCGAGTGGGAGAAGGCCGTCGCCGCCGCGATGACCTCCCGGATCGGGGTCGGCAACGCCGCCTTCCACACCGGCGGCGAGGCGGCCCCGGCCGACACCGTCTACCTCGGCGTGTTCCGGCGCGAGGTGCTGGAACGGCAGGGCGGCTACAACGAGGAGTTCCTCCGGGCCCAGGACTGGGAGCTGAACTACCGGATCCGCCAGGACGGCGGGCTGGTCTGGTTCACCCCGGACCTGCGGGTGACCTACCGCCCCCGGCCCAGCGTCCGGGCCCTGGCCCGGCAGTACCACGACTACGGCCGCTGGCGCCGGGTGGTCACCCGCTACCACCGGGGCTCGGTCAACCTCCGCTACCTGGCCCCGCCGGCCGCCGTGCTCGGCGTCGGGCTCGGCCTGGTCGGCGGCGCGGTGCTCAGCCCCTGGCTGCTGGTGCTGCCCGGCGGCTACGTGGCGGCGATCGCGGCCGGCTCGCTGCGCGAGGGCCGGGGCCTGTCGGTCGCGGCCCGGGCCCAACTGCCGGTCGCCCTGGCCACCATGCACATGTCCTGGGGCTGGGGCTTCCTGACCAGCCCCCGGTCCCTGGCCCGCCGGGTGATCGCCAGCACTGCCCCGGCCCCGGGCTCGGTCGGCGCCGGACCCGGCGCCGCCACCCGCCCGGCCTGAGCGATCGGAGCCGCCGGGGGCGCCGACTCCGGTCACCAGCTGTAGACCGGGTTCACCTTGGCGCACCTGGTCTGGTCGCCGCTCTGCAGCGGGGCGCTGGTCGGCACCGCACCCGCCGAGGGGGTGGAGACGGTCGGGAAGGCTTCGCCGTCGGGCCAGTCCGCACCGATCACCAGCGTCGGCCGGTCCAGCTCGGCGGCCTGTCGCAGGCTGCCCGGCGGCAGGTGCAGCGCGGCGGCCACGGCGGCCGCCGCGGCCGCGTCGGCCGGGGGATAGGCCAGCGAGGTGCTCAGCTGCCGCAGCGGGGCGTTGTGCCCGTTCCTGGCCTGGGCGAAGCCGGCCTCGCGCAGGGCGGCGGTGAGCGCGGTGGCGCGCCCCGGCACCCCGCTGCCGTTCTCGACCAGCAGCCGGACGGCGGACGGCCCCGGCGCGGCCCCACTCGGGGAGGCGTCGCCGCTCGCGGAGGCGTCCCCGCTCGCTGAGTCGTCCCCGCTCGCGGAGGCGGCCGGCCGGGCCGGCTGCGCGGCGGGCGACGGCGGCGGTGCGGCCGGGCCGCGGGCGTCCAGCGGGACGTCGCCGCGCACCATCGCGAACAGCCGCTGCGCGTCACCCGGCATCGGGATCACCCAGGCCCGGGGATTGCTCGGGTCGGCCGCGTAGGGCATGGTCGCCGTGGTCAGCCGCTCCGGCCTGAGGTCCCTCAACTGCGCCGCCAGGCCGACCAGTTTGCCGACGCTGTCCAGGCCGTCGTCCACGGTCAGCGCCCTGGTCGCGGCGTCGGCGAGGGAGAGCACCCGGCCCGGGTCGGTGAGCGTCCCGGCGGAGGTCAGCCGGCGCATCATCGAGGTCAGGTACATGTGCTGGACCTGGGTCCGGTAGAGGTCGCTGCCGTCGCCGAAGCCGTGCCGGGAGCGCAGCCACTCCAACGCCTGGACGCCCTGCACCACATGGTCGCCCTTGGTCAGCCGCAGGTGCGAGTACGGGTCGGCGACATTGTCGGTGGTGCACACCGGGACGCCGCCGATGGCGTCCGCCATGCTGACCACGCCGCCGAAGTCGACCATCATGTAGTGGTCGATGTGAATGCCCGTCAACTGGTGCCAGGTGTAGACGGTGCAGCCGGGGCCGCCGTGCGACAGGCTGTCGGTGATCTGCTCGTGCGGCGACTCCGGGTAGACCTTGCCGGTCGCCGGATCGGTGCAGGCGGGGATGTCCACCATGGTGTCGCGCGGAATGCTGATCAGCGAGGCGTTGCTGCGGTCCGCCGACACGTGCAGCAGCATCTCCACGTCCGCGTGCGCCGGTCCGCCGACGGAGTCGTGGGAGCCGCCGAGGGCCAGGTCGGCGGCGGTGTCCCGGGTGTCCGAGCCGATCAGCAGGATGTTCAGCGGGGTGCCGCCGCCGGCGTCCGGCTGGGCCACGCCCTGGTCGCCGAAGCTCAGCGCACCGTGCTTGATGTTGCCGTCCAGGTAGGAGACGTAGCCCCAGCCGCCGACGCAGCCCAGCACCACCAGCAGTCCGCAGCCCAGCGCCACCCGGCGGACCAGCGGCCCGCGTGGCAGCAGCCGCCGCCCCCGGGTGCCGCTGCTGCTCCGGCTGCTGCTCCGGCCACCGGCGCGCCGTCGTCCTGGCTGCTTTCGGTCACCGCGTGGTGAGGCGTTGTCGCTGGTCAACGGGGCTGCCTGCCTTCGTGCTCGGGCGTGGGCCCGGGACGCGCCGGGCTACGGGCTGCCGCATCCGTCCTTCCCCTGGCCGGCGGCGTTGGCCGGGGCCGGGGAGGACGGGGCGGCGGTGACGGGGGCCGCGAACGGCTTGCCTATGCCGTGGAAGTCCTGACCGAGCGTCAGCACCATTCGCCCGATGTCGCCGCTGGTGTTGCCGTCGCCGTGCAGCGCCGAGGCCGGCAGGCCCATCGCGGCGGCCAGCGCCCGCGCCTGGGAGACATGGTCGGGGGCGTAGACCAGGGTGGTCCTCGGGATGACCGCCGGGGCCGGTCCGCCGTTGCTGGACCGCAGGTAGTCCTTGTCGTTCTGCATCCACTCCAGGACCGCCTCGGCCTGGCCGAAGGTGCCGCTGCCGTCCATGACGGTGACCCGGATGCCGATGGGGTCGGACTTCGGCCCGTTCAGGAAGCTGCCGGAGACCGCTGGTTCGATGCTCGGGCTCGGCGTCGCGGCCGGAGCGGCGGCGGACGGACGACAGCTCGCCGCGGCGGTCCCGGCCGCCGCGGCGGTGCCGCTGCCACCGCCGCGCAGCAGCAGGTAGCCGCCGACGCCGCCGGTCAGCAGCAGGAAGCAGAGGGCGCCGCCGACCCAGGGCCCGGTGCGGGCCCCGCGCGGCGGCGGGCCGCCCGGCCGGGCCCGGCCGGGCCGTGGCCGGTCGGGCCGGTGACGGGGCCGCCGGGGGCTGCGGCGCGGGGCGGGGGCGCTCGCCGGGGCGGAGCATCCGGTACTCGCCGGTGGCCGGATCGAGGGTCCACAGGTCGGCCGGGTCGGGGTCCTCGCCCACCGGGCCCGCACCATCGCCGGTCCGCACCTGCTGCTCCGCTCTGTCGACAGCTGCTCTGAGTCGGTCACACTAGCCGGTCGACCTGAAAGCTGCGGATACCGCCCGGAGTTCGCAGCCCGAACGGCAGCGTGCAACCGGGGCGGCGCGCGCCCCGTACGCGCCCCCGCGCCCCGGTCGGCGGCGCCGGGTCAGCCGATCCGGTGGGTGACCCGCTCGGAGGCGATGCGCTGCTCCATGACCTCGGGCTCCAACTGCTCGCTGTTGCGGCACAGCACCACCGAGGCGCCCGCCGCCAGCGGCGCCAGCAGCCCGCCGCCGAGCCCGGCCCAGTCGTCGTAGGACAGGGTGCTGAGCACCCGGTCGCCGGCCGACAGCCCGAGTTCGGCCGCCTGCTCGGCGGCCAGCGCCACCGTCCGCGCGCCGGTCAGCAGCTCGCCGTCGACGATCAGGGCCGGCCGGTCGGCGTCCACCGGGGCGTACGGCACGAAGCGGTCGCCCTGGGCCGGGACCTCGGCCGCGTAGTCCACGAACCCGGCCGGGAGCTCCGGGAACCGGCCGCCCAGCGGACGCAGCGCCAGCGCCACCCGCTCGCCGGGACAGGCCAGTGCGGTGTCCAGCGTGTCCGGGCCGCTCACCACCAGCGCGGCCTCGGCCGGGTCGCCGCCCGGACAGACCGTCAACCCGACGGACCAGCAGGCGAACAGCCAGATGGCGGTCTGCCAGTGCGCGGGCAGCAGCAGCGCCACCCGGTCGTCGGGGGCCGCGGCGAGATCGTCCTGCAACAGGTTGGCGGTCTTCGCCACCCAGTTGTCGAAGGTCTTGACGGAGAGTTCGACTCTCTCGCCGGTGGCATCGTCGTAGTAGGTGACCAGCGGTCGGGCCGGGTCGGACGCGAGGGCGGAGCGCAGCAGATCGGCGGGGGTCGCTGCGCCGCTGAGGGGTGTCTGGCTCATGGTGGGGTCCAGCCTATGCCTTTGGGTCGGACGTGATCGCGCACCTGTACGGCACGGTGCTCGGGCGAGCCTCGAAAGGCCGTGCACCGGGCCGGGCCACCGGCGGATTCCTCGGGTCGGGGATTCCGTAGGGACGTGTGGGACGCGAGCGTACTGTTGCAGGGGTGGACAAGGGAACGGCAGCGGCCGGAGTAAGCGGTGGTGTCGGCCACACGGCGGTGAACCGAACTCCGGTCCCGGCTCCGCTCCCGGTCCAGGCTGCGCTTCCGGTCCAGGCTCCGCCTCCGGCTGCGCTTCCGGTCCCGCCTCCGCCTCCGGCTGCGGTCCCGGTCGTGGCGGCGGTCCGCAGTTGGCGTCCCGGCTGGGCCTTCGACCTGCACGGCACGCTGGGAGTGCTGCGGCGCGGCCCGGGCGACCCGTCCTACCGGGCCACCCCCGACGGGGCGCTGTGGCGGGCCTCGCGCACCCCCGGCGGCCCCGGGACACTGCGGCTGACGGTCAGCCCCGGCGAGGGGCTGGTCGGCGCGCAGGCGTGGGGGCCCGGCGCGGACTGGCTGCTCGACCGCCTCCCGGCGCTGCTCGGCGCGGACGACGACCCCTCCGGCTTCGACCCGGCCGCGCACCCGGTGCTGCGCGACGCCCACCGCCGCCACCCCGGGCTCCGACTGGTCCGGACCGGGTTGGTGCTGGAGTCACTGGTGCCCGCCGTCCTGGAACAGAAGGTCACCGTCGAGGAGGCCCACCGCGCCTGGCGGCGGCTGCTCACCCGGTTCGGCACGCCCGCGCCCGGACCCGCCCCCGAGGGCATGCGGCTCGCGCCCTCGGCCCGGGACTGGGCCATGGTCCCCTCCTGGGCCTGGCACGAGGCGGGGGTGGACGCCAAGCGGGCCGCGACCGTGGTCCGCGCGGTGCGGCTCGCGCCCCGGCTGGAGCGGGCCTCGGCCGCCCCGGCGGACGAGGCCGCGGCGCTGCTCACCACCGTCCCCGGGATCGGCGTCTGGACCGTCGCGGAGACCACCCAGCGCTGCAACGGCGACGCCGACGCCGTGTCGGTCGGCGACTTCCACCTGTCCAACACCGTCGGCTGGGCCCTGGCCGGGCGCGAGCGCACCGACGACGCCGGGATGCTGGAGCTGCTCCGGCCCTTCGCCGGGCACCGGCACCGGGTCTGCCGGCTGATCCGGCTGATCCGGGTGCACGCGCCGCGCCGAGGCCCCCGCTACTCGCCGCACGACTTCCGCCGGATGTGAGCCCGCACCCGGCGGCGGTCGGACAGCGGCGGTTCGGCAGCGGCGGTCCGGCCGGGGTTCAGCGCACCGCGATGAACGTCTCCGCGCCGCGCTCCGGCCGCGGCGGCGGTACGTCGGCCGGGCGGCCGACCGCGACGGCGCCCATCGGGTCCCAGCCGGCCGGGAGGGCCAGCACCTCGCGGACGGTGTCGCGGCAGAACATCGTCGAGGACACCCAGGCCGTGCCCAGCCCCTCGCCGGCCAGGGTGACCAGCAGGTTCTGCACGGCCGCGCCCATCGCCACGACGAACATCTCCCGCTCGGCGGCGGCCCGGGCGGCGTCCGGGTAGTCGTGCGCGCCCTCGGTCACCAGGCAGGGCACCACCAGGTAGGGCGCGTCCCGCAGCACGTCGCCGCGCCGGACCCGGGTCGCGATCCGCTCGGCCGACCAGCCGTCCAGCGCGCTCAGGTCCCGGTTCCAGGCCGCCAGCATGGCGTCCAGCAGCCGGAGCCGGGTGTCCGGGTCCTCCAGCAGGACGAAGCGCCAGGGCGTGGTGTGGTGCGGCGCGGGCGCGGTGACCGCCGCCGCGACGGCCCGGCGCACCGCGCCGCCGTCCACCGGCTCGTCGGTGAACCGGCGCACCGTGCGCCGGCCGGTGACGGCCTCGCGGATCGCCTCCGAGGTGCCCAGCCGGAACATGTCCTCGGCGGCGTTGCGGATCAGCGGCCGGACGCCGGGGCCGTCCTCCTCGGTGACCAGGTGGCCGAGGCCGCGCACCACGGCCACCGGGCGGCCGGTCGCCTTGCCCTTGACCAGGTCGGCGGCGGCGGCCAGCTCGTCGGCGACGGCGGTGACGGTCAGCGCCAGCTCGTTGCCGTGCGAGTCGGTCCGGCCCCGGTGGTCCTCCAGCACGTCCAGGCCGGCCGCGCCGATCGCCACGTCGGTGAGACCGTTCCGCCAGGGGCGGCCGAAGGTGTCGGTGACCAGTACGGCGATCCGGGCACCGGTGAGCTCCCGGAGCCGCTTGCGCAGCCCCCGGGCCGAGGCGTCCGGGTCCTCGGGCAGCAGCAGCACGGTTCCCGAGGGGGTGTTGGAGGCGTCCACCCCGGCGGCGGCCATCACCAGGCCCTGCCGGTTCTCGACGATCCGGGTCCGGCCGCGCCGGGCGACCACCCGGACGGTCTCGGCGTCGATCGCCGCCTCCCGGTCGTCGGCCAGGACGATCCGGCCCTCGGCCTTGCTCACGATCTTCGAGGTGACCAGCAGGATGTCGCCGTCCCGCAGCCCCTCCGCGACCGGCAGGCCGTCGACCGAGCCGGCCAGCAGCAGCTCGGCCAGGTCGTCGCCGGCGGCCACCTCGGGGATGCCCTCGACGCCCAGCGCCCGGAAGGTGCTCATGCGCGCCGCACCTCCTCGGCCAGGGCCAGCGCAGCGCGCGCCATCTCGGCGCTGGTGTCGACGTCGGTCATCCACAGCGGGACCGCCCGGCAGACGATCCCGGCGGACTCCACCCCGGCCACGGCGGCCGCGTCGGAGGTGTCGACCAGCCAGCCGTCCAGCAGCCCGGTGCCGGCCGTGCCGTCCGGGCCGGCCGCCCGGCCGCCGTAGTGGAGGGCGACGCCGGCGGCGGAGGTCTCCACCCCGACGGCGGCCAGCACCTTGTCGGCCATGCCGCGCACCGGCGCGCCGCCGATGATCGGCGACAGCCCGACCACCGGGGCCGCGGCCTTCGCCACGGCGGCCCGGATGCCCGGGACCGCCAGGATCGTGCCCACGCTCACCACCGGGTTGGACGGCGGAAGGATGATCACATCGGCGGCGGCGATGGCCTCCAGCACGCCCGGGGCCGGGGCCGCCGACTCCGCGCCGACCGGGATGATCGCCTCGGCCGGGACGGTCGCGTGCAGCTTCACCCAGAACTCCTGGAAGTGCACCGCCTTCTTCTCGCCGTCCTGGTTGATCAGCACATGGGTCTCGACCCGGTCGTCCGACATCGGCAGCAGCCGCACCCCCGGCTGCCAGCGGTCGCACAGCGCCTCGGTGACGGCGCTCAACGGGTAGCCCGCGCCCAGCATCTGGGTCCGCACGATATGGGTGGCGAAGTCCCGGTCGCCCAGGCCGAACCACTCGGGGCCGACGCCGTAGGCCTTCAGTTCCTCCTTGACCGCGAAGGACTCGTCCGAGCGGCCCCAGCCCTGCTCCTCGTGGATGCCGCCGCCCAGGGTGTACATGACGGTGTCCAGGTCCGGACAGACCTTCAGTCCGAACAGGTGGATGTCGTCCCCGGTGTTGCCGATGACGGTGATGTCGGCCTCAGGACCGACTGCTTGCTTGAGGCCGCGCAGGAAGCGCGCGCCGCCGATTCCTCCGGCCAGTACCACGATGCGCATGCCGTCCATCCTCGCAGGTGTGTCCGACGGTCCCGGGCCGCCCCCTGGCCGAGTGCCGCCGAGCCGCCGCCGATCCGTTGACGGATCGTCGGCCGACGGCGCCGGGTGCTCAGACCCGGGGCGCGGCGGCGGCCGGGAGCGCGATCTCGAAGCAGCAGCCGCCGTGCACATTGCGGACCGTCGCGCGCCCCTCGTGCGCCTCCACGATCCCGCGCACGATCGCCAGCCCGAGCCCCGCACCGGTGTCGCCGTGGTGCTGCACCGCCCCGGAGGGGGTGGCCGCGCTGCGCGGCGTCCGGGCGGAGCCGCCGCGCCACCCGGTCTCGAACACCCGGGGCAGGTCCTGCTCGTCGATGCCGCCGCAGCCGTCCGTCACCGAGACCACCACCTCCGTCCGCTCCCGCCGGGCGGCGACGGCGACCGTGCCGTCCATCGGGGTCGAGCGGATGGCGTTGATCAGCAGGTTGCCGAGCACCCGGGTGATCTCCCGGCTGTCCACCTCGACCGGCGCGGGCGCGACCTGGTCGCCGACCAGGTGCACCCCGCGCTCCCGGGCCAGCGGATAGGCGCCCGCGATGGCGTCGCCGACCAGGTCGTAGACGGACACCCGGGAGAGGGTGAGGGTGAGCGCCCCGGCCTGGATCCGGGAGAGCTCGAACAGGTCGTCGACCATGCCGGTGAGCCGGTCCACCTCGGTGCGGATCCGCGCGTGGTAGCGCGCCGGGTCGTCCGCGACCCCGTCCTCCAGCGCCTCCGCCATCGCCCGCAGCCCGGCCAGCGGGGTCCGCAGGTCGTGCGAGATCCAGGCGATCAGCTCGCGCCGGGAGGTCTCCAGCGCGCGCTCGCGCTGCCGGGACTCGGCCAGCCTGGCGCTGGTCGCCGACAGCTCGGCGCTCAGCTCGGACAGCTCCGAGCTGAGCGGTTCGGACGGCGCGGTGAAACCGGAGTCGCTGCCCACGGTGCGGGCCGCCCGGGTCAGCGCCCGGCTGCCGGCCACCACCTGGCGGCTCAGCAGCGCGGCGACGATCAGCGACACCACGCAGCCCATCGTCAGTACGATGCTGACCACGGCGTAGTCGTGCCGGTAGAGCAGCATCGCCTGGGCGACGGCGATGGTGCTGCCGCTCAGCGAGAGCGCGGTCACGAAGGCGACGGTGAACAGCGACAGCGCCAGCGACCGGCGCCGCAGCAGCACCACGGCCGGCCAGCCGAGCAGCCCGGCCACCCCGGCCCCGGCGGCCGCGTAGCCGGCTATCACCAGGTAGTCGTTCATCCGTCCACCGCCTCCTGCGGGCCCGCTCCGGTGCCGTCCGCGCTGGGGTCGAAGCGGTAGCCGACGCCCCAGACGGTGGTGATCAGCCGCGGCGCCGCCGGGTCGTCCTCGATCTTCTCGCGCAGCCTGCGGACATGGACGGTGACGGTGGACAGGTCGCCGAAGTCCCAGCCCCAGACCCGGTGCATCAGCTCCTCCCGGCCGAAGGCCGTGCCGGGGTGCTGGAGCAGGAACGCCAGCAGGTCGAACTCGCGCAGGGTCAGCGCCAGTTCGCGTCCGCCGCGCTGGGCCCGGCGGGCCGCGGGGTCGAGCACGAGGTCCCCGGCCGCCAGCGGCCCGGGGGCGGTCCCCGGCTCCGGGCTCGCGCTGCGGCGCAGCACCGACTGGATCCGGAGCATCAGCTCGCGCGGCGAGAAGGGCTTGGTGACGTAGTCGTCGGCGCCGAGCTCCAGCCCCAGGATCCGGTCGTGCTCGTCGCCCTTGGCGGTGAGCATCACCACCGGCAGCGCGCGGGTGGCCCGGTCGGCGCGCAGCCTGCGGCACACCTCCAGGCCGTCGATCTCGGGCAGCATCAGGTCCAGCACCACCAGGTCGGGCCGGGCCGCGGCGACCCGTTCCAGCGCGGCACGGCCGTCCGCGGCGCGCTCGACGGTGTATCCGGCACGGAGCAGGTAGCCGGCGACGACTTCGGCGACGGTGGGGTCGTCGTCGACGACAAGGATGCGGGTCACCCTACGAGAGTAGGAGCCGGAGCGGCCCGGGCGTCGGGATCGGCGCCTCCCGTACGACTTCCGTAAGGTGCGACGGCTCCGCAGAGGGCGGTGGCGGACGCCTCAGTGCTGCGGGAGCGCGGGGGACAGCGCGGCCGCCGGGCCCGGCGCGGCCTGGGCGTTCGCCCAGTGCGAGCCGTACGGGGTCATCTCGGTGAGCCCGGGGAAGTAGACATGGAGGCTCACCGCCGGCTCCAGCGAGTCGTTGACCACCTCGTGCAGGTAGCCGGGGGCGAACATCCGCTGCGCCCCGGCCCCGAGCTGCCGGACGCTCCGGCCGGCCCCGGTCAGCGAACGCTCGGTCAGTTCGCCGCGCAGCACGGTCAGCACCCCGGAGGAGCGCCCGTGGTCGTGGCCGCCGCTGCCCTGGCCGGGCAGCCAGCTGAGCAGCCACACCTCGTACCCCGGGCCGGTCTCCAGCTGGGCGTACCAGCGGGTGAGCGCGTCGTAGCGGACCAGTCGCTCCCAGCTCGCCCGGTCCTCCGCGACCCGGCGGGCGAGCGCGGCGAAGTCGCCGACGGTGGTCGGCCGGGTGAGCGGGGCCGGGGCCAGATGCGGCCAGGCGAGCGGGTCGCCGGCGATGCTGACGTCGCTCAGCCCGTCGTGGGCGGAGGCGGGCGCGGCGAGGGGGGTGCCGGGGGCGAGGTCGGAGCGAGACACGTTTCGACGGTCCTTGATGGTTGCCGTGAGCAGGGGGAGTGCGAAGCGACTTCCCGGGCGGCCCTGGCCCCCGCGGAGCGGGCGGCGGGCGGGGAGCAGCCGGAGGGCCTGGACTCAGGCCCTAGCTACAGCGGCAACAACAGAGCGCGCCGGAGACACGGCGGAACTCGCCGTGGAGGCTCCGAGTGACTGCGCGCTGCTCTGACATAGGTGCCAGCACAACCCGAGAGGCTGCCCGCTGTCAACTCCGAACCGGGGGACAGTCGGCGAAATCACTCGATCAGGGGACATGTCCCAGCATTGGTTTGGCTCTGAAGATCGCCGGGAACGAGCCGGGCAGCAGTGGGTGGCCGGGTCGGGCGAACCGGGGCGTTTCGGAACCGGGTGCACCCCGGTTCCCGTCCTCCCTGACGGGGAGGGACCGGGACCGGTGCGGTCACAGGTGCCTGAGGTGCAGCATTCCTGTTTGTCCGGATATGCACACTTATCGTGGCTGCTTGGTTCCAGGGAGTGAATCCCGGGCCCAATACCAGAGCACGGCTTGACTGGGCCAGAGCGGCCCACTTGTAATTTCACTCGTGTCGTTTCGTCACTTTGGATAACGGCCGCCACGGGGACGCACGCTAAGAGGGGTAGGAAACGCGCTGATGAGCGAGCTCTTTGAGTTGATGATCGCCGACGACGACACCGGCGAGGAAGAGCTCGGCTGGCAGGAGCGAGCCCTCTGCGCCCAGACCGACCCCGAATCCTTCTTCCCGGAGAAGGGCGGTTCCACACGTGAGGCGAAGAAGGTCTGCCTCGCCTGCGAGGTCCGTTCCGAATGCCTCGAATACGCGCTCGCCAATGACGAGCGTTTCGGAATCTGGGGCGGACTCTCCGAGCGCGAGCGCCGGCGGCTCAAGAAGGCCGTCGTCTGACGGCTCGGGTCGACCCCGCTGCGGCCGGGGTCGGCCCTCGCCGCGTCCGGGGCCAGCTCCTTGCCGCCCGCAACATCCGTCCCACTCACACCATCCGCACCGCCTGCATCACCTGCACCAGCCGCGGCCCGCTCCGTCCGGCGCCCGCAGGACCCCGCCGCCCCGCCGCCTCCGACCTGCTCCGACGCCGTCGGCAGCGGCTCGGCGCAGCGCCGGAACGCCCGGCTCCGGGCACGCCGCCACGGCGTCGCAACCGGCCTCACCGGCCACTTCCTTGACGCAGGATTTCAGCACCGGCTCCCGACCCCCCGGGCAACACCCGTTAGTGTGGGGCGCTAAACCCGAGCCCGAACCAAGACGGCGCCCGGGATCCGCGCGCCACCCGGCCGGAGGCCGTTCCCTGGCGCGCACACCCTGCCACCCAGCGAACCGGGGCCAGCCACCGCGATGACTGCCACAGCCACTCCCTACGGTCAGCCGGCGTCAGGACGCCCACCCGCGTACCCCCGACACCTGGTCACCGCCGTCCTGGTCGCCCACGACGGGGCGCGCTGGCTGCCGCAGGCGCTGCGCGGCCTGCTCGGCCAGGACCGTCCGGCGCAGCGGATCCTCGCCGCCGACACCGGTTCCGGGGACGCCACCCCGCAGCTGCTCGCCGACGCCCTCGGCCCGGACGCGGTCCGCCAGTACGGACGCCGTACCGGCTTCGGCACCGCCGTCAACGAGACCGTGCGCGGCACCGGCCCGCTCGACCCGGCCGACCTCCCCTACACGATCACCGGCGGCGGCTACGACCCGGTCGGCAACGGCGGCGGCGACCAGTTCGGCGACCCGCTCGGCCACCACGACGAACTCGCCGCCGACCAGCTGCTGGCCGGCGTCTCGACCGAACCGGTCGAGTGGCTCTGGCTGCTCCACGACGACTGCGAGCCCGCGCCGGACGCCCTGCGCAAGCTGCTCCAGGTCGCCGAGACCACCCCCACCGCCGCCGTCATCGGCCCCAAGCTCCGCAGCTGGTACGACAAGCGGCAGCTGCTGGAGGTCGGCGTCAGCATCGCCCGCAGCGGGCGCCGCTGGACCGGCCTCGACCGCCGCGAGCAGGACCAGGGCCAGCGCGACCAGGTCCGCCCGGTGCTCTCGGTCTCCACGGCCGGCATGCTGATCCGCCGCGACGTCTTCGAACAGCTCGGCGGATTCGACAAGGCCCTGCCGCTGATGCGCGACGACGTCGACCTGTGCTGGCGCGTCGCCGCCGCCGGGCACCGCACCGTCGTCGCCCCGGACGCGGTCCTCCGGCACGCCGAGGCCGCCAGCCGCGAGCGCCGCCCGATCGACTGCGCCCGCCCCGGCCACCCGCACCGGATCGACAAGGCCGGCGCGGTCTTCACGCTGCTCGCCAACTCCCGCGGCCTGCTCCTGCCCTACCTGCTGCTGCGGATCACCCTCAGCACCGTGCTCCGCTCCCTCGGCTACCTGCTCGGCAAGACCCCGGGCCAGGCGGTGGACGAACTCGCCGGGCTGGCCCACGTGCTGCTGCGCTTCGGCGGCCTGGTCGCCGCCCGCGCCCGGCGCAGCCGGACCAGGAGCCACGACGCCCTCGACGAGTCCGGCCTGTTCCCGGCCCCCGGCGCCACCACCCGCGCCGCCGTCGAGAACCTGATCGCCGAGTTCGGCGGCCGGACCGGCAACGAGGCCATGTCCAGCCGCCACGGTTCGGTCGAGTCCGGACCCGTCGACGACGACGCCGAGTTCCTGGAGATCGAGCAGTTCGCCCGGCTCAAGCGGATCGCCCGCAAGCCGGCCCCGGTGCTCTTCGCCGGACTGCTGCTGATCACCCTCGTCGCCTGCCGCAACCTGCTCGGCCTGGGCGAGCTCTACGGCGGCGCGCTGCTGCCCACCCCCGGCGGAGCCAGTGACCTCTGGCAGCAGTTCGCGGCGAGCTGGCAGGCCAACGGCGTCGGCAGCTCCGGCGGCGCACCCCCCTACCTCGGCATCCTGGCCGGTCTTTCCACGCTGTTGCTCGGCAAGCCCGGCCTCGCGGTCGCGCTGCTGCTGATCCTCGCCGTGCCGCTGGCCGGCGTGTCCGCCTACCTGGTCTCCCGGCCGCTGATCGCCTCCCGGCTGGTCCGGGCCTGGGCCAGCGCCGGCTACGCCCTGCTGCCCGCCGCCACCGGCGCGCTCGCCCAGGGCCGGATCGGCACCCTGGTCCTCGCCGTGCTGCTGCCGCCGCTCGCCCGCGCCGCGGCCATCGCGGTGGGCCTCGGCATCCGCCGCGAGACCGCCGCCAAGGGCGGGCGCCCCGGCTGGCGCAGCGCCTGGGTCGCCGCCCTGCTGCTGACCTTCACCACCGCCTTCGTGCCGCTGGCCTGGGTGCTCGGACTGCTGCTGGCCGTCGGCGCGCTGCTGGCCGGCTTCCTCCGCGGCGGCGCCTTCGGACGCGGCGTCGGGGCCCTGATCGGCCTCGGGCTGCGCTGCCTGGCCATCGTCGGCACCCCGCTGCTGGTGCTCGCCCCCTGGTCGCTCGGCCTGGTCACCCACCCCGGCCGACTGCTGCTGGAGGCCGGGATCCCCGGCGCGGTCGGCCCGACCGCGACGCCGTTGGGCCTGCTGCTGCTCAACCCGGGCGGCAGCGGCGCCGTCCCCGGCATCCTGGTGGTCGGCATCGTGCTGGCCGCGCTCGCGGCCCTGCTGCGCGCCGACCGCCGCCGTGCCGTCGTCGCGGCCTGGGGCGCGGCCTCGGTCGGCCTGCTGGTGACCGTCCTGACCGGCACCGCCAAGGTCGTGCCGGGCCCCGGCCAGCAGGCCGTGTCCGCCTGGGCCGGGCCCGCGACGCTGTTGGTCGGCATCGCACTGCTCTCCGCCGCCGCCATCGGCGCCGACGGCGCCCGGGACCGGGTGGCCGGCATCGACTTCGGCTGGCGGCAGCCGGTCGCGGCGCTGCTGCTGGTGGTCGCCGCGGTCGCGCCGGTCGCCGCCGCCGGCTGGTGGATGGTGCGCGGGGCGGACGGCCCGTTGGAAAGCGGCAGCGGACAGCTGGTCCCCGCCTTCATCGCCCAGCAGGCCGGCAGCGTCGACCAGATCCGGACCCTGGTCCTGCAGACCGGATCCGACGGCGGGGTCGTCTCGTACTCGCTGGTGCGCGGCGCCGGACCGACCATCGGCAGCGCCGAGTCCATGGACGCCACCCAGCCCCCCGGCAACCTCGGCGCCCTCGTCGGCAACCTGGTCGCCGGGGCGGGCGGCGACCCGGCCGATCAACTCGACGGCTACGCCGTCCAGTACGTGCAGATCCTCGCGCCGGTGAGCGCCCAGGTCGCGGCGACCCTCGACGCGACGCCGGGGCTCACCCGGCTCAACCAGCAGACCGGCAGCAGCATCTGGCGGCTCACCGACAACGTCTCCCGGGCCGTGATCCAGTCGTCGAGCGCCGCCGACGTGGACGTCAAGGCCGGAGCGGTCGGCATCGACACCACCATTCCGGCCGGTCCGGCCGGACGCGTCCTGCGCCTGGCCGACTCGGCCGACTCCGGCTGGCAGGCCACCCTGGCCGGCACAGCGCTCACCCCGACCACGGTCGACGGCTGGGCCCAGGGCTTCACCCTGCCGGCCTCGGGCGGCAAGCTGGTGGTGACCTACCACGAGAGCACCCTGCACCAGGGCTGGATCATCGGCCAGGGCGTGCTGGCGCTGGCCCTGCTGGTGCTGGCGCTGCCCGGCCGACGCGACCGCAACGACGACGACCAGCCGGACGACGCGGAGAGCACGGTCCCGAGCGGGGGCGCGGGCGCCGAGACGGAGCCAGGGGCCGATGCCCCGGCGGCCGGCTCGCGCCGGGCCCGGCGGCTGGCGAGCGAGGGCGCCGAGGGCACCGAGGAGGAGGCCGCCGCCCCGACGGCTCCCGCACCCGAACCGGTGACGGAGCCCGCCGAACCGGCGCCGGCCTTCGTCCCGCCCCAGCAGACCTGGGAGCAGGGCTACGAGCAGCCCGCGGCGCAGCCCTACGGCTGGGACCAGTACGGGACCGCGCCCCAGGGCTACCAGCAGCCCGGCTACGAGCAGCAGGGCTACGAGTACGAGCAGCAGCAGCCGGGCTACGAGCCGCAGCCACAGCCGGGTTACGAGCAGCAGCCGGGTTACGAGCAGCAGCAGTCCGGCTACGAGCAGCAGCCCGGCTACCAGCAGCCGTACTACCCGGAGCAGGCCTACCGGGCCGAGCCCGGGTACCAGGTCGACCCCGCCTACCCGGCGGAGCCCCGCTACGGCCCTGAGCAGGGCGGCTACCAGGCCGAGCAGGGGTACGCCCCGCCCGGCTACGAATGGACCGGCGGCGCCCCCGTCCCGGGACAGGCCGTTCCCGAGCACGACACGGGGGCGTACGGCACGCTCCGGGCGGACGACCCGTGGCTCCAGTCCAATGACGCGCAGGGCACCAACGGTGCCCACCACGACGGAACCGGGAGCTGAGCAGAGATGATCAGCCGCACCACGCAGTCCCTGCTCGGAGCCGTCGGCGTGCTCGCCCTCGCGATCGGCGTCGCCGAGGTCCACCCGCCGACCGGACAGGCCGCCGTCACCGGCACCGCCGTCCGCACCGCCGTCCAGAACAACAGCCTGGTCTGCCCGCCGCCGCTCCAGGGCAGCGGCAGCACCGTCTACAGCCTGGCCGCACCGGGGTCGAGCAGCTCCACCGCGAGCTCCGGCAGCGCCTCGCTCACGCCGTTGAGCGCGGCGCCCGCGACCGGCGGCAGCGCCGCCACGGCGCTGGTCCAGCAGACCGCCCTCGGCGGCGCGACCACGGCCAAGGCCGCCGCCGGGGACAAGGCCCCGGCCCTGATCGCCGCCGCCAGTGGCACCACCGCCCCGGGCTTCACCACACAGCAGACCACCACTGACGGGTCGTCGATCTCCGGTACCTCCTGCACCCAGTCGGCCACCGACTTCTGGTTCGTCGGTGCCGACTCGAACAAGGGCAGCAACGACTACGTCGAGCTGACCAATGTCGAGGACGTCAGCTCCGACGTCGACATCCGGATCTTCAACCCCAGCGGCGAGGTCGAGGGCACCCAGGCGTCGAACATCGAGGTACCGGCCGACCAGACCGTCTCGCTGCTGCTCTCCACGCTGCTGGGCCCCGGCAACACGGGTACGTCGCTCGCCGTCCACGTGATCGTCCACACCGGCCGGATCGCCGCCGCGCTGCACGCCGACAGCGGCAGCGAGGGCGCCGACTGGATTCCGGCCACGACCCTCGCCACCTCCCAGGTCATCGCCGGGCTGCCCGGGGACCTCAGCGACGCCACCCTGGTCGTCGCCGACCCGGGCGCGGCCGATGCCGACCTCAGCATCCACCTCGCCTGGCAGGGCGGCCTGATCGTGCCCAGCGGCCACGACTCGATCCACGTCAAGGCCGGGCAGGTGACCTCGGTCGACCTGGGCGCCATCACCAAGGGGCAGCCGGCGGCGCTGGTGCTCACCCCCTCCGGGGTCGGCCAGACCGTGCCGTTCATCGCGGGCGTCCAGGTGGTCCGGGGCAAGAGCGGATCGACCGACACCGGCTACCTGGCCGGCGCGGTGTCCGTCGGACAGCGGGCCACGGCCGCGGGGAACACGGCCGGTACCACGACCCTGCTGCTCAGCAACCCGGGCACCACCGCCGCTTCGGTGAAGGTCGGCTCACTCGGCGCCGGCGGCGCCCCGGTGGACCAGACGGTGCAGGTCGCGGCGGGTACGACGGTGTCGGTCAGCCCGCAGACGCCGACCGGCGGCGGGACGTTCGCGGTGACCGTCGAGCCGGTGTCCGGCGGACCGGTCTACGCCGCCCGCATGATCGGCACCAAGAACGGACCCGGGTTCACCATCCAGCAGTTGACCGACGACCGGAGCACGGTGCAGATCCCGCAGGTCGTCCAGGACGGCTCGATCCTGATGCCGTAGCCGTCACTCCTCCTCGCCGAACCCGCCGCCGAACTCGCCGAACCGGGGGTCGACCGTCTCCGGGTCGACCCCCAGGAACTCGGCGACCTGCTCCACGACCACCTCGTGGACCAGCGCCGCGCGTTCGTCGCGCCCCTTGGCCCGGTTCTCCACCGGCCGCCGGTAGACCACGATCCGGGGCGAGTCGCCCTTCTTCTTTGCGGGTACCAGCCGCCCGAGCGGCACCTCGTCCGAGCGGAGCGCGGTCGGCTCCGGCTCGGGTTCGCCCGGGACCGGGCCCGGAACGTCCTGGACGGCGAAGTCGACCTCGTTCAGCTGCGGCCAGTGCCGCACCAGGCGTTCCACCGACTCGCGGACGTAGTCGTCGAAGAGCTCCGATCTGCTCAGGGCGATGGGCACCTGAGGGGGCGCCAGGGGGCCGCGGAGCCCCCGGCCGTGTCGGTCCCGTCGGCGCGGACGGCTGTCGGAGGCGGCTGGTCTGTCCACCCGGGTCACACTAGTCAACTTCTCGGCCGTCAACGACCCGACCGACCGGGCCGATCTGTCCGGCCGATCTGTCCGGGACATGGCGCGGAGGTGTGCCGCGGACGTGATTCCGGCGACCCGCAGCGGCATATTCCACGCGACACGAGGGCGTGGTCGTCGCGGGCCGGTCACGAGTGCGGTACCGTCCATCGTCGTGAGCCCTGTCCGTCGATGTTCGCGTACCGCGTGCGGCCGTCCCGCTGTCGCGACGCTGACGTACGTCTACGCGGACTCGACCGCGGTCCTCGGCCCGCTCGCCACCTACGCCGAGCCCCACTGCTACGACCTCTGCGCCGAGCACTCCGAGCGCCTCACCGCCCCGCGCGGCTGGGAGGTGGTCCGGCTGACCGTCGACTCCGGACCGATCCGTCCCAGCGGGGACGACCTGGAGGCGCTCGCCAACGCCGTCCGGGAGGCCGCCCGGCCGCCGGCCCGCCGTCAGGACGGCGGCAGCCAGGCGGACCCCACCGAGGTCGGCCGCCGCGGGCACCTGCGGGTGCTGCGCTCCCCGGAATCCTGAGCACCCGCCACCGGGGTGCGGACGCACCGTCACCGGCCGTGCGGCTCCGTACGCCCACACCTTTCGTATACGTGCACCCGGTACTGTGCCCCCGAGGGCGACGTGCCCAGACATCGACGTGCCCAGCCACCGACGTGCAACGAGAATGGCGGAGACCCCGAGTGCGTGACCTCAAGCAGATCGTGAAGGCGTACGACGTGCGCGGCGTTGTCCCCGAGCAGTGGGACGAGTCGCTCTCCCGTGCCTTCGGTGCGGCCTTCGTCCGGGTCACCGGCGCGGACGCGATCGTCGTCGGCCACGACATGCGGCCGTCGTCGCCCGGCCTGACCCGCGCCTTCGCCGAGGGGGCCACAGCGCAGGGGGCGGACGTCGTCGAGATCGGGCTCTGCTCGACCGACCAGCTCTACTTCGCCAGCGGCAAGCTCGACCTGCCGGGCGCGATGTTCACCGCCAGCCACAACCCGGCCCAGTACAACGGCATCAAGATGTGCCGCGCCGGGGCCGCGCCGGTCGGCGAGGAGACCGGGCTGGTGGAGATCCGCGAGCTGGTCGAGGAGTGGACCGACGCCGACGGGGTCGTCACCATCCCGGTCGCCGACGGCGAGCCCGGCCGGATCACCCAGCAGGACGAGCTGCAGGCCTACGCCGACCACCTGCGCGGCCTGGTCGACCTCGCCGCCATCCGGCCGCTGAAGGTCGCCGTGGACGCCGGCAACGGCATGGGCGGCCACACCGTGCCGACGGTCTTCGACGGCCTGCCGCTCGACGTCGTGCCGATGTACTTCGAGCTCGACGGCACCTTCCCCAACCACGAGGCCAACCCGCTCGACCCGAAGAACCTGGTCGACCTCCAGGCCAAGGTGCGCGAGGTCGGCGCCGACATCGGCCTCGCCTTCGACGGGGACGCCGACCGCTGCTTCGTCGTCGACGAGCGCGGCGAGCCGGTCTCCCCCTCCGCTATCACCGCCCTGGTCGCCGTCCGCGAGCTGGCCAGGGCCAGGGCGGAGGGCGAGGAGGAGCCGACGATCATCCACAACCTGATCACCTCCTGGACCGTCCCCGAGGTCGTCCGCGCCAACGGCGGCAAGACCGTGCGCACCCGCGTCGGCCACTCCTTCATCAAGCAGGAGATGGCCCGCACCAACGCCGTCTTCGGCGGCGAGCACTCCGCGCACTACTACTTCCGCGACTTCTGGCGGGCCGACACCGGCATGCTGGCCGCCCTCCACGTCCTGGCCGCCCTCGGCGGGCAGCAGGGCACCCTGTCCGCCCTGGTCGCCGAGTACGACCGCTACGCCGCCTCGGGCGAGATCAACAGCACCGTGGCCGACCAGGCGGCGCGCACCGCCGCCGTCCGCGCCGCCTACGCCGACGTCCCCGGCGTCGCCTTCGACGAGCTGGACGGGCTGACCGTGACCGGCGACGACTGGTGGTTCAACCTGCGGGCGTCCAACACCGAGCCGCTGCTCAGGCTGAACGTCGAGGCCCGGGACGAGGCCGTGATGGCCAAGCTCCGCGACGAGGTGCTGGCCCTCGTCCGGGCCTGACCGCAGCGCGCCCGTTCCGCTGCCCCGTCCCACCCGGGTTCGGGGCAGCGGTACGGTAGTTTTCCGGGAGCGATCCCGCCCCGTCCCGCCGACCGACCACGGAGCACACCGGTATGAGCATCGACCCCGCCCTGCTGGAGATCTTCGCCTGCCCGGAGTGCCACGCGCCGCTCACCGAGGCCGACGACGAGCTGGTCTGCACCTCGGACGAGTGCGGGCTGGCCTACCCGGTGCGCGACGGCATCCCGGTGCTGCTGGTGGACGAGGCCCGGCGCCCCGGCTGACCCAGGTCCGGCACCCCGAGTACGCAGGAGAGCGCCGCATGATCGAGGAGTGGCTGCTGGACGACCCGGCGGCGCTGACCCGGGCCGACGAGGCAGGACTGCTGCTCGACCTCGCCTCGGCCGGTGCGACCGTGCGCAGGGCGCTGCGACTGGCCGGTGAGGCCGGGCTCGACCAGCTCCGTCCCGAGGGCAGGCCCCGGGCGGCCTTCGTCGCCGGACACGGCACCGCCGCGCTGGCCGGGCAGTTGCTGGCCGCGCTGGCGGGCCCGGCCGGCCCGGTCGTGGTCCTCCGTCCCACGCTGGCCGACCCGGCGCAGCACCCCGATCGGGACGATGCCGCCGAGGCGGCCACCCCGGCCGAGGTGCGCTCCGAATTCAGCCTGGGGCTCGACTGGGTGCTGCCCGGCTGGGCCGGCCCCTCCGACCTGGTGCTGATCCTCTCCACCCGGGGCACCGAACCGGGGCTGATCGCCCTGGCCCAGCGCGCGTACGCGCGCGGCTGCTCGGTCGTCTCCGTCACCCCCGCGCACAGCCCGCTGGCCGGGGCGACCGTCCAGGTCCGGGGCATGCCGCTGCCCTTCGAGCCGTCGGCGGCCGCGCCCGAGCCGCCGACCGGGTTGGAGCGGGACCTCCCGTACGACGCCCCCTCGGCCCTCTGGGGCCTGCTGGCACCCACCCTCGCCCTCGCCGACCGGGTCGGGCTGGCCTCGGTCCCCTATGCCTCGCTCCAGGCCGCCGCCGACCAGCTGGACGAGGCGGCGGTCCGCTGCCGCCCGGCCGCGGACACCTACAGCAACCCGGCCAAGGTGCTGGCCGTCCAACTCGACGACATGCTGCCGCTGCTGTGGAGCGACGGTCCGGGCACCGCCGCGGTGGCCGAGCGCTTCGCCCGGATGCTGGCCGACCACGCCGGGCACCCGGCCATCACCGGCGTCCTGCCCGAGGCGCTGACCACCCAGCGCGGCCTGCTCCTCGGCCACCTCGCGGCGGACCCGGACGAGGACGACTTCTTCCGCGACCGCACCGAGCAGCCGGACGGCCTGCAGCTGAAGGTCTTCCTGCTCCGCCGCACCCCCGCCCCCGCCCCCGCGCCCGCTCCGGCCCAGGCCGCGGCGTTCCCGGCCGAGGAGCCCGCAACCGAGGCGGAACCGCTTCCCCCGCCGCACGCGGTGGCCCGGGCCCACCGGCTCGCCTCCGACCACCAGGTCGGCATCCAGGAGCTGACCGCCCCGCACGCCGACCTGCTCGGCGGCCTGGTCGAACTCCTGGCCATGACCGACTTCGGCGCCGTCTACCTGGGTCTGGCCGCCGCGGCCCGGTCCCGCGCCCACTGACACCTGCAAGACCGCCCCCGTACACGTCGTCCCGCCTGCTCGGCACCACAGATCAGGATCTGAATCGTGGATCGTCTGACCAATGTCATCCGCCCTTACGCGTGGGGTTCCAGGACCGCCCTGCCGGAGCTCCTCGGCGCCGAACCCACCGGGGAGCCCCAGGCGGAGCTCTGGATGGGGGCACACCCGGGGGCGCCCTCCACGGTCGACCGCGGCCGCGGCCCGCAGCCGCTGAACGCCGTGATCGAGACCGACCCCGAGCGCGAGCTCGGTGCGGCGAGCGTCCGTCGGTTCGGGCCCGCCCTGCCCTTTCTGCTCAAGGTCCTCGCGGCCGGGGAGCCGCTGTCGCTCCAGGTCCACCCCGACCTGGAGCAGGCCCGGGCCGGCTTCGCGGCGGAGGAGGCGCGCGGGCTCGCCCTCGACGCGCCCGACCGCAACTACAAGGACGCCAACCACAAGCCCGAACTGATCTGCGCGCTCGACGAGTTCGTCGGCCTCTGCGGATTCCGGGCGCCCGCGCAGACCGCTCTGCTGTTCGAGGCCCTCGGCGTCCCGGCGCTTCGGCCCGTCGCCCGGATCCTGCGGGGCGAGTCCGAGGAGGCCGCGCTCAGGGAGGCGCTGACCGCGATCCTCACCGCCGACCCCGAGACGATGGCCGCCACCGTCCGTGAGACGACGGACGCCCTGGACCAGGCGGCCAAGGCGGTCGAGGCGGACGACATCTCCGGCTCCGCCCTGGCGAGCCTTCCCGGTTCCATGCTGGACTCCCTCCGCTCCTATGCCGGTCTCGGCAGGTGCTTCCCGGGGGACCCGGGCGTGGTCGCCGCGCTGCTGCTGAACCGGGTCCGGCTGCAGCCGGGCGAGGCGCTGTACCTGGGCGCGGGGGTTCCGCACGCCTACCTCAACGGGCTGGGCGTGGAGATCCTCGCCAACTCCGACAACGTGCTGCGCTCGGGGCTCACCCCCAAGCACGTGGACGTCCCCGAGCTGCTGCGGGTGGTCGTCTTCCGGAGCCTGGTCCCCGACGTGCTCCACCCGGTCGCCGACGTCGACGGCGAGCAGGTCTACCCCACGCCGATCGACGAGTTCCGGCTCTCCCGATTCACTCTGGGCGGCGCCGAACCGAACGCCGGCCGCATTCCCGGCGCCACCCCGCAGATCCTCCTGTGCACGGAGGGGACCACGGTCCTCACCGACGCACAGGGGTCATCCGTCACGCTGCACCGGGGCGAGTCGGTCTTCGTCCCCGCCGACGGCTGCGGCCTCCGGGCCGACAGCGCAGTCACCGGAACGCCCAGCACGCTGTTCCGTGCCACGGTCTCGGTGTAGTCGAGATCCACGCCCGGCAACCGAAAGTCGCCCCGTCCTCCGGTCCTTCGACCGGAAGCGGGGCGACTTCACTCGTACGGGTGCGCGTCCTGGAACGCGGCGGTCAGCCGCCCAACAGCAAGCGCTGCAGCGCGGCCCGGGCCCGGGCGTCCGACTGCGCCCGCTGGGCGACCGCGCCGGCCAGCTCCCGGGCCCACTCGTCCAGGGCGACCGGCTTGCGGGACAGCACCACGCCGCGGACCACCGTCGCCACCTCGCCCTGGGGACGGCCGTGCGCCAGCGTCAGGATCAGCCGGCGGTCGTCGAGCGAGACCTCCAGCCGCTCCACCCGACCCTCGCGGCCGGACATCCGGTCGCTCATGCTGCGCTTGCGGTCGAAGGCCACCGACCCCGGCGGCAGGGCGTCCGCCAGCGAGTCGGTGAGCACCTTGACGTAGATCTCCAGATCGGCCGAGTCCTGGCGCAGCGCCGCCGTCAGCATGTCCAGCGACATGCTCGGATCGTTCAGCTCGCCTTCGAGCGCCGCACCGCTGACGTCGTCCGGCCGGGCCGGCAACGGATCCTGCTCGCCCATCATCATTCCCTGCACTCGTGACCTGTGCCTGCGCCTGACAGAACCGCTAGGGGACGAGCTTCTCACCCGTCGAGGCTGAGGACCATGGTGGGGCGCTCGATCTCGTGGTCGGGACGCAGCGGGCGGACGGCGGTGCCGATGGAGAAGAACTCCGTGGTGTGCCCGCCCCAGCGGTGGTTGTGGGCGTTCAGCTGGACCCCGACCACGCCCTCCGCGTGCAGCGCCTCGGCCTCGGCCTGCATCCGGGCCATCGCCAACTCACGGGCGTCGTAGAGGGCCTGGGTGAACTGCTCGATCTCCACGTTCCGGCCGATGTTGGAGAACACGGCGCCCAGCCGCTGATGGGCGATGTGGTAGACGCAGGTGCCCATCACCATGCCGAGCGGGGCGTAGCCGGCCCGGATCAGCGTCCAGAAGTCCTGGCCGGAGAGGTCCGAGGTGAACGGCTGGCCCTTGTTGTTGCGCCAGGTGGTGTTGCCCGGGGCCGGGTGGTCGGCCTTGACGGCGGTGCCGATGGCGATGAACTCGGCGACGTCGTTGCCGAACTCGCGGGCCTCGACGGTGAGCCGGACGCCGACGATCCCGTCCGCGCCCAGGGCGGCCGCCTCCGCCTCCATCCGGGTCATCGCCAGCTCGCGGGCGTGGTACATCGCCTGGCTGAGGGTCTCCAGCTCCTGGTTCTTGTTCCACCGGCCGATCTGCATGCCGACGTGGTAGATGGAGCTGCCCAGCACCAGACCGATGGGCTTGAAGCCGGCCTCGCGGACGAGCAGGAACTCGTTCACGGACAGGTCGCTGGTGAAGATCGAGCCGGGCTTGCCGGGCTCCAGTTCCGCCAGCCGCCGCATGGCGTCGGCGGGAACACCCTCGGCGGTCGGTTCCAACTTGCTCATCTCACAACCCCTACTCGCTTGCACGCATTCGGCACCTCGGACGGACTGCCCCCGGTTCGCCGAGCGACCGGGTCACACCTGCTCACATCTGGCCATTCAGTTCGCTCAACTCCCGAGAGAGCCGCCGGTACTCGCCGACGTCCCGGTAGGGGCTGCCGGCGACTGCCGCCAGGCGCTTCCGCAGCCGGTCGCCCCGGTCGCCCAGGGGCATGACCGACAGTGTCTTCGGCGCGGCTTCGGTGGTCTTGAACCGGGCGATGGTGGTGGCCACCATCGTCGACTCGGCGACGTGGTCCTCCTGCTCGGAGTTGTTGCGGTTACGGCTCCGGATGCAGCCCTCGCTCCAGATCCGCAGTGCGCTGCTGGCCATGATGATCCCGTCGCCGCCGTGCCGTGCCCCCTGACGTTGCAGCTGCCGACGGGCATCCGCACGCACCCCGTGCACCAGTTCACTCCAACCGGTGACCTCGATGTTCTGCCAGGAGTAGGTCTGCGACTGGGTCCGGTAGTCGTCGTGGCGGACGCCGATGGACATCCCGACCAGCAGTTCCACCGGGACCCAGCCCGAGCTGAGCAGCTTGGCGAAGCCCTGCCCGTCCAGGTGCGAGGTGAACGGACGCTTCGGCCGGTACGGACCCCTGGCCCGCACCGCCGTGCCGATGACCTTGAACTCCAGGCAGTTGGGCTGAGCCGCGAACGGCGCCATGGTGAGCTGGGCGGAGACGACGCCGTCCCCGCCGAGCGCCTGGCACTCGGTGGTCATCCGCTCCAGCGCGGTGTGCCGGGCCTTCTCGAAGACGCCGACCAGCCCTGCGGAGGGGGCGCCCTGGCCGGAGAGAGCGATCGGCGCCTGTCCCACGTTGCCGTAGCTGAAGCCGAACCCGGCTCCCTGGTACAGGCAGTCGTGGTAGCCCCAGTAGGCGCCGCTGCGCCCGATGTGGAAGACGGCAGAACCCATGACCTGGCCGACGGGCTCGAAGCCGACTCCACGGATGGCAGCGAATTCGCTGGTGGACAGTGCGGAGGTCCAGGTGCCGCTGCCACTGATCTCGGCCATCCGCTCAGCGGCGGCCGGCGGCAACCCGGCTCCGCTCCATGGCACCGACATAGTTCTCCTGCTCTCGTCCTGCGGACCGGTGGAGGTTCGCCGCGTCGAACCCTAGAGCGAACATTCGAGCGCGCACACCGGAATGTACGCCTGTGTTCCAGAACCATGACACAGGGATGCCACTACCGATGTCGAGTCGTACGACACGCTCGACCATGGCCTGTCTCCACCTCTTCGCAGGGTGGAGACCGGGTCCATCGGTGTAGATTCGTCCCAGAGCCAGACGTCGCTGCTGATGGCGGTCGGTGCATTCGGTCGGTTCCCTCGCCCCTCGGGCGCGGACCCGCTGGTGAGCCGAGGGAGAGAGGACCTCCGACGCACTGGGTCGAGACAGCACGACCGCTCCGCGGCCCGTGTGCTTCGGCGTGCCGTGGACCTGCGCGCCCGGCACGGGAGTACCGGCGCGCCCCGTGCTGCCCGCGACCCGAACCGCCTGAGCCCTCGCCGGTTTCGCCGGCCCCACTTCGCGATGGAGAAGAAATACATGTCTGCCACCCCCCTCAGCGACTTCAAGGTCGCTGACCTCTCCCTTGCCGCCTTCGGGCGCAAGGAGATCCAGCTGGCCGAGCACGAGATGCCCGGCCTGATGTCCATCCGCAAGGAGTTCGCGGCCAGCCAGCCGCTCGCGGGTGCCCGGATCACCGGTTCGCTGCACATGACCATCCAGACCGCGGTGCTCATCGAGACGCTGACCGCGCTCGGCGCCGACGTCCGCTGGTGCTCCTGCAACATCTTCTCCACCCAGGACCACGCCGCCGCGGCCATCGCGGTCGGCCCCGAGGGCACCCCGGAGAACCCCCAGGGCGTCCCGGTCTTCGCCTGGAAGGGCGAGACGCTGGACGACTACTGGTGGTGCACCGAGCAGGCGCTCACCTGGCCGGGCCAGGTCGGCCCGAACATGATCCTGGACGACGGCGGCGACGCGACGATGCTCGTCCACAAGGGCGTCGAGTTCGAGAAGGCCGGCGTGGCCCCGGACCCCTCGACGGCGGACAACGACGAGTTCCGGATCGTCCTGGAGCTGCTCAACCGCACCCTCAAGGACTCCCCGCGCAAGTGGACCGAGGCCGCCGCCGCGATCAAGGGCGTCACCGAGGAGACCACTACCGGCGTCCACCGCCTCTACGAGATGCACCGCGACGGCAGCCTGCTGTTCCCGGCCATCAACGTCAACGACGCGGTCACCAAGTCGAAGTTCGACAACAAGTACGGCTGCCGCCACTCGCTGATCGACGGCATCAACCGCGCCACCGACGTCCTGATCGGCGGCAAGGTCGCGGTCGTCTGCGGCTACGGCGACGTCGGCAAGGGCTGCGCCGAGTCGCTGCGCGGCCAGGGCGCCCGGGTCATCGTCACCGAGGTCGACCCCATCTGCGCCCTCCAGGCGGCGATGGACGGCTACCAGGTCACCACCCTGGAGGACGTGGTCGGCATCGCCGACATCTTCATCACCACCACCGGCAACAAGGACATCATCCTTGCCCGCCACATGGAGCAGATGAAGCACCAGGCCATCGTCGGCAACATCGGCCACTTCGACAACGAGATCGACATCGCGGGCCTGTCCAAGCTGCCCGGGATCGTCAAGACCGAGGTCAAGCCGCAGGTCCACGAGTGGCGCTTCGCGGACGGCCACACCATCATCATGCTGTCCGAGGGCCGCCTGCTGAACCTGGGCAACGCGACCGGCCACCCGTCCTTCGTGATGTCCAACTCCTTCGCGAACCAGACGATCGCTCAGATCGAGCTGTTCACCAAGACCGAGGAGTACCCGGTCGGCGTCTACGTGCTGCCGAAGCACCTGGACGAGAAGGTCGCCCGCCTCCACCTCGACGCCCTGGGCGTCAAGCTCACCGTGCTGAGCGAGGAGCAGGCCGCCTACATCGGTGTCCCGGTCGAGGGCCCGTACAAGCCGGAGCAGTACCGCTACTGATCCCGCCCCTGGCGCAGCAGCACCCCTCCGAGTGGCCGACGTCCCTGGACGTCGGCCACTCGGCCGTTCGGACATAGGGTCGAACCATGCCCAGCGGCCGATACTCCTTCTACGACACCCACGACGACACCCCTCTCGGTGAAGAGCGGTTCAGCTGCGCCCCCGGCCCGGCCGGCTGGCGCTACACCGCGCAGACCTTCGCCGTCGACGGAAACCCCAACGGCTCGATCGATCTCACCCTCGACAGCCTGAGCCGGCCGCTGCGCCTCCAACTGCGCCTCGACGGCTGGCAGATCCGCGGCGGCGCGCTGGACGGACTCACCTGGGTCCGCACCCACGACGACGACCCGACCGGCCAACACGCCCGCGAGGGCAGCGACCGCGCCCATGCCTTCGCCGGCCGCTCCCCGGCCTTCCTGATCGCCACGGCCCGACTGCTCCGGCTGCGCCCGGGAGGCAGTTCCCGGGTCCGGGTGGTGGAGCTGACCGACCCGGTCCTCGCACCGCGCACCTTCGACCAGGGCTGGACCCTGGACGGGATCGAGTCGCACCCCACCGACGACGGAATGTTGGAGGTGGAGCGCTACCGCGTGGCCGACCTGGCCACCGGAGCAGAAGGACTGGTCCACCTGGCCGGCGACGTGGTGCTGGCCGCCCCCGGCATCGAGCTGGAGCAGTTGGAGTCGCCGCCCAGCAAACCCGTTGACGCGGGCTGACAGGCTGGGTAGGTTCGAGCGGTTGCCTTGATTGGACACACCACGAGGCGCCGAGTAGTCTCTGACGTCTCACCTCCAAGGCAGTCGAAACCTCAGCACGAACCCGGGCAGAAATGCCGGGTGAATGCTGTCCCGATTGGCTCGGCAGGCGGCCCGGGAAATCGGGATCCGGAAAGCCTGATAAGCTTACGGATGTCGGCGGAGGAATTCGCCGGATTGCTTGATGGAAACGAGAACGGCCGGTTAGACCGGCCGAAACGGATCTGCTAAGCTAAACAACGAAGAACGAACGCAGTAACATTGAAACGAACTGCTCGGAGAGACCGGTGAAAGGGTCTTGAAGAAAGCGTCCGTTCCTTGAGAACTCAACAGCGTGCCAAAAGTCAACGCCAAATGTTGATACCCCGTCCGGCCACATCATGTGGACGGTCGAGGTTCCTTTGGGAAAAACTGTAGTAAACACTAGCGAGGACGCAGTGCACGGGATCGGCTATTCCGCCGGTTGCTGTGCCGCTCAACGCGAGTGCGATCGGGATATCCCGAGAACATTCACGGAGAGTTTGATCCTGGCTCAGGACGAACGCTGGCGGCGTGCTTAACACATGCAAGTCGAACGGTGAAGCCCTTCGGGGTGGATCAGTGGCGAACGGGTGAGTAACACGTGGGCAATCTGCCCTGCATTCTGGGACAAGCCTTGGAAACGAGGTCTAATACCGGATACGACGCATCCCCGCATGGGGTGTGCGTGGAAAGCTCCGGCGATGCAGGATGAGCCCGCGGCCTATCAGCTTGTTGGTGGGGTAATGGCCTACCAAGGCGACGACGGGTAGCCGGCCTGAGAGGGCGACCGGCCACACTGGGACTGAGACACGGCCCAGACTCCTACGGGAGGCAGCAGTGGGGAATATTGCACAATGGGCGAAAGCCTGATGCAGCGACGCCGCGTGAGGGATGACGGCCTTCGGGTTGTAAACCTCTTTCAGCAGGGAAGAAGCGCAAGTGACGGTACCTGCAGAAGAAGCACCGGCTAACTACGTGCCAGCAGCCGCGGTAATACGTAGGGTGCGAGCGTTGTCCGGAATTATTGGGCGTAAAGAGCTCGTAGGCGGCTTGTCACGTCGGATGTGAAAGCCCGGGGCTTAACTCCGGGTCTGCATTCGATACGGGCAGGCTAGAGTGTGGTAGGGGAGATCGGAATTCCTGGTGTAGCGGTGAAATGCGCAGATATCAGGAGGAACACCGGTGGCGAAGGCGGATCTCTGGGCCATTACTGACGCTGAGGAGCGAAAGCGTGGGGAGCGAACAGGATTAGATACCCTGGTAGTCCACGCCGTAAACGTTGGGAACTAGGTGTGGGTCACATTCCACGTGGTCCGCGCCGCAGCTAACGCATTAAGTTCCCCGCCTGGGGAGTACGGCCGCAAGGCTAAAACTCAAAGGAATTGACGGGGGCCCGCACAAGCAGCGGAGCATGTGGCTTAATTCGACGCAACGCGAAGAACCTTACCAAGGCTTGACATATACCGGAAACGGCCAGAGATGGTCGCCCCCTTGTGGTCGGTATACAGGTGGTGCATGGTTGTCGTCAGCTCGTGTCGTGAGATGTTGGGTTAAGTCCCGCAACGAGCGCAACCCTCGTTCTGTGTTGCCAGCGAGTAATGTCGGGGACTCACAGGAGACTGCCGGGGTCAACTCGGAGGAAGGTGGGGACGACGTCAAATCATCATGCCCCTTATGTCTTGGGCTGCACACGTGCTACAATGGCCGGTACAATGAGCTGCGATACCGCGAGGTGGAGCGAATCTCAAAAAGCCGGTCTCAGTTCGGATTGGGGTCTGCAACTCGACCCCATGAAGTCGGAGTTGCTAGTAATCGCAGATCAGCATTGCTGCGGTGAATACGTTCCCGGGCCTTGTACACACCGCCCGTCACGTCACGAAAGTCGGTAACACCCGAAGCCGGTGGCCTAACCCGCAAGGGAAGGAGCTGTCGAAGGTGGGACCAGCGATTGGGACGAAGTCGTAACAAGGTAGCCGTACCGGAAGGTGCGGCTGGATCACCTCCTTTCTAAGGAGCTCTTCTCCCGGCTTCGGTCGGGCAGAGGGCCAGTACACCGGCGACTGTCCGGTGCTGGTTCGCTCATGGGTGGAACGTTGACTATTCGGCGCGATCATCGTCATGGACACGAGTACTGCTTCGGCGTGGAAAGTTCTGTGGGTGTTGGTCGGGTCGGGCACGTTGTTGGGTCCTGAGGGCACGGCCGCAAGGTCTGTCTTCGGTACGCCGGCCCCAGTGAACTTCGCACCGTTGTGGTGTGGGGGTGATGGGTGGCTGGTCGTTGCTTGAGAACTGCACAGTGGACGCGAGCATCTGTGGCCAAGTTTTTAAGGGCGCACGGTGGATGCCTTGGCACTAGGAACCGATGAAGGACGTGGGAGGCCGCGATAGGCCCCGGGGAGCTGTCAACCGAGCTTTGATCCGGGGGTGTCCGAATGGGGAAACCCGGCAGTCGTCATGGGCTGTCACCCGCTGCTGAACACATAGGCAGTGTGGAGGGAACGCGGGGAAGTGAAACATCTCAGTACCCGCAGGAAGAGAAAACAACCGTGATTCCGAGAGTAGTGGCGAGCGAAATCGGATGAGGCTAAACCAGTCATGTGTGATACCCGGCAGGGGTTGCGTGGTTGGGGTCGTGGGAAAATTCTTGATCGGTCTGCCGGCCGGTCGGAGAGTCAGAAACCGTATGGGTAGTCGAAGGACATGCGAAAGGTCCGGCGTAGAGGGTAAGACCCCCGTAGACGAAACCTGTACGGCTCTCTTGAGTTTCTCCCAAGTAGCACGGAGCCCGAGAAATTCCGTGTGAATCTGGCGGGACCACCCGCTAAGCCTAAATATTCCCTAGTGACCGATAGCGGACAGTACCGTGAGGGAATGGTGAAAAGTACCGCGGGAGCGGAGTGAAATAGTACCTGAAACCGTGTGCCTACAAGCCGTGGGAGCGTCGCAGCGTGTGCTTGCACATAGCTGTCGTGACTGCGTGCCTTTTGAAGAATGAGCCTGCGAGTTTGCGGTGTGTTGCGAGGTTAACCCGTGTGGGGTAGCCGTAGCGAAAGCGAGTCCGAATAGGGCGGTTTAGTAGCGCGCCCAAGACCCGAAGCGGAGTGATCTAGCCATGGGCAGGTTGAAGCGCGGGTAAGACCGTGTGGAGGACCGAACCCACCAGGGTTGAAAACCTGGGGGATGACCTGTGGTTAGGGGTGAAAGGCCAATCAAACTCCGTGATAGCTGGTTCTCCCCGAAATGCATTTAGGTGCAGCGTCGCGTGTTTCTTGCCGGAGGTAGAGCACTGGATAGGCGATGGGCCCCACCGGGTTACTGACCTTAGCCAAACTCCGAATGCCGGTAAGTGAGAGCGCGGCAGTGAGACTGTGGGGGATAAGCTCCATGGTCGAGAGGGAAACAGCCCAGAACACCGGCTAAGGCCCCTAAGCGTGTGCTAAGTGGGAAAGGATGTGGAGTCGCAGAGACAACCAGGAGGTTGGCTTAGAAGCAGCCACCCTTTAAAGAGTGCGTAATAGCTCACTGGTCAAGTGATTCCGCGCCGACAATGTAGCGGGGCTCAAGTACACCGCCGAAGCCGTGTCATTGCAGCTTAACTCCTAACGGGGGCTGTGATGGGTAGGGGAGCGTCGTGTGCCGGGTGAAGCGGCGGCGGAAGCCAGTCGTGGACGGTATACGAGTGAGAATGCAGGCATGAGTAGCGATACAAGAGTGGGAAACTCTTGCGCCGATTGACCAAGGGTTCCTGGGTCAAGCTGATCTGCCCAGGGTAAGTCGGGACCTAAGGCGAGGCCGACAGGCGTAGTCGATGGACAACGGGTTGATATTCCCGTACCCGCTTTGAAGCGCCAACGTCGAACCTCTGAATGCTAAAGCCGTGAAGCCGTCTCGGATCCTTCGGGTGATGAGGAGTGGTGGAGCCGCTGACCCAACAGGGTAGTAGGTGAGCGATGGGGTGACGCAGGAAGGTAGTCCAGCCCGGGCGGTGGTAGTCCCGGGGTAAGGGTGTAGGGCGTTGTGTAGGCAAATCCGCACAACATGAGCCTGAGACCTGATGCCGAGCCGATTGTGGTGAAGTGGATGATCCTATGCTGTCGAGAAAAGCCTCTAGCGAGTTTCATGGCGGCCCGTACCCCAAACCGACTCAGGTGGTCAGGTAGAGAATACCGAGGCGTTCGGGTGAACTATGGTTAAGGAACTCGGCAAAATGCCCCCGTAACTTCGGGAGAAGGGGGGCCGGAACTGGTGACGAGTCTTGCACTCCGAGCTGGGGCCGGCCGCAGAGACCAGCGAGAAGCGACTGTTTACTAAAAACACAGGTCCGTGCGAAGCCGTAAGGCGATGTATACGGACTGACGCCTGCCCGGTGCTGGAACGTTAAGGGGACCGGTTAGTTCTGTTTCGACGGAGCGAAGCTGAGAACTTAAGCGCCAGTAAACGGCGGTGGTAACTATAACCATCCTAAGGTAGCGAAATTCCTTGTCGGGTAAGTTCCGACCTGCACGAATGGCGTAACGACTTCTCGACTGTCTCAACCATAGGCCCGGTGAAATTGCATTACGAGTAAAGATGCTCGTTTCGCGCAGCAGGACGGAAAGACCCCGGGACCTTTACTATAGCTTGATATTGGTGTTCGGTTCGGCTTGTGTAGGATAGGTGGGAGACTTTGAAGCGGCCACGCCAGTGGTTGTGGAGTCGTCGTTGAAATACCACTCTGGTCGTGCTGGATGTCTAACCTGGGTCCGTGATCCGGATCAGGGACAGTGTCTGGTGGGTAGTTTAACTGGGGCGGTTGCCTCCTAAAATGTAACGGAGGCGCCCAAAGGTTCCCTCAGCCTGGTTGGCAATCAGGTGTTGAGTGTAAGTGCACAAGGGAGCTTGACTGTGAGACCGACGGGTCGAGCAGGTGCGAAAGCAGGGACTAGTGATCCGGCGGTGGCTTGTGGAAGCGCCGTCGCTCAACGGATAAAAGGTACCCCGGGGATAACAGGCTGATCTTCCCCAAGAGTCCATATCGACGGGATGGTTTGGCACCTCGATGTCGGCTCGTCGCATCCTGGGGCTGGAGTAGGTCCCAAGGGTTGGGCTGTTCGCCCATTAAAGCGGTACGCGAGCTGGGTTTAGAACGTCGTGAGACAGTTCGGTCCCTATCCGCTGCGCGCGCAGGAGTCTTGAGAAGGGCTGTCCCTAGTACGAGAGGACCGGGACGGACGAACCTCTGGTGTGCCAGTTGTCCTGCCAAGGGCATGGCTGGTTGGCTACGTTCGGGAGGGATAACCGCTGAAAGCATCTAAGCGGGAAGCCTGCTTCGAGATGAGGACTCCCACCACCATCGAGTGGGTAAGGCTCCCAGTAGACGACTGGGTTGATAGGCCGGATGTGGAAGCCCTGTGAGGGGTGGAGCTGACCGGTACTAATAGGCCGAGGGCTTGTCCATAGTTGCTACGCGTCCACTGTGTTGTTCTGAAGAAACGACCCCTGCTTCCGGCAGCGTGTTAGTCGATATCTTCATAGTGTTTCGGTGGTCATAGCGTGAGGGAAACGCCCGGTTACATCCCGAACCCGGAAGCTAAGCCTCACAGCGCCGATGGTACTGCAGGGGGGACCCTGTGGGAGAGTAGGACGCCGCCGAACAACCTTTATCGAAGAGCCCCCTGACCACTGGTCAGGGGGCTCTTCGGCATGTCCGGACACCGGAACGGACACACACCCGGGCACACCCGGGGATGGTCGAGTCGGTGTGTCCGGGCCGGCGACCCGGCGCCGGGGAGACGCTCCCGTGGTCGACTTCACATCACCGGACTCGGCTCGACCCGTCGCGCCGTCGACCGTGCACCGGCCCGCACCGGCCCGAGCACGTGTCGACCCCGGTAGAACCCGGCCGAGCAGGGCTGGTTCAGGGTTCGACGGGGCCGTTCGGGGCCGCCGAAAAGTCCGGTTTGTTGCTGAAGCGACCCATTGCCAGCCCGAAAAGTTCGAACGAGTGGCGGATCTCTCTGTCCACTGTGCCCCAACTCACGTTTCCGCAATGAGACCATGGGTTCATGAAGGGACGCGTCTTGATCGTCGATGACGACACTGCTCTGGCTGAGATGCTTGGCATCGTGCTGCGTGGGGAGGGGTTCGAGCCATCTTTCGTCGCTGACGGCGACAAGGCTCTGGCCGCTTTCCGCGAGGTGAAGCCCGACCTGGTGCTGCTCGACCTGATGTTGCCTGGCCGGGACGGGATCGACGTCTGTCGTCAGATCCGCGCCGAGTCCGGCGTACCGATTGTCATGCTTACCGCCAAGACTGACACCGTGGACGTGGTCGTCGGCCTTGAGTCGGGGGCGGACGACTACATGACCAAGCCCTTCAAGCCGAAGGAGCTGGTGGCTCGCGTGCGCGCCCGGCTTCGTCGGGCTGAGGAGCCGAGCCCGGAGCAGCTGTCCATCGGTGACCTGGTCATCGACGTGGCCGGCCACTCGGTCAAGCGTGAGGGGCGCGGGATCCCGCTCACCCCCCTGGAGTTCGATCTCCTGGTGGCGCTGGCCCGCAAGCCCTGGCAGGTGTTCACCCGTGAGGTGCTGCTGGAGCAGGTCTGGGGCTACCGTCACGCCGCCGACACCCGGCTGGTGAACGTGCACGTCCAGCGGCTCCGGTCGAAGATCGAGCGCGACCCCGAGCGTCCCGAGATCGTGGTGACGGTGCGCGGGGTCGGCTACAAGGCGGGACCGAGCTGATATGAGTGGTCGGCCCCCCGCCGCGCCCGAGCCGGTCGGCGGGCGGTCGGCTTCCATAGGTTCGTCGTCGAGCGGCATAGGCTCGCTCGTCGGCATGCTCCGGCGCCGGATGTCGCGCCCGTTCGTCCGGTTGACCAGGCTGTACCGGCGGTCCATCCAGGTACGGGTGGTGGCCGGCACGCTGGTGCTGTCGCTGGGCGTGGTGCTGGTCCTGGGCGTCGTCGTGATGAGCGCGGTGCGCAACGGCCTGCTCGACGCCAAGCAGGACGCGGCCCGGGTCCAGGCCCAGAGTGGGTTCAACCAGGCCCAGACGCTGGCCAAGACCATCGAGAGCGACGGCTCCGGGCGGGGCTCCGCCACCGGGACGACGGTGGGCGGCCAGACGGCGGCCGGGCCGGGAACGGACATGGGCACCCTGCTGACCACCCTGGTCAGCTCCATGATGACCAGTGGTGCCGGCCAGTACGCGGTGGTCGGGATGGTGCCCAACAGCAGCATCCGGTCGAGCTACTCGTCCTCGGACACCCCGGATGCGCACGGGCCGCGGGCGACCGGCGAAGTGGACCCGTACGCGAGCATCCCGACCCAGTTCCAGGCCCAGGTGACCAACAACGCAGGGGGTCCGAACGCCCTGCAGGAGCAGTACACGACCATCCACTACGGTGCCCGCAGCAGCACCTCGGGGCTGATCATCGGGCAGCAGTTCAAGGCCGCCGACGGCCAGTCCTACCAGCTGTACTACCTGTTTCCGTTCACGCTGGAGTCGAACACCCTGAGCCTGGTCACCAAGACGCTGGCGACGGCGGGCCTGTTCGTGGTGCTGCTGCTCGGGGCGATCTCCTGGCTGGTGGTGCGGCAGGTGGTGACCCCGGTGCGCATGGCCGCCGAGATCTCCGAGCGGCTGGCCGACGGCCGGCTGGAGGAGCGGATGAAGGTCTCCGGCACGGACGACATCGCCCGGCTGGCGGAGTCCTTCAACCGGATGGGATCTGCCCTGCAGACCCAGATCCGCCAGCTGGAGGAGCTCTCCCGGGTCCAGCGCCGTTTCGTCTCGGACGTCTCGCACGAGCTGCGGACTCCGCTGACGACCGTGCGAATGGCCGCCGACCTGCTGTACGAGTCGCGTGAGGACTTCGGCGACCCGGCGGCGGAGCGCTCGGCGGAGCTGCTGCAGAACCAGCTGGACCGGTTCGAGTCCCTGCTGGCCGATCTGCTGGAGATCAGCCGCTTCGATGCGGGCGCGGCGATCCTGGATGCCGAGCCGGCCGATATGCGGGACGTGGTGTCCCGGGTGATCGAGGCGGCCGAGCCGCTGGCCCGGACCAAGGGCAGCGCGGTCGTGGTCTGCGGCGCGGACGAGCCGGTCGTGGCGGAGGTCGATCCGCGCCGGATCGAGCGCATCCTGCGCAACCTGGTGGTCAACGCGCTGGAGCACGGCGAGGGCCGGGACATCGAGGTGCGGCTCGCGGCCGGGGACGGCGCGGTCGCGGTGGCCGTGCGCGACCACGGCATCGGCCTGAAACCGGGCGAGGCGTCGCGGGTGTTCAACCGCTTCTGGCGGGCCGATCCGGCCCGCGCCAGGACCACCGGCGGTACCGGGCTCGGCCTGTCGATCGCCCTGGAGGACGCGGCGCTGCACGGCGGCTGGCTGCATGCCTGGGGCGAGCCGGGCGGTGGCTCGCAGTTCCGGCTGACGGTGCCGCGCAATGCCGGCAGCGAGGTGATGCGCTCGCCGATCCCGCTGGAGCCCGAGGACTCGCGGAGCAACCGGGGTCTGGACGTGGCGGGGATGCCCTACCGGCGTTCCGCCCGGCCGGCCGGGTCCACCGCGCTGACCGACACCATCGAGCGTGGCGAGACCCTGGGGGCGGGCCTCGGGTCCGGGCTGGGCGGAGTGCTGGGATACGGTTCCGTGATCCCGGGTACGTCCGGGCGGGTGCCGCTGCCGCCGAGCAATCCTGCCGACGTCCGGGCCGCGTCGGGGTACGGCACCACCGGTGCACAGGTCGTGGTCTCGAAGGAGGGGCGGGATGAGGGTGCTGCTGCGCAGGAGTAGTGTCCGGGCGGCGGGGGCGATGGCGCTGGGCGTGGTTCTGGCCGGGTGCGCCACCATGCCCGACAGCGGCGCCCCGGTCCTCGGCTCCAGCGACCAGAGCAGCAGCGTTCAGGACTCGCAGGTGGTGGTCTTCGCCATTCCTCCCCAGCCGAAGGAGGATCCGGCCAACCTGCTGTCCGGCTTCATCGACGACCTGGTCAGCGACGAGCCGGACTACCACACCGCGAAGGACTACCTGGCGGAACCGAAGGCGTGGAACCCCGGTGCCCAGGTGACGGTGTTGGACGACATCCAGCAGACGCCGGTGTCGGGCAGCCTGGCCAGCGGTCGGATGACCTTCGAGGTGTCCGGGCAGGTGGAGGCGACGCTGGACGCCTCCCACACCTTCTCCCCGCCCAAGACCCAGACCCGCTACTCCCAGCAGTTCGTCTTCGAGCGGGACCCCCAGGGCAATTGGCAGATCACGGATCTGCCGCAGGGGCTGATCATCAGCCAGTCGGACTTCGTGCGGCTGTACGAGTCGGCGGACCTGTACTTCCCCGCGAAGGGCTCGTCGAGCAGCAACGGGACTCCGCCGATGGTCGCCGATCCGATCTGGGTGCGCAGCCGAATAGACCCGCTGAAGGCCGCGGCCCAGGCCCTGGTGAGCGGGGCGTCGTCCTGGCTGGGGCCGACGGTCGACACCGCCTTCGAGCCGGGGGTGTCGGTCGACTCGGTGACGGTCGGGACGGACGGCACGGCCAGGGTCGTCCTGGACTCCAAGGACGCCTCGCTGCTGAACAGTCCGAACGCCTGCGCCGAGATGGCCGCGCAGATGTACCTCACGCTGAACTCGGTCCCCACCCAGCAGGCGCTCCAGGCCGGCCAGCAGATCACCTCGGCCGCGCTGGTCCAGGGCGATGCCGACAACGCGGCCTGCTCGGCCTCGTCGAGCAGCGCGTACACCTCGGCGCAGACCCCGGCCGGCGACACCGCCTACTTCGTCGACAGCGCGGGGCATCTGCAGAGCCTCGACGTGGCGAAGGGCCGGGTCGCGTCGGTCCCCGGGCTGCTGGAGCCGTCGACCGTGCCCGGGATCGGAGCCTTCGCCGTCGCTCCGGGTGGTACCGGGCAGGTGGCCGTGGTCTCGCCGGACGGGGAGGCGCTGTACATCAGCACCCTGCAGGCCACCACGGCTCCGTCGCATCCGGCGCTGCAGAGTCTGGTCAAGGGCGCGATCTCCAGCCCGAGTTGGGATGTCACCGGCACCCTGTGGGTGACCGACGGCGATCCGGCCGCCGACTCGCAGGTGATGGCGGTACTGCCCGGCGGCGGCGCCCATGTGCCGGTGACGGTGGAGGGGCTGCCGGCGGGCGCGAGGGTGAAGGGGCTGCGGGTCGCCGCCGACGGGGCGCGGATCGCCATGATCGTCGGCAACGGCAGCGCGAGCACGGTCGAGGTCGGCGCGGTCGTGCGCTCCGGCTCGTCGACCGATCCGAAGCTGACGGTCATCGCCCTGCATCCCATCGCTCCGGCGCTGACCAGCGTGCAGGCGGTGTCCTGGCAGGACGACGACACGCTGATGGTGCTGGGCCAGTCGGCGACCACGCCGGCCAAGGCGCTGTCGGTCTGGGAGATCGACGGGTCGTCCACGCTGATCCCGGCCCCGGCGGCGCCGGAGTCGACGGGTGAGGGAATGACCACGGTGGCCGCGCTGGAGTCGAACTCGTCGGCGATGCTGCTGGGCGACTCCGAGGAGCCCGGGAAGATCTACGTCTGGGAGGGGACCGGGACGTCCAACCCGCACTGGCAGCCGGTGGCGGACGCACAGGGGGCCAAGACCGGACCGATGCCGAGCTACCCGGGCTGAGGCTGGGCGCGGTCCCCGGGGCCGTGCTTGGCGGTGGCCGCCACCACGGCGGCCACCAGGACGTCGGCACCGGCCTCGCCGAGGGCACGGGCCCCCTCGGCCAGGGTGGCGCCGGTGGTGACCAGGTCGTCCACCAGGACGATCAGGCCCTGGTCCAGGTGGTGCAGCCGGTGCCGGGGTACGCGCAGCGCGCCGTGGAGGTTGCGCTGCCGGTCGGCGGCGCCCAGCCCGGACTGGTCCGCCACCCCGGGGCGCTGGCGCAGGGCGGGCAGGACCCGGGCCGGGACGTCGGCCCGGCGCAGGGCCGAGGCCGCGGCGAGGGTCAGCCGTAGCGTCGGGTCGTGCCCCCGGGCCCGGACGGTGGCCCGCGCGGAGGGCATGGGGACCAGCAGCAGCGGCCGGAGCCGGTTGGCGGCCCGCCCGGGGAGGGCGCAGCGGACGGCGGCGGCCAGGGCGGTGCCCAGCGGACGGGCCAGGCGCAGCGCGCCGCGCTCCTTGTGGGCGAGCAGGATCTGCCGGACCGGCCCGGCGTAAGGGGTGGCGGCGTAGACCTCGGGGAGGCCGGGCGGTGCGGCGGCCGGGCGGGCGCCGACGGGCTCGGCCTGCTCCAGCAGGGCCCGGCAGCCCGGGCAGAGCTGGGTGTGCGGCAGGTCACAGCCGACGCAGCGGGCGGGTACGAGCAGGTCGAGGGCGGTGTCGAGGACGCGAACGGCGGCGTTGGGCACGGTGGCCTCCTCCGGTTCCGCGGGGCACGGCGCGGTGCGTACGGATGGCGACCCAAGCATGTGCAGTCGGCGCAGCCGCCGTAGTGGCTTTACCGCGAGTTCACTCGAAAGGAGGTAGGACTTGTCCAGGGGCTGTACAAGTCCCTCCGGCGCCGCGAGTTTGGGAGGGCAGGACGTGCCGCCGCCCTGATCACCGCCGTTTCCTCCACGGCCGGGCGGGCGGAACTCCAGGAAGCGTTGTTTCATGGGGTTCCAACCGTTCCCACTGGGGAGGAGGGGTTGTGAGGGGCGGACTCGCCCACCCCGAGCGGGCGGTGCCGCGTACTCGATGGGCCGCCGGGACCCCAGGGTCCGGCGGCGACAGCGCAAGGGATCGGAGATCTGCGTGGACATCGTCGTCAAGGGTCGTAAGACCGAGGTGCCCGAGCGGTTCCGGAAGCACGTCGCCGAGAAGCTGGAGCGCATCCAGAAGCTCGACGGCAAGGTCATCAGCCTCGACGTGGAGCTCTCCAAGGAGCGCAACCCGCGTCAGGCGGAGCGTTCCGAGCGGGTGGAGATCACGCTGCACAGCCGGGGCCCGGTCATCCGGGCCGAGGCCAGCGCGCCCGACCCGTACGCGGCGCTGGACCTGGCTTCCGCCAAGCTCGACGCACAACTGCGCAAGGTCGCCGACCGTCGTCGGGTGCACAAAGGACCCCGCTCGCCGTTGAGCGTGGCGGAGGCGACGGCGCAGCTGTCCGCGGAGGAGGCCGCGTCCGAAGCGGCGGAGGAGCCGGTGGCCGCGGTGCCGCGGACCAAGGTCGGCTGCCTGGAGATCGAGGGTGACGGCCCGCTGATCGTGCGCGAGAAGACGCACCCCGGCGTGCCCATGGCGCTGGACCAGGCCTTCTACGAGATGGAGCTGGTCGGACACGACTTCTATCTCTTCATGGACTCCGACACCGGGCAGCCGAGCGTGGTGTACCGGCGGCACGGATACGACTACGGCGTGATCCATCTCAAGCTGGAGGAGTAGCACGGGCCGGTCGGGACACCGGATTCACGCTCCCGACCGACGACCGCGGACCAGGGGCGCGGCGCTCAGCGCCGCGCCCCTGGCGCGTGCCGGGGCGCGGCTGGAATGCACGCACGGGTGAATCGGCGACCGCTGATTGATCGGAGGACCCACGGAGCGTGGAATCATAAGCGACAAGAGCCGACCAGCCGAGGGGGAGGACCGGATGGGGGAGCGATGGGACCACCGGAGCGACGACGACCGGGATCGTGAGCTCCCGTGCCGCGAGGTCGAGCCGATCAGGGTCCTGGTCGTCGACGACCACGCACTGTTCCGGCGCGGGCTGGAGATCGTTCTCGCGCAGGAGGAGGACATCCAGGTCGTCGGCGAGGCCGGGGACGGCGCCGAGGCGGTGGAGAAGGCGGTCGACCTGCTGCCGGACATCATCCTGATGGACGTCCGGATGCCGCGCCGCAGCGGGATAGAGGCCTGTACCTCGATCAAGGAGGCGGCCCCGAGTACCAAGATCATCATGCTGACCATCAGCGACGAGGAGGCGGACCTCTACGAGGCGATCAAGGCGGGGGCCACCGGCTACCTGCTGAAGGAGATCTCCACCGACGAGGTCGCCACCGCGATCCGGGCCGTCGCCGACGGCCAGTCGCAGATCAGCCCGTCGATGGCGGCCAAGCTGCTGACCGAGTTCAAGTCGATGATCCAGCAGCGCTCGGACGACCGCAGGCTGCTGCCCGCGCCCCGGCTGACCGACCGGGAGCTGGAGGTGCTGAAGCTGGTGGCCACCGGGCTGAACAACCGGGACATCGCCAAGCAGCTGTTCATCAGCGAGAACACCGTGAAGAACCATGTCCGCAACATCCTGGAGAAGCTGCAGCTGCACTCCCGGATGGAGGCCGTGGTCTACGCGATGCGGGAGAAGATCCTCGAAATAGGCTGATCCGGCTCAGCCGGCCGGCTGCCCGGCGGCGTCCCCGTCCGGGCCGTTCAGGCTCTCGCGCAGCAGCGCGTCCAACGCCGGGCGCAGCGCCTCGTCCTCCAGTCGCTCCACCCGGACACGGTCGCAGCCGACCCAGCGGGCGGCCTCCGTCAGCGCCCGGGCCAGTGCGGGCAGGGACTTCGGCGAGTCCAGCGAGGCCTGCCGGGCGACCATGGTCCGGCCGTCGCGGGCCGGGTCCACCCGGCCGACGAGCCGGCCGCCGGCCAGCAGCGGCATGGCGAAGTAGCCGTGCAGCCGGTGGGCCTTCGGGGTGTAGGCCTCCAGCCGGTGCACCAGGCCGAAGATCCGCTCGGTGCGGGCCCGGTCCCAGACCAGCGAGTCGAACGGCGAGAGCAGAGTGGTGCGGTGCCGGCCGCGCGGCTCCTCGGCGAGGGCGGCCGGGTCGGCCCAGGCCGGGGCGGCGGCGCCGTCGCGCCCCCAGCCCTGGACCCGGACCGGGACCAGGCCGGAGTCGGGCAGGGCCGCGCCGACCTGCTGGGCCTTCAGCCGGTGGTAGTCGGCGAGGTCCTTGGCGGTGGCCACGCCCAGGGCCGCGCCCGACTGCCGGACCAATTGCCGGAGGCAGGCGTCGTCGTCGGGCTCGGCGGCGAGCAGGGCCTCCGGGACCGCGCGCTCGGCCAGGTCGTAGACCCGCTTCCAGGAGCGCCGGTCACCGCAGACCACCTGGCCGGTGTCGAGCAGCCATTCGACCGCGATCTTCGTCTCCGACCAGTCCCACCACTCCCCGCCCTTCTTCGCCCCGCCCAGTTCGGTGGCGGTCAGCGGGCCGTCGGCGCGCAGCCGGGCGAGCACCTCCGCGCAGGAGCGCTCGGCGTCCTCCATCCGGTGCCAGCGGTGGCCGCGCGCCAGGAAGGCGCGGCGGCGGAAGGCGAACAGCGGCCACTCCTCGACCGGCAGCACGCAGGCGGCGTGGGACCAGTACTCGAAGGTCCGGCCGCTGCCCCAGTAGGCGCTCTCGACCGCGGCGCGGCCGACCGCGCCCAGCCGGGCGTAGGGGATCAGCTCGTGCGAGCGGGCCAGGACGGAGATGGTGTCGAGCTGGACCGCCCCCAGCCGGCGCAGCACACCCGGCACCCCGCCGCGCCGCTCGGGTGCGCCGAGCAGCCCCTGGGCGCGCAGCGCGATGCGGCGGGCCTCGTCGGCGGTCAGGGTGACGGTCGGGCTCGGGGGGTCGCTGCTCATGACGGCCAGCCTAGAAGGGACCACCGACAATCCGACGACGGGTGTCCGGCTGCGGGCAGGATGCGAACAGATGAGTGATCCACTCACTCGCCAGGGTGAGTTTTCCGACCATCTCGGGAGAAGGCCCGCTGCCCCGTCGGTCCCGGCTCCTAGCATCGCAACTGCGGGGGACGGACGGGGGAGCACACGGTCGCGGGGGTGACCGTGATCGGGGCAGGGGGCCTGCCCGGCGCCCGGAGCCCGGGCGCACGACCGGGGGACACGACCCGGACTTTCATACATTCGGGGCTTTCGTTCGGAGTACTCGTTCGGAGCAGGCGCGGAGCGCGGCACACACGAGGCGGGGAGCACGGCCGCGGCGCGGCCCGGCTCCAGTCAGAGATCAGCACGCAGCAACCGCGTCCGGGCCCGTCGGGGGAGGCCGGACGCTCCACGGCGAGCCGCCGATGCCGGAGGGGGCACACGCACATGACGAACGGATCGGTGGAGGTCACCCTGCTCACCGAGGGGACCTACCCCTATGTGCACGGAGGGGTGAGCGTCTGGTGCGACCAACTCGTCCGGGGCATGCCCGAGGTGGACTTCCACGTGCTCGGCATCACCGGCAGCGGCCGGGAACCGCAGGTCTGGGAACTGCCGCCGCAGGTCCGCTCGGTGAGCTCCACCCCGCTCTGGGGCCGGACGCCCCCGGGCGCCGCCCCGCGCGGCCGGGGGCTGCGCCGCTTCCTGGCCGGGTACGAGCGCTTCCTGCTCTCGCTGCTCGACGCCGACTTCGAGCGCTACTTCGCCGACGAGCTGTACGAACTGGCCGAGTTCGCGCTGACCGGCGGCTCGCTCACGGCCGCGCTCCGCAGCGAGGGGGCGCTGCGCTCGCTCCAGTCGCTGTGGTCCCGGCCGTTCCTGGCCACCCACGCCGCCCGCCCCACCGTCCAGGACGCGCTGCAGGCCACCGACCTGCTGGAGCACGCGCTGCGCCCGCTCGCGGTGCAGCCGCCGGCCAGGGGCGTGGCGCATGCCGTCACCGGCGGCCTGGCGGTGCTCCCGGGCCTCAGCGCCCGGCGCTTCCACGGGGTGCCGCTGCTCCTCTCCGAGCACGGCATCTATCTGCGCGAGCGCTACCTCAGCTACCGCACCGCGCCCTACCGCTGGCCGGTCAAGGCGCTGATCCTGGGCTTCTTCCGGATGCTGGCCGGCGAGGGCTACCGCAGCGCCGACCTGATCACCCCGTGCAACCGCTACAACCGGCGCTGGGAGGAGCGCGGGGGCTGCGACCCGGAACGGATCCGCACCGTCTACAACGGCGTCGACCCCGGCCTCTTCCCCTATGCCGGCCCCGAGCCGGAGACGCCGACCCTCAGCTGGGCCGGGCGGATCGACCCGATCAAGGACCTGGAGACGCTGATCCGCGCCTTCGCACTGGTCCGGGCGGAGCTGCCGGAGGCCAGGCTGCGGCTGTTCGGCGCGGTCCCGGCCGGCGGGGAGGGCTACCGGGAGCGGCTCGACCGGCTGGCCGCCGAACTCGGCGTCGGCGCGGCCGTGGTCTTCGAGGGCCGGATCGACACCGTTCGCCACGCCTACGCGGCGGGCAACGTGGTGATGCTCTCCAGCATCTCCGAGGGCTTCCCGTTCAGCCTGATCGAGGCCATGGCCTGCGGGCGGGCCACCGTCTCCACGGACGTCGGCGGCGTCGGCGAGGCGGTCGGCGACACCGGGCTGGTGGTGCCGCCCCGGGAGCCCGAGGCGATGGCCAGGGCCACGCTGGGGCTGCTCCGGGATCCGGCGCGGCGGCAGGCCCTGGGCCGGGCCGCCCGCGACCGGGTGCTCGACCAGTTCACCCTGGAGCGGACCGTGGGCACCTTCCGCCACCTCTACCAGGCCCTGGTGGACCGGCCCGGCGCAAGCTGCGGCGCGGCGGCGCTCCCGGCCCTGGCGGGGTGCGGGGCATGAGCGCCACGCTCGAACTCCTGCCCGGGCTGCGGCTGTCCCCACTGCCGCCGCCCTCGCCCTCGGTCCGCCCGGCCGGGGCCGGCCTGCCCGCCGACCCGGCCGAGGAGGCCGCCGCACGCTTCAGCGGGATCGCGGCGGCCGCCGTGCACCCCTTCGAGGTCGCCGCCGCGATCGAGGCCGACGGGGTGACCGACCGTCAGGTCCAGCGCGACTACGGGCGGTTGGACGCCTTCGAGCTGGCCGAGGAGCTGTACGCGGACACCCCGCGGGACTACCCGGAGCCGGAGCCGGCCCCCTCGCCGTGGAGTGCCCCGCTCTCCGCCAGCCTGCTGCGCGGCCTGGTCTACGCCCTGCCCGGGCTCGCCTTCCCGATCGGACGGCCGTTCCTGCGCGGCCCCGCCGACGTCGGCGGGCTGCCGCACGGGACCTACGCGCTGTCGGCCTCACTGCTGCTCTGCTGGGCCTGGAACCAGGGCCTGGCGCACCGGGCGCACCTCTGGCTCGGCCGGGGCGGACGCCGGTCCGCCGCCCGCTGCCTCGGCCTCGGCGGCGGGCTGGGCGCGCTGCTGGGCCTGGCGGGCGCGCTGGCCGTGGCCCTGGGCACCGGCCGGGACTCCGGCGGAGTGCTGCTCTTCTGCGCCGGACAGTCGCTCTACATGGGCGCCTCCTGCGTGCTGCTGGTGCTCGGCGGCGAGACCGCGCTGCTGGGGGCGCTGGCTCCGGCCGCGCTCGGCGGCGCGGCCTCGCTGCTCGGACTGCTGCCCCGGACCGCCCCGCCGCCGCTGCTGCTCGGACTGCTGCTCACCACCCTGTCCCTGGCGGTGCTCCAGGCGAACCGTGCCCTGCGCCGCTGCGCGGACGCGGGCCGCGGACCGGACGGAGAGCCCGCGGACCAGCGGGACGAACCGCTGCCCCCGTTCCGCAGTTCGCTGCCGCACGCCCTGTTCGGCCTGGCGATGGCGCTGCTCACGCTGGGCACCGCGCTGCGCGGCCGCCATGTCGACGTCGCGCCCACGGTCGCGCTGACCCTCAGCATGGGCCCGGCCGAGTGGCTGCTCTACGGCTACCGCCGAAGAATCCACCACGCCCTGCGCGCGGCGGCCAGCTCGCGCGGCTTCGCGCTGCGCTCGGTGCAGTCGCTGCTGCTCGGACTGGCCGGCTATCTGGGCGTGCTCACGCTGCTGGGCACGGTCCTCGGCCTGCTGCTGGTCGGGCTCCCGTTCGGGCCGCAGCTGGCCGGGCTGCTCCCGCTGGGCGCGGCGGTCTGGACGGCGCTGCTGCTCCAGGCGCTCGGCTCGGCCTGGCTCGCCGCCGGGATCTGTGCCCCGGCAGCCGCCGCGACCGTGGCCGGGGTGGGCGAGACCACCGTCGGCGCGGTCGCCGCCGCGGTCCTGCTGCTGTGCGCCTGCGCGACCCTGGGACGGGTGACCGTGCACCGCTGAGCCGACCCCTCCGACGTCGGCGATCCGGCGTCGGCGATCCGAACCCCCATGGAGCGACAGTGACGACCAGCGAGACGGCCGGACAACGGCTGCTCGTCCCCTTGTACGCCTACCCGGCCACCGAGCCCGGGGCCTGGGCCGGTGTGGCGGCGTCCGCCCCGGCCGTGGCCGGCCTGGTGCTGAACCCGCACAGCGGGCCGGGGAGCGCGGTGGAGCCGGAGTTCGCCGCCGCGGCCGAGCGGCTGCGGGCGGCCGGCGTCCCGCTGCTCGGCTATGTGGACACCGACTACGGCCGTCGCAGCCACCGCGAGGTGGTCGCGGACGTCCAGCGCCACCGGGACTGGTACCGGGTGGACGGGGTCTTCCTCGACCAGGCCGGCTCCGGTCCCGAACTGCTGCCGCACTACCGGCGTCTGGCCGTGGCCGCCCGCGCGCTGGACGCCGCGCAGGTGGTGCTGAACCCGGGGGTCCACCCGCACCAGGGCTTCGCCGAGGCGGCCGATCTGCTGGTCACCTTCGAGGGGAGCTGGGAGCAGTACCGGGCGCTGCGGGTGCCGGACTGGACCCGGTCCTTCCCGGCCGGGCGCTTCGCCCACCTGGTGCACGGCACCCCGGAGCGGCTGTGCGCGGCGGTCCCGCAGATCGCCCGCCGCCGGCACGCGGCGGTCAGCTACGCCACGCCGGGCACCGGGGCCAACCCCTGGGGCCTGCCCATGCCGTGGCTGCGGCGGACCCCGGCGGGCAGCCTGACCGGCGCCGGGACGGTCGGCCACGGCCGGCTCGGGAAGGGGGACGGGGATGCCGCGTAGCCGGGCCGTACCAGTGCTGGTCTGCGCCCTGCTGCTGGCGCTCGCCGGCTGCTCCTCCGCCCCGGCGACGGCTCCTGCGGCGGGTCCGACATCCGCTCCGACATCCGCTCCGGCGTCCGCTCCGGCGACTGCGGGGGCGACCGCTCCGGCGGCGGGGAGCCCGATTCCGATCGGCGGATCCGGTGCCGCCGCCCGGCGCTGGCAGCCGAAACCGGGTACCAGTTGGCAGTGGCAGCTCAGCGGGACCGTCGACACCGGGGTCAAGGCCGACGTCTACGACGTCGACGGGTTCGGGACCAGCGCCGCCACCGTCGCGGCGCTGCACGCCCGGGGGCGCAAGGTGGTCTGCTACGTCAGCGTCGGGTCGTACGAGGACTTCCGCCCCGACCGGCAGCGGTTCCCGGCCGTGCTGCTGGGCCGGTCGGACGGCTGGCCGGGCGAGCGCTGGCTGGACATCCGGCGGACCGACCTGCTGCGGCCGATCATCGCCGAGCGCTTCGACATGTGCCGGGCCAAGGGGTTCGACGCGGTCGAGCCGGACAATGTCGACGGCTACGCCAACGACACCGGATTTCCGCTGACCGCCGCCGAGCAGCTGGTCTTCAACCGGATGGTGGCCACGCTGGCGCACCAGCGGGGCCTGGCCGTGGCGCTGAAGAACGACCCCGACCAGGTGCCGCAGCTGGTGGGGGACTTCGATTTCGCCGTCGTCGAACAGTGCGCCGAGTACCAGGAGTGCGATCAGTTCGAACCCTTCGTCGCGGCCGGCAAGGCGGTGTTCGAGAGCGAGTACAACCTGCCGACGTCGGCCTTCTGCCCGCAGACCCGGCGGCTGGGGTTCAGCGCGATGCTCAAGCACCTCGCGCTCGACGCCTGGCGCGAGCCCTGCTGAACGGGGGCGGCGCACGACTCGTGCACCGGGTGGGCGCCGTCGTCCAACGCCGGACGGACCGGTCCTGGCATGCTTGGCCCACGGTCACGGCGTCGGTCGGACGCGGAATCGGCCGCCCGGAACGATCGCCGGGAGATATTCACCTGTCCGTTTTGTCTGGGGATGGCGCTTCTGCCGACCCAGCTCGTAGGGGTGACAGCAAGCGATAGTGCTGACGGGCCTCCCGAGGGGCTCGTTTCCTCGCATACGATGGCGACGCGGTGGTGTGCCTCCATCGCCACTGCACCGATCGCCCAGTGCCAGCCCAGGCAAGGAGCCAGCCCACGTGTCCGTCTTCGACAAGATCCTGCGCGCAGGCGAAGGTAAGATCCTTCGCCGGCTGCACCGCATTGCCGCCCAGGTCAACTCCATCGAAGAGGACTTCGTCAACCTGACGGACGAGCAGCTTCGCGCGCTCACCGACGAGTACCGGGAGCGTCTCGCGGACGGCGAGACCCTCGACGACATCCTCCCCGAGGCCTTCGCGACGGTCCGCGAGGCGGCCAAGCGCACTCTCGGCCAGCGCCACTACGATGTCCAGATCATGGGCGGCGCGGCCCTGCACCACGGCTATGTCGCCGAGATGCGTACCGGCGAGGGCAAGACCCTGGTCGGAACCCTGCCGGCGTACCTCAACGCGCTGTCCGGCAAGGGTGTGCACCTGATCACCACCAACGACTACCTCGCCGAGCGCGACTCGGAGTGGATGGGCCGGGTGCACCGCTTCCTCGGCCTGGAGGTCGGGGTGATCCTGGCCAACATGAGCCCGGTCGAGCGTCGCAAGCAGTACGGCTGCGACATCACCTACGGCACCAACAACGAGTTCGGCTTCGACTACCTCCGCGACAACATGGCGTGGTCGCAGGACGAGCTGGTCCAGCGCGGCCACAACTTCGCGATCGTCGACGAGGTCGACTCGATCCTGATCGACGAGGCCCGGACGCCGCTGATCATCTCCGGCCCGGCCGACCAGGCCACCAAGTGGTACGGCGACTTCGCCAAGCTGGTCAAGCGGCTGAAGATCGACACGGACTACGAGGTCGACGAGAAGAAGCGCACCGTCGGTGTGCTGGAGGCCGGGGTCACCCGGGTCGAGGACTACCTGGGCATCGACAACCTGTACGAGTCGGCGAACACCCCGCTGGTGGGCTTCCTGAACAACGCCATCAAGGCGAAGGAGCTCTACAAGAAGGACAAGGACTACGTCGTCATGGACGGCGAGGTCATGATCGTCGACGAGCACACCGGCCGTGTGCTGGCCGGTCGCCGCTACAACGAGGGCATGCACCAGGCGATCGAGGCCAAGGAGGGGGTGGAGGTCCAGAACGAGAACCAGACCCTGGCCACCATCACCCTGCAGAACTTCTTCCGGCTGTACGACAAGCTCTCCGGGATGACCGGTACCGCGCAGACCGAGGCGGCGGAGTTCCACCAGATCTACAAGCTCGGCGTGGTGCCGATCCCGACCAACCGCACCCCGGCCCGGGTCGACCAGCCCGACCTGATCTACAAGTCCGAGCCGGCCAAGTTCGCGGCCGTGGTCGACGACATCGCGGAGAAGCACGAGAAGGGCCAGCCGATCCTGGTCGGCACGGTCAGCGTCGAGAAGTCCGAGTACCTCTCGCAGGAGCTCCGCAAGCGCGGCATCCAGCACGAGGTGCTGAACGCCAAGCAGCACGAGCGCGAGGCGCAGGTCGTCGCCCAGGCCGGGCGTCGCGGCGCGGTCACCGTCGCCACCAACATGGCCGGCCGTGGCACCGACATCATGCTCGGCGGCAACCCCGAGCACCTGGCCTCGGCCGAGCTCGCCCAGCGCGGCCTCTCCCCGGTGGACACCCCCGAGGAGTACGAGGCCGCCTGGCCCGACGCGCTGGAGAAGGCCAAGGCCGCGGTCAAGGCCGAGCAGGAGGAGGTCCAGGAGCTGGGCGGCCTCTATGTGCTGGGCACCGAGCGGCACGAGTCCCGCCGGATCGACAACCAGCTGCGCGGCCGTTCCGGCCGCCAGGGCGACCCGGGCGAGTCCCGGTTCTACCTCTCGCTGGGCGACGACCTGATGCGGCTGTTCAAGGCCGGCATGGTCGAGCGCGTGCTGTCGATGGCGAACGTGCCCGAGGACGTGCCGATCGAGTCGAAGATGGTCACCCGGGCCATCGCCTCCGCGCAGACCCAGGTCGAGCAGCAGAACTTCGAGATCCGCAAGAACGTCCTCAAGTACGACGAGGTGCTCAACCGCCAGCGCGAGGTCATCTACGGCGAGCGCCGTCGCGTCCTGGAGGGCGAGGACCTGCGCGAGCAGATCGACCACTTCATGGACGACACGGTCAACGCCTACGTCAAGAACGCCACGGCGGAGGGCTTCGCCGAGGAGTGGGACTTCGACAAGCTGTGGACGGCGCTGGGCCAGCTCTACCCGATCAGCCTCTCGGTCGAGGACCTGGAGGACGAGGAGGGCGACCGCTCCAGCATCACCGCCGAACTGCTCGCCGACGCGATCAAGGAGGACCTGCACGCCAAGTACGTCGAGCGCGAGCAGAACCTCGGCGAGCCGGTCATGCGCGAGCTGGAGCGCCGGGTCGTGCTCTCGGTGCTGGACCGTCGCTGGCGCGAGCACCTCTACGAGATGGACTACCTCCAGGAGGGCATCGGCATGCGGGCCCTGGCCCAGCGCGACCCCCTGGTCGAGTACCAGCGCGAGGGCTTCGACATGTTCGCGGTCATGATGGAGGGCATCAAGGAGGAGTCCGTCGGCTACCTGTTCAACCTGGAGGTCCAGGTCGAGCAGCAGGTCGAGGAGGTTCCGCTGGCCGAGCCGGGCGACGCGGTGCAGTTCGAGAAGGAGGACGCCCGCCCGGAGATCCGCGCCAAGGGCCTGGAGGCCCCGCAGCGCGACCGGCTGCACTACACCGCCCCGTCGGTGGACGGCGAGGGCGGCGTGATCGAGGGTGACTTCACCAACGACGGCGGCGAGGACGACGACATCGCCGACCGTCCGGACCGCCGCAAGGGTGCCAAGGGCCGTCGCCGCAAGAAGTGACCCCTCCGGGCGCGCCCCAGGGCCGTGCCCGGCACCGCTCCACCCCATGGCGGTTCACCACCTGGTCTCCAGGGCGGTGAACCGCCATGTCGCTGTCGGCTGCCGGCGGCTCTGCCGCAGCTCCAGCCGGAACGCCAGCAGCTCCAGCCGCTCCCCGATCCGCACCATCGCGGTGACCTCCAGCACGCCGGGGGCGGGGGAGTCGTCGAAGACCCGCCCGAGCAGCGGCAGTGCGTTGCCCGGGCCGAGCAGGCAGCGGCGCCGGACCAGGGTCCGGATGTCGTCGTAGACCTCCTCGGTGGTCAGTGCGATCAGCTGCTCGCAGACCCGGTGCCCGCTCAGGACCTCCAGCAGCCGCTGGGCGTAGCGGCCGGCCAGCCCGTTGCCGTCGGTCCGGGTGGGGGCCGGGCCGCAGTGCCGGTGGCGCTGCGCGCCGACGCCGTGCAGCCGGCCGAGCCTGACCCCGCCCGGCGCCCCGCTCGGGGCACCGCCCGGCGCCTCGGCCGCGCCGGTTGCGGACGGGTGCGGCGGACGCGGTGCCTGCGGCGGATGCAGGCGCCGGACGGTCGGCTGCTGCTGGAGCTCGGTCTCGACCATGGTGTGAACCCCCTGGAGGTCGGTCGGCGGAGGAAGGTCCGCTGCCTTCCGCAGTCGCTCGGCTGCGCTGCGTGCGGGAAGTGTGGTTGCAGGAACAGTGGTACCGGGTGCCGCGGACAGCGACAAGGACCGGCCGGGAGCCGCCGAGCACCCTCCGAAGTTCACCTATTCGAGTGTCGAACCCGCTGTGAGCTGCACGGATGCGGAACCCTTCGGCCACGAAGCGCTCATCGGCCCCTGCCGGATCGCACTCGATCGGTCACTCTCCGGATCTCCCGGGCACGATCTGCTGAGGACCGGCGCGGCCGCCTATGCTGACCCCAGGAACCGTTCCCCCGCACCCCACCTCACCCGGAGCGCCCCGATGCGCGTGTACGTCCCCACCACCCTGAACGTCCTCGCGCAGGCGCACGCCGACGGAACCCTCGGCGCGGCGCCGCTGCGCGCCTACGCGGTCACCCCAGCCCTGCGCGAGTGGTACCTCAGCGACGACATCGAGGAGTTGGAGTACGCCGCGCTGGTCCGCGCGGCCCAGGCCTCGCTCCGGCTGCTGGCCGCGGACGGCAAGGCCCCGCGCCGTCGGGTGGTGGTCGCGCTGGACGTGCCGGACGCCGCGGTCGTGCTCCACATCGACGCCGAGCACGAGCACGCCGCCGCCCTCGGCGCGGTCACCCTGACCGCGGCGCAGCTGCTGGCCGAGGCCGCCGCGGTGCACGCCGACGCGGACGACGACGAGGTCCGCGAGGACGTCTCCGCCGCGGCGGAGGCCGTGGTCGCGGCCGACGCGGGGGACGAGGACGCCCGCTTCACGGTGGACGGCGCCGAGGACCACGAGCTGCTCTGGTACGGGATCCAGGAGGTCCCCGGCCTGCTCGGCTGACCCGCTCCACCCGGTTGTCGGTGCGGGTGGGTACGGTCGGTCCATGCGTGCACACATCGTCTGGGACTGGAACGGCACCCTCTTCGACGACATCACGGCCGTGGTGGCGGCGAGCAACGCCGCCTGCGCCGAGATCGGCCTGGAGCCGCTCACGGTGGAGCAGTACCGCGCGTCCTACCGGGTACCGGTGATCGACTTCTACGAGCAGCTGATGGGCCGTCGGCCCTCGCCGGAGGAGTGGGAGCGGATGGACGCCTCCTTCCACGTCCACTACACGGCCCGGCGCGACTCCTGCGGGCTGACCGCCGGGGCGGAGCAGCTGCTGGCCGGCTGGCCGGGCGGCGGCCTCCGTTCGCAGTCGCTGCTGTCCATGTACGGCCATGCCGAACTGGTCCCGCTGGTGCGCCGGTTGGGTCTGGAGCGGCACTTCGTCCGGGTCGACGGCCGTGACGGCACGTCAGGGGTGTCCGGCAAGGCCGAGTACCTGCGGCGGCACCTCGACGCGCTCTCCGCCGAGGCCGGCGGGCAGGTCGCCCCGGCCGGCACGGTGCTGATCGGCGACGCGGTGGACGACGCCCGCGCCGCCGCCCGGGTCGGCGCGCACGCCGTGCTGTTCACCGGTGGGTCCCACACCCGCGCGGAGTTGGAGCGGGTCGGCGTCCCGGTGGTGGACACCCTGGCCGAGGCGGTCGCGCAGGCGGAGCGGCTGGTCGGTTCGTGACCGGCCGGTCCGGCGGCCGCGGGCGTTCGCCCAGGGCGCACAGGAGACCTGGACAAGTCGTACAGCCGGGACCAAAGATCCTGACGCAGTGCTCCGATCCGGCCCCTGACAGGGTCACTTACCCACGTTAGGCTCGCTTGGAAACCTCGTTGTTGCACGGGATCAACCGATTCGTTCGCGTCTGTAACCGGACATGCGGGAGGATACGGACAGTCTCGGCGGACCGTGCATCAGACGAACACCACCGAGTCACGCAACGGCGCGCGACAGGAGCCAGATAGCCATGCAGACCCAGCTGGACGCAGCGAAGGCCGAACTGCTCAGCAAGGCAGCTCAGGGTGAGGAGCTCGGCGACTGCGCCCTCGGCTCCTACCTGAAGCACTACTACCTGCACACAGCCCCCGAGGACCTGCTCGACCGCGATGCGGCCGATGTGTACGGCGCGGCGGCCTCCCACCACAGACTCGCGGAGCAGCGCCCCCAGGGCACCGCGAAGGTTCGGGTGCACACCCCGACGGTGGAGGAGGACGGCTGGTCCTGCGGCCACACCGTGGTCGAGGTGGTCACCGACGACATGCCCTTCCTGGTGGACTCGGTCACCAACGAGCTCTCCCGCCTGGGCCGCGCCATCCAGGTGGTGATCCACCCGCAGCTCCTGGTCCGCCGCGACATCACCGGTCGGCTGCTGGAGATCCTGGACACCGACGCCTGCAGCACCGACAAGCCCCAGGACGCCCTGCTCGAGTCCTGGATGCACATCGAGATCGACCGCGAGGCCGACGCCGAGGAGCTGCCCTCCATCGAGGCCGACCTGCGCCGGGTGCTGGTGGACGTCCGCGAGGTGGTCGAGGACTGGACCAAGATGCGCGACGGTGCGCTGCGGCTGGCCGACGACCTGCACGGCGCGCCGCCGGCCGAGCTCCCGGCCCAGGAGGTGGACGAGGCACAGGAGTTGCTCCGCTGGCTGGCCGACGACCACTTCACCTTCCTCGGCTACCGCGAGTACGACCTGGTCCAGTCCGAGGACGGCGAGGACCTGCTGCAGGCGGTCGCCGGCACCGGCCTCGGCGTGCTCCGCTCCGACCCGCGCGCCCACGCCCTCGCCGAGGACGCCATGTCCTCGGCCTCCTTCAGCCGGCTCACCGCGCCGGCCCGGGCCAAGGCCCGCGAGCGCAAGCTGCTGGTGCTGACCAAGGCCAACAGCCGCTCCACCGTGCACCGCCCGTCCTACCTGGACTACGTCGGCGTCAAGAAGTTCGACGCCCAGGGCAATGTGACCGGCGAGCGCCGCTTCCTCGGCCTGCTGTCCGCCGCCGCCTACACCGAGTCGGTCACCCGGATCCCGGTGGTCCGCGGCAAGGTCGCCCAGGCCGTCGCCGAGTCCGGCTTCACCCCCGAGAGCCACGACGCCCGCGACCTGGTCCAGATCCTGGAGACCTACCCCCGCGACGAGCTCTTCCAGACCCCCGCCGACCAGCTGCTCTCGGTCGCGCTGAACGTCCTCTACCTGCAGGAGCGGCGCAAGCTCCGGCTCTTCCTGCGCCAGGACGAGTACGGCCGCTACTTCTCCGCCCTGGTATACCTGCCGCGCGACCGCTACACCACCCGGGTCCGGCTGCGGCTGATGGACCTGCTGATGCAGGAGCTCGGCGGCACCACCATCGACTACACCGCCTGGAACACCGAGTCGGTGCTGGCCCGGCTGCACTTCGTGGTCCGGCTCCCGGCCGGCCACGAGCTGCCGCAGCTCACCGACGCCGACGTGGAGCAGCTGGAGGCCAAGCTGGCCGAGGCGGCCCGCTCCTGGGCCGACGGCTTCAACGAGGCCCTGATCGACGAGATCGGCGAGGAGGCCGCGGCGGTCGCGTCCCGCCGCTACGCCGGGGCCTTCCCCGACGGCTACCGGGCCGACTTCACCCCGGCCCAGGCCGTGGCGGACATGCAGCGGCTGGAGTCGCTGGCCGACCCGACCGACTTCCGGCTCAACCTCTACCAGCCGGCGGGCGCCCCCGCCGACCAGCGCCGCTTCAAGATCTACTGGGTCGGCGGCTCGGTCTCGCTGAGCGAGGTGCTGCCGGTGCTGCAGCGGCTCGGGGTCGAGGTCCTCGACGAGCACCCGTACGAGCTGCGCCGCAGCGACTCCACCGTGGCCTGGGTGTATGACTTCGGGCTGCGGCTGCGCCCGGAGGTCGCCGAGAGCCTGTCCGAGGACGGCCGCGAGCGCTTCCAGGACGCCTTCGCCGCCACCTGGACCGGCAAGGCCGAGAACGACGGCTTCAACTCGCTGGTGCTGCGCGGCGGACTGACCTGGCGTCAGGCCGTGGTGCTGCGCGCCTACGCCAAGTACCTGCGGCAGGCCGGTTCGACCTTCTCCCAGGACTACGTCGAGGACGCGCTCACCAACAACGTCCACGCCACCCACCTGCTGGTCAACCTGTTCGAGGCCCGGCTGTCGCCGGCCCACCAGCAGGGCTCGGCCGAGCTCACCGAGGGCATCCTGGAGGAGCTCGACGGCGCGCTCGACCAGGTCGTCAGCCTGGACGAGGACCGCATCCTGCGCTCCTTCCTCACCCTGATCAAGGCCACGCTGCGGACCAACTTCTTCCAGCGCGACCCGCAGACCGGCGAACCGCACACCTACGTGTCGATGAAGTTCGACCCGCAGGCGATCCCGGACCTCCCCGCGCCGCGCCCGGCCTACGAGATCTGGGTCTACTCGCCGCAGGTCGAGGGCGTCCACCTGCGCTTCGGCAAGGTCGCCCGCGGCGGCCTGCGCTGGTCCGACCGCCGGGAGGACTTCCGGACCGAGGTCCTGGGCCTGGTCAAGGCGCAGATGGTGAAGAACACCGTGATCGTGCCGGTCGGCTCGAAGGGCGGCTTCTTCGCCAAGCAGCTGCCCGACCCGGCCGTGGACCGCGCGGCCTGGATGGCCGAGGGCATCGCCTCCTACCGGACCTTCATCTCCGGTCTGCTGGACATCACCGACAACCTGGTCCCCAACGACGGGACGGTCGTTCCGCCGAAGGACGTGGTCCGGCACGACGGTGACGACACCTACCTGGTCGTCGCCGCCGACAAGGGCACCGCGACCTTCTCCGACATCGCCAACCAGGTCGCCGAGGACTACGGCTTCTGGCTGGGCGACGCCTTCGCCTCCGGCGGCTCGGCCGGCTACGACCACAAGGGCATGGGCATCACCGCCAAGGGCGCCTGGGAGTCCGTCAAGCGGCACTTCCGCGAGCTCGGCCACGACACCCAGCGCGAGGACTTCACCGTCGTCGGCGTCGGCGACATGTCCGGCGACGTCTTCGGCAACGGGATGCTGCTCAGCGAGCACATCCGGCTGGTCGCGGCCTTCGACCACCGGCACATCTTCATCGACCCGAACCCGGACGCGGCGGTGTCCTTCCCGGAGCGGCAGCGGCTGTTCGACCTGCCGCGCAGCTCCTGGGAGGACTACGACAAGTCGCTGATCTCGGCCGGCGGCGGGGTCTTCCCGCGCAGCGCCAAGTCGATCAACATCACCGCGCCGATGCGGGCCGCCCTCGGCATCGAGGCGGGCGTCACCCGGCTCACCCCCGCCGAGCTGATGAAGGCCGTCCTGCTGGCGCCGGTCGACCTGCTCTGGAACGGCGGCATCGGCACCTACGTCAAGGCGACGGCGGAGAACAACGCCGAGGTCGGCGACAAGGCCAACGACGCGATCCGGGTCAACGGCGCGGAGCTCCGGGTCAAGGTCCTCGGCGAGGGCGGCAACCTGGGCGCCACCCAGCTCGGCCGGATCGAGTTCGCCACCAGCGGCGGCCCGGTCGGCCCCGACGGCGAGCGGACCGGCGGCGCGGTCAACACCGACGCCATCGACAACTCGGCCGGCGTGGACACCTCGGACCACGAGGTCAACATCAAGATCCTGCTCAACCGGGTGGTCGGCGACGGCGACATGACGGTGGGCCAGCGGAACACCCTGCTCGCCGAGATGACCGAGGACATCGGCGAGCACGTGCTGCGCAACAACTACGCGCAGAACGTGGCCCTGGCCAACGCCGCCGCGCAGGCGCCGAGCATGCTCAACGTCCACGCCCGGATGCTGCGCCGGCTGGTCGCCGACGGGCACCTGAACCGGGCGCTGGAGTTCCTGCCGACCGGGGCGCAGCTGCGCGAGCGCGCGACGCTGGGACGCGGGCTGACCCAGCCCGAGCTCTCGGTGCTGCTCGCCTACACGAAGATCACGCTCTCGGACGAGATCCTCGCCTCGAACCTGCCGGACGACCCCTACCTGCGCGGGAAGCTGCACCGCTACTTCCCGCCGCAGCTGCAGGAGCGCTTCGGCGAGCAGATCGACGCCCACGCGCTGCACCGGGAGATCATCACCACGGTGCTGGTCAACGAGACCATCAACCGGGGCGGCTGCACCTTCGCCTTCCGGCTGAAGGAGGAGACCGGCGCGACCTACGAGGAGATCGTCCGCTCGCACACCGCGGCCCGCTCGGTCTTCGACCTCAAGGGCATGTGGGCGGAGATCGAGGGCCTGGACAACGTCGTCCCGGCGGACGTCCAGACCCGGATGCGGCTGCACAGCCGCCGGCTGGTCGAGCGCGCCACCCGCTGGCTGCTCAACAACCGCCGCCAGCCGCTGGACATCGCCGAGACCATCGCGGTGTTCAAGGCCCGGGCGAACGAGGTCTGGGGCATGCTCCCGGACCTGCTGCGCGGCTCCGACCGCGAGTGGTTCGACAGCGTCTACGAGGAGCTGGTCGCCGCCGGCGTCCCGGCGGAGCTGGCGGTCCGGACGGCCGGCCTGTCCTCGGCCTTCCCGACCCTCGACATCGTCGAGGTCGCGGACCGCAACGAGCAGGACGTCCGCACCGTGGCCGAGGTCTACTACGACCTCGCGGACCGGCTGCAGATCACCGACCTGCTGGACCGGATCATCGAGCTGCCGCGCGGCGACCGCTGGCAGTCGATGGCCCGTGCGGCCATCCGCGAGGACCTGTTCTCCGCCCACGCGGTGCTGACCAGTGACATCCTCGGCCACGGCGACCCCGGGGCGACCCCGGAGCAGCGCTTCGACGCCTGGGCGGAGGCCAACTCCACGCTGGTCACCCGGGCCCGGGCGACGCTCGACGACATAAGGGGTGCGGAGGCGTTCGACCTGGCGAACCTCAGCGTCGCCATGCGGGTGATCCGGACCCTGCTGCGCACCGGCTCCATGCGCTGACCGAGCCGGACGCACGGCGAAGGGCCGCTCCCGGAAGGGGGCGGCCCTTCGCCGTACCCGGCTCAGCCCAGCCGGACGCCGGTCGCCGCGTCGAACAGGTGGACCCGGTCCAGGGCGGCGCCGACCAGGAAGGCTTCGCCCAGCAGCGGCACCGGTCCGCCGGTCTGCCGGATCACCAGGTCGACGCTGCCGCCGGGGACCTCGGTCCTGGCGTGCACCAGGTACTCCCGGCCGGAGTCCTTCACCAGCACCGCGGTGGCCCGGATGCCGCCGTCGGCCCCGCCGATCAGCAGGTCGTCGGGGCGCAGCCCGACCACGATCCGTTCGCTGGTCAGCGCGGCCCGCAGGTCCGCGCCGACCGGTACCAGCAGGTCGCCGATCCGGGCCCCCTCGGCGGTGACGACCGCCGGGACCAGGTTCATCGGCGGCGAGCCGACGAACTCGGCCACCGCCACCGTGCCGGGCTCCGCGAACACCCGGCGCGGGACGTCCACCTGCTGCACCGCGCCCCGGTCCATCACCGCCACCCGGTCGGCGATCGCCCAGGCGTCGGTGGAGCTGCAGGTCGCGTAGAGCAGGGTGATCCCGGACCGGCGCTGGAGGTCGGCGACCGGGCTCCGGTCCCGCAGCGAGGCGGGCAGCGAACCGCCGCCCATCGGCTCGTCCAGGCAGATCACCCGGGGGCGGGTGGCCATCGCCCTTGCCATCACCGCCCGTTGCCGCTGCGCCACCGTCAGCGCCTCCGGGCGTAGCGGCAACTGCTGCTCCAGGTCGCAGAGTTCGGCGAGCTGTCCGACCCGGCTGCGGACCGTCCGGGCCGAGCTGCGGCGCATGGTGAGCGGGAAGGCGATGTTCTCGGCGACGGTGAGGTGCGGGAAGAGCGAGAAGCCCTGGGCGAGCAGGGAGATCCCGCGCTTGTCGGGGGCGGTCCTGGCCAGGTCCTGGCCGTCGACCAGGACCTGCCCCCGGTCCAGCGGTTCGAGTCCGGCGAGCATCCGCAGCAGGGTGGACTTGCCGCTGCCCGAAGGGCCGCTGAGCACCAGCAGTTCGCCGTCCCGCACCTCCAGGCCGACACCCGCGACGGCGGGCCTCCAGCTTCCCCGGAACACGCGGGTGGCGTCGATGAACCGAATTCCGGCCACCTGCGCGCTCCTCCTGGATTGCCGACCGACGGGTGTCCGCCTTTCAGTATGTCTGCTGTTGACGTGCGGTGTTCCCCGGTTCCCCGCTTGCGGGTTCAGCCCTTCATCGAGCCGGCCATCAACCCCTGGACGAAATAGCGCTGGAAGGAGAAGAAGACGATCAGCGGGATCACCAGGGAGAGGAATGCCCCGGGGGCGAGGATGTCGATATTGCTGCCGAACTGGCGCATTTGCCCCTGGAGTTCCACGGTCAGCGGCTGGGTGTCGGTGTCCGAGAAGACCAGGGCGACCAGCATGTCGTTCCAGACCCAGAGGAACTGGAAGATGGTGAGCGAGGCGATGGCCGGCATCCCCAGCGGCACCACCACCTTGCGGAAGATCACCCACTCGGTGCCGCCCTCCATCCGCGCCGCCTCCAGCAGTTCGCGCGGGATGCCGGCGAAGAAGTTGCGCAGCAGGAAGACGGCGAACGGCAGCCCGAAGCCGATGTGGAAGAGCACCACCCCGGGGATGGTCCCGAACAGGTGGGTGTACTTGTACATCTTCGCCACCGGGATCAGCGCCACCTGCACCGGCACCACCAGCAGCCCGATCACGGCGACGAACAGCCAGTCCCGGCCCGGGAAGTCGATCCAGGCGAAGGCGTAGGCCGCCAGCGAGGCCAGCACCACCACGCCCACCGTCGCGGGCACGGTGATCAGGACGGTGTTCCACAGCGACTGCATCATCCCCTGGTCGTGGAAGAGGTTGACGTAGTCGCTGAGGGTCAGCTGCGCGGGGTGGGTGAAGGCGGTCCACCAGCCGCTGTCGCTGATGTCGTCCGGGGTGCGCAGCGAGGAGACGAACAGCCCCAGCGTGGGGATCAGCCAGACCACGCCCACCAGCAGCAGCACGACCTGGAGTACGCCGCTGGTCAGCCTGGAGGCGATCCGGGCCGCCAGCGGCGGCCTGCCTTCGGTGCGCGGTGCGCGCTTCGGCCGGGGGCGCGCCGGTTCGGTCAGGGTCATGACTCACGCCGTTCTCTGCGGATCCGCCGGATGTTGACGTACATCGCGGGCAGCACCAGGACGTAGAGGAAGACGCCGATGGCGCTGCCGAGCCCCTGGTTCTGCGCGCCGCCGAAGGAGACGCTCCACATCTGCACGGCGAGCACGTTGGCGACCGAGAGGGTGGAGCCGGGCGAGATGATGTAGACCAGGTCGAAGACCTTGAGCACGTTGATGGCGAGGGTGATCAGCACCACCAGCAGCACCGGGGCCAGCAGCGGGACGGTGATCTTCCGGAAGATCTGGAAGTCCGAGGCCCCGTCGACCTTGGCGGCCTCCTGGAGCTCCCGGGGGATGCCGCTCAGCCCGGCCGCGATCAGCACCATCGCGAAGCCGGCCCAGATCCACAGGTAGGCCACGATGATCGCCGGGGTGACCAGGTCGGGACCGAGCCAGGAGACCCCGGCGTAGGGCTTGCTGAAGTCGGAGGCGGGCAGCGCCAGCCGGTAGTCGCCGCCGGGGCTGAGGCCGTGCAGGGCGAAGGTGCCGTCGGCGCGCACGGCGCTCTTCGCGACCACCCTGCCGCCGGAGAGCGCCTCCACGGTGATGCCCGGGGTGCCCTTCTTGCCCGGGTCGATGTGCCCGGGGGTGCCGCCGCCGCCGTAGACCAGGTCCAGCCAGACCGTGCCGGTGATCTCGCCGGGCGCCGCGGTCGCCGGGACCGCCTGGACCGCGGACTTCGGCAGGTCGAGCACCGAGTAGCCGATCAGCGGGATGTTCGCGACCGAGCCCGGGGTGTACTCGGCCGGACTGCTGTACCCGCCGCCGGCGGCCCGGTAGCCGGTGGTCGGCCGGGGTTCGGCGGCCGGGTACTGGGAGGCCGGGGCGAAGGTGTCGTGCAGTTCCACCAGCACCGCGTTGGCGACGCCGATGTGCGGGTCGGCCTGGTAGACCAGCTCGAAGATGACCCCGGCGGCCAGGAAGGAGATGGCCATCGGCATGAAGATGACGATCTTGAAGGCGGTGGCCCAGCGGATCCGCTCGGCCAGCACCGCGAAGACCAGGCCCAGCGCGCAGGCCAGGGTCGGCGCGCTGACCAGCCAGATGATGTTGTTCTTCAGTGCGGTCAGGGTGGCCGGGTCGGTGAAGATCGAGACGTAGTTGTGCAGGCCGACGAAGTGGCTGCCGTCGGCGTTGCGCAGGCTCAGCCAGACCGAGAACAGGATCGGCCAGCCGATGATGGCGAGCAGCACCAGCACGGCCGGGGTGAGGAAGCCGAAGCGGACGCGCAGCGGGATGTGCAGGGCGCCCTGCGGGGCCGCCCGGCGGAAGGGCAGTCGCGGGCGGCGGCGCCCGGGGGCGGACGGCCCCCGGGGGCCGGCGGGTCTGCCGACGCGCCGGCCCCCGGGGCCGCGGATGCGGGAGTTTCCATGAGTTGTCCGGCTCCTCTGGTTGGACCGGGGCGGATGGACCGGGGCGGTCGGCGTCAGGACCAGGTGACCTTGGCGGCGTCGGCCTCCAACTGCCGGGCCGTGGCCTGGACGTTGGACGGGTCCTTGAGGAAGTCCTGCATGTCCTTCCAGTAGCCGGCGCCGACCGTGCCGCCGAACGCGGCCGGGGACAGGTCGTCGAGGCTGAAGTCGACGTCGGTCCCGGCGCTGATCAGCATCTGGGCCTCCTGCTGGGTGGTCGCGTCGGGGTAGTCCGAGAGCGGGACCAGCTTGTTCGGCGTCAGGTAGCCGCCCTCGTGCGCCCAGATCGCGTCGGCGGCGGGGGAGGCCAGGTACTGGATCAGCTCCATGGTCGCGGCGTTGCTGTTGAGCGCGGTCGCCATGTCGCCGGCGACCTGGACGAAGTTGGAGCTGCCGCCACTGGCCGGGCCCGGGAAGGGGAAGAACTTGGCGTCGCTGCCGATCTTCGCGGTGGTGGTGCTGGTGATCTGGGTCGCCGAGAAGTCGCCCTCGAAGACCATCGCGGCCTTCGGCGGGTTGGTGAAGGTCTGGGTGACCGAGTTGTTGAACGAGGTCTGCAGCGCCCCGGTGTCGCCGCCGGCGACGAACTTCGGGTTGCCCAGCAGCTGCCCGAAGGTGGTCAGCGCCTTGATCACCGAGGGGTCGGTCCACGGGATCCGGTGGTGCGCCAGCTTGTCGTACATCGCCGGACCGGCTTCGCTGAGGTAGATGTTCTGGAACCAGTCGGCGAGGGTCCAGCCGTCGGAGCCGCCGATGGAGACCGGGGTGATCCCGGAGTCCGAGAGGGTCTGGCAGTCGGCCAGGAACTGGGTCCAGTTCGTCGGCGGAGCTATGCCGGCCTGGCCGAACTCGGCGGTGTTGTACCAGAAGGTGGTCTTGTTCGAGGCCTTGTAGACGACCGAGTAGAGCTTGCCGTTCACCGTCCCCATCGACTCCCAGCCAGAGCCGTAGTCCGCGGCGACCTCCTGCTGGATCGCCGGGGAGAGCGGCTTGAGGTCGCCCTCCTGGGCCAGGGTGTTGATCAGGCCGGGCTCGGGCAGCAGCGCGACGTCGGGCGGGGAGCCACCGGCGATCTTGGTCTGCAGCACCGTTCCGGTGTTGGAGCCGCCGGACTGGTAGGAGACGCTGGCGCCGGTCAGTGCGTCGAACTTGTTCAGGACCGCCTGGAAGTCGGTCTGCTCCGCGCCGGTCCACTCGGCCAGGACGGTCAGGTGCTGACCCCGGAGCGAGGGTAATCCGGCGGCGCCCGCCGTCGCGCCGGCGGAGCCCGAGGCGCCGCCCGTGGGCTTGGCGGCGGAGCTGGAGCAGGCGGCGAGGGCGAGCGCGGCGGCGGTCGCCACGGCGATTCCGCCGATCATGGATTTTCTCTGCACGGTCACGGTGGGCCCCTTCGACGGGCAGCCGGGTGCTGGTTTTGGAAAGCTAGCGACGGACAAAAGAGGCCGTCAATAACGTTGTCATTTCGAAAAATTCGAACAAATTATGCCGAACTAATGGGGGGCCAGTGGCCCTAATTTGTTCGATGCTTGACGAATGCGGCCACCGGTTCGATTCTTTGGTCCATGGCCACGCCTCCCCGCGAGTCCCGTTCCGAACGCACCCGGCAGGCGGTGGTCCGGCTGCTGCGCGAGCGCGGAACGCTCAGCCGGGCCGACATAGCCCGGGCCACCGGGATGTCCCGCTCCACCATCTCCGCGCTGATCGGCGACCTGGTCGCGGACGACATCGTGATGGAGCTGGGCACCAAGCTGCCGCCGGTCGGCGGCCGGGCCGGACGTCCGGCTGCGGCGGTGATGCTCAACCCGGCCACCGGCGAGGCGGTCGGCGTCGACTTCGGCCACCGGCACGTCCACGTGATCATCGCGGACGTCGCCCACGAGGTCCGGATCGCCAAGTCGGCCGAGCTGCCGCCGCGCTACGAGCCGCAGCGCGGCCTGGACATGGCGGCCGACCTGGTCCAGTCGGCGATGGACGAGATCGGCACCCGCCGCTCCCGGATCCTCGGCGTCGGAGTGGGCCTGCCCTGTGCCGTCGACCGGCGCACCGGCTTACCCACCGTCCGCCGCTACTCGCCCTGGTCGGGGGTGCCGGTGGCGGCCGAGCTGGGCGCCCGGCTGCGACTGCCGGTGCTGGTGGACAACGACGCCGGCCTCGGCGCGCTCGCGGAGCGCCAGTGGGGTGCCGGGCGCGCCTACGAGGACCTGGTCTACCTCAAGCTGCACGCCGGTGTCGGCGCGGCCTTCATCAGCAACGGACGGCCGGTGCGGGGCGCGGCCGGAACCGCGGGCGAGATCGGCCACCTGGTGATGGACCCCGGCGGACCGCTCTGCCGCTGCGGCAACCGCGGCTGTCTGGAGTCCTACATCGGACTGCCCGCGGTGCTGCGCGGACTGGAGCACGGCTACGGCGACCGGGTCAGCCTGCGGAACATCATCACCATGGCCTGGCAGGGCGACCGGGGCTGCCAGCGGGCGCTGGCCGAGGCCGGGGCGATGGCCGGCCGGGTCACCGGGATGCTGTGCCGACTGCTCGACCCGCGCTGCGTGATCGTCGGCGGCGCGCTGGCGGCGGCGGGGGAGCTGCTGCTCGGCCCGCTCCGCGAGGCGGTCGCCGCCGCCGACCCGGACCGGTCGGTGACCGGCGGTGCGCCCTCGGCCGCCGACCCGGCCGCCCCCGACCCGGCGTCCACCCTGATCACCGCCTCGACCCTGGGGCCGCAGGCCTCCGCGCTGGGTGCGGTGGCGCTGGTCCTCGGCCGGACCGGCGACCCGCTGCCGGTCCAGCGGTGACCGGGCGGGCGTCGGAACCGGACCGGAGCCGGAGTCGCAGCGGGAGCCGGGCCGGAGCGGGAGCCGGGCCGGAGTCAGAGCAGGGCCGGCGGCAGCGGTGCGCCCAGGGTCTCGGTCGCCCGCTGCAGCGCGCTGGCCAGCAGGGCCAGATCGGTCGGGCCGTTGCCCAGCTCGCGGACCGGGCGCCGGGCCGGTGGGTCGCCCATGGTGGGCCACTCCAGCGGGGCGACCGTGGGCCGCAGGGTGGCGGTCCGGGGGATCCGTCCGCTCACCCGGGCCCCCTGGAGCCCGGTCACCCGGCCGTCCGGGTAGCGGACATAGCCGCGTCCGGGGTGCTCCTCGGCCACTCCGGCGGCGTCCTCGACATGGATCAGCAGCGCGGACAGCCGGGGGTCGTCCAACCGCAGCGCCACCCGGAGCTGCGCCGACTCGTCCAGGTCGCCGCCGCTGCTGCGGTCCGGCTGGCCGGTGCTGACCGCGAGGTGGACGCCGAGCCTGGGCCCGCGCACCGCCACCGCGTCCAGCGCGTCGGCGAGCGCGGCGCGTTCACGGCCGGGGAGCAGCAGTTCGTCGTGGTCGTCGACGACGACCAGCAGCCGGGTGGGCGGTGCGGTGTCGACCGCCAGCCGGCCGGCCCCGCTCCGCTGCTGGGGGTAGTCGTCGGCGGCCCGCCGCGGGGGCGCGAGCCGGGAGAGTGCGCGCTCGGCGTGCCAGGAGGCGAACGAGCGGCCCTGGAGCAGGTGCTCGCGCCGCTCCAGCTCCCCGAGCAGCACCTGGGCGGCCTGCAGCAGCCGCAGCTCGTCCGCGCCGTCGACATGGCCGACCACGTGCGGGAGTTCGAGGCAGGGGCGGAGCCCCCTGGCCTGGTCCTGCGGCGGCCGGGCCTCGATCAGCAGCATGCCGAGCCGGTCCGGCCGCTCGGCCACCGAGAGCGAGGCGAGCAGGGCGCGCAGCAGCTCGGTGCGGCCCGATCCCGGCGCCCCGCCGATCAGCAGATGGTCGGTCAGGTCGAAGCCGCAGGCGCCGTCCCGGTCGGCGCCGACCAGGGCGGTCGGCAGCGATCCGGAGGCGACCTGGAGCTCGGTCCAGCGGCCGGAGATCTGGGCCGGGGTGACCACGTCCAGGCCGAGCAGGTCGAGCAGCCGGGGGGCGTCGGGCAGGGCGCCCCGGCCGGAACGGGCGGTGGTGTCGGCCTCGCGCAGCGGGGCGAGGGCCCGGGCCAGCCCCTCGGCCCAGGCGGCGGAGACCGCGTCCAGGGCGATGCCCTGGATCAGCTCCCGGGCCTGGCGGGCCCGGTGGTGGCCGACGCCGGCGGCCGGGTGGGTGTCGGCGACCGGGCGTTCCAGGGTGAGCAGGGTGGAGACCTCGCCGGTGACGGCGGCGGTGGCGCCGCAGCCGCGCGGCAGCAGGTCGGGGTGGTCGGCGAGGCAGAGGGCGTGGACGCCGAGGGCCGGGCCCTCGGCCAGGACCTGGGCCAGCAGCTCCCGGCCGGCCGGGCTGCCCGGATCGCCGTCGAGGACGAGGACGGTGGCGCTGCCGGCCCGCTGCCCGGGCTCGCGCAGCTCGCCGAGCCGGGCCAGGGCCTGCTCGGGGTCGAGCGCGGTGAGCAGCCGGCAGGGCTGGCCCCGGCCGGGACGCAGCTGCGGCAGCCAGTGCAGCCAGGACCAGTCGGCGCCGCGCTCGCCGTCCGGGCGGGCCGGATCGGCGGACACCAGCACCAGCTCCAGCACCGAGGGGCCGTGCAGGACCGCGAGTTGGGCGACCAGGGCGCGGGTCAGCCCGAGCAGCCGGGCCCGCGGTCCGGACAGGCCGAGACTGCCGGCGGCGCGCAGGTCCAGGGTGACCGGGGCGGCCGGGCGGGCGGCGTTGCCCAGCCGGAGGACCAGCGCGTCGGGGTGGTCCAGGGTCCGCTCCCACAGCCGCGGTCCCGGGCCGAGGGCGGTCAGCAGCAGCTCGGCCGGGTCCGGCCAGCGGGTGGAGCGGACCGACGGGGCGAGCGCCGGGAGCCGGACCCCGGAGGTCGGGGTGGCCGTCGCCGGGACCGGCTCGACCGGCGCGGACGGGCGGGGGATGCGCCCCCGGAGCGTCAGCAGCCCGCGTGCGCGACTGCTGAGCGGGCGTGCGGTCGGCTCCGGCGCGCTCCCTTCGCCGGTTCCGGTCGCGGTGCGCCCGCGCGGGCCGCTGACCGGGGCCGGGATCCTCGGGACCAGTTGGACCTGGCCCTGGCCGTCCGGGATCAGGTCGGTCCGGTCGAACCGGCCGGGGGCGATCCGCAGCACGGTCTCGCCCAGGCCGATGAGCGCGCCGGGGGCCACGGTCAGCGGCTCGGCGCCGACCAGCCGGCCGTCCAGGGTGGTGCCGTTGGTGGAGCCGGTGTCGGCGACGGTGACCCGGCCGTCCGCGGAGACGTCCAGCACCAGGTGGAACCGGGAGACGTCCGGGTCGTCCACCGGGACGTCGGCCTCGCCCGAGCGGCCGACCCGGACCAGCCCGGCCTGCAGCAGGTGGATGCCGCCGGCGTCCGGGCCGCCGACGACCCGGAGTTCGGCGGGGGACTCGGCGGCCGGGTCCGAGACGTGGTCCGGATCCGGCTCGTCGAGCCGCAGCAGCGCGCCGTCCACCAGTGGCGGGTGGCCGAGCACGGTGCGCTCGTCGAGCCGCTGGTCGCCGACGAACAGATGGACGTGGGTGGCGGTCCGCCCGCCCCGGGTTGCCGTGCGCGAGCCGACCGCGCCCGCCAGGGCGCCGGCGACCGCGCCGAGCGCGGTCCCGGCCGGTGCCGTGACGAGGACGTCCACGGTCTGCGTCGCGGCGTGGTGGGCGGCGCGTCCCGGCGCATGCGTCTGGGGTGGCGGGCTCCCGTCGCTCGGGCCGCACACGCTCAGCCGGATCTGCATCCTCGTCGGCCCCTTCCGCCCAGCCAATTCCGGACCTGGTGTCGCCCACCCCCTGCACGGCCACCGGGCCGTGCGGACACAACGTCGAGACGCCGTCTGCGGGGTGGGCGCAACGGTGCTGAGTGCATCCTCCCATCCGCCACCGACAACTCGCCCACGGCACCCGATGCAGTGATCTTGGGAACTTACCGCGGGGCCGGGGGCGTCCAGCGGGTATAGGGATGGAACGGGCACTTCGCTGCCGTCGCCGCGACGGATCGAACGCCACTAGAGTTGCCGAACACATGCACAGCACGACAGCTGGAGCGGGGCCGGGGGGACCGGTACCCAACGGCGCAAGGCAGGACGAGGAGTGCGCGGGTGCGTCCGGTTGGCAGCAAGTACCTGCTGGAGGAGCCGCTGGGACGCGGCGCCACCGGGACCGTCTGGCGTGCCCGGGTGCGGGACGAAGAAGCGCGGACCCTCCCCGGCGACCCGGCCACCGCGAGCCGGTTCGGCACCGGCCAGTACGGGACGGGCCAGTACGGGACGGGCCAGTACGGCACCGGCGAGTCCGGCACCGCGCAGTCCGCGAGCACCGTCCTGTTCGGCGCCTTCCCCTCCGGCGGGGTGCAGGTCGGCCCCGGCCCCTACGTCGCCGGCCCGCCCCCGGCGGACCCGACGCTGATCGTCCCTTCGGCCGGTCCCGACCACGCCGCGACCGTGGCGGACGCCGCCCTGGCCGACCCGGCGGCAGCGGCGCGGCTCGCCGCCGAGCGCACCGCCGCCGACATCGCGGCCGGCCGACTGGTGGCCATCAAGGTCCTCAAGGAGGAGCTGGCCAACGACCCCGACATCGTCATGCGCTTCCTGCGCGAGCGGTCGGTGCTGCTGCGACTGGCCCACCCCAATATCGTCCGGGTCCGCGACCTGGTGGTGGAGGGCGAGCTGCTGGCCCTGGTGATGGACCTGGTCGACGGCCCCGACCTGCACCGCTACCTGACGGACCACGGTCCGCTGAGCCCGGTGGCGGCCGCGCTGCTGATGGCGCAGATCGCCGACGCACTGGCCACCAGCCATGCCGACGGCATCGTCCACCGCGACCTCAAGCCCGCCAACGTGATGCTGGCGACCGTCCGGGGGGCCGACGGCAGCGAGCAGATGCTCCCGCTGCTGACCGACTTCGGCATCGCCCGGTTGGCCGACTCGCCCGGCATCACCCGGACCCACGAGTTCGTCGGCACCCCCGCCTATGTCGCCCCGGAGTCCGCCGAGGGCCGCGAACAGACCGCGGCGGTGGACGTCTACGGTGCCGGGATCATGCTCTACGAGCTGGTCAGCGGCCAGCCGCCGTTCCACGGCGACGGTCCGCTGCAGATCCTGCACGCGCACCTGACCCAGGAGCCGCGCCGCCCGGTCACCGTCCCCGAGCCGCTGTGGACGGTCATCGAGCGCTGCCTCAGCAAGGACCCGGCGCAGCGGCCCACGGCGGTCACCCTGGCCACGGCGCTGCGCACGGTCGCCGCCGGGATCGGCGTGCACGCCTCGCCGGCCGCGATCGACGCCGCCTACGCGGTGGGCGCGCTGCTGGCGCCGGTGGCCGGGCCGCACGACCCCACCGTGCCGAACGGCCTGAACGCCGACCCGGCCGCCGCCACCGTGCTCGCGGCCTCGGTCTTCGGCGCGGCCGAGGCGACCGAGCTGCTGCCGCAGGGCGCCGCCGACCCGACCCGGCTGCTGCCGCCGGCCCAGCAGGGCTTCGCCCAGCAGCCGACCCGGCTCCAGGCCGCCCAGCTGCCGCCCACCCAGCTGCAGCCGCACTTCGAGCAGCAGCAGTACCAGCAGCCCCCCTACCAGCAGCCCGAGCCCGAGCAGCCGGCCGGGCCGCACCCCTGGGAGAGCCAGCTGCGGGCGGCCCGGAACCGCAGCGAGCAGACCCAGTACGGCTACGCGGTCGAGGAGCAGCCGCAGTCGCGCCCGCAGGTGGCCCCGCCGCCGTACCAGCGCGATCCGCAGTACCGGGGCGAGCCGCAGTACCGGGGCGACCGCTACGGCGCGGAGCAGTACCCGGGCGAGCAGTACCCGGGCGGGCGGGGGTACGAGCCGGACGGCTACGGCAGCGAGCAGCCGTACGAGCCCGAGCCACCGCGCGGGCGGCGCCCGGCGCCCGGCGCCCGCCCGGCGCCGGAGCCGGTCCGGGAGGCGCCCCCGCGTGAGCGCGAGCCGGAGCGGCGGCGCGAGCCGGAGCCCGAGCCGCGGCGGGAGCGCGCGCCCCGCGCCCCGCGCCGGCGGATGCGGATCCCCGGCGGCGGCTGCCTGCGCTCGCTGCTGATCCTGGCCGTCATCGCGGCCGTGGTCTGGTGGTTCACCCCGCTCCAGCACTGGATCCACAATGGCGAGGGCTGGTGGCACCAGGTGGTGAACTGGTGGGACCGGATGACCGGCACCGCCGACAAGATCAAGAACGAGGTCCCGAAGATCCCCAAGGTGCCCACCGGGCTGCCGACCGACCAGGGCAACTGACCGCGCGGCGGGGCATGATTGACGCTTTGTCGACATCCGACCAGCGGTAATGGTCCCCGGTTCCCCCAAACAACCCCCGTCCGCGTACTTTGGTCGCTGACACACAGCCAGTCATTCGGCTTCCCCACATCCGCGCACGGAGCAGCCTTGGCACGCAAGATCGGTAGCCGCTACACCGCGCACCAGGTGATCGGCCGCGGCTCCGCAGGCACAGTCTGGCTCGGCGACGGCCCCGAGGGCCCGGTCGCGATCAAACTGCTGCGCGAGGACCTGGCCTCGGACCAGGTCCTGGTCGGCCGTTTCGTCCAGGAGCGGACCGCGCTCACCAGCCTCGACCACCCGCGCGTCGTCGGCGTCCACGACCTGGTCGTGGACGGGGACGACCTGGCCCTGGTGATGGAGCTGGTGCACGGCTCGGACCTGCGCTCGCGGCTCGACCGCGAGGGTCCGCTGACACCGCAGGCCGCCGTCTCCATCACCGCCGACGTCGCCGAGGGCCTGGCCGTCGCGCACGCGGCCGGCATCGTCCACCGCGACGTCAAGCCCGAGAACATCCTGCTGGACCAGGCCTCCTCGCCCGGTCCCGGCGGCGCCCCGCGCGCCAAGCTGTCCGACTTCGGCATCGCCCGGCTGGTCGACGCCCCCCGGCGGACCAGGGCCACCCGGATCATCGGCACCCCGGACTACCTCGCCCCCGAGGTGATCGAGGGACTGGAGCCGCGCGCCGCCGTCGACATCTACGCCCTGGCCACCGTCCTCTACGAACTGCTGGCCGGATTCACCCCCTTCGGCGGCGGCCACACCGGAGCGGTGCTGCGGCGGCACGTGACCGAGGCGGTCGCACCGCTGCCCGGGCTGCCCGAGGACCTGTGGAAGGTCATCGCCCAGTGCCTGGCCAAGGCCCCGGCCTCGCGGCTGCGCGCCGCCGAGCTGGCGACCAGGCTGCGCGAGCAGCTGCCGTCGCTGGCCGGACTGGCCAGCCTGGACGTCGCCCACCCGACGTTGCCGCAGTCGGCCGTCGACTACCTGCCGGACGAGGACGACGCCGAGCCGCGCAGCGCGCCGCGCCGCCGGGGACCGGCGGTCCCGCTGGTCCCCGGCGCGCAGCCGGACTCCACCCGGGAGACCCACACCAGCCTGCGCCGTCCCAGCGCCGAGGAACTGGCCGGATTCGCCGAGGCCTCCCGCAACGAGCGCGGCGAGCAGCAGGGGCGCGGCGGGCGCGGCGGCGGGAGCACCCGCAGCGACGGCAGCGTCCACCGGCACGCCGGGGCCCGGCGCACCGGCGCGGGCGCGGCGGTGCGCCGCCGCCGCCGGATCGTCCTCGGAGTGCTGGCGATACTCGTCGCAGCCGGGGCGGTGGGGGCCTACAAGGCGTTCGCGGGGGGCCGGGACGACCACTCCTCGGGCCTCGGCGGGAACGGCGCGGCGACCACGACCGCGACGGCCACCGCCGCTGCCGGCGGCCGGGCGGTGCTGCCGACCGCCCCGGTGGCCGGCCAGGTCGACATCACCACCAGCCCGGTCGCCGCCGTGCTGCCGGTCTGGTCCGGCTGGACCGAGGCCCCGGAGTCCGGCACGCCGCTGGTCAGCGGGGTGCGGGCGGTCCAGGTCGAGGGCACCTCCTACCTCTTCGGCACCGGCGCCGACGGCTACATCCGCTACCTGACCCGGACCGCGGCCGGCTTCGGCATCTGGGGCAAGCTGACCGGAATACGGGTGACCGGCGAGCCGGCCCCGGTGGTGCTGCCGGACGGCACCCTGCGGCTCTTCGCCACCGGCATCGACGGACTGGTCTACCAGCGCACCCTGAGCGGCCTCAGCAGCAGCGGGGGCGGCGGCAGTTGGGGCGGCTGGGGCAAGGTCGACGGACGGATCACGGTCGACTCCCCGCCGGCGGCGGCGGTCAACGGCTCCCGGATCGACCTGGTCGCCAGGATCGGCGGCGAGCTGGCCACCACCTCCTACCTGGACGGCTCCTGGAGCGCCTGGGCGACCGTCCCGCCGGCCGGTTCGATCACCGGGGCCCCGGCGCTGGTGGCCGAGGGCGGAGGCCGGATCGACGCCTTCGTGGTCCCGGCCGGGGGCGGCCCGGTGCTGCGCACCCAGGCGGTCGACGGGGTCTGGCACCCCGCCGTCCAGGTCACCGGGATCACCACGGCCTCCCGCCCGGAGGCGGTCCAGGGCGCCGGCGGCACCCAGTACGTCTTCGGGCCCGACGGCGCCGAGGCGGTCGGCGCGGCCGGCAGCCCCACCTGGACCGACGGCAGGCTCGACGGCGCCCCCGGCTCCGCCGCCGCCTTCGCCGACGCCTCCGGGGTGGGTCTGTTCGTACTCGCCCCGGACGGCACGCTGCGTTACGCCCACACGGATTGACGGCTCGACCGGCCTCGCGGCGGAGTCCGCCGGTCGGAACCATTAGGCTGGTGGCGTGGCAGCCATCGATCCTTCCGAAGAAATCAAGTCCCTCGAGACGACCATGTCGTCCATCGAGGCTGTGGTCGACCTCGACAAGATCCGGGCCGACATCGCGGTCTTCGAGGAGCAGGCCGCCGCGCCCGACCTCTGGGACGACGTCGAAGCCGCCCAGCAGGTCACCAGCAAGCTCTCCTACCTCCAGGGCGAGCTGCGCAAGGTGCAGACGCTGCGCGGGCGGATCGAGGACCTCTCGGTCATGTTCGAGCTGGCCGAGGACGAGAACGACGCCGACGCCCGGGCCGAGGCCGAGACCGAGCTCGGCTCGGTGCAGAAGTCCGTGGCCGAGATGGAGGTCCGGACCCTCCTCTCCGGCGAGTACGACGCGCGCGAGGCCCTGGTCAACATCCGGGCCGAGGCCGGCGGCGTGGACGCCGCCGACTTCGCCGAGCGGCTGATGCGGATGTACCTCCGCTGGGCCGAGCGCCACGGCTACCCGACCGAGGTCTACGACACCTCCTACGCGGAGGAGGCCGGCATCAAGTCGGCGACCTTCGGCGTGAAGGTCCCCTACGCCTACGGCACCCTCTCGGTCGAGCAGGGCACCCACCGGCTGGTCCGGATCTCGCCCTTCGACAACCAGGGCCGCCGGCAGACCTCCTTCGCCGGCGTCGAGGTGCTGCCGGTGGTGGAGAAGGCCGACCACATCGAGATCGACGAGTCCGAGCTCCGGGTCGACGTCTACCGCTCCTCCGGCCCCGGTGGCCAGGGCGTCAACACCACCGACTCGGCGGTCCGGATCACCCACCTGCCGACCAACATCGTGGTCTCCTGCCAGAACGAGCGCTCGCAGATCCAGAACCGGGCCAGCGCCATGAACGTCCTCCAGGCCAAGCTGCTGGAGCGGCGCCGCCAGGAGGAGAAGGCGGAGATGGACGCGCTCAAGGACGGCGGCAACTCCTGGGGCAACCAGATGCGCTCCTACGTCCTGCACCCGTACCAGCAGGTCAAGGACCTGCGGACGCAGTACGAGGTGGGCAACCCGCAGGCGGTGCTGGACGGTGAGCTGGACGGCTTCATCGAGGCCGGCATCCGCTGGCGCAAGCAGAACGAGAAGAACGCGTAGGGAGCTCCAATATTGCGTCCGTGTCACGACGTTCTGCCGCAAAACTGGACAGAACGTCGTTGACGTCGGCCACCCCGGTTCACCATGCTGACCGCGCGACGCCCGTGACTGCGGGCGGCAGGGCAGCGAGAGGGGCGGTTGTGCGTCAAGGACACCGGAGGAGAGCCGGGGGCATACGGTCCCGGACGGTGCGGGTCGCCGCCGCGGCGCTGGCACTGTCCGGTTCGGCGCTGCTGGTGACGGGTGTGGCGCAGGCGGTGACCACGGTGGCGCCCACGCAGATCGTCGGCGGACCGGACAACTCCGCGGTCGGGGTGACCGCCTCGGCCTCGGCCGGGGACAGCTCCGCCGCCGACGGCCCCACCGACGGCGCCGGCGCCACCGCGTCGGCCACCGACGACCCGGACGGCACCGTCACCGCCGCGCCCACCGACACCGGCACCGCGGCCGGCTCCGCCACTGCGACCGGCACCGCCACCGCCGCTCCGAGCGGCGCCGGCGGGGCCACCGCCGGCGGCTCGGCGACCGCGGCCGCCCCCTCGTCGGCCGCCACCACCGATCCGGCCCCGGCCTCGCTGGTGGCCTCGGCACCCCGGCAGAGCCTGGCCGAGACCGGGACGGACGACAGCGTGCCGTGGATGCTGGCCGGCGCCGTCACCATGCTCGCGGGCGGCCTGGTCTTCCGCTTCGGCCCCCGGAGCGCCCCCCAGGCCGCCGCTGCGGCCCCGAACGCCCGCCGCAGGCGCTAGGGCGTGGAGCCGGTACGGCGGCGGGCCCCGGGAGGATCTCCCGGGGCCCGCCGCCGTACTGGTGGTCCGATGGATGGAATGGATGGGGCCGCCGCGCTCAGGCGAAGGCGTGCCGGGCTATCAGCGCGCAGGCGATCAGGGCCGCGAGCAGCGCGACCAGCGCGGCCGGGGAGAGCGATCCGAACAGCCGCTGCTGCTGCTCCTCCTGCAGCCGCGCGCGGATCGCACGGCAGGTGGGACAGCGGCCCTCACTCACCGGGCCGGCACAGTTGGCGCACACGGGACGGTCGAACGTCACTTTGATCTCCTCCTTCGACCTGCCCAACGAGACACCATGCCGGGTGGGTTCCCTCCACTCTGCCACGTCGGGCGGAATCCGGCCGGGTTGCGTTCGGTCGGGAGTCCGGAGCGCTGCACAGGATCTGTGAATCCGGTGCCGAAGCGGCGGAATTTATTGGTAATTCGTCCCTTTTATCCGTGAAATCCCCCACGAATCCCGGGCGGCGACTGCGAGTGGCCATCGGCTTCGCGTAAGGTCGGCCAACCGGGGGAGCTCTGCATCGTCCTGCGGTGCGGCTCCGCCGACTGCCCCGTCCCTGCCCGCGCAGAGGGAGGCGAAGGTTCCCCTTCTGGGAGTCCGCACGCTTTCTTCCACCTAGACTGGCCGACCGTGATGCAGCCGTGATCCGATTCGACAACGTCTCCAAGACCTATCCCAAGCAGAACCGTCCGGCCCTGGACAACGTCTCGCTCGAGATCGAGAAGGGCGAGTTCGTCTTCCTGGTCGGCTCCTCGGGCTCCGGTAAGTCGACCTTCCTGCGGTTGATCCTGCGCGAGGAGCGTCCCAGCACCGGCGACGTCCATGTGCTCGGCAAGGACCTGGCCAAGCTCTCCAACTGGAAGGTCCCGCAGATGCGGCGCCAACTGGGCACCGTCTTCCAGGACTTCCGACTGCTGCCGAACAAGACCGTGGGCCAGAACGTCGCCTTCGCGCTGGAGGTCATCGGCAAGCCCCGCTCGGTGATCGGCAAGGTCGTCCCCGAGGTGCTGGAGCTGGTCGGCCTGGCCGGCAAGGCCGACCGGATGCCCGGTGAGCTCTCCGGTGGTGAGCAGCAGCGCGTGGCCATCGCCCGCGCCTTCGTGAACCGTCCGATGCTGCTGATCGCGGACGAGCCGACCGGAAACCTCGACCCGCAGAACTCCGTCGGCATCATGAAGCTGCTGGACCGGATCAACCGGACCGGCACCACGGTGCTGATGGCCACCCACGACCAGGCGATCGTGGACCAGATGCGCAAGCGCGTCATCGAGCTCGACCAGGGCCACCTGGTCCGCGACCAGTCCCGCGGCGTGTACGGCTACCAGCACTGAGCCGGAGCCCGTCCGCCCCTCGGCGTCCGCACCAGGCCGACGCCCCGACCAGCTAGGAAGTCATGCGCGCACAGTTCGTCATGTCGGAGATCGGCGTGGGTCTCCGGCGCAACCTGACGATGACCATCGCGGTGATCGTGAGCGTGGCGCTCTCGCTCGCACTGGCGGGAGCGGCGATCCTGCTGAACGCCCAGGTCGGCAACATGCGCGGCTACTGGGACGGCAAGGTCCAGGTCTCCATCTACTTCTGCAACAAGAACGACTCCACGCTGCCGCAGCAGTACCCGGGCTGCGCCTCGGGTGCGGCCACCACGGCGCAGATGGCGGCGGTCCAGAGCCAGCTGGACAAGAGCGGCCTGGTCGAGAAGGTCTACACCGAGGACCAGTCCCAGGCCTACGCCAACTTCAAGCAGGAGAACCCGAGCAGCCCGCTGCTGCCGACGCTGACCCCGGACCAGCTGGAGTCCTCGCTGCGGGTGAAGCTGTACGACCCGCAGAAGTACGACGTGATCACCTCGCTGGTGGCCGGGCAGCCGGGGGTCAGCACCGTGCAGGACCAGAGCGCCGTGCTGAAGCCGCTGTTCAACCTGCTCAACGGGGCCCAGGTGGTGGCCTGGACGATCATGGCGATCATGCTGGCGGTGACCATGCTGCTGGTGGTCAACACGGTCCGGGTGTCGGCCTTCAGCCGGAAGCGCGAGACCGGGATCATGCGGCTGGTCGGCGCCTCCAACTTCTACGTCCAGATGCCGTTCATCGCCGAGGCCGCCTTCGCGGCCGTGGTCGGCGCGGTGCTGGCCTCGGCGATGCTGGCGATCGGCAAGTACCTGCTGATCGACCAGTTCCTGAAGAGCCAGATCTCGCTGATCACCTTCATCGGCTGGGGCCCGGTCTTCCAGGTGATGCCGCTGATCCTGGTGATCGGCGTCGGGATGTCGTCCATCGCGGCCTTCCTCACCCTGCGCAAGTACCTGCGGGTCTGAGCCGGACTCGGCAGCAGCGCCCCGGACGCCCGCCGCGTCCGGGGCGCCGCTGTGTCCGGGCGGGTCGGCGGCGGGGAAACCGCCGTGCCTTCGGGGCGGCCCGGGTGCGACAATGGCCCGCATCATGGCCAAGGTAAAAGAACCCGGACGCAAGATCATCGCGCAGAACAAGAAGGCGCGGCACGACTACAACATCCTGGACGAGATCGAGTGCGGCATGGTGCTGACCGGCACCGAGGTCAAGTCGCTGCGGGCCGGCCGGGCCTCGCTGGTGGACGGCTTCGGTGAGATCACCGGCGGCGAGGTCTGGCTGCACAACGTCCACATCATGGAGTACGCGCAGGGCACGTGGACCAACCACGCGGCCCGGCGCAAGCGCAAGCTGCTGCTGCACAAGGAGGAGATCCGCAAGCTGGACTCGAAGCTGCGCGAGTCCGGCTTCACCCTGGTCCCGCTGTCCCTGTACTTCAAGGACGGCCGGGCGAAGCTGCTGCTGGCGCTGGCCCAGGGCAAGAAGCTGCACGACAAGCGGCAGACCCTGCGCGAGAAGCAGGACCGCCGCGAGACCGACCGCGCGCTGTCGGCCGTCCGCCGTCGCGCCCAGGGCTGACCCCCGGGGGTTGACTGCCGGCGGCGTACGGGTAATGAACTGGACCCCTGCCTCGGCGGGGCCGTAGGATGAAGGTGTTCCAACCGGACCCCCCAGGTCCGTGCGGGGCTGCGGAAGGTCCGGAGCACGGAGATCCCGGAATTTTCGCATTGACAAATGAACAGCACCCCATGGGGGTGATCGGTTTCGACTGGGGATGTCGATCCAGGGGAAGCGAGCCGAGGAATGCGGCAATGATCTCGTAAACCACGGGCCGCAAACTATAATCGCCAACTCCAAGAGCGATTCCTTCGCTCTCGCCGCCTGAGCGAGAGTAATTGAAGGTGTCAGACCGGGCGCGTTCCCGTCCCGGACCCTGGCATAATCTAGGGAACTCCACCGTTCCGCCCGGTCACGGGGTGGCGCGGGAAATCAAACAGTGACTGGGCCCGTCGGCGGCTTGTCCGCGTGACTGCCGGGGCCGAGAAAATCACAGCGGACTGCGCTCGGAGAAGCCCTGGTTTTACACCACAGGACGCGGGTTCGATTCCCGCCACCTCCACCACACCCATGGATGAACGCCCCTGGACCGCCGTACCGGCGGGTCGGGGGCGTTCTGCTGTCCGGAGGCACGGAGCCTCAGGTGCGGACGAAGCCGAAGAGGCCCTCGCCGTCGTCGGAGGGGCAGATCAGCTCGGCGGCCGGGGCCTCGGCCCGGGCCCACTCGGAGAAGCCCTGGTGGGTGCTGATGTCGTCGACCAGCATCACCCCGTGGGGGGCCAGCGCCCGGCCGACCCGGTCCATCTCGAAGCGGGTGTTCCTGGCCGTGTGCAGGCTGTCGTGGACGAACAGGTCGACCCGGCCCAACCGGCGCAGCAGCTGCGGGAGTCGGCGTCGGCTGGAGCCCTCCACGTAGGTCCAGCGGGCGCGGCAGGACTCGGGCACGGCGGCGCCGGTCTGCCGCTGCACCCCGCGTTCGAAGGGATTGGGCAGGTCGATGCTCCACAGGTGCCCGCAGCCGTTGCGCTCCATCGCCTCCAGCACGGCCCGGCTGGTGGTGCCGCGGGCCACGCCGGTCTCCACCACCACCTCCGGGCGCAGGTGCACCACGGTGCACCAGACCGCGCGGGTCAGCGCCTGGTCGGCGTCGCTGTAGAAGCCGTAGGTGTGCCGGCCGAACGCCAGGCCGTCCCGGTGCAGCTCCTCGGCGACGGTCGACCAGAGCTCCGCCGCGCGTGCCGCCTCGGGGCAGGGCCAGGGGGCGCCGAGCGCGGAGTGCAGCCGGGCCTCCCAGTCCTCGTCGACCCGGTATTCGACCGGGTGCTCGCTCTTCTTGCTGAGCTCCTCCGGAATGTAGAGCAGCGCCTCCACGGGATCGGCGGCGAACGCGCGGAGAAAGCGGCGCACCCGGCGCTCGCCCGCATTTCCGGAATGTCGGGTCATGCTCGCAGGTTATGCCCGGCCGGGTCCGGGGGCGGGAAACCCGGCTGAGTGTCACACGATGTCCACGGTTTCCCGCCGCATTGCGCCCAGGAGCCCCGCCGATCCCGCTGTTCATCGTTCTCCCATTCGTGCTTCGCACATGGGTCCAGGGATCTGGCCGGGTCCGGCGACGCCCGCTACGATCTTGAGCGTGGATTCCCCGGGGATGTTCCAGGAGGGCCGGCGCGGCTACGACCGCTCCCAGGTCGACGCCTACCTCGCCGCGCTCGCGGCCGGCGGGCCGCCGGTCGGCTTCCAGGGCTTCGACACCGTCCGGCGCGGCTACGACCGGGCCGAGGTCGACGCCCACCTCGCCGCCCTGAGCGGCGTCGTGCCGCTCCCGAGCGCGCCGCCGGCTCCGGCCGACTTCCGCGGCTTCGACACCGGAGTGCGCGGCTACGACCGCTCCCAGGTGGACGCCTACCTCGCCGCCTTCGCGGCCGGCGGGCCGCCGGCCGGCTTCCAGGGCTTCGACACCGTCCGGCGCGGCTACGACCGCGCCCAGGTCGACGCCCACCTCGCCGCGCTGCACCGGGACCTCCGCTAGCCGGGCGCTCCGACGTGGTGTTCGCCACCCCAACCGGCTGATCGGCCCCGATGGCTGTCATGAATCGGCGGATTCGTGATGCTTTCGTTGGCCCGGGTAGACGGTCGGGACCGGCCCATGGCGTAGGGTTGCCCGTCCCCCTTTTCGCCACGGGGAAGCGCCGCACACCACGTTCGACAGGGGGCATATGTCCGCGCCCAGCAGCACCAACGCAGACACGCACACAGCAGGCACGCCGACCGGGGCCGAGCAGGCCGCCGACCGGCGCGCGGCCGTCGCGCACGCGGAGACCCTCCGCGACCGCGAGATCGCGACCGAGCAGCTCCACCTCGACCAGGTGTACCACCGGCTGGAGGAGAAGCTGGCCGAGGCGGAGTTCATCCTCGACGACGCCAGCCGCAAGGTGCAGGTCGGCACACCCGGCGCACTCGCCGAGCGCGATGCCCAGGTCTTCCAGGCGGGAGCCCACCTCAATCGGCTGAACAGCGAGTTCGAGGACTTCCTGTTCGGCCGGATCGACCTCCAGCAGCCGGACGCCCCGGAGGAGGACGGTTTCCCCTCGCAGACCCCGCTGGACCCGGCCGACCCGACCGTGGCCGAGTCGCTGCACATCGGCCGGATCGGGGTGCTGGACGCCGAGTACGGGCCGCTGGTGATCGACTGGCGGGCGCCCGCCGCCGCGCCCTTCTACCGGGCCACCCCGCTCCAGCCGGGACGGGTGCTGCGGCGCCGGGTGATCCGCTCGCGCGGCCGCCGGGTGCTCGGGGTCGAGGACGACCTGCTCCGCCCCGAGCTGGAGCCGGTGCTGGACGGCGAGCCGCTGGCCGTGGTCGGTGACGGCGCGCTGATGGCGACCCTGGGCCGGGCCCGCGGCCACAGCATGCGCGACATCGTCTCCAGCATCCAGCACGAGCAGGACGTGGTGATCCGCGCCGCCGCGGCCGGGGCCACCCTGGTCACCGGCGGCCCCGGCACCGGCAAGACCGCCGTCGCCCTGCACCGCGCCGCCTTCCTGCTCTACCAGGACCGCCGCCGCTACGCCGGCGGCATCCTGGTGGTCAGCCCCACCCCGCTGCTGGTCTCCTACACCGAGGGCGTCCTGCCCGCGCTCGGCGAGGAGGGCCAGGTCGCGATCCGCGCCGTCGGCAGCCTGGTCGACGGCGTCGAGGCGGACAGCTACGACAGTCCGGAGGCGGCCAGGGTCAAGGGCTCCACCCGGATGGTGGCGCTGATGCGCCGGGCAGCCCGTTCCGCCCTGGACGTCGACACCACCCCGAACGCGCTGCGGGTGGTCGCCCTCGGCGAGGTGCTGCGGCTGGACGCCAACGCCCTGCGCGACCTGCGCCGGACCGTCCTGGGCACCGGGGCCACCCCGATCAACCTGCTCCGCCCGCGGGCCCGCCGGCTGCTGCTGGACGCCCTGTGGTCGCTGCTGCTGCGCACCCGGCCCCGGCCCGCCGAGCGGGTCGACCGCGAGCAGCAGCAGCGCGAGCGGGAGGCCTTCGACGAGCACATCAGCGACGACGACGCGTTCCTGGCCTTCCTGGACGCCTGGTGGCCCTCGCTGACCCCGCGCCGGGTGCTGGCCACCCTGCGCGACCAGCGCCGGATCAACCGGCTGGTGCGCGGGTCGCTCACCTCGGCCGAGAGCCGGCTGCTGGCGTCCTCCTGGCGGCACCTGGACGAGGACGGCAAGGGCTCGCTGACCGCCCACGACGTGGCGCTGCTGGACGAGCTGCAGCTGCTGCTCGGCGAGCCCGCCCGCAGCCGCAGCCGCGAGGTCAACCCGGTCGACCTGCTGACCGGCCTGGAGGAGGTCACCACCTTCGCCGAGCGCAGCCGCCGCTCCTACGACCAGCGCCGGGAGGCGCTGGAGCGCACCGAGTACGCCCATGTCATCGTCGACGAGGCGCAGGACCTCACCCCGATGCAGTGGCGCATGATCGGCCGCCGGGCGCGGCAGGCGACCTGGACCATCGTCGGCGACCCGGCCCAGAGCTCCTGGATCGACCCGGCCGAGGCCCAGGCCGCGATGGACGAGACCCTGGGCGGGAAGCAGCGGCGGCGGTTCACGCTGACCACCAACTACCGCAACCCGGCCGAGATCGCCGAGGTGGCCGCCCGGGTGCTGGCCAGGGCCGCGCCCGGCACGGAGTCGCCGAACGCGGTCCGCTCCACCGGGATCCACCCCCGCTTCGTCTCGGTCGCGGCCGAGGCGGACCTCGGCGGGGCGGCGCGGGCCGAGGTCGAGCGGCTGCTCGGCGAGGTCGACGGCACGGTCGGCATCGTGGTCCCGATGGACCGCCGGGCCGAGGCGGCCGAATGGCTGGCCGGCCTGGGCGAGCGGGCGGTGGCGCTGGGCAGCCTGGAGGCCAAGGGCCTGGAGTACGACGCCACGGTCGTGGCCGACCCCTCCGGCATCGCCGGCGAGTCCGAGGCCGGGCTGCGGGTGCTCTACGTGGCCCTGACCCGGGCCACCCAGCGGCTGACCGTGCTCTCCGGGCCGCTGGACCTGCCCGACGCGGACGGCGTCCCGGCGCTGCTGCAGGACTGAGCGCGCACGGAAAGCAGCGGGGCCCCGTCGGTTCGACGGGGCCCCGCTGCTTCGGTCTGAACGACACCGACCCGCCATGCTCGCCTCGCGGCAAGTGGTCGCTCTGGGCGACTAAGGTTGGGCCCGGGGGCTTGGATCGAGCCGGTGCCGTGCACCCAGACTAACAAAGCCCCCGGGGAACGCATTCCTTTCGCGGAGGAAACTTCCGCACCTGCCCCCCCGAGGGCCTGCCCGAGCGGCACCGACCGACCGCAGCGAATCCGCAGCGCGGAACTCTGTTTCCGGCTACGCACCGGTAGGTGGGATCATCGTTGCGCAGGGAACAGTGCCCAGGGAAGAAGGACAGATGGCAACGGTGCCTAGTGTGTCGAACTCGATCACGGTCCGGATGGAGGTCCCGGCCCGCGGCAATGCGGTGAGCCAGATCACCACGCTCGTGGAGTCCTCGGGAGGGTCGGTCACCGGCCTCGACGTGACGGCCTCCGGCCTTGAGTCGCTGCGCATCGACGTCACCATCGCGGCTGCCTCGGTCTCGCACGCCGAGGAGATCGTCGACAAGCTGCGGACGATCGACGGGATCGCCATCGGCAAGGTCTCCGACCGGACCTTCCTGATGCACCTCGGCGGCAAGATCGAGATGTCGTCGAAGCTGCCGATCCGCAACCGCGACGACCTCAGCATGATCTACACCCCCGGCGTGGCCCGGGTCTGCATGGCGATCGCCGAGAACCCGGAGGACGCGCGCCGGCTCACCATCAAGCGCAACAGCGTCGCCGTGGTCACCGACGGCTCCGCCGTCCTCGGCCTCGGCAACATCGGCCCGATGGCCGCGCTGCCGGTGATGGAGGGCAAGGCCGCGCTGTTCAAGCGCTTCGCCGGGATCGACGCCTGGCCGATCTGCCTGGACACCCAGGACAGCGACGAGATCGTCGCCATCGTCAAGGCGATCGCCCCCGGCTTCGCCGGGATCAACCTGGAGGACATCTCCGCCCCGCGCTGCTTCGAGATCGAGGCCCGGCTGCGCGAGGCGCTGGACATCCCGGTCTTCCACGACGACCAGCACGGCACCGCCATCGTCGTCCTCGCCGCGCTCACCAACGCGCTGCAGGTGGTCGGCAAGGAGATCGGCGAGGTGCGGGTGGTGATGTCCGGCGCCGGTGCGGCCGGCAACGCGATCCTGCGGCTGCTGCTGGACGCCGGCGTCAAGCACGCCACCGTCGCCGACGTGAAGGGCGTGGTCCACCTGGGCCGGGACGACCTGGACGACTCGCTGCGCTGGGTCGCCGAGCACACCAACCGCAGCAACCGGACCGGCACCCTGAAGGAGGCCGTGCGCGAGGCGGACGTCTTCATCGGGGTCTCCGCGCCCGACGTACTCGACGGCGACGACATCGCCGCCATGGCCGACGGCGCGATCGTCTTCGCCCTGGCCAACCCCGACCCCGAGGTCGACCCGGCAGTGGCCCGGCAGACCGCCGCGGTGGTCGCCACCGGCCGCAGTGACTTCCCCAACCAGATCAACAACGTGCTGGTCTTCCCCGGGGTCTTCCGCGGCCTGCTGGACGCCCAGAGCCGGACCGTCAACAGCGAGATGATGATCGCCGCCGCGCTCGCGCTGGCCGCGACCGTCGGCCGGGACGAGCTCAACGCCAACTACATCGTCCCCAGCGTGTTCCACCCCGACGTCGCCAAGACCGTCGCCGCCGCCGTCCGCGAGGCCGCGCAGGCCGCCGGGACCGCCGCGGCGGGCGCCGGCGGCGGCGAGGCGACCGGCACCTTCCCGCTGCCCTCGAACTGACCGCGGGCCGGTCCCAGGCCCTCCGCGCCGACGCAACCCGTCGGCGCGGCGGGCGTCCCGTTTTGGGTGGTTCTCGTCCCAGGGCGTACGGTATCCCTGCACCGGCGCGCCGTATCCGACCTGGACGGGAACGATCGCCCAGGGCGTCCGCCGAGAGTTGCCCGCTCCGTCCCGAGAGGGGACGCGAACGGTGCCGGACCCGTCGTCACCATGCCCGGCATGTGGCGCTGTTCGTGTGACACTCGCGGGTGCCGGATTCGCTTTCCCGGCGGTTGTGGGGGCAGGATTCGTGCCTAGGCAAGAGATTTGCGCAGCCTGGGGCATCGAACGGGATCCCCCGTCGGCTGTCGGGAGCCACCGCAGGGTGGCTGGCGGTCGTGGCGGGCCGCCCTCCGGGACGGCCGGGGATCGCAATGGGGCAGCCGAGGATCGCAATGCGACAAACCACATGGAGTACATATGAACCGCAGTGAGCTGGTGGCCGCTCTGTCCGAGCGCGCCGAGGTGACCCGCAAGGACGCCGACGCCGTTCTGGCCGCGCTCGCCGAGGTCGTCGGCGACGTCGTCGCCAAGGGCGACGAGAAGGTCACCATCCCCGGCTTCCTGACCTTCGAGCGCACCCACCGCGCCGCCCGCACCGCGCGCAACCCGCAGACCGGCGACCCGATCCAGATCGCCGCCGGCTACAGCGTGAAGGTCTCCGCGGGCTCCAAGCTCAAGGAAGCCGCCAAGGGCAAGTAAGGCCCGGGCTGCTGCCCCGGCAGCACCACGCGCCCCGGTCGTACCGGGTCGCACCGACAGGATCCCGGTACCGGACGGCTGCCCCTCGCGGCCGACCGGCCCCGGGATCCTGTCGTTCTCCCACCTGCGCGCCCCGCTCCCAGCCGGGGGCGGGAACCCCGGCCCGCTCCGACGGCGTCCCCATCCCCATGGGACACGCCAGGCACGCCCGCAGCACCCGTGCGCCGAGGACCGCGCCGGGAGCGGCCGGCGGCACCGCCCGCAGCGGGCTGCTGATGGCCGCCGGGACGGTGGTCTCCCGGGCCACCGGCCTGATCCGGCTGGTGCTCCAGGGTGCCGCGCTCGGCACCGGACTGCTGGCCACCACCTACAACACCGCCAACACCGTGCCCACCAGCATCTACACCCTGCTGATCGGCGGCGCGCTGAACTCGGTGCTGGTGCCGCAGCTGGTCCGCGCGCGTGCCGAGCACGCCGACGGCGGACGCGCGCACGAGCAGCGGATCACCACCCTGTTCCTCTGCGTCCTCGGGATCGGCACCCTGCTCGCGGTCCTCGCCGCGCCGGACATCGTCTCGCTCTACTTCACCGACTCCCCGGCGCACCACGCGGCCTTCGAGCTCTCGGTGGTCTTCGCCCGGTTCCTGCTGCCGCAGATCCTGTTCTACGGGCTGTTCTCGATCTTCGGTCAGATCCTCAACGCCCGGGGCCGCTTCGGCGCGATGATGTGGACCCCGCTGCTCAACAACATCGTGCTGATCACCCTCTTCGGCCTCTACCTGGAACTGGTGCACGGCTCCGCCGACGTGGGCGCGGTCACCCCGGCCGAGGTCAGGCTCCTCGGGATCGGCACCACCGTCGGCATCGCGCTGCAGGCGCTGGCGCTGCTGCCCTACCTCAGGGCCGCGGGCTTCCGGCTCCGGCCGCGCTTCGACTGGCGCGGGACCGGGCTCCGCGCCAGCGCCACCGCCGCCCGCTGGACCCTGCTGTTCGTCCTGGCCAACCTGGTCGCGCTGACCGTGGTCACCCGCTACTCGGCCGCCGTGGACCTGGCCCTGCCGCACGCCGACGCGGGCAGCACCGCCTACGCCTTCGCCCAGACGCTCTGGCTGCTGCCGCAGTCGGTGGTCACCGTCACCGTGGTCACCGCGCTGCTGCCGAGGATGACCCGCGCCGTCGCCGACGACCGGCTCGACGACCTCCGCGACGACCTCTCGCGCGGGCTGCGGCTCACCGGCCTGGTGATCGTCCCGGTGGCCTTCTTCTTCCTCGCCCTCGGCCCGCAGCTGACCGCGCTGCTGTTCGGCCTCGGCCACCACGCCGGGCCGACGCTGCCGATGGGCCGGATGCTCCAGGCCTTCGCCCTCGGCCTGATCCCCTTCTCCGCCCAGTACCTGCTGCTGCGCGGCTTCTACGCGTTCCAGGACACCCGCACCCCGTTCCGGATGGCCGCCTGGATCTCCGGCCTGGACATCGCCCTCGCGGCCGGCTGCCACTGGCTGCTGCCGACCCGCTGGGCGGTGATCGGGATGGCCGCCGCCTACTCGCTCTCCTACCTGGCCGGACTGCTGCTCACCGCGGTCCGGCTGCGCCGCCGGCTGGAGGGCAGGCTCGACGGGAAGCGGCTGGCCCGCACCTACGGCAAGCTCACCCTGGCCGCCGCGCTGGCCGCCGGGGCCGGTTGGGCCGCCGCCCACGCCGCGGCCATGCCCGCGCTTCCGGCGCTGCTCGCCGGGGGCACCGTGATGGCGCTGCTCTTCCTGGCGCTGGCCGCCGCGTTCCGGCTGCCCGAACTGCGGCTGCTGCGACGGCGTGCGCCCTGGGCGTGAGCCACCGTCACGCACACCGCCCCCCGGCCGAGTTCGGCGCGGGGGGCGGCTGCTGCTGCGGACGGTCCGTCAGCTGTCCTGCTCGCCCGGCAGCTCCACGTGCGCCCCGAGGGCCCGGAGCTTCTCCATGAAGTTCTCGTAGCCCCGGTTGATCAGGTCGATGCCGTGGACGCTGGACGGGCCCTGCGCGGCCAGCGCCGCGATCAGGTAGGAGAAGCCGCCGCGCAGGTCGGGGATGACCAGCTCGCCGCCGTGCAGCTTGGACGGGCCGGAGACCACGGCCGAGTGCAGGAAGTTCCGCGCCCCGAAGCGGCAGGGGGTGGCGCCCAGGCACTCGCGGTAGAGCTGGATGTGCGCGCCCATCTGGTTGAGCGCGGAGGTGAAGCCGAGCCGGGACTCGTAGACGGTCTCGTGCACGATGGAGAGCCCGGCGGCCTGGGTCAGCGCCACCACCAGCGGCTGCTGCCAGTCGGTCTGGAAGCCGGGGTGGACGTCGGTCTCCAGGGCGATCGCGTTCAGCTCGCCGCCCGGGTGCCAGAAGCGGATGCCCTCGTCGTCCACCTCGAAGGCCCCGCCGACCTTCCGGAAGGTGTTGAGGAAGGTCATCATCTCCAGCTGGCGCGCCCCGTGGACGTAGATGTTGCCGCCGGTGGCCAGCGCCGCGCAGGCCCAGGAGGCGGACTCCAGCCGGTCCGGCAGGGCGCGGTGGTTGTAGCCGGTGAGCCGGTCCACGCCGGTGATCAGCATGGTCCGGTCGGTGCCCATGGAGATGATCGCGCCCATCTTCTGCAGCACGCAGATGAGGTCGACGATCTCCGGCTCGATCGCGGCGTTGCGCAGCTCGGTGACGCCCTCGGCCAGCACCGCCGTCAGCAGCACCTGCTCGGTGGTGCCGACCGAGGGGTACTGCAGCTCGATCTTGCAGCCGCGCAGCCGCTGAGGCGCCGTCAGCACCGTGCCCTGCGGGTGCTTCTCGATGATCGCGCCGAACTGCCGCAGCACGTCGAAGTGGAAGTCGACCGGCCGGCCGCCGATGTCGCAGCCGCCCAGGCCGGGGATGAAGGCGTGGCCGAGCCGGTGCAGCAGCGGGCCGCAGAACAGGATCGGGATCCGGGAGCTGCCGGCGTGGGCGTCGATGTCGGCGACGTTGGCGCTCTCGACGTGCGAGGGGTCGAGCACCAGCTCGCCCGGTTCGTCGCCGGGGAGCACGGTGACGCCGTGCAGCTGCAGCAGGCCAGTGACCACCTTGACGTCGCGGATGTCCGGGACATTGCGGAGCCGGCTCGGCTCCTGCCCGAGCAGGGCGGCCACCATGGCCTTGGGTACGAGGTTCTTCGCACCGCGGACACGGATCTCACCCTCGAGCGGGTTGCCGCCGTGGACAAGCAGGACGTCGTCGGTCATGTTCTCGCGATCCTGGGGGACGTGGGGTGAGCGGGACGGTGTTCGGGCCAAAGGGTTCCGGCACCATAGGAGATGGTAGTGCGCACGGCGACGGTTCCCGGGTGCCGTGAGAGCCGGGTGGGAGTCCGTGCAGCTCCGGGGTGTCCGGATGACGGCGAACGGCTGAAGCTGTGGTGAAGCTCTCACCCGGATCGCACCTTCGGACCCGGTTTGCGCCACAGTTTCCCCCACCGCCGCGCGGGGCTGTGCGTTCCGTTGCCCGTCCGGCCGGAAGTGCGGGATCATTTCTGCCATGACCGAGGCCGTCTCGCTCGCGGGCAGGCTGCTCGTCGCAACGCCCGCGCTGACCGATCCCAACTTCGACCGGGCCGTCGTACTGCTGCTCGACCATGACGCGGAGGGGACGCTCGGCGTCGTCCTGAACCGGCCGACGGTGATCGCGGTCGACGCCGTGCTGGAGCCCTGGGCCGAGCTGGCCGGCGCCCCGGCGGTGGTGTTCCAGGGCGGCCCGGTGGCACTGGACTCGGCGCTGGCGCTGGCGGTGGTGCCGGGGGAGTGGCCCTCCGGCGAGTTCCTGGGCTGGCGGCGGGTGCACGGCGCGATCGGCCTGGTCGACCTGGAGTCCCCGCCGGAGCTGCTGGCCCCGGAGCTGGGCTCGCTGCGGATCTTCGTCGGCTACACCGGCTGGGCCCCGGGGCAGCTGGAGGACGAGCTGCTGGAGGGCGCCTGGTACCTGGTGGAGTCCGAGCCGGGGGACATCTCCGCGCCCGATCCGGAGCGGCTGTGGCGGTCGGTGCTGCGCCGGCAGCGCGGTGAGCTGGCGATGGTGGCCACCTACCCGGACGACCCCTCGCTGAACTGAGCTCCCGCTCACCGGTGGACGCGGCCTAGACTTGTCGGCTATGAGCACCCTTGAGCCCGAGCGCAGCGGCAGCACCGGAACCCTTGTCGAGCCCGTCCCCCAGCTCTCCCACGGCGACGGCGACCATGAGCGGTTCGCCCACTATGTGAAGCGCGACAAGATCATGGACAGCGCCCTCTCCGGCTCCCCGGTGGTGGCGCTCTGCGGCAAGGTCTGGGTTCCCGGGCGCGACCCGAAGAAGTACCCGGTCTGTCCGATGTGCAAGGAGATCTTCGACGGCCTGGACGGCGGCGGGGACAAGGGCAAGGGCGACCAGGGGAAGTAGTCGCAGCTCACCCGTCCGACCAATAGGTCTGGACCAATGGTGGGAAGCAGGGGCAGGATGAGCTCTCATGGACCTCATACCTGCCCCTTTCTCCGTCGAGTCCCCGGCCGATCCCGGCGCCCCCCGATTCAGACTGACCGCCGAGACCGGCCTGAGCGGCGGACCGGGGACCGGGACCGTCGAGCGGATGCTGCGCTCCGCGCTGGGCGCGGCGACCGGGTTCGCGCTGCGCCCCGGTGCGCCGGGCCTGGAGCTGGCCCTCTCCGAGGAGCTGGCCCCGGAGGAGTACACCCTTGAGGCCACGCCCGAGCGGCTGACGGTCACCGGCGGCAGCGAGGCCGGGCTGTTCTGGGGGGCGCAGACACTGCGGCAGCTGCTCGGCCCCGAGGCCTACCGCCGGGCGCCGGTGCGCGGCGCCGAGTGGTCCGTCCCCGCCGTCACCGTCCGGGACCGTCCGCGCTTCGGCTGGCGCGGGGTGCTGCTGGACGTCTCCCGGCACTTCCTGCCCAAGGCCGACGTGCTGCGCTACCTGGACCTGCTGGCCGCCCACAAGCTGAACGTGCTGCACCTGCACCTCACCGACGACCAGGGCTGGCGGGTCGAGATCAAGCGCTACCCGAAGCTCACCGAGGTCGGCTCCTGGCGCGAGCGCTCGATGGTCGGCTACCGGGGCGGCCTGCAGGAGCCGGGCACCACGGCGACCGAGCCGCGTCGGAACGACCTGCCGCACGGCGGCTACTACACCCAGGACGACCTCCGCGAGATCGTCGCCTACGCGGCCGAGCGGCAGATCACCGTGGTGCCGGAGATCGACGTCCCGGGCCACGCCCAGGCCGCCATCGCCGCCTACCCGGAGCTCGGCAACACCGACGTCCAGGACACCGCCGCGCTGAAGCCCTGGACCGACTGGGGGATCAACCCCACCGTCCTCAACGTCGAGGACTCGACGCTGCGCTTCTACGAGCAGGTGCTGGAGGAGGTCCTGGAGATCTTCCCCTCGACCTTCGTCCACCTCGGCGGCGACGAGTGCCCCAAGGAGCAGTGGAAGGCCAGTCCGGCCGTCCAGGCCCGGATCAAGGAGCTCGGCCTGGCCGACGAGGACGAGCTGCAGAGCTGGTTCATCCGGCACTTCGACGGCTGGCTGGCCGGGCGCGGCCGACGGCTGATCGGCTGGGACGAGATCCTCGAAGGGGGGTCGCTCGGAGAGCGTCCGAGCAAGGGTGGTGGTGGGCGACGGGAGGGCCTTGCGCAGGGCGCGGCGGTCTCGTCCTGGCGCGGCTACGCGGGCGGGGTCACCGCCGCCAAGGCCGGCCACGACGTGGTCATGTGCCCGGAGCAGTACGTCTACCTGGACCACCGGCAGGCGGCCGGCCCCGAGGAGCCGATCCCGGTCGGCTGGGTCCGCACCCTGGAGGACGTCTACCGGTTCGAACCGCTGCCCCCGGCGCTGCGCACCGACCCGGAGGCGGCGGCCCACGTGATCGGCACTCAGGCCAACCTGTGGAGCGAGTTCATGGACGACGTCCGCGAACTGGACTACCGGGCCTTCCCCCGGCTCGCCGCCTTCGCCGAGGTCGCCTGGTCCGCGCTGCCGGAGGAGCCCGCCGAGCGCGACTTCGCCGGCTTCGAGGCCCGGATGGCGACCCACTACGCGCGGCTGGACGCGCTGGGCGTCGAGTACCGCCCGGCCGCCGGTCCGCACCCGTGGCAGCAGCGCCCCGGCGTCTTCGGCCGCCCCACGGACGGAGTGCCGCCCGAGGCGTGAGCCGGGTCCCGGCGCAGTACCGGGGGCTGAACCGCGGAGGGGGTGAGGCAGCGAAACGGTCGTCACATCGGGCATATAGCCTGATAAGCGTGTCAACCCATCGACGGTACGAGGGGACATGCCCGTGGCGAGGTGTGCCAGAGTTGCCCCACCGCCTCCCGCAGGGTGCGCGTACCAGGGGTTTGCACGTACGGTACGGCCAGAAGCGGCAGCGGTGCGGGCTATCCGAGCACGGTGGGACACAGGTGAACCAAACGATCATGCTCCCGTCCTCCCTGGACGAGGCCGTCGCGGCACTGGCGGCCTCGCCCGCCGCTGTGCCGGTCGCCGGGGGGACCGACCTCATGGGCGCGGTCAATTCCGGTCTGCTGCGCCCGATGGCGTTGATCGGACTGGGGCGGATCAACGAGCTGCGCGGCTGGCAGTACCAGGACGGCTCGGCCCAGCTCGGCGCGGGGCTCACCCACGCCCGGATGGGCCGGCCCGACTTCGCGGCGCTGATGCCCGCGCTCGCCGCCGCCGCCCGGACCGCGGGACCGCCGCAGATCCGCAACGCCGGGACGCTGGGCGGCAACATCGTCACCGCCGACCCGGCCGGGGACACCCTGCCGGTGCTGGCCGCACTGGAGGCCTCGGTCACCCTGGTCGGCCCCGAGGGCTCGCGGGAGGTGCCGGTCAGTCACCTGCTCACCGGCCTCGACCCGTTGCGCGGGGGCGAACTGCTGGGATATGTCCGGATTCCGCTGCTGCACGCACCCCAGGTCTTCCTCAAGTCCACCAGCCGTACCGGCCCCTCCCGCGCCAACGCCTCGGTCGCCCTGGTGCTGGACCCGGCCCGGCGCTCGGTGCGCTGCGCGGTGGGCGCGGTGGCCCCGGTGCCGCTCCGCCCGCTGGAGGCCGAGCAGTGGGTCTCCGGCTGCATCGACTGGGACGGCGACCGGAGCATCGACCCGGCGGCCGCCGCCGCCTTCGGCGAGTACGTCGCCTCGGCCTGCGTCCCCGACCCCTTCGAAGGCAACCCGGACGGGGGGGCGGGCGCGGCGGTCGCCCGGCTGCGCCGTACCGTGGCCGTACTGGCCCGCCGCGCACTCGGGAGGGCGCTCGCGTGACTGACTTTCTGGCAACTCCGGCGACGGGCGGATCCGCCCCCGGCGGCTTCGGCGCGGACGAGTTCCCCCGGGCCTCCTACACCCTGCGGGTCAACGGCGTGGACCGGCCGGTCCTGGAGGCGTGGATCGGCGAGAGCCTGCTCTACGTCCTCCGCGAGCGGCTCGGCCTGGCCGGTGCCAAGGACGGCTGCGACCAGGGCGAGTGCGGAGCCTGCTCGGTGCAGCTGGACGGGCAGTTGACGGCCGCCTGCCTGGTGCCGGCCGCACTGGCGGCCGACAGCGAGATCCGCACCGTCGAGGGCCTGGCCCAGGACGGCGTGGCCTCGGACGTGCAGCGGGCGCTGGCCGAGAGCGGCGCGGTGCAGTGCGGCTACTGCGTGCCGGGGCTGGCGATGGCCGTCCACGACCTGCTGGAGCGCAACCACCAGCCGACCGAGCTGGAGGCCCGCGAGGCGCTCTGCGGCAACCTCTGCCGCTGCACCGGCTACCGGGGCGCGCTGGCGGCGGTGCAGACCGTCGCGGAGAGCCGCGCCGAACAGGCCGAGTCCGGCGACGACGCGGACGCTGCCGGGGCCGACCGGGCCGCCGCGCCCGCTGCGGCGCCCGGGCCCGGGCCGGCGCCGGTGGAGCAGACCGGGGCCGAACCGGTCTACCAGGAGCCGGGCCACCAGGCGGCACCCGGCCCGCAGCCGCTCGGGCTGCCGGATCCGGGCTTCGCCGAGCCGGTCTACCAGGAGCAGCAGTTCGCCGAGGCGCCCTACCCCGGCTCCGGCTACCCGGAGCCGGTCTACGCCGAGACCGCGAGCGGCTACGCCGACCCGGCCCACGCCGAGCAGGCCCAGCAGTCCCAGCCGCAGTACGAGTACCAGGCGACCACGGGCCACTACCCGGCCGCCGACGGCGGCTACGCCGCCGACCCGGGCCCCCGCTACGTCCTGCCGCACCAGCAGTCGCCCGCCGCCCCGGAGGCCGGAGCATGACCACCCCCGACAGTGACGGCGAGAACCTGGCCGCCCCGCTTCCCGGCGTGCCGCAGGGTGCGCCCGGCAGTGCGACCGGAGCGGCGCTCGGCGCCGTGCCGCTGGTCTCGCCCGCCCGGCCGCGACTGCCCGAGCAGCGGGCGCCGGAGAGCGGCCTGGGCTCCTCCCCGACCCGGGCCGACGCGCTGGCCAAGACCATGGGCATCTACCCCTACGCCGCCGACCTGTGGGCCGAGGGGCTGCTCTGGGGCGCGGTCGCCCGCGCCCCGTACGCACACGCCCGGATCCTGTCGGTGGACATCGGCCCGGCACTGGCGATCCCCGGCGTCCACGCCGTGGTCACCGCCGCCGACCTGCGCCCCGGCCCGAACGGGGTGCCGGACGGCGCGCCGACCGGGCCGCTGGTGCCGGACCGGCCGGTCTTCGCCGGGGAGTTCGTCCGCCACTACGGCGAGCCGATCGCCGCGGTCGCGGCGGACCACCCGGACACCGCCCGGCTGGCGGCGGCGGCGGTCCAGGTGGTCTACGAGCCGCTGGAGCCGCTGACCGACCCCGAGCAGGCGTTCACCGCCCCGCCGATCCACCCCGACGGCAACCTGTTCCGGCACCTGCCGGTGCGCTCCGGCGACCCCGAGGTGGTCGGCGCGGTCGTGGTCGAGGGCCTGTACCGGGTCGGCCGGCAGGACCCGGCGCCGATCGGGGCCGAGGCCGGGCTGGCCGTGCCGCGCCCGGACGGCGGGGTGGAGCTGCACGTCGCCAGCACCGACCCGCACGGCGACCGGGACCGGGCCGCGCTCTGCCTCGGCCTGGAACCGGACCGGGTCCGACTGGTCGTCAGCGGCGTCCCCGGCGCCACCGCCGACCGCGAGGACGTGGGCTTCCAGGTCGCCCTGGGGCTGCTGGCGATCCGCACCGGGCACCCGGTGAAGATGGCGCTGACCCGCGAGGAGTCCTTCCTCACCCACCCGCACCGGCACCCGGCGCTGCTGCGCTACCGGCACCACGCCGACATCGAGGGCCGGCTGCTGAAGGTCGAGGCGCAGCTGCTGCTCGACGGCGGGGCCTACGCCGAGGTCTCCAGCGAGGCGCTGGCCTCGGCGGCGGCGATGGCGGCCGGCCCGTACGCGGTCCCGCACGTCTTCGTGGACGCCTGGGCGGTGCGCACCAACAACCCCCCGGCCGGCCGGATGCGCGGCGAGGGCGCGCTGCAGTCCTGCTTCGCCTACGAGTCGCAGCTGGACCAGCTGGCCGCCGCGCTCGACCTGGACCCGCTGGAGATCCGCCGCCGGAACGCCATGTCCACCGGCGACCTGCTGCCCACCGGCCAGGCGGTGACCTGCCCGGCACCGGTCCGCGAGCTGCTGGACGCGGTCGCGGCCGAGCCGCTGCCGCCGCTGCCGGTGGACCGGCCCGACGACGAGTGGTTGCTGCCCGGCGGCCCGGGCGGCGCGGGCGACCCCGCCGCCGTCCGGCGCGGGATCGGCTACGCCGTGGGCATGGTCCACGTCCTGGGCGCGGAGGGCGCGGACGAGGTCTCCACGGCCTCGGTCCGGGTCACCGGCTCGCAGGCCTCGGTGATGTGCACCGCCGTGGACACCGGCACCGGCTTCTCGACCCTGGCCCGGCAGATCGTCCAGGACGTGCTGGGCGTCACCGACGTCTACATCGCGCCGGTCGACACCGACCAGCCGAGCGCCGGGCCCTCGGCCCGGGGCCGGCAGACCTGGGTCTCCGGCGGCGCGGTCGAGCGGGCCGCGCTGATGGTCCGCCACCAGCTGCTGCAGCCGCTGGCGGTGCAGTTCGGGATGTCGCCGGAGCTGCTGACCATCAGCGACGGCAAGATCACCTCCTATGACGGGGTGCTCGGCATGCCGGTGCTCCAGGCGCTGGAGGACAAGGACCTGTGGGCGACCGCGCAGTGCCGCCCGCACCCGACCGAGCCGCTGGACCCGGAGACCGGGCAGGGCGACGCCTTCGTGGGCCTGGCCTTCTGCGCGATGCGCGCGGTGGTCGACGTCGACGTGGAGCTCGGCACGGTCCGGGTGGTCGAGCTGACCGTGGCCCAGGACGTCGGCCGGGCGCTGAACCCGGAGCAGATCGCCGCCAGGATCGAGGCCGGGGCGACCCAGGGCCTGGGGCTGGCGCTGATGGAGGAGCTGGTCAGCGAGGGCGGCCGGATCATCAACCCGTCCTTCACCCGCTACCGGCTGCCGACCTCGCTGGACGCCCCGGAGATCCGGATCGCGGCGCTGCTGGAGGAGCGCGACGTGGTCGCCCCCTTCGGCGCGAAGGCGGTCGGCGCGGCGCCGGCGGCGGTGGCCCCGGCAGCGGTGGCAGCGGCGGTCCGGGCGGCCACCGGCCGCCCGGTGCAGCGGCTGCCGATCCAGCCGGAGGACATCGCGGTGTGACCCGCCGCCGACCGTGACCCGCCGCCGACCGCGGCGGGTCTGTTCGAAAGCAAATGAATGCACAAAGAATTCCGGGCGGCCTGGGGCCGTCCGGAATTCTTATTACTGCGAGGCCATGACCGGATTCGAACCGGTGTAAACCGCTTTGCAGGCGGTTCCCTGAACCACTCGGGCACACGGCCGTGGACGGCCCCGGGAGGGGCCGCACAGGGGCAAGCAGGGGAAGGTGACGCCGGCTCAGGGCGTCAGGCGGCGGTGGGACAACACGCCGCGCCGGGACAGACCGGGGGACAGGTGCCGACGCCGGGGGCGGACAGAATGCTGTGCATCGCCTTCCCCTTCATCGTTCGGCTCCTTGTCGTGGGTCCTCGTCCAGCTCGTGAATTCACTGTAATCCATTGGCCCCCCAATTCGTCAACACCTGCCGCGGGAATACCGGAATCCGATTGCCGGGTCCGGTGGTGGCCTACGTCTGCGGACCGAGCCCGGACCGGACCAGCGACAGGGGCAAACTCCGACTTCGGGTCTTACAATCGTGCTGGTGACCACCCCCACCCCCACTCCCACCCCAGAGCCTGCCCTGGCACTGCCGCCGTCCCCGGACGGGACCGGCGGCGTGCTCAGCGGCCGGTACCGGGCGCTGACCTTCGGCATCGTCTCCTGCGTGCTGCTGGTCGCCTTCGAGGCCACCGCCGTGAACACCGCCATGCCGGTCGCCGCCCGCGCGCTGCACGGCCTCGGCCTGTACTCCTTCGCCTTCTCCGGCTACTTCACCGCCAGCCTGCTGGCGATGGTCGTCTCGGGGGAGTGGGCGGACAAGCGCGGCCCGCTGGGCCCGCTGGCCGCCGGGATCGGGACCTTCGCGGTCGGCCTGGTGGTCGCCGGCACCGCGCGGGACATGTGGGTCTTCGTGGCCGGACGGGCGGTGCAGGGGCTCGGCGGCGGGCTGCTGATCGTGGCCCTCTACGTGGTGGTCGGCCGGGCCTACCCGGAGCGGCTGCGCCCCTCCGTCTTCGCGGCGTTCTCGGCCGCCTGGGTGCTGCCCTCGATCGTCGGCCCGGTGATCTCCGGCACGGTCACCCAGCACCTGGGCTGGCGCTGGGTCTTCCTCTCGATACCGGTGCTGGTGCTGCTGCCGATCATGCTGATGCTGCCGCAGCTGCGCCGGCTCCAGGCCGAGGACGACTCGGTCCGCAGCTGGGCGCTGGACCGCCGGCGGGTCCTGCTCGCGGTCGCCCTGGCCGCCGGGGCCGGGCTGCTGGAGTACGCCGGACAGCTGCTGGACCTGCTGGCGCTGCTGCCGGCCGCCGCCGGGCTGGCACTGCTGGTCCCGGCCGTGCTGCGGCTGCTGCCGCGCGGCACGCTGCGGGCCGCGCGCGGACTGCCGACGGTGATCCTGCTGCGCGGCATCGCCGCCGGGGCCTTCTTCGCCGCAGAATCGTTCATTCCGCTGATGCTGGTCACCCAGCGCGGGCTCTCGCCGACCCTGGCCGGGCTCTCGCTCACCAGCGGCGGCCTGAGCTGGGCCGTGGGCTCCTGGTTCCAGGGCCGCCCCTGGGCCGGCCGCCACCGGCAGCTGCTGGTCAGGCTCGGCTTCCTGATGTCGGCGCTGGCCATCGGCGGCGCCGGTCTTGCCCTGGTGCACTCGATTCCGGCCTGTGCGGTCGCCGTCGCCTGGACGGTCGGCGGCGCGGGCATGGGGATGACCATCGCCAGCGTCGGGGTGCTGATGCTGGCCGAGTCCGCGCCCGAGGAGACCGGTGAGAACTCGGCCTCGCTCCAGGTCAGCGACGCCCTGGGGAACGTCCTGCTGACCGCCCTGGCCGGGGTGCTGTTCACCTCGATCGGCACCGACAGCGCCGGCGGTTTTGCGGCGATCTTCGTCACCATGTGCGCGGTCTCGCTGGTCGGAGCGGCGATATCCGGCCGCGCCCGGACCCGCTGACGCCCCGGGCCGGAGAATCGCCGAACCGTTCCGGGCGGACCAGTAGGCTGAGCTGGTTGTCCGCAGCCGTGCCCCGTAGCCGGCCCGCCCGTGGCACCCGCCCCCCGCCCCCGACCGAGCCCGGAGACCGTGAGTACCGCGACCACCTCCCACCACCTGTCCCCTGCCTTCCCGGGCCGGGCCCCCTGGGGTACCGCCGGGAAGCTCCGTGCCTGGCAGCAGGCCGCGATGGAGCGGTACGTCGAGCAGCAGCCGCGCGACTTCCTGGCCGTGGCGACGCCCGGCGCCGGGAAGACCACCTTCGCGCTGACGCTGGCCTCGTACCTGCTGCACAACCACGTCGTGCAGCAGGTCACCGTGGTCGCGCCGACCGAGCACCTGAAGAAGCAGTGGGCCGAGGCCGCCGCGCGGATAGGGATCCGGCTGGACCCGGCCTACAGCAGCGGGCGGCTCTCACCGGACTACCAGGGCGTGGTGATCACCTATGCCGGCGTCGGGGTCAACCCGATGCTGCACCGGAACCGGGTCGAGCAGCGGAAGACGCTGGTGATCCTGGACGAGATCCACCACGCCGGCGACTCCAAGTCCTGGGGCGAGGCCTGCGCGGAGGCGTTCGAGCCGGCCACCCGCCGGCTGGCGCTCACCGGGACGCCGTTCCGCTCCGACACCAACCCGATCCCCTTCGTCAGCTACGAGGCCGGGAACGACGGGATCAGGAAGAGCGTCGCCGACTACACCTACGGCTACGGCAACGCCCTGGACGACCATGTGGTCCGGCCGGTGATCTTCCTCTCCTACAGCGGCAACATGCGCTGGCGGACCAAGGCCGGGGACGAGGTCGCCGCCCGGCTCGGCGAGCCGATGACCAAGGACGCCGTCGCCCAGGCCTGGCGCACCGCGCTGGCGCCGCAGGGCGAGTGGATGCCGAACGTGCTGCGGGCCGCCGACAAGCGGCTGACCGAGGTGCGCAAGCTGATCCCGGACGCCGGCGGACTGGTGATCGCGACCGACCAGAACGTCGCCCGCGCCTACGCCAAGATGATCCGCGAGATCACCGGCGAGGGCGTCACCCTGGTCCTCTCCGACGAGGCCGAGGCCTCGCAGCGGATCACCGACTTCTCCGAGGGCACCCAGCGCTGGATGGTCGCGGTCCGGATGGTCTCCGAGGGCGTCGACGTGCCCCGGCTCGCCGTCGGCGTCTACGCCACCTCGATCTCCACCCCGCTGTTCTTCGCCCAGGCGGTCGGCCGCTTCGTCCGCGCCCGCAAGCGCGGCGAGACGGCGTCGGTCTTCCTGCCCTCGGTGCCGACGCTGCTCACCTTCGCCAATGAGATGGAGCTCCAGCGCGACCACGTCCTCGACCGGAAGAAGAAGGCCGAGGACGGCCTCTACGACGAGGAGGACGCGCTGCTGGCCGAGGCCGAGAAGACCAAGGACGAGGCCGACGGCGGGATGGACGACCTCCCCTGGGAGGCGCTGGAGTCGGACGCGGTCTTCGACCGGGTGCTGTACGACGGCAAGGAGTTCGGCATGCAGGCGCACGCCGGCTCCGAGGAGGAGGAGGAGTACCTCGGCATCCCGGGCCTGCTGGAGCCGGACCAGGTGCAGATACTGCTGCAGAAGCGGCAGACCCGGCAGATCCAGCGGAGCAAGGCCAGGCCGGCCGAGGAGGCCGACCTGATCGAGCTGCCGGCCGAGAAGCGCCCGGTCGTCACCCACCAGCAGCTCCAGGAACTGCGCAAGGAGCTGAACGGTCTGGTCGGCGCCTGGCACCACCGCACCGGGCAGCCGCACGGCACCATCCACAACGAGCTGCGCCGGGTCTGCGGCGGTCCGCTGACCGCCCAGGCGACGGCCGGCCAGCTGCAGACCCGGATCAAGAAGATCCAGGAGTGGGCCACGCGCGTTTCCTGAACGCATCCCGTGCGAGCCCTGTGCGTGCCCGATGCTGCGGAAGGTGACACGGAGCGCTTCGGAAAACGACGGAACGGTAACGGTTCGATAGCGCAACGTGTCCGGTTGTCCCGCCTTGTCCCGGTCGCAGACAACAATCTTGACCGAATTCTGGACAAGCCCTTCCGCAGAGCGGTGCCTGCTCACTAGCGTCCCCGCCACAGTCCGATTTCCGGCGGAAGGGGAACACGCACTGTGACCGCCGAGACATCCCAGACTCTGGACCGTGGCGTCAAAGTCCTGAAACTGCTTGCCGATTCCGAACGCGGCCTGACCGTCACCGAGCTGGCCGGCCGGCTCGCGGTGAACCGCACCGTGGTCTACCGGCTGCTGGCCACCCTGGAGCAGCACGGGCTGGTCCGCCGGGACCTCGGCGGCCGGGTCCGGGTCGGCCTGGGCGTGCTGCGGCTCGCCCACCGGGTGCACCCGCTGCTGCGCGAGGCGGCCCTGCCCGCGCTCCGCAGCCTGGCCGAGGACCTGGGCGCGACCGCCCACCTCACCCTGGTCGACGGCAACGACGCGCTGGTGGTGGCGGTGGTCGAGCCCAGCTGGACCGACTTCCACGTCGCCTACCGCACCGGCCTGCGGCACCCGCTGGACGAGAACGCGGCCGGCCGGGCGATCATGGCCGTGCGGACGCTGCCCTACGGCGGCCGCCCGGAGCCGGCCTTCGTGGTCACCGGGCCGGAGGAGCGCTCCGGCGCCAGCGGCGCGGCCTCGGCCCTGCTCGGCCTGTCCGGGATCGAGGGCAGCGTGGGCGTGGTGATGCTCGGCGGGATGGTCCCGGAGCGGGTCGGCCCCAGGGTGGTGGAGGCGGCGACCGAGGTCGCCGAGGCGCTGCGCTGATCCGCGAGCCGGTGGAGACGGACGGCGCGCGGTGTGTTTGGATTCGGTGTGCTGTTCTCTCTGTCTTCGCCGTCCCGCCGAACCGTGGCGCTGAGCCTGTGCGGCGCCGTGGTCGCGGCCCTGGTCGCGATCGCGCTGCTGGTCCCGCTGCCGTTCACGATCATGTACCCGGGGATCACCGCCAACACCCTCGGGGTCTTCCCGGACGCCAAGGCGGTCGGCGTCGGCGGCACGCCGGCCCAGGTGCTCAGCATCACCGGCCACCCGCTCCGGCAGACCGTCGGCCAGCTGCGGATGGTCACCATCGCGGCGACCCCGCCGCAGCAGTCCATCTCGATCGAGGCCGCCCTCAAGGCCTGGCCCAACCCCTCCGAGGCGGTCGTCCCGCGTGACGCCGTCTACCCGGCCGGACAGTCGCTGGCCCAGGTCAACGCGACCGACCAGCAGGAGATGACCGAGTCCCAGGACGCCGCGACCGATGCCGCGCTCGGCTACCTGAAGCTCTCGCCGGCCAAGGTCAAGGTCTCCATCAGCCTGGCGGACGTCGGCGGCCCCAGCGCGGGACTGCTGTTCACCCTAGGGATCATCGACGAACTGGACGGCAACGGCACCGGCCGGCCCGGCGCGGCCGGTGACCTGACCAACGGCGCGGTCATCGCCGGCACCGGCGAGATCGACGGCGCCGGCAACGTCTCCGCCGTCGGCGGGGTGGCACTCAAGACCAAGGCGGCGGCCCGCGACGGGGCGACCGTCTTCCTGGTGCCCGAGGACGAGTGCTCGGACGCCCTGGCCGGGCTGCCGCACGGGCTGCGGCTGATCCCGGTGTCGACGCTGCAGGGCGCGATCTCCGCGCTGGGCGCGCTGCAGACCGGCGTCGGCACCGTGCCCAGCTGCTCCTGAACGGTCACTTCGCCCGGATGAAGCCCTGGTCGATCAGCCACTGCCGGGCCACCGTCCGCGGGTCCTGACCCTCCACGTCCACCTTGCTGTTCAGCTGCTGGGCCACGGTGTTGTCCAGCTTCGCCGAGACCGGGTCCAGCAGCGCGGCGATCGCCGGGTACTTCGCCAGGGCCGCGGAGTGCAGCTCCGGGGCGGCGTCGTAGTTCGGGAAGAAGCGCCGGTCGTCCGCCAGCACCTGGAGCTTGAGCTCCGGGATCCGCCCGTCGGTGCTGTAGACGTCGCCGAGCAGGCAGGAGCTGCCGGAGGCGACGGTGGTGTAGACGATCCCGGCGTCCATGGTGCGGATGTTGGAGGTGGGGACGGTCATCCCGTAGGCCTTCTCCATCCCGGTCAGCCCGTCGTCGCGGACGCCGAACTCGTTGTCCACGCACAGGGTCACCGCGCGGGGGTTCGACCGGGACAGCGCGGCCACGTCGGACAGGGTCCGCAGGTGGTACTTGGCGACGTTGGCGGCGTTGCCGGCCAGCGCGTAGGTGTCGTTGAGCCGGGACGGCGGCAGCCAGGTGATGCCGTTCTTCAGGTCCGCGTCATGGACGGACTGCCACTGCTGCTGCGGGTCGGCGATGGGCGTGGTGTTGCCCAGGTAGGTGATCCAGGCGGTGCCGGTGTACTCGTACATGGCATCGGCGGTGCCGGTGACGATGGCCTGCCGGGCGCCGATGCTGCCGGAGATGTTGGTCCTGTCGGTGACCTGGGCCCCGGCGGCGGTCCAGACCAGGCCGATCATCTCGGCCAGGATCACGTTCTCGGTGAAGTTCTTGGACGCGATGGTGAGGCTGGCGCCCTTCAGCGGCTGCCCGGCGCCGAGCGACCCGGGCAGCACGTCGTCCGGGATCCGGCTGCCGCTGTGCAGGCCGCAGCCGGCGCTGCCGAGCAGCAGCGCGGCGACGGCGGCGACGGCCCCCGGCAGCGCGCGGCGGCGGGTCACTGGTGCACCTCCAGTCCGCGCGGGCTGAGCTCGACCTCGGCCAGCGAGGCCAGCCAGTCGACCAGCAGCGCCAGGCAGACGGTGAGCACCGCGCCGACGATCAGTACCCGGGTCCGCTGGGTGGTGATCCCGGCGGTGATCAGGTTGCCGAGCCCGCCGCCGCCGGCGAAGGCGGCCAGGGTGCCGGTGCCGACATTGAGGATCAGCGCGGTGCGCACCCCGGCCAGGATCAGCGGGACGGCCAGCGGCAGCTCGACCCGGCCGAGCACGCCCAGCGGGGACATCCCGATGCCCTTGGCGGCCTCCAGCATCGCCGGGTCGATCGCCCGCAGCCCGGCCATGGTGTTGCTGAGCACCGGCAGCACGGCGTAGGCGACCATGCCGACCAGCGCGGTGCGCGCGCCGATGCCGAGCCAGAAGGTGAGCAGCGCCAGCAGCCCGATCGCCGGGGTGGCCTGGCCCAGGTTGGCCAGGGCGACGGCGAAGGGCGCGGCCGGGCGGGCGAAGCGGCGGGACAGCAGGATGCCCAGGGGGAGCGCGATCACCAGCACGAAGAAGGTGGAGACGGCGGTCAGCTCGATCTGCTGCCAGAGGTAGAGCCGGACCTGGCTGCCCTGGAGCGAGTTCCGCTCGATCGAGTCGAGCCGGACATGGGTGATCCACAGATAGAGGGTGAGCAGCAGGACCGCCAGCACGGCCGGGGTGACCAGCAGCTTGCCGATGGTGATCCGGCGGCGGGACGGCCGGGCGGCGGGGGCGGTCACTGCGGCTCCCCGTCCCGGGGGCGCGCGGCCCGCTCGTGCTCCAGCAGCTCCTCCTGGTGCTCCAGCGCGGTGAGCCGGTCGGCCTCCAGCATCTGGTGGACCGAGTCCATCAGCGTCTCCATGTCGACGACGCCGACGTACTCGCCGCGGCGTCCGGTGACGGCGGCCCGGCCGCCGCTGTCGGTGAGCACCGCCTCCAGCGCGTCGCGCAGCGTGGCGTCGCGGCTGACGGTGTGGGTGACCAGGGTCCCGGCGCGGGCCAGGGTGCCGCGGGCGCGCATCAGGTCGCCGCGCCGCAGCCACTTGTACGGGCGTCCGCGCCGGTCGAGCAGCAGCAGCTCGTTGACGCCGCCGTGGCGCAGCCCGGCCAGGATCGCCTGCAGCGGCTCGTCCACGGTGGCGCTGGGGAAGTCGGCGATGCCGACGTCCCTGACCCGGGTGAGGTTGAGCCGTTTCAGCGCCGCACCGGCGCCGACGAAGCCGGAGACGAAGTCGTCGGCGGGGTTGGTGAGGATCGCCTCGGGGGTGTCGAACTGGGCGATGTGGGACTGCTCGCGCAGCACCGCGATCCGGTCGCCGAGCTTGATCGCCTCGTCGAAGTCGTGGGTGACGAAGACGATGGTCTTGTGCAGCTCGTGCTGGAGCCGGATCAGTTCGTCCTGGAGGTGGTCCCGGGTGATCGGGTCGACCGCGCCGAAGGGCTCGTCCATCAGCAGCACCGGCGGGTCGGCGGCCAGCGCGCGGGCGACGCCGACCCGCTGCTGCTGGCCGCCGGAGAGCCGGCGCGGGTACCGGTCGTGGAACTCGCGGGGGTCGAGGCCGACCAGGTCGAGCATCTCCTCCACCCGGTCCTTGATCCGCTGCTTGCCCCAGCCGATCATCTTCGGCACCTGGGCGATGTTCTGAGCCACCGTGAGGTGCGGGAACAGGCCGGAGGACTGGATCGCGTAGCCGATGCGCCGGCGCAGCTTCACCGGGTCGATGTCGGTGACGTCCTCGCCGTTGATCCGGATCCGGCCCGAGGTCGGCTCGATCAGCCGGTTGATCATCCGCAGGGTGGTGCTCTTGCCGCAGCCCGAGGGGCCGACCAGGATCACCGTCTCACCGGCGCCGATCTCCATGCTCACCGAGTCCACCGCCGGCTGCGGACTGCCGGGGTAGCGCTTGCTCAGCCCCTCCAGTTCGATGGTGGCCCCGGTCACGCCGGTGGTCGCGGTGACGGCGGTGGTCTCAGCCACGGATCCCCCTGGAGACGGTGACCCGGCCGAGCAGCACCAGGGCGGCGTCGAACAGCAGCGCCAGGACGACGATGCCGAGTGTTCCGGCCAGCACCTCGTTCAGCGCGTTGGCGCTGCCCAGGCCGGCGATCCCGCTGAAGATCTCGTTGCCGAGCCCGGGACCCGAGGCGTAGGCGGCGATGGCCAGGATGCCCATGCTCATCTGGGTGGACACCCTGATCCCGGCCAGGATGGCCGGCCAGGCGATCGGCAGCTCCACCCGCAGCAGCCGGGCCGTGCCGGTCATCCCGATCCCGCGCGCGGCGTCGACCAGCGCCGGGTCGACGCCGCGCAGCCCGACCAGGGAGTTCCGGACGATCGGCAGCAGCGCGTAGAGCACCAGGGCGGTGACGGTCGGCGGCACGCCCAGACCGACCACCGGGATCAGCAGACCGAGCAGCGCGTAGGAGGGGATGGTCAGGATCGTCCCGGTGACCAGGGTCGCCGCCCGGCCGGCCCGGTCGCTGCGGTAGGTCAGCGCCCCGATGCCGACGCCCAGCAGCGCCGCGACCACCATGCACTGGAACACGGCGCTGGCGTGCTGGTAGGTGTCGTTGAGCAGTTGCTCCCGTCTGCTGCTGACGTAGTCCCAGAAGTCCACGCTGCTCCGGTTCCTGCTCGGTTCCTGCCCGGGCCGGCCCTCAGGTCGCGGCCGGGTCCGCCTTTCCGACGGCGGCCTCGGCCACCAGCGGGAGCACCCGGTAAGGGACCGGGTTCTCCATGGCGATGGCGGTCGAAGCGCGCACAATGCCATCAAAGCCGACAACCAGGTCGATCACCCGTTGGAGATCGGCGTTGGAACGGGCCACGATCCGGCAGAGCATGTCGCCCTCGCCGGTGATGGTGTGCAGCTCCAGCACCTCGGGCACGGAGGCCACGTGCGCCCGCACCCCCGCGCCCTGGCCCTGGGAGATCTCCAGGGTGGCGAAGGCGGTGACCGGGTAGCCGAGCGCGGCCGGGTCGAGCTCCGGTGCGAAGCCGCGGATCACTCCTCTGGCCCGCAGCCGGTCGAGTCGGGCCTGGACCGTCCCGCGGGCCACCCCGAGCCTCCGGGAGCACTCCAGCACCCCCGGCCGCGGATCCTCGGCCAGCAGGGCGAGCAGGGCGGCGTCGAGGGCGTCGATTCCGGGCACGGTGCCTCCAGGTGGACAGTGTGTCCAGGGTTTCCGGTATTCCACTGGTCCACCAGTACAGCGTGTGCAGCGTTTGACCGTCCAGTTGCGCAGCTCCCGGATCGGCGCGACGGTACCGCCATCAGCACCTCACCCCCACCGGAGGACGCCATGACCGGGCAGACCCCCACCGACGACTTCCCCGTGAAGGGGATGGACGCGATCGTCTTCGCCGTCGGCAACGCCAAGCAGGCCGCGCACTACTACTCCACCGCGTTCGGGATGCGCCTGGTCGCCTATGCCGGACCGGAGACCGGCGAGCGGGAGACCGCCTCATACGTGCTGGAATCGGGCAGCGCGCGCTTCGTCTTCACCTCCGTGGTCAAGGCCGTCGGCCCGGTCGGCAAGTTCCTGGAGCGCCACGTCGCCGAGCACGGCGACGGGGTGACCGACCTCGCGATCGAGGTCCCGGACGTCCACGCGGCCTTCGCCTACGCCGTCGCCCACGGCGCGGAGCCGCTGGCGGAGCCCTACGAGCTCAAGGACGAGCACGGGACCGTGGTGCTGGCCGCCATCGCCACCTACGGCGAGACCCGGCACACCCTGGTCGACCGCAGCGGCTACGACGGCCCCTACCTGCCCGGCTACACGGCCCGGAGCCCGATCGTCGAGCCGCCGGCCCGGCGCTTCTTCCAGGCCGTCGACCACTGCGTCGGCAATGTCGAGCTCGGGAAGATGAACGAGTGGGTGGCCTTCTACAACCGGGTCATGGGCTTCACCAACATGAAGGAGTTCGTCGGCGACGACATCGCCACCGAGTACTCGGCGCTGATGTCCAAGGTCGTCGCGGACGGCAGCCGCAAGGTGAAGTTCCCGCTGAACGAGCCGGCCGTGGCGAAGAAGAAGTCCCAGATCGACGAGTACCTGGAGTTCTACGGCGGCCCCGGCGTCCAGCACCTGGCGCTGGCGACCAACGACATCGTGGCCACCGTCCGGGCGATGCGCGCGGCCGGGGTGGAGTTCCTGGACACGCCGGACAGCTACTACGAGACGCTGGGCGAGTGGGTCGGCGAGACCCGGGTCCCGCTGGAGCAGCTGCGCGAGCTGAAGATCCTCGCCGACCGGGACGAGGACGGCTACCTGCTGCAGATCTTCACCAAGCCGGTGCAGGACCGGCCGACGGTCTTCTTCGAGCTGATCGAGCGTCACGGCTCGATGGGCTTCGGCAAGGGGAACTTCAAGGCGCTGTTCGAGGCCATCGAGCGTGAGCAGGAGCGCCGGGGCAACCTGTAGCCCGCGGTCGGCCGCGCGGCTACCCGGCCGCGCCGCTGATCTGCGCCTAGGGTACGAAAGGTGATGAACCGTCGCCTTCTCTCGGCCCTCGTCTCCGCACCCGTACTCGCCGCCCTCCTGCTGGGTGCCTCCCTGGAGGGCGGCGCTGCGCCCGGGGCGCCCAGCGCCGGCGACCCGTACCTGCCCGTCGCCGGCGACGGCGGTTACCACGTGGTCCACTACGGGCTGACGCTCTCCTACCAGCCGCGCGGCGGGCGGCTCGACGGCACCGCCGAGATCGGTGCCACCGCCACCCAGGACCTCAGCGCCTTCGACCTGGACCTGTCCGGACTGACCGTCAGCAGCGTCCGGGTCGACGGCCGTCCGGCGGCCTTCCGGCGGCAGGGCGTGAAGCTCCGGATCACCCCGGCGCGGTCGCTCGCCGAGGGCAGCGGCTTCGTGACCACCGTCGTCTACGGGGGCGTGCCCAAGGCGCTCCGGGACGAGGACGGCTCGGCGGACGGCTGGATCGCCCGGCGGGACGGCGCGGTCTTCGTCGCCAGTGAGCCGCAGGGGGCGATGACCTGGTTCCCCTGCAACGGCCACCCCGTCGACAAGTCGGCCTACGACACCACCGTCTCGGTGCCCGACGGCTGGACCGCGGTCGGCAACGGCCGGCTGCTCTCGCGGAGCAGCGCCCGCGGCCGGACCGTCTTCCACTGGCGCGAGGCCCAGCCGATGGCCGCCTACCTGGCCACGGCCACCATCGGCCGGTTCCAGGTGAGCCAGTACCGCACGCCCGCCGGACTGCCGGTCTACAACGCCGTCGAGGCCTCCGAGGCCGAGGACGCCGCACCGGTGCTGGCCCGGCTGCCCGAGGTGCTGGCCTGGGAGTCGGCGCGGTTCGGCCCCTACCCCTTCGACGCGGCCGGGGCGATCGTCGCCGGCGACCCCGGCATCGGCTACGCGCTGGAGACCCAGAGCCGCCCGGTCTACGACGAGGCGCCGGACCTGGACACGCTGGTCCACGAGAGTGCGCACCAGTGGTTCGGCGACTCGGTCACCCTCACCCGCTGGGGGGACATCTGGCTGAACGAGGGCTTCGCCACCTACACCGAGTGGCTCTGGGACGCCGACCACGGCGGCCTCAGCACGGCTGAGCGGTTCAACCGGCTCTACGCCCTGCCGTCCGGCGACAAGCTCTGGGCCGACCCGGCGGGCGCCCCCGGCGACATGGGCAAGCTGTTCGCCACGCCCAGCTACAACCGGGGCGCGATGGTGCTGGAGAAGCTCCGCCAGGCCGTCGGCGACCAGGTCTTCGGCACCCTGCTGCGGACCTGGACCGCCGACCACCGCTACGGCCATGCCACCACCGCCGACTTCACCGCCCTCGCCGCCTCCCTCAGCGGCCAGGACCTGGACGGGCTGTTCTCCACCTGGCTCTACGGCAAGGGCAAGCCCGCGCAGCCCTGAGCAGCCGTCAGCCGCCCACGTCCGGCTGAACGATTACCTGCTGATCTGCCATCAGGGCTTGCCCTGTCCCCGGTACGGAGCCAGTCTTGACCTTGTCCGTCCCCGCCGCCGGCCCGTACCGACCGAAGGAAGCCATGAGCGAACTGCTGGAGCTGCTGCGTGCCGGGCTGCCCGCGGAGTCGGTGGTGGTCGACCCGGAGGTGACCGAGTCCTACCGGCGCGACATGGCCGGGTTCTGCGCGGCCGGGCAGCCGGCCGTGCTGGTCTTCCCGGACACCGTGGAGCAGGTGCAGCACGTGATGCGGACGGCGACCGCGCTGCGGGTGCCGGTGGTGCCGCAGGGGGCGCGGACCGGTCTCTCCGGCGCCGCCAACGCCGTGGACGGCTGCATCCTGCTGTCCCTGGTCCGGATGAACCGGATCCTGGAGATCGACCCGGTCAACCGCTTCGCGGTGGTGGAGCCCGGGGTGATCAACGCCGAACTGTCCCGGGCCGCCGCCAAGTACCGGCTGAGCTACCTGCCGGACCCGTCCAGCTACGAGTCCTGCACCATCGGCGGCAATATCGGCACCGGCTCCGGCGGGCTGTGCTGCGTCAAGTACGGGGTGACCGCCGAGTACGTGCTCGGTCTGGACGTGGTGCTCGCCGACGGGCAGCTGCTGCAGACCGGGCGGCGCACCGCCAAGGGCGTGGCCGGCTACGACCTCACCCGGCTGATCGTCGGCTCCGAGGGCAGCCTCGGCGTGGTCGTCCGGGCGGTGCTGGCGCTGAAGCCGACACCGCCGCCGCAGCTCGCGCTGGCGGCGGAGTTCCCCAGCACCGACTCCGCCTGCGCGGCGGTCTGCTCGATCATGGAGGCCGGGCACACCCCCTCGCTGATGGAGCTGATGGACACGACGACCGTACGGGCCGTCAACTCACTGGCGCAGATGGGCCTGCCCGACTCCACGGCGGCGCTGCTGCTGGTCGCCTTCGACACCATAGACCCCGCCACCGACCTCGCCGCCGTCGGCGAGCTGTGCACCGCCGCCGGTGCGACCGAGGTCGTCCCGGCCGGTGACAGTGCCGAGTCGGACCTGCTGCTGCAGGCCAGGCGGCTGGTGCTGACCGCGATGGACCGGCTGGGCACGACCATGGTCGACGACGTCGCGGTGCCGCGCAGCGCGCTCGCGGCGATGCTCACCGGGGTCTCCGAGATCGCCGAGGAGTACCGGCTGACCATCGGCACCTGCTCGCACGCCGGGGACGGCAACACCCACCCGGTGGTGGTCTTCGACGCGGACGACCCGGACGAGACCGAGCGGGCCCGGGCCTCCTTCGACGCGATCATGGCGCTGGGGCTGCGGCTCGGCGGCACCATCACCGGCGAGCACGGCGTCGGGCTGCTGAAGAAGGACTGGCTGGCGCAGGAGCTGGGTCCGCTCGGGCTGGAACTGCAGCGCCGGGTGAAGGCGGCCTTCGACCCGCTGGGGCTGCTCAATCCGGGCAAGGTGCTCTGAACCCGGCCCGCGTCAGTCCTGCACCATGGGCGGATGCCCGTTCCAGGTCACGTAGAAGACCGAGCCCTGGTCGCCCTGGTCGAAGTCGACCCGGATCCAGGTCTTCTCCACCCAGGTGTGCACCGACCAGCCCTGGTCGGCGATGGCCGAGACCAGGCTCGCCGAGTTCGGGCCCATGGAGATGACGATCCGGCCGCCCGGCCGGGTGAAGCTCTCGATCTGGTCGCCGCCGCCGGCGCCCGGGCCCGAGCTGGTCGTGGTGGTGGTCGTGGTCGTCGTCGTGGCGGTCGTCGTCGTGGTGGTCGGCGACGCGGGCCGCGAGGCGGCCGGGCCGGTCGAGCTCGGCAGCGGCGGCGGGGTGGGCAGCGGGGTGGGTGTCGCGCTGGTCGGCGCGGTGACCCCGGCCAGCATGTGCGGCTGCTGGTAGGAGGTGTCGGCGAGGACCCGGTGCACGCCGAGCCAGGACACGGACACCGCGGCCGCCGTGGCCACCGTCCAGGCTCCCGCTCTCACCAGTCCCATGCGCATCGGCCCAGTATGGACTCAGACGGGTGTTCCATCGCCACCCCGATGGCGTACCGTCACACAGCATGGCAACGGTCCTGGTGGTCGAGGACGACCCTTTCGTGCGATCCGCCCTGATCCGTCACCTCTCGGGGGTCGGACACGCGGTGCGCAGCGTCGGCACCGCGCTCGAAGCGCTGCGCGAGGTCGCCCAGATCGGCTGCGACGTGGTCATCCTCGACCTCGGCCTGCCCGACCTCGACGGCGGTGAGGCGCTGAAGATGATCCGCGGGCTCACCGACGTCCCGGTGATCATCTCCACCGCCCGGGACGACGAGGCGGAGATCGTCCGGCTGCTCAACGCCGGGGCCGACGACTACCTGGTCAAGCCCTTCTCCGCAGAGCACCTCAGTGCCCGGATGGCGGCGGTGCTGCGCCGCTCCGGGGCCGCGCCCGGCACCGGGCAGCAGCTCCAGGTCGGCGGTCTGCACATCGACCTCCAGCGGCGCGAGGTCACCCTCGACGGCGCCGACCTCGACCTCACCCGCCGCGAGTTCGACCTGCTGGCCTTCCTCGCCGCCCGGCCCGGCGTGGTCGTCGCCCGCCGGGAACTGCTGGCCGAGGTGTGGCGGCAGCCCTACGGCACCGACCAGACCATCGACGTCCACCTCTCCTGGCTGCGCCGGAAGCTGGGCGAGACCGCGTCCAGACCGCGCTACCTGCACACCGTGCGCGGCGTCGGGGTGCGGCTCGACGTCCCGACCGGCAGCCCGGTGGAGGCTCCCGCCCCGACACCGCCCGGGCGGCCGGCGCCGTGAGATGGGCCCTGGTCAAGGTGTGCATCGCGGTCACCACCATGGTGGCGCTGGCCTTCCTGGTACCGCTGGGCCTGATGGTCCGTGAGTCCGCCCGCGAGAGCGCCTTCTCCGGGGCCGAGCGGCAGGCGGCCACCCTCGGCCCGGCGCTGGCGATCACCACCGACAAGGACGCGCTGGAGCGGGCCGTCGCCAGCACCCAGGCCGGTGCGGCCGGGCTGATCGCCGTCCATGTGCCCACCCCGGCCGGAGCAGTGACCATCGGTCACGCCCGGACCACCGCCGCCGAGATCCGCGCCGACGCCGCCGACGGCCTCAGCGTCACCACTCCGGTCCCCGGCGGCTACGCCTACCTCCAGCCGGTCGCGGTCTCCAGCGGCGGGGTGGCGGTGGTCGAGGTGTTCATCCCCGACGCCCAGCTCGGAGCCGGCGTGGTGAGCGCCTGGCTGCTGCTCACCGGGGTGGCGGTGGTGCTGGTGCTGATCTCCGGCCTGGTCGCGGACCGGCTCGGGACCAGGATCGTCGGCTCCGCCCGCCGGCTGGCCGCCGCCGCCCGCGCGCTCGGCACCGGGGACCTCGCCGTCCGGGTCCCGCAGACCGATGACTCGCCGCCGGAGCTGCGCGAGGCCGCCGCCGCCTTCAACGCCATGGCCGACCGGGTGGTCCAGCTCGTCGCCGCCGAGCGCGAGCTCGCGGCCGACCTGTCGCACCGGCTGCGCACCCCGCTCACCGTGCTCCGGCTGAACGCCGCCGCGCTGGGCGAGGGCGACGCCGCCGAGCAGACCCGGCACGCGGTCTCGCAACTGGAGCGCGAGGTCGACCAGATCATCCGCACCGCGCGCGGGCGCGGCGGGCAGCTGGACGCCGCACCGGAGCCGCCCGGCTGCGACGCCGCCACCGTCATCGGCGAGCGGGTCGCCTTCTGGTCCGCACTGGCCGAGGACGAGGGCCGGAGCTGGGAGCTCAGCGGCGCGGACCGGCCGGCTCCGGTCCCGGTCTCGGCGGCCGACCTGGCCGTGGTCCTGGACGCACTGCTCGGCAACGTGTTCCGGCACACCCCGGAGGGCACCGGCTTCGCCGCGGACCTCCGGCCCGGCGCCGAGGCGGTGGTGATCACCGTCTCCGACGCCGGGCCCGGTATCGCCGACGCCGACGAGGCGCTGCGCCGGGGCCACGGCCACGGCGGCGAGGGTTCGACCGGTCTGGGCCTGGACATCGTCCGCCGGGTCGCCGAGTCCACCGGTGGCTCGGTCGCGGTCGGGGAGTCGCCGCTGGGCGGCTCGGAGATCCGGATGACCCTGCGGACCGTGCCCCCGGCGGAGGGGGGCGAGCCGGGCGGACCGGGGCGCGGCCGGGACCGGCTGAGCCGCCGCCGGGTGCGGCTGGTGCGTTGACCGGAGCCGCCGTACGCCGAAGTGCGCCACCGCATCCGGGTGGCCGCTTCCTTAACACCTCCCTAAGGGAGCCCCACCCCACCCTCAGGTGCCACCCGGTGGACGCGGCCGGCCGCTAGCGTCAGCGACGGCCGGATCGGGCCTGTTCCGCGTGGCGCTCCGCCAGGACGGGGTGTCACGCGGACCCGCCCAACCCCCCCACGGTCCGGTCCGCGGTCAACGGGTCAGGCAGCCGGACGGTCCCTCCACGACCCCCCGGCGGTCCGGCCCCGACCGTCGTGCACCACCCGCTCGCGCACCACCCGTTCAAGCACCACCCGCTCGCGCACCATCCGTTCAAGCACCACCCGCTCGCGCACCACCTGTTCGGGAGCCGCCGTCCGGCTCCGCGCTGTGGCACCGGCCCCACCCGGTGCCACGCCGAGCGGCCCGCAACCCGGGCTGGAGCCCGCCGATCGCGACGATCGGCGGGCTCCGTGCGTGGGCCCGGAGGGACGTGATTGGCTGAGGGTGTCGTTCGGAGGCCGGCACCGATCCGCTAGGGTCACGCTGGGTATGCGGTGGAGGAGGGTTGCGTGACGAGTCTCGGCTGGGACGCTGAGGAGGGCAGGGTGGCCACGGCGCCCACGGGCCCCCGGGCGTTCGCAGGGCAGGCCGGCGCAGCCGCGCCGCCGGGGGCGCCGTCGGCGCCGACCGACCGGCGGTCGGTCCCGAAGCCGGGCGCGGCACCGGGCGCGGTACCGGGGGTCACGTCGGCGCCGGCGTTGGTGCGCGCGGCGCTGCGCAGTCTGCGGGAGGCACCGCGCCGGCTCACCCTGGCCGCCTTCTGGCTCAGCCTCTGCTCGCTGCTGACCTACGCCGTCGTGCGCCACTGCGACCATGTCTCGATGATCGACATGGTGGTCTACCGGGCCGAGGGCGGCGCGGTCGTCCACGGGCACGACCTCTACACCCTGCGGGTCACCGCCTGGGGACTCCCGGCGACCTACCCGCCCTTCGCGGCGATGCTGTTCACGCCGATCTGCTGGATCCCGGTCCCGCTGCTGCGGCCGCTGGTGACCCTGGGGAACCTGGCGCTGCTCGGCGGCTTCGGCTACCTGTCCGCGCTGCTGGCCGACTGGCCGCGGCGGGCGCTGCGGCCGCCGCTGGTGCTGCTGGTGATCGGCTTCGGGGTGTGGCTCGAACCGGTCTTCACCACGCTGCGCTACGGGCAGATCAACCTGCTCATCGGCGTGCTGGTGCTCTACGACCTCACCCGCGCCGACACCTGGCGCGGCAAGGGGGTGGCGGTCGGCCTGGCCGCGGCGATAAAGATCACGCCCGGGCTGGTCATCGTCTACCTGCTGCTCAGCGGCCGGATCAGGGCAGCCGTGACGGCGGCGCTGACCTGCGCCGGAACCATGCTGATCGGCGCGCTGACGCTGCCGCACGCCTCGCTGGAGTTCTGGACCAAGGACCTCTACGACACCAGCCGGGTCGGCAAGGAGTACATCGTCGACAACCAGTCGCTCCGCGGCATGGTCGACCGCGCCCTGCACGAGACCCACAGCGGAACGGCCGCGCTGGTGCTCAGCGGACTGGTCGGTCTGGCGGGGATCGCCATCGCCGTCGGCATCCACCGCGAGGGGCACGGGTTCCCCCGGGGCCGGGCCTGGTCGGTGCTCTGCTGCACCATCACCGCGCTGCTGGTCTCGCCGATCAGCTGGACCCACCACTGGGTCTGGTGCGTCCCGATGACGGTCCTGCTGATCGCCGAGGCCGCGCACGAGCGCGCCCGGTCGGACCGGCGGCGCTGGCAGGGAGTCGCGGTCGCGACCGTGGTCGCCTTCCTCTCCTTCTCGATGTGGGTGGTCCCGCACAAGGGCTACGGCAATCTGCACATCCCCTATCTGCTGCAGCCCTTCGCCTCGATCTACCCGGTGCTCGGGCTGGCCTTCCTGGCCCTCGCCGGCGAGCGGCTGCGCCGGCAGCGCCGACGGCGGCTGCTGGCCGTCGCCCGCGCCCGCTCAGTGCCCGGCCAGGAGCGCGGCCAGGGCCTGGTCAAGGTCCAGTGACTCCTGCTCCCGACCGGCCGGGACGAGTTGTAGCGAGCGCTCCAGCCAGGAGGCGAACGCCCCGGTCGGGGCCTCGATCAGGGCGTCTCCGGCCGGGGAGCTGAGCGCCAGGCACATCAGGCTCCGCCCGGCGGCCCGGGTGGGCCAGATCCGGACGTCCCCGTGCCCGCAGGCCCGGAAGATCCCCTCGACCAGCAGGTCCCTGGCGAACACCCAGGTCACCGGGGAGTCCTGGCCCAGGTGGAAGGTGATGTGCACGGCGTAGGGGTCCGCCGCGCGGTAGCGCAGCAGGGCCGGGACCGGCACGCTGCGGTCCGGCGCCAGCACCAGGTCCACCGTCAGCTCCTGCCGCACCTCGCCGCCGGTCGTGTCCGCGCCGGGCCCGTCCGCACCCGTTCCGCCCGCAGCCGGTCCGTCCTTCCGGTCCCGTCGGCCGTCGCGGTCGTTCCTGTCGTTCCTGCCACCCATGGCGCCTGCCCTCTCTCCCGGAGCGGGACCGCCGCCTTCGGCGGCCCGCACGGGGGAGAGCCGGAAGCCCACCGACTCTTACAGCGGTTCGGCCGGAAAATTCCACGAACCGGATGCCGGGCATCGGGACGGCTCCCAGGGCGCGTTCTCCCGCAAGACGCCCGAAGCGGGGCGGGCGGGTACTACGCTTTGCCACGGCTTGATGACTCGGCGCATTCTGAAGGTCCAGGGCGCCGTCGGCGACGCAGACGAAGCAGGTCCATTTCCATGCCGGTTCCCCCCTCCGCTGGCCCTCCCTCCCCGGACGACCGGTCCGACGGCCGTCCCGCGCCCGGGTACTACCCCGACCCCTCGATCCCCGGCTTCGTCCGCTACTGGGACGGGCAGCACTGGCTGCCCGGGACCAGCAGGCCGACCCCGGCCGACGGCGAGACGCTGCCGCCGCCGCGCGCGGCGGCGCGGCCGAACGCGCCCTCGATGAGCTCCGTGCCCCCGCCCGCGCCGCTGCTCCCCGTCCCGGATCCGGTGGAGCGGGAGCCGCTGGAGGAGTCCGGGCCGATCTACCTGGACGAGACCACCGGGCAGCCACTGGCGCGCCCGGAGCAGGACGGCACGGGGTCGGGGGAGGCCGAGACCACCCTCGAACGCGAGAGCCGCTGGCGCGCGGACGCGGCGCAGCAGCGGGGGCTGCTGGAGACCGAGTCGGTGCCGCGCTGGGTGTCCTGGGGCGCGCCGGGGGGCGACGAGGTCCTGCCCGAGCCCGCCCGGCCGCTGACGGCGGACGGCCCCAGGGCGTTGGTGCTGACGCCCGCACCGGCCTCGGTACCGGGCCCCGCCCCTTTCCCCGGCCCCGCCCCCTTCCCGGGTCCGGCGCCCTTCCCGGGCCCCGCCCGGGCTCTGCGCCCGGTCCCCGTGACCGCCCCGGAGCCGGTGCCCGTGACCGCCCCGGCCCGCACGCCTGCACCTGCGCCCGCGCCCACGCCCGCGCCCCGGCGCGCGACCCCGGCCGAAGCCCCGGCCGCGACTCCGCAACCCGCACCGCAGCCGACTGCGCAGCCTCCGGCCCCGGCGGCGGCGCTTCCGGCCGACTCGCTCCCGGCGGCCTCGCTCCCGGCCGTGACGCCGCCGGCCGCCGTGCCGCCGGTGCCAGCCCCCCGGCAGGTCCGGCCGCTGGGCGGACGGCCGAGCGGCCCGCGTCCCGCCCCGCTCGGCCGGCGGTTCGCGGCCCGGCTGTTCGACCTCGTGCTGACCACGGGCGCGGTCACCCCGCTGGCGGCGCCGCTGGTGCAGCATGTGGTGACCCACCTCCAGGACAAGATCGACGCCGCCCGGGAGCTCTCCGGTCCGACCACGGTCTGGCTGGTCGACCCGACCGTGCTGCGCAGCGCGGGGCTGCTGCTGCTCGGCGTGCTCGTGGTCGGGCTGGTCTACGAGGTGCTGCCGACCACGCTCTGGGGGCGCACCCCGGGCAAGGCGGTCTTCGGGCTGCGGGTGGCCGGGCTGCGCTCCAAGCGGGCGCCCGGTTTCGGTCGCTCGCTCACCCGCTGGCTGTGCTATCAGCTGCCGCTGCTGCTGGTGGTGGGCGTGCTGGAGCTGCTGTGGTGCACGATCGACCGGCCGTGGCGGCAGTGCGGGCACGACAAGGCGGCGGGCACCTTCGTCGCCTCCGGTGCGACCGAGTCGTCCAGGGACGGCCGGGTTCACCCTGTTGGTCGGAAATAACACCGATTGCGATAGGGTGACGGCCCATCAGGTTATCTACTGCTGATATGACGACACCTGAGCCGCCCGGTGAGCCGACCCCGCCCTCGTTCGACAAGCCCGAGGGGGGCGGCTCGCCCTCCGACTCCCCGTACGGCGTGCGGCCCGGGGCTCCTGGGGCTCCCGAGGGGTCGCCCTACGGCACGCCCGGCGGCGGCCAGGAGCAGAACCCCTACGGCTCGCCCCACGGCGGTCGCCCCGCCAGTCCCTACGACACCCCCTACGGCAGTCCGTACGAGAGCCCGTACGGCAGCGCCCCGCCGGTCGAGCAGACCCCCGGCGCAGCGATGCCGCCGCTCGGCGGTCTGGGGCGGCGGCTGGTGGCCCGGATCATCGACACGCTGCTGGTCGCGGTGGTCGGAGTGCCGCTCTCGCTGATCGCCGACGCCGCCTCCAGCCGCAACCACAATGTGATCACCTTTGTGGTCGAGGTGGTGCTCGGGCTGCTCGGCTTCGTCTACGAGGGGCTGATGCTGACCAGGGCGCGCGGTCGGACCGTCGGCAAGATGGTCATGGGCATCCGGGTGGCGATGCTGGCGGACGGCGCGGTGCCGGTCGGCCGACCGGGATGGATCAGGTCCGGGGTGTACTGGCTGCCCGGGCTGCTGAGCGCGCTCTGCATTCCGGCGATCTTCTCGCTGCTGAACGTACTCTGGTGCACCTGGGACCGCCCCTACCGGCAGTGCCTGCACGACAAAGCCGCCAAGACGGTCGTGGTGCGCGTGCTCTGACCGGTCCGGCGGCTCTGTGGTGGTGCGGTGGTGCGGTGGTGCGGTGGTGCGGTGGTGCGGTCGTGCCGAGTGCTCGCGGTTCGCGGAGCACCGGGTCCCCCGTCCCGGTGTTCAGCGGCGGGCGCCGGCCTTCTGGCGGACGGACCCGACGGTCGGCGAGCCGGTCCGTGCGGCGCCCGGCGCGGTGCCGGGTCGGTTCCGCGCCACCAGCAGGCTCTGCCGGTCGGCCGCCGCATGCCGCGCGGGGGCGGTGATCGCGAGGGCCGCGGCGATCGTGCCGAGGGTGATCCCCAGGATCGCCACCAGGGCGGTGGTGAGCAGGCTGTGGGTGCCGGTGGCAGCGAGGAGAGCGACCGTGGCGATGACGACTGCGAGCGTGCCGTAGCAAATCTGAGCGGGGGTCAGGCGGGGCATGGCTGTTCCGTCCTTCGCAGCGGGGGAGAAGGGGGTTTCCTCCACGATGTACCCGGCCCGGAGGATAGGTGACCCTCACTCGGACCCCTGGGGGGAGGGGCACGGGGGGCGCACGGACTCATCGAACAGGCGGACGTTTTGCATATGCCGCAGGCCTGCGCCCGAGCGGAGGCCGCACAGGAGCACGGAGGTCCGGTTCTGTCCCGGCTTGCGCAGTTTTTTCGTGAGCGCTCAGATGTCGGCGGCGTACGCCGGAGTGCGCCGTCCGAGCGCCCCTTTCGAGCGCCCCCGGCTCCGGGCCGGGCCGCCGCGAAAGCGAACGGGGCCACCATCAAATGGACATGTCATGTTAATCAAGTTGGCGTCCTCCGGTTCGTACGCCCATGGTCTTCTGGACCGCGCGGGCCGCCCGGCCTGACGAAGCGTCAAGTGTTCAGGGAGACAACCATGAAGCGTCTGTCCGCCCGTCGTACCGGGGTCGTGGTCGCGGCCTGTGCCGCCGCGCTGGCCACTGCCGTCCCCTCGCATGCCGCCGACGCCTACTCGGCCTTCGCCTTCAATCTCGGCAGCAGCGAGCCGACCATCTACTCGTTCATCAACTCGGCCACCACCTCGCTCGACATGACCATGTACGAGCTGAAGGACACCACCGCGGTGAACGACCTGATCGCCCGGGAGAAGGCCGGCGTGAAGGTCCGGGTGATCCTCGACCGCGAGGAGACCTCCACCAACGCCTCGGCCTACTCGGCCCTCAAGGCCGCCGGGGTCGGCGTCGTCTACTCCTCCTCCGCGTTCACCTACACCCACCAGAAGACCATCACCGTCAACGACGACGAGTCGCTGATCCTGACCGGCAACCTGACCTCGGAGTACTACCCGACCAGCCGTGACTACGGGGTCTTCGACAGCGACCTCAACGACGTCAACGCGATCGAGAAGGTCTTCGCCGCCGACTACGCCCACACCTCGATCACTCCGAGCGACGGCGACAACCTGCTCTGGTCGCCGACGACCTCCGAGAGCCGACTGCTCTCCGTCATCAACGGCGCGACCACCACGCTGGACGTCGAGGAGGAGGAGTTCAGCGACAGCGCCGTGGTCGACGCCATCGCCAACGCCGCCGAGTCCGGCGTCACCGTGCGGGTCGTCCTGGAGGACCCCTCCGACTACTCCTCCGAGGTGCAGAAGGTCGAGGACGCCGGCGCCACCGTGGTCGGCTACTCCTCCAGCACCGGCTTCTACATCCACGCCAAGGCGATCGTCGCGGACTACGGACTGTCCACCCAGGTGGTCGAGGCCGGTTCGATGAACATCACCTCCAACTCGCTGGAGGACAACCGCGAGCTGGGGATCATCCTGAGCGACTCCGGGGTGGCCTCGGTCATCGAGAACGCCTTCGACAGCGACTACGCGGGCGGCACCCCCGCCTGAGCCGGGGAGGGCCGGGCCCCGGCGGTCCCGGTCGGCGCTCAGCCGGCCAGGACCACCGGGGTGCCGGTCAGCTGCACCCCGGCCGCCTGCATCTGCTCCAGCGCGGCCTCGGTGGTCTCCTTGGCCACGCCCGCGGTCAGGTCCAGCAGCACCCGGGTGGTGAAGCCCTCGCGGGCGGCGTCCAGGGCGGTGGCCTTCACGCAGTGGTCGGTGGCGATGCCCACCACGTCCACCTCGGTCACCCCGCGCTCGCGCAGCCAGCCGGCCAGTGACTCGCCGTTCTCGTTGCTGCCCTCGAAGCCGCTGTAGGCCGCCGCGTACGCGCCCTTGTCGAAGACGGTCTCGACCGCGCCGGAGATCACGGCGGGGGCGAAGTTGGGGTGGAAGCCGATGCCCTCGGTCCCGGCGACGCAGTGCGGGGGCCAGCTCCTGACGTAGTCCGGAGCGTCCGAGAAGTGGTCGCCCGGGTCCACGTGGTGGTCGCGGGTCGCCACCACGTGCGCGTATCCGGGCGCGGCCTCGCCGACGAGGTCGGTGATGGACGCGGCAACCTCCGAGCCCCCGGCGACGGCGAGGCTGCCGCCTTCGCAGAAGTCGTTCTGCACGTCGACGATGATCAGGGCGCGGTGCATCGGTGACCTCGCTTCGGAAAATACGGGCGTTGGAGAGAGCGTAGGGAGCGGGCGGGACGCGGGGGAAGAGTGACGCATGCGACTTCCGCCACCCGGGCCGGACCGCGACCCGACCGTGACCCGGCCGCGTTCCCGCCGCGGCCGTGGGCGGCCCCCGACGGGGCCGTCAGCCGGCGTGCCCCGATCGGGTGACGTACTCGGTCGGGATCACCGGCTCACCCTTCGACAGCTGGGTCGCCGACATCGGCAGCTGCTCGCGCGAGCGCAGGTGCCGGGCGCGGGCGTCGGCCAGCGGCTCGCGTCCGACGATCTTGCCGCCCTCCACCAGCGGGCGGTGCAGCAGCCGGTCGGTGAGGTCCTGCGGCACCGGCCCCACGCCGACCACCTCGGCCTCGGCGACGCCCTCGGCGTCCAGCCGACGTGCTCCCCACTTGCGCCCGCCCCGGCTGGCCTTGGCCCCGGCAGAACGTTTCGCCACCGGCACCAGCGGCGCGTCGGGGTCGGTCGAGGAGGCCCGGGCCACCAGCTTGTAGACCATCGCGCAGGTCGGCTGCCCGCTGCCGGTGACCAGCGAGGTGCCGACCCCGTAGCCGTCGACCGGCGCGGTGCCCAGCGCCGCGATGGCGTACTCGTCCAGGTCGCTGGTGACGGTGATCCGGGTCTTGGCCGCCCCCAGCTCGTCCAGCTGCCGGCGGACCCGGTGCGCCAGCATCAGCAGGTCGCCCGAGTCGATCCGGACCGCGCCCAGGTCGGGGCCGGCCACCTCGATGGCGGTGCGGACCGCCTCGGCCAGGTCGTAGGTGTCGATCAGCAGGGTGGTGCCGCGCCCCATCGACTCGATCTGCGCGGTGAAGGCGTCCCGCTCGCTGTCGTGCAGCAGGGTGAAGGCGTGGGCGCTGGTCCCGGTGGTCGGCAGCCCGTACTGGAAACCGGCCTGGAGGTCGGAGGTGGCCGCGAAGCCGGCCACGTAGGCGGCGCGGGCCGCGGACACCGCCGCCAGCTCGTGCGCCCGGCGGGCGCCCATCTCGATCAGCGGGCGGCCGCCGGCCGCGGCGGACATCCGCGAGGCGGCGGCGGCGATGGCCGAGTCGTAGTTGAGGATCGACAGGATCGCCGTCTCCAGGATCACCGCTTCGGCGAAGGTGCCCTCGACCACCATGACCGGCGAGCCGGGGAAGTAGCACTCGCCCTCGCCGTAGCCGCGGATGTCGCCGGTGAAGCGGTAGTCCGCCAGCCAGGCCAGGGTGGCGTCGTCGACCACCCGCTGGTCGGACAGCCAGTCCAGCTGCGGGGTGGTGAAGCGGAAGGCCTCCACCGCGTCCAGCACCCGGCCGACCCCGGCGGTGACGCCGTAGCGGCGGCCCTCGGGCAGCCGTCGGGTGAACACTTCGAAGACCGAGTGGCGCTGGGCGGCGCCGCTGCGCAGGGCCGCCTGCAGCATGGTCAACTCGTAGCGGTCGGTGAGCAGCGCGGTGGAGTCGGCACGCGCGGGGGCACTCGGCGGGAGGGGAGCGGCGTCCATGGGGATGATGCTACCGCCATCTCGTCACTTTGACGATTTCTCGACGGGCGTGCCCCGGATCGCTTCGGGATCCCCCGGATGGCAGCATGGGAAGGTACGGCAAACGGTCCCGCCGGGCCCGATCGCACCGCCGTCCCCGGCCGGACCCGAACCGGTCGAACCCGAACCCCCCGAACAGGAGCCACCGCCGTGAGCGTCGCGCCGGTCGAGATCGAGCGCACGGAGTCGGAGTCGACACCCTTCGCGGTGCAGGAGCCCGACGTTCCCTGGGTGACGATCGTCCACAACGACCCGGTGAACCTGATGACGTACGTGACCTATGTCTTCCAGTCGTACTTCGGCTACTCCAAGGACAAGGCCCGTGAGTTGATGATGGATGTGCACCACAAGGGACGGGCCACGGTCTCCAGCGGCAGTCGTGAGGAGATGGAGCGCGACGTCCAGGCCATGCACGGCTACGGGCTGTGGGCCACGCTGCAGCACGACAAGTGACGCTCGCGTCCGACCGACTCTACGAAAGGCGTCACGGAACCTCCCATGTCCGGACTGTTCAAGCCCGACCGCCGCGGTGGGGCCTCGCTCACCCTCGATCCGACCGAGGCGTCCATCCTGCGCAGCCTCGTCGTCCAGATGCTGGAACTGATCGGTCCCGGCGACGACCCGTCCGAGAGCGACGACCCGCTGGCGCGGCTCTTCGCCACCGGCCCCAGTGAGCCCCCGGACGACCCGGCCCTCGCCCGGCTCTTCCCCGACGCCTACGGCGAGGGGCCGGACGCGGCCGAGCAGTCGGCCGAGTTCCGCCGCTTCACCGAGAACGACCTGCGGGCCCGCAAGCGCGAGGACGGGCTGGCGCTGGTCCGCAGCATCGACCGGGCGCCGACCGGGCGCCGGGGGCGGATCGAGCTGGCGCTCGAACCCGAGGACTGCCGGCACTGGCTGGGCGCGCTGAACGACCTGCGGCTGACCCTGGGCAGCCGACTGGAGGTCGGCGACGACGACACCTCGCTGTACGAGCTGCCGGACGAGGACCCGACCAAGCCGCTGACCATGGCCTACCTCTGGCTGGGCGGGCTCCAGGAGACCCTGCTGGAGGCGCTGATGCGCTGAGCGCCCGGCGGCGGCCTCCGGGCCCGGCCTATCCTGGCGCCATGCTGATCATCACGCGCGAGCTGCACGACCGGATCCTCGCCCACGCCCGGGCCGACCACCCCGACGAGGCCTGCGGCGTCGTCGCCGGGGCGGCCGGCGGCGGCCGCCCCGAGCGCTTCATCCCGATGCTGAACGCGGCCCGCTCGCCCACCTTCTACGAGTTCGACTCCGGCGACCTGCTCAAGCTCTACCGGGAGATGGACGACCGGGACGAGGAGCCGGTGATCGTCTACCACTCCCACACGGCGACCGAGGCCTACCCCTCCCGCACCGACGTCTCCTACGCCTCCGAGCCCGAGGCCCACTACGTGCTGGTCTCCACCGCCGACTGCGGCAGTGACGAGGGGCCGTTCCAGTTCCGCTCGTACCGGATCGTGGACGGCGTGATCACCGAGGAGCCGGTCGAGATCGTCGAGAGCTACAGCTGAGGCGGGCCCGGGGGGAGTGCGGGGGCCGGAATCTCGGACACCGACCTGTTCACAGGCGAAGTTCTCGCGATATGGGACGGAAACGACCGCTGGCTGAGACGGGCATCCCGTCCACGGCCCGGGAATCGATACCATGACCGCATGCGTTCCCTCGATGTGAGCACTCCGGCCGCAGGCATCCGCCTGGTGGCGCGGCTGCACGTCGACCTGTGCCGCCTCGCCAGTGCGATCTGTCGCGCCGTCTGAGCTCAGCGCGGCACCCACGCCCGCTCCGCCCGCGCCACCGGCCGGGCGGCCCCTGCTTTCCCGACCCGCCACCCCCTGGAGTGCAGTCATGGCCATCGAGGTCCGCATCCCCACCATCCTCCGCACCTACACCGACGGCGCCAAGGCGGTCGAGGGCAGCGGCAGCACCCTCGGCGACCTGTTCACCGACCTCGACGCCCGCCACCCCGGCATCCGGGCCCGGCTGGTCGACGCCGGCGAGCTGCGCCGCTTCGTCAACGTCTACCTCAACGACGAGGACGTCCGCTTCCTCGACGGGATCAACACCGCGGTGGCCGCCGGCGACAGCGTCACCATCCTTCCGGCCGTGGCCGGCGGTTCCGTCTGATGCGCTACGACACCCCGCTCGACGCCGTCGGCAACACCCCCCTGGTCGGCCTGCCGCGCCTCTCGGCGGGCATCCCCGGCAACGAGTCGGGTGTCGTTCGCCTCTGGGCCAAGCTGGAGGACCGCAACCCCACCGGCTCGATCAAGGACCGTCCGGCGCTCCACATGATCGAGCGGGCGGAGGCCGAGGGCCGGCTCACCCCGGGCTGCACCGTCCTGGAGCCGACCAGCGGCAACACCGGCATCTCGCTGGCCATGGCGGCCAAGCTCAAGGGCTACCGGATGGTCTGCGTGATGCCGGAGAACACCAGCGAGGAGCGCCGCGAGCTGCTCCGGATGTGGGGCGCCGAGGTCATCCCCTCGCCGGCGGCCGGCGGCTCCAACACCGCCGTCCGGGTGGCCAAGGAGCTCGCCGCCGAGCACCCCGACTGGGTGATGCTCTACCAGTACGGCAACCCGGACAACGCCGGCGCGCACTACGCGGGCACCGGTCCGGAGATCCTGGCGGACCTGCCCACGGTCACCCACTTCGTGGCCGGTCTGGGCACCACCGGCACCCTGATGGGCGTCGGCCGCTACCTGCGGGAGAAGGTCCCCGGCGTCCGGATCGTCGCCGCCGAGCCGCGCTACGACGACGTGGTCTACGGGCTGCGCAACCTCGACGAGGGCTTCGTCCCCGAGCTCTACGACGCCTCGGTGCTGACCACCCGTTTCTCGGTCGGCTCGGCCGACGCGGTGCGGCGGACCCGGGAACTGCTGCAGCAGGAAGGTATCTTCGCCGGTGTCTCGACCGGCGCGATCCTGCATGCCGCGCTCGGCGTCGGCCGGAAGGCCGTGCAGGCCGGGGAGCGCGCGGACATCGTCTTCGTGGTCGCCGACGGCGGCTGGAAGTACCTGTCCACCGGCATCTACACCGCCGAGACCACCGAGCAGGCGGTCGAGGCCCTGCAGGGCCAGCTCTGGGCCTGACCGACGCCGCGCTCCGGCCCACGCTCCGACGGCGGCGGGCGGCAGGACCCCTTCCCGGGGGGACTCCGCCCGCCGCCGTTTCCGTGTCCGTTTTCTGACCCGAAACCGTCACAGGTCGACGACAGAGGGCCTTCCCTCCGCTTGCCCCCCGCTCCGTCGGCAAAAGCTTGAGGCAGACCGACCGGCCGGCGCTGAGGACAGATCGGCGCTGGTCACGCGCACAGCGGAGGAGGGGCTCGATGAGTCCTGGCACAGGTGAACTCTGGTCCTACATCGAGGTAGCCGCGCATCTCGGGGTCAGACCGGAGACGGTGAAGTCCTACCGAAGACAGGGTGTCCTGCCCGAGCCGGACGTGATCAGCGTCCTCGGACGGCCCCGGTGGTACGCCGACACCATCCGCGCCTGGAGCGCCCGCCGCCCCCGGAACCGCGACCGCTGAGCGAGGACGCCGGTAGGCCACCCCGATCCGCGGACACCGGAGGGGGACACCAGTACGGGGGGAGCGCGCGGCTCCCCCCGTACTGGTGATTCCGACCACAACCGGCCCCGCGGACGGCTGCGAATCCACAGCTCCGCCTTACTCTCGACTCTCACGCAGTGAAGCTCCTGCGCAGCGGAGCGCAGCAGTGGCACGAGCAGCAGGCGGAGGACGCGGCATGGACCTGACCGTGGTGGGAAGCTCGGGGAGCTTCCCGTCGGCCGACTCGCCCTGTTCCTGCTACCTGGTCGAGGCCGACGGCTTCCGACTGGTGATAGACCTCGGCAACGGCGCGCTGGGCGCGCTCCAGCGCTACTGCGACCTCTACGCGGTGGACGCGGTGCTGCTCAGCCACCTCCACGCGGACCACTGCGTCGACATGTGCGCCTACTACGTCGCCCGCAACTACCGGGTGGGCGGCTGTCCGGCGCCGCTGCCGGTGCTCGGTCCGCACGGCACCGCCGAACGGCTGGCCCGCGCCTACGACATGGACGAGCACCCGGGGATGAAGGAGGTCTTCGAGTTCGGCACCCTGGAAGAGGGAACGTTCCGGCTCGGACCGCTGAGCATCACCGCGACCCGGGTCGCGCACCCGGTCGAGGCCTACGCCTTCCGGGTCGAGCACCGGGGCCGCTCCTTCGTCTACACCGGTGACACCGGCCCCTGCGAGCAGCTGGTCGAGCTGGCCCGGGACACGGACCTGCTGCTCAGCGAGGCCGCGTTCACCCACGGCAAGGAGGACATCCCGGACCTCCACCTGACCGGCCGCCAGGCCGGCCAGCACGCCGCCCGCGCGGGCGTGCGCCGACTGGTGCTCACCCACATCCCGCCCTGGACCGACCCGGAGCGCAACCTCGCCGACGCGGCGGAGGTCTACCCGGGCCCGGTGGAGCTGGCCCACCCCGGCGCGGTCTACCGCTTCTGAAGCCTCCGGCTCCGCGGCCGCGCGAAGGCCCGGACCACCGGGCCCGGGCCTTGCTGACGGGACGTCGCTACTTGACGTTCTCGATCTCCAGCTCCTCGGCGTCGTCCTCGCGGCCCGGGGTCTTCAGGTCGAACTTGGTGATCACGACCCGGAAGAGCGTGTAGTACACCACCGCGAAACACGCGCCGATGGGAATGATCAGCAGCGGTTTGGTGGCCAGGCTGAAGTTGATGACGTAGTCGATGAACCCGGCCGAGAAGCTGAATCCGTCGTGCACGCCCAGGCCCCAGGTGACGGCCATCGACACACCGGTGAGCACCGCGTGGATCCCGTAGAGCACCGGGGCGATGTAGAGGAACGAGTACTCGATCGGCTCGGTCACGCCGGTGACGAAGGAGGTGAGCGCGACCGAGATCATCATCCCGGTCACCTCCTTGCGGCGGCTGGGCTTGGCGCAGTGGGCGATGGCCATGGCGGCGGCCGGCAGCGCGAACATCATGATCGGGAAGAAGCCCGAGGTGAACTGGCCGGCCGTCGGGTCACCGGCCAGGAACCGGTTGATGTCGCCGTGCACGACCTGGCCGTCGGGCTTGGTGTAGTCCCCGAACTGGAACCAGACGAAGGTGTTCAGGAACTGGTGCATGCCGACCACCAGCAGCGCGCGGTTGGCCACGCCGAAGATGCCGGAACCGGTGGAGCCGAGCCCGGTCAGCCAGTTGGCGAAGTGGTCGAGCGCGTTGCCGATCGGCGGCCAGACCCAGAGGCAGAGGACGGCGAAGACCAGCGCCACCCCGGACATCACGATCGGGACCAGTCGGCGGCCGTTGAAGAAGCCCAGCCAGTCCACCAGCTTGACCCGGTGCAGCCGCTGCCAGAAGTAGGCGGACAGCAGCCCGATGACGATCCCGCCGAAGACGCCCGGGTTCTGGATGGTCGGCGGGGCCACTGCGCTCCAGGGGCCGGCCGCCGGGCCGGTCACGCAGACGCCGTTGTTGAGGGTGGTTCCGGCGGTCTTGCACTTCGCGAAGACCTGAAGGATGTTGTAGTAGACCAGGAACCCGGCCACCGCCGCCAGCGCGGTCGAACCGTCCGCCTTCTTGGCCATGCCGATGGCCACACCGACCGCGAACAGCAGCGGCAGGCCCAGGGAGCCGTTGAGCAGCGCGCCGCCGGCCCCGCCGAAGACCTGGACCAGCTTCTCAGGGAAGTGCCACGAGGTGTGGATGTCGTCCTGGCCGAGCCGGTTCAGGATGCCGGCGGCGGGGAGTACGGCGATCGGCAGCTGGAGGCTCCGCCCCATCTTCTGCAGGCCGCCCACCAGGCCCTGCCACCACTGCTGCTGCGGGGCGACGGCGTTCGCCGAACTCATGGACTCTCCTTGTCTGGCGCGCGTAGGGACCGGGATCCCCTCATCGTCATCCTGGGTGAGCCGGGTGATCTTTGCGAGCAAAGCTGGGCCAACCGTGCATTACTTGGAGAATGCGGACGAAAAGGGCAGTCTGACGGACTGTCCGACGGTCGACGCACTTGGGCGAGAACAGGAGCTGACAACATGCCCACTAAGGCTGAGAAGATCGTCGCGGGCCTCGGCGGCATCGAGAACATCGAGGAGGTCGAGGGCTGCATCACCCGGCTGCGCACCGAGCTCCGCGACCCCTCCAAGGTCGACGAGAAGGCGCTGAAGGCGGCCGGCGCGCACGGTGTGGTCAAGATGGGCACCGCGGTCCAGGTGGTGATCGGCACCGACGCCGACCCGATCGCCGCCGACATCGAGGACATGATGGACTGACGGGTCCGACCGGGCGGTCCCGCCGGGCCCCGGGCGGGGTGTCGGGACCGCCCGACCGACCGGCGCGTCCGCCGCCGGTCACGCGCCCGTGCGCGCGCTCCGGCCCGCGCCGACGAGGGCATTCGCACCCGATAGGGTCGAACCATGACACGCATCGACGGCCGAACCGACGACCAGCTCCGCCCGATCACCATCGAGCGCGGCTGGAGCAAGCACGCCGAGGGGTCCGTGCTGGTCTCCTTCGGCGACACCCGGGTCCTGTGCACCGCGAGCGTCACCGAGGGCGTGCCCCGCTGGCGGCGCGGCAGCGGGGAGGGATGGGTGACCGGCGAGTACTCGATGCTGCCGCGCGCCACCAACACCCGGAACGACCGCGAGTCCGTCCGCGGCAAGATCGGCGGCCGGACCCATGAGATCAGCCGGCTGATCGGCCGCTCGCTCCGCGGCGTCGTCGACACCCGCGCGCTCTCCGAGAACACCATCGCCATCGACTGCGACGTGCTCCAGGCCGACGGCGGCACCCGTACCGCGGCGATCACCGGCGCCTATGTCGCGCTGGTCGACGCGGTCCGCTGGGCGCAGGCGAAGAAGATCACCCGCTCCAAGGCCGAGCCGATCGTCGGCGCGGTCAGCGCGGTGAGCGTGGGCATCGTCGGCGGGGTGCCGATGCTGGACCTCTGCTACGAGGAGGACGTCCGCGCCGAGACCGACATGAACATCGTCTGCACCGGCGAGGGGAAGTTCGTGGAGGTCCAGGGCACCGCCGAGGGCGCGCCCTTCGACCGGGCGCTGCTCGACCAACTGCTCGACCTGGGGCAGCTCGGCTGCGCGGAGCTGGACGCCATCCAGCGCAAGGTGCTGGAGGGCTGACCGGCATGGCCGACACCACGGACCGCACTCCCGCCCTCCGGCTGATCCTGGCCACCCGGAACGCCCACAAGGTCGGCGAGCTGCGCGCGATCCTCGGCGCAGCCGGCCTGGACGTCGAGCTGGTCGGCGCGGACGCCTATCCCGAGGTCCCCGACGTCCGCGAGACCGGGGTCACCTTCGCGGAGAACGCCCTGCTCAAGGCGCACGCCCTGGCCCGGGCGACCGGCTGCCCGGCGGTCGCGGACGACTCCGGGCTGTGCGTGGACGTCCTCGGCGGGGCGCCGGGCATCTTCTCCGCCCGCTGGGCCGGTGCGCACGGCGACGACAAGGCCAACCTCGACCTGCTGCTGGCCCAGCTCGGCGACATCGCGCCGCCGCACCGCGCCGCGCACTTCGCCTGCGCCGCGGCCCTGGCGCTGCCCGACGGCACCGAGCGGGTGGTCGAGGGACAACTGCGTGGCACCCTGCGCTTCGAGCCGGCCGGCGCCAACGGCTTCGGCTACGACCCGGTCCTCCAGCCCGACGGCTACGAGGTGACCTGCGCGGAACTGACGCCGGAGCAGAAGAACGAGATCAGTCACCGGGGCAAGGCCTTCCGGGGCCTGGTCCCGGTGCTCCGCGAACTGCTGGGCTGACAGCGGAGACAGCGGAGGGCTGCCCGGTGCACACCGGGCAGCCCTCCGCTTCGAGTGCGGCCGAAGGGACTCGAACCCTCACAGGGAATCACCCCCACCCGATCCTAAGTCGGGCGCGTATGCCAGTTCCGCCACGGCCGCGAACGCTGTTGCATGATACCGCCGGAGCGCCACCCCGACGCAGCCGGAAGGCCTCGCGCGTGCCGCGCGGCCGGGCCGCTGCCGCCGCCGACCATGACCGACCGTCAGGGGCCGTGTCGTGCGCGAGTTCGACCGGCGATCGACCGGCGGCCTCGCTAACGTGGGGCCGCGAGGTGCAGATGCCCGCACCCGGTCGGCGGATCGCGACGGAGCCCGCACCGGACCGGGGCCCGAGGCTGGAGAGGTGGCAGGCGTGGCAGGTCGGACCGTGGCCGAGCAGTTCGTCGACGGGTTGGTGCAGGCGGGGGTCGAGCGGATCTACGGGGTGGTCGGCGACAGCCTGAACCCGGTGACCGACGCGGTCCGCCGGCGGGACGGGATCGAATGGGTGCAGGTCCGGCACGAGGAGGTCGCGGCATTCGCGGCCAGTGCCGAGGCGCAGCTCACCGGCAGGCTGGCGGTGTGCGCGGGGAGCTGCGGCCCGGGCAACCTCCATCTGATCAACGGGCTCTACGACGCCCAGCGGAGCATGGCCCCGGTCCTCGCCCTGGCCGCGCAGATCCCGAGCAACCAGATCGGCACCGGCTACTTCCAGGAGACGCACCCGGACCGGCTGTTCGCCGAGTGCAGCCACTACTCGGAGCTGGTGACCGAGCCGGCCCAGATGCCCAGGGTGCTGCAGACCGCGATCCAGCACGCGCTCGGCCGGTCGGGGGTGGCGGTGATCAGCCTGCCGGGCGACGTGGCCGGGCAGGAGGCGGTCGCCGGTCCGGTCCGGCCGTCGCTGCCGGACCGTCGGCCGACCGTCCGGCCGGGCGAGGCCGAGCTGGCCGAGTTCGCCCGGATGGTCGACGAGGCGGAGAAGGTCACCCTGTTCTGCGGCAGCGGGACGGCCGGCGCGCACGCCGAGGTGATGGCCTTCGCCGAACGGGTGAAGGCCCCGGTCGGCCACGCGCTGCGGGGCAAGGAGTGGATCCAGTACGACAACCCCTACGACGTGGGCATGTCCGGGCTGCTCGGCTACGGCGCCGCCTACGAGGCCACCCACGAGGCCGACCTGCTGGTGCTGCTGGGCACGGACTTCCCCTACAACGCGTTCCTGCCCACCGACGTCAGGATCGTGCAGGTCGACGTTCGGCCGGAGCACCTGGGCCGGCGCTCCCGGCTGGACCTCGGCGTCTGGGGCGACGTCGGCGAGACCCTGCGCGGGCTCACCCCCAGGGTGGCCGCCAAGACCGACCGCCGCTTCCTCGACCGGATGCTGAAGAAGCACGCGGACGCGCTGGAGGGCGTGGTCGGCGCGTACACCCGGAAGGTGGACAAGCACCGGCCGATCCACCCCGAGTACGTCGCCGCCGTCCTCGACGAGGAGGCGTCCGCGGACGCCGTGTTCACCGTCGACACCGGCATGTGCAACGTCTGGGCCGCCCGCTACATCAGCCCCAACGGCCGCCGCCGGGTGATCGGCTCCTTCACCCACGGCTCCATGGCCAACGCGATGCCGATGGCCATCGGCGCCCAACTGGCCCTGCCGGGACGGCAGGTGGTCTCGATGTCGGGAGACGGCGGCTTCTCCATGCTGATGGGCGACCTGTTGACCCTGGTCCAGCGGCAACTGCCGGTCAAGGTCGTGGTGTTCAACAACTCCGCGCTCGGCATGATCGACCTGGAGATGATGGTCGACGGGCTGCCCCCGCACGCCACCCGCTACCAGCACACCGACTACGCGGCCATCGCCGACGCCGCCGGGGCGCGGGGGATCCGGGTCGAGGACCCGGGGGAGCTGCGGAAGGCGCTCCGCGAGGCGCTGGACCACCCGGGCCCGGTCGTCCTCGACGTGGTCACCGATCCCGCCGCGCTCTCCATCCCGCCGCACGTCACCGCCCAGCAGATCGGCGGGTTCGCGCTGGCCGGAGCCAAGATGGTGCTGGACGGCGGAGTCGGCCGGATGGTCGACCTGGCCCGCAGCAACCTCCGCAACATCCCGCGCCCGTAGCGCCGGGGCACACGTCGGCCCGGCCGGTACCCACCGGCCGGGCCGAAGCCGTTCTCCCGTGCGTCAGGGCAGCGCGGGCGCGCTGGTGGCGACGACGGCGAAGGCGGCGCCCTGCGGGTCCTGGACGACCGCCATCCGACCGACCTTGTCCATGTCGAAGGCCGGCACCAGCACCGTCCCCCGCGCCCGGACCAGCGCGTCGACGGTCGAGTCGACGTCGTCCACGGCGAAGTTGGTCAACCAGTGCGGGGGAGTCCCGGCCTCGAAGTTCTCCAGGCCCTGCAGACCGCCGATGGTGCGTCCGTCCACCTGGAACCCGGTGAACTCCGGCATCTCCGGCATCGGCGCGGCCCGGAGACCGGCCACCGCCTCGTAGAAGGCCGCCGCCCCGGCCGGGTCCGAGGTGTTGAGCTGGCTCCACACCAGGGCGCCGGGCTCGTTCACGATCTGGGCGCCCGGGAACTGCAGCGGCTCCCAGGCTCCGAAGGCCGCACCCTGCGGGTCCAGCGCGACCAGCATCCGGCCCAGCTCGCCGACGGCCATCGCGGGCGCCAGCACCTGGCCGCCGTTGGCGGTCACGGCCTCCTGGGTCGCCGTCGCGTCGCGGACCGAGAGGTAGGTGGTCCAGGTGGGCGGCGGCAGCGGACTGCCGTCCATCGACATGGCCTTCATGATCCCCGCGACCGGCTTGCCCAGCAGCGTGCACACGGCGTATCCGCCGAACTCCTCCGGGCCGACCTCGCCCTGCCAGCCGAAGAGGTCCCGGTAGAAGTCCAGGGCGGCCTGCTGGTCCGGGACCATGAGGTCGACCCAGCACGGGGTGCCGGGTGCGTACGGAGTGGTGACGACAGGCACTGGTTGCCTCCGGGCGGTGCTGGACCTCGGGCGGTGGCCCGGGTCGGAGTCGGTCCCCCTCGGTCACCCTCCCCGTCCGGTGCCGCCCCCGCCACTCGGGAAAGTCGACCCGGAAAAGACCGAGGCCCGGACCGGCGAGTCAACCTCGCCGATCCGGGCCTCAACTGCACTTCTCGCGAAGTGCCCCCGGTAGGATTCGAACCTACGCACCCGCCTCCGGAGGGCGGTGCTCTATCCCCTGAGCTACGGGGGCCTGCCTTGCGACACGCAGAACACTACCAGTCCGTCACGGGTGCTTGCGCACACGTTTTCCGCGCGGCGCGGTCGTCCGGTCGAGTGGAAGTGCGGAAAGGGCGGACGAGGCGTCAGCAGCGCGCCTACCCTGAGTGATGTGTCGGGCGCCTCGGGGCGGGTCCTGGTTGTCGACGACAGTCAGGTGATTCGCCAGCTGATCAAGGTCAACCTGGAACTTGAGGGTTTCGAGGTCGTGACCGCCGCCGACGGTGCCGAGTGCCTGGAGATCGTCGAGCGGGTCCGGCCGGACGTGGTCACCCTGGATGTCCGGATGCCGCGGCTGGACGGGCTGCGGACGGCGGCACTGCTGCGGGCCGGCGCAGCCACCGGCCATCTGCGGATCGCGATCATCAGCGCCTGCGGGCCGGAGGAGCTCCAGCAGGGCGAGTCGGTCGGGGTGGACGGCTACCTGGCCAAGCCCTTCGAGCCGGTGGCGCTGGTCGCGCTGGTGCGGCGGCTGGCGGCGCTGTCGCGGAAGGGTGTGGGGTAGGCCCTGCGGCGCGGCGGCGTTCCGCTCTCGGCGAACAGGTCGGGTACGACGTTGCGCCAGCGGCCGGACACTCCCGTCTCAGCACCTAAACCTGTTGGCGGACTGCCCCCCTCTCTCGCCTACGCTTGCCCCTGTGACACCCGCAGAGCTTTCCCAGGCAGTCCAGTCCGCGATCAGTGCCGTCGTCGAGGCGGGCGACCTCAGTGTCGCCGTGCCGGAGACGGTCACGGTCGAGCGGCCCAAGAACAGGGACCACGGCGACTACGCCACCAATGTGGCCCTCCAGCTGGCGAAGGCGGCCGGTCGGCCGCCGCGACAGGTGGCCGAGCTGGTTGCCGCCCGTCTGCGAGAGCTGCCCGGGGTCGCCAAGGTCGACGTCGCCGGGCCGGGCTTCCTCAACGTCACCTTCGACGCCGCCACCCAGGGCGAGCTGGCCCGGAGCATCGTCGCGGCCGGCCCGGTGTACGGGCACAACGACGCCTTCGCCGGGCAGCGGATCAACCTGGAGTTCGTCTCCGCCAACCCGACCGGCCCGATCCACATCGGCGGCGTCCGCTGGGCCGCCGTCGGCGACTCGCTGGGCCGGATCCTCCGCGCCTCCGGCGCCGACGTCTCCACCGAGTACTACATCAACGACGCCGGTGTGCAGATCTCCAAGTTCGGCGGCTCGCTGTACGCCTCCGCCAACAAGCAGCCGGTCCCCGAGGACGGCTACGTCGGCGAGTACATCAACGACATCGCCGACCGGATCCTGGCCGAGAACGAGGGCATCCTCGACCTGCCCGAGGCGGAGCAGCGGGAGCTGTTCCGGAGCGAGGGCCTGCGGCTGATGGTCGGCGAGATCCAGAAGTCGATGGAGGAGTTCGGCGTCCACTTCGACACCTGGTTCTCCGAGGCGTCGCTGCACGAGTCTGGTGCGGTCGAGAAGGCCGTCGAGCGGCTGCGGGCGCAGGGCCACGTCTTCGAGCTGGACGGCGCGACCTGGCTGCGGACCACGGACTTCGGCGACGACAAGGACCGGGTCCTGATCAAGGCCGACGGGGAGAACACCTACTTCGCCTCCGACGCCGCCTACTACCTGAACAAGCGCGACCGCGGCAACGAGATCAACGTCTACATGCTGGGCGCGGACCACCACGGCTACGTGAACCGGCTCAAGGCCATCGCGGCGTGCGCGGGCGACGACCCCTCGCACAACATCGAGGTGCTGATCGGCCAGTTCGTGAAGATGCTGCGGGACGGCGAGGAGGTCCGCATGTCCAAGCGGGCCGGCAACATCATCACCATCGACGACGTGGTCGAGTGGATCGGCGTGGACGCCGCCCGCTACACCCTGTCGCGCTCCTCCACCGACTCCACCATCACCCTCGACATCGACGTGCTCACCAGCACCTCGAACGAGAACCACGTCCACTATGTGCAGTACGCGCACTCCCGGATGTGCTCCATCCAGCGCAATGCAGCCGGACTCGGCTTCGACAAGGGGTCCGCCGAGGACTTCAAGCCGGAACTGCTCAGCGAGGAGGCCGAGAACGAGCTTCTCGGCGCCCTTGGGGAGTTCCCGCGCATTGTCGCCAAGTCCGGTGAGCTGCGCCAGCCGCACCACGTCGCCCGCTACCTCGAGGAACTGGCCGGTTCGTACCACCGGTTCAACGACAAGTGCCGGGTACTGCCCCTCGGCGACGACGAGGTCACCGATCTGAACCGGGCCCGCCTCTGGCTGGTCGAGGCGACCAAGACGGTCATCGCCAACGGCCTGGCCCTGCTGGGCGTTTCCGCCCCCGAACGCATGTGATCCGCCGAGGGGCGGGCGGTCCTCCCGACCGCCCGCCCCTCGGTCGACCTGCCCGGCCGACTGGCTCGGCCGTCCGATCGACTCGGCCGGCTGCCGGCCGGCCCGACTGATTCGGCCGACTGCTCGGCCGGCAATGGAGACCAAGGAACATGAGCCGCTCCGCCCACCCCGCAGGCCCGCGCCACGGGGACGTCATGCCGGAGGGTCACTTCACCGCTCCGCCCGCCGACCTGAACCGGCTGGACCCCAAGGTCTGGTCGCAGACGGTCGTCCGTGACGCCGGCAGCGGCGTGGTCTCGGTCGGCGGCCTCGACGTCCAGGCGCTCGCCGAGGAGTTCGGCACCCCCGCCTACATCCTGGACGAGCAGGACTTCCGCTCCCGCTGCCGCGCCTGGCGCGAGGCCTTCGGCACGGACGCGGACGTCTACTACGCCGGCAAGGCGTTCCTCTCCCGGGCGATCGTCCGCTGGCTGCGGGAGGAGGGCCTGAACGTCGACGTCTGCAGCGGCGGGGAGCTCACCGTCGCACTGACGGCCGGGATGCCGGCCGAGCGGATCGCCTTCCACGGCAACAACAAGTCCGAGGCCGAGCTGGAGCAGGCCGTCGCGGCCGGGGTCGGCCACGTGGTGGTGGACTCCTTCGACGAACTGGTCCGGCTGTCCTGGATCGCCGAGCGCCACGGGGTCCGGCAGAAGGTGCTGATCCGGGTCACCGTCGGGGTCGAGGCGCACACCCACGAGTTCATCGCCACCGCGCACGAGGACCAGAAGTTCGGCCTCTCGCTCTCCGGCGGCCTGGCCGCCGAGGGCGTCCGCAGGGCGCTGACCCTGGACGGTCTGGAACTGGTCGGCATCCACTCGCACATCGGCTCGCAGATCTTCGACATGGCCGGGTTCGAGGTCGCCGCCCGCCGGGTGGTCGGCCTGCTCGCCGAGATCAAGGGCGAGCACGGCGTGGAGCTTCCCGAGATCGACCTCGGCGGCGGCCTCGGCATCGCCTACACCAGCGAGGACGACCCGCGCGAGCCCGCCGAGATCGCCAAGTCGCTGACCGAGATCGTCCGCCGGGAGTGCGCGGCGGCCGGGCTCACCCCGCCGCGGATCTCGGTCGAGCCGGGCCGCGCCATCGTCGGCCCGACCGCCTTCACCCTGTACCGGGTCGGCACCGTCAAGGAGCTGGAGGGGCTGCGCACCTACGTCAGCGTCGACGGCGGGATGTCGGACAACATCCGTACCGCCCTCTACGACGCCGAGTACAGCGTCGCGCTGGTCTCCCGGGCCTCGACCGCCGAGCCGATGCTGTCCCGGGTCGTCGGCAAGCACTGCGAGTCCGGCGACATCGTGGTCAAGGACGCGTTCCTGCCGGCCGACCTGGCCCCCGGCGACCTGGTGGCGGTCCCGGCGACCGGCGCCTACTGCCGGTCCATGGCCAGCAACTACAACCACGCACTGAAGCCTCCGGTGGTCGCCGTCTCGGCCGGTGCGGCGCGGGTGATCGTCCGCCGCGAGACGGAGGAGGATCTGCTGCGGCTCGATATCGGCTAGCGAAATATCCGTCTCAGAGTCTGGAACGGCCGAAGAATTCACCGTTCCGTCCCGGAGACTGGTGGGATCCCCGGGCCCGATGCACAGCACCGGGCCAACAGAATTCAGCCCTGAAGAACCAGTAGAGCGGAGTCGGACGATGCGCACACTTAAGGTAGCGCTCCTCGGTTGTGGAGTCGTGGGGACCGAAGTGGCTCGCATCATGACGACGCAGGCGGCCGACCTCGAAGCCAGGATCGGCGCCAGGGTCGAGCTGGCCGGGGTGGCGGTGCGCCGCGCCAACCGGCCCCGCCCCGGCGTCCCCGAGCACCTGCTCACCACGGACGCCACCGGGCTGGTGAAACGGGACGACATCGACGTGGTGATCGAGGTCATCGGCGGCATCGAGCCCGCCCGTTCGCTGATCCTCGGCGCCTTCGACAGCGGCGCCTCCGTCGTCAGCGCCAACAAGGCGCTGCTGGCGGCCGAGGGCGCGGCCCTCCACGCCGCGGCCGGCCGGGCCGGCGTGGACCTGTACTACGAGGCCGCGGTCGCCGGGGCGATCCCGCTGATCCGCCCGCTCCGCGAGTCGCTGGCCGGCGACAAGGTCAACCGGGTGCTCGGCATCGTCAACGGCACCACCAACTTCATCCTCGACAAGATGGACTCCACCGGCGCCGGCTACTCGGAGGCGCTGGAGGAGGCCACCGCCCTCGGCTACGCCGAGGCCGACCCGACCGCCGACGTCGAGGGCTTCGACGCCGCCGCCAAGGCCGCCATCCTGGCCGGGATCGCCTTCCACACCCGGGTCACCGCCGCCGACGTCTTCCGCGAGGGCATCACCGAGGTCACCGCCGCGGACATCGCCAGCGCCAAGGCGATGGGCTGCGTGGTGAAGCTGCTGGCGATCTGCGAGCGCTCGGCCGACGGCGCCTCGGTCACCGCCCGGGTCCACCCGGCGATGATCCCGCTCACCCATCCGCTGGCCAATGTCCGCGGCGCCTACAACGCGGTCTTCGTCGAGGCCGACGCCGCCGGGCAGCTGATGTTCTACGGACCCGGCGCCGGCGGCGCCCCGACGGCCAGCGCGGTCCTCGGCGACCTGGTCGCGGTCTGCCGGAACAAGCTGGCCGGTTCCACGGGACCGGGCGAGTCGGCGTACGCTCAGCTCACCGTTAACCCCATGGACGATGTAGTGACCCGCTACCACGTCAGCCTCGACGTCGCCGACAAGGCGGGCGTCCTGGCGCAGGTCGCCACCGTCTTCGCCGAGCACGGCGTGTCCATCGACACGGTCCGGCAGACAGGTCGGGAGGGCGACGCCTCACTTGTCGTCGTGACTCACCGCGCCGCCGACGCCGCGCTGTCCGCGACGGTCACCGCACTGCGCAGCCTGGACAATGTCCGCGGCGTTGCCAGCATCATGCGTGTCGAAGGGGAATGAACCCAATGAGCACCACCATCCAGGACCGTGGCCCCCGTACACACCAGTGGCGGGGCCTGATCGAGGAGTACCGGGACCGCCTCCCGGTCACCGCGGCGACCCCGGTCGTCACCCTGCTGGAGGGCGGTACGCCGCTCGTCCCCGCCCAGCTGCTCTCCGAGCGCACGGGCTGCGAGGTCTACCTGAAGGTCGAGGGCGCCAACCCGACCGGCTCCTTCAAGGACCGCGGGATGACGATGGCCATGTCCAAGGCCAAGGAGGACGGCGCCCAGGCCGTCATCTGCGCCTCCACCGGCAACACCTCGGCCTCCGCCGCCGCCTACGCGGTGCGGGCCGGGATGGTGTGCGCGGTGCTGGTGCCGCAGGGCAAGATCGCGCTCGGGAAGATGGGCCAGGCGCTGATCCACGGCGCGAAGATCCTCCAGGTCGACGGCAACTTCGACGACTGCCTGACGCTGGCCCGCGACCTCTCCGACAAGTACCCGGTCGCCCTGGTGAACTCGGTGAACCCGGTCCGGATCGAGGGCCAGAAGACGGCCGCCTTCGAGATCGTGGACATGCTGGGCGACGCCCCGGACATCCACGTCCTCCCGGTCGGCAACGCCGGCAACATCACCGCCTACTGGAGGGGCTACCGCGAGTATGCCCGCCCGTCGCCCGCCGCCACCCTTGACGGAGGGGCTTCGCCCCGCATCCTTCCTGGCGTGAGCTCGCGCACCCCGCGCATGTGGGGCTACCAGGCCTCCGGCTCCGCGCCGATCGTCGACGGTGCGCCGGTGCTGCAGCCGCAGACCATCGCCACCGCGATCCGCATCGGCAACCCGGCCTCCTGGGACTTCGCGCTCGCCGCGCGGGACGAGTCGGGCGGCCTGATCGACAAGGTCACGGACCGTCAGATCCTGTCCGCCTACCGGCTGCTGGCGGCCTCGGAGGGCGTCTTCGTGGAGCCGGCCTCGGCCGCGAGCGTGGCCGGCCTGCTGCAGGCCACGGAGCAGGGGCTGGTCGACCCCGGCCAGCGGATCGTCTGCACGGTCACCGGCAACGGGCTCAAGGACCCGGACTGGGCGGTGGCCGGCGCGCCGCGTCCCACCGTGATCCCGATCGACGCCACCGCGGCGGCGGAGCAGCTGAACCTCGCCTGAGCGCGGGCAGCGCTCCACGCGTACGACAGCGCTCCACGCGTACGACAGCGCTCCAGGAGTGCGAGGGCTCCGGCCCGCCGGACCACCGGCGGGCCGGGGCCCCGGTCGGCCCAAGGGCCGGTGCCGAGCTGGCACAGCGGCGTACCGACCTGTATACCTACTGCGCGACCGACGCGGCGCCCGACCTGTCGCGCCCACCCGTCCCAGCGCCTTGCCGACGTAACGCCTTGTGTCCACCGCCTTGCCGACGTACCGACACCGACCCCAGGAGCAGCAGCGACATGCCCGGCCCCGCCTTCCGAGCCGCCGCCACCCGCGTCCGGACCCCCGCGACCAGCGCCAACCTCGGCCCCGGGTTCGACTCCTTCGGCCTCGCGCTGGGGCTCTACGACGACGTCGTGGTGCGGGTGGCCGAGTCGGGTCTGCATGTCGACATCGCCGGCGAGGGCGCCGACAGCCTGGCCAGGGACGAGCGGCACCTGGTGGTCCGCGCCATGCGCGCCGCCTTCGACCGCCTGGGCGGCCAGCCCCGCGGCCTCGAAGTGGTCTGTGCCAACCGGATTCCGCACGGCCGCGGCCTCGGCTCCTCCTCCGCCGCGATCTGCGCCGGCATCGTCGCCGCGCGCGCGGTGACCGTCGGCGGTGCCGAGCAGCTGGACGACGCCGCGCTGCTCGCCCTGGCCTCGGAGATCGAGGGCCACCCGGACAATGTCGCCGCCTGCCTGCTCGGCGGCTTCACCATCGCCTGGACCGAGGGCGACCACGGCGACCAGGACGCCCACGCCGTCAGCCTGGCCCCGTCCGAGCTGATCGCCCCGGTCGTCTTCGTCCCGGCCGACCCGGTGCTGACCGAGGTGGCGCGGGGGCTGCTGCCCGCCACCGTCCCGCACGCCGACGCCGCCGCCAACGTGGGCCGCGCCGCGCTGTTCGTCGAGGCGGTCACCCGCCGTCCTGAGCTGCTGTTCGCGGCCACCGAGGACCGGTTGCACCAGGACTACCGCTCGCCGGCGATGCCGCACAGCGCGGCCCTGGTCGCCGAGCTGCGGGCGCGCGGCGTGGCCGCCGCGATCTCCGGCGCCGGACCCACGGTGCTGGCGCTGACGGACCCGGCCACGGCCGAGAAGCTGGTCGCCGGTGCGGGCGAGGGCTGGGCCGCGCACCGGCTGCAGCTGGACCTGGAGGGCACCGCGGTGCTGCCGCTCGCCCCCTGAGCGACGGAGCCGAGGAGCGGACTCCGTATTTCCGCTTGAGTGGGGCCGGGTTGTGCGAACTGTGAGGATCAGGACACGATTGACCGACACAGTGTGGGGGAATGTTTGTTGGGTCCAGTAGTGTTAATCTCATGTCTGCACCAGGTGCCCTACGGGGCCCGGTGCGCCGCGTCCCGATCCTGGTCCGCTCCGCTTCCGTGGGGCAGCCGCTCCGGGACAGCAATTCTCCGGGAGCCAGCCACAGCGCGTACGCAGCCTGCCTGCGCAAGTGTGATCGCATCCCGAAGCCGTGTCGGTGCCTCAGTCCCGCATGTGACGCACAGCCCGTGCCGAGACTGCAGTCCGGGGAGGGGAAACCAGACACGCGACCGGGGCCCGGGAAGCGGTGTGCGTCAGCACTCAGGACACCGCAAGGGGATACCGCACTTTCGTATGACCGCCATCCGGCGGACCACCGCCCCGTTCCTGCACCAACGAACGCAGGAACGGACAGCACAACCGGTCGCCGAGCCAGACAGGCCGACGTCCGCTCCAGGGAAGGACCCTTCGTGAGCGACACCACCGATCTGATGGGCGCGCGCCCGGACGCTGATGCGTCGGACGCAAACACGGCCTCTGCGCCGAAGCGCCGTCGGACCACGGGCACCGGGCTCAACGCCATGGTGCTCGCAGAGCTGCAGCAGCTCGCCACCGGCCTCGGCATCAGCGGCACAGGCCGGATGCGCAAGGGCGACCTGATCGACGCCATCAAGGCGAAGAGCGGTGGCGACCCGCTGCTGGCCGCCACCGAGGCGCCCGCCAAGCGTGCCCCGCGCGCTGCCAAGACCGCTGCCGCGCCCGTCGCCGAGCAGCCCGCGCCCGCCGCGGCCCCCGTCGCCCCGGCAGCCGCCGAGGCGCCCGCCGAGGCCGCTCCGGCCCGCCGCACCGCTCGGTCGCGCGCCGTCGAGCAGCAGCAGATCGACATCCCGGTCCAGGTCGCGGGTGACGCCGCGACCGCGGAGCGGGCCCCGCGCCGCAGCCGCCGCGCCACCGCCCCGGCCACCTCGCTGAGCGCCACCGCCGCCCCTGAGGCCGCTCCGGCCACCCCGGTGGCCGCCCCGGCCGAGGCCTCGGTCGCCACCGAGGTGCGCGAGCGCCAGGCCCAGGAGCAGCCCCGCACCGACGGTGCGGAGGGCCGCGAGGGCCGCCGTGAGCGCCGTGAGCGCCGTGACCGCGGCCAGGACGCCGGCAACGGCGCCACCAACTCCGGCGCCGTTGCCACCGAGACGGAGGGCGACAACCGCCGCGAGCGCGGTGCCGGCAACGACCGCCCCGAGCGCGGTGAGCGCGGTGAGCGGCGCAACCGCCGGGACCGCGACCGCGGCAACCAGAGCCAGGACGGCCAGGGCAACCAGGGCCGCCAGGGTCAGAACGCCGGCCAGGGCCAGCAGGGCCAGGGACAGAGCCAGGGCCAGCAGGGCCAGGGCAACCAGGGCGGCTACCAGGAGGACGACGAGTTCGGCGGCCGCCGCCGCGGACGCTACCGCGACCGCAACCGCCGCAACCGCCGGGACGGCTTCGACGCCCCGGTCGAGCAGCAGGTCAACGACGACGACGTGCTGATCCCGGTGGCCGGCATCCTGGACATCCTGGACAACTACGCCTTCGTTCGGACCTCCGGCTACCTGTCCGGCCCGAACGACGTCTACGTCTCGCTGGCCCAGGTGCGCAAGAACGGCCTGCGCAAGGGCGACGCGATCACCGGCGCCGTGCGCCAGCCCAAGGACGGCGAGCGCCGCGAGAAGTTCAACGCGCTGGTCCGACTGGACTCGGTGAACGGCAGCGAGCCCGACTCGGGCCGCAACCGCCCGGAGTTCAACAAGCTCACCCCGCTGTACCCGCAGGAGCGGCTGCGCCTGGAGACCGATCCGGGGGTCATCACGACCCGGATCATCGACCTGGTGACGCCGATCGGCAAGGGCCAGCGCGGTCTGATCGTCGCCCAGCCGAAGACCGGCAAGACGATGATCATGCAGGCGATCGCCAACGCGATCACCCACAACAACCCCGAGTGCCACCTGATGGTCGTCCTGGTCGACGAGCGTCCGGAAGAGGTCACCGACATGCAGCGCTCGGTCAAGGGCGAGGTCATCTCCTCGACCTTCGACCGTCCGGCCGAGGACCACACCACCGTCGCCGAGCTCGCCATCGAGCGGGCCAAGCGGCTGGTGGAGCTGGGCCACGACGTGGTCGTGCTGCTGGACTCGATCACCCGTCTGGGCCGCGCCTACAACCTGGCGGCCCCGACCTCCGGGCGCATCCTGTCCGGTGGTGTCGACTCGACCGCGCTCTACCCGCCGAAGAAGTTCTTCGGTGCGGCGCGCAACATCGAGAACGGCGGCTCGCTGACCATCATCGCCACCGCGCTGGTCGACACCGGCTCGCGGATGGACGACGTGATCTTCGAGGAGTTCAAGGGCACCGGCAACATGGAGCTCAAGCTCGACCGCAAGCTCGCGGACAAGCGGATCTTCCCGGCGGTGGACGTCGACGCGTCCAGCACCCGCAAGGAGGAGATCCTGCTCGGCGCCGAGGAGCTGTCGATCGTCTGGAAGCTCCGCCGGGTGCTGCACGCGCTCGACTCGCAGCAGGCCATCGAGCTGCTGGTGGACAAGATGAAGAAGACCTCCAGCAACGCCGAGTTCCTGATGCAGATCGCCAAGACGACGCCGGGCCAGGGCGACTGACCCTGCCCCGAACGGCACCGCCGCAGCCCCGGACCGACTCGGTCCGGGGCTGCGGTGCGTCCGGGTCCGTACGAGAATGCACAGAACGGCCCAGGCAGGTACGGACGGGAGCGCGATGAACGACGAGTCACCGCAGCCGCCGCAGCCGGAGCAGCTGCCGACGCAGCCGGAACAGCAGCCCCCGCGGCCGCCGCGCAGCCGACGGCGCCGGCTGCTGCTCGGCCTCGCCTGGGTCACCGGCGGGCTGGTGCTGCTGGCGGCCGTCGGCGGCGGGCTCCTGTACTGGAAGCTCAACCGCAACCTGCGGACCGTGGACATCTCCGGGGCGCTGGGCAGCGACCGCCCCTCGGCGTCCAGCAGCGGTGCGATGGACATCCTGGTGCTGGGTTCCGACTCGCGCTCCGGGGCCAACCGGCAGCTGGCCGGAGGGCCCACCGACGGCACGGCGCGCTCCGACACCGCGATGATCGTCCACGTCAACGAGCAGCACACCAAGGCGGACGTGGTCAGCATCCCCCGGGACACCCTGGTCAGCCGGCCCTCCTGCACCAGTACCAGCAGCAGCACCGGCAGCCCGACCGGCGGCGAGCTGCCGGCCGTGGACGGCGTGATGTTCAACACCGCCTACGAGGTCGGCGGACCGGTCTGCGCGGTGAAGACGGTGGAGTCGATGACCGGCCTGCGGATGGACCACTTCGTCGAGGTCGACTTCTCCGGCTTCGCCAAGCTGATCGACGCCCTGGGCGGGGTGACGGTCACCACCACCGTGCCGATCGACGACGACCTGAGCGGGCTCCACCTCCCGGCCGGTACCCACCACCTCGACGGTGACCAGGCCCTCGCCTTCGTCCGCACCCGGCACGGCGTGGGGGACGGCAGCGACCTGGGCCGGATCGAGCTCCAGCAGCAGATGGTCAGGTCGATCCTGACCCAGGCCGAAGGACTCGACCTGCTCGGCAACCCGGCCAAGCTGTACGACCTGGCCGACACCGCCACCAGTGCGCTGACCACCGACAGCGACCTGGGCTCGGTGGCCTCGCTGATCTCCTTCGCGGAGGGCCTGAAGGGGATCGGCGCCGGCGACATCACCTCGGTGACCATGCCCACGACGGTGGCCCCCAGCGACCCCAACCGGCTGGTGGCGCTGGAGCCGCAGGCCACCGCACTGTGGACGGCGCTGCAGAACGGGCAGCCGATCCCCGCCTCGGTCCTGGCGCTGCAGATCGCCAACCCGGCCGACTCCGCCTCGACGACCCCCTCCACGACCCCCTCCACGACCCCCTCCACGACCCCCTCCACGGCCCCCGGCACGGCCACGGCGCCCCCGGCGGCGGCCTCGGCCACGGCCTCCGCAGCCGCCACCGCCGGGGCCTCCGGTGCGACCCCGCCAGGGGCGGTGACCGGGGCCGCAGCCCTGGCGCCTGGCACCACGCCGGGCGCCCCCGCGGGCGCGGCCCGGTAGCCGCGCCAGGGTCGACGGTGATCGTGTACACGTCGGAATATCCGCGGCCCGTTCCCGGTTTGGGGAGATGCGGCCAGTGCTGGCAGACTGGTACGTCGGTCCCGGTTCACGAACGGCAACCCGCCGTCCGACCCGGAGCCCTCCCGAACCTAGGAGCACCCCTTGAAGTCCGAGATCCACCCGACCTACGTGGTCACCCAGGTCACCTGCACCTGTGGCAACGAGTTCACCACCCGCAGCACCGAGCCCTCCGGCGTGATGCGCGCCGAAATCTGCTCGAACTGCCACCCCTTCTACACCGGCAAGCAGAAGATCATGGACACCGGTGGCCGTGTCGCCCGCTTCGAGGCCCGCTTCGGCAAGCAGCACGCCGCCAGCCACAAGCAGGGCTAGCGACCTTTCGGCGCCGGTCGGGCGCGTTCCCTTCTGCACTTTCTCCAAGGACAGCAGGGACGCTTCCGGTCGGCGCCGTTCGCGTTGCCCCGCTGCGGTCCCACCCGCGCCGGTCCTGATCGTCCGCCCCCGTTTGCACCCCACGTACGTCGGAAGAAGGCACAGCCCCATGTTCGAGGCAGTCGAGGAGCTCCTGAGCGAGCACGCGGTTCTCGAGGAGCGGCTGGCGGATCCGGCGGTCCACGCGGACCAGGGCGAGGCGCGCAGGCTCTCCAAGCGCTACGCCGAGCTGACCCCGATCACCGCCGCCTACCGCGCCTGGCGGCAGACCGGCGAGGACATCGAGACCGCCCGCGAGCTGGCCGCCGACGACCCGGACTTCTACGCCGAGATCAAGTCGCTGGAGCAGCGGCGCGACGAACTCACCGAGGACCTGCGGCTGCTGCTGGTCCCGCGCGACCCCAACGACGACAAGGACGTGATCCTTGAGGTCAAGGCGGGCGAGGGCGGTGAGGAGTCGGCGCTGTTCGCCGGGGACCTGCTGCGGATGTACCTCCGCTACGCGGAGAAGGTCGGCTGGAAGACCGAGATCATCGACGCCAACGAGTCCGACCTCGGCGGCTACAAGGACGTCCAGGTCTCGGTGAAGGCCCGTGGCACCGAGCCCGGCCAGGGCGTGTGGGCTCGGCTGAAGTACGAGGGCGGCGTGCACCGGGTGCAGCGGGTGCCGGCGACCGAGTCGCAGGGCCGGATCCACACCTCCGCGGCCGGCGTGCTGGTCACCCCGGAGGCGGAGGACGTCGAGATCGAGATCAACGCCAACGACCTGCGGATCGACGTCTACCGCTCCTCGGGCCCCGGCGGCCAGTCGGTCAACACCACCGACTCGGCGGTCCGGATCACCCACCTCCCCACCGGCATCGTCTCCTCCTGCCAGAATCAGAAGAGCCAGCTCCAGAACAAGGAGCAGGCGATGCGGATCCTGCGCTCGCGGATCCTCGCGGCCGCCCAGGAGGAGGCCGACCAGGAGGCCAGCGACGCCCGTCGCAGCCAGGTGCGCAGCGTGGACCGCTCCGAGCGGATCCGCACCTACAACTTCCCGGAGAACCGGATCTCGGACCACCGGACCGGCTTCAAGGCGTACAACCTGGACCAGGTCCTCGGCGGCGAGCTGGACCCGATCATCCAGTCGGCGGTCGACGCCGACGCCACCGCGCGCCTCGAAGCCGCAGCCCAGAACAACTGACGACAGCCCGATCCCGGATCCGAGGAGGTACGCAGTGAACCTGCTGCTCGCCGAGGTGGCCCAGGCCACCCAGCGGTTGGCTGCCGCAGGCGTGCCTTCGCCGCGTTTCGACGCGGAGGAGCTGGCCGCGTACGTCCACGAGGTCAAGCGCGGCGAGCTGCACACCGTCGCCGACTCCGAGTTCGACGCCCGCTACTGGGAGGTCATCTCCCGACGCGAGGCCCGGGAGCCGCTGCAGCACATCACCGGCCGGGCCTTCTTCCGCTACCTGGAGCTCCAGGTGGGGCCCGGGGTCTTCGTGCCGCGTCCGGAGACCGAGTCGGTGGTCGGCTGGGCCATAGACGCCCTGCGCTCCATGGACGTGGCCGAGCCGCTGGTGGTGGACCTGTGCACGGGCTCCGGCGCGATCGCGCTGGCGCTGGCCCAGGAGGTGCCGCGCAGCAGGGTGCACGCGGTCGAGCTGTCCGACCAGGCGTACGCCTGGGCCCGGCGGAACGTCGACGCCAGCCCGGACGCCCCGCGGATCAACCTGACCCAGGGCGACGCCACCAAGGCCTTCGCCGACCAGCCGGAGCTGAACGGCCGCTTCGACCTGGTGATCAGCAACCCCCCGTACATCCCGCTGACCGAGTGGGAGTACGTCGCCCCGGAGGCCCGGGACCACGACCCGGAGCTGGCGCTGTTCTCCGGCGAGGACGGGCTGGACACCATCAGGGGGATCGAGAAGGTCGCCGCGCGGCTGCTGCGGCCCGGCGGGGTGGTGGTCATCGAGCACGCCGACACCCAGGGCGGACTGGTCCCGTGGATCTTCCGCGAGGAGTCCGGCTGGACCGACGCGGCCGACCACCGCGACCTGAACAACCGGCCGCGCTTCGCCACCGCGCGCAGAGCCGCGCCGTGACCTTCGTCCACCCTGACCGCGCCGACGCGGCCAGCACTGCCCGCACCGACCGCACCGCGCCCGCCCAGGAAGCCCACGAAAGGGGCCAGCACCGATGAGCCGCCGCTACGACTGTGCCGATCCGAGCGACCGCGCGTCCGGACTGCGCGAGGCCGCCTCGGCGATCCGCCGCGGCGAGCTGGTCGTGCTGCCGACCGACACCGTCTACGGGCTGGGCGCGGACGCCTTCAAGCCCGACGCCGTCGCGGACCTGCTGGCCGCCAAGGGCCGGGGCCGCAACATGCCCACGCCGGTGCTGGTGGGTTCGCCGACCACGCTGCACGGGCTGGTCAGCGACTTCAGCGAGTCCGCCTGGGAACTGGTCGACGCCTTCTGGCCGGGCGGGCTGACCCTGGTCACCCGGCACCAGCCCTCGCTGCGCTGGGACCTGGGCGACGCCCGGGGCACCGTGGCGATCCGGATGCCGCTGCACCCGGTCGCCATCGAGCTGCTGAACACCACCGGACCGCTCGCGGTCTCCAGCGCCAACCTGACCGGCGGCCCCTCCCCGGCCGACTGCGACGAGGCCCAGGAGCAGCTCGGCGACAAGGTCTCGATCTACCTGGACGGGGGCCGTGCGGACCACGGCATGCCCTCCTCCATCGTCGACGTCACCGGGCGGGTCCCGGTGCTGCTGCGAGCTGGCGCGGTCACCGCTGCGCAGCTCCGCGAGGTGGTACCCGACCTGGTGGAGGCCGGCAGGTGATCGACCCCAGCCGGAACAGCCGCAGCGGAGCGCACGGAGCGCACGGAGTCGGGCCCCAACGGGGGGCGCCGTCCGGTTCCGTCATTCCCTTGGGCGGTTCCCTGTCGGTCGGCCGCCACGCCCGTCCCGCACCGCGCCCCTACTACGGCGGCGCGGACCCCAGGACCGGTCCCTTCAAGATCCTCTACGTCTGTACCGGCAGCGTCTGCCGCTCGCCCATCGCCGAACGGCTGACCCGGCACGAGCTGGACCACCGGCTCGGCACCGGGACCGGGGACATCCTGGTGGAGAGCGCCGGCACCTGGGGCCACGAGGGCGCGCCGATGGAGCCCAACGCCGCCGAGATCCTCGCCGAGTACGGCGCCGACCCCTTCGGCTTCGTCGGCCGGGAGCTGCTGGACGAGCATGTCGTCGGCGCGGACCTGGTGCTGACCGCCACCCTGGACCACCGGGCCCAGGTGATCTCCATGGGCCACGCGGCCGGACTGCGGACCTTCACCCTCAAGGAGTTCACCCGGCTGGTGCGGGCGATAGACCCGGCGACCCTCCCGGACGCCTCCGAGCAGCCCGGCGAGATGGCCACCCGGGCCCGCGCCCTGGTGAGCGCGGCGGCGGCGCTGCGCGGCTGGCTGCTGGCGGCGACCCCGGAGGCGGACGAGGTGGACGACCCCTACGGGGCGCCGCTGGGGATGTTCCGCAACTGCGGCGAGGAGATCTTCGACGCGCTCGACCCGATCGTCACCGCGCTGACCGGCGTCGCCCGAGTGACCGTCTAGACCGAGCAGGACCGTTTCTCCCGACCTAGAGTTGCTTCGAAAGACCACTGGGGCAGCGCCAGGAGCGAGGCGAGAGCGATGGCACCGGTCACCACCTCCACGGAGGACCCGACCACGGTCCCGGCGACGGAGCCCGCCCCCGCCCCGGACCCCGCCCCGACCGCAGACCCCGCCCCGACCGCAGGCTCCTCGCTCGCCGCGGACCCCGCGCTGGCGGCGATCCTCGGCGCCGAGGCCGAACGCCGCCGGACCCAGCTGGACCTGCTGGCCGGTGAGAACATCTCCCCGCCCGCCGTCCGGGCCCTGCTCGGCAGCGTCTTCGCCGACAAGTACGCCGAGGGCTACCCGGGCCGTCGGCACCACACCGGCTGCGCCCAGGCCGACGCCGTGGAGCGGCTCGCGGTCGACCGGGCGAAGGCGCTGTTCGGTGCCGACCACGCGAACGTCCAGCCGTCCAGCGGCACCGCCGCCGTGCTCGCCGCCTACGCGGCGCTGCTGCGCCCGGGCGACGCGGTGCTGGCGATGTCGCTGCCGCACGGCGGCCACCTCACCCACGGCTCCCGGGCCAACTTCTCCGGACGCTGGTTCGACATCACCGGCTACGGGGTCCGCGCCGACGACGGGCGGATCGACCTCGACCAGGTGCGCCGGCTGGCCCGCGCGGTCCGCCCCAAGGCGATCGTGGCCGGGGCGATCTCCTACCCCCGGCAGCTCGACTGGCCGGCCTTCCGCGAGATCGCGGACGAGGTCGGGGCCTATCTGGTGGCGGACGTCTCGCAGACGATCGGGTTGGTCGCCGCCGGGATCGGCGGATCCCCGGTGCCGTACGCGGACCTGGTCTGCGGGGTCACCCACAAGCTGCTCGGCGGTCCGCACGGCGGACTGCTGCTGTGCACGGCCGAGCTCGCGGAGCGGCTGGACCGGGCGGTCTCGCCGTTCACCCAGGGCGGGCCGGCCGTGAACGTACTGGCGGCCAAGGCACTGGCGCTCGGCCACGCGTCGACCCCGGAATTCAGGGCATACGCACAGGAAGCAGTGGCGAACGCCCAGGTTCTGGCCGAGGCGCTGGCGGCGGAGGGCCTGTGCCCGCTGACCGGCGGCACCGACACCCACCTGGTCACCGCGGACGCCCGGCCGTCCGGGCTGACCGGGCACGAGGTCGAACACCGCTGCGAGGCGGCCGGGCTGCTGCTCGGCCACTGCGCGGTGCCGTACGAGGAGGCGCCCCCGGCGCTGGCCTCCGGGGTCAGGGCGGGGACCGCCTCTGTCACCACCCAGGGGCTGGGACCTGCGGAAATGCGGACCGTCGCGGTACTGGTGGGCCGGGCGCTGCGGGCCGACGGGTCCACGGCGGCGGGTGCGGCGGAGCGGTCGGCGGTCGGCCGTGAGGTGCGGGAACTGCTGGAACGGTTCCCCGCATATCCGGAACAGGATGGTCCGTTCTAGTTCGTCCGAGAACTCCCGCGGGAGGGCCGGTCTTGGCAGGATTGTTACCTGTCGGCCCAACCCCCGAGGTGGTTTTCGGCGTCCTTGTTACTAAGGTGATGCGTTGTGACGCACCTTCAGGCACAACCAGCACTCCGGCCCATGGCGCTATGCTCAGCCGGAGTCACGGGGGTGCCGACCGCAGTGGAGGAGGGCGCTGGTGCGTGAGTTCCTGTTGACGCTGTGCGTCACGGCTGCGGTCACGTATCTGTTGACCGGTCCGGTCAGGAAGTTCGCGATCGTCGCCGGCGCCATGCCCGAGATCCGCGAGCGCGACGTCCACCAGGAGCCGACCCCGCGCCTGGGCGGTATCGCCATGTTCGCCGGGCTCTGCGCCGGCCTGCTGGTCGCCTCCAAACTGACCACCCTCAGCTCCGTCTTCCACGACGGCACCGATGTCCCGGCGCTGCTCTCCGGTTCCGCGATCATGTGGATCATCGGCGTGCTGGACGACAAGTGGGGTGTGGACGCGCTGGTCAAGCTGGGCGGCCAGCTGGTCGCCGCCGGTGTCATGGTCTACCAGGGCATCACCGTGCTCTGGCTGCCGATCCCCGGCCTCGGCCTGATCGTCCCGCACCAGCTGGGCACCTTCCTCGCGGTGCTGCTGGTGGTGCTGAGCGTGAACGCGGTCAACTTCATCGACGGGCTGGACGGCCTGGCGGCCGGCATGGTCTGCATCGCCTCGCTGGCCTTCTTCATCTACGCCTACCGGCTCTCCTCCATCGACGGCCTGCCCGACGCCCTGCCCGCGACGCTGTTCAGCGTGATCCTGGTGGGCATGTGCGTGGGCTTCCTGCCGCACAACCTGCACCCGGCCCGGATCTTCATGGGCGACTCCGGGTCGATGCTGATCGGCCTGGTGCTGTCGGTGTCGATGATCTCCATCACCGGCCGGGTCGACCCCAGTGCGGTCACCGCCGCCAGCGGCAACTCGCAGACCGACGCCACCCACGCCTCCCTCCCGCTGTTCATCCCGCTGCTGCTGCCGCTGACCGTGATCGCGATCCCGCTGGCCGACCTGCTGCTCGCGGTGGTCCGCCGGACCTGGGCCGGGAAGTCGCCGTTCGCCGCCGACAAGCAGCACCTGCACCACCGGCTGCTGCAGATCGGTCACTCGCACAGCCGGGCCGTGCTGATCATGTACTTCTGGGCCGCGCTGATCGCCTTCGCGACCGTGGCCTTCTCGGTGGGCAGTACCGAACTGCTGGCCATCAAGATCGCGATGGGGCTGTGCGTGATCGGCATCGTGGTGCTGCTGATGCCTCGCTTCAAGCCGCACGCCCCCCGGATGGCGGAGCGCTTCCTGCCGCCGCGCTACCGCCGGACAGCAGCCCGCTCCGGGCGGCTCGGGATCGCGCGCGCCGCTGCCGCCGTCGAGGTGCAGGCCGCTGCCGTGCCGGCCGCCGTCGGGCCGACCGGTGCCGAGCCGCTCGACGAGGAGGCCGGACTGACCTCCTCGGACCAGGAGTTGCTGCGCCGGATCGGCACCGGCGCGCACGCGGCGGGTCACCATTCGGGCGTATCCGGACGCAACGCCAGTTAATCCCTCCGGGTGAGCCCGTGTGGCAAGAAGCACACCCGAAAAGTAAAGACCTCACCAAATAGCTTGTGATACCGTTCACGACGTCAGGAGAAGAGCCGAAGAACCTTATGGGAGAAGGGTCTTCGGTCGCGGTCCGCCTCGCGGTGCCTGTGACAGAGTGTTCGCTCTCCTTCCTCGGTCTGCTTGCTCATCCCCTTTCCACCCATCGCGCCGGAGTTGACGACGATGCTGTCCAACGACGCCCGGATTCTCCGGGGTGCTGCGCTTCCCGCAGCTCCCGTGGGAGTCGTGGCCATCATCGTCAGTGCCCTGGTCGCGGGTGAGAAGGGGCTGGTCGGGTCACTGGTCGGGGTCGGCGTGGTAGCTGTCTTCTTCGGCCTCGGGTTCTGGGCGCTGATGCGCCTCACCCGTGACCGGCCGCAGCTGGTGATGATGGCCGGGATGCTGGTCTACGCGGTGCAGATCCTGCTGGTCGGGGTCTTCATCGTGGTCTTCAAGAACACCACGCTGTTCAACTCGCGGGCGTTCGCGCTCACCCTGCTGGCCACCGCGTTGACGTGGGTGGGCGGTCAGGTCTTCTACACCATGCGCTCCAAGACGCTCTACGTCTATCCGGAACCCTCGGCGGACTCGTCGAAGACGGGGTCTCCGAAGACGGAGTCCCGAGATGGGACGTAAGGGCGGACTAAAGACGCTTCATCCCGATCTGCTATCGTCCGGAAGCGCATCCGGCCGCGCGGGCACCGCCCGTCCGGCCAGCGGCGTACCCGGATCGACCGTCGCCCTGGCAGTTGCTGCCGTGTCGACGATGCAGGTCCCGGGGGTGCCCGGTCCTCGGCTCCAGAGCACAGCAGCTCGGAGCGGCGGCGGACAGCGGCGGCACCGCCACCCCACGTCCCCCGTGCCGACGCGCGGCCTCACCGCCGCGCCGACACACAAGGTTGCTGTTCTTATGCGTCACGACGAAGGAGTCACGGGTGAGTACCCCCGCCACGCTGCTCGCTGAGAGCGGGTGTCACATCAATGCGAACTGTGCCTTCCCCGCGCCGGGCCTCAACTCGTTCAACTTCAAGCCGATCTTCAGCATCGGTAGCTTCGACTTCACCAAGCCGATGCTGCTTGCCGTGATCTGCATGCTGATCGTCGTCGGCTTCTTCTGGGCGGCGTTCCGGAAGCCGAAGCTCGTGCCCGGGAAGCTGCAGCTGGTCGGTGAGATCGGGTACACCTTCATCTCGCGGAGCATCGCCCGTGACGTGATCGGGAAGAAGGGCGACAAGTTCGTGCCCTTCCTGACCTCGATCTTCTTCTTCGTATGGATCATGAACATCATGTCCATCATCCCGCTGGCCCAGTTCCCGGTGGCATCGCGCTTCGCGTACCCGGTGGCCCTGGCCCTGCTGGTGTGGCTGACGTACATGTACCTGACGTTCAAGACCCACGGTTTCAAGGGCGGCGTCAAGAACCTGGTCTGGATGGAAGGGCTGCCCAAGCCGCTCATCCCGCTGATCGTCTTCCTTGAGTTCCTGCAGAACGTGATCACCCGCCCGTTCACCCTCGCGGTGCGGCTCTGGGCCAACATGTTCGCCGGTCACATGCTCATCGTGATGTTCAGCGTCGCCAGCTGGTACCTGCTGACCCCTTCGATCATGTCGGCCTTCGCAGGCGGATCGTTCGTTCTCGCCATCGGCATGACCGCGTTCGAGATCCTGATCCAGTTCCTGCAGGCCTACATCTTCACGCTGCTCACCTCGCTCTACATCAGCGGAGCGCTTGAAGAGGGTCACTGACCCGCACCGCAGCACCCCCAACAGACTTCCGCTGGGAAGCCCCCCAGCGGATCGCATCAAAGGAAGACAGGGAAAATGTCTGCCGCTCTCGAGACCATCAACCTCGCTGCCTCCACCGGCGTCAAGGGCAACCTCGGCGCCGTGGCCTACGGTCTGGCCGCCATCGGCCCCGGCGTGGGCATCGGTCTGGTCTTCGGCCACTCCATCGAGGCCATGGCCCGTCAGCCCGAGGCCATGCCGGTCATCCGTCAGAACATGTTCCTGGGCTTCGCCCTCTGTGAGGTTCTGGCGCTCCTCGGCCTGGTCGTTCCCTTCATCTTCAGCTAGCCGACCAGCCAGCAGCCACACTCGACGAAAGGTTCAGACATGGTGCTGACGCTCCTGGCGGAGGAAGGGCCTCAGAACCCTCTGATTCCCTCCACCCCAGAACTCATCATCGGCCTGCTCTGCTTCTTCATCGTCTTCGGCGTCCTCGGCAAGAAGCTCCTGCCCACCATCCAGAAGACTCTGGACGAGCGGCGGGACGCGATCGAGGGTGGCCTGGAACGCGCGGCAGCGGCTCAGGCCGAGGCAACGCGGACGCTGGATGAGTACAAGGCCCAGCTCGCTGAGGCCCGTCACGAGGCCGCTCGGATCACCGAGCACGCCCGTGAGCAGGGTTCGGCGATCATCGCGGAGATGCGCGAAGAGGGACAGCGCCAGCGCGAGTCCATCATCGTCGCAGGCCACGCCCAGATCGAGGCGGACCGCCGCCAGGTGACGACCGCGCTCCGTCAGGACGTCGGCCGTATCGCCACTGACCTGGCCGGCCGTGTCGTCGGCGAGTCCCTGGAGGACTCCGCCCGGCAGAGCCGGATCATCGACCGCTTCCTCGACGAGCTCGAGGCGAAGTCGGCAGAGTCTGCGGGCGCCGCCAAGTGAGCAGCGCCACGCGGCAGTCGAACGCCGCAGCCCGCGAGCGCCTGGAGGCGCTGACCGACCGCGCGTCGGTCGACACCTCCGCGCTCTCCGCAGACCTGCAGGCCGTCACCGGCGTGCTGGACCGCGAGATCGGACTGCGCCGGATCCTCACCGACCCGGCCACCGACGGTCAGCGCAAGGCTGACCTGGTGAACTCGCTCTTCGGGGCCAAGATCGGCGCTGACGCGCTGGACCTGGTCACCGGCAGCGTGCGCTCCCGCTGGTCCGCCCCGCGTGACCTGGTGGACAGCATCGAGCAGCAGGCCGCCCTCGCCGAGATCATCGGCGCGGACAAGGCCGGCGCGCTCGACGAGGTCGAGGACGAGCTCTTCCGGTTCGGTCGGACCGTCGCGGGCAGCAACGAGCTGCGCGCCGCGCTCACCGACAACGCCGCCGACCGCACCGCCAAGGTGGCGCTGGTCGAGCGACTGCTCGGCGGAAAGGCCAGGCCGGCCACCACCAAGCTGGTCGCCTCGCTGGTGTCGCAGCCGCGCGGACGTAGCCTGGAGAGCGGCCTGGAGGAGTTCTCCCGGCTGGCCGCGGGCCGTCGCGGACGGGTGGTCGCCCTGGTGACCGTCGCCGTTCCGCTGTCGGACCGGCAGAAGGAGCGCCTCGGCGCTTCTCTGGCCAAGCTGGTGGGTCGCCCGGTCCATCTGAACATCGAGGTGGACCCCGCGGTCCTCGGCGGTGTCCGGGTGCAGATCGGCGACGAGATCATCGAGGGCACCATCGCCGACCGCATGGACGGTGCACGGCAGGGCCTCGTCGGTCAGTAGTGCCGACAGTCGCAGTAGCAGCAGTAAGTGCAGGACAGCGGGCTTAGCCCACCCGTCGCCCACCGCCACCCTTGGTGGAGGGGCTTCGCCCCACAGGGCTGATGGGATGCAGCATCCGACCCTCGGTCGGTCAACACGGTCAGTCGAAACCACTGGCCGAGAGTCGAATACTTGCGGCCCTCCACGGGCGGGCCGAGGATCGCAACTAGGAGAGCAGGGAACCCAGATGGCGGAGCTCACGATCCGGCCGGAGGAGATCCGGGACGCGCTGGACAACTTCGTCCAGGCGTACCAGCCGGACGCCGCCTCGCGTGAAGAGGTCGGCACGGTCGTCTACACGGCTGACGGCATCGCCCGAGTCGAGGGGCTGCCCTCGGTCATGGCGAACGAGCTGCTGAAGTTCGAGGACGGAACCCTCGGCCTCGCGCTGAACCTCGACACCCGCGAGATCGGTGTCGTCGTCCTCGGCGAGTACAGCGCAATCGAAGAGGGCCAGACGGTCCGCCGCACCGGCGAGGTCCTGTCGGTCCCCGTGGGCGAGGGTTACCTCGGCCGCGTCGTGGACCCGCTCGGCCAGCCGATCGACGGCCTCGGCGAGATCGAGTCCAGCGGCCGCCGCGCCCTGGAGCTGCAGGCTCCCGGCGTCATGGTCCGCAAGTCGGTGCACGAGCCGATGCAGACCGGCATCAAGGCCATCGACGCGATGACCCCGATCGGCCGCGGCCAGCGTCAGCTGATCATCGGCGACCGCCAGACCGGCAAGACCGCGGTGGCGATCGACACGATCATCAACCAGCGCGACAACTGGCGCTCGGGCGACCCGAAGAAGCAGGTCCGCTGCATCTACGTCGCCATCGGCCAGAAGGGCTCGACCATCGCCTCCGTGCGCGGTGCGCTGGAGGAGGCGGGCGCGCTGGAGTACACCACCATCGTGGCTGCCCCGGCGTCCGACCCGGCCGGCTTCAAGTACCTCGCCCCGTACACCGGTTCGGCCATCGGCCAGGAGTGGATGTACGACGGCAAGCACGTCCTCATCATCTTCGACGACCTGAGCAAGCAGGCCGAGGCGTACCGCGCCGTGTCGCTGCTGCTGCGCCGTCCGCCGGGCCGCGAGGCCTACCCGGGTGACGTCTTCTACCTGCACTCCCGTCTGCTGGAGCGTTGCGCCAAGCTGTCGGACGAGCTGGGCGCGGGCTCGATGACCGGTCTGCCGATCATCGAGACCAAGGCCAACGACGTCTCGGCGTACATCCCGACCAACGTCATCTCCATCACCGACGGCCAGTGCTTCCTGGAGTCCGACCTGTTCAACGCCGGCATCCGCCCGGCCGTGAACGTCGGTATCTCGGTCTCCCGCGTCGGTGGCTCGGCCCAGATCAAGGCCATGAAGTCGGTGGCCGGCCGACTGCGTCTGGACCTCGCCCAGTACCGCGAGCTGGAGGCCTTCGCGGCCTTCGGTTCCGACCTGGACGCGGCCTCCAAGTCGCAGCTGGAGCGCGGCGCGCGCCTGGTCGAGCTGCTCAAGCAGGGCCAGTACCAGCCGTTCCCGGTCGAGGAGCAGGTCGTCTCGGTCTGGGCCGGCACCACTGGCAAGCTGGACAACGTCCCGGTCGTGGACGTCCGCAAGTTCGAGCGTGAGTTCCTGGACTTCCTGCGCCGCGAGCACAAGGGGATCCTGACCACGATCGTCGAGACCAGCAAGCTCGAGGACGGCACGATCGCCTCCCTGACCGAGGCCATCACCTCGTTCAAGAAGGAGTTCACCACCTCCCAGGGCGCGCTCCTCGGCGACTCGGCCTGACGAGAGACGGAAAGGACGGTAACGACCCATGGGAGCACAGCTTCGGGTCTACAAGCGCCGGATCCGCTCTGTCACCGCGACGAAGAAGATCACCAAGGCGATGGAGATGATCTCCGCGTCGCGCATCATGAAGGCGCAGCGCGCGGTGGCCGCCTCCTCTCCGTACGCGGACGAGCTCACCCGTGCGGTGACCGCGGTCGCGACGAGGTCGAACGCCAAGCACCCGCTGACGACGGAGCCGGAGAACGCGGTTCGCGCCGCGGTGCTGGTGATCACGGCTGACCGCGGTCTGGCCGGCGGCTACTCCTCCAACGCGCTGAAGCAGGCGGAGGTGCTGTCGGAGCGGCTGCGGTCCGAGGGCAAGCAGGTGGTGACGTACATCGTCGGCCGCAAGGGCGTCGGTTTCTTCACCTTCCGCGAGCGCCCGATCGCCGGCTCGTGGACGGGCTTCTCCGACAAGCCGACCTACCAGGACGCCAAGAACGTCTCGGCCGCGTTGATCGACGCGTTCGTGACCGAAACGGCGGAGGGTGGCGTCGACGAACTGCACCTGGTCTCGACCGAGTTCGTCTCGATGCTGACCCAGAACCCGGTGGACGTGCGGCTGCTCCCGCTCAAGCTCGCGGAGACGCAGGCCAAGGCGCAGGAGATCGGACCCTTCCCGCTGTACGACTTCGAGCCGTCGGCGGAGGGCGTCCTGGACGCCCTGCTGCCGCGGTACGTCGAGAGCAGGATCTACAACGCGCTGCTGCAGTCGGCCGCCTCGGAGCACGCCGCCCGGCGTCGTGCGATGAAGAGCGCGACCGACAATGCGGGAGAGCTCATCAAGTCGCTTTCGCGACGTGCCAACTCGGCCCGACAGGCCGAGATCACCCAGGAAATCAGCGAGATCGTCGGTGGCGCCACCGCCCTGGCCGACGCGAACGCGGGGAGTGACTGACACATGACTGCCACTGTTGAGACCGCGACGGCCCTCGGCCGTGTCGCGCGGGTCATCGGGCCGGTCGTCGACGTGGAGTTCCCCGTCGACGCCATGCCGGCCATGTTCAACGCGCTGAAGGTCGAGATCGACGCGCCGGACGGCACCGGCCGCAAGGTGCTGACCCTTGAGGTCGCCCAGCACCTGGGCGACGGCATGGTCCGCGCCATCTCGATGCAGCCGACCGACGGCCTGTCGCGCGGCACCAGCGTCGTCAACTCCGGCGAGGCCATCTCGGTCCCCGTCGGCGACATCACCAAGGGCAAGGTCTTCAACGCCCTCGGTGAGGTGCTGAACGTCGACAAGGACGAGTTCAACGCCCAGGTCACCACTCGCTGGCCGATCCACCGGGTCGCCCCGCGCTTCGACCAGCTCGAGTCGAAGACCGCGATGTTCGAGACCGGCATCAAGGTCATCGACCTGCTCACCCCGTACGTCCAGGGTGGCAAGATCGGTCTGTTCGGTGGTGCCGGTGTCGGCAAGACCGTCCTCATCCAGGAGATGATCTACCGCGTCGCCGAGAACTTCGGTGGTGTGTCGGTCTTCGCCGGTGTCGGTGAGCGTACCCGTGAGGGCAACGACCTCATCGAGGAGATGAAGGACTCGGGCGTTCTGGACAAGACCGCGCTGGTCTTCGGCCAGATGGACGAGCCGCCGGGCACCCGTCTGCGCGTCGCGCTCTCGGCCCTGACCATGGCCGAGTACTTCCGTGACGTGCAGGGCCAGGACGTTCTGCTCTTCATCGACAACATCTTCCGGTTCACCCAGGCCGGTTCCGAGGTGTCGACCCTGCTCGGCCGGATGCCCTCCGCGGTGGGTTACCAGCCGAACCTGGCCGACGAGATGGGTCTCCTCCAGGAGCGCATCACCTCGACCCGCGGTCACTCGATCACCTCGATGCAGGCGATCTACGTCCCCGCGGACGACCTGACCGACCCGGCCCCGGCCACCACCTTCGCCCACCTCGACGCGACGACGGTGCTTTCCCGTCCGATCTCCGAGAAGGGCATCTACCCGGCCGTCGACCCGCTGGACTCCTCGTCCCGCATCCTGGACCCGCGCTACATCGCGCAGGACCACTACGACACGGCCGTCCGCATCAAGGGGATCCTGCAGAAGTACAAGGACCTCCAGGACATCATCGCGATCCTCGGTATCGACGAGCTGAGCGAGGAAGACAAGATCACCGTCTACCGCGCCCGCCGCATCGAGCGCTTCCTCTCGCAGAACACCTACGTGGCGAAGCAGTTCACCGGCGTCGAGGGCTCGACCGTCCCGCTCGACGAGACCATCCACGCGTTCAACGCCATTGCCGACGGCAAGTACGACTCCACTCCGGAGCAGGCGTTCTTCATGTGCGGTGGCATCGAGGACCTGGAGCGCAACGCTGCCGAGCTCGCCAAGAAGTAACACCTTCTTGAAGGGCCAGGTGCTGAGGGGCGGCCCCGTACGGGACCGCCCCTCAGTGCACGATATTCTTTCCGCAACCCGGGCTTCACGGCACGGGCATCAAGACCGAGGAGCCCACTGTGGCTGAGCTGCACGTCGAGCTGGTCGCGGCCGACCGCAAGGTCTGGTCGGGCGAGGCCACGATCGTCCTTGCCCGTACCAAGTCCGGTGACATCGGCATCCAGGCCGGGCACACGCCGGTGCTGGGCGTCATGGAGTCCGACCCGGTGACCATCCGCCAGGCCGACGGCACCACCGTCGTCGCGGCGGTCCACGGCGGCTTCCTGTCCTTCGCGGACAACAAGCTGTCGATCCTGGCCGAGGTCGCCGAGCTGGCGGACGAGATCGACATCGAGCGCGCCGAGCGGGCGCTCGCCGAGTCCACCGGCGAGACCGCGGCGGCGGCGCAGCGCCGGGCCGAGGTCCGGCTGGCGGCGGCGACCAAGCGCTAGGCACTGCCGTCGACTTGTTAGGATCAGAACAAGGCGAACCACATGTCCCGGGGCACGCGAGTGACCCCGGGACTGCTGTACCCGGGCCCCGCACGGCAGTACGAGAGTTACGCCGGGGGTGGCACGACAGTTGAAGAGGCATTGGGCCTGAAGCGGCCCTGGCTCCGGACGGGCGAGGAGGTGGCAGGGCATGGTCTTCGCGGTGGTGATCGTCATCGCAGTACTGCTGGCCGTCCTGCTCGGGCTGGGCGCGTTCGCGCTGCGTCGGCGCCTGATCCAGCGTCCCGGCGGGACCTTCGACTGTTCGGCGCGGCTGAAGATGCCGCCGCCCCGCTCGCCCGAGCAGCTGGCCGCCGACGCGGCGCTGTTCGCCGGCGCGGAGGAGGAGGCGGTCCTGCCCTCCGGTTCGGCGCCGGCCCCGCTGCTGGCCGACGACGACAGCGGCAAGGGCTGGGTGTTCGGCGTGGCCCGCTACAACAACGACTCGGTCGAGTGGTTCCGGGTGTTCAGCTATGCGCCCCGGCCGCGGCGGGTGCTCCAGCGCTCCCGGATCGAGGTCCTGCACCGGCGCACGCCGGAGGGCCAGGAGGAGCTGGCGCTGCTGTCCGGCGCGGTCGTCCTCAGCTGTCTCCATGCCGGCGAGCCGCTGGAGCTCGCCATGAGCGAGGACGCCCTCACCGGCTTCCTCGCCTGGCTCGAAGCCGCCCCGCCCGGTCAGCGCGTCAACGTCGCCTGAGCCGGGCTTCTGCATATCTCGGCTGCGCCGCTACGCTCGCGGCATGGTCAACCTCACGCGCATCTACACCCGTACCGGCGACGACGGCAGCACCGCCCTCGGCGACATGAGCCGGACCCGCAAGACCGACACCCGGCTGGCGGCCTACGCGGACAGCAACGAGGCCAACGCGGCCATCGGTGTGGCGATTGCCTGCGGCGGGCTCGACGAGGACCTGAAGACCGTGCTGACCCGGATCCAGAACGACCTCTTCGACGTCGGCGCGGACCTGGCCACCCCGGTGGTCGAGAACCCGAAGTACCCGCCGCTGCGGGTGCTGCAGAGCTATGTGGACCGGCTGGAACAGGACTGCGACCGGTTCCTGGAGGAGCTGGAGAAGCTGCGCAGCTTCATCCTCCCCGGCGGCACCCCCGGCGCCGCGTACCTCCATGTCGCCTGCACCGTCGTCCGTCGGGCCGAGCGCAGCACCTGGGCGGCGATCGAGGTGCACGGCGACAGCATCAACCCGCTGACCGCGACCTACCTCAACCGCCTCTCCGACCTGCTGTTCATCCTGGCCCGCAGCGCCAACAAGTCCGTCGGCGACGTGCTGTGGGTCCCCGGCGAGAACCGTTAGCCGGCCCTCGGGCCGAGGGCTCACCCGAACGGCGGATGGGTTGCGGGCTGCGTACGGGTGTCCGAGGGGTGGCGGTGGGGCCGATAGGCTTGCTGGCCATGGAACGGTTGCGGGTGGTGGGCGGTGCGCGGCTCGCGGGGCGGGTGCGGGTGCCGGGGGCCAAGAACAGTGCGCTGAAGCTGATGGCGGCGGCGTTGCTCGCCGAGGGCGAGACCCGGCTGGGCAACCTGCCGCGGATCCTCGACGTGGAGATCATGGCCGAGCTGCTGCGGCGGATGGGCTGCACGGTGACGCTGGACTGGTCCACCGCGCCCGGCGACCACACCGGCACCGCGCTGATCGACGTCCCGGCCGAACCGGGGCACGAGGCCGACTACGACCTGGTCCGCCGGATGCGGGCGTCGATCGCGGTGCTCGGTCCGCTGCTGGCCCGCTGCCGACGGGTGAAGGTCGCCCGTCCTGGCGGTGACGCCATCGGCTCGCGCGGGCTGGACATGCACATCGACGGTCTCACCCGACTGGGCGCGGTGATCACCAACGAGCACGGCTTCCTGCTGGCCTCCGCGCCGGACGGGCTGACCGGGGCCAGCGTCGAACTGGACTTCCCGAGCGTCGGCGCGACCGAGAACATCCTGATGGCGGCCGTGCTGGCGCGCGGCGGAACGGTCATCGACAATGCCGCGCGGGAGCCGGAGATCGTCGACCTCTGCCGGATGCTGGAGGCGATGGGCGCCAAGATCAGCGGGGCGGGCAGTTCCACCATCGAGGTCCAGGGCGTGGACCGGCTGTTCCCGGTCTCCTACGAGACCCTCTCGGACCGGATCGTCGCCGGGACCTTCGCGGTCGCGGCGGTGATCACCCGGGGCGACGTCACCATCGAGCACGCCCGCGCGGACCATCTGCGGATCGCGCTGGACAAGCTGGTCGCGGCCGGCGCCGAGGTCACCGCCGAGGCGGACAGCTTCCGGGTGGTGATGGACCGCCGCCCGCGCTCGGTGGACGTGGTGACCCTGCCCTATCCCGGCTTCGCCACCGACCTCCAGCCGCAGTTCGCCGCGCTGAACTCGGTCGCCGACGGGGTGTCGATGATCACCGAGAACATCTTCGAGGCCCGCTTCGTCTTCCTCCAGGAGCTGGCCAGACTCGGCGCCCAGGTCCGCACCGACGGCCACCACGCGGTGCTGCGCGGGGTCCCCCGGCTGTCCGGTGCTCCCGTCCGTTCGACCGACATCCGGGCCGGTGCGGGCCTGCTGCTGGCCGGGCTGGTGGCCGAGGGCCCGACCCTGGTCTCCGAGATCCACCACATCGATCGCGGCTACGCGGGCTTCGTGGAACAGTTGACCGAGTTGGGCGCGGACGTGACCCGCGAGCCCGACCCCGACCCGTACTGAGGACGGGCCGGCTCCCGCCCGAACCGTGTGGAAGGGGTCCCGCCGTGCGCGACCGACCGCTGGACGAGGACGCCGTCACCCAGGCGCTGACCACGCTCCCTGGCTGGAGCCGGACCGGGGACGCGCTCACCGCCGAATACCGGGGCGACCGGGCGCGGGCGGTCGAGCTCTACGCCTCGATCGCGGCGCTGGAGGACAGCGCCGACCACCACGCGACGGTGGAGATCACCTACAACCGGGTCGGCTTCACCCTCAGCACCCACGACTCCGGCGACCGGATCACCTGGCGCGACACCGACCTCGCCCACCGCCTCGGCGAGACCTGCGCGGCGCACGGCTTCACGCCCCGGCCGCCGGCCCGGGGCGGGACGCTCTAGGCCTCGGCCGGCTGCTCGCGGAGGGCGGCGTGCAGCCAGTCGTGGGCGGCGCCCATGGTCGGCCGGCCGGCGTCCTGGCCCCCGGCCGCCTCGGCCGCGAGCAGCCAGTAGCGGTCCATGATCGGATGGGCGGTCCGCCGGAGGAAGCCGTCGAGCTGCCGGCGGAAGGCCGGGGTGTCGGCGGCCTCCAGGGCGTCGGCGTGGACGGTGACGAAGCAGTCGAGCGCGTCGCCGGCCCGGGGCGCCTGCCGGGCCGTCAGTTCGGCTCCGGCCAGGGCGTAGGCCTCGCTGAGCCCCTCGTAGACCACGGCCGGACGGCTGCCGTGGTCGGGCACCGAGGTCTGTGGCCGGCAGAGCTCGGGCCGGGCGGCGGAGGTGAGGGCGTGCAGTCGGGCGAAGGCCAGGACCTGGGCCGGGGAGGGGTCGCCCGGAGGCTGCGGCACCGCCTCCTCGATGATCGCGGAGAGCAGCGTCCGCGGCAGCCGGGGCGGCAGCAGCCAGCGCCAGAACCGGGCCATCGGCGCGGTGCTGGGCGGGGTGGTGATCGCCCCGATCAGCCGCAGCCGGTCCGCGCGCTCCTCGGCCGGGGAGTCGCGGAGCAACTGGAGCGCGGCCTCGCGCCAGCGCAGGGCCGCCAGTTGGCCGCCGAGCTCGCGCAGCCGCGCGGCGATGGCGTCCTCCAGCGCGGCCTCCTGCTCCAGCGCCCGGCCGACCTCGGAGACCGGCAGGTCGAGCGAGCGCAGCGAGCGGATCGTGCGCAGCCGGTCGAGGGCCTCGGGACCGTAGCGGCGGTGGCCGCCGCTGCTGCGGCCCGCCTCCGGCAGCAGGCCCCGGTCGGAGTAGAAGCGGACGGTCTTGACGGTGGTGCCTGCCTGTTCGGCGAGCTCGCCGATACTCCAGGTGCCATCGGGAAACACGGCTTGAACCTCCCTCAGGGGGAGTTCCTACGGTACAGGCGGGCACGGACGGCCGGGAGGCGGCCGCCGTGAGGTCCGAAGCGTAGGAGGAGACAGCGATGACGGCTTTCGTGCTGGTGCCGGAGAGCTACACCGGCGGTGCGGTGTGGGACGGGGTGGCGCAGCGGTTGCGGGCGGCGGGCGCCGAGGTGCACCCGGTGACCCTGACCGGCCTGGGGGAGCGCCGCGCGGAGGCGGGCCCCGACACCGACCTGGGCACCCATGTCGCCGACCTGGTCCGGGTGATCGACGCGGTCGAGGCGCCGGAGCTGGTGCTGGTCGGCCACGGCTACGGCATCCACCCCGCGCTGGGCGCGGCCGACGTGCGGGCGGAGCGGATCGCCCGGATCGTCTACCTGGACGCCGGGCTGCCGCAGGACGGCGAGTCGGTGCTGGACCTGCTGCCGGACCCGGCGGTCCGGGACTGGCTGCGGCAGCGGGCGGAGCGGACCGGGGCGGCCCGGCTGGTCCCGCCGCCCACGCCGGAGGAGCTGCCCTTCGGCGGCAGCGTGGCCGGGGTCCCGGCGGAGGCGCTGGAGCGGCTGGTGGCAGCGTCCGCCCCGCAGCCGCTGGGGACCTTCACCGAGCCGCTGCGGCTGACCGGGAAGTCCGCCGGGATCCCGTCGACCGGGATCCTCTGCACCGCCGGCGGGTCGAGCATCGCCATGGTCCAGATGCTGCTGCGGACCGGGGAGCCCCGGCTCCAGCCGCTGGCCGACCCCCGGGTGGGCCTCTTCGAGCTGGAGACCGGGCACTGGCCGATGCTCTCCTGCCCGGAGGAGCTGGCGGAGGTGCTGCTGCGGGCGGCCGCCGGGGAGGGGCAGCGGCTGACCGCGCCGACGCCGTCCGACCGGCCGGGCGCCTTCCTGCTCGACCTGCCGGAGCGGCCCCGCGAGCGCGTCGGACAGCTCGACCTCCACCTGCCGGACGAGCGGCCCGGGGCGGAGGGCCCGCGCCCGGCGGTGCTCTTCGTCCACGGCGGCCCGTTCCCGGCGGAGGCGCGGCCCACGCCCCGGGACTCGGCGACCTTCACCGGCTACGGCCGGTACGCGGCCGAGCAGGGGCTGGTCGGCGCGGTGGTCGACCACCCGCTGCACGCCCTGGGCGACTTCGAGCGGTCGGCCGGGGCGGTCGCCGCCGCCGTCGAGCAGCTGCGGGCCGACCCGAGGGTGGACCGGGACCGGATCGCGCTGTGGTTCTTCTCCGGCGGCGGACTGCTCACGGCGGACTGGCTGGCGGCGCCGCCGCCGTGGCTGCGCTGCCTCGCGGTGACCTATCCGGTGCTCGCCCCGCTGCCGAGCTGGGGGCTCTCCCGGTCCCGGTTCCGCCCGGTGGCGGCGGTCGGCCGGTCCGGCCCGCTGCCGGTGGTGCTGACCCGGGTGGAGCTGGAGATGCCGCAGATCGCGGCGACGGTGGCGGAGTTCCTGGACGCCGCGACCGCGGCCAGGGTCGTGGTCGACGTGGTCGACGTGGCCGGGGGCCACCACGGCTTCGAGACGATCGACCACGGCGAGGAGGCGCGGCAGGCCGTCGCCCGCGCCTTCCGGGCCGTGCGCGACCACCTGGAGGGCTGAGCCCGGCCGGGCACTAGTGGTTGTGTCCCTGGAGCAGGTCGCGGGCGGCCGGGGCCTGGTCCTGCCAGACCATGATCCGCAGCCCCTGGGTGGTCTCGACCAGGGTGTTCCGGACACCGGCCTGCTCCAGCAGGGCCGCGAGGCGCAGCGCCTCGCGGCCGTCGGCCGGGGCGGCGACCGGGGCCAGCAGCCCGTACTCGTCGGGCGCGCCGGACCGCGCCGGGCGCGGCGCGAGCGAGCGCCCGCCGCGCGCGGTCCACCGGAAGAGCAGCAGCAGGGCCCCCACCACGACGAAGGGGAGCACGAGTTGGAGCAGGGGATCGATTCGGCTCACCCCTCTATTCTCGTTCGTTCGGAGCCGCTCCATGCCTGTCGAGGAGCAGGTTTCCGGATCGGTGCCGGTGGAGTGGTCCCGGTCATAGGGGGCAGGGCCTCCGGGCGCTAGATTCCTCCCGGGGGCACTCACTCAAGGACGAGAGGACACCACCGTGGCCGAGCAGATCGCCGTCATCGGTGCCGGGCTGATGGGCTCGGGCATCGCGCAGGTGTCGGCCCAGGCGGGCTACGACGTCGTGCTGCGGGATGTGACCGAGATGGCACTGGCGCGCGGAGTGGCCGGGATCACGGCCTCCTACGAGCGGTTCGTGGCCAAGGGCAAGCTCGGCGCCGAGGCGGCGGAGGCGGCGCTGGCGCGGATCACCACCACCACCGAGCTGGAGGCCGTGGCCGGGGCCGACCTGGTGGTGGAGGCGGTGTTCGAGCAGCTGGAGGTCAAGCAGGAGGTCTTCCGCGCGCTCGACCGGATCGCCAAGCCGGGCGCGGTGCTGGCGACCAACACCTCGGCCATCCCGATCACCCGGATCGCCGCGGTGACCGAGCGGCCGGAGTCCGTGGTCGGGGTCCACTTCTTCTCGCCGGTGCCGATGATGCAGCTGTGCGAGCTGGTCCGGGGCTACAAGACCAGTGACGCGGCGCTGGCCGCGGCCCGGGCCTTCGCCGAGGGCGTCGGCAAGACCTGCGTGGTGGTCAACCGGGACGTGGCCGGCTTCGTCACCACCCGGCTGATCACCGCGCTGGTGGTGGAGGCGGCCAAGCTGTACGAGTCGGGCGTGGCCACGGCCGAGGACATCGACACCGCCTGCCGGCTGGGCTTCGGCCACGCGATGGGCCCGCTGGCCACGGCGGACCTGACCGGCGTGGACATCCTGCTGCACGCGGCGCGGAACATCTACACCGAGACCCAGGACGAGAAGTTCGCGCCACCGGAGCTGATGGCCCGCATGGTCACCGCCGGCGATCTGGGCCGGAAGACCGGGCAGGGCTTCTACGCCCACCCGGATGCCGTGAAGTAGCTGTTCGGGGCGGGTCACCGCCCCGGGTGAGCTTGATCACCTGGGGCTGTCCGAATCATTGGTTTGCACGATAATCGTCCGTACTTGCGATCCGGGGCGGCTTCCACTCGTCCGATCGAGTGATTTCCCGTCAGATATCGCTGTGGCCAGCAACCTCGACCGCTGGTTCCGCGTCAGATGAGAGAAGCACCGGGCGACCCCTGTGTCGGTCGTACGTCGAACCACGGAGGAACTGGCATGCGGATCAGGGGTGACCACGACGAGTTGGCCATCGAAGGACGGCTCGACGTTCGCACCGCCGCCGACGCCCGCTCCGTGCTGCACCAGGCCGTGGACCAGGGCTGCGGCGACCTGGTGATCGACCTCGCCGGACTGGAGTCCTGGGACGCCACCGGCCTCGGGGTGCTGATGGGCACGCACCGCCGGGCCGGGCGCGGCGGGCGGCGGCTGGTGCTGCGCGGCGTTCCGCCGCAGCTGCTGCGGCTGCTGACGGCGACCAAACTGCACCGCATCCTGGCGATCGAGGGCTATGCCCCCGATCTGCCGGACTCGCCGCTTCCGGTTGCTGCCGGGTAACGGCGCGTCCCCGGTCCGTCACCTGCTCTGGCCAGGGGTGCGGCATTGGTGAAGAGTGTGCAACAGTCTGCGCTCCGATACCGGATTGTCGGCCGCGCACGGGAGAATGTGCCCGCATTGCGCGCTGCGTACGTGACCCGGGGGCGAAAGAGGAACATGAACCCGCATCTGGTGGGGGAGGGCGAGGGCTCGGCCGAGCGGTCGCCGCGCGAGAACGCGAACAGCCCCGAGAACGAGACCACGGCCGACTACGGGTATGCCCACCCGGACCCGAGCGGCGCGGGCGGTCTGCTCGGCCCGGAGGAGGCGCAGCGCGCCTGGGCCGAGACGCAGGCCATGGCGACGGTCGACCCGGAGACCCGGCGCGAGTCCATACCCGCCGACCGGTCGAGTGCCAACCTCCCGGTCCGCTACGGCAGCACCGCCTCCACCGAGGTGGCCCGCACCGGGCCGCCCGCCGCCGAACTCCACCGCTCCGACTCCTCCGCCGAGCCCGCCAACGACGGACGCAGCCGCACCGGCGCCCTGGTCGTCGGCGACCTGCTGGTCACCGTGAACGCCGCCGACGGCACTACCGCCGTCCCCTGCCCGCCCGGAGTGCGCCCAGTACCGGTGCTGGTGGCCGCCGAGGCCAAGCCCCGCCCCCGCCCGGCCACCGGCCACCTGCTCGAACGCGACGCCCTCGGCGACCGGCTGCGGGACCGGCTGAGCCAGGGCCGCTGCGTCCGCCTGGTCGGTCCGACCGGCTCCGGCCGAACCGCCCTGCTCGACTCCGTCGCCGCCGCCTGCGCCGGCCTCGCCCCGGCCGGGGTGGTCCAGCTCACCGGCCACCGGCGGACCCCCGCCGACCTGCTCCAGGAGCTCTTCGCGGCCACCCATCGCGCCCCCGGCCTCCGCCCGGGCCGGGAGGAGCTGCCGGAGCTGCTGCGCGGCGTCGGCGCGATCGTCGTGGTCGACGACCTCGCCTTCGGCGGCGAGGCGCTGGAGGAACTGCTCGGCACCGCGCCGGAGTGCGCCTTCCTGGTCGCCACCACCCCCGAGGTCGCCGCACCGCTGGCCACCTCGCGGATGGAGGACGTCACCGTCCCCGGGCTGTCCCGGCAGGCCAGCCTCAATCTGCTGACCCGGCTCGCCGGACGCGGCCTGGACGAGACCGAGCGCTCCTGGGCGGTCGACCTCTGGTTCGAGTCGGAAGGGCTGCCGATCCGGTTCGTCCAGGCCGCCGCGCTGCTGCGGCACCGGGAGGCCGCGATCGAGGCGCTCGCCGCCGGACTGCCGGGGACCGACTGGGAGGGGCTGGAGTCGGCCGACGAGGGTGTGCAACTGCTGCACACCCAGCGGCTGTCCGGATTGCTGGTGGACCCGGTGAACGGCGGGCCCCGGCCCACCCCCGGCGGCTTCGAGGCCTACCACAGCAACCAGCAGGGCCCGGCCGAGGAACTGGCGCCCGACCCGGTGCCGCTGCCCTCGGTCGCCGAGAGCGCCGCCCCCGCCGCCCGGATCGCGCGCGGCCTCAGCGAGCCGGCCCGGCGCACCCTGCGGCTGGCCACCGCGCTCGGCGGTGAGTGCCCCACCGCCCCGCACCTGCCCGCGCTGATCGACGTGGGCCACGGCGAGGCCGCCCTGGACGAACTGGTCGAGGCCGGGCTCGCCGAGTCGGCCGGCGTCCACCACCGGCTCACCGACCGGGTCGCCGCGCTGCTCGCCGACGAGTGGACCGGCTCCGACCCGGCCCGCGAGGCCGCCCAGCACTTCGCCTGGTGGACCGGCCACGCCTCGGTGAGCGAGGAGCAGATCGCCGACGAGGCCGAGGTCCTGCTCGCGACCATGTACGCCGACCGCGAGGCCGGACGCCACGCGTCGGTGGTGCTGCTGGCCCGCGCCGCCGCGCCCTCCTTCGCGCTCACGCTGAACTGGGGCCAGTGGGAGCGGGCGCTGCGCTTCGGCCTGGAGTCGGCACGGGAGACCGGCGCGGTGGCCGAGGAGGCGTGGTTCCACCACGAGCTCGGGCTGCTGGCGCTGAGCACCGGCGCGTTCGACCGCGCGCGGGCCGAGCTTGAGGCCTCCATCGCGCTGCGCGCCGCGCTCGGCGACGCCCGTGGCGCGGCCGGGGGCCGGGCCGCGCTGGGCCTGCTGAACGAGGCCGGGACCATGCTCACCGCGCGTCCGGTGGTGCTCAGCGTCGGCGGCTCCGGCCGGTCCGGGCTGCGCCGGCTGGCCGGGCGCGGGGGCGGGGCGGCGAGGGCGGCGACGACCGGCCGGTGACCCGCCGCCAGATCGCGGCGGCCGTGGTCGGCGTGGTGCTGATGGGCGCACTGGGCTCGGCGGTGGCCCTGGGCGTCGGGGCCTTCGGCAGCAACGACGACCCCCGTCCTGCCACCGTCGCCCCCGGGGCCTCGCTGTCGGGCGCGCCCGGCAGCGGGGCGACCACCGGCGGCGGGCCGACCGCCCCCGTCACCGCCTCGCTGTCGCCGAGCGCCACGCCCTCGGGCTCGGCGGGGCCGAGCCAGCAGAGCACCGCCGGCGGGCCGCAGACCGGCGACCAGGCCTCCGGGACCACCCCCAGCGCGCCGGAGTCGAGCCAGTCGCGCTCCTCCAGCACCGCCCCGGTGAACCCGCCGCCGGCGTCCAGCACCCATGCCTCGCCGCCGCCGTCGAAGTCCTCGTCGCCGTCGGCGAGCACCTCGCCGTCGTCGAGCAGCCCGTCGCCGTCACAGTCCTCCTCGACCCCGCCCACCGCCGCGCAGACGCAGAGCACCAGCTCGCAGAGCGCCTGAGCGCCGCTGCCGGGCCGGGGTCGACCCCGGCCCGGCAGCGCGCGTCAGCGGGGGCTCAGAACAGCTTCAGCTTGTCGTCCTCGATGCCGCGCATGCCGTCGTAGTCCAGCACCACGCAGCCGATGCCCCGGTCCAATGCCAGTACCCGGGCCTGGGGCTTGATCTGCTGGGCCGCGAAGACGCCCTTCACCGGCGCCAGCAGCGGGTCCCGGTTGAGCAGTTCCAGGTAGCGGGTGAGCTGCTCGACGCCGTCGATCTCGCCCCGGCGCTTGATCTCCACGGCGACGGTCACCCCCTCGGCGTCCCGGCAGAGGATGTCGACCGGGCCGATCGCGGTCGGGTACTCGCGCCGGATCAGCGTCCAGCCGGCGCCGAGCACCTCCATCCGGTCGGCCAGCAGCTCCTGGAGGTGTGCCTCGACCCCGTCCTTGATCAGACCCGGGTCCACCCCGAGTTCGTGCGAGGAGTCCAGCACCACCTCTTCAAGGGTGATGATCAGCCTTTCTCCGGCTTTGTTCTCCACGGTCCAGCGGCCCTCCTCCTCCTTCAGCGAGCAGGGCGGGGACATCCAGTTGAGCGGCTTGTAGGCGCGGTCATCCGAGTGGATCGCGACGCTGCCGTCGGACTTGATCAGGATGAGGCGCTGGGCGGACGGCAGGTGGGCGGTGAGCCGTCCTGCATAGTCGACGGAGCAGCGGGCAATGACGAGACGCATGGCCGACCACGCTAGCCCACCGGGGCCATTCGGAGCGATTCGGCGAAAGTGTGCGCCGCACCGAAACCGGGGGAGTGAACCGGGGTGTTCCCTTGAACGAGTGGGTCGCCCGTCCGTGTCACGCGCCGGAGCACGGGGCAGACGCTTCGATTCTGGCTTGATCCGCACACAGGCAGCCTGGTGCAACTGCGCACGGAGGCCTACGGTGTGTAACGGCCGGAAGGGAAAAGGGGGGGTCATCGTATGAACTGTCCGATGACTCCCGTGTCGCAGTCGACCACAGTTGGCCCGGCTAGGGGGAATAGTCCGTTCCGCCCCACTGGGCCGCTTTCCCTGGGACGCTGTCAGCTACGACTGCGGTTCCACCGCACGACATGGCGTGTCGGCTCCTGTCCGACCAGTTCCACCGCGCCGCTGTTCCGCCCCGCACCACCACCTCGGGGCCGCCCGGCTCACGAGGTCCGCGAGAGGAGAACCCATGTCGCTCGACGTCTCACCGGCCCTGCTCGAGAAGGCCGAGCGAGGCGAGGTTGACGAGAGGGAATTCGTCGACTGCGTCCGTGTCTCCCTGCCCTACGCCTGGGAGCTCATCAGTTCGCTGGTGGCCCAGCAGAAGGTCGACGGCAGCGAGATGGCCGACAACCAGGTTCCGCCGCCCTCGGAGCAGGCCCGTGGCCAGCTGCTCCGCGCGATGGCGAGTGATGCGATCCGGGGTTCGCTGGAGCGGCACTTCGGTGTCCGCCTGGCATTCCAGAACTGCCACCGGGTCGCGGTCTTCCCGCTCGGACCGGGGACAGAGGCGCGCTACGCGCTCTTCACCTCGATCCGGGCCCAACTGCTCAACCAGTCCGAGGAACTGAGGGACTGCTAGCCGCAGCCTCCGCTCGGTGAGCCGAATCGACCCGTCGGTGTGCTTCGCGTACGAGATTGACCACCGACGGGCCGGGACTGCCTCCGACCGACTGACCGACCAACCTGCTGACTGGGTCAGGCCAGCAGCGGCAGGACCTCCGCCCCCAGCCGGTCCACGTTCCGCAGGGTCGACTCGCGGTCGCCCGATCCCTCCACCAGCAGGGCGAAGCGCCTGACGCCGGTGCGCTCGGCGGTCTGCGCCAGCCGGTCCGCGCACAGCTGCGGGGTGCCCACGGCGTGGAGGTCGCAGAGCAGTTCGGTGTACTCGCGCGGGTCCCGCATCCGCCGCTCCCGGCCGTCCACCGTCCGGTGCGCGGAGAGTCCGTGGTGGAACCAGTCCGGCATCGACTTCAGCAGCACCCGCCGGGCCTCCGCGCCGCTGTCCTCGACCTGGGCGACGCCGGCCGCCATGTGCTCGGCCTCGATCCGGCTGATCTCGTCGGGCGTCCGTCCGGCCTCGCGCGCGGCGCTCCGGTACGCGGCGACCATCGCCGCCTTGTCCTCGTCCCCGGAGTGCATCCCCAGCAGCATCGGCACGCCCTGCTGCGCGGCCAGCTGCACGGTGCTGAGGGAGGTGCAGGCGATCATCACCGGCGGGCCGTCGGAGGCCGCCCCGGCCGTGGCCAGCTGGTCGGCGTACTCGGGGCCCCGGCGGCCGCCGGGCGAGACGAGCGGCAGCGGCTGCTCGGTGGCCCGGGGGACGACCGCGACCTCCGGGAAGGTGTAGCGCGGCCCCTCGCCCGCGACCCGGGACGAGCGCAGCCAGCGCAGCAGCAGGTCCAGCGACTCCGGGAAGCCGTTCTCGAAGGCTTCCGCCCCGCCGCCGAACACGTCCAGGTCGATCCAGGGGCCGCCGCGGCCGACGCCCAGGGTGAACCGGCCGCCGCTGGTGAGGTGCAGCAGCGCGGCCTGCTCGCCCAGCGCCACCGGGTGCTGGGTCGGCAGCACGCTGACGGCCGTGCCGACCCGGATCCGCCGGGTGCGGCCCAGCAGCAGCGCGGCCAGGGTGGTCGCCGAGGGGCAGACGCCGTAGGGCACGAAGTGGTGCTCGGCGAGCCAGACGCTGTCCAGCCCCGACTCCTCGGCGGCCACGGCGGCGGAGACCGCCCGGTCCAGCGCCTCCGCGTGCCCCTGGCCCGGGAATTGGGCGGCGAGCAGGAACAGGCCGGTGCGGATCGGCGGCGGATTGCCCGCCGTCCGGCTCGGCCTGGGGGCCACGCGTTGGCGGGGTACCCGGGCGGTGGGGGTGGCGATGGCTGGTCTGGCCGACACTGGGAATCAACTCCTCGGTCCCGCGGGGGAACTTCGGTCCCGCGTCTCACACAGGAGTAACGCATGTCATGTGCCAGCGGCACAGGGGATAAGCCCGGTGAGCGCGATTACGGGTGGATTTGGGGTTGCACTCTGGTGCATCTCCCGGTCTTGTGCTAATGCGGATTCGGTGTCAGATTCCGTGCCCGCACCCGTTGCTCGTACCCTGGTGGTGACCATCATGCCGTCAGCCCAGGGAGTACCGTGTCGCCGCGCCGAAGTCGCCCCCGGGGGAGTGAACCCGGGAAGCCGCGTTCGAATGACGAGGAGAACGGCACCGGCGGTCGCGGCTGGGGCCTGGAGCAGACCGAGTTCTACCGGGGCGAGGAGTGGCGGGTCCGCGCGGTCGCCGGCGACAGCGGCAAGTTCTACCGCTGCCCCGGCTGCGACCAGGAGATCCCGCCCGGCGTCGGCCACCTGGTGGCCTGGCCGACCTCCGGCGTCGGCGGCCTCGGCGGGGTGGACGACCGCCGCCACTGGCACCGCGCCTGCTGGACCGCCCGGGAGCGGCGCGGGGCCGTCGTCCAGCGCGGACGCAACGCCCCGCGCCACTGACGCCGACGACCGCCCGCCCCGGCCCGACCCGGCGGGGGTCAGGCGTCCCGGTGCAGCAGCGCCGCGTACGCGCCGCCGAGCACGGCGGCGGTGCCGGCCGCCAGCACGCCGAGCAGCCCCCAGCCGCCGAGGTTGCCCGAGCCCTCGCCGAACAGCGCCGCCGACATGTTGATCGGCGAGAAGGTCAGCAGGTTGACCCCGGCGCCGTCCGGGAGGAACAGCGCCAGGATGAACGGCAGCAGCAGCAGGCCCAGCATCACCGCGATCGCCCCGGCGCTGTGCCGGAGCAGGGTGCCGACGGCCAGTGAGAACAGGCCGATCAGCGCCAGGTAGAGCCCGCCGCCGAGGACCGCCAGCAGTACGGCGCCGCCGTCCGGGGCCTGGTTGTGGCCGTCCAGGATGGCCGAGGAGAACAGCACCTGCAGGCCGACCGCCGCCGTGCCGAGGACGAAGGCCAGCCCGAAGAAGACCACCGCCTTCGCGGTGAGCAGTTCGGCGCGCCGGGGGTAGGCGGTCAGCGTGGTGCGGATCATCCCGGTGCCGTACTCCGAGGTGACCGCCAGCACGCCCAGGGTCACCACCGGGATCTGCCCGACGATGAAGCCGCCGAGGCCCAGAGCGAGGTAGCCGGAGCTCTCCATCTGCCCGGCGGCGTAGGCGTCGGCCATCAGCCCGATGCCCAGGATCAGTCCGAACATCGACACCAGGGTCCACATCGTGGACTGGACGGTGCGGATCTTCGTCCACTCGGAGGCCAGGGCGTTGCCGAGGCGCGCGGGGGCGGCCGGCAGGTCCAGCGCGGCGATCCGCAGGGCGGCCGGAACGGGATCGGGCGCGGGCCTGGCCGCGGGCTTGGGCGCGGGAGTGGAAGCGGGCGCGGGCGTGGGCGCGACCTGGGCCGGGACCGGGACCGGGGCCGCGACCGGGGCCGGGGCCGGTTCCGCCGCTGCCTCGGGTCCGGCCTCGTCCTCGGCCTCGGTGTCCGGCTCGGTCTCGGCCTCGGGGGTGGCCTCGGACTCCGGCTCGGGGGTGGTCTCGGACTCCGGCTCGGGGCCGGAGGACAGGATCTCCATCTTCATACCGCCACCCCGTCCAGCTCCGCAGCGCCGAGCAGCTCCGCGTCGTATTGGTCCCCAAAGCCGCCGGAGGCGTTGCTGCGGTACTCGACCGCGTCATGGGTGAGCTGCATGTACGCCTCCTCCAGGGTCGCCTGATGCGGTGACAGCTCGTACAGCCGCACCTTTTCCTCCCAGGCCAGGTCACTGATCCGGGGCAGCGGAACGCCGTGGATGCGGAGCGCCCCGTCCGGCTCCTGCTCGACCTCGCCGCCGATCCGGCGCAGCGCCGCGCCCAGTCGCTCGCGCTGCTCGGCGGCGTCCTCGCCGTCGGGGGTGCGCACCCGGGCGAAACCGGTGGAGTGCCGGTCGATGAACGCCTTGGTGCTGAGGTCGGCCAGCAGCCGTCCGCGGCCGATCACGATCAGGTGGTCCGCGGTGACCGCGATCTCGCTCATCAGGTGCGAGGAGACGAAGACCGTGCGGCCCTCGGCGGCCAGTCGGCGCATCAGATTGCGGACCCAGTGGATGCCCTCCGGGTCGAGCCCGTTGACCGGCTCGTCGAACAGCAGCACCTGCGGGTCGCCGAGCAGCGCCGCCGCGATGCCGAGCCGCTGGCCCATGCCGAGCGAGAACTCGCGGCTGCGGCGGTGGGCGGCCTCGCGCAGGCCGACGATGTCCAGCACCGTGTCCACCCGCTCCCGGGGCAGCCCGGCCAACTGCGCCAGGCAGAGCAGGTGGTTGTGGGCGCTGCGTCCGCCGTGCACGGACTTGGCGTCCAGCAGGGCGCCGACCGTACGGGGGGCGTTCGGCAGGTCCCGGTAGCGGTAGCCGGCCACCGTCACCTGGCCCGAGGTCGGTTCGTCCAGACCCAGCACCATCCGCATGGTGGTGGACTTCCCGGCGCCGTTGGGTCCGAGGAAGCCGGTGACCAGGCCGGGTCTGACGGAGAAGCTGAGGTCCTCGACGGCCGTGTGCGGGCCGTATCTCTTGGTGAGACCCTGTGCTTCGATCATGCGGTGGATGCCCCTCGTTGCGCGGACCGGTGGTCCGCGCATCCCACCACGAGCGGGCGCCACCCCGGAACCCCTGACTGGGGGGTGTCTGGCATCTGTGACAAGACCAGTACAGAGTAAGAGGGTTGAAAGACGTTCTGGTTGGTGCAGCAGTGCGACGGTGCGTCAGGCGTCCCGGTTGTGCAGTAGCAGATAGCCGCCGAGCAGGCAGACCGCCGTCCAGGCGAGGCAGATGAAGAAGCCCGCCAGCGGCCCGTAGGGGATGTCGCTGCTGCCCACCACCGAGGCCATCTGGGTGCCGGCCTTGTCGGGGAAGTAGCGGGCCACCGTCTTGATCTTCGGCACATTGCCGAGGATCGGGGAGATCAGGAAGAAGAAGGGCATCAGCAGGCCGAGCGAGGCCACCGGCTTGCGCAGGATGAAGCCGACGCCGAGCGAGAGCAGGGCGATCAGTATCATGTAGACGGCCATGCCGAAGACCGCCCGCAGCACGTGCGGGCTGCCCAGGGTGGTGCGGTGGCTGCCCAGCAGGGCCTGACCGAGCAGGAAGCTGACGAAGCTGGTGGCCAGTGCCACCGGCAGGACCAGCACCACCACCGCCGCCGCCTTGGCGGCCAGCAGGGTGAGCCGCTGCGGGACGGCGGACAGCGTCACCCGGATCATCCCGGTGCTGTACTCGTTGCCGACGACCAGCACGGCGAAGACGATCAGCGCCAGCTGGCCCAGGAAGATCCCGGAGAAGCTGGTGCTGGTCGGGTCGAAGGTCGCCTGCTCGCTCGGCGACATGTTCTTCCAGTTGCTGTTGGTGACCGCGCAGATCACCGCGGACAGGCCGACCGTGACCACGAAGGTCACCGCCAGCGTGATCACCGTGGACCTGACGGTCCTGACCTTGGTCCACTCGGAGAGCAGGACCGCTCGGGGGTTCGCCATCTCAGCTCTCCTTCTTCCAGCCGGCGCCCCACACGGGCGCGTCCGTCGGGGCCGGCGCCGCGGTCGGCGCCGCCGTCGGCATCTGGTTCGACATCGCACTCGGCACCGGCGGCTCGCCGCCGGTGCGGTACTCCACCGAGGAGGCGGTCATCCGGATGAACGCCTCCTCCAGCGAGGCCCGTTGCGGACTCAGCTCGTGCAGCGCGATGCCCTGGTCGCGGGCCAGGTCGCCGATGGCGGCGGCGTCACCGTCCAGCACCTCGTAGCTGCCCGCGTGGCCGCTGTCGTGGTGGGCGGGGACGGCGCTGATGCCCTGCGCGGCCAGCGCGCTCAGCAGCGCCTCCGGCTCCGGGGTGCGCAGCCGGACGAAGCTGTGCGAGTTCTGGTCGATGAACTGGTCCATCGTCAGGTCGGCCAGCAGCCGGCCCTGCCCGATGACGATCAGGTGGTCGGCGGTCAGCGCCATCTCGCTCATCAGGTGCGAGGAGACGAAGACCGTGCGGCCCTCGTCCGCGAGCGACTTCATCAGGTTGCGGATCCACAGGATGCCCTCGGGGTCGAGCCCGTTCACCGGCTCGTCGAACATCATGATCTGCGGGTCGCCCAGCAGCGCGGCGGCGATGCCGAGCCGCTGGCCCATGCCGAGCGAGAAGCCGCCGGAGCGGCGCTTGGCGACCTCCTGCAGCCCGACCAGGTCCAGCACCTCGCCCACCCGGCCGGCCGGGATGCGGTTGCTCTGCGCCATCCAGAGCAGGTGGTTGTAGGCGCTCCGGCCGGGGTGCACGGCGCGGGCCTCCAGCAGTGCGCCGATGTGCCGGAGCGGCTCGCTCAGCTGGCTGTAGTGCTTGCCGTCGATGGTCACCCGGCCGCCGGTGGGCCGGTCCAGGTCGAGCATCATCCGCATGGTGGTCGACTTGCCGGCGCCGTTGGGACCCAGGAAGCCGGTGACCACGCCCTGCGGCACCTGGAAGCTGAGCCTGTCCACGGCGAGCCGGTCGCCGTAACGTTTCGTCAGCTCGTGGACCTCGATCATCGTCGCTCCCTGCTCGCCCGGACGCTGGTCACTCTGCGTCAGAATAGGACAGAGCGGGTGAAGTTGCCCGACAGGCGCACCCGGCACGGCAGCCCCGGCAACGCCGAAGGCCCCGCACCCCGCCGCGGTGGGCGGCGGGCACGGGGCCTTCGGCAGGAACGGCAGACGTCAGCGCGACTGCTGCGCGGGCACGCCGCGGGTCAGGTCGTCGTCCGGCAGGGTCGCCGCAGCGACGGCCGCACCGGTCAGCGTGGCCAGCATCTCGCGGACGTTGGTCAGCTGGGCGTTGATGCTGTCCCGACGGTTCGTCAGCGCCGCGAGCTCGCGCTCGGACTCGCTGCGGATCCGGTCGGCCTTGGCGTTGGCGTCCGCGACGATGTCCTCGGACTGGCGCTGGGCCGTCTCGACCGTCTGGCGGGCCCGGCGCTCGGCGTCGGTACGGAGCTTCTCGGCCTCCAGGCGCAGCTGCTCCGCCCGGTGCTCGATCTCCGCGAGGCGCTTCTCGGCCTTGGCCTGACGGGCCGCCAGATCGCGCTCGGACTGCTCGCGGCGCTTCGCCAGGTTGGTCTCGAAGTCCGCGGCGGCCTGGGCGGCCTTGGCGCGGGTCTCCTCGAAGAGGGCGTCGGCCTCCTCGCGCTTGTTCTGCGCGTCCTTGGTGGCCTCGGCGCGGAGCTGGGTCGAGTCGCTCTTCGCCTTGTCGACGATGCGCTGGCCCTCGTCCTCGGCCTTGGCCTTACGGTCCTTGGCGAAGGTCTCGGCCTCGCTGCGGACCTGCTGCGCGGCGGCCTCGGCCAGCTCGCGGTGCTGCTCGGCGGCGCGACGGGCCTCCTCGCGAAGGTCCTTCGCCTCCTCCTCGGCCAGCCGCAGGATCTTCTCGACCCGGGCGCCGAGGCCGGCGTACGAGGGCTCCGTGTCGGAGACCTGGGCCTGCGCGTTCTGGGTTTCGAGGTGCAGCTCCTCGATCCGCTTCTCGAGCGCGGTGATGCGGGCGAGGGCGCTGTCCCGGTCTGCGATCAGCTTGCTGATGCGCTCGTCGACCTGAGCACGCTCGTACCCACGTCGCACGGTGTCGAAGCCGTGCGGAGAGTGTGGATCGCTCATGGGGTTCGGTTCCTGTCGTATGCCCGGTGAGGTGTGAGGTGATAGGGCGAATCCTGGCACGGATTCGGAGTGTCATCCGCCGAAAGCCGATGAAGAGTGGAGAATGACCGCTCAATCGGGTGGTGTCGTGTCGCCGCGTTTGCCACCCGCCCGGGTGGCGCCCGCTCCGACGCCTGCCGGAGCGCTGCCCCGGCCACTCCCTGTACGACCCGTGCCGTTGCCCCCGTTGGCCCCGTTGTTCTTGCCCGAGGCGGACCCTGACGGAGCCTCGAAGGACTCCAGGGCCTGCAGCACATCCTGGACTCGGGCGATCTCGGTGTTGATGTCCTTGCGTCGGTTCACCAGTTCGTCGAGGTCGCGGCGACCCTCGTCGGTGATCCGCTGAGCCTCGTTCAGAGCCTCGTCGGTGAGCTGCTCCGCTTCCTCGCGGGCCCGGGTCAGCTCGTCCTCGGCGGCCTGGACGGCCTCCTTGCGGATGCGCTCCGCCGCCTCGGCGGATGCCGCGCGCAGCTGCTCCGCCTCCTGCTTCGCGGTCCGGAGCTGCTCCTCCGCCTCGGTCCGCAGCGCGTCCCCCTTGGCGGTGTTGTCGGCGAGCCTCTGCTCGGCCTCCTTGAGCAGCCCCTCCGCCTTCCGCACGGCGGCGATCCGGACCCGGCTCGCCTCCGTCGAAGCTTCCGACTGCGTGTCCGCAGCCTCCTGTTCGGCCTTGGCCAGCAGTCCGGCCGCCTTCTCCTCGGCGTTGGCCACCAGCTTGGCGGCGTGCGCCTTGGCGTCCGCCAGTGCCGCCGCGGCCTCCCGCTGGACATCCTGGACCTGTTCGGTCGCCGACGCCACCAGCTTGTCGACCCTTTCGCCGGCCGCCTTCATCGCCTCGGCGGACTCGCGGCGGGCGCGCTCGTGCAGCTCCAGCGCCTCGGCGTCGGTGCGCTCGCGCAGCTCCTCGGCCCGCTCCCGGATCGCGGTGGCGTCCCGGCGGGCCTCCACCAGCATCACGTCGGCGTCCGCGCGGGCCTGCTCGACCAGGGCCGCGCCCTCGTTGGCCCCCTCCGTGGCCAGTCGCTCGGCCTCCTTGCGGGCGGCCGACACCATCGCGTCGGCCTGCTCCTCGGCGGCCGCGGTGGTCGCCAGCGCGGCCGTCTCGGCCTCGGCGGTGATCTGCTCGGCCAGCTCGGCGGCGGCGATCCGGACCGCGCCGGCCTCCTTGCGCAGCCGGTCGGCCTCGGTCTCGGCCTCGGCCCGGAGGGTGTCGGCGGCGGCCGAAGCCTCGGCGGCGACCCGGTCCGCGTCCTCCGACGCGGCGGTCCGCACCGCCTGCGCCTCCTCGCGCAGCCGCAGCGACTCGGCCTCGGCGGCGGCCAGCACCGACGCGGCCTCGGCCTCGGCGGCGGCGAGCGTCCGCTCGGCCTCCGCCCGGAGCCGGGCGGCCTCGGTCGTCGCCAGGTCCCTGACCTGGCCGGCCTCGGTCGCGACGCTGGCGCGCACGCCCTCGGCCTGCTCCTCGGCCTCGGCCCTGACCCGGGCGGCCTCCCGCTCGGCCTCGGCCCGCAGCTGGGTGGTCTGCAGCTCGGCGGCCTCGTACATGCCGGCGACGGACTGCCGGACCTCGGCCGCCTCGTCCTCGCCGGCCGCGATCGTGCTGATCGCGGACTCCTCGGCCTCGTTGCGCAGCCGGGCGGCCTCGGTCGTCGCCAACTCCCGGACCTGGGACGCCTCCTGCTCGGCCTCGGCGGTGAGCCTGGCGGCCTCGGCGCGGGCGGCGGCCAGCTCCTCGGTGGCGTCGCCGCGCTGCCGCTGGGCCTCGGCCAGCTCGGCCTCGGCGACGGCTTCGGCCTGCACCCGCTGCCGCTCCAGCTCGGCCAGCCGCTCGGCGGCGGCCGCCTCGGTCTCGGCGTGCAGCTGCGCGGCGGCTGCCTCCGCCTCGGTCCGCAGCCGCTCGGCCTCCTCCCGGGCCTCGGCGAGCAGGGTGCTGCGCTCGCCCTCGGCCCGGTTGCGCTGCCGTTCCAGCTCGGTGAAGTGCTCGGCGGCCTTGGCCTTGCTCTCGGAGCGGAGCTGGGCCGCGTCCTGCTCGGCCTCGGCGCGCATCCGGGCGCTGTCGCCCTCGGCCTTGGCCAGCTCCTCGGCGACCCGGGCGCCGGTCTCCGCGCGGAGCCGTTCGGCCTCGGTCCTGGCCTCGCCGAGCAGGGTGCCGCGTTCGGCCTCGCCCTCGGCGCGCAGTCGCTCGGTCTCGGCCAGCTCCTCGGCGATCCGGGCGTCGGTCTCGGCGCGCAGCCGCTGAACCTCGGCCTGAGCCTCCGTCAGCAGCGCGGTGCGCCGGGCCTCGGTCTCGGCCTGCTGCCGGGCCAGCTCGGCCTGGGTCTCGGCCTGCTGCCGCTCCAGCGCCGCCCGCTGCTCGGCGACCAGGGTCGCGGTCTCGGTGCGGAGCCGTTCGGCCTCGGTCCTGGCCTCGCCGAGCAGGGTGCCGCGTTCGGCCTCGCCCTCGGCGCGCAGTCGCTCGGTCTCGGCCAGCTCCTCGGCGATCCGGGCATCGGTCTCGGCACGCAGCCGCTGGGCCTCGGCCTGGGCCTCCGTCAGCAGCGCGGTGCGCTCGGCCTGGGCCTCGGCCTGCTGCCGGGCCAGCCCGGTCTCGGTCTCGGCCCGCTCCGCGGCGACCTCGGCCGCGACCCGCTCGCGCAGCTCCGCCGCGAAGGCCTCGGCCGCGGAACGCAGTTCGGCGGCGGCGGCCTCGTCCGCCTCGGCCACCTGGCGCCGGCGCTCCAGCTCCTCGTTGGCCCGGTCGTAGGCCGCCCGGGACTCCTCGGACAGCCGCTGCGCCTCGGCCGTGGCCCGGTCGTGGTCCGCCCGCGCCTGCTCCAGCAGCTGCGCGGCCGCCGCCGAGGCCTCCTCGACCCGGGCCGTCGCCGCCTGCTCGGCGGTGCGCAGCGCCTCGTCCCGCTCCAGCTCGGCCTGCGAGCGCAAGGCCGTGGCCTCGGCCTCGGCCCGGGCCAGCAGCTCCGCCGCCGCCTGCTCGGCGGCCTGCGCCGAAGCCTGCTCGGCCTGGGTGATCCGCTCGTGCTGCTCGGACTCGGCCTCGGCCTGCCGCCGCCGGGCGGCGCTCAGCTCGGTGTCGGCCTCATTGCGCAGCCGCTCGGCCTCGGCCCGGGCCCGGGCCAGTACCGCCTCGGCCCGGCTCTGGACCTCGGTGGCCTGCTCGGTCGCCCGCTCGCGGAGCTTCGCGAGCTCCACCGCCGCCCCGCCGCGCAGTTCGTCCGCGTCGGCCTTCGCCCGGACCAGCAGCTCCTCGGCGGTGCGGGCGCCCTCCTCGATCTGCGTTATGGCCTGGCGGCGGGCCTCGGCCCGGATCCGCTCCGCCTCGTGGGCCGCCTCCGCCCGCTGTGCCTCGGCCTCGGCCCGCAGCCGGGCCGCTTCGTCCTGGTGCGCCTGGATCTCGTCCAGCGCGCTGCCCTGCGCCCGCTCGGCCGCCGCGCGGCTCTCCGCGCGCAGCCGCTCGACCTCGGCCCTGGCCTCGGCCCGGACCCGCTCGGCCTCCTCGGCGGCGGCGGCGCGCAGCTGTCCGGCCTCCTCGGTGGCCCGGCCGATGACGTCCTCGGCGGTGCGGGCGGCCTTGGCGAGGTGGGCGGTGGCGTTGGCGGCGCCCTCGGTCCGTCCGGCCTCGACGGCCTCGGTCCGCAGCCGCTCGACCTCGCTCTCGGCATCGTCGAGCAGTTGCTCGGCCTCCGCCCTGACCCGCTCGGCGGTGGTGGTGAGCTGTTCGGCCTCCTTGGTGGCCCCGGCCACCATCCGGGCGACCTCGGCCTTGGCCGTCGCGGTGCGCTGGTCGCCGGCGGTCTCGGCCTCCGTGAGCCGCTGCGTGGCCTGGGCCTCGACCTCGGCCAGCCGCTGGGCGGCCAGGGCCTCGGCCTCGGCCCGCAGCGCCTCGGCCTCCCGGCGCAGGGCGTCGGCCTCGGCGATCCGGCCGGCCAACTCCTGCTCGGCCGCCGCCTTGGCGTTCTCGGCGGCCCGGCGCAGCTCCTCGACCTCGGCCTGGGCGTGCAGGAGCTGCTCGCCGGCCTCGCTGTCGGCGGACTGCTTCACCGCCTGGGCGCTCTCGGCGGCGTTCTGGGCCTGCGCGGCGGCGGCGGTCAGCAGCCGCTCGGCCTCGGTCCGGGCTCGGTGCAGTACCTCGTCGGCCTCGGCGCGGGTGGACTCGACGTCCGCCGCGACCTGCGAGGTGGCCTGCTCGGAGACGGCCATGGCCTCGGCCCTGGCGGCGGCGAGCAGCCGCTCGGCCTCCAGCCGGGACTCCTCGATGACCCGGCGGGCCTGCTCCTCGGTGCCGGCCCGGGCCTGCTCGGCCCAGCTGACGTTCTCGTTGACGTGGCGTTCGGCGTTCCGGCGCAGCTCGGCGAGCTCGGCCTCCAGCCGGTGCCGGCGGTTCTCGGCCTCGGCCTGCCACTCGGCCTGGAGCCGGGCGCTGCGCTCGGCGGCCTCCTGCATGACCCGGGCGGTGGCGTTCTGGGCTTCGAGCCGCATCCGCTCGGCGTCCGCGCGCAGCTGCTCGGCCTGCATCTCGGCGTTGCGGAGGATCTGCTCGGCCTGCCCGGCCACGGAGTCGAAGGCGCGCGGCTGCGCAAGCTGCCGACGAGCCTCGTGCAGCTTGGCCCGAAGCACCTCCACCTGGTAGGCGAGGTCTTCGGCATGCGTGACGGCCTTCTCCCGCTCCGTTCGTAGCCGATCCATCTCGGCCTCGAACTTGGAGAGGTGATCGTCAACCTCGTAGCCGTCGTAGCCCCGCACGCCGCGGTCCCATCCGTCTCCTGGTCGGGTCGCCACCGGACGGCGGAAACCGGGTGGATCCCGTTCCGCTGTCCGAGTGAGCTCCATGATGAAGTCGTGCTCTGCGGTCAATGGTGACAGATCGCGGCGAAGCCGAGCGCCGTACCCGTCCGTCCTGCCACGCGGGCAGGTGCGACGGTCGTCGGACCGCGGCACTGGCGCATTTTCTCACGTCATGGGGCTGATGTGCAGGGGGGTGCCGGGGTCGGCTCAGGTTACTGACGGGTTTTCGCCGATCGCCGGGGGCTCGGCCGGGGGCTCAGTGCTCGCCCGGCTTGGCCGTCACCAGCTCGGTCAGCACCCCGCCGCAGTCCTTGGGGTGCAGGAAGGTGATCCGGGATCCCATCGAGCCGATCCGGGGCTCCTCGTAGAGCACCCGGACGCCCTTGCCGCGGATCTCCGCCGCGTCCCCGTCCACGTCCGCGGTGCCGAAGGCGATGTGGTGCACGCCCTCGCCGTTCTTCGCCAGCCACTTGCCGACCGCCGAGTCCTCCCGGGTCGGCTCCAGCAGCTGGAGGTAGGAGGCCCCGCCGTCGCCGGTGTCGTTGATCTTCAGCATGGCCTCGCGCACGCCCTGCTCCTCGTTGACCTCGCTGTGGAACACCTCGAAGCCGTAGGTGGCCCGGTAGAACTCCACCGTCTTGTCCAGGTCGAAGCAGGCGATGCCGATGTGGTCGATGCGGGTGAGCACGGGGGCCTCCGAAGCAGGGGGGTCGGACGTGACGCCTACCAGTGCACCGCACCCCGGGCCCTCCCGGAAACCCGGTCCGACCGTGCCCGTGATCACACCACTCATCCGGTGACGGCTGCGTTACACATCAGTACATTATGGAAGCCATACCCTCCTCTCCTGGAACGCAGTGACCGTGGCAGCGCCGCGCCCAGGCCAGTCGCAGCAAAGGGGCTCGACCAGCATGAGCAACTCCGCGAAGAACGCCACCACCTCAGTGATCGTCGCCGGCGCCCGTACCCCCATGGGCCGCCTGCTCGGATCGCTCAAGGGCTTCTCCGGCGCCGACCTCGGCGGCGTCGCGATCAAGGCGGCGCTGGAGCGCGCCGGGATCACCGGCGAGCAGGTCCAGTACGTGATCATGGGGCAGGTGCTCCAGGCCGGCGCCGGCCAGATTCCGGCCCGCCAGGCCGCCGTCAAGGCCGGCATTCCGATGAACGTCCCCGCGCTGACCATCAACAAGGTCTGCCTCTCGGGGCTGGACGCCATCGCCCTGGCCGACCAGCTGATCCGGGCCGGCGAGTTCGACGTGATCGTGGCCGGCGGCCAGGAGTCGATGACCAATGCGCCGCACCTGCTGCCCAAGTCCCGCGAGGGCTACAAGTACGGCGCCGTCGAGCTGCTCGACGCGATGGCCTACGACGGGCTGACCGACGCCTTCGAGAACATCCCGATGGGCGAGTCCACCGAGACCCACAACGGCCGCCTCGGCATCGGCCGCGAGGAGCAGGACGCGATCGCCGCCCGCTCGCACCAGCTGGCCGCCGCCGCGCAGAAGAACGGCGTCTTCGACGAGGAGATCGTCCCGGTCGCCATCCCGCAGCGGAAGGGCGAGCCGGTGCTCTTCGCCAAGGACGAGGGCATCCGCGCCGAGACCACGATCGAGACGCTGGCCGGGCTGCGCCCCGCCTTCAAGCGCGACGGCACCATCACGGCCGGCACCTCCTCGCAGATCTCCGACGGCGCCGCCGCCGTCGTGGTGATGAGCAAGGCCAAGGCCGAGGAGCTGGGCCTGGAGTGGATCGCCGAGATCGGCGCCCACGGCAATGTCGCCGGACCGGACAACTCGCTCCAGTCCCAGCCCGCCAACGCCATCAAGCACGCCCTCGGCAAGGAGGGCATCGGCGTCGAGGAACTGGACCTGATCGAGATCAACGAGGCCTTCGCGGCGGTCGCGGTCCAGTCGGTCAAGGAGCTGGGCGTCCCGCTGGAGAAGGTGAACGTCAACGGCGGCGCGATCGCGCTGGGCCACCCGATCGGCATGTCCGGCGCCCGGGTCGTGCTCACCCTGGCGCTGGAGCTCAAGCGCCGCGGCGGCGGCACCGGCGCGGCCGCGCTCTGCGGTGGCGGCGGCCAGGGCGACGCGCTGATCGTCCGCGTCCCTTCGGTCTGAGCAGTCCTTCGGTCCGAGCAGTCCTTCGGCCCGAGCCGGGCCTGCGAACGTGGGGTGGGCGGGCGTGCGGGTCCGCCCACCCCACCGCTCCATCCACCTGACCATCCACACACCACCACCCCCAGGGAGACAGGCGCCGATGTCGGACGTGGCCACGCTGGTCGAGCAGGCGCGAGCGGGCCGGCCACGGGCCGTGGCCCGGTTGATCTCGCTGGTCGAGAGCGCCTCCCCGCAACTGCGGGAGGTGATGGCCGCACTGGCCCCGCTGACCGGCAACGCCTATGTGGTCGGCCTCACCGGCTCACCGGGCGTCGGCAAGTCGACCACCACCTCCGCCCTGGTCACCGCCTACCGGCGGCTCGGCAAGCGGGTCGCGGTGCTGGCGGTGGACCCCTCCTCGCCCTTCTCCGGCGGCGCGCTGCTCGGCGACCGGGTGCGGATGCAGGACCACGCCACCGACCCCGAGGTCTTCATCCGCTCGATGGCGACCCGGGGCCACCTCGGCGGCCTGGCCTGGGCCGCGCCGCAGGCGATCCGGGTGCTGGACGCGGCCGGCTGCGACGTGGTGCTGGTGGAGACGGTCGGGGTCGGCCAGTCCGAGGTGGAGATCGCGGCTCAGGCCGACACCACCGTGGTGCTGCTGGCCCCGGGGATGGGCGACGGCATCCAGGCCGCCAAGGCGGGCATCCTGGAGATCGGCGACGTCTACGTGGTCAACAAGGCCGACCGGGACGGCGCGGACGCGACCGCGCGTGAGCTCAACCACATGCTGGGCCTCGGCGAGGCCCGCGCGCCCGGGGCCTGGCGTCCGTCGGTGGTGAAGACCGTGGCGGCGCGCGGCGAGGGCGTGGACGAGCTGGTCGAGGCGCTGGAGAAGCACCGGGCCTGGCTGGGCGAGCACGACGAGCTGACGGTCCGTCGGCGGCGGCGGGCGGCCCAGGAGATCGAGACGATCGCGGTCACCGCGCTCCGGCAGCGCTTCGGCGACCTGCGCGGGGACCAGCACCTGGACGGCCTGGCGGGCCGGGTCGCGGCCGGCGAGCTCGACCCCTACACCGCCGCCGACACGCTGGTCGCCGGCCTGATCGAGCGGTAGTCGCGGTTCAGGGGCGTCCGCGCAGCTCGCGCAGGTGCTCGGCGATGGGGGCCAGCGCCTCGTACATCGAGGCGACCTGGTCGGCGTCCAGCCGGTCGATGAAGTGCTCGCGGACGCTGCGCACATGCACCGGGGCGAGCCTGCTCATGACCTCCCAGCCCTGCTCGGTCAGGACCGCGTAGAGGCCGCGGCGGTCGCCGGCGCAGTCCTCGCGGACGACCAGCCCGGCCGCCTCCATCCGGGTGATCTGGTGCGAGAGCCGGCTCTTGGACTGGAGCGTGGCGGTCGCCAGGTCGGTCATCCGCATCCGGCGCTTGGGGCTCTCCGAGAGCTCGACCAGGATGGTGTAGTCGTTGGTGGACAGTCCCCACGGCTGGAGCTCGCGCTCCAGTTGGTACATCAGCAGCCGGCTGACCTCCAGATGGGCCCGCCAGAGCCGCTGCTCGTCGTCGGAGAGCCAGGGGGCGTCCTGGCTCCCGTCGGGTTCCGCGGCGGCGTCGTCGGGAACGACTGAAGGGCTGGTTGTCATGGGTTCATGATACCTGCACTTGTTGAATCTTGTACTTTATTTCCCGCTCGGAGCCTGCTCCGCCGGCTGTTCCGTGCCCTGCTTCGCGCCCTCGCCGGCCGAGTACTGCAGTTCCAGCAGCGAGGCGCCCTCGCGCTCCCGCTCGAAGGCGGCGGCTCCGCCGCGCAGTCCGAACAGCCGCTTGGCGAGCAGGATGTAGACGACCGCCAGCAGGTTGACGAGCAGCGTGCCGATCTTCAGGCCGCTGACCTTCTCGGTCAGCTCGTAGACCTCCAGTGGCAGGAACGCGGCGGTCGCCACCACCGTCAGGTACTCCGCCCAGCGCTTCGCCGCCCACAGTCCGAAGGCCTCGACGATCTCTATCAGCGCGTAGGCCAGCATGGCGGCGGCGGTGATCAGCAGCGTCGAGCGGTGGTACTGGAAGGTCTTCTGGATCGTCCCGACTATGGGGGAGTTGTCCAGGTCGTAGTGGAAGTGCACGGCGATCGGCCGGAGCAGGCCGAGGTCGGTGTTGAAGAGCTGCTGGACCGCGGTCTGACTGTTGCTGAACCGCCAGACCGCGTAGGCGATCAGCACGATCGCCAGCCCCCGGACCAGGCGCTCGACGGCCAGCAGCCGCAGGATGAACCGGTCCCGCAGCGCCTTGCCGCGCGGCACGGCCGGGGCGTCCCCCACCGGGCCGCTGCCGCCCGGCTCACCCAGGGCGAAGTCGCCGCAGCGCAGGCAGCGCCAGGCGGGACCGAGCGCGGTCTCGGCGTGCAGCCGCTCCCGCAGGTGCGGGTCGGTCGGCGCGTAGGTGACGTGCCCGCGGCGCGAGCAGGTGCGCCGATCCCAGTCCCACTTCATCTGCCTGGCCCCCGGAAGGTTGGAATTCCCTTGAAATCGAGAGGATAGCGGGCGGCCTTCCGACCCGCCCCCGACCGCCGCCGCCGGCCAGGGGTGATACTGGTCGGGTTCCGGTTCGCATGTGCAGGGAGAGACAGCCCAGTGAAGAACAACGCCGTCCACCGTCTTCGGCTGATCTCGTTCCCCGAGGGGCTCTCCTTCGTCCTGCTGCTGATCTGCGTCGTGCTGAAGTCCACGACCAGTTTCAATGCCGTGCCGGTGCTCGGGATGGTGCACGGCATCCTCTTCACCTTCTATGTGATCTTCGCGCTGCTGGCCTGGTGGCAGCAGCGCTGGAGCTTCTGGCGAGCGGTCTGGGTGATGGCCCTCTCGGTGCTCCCCTTCGGCGGTTTCTACGCCGAGCGGCTCCTGGCCAGGGAGGAAGTCCAGGGCTTCGGCCCCGCCCCGGCCGCGGCCTGACCCTCCCGTTCGCCGGCCGTCCCATCTTTTGACCCTCGCCGGTCCGCGGTGCGGTCGCCCGGTACGGTAATACGCGTGCCCAAGCCGCTGAGCCTCTCCTTCGATCCGATCGCGCGCGCCGACGAGCTGTGGACCCGTCGCTGGGGCTCCGTCCCGTCCATGGTGGCGATCACCTCGATCATGCGCGCCCAGCAGATCCTGCTGGCGCAGGTCGACGCGGTGGTCAAGCCCTACGGGCTGACCTTCGCCCGGTACGAGGCACTGGTGCTGCTGACCTTCAGCCAGCACGGGGAACTGCCGCTGTCGAAGATCGGCGAGCGGCTGATGGTGCACCCCACCAGCGTCACCAACACCGTCGACCGGCTGGAGAAGTCCGGCCTGGTGGTCCGCCGCCCCAACCCGCTGGACGGGCGCGGGGTGCTCGCGGCCATCACCGACCAGGGGCGCCGGGTGGTCGAGGAGTCCACCCGCGAGCTGGTCGCCATGGACTTCGGCCTCAGCGGCTACGACGAGGAGGGCTGTCGCGGCCTGTTCGACGTGCTGCGGCCGCTGCGGATCGCGGCCGGGGACTTCACCCCCTCCGTGGAGGACGGCGCCGGGGCGATGGCGGTCGCGGACGTCGAAGGGTAAGGGCGCACCGGGGCGGTGCGAGTGATCCATATTTGGGCGGCTACGCTCTTTTTCCGTTGGTACCCGAGCCCGGACGTACCGTGCCGCCCACCGCACTGCGAGGCCCCGCCGTGAAGAAGTCCTCCCCTCTGCTCACCGCTTACCGCGTCTTCGCGTACATCACCGGCGTGGGTCTGATCCTGCTCTGCGCCTCCTGCATCGCCTTCTACGGCTTCGGGACTGCCGGGACCGCCGTGGCCGTCGTTGGCACCATTCACGGCTGGGCGTACATGATCTACGTCGTGCTGGCCTTCGCGGTCGGCAACAAGCTGGGCTGGCCGATGAAGAAGATGATCTTCGTCATCCTCGCCGGGACCATCCCCACCTGCTCCTTCATCGCCGAGCGCAAGGTGATGCGGCAGATCGACGAGCAGCTCGCGGAGGGCGAGAAGCTGGAGCTCGCCAAGGTCTGACCCGATCCGCCGGGTGACAGTCGCCCCGGCTGTCGACAACTACTAGGACGTCCGAGTAAATTACTTGGAAGTCCTAGTAGTTTTCTTTCTCGTGGAGCAGGGGCGGCACCGTGGACGCACAGGACCAGCAGGCGGCGCGTGAGCGCTGGCAGCGGCGCTACGACGGCGCCCGGCGCCGTGACGCCGACTTCAGCACGCTCAGCGGCGACCCGGTCGAGCCGGTCTACGGGCCCGCCGACGGCGAGGCCCCCGAGGGGTTCGAGCGGATCGGCTGGCCCGGCGAGTACCCCTTCACCCGGGGCCTGCACGCCACCGGCTACCGGGGGCGGGCCTGGACCATCCGGCAGTTCGCCGGCTTCGGCAACGCCAAGCAGACCAACGAGCGCTACCGGATGATCCTGGAGGCCGGCGGCGGCGGCCTGTCCGTGGCCTTCGACATGCCGACGCTGATGGGCCGCGACTCGGACGACCCGCGCTCGCTCGGCGAGGTCGGCCACTGCGGCGTCGCCATCGACTCGGCCGCCGACATGGAGGTGCTCTTCGCCGACCTCCCGCTGGGCGACGTCACCACCTCGATGACCATCAGCGGCCCGGCCGTCCCGGTCTTCTGCATGTACCTGGTCGCGGCCGAGCGGCAGGGGGTGGACCCGTCCGTGCTCAACGGCACGCTGCAGACGGACATCTACAAGGAGTACATCGCGCAGAAGGAGTGGCTCTTCCCGCCCGAGCCGCACCTGCGGCTGATCGGCGACCTGATGGAGTACTGCGCCGAGAAGATCCCGGCCTACAAGCCGCTCTCGGTCTCCGGCTACCACATCCGCGAGGCCGGTTCCACGGCCGCGCAGGAGCTGGCCTTCACCCTGGCCGACGGCTTCGCCTACGTCGAGCTCGGCCTCTCCCGGGGCCTGGACGTCGACGTCTTCGCCCCCGGCCTCTCCTTCTTCTTCGACGCCCACCTCGACTTCTTCGAGGAGATCGCCAAGTTCCGGGCCGCCCGCCGGATCTGGGCCCGCCGGCTCAAGGAGCAGTACGGCGCCCGCACCGACAAGGCGCAGTGGCTGCGCTTCCACACCCAGACCGCCGGGGTCTCGCTGACCGCCCAGCAGCCCTACAACAACGTGGTGCGGACTGCCGTCGAGGCGCTCTCGGCGGTGCTCGGCGGCACCAACTCGCTGCACACCAACGCCCTGGACGAGACCCTGGCGCTGCCCTCCGCCCAGGCCGCGGAGATCGCGCTGCGCACCCAGCAGGTACTGCTGGAGGAGACCGGCGTCGCCAACGTGGCCGACCCGCTGGGCGGTTCCTGGTACGTCGAGGCGCTGACCGACCGGATCGAGGCCCAGGCCGAAGCGATCTTCGCGCGGATCCTGGACATGGGCGCCAACTCCGCGGCCGGCCGCGAGATCGGCCCGATGACGGCCGGGATCCTGCGCGGCATCGAGACCGGCTGGTTCACCGGCGAGATCGCCGAGGCCGCCTTCGCCTACCAGACCGCGCTGGAGAAGGGCGAGAAGCGGGTCGTCGGCGTCAACTGCCACACCGGCAGCGTCACCCCGGCGCTGGAGATCCTGCGGGTCAGCCACGAGGTCGAGACCGAGCAGGTCCGCGAGTTGGCCGAGCGCCGCACCCACCGCGACGACGCTGCGGTCCGGGCCGGCCTGGACGCGATGCTGGCGGCGGCCCGCTCCGGCGGCAACATGCTCCCGCCGATGCTGGACGCGGTCCGCGCCGAGGCCACCCTCGGCGAGATCTGCGACGCCCTGCGCGACGAGTGGGGGACCTACACCGAGACGACCGGCTTCTGACGCGCGGCCCTGCCTGTCGTGAGCACGGGTGGTAGTCATCACAGAGAGGACGTCTGCCGTGACCGTGACCATGCCTGCGCAGTTGAGCACGGAGGAGTTCGAGGCGCTGGAGGCTGCTGCGCCCGAGCCGATCCGGCTGGAGTTCGTCAAGGGCAGGCTTGGAGGTCAAGCCGGTGCCCGACGGCGACCACGGCGAGATCGTGATGTGGGTGCTGGAGCGCTGCCTGGTGCAGCGGCCGGAGTTGCGCCTCTACCCGGAGCAGGGCCTGGTCACCGAGGCGTTCGGGCAGGGACGGCCCCGACCTGACGGGGCCCTCGCGCCCAAGGGCTGCTTCAAGGGCCGCGGCGAGTGGTCCGACGCGTCCGGGGTGCTGATGGTGGTAGAGGTGACCTCCAGCCGGCCGGAGAACGACCGGAGCGCCAAGCCCCTCGGCTACGCCGCCGCCGGTATTCCGGTCCACCTGCTGATCGACCGGCGGCGGGGTGACGTGGTCGGGCACAGCCAGCCGCAGGGAGGCCGGTACCGGGACGTGCACACCACGGACGGACTGGGCGAGCAACTGCGGCTGCCCGACCCGGTCGGCATGGTCCTGGACACCGGGGAGCTCAAGGAGCTGATGCCCTGAGTCCCGGGCGGGCGCCGGTCAGGGCTGGGTGAGCGGGGTCAGCAGCAGAGTGGTGAAGCGGGTGATCCATTCGGGGGAGGCCGGTTCGCCGGTGATCAGTATTCGGTGCTCCACCGCGCCGGCGATGGTGTCGAAGATGATGTCCACGTCCTCGCGCGCCTGCGCCGGGCTGGTGTCCGGCGGCAGCTCGCCACGGGCCTGGGCCGCCGCGCGGCCCTGACGGACCAGGCACTTCTGCGGCTCGATGATGGCCTCCCGGACCCGCTGCCGCAGCGCCGGGTCACGGGTGGCCTCGGCGAACAGCGCCAGCAGCGCGGCCTGGCTCTCCGGCAGCGCCAGCAGGTCCGCGAACTGCCGGACCACGGCCTCGATGTCGGCCCGCAGACTGCCCAGGTCGGCCATCTCCAGCTCGTCGAAGAGCACCGCCACGGCGGAGACCACCAGGTCGTTCTTGGACGGCCAGCGCCGGTAGAGAGTGGTCTTGGCGACCCCTGCCCGCACCGCCACGTCCCCCATGGTGAGCCCGCCCCAGCCGAGTTCGGCGAGCACCGCCCTGGTCGCGGCGAGGATCGCCCGGTCCGCGTCGGCGTTGCGCGGGCGGCCCTTGCGCGGGGTGGCGGTGGAGTCGGTCAACGGGCGTCCTTGCCTCTGGGGGGTGGGCCTCTGGGAGTGGGCCTCTGGGGGCCTCGTGGGCTGGGCGGGTGGGCCCCGTCGGGGGAGGTTATCCGCAGCGGCCCGGGACGGGAGAAGGGGACCGGGTGGAGAAGTGGTGCAGTTCACGTCGGAACCACTGGGACGGCCCGTCGCCCGGATATACGCTACGACTCGTAGCGAAAGAGTGACGACCACGCTGCCGCGCGGATGGGGATCCGCGCACCGGGGCGGAGCAGTAGCAGCAGAGCAGCAGCAGTACACGGACGGACGCCGCAGGGCGCCCCCCGCCCCCCGCAACCGGCGGGAGGCGGAGGCGGAGCCTGGTCCGGCAGCCGGTTTCTGTGTGCCCGGCGTCAGTATGTCGGTGGGATCGACGGACGATTCACACCCGAGCGCGCGAACAGGGGAGGATAGACCCATGCAGCCACGGAACATGTCCATGCGCGGCGCGGTCGACCTCGCCGCGGTCAAGGCGGCAGCTGAGGCCGCCCAGAAGGCGGAACAGGCCCGCGCCGCTCGTGCCCGCCAGGCCCAGGAGGCGGAGGCCGACGGCGTCGCCGCTCCCTCCGCCGGGCCCCTGATCTTCGACGTCTCGGAGCGCGACTTCGAGGAGCAGGTCGTCGGCCTCTCGGCCGAGGTGCCGGTCGTGCTGAACTTCTGGGCCGAGGGCTACGCCCCGGCCGAGCAGTTCAAGCCGGTGATCGAGCAGCTGGCCGAGGAGTACGACGGCCGCTTCGTGCTCGCCAACGTCGACCTCCGGTCCAGCCAGCAGTTGGCCCAGCAGCTCCAGATCCGTGATCTGCCGACGCTGCTCGCGGTGGTGGCGGGTCAGCTGCTGCCACTGTTCGAGGGGCCGGCCTCGGAGCCGGAGGTCCGGCAGGTGCTGGACAAGCTGGTCGAGGCCGCGGGCAGTCAGCTCGGCGTCGTCGGCGAGATCGGCGCCCGCTCGGGGCGGGGAGACGTCGACAGCGAGCTCCCGGAGCCGGTGGACCCGGCACTGGCCGCCGCCCACGACGCGCTGGACCGGGGCGACCTGGGCGGTGCCGTCCAGGCGTACCGCAATGTGCTGGCCGACCGTCCGGGTGATGTCGAGGCCTCGTTGGGCCTGGCCCAGGCCGAGCTGCTGCAGCGGGTGCAGGGGCTCGACCCGCAGGCGGTGCGCACCGCCGCGGCCGAGCGCCCGACCGATGTCGACGCCCAACTCGCGGCGGCCGACCTCGACCTGACTGGCGGTCACGTGGAGGACGCGTTCGGCCGGCTGGTCGACACGGTGGGCCGGACCTTCGGCGAGGACCGTGACCGGGTGCGGACCCACCTGCTGGGCCTGTTCCAGGTGATCGGCGCGGAGGACCCCCGGGTCGTCAAGGCCAGGGGAGCACTGGCGCGCAAGCTGTTCTGAGGGACGGCGCGGGCCCCTGATTTGGCGACAAAGACACTGGGGCCCCTGAGGTTTATCAAAACGTGATAACGGACAGTGGCGGTCACCCTTGGTGGCCGTCATCGTCCGTTAATGCCGTGTTTCCACAACTTTGCCGTCGGGCATGACCATGACGTGGCTACGGACGGTCATCCATGTCCGAGTTGGTCGATTGATTCGGTTCTCCCGCTTCTTACTCATCAGTAACGAAGTACTTGTGCAGCGGGCGGGATTGGACCACGATCAGGCACGCTCGGTTCGTCACCGCTACTCCGGCACCCAGTCGGGGAACCAGTGACGGAATCCCCACCGGGCAGGTGTCGGCCCGGCCGACGCTTCGAGGGCAGGGGGGTCTCCGCCGTTCGCGGTGGAGCCTGCCCTCTCACGGCCGTGCATCCTGCGCGGCCGGTGGTTGTCGCTCGGGGGTGATCGCCGATGCTGCCGGTCAGCTGTCCGTACAGAGGTGTCCGTACGTACCGTCGCACGCAGCCGACGCGCTCCCCTTCCCGAGGACGTAGCTCTTCTCCCCATCCCAGGCCGGGGCCCTAGCGGGGCAGGCCGAAGATGCACGTCCGAGAAGGAGGACCTCGTTATGTCCCAGACTTTTGGCAAGACCCGCTGGCGTCGGTTCGCTGTCGTCATGGTGCCGACCCTCGCCGTCACCGCGGCCGTCGGAGTCAGTGTCGCCCAGGGCGCGCTGGCCGCGTCGTTCAGCGTCTCCGGCACTGACTTCAAGGTGTCCGCGGACGGCCTGACCGGCTACAACTTCGTGCAGTACGGGACGGTCGACGTCCAGAAGAACGGCACGATGGTGCCGGTGGCCGTCTCGGGCTTCAAGACGGCGTCGATCACCAACCTGTGCCAGTCGGTGGCAGTGGACCTGAGCAAGGTCGGTCTCGGGACCTATGTCCTGAAGATCCAGGCCGGCACCGCGGCCAACGCTCCGGTCACCGCCAGCAACCTGTACATCGACATGACCGATCTGAAGGCGCAGACGGCCACCTTCTACGGCATCAACATCGGTGTCGCCGAAGGCGGGGTCAGCGAGGGCACGGTCAGCTCCGGTGACGCCTCCTCGCCGTTCTACAACGCGGGCGGCTTCGCCCAGGAGGCCAACAAGGCCGTCCTGACCAATGTCCAGCAGACGGCGTGGGCCACCTCGGCCGGCACCTTCTCGCTGAACAACATGCACCTCAGCATCAACAGCACCAACAACGAGTGCTTCTGACGCTGCCGCGGACCGCCGGGGCACCACGCCCCGGCTTCCTGCGGATGCCCGGACGGCGGGTCCTCCCGACCCGTTCCGTCCCGGGCACAGCCGAGTGAGACGCCCTACGGTCGGCCCACCCGCCGACCCGCCGATGGACGAGTCGCTCCATCGGCCACGATGGGGAGGGGCCCCGGCCCCTCCCCGCCGTGTTCTCCACCATTGATCATCCACCTGGGAGTTGCCACGTGACGAGCGCGACCGCGCAGGCGCGGCCCGAGCCTGAGAACGGCTTCAGCAAGGCCCGTCTAGCGTTCCGAAACTGGCGCCGCAGCCGTCCTTTCTGGGGAGGACTGCTGGTGCTCATCGCCGGCGGACCGATCCTGTACTTCCCCTACGCCAACCTCACCCTGGGTTCGTTGAGCCTGCACCTGTCCACCACCGCCGGTGCGCAGTCGCTGGTCATCGGGGTGCTGCTGATCGCGCTGGGAATCTCGGTGTGGTTCCAGCCGCATGTTCGGGTGTTCGCCGGCATCGCGGCCCTGGTGCTCACGCTGATCTCGATCCCGATGTCCAACCTGGCCGGGTTCGGCCTGGCCCTGCTCCCGGGTCTGATCGGTGGCGCGCTGGTGTGCTCCTGGGCGCCGCTGAAGCAGCCGGCACCTGCGGCCGAGGGCGCTGAAGGCGCCGAGGGCGCCGACAGTGCCGCGTTCGCGCAGCAGCCCCAGGTCGAGGGCGGGCAGCAGCCGGAGCAGACGTACCCGATCGCCGCGCTGTTCGAGCCCGCCCCCGGGGCGGCGCCGCAGCCGGCCGCCGAAGCACCGACCATGGCCAAGTCCGTGGCCCAGCCCACCGCCCAGCCCGCCGCCCAGCCCGCCGCGCCGGGCGCGGTGCCGGCCCCGCGGGCCGAGGAGACGTCGGCCCAGTCGGAAGGGGCGCGCGAGGGGGCCCACGATGGCGAGTGAGTCCGAGTCCGGACCGCGGGTCACCGGGCGGCACGCGGCCCCGCGGCTCACCGTCCGGGGTCGGCTGCGACTGCCGGTGGGACGGGCCATCGCGCTGACGGCCGTGCCGACAGCCCTGCTGATGGGGACCATCGCGCCGAAGTTCGCCCTCGCCGCCGACGCCACCTCCAGCTCCGCCGCCGCGACCTCGCACGACCACGCGACGGACGCCGCTGCCGCACCGACGGGCAGCAACTGCACCAAGACCAGCATCAGCTCGCTGATCGCCGGCACGACGAAGACCGGCACGACGAAGACCGGGGCCGACACGGGGGCCTCCTCGACCGCCGCCTCGACCACGACCGGTGGCAGGTCGACCGGTGGCAGGTCGTCGGGCACGGCCCCGACCAAGTCCTCCGCCGGGTCCACGGCGCCGTCCACGGCCCCGTCCTCCGCTACGCCCTCCCAGGTGCCTTCCCACGCTCCGTCTGCGGTCCCCGCCGCCGGACCGACCAGCGCGCCGGCGTCCGGCCCGACGGGCAACCCCCTGGGTGAGGGAGTCGGCACGATCCTGAACGGGCTCGGCCAACTGCTGGGCCTGGACGCCGAACCGGCCCGGCCCGCCGCCTCGCCCACCCCTTCCGCCGCTGCCACGCCGACCACCCGCCACGCCGACACCACCACCCCGGTGTCGGCCGTGCCCTCCGCCTCGGCGACCCGCTCGGCGCCCGCCGCCACGGCCACGCCCTCCACCGGTGCCACCCGTTCCACCGTCCCGGCGGCCGCCCCCTCGACCGTCGGCACCCCGGCGGCGACCTCCCCGACCACCAGCACCACCTCGGCCGAGGCCAACCGCGCCTGCGACGTCAGCCGGATGGCCGCGCCGCTGGACACCAGCATGCCGGTGGGCGAGATGCCGACCGTCCCGTGGACGCTGAAGAGCAGCAGCCTGGAGCTGATCAACACCCAGTTCTGGGGCGTGGTGACGGTGCCGACAGCGGCCGGCGACGTCCGGGTGCTCAAGTTCACCGCGCAGGAGGTGAACATCGGCGACCTCGACATGTCGACCCAGCAGATCGGCCAGGAGCTCCACGTCCAGGGCGGTCCGGGGACCACCTCGACCATGAGGGGCGGGACGGTGACGATGTACGTCACCAGCCTCTCCGGCACCCTGGCCGAGGCCGAGGGGATTCCGCTGGCCTGGCTGGGCGTCAATCTGACGCTGACGCCGGACACCCTGCCGCAGTGGCTCTACGACCTGATCGGCTCGGTCCCGATCCCGCTGACGCTGACCCTGAACAACGCGGTCGCCACCCAGACCGGGCAGTTCGGCGGGAACCTGACCATCCCCGGGATGCACCTCTACTACACGCCGCTGAGCTGAGCGGCGCGCCCGCACGCGGCAAGGGACGCCGTCGACCCCTCGTACCGAGGAGGTCGGCGGCGTCCCTCGCTGTCGGGCCGCCGTCGCTCAGCTGGCGCGCTCGCCCAGGTGGTGGACGCGCAGCATGTTGGTGGTGCCGACCACGCCGGGGGGCGAGCCGGCGGTGACGATCAGGGTGTCGCCGGGCTCGTAGCGGCCGAGGTCGCGCACGGCGTCGTCGACCTGGTTGACCATCGCGTCGGTGTTGTCCGCCTGCGGGGTCACGAAGGTCTCCACGCCCCAGCTCAGGGTCAGCTGGTTGCGGGTGGAGATGTCCGGGGTGAAGGCCAGGACCGGGATCGGCGAGCGGTACCGGGACAGTCGGCGGGCGGTGTCACCGGACTTGGTGAAGGCCACCAGTGCCTCCGCGCCGAGGAAGTCGCCCAGCTCGCAGGCGGCGCGGGCGACCGCACCGCCCTGGGTGCGCGGCTTGCGGCCCGGGTTGAGCGGCTGGAGGCCCTGCGAGAGCAGTTCCTCCTCGGCCGCCTCGATGATCCGCGACATGGTCTGCACGGTCTCGATCGGGTACTTGCCGACGCTGGACTCGGCGGAGAGCATGACCGCGTCCGCGCCGTCGAGGATGGCGTTGGCGCAGTCGGAGGCCTCGGCGCGGGTCGGCCGGGAGGCGGTGATCATCGACTCCATCATCTGGGTGGCGACGATGACCGGCTTGGCGTTGCGGCGACAGAGGGTGATCAGCTGCTTCTGGACCAGCGGCACCCGCTCCAGCGGGTACTCGACGGCGAGGTCGCCGCGGGCGACCATGACCGCGTCGAAGGCGAGGACGATCTCCTCCATGGCCGCGACGGCCTGGGGCTTCTCGACCTTGGCGATGACCGGGACGCGGCGTCCCTCCTCGTCCATCACCTTGTGCACGTCGTCGATGTCGGCGGCGTTGCGGACGAAGGACAGCGCGATCATGTCGACGCCGAGACGCAGCGCGAAGCGCAGGTCGTCCTTGTCCTTCTCGGACAGCGCGGGGACGTTGACCGCCGCGCCGGGGAGGTTGATGCCCTTGTTGTTGGACAGCACGCCGCCCTCGACCACGCGGGTGACCACGCGGGGGCCGTCGACGCTGACGACCTCCAGGGCGATCACGCCGTCGTTGATCAGGACCGGGTCGCCGGGCTTCACGTCGCCGGGCAGGCCCTTGTAGGTGGTGCTGCAGATCAGTTGGTCACCGGGGACGTCCTCGGTGGTGATGGTGAAGGTGTCACCGTTCTCGACGGTGACCGGCCCCTGGGCGAAGGTGCCCAGGCGGATCTTGGGGCCCTGGAGGTCGGCGAGGACGCCCACCGGACGGCCGGTGGAGTCCGACGCGGCACGGACGTTGTCGTAACGGCTCGCGTGCTCGGCGTGGTTGCCGTGGCTCATATTCAGACGGGCGACGTTCATACCGGCTTCGATCAGCGCTTTCAGCTGTTCGAAGTTGTCCGTCGCGGGACCCAGGGTGCAGACGATCTTGGCTCGGCGCATATCGCTCATTCTATCGGGTTACCTTTCGGTTGCGTTTTCGAGCAGAGTGCCCCCAATTGGCCGGTCCGGTGTTCCACCCCCGTGCTGGCCGTGCAGTTGGTTACTCGTCAGTACGCCGGATCACCGCGAACGTCTGCTCGGCGATCTCCAGCTCCTCGTCGGTCGGGACCACGGCGACCGCGATCCGCGAGCTCTCGGTGGACACCAGCCGCGCCTCCGCGGAGCGGACCGCGTTGAGCGCCGGATCGAGTTCGACGCCCAGGGCGTCCAGGTTCGCCATGGCCGCCGCGCGGACGGCGGCGGAGTTCTCGCCGACGCCGGCCGTGAAGGCGATGGCGTCCACCCGGCCGAGGACCGCGGTGTAGGCGCCGACGTACTTGCGCAGCCGGTGGATGTAGACGTCGAAGGCCAGGGTCGCGCGTTGGTCGCCCTCGGCCATCCGCCTGGTCACCTCGCGCATGTCATTGTCCCCGCAGAGGCCCTTGAGCCCGCTCCGCCGGTTCAGCAGGACGTCGACCTCCTCGACCGACATCCCGGCCACCCGCTGCAGGTGCAGCAGCACCGCCGGGTCCAGGTCGCCCGAGCGGGTGCCCATGACCAGGCCCTCCAGCGGCGTCAGCCCCATCGAGGTCTCCACGCACACCCCGCCGGCCACGGCCGAGGCGCTGGCGCCGTTGCCCAGGTGCAGCACGATCACATTCACCGATTCGGGTGATCTGCCCAGGAGTTCGGCGGTATGCCGGGAGACGTACTGGTGCGATGTCCCGTGGAAGCCGTAACGACGGATCGCGTACTCGTCCGCCAGCTCCGTGTCGATGGCGTAGCGGGCCGCGGACTCGGGGATGGTGGCGTGGAACGCCGTGTCGAACACCGCGACCTGCGGCAGGTCGGGCCGCAGGGCGCGGGTGATCTCGATGCCGGTGATGTTGGCCGGGTTGTGCAGCGGCGCGAGCGGGACCAGCCGGCGGACCTCGTCCAGCACCCGGTCGGTGATCAGCGCCGGTCGGGAGAAGTACCGGCCGCCGTGCACCACCCGGTGCCCGATGGCGGCGATCCTGGGGGAGTCCAGGCCGAGGCCCTTCTCCCGTAGCTCCGCGCCGATCAGGCCGATGGCGGCGGCATGGTCGGCCGGGAACGAGGGCTCGCCGATCCGCTCCACCAGGCCGGCCGCCGGGCGGCTGCCGTCCGCCATGTCGATCAGCTGGTACTTCACCGAGGAGGAACCGGAGTTGAGGACGAGGACCAGGGTGGCGTCGGTCACGACTGCTGCTCCTTCTCGGCCTGCTGGGTGGCCTCGGCAGCCGCCGCCTGCTGGGCTGCCGCCTGCTGGGCCTGGATGGCGGTGATGGCGACGGTGTTGACGATGTCCTGGACCAGCGCGCCCCGGGACAGGTCGTTGACCGGCTTGCGCAGCCCCTGCAGCACCGGGCCGACCGCGACCGCCCCGGCCGAGCGCTGGACGGCCTTGTAGGTGTTGTTGCCGGTGTTCAGGTCCGGGAAGATCAGCACCGTCGCCCGCCCGGCCACCTGCGAGCCCGGCAGCTTGGTGGCCGCGACGGCCGGCTCCACCGCCGCGTCGTACTGGATCGGCCCCTCGACCAGCAGGTCCGGACGCAGGGAGCGGACCAGCTCGGTGGCCTTGCGGACCTTGTCGACGTCGGCGCCGCTGCCGGAGGTCCCGGTGGAGTACGAGAGCAGCGCGACCCTGGGCTCCACGCCGAAGCGCGCGGCGGTGTCGGCGGACTGGATGGCGATGTCGGCCAGCTGCTCGGCGTCCGGGTCCGGGTTGACCGCGCAGTCGCCGTAGACCAGCACCCGGTCGGCCAGGCACATGAAGAACACCGAGGAGACGATCATGGCGCCGGGCGAGGTCCGGATGATCTCGAAGGCCGGCCGGACGGTCGCCGCCGTGGAGTGCACCGCCCCGCTCACCATGCCGTCCGCCAGGCCCTCCTGGACCATCAGCGTGCCGAAGTAGCTGACGTCGGTGACCACGTCCTGGGCGGCCTCCACGGTCATCCCCTTGTGGCTGCGGATCTCCGCGTAGCGCTCGGCGAAGCGGTCCCGCAGCGGCGAGGTCTCCGGGTCGATGATCCGGGCCCGGGCCCGAGCGGTCTGCGCCCCGTCCAGGCCCAGGTCCAGGCCGAGTTCGGCGACGCGGCGGCGGACCGCGTCCTCGTGGCCGAGCAGGGTGAGGTGGCAGACATTGCGGCGGAGCAGCACCTCCGCGGCCCGCAGCACCCGCTCCTCGGTGCCCTCGGGCAGCACCACCTCGCGCAGCTCGGTGCCCCGGGCCCGCTCCAGCAGGGTGTGCTCGAACATCATCGGGGTGACCCGCTCGGAGCGGCTGAGCTCGATCCGGCTGGTCAGCTCGGCGGTGTCGACATGCAGTTCGAACAGCCCGAGTGCGGTCTCGGCCTTGCGCGGGCTGGTCGTGCCCAGCCGGCCCTCCAGCGTCGACAGCCCGGTGGCGGTGGGGAAGCTGCCGTCGGGGACCACTGCGACCGGGGTGCCGGGGGCGAGCCGGGAGGCCAGCCGCATCACGTCCTGGCCCGGGGTCTGCCCCATGGTCAGCAGCACGCCGGCGATCGGCGGCGAGCCGGCGGAGTGCGCCGCCAGCGAGCCGATCAGCAGGTCGGCCCGGTCGCCGGGGGTGATCACCATGCAGCCCTCGGTCAGCGCGCCGAGGAAGTTCGGCAGCATCGCGCCGCCGAAGAGGAACCGGCGCACGTCGCGGGCCAGCCCGGCGGCGTCGCCGAGCAGCACCTCGGCGCCGGTGGTCTCGACGACCTGGGCGACGGTCGGCGCGGACAGGGCCGGCTCGTCCGGGATGACGTACACCGGGACGTCCGAGCGGGCCGCCAGTCGGCGCTGGACCTCCTGCTTGTCCCGGCCCGCGACCCGGTTGGCGATCATCGCCAGCACGTTGCAGCCCAGGTCGGTGTAGGCCCGGTAGGCGTTGCGGACCTCGGCGACCACGGTGTCCGCGCTCTCCCGGTGCCCGCCGACGACCGGCAGCAGCAAGGCGCCGAACTCGTTGGCCAGCCGGGCGTTGACGGCGAGCTCGTCCGGGATGTTGGTGGCGGCGAAGTCCGTGCCCAGCACCAGCACCGCCTGGCACTGCTGCTCCACCTGGTGGAAGCGGTCGACCAGCTGGCCGACCAGCTCGTCCGGGCCGCGTTCGGCCAGCAGGGCGATGGCCTCTTCGTAGGTCATCCCGTACATCTGCTCGGCCGGCAGGTCGAGCCGGTAGCGCCCGCGCAGCAGTTCGACCACGTGGTCGGTGCGCCGGTGGGTCAGCGGGCGGAACACGCCGACCCGGTCGACCTGGCGGGTGAGCAATTCCATGACCCCGAGCTCGACGGCCTGCCGGCCGTCGCCCCGTCCGATGCCGGTCACGTACACGCTGCGCGCCACAGGGGCACTCCGTTCCTTGCCTGGCGACTGGATGGCAAGCCCGGCGGGCGGGCTCGGTCAACGATCCCACCCTCGCACTGCCGTCCGACACGCGCCTGTGCACCCCGCCTGCCGGTGCGCCCCGCCTGCCTGTGCGCCCCCGCTCCGGGCGCCGGGGCGCACGGCTCAGTCGGCGAGGTGGGCCCGCCAGTGGTCGAACAGGTGCTCGGGGTCGCCCGAGTAGGACCAGGGGGCACGGGTGGGCCGGTTGCCCAGCTGCCGGTTGACCTCGCGGGCCTGCTCCTTCATCCCGGCGAAGGCCAGTCCGTGCAGCACGGTGTTCAGGTCGGCCACGTCCTGGGCGTACTCCATGCCGGCCCGGTGGCTGATCCAGTCGCGCATGGTGGCGTGCAGGGCCTGGACCGCGACCTCGTGGGTCCAGTGGTAGGTGAGGCCGACCGCGGTCGGGCCCTCGACGGTGATCCGCTGCCGGTAGTGCTCGGCGCGCGCCGTCTGGGTGAGGGCGGCGAGCGGGGTGCCGACCGGTGCGAAGGCGGCGCTGTCCCGGGCGAAGTTGTACATCTCGCCGTGCGAGCCGTGCCAGCGCTCGGACAGGTGGCGCAGCACCTGGTGGTGGCCCTCGCGGCTGTAGGTGTCGCGGGCCTGGAGTTCGCGCCACCAGTGCCAGACATGGGGGTGGCCGCCGCCGTAGAGCCGGGCCAGGGTCATCAGCGAGACCCAGGGCACCGGGTCGGCCGGGTGCCGGTCGGCGGCCTGGAGGCAGATCCGGGCGGCCCGGTCGAGATGCGAGCGGTCGATGCTGTCCTCGGTCGGCGGCGGCGGGCTGCCCTGGGCGCGGTTCGCCTCGCCGACGGCGGCGAAGATCCGCATCACCTCGGTCTCCGCGCGGAGCACCAGGGCGTCCGGGTTCTGCGGTTCGGCGGCCTGCCAGGTCTCCACGGTGCGGGTCCCGGCGGCGACATCGGCGAGCAGCCGCACCCGGTGGGTGCGGCGGTCCCAGTCCCGCCCGGTGTCCCGGAGCAGGTCACGGGCGCCCTGCCAGCGCCCGACGATCAGGTCCTGCCGGGCGGTCGCCAGGGCCAGGTCGCCGAAGGTCGGGTCGAACCGTGGTGCGGTGATGCGTCGTCGTGCTCTGGCCATGAGGGAGACCACTCTCGGCTGGGAGGTAGAGCTTGCGGGCAGAGGGGATGGGCATCCGCACTGATGACCATCCCGACGCTCATCCCCCGTGATGAACGCGACCAGCGGCGGTCGACCCGGTTCACTGAACCAGGCCGACCGCCGCCGCAAGGGAACTGTCGATGTTTCAGATATCCGTGGCGAGGGTATCGCCCGACCCCGCCGTGGCGGAAGTCAGGGTGCTCTCGCCGTAGAGTGCGTCCACCTCGTCCGAAGACGTGGCGTCGAGGCGGACGGTTCCGGCCCGGTAGTAGTCGCTGCCCTTGGCCCAGTACCAGGCCATCGGGATCAGCCCGAGGGCCAGCGCGCCCAGGCCGATGGCGATGGTGGTGCCGCCCAGGGTCATGCAGTTCTCGATGAAGAGGAAGCCCATGAAGATGGCGCCGGCCAGCGGCCAGATGCCCACGAAGATGGCGTTGGAGAAGGACTTGAAGACCAGCTTGCGGTAGGCGACGACCACGGCGAAGCCGGCCAGCGCGTAGTAGACGGCGATCTGCAGGCCGATCGCGTTGATCGCGTCGGTCATGATGTTCTTGACCGAACCCAGTTCGTTGGAGGAGACGAACAGGGCCAGCGAGACCACCACGACCACGCCGATGGCGAACCACGGGGTCTGCCAACGCGAGTGGGACTTGCCGAAGATGGCGGGGATGGTCTTGTCGCGGCCCATGGCGAACAGCGAGCGGGAGACCTGGATGAGGGTGGTCTCCAGGGTGGCGATGGTGGACAGCACCACGGCCAGGACCATGATCTTGCCGCCCGCGCCCGGCCAGACGGTGTTGCCCAGGGTGGTGAGCACCGGGGCCGCATTGGCGTTGGCGAGGTCGTTCTGACTGACGATCAGGTTGACGGCGATGGTGACGACCTCGAACAGCGCGAAGACGCCGATGACGCCGACCAGGCCGCCGAAGCCGGAGTTGCGCTTGCTGTTGCTGGTCTCCTCGCTGAGGTTGGCGGTGACGTCCCAGCCCCAGAAGTAGAAGGCGGCGACGAGCGCGGCGGCGGCGAACCCCTTGACCCCGCCGAAGTGGCCGAAGCCCCAGAGCCAGGACCAGGAGAAGACGGCCGCGTGGCCGCCGTGGATCAGGGCGGCGATGCCGAAGACCACCAGGATCGCGACCTCGATGCCGGTCATGATCCACTGGGCGTGGCTGGTGATCCGGATGCCGATCAGCACCAGCAGGGCCATGATCAGGAAGGCCACCGCGCCGACGCCGATCTCGGCCCAGGTGTTGTTGGCCAGGCTGCTGCCGAAGAGCGAGAGGGTGTAGTTGCCCGCCGGGAGCGAGCCCGCCACCATGAAGATGGTCGCCGAGACCACCAGTGACCAGCCGGCCAGGAAGCCGAGCGAGGGGTGCAGCGCGCGGCCGACCCAGGAGTAACTGGCGCCGGCGTTGACGTCCAGGCGGCCAAGGTAGTTGAAGGCCCAGGCGATGCCGAGCATGGGGATGGCACACCAGAGCAGGGCGGCCGGACCGACCAGACCGGCGGCGCCGGCCAGCAGGGCAGTGGTGGAGGCCAGCGAGTACGCCGGTGCACTGCCCGCGAGGGCCATGATGATGGTGTCGAAGCCACCGAGAACATTGGCCCGGAGGCCGCCGGTCCTGTTCTCCGTGGATATGTCGTTGCTCAAGGGTGCTGCCTCTCCAGGGGACGCCGCCATGGGATGCAGCGCGTGGGGCGCGACAGGGGAACCCTCGTGGCGGGGTGCAAGCAGGGACGTGCGACATTTCGGACGGGGTGACGCGGGATATGCGCGGAAACGCCGGTGCCGCCCGAACTCAAGCAGATGAATCGAAGCGTTTTGCAACGATCATGTGACGAACGGGTTTCCGGAGGCGGGATCGCCGCCTAGGCACCACCGGGGGCAATGTGTGCCACATCGTGCCCGTCCCTTTGTACCGGTGGCAATGGTTTGGCGGAAATCGTTAGATAGCCTTTCGAGGCTACCGATTCCATGCCAGAATCCATGTTTGGCAACTGATTTCGTTGAGATGGAGAGACACGATGGCTGAAACGCGAAACGGAGAGGCTGATCGGCTCGTCGTGACCGACCGCACCCGACTTCGACGGATGCGGGAGAACGGCCGTCCGTACCGGGCGGAACTGGACAAGGTGCTCGCCGCAGGCTTCCTCTGCCACCTGGGAGTCGTCGTCGACGGCGCCCCGATGGTCGTCCCCACGGTCTACGGGGCCACCGGCGACACCCTCTACCTGCACGGGTCGGTCGCCAGCCGCAGTCTGGCCGCCGATCCCGGGGCGACCGTCTGCGTCACCGTCACCCACGTCGACTCGCTGGTGCTGGCCCGCTCGGTCTTCGAGCACAGCGTCAACTACCGCTGTGCGATGGTCTACGGCACGCCGAGGGTGGTCACCGACCCGGAGGAGAAGCTGGAGGGGCTGCGGGTGCTCAGCGAGCAGGCCGCCCCCGGCCAGTGGGACTACGCCCGCCGGCCCAACCGCAAGGAGCTCGCCGCCACCACGCTGCTGGCGCTGTCCCTGGACGAGGCCTCGGTCAAGGTCAGCGCCGGGCCGCCGGAGGACGGCGAAGGACCGGACGCCGAACTCGGCCTCTGGGCCGGCGAGCTGCCGCTGCTCGCGACCTGGGGCACCCCGGTCGCCGACCCGGTGCTCCCGGTGAACGTCCCGCTCCCCGCCCACATCGCCGCCCGCGTCGGTCGGACGGACCGGCTCGGCGCGAGCGGCTGAGCGCCACCACTCGACTCAGACCGACCACTCCGTGCGGAGGGCGGCGAGGGCCTGGTGGAAGCCGGGGAAGGTCTTGCGGACACAGCCCGGATCGTCCAGGGTCACCCCGCCCTCCGTGCGCAGACCGGCGATGCTGAAGGACATGGCGATCCGGTGGTCGCCGTGGCAGGCGATCGGGGCGGAGCGCGGGACCGCCGGGTGGATCTCGATCCAGTCGCGGCCGGTCTCCACCGGGACGCCCATGGCGCGCAGGTTCTGCTCGCAGGCCGCGAGCCGGTCGCACTCCTTCACCCGGGTGTTGTAGACGTCCTCGATCCGCACCGGGCCGGTGGCGAAGGGGGCGATGGCGGCCAGGGTCGGCACGGTGTCCGAGATGTCGCGCATGTTGACGGTGACGCCGCTCAGCCGCTCCGGACCGGTGACGGTCACCGCGTCGGCGGTCAGCTCGACCTCCGCGCCCATCTGCCGCAGCACCTCGGCGAAGCGGAGGTCGCCCTGGAGCGAGTCCGCGCCCAGGCCGGGAACGGTCACCGTGCGGCCGGTGAGCGCGGCGGCGGCCAGGAAGTAGCTGGCCGTGGAGGCGTCCGGCTCGACCAGGTAGTCGGTGGCGGTGTACGGCGTCGCCGGGACGTGGAAGGTGTCGCCGACCCGCCGGGCGTCATTGCCGAAGATCCGCATCATGGCCAGGGTCATCTCGACATAGGGGACCGACACCAGGTCGGAGACGGTGATGTCGAGGCCCTCCGCGGTCAGCGGACCGCAGAGCAGCAGCGCGGTCAGGAACTGGGACGACAGCCCGGCGTCCAGGGTGAGCGCGCCGCCCTTGATCCCGTCGGCGCGGACGGTCAGCGGGTGGTGGCCCTCGGCCAGCTCGTGGGTGAGGTCCACGCCGAGTTCGCGCAGCGCCGAGGTGAGCGGGCCGAGCGGCCGGCGGCGCATCTGCTCCGAGGCGTCGAAGCGGAAGGTGCCGTGGCCGGCGGCGGCCAGCGTCGGCAGGAAGCGGGCGGTGGTCGCGCCGTCCCGGCAGAAGACGTCGGCCTCGGCGACGGCCGGTCCGGCCGGCCGGCCCTCGACCGTCCACACGCCCGGCTGCTGGTCCAGCCGGTAGCCGAGGGCGCGCAGCCCTTCGGCGAAGCCCTCGCTGTCGTCCGAGAGCAGCGGTCTGCGCAGCACGGTGGTGCCCTCGGCGGCGGCGGCCAGGAACAGCGCCCGCGCGGTGATGGACTTCGAACCGGGGATCTCGACGACGGTCATGCCCCGATTTTAGGCGGCGCCCGCCGCAGCGAACCGCCCCGTCCGGGTGGCGGACGGGGCGCGGACGGCGTGCTCGCCGGGCGCTGGTCAGCCGCGGGTCAGGCCGGGGCGAGCCAGAGGGTGGCCAGCGGGGGGAGGGTGAGCTCGGTGCTGATGGGGCGGCCGTTCCAGGGGGTGGCGTCGGCCTTGAGCGGGTCGGGGTTGGTGATCCCGCTGCCGCCGTACCCCTCGGCGTCGGTGTTCAGGACCTCCAGCCAGCGGGTGCCCTCGGTGTCGGGCAGGCCGATGCGGTAGTCGTGGCGGACCACGGGGGAGAGGTTGCTGACGCTGATCAGCGGCCGGCCCTCGGCGTCGTGGCGGACGAAGGAGAAGAGGTTGTCCTCGGCCGCGCCGCCGTCCAGCCAGGAGAAGCCCGCCGGATCGTTGTCGCGCTGCCACAGCGCGGGCGAGTCGGTGTAGAGCCGGTTGAGGTCGCGGACCAGCTCCTGGACGCCCCGGTGGTCGGCGGCGGCCGGCCAGTCCTCGGCCAGCACCCACCACTGCGGTCCGGTGTCGTGGTCCCACTCGGCGCCCTGGGCGAACTCCTGACCCATGAACAGCAGTTGCTTGCCGGGATGGGCCCACATGAAGGCCAGGTAGGCGCGGACGTTGGCGCGCTGCTGCCACCAGTCGCCGGGCATCTTGGACACCAGCGACCGCTTGCCGTGGACGACCTCGTCGTGCGAGATCGGCAGCAGGTAGTTCTCGCTGTAGGCGTACACCATCGAGAAGGTCATCTCGTCGTGGTGGTACTTGCGGTGCACCGGCTCGTGCTGGATGTACTCCAGCGAGTCGTGCATCCAGCCCATGTTCCACTTCAGGCCGAAGCCCAGACCGCCGTGGTCGGTGGGCCGGGTGACGCCGGCCCAGGCGGTGGACTCCTCGGCGATGGTGACCACGCCGGGGCAGCGGCGGTAGACGGTGGCGTTCATCTCCTGGAGGAACCGCACCGCGTCCCAGTTCTCGCGCCCGCCGTGCTCGTTGGGCGTCCAGTCGCCGCCCTCGCGGGAGTAGTCCAGGTAGAGCATGGACGCCACGGCGTCCACCCGGAGGCCGTCGACGTGGAACTCCTCGGCCCAGTAGACGGCGTTGGCGACCAGGAAGTTGCGGACCTCGGTGCGGCCGTAGTCGAACTCCAGGGTGCCCCAGTCGGGGTGCTCGGCCCGCCGGGGGTCGGCCGGCTCGTACAGCGGCGCGCCGTCGAAGCGGGCCAGCGCGAAGTCGTCCTTGGGGAAGTGCGCCGGGACCCAGTCCACGATCACCCCGATGCCGTGCTGGTGCAGGGTGTCGACGAGGTGCCGGAAGTCGTCCGGGGAGCCGAGCCGGGAGGTCGGCGCGTAGAAACCGGTGACCTGGTAGCCCCAGGAGCCGCCGAACGGGTGCTCCATGATCGGCATCAGCTCGACATGGGTGAAGCCCAGGTCCTGGACGTAGGCCGGGAGCTCCACCGCCAGTTCGCGGTAGGTCAGTCCGGGTCGCCAGGAGGCCAGGTGCAGCTCGTAGACCGACATCGGGCGGTCGTGGGCGCTGTGGCCGCTGCGGGCGGCCAGCCAGTCGGCGTCGTGCCAGGTGTGGGTGGAGCGCTCGACCACCGACGCGGTGGCCGGCGGCACCTCGCAGGCCCGGGCCAGCGGGTCGGCCTTCTGCAGTATCCGGCCGTCCCGGGTGGCGATCTCGTACTTGTAGCGGGTTCCCTCGCCGACGCCGGGGACGAACAGCTCCCACACCCCGCTGGCGCCCAGCGAGCGCATCGGGTGGGCCAGCCCGTTCCAGCCGTTGAAGTCACCGACGACCCGCACCCCGGAGGCGTTCGGCGCCCAGACCGCGAAGCCGGTCCCGGCCACCCCGTCGACGGTGCGCAGCTGCGAGCCGAGGGCCTTCCACAGCTGCTCGTGCCGACCCTCGCCGATCAGGTGCAGGTCGTCCGCGGTCAGCGTCGGCAGGGCCCGGTAGCCGTCGTCCTGCAGGTGCTCCCGGCCCTCGTAGGTGACCCGGAGCCGGTAGTCGGGGGACGCGCCTGTCGGCAGCGCGGTCTTCGGCAGCGCGGTCGTCGGCAGCAGGCCGGTGAACAGCCCGTCCTGGTGGTGGCTCAGCAGGTAGCGGCCGGCGGCGGTCTCGACGACGACCTGCTCGGCCAGCGGGCGCAGCACCCGGATCGCGGTTCCTCCGGGCACGGGGTGCGCCCCCAGCAGGCCGTGCGGATCGTGGTGCCAGCCGCCGACCAGCCGTTCCGTCTCGCCCGGGGCCGGCGGCGCGGCCGGGACCGGCAGCGGCCCGGGCGGCGCGGCGACCGGCAGTGGATCGGGCCGGGGCTGGAGCAGGGCGGTCGCCGAGGCCGAGGCCGAAGCCGCAGCGAAGGCGGCCGAGCCGGGCGTGGACCTGCCGCCCTTCGGGGCGTTGGGGCGAGGCGGTTCGAACTGCTTCACGGCCGGGGCCTCCCTGGCGTTCTTGCTGGGTATCTCGGGCGTAGGTGGGGCGGACGGTGGGCTTCGGGTGGGGTGGACTCGGGTGGGGTGGGTGGCGGGACGGGTGGCGGGCGGCGTCAGCGGACCGGACCGGGGTCCGGCGTTCTCCGGTCCGGGAGCCTCCGGGACTCCGCGGCGCGGGCCAGTCTGGCGATGGCCGAGAGCGGGATGGGCAGCCAGCCCGGCCGGTTCCGCGCCTCGTAGACCACCTCGTAGACGGCCTTGTCCGTCTCCAGCGCGTGCAGCAGGACCAGGTCGGCGGTCGGGTCCTCGGCGCCGGCCGCCGCGTAGCCGGCGCAGAACGCCTCGCGGTTGCGCAGCGCCCAGGTGGCGGCGAGGTCGGCCAGTGGACCGCGCTGCGGATCGCCGGGGGAGAGCTCCGACAGCAGGTGCGCGGCGGCGTAGTCGAAGGAGCGCAGTATGGCCGCCACGTCCCGGACCGCAGGCTGCGGGCGGCGGCGCTCGGCCAGCGACTTGGCCGGTTCCCCCTCGAAGTCCAGCAGGACCCAGCCCCGTCCGGTCCGCATGGACTGGCCCAGGTGCAGGTCGCCGTGGATCCGCTGGGCCTGGAGCCGGCGTCCGTCGCGGGCCGAGTCGGCCAGCGACTGGAAGATCAGGTGCAGCGCCGGCCGGTAGGGCGCCAGCGCCGGGACGACCAGGGCGGCGGCGTCCAGCCGTCGGGCCATGGTGCCGGCCAGCGCCTCGACGTCGGCCGGGGCCAGCACCGTGACCGGCAGCACCTCGGCCAGGGTGAGGTGGATCTCGGCCGTGCAGCGGCCCAGCAGAAACGACTCTGCGGAGAAGTTGCCGGTGATCTGGTCGATCGGCCGGGTCCGCAGGGCGGGCGCCGTCCGCAGCCGCTGGACGTGGGAGAGTGCGAACTCCCAGCCGTCCCGGCCGCCGTGGAGGTAGCGCTGGAGCAGGCCGAGGGTGGCCGGTTCCGGCTCCGGTTCCGGCGCCGCGCCCGGCCCGTCCGGCTGCTTCCGCGACGGCGGCAGCTCGCCCTCGTACCAGGCCAGGGTGGACGGGACGCGGGTGGAACCGGCGCGGCTCAGCGCCAGCGAGAGCTCCAGGTCGGGGTTGAGGCCGGGACTGACCCGGCGGAACAGCTTGAGGATGGCGGAGTTGCCGAACACGATCGAGGTGTTGCTCTGTTCGGCGGTACCGACCCGGGAGGGACGGGTGCTCAGGCTGTCGGGCTCGCCGAGCCCGCCGAGCCCGATCGGGCCGCCGTCGCCGTCCAGGCCGTTGAGGTTGCTGAAGCGCAGCGGCCCCACCTGCGTCCCCTTGGAGCCGCTGTCGGCTAGCAGCCGCAGCAGCCGCTGGGTCAGCGCGTCGTCGTAGGCCGCGTCGTAGATCAGCAGGCCGTCGTTGGGGCCGCCGCTGATCCGGCCGACCACGGCGGCCCGCCGGTCCTCCGGGTCGTGCTCCGGCCGGTCGGGCCCCGACCGTGCGCCGAGCAGCAGTTGGTAGACGTCGGTCTCGGACGATCCGTCAGGACCGAGCTGGGTGACCTCCAGCAGCAGGTGCAGCAGCAGCGGGTCGCCGGACGCCGAACCCGGGAGCACGGTGACTCCGGTCGGCACGACGGCGCTGACGGGGCGTCCCTTGCCCGCGAACCAGCGCTGCCGGGGCAGCCATTCGCGCAGCAGTGGGAGCGCGTCCTGGACCAGCGCGGCCTGGGCCAGGGGGCCCGGATCCGTGCTGGGCGAGAGGGTGAGGTGGGCTGCCGGAGGGTGGGTGACCGGCGGTTGGGCGGCCGGCCCCGGGGCGATCGGGGACCGGCCGGACGAGATGCGGTCGGTGACAGAACGAGATCGGGAGGTGTCGGACATATCTCCCTTTCCCCGGGGACGCAGCAACCCCGGCAGCCTCTTGTGCGGGCACTGCTGCCGGGTCTGCCAGTCTTCCGGATATTTATGACGCGGACGTGTCGGCACGCGGTAACCGATCGTGCGTCATGCCAAGGGGTTAGGAGTGGGGGTGGCACTGCTCCTGGGGAACGGGTGGGATGACGTGCGGGCAGTGACGGGTGCTCCGCCGGGGTTGGCGGGGCGTGCCGCACGGCCTGGTCGGCCACCAGGCGCGCGGTCCGATCGACTGCCCGGTTCGCGGCTACTCCGGGTGACGCAGCCGGAACCAGTAGAAGCCGTGCCCGGCCAGGGTCAGCAGGTAGGGCAGGTCGCCGATGGCGGGGAAGCGCACCCCGCCGATCAGCTCCACCGGGTGCCGACCCAGGTAGGCGCTCAGGTCCAACTCGGTCGGCTGGGCGAAGCGCGAGAAGTTGTTGACGCACATGACCAGGTCGTCACCTCCGTTCGGGAGCGAGACCGTCCGGACGAAGGCCAGCACGGCGGGGTTGCTGGAGGGCAGCTCCGCGTACGACCCGAGACCGAAGGCCGGGTTGAGCTTGCGGATCTCGATCATGCGGCGGGTCCAGTGCAGCAGCGAGCTGGTGCTGCTCGTCTGCGCCTCGACGTTGGTCACCTGGTAGCCGTAGACCGGGTCCATGATGGTGGGCAGGTTGAGCCTGCCCGGGTCTGCCGTGGAGAAACCGGCGTTGCGGTCCGGGGTCCACTGCATCGGGGTGCGGACCCCGTCCCGGTCGCCGAGCCAGATGTTGTCGCCCATGCCGATCTCGTCCCCGTAGTAGAGGACGGGCGAGCCGGGGAGCGACAGCAGCAGCGCGGTGAACAGCTCGATCTGCTTGCGGTCGTTGTCCAGCAGCGGCGCCAGCCGGCGGCGGATGCCGACATTGGCCCGCATCCGCGGGTCCTTGGCGTACTCCGCGTACATGTAGTCGCGCTCCTCGTCGGTGACCATCTCCAGGGTCAGCTCGTCGTGGTTGCGCAGGAAGATGCCCCACTGGCAGCGGGACGGGATGGCCGGGGTCTTCGCCAGGATTTCCGCGACCGGGTAGCGGGACTCGCGGCGCACGGCCATGAAGATCCGCGGCATCACCGGGAAGTGGAAGGCCATGTGGCACTCGTCGCCGCCGCGCGCGTAGTCGCCGAAGTAGTCGACCACGTCCTCCGGCCACTGGTTGGCCTCGGCCAGCAGCACGGTGTCCGGGTAGTCGCGGTCGATCTCGGCCCGGACCCGCTTCAGGAAGGCGTGGGTCGCGGGGAGGTTCTCGCAGTTGGTGCCCTCCTCGGTGTAGAGGTAGGGCACGGCGTCCAGCCGGAAGCCGTCGATGCCGAGGTCCAGCCAGAACCGCAGCGCGGCCAGGATCTCCTCCTGGACGGCCGGGTTCTCGAAGTTGAGGTCCGGCTGGTGCGAGAAGAAGCGGTGCCAGAAGTACTGCTTGCGGACCGGGTCGAAGGTCCAGTTGCTGGTCTCGGTGTCGACGAAGATGATCCGGGCGTCGGCGTACTGCTTGTCGTCGTCGGCCCAGACGTAGTAGTCGCCGTAGGGCCCGTCCGGGTCGTTGCGGGAGGCCTGGAACCAGGGGTGCTGGTCGCTGGTGTGGTTCATCACGAAGTCGATGACCACCCGCATCCCGCGCTGGTGGGCCGAGTCCACGAACTCGACGAAGTCGGCCAGGTCGCCGAACTCGGGCAGCACGGAGGTGTAGTCGGCCACGTCGTAGCCGCCGTCGCGCAGCGGCGAGGCGAAGAACGGCGGCAGCCACAGGCAGTCCACCCCGAGCCACTGGAGGTAGTCCAGCTTGGAGGTGAGACCGCGCAGGTCGCCCACCCCGTCACCGTTGCTGTCCTGGAAGGAGCGGACGAGGACCTCGTAGAACACGGCGCGCTTGAACCAGTCGGGGTCGCGGTCCTGCTGCGGGGTGTCGGTGAAGGTGTCGGGAACCGGTTCGTTGACGATCACTGGGTGGCCCTCCGGACCGAGAAGAGGTGAGCCGGCTGCTGCTGAGGGTCCAGCCGGACGTAGTTGTGCCGGCCCCAGCGGTACTGGGCCCCGGTCAGGTGGTCGTGGACGTCCAGGGACTCCTCCCCGTCCGGGGCCGAGGGGGTGAGGGCGGCGAGGTCGAGCGAGACCGTGGCCTCCTGCGGGTGGTGCGGGTCGAGGTTGACCACGATCAGCACGGTGTCGTCGCCGCTGCTCTTGGAGTAGGCGATGACCTGGTCGTTGTCGGTGCCGTGGAACCGCAGGTTCCGCAGCAGCTGCAGCGCCGGGTGCTCGCGGCGCAGCCGGTTGAGGGTGGTGAGCAGTGGGGCGAGGCTGTCGGGCCGGTCCCAGTCGCGCGGTCGGAGCTGGAACTTCTCCGAGTCCAGGTACTCCTCGGAGCCGGGGTGGACGGCCGTGCCCTCGAAGAGCTCGAAGCCCGCGTAGACGCCGTAGCTGGGGGCCAGGGTGGCGGCCAGGATCGCTCGGACCGCGAAGGCCGGCCGGCCGCCGTGCTGGAGGTAGGCGTGCAGGATGTCCGGGGTGTTGGTGAAGAAGTTGGGCCGCATGTAGGCAGCGGTGTCGCCGGAGAGCTCGGTCAGGTACTCCGTCAGTTCCTGCTTGCCGGTGCGCCAGGTGAAGTAGGTGTAGGACTGGTGGAAGCCGACCTTCCCCAGGGTGTGCATCATCGCCGGGCGGGTGAAGGCCTCGGCCAGGAACAGCACGTCCGGGTCGGTCCGGGCGATCGTGCCGAGCACCGCCTCCCAGAACGCCACCGGCTTGGTGTGCGGGTTGTCGACCCGGAAGATCCGGACGCCGTGCTTCATCCAGTACCGCAGCAGCCGTACCGTTTCCGCGACGATGCCGTCGAAGTCCTGGTCGAAGTTGACCGGGTAGATGTCCTGGTACTTCTTGGGCGGGTTCTCGGCGTAGGCGATGCTGCCGTCGGCCCGGGTGCTGAACCAGTCGGGGTGCTTGTCGACCCAGGGGTGGTCGGGGGAGCACTGGAGCGCGAAGTCGAGGGCGACCTCCAGCTCCAGCTCCCGGGCGCGGGCGACGAAGGCGTCGAAGTCCTCGATGGTGCCCAGGTCGGGGTGGATCGCGTCGTGGCCGCCCTCCGGCGAGCCGATCGCCCAGGGCGAGCCCACGTCGTTCGGCCCGGCCTCCAGGGTGTTGTTCGGTCCCTTGCGGTAGGCACGGCCGATCGGGTGAACCGGCGGCAGGTAGACCACGTCGAAGCCCATCCCGGCGATGGCCGGCAGGCGCAGCGCGGCCGAGCGCAGGGTGCCGGAGACCGGCGCGGTCCGACCGGTCGGGTCCACCACCGCGCCCTCCGAGCGCGGGAAGAACTCGTACCAGGAGCCGTAGAGCGCGCGCTGACGGTCCACCTGGAGCGGCGCCGGAGCGGACACGGACACCAGTTCGCGCAGCGGATGGCGGGTCAGCGCCTGCAGGACCTCGGCGCCGAGCGCCTGCCGCAGCCGGACGGCCGGCGGCAGCCCGCTCCGGCGCAGGGTGGCCGCCGCCGCCAGCACGGCGGTCCGGCCCTCGCGCCGGGGCACGCCGGCGGCGGCGCGCTCCAGCAGCAGTGCGCCCTCCTCCAGCACCAGCGAGGTGTCGATCCCGGCCGGGATCTTGACCTCGGCGTGGTGCCGCCAGGTCGCGACCGGGTCGCTCCAGGCCTCCACGCTGTAGCTCCAGCGGCCGGGTGCGGTGGCGACGACCTCGGCGCCCCAGCGGTCGCTGCCGGGCGCCAGTTCGCGCATCGGGGTCCACGGGCCGCTGCGGCCCCGGGGGTCGCGGAGCACCACATTGGCGTTGACCGCGTCATGGCCCTCGCGGAAGACCGTGGCGCTGACCTGGAAGGGTTCGCCGACCACGGACTTGGCGGGGTGGTCGCCGCAGCCGACGCGGGGGCTGACGTCCAGGATCGGGATTCGGCCGATCAGGTGGGCGGGCTCGCCCTCCGTGCTGCTCCGGGCCGGCTTCGCGGCCCGCGGGGCGCGGGTGGCAGCGCGCTTGGCCGGCTTCCTGAGCGACGCCGGCTCCCCGCCGACGGCCGCCGGGCCCTCGCCGACTGCCTCGTCAGTGACTGTCCGATTTTCAACGGTCGTGCTCCCGGTCGGGCGCGGCGCGGCCTTGACGGGCGGGGTCGGGGTGGCGGGCGTGGCCGGTGCGGCGGGCTTCAGCGGGTGTGCGGCTCTGCCGACATGGGTCGCCTGGGCCGTATGGGTGGCGTGGGCCGCGTGCGCGGCCGTCCGGCTCGGTCGGTGGTGGGGCTCGGCCGTGTCGACCGCTCCGGCGCCGACAGTCCCCGGGCCGAGCGCTCCGGCCCCGGCCGACGCGGCGTCGCCCGCCTCGGCCGACGCTCCGCGCGGCGGCTCCGTGGCGCGCGCCGCGGCCGCCTCCGCTGCGGGCGCGTGCCCGGCAGGCGCCTGTACCGCGCGCGTGCGTTCCGCGTGCGTGTCCCGCTGGTTCATCTCCCGCTTCATCTACCGCTCCTGACCACGACGAAAAGGACGACTTCTCGTTCTCGAACATGCGTGCGCGCGGCACCGGCCGGCGCGTCCGGCGGGCCGGCCGCAGGACTGGGGTGAGGGGACCGGACGGGGGACGTTCACCGGCCATGGGCGGGTGACGCAGGAATCCTGCCCCGACCCCTGCTCCGGTCAACCCGTCCGTCCGCCTGCTCCCGCGCGCTCCGGTGCGCGCCATGGCTCGGGCCCCTGGTGAGAGCCCGTTCTGTTGTGATAGTGACCGGTATGGCCCGCTGTGTACAACGAGCGCACGAGGAATCGAGACACGCTGGAGGGCTGTTCGGATGGTGTGTCAGCGTGCGAACCGGCGCCACGGGTGGACCGCGGCCGTCGTGGCCGCCCCCGTCCGGACCGGGCGGCCGCGTCATTCCCCTGGGGGGCTTGGTTGACCTGCATCGATCCTCGCACCTGTCGGACCGCCCACGGACCAGTATCCGCTTCTTTCAGCCATGGGGAGCGGAATCCTGACTCTGTCATCGCGGAGCGCGGATCGTCCATACGGCAGTCATGTGTCGGTTGCCTTTCGGGGGCGCGCTATCCGAAACCGTGCGCCCCCTCGTGCTCCGGCGTACGCCTGATGATCAGTTAATTCTGCGATTGCCGCAGGTAGTTGCCGCAAAGAACCCCGGGGGCACGCTATCTTCCATGGAGTGAAGGCAATTCGACGATTTACGGTTCGTACCGTCCTGCCCGAACCCCTCCAAGCCCTCGGTGAGCTGGCACTCAACCTGCGTTGGTCCTGGCATCCGGAGACCCGCGAGCTGTTCCGCTCGGTCGATCCGGAGACCTGGGAGAGTGCGGGTCGGGACCCGGTGCGCCTGCTGGGCGAGGTCGCCCCGCAGCGGCTCGCGGCGCTGGCCGGGGACCGCCGGTTCCTGCGCCGGCTCGGCGACGCCGCCGACGACCTCCGCGACTACCTCGACGCGCCCCGCTGGTACCAGACCCAGCACGACGCGGACGAGCGTCCGGCGGCCATCGCCTACTTCTCGCCAGAGTTCGGCATCACCGCGACCCTGCCCCAGTACTCGGGCGGCCTCGGCATCCTCGCCGGGGACCACCTCAAATCCGCCAGTGACCTCGGCGTGCCGATCATCGGCGTCGGCCTGCTCTACCGGCACGGATACTTCCGGCAGTCGCTCTCCCGCGACGGCTGGCAGCAGGAGCGCTACCCGCTGCTCGACCCGCACGAGCTGGCCGTCAGCCAGCTGCGGGAGGAGGACGGCACCCCCAGTCGGGTGGTGCTGGCCCTCCCGGGCGGCCGGGAGCTGCACGCCCGGATCTGGAAGGCCCAGGTCGGGCGGGTGCCGCTGCTGATGCTCGACTCGGACATAGAGGAGAACGCGGCCTCCGAGCGCGACGTCACCGACCGGCTCTACGGCGGCGGCAGCGAGCACCGGCTGCTCCAGGAGATGCTGCTCGGGATCGGCGGGGTGCGCGCCGTGCGCACCTACTGCCGGCTCACCGGGCACGCCGAGCCCGAGGTCTTCCACACCAACGAGGGCCACGCCGGCTTCCTCGGGGTCGAACGCATCCGCGAGCTGGTCGCCGGAACGCCGGAGGCCGCTCCGCTGGACGTGGACAGCGCCCTGGAGGTGGTCCGTTCCGGCACGGTGTTCACCACCCACACCCCGGTCCCGGCCGGGATCGACCGCTTCGAGCGGGAGCTGGTGCGCCGTCACTTCTCCGGCGACGCGGCCCTCGACGGGGTGCCGGTCGAGCGGGTGCTCGCCCTCGGTGTCGAGAGCTGGCCCGACGGCGACCCCAACCTCTTCAACATGGCCGCCATGGGCCTGCGCTTCGCCCAGCGCGCCAACGGCGTGAGCCTGCTCCACGGGAAGGTCAGCCGGGGCATGTTCAACGGCCTCTGGCCGGGCTTCGACGCCGAGGAGGTGCCGATCACCTCGATCACCAACGGCGTCCACGCGCCCACCTGGATCGACCCCGAGGTGGTCCGGCTCGGCGCCCGTGAGATCGGCTCCGAGATCACCGACGACGCCATGGTCATCGGCGAGGCCCACCGCTGGGACGGCGTGGCCCGCATCCCCGACCTGGACATCTGGGAGCTGCGCCGCCGGCTGCGGACCCAGCTGGTGGACGACGCCAGGGAGCGGGTCAGGGCCTCCTGGCGGCAGCGCGGCGCCAGCGACGCGGAGCTCGGCTGGGTCGCCGAGATACTGGATCCGGACGTCCTCACCATCGGCTTCGCCCGGCGCGTGCCCTCCTACAAGCGGCTCACGCTGATGCTCCGCGACCCGGAGCGGCTGCGCGGCCTGCTGCTGCACCCGACCCACCCGATCCAGATCGTGGTGGCCGGCAAGGCCCATCCGGCCGACGACGGCGGCAAGCGGCTGATCCAGGAGATGGTGAAGTTCGCCGACGACCCGGCGGTCCGGCACCGGATCATCTTCCTGCCCGACTACGACATGGACATGGCCGCGTCGCTCTATCCCGGCTGCGACGTCTGGCTGAACAACCCGCTGCGCCCGCTGGAGGCCTGCGGCACCTCGGGGATGAAGGCGGCGCTGAACGGGGCGCTCAACCTCTCCGTCCTCGACGGCTGGTGGGACGAGTGGTTCGACGGCAGCAACGGCTGGGCCATCCCGACGGCGGAGGGCATCAGCACCGAGCCGGACGGGCCCGAGGCCGACCGCCGTGACGACATCGAGGCCAACGGGCTCTACGACCTGATCGAGCAGCAGGTCGCCCAGCGCTTCTACGACCGGGGGCAGGACGGGCTGCCGCACCGCTGGATCGAGATGGTCCGGCACACCCTGGTCACCCTCGGCCCGAAGGTGCTGGCGGGCCGGATGGTCCGCGAGTACGTCGAACGGCTCTACACCCCGGCCGCGGGCGCACACCGTGCGCTGACGGTGGGCGGAGACTGGGCCGGCGCCCGGGAGCTGGCGTCCTGGAAGGGACGGGTGCGCGCGGCCTGGCCGCAGATCAGGGTCGAACACGTCGAGGTCGGCGAGGCGGCGGACGCGCCGGAACTGGGCAGCACGCTCGGTCTGCGCTGCCATGTCTCGCTGGACGGCCTCGACCCGGCCGACGTCGACGTCCAGGTGGTCTCCGGCCGGGTCGACGACGCGGACCGGATCACCGATGCCACGGCGGTGTCGCTCAAGGCCGCCGACCGCGCCGACCTGGACGGCCGCTGGCGCTACGAGGGCCCGCTGGAGCTCGGCCGCACCGGCCCCTTCGGCTACACGGTGCGGATCCTGCCCTCGCACCGGCTGCTGGCCTCCGGCGCGGAGCTGGGCCTGATCGCGGTCCCGGCGGAGAGCGCGGGGATGGACTCGGGCCTGCTGCGCTGAGTCGGGAAGCGCCGACGGTACGACAGAGGGCCCGGTGGCCGCGTTCCCAGGGGGACGCGGCCACCGGGCCCGGCGCTGTCAGGAGCCGGCGGTGGGCAGCGGCGGCGCCTCGTTGGCGGCCTGGGCCACGGTCGGGTCGGCCATCAGCTTGGCGTACTGCTGCTGGAACAGTGCCGTGGCCTCGGCCCGGTCGGCCTTGGCCGGCACCCAGAAGTCGACGTCTACGGCGATGTTGCCGACGACGGCGTAGTCCTCGGTCCAGATGTTGCCGACCTTGTCCAGGCTGCTGTGCTCGTAGGCCATGGAGTCGCCGCTGTGCGGGACCGGATAGGTTCCGCCGGTGCCGACGGCGTCCCCCGCGCCGCCCTGGTAGCCGAGGGTGAAGCTCTGCGCTCCGGTGGCGGAGGAGAACTGGAGCAGGAGGATGTTCGCCTGGGTTCCGTCGGCTCCCCGCCAGTCCTCGCGAACGGCGTACTGGAACCCGCGGTCCTGCTCCTCGGCGGTGTCGCTCGGGATGTTCGACGGGTCGAAATTCGCGAGGAACTGGGCCAGGTTCAGCACGCCGGTCGGCCCGTTCGAGCTGTTGGAGGACCAAGGCTGGGCGTTGCCGGGCAGCGGCACCAGGTCGGACTCCAGTCGGCTGCGGTCGGCTGCGGTCGCGGTGGCCGGCCCGGTGCTGCTCTTGCTGGGGGCCACCCCTGACGGTGCGGGAAGCGCTGAGGGGGTGGTGACGTGGCCGGTCAGTCGGGCGTCCTGGGCCAGGACCAGCCGGTCGAGCCCGGCGGCGTCGGCCGTACCGGGGGTGTAGTAGTGCAGATCGACGGCGACGTTGCCGACGGCGAACCAGGCGGACTGGCGGATGTCGCCCACACTGTCCAGGGTGCCGGCGGTCCAGGCCTCGGCGCCGGGCAGACCGGGCAGGGAGGCCAGCGGTTCGGCCGGTTCCTCCTCCTCCGACGTGGCCTCCGAGACGCCGCTGACGTAGTTCTCCGCTCCGCTGGAATCACCGAACTGGATCAGGAACACATCGGCCTGCGAGCCGTTCGTCGCCTTCCAGTTGGTCTCGACGGCATATTTGAAGCCCTGCTGGGCGATGTCTGCCTGCTCAGTGCTCTGGTCCTTGGCGCTGAACACTCCATCCACGAACTGGTCGCGATTGAGGATCCCGCCGGGCGCCAGTGTGCCGCGGCTGAACGGCTTCGAGCCGGTCGGAGCGGTGAGCAGCTCACTCTTCAGCTGGGTCGGCGGCAGGGTCTTCTGCTGTGCGACCAGCGGACCGCAGCCGCCCAGGGCCGCGGTGGTGAGGGTGGCGGCGAGCAGGGGACCGGCTGCGCGTCGTACGCGTATGAACTGCTGTGGCACGGTGAACCATTCGAGTCGGCAGAGCAGAAGACAACTGTTCGAACATCCTTGCCCATTCAGGTCACACGACTGTCGCGTCGCGATCAAGGTGCGGCAAGAATTGTTCTGCGCCGGGGCTGGAATGTCTGACCTTGTGTCATTCGTCCGCGCACCGGGGCGTCCGCTCCGTTGATCCTGGTATCGGCGGGCCCTGGCTGGTTCGGGTCGTGATCGACCATCATCCTGACTATGACGAAAACACCTTCACCGAACAGTGCCGGGACGACCACCTTCGAACTGGGCGGCACGATCACCGTGCCGCGCCTCGGCTTCGGCGCGATGCAGCTGCCGGGACGGTGGGGTGGCGACGTGGCCGACCGGGCCACCTCGGTGGCGGTCGCGCGCCGGGCCGTCGAGCTCGGGGCCCGGCACATCGACACCTCGGCCTTCTACTTCGTCGGCCCCAACCACGCCAACGAGATCCTGCGCGAGGCGCTGCACCCCTACGCCGCCGAGGTCAGCATCGCCACCAAGGTCGGTCCGGTCCGCGCGCCCAGCGGCGAGATGGTCGGCCATGCCGCGCCCGGCGAACTGCGGGCGGCGGTGGAGCAGAACCTGCGCGAGCTCGGTCTCGATGTTCTGGACCTGGTCTACCTGCGGGTGGGCGGGCTCGGAACGGAGCCGAACGAGTCGATCGGCGAGCGCTTCGCGGCGCTGGCCGAACTGCGCGCGGAGGGCCTGATCCGGCACCTCGGCATCAGCAATGTCGGGCAGGAGCAGCTCGCCGAGGCCCGCGCCATCGCGCCGGTCGCCGCCGTGCAGAACCGCTTCGGGGTGCTGGACCAGGGGGACTCGGCACTGGTCGACGCCTGCGCGGAGGCCGGCATCGCCTACACCCCCTTCTTCGCGCTCGGCGGCGGGCGCACCCCGCTCGCCGACACCGGCCTCCAGCAGGTGGCCGAGCGCCACGGCGCCAGTGCCCAGCAGGTCGCCATCGCCTGGGGCCTGGCCCGCTCGCCCTCGATCGTGCAGATCCCCGGCACCGCCTCGCTCGCCCATCTGGAGGAGAACATGGCGGCAGCCCGGATCGTCCTGGACACCGAGGACCTGGCGCTGCTCGACGGGCAGCAGCAGGCGTAGGCCCGGTGCCGCTGCGGGTGGCGGTCAGCATGGGGCGGTGGTTCCCGGGGGCCGGGGCCGGGGCACAGGTGCGGTTGAATGGGCGGCATGATTCACGAGATACCGATGGCCGAAAACATGCTCATCGCATTCGGGCTGACCTACGCCGTCGGTTTCGAGCGCGCGGCGCGCGGAGCGGCGGCCGGTGACCGGACGTTCTCACTGATCGGAGTGGGCGCGGCGGTGGTCGCGGCGCTCTCGCAGAACGGCGCGCCGAACGTGCTGACCGGGGTGATCACCGGCGTCGGCTTCATCGGCGGCGGACTGACTTTCCGCCAGAGCCAGGAGGGCGGGGACGTGGTGCGCGGCATCACCACCGCCGCCGCGATCTTCGCTGCGGCTGCGATCGGCGCCGCCGCCGGAGAGGGCCTGACACTGCTCGCCGTCATCGGCACGGCGCTGACCCTGCTGACGCTGGAGATCCGGCACCTCCCGCTGCTGCAGCGGCTGGACGGCAGCCGACTGGCCCACCGCTACGCCGAGTACGACTGCCCCGAGCGTCCTTGCCCGGGCGGCCATCGGATTCTGGCCGAGCAGGAGACCATCGTCGTCGAACGGACGCTGGTCTCCAAGTAGTGAGCGGCTGAAGGGGTCGGCGGCGGGGTCGGTACGGGGTTCCCCGTACCGACCACCGCCCCCGGCGGCGTGCTCAGACCAGGCTGTCGCGCCAGGCCTCGTGGAGCCGGCTGAAGCGGCCGGTACCGGCGATCAGGTCCTCCGGGGTGCCGTCCTCGACGATGCGGCCCTGCTCCATGACCAGGACCCGGTCGGCGATCTCCACGGTGGAGAGCCGGTGGGCGATGATCACGGCGGTGCGACCGGCCAGGACGGTGCGCATCGCCTCCTGGACGGCGCGCTCGCCGGGGACGTCCAGCGAGGAGGTCGCCTCGTCCAGGATCAGCACCGCCGGGTCCGCCAGCAGCGCCCGGGCGAAGCCGACCAGCTGGCGCTGGCCTGCGGAGATCCGGCCGCCGCGCTTGCGGACGTCGGTGTCGTAGCCCTCCGGCAGCCCCTCGATGAAGGAGTGGGCGCCGATGGCCTTCGCCGCCGCCTCGACCTCGGCCCGGGTGGCCTCGGGACGGCCGATGGAGATGTTGTCGGCGACCGTCCCGGAGAACAGGAAGGACTCCTGAGTGACCATCACCACGCCCTTGCGCAGCTCCGGCGTGGTCAGCTCGCGCAGGTCCACGCCGTCCAGCAGCACCCGGCCGTCGGTCGGGTCGTAGAACCGGGCGAGCAGCTTGGCCAGGGTGGACTTGCCGGCGCCGGTGGCGCCGACCACGGCCACGCTCTGACCCGCCGGCAGCCGCAGGTCGAACGCGGGCAGCACCTGCTTGCCGGTGCGGTAGGTGAAGTCCACCTCCTCGAAGACCACCTCGCGGCCGGCGTGCGAGCCCTCCGGCTGCTCCGGGAGCGCGGTCGCGGCCTCCGGCTCCGGGACCGAGGGGTCGTGGGCGAGCAGCCCGGCGATCTTCTCCAGCGCGGCCGAGGCCGACTGGTAGCTGTTGACGAACATCCCGATCTGGTCGATCGGGTCGTAGAGCCGGCGGAGGTAGAGCACGAAGGCCGCCAGCACGCCCAGCTCCAGCGAGCCGTCGGCGACCAGGTAGGCGCCCCAGAGCACCAGCCCGGTGATCCAGATGTTGGCGGTGGCCCGGGAGGAGGCGACGAAGCGGGCCATGGACAGCAGGCTGTCGGCGTTGGACTTGGCGTACTCGTCGTTGGAGACCCCGAAGGCCAGCTCGTTGGCGTCCTCGCGGCGGAACGCCTGGACCGGGCGGATGCCGTTCATGGTCTCGGTGAACCGCACGATCACCGAGGCGACGGCGGTCCGCGAACGGCGGTAGATCTTCTGCGAGCGCTGCCGGTAGGAGCGCTGGAGGAAGTACACCGGGATGAACGAGGCGACCGAGACCAGCCCGAGCCGCCAGTCCAGGTACATCAGCAGGGCGCTGATGTAGAGGATCTGCAGGGCGACCGAGAGCAGCTCCTGCAGGCCCTCGTTGAGCAGCTCGCGCACCGCGTCCACGTCGCTGGTGGCGCGGGAGATGATCCGGCCCGAGGTGTAGCGCTCGTGGAAGTCCAGACTGAGCAGCTGGGCGTGACGGAAGATCCGCTGCCGCATGTCGAGCAGGATGTCCTGGTTGATCACCCCGGACATTCGGATGAAGGCGCGCTGGAGCAGCGTCGCCACCGCTGCGCAGCCCAGGTAGGCGGAGGTGAGGGCGATCAGCGGCCCGGCGTCGTTGCCGCGCAGCGCCGGGATCGCCCGGTCGATGGCGACGGACACCAGCAGCGGGCCGACCTGGAGCGCGGCCTGCTGGACGCAGATCATCACCATGGCGATGATGATCCGGCGCCGGTGCGGGCCCATCAGCGAGCGCAGCAGCGCGCTCGGGGCGCCGGCCGGGACGGGTATGTCCTCGCCCTCGGCGGGCAGCGGCTCCGCCCCGGCGGCGGCTCCGGCCGGGGCGGAGCTCCCCGGGGCGGAGCTCCCCGGGCCGGTGGTGCCGGGGGTGGCGGCGTCGGGGGTGGTGGTGTCAGGGCCGGCGGTGTCGGCGGTTCTGGCGGTGTCCAGGGTTTCCGCTTCCACGTCGTTCTCCGTATCGCTCGGTTGTCGATCCGTCAGGGGATGGCAGTCGGTCAGCGTGCCGTCGCTCATGCCGCACTACCACCGGCGGCCGGGCCCGCGAGGGCCGGCTCGCCGGACATCAGCTCGCGGTAGGCGGGGCAGCTGTCGAGCAGCTCGTGGTGCTCGCCCACCGCCGAGATCCGGCCGTCCACCAGCAGCGCGACCCGGTCGGCGAGCAGCACGGTGCTCGGCCGGTGGGCGACGATCAGCGCGGTGGTGTCGCCGAGGACCCGCCGCAGCGCCTGCTCGACCAGCGCCTCGGTGTGGACGTCGAGCGCCGACAGCGGGTCGTCCAGCACCAGGAAGTCGGGCGAGCCGACCACCGCGCGGGCCAGCGCCAGCCGCTGCCGCTGGCCGCCGGAGAGGCTGAGGCCCTGCTCGCCCACCTGGGTGTCGACGCCCAGCGGCAGCGTCCCGACGAACTGCGCCTGCGCCGTGTCCAGGGCCCGGTCCAGGGCCTCGGCATCGGCGTCGGGCGCGCCCATGAGGACGTTCTCGCGCACCGTGGCGGAGAACAGCGTCGGCTCCTCGAAGGCCACCGAGACCAGCCGGCGCAGGTCGGCCCGGGGCAGTTCGGTGACGTCGGCGCCGTCCAGGGTGATCCGCCCGGCGGTGGCGTCGTAGAGCCGGGGGAGCAGCGCGGTGAGCGTGGTCTTGCCGCTCCCGGTGGTGCCCACCAGCGCCATGGTCTCGCCGGGGCGGATGTGCAGGTCCACGCCGCGCAGCAGGTCCGGGCTGTCGGCCGGGGCGTCCGGATAGCGGAAGTGCACGTTCTCGAACCGGATCCCGTCGCGGGCCGGAGCGGCCGTCGCGGCGGCCGCCGCCGGCCGGTCCTCGGCCTCGGCCGGCGGGGTGTCCATGACCTCGAAGAAGCGGTCGGTCGCGGTCGCGGCCTCGTTGCTGTAGGCGAGCAGCCAGCCCAGCGACTCGACCGGCCAGCGCAGCGCCAGCGCGGTGGAGAGGAAGGCCACCAGCGTTCCGGTGGAGGCGTGGTTGTGCGCGACCTGGATCACGCCGACGGCGAGCGAGCAGGCGAGGGCGACCTCGGGGAGGCCGACGATGACGGCCCAGAGGTTGCCCAGCAGCCAGGCCTTGCGCAGCTCGGTGGAGCGCAGCAGCACGGCCTGGGCGCGGAAGCGCTGGGCCATGGTGCGGTGCCGGCCGAAGGCCTTGAGGATGCGGATGCCGAGGACCGACTCCTCGACGATGGTGGCGAGGTCGCCGTTCTGGTCCTGGGCGAGGCGCGCGGCCTCGGAGTAGCGGCGCTCGAAGTAGGAGCACAGCATGATCAGCGGCGCGGCGGGGACGACCGAGATCAGCGCGAGCTGCCAGTCCAGGATGAACATGATCCCGATGCCGATCAGGAAGACCATGCTGTTGACGATCAGGAAGACCAGCGGGAACGCCAGGAACAGCCGGATGGTGAACATGTCCGACGTGGCCCTGGACAGCAGCTGCCCGGAGGCCCAGCGGTCGTGGAAGCTGACCGGGAGCCGCTGCAGCCGGGCGTAGAGCTCGGCGCGCATGGTGCGTTCGACGCCGGAGAGCGGCCGGGCGACCAGCCAGCGGCGCAGCCCGAAGAAGACCGCCTCGGCCAGACCCAGGACCAGCAGCAGGACGGAGGGCCACCAGAGCTCGGACGCCTTGTGGTGGGCGACCGGGCCGTCCACGATCTGCTTCAGCACGAGCGGGATCACCAGTCCGGCCAGCGAGGCGATCAGCGCGCAGAGGGTCGACCCGGCCAGGTACCAGCGGATCGGGCGGGCGTAGGGCCAGATCCGCAGCAGGGAGCGGAAGGTGGAGTGCTTCCTGGCAGGCCGGGACGGGGGCTCGGGCTGGGTGGGGGACTGGTTCGCGGGTGAGGTGGTGAGCGGCTCGGTCATGGTCGTTACGTCCGGTTCTGTGGCTTCCGGGGTATCCGGAGCAGTTGGTTCCGGTATGGGCGGTGTTCGTGGCACGGGGCGGTGCAACGGCTGGGGTGGGGGGTCCTGGGGCATCGTCTGTGAGCGTACGGCGGACCACCGACAGAGCTCATCTGGTTTTCCGGCCTTACCGCGCCGCAGCCCGTACCGTGCGCCCCGTCGGCAATTCGAGTCGACGTCAGTTCCTGTTCATGCCACGGGAGTCGTCACCCCCTACGGTGACCGGGACCAGCGCCGAAACCTCGGGAGACGCCATGAGCGAAGAATCCGGAACATCACCGTCAAACAGTGATAAGCAGGGCGTCGACCGTCGGTCCGCGCTGCGTCTGGCCGGGGTCGGCGGAGCGCTCGGCCTCGCCGCGCCCGTGCTGATCGGCACGGCGCAGCAGGCGCAGGCCGCCGCACCTGCCACGACTTCGGCCGCAGCCGGCTCGCCGCTGCTGCTCACCAGCCCCGAGGCGCTGGGCGCCCCCGCCGTCGAGGGACTGCACCTGACCTTCGGCGCCGACCCGGCCAGCCAGATGTCCGTCTCCTGGACCACCGACGGCAACGTCCGCAACCCCCGCGTCCGCTACGGCACCGCCGAGGGCGGGCACGGCCGCACCGTCGCCGCCGAGACGGTCACCTACACCGACGGCACCAGCGGTCGCGTCGTCCACGTCCACCACGCCCGGCTGACCAAGCTGGCGCCCGACACCTACTACACCTACGCCGCGCTCCACGACGGCGGCCGCCCCGACGCGGGCACCTTCCGCACCGCGCGGCGCGGGCGGCACGCCTTCACCTTCACCAGCTTCGGCGACCAGGCCGTGCCGATCACCACCTGGCAGCCCAACGGCAACGGCGGCTACACCTCCGTGCCCTCCGGCATCGCCTCCCCGGCCTCGGCCGACATCGTCGCCGGGATCGAGCAGGTCGACCCGCTGTTCCACCTGCTCAACGGCGACCTCTGCTACGCCAACATCAGCCCCGACCGGCTGCGCACCTGGCAGGGCTTCCACGCCAACAACACCCGTTCCGCCCGCTACCGCCCGTGGATGCCGGCGGCCGGCAACCACGAGAACGAGCTGAAGAACGGCCCGATCGGCTTCACCGCCTACCAGACCCGCTTCGACCTGCCCGGCAACGGCTCCTCCGACGCCGAACTGCAGGGCCTCTGGTACACCTTCACGGTGGGCTCGGTCCAGGTCGTGGTGGTGCAGAACGACGACGTGGCGCTGCAGGACGCGGGCGACGCCTACGTCAGCGGCTACAGCGGCGGCGCCCAGCGGATCTGGCTGGAGCAGACCCTGCGTCAGGCGCGGGCGAACACCGACGTCGACTGGATCGTCGTCTGCATGCACCAGGTGATCATCAGCTCCTCCAACGCCAACGGCGCCGACCTGGGCATCCGCGAGCAGTGGGGCCCGCTGTTCGACCGCTACGGGGTCGACCTGGTGGTCTGCGGCCACGAGCACGACTACGAGCGCTCGCTGGCGGTGCGCGGCACGGTCTCCGGCAGCGAGACGCTGACCCCGAACCCGGTCTCCTCGGCCACCGACGTCATCGACACCTCGGCCGGCACCGTCCACATGGTCCTCGGCGGCGGCGGCACCTCCTCGCCCTCCAACAGCGAGTTCTTCGTCCCGGCCCAGGCCAAGGTGATCACCTCGGTGGGTGCGGTCGGCAGCAACGGCAAGAAGACCCCGACCTACGTCTACGAGAACGCGCCCTGGGTCGGCGTCCGCGACCTCGACCACTCCTACGGCTTCGCGGCCTTCACGGTCGACCCGGGCACCCACCCCGGCGACACCACCCGGATCCACGTCACCTACTACACCGTCGCCCAGCCGGACGGGGCGATCGCCCCGCTGGAGACCTTCGTCCTGCAGCGCCCGCGCAGCGACGGCCGCCGCTGAGTCGCGGCCGAGCACCGGCCGAGCACCGGCGGAGCCGCCGCTACTGCGGCGGCTCCGCCGGTGCCGCACCGCCGACGGCCCGGAGCAGCAGCAGCGAGCGCCCCGGCACGGTCAGTGCCGTGCCCGCCGGACACAGGGTGCCCGGGGCCTCGCGCTGCTCCTCCAGCGAGGTGTCGACCACCAGCTCGTAGGCGTCCGCCCACGGCTCGCCCGGCAGCACGAAGCGGGTGGACTGGTGGTGGGCGTGCAGCAGCAGCAGGAAGCTGTCGTCGGTCAGCTCGCGCCCCAGCTGGTCGCGTTCCGACATCTCCCGACCGGAGAGGAACATCCCCAGGGTCGCGCCGGGGGCGTACCAGTCCGCCTCGGTCATCTCGCGTCCGCGCGCGGTGAACCAGGCCAGGTCGCGCAGTCCGCCGGGGTGCGCCGGGCGGCCGGAGAAGAACGCGCGCTGGCGGAGCACCGGATGCGCCCGCCGGAGCCGGATCAGCCGCGCCGTCAGCTCGGTCAGCGGGCCCCAGCGCGGGTCCTCCCGCAGCGACCAGTCGATCCAGCCGGTCGGGTTGTCCTGGCAGTAGGCGTTGTTGTTGCCGCCCTGGGTGCGCCCCATCTCGTCGCCGGCGACCAGCATCGGCACCCCGGTGGAGAGCAGCAGGGTGGCCGTCAGATTGCGCAGCTGCCGGGCGCGCAGGGCGTTGACCGCCGCCGAGTCGGTCTCGCCCTCGGCGCCGCAGTTCCACGCGTGGTTGTCGTCGGTGCCGTCCCGGTTGTCCTCGCCGTTGGCCTCGTTGTGCTTGCTGTTGTAGGAGACCAGGTCGCGCAGGGTGAAGCCGTCGTGCGCGGTGACGAAGTTGACCGAGGCGTAGGGCCGGCGCCCGCCCCGCTGGTACAGGTCGGAGGAGCCGGCCAGCCGGTCGCCCAGCTCGCGGACGTCCGGCGCCACGCCGCGCCAGAAGTCCCGCACGGTGTCCCGGTACCGGTCGTTCCACTCGGTCCACAGCGGCGGGAACTGCCCGACCTGGTAGCCGCCCAGGCCGACGTCCCAGGGTTCGGCGATCAGCTTCACCCGGCTGAGCACCGGGTCCTGCGAGACCGCCGACAGGAACGGCGCGAGCATGGACACCTCGAAGGGGGAGCGGGCCAGCGCCGCCGCCAGGTCGAAGCGGAAGCCGTCCACGCCCATCTCGCTGACCCAGTACCGCAGCGAGTCGGTGACCAGCCGCAGCGCCTGCGGCTGGGTGGTGTCCAGGGTGTTGCCGCAGCCGGTGTAGTCGGCGTAGGCGCGGCGGTTGTGCGGTTGCAGCCGGTAGTAGCCGGCGTTGTCGATGCCGCGCAGCGACAGCGTCGGGCCGCCCTCGCCGCCCTCCGCGGTGTGGTTGTAGACGACGTCCAGGATCACCTCGATCCCGGCCGCGTGCAGCGCCCGCACCATCTGCTTGAACTCGGTGACCTGCTGTCCGCGCGTCCCCGTGGCCGCGTAGCCGCCGTGCGGGGCGAAGAAGGCGATGGTGTTGTAGCCCCAGTAGTTGCCGGCGCCGCGCTGCTGGAGGTGCTCCTCGTCGGCGAACTGGTGCACCGGCAGCAGCTCCACGGCGGTCACCCCGAGCCGGGTCAGGTGCTCGACCGCCGCCGGGTGGGCGAGCCCGGCGTAGGTCCCGCGCAGCTCCTCGGGGACGCCGGGCAGCCGCTTGGTGAAGCCCTTGACGTGCAGCTCGTAGAGGACGGTGTCGGCCCAGGCGGTCTTCGGCCGCCGGTCGTCCGACCAGTCGTCCTCGTCGTGCACCACCACCCCCTTGGGCACGTGGCGCGCCGAGTCCCGGTTGTCCCGGACGGTGTCGGCCACCTCGCGCTCCGGCCAGTTGCGGACGTGCCCGTAGGCCGAGTCGTGCAGGACGAAGGGGCCGTCGACGGCCCGCGCATAGGGGTCGAGCAGCAGTTTCGCCGGATTCCAGCGCGCCCCCGTCCACGGGTCCCAGCGGCCGTGCACCCGGTAGCCGTAGCGCGTGCCCGGCAGGACGCCGGGCAGGTGGCCGTGCCAGATCTGGAAGGTCTGCTCCTGCAGCCGGAAGCGGCTCTCCTGCCCCTCCTCGTCGAACAGGCACAGCTCCACCGCCTCGGCGCCCGCGGCCCAGAGCGCGAAGTTGGTGCCGGGCCGCCCGTCGGGCCCGGTGTGGAAGCGCGCCCCCAGCGGCTGCCAGCTGCCGGGCCAGGCCCGGGCCGGGCCGGCCGCCCCGCCGTCCTCCGGCAGCCGCAGCTCGGTCGGCACCAGGTGCAGCCCGCCCCGGTCCCGCGCGACGCGTCCGGTATCGGCGGATTGTCCGCCCGCGTCCTGCCATGCCGACATGGCCGTACCTCCCCGCTGCGGGGAGTCCCGTTCCCCGACTGGAATGTACGTTCCCTGCTGTGCGTCGAATGTCACGTATCTGCGTCGACCTTCCTGAGACCGGACATCTCCGGGACCTGCTCGGGACAGGCTCGGGTCACCCTGCTGCCGCCTCGGAGACGTGTCCGCCGGCTGCCACCGTCGTTTACCAGGGAGGTCTCGGACAGGAGTGGTGACGGTGGCTCGGCGGTTGGCGTGGCGGAAGGTGCTCGGCGGTTCGACGGCGGAGGGCTCGACCGCGAGCGGTTCGACCGCGAGTGGCTCGACCGCGAGCGGTTCGGCGGCGGGCGGCGCCGGGCGGGCGGCCGCGCTGCTCCTGGGGGCGCTGCTGCTCACCTCCTGCTCGGCGTCGCCGAGCAGCGGCAGCGGGGACGCGCTGCCCTCGGTCTCCACCGCGGTGGTCACGGTCACCCCGGGTGACGGAGCGTCACAGGTCCCGGCCCAGGGCGGGGTCTCGGTCACCGTCCGCAGCGGACGGCTGACCCAGGTCCGGCTCAGCGACGACCACGGCACCGACGTCCCCGGCGCCATCGCCGCCGACGGCTCCTCCTGGCAGCCCGCCGCCAAGCTGCTGCCGGAGACCCGCTACAGCCTGGACGCCGTCGCCGTCGACGCCCACGGCCAGCAGGCGGCCAAGCACGCGGTGTTCACCACCTTCGTGCCCACCCACACCTTCATCGGCTTCTACACCCCGGAGGACGGCCGAACCGTCGGCGTCGGGATGGAGGTCTCGCTGCGCTTCAACCGCGACATCGCCGACCGGGCCGCCGTCGAGCGCGGGGTGAGCGTCACCGCCAGCCCGGCGGTGCCGGTGGTCGGGCACTGGTTCGGCGCCCGGAGGCTGGACTTCCGGCCGCAGCGGTTCTGGCAGCCGGGCACCCGGGTCACCCTCGCCCTGCACCTCAAGGGCGTCGAGGGCGCACCCGGCGTCTACGGCACCCAGCAGAAGCAGATCGCCTTCACCATCGGCCGGGCCCAGATCAGCACGGCCGACGTCGGCGCCGACACCATGGCCGTCCGCCGCGACGGTGAGCTGCTGCGCACCCTGCCGATCTCCGCAGGCGCCCCGGAGCACGCCACCTACGGCGGCATCATGGTGATCACCGGGATGTTCGAGGTGACCCGGATGGACTCGCAGAGCGTGGGCCTCGGCAGCGAGTACGACATCCCGGCAGTGCCGCACGCGATGCGGCTCACCGACTCCGGCACCTTCGTTCACGGCGTCTACTGGCGTCCGGCCTCGCTCTTCGGCTCCGCCAACACCTCCCACGGCTGCATCGGTCTGCACGACGCCAAGGGCGGCAGCGACACCAGCCCCGCCGGGTGGATGTTCGACCACTCCATCCCCGGGGACGTCATCGAGGTGGTCGACACGGACGGCACCCCGGTCGCCCCGGACAACGGCCTCAACGGCTGGAACATGCCCTGGTCCCAGTGGATCGCGGGCAGCGCCCTGCACTGACGCCCTGCCCTCCCGAGCCGTCCCGAACGCCGCCCTTCCGAACGCCGCTTTCCTGCGTCGTGCAACGCACACGTGGCCCAGCGCGTCTTCAGGGGTAGGTGAACGGTATTCGGGAGGGGAGAGTCGCTTGGACTCGGCACGGGCATTCGACGGCGATGGCGGTACACCAGGGGACGGGTGGGACTCCGGTACGCCGCCGACGGGCATAGCCGACGGCCCCCGCCGCCTGCGCAGTGCTGCCCCGCGCCGGGCCGGCCTGCGGCGCGGGCTGCTCGCCGCCGTGGTCGTGCCGGTACTGCTGCTGGCCACGGCCTGCGGCGGCGGCAGCAGCAAGGCCGTCGTGGGCAGCGGCAGCGAGGACGCGAAGAGCAGCGCGTCGAGCGCGCCCTCGGCGCCGAGCGAGAAGGCCTCGTCGGCGGTGGTGAGCATCCTGCCGCAGAGCGGCGCGGTCAATGTCGCGACCACCGGCGCGCTGAAGGTCACGGCGGCCTCGGGCAAGCTGACGGCGGTCAAGGTCGTCTCCGCTGCGGGCACCGTCGCGGCCGGGACCGTCGCCGCCGACGGCAGCAGCTGGACGCCCACCGGCGCGCTGCGCACCGGCTCCCGGTACACGGTGTCGGCGACCGCCGTGGACGCGGACGGTCTCGCGGTCACCGGCACGAGCTCCTTCACCACCCTGACCCCGAGTCAGGTGAACGCCGGCGTCTTCAACGTCGACTCCGGCGCCACCTACGGGGTGGGCATGGAGGTGTCGATCAACTTCAACCAGCCGGTGGCCGCGGCGGACCGGGCCGCGGTGCAGCGGGCGATCACGGTCACCTCCGACCCGAGCGTCCCGGTCGTGGGCCACTGGTTCGGCAACGACCGGATCGACTACCGTCCGCAGTCCTACTGGGCGCCCGGCACCAAGGTGGTCCTGCACATGGATCCGGACGGGGTGGAGACCTCGCCCGGCGTCTACGACACCCAGTACAAGGACGTCGCCTTCACCATCGGCCGTAACCAGGTCAGCGTCGCCAACAGCGCCACGCACATGCTCACGATCTACCGCAACGGGACCGCCTACCGGACCCTCCCCGCCTCGCTGGGCGACCCGGACCACACCACCTACAACGGCGTCATGGTGATCTCGCAGAAGTACCAGAGCATCGACATGAACGCGGAGACGGTGGGGCTCGGCGACGCCTACAACATCCCGGACGTGCCGCACGCCATGCGGCTGACGACCTCGGGGACCTTCGTCCACGGCAACTACTGGCGGCCGATCTCGACCTTCGGCACCGCCAACACCAGCCACGGCTGCGTCGGCCTGCACGACGTCCAGGGCGGCGGCGACCCGACCACGCCGGCGGGCTGGTTCTACGCGAACTCGCTCATCGGCGACGTGGTGCAGGTGGTCGACTCGCCCTCGGCCCAGGTCCAGCCGGACAACGGCTGGAACGGGTGGAACATGTCCTGGGCGAACTGGACCGCCGGCTGACGGCGGTTCACGCCCGAGACTCGGAGCCCACAGCCCGGAGCTGACAGCCCGGAGCCCACAGCGCGGCCCGGTCCCCCGAGGGGGACCGGGCCGCGCCGCGTTCCGCAGCCTCGGCACGTCCGGTTAACATGCGTTCACCAGCCGTCGGCACGGCGGCTCCACCAGCCCAGTCCCCAGGGAGAGCGCTCATGGAACGGTTCGTCACACTTGAGGTCGAGGACGCCGTCGGCACGATCCTGCTGGCCAGGCCGCCGATGAACGCGCTGGACGCGGCCATGCAGGACCAGCTCAAGGAGGTCGCGGACGAGGCCGCCGCGCGCGGCGACGTCCGGGCCGTGGTGGTCTACGGCGGGGAGCGGGTGTTCGCGGCCGGGGCGGACATCAAGGAGATGCAGGGGATGTCCTACACGGACATGGTGGAGCGCGGGGGCGCGCTGCAGGCGGCCTTCACCGCCGTCGCCCGGATCCCCAAGCCGGTGGTCGCGGCCGTCACCGGCTACGCCCTGGGCGGCGGCTGCGAGCTGGCGCTCTGCGCGGACATCCGGATCGCCGCCGAGAACGCGAAGTTCGGGCAGCCGGAGATCCTGCTCGGGCTGATCCCCGGCGCCGGCGGCACCCAGCGGCTCGCCCGGCTGGTCGGCCCGGCGCGGGCCAAGGAACTGATCTTCACCGGGCGTCAGGTCCGGGCCGAGGAGGCGCTGCGGATCGGCCTCGCCGACCAGGTCGTCCCGGCCGACGAGGTGTACGCCACGGCGCGCGCCTGGGCGCTGAAGCTGGCGACCGGTCCCGCCTATGCGCTGCGGGCGGCGAAGGAGGCGGTGGACCGAGGTCTGGAGACCGATCTGGAGACCGGTCTGACCCTCGAACGGCAGCTGTTCGCAGGGCTGTTCGCGACCGAGGACCGGGAAATCGGTATGAGAAGTTTTGTCCAGGAGGGACCGGGGAAGGCACAGTTCCGCTGATCGGACGGGTGATCGAGATTTCGGCGCCGACCCCGGGAAAATTAGGCATATGCCAGAAGCACTGATGATTCTTTACGCATAGTGCTCCCGCGATCACCCGTGAGTTGCCATGATGAACAACATGGCAGCACGGGGCGTCACACAGCAGCAGTACGCGGTCAAGGACGGCGGTGCCCTTCGGACCGCCTGGCCGGAGCCCGCGGAAGGGCTTCCACCTGCGGACTTATCCACGCTGCCGACGGTCTGGCCGAACGAGGTCCCCGAGTCCGGAATCGGACTGTTCGCCTCCTCGGAGGAGTTGGAGCGGGCCCTCTTCGACCGGTTGGTCGACCCGCAGGGGAGTGAGGTCCGGTTCGCCGCCGGGCCGCAGTCCTCCAGGCGGGTCCGACGCCTCACCATGTCCGCCCTGGAATCCTGGGGCCTGGGCGGGCACGGCGAGGTGGCGGCGCAACTGGTCTCCGAGCTGATCGCCAATGCGGTCCGGCACACCGGGGGCCGAACCTTCGGCCTGCGGCTGGTGCGCCGCCACGGCTGCGTCCGCTTCGAGGTGTACGACCCCTCGCGCGCGCTGCCCTGTCTGATCCTGGGCGAACCGGAGGACGAGGGCGGGCGCGGCCTCCAGCTCGTCGACAAGCTCTCGCAGCGCTGGGGCGCGGATCTGATGTCGCACGGCAAGTCGGTCTGGTTCGAGCTCCGGGTCCGCGAAGCGGCTCCGAGCGCCTGATTCTCCGAGCGCCTGAGCAACTTGAGTACCTGAGTCTCTGTGCCCGGTTACTGGGCCCAGTTACCACGCCGGGCCCCGGCGATCGTGTTGTTCCCGATCGGGGGCCCTGAGGTGGCCACCGCGCGGCCGAGGGGGTGGAGCCGGCGGTGTGGCGGTCGCGCCCGAAGGCGAAGGACCGCGTTGTCCGGCCGGAGCGAGGAGGTTGCTCCGACATCATCGACCATGCCACAGGTCTCAGCATGCGGGCAAACGGCATTTGGTGCATTCAGCGATTTTTTCTGCAAATGAGCCATGGATCACAAGGCTGAAGCCCAGATCCTCTTGGGATTCACCGGCTGGTTGCCATTTCTTCCCGTAGCCGCCCCCGTCAGCGCGTCGGGCAGGCCGCTCTGCGGAAGCCCGGGAGGAGCAGCATCAGGAGTCCGGCCACCTCGACCGCCCCGCAGCCCGCGTAGGCGCCGACCAGGCCGACCGTGGCGATGGCGAAGCCGGTGGCCGCCCCGGCCAGCGGGACGATGCCGAGGGAGAGCAGCGTGCTGAAGGCGCTGACCCGGCCCCGGAGCTCGTCCGGCGTCTCGGACTGGGTCAGGATCGAGGCGATCACGGCGATCGGGCCGCTGCACAGGCCGACGACGGCGGTGGCGGCCACGGCCGTTCCGGTGCCGGGGACCAGCGCGGTGCCGAACACCGCGATCCCCTGGACGGCTCCGCAGACCGCCATCCAGACCCCGGCGCCGCCGCGCACCTTGAGCCGGCTCATCAGCAGCGCCCCGGCGGCCGAGCCCAGGCCGAAGCCGGTCAGCATCAGGCCGATGCCCGACGCGCCCCAGCCCCGGTGGTCGGCCAGCTCGGCCATGCCGATGTTCATCGGGCCGACGAAGCCCACGTTGATCAGCAGCACGACCAGGGTCATCGGGCCCAGCACCGGGTGCCGGACCAGGAACGACAGTCCGGCCCGGAAGTCCTTGGCACAGGAGGGGGCCGCCTTCCGGCCGCCCTCGCCGTCGACCGCCTCCGGCAGCGGTCGCGGTCGGACGGTGGCCAGGGTCGCCACCGAGACGGCGAAGGTCGCGGCGTCGACCAGCAGCGCCAGCGGCACGCCGCCCAGGGCGACCAGCAGTCCGCCCAGCGGGGCGCCGACGGACAGCGCCAGCCGGGCCGCCATACTGGCGACGACCGCGCCGCTCGGGTACTGCCCGGGTTCCAGCAGTCGCGGCTGCATGGCTCCGGCCGAGGGCAGGAACAGCGCGTCGACGATGCCGAAGCCGACGGCGAGGGTGGCCAGCAGGGCCATGCCCGGGTTCAGCAGCGCGATGCCGGCGGCGCCGAGGGTGACCAGGGTGCGCAGGGCGTCGCTGCCGAGCATCAGCCGGCGGATGTCGAAGCGGTCCGCGATCACGCCGCCGAAGAGGATCAGCATCAGCCGGGGCAGCGCCGACAGGGTGAGCAGCAGGCCCGCGGTGCCGGCCGAGCCGAGGTGGACCGCGGACCAGGACAGGGCGACGTACCAGATCTGGTTTCCGAGCTGGGAGACGGTCTGGCCGCTCAGGTAGCGCCGGAAGGCAGGCTCCCGCAGGGCGGAGCGGGAGCGGACGCGGGTGGTGGACGTGCCGGTCGCGGTACCCGCCGTCACGGTCATGGTCGCTCCGGGAATCCGTGGAAGAAGAGGAAGACGTTCTCGCGGCCGTCGTCGTCGCGGTCCTCGGGCCTGGTGTGCGGGTCGTGCCGGTGGGCGTCGGCCCAGCGGCGCAGCACGCCGTTGAGCTCGCTGCTCAGCTCGCGCAGTTCGTCCGGGCTGAGCCGGAGGTGCGAGTTGGAGGCGACGGCGGCGTTCGACCAGTCCTCGCCCCAGTCCTCGCGGGCGGCCTCGTAGCTCCGGAGCCGGTCGAACTGCTCGGCGACGATGGCGCCGTAGAGGGTGTCGGCGGTGGCGCGGTCGGCCGGGTCCTCGAACTGCGAGGTGGACCAGGTGACGGAGCCCGGCACGATGCGCCACCAGCGCTCGCGCCGGTCCCGGGCCAGCTCCGGGGCCTCCTCGATGAAGCCGCGCCGGCCCAGCTCGCGGAGGTGGTAGCTGATCTGGCCCGGGTCGGCCTCGACATGCTGGCCGAGCATGGTCACGGTCGCCGGGCCGAGCAGCGACAGGAGCCGGAACAGCCTGCGCCGCAGGGGGTGGGTCAGGCCCTTGAGCACGGCCGGGTCGTTGAGTCGTCGGGATTCGGGCATGGCTCCAGGGTAGAAGCAGTAGATAAGTTCCGCAAGATTTCTACTGCAATATTCGCGAAGCTGCCGGGTGCGCCAACGCGTGATGCTCCGGGCCTGGTTGACGCCCCGGCAGGTCGCTCAGCCGAGCCAGCCGGTGATCCGGTTCCGCAGCGAACGGGCGTCGAGCCCGTGGGCGGTGAGGTGCTCGGCCATGGACCCGTAGTGGCGGACCTCGTCGCGGGCGACGCCCAGGCCCAGGATCCGGTGCGGCAGCCGGTCCAGCGCCTCGTTGGCGAAGGGGGTGGAGGTGCCGGCGAGGTAGGGCTCGACGATCACGACCTCGGCCGGTCCGGCGCTGTGCGCGACGGCGGCCCGGAGCGCCTCCGCGTCGAAGGGGCGGACCGTGGTCGCGTAGAGGACGGTGACGTCCAGGTCGGCGGTGGCGGCCAGGACCGGCTCCAGCATCGGCCCGACCGCGAGGACGGTCCCGGCACTGCCCCGGCGGAGCGTCAGAAAGCGTCCCGGGGTGACCGGGTGGGCAGTGGCGTTGTGCTGCTCGGACAGCCGGACGTAGACCAGTCCGTCGCCGGCGGCCGCGTCGCGCAGCAGCAGCTCGGCCTCGTCCGGGTGGCCGGGGACGTGGACGGTCCAGTCGGGGAGCGTGTCCAGCAGGGCGACGTCGCCCGGGGACATGTGGGTCCGCCCACCGGCCGGCCAGTCGTACGAGCCCAGGGCGCTGACCAGCACGGCGCCGACACCCTGGTGTCCCAGGTCCAACTTGACCTGCTCAAAGGGGCGTTCGACCAGGAAGCTGGCGAAGGTGTGGGCGATCGGCCGCAGCCCGGTCAGCGCCATCCCGCCGGCGGCGCCGATCAGCAACTGCTCCCGGATGCCGACGTTCACCACCCGGTCCGGGTGGCTGCGGCGGGCCGGCGCGAAGCCGTCGGCGGAGATGTCGGCGATCACGACCGCGAGGCGCGGGTCCTCGTCGAGCAGGGAGGTGGCGGTGGAGATGAAGCGGCTGCGCACGGGGTGCCTCCGGGGCGGGGTCGGCTGGACTAGGGGCAGGGGGAGTCAGAACTTGGGTTCCACGACGGCGACGACGGCCAGCGGGCGGTCCGGGTGCGGCGTGGTGAAGGCGGCCCGGAGCGCGGCCTGGTCGCGCCCGTCGACCGTGACCGCCGACCAGCCGGCCGCCTCGAAGCGGGAGGCGATGCCGCCGCGCCAGCCGTGGGTGGCCGAGTCGTTGTCGATCACGACGGTGTGCAGCCGGGACAGTCCGGCCGCCCCGGCGTAGGCGAGGGCCTCGTGGTTGCTGCCCTCGTCCAGCTCCGCGTCGCCGACCAGCACCCACACCGCCGGGTCCGACAGTCCCTGGGCGCGCAGTCCCAGCGCCGTGCCGACGGCGAGCGGCAGCCCGTGCCCCAGCGAGCCGCTGCCGATCTCGACGCCGGGGATCAGCGTCCGGTCCGGGTGGTGGCCGAGCGGCGAGTCGAAGCTGCCGAAGCCGGGCAGCAGGGCCGGGTCGATGAAGCCCTTCGCGGCCAGCACCGCGTAGTAGGCCATCGGCCCGTGGCCCTTGGACAGCAGGAACCGGTCCCGGTCCGGGGCGTCGACGGAGCCGGGAGCGACCCGGAGCACCTGGTCGTAGAGCACCCAGAGCACGTCCAGGGTGGAGGTCGCGGCGTGGGTGTGCTTCTCCGCGCCGGTCATCAGGGACATCAGCCCGAACAGCCGGTCACGGTCGTCGTCGGTGGTGAGCAGTGCGGTGTCGTTGCTTGTCAGCGTCATGGGACCAGGCTGCAACTTCAAGCGCACTTGAAGTCAAGCGCTGTCCCTGTTGTCAGGCGGCCGACCCGGGACTCGCGCGGCGTAGCCGCCGTCGACGGCGAGGGTGGCGCCGGTGATGTAGCGGCCGGATCCGCTGCCGGAGCGCTGCCTGGGAGGTGAGGAAGGCGGCCCGCACATTGATGGCGAGCTCGGCGCTGTCCCGGCGTTCGGACGTCGCGTTCCGTCGGCGGTACGCTCAAAGGTGAAGTCCGCTTGAAGCTCAGGGAGCGCCATGGTGCCGGCACCGACCTCGGAGGACCGACTGACGATCGGTCAACTGTCGCAGCGCAGCGGGCTGGCGACGTCAGCGCTGCGCTACTACGAGGAGCTGGGGCTGATCCGCTCCGAGCGGACGGTCGGCGGGCAGCGCCGCTACGCCCGGGCCGCGCTGCGGCGGGTGGCCTTCGTCCGGGCCGCGCAGCGGGTCGGGCTCTCGCTGGAGGAGGCCGGCGCGGCCCTGGCCCGCCTGCCCGTGGACCACGCGCCGACCGCCAAGGAGTGGGCGCCGGTCGCGCGTTCCTGGCAGCACCGGATCGACGACCAGATCGCCGAGCTGCAGGTGCTGCGCCGCAAGCTGGGCGGTTGCATCGGCTGCGGCTGCCTGTCGCTGCGGACCTGCACCCTCTACAACCCCGACGACGTGGCCGCCGAGCACGGGGCGGGGGCCCGCTACCTGCTCGGCGACGAGCAGCCGGCGCCCGCCCACGGCCGCACTGTCACCCATCGTGAGTGAGTGGATTCACACCCCGGGCCACCTGTTCCCCGGACGGGGTGATCGCGCATGCTGAGGGGATGTCGGTGCCCGGCAGGCCGGAGCACCCCGATCGCGGAGGCTGTCGCGTGGCCCAGAAGCGGAACCAGGAGCAGGACATCACGGTCGAGTCCCTCGGGGACGGCCCCGGGCTGCGCGAGGCCGACATCGACAGCTGGCACCGGGTCCTGCTCGCCTGCGCCGCCGTGGACGAGAGCGGCGAACCCGCGCCCGAGCGCGCGCAGACGGCGGCGAGGCTGCGTCACGCCCCGGTCGGCGCCCGAGTCCGGTACTGGGTCGCCAGGGACGAGGAGGGCGTGGTGGTGGGCACCGCCCAGCTGCGACTCTTCGAGGAGAGCGGCCGGAGCCGGCTGTCCCGCTGCCGGATCGCGGTGCACCCCGAGCGGCGCCGTCAGGGGATCGGCAGCGAACTGCTGGCGGTGGTGCAGTCAGGGGCGCGGGAGGCCGGGCGCACCAGCCTGGGCTGCGGCAACGTCACCGGCACGGCCGCCCCTGCGGCGCTCGGCGCCTGGGGCTTCAGCCGGGGGTCGGAGTACCTGAAGCTGCGGCTGCGGGTCGCCGACTGCGACCAGGACGCCTTGCGGGCCGTGGTCCGGGCCGCCAGCGAGGGCTACCACCTGGCCCGTTGGCAGGGGATCGCCCCCGCCGACCTGGCCCCGGCGTACGCCGAGGCGCGCGCGACGATGGCGGACGCCCCGTCCGGCGGGGTCGACCGCGGACGGGTCGACTGGGACGCGGCCCGGGTACGGGAGTTGGCCGAACTGCATGCCCGGCGCGGGGAGGGGCTGCTGACGGTCGCCGCGCTCTACCAGGACGAGCACGGCGAGGAGGCGGTGGCCGGATTCAGCGAGGTGATCCTGCCGGGCGGCACCCACGCCCGGCAGTCGGACACCGCCGTGGCGCGGCCGCACCGGGGGCGCGGGCTGGGGCTGTGGGTCAAGGCGGCGATGCTGCAGTGGCTGCTCGGCGCCCACCCCGAGGTCGCCGAGGTGATCACGGTCTGTGCCGAGAGCAATCGGCACATGATCGCCATCAATGAACAGTTGGGGTTCGAACTGGTCGGACGCGAGTACGAGTTCACGCTGGCGCTGACCCCGTGACACCCGGCGCGCGCCGCCCGGCGCAATCCCCTCGGCCAGCGCTTTTCGCCCTCCACGCACGGGTGAATCACGGCGTTGAGGGTGGCTGCTGATGCCGCCGCAGACCTATGATCACCACCGTGCGTAGGTAGGCGAACAGAGCATCAGGACGGAGTGCCGTGCCAGGCCTGAGCGGAGACCGGAGCAGCGAGTCGATCGGCGACGAGAGGGTCGCGGCGACGGCGCGGGTGGCTCCCGGGCTCTGTCCGGCTTGCGCCGAGCCGCACTCCGGGGCCGCCGCCGACACCGCCGGCCTGCAGCAGGCCCTGCACGCGAGCGAGACCCGGTTCCGGGCCGCGTTCACCGACGCCGGGATCGGGATGGCGCTGGTGGACTCCGAGGACCGGGTGATCGAGGCCAACCCGGCGCTGGCGGAGATGCTGGGCCGGACCGTTCCCGAGCTGAAGCGGCTGCACATCCACGAGCTGATGGAGGTCGAGGACCACGCCCGGCACGCCTACCAGCGGCTGGTCCGTGGCGAGCAGGACCGGATGCGGCTGGAGAAGCGGCTGATCCACCGGCTCGGCCACGCGGTGTGGACCAACATCACCATCTCGCTGATCAGGGGCGCGGACGGGCTGCCGCTCTACACCCTGGCGATGGTGGAGGACGTCTCGGAGGCCCGGCGGCTCGGCGACCGGCTGCACTATCAGGCCATGCACGACCCGCTGACCAGGCTGCCGAACCGTTCGCTCTTCTTCGAGCGGCTGGCCGGGGCCTTCGCCGAGGCCGACCGCCGGGTCGGTCTGTGCTACCTCGACCTGGACGGCTTCGCGGCCGTCAACGACACCCTCGGCCACCATGTCGGCGACGAACTGCTGGTGGCCGTCGCCGACCGGCTCGAACGCCGGTTCTCCGGGCGCGGTCATCTGGTGGCCCGGATGGGCGGCGACGAGTTCGCCGTCCTCGTTCCGCACAGCGCGGGCGAGGTCGAACTCTCGGCGCTGGCCGCCGAGATCGTCGAGATCCTGGGCGTGCCCTACGACCTGGCCGGTCAGCGGGTGGTGGCGACGGCCAGCGTCGGGGTGGTGGAGCGTCCGGTCCCCGGGACCACGCCGACCGAGCTGGTGAAGGACGCCGACGCCACCCTCTGCTGGGCGAAGAGCGACGGCCGGGCCCGGTGGGCGGTCTACGACCCGGAGCGGATCGCCCACCAGATGACCCGGCAGGTGCTGGCGACGACCATGCGTCCGGCCCTGGAACGGGGCGAGTTCATGGTCGAGTACCAGCCACTGGTGGACCTCCAGGGCGGCGGCGCGGACCTGCTCGGAGTGGAGGCGCTGGTCCGCTGGCGCCACCCGCAGTTCGGACGGCTCGGCCCGGACCGCTTCATCGGCATCGCCGAGGAGACCGGCGCCATCGTCCCGCTCGGGCGCTGGGTGCTGGAGACGGCCTGCCGCCAGGCCCGGGAGTGGCTGGACCGCTTCCCGGAGGCGCAGCTGTTCGTCAGCGTCAACCTGGCCGCCCGCCAGTTCCGGGACTCGGACGTGGTGGCGGACGTCGCCGAGGTCCTGGGCGCCACCCGGCTGCCGGCCCGGCTGCTGCAACTGGAGCTGACCGAGAGCGCGGTCATGGGACCGGCCGGGCGTCCGGTGGAGGGCCTGCACGCGCTGGCGGCGATGGGCGTGCGGATCGCCATCGACGACTTCGGCACCGGGTACTCGAACCTCGCCTACCTCAGCCGGCTGCCGGTGGACGTGCTGAAGCTGGCCGGGTCCTTCATGGAGGGCTTCCGCGAGGCCGCGACGGGCACCGAGGCGGCGGACGAGCAGATCGTCGCGGCGCTGGTCCGGCTCGCCCACGCGCTGGGGCTGACCGTCACCGCCGAGGGCGTGGAGAGCGAGCTCCAGGCCGACCGGCTGCGGGCCACCGGCTGCGACACGGCCCAGGGCTGGCACTTCGGCCGGGCGACGGCGGCGGCGGAGATCGATCGGCTGCTGGCCAAGGGGCGCGCCACGCTGTAGCGCAGGCCCGAGGAGTGCAGGCCGGGGCAGTGCAGGCCGGGGTAGTGCAGGCCGGAGGAGTGCAAGCCGGACTGGGCCGTTCGAGTGGCCGATCAGTACGACATTCGGACGGTTCCCGGGCGGCATGCCGGGCAGACAACCGTGAAAACCGTCAATACGTGCATCTTCTTGGAGAGCGACGCAGGCCGCGCCATTCCGGCGGAGGTCTGAGGCCGTCGCTGCCCGTCAGAAGGGATTGCACGTCAGATGTCCAGAACCAGTGGAATCGCGGCGACTGCGGTGACCGTCGGTGCGGTGATCCTCCTCGGCTCCCCTTCAGCCCTGGCCGCCGTTCCGGTGCTGCCCCTCCCGGGCGGATTCCCGGCCGCCCCGCAGCAGACCGCCCGGCAGGCCCGGACGACCTCGGCCGCGCCGGGCAACCCATGGGCGGACGCACCGTTCGGGCGGCCGTTCGGAGCGGCCGAGTCCGCGCGGACCGGGGTGGAAACCTCGCTGAGCAGCGATGCGGTGGCGCACGGGCAGCAAGTCGGGGCGGGCCTGGAACTGCCACCGGGGTCGGCCGTCCACGCCGCACCGGCCGTCGAGCGGCCGGCCGCCGTGGCCGGGACGTCCACCGGCGCACAGGCCGGACGGCCGCCGTCGACCCAGCGGCTGGTGACGGCGGTCCTGCTCGCGCTGGGTACGGCGCTCGCAGTGGTCTTCCTCAACCGTCGCCGACCCGTCCCCCGAGGTTGAGGGTGGGGGCGCGGGCACGGGCGCGCGGAACGGCGGGTGGGTCGGGCAGGCTTCGGGTCGTGGCCTCGGGCGCGCTGCTGGCGCTGCTGATGGCCGGGGCCGGGCCGGGGCGGGGGACGGCCGCCGCAGTGATCGCACCGGCGGGCGGGCGAGCGGTCGGGGGTGGCGGCGGGGACGCCGCCGGGCTGCTGCCCTTCGGGCTGCCGTCGTCGCCCACCGGGCCCTCGGGCTCGCAGGTCTGGGTTCCCGGGGTCGGCGTACTGGCCCTGCCGGTCAACGGTCCGCAGCTGGTCCCGGACGGCGCACCCGCCTCCGACGACGACAGCACGGACACCTCCTCGGACGCTCTGGAGCCGGCAACCGGCATGTCTGGAACGGCAACTGACGAGTCATCGGCCGATGCGACGGCTACCGGGAGCTCGGCGCCCGGCTCGATCCCGCTGCCGCCGCGCCGCACGCCGCGCCTGCCGCGCACCGTCTTCCTCGCCTACCTGTCGGCCGAGTCGCGGCTGCGGGTCCGGCGACCGTACTGCCGGCTGGACTGGCCGGTCCTGGCCGCGATCGGTCAGGTCGAGTCGACCCAGGCCTACAACGGGCGGGTGCAGGCGGACGGGACCAGCTACCCGCCGATCTACGGACCGCTGCTCGACGGCAGGAACGGTTTTGCAGCGGTGCCCGACACCGACCACGGTCGGCTGGACGGCAACCGGACCTGGGACCGCGCCGTCGGTCCGATGCAGTTCATGCCCACCACCTGGGAGGAGTGGGGCACGGACGGCAACGGCGACGGGGTGGCGGACCCGCAGAACGTCTTCGACGCCGCGCTCACCGCCGGTCGCTACCTCTGCGCCAACGGGACCGACCTCGCGGATCCGGCGCAGTTCCGTCGCGCGGTGCTCAGCTACAACGACGACGCCACGTATGTCGCGGCGGTGCGCAGCTGGGCGGCCTACTTCCGCAGGGGCGTGTCGAGGCCGACGCCCACCCCGCTGCCGCCGGCCCCCAAACCGGTGCAGCCGACGCCGGTTCCGGCACCCAAGCCCCCGATGCCCAAGCCCCCGGCGCCGACGCCCCCGGTGCCGACGCCCAGGCCCACGCCGGTGCCGCCGCCCGTCCGACCGACCCCGCCGCCGGTCCCGGCGCCGCCGGTACCGCCGGCGCCACCGACGACGGTGCCGCCTCCGCCACCGCCCGTGCCGTCGCCGCCGGTGCCGTCCGCGCCCGGTCGGCTGCCTGCGGTCCCGTCACCGGTGGTGGTGCCGCCCGTGTCGCCGCCCGTGTCGGCCCCGCCGAGGCCGCCCGTCCACCTGTTCCGGCTGGCCGGGCTGTTCCAGCCCGCCTCGCTGCTGCGCGCGGCGGTCCCGCTGGGAGCCGACCGTGAGTCGGCTGAGTACCGGGCGATGCGGCGGACGGGTTGACCCCCGGCTGGCAGGATCGGGGCACACATCCAGCAGACCCAGGAGCGTGCCCCGTGGTCCGTCGTCCGATCCGCAGCGCCGACCGCCCGTCCTCCCGACGCGGTTGGCGGACCGCCGTGGTGTCCGCCGCCACGGCGGGGGTGCTTGTCGTCGGCCTGGCGACAGCCGCAGCCGCCTCCGCCGTGACCGGGGCGGTGTCCGGCGGCTACGTGGTGCGGGCCGGGGACACGCTCTCCGGGATCGCCGTCGCCGAGCATGTCCCCGGTGGTTGGCGGGCGTTGGCGGTCGCCAACCACATCTCCGCCCCCTATGTCATCCGGGTCGGCGAGGCGCTGGTACTGCCGTCCGGCTCCAAGGCGGCCGTGCCGCCGGCCCGGCCGTTCCCGGTGCCGGTGGCGGTGGGCCGGGCCACCCAGGTGATCACCGTGCTGGCCCACGGCTCCTATGCCACGGTCGCGGCCTGGCAGAAGAACGGAACGCGCTGGGTCGAGGAGTTCAGCACCACTGCCGCGCGGGTCGGCGCCAACGGCATCACCAACGGCGCCACCCGGCACCAGAACACCGACACCACTCCGACCGGCACCTTCACCATCACCCAGGGCTTCGGCGTGGGCGCCGACCCCGGCACCAGGATGCCGTACCACCGGGTGAGCTCCCAGGACTGGTGGGACGAGGACCCGGCCTCGCGCTACTACAACCAGATGCGGACCGCCGCCCAGGGCGGATTCCCGCTCACCGAGAACGGCGCCGACGGCAGCGAGCACCTCGTCGACTACCCGGTCCAGTACCACAACGCACTGGTCATCAACTTCAACATGGACCCGGCCGTGCCGGGGCGCGGGGCGGGCATCTTCCTGCACGACCTCGGCCCGCAGCGCGGTGCGACGGCCGGCTGCGTCGCCCTGCCCGAGTCGGTGTTGACGCAGGTCATGCACTGGATCGACCCGACCCGGCACCCGGTCATCGCCATCGACTGAGGCACCGGTCGAGCCACCGGTCGAAGTACCGATCAGCATTTTGCCATTCCTTTACAACCTGCGCTCCGGCTGCGTCGTCTCTCCGCGCGACATCACACCCAGCCGCCCGCCAACGGCCCTGCAGTTCAGCAGTCCCGGGCCGGCGGGTCGACAGAGAGAAGCAGTCCATGCGCAGCAGCAGTCGTAGGAACAACTTCGCCGCCATGGCCCTGGCCGCAGCCGTCGTGCTGCTTCCGGCCGCCCCGGCCATGGCGGCCTCCCCGTCGGCGTCGGCGACTCCGAAGGTGCACGCGACGTCCACGCCGCAGCCGGGGGCCAGCTCCGCGCCGTCCTCCGGGGCGACCGCGATGCCCAGCACCAGCGCCGCTCCCGCCGGGGGCACCGCGACGCCCGGCTCCAGCGCCGCTCCGGCTGCCGGCGGCACTGGGGCCTCGCCCCAGGTCGGTTCCGTGCCTGCGGGTGCTCCGGACACCGGCGTGCCGACCACCGGTTCGGGCAACAACGACGTGGCCATCGGCGGTGCCTGCGCGGCCGTGCTGCTGGTCGGCGGCCTCGGCACCGTGGTGCTGCGTCGCAGGTCGAAGGTCCAGGGCTGATTCTTGAGCGCGAACGGCAGCACCCAGTCCCCCCGCGTCCGTCGATCCCGGCGCTGGGCCGCAGCCCTGCTGCTGGCCTCGGCCGTGGTCGGCTCCGTCGCCGGCTGTGCCGGTAGCTCGACTGCGCAGGCCGGAGCCTCCGGTGTCGGCGCCGTCCTCCCGTCCGCCGTGGGCACGGGTACCGGCAGCCCGGGGACCGACGCCGCGTCGACGGTGAAGCCGCTCGCGCGCTCGGTCCCGGTCCGGCTGAAGATTCCCTCGATCGGGGTCGACACCACGCTGATGCAGCTCGGCCTCAACCCGGACGGCACCGTGCAGGTGCCGCCGATCGAGGCGAACGCCCCGGCCGGCTGGTACCGGAACTCGGTCACGCCCGGGCAGACCGGTCCGGCGGTGATCCTGGCGCACGTGACGGTCGGCCAGTTCGGCAACGGCGTCTTCCTGCACCTGTCGCAGCTGAAGCCGGGCGACCAGGTGACCGTGCTGCTCCAGGACGGGGCGTCGGCGGTGTTCACGGTGGACAAGGTGCAGCTGGCGCCGAAGTCGGCTTTTCCGACCAACGCCGTTTACGGGAACGTCGACCACCCTGCCCTGCGTCTCATCACCTGCGGCGGGCCCCGGGGCGCGAACGGCCAGGGGTATCCGGACAACGTGATCGTCTACGCCTCGTTGACCTCCGGCACCGGCGACTGACGGACCGGCCGACGGGATCCGGCCGGGTCGCGCCTGCGTCTCCTCCTCCATGGGGGGACGCGGCGCGGCCCGGCCGGCCCCGGACCCGCCCCCAGCGGCCTGCGCCGGCTTCCCGCCGGCTTCCCGCCGACTTCCGCCACTGACGAGGAGAGCGTTGACCCGGTCCCAGGACAGCGCGGCATCCGACCTGTTCGCTGCCGTCTATCCGCAGCTCGCCGGTTGGTGCCGCCGCCTCGTCGACGACGACGGGACGGCGCACGAGATCGCCTCCGAGGCGTTCGCCCGGCTCTGGGCGCGCTGGACCAAGGTCGACGAACCGCGTGGTTTCCTCTATGTCACCGTCGCCAACCTCGTGCGCGACCATTGGCGGAAGATGGAACGGGAGCGGAGGGCCATGCGCCAGGTCGGGAACGAGGCGGTGGTGGGGAGCCAGGGCGAGCACGGCAACCCCGGTGTACGGATGCTGGTGCAGTCGCTGCCGGAGCGGCTGCGGACACCGGTGCTGCTCCACTACTACGCGGACCTGCCGATCCGGGAGGTGTCCGCGTTGACCGGGCGCAACGAGGGGACGGTCAAGTCCGATCTCCACACGGCACGCGAACTGCTTCGCTCCGAGCTGGGGAGACATCTTGATTACACGCGTTGAGGAGCCGGACGAGCACGGCCCGGCTGCGGACGACGATGACGACCCGCTGATCCTGCTGCTGCGCCCGGACACCACCCTGCTGCCGCCGCCCCCGGGGGCGTTCGACGGGATCCGGCGCACGGCGGCCCGCCGGCGCCGACGCCGGGCGATGGTGGGCGGCGGAGTCGCCGCCCTGGTGCTGGCCGCCTGCGTGACCGGGCCGCTGCTGCTGAACGGATCGGGCGGACAGCGCTCGACCTATCTGCCGGTGGGGCCGGCCGCACCCGGTGCGACCGGCAGCCGGTCGCCGCAGGCTCCGAGCGTCGTGGAGAGCGGCGGCGCGTCGTTGGCGCCGTCCACCAGCAGCTCGCCGGCGGCCGGCCCGACCTCCTCTCCGGTGGTGCCCGGGGGCCCGGCCGACGGGACCGGTGCCGGCGCCAGTGTCGGTACCGGCCAAGGTGCCGGGACCGGGGCCGGCTCGGGTACGGCGACCCATGGGCCGACCGCGTCGAGCGCGTACGGCGGGAGCGCGGCGCCCTCGACCCGGAACACGCCCTCGGCCTCGGCCACCGCGCAGCCCTCCACCTCGGCCAGGTCCACGGCCACGCACCGCGCCGCCAGTGCGACCTCGACGCCCTGAAGGCTGACGCCCTGAAGCCCGAGGCGCTGAAGCCCGAGGCGCTGAAGCTCGATGGGCTGACCGGAGACGTGGTCGACCGCCGGGCTCAGGCCCAGCGGACGATCTCCTCGTGGTCGAGCCGGGGCAGCCGGTCGAACCAGGGGTTCTCGCCGGGGTGGCCGATGTTGACGACCAGGATCGACTTCCACCGGCCGTCGGCGAAGAAGTCCGCGTCCAGGCCCTCCCGGTCGAAGCCCCCCATGGGACCGGCGGCCAGGCCGTGGGCGCGGACGGACAGGATGAAGTAGGCGGCCTGCATCGGGCCGTTGAAGTCGACGGCCCGCTGCTGCAGTTCCGCGTTGCCCTCGTAGACGTCCTTGAGCTCGGGCCGGAACGGGAGGGTGTGCGGGATGTGCTCGTAGAACCGGCTGTCGACGGCCAGCACCGCGACGGCCGGGGCCGAGGCGGTCTTCGCCCGGTTGCCTTCGGCCATGTGGCCGAGCAGCCGCTCGCGGCCCTCGGGGGTGCGGACGTAGAGCACGCGCAGCGGCTGGAGGTTGGCAGCGGTGGGCGCCCACCGGGCGAGCTCCCAGATGCTGCTCAGCTCCTCGTCCGTGACCGGGGTGTCGGCGAAGGAGTTGGCGGTGCGGGCCTCGGTGAAGAGCGCGGCCCGGCCTGCCGCGTCGAGCGCGGTCAGACCCGGTGCCGGTGCCACGGAGAGATCGGTCATGGTGAACAGCTCCCAGGATCGGTATACCTGATTTTCAAAGCAACTGCTAAAAACATAGCACTTCGAAAAACCGAGCACCATCGGCAATGCGAGTGCGCGGGTATGCTGGATCCATGACGGGAACGGGAGCGCGAAGCGGTGACGGACAGCGGACGGAGCGCAGCTCCGCGGTCTGCGACCGGTCACTGGCGAAGGCCTTCGGGTTCCTGGGCAAGCGCTGGAACGGCCTGCTGCTGGCGGCCCTGATCCCCGGGCCGCTCGGCTACGCGGATCTGCGCCGGGCCGTCGGCACCATCAGCGACTCGGTGCTGGCGGAGCGGCTGGCCGGGCTCACCCGAGCGGGGCTGGTGCTGCGGCGGGTCGAGCCCGGCCCCCCGCTGTCGGTCGAGTACCGGCTCACCCCGGCCGGCCAGGCCCTGCTTCCCGCGATGGACGAACTCGCGGCCTGGGCCGCCGAGAACCTGCCGGACGACGGCCCCTGCACGGGCGGGCACCTGGGCCCCGCGGACCCCCGGGTGGACCCCCTGGACCGGCCCGGCGCCTGCGCCGGGGACTGAGCGGCACCCTGCCCCGTCCGTGACGCAGCGGGACAGGACAGGGCAGGGCAGGGCAGGCTGACCGGGCGGGCGCGGTACGCCGGACGTACTCAGTCGACGGTCGGGGCGAGTCCCAGCTTGCGCAGCCACTCCAGCTGGACGCCGGGGTTGGAGCCGTAGCCGCCGCCGTGGTCGGCGAACTGCCACACCGTCATGTCGTTGGCCCCCGCGTAGCGGTGGTAGGTCGCGACCAGCTCGGGGCGAGCCCGGCGGCGGCGTCCACGGCGCGCACGCAGTCGGTGATCAGCCGCCGGTAGTAGTGGGCGTTCGGGTCCTCGATGCCCCGGGTCATGAAGTCCTCGACCCACTGGGTGCCGCTGCCCTCGCCGCGGGGCGGCGGCGGAGCGCCCGGCGGATGGGAACGGCCTTTCGCTGCCGTTAGCACGATCGGGTGATGCCTGATGCGGGCCGATCTGTCCCGATATCCCGGTTCCGGGTGCGCAGAGGGTTCGTTCGGCCCCGATCGGCACCGGGATCCGGCACGGACCGTCAGGTTCCGGCGGGAAAAGTACCCCGGACAGGCGTGTCGGACGCCCCTGCGGGTGTGTTGATACTGAGAGTTCTTCTAGTTGCCCTTGTGCGGAGGAAGTGAATCGTGACCGATTCGTGGGTGCGTCCCGACGAAGCAGGGCCGAGTCCGACCCTTGCCGCGCCGAGACCGGTTCCGGGGGCGGGGTCGGGAGCGGGGTCGGAGTCGGGGAAGGGGTCGCGGCCGGGCCGGGTGCCTCCGCCGCGCCGCGCTCCGAACCCCGGCCGGGCCCAGCGCCGCCGCTCGGCGCCCCCGGTTCGGACCGTGCCCGCTCCACTCGGACCGGGACTGCTGGTAGGTATGCCGCTGCTGGGCGCCGTGTTGAGCGGGGGCGGACTGGGACTGCTGTATACGGTGTCAGCGGTGGTCGGTGCGGTCGCGGCGGCCTGGCTGTCCGGGCAGTCCGGGCTCTGGTGGGTTGCGACCGGCGCCCCGGCGGTGGTGCTGCTGGTCGCCCTGGTCGCACGGGCTGCCACCGACTCCGGCGCCGGTACGGGCGCCGCCCTGGCGACCCATGCGCTGGCCTGGACGGCGCATGCCTTCCCGGTGATGGTGATCGTCACGGTTGCGGTGCTGCTGGTTGTCCTGGTGCGCGTGGTGCGGGAGAGAGGGCGTGGCCGTGGCTGAGCGGCAAGGCGGGACAGGCCGGACGGGACACACCGACCGCCCGGGGCAGCGGGGGCGACGGGCGCCTCCGGCCGAGCGGGGCATCCGGGCCGCCGGGCCGGCGCCAGGCCCTCGGGCCGGCTGCTGCGGGTCTGCCGGACGGTGGCCGTGACGGCCTCCGCCGCCGTGCTGCTCACGGCCGGCGTCTCCTGGTACTCGTACCGTCAGCTGACGACCGGGGTGCGGACCTCGGACGTGTTGTCGATGACCCAGCGGAACGCGCCGGCGCAGCTGGACAACTCGGTGAACCTGCTGCTGATCGGACTGGACAGCCGCAAGGACATGAACGGCAACGACCTGCCGAGCTGGGTGGTCCGGGACGAGCTGCAGGCCGGCTCCTCCAGCGATGTCGGCGGCTACAACACCAACAGCCTGATCGTCATTCACATCCCGGCCGGCGGCAAGGCCAAGGCCCAGGCGTTCTCGATCCCGCGCGACGACTACGTCATGACCTACAACGGCGACGGCACCCAGCAGGGGATGCACAAGATCAAGGAGGCCTACGGGCTGGCCAAGGCCGCGTCGATGGCAGCTCTGGAGGACAAGGGCTACAAGGGGGCGCAACTGGAGCAGGCGAGCCGGGAGGTGGGGCGCGCGGCGACCATCACCACCGTGCAGAAGTTCCTCAACCTGCGGATCGACCACTTCGCCGAGGTCAACCTGATCGGCTTCTACGACATCGCCCAGGCGATCGGGCCGATCAACGTCTGTCTGAAGAACGCGACCTCCGACCCGGCCATGAACGGCCAGGGCTCGGGAGCGAACTTCCACGCCGGGATCAACACCCTGAGCACGCCCGCCGAGGCTCTGGCCTTCGTCCGGCAGCGGCACAACCTGACGGACACCGAGGGCAACGGCAACGGCGGCGACTTCGCCCGCACCCACCGCCAGCAGGCGTTCATCGCCTCGGCCGAGATCGCCCTCAAGCAGCAGGGCGTCCTGGGCGACGTGAGCAGGATGCAGAGCCTGTTCGACGTGGTGAAGAAGGACATCGTCATCGACGACCAGTGGAACCTGCTGGACTTCGCCCAGCAGGCGCCCAACCTGTCCGGCGGCAACGTCGTCTTCAACACCCTGCCGGTGGCGGCGCTGAAGTCCGTCTACATTCCGGGCGAGGGGACCCAGGACGTCAACTTCGTGAGCGTCCATCAGGTGCAGAGCACGGTCCAGGCGCTGATCGACCAGGACCCGGCGCCGTCGGCCTCGGCCGCCGGCTCCGCCGCGGCCTCCGCCGGCGGGTCGGGGTCCACCCCGGTGGCTCAGGCCACGGTGGACGTCTTCAACGGCTCCGGGGTCACCGGCGGCGCGGCGGCGGAGTCGGCGGTGCTGGCGGCGGCCGGCTACACCAAGGGCCAGATCAGCACGCACGCTCCGGCCGCCAGGACCCGGGTGCTGTACGGCGCGGGCGCGGCGGAGGCCGGGAAGCAGATCGCCGCGAAGCTCGGGGTGGCCGCCCCGGTGGCCAGCTCGGAGGTCACGGCGGGCCATGTAGCGGTGATCCTCGGCACGGGCTTCACCCTGCCGAGCGCTCCCGTCGGCGGCGCGCCGAGCAGCGGCGGCAGCGTCGGCTCGGGTGGTGGCGGTAGCGGTGGCTCGGGTAGCGGCGGCAGCGGTAGCGGTGGCAGTGCGGCTCCGTCGCCGTCGGGCACCGCCAACCTGGTCTTCCAGGGCAGCGCGGTACAGGGAGGCGGCATCCCCTGCGTCGAGTGAGCCCCTGCGTCGAGTGACCCGTGCGCCGGTTGGAACCTGTGCGTCGAGTGGGCCCTGGAGGTAAGCACCGCCAGTGATCGTCGCCACTGTTGGGCCGCCGCGACCTCAACGGTCCTGACCCTGCGGTATGTTCCGAACGATCGGAACGATCATGCCGCAGCCGGTGCCTGCGACCGGACGCGGCCCGGTGCAGACAGTGAGGACGATCTCCCATGACGCACGGCTACGACGTCACCGTCGACTGGACCGGCGACCTCGGTACAGGTACGGACAACTACCGGGCCTACAGCCGCGCCCACGAGGTGCTGGCCGAGGGCAAGCCCGGAATCCTCGGCTCCGCCGACCCGGCCTTCCGCGGCGACCCGGCCCGCTGGAACCCCGAGGAACTGCTCGTCGCCTCGATCGCCCAGTGCCACATGCTCTGGTACCTGCACCTGTGTGCGATGGGCGGGGTCGTCGTCACCGGGTACGAGGACCGTGCCCACGGAGAGATGGTCATGGACGCCACGGGTGGTGGCGGGCAGTTCAGCGAGGTGCTGCTCCGTCCCGAGGTGACCGTCACCGATGCGTCGATGGTGGAGAAGGCCCGGGCGCTCCACGGTGGGGTGCACGCGGTGTGCTTCATCGCCCGCTCGGTGAACTTCCCGATCCGCCACGAACCCGTGGTCCACGTCCAGGGGGCCTGAGCGGCCCGGCTCAGGCCGAGTCGTCGGTGCCCAGGGCGAGCAGGGCCAACGACTCGGCGTCGGACCGCAGTTCGGGGTGGGCTTCGAGCAGGGCGGCCAGCACGGCCCCCTGCTCGACCGGCGTGAGCGCGGCGAGCGCGGCGGCTCCGTCGACCTCCGCGCGCTCCTCGGCGTCGTCGTCGTCGCCCTTGCCGTGCGTCGCCGGGGCCCAGGACAGGCCCTGCTCCAGCGCCGCGATCCCGAGCGCCACACCGTGCGCGCACATTCCCGGAGCGGCGGAGTCGGCCTCCGCCTCCGCCTCCGGGCAGTCGCACTCGGCGGTCAGCACCCCGTGGGCGATGCCGATCCACACCTCGTACTCGGTGCCGTCCGGGTCGCCGACCACGCCGCAGGCGCCGCCGTAGCCCGGCTCGACCTCGCTGACCGCGCCGGAGCGCCGAAGCAGCGCTCCGGCGGTGAAGTGACCGGGGAGCGCTGCCTGTTCCAGATGCTGGAATTCCACCACTGCTGCCATGGAACGCCATCCAACCGCATTCCGGGCACGACTGCTGCCCCCCGGTGCCGCCGGTCTACGACTCCTGGGCGTCCCGCAGTTCCTCGGCGAGCAGCCGGACCAACTCGCCGGCCGGCAGCGGGCGGGCCAGCCGGTGGCCCTGGCCGGCCCACAGCGCCATCCCCTGCGGATCGCCGGAGCGGGCGGCGGCCTGCCGCAGCCCGGCGGTCAGATGGTGGACCTGCGGGTAGGCCGACGGCGCGGACCCGCCGTGCTCGCGCATGAACCGGTTGACCAGGCCGCGGGCGGGGCGTCCGGAGAAGGCCCGGGTGAGCTCCGTCCAGCCGAACCCGGGGTCGGTCAGGGCCTGTCGGTGCAACGGATGGGCACCCGACTCGGGGCAGGGCAGGAACGCCGTGCCGAGCTGGGCGGCGTCGGCCCCGGCCGCCAGTACGGCGGCGATCTGTGCTCCGCGCATCAGCCCGCCGGCCGCGACCAGCGGCAGCGGGACCGCCTCGCGCACCTCGGCGAGCAGGGGTAGCAGCCCCAGGGCGCTGCCGTCGCGTCGCGGGTCGTCGCGGTGCGTGCCCTGGTGGCCGCCGGCCTCCACGCCCTGGACGCAGAGAGCGTCGGCTCCGGCCTGCCGGGCGGCGACCGCCTCCGCGGCCCCGGTCACCGTGGCGACGGTGACGGTGCCGACGTCGGCGAAGGCCTTCAGCACCTCGGGGGAGGGGCAGCCGAAGGTGAACGAGACCACCGGCACCGGATCGGCCAGCAGCAGCTCCACCTTGGCGTCGAAGTCGTCGTCGGCGCTCCGGTCCGGGTCGCCCAGCGGCGTCGCCAGCCGCTCCGCCTCCACGGCGAGCCGCCGCCGGTACTCGGCGACGGCGGCGCGGGTCGGGCCGTCCGGCTCCGGCTGCGGAAGGAAGAGGTTGACGCCGAACCGTTGGCGGTCGCCGAGCGTTTGCCCGCCGAGCGTTTGCCCGCCGAGCGATTGCCCGCTGAGCAGCGCGCGCAGCTGCACGACCTCCTCCCGCACGGCCTCGGGGGTCTTGTATCCGGCGGCGAGGAAGCCGAGGCCGCCGGCCTCGGACACGGCAGCCGCCAGCGCGGGGCAGGACGCCCCGCCGGCCATGGGTGCCTGCCAGACCGGATACCGGGCGAGTGCGCTGACTGCGGACGAGGTCATGCCCGCATCGTGCCACGACCGGCGCGGTCGGCACGGGCAACTCGGGGACGGGCCGGGGCTCGTCGGAGATCTTCGTCCCGCGGCGCGCCCGCCTCCGCTGCCCTACCGTTGGGGCGGTGACCTCCGCCCGCTCCGGTGCTGGGGCTGGATGGCGCCGGCGGCCGACTACGCACGGTTGGAGGTCGGCCTCGCGGGGCGCGGGGCCACGCTGTGCACCTCGGCGCAGTAGCACCGCTGGCGGGGCGCTGACGGCCGCCTCCGGCAGAGCGGCGTCCCCCATATACCTACAGAACCTAACAAAAGGTGCACCTGTCCATATCGTGGATGATTCGCTGAGACGATGTAGGACGGGAGTAAGTGTCAACTATGCTTCTGTATAAGGTGATTGACGGTCAGTCAGGATCGGGAGTGCTTTGCCGGGCCTGGGTGGTTTTGACGCTCGTTGTCCGCGCTGCCTAGCATCACTCCTATGCACACGGACAGCACGCCACTCGCTCAGGCCACCCACAGGGTGGTCCTGCTCGCCGTGTGTGCGCACTGTGTCGCCGACATCCTCTGTTGATGTCCCACTGCGGTTGACGCTTCCGCGGTCGAGGCACCCCCGCTGCTGATGTGCGCTGCGGGTCGCCCCTCCCCGCCGTCCGGCCTGTCACGGTCGCTTCACTCCACCTCCCCGCGTGTGCCGCGCTGCGCGCTGCCCCCTGCCCGGGCCCTCCCTCCGTACCAAGGACTCCCCACCATGCTGCGCCCTGCCCGAATAGCCCTTTTCGGCCTGCCCGCACTCCTCGTCGGCGGTCTGCTGACCGCCTGCGGCAGCAGTGGCTCCACCAACTCGGCCGGTGCCGCCTCCTTCAACGCGGCCACCTGCCAGGGCGGCACCCTCTACGTCCTGGACCAGAGCAAGGAGAGCAGCGGCTACGACCCCGCCGTGCTGTACACCTCCGGCGGCGGCGCCATCCCGCGGCTGTTCTTCCGCACGCTGACCACCCGGCAGAGCGTCGCGGGCGACGAGGGCACCAAGGTCGTCCCCGACCTGGCCACCGACACCGGCGAGGCCAGCGAGAACGCGACGGTGTGGACGTACCACCTCAAGCCCGGCCTGAAGTTCTCCGACGGTTCGGCGATCACCTCCGCCGACATCAAGTACGGCGTGGAGCGGTCCTTCTCCTCGCAGCTGGCCGGCGGACCGCCGTACCTGCGGGACTGGCTGATCGGCGGCGAGAGCTACCAGGGCCCCTACGGCAGCAACCCGGACCTGGCCTCGATCACCACCCCGGACGCCTCCACCATCGTCTTCCACCTGCGGAAGTCCGAGGGCGACTTCCCCTACCTGGCGGCGGAGACCCAGTTCGCCCCGGTGCCCAAGGCGAAGGACACCGGCAAGAACTACAACACCGACCCGGTCTCCTCCGGCCCCTACATGATCGCCGGCTTCACCAAGGGGCAGTCGCTGGACCTGGTCCGCAACCCCAACTGGTCGCGCTCCACCGACAGCCAGCGGCTGGCCTGCCCGGACAAGATCGACATCAGCCTGGGCCTGTCCCCGGCCGTCATCAACCAGCGGCTGAGCGCCTCCATCGGCAACGACGCGGACTCCATCACCACCGACACCCCGCTGGACCCGGCCACCCTGGCCAAGATCGCCGGCAACCCCGCGCTGAAGAAGCGCACCGTCACCGGCACCTTTGCCCAGACCACCTACCTGGCCTTCAACGTCACCAAGAAGCCCTTCGACAACCAGCTGGTCCGCGAGGCCTTCTCCTACGCGGTCGACCGCACCGCCATCGTCAACGGCGAGGGCGGGAGCCAGCTCGCCACCCCGGCCACGACGTTCGACCCGACCAGCCTCACCGGTGCCTACCACCCCTACGACTACTACCCGGCCGGCGCCACCGGCGACCCGGCCAAGGCCAAGCAGCTGCTGGCCCAGGCCGGCTACCCGAACGGGCTGACCGTGTCGCTGGCCTACGACACCGCCCTCAACGCCCCCGACGCGACGGCGCTGCAGCAGGCGTACGCCAAGGCCGGGATCACCCTCCAGCTCAACGGCATCGACGACTCCGACTTCCAGAGCCAGGTCGGCAACACCAGCACCGAGCCCGCGCTCGCCCTCACCAGCTGGGGCGCCGACTGGCCGAGCGGCGCGCCCTTCCTCAGCCCGATCTTCGACGGTCGGCAGATCGTCAAGGGCGGCGGCAACTTCAACCTCGCCCAGTTCAACGACCCCGCGGTGAACGCCCAGATCGACAAGATCAACCAGATCACCGACCACGCCACCGCCCAGCAGGCATGGGGCGACCTCGACGCCCAGCTCGGCAAGCTCGCGCTGACCGTGCCGCTCTACAGCCCGGTCGACGAGGTCCTCTTCGGCTCGCACGTGAAGAACACCTATGTGGACCAGTGGCGCGGCTGGTACGACATCGCCTCCGTCTCGGTCAAGTGACCAGGCCGCAGACAGATGACCGCCACCAGCACCACTCCTGACACCCGGTCGGGCGCGGAGCCGGTCGACGCCGTCCCGCCGAGCAACCGCTCGGCGGGCGGCGCCGCCGCCGTCCTGCGCCGGCTCTGGTCCCGGCCCGGCTCGCGCATCGCGCTGGTCGCGGTCGCCCTGATGATCCTGGCCGCGATCGCCGCGCCGCTGCTCACCGGCCTCGAAGGCCAGGACCCCGACACCTACCACGACGAACTGCTGAACTCCGCCACCGGCGGCAGCCCCCTCGGCAGCTTCGGCGGCATCAGCGCCCACCACTGGCTGGGCGTGGAACCCACCACCGGCCGCGACCTCTTCGCCCGGCTCGTCTACGGCGCGCGGATCTCGCTCTCGGTCGCTGCCGGGGCCACCCTCGGCCAGCTGGCGCTCGGCCTGCTGGTCGGCCTCTCGGCCGGACTCGCCGGGCGCCGCCTGGACGCCCTGCTGAGCAGGTTCACCGATCTCGCACTGTCGCTGCCCAGCCTGTTCTTCTCGATCGCGCTGCTCGCCGTCGTCCCGGCGTCCTTCCCGCGCCCGCTGCTGCTCTGCATCATCCTGGCCGCCTTCGGCTGGGCGTCGACGGCCCGGATCGTCCGGGCCGAGACGATGGTGCTGCGCGAGCGCGAGTACGTCTCCGCCGCGCTGCTGACCGGGGCGAGCACCTGGTGGATCGCCCGCCGGGAGATCCTGCCCGGGCTGGTCGCGCCCGTCGTCACCTACACCGCGCTGGCGCTGCCGGCCAACATGGTGGCCGAGGCGGGCCTGTCCTTCCTCGGACTGGGCGTCAGGCCGCCCACCCCCTCCTGGGGACAGATGCTCTCCGGCGCCACCACCTGGTTCCAGGTCGACCCGACGTACGTGCTGATCCCGGCGCTGACGCTGCTGCTCTGCGTCCTCGCCTTCACCGCCCTGGGCGAGTCGCTGCGCGTCGCCCTCGACCCGAAGGCGGTACGGAACCCGAAGCAGGCCCGCGCCGCTCGCCTCCGCAAGAACGGGAAGAAGGCCGACCGATGACCAGATTCCTGCTGCGCCGGCTGCTCGGCGCGCTCGGCGTGCTGCTCGCGCTCTCCGCCGTGGTCTACGCGATCTTCTACCTGATCCCCGGCGACCCGGCCGTCCTCGCCTGCGGCAAGGGCTGCACCGCGCCGCAGTTGGAGGCGGTCCGGCACTCCCTGGGCACCGACCGGCCGATCGTCGTCCAGTACTGGACCTTCCTGACCACCCTGGTCACCGGGCACAGCTTCAACACCGGCCCGACCACCGTCTGGTGCTCCGCGCCCTGCCTCGGCTACTCCTACCAGAGCTCCCAGCCGGTCACCCAGATGCTGCTCCAGCGGCTGCCGGTGGACGTCTCGCTGACCCTCGGCGCGGCCGTGCTCTGGCTGCTCCTCGGCATCGGCGCGGGTCTCTACTCCGCCCGCCGCCCCGGCTCGCTCCGGGACCGGGCGACCACCTTCACCGTGCTGACCCTCAGCTCCACGCCGGTCTTCATCCTGGCGTTGCTGCTGCTCGTCGGCGCCTGCGTCTGGCTGCAGGTCCTGCCCTTCCCCAACTACGTCCCGATCACCGAGGACCCGGCGCAGTGGGCGCAGAACCTGATCCTGCCGTGGCTGGCCATCGCCCTGGTCTCGGCCGCGACCTACGCCCGGCTCACCAGGTCCGGCGTGCTGGAGACCCTCGGCCTCGACCACATCCGCACCCTCCGGGCCTACGGGTGGAGCGAGCGCCGGATCGTCACCCGGCACGCCATCCGGGGTGCACTGCCGACCATCGCCACCATGGCCGCCATGGACATCGGCACGACCATGGCCGGCGCGGTCTTCACCGAGAGCATGTTCGGGCTGCCCGGCCTGGGCAAGCTGGTCGTGGACTCGGCCGCCTCGTTGGACCTGCCGGTGGTCTGCGGCATCACGCTGCTCGCCGGGGCCCTGATCATCATCGCCAACACCGCTGCCGACGTGCTGAACGCGGCGCTCGACCCGAGAGTCAGGATCTGATGGGTCCGTTCGTCCCGCAGCCCCAGACGTCCCTGCCTGTGCCTGGCGCGTCGCCCTCCGTCCTCCAGGTCGAGGATCTGAGCATCCGCTTCCCCGGCCCCGGCGGCTCCCTCGCCGAGGACGAAGGCGCTGTCACCGCCCTGCGCGGCCTCTCCTTCGACCTGGCGCCGGGACAGGTCCTCGGCCTGGTCGGCGAGTCGGGCTCGGGCAAGTCCGCCGCCGCGCTCGCCCTGCTCGGCCTGCACCGGGGCACCGCCGCACAGGTCGGCGGCGCCGTCCGGCTGCACCGCGAGGGACTGCCGAGCCTGGACGTGAACACCGTCGCCGACGAGGAACTCCGCCGGGTCCGGGGCAGTGAGCTCGCCATGGTCTTCCAGGAGCCGCTGACCAGCCTCGACCCCTACCGCAAGGTCGGTGCGCAGATCGCCGCCGTCCACCGGTTGCACAACGGCTCCGACCGGGCCACCGCCAAGCGCCACGCCGCCGAGGCGCTGGACCGCGTCGGCATCGACCCGGCCAGCCGGTACGGGGCCTACCCGCACGAGTTCTCCGGCGGCATGCGGCAGCGTGCGCTGATCGCCATGGCGCTGGTACTGCGCCCCCGGGTGCTGGTCGCGGACGAGCCGACCACGGCGCTGGACGTCACCGTCCAGGCGCAGATCATCGACCTGCTGGACGGCCTGCGCGCCGAGACCGGCATGGGACTGGTGCTGATCAGCCACGACCTGGGCGTGGTCGCCGGCATCGCCGACGACGTGCTGGTACTGCGGCGTGGCGAGGCCGTCGAGCGCGGGCCGGTCGGCGCGGTCCTGGGCGCACCGGCGCATGCGTACACCAAGCAACTGCTGGCCGCCGTGCCCAGGATGGACGCCCCGCTCGCGCCGTCGCCGGTGGCCGACAGCGGCGATTCCGCCGAGAACCTTCTCGTCGTCGAGAACCTGACCGTCCGCTACCCCGGCGGCGGTTCGCGCGGCAGCTCGTCCGTCCACGCGCTGAAGGGCGTCGACCTGACGGTCCGACGGGGCGAGTCGCTCGGCATCGTGGGGGAGAGCGGCAGCGGCAAGACCACCCTGGGCCGGACCCTGGTCCGACTGCTCGACCCGACCGAGGGCCGGGTGCTCTACCGGGGCCAGGACATCGGCGCCTGGCGCGGCCGGACCCTGCGCACTTCCCGCCGGGAGCTGCAGATGGTCTTCCAGGACCCGACCTCCTCGCTCAACCCTCGTCGCACTCTCATCGACTCGGTCGCGGAACCGCTCCGGGTCCAGGGCGTCCGCGACGCCGGCCGGCTCCGGGCCGAGGCCGGCGAACTGCTGGAGCGAGCCGGCCTGGCCGGCACCCTGCACGACCGCTACCCGCACCAGGTCTCCGGCGGCCAGCGCCAACGCGCCGCCATCGCCCGCGCGCTGATCCTCAAGCCGCAGCTCGTCGTCTGCGACGAGCCGGTCTCCGCCCTGGACGTGACCACCCAGGCCCAGGTCGTCGCGCTGCTCGCTGAGCTCCGCGAGGCCTTCGATCTGACCCTGGTCTTCATCGCCCACGACCTCGCCGTCGTCCGCCAGGTCAGCGACCGGATCGCGGTCATGCGCCAGGGCGAGATCGTCGAGACCCTACCGGCCGCCGACCTCGCCGACGCCGCCCACCCCTACACCCGGTCCCTCCTCGCCGCAGCACCCCTGCCCGACCCGGAGGCGGCGAGGGCGCAACGCGCCGCGCGATCGGGGGCGGCGGCGTAAGCCGGGCGGCTGCGGGGTCGCGGTGGCGGAGTCCGGCGGCGACGTGGGCCGCCCCCAGGCTCCGCCTTTGGACTCAGCTGCTCAGCCGCTCACCGGCTCACCTCGATGCAGCGGACGCCCGGCCCGAGGCAGCCAGTACCCTCGGCGCGACCAGGGTGCGAAGCAGTTCGCGGGTCTCTTCATCGGTTGAGTACACGGCAGTACCGATCATGCCGCGGGTGAGCAGCACCTTGTACGTGTGGCGGATGAGGCGATCCACATCCGCGTCCGGGGTGCCCTTCTTGAAGGCCGGGTCCTTGGACTTGGTCCGGTCCGTCACCCACCGGCCCTGACGCCACACCAGGTCGGGGCCGAGGATGACGCCGCTCCAGTCGTACTCGAAACCCTGCGCCGTGTAGACGCACCCGACCTGGCCGAAGCCGGCCGGATCGGTGGCCCACAGCGCGGCCGGCGGGGCTCCGTTCACCGCTCGCTCGCCGTAGACGTTCCACGGCCTGCTCCAGCTGCCGATCCGCACATCGTGGGGCAGCGATTCCCCGGGCGGTGTCTTCTTGGTCCAGGGCCAGCAGTAGCCGGCCGACATCCGGGCCCCGTACCCCTCGGCCAGCTTGTCGTCGAGGAAGGACTCCAGCTCCTCGGGGCTGTCGGCCAGCAGCAGTTGCATCTTGCCGTCCGGCTCCCAGCCGACCGGGCCGCCCTCCTCCAGCCCCAGCAGCCGCCGCACCCAGCGGAGGTAGGAGTCGCTGCCGCCGCAGCGGAACTGGGTGTCCAGCGGCACGACCGTGCAGCGGAGCCCGCGTGCTGCGGCCACCTGCTCGATCTCCTGCACGGTGCCCATCTCGCCCGGGCGCACGACCTGGTGCTCGTCGAGCAGGAAGACCGGCACGCGCGCCACGTCGATCAGCTCCTCGATCTGCGCCCTGCCCGTTCGAGCACCGGCGGGCGTGAAGCGGCTCGCGGACGTCTGGCGCATCCGGTGCGCCTCGTCGCAGAGCAGCACCTCCAGGGTGTTGCGCTCGGCGGTGATGAAGCTGTTGAAGTACTTGAAGAGGTCCTTGACCTCTTTCTTCCTGGCGCCGGCGACCTTGCGCATGGTCGTGGTGAAGGAGCTGGAACCGGTGGCGTGCAGAGCGGACACGCCCTGCCGGTAGAGCTCGCCGAGGAGCGAGAGGGCGATCACGCTCTTGCCGGTGCCCGGACCCCCGGTGACCACGACCACCTCCTTGTGGTCGGCCTGCCGGGCCCGCCGGACGGCTTCGAGGACCAGCCGGAAGGCGACCTTCTGCTCGTCCAGCAGCACGAACTGCTCGCGCTCACGGACCTCGTCCGCAGCCACCGCCATCAACTGCCGCGAGGGCCCGATCTTGCCGCTGAGCAGCGCGTCGGCGGCAGCGGCACCGGAGGTGGGGGAGAGCCGGGAGCTCAGGAAGTCGGTGAACTCGCCGCGCCGCTCCCCGGAGAAGAGCCGACCGTGCTCGTCCTGCTCGGCCAGATACAGGCCGTTGATGCCGAACTCGGTGGCGTTGTGCAGGAAGGCCACCCCCGACAGGCGCTCCGGATGCTCGGACAGCGCTCCGTTGAAGTCCGTCAGATACCTGCAGTAGCCCCGGACCTGCTCGATCGGGTTGAGGACCGGGCGGGCGTACGCGTCGATCTGGCACAGCCCCGGGTCGCCGTCGACGGGGGTCGCCGAACTCCACTGCTTGAGCTCCACCACCACGTAGGAGGGCTCGCCGGTCCTCGGGTGCAGGCCGGCCAGCACCACGTCCGCCCGCTTGCTGCTGAGCGGCAGGCTGTACTCGACCAACACCTCGACCTGGCCGAGGCCCGCGTCGACCAGGGCCCTGGCGACCAACGGGATACTCCGCTCCCAGGAACGCACCTCGCCCGCGCCGGGCCGGTGGCCGTGCACGTGGACGAACTGCTCGGTCAGTCGCAGGGCCAGCGTGCCGGCCACGCTCTCAGCAGCGACGGCAGTGGCCGAATCGCGGAACAGCAAGAAATGCCCCCAGGCAGCACGAAGTAACTCGTGCGGGTGGGGACATGTCCCATAGGGGAAGTCCGGCGGGCCGCGTAGACGAATGAGCAGACCGACTCTAGCGGAGCGGCGCGGGGGCGTCGGGCGGGTTTCCGCCGGGCCTCCGGCGGCGCCCGGCGCAGCGCGGTGCGCGGCGCGAGCGGGTGCAGCTACGGCGTGAAGGGACACGGCTCGTGTGGCGGTGATCCACTCCGTTGGGACAGACTGGATGATATGTCGCCCACTGCCTCTTCTCCGGCTGTCGCCTCCCGGATGAGCCGCCAGGCCTCCCAGGACACAGCCCAGGAGCTGGCCGTGCGCCGACTGCTGTACGGGCACGGACTGCGCTACCGGGTCAACCGGCGGGTGCCCGGAATGGCTCGCCGGACCGTGGACATCACCTTCATTGGACCCAAGGTCGCGGTGTTTCTCGACGGCTGCTTCTGGCACGGCTGTCCCGAGCACGCCACCAGCCCGAAGGCCAACGCCGAGTGGTGGCGCACCAAATTGGATCGCAACATCGCCCGTGACCGCGAGACCACTGAACACCTGATGGCCGAGGGCTGGACAGTGCTGCGCTTCTGGGAGCACGAGGATCCCGACGAGGTCGCGGAGCAGGTGGAGCAGATGCTCCGTCGACTGACACGCCGCAGAAGGGCCCCCGGTTGAACCGCCGGAAACTCAGCTGTCCTCCTCTTGGCTCCTCTTCACTGTGCGATCACGCAACGAGGACTGCTGCTGGAACTGCTCGAAGAGACGGGTGAGTGTGCCGACTGCTTGCTCAGGAACGGCTCCGTCATCGGGACCGTCGGGAAGCCGGTCCCAGGGCACCGGCGGTGCGCCATCCGCATCATCGATCCACGACAGGAGAGCTTTGTTGTCGGGGAGGTCATCGGGAGCGAGTACGTCGTACATCAGCGTGCCGCCAGCGGCGTTGATGGCCGAGCACAACGCGTTGGCGCGATCTCCCATGCGAGTGGCCCCGCCATCGGCGAGGTCCTGCAGAACCCGGACCAGGGCCAGTGCGGTGGGGCGGTGGTCGATGATGGCCAGGCGCAGGGCTGTGTTGAGCAGGTCCTGGTTTGCACAGGCCAACTCGGCCGGACGGTAATCGGTGCCGTCACGGAAGAGTTCGGCCGCCCACCACAGGCGAGCGAATGCCTGAGTGTCGTTGGAACCGATGAAGCGCGCGGCTGATACAGCCCCGGGAGCGCCCTCGCGATGCTTGCCGGAGGAACGATGGCGCCACATCACGTAGTCCGGGGCAACGACCAGGGCCAGGAAGCTCCACAGCTCCTTGTTCGCGGCCTCGCTACGTGTCATCCGCAGAGTGGCGTGCAGGCGTCCTGACAGCCAGGCATCGGCCTGCGTGTGGCGGTCGCTGAATCGGTGCATGGCCTCTTCGAGCAGTTCCCGCACCGGTGCGACGTCCCAGCGTGCCGAAGTGTCCGAGATCGGAGTGCTTGCGCGGAGCAGGGCCACTTGGGCCGGGTGCTCCTGGCCGGTGAGAACGTCTCGGGTCAGGAACTTGCCTGCCACGGTGACCGGGAGCAGTGCGCACCGGTCCGGAAGGTTGGAGGGAATCATCGGGTCGCCCCCTCCTGGGAGCGGAAGACGGTGCGCAGGGTGGTAGCGAGGTTCTTGGGCAGCTGGGAGCGGCGGGCGGCAGCGTACTGAATTCGTGGCTGCATCTCGCTCCAGCCGTAACCCTCCTCGCGCCGCGTCTGGAGCTCGGCGACGGCGTCCTCGGGTGACATGCCGGGCAGAATGTCGGGAAGCATGACTCGGAGAACTGATTCGCGCCAGCCGTCCGGGACCTGCGGACGGCCTCGCTCGTCCAACTGAAGGTCGCTGACTGCGGAGTGGAACATGACCGTCCACGCCTCGGTGACAATCTGGGCGTTGACCAACGCAGCGGTGGCCTTCTCCAGTGCACTTCCGCCGCCACGCAGCAGCTTGGTCAGACCTTCGAATGCCTCATTGAGGTAGACGGCAGGCATGTCGCCGGTGGTCTCGACGAGCCAGGGAGCATCCTTGTAGGGGCGAAGCCACTCGTGCGGCCCGTCACGGAAGTCGACAGGAATGATGTCGATCTCCCGGTCACGGACGGGGGTTCGTGATTCGAGGTCGATGACCCAGTCCTTCTCGCCGCGACCGATGGTGCGGCCGCGAACCCCGCCGATGGTGGCGACTGCCTGGACAGTGAGCACGGCACGCGCGGTGTGCCGCGAGCGGAGCAGCGGTACGGAACCCTGCCAAGTGTCGGAAGCCCGATCCTTGACCAGGCGGCGCACCATGCGCGCATTGGTGGCCCCCTCGGTGAGTATCGCCACACAACTCAACTCGGACCAGGGGCCGTCGGCGAGCTCACGCTCCGGCAGGGTGGCCCGCACATCGATGGAACCCTCCTCCCAGTCCTCGCGCCCGACGTCGTGCAGGGCCACGGTCTGTTGAGTGTGCGAGATCATCGTGTACTCGAGGGGACGAGCGTCCAACCGAACTCGGGTCACTTCCAGGCCGATCGGCCCGAACAATGTCGGGTATGGATACATCGTCCTGCTCATGCGCTCGCCGCCCCTGCCGCTGCCTTCTGGAGATCAACTGTCACGCCGGCCATCGCTGCTGACACCGGGTGGCTCTCGACTGCGGTGACACCGGAAAACGCGGCGTGCCGAACGCCCGGGTCGACCCGAACGACATTGCCGTCGATCCGGCAGTTCTCCGTTGCCGTGAGTTCCGCCCAGTTCAGGACGGGCTTGGTGCCCGAGCGTACGTCGAACTTGGCCAGGGGAACGAGTTGCCAGGCGTCGTCGCGCTGCGGGACGCTGAGTCGGACCCGAAGGACCCAGGCTCCGGCGGCGTTGATCTCACCATCGACGTCGTCAACCACCGGATATCCCTCGCTTCGACGTCCGCCTCCAGTCCGACCGCCAAGCGGGTTCAGCCGCAGCAGGCTACGTAGAAGCTCGGGGCCCTTGTCGCCGTCCTGCTGAGTCTCGCGTACAGCGACGATTTGGCGCAGGGCGTCATCGGTCGCCAAACGGAAATCATCGAGTCGACTCAGCGCTCCGCGTGCGTAGGCGGCTGCCAATTCCTCCGTGCGGCCCCAGCGATCATGCTCGGGAGGTTCGGAAGCGCGAAGGAACGCTTCGGCAGCGGCGACGTCCTCGGTCTCGCGACCGGTGGCGTAGCCGACCAGAAGCACGGCCTGGAAGGGCTCGACTCCCATGCCGAGATTCTGCGGGCGTCTTGTCCTGATGGTCATTCGGCTGCCGCGCATGCAGACGACGCCACTGTGCTGCTTGTCGGTATCGTCCGCCGGCGTCACCAGCAGCACAGCCTGGTGCAGTTGTCCCTTTGCGCCCCTGCTCGCAGCGCGCAGCGCCGGGACGTTCAGTGGGACGGAGACCTGTGCAACCTGGTCGATGCCGGTGATCTCCGAGACGGTTTCGTTGTCGAGATAGGCCCGCAGTGCCCGGGTCAAGGCGGGATGCCGCTGTTCCGGGGTGACCCGGGACTCGGGGATCAGGACGTCGCCATTGCGGAGCGTGCGAACCGACGCCTCCAGCAGAGGCACGCCGGCTCTGCCGCCGGTCATGGCCGCCCAGAAGTTGTCGGCGATGGTGTCCCACAGCTTGTCGTGCATGTTCTGGAGGCCGTCGGCCCCTGTGGCCTGGGCTGCCGCGTCATGTGCTCCGACAATGAGGAAGGATGTACCGGGTGCTGCTCCCTCGCGATCGAGTTGCAACGCCTCGGTTGTCTCCTGGTCCGCCCACCAGGAGCGGGCCACGCCCTCGTACTCCTTCGTCGAGTCGGGCTCACCGAGCCATGCAGGACCGGCAAAGGCTGCGCCGTCCACTACTCGCCACGGCAGGTCCAACCGACCGATGACACGCCGCTCGGTCCGTCCTTCGTGCGGTTCGGAGAGGGTGCTGTTGATCAGGACCAGCCCCAGCCGACTTGTGGCCCACAGCGTTGCCTTACCGAGTCCGTAGGAGCCACCGGCACGACCGTTGCTTTTCCGACTGTCCAACTGCCGCCGTACGACAGCGGCGAAGCGACCGTCGTCGTACTCGTGTCCGGTCAACCCGGACGCGTTGTAGTCGTCGACGCGCAGGAGCACCAGGGAGTTGGACTCGCTCAATTCACGCAGGCCCTCGGCGAGCACCCGGCCCACCTTCTGCCCGGAAGCGGCGGCAGCGGCGTAGTGCTCGGATAGTTGGTCCCACTTCAAAGCGTTCAGGAATGAGTTGAGATGTTCGCCCGTCAGTTCGTGCAATGTGAAGCGGACACGGACGGGCTGCTTGATATCGAGGCGTTCGTCCAGAGAGTTCTGGGTGACTTCACGGGCGAGAGTGCCGAGGTCCGCATCGAAGGCGAAGGCGGCGGCGTTGCCGAGCTCGCGCCCACCGTCGAAGTGGGCGGGGCGGTGGTACCAGTCGATGGGGCTCGCCGCGACGGCGTCCGAGGTCCGTTCGTAGACCGTGGTGATGTCGGTGTCGAGGATCGCGGCTATCTTGCGGACAACGTCGGCTCGCGGTTGGGCTCGACCGGTGATCCAGGCGGACACCGCAGCGCGAGTCATATCGAGTTGTCCGGCGAGCTCTGCCTGGGTCATCTCCCGACGACGCAGCTGCCGCCCGAGCCAGGGGCCGAACTCTTCACCGTCCTGCATGCGGATCGCTCCTCTCCTTGTCGCGCCCACGGGCCGTGAACGACGTAAGTCTGCCACTAGAAGGCCACGCTACCAGGGCTTTTTGACTCACATGCAGTGTCAATTGATGTTTGACACACCCATCGCCGACCTGCGCCAGCAGTGCCCTTCGTGATTCGGATTCGGGTGGCTCGAGTCGATGACGACGTCGCTGCGATGTCGTCGTTCACTCGGTCGGCTGAGGCGTCAGGAGGGCTTCGTTCGGTGCGAATCCGGGCAACTCGGTCAACATCGTGCTACTTGATGGACTCATTGGGATCAGTCTTGCGTGGCAGGTGGGGACTCAGTAGGCTGTGATTCTCTGATTGGCCCAAGTGTCCGTCAGGGCAAGGATGCTGACGGTGAGGCACAGGCATACGTGTGCCCGTTTTCAGGCAGATGCATCCGGATTTTGGCGATCGTACGCACCGCTTAACGCGGTTGGTCGGGAGCGGGCTCAGTGATGCCTGTTCCCGTGCCATCCCAACTCATCTGCCTGCCGAACCTTGCCCAAGGGGGACACCCATGAACAGCAGCGACGACCTTTGCCATGGCCTCGACTTCGAGCAGCGCTTGAAGCTCTGGTCCGAAGAGGAGGATCCGCTCCACCGCAGCCAGCTCGCGGGTTGGGTGTGCGACGCCCATCCGGGATCTGAGTGCGAGGCATCGGTCGCCTGCCCGCTGTGCGACGGTCCCCCTTCGGTTTCCTGAGTGGGGTGCGCCCCTTGACCCGGACGGGAATTGGCATGAACGCGGTCGTGGGGCGAGCGCAAGATTCTGGATTCACGTCGCGGTAAGCAGGCGTCTCAACGGGCGCCCAGGCGCGTGAAGGTTGATGGGATTGGGGAAGGCGGTGCCGGCCGATGTGCCGGCACCGGCCCTTCCCACTGTGCTTGAATTCAACACCCCTCAAAGAGAGAGCAGCCCTCCGTGAGCGAGCAGCAGTCTGCACAGGGAACCAGCTCGTCCGTCATCGCGACGGTGATAGAACAGTCCGCGCGTGTCCTGGAGACCTACCGCATCGACAGCGGCTTGGTCCAGGAGCACGCGAACGGTGAACGTCGGATCACGCAGGGCGGCTACGGCGACCGTCAGCTCTTCGAGCTGGTGCAGAACGGTGCGGACGAGATCGCGAATGAGCCCGGCGGGAAGCTCGCGGTGGTGCTCACCGAGTCGACTCTTTACTGCGCGAACCAGGGGTCCCCCGTCACTCCGGTGGGTGCGGAGACGATCCTTCGAATGAGCGTGTCCCGCAAGCGGGGCGGACAGATCGGACGCTTTGGGGTCGGGGTCAAGTCCGTACTCTCCGTGAGTGACGCACCGCAGTTCTTCAGCAGTACAGGCAGCTTCGGCTTCGATCGTTCCTGGTCTGCGGAGGAGATCGCAAAGGTGTTGGAACTTGTTCCACCACTGGAGATGGACACTCCGGTGCTGCGCATGGCACGCCCGCTGGACCAGGAGGAGGAAGCATCCGAGGATCCGGTGCTCCAAGAACTCCTTCGCTGGGCGACCACAGTGGTGAAGCTTCCACTGCTGCCCGGGGCGGCTGAGCGCCTCGGTTACGACATCTCGGGACACCGGCCCAGGGACGGGCGTGCTGTCGAGGCGTTCCCGTCCGGGTTTCAGATCTTCTCGCCCCATGTCGGCGAGGTCGTGCTCGAAGACCGACGCAGCCTTCCAATCTTCCGCCGCAACCTCACGGTCAAGAGTTCCGGTGTGCACCGCACTATCCGCGAGGTGCGTACCAAGGCCAAGGAAGAGATCACCCAGTGGCAGGTATTCTCGCTTGCGCACGAACCCTCGGCGGAAGCCCGAGGCAGTGCCGGTGAACTGCACGACCGTGGCGTCATCGATGTCTCATGGGCCGTTCCCTTCTATGCGAACAAGGATGGATTGCTCACGGTCTCACCGGGGCGCGGCGAGTTCTGGTCCTTTTTTCCCACAAAGTACGAGGTGTCTCTCACGGGGTATCTCAACGCGGCCTGGAAGACCAACGAGGACAGGCAGAATCTTCTCGACGGCAACTCATTGAACCGCGAACTACTGCAAGTGGCGGCCCGGTTGGTGGTCACCTCGCTGCCTCGGCTCAGCACGCCCGAGGATCCGGGCGCCTACCTTCCCCTTCTGCCCGGGCGCAGCAGGGAAACCCACAACTGGGCGGAAAAGCACTTGGTCGAGCACGTCTGGGAGGCGGCTGCGCAACTCCCGTCGCTGCCCGACCAGGACGGTGTGCTCCGTGTCCCGCGTGAGTTGTTCATTCACCCGGAGAAGCTCGAACCGGAGTGGCTGAAGATCTGGGCCGACTATGCCGGTCGCCCCAAGGGCTGGGTACACCCTTCTGTCGATGCCACCTCGCTCCGGCACGGCAAGATGGAGCACATTCTCGCAGCTGCGAAGATGCAGCCGGAGACCGTCAGGACCTGGCTGGAGGCACTGGTCGCGGATAAGACGCCCGACGCCTCTTGCCACGCCATCCGCATCCTCTCCGCGATGGTGGAGTATGACGAGGGGGGAGCACTGACAACTGCTGCGCGTCAGGCCAAGATCGTCCTCACGGAGTCGAACGACATGGTCGCCCCGGTTGCGGGGAAGATCTTCCATCGCACCAGCGACGATGCTCTCCGCGACGACATGGTCTATGTCAGCGCCAAGATCTCCGAGCGGCTGGAGATGGGGCGTCATCTCCACGCCATCGGTATCCGTATCGCGGACGCCCAAGGCCGGTTCCAGGGTGTCCTGGACCAGGGCTTCGCCCGTTACACCCCTCAGTCCTGGACTCAGTTCTGGCAGTTGCTGCGTAGCGCCGGAGGTAGTGCGCAGGTTGAACGCATCCGTAGCAAGGTACCCGACGTGCCGTCCACTCTGCACGTGCGCACGATGGACGGCAGATTTCGCCCAATGCGCGACTGCCTGGTTCCCGGTGCGGTCGTGCCCAAGGACGGTAGTCGCGACGAGACGATCGCCGTCGACATGGATTTTCACTCGGCTGACGCAGCCGTGTTTCGGGACTTCGGACTGGTTGATCGGCCGACCGCCGGCCATCGGCCGGAGGGGGAGGCATGGTTCGAGGACTACCGCCAGGCTGTTCATGATGCGTACCTGCGCAGCCTCGCCGCCGATGCACCAAGAGCCTCCATCGGTCGCCTCACTGTGGACGGCGCCGCTCCGGCGGGGCCGCTCCGGTTGCTGCTCAGGCTCTCGGACACGGGGCGGGCCGCCTTCGTAGCCGCTGTCCCGGATGCAGCAGTGGTTGAGAACTGGACCCGCGTTTACGGCGCGCAGGTGAACACCAAGGCCTCGGTGGCTTCGCCACTGCGCTGGATGCTCAACAAGTACGGCCGGGTTCAGACCTCTCTCGGGCTGACCACCATCGGCGAGGCCGTCGGTCCGCAGTTGAAGGCGTACGCCAACATCCTCCCCGTGGCCACCGAGATCTCCGAGGAGAAGGCTCGTCGGCTTCGGCTTCCCGTTTTGGCGGACGACGTCCCTTCCGCGCGCTGGCGAAAGCTCCTCGATCGTGTGCTGGAGAGCGAAGACGACGCCTATGTCGGGCGTGCCTACGCCCTGTTGCTCCGCGTCGGCTTCGAGTTCCCCGAAGGCGTGCTCACTCGGTGCCGTATCGGAACGACTTGGTCCACTCGTGCAGACATCGAGATCGCGCTGGCCACCACCCAGGCCGAATACAACGAGCTGATCCGGGAGGAGATCCCGGCGCTCATGGTCGCTGATAGGTCGGACGCAGAGACGGCTGCCCAGATGATCGAGCAATGGGGCATGCTCAAGGTCTCGGACGTGATCAGCAAGAACATCCGGAAGGTCAGCACCGGACCTGCGACGCTGCTTGTCGAGGAGTTCCCTCCGCTGAAGGCCAGACTCGGCAAGGTCGCCGAGAACCGTAAGGTACAGCGCTGCTCCGAGCTCGAAGAAACGGTGCGCACGCCTGGGGGTAGCAGGTTGCTTCCGCTCACCTCGGTTCGCCAAAGCGGCACCCTTCTGGTCCTGGATACGCTGTCCGACCAGGCGGTGCTGGAGGCTGCGGCCAAGGAGTTCGGCTGGCCACTCGGCCCGAAGGACTGCAGTAATATCCTGGCCGCCAAGCGTCAGCAGGAGCAGAGCAGCGAAGTTCGCGCGCGGTTGCGTCAGGTTTCCGAGACGGAAAGCATTGTCGATAAGATCTCGCTTCTCATCGGTGAGGAGCAGTTGCGCGGCGAACTGCCTCCGGGGCTGCTGGCCAGCGAGTTGAGTGAGCACGGCGGCGTGGAGCCCAGCGCGCGACGCGTCGCGGAAATGGCCTTCAATGCCCACGGCGAGTCAATTTTGCGGATCCACCGCAAGGATCTTGCCGTCGATTTCCCAGGGATCGCTCCGAATACGTTCACGGGAGATTCAAAGGCGCTGAAGTTCGTCATTGACCTTGGATTCCCGGATTCATTTGCCGGCGCCAGCGTTCCCACGCTCGCCCCTCGGCTCACGGTCGACGGACCTTCGGAGTTTCCCGCGCTTCACGACTACCAGGAACGGCTCGCCGCCGTGCTGCAAACGCTGCTGGACAATCCCGAGCCGCAACGGGGAATGCTCAGCATCCCAACCGGCGCCGGCAAGACACGAGTGACCTCCGAAGGCGTGATTCGTTGGATTCGTCAGCAAGGTGTCCTGCCCGGCCCGTTGCTGTGGATTGCTCAGACCGAAGAGCTGTGCGAGCAGGCGGTGCAGAGCTGGAGGTTCGTCTGGTCAAAGGTCGGCGCGGAAATGCCCCTGGTCATCAGTCGACTGTGGAGCACCAATGCAGCCACGCCGGTCACTGCCCAGCCGCACCTGGTTGTCGCGACCGATGCCAAGCTGCAGAGTTGCCTCGGCGGTGACGGCTATGCCTGGCTGCGCGAGGCGGCTTTGGTCATCGTGGACGAGGCACACGTGGCCGTTTCGCCCCGCTACACCGAGATCCTGGGGCTGATGGGTCTCACCCAGCATCGGACCGCGCGTCACTTGATCGGCCTCACGGCTACGCCCTACCGAAACAACGAGGATCTGAGCCGTCGTTTGGTTGAGCGCTTCGGCTCCCGTCTCGACCTCGATATCTTCGGCGGCGACCAGGTCGCGGCAATCAAGCAGTTGCAGGAGCAGGGTGTTCTCGCCCATGTCCGGCACCGGGAACTCACCGGTGCGGAGATCGAGCTCACCTCGGACGAGTTGAGTCGCTCCGAGCAGTTCGGCGGTGTCCTGCCCAAGGGCGCGGAGCAGCGACTGGCCGAGGATCACGATCGCAATCAGCGTATCGTGGCAGAGATCAGCAACATGCCGGCCGACTGGCCGGTGCTGGTTTTCGCCACCTCCGTCGCCCACGCCAAGTACCTCGCCGCGAAGCTCGGGGATCGCGGTATCAAGGCCTCCGCGATCGACTCGGCCACACCCACGGGGGAACGTCGCAAGCGCATCGCGGACTTCCGCGACGGACGCATCCAGGTGTTGACCAACTACGGCGTCCTCACTCAGGGCTTCGATGCTCCGGCTACCCGAGCCGTCGTCGTCGCCCGTCCCACCTACAGTCCCAACATCTATCAGCAGATGATCGGGCGTGGGCTGCGCGGCCCCAAGAACAACGGTAAGGAATCCTGCCTGATCCTCAATGTGCGTGACAACATCACGAACTATCAGGAGGCGCTGGCATTCACGAAGTTCGACTACCTCTGGGGGGCCGAGAAGTGACTGCCGACGATCTGGACGACCATGTCCTGACACCAGCTCAGCAGTCGGTGGTCGATCAGCCCTGGAGCGCCCGCACTCTGGTCACCGCCGGGGCCGGCTCCGGCAAGACCCACACCCTGGTGCGTCGCCTGGATGCTCTGGTCGAACGTGAGGAACTGGAGGCCGCCGAGATTCTGGTGCTCAGCTTCTCCCGCGCCGCCGTGCGCGAGTTGCGCGAGCGCATCGACCGGCACGCCACCGCTGCCCAGCGGGTCAGGGCCCAGACGTTCGACTCCTGGGCTGGCTCGCTGCTGGCCCAGGCCTATCCGGACGGCGACTGGTCCGGGACGACCTTTGACGAGCGCATCGTCGAGGCCACCAGGGCGATCGGCCTCGGCGCGGTCGAGGCCGGTGAGCACGGCGCACCCGCGCACGTTCTGATCGATGAGGTTCAGGACCTGGTTGGGGTCCGTAGGGAGATGGTCGAGGAACTGCTCGACCGGTTCTCCGAGCAGAGTGGCTTCACTGTTGTGGGCGACGCTGCCCAGGCTGTGTACGGATTCCAGGTGGCGGATCCGGACGAGCGGGCGCAGGAGAACAACTACTTCTTCGACTGGATCCGCGGCTCCTTCGGCGAGGACCTGGTCGAGGTCCACCTCGCGGACAACTTCCGTGCCCGGACTCCTCAGGCGCGCGTTGCACTGGCCTTCGGCGAGCAACTCCAGAAGCTGCCGGGGGAAGCGGACGCGGCTGCCGCCGAGGCGGAGAGCATTCACCGCGAACTGCGCAGGCACCTTCTGGATGCGCCGTTCTTCGGGGATCTCAGCGACTCCTTCCCGCAGGAATCGCTGAAGTACTTCGACGGCACAACCGCGATCCTCTGCCGGGACAATGGTCAGGCCCTTCGAATCGGCGAGATTCTGGACGAGGCTCGGATTCACTACCGGCTCCAGCGTTCGGTCCGGGATCGTCCCGCTCCGGCCTGGATCGCCCGGCTGCTCGCTGCCACGGAGTCGAGCAGCCTCACCGAAGAGCGCTTCACCCAACTGGTGACCGATCTCGACCCGCGACCCGAGCAGGATCCGGCGCTGCTGTGGCGCTCGGTGCGCAAGGTTGCCCGAGGGCCACGCGCAACAGTGAACATCCAGGCCCTGCATCGTGCCGTAGCCGAGAGCCGGCTCCCTGACGAACTCACGGCACCCGCACCCGCGTCGCTCGTCGTCTCCACCGTTCATCGGGCCAAGGGTCTCGAGTTCGACCGCGTTCTCATCGTCGAGCCCGCACTCCTGGTGGAGCCCAAGCGAGTCGCCAAGAAGAAGTACGACTACGACCCGGCCGCCGAGACCCGTCTGCTCTATGTGGCGATGACCCGCCCTCGTGACGACATCTACTACCTCAAGGCGCTCAACACCTGGCTGCTGCGCAAGGACCGCCGCCTCGATCGTTGGTATGTCGGTGGCCGCAGCTCCTGGGCCCGCAACGGCATCGAGGCCCTCGGATCGGACGTGAGCCACGAGCATCCACCGGGAGTTCGTGGCTTTCCCGGGGATCCGCGCAGGATTCAGGTGGAGCTGGCCACAACGGTCGTCGAAGGTGACCCGGTCGAGCTCCGATTGCTGCACCGCCTACCGGAAGGGCCGGAGCAGTCACCGCCCTATGCTGTTGTCCACGACGGCCAACCGATCGCCGAGGTCTCCGAGGGCTTTCGGCGCGACCTGCAGCGCATGCTTATCCGTGGGGACAACTGGGCCGACGAGAGCTGGCCCGGCCGCATCACCGGGTTGCGGGTGGAGTGCGTCGAGTCCGTTGCCGGGACCCCGGCCGCGACTGAACGCGCTGGTCTGGGCTCGCACGGCTGCTGGCTGGCTCCCCGGCTCAGTGGGCTCGGTCGATTCGAATGGTGGCCGGCCACTGACACCTCCAATGACGATCCGTCCGCAGACACATCTTCAGGAACAGGAACCCAGTGAGCGTTCCGGACTACAAAGCCCACTACGAACTGCGCGATTCCATCATTGATGCTCTGCGCCTGGACCTCCTTGGGCCGGTCGGTGGCGAGAGCGAGATCCTCAAGGACGACGCCCCGATCACCGTCTACCCGGTCGGCGTTCTGTTTCCTCAGGCCAGGGACGAGGAAGCGGCGGTTGAAGCAGCGGATGCCGTACGTGATCAGGACGGCCAGGACGAGGCTGCGTACCCTGCGCGCGGTGATCACGAGGAGTCGCAGCCGGACCTCGGAGTCGCGCTGGCCAATACTCGTCGCCCCTCGTCCATGGGCCTGACCTTCGCCGTCGATCCGTCAGCGTCGTCGGCGATCACCTTGACGGTGGAGACGGCCGTTTACGTGCCGGAGGACGATGACGGCAACCCCGTTCCGGCCATCCGGACCGAGGCTCGCAGTACCGAGGAGCAGCGGGAGCGTTGGCGCCGCATCACGCTGCAGCTCGAGCCAGTCACCCTCGACGTGACCTCACCGGCCGCCCATCCCGGCGTGGAGCTGCACCCGGGGCTGGAACTGCGCGTGCTCGTCCGCCCGGCAACCGGGCCCCGCGGCACTGTCACGGTGACTGCCACCTTGGTCAACAGTCTGCTCGTCGGCAAGTACGACCTGCGTGACGCCCACTGTTTCTACCAGCCGGTGCTGATCGTTACTGGGGCTAAGGAGGGCAGCGTTCCGTTCGTGGAGCGACTCTCGGTCCAGGGAGCGGTCGACCCCGAGCAGGCTCTGAGTCGGCTGCTGCATCGCCATGCGCCCAGCTTCGCGACCGGCCATGGCTGCGCGGCCCAGTGGGACTGGACACCTCCGGCGATCGGCGCCCCATCTGCCCGATCCGCCGTGGCCGCTGTGCGCACCGAGTTCGTCCCCGCGCATGAGGTGTTGCTCACCGACTCGAACCCGACCATCGACGACAGTGCCTTGACCATGCACGGATTGGGCACTGCGCCGGCGTCCGACGTGATCACCGCTCTGCGTACGCTGCTCAGCGGATACGAGGCGTGGATCGCGGCACAAGCCGCCGAGGCCGAACTGCTCAGTGCCGGCGAACACGGGGCCACGGCCAAAAGGCAGATCGAGCTCTGTCGCCAAGCCCTCGAACGTATGCACAAGGGTGTGGACCTACTTGGGGATCAAGGCCAACCTGAGGTCATGCGCGCGTTCCAACTTGCCAATCTGGCGATGGCGGACCAGCGCGCCCGTACATCCTGGATCAAGGGGGGCAAGCAGGGCCCGATCAAGCCCCAGGAGGGCAGGTGGCGGCCGTTCCAGGTCTCGTTCATCCTGCTGTGCCTGCAGGGCATCATTGACCCGAATCATGAGGACCGCGGCGTAGCCGACCTGTTGTGGTTCCCGACCGGTGGAGGCAAGACCGAGGCCTACCTCGGATTGATCGCGTTCACCACATTTCTGCGCCGGCTGCGCGATGGTGCCCAGGGCGGCGGCGTCACGGTCCTGATGCGCTATACCTTGCGGCTGTTGACGCTGCAGCAGTTCGAACGTGCGGCGGCACTCATCTGTGCGATGGAACGTCGGCGGACAGCCGATCCTCGTACCTTGGGGACCGAGGAGATCTCGATCGGCATGTGGGTCGGGAGGTCTGCGACTCCCAACACTCTGGCAGCGGCTGCGGAGAAGCTCCAGGAACTGCGCTCCAACCCCGGGCGGCCGTTGCAGACCGAGAACCCCGTGCAGTTGCAGGCATGCTCATGGTGCGGCACCGCACTGGACGCCTCCGACTACGAGGTCATCGCGGCCGAACAGCGAATGGTGATCCGTTGCCCGGCAGCGGACTGCGACTTCCGACACGGCCTCCCTGTTCATCTGATCGACGAGGCGGTCTACCGGGCTCGCCCGACGCTGATCATCGCGACCGTGGACAAGTTCGCTTCCATGCCGTGGCGCGAGGATACTGCCGCGCTCTTCAACCGTGACAAGGAGGACGGCGTCAGGCCGCCCGAACTCGTCGTCCAGGACGAACTCCACCTGATCTCCGGCCCCCTCGGTACGCTCACGGGGCTCTACGAGACAGCGGTGGACATGCTGGCCGACCGCCCCAAGGTGATTGCCTCGACCGCCACCATCCGTCGCGCCGACGAACAGGGCAAGCATCTGTTCGCCCGGACGGTCAGTCAGTTCCCGCCCAGCGGTCTGGATTCCCGTGACTCCTGGTTCGCCGTCGAGACCTCACGCGACCGAAAGGCGGCCCGACGCTATATCGGGTTGTTCACCTCTAGTACCAGCCAGGCCACCCTGCTCATTAGGACCTACGCGGCCCTACTGCATCAAGCGTTCATCGAAGACGATGTCCCTGGGGTCAAGGACGCCTACTGGACCCTCGTCGGCTACTTCAACAGTCTCCGCCTGCTGTCGGCAGCGGAACTGCAGGTCCTTGACGACGTCCAAGACCGCCTGACGTACCTTGCCGTACGCGACGGAGGCGACAAGGCACAATCTCGAGCGGTCGAGCTGCTTTCCGAACTGAGCAGCCGCGCCGGCGCCAGCGAGATCCCAAAGCGGCTCAAGGAGGTCGAACTCGCGCTGCCGAGCAAGGACGTGCTCGACGTCTTGCTCGCCACCAACATGATCTCGGTCGGCGTTGACGTTGATCGTCTTGGGCTGATGGCGGTCATGGGTCAGCCGCAGACCACTGCCGAATACATCCAGGCGACCAGCCGTGTCGGTCGCCGTCACCCCGGCCTGGTCGCGGTCATGCTGAACTCGACGCGCTCACGTGATCGTTCGCACTACGAGAGCTTCCAGCACTTCCACTCCGCGCTTTACCGAGAGGTGGAGTCGACGAGCGTCACCCCCTTTTCCTCCCGCGCCCGTGACCGCGGATTGCATGCTGTGATTGTTGCCCTCGCCCGGATCCTGATTCCCCAGGCACGGCCCAACGAGGCAGCTGCGCGCGTTGAGGACTTCTGGGCCGATCTCAACGGCCGGTTGGTGAGGGGGGCCGTGCTCGACCGGGTGCGAGCGGTCGACGAAGCCGAATATGACGCGACAGAACGAGCCTTCGACGAGTTCACCGGGTGGTGGAAGTCGGCTGCAGCGGACAACCCGAACCTTGTCTACGAGCGCCCGCCGGGCCGCCGGTCTCCAGCATTGCTCAGAAATTTCACGGCCGAGCCCGACGCCAACTCCGGCTGGGCCACGCTGTGGAGCCTGCGCGACGTCGATGCCTCATCCTCATTCTTTCTGGAGCACTGATCATGAGCCCCATGCCGCCCCGCTCCCGAAGCCGCGTCGCCAGTGGACCCGCTGTTCGCCGCGCGCGAAAGCTGGGGGAGATCCGACGCTCCCAGCTGATCACGACGTACGGCGTCGGCGCGATGATCGCAGTGGACAACGAGTCCTTCATCTTGACCGGTTTGGACTCCTGGGACATTGCAGAGGCTCACCCGATCTGGGAGCCTCGGCTCTCCCGACCTCTCGGTGTGAACCATTTCCGACTTCCGCCGGCTCCTGAGCCCGAGAGAGCCAGGGACGGTGTCAGAGCTGCACGATTCCCGGTCTGGTACTCCTGCCCGAACTGTGGCGATCTGCAGCGTTTTCGCAGCTTCAACTCGCCTATGGGCAAGGCAGAATGCGGCAAGTGTCAGCTGGATTTGGTTCCCTCCCGCTTCGTCGTCGCTTGCCCGTACGGACACATCGACGACTTCCCCTACTGGAAATGGCTGCACCGCTCTGCCGACTATCAGCGGGGCGACGCCGCTTCGGGAGGCTCGTGCGGTGGGAATCTGACCCTTCACGCCGAGGGTTCGACAGCCTCGCTCCGTTCGGTGCTGATCGGCTGTACCTGTGGAGTCAAGAAGGTCTCGCTGGAGGGAGCCTTCCGAAGCCGTGCGCTCAAGGATCTGGGTATCCGCTGCACCGGGCGGAGTCCTTGGCTGAGGGACGCTCCCAACGAGTTCTGCGACGCCGTTCCGCGTACCCTGCAGCGAGGTTCCTCCAGCGCGTGGAATCCGGTTGTGCACTCCGCCTTGTCAATCCCGCCGTGGAGTGAGGGCCTCTACAAGGCTGTCGCTCCCTACTACGACCGGATAAGGGATGAATCACCGGCGGACATCCAAGTCATCCTCCGCTATGAGAAGTTCTTCACCCATCATCCTGAGTACACCGCCGAAGCGGTCATCGAGTTGGTGGAGCGGTTGAATGCGGCCAAGGACGGACCGGCCGACGAGTCCCCTGTCACAGGCTCCCCCCGAGAGAAGATCTACCAGGAGGAGTTCCGCAGCCTCAACACTCACCACCCCGAAGAGGGCAGCGCTCAACGCCAGGACTTCGTCTGTGAACCGCCCCGAGGCGGGGCCGAGGCTCTTCTGGACCTGGGCGTCGAGCGCGTCATGCTGGTGAAACGCCTTCGCGAGGTCAGGGCGCTGCAGAGCTTCACCCGCGTTGAGGAGCCGAGCGCGGCCGACGAGCCACGGCGTCGCGCGAAGTTGTCCCGGGAACCCTTGGGATGGCTTCCCGCGATCGAGGTCAGCGGTGAAGGAGTCTTCGTCACTCTGGACCCGCAGCGCCTACAGGACTGGGAGCAACAGGTCGGCTACCAGGCTGCATTCGACAGAGCGGAGCGTATCCGGACCAATCACGACGGTCTGCTGCGTAGTCGCGCGGTCGACGCAGCCAAGCCGATCCCGGAGTCCCCAGCCTCGCCCCGCTTCCTCGCGGTGCACACGTTGGCCCACATTCTGATCAATGAATGGAGCCTGGACGGTGGCTACCCAGCCGCATCTCTGCGCGAGCGGCTGTATGTCGGGCCCGATATGGCGGGCATTCTGATCTACACCGCGACCAGCGACTCGGCCGGCAGCCTCGGTGGCATTGTCGCCCAGGGTGAACCGGGCCGCCTGCGCCAGACCCTCCGCTCCGCACTCGATCGGGCGCGGTGGTGCTCCAACGACCCACTGTGTATGGAGGCGGAGGCCGCCGGTACCGACAGCCTCAACCTCGCGGCCTGCCACGCCTGCGTTCTGCTCCCGGAAACCAGCTGCGAGGTCAACAACACCATCCTTGACCGAGCTGCCCTGGTGGGCACCCAGGACGGTTCGGTGCCTGGGTTCTTCGGCCCCTGGTGACCTGCGGTCCGTTGGGTCGTACGGGGGTCCACTCGGCCTGACCTTTTGGGCAGGCCGAGTGGAGTATTTACTGCCGAGCCGGCGAGTCACGCTGTCGATCGGATCGGCACTATACGGTGTGCGGACGCTTCCAGGTCAGCGGCTTCGTTGTGTCGTCCAGCAGGTCGGATCGAAGGTCCAGTGCGGCGGCCAGCACATGCATGCCAAAACGGGGGGGAACGGCATTCCCGATCTGCTGAGAAATGACACTGCGGACGCCGGGCAGCTCTTTTCCGTTCCCGTCCACGGCATCTCTTTCTGTGCCGTCCCGGTCGATGAAACGCCATGGGTAGTCAGCGGGGAACGTCTGTAGTTCGCCCAATTCCCTGAGGGAGAACTCGCCGATTTCCTGCCCTCCCCACTCCAGCCTGTTGCGCGACGCCTTTCCGGTCACGGTGGCCGACGGATTGTCGTGACGGCGTCGGCCCCGCGCTTCCGGGTCACCACCGGTGCCGTAGTTCGACTTCACCTCGTACGGGGTGTGGCGCTTCAAGACGTCGGCCATTGTCACCCAGCCCGGGATGTTGGCGCCCTGTACATGTCGGGGGACGTTCTTGCGGTAGGACTGGTGGGTCGGTCCGGGCTGCTTGGGGACTCCGTGCAACATCGCATCGGGTCCGGTGAAACGGGCAATCATGATCGCCCTTCGACGGGTCTGAGGCACGCCGAACTGTTCCGTGTGCAGCACTGCCGGCTCAGCTACCGCATAGCTGTTCGTGGCCTCAAGGATATTTGCGAACTTTTTCCAGACCGGCAGAACCGTGGGAACCTGCTCCAGGATGATCGCCTGATACGGATTCTGGCCCATGAGGGCTTCGAGTGCCCATCGCAAGGGCTCCAGGACCAGGCCGGTACGGTCATCGCTGAGTTGCTTGAGATCGTCGTGGATCCTCTTGAATCCCTCGATGTCCCTGGTTTCGAAGCATTTAAAATACTGGTCGGCGAAATTCTCCACCTCGGCCAATGCGGTCCGGCCCTCACCCTTGCCTGCGACCGAGAAAGTCTGGCAGGGAGGTCCGCCGGTCAGTACATTCGCGTTCGGATAGTCAGCCGGTCCGAAATTGCGTACGTCGCCCGGCGTGGTGCCCAGCCCGGCGGCCTTGCGCGTCGCACAGGCGCCAGGGTCGAATTCGATTCCCCGGTCGACCGTAACTCCCAAATTCTGGGCAGCGAGGTCGAGTCCGCCGGGTCCGGCGAACAGGTCGACGATCTTGAAGGTCTTGGACACGTACAATCCTTGCGGGGCGGGACGATGAACAACTCATCGGTGTCGTGGTTCACCCGGGATCACACAGGGCTGAACGGTCCCCATGCTAGCCGGCCGTGGGCCTCGTTTTGGACGCACTCGCAACAAGGGCAGTCAGAACGACCGCTCGGCTGTCAGGGCTGCGGCGATCGAGTGCCCGAGCTGCTCCGCGACCGGTGGGGGCATCGCGTTGCCGACCTGCCGGTAGCGGGCTGTCTTGCGGCCGGCCACATGCCAGTCCGGTGGGAACCCCTGGAGCAGCGCGACCTGCTCAACGGTGAGCGCCATCATGCCCGCACGTCCCTCCTCCGGTCGCCATTGGAATCCTGGACCTGGAATCTGATCGGCAACGGTTCCACCATCGACGCCCATGCCTGCCCATGATCGTTTCGCGCCGGTTGGACCGAGGTCGGGACCACCACGCTCCCAGGAGCCACCCACGATCGTCGGAGCCGGGCGGTTGGCCTGTGCGGCCCACTCTGCCGCTTCGGGCCAACCGTCCGCTGCCATGGAGGGGCCGAGGACCTGGCCGACTGTGAGGGGCGGCCCCGGTAGATGGATCGGCTCCTCGAAGGAGTCGAGCAGGTCTCCCCTGAAGGCGATAATGATGCCGAGCTGGCGTTTCTGTGGCAAGCCGAAGTCGGCGGACTCCAGCACGAGGGAGCGCGCACGGTAGCCGAGGTGGTGAAGTTCCTCCTCCAGGAACGTTCGGATCGGCGCATAGGCGTCCCTGGTCACCAGGCCGGGGACGTTTTCGATGAGCAGGGCCTTTGGTTGGACGGCGTGCATGAGGAAGGCGGTTGCCTTGAGCAGCGACAACTCAGGTTCGTCGTCCCGGGACCTGCCGACCGCAGCGTCGGCCTTCACTCGGGGAAGTCCGGCCGAGAGCAGGTCCACGTCGTAGCACTGCGGATGCTCTTCGGGTACGAAGTCGATCAGATCCTGCTCCAGCACTCGCCAATCAGGTCGATTCGCGCGCAGGCTTTCGCAGGCAACCGGACGGTTCTCGATCAGCAGGACCGGATCGAAACCGGCCCGCTCCAGCCCGAGCGCGGAGCCGCCAACACCGGCGCAGATTTCGATGGATGTGAACCTGCTGTTCGTTGTGCACCCGTGAGGCATGCCCATGGTCAGCGGCGCTTCTTCCGTGGTCGATGGTGCCGGACACGTTCGGACGGCGACGCAATGTTGCGGCCCTCGCTCAAGCACGCTACGCGGTCGGAGTAGGCAGCGAGGTCAGTTCTTGGGAGTGCAGGTCAGCGCTTGAGTCTGCCGATGTACTCGGCGCCGCCGGGCCTGCCGCGACAGCCCGAGGCGAAGACGGTCCCCTGGCGCAACTCGCAGTAGGAGACTGCCCTTTGTCAGCTGGTGGCCCTTGGGTCAGACGGTCCTGAAGTGGCCGGACTTGACCGCATGGATGAACGAAGCGAAGGCAGTCGCATCGAAGGTGAGAACAGGACCTTCCGGGTCTTTGCTGTCACGGACAGGTACAACACCCGGCAGGCTCTCGGAAATCTCCACGCAGTCGTTCTGCGCTCCAGAGAAGGAGGACTTCCGCCACTGAACGTCGGCAGCAGGCGCTGATTCGAGGAAGTTGCTTGCCATGACTAGCCCATTTCCTTTGAGGCGCGCTCAATGAGAGCGATTGACTTGTCCGGCGGCAACGACTCTTCCGTTGCGCGGCGGAAGAGGCTGGTGTACATGTCGATCTCGGTGGGTTCCTCGAAATAGATGGTCCCGAGCAGGTGATCGGCATACACTACGTCAGTTTCCGACGAATCAGGGAAGCTGAGAATGGTGACGGGGTTCAGCAGGGCGGCATGGATATCCGATGCGTCGGGCAGAACCCGGATCTCTATGTTCGGATTCCCTGCCGCTGCGGCCAGGTACTCCAACTGCGGGCGCATGACGTCCGGACCGCCCACACCATGACGGAGAGCCCTCTCGGAGAGGACCACGCGCATCTCCAGGGGTGGCTCCCGCGTGAGTACCGAGCGTCGCTCCTGCCGAACCTGGGTATGCGTCTCGATCTGAGCCGGGGTTGCACCGTCCACCTGAATTCTCAGAACGGCCCGCGTGTATTCCTCGGTCTGCAGCAGTCCGGGGATTAGAAGCGTCTGCATGCTGCGCACCTGGGAGGCGTCGGCCTCCAAGGAGATGAACTGCGCGTATCGAGGTGAGAGAACGTCAGAGTAGCGATCCCACCATCCGCGAAGGCGGGCATTGCGCGACAGCTCCTCAAGTTCGCGTCGCAGCTCCGCGTTCGTCGCACCGTACAAGTCCAGCATCATCCGCAGGTCGATCGGCCGGACGCCCGACAGGGCGGTCTCGATGCGACTGATTTTGCTCTCGGCGCATTCGAGGTGCTGGGCAACTTGCAAGAGCGTCAGGCCGGCTCCGATCCTCAGCTCCCTCAGCGTCCTGGCCAAACGCCGTTGGCGGACAGTGGGGTTGCGGTTCACAGGCACGGTCGGGGCCTCCTACGGATGTGAGCTGTCAGTCTGCCCCGTCCCACCCTTCCGCAGCAATCTTTATGAGCTTCTACGGTAGGACTTGCACCTCGCAACTTCCAGGCGCATCCTTACGGTGCGTAGCTCGACGCTCGGCGCTGGGTGACCTTGACGCATCGTCAGTGATCCTCTGTCCAAAAGGCGCTGAACGCTGATCGTCGGGCGCGCGGTTGCATCGGCGCGCCTTCTCGGAGGATGTCTCATGAGTGATCTCGGTTTATCCCCTCTGGGGGACGGTGCTTCTGCTTCGCAGTCGGACGCCCGGCGAATCCCGGATCAGGTTGCACCAGGGCCTGTCTGTCTCCCCGGTGGGGAGCACGGTTCTATCCCCGACGTCGAGTTGACCCCTTCGACCCTCATCCACGACATGAGGCGTGACGTGATCGGGGTGGTGATGGAAGTCGGGCCCAGATGGGTCTTCCTGCGTCCAGTGGGCGGTGGGCTGGAGTGGCAGGCGCTTCCGGAGGATCTGGAGCCCATTGATCGGGCGGCCGAGTTGAGTGCTTGGGTGGCGGAGGCAAACAGGCGATCGAGGCAGGGGCTGTGAGCGAGTCGCGGGTGCAGTCCCGCAGGGAATTCCATCGGCCGCCATGGTTCTCGTCCTCGTTCGACTATGGCTTCCCTCGGCCGGCTCCGGTTGCCGTGCCTGGGTGCGAAGTGTGCGCCCGTATGGCGGCAGCATTGGCGGCGATCACCCGGGATCCGTCGGGGGCTGTTGATGCGCGAGTACTGATGCGCCGTCATTTGCTCGACATGCACGAGTTGGTAGCGACTGGCCCAGATGGGCTACGGGTGAGGGAGGGTTCAGGTTCTGCGCCGGACGGTTGTTAGGGGTCTGCAATGGGGCTGACGAGGACGTGTCGATTTCACCGGTACAGGATTCACCCCGATCCGACGGCGTCGCCGTTGTCGGGAGCGGTGTGCGTGATCCACTCGGATCCCGCCGCCGACGATGCTCCGGAGTGCGGTGCACTGTTGGGCGATTGGGACACCGCTGGCGGGGCGAACGAGTGGATCTGGGATGTGCAGATCCAGGATTTGGAGCCGGTGCTCCCCGTCGAGGTCCGAGCCGGATCAGCCTCCGAGCGTTGTGATTGGAGGGCAGGTCAGGGCTTTCGGCGTGGCAGGCGCGGCCACCAGCCGGGGACCCGCTTGCGGTATACCTCGTATGACTCGCCATAGCGGGCGAGCATCGTGCGCTCCTCGTACAGGCGGACGAACGCGAACAGGGCGGCAAGGAGCGCGGCCGCGTAGAGCAGCAGAATCGGGCGGCCGAGCAGCAACGCCTGTCCTGCGATCGCTGCGCCTAAGGCGACGTACATGGGGTTGCGGACATACCGGTAGGGGCCGCCGACGATCACCCGCTGCGAGCTGGGCGGGATAGTCGGAAACGGCACGCCCTCGCCCTCGACGGGAAACCGTACGAACGCCGCGACCATCAGCAAGCCGCCCACCGCGATCAGGGTCACTCCCAGGGCCCGCACCGCCAGCGGGTAGGACGCACCCTCATGCCATCGCGTGATCAAGAACGGCAACAGCACGACCACCAGCCCCGGCCCCATGGGAAAGGATTTAGGACTGTTACCGCAACGCTCGCCAACCTGGGCATGGCCACCTGACTGCCGGCGGCCTCCGCGTCCCGCAGCGGGGGAAGCGCCGGAGACTGGGAGTGTTTCTGCTGCTCCGCCAGTCGGTCATAGATGATCTGCGCCTCAGCGGACAGCGAGCTCCTCGCTACGCCGAACCTCAGGGCGTAGGCAGCATCCTGTTCCGGCGTTATCTTCGCCATCGGCCACCCCTTCACTGGGCGGACCACGCGCTCGGGCGAACGGCTAAACGCGTACCCCGCGTACCGACATCGTACGAATCCTTCATCCACCAGAGACGTTGACGTGTCAAGCGTCAGCGTCCCGGATGGCCGCATGGCCGAGATGCACACGGTGCTCCGATATCAGCCCATGCCCCCGTGATGTGATGTCTGCATGGAGCTGGATCCCAAGCGTCTGCTGGTTCTTCATGCGCTCGCCGAGACCGGCGGGGTCGCCTCGGCCGCGCGGAGGCTTGCGGTCACGTCCTCGGCCGTCTCGCAGGCTCTGGCCCGGCTCGAACAGCAGGCGCGGGTGCCACTGCTGGACCGCTCCGGCGGGCGGATCGAACTGACCGCCGCCGGAAGGGCGTTGGCCGAGCGCGGGCGCCGGATCGCCGACGAGCTCGACGGTGCGGGCCGCGACCTGGCCGACTTCGGCGCCCCGATCGCCGGACCGGTGGCGATCGGCGCAGTCCCGCGCTACGTCCCGGTGGTCTGCTCGGCGATGGCGATCCTTGCCGAGCGGTTCCCGGCGCTGGAGCCCACCGTCCGTGAGCAGTTGGCGGCCGGTGCGGCCGACCTCAGCGCTCTGCGCAACGGGCTGGTCGACATCCTCGTCATGATCTGCGATGCGGACGAGGCGCCGCCGACCCCGGCGGGTACCGAGTACCAGATCAGGATCGAGGAGCGGTACCGCCTGGTCGTACCGGCCGGCTGGCCCGTGCTGGCCTCGTTCGCCGAGCTGGACGGCGTTCCGTGGATCACCGGCGATCCCGGCTCCGCCTACGACTGCGCGTTCGAACGACTCATCGCCGCCCACTGCCTCACCCCCTCCCGGCTGCACGTCGCGACCACACCCCAGGCCGCGCAGGTGATGCTCACGGCCGGACTGGGGGCCGCGATCCTCTCCTCCAGTACTGCGGCCACCATGCGGGACGTGGCCGTCACCCAGCTCCCGGTCCCGGGCGCCCGCCACGTGCGCTGCTACTACCGGATCGGCGTCGGCGGGCCGTCACCGGCCATACAGGCCACGGTCACTGCCCTGCACCAAGCCACGCTGCTGGCCGCCGAGGCCGTGGCCGAGCTGGGTGTGCTGGAGCGGGAGCCGTTCATCAAGCCCGGCCTTGGCATCCCGAAGCACTGAACCTGCCGGGGCCGCCGACAACCTCGGTTCGGCGCCCGACAGCCGTGCTAACGGTCGTGGTTAGCAGCGCTTTCTGGTGTGCCTCGCGGCCTCTGGCGATACTGGGGCGCCGCCTTCGCCCGCCATCCACACGGCTGTGCTGTGCCGTGCCCTGGCCGGGCCAAGGGGGGCCGACGGGACGACGTCGGCCGGATTCCCGTTCCCCGAACAGGCAGGACTATGGACGCCGTCCCCAACTCCCAGCAGGCGCCCCACAATGTGGAGACCTGCTACTGCCACTCGTGCCAACTCTTCCGCTACCAGCGTCAGTACGGCCCCGGCCCCGGGTCGACCGCAGGCCCCGGTCCAGGCGCCGGCTTCGGACAGACGGTGCCGCCGAACTACCCGCCGCCGCCGAACCACTTCCCGCCGCCGCCGGCCGGACCCGGGAACGCCGGGTACGACCGTCCGCCGGAGTACTCCGCATCGCCGCCGCCGGGCTGGTATCCGCCGCCCGGGTACCCGCCGTCCACGCCCGGGGCGGCCAGCGACCGCACCATGGCCTCCCTCGCGCACTGGCTGCCGCTGGCCGTCGCGGTGGTCTTCTCCTTCGTCATCGGCACGTTCGCGGTGTTCCTCTGCTTCATCCCCCCGCTGATCGTGATGCTCACCGCGAAGTCCGAGTTCACCGGGGAGCACGCCCGGGAGGCGCTGAACTTCCAGCTCAGCGTCATCATCCCCGGTGTGGTGATCCTCGTGCTGTCCATGGCGTCACCCCCGCTCGGCGCCCTGCTGCGGCTGCTGCTGCTCGTCGGCTGTCTGATCATCCAGATCATGGCGGCCGTGAAGGCCAGCCAGGGAGCGCAGTACCGCTATCCCATCGGCATCCGCTTCATCAGGCCGCCCCAGGTCTGAGTACTGCGTCGATCAGTCGGCCAGTCGGCCAGTCGGCGTCTGCGGGTGGACTTCTCGTGGCGCCGACGGGCGCCTGCGGCGTTGAGGCAGCGGGCCCTCCACGGGAACCGGTCGGAGTGGATGATTCGGGTACGGTGGGTGCACGGGGGCGTCGCTGCCGCCGGTCCAATACCTGAAGGCGACTGATCTGTCCAGTAGGTGCGAGGTGTCGGCCAGGGTGAGGCACAATTGCTACCCAGGGTGACGAGTCGGTGGAGGAACGCGTGAACGACGGGCAGGACGAGGGCGGCTCCTTCGGGATCGATGCCTTCACCCTGGACGACCGCCTTCGGCTGTTCCACTTCGCGGCGGCGGAAAAGCGCAACGACTACTTGTGGCTGCTGCGGGCCTTCGACCGGGGGCGGGCCAACTACCAGGTGCTGCTGCACGTCGCGGATGCCCGGGAGCTGCTGGCGGAGCTGGCCGAGGACAATCCGTCGGCCCGCGCCGTCGGCGAGGTGCAGCCGCTGCTGGACGCGCTGGCGGAGTGGAAGCTGCTGGACCGGAGCTACGACGGCACCCGTGCGGCGAACCTGGCCGAGTACCGCAACCGGCACTACGTCTACCAGTTCACCCAGGCCGGCTACCGCGCCTTCCGCGCTGTCGAGGAGGTCCTCGGCGCGAGCCTGGAGGACGCCCAGCTCTCGCGCCTGGTGTTCCCCGACATCCTGGCGGACCTGCGGGCGCTGGCCGCCGCCAACGCGGCGGGGGACGCCGAGGAGGTCTACCGCAAGCTGTCCCGGCTGGACGCCGTCCTCGCCGACATGGCGCAGCGCTCCGCCCGCTTCTATCTGATGCTCGGCGACCTGGCCAGGACCAACGACACCCGTCCCGAGGTGTTCCTGGCCCACAAGGACGCGCTGCTCTCCCACATGGAGGAGTTCAACGGCGAACTGGCCAGGTTCACCCCGCTGCTGGCCGAGGCGGTGCAGGCGGTCGCGGCCACCGGGGTGGAGGAGTTGGTGGAGCGGGCCGCCCTGGTCGACGAGCGGCTGTTCCGTTCCCCTGTCGAGCGGCTGGAGGACTGGCGGCAGCGCTGGTCCGGACTGGTGCACTGGTTCGCGGAGGGGGAGCGCAGCGAGAGCGAGCGGCTGCAGAACGCCACGGTCACCGCGATCCGCGGCGTGCTGGCGCTGCTGCGGCGGGTCACCGAGGCAACCCGGGGCGGGGTCAGCCAGGAGAGCCAACTGCGCTACCTGGCCCAGTGGTTCGTCTCCTGTCCGACGGACGCGGATGCCCATGCGCTGTTCCGGGCGGCCTTCGACCTGGGCTCGCCACGGCATGTCTCGGTGCTCCACGAGGATCCCGAGCTGATTCCGGGCCGCACCTCCTGGTGGCAGGCCCCGCCGGTGGAACTCGCCCGCACCCTGGTCAAGTCGGGACGCGAGCCCCGGCTCAGCGGCCCGGGCCGGGTCGAGCGGAACCACGAGCAGCGCGAGCTGCTGCGCGCCAAGCAGCTCAAGGCGCAGGCGGAGACCAGGACCGCCGCCGCCGCGCTGGCCGGCGACGGCGTGTACGGGCGGGTGCTGGACGAGCCGGAGACGGACGCGCTGCTGGGGCTGCTCAACCTGGCCCTGGCCGCCCGGCTGCCGGTACCGGTCAGCCGGGGGGTGCGCGGTGGCGGACAGCAGGACCTGGCCGCCGCGGGTGCGCACGGGGTGCGGTTGACCCTGCATCCGGCGGCCGGCTCCAGCACGGTCCGCACCGTCCGGGGCCGGCTGCACCTGGACCGGCTGCGACTGGAGGTGAGCGCCCTGTGAGGGTCGCCGAGAACGTCTCGCCGCTGGAACTGGCGGACTACCAGAAGGCGGTGCGGTTGATCCTGCGCCAGCCGCTGGTCACCGCCGTCCACCCGGACGCGGGCGCGCTGCCGCTGGTGCGGCGGTGGGCCGAGCAGTTGCGCACGGATCTGCACGAGGTGCTGGGCTACCGACTGGTGACCACCTCGGACACGGCACGGCTGCTGCGGGTCCAGGACGAGCTGGACCCGACCCAGCCCGCCGTGACCGCAGGGAAGACCACCAAGCGGGTGTTCGACCGCCGCCGCTACGCCTACCTGGTGCTGACGCTGGCCGCGTTGGGCCGGTCGGGGACGCAGATCGCGCTCAGCGAGCTGGCGGACGCGGTGGCCGCCGACGCCGGACGGATCGACGGGCTCGGCATGGACACCGCCCGCAAGGCCGACCGGGACGCGTTCGTCGACGCCGTCGCCTGGCTGGAGGCGCGCGGGGCGGTGCGCACCGCCGACGGCTCCGCCGCCGCCTGGGCCAGCGATCCGGAGCGGGCCGAGGCGCTCTACGACATCGACCGCGAGGTCACCACCGCCGTCTACCGGCCCAACCGGGTGCTGCAGCACCTGGGTTCGGTCGGCGAGCTGCTGGGCCGGGAGGGCGTCGGCGGAATCTCCCAGGGCCGGGAGGAGCGGCGCCGGACGGCCTCCCGGCGGGCGCGCAGACTGGTCCTGGAGCAGCCGGCCGTGTACTACGCCGATGTGGACGAGGACCTCCGCGGGCAGTTGCGGGCGCCGGGCCTGGTCGAGGACCTGGAGCGGCTCACCGGGCTGACGGTGGAGCGCAGGGCAGAGGGGCTGGCCCTGCTGGACTCCGCCCGGCGCTTCTCCGACCTGGGTTTCCCGGCCGGCGGCACGGTCGCGCAGGCAGCGCTGCTGCTGGGCGCGCGGATCGCGGAGCAGGCCGCCCGCCCGGGCACCGAGCGGTTGCCCGCCGCGACCGCCGCCGAGCGGCGCGGGGAGGCGGCGGCCAGGCTCGACGCGGCGATGCCCGACCGCGGGCTGAGCGGTGCGCTGGCCGAGTTGGCCGAGCCGGGTGAGTCGGCGGACCTGGACGCCGGGACCGAGGACGGTGGGACCGAGGGCGCTGGGACCGAGGACGGTGGGGCAACGGGCGTGGAGGCCGGCGAGGCGGCCGGGGCTGTAGCGGCCGTAGGGGCCGCAGCGATCGCTGAGAACTTGCCCGAGACCGAGTATCCCTTCGTCACCGACGCCTGGCTGCGCCGCACGATCCGAGAACTGGCCGCCGACTACGGCATGGGGCTGTCCGACGCGCTGGTCGCAGACCCGGAGCGGCTCGCCAGGCTCGCGGTGGCTCTGCTGGCCGATCTGCGGCTGGTGGCACCGGTGGACGGCGGCGTGCTGGCGCTGCCGCTGCTGGCCCGCTACCGGGGTGCGACGGCGGTGGTCAAGACCCAGCCGCGGACCCGGCCGGGGACCCGGGCGACGCCCGAGTCGACGTCTGAGCCGACGTCCCCGCCGAGGTCCCGATCGACGTCCCGGCCGACGGCCGGGACGGTATCGAGCGCGGCATCGAGCGCGGCATCGAGGGCGACCTCGCGTACGACCTCCCGGCCGAAGTCGCGGCCGAAGTCGCGGACGGCGTCCGGGACGCAACCGGAGCCCGGGGCCGACCTTGAGTTCGACCTTGTGCCCGCCGCCCAGTTCGAGCCTGAGCCCGCCCCTGAGCCCGAACCCGCCCAGCAGACCCTGTTCGACCCATCCACACCCGAGGACCCGACCCCGTGAGCCGCTACGTCCCCACCCGCGCCGGCATCGTCAACCTGTGGGACTACCGGGACGAGGAGTTCTCCTTCGCCGGTGGCTGGCTGGTGCTGCGCGGCCCCAACGGCTCGGGCAAGACCAAGGCACTGGAGTGCCTGTTCCCCTTCGTGTTCGACGGCAGGATCGACCCCAAGCGGTTGAACCCGTTCGCCGCCGAGGACCGGACCATGAAGTCCAACCTGCTGTTCCGGGGCCAGGACAACGCGGTCGGCTACGTCTGGCTGGAGCTGCGGCACCGCGACACCGGGGACTGCGTCACCGTGGGCATCGGACTCCACGCCCAGCGGCACCGGGACCAGCCGGTCCGCTGGCACTTCGTCGCGCGGGGCAGGGTCGGCGAGGACTTCTCGCTGTTCACCGACGACGACCGGCCGATGACCAAGAAGCAGTTGGCGGCGGAGCTGGACGCGGCCGGGGCGGCAGAGCAGCTGTACGACTCGGCCGCCGACTACCGCGCCGCGATCGACCACCGGCTGTTCGGCCTCGGCCGGGAACGCTACGAACAGCTGCTGACCCTGATCCTGACGCTCCGCAGGCCGCAGTTGGCGAAGAACCTCGACCCGGCCAAGCTCTCCGACACCCTCAGCGCCGGGCTGCGGCCGGTCGACGACGACCTGGTCGCCGAGGCGGCCCGCTCCTTCGACGACATGGAGGCGGTCCAGCGCACCCTGGAGGGCCTGACCGCGGCCGACGAGGCCACCACGGCCTTCCTCGCCAGCTACACCACGTACCTCCGGGTCCACGCCCGCTGGGCCGCGGACGCCCTGACCCGCCGTCGGGAGTCCTCCGCCGACCGCCGGACCGCCGTCGCCGAGGCCACGTCCGGCCTCGCCGCCGCCGAGGAGCGGCAGGAGTCCGCGGCCACCCGGCTGGAGCTCGCCGAGAACGGCCTGGCCGGGCTGCGGGCCCGGCTGGAACAGTTGAAGTCCAGCGCCGCCTACCAGGCCGTCGAGCAACTGGCCGACCTGGAGCGGCTGGTCCGCACCTGTGAGCAGACCGCGCGGGAGGCCGAGGCCGAGCACGGTCGCCGTGCCGCCGCCACCGGACGGGCCAGGGCCGAACTGGAGCGGGCCGGTGCCCTGCTGGCCGAGCTGGCGGCGACGGTGTCCCGGACCGCCGCCGAGCTCGCCGACCACGCCGCAGCCGCCGGCGCGGAGTGGACAGCGGCCGACGCCGCGCCCGAGGTCCTGGCCCAACGCGCCGGCCTGCGCGCCGCCGAGCGCACCGAGGCGGTACGCGCCGCCCGGGCCGCGCTGGCCGCGCACCGGCAGGCCGAACAGGCCAGGGACCTGGCCCGGTCGAACCTGGACCGGGCCCAGGCCGCGGTGGACGGGGCCGAGACGGCGGAGCAGGAAGCGGCCGAGTCGCTCGCCGAGTCCCGGGGGCGGGCCGCCGAGCAACTCGACGCCTGGCTGACCCGGTACCGCGCACTGCTGGCCGGCACCGGCTCCGGTGCCGGCGCCGCGGACGAGCTGGGGGTGGCCGACGAATTGGGCGAGGCCCTGGCCGAGGCGCTGGCCGCCGTCGGCGAGCCGGACGCGCCGGCCCTGGTCGACGTCTTCGCCGCCGCCACCGCTCCCGCCACCGAGCGGCTCCGCGACCGCCAGGCCGAGCTGCGGGCCGAACGTGCCCGGACCGCCGCCGAGCAGGAGCAGGCCGGGGCCGAGCGGGTCAGGATCGCCGCCGAGCACGACGACGCCCCCGCCGCCCACCCGGCCAGGGCCGACTCCCGCGAGGGCCGACCGGGTGCGCCGCTGTGGCAACTGGTCAGCTTCGCACCGGAGGTGACGGATGATCAGGCGGCCGGTGTGGAGGCGGCGTTGGAGGCGGCCGGGCTGCTGGACGCCTGGGTCGACCCGCAGGACCGGCCGCCTGCGGCCGGCGCCAGCGATGCCTGCCTCCGCCCGGGACCGGCCGTCGACGGTCCCAGCCTGGCCGAGCTGCTGCTGCCCGAGGAGGACACCGAGGAGGACACCGGTGTGCCGGCCGCCAGGGTCACTGCGATCCTGCGCTCGCTGGCCACCGACGGCGGGCAGCTCGCCGAGGCCTCGCGTCCGGCCGTGGTCACCGCCGACGGCCGCTACGCCCAGGGCGCGCAGCAGGGCGCGCACCGCAAGCCGCACGCCGAGTACATCGGCGCGACCGCCCGCGCCCGCCGCCGGGCCGCGCGCCTGGCCGACTGCGACGCCCGGATCGCCACGCTGGCGGACCGGCTGAGCGGGCTCGACACCGAGGCGGCCGACTGCGCCGACGCCCTCGCCGGGTTCGCCACCGCCCGGGCCGCGCTGCCCCGTCCCGCCCCGGTGCTGGCCGCCCTGGCCGCCCTCGGCCGGGCCGACGCCAGGCTGCGGGCCACCCGTGAGGCCGCCGACGCCGCCCAGTCCTCCTACGACGAGGCCGTGGCCGCCACCGGGGTCACCGACCGGGCCGTGCGCCGGGCCGCCGCCGAGCACCGGATCGACCCGGAGCGGACGGACGCGGTCGAGGCCGCCGTGCACCGCTTCCGGTCCGCCGCCGCAGCCCTGGCCGGGCAGCGCCGGGAGGAGGACCGCCAGCAGGACGCCGTCGCCGCCGCCGACACCCGGATGGAACTCGCCGCCGAGGACCAGGAGTCGGCGGCCGGGGCAGAACGCGCCGCCCGCCGCCGGAGCGCCGAGGAGAGCGCCAAGCTCGACGCCCTGCGTGAGGCGGTGGGCGCCGACGCCACCGAGGTGCTGGCCAGGGTCGAGGAGGCGGAAGCGGCCCGGTCCGGGGCCGAGGCCGAGGTGGCCGCCGCCCGCGCGGCCGAGCGCACCGCCCTCACCGCCGCGTCCGCCGCCGCCGAACGGCTCACCGCCGCCCGCGAGTCCCGCACCGTGGCCGTAGCGGAGGAGCGCGCCACCGCGCGCGAGCTCGCCCCCTACGCCCAGCGCGAGCTGCTGGACGTGCTGAAGTGCCCGCCCGGCCTGAACTGGCCGGCCCAGGAGGCCGACTGGGCCGAGGAGGAGCTGCCGGCGGCGGTCCGTTCCGTCCATGACGCGATCCTCGCCGCCACCCGCGAGCTCACCCCGACCGAGAACTCGCTCAAGCAGTCCACCACCCGGCTCACCAAGGCCCTGGACGAGCTCCAGTCCCAGCTCGGCGCCGCCGGCCAGGACTACCGTCCCGAGTGGGACGGCGCGGACGGCGTCATCGTGGTCCGGATCGCCGACGAGCAGGGCCCGCTGCCGGTCGGCGCGTTCGCGGCGCGTATCTCCGCCGCGCGCCGCGACCAGCAGCAACTGCTCAGCGACTCGGAGCAGCGGATCCTGGAGGACGCGCTGCTGACCAGACTGGCCCAGCAGATCCACGACCGCACAGTGGACGCCCGCGACCTGATCGGCCGGATGAACAAGGAGATGCGGGCCCGCCGGATGTCCTCGGGGACCACTGTCGGCGTCGCCTGGCACCTCGCCGACAAGCTGGACGAGGAGCAGCGCGCGGTCTGCGCCCTGCTCGACGCCGACGCCAACCGGCTCGGCCCGGACGCCCTGGGCCGGATGCGCGCCCTGTTCGCCACCCAGATCAAGAACGCCAGGGCCCGCTGGCGCGACCGCCCCTACCGGGAGCTGCTGGCCGAGGTCCTGGACTACCGCGACTGGCGGCAGTTCGTCTTCCAGCTGGTCCGCCCGGACGGCAGCGAGGAGACCCTGACCCGGGCCCGGCACAGCCGACTCTCGGGCGGTGAGCAGTCCGTCTCGCTGCACCTGCCGCTGTTCGCGGCCGCCCAAGCGATGCTCAACTCCGCCCTGCCGCACGCGCCCCGGTTGCTCGCCCTGGACGAGGCCTTCGCCGGGGTCGACGACACCGGACGCGGCGAACTCCTCAGCCTGGCCGCCCAGTTCGACCTCGATCTGTTCATGACCGGCTACGACCTCTGGGCCGCCCACCGCTCGGTCACCGCCGCCGCCCACTACGACCTGGCGCACTCGCCGGCCGAGCACACGGTCAGTGCCCTGCTGCTGGTCTGGGACGGCTCCCGGCTGCTCGCCGACGACGCCGGGGAACTTGCCCTGGCCCTCGGGTCGCCCGGCACCAGGCGGGTCGAGGCAGCCGGATGAGCGCCGGCTCCCGCTCGCTCGACGAACTGCGCGGCCCGGAGTGGCGGCGGCTTCTGGCCGCCGCCCGGCGCAGGCTGGAGCGCGACGGCTGGTCCCTGGACGGCACCATCGGCCTGACCGCCCCGGACGAGGCCGAGCGCCGCGCCGTCATCGGCGTCACCGGCCGCTACCGCCCGGAGACCGCGAAGCGGCTCACCGTCGGCCTCGCCGACCTCGACGCCGCCCTCCACACCGCCTACGGCCGGGGGCTGGTCGCAGTGCTGGCGCTGCTGGACGGGCCGCTGCGCGACCGCCCCGCCGAACGCCGCACCGAGTCCGGCCAACGCGACGAGCTCCGTGCCGCACTGGCCCGCAGCCGCCACGCCGCCGAACCCTGGTACGCCGCCTGGGCCGAATCCGTCGACACCGACGGGACGCTGACCAGGTTGCTGCGCCGGGGCGACGGTCAACTGCTGGGCTGGGCCGTCGCGGTCCTGGAGCGGCTGCCCTCCAGCGAACTGCTGCCGTCCGAGGGGCGGCTGCCCTCCAGGGAACTGCTGCCGCTCCCGGTGCTGGCCGAGCGTGCCACCGGCGACACCAAGGCGCTGATCCCCGGGAGCCCGCTGGCTGCCCTGGTGCTCCGCGCCCTGGCCCTGCGCGCGGAGACCGAACCGCCCCGCGACCGGGTCGGGCAGCGGCTGCTGTGGGAGCGCTTCGGGGCCGTCGCCGACGACCTGGCCAGCCAGGTGCTGGTGCTGAACGTCAGGGCGCGGGAGGACCATGTCGTGGCCGGCTGGCTGGACGACGCGGCCGGCTTCGGCATCCCCTTCCGGCTGACCCTGCAACAGCTGACCTTCGATCCGCTCACCCCCACCGCCAGGGACCTCTACGTCTGCGAGAACCCGGCCGTGCTGCGCGCTGCGGCCGCCGAGCTGGAGGAGGACTGCGCGGCACTGGTGTGCACCGAGGGCGTGCCCTCGGCCGCCTGCCGCCGGCTGCTGGACGCGGCCGTCCGCGCCGGCGCCCGGCTGCACGTCCGCGCCGACTTCGACTGGGCCGGGCTCCGCATCGCGGGTTCCCTGCTCGACGCCCCCCGGTCGACCCACTGGCGGATGTCCGCCGCGGACTACCGCTCCGCCCTCGCCGAGGGCGCGGGCGCGCCGCTGGTCGGCGCCCCGGCCGCCAGCCCCTGGGACCCCTTCCTGGCCGAGGAGTTGGCCGCCCAGGACAGCGCCGTGATGGAGGAGCGCCTGCTCCCGCTACTGCTGGCCGACCTCACCGGCCCGGGGCGGAGGGCGAGTGGATGACCAGGACACCGGAGGCGTTCTCGCGGAGCACGGTCGAACGCGAGGGGGAGGGCGGAGCGGCGTGGTTGGCCGAGCTGCCGGTGATCGTGGAGGGGCTGCTGGGGCGCTGGGAGTGCGTGCCGGACGGCGAGGTCATGCACGGGGGTGTCGGACTGATCGTCCCGGTGCGACGGCGGGCGGGTGGGACCGCTGTGCTGAAGGTGTCCTTTCCGCACCCCGGCAACGCCCATGAGCCGGACGCGTTCGCGGCGTGGGGTGGGCGCGGCGCGGTCCTGCTGCTCGAACGCGACGACGAGCGTTTCGCGATGCTGCTGGAGCGGGTCCAGGCATCGACCCTGGCAGAGGTCGATGACGAGGACGAGGTGGCGACAGTCGCGGGGCGGATCAATCGTCGGCTGGCCGTCCACGCGCCGCCCAATCTGCCCCGGCTGCACGAGCGGGCCGCTGCCTGGGAGGAGCAGCTGCGCAAGGACGCCGCAGAGCTGACACACCCACTGTCGCGTTACGCCGTGGACGCCGCCGTGGCGACCGTACGCGAGCTGGGGCACATCGAGTCGGACACCCTGGTCCACGGCGACCTCCATGCCCGAAACATCCTGCGCGCCGACCGTGAGCCCTGGTTGGCCGTCGACCCCAAGGGCTACGCCGGAGATCCCGCCTACGACGGCGGCACGCTGCTCAAGTCGCGCGCGCTGCGGCTTCTCGAAGCAGACGACCTGCGTACGGCTGTCCGCCGCACGCTGGATGTCTTCGTCGAGGCTGCGGAGCTCGATCGCGAATGTGCCCGCCGTTGGGCCCAGTTCCACGCTGTCCAGGCCGCGTTCGGGGCCCGCCGCCACGGGTTCCGCATTGCCCGCAGCGGACCGCGGCTGGACCGGCTCACCGAATTCGTCGACCGCCTGGCCACCTTGCTCACCGAGCGTGCCTAGCGCACGATCTCCCCGGCACGGGAGCGGGTATGGCTACTACGTACGCCCGCGCACCGCCGGCCCGGAGTTCGGGATACTCGAAGCCGGGGTCGGGCGGGTACGCGGCCCGACGCGCATATGAAGGGGACGGTCACGCTGGTATGGCAGTCGTCATCGGCTTCACGCAGGCGGATCTGCGGGCGGCAGCCGGACCACGCTCGTTCGAGCCGACGCCGTCGCGGTACGCCGTGACCGTCTTCGCGCCGACCGTACCCTGACCGCCTACCAGCAGCTGCGCGCAGCCGCGCGTGCCGCCGAGTGCTGGCAGGCCGAGCGCGGACCGGCGCTGGAACTGCTGCGCGCCGACGCCGTGAAGGACGCTGCACGGACCTGGCACGGCCCAACGGTGTGGATCGACGCCCTGATCGACGACGGCGACATCGCCGCCGCCTGGACCGCCGCTCCCGGCGTGGCCACCGCACGGCAGCAGCTCACCCGGGCCGACCACCTCGCCGACGACCGCCCCGCCGAGGCGCTGGAGGTGTACCTGCGTGCCATCGAGCCCCTCAAGACCGTCACCGGGGACGCTACGTACCAGGAAATCGCCCGGCTCCTCCTGCGCGCCCGCAACTGTCACCAACACCTCGGAACCACAGCGGAGTTCGAGACCTACTTGGCCGGCCTTCGCGCCGAACAGAAGCGCAAGCGCAACCTGATGAAGATCCTCGACCAGCACGGCCTGTGACCGCCGCACCCGGAAAGGGCCCGTGAGCACGCAAAGCACGGCCCGCGAACACCTGACAGTCGGCGGCACGCGGCCTCCGTCGGACGCGGTCGGCCCATGGAAAACGAGGCGACGTGCTGGCGACCGGCTCTCTACGCTCGGCGCCATGGAGAGAAGCGAAGAGTTGCTGAACGTCGTCGACGTCGAGGCGACGTGCTGGGACGGCGAGCCACCCGTCGGGGCGGTCAACGAGATCATCGAGATCGGCCTGACCGTCGTCGATCTCGGAACGGGCGAGCGGATCGGGAAGCACCGCATTCTGGTGCGACCGGCCCGATCCGCCGTCAGTGCCTTCTGCACCGAGCTGACCGGACTGACCCAGGCCGAGGTGGACACCGGCCTGGACTTCGACGGCGCGTGCCGGCTCCTGGCAGCCGAACACCGCGCCGGGACGCGCCCGTGGGCCAGTTGGGGTGACTACGACCGGCACCAGTTCACCCGGCAGTGCCAGGCGACCGGTACCCCGTACCCCTTCGGCCACCAGCACACCAACGCCAAGGCGGTCTTCGCTCGGGCCCACCAACTGCGCAAGCGACCTGGGATGGCCCAGGCGCTGCGGATCGCCGAACTGCCACTGGAAGGACGCCACCACAGCGGTGAGGACGACGCCTGGAACATTGCCGCGCTCATCCTCAACCTCAACGCCCAGGGCAGCTGGCCCGGCACGCCCCACCCCTGAGGCCGGCCGACGCGAGCTCGGCGGAGTCGGCAGTCGGCAGTCGGTGGTACGAACCCGGTCCTGCCCGGCTGCTCGGCCACGGGTGCGATGCGCTCGCTACACCGTCAGCACGATCTTGCCGACTGTGCGGCCCGACTCGACCAGTCGGTGCGCCTCGGCGGACTCCGCCAGCGGGAACGTCTGTTGGATGTGCGGCCGCAACGCACCGTTGGTGGCGAGTGCGGCGAGCCGCTCCAGGCCGGTGTGGTCGGGCTCGACGGTGACTCCCGCGAAGCGGCGTCCGGCCGCCTCGATGCGGCGCGCGAGGTCGCGGTCGGTGCGCTCGACGATGGTGATGAACCGGCCGCCGGGCCTGAGGGCGGCGATCGAGGCGTCACCGTAGCCGCCGACCGCGTCCAGAACGACGTCGACGCCGGTCTCGCGGAGTCGCCTTGCGAAGTCGGCCGTGCGGTAGTCGATCACCTCGTCCGCGCCGAGATCCTTGACGAACTCGTGCTTGGCGGAGCTGGCGGTGGTCGTGACGTGGGCGCACCTGGCCTTGGCGATCTGGATGGCGAAGTGGCCGACGCCGCCGGCGCCCCCGTGGATCAGTACCCGGTCGCCTTCGGTGACGCCTGCGGTGTCGACGAGGGCCTGCCAGGCGGTCAGGCCCGCGAGCGGGACGGACGCCGCCTCAATGTGCGTGAGATTCACAGGCTTCATGGCGAGTTGCCGCGACGGGACGGCGACGTAGTCGGCGAAGGCGCTCCCTGCCCTGGGGAAGAACGGCATGCCGAACACCTCGTCGCCGACGCCGAAGCGGGTCACGCCGGGCACGACTTCCTCCACGACGCCTGAGATGTCCCAGCCGAGGATGAACGGCGGCTCTCCGAGCAGCGGGAAGGCGCCGGAGCGGACATAGGTGTCGACGGGGTTGATCGAGGCGGCGTGGACCCGGACCAGCACCTCGGACGGGATCGGGACCGGCTTGGGGACCTCGGCGACTTCGAGGACATCGGGGTTGCCGAAGGCGTGCTGAGTGATCGCGCGCATGCTGCTCAGTTCTCCTTGGTGGCGGGCTCGATGGGCTCGATGGAGCCGAGGAAGTCGGTGATGAGCTGCTGCCAATGCTCGGGACGCTCGGCCATCGGGAGGTGACCGGTGGGGATGTCGACGGTCTTGGCCGTGGGGATGGCTGCGGCCAGCTCGCGCTGGAGCGAGGGATCGACCAGGGCGTCGTTCGCGGTGACGATGACGAGTGTCGGGACCGTGATGCCGGCGAGGTCGGCCCGGACGTCGATGCGCTCGACGAGTTCGGTGTGCTCCGGGGTGCCGGCGGGTATTGCGGCGGCGAAGTCCTTCAGCGCTTGCCCGAGCTGGGCCTCCGGGATCGCGGCGAGCGCCTGGGTGCTGAATCCGACGAGGGTGAGGAACTGGGCCAGGCGGTAGATGTCGCCGGCGGCGTGGAGGTCGCGCCAGAGACGGGCGGAGAGTGCCAGGCGGGTGTCGGCGTGCGCGAAGGTCGCGGTGAGGATCAACGCGGTGACGCGCTCGGGATGGCGGGCGGCCGCGCGGACGGCGATCGGACCGCCGAGGGAGAAGCCCGAGACCGCGAAGGTCTCCAGGCCCTCCGCGACGGCCGCCGCGACGAGTTGATCGGCGAGCCAGTCCTCGTCCAGCGGTGTCTCGGAGCGGGGCGAGGCACCGGTGCCGGGGTAGTCGATGCCGACGACCGTATGCCCGGCCGTGAGCGCGTCGAGGATCGGGCCGTAGTTCGCCTCGACGCTGCCTCCCGCACCGTGGGCGAGAACGAGGCCGGCGCCGTTGCCGGCAACGGTGACGGAAACCGGCGTGAGCTGTGTGCGCTGTGTGACCTGGCTGACCTTCGCGGTCCCGGGCATGGTTGTTCCCTCCCCTGTTGTGTAGCGTTCGCTACAAAAAGAACGCTACCACGGTCCCTAGCGACCGCTATAGAATTTCCCCATGACTGCATCACCGACGACCCGAGGCCGCCCGCGCGGCTTCGACCGCGACGCGGCGCTCGACGCGGCGCTGGATCTGTTCTGGCGCCACGGCTACGAGGCGACGTCGATCTCGATGCTGACGAAGGCGATGGGCATCAGCCCGCCGAGCCTGTACGCGGCGTTCGGCGACAAGCGGAAACTGTTCAGCGAGGCGACCGCGCGCTACGCGGAGACCTGGGGCCAGTACGGGACCCGTCCGCTCGCCGAGGAGCCGACGGCGCGCGCGGCGATCGAGAGGATGCTGCGAGAAGCCGCGGAGGGCTACACCGATCCGGCCCACCCGCCCGGGTGCCTGGTGATCAGCGCCGCGGTCAACGTCGCCGAAGCCGACGCCGAGGTGAAGCAGGAGCTGCGCGGCTTCCGGGAGCAGGCCAAGGCCCGCATCGCCCAGAAGATCGCCGAGGACGTGGCAGACGGGGTGCTCCCGGCCGGGACTGACGCCGTCGCGCTGGGTCGGTTCTACGCGGCGGTGATCCAGGGCATGGACACCCAGGCCGCCGACGGCGCCACCCGCGCGGAGCTGGACAGCATCGTGGACGTCGCGCTGGCGGCGTGGCCGCGCTGACATCGAGCGCCACCCCCCCCGCGCGACGCATCGCTTGGACGGCAGCGGGGTGTGGTGAAGCGGCCGTCGGGTGGCGAGCACAGCGGGCTTCGCTCGGCCCCGCTCGGCCCCGCTCGGTGAACTCGGCTGGGCGCCGCGCCGGCGTCGGCGTCGGGCCACGCTCAGTGTCAGTCTCAGCGTCGGCGTCGGCGGGTGGGCTTGGCGCGGCCCTGGCGGGCGCGGGCGGCGCTGAGGCGGCCGAGTTGCGCGCCCAGGCCCTGCAGCGGCCCGTCCGCCAGGCGTTGCAGCCGTGCGAGTCCGTCGCGGTCCGGGTGGCCGGAGGTGAGCGCGGTGGAGACGGCGGCGCGGGCCTGGGCGGCGCCCTCGGCCAGCAGCATTTTCGCCGTGGCCTCCTCGCCGAGGTTCTCCAGGAGTTGGAGCAGGCTCTCGGCGACCATGAGCGGTGCTTCGGCGTCGGTGACGTCGTCGGGTTCCAGGAGTTCGCGGCGGACCAGGACGCTGAGTGCGGTCGGCGCGAGGACGGGGTCGCTGCGCAGGGAACGGAGCATCAGTTCGCCGTGTGGTTCGGGCATTGCGGCGACGAGGACGTCGAGCATGGCCTCCGCGCGGCTGCGGAAGGGGGTGGCGCGCACGGCCTGGAGCAGCTGCTCGCGTGCCGCGTCGGCGCCGTTGTGGGCCTCGGTCCAGAGGGCGAGTTCGGTGCGGGCGGAGTCGGGGTCGTAGTGCTCGGCGATCACCCCGAGCAGGCCGGCGGCCGGGGCATCGGTGAGTTCACCGACCAGCGGCGCGTCGCGCCCCTCGGCGAGCAGGCGGCTGCGGACGGCGTGGGTGCCGAGAGCGGTGAGCCGGATCAACTCCACCGGCCCGGCGGCCAGTTCCGCGCGCAGCTGCTCGGCCCGGGAGGCGGCCTCGGGGTCGGGTACGGACGATGCCCCGAACAGCAGCTGGGCGATCTCGGGCGGCATGCCCTCCGGCAGGGGCGGCGCGGGCAGGTCCAGGTCGGGGGCGTCGAGGAAGACCGGGTCGGCGATGCCCTGGCTCCGGTCGACCACGCCCAGGTGTTCCAGGGAGCCGAGGACGTGGTGAAGGTCGTGGTCGGCGTCCAGCAGCCAGCCGCGCACGTTGTGGGGCTCGGCCCCGGCCAGGCCGAAGCGTTCGCGGTAGGCCAGGTGGACCGAGTCGCGCAGCCGGGGCCAGGGCATGGGGAAGGGGAGGCTGTAGAGGGTGTTGAGGACGTCGGGGAGCACGTCCTCGTAAATGCCGTACAGCATCGAGGTGGGCATGAAGGTGTCCGGTGGGCCGCCCAGCAGCGGCTGGCGCAGTTCGAAGAGCGCCTCGAAGGCGCGCAGCCACAGCGCGAGCGGATCCTGCAGCAGCGGGCGGGCCTTGGCCACCTGGTAGAGGCGGCCCTTGGCGGTGCGGACCAGGCGGGCCTGCTTGGCCCAGGCGAAGAGCAGGTTCAGCCGCGGCAGTTCGGCGCTGGTGCGGGGCGAGCCGGGGCGGTCACCGGTCTCCAGCAGGTGCACGAGCTCGCGGGCGTCGTTGAGCCTGAGGCGGGCCAGCTTGGTCAGCTCCCGGCCCTCCGGTCCCACCCAGGACACCAGCCCGGCCAACTGGCCTACCAGCGGCGAGAGCGCGGCCTTGGCGCGCAGTTCGTCCTCGTCGGGGAGGACGACCGGCAGCTGAGGCTCCGCACGACCCACGAGCGGTGGACCGGTGCGCCGGTGGCGGTCCAAGATGGCGTCCAGGGTGTCCCCGTCATAGGGAATCCGGCCGCGTTGGGCACGTTCGATGAAGCGCGTCAGCGATGCCTGGTCCACGATGTCGACGCCCTGCTCGGCGGCTGTGGCTGCCCAGAACTTCGCCACGCCCCAGCGCGTGCGGTCGGCCATCGCGGCCGCGAAGCCCTCGCTCGCCCGGTCGATGGTCTGTTCCAGTACCTGGAGGCTGTCCCCGCGCGGATCCGTGAGGCCGTGCGCGTCCAGGTAGCGCAGCAGGACCCGAAGCCCGCCCGGGCCGTCGGCGCCCGGCCGGCCGGGAAGCTCCGTCAGGGTGCGCGGCAGCCAGTCCAGCAGGAACTCCTCGACATGCCGCTGCTGCCACAGCCCCAGTCGGCCGTCCACGGTGCCGCGATGCCGGTACTCCAGCGCCGAGGTGATGACGAGCGGATCGGCGGGCTCGTCCGCGAGGCGGCCCCATTCCGCCGCTCGGCGCGACAACTCCCGGGACCCTGCTGTGAAACCATCCTGATCATCAGCCTCGAAGAACGTACGCATGGGGCTATGGACTCCTCCAGGACGGGCCTTTGACGAGTCCCACGGTAGTGGACCGCCCACGCGCCGGAGGGCATGTCGCAGCGCGCCGCACGAGTGGCCGGCATGGTACGGACCCGGCGTGGTCCGGATTGATCGACCTTGCCGAATCTTTGTCACACCCGCCTCGTAGTCTGCGGCCATGAACGATCAGATATGGGCAGGTGTGCGGGAGCGGGTGCGCGCGCTGGCGGAGTCGGTGTCGGGGAGGAAGGTGTTCGGCTCCATCGGGCATGGGTTCGCTCTTGATGACCCTCTGACTCCGGACGAGGTTGACGCCCTCGAAGCGCAGATAGGCGTCGCGCTGCCCGACGAGTACCGGACCTTCCTGCTGGAGGTCGGCGCCGGCGGTGCGGGACCGTACTACGGCATCTACCCCGCACGCTGCCAGGACCGATGGTGCTGGGAGGGCGACGGAGTCGAGCTGGCGGACCTTTCCAGGCTGGCCGAGCCGTTCCCGGTCCAAGGGCCGGATCCGGCGGCACTCCGTGCGCTCCTGGACGAACGCCCCGAGGAGGAGGACTACGAGCAACTCGATGACTTCGACGGCGCCGTCGAAGCCTGGGAGCAGCGCTGGGCAGCGCTGATGTGGTCGGCGGACCGGACCGTGGGTGCGGTGGTGATCTCCACGTCGGGCTGTGCCGTTCGGCAGTGGCTGGTCCTCAGCGGGCCAGAACGCGGGCGCATCTGGTGGGACGGCCGGGTCGACGACGAGGACCTGGAACCGCTCCGTGACGACGAGGGAGAGCCGGTCTCCTTCGCCCAGTGGTATCTGGGCTGGCTCGCCGATGCGGAGCAGCGTGGAGCGGTGTCGTCCACGACGACCACCAAGGCCGCAGCGCCATCGGGCGCTCCTGCGTCCACGCGGCAAGTGCGGGTCAGGGCCGGCGCGGCCTCGCACCTGAAGCCGACGAGGACCCGGCTGGGCACCTGGATCGAGAACCTGCGCCGTGGGGACAGCCTCGTCGTCGAGCGAGAGGACGAGCAGTCCGGTGACTGGTACATCCAGGTGCTGCTGCGCGATGACAACACCTACCAACTGGAGTACCGCGACGGTGTCGCGGCTGAGCACTACCAGACACGCACCGTCTCCCGGGAGCGGGTGCTGAACGCCATGGCCGGATGGGCCTCGGGGGAGAGCGCCTGGAAGAGCGACTACATGTGGAACAACATCGGCGCCGACTTCGCGACCTCGAACGACCGCCCGTAGCAGGGCGGTGCGGCGAAAGCCGTCCCGTCGGTGACGAGCGCGTCGTCGGCCGTCCTCCCGGAGCGCGGTGACGCCCCGGCCCGCCGAGTCAGGAAGGCGGGCGGGTGCCGTTGTCCGGCGAGGTGTGGGCGGACCAGACCCGTGTCTCGTCGGCGGTCAGGACGCGGGTCAGCTCGGCCGTGCCGGGGAGATTCGGGAAGAACCGGTCGGCGTTCCAACTGCGCTTGTATGTCGGCTCGTCGAGCACGAGAAGGCGACGTCCCTCCACCACGGGGATGTCGTCGGGCAGCCCTTCGTTCCAGATTCGCGCGCCGTTCGGGGCGAGGAGCTCGAAGGCCCCGGTCGCGATGGCTTCGGTGCGGCCCCGGGCGGGCTCGGGGTCCGTGGCCAGACGGACACTCTCTGCGGAGGGCGGGGTGCCGGGCACGTGGCCGCCCCCGACGAGGGTGTGGGCGAGCAGCGTGTGCAACTGGAAGTTGTCCCCGATGCCGCCGATGCGCACCTCGAAGCCGGTTCCGGTGGGCCGGTGCAGCACGACCAGTGTCTCGTCGTCCAGGACCGCCAGCGCGTAGGCCAGGCACTTGAGGTCGTGCCGTTCCAGGGCCGCCAGGTCGCGACAGGCGGAGAGGATCGCGGATGTGTCCCGGCGGCGCACCTCGGCGCTGCGGCACAGCACGGCCAGCGCCGGCGGCTGCCACTTCTCGATCGAGCACCAGGCCAGCGCCAGCCGCGTGGCCAGGTATGCGTCGGGGGCGAGGCGGGCCAGCAGCGTGTCGTCGATGATCTTCTCGTCCGGCTCCGGCAGATCGTCCTCGGTCCCGCCGGTGGCGGTCCAGCGGCGGGCGAACTCCAGGGCGTCGCGCAGGTCCCGGAGGACGCCGTCGAGGATCGGTTCGGCGCAGGCCGCCGGATCGGCGCCGTGTTCGACGCAGAAGCCGGCCGCCATGGCCAGCATCGGCCGCGGGCCGATGGGCGGGAAGGCGGGCAGCAGCGCTGCCAACCGGGGCCCCGCCGGTACGCGTTCAGCATCCGACGCCGACTGCACCACGTTCATCACGGCGGAGAAGGCAGGTCCGGTGCGGGCGCCGTCACGAGCGGCAACCGCGTCCTCCAGCTCGGACACGGCTGTGGTGAGGCTCGAAGCCCCCTGCTTCCTCTTGAAGATCACCGGCATACCTTAGGCCCGAGGTCTGCGCGGCGTCATCGTCAAGCCGGGGCCGTCCAGGTCTCCGGATCGTCTGGGCCCCTGTCGGCGGCCGGAAAGGCGGCCGGAAAAGCGAGCAGGGCCCTCTCCCCGGAGGGAGAGGGCCCTGCTCGTACTGCCTATCTGCTGTGCGCCGCCAGGGACTCGAACCCCGGACCCGCTGATTAAGAGTCAGCTGCTCTAACCAACTGAGCTAGCGGCGCTTGCTGACGTCGTAGACATTACAGGACGAAGGCGCTGGATGCCGAATCCAATACCTGGAGGGGGTTTGGATCCGGGATCGGCCCGGGACCGGCCCGGGGTCAGGCCGGGGGGAGGCCGGGGCTGAGGAGCTGGAGGTGGCCCGGGTGGTGCGGGGCGGGGTCGAGCAGGTCGTGGTCGGTGAGGGTGCGCGGGCGGGAGGTCCGAGCCGGCTCGGGGGCCGGGCGGGTGGGGACCGCAGGGGCCCCGTGGTCCTCGCGGGCGGCGCGGACGCAGGCCCAGAGCAGGACGGCGGCTCCCGGGAGCCAGGGCTCGTGGGAGTCCGGGGCGACGATCCAGCGGTTGGGACCCTCCGGGGCGTCGGCCATCCGCTGGACCGGGGGCACGGTGATCGCGTCGCCGAGGCCGTGGCAGAGCAGCGGCGGGACGTCGCGGGCCCACTCCTCCCAGACCAGCAGGGTGCGCAGCCGGGCGGCGGTGCCGACCTCGGCGAAGACCAGGATCCGGCCCCGGTGGGTCGCCACCGGGCCGCAGCCGGGGCCGGACTCCCAGAGCTCGTCGAGCACCCGTCGGCCGAAGACGCCCGGCAGGTTCACGATGTCGAAGGTCCGCCCGCAGGGCAGGACGGTGGGCGCCCAGGGCTGGGACTCCCACAGCGCACGCATGCTGCGGGGGTACTCGCTGGCCGAGGCGAGCCACGCCTCGCCGGCGACGGTCACGTACTCGATCGATTGATGCGTCCACATATCCACCCCTCTAGAGCTACCGGGGGGCGCTCGGCAGAAGGGTGGGAAAGGTGGAACGCCGGACAGTAGCGGTTGGCGCGGCGTATCCTCCGGCGGCATATGCCAGCGGGCGGGTGAGGCTCTGCCGGCCGGGTGGGATGCGGTCGGTGGATGCGGTCGGCGGGCGACGCGCGCCGGTGCCTCAGAGGTGGCGTTGGCCGCGCTGGAGGCCGCGTCCGTGCTCGACCATCTTCGCCGCGTAGTCCGGGGTCCAGTCGGCGCGGGCGGCGATCTCCTCGCAGCTGAGGCTGTCGAAGTGCCGGGGGTCCGCGAGCTGGGCCGCGGCGACGGCCTGGTACTCGGTCGCCCGCTCGGCGGCGGCGCGGAAGGCCAGGGCCAGCTCGGTGGAGCGGCGCAGCAGCTCCCGGGGGTCCTCGATCGACTCCAGGTCGAAGAAGTGCTCCTGCTCCGGCTCCACCAGGTTGGGCTCGAAGAGCAGCGGTGCAGGGCGAAGCCTGCGCTGCGGCGAGCGTTCGGCGGGGGAGTCGGACATCGGTGCACCTCCGTGCGGGTCGCGGCTGACGAGGGAGTCGGCCGCGTTCCATTGTCGGGGCAGGCCGCCAGGTACGGAACAGGGCAACAGGCCGCTGGTATTCCCGTCCGGGGCGCGCTTTCTCAGCCGCGCACCCGGTGTTCGGACAGGTGGGCGAGGACCGCATGGTTGGCCTCCCAGCCGTCGGGGAACTTGACCGTGACCCCGAGCCGGACCGGTTCGGTCGACGGATGCTCGTCCAGCAGCTCGGCGATCCCGGCCCGGGCGACCACGATGCAGGCGTGCCGGTGCCGTGAGGCCAGCACGCACAGCCGTCCGGTCTCCAGGTGGAACGCCGTGGCGTCCGGGCGCCCGGACAGCGGGTGGAGGACCACGGTCACGTCGTACTCGCGTCCCTGCAGCCGGTTCGCGGTGTCGACGGTGACCCCGTCCGCCCCGCCGACCGGGACGCCGAGCCCGGTCAGGGCCGCGCGGACGGAGGCGGCCTGGTCGCGGTGGGCGGTGCCGACGGCGATCCGGTCGGCGGTCAGCGGCGACTCGCCGCGTTCGGAGACGCAGGTCCCCCGTCGGTCGAGCAGTCGCCGGACCACCCGCGCCACCGCGTGCACCGCCTCCGGGTCGGTACGCACCGTGTGCCGGGCCGGCAGCTCCAGCAGGCCCCAGCCGGTGTCGGCGGCGATGTCGATCACCCGGTCGGCGGCCGAGCCGTCCCCGGCCGTGGGCAGCTCCAGCCGCCGGTCGCCGGGGCCGGTCCCGGAGCGGAACGGCGCATAGGGGTAGAAGGCCGCCGAGACCAGCGGCGCGGCGGAGGCCGGCAGCCGCCAGGACACCGGCAGCCGGTGCGGCACGATCCGCGGATTGTGCGCCAGCAGGGTGACCACCGCGCTGCTGGACGGGTCGTAGCTGAGCCCGGCCCACTGGTCGGTGCCGACGATAGTGAACGGGTCGAGCTGTCCCGGATCGCCGACGAAGAGCGCCCGGTCGAACAGCCGCGCCACGGCGAGCAGGGCGTCCGAGCGCATCTGGTAGGCCTCGTCCACGATGGCGTGCCGCCACGGGTCGACGCCCTTCACCCACTGCCACTTCGCCGCCGTCGACACCACCACCGACTGCTCCAGCAGCTCGCTCGCCTTGGTGGAGGGCAGGACGTTGGGATGCCGCAGCGCCATCGGGTCGGGCGCGGCGTCGCTTCCGTGCAGCCGGCCCACGGTCAGCCCGGGATCGGCCGTCGCCAGCCGGTCCACCAGGTCGTCCACCTGGCTGTTGGTCTGGGCGACGATCATCAGCCGCTCGCCCGAGCCGACCAGTTCCCGGGCGGCCCGCACCACCAGCGTGGACTTGCCGGCACCCGGCGGGGAGTCCACGACCGTGCCGCGCTCGCTGCCGTGCAGGGTCGCGTCGAGGATCGCGGCGACGGCCCGGTCGGCCTCGGCGCCGGGGCCGTCGGCTCCGGACGGGGCGGGGGAGAGCGGGCTCAACGGTCGGCCTCTTCCTCGGGCTCGGACGCGGGTGCGGACGTGGACGCGGGCTCGGACGCGGGCAGGGACGCTCGCGGCGGACCGCCGTGGGTCCAGGGCGTGTCCTCGGGCTCGGGCAGGGGCGCGGACTGGCGGGCCGTCAGTTCGAAAGTGGTGAAGCAGACCTGGTCACCGGGGGCGGGAACGGTCCCGGGATCGGGTTCCTTCTTCCGGCCCATGCCGTTCAGCAGCCGGACGGTGACCGTGCCCGCAACACCGGCCGGCTCCGAGGGGGAACGGAGGGGCTGGTGGGAACCGGCCGGGCCGACCGCGACCAGCTCGGCCTTCTGCGGCTTAGGGCCGCCGGCCCGGTGCAGCTCCTGGCCGGGATCGGCGTGCAGCCGGTCCGCCGTGCGGATCGTCACCAGCGGCCGGGGCTTGGCCGTCTTCCTGCTGGTGTCGTACTCCAGTTCGACCCCGACCACCACGCCGGCCAGGGCCTCTCCGGCGAGTCGGTGCTCGGCCATGGCGAGCGGGTCGTCCAGGGCCTCCTGCACGCCCACCGTGGTCTGCTCCCGTTCGCGCTGCGCCAGCTTGCGAGCGGCGGTGACCGCGTCGTCCTGCACCGGCTGCGGGGGCTCGCCGGCCGCCAACCGGTCGCGGTGCGCGGTGTAGGACCAGCGGTCGCCGGTCCAGCGCTCCGGCACATGGGCGGCCTCGGGCAGCGCGCGCAGCAGGTCCACGCCTCGCCACAGCTGCTCCCAGACCGGGAGCAGCAGCCCTTCGAGCAGCCGGTGGATGTCCTGCTCCCGGGCCGCCGTGGCGGCAGGATCCGACAGTTGCCGGGCCGCGTCGTAGCGGGTGATCGCCGGTGCCAACAGCGTGCTGTCGAAGTGCGGATCGGTCGAAGGGCCGGCCGGTGGGCAGAGCAGTTGGCCGTTCGGGTCGCGCGCGGTCTCCGCGCGCAGTGCCGCCTCGGCGCCGGTCAGTCCGGCCGGCGGGTCCAACCAGGCCAGCAGCGCGCCGAGGTGCTGGTCCTCCAGGGTGCTCTGGCCGGTCGCCCAGTGCCGACCGAGCAGGTCGGTCATGGCGAGCAGCAGCGAGGAGCCCGGCACCTGGGCGCGGTCGCGCAGGTGCGTCAGCCACCGGCCCAGCAGCGGCACCCGGGGCGGGGCGGGGTAGGGACCGGGGTCCGGGTCCTCGGCGGTGCGCCGGAACCGGGTCGACCGCCCGAGCAGGCCGAGCAGTTCGATGCCGCCCCGGTTCGGGACGATGACCTGCGGCGCGTCCAGGCAGAGCTCACGGGTGACCTCGGCCGGCTCACCGGTCTCGGCGTCCTTGGTCTCCCTGGTGAGGACTTCGACGTCCGCCCCGAAGGACTCCAGGTAGGGCAGCAGTTCGGTGGCGAGTTCGGCGAGGAGGACGAAGCGCCGGGTGCGGTCCAGCGGCTGCGGCAGGGTCAGCAGCGTCGGCCGCTCCCGGTCGCGGCCGAGCATCACGGCAAGCGGAGCGCCGGTCTCACCGGCAGTGGCCAGCGGGATCAGGACCAGCGGCTGTTCGGCGAGGTGCCGGTGCCGGACGGTCGCCAGCGGCTCGGCGTGTCCGCTGCGGACCGCCTCCAGCCGGGCGAGGGTGGTGAGCAGGCTCATGCCTCGGGACCGCCGTCCGGGGAGTGGACGCGGTTCGGGACCGCGCAGGCCAGGGCCTCGGCCCGGAGCGCTGCCGCGTGGGCCAGCCGGGCGACCGCCTCGTCCGCGACGGCGACGGCTTCCTCGGCGACGGCTTGCTTGGTGACGGCGGAGCCTTGCTCTGTGACGACGGGGCCTTGCTTGGTGACGACGGGGCCTTGCTCGGTGACGGCGGAGTGGGCCGGTGCTGCCGACGCCGTTCCCTGGGCTGCCGCGAGTGCCTCGTCCACCGTGCGCAGGCTGCCGAGTTCACCTCGGACGCCCCGGCCCAGCGTCTCGACCGCTCCCGCGCAGCGGGCCTCCGCCCGGCAGTGGAAGGCCAGTTCGCAGCTGGCGAGGCAGTCGGGGGAGTACGCGGCACCCACGGCGGCGACGGTGGAGCCGAGTTCGGAGTCCGCCCGGTCGGGGGCGAGGTCGAAGGAGCTGCCGGGCGGGAGCGCGTCCAACAGCTCCTCGATCCGGGTGAGCCGGTCGAGTTGACGCCGGGTCACTGCCATCGGCTTGCGTACGTCGACCGTGGCGGCGGTGGGCCGGTTGGAGAAGTCCTTCGGGCAGACCAGCAGCACGGTGCCGGAGGGCGCACCGGCGAGTCCCTCGGGTTCGAGGTAGGGGTCGAACGGCTCCCGGAGTGCGCCGGGGCCGTCGCGGAACGTGTCGTCCTCGGGCTTGCCGGCCGTCTCCTGGCTGACAACCTTCTTGTCGGCCGCCTGTTTGTCGGCCGCCTCGGCGTCCAGTTCGGCTGCGGTCGCGCGCAGGGCGAGGACATAGACCGCAGCCTGCCGGGCCGCTGCCCCGACCTTGGCCGGGTCGGCGCCGCCGTCCAGGATGGGGAAGGACTTGATCTCCACGACCGTCCACCGCCCGTCCGGGCGGACGGCGATCACGTCCGGTTCCAGCAGGACGGTGGAGCCGGCCACCGCCAGCCGGAGCAGGGGGTGGTGCAGCAGCGTCCAGACGCCGGGCGTACGCGAAGCCCGCGCGAGCGCCGCCCGGGTGGAGGCGACGCGTTCGGCCGGGCGCTTCGGATCGGTGACCAACTGCGGGGTCTCCACCGGGCAGGCGTCGTCCGAACCGTAGGGAGCGGGCAGCGCGAGGTGGTGGCGGAGCAGTTCCAGCAGGTCGGCGAAGCCGTCGCTGGTGATCCGCTTCTCGAAGCTCAGTCCGCGGGCGATCGCGAACGGCGACTGGCCGAACGGTGCCGGATGGCCGAGCCGACCGGCCAGCGCCGCCTTGTCCACTCCGGCGGCGTCCAGCACGGCCCGGCGGCGGCAGCCCGGGTTGGCGGCGAGCGCCGCCAGGGCGCGGGCGTCCAGGCTGCGCTGTGGTGCGCTGCCGCGAAGAGCGGCCAGACGCTGCTCGAGTGGGGTGCGCAGCGCCCCGGTTTCAACGTGGTTCATGGTGCGGGCCAGTCTCGCATCCCGTACCGACAATTCGGTGCCGGTCGTCCGTAGCAGCAGGTGGGGCATCCGTCCGGGAATCGGGATCAGGGATCATGGAGGGCACCGGGAGACCGTGGAGTCACCGGGCGAGCCCCGGCTCGCACTGCCCCGAGCGCAAGGAGTCGTCTCATGCCGTCGCGGATTCTGCTGGTCAGACACGGTGAGACCGCATGGTCCGCGAGTGGTCGGCACACCGGCCGGACCGACATCCCGCTCACCGAGGAGGGACGGGAGATGGCCCGGCGCCTGGGCGACCGGCTGAAGCGTGACCCCTGGGGCGGACTGCCCGAGGCCCGGGTGCTGACCAGCCCGCTGGTCCGGGCGCGGGAGACCGCCGAGCTGGCGGGCTTCGGCGAGCGGCTCACCGAAGCTCCCGACCTGCTCGAATGGGACTACGGGCAGTACGAGGGCCGGACCGGTCCGGACATCCGCAGCAGTGACCGGCCCGGCTGGCTGATCTGGCGCGACGGTGTGCCCGGGGGCGAGACGTTGGAGCAGGTCTCCGCCCGCGTCGACCGGTTCATCGACTGGACGGCGGAGACCGGCGGGGTGCCCGATCCGGACACCACCACCATGCACTCCGCCGACAACGACATCCTCGTCTTCGCGCACGGACACCTGCTGCGGATCCTCACCGCCCGTTGGCTCGGCCTGCCGGCCGTCAACGGGCAGCGGTTCAAGCTCGGCCCGGCCACGCTGTCCGTCCTGACCTGGGAGTACGGGGTGCGCGCCGTGGAACGCTGGAACGATGCGGCCCATCTCGGGTTGGACTGACCCGAGTTGAACCTTCAGGGGCGGCAGGAGCGGCAGGGGCGGTAGGAGCGGCCGGGGCGGCCGGATCAGACGGTCACCACCTGCCGGTTCCTGGCGGAGAGCCGCGCCGCTTCGAGGACGGTGAGGGTGGCCACCGCGTCCCGGGCCTCGACCGGCACCGGGGCGTGGCCGCGTACGGCCTCGGCGATGCCGAGGTAGAACTCCTGGTAGGCGCCGGGCAGGGGCGGGTGGGGCACGGTGTCCTCGCCCGCGCCGAGCCGGCCGTACTCGGCCGGTGGCCGCTCGCCCCGGCCGTCCTCGGCGGGGGCGCGCCCGGCCCGCAGCGCCGCCTCCTGCCCGCGAGACCGTAGCCGACGAGCGCGACCAGGAGCGGGGTGGTGGAGTCGGAAGTCATGCTCTCAGTGAAGCAAGGGGCGGGCGATCGCTCCTTCCTTCGGTGAAGGGCGCGGTGGATCAGGGATCACCTCATCGGGGGACGGTGGTGCCAGGCGTAGCGGTGGATCACCCGGCCAGGGCGACGCCGTAGCGGTGGACGAAGTCGGCGACCTCGGGCACGGACTGGTACGGACGCAGCCGCGCGGCCGTCTCCGCGACCATCCCCCTGATCCGGGTGGACCGCACGCCGTCCAGCAGGGCGACCGCCTCGGATCCGCTGGCGCCGGCAGCCGCCACTTCACCCGCGCCGAGCTGGTTCTGGGCGAGTTCGGCGGTGTACAGCGCCCGGTTGCGGACGAAGTGCGGGCGTTGCAGCTCTATGGCTCGGCGGGCGCGGTCGGTGGCCGGCCCCCACACCCCCAGCGCCGACCAGCACTGGGATTCGAGCCCCAGCAGTTCGGCCTCGCCGTAGAAGGACATCCATTCCGGATCGGCATCCGCCGGGCCCGCCGCGAACAACCGTTGGGCCAGGGCGATCGAGCGGACGCAGGCGCTGCGGTCCTGCAGCAGCGCCCATCCCCCCGCTTCGCGCATGGCCAGCAGCGAGCGGAGCCGGGCCGAGCGCAGCGGCGCGGCCGCCTGCAGCGCCGCCTGGGCGGCGCGGACGGCCTCCCGGGGACGGCCGGCGTCCCGGGCGAGGAAGGCGCTGTTGCAGAAGGAGTGTGCCTCCAACGCCGGATCGTTGGACATCCGGGCGGTGGCCAGGGCCTCGGAGTAGAACGACCGGGCCTCGGGGAGCCGGCCCGAGTCGTGCGCCAGCCAGCCCACGGAGATGGCCAGTTCGCCGGCGGCGGCCTGCAGCCGCTGTTCCACCCGGCTGTTGTAGCTGCCGCAGTTGAGCAGCTGGTAGGCGGTCCGCAGGGAGCGGCCGGCCCGCTCGAACAGCGTGTCCGCGCCGTGGACGTCGTCCAGCAGTCGGATGTTGCGGACGGCTTCCTCCACCGTGCGGACATCCCTCACGCCGACTTTCGTCCCGGCGGGGATCTCAGTGGCGCCGGCGGGGTGGTCGAGGCCGAGTGCGGTGGCCACGGCGGCGGGGCCACCGGTCAGGAACGTGCGTCGATGCACGTCGTCGTTCTCCTCGTGGATCGGGTCGCCCGGCCCGGGAGGCACGCGGTGGCGCTGCTGGCCGTGCCGTGCCTCCCGACGGGAGGCGAAGCCCAGCTCCTCCAGGGACGAGCCGGGGAACATGTGTTGAAACACGCGCTGGTAGGCGTAGTTGGGACATTTGATCTCGCCCGACTCGATCCGCCCGACGTAGCGCGCGTCACACGATACGTGTTCGCCGATCTCTCGGGCGGCACGGCGGACGGTGGCGGCGAACTCGCCGGCGGAGAGGTCGCCGCGGAGCTCCCGCATCAACGCGTTGGGGGAAGGGCCAAGGGAGTTGTTCATGGTGCTGCCCCTTGTCGGTCGGGCTGCTGGGTGGATCGAGGCTGCTGGGGTGTGGCAAGACAGTACTCTCCGTCAGCATTCGAACACGTAGGGTTTTCCGGCAAAGCGGACACACTTGCAGCGTTCTGCTATGAAATGCCATGACCTGCCATGGGTCGCGCCCGTGGCCTGCGGCCGATTCCTGCGTTGTGCTGGTCAGACACGCCGCCCGGTCCGGGTGGCGCACGCTGAGGAGGCGTCCATGCACAACGGTGTGCACAACGGTTTGCCGGCCTGCCTGCCGAGCGGCCCGCACGGCGTGAGCGGCCCGCACGGTGCGGGGGGCCCGGCCGGGCCCCTGTGCGAGGTGGTGACGGTGCCGGAGCGGCAGGGGTTGGAGACCGTGGACATCCTCCGGCTCCGGGGAGCCTGCGGCCCGGTGCTGCACGAGGACGGCGAGGCCACACTGTCGTTCCTGGTCCCGCTCGGCGCGGCGGACACCTGGCACCTCCCGGGCGACTCCGGGGTCAGGACGCCCCCGCCGGACTCCGACCGCAGCTGGCTGCTGCCGCCCTCGCCCGGACGCTCGCTGACCGACCCGGTGCTGCTCCGCGCTGCTCTCGGCGAGGCCGCCAGGACCCTCGCGGCGAGCGGGTCGGACTGCCTCTGACCGGCGGCTTCCTGCGGCGCACCGGCATACTCGGGGGGTGGCACGCAAGCGGCAGGGCGCAGACGGACAATCGAACACGGCCAAGCAGGCGAACACGGCCAAGCAGTCGGGTACGGCCAAGCAGCCGGATCCGGCGCGGCAGCGCGGGGGCGGGCCGGTCACCGAGGAGGTCGCCTCCGGGACGGCCGAGATCGTGCCGGACCGGGACCGCCCCGGCGCCTGGACGCTGCTGCTCGACGGCACACCGCAGTCGCACGTCGACCTGGCCGACCCGACCTACCTGTCCTTCGAGTACCAGCGCCGGTTCGGGCACATCGCGGACCTGGCCGCACCGCCGAACCGGCCGCTGACCGCGCTCCACCTCGGCGGCGGGGCGCTGACCCTGGCCCGCTACATCGCCGCGACCCGTCCCCGCTCGCGCCAGCAGGTCGCCGAGATCGACACCCGGCTGACCGAACTGGTCCGCCGGGAGCTCCCGTTGGACCGCAACTGGCAGCTCAGGGTGCGTGGCGGCGACGCCCGCGAGATCCTGGCGCGGGCCCCCGGCGGCGGAGCCGACCTGGTGGTCTCCGACATCTACAGCGGTGCCCGCATCCCCGCCCACTGCACCTCGGTCGAGTTCGCCCGGTTGGTCGACGACGCCCTGGGACCCGAGGGCCGCTATGCCGTGAACATCACCGACGGCGGCCGGCTCGACTTCGCCCGGGGCCAGGTGGCGACCCTGCGGGCGGTCTTCGCCGAGGTCGCGCTGATCGCCGACCCGACGGTGCTGCGGGGCCGCCGGTTCGGCAACCTGGTCCTGCTGGCGGCCCGGCAGCCGCTGCCGATCCCGGAGCTGACCCGGCGGATCGCCACCGACTCCTTCCCCGGACGCATCGAGCACGGCCCCCGCCTGGTGGATTTCCAGGCAGGGGCCGTGCCGGTCACCGACGAGGGCGCGCGACCCTCTCCCGCGCCGCCGTCGGGAGCTTTCGACTGACCGGCCGGAGCGTCGTCCGGTCGACCAGGGCCGGGCTGCTCCGACGGGCTGTCGGGATCAGCCGGTCGGCTTCAGCTGCAGGATGATGTACTCGTACGCCTGGCTGTTCGGGCTCGGGTTCATGTACGGGTTCGCCGAGTTGGGCCAGCCGGTGTAGTTGGCGTCGTTGTACTCGTACCAGGACGCCCCGTAGAGGATCGGCGCGGCCGGGACGTCGGTGGAGACGATCTGCTCCAGCGCGGCGAGGTCCGTGTTCTGGGAGGCGGTGTCCGAGGCGGACTCGCCCTCGTACTTGGTGAGCGCGGCCTGGGCGGCGGCGCTGCTGTAGCGCTCGATGTCGCCGGCGGCGGACTGGCCGATGGCGGCGGACTGGGTGGAGTCGAGCAGGTACTGCAGCTGCAGGAACGGCGTCGCGCCCTGGCCCCAGTGGATCGTCACGTCGTACTGGCCCTCGGCGACGTCCTGGGCCCAGGCGGTGCTCTGGACGCCGGTGACCTGGGTGGTGTCGAAGCCGAGCTTGTTCAGCTGGCTGACGACGTCGCCCGCGTCGCAGAAGTAGTCGCTGTAGTCGGAGGGGTCGAGGACGCTGAACTTGATCGTCTTGCCGCCCTTGGTCCACTTGCCGCCGACCATGGTGTAGCCGTCGCCGGTGAGCAGGCTGGTGACCTTGGCCGAGTCGCTGGTGGACTGGAGGTCGTTGGTCAGCGAGCTGGGGATGAGGCTCCCGCTGACCGGGGCGATCAGGCCGCCCGAGCTGCTGGCGGGCGCCTCGTAGCCGGTCTCGCACTGGTTGGCCAGCGTCTGCCGGTCGACGCCGGCGCTGATCGCCTGGCGGACCTTCGGGTCGGTCAGGGCCGGGGCGTTCGGGCTCTTCTGGTTGAAGAACAGCGACACGGTGTTGCCGGCCGGGAAGTACGGCGCGCTGCTGGTGAACAGGTGGTTGTGGGCCGGGTCCTTGGCCACGAAGACGTTCTGGACGTTCGGGATGTTGTTGCCGGTGAGGTCGATCTGTCCCTGCGACAGCTGGAGCTGGGCGGCGTCGTTGGTGGCGATGGCCGGGAACTCGATCTCCGGGACGGTCGGCTTGGTGCCCCAGTAGCTCGGGTTGGCCTTGTAGCTCACCTTCTGGGAGGAGAACTGGTCCACCGTGTACGGTCCGGTGCCGACCGCCTGGGCCGCCGTGATCACGGCCTTGGTCGGGTCGCCCAGGCTGGACCAGATGTGCTGCGGCACGATCAGCTGCTGGTCGATCGCGACGAAGTTGGCGGCCTGCGGGGTCGCGAAGTTCAGCACGGCGGTGGTGGCGTCGGGCGCGCTGGCGCTGCTGATGATCGGAGCACCGCTGTCGGCGGCGGGGTACTGCTTCATCAGGTTGAAGGTGAAGACGACGTCGGCCGAGGTGAAGGCCTGCCCGTCGCTCCACTTGGCGCCGGGCTGGAGGTCCAGCGTCAGCGTCTTGTTGTCGTTGGACCAGGTCTGCGACTTGGCCAGCCACGGGAGCGGCGCCTCGGTCGAGTTGAGGCTGTTGATCTGGAACAGCGGCTCGAAGACCAGCGAGTTGGCGTTCTGGTTGCCGCTGAAGTCGGCGCCGGCCACGAACGGGTTGAAGTCCTCGGTGAACGAGGTCGCCGGGCTGTCCTCGATGACCAGGGTCTTGCCCACGGCGCCGGTCGAGCCCGAGCCGCCGGCCTTGGGGGTGCTGTGGCTGGAGGAGCAGGCGGTCAGACCCAGTCCGAGGGCAGCCACGACGGCCATCGCTCTGATGGTGGTATTGCGAGTCACTGTTCTACGCTCCTTGTGTCCGGATGTCTCGTGCGTGCTGCGTAGGGTGCTGCGGTGTTCCGTGTCGCGTCCCGGAGGAGCGGCCACTCCTCCGGGACCTGCCGGTCCGCCCCGGTCGGGGGCGGGGACGGACCGTCCGTGGCGCGCCGGGCGCCGGCTCTGGGCGGGTCCCGGCGCGAGCCGGTTCTGACGGGGTCTCCCATGTCGTCTCCTCGTCCTGTCGCATGGTCGTTGCCGCTGCTTCGTCGTGCCGAGGGTGGTGCGCGAGGGTGGTGCGCGAGGGTGGTGCCTGGTGGTGGGGTGCGAGGGTGGGGTGGTGCGGGCGGGGTGCCTCCGGTGCGTGACCGGGTGGCCCGGGCTCAGGGCGCGGGCGCGACCGGGGCTTCGGGCTTGTGGTCCGGGCTGTGCAGCCAGCAGGCGGCGACCTGGTCGTCGCCGACGGGCAGCGCGGGGGGCGTGCTGCTCCGGCAGATGTCCATCGCGAACGGGCACCGGGTGTTGAAGCGGCAGCCGCTCGGCGGGTCGATCAGGCTCGGCGGCGCGCCCCGGCCGCGCAGCACCACCGTGCCCTCGCGCTGCGGGTCGGGGGCCGCGCTGAGCAGCAGCTGGGTGTACGGGTGGGCCGGGCTCTCGGTGATCTGCAGCGCCGGTCCCGACTCGACCACCTGGCCGGCGTACATCACCACGACGGTGTCGGCCAGGTAGCGGGCCGAGGCGATGTCGTGGGTGACGTACAGCACCGCCAGCCGCTCGCGTTCGCGGAGCTCGTCCAGCAGGTTGAGGACACCCAGCCGGATCGACACGTCGAGCATGGAGACCGGCTCGTCGGCGAGCAGCACCCGGGGTTCGACGGCCAGCCCCCGGGCGATGGCGACGCGCTGGCGCTGACCGCCCGAGAGCTCGTGCGGGTACTTGTCGATGTAGCGGTCGGCCGGACTCAGGGCGACCCGTTCCAGCAGCGACTTCGCCAGCTCGTCCAGCTCCTCAGCGCTGCCGGGGCGGCGGTGCAGCTTGAGCGGGCGCTCCAGGTGGTAGCGGACGGTGTGCACGGCGTTGAGCGAGGAGAAAGGATCCTGCAGCACCAGGTGGACCTGGCTGGTGTAGTCGCGCCGGGCCTTGGCGCTGGTGCCGACCGGCTCTCCGTCGAGCAGCAGTTCGCCCGAGGTCGGGGCGATCAGCTGGACCAGCATCCTGGCCAGGGTGGACTTTCCGGAGCCGGACTCGCCGACCACGGCGGTGACGGTTCCCTCCGGCAGCGCCAGCGAGATCGACTCGACGGCGTGGACGAACTGGGTGCTGCCGCGCCGCAGCCCGTTGTGGACGGGGAAGTGCTTGGTCAGGCTGCGGGCCTCCAGGGCGGGGACGCCTGGACGCTTCGGCCCGTGCACCACGCGGCCTTCTACCTCGGTGGTCACAGGGGGCTCCCGTCGGACGGGGCAGCGCCGGCCGGGCGCTGGGGGGCGGGCAGGGTCGCGGTCGGGTTCGATGCGGTGGGGGTGGCCGCCGGCGAGGCGGTCAGCGCCAACGGGGCCGGGACCTCCTGCCGTCCGTCCTGCAGCCAGCAGGCGGCGGTGCGCTCCCCGGTCTCGCCGGTGGGGGACATCAGCACCGGCACCTCCTCCCGGCAGCGGTCCATCGCGTAGGGGCAGCGCGGATGGAAGGCGCAGCCGGACGGCAGCGTCGCCAGCGACGGCGGCGAGCCGGGGATGCCCTCCATCCGGACCCGCTCGCCGTGCAGCGAGGGGAAGGAGTTGAGCAGCCCCAGGCTGTAGGGGTGGCGCGGGGCGTGGAAGAGCTGCCGGGCGTCGGCCTGCTCCACGATCCGGCCGCCGTACATGATGGCGATCCGGTCGGCCAGCTCGATCAGCAGCGAGAGGTCGTGGGTGATGAAGATGATCGCGAACCCGAGCCGCTCCTTGAGCAGCATCAGCTCCTCGATGATCTCCCGCTGGGTGACCACGTCCAGCGCGGTGGTGGGCTCGTCCATGATGACGACCTGCGGTTCCAGTGCCAGGGCCATGGCGATCATCACCCGCTGCCGCATGCCGCCGGACAGTTCGTGCGGGTAGCTGCGCAGCCGGTCCTCGCTGATGCCGACCATCCGCAGCAACTCCACCGCCCGCTCCCGGCGCTGGGCCGAGGTCATGCCCGCACGGTGCGCCTTGAGCGCGTCGGTCAGCTGGGCGTCCACCCGGGCGACCGGGTTGAGCGCGTGCATGGCGCTCTGGAACACCACCGCCAGCTGCGACCAGCGGATCCGGCGCAGCTCGGCCGGGGTCGCGGCGAGCAGGTCCATCGGGGCCGGAGCGCCGTCCGGGCCGGTCGCGTGGAACAGCACCTCGCCGTCGGTGATCACGCCGGGTGCGCGGAGCAGTCTGGTCAGCGCATAGGCGAGAGTGGACTTGCCGGAGCCGGACTCACCGGCCAGGCCGAGCACCTCGCCCCGGTGCAGGGTGATGCAGGCGTCGGTGATCGCCCGCACCGCCTTCGGCCCGAGGCCGTAGTCCACGCACAGGTCGCGGATCTCCAGCACCGGCGCGCCCACGGTGGACGCCGCCGCCGAGGGCCGCGCAGTCGTCGGGGTGGTCGGAGTCGTCGGGGTCACTGGACAACTTCCTTCGTGAGGTCCGGGGTGAGGTCGGCCGCCGGCCGCGGGGCCGAGGCCCTGACGACGGGCGTGAAGCCCAGCACGAACCGGATCCGGTGGCCGCGGGTGCCGCGGGCCGAGGTCAGCCGGGGGTTGATGATCTCGTCGATGCCGAAGTTCAGCAGGGCGAGGGCGACACCCACGGCGGCGACGCAGAGCGCGGGCGGGGCGTACCACCACCACCAGCCGGAGATCAGCGCGCCCTGCTGCTGGGCGTTGAAGAGCATGGTGCCCCAGGTGACGCTGTTGCCGCCGATCAGGCCCAGCCAGGCCAGGGTGGCGTAGGTGCCGATGCCGTAGATCACCGTGAAGATGAACGAGGAGGCGAGGATCGGCAGCAGGTTCGGCACGATCTCGAAGACGATGATCCGGGGCTTGCGCTCGCCGATCACCCGGGCGGCCTCGACGTAGTCCTGGTTGCGCAGGGTCAGCGTCTGCGCCCGCAGCACCCTGGCCCCCCAGGCCCAGGCGGTGAGTGCGATCACCGCGCCGATGGTCAGCGGATTGCTGGTCATGTCCTGCGGCAGCGCCCGCAGCACCACCATCAGGATCAGCAGCCCGGGCAGGGCCAGGAAGATGTTGGTGAGCGCCGAGAGCAGGTCGTCCACCAGGCCGCCGACATAGCCGGCGGTCACCCCGATCACCACCGACAGCACGGTGGCGATCAGCCCGGCCAGCAGCGAGATCAGCAGGGTGTCCCGGCCGCCGGCGAGCAACTGCGAGAACAGGTCGTGCTGTTGGACGTCGGTTCCGAGCCAGAACCGGCCGGAGGGGGAGAGGGCCTTGAAGTCGCTGGTGCTCGCCTGCCAGTCGGCCGAGTGCGGCGCGACCAGCGGGCCGAACAGCGCCGTCAGGATGAAGACCACCAGGATGCCGAGGCCGATGACGACCTTGGTGGAACGGAGGTACCGCATGGCTCAGGCCTCCCTGCGGGCGCGCGGGTCGAGTGCGACGTAGACCAGGTCGGCCAGGAAGTTGGCGGCCAGCACGGTGAACACGATGACCAGCAGGATCCCCTGCATGACCGGGTAGTCGGTGTTGGATATCGCCTGGTAGATCTCGTTGCCGAGACCCGGATAGGTGAAGACGATCTCGGTCACGATCGAGCCGGTGACCACCAGGCTGATCGAGAGCGCGAAGTTGGAGATGCTCGGCAGCAGCGCGTTGCGGGCGGCCACGGCGGCGACCTTCCACTGCGGCAGCCCCTTGGCGGCGGCGACCAGGACGTAGTCCTCGTCCATGGTGGTGATCATCATGTTGCGCATCCCGACGATCCAGCCGGCGATCGAGGCCAGCGCGATCGCCGCCGCCGGGAGCACCCCGTGGCTGATCACGCTGCCGACGAAGCCCATGTTCCAGCCCTCGGTGACGGTCGAGTCCCGCGAGGTGTCGTAGCCGCCGACGATCGGCAGCAGCCCGCCGTAGTAGCCGACGGTGATCAGCAGCAGGAAGGAGAGGATGAAGTACGGCACCGCCTGGAAGAAGGTGCTGGCCGGCAGGATCGCGTCCAGCAGTCCGCTGCGCCGCCAGCCGACCAGGATGCCGATCAGCGTCCCGAGGATGAAGGAGACGGCGGTGGCGACGCTGATCAGGCCGAGCGTCCAGGGCAGGTCGGTGGAGATCAGGGTGGTCACCGGGACGCTCTTGGCGGTGGAGGTACCGAGGTTGCCCTGCAGCAACTGCCCCAGATAGGTGAGGTACTGGGAGATCAGGCTCTGGTGGGTGCCGATCCCGTAGAGCTGCTCCAGGCCCTTGAGCTCGGCGGGGGTGACCTGGGCGGTGCTCTTGGCGAGCGCGGCGGCCAGGGGGTTCCCCGGGAGCATGCGGAGCAGGAAGAAGTTCAGAGTCAGGGCGGCGAAGGCGGCGAGGACGTAGAAGCCGAGCCGACGCAGGATGGTGCGCATGGGACTGCCTCCTCTCAGTTGACCTGGCGCCACACGGGCGGCTGGGAATCGGGTGGGCAGCCGCAGCTCTCGCGGCGGACGAGCCTGGTCGGCAGGACGATGTCGGGTGGGGCCGCCCGTTCGTCCTTGGGAGCGCTCCCGCCGCTATCGGTAGTGATCATGCTGTGAAGGACCTCGAAGGCTCGGGCGCCGATCTCCTGGATGGGCTGGCGCACGGTGGTCAACTGCGGTCGCAGGTGCCGGGCGAAGGGCAGGTCGTCGAAGCCGGTGACGGCGACGTCACCGGGCACGTCGAGCCCGTGCTCGGCCAGGGCGTAGATGACGCCCAGTGCGGTCTGGTCGTTGGCGCAGGCGATGGCCCGGGGAAGGGTCGCGCCCAGGGCGATCAGGCCCCGGACGATCTGCACCCCGCTGCCGGCCGAGTAGTCGCCCTGCCAGGCCGGGCCGGTCAGGCACTCGCCGCCGAGCGCCCGCACCTCGGACATGAACGAACGGCCGCGGACGATGTTGTCCGGACTGTCCGCGTGCCCGGCGATGTAGGCGAGCCGGCGGTAGCCGTGGTCCTGGACCAGGTGCTGGGCCAGCTCCCGCATGCTTGACGCACTGTCACCGCGGACATTGGCGGTCGGACCGCCGCTGGCGCCGGCCAGGGTCACCACCGGGACGGTCCGGGCGATGTTGGCGATTCCCGCGGGGGAGAGCACCTGGTCGTGCAGGATCAGCCCGTCGCACTTGCCGGCGATCGTCATGATCCGGTTGGGCAGCGTGTGCTCGTCGATGTTGACGGAGCTCACCAGCAGGTCGTAGCCGCGGCGTTGGGCCACGATCTCGATGCCCCGATTGATCTGGTCGCCGAAGAGCAGGCTCTCCGACTCGTCCTCGAACATGCCGTCGTCGGTTCCGTAGACCCGTCGGAACACCACGCCGACGACGTGCTTCAGCCGGCTGCTCAGCGCGCGGGCCGCTCCGTCGGGGACGAAGCCGAGCTCGCTGATGGCCTGCAGCACCCGGTCGCGGGTGGCCGGTCGCGGATTGTCCCGGCCGTTGAGAACCCGGGAAACGGACGCGATGGAGACACCGGCACGGCGGGCGACGTCGTAGATCGTCGGTGTCGCACCGGTGGTGGCTCGTGCATCCATGGGGGGACCTCTCCAGGTCGGGGTGTTCCGTAAGCGCTTACCGGGGTGGGTCTGCGATGAAGGTAGGGCGGTGCCCCGAGTCCCGCAAGAGTGAATGTCGCTGCCGTTACGTTGATGTGACTTTCCGTTGGTTCATCAGCCGGAAACAGGCTGTTTGCCTTCGGGAAATGAACGGTAGGAGCGTGCCCGACCGATGGCCCGATGTGCCGCCAGGTGCCCGCCGGATGGTGATAACTGCAGGTGGGACGGGTTGGACCGGTGCCGGTCGGAGGTCCGGGAGAGGCGGGCCGAATGTTCAGGGCCCGAAGGTTTCGGCTGCGGTGCGCCGAGCCCACGGAGGGCGGCCGGGGCCGGCCGGGGTTGCGGATCCGTGCGTCGCCGGGAGATTCCTGATGCGTCTGGAAGCGCTTACGCCGACAGTGCAGTTCAGTGGCCCCCGGGCAGGCCGCGGTGCTTGTAGACGGCCGCTCCGGTCAGCGCCAGGCCCAGCGCGATCGGCACCAGCGCGGAGCTGTGGTCCTCCGCCTCCCGGGCGGTGGCGCCGGTCTCGGCCACTGGGACGTCCGGATGCCGGGTCGGTGCCGGCGGGGACGGGGCCCGGTGCGGGGGCAGGGTGCCCGGCGGCGGGGCGGGTCGGGCCGCAGCGGGCGCGAGCGGAGTCGGGGCGGGCGGGAGCTGAGTCGGGGAAGCCGGGGAGAGGGGCGGCGGGGCGCTCAGGGTCGGTAGCCCCCGGCCCGGGCCGGGGCGCAGTGCCGCCACCGGGAGGGCCGGTACCGAGGTCGGTCCGGCCGCCCGCACGGCCGGCCGCGGCTCCGGCCGCGCACCCCCGTCCGTGAGCAGGGCCCAGGCCGGGAGCAGGAGCAGGGCGGCCATCGGCACGGACCGGCGCAACGGCGACCGGCGGGGCGTGGGGCGCATCAGGTTCGGTACTTCCTCGCCGAGTTGGCCGGTCGCGGCAGGCGGGGCCTGCCGGGCCGGGTCGGGGCGTGCTGCCTGGATCCGCCTCGGGGCGGCCCGCCGGAGGGGCGGGCGCGCGACGGTGATCCACCCGACACAACGAGCCGCGCCGCGCCCCCGTAACGGGGGCGCGGCGCGGCTCGGTGCACTTCACTCAGCTGCCGCTCACGCCTCCGCGCCGGATCGCCTCGGAGTACCAGAGGGCGCTCGACTTGGGGATGCGGCGCTGGGTCGCGTAGTCCACGTACACGGCGCCGAAGCGCTTGCCGTAGCCGTAGGCCCACTCGAAGTTGTCCATCAGCGACCAGAGGAAGTAGCCGCGCACATCGACGCCCTCGGCCAGCGCGCGGTGGACGGCGGCGAGGTGCGACCGGAGGTAGGCGATCCGCTCCGGGTCGCGGACCTCGCCCTCGGGGTTGACGTAGTCGTCGAAGGCCGCGCCGTTCTCGGTCACCAGCAGCGGCAGGCCGGGGTGTTCCCGGGCGGTCCGGGTGAGCAGGTCGTACAGCCCGCTGGGGTCGATGCTCCAGTTCATCGCGGTGCGCTCGCCCGGAGGCAGGTGGAAGATGACGTCCTCGGACCCGGGCCAGGGCGAGTGCTCGCTCCGGCCGTGGCCGTCGTCCCTGGTGGCCGCGCCGCTGCCGGCACCCAGGCCGTCGGTGCCCAGCCGGGAGGAGACCAGGGTGGGCGTGTAGTAGTTGATGCCCAGCAGGTCGATCGGCGCCGAGATCGCCCCGACGTCGCCGGGACGGATCACCTCGGACCAGTCGAGCAGGTGGGCGGTGTCGGCCAGCAGGTCCTCCGGGTAGGTGCCGTCGAGGATCGGCCCGGTGAAGACCCGGTTGCCCACCGCGTCGATCCGGCGCGCCGCCTCCTGGTCCGCCAGGCTGTCGCTGAGCGGCCGGACCTCGTGCAGGTTCAGCGTGATGGAGAGCCGGGCCGAGCTGGGGAGCGCCGCGCGCAGCGCCGAGACCGCCCGGCCGTGGCCGAGGTTGAGGTGGTGCGCGGCCCGGAGGGCGGAGGCCGGCTCGGTGCGCCCCGGGGCGTGCACGCCGGAGCCGTAGCCGAGGTAGGCCGAGCACCAGGGCTCGTTCAGCGTGGTCCAGAGGCCGACCCGGTCGCCGAGGGCCTCGCCCATCAGCGCCGCGTACTCGCCGAAGCGCTCGGCGGTGTCGCGCACCGGCCAGCCGCCGGCGTCCTCCAACTCCTGGGGCAGGTCCCAGTGGTAGAGGGTGGCCACCGGGGTGATGCCGGCTTCGAGCAGGCCGTCCACCAGCGCCCGGTAGAAGTCCAGGCCGTGCTCCACCGCCGGGCCGCGCCCGGTGGGCTGGACCCGGGACCAGGAGACCGAGAAGCGGTACGCCTGCAGGCCGAGGTCGGACATCAGCGCGATGTCCTCGCGGAAGCGGTGGTAGTGGTCGGCCGCGGTGTCGCCGGTGTCGCCGTTGCGGATCCGGCCGGGGGTGTGGCTGTAGGTGTCCCAGATCGAGGCGGTCCGTCCGCCCTCGGTCACCGCTCCCTCGATCTGGTAGGCGGCCGTGGCGGCGCCCCAGAGGAAGTCGGTGGGAAAGCGGAGCAGGCCCTCGTCCGCGGTGAGTCCGGCCGTGACGGCGTCGGCCGCGCCCGGGCTCTGGGCCGGTACCGGGCACGGGGTACGGCCTGGGTTGGGCCGGCCGAGGGAGGTCTGGAGTGCGGTCATACGGGAGCGCTCCCAAAAAGTTGGTGGACGGTGGGACGGGTCGGGTGCACGCGCATGCCAGTGCGGTCGGTCCGGTCGGTCCGGTCCGACGGGAAGCGTGGGGAGTGTCCATGTGGATGGGAGCGCTCCCAATCGAACCTCTCGAAATCGTCGCCCCAACCGCAGCGACTGTCAAGCAACGCGGGTCAGCGCACCCGTGAAGACGGCAACCCTTCCGACGGGAGTGGTCTAAGGTGCCACTCGAACGAGAAGGAGGGCCCGCGATGACCGACGCTGCCGAACGCCCGCACCCCGTGTCGAAGCCGAGGGCCGCCCGCCCCACGCTGGAGGCGGTCGCCCGGCACGCCGGGGTCGGCCGGGGCACCGTCTCCCGGGTGGTCAACGGCTCGCCGGGGGTGAGCGACCAGGCGCGCGCCGTCGTCCAGCAGGCCATCGCCGAGCTGGGCTACGTACCCAACCGCGCCGCGCGCACCCTGGTCACCAGCCGGACCGACGCGGTCGCCCTGGTCATCCCGGAGACCGAGAGCCGGCTCGCCTCCGAGCCCTTCTTCGCGCAGATCATCCGCGGCGTGGCCACCGAGCTGGCCGAGACCGACATGCAGCTGCTGCTGATACTGGTCCGCACCGACCAGGAGCGCACCCGTCTCGGCACCTACCTGAGCGGACACCGGGTGGACGGGGTGCTGATGGTCTCCGTCCGGACCGAGGACCCGGTGCTCGACCTGCTGGAACGGCTCGGCCTGCCGGCCGTCCTCGGCGGTCGCCGCTCGGTCCTGGAGACGCTGAGCTACGTGGACTGCGACAACCGCGGCGGCGCCGAGGCCGCGGTCCGCCACCTGGCGAGTCGCGGCTGCACCCGGATCGCCACCATCACCGGCCCGCTGGGGATGGAGGCCGGACGCAGCCGTCTCCAGGGGTACCGCCAGGCCCTGGACGCGGTCGGGCTGCCCCAGCAGGAGGAGCTGGTGGTCAACGGTGACTTCACCGAGGAGACCGGGCACCGGCAGATGCGCGAACTGCTGGGCCGACGGCCGGAGCTGGACGGGGTCTTCGTCGCCTCCGACCTGATGGCGGTCGGCGCGCTGCGCGCCCTGCGCGAGGCCGGGCGCAGGGTGCCCGACGACGTGGCGGTCATCGGCTTCGACGACTCCTCGGTGGCCCGGCACACGGATCCGCCACTGACCACCATCCGCCAGCCCACGGAGGAGATGGGACGGATGATGGCCAGGCTGCTGCTGGACGAGATCGCGGCCCCGGACCGCACCCATGAGCGGATCGAGCTGGCCACGGAGCTGGTGCTGCGGGCCTCGGCCTGAGCCGGGGCGCGCGGCGCGGGCGAGCAGCGCGGGCGAGGGCGGGCGCGGCCGGGCGGTCCTCGGCGCCGTGCGCCAGGACCGGTTGTCGGAGCCGTGTGAGAGCGTGGGCCGGGTGACCACTCAACGTCCCGAGACCGACCTCGATGCCCGGAGCCTGCTCGCCGACCGGCGGGAGCACGTCGGCGTCGACTTCTCCGGGTTCGACCTCCGCCGGGCGCTGTCCTACCCGGCCGCACCCTTCACCTTCCGCAACTGCGGCTTCGAGGACAGCGACCTGCGCGGGGTCCGGTTGGCCGAGGCGGCCTTCCTCGACTGCCGGCTGGACCGGGCCGACCTCGGCGGGGCCATGCTCGACCAGGCCAGGTTCGAAGGGGGCAGCGCCGCCTTCCTCAAGGCGGGACGGGCGGACCTGACCGACGCGGTCTTCCACGGGATCGACCTGGCGAACTCGCAGTGGGGCCAGACCCTGCTGGCCGGCGCCCGGTTCGAGGAGTGCCGACTGGTCGGGGCCCGGCTCTCGGCCCTGCGCGGGATCGGCTACACCTTCGTCCGCTGCCATCTCGGCCTCGCCGACGTGGCCGGTCTGGACTTCCGGGGAGCGGTGCTGGACGGGCTCAACTTCACCGAGGCCGACCTCACCGGCTGCGACTTCCGGGACGCCGTGCTCGACGGCTGCCGGCTCGGCGGGGCGGAACTGCGCTCCGCCCGGTTCGCCGGGGCGGATCTCCGGGGCGCCGACCTGGGCGAGCCGACGGTCACGGACATTCCGGTGCTGCGCGGCGCCTGCGTCTCGGAGCGGCAGGCAGCGGTGCTGCTGGCCGCCTTCGGCGTACAGGTGATCCCGGTGAGTGGTTGATCGTCCTAACCGTTCCGGTGACAGGGACTGCCGAGTAACGTTGGGAGTGACTGTTACCGACAGCTGTCGGGCCACCGTATGTGCTGATGAGGTGGGGTGCTGGGATGCTCGGAGTTGACGTGCTTCTGGGTGTGCTGGGGGCAGGTGCGCTGTGGGTGGCCACCGGCGTGCGGGTGGTGCAGCAGTTCGAGCGCGGCGTCGTCTTCCGCTTCGGGCGGGTCCACAAGTCGATCAGGCAGCCAGGGCTGACCCTGCTGATCCCCGTCGCCGACCGGCTGCGCAAGGTCAACGTCCAGATCATCACCATGCCGGTGCCGGCCCAGGAGGGCATCACCCGGGACAACGTCACGGTCCGGGTGGACGCGGTCGTCTACTTCCAGGTCAAGGACCCGGTCCTGGCCTCGGTCAATGTGCAGAACTACACCTTCGCGATGTCCCAGGTCGCGCAGACCTCGCTCCGGTCGATCATCGGCAAGAGCGAGCTCGACGACCTGCTGACCAACCGCGAGCCGCTGAACCAGGGCCTGGAGCTGATGCTGGAGAGCCCCTCCAACGGCTGGGGCATCCTGATCGACCGGGTGGAGATCAAGGATGTGGCGCTGCCCGAGTCGATGAAGCGGTCGATGTCCCGGCAGGCCGAGGCCGAGCGTGAGCGCCGAGCGCGGATCATCACCGCGGACGGTGAGTTCCAGGCCTCCCAGAAGCTGTCCGAGGCCGCCATGATCATGAGTGAGACCCCGGCCGCGCTCCAGCTGCGGCTGCTGCAGACGGTGGTCGAGGTCGCGGCGGAGAAGAACTCCACGCTGGTGCTGCCCTTCCCGGTGGAACTGCTCCGCTTCCTGGACGGGGCCACCCCCGAGCGGTCCAAGTCGCCGACCTCGGTGCCGCGCAGGCCGATGCCCGAGCCGATCCCGCTGGACGAGGCGCTGGCGGCGCTGCCGGACATCGCCGACGTCCCCGAGCTGGCAGTGCCGGAGGTCGACGTGCCCGCCGTCGAGGTGCCCGCCGTCGAGGTGCCCGAGCTGGACGTCCGCGAACTCGACGGGCCCGAGCCGGAGGCGCAGCACCGGATCGATGGCCCGCCCGTCGACGAGCGGCCCGACGGCGCAGCCGGCTGACGGGGCGACAGCCCGCCGGTCGCCCCTGGGGCTTGGGCACGGACCGACCGGGCGACGGAGCACAGCAAGTAGGGCCCGGTTCTCCAGGAGAACCGGGCCCTACCGATGGGGTGAGTGACGGGGCTCGAACCCGCGACACCTGGGATCACAACCCAGTGCTCTGCCAGCTGAGCTACACCCACCATCCGTCTGCGCTCTGTCGCGCTGACGGGGATAACTCTACAGGATCCCGAGCGGTGCTCACGACCGGCTTTCCGAGCCGGTCGTGCGTGTCGGCCCCGGTTGTCGCAGCAGGTCAGGCCGGGGGCAGTTGGTGCCGCGCGGCGATGGCCCGGGCGGCGTCGGTGTCCGGGCCCGGCTGGGGCACGAAGACGGCCTCGCGGTAGAAGCGCAGCTCCGCGATGCTCTCGCGGATGTCCGCCAGCGCACGGTGGTTGCCCACCTTCTTGGGGCTGTTGTAGTAGGCGCGCGGGTACCAGCGCCGGGCCAGCTCCTTGATCGAGGAGACGTCCACGATCCGGTAGTGCAGGTGCTGCTCCAGGGTGGCCATGTCCCGGGCGAGGAAGCCGCGGTCCGTCGCCACCGAGTTGCCGCACAGGGGGGCCTTGCCGGCCTCGGGGATGTGCTCGCGGATGTAGGCGAGCACCTGCGCCTCGGCCTCGGCCAGGGTGCCGCCCTGTTCCAGCTCGGTGAGCAGGCCCGAGGCGGTGTGCATCTCCCGCACCACGTCCGGCATGGTGTTGATCGCCTCGGCCGGGGGACGGATCACCACGTCCACGCCCTCGCCCAGGATGTTCAGCTCGGAGTCGGTGACCAGCGCGGCGACCTCCACCAGCGCATCCCGTTCGAGGTCGAGCCCTGTCATCTCGCAGTCGATCCAGACCATGCGATCATTCACGCGGTTCACCGTCCTGAGTGGCTTTCGTCCGATACGGGCTGTGCGGAACCGGTGGGACGCCGGGGCGACGTACCGGTCCCGCATAGTCGATCATCCGTCGTCCGGTGCGCAAGTCAAACCGCGCCGCAGCCGGGGCACGGCCCGTACGGCCGACGCGGTCGGCTCGGGTCCGGGCCGCCGCGTTTCGGCCCGGACCTGCTCCGCCTGCCTCCGCGCTACTCCCGCGCGCCCCGCTGGAGGACCGGGGCCACGGCGTCGGGGTGCGCCCGCGCCGTCCCGCCCCCGCCGCCGGGGGGCTCGGGGAAGTCGCGTTCGCCTCGGCCGTCCTCGGTGGCGGCGTGGTCGGCCAGCCCCGGATCGCCGGGGCCGGGCCGACCGGTCCGCCGCGAGCGGGTGTTCGGCCGGGGGACGCGTGGGGCGTCACCGCTGCCCGGGACGGAGAAACCCGGACCGGCGAGGCCCTGACCGCTCACCACCTGACCGCCGAGGCCCTGCCCGGAGCCGCCGAGGCCGGAGCCGCCGAGGCCCTGCCCGGAGCCGGTGAAGCCCTGGCCGGCCGCGTGCCCGCCGAACCCCTGCCCCTGGCCGCCGAAGCCCTGGCCGCCCAACCCCTGCCCGGTCAGCCCCTGCCCGGCGAACCCCTGGGACGGGGCGCCCTGGCCGGGGAAGGCCGAGGCGGCCGCACCGATGAACGAGCCGCCGCCGACCTGACTGCCCGTCGGGGACGCCGACTGGCCGTCCGAGGGAGCGGGAACCGACTGCCGGGCCCGGAAGGACGTCCGGTAGACGGCGGGGGAGACCCCGAGCTGTCGACGGAAGTGCCCTCGCAGTGCCACCGGCGAACGGAAGCCGCACCGCCTGGCCACCTCGTCCACGGACACGTCCGTGCTCTCCAGCAGCCGCTGCGCCTGCAGCACCCGCTGCGAGATCAGCCACTGCAGCGGAGCACTGCCGGTGAGCGAACGGAAGCGCCGGTCGAAGGTGCGCCGGCTCATGTAGGCGCGGGCCGCCAGGGTCTCCACGTCGAACTGCTTGGAGAGGTTGTCCAGGGCCCAGGTCACGACCTCGGCGAGCGGGTCGTTGCCGATCTCTTCAGGTAAAGACCGATCGATGTACTGGGCCTGTCCTCCGCTGCGGCGCGCCGGTACCACCAGTCGGCGGGCCAACGCGGCTGCCGCCTCGGCCCCGTGGTCGCTGCGGACCACATGGAGGCAGAGGTCGATCCCGGCGGCGGTGCCGGCGCTGGTCAGGACGTCGCCGTCGTCGATGAACAGTTCCCTCGGGTCCACCTGGATCTGCGGGTACCGCTTGGCGAGGGTGGGCGCGTACATCCAGTGGGTGGTGGCCGGCCGTCCGTCCAGCAGGCCGGCGGCGGCGAGGACGAAGGCGCCGGTGCACAGCCCGATGATCCTGGCCCCCTCGCGGTGCGCCTTGCGCAGCGCCTCCAGCGCCTCGGGCGGCGGGAGTTGGGCGGCGGAGCGCCAGGCGGGCACGACCACGGTGCCGGCCCGTCCCAGGGACTCCAGGCCGTAGGGGGCGGTCATGGTCAGCCCGCCGGTGGTGGCCAGCGGCCCGTCCTCCCCGGCGCACACCAGCAGCCGGTAACGGGGGACGCCGGCGTCCTGGCGGTCGACGCCGAAGACGGAGAGCGGGATGGAGCTCTCGAAGATCGGCGCTCCGCTGAACAGGAGGACGGCGACGACCTCGGGGCGACGGCGACCGGAGAGCTTGCGGGGAGCAGCGCCGGCTGACGGTTCGTCGGAGGGGGGAGTAGGTGTGGGGACGCTGGCGACACGTTCACCGGTACCGAGCGCGGCGAACGCTCCGCGCCGTTCGTGCGGGGACGCTGCGCCGTCCGTTGTTGCGGCGCTCCTACTCACCCTGCTCAAGGCGCTCCGGCCCCCTCGGTCGTGTGTGCCGCTGACGTGAGTGGTGCGACGCGCGGAACGCCCGGCATATCACCGGGAGTGCTCGAGCGCGCGGCCCACGCCTGGGGCGTCATGGTTGATCGGTCCTGTGCAGCATTTCGCGGCCCCCCGCACTCGCCAAGATCGAATCTACTGTGTCCAGGGATGTTGGTGCGACTAGTTCACCATCTAACGCTATGTCGACAAGGCAATTTGGCGTGAAGCATTCGATCACCGAGGGTCGCACCCGACGGGCCGTCGGGGAAGGGGGCGTGTCAGGTGCTGGCCAGTTGTCGCACGGCCGATTGGCCGGTTCGCGAGAACCTGCAGCTCAGCGCGGGATACAGAACCGGACGCGCATTCAATCATGAGGGAACCCGACGAAGTTGACCGAAAACCAATGCTTGGGAGCGCAGGGGGCGTACGGGCGTGAAGGGGGGCGCGTAACGGCGGTTGCGTGTGCTCAGTCGAGTGCGCCGGTCGAGTCGAGGATGTGCGTCACGGCGGTCGGCAGTGCGTCGGCCGTGAAGGTGGGGGCGTAGGCGGTTTCGGGCCAGGGGCGGCCGTGGGCGAGCCAGACGCTGCGCAGCCCGGTGAGCCGGGCTCCGGCGATGTCGGCCGGCGGGTGGTCGCCCACCATCCAACTGTTCTCGGGCCAGTCGGAGTCCGGTCGGACTCCGCAGCGCTCGGCGGCCAGCCGGAAGATGCGCGGGTCGGGCTTGGCGCAGTCGGCCTCCTCCGAGATGATCCACCCGTCCACCAGGTCGGCCAGGCCGGTCCGTTCCATCTTCGCCAGTTGGGGCTTGGTGTCGCCGTTGCTCACGATGCCGATCGTCCAGCCGGCCGCGCGGGCGGCCTGCAGCGCGTCCAGATGGGCCGAGGGGCACTCCACCAACTGCACCAGGTGCTCCCGGTACTCCTCCAGCAGCGGCTCGACGTCCTCGCTGAGGCCGAAGTGCTCGACCGCCGCCTGCAGCACGACCCGTCGGCCGGCGTAGCCGCCGCAGTCGAGGGTCACCAGCCAGTCGAGGCCGCTCGGCGGGAGGTCGCGGTCGGCGAGGAAGGAGGCGGCCCAGGCGCGAAAGGCGCGGTCTCTGTCGATCAGGGTGTTGTCGAGGTCGAACAGCATCAGCGGCGGCATGGGACGCATCGTTTCAGTCGGTTGGCATATGCACGAGGCAAGTTACCCATACTGGCCGAAACTGGCCTGCCGGATCGGGCGCGGCTGTGGGTCGTGGCGCGATGCCGGCGGGCGGACTGCCGGGTCCGCTGCGGCCGCCGGGGGTCGGGCAGGGGTGGCCGGGGCCCCTGGCAGGCGCAGCGCCCCGCCGGGGGAGGCGCAGGGCCCCGGGGAAGGCGCAGGGCCCCGCTGGGGGCGGTGGAGGCCGCTCGGGCGGCCGGGAGGGCGCGCCGGATCCTCCGCCCCGGTGCCCGTACCCGGTGCGGCCGTTGCCGGTGCGGCGGTTCCCGCCGGGCGACGGAGGCCGCACCCGTGCGAACGGTCTGCGGGCACCGTTGCGAATGTGCCGTTGCTGCGGCATGCTCCATGCACGCCCCGGGCGCTCCGGCGTACGCGACCGCCATTCGTGGTAACCGTGAGCTCCTTGCGCTCCGCATCTGGGCGCGGACAGATTGTCGCCGTACCCTGGAGGGAAGAGGTCACGCAAGCCGACACTCGGCCTGCTTCGGAAACGGGGCAGAGCGCAGTGGAGGCGCCCCCGGTCCAACGTGCTGCGGGTCGTGACCATGCATATCAGTCCATATCCCACCTCGCCGAAACGACCATGACCATGGCCGGTTACGAGCTTCCAGAGCCCAGTGACGGCAGGTCCGTGGCTCACCCCACGGAGCGGCCGAAGCCGCGTCTGCCCAGGCCCAAATCCAAGTTGTGGAAGTCCCCCCTCGGCTCACCGGGCCCAGTGCCCAGTCGTGGCGAGAACGCGTCGCCCGACTCCCCGCACCAGCATCCGCACAAGCCCCCGCCCGAGCCCCTGACGGGAATCCATCCATCCATGCCCAGTTTTGAAGTCCAGTCGCAGGGAGTGCGCCCCTGTGACCCGGCGTTCCTCCACGGCGTCGTCGTCGGATTCGACGGCTCGGTCTCCAGTGAGAGGGCGCTGGCGTACGCCGTCGGCATGGCCCGGCGCTCCCGGGCCGGCCTGGTGATCGTCCATGTGGCGAACAGGCTGCCGGCCACGGTCTGGGCGGGCTGCGAGCCGCCTGTCTTCGTGGACGTCCCGGACCACCGGACCGAGGTGCTCGGCCTCGAACTGGCGTGTTCGGACTATCTGCGGGACGTGCCCTGGGTGCTGGTGGAGCGCGGCGGCGACATCTGCCACGAGCTGGAGGAGGTCGCCCGTGAGTACGCGGCCGACGCGATCGTCGTCGGCGGCACCCACGGGCTCCTCGGCCGGATCTTCGGTTCGGTGGCCGGCCGGCTGGCGCGGCGCGCCAACCGACCGGTCGTAGTGATCCCCTGAGCCCCTGACCTGAGCCCCCTGAGCCCCCCTGAGCCCGCTGCGCGGCTCGATGGGGGGCGGCTCGGTGGCGGGCGGCGGAGTCAGCTGTAGGTCATGCCCAACTCGCGGGCGATGAGCATCCGCTGCACCTCCGAGGTGCCCTCGCCGATTTCCAGGATCTTGCTGTCGCGCCACATCCGGGCGACGGGGTACTCGTTCATGAATCCGTAGCCGCCGTGGATCTGGGTGGCCTCGCGGGCGTTGGTGACGGCCGCCTCGGAGGAGTGGAGCTTGGCGATCGCGGCCTCCTTCTTGAAGCGCTCTCCCGCCTGCAGCCGGGAGGCGGCGTGGTACCAGGCCAGCCGGGAGGTGTGGGCCCGCATCTCCATGTCGGCGATCTTGAACTGGATGGCCTGGTTGGCGCCGATCGGCCTGCCGAAGGCCCGCCGCTGGGCGGCGTAGCCCAACGACTCGTCGACGCACCCCTGGGCCAGGCCGGTGGCCAGGGCCGCGATCGCGATACGGCCCTCGTCGAGGATCCTGAGGAACTGGGCGTAGCCGCGGCCTGCCTCACCGAGGAGGTTGGCGGCCGGGACGCGGCAGTCGGTGAAGGAGAGCTCCCGGGTGTCCGAGGCGTTCCAGCCGACCTTCGAGTACTTCTTCGAGGCGGTGAACCCCGGGGTTCCGCTGGGCACGATGATGGTGGAGATCTCCCGGGTCGGCGAGCCCTCGGCCCCCTCTTCCTTCGAAAGGGTGAGGGCGGCGACGGTGACCAGCCCGGTGATCTCGGTCCCGGCGTTGGTGATGAAGCACTTCGAGCCGTTGATGACCCACTCGTCGGTGGCCTCGTCGTAGCGGGCGGTGGTCCGGGTCGCCCCGGCGTCCGAGCCGCCCTCCGGCTCGGTCAGCCCGAAGGCGCCCAGCATCTCGCCGGAGCACAGCCGGGGCAGCCAGGTGCGCTTCTGCTCCTCGGTGCCGTAGCGGTGGATCGGCATGGCCCCGAGCGAGACCGCCGCCTCCAGGGTGATGGCCACCGAGGAGTCCACTCGCGCGAGCTCCTCCAGCACCAGGCAGAGCGCCAGGTAGTCGCCGCCCATGCCGCCGTACTCCTCGGGGAAGGGCAGGCCGAACAGGCCCATCCGTCCCATCTCGGCGATGATCTCGTAGGGGAACTCGTCGTGCTCGTAGTACTCCCCGATCTTGGGGGCGACGACGTCGTGGGCGAACTCGGCGACGGTGCGCCGCAGATCCTCGTACTCGGGGGCGAGGCGGTGGTCGAGCATGGAGACTCCTGGAGGGTGGGGAGGACGCTCGTGCGGCGCGCGGCGGGTGGCCGCGGGCCGACAGCTGCTGCCTACTGCTGCTGGCTGCCGCTCCCGGTCAGGGCGCGGACAGCACGGGAGGGGCTGGGACGGCCGAGCCGGTCGGCGAGCCACCGACTGGTCGCGGCCAGGGCGGGCAGGTCGACGCCGGTCTCGATGCCCAGGCCGTGCAGCATCCAGACCAGGTCCTCGGTCGCCAGATTGCCGGTGGCGCTCTTGGCGTAGGGGCAGCCGCCGAGGCCGCCGGCCGAGGCGTCGACGGTGGCGACCCCGCACTGGAGGGCGGCCAGGGTGTTGGCCAGGGCCTGGCCGTAGGTGTCGTGGAAGTGCACGGCCAGGCGCTCCGGCCCCACGCCGGCGGCGGCGAAGCCGCCGAGCAGCGCCGCCACCTGGCCCGGGGTGCCGGTGCCGATGGTGTCGCCGAGGCTGAGCTCCTCGCAGCCGAGCTCCAGCAGCCGCCGGCCGATGCCGATCACCTGGGCGGCCGGCACCGGCCCCTCCCAGGGGTCGCCGAAGCACATCGACAGATAGCCGCGGACCCGGATCCCGGCCGCCCGCGCCCGCTGCACCACCGGCGCGAACATCTCCATCGAGGCCTCGACGCCCCGGCCCAGGTTCCGCTCGGCGAAGCTCTCGGTGGCGCTGGCGAAGACCGCGATGTCGGCCACACCGTGGGCGAGGGCCCGGTCGAGCCCGCGCTCGTTGGGGACCAGGACCGGCAGCCGCAGCCCGGAGTACTGCTCGGAGAGCCCGGAGACCAGGGGGAACAGCTGTTCTGCATCCGCTAGTTGGGGCACCCACTTGGGGTGGACGAAGCTGGTGGCCTCGATCGTCCGCAGCCCGGCGGCGGCGAGCCGGGCGATGAACTCGGCCTTGACCTCGACCGGCAGGGCGGTCGCCTCGTTCTGCAGCCCGTCGCGGGCGCCCACCTCGTGGATCCGGACGCTGCGCGGCAGCCCGGGGAGCGGGACCGGTGCGGGCAGGCCGAGGTCCAGGACGCCCGGTTCGGCGGCAGCGGACGGAGGGACGGCGGAGTCGGTCGGGGCCATCAGGAGACCTCCTCGTGCGGGGTGACCACGGCGAGCAGCTCGTCCATGGCGACGGTGCTGCCCGCGGTCACCCGCAACTGGTCGAGGACGCCGTCGTGGGGTGCGGTGATGACGTGCTCCATCTTCATGGCCTCCAGTACGAGCAGTGGTTGACCCTTCGTCACCACCTCGCCCAGCACGCCCTTGACCAGGGTGACCGTGCCGGGCATGGGGGCGTTCAGGGTGGCGCCCCGGGCGCCGCCGGTGCCCAGGGCGAGGTCGGCCAGCGGGTCGTGCGGGTGGACGGCCCAGCTGTCGCCGTCACGGCCCAGCCAGTGCACGGCCGCCGACCGGCCGTCGGCCGCCCGGCCGTCGGTGGCGTGCGAGAAGGTACGGGTGAGGCCGTCCCGGGTGACGCTCAGCCGGTCCCCGCTGCTGCGGACGTGCACGGCGGCCGGCTGCGCGCCGCCGACGGCGACCTCGAAGCCGGTCCCGCCGTCGGCCTGACGGTCCGCGGGGTCGAGGACGGTGCGGGGCGACAGCGGGCGGGTCCTGACGTCGACCGGTTCCTGGCCGGGGAGCCGCAGCCAGTGGTGGGTCCAGGCGGGCTGCCCGCCGGTCCGCCAGCCCGAGGGCAGGGCGAAGGGGTCGGCCCAGCCGTCCTCGCCGCCGTCCGTACCCGCGCCGAGGTCGAGCTGCCGGGCCAGCGCGGCGGCGGCGAGCGCCTCGTCCGCGGTGGGGTCGGCGGGGGCCGGCTCGGCGGCGGGCACGGTGCCGTCGGCGGCCGTGGTGCCGTCGGTGGGCAGCGGCCGGTTGTCGGTGGGCGCCGGTACGGTCAGTTCGGGGTGGCGCTCGACCAGGCCGGTGTCGAGGCGACCCGCGACGACGTCCGGATGGGCGAGCAGTCGGCGCAGGTAGCCGGCGTTGGTGGTGACCCCGAGGGTGCAGTTCTCGGCGAGGGCGGCGCGCAGCCTTCGCAGCGCGGTCGGCCGGTCGGGGCCGTACGCGATCACCTTGGACAGCATGGGGTCGTAGTCGCTGCCGACCAGCAGGCCGGGGGCCAGCCCGGAGTCGACCCGGATCCCCTCGCCCTCGGGCTCGTGCAGCAGCAGTACCCGGCCTCCGGTCGGCAGGAATCCCCGCCCGGGGTCCTCGGCGCAGATCCGGGCCTCGACGGCGTGTCCCTGGCTGCCGACGTCCTGCTGCCGGAAGCCCAGCGGCTCGCCGGCGGCGATGCGCAGCTGCTGCTCGACCAGGTCGAGCCGGTGGCCGTCGACGGTGGCGGTGAGCTCGGTGACCGGGTGCTCCACCTGCAGCCGGGTGTTCATCTCCATGAAGTAGTAGGAGGAGGGGGAGTCGCCGGGAACGATGAACTCGACCGTGCCTGCGCCGGTGTAGCCGCAGGACTCCGCGGCCTGGACGGCGGCCTGCCCCATCGCCGCCCGGATCTCCGGGGTGAGCAGCGGGGAGGGCGCCTCCTCGATGAGCTTCTGGTGCCGCCGTTGCAGGCTGCACTCCCGCTCGCCGAGGTGGACGACGGTGCCGTGGGCGTCGGCGAGCAGCTGGATCTCGATGTGGCGGGGGCGGTCGATCCACCGTTCCACCAGGAGGGTGTCGTCGCCGAAGGAGGCTCTGGCCTCCCGGCGGGCGGCGGCGATCTCCTCGGGCAGCCGGGCCGCGTCGCGGACCAGCCGCATGCCCTTGCCGCCGCCTCCGGCGGAGGGCTTGAGCAGCACCGGCAGGCCGATGTCCTGTGCTGCCGCGAGCAGTTGCTCGTCGCTGAGGCGGTCGCCCTCGCTGCCGGGAACGACCGGCACGCCGGCCGCCTGCACTGCGGCCTTGGCATGGATCTTGTCACCCATCAGTTCGATCGCGGAGGGCGGGGGACCGATGAAGACCAGGCCGGCGTCGGCGCAGGCGCGGGCGAGGGCGGCGTTCTCGGCGAGGAAGCCGTAGCCCGGGTGGACGGCCTGGGCGCCGGTCCGGGCGGCTGCCGCCAGCAGCTGCCCGATGTCCAGGTAGCTGGTCGCCGCCGCCGCGCCGTCGGCCGGGCCGAGCAGGACGGCGGTGTCGGCGGCGCGCACATGCGGCGCTCCGGCGTCCACGCCGCTGTGCACGGCCACGGAGCGCACGCCCATCCGGCGCAGGGTGCGCGCGACCCGGACCGCGATCTCGCCGCGATTGGCGATCAGGACACTGTCGAACATGGGGGTGAGCCTCCGTCACATTCACATTCAGCTGCGGATACGGCGGGTCCGGCGGATCGGGTGAGTCGCCCCGCCGGTGAGTCGTACCGGCGAGGCGCGGATCCGGCGGACCGTCACATCCGGAAGACGCCGTAGGGGCGGGGGTCCGGCAGCGGCGCGTTGGCGCACGCGCTGAGCGCGAGACCGAGCACGGTGCGGGTGTCCAGCGGGTCGATCACGCCGTCGTCCCAGAGCCGGGCGGTGGCGTAGTAGGCGTTGCCCTGCCGGTCGTACTGCTCGCGCACGGGGCGGCGGAACTCCTCCTCGTCCTCCGCCGACCAGTTCTCGCCGCGCTGTTCGAACTGGTCGCGGCGGACCGTGGCCAGCACCGAGGCGGCCTGCTCGCCGCCCATCACCGAGATCTTGGCCCCCGGCCACATCCACAGGAAGCGGGGCGAGTAGGCCCGACCGCACATCGAGTAGTTGCCCGCGCCGTAGGAGCCGCCGATGACCACCGTCAGCTTGGGCACCCGGGTGCCGGCGACGGCGGTGACCATCTTGGCCCCGTGCTTGGCGATGCCCCCGGCCTCGTACTGGCGGCCGACCATGAAGCCGGAGATGTTCTGCAGGAACACCAGCGGGATCCCGCGCTGGTCGCAGAGCTCGATGAAGTGCGCCCCCTTGAGGGCGGACTCGGCGAAGAGGATGCCGTTGTTGGCGACGATCCCGACCGGGTGGCCGTGCACCCGGGCGAAGCCGGTGACCAGGGTCGGGCCGTACTCCGCCTTGAACTCGGCGAAGCGGCTGCCGTCGGTGATCCGGGCGATCACCTCGCGCACGTCGTAGGGGGTGCGCGGGTCCGCGGGCACCGCGCTGTAGAGGGTGTCCGGGTCCACCGCCGGGGGCTCCGTCGGCTCGACCGGCCAGGGCCTCGGGCTGCGCGGGCCCAGTCCGGCCACGGCGGTGCGCAGGATCGCCAGCGCATGGGCGTCGTTCTCGGCCAGGTGGTCGGTCACCCCGGAGGTGCGGGAGTGGAGCTCGCCGCCGCCCAGCTCCTCGGCGGTCACCACCTCGCCGGTGGCGGCCTTCACCAGCGGCGGCCCGCCGAGGAAGATCGTCCCCTGGTTGCGGACGATCACCGTCTGGTCGCTCATCGCCGGGACGTAGGCGCCGCCCGCCGTGCAGGAGCCGAGGACCGCCGCCAGCTGCGGGATCCCGGCGGCGGAGAGCCGGGCCTGGTTGTAGAAGATCCGGCCGAAGTGGTCCCGGTCCGGGAAGACCTCGTCCTGCATCGGCAGGAAGGCGCCGCCCGAGTCCACCAGGTAGATGCAGGGGAGCCGGTTCTCCTGGGCGATCTCCTGCGCCCGCAGGTGCTTCTTCACCGTCATCGGGTAGTAGGTGCCGCCCTTGACGGTGGCGTCGTTGGCGACCACCACCACCTCGCGCCCGGCGACCCGGCCGACGCCGGTGATCAGTCCGGCGGCGGGCGCGTCCCCGCCGTAGAGCCCCTCGGCCGCCAGCGGGGAGAGTTCGAGGAACGGCGACCCCGGGTCGAGCAGGGCGTCCACGCGCTCGCGGGGGAGCAGCTTCCCGCGCGCGGTGTGCCGGGCGCGGGCCCGTTCGCCGCCGCCCTGGGCCGCTGCCGCGAGCCTGTCCCGGAGTTCTTCGACGAGCGCGCCCTGGGCGGCGGCGTTGGCGCGGCCGGTGTCGGAGGCGGGGTCTACCGCCGTGTCCAACCGGGGCGCCGCGGACTGAGCGAGCATCATGGCCGTGCTCTCCTCTGCGTGCTCCTGCGCCGTTCCGCAGCGAGCCTGCCGTGTGTTAATCATCGTTAACTGCCCTTCGCAGGTTAACGTCCGATAACCCCGCTGTCTAGGATGGTGGGATGTCGACCCAGCCGAGTCCCGTGGAAAGCCCCCGTCGGGCCCAGATCCGTCGTGAGGCGGCCCGGCTCTTCGCCGCGCGCGGCTTCATGGGGGTCGGCGTGGACGAGATCGGCAAGGCCGTCGGCATCTCCGGGCCCGGTCTCTACCGGCACTTCGCCGGCAAGGACGCGATGCTCGCCGACCTGCTCATCGGCATCAGCGAGCGACTGCTCACCGAGGGGCTGCGCCGGGTGAAGGCCGCCCCGGACCCCGCGGCGGCGCTGGACTCGCTGCTGGAGGGGCACATCGACTTCGCCCTGGACGAGAGCGCGCTGATCACCCTGCACGACCGCGAGCTGCTGCACCTCCCCGAGGTCGAGCGCCGCCAGGTCCGCAGTCTCCAGCGGCAGTACGTCGAGCTGTGGGTCGGCATCGCCGGTCAGACCTACCCCGGGCTCGGCGACGACGCCCGCGCCGCCGTCCACGCCGTGTTCGGCCTGCTGAACTCCACCCCGCACAGTGTCGCCGCCGACCGGGAGCCCGACCGCCGGGCCATGTCGGCGCTGCTGCACCGGCTGGCCCTGGGCGCGCTGGCCGCGGCCGCGGCCCCGGCCCCGGCCGGCCCCACGGCGGCCGGGCCCACTCCGGCCTGAACCACCGAGTTCGGTGTCCCGGTGGGGCGTTCGGGGGCGCCCGGGAACAGGACGGGGCAGGATGGCGCTGAGCCAACCAGGGACCGAGCCAGTGGGAGGACGACCAGATGTCAGCCAAGGATCTTGAGCGGTTGATCGCCGAGTCGCACGGGGGCGCGCTGGTGGCGCTCAAGCGGGACGGGCGCCCCCAGCTCTCCAATGTGACCCACACCTTCGACCCGGAGACCCGGCTGCTGCGGATCTCCACCACCGCGGACCGGGCCAAGGTGGCCAACCTCCGCCGGGACCCGCGCGCCAGCTACTACGTCACCTCCACGGACCAGTGGTCCTACGCCGTGGCCGAGGGCACGGCGGAGCTCACCCCGGTGGCCGCCGACCCGAACGACGCGACCGTCGAGGAGCTGATCGACGTTTACCGGGCCGTCGCCGGGGAGCACCCCGACTGGGACGAGTACCGCGCGGCGATGGTCGCCGACCGACGCCTCGTCATCCGGCTGGCGGTGGAGCGGGTCTACGGCTCCGCCCGCTGAGTCCACGGAACGCCGCCGCGCATCCCGTTGCGCGTTGGCGGGAAGGTCTGTAGACGGCCCACTCCCGAGACAGTTAGCATGGCTAATTATGCTCAAGGCTCACAGGTCACGCGCGGAACAGAACGCTGACGCCATACCCGGCACACCGCCCGGTTGGCTGCGGCGCCTCAGCTCCTACTGCTGGCGCTACCGGCGCAATGTCATCGTCTCCTTCGGCGCTTCGCTGTTCGGCATGGCCGTCAGCGCCCTGGTGCCGCTGATCCCCCGGCTGATCATCGACGACGTGATCACCGCCCACACCAGGTCGCTCACCCCCTGGGCGATCGCCCTGATCGGGGCGGCCGCACTGGTCTTCGGCGCGACCCTGGTCCGCCGCTACTGGGGCGGCAAGCTCGCCCTGGACGTCCAGCACGATCTGCGCGAGGACCTCTTCGACTCGCTCACCCGGCTCGACGGCGCCCGGCAGGACTCGCTGGACACCGGCCAGGTGGTCGGCCGGGCCACCTCCGACCTGCAGATGATCCAGGGCCTGCTGTCGATGATGCCGATGATGATCGGCAACGTGCTGCTCTTCGTGCTCTCCATCGTCGTCATGCTCTTCCTCTCCCCGCTGCTCACCCTGATCGCCATCGCCATGGCCCCGGCCCTGTGGTGGTTCGCCCAGCTCAGCCGGAAGAAGCTGTTCCCCGCGACCTGGTCCGCCCAGCAGGAGGCCGGCGCCGTGGCCGGCGTCGTGGACGGCGCGGTCTCCGGCGTCCGCGTGGTCAAGGGCTTCGGCCAGGAGGAGCAGGAGCTCGACCGGCTGGAGCGGACCAGCCGCCGGCTGTTCGCGCTGCGGCTCCGCGGCATCAGGCTGAACGCCCGCTACAGCCCCGCCATGCAGGCCATCCCCTCGCTCGGCCAGGTCGCGGTGCTGGCCCTCGGCGGCTACCTCGCGCTGCAGGGCGAGGTCACCCTCGGCACCTTCGTCGCCTTCTCCACCTACGTGGCCCAGATGACCGCCCCGGTCCGGACGCTGACCATGCTGATGACCGTGGGCCAGCAGGCCCGTGCCAGCGTCGAGCGGGTCTTCCAGCTGATCGACCAGCGCCCCGTCATCAGCGAGCGCGAGGACGCCGTCGAACTCGACGCCAACGAGATCGAGCAGGCCGACGGGGTGCCGGCCCTGGCCTTCGACGCCGTCGACTTCGCCTACTCCGAGCACAGCGACCCGGTCGTCCGGGACTTCAGCCTGCAGCTGGCCCCGGGGGAGACCCTGGCGCTGGTCGGCGCCTCCGGCTCCGGCAAGTCGACGGTCGGGATGCTGCTCCCGCGCTTCTACGACGCGACCTCCGGCAGCGTCCGGGTGCACGGCCACGACGTGCGCGACCTGACCCTGCGCTCGCTGCGCGCCGCCATCGGGATCGTGCCCGAGGACAGCTTCCTGTTCTCCGAGTCGGTGCGCAGCAACATCTCCTACGGCCGTCCCGACGCCACCCTGGCCGAGGTCGAGGCGGCCGCGCGGGCCGCCCAGGCCGACGGGTTCATCCAGGAACTGCCCAAGGGCTACGACACCGTGGTCGGCGAGCAGGGCCTCACCCTCTCCGGGGGCCAGCGCCAGCGCGTCGCCCTCGCCCGCGCCATCCTCACCGACCCGCGCATCCTGCTGCTGGACGACGCCACCTCCGCCGTGGACGCCCGGGTGGAGGCGGAGATCCACGAGGCGCTGCGCACCGTCATGCAGGGGCGGACCACCCTGCTGATCGCCCACCGCCGCTCCACCCTGCTGCTCGCCGACCGGATCGCGGTCATGGAGGCGGGACGGCTGGTGGACATCGGCACCCACGAGGAGCTGGAGAGCCGCTGCTCGCTCTACCGCTCGCTGCTCACCGACCCCGACGCGCTCGCCGGCGACGTCCGGACCGCCGACCCGGTCGCCAGGCTGCTGGCCGACGCGGCCGAGCACGCCCCGGCGGCGGTCGACGGGCACGGCATCACCCCGGCCCTGTGGGACCGGGAGCGCTTCCCCGACGCCGAGGACAACGACCTCGCCGGTGTCCGCAAGGCTCCGGCGGCAGCCGCGGGCGCGGCCCCGGCAGCAGGTGCCGTCGGTCTCGGCGGGGCCGGTGGCCGCGGCTTCGCCGGCGCCGGGCGCGGTGGCCGCGGCGGTGGCGGCCGCGGTGGCGGCGGTGGCGGCGGCGGTGGCGTGATGAACGCGATGGGCAGCATGCCGGCCACCCCGGACCTGCTGGCCAAGGTCGCCGCCCTGCCCCCGGCCAACGGGGTGCCCGACATCGACCTGGAGCAGGCCAAGCGGCCGGAGCCGCAGTTCAACCTCCGCCGGATGCTCGCCCCCTTCCGGCTGCCGCTCGGTCTTGACCTGGTGCTGCTCACCCTGGACGCCCTGGCCTCGCTGGCGCTGCCGATCCTGGTCCGGCACGGCATCGACAGCGGCGTGAACAAGAAGGCGGAGACGGCCATCGTCTTCGCCTCGGTGGTCGCGCTGCTGGTGGTGCTCGGCGACTGGGCGGTGCAGTGGGCCGAGACCCAGATCAGTGGGCGCACCGGCGAGCGGGTGCTCTACTCGCTCCGGGTGAAGATCTTCGCGCACCTCCAGCGGCTGGGCCTGGACTACTACGAGCGCGAGCTCGGCGGCCGGATCATGACCCGGATGACCACCGACGTCGACGCGCTCAGCTCCTTCCTGCAGACCGGTGTGGTCACCGCCGTGGTCAGCCTGCTGACCTTCTTCGGGATCTTCATCGTGCTGCTGGTCCTGGACGTCCAGCTGGCGCTGTTCGTGTTCGCGGTGCTGCCGGCGCTGATCATCGCCACCCTGGTGTTCCGGAAGAAGTCCTCGGCCAGCTACAACCTGGCCCGCGAGAAGGTCAGCACGGTCAACGCCGACCTCCAGGAGAACGTCGCCGGGATGCGCATCGTGCAGGCCTTCCTGCGCGAGGACCGCAACCGGGCCCGGTTCTCCGACCTCAGCGACGACTACCGGCACACCCGGATCAGGGCGCAGCTCTACATCTCGCTCTACTTCCCCTTCGTGCAGTTCCTCTCCAGCGTCGCAGCCGCGCTGGTGCTGATCGTCGGCGCGCACCGGGTCGACGCCGGGACGTTCACCACCGGCGCGCTGGTCGCCTACCTGCTCTACATCGACCTGTTCTTCTCGCCGGTGCAGCAGCTCTCGCAGGTCTTCGACGGCTACCAGCAGGCCGTGGTCGGCCTCAGCCGGATCCGCGACCTGCTGCGCACGCCCACGTCGACCCCGGAGGCGGCCGAGCCGAAGCCGGTCGGCCGACTGCGCGGCGACATCCAGTTCGACGACGTCCACTTCGCCTACAACGCGATCACCCACACCGCGATCGCGAAGAACAACGCCGCCGCGAAGAACGGCACCGCCGCGAAACACGACGCCGCCGGGGAGCACGACGCCGCCGGGGCCGAACCGGCGCGCAAGTCGGAGGTGATCACCGGCATCAACCTGCGGATCCCCGCCGGGCAGACCGTGGCCCTGGTCGGCGAGACCGGCGCGGGCAAGTCGACGCTGGTGAAGCTGCTCGCCCGGTTCTACGACGTGACCGGCGGCGCGGTCCGGGTCGACGGGATGGATCTGCGCGAGCTCGACCTGGCCGAGTACCGGCACCGGCTCGGCGTGGTCCCGCAGGAGGCGTACCTGTTCTCCGGCACGGTCAGGGACGCCATCGCCTACGGCCGCGAGGAGGCCTCGGACGCCGAGGTCGAGAGTGCGGCCAGGGCGGTCGGGGCGCACGAGATGATCGCCGGTCTGGACGGCGGCTACCTGCACCAGGTGAGCGAGCGGGGACGCAACCTCTCGGCCGGCCAGCGGCAGCTGATCGCCCTGGCCCGTGCGGAGCTGGTCGACCCCGACATCCTGCTGCTGGACGAGGCCACCGCGGCGCTCGACCTGGCCACCGAGGCGGCGGTGAACCGCGCCGCCGACCGGTTGTCGCAGCGGGCCGGCACCCGCCGGACCACCGTGGTGATCGCCCACCGGCTCACCACCGCCGCCCGGGCCGACCGGGTCGTGGTGCTGGACCACGGGCGGATCGTCGAGGACGGCCCGCACGACGAACTGCTGGAGCTGGACGGCCCCTACGCCCGGCTCTGGCGGGCCTTCGCCGGCGAGGAGGAGTCCGCCGCCGCGCGGTAGTCAGCAGTGGTCGGCAAGCTGCGGCTCGGAGCCCTCGTGGGAGCGTTCCGGGCCGCGGCCGACCTTCCTCGCGACATGGCCCAGCGCCTCCAGCAGCTGGTGGTCGCGGTAGTGGTGGAGCCGGCGGTGGCCGCTGCCGGTGGAGGAGTGGTGGTGCAGCCGCTCCTCCACGGACTCGGCCGGCGGCGTGCCGCGCCGGTGGACGGCGTGCGGGAGCCCGGCCATGTCGGCGAACCTGTCGGTCAGGGTCTGCCGCAGCAGCGCCGGCACGATGCCCTTCAACCCCGGCGGCAGGTAGGACTCGTAGAGCTCGGTGCAGCTGCGGGTCAGCAGCACCCCCTCCTCGCTGGGCGCCCATTCACCCCCGTCCCTGGCCTCGTGCCACAGCGTCCGGGCCTCGCCGACGCCGTCCGGCAGCGGCACCGGCCGGTCGGGCAGGCCCAGCCAGTGCCCGATCAGCCGCCAGGCGTAGTAGTAGCCGTCCTCCTCGACCGGGCTGACCTGCACGCCCAGCTGCTGGAGGCCGTCCAGGGTGGCGATCGAGCAGACCAGGGCCGCGCCGTAGGTCTGGAGCAGTGAGACCGGCATCCCGTCCCGCTCGCTGTCCCACCGGCCCGAACGGGTGTGCAGCAGCCGGATCGCGGCGTGGACCAGACGGACCTTCTGGCAGGCGGGGATCAGCCCGGAGCGGCTGGTGAAGGCGTCCGGCTCGCCCATGGCGAGGAACAGCCCGGTCGACTGCGCCAGCTGTCGGTGCGGCCGGTCCGGCCGGTGGGCGGAGTGCAGCGTCCTCGCCCCCACCGGCGACAGGTAGGTGCCGACCAGCCCGGTGGTGCACAGCACGATGTCGGCCGAGCGCCGGTGCTTCCGGTAGAAGGCGGAGATGTGGGCCACCCGGTCCGGGTCGGTCCACTCCGGGAAGCCCCGGGTCTCCTCCAGGTGGTCCCGGAGCAGCTGCGGAGTGTTCCCGGGGACGTCGTGGCCGATCGAGGAGACGGTCCGGAGCAGCGCTTCGACGTCGCCGACCTGCCCGGTGTCGAGCAGTTCCGCCGCGACCCGGTCCGCGGGTGGGTCCCCGAGCGGCTTCAGGGTGAGCATGTCGGCGTAGGTGACCATCCGCTGTCCTCGTTCCGTTCCCGTTCCGTGTCCCGTTGCCGTGTTCCCTGTGAACGCCGGGCGGCCGACCCCCGCTGTCGGTCTATCACGCCACCCGGCCCCGGGCGCGGGGCGTTGGGCCGGGTGGGCGGGACGGGACGGACGCGGTTCAGTCGAAGGTGGTGTCGCGGGCCGTCTTCTCCCAGGCCGTCACCTCGGCCCGGACCGCGGCCTCGGTGATCGCCCGGCCGAAGCCGCTGCCGGCACCGGTGATCAGCCATACCTTGTTCATCGTCGCTCCCTGTCGGGTGAGTCGGTGGGGTGGCCGCGGCTGCTTGCCGGGTTCCGGCCCGTGCGGCGGGCGCTCCGCTCCTTCGCGGCGGCGCGCCGCGCGCGCCTCGCGCAGTGCCGCCTGGAGCAGCGCTACCTAGAGCAGCGGTTCCCCGTCGCCGTCCGGGAGCTGCAGCACCTCCTGGCGGCGGCCGGTGCGGCGCGGCCGGGACAGCCCGCCGGGACCGGCCGGGGAGCGCGGGGAGATCACCTTCTCCTGGGCGTCGGTCCGGGTGGTCGCCGCCCGCCACCAGAGCTCGAAGGGCACCCCGCCGGTCTCCCGCTCCACCGCGGCCCGGGCCTCGGCCGCCCAGTGGACCCGCCGCACCCGCCACTCGGCCCGCAGCGACAGCAGCGCCCGGTCCAGCTCCATCGCGGTCAACTGCCGCTCCGAGCAGACCACCTGCTCCGGCAGCACGGTCGGCACGTCCCAGCGGAAGACATGGACCTCGCAGCTGGCCGCTCCGCTCCCGACCAGGCCCAGGCCCCACAGCCGCTCCTGCTCCGCGCCCTCGAACCGGGCCAGGATCTCGGTCCAGCGCCGGGCCCCGGCCTGGGCCTCCACCCGGCGCTGGATCTCGCAGTGGATCGGCCAGTAGGCGTCCGAGGCCGCCCGTACCCGGACCGGGTAGCGCTCGGCGGCCTCGGCGAACGCGGCCTCGGCGGCGACGGCGGCCCGGCGGCGGGCGCCGGACTGGGTCCGCGCGGCCGCGCGGCGGCTGCGCCGTTCGGCGGCCTGGAGTTCGGCGGCGGCGCCCTCCAGCACCAGTCGGTAGCGCCGGGCGGCGGCCCGCCAGGACTCCCACTCGGCCCGGTCCAGCGGGATCCGCACGCCGCCGCTGCTGTCGTCCTCGTCGGCCAGGGCGTAGAGCTGCGGCTCGGTCACGATGACGGACCGGCCGTTGCTCAGGTAGCCGGGCCGGTCCAGCAGGGCCACCCGGACCCACATGTCCCCGATCACCGCGTCACCCCCGCCTGTCGCCGGCCGTTGTGCTCCGAGTCACCTGCCCTCCGACTTACCCAGCACGGGGCGGCGCTACGCCGGACGACGCGGAGGGCGGTCCGGACCAGGGGTCCGGACCGCCCTCCGCGTCGGTGCTACCGGGGCGTCACTTGGTCCAGTACGGGCGCAGGGTGAGGCTGAGGATGGTGCGGTAGTCGGCGGCCTCGGCGGCCGGGACGGTGAACAGCGAGCTCGGGTCGGTGCCCAGCACCGAGCCGGTGGTCGGCAGCGGCTTCGGGGTGCCGTAGCCGGCGAAGACCATGGTCAGGGTGCCGTTGCTGTTCTGCACCACGGTCGGGTCGTAGACGCGGCCGGCGTAGTAGCCGCTGACGGCCGGAGCGCCGCCGTTCGCGGCCTGCTGGGCCTCCGCCGAGAAGGTGTAGTCGGTGCCGAGTAGCTTCTGCGGTGCGCTCCAGTTCACTCCGTTGGTGGAGGAGGAGTAGAAGATCTGGTTGAAGGCGTCGCTGTCGCCGTCCGCCGCGTAGGCGCCGGAGAGGAACAGGCCGTAGGTGCCGTCGGGGTTGGTGATGACGGTGCCGCGCGAGCCGACCCAGCGGAGCTCGGTGGTGCTGTTGCTGTTCGGGTCGTTCAGGCCGGTGATCGGGCCGAGGTCGGTGAAGTGGATGCCGTCGTAGGTGTAGGCGACCCGGACGATCTCAAGGTCCTCGTTGTTGCCGAACAGGCTCTTCGGCTTGTTCTTGCCCTCGCCGGTCAGCGCCAGCGTCGCGTAGGGGACGACCGCCGCGCCGGGGGCGCCGACGTCGCTGCCCTTGGCGACCGCGCCGGTGCCGCCGGTGCAGCCGGTGAGGCTGGTGGCGGTCTCGCCGGTGCAGGTGGTCTGGACGATGCCGGCCACGGTGCCCAGGCTGACCGTGACCGAGCCGTCGGTCAGCGGCAGCGCCGAGGTGGAGGCCACCGGGACGGTCGCGGCGGGGAGCGTGACCGCGGCGGTCGTGGTGGTCGGGATGTAGTAGTTGTCGATCTTCTCGGTGTAGAGCACCGCGACGCTGCCCTTGGGGGCGGCCTTGTAGTCGGGGATCGTGCTGATGATGCCGTCGGGGGCGATCAGGCCGGAGGTCTGCTGGTCGCCGGCCGGGATGACCGAGTCGGCGGTCACGGCGTCGCCGGCGGCGATGGTCACACCGGCGCCGTCGCGGGTGGTGCAGCCGGTGAAGGCGGTCGCGGTGGCGTTGTCGTCGTTGCAGTCGACGATGTGGCCGTCGACGTTGAAGTGGCCGGGCTGCTCGAAGTTGTCGGTCGAGCCGACGTTGACGGTCACCCCGGCGCCGAGCGGGCCGGCCGGGACGGTGACGGCGGCGGTCGCGGCGGTGCCGCCGCCCTCGCCGACCGGCTCGCTGGCGGGCAGGCCGGCCAGCGGGTCGTCGCCCTTGGGGGTGAGCTTGTGGACGATCAGGTTGATGCCGGGCGCGTCGCCGAGCGGGCGGCTCAGGGTGTAGAGGATCTGCGCCGAACTACCGCTGTCGGCCTGACCGTTGCCGCCGTAGCCGGGCACGGTCATGACGAAGGCGTGGCCCTGGCCGTCGTCGTTGGTGTTGCCGTTCGCGCACAGGCCGGAGTTCTGCTCCAGCGCCTCGCCGGTGTAGGTCCAGGTCTTGCCGTGGTCGGTCGAGGTGGCCGAGACGACCGCCTCGTCCGTGTCCTTCGGCCGGTAGTCGAAGTAGCCGGTGAGCGTCTTGCCGCCGTCGCTGCTGGTCACGAAGGGGAAGTAGTACGGCTGCATGGCGAGCGTGGTGTGCGCGGGTTGGCGCAGCACCGTGCCGGAGGAGGGGTTGGCGCCGTTGCTGACGGAGCAGTAGCCGGTGAGCGGGCTCGGCGTGCCGGTGATGCCGCTCTGGGCCGGGACCGCGCCGGTGCCGGAGGGGTCGACCGCCGCGTTCGGGTAGGTGACGCCGTCGACGGTGACGGTCGGGCCGCCGACCGAGGCGTCGCCCTGGGACAGGGTCCAGGGGCCGTTCTTGATCTTGTCGACCACGGGGGTGGACACCGTGTACGAAAGGGTGTTGTGCCCGTGCTCGTGCTTGTTGGCGGGCTGGACCGCAGTGGCGCCGAGGGCCGTGCTGGAGGCTGCTGCGACGGAGGCGAGTGCTACCACGCCGACTGCCGCGGCCGTCGCGATACGACGACGAGACATGGGGAACCCTTCGAGATGGGTGGGTGCTTCTTCGAGGCCGGGTGAACGTTCGGCGCGATCCTGACGCGCCCGGGACCGCTGCGGGAGAACCCGGAGGGAGTGTTCACCGAGCGTTCGGGGGGCGGTTTCCCGACTGCCGTCCTACTCCCAGGCTCCGTCCGGTTTGGGCGTATCGGCGGACGGGCACCCGGAGCCGGTGGCAGGAGCACTTCGATGGGCCGATGGGGGCGAAGTGGAGCCCCTACTGATGAGATGCTTGCCTTCTGAAGCGATCAGGTGACGGGGAGCCAGGATGACGGCAGGTGGTGGCCGGGCCCACCTCGCGCGGCAGTACACGGAGGTGGCCCAGGAGGCGGAAGAGCGCCTGGAGGAACTGCTCGGGCTCGCCGCCGAGCCGTCGCCCGCCGTGGACTTCGACGCCCTGCACCGGAGTTACGAGCCGAGGCCGCTGCCGGCCGACGCCCTGGTCGAGCCGCCGCGCTGGGTCGACTACGCGCCGGACCCCGGCCAGCTCCCGGTCGGCGCCTCCGGCAAGCCGCTGCTCAGCGGGCCCTACCAGCAGCAGCTGGCGGCGGCCAGGCTGGACCACCAGCGGGCGCTGCGTGAATACCGGCACAACGAGAAGGAGTTGCGCCGCCAGGCGGAGGAGGCGCGGCTCGCCCACGAGCGCGAGGAGCAGCGGCGCTCCCGCACCGTGCGCGAGTACAACGAGCGCCTCGGCGACTACCGCGCGGCCTACGAGCGGGGCGAGCCGGCCGCGGTCGAGTCGGTGCTGGAGCGCGCGCTCGCCGCAGCCGGCCGGCTGCCCGGCCTGGAGGTCCCGGCGCGGGTCTCCTACCGCGCGCTGACCCGGACCGCGGTGGTGGAACTGGTGCTCCCGAGCACGGCGGTGGTCCCGCCGGCGCTGGAGTTCCGGGTGGTGCTGAACGGCGGGGTCGAGCCGGTGCCGCGCCCGCTGGAGCACTTCCACGCCCGCTACCTGCAGCTCGTCGCCCGGCTGGTGCTGCGCGCGCTGGACGCGATCCTGGCCGCCGACACCGAGTCGCGGCTCGACGGGATCGTGCTGAACGGCCGGGCGGTGACCGCCGAGGCCGGGGAGAGCTGCGTGGTCAGCATCGACGCCAGGCGCGCCGACCTGTACGCCGGCTCGCTGCTGCCCGGCGACCACGGCGCCTCGGTCGAGCGGCTGCTGCAGCTGCCGTGCCGCATCACCGGCGACCCGTTCGTCCCGGAGCCGGTCGAGCCCTACGCGGTCGGCAGCGCGGGTCCGCCCGCGCCCGAGCAGCTCTCGCCCACCGAGTTCGCCGCGTTGATCGCGGACCTGTTCGAACACCTGGGCCTGGACGAGTGGGAGACCCGGCTGCAGGGGCAGGACGGGCTGCTCGCGCTCGGCCACGGCGACGGCCGGCGTTTCGCCGAGGTCCCGTACGTGGTCTGCGCGGCCCGCCGACCGCAGGTGGTGGGCGCCGAGGTGGTCCGCAATGTGGCCGAGGTGGTGGTGGAGGAGGCCGCCGAGCGCGGGATCTGGGCGACCACCGGCAGTTTCCACCCGGACGCGGTGATAGCCGCCGCCTCGCTGCCCGAGCTCAAGCTGATCGACGGCGGCGAGCTCCGGGCGCTGATCCGCGCCCACCTGGGCGCGGACCTCGGCGGCTGACCGCAGCGGCTGACGCCCCGTCCGGAGCATTCCGGCGGGCGGGGGTGCGCGGCACCGGCCACGATGGAGTCGAGGGCACGGGTTCGGCCCACACGGAGGACGGCGGCGGCTGGGCAGGACGCCGCCGTCCTCCTTCGTGAGAGTCCTGCTTCGTGAGCGCGGGGGTGGCCTGATGCCGGTGATCGTGGCCCTCGGGGCCTTTCTGATGACGCTGGTCGGCGGCCTGGTCGCGGGCCGGGTCGGCGACCGGCGGCACCTGGTCCTCGGGCTGGCCGCCGGCCTGATGCTCGGCGTGGTCGGCTTCGACCTGCTGCCGGAGGCCCTCCACGCCGCGTCCGAGGACCTGTTCGGGGTGCCGGAGGGGCTGCTGATGTTCGTCCTGGGCTTCCTGGTGCTGCACGTCGTGGAGCGCTCGGTCGCCATCCACCGGGCGCACGAGTCCGAGTACGCGGAGCACCGGCACACCGGCCCGCCGCACCTGTCGATACCGGGGCACGGCCACCCGCAGGGCGCGGTCGCCGGGGCCGGCCCCGGTCATGCCCACGGGCGCAGCGAGAACCTGGGGCTGGCCGCGGCCGCCGCGCTCTGCCTGCACAGCGTGATGGACGGCTTCGCGATCGGCGCGGCCTTCCAGGTCGGCGACCGGTTCGGGGCGGTGGTCGCGATCGCGGTCATCTCGCACGACTTCGCGGACGGCTTCAACACCTACACGATCACCCGGCTCTACGGGAACGACCGGCGCCGGGCGCTGGTGCTGCTCGGCTGCGACGCCGCGGCCCCGGTGCTCGGGGCCGGGATCACCCTGCTGTTCACCATCCCGGAGCACCTGGTCGGGCTCTACCTGGGCTTCTTCGCCGGGTTCCTGATGTATCTGGCGACCTCGGACATCCTGCCCGAGGCGCACAGCCCGCACCCCTCGCGCTCCACGCTGCTCTGCACCCTGGCCGGCACCGGCTTCATGTGGCTGGTCATCGGCCTCGCGAGCTGAAGCCGGAGCCCGGCACCGGGACCGGAACGGGGGTGGGGACCGGGGCGGGCACCGGGGCCGACTCCCGCTCCGGCCAGCGGGCCCGCAGGGTCTCCAGCGCGGCGGCGATCGCCGGCCGACGGGTCGCCTGCTCCCGCCAGAGCGCGAACACCCGCCGGCTCGGCTCGGGACGGACGGACCGGGCGACCACGCCCTCCGGCAGCGCCCCCCGGCCGAGCCGGGGCACCAGACCGGTGCCGAGCCCGGCCGCGATCAGCGCGATCTGGGTCTCGAACTCGCCGACCTGGAAGCGGACGTCCGGCTCCTCGCCGGCCTCGCGCATGGTCCGGACCAGCCAGTCGTGGCAGATGTTGCCCGGCGGGACGCTGATCCACTGCTGGCCGGCCAGGTCCGCCACGGTCAGCTCGGGGAGCGCGGCCAGCGGGTGGCCGGCGGGCAGCAGCACGTCCACCGGGTCCTCGCCCAGCGGGAGCCGGGCGACGCCCTCCGGCACCGGGAGCGGGGTGTTCGGCCAGTCCTGCACCACCGCGAGGTCGACCTCGCCGCGGCCGACGAGTTCGGCCATCGGGTAGGGGTCGCTCTCCAGCAGCCGGAGCTCCAGCTCCGGGTAGCGGGCCGTCAGGTCGGCCAGGACGGACGGCATCAGCCCGCGCGCGGCGGTGGCGAAGGCGGCCATGACCAGCCGTCCGGAGACCTGTCCCCGGCGCTCCTCCAGCGCCACCTCCGCCGACTCGACCAGTGCCAGCACCTGCTCCGCCGCGGCCGCCAGCTCGCGGGCGGCGTCGGTCAGCACGACGCCCCGGCCGCGCTTCTCCAGCAGCGGGGTCCGGGTCTCCCGCTCCAGCTTGGTGATCTGCTGGGAGATCGCGGACGGGGTGTAGCCGAGTGCCGCGGCGGCCCCGCCCACGGAGCCGTGCACCGCGACGGCGTGCAGCGCCCGCAGACGTCCGAGGTCCATCATGCCGCCCAGCCTAACCAGCCCCGGACCGGCCGGGCCCCGGACCGGTCCCGGACCAGCCCCGGACCGGTCAGCGCACGGCCAGCGCCTTCCGGTAGACCTGGGCGATCCCGGAGCCGAAGTACGGCGTGTAGGAGACGTCCGGGCTGAGGCCGCCCTGCTGGTAGCCGCCGATGACGCCGACGACGGTGCCGCGCCCGGCGCCGGCCGGGTCGCCGCCGGCCAGCAGCGGCCCGCCACTGGTCCCGTTGGGCAGCCCCGGGCAGTCGAACTCCGACTGGCCGCCGCCGAACTCGTGCAGGCTGCTGCGGCAGCGGACCGGGATCTCGGTGCCGCTCGGGTAGCCGACGGCCACGGCCCCGACCCGGTGCGGGGCGTTGAAGGCGATGGCCTCGGCGCCGACGGCGTCCTGCACCCGGCGGGCGCCGGTGACCGGGACCGTCTTCAGGAAGGCCACGTCGTAGTCCGGGTCGCCGTGCTGCGCCCAGCGGATGTCCACCACCACCGCCCGGACCCGCCAGCGCCCGTAGGGCTCCTGGCCGGCGTGGTAGCCGGGGACGAAGACCAGGCCGTCGCGGGCCCGGCCGCTGCCCGGGGCGACGACGCAGTGCGCGGCGGTGACCAGCAGGTCGTGGCCGGGGCTGTCGACCACCGAGGCGGTGCAGAAGTGACCGTTCGGCCTGCCGTTCACGGTGGCGAAGACGGCGCCGACCCTGGGGGCGCCGAGGAAGGGGGCGGACCCCGGCCGCAGCGTGGGCGCGAGCGCGGCGGCGGGGGCGGCCGGGGCCAGGACCTGGAGCGGAGTCAGGGCGATCACCAGCGCGGACAGCATCCGGCGGCAGCGGGCGGCCGGCGGACGGACCGTCAGGAGGCGCTGGAGCGGGCGGTGGTACGGCGAACGGTGCGTCATATGGACCGATGCTCGCGGGCGGTCGGGCGCGCCGCCACCGACCGAGGGCATGCGGGTGACGGCCCCGGCTCTGCGGCCGGCGGTCTACGGCACCGGCTGGCCGTGGTGGTGCCCGTGGTGCGGATGGGCCTGCTCGTACGCCTCGTCCACGGTCCGCAGCAGCTGGAGCAGGCTGCTCCGCTGTTCGGGTGCGATGGCGCCGAAGTACTCCTCGGCGACCTCCTGGCGGACCCGGCTGATCTCCTCGACCATCCGCTCGCCGGCCTCGGTCAGCTGGAGCAGGATCGCCCGGCGGTCCTCCGGGTCCTGGACCCGGGCCACCAGGCCGGCCGCCTCCAGCGCGTCGACGACGGTGGTCACCGAGCGCGGGGCGATGTGCAGCCGGTCCGCCAGCTGGTTCAGCCGGATCCGACCGCTCTGGTGCGGGCTCCGGGCCAGCACGTCCAGGGCACGTCCCTGCGAGGGCGTGATCCCGTACGGGGAGAGTCGATGGAACGTGCCTCGGCGCATGCGCTTGCTCGCGCGCATGACGGCGTCCGCCAGCTCCACCTCGGCGGGGACATCGACGGTCACTCGGGGCTCCTGGTTCGGTGGGAGAACCAGGATATCGGCCTCGAACACCGGGCCGGAGGGCCCGGCGCCGGTTGTCACCGAGAAATTAGAGAGCTTTGCTCATATTTTCCATTAGGCTAGCCTAAATAGATCCTGCGCCCATGAGAGCCCGCAGGGCCCCAGCTGTCCCGGAGGACACCCATGCCCCGCTCCGAAGCCCGTGTCGTCACCGACCGCCCGCACCGCTACGCCAAGCAGCTCGCCTCCCACCTCGGCCGCAAGGTCGAGACCAGCTGGGACGAGGAGACCGGCCTCGGCGCCGTGACCTTCGGCCGTGGCACCGCCACGCTGACCGCCGAGCCCGGCGTGCTGCTGCTCGCCGTCGAGGGCGAGGCCGAGCACCTCGACCAGCTGGAGGACGTCGTCGGCCGCCACCTGGTGCGCTTCGGCGTCAAGGACGAGCTCGTCGCCGAGTGGCACCGCGACAACGGCCTGCCCGGCACCGTGCAGCGCAACCTGAGCGAGGACGAGCCCAGCGCGGGTTGATCCCGCGCCGGGGGCGGCCGGGATCAGCCGAGGCTGAGCTTGAAGCCGACGTGGGAGCCGACGAAGCCCATCCGCTCGTAGAAGCGGTGGGCGTCGGCCCGGCTCGCGTCCGAGGTCAGCTGGACCAGGTCGGCCCCGAGCCGGCGGGACTCCTCGATGGCGTACTCGATCAGCAGGCTGCCCAGCCCGGTGCCGCGCTCGGAGGCCCGGACCCGCACCGCCTCGATGACCGTGCGGGTGGCGCCGCGCCGGGACAGGCCCGGTATCACCGACAGCTGCAGGGTCCCGACGACCTCGATGCCGCGGTCCGCGACCAGCAGGTGCTGGCCGGGATCGCGGTCTATTCGTTCGAAGGCCGCCAGATACGGCGTCAGATCGTTGCGGGACTCGCGCTGGGCGCCTAGTTCGTCGTCCGCGAGCATGGCCACGATCGCGGGCAGGTCCGCGATGCCGGCCCGACGGAAGCTGAGGTCAGTCATGATCCTCAGCCTAGGGCTCGGGCCGGGGCACGGTACAGGCGGTCCGCCTCCGCTCAGTTCGGCAGCTGCGCCTCGATCGCGGCGACGACCTCCGCCGACTCCGGCTCGGTGCGCGGCCGGAACCGGCCGACGACCTCGCCCGCGGGGGAGAGCAGGAACTTCTCGAAGTTCCAGGTGATGTCGCCGGCCTCGCCCGCGGCGTCCTCGGTCCGGACCAGCTCGGTGTAGAGCGGGTGCCGGCCCTCGCCGTTGACGTCGGCCTTCGCCAGCAGCGGGAAGCTGACGCCGTAGGTGGTCGAGCAGAAGGCCTGGATCTCCTCGGCGCTGCCCGGCTCCTGCCCGGCGAACTGGTTGCAGGGCACCCCGAGCACGGTGAGCCCGCGCTCGCCGTACTGCTGCTGGAGCCGCTCCAGGCCCGCGTACTGCGGCGTCAGGCCGCACTTGGAGGCGACGTTGACCACCAGCACGGCCCGGCCCCGGTACTCGGCCAGGCTGGTGGCGTCACCGGTCAGGGTGTGCAGCGGGATGTCGTACAGGCTCATGGGAAGACCTCCGCGAAGGGGTGCTGGTACCGGAACAGATGCGATCGACACTCGCAACAGTGCCCCATGGCGAGTTCTTCCCCGACACCGGCCGCGCGCTGCGCCGTTCGAGGGGGCGGTGGCTGTCGGAGCCGGGCGGTACGGTGCACCCACAGCGGACCGCAGCAACTTGGGAGCGGGTGGCAGATGACAGCCGACCAGCGCAGGCCGGCCGGGCCGGGGGCGCCGCAGATCCAGCTCGCCGAGGTCACCGGCGTCCTGGAGCGGATCACCTACGCCAACGAGGAGACCGGCTACACCGTCGCCCGGGTCGACACCGGCCGGGGCGCCAACGACCTGCTGACCGTCGTCGGCGCGCTGCTGGGCGCGCAGCCCGGCGAGAGCCTGCGGCTCCAGGGCCGCTGGGGCAGCCACCCGCAGTACGGCAAGCAGTTCACCGTGGAGAACTACACCACCGTGCTGCCGGCCACCATCCAGGGCATCCGCCGCTACCTGGGCTCCGGGCTGATCAAGGGCATCGGCCCGCGCCTGGCCGACCGGATCGTCGAGCACTTCGGCACCGACACCCTGGACGTCATCGAGCAGCAGCCGGAGCGGCTGATCGAGGTCCCCAAACTCGGGCCCAAGCGGACCAAGTTGATCGCCGCCGCCTGGGAGGAGCAGAAGGCGATCAAGGAGGTCATGGTCTTCCTCCAGGGCGTCGGCGTGTCCACCTCGCTGGCCGTGCGGATCTACAAGAACTACGGCGACGCCTCCATCACCGTGGTCCGCAACGAGCCCTACCGGCTGGCGGCGGACGTCTGGGGGATCGGCTTCCTGACCGCCGACCGGATCGCCCAGGCCGTCGGCATCCCGCACGACAGCCCGCAGCGGGTCAAGGCCGGCCTCCAGTACGCGCTCTCCCAGAGCGCCGACCAGGGCCACTGCTTCCTGCCCGAGGAGCAGCTGATCTCGGACGCGGTGAAGCTGCTCGCGGTCGACGTCGGCCTGGTCATCGAGTGCCTGGCCGAGCTGGTCGCGGAGGAGGGCGTGGTCCGCGAGGAGCTGCCGCCCGAGCACGGCGGCGCCGACTCCGACACCGCCGGGGAGCGGCTGGCCGCCGTCTACCTGGTCCCCTTCCACCGGGCCGAGATCTCCCTGGCCGGGCAGCTGCTGCGGCTGCTGCGGACCACGGAGGACCGGCTCTCGGCCTTCGCCGACGTCGACTGGGGCCGGGCGCTGACCTGGCTCCGCGGCCGGACCGGGGCCGACCTCGCCCCGGAGCAGGAGCAGTCGGTCCGGCTGGCGCTGACCCGGAAGGTCGCCGTGCTGACCGGCGGGCCCGGCTGCGGCAAGTCCTTCACGGTGCGCTCCATCGTCACCCTGGCCCAGGCCAGGGGGGCGAAGATCGTGCTGGCCGCGCCCACCGGGCGGGCGGCCAAGCGGCTGGCCGAGCTGACCGGCTGTGAGGCCTCCACCGTGCACCGGCTGCTGGAGCTCAAGCCGGGCGGCGACGCCGCCTACGACCGGGACCGGCCGCTCGACGCCGACCTGGTGGTGGTCGACGAGGCCTCGATGCTGGACCTGCTGCTGGCCAACAAGCTGGCCAAGGCGGTCCCGCCGGGGGCGCACCTGCTGCTGGTGGGCGACGTCGACCAGCTGCCCTCGGTCGGTGCGGGCGAGGTGCTGCGGGACCTGCTGGCGCCGGGCAGCCCGGTCCCGGCGGTCCGGCTGACCCGGATCTTCCGGCAGGCGGCCCAGTCCGGCGTGGTCAGCAACGCCCACCGGATCAACGAGGGCGTCCCGCCGATCACCGACGGGCTGGCCGACTTCTTCCTGTTCCCGGAGGAGGACGCCGAGCTCGCCGCCGGGCTCACGGTCGACGTGGTCGCCCGCCGGCTGCCGGCCAGGTTCGGCCTCGACCCGCGCCGGGACATCCAGGTGCTGGCGCCGATGCACCGCGGACCGGCCGGGGCGGGCAACCTCAATGTGCTGCTCCAGGGTGCGGTCACGCCGTCCCGCCCGGACCTCCCCGAGCGCCGCTTCGGCGGGCGGACCTTCCGGGTCGGCGACAAGGTCACCCAGATCCGGAACAACTATGACAAAGGCGCGAACGGGGTCTTCAACGGAACGGTGGGTGTGGTCACCGGCCTCAACCTGGAGGAGCAGCGACTGACCGTCCTCACCGACGAGGACGAGGAGGTCCCCTACGACTTCGACGAACTGGACGAACTGGCCCACGCCTATGCCGTCACCATCCACCGTTCGCAGGGCAGCGAGTACCCCTGCGTAGTGATCCCTGTCACTACCAGCGCCTGGATGATGCTCCAGCGGAACCTGCTCTACACCGCGGTCACCCGGGCCAAGAAGATCGTGGTCCTGGTCGGTTCACGAAGGGCGCTGGCGCAGGCCGTGCGGGCCGTTTCCGCAGGTCGACGCCATACCGCCCTCGACCATCGGCTCCGATCCGGTTGAGTTCAGCAACCATTGCCCACTGTTGGGAATCCAAGGCGAGGAGGATGCTTCTTTGTAGGTCCCGGCTCTTTTGGGTCACCCGGGTTACCCGTAGGTCGCTCGGATGGGGGATGGTAGGACAGAGTCAGGGCACCCCTTGAAGAGGTTCATTTCGCTGGTGAGGGAAGACGTGAGCGACAACTCTGTAGTACTCGGCTACCAGGGCAACGAGTATGAGTACCCGGTGGTGGACGCCACCGTTGGCAACGCCGGCTTCGACATCTCGAAGCTGCTCAGCCAGACCGGCCTGACCACGCTGGACAACGGCTTCGGAAACACCGCCGCCTGCAAGTCCGCGATCACCTACATCGACGGCGACCAGGGCATCCTGCGCTACCGGGGCTACCCGATCGAGCAGCTCGCCGAGCGCGGGACCTTCCTTGAGACCGCCTACCTGCTGATCAACGGCGAGCTGCCGAACACCGACCAGCTCTCCGTCTTCCAGCACGACATCTCGCAGCACACGCTGCTGCACGAGGACGTCAAGCGCTTCTACCAGGGCTTCCCGCGCGACGCCCACCCGATGGCGATGCTGTCCTCGGTGGTCAGCGCGCTGTCCACGTTCTACCAGGACAGCCACAACCCGTTCGACGCCGAGCAGCGCCAGCTGTCCGCCGTCCGGCTGCTGGCGAAGCTGCCGACCATAGCGGCCTACGCCTTCAAGAAGTCGCAGGGCCACCCCTTCGTCTACCCGCGCAACGACCTCGGCTACGTCGAGAACTTCCTGCGGATGACCTTCGCGGTGCCGGCCGAGGACTACGAGCTCAACCCGGTCGTGGTCAGCGCCCTGGAGAAGCTGCTCATCCTGCACGCCGACCACGAGCAGAACTGCTCCACGTCGACGGTCCGGCTGGTGGGCTCCTCCCAGGCCAACCTGTTCGCCTCGATCTCGGCGGGCATCAACGCCCTCTGGGGCCCGCTGCACGGCGGTGCCAACCAGGCCGTGCTGGAGATGCTCACCAAGATCAAGCAGGACGGCGGCGACGTCGACGCCTTCATCCGCAAGGTGAAGAACAAGGAAGACGGCGTGAAGCTCATGGGCTTCGGGCACCGCGTCTACAAGAGCTTCGACCCCCGCGCGCAGATCATCAAGGGCGCGGCCCACGACGTCCTGGCCCAGCTGGGCAAGGCCGACGAGCTGCTGGACATCGCGCTGAAGCTGGAGGAGCACGCCCTCACGGACGACTACTTCATCTCCCGCAAGCTCTACCCGAACGTGGACTTCTACACCGGCCTGATCTACCGCGCCATGGGCTTCCCGACCAGCATGTTCACCGTGCTGTTCGCGCTCGGCCGGCTGCCGGGCTGGATCGCCCACTGGCAGGAGATGATCACCGACCCCAGCAACAAGATCGGCCGCCCGCGGCAGATCTACACCGGTGAGGTCATCCGCGAGTTCGTGCCGATCGAGGCCCGCTGACCGCCGACCCCCACCGGGGAGAGCCGCACCGACTTCCGAGGGGTCCAGCCGCACCACGGCTGGGCCCCTCGGGCGTTCACCGGACACGGCAGGGGAACTGACACGGCAGCGGACGGCAGCGGCGCGGGCGGGGCACACGGCGCGCGGTATGTGCCGGGAGAGGCCGCTCAACCCATCCCCGCAACCGCGCGCCGTGCCCTGTCGGCCGTCCAGCGACGGCGGCCGACCTGTGGAGTCCGCCGGAACTCCAGCCGGGGAGCGGACGGCGTTGCCGACTCGTCCCCCGGTCCACGTGTTGTAACACGTGGACCGGTGTGCAAGGTTACGCGGTCGGCATGTGACTCTGCTCTCACGTCGCTGCGTGCGAGCGCGCCTACGGCCCGTTCCGGCTGCTGAGCTCCATACACCCTGCTTCCGGCGGGGGCGTTCGCGCCCCCGCCCCGAGGGCGCCGCGCAAAGGCGTGGTAAGAATCAGCCCACTCCAGTCGAAGGGGCTGATATGGGCAGGAACGTCGTCGTCACCGGTGGCGGTACGGGCATCGGACTGGCAGTCGCGCGGCGCTTCGCCGAGCACGGGGACGACGTCACCATCGTCGGCCGCAGACGCGAGGTGCTGGTCGAGGCGGCCACCGCCCTCGGCGCCCGGGTCCGTCCGATCGCCTGCGACCTCACCGACCCCGACGCGGTGGAGTCGCTGCTCGGCGACCTGCCCAGCCGGATCGACGTGCTGGTCAACAACGCCGGCAGCCGCGAGATCGGGATCGGGGCCGGCGCCCACGCCGTGCTCGCCCGCTGGCGCGGCGACTTCGAGCGCAATGTGCTGACCGCGGTGCTGCTCACCGAGTGCGTCCGGGACCGGCTCGCGCCCGGCGGCGGCCGGGTGGTCACCATCAGCTCCATCGCCGCCCTGCGCGGGGCCGGCTCCTACGGCGCGTCCAAGGCCGCGCTGCACGCCTGGAACCACTTCCTGGCGGCCCAGCTCGGCCCCTCCGGGATCACCGCCAACATCGTCGCCCCGGGCACCATCGCCGGGACCGAGTTCTTCGGCGGACGGCTGGACGAGGCGGAGACGGTACGCCGGTCCGGCCGCACCCTGGTGGGCCGGATCGGCGTACCCGACGACGTGGCCTCGGCGGTGCACTACCTGGCCTCGCCCGAGGCCGGCTACGTCACCGGCGAGATCCTCAACGTCAACGGCGGCGAACTGCTCGGCCGCTAGGCCGGTGCGGCGGCGCGGAAGCGGCGCAGCCGGAGGCTGTTGCTGACCACGAAGACCGAGGAGAAGGCCATCGCGCCGCCCGCCACCATCGGGTTCAGCAGGCCCAGGGCCGCCAGCGGCAGCGCCGCGACGTTGTAGCCGAAGGCCCAGAACAGGTTGCCCTTGATGGTGGCCAGGGTCCGCCGGGAGAGCCGGATCGCGTCCGCTGCGGCCAGCAGGTCGCCGCGGACCAGGGTCAGGTCGGCGGCCTCCATGGCCGCGTCGGTCCCGGTGCCCATGGCCAGGCCCAGGTCGGCCTGGGCCAGCGCGGCGGCGTCGTTGACGCCGTCGCCGACCATCGCCACGGTCCGGCCCTCGGCCTGCAGCCGCCGGACCACGGCCGCCTTGTCCTCGGGCAGGACCTCCGCGACCACCTGCTCGGCGTCGATGCCGACCTCGGCCGCGACGCTCAGCGCGACCGACCGGTTGTCCCCGGTCAGCAGCACCGGCGTCAGCCCTAGCGCCCGCAGTCGGGCGACCGCCTCGGCGCTGGTCGGCTTGACCGCGTCGGCGACCACCAGCACGGCCCGGGCCGCGCCGTCCCAGCCGACCGCGACCGCCGTCCGCCCCGCCGTCTCCGCGGCGGCCTTGGCGGCGGCCAGCGGGGTCGGCAGGTGCTGCGCCCAGTCGGCGAGGAACTGCTCGCGCCCGGCGACCACCGCACGGCCCTCCACGACGCCCTGGACGCCGCGTCCGGGGACGTTCCGGAACTCCTCGACCGCCGGCAGCGGCCGGTCACCGGCGGCAGCGGCTGCGGCCTCGGCGATGGCACGGGCGATCGGGTGCTCGGAGGCGTGCTCCAGCGCGCCGGCCAGCCGCAGCGCCTCGGCCTCGGTGACGCCCTCGGCCGGGTGCACCGCCAGCAGCGTCATCCGGCCGGTGGTCACCGTGCCGGTCTTGTCCAGCACGACCGTGTCGACGGCGCGGGTGGACTCCAGCACCTCCGGGCCCTTGATCAGGATGCCCAGCTGGGCCCCGCGCCCGGTACCGACCATCAGCGCGGTGGGCGTCGCCAGACCGAGGGCGCAGGGGCAGGCGATGATCAGGACCGCGACGGCGGCGGTGAAGGCCTCGCTCGGACTGCCGCTGACCAGTAGCCAGACCGCCAGCGTGGCGAGGGCGAGGACCAGGACCACGGGCACGAAGACGGCGGAGATCCGGTCGGCCAGCCGCTGCGCGGCGGCCTTGCCGTTCTGCGCCTCCTCGACCAGCCGTGCCATCCGGGCGAGCTGGGTGGCCGCGCCGACCCGGGTGGCCTCCACCACCAGCCGTCCGCCGGAGTTGACGGTGGCGCCGGTCACCGCGTCGCCGGGGCCGGTCTCGGTGGGCACGGACTCGCCGGTGAGCAGGGAGGTGTCGACGGCGGAGCTGCCCTCGACCACGGTGCCGTCGGTGGCGATCTTCTCGCCGGGGCGGACCACGAAGCGGTCGCCCACGGCCAGCTCGGAGATCGGCACCCGCAGCTCGCGTCCGTCCCGCAGGACGGTGGCGTCCTTGGCGCCGAGCGACATCAGGGCGCGCAGGGCCGAGCCGGCGCTGCGCTTGGCCCTGGCCTCCAGGTAGCGGCCGAGCAGGATGAAGGCGGTGACCCCGGCGGCGGTCTCCAGGTAGAGGGTGCCGGAGGCGTCGGTCGCGGACAGGCTCAGGTCGAAGCCGTGCCGCATCCCCGGCATGCCGGCGGTGCCGAGGAAGAGCGCCCAGGTCGACCAGCCGAAGGCGGCCAGGGTGCCGATGGAGACCAGGGTGTCCATGGTGGCGGCGCCGTGCCGGAGGTTGGTCCAGGCGGCGCGGTGGAACGGGAGGCCGCCGTGGACGACGGCCGGTCCGGTGAGGGCGAAGCAGAGCCACTGCCAGTTGCGGAACTGCAGGGCCGGCACCATCGAGAGGACGATGACCGGTACCGCGAGCGCGGCGGTGACTATCAGTCGCCGGCGCAGCCCGCCGAGCTCGGGGTCGACCGGCTCGCCGCTACCGGCGGCCGGCGCTTCGACCGGCTGGGGGCGCGGGGCCTCGGCGCTGTAGCCGGTCCGCTCGACGGTGGCGATCAGGTCGTCCACGGTCACCCCGGGCGCGTGGCTGACCACGGCCTTCTCGGTGGCGTAGTTGACCGTCGCCTCGACGCCCTCCATCCGGTTGAGCTTCTTCTCGATCCGGGCCGCGCAGGAGGCGCAGGTCATGCCGCCGATCGCCAGCTCCACGCGGTCGCGGGGCCGGGTGGCGGCGCTCGACTCCGCGGAGCCCGCGCTGGGGACGGCCGTGCTCATGATGCGCTCTCCTTCACTGGGTGGTGCGATCACCGGATGCCGTGACCGGCGGGGCGGCCGGGCCGCGGTGGACCCGGCCCGGCCCGCGGCGCTCAGGCCCGGCCGACCAGCTCGTAGCCGGCCTCGTCGACGGCCGCGCGCACGGCGGCGTCGTCCAGCGGCTGCTCGGAGGAGACGGTGACCGTCCCCGCCTTGGCGTCCGCCGAGACCTCGGTGACGCCGGGCAGGGAGCCGAGCTCCTCGCTCACCGACTTCTCGCAGTGGCCGCAGCTCATGCCGGAGACGGTGAAGACGGCAGTGGACATGGTGTTCCTCCAGGACGGTCGGATCGCGCTGCACCGTTGGTGTGCTTCTTCATAACACCATACCCCTAGGGGGTATTCCAGTGCGGGACGGGTGGAGACCCCCGGGGTGAGGGTTGCCGATGCAGAGGGTAGCCATCCGCGTGCTGTCCGTAGCCTCCGGGTGCCCGAAGGGCCGCTGGCGTGTCTCCGGAAACGCGGTCGGCCCGCCCGGTGGGGACCGGGCGGGCCGAGCGGAGCGGCCGAATGGGCCGAGGGGTGGCCGAGGGGTGGGCGGCGGCCCCGCCCGCTACAGCGGCAGCAGGTCCGGCCGCTTGGCCTCGACGTGGTCGCCGGAGGACTCGCCGCGCAGCCTGCGGCCGACCCAGGGCAGCAGGTACTCGCGGGCCCACTGGATGTTCTCGCGGCGCAGTTCGGCGGGGGTGTGCGCGGCCTGCGGCGGCCACGCGGCGTCCGGGTCGCTCACGTCCAGGCCCAGGGCGCGGCCGGCCTGGAGGGCGACCCGCTGGTGACCCTCGGGGGAGAGGTGGAGCCGGTCCTCGCTCCAGGCGCGGCGGTCGCGCATCGCGCGCAGCGCCCAGATGTCGACCACGGCCAGCCCGTTGCGGTCGGCGATGGCGTGCAGGTGGCCGTTGTAGGTGGCGATCTTGCCGCGCAGATGGCGCAGCACCGGGGTGTCCCGGGTGTCGAAGCCGGTGCAGATGAGGACCGTCCCGGCCGACTGCAGCAGGTCGACGGCGGCGGCCTCGAAACGCTCGGCCACCTCGTCGGGGTCGCTGCCGGGGCGCAGGATGTCGTTGCCCCCGGCGCAGAAGCTCACCAGGTCCGGCTGCATCGCCCGGATCTGCGGCACCTGCTCGGCGATGATCTGGTCCAGCAGCCGTCCGCGCACCGCGAGGTTGGCGTAGCGGAAGTCGTAGCGGCCGTCCTCGGTCTTCGGCCTGGTCTCGGCGAGGATCCGGGCCAGCCGGTCGGCCCAGCCGGCGAAGCCGCCGTCGGGGTCGGGGTCGTTGAGGCCCTCGGTGAAGCTGTCACCGATGGCCACGTAGGACGTGAGGTCAGGATTGGATGGCGTCTGCACGGACATGGGAAAATACTTCACCCCATGAAGTGACCTACGCCACCGTAGGTCGGCCCTTCCGGGCGTGACATGTCCCACCCGAGCCCGGGGAATAGCCGCCGGGCCCGGCCGGACCGCTGGTCAGCAGGGCGGGAGCATCCCGGTGGGGTCCAGCGGCGGGCCCGGAGCGGCGGTCCGGCCCGAAGTCGTCGACGAGGCCGCAGCCGTCGAAGAGGCCGCAGTCGTCGAAGGGCCCGGAGCCGTCGGCGGCCACTGCGGGCCGGTGCGGTGGCCCGCCCGGCGGGCGCTGCGGATCAGCAGTTGCAGCCAGAACAGCCCGAGGACGGAGGCCAGCACCAACCCGCTGGTGGAGAGCACGCTGAACAGCTCGACCTGGTACTCCGAGGGGTCGGCCCGGAAGGCCGGGTTGAACAGGACCACCCGCTGCCCCTCCCCGGTCAGTCGGGCGACCAGCCAGGCGGCCAGGCCGTGGGTGCTGTCCCAGAACGCGTGGAGAGCGGAGACCCCGAGGTAGGTCAGGACCACCGGGCCGTTGATCACGAAGCGGTCGTTCCGGCGCTCCCGGAACAGCACCCCGCCCAGGATCGCGGTCCAGAGCCCGTGCCCGACGGGGGCGAGCACCCCGCGCAGGATCTCGGTGGACACCAGGTCGCGCAGCGACAGGCCGCTCTCGGTGAGCACCGCGTTGAAGGCGTAGCCGGCCGTCTCGAAGGCCGCGAAGCCGAAGCCGACCGTCGCGCCCAGCACCAGGCCGTGGCGCAGCCCCGAGCCGGGGATCCGCCGGGTCACCAGGATCAGCGCGGCCGCCTTCGCCGCCTCCTCGATCAGGCCCACCCCGGCGTAGAGCCAGACGTCGTCCTTGAGCAGGTAGTACTCCAGCAGGGAGGCGCCGAGCACGCCGATGATCCCGCCCACGGCGAAACAGGTGATGATCCGGTCGGTGCCGATGTCCGCCGCGTAGCGCTCGTGCGCCCAGATGACGAAGCTGGCCGGCACCAGGAAGCTGCCGAGCAGCACGATGGTCGGCAGCAGGTTGCTGTTGCCGGTCCAGTAGGTCACCAGCACCGTGGCCGTCCACAGCGTCAGTCCGCCGAAGAAGCAGGTGGCCCAGTGCCGGGTCCGGGGCCGGCGCGGCGCCGACGGTGCCGACGGGGGAGTGGCCCACCGGGGGAAGCCGTCCGGTGGGGGAGTGTCTGCGGTGGCCATCGTGCGCGGTCTACGCCCCTCGTGATTGCTGGGGAGTTGGAGTATGGCATGGAAGATGGTGATTTCAGCGGTTGTCGGAAGAAAGTGAGGAGATGTGTTGTAGGCGCAGTTCTTCGCATGATCCGATAGCTTGGCCTGGTGGAGAAGCGGCGGCCCGGTGACCGGGAGGACGGTATGGACCTCCGCCCGGGGTCGCCTCAGCTGCGCGACGAGGCGGAACTGCTCAACGCGCCTTTCCGGCTAAGGGTGCTGACGCCGCTGGCGGCCATGCTGCTGGTGTCGCTCATCGACTACTTCTCCGGGCCCGACGCCTATCTGGCCTCGCTGATGTCGGTGGTCCCGCCGCTGGCCGCGCTCACCCTCTACCCGCTGGAACTGGTGCTCGTCAGCAGCCTGGGGATGGTGCTGCTGGTCCTGCTCAGCCGCTACGACGGCCTCGGCAGCGTGCACGATCTGCGGCTCTACCACGGCACCCTGGTGGCCTACGCGGCGCTCACCCTGGCCGGGGCGGTCATCTCCTACCTTCGGGTGGTCCGGGCCCGGCAGCTGGTCGCCGTCAGCACCGTCGCCGAGGCCGCCCAGCGGGCGCTGCTGCGACCGCCCGAACCCCAGGTCGGCGGCATCCGGATCGCCGTCCGCTACGTCTCCGCCGCCGACTCCGCGCAGATCGGCGGTGACCTCTACGCCGTCCTGGAAACCCCGTACGGCGTAAGGGCGATCATCGGAGACGTCCGGGGCAAGGGGCTCGGCGCGGTGCGGACCTCCGCCGTGGTGCTGGGCGCCTTCCGCGAGGCGGCCTACGACGAGGCCGAACTCACCGGGGTGGCCATGCGGCTGGAGAGCAGCGTGTCCCGGCACGTGCCCACCGACGAGTTCACCACCGCGCTGCTGGTCGGCTTCGCCGCCCCCGACACCGCCGAACTGCTCCATCTCGGCCATGTGGCGCCGCTGCTGATCGCCGCCGACGGCACGGTGCGGACCATCGACCCGCCCGACCCCTGGGTGCCGCTCGGCCTCGGCGCCCTCGCCACCGGGAAACCGCGCCCGTGGACGGTGCCGTTCGGCCCCGGCGAGGTGCTGCTGCTCTGCACGGACGGCGTGGTCGAGGCGCGGTCCAAGACCGACGGCGCCTTCTACCCACTGGCCGAACGGGTCCCGCCGCTGGTCGCCGACTGCGGTACCGACCTGGAGACCGCGGTCGCCCGGATCTATGCGGACCTGCTCCGGCACACCGGCGGCCGGCTCCGCGACGACGCGGTCCTGCTGCTGCTCGCCCGCGCGGAGCCGCTGGGGCCGCCGCAGTCGGCGGACCGGCTCGGCTGACGCACCGACAGGCCCTCACCCGTCCGGGTCCGCCGGGGTGCGCGCCGCCCCGGCCCGGACCACGCTGTCACCACCACCAACGGAGGGAGCTGGACATGTTCCAGGTCATCTGGATCGTGATCGTCGGCGCGGTCCTCGGCTACCTCGCCAAGTTCCTGCTGTCCGGGAAGCAGTCCATCCCCGCGTGGTTGACCGTCCTCTGCGGCATGCTCGGCGCCCTGATCGGCAACTTCCTCGCCACCATGATCGGGGTCAACGACACCCGGGGCATCGACTGGATCCGGCACATCCTGCAGATCGGCTGCGCCGTGGTCGCGGTCGCCGCCGGATCCGCCGCGTGGCCCCGGATCAGGTCCCGGGACTGACGGAGTCAGGTTCCGGGAGGGGAAGCAGGTGTCCGGGACTGACGGAGTCAGGTTCCGGGAGGGGAAGCAGGTGTCCGGGACTGACGGAGTCAGGTTCCGGGAGGGGAAGCAGGTGTCCGGGACTGACGGAGTCAGGTTCCGGGAGGGGAAGCAGGTGTCCGGGACTGACGGAGTCAGGTTCCGGGACTGGCGGAGTCAGGTCCGGTGGGGGACAGGCGTGCGGAACTGACGTGATGCCAGAGCGCTTATGCTGGCGCGATGTCGCCAGTCGGACCGATACCCGCAACCGCCCGCCGTGAGGGCGCTCCGCCGCGCCCCGCCGCGCGCCCCGGAATGCGCCGGTTCTGGCTGGTCGGGACCCTGCTGCTGACCCTCGGCTCGCTCGTCTGCGCCCCGCTGCTCGCGCCCGCCGGCAACGACTCCCCGGGCCGGGCGCTCGGCGGACTGCTCTTCCTCGGCTCCTCCGTGCACGTCGCCACGACCGCCTGGTTCTACACCGTGCCCGAGGTGCGCCGGCACATCGCCGGGCACCGGGGACGCTATGTCACCGCGCCGGTGGCCCTGCTGGCCGGCACCGCCGCGCTGGCCGCGATCGTGCCCGAGCAGCCGTTCACGCTGCTGCTGCTGGCCTACTTCGGCTGGCAGTTCTTCCACTTCCAGAAGCAGAACCTGGGCCTGGCCGCGCTGGCCTCGGCCGCGTACGGTTGCGGGCCGCTGCGGCGGGGCGAACGGCTGGCGATCACCGCCGCCGGGGTCGCCGGGACGGCGGGGCTGCTGAGCCACCCGGCGCTGCTGCAGCTCGCCGACGTGCCCCGGCTGGGGCTGGTCTTCCCGGTCGCGGCCGGGGCCTACGCGCTGGCCCTCGGCTACGGGTCGGTGCAGTTGATGCGGCGCCCGCCCAGGGACCGGGGCCCGGCGGTCGCCGGGGTCTACCTCAGCTCACTGCTGTTCTTCCTGCCGGTCTTCCTGTTCCACTCGCCGTACGCGGCGGTGGCCGGGCTCACCGTCGCGCACGGCTACCAGTACCTGCTGATCGTCGGCCTGGTCGCGGGCGGTGGCAGCGGGCCACGGGCGGTGCGGCTGGTGGCGCTCGCGGTGCTGCTGAACATCGGGCTGATCCTCGGCCTGGCCCTGAACCTCTCCTCGCACCTGCACACCGGCGGCCCGGCGGCCCGCGCCGTCTACGGCGCCTACCTGGGCGCGGTGATGGCCCACTTCGTGGTCGACGCCGGGCTGTGGCGGCTGCGCGACGAGTTCCCGCGCAGCTTCCTGGGCCGACGACTGCCGTACCTGCTGGGCTGAAACCCTCCGCGCGCCCGTCCGGACGCCCGCGGCGGGGCGCCGGGCGGTCCCCCGTGCCGCCCGGCGCCCGCCGCGGGCATCGGGCTCATGGGCCGCCGCAGCCCCCGGCGGCCCCGGCCACGGTGGCGAACGCCAGGACCGCGCCCACGGCGAGGCAGGTGAGCAGGCCCAGGCTCACCAGCAGGGCGAGGTAGGTGCGCCGCTTCCTGCCGCTCTCGCCGGCGGCCTCCGCCACCGGCAGCTGATCGATGCTCATCGGCCCCCCTTCCACCGGTCGTCCCTCGACCGCCGTGCCCGTATGACGTGTCGTCGGCCGAACAGGTTCCCTCCGGGTCCGGAGGCCGCAGCGGACTCAGCCGTAGCAGGTCAGCACCGTGGCGCCGTCCCGGAAGAGGGCCCCGGCCAGCTCCTCCTGGCGCGGGCCGGCGAAGCCGAGGTCGTAGGCGGTGAAGGGCAGGCCGGCCGCGCGGGCGACCTGGGCCACGTTCTCCCGCAGGCAGCGCAGGTCGTTGACGGTGACCGCGCGGTCACCGGCGGCGTCCAGGAGCAGCAGTGTGGTGCGGCTCCGGACGCCGCTCCGGGTGCTGCCCCGGGTCAGCCAGACCATCGCGGCCACCGGACGGATCCGTCCGGCGCCCGGCACCGGCGGCTTCGCCGGGACGTCGGCCCGGCCGACCAGGGAGACCGCGTGGACGTAGCCCTCCTGGTCCGTGACGGTCAGCCTTCGCCCGTCCCAGTGGATCACCGTATGTCCCTTGCGGCGCCGCTTCCTGCCGAAGGTGGAGCAGGCCCTGGCCGAGGGCGGCCCGGCGTCCTGCTGGAGGAAGGGCTCGGGCATTCCGCTGATCAGCCGGTTGCGGTAGGTGGGCTGGTTGCGGCTGATGTCCTGCAGCAGTTCGGCGACCCGGGCCGTCTGCCGCAACGGGAGCGGCCAGGCACGCCAGGTCAGCGGGTCCAGCAGCCGGGGCAGAGGGGAGAGCACCAGCAGTACGGTGGTGGCAGTGCTCGACCCGTCCTGGACGGAGGCCAGCAGCAGGCCGGCCAGCAGCAGCAGGGCCGAGGCGCGCCAGCAGATCCGGCGGTTGAGCTCGCGGGCGCGGAGCGCGTCCGGCAGGTCCTCCTCGGGCGCGCGCCAGCAGCGCAGCGAGCCGGCCAGGACGATGAAGGCCAGGCCGAGGCACCTGCCGGTGGCGTCCTGTCCGGGCAGGCAGAGCAGCACCGGACCGGGCAGGCCGAGGAGGCCCTGCAGCACCCAGCTACGGGCGCGGCCTAGGCCCCGCCAGCGGCGGAACAGGGCGGAGCGAAGGGCACGGAGGGTGTACACGGGCACTCCTGACACCGGGTCGGTACGGACGGAAAGAGCGGAGCAGGCGGGGCGGTCAGAGGTGCACGGTGACGGTCCCGCGCCGCCGGGGGAGGTCGCCCGGCTCCGTGCGGGCGGCCCGTTCCCAGCTGCCGCGCTCGGGGGCCCGCCACAGCGGCCGACCGGCCGCGGTCAGCCGGATGGGCAGGGCGGTGGCTGCGTACCGGGAAGGCGAACCCGACGGCCGAGTCCTGCGGACAGCTGTCTCCAGCCGTTGCTCTTCAACCTGTTCCCCCCTCAGGTGACGGTGCAGAGGAGAGTATGCGCCACGGGTGGGGAGGAGGACAGCGGTGGGTCGGCATGAATAGTTGATGATGTCAAGTTCTTGGAGTACCCTCGTGCCATGAGTAGCTCCACCGCCCCGGCCGAGGTGGCCGTCGAATCGCCCGTCCCCAGCAAGGCACTCCTGATGGAGGAGTTCGCGGCCATCGGGGCGGCCTACTACCAGGACTTCGCCGTCGTCGCCGCCCGCCACGGGCTGACCTCGGTCCAGGCCAAGGCACTGTCGGTGCTGACCCGGAAGCCGCTGCCGATGCGCGCCATCGCCGAGCAGCTGGTCTGCGACGCCTCCAACGTCACCGGGCTGGTCGACCGGCTGGAGGTGCGCGGACTGGTGCGCCGCGAGGTCAGCGCCGCCGACCGGCGGATCAAGACCGTGGTCGCCACCGACCAGGGCCACGCCGCGATCCAGGCCGTCCGGGCCGAGATGCAGAGCACCAACGAGGCGCTGGACCTGCTCAGCGACGAGGAGCGGATCGTGCTCCACGGACTGCTGCAGCGGCTGCGGCCGGTGCTGGAGAAGTAGCCCCCAGCACCGCCGCCACCGCGGTCTCAGCCGCCCAGCGCCTCGATCGCCCGCAGGATCCGCTGCTCCGACACCGGGTACGGCGTCCCCAGCGGCTGCGCCCACAGGCTCACCCGCAGCTCCTCCAGCATCCAGCGGACCTGCAGCGTGCCCTCCTCGTCCCGCCGGTCCGGGGGCAGGACGGCCAGCAGCTCGTCGTAGGCGTCGCGCATCCGCAGCATCACGCTGGTCCGGTCCCGGTCGCGGTGCGGGTCCTCCTGGAGCTTGACCAGCCGGCGCTCCACCGCCTTGAGGTAGCGGAGCAGGTCCGGCAGCCGGCGGTGGCCGGTGTCGCTGACGAAGCCCGGATGGACCAGCTCGGCCAGCTGCGCCCGGATGTCGGTCAGCCCGGTGATCAGCAGCAGGCTGTTGCCGATGCTCTTCAGCCGCTCCTGCACCCGGTGGTTGACGGCGAGGATGTTGGCGACCTTCACCACCGTGTCGGCCGTGGTGTCGTAGAGCTCGGCGCGGACCGAGTCCCGGAGCCGGGCGTAGTCCTTCTCGTCCCAGGACGGACCGCCGGCGTCGGCGATCAGCTTGTCGGTCGCGGCGGCCAGGCAGTCGGCGAACAGCGCCTCGGTGCTGCCGTGCGGGTTGGCCGCCAGCGCCAGCTTGGCGCCGTTGCCCAGCCGCGACTGGATCGAGTTCACCGGTGAGCTGACCCCGAGCAGCAGCAGCCGACGGGTCCCGGCCAGCATGGCGCGCTGCTGGGCGCGCGGGGTGTCGAGCAGTCGGACCGAGACCGAGTCGCCGTCGTCCACCAGCGCCGGGTAGCCCTTGACCGTCTGGCTGCCGCGCTTCTGCACGAAGACCTGCGGCAGCTCGCCGATGGTCCAGTCCTTCAGCCCGCGCCGCTCAAGGCCGCCGGCCGCCTCGGCGATCGCGGCCTGGGTGCGGGTCTTCAGGTCGAGCTTGAGCGCGTCCAGGTCCTTGGACTCGGCCAGCTTCCGGTTGGGGTGCTTGGCGTCGCTGTCGTCGACCACCCGGAAGGTGATCCGCAGATGGTCCGGGACCGCCTCGTAGTTCCAGCTGTCGCGCGGCACCGGGATCCCGCGCAGCCGGTGCAGCTGCCACTCCAGCAGCTCCACCAGCGGCTTGTCCTCGGTGCCGCCGGTACCGGGGCCCTGCTCGGCGGCGGCCGCGGCGGCCAGGCCGTTCATCACGTGCTTGGCGAAGTCCGGGGCCGGGACGAAGTTGCGCCGCAGCTGCTTGGGCAGCGAGCGGATCAGCGCGGTCACCAGGTCCTCGCGCAGCCCCGGGATCTGCCAGTCGAAGCCGGCCGGGCGGACCTGGTTCAGCAGCGTCAGCGGAATGTGGACGGTCACGCCGTCCTGCTCCGTACCGGGCTCGAACTGGTAGGTCAGCGGGAGGACGATCTCGCCCTGCCGCCAGACCGAGGGGTAGTCGCGCTCGGTGACGGAGGCCGCGTTGTCGTTGACCAGCAGCTCGGGGGTGAAGGTCAGCAGGTCGGGCCGGGTCCGGTGGATCTTCTTCCACCAGCTGTCGAAGTGCGCCCCGGACACCACGTCGGCGCCGATCCGCTGGTCGTAGAAGTCGAACAGGGTCTCCTCGTCGACCAGGATGTCCCGGCGGCGGGCCCGGTTCTCCAGCTCCTCGACCTCGTCCAGCAGCTTCCGGTTGTCGTGGAAGAAGCGGTGGTGGGTCCGCCACTCGCCCTCGACCAGGGCGCGCCGGATGAACAGCTCCCGGGAGAGCTCGGGGTCGATCGAGCCGTAGCCGACCCGGCGCTGGGCGACCAGGGTCACCCCGTAGAGGGTGACCTTCTCGAAGGCGACGACCTGGCCCCGGTCCTTCTCCCAGTGCGGCTCGCTGTAGCTGCGCTTCAGCAGGTGCTGCGCCTGCTCCTCGATCCACTCCGGCTCGACCTTGGCCGCGATCCGGGCCCAGAGCCGGGAGGTCTCCACCAGCTCGGCGGCGATCACCCAGCGCGGGGTCTTCTTGAACAGTGCGGAGCCGGGGAAGATCGCGAACTTGGCGCTGCGGGCGCCGAAGTACTCCTGCTTCTCGGCGTCCTTCAGCCCGATGTGGGAGAGCAGCCCGGCCAACAGCGAGCGGTGCACCGCGTCGCCGTCCACCTCGTCGGAGGGGTGGCCGACCGCGATGTCGAGGGACTTGGCCACCTGGCGCAGCTGCGCGTCGATGTCCTGCCACTCCCGTATCCGCAGGTAGTTCAGGAACTCGGACTTGCACATCCGGCGGAACTGGCTGGAGGACAGCTCCTTCTGCTGGTCCTTCAGATAGCGCCAGAGGTTGAGGTAGGTGAGGAAGTCGGAGGTCGGGTCGGTGAAGCGGGCGTGCAGCTGGTCGGCGTGCGCCCGTTTCTCGACCGGGCGCTCGCGCGGGTCCTGGATGGACAGCGCCGCCGTGATCACCATGACCTCGCGGACCACGCCGTGCCGCTCGGCCTCCAGCACCATCCGCGCCAGCCGGGGGTCGACCGGCAGCGCCGAGAGCTTGCGGCCCATCGGCGTCAGCTTGTTGGTGCGCTCGGAGGTGTCCAGCGCGCCCAGCTCCTGGAGCAGGTCCACGCCGTCCTTGACGTTGCGGCGGTCCGGCGGCTCCAGGAACGGGAAGGCGGCGATGTCGCCCAGGCCGGCGGCGGTCATCTGCAGGATGACCGAGGCCAGGTTGGTGCGCAGGATCTCCGGGTCGGTGAACTCGGGACGGGAGAGGAAGTCGTCCTCGGAGTAGAGCCGGATGCAGATGCCGTCCGAGGTACGGCCGCAGCGGCCCTTCCGCTGGTTGGCGCTGGCCTGCGAGACCGCCTCGATCGGCAGCCGCTGGACCTTGGTGCGGTGGCTGTAGCGGGAGATCCGGGCCGTGCCCGGGTCGATCACGTAGCGGATGCCGGGGACGGTGAGCGAGGTCTCCGCGACGTTGGTCGCCAGCACGATCCGGCGGCCGTTGTGCTGCTGGAAGACCCGGTGCTGCTCGGCCGAGGACAGCCGGGCGTAGAGCGGGACCACCTCGGTGAAGCGGAGGTTGAGCTTCTCCAGCGCGTCGGCGGTGTCCCGGATCTCCCGCTCGCCGGAGAGGAAGACCAGGATGTCGCCCTGGCCCTCGCGGCCCAGCTCGTCGACGGCGTCGCAGATCGCCTGGACCTGGTCGCGGTCGCGGTCGACGTCGCTCTGGGCGTTGCCCTCCTCGTCCTCGTCCTCAAGCTCCTCGACGATCGGGCGGTAGCGGACCTCGACCGGGAAGGTCCGGCCGGAGACCTCGATGATCGGCGCGTCCTCGCCGCTGCGGGGGTCCGCGAAGTGGTGGGCGAAGCGCTCCGGGTCGATGGTGGCGGAGGTGATCACCAGCTTGAGGTCGGGACGCTTGGGCAGCAGCTGCTTGAGGTAGCCGAGGATGAAGTCGATGTTGAGGCTGCGCTCGTGCGCCTCGTCGATGATCAGGGTGTCGTACTGGCGCAGCAGCCGGTCGTTCTGGATCTCGGCGAGCAGGATGCCGTCGGTCATCACCTTGACGGCGGTCTCCGGGCCGACCTGGTCGGTGAAGCGGACCTTCCAGCCGACGGTCGAGCCCAGCTCGGTGCCCAACTCCTCGGCGACGCGCTCGGCGACCGTGCGGGCGGCGATCCGGCGCGGCTGGGTGTGGCCGATCAGGCCGCGCACCCCGCGCCCGAGTTCCAGGCAGATCTTCGGGATCTGGGTGGTCTTCCCGGAGCCGGTCTCACCGGCGATGATCACGACCTGGTGGTCCCGGATGGCGTCGAGGATGTCCTCGCGCCGGGCGCTGACCGGCAGCGACTCGGGGTAGGTCGGGGTCGGGATCGAGGCCCGACGGTTGGCCAGGCGCAGCTCCGCCGACTCGATCTCGCCGGCCACCCCGGCCAGCTGGCGCTCGCGCTTCTCGGGTTCGCGGACCTTGCGCAGCCCCTCCAGCCGACGGCCGAGCCGCTCCTCGTCGCGGAGGGTCAGCGCGGGCAGCCGGGCCGCGAGCTCGGCGACGGTCGCGGTAGGCGTCGCAGCGGTGGTGACGTTGTCGGTCGCGGTGTTGGTCGCGGTCGCGCTGTCGGCCGCGGGTGCGTCGAGGGCCGGTCCGGCGGTGCCGTCCTCGGCGCCCGTCGGAGCGGCCGCGGCGGCGTTCTGGCGGCGCGGACCACGTCGGCGCGGAGGACGGTCGCCGCGCGCGCGTTCGCCCGGTGCCCGTTCGCCGGCCGCGCGTTCGCCGGCCGCGCGTTCGCCGGCCGCGCGTTCGCCGGGGTCGGCGGCGGGGTCGGACGCGGACGCGGGCGGGTGCTCGCCCGCAGCGCGCTCGCGGCCGTGCTCGCCCGCGCGCGCGGGACGGGGACGGCTGCGGCGGGGGCGACTGTTCTGCGCGGCAGCGCCGGACGCCGAGGAGCCGTCGGTGGACGGCGGCGGGGCGGAGGCGGCTGCGGCGGACTGGTCTGCGGCGGTGGAGCTCTGCGGGGTACCCATTGCGTCCCCCAGCCTACGCAAGCGGCCCCCTCACCTGTCGAGTCGATATCGCAGCAACCCGTCCAGGTCCGGCTCGCGGTTGAACCCGGTACGGAGCAGGACGCGCTGGGAGGCCTGGTTGTCCGGGTAGGTCGACGCGGTGACGGTGCCGACGGCCGGATCGGTGAAGGCGAAGGCGACCAGCGCGCGGGCGACCTCGGTCGCGTAGCCGAGCCCTCGGGCCTCCGGGGCCAGTTCGTACCCGATCTCCACGGTGCCGTGGAGGTCCGGCGGTCCGTGGTACCCCGCGCCGCCGACGGCGACCCCGTCGGCGGCGCGGACGGTCACGTAGAGGCCCCAGGGCGGACGGTGCCAGCCGACCTCGGCCGCGCGCTCGACGATCCCGGCCAGGTCACGGGTGCCCTGGCCGGGTCCGCCGCCGAGCCAGATCCAGCCGGCGTCCAGCCCGTAGGCCAGCTGCCGGGCGTCGTCGGGGGAGGCGGGATGCAGCCGCAGGCGCTCGGTGGCGATCACGTACAGCAGTATCCCGCTCACGAGCGGCGAGCGGCGATACCCGTCCCACCGTTCGCCCCCGGCCGCGCGGTCCCCCGGCTACGCCTCCGCCCCCACGCGGAGCAGCAGCTTGCCGGTGCTGGCGCGACCGCCGAGCAGGCGCTGCGCCTCCGCCGCCTCCTCCAGCGGGAACTCGGCGCTGACCGGGAGCTCCAGGCCCTCGGTGGCCACCAGCGCGAAGGCCTCGGCGCTCAGCCGGCGCAGCAGCGCCGGGTCGGCGGCGGACAGGCCGAGGATGCTGAAGCCGGCCACGGACAGGCTCTTGGGGGCCAGGTCGGCCATGCCGGCGCTCCACGGCGCGGCGCCGCCGGCGTTGCCGAAGGAGACGGCCCGCCCGTAGCGGGCGAGCGAGGCCAGGCTGCGCTCCCAGGTGCTGCCGCCGACGGAGTCCAGCACCAGGTCGACCCCGCGCCCGTCGGTGGCGGCGGCGAGCTGCCGGTCGAAGTCCTCGCCGACGAAGACCTCGTCGTAGCCGTGCTTCACCGCGAACGCGGCCTTGTCGTGGTTGGACACCACGCCGTAGACCCGGCCGGCCCCGGCCAGTCGGGCGACCTGCCCGAGCGCGGTGCCGACGCCGCCCGCCGCGCCCTGGACCAGCACGCTCTCGCCGGCCCTGAGCCGCCCCGCGTAGTGGATCAGGGCATAGGCGGTGGGCAGCACGGTCGGAAGGGTCGCGGCGGTCCGCAGGTCCAGCCCCGCCGGAACGGCGATGACGGTGTCGGCGTCGGCGAGGGCCACCTCGGCGTAGCCGCCGCCGGTGAGCATCACCGCGACCCGGTCGCCGGGCCGGAACCCGGTCACCCCCTCGCCCAGGGCGCGGATCCGGCCGGAGACCTCCAGTCCCGGCACGAAGGGCAGGGAGGCGACGCGGTAGCCGACGGTCCGGGCCTGGATCTCGGCGAAGTTCATCCCGGCGAAGGCGACGTCGATGCTGACCTGCCCGGGCCCGGGAACAGGCACGGGAACCTCGCGGAGCTGCAGGACCTCAGGTCCGCCGAATTCTTCGACCACGACTGCGCGCACGGTGTACCCCCAGGTAGAGTGTTCGGTGATTTGCGAACACTCATGAGTGTACGGAAACGATCGAACAGTTCAAGCCGATTGCCGAAACCCGAGAGCAGCGAGAACGGAGGACGGAATGGGTCACCGCGCGGCGCCCCGACACAACCGCCCGGAGGACGTACCGGTCGAGACGGTCTTCGCCGCCCTCGCCGACCCGGTCCGGCTGTCCATCGTGCGCCAGCTCGCCGGGAGCGAGGACTGGTCGCGCTCCTGTGGCTCCTTCGACGTGGCCGTCGGCAAGGCAGGTCTGAGTCACCACTTCACCGTGCTGCGCGAGGCCGGCCTGGTCGAGCAGCGCGACGAGGGCGCCCGCCGGGTGAACCGCCTCCGCCGGGCAGAGGTCGATGCGGCCTTCCCCGGCCTCTGGTCGCTGGTCGGTCGATCCCAGGCTTAGCCGTCCACGTGGACGTCCATGATGGTCAAGCCCGGCTGACGGCGGCTGTCTTCAACCCGGTGCGGTAGTCGCCGGGTCAACCCAGGGGTGGGTCGACCCGGCGCCGGATCCCGACTTTCGCCGTACGGGTGCACCCGGCCGGGCCGGTACCGTGCGACTACGGCACCAGCACCGCGCGGCCGGCGACGCGGCCCCGGCCACCGCGCGCAGCACCTCCGCCGCGTCGTCGAGCGGGAACAGCTCCGTGTCCAGGGCGACCCGTCCGGAGGTGACCAGCGCCATCAGGTCGACCAGGTCGCCGTGCGAGCCGATCTGGTTGCCCATGAGGGTGAGTTCGCGGTTGATCAGGTCGAGGTGCTCGATCCGGACGCCGCCGCCGTAGCCGACGACCGAGTAGACCGCGCCCTTCGCCAGCATCCGCATCGCCTCTGCGGGCACCTCGCCGTCGCCGACCAGGTCCAGCACGGCCTCGGCGCCGCGACCGGCGGTGAGGTCGAGTACGGCGTCGGCGGCCGCCTCGGCGGGGACGGCGAGCACCTCGTGGGCGCCGAGGCGGCGGGCGGTGGCCGCGCGGTCCCGGTCCGGCTCCACGACCACGACCCGGGCCGTGGTCAGGATCCGCAGCAGCTGGATCGCGACCTGGCCCACCCCGCCGGAGCCCAGGCAGACGACGGTGGCGTCCGGGCCGGTGAACGGCGCCAGGCGGCGGACCGCGTGCATCGCGGTCAGCCCGGCGTCGGCGAACGGGGCCAGCGGGGCCGGGTCGGTCCCGGCCGGGAGCCGGACCAGGGACCGGGCCGAGGTCCGGAGCAGCTCGGCGTAGCCGCCGGGGCGGCCGTCGACGCCCGGGAAGCGCCAGCTGCGGCAGTGCATGTCGTTGCCCCGGCGGCAGCCGTCGCAGTGGCCGCAGGTCACCGCCGGGTGGACGATCACCGGGTCGCCCGGGGCCAGGTGCCGTACCGCCGGGCCGACCGCGAGGACGTGGCCGCTGTTCTCGTGCCCGAGCGTCAGCGGGAGGGTCTGGGCGAACGCCTCGGCCAACCCGCCGTCCATGATGTGCAGGTCGGTGCGGCACACACCGGCCCCGGCCACCCGGACCACCACGTCCTCCGGGCCGGTCACCTCCGGCTCCGGCACCTCGGCGACGACGACCGGTTCCCCGTAGCCGACGACCTGGACTGCGCGCATGTCTTCATTCCTCTCAGGGGGTGGGAGTCACCGGGGTGACCGTCGGTCAGGGCTCGCGCACCAGGTGGACCAGGGCGCTGGCGTAGTCGTCCGGTCCGAGTACCGGCACCAGCCCCTGGCTGAGCAGCACCGCGCCGTGGTGCACCCGGTCGGCGGCCAGGTCCCGGTAGCGGGCCGCCGGGTCGAGACCGCGCAGTGCCAGCGGCCGTTCCGCCGCCGCGAATCCGCGCGAGGTGCGGTAGGCCAGCACCGCCGTCGCGGAGCCGTCCGGGGCGAGGAACTGCACCGCGCTGAAGTCGTCCCCGGCCGGCCGCAGCCGGTGCCGCGAGCCGTGCTGCACCAGCGGCCTGACCTGCTTGTACGCGGCGACCAGCGCACGGGCCCGGGAGAGGTCGTCCGCGCTCCACTCGGCCAGGTCGCCGCCGATGCCCAGCACGCCCGCCATGGCCACGTGGAAGCGGAAGTCGAGCGGGACGCGCCGGCCGGTCAGCGGGTTGGGGCTGTCGGTGACCCAGGCGGCCATCGCCCGTGCCGGGTACAGCTGGGCATAGCCGTCCTGGATCGCCAGCCGGTGCCGGGCGTCGGTGTTGTCCGAGGTCCACACCTGGTCGACCCGGGCGAGGATGCCCGGGTCGACCCGTCCGCCGCCACCGCTGCAGGACTCGATCCGCAGCTGCGGATGCCTGGCGCGGAGCCGGTCGAGCACGCCGTAGAGGTTGGTCACGTAGTCCCGCCACAGCAGGTCGCCGTCGCCCGGTCCGACCTCGGTGAACGGCCGGTTCATGTCCCACTTCAGGAAGTCGATCCCGTGCTCGGACACCAGCTGGTCCAGCCGGTCCAGCATCCACTCGGCGACGTCCTCCCGCGCCACGTTCAGCACCAGCTGGTTCCGGTGCTCGCTGCGTACGCGGTGCGGTTGGTGCAGCACCCAGTCCGGATGCGCCCGGTACAGCTCGCTCTCCGGGCTGACCATCTCCGGCTCGACCCAGAGCCCGAACTGCAGGCCGAGCGCGCGGACCCCGTCGACCAGCGGGGCCAGGCCGTCCGGGAACCGGTCCGGATTGGGGTCCCAGTCACCGAGTCCGGCATGGTCCCCGGTCCGCGCGCTGCGGCCGGTCCCGAACCAGCCGTCGTCCATCACGAACAGCTCCACGCCGAGGTCGGCCGCCCGCTTCGCCAGCTCCAGCTGTCCGGCGACGGAGACCTCGAATCCGGTCGCCTCCCAGGAGTTGTAGAGCACCGGCCGCAGCTCCTCGGGGTGCGGCAGGACGAAGCGCAGCAGGTGGTCGTGGAACTGCCGGGCGGCGGCACCGAAGCCGCCGTCGGTCCAGGCTCCGGAGGAGACGGGCGTGGTCAGCCGCTCGCCCGGGCCCAGTTGCCAGGTCAGCGGCGCGTGGCCGAAGCCGGCCGAGAGCGCGGCCCGGTCGGCGGTGGTGCGCTCGACGGTGAGCGTCCAACTCCCGCTCCAGGCCAGGGCGCAGCCGAAGACCTCGCCGTGCTCCTCGTTCGCGGTGCCGTCGTCGACCATCGCCCAGGGGTTGGCGTCGTGCCCGGTGTGGCCGCGACGGCTGGTCAGCACCGTCTCCCCGAACGGGAGCGCGGTGCGGTGCAGCCGGGTCTCGGCGGCCCAGCGGCCGCGGACCTGGGTGAGCCGGTAGTCGGCCAGCGGCGGCAGCGGCCAGGTCGCGGAGTCCGCGCGGACGACGGTGACGGCCTCGCCGGCCCCGCCGGTGTCCCCTGCCTCGCCGGTGTGGCGCAGGACCAGGTGCCGGTCGATCACCGCACTGTCGTCCCGCAGCCGGTAGTGCGCGTCGACGGCCAGCGGATAGTGCCGGTCGGCGAAGGCCAGCACCAGCTCGACGCCGTCCGGACGCTGCCGGATCTCGTGGCCCCGGTGCCGGAGCTCCAGCTCCCGCGTCCCGTCCGCGAAGCGCACCGCGAGCTGGGCGTGGCCGAAGCGGAACGCCGCCGCCGGGGCCAGGTCGAGCGGGAGTTCGCTGCCGTCCTCGAACGGCCAGGCGTCGGCGGGCGGGCAGAGGTCGGTGGCCGGCCGAACGTCGGTGGGAGGCCGGTCGTCGGTGGCCGGCCGGTCCAGCAGCGAGGCCGCCTGCTCGGGGGTGAGCCGGACGCCCCAGTGTCGGCAGTGCAACCGGTCCCGGTCGTCGACGTGCAGCACATAGCTGGACGCCGCGGTGGAGAGCAGCCACAGCCGGCGCTCGGGATCATGATGTATCGCCGCGGTGGGCATGGATTCCTCTCTGGTGGTTCGAGCTGTGCGTCGGGTTCCGCCGCTCGCGGGCTCAGCCCTTGACCGCGCCCCCGGTCAGGCCCTTCACGAAGTGCCGCTGGAGCGCCAGGTAGAACACCACGACCGGCAGCGCGGCCAGGAACATCAACCCGAACAGCTGGCCGTAGTTCGACTGGTGCTCGCCGAGCGCGCGGTAGACGCCGACGGTGACGGTGGTGCCGCCGACCGGCCCGAGGATGATCAGCGGATCCAGGAAGTCGTTCCAGATCCACACGCCCAGGAAGATCAGGACGCTGGCGGTGGCCGGCCGCAGCAGCGGGAAGACGACGGTCCAGAACGTCCGCCACCGTCCCGCGCCGTCCAGCCAGGAGGCCTCCTCCAGCTCGATCGGGATCGAGCGGATGAACCCGGCGAAGACGAACACGCCGAACGGCACGTAGTAGCCGACATTGAAGGCGACCATGCCGGACAGCGTCGACATCAGGTGCGCCAGCTGCAGGATCTTGGTGACCGGGACCAGGATCACCTGGGGCGGGACCATCAGCCCGGTCAGCAGCACCAGCATCGCGACCCGGGCGAACCGGCTCCGGGTCCGGCACAGGTAGTGCCCGAGCATCGCGGACACCACGGCGAGGACGACGATCGACAGTCCGGTGATCATGACGCTGTTGATCAGACCGTCCCAGTAGAGGTGGTCCGGCCGGTCCAGCGCGGCCTGCAGGTTGGCGAGGGTCGGCGGCAGCGGCAGCGCGGCGGGGGAGCCGGAGATGCTGTTCCCGGGCTTGAAGACATTGACCAGCACCAGGTAGAGCGGCAGCGCGAAGACCGTGGTCACGGCCAGCGCCAGCACCGGCCGCACCCAGGGTGCGCGCTCCTCCCGCCACGAGTGCGGGCCCCCGGAGCGCGCCGGTGCCGCAGAAGCTTCGGTCCGGCTCACAGTTCCACCTCCCGGCGGTGCAGCAGCCGCAGCACGACGCTGGACACCACGGCCACGATCACCAGCATCACCACCGCCATGGTCGAGGCCATCCCGGTGTCGTTGTCGGTGAAGCCGGTCTGGATGATGCCGAAGGCCACGGTCGCGGTGGTCCCGGTCCCGGGGCCGCCCGCGGTGATCACCTGCACGAAGTCGTAGGTCTTGAAGCCGGTGATCAGCAGCATCACCGTGTTGATGGTCAGCGCGGGGGCCAGCATCGGCCAGGTGACGTGCCGGAACCGGGCCCAGGGGCCGGCCCCGTCCAGGCCGGCGGCCTCGATCAGCTCGTCCGGCACGCCCTGCAGCCCGGCCAGGTAGACCACCGAGCAGAAGCCGAGCAGCTGCCAACTGGCGATCCCGGCCACCGAGTAGAGCGCGATGCCCGGATCGGACAGCCAGCCCGGCGGGTGGTGCACGCCCAGGGACCGGAGGGCGGTGTCCAGCAGGCCGCCGTCGGTCAGCATCGCCTGCCAGACCACGGAGACGACCACCGAGCTCAGCACGACCGGGACGAAGAAGACGCTGCGCAGGATCCGGTAGAGCCGACCGGAGCGGTTCAGCAGCACCGCCACGCCGAGCCCGCCCAGATTGGGCACGATCACGATGATCAGCGTCAGGATCGTGGTCACCCGCAGTTCCATCAGGAAGTCGGGGTCCTGGAACAGCCGGTAGAAGTTCCGCAGGCCGACGAAGCGGGTCTGCGACTGGAAGGCGTTCGCGTTGGTCAGGCTGTAGCCGAGGCTGAGCAGCAGCGGCGCGAGCACGAAGCAGGTGTAGAACAGCAGCCCCGGGGCCCCGAAGCCGAGGAAGTACCCGGCCCTGGAGCGGAGTCGGGACCGCCCGGACCGACCGGACCGTGAGGTCCGCACCGGGCGCGGGCCGCGCGCCGCCTCCTCCGGGCGGCGCGCGGCGCTGTCGGTCACGGTCACGGGGCGACCTCGTAGCCGGCCCCGGCTCGGGTGGCGAAGCTGACCTGGTTGTCGCTGACGGTCGAGGCGACCGCTGCGCCGGTGGAGTCGGTGACGGTCGCGGTGCCGCCGCTCCACGGCAGTTCGACGGTGACCTCCCCACCGACCTGGCTGGTCAGGGCGATCGAGTCGACCGTGCCGCCCCGGATCGCCGAGGAGACCAGGAACGCCCCCTTGGCCAGCAGCGTGAAGGAGGCGTCGCGCGAGCTCGGCCAGCAGGGGAAGACCCTGATCACACCGGCCTCGCTCTGCATCAGCATCGAGTTCAGGGTCTCGGTCGCGCCGGTGGTCTCGATGCCGCCGCCGCCCTGGAACACCGTGTTGTTGCTGGAGCGCCACAGGTACGCGATCGACGCCTTGAACTTCTCGACCAGGTCCTCGGCCGGCCAGCCGGACCGCGCGGCGATGGTGAACTCCTTGGGGAACCCGTTGTTGGCGCTGGGGTTCTTGGCGTCGCCCCAGGAGCCCATCTGGTCGATGGTGTTGATGGCGATCTTGAGCAGCGCCGGGTCCCCGCCGATGGAGAGCTGCTCGCCGGGGAAGATCCCGCCCTCCATGTTGATCGGCTGGTTGCCGGGCTCGAACAGGGCGTACACGGGGTTGCTCGGGTTGTCCACGATCTCGGCGGTGTAGAACACCGTCTCGCCGTTGTAGGTGCCGGTCGGGTAGGCGCTGAGCTTGTCCAGGTAGGACTGCCAGACCGGGACCAGGTCGGCGTCGACGCCGAGGATCGCGGAGGTGGTCAGCAGGGTGTTGATCACCTTCCGGGTGAACCCGAGGTCGAGGTTGGGGTTGGTGTCGTTGCCGCCCTCGTGCGCCGAACTGTGCTGGTAGACCCAGCGGGTGCCGTCCCAGACCGCGAAGTCGCGCCAGAAGGCGTCGAGTTCCTTGAGCAGCGGGTAGAGCTGGGTCTTCAGGTAGTTCTGGTCCCGGGTGTACTCCCAGTGCCAGATCAGCGGCAGCGCGGCGAAGCTGCCGTTGGACTTCTGGTCGGCCGGCAGCTTGGTCCAGTCCTTGGTGGCCGCGACCGCGACGGTGGCCGGCTGGCTCTCGTACAGGTGGAACGGCGTGAGGGTGCGCTGGTAGGCGGTGCCCTGGTACCCGGCCGCGTGGGTGATGTTCCGCTGCCAGGCCACCTCGTTGAGGATGACCTGGCGGTAGGGCTCGGACAGGTCGGCGTGGTTGGAGGAGAAGGCGCCGTAGTAGAGCGCCTCCTCGTTGTAGTTGAGGAAGTAGCGGCCGCCCCACTCCGGGGTGTCGTTGGTGGGCCACTGGCCCCACAGCGAGGGCGCGTCGGCCCCGCTCCGGGTGGCCGAGCCGAGCACGTACTGGGCGTTGAAGTAGAAGGCCTCCAACTGCTGGTCGCCGACCGCGATGTTGGACCGGGTCCAGAAGTCCTGCCAGAAGGCGGTGTGCCCGGCGGCGGCGCTCGTCAGCCAGGAGGCGTCGATCGCGGCCGCGGCGGTGGCGGCAGTGCTCGCCAGCTGGCTCGGCGTGGGCGCGGTCGTGGTGTCCGAGACGTCCTGGGCGTGCGAGCGGTAGACCGTGACCAGGGTGGCGGAGCCGCCGCCGGGCAGGGTGAAGGTGCCGGTGGCGGTGTTCGCGGTGGAGCTGGTGGAGGCGAAGTTCGCGCCGACCAGCCGGGTGGCCGAGGCGATGGTGGCCCGGAGGCTGGGCGGGGTGTAGCCGGTGGCGGTGAAGGTGGGGGACTGGTTCTGCCGGGTCGTCCAGAGCGCGCCGCTCCGCACCCCGGCCCCGGACGGGTAGGTCGCGTCGACCGGCACGGACTGCAGGGCGGAGAGCTTGACCGAGGCGCTCCCGGCCGGGGAGGAGATCTCGGTGACCAGGACGCTGTCGTTGTCGGCGGTCCAGGACCGCAGCGTCACCTTCACCCCCGAGAACGCCAGCACGGTCGTCACCGCCGCCCCGGCCAGATCGGTGGTCATGGCGTAGCCGGCGGCTGTCTTCGCGCCGGGGGCGGAGACGGTCAGCGAGCCGGCGCCGAGCACCGAGCCCTGCCACGTCGTCGCGGTGTAGGTCGCGTTGCCCCAGAAGTTGTGGACGCCGAAGTGGAACGTCTGCTGGGCGGCGGAGGAGTCACCGACGGTCGCACCGAAGTAGCCGTTCCCCAGCAGCATGCCCGGGGTGTACTTGTTGGTGACCACACCGCTGATCGGCGCGGTGACGCTCGGTCCGACCGCGGCGAGCTGCTGCTGGACGCCCGCCCAGTCCACGGCGTTCTCGCGGCCGAACCGGAGCCGACCGGGACGGTGGGCCCCGACCCCGGCGCCGGGCCCGGTCGACCCGGCCGCCGGTCGGCCGCCCCGGCCGGCGGCGACGGCGCTGCCGGCGGTGGTGCCGACCAGCGCCACCGCGCCGGCCCCGCCGATCGCGGCGGTGAGCAGCGCGCGGCGGCTGACGCCCGATCCGGACGCCGGTGTGCCTGTGTTCTCGGTGCTGGACACGTGATCTCCCTCTCTCGGTGGATCGTGCTGGAGCAGCAGCACTGACGAGCTGCTGGTTGCCGGGGATCCGGTCGGGGTCAGCTCGGCGTCAGCGCTCGACGGGGAGCGGGCGCCCGGCGCGGGCCGAGGCGACGGCCGCCTCGACCATGGCGAGGCTGCGCAGGTTGTCGTGGCACTCACCGGCCGGAACCGCGCCGGTGCGCAGCGCGGTGACGAAGCCGGCCAGGACCTCGGCGAGGCCGGGGAACGGCGAGTCCTGGATCGCGACGGGCAGCGGTACGGCCGGCGGTTCGGGCTCGTTCTCCCCGCGCGCGGCGGTGAGCACCGGTGCGGTCACCCCGTCCCAGCGGGCGCAGCCGCCCGCGCCTTCGAGGTACCAGGAGCCGGACCAGGAGGTGAAAGCCGAGCGGGCCGTCCAGCAGCCGGTGAAGGCGAAGGCGAGGTCGCCCTCCATCTCGAAGAGCACGTCCGCCGAGCAGTTGCCCGGGTACCAGGACCAGGGGGTGCGGTAGGTGCGGCCGAACGCCGACACGGCGTCGGCGCCGGTGACGGAGCGCGCGGCGTCGAAGAGGTGGATGGCCATCTCCCGCAGCAGCGGCTCGTCCCACAGGTGGACGTAGGGCCCGGCCTGGTGCGGCAGCCGGAAGTCGATCTCCAACCGGGTCAGCGGGGCCAGGCGCCGGGCGGCCTCGCGCAGCGCGGCCACTCCCGCCAACTGGCGCCGGTCCTGGTTGACCGCCAGCAGCCGCCCGGTCCGCTCGGCGACCTCCACCAGGGCGCGGGCCTCGGCCAGGTTCATCGCCATCGGCTTCTCGGTGAGCACCGCGCAGCCGTGTGCCAGGGCTGCCGTGGTGACCGCCAGATGGGCGGCGGGCGTGGTGGAGTTGATGACCAGGTCCGGCTGTTCGGCCGCCAGCACCGCGGCGAGGTCGGTGCCGGTCCGGACGGCGCCCTGCTGCTCGCCCTGCTGCTCGCGCAGCGCCTCGGCGATCCGGTCGGTGTCCTGGTCGACCCAGCCGACCTGGGTGACGTCCGGGTGGGCGGCGAGCTCGCGGGCCCAGTGCCGGCCCATGAACCCGGCGCCGATCACCACCGCGCGCAGTGGTCCGGGCGTGGTGACGGTCGCGAAGGGCGCGGCCGTCGCGGTGGTCGCGAAGGGCGGGGTGGTCGCGGCCGTCGCGGTCGAGTCCCGGGTCATCGCGCCCACCAGCCCTCGGGGGACTGGGCGTCGACGTAGGGGCTGGCCACCGGAGCGGAGGGCGCGGCCCAGCGCACGGCGTTGGCTATCACGTGCTGCACCTCGGGCTGGTGGTAGACGGGGCACTCCTGGTCCCCGGGACTGAAGTAGAAGATCTTTCCGGCGCCGCGGTGGTAGCACGCCCCGCTGCGCAGCACCTCGCCGCCGCTGAACCAGCTGATGAACACCAGTTCGTCCGGATCGGGCAGGTCGAAGGGCTCGCCGTACATCTCGTCGTGCGGGATGACCAGGGGGTTCGGCACGCCGGCGGCGATCGGGTGGCCGGGCTTGACCGTCCAGACCAACTGCCGGTCCTCGCCGTGCCGCCAACGCCGGTCGCAGCTGGTGCCCATCAGCGCGGTGAACAGCTTGGATCCGGCGCCGGAGTGCAGCACCACCAGTCCCATGCCGGCCAGCACCCGGGACCGCAGCCGGGCCACCGTCCCGTCGTCCATCTCCGCGTGGAGCAGGTGGCTCCACCAGACCAGCACGTCGGTGCGGTCCAACTCCTCGGGGCCCAGGCCGTATCCGGGCTGGTCCTGGGTGGCGGTGGTGATCTCGGCGTCCGCGCCGAACCGCTCGCGCAGGGCGGCGGCCAGCGTGCCGTGGATGCCCAGCGGGAAGCGCGCGGCGATCCCGGGCCGGGTCAGTTCGTGGTGGTTCTCGTTGAACACGAGTATGCGCAAGGGAGTTGTCCTGTTCTGGTTCCGATCCGGCGCAGCTCCGGGCCGCACGGCGGGCGTCAGTTGTTGCTCTGCTCGGTCCACTCGGAGTCGAGGTAGGCAGCGGCGGCCTTGGCCGTCTTGCGGCCGAGCATCACGTCCTCGACCGTGCCGTAGACGACGTTGACCATGCCGGGCAGCAGTGCGTCGTCGCCGGACTCCCAGCTGAACGCCTTCACGACCTGGCCCTGGGTGAGCGCCTTCTGGTAGAGCGCGTAGCTCTCGTCGAAGACCGGACCGGTGGTCGACGGCGGCGTGTAGCCCTTGATCGCCGGGAAGAGCGCGTCGTCCATGACGTTGGCGTCCAGGTTGGTCCTGTCGAGCTGGAAGGCGAGGGCGAACTTCTTGGCCATGTCGAGGTTCTTGGAGTGCGCGTTCACCTCCAGGCCGCCGCCGGTGTAGGCGGGCATGACCAGCTTTCCGTCGTCGGTGGGCCAGGCGAAGACGCCGATGTCGCTCTTGATCGGGCTGGCGTCGGCGGCCGAGGCGAACCAGATGCCCATCGGGTACATCGCGCCGTCGCCGTCCAGGAACGCCTTCTGGCTGTCGGCGTAGTTCCGCGAGAGGCCGGCCCGGTCGATGTAGCCGTCGGCGGCCAGCGTGCCGACCCGGTTCAGCGCGTCGACGAAGTCGGGGTCGGAGAACTTCACCTTGCCGGCGTGCCGGTCGACCATCCAGTTCGGGTCGTTCCGGTAGACCTGGGTGGCCACCGTCGCCGAGAGCGGCAGCACCGCGGCGAAGGGGTCGCTGCCGCCGCCGACCTGGAACGGGGTGATCCCGGCGGCCTTGAGCTTGGCGCTGTCGGCGAGCAGTTGGCTGTAGGTGGTCGGCGGGGCGGCGATGCCGACCTTCGCGAACATCGACTTGCGGTAGTAGACCATCGGGATGGTCTGGGTGTTGGCCGGGAGTTGGTAGACCTTGCCGCCGATGGCGCCGCCGTCGGGCACCTCGAACTGCGTCAACTCCTGTGGCTGCCAGGCATAGAGGTCGCCGGCCTGGGCGAAGCCGGCCGGCGTCACCGCGATCATCACGTCGGGGAACTGTCCGGAGGCCAGCAGCTGCTTGGCGTAGCTGGTGCGGTCGGTGGTCGGTGAGACCAGCCGCTTGACCTTCATCCCCGGGTACTGGTCGGTGATCCGCTCGATGGCCGCGTTCCAGTAGGCCGGGGTGAGGTTCGGCGTCTCGAAGGTCAGGAAGGTGATGGTCCCGCTGTCGCCGCCGGAGGACGTCTGGGTCCCCGAGCCACCGGCGACGGAACAGGCGCTGAGCAGCAGCGCGGCGGCGACGGAGGCCGCGAGGATCGTGCTGGGTCTTGCCAGAGCTGGGTGCCGACGCGATGTCATTGGCTGTCTCCCGCTGGGTGGGTGAGGGCCCGGCGGGGTCCGGCCGCCGAGGTCCAGCGAACGCCGTGAGCGCTCCCGTGAACGTTCCCGTGAGCGCTCACGGGAGTAGCGTGCTGGATGCCCGCAAGCTCGTCAAGAGTCTTCGTCAAATCTCGGTAAGCAGCTTTCCGAGAACGCCCGCTCCGAGAATGCTCAGGAGGAGGAGCGGACCCGGAGAACCGGTTCCAGGACCACCGGCTTCGGCGCCCGGCCGGCCAGCAGCGCCGCCGCCGCGTCCACCGCGAGCTCGCCCATGCGCTGGATGTCCACGTACACCGAGGTGATCGGCGGCTCCACCAGCTCGCCCAGCGGCACCCCGTCGAAGCCCACCACCGCGCAGTCCTCCGGCACCCGCGCCCCCCGGGCGCGCAGCGCCCGCAGCGCCCCGACCGCCATGATGTCGTTGTAGGCGAACACCGCCGTGGTGTCCGGACGCCGGTCGAGCAGCCGGTGGAGGGCGGCCGTGCCGCCCTCCATGGAGCAGGCCGCGTTCTCGATCCGGGACTCGTCGGCGTCCAGGCCCGACTCGCGCGCGGCGGTCAGGAAGCTGACGCGCCGGGCGTCCAGCGGATTGGACGCCCCGTCGAGCATCCCGATCCGGCGGTGGCCCCGGGCGGCCAGGTGCTCCACGGCCTGGCGCACCCCGGCGGCGAAGTCGATGGCGACGCCCGGCGACCGTCCGTTGCCCCAGCCGGCGTCCAGTACCGCGAACGGCACGCCCAGTCGCTGGGCGTGCGTCAGCCCGGCGGCCGACCTCAGGAACCCGGCCCCGACGTCCGCCTGGTCGGCGAGCGAGGTCAGGGTGCGCAGCTCCCGTTCGGAGTCGTCGCCGGTGTCGTACAGCACGACCTGCCAGTCGCGGGCCTGGGCGGCGCGCAGCACACCGGAGGCGAGCTCCGGGAAGAAGGGGTTGCCGATGTCGGAGATGACCAGCCCGAGGGTGATCGTGTCCTGGCGGATCAGTCCGCGCGCGAACCGGCTCGGCCGGTAGTTCAACGTCTGCGCGGCCGCCAGCACCCGCCGCTTGGTCTCGGAGTCGATCTCCGGCTTGTCGTTGACGGCCCGGGACACGGTCTGCCGCGAGACACCCGCCAGGCGCGCCACGTCCTCGATGGTCGCGCGCTTCGGGCGCGCACCCACGTCTTCTCCCGGCTGGGGGCCCGTCTCGGGCGTCATGGGCGGCGGCCTCTCCTGGCACTCGGATCATCGGGGTCGACGGCAGCCACCGTGCTCGGCTGCGCCGCCCATCATAGAGAACGCCTCCAACTGCCAATGCCCCGCCGACAGCCGGGCGGGGCTCACTGTTTCCGGTGACCGGAGAAGCGCCGGCGGTGCTGTGCCGGCGGTGCTGTGTGGGGGTGCTTCGTGGGGGTGCTGCGTGGGGTGTGCCGACGGTGGTCGGGCCGTCGGCACACCCGCCGGTGCTACTTGCTGTTCCAGGTGATGGAGAACGAGTTGCCGGAGAACGCGGAGGTCGTGGCCTCAAGGGTGCCCGAGGACGTGGCCATGTTGATCCCGGCCGGGCTGAGGGAGCTCAGCGAGGAGCCGTCCACCGTGTTGTTGTTGAAGGTGACCTTGCCGAAGTTGGCCAGCGGGAGCACCTCGTTGGAGTACGGGGCCTCGGCGATGACCTCGGCGGAGGAGCGGGCGAGGCCGCTCTCGGTCTTGGTGGTCGTCTTGGTCCAGCCCTCGGTGGAGTCCACCAGGGTGAGGGTGTACTTGTTGGACGCCTCGGTGACCGTCTCGGTGATCACGTCACCGGCCTTGACGGTGTTGGAGTAGGTGACCGGGTCGGCCGGGTACATCTCGATCCAGGCCGAGTACTCCGCGGTCCGGCCGGCACAGTCGGCCTCGGTGCCGGTCTGCTCGACGGAGTCGGAGCTGTAGCCGTCGAGTCCGACCCAGAAGGCCGAGTACTGGTCGCCCGAGGTACAGGTGACCTTGGGCTGGGTGAAGGTGGTGCTCACGCTCGTGTAGGTCGATCCGGTCGCCGCGTAGCCGGCCCAGTTGGTGCTGGTGGCGTTGGCGTGGCGGACACCGCCGCCGTGCGAGATGAAGAACGGGACCGAGCTGCCGCTGCCCCCGACCGCGTGCATGGGGGCCTGGATCATCGGCGCGGCAATGGGGGCGGCGGCCGTGGCGACGACGGCCATCGGGGCGGTGGTCGCCAGCGCGGTGAGAGCGGCGAGGACTATGGAACGACGGGGGGACATGGGTCTCCTGCGTGTCTAGGTGTGCCCGGACAAGGACGCGAGTGGATCGGTCTGCGCCGTACGCGAGGGAGTGCCGCGGCCGAGGACGGGGCGGCGGCTTGGATGGCATGTCTATGACAAGATCATCGACGTGGAGTCACCACGGTCGGTGGTGTCTTGGCGTATGAACGTAGCGAAGGAACGACTGGTGGAGCAAGAGGACGTATGGACCTCTCAGTGTTCTGCCAGGAAGCGCCTACCTGGCGAGGTCGGTGGAGCCGGACCGGGGTCGGCGGAGCGGTCGGCGGGCGCCGGGGCGGCTGCGGTGGTCCTAGGCACCCTGCTGTTTCTCCATCGCACCCCCCTTTCTGCACCATTGCTGACGGTGGGTCAGACATATCGTCGGTGGGCCAACTGTTACTGCGGGATTCCAGCGTCGCAGTGCCTCGGCATCCTGGGCCTCGGTCCCGTCCGGCGTCGGATCCCCTGGCTGTCGGGCAGCGCTGCCGGGACAGCCGCGCTGCCCGGGAACGGAGAAGTGGCGGTCCGGCGATCGGCCGCCCCCTGGCCGCCATGCCGGATGCTGTCCTGGAGAACGGGAAGGCGAGCGGTTCGGGCAGCGGTGCACCCCGGCGGTGGGGGCGGCGCCTGATCACCGAGCCCGCGCCGGCCCGGTCGACTGCCGCCCCTGCGTCACGGAGCCGCCCGATGCGGTTCCAGTCGGACAGCACCGGACTGCCGCCTACTCGGAAGGCGGCAGTCCGGTGGCTGGAGCGGTCACGCCTGCACGGGCCTGACCAGCGAGGACGACGGCTGAATCGCGGGCGCGCGGGCGGGCGATTCGGGGTGCCCCCAGCAGGAGCCGACGGCCAGGGCTGGTCGACCATCGGGGCCGGCGGGCTGCGAGGGCACCTTCATCCTTCATGCGGCCAAGGTCCTTCCCCGGACACGTGCCGACTGAGTCGAGGCGCCACAGCCGCACGAGATGCGAGACTGTCGCACTTCTGGTGGCTGTGGTCGCCGTGAGCGTGGTGGTCGCCGCCTTGGGCACGGACATGGGGGACGGTGTTCTCCACAGCCACTTGGGCCCGAGATACAGCCAACTGATGCCTACTGAACTTTCTCTAGGCGCTTGACAGTACTTCGGGCAATGGGAGTCGCGTTCCGGCGAGGAATCCGATGAGGAGGGTGGCGTTCTTCTTGATCGTGGACAGGGCGGCATCGTCGGCGTCGGCGAGTTCCTGAATCGAACGGAAGGCCCGGTTGGCGATCCTGTCCTTGACGATCTTCCAGAGGAGCTCGACCGGGTTCAGCTCTGGTGCGTACGGGGGCAGCGGGACGACCTTGAGCCAGGGCTGCTGGCGGGTCCAGTCGCGGACCAGGTGGCTGGTGTGGCTGGAGTAGTTGTCCCAGATCAGTGTGACGGGGCCGTCGAGGCGGGCGTGGAGCATGGTGAGCAGGAGCGGGAAGTCGTCCTTGGTGTAGCCGTCGCCTGTCTTCGCCCAGGCGTACAGCCGCGGTGGTTCGCCGGCGCGGTAGGCCAGGAACGCCGTCATGTTGTCACGGCCACGACGCGATCCGTTGAGCTGGATCACCGGGGTCTGGCCCCGCTTGCCCCAGGTGCGGCCGACGACGCTGGTCAGCGCGGTGCCGGACTCGTCCTGGAAGACGATCCACCGGTGTTGATCTATCGCTTCGCCGGATGGGACACCGCAGGCCACGTCTGGGTGCGCCATGCGGTAATCGCCTCCTCGTCCCGCCGCGTCGCACGAACCACGGGAACCTGCCACGACCATCCGAGGCGGTCCAGCAAGTACCACACCCCCGGCACCGAGAACCTCACTCCGTAATGCTCATCGATCACCCGGGCGACCCGCGCCAGCGTCCACCGCTGGTCCTCCCAGCCGAACTCCTGCGCCCCACGCCTCAACTGCACCAGCAGTTCCGCCTCCTGGGCGGCGCTCAGGTACGAACGCGCCGAGGGCCGCGCCATCAACCCCTGCGCACCATCCGCCTCCCACGCCGCATGCCACAGCGACACCGCCTGACGCGTGACCCCCAGCAACCTCGCCACTTCCGCCTGCCGCACGCCCTGTTCGAACAGACCCGCAGCCACCAACCGCCGCTTCTCACGCTCGGCGACCGAACTAGGACGCCCTGTAATTGCACTCATATCATTGACATACCACGAGCTGACGTAGTGTCAAGACCTGCACTAAAGATCAGTACTTGAAGGGATTTTCACCCCTAGTTCCACCCTCCCGACCGAGGGGCAGCCCAGCCGGTCGGATTCCGGGCTGCTCCTGCAAGACTTTCAAATGTATTTAGGTACGACGCCAGAAGTCCAAGATCCCACGAGACTCCACGGCGCGGACCCTGCAGATCCCCGGAATCGACGAGATCCCGTCGAGAAGATGCTTCTCGACGGGATCTCGTAAGGCATTCCCGAGCGAACCCTGGAGCGGCTCTGGCGGTCGGCACTGGGGATGACGTCCGCACAACAGATGGCATGGGCGGCTCGCCGGTCGGTCTGCTTTGTGTCTGCTGACGGTTGCCGTGCTTACAGGGTGGTGTTGGGGGTTATGAGTTGGTGTAGAGGGCGGTGACCTGGGTGGCGGTCAGGGCGGCGGGGTAGGTGCGGACGTCGGAGACGGATCCGGCGAATGGTTGGTAAGTGCCGGTTGTTCCGACGTTGCTGATGGCACCGATAGTCAGTGCTCCAGCTTGGTTGTACTGGGGGGTGGTGTTGGTGGCGGTGGCTTTGGCGACGCCGTTGACGTAGAGGGTCATGGTGCCGGTGGATGCCGCGTAGGTTGCGGTGAGGTGGGTCCAGACGCCCGCGGTTGCGGGGGCTTCGGCGGTGGGGAAGGCGGAGCTGGTGGTGTCAGTGGTGGTGGTGACGTAGGTCCAGCCGCCGTCGGTGGCGTTGTAGCCGAGGTAGAAGGCCTGGTGGTTGACGGTTCCCTGGCCCAGGGCTGTCTGTGTGCCGGTCAGGGCGTTGACTTTGAGCCAGGCGCTGATGGTGTAGCTGCCGGTGGTGTTGACGGCGGGGGCGGTGGTGCGGATGACGCCGTCGGTTCCGTTGAAGACTGCGGCGGTGTTGGCGGTGCCGTTGTGGTTGGGGCCCCAGGTCACGCTGCTGGTTGCGGTGGAGGGGTTGGTGCCGGCGGTGTCGTTGGTGTTGCCGGCCAGGAGCCATTGGTCGGCGCCGGGGTAGTAGGTGGCTGAGGCCCACAGCACGGCGCCGTCGGCGGAGTAGACGACGGTGTTGCCGTCGGGCTGGATCAGCATGGTGTCAGCGCTGTTGCCGCTGGTGAGGGTGGACCACAGGGCTGCGGTCTGGGTGGCGGCGTCGGCGGCGTTGGGGTAGGCGACGAGGTTGCCGTCGCTCTGCAGGGTCAGGACGGCGCCGGGGTTGGTGGGGGTGCCGACGCTGTACGTCGGGGTGCCGGCGGTGGTGATGGTGAATTGGCCCTGGTTGAAGGCGGTGACGGTGGCGCCCTGGGTCCAGGTGCTGCCGCTGGGGTAGGTGCTGGCATCGGAGGGGAACACCAGGGAGCCGGTGTTCCCGGTGGCGGCGGCGACCTGGCTGGGGGTCAGGTACTGGTTCCAGGTCTGGATCTGGGAGACCTGGCCGTCAAAGTAGTCGCTGGAGGCGCCCTGATACCGGTAGGCGCCGACGGTCAGTGCCCCGCGGAACAGGCTGGTGGCGACGGGGGTGTGGGTGGCGGTGGCGACGTCGACGCCGTTGACGTACAGGGCCATCTTCTTGTCGGTGCTGTTGTAGGTGGCGGTCAGGTGGGTCCAGGCACCGACGATGATCGGTGCGCCGTAGGCGCAGTCGTAGTCCCAAGAGGTGTTGTCGGCGGTGCCCAGGCAGAAGTGCCACTTACCGGTGTCGAGGTCCGGGTAGATGAGCAGGCCGGAGGACTGGGTGCCGATCTGGGAGAGGATGGCTCCGCCGGCGGCGTTGGGCTTGGCCCACAGCGAGACGCTGAAGCTGCTGCTGAGGTTGATGGCGGGGCCGGTGGTGGTCAGCGAGGAGCTGGTGGCGGTGGTGCCGGTGTTCATGGCCACGTCGGGGCTGAACAGGTCGCCGTTGTTCCAGGTGGGTGCGGTGCTGCCGGCGACGGTGCCGGCGCTGCCGCTGAGCGGCAGGCCGCCGGTGGCGTCGGCCGCGGCGCCGGTGGTGACCGGGTTGACGGCGGTGGTGCTCGACTGGTCGTCGAGGTCCCACTGGTGGGCGATGGGGGCCAGGGTGTCGGTGCCGGGGGTGGAGGTGAAGCCTGTGCCGGCGGTGTTGAGCATGTAGGCGGTGACGGTGCCGGTGCTGCCGGTGGTCCACAGGTCGGGGGTGCCGGTGCCGGTGATGTCGGCGGCCTGCAGGGTCAGGTTGTCGCCGGTGTTCCAGCCGGACGCGGCGATCTGCGTCTGGGTGTAGCTGAAGGGGTCGGTGGTGCCGGTTGCGTTCGTGTTGTAGGCGAGGTTGGTCCACAGGTACAGCGCGCCGGTGGTCTTGTCCCACAGGTACATCGCGGTGGTCCAGGTGCCGCCGCTCTGGGCGATCTGGGTGGAGGTGATGGTCCAGTTGTTCCAGTCGGCGTCGCCGGCCGGGGTCGGCAGCGCGTTGCCTGCGGTGTTGGGCAGGGGTGTGGTGTTCCCGACGGTGCCGTTGTAGGTGCCCAGGGTGGCGGCGCCCTGGTAGAGGTTGAGGCTGTAGCCGTTGGTGGCGTCGCCGGAGATGCCGATCAGGTCGGGGTCGACGGAGGTGTTGGCGGTGTAGTCGCCGGTGACGTTGTCGGCGTTGACGAGTTGGATGGGGTTGTCGCCGTTGGCGTCGGCCATGGAGCCGCTGGAGATGTTCTGGGCGCTGGTGGGGTCCAGGGCGGATCCGTCGCCGTTGCCCTGGAGGATCTCGCCGGTGCCCGTGGCGGGGTAGTAGGCCAGGACGTCCTGGAACGGGTTGCGGGTGAACAGGCCGCTGATGACGATGGTGTTGTTGAAGTCGGAGGGTTGGCCCTTGCCGTTGGGGGCGGTGGTTTCGATGCCGCTGCCGTACATGCCCAGGTCGGTGGCGTCGGCGTTGATGTGTCCGTCGCCGGTGTGGCCGGGGCCGGCTTGGCCGCTGGCCAGCCACAGGCCAGCGGGCAGGGTTTTCTGGTTGCCGGTCTCCAGCAGGTCGGGGACTCCGCCGCCGGTCAGGTCGCCGGGCGCGGCGTTGGTGGCGGGCTCGGCGGAGTTGAAGATGCAGTTGGTGGTGTCGCCGTAGTTGGCGCCGGCAGACAGGCTGGAGACGGTGAGCGTGTTGGTGAACCGGGTGGGCGTGATGGTGATGTTTCCGCTGCTGGCGCCCAGGGCCTGGGGTGCGCCGCCGTTGAGCTGGTAGACGTAGCTGGAGGGCGTGACCGTGCCGGTGCCGGTGCTAGGGGCGACGGTGAGTGTCATCCTGCTGCCCACGCTGCCGACGGTCGGGACGGGGGCGCCGCTGGCGGCAGCTGCGCCGCAGGTGTTGCCGTTGGGAAGGGTGACGGTGGGCTGGCCCGGTCGTGTGGGGTCGAAGGTGAAGGAGCAGACGGTGGACCAGTTGCTGTAGGAGTGGTAGTCGTAGATCTGGACTTTCCAGTCGAACAGTGTGGCCTTGCCGTTGGCCGCAGTCTCAAGGGTGGTTTTGGAGATCTGCAGGGGGATGGTCTGCCCGGAGTCCGCGTACAGGTTGGTGGGGGTGCTGGAGGCGATGACCGCGCCGGTGTTGGCGTTGGTGACGCTGTAGGTGGCGCCCAGGGTTCCGCCGTCGGGGTCGCTGACCTTGGTGTAGAGGGTGACCGGGGCGTCGCCGACGGGCGGGCCTCCGGTGCACGCGGTAGTCGGACTGGTGCTCATGCTCGCGCTGGTGGGCGTGTTGGGGGCGTGGTCGTAGGTGGTGTCGTAGGTGATGGTGTTGGCGAACTCCTTCCAGCCGTAGGGGTCGGACTCGTTGCTGGCTACCAGCCCGAAGGTCAGGGTGGACAGGGGCTTGGTGGGCGAGGCGGCCAGGGTCATGGCGCTGGAGATGTCGTAGCCGACCGGGCCGGCGGGGCACGAGGAGCTGTATCCCTCGGCGACGGTCTGGGTCGCGCCGACCTGCTTGCCCATGGTCGGCGGGTTGTTCCATGTCGTCGCGGAGGAGATCGCCGAGGTGGACAAGAGCTGCACGCCGGTGGCGGTGCAGGAGGGGGACCACTCCTCGGTGAAGTTCAGTTTGGAGGAGATGATGTTGGCGCCGACGATCTTCGAGGGGATCGACAGCTGGACGAAGGACCGCGCGGTGAACGTCGGGGACTCCCAGTTCTGGTCGCCGACCCGCAGCAGGTCCGAGGACTTCCAGTAGCTCGCGGTGTTGTAGTACGAGTTGGTCTGCGTCCAGGCCTGCAGGGGTGTGGCCGCGCTCGGCGCGATGAAGTTGGGGTCGATGTAGGCCGGAAACACCATGGACGGCGAGGTCAGCAGCGCGCGGTCGGGCACGAGGTACAGCTTCCCGCCGTGCTCGCGGGCAGCGACGGGAGCGATGTGCGCGCCCTCGCCCGGAGACTTGGCGGAGGAGGCCACCGGGAGGCCGCTGACGGCGTTGACCGTTGTCTTCATCAGCGGGTCACGGACCGTACGCACCTTCGCCTGGGCGGCGGTCGGCTTGGCGGAGTCCCACATCCGGGGGGCCGGCGCGGTGAACACCGCGACTCCGGCCTTCGTCCTCGCGGTGAGGTTGCCCGCCGCGTCGGTCGACACCGCGAGCCCGCGCGTGGTCGTGGTGAGCGCCAGGTCCTGCACGGCGGGGTTGGCCGCCGCCGCGGCGTTCTCCACGACCAGGACCTCGTCGAACCCGCCCTGGTCGTCAGCGGTGATCTGAAGGTTCGTCGAGGGAAGGACATTGGTGTACGTGGCCGTGCTGCCCGACAGGGTCGGGGCCGGCAGCGGGTCGGGGAAGGACACCGCCAGGCTCTGCCCGCCGCTCGACATCGTGGCCAGCGGCCCGCTGCCACCGCCGGACAGGACAAGCGAACTGGTGGTCACCTGCGGGCTGACCGTCCCGTCCGCGTTCTGGACCAGCGTGTCGTTCAGGCCGGTCCACGCGCCGTTCACCAGCTTGCGAACCGGCGCCACGGACTGACTGAGAGTCAGGGAGCCGTCGGGTGAGGCGGTCAGGGTGCTGGAGGGTGTCGTCGCGCCGGTGGCCTGGACGCTCTGGCCGCTCGCCGCAGCCTGCTGCAGGGCCTGCTGCACCCCCACCGACGCGGAAGAGGAGGCCGGGTTGGAGGTCGCGTCGGCGGGGGACGCCGCCTGGGCAACCGACGGAAAGACAGCGACGCTTGTTGCTAGCAGGCCTACCGTCGCAAGGACACCGGCTGCCCGTCGGGACAGGCGCGCACGCGCGCGCAGGGGAGGGGTGTGCATGGAGGATCTCTCTCTGCCAGGGATCACTCGCCCCCGAGCATCCGTCACCGTAGGCGCTGTGCTGAGAAGTTCCTGTGGATGTGATCGAGATCACCAGTCGCAAACGAACCAAGAATGGACAATGATCACCTTTCCTTGCGTTCGTTACCCCGCTGTTACCCCGCGGGTGGGGTTACCCGTGTGATCGTTACCCTCGCCGGTCATGCCTGTGAGACACCCATGGCATCTGACTTGCTTTCATGTCGATTTCCTAAGGTGGGGGCAAGAGCGATGGCACGGTTGCGGATCGGCAGTACGGGCGAGAGGGCGTTGTTCGTCAGACCGCGCACGGTGCGTACTGCAGCCGTTGCTCTGATAGCGGCGTTCGCGGTAATGACCAGCACGGCGATGAGCCAGGCCGCCCTCCCGAATGTCGCTTCCGCCCCACTGGCCGGAGCGCCCCAACTCGCAGTCACTCCATCAGTAAAGAACGTGGTGGCGGTACCCGCGAAGCCGGTGTCTGCGGCCCACTCGGGCCCCGCCTACCGGGCCACGGCCACTACCTGGCCCGAGGCATCTACCACCCGGCTCGCACTGGGGAAGTCGGCTGCTGCCGGCAGTACGTCGACTGCATCGGGTGTGAAGTCCGCTGCCGACGTTGCGACTTCAGGCCCGGTTACGGTCACGCCTGTCTCACCCAAGAGCGGTACCTACCACGGGCCGGGCAGTGTCCAGGTTTCCGTGCAGGGACGGCAGGCGGCGGCGAAGGCCGGAGTGAGCGGGGTCCTGTTCACCGTCACCCCTGTGGGAAGCGGGCAGGGGACTGCGAATGTCCGCCTCAACTACTCCTCTTTCGCGCAGGCATACGGCGCCGGATTCGGCGCCCGCCTCGCCCTGGTCGAGCTTCCCGCCTGCGCACTGACAACACCTCAGCTCGCGGCCTGCCGCACACGCCGGCCGCTGCAGGGAGCCAACGACGCCAGGACGCAGACCCTGAGCGTGCAACTCGCCCTGCAGGGAGCCGCGGCCGGCACGACCTCCGCCGTTTCGGACGCAGCGCACACTGCGTCGCAGCCGATGACCGGCGCCATGGTACTGGCGGCCGTGTCCTCCCCGGCGGACGGTGGTGGCCCGGCAGGCACGTTCGGCTCTACGACGCTGAGCGCATCCGGGTCCTGGAGCAGTGGGGACTCCTCCGGGGGATTCTCGTACGACTATCCGGTGACGGCCCCGCCGTCCGGGTCCTCGCTGGCGCCCAAGCTGGATCTGTCCTACGACTCGGGGTCGGTGGACGGCGAGACCGCCGCCACGCAGAACCAGGCAGGGTGGGCCGGTGACGGGTGGAGCACCCCGCAGTCCTACGTGGAGGAGACGTTCGTCTCCTGCTCGGACTCCCCGGAGGGCACGGCCTCACCGACCTCCACCGGCGACCAGTGCTATGCGGGACCGGTACTGACGCTGTCACTTGATGGTTCGACGACGCAGCTGATCCGGGTCGGATCGGGCAACACCTGGAAGGTCGCCAACGACGACGGCGACATCGTCACCCATGTGACCGGTGCGAACAACGGCGACGGCACCTACGACACCGATTACTGGACGGTCACTGACCGTGCGGGCGACACCTACGACTTCGGCCTGAACGAGCTCCCCGGCTGGACGACGGGCAAGCCGACCACGCACTCGGTGGACACCGTCCCGGTCTACTCCGCCCACCCCACCGATCCCTGCTACAGCTCCTCCGGGTTCACCTCCTCTGTGTGCACCATGGGTTACCGCTACAACCTGGACTACGTGAAGAGCGTCCACGGCCAGGCCATGGCGTACTACTACGACCAGGACACCAACTACTACGGTCAGGACAACGGTGCCAAGAACGGTGCCAATAGTGCCGCCTACGTGCGCGACTCCTACCTGGACCACATCGACTACGGCTTCACCGACGGCAACGCCTACGGCACGGTCGCCGACAAGGTCGTGTTCACCACCGGCGACCGCTGCATGGGCACCACCGCGGCCTGCGACCCGCTGAGCTCCGGCACCGAGGCCAACTGGCCCGACGTGCCCTTCGACCTGGTCTGCGCCAAGGGCGCGACCTGCACCAGCGAAAGCCCGGCGTTCTTCTCCACGGTGCGCCTGGCCAAGATCACCACCGAGCAGTGGAACACCACCCTGGCCACGCCCGGCTACAGCACCATCGACACCTACACCCTCAACGAGTCGATGCCGACCACCGCGGACGGCTACGCCAACCTGTGGCTGGGCTCGATCACGCGCCAGGCGTCCGACCCGCGCGCGGGGGGTTCCCAGACGGCGGTCCCGCCACAGACGGTTTCGTTCGGCCAGATCGACATGCCCAACCGGGTTGGCACGTCCACCGACGGGCTGCCCGACCTGTACCGGTACCGCATAGCGACCGTCACCACCGCGACCGGGTCGGCCACCGACGTCAACTACGAGCTGACGAACCCGTGCACCGCTCCTGTCACGATCACACCCTCGAGCAACACCTCATCGTGCTTCCCGGTGTACTGGACCCCGCAGAACACCTCCACTCCGCTGCTGGACTGGTTCAACAAGTACGCCGTCGGCAGCGTCACCCAGTCCGACCCCACCGGCGGCGCGGCCACCGTGGTCACCTCCTACAAGTACGCGGGGGCGGCCTGGCACTACGACGACAACGAGGTCGTGCAGGCCAAGTACCGCACCTACGGCCAGTGGCGCGGATACCACGACGTCCAGGCATACGGCGGCAACGGCGTCAGCGACGCGCAGACCGAGTCCGAGACCGTCTACTACCAGGGCATGTCGGACGACAACAACACCACGGCCGTCACCCTCACTGACTCCCAGCACGGCACGCACGACGACACCGACCAACTGTCCGGCAGCGCCCTGGAACAGACCACCTACCTGGGCGCCGGGGGACCGATCGACCACTCCACGATCACCTCCTACTGGGTGTCACCGGCCACCGCGTCACGTACGCGCACCGGGCTGCCCGCCCTGACCGCGAACCTGGTCGCGCCCGTCGAGGTGTGGTCCCGGCAGGCCCTGACCGACGGCGGCAGCACCACGTGGCGCATCCACGAGACCGACTCCAGCTACGACGCCACCACCACCGACACCGACTTCGGACTGCCTACCCTCACCTACTCCCACACCGTCCCGGCCAACACGGCCTACGACAGCTGCACCACCACCAGCTACGCGCCCGCCAACACCACGGCGAACCTGGTCGGCCTGGTCGACGGCTCCGAGACCGACTCGGTGGCCTGCGGCGGGTTCACCGAGGCCGCCAACAGCAGCGCCCCGCAGAGCGTCAACACCCTCACAGCGCCGGCCTCCGTCACCCCGGCCCAGGTAGTGACCGCCAGCCGCACCTACTACGACGACCCCACGGACGCCGCCAACCCGGCCTCCTGGCCGACCCTGGCCTTCCCCCAGGCCAGTGCGCCGACCCTGGGCGACGCCTCGATCGTGCAGAAGGCGTCGGGCGGCAGCGGATCCACCATGACCTGGACCACCACCAGCGCCCAGGTCTACGACAGCGCCGGTCGGACCACCGCGAGCTACAACTCAGTGGGCGCCAAGACGACCACCGCCTACAGCACCGACTCCGTCGGACTGGTCGTCGGCACCACCGACACCAACGCGCTCACCCAGTCCTCCTCCACCACGCTCGACCCCGCCCGCAACCTCACACTGACGACCAAGGACCTGAACGGCGTCACCACCACCACCCAGTACGACCCCCTGGGGCGGCCCACCGGTGTGTGGAACTACTCGCGGGCGACCACCCTGCCGGCGAACACCACCTACACCTACACCGTCTCCAACAGCGCCATCACCGCCGTCACCACGGACACCCTCAACGACGCGTCGGGGTACGTGGTGTCCACGGTGCTGTACGACGCGATGATGCGACCGCGGCAGACCCAGACCTCCACCCCGCAGGGCGGGCGCATGGTCACCGACATCTTCTACGACTCCCGCGGCTGGAAGTCCGCCACCTACAACGGCTGGTGGGACTCGGCCACCGGCCCGAACACCACCCTGGTATCAGCCGCTAGCCTCAAGGACGACGTCCCCAGCGAGGACTACTACACCTACGACGGCCTGGGCCGCGTCGTGGTCGACCAGTCCGAGAACGACGGCGCGGTGGTCTCGGCGACCACCACCGTCTACAACGGCGACCGCACCACCGTCATCCCGCCCAAGGGCGGCACCCCCAAGGCCACGCTGACCGACCCGCTCGGCCGCACCATCGAACTCGACTCCTACACCACCGCCCCCACGGTGAGCACCCCCGCCAACACCTTCACCGGCCTGTGGTCGGTCAGCAGCGGCACGACCCAGGCGATCACCTACGGCTACGACAGCCGCGGCAACCAGGACAGCACCACCTCCGGCGGCCAGACCTGGTCCACCACGACCAACATCCTCGGCCAGGTCGTCGCCAAGACCGACCCCACCGCCGGCTCGAGCACCATGGCCTACGATGCGGCCGGACAACTGGCCTCCACCACCGACGCGCTGAACAACACCATCAGCTACACCTACGACGCCCTGGGGCGTCAGACCGCGAGCTACGACGCCACGGTCGCGAACCAGTCCGCGAGCAACGAGCTCACCGCGAACAGCTATGACGGCAACGGCATCACGGGCATCACCGACGCCGTCGGACAGCTGACCACCCAGACGTCCTACAGCGGCGGACTCGCCTACATCGTGCAGGCAAAGGGCTTCAACATCTTCGGCGAATCCACGGGCGAGAGCGTCACCGTGCCGGCAAGCACTGCGGTCGGAGCCCTGGCAGGGACGTACACCTTCCAGAACTACTACAGCTCCGAGATCGGCCTGCCCCTCAAGACCGTCTACGCCGCCGCCGGCGGGCTGCCGGCTGAGACCGTCGCCTCCAGCTACACCGGAGCACTCGACCTGCCCTCCGGAATCGGCGGCACCAACACCTACGCCAACACCACCAGCTACGACGCCTACGGCCGCATCCAGCAGGAGACCCTCGGTTCGGGCACCAGCGAAGCCTTCCTGACCGACACCTACGACCCGCACACCAGCGCCCTGACCGACCAGCTCGTCACCCGCACCACCGCCACCCCCGCCGACGTCGACGAGCAGCACTACACCTACGACCTCTCGGGCAACATCACCTCCCAGGTCTCCACCCGCCTGGGAGCGACCACCGCCACCGAGACCCAGTGCTACCAGTACGACGGCCTCGACCGCCTCAACCAGGCCTGGACCGCCACCGACTCCTGCGCCGCCACCCCCACCGTCGGCAGCTCCAGCACTGTCGGCGACCAACTCGCGGGAGGCACCGCCTACTGGTCCGGCTGGACCTTCGACGCGTTGGGCAACCGGCAGACCGAGACCGACTACTCCACCACCGGCGGCACCGCCACCCAAACGGGCTACGCCTACGCCAACGCAGCCCAGCCCGACACCCTCACCTCCACCAGCACCACCGGCGCCAGCACCTCCAACAGCAGCTACGCCTACGACGCTGACGGCAACACCATCACCCGCACCACCCCCGCAGCCGGCACCCAGACCCTGACCTGGAACGACGCCGGTCAGCTAACCCAGATCAGCGGCGGCACCGCCGGCACCACCAACTACGTGTATGGCCCCGACGGATCGGTCCTGCTCCAGGAGGACCCCGGCACCACCACCCTCTACCTCCCCGGTGAGCAGCTCGCCCTCAACACCGGCACCGGAACCGGAGCCGGTACCATCAGCGGCATCCGGACCTACGCCATGCCCGGCGGCGGGATCGCCGAGCGCACCGGCAGCACCGCCAGCGGCTCCACCAGCACGTACACCTTCCAGGTCACGGACCTGCACGGCACCAGCGGCCTGATGCTCGACTCCACCGCCCAGAACCCCACCTGGCGCCAGTTCACGCCCTACGGTGCCACCCGCGGCGCGACCGTCGCCTGGACTGACAACCACGGCTTCCTCAACGCCCCCAACAACACCGACACCGGACTGACCGTCCTGGGCGCCCGCCAGTACGACCCCGTCACCGGACGCTTCATCAGCCTCGACCCCCTCTTCGAAGCCACCGACAGCCAACAGCTCAACGGCTACACCTACAGCGGCGACGACCCCATCAACATGTCCGACCCCACCGGACTGTGCGGCAACGGCGTCTTCGCCGACGGCTGCCAAAACGGCAGCGACTACGGCGGCGACCCGGCGCCTCCCGGCGGCGGGGCCCCTGACGACAACGGCAGCGGCGTCGACAGCAGCGCACCCGGCGGCGACCCCAGCCTCGCCAACAACGGCACCCAGCCCTACGACAGCGACCCCACCGCCCCAGGCTGGTCCAGCCGCCACAGGAGCTACTTCAAGAACGCCACACAAGCAACGGACTGGGCCAACTACTGGGCCAACCAGAACGCCAAACGGGTACTCGCCAACAACCAACTCGCCACGGAAGCAGCACAAGCCAACGCTGCATCAGCAACCCCCTGGTACCGAAGCGCATGGAATGACGCCTCCAGTGCATGGAGCGCCGCAGAACCGTGGCTTGAGCAATCACCCGAGATGCTCATGCATGGCTCGGAGATCGTCATGGGTGGACTCCTTATGGCGGTCGGAATAGCTGGCGATGTTGCGGCGGGCGCAGCAACGGTCATCAGTGTTGGCACGCTCGGTGAAGTGACTGTCCCCGCAGCCCTTGTCGCCACCGCAGGTATCACTTCAGGCGGAGGCATGGCTGGCTATGGCATCCATGGGCTCGACAGTGATGTGAATACGGCGATGTCAGAGGGATCTGATACGTCGGCAAGTTCTGGATCGACAGGCGGTGCGAATGCCTGGCATGAAGGTACTTTTGCTTCCCCGGAAGATAGTCTCGAATATCACTTCGGCAAGCACGGTGCGCCGATGGGGGTCACGCCTGAACAGTATTTGCTAGATTCAACGGACTGGGCCGAAGGTCTGACGCAGCCGGGAGGGAAGGCGGGCTTGAATGCGAAGAGAATGCCTTTCGGTGATGGCCAATATGGCATAAAGTTCTCAAGTCCCAATGGGGGAATGGGGGGGATTATTGGCCCAGATGGAAGGGTTGTCTCCTTCTGGTATTCGTCTGCTCATTAGGGAATGGGGATTGTAAGTGGAGCTAGGCTTTATGGATGCCTACACTTTGTGGCGCTGCCTGCCGTTCCCTCCAAGTGGGGCGTGTAAGGACCTGGTTTTGGCGCACAGTGATCTGGTGGAGGCTGACGAGTACGTTACGACGGTAATTAGATTTGTGGAGCGTGGGATCCATAAGCCGGCGCCTGTAGACGTACTTGCATTGCTCCAAGGTGTCCTGCATCTAACTGATCGACTCAGTTGTGAAGCTTCGGATGCCGATCAGGCGGTCGCCCGTTTGCAGCATGCGTATGCTGCGCTGCTAGGCTTGGTTTATCGGCATTTTCTTGAGATGGCCTCGTAGTTTGGGGTCAGGGGGTTGCAGGTTCAAATCCTGTCATCCCGAATCGGATGCTAGTCTTTAGTCACAGCTTAGGGGTCGTATCTGATTCATCAGATACGACCCCTAAGGCATTTCGGGTCCGTTCGGGCTGGGGCTGATGTGGGAGTCCTCTGTTTCCGGAGTGCTGCCAAAGTCAATCGTGGTCGATAGGCCATTATCTGATCGGGTCGAGGTTCCGAGATTCGGGGTTTGCATCTCATGGGGGTTGCTGTCCTGCTGGCAGGGATTTATCGTCGGTGCTTGGAGCTCGTACTGATCTTTAACTAGCCGCTTAACCTCGATTGTTCAGTGGCCTGATCGTGGGGTTCGGCTCGGCTGTGTGCCCGGTTTGTCCTCGGCCGTTCGAGGCGGGTCCGTCGCGTGACGCCGCGGTGTGCGCCGGGTTCCACGGCCCGGTGGCCTGCTGGTCTGCTCCTTCCTGCTGCTCGTCGTTGTGGTGGCCGGCCCTCAGGTGAGGGCCGGTAGCTCGGTGGCTCGCTGCCAGGCGGTGGTGAACGCGTGCCCCCAGGGCCATGACCGGTCCAGGTGGAGGACACGGCGGCGGGCGTGGGCGGTGAGGCGGGCCGGGAGGTGGTAGAGCTTCGTGCGGATCGTGGCCGGTTCAGCCTTGGCCAGTTCGGGGGCGTCGTGCAGCAGCAGGAGCCGCGTCCAGGCGTCGAGGTCGGCCGCGATGGTCGCGGCCAGCACCCAGGCCGCGTTGACCTGCCAGGATTTCGAAGGCAGCAGGCCGAGGCCGACCTGAAGTTCCCCCTCTGAAGTTCCCCCTCTGAGCTGGACAGGTTGATACTGGGACGTATGGTCCCGGAGGAAGCAGTCCAAAGCAGTGAGTAGTAAGAGCAACATGAGCAAGCGGTACTCGGCCGAGTTCAAGCGGGATGCGGTCTCGCTGGCGTGTTCGCCAGGTCGGAATGTGACCGAGGTCGCGCGGGAGCTGGGGATCAGTTCCGAGGGCCTGCGGGGCTGGGTCAGGCAGGCCCGGATCGACAGCGGCCAGGGGCCGGCCGGGGCGGCGACCACTGACGAGAAGGCTGAGCTGGCCCGGGTGAAGCGGGAGCTGGCCGAGGTGAAGAAGGCGAACGCGATCTTGCTAAAAGCGGCGGCCTTCGTGTGTCCTGAACGGAAAGGGGCTGCCGGTGTAGGCCGGTAGCAACTCGATGATGCTGCACAGATGATGAGGGTTTGGCCCCTCGGAGTCGCCCCCGCGGAGGGAGGCTTCAAACCGCCTCCTGCTGCGTTGGCTGAAGACCGTCGTGGTGAGCGTCGGAGGAAAAGGCGTCCTTGAGAGGGCGTCAGGTGGGGATCGGGAAGGCGAGCGCGAGCGAACCACTGCTGATGCGTCGAAATGCTTGGACGACATCGAAACCGGGGCTTGAAGGCTCCCCGGGATGAGCCTGGCGGGTGTCCGTATTCCTGGCCAGGCGGTGTCCGGCGTGAAGGTGGCGCGAGCCCGGTCTGCGGGATCTGTGCGGAACAGGAGAAGGCGCACGGCCGCCTCGGGCGTGCGCCGGCGGACCGGCTCGTAGTAGCGGCGAAGCCCCTGTAATGGGGGTGGAGCGAAGGGGCCGGGTCGTTCGTGGCTTGTTCATTCGATCAACCGGACGTTCTCCGGGAGGAATTGGCGTGGATGAGTTGAAAGCACCGGTCAAGCCGTTCGGTATTCCGAAGCTGCTGGTGATGGAGGCTTGGGAGAAGGTCAGGGCGAACAAGGGCGCGCCGGGCGTGGACGCGGTGGCCATCGAGGCGTTCGAGGAGGACCTGCGGGGAAACCTGTACCGGATCTGGAATCGGATGTCCTCGGGCTGCTACTTCCCGCCGCCGGTGCGCATGGTGGAGATCCCGAAGCCGCAGGGCGGCATCAGGGTTCTCGGCGTGCCAACCGTGGGAGACCGGGTCGCGCAGACTGTGGTGGCGATGGTGCTGGAGAAGAGGGTCGAGCCGATCTTCCATCCGGACTCCTACGGCTACCGTCCGGGGCGCGGGGCGATCGACGCGGTGGGCAGGTGCCGGGAGCGGTGCTGGAAGTACGACTGGGTGATCGATCTCGACATCAAGGCGTTCTTCGACTCGGTGCCGTGGGACCTGGTGCTCAAGGCGGTGGGCTCGGTCTGCGAGCTGCCCTGGGTGCTGCTGTACGTCAAGCGGTGGCTCGCCGCCCCGCTGCAACGCGCGGACGGTGCGCTGATCGAGCGCACCACGGGCACCCCGCAGGGTTCGGCGGTCTCCCCGGTCCTGGCGAACCTGTTCATGCACTACGCGTTCGACACATGGCTGGACCGGAGCTTTCCGGGCATCGGCTTCGAACGTTATGCCGACGACGCGGTCATCCACTGCCGCAGTCTCGCCCAGGCGAGAGCGGTGCTGGCCGCGCTGGAGGCGCGCATGGACTCGGTCGGCCTTCAACTGCACCCCGACAAGACGCAGATCGTCTACTGCCGGGACGCGAACCGCAAGGGCTCCTTCGAGCACACGCGGTTCACCTTCCTGGGCTACGACTTTCGCGAGCGCACCGCGGACGGGCGAAACGGGCTGTTCCGGAGTTTCTCTCCGGCGGTCTCGGACAAGGCCCTGAAGCGGATGGGCGAGGTGGTGCGTTCCTGGCGCCTGCACCGGTGGGTGCAGGGCGAGGTCCGAGACCTCGCCGACTGGATCAACCCGGTCGTGCGGGGATGGATGCAGTACTACGGGGCCTTCAACAGGTCGGTCCTGTTTCCCCTCCTGAAACGGATCAATGCCTACTTGGTCCGGTGGTTGCGCGGGAAATACCGCAGGCTGCGGCGGAGCTGGGCAGCGACTTTCCGTGCGTGGTGGTCCGGGGTGGATCTGCATCCCCGATTCTTCGCGCACTGGGTCTGGATGTCCAAGCCTGCCCGGGTCTGGTGACCAGGACGACAAGAGCCGTATGACAGGAGACTGTCACGTACGGATCTGTGGGAGCCCGGGGGCGAAATTCCCCCGGGCCACCCGACTTCGCGAAGGAGCTGGTGGAGTAGGCACTGTGTGCCGCTTCATCGACGCGGAGAAGGCCACCGAGGACAACCCCGACGGCTACAGCGTCTCCCTGCTGTGTCGGACTTTGGGACTGCCGCGCTCGACCTACTACGCCCACTGTGCCGCTGCCCCCGTCCGTCAGGTCCGTGACCGGGACCAGGAGCGGCTGCTGGGTGAGATCCGGGTGCTGCACGCGGGATCGCGCGGTGCCTACGGGGTGCCGCGCGTCCATGCCGCGCTGAGCCGGGCGGGGAGGGCGGTCAATCGCAAGCGGGTCGAGCGGCTGATGCGGGAGAACGGCATCGAGGGCGTGACCCGACGCCGTCGGCGCGGGCTGACCCGGCAGGCGAAGCGGGCGGTGTTCGCCGCCGACCTGATCGGACGGGACTTCACCGCTCCGCGTCCGGGGATGCGGCTGGTCGGCGATATGACTGAACTGGTCACCGAGGAAGGGAAGTTGTACCTGGCGACGTGCATCGACCTGGGTACCCGCGAGATGCTCGGATGGGCGATGGCCGACCACCACCGCGCCGAGCTTCCGGTGGCAGCGCTGCAGATGGCCGCGGGCCGCGGAAGTCTGGAGTCGGGCTGCATCATGCACACCGACCGGGGCAGCGAGTACACCAGTGCCGAATTCCGGTCGGCGATACAGGAGTTGGATCTCCGGCAGAGTATGGGACGAGTCGGCTCGTGTTACGATAACGCCGCGGCGGAGAGTTGGTTTGCCCTGCTAAAGGCCGAAATCGGCACCACAGTATGGGCCACCCGGGCACAGGCCCGAGCCGACGTCTTCCGCTTCATCGAAGGACCCTGTTGCCCAATTGATCTCACGCGGCGAGGTCGAGGGCTGCGAGGTGGGAAGTGCGCGTCGGTGCGAGTGGAGTTCCGTTCCACCAAGCGTCGAGTCGAATCAGGTTGATGGCGGCGGCCATGAAGATGTGGGCCAGGCGTGTCTTCGGCAGGCTGGCGTAGCGGGTGCGGCGGGCTCCGGTGGTAGCAACGGCCTGATGGATGGTGCCCTCGACTCCGGCGCGGGCGGCGTAGCGGGCTCTCCACTCGTCGGTGTCCTGCTCGGCCCGGACGCGTTCGAGGAGGATGTCTTGGTCCTGGGGGCGGACAGTGAGTTGCCGACCGTATCGGGTTGAGCGGGTGCACTGATCGCGCACCGGGCAGGGCGCGCACGTCTGGGTGGCGAAGCGGATCCGGACTGCGAGGCGGCCGCTGTGGTCGTAACCCTCAGTCCAGTACCTGCTGTTGGCCCCGCTCGGACATGTCGCCTGCCGGGCATCCCAGTCGATACTGAAGGACGTCTTGCCGTAGCCGGCGGCCTGGACGGCCTGGCGGGTGCTGTTGGGCCTGACCGGACCGACAACTTCGACACCGCGTTCCACCGGCGACGTCAACAGCAGTTCGGCGGAGATGTAACCGGAGTCCAGGAGGTGCTCGGACGGTAGCAAGCCCTTGTCGCCAAGGCGATCGTGGATCTGCCCGACGACCGCCGCGTCGTGGACTGTGGCATCGGTGGTGACGACGTGGGTGATCACGTGCGGACGCCCGACCTCAGCAGGGTCGTCGCAGGTCTCGCTGAAGTGGACCTTGTAACCGTCCCAGCCGGATCCGCGCTTGACGGCATAGCGGGAATCCACATCGTAGGGCGAGGTGACCCTGACTCTGCTGGGCGGGCAGTCCTCCTTGCCCCGCCATGCCACCTCCTCGATCCCGTCAGTCACGGTGCGGCTGAACTGCTGCATCCACACCGTCCGCAGGACGGCGACAGCGGGGACCTCCCGCAGCCAGCCCGGCGCTGCAGGTGTGAAGACTGCCTTGAGCAGCCGGTATCCGTCAATGGCGATCTGCCGCGCCAACTCGTCCCTCTCGTCCTGCGCGCCGGGCAACCGATAGGCGTCCACCCGCGCGCGATAGCGCTGCTGCCAGGACGGGTCCATCCACGTCCGCAGCCATGCCGGGGCGGCGACCGCGATCGCCTCCAGGGTCGCTCGGAGCGTCTCTCCGACAAACTCAAGACGGTTCAAGTCCCGTACTGCGGACAGGACATGTGTGGAGTCGGTGCGCTGCCGCCCCCCGGGGGCGACCAATCCCAGCTCCACCAATCGCCGCAACAGAAGGTCCAGGACCGTCTCCTCCATCCCGCGCGCCAAGAGGCGGTCGCGGAACCCAGTCAGCACGGTGAAGTCGAACCCTGGGTCCGACAGCTCGCTGCCCAACAGGTACTTCCAGTCGATCCTTGCCCGCGCCGCATGCGCGGCTTGGCGGTCGGTCAGGTTCTCGGCGAACTGCAGGACGCAGACCAGGGCCAGCTGCCCCGGCGAGATACCGGGACGGCCCCGGACTCCAAAGGCGGACCTGAACACCTCGTCGGCGAACAGTGGGCCAAGCTCGTCCCGGACCCGCATGGCCAGGCAGCCCTTGGGGAAAGCGGCGATAGCCACCTGCCGTGTCACCTGCGGAACCTCTGCCCCTGACCCCAGCCCCATCGACACCACGCCACCCCGTCCTGCGGCCGAACGATGCGCCACAACTGGATCAGACCGCCAACCGCAGTCTCACGGCCCAGGTCGCCCCCAGCGGGCAGATCGCCTCAGGTTCACCCAATTGGGCAACAGGGTCATCGAAGTCGAGTACAACCGCACCAGGCTCCGCAAGCACCCCGAGTTCGGGTACCTCACCCCACTCGAAACCCGAGCCAGACTGCAGCACGACTTCACCCCCGCAGCGTAAACACCCGCTGTCCAAGATCAGGGGGGAACTTCAATCGACGGCTCCACCGATTTCATGTATGGCCGCCTCTGGGCGTGGGACATCGCCACAGGCGAGCTAGCGTGGGGACTCCGCACTGGGTACAGCGGCACCCTCACGGCCCTGACCACGGTACCGCTACGCGACGGGCGTCAGGTCCTGGCCACCGCGGGCGGCGGCGGCGTGGTGCGGCTCTTCGACCCAGAGGGCCCCACACAGGTCGGGGAGTGGTTGCACGGCAACGGCGCCGACGTAGTAGGGGCCTCCACTGTGCGCCTCCGTCACAATCGCACCGCACTGGTTACGGTCGGCAGCGACCGCACGGTACGGGCCTGGGACCCCACGACCGGCACGCCCGTCGGGGCACCGATGTCCGCCCGCAACAGCGGCGTGCGCGCGCTCACCAGCCTCCAAACCGCCGACGGGCGAGCCTTCGTGGCGGGCGGCGGCGAGGACGGTACCGTCCAGCTCTGGGATCCCGAATCAGCTGGCCATATCGACGACCCGCTGGCCGGTCCCATTGACCAGCTGGCCTCGTTACCTGCCCGGCCGGGTGCCATGCGGCAGAGTAGGTCGCTCCTCGCATCCATCAACATGGACAACACTCTCCAACTGTGGGAGGCCTCCAGCGGACTGCCCATGGCTCAGCCGCTTGAGGGCTCAGCCGGTCGACCGGTCACCGTGCCGATGCCCGATGGCCCGAGCCTGCTCGCGCTGGGAGACGGGAAGTGCCCCATCCGGTTGTGGGACCCGGAATCCCACCGGGTCGTACGCACCATGCGGAGCCGGAATCCTTTCCGGCGGATGCATCTGATCGACTATCCGACGGCCGTGGCCACGCTGCCATGGGGCTTCCCCCCGAGTGGTGAACATCGGTTTTGTGGGGTTATGCGGTGAGTGTCAGGCTACCTGACTGGAGTTCGTGCTGACGCTCGTACTCGACTGGGCTGAGTTGCCCGTTTGCCCGGTGGCGCCGCCAGGTGTTGTACCGGTTGATCCAGTAGAAGACCTGGCTGCGGCAGGCGGCGGCTCCCGGCCAGCGCCGGGCACCCTTGAGGATCTCCCGCTTCAGGGAGGCGTGGAACGATTCGCAGGCGGCGTTGTCGGCGCTGGTGCCGACCGCGCCCATGGACTGGGTGACGCCCAACTTGCCGCACAGGTCGGCATACTGGCGGCTGCTGTACTGGGCTCCGTGGTCGGAGTGGAAGATCGCGTCGTCCAGGCCGCCGCGGGTGGACGCGGCCATCGCGAGGGCGTCGGCGACCAGGTCCGTGCGCATGTGGTCGGCGATCGACCAGCCGATCACTCTCCTGCTGAAGCAGTCCAGCACCGTTGCCAGATAAAGGAATTCGCCGTCCCCGACCGGCAGGTAGGTGATGTCGCCCATCAGCTTGGTTCCTGGCAGATCGGCGTTGAAGTCCCGGTTGAACAGGTCCGCCACCGGCGTCGCCGAGGGGTCGGGCACCGTGGTGCGGACCTTTTTGCGCAGGTGGGTGCCGACGATGCTGAACTTGCTCATCACGCGCGCCACCTTCTTCTCGTTGACGAGCAGGCCGCGGGACCGCAGCTCGGCGGTGACGCGCGGTGAGCCGTAGGCGTGGTCGGAGTCGCTGTGTATCCTGCGGATCTCGGAGGCGAGCGCAGAGTCCGCCTCGGCTCGGGCCAGGCGGGCCGGCGCGGTCCGGCGCCACTTGTAGTACGTCGAGGCCGACAGTTCCATCGCCTCCAGCAGCCGCTTGGCCTCGAAGGCCTCTCGGTGGTCCTCAACAAACTGGAAGCGGTGCGTCACCAGTTCGTCTCTGCGCAAAAATACTTCGTCGCCCTCCTCAGGATGTCCCGCTCGACGCCGAGGGTGTCCTTGTCCTTGCGCAGCGTGCCGTTCTCCGCGCGCAGGGCCGCGTTCTCCGCCTCCAGCCGTGCGATCCGCTCCTCGGGCGTGTTCGCAGCCGCGGCGACAGGCGGCACGATGCCGTCGGGGCCCGGGGCGGCACCCTCGGCCCGCACCCACTGCCGCACCGTCTCCGCGTGGACCCCCAGATCCCACCCGACCTGCGCATACGTGAGCCTGGGGTCGGAGCGGTACAGCCCCACCGCGTCAGCCCGGAACTCCGCCGAATAGTGCCTGTGCACCATGAGTGCCATCTCTTCCTCTGGATCCACGAGATCCAGTGTCCGCGATGTTCACCTATTGGGGGGAATGCCCGTCTGCTTGAAGCTGATGTGGGACACGGGCAGGCCCGCGCTGCGGGCTGTGTCGGCGACCAGGTGGTGGACGGCCTGGTAGACGCAGAGCATGGCCCACAGTTCCTGCTCGACCATGGCGGGGCTGTTGGAGCGCAGGGTGGCGGTACGTCCGCCGCGCTGTTCGATCTTGATGTGCTTGAAGATCGTTTCGCTGGTCCAGCGGGCCGCGTAGAGCTCGGCCAGTTCGCCGGCCGGAGCCTGCTCCGGGTTGAGCAGGGTGGTGATCAGACAGAACAGTTCCGAGGTCGTCTCGGTGTCGCCGTCGGGATTCTCGGTGGTCGTGGTCACCGTGTACTCGACCACCCTCACCGGCATCCGCTGGTTCTTGCGCGGGCCCTGCAGGTAGCTGAGGTAGGTGCCGTCGGGCAGGACCTCGACCAGCGGCAGGGTGAAGGATTCCGAGACGCGCCACAGGAGTTGGGCCCCGGTGGCGGCGACGGCCCCGCACAGGTCCCAGGCCGGGAATCCGCGGTCGGCCATCAGCAGCATCCCCGGCTCCAGGTGGTGCAGCAGGCGTCTGGCCAGGGTTCGCTCGCCGACCGCGAAGGAGTCGAAGACCGCGCCGATGACCGACCTGGTACCGCATTCGACCAGCGCCAGCAGCCGCACCTGCGGAAACGGCCCCGGACCCGAGCCGTTGGACGAACGCGTGTACGCGGCGGAGTTCGCCTCACTGGCAGGCACGTCGAACAGCGACCCGTCCCACGAGGCCAGCCGTAGGCCGCGCCAGAACGCACCCGGCGTCGCGGGGGTGCCGCACGCGCCGGCGACCTGGCCGAACAGCAGCCGCAACGGGCCGGGCCCCACCCGCTTGCGCGCATTGGTCAGCGACCCCGTCCGCGCCGGCTGCCACCGCTCGCCCGCCCGCGGCCAGTGCTCCACCAGCTCGCGCAGCACCAACCCGTAGCCCTGCCCGGTGAACAGCCACATCGTCAGCACGAAATAGACCATCAGCGACGAGGGCAGGGACCTGGTCCGCTCCTCCCGCGCCCCCGCCTCATCGACGACGAGGTCGACCAGCTCGGGCGTGAAAGTACGCGACAGCAGGCCCATCCGGAGCCGCTCAGGGTAGGTCTCACCAACTATGTGATCACGAGGCACAAGACCAGGACTCTAATCGATCATGGCCAAGTGAAGCGACGTTGGCGCGGTGCCGATGCTGGCGGGCAACAGCGCGAGAAGCCCAGCCCCCGCAGCCAGGACGCCAGTACGGCGGAATCGTGATTTCGAGGTGCCCCACGATGGTGTTGATCACAGGAGCGGCATAGCAATGTACGGTACCCGACGTCGAAGTACCTCGCACATGGCGAGCAACTGCACCAGCTGCGAAAGTCGTTGAGCCTCTCGCAGCCGACCTCGCCGGTAGTACTTGGGTGGGGGCGGCATTGACGGTGGACGGTCGCATTCGAGGCTGGGGGACTGATCGACCAGTGATTGTCAGACCCGATCAGTACGCTCCTGACCATGGACTCGCTCTGGCGTGAAACGCTCGATCTTCAGCAGCTGTGGACGGCCGGCACGACCCCCGCGATGGAAGAACGGGGGCGGCTGATCCGCAGGGAGCTCCCGGAGAGGCTGAAGGGCGCTCTCCCACAACTGGCATCCGCCCTCGGTGTGGAGGAGACGGGACTCGGGGTCGAGGGCAGTGACGGCGCTGGCCTCAACGCCGAGATTCCCTGGGTCCGGGTCTTCGACCGCCGGCGCTCGCCCGGTGCCACGACGGGCTGGTACGTGGTGTACCTCGTGAGCGCCACCGGGGACCGGGTCTACCTGTCGCTCATGCAGGGGACCACGGTGTGGACCGGCGGCATGTTCGCCCCGCGCAAGGCGGCGGACCTGAAGGACCGCGTCGACTGGGCCCGCCCGCTTCTCGCGGACCGGCTCACTGGCCGCACCGATCTGCTGACCGACATCACGCTGCAGGGCAACAGGTCCAAGCTGAGCCGCGGCTATGAGACCGGAAACGTGGTTGCGATCGAGTACCGACGCGACGCTCTCCCGGACTCGACAGTGCTCCTGAGCGACCTGCTGTTCATGTGTGAGCTACTCCGGGAGATCTACCGCGGCGAAGACCTGGCCTCCTATGTCCCCGGAGACCCGACGCCCGAAGTCGTTGAAGCGCAGGAGGCAGCAACAAGGACGGCTGGCAATCGCAGGCGCGCCGCAACTGGCCAGGGCTTCCGCCCCTCCGCGGAAGAGAGGAGGGTCCTCGAACTGCACGGCGTCCGCCTGGCCACGGAGCACTTCGAAAAGCAAGGCTGGTCGGTCAAGGACGTCGGCGCGAAGGAGTCGTTTGACCTCCTGCTGGAGCGCGGGGACGGGCGACTGCACGTAGAAGTGAAGGCTACCACGTCTCCCGGTGCGCAGGTCGTACTCACCCGGGCCGAGGTCGAGCGCCAACGCGAACTGGCGCCGCACAACGCACTCGTTGTGGTCCACTCCATTGTCTTGGACCGAGGTGCTGCGGTTGTGACGGCGAGCGGCGGGGTGCTGGTGTGCACCTCTCCATGGAGAATCGCAGAGGACGACCTGACCGCGATTTCGTTTGTGTACAACACGGGTATGTGAACTGGTGCGCTGGTCGAAGGCCACCGTCGGTCCGGACATCCGGCCGGACCCTCAGGCAGTCAGACTGTCGGTGCCTGCTGCCAGACTGCAGCGCGTGACGATTCAAGAAGGTTCGCCGTTCCCGCAGGATGCTGCTCAAGTTGGAATGCAGGAGTCGCGAGCGTTGGCGGCGCTTCACTCGCGCCGCAATACGTTCCGCACCTGGGATCCCCCGCGCGAGGCCATGAGCAAGATTCCGCGCGAGTGGCGGATTCCGTCTGATCTTACCCAGCAGGTCCCCGATGACCTTGCCCCGTTCGTGGAGTGGTTCAACAACCAGCCGGAGGCGCGAGAGCGCTTCCGATGGGCGCTGCGTGATTCCCTCGACGAGTTGCTCGATGGTCAGCGGACGGGGCGCTGGGCGTACCAGCACCTGACGAAGACCGAGAAGACGTATCTCGGCACGGCCGTCGAGGTGAACCTCACCAGGGAGTTCGACATCGCCAACGGCGCAGACCTCGACTGGTCCATCGCCGGCCTCGACATCGACTGCAAGTTCTCCAAGGATCTCGGTGGCTGGGAGATCCCGATGGAGATGTATCTGTGCGCTGAGCACGGTGAGCGGGGCGGTCGTGCCAACCATGCTGCAGTTGTGACCTGGATGGACGACGACACGAGTCAGTGGTCCGCAGGCATCGTGCGGATCACTGATGAGCGCCTGCGTTGGAAGAACGAGCTGGATGCAAACAGCGGCCGCGTCCGTGCATACAACCGAGACAACAAGCGCAAGCTCTCTGCCGGCGCCAAGTCTGAGGTGTACTGGCTCTGGGGTGGCCTCCAAGCAGATCTGCCCACGAACCTGCTCCGCCACCTGGCTGCCGAAGCACGCGAGCGGATTCTCACTGCATCGCTGCCGCGCCGACGCTCGTCGGGCCAGCAGCGATTGAACCAGCTATTCCGCGAGGTGCAGGACCGGATCGTGGGCCGGCAGGCGGTGTTGACCGTCGGCCAGCAGGACGACTCGCCGAAGCGTGCCCGCGACGCACGGAAGCATCTGCGCCCGCAGGGCATCGTCGTACTGGGCCACCAAGGGGCGCACCCACACGCCGCCCGTGCGCTCGAACTGCCGGTACCGATCAAGGGCGAGTGGATCTCCACCCGCCTCGTTCCTGTCTCACCTGACGATCCGCGACCGAAGTTCTCACTGGACGGCCAGTTCTGGGCGCGCGCTCATGGGAACGAGCCGGAGCATCCTGCGCCCGACCTTCCTGACGACCGAGAGATCGATGGGCCAGTGGACTGATTGGGTAGTCGGGCCATGCGCTACGCGGTCCACTCCGGAGTGGAGGGCACCATCAACGAATTCGCCATGCCCGTCGATCATGCTCGCACACCGGGAACATCAAGATCACCGACAGAGGCAAGCTGAGGGCAGGGAGGGCGGACTTGAGCTGAGCAGGCAGCTCCTTGCGGATCAGCCACCCCCTCTCATCCATCGAGGGGGTGCTGCTGGCTGCCCAGCGCTGTTGGAGGTCGAGCGCCTCACGCAAAAGCCGAGCCCATACGAGACGCCCTGGTGATTGGGCCCGACGTTCCACCTGCCCGGTCATCCGCCGGCTCCGGGCTGGGGGAAGTAGCCCGGGAAGCTGCCGTCCGGCGTGCCGACGAGGTGGGCTCGGTCGAGGAAGGTGTTGTTCAGCTCGCAGCTTGTCTCCGGTAGGAGGATGCAGGTGTGACAGGCTGCCAGGTTGAGTCCGTCGGCGCCGTTCGAATCTGCTTCCATGCAGAGGGGGTCGGAGGAGCACCAGGCCGCGCGGTCGAGGGCCTGCGCAAGCGATCGTTCGAGTCTGCTCCGCTCTCCCTGGGCAACGATGCCTCCCAGGCTGCCTGCGGAGTCGCTGGTCGCCGTGTACAGGAGGACACCGGCCATGTGGTCGTTGACGTAGAGGCGCTCCCGGAGTGAGGCGGCGGGGTAGCCGCAGTCCAGGCTCCATTCGTTGATCAATGCGTGAGCCAGCGTGTGCAGGAGCACGAAGCGTGCGGTCAGCGGCGAGCTCGGGTCCTCCCAGCCGCGCCAGGCCAGCACTGCTTCGTGCGCGGCACGCAGCCTGGTGACGCGCCCTGAAGTGCCGTTAACCTCTGCCTCCCACGCCTCAAGACGATGCGGGTCGAGGGTGAGGAACACACCTTCGCCGACCACATCGATCGCGGGCAGCCAGCGGGTCTCAGGGCTGCTGCTGAGGGCGGCGATCCGGGCCCGATCGGCCTTGGAGCCCTGTGAGGGCCGAATGCGTGTGAACCCGGTCAGGGCGCGGACCTCACGCAGACGCTTGACCTGCATCACCTCGTCGATGCCAGGGATCGGGTCGGCGTCGTCGCTGGGAGGCTCGCAGACAAAGTGCTCGTTCTCTGGGAGGTCCTCCGTGGTCTTGCGAAGTTGCTCGTACTCCTCCTGCCGCAGCGTGCTGGAGGCTTCGAAAGCGAAGGTTTCCTGGTCCTCGTCGTCAGGTTCTACGGCCGTCGCCAGTTCGAGCGCTCGCACAGTCCGGAGGACCTGCTCGGCGGTGTAGCGTCCAGGGTCCAGCCAGCCTTCGTCCTGGGCGAAGTCCTCGATACGCTCGGCCGACTTGCCGACCAAGTGTCGTCGGCGCACCTGGACCTGCCCCATGAGTTCGGTGTGCCAGGGCGGGATCGAGAGCGCTGATCTGAGCTCGGGGAACCAGGCGGCGGACGAACCACGCTGGAGAGTCTGTGGCACCTTCGTGCACTGCGTGGCTCGGTCGCCCCGAATCCATGGGCGGTAGCCGCGGCAGGGGATTTTGAGGGTTCGCAATGCGAGGCGGCCGAAGGCTCCCTCCATGGAGGCGTGCAGTCCGCAACTGCATGTGATGACGATGCTTCGGAGACTGGCGGTGCGCCCGTCGGTGGTGAGCGCCAGTACGGCCGTCCTTCGTGAACAGTTGCTCGGAGCCCGGAGATTCTCCGGGTCGGCATGGATCCAGTCCCAGTAGGGGAATTCGTCGAGATGCCCGTCCTCGCAAGCCATCATGAATCGGGAAGGCGCAAGCGGGACCTCGCAGCGGGTGCACCGGTTGTCGGTCCAGCTCTTGGCGAGGTCGGCGAATTCGCCCAGTGCATTGCACTTGGAGCAGGAGTAGGTCTTGGGAAAGCGGCGGACGTGGACGCCGTATCCGTTGGCGACCCGGGTCGCCGGGGGTCGGTGGAAGCCGTCGACGTTGAGTCGCGGCTCCAGACGGACGTCGTGGAGTGTGGGCTCCTTGGGAACGTCCCAGCTGTCCAGGCCACGGATGATGTAGGACTGGTCGGCTATCGCCATCAGGCCGCCGACTCCGTAGGTGGTGATCTGTTGGGCACGGCGGACTGAGCCGACGGCCGGTAGTTTGCGATTCTCTTCGCCGTTCGTGGCACTTGCGTCGGCGGGGGATCTGCGGGGCATGTCACCTCTCCAGGTAAAGGTGGGACTCGACGTCGACGTCGCGCAGGCTCCACAGCGTGGGGCGGCCCTCGGTTAGGTCGCGGTCCTGGTGGGTGCACAGGAGCGCTGTGTCCGAACGACGTTGGGGGTTGTTCGTGAACAGGTAGGGCGCCTCGTAGACGAGGCCGTCGGGGTTGCTCTCGACGAGCCGACGCCAGCGACCGACGAAGGAACGGATTTCGGCGTCCACGTGGTCGGCCTCAGCCGGGGAGATCTGCCGGACGCGCTTCACCAGGTCCTCGCGGACAGAGTCGATGGACGGGCCGAACGATGCCAGGTGGCGCGCATGGTGGTTTTCGCGAGTCTGTGGGTGCAGAAGGCGGAGCAAGCCGATGAACGTGGCGTGCAGGGCCTTGTCGCGTGCGCGGGGGGAGAACGGGGTGACGCTGGTGGACTCGACCTGCCGGTAGAGAGCGCTGTGGTAGCCGGTGAATCCCTCGTAGTGGGACAGGTCGCGGGACCGGACAGCGTTGTAGAGGGTGACGACCAGCCCCGGGTGGGCACGGCCGACACGGCTGGTGGCCTGGATGTACTCGGCGGTGGTCTGCGGTTGCCCGGTGACGACCATCAGGCCGAGTCGGTCGAAGTCGACGCCGACGGAGATAATGTTGGTCGCCAACGGAACGTCCAGAACACCGGTTGTCCCCAGGGACAGGCCGAGGGCGCCGAGCAGGTCGGGAAGCGCGCTCGAAGGAACGCGGCTGGTGATCTCGACGGGGAGTACCTCTCGAGCTTCCGCTTCGGTCCGCCCGGCCAGGGTTCGCAGTCGTTCGTTGACGTCCGTGTGGACCTGGAGCTCGGCAGCGCCCAGAAGCCGGAGGCTGTTGAAGTATCCGATCAGCGTCCAGTAGGCGTCACGCACCTCCTCGGGGCCCTTGAGGTGCTTCGCATGATGGAGCAGCGAGGCGTACGCACGGATCAGCAGTGTGGCTTGGGAGAGGCCAGGGGCGAGGAGGCCGACATACAGGCGTGACGGCTTGCGCTCGTGGGATGCCTCGACGGGGAACCCGGGGGATACCTCGACGGCGAACCAGGAGTCCCGGGCATCGATTCCGGCCGGCGGGAACTGCACGACCGCACGGTCGAACAGGGCCTGCCCCTGTTCTTGGGCGCGGCGGATGGTGGCGGTCGAAGCGATGATCTTCGGTCGGGCGCAGGCGATGTCGACAGCGGCCTCGTAGAGTCCGGCGAGAGTGCCCAGGGGACCTGAGATCAGATGGAGTTCATCCTGGATGACGAGCTCGGGGGGTGGGGTTTTTTGGTGGAGCCGCTTCGTGTCGCGGTTGAACAGTGCGGCGGTGTCCTCGCGCCAGGCGATGCGCGCGAACTTGTCCGCGGTGGCGATCACAAGGGTGGGGCGCACACGGTAGAGCTCGTGGTCCACCACGTGCACGGGGAGGCCGTGGGAGAAATCGCAGCTGCCGTTGCTGCACCGGATGGCCATGTACCCGTCCTGCTCGTTGACCTCATGGTCGCGGACGAGAAGCGGAGTTCCACACCAAGGGCAGTGACGGAGCTGGACGGGGTTCTGCTCCTTGAGCGTCTCGCCCCTGGCCAACTTGCGCAGGGACTTCGCCGCCTCCGACAACTTGTTCGGGGTGGCGGCCTTACCCACCCACATGCCGATGGAGACGGGTTCGTCTCCGAGGCGTTCGGGTTGTTCCGCGCGAACGCGTTCCATCGCGCAGATGAGCAGCGCTGCGCGCTCGAACTGCTGCAGGGTCAGCAGCCGCAGTGTGTAGCGCATGAGGACTGTGACGCCCCCACCGGCGGTCCCCAGGCGCAGTCGGCGGTGGAAAGTGGTGAACGCGATCAGGCCGAGATATGCCTCGGTCTTTCCGCCACCCGTCGGGAACCAGAGCAGGTCGGCAATCTCTCGCTCGGGGTGGTTGTCGTCGACGATGCTGTTGAGGCAGAGGAGTATGAACCCGAGCTGGAACGGTCGCCAGGTGCCCTCGGGTTCCGGGTTGCCTAGTCGGGCCTTTCGGATCCACTGGCCGCGGCCGCGCTGCAGCGCCATGACTCGGTTGGCCAGGCGGAATGCGGTGAGCGCGTGCGGGTCGCGTTCGAGGAGCTCGATTCCTGAAGCCATGCGACGACCGGCTTCCCGACAGCGCTTCAGCTGGTCGTGTGCGAGTGCCATGGTTCGGTCATCGCCGTGGATTCCCCCGCGAAGCAAGTCTGCGTCCGCTCCTCGGGCGACGATCCACCGCTCGTAGCCGGCGACGAACTCCCGTAGGACATGAACGAGCCCGGCGGTCGGGGCCTCTGACAGGTACTGCATGCCGAGGTCGGCAATGGGGATGTTCGGGTTGGAGTCGGCGAGCAGGACCTCAGTAGCAGGGATGTGCTCGGTGCAAAGCTGGGACACCCCGACGGGCTCGTCGTAACGGCCGGCGGAACCGACCGGCTCGGGGGTCCAGGTCCAGGCGGCGGCACAACCGTGGCCGACCGCGAAGGTGGGGGCGTGACGGTACAGCAATCGGGTCAGGAGCGTCTCGTCGTCCGCCCGTCGGATGGAGGGGCGCTCGACCAAAGCTCCACTGCCGTCGGGCACTGTGATCTCCAGGCCGACCTGAAAGAAACACTTCGGGTCCTTGAGGTCGCTCGGATCGACGCTGAAGCCGTTCACCAGCATGGCCGTGACGGCCAGAACACCGCTGTCGTCGGGATTTCGTACCCGTAGGTGCAGGTAGAGCCCATCTGTCAGCGGAATGTCGCTGACCGTACCTGCCTTCGCCATCACGTCTACGGACGTGACCGGGAGGGGAAGCGTGCGGCGGCGCCATCGGAGGTCCGGCTGCTCGGTGCTGCGCTGTTCGGCGCGCTCCGGCACCTTGGGGAGGCCTTGGGCGTCGACGGGATCGTACATCGCGGCCTGCGTCCGGATCTCGATCTGCCTGCTGCGCGCCGGGTCGACCGCAAAGGTTATGCCGGTGGTGGAGGGGCGGGTCGACCGAGTGGGGGGGATACCGGGGTCGGGGGTCTCGTCGACGGCTGTGGTGGTGTCGGCGTCGTCGTGGTCCGCAGCCAGGAGGTCTTCGTCGTTCTCTGCGGCGGCTTCGCGGCGGGTGCGGGGGAAGAGCACGCCGGTGGTGTAGGTGCTGACCGGCCAGTCCGTCAGTGTCTCCACCTGGTCACGGCTGGGGCCGTGCGGGCCGAGCAGTTCGGTGCACAGTTGGCTCACGAGCGCGGCCCTGAAGCGTTCGTGCTGAGAGTGGGGGTCGGTCATGCGTCCTTCTCCTGCGTCTCCGTGGGGTCGTACGTGAACCGGCTCAGGCCGAACGGTCGGGGAGCGAGCCATAGACCGTGCGGTCCGAGGCCCGCAAGGGATGCGGCGGAGCCCTCGCCGGCTACTGTCTCCACGACGTCGATGCGCAGTTCCCCGACCGTGCGCGGCCAGTGTGTGGGCTTGTCTTTCGGATTCCGCTTCATGAACCGGTACAGGTCGCGGCGGAACTTTTCCGATGCGATTCCGATCTCCCTGTCCTCGTGGCGGAGGGCGTATCCGGGCGAGAGTCGCTGGTCGTGGTCGCACGCCACCCCGTCGGCGCGCGACCATTCCACCGCGTCCCCCGGGGTAACCCGCTCGGCCAGGTACTTCTGGATCTTGACCGGATCACAGTCGATCTGCTGAATGCCCGCGGGGTGCGGATGGTGGACATCTCCGGCGATGGCGGACAGTCCCAGGCGTTGGTACTTCTGGTAGCCGTACCGCCCCCACCGATCGGTGCCGTCGACCTTCCGCACCAGAGCAAACCCGCGAGTGCGGGTCCGGAACGCGTCGGGAGGGGCCAGCCGGTACAGTTCCTGGCGGGCCCGGGTCATGGCGACGTAGAGCGCCCGCGCTTCGTCCCCCAGGGCCGCTTCCCGCTGGCCCGGCCGCTCCGTCGGCGGCCCCGGCTCAACGATCAGGACCCGGTCGAACTCGAGTCCCTTGGCACGGTGGAACGTCGATACGACCAGGGGCGAAGGATCCTGAGCGTCAAGGTCGTCAGCGACACTGCCCTGCGCCACGGCCGTACGCAGGCGTTCCAGCACCACGCTGCCCCCGGTGCCGCCCCCGGCTGCACGCCACAGTTGGTCCCATGCACGATCGCCGGACTCACGTGTCTGTGAGGATTGCGACTCCCTCCATGCAGACAGGAAGTCCCGCTTCGTCACGACCGGGGCGCTGCCGAATCCTCGCACCACGCCGGCGACCCAGGCCGGCGCATTCCGCTCGTCGGCGCCTCGTCGGACTCGGTGCGAAAGATCCAGGTCTGCGAGCCAACGAGAGATCAGCATGGCCTGTCCGTTGGTCTTGCAAAGGATGGCCGTGCTCCCGAGGTCGCTGCCCAGCGCACGGGCGACGTAGGGCACCGACAGATCGCCGAACTCCAAGCGCTCGGCCAGTTCCAGCTGCAGGACCTCCAGAGCGGCACGACCTTCTGCAGCCGTGGATGCTTGCCGTACCTGGGTTGCGTGCTTCAGCGCGCACGCCGCCTCTTCGGTCTCGGCTCGGAAGTTCCGGTCCAGCGTGAACTCCACGAGCTCGCCCTCGAAGTGCTCGCGCAGCCAGGACATGAATCTTCCGGCTTCCGTTCCCCGCGCCTCGGGGTCGGCGACCTGGAATCCGTACACAGCTTGAGCGAGGTCCCCCACGACTGTGAATCCGCATTCGTAGGCGTCAAGGAACGTCTGCACCAACTCCCGGCGTGCACCGACCAGGTCCTGTACCTCGTCGATGACAACATGCAGGACGTCCTCCAGCGATTCGGGGGCGCTGCCGGGATCTGCCAGGCGAACGACCGCCGCGGTGATCCGCTCCTCGAAGGTTCTGCCAGCCCACGCCTCATCGCTGGCAGATTCCCGAAGGATCTGCAACGCCCAGGCATCGAAGGTGGAGACTCGCACGTGCGCCGTGGCCTCGCCTGCCGCTCGCAGCCGCTCCCGGAGCTCCGCAGTAGCAGCACGGGAGAAGGTCAGCACGAGAAGCTCGGACGCCCGCAGTCCGCCAAGAACGAGATGCTCTATCCTGCGGACCAGGGTGAAGGTCTTTCCGGCCCCGGCACCGGCGGTGACCAGTGTCTTCGTCTCCTGCGGTGCCTTGACGACAAGCTGCTGGGCCTTGGTGGGCTCAGGGGCCGATACGGTCATCCTCTGTGCCACAGGTGCTCCATCCGGGTGTAGGCGAGCTCGCGACCGAAGTTCTCGATGTTGTCGGCGACATCCAGAATCAAGCAGGAATCCTTTCCGCCGTTGAGCTCACCACGCAGCCCGCGTCCGACCATCTGGATGTAGGTGTTCGGGCTGAACGTCGGCCGAGCCACCACCACTGCCCGCACTGCGGGCGCATCGAACCCCTGGGTCAGCACCTTGAAATTGGTGAGGACACGGATGCGTTCCTGCTTGAAGGCGGCGATGCGACGGCGCCGTGAGTTCGGCGGGGTCTGACCGTCGATAGAGGCTGCGGTGACACCCCGGACCTGGAGCAGTCCGGCAAGCACCTGGGCGTGCTCGACCGAAGTGGCGAACACCAGGACAGGCCAGTCCTCCGGCAGCTGCTCGATCCGGTCCACGATCCTGCGGGTACGCCCGACGTCCTTCGCAAGATCATGCAGAGCTGCGGGCGGCAGCGCCATCGCATGATTGCGCTGCATCTCGAGCACCTGCTGGGATGACAGGACGTAGGAACCGCCGAGAAGTTCCTCGTGCTCGACCTTGGCAAGCACCTTCAGCGACTGCAGGTGGCCATAGGCATCGTCCCCGGCAAATGCGCCGTGGTCGAGACGCTTGTGCCCGAAACGGGAGGCGAGGGTCCGGGTCTCCTTCTCGTTCTCGCCACGGAACGCCGTGGCCGTCAGGCCGATGAGGTGCCGGGACGTCCGGTGCTGGTCGATGCCCAAGTAGCTCAGGATGCTCGTATAGGTCGCAGGTACCGCGAAGTGAGCCTCGTCGATCAGGACCAGGGAGCACTCGCGCAGCCAGGCGTAGTTTTCCTGGGGCAGCCGCTTCACTGCGGTGTCGTCGATGGCTACTACCACCTGAGGACCGTCCGGCACCGGCACCGCGCTGGGGATCCCCCCCCACATGCGTGTGATGCGCAGCGGTCGGTCGTCGCCCTCCGTCTGCCATACGTAAGCCCAGGTCTCGATGGCCTGCTCGGCCAGTTCTTGGCTCTGCGCGATCCACAGGACCGGCCCCTTCAGAACACCGTTCCGTATCGCCCGCACCGCTGCTTCGACAGCGATCCTCGTTTTCCCCGAACCGGTCGGGATCTGAAGCATTGCCCGCCGCTCCTCATCCTGGGTGAGGTGGGCGTACATCCGGTTCACTAGTTCGACCTGGTACTCGTGCAGCGCGATTGGACGCCTCGGTCCAGGGACGGTCTCGTAGGGGGCAGGCGAACTCGGCGACTCCGGGTCCCCCGCCCAGGAGGCTGGGAAGCCGTAGTGGTTGACGAATCGTTGTGCTGTTGCGCCACCTGTCCACCAGTGTGGGACATCAAAACCCGCATCAGCCAGGGCCGAGGCCAGGACCCGCAGAACGTCATCCCCGTGGGCCGCCATGAGCAGCTGAGCTGCGCGCCGCCCGTCCGTGGTGACACCGTCGATCGTGGCATCAGCCAGTGCGAGCCCGGGAGGAAGCTCCGACATGAGCCTGCTCTCCCCGAGAGCAAGCAGCAGCTTTCCTGCAAGGTCAGACTCCTGTCGCACCTTCAGGAATTTCTCGCTCTCGCGGTCCTTGGCCTGTTGCTCCAGCAGTGCTCGGCAGCCTGCCTCCCCCAGACGCAGTCCGAGCAACCGATCCACGGTCCGCAGGGTCGGCTCTTCGTCCTGCTCGTCGGCCAGGAGGACGGTGTATCCGTCAAGTGCCTCGGACAGCGGCTCCTCGCGCCGGCCCTCGGGATTCCGCACGATCCTGACCAGGCTCGAGCAATGCACGAGCTTCCACGCACTTCCACGTGGCAGCACCTGACGCAGGCGCGGGAAGAGGTCGGTGAGCGGGACCGGCGTCTCCAGCGGTACTCCATGGATCTCTTCGACCAGCAGGTCCGATGGTGAACGGAAGCGATGACGGTCGACCAGATACTGAGCATCGTCCTCGGTGGGCACGAGCAGAGCCGGAACACGCTCATGAAGGAGGACCTTGTACTGATCGGGCTCGTGAGTGACGGCGATATCGACCGCCAGGGCTGTCTGCCCGGCGTCGTTGCACCGGAAGCGGTAGGCTGCGGAGTCGAGGATCCCTGCGGGTGCTGATCGCAGCACGAAGGTGTATGCGGCACCTGCGAAGGCCGCGTCCTGGGTCCTCTCGGTGCGCTTGATGAGTTCTCGCCACAGCTTCTGCGGGACATCCTTGAGGTGAGCAGGCAGCTTGAGAGCCCGGGCGTACTGAACGGGTATGTCTGCCCTGGGCAGGAACTCCCCCTTGATGTCGAGCTCCGGACTGACGCAATCCTTGGGGTCGAGAAGCCCCATCGACGTTGTCAGGGTGCCGTACTCGCTCAGCATCCACACCAGCGGTGACTCGACCCACAGGCGCAGATGGGCACCGTTTGTCCTGTAGCAGCACCACTCCGAGCTGTCTCCATTTTCGGGCAGTTCCCGAGCGAATGCAGCCCGTCCCTCGGGTGAAAGCTCGCGCAGCAGTTCCAGCGGACCCGGCGGCAGTGCCCCAGCAAGAGCGACCGACGACTGCCGAGGCCGGGTCGCATGCGGCGGCAGTGCGGCAAGGTACCGGTTGTACTGGACCTGCCTATAATCGTCGAAAGATTTGCTCCCTTGAGCTGCAAGAGCGGCAAGGGGACGGTCGATGGCACCCAGGGCACGCAAAAGCTGCACGTCGCCGGCATGGAAGACCGGGTCGATGAGCACGGAACGGTCACGCTCCTCGCGCGCCGGAACGACCGGCCCGGCCAACAGGGTCTCCCGAACCGGACGAAAGATTCCAGCAGCTGTGCGCACGCGCAGTTCACCCGAGGGGTCGCCCAGATTCGACTTGAGTACCTCGGCAGCCTCTCCCGTTTCCACCACTCTCGCGAGCTTCCAGAAGTCTTCCCAGTCACCGCTCCTGTAGCGGGTAAATCCCGCTATTGCCGCCGCCGTGAGCCGGCCGACCGGGTTCGCCTCCTGAATGTTGAGTAGTTGCAGCGCCTTAAGTAGGTCAGGGTCCTCGGCGATAAGTGGGTGCAGGTAGAGCGTGGGTTCGGAGGGCAGCCGGCTGCCGCCCTGCCCACGGTAGACAGCTCCTTCGGCCGCAGACCTGAGGTTTCCGCGTTCGGTAAGCAGGATGCGCGCGCGCCGGGCCTCGGTGGCCTGGGCCGCAGTTCCCTTGTCCACAATCGCGGCAGCGATCTTCAGCGCGGCCTTGGCGCCTTCGATCGACCGGTCCTCCGTCAGAGCCTCCAGCCACGCACTCAACGTGGCCACCGAGGTTTCGGCTCGGTCCAGGATCTCCCTGGCTCGGGATCGACGTTCTCGGGACTCGACGCTGTGGTGGCACCAGTTGCGGGGCCGTCCGGGATGCTCTGCCCACTCCTTCAGCCAGCTCGGGTCGAGGTCCTGTGGATGGAGCAGCAGGTGGGCCGGCAACCGCAGCATTCCGTCCTGGTCCGGCAGGGACGGTCTGCCGGCCGCGACGGCCAATACCCGGGCGCTCAACATGTCGTCCCCCCATTGGGGCGCTTCACGTCCGCGCGCGGTCAGAAGTGCAAGGTAGGATCCCGGATCCTCCTGCTCCATCAATTCTGGAATCGAATCTACAACAAGTTCCGCCGCCCTCTCCATCAACTCCTCGTTGAAGATGCTTCGTGTGAGATTCTGCCTGTCTTCCGGGGTGCGCCACGGGGCATTCAGAATTCCGGTGAGTGTCGTACTGTAATTGGTCGGAAAGTAGGCCCAGAAATTTCCCCGCTTGCCCCGGGCAGGGTTCCCTTTGTCCGGGACCGCCCAGGAGATTGGGACGCTGGAGCGGCCGTGGAGCTCCCCTGCGGCGTCTGCGGCCTGGGGAGACGGTGGGTGGTCAACACGGAAGACCTTCCACACTTCCTGCCCGTGAGGCTTCCCGTCCGAGGTCACAATGAGTTCAGATCTCCTGCCGGAGATCTGCTGGGCAAGCTCCCTGCTGTAGGGAGAGCCCGAGCGGGCGTCCTCAAGAACAAGGCGATCCACATGCGGCGAGAAAAGCATGAAGTGCGCGGGAAAATCGCGCAGATCCTCTCCGAGCCGCTCCTGGGTTCCCGGTTTGAGAGGAAGGACGACTGTCGTCGAGGCCCACTGCATCAAAGTGCCGAGAAGCGTGTCCCGGAGGCAGGCATCCTCCAGTTCAAGAGGCTGCGCCATCCTCAGGACGGGCGTTGGATCGGTGTAGGGCAGCCCCGGGACTGTCTCTCGGATTCTTCGCGACGACCATTCCTTGTCAAAACCGAACGAGCCGGTGCGACTATAGAAGCGTGGCGTGTCCGAAACACTGAGGACTGACTTCACGCCCACCCCGAACCGACCGATCTTTCCGGAGCGCTTTCGGGAGACAGCCATCCTGAGGATGGTATCGGCCCCATCCGGGGTCATCGGCTCGCCGGTGTTGGCGCAGTAGAGCCTGGATTCGGTCAGCACCACGTGGATCTTTGATTCGCCCGGCGGACGGCAGTCGAAGTTCTCGTCCGCCCCGTTCTGCACCAACTCGTACAACTGGCGTTCGCCGTAGCCACCTTGGGTGATGCGCCGCTCGTTGTTCGCATGCTCCTGCACGTGGCCCGGGTCGGCACGATAGACGTCAAGTACTCGACGCGAGAGATCTTCGACAACAGCAAGTACATCGTTCTCGTGCAGCTCGGGGACCAACAAGATCGAGCACCTCTCGACAAAGGATCGTCATCGCGACGAGTACTGGAAACGCAGGATGCAGGGACTCTCGGGAACGTCATCCCAGAGGCCCACTCAACCCGATGCGAACATGAGAGCGAAGGCATGGAAGGGCCACTGCCCTCTGGTTTTACCGCCCGAGCAAGCAGTCCCAAGAGGAATCAACCATAGCCAGCTATCCGACTGGCGGGCAACGAGAATCAGCTAACTGGGCACGAACCCGACCAAAGTTTCACTGGACTCCCGCTCCGAACCAATTGCCAGCCTTGTGCCCACCAGTCCGATATGCCCGTTGAGTCGCCCTCGCCCTGTATTATCAGCACCAGTGAGCTTTTGCCGGTTCCCGGGTTCCGGGTCGCCCGGCGCCGCTTTTCGAATCATCTGACGGGCCCATAACACACCACCTCTTGATCATGCCAATAAATTGGCCGTGTCTTGCATATCAAGAGGGGCGTGCCGGAGAATATGACGGAGGGCTCGTCTAAATATGGAGGATTCAACAGCAGGGCTGTCGAACAATTTCTGCGATCGCAGCTCATCTCCGCTGGGCGCAGCCGAGCCAAGTAGCCGTGGCCGTCATCTCTGCACGCTCGGAGCGCCTTTGATGGCGCTCTTCGACCGAGCTCACCGAGCTTCACTGGGCAGAGTCAGGCAACAGCGCTAACGAAGGGAAAAATCCAGAGTGTTTGCCGCAGTCCCCTCGACTTGCGCCCACGACCCCCCGGCGAAGGCGTGGGGATGTCCTACGTCACTCGGCGTGCAAACCAGAACGAGGACATCCCCGCGGCCCAACCTCATCCCCCCACAACACTGCAAGAGGGAGGAGTACCGCTGTGCAACAGCGTCGCACAGATCGACGGTTGGCGGCTCTGGCCAAGGAGGAGAGACTTCGCCAGGTGGGCGACCGAGTGTTGAAGCAGCAACTCGATGAGGCCCGCGAGTACCGCAACCGACAGGCCCGCCGGGCGTCCGACGCAGGATGGCGTTCCGTCGGAACGAGGCGCGGGGGAGTGAAGTAGAGGGCACGGATCCATCGTGGCGCCGGCTGGCAGCAGAGATCGGTCGGCCGGCGTCTTCCTGGGGTTGCCCGGCTGCTCGGATCGACGACATGGGAGCTCCTCGGTCACGGAGCCTATAAAATTCCACCCCATGACCTCCACGCAGCCACAACCGCCCCGAGTGCAGCCTCTTCAGCTAGTCGATCTGTTCGCGGGGCCGGGCGGACTCGATGTGGCGGCACGTTGGCTGGGGCTAGGTGTACATGGGATCGAGTGGGACGGGAACGCCTGCGCTACGCGTACGCAGGCCGGGCTGGGCACTCTCCATGACGACGTCCGGGAGCACGGGCCGAAGCGCTACCCCGATGCTTCGGTGCTGACTGGGGGGCCCCCGTGCCAGACCTTCACAGTGGCGGGTGGCGGCGCCGGGCGCCGGGCGCTGGACACGGTACTCGGCTTCGTCAAGGACATGGCAGCCGGCATCGATGTGACCGAGAGCGTGAAGGTCCTGGAGGACGAGCGCACCGGTCTTGTGCTCGAGCCGCTTCGCTGGGCCCTGGAGGCAGCAAGCGACGACAAGCCGTACCAGGCCATTGTGCTGGAACAGGTACCTGCCGTACTCCCGGTCTGGAAGGCCATGGAAGAAGTACTCGCAGGAATCGGCTACAAGACAGTGAGCGGGATCCTCCATACCGAGGACTTCGGCGTACCGCAGACTCGCCGCCGAGCAGTCCTCATCGCGCACCGGGATCATCAGCCGCAGTTGCCGAAGCCTACCCATCGCCGCTATCGAAAGGGCGTTGCCCGATCGGACGGTGACCAGTCCCTCCTCCCATGGGTCACCATGGGCAGCGCCCTCTCCCGGTCCGGCAGCTTTGAGGTCGTCTCCAACTACGGCACCGGGGGCGACCCCAAAGCTCGTGGGCGGCGATCGTCCGACGAGCCCTCGGCGACCGTCACCGGAAAAATCTCACGAAATCGCCTGTACGCGCCGGGTGACGAATCCCATGAACTCCCGCGCTTCGAAACGAGTGAAGCTGGGCTCCTCCAAACCTTCCCCCGGGACTACCCATGGTCTGGCAAGGATGTGTCCCAGCAGATCGGCAATGCCATCCCGCCTCGTCTGGCAGCCCACGTTCTGGCCGCTGCGCTGGGCTGGGAGCTCCAGGAGAACTCCTTGGACACTGCCGTCCGTGGGTCCTGGGCCAGTACTGAGGAAGGCACACCCCTGCTGCTGGTCAGGCCGATCGGCTCCGAGTCCGACGTAGCCTTCCGGGCCCCCACTCCTGCCCCGGACGCGGATGGCCCCGAAAACTGAGTGCGGAAAATTCAACTCGTTCCCAACTCGGGCACCGGGTTGGGATAAGAATGCGAATGCTCCAATTGGCATGATATTTTCACATGATAATGATTTGCGGAATAGTTCGATCGCCTGCATCGCGATGTCAATCCGTCTATTCTGTCGAGCATGACCGACGGCATCACTGTAATTGACCTGTTCTCCGGCTGCGGCGGAATGACCCAGGGCTTCAAGGGGGCCTCCGACTACAAGGCCGTGATGGCGGTCGAGTGGAATCTCGCCGCTGCCGCCACCTATGCCGCCAACTTCGGCGAGTCGCATATGCAGTGGGGCGACATCGCAAAGATCGACGACGCTCGGATCCCAGAGGCAGACGTGATCATCGGCGGGCCACCCTGCCAGGGGTTCTCCAACCTCGGCTCCCGGGAGGCCGGCGACCCGCGCAACAAGCTCTGGCGCGAGTACATTCGCTTCGTGCAGCATGCGAAGCCGAAGATCTTCGTGATTGAGAACGTCGACCGCTTTCTTGCGTCAACTGAATTCCAAATACTGCTGAAGGAAACCGGTGCCGGTGGTCTGCTCGCCGGATACGAACTCACCTACAGTCTGCTCCTGGCTGCGGACTACGGAGCTCCTCAGCGCAGAAAGCGCACAATCCTCTTCGGGTCCCGAATCGGCGGGATTCCGATGCCCGCTGCCACTCATGGCCCAACGGAACTACTCGGCACGAACCAGTGGCGTACGGTACGGGACGCGATTTCCGACTTGCCGAGGCTCCCCGGAACAACCGAGCTGCCGGCGGCGTCCACGCAATTCTTTGGAGTAACGGTACCTGGAAGCTTCAGGAGCAGCGATCTTCATCTCGGCCGGACCCCTACAGCGATGTCGTTGGAGCGATACGACCACGTTCCCCCCGGCGGCGGCCGGTTCGATCTGCCCGAGAGGCTGCTGCCGAGATGTTGGCGGGACAAGAAAAGCGGAACCACCGACGTGATGGGTCGGATGCATTGGGACCGACCGTCTCTGACGATCAGGACAGAGTTCTTCAAGCCTGAGAAGGGACAGTATCTGCACCCCCAGTGGGACGAACACGATCCGATGAATCGTGTGAACCGCCCGATCACGCACTGGGAAGCCGCGCGGCTGCAGACCTTCCCCGACGATTTCCTCTGGTGCGGAAGTAAGATCGATATTGCCAAGCAGATCGGCAATGCAGTCCCTCCGGCATTGGCGGCCGCTATCGCCAACCACCTGAAGCCCTATCTGCTGGGGTCCGCGACTCCAGATCTTCCGGCTTCACCGGGCCCTGTGGCGTCCAGCAACGTTTGACCGCCAGGCCACCGGGATCTCCGCCTCTGGGCGGAGTACATCAGCCGTGCAAGGCCTTGGTGCCAGGGGCACGCGGGCTCTGGGCAAGAAGCTCCTGGACTCGCTGTTCCAGAAGGGTATCGGGCGCGAGATAGGCCATTCCCCTTCGCGCATCGTTGGGCAGGTTGATCGATTCGAAGGTGAATGGCCGAGGAGCGGCGCCCAGGAGCCGCTGCGCTTCCTGTTTGCGCCCCTCGTGCTCGTGCCGGTACCTGGGGTTGCCGATATAGATGCTCAGGACGGTCCTGCCGATCCAGGCATCCGCTCGAAAGAGAGCATCGGCCAGGGGGTGTACACGGGCGTCCAACCCGCGGGCACGGAGGTGGACCAGCACGTGAAGCTCGCGAAGAAAGGAGTAGTAGGCATTGCCCAACCGCCAGCGCAGGGCGTCGTTGATCGCTGGCGCCGTCCATCGTGGATTGCCCGCGCTGTCGACACGGGCGCCGGCAGCTCTCAATACAAGCCCGGCGTCGTTGCCGAGCATCTCCCGTCCTTCGCGCGACCAGCGGATGTAGTCGACGAACTCCGGCCAGGTCGGGATGGACCCCATTTGCTCCAGGAGGTGGTGGAGCACCTGGGTGAACGCGAAGGGCGGATTCCAGTCCCTGATGGGTACGACTCGCTCCGCCTCCGCCTTCCGGACCGTCCCCAGAGCGTGACCGTACGGGAGCTCCGTGGCCGCGCAGGCCCGCAGCACATCTTCGTGGGTTAGCGCGTAGGCCGCCGCGACGCGGTGGCCCAGGACGCATGGGACAACCGTGGATCGATATCGATCGTCCGTTTGCCAGGCAAGATAGGCAGCCTTTGCTGCTTCGGTCACCGCGAAGTGAGCGAGCACGTCCTGGGCCGTCGTAACCGCCATGGCCCTACCCCCGAACATACTTGATGATCAGTCACTTCGAATCCTAGGACAGGGGTCTGACACTGCAAGAGCCTCGCGCTCCAGGCCCTGGCCTCTCTCCGGTAGGTTCTTGGTGTGGACGCTCATTCGAAGCACGTTGCCGATCTCCTGCCGTTCGGCCTTGCAGACGAAGGCCACGAAGCGGACGAAGGCATTGAAGCCGTGCTGCACTGGTTTCAGGAGCACCGGTACGTGGCAGATCGCTTCGGAGCCGTACTGCGTCAGTCGATCGACGAGGTGCTGGACGGCCAGCGAACCGGCCGCTTCGACATCGACGCCCTTGCATCCACGGAGAAGACCTACCTGGGGACGAAGGTTGAAATTGTGGCCCGGGCAGAGTTCGACCTCGGGCAAGGCAGTCGGATGGACTACCTGGTCGCGGGGTACGACGTCGACGCCAAGTTCACCAGCGGCACGAAGAGCGGCAACCACGGCGGTCGGACCTTCAACTGGACGATCCCTGTGGAGGCGATGGGGCACATCTGTTTGCTGATGCAGGCGGACGACAGGAAGTCGACGTTCCGCGTCGGACTCGTCCGTATTACTGATGCGGCCCTCAACAAGGGCGAGAACAGGGACAAGAAGAAGTCGTTGAGCCAGGCGGGACGCGCGGCCATCCAGTGGATCGTCTCCGAGGGGCAGTTGCCCCGCAATCTGCTGCTCAGCCAGTCGCCCGAAACTGTTCGGGCGATCTTCGACCCACCCGCTGGTCACGGCCGCTCGGGGCGCAGGCCGGGTGGCCAATCCCGGACCAACGCTCTCTTTCAGCTGATCCAGGAGCAACTGGTCGACCGGAACACCGTGGTCACAGTCGCCAGCCAGGCTGACTCCCCCAAGCGGGTGCGCGATGCCCGCATTGCTCTGCGCCCGGATGGCATCCTCATACTTGGCCATCCGGGCGATCATCCTGGGTTAGCCCGCGCGCTGCACCTGCCGGTTCCCACCAAGGGCTCCTATGTGGCTGTACGCCTCGGCGTGGGCCCCCCGGTGATACTCGTCCGTATGTCGTCCTCGACGGCAAGCAGCACGTCGCCTTCCGGGAGGAGGAAGGCGACCTGCCCGCGACAGCTCCCGACACCTACTGACCGGCGAGTCAGAGCGTTGCGAGGTAGGTCACAAGTTCGTCGTAGTCACGCAGACGACGCTGATCCACCAACCTGTGGAAGGTGTCCAACTGCTTGGCCCGCTTCGGTCCGACATACACCTCCTCCACCGCCTTGGACAGTTCGGGCAGTGCAAGGTGATACACACAATCGAGATCCCCGGTGCCCATGGCCAGGCGTCCGAGATAGTAGGGCCGCGGCTCCATCGTGACGGCTGCGAAGTGGGGCATCCTTCCCCGACGCATCGCCGCCATCTGCGACCCCTGAGTACGCGGGTCCTGGAGCCGGTCGGTGCGCAGCGACCACTTCAAGGAAAAGCCCGCCACCAGGTGCGGGAGGAGTACCGTGCCCGGCACGACGGCAGCGATGGTGGGCCGCTCGACAGCGAGGTCCAGATTGAGTGGTGACTCGTCGGCCATAAGATCGATAAGCAGCTTCCGCCGCTCATCGGCTCCTGCGACAGCCGCACGCACCGAGTTCACCGCCTGTACCAGCGGTTCACCTCCGAGAAGCGAATCGGCTGCGGTCAGTGCATCGAGAGCGGCCAGCGCACCGGCGACTTCGAGGCCGTCATCGTTGGCGAGGCTTCGTGCAACATCCAGATGCGCGTACTGCTCGAAGTGGAGCAGTTTGCGCTCGGCCTGGATCAGAAGGTGCGGCGCCGGGATGCTCAGCCTTTCCTGAAGGTCGTCGGCCATGGCCACGGCCCATTCCTTGGCCACGGGTGTCGCCGGCTGGTCGACCGGCACACCGAGGTGCTCGAAGAGCGCGCTGCCGATCTCTATCGAGAGCTTGTCGCTGGCATCGCTGGTGTTGGGCAGGCCGTTGCGGTAGCCGCACAGGACTGTCGAAAAGGGCGCCGTCACAAGAACTCCTCAGTTGCTCGGAGACGCGCACCGTACCAGCGCAGTCCGACAGCCGACTCGACGGCCGCTTCGCAGACGGACCGTGGGAAGTCAGCTTGATCGGCGCAGATGCACCGCTGTGGTCACCTGCGCGGCGACATCCTCCGGTTGATCATGTTCCCAGAAGCGGAGGACCGTCCACCCCACCCCGATGAGATGCTCCGAGGTCTCCCGGTCTCGGGCCATGTTCCGGTCGAGCTTGCTGCGCCACCATTCGGCGTTGGCCTTGGGGCTGGTGGCGTGCTGCGGGCAGCCGTGCCAGAAGCAGCCATCGAGGAACACGGCGATCTTCAAGCGACCGAAAGCGATATCGATCGTCCTGCGAGGTATGCCTGGAACAGGAGTATTGACCCGATACCGCAGTCCGGCCCGGTGAAGGCGGCGCCGGACCGCGAGCTCCTGCTCCGTATCACGGGATGCCTGTCGACTCATGCGGCGGGAGACAGCAGGGGACGATGCACTCGGCGACATCCTTCCATTCTCCATCGGTTCCGCTCCCCAAAAGGGCACCGAGTCTGTTCAACCTCCTGCAGCCGGCTCCGGGATGATGCGCCATTTCGGGCTCGACGATCCTCGCAACATCCATGCCTCGCCGCTGCTGCCATACTTCTTCCGTGATCCGTGAACCTGCTGAACTGACCATCGAGCATGACGGAAGGGTTGCTCTTCCGCTCGGACTGCTGGCCGAGGCCGGCCTGGACACGGGCAGTGCGCTCCTGGCCTACAGTGACGGCGACGGGCGGATCGTGTTGCAGCGAGAGGCAGACGCCATCCGGACGCTACTTGAGCGCGGGACATTGTCGTAATCGTCCCGCAGGGGCAGGGCGTCCTACGCGGTGACCAGCCTGACCGCCGAGCAGGCCGCGCTCGCCCGGCGCGCACAGCTGGTCCAGGACCACTGGAAGATCGAGGCCCTGCACCACGTCCGCGACACCACCTTCGCTGAGGACGCCTCCCAACTGTGGACAGGCAATGCACCCCGGGCGATGGCGACCTGGCGCAATCTCGCCATCGGCGCCATGCGGCTGGGCGGCGTCAAGAACATGGCCGCCGGCCTCCGCCGCAACACACGCAACGCCTGCCGACCCCTCACGTTCCTCGGCCTCGGATGATCACAAACCGGACGCAACGCGATGACGCCGAGGCCTTGCCCCCGAGCCCAGTACGGACATGGCCATCGCCTTCCTGGTCATGTTCGTCCGGATGGAATGCGTCTACATGCCGGAGGGCACCGCCAGGAACGGCTGCGGCCTGCCCACCGGACGTCGCACCAAGCCGAACGCCACCAGCGGCGGGGCTGCTCAGTGGATCAAGTACGGCGCGGTCCGGGAGCAGGCCGCCGCCGAGCTCGGCGTCAGCCGCTCCACGCTGAACCGGGAGCTCCGCAACACCGAGAAGGTGCCACTGTTGAACCCTCCGGACTCGAAGGTTGACCATGGGGCTGGGCCGCATCCCTGCTGATCAGCGGTACCTGCCATTTTTGCGGCGGATGCTACGGGCCCCCGGCTCCAGAAGCGGCTGGTGCTGCCCTCGGTGGCGCAGCTCGCTCAGGGCCAAGCAAAAGTTGCATATTCCCGAATTGTCCTCGCGGAAATCACGAGCGCATGGCCGCCGTTACAGTTGACGCCAGGCGCCCCCGCATGGCTTCGTCCTTGATGAAGCCAATCGCCTTGGTGAGTGTGGGGACTGCGTCCATGAGCAGGCTCCGTTGCTCGGTCAGGTAGTTGGCGAGGAAAGTTCGAGCGGCAGAGCCGCTGTGTTCAAGGGCTCGGGCTGAGTAGATCATGGTCAGGGAGAAGGCCCAGCAGGCGTGGAGGAAGCCGAAGACCGGGCGCTCGGTGCGCCGCCACGGCGAGTAGAAAGTGACGTCCTCCGGGAGCTCGGCTGCGGCGAGGGCGAGAGCGTCGTTGAGCCAGTGGTGGCCGGCTTCGTGGATGAGGTCGCGGGCGAGGATCTCATGGTGGTCGGTGTAGTCGGTGAACACGGTTCCGGGGAGGCGGGTGATGCTCCAGCTGAACAGGGCGTCGGCCAGGTCGCGGTGCTCCAGGAGGCAGATCACCGGAGCGTGTTGTTCGAGCAGCGGGCCGAAGCCGTGCTCGGCGGCGGAATCGAGAGCAGCAGGCAGAAGGTCTCGGGCGACGGTCTCGGCCTGCGCGGTGTCGGGGCGGACGAGGTAGTAGGCCGTTTCGGACAGCGGCGAGCGGAGCAGGTCACGGTGGTCCGGGTTCAGGAGGAGGTGCGTGCTGGTACCGGCGGCTCCTGTGGCGAGGAGGTAAGCCAGGTCTCGGGTGCCGGTGCGGCGGTACCAGGCGAAGAGGTCCTCGTCTCGGTCGTGGGCGGCCTGTTCGGCACCTTCCAGGAGGTGGTGGGCGATGGCGTGGGTGATCGGCCGGCCCGAGGGGTTGGCGGTGTTGAAGGAAGTGCCGAGGACCTCGCCGATTTGCTCGGTCCTGGCACGCCGCCATTGTTCAAGGCCGGGGAGCATGAACGACCCGCTGGTCAGGACAGTGGTCATGGGGTGGTCTCCTTGTCGGGAGTCCGCCTGGCACCGGGGCTTCTCGACCGGGGCCAGGCGGACTCCGTTGTCGTGCGGCGGGGACTACTGGGTGTCGGTTGCGGGTGTCGGTGTCTCTGTCATGGCGCGGGTTTCCCAACCGGCGGCCGACGAGTTGGAGGTGTGTGCGGTGGTGCGCACGGGGCCGTCGTCGTGCAGGGCCTCGACGGCCTTGAGGAAGTCGCTGAACTGGTCGTTGTTGTCCACTGATCACTCCTCGCTTGTGGATGGTCGGGGGCGGGCTCGGCTGTGCGGAAGGCGGGGCTCGGGTGCGCGGCACCGGCCTCACCTCCTTCCGGGACTCGGCGGCTTCTCCTCTGCAGTGAGCAGGGTGAGGAATTTGCGGACCGTCCCCGTGCCGACCGGTTCGGTGCCGTGGACGAGCTGGCTGCCGAAGACGACCAGCGAGCCCAGGGCGGAGTGCACCGTCCACCGGGTCCGCTGCATGGCGTTGAACCAGGGGGACGAGCAGTCGGCCCCGTCGTGGGTGAAGCGCATGCCGTCGGTGTAGCCGACGGGGATGTCGGTCGAGGACGGGGTCCAGGGGGCATCGCTGCCGCTGGTCTCCACGTAGAAGGAGCCGCTTCCGTCGGTAGCGCTTCGGATGGTGACGCTGGCGGCGGCTATCTGGCGGGGCCAGGCGCTCGGGTCGGGGGCGATGCCGTCGGCGTGGGCGGTGATGTGCTGGCCGGCCTGGTACTCCAGGAAGATCCATGGCCGGTGGCCGGTGATCGATGGCAGCGCCCGCACGATGGAGGGGCGGGTGCGGTCGAGGGCGGTGTCGAGGATGGACTGGGCACCGGGAGGCAGCTCGGTCATCTCCAGTCGGCCGAGCGGCTCGTAGATGATCCGGGCCTGTTCGGAGGGGAGGTCCGGGATCTCGTGGATGGTTCCGCTTCGCTGTACGTCGTACCGGTCACGGCCGTCGTGTTCGAGAGTGAGGTCCATCAGTTCATTGAGCCGGTGCACCTCTGGGTGGGTGAGGAACCCTTCGACGGTGTGGATGCTGAGCGTCTCCGCGATGTGGATCACCGGCTGGTCCCTGCCTCTTCCGGGAGGGAGCGGTCGGCGTCCTGTGGGATGGGGCAGGCACAACCGTGGGGAGCCTGCCCACTGCTGTCGGCGGGGGCCGTAGTGAGGTCGGCGAGGGTTGCCGCCGCATCGGCCAAGCCGGCGAAGTAGGTCTGCGGGTCGCTGCCGAGGGCCGGTACCAGTCTCAGCTCCAGCGCGTGATGCTGTACCCCAGTGGTGCCGCTGGTGAGCAGGCATCGCCCGAGTTCCAGGTCGTATCCGGCGGGGAGGACCCGTTCGGCGTCCTCGGCGAGGCGGCAGAGCCGGGCGGCGACGTGGGCGTACTCGTGGCGGTCGCGCGGCAGGATGCCTACGGACAGGGGGCGTTGCGCGGCCGTGGGCGCGGCGGGGTGGCCCTGGCAGCTGTCGTAGGTGACGAATCCCCAGCCCTCGGCGAACGCGCGCACCAGGGGGCGGACGCCGGGTTCGAGGCCGTCGTGCCACTGTGGGTGGCGAGGGTCGAGGTCGTCGGCCTCGTGGACTCCGGGCAGTCCCATGGTGTTGATGTTGCCGAGGTCGCTGGTGTGCAGTCGGGCGGGCTCACGGGGCGCGGCGGGGTCGTCCCAGCGGACGAGGAAGGCTTCGACGCCGTGCATCACGTTGGGTTGCCGGGGCCTCCAGTGCAGGTGGGTGCACCAGGCGGCCCCAGGGTGTTCGGGCTGGGCGACCAGGGCGGCGATGCCGTCGATCAGGCGCATGCGGTGCCGGCAGTACGCCTCGTCGTCGCCGGCGAGTGTGTGGCGCAAGCGGACGGCGAGGCATCCGCCACCACAGCTGCTGCGGTAGTCGCAGGTGGTGCAGGTGCGGATCAGTGAGCGTCCGTCACGCAGTAGAGAGGAGCTTTCGTGTGCGCGGCGAAGGGTCTGTTGGGAGTCGGCAGCTGTGAGTGAGGTGAGCCGAGCCTGTGGCCAAGGGAGTTCGTCGCAGCTGCCGAGGCGGTCGTCGGGGTAGAGGGTGAACACGTGGTCGCACTTGAGGTTGTCGAAATGGCAGGAGCCCGACTCCAGGCCGCGCAGTCGACGGATGATGGCCACGACGGGGTCCAGCTTGACGGTTCTGAACAGGCCGGTGCCGATCCAGCGGGTCGCTGCGGCCAGGACGAAGGCGGCGTACTGGTCGGGCGTGATGGCCCAGGCCGGGCCACCGGGGCCGAGTGCAGCGACTTGCTGGCGCCGGCTCGCGGGGCTGCGGCGGGCGGGGGCCCTGGTCGGGGTGCTGACCGAGGCGTCGAAGCAGGGGACGAGGCTGATCGCGCTCACAGCACCGAAGGCTGCGAGGTGGTCGATGACCTCGGCGGCGCGGCCCAGGACGTGTGGGGTGACCGCGCAGATGATGCCGACGGACCGGGAGCGCCGCTCCAGGAGCTGGAGGGTCTCCACGACTCGCGGGTAGGTCGGCCTGCCGTCGTATCCGACCCTCCAGCTGTTGCCGAGGGCATCGCCGTCGAGGGACAGCCCGATCTCCAGACCCGGACAGTGGGCGTACAGGAGGTCGAGCCAGGCGTCGTCGAGCAGTAGGCCGTTGGTCTGCATGCTGACGCGGACGACGTCGGGGTTGGCGGCGAGCGCGTCGAGGACGGCAGCGATCTCGTCCTTGCCAGCGGTCAGGGGTTCGCCTCCGTGCAGTTCGACGGCCATGGGGCGACCGGCGAACAGTCGGGCGAGGGAGTGGACCTGGTCTGCGGTGATTCGTCGACCGCCTGGGGCCTGCTTGCGTTTCTCGAAGCAGTACAGGCAGTCGATGTCGCAGGTCTCGCCGCGGAGCTTGAGGATCACTGAGACGGCGGAGAGCCGGTCGTCCGGGTCGAGCGGGGCGAAGATGTCGTGGGTGTCGAGCAAGGGCAGATCGGTGGTCATCGCGTGCCTCCTGGGAGGGACGGAGCGGTTGCCGGGGTTACCTGCTTGAGGACTGCAACTGGTTGATCCAGGCGTTCAGGGCGTCGTCGGTGACGGGTATGCGCTCGTCCGCACGCCGGAGGAACCAGCCGTCGCTGTAGTACTGCGGGAGCCAGGCGGCCCCCTCCACCGGTGGGGCGGGCGACTCGTGACCGGAGTCGGAGAGCGGATGGCAGCTGAGCAGAGCCAGGGCGAGTCGGCGTTGCAGGGATCGGAACCACCGCCAGTCCTGGTCCTGCCAGTCCACCGGGGCCGGGGTGACGGTCCACGGGTCTCCGGTGAGCAGGGGGAGCCACTTCTCGCCGAGCAGCGGATGGCCGGTGGCGGCGCACTCCGCAGAGGTCAGGGCCAACGTCAGGCGCTGCAGGACGATATCCGCCGACGGGTGAAGGCCGTCGGCACTCAGGCCGATGAGGTCCTCGGCCAGGCTGGCCACTGTTTCGGCACGGTCGGCGACGGCCCAGGCCCGGTAGGTGCCCGTTTCGGCTGCGGAGACCACGGGGACCCACTGGCCGTGGTGGAACGACAACGCTGTCCGCAGGCAGGTGAGGTCGCCCATCCGCTGTCGTGCTCGGCGGAACATCGCCAGGTCGTCCTGGCGAATGCCGAACTGCAGCAGCAGCGTGCGCAACTCGCCAATCTCCTGCGGAGTGGAGACCTGGAGATCGACCCTCACGCCGTCCACGAGCCGCGATCGGGGCCCCGGACGCTGCGGTGAGCTGCTGATCAGGCGCAGGTCGATGTCGCTGGCGGCGTGGGCGAGACCCGTGGCCAAGGCTCCTTCCAACCAGACTTCGGCGTCCTTGTCCATGGCCAGCAGCTCGATCGCAGCCTGGCCCGCGATGCGCAGTCTGCGCTGTGCAGAGCCGTTCACCGCCTCCCTCCTACCGCTGCGGAGGAAACACGCTGCGGGCTGGTGAGTTGAACGATCAGCTCTCCGGCCCAGGTGTCGAGTTCGGTTCGGACGTCGCTGCGCTGTGCTCCGATGTGCGGTGTGGCCAGCAGGTTGAGCGGCTCGGTCGTCGTGTGCAGCAGCGGGATGTGCTCGGGCTCGACGGCGTCCAGGGCGAGGCCGGCGAGACGCTGCTCCCCGAGGGCGCGCAGGCAGGCTGAGAGGTCGAGCGTCTCCGCGCGGCCGGCGCAGATCAGTAGCGGCGATCGTTCGGCGATTCGAGTCAGGAAGGGTTCGCCGAACAGGTGGCGTGTACCGGGTCGAAGCGGAAGTGCGATGACGTGGATCGCAGACTGCTCGATCAGCGTGTGCGCCGACTGCTGGGGGAGCTGCGGCGGGTTGGAGGGCCACCGGGCGAAGGTGACCTGTTGCACGAACGGCGCGAGGGTCCGGCCGACGGCTCGGCCGACCGGTCCTGCACCCCAGACGGCGACATCCGCCTCCGCCAGTGGCGTTCCCACGCAGGCCGCCTTCGCGTGCAGGCCCCGGGCCAGGGCGTTGTGGCCGAGCGGGATGCGCCGGGTCAGGCACAGTGCCGACGCGAGGACCCATTCAGCCACAGCTGCGGCACCGGCCTGTGGGTGCCGGTGCAGGACGATGCCACGGCGGGCGAGTGCGGCGAGGTCGAGGTTGTCGGTGCCCGACCCGGGCCGGACGACATGCTGGAGGGCCGGGAGGCGGATGAGCTGCGGTTCACCGAGAGCGACACCGGAGCGCAGGACGATCACTGTGGCGCGGTCGGCGGCCTCGGGAAGCACATCGGTATCGCTGATCTCCACGAACTCCGCTCCGGGGCAGGCGTGCTGGAGACGGATGAGATCTGCGGCGCCTGTGAGGACGAGCACGGATTCGGTCATGTAGAAGCTCCGCCTTGTCGTGCCGGTGCGGTGTAGCGGCCGACGGCGAGGTCGTCGTCGCCGACCAGGGCCTCCACCGGTGACGGATGGCCGAAGTAGGCGTCGCTGGCGTGCTTGACGCCGGGTAGGCCGTTCCAGGCACGGGGGTTCGCGGCGACGTCGGCGTAGTCGTCGATGAGCAGCACCGCACCCGGGGCCAGGCGCGGGACGGTGTGTCGCAGTCCGGTGAGGGTGGAGGCGTAGAAGTCGCCGTCCAGGTATCCGAAGGCGATGGTGTCCGGCAGTTCGTCGGCGAGGGTCTGGTCGAACCAGCCGGGGTGGATGACGGGTGGCTTCTTGTCCCAGCGGGCGTGGGTGTCGAGAACGTCCTGGGGACAGGAGCGCAGCTCGCCCTCGGCGAGGTGGTCGGAGTCCTGGCGTCCCGGGGCGGGCATTCCGGCGAATCCATCGTAGACGTGGATCTCGCGCTCGCCCTCGCCGAGGGCGTCGAGCATGTGGCGCATCCACAGGGCCATGGCCCCCCGGTAGCAGCCGAGTTCGACAATGGCGCCGGATTGGCCGCGCCAGCGGAGGCGGAAGAGCTCGTCGGCGACCACGTGGAGCCGGTCGGCGCAGACAGTGCCGGCGTGCTCGGAGAGGAGCCATTCGCGGATCTTGTCCATGTTGATCACCACTTGTCGATGAAGGGGTTGCGGAGGGTGCCGTCCAGCGCTGCGAGCAACGGCGCGTTGATCCTGGGCAGCAGGAAGACCTGGCCGAGCTTGACCAGGGACGTCCACTCGAAGCCGACCTGGTCCGGGTCGGGCGGCTCCGGAAAACGCGGGGTCGTGTCCCCCAGCGGCCGAGCCAGGAAGGTGTACTGGGTCTTCTGGACGGTTCCGAACTCGTCGTTCCAGGCGGCAGGGACGTACTCGGTGACCAGCAGCAGGCGATCGAGGGTGACCTCCAGACCGGTCTCCTGGAGGACCTTGCGATGGACGGCATCGCGCAGGCCCTCACCTTCCTGGGCCTTGCCGCCGGGCAGGTTGTAGTGGAAACCGGAGTGGTCCTCGTAGGAGAGCAGGAGGACCTGGTCCTCGTGGAGGACGGCGGCCTTCACCGACACGCTGATCTCGGGCAGTGGCATCGGGGTCTGCTCCTTGGGTGCCGGGATACGAGGGGGCCTGCGGGGGTGGTCGGGTGTCAGATGCAGGACAGGGCGTCGGGTTCGCCGATGCGGAGCAGCTCTCCGACGGCGGCGAGCGGCGCGTCCGTGCTGGTGCGGAAGGTTCCCTCGCGGGTGAACTGGCGCGCGGCGGCGCGCATCCCGGCCAGGGCCGCACGGCTGAACTGGTTGGCGTAGATGCACAGTCGGAAGCCGGCCCGGCCGAGCTCGTCGGCGGTGAGCTGGGGAAAGGCGGTGGGCACGGTGACCAGTGGAATCGCCCGGCGCCATTGGCGGGCGACTCGCAGTGCCTCGCTTCCGGTGGGGTCCTTGGAGTGGATGAGGACGGCTTCCGCGCCGGCCTCGGTGTAGCGGGTAGACCGGGCCAGGGCCTCGGCCATTCCGCTCCCCGTGATCAGTGATTCGGTGCGCGCGATCACGACCAGGTCATCACCGACAGCCTTGCGGATGCGCTCGATCTGCCGGGTTACGAGGTCAACGTCCGCCAGTTGTTGGGAGCTATGAGTCGCGAAGCTGTTGCACTTGGGGTAGCTGCTGTCCTCCAGGCAGATTGCCGCAGCACCGGCCCTGGCCAGGTCGGTGGCGAAGCGCGCGGCGGTGCCCAGCGCCCCGCCGGCGTTGTCGACGTCCACGATCACCGGACGCTCGGTGACCCGTCCGAGTGCTCCCACCACATCGGCCAGGTCCCGGACGCCCAGGACGTTGGCGTCCGGGAGTCCGAGGGCGGCGGACACCTCCAGTCCGCTCACCCACAGGGCGTCGAAACCCTCCTCGGCGGCGAGGCGGGCGGCCATCGCGTTGACAGCCCCCGCAGCGAGCAGTGGCCGGGTGGGCGTCGGGGCGGCGAGCGACTGGCGGAACCCGGTTGCCGCGTTGGCTATGTGCATCGGCTGCTCTCCCTGCTGTCGGTGACGGTGGCTTCCAGAGCGGGCATCAGGCCCAGGTGTTCGAGCGTGTTCCAGGCCGCCGCCAGGACCTGGGCCGCAGGAAGGCCGGCGTCGAGCCGGACGACGGTACCCAGCAGTGGGAAGGACTCCGGCGCGCCGGTGACCTCGGCGTACACCTTCTGGACAGCGGCCTGGACGTGGTGGACGTCCCAGTCGGGGCGCACCGCGTCGCCGCTGCGGTCCTTGGCCCGGTCCATCGAGTCCGCAGCGGGAAGTTCCAGGACGAGGGTCACGTCGGGTCCCTCGGAGAGGCCGGCCGCCAGGGCCTGGTAGGTCTCGGCCGATTTCGCGCCGTGCTTGACCGCGAAGAACGCCATCTCGCTCAGCAGCCAGCGGTCCGCGATCACCGGTCGTGCCGTCCGCTGGGGGCGGACGAGCTGGTCCAGCGTGTTCTTCTTGTCCGCGACGATCGCGGCGAGGTAGGCCGCGCCGTTCTCCGCGGAGGGCCGGTACTTGCCTTCGACGATGGCTCCGGCTTCGTCAGGGGCCAGGAAGTTGGTGGTCAACACGCACAGCGGTGTGGTCCGGAACAGCCCCTGCCAGAGCCGGAACAGGCCCTTGCGGAGCGTCGTCTTGCCGGTGCCGTCCAGGCCCTCGACGGCGATGAAGGGGTAGCGCTGCTGCGTCATTCGACCTGCCCCGCTCCGGTGCCGCCTGCGTACTTGGTGAACTGGCCGCGCCACGGGACGGTGGTGGTCACCAGATCCACCAGCCGAAGCTCCCCGAGCTCGTCCAGCAGCGCGGGCAGTTCGCGTTCGACCTCGATACCGGAGGTGACCGCTTCGCAGTAGGCCCGGCGTACGGCTTCTCCATCAGCGACGCGGAGCTGCGCTGCCAGTACGCGGGACGAGGTTCCGAGCGCGACCGCGCGGGCCGCACTGGAGAGCACCTGTGCGTGGATCGGTGCCGGTTTGGGCTCCAGCGACAGGTACCGGACTCCGCGGTGGCGGATCACCGCGAAGAAGCCGACCCACCAGGCACTCGCTTCGCAGGCAGCGATGACCGCCTCCGTCCACGAGGTGACCGGCAGACAGCCGACGAGGCGTTGCGCGGTCTGCGCCGAACCGTGCTGCGTCACCGCCGCTTCGGGTGCGCGGTCCAGGCCGTGCGACTGCGGGAGGTTCCACCAGTACGTCAGCCCGGCCGATTCGAGCAGTTGCTGTGCCTCGGGGGACGGTGGGTGGGACGGCCGCTGCCCGAGGGCTGCGACAGGTGCGCCACTGATGTCGGGAAGGCTTCCGGGGTTCTCCACGACCTCACGCCACTCCTCGATGTGCAGATGCAGCCGCTGGATGACCAAGCCGTCGGCGAGCAGCTGCCACGCTTCGCGTAGCGGTGGCGCTCCTCCGCCCCGGCCAGGACCTGCCCATGTACTCACCCTCGTGTCCCTCCTGATCGCTGGAGCGGTCGCCCGACCCTCTGCGACGACGCGGTCTGCTCCGACCCCGCATCCCCCACCATCGCGGCGGTGGCGGTCCGCGGTTATGCGTGTTTATGGCAGGCTCAACACGAATCGGTTCCTCAACGTCACTGTGCGAGAGGATGCGGGGGTGGACAGCAATCAGCGGCGGCGGTGCGGCTCCTGCGGCATTCCGCTGAGCCGGTACAACGCTGACGCCAGGTGCGGCGCGTGCCAGCGCGGACTGAAGCTCGCCCCCGGCTTCTGGGAGGACCCGCAGGTCCGCCAGGCGCTGCTGGCCTGGGACCTCGGGACCGTGTGCAGGCTCGTGCGGCAGCACACCGGACTGTCGCAGATCGCCTTCGCCCGGCTGGTCAGCTGCGACCAGTCGGAGGTCAGCCGCCTGGAACGTGGGCAGCGGGCGATCAAGGACCGGCGGAAACTGCTCCAGTGGGCGCAGATCCTGGGCTTTCCTGACCACTTAGCCGGCCCGCTGCCCGCAGAGGTGACCACGTCCTCACCCGGCCACGCCAACGCGTCCTACCTGCCGGTCAACCAGATGTCCCAAGGTACCCACCAGCTGATGCTGCCTGCGGGACAGAGCATCACCGCGACGCTGCTGCCCACGCTCACGCTGCCCGCCGACACCTTCCGGGGCAACGAACTCCACCTCGGCCGCAGCCCTGAGTTGACCGCCTGGACCAGGATGCCGACCCGGGCCCTGGTCATCGGGTCCCGCCTGATCGACGGGGCCACCCGCTACTTCGCCGTCGATGCCCGCCACGGAGGGCAGGTGCCACCGGACAGTACCGGTGCCGACTCCGACCGCCTGCGCATCCCGGCTGCCTACGAGCTCGACGACCTCACGTACGGCGTCCTGTGGGCCGTGGCCGGATTCGACGCGGCACTGCTCGGCGACGACCACGTGCTGCACCGCGTCCTGCCACTCGTGGCGGAGGCCGACCTCGACCCGGTGGCCGAAGCCCTCTGCCGCCGGGAGTTGACTGCCGGGTCACTGATGCTGGTCGGCTCGCAGGCGTCCGCCCGCTACATCCTCGACCGTCGGCCGTTCCTGGGCGAGGCACCTGTCTTCTGGACCCGGGAGCGCAGCGGTGAGGAAGCCGCGACCTGGCTGTTCTTCAGCCACAAGTTGGACTATCTGAGGCGCACTGCTCCCGGGCGTCCGGACGACGGCAGCGGACGGGCGTTCTGCATCCCCGAGGATGCCGTCGTCAGCTCTCCCACCCATGAGCGGGTGCTGCTCTTCCTGGCCATCGCCCTGATGGAGTCCTTCGGCATCAGGACCTGGATCACAGCGGATCCCAGCTACGCGGACACCGAGGGCTTCGTCCTGATGCCCCGACAGCGTGCGGTGATCGCGAGCTGGGTACGGGCCGAGGGGGTCTCCAAGCTCGCCCAGACCAACCGCACTGCACAGCTGCGCACCTTCTCCGACGCGGCCGGCCACGCCGGAGCGCACTCCGTCACCGCAGCCGACCAGGCACGCGAGCGGCTCGCCGCGACCGCCGACTACCTCGGTCTGGACCTCCGATGGCTGGCCCGACGCTGCGACCAGCTCAGCGGGGCAGGGACCGCGGCGCTCGCCCAACCCCGCAACCGTCTGCTCGGACTCGAAGGACTCGATACCGCCTGCTGGTTCGTCGCCCATCAGTTCGCGGAGCAGAACCGGTAGCCTGCCCGCGTGCCATGCAGCCGGTCCGGCGGCGCACGGCCCGGCTTGGAATGTGGGGAAACACGGTGACTGGCAGAACAGTTGCGATCTTCTCGCTCGGCGGCACCATCGCCATGACCACCGACCCGGCAGCCGGCGGCGTCGTGCCCGCCCTGTCGGCGCACGACCTCCTGGCCGCTGTCCCCGCACTCACGTCGACCGGTATCGAACTGCGGGTCCATGACTTCCGACGCCTGCCAGGAGCGTCGCTCGGATTCGAGGACCTGGCCGCGTTGGGCACAGCCATCACCGAGGCCGTGGACAGCGGCTGCGACGGGGTCGTCGTGACCCAGGGCACCGACACCATCGAGGAGACGGCCTACCTGCTGGACCTCCTCCACGACCGCGACCAGCCGATCGTCGTCACCGGCGCCATGCGCAACCAGACCCTGCCGGGGGCGGACGGTCCCGCGAACCTCTATGCGGCCGTCCTCGCCGCCGCCGGCGAGGAACTGCGCGGGGCGGGGGTCGTGGTCGTTCTCGGCGACGAAATCCACGCCGCCCGGGCCGTGCGCAAGACGCACAGCACCAGTCCGGCTGCGTTCGCTTCGCCCAGCACCGGACCACTCGGGCACCTCTACGAAGGCCGAGTCCGACTCGCCGGCCCTCTGGCGGGCCGCATCGCTGTTGCTGGACCGATCAACGATGTCGCCGTCCGGGTGGGCCTGTACACCGCGACCCTGGGCGACGACGGGAAGCTTCTGGCGGGCATGGCGGAGCACTGCGACGGGCTCGTCGTGGCCGCCTTCGGTGTCGGCCACGTCCCCCAGGACCTCGTCTCCGTCCTGGACAAGGCCGCCGCCGAAATGCCGGTCATCCTCACCAGCCGAATCGGCAACGGACCGGTCCTGCAACAGACCTACAGCTTCCCCGGCTCAGAGAAGGACCTCCTGTCCAGGGGGCTCATCAGCGGGGGATCCCTGGACCCCTACAAGGCACGGCTGCTGCTTCACGTCCTTCTCTCCCAGGGCCGAGGAACGAACGAGATCGCCGCCGCCTTCGCCACCGCAGGCGCGTGACTCCGCTCGCTCCGTCCAACGACCACCCAATTCGAAACAGGGAACCGTACATGCGCGCGAGTGAGCTGACCCTCGGCAGGACCTTCGGGGTCACCTTCGAGCACGGCGAGGACTTCTTCCAGGCGCTGGCCGCCTTCTGCGAGGAGAACGAGGTCCGCCAGGGCTACGTCCCCATGTTCATCGGCGCGTTCTCCGAAGCCGAGATCGTCGGCACCTGCAACGGGCTCACCCACCCCGAGGAGCCGCTCTGGGACCGCACCCGAGTCGCACACGTCGAAGCCCTCGGCGGCGGAACCCTCGCCTTCGACTCCGACACCGGCCTGGTCCTGCCGCACATCCACCTCGCCGCAGGCATCAAGGGGGACAGCGCTGCCGGACGCACCAGCCATCTGCTGAGCGCCCGCGTCCAGTTCCTCAGCGAGCTGCTCATCACCGAGGTCGCCGCACCGACCATGACCAGGCCCCGAAACCCCGACCTGTACGACGTCCCCCTGCTCACCTTCGGGTCGCCTACCGTCGGAGCCTGAGCCGCGGAAGCAGCAGGGTGGCGAACGGCACGTCCGGGCGCGGACATCGGAGCCGGACGTCTGCGGTCGCGGTCGAAGACGTCCGTGTCGGCGCGCAGATCGCGGACACGTTCCTCCAACGCCGCACCGCGACGCTCCTCCGGCGTTCGAACTCACCGTCCGGGCTGAGCTGTTCCAGTGACCGTCGGGGCAAGTCGGTCGAGCCATGGATGCCCAGGGAGCGTCATCGTCACCGCCGACGCCAGCCAAGCCCGTTCCCTGCTGCTCAGGAGCGGGAGGGCTGCGTCGAAGTCCAGCTGGTCCTTCTCACGAACCGACTTGGCTTTGTAGTAGAGCTGAACAGCCGGGCGGAGGTAGGGAATCCCCGCCGCCGAGACTTCACCGAGGTCGGTGACGGGCCGGCGTACGCGGGCATCCCGGCGGGACTCCCACTCGGGGCCGTCGGACTCGTCGAACATCAGCTGGAGGGACCAGGGTGCCTCCGGCGCGCAACGGCACCATACGTCATGGACCAGCGACGGGACGCCCTCCGTGGGGTTCCACCGGCGTAGCGTCCCGGCTCCGGGCGGATCCGCGAGGTGCAGGTCCCAGGAGGCCAGTAGTTCTCGGACCCGAGTCTGGTCACGCCGAAGGACGAGCACGTCCAGGTCTCCGTGTTCCCTCAGCGGCCGACCGACAGCGAGTTCGATCGCGTAGCCTCCGGCGATCCACCAGGGGAATCCTGCCTCTGCGAACAGTTCCGCTACCGCGGGAGGTGTGGTGGGGACCCAGGGCCCCAGCTCCGAGCCAGCAGCGCTCATATCGATCACGACGCCAATCCTCTACCCCACGAGCCGTCCGGCAGGAACGCACCGCCGTCACCTCCAATGCCCTCACGAGAGGTCGTCGATCTTCGGCGATGGCGCATAAACACCCATCAGTGCGACAGGAAATCGACGCCAGGGTTGACGATGGGCGTGCTGTCTCAGCCCGCCGACAGGTTCGCTGAGGAGGTCGGACGTGCAGCTACGAACGTCAGGAGACACCCCCGCAGAGGAGCACCCACCCGACAGCGGGGGGTGCCGGCCCATCGAACAGGCCACCTGGCACCTACCGGCCGTCGACACGAGCGTGGGCCGACTGCGACACGCGGTTCGTGCAGCATTGAAGAAGTGGGGGTTGGGCGAGATCGGCGACATCACGGAGTTGTGCGTCTCGGAGCTCGTCACCAACTCCGTCATTCATTCGAAGGAACCAGCCGGCTGCCTCACTCTGAACGTGACCGTCGACCGGGAGCGTGGTCGACTTCGGGTCTCGGTTGCCGACACCAACCCCTCAGCCCCGCAGGTCCGCGAGCCCATGTCCGACGACGAGCACGGGCGCGGACTGCTGCTGGTCCGGGCCCTCTCCGCCGGGTGGGGGGTTGATCACGCCCCCGCGCGAAGCGGCAAGGTCGTCTGGTGCGAGATCGCGAGCCGATAGCGTCTCGGCCCGCCCGGATTCCGATGTTGCAACCTGCTCAACCGCTACCTTGCCCAAGGCCGGGGCAAGGGCGACTGGCCGGGCATCATCCCTGAGCGCCTCGCCCGCTTCCTGCTCACCCGCCCCGAGAGCCTGTGCGAGACGCAAGCCGTGCGATGACGGACACTCATCCACCGCATCCCGTCGAGTCGGATCAGGGCGTGCCGCCTTGGGCCGTGGGTTCGCAGCTGGGGGTGGGGACGGCGAACCACATCGCCTTGCCGGTCGGGGTCCTCCGCCCGCCGGCGCAGCCGACGGAGAGGGAAGCGACGATGCCCAGCCCGCGGCCTGACTCGGTGACTCGGGCGAGGAGCGCGTCGGCCCCGCTCCCGCGGTCGTGGTCCTGCACGGGGATCAGCTTCTCGACGGGTAGGCGTTGCATCACGGGGATGTGGCAGGTGCGGTCGTGTACCTCGACGATCACCTCGGCCTGGGTGCGGCGGATGCGGAGCTCGTAGGGTCCCTGGGCATGGCGGACTGCATTTGTGACCAGCTCGCTGGTCATCACGAGGGCGTCGTCGATCTGGGCGTCGTCCACTCGGAGTTCGGCCAGGAAGTGGCGGAGGAGCTGCCGGGCGGCGCCGGCCGGGTGCTCCGCGCCGCTGTTCCATGCGAGGAGGGTGCGGTGGGGGGAGCGTCGGCGCGGGCGGAAGAGGCGCTTCATCGCTGCACCGCCTTGGTGGCGGCGTGGCGGGCGCGGGCGGCGGAGTGGCGGTGCCGACCGGCGCCAGGCCGCAGACGGTTGCTGGTGTCTGCGGCGAGCAGGTTGACATGGTGCGGAGTGAAGTCGAACAGGACGAGTAGTGCGAGCAGGAGCAGCATCGGGACCTCCCGGATGGGTTGACCTGGTGCGATACAGATCAACTCGGCGCTCGCGGTAAGCGGAACCCCCACTCGGCAATGACTTCGGCCGATGTTGCGGCGGCCTGGGCGACGGGCCGCCCCGGAAGCCCGGCTCCAGGCGCGGCGCTGCGGGCCATGGACCGGATCGCGCACGGTCTTTGGATGGCGAGGAACTCGGCCGGGCTCATCCGTTCGGGGGCGCACGAAACGCTCTGCTGACTGGAGGGCGGGGACGATCCGCCGAGGAGAATTCACTGGTCCGGCCGGTTGTACGAGGTGCCGCTCGTAAGCAGAAAGGGTGATGTGTCGGGACAAAGGGATCCGCAAGTGCCTCACTCTCATCTACACCTGTGACTCGTGGCGAAGGCTGCGGCTGACCTGGTCGTGGTCGCACGAGTCCGGATAGGGGTGGTGGCTTGTGGAACGAAAAATGATGGTCCATCGGGTCGGGCTGACGCTTTCGGTCATTGCCGCACTCGCGGTGGTCGCGGGCTGTGGCCCCTCGCGGGGCATGTCGGGCCCGGGCTCCGACTCTGCGCCCGTCAAGCCTGGTGCCTCACCTGCTCCGTCAGTGGCCCCGGGCCCATCGGTCTCGATGTCGCCGGCGCTGGCGCTGCCGACTCCGTGGGTGTCACGGACGGCCTCTCCGGCGCAGCAGGCGGCAGCGGTCGCGGCGTTGGCGGCCTACCGGGGCATGTGGGCCGACCTCGCGACCATCGGCCAGTCGGAACAGGGCTGGAAGGACCCAGAGCTGGGTGAGTACATGACCGACAAGCCACTGGTCGACTGGTCGCAGACGCTCGCGAACTACGCCAAGCTCGGTCAGGTCAGTTCCGGAGCGCCGCTGATCGATCCACGAGTCGTCAAGGTCGATGCCAGTTCGAAGCCGACCCAGGTGGAGATCGCCGACTGCTTCGACAGCACCAAGTGGATCACGGTGTCCGCTACGACGCACAGGCCCGTGGACAGCAGCCCCGGGGTGCGGGAGCGGACCGAGGCCTTGCTCAATCTGGATACCGACGGCTACTGGAAGGCGACCGAGCAGGTCTTCGGAAAGCCGGGAAGTTGCTGAGCGCGGTGGATACGCCCATGGCCGTCGTTCCACTCGCACTCCTGCTGGTCACCGGTAACGGTGCATCCGGCACTTCGGAGGGCGGCTTCGGACCCAGCCAGGGCGCGAGCACACAATGCAGCGCCAGCTCCTGCTCCCTGGATTCCTGGAGTCGGCAGTCGACGCCGCTGCAAGGACCGTCGGCCGGCGCGCCTGCACGCACTGGTGGTCCGGCGGCTGCGTGCGTCATCACCCCGGTACCCGGCGGGCCGGTGACAGGGGCTGACGGCTCGAAGTGGGTGCTCTATCAGCGGGAGTGCGGCAGCGGCTATCCCGAGGGTCTGCTGAACGGTCCGGCGCTGCCGGAGTTCGCTCCGGCGGGCCAGCCGTCGCCGAAGGTGCCGCCGGTGGATCCGAGGGCCGTGGCGCTGCAGGCGGAGAACCAGCTGTCGCTGCCTCGGCCGGTCGTCGTGATGAGTCCCTCGACGTTCCAGGTGGTCGGCGTTCCGACGTGGCTCTGGCTGGAGTCGTCGGCCTGGTCACCGGTGTCCTCGACAGCGTCGGTGCCGGGAGCTTCGGTGACGGCGACGGCGACTCCGATGTCGGTCACCTGGGATCCGGGCGACGGTTCGGCTCTGTTGACGTGTACCGGCGCCGGGACGCCCTGGCATCGCGGCCTTGACCCGAAAGCGCCCTCGCCGGACTGCGGGCACACGTTCGCGCGTGCGTCGGACTTTGTGTCGGGCGGGGTGTTCACGGTCACGGCGACGGCGCACTGGCGGGTGGCCTGGCACGGCGCGGGCCAAGCCGGGGCATTTCCCGACCTGATGTCGACGGCGGCTGTCGCGGTGCAGGTGGAGGAAGTGCAGACGGTGTCGGACGGTCCCACGTGATGACCGGAGGGCACCGGCCGAGCGGGGCGGGCCGGTGGGATATGTGGCTGGCGCGCCCGGGACGCGGCAGCGGAATTCGCAGCGATGCGCAATGTACGGGGAGTTGATGATGACGCAGTTCAGCAGGACGGCGTTGCCGTTCGTTCGGCAGCGGACGCAGGGCGCGGGCGGCGGCGGTGTGAGCGCTGTGGACGGGGCCGGTGACGCGATTCAGGCCCTGGCGTCCGGTGACAGGGAGAGGCGTCGGCGCAGTCGACGGCAGATCCTGACGGCCGCAGGGACGGCGGTGGCCTGTGCGGTGGGCTTCGCGTGGTTGGCGAGTGCCGGCGGGCAGCGGATCGAGGTGCTGGCGCTGGCCAGGCCGGTGGAGGCCGGGCAGGTGATCGCGGCGTCCGATCTGACCCGAGTGCTGGTACCGCCCGGCAGCGGCGTCGCAGTGCTGCCGGCAGCACAGGAGGAGCGAGTGGTCGGTCAGCGGGCGGCGCAGTCGCTGTGGGCTGGGGCGCTACTGGCGCCGCAGGCGCTGAGCAGCGGTGATCCGGGTGCAGGGAACGGGGTGCTGGCGCTGGAGGTGAAGGAGGGTCGCTTTCCGCCGACCCTGGCGGCCGGGCAGTCGGTGGCCGTCTACGACGCAGGCTCGGATGGTACGGAGGGCATGGCCCCCGCCTCACAAGCCGGCTCAACGCCTGCCGGTTCTGCTGCCGCGGCGGGTCCGGTGTTGGCGACGGTGCTGTCGGTCGGTGCGGCGAGTGCGGGGGAGGGCGGGGCGGTGGTCGTGGTGCGGACGGGCTCGGCCGGAGCGGCCCGCTTGGCGGTGGCGGGGGATCCGTCGCTGGTGCAGGTCTCGGCGGGCGGGCGGTGAGCGGACGATGGCACTGATCGCGGTGGTGAGTGCGAAGGGTGGGGCTGGGGTGTCCACGGTCGCGCTCGCTCTGGCCGGGGCATGGCGTCCGGGGACGGCGAAGCCGCTGCTGGTGGAGGCCGATCCCGGCGGCGGTGACCTGTTGGTCAACTTCCAGTTGGAGGACGGTCCGGGGCTGGTGTCGCTGGCTTCGGCAGCGCGGCGCTCGGGGCTGGACGCGGCACTGGTGGCCGCACACTCACGCCCACTCCACCGGGGAGCGCGAGTGGTCCCCGCGCCGGTGAGCGCGGAGCGGACCGGGGCGGTCCTGGACCTTCTGGCACCGCTGTGGGCGGATGCGGATCTGGACGGGGAGTACGTGGTCGCCGATGTGGGCCGCCGGTTGGACATGGTCTCCGGCAGGGAACTGCTGGCGCGGGCAGACGTGGCGGTGATGGTGTCGGGCGGCTCGGCTGCGGCGCTCGCGCACACCGGTCACGCGATCCGCAAGGTGGAGGGGCAGCTCAAGTCCGTGGTCGTGGCCGTGTCCGGGCACAGCGAGCACAGCCGTGAGGAGATCGCGACCGCGCTGGGGGTCGAGGCGGTGGTGATGGTGCCGCGCGACGAGGTCAGCGCGGCGGTGCTGCGAGGGGAGCCGGAACCCAGGCGGCGACGCGGTGAGCGGGGTACCTACGAACTGATGCGACATGTCGTCCTACTCGGCGACGTCCTGCGGCCCCATCTGCCCGTGGTCTCGGCGCCGCCGGACCCGGCACCGGTCGAGCCGCCCAGAGGCCGGGTCGATCTCGTGGGCGCCGTCCAGCGCAGCAACTGAGCCCGGACACGGTGGCCGACGAGGGCTGATGAGACGGAAGGGCGCGCCTCAGGCCGCCCGCCCGCCCGACCACACGGACGATGGAGGAGTGAGATGACGCCAGAGGTGTCCCGGGGTTTCTCCGGACTGCGCGATGCGCCCGACCCGGGCCGGCACCGGGCGCGGGGTGACATTCCCGGGCAGGACCTGGAGTGGGAGTTGGCCGCTGAGCTGCGGGAGCGGGTGACGGTTCGGCTGGTCGCCGAGGCGCGGCGGCGGCAGCGGCAGGGGCTCGGGGAACTGCTTGCGCAGGAGCGGCGGGCGGCCGGGCAGCGGATGCTCGGCGAGGAGATTCAGGCCGGCACGGCCGAGCGGTTGCGCCGTGGCGTGCCGCTGCTGGAACCCGAGGCCGAGCAAAGGGTGGTGGCACAGGTGGAGAGCGCGCTGTTCGGAATGGGGGTGCTGGAGCGCTGGTTGGCCGATCCGGAGCTGGAGGACCTGCACGCGATCGGCTGCGACAACGTCTTCGCCCGCTACGCGGACGGCCGCCGGGTGCGGCTGGAGCCCTTGTGCGAGTCCGACGAGGAGCTGGTGGCGCTGCTCCAGCAGTTTGCGGCGACGTCGGGGCAGGAGGAGCGTCGGTTCGACCGGGCGAGTCCGCAGCTGAACCTCCAGCTGCCGGACGGGTCAAGACTGTTCGCACTCATGGCGGTCTCGGAACGGCCGAGTGTGACGGTCCGCAAGCACCGCTTCCCCCGCGCGACTCTGCGTCAGTTGCGCGAGGCGGAGATGTTCGGCCCGGAGATCGAGGACTTCCTGCGGCTGGCGACGCTGGCGCGCAAGAACATCACGATCGCCGGGGGGACGAAGAACGGCAAGACGACGCTGCTGCGGGCGATCGCGGCCGCGATCCCGCCCGAGGAACGGATCGTCACTGTGGAGGACACCTTCGAGATCGGGCTGAACCGCAACGGCGTCCATGCCAACGTCGTGGCCCTGCAGGCGAGGGAGGCGAACCTGGAGGGTGCGGGCGAGGTCACCCAGGCGCAGCTGGTGCGCTGGGGACTGCGGATGTCCCCGGACCGGGTCATCGTGGGTGAGGTGCGCGGCAGTGAGGTGGTGCCGATGTGCAACGCTATGTCGCAGGGCAACGACGGCAGCCTGTCCACGATCCATTCGAGCACCTCGCGCGGGGTGTTCACCAAGTTCGCCTCCTACGCGGCTCAGGGCGCGGAGGGGCTGGACGTGGAGGCGACGAACCTGCTGGTCGCCTCTGCGCTGCACTTCGTGGTCCAGCTCGGCTGGGACAGCGACCGACGGCGCTGCGTGACCTCGATCCGCGAGATCGTCGGCGCGGACGGCAACCAGATCATCTCCAACGAGGTCTACCGCCCCGGTTCGGACCGTCGAGCGGTGTTCGCCTGCCCGTTGCAGCCCGAGACCCAGGACGACTTCGACCTGGCCGCCGTCGAGTACGGTGCCCGCGACCCGGCCGACCGCGGGTCTCGCGCCGACGTCGACCCTTCCTGGGGAGGCGCGGCGTGATGAACCCCTACCTCGGTTGGCCGCTGCTGTGCGGGGCGAGCTTCGGCCTGGCCTGTTACGCCCTGGCCCGTGCCTTGCACGGTGTCGATCCCGCCGCGGTGGCGCAGCCCTCGCGGCTGCGGCGCGGGGCACGGGCCTGGTGGAGGCGTCGCCGCCATCCCGGACGGCGGGCGACAGCCGCGGCCGTCACGGGAATCGCCGGGGTGGCGCTGACGGGGTGGCCGGTGGCGCTGCCGATCGGCGCGGTGGCCGCGTGGACCCTTCCGGACCTACTGGGCCGCGGAGACCAGGAGAAGGAGCAGATCGCCCGTATCGAGGCCCTGGCCGGGTGGGCAGAGCAGCTGCGGGACACCCTGTCGGCCGCCTCGGGCCTTCAACAGGCCCTGCAGGCCACTGCCACCACCGCCCCGGTCGAGATCCGTCCGGACGTGGCGGCGCTGGCGGAGCGGCTGGCCGGCGGGCAGCGGCTGCCTGCAGCGCTGCAGGCGTTCGGTCACGACTTGGACGACCCCCTCGCCGATCTTGTCGTGGTCGCGCTGGTGGGAGCGAGCCGACGTCAGACCGGACGGCTGGCCGACCTGCTGACCGCGCTGGCGTCCTCGACCCGCGCGCACGCGCTGATGCGGACCCGTACCGTCGCCGCCCGCGCCCGCGTCAGGACCTCGGTACGCGTCACCGTCGGTGCGACCCTCGCACTGGCGGGCGGACTGTTCGTTCTCAACCGCCACTACCTCGACCCCTATGGCACTCCGACCGGCCAGGTCGCCGTCACTGTCGTTGCTGCACTGTTCGCGACGGCGTTCTGGTGGCTCGCACGGATCAGCGCCTTCCCCGACCCGCCCCGGCTACTCGCACCGAGGAGTCCTGACCCCACCGATCCGGTCGGTCGGACGGCGGCGGCCGACAAGTCCACGTACGCCCGGGAGGCCGCGTCATGATCCTTGACCTTCTGCTGGGGGGTGGTTTCGGCCTGGGTCTGTGGGCCCTGTGGAACGCCCTTCGACCGCACCGGCCGACCCTGGCCGAGAAGCTCGCCCACGGCGACCGCGGACCCGTGCTCCCTGCCGCGTCTCCTGTGTCCGCGCCGTTCGTGGGGGAGCGCGACGGGGACGGGACGGCAGGCTGGGCGCACCGGCTGGGGCGACCGATGGCACCGCTGCTGGCCGCCGCCGGACTGCCGGGCCGCAGGCTGGCCGGCGACCTGCGCGCCCTGGACGTCCCCGTCGAACGGCACCTCGCCGAGATGGCCGCCGCCGCCGCGGTCGGCCTCACCGCCCCACTGCTCGCAGGACTCGCCCTCGCCGCCAACGGCCGGTCCCTGGGCTGGCTGGTGCCGGTGTGGGCAGCGCTGCTCATGGGCGTCGGCGGGCTGTTCGTCCCCGGCGTGGACGTCCGCCACCGTGCGGCGGTGCTGCGTGCGGACGCGCGCTACGCGCTGTCGCTCTTCCTGGGCACGGCGGTGATCGCACTCTCCGGTGGGGCCGGCGTCCAGCAGGCCCTCGCCCAGGCCGCCGAGGCCGGCCACGGACAGGCCTTCGCCGAGTTCCGGCACGCCATCACCGAGGCACAGATCACCCACACCGCCCCCTGGGGTCCGCTGGGACGCCTCGGACAGCGGTGGGGCATCGGCGAACTGGACGAACTCGCTTCCGCGATCCAGCTCGCGGGAAGCGAGGGCGCGAAGGTCACCGCCTCCTTGACCGTCAAGGCCGAATCGCTGCGCGCCCACCTCCTTGCCGACTCCGAGGCCAAGGCGGGCGCGGCCACCGAGCAGATGAGCCTGCCTGTTGCGCTGCTCTTCGCCGCCTTCCTGGTGTTCGTCTGCTACCCGGCGATCACCAACGCGATGAACCGCCTTTGAGGAGCCCTCAAGTACCAGGTCAACTCCAGGCAAAGCACCAACCCACCGACTGTAAAGGGGCAATCGACCCATGCGTGCCTATGTCGCCGCCACCGCCGCCATCGCCCACACCCTGTGGACAAGGATGCGCGCCCGCCTGTCCGAGCAACCCAGCGACGCCGGGTACACCACCGAGACCGTCATCATCACCGCGCTGCTCGTCCTCATGGCGATCACCGTCATCGCGATCCTCAGCTCCAAGGTCGTCAACCTGGCCAAGGGCATCAACCTCAACCCATGACATCCCCTCCGGCCCCGACGAACACCGACGGAGACGTGCCCCATGCCGCCATCACCAGGAACCCGCGACAGCTGCGCCGAGCTGTCGGCACGGCACCGGTCCGCCCCAGGGCGACGGTTGGCGCGAAGACCCTCGGACCGAGGGTCGGCGACGCCCGAGCTGCTGGTGGCGGTTCCGCTGTTGCTGCTGACGATGTTGGCGGTCGTCCAGTTCGGTGTCGCGCTGCACGCCCAGCAGATCGCCCAGGCGGTCGCCGATCGGGCCCTGGCCGTCGCCAATGCCGAGGGCTCCAGTGCTGCGGCCGGGCAGGCCGAGGCCGCATCCGACCTGAGCCGACTGGCCGGGCGGAACCTCCTGAACACCCGGGCCGCAGTGACCCGAACCGACCAGGAGTCCACGGTCACGATCACCGGCACGGCCACCGAGGTCGTCCCCTTCGTCCACCTGCGTATCCGCGCCCATGCGGCCGGACCTGTCGAACGGATCACCCAGGATGTCAGCGGACCCGGCGGATGACCGCGTCTCTGCCGCACGCCGGCGCAGACGGGGGAGCAGCATGACTGCGTACCACCGGCTGGGAGCGGGGATGTGGACCCACACCGAGGCCGAACGGGGTTCGACGAGCCTGGAGATGGTGCTCGTCGTCCCGCTGCTGGCGCTGGTGCTGACGGTCACCGTCGCACTGGGGGAACTGGTCAACACGCACATGGACGTCGCCGACGCAGCTCAGCAGGCCGCCCGCGCGGCCTCGCTTACGCGCAGTCCCGGAGCGGCGGTGCAGGCGGCCGAGCTCGCCGCCGGGCAGACTCTCGCACAGGCAGGACGCTACTGCCGCAACCTCGCCGTCACCACCGACACCAGCGCCTTCCGGCCCGGCGGAAGCGTCGCAGTCCGCGTTGCCTGCACCACCGACCTGGCCGACCTCGGCTCCATCGTGCCCATCTCCCATACCAGCGCCGGTGACGCGCGCGCCCCGATCGACACCTACCGCAGCGCACTCGACCTGGGAGGCAACCCGTGACATCCTCCGAGTCCCGCCGCCCCGGACCGGCCCCTGCAGGTCGGCGTCCGCGCGATGCGGGCACGGTGACGGCGTTCACCGCCGTCATGGTCGTCGCCCTGCTGGCAGTGACCGGACTGGTCGTCGACGGTGGCCTGGCCCTGACCGCCGAGGTCAAGGCCATGGGCCAGGCCGAGGACGCCGCCCGCGCCGGTGCGCAGGCCATCGACCTCGACCGCCTGCGCACCAGCGGCACCGTCCAACTCTCACCCGCCGCTGCCGGACAGGCTGCCGATGAGTACCTCGCCTCCGAGGGAGCCACCGGCACCGCCCGCGCGACCACCCAGAACGTCGCCGTCACTGTCCATGCCACCATCCACACCACCCTGCTCACCCTCGTCGGCCTGAGCACCCTGACCGTCCAGGCCGACTCCACTGCACACGCCGCCACTACCGGCGTCCGATGAACAGCCGTACCCGACTTCCCTGCGGGCCAGAGCGGTGCCGCCTGGCCAGCCTCGCTCAGGCCGCCGGCTCCGCCACCCTCCTGATCGCCCTGCTTTCCGGACTGCCCTACGTCCTCCGCCACTACGGCGGCTGGCTGCTCTCCGACCGCCTGCCGAGCCTTGAGGACCTGTGGAACACCGTCCAGAGTCCTCCCAGCGTTCCGCTGTTGCTGGAAGCCCTCGTCGTGGCGGGGTGGGTGACCTGGGCAGTCCTGTGCCTCAACACCCTTCTTGAGGGGGCCTGGTGGCTACGGCAGCTGCCGGCCGTCCTGCGCGGCACGGATGTCCGGCTACTCGCTGCTCGGCGCGGCCTCACCGGTGTGCTGATCGCCACTCTGGTCCTGGGCCTGCTCGCAGCGGTGCGCGCAGAACATGTTCCAGCCCTTGCCCCGGGCACTCCGACGCCCGCCGCCTACACCCTGCCTGCCGTCACCGCCCCGTTGACACCTGGCCCGGACTACGGAGCCGATGTGGCGACCTCGACCCAGCGACAGTGGCGACCGCTGGATTCGTCGACCCCGCAGGACTCGGTGTGCACGGTGCGGCACGGCGACACCCTCTGGGACTTGGCCCGCCGCCATCTGGACAACCCTCTGCGCTGGCAGGAGATCTACCGGCTCAACCACGGCCGCGAACAGGCCGACGGCCGCCGACTGACGAACCCCGACCGCATCTACCCCGGCTGGCAACTCGCCCTGCCGGCTGAGAACCTCGGAACCCCCGAACCCACCACGTCACCGCTTGGGCGTGGTGGCGGCGCATGGCCTGCGAGCCCACAGCCCAGGACCGCCTCCGCACCGAGCGCGCCCGCACCCGTCACTGCTACTCCGGTCATCCCCGCACCGATCGCCCCTGCGCCGACAGGTCAGGTGCCGCAGATGTCCTCGCCCGGCCACCCCGACCAGCACAGTCAACCGACCTCCGGGTCTGCGCCGCACGAGTCGGTCGGCCGGCGGCGCCACGGAGTAGAACTGCCCGGCGGCGTCGGCTACATCGACGTTGCCACACTGGCTGCGTTGGGCTCCGCTGCTGCACTACTCGCCCGCCGCCGCCGACGCGACTCGTATCGACCCACCGCTCCAAGGCCCTTGAGGACACCGACACCTGCCGGTCCCGAACAGAACCCGCTGATCCACGGCATACGCCGTCTGGCCCGCGAGTGGGATGAGCCCTTGGTCGGTGACGAGCAGATGCCGCGCGTATCCCTCGGGACGGCGGCGGACGGCACGCTCGCCCTCGCCGATGTTCTGGACCGCTCCCCTGGCGCTCAGTTCGCGCTGACCGGTCCCGGTGCCGACGATGCCGTCCGTGCGCTGTTGGTCTCCGCCCTGACCACGGCGCCCACTGGCCGCGGCGAGCACCTCGTGTTGGCTGCAGCCGAGGCAGAGCGCCTCGTTCCGGCTCTGATCGGCACTCAGCTACTCGGCGTGACCATCGCTGAGACCACCGACGCGGCACTGCAGTACCTGGAAGACCATGCCCTTGACCACGCCCGCGACGGCGACATCGAGACCACGGGCGACGAGGACTCCGGCGGCGTGCCGCGCCTGGTCCTGGTTGCCTCTGGACTCGACCGCCGCCAACAGCACCGCCTGGACCGCATACTGCGCGGCGCAAGCCGGTGCCTGGGTGCCGTCCACCTCGGCCCGACCTCAGACCTGGCCGACTACGAGGTCGCATCCGATGGCACCACCCGTAACCACGACTACTGCCCCGACGACGCCTTCCTGCCACGCTTCTTCCATCTGGCTCAGAACTCCGCCGATATCCTGCTCCGCGTCATCCGAGCTGCACACGTAGCCGCACCGGACAGGAACTGCGAAGAGGGCTATTCTGGAATTCGGGAATCCTCACCTGAGGAGCACGAGGATTCTCATTCAATTCCTGAGGTGGCGCGAAATTCGGCCCCTCCGCCCGAATCGGATCCCGCGCCGGTTGCGATTCCTGTGCAGATTTCGGCCGGGCCCGTCCGGGCGGTCACGGCAACGACCGTCGTCGAGCCACAGCCCACGAACATTGTCACTCCCGCATTGGAGTCGGAGGCCGAGTCGGCGCCCCCTCCGACGGCTGGGCTCCACGTCAGGAGTCGGCCGCTCCGCCTCACTCTGCTCGGTACTGCTGCGATGGACGTGCGCGGTTCCGCGGGCCGACCACTGTCCGGCAGCGTCGGTGAACTCCTGGCGTTCCTGGCCGTCCACGACGCCGGTGCCTCCACCCAACTGATCGCCACCTCTCTGTGGCCGGCACATGCCGCCACCCCCGAGCGCGCACAGGCGAAGTTCGACAACACCAAGGCATACGCCCGACGCCTGCTGCGCGACGCCCTCGGAGCATCTGCTGCGATGCTGTTTGTCCAGAACCCGGTCGGCTGGCGACTCGATCCCCAGCTCATCAGCAGCGATCTGGACGACCTGCGCAGCGCTCTGAAAGTTGCCCACCGGGCCGCTGCCCCTCAGGCGCGACTGGCGGCCTGCCGCCATGCGGCCGACTTGGACACTGGTCCGCTCCTGGGGGCCGATGACGCCGAATGGCTCGACATTCACCGCGAGGACCTGCGACGGCGCCTTCTGGACTGCCTCGACACCCTCGCCTCCGCACCCGGCCAACCGCCGGAGGAAACCCTCCGGCATCTCGGCCACGCCCTGAGCCTGGACACCTGCAACGAACACCTCCATCTGCGCCAGGCCCGCCTCCTTGCCTCCCTCGGCCGCAGCGACGCTGTCCTGCGCACCCTGGAACAGCTCAAACAGCACCTCGGCGAGATCGACGAACGCCCGTCGCCCGCCGTCGTCGTCGAGTTCCGCCGCCTCCTGGACCCCACCATTCGTCCGACGCCTATCCGCCTTACGCCTGAGGCAGTCCCCCGCACACGGCGTTGACAACCACCGTGTGGCGAGCGACCAATGGAGACACCCCCGCTGCTGCGCAGCGACGCGGCGGCAGGAGTGCTGGAGGGGGACGGGTGGCTGGAAAGCCGGACCGGTCGCCCGGAGTAGGTCGATCGGGATACCCCCTCGGGCGGGGGCCGAGGCGCGACGGTCCGTCCCACAGCCCGTCCTGTCTCGGGTGTCCTGTCTCGGGCGTCCCGCAGTCCGTCCCGCTAGAGGCACGACACCCTGTCCGGCATGAGAAGCCGCAGTCCACAGGCCCAGATCGGGAACCGCGAGGTGGTCAGACTCCAATACCGGGATCGGTCCCCACCCGGTCTCTCGCGCACGTGTCGGCCCGTCGGCGGCTGCTGCTTCGGATCCGTCATCCTGCTTTCCTCTCTCTTCCTCGCAGTCTTATGTACGTCTTTCCTTCCTCCCCGGTCGACAGGTCCAGCCCGTGCTCGGCCCAACCCGCACCTCCTGTCGTTTCGCCGGGAGGAGCGGACGCGGGTGGAACGGCGTGGGCAGATGATCACTCCGCGTCCGTCGCCCGCTCACCGCCCGCCGGAGGTGCGCCCCGTTGGCCGGGGCGTCTGGCCGCCCGTCGGAATGATCATGGAGTCAAGCCGGCGGTTTCATGATTGTTGGCATGGGGTGGCGGTTGCGCACGGTCCGGCGATCGGTTGTCGCCCGCCGTGGCGACGACGCTTTGCGTCGAGGAATTCCGGAATTGCATTGCGATGCGTCGCGAATCCGCCGATATTCCAGCGGTTCGGAGCCCCATTTCCGCTCGACTCGTCGGCGGTTGTCGAGCTATCTTTGAAATGTGCCCGGGAATACCGGAAAGCGGAAAGTCCACCGAAAAGGGCACCCCGAGGAACTCTATCCCGGGATTCCCATGCCCGGCGACGGAAGAAAGAGGGACGAAAGTGGAGCGACAGGAATTGCTGAACGCGGTGGAACTTCGGCCCGCGCATGCGGGGCGACGCGCGGAGTTCACCACCATGATCACGTCCGAGATGGCGGCGGGCGGTCACGGGGAACTCGGCAGCGAGGTCACCTTCCGGGGGCGACTGACCCGGGTCCAGAACGGCATGACCGGAGGACGGGGCTGGTCCCGGATCACCCTCGTACCCGAGGACGGCACGCCCCCGCTGACCAGCGTCCTCGGCTCGCACCGCCGGGTGGAGCTCCTCCCTGAGACCGACCGCCGCCGATAGCGCACCGTGTCGGACCCGCCCTGGCGGGTCCGACCGCAACCTCACCCCCCGCACCACCTGCCCGGAGGAGGACCCCCATGGACCCGGACACGATCCTGCGCGCCCTGCGCCAACTGATCGCCCGCATCGACGAGATCGGCCGCGAACCCGAGGCCGACTGGTCCGGCGTGGCCACCGAAGCCCTGGAGGGCATCGAAGCCCTCGACGACTGGCTGACCCGGGGCGGACACCCGCCCACCGCCTGGACCACCCAACGCTGACGTGACCCAACCCGCCACCCCGCTGCCCGGCCCGAACGCCTCCCGAAGCTGAGAAGGAGCACCGCCATGGCCCGCACACCCGACGTCGAGGTCTACATCTGCCGCCACGCCAGCAGCGGCACCACCGCCCACGGCTGCGACCCCCTGATCGCGCTCCTCCTGGCCAGGGCCGGGTTCTGGCGAGAGGACTTCTTCGGCACGGTGTTCCACCGCCTGCCCTACGACCTGCGCCCGGGCAGCGAGAACGCGATGGCAACCGACGCCGCCCGCATGATCCGTGCCGCCCACTACACCGTCCACCTCGCCCCCGACCTCGACCAGGAAGCCGACCCCGCACTACGCGACACCGCCCCCGAAACCTGCCCGATCCACCCCCGCCAGCCCCAGTCCTGGCCGGAGGACTGACCTTCCCTCCAACTCCGGGGCGGCAGCACCCTGCCGCCCCGGCCCCACCCACCCCTCGAATTCCTGAAGGAGCCCTCCCGTGACCAACGACCCCGACATCCTCGACCTCCGTCCGTACGCAGCCGACGCGATGCCCGCCGATTGGGCCCACGTGACCGCAACACGGGTCGACCGCACCGCAGGTGGTGCGTTCACCGCCCGCCCCCACCCCTGGGGACGGCTACTGCAACCTGGCGAGGTCGGCCTGGCCTGGGGACCGGCCGCCACCGCCGGAACCCCGGTCCAGTTGTGGCTGGGCAGCGCCCACGACCCGATGCCGATCATCGACACCGTGTGGCCCGGCAATTGGCTGGAGCGGCTGCGGCCGACCGCCGAGCGCGCGCTGCGCCTGGCCGCACTGGCGGTCGAGCTCGCCACCTGCGACCCCGACCCCGAACCCCTCGGCGAACTTGCCCTCCTCATTGCGACGGGTGTCCTGCGCCCAGGCGACGTTCTGTCCCTCGCCGCCCAGCGAGAGCGCGATGGCGTCCACCTCGGCCTCGTCACCTCCTGCGGCCGAATCTTGCTGCCCGACGGCACCCTTCACCCCACCACCGTCAAGGCCGCCGCCCACGCCGATCTCGACCCTGCAGTCTGACCCACTCTCACACCGGTGTTGCCCCGCGATGGGGCGACACCGCCACCACATCGGAAGGCACACCATGACGATCGACCCCGCCCAGCCTCGGCCCACCACTACCCCGGACCCGGTGACCACCCCCGGGCGCCACCTGCTGCATCGGCGGCTGGGCGTTGCCCGCCCACGTGACCTCCTCGCCGCCGCCCGCGCCGACGGCCGCCCCGGCCCGGTGCTGATCTCTGCGCAGATCACCGATACGGTCAGTCGCCTGGACGCCACCGCCAGCACCCTCGCCTGCAAGATCGCCATCCTGCGCGAGCACGCCAAATGCCTCGCAGACGGAGGCCGCGTCAGCCCTCACCCCGCCTCCAACACGATGGCCGTCCTCGGTGCCGAGATCGACATGTGCCTGCACCACCAGGAACTCCTGAGCGAGACCCTCGGCGCCCAGATCGACACCTACACCCACCTCACCGCCCCGGCCGCTCCGGTCGCCGTGCGGCCCGAACTTGGCATCGACTCCGTACCGACCCGTCGCCTGTCACGAGTGCGCGGCACCAGCGGACGGTGCTCCTGCGCCTGCGCGAACGGCGGCTGGTGCGGCGGCTGCGGCCACGCCGGATGCGTCCGCCGCACCTGATTTCCTATGGAGGATGTTGTGTCAACCTGTGGAGCGTTTGACGCTTTGCAGGTTCGGCGCGGAGGCTTGTGGCAGGGGAGGGTCGCCTCGTCCTGCACGTCCCGCGCGGACCTGCTGAGGGGCCTTCCCCGCTTTCTTCTCGCGTTTGGTGTTGCGGCGGCGGGCGCGGACTTCCTCAGGAACGGTCCAGCTTCGGGCGATCAGTTCCTTGGCCTGGGCCGGGGTGACGGGGTGCCCGTCGGGGTCGCAGATCACGTAGGGCATCTGGCGTTCCATCGTGGTCCACAGGCGTTCGGCGAGGTGGGCGGCGGTGACGCACAGGGCCTTGATATGCGGGGCTCCGCGCTCGACCATCTGGGTGTAGTAGACCTTCGCGAGCTGCGGGTCCTGTTTGCGGGCCATGTCGGCGGCCCGAACCAGGGTGGAGCGCAGGAGTTGCGGGCCGGCCTTGGTCATCGACTGGCCCTTGCGGTCGGTGTCACCGGTCTGCGAAACGCGTGGGGCCAGGCCGGTGTAGGACTTGAACTTCCCCGCGGTGCGGAAGCGGTGCGGGTCGCCGATCGCAGCGGTGACCGCCGGTGCGCCGATGACGCCCAGGCCCGGCAGCGTCGCAGCGAGTCGGCGGGGGTCGGTGAACTGGTAGGCCAGGTCCCGGGCAGCGGCATGGTGGCCGGTCTCGGTGTCCAGGGCGCGGATCCGGCGGACCTCGGTGGCGATTTCCTCGGCCAGGTCGGTGAAGGGCATGCCGGTGTAGCCGGCGTAGACCTCCAGGGAGACGCGGGCCGCGTGCAGCCACTCCGCGGCACGCTCGGCGCCCTGGTGGCTGTGCGAGACACGGTGGATCAGGGCGGTCAGACGGGCCGGGCCGAGGCGGACCAGGGCATGCGGGTCCGCGTAGTGCTCCAGCACAGCCAGGTCGGCGACGCCGAGGTCGGCGTGCAGCGGGGAGTCAGGCATGATCTGGCGGACCAGGTCGCGCAGGCGGACCTTGTGCTCGGCGCCCTCGCGGGTGAGCCGGTCCACCGCGCGGACCCGGCGGTCCAGCGCGGCAGGGGCCGCGGCGGGCAGCACCAGCGGGTGCACGCCGGCGGGGTCCGCGAGGGGGATGCGGGCCAGGGCCTCGGCGTCGATGCCGTTGGTCTTGGTGTGGCGGGCGTAGAACTTCCGCAGGTCGTGGGCCTTCGCGGACGACACCCGCAGGACCTGGTGGCCGTGTCCGATGAAGAACGCCGCCAGTGGGAGCCACGCGGGGCCTGTCGGCTCGATGACCACGACCAGGCGGGCATCGGGGGCCGCTCCGTTCAGGGCCTGCTGTTCGAGCCAGCCCATGGACTGGGCGGTGGGTCGGCACGAGCGTCGCATCAGCGGCCGCCCGCCGCTGTCCAGGACCGCCGCCACGTGCTTAGTGGCGATTCCCAGGTCGACCCCCATGAGCCTGGGGGGCTTCCCCCCGAGTGGTGAACATCGGTTTTGTGGGGTTATGCGGTGAGTGTCAGGCTACCTGACTGGAGTTCGTGCTGACGCTCGTACTCGACTGGGCTGAGTTGCCCGTTTGCCCGGTGGCGCCGCCAGGTGTTGTACCGGTTGATCCAGTAGAAGACCTGGCTGCGGCAGGCGGCGGCTCCCGGCCAGCGCCGGGCACCCTTGAGGATCTCCCGCTTCAGGGAGGCGTGGAACGATTCGCAGGCGGCGTTGTCGGCGCTGGTGCCGACCGCGCCCATGGACTGGGTGACGCCCAACTTGCCGCACAGGTCGGCATACTGGCGGCTGCTGTACTGGGCTCCGTGGTCGGAGTGGAAGATCGCGTCGTCCAGGCCGCCGCGGGTGGACGCGGCCATCGCGAGGGCGTCGGCGACCAGGTCCGTGCGCATGTGGTCGGCGATCGACCAGCCGATCACTCTCCTGCTGAAGCAGTCCAGCACCGTTGCCAGATAAAGGAATTCGCCGTCCCCGACCGGCAGGTAGGTGATGTCGCCCATCAGCTTGGTTCCTGGCAGATCGGCGTTGAAGTCCCGGTTGAACAGGTCCGCCACCGGCGTCGCCGAGGGGTCGGGCACCGTGGTGCGGACCTTTTTGCGCAGGTGGGTGCCGACGATGCTGAACTTGCTCATCACGCGCGCCACCTTCTTCTCGTTGACGAGCAGGCCGCGGGACCGCAGCTCGGCGGTGACGCGCGGTGAGCCGTAGGCGTGGTCGGAGTCGCTGTGTATCCTGCGGATCTCGGAGGCGAGCGCAGAGTCCGCCTCGGCTCGGGCCAGGCGGGCCGGCGCGGTCCGGCGCCACTTGTAGTACGTCGAGGCCGACAGTTCCATCGCCTCCAGCAGCCGCTTGGCCTCGAAGGCCTCTCGGTGGTCCTCAACAAACTGGAAGCGGTGCGTCACCAGTTCGTCTCTGCGCAAAAATACTTCGTCGCCCTCCTCAGGATGTCCCGCTCGACGCCGAGGGTGTCCTTGTCCTTGCGCAGCGTGCCGTTCTCCGCGCGCAGGGCCGCGTTCTCCGCCTCCAGCCGTGCGATCCGCTCCTCGGGCGTGTTCGCAGCCGCGGCGACAGGCGGCACGATGCCGTCGGGGCCCGGGGCGGCACCCTCGGCCCGCACCCACTGCCGCACCGTCTCCGCGTGGACCCCCAGATCCCACCCGACCTGCGCATACGTGAGCCTGGGGTCGGAGCGGTACAGCCCCACCGCGTCAGCCCGGAACTCCGCCGAATAGTGCCTGTGCACCATGAGTGCCATCTCTTCCTCTGGATCCACGAGATCCAGTGTCCGCGATGTTCACCTATTGGGGGGAATGCCCTGGTTTCCATCGTCGCGCCTCCGTTTCACGGGCAAGAGAGATCCCACGACGGCTTCGGCGATGGTCCCACCACGGCGGCCGAAGACCGCCGGTGGCACCGGCGTCGAGCTGCGGCACCCACTCATGTGCTGCAACCGGGCCAGACCCGAAGCTCGGACCTGCCCACTTTCCTCATGCGGGGCATCCACGGCCGGGGCCGGTGACGGCAATCAGGCGTACGGGGCCCGGCACCCACAGGCACCGACCCAGACCCCTATCTCTCCGCCGCTACACCGAACCCGTCGGGGCTTCCAGTGGAACCCCGAGGACCCGAGGGGATCAAACCCAGATCCTCCTTACATGACCCCTCCTCGCTCTGGGGCCGTCCCACCGGCGGCCCCGCTCCACGCACCAGAACATCCTCCCGGCGACCATCCCCTTCATTGACCGTCACTCCGATGGCTGCAGCGGGGCTCCGTCAATGTCTGGCCTGGACGGTCTCGCGCCGAGTGCGCTCGCATCAGGGCTGCAAACGCAGCCACCGACCTTGGCGTGTGTGCTCACCCAGCGCCGGGCCACCCGGCGGGCGAAGCGGTCCGAGACCAGTTCGGCGATCGCTGCCTGGTTTCGGCGAAGTCCTCACGGCATCCGATGCAGTACTGAAGGGGGTGCCACTGCTTGCCCGGCCCCTTCCGGGCCCCATTCGGCTGACCTTGTCGGCGGCGGCTGAACTCTGACCCAGTTTCGCCGGTTGAACGCTGACCCTCGGGTCGTCAGTTGATCTTCATTAGCTGGTTTCGTTGACGGCGGTGGGGACGCGGCCCAGGTCGTGGCCGCGCATGCGGTAGGAGTCGCCTTTGAGGGAGTGGACCTCGGCGTGGTGGACGAGGCGGTCGATCATGGCGGCGGCCACGGTCTCGTCGCCGAAGACCTCGCCCCAGCGGCCGAAGGGCTTGTTGCTGGTGACGATCACACTGGCGCGTTCGTAGCGGTTGGAGATGAGTTGGAAGAAGAGATTCGCGGCGTCGGCCTCGAAGGGGATGTAGCCGACTTCGTCGATCACGATGAGCGGGTAGCGGCCGAGTTTGACGAGTTCGTCCTGCAGCCGTCCGGCGGCGTGCGCTTCCTTGAGGCGGTCGACCCACTGGGCGGCGGTGGCGAACGCGGTGCGGTGTCCGGCCTGGCAGGCGCGGACCGCGAGGCCGGTGGCCAGGTGTGTCTTCCCGGTCCCGGGCGGGCCCAGGAAGATGGCGTTCTCCTTGCCCGTGATGAAGTCCAATGTTCCCAGGTGGGCGAGCTGTTGGCGCGTCAGGCCGCGCAGATGGGTGACGTCGAGCTCCTCCAAGGTCTTGACCGCGGGGAAGCGGGCGGCGCGGATGCGGCCCTCGCCGCCGTGGGACTCGCGGGCGGCGACCTCGCGCTGCAGGACGGCGACCAGGTACTCGGCGTGGGTCCACGTTTCGGCCCGGGCCCGCTCGGCCAGGCGTTCGGCGGCGTCCAGTAGCACTGGGGCCTTCATCGCGCGGGCGTAGAACGCCAGGTCGGAGGCGGTCTGCTTGGCAGTGCGACGCCCGCTGGCGGCCTTGGTGGAGGCAGGTTCGGTGGCGTCCTGATCGGTTTCGATGGTGCTGGTCATCGGTTCTCCTCCTGGCCGGCGCCGCCCTGGATGAGGGTGAAGATCCTGTCGTAGGTGTCGAGTTGTCGTTCCTCGACTTCGATGCCCAGGTTGTCGGGGGCCAGGGCGGTGGCGGTGCGCGAGCGTGCGGCCGCGGCGGCTTTGGCGTGGATGAAGTCGCCGCGCATCTGGTCGGCGGCACTCTTGTGGTCGGGGTCGGTGAGGGTCTGGTGGCGGGCCCAGCAGCGCGGGTGCTCGGCCACCAGGTCGCCGCCGTCGGTGACGACGCGGATCAGGTCGGCGTCGCAGGTGACCTGGACGCGGCGGCCGATGGCGCGCGGGTGCACGGAGTAGTCGTTGAGGTCGATGCGCAGGTAGTGGTCGCGGCCGATGCGGGTGTGGAAGAGGTACCACTGCGGGGGGCCGACCGGAGGCAGGGCCAGCATGGCGGCGCGGTCGGCTTCCCAGCGGTCCACGGGGCGGGCCTGGATGCTGCGGTGCAGGCGCCGGTTCGCGCCCTGCAGCCAGTCGCCGAGCTGGGTGTTGAAGTCGTCGGGGCCGGTGAAGGTGCGGCCGGGCACGAAGCTGGTCTCCAGATAGCCGTTGGCCCGCTCGACCAGCCCTTTCGCTTCTGGATCACGAGGGCGGCAAAGATGCACTTTGACGGCGAGCAGGCCCGCGAACGCGGCGAACTCGGTGGTCAGCTTGCCTTGGCCGATGCCGGACTCGTTGTCCCAGACCAGCATCTTGGGGACCGTGCCCCAGTCGGACAGCAGCCGCCAATGGCCAGCGATCAGGTCGCCGGTCTGCCGGGTCGGGATCATTCGCGCGGTGATCATCCGCGAGTAGCCCGAGACCATGACCAGCACCGGCGGGCAGGCGACCTGGCCGTAGCCGACCGGGATGTGGACCGGCGGGAACCACAGGTCGCACTGCGCCAGCTCGCCAGGCAGGTACTGGGTCCGCCCGGTGGGATCCGCGGGCAGGTAGGCGGGGCGCAGCTCACGGACCCGCTCCTTGAGGACCGTTATCCCGCGCTCCCAGCCGATGCGCTCGGCGATCACCGTGGCCGGCATCGACGGCGTCGCCTTCAGGAGCTCGCGGATCGCAGGCTCGAAGGCGTCCACCGCCGAGCCCTTCGCCGCCCGCTCGTAGACCGGTGCCCGATCGGTCGCGATCGCCCGCTTGACCGTGTTCTTCGAGATGCCCAGATGACGCGCGATCGCCCGGATCGGCATCTCCTCGGCCCGATGGAGCCGACGGATCTCAGCCCAGTCCTCCACGGATATCACCCTCTCCTCCTGACCTTGAACACCAAGATCAGGATGACCGGACGACCATCAGGTGGGTCAGATTTGTACCGCCGAATAGCGGTCAGGATTCACCCGACGCCGACAGACCTGGGGTGTGGCGGCGGGAGCGCGACCCTACGGTGGTCGCATGGTGCGTCCTGAAAGCTGGTCCAGACTCGCGGGTGGAAGTCCCGTCCGGGTAGGCACCGGAGTGCCCGGTAGCAGGTCCCGGTTCGTCGTGGAGACGCGGCGGGCTGAGCGGGATGTCAAGAGCCCCTTCGGGGGGGAGCAAGCACGCGGGCCGTAGCATCAAGCGAACCTTGCAGCCTCGTCAAACCGACAACGGAGAAGCCGAGCCCCTCATGTCAGAGCGAAGGCCACGTCCGGGGGGCCCTGTTCCGGGGTCAGCCCTTCGGGTTCTCCCGGGGTATGGGGGGCGGCACGTGTGCATAGCCTGGGCCGGAACAGGAGAGACCCGTCTGACCACGCCTTTCGTCGGGCAGGAGACCGGATGTATAAGCCGATGGTGAAGTCGTCCGGAGGGCAGCGGGAGTCCGAGGGGGCCGTAGTACCGCTGATCGGCGTGCAACATAACGCGCTGGGAGGGAAGGACCCCCACTTTGATCATGTTCGTGGAGCGGGTAAGCGCGAGGGCATGGCCGGAGAGAGACCGGCCAACTACCCCGGCGGGGACGTCCCTGCCGTAGTGGACGGGCGTGCGTCCGTCCTTAAAGTGCGACAGCTGCAACGCGTGCTATGGACTGCGGCCAACCTGGGTTCCACAGTTCAGCGGGGTTTCGTAGGGTCAGGTCAGGAATCAGCGCTGGTCAGCGCGTTGCGGCTAGTGGCGCGGGCCGGAAACGCCTAGTGACACGATTCTCATGCCATCTGGTTCTTGACCTGTGGAAAGTGGCGTATCGTCTAGCGGCGTGTACGTGAAGGCTTCGTCCCGCCGCAACAAGAGCGGGCAGACGGTCCGCTACCTGCAACTGGCCCACAACGAGTGGGACCCGGAAGCGGGACGTTCGCGTACCCGAGTGCTGTACTCCTTCGGCCGGGAGGACGAACTGGACCGCGACGCGGTCAAGCGCCTGGTCGCCGCCCTGTCTCGGCTCCTCGATCCTGCCGAGGCCCTGGTCGCCACCACGCCCGGCGATCTGACCCTGACCGGCTCCCGGCCGCTGGGCGGCACCCACGCCCTGGACGGCCTGTGGCACCGCCTGGGCCTGGGCCAGGCCGTCCGACGGCAGTTGGAGGGCCGCTGCCTGGACCCGCGCGTGGAGCGGGTGCTGTTCGCGCTGGTCGCCAACCGTGCGCTGGCCGCCTCCAGCAAACTCGCCGCCACCGAATGGATCGCCGACGACGTCCACGTCGAGGGCCTGGACCAGATCAACGACGAGGCCTGCTACCGGGCCATGGACTACCTGCTCACCATCGAGCCCGCCCTGGCCAAGGAGGCGTACTTCCAGGTCACCGACCTGCTCAACCTGGAAGTGGACCTGCTGTTCTTCGACACCACCTCCACCTACTTCGAGACCGAGGAAGCCGACGAACCCGTCCCACGCGACAGCGAGGGCCGCCGCTTGGACCCCGAGGAAGATCCGGCAACCGCCGCCCGGGAGACGGGGTTTCGCACCCACGGCAAGTCCAAGGACTCCCGCGACGACCTGCCCCAGGTCGTGGTCGGCATGGCCGTCACCCGCGAAGGCATCCCAGTCCGCGTCTGGTCCTGGCCCGGCAGCACCGGCGACCAGGCCCTGATCCGCCAAGTCCGCGCGGAACTGCGCGAATGGACCCTGTCGCGCATCGTCTGGGTCGCCGACCGCGGCTTCTCCTCCGCGCTGAACCGCCGCACCCTCATGCAGGGCGGCGGCGGATACATCATCGGCGAGAAGCTCCGCACCGACAGCCCCGAAGTCCGCCAAGCCCTGGCCCGCCCCGGCCGCTACGCGACCGTGCGCGACAACATGCAGGTCAAGGAAGTCAACATCGACTCCGACGACCGCTTCGTCATCTGCTTCAACCCCGACCAGGCCACCCGCGACGCCGCCATCCGCGACCAGCTCACCACCCGCCTGACCGAGGCCATCGCCGACACCGACAAGCTGCCCCGCCCCGAACGCGACCAGCTCGCCGGACAGTTGTCCACCAAACCCGGCCTGCGGCGCTTCCTGCGCCAGACCCCCGGCGGCCTCCTGCGCGTGGACAAGAAGAAGATCGCCGCCGAGGAACGGCTCGACGGGAAGTACCTCCTACGGTGCAGCGACCCGAAGTTGAGTGCCGAGGACATCGCCCTGGGATACAAACAGCTTCTTGAGGTGGAACGAGGCTGGAGGGACATGCAGCAGATCATCGACCTGCGGCCGGTCTACCACCGCCGCGAGGACCGCATACGCGCCCACGTCGTGCTGTGCTGGCTCGCCCTGCTGCTGATCCGCGTCGCCGAAACCGGCACCGGCCAGACCTGGAACCGCCTGCGCAAGGAACTGGACCGGCTGCACGCCGTCAGCTACACCGGCCCGGCCGGCTCCTTCCGCCAGTCCACCGAGCTCACCAAGCCCCAGCGCGACATCCTCACCGCCCTGGACGTCACCCCGCCCAAGAAGATCATCGACCTGACCGCAGGCCGCTGACCAGGCACTATCCCCACGCCTAGTGACACGCCATCCCGGCGTGTCTACAGGCATTTCCGCAGGTCAACCCACATATTCGTGTCCTAGTTGGCACTGCCAACTGTGGAACTCAGGGCCAAGCAGTCTCCGGAGCGGCGTTTCCATGCCCTGTACGACCGTATCCACCGGGGTGACGTCCTGTGGGAGGCATGGGAGCGGGTCCGGGCCAACAGAGGGAGCGCCGGGGTGGATCGGGTCACCCTGGAGTTCGTGGAGAACCAGTACGGGGTTGGCCGGATGCTCGGCGAGCTCCAGGAGGTTCTTCGCTCAGGTGTGTACCGTCCCGCGCCGGCCAGGCGTGTGGACATCCCGAAACCGCAGGGTGGCAAGCGGCCGCTGGGCATCCCCACGGTGCGCGACAGGGTGGCTCAGCAGACGGCGAAGATCGTCCTGGAACCGGTGTTCGAGGCGGATTTCCTGCCGTCCTCGTACGGGTACCGGCCCAAGCGGTCGGCGACGCAGGCGATGGAGCGTCTTCGGACGGGCTTCATCGAGGGCCGTTGCGTGGTCGTGGAGTTCGACATCCGCAACTTCTTCGGCGAGATCGACCACGGTCGCCTCCTCGCCGAAGTGGGGCGGCGGGTGTCGGACCGCAGGGTGCTCAAGCTGCTGCGGTTGTGGCTCCAGGCGGGTGTGATGGTGGACGGGGAACTCCAGCGGACGGTCGCCGGGACTCCTCAGGGCGGGGTGATCTCACCCTTGCTGGCCAACATCTACCTGCACGTCCTGGACACCGAGCTCGCTGAGCGCGGTGTCGGCGAACTGGTCCGGTACGCGGACGACGGTGTCGTCCTGTGCCGGTCGGTGGCCAATGCCAGGAGGGCCCTGGAGGTGGTCGGGGAGATTCTCGACTCGCTGGGGCTGGAACTGCACCCGGACAAGACGAAGGTGGTTGACCTCAGAGAGGGTCGGGGAGGGCTCGACTTCCTCGGCTGCCACTTCAGAGCCCAGTTCTCGGGCCGGATGTGGAAGAAGTACCGCAAGGTGCGGTTCTTCCTGCATCGCTGGCCTTCGCAAGCGGCGATGAAGCGACTCCGGGACAAGGTCCATGACAGGACCGACCGCCGCCGGTCGGGAACGGATGTCCGCGACGTGATCGCGGACTTGAATCCGATCCTGCGCGGCTGGGGCGCCTACTTCCGAACCGGGAATGCCGCCCGGAAGTTCAGACAGGTCGATGACTACGTCGTATGGCGGCTACGCGGACTCATGGTGAAGAAGCGGGGCCGCAACCTACGGGCAGGTCAGAGCAATGTCTGGACGGAAGAGTGGTTCAACGGGCACGGCCTGCACCAACTGCGTGGCACGATCCGCTATCCGAAGGCGGCGTAACCATGTCAAGAAGATCATCGGTAAGCCGTGTGCGGGAAAACCGCATGCACGGATTGAAAGGGGACAGAGGAAACGGACTCGCAAGAGCACCGCGCCTCTAACTACCAATGAGCGAACCGTCGGAGCCCCAGGAGCCTGCAGCGGATGGGAAACCTTCGTGGGGAGGCCAGCCGACCGGCTCAGGCCCGGACGGGGGGGCGAGCCGCCGCACGATGCCGGCCTCGCGCAGGGATGGAATCAGCCTCTGCCACCACCGGAGAAGAAGAGTCGATTCGGCCGTGGATGCCTCTTTGGCGGCTGCGGTACGCTCCTGGGCCTCGTGATCATCATCGTGATCATCGTCGTTGCGGCGAGCAGCGGGAGCAAGAAGTCCGTATCGACGTCTCCCTCGCCCTCGGTGAACTCCACATCCACCACAACCGGCACCCCGGACACCAAGTCCCAGGCGGACGCGCTCAGTGCGTTTGTCGCGGGCTCCGGCTCCGACACGTCACAGATGAAGGCTGCGGTGGCGAACCACGTCACGAAGGTCGACGCGAACAACGGCAGCGTCAGCGTCTACACAGACCTTTCCGGTGGGCTCGGCAGCGCCGACGGCAGTACAGCCACCCTCATCGTCGCAGCCGCAACTGACTGGGCAAAGCAGGCGTACCCTCCGGCGTTCGGGGTCGGGCTCATCACCGTATACAACGCCGGCGGCAGCATCCTCGGTAACGGGAACTACTGACCTCAAGTAGCGCAAGGTTCGTTGGTTGATCAAAGTAGTATCGAGTCCGACAGCGTCCGTGCTGAGGGCTCCCATTGCCCGCGAACGATAGTGACGGAAGCGGGGCAACAAGGGACAGGGCCGCTCACGGCACAGATCCCCATCCGGACTCCAGGCCCCAGCGTCATGGACGCCGGGGCCGTGGTGCCTGTCGAACGCCTACCTACTGGCGCCTCCGGGAAGGGCACGGTAGCGGCGCGGGACGCTGCAGGTCATCTCCGCTTCACCCCGATTCACCATCGTGGCCAGGGCGTTGGCGATCGCTCCGGAGGACCTGCCGATCACCTTGGCGATACCTGTCGCGGTGAACTCCTCATCCGGGTAGGACCGAAGGTGTTCCAGCGCCAGTTCGTGCAGCTGGCCCTGGCCGAGTCGGGTGCCGCTGCTGGTCGTTCGTACGCCCGGAACGCGCCGTCGATGCCCGCACATCGGGCAGACGCCGTCGGCGGCTGCCCCAGTGCCGGGGGAGGGCGATGCCAGCCCGTCGTCGCCGTCCTGCGTCACTGGGACGGCGGCCGTGGGCTCGTCCGGAGTTCCCGAATCCGCAGTGCCCCGTTCAAGTGCGTTGACCAGGTCACGATGGGAGGGATCCGCCGCTTCGTCGGTGCCCGCCTCCGGCCCGGGCGCCTCAACCTCCTCCTGGGGATCAGTGTCCCGTTCGGTTGGCGGTTGGACCGAGAAGGCCGGGCTGGCGGGGGCGCTGCTCGGGTCCTCAGCGGTCGATGCCCGCTGGACTGGCTCCTCTCCGCGCTCTGTCGCACTGGCGGACTCGGCGGCGGGGGCGACTGCCGAGCCCGTCTGTTCCCTCTCAGGCCCTGGCTGCGGGGCGTTGTCCGGTGCGGTGGCGGTGGTGGTGGGGTGCCAGCGGTCGGGCAGGCGGCGGGTGCCGTCGTGGCCGCCGGGCTCCCGGCGGACCAAGCCGCCGGTCTCCATGGTGGTGAGGAGCTTGCCTGCGGTGGAGCGACCCAGGCCGGCGGCGAGCGCAAGGGCGGCGGCGGTACGGCCGGGCTCGGCCAGTACGGCCCGGTGGAGGGTGGCGGCGCTGGCGCTAGGCGGGGCTGCGGGGGCGTGAGGTGACGGGGCAGTCCGGTCGTTGGGGTTCACAGGGGACCTCCGGGTCGGTGGAACTGAGGGGGATGGAGGGTCCCCGGCCGGGGCGGAGGGCGCAATGGCCGTCCGGGGTCCGAGCGGTGCGCACCGCGTGGTTCGGGCCCGGCTCCATTGGTCGCTCTGCGACCCGGCTCCTGTCAAGCGCCCTCGGGGAATCGTTCCTGGTCAGCATGGGCAGAGCGACTGGAATCGGTGCGGGCGACCGATGAACCGTGCGCGACGATCCGAAGCGCGTTGGGTGGTGCAGGCTCCTACGGCTGCCCGGCGGAGGCGGTGCTGGGCCGTGCAGCCCCGATCGGACGACCGATCGACTCCAGGCGAACAAGTGTCCCGCTGTGCGGGGCATCGATCATGGTGGTGCCGGAGACGGCGATGCCGACGTGGACGATGCTGTCCGTGCTGGTGCCGAAGAAGACGAGGTCGCCGGGCTGGATCGGTGTCCCCGTGGGGAGTCGGGGGCCGTGGTCGTACTGGTCCTGGGCGACGCGCGGCAGGATGATCCCGGCGGCTGCGTAGGCGGCCTGGGTGAGGCCGGAGCAATCGAAGGCGTGGCCGGGGTCCTCGGCGCCCCACTGGTAGGGGACGCCGACCTGCGAGCGGGCGAAGGCGAGGGCTCGGGCCGCCCCTGTTCCAGGTGGGGCGGCGTCGGTAGCGGAGCTGTCGGCGGACGCATAGCGGGTGGCGTAGGCCATCACCGTGTCTACGTACTGCTCGTCGTGGTTGTACTGGTAGACGGCGTTTCGCAGGTCCTTCCCGTTTCGGCCGCCGTGGGCGCACAGGAGCCGGGCGGCGGCCTGGACCGCGTCGGTGGCGTCCCAGGGTGTGGGCGGGTTCGCGCCGCCGGGCGGGACGGGCTGGTCGTACTCGGTGAAGGTGCTGGGCAGGAACTGCATCGGCCCGACCGCACCGGCCGAGGAGACTTGGTTGCGGGCGCGGCCGTGGTCGCTCTCGACTTTGCCGATGCCGGCCAGGATGGTCCAGGGCAGGCCGGGGCAGGTGGTGGCGGCCTGCCGGTAGCGGGAGAGCATCGCGGGCGGGATGTCCGCAGTGGCCTGCGGGCTGGGGGCGCCGCCGTCGAGGAGCAGGGACAGGCCGCCGGTGGCGACGGCGACGGCTGCGGTCACGGCGGCGATGGCGGCGGCGAGGAAGAGCGTGAGGACCGTGCCGCAGCCGACGGCGAGTCCGGCTGCGGCACGGGCCGTTGCGGCGGCCATGGGCGGGGCGAATCAGTTCTGTTGGAGGTGTCCGGCCTGCCAAAGGCCGGTCGGCGGTGCTGGGTCGGGTGCGGGCAAGGGGAAGGCGTCGGTGAGCGTGACGGCCGGATCGGTGGGTTGTCCGGCGGCAGGCCAGGCAGCGGGCAGGTCGAGGAGGCGGGTGCGGTGGCTGGGACGGCCGGCGGGCAGCCAGACCGCCTCGGCGGGGTGGTGGGTCTCGCGGCCGTCGGCTGGGGTGTCGCGGGCGGTGGTGGCCACGGCGACTTCGGTCAGGGCGGGGTGACCGGTGAGGCGGTGGTGGAGGTTCTGCTCGCGGCGGGCGCTGTGGAGGGTGAACAGCACCAAGGGGCGTCCGGCCAGGGCTCGCGCGGCCTCCCGGTAGTCGTCGAGTTTGGCCAGCAGCCGGGTCAGGGCCTCGGTTCCGGTGTCGTACTCGACGAAGAAGGCACTGCTGTGGTCGCGGTGGCTGAGGCGGCCGTAGCCGTCAGGGTGGATCAGGTCGCCGAACGTGCGTTCGCAACGCAGTTCCGACCACCATGCCGCTGCTGTGCCGAGGTTGTCGGCGGGTGGGCTTACGAGCTGGGTGAACAGGGTTGCGACGCCAAGGTTGTGGGTCAGGGCGGGGTTGTAGGCGGTGCGGGAGGCGTGCTCGGGATGCCAGCCGAGGGCAGCGGGGGTGGTGGCGTGGCGAGCGGCGAGGAGGGCTGCGCCGGTCTGGCCCAGGACGTAGTGCTCGGGACCGGAACCGATCTGTTGGCGGATGCGGAAGGAGTCGAGGAGGCCGAGTCCGTGCAGGGTGTGCAGGCGTCGGTTGGCCGAACGGTGGCCGGTGTAGGCGAGGTCGGTGATGTGGTGGCTGGTCAGGACGGTGTGCTCGGCGAGCATGTCGAGCAGCCACAGGTCGCGCGGGGTCAGCCGGGCGGCGAGCGCGGACAGCGGGGTGCGCCGGCGTCCGCTGCCGGAGGCAGGAGCGGTGGGGCCGCGTCGGACGGTGACCGGTGGCGTGGCGCGCGGGGGCATGGGGGTTCTCCTCAGGGGGTGGGGCGTGCGGGGGTGGGGCCGAAGACGGTGCGGGAGGCGGCGCGGACGGCGGTGGCCCGGCCGGGGGTCCTGGGAGGCAGGGCGGTTGTGACGAGAGTGAAGGCGGGACTGTCAGCGGAGGCGACGACCAGTCGGGCGGCGGCCTGGAACGCCCCGAGGTGGGCGAGGTCGTGTGCGCCCAGGAGCGGGGCGGTGTGGCGTTCCAGAAGGCGGGCGTCCTCGGGCGAGGAGTTGAAGAAGACCTTGTTGCGGGCGTTGGCGGAGATGCCCTCGCGCAGGTCTCCCGGCAGTTGGGAGAGGTTCTGGTGGGCCAGGACCAGGGAGAGCCGGTAGCCGCGGGCCTCGGCGAGCATGTCCTCCAGGGGGTAGGGGAGCGTGAGGAAGTTGTGGGCCTCGTCGAGGTACATGGCTGCGTCGCGGCGGGCGGACTCCCCGGCGGCGGCTCGGGCGGCGGCGGCCTGCCAGGTCTTGGCGACGACGAAGGAGCCGAGGAGGCGGGAGGTCTCCTCCCCCAGGACGCCCTTGGGCAGCCGGACCAGGGCGAGGCCGCCGTCCAGCACATCGTCCAGGTGGAAGGTGGAGGCCCCGGAAGCGATGGTGTCGGTGACGAACGTCCGGAGCAGGAAGGCACGGAGTTTGTTCATCAGCGGGCCGGTGGCGGCAGCGCGAGAGGGTTCGGAGAGCTGTTCGTACCAGGTCCAGAAGCCGCGCAGGGTCTTGTCGGCGCCGGAGAGTCCTCTGACGACGCGTCGGCGGTAGGACGGTTCGGTGAGCAGGCGGGGGATGTCGGCGAGGGTGACGGTGGCGCCGGCGGTGGGGGAGGTCATGAGGGTGAGGCAGGCGGCGCGCATGACGTCGTCCGTGCGTGGCCCCCAGAAGGCGGTGAAGATCCGGCGGAAGATCCCGACGAGGTTGTCGACGACGACGTCGGCCTGGGCGCGGTCGCCCTCCAGGACGTTGAGCCGGGGCGGGGCGGCGTGGTCGCCGGGGTCCAGGACGACGGTGCGGCCGAGCGCGGTTTCGGGGAGGCGGGCGAGGATGTCCAGGACGAGGTCGCCCTTGGGGTCGATGACCAGAGCGCCGCGTCCGGCCTCCGCGTCGGCCAGGACCATGGTGGCCATGAGGGTGGACTTGCCGGAGCCGGTGGCGCCCATGATGTGCAGGTGGTGCCGCCCGTCGGCGACGGCCAGGCCGACGGGGCGTTCTGTGGCGAGGTCGGAGCGCCCCAGCGGTTTGGCGGCCGGTCCCGGCAGGGGGACGGCGGCGATGGGAAGGATGGAGCGGGCCCCGGCTCGCTGGACGCCGGGGGCGGCGGTGTCCAACGGCAGGTGGGCGATCGCGGCGAGCTCCGGCACGGACAGTAGGTCGCCGCGCATCGGGAAATGGCGCTCCGTCATCCGACGCGCGGGGTCGCTCAGTCGGTGGCGGGCGTACCAGTTGCGGCCGGAGTGGATGGCGAAGGCTGAGGCCACGGCGTGCGCCCGGCCGCGCAGCCGGTCGGCAGTGTCTGCGTGGTCGGGCATGGCGACGGAGTAGCGGACGCAGGTCTCCCACTGGGGTCCGGCGTGTTTGGTAAGGGCTGCGCGCAGCTGGTCGGCCTGTTCGGGGTCGCGGGCGGCTGCGGTGGCGCGCGAGGGCTGGTGGGTGAGCAGATCGAGGAGCGCCCGAGGCCGGTTCGGGCTGCTGACGCCCGCGCGAAGGGCGCGAATCCGGTATCTGGCGCGGCGGACCCGCGCGCCGGTGGCGGGCCGGGCGAGGACCTGCACGCTGACGCTCTCCTCGGGGCCGAGCGCGAGGCCCGCGCCGAGCAGGGCGCGCAGCGGGTCGGTGTCGTGCTGGTGTCGGATCGGCAGGATCTCGGGGCGGGCGAGGCGGAGGGTGCCGCCGGTGGTGCGTGGTGTGCTCTTGGCCAGGAAGACAGGTTCGATGTGGGTGCTGACGTGCGCTCCGGGCCACGCGGATTCGACGGCCCGATGCAGTAGCACAGCGGGCACTGTGGCCGGTGCCCACAGACGGACGGCGAGTCCGGCCGTGGTGAAGTGGTACTCGAACACCAGATGCTGCTGCTGGCCCAGGGTGCGCTTCCACCAGGGACGGAGAAGCCCGGTCAGGTGGGACCACAGGGCGGCGGCGCTGGCCGGGTCGATCACCGGTGGGGCCCAGATCACCAGCGAGTATCCGTCGGCGGTCAGTTGTCGCTGGCGGCGGCGGTGCAGCAGGAGTCGGGTCAGGCGGGCGGATCCGACGGCGGTGAGCAGGGAAGGTGCGAGCCACCAGCCGTCCGCGCGTACCAGGAGGGAGAGTTCGGCAGGGAGGTGGGCGAAGGGGGTATCGGGGCCGAGGAGGTAGCCCAATGGACCGTCTGTCCCGTTCATCGGGCAGCCGCTGCTTGGTCGGCCTCGATGCCGGTGCGGCACAGCGCGTCCTCCCCGGCAGACGCGGTCACGCAGAATGCCGCGCGGCGTCCGGGGCCCGCGCAGAGCAGGGCTTCGCCGCGCTGTGCGGTCAGCAGGTGGGCGGCTTCGCCGGCGGAGAGGTGGAAGGTGTCGGCGACGGCGTCGATGGCCTGCGGGGCCTGGTGCATGAGGATCTGGGTCGCGGCGTTCGCCACCACCGCCCGGCCGAGGTCGGTGGAGAGGAGGTCGGCGGTGTCCTGGGTGACGACGGCGAGTCCGGCCCGGTGCTTGCGGGCGGACTTCGCCATCCGGTGGCAGAAGCGGGCTCCCTCCTCCTCACGCATCAGCAGCCATGCCTCGTCGACGACGACCAGGCGTCGGCGAAGGCGGCGGGTGTCGGTAACGGCGCGCCAGATCCGGTCCAGGGCGAGTAGTACTCCGGTGGCGGTGAGTTCGTCGGGCAGGTGCCGGGTGGAGTAGACGGTGAGGTGGCCGCCGGGAGCGGTGGTCGTAGGTCCGTCGAAGAGTTGTCGGTGGCTGCCGGTGGTGAAGGGGGTGAGTCGGTCGCCGAGCCGGGTGGCGACCGGGTCTTCCGACGCGGTGAGGGCGGTGGCCAGGTCGGCGAGGAGGGGAGCGGGACGGGCATGGGAGCGCGGGACGGGGGTGATCCCGGCATCGCTGTAAGTGGCGAGGAGGGCCCGGTCCAGGGCGGCCCGCTCGTCCGGTGCCATAGGTTCCCGCAGCAGGACGGAGAGGAGGGTGTGGGCGAACAGCATTCGGCGGGTGAGCTCGTCCGCGCCGCCGTCCGGGTCCAGGTCCAGCGGGTTCAGCCGCATTCCGGGCTCACCGAGGCGGACCACGGTGCCGCCGACCGCGTCGGCGAGGGCGGTGTACTCGTCCTCGGGGTCCACGACGTGGACCTCGACGCCCTGGTAGAGGGAGCGCAGGACATCGAGCTTGGTCAGGTAGGACTTCCCGGCTCCGGAGCGGGCCAGGGTCACGGAGTTGTGGTTGTCCTGCGTCCAGCGGTCCCAGAACAGCAGACCTGAGGCGGTGGTGTTCACGCCGTAGAGCACACCGGTCGGGGTACTGGTTGGCCGGCCCGGGGGCGGGGCCAGGTCGGGTGAGGAGAAGGGGAACGCGGCGGCCAGGGCGGCGGTGTCGAAGGTACGGGTGCGGCCGAGGCGGTCGACGCCCAGCGGAAGGCAGCTGGTCCAACCGGCCAGGGCCCGCCAGGTCGCGGGCTGGACCCGGAGCAGCAGCGACTCCGCCACAGCTCGCACCGCCGACACCTCGTCGGCCAGCGCCTCACGGTCGGGAGCGTAGACGGTCAGGTACAGGCCGACGCGGAAGAGTCGACCCTCACCGCGCGCGAGTCGCCAGGCAAGTTCGGCCGCATCGCCCGCAGCCGCCTCGGTCTCCGGGTCCTCCAGCCGACCGCGCTGGTAGCCGGTGCGGCGGGCGGACTCCAGCCGGGCGCGCTGCTTGCGCAGCCGGTCGGCCGCCACCACCGGTGCGACGGGCTCCACGTGCAGCGACACGTCGAGTCTGCCCGGATAGCAGAGCAGCGGGTCCAGCCAGCCCGGGGCGACCTCGGCGGGGTAGCCGGTGACGACGAGCGTTGCGGCGAGCAGGTCGCCCACAGCCAGGCAGCGCGGTTCGACCTGCACACTGTCCGGCCCCAGCCCCGTGCCCGATCCTGGTTGCGGGTCTGCCTCGAAGCCGGAGGGGGCGCGTTCGTCGGGGGAGCGGAACAGGTGATTCAGCATGCGGAACCTCCACCTGACGTTGCGGTGACGGGGGAATCGGGCAGAGCGGGCGCGGGATGGGCGGGACTCGCCGGGTCGCAGGCGGCGGTCAGGACCCGCCAGGAACCGGCCGCGTCCGGGACGCTGACCCGCACCTCGGCGGCGGCGAGCAGCGCGACGGCCTCTTCGGCCCGGCGATGTGCCCGCAGTACCGCTGCCAGGTCCCCGGCCGCCTCGCGGTGCACCAGTACCACCTGTCGGGCCAGCAGGTCCCGCTCGGAAGCGAGTTCGGCCAGGAACCCGGCATGCTCCCAGGCCGCGTCCTCCAGTAGCGGATGCGGCAGCTCCACCGCCTGACGCTCCAACTCCGCAGCTACCGGAGCGAGATCCAGCAGCTCGGTGCGCACCAGTACTTGCACCGGTGCGGTGAGCGCGTTCAACCACCGTCCGAACGCGGCCACCAGCACCTGCTGCTCGCCCGGAGTGCGCAGGGCGAAATTGACGGTCGCGCACTCACCCAGCACGGCCACCCCGCCGTCCGCGAGCAGTAGTGTCCCGTCCCGGTCCAGTGAGGCCACCGGCAGCGCCAGCGGTGACAGAGCTCCGGGGTCGTCGAGGTCCGGCGGCCAGGCGTCGTCGCCCCGTTCGGGCAGGACCGGGACGAAGTGGTGCGGAGCACGGTGGTGCTGCCAGGCCGCCGTCAACCACAGCTCCAGCGAGACACCCTCGCGCCGGGCCATCACCAGCGCGACCGCTGCCGCCAGCACCACCGCTGCGCCTGCGCCGTAGAGGAGCGGCGGCACAAGCCCGGCCGAGGCGTGCCAGCCCAGCCACAGCACCGCCGCCACCCCGGCCAGCTGGGCACACTGGCGGGCAGTCAGCCCAGCCAGGACGTGGTCCTCCTTGTCGACGTCGGCGGGGATGCGCACCAGCGCCTCCCAGGGCACCGGCTCACGCTCGCGACTGCTCATCGATGCCTCTTCCGGTTGGGTCGGTTCAACGAGGGCGGTCCCGGCAGCGGCGTGCCCAGCTGCGCGGCGCGCGCGGCCGGCGGCCCGGTGCGGCGCACGGGCGGTGGCGGGGGTCCGGCAGCCCGTGGCGCTGCGGGCGGCAGCGGCGGGGACGTTCGGCCGCTGGGTGTCGGCGCGGGACGGGTCGGGGGTGCGGCGGCCCGTAGGTTGGGGCGGTTCGGGCCGGTGACCCGCAGCGCCCGACTCGGTGCGATCGGGGGCACGGATGGTGGTGGGGGCGCGGCGGCCCGCAGACGGGGCCGGTTAGGGCCGGTGATTCGTGGGGACGCCCGCGGCGGTGCGGGTGTCGGCCGGCTGCCAGGCGCAGGGCGCGGCGGAGGTGTCGCGGCTCGTAGCCGGGGCCGGTTGGGGCCGGTGATCCTGGGCGCTGCACGTGGTGTCGGGGACGGTCGGCCGCCCGGCGCGGGGCGCGGGGGTGGCGCGGCGGCTCGTAGCCGGGGCCGGTTGGGGCCGGTGAGCCGCAGCCGTCGGGACGGCGGTGGCACGGTGGGGCCGACTGCCGGTCCAGCCGGGGACTTCGGCTTTCCGCCGCCTGGGGGACGGCCGCCCCTCCTGCCGCCTCCGGCGGGTGGCCTTCCGCCAGGACGACCGCGTCCGGCACCGAGGCCTTTCACCAGGCCGCCACGCATCCCGGCTCTCCCGGCGAGCTGCGCGCCGAAGGCGTAGGGGCCCATCGGCAGGCCGATCGCGCCCAGGGCGACCTTCCGCAGCAGGTGCATCCCGCCGCCCCCGCCCCCGCCGCCCACCGACTGTCGGACCGGTGCGGTGACCAGTCGGCTGATCAGTCCGGGGACCTTCAGCAGGATGTAGATGGTGCAGCCGAGCACCATCAGGTTGATCAGCCCGGCTTGGGTCGGCAGGCCGAGCAGACTGTAGTTCGCCGGGTCCAACAGGACCTTCACGCAGGTCAGGAACACGACTGACTGGACGATCTGGACGGCCATGGCGCCGGTGAACGCCCGCCACCACAGCCGGGCTGCACCGTCGGTCGCCGGGGAGGCATGGCAGGCCAGCAGCAGCGGGGCAGCAACGACCAGCACGGTGAGCACCGCCGTGCGGACCAGCAGCGTCACCACCAGCAGCCAGCCGCTGATCAGCACCACGCCGGTGAACACGAGAAGGTAGAGCGGGGCGGTGGTCGTGTTGAGATTGGTCAGCAGTCCCACCAGGGTTCCGGCGAGATCGTCGGCGGTGATCGCGTTGCCGAACACCGCCGTGCTGACCGCGTTGGACAGGGCGATGAACTGACCGCACACGAAGAGCGAGAGGTTCGCCGCAAGCATCCCCAGTACCAGGCGGGGCAACAGGTCCCGAACGGCCCAGCGCTGCTGCACCGTGCCGTGGCCCATCGCCAGCACGCCGGCGGCGAGTACGAACAGCCCGTACAGCGAGCAGGCCAGAACCCGCAGGCTGTCCCAGAGGTCCACGACCCGGGGCAGCCCGGTCACGTCCGGAGTGGAGAGCAGGAACCGCACCAACAGGTTCATCAGCGGCAAGGCCATCGGCTGCAGCAACGACGCCAGCAGTGAGGCGAACGCGGCCTTGATCTGTCCCGGGATGTCGAAGATGCTCGGTCCGCCGGTCGGCGCCGGATCGGCCGGCGGGGCCAGTCCACCTCCGGGCGGCGGCGCGGGCCGGGGCTTGGGCACGGTCGGCCGGGGGGTCGGGGTGGGCGAGCTACCCGGCGCGGGCGCCGGGACCGGCCTCGGCGCCACCACCGGATCGACCGGGTCCACCACCCCGCCGCCCGCTGCTGGAAGCGCCGCCGGAGCTGCGGCGGGTGGCGGAGGGGGAGCCGGGTCGGCGACAGCCCGCGCGCTGCCCAACGCCATGGCCAGCAGCAGCGCCGACAGTGCAAGTACCAAGACGCGTCGCCGAGGTGCCTGCTGCCGGAGTACGGTCATGCGCCGACCAAGCCCTTGAGTACCCCGACGATGATCGGTGCCAGGAGCGCGAGCATGTAGCCGATGCCGGCGCTGCGCAACGCGCTCTTGGCCTTCTCCACTTCGCCGGGATCACCGCCCGCCATGAGGTAGCGCAGGCCACCGATGGTCAGGAACATCGTCGCCAACCCAGCCAGCAGCCCCACGATCCAGTCGGTGATGTTCGTGACCGTCTGCGCGATTGTCGCCACCCCCAGCAGAGCGTGGCCGGCCGCAGCCGCACGTGCGTCCCCGAAGGTCGCGGGAGCGGAGCCCCAGCACCACGCGGCCACCAGAGTGACCAGGACGGTACTGCGGGGCGGTCGGCGAGGCCGTGGATTGCTGCGACAGGGCATTGGTCACTCCAGGAGGGCAGTGGGAACGGGCGGCACGCGGAGGCGCCCGGGGCGGCACCGGGGCAGCGGACGGGTTCCGTGGACCCCACCTCCCCTCACGGGTCGGATCGGGTGCGGTACCGGTCGGGGTGTCAGCGCCTTCCGGCGGACCCCGTCCCCTGCCCCGGCCGACCGCTCCGGGCTCCCCTCACGGTTCCTGAAGCACCGTTCCGGGCCGCTTGCTCAACGTTCGATCAGCTGCTCGAACGCCTCGAAGGCCAGCTCCCCACTGGTGATCGCCCTGATCAGGCGCCGTTCCGCACGCAGCCGCCGCTTCGCCACGGCCTGCTGGGAGATGCCCAGTTGTTCGGCCACTGTTCGAGTCGGCTCGCCACCGAGTCGCGTCCGGCCGATCAGCTCCGCCTCTGCGACATCGACCACCCCCTGTCGCACCGCCAGCGCCAGAAGCACGTCGGGGTGGACCGGCTGTCGCGGCGCAGCGCCCAGCTCACCGGCGTCCTCAGTCGCCGTGCACCGCCGCTCGTCCTCCAGCAGGGCGTTGCGGTAGGCGCGTCCGGCCCGGTCTGCCGCCCACACCAGCCGGGACGCGGTGCGCACCGGGTCCGGCAGCTGACGGCGCACGAGGCCGGCCAGGGCCTCCCACAGGCCGACGAGCATCGCCTGCTGGAGGTCCTCATTGTGCTCCGGCAGCTGCGGGCAGAGCCGCGAGGCCGCCCGCCGCAGCCCGGGCATCACCATCCCGGTCGCCGCGAGCCGCCACTGTTCCCCGGCCCGACCCGGCTCCTGAGCCAGGACCAGTAGACGGCCCCAGATCAGGCCCCGGTCCTGCCAGTCCAGTGACGGGTGCAGCAGCAGCGCCCGCAACTCCACCATGTCCAGCGGCTCCTGCGGCAGCTGCCCGCCCAGGTCCCCGACCTCCAGCAGCAGGCCGCCCGCCCCCTCGCTCAGCGAGCGGAACTCCCGCTCCACCGTCTCCAGCGGCTCGCTCCCGAACCGGGTCCAACTGTGTCCACGCATGATGACGGTCCCTCCGGTCACGACGGCGCAGGATCGCCGTCTGCCGCCATCGCGCCCCACCCCCTCGGCACCCGATCGGCAAGCAGCCGCGAACGCATCCGCAAGCCGTCCACAACCGGTCGGGAATCGGTCCTGTTCGCCTTTCCCGACCGCTTCCCGAATCAGCCCTTCACCTGCGAAGACACCACGGACCGCACGACAGCTACGGACAGACGGAGGCGCGCTGAAACTTTCCGAGGCGAACTGTTCCTGACGGAGTTGCATGGGTCTTCGGTGCCGCTCGCTGGGCCGTCCGGACCGTCACAGTGGCGGCGGACTCGGCGGAGGTCGTGCGGGTGGTGATCGCGAACCACGGCCAACTTGCTGCGCGGCGAAGGAACTCGGCCGACCTTCACGAGAAAGTGCGAGCCTCACAAGAGTGTTGACTTATCGTTAGATATGACTAGTCTCATGAATGGTGATAGTCGCCACGAGAGGGGAATCATGAGCGAGAACGAGGGAACTCCGCGATCCTTGCGTCTGAGTCTGGAGTTCACGGTGCCGCGTGGGCTGAAGGCCAACATTCGGGGCACCGACATCCAGAAGGCGCTGGACACGATGGCCGACCGGATCATCGGCCTGGCCGAGGCCCTGCTCCCGTGGGCCGACACGGTCAAGGTTCGCAAGGAGTGGGTCTACAACTGGACTGACTACACCGAGGAGTTTCCGCTCGCCGCAACCGACAAGAACACCGTGAAGTAGCGCACTGCCCTTCCGGCCGTGTCCCGCCGAACGAACAGGCGGGCACAGTCGGAAGGGCAGTGGACCCATCGGCGCAGATGCACCCTTCTCGGGCGGTCGAGTACAGAGGGTTACCGAAGCGCTCCTCAGTCGTCGGGCTGGTGGTGGTGGGCCCTGACCATTCATGATCAACAAGATTCTAAAATATGAACTACTGGACACGATGGCAGAATCCGGCCTGAATCCGTGCTTCAGGTAACTGTCAGCGTCTTCGCGGCGGCCGTCGGGCCCACCGCCATGCATCAGCCCACCCGCTCCGCCTCCTCGACCGAAGGTCCGGTCAACCCGGGTGACCCCGTCCCGGCCCTGCCGGGCTCGCGCCGGGGCCAGCGCCGTACTGGCTCCGGCCTGCGTGCCAAGAGCAATCCGCTGCCTCCGGTCCCGCTGTCGGTGTGGCTGTCCGAGCCGCTGGTCGGCTGCTGCCGCCGCTGCGAGGAGCCCACCTCGGCAGCCTGCGCGAATCGGCTGCCGCTCGCCCTCGCCCGGCAGATCACTGACGCCTTCTCCCGCTCCGGCGACATCGTCTTCGTCCCCGACGCCGGCAACGCCACCGCTCTGATCGCCGCCGTCCAGGGCGGACGGAAGGTCCTGGCCCTCGTTCGCGGCAGCGACCAGGGTCGGCGTACCCAGGAACACTTGCACGAGCAGGCCACCGAACTGGCCAGTCTGGCGATCATCCGCAACGCCCCTGCCCCCGGCGACCTCGCCGCCCAGAGCGGACGCATCGCTGCCCGTGCCGCCCTGACGGTCCTTGCACCGCACGATCCGGTCAGCCCCCGGGAGCTGGCCTCCCTCCTGGACGCGGCCGAACGCGCCCTGCGCCCCGGCGGGATCGTGGTCATCTGCTCGCGGCAGACCCCCGGCCAGGACACCGCCGGGACCCTGACCGCCCATGCCCAGGCTGCCGGCTTCACCTACCTCCAGCACATCGCCGCCGTCGAGGCCACTGCCACGGCCAGCCGTCTCCAGCCCCTCGCCGACACCACCGACCACGGTCCCGACTGCACCTGTCCCGGTGACGCTCCCGACGGCGCGGTCCACACCGTCCTGCACAACGACCTCCTCGTCCTCACCCGCCCGTGATCGACAACCGGACCGACCCGCCCGAGGAGGAATCCCGATGACCACTCCCACCCACCCGCACCGGCGCGAGCCCGGAGCACGGCCCGAACCTCCCGACGCCACGCTGGCCTCGCTTCCCACCAGCGTGTGGGTCACCGCCCAGCAGGACTCCCGTACCCAGCGCAAGGACCGCTACCTGCCCGAGGCCATGGAGCACCCCGCCAGGATGCTCCCCGCCATCGCCCGGCACGCCGTCACCACCTACACCCGCCCCGGCGACACCGTCCTGGACCCGATGTGCGGCATCGGCACCACCCTGGTCGAAGCCGTCCACCTCGACCGCCACGCCGTCGGCGTGGAACTCGAACCCCAGTGGCCGCCGATCGCCCGGCGCAATCTGCAGCTCGCCTACGCCCAGGGCGCGCCCGGCACTGGTCACGTCTACCAGGGCGACGGTCGGCATGCCGCGGACCTCGTCGACTCGCGACGCCACGGCCCCGCCCGGCTCCTGCTCACCTCACCGCCTTACGGAGGTTCCCTGCACGGCCAGGTCCGCGCCACCCGCGACACCGGCCGACCCGGGATCTTCAAGTTCCACGACTCCTACGGCAACGCCCCCGGCAACCTCGCCCACGCCCCCACCGACGAACTCCTGACGGCGTTCACCGCCATCCTCACCGGCTGCCGCAGCCTGCTCGCCGACGGTGCCACCATCGCCGTCACCGCACGGCCCTGGCGCGAGCACGGTGAGCTCGTCGACCTGCCTGCAGCCGTCATCGGCGCCGGCCGGGCTGCCGGACTGGTCCCCGTCGAACGCTGTATCGCGCTCCTGGCTGGCGTCCGCGACGACCACCTCGTCGCCCGCGGCTCCTTCCACCAGCTCCGCAACATCCGCAACGCCCGAGCCCAGGGAGTACCCATGCACCTGATCGTGCACGAGGACGTCCTCCTGTTCCGGTACCACAGCGCGCCGCCGGCCACCCCCGGGGACGGCTACGGCTCTGTACCCGCGACCTGCGGGTTCGCCGCTGGAATCGTTCGCGACCTCCAGGACATCCGCCCCACAACCTGGCCCGACGCAGCCACCTGGAGCTCCCGGTGACGCCCCGTCGGCCGCGCATCGGCTCCATCTGCAGCGGCTACGGCGGCCTGGACCTGGCCGCCGAGCAGGTCTTCGGTGGCGCTGTCGCCTGGCACGCCGAGACCGACCCGACCTGCCGGGCGGTCCTGGCCCACCACTGGCCGAACACTCCGAACCTGGGCGACATCACCCAGGTCGACTGGCTGGACGTGCCCGAGGTCGACGTCATCGTCGCCGGACCGCCCTGCACTCCCTACTCGCTGGCCGGCAAGAGACGGGGTGTCGATGACCCGCGCCACCTGTGGCCCCACATCGCCGCAGCGGTGGGGGTACTTCGACCGGACGTCCTGCTCCTGGAGAACGTCCCCGGCTTCGTCACCCTCGGCCTGCCCGACGCCCTCGCCGCGCTTGCCCTCTACGGGTATGTGTGCCGGTGGGACATTGTGGCGGCTGCCGAAGTCGGCGCCTGCCACCTTCGCCGCAGATTCTTCCTCCTTGCTACCCACACCCCGCGCGTCGGCGGGCGAGCAGCGGCAGACCCGACGCAGCCCCTCCCAGCGCGCTGGGCGACACGGCCTCTCCCTGGCGGCGGAGATCGGCGAACTCACCCCGTCATCGCCCCGCTTGCTCCCTACGCCCCGGGCCTGCGACGGAGCGAAGGGATCCCCGAACCAGTGCTACAGCAACGGACCCACCCTGGCCGCCACCGCCGCCAAGGTCCGCCTCCTACCGACTCCCAGAGCCAGCGACACCGGAACCCCGGGGCGCAGGGCCGGCACCGGCTACCGTCCACCCCTGTCCCAGGTCCTGCTCCCGATCACCTCGCCGCCGACGACGCCGACAGACTCGGCACCGCCGTCCCCGACATCGACTGGGGCGAGTACGAAGCCGCCATCCGTCGCTGGGAACAAGTTCTCGGCCACCGGGCACCCCACCCCGCCGACGAACACCGAAGGCTCCGCCCCGAATTCGTCGCCTGGATGATGGGCTGCCCCGCTCACTTCTCGGAGGTGTCGGGTCTGAGCCGGGCCAATCAGTTGAAGGCGCTCGGAAACGGTGCCGTGGTCCAACAGACCGTCGCCGCGCTGTCGCGCCTCGCTCAGATGCGCTGTCCGGACGACGCCATCTCCGCCGAGTGAGGTCACCTCAACATGCTGGAGGGGGGCGCGCAGCGGTCTCCGCGCCCCCCACCAGCGCGCTTTCCGTCGATCAACTCCCGGACTCGCTTGACATGCGGCCTCCATGCACGGGTGCATGGAGGGAACCGGATGTCTGCGACACCGCTACCCCGACCGACCGCGCTCGACTCCTGACCCAGTCCAAACCGCTCCGAGTGACCGTGACCTGCCGAACGATCGACGGCCCCGATGGCGACGCTCTTCATCACCGCCAGGTCACTGCAATCAGAGAGCGCTTGCTGTGGCTCTATGCCCGGCAGTCCGCCGGCAGCGATGAAGCCGTCCAAAGGTGACCACAACGCTGCTCCAGCCCAAGGATCGATCAGCATGGCCGAAAGTCCGCCCTCCTCCCTCCCTCCCACCCCGACCCCTGGTACCCCCTGGGCCGTTCCCGAAATCGCCGCCGAGTCCGCCCCGGTCACAGTCCCAGTGGCCTGGTTGGGGCGGACTTCGGACGAGGACGCGCAGGACCCGACACTCTCCCTGCCGCGCCAACTCACCAACTCCCGCAAGGCCCTGCCCGCGAACTGGGTGATCGTTGCCCACTTCTACGACGTGGAGTCGGGCAGGAAGGCCCTCGACGAACGCGGGCACAGCCTCGCCCATGAGCGCTTCCACATCCCGATCCCGCGCGACGGCGGCATCGCCGACCTCCTCAGTGAGGCATCCCGCCCCGACCGACGCTTCGCTGCCGTGATCTGCGAGTCCATCGAGCGTGTCGCCCGGCGCACTTACTACGGGACGAAGGTCGAGCACGAGCTCGAAGGTCACGGCGTGGCGCTGTGCGCGGCGGACGAGCCGATCAGTACCGACGGGAAGGCCAAGCGCGCCACACCGACACTGACCCGGCGCGTGAAGCAGGCCGTGGCCGAGTGGTACGTCCTGCAGATGCTGGAGTTGTCCTGGGACGGCTTCGTCGAACACACGAAGCAGGGTTGGAACATCGGCAAGCCCCCCTACGGCTATGCAGCCGATCGGGTTCCGCATCCCGTCCCGGCCCGCCGTTCCGAAGGCCGCACCAAGCACAGGTTGATCCCCGACCCGGTGCGCGGACCGGTTGTGACCAGGATTTATCAACTGCGCGGTCTGGAACGGCGCAGCTATCGGGACATTGCCCTGGTCCTACAGGCCGAGGGTCCGGAAACCGCTCCGCCTCCCATGCCCACGCGCGGTGCGGAGGCGGCCATCGGACGCTGGACGGCCTCGGCCGTGCGCGGAATCCTGGAGAACCCCAAGTACACCGGCTACCAGGTCTGGAATCGCAAGGCCCGCAAGAAGGGAAACACAGCCAACCCCATCAGCGAATGGATCTGGTCGCCGCACCCCACGCACGAAGCCCTGGTCACGCGCGAGCTCTTCGACGCCGCCACCCCTCTGGCCACCGCAGGTGGCGGGCAGCGGACCCAGCGTGGCGGGCGTGTCGGCGGGCCGGCCCGCTCCGAGGACCATGTGTACCAGTTGCGCTCGTACGTCTTCTGCGGCCTGTGTCGACACCGGATGTACGGCAAGTTGAGCAAGGGACGTCCCTACTACGCCTGCCAGCCCAAAGCGGATCATGACCAGGACGCGGACTGGTACGCCGCCCATCCCAAGGCAGTCTGGATCGGGGAACGCCCACTCGTCGAGGCCGTGCGGACCTTCTTCACGGAGCGTGTCCTGGGTCCGCAACGCATCGAGATCCTCCGGACCGACCTGGCTGCCCTCGCCGCCGAACCTGTCGGCGACCACGGCCCGCGGCTCCGGAGACTGCGTGCCGCCGTCGTCGAGGTGGAACGCCGCAAGGAAAGACTCCTCGACCAGCTTTCCGAGGACGACGAAGGAGACCCGGCCACCGCCCGGGAATTCCGGCGGGGTATCCGGCGGCGCTACGACGCGGCTGAGAAGAGCCGAATCGAGCTGTCGCAGGAGATCGCCACGATCGGCGCAGCGGATGGCATCCCAACCTCGGACGTGGCGATTCTCGACCTGCTCCCGCAAATCGGCGTGGACTGGGACGCGACACCGCTGGAGTTGCAGCGGCGACTTTTCGACGCCTTTCAGCTCCGGATCACGTACCGAGGACCGGATCGGCACCTTGACATCGAAGTCACCGTCCGAGCTGGACTCGCTAAGGAACTCTCGCGTGTCGTGGACGCGGTCACGGCCGCCGACAGCGCAGGCCGGTGCGGGGCCGGCGTTAGCCAGCCCTTTACGGGGTGCCCCCAGCAGGACTCGAACCTGCGGCCAAGTGCTTAGAAGGCACCTGCTCTATCCACTGAGCTATGGGGGCGGGACAGGGGCCTGGTGTCGCCGGGGGGTCCTGCCGATGGACAGGATAAGCGGGGCAGGGCTCCTTGCCTGGTGCGCCGCTGGGGCGGTGGTGGCCGATTCCCCGGTGGAGCGGTCTGATAATCGCAGGTAGGGCTCGTGAGCGCAGCGGTGCGGGAGCTCTTGGTCCTGGCTGTTGTTCACTCGTTACGGCGCTGCTGCCTGAGCTGTTATGGATGCGGTCGGGTCGGTCGATGACGGCCTGACCGGTACATGCGAGCACGGCTGCGGCGTTCGGGGGACGCCGATGTGGAGGGGGCAAGTACACCCGATCGAGTGGCGGTGTTTTCCACAGGTTGGGTTTGTCCACAGTTCTGCCGTTGTCGGCCTGGATGGTCCGCAGCCTGCGGCAGGCTCGTTCCAGAAGCAGTCGCTTCGGACCGGGAGCAGGAATCGGGGAGCAGGAATAGGGGCGGCGCCATGAACGGCACGATGGTGACTCTGGTGGGCAGCGTGGCCTCCGAGGTGAAGTACTCCACGACGATCGGCGGGGTGCCGGTGGCCAATTTCCGGCTGGCGGCCGTCGACCGGCGGTACGACCGGCAGCGACAGCTGTGGATCGAGGGGGACACCAGCCTGTTCGTCGTGTGGTGCTGGCGCTGGCTCGCCGAGAACGTCCTCGGCTCGGTGGGCCGGGGGGATCCGCTGCTGGTCACCGGTCGGCTGCGGGTCCGTGAGCTGGACAACGGTGCAGGTCAGGCCAAGGGTGCGCTGGCCGAGATCGAGGCCGCGGCCATCGGGCACGACCTGTCCCGGGGGACGTCGGCCTTCCGACGAACCGTGCGCGGGCGGCCCGAGCTGGTGGCCACGGCGGCGGATCGCCAGGCGAGTACGCAGCGTGCCTCGGGCGCGGCGGCGACCGGGTCGACGGCGGCCGCGATGGCGGTGGGGGTGGGTGATTGCGCCGGCCGGTCCGTCGATGTGGGCGATGGAGCCGGCGCGGGGGCCGGGACGGGCGGCGGTGTCTGCGGCGAGCGGGCCGGCTGAGCCCGGGGCCGGCGCACCGTGCTGCCGGGAGGCCCCCTCGGGTGCGGCACAATGGAAGGCTGTAACCACCCCCCAACGACGCCGGACGGTTCACCTTGGCTGAGTACATCTACACCATGCGCAAGGCACGGAAGGCTCACGGCGACAAGGTCATCCTTGACGACGTGACGCTCAGCTTCCTGCCTGGGGCAAAGATCGGCGTCGTGGGCCCCAACGGCGCCGGTAAGTCCACTGTTCTGAAGATCATGGCCGGACTGGAGCAGCCCTCCAACGGCGATGCCTTCCTCTCTCCCGGCTACTCGGTCGGCATGCTCCTCCAGGAGCCGCCGCTCGACGAGACCAAGACCGTGCTGGAGAACGTCGAGGACGGGGTCAAGGAGGTCAAGGCGAAGCTCAACCGCTTCAACGAGATCGCCGAGCTCATGGCGACCGACTACTCGGACGCGCTGCTCGAAGAGATGGGCACGCTCCAGGACGAGCTCGACCACGCCAACGCCTGGGACCTCGACGCCCAGCTCGAACAGGCCATGGACGCCCTCGGCTGCCCCCCCGGCGACTGGCCGGTGAACAACCTCTCCGGTGGTGAGAAGCGCCGCGTCGCGCTCTGCAAGCTGCTGCTTGAGGCCCCCGACCTGCTCCTCCTCGACGAGCCCACCAACCACCTGGACGCCGAGTCGGTCCAGTGGCTGGAGCAGCACCTGGAGAAGTACGCCGGCACCGTCGTCGCCGTCACCCACGACCGGTACTTCCTGGACAACGTGGCCGAGTGGATCCTGGAGCTCGACCGCGGCCGCGCCTTCCCCTACGAGGGCAACTACTCCACCTACCTGGAGACCAAGGCGACCCGCCTCAAGGTCGAGGGCCAGAAGGACGCCAAGCGCGCCAAGCGGCTCAAGGAAGAGCTGGAGTGGGTCCGCTCCAACGCCAAGGGCCGCCAGGCCAAGTCGAAGGCCCGTCTCGCCCGCTACGAGGAGATGGCGGCCGAGGCCGACAAGATGCGGAAACTGGACTTCGAGGAGATCCAGATCCCGCCGGGCCCGCGCCTCGGCAGCATCGTCGTCGAGGTGAACAACCTCTCGAAGTCCTTCGGCGACAAGATGCTGGTCGACGACCTGAGCTTCACCCTGCCCCGCAACGGCATCGTCGGCGTCATCGGCCCGAACGGCGCCGGCAAGACGACCCTGTTCAAGATGCTGCTCGGCCTGGAGGAGCCCGACTCCGGTACGGTCCGGATCGGCGAGACGGTCAAGGTCTCCTACGTGGACCAGAGCCGCTCCAACATCGACCCGAAGAAGACGCTGTGGGCCGTCGTCTCCGACGAGCTGGACTACATCAACGTCGGTCAGGTCGAGATGCCGTCCCGCGCCTATGTCTCGGCCTTCGGCTTCAAGGGCCCGGACCAGCAGAAGCCGGCCGGCATCCTCTCCGGCGGTGAGCGCAACCGGCTGAACCTGGCCCTCACGCTCAAGGTCGGCGGGAACCTGCTCCTCCTCGACGAGCCGACCAACGACCTGGACGTCGAGACCCTCGGCTCGCTGGAGAACGCGCTGCTGGAGTTCCCCGGCTGCGCCGTGGTCATCTCCCACGACCGGTGGTTCCTGGACCGGGTCGCCACCCACATCCTCGCCTACGAGGGCGAGTCCAAGTGGTACTGGTTCGAGGGCAACTACGAGTCCTACGAGAAGAACAAGGTCGAGCGTCTGGGCGCCGATGCGGCTCGTCCGCACCGTGCCACCTACAAGAAGCTCACCCGCGGCTGATCCTCGCGCTCCCCGGGTCAGCCTGAGCTGATCCGTGCGTCACCTGACCGCAATACCGCCGGGGCAGGCTCGGCTCCGTGCAGGATTCCCTGCACCGGGCCGAAGCCCTGTCCCGGCGGTACCCCGCCCCAGCCTCCCGGAGAACGCCGTGGCCATCCGTCACATATACGCCTGCCCCCTGCGCTGGTCCGACATGGACGCGTTCGGGCACGTCAACAACGTGGTCTTCCTCCGGTACCTGGAAGAGGCGCGGATCGACTTCACGTTCACCAATGCCGGCGAGGCCGGGGAGAAGGCGTTCTCCGAGGGCTCGGTGGTGGCCCGCCACGAGATCGACTACCTCCGGCCGCTGGTCTACCGGCCGACGCCGGTGACCATCGAGACCTGGCTGACCCAGCTCCGCAACGCCTCTTTCACGGTCTCCTACGAGATCAAGGACGGGGACACGGTGTACGTCCGTGCCTCGACCGTGGTCGTGCCCTACGACCTGGCGGCCGGACGCCCGCGGCGGCTCACCGTCGGTGAGCGCGCCTTCCTGTCCGACTACCTGGACAGCGCAGCGGTCGCCGCGTGACCCGCCTTCGCTTCGCCGACGCCCGGGACTCCGCCGACCTGGGAGCCTTCCTGGTCCGGCTGATCCGCTTCGACAAGGCGGCCGCGGTCCGGCTGCAGACGGCCGGTGCCGGCCTGGCGGTCTTCGCCCGGCTGCCGCTGGGGGAGAGCGGTCCGCTGGCGATCCGCACCGCCCGGCTGGCTGCGGAGACCCCGCTGGACCTGACCGTCTCGGCCGGACAACTGCTCGATGCGCTGGACACCCCCGAGGGTGCGGACGCAGCCGAGGGCACTGGCGCAGCCGAAGGCCTCGGGGAGCTGGAGTTGCCGGGCGCGATCACCGGCCCTGCTTGGGCCGGGCTGCTTCCGCCCAGGACCGGCTGGGAGCACCTGGCCGACCTGCCGACCGAGCCGTTGCGCGCAGCGGTGCGGGCGGCCGTCACCGAATTCCGCCGCGAGGGCGCCGATGCCGAGGTGCTCGCCGAAGCGATCTGGTCTCGGCAGGTGCATCCCTCCGGCCTGACCCTGCGGGCCGTCCATGCCGCGCAGCTCACCGGCCTGCTGCGGCAGCCGGACGAGGTGGCGCTGCACCGGCATCCGGCCTGGCTCCGGCTGTCCGGACCGCGCGGCTACGTGATCACGCGTCGTGCCCCCGCGCCCGGTGTCGGCCTGGGCCTGACACCCCGCTGACAGGGTCCAGGGCACAGGCGTCGGCGGCGGAGGCCGCCTCGGGTGGTTGACCCTCGACCTGGTCGAGCCCGCAGAGTCCTCGGTGTGGAGAACGAGATGCACAGCATCGGTGAACTGGCCCGCCGCAGCGGTCTGACCGTCAGCGCCCTGCGCTTCTACGACGGTGCCGGGGTACTGGTCCCGGCCTGGGTGGACCCGTCCAGCGGCTACCGCTGGTACGCGGCCGCGCAGCTTGCGGAGGCGCGGCTGCTGGCCCGGCTGCGCCGGGTCCAGCTTCCGCTGGCGGACATCAGGATGGTCCTCGCCGGCTGGGCCGCTGCGGACCCGTCGCTCGTCCGCAAGGTGCTCGACGAGCACCTGCTGCGGCTGGAGGACGGCCTGGCCGATGCGCGCCGCGAACTCTCCACGGTCCGAGAGCTACTCGCCCTGAGGGAGATCCCCATGAACACGACCACCGCATCCGCCGTCCGTACCCGGCTCACCCTGTCCGGGGCGGAACTGGCGGCAGCGCTGGCCTCCGTCCGCTTCGCCGTCGGCACCGACCCGGAGTTCCCGATGCTCGCCGGTGTGCTGCTGGACATCACGGTCGGCGAGCCGGACGGTGCCGGTGAGCTGCGCACCGTGGCCACCGACCGCTACCGGATGGCCCTCTCCGCCGCCGCGGTCAGCTCCGCCGAGGGGCCGTCGGTGCAGGTCCTCGTCCCGGCCACGCTGATCGACTCTATGCGTGCCCTGCTCGGCGCGGGCACGGGGGCGGATACGAGCAGGGGCGCGGACACGAGCGCGGTGCTGACGGTCGAGGGCGAGCGGATCACCCTGGAGGTCGGCGAGAGCCGGACCGCCGGGCTGAGGATCGAAGCCGACTTCCCCGACTACCGACGGCTCTCCCGACTGGCCGCCGGGCGCCGGGTCACGGTGGACGTGGCGGCCCTGCGCACGGCGCTGGTCGAGGGCGGTACCCGGAACGCGGAGCGGGAGCAGGACGGCGTCGCCTACGCGGTCTCGGTGCTCCGCCTCACTGCGGAGGGCACCGTCTCGGTGCTCGACGAGGCCACCGGCGCTCCCGGCGCCCCCGTTGCCCACGGCAGTGACGGCCGTGACGGCAGTGACGGGGGCGACGGCGGGTACGACTCCGCCCAGTGGGTCGGCGTGAACCGGGAGTTCCTGCTGGACGCGCTCGCGGTGAGCGGACGGGACCAGTTGGTGCTGGAGCTCGGCGGCCCGATCACCCCGCTCGCGCTCCGTCTGCCGGAGCGCGAGGACACCTTCTCGCTGCTGATGCCGGTGCGCCTGGAGGCGTGACCTGCCGGAACGGCAGCGCTCGGCCGTCGTTGTCAGCTCCCGGTGGTACGTTCCGCTGGGGTGGCAGGAGGGCGACGAACGGAGCAGCGCAGGTGGCAGGTCAGCAGGACGACCGAACGGCGGAGCGCCTGGCGCCGGCGCCGGCGATGACGCCGGAATCGGCACCGGCGGCGCGGGTCGCCGTCGTCGCTGATCCGGACGGTCGCGGTGGCAGCCTCCAGCCGCTGACCGAGGGCGGGACGCCGCTCGGCGCTCCGCTGCGGGTGCGTGACCTGGTCGCCGCGATGGCTGCATGGGAGGAAGTTCCGCCCGCCGGGCCCCGGTGGGTCTGGGCGGCCACCGACGAGCTGTACTCGCGGCTGCTGCCCGACCTTCCGGAGCGCCGGCTGGCGCGCTGTCACGACGTCAAGCTGGTCGAGCCGCTGCTGCTGGCCCAGGAGGACCGCTACGGCGAGCCGCGTTCCCTGGGCGCGGCCTGGGCGCGACTGCACGGGCAGCCCGTCCCGGCCGACCTCCCCGAGGGACCGGCCGCCGCCGACAGCGACCAGGACTCCCTCTTCGCCCCCGACCGCAGTCGGCTGCCGCCCGGGACCGACCCGCTGACCGCCCTGGTCGCCGTCCACGCCGAGCAGCAGCGCCGGATCGCCGCGACGGCCGACCCGGCCCGGACGCGGCTGCTGTGCGCGGCGGAGTCGGCCGGTGGGCTGATCGCGGCGGAGATGGGCCACGACGGGCTGCCGTGGAGCGCCGAGGCGCACGACGCGCTGCTGGTCGAGTTGCTCGGCCCGCGACCGCGCGGCGGTAGCCAGCAGCAGCCGCCGAAGCTGGCCGCGCTGGTCGCCGAACTCCAGCAGGCGCTCGGCGGTCGCCCGATCAATCCCGACTCCCCGGCCCAGGTGCTGCGTGCCTTCGCCGAGCAGGGGGTGAGCCTGGCCTCGACCCGCAACTGGCTGCTGCGGCAGGTGGACCATCCGGCCGCTCCGCTGATGATCCAGTACAAGGAGCTGTCGCGGATCCATGTCGCGCACGGCTGGGCCTGGCGAGAGGCCTGGGTGCGGGACGGCCGGTTCCGTCCCGAGTACGTCGTCGGCGGCGTGGTGTCGGGACGGTGGGCGAGCCGGGGCGGCGGTGCGCTGCAGATTCCGCGGATCATGCGCGGCGCGGCGGTGGCCGATCCGGGCTGGCTGCTGGTGGTCGCGGACGCGGGCCAGTTGGAGCCCCGGGTCCTGGCTGCGCTCTCCGGGGACCCGGGCATGATCAGGGCCGGGGCTCGGGGCGACCTCTACGCGGGGCTGGCGGCCGAGGCCTTCGGCGGTGACCGGGCCCGGGCCAAGCTGGGACTGCTCGGTGCGATGTACGGGCAGACCAGCGGTGAGACCGGCCAGTTGGTCGCGGTGCTGCGGCGCAAGTTCCCGCAGGCCATGGGCCTGGTGGAGGCCGCCGCCCGGACCGGTGAGACCGGTGGGGTGGTCCGCTCCCGACTGGGCCGGGTCTGCCCGCCGCCGTCGGCCGAATGGCTCGACCGGAACGAGAGCGCGGCCCGCGCGGGCGACGGTCTCGCCGACGACGCCGCCCGCGACAGCCGCTCGCGCGGTCGCTTCACCCGCAACTTCGTGATCCAGGCGAGCGCGGCCGACTGGGCGCTGGCGATGATCGCGGCGCTGCGCCGACGGCTCGCGCTGATCCCCTCCGAGGTCCCCGGCGACCGGCCGCGCCTGGTCTTCTTCCAGCACGACGAGGTGGTCGTGCACACACCCGCGCAGCTGGCCGACGCGGTCCGGGAGGCGGTGTCGGCAGCCGGTGAGGAGGCCCGCCGGCTGGTCTTCGGTGACACCCCGGTCCATTTCCCGCTGGACACCCATGTCGCCGCCACCTACCTCGATGCCAAGGAGGGCACGGACGACGAGCCGGAGGACGAGGACTGACCGGAGCCGACGGAGCCGACGGAGCCGACCGGGTCGACCGGGCAAGCCGGGGAGGGATGGGGCCGGCCGGTCAGCCGGTCGGCTGCTCCTGGAGGTGGGCCAGTTCGGGCGCGGTCTTGGCCGCCGTGAACCGCACCACCTGGTAGGTCGCCGCCCCGGCCCGGTTGAACGGGTCCTCGGCGAGGGCGGCGTCCAGCTCCTCCCGGCTCGCCGCCCGGGCCAGCAGCACCCCGCCGGTCCTCGGCAGCTGCGGACCGGAGGCGAGCAGCAGCCCGGAGGCGTAGCCGCGGTCGAGCCAGTCGCGGTGCGCGGGGACCAGTTCGTCGATCTGCGCCAGCGGCGCGGTGTAGGTGATGGTGACGACGAACATCTGCGACTCCTCGGATCCCCGGGCCCCTTGACGGCCCGTGCACTGACCACCACTCTGCCACCGGCCCCGGACCGGCTCAGGCGCGGGCCCGCTCCGGCTCGCGCCCTGCGGGAAGGTCGGCGACGGTCTCGTGCAGCGCCCGGAGCAGCGTGCGGACCAGCGGCTGCGGCCAGCGACGGCGGGCGGTGACGGCGGCGATGTACCGGGTCGGGGCCGGGCCGCGCAGCGGTACCGCGACCGTCCCGCCGATGCCCGAGGCCGGCCCGTGCGGGCCGTCGAGCACCAGTTGCGGCACCAGGGTCACTCCGACGCCGGCGGCCACCAGCGACTGGGCGAAGACGTAGTCGCTGGAGCGGCAGACGATCCGCGGCCGGAACCCGAGCACCGCCCCGTACTGGACGATCATCTCGGTTGCCGTGATGCAGCCCATCACCCAGGGGTCGTCCGCGAGTTCGGCCAGCCGGAGGCCGGCCCGCCCGGCCAGCCGGTGGCCCTCGGGCAGTACCGCCAGCATCGGGTCGGACACCAGCGGTGTCCAGGTCAGCGCGGGATCGGGGGTGGGGGCGGTGTCGAAGTGGAAGGCCAGCGCCAGGTCCGTACTGCCGTCGCGGACATGGGTGATGCTCGCCTCCAGCGCGGTCTCGGTCACCGACAGCTGGACCTCCGGCAGCTCGGCCAGCAGCCGGGCGAGCGCCCCCGGGAGCAGCAACTGGCCCCCGGTGGTGAAGGTCTCGACGGTGAGGGTGCCGATCCGGCCGGCCGTGAGGTCGCCGATCCGGCACTGGGCGTCGGCCAGTTCGTTGGCCACCGCCTCCGCCGCGTCCACCATGATCCGTCCGGACTCGGTGAGTTGGACGCCGCGTGTGCTCCGCTCGACCACCGGCACGCCCAGCGAGCGCTCCAGCGCGGCGATCTGCTGGGAGACGGCGGAGGGGGTGAGCTGCAGGGCGGTGGCGGCGCGGGCGAAGCTGCCCTGCCGGGCGACCTCGCGCAGGATGCCGAGCCGACGTACGTCAACCATAAGTTCTCCTTACCGCGCCACCAGTAACTCGTCACTTCTGCTTGTGACGATACTCCGGGACGATGAGGCCATGAATCGCAAAGCGTGGCTGCTGTTCGCCCTGGTGTCGGTGCTGTGGGGGATCCCCTACCTGCTGATCAAGATCGCCGTCTCCGACCTCTCCGCGCCGGTGGTGGTCGTGGCCCGAACCGGGATCGCGGCGGCGATCCTGCTGCCCTTCGCGGTCCGCGGCGGTGCGCTCCGGGGGATGCGTCAAAGGCTGGGCTCCATCGTGCTGCTGACGCTCACTCATATAACCGGGCCGTTCCTGCTGATCACCTACGGCGAGACCCATATCCCCTCCTCGCTCGCCGCGCTGCTGATCGCCACCCAGCCGGTGCTGATCGCGATCCTGGCCGTCCGCGGGAACGACGCCTCGGAGAAGGTGCGCGGCTGGCGCGCGGTCGGACTGGGGGTCGGACTGGCCGGGGTGGTCTGCGTGGTGGGCCTCGACACCAGCGGCGACCGCTACCGGCTGCTGGGTGCCGGCATGGTGCTGCTCGCGGCGCTCGGCTACGCCGCCGCCACGCTCATTGTGAAGCGCCGGTTCGCGGACGTCCCGCCGCTGGGGGTGGTCGCCTCCACGATGACCCTGAACACGGTGGTGCTGCTCCCGGTCGCGCTGCTCACCGCCCCGTCCAGGCTGCCCGACGCCTCGGCGCTCGGGGCGGTGGCCCTGCTCGGGGTGCTCTGCACGGCGACCGCGTTCCTGGCCTTCTACCGGCTGATCGCCGAGGCGGGCGCCGGACGTGCGGCGCTGATCACCTATGTGGACCCGATCATCGCCGTGCTGCTGGGCGTGGCCGTGCTGCACGAGGCGCTGCACGCCTCCGCGCTGGCCGGCTTCGTCCTGGTGCTGATCGGTTCCTGGCTGTCCACCCGCCGGGCCGCCCCGGCGGTGGAGCGCACCCCGGAGCCGGCGGCGGCGCTGGTCGAGGGGCGACAGGCCGCGTTCCGGGTCTGAGCCCGCGCGGTCACAGCGCGTCGTGGAAGACCAGGCCCAGGGTGTGGCGCCGGCCCGAGCGGACGGTGCTGACCCCGTGCCGGACCGGGGCGGCGGACCAGCCCCGGGCGGAGCGCACCGGCCGGTCGCGGGTGGCGAAGACCAGGCCGCAGCCCTGTCGCAGCACCGTCGACGAGCCCCGGGACTGGGCCCGGGGACGCTGCTCGACCAGTAGGAACTCGCCGCCCCGGTAGTCCGTGGCCGGCTCGTCCAGGCCGATGACCACCTGCAGCGGGAACACCAGGTCCCCGTAGAGGTCGCGGTGGAGGGCGTTCCAGTCGCCCGGCCCGTAGCGCAGCAGGATGGGCGTCGGCCGGAGCTGGGCAGCCTGGTGGCACATCGCCAGCCACTCGTCCAGGCTCTCCGGCCAGGGCGCCGGCCGACCCAGCCGGTCGGCCCAGGCCCGGACGATCGGCAGCAGCCGTGGATACAGGGCTGCCCGCAACTGCGCGACCGGCTCCGGCAGCGGATAGCTGAAGTACCGGTACTGACCCGAGCCGAACCGGTACCGGGCCATGTCGACGGTGGAGCGGAACAGCCCCGGGGCGTCGTACAGGTCGGCGACGGCCCGGCACTCGGCCGGGTCGAGCAGCAGCGGCGTCGTGGCGGCACCGAAGGCGTCGAGTTCCTCCGCCAGGGCAGGCCAGTCGGCCTCGGCCACGCGGGCGGCCGGTCCGGCCCCGGCGGTGGTGAGAGTGGTGGTCATGGTCGGCCCCGCTCAGCCGAGTTGGGGCTGGAGGGCGCCCTCCAGGGTGAGCAGGGCCTCCTTCCGGGGGATGCCGGCCGCGTAGCCGCGCAGGCTGCCGTCGGCGCCGATCACCCGGTGGCAGGCGCGGACCAGCAGCAGCGGGTTGGCCCCGACCGCCGTCCCCACCGCCCGGGCGTCGGACCGGGCGACACCGGCCCGGCGGGCGAGCTCGCCGTAGCTGACCGTGCTGCCGTAGCCGACGGTGTCCACCGCCGCCCACACCCGCTGCTGGAAGGGGGTGCCCTCGGCGGCGAGCTCCAGCTCGAACGCGGTGCGCCGGCCCTCGAAGTACTCCCGGAGCTGGCGGGCGGCCTCGTCGAAGGCCGCGTCCGCCGCCCGCCAGTCGGTCCCGATCCGCGCCGCGTTCCGCTGGTCGGGCATGGACAGCGAGGTCAGCGCGGTGCCGCCGTTCGCGGTCGGGGAGTCCTCGCCGACGAGCAGCAGCTCGCCCAGCGGGCTTTCGATTCTGGTGTAGACGGTCATGCCGATCTCCTCCTGCACGGGCCGAGCGGGCCCCACCGGTCCACTGGTCCCATCGGCCGCACGGGCGCCGCGGGGCTCCCTGGCCGAACGGGTACCTGGACCACTCTGGCGCGGCGCCCGTCCCGGTGCTGGCGGGGATCGGACACGGCCCTGCAGGGGGGCGGGCCTCAGTCCAGGTAGTCGCGCAGGACCTGGGACCGGGAGGGGTGGCGCAGCTTCGACATGGTCTTGGCCTCGATCTGCCGGATCCGCTCCCTGGTCACCCCGTAGACCTTGCCGATCTCGTCCAGGGTCTTCGGCTGGCCGTCCGTCAGGCCGAACCGCATGGAGATCACGCCGGCCTCGCGCGGGGCCAGGGTGTCGAGGACCGAGTCCAGCTGCTCCTGGAGCAGGGTGAAGCTGACGGCCTCGGCCGGGACGACCGCCTCGCTGTCCTCGATCAGGTCGCCGAACTCGCTGTCGCCCTCCTCGCCCAGGGGTGTGTGCAGCGAGATCGGCTCACGCCCGTAGCGCTGGACCTCGACCACCTTCTCCGGGGTCATGTCGAGTTCCTTGGCCAGCTCCTCCGGCGTGGCGTCGCGGCCCAGCTGCTGGAGCATCTGCCGCTGCACCCGGGCGAGCTTGTTGATCACCTCGACCATGTGCACCGGGATGCGGATGGTGCGGGCCTGGTCGGCCATGGCGCGGGTGATCGCCTGGCGGATCCACCAGGTGGCGTACGTGGAGAACTTGAAGCCCTTGGTGTAGTCGAACTTCTCGACCGCACGGATCAGCCCGACGTTGCCCTCCTGGATCAGGTCCAGGAACAGCATCCCGCGGCCGGTGTAACGCTTGGCGATGGAGACGACCAGTCGGAGGTTGGCCTCCAGCAGGTGGTTCTTGGCCCGGCGGCCGTCCTCGCTGAGGATCTCCAGCTCGCGCCGGTACGCCGGATCCAACTCGGCCGCGTGTTCGCCCTCGACCAGGTCCAGTGCCAGCAGCCCGGCCTCGATCCGCTTGGCGAGCACGACCTCCTGCTCGGCGTTGAGCAGCGGGACCTTGCCGATCTGCTTCAGGTAGTCCTTGACCGGGTCGGAGGTCGCCCCGGCGACCATGACCAGCTGCGCGGGCGCGTCGTCCTCGTCCTCGTCCGACACGGTGAAGGAGTCGGGCGAGTCAGCGGCGTCCGGGGTGTCCGCGCCCTCGGCGGCGTCCGCATCGGGCGCAGCCGATTCGTCGGGCTTTTCCCCGGCCGTCGGCGCGTCGAGTGGAATCCCGGCTGACGGTGAGTCGGCCCCGGATTCAATCCCGGGAGTCTTGCCTGTCGGCTCAGGAGATTTCTTCGCAGTTCTGCGGCGCCGGACCGGAGTTCTGGCAGCAGTTGATTTGCCGGAATGAGCGCCGGCCTCTCCCGCAGCGCTGTCTCCGGCCTGGTCGGACACGTTGGCAATGGTCGCCATGGGCGTCACGCCTCCCTCTTCGAGTACCTGGTCGAGGTTGCGCACGACACGCAGCGGGTGGGTTGACGGGCTGCGGCGACTCCACAGGGACGAATCGGCCGTCTGCCAACACCAATGGCTATATCGTAAGCCACCGCATTTCGTTACGGCTGCAATTGCGTGACCTGCGACACAGTCGGCGGGCATTGCCCGGGATTCATTTTGTCGCTCTTCAGGCCTGCTCGGCCCGCAGCAGCCGGAGGAACGCCCGCAGCCCGGTGACCAGCTCCTGATTGTCCGAGAAGGTGTCGATGGCCTCCTCGAAGCGCCGTCCCAGGGCCTGGACCTGCTGGGACGTGGCCTCGGCGCGGGTGCGGAGCTGCTGGCCGGCGGCGTCGGCGCGGGAGGTCAGCCTGGTCTCGATCTGGTCCGTGCGGGTGACCAGGCGGTTCTCCAGGCCGTCGGTGCGTCCGTCGATCCGGACGAGTTGCTCCTCCAGGGTCTTGAGCCGGCGCCCCTGGTCGCCGACCAGCCGCTTCAGCTCCTTGACGTCGTCCGGCGGGAAGGTCGCCTCCCGGAGCATCGTGCCGAGGTGGGCGCGCAGATGGGCGAAGTAGGCCTGGGCCGGCCGGAACAGCGTGCTGAGCAGGTAGAAGCCGGAGAAGTAGTAGCCGATGCTGTGGCCTGCGAAGAAGGTGATCACGGCCACGACCACGGCCGAGAGCAGGTGTCCGCCGATCGCGATCCGGAGCAGCCGACGGGCGATCCTGGCGGCCTCGACGGCCCGCTCCTCCGGTACGTCGATGCCCGCCGCCCGGCCGATCCCCACCTGCCGGACCACCGAGCGGGCCTGGAAGTAGAGGCCCCAGGGCACGGTGAGCAGCACGATCTGCCAGAGCAGGAAGATGCCGGCGGCGATGATCGTCAGCAGGTTCACCGGGGTGACCCGGGCGCAGAAATAGAACACCAGTCCGAGTGCGACGCAGACCGCGCCGACCAGCCAGGCCGTGCCCTTGGAGTCGTTGGAACTCACTGGACGCTCCCTCGTCGGGCCGCCACGGGCGCCCCGTCGGCGCCCCGCCGCGACCGGGGTGCCATCGTCCGATATGACTACTCGTCAGTAATAGAGTACGGGTACTCAGTCGGCGGCTGAGTACCCCGGCCCGGGGCGGTCCGCCGCCGGGGCCGGTCGCTTGTAGAAGAAGCTGCAGTCGCGCAGCGTTCCGTGCGGGTCCGCCGCGTATCCGGGGACGACGCCGTAGCGGGTCCAGCCGGCGCTGCGGTAGAGGTGTTCGGCGGAGCTGTCGGTCTCGGTGTCCAGCAGCAGGAGGTCCGCGCCGGCGGCGGCCGCGGCCGCCTCGGCGGTGGCCAGCAGGGCACGGGCGAGCCCTCGGCCCCGGGCGCTCGGGTGGACCATCAGCTTGACCACCTCGGCGCGGTGCCGGCCGTTGGGCCTGGACTCCAGGGCCAGGCTGACAGTCCCGACGGCGGCGGGGGCGTCGGCAGCGACGCCGCCAAGGGGGGAAGCAGAAAAGGAGGAGGCGGGGGAGGCGTCGCGGGCGAGCCAGACCAGCAGGCTGCCCCCGGCCACGGCCGGGACCCGGTCGGTCCACCAGGCGGCGGCCTCCGCGTGTCCGAAGGGACTGAGGAAGCCCAGCGAGGCGCCGTCCGCGACGGTGTCGGCGAGGAGGCCGGCCAGGTCGGCGGCGGCTGCCGGGAAGTCGGCGGCGGACAGTCGGGAGAGGACGGGGGTCGGGGGAGCGGTGGCGGACATCGGCTGTTCCTTGACGGCGGCGGGGCGGGGCGGGGTGTGGCCGGGGCCGGGGCGAGGCGGGTGAGCGGCGGGGCTCAGGGCAGGACCACGAACACCGCGTAGCGCACCGGTTCCGGCCCCGGGCAGTGGAAGCGCGAACGGCCCCAGAGTCGGAAGCGGAGGCTGTCGCCCGCCTCCAGTCGCTGTACCCGGTCGTCGGCGCTGATCTCCACGGCGCCCTCCAGCACCCAGATGTGCTGTTCCAGTCCCGGGACCGGCGGCCCGTCGTAGGCGATGTCCGCGCCGGGGCGCAGGACGCCCTCGACGACCTCCCCGCGCAGGCCGGGGTGGGGCGGGGAGACCGCGCGGCGGGTGAAGCCGGAGGCCGGGTCCTGCCAGACGGTCTGGGCTGCGGCCGGTACCAGCTGCGGCGGCTCCGGCTCCACCTCCGCCAGCAGTCGGGACATGGTCCGCCGGTAGACCGCGCAGAGCCGGCCGAGCAGCGCGGCGGTGGGGCTGATCTCCCGGCGTTCGAGCCGCGAGAGCGTCGAGCGGCTGATTCCGCTGCGGCTCGCCAGCTCGTCCAGCGACCAGCCGTGCTCCGTGCGCAGCTCGGCCAGCCGGGCCGCCAGTCGGTCCTCCAGGGCGGCGGCCACGGCGTCCGCGTCGGCCTCGGCGGGAGCGGGGGTGGGAGCAGCGGCGGGGGCGTCGTCTCTCATAAGGGAGAGGATATCCCAGATCCGGGACGACCCCTCGGGCTCAGCGTCGGGCGGGCGCGGTCGAGTCCCCCACGTGCTCGTCCAGCCAGCGCCGGAGCGGGGCGATGGCGTGCAGGGCGTCCACCACGTACTGCTCGGCCGCCGGGGTGCCCAGCCAGCTCTCCGGGGGCCATTCCTGCCAGGCGTAGAGGTTCTTGTGGCGCAGCAGTTCCACCCGCGGGTGGTCCTTCGGGTAGCCGCGCGGCGCGGTCTTCAGCTGCTCCGTCGAGCGGACCTGCGGCCCGCGCTTCTCCACGGCGCCGATGGTCCTGAGCAGTTGACGGCCGGTCCGGTCGTCGGCGGCTGCCTGGCGGTAGCGGTCCAGCTGGTCCGGGGCGAGCTGGTGGTAGCCGCCGGCGACGGCCAGCCCGTCGGCCGACAGCTGGATGTAGCCGCCGGCGGCGAGGGTGGCGCCGATCGCGGTCTTGTAGGGGGACTTGTCCGCGCTGAAGCGGACGTCCCGGTACGGCCGGAAAACCCGGCCCTCCCCGAACTCGTCCTCCAGTCGGTCGAGCAGGTCGAGCATCGGTGCCGCCACGCAGGTTTCGTAGACCTCCTTGTGGTCGTTCCAGAACGTCCGGGAGTTGTCGGCTTCGAGTCCCTCGTAGAACTCCAGCGCTTCGGCGGGCCAGCCTTGGAAGGTCACCGGGCCAGGCTAACCCCCCAGGCCGGACGGGGTGGGGAGCGGCACAGGCGGTTCGCTGATCCACTGTCATGTCCGCTATTCGGTGGGTAGTTCGCGGTCTGTTCAACGAATGGACGTAGACTGGATGCGCCGTGGTCTAGACCACTTTGCTACTATCGGTCGCTGGAGCTGACGTTTCACCAGCTTGGGGGCACCATGACCGACATACGTCCGACCGTTCGGCAGGTCCATGCGCAAATTCGCGACCGGCCGACCCCGACGAGCACAGCTGCGCCGCAGGCCGGCGCACCGAATATCGGCGCATCGGACATCGGCCCGCCGCGCCTGCCCGAACCGCGCCTGCCCGAACCGCACCTGCCCGCGCCGCCCGACGACCGGGAGCTCTACTGGTACTTCGGGCCGCAGCGGCGCTGGGTGCTGATCTGCACCTCGCTCGCCTTCGTCCTCACCGCCGCCAGCATGCTGGCCTTCTCCCTGCGCACCCCGGCCCTGTGGGGCTTCCTCGCCGTCCTCGGGCTCAATGTCGTGGCCTCGCTGCTGTCCAGCGCCAACAGCCTGCGCAGCCGCCGGCTCACCCGGCAGTCGCACGAGGTGCTGATCCGTGCCTGGCAGCCGACCGAGGCGCCCAGCGTCGACCTCTACCTGCCGACCTGCGGCGAACCGCTCGACATCCTCGCCAACGCCTACCGGGCGGTGGCGACGATGGAGTGGCCAGGACAGCTCGACATCTGGGTGCTCGACGACGCCGACCGGCCCGAGGTCGCCGCGCTCGCGGCGGAGCACGGCTACCACTACGTGGTCCGCCCCGACCGGGGGCACCTCAAGAAGGCCGGCAACCTCAACCACGCCCTGACCCTCAGCCACGGCGACTACATCGCGATCCTGGACGCCGACTTCGCGCCCCGCGCGGACTTCCTGCTGCACCTCGCGCCCTATCTGGCCGACCCCGCCGTCGGCATCGTGCAGAGCCCGCAGTGCTTCGACACGACCGAGAGCATGGGCTGGATCCAGCGCGCGGCCGGCTCGGCCCAGGAGTGGTTCTTCCGCTGGATCCAGCCCTCCCGGGACGCCAGCGACGCCGCCGTCTGCTGCGGCAGCAACGCGCTCTACCGGCGCACCGCACTGGAGCGGGCCGGCGGCATCGCCCGGCTCGACCACAGCGAGGACATGTACACCGGGCTCGCCCTGTACGAGCACGGCTTCCGCACCCTGTACGTCCCGGTGCTGCTGGCCAAGGGCACCTCGCCGGACAGCCTGGGCTCCTTCGTCAACCAGCAGTACCGCTGGGCGATGGGCAACCTGCACCTGGTCCGCACCCGCGACCTGAAGCGCATCGGCGCGCCCTGGCGGATGCGGCTCTGCTTCTACGAGGGCGTCGTCGGCTACCTGTCGATGTTCGTCAACGTGGTCGCCGCCCCGCTGCCGCCGCTGGTGATGATGTTCTGCTACCCGGAGCTGGTCCGGCCCTGGCACGTGCTGCCGATGCTCGCGCCGCTCTGGCTCTGGCACGTGCTGCTGCCGCAGGTCAGCCGCACCCGCTGGCGGATGGAGGTGATCCGCGCCAACCTGCTGATGAGCCTGGCCGCCGGAGCCGCCTTCCTGCACACCCTGCGCGGGCACGGCGCCGCCTGGGTGCCGACCGGCGCCGGCCGGGCCCGCCCCGGAGGGCTGGCCCGCCGGGTGGTGCAGACCGCCGCCGTCTGGCTGGTGCTCACCCTCGGCGGTGCGGTCGCGGGGCTCGCCCTGGACGTCCACCGCGTCGGCTGGGCGCCGACCTGGGGCCTGCTGCTCTATGTGCTGGTGCAGTGTCAGATCGGACTGCCGCTGCTGCGCGACCTGCTCCGCGAGCTGCGTCCGGGCGACGGCAGCCGGAGCCCGGGTCGGGTCCGGAACAGGGTCAGGGTGCCGCGCCCGGCCATGCAGCCCCGCCGCTGGCCCGAGGCGCTGGCGGTCACCTCCCTGCTCGCCCTGGTCGCCCTGGTCGCCTCCGGCTGGGTCGCCCCGATGCTTCCGTAGCGCGTCCGCACACCTTGGCGTTCCGGTCGGCAGTCGACCGAACGCTCCTGCACCACAGGCTCCATGAAAGGCCATCAGAAAAATGTCGTCCTATGCTGCTCCGGTCGTGGACCGGAACCAGGACGCGTCCCCCACGGCAGTGACTCCCGCGCGGGAGTCACGCCACGCGTTCCGCCCGGACATCGAGGGCCTGCGGGCCCTGGCGCTCGTCGCCGTCCTCGGATACCACGCCGCCGTCCCCGGTATGACCGGCGGATATGTCGGCGTGGACGTGTTCTTCGTCATCTCCGGCTACCTGATCACCGGACTGCTGTTCCGCGAGGCGTTCACCACCGGCCGGATCCGGCTGGACGAGTTCTACTCCCGCCGCGCCCGCCGACTGCTCCCCTCGGCCGGACTGGTGCTGGCCGCCGTCTGTCTGGCGGCGCTGCTGCTGGTCGGCCCGCTCTCCCGGACCGACCTCTACCACGACGTCCTCGCCGCCGCGCTCTCCGTGGCCAACTGGCGCTTCATCAGCGAACAGACCAACTACCTCGCGGCCGGGCAGGCCCCCAGCCCGCTGCTGCACTTCTGGTCGCTGGCGGTGGAGGAACAGTTCTACCTGTTCTGGGCGCCGCTCTGCGCGCTGCTGGCCTGGCTGCTGACCCGCAGGGTCGCGGACCCGGCCCGCCGCCGACGGCTGCTGCGGCTCTCGTTGACCGGGCTCACCCTGGTCGCCACCGTCGCGTCGCTGGTGCTCTGCCTGCGCTGGAGCCAGGACTCGGTGTCGCTGGCCTACCTGGGCACCCCCTCGCGGGTCTGGCAGTTCGGCGTCGGCGCGCTGATCGCGCTGCTGCCGACCGGGCTGCCGAGCGGCCTGTCCAGCGGGCTGCCGACCAGGCTCTCGGCGCGCGTCCCCGGGTCGCTGACCGCGCCGCTGCGCGCGCTCTGCGGCTGGGCCGGCTTCGCCGCGATCCTGCTGGCCGTCTTCCGCTACACCACGGCGACCCCCTACCCCGGTACGGCCGCGCTGCTGCCGACCCTCGGCGCGGCGGCGGTGATCCTGGCCGGAGTGCCGGGGCGCGCCGGTGCCGAGGGGACCGACGGCACTGCGCGGGGCGCAGCCGGGTACGGTGTCGGCCGACTGCTCGGCGCCCGCGCGCCGCGCGCCGTGGGACGGCTCTCCTACAACCTCTACCTCTGGCACTGGCCGATCCTGGTCCTGGTCGGGGACCGCTACGGCTGGGCCCTCAGCTGGCCGGCCAAGGCCGCGCTCACCCTCGCCGCCGTCCTGCCCGCCGCCGCCACCATGCGCTGGGTCGAGCGACCGCTGCGCAGCTCCCGGGTGGTCGTCGAACTGCCCCGGCGCGGACTGTCGCTGGGCTTCAGCTCGGTCACCATCCCGGTGGTGCTGGCGCTGACCGCCGGGGCGATGACCCTGCACAGCCTCGGTTCCGCCACGCCGGTGAACACCGCCGGGCTGCCGCCGGGCGCGGTCACCGGGACCAGCCTGCTGGTCGGCGGGGCCAAGGCGGTCGGCAGCGGGGACGTCGTGCCGACCCCGATCCAGGCCCGCAACGACTTCCCGCCGGACGGCGCCTGCGAGGTCCCCCCGGCCGCCGTCACCAGCCCGCCCTGCCTCTTCGGCGACACCGGCAGCGGGCACCGGATCGTGCTGCTGGGCGACTCCCACGCGGGCCAGTGGTTCTCGGCGATGCTGGGCATAGCCGCCTCCCGGCACGACGCACTGGAGGAACTGGTCAAGCAGGGCTGCCCGTTGGCCCAGCTGACGGTCACCAACCCGCAGTTGGGCCGGACCTACACCGAGTGCGGGGTGTGGCGGGCCAATGTGCTGGCCCGGTTGCGCAGCGAGCCCAAACCCGACCTGATCGTGGTCGCCTCGCTCAACCGCTACGCCGCCGACCAGACCCCGGCCGAGCAGGCGAAGCTGCTGGCCGCGTGGAACGGGACGCTGACCCCGCTGCGCGCCCTGGGCGTCCCGATCGTCTACCTCCAGGACACCCCGGTCCCCGGCACCGACATCCCCGCCTGCGTGTCGGACCATCAGGACACCCTCGGCGACTGCGCGGTGCCGCGCTCCCAGGCGCTGTGGCCGGACCCGCTGGCCGGGGCGATCGCGGCCGGGCAGGAGCCGGGGGTGCAGACGGTCGGCGTCAACGACGTGCTCTGCCCGGCCGGGGGGAGCAGCTGCCCGGCCGTGCTGGACCGGATCCTGCTGTACCGGGACACCGCCCACCTGACCAATGCCGCCGTGGTGGTCCTGGAACCCCGGCTGCAGCACCTGCTGCTCGCCGCCGGGCTGTTGGACGCCGGCGGTGCCGGGAGCGGCACGGCGGACGGCTGGACCACCCTGCTCGACGACGACTTCGCCGGTCCGGCCGGAGCCCGTCCCAATCCCGCCCTGTGGCAGTACGACGTGGGGACCTGCTACCAGCCGTGCGTGGCGAACCACTGGGGCACCGGCGAGGTGGAGACGATGACCGACTCCACCGCCAATGTCCGGCTGGACGGCCACGGCGCGCTGGAGATCGTCCCCACCCGGAACGGCAGCACCGGCGCCTGGTCCTCGGGCCGGATCGAGTCCCGGGGCGACGGCTTCGCCGCGCCGGCCGGCGGCATCCTCCGGATCTCGGCCACGATCGCCCTGCCACATGTCTCCGGGGCTGCCGCGACCGGCTACTGGCCGGCCTTCTGGACCCTGGGCGCGGGGTTGCGCCAGGGGAGCACGACCGGAACCGGGGCCGCGACCTGGCCCGGCGTCGGCGAGCTGGACGCCATGGAGAACGTCAACGGCCTGCCCTCGGTCCTCGGGACGATGCACTGCGGCATCACCCCGGGCGGTCCCTGCGACGAGCCGACCGGGCTCGGCTCGGGTGCGTACCCGTGCCAGGCCTGCACCTCGGGCTTCCACACCTACACGGTCGAAATCGACCGCTCGGTCTCGCCGGAGCAGGTCCGCTGGTACATCGACGGCACCCTCTACCACCAGGTGTCGGCCAACCGGATGGACGCTGCGACCTGGGACGCCGCCGTCCACCACGGGGTGTTCCTGATCCTCGACCTGGCGGTCGGCGGCTCGCTGCCCGGCGCCTACGGCGGTGCCGCGCCCACGGCGGCGACCCAGCCGGGCAACCCGATGCTGGTGCAGCAGGTGACCGTGATGTCCCGTACCGGCAGCGGCGGCTGAGCAGTCGGGAATCGGTGGGGCCGTCCGCGCGGTTGGCGGGCAGCCCCACCGTGCGTTCAGGAAGGGGTGGGGGCAGGGGACTCGGCGGTCGGCACTCGGCGCCCCGCTTCTCGGTCCCGGTCTTTAGTTGTATAGTACAACTCGTGGCTTAGTTGTAGAAGCCAACGAATATGGAGGTTGTACCGATGACCACGGGGAGTACCGTCCAAGGTCTGCGCAGTCCGGCGATGCGCCATGTGCTGACGCACCTGATCACTCCGCTGCTGATGTGCCTCGGCATGGGGCTGGCCTACCTGGGCGCCTTCGCCGCGCCCTCGCCGCACCACCTGCCGGTCGCCGTCGTCGGCACCACCGCCGAGGTCAAGGTCTTCGCCCAGACCGTGCAGGACAAGGCCGGCAACGCCCTGGACGTCCGCACCGTGCCGGACCGGCAGACCGCCGCCGACGAGCTGATGGCCCGCGACATCAGCGGCGCCTACATCCCCGGCGCGCACCCGGAGGTGCTGGTCGCCTCGGCCGGCTCCGACACCAGCGCCACCGTCGTGGAGCAGGCCTTCACCCCGGTCGCCGCCGCCCAGGGCGCCCCGCTCACGATCACCGACCTGGCGCCCACCGCGCACGGCGACCCGACCGGGCAGGCGCTGTTCTTCCTGCTGGTCGCGGTGAGCATCGGCTCCTACGCCTCGGTGGCGGTGCTCGGCGGCGTCGGCGGCAGCCTGCCGATGAGGCTGCGGGCGCTGCTGGTGGTCGGTACCTCCTTCGTGGTCAGCCTGCTCGGGGCGCTCTTCGCCGGGCCGCTGTTCCACCTGGTCTCCCACGGGCTGTGGGGCGTCTGGGCGATGAGCTGGCTGTACTCCGCCGGGATCCTCTTCGTCGGGGTCGGCCTGCACACCTTCCTCAAGCGGTGGACCACGCTCGGCGTGATGGTGCTGTTCGTGATGCTCAACTTCACCAGCTCCGGCGGCATCTACGAGCCCGCCCTGCAGAACGGCTTCTTCGGCAGCCTGCACGCCTTCTGGAACGGCGCCGGCTACCTGGAGGGCAACCGCGACCTGGTGTACTTCCACGGCCACGGACTGCCGCGCGGCATCTGGACGCTGGCGATCTGGCTGGTGGTCGGCCTCGCGGTGACCACGATCGCCGGAGCGGTCGAGCGGCGCCGTGAGCGGGCGGCGGCGAGCGACGTCGCAGCGAGCGACGCGGTGGTCGGCGACGCGGTCGCCGTCCCGGTCCTGGCCGGGGCCACGGCGGTCGACACCGCGACGGCGCTGCGGACGGCCGCGCCGGTCGGCGCGGACGAGCGGTCCGAGCGGTCCGAGCGGTCCGAGCGGTCCGAGGAAGACATCGAGGAAGAGGTCGAGGAGGCGGTCGGGGTCTGAGTGCGGCGACCCGACGGGGCGGCAGGCGGGTGTTGTCCGGATTTCCGGGACAACACCCGCCTGTCGGCGTACTCCCGCCGGTCTGACTAGGCCGTGGTGTCCAGCGGCCGGCTGAGGATCAGGCACATGTCCGCCGTGGCCCGGGCGTGGATCCGGAACTCCTCGCGGGCCGCCGCCGGGTCGTCGGCCAGGATGGCGCGGACCAGCGGGCCGTGCAGCTGGGCCGGGGTGCTGCGGGACTCGGTGCCGCCGGGGTCGGCGGCGAGCAGTCGGGTCAGCTCGTGCTGGATGCCCTGCTCGGCCTCCAGCAGCCGCCGTGAGCCGGACAGTTCGGCGATGAACAGGTGCAGCGCCGCGTCGGCGGTGCGGTAGGCGCCGGGGTCGCCGAGCTCGGCGTTGGTCCTGGCCTCCAGCTCGCGCAGGCGGTCCCGCAGCCCGGTGACGGCGTCGGCGGCGTCCGTCCCGGTGGAGTCCGTCGTCAGTCGGGCGGCGGCGCGGGCGGAGGCCTCGCCGGAGACGGCCTCGCGCCAGACGGTCAGCTCCTCCACCTCCGCCTCGGTGTAGGCGTGCCTGGCGGTGAGCTCCCGCACCCGGTCCAGCACCTCGGGGGTCACATAGGTGCCGGCCAGGTGCCCGCGCCGGGTCTCGACCAGGCCCTCCTCGCGGAGCACGGCCATCGAGTGGCGGATGGTCATCGGCGCCACCTCGAACAGCTCCGCGAGGGCCTTCTCGGAGGGGAACCGGTCCCCGGCGACCAGCATCCGGGCGCCGATCAGCTCGCTCAGCCTGCGCGCGATGGCCTCGGCAGCCCCTGCGGCCCGCACCGGACGAATGTGTTCCCGCCAGCCCTTGTCATCCACGAACTACAACCTCTAGATTTCGTAAATCGCCACTCCCGGGCAGAGTACCAAGGAGAGCCTATGAGCAGCCGAGGGACCGGTATGCCCGCCATCGCCGTACCGGTCAGGCTCAGCGACGGGGACGTCGGCGACGCGGACCCCCGGGTGGGCGGCGCCAACAAGATCTTCGCCGACGTGGTCGACCTCGTCCGCGCGGCCGGAGCCGAGCCGGTGCTCGTCGGCTCCGGCACCGAGGAGGAGACCGAACGACTGCTGGACGGATGCCAGGGCTTCCTCGTCCCGGGCGGCGGGGACGTCGACCCCGCGCTGTACGGCGGAGCGGTGGACCATCCCGCGCTCTACGACGTCAACCGCGAGCAGGACCGGCTCGACCTGGCCGTCATCCGCCACGCGCGCCGCACCGGCCGTCCCTACCTCGGCATCTGCCGGGGGATGCAGCTGCTGAACGTCGAGTACGGCGGCTCGCTCCACGTCGACCTGGCGCGGACCTCGGTGCTGCACGACCCGACCGGCGTGACCCGGGACGAGTGGGCGCTGCACGACGTCGAGGTGGCGCCGGACAGCCGGGTCGCGGCGGCCTACGCCGGGGCGACCGGGGCGGCCGGGGCGGCCGAGGTCGTGGCGGCCGGGGGGACGCTGCCGATCGCGTCCGGCCACCACCAGGCGGTGGACCGGGCCGGTGCAGGGCTCCGGGTGACCGCCCGCGCGGCCGACGGCTGCGTCGAGGCGGTGGAGAGCCTGCCGGGCACACCGTGGACGGTCGGCGTCCAGTGGCACCCCGAGGCGGAGGTCCCCAGCGACGCGCTGCGGCTGCCGCTGTTCGCGGCGCTCTGCCGCGAGGCGCGGGCGGTGCGCGAGGTGCGCGAGGTGCGCGAGGCGGCGCGCGGATGAGCGACGAGCCTCCGAGAGGAGCCGTGGCGCCCGCCGACGGTGCGGCCCGGCTCCGGCAGTGCGACCATCCGGTGCCGCCGGAGACCTCGACCGCCGTCGGCTGAGCGCACCGATCCCGAGTACCGATCCGGAGTACCGATCCGGAGTACCGACCCCGTCCGCCGGTCCGCACCCGTCCCGAGTGTGCGGGCCTGGGGTGGTTTGTGCCGGTAGTACATCCGACTGTTCGGCCGGATTTCACTTTCGCTGCAACCACTCCTGCCACTGTGGCGTTACTAGTGCAGAGAGTGGGAGTCGAGCGGCACACGCACGGACTGCCCGGAGACCGCGCCAACGAGGCTGCGGTCCTTCGAGCTGCCCGGCGACCACCAGTGAACCCGTGTCCCCGACGCCGACAGGTGTAATCCACCATGCCAGTCGCTCCACCGGTCGCAGCCGTACGACGTGTACCGCCGCTCGGACCGCCACCGGTGGTCCTGGCCCGAATATCCCCGGTCCTCCGCCGCAGGCGGTCACTGCTGTGGTGGGGGATGGCGGGCTTCTTCTTCGTGGCCTACACGGCACTCGCGATCAGCCGCCAGCAGAACCTGCTGACCGACGGCTACGACCTGGGCATCTTCGACGAGGCGGTGCGCTCCTACGCGGGCGGCCACCTGCCCTACGCGGCGCTCAAGGGCTCCGCCCACTACAGCGTGCTGGGCGACCACTTCAGCCCGGTGCTGGTGCTGCTGGTCCCCTTCTACTGGATCCTGCCGACCGCCGACACCCTGCTGGTGGCCCAGGCGTTCCTGCTGGCGGTCGCCCTGGTCCCGCTGGCCCGCTGGGCGCACCGGGAGCTGGGCGCGGAGGCCGCCGTCGTCATCGCCTTCGGCTACGGCAGCTCCTGGGGCATCGCCGCCGCCGTCGGCTTCGACTTCCACGAGGTCTGCTTCGCCGTCCCACTGATCGCCTTCTCGTTGGAGGCGTTGGCGGCCGAGCGTTGGCGGACCGCGCTGCTGTGGGCGCTGCCGCTGGTGCTGGTCAAGGAGGACCTCGGCTTCACCCTCGCCGCCATCGGCCTGCTGGTCGCCTGGAAGGGGCCCCGACTGCTCGGGCTGGCCGCCGCCGCCTTCGGGGTGGCCGCGAGCCTGGTCGAGGTGCTGGTGCTGATCCCGCTGTCCTCCGACAGCGGCTACGCCTACTTCGCCAAGTCCCTCGGCGCCGGCGGCGCGGGCGCGGCGGCGGCCGGAGGCGCTGCGGTGCACCAGGGGCTGGTGCACCAACTGCTGTCGGTACCGCACAACCTGATCCTGCCGCACGTGAAACTGGTCACCCTGATCGCGCTGTTCGCGCCCACCGCCTTCCTGGCACTGCGCTCACGGCTGGCGCTGGTCGTGGTGCCGACGCTGCTCTGGCGGTTCCTCTCGGACACCCCCGCCTACTGGGGCATGACCTTCCACTACAGCGCCGACCTGATGCCGGTGGTGTTCGCGGCCTTCGTGGACGCCCTGGCCCAGTGTCGCCGGCAGGGCTGGTCGCCGCGCCGGCTCCGGGCGGTCCTGGCGGTCAGCCTGGCGGTTTCGGCGGTGCTGATCCCCGACCATCCCCTGGGGGCGCTGAGCCGGCCGAAAACCTATGCGGTCTCGCCGGTCGCGGAAGCCGGGCGGGAACTGGCCGGGCGGATCCCGAACGGCGCGACGGTCGCCGCCGACAACGATCTGGCGGCCCAGCTCACCGACCGGGCCACGGTCTTCCTCTTCCCCAGCTATCCGAACCCGGGCCTGCCGACCGCGCAGTACATCATCACCAACCCGGCCTCCCCGGTCGGATGGCCCGACCGGTCGGTGCTCTACCGCGCGGACGTGGCCCAGGCCCTGGCCCACGGCTACCACCAGATCGCCTCGGACGACGGCTTCGTCCTGCTGCGGCGCGACAGCACCGGCTGAGCGCCGTAAGAGCGCGGCGCAGGGGCCGTGGATCCTCCGCTCGGTGATACTGGTCGTCCTGCCCGGTCGCCGAAAGGATGTCCCATGCGCCTCGTACTCGTCGGCCCTCCCGGCGCCGGGAAGGGCACCCAGGCCACGCTGCTGGCCGCGTCGCTGGGGGTGCCGCACATCTCCACCGGGGTGCTGCTCCGCGACGAGGCGCGGGCCGGGACTCCGCTGGGGGAGCAGGTGGCGGAGGTGATGGCCACCGGCGGGCTGGTGCCCACCCCGGTCACCCTCGGACTGGTGGAGCAGCGGATCGCCGAGCCGGACGCCGCCGAGGGCTTCATCCTGGACGGCTTCCCGCGCAGCACCGAGCAGGCCGAGGCGCTGGACGCGCTGCTCGCGCCGCACGGACAGGAGTTGACGGCGGTGGTGCTGCTCGACCTGCCCGACGAGGAGGTGGTCCGGCGGATCGGCGGACGCCGGGTCTGCGCCGCCGACGCCGCCCACTCCTTCCACCTGGACACCGCGCCGCCGGCCGATCCCGGCGTCTGCGACCACTGCGGCGGGGAACTGTTCCAGCGCGAGGACGACCGGCCGGAGACGGTGCTGCGCCGGCAGCAGGTCTACCGGGCCGAGACGGTGCCGCTGATCTCCTACTACGAGGCGGCCGGGCTGCTCCGGCGGGTGGCCGCGACCGGTCCGGTGGCGGAGGTCGCGCAGCGGATCCGCGCGGTGCTGCCGACCGGCTGATCGCCGCGCCGTCGCTCCCTGCAGCCGCCGCTCCCTGCAGCCGCCGCTACGGGAGCAGGGCGGGGGAGGAGGCGCCGGGCAACAGCAGTTGCGGGGTGCCGCCGCCGTCGGCGGGGACGCTCCACAGGTCGTCGCTGCCGATGTCGCCGGGGGTGGGCAGGGCGTAGGCGACGGTGCTGTTGTTCAGCCACTCGGCCTGGTCGTCCACGCTGCGGTGCTCGGCGAGCGGGGTCTCCTTCAGCGTCCGCAGGTCGATCACGGTCAGGTGCCAGAGCGAGGAGCCGGCCAGCACCCGCCGTTTGAAGACGATCCGGGTGCCGTCGGGCGAGAGCGAGGGGCACTCCACGTTCTCGGTGAGGCTGGTGACGCTCCGCCGGGAGATCGAGCCGCGCATCAGGTAGGTGTGCCCGGCGGTGCCGAGGGTGGCGTAGAAGGTGTCGTCGTCGGCGGCGAAGGTGACGCCCCAGAAGTTGTCGTCGGCGGCGTGGTACTGCTGGCCGTTGAGGGTGATCGCGAAGGTCTCCAGGTTGGGGATCAGGGTCCCGGTCCGGGTGTCCAGGATCGAGGTGCGGGTGGAGAAGAACGCCGCGCCGTAGGACTCGCCGCCGACGAAGACCGTCCAGGCGGCGAAGCGGCCGTCGGCGGAGACCCGGGCCCGGCTGGGGATGCCGGCCAGCGGGACGGTGCGCACGGTGTGCAGCGAGGCGTCGAGGATCAGCGCCCGGTTGCCGGTGGTGAACACGTTCTGGTCGGACTGGAGGCAGACGCCGGTCCCGGCGGCGGCGAAGAAGCGCTCGCACTTCAGCGGGGTGGCCGTGCGGGTGCCGCCCGGGTCGTCGGCCGGGACCGAGACGACGTGGTCGACATAGGGACCGGGCGCCATGTCGACGAAGAACAGCTGTCCCGGCCGGTCGAGCGAGACCGTTCCGGCGACGACCGGCGGGCCGCCGGCCCGGGGCCGGGTGCGCCGGTCGGCGCGGTCGGCGGCGTGCAGCACGAAGCCGGTGCCGAGCCCGGCGAGCAGCACCACGGCCACGGCCAGGATCAGCAGCCGGGTGCGGGACGTCATCGGGGCGCGTCCGGGGGCCGGGTCGGTCACTGGTCTCCTTGCGGGGTGCGGGTGGGTCGGAGCACCACGCCGGCGGTGACGGCGCAGCAGAGCAGGCCGACGGCGGAGGCGGTCAGCGCGGGGCCGTCGCCCCAGGCGGTCCAGGCCGCGCCGAAGGCGAGCGAGCAGAGGAAGCGGGCGAGCGCCTGGCCGGTGCCGACCAGGGCGAGGCCGGTGCCGCGCAGGGCCTCGGGGACGACGTCGGCGACGGCGGCCGGCAGCACCCCGTCGGTGGCGGCGTAGAAGGTGCCGTGCAGGGCGAGCACCAGGAACGGCAGGGCCGGGCCGGCCGGGGCCCAGAGCAGCAGGCCGTAGCCGAGCAGCAGGGCGCCGTGCCCGGCGAGGAAGACGGTGCGGCGGCCGATCCGGTCGGCGAGCGCGCCCAGCGGCACGGCCAGCAGCAGGAAGCCGGTGGCGGTGCCGAGCGGCAGCAGCGGGAACCACTCGTCGGAGATGCCGGTCCGGTGCTGCAGCAGCAGGTAGACGAAGGCGTCGCTGATGGTGGTGAGGCCGAGCAGCATGGAGCAGCCGGCCAGGGCCCGCAGCCGGGGCAGCTTGAGCAGGGTGGCGGCCTCGCGCAGGTCCACCCGCTTCCGGGCGGGGGCCGCCTCGGCCGGAGCCCCCGCTGCCGCCCGGGGCCGGCCGGGCACGAACAGGATCAGCACCAGCACGCCGAGCGCGGCGATGCAGCCGCTGACGCCGAAGATCGCGTCATAGCCGTTGGCGGCCTGGCGCAGGATCAGGAAGGCGGTGATCGGCCCGAGGGCGGCGCCGGCCGTGTCCATGGCCCGGTGCACGCCGAAGGCCCGGCCCCGGTGCTCGGGGGCGGAGGAGAGCGAGATCAGCGCGTCCCGGGGAGAGGTGCGCAGCCCCTTGCCGGTCCGGTCCAGGGCGAGGATCGCCCCGAGCGGGGTCAGGGTGTGGGCGATCAGCAGCAGCGGGCGGCAGAGCGCGGAGAAGCCGTAGCCGAGCCCGGCGACCAGCTTGTGGTTCCGCCCCCGGTCGGCGAGGTGGCCGCCGACCAGCTGGACCAGTCCGGCGACTCCGTTGTAGAGGCCGTCCAGCACGCCGAAGCCGAGCGGGCTCAGACCGAGCCCGGTGACCAGGTAGAGCGGCAGGACGGCGGTGACCATCTCCGAGGAGACGTCGGTGATCAGACTGACGGCGCCCAGGGCGAGCACGGTCGACGAGACGGCCCTGGCCAACTGTCGGGGGCCGCCCGAGGGCGCGGCCCCCTCGGCGGGGGCGGCGCGGTCGGCCAGGTACATCGTCGGATCCTCCTGACAGGCGGGGCGACGGAAGCGGCAACAGTCAGACGACCGAAGCCGGATGACGTTCGGTCAGGCGCCGCGACTGCTCTCGTCGCGCAGCCAGGTGCCGAAGTCCCCGGCCTCGATGGCGCGTCGGGAGCCGCGCCGGGCGGCGACCGCGGCGGCGGCGAAGACCAGGAGGGCCGGCAGCAGCGTGGGGTCGGCGCGCAGCAGCGCGAGCAGGTCGGCCCGGCCGGTGCGGGCGGAGGGGGCGGGAGCCTCGGTCGCCGCCTCCCGTCGCTGGTGCTGCTCCAGTTGGGCGGTCGAGGTGGCGGCCCGGATCCGACGGCGGATCAGATCGCCCCAGGTGCGCGGCGGATGGACGACCACCCGGGCCGTCTCGACCACGGTGCGCTCCTCGGGGGCGAAGGCCAGCGAGGCGGCCAGGTCGTCGGCCATCAGCGGGGGGAGGGCGGCGAGTCGGGCGTGGCCGGCCTCGGAGACCGCGATCACCCCCCGGCCGAACAGCCCCTGGCGGACGGTCGGCAGCCGCTGCCAGACCCGGTAGTAGGCGCGGACGCTCCAGGCGCAGCCGGCCAGCGGCAGCTCCCGGCCCGGCGCACTGGCCAGTACCGACGTCCCGCCGTCGCCGTCCGCCGCCAGCGGACGGGCCACTGCTCGGACGTCTGCCCCGCTGATCACCACGTCGGCGTCCACGTAGACCCGGGGGAAGCCCCGGGCGTGCTGGTCGCCCACCCGCAGTGCGGTGTGCTTGGACGGGGTCGGGATCTCCACCACCCGGACGCCTGCCCCGCGTGCGCCCGCGACCTGTGCGGTGTCGTCCGTACAGCCGTTGCACACCACAACAATATCTATCTCGTCGGTGAATCCCTGGGGTGCCTGGGATGGCTGGGACAGGAGTGAATCAAGAAGCCGTCCGATGACCTGTGCCTCGTTGTGAGCAGGGATCACAATGCTTGTCACTCGGGCAGTATGACGCCACGTCGGTGGGTGATTCTGATGTTTCGGCCAAATGTTCCCGACGCGGCCCCGGGTGGTCTAGATTGAGCGGCGGACGCCCGGTTTGCGGGGGAACCCTCCCCGGCGGCCGTGGTCGTCCAGGAACCGAGCGGAACGGCCCGACTCCTGGTCGCGGCCCTGGAGTTGATCTGTCCAGGACGCGTGCACGGGGTGTAGTTCCAGCCGAAAGCAATAGTTCATCCCAGCGTATCGACTGGTCATCGGTACGGTAATGATCGGTGCACGAGATCCTGGAATAGTCGTCCGGGATCGGTTCAGCAAGAGGCTCCATCGGGCCGGACGGGTCAATCCGGTCCCGCACAGCACACATGAGATCCGATCGTCCGCGCACCGTTGCGGGCAGTCGTTCACGGCCGAGAACGACGGATTCCGGTTGCGGGGGTGTCCATCAGCAACCGCGGGTCCGTGCTCCCGGCCGGTCAGGTGGAAGAGCCCAGCACTCACCCGTCGTCGCTGCTTGTCCCCGTCCCCATCGCACAGGCACAGGCACAGCACGGCCGACTCCGGCCGCGCGGCAAGTGCCGGGGGCAGATCCGGCGACGCGTGGAGTGAGCCGAGCGCCCGTGGTGGGGGGTCTGCATGGCCGTCGAACCGGTCACGCACGAGTTGCAGGTGGTGGAACGCCGGAGCTTACGGGCCCGGCGACGACGTAGGGAGCGGAACTACACAGTCGTCCTTCTGGCCGCGGACTGTCTCGCGGCCCTCTTCGCGGCGCTGGTGGTCCATGCCGGCTACGGACGCTGGTCCGTGGCGCTGGGCCTGCCACCCGCCTGGATCCTCGCCATGTTCGCCTACCGGGCCTACGACCGGCGCGCCCTCGGCCTCGGGACCGAGGAGTTCCGCCGGGTCATGCGCGGCGCCGTCGCCCTGCCGGCGCTGACCGCCGTCGCCTGCTGGTGGTTCACCCACAACTCCCATCTGCTGCACGACATGATGCTCGCCGCCGCCCCGGCCGCGCTGATCGGCGTCTGCGGACGCTATCTGCTGCGCCGCCGGCTGCACCGTCGCTGGGCGCAGGGCCGCGACCGCCGGACCGCCCTCCTGGTCGGTCCCTCGCGCACGGTGGCCGAGCTCAGCTCGGTCCTGCGGCGGGGCGGCGTACAGGAGTTGAGCGTGATGGCGGTCTGCCTCACCGATCCGGCCAATGCGCCGGTGGTCGACGAGATGGGCATCCCGGTCGGCGGCGGGCTCGGCGACGTCTCCGCCGCGATCCGCTCCACCCACTGCAACACCGTGGTGGTGCTGCCGGCTCCGGAGATCGACGCGTCGGTGCTGCGCCGGCTCTCCTGGATCGCCGCCGCCCAGGCCGTGGACTTCCTGGTGGTGCCGATGCTCGCGGACGTGGCCGCGTCCCGACTGGCCCCCCGGCCGCACGGCGGGGTGCCGATGCTGCACATCAGTCCGGCCGTGCTCTCCCGGATCCCGCGCCTGCCGAAGGAGTTGGTGGACCGGCTGCTGGCCGCGGTGCTGCTGCTGGTGCTCTCCCCGGTACTGGCGGGGGTCGCCCTGACGATCCGGCTGGACAGCGCCGGTCCGGCGTTCTTCCGGCAGCGGCGGGTGGGCAAGCACGGCGAGCACTTCACCATGCTCAAGTTCCGCACCATGCGCCAGGACGCCGAGGAGCAGCGCGCGGACCTGGCCCACCTCAACCAGAACAGCGACGGCGTGCTGTTCAAGGTCCGCGAGGACCCGCGGATCACCCGGGTCGGCTCGGTGCTGCGGCACTACTCGCTGGACGAGCTGCCGCAGCTGATCAACGTGGTCAGCGGCCACATGTCGCTGGTCGGCCCCCGGCCGTCGCTGCCGGAGGAGGTCGAGGGCTACACCGAGGAGGTCAAGCGCCGACTCCTGGTCAAACCCGGCCTCACCGGCCTCTGGCAGGTCAGCGGCCGCTCCGACCTGCCCTGGGACGAGGCGGTCCGGCTCGACCTCGGCTATGTGGACAACTGGTCCCTCGGCCTGGACCTGGCCATCCTGCTCCGCACCGGACCGGCCGTGATGCGCGGAACGGGGGCCTACTGACATGCACAGCAAGCGGACCGACCAGTCGTCGGCAGATCACGACAAGGGGCGCGGCAGCGTGACGGAGAACGGAGCGGCGGAGCCGCTGGGCGTGGCGGTCGTCGGCGCCGGCTACTGGGGACCGAACCTGGTCCGCAACTTCCAGGCCGGCAGCGCCTTCCGGCTGCGCTGGCTGTGCGACCTGGACCTGGCCCGGGCCGAGCGGGTGCTCGGCGGCTACTCCACGGTCCGGGCGACCGCCGACTACGCGGCGGTCCTGGCCGACCCGGAGGTGGCCGCGGTCGCCGTGGCCACACCGGCCGGCACCCACCTGGACGTGGCCCTGGCCGCGCTCCGGGCCGGGAAGCACGTGCTGGTGGAGAAGCCGCTCGCGGCCACCTACGCCGACGGCGCCCGGCTGGTCGCCGAGGCCGAGGAGCGCGGGCTGACCCTGATGTGCGACCACACCTACTGCTACACCCCGGCGGTCGGCCGGATCCGGGAGGCGGTCCGCTCCGGCGAGCTCGGCGAGATCCACTTCGTGGACTCGGTGCGGATCAACCTCGGGCTGGTCCAGAAGGACATCGACGTGCTCTGGGACCTGGCCCCGCACGACCTGTCGATCCTCGACTTCATCCTCCCCGAGCAGGTGCAGCCGGTCGCCGTGGCCGCGCACGGGGCCGACCCGATCGGCGCCGGACAGGCCTGCGTCGCCTATCTGACGCTCCAGCTCAACACCGGCGCCATCGCCCACGTCCACGTCAACTGGCTCTCGCCGACCAAGGTCAGGACCACCATGGTCGGCGGCTCCAAGCGCACCCTGATCTGGGACGACCTCAACCCCGCGCAGCGCGTCGCGCTCTTCGACCGGGGCGTGGACCTGGCCGCGCCGCAGGAGCTGGGCGCCGACGAGCGCCGGGAGATGCTCGTCTCCTACCGCTCCGGCGACATGGTCGCGCCCGCGCTGGGCGAGAAGGAGGCGCTGCGCGCCATGGTCGAGGAGTTCGCCGAGGCGATCCGCGACCGCCGGGCCCCGCTCACCGACGGCCGGGCCGGGCTCCGGGTGCTGGACATCCTGGAGGCCGCCTCCCGGAGCCTGGAGTTCCGGGGCGCGGTCGTCGGCCTGCGCACCGGGCACCGCTGATCCTCCGAAACACAGTTGGCCAACCGTCATCACAGCAGCGAGGGAAGAGCTTTGAGCAGCGTACGAGGCAAGCGGGTGCTGGTCACCGGAGGCGCCGGCACCATCGGCTCCAACCTGGTGGACCTCCTGGTCGACCGGGGTGCGGGCGAGATCATCGTGCTCGACAACTTCGTCCGGGGCCGGATGGCCAACCTCGCCGGGGCGATGCCCAGCGGGCTGGTCCGGGTGGTCGAGGGCGACATCCGCGACCACGACACCGTCCGCAAGGCCACCGACGGCGCCGACCTGGTGTTCCACCTCGCCGCGATCCGGATCACCCAGTGCGCGGAGGAGCCCCGGCTGGCCAACGAGGTCATGGTCGACGGCACCTTCAACGTGCTGGAGTCCGCGGCGGCCGCCGGGGTCGGCAAGGTGATCGCCTCCTCCTCCGCCTCGGTCTACGGCCTCGCCGAGGAGTTCCCCACCACCGAGCGCCACCACCCCTACAACAACGACACCTTCTACGGCGCCGCCAAGGCGTTCAACGAGGGCATGCTGCGCAGCTTCCACGCCATGTACGGTCTCGACTACATCGCCCTGCGCTACTTCAACGTCTACGGCCCGCGGATGGACATCCACGGCCTCTACACCGAGGTGCTGATCCGCTGGATGGAGCGGATCGCGGCCGGGGAGCCGCCGCTGATCCTCGGCGACGGCACCCAGACCATGGACTTCGTCCATGTCCGCGACATCGCCAGGGCCAACCTGCTGGCCGCCGAGTCGGAGCTGACCGACGAGGTCTTCAATGTCGCCAGCGCGACCGAGACCAGCCTCCGCGACCTGGCGCTGGCGCTGCTCGCCGCGATGGGCTCCGACCTGGTCCCGGTGCACGGACCGGCGCGCGCGGTGAACGGGGTGACCCGCAGGCTCGCCGACATCAGCCGGGCCGGCGAGCGGCTCGGCTTCACCGCCGAGATCGACCTCGGCAGCGGGCTGCGCGACCTGGTCGACTGGTGGCTGGCCGAGCGCGCCGCCGACGCGGCGGCCGTGCCGGATGCGGCGGTGCGGGCATGACCGGCCGGATCCCGGTGATGCTCCCGTGGCTGGGCGAGGCGGAGGCCGAGGCCGCCGCCGAGGCGGTGCGCTCCGGCTGGGTCGCCCAGGGCCCCCGGGTCGCCGCCTTCGAGCGGGCCTTCGCCGAGCGGGTCGGCGCGGAGCACGCGGTCGCCGTCAGCTCCTGCACCACCGCGCTGCACCTGGCCCTGGTCGCGCTCGGCCTCGGCCCCGGCGACGAGGTGGTGGTGCCCTCGCTCTCCTTCATCGCCACCGCCAACGCGGTCCGTTACACCGGCGCCGAACCGGTCTTCGCCGATGTCGAGCTGAGCACCGGCAACCTCACCCGGGCCACCGTGGACGCGGTCCGCAGCCCGCGCACCCGGGCCGTGCTGCTGGTGCACCAGGGCGGCGTGCCCGCCGACGTGGACGCCCTGCGCGCGGCCTGCGCCGACTGGGACCTCGCCCTGGTCGAGGACGCGGCCTGCGCCATCGGCTCCACCGTCGGCGGCAAGCCGGTCGGCCACGGCGCGCTGCTGGCGGCCTGGTCCTTCCACCCCCGCAAGATCGTCACCACCGGCGAGGGCGGCATGCTCACCACCGACGACGCCGACTGGGCCGCCCGGCTCCGCCGGCTGCGCGAGCACGGGATGAACGCCTCCGCCGCCCAGCGCCACGCGAGCAGCACCCCGGTCCTGGAGAGCTACCTGGAGACCGGCTACAACTACCGGATGACCGACATCCAGGCCGCGGTCGGCCTGGTCCAACTCGGCAAGCTGGACGCCATGCTGGAGCGCCGCCGGGAGCTGGCCGGGCGCTACGCCGAGCTGCTGGCGGACGTCCCCGGGCTGACCCCGGTCACCGACCCGGCGCACGGGCGGGGCAACTTCCAGTCCTACTGGGTGCTGCTGGCCCCGGAGTTCCCGGTCGGCCGGGACGAGCTGCTGGCACTGCTGGCCGAGGCCGGGATCTCCGCCCGGCGCGGCATCATGGCCACCCATCTGGAGCCCGCCTATGCCGGCCACCCGGCCGGACCGCTGCCGGTGACCGAGCGGATCGGGCGCGACTCGCTGATCCTGCCGCTGTTCCACACCATGACCGAGGCCCAGCAGGACCGGGTGGTCGCGGCACTCCGCGGAGCGGCAGCCGCAGGACCGGCCGCCGGGGGCACCGGATGAGCGGCGGGCTGGTGATCGTCGGCGCGGGTGGCTTCGCGCGGGAGACCGCGCAGGCCGTCCGCGCCGCGCGCACGTTCGGCGGCGGTCCGGAACTGCTCGGCCATCTGGACGACGACCCGGCGCTGCACGGCCGCGCGGTCGACGGGGTGCCGGTGCTCGGCGGCTGCGAGCTGGTCCACGGGCTGCTCCGGGAGCGGCCGGGGCTGCGGGTGGTGGTCTGCGTCGGCAGTCCGCGCGACTACGCGGTCCGGGCCCGGCTGGTCCGGCGGTTCGGGCTGCCGGACCAGTGCTACGCGACCGTGGTGCACCCGACCGCCGCGGTCTCCGCCAGTTCCTCGGTGGGTCCGGGGTCGGTGCTGCTGGCGCACTGCGTGCTGACCGCGGCGGTCCGGGTGGGCGCGCACGTGGCGGTGATGCCGCAGGCGGTGCTCACCCACGACGACGAGGTCGGCGACTTCGCCACGGTCGCCTCCGGGGTCCGGCTGGGCGGCGGGGTCCGGCTGGAGCGCGGCGCCTACGTCGGCGCCGGGGCGCTGGTCCGCGAGTACGCGGTGGTGGGCGCCTGGTCGCTGGTCGGCATGGGCGCGACGGTGCTCGGCGACGTGCCGCCCGGCGAGGTCTGGATCGGCGGCCCGGCCCGGCAGCTGCGCCCGGCCGGGTCCGCCGCACTCGAAGAACTGCGGCGCGACGCCGCCCTTTCGGTCACCACAGCGGAGGAGTCCCGGAGATGAGCGAGCGTCAAATCCCGCTGGTGGACCTGGCGGCGGCACATGCCGAGGTCGCCGACGAGATCGCGGCCGGCTTCGCCCGGGTGCTCGCGGCCACCGCCTTCGTCGGCGGCGAGGAGGTCGCGGCCTTCGAGCGGGAGTACGCCGGCTTCGCCGGGGTGGACCACTGCGTGGGCGTCGCCAACGGCACCGACGCGCTGGAGCTGGCGCTGCGGGCCTCCGGGGTCCGGGCCGGACACGAGGTGGCGCTGCCGGCCAACACCTTCATCGCCACCGCCGGGGCGGTCGCCCGGATCGGCGCCCGGCCGGTGCTGGTCGACTGCGACCCGGACACCCTGCTGATCGACCCGGAGCGGGCCCTGGACGCGGTCGGCCCGGCCACCCGGGCGGTCGTCCCGGTCCACCTCTACGGGCAGTGCGCCGACACGGCGGTGCTGGCGGCGGGCCTGCCGGACTGGGTACGGATGGTCGAGGACGCGGCGCAGAGCCAGGGCGCCACCCGGGACGGCCGCAGTCCCGGCCGCGGCTCCATCGCCGCCACCAGCTTCTACCCCGGCAAGAACCTGGGCGCCTACGGCGACGCCGGGGCGGTGCTCACCGACGACGCGGAGGCGGCCGGGCTGGTCCGGGCGCTGGCCAACCACGGCGGCACCGCCAAGTACCGGCACGACGTGGCCGGCTTCAACAGCCGGCTGGACGGCCTCCAGGCGGTGGTGCTGCGGGCGAAGCTGGCCCGGCTGGCGGCCGGCAACGCCGCCCGGCGGGCCGCCGCCGCCCGCTACGACGCGCTGCTGGGTGCGGCCGCCTCGGCCGGCCGGCTGGTGCTGCCGGTGACCGCCCCGGGCAACACCCATGTCTGGCACCTGTACGTGGTGCGGCTCGGCGCCGGCGGGGTCGACGGCGCCGACCGCGACGCGGTGGTGGGCAAGCTGAATGCGGAGGGCGTCGGCGCCGGGGTGCACTACCCGGTCCCGGTCCACCTCACCGGGGCGTTCGCCCATCTGGGGCACCGGCGCGGGGACTTCCCGCACGCCGAGGCCGCGGCCGGGCGGATGCTGTCGCTGCCGCTGTTCCCGCAGATCACCGAGCGGCAGCAGCAGCGAGTGGTGGACGCCCTCGTCGGTGCGCTGGGCTGACGCGCCGTCACAAGTGTTGTATCCGGGGAAGAACGAAGTAAGAAGGTCACTATGAGGAACAGAGGAAGATTGCTACGGGGATGGTTGTTCTCCGTGGTCGCCACTCTGCTGTTCGCCGCACTGCCGCTGTCCGGCTCCGCCCACGCGGCGAGCGACCCCTGCGGGGCGGGCAGCAACCCCATCGTCTGTGAGAACTCCAAGCCCGGCACGCCGATGTCGGACTGGTTCTCGGCCAACGCCTACGGCACCGTCGAGGGCTTCACCGACCAGGAGAGCTACCAGGCCGGCGACACCGTCAGCTTCAAGGTGCAGTCGCCGATCCCGTACACCATCGAGATCTACCGGCTCGGCTACTACGGCGGTGACGGCGCGCGGCTGTGGTCCACCGCGGCCCAGGCGGCGGTCACCTATCCGGCGAACTTCACCACCACCGGCAAGCCGGGAGCCCCGGCCGACAACGGCACCACCGACGGCGTCGCCAACGGCAAGGCGCTGGCCTGCGACACCCAGGCGAGCACCGGGCTGGTCGACTGCGGCAACTGGCCGGTCACCGCGACCTGGCAGGTGCCCGCCGACGCGGTCTCCGGCCTCTACATCGCCGAGCTCGACCAGACCGACGGCAACGGGGTGATGCCCTACCCGTTCGTGGTCAGGGACGACGCCAGCACCTCGAACATCGTGGTCCAGACCGACGACGAGACCTGGCAGGCCTACAACATGTGGGGCGGCCAGGACCTCTACCAGGGCAACGGCCCCGCGCCCGACGGGCGGGCCTACGCGGTCAGCTACAACCGCCCGCTGGACATCGGCGGCGCCAACGGGATCTTCGGTTCGGAGTTCGAGATGATCTCCTGGCTGGAGGAGAACGGCTACGACGTCAGCTACCTGTCCGGGGCGGACGTCTCGACCAGACCGGCCGACCTGACCAGCCACAAGATCTTCATGTCCTCCGGCCACGACGAGTACTGGACCCAGAGCCAGTTCACCAATGTCCTCAACGCCCGCAGGGCCGGGGTGAACGAGGCCTTCTTCAGCGGCAACGAGGTCTCCTGGGAGACCAGGTTCGCCGCCAGCATCGACGGCACCTCGACCACCGACCGGACCCTGGTCTGCTACAAGATGACCAAGCTGGAACAGACGCCGCCGGACGGCGTGGCCGATCCGACGGGGGTGTGGACCGGCGCCTTCCTGGACCCGGGCAGTGCCGCCTACGGGCAGCCACTGGAGGCGGAGAACATCCTCACCGGCTCGCTGTTCATCATGAACGGCAACCGCAACGACGCGCTCACCGTCCCCGGGACCTATGCCGGTCTGCGGATCTGGCGGAACACCTCGGTCGCCAAGCTCGGCCCGACGCAGACCGCGACCTTCCCGGCCGGGACGCTCGGCTACGAGTGGGACAGCGACCTCAACGACTCCACCAGACCCAGCGGTGAGATCGACCTCTCCTCGACCACCGTGAACATCACCTCGGGCGAGTACGTCCGGCTGGACTACGGCAACACCTACGGCACCGGCACCGCGACCAACAACCTGGTCGAGTTCCGCGACCCGACCTCGAACGCCCTGGTCTTCGGCACCGGCACGGTCCAGTGGTCCTGGGGGCTGACCAACGTCCCGGCCGCCGACCCGGCCGACGAGGTGGTGACGGCCGACCCGGACATGCAGCAGGCCACCGTCAACATCCTGGCCGACATGGGCGTCCAGCCGCAGACCATCCAGTCGGGCCTGGTGGCGGCGACCCAGTCCGCGGTCACCACCGGGCCGACGGTCACCGTCCGCGCCCCGCTGGCCGGTTCGACCGTCCCGGCCCAGCAGCCGGTGACCATCACCGGCACCGCCACCGCCGCGACCGGCGCCGTGGTGGCCCGGGTCGAGGTCTCCACCGACGGCGGGACCACCTGGAACCCGGCCACCGGCCTGGGGACCTGGAGCTACAGCTGGACCCCGACCAGCACCGGTGCGGCGAGGATCGAGGTCCGGGCCGAGGACGACAGCGCCAACGTCGGCGCGACCGCCACCGTCCCGGTCACCGTCGGCGCCCAGCAGTGCCCGTGCACGGTCTTCCCGGCCTCGGCCGTGCCCGGCACGGTCAACAGCGGGGACGCCAACGCGATCGAGGTGGGCGTCAAGATCGAGAGCTCGGTGCCCGGCACCATCACCGGCATCCGCTTCTACAAGTCGGCCGGGAACACCGGCACCCACACCGGCAGCCTGTGGACCAGCTCCGGCACCCTGCTGGCCACCGGCACCTTCACCAACGAGACCGCCTCCGGCTGGCAGGAGATGGACTTCGCCACGCCGGTCCCGGTCAAGGCCAACACCGTCTACGTGGCCGGCTACTACGCGCCCGGCGGCGACTACTCCTACGACGCCGGCTACTTCGCCAGGAGCGGCGCCGGACTGGCCCCGCTGACCGCGCTCCAGGAGGGCGCCGACGGCGACAACGGCGTCTACCGCTACGGCGCCGGGGGCGGGTTCCCCACCTCCACCTCCAACGGGGCCAACTACTGGGTGGACGCGGTGCTGACCACCGCCACCGCCTCGACCACCCCGCCCTCGGTCACCACGACCACCCCGGGCTCCGGGGCGACCGGGGTCTCCATCGCGGCGCCGGTGTCGGCGACCTTCAACGAGGAGATCGACAGCAGCACGCTGGCCTTCACCCTCACCGACTCCTCAGGCCACGCCGTGCCCGGCACGGCGGCCCCGGGCACCGGCGACTCGGTGACCTTCACCCCCTCCAGCGACCTGGCGCTGAACACCACCTACACCGCCTCGGTGTCGGCCACCGACCTCTGGGGCAACGCCATGACCGCCCCGGTCACCTGGACCTTCACCACCAGCCCCACCCCGCCGACGCTCAACTGCCCCTGCGGGCTGTGGAGCGGCGGCACCACGCCGACGGTGACCGACGAGACCACTGATCCCAACTCGGTCGAGCTCGGCACCCGGTTCCAGTCCGCGGTGGCCGGCCAGGTCACCGGCGTCACCTTCTACAAGGGCACGGGCAACACCGGCACCCACACCGGCAGCCTGTGGAGCAACGGCGGCACCCTGCTGGCCACCGGCACCTTCACCAAGGAGACCGCCTCCGGCTGGCAGACGCTGACCTTCGCCACCCCGGTGACCATCGCCGCGAACACGCCCTACGTGGTCTCGTACCATGCGCCGAACGGCAACTACGCCTACAACTCCGGCTACTTCGGCCAGGCGTTCGAGAACTACCCGCTGACCGCCCTGGCCGATGCCACCGGATCGGCCAACGGCCTCTACAGCTACGGTGCTTCGGCCTTCCCGACCGGGAGCTACGGCAACGACAACTACTGGGTCGGCCCGCTGTTCACCCCCAGCGCCTCGGCCGCCGCGTCGCCCTCGCCCTCCGCCTCGGCCGGTGCCGGCGGCAGTGCGGAGACGCAGTCGGCGAAGCAGGGCAAGCCGGTGCCGAAGCCGTCGCCCTCCGGATCGGAGAACATCCTGGACTGACCCGGCGTCGACCCGCCCTGACCACCGCATCCACCCGCACCTGCCGGTGCGGCCCGGGGGAGGCGATCCGGCCCCGCGCCGGGCCGCCTCCCCCCGAGGCCGACCGGGGATAGGCCGCCTGCCGATGAGCTCCCTCAGTGTCGTTGTCCCCTGCTACAAGTACGGCCACTTCCTCGCCGACTGCGTGCACAGCATCCTCGACGAGCAACCCGGGCTCGACGTCCGGGTCCTGATCATCGACGACGCCTCGCCCGACGACTCGGCCGAGGTCGCCGGGAAACTGGCCGCCGCCGACCCCCGGATCGAGGTCCGGGTCCACGAACGGAACCAGGGGCACATCGCCACCTACAACGAGGGCCTGCTGGAGTGGGCCGACACCGACTACGTCGCGCTGCTCTCCGCCGACGACCGGCTGGTCCCCGGGGCGCTGGTGCGCGCCGCCGCGCTGCTGGACGCCCATCCGGAGGTCGGCTTCGCCTACGGCCGGCCGCTGCGGTTCCAGCACGGCGGACCGCTGCCCAGGGCCCGCACCACCGGCACCGGCTCGGCCGTCTACCCGGGGCACTGGTGGCTGGAGCGCCGGTTCCGCGAGGGCACCGGCTGCATCACCTCGCCCGAGGTGGTGGTCCGCACCAGCCTCCAGCGGGCCGTCGGCGGCTACGATCCGGCCCTCCCGCACGCCGGCGACATCGAGATGTGGATGCGGCTCGCCGCCCACGCCGACGTCGGCCATGTCCGGGGCGCCGACCAGGCGTACTACCGGGTGCACGGCAACAACATGTCCACCACCGACTTCGGCGGCCAGCTGGACGACCTCAGGCAGCGCCGGGCCGCCTTCGAGTCGGTGCTGGTCAAGTGCGCCGACCAGCTGCCGGAGGCGGAGCGGCTGGCGACCGTGGTGCACACCAGGCTGGCCCGGTTCGCGCTGCGCCGCGCCTACCGCGCCTACGACCGGGGCCGCACCGGGGTCGTCCCGGTGGACGAGCTGGTCGCCTTCGCCGAGGACTGCCTGCCGGGCTTCGCGGCGCTGCCCGAGTACCGGGCGCTGCGGCTGCGGCAGCGGATCGGCGCCCGGGCCATGCCCTACCTTCAGCCGCTGGTGCTCTCGGCCGTGGCCGAGCGCGGACGCGAGTGGCTGTGGTGGGAGTCCTGGAAGCGGCGCGGCCTGTGACCGCCGCCGTCCGTCCCGCCGTCCGCCGCGCCCCGCGCCGCGCGTCGGCGCTGCCGGGCCAGGGCCCAGCGGTCGGTCCACAGTGCCGCGAGCACCCCGCCGACCAGGCCCAGCAGGCCGACCCCGGCCAGCCCCCGGCTCTTGGTGCCGAAGACCTCGGCCGCGCTCGGCGCCACCAGCACGTCCACGCTCATCCGGGAGGCGAGGGGCACGCCCTCGGCCGCCTGGAGGTCCGCCACGTGCCGGGTGTAGACGGCGATCAGCTCCTGCGCCACCCGGTTCGCCGAGGCCGGGTCGGTCAGCTCGGACTGCACCTGCACCGAGGGGATCAGGTACTGCGGGGTGGCGCTGGTCCCGCTGTTCCTCGGCAGCAGCCCGTACGTCCCGTGCACCCCGGCGGCGTGCAGCTCGGCCAGGCCGGAGGGCGACTGCATCTGCTGCAGCACCGCGACCGAGACCGTGGCCAGCGTCGGCTGGAGGTTGGCCAGTTGGTTCGGCTGTCCACCGGTCACCGGCGGCTTGAGCACGATCACCGCCGAGCTGAGGTACAGCCGGGTCGGCCGCAGCACGTGGTAGGCGCCGCCCAGGGCCAGCAGCAGCGCCAGCACCAGCAGGTACCAGCGGCGGATCAGCACACGAAGGAACTCACCGGGCGACAAGGGACATCCTTCCGTCAGCACCGATACTGTCAGGGCGCTCCGGCCGCTGCCACCGATTCACGCAGCACCGACTCCGTTGCAGGGGGCCGGACATGACCATCAGTGAGATTCTGGCCGTGCTGCGCCGGCGCTGGTACCTGATGGTGCCGCTGACCCTGCTGGGGCTGCTGGCCGGCGGCTACCTGTACGTCCACGTGCCGCCGGTCTACCAGTCGACCAGCTCGGTCTCGCTGCTCGACTCCTCGGCCGTGGCCGAGCTCGCCCCGACCTACGGCAACCCGATCTCCAACGCCGGCGGCTCGCTGGTGGTCACTGCCGACCTGTTGATCCGCACCGTGGAGTCCGGCGACTCGGCCGAGGCGCTGCAGGGGCTGGGCGTCACCGACGCCTACACCGTCGGCTTCGCCGCCGACGCCTCGGGCCCGCTGATCACGCTCACCGTCACCGGCCCCGACCGGGACAAGGTGCTCCACGAGACCAGCACCATCACCGCCTTCGCCGGATCCCAACTCGCGGCCCTCCAGCAGCAGGCGGGCGTGCCGGCCGCCTACATGGTGACCACCGCGCCGGTGGTGCTGCCGCAGGCGCCGGTCACCCAGTCCAAGAGCAAGTACCAGTTCGTGGCCGGGGTGGTCATCCTCGGCGCCACCGGCGGGCTGCTGCTCTCCTTCGTCACCGAGAGCGTGGTGCTGGCACGACGCAGGCGGCCGTTCCAGGGGGCGCGGATCAACCCCTGGCCGGTCCGCCGGGCCGCCGGCCGGCTCCTCGGCCACCCGGTGGACGCCACCACCGTGCTCACCGTCTACCTGGCGCTGGCCCTGTTCATCCCCTCCGACCTGGCGCTGCCGGCGCTCGGCGGGGTCGGCACCCCGGCCAACGTCTTCGCGCTGCTCGGACTGATGTGGTACCTGGCGACCTGGTTCTGCGACCGGATCGTCCCGGCGGCCGGCACCCGCGGGCCGAGGCTGGCGATGTGCGTGCTGACCGGCGCGGTGCTCTGCTCCTATGTCGCCGACGCGCTGCGCTCCAGCTCGCACGAGGAGGTGATGGGCGCCGACCGGGGGCTGATCGGGCTGCTGGCCTGGGTCGGCCTGGTGGTGCTGACCTCGGCCGGGATCCAGGACCGGGCCCGGCTGGACACGCTGATGCGCCGGCTGATCGTGATGGCCACGGTGGTCGCCGCGCTCGGCTACTACGACTTCTTCACCTCCACCAACATCGCCGACTCCATCAACATCCCCGGCCTGCACGCCAGCACCACCGGTATCTCGGCGATGGACCGGGGCTCGTTCACCCGGCCCCGCTCGACCACGGCGCAGCCGCTGGAGTTCGGCGGGATGCTGTCCATCCTGCTGCCCTTCGCCATCCAGCAGGCCTTCGACCCGGTCCGCCGGCACCTGCACCTGGTCCGCCGCTGGGGGCCGGTGGTGATCATGGGCGGCGCACTGCCGCTGACCGTCTCCCGGACTTCCATCATCGGCATCGCGCTGGTGCTGGCCGTGATGGTGCTCCGCTGGCGGCCGCAGCGGCGGTGGACCGCGATCGGCGTGGTCATCGCCTCGGTCGGAGCCCTGAAGATGGTCATCCCCGGGCTGATCGGCACCATCATCAACCTCTTCTCCTCCTTCCTCTCCAACTCGGACAGCAGCACCCAGGCCCGGACCGTGAAGTACTCCGAGATCCTCCCGTACCTCACCGAACGGCCGCTGTTCGGACGGGGGTTCGGGACCTTCACGCCGGACCTCTACTTCTTCACCGACAACCAGTACATGCTCTCCGCCGCCGAGATGGGCGCCTTCGGGCTGGTCGCCCTGCTGACGCTCTACCTGACCGGCATCCACCAGGGCGGTGCGATCCGGCGGTTGGCCCGCACCGAGTCCGACCGGGAGCTGGGGCAGGCGTTCTTCGCCTCGGCGCTGGTCGCCCTGGTGATCAGCGCCACCTTCGACTCGCTGAGCTTCGCCATGTTCGCCGGGATGTTCTTCCTCACCCTCGGCGCCGGCGGCCGCTACCTCGCCTTCGTCCGTGCCGACGCGGAGGCGGCGACCGCCCTGCCCGCGCCCGTCCGCCGCCACCCCGTCCCCCAACTCGTGGAGAACTGAACCGATGCCAACCTCACCCAAGCCGACCACCGTGGCCGTCATCGCCGTCACCTGGAACAGCTCCCGGGTCCTCCCCGGCTTCCTGGCCTCGCTGGAGGAGGGCCTGGCCGGAGTCGACGACTGGCGGCTCGTCGTCGCCGACAACGACTCCGCCGACGAGACCGTGGCCCTCCTGCGGGAGCAGGCCCCCGACGCGACCCTGGTGCAGACCGGCCGCAACGCCGGCTACTCCGCCGCGATCAACGCCGCCCTCGACGCCGCGGGACCGGACGTCCGCGCGGTGCTGATCTGCAACCCCGACATCCGGCTGCACCCCGGCTGCGCGGCGGCCCTGGTCGACACCCTCGGCGAGCAGCTGCCCGACGGCGACCGGGTCGGCATCGCCGTCCCGCTGCTGTACGAGGCCGACGGGACCAGGATGCCCTCGCTGCGCCGGGAGCCCAGCGTGGTCCGGGCGCTCGGCGAGGCGGTCATCGGCAACCGCCGGGCCGGGCGCTTCCCGGCGCTGGGCGAACTGATCACCGACCCGGCCGCCTACACCCGCCGGACCCGCGCCGACTGGGCCTCCGGCGCGCTGATGCTGCTCTCCCGCGAGTGCCTGGACGCCTGCGGGCGCTGGGACGAGTCCTACTTCCTCTACTCCGAGGAGACCGAGTACTGCCTCCGGGCCCGGGACCTCGGCTTCGCCACCCGGCTCCAGCCCACGGCCTCGGCCGAGCACCTGGGCGGCGACTCCCAGGTATCGCCCCGGCTGTGGACGCTGCTGGTGCTCAACCGGGTCCGGCTGCACCGCCGCCGCCACGGCGGCCTCGCCTCCACCGCCTTCCGCGCCGCGGTGCTGCTGCGCGAGGCCAGCCGGGCCGCCCTCGGCCGGGCCCCGAGCCGCGCGGCGGCCGCCGCCCTCCTCAGCAACGCCGCCCTCCGGGCCACCCCCGGACCGTGAGCCGGTCCGGCCCGGCTACCCGGTCGGCGCGGGCGGTCGGTCCCAGGCGCTGTAGTAGCTGTCGGGGTTGACCAGGTAGCGGACGGTGGCGACCGGGAGGTGGACCACCGGGTGGCGGCGGCTGTAGCGGTGGATCAGCTCCCAGTCCTCGCGCGGCAGCACCTCGGGCGTGCGGCGGAGGCGGCTGAAGTGGAGGTCGCGGTTGCGGCGGGCGACGAAGGCGTTGGTGTCGAGGAAGGCCTCGCGGGCTGCGCGGCGGCGGTCGAAGGGGACGGAGAGCACGTCCTTCTCGCTGCCGTCGGGCAGCACCCGGCGCAGCGCGGTGTAGACGCCCTCGGGGCCGAACGGCACCAGCGCGGTCAGCGCCTGCTGGAGGTGGTCCGGTTCCCAGAGGTTGTCGTCGTCCAGGAAGGCCACGAAGCGGGAGCGGGTGAGTCCGATCCCGACATTGCGGACCACCCCGGCGACACCCGTGTTGCGGGAGAGCGAGACGGCGAACAGCCTCGGGTCGTCGGGGAGCGCGGGCAGTCCCGCGCCGTCGTCGACGACCATGACCACCTGGTCGGTGATGGTCTGGGCCAGCGCCGACCGCACCGCGGCCAGCAGTGACTCGGGCCGCCGGTGGGTGGCGATCACCGTGGCCACCAGGGCGGAGGGGGCGGCGTGGCGCGGCGTCGGCAGGGTCGCCGCCAGCCGCGCGACCTCCGCCCGTTCGAACCGGTGCAGCCGCCGGGCGGAGGAGGCCAGCGCGACCTTGTTGCGGGCCTCGTAGAGGACCAGCCAGCCGAAGGTCTCCTTGAGCAGGTCCCAGGGCAGCCGGGTGATCTGACGCATCGTCCACTCTCCTTCGGTTACCGGTCGACCGGGGTCGGCAGGGGGCGGGCGGCCGCCCGGTGGCGTCCGGGCCGGGCGGGGCGGCCCAGCAGGAAGCCGCGGCTGGGGAGCACGCAGACCAGGTAGGCGAGGGTGACCGCCGCCGCGACCGCGAGCAGTGCGGGACGGCCGGTGCCGAGGGCGTGCTCCAGGCCCCAGATCCCGGCCGCCATCACCGCCCCGCCGAGGAACGGCCAGGCGCAGGCGCGGGCCACGGCGGCGGGGCCGATGCCGCCCCGGTGCAGTCCCAGCAGGAAGACCGGGACCACGATCCCGGCCGCGACCAGGACATGGCCCTCGGACACCCCGACGATGCCGCGGGTCCGGGCGGCGACGATCAGCACCGGGATCAGCGCGCCCAGCCACACGCCCTGGGCGATGATCAGCAGTCGGCGCTGTCCGCAGGCCACCAGGCAGTCGTAGGAGAGCTCGCAGCCGATCCGGACCAGGCCCAGCGCCATCAGCCAGGGCAGCGCCCTGGCGGCCGGAAGCCACTCCGAGCCGTAGACCAGCTGGACCACCGGCGCGGCCAGCCCGGCCAGCAGCACACAGAGCGGGACGGTGCCGGTGACCAGCACGCCCAGCGCCCGGGAGAAGCCGGCGGCCAGCGCCTGCGGGGAGTCCGCCAACCGGGAGAAGCCGGCGAAGGAGACCCGTCTCGCCGCCTCCGAGATGATCCGCACCGGCCAGCCTGACATATTGAACGCCAGGACGTAGAAGCCGAGTTCGACCTTGCCCAGGGTGGCGCCGACCACCATGGTGTCGACGTTGACCACGCCCAGCGCCAGCAGGCTGGCCCCGGCCAGCGGCAGCCCGAACCGCAGCAGCGCCCGTGCCTGCTCGGCGTTCCAGCCGAAGCGCAGCGTCCCCGGCGCAGCCAGGCAGCAGCCGATCAGCGCGGCGACATTGCCCGCCACCGAGCCCCAGGCGAAGCTCATCGGGCCCCAGCCGCGGAACGCCAGCGCCAGCGTGATCCCGGTGCTCAGCGCGAAGTTGACGGCGTCGATCACCATCCGTCGCCCCTGGGCGAACTCCCGGGTGAGGAAGCCGGCCGGCACCTGCGACAGCCCGTCCAGCACCACGCACAGGCACATCACCCGGAGCACCCCGGCCGCGCTCGGGGTTCCCAGCAGCCCGGCCACGGCCGGGGCGACGGCGAAGAGCACGGCGTAGAGCAGGCTGCTGGAGAGGGTGCTCAGGGTCAGCACGGTCGGCGCGAAGCGCCGGGGGTCGCCGTCCCAGCGGACGATGGCCAGGCCCACGCCCAGTTCGTTGGCGGACAGCAGCACCAGCAGCACGGTCTGCGCCATCCCGTAGACGCCCCAGGCCGCCGGGCCGAGCACGTACCGGGCGAGGATGATGCCGGTGGCGAAGTTGCCCAGCCGCATCACCACGGTGTTGATCAGGCTCCAGCGGGCGGCCGAGCGCACCTTGGTGCCGAGGGAGGCGGGCACGGCGGTGGCAGTGGCCGTGGCGGAGGCCGAGGCTGCGTCGTGGTCCGGAGCCGGGTCCTCCTCGGCTCCGGGGCCCGGGGGCGCGAGGGTCACGAGAGCCAGAGCGACTCGGCGGCGGCCCCGGCGGCCCGGTGCGTCCCCGCGGCGGTGGCGGGCAGCACCGCGAGCTGGACGGTCTCGTCGGCGGCCGCCTCGGCGTCCAGACCATCGGCGTCGAGGCCGTCGGGATCGAGGCCGTCGGGATCGGGGCCCTCGTCGCCGAGGTCGCCGTCGCCGTCGGCCCCGCCCGCCGCCGAGTTCTCGACGGCCATGGACTCCGGCAGCACCCGGGGCCGGGTGCGGGCCTCCGCGTAGAAGCAGCCGGCCAGGGTGAGCGCCAGGCCCAGCACCCCGGCCAGTGCCATGTACTCGATCTTGGTCTTGGTCTGCGCGGCCGGCGCCTGCGGCGGCACGATGGTCATCATCCGGATCATCGCGTCGGGGTTCACCGACAGCTGCTGCTGCAGCTGCTGCAGCCGCTGCGCCGCGTAACCGGCCATGATCCGGTCGGACTTGAGCACCTCCGCGCTGTTGGTGCCGGTGACGGTCAGCCACAGCAGCGGCGCCTCGGCATTGTCCGCGATCATGGCATTGGAAGTGCCGGTCAGACCCTGGGACTTGAGCGCGGCGACCGAGGCGTCCGAGTTGAGGTCGCGGGAGAGGGTGTCGGCCATCGAGGTCAGCGCGACCTGGGTGCTGAGGAACGGGTTCCCGTCGAAGGAGACGGTGGCCTTCTGCGAGTTGAGCAGTTCCACGGTGGCCTGGGACTGGTACTTCGTCGGGTCCGCGACCAGGACGCCGGCCGCGAGTGCGGCGGTGAGCAGCAGTCCCGGCAGCAGTACGTACCACCGCCTGCGCATCACCCGGAAGATCTCCGCGAGATCCATGGTGCTCCCCTTCGAGGCCCGCATTGTGAGTGTCGCGCCGCAGCGGTCGCGACGTCGCCGTCATCTGACCCTGACTCAGGAGCGAACGCATGAGCCAAGATCGAGCATAGGTTGTGCCGGAGCGGCCGTCAGCCGAATCAGGATCGAGGGTTCAGATCAGGTCGGTGGGCCGGGGGCGGGTCGCCGCGCCGCCGCCGGTCAGCAGCACGTCCGCGATCCGCTCGCTCGCCCTGCCGTCCCACAGCGCCGGTCTGCGCGGCGCGGGCGGGTGCTCCAGCACCCGGGCCACGGTCGCGGTGATCCGCTCCGGATCGCGGCCGGCCAGGACGTTGGTGCCCTGCTCCACCGTGATCGGGCGCTCGGTGTTGTCCCGCAGGGTGACGCAGGGGACGCCGAGCGCGGTGGTCTCCTCCTGGACCCCGCCGGAGTCGGTGAGGACGATCCGGGCGGCGTCCTGGAGCGCGATGAAGTCCAGGTAGCCGGCCGGCGGGACCAGCCGCAGCCCGCCGGGGACGCCGAGCTCGGTCAGCCGCCCGGCCGCCCGGGGGTGCACCGGCAGCAGCAGCGGACAGTGCTCGGCGATCACCCCGAGCGCCTTCAGCAGCCCGGCCAGCACCCCGGGGTCGTCGACATTGGCCGGCCGGTGCAGGGTCACCAGTCCGTAGCCGCCCCGGGTGAGTCCGTACCGCCGGAGGACGTCCGACTGCCGGGCCCGCTCCAGGTTGGCGAACAGGGTGTCGATCATGACGTTGCCGACCAGGTGGACCTGGTCCGCGCGGTAGCCCTCGGCGCGGAGGTTGTCCGCCGCGTCCGGGGAGGAGGCCAGCAGGTAGTCGCTGACCCGGTCGGTGGCGACCCGGTTCACCTCCTCCGGCATGCCCCAGTCGCGACTGCGCAGCCCGGCCTCGACATGCGCCAGCAGCGGCCCCGCCTTCGCCGTGACCAGGGCGCAGGCCAGGGTGGAGTTGATGTCGCCGACGACCACCACCGCGTCCGGGGCGAGCCGCGCCAGCAGCGGCTCGAACGCGGTCATCACCCGGCCGGTCTGCTCGGCGTGGCTGCCGGAGCCGACGCCGAGGAAGTGGTCCGGCGGGCGGAGCCCGAGGTCCCGGAAGAAGACCCCGTTCATCGACTCGTCGTAGTGCTGCCCGGTGTGGACCAGCAGCACCTCCGCGCCCCGCCGCTCCAGCGCGTCCATCACCGGCTTGATCTTCATGTAGTTGGGCCGGGCCCCGGCCACGCAGACGATCCGCGTCATGGTCGTGTTCGTCGTCGCCACGGCTCAGAGCACCTCCACCGTGGGGCCGGCGATCCGGCGCCGGCAGTCCAGGACGTAGCGGGAGTGCGCCAGCACCTCGTCGTAGTCGAAGGAGTCGTGGTCGGTGAGCAGCACCACCGCGTCCGCCGCCGCCAGCTCCTCCGGGCTCGCCTCGACCCGGCACACCCGGGAGTCGACCGGCGCGTGCTCGACCACGTGCGGGTCGACCGCCCTGACTTCGGCGCCCATGTCGAGCAGCAGCCGGGCCACCCGCAGCGCCGGCGACTCCCGGGCGTCGCCGGTGTTCTTCTTGTAGGCCAGCCCGAGCAGCAGCACCCGGGAGCCGTTCACCGAGCGGCGGCGCTCGTTGAAGGCGTCGGCCAGCCGCCGCGCCACGTACTCCGGCATGTGGTTGTTGATGTCGTTGGCCAGCTCCACGAAGCGGAAGTTCTGGCCCAGTTCGCGCTGGACCCGCCAGGACAGGTAGGAGGGGTCGATCGGCAGGCAGTGGCCGCCGACGCCCGGTCCCGGGGTGAACCGCATGAAGCCGAAGGGCTTGCTGGAGGCCGCGTCGATCGCCTCCCAGACGTCGATGCCCAGGTGCCGGGCGAACATCGCGATCTCGTTCACCAGGGCGATGTTGACGTGCCGGAAGGTGTTCTCCAGCAGCTTGGCCAGCTCGGCCTCCTTGGGGGACCGGACCGGCACCGTGGTGTCCACCAGCCCGTCGTAGAACTCCTGGACGGCGCGGAGCGACTCCGGGTCCACCCCGGAGACCACCTTGGGCGTCTGCTGGAAGCCCCAGACCGCGTTGCCCGGGTCGATCCGCTCCGGGCTGTAGCCGAGGTGGAAGTCACGGCCTGCGGTGAGCCCGGAGCCGTTCTCCAGCAGTGGGGCGAACAGCTCCTGGGTGGTGCCGGGATAGGTGGTCGACTCCAGCACCACCGTGGCCCCGGGACGCAGGTAGCGGGCCAGGGTGCGGGCCGACTCCTCGATGTAGCTGAGGTCCGGCAGCCCCTCGCGCAGCGGCGTCGGCACGGTCACCACGGCGGTGTCGAAACCGCCGCAGTCCCGGGCCCGGTCGGTCGGGCGGTAGCTGCCGTCGGCCAGCGCCGCCCGGATCCGCTCCGCCGAGACGTCCTCGACGTACGACTCCCCGGCGGCGAGCGACTTGACCCGCCGGGAGTCCACGTCGTAGCCGACCACCTCGTGTCCGACCTCGGCGGCCCTGATGGCCAGCGGCAGGCCCACATAGCCCTGTCCCACGACGACGACGCGCATCACTGCCTCTTCCTGTGCACGGATCCGGTTGACGGTGGAGCGGGTTGCCGGGGCTGGCTGCGGACCGGCGGCGGGGTGCGGTGCACCAGCTCGCGGGCGGTCATCAGCAGGAAGCGGACGTTGGTGGTGAGGTAGCGGCGCCCGAGTCGGCGCGGCTCCTGCAGCGCGCGGTAGAGCCACTCCAGGCCCAGCCGCTGCCAGGAGGCGGGGGCCCGCCGGGTGACGCCGGCCAGGATGTCGAAGGAGCCGCCGACGCCGTGGACGACCCGGACGCCGCTGCGCCGGCCGTAGCCCGCGGTGAAGATCTCCTTCTTGGGCGAGGTCATCCCGAGGAACAGCAACTGGGCTCCGCTGTCCGCGATCGCGTCGGCGATCGCGCCCTGTTCGGCGTCCTCGAAGTAGCCGTTGCGGCTCCCGGCCACGAGCAGGTCGGGAAAGCTCAGCGCGGTCTGTTCGAGCATCAGGTCCAGCACCGACTGCTCGGCGCCCAGCAGGTAGACCGGGATTCCGCCGCGCTCGGCCTCGGCCAGCAGCCGGAGGAAGAGGTCGATGCCGGCCACCCGCTCCGGCAGCGGGGTGCGCAGCACCCGGGCGGCCCAGACCACGGCCTGCCCGTCGGCCAGCACCAGGTCGCAGCCGGACACCGCCTCGGCCAACCCCGGGTCGCGCCGCATGTTCACCAGCTTGGCGGCGTTGACCACGCCGATCTCCAGCTGCTCGCCCGAGCGCACCGCCGCCAGGCAGCGCTCCACGGTCTGGTCCATGGTCAGCGGGTCCAGTTCGACCCCGAAGAGGCTCCGGCGCGCGACCGGTAACGACTGCTCCGGCATCGACTGCTCCGGTATCGACTGGCCCGGTAAGGACAGGTCGGTCATTGCGCACCTCCGAGCCAGGCGTGCAGCATCCAGCCGAACTCGTACGGTCGGCACTCCCGGTCCACCGAGGCGGGGCGGTACAGCCGGTCCAGCAGCGCCAGCCGCCGTCCCGGCCGCGCCAGCGAGGCCAGCCCCTGCCCGGCGCGGACCGCCTTGCGCGGGTCGCCCCGGTGGACCTTGCGCCAGGTGACGCCCAGGTCGTCGAGGATCATCGGCTCGGACGGCGTGCCGCCGGGGGAGCCGACGGCCAGCTCCGGCACCTCGGTCATCCACCGCAGTCCGCGCCGGATCTCGGCGGAGAAGTCGGCGCCGCCGGCGTCGGCCAGGTCGAACAGCGCGGTCGGCGCCATCGCGTGCTGGTGCACGCTGTAGACCGGGTAGCCCTCCACGAGCCGGCCCGGCCGGGCGTCGTAGTGCCACCACCACTGGCCGCCCTCGCCCTGGAGCTCGCAGATCCGCTTCGCGCAGGCGTCGGCCGCAGCCAGGGCCTCCGGGTCGCCGCCGGGCCCGTCGGCGCTCGCATGGGTCCTGGCGAGGGCCTGGAGCGGATAGGTCTGGTCGGCGAAGCAGGCCACGTGCGCCCGGTACCAGGGGACCAGGCCGGGCCCGGTGGCGTGCGGAAAGAGCGGACTGCCGGCGTTCCTGGCCCGGAGCAGCCGGTCCCGGGCCGTGCTCAGCCGTCGCTCCAGCTCCGTGCCGCCGGCCTCGGAGTGCCGGGCGGCGGCGAGGGCGGACAGCACCCAGGCGGCCTCAACGGTGTAGCGGGGACCTCCGTCCGCGTCCAGCGCGGCCGTCCGGGCCAGGGCGTCGGCCAGCTTGGGGTGACCGGTCTCGGCGGCGGCCCAGGCGATCAGCGCCGCGTCGCCCAGGTTGGCCACCTCCGGCAGCCGCTGTACCAGCAGGCTGGTGAACTCCTCGGCGCTGTGGCCGCCGAGCACCGCCCGCTGGCGGGGCTCCGGCAGGTAGCGGGCGCCGAGCACGGTGATCGCGGCGTACCGGGTGCTGGTGCCGCGCCGCTCCAGCCGCCAGGAGCCGTCCGGGGCCCGGCTGCCGGCCAGGGTGAAGGCGAAGGCCTCGTCCTCCGGCCGGTACATCGCCGGAAGACCGGCCTCGGCGACGGCCAGCAGCCGGGTCGCGAGCGCGTGGAGCGGCAGGTCGTCGCGGGCGAGCGCCTGCATTCGTGTGGTGGTCATCAAACCTTCACCGAGGTCGTGGACATGACGGAGCCTGACACGTGCGCGCCCGGGGCACGCACGGTGGGACGGGTCGGGAGCGTCGGCGAAGAGGGGCTGCGCGAAGGACGTTCGGTCGCCGGGATGCCGCAGCGGTGCACGACCGCGAGCGGGTCGGCTGCGGGCACGGCGGAACGATGGCGGTCGGACCCGGTCTCCCCTCCGGTCCCGCTGCCACCGGTGTCCCCGGATGGGTACAACCCCCCTGCTGCAACTGCCGGTTGTGCTCGACCTTGGTGCCGGTCGGGGCAGTTGTCTGTTGCTGTGCCCAGCGTGAAGCGTACAGACACACGATAAGTCCGTGGATGGCCGTGGATCGACGTTTTGGGAAAACCTTCGTTGCTGCCGGACGGTTTCGGCCCGATGACGCACCGTCATCCGGCCAACTGCGGCGCGGATGATCAACCAGTGCGTCATCGAGGGAATCTGACGGTGCATCCGGCATATGGTCAGTGTCACCACCAGTGCACCGCCGCCGGAAGGGGCCAACCGCGTGAGCGTCAGGATCCAACCCACCGCCCAGGTCGATCCCAGTGCCGAGGTCGGCGAGGGCAGCGCCGTCTGGGACCTGGCCCAGATCCGGGAGGAGGCCCGGCTCGGCCGCTCCTGCGTGGTCGGACGCGGCGCCTACGTCGGTCCCGGCGTCCGGATCGGCGACAACGTCAAGCTGCAGAACTACGCGCTGGTCTACGAGCCCGCCGAGCTGGCCGACGGCGTGTTCGTCGGCCCCTCGGCCGTGCTCACCAACGACTTCTACCCGCGCTCGGTCGACCCGCAGGGCCGGCAGAAGCGGGACGGCGACTGGCAGCCGGTGGCCGTCCGGGTCGCCGAGGGGGCCTCGCTCGGGGCCCGGTCGGTCTGCGTCGCGCCGGTCCGGGTGGGCCGTTGGGCGCTGGTCGCCGCCGGGGCCGTGGTCACCCGCGACGTCCCCGACTTCGCCCTGGTCGCGGGCGTCCCGGCGCGCCGGATCGGCTGGGTCGGCCGGGCCGGGGTGCGGCTGGTCGAGCACGCCGACGAGCCCGGAGTCTGGCACTGCCCGGAGACCGGCACCCGGCACCTGGAGCAGGACGGCGTGCTGACCGAGGAGGGCTGACCGGGGGCGACCGGGGAGGGCCGACCGGGGTGGGTGAACTCCCGCCGAGCGGCTCCGGTCAGCCCAGCCCGGCCGGAACGGTGCCGGGATCGGCCGGGGTGAGGGTCACCCCGGGCAGGCCCCGGCGCCAGTCGGCGGCGATCCCGGCCAGCACCGCCGCCGGGGGTGGGGTACGGCCGAGGCCGATCGCGAAGCCGACCGAGGCCGGATATCCGGCCCGGGCCGGCCGCACCGGGGGCGGGCACTCCGAGTGGTCGTCCGGTCACCCACGGATATCCTGGGTGCGGACGGTGGGGGTGTTCACCCAAGGAGTGCCCGATGAAGGCTGCAGTCGTGCGGACGTTCGCCGAACCCCTCGTCTTCGAGGACCGACCGATTCCCGATCCGGCCCCGCACCAGTCCTCGGCGGGGTGTTGAACGGCGCCAGGGTCGTCGGCTCGGTCTTCGGCACCCGGGAGGACCCGGCCGGGGTCTTCCAGCGGCACCGCCCCGGCTAGTGCAGGCCGGCGAAGTCCCGGGCGCCGATCTCCCGCAGCCGGTCGAGCACGGCCGCGTCCGGACTCCCGGGCACCGCTGTGAACAGCAGCAGCCGCTGGTCCTCGGACGGGGTGAGCAGCAGCTCCGAGAGCAGGCTGACCGGACCGAGCTGCGGATGCCGCACCCGCAGCACCGCGCTGCGCCGCACCCCGACCTCGTGCCGCTCCCACAGCTCGGCGAACTCCTTGCTGCTCGCCAGCAGCCGCTGGACCAGCCCGGTGGAGGCCGCGTCGCCGCCGCGCCGGACGGTGGCGGCGCGCAGGTCGGCCACATGGGAGCGGCTGTAGTGCTGCCACTCCTCCGGCGGATAGGAGGCCCGCATGAGCGGGTTGGTGAACCAGGACCAGATCAGGTTGCGGCCGTCCCCCTCGACCCCGCAGACGCAGCCGAACAGCGCCTCGGCGGTGGCGTTCTGCCCGAGCAGGTCGCCCAGGTCGCTGAGGACCTGGGCCGGGGCGTCGGACAGCTGGTCCAGCAGATGCCGCAGGGCCGGCCGGATCTCCGCCCCGGCGGGCCGTCCGGCCGGCGGCCGGTGTCCGGAGAGCAGGTAGAGATGGTCGCGTTCGTCGTCGCTCAGCCGCAGGGTCCGGGCCAGCGCGGACAGCACCTGGACCGAGGGCTGCGGGCTGCGGGCCTGCTCCAGCCGCATGTAGTAGTCGGCGGACATGCCGGAGAGCAGTGCGACCTCCTCCCGCCGCAGGCCGGGGGTGCGGCGGCGCGGCCCCTCGGGCAGCCCGACGTCCTGCGGCCGCAGCCGCTCGCGGGAGCGGCGGAGGAAGTCGGCCAACTGGGTGCGGTCCATCTCGGTCGTCATGATGATCCCCCCAACGCCCGGGAACCGGGCCGGGATTCCCGGTCCCCGGGGCCGGCCGCGCGGCCGGAGACCCGGACCGCCGGTCCTAGGGAAAGCTCTCCGCTCCTCAGCCCGCAGCAGCCGTGGCACGGTCCTGGTGTCGGGCCGAACGCGGCCAGACCGCACCGCCCCACCGAACCGGCCGCACCCCTCAGGCCGGTCCCACCCATCCGAAAGAGGCTCCCCATGTCCACCGTGTCCAACGACCCCACCGCGCTTCCCGAGCAGGCCCCCGCCGTCTCCTTCTCCGCCTTCGGCGGCCCCGAGGTGCTGCAGCTGGCCGACGCGGCCGTGCCCCGCCCCGGTGCGGGGCAGGTGCTGCTGGAGGTCCGCTCCGCCGGGGTCAACCCGGTGGACTGGAAGATCCGGCGCGGCTACCTGGCCGAGGTCTTCCCGGTCTCGTTCCCGCACGTCCCGGGGCTGGAGGCGGCTGGAACGGTGGTCGCCACCGGGCCCGGGGTGACCGCCTGGGCGGTCGGCGACGCCGTCTTCGGCCCCGTCCCGAACAGCTACGCCGCCTACGCGCTCGCCGACGCCGATCGGCTGGCCGCGGTGCCGGCCGGGCTGGAGTTGGAGGCCGCCGGAGGGCTGCCGGTCGCGGCCGAGGCCGCCTACCGGGCGCTGGAGTCGGTCAAGGCCACGGCCGGGGAGACGGTCCTGGTGCACGGCGCGGCCGGGGCGGTCGGGATCCTCGCCGTCCAGCTGGCGACCGCTGACGGCATCCGGGTGGTCGGCACGGCGAGCGAGCCCAACCACGGCTTCCTCCGGTCGATCGGCGCGGTCCCGGTCAGCTACGGCGAGGGCGTCTTCGACCGGGTCCGCGCGGCCGCGCCGCAGGGCGTGGACGCGGTGCTCGACCTGGGCGGCGGCGGGGTGCTGGCCGGTTCCGTCGACCTGGTCGGCGGTGCCGCGCGGGTGGTCTCCCTGGTCGACCTGGCCGAGGCCGGACCGCTGGGCGTACGGTTCAGCTCCGGCGGCCCGGAGGAGGACCGCTCCCCGGAGGCACTGGCCCGGGTCGCCCGACTGGTCGCGGCCGGCACCCTGGAACTGCCGATCCGGGCGGCGCTGCCGCTGGCGCAGGCCGACGAGGCGCAGCGGCTGAGCGAGGACGGCCACGGCCTGGGCAAGATCGTCCTGCTGCCCTGAGCCGGGGACGTCGACCCGCTGCTCGTCATGGCCGTTGCCTGCTCCGGCTCGCCGCTCACGGCTGCGGCAACGGCGCGCTGTCCGGCAAAGGGGAAGAAATCCGCCAGACACCAACCTCCCAGCCGGACATGCCATATCTGAGCAGCGAAACGCTACTAGGGTCCGACGCGTGCCCGAGCACCGTGGCGGGCACGCGTCGGTGGTTTTTCGTCACCCGAATTCCGGGACGCGCCGTCCGCCTCGACGCGCGGGGTGCCGATATCACAGATAAGTGAGCCCGTGAACAGCTGCCAGGATCCACACGACTAGGACACCCCAGACTCCGGGAGAGGGTTTCCGTTTCTTCGCGGCCCCGATGAGGATCCCCAGCACGATGAAAGCCATGGCCGCGCCCTGGAATCCCCAGGCCCACATCAGGTAGTCGGCGTGGACCTGCTGGGACGCGATCCGCAGAACTCCTGCGGGGAGCACCAGGAGTGCACCGAACACGGCAACGGCGTCTTGAGGAGTGCTTCTGCGCTGAGCGCGGGAAAGGGACATCGAGGGCCTTTCGTCGTACAGGGCCGGTCCGCCCGGTCGAGCGAACCAGCGGGGTCGGATTCAGCTGACCAGCTTGGCGAGCTCGTCGATGACCCAGCTCTGCACACCGCCGCTGAGGAGCCACCAGGCGCCGCGGACCGCCGTGTTCTGCTTGCCCATCCAGTCCTTGAACGCCTTGTGGCCGCTCTTCGCCGCCTTTATGGCCGCCTTGAAGAGGCCAGGGGACTTCTTGAGCAGGTCGATCATCATCTTGCCCGCTTCGGACTTGGCGCTCAGCATCTGCGGAGCGTCCTCGTCGTTGGCTGCGGCGGTCTCGGCCTGGATCTGCGCGGCGATCCGCTGGATCTCGGTGGCCTCGTCGGCCGTCAGTTGAACGACCTGCAGGGCGGTCGAATCCGCCCCGGCGGCAGCCGGCGTAGGGACCTGCGCCGCTGACGCCGTGGGACCGGCCACTCCGATCGCGACGGCGGCGACGGCAGTCACCGAGATGAGACGCAGGCTCTTGTGCATGAAGGTCTCCTTGGCCCGCGCAAAGCGGACGGCCCTCAGGTCGATGTGAATGGGATACCGGCCGAATCGGCCGCAGAAGGAAACATAGCGCCACGAAGCGCCGTGCTCTGTTTCCACTCCGGCATTCACTGCACGCCGAAAAGGTCTAGACGTCTCTCCCAATACGCCTACCCGCAAGCCGAGTTGGCGGCCCGAATTCCCGCCATGAAGGGTGCGAGGGAATACCGCATGGCAGGATAGGTGGGAAACTCGCCCTGGAAAACACCGGCCGGCCTGCGAAAGGCAGTCGTGGCGCAGGGGTGCTCAGGGCATCGGGCTCGAACCGCGCGACTGCTGCATCATCACGGTGGACACCACGGCGTGAGAGGCCCGGCTGAAGCGGGGGCCGCTCTGCGTCTCCTGGGCGAGGATGTCGTCGAGCGGCGGGAGCTCGTCGGGGGGCCGGGGCTCGGGCCCCGGTGGAAGTGGAGTGGAAGCAGGTCGGAAGCGGGACGGCACCGGATTTCGCTCGCCCGTCCCGGGGCCGCTCGCTACGGTGAGCTGATGTTCTCCCTTCACGAGCCGCCGCTGTTCACCCGGCTGCGCGACGCCCGGCGGGTGCTGGTCGCCGGCGCGGGCGGCGGATTCGACGTGTACGCGGGGCTGCCGCTGGCGCTCGCGCTGCGCGCCGCCGGGAAGGAGGTGGCCCTGGCCAACCTCTCCTTCGTCGACCTCTACGGCCTGGACCAGGACGTCTGGTTGGATCCTGACGTGGCCGAGATCGGGCCGGGGACCGAGGCCAGGGGCGACTACTTCCCCGAGCGCACCCTCGCCCGCTGGCTGGAGCTGCACGGGCTGCCGCCCACCGTCTACGCCTTCAACCGCGCCGGGGTCCAGCCGCTGCGCGCCGCCTACCGCGCGCTGGTCGCCCGGCTCGGCGGGGTGGACGCGATCGTGCTGGTCGACGGCGGCACGGACATCCTGATGACCGGCGACGAGGCCGGGCTCGGCACGCCGGAGGAGGACATGGCCAGCCTCGCGGCCGTGTACGGGATGCCGGAGATCGAGCACCGGCTGGTCTGCTGCCTGGGCTTCGGCGTGGACGCCTACCACGGCGTCAACCACTCGCTGGTGCTGGAGAACCTGGCCGCGCTGGATCGCGACGGTGCCTACCTCGGCGCCTTCTCGCTGCCCAGGGACAGCCGCGAGGGCGCGCTCTACCTGGACGCCGTGGCCCATGCCCAGGCCTCCACGCCGAGCCACCCCAGCATCGTGAACGGCTCGGTCGCCGCCGCAGTGCGCGGCGACTTCGGCGACGTCCGGTTCACCGAGCGCACCAGCGGCAGCCGACTGTTCGTCAATCCGCTGATGGCGGTGTACTTCACGGTGGACGCGGTCGGCCTGGCCGAGCGCAACCGCTACCTGCCCCGGCTGGAGCAGACGGTGCTGACCCGGCAGATCAGCACCATCATCGAGGAGTTCCGGGACACCCTGCCCCGGCAGCGCCCGCCCCGGGTCTTCCCGCACTGAGGCCCACCGGCCCCGCCCCTTCGATCAGCCCTGCTCCTGGTGCAGTTCGAGCGCGACCAGCAGGTGGAGCTGCGCCTCGACCCAGGCGGCGCCGGCGGCGTCCGTGCCCGCGCGCCGCCGGGGCCCGGTGCAGTCGCGGACCAGTCCGGCCGCCGTGTGCAGCCCGGCGCGGTGCAGCCGGTCGGCACAGCCCGCGATCCGTTCGTGGTCCGCGCCGCCGAGGTGGCGCAGCCCCCGGTGGGCGGCCCCGGCCAGCGCGGCGAGTGCGGCCTCCAGCGCTCCGGTGACCTCGTCGACCGCTCGCTGCGGCGCGGCGGTCAGGTCGGCCGCACCGTCGCCGGGGGCGAGGTCCGGGACGACCAGGCCGTCGTCGCCCAGTACCGCGAGCGGGTCGAGCACGACACCGCCGCCCTCCCGTCGCAGCGAGCCGCTGACGAAGCGCACCCCGTCGCCGCCGAGGGCCGCCGCCAGCGCGTCCAACCCGCCGGGGCAGTGGGGGTTGTAGTCGGCCCGGACCAGGGCCCGGTGCCCGGACGGGTCGCGGACCAGGGCCTCCAGCTGCTGGGCGGCCGGGTCGTAGCCGACGTGCTCGACCGCCTCGACGGCGAGCACCCGTACCGCCTCGGCCTCCACCCGGGGCCGGACCAGCTGCGGCGGGCGGTCCGCCCACGGCCGGAGGTGCTCCGCCAGGTCGCGCACCAGCAGACTGTCCGGGAGCTCGGCCCAGGCCGTGCCGACCGGGGTGACACTGGTGGCCGCGATCCGGCCCCGGCCGATGCTGACGGCGCGTCCGGCGCTGCGCGAGGTGTGCTCGCTGACCACGTTGGCGGCGGCCAGCGCCCGCAGCGGGGAGCCCAGCACCCGGCGGGCGCCCAGCTCGTGACCGGTGCCGGGGTCGGCCTCGGCGAGGTCCCAGCGCCGGTGCAGGACCAGGGCGATCCCGGCGACCGGGTGGGCGAGGAAGACGTCGGCGGTGCGCCTGCGGCCGCTGCCGCCGATCCTGCAGCCGAGCGCGACCAGCCGGACCCGGCGCAGCGGCGTCTCCCCGGCCTCCCGGGTGCCGAGCACCGCGACCGGGTCGACGGCGCCGGCCCGGCGGCGCGCGTGCAGCTCGGTGAGCAGCAGCGCGTAGCGCTCGGCCCGGTAACCGGCGTCCCGGGCGGCGTAGTCGGAGAGCTGGCCGCTCAGCTCGGCCAGGGCGGCGGCGGGCCAGTGGCAGGCGGCGGCGGTCAGCGCCTCCCGGGCCCGGTCCAGGACGCCGGTGAACACCGGGCCGGCCTGGGCGACGCCCTCCAGCAGCAGTCGGTCGGCCAGCGCGAGCGCGGCGTCCAGCGCCGCCTCCGCGTCGCCGGCGGCAGCCGGGGCGGTCCGGCCGCCGACGGTCACGGTGGTGGTGGCCCCGGCGCCCGCAGGGCCGTCCGCAGGGTCGTCCGCAGGGCCGTCCGCAGCCTCGGCGGCGCGGAAGGCCCAGACCGCGAGGGCCACCACCTCGCCGCGCAGCGGCGCGGCGGCATCGGTGAGCGCATAGCCGAGCTCGTGCGGGACCGGGAACCGCACGGTGCAGGTCGGCAGTTCGGCCCGGGGCGCCGGCTGCTCGGGGGTGGCCCGGTGCAGTACCGCCGAGTACCCCCGGTCCAGGCTGCGCCGGGCGCCGGCCACGGCGGTGCGGCCCAGCGCGGCGGTGAGCGCGGCGTCGTCGAACTCGGCGGGGGACCAGGCGGTGAACGGCGGCCCGTCCGGGGCCGGGGCGGCGCCGGACCTGGTCGGCCCGGCCTCCGGGTGCGCGGCGGCCTCGCGCCGGTAGGCCGCGGCGGCCTCCCGCTGGTAGGCGAGGACCAGGCCGATGCGGTGTCGGCAGACTCCGGCCGCCCCGCAGCTGCAGCGCGCCGCGTCCAGTCCGAGCCCGGGCGGCAGTTCGGTCAGCGTGCCGTCCGGGTGACGGCCGCTGACGGTGCCGTCCGCCGCGCGGTCGACCTCCGGTCCGGCACCGGACTCCAGTTCCTTGGCGGCGCGCTTGACCAGGCCCCGGTTGGCCAGTGCGGCCAGGGTGTCCGGGGTGAGCGCCAGCAGATCGGCCCGCGGCTCGGCCTTGCCGGTGGTGGCGCCGGTGGTGGCGCCGGTGCCGTTCATCGGGACACCTTCTCGGCGACGAACTCGGCGAGCCGGCCGGGCGTCATCGCCCCGACGTGGGCGCCGGCCTCGGCCAGCCGCCCGGCCAGGTCCCGGTCGTAGGCGGGGTTGGCCTCCTCGTCCAGCGCGGCCAGGCCCAGTACGGTCGTGCCCTGCTGGACCAGCCCGCGCACGGTGCGGACCAACCGGTAGGCGTCGCCGCCCTCGTAGAAGTCGGAGACCACGGCCACGATGCAGCGGCGCGGGTTCTCCACCAGCCCGGCGGCGTAGTCGACGGCGCGGGCGATGTCGGTGCCGCCGCCGAGCTGGACCCGCATCAGCAGCTCGACCGGGTCGCTCACCTCCGAGGTGAGGTCCACCACCGAGGTGTCGAAGGCGATCAGGTGGGTCTTCAGCCCGGGCAGCCCCCAGAGGCAGGCCGCGGTGACCGCCGAGTGGATCACCGAGCCGACCATCGACCCGGACTGGTCGACCACCAGCACCAGTTGCCACTGCTCCAGGTGCCGCCGGGTGCGGGAGTGGAAGCGCGGACGCTCGATCAGGACCCGGCGCTGCTCCGGCTGGTAGTGGCCCAGGTTGGCCCGGACGGTGCCCCGGAAGTCGAAGTCCCGGGCCAGCGGCAGCCGGCTCGGCCGCCGGGAGCGGGCGCCGGTCAGCGCCCGGCGGAACTCCGGCCGCATCCGCTCCGTCAGCTGCCGCACCACCTTCTCCACGATCTGCCGGGCCATCGCCAGGACCTGCGGGTTCATCAGGTGCTTGGTCCGCAGCACGGCCCGGAGCAGCGCCTGGTTCGGCTCGACCCGGGAGAGCACCTCCGGATCGGTGACGATCTCCTGGATCTCGTACTGCTCGACGGCGTCGCGCTCCAGCCGCTCGATCGTCTCCTTGGGGAAGAGCCGGTGGATGTCGTCCAGCCAGTCCATGGCGGTGAGTTGGGAGGGGCCGCTGCCGCCCTCCGAGCGGGGCGAGGCGGCGCCGCCGCGGCGGCGGCCCCGCTCCAGCAGGTCCTGGTCGCGGCCGTAGAGCCAGTCGAGCGCGGCGTCGCGGGCGGAGCCCTCGGCGCCGAGCGGTCCGGTGCAGCGCTCGGCGGCCGAGCCGAGGATCAGCCGCCAGCGCTCCAGGCCCGGATCGGGCGTCGTCGGATCGGCGGACGTCGGCGCAGCGGACGTCGGCGCAGCGGGTGTCGGGCCGGCGGGCGTCCGGCCGGCGGGCGTCGAGCCGGTCATCGGACGGCTCGCAGGCCGTGCCGGTCGAGCATGCGGGTCACGTTCTCCTCCAGGGCTGCGGCGCGGGCCAGCAGCAGCGGGTCGGCGGTCGTCCGGAGCAGCGAGCGCGCGGAGCCGCGCCGGCCCCGGCGGTCGAGCAGCCGCGCGGCGATGCGTTCGCGCTCGCGGGGCGGGAAGAAGGCGAAGGCCTGGCGCAGCGCGGGCAGCCCGATCAGGAACTCCTCCTCGCCCAGGGCGGTGACGATCCCGTCCAGCACGTCCACCAGCGTCTCCGGGCGGTCGGGAGCCGGCTGGTCGCGCCCCACCTCGTCGCGGGCGAGGGAGAACAGACCGGCCAGCCAGTCGCCGAGCACGACCACCCCGGTACCGGTCAACGCCTGCGCGGCCGCGGCCGGGTCGGCCGCGGCCCCGAGGGACCAGCCCAGGCCGAAGGCCGCGCCCCGCAGGTCGGCCGGGGAGCGCGGGTCGGCCGCGATCCGCCGGGCGATCCCGGCCACCGTGGCCCGGTCGGTCGCCAGCAGCCCCTCGGCGTGCAGCAGGGCGTCCCGGACCGCGGCCAGCGCCCGCAGCCGGGCCCGGTCCACCCCGGTTCCGCCGTGCACCCCCTCGACCAGCCACAGCACCCTGTCCACCGCGCCCGCGACCACGGCCCCCAGCCCCGGGCTGCGGGCGACGCCGTAGACGGCGTCGTGCCGCCACAGGCCGAGCGCGGTGACCAGTACCTCGGCCAGCGGGCCCAGCTCGCCGAGGCCGCCGACCCGGGCGGCCAGCGTGGACAGCAGCTCGGCGGAGAGCGTCTCGGCTCCGATCAGCACCGCGTCGAACAGCAGTCCCGCCAGTGCCCCGGCGTCCGCGGCCGTCCGCGCCCGCTGGGCCAGCAGGGTGGTGGCGGCCTCGTCCAGCCGCGCCCCGTAGGCGCCGGCCTCGATCAGCGCGGCGCCCCGACCGCCGGCGCGGCCGGGCTCCCAGCGCTCGATGACCACCGGATCGGCCCCGTGCTCCGGACCCGAACTGCGGACGAAGCCGGGAACGTCCAGTACCCGCAGCCGGTGCAGCAGCTGACTGCGGATCAGCCCGTCCGGGGTGGCCAGGTCGAGGAGGTGCCGCTGGTCGTCGGCCAGGCCCCACCGGGCCAGCTGCTCCTCCACGTCGTGCACCAGCGGCGGCAGCGGCGTGTCCGGGTGCAGTCGGCCGCTGCGCTCGCCGGTGCAGGCGGCCACCATCTCGACCACCACCGGATGGGTGCCGGGACCGATCGGGCCGCGTCCGGTCCACGGCAGCGGCTGCTCCAGGTCGTCGCTGATCAGTGCCCCGGCCAGACCGTCCAGCAGGTCGACCCGGGACTCGTGCGGATGGCCGCGCAGCGCCGCCAGCCCCTGGGAGAGGCTGCGCGCCGCGATCAGATCGGCGGTGGAGACCGGCAGCCCGCGCCCCCGCAGCCGGGCGGTGACGGTGCGCAGCAGCTCGCGCCCGGCCGCTGCCGGGCCGTGTTCCCAGACCTGCTGGTAGTAGCCGGGCGAGGGCATGCCCGACTGGTAGCCGGCGAAGGCGTCCAACTGCCTGAAGGAGTAGGGCACCAGGAAGCTTCCGCCCAGCGCGTCCGCGGGCGGGGCCGGGACCTCGGGCCAGTCGGCTCTCCCCGGGTCCCCCTCCACCAGCCGGCGCAGGGCCGGCTGGTGGAAGCCGCCGGTCACCACCAGCACCGGGCGCTCCCCGGCCCGGGCGAGCGCCGCGCGGACCCAGGAGGCCATGTACTCCTCGCGGGCCCGGTCCCCGGCGTCGGCCGCCGCCTCGCCGCGCACCAGCGCGAAGTAGGCGTCCAAGCGCTCCGCCAGCCGCTCCGGGGCGGTCCCGGCCGCCCCGACCTCGAACAGCCGGTCCCACAGGGCGTCCACCGAGTCCACCGCGTAGTGGACGCACAGCCGTTCCGTCGCCTCGGCGTAGCGGGCCTCGGCGTCGGCGTAGCGGTTGGCGGCTCCCCCGGCCCGGTCGGTGAAGGCCGGATGCCAGGCCGGCAGGTCGATGAAGCGGACCTGTGCCCCGGACCGGTGGCCGGCCGTCAGCGCGACCCACTCCGGGGAGTAGTCGCACAGCGGCGTCCACGACGTGGCGGTGCGCTCGGTGTCCCGGTAGTGGCTGAAGACCGCGACCGGCAGCTCGTGGCCGAGCAGCAGCTCGGGCAGCCGGTCGTTCATCTCGACCGGTCCCTCCACCAGCACGTAGGCCGGACGGAGGGACTCGACCGTGTGCGCGACCAGCCGGGCGCAGGCGGGGGAGTGGTGCCGCACGCCCAGCAGGACCGGGGCTCCCATCAGTCCGCCAGCAGGTGGCGGGCGTCGTACAGGGCCTGCCAGTGCGGGCCCTGGCGGCGGGAGACCTGCTGCTCCAGGAAGCGGCGCAGCCGGGCCAGGTCCTCGGGGCTGTCCTTGGCGGCGGTCCCGGCGAGGCAGGCCACCACGTCTGCGGCGCTGCCCGGCTCCCCGCGCAGGAACCAGCCGCGCAGGCCCACGGCATGGGCCACCGACACCGCCTCGGCGGTGCTCATCACCGCCGACAGCCGTTCGCCGCCCGCCTGCTGGCCGCGCAGCTCGCGGAAGGTCCCGACCAGGACCTCCAGCACGTCGCGGTCGGGCGGGGGCTCCACCCCGGAGCTCAGCAGCAGCGTCCTGACCTCGGCCTCGACCAGGGCCAGTTCGGTCTCGAAGTCGGCGATCGGGAACACCGTCTCGAAGTTGAAGCGCCGCTTCAGCGCCGCGCTCATCTCGTTGACGCCCCGGTCCCTGGTGTTGGCGGTGGCGATCACATTGAACCCGGCCCGGGCGAAGACCATCCCGTCCGGACCGGTCAGCTCCGGCACCGCGAGCACCCGCTCGGACAGCAGCGAGAGCAGCGAGTCCTGCACCTCCAGGGCGCAGCGGGTGATCTCCTCGAAGCGGACGACCCGTCCCTCGGCCATCCCGCGCAGCATCGGCGCGGGCACCAGCGAGCGGGTCGACGGGCCCTCGGACACCAGCAGCGCATAGTTCCAGGAGTACTTGATCTGGTCCTCGGTGGTCGCCGCCCCGCCCTGCACGGTCAGCGTCGAGATGCCGCTGACCGCCGCCGCGATCAGCTCCGAGAGCAGCGACTTGGCCGTCCCCGGTTCGCCCACCAGCATCAGCCCGCGACTGGTGGCCAGGGTCACCAGGGCGCGCTCCACCAGCGAGGCGTTGCCGACGAACTTCCGGCTGATCCCGGCCTCCGCGTCGCCGACGATGAAGCGGCGCGCGGCTCGGAGGCTGAGCTGCCAGCCGGGCGGGCGGGGCGCGGTGTCCCCGGCCCGCAGCGCGGCCAGCTCCTCCGCGTGGCGGACCTCGGCCGGCGGGCGCTGGAGCTGTGCGTCGTCCTGCTGCCCGGCTTCCTCCAGCCCGCCGTCCGGTTCCAGGCCGACGGTGCTCACTTGGCGGTCACCTCGGTCAGGTCGGCCAGCAGCTCGGAGGCGGTCACCGGGTCCAGCTCGCCGAAGCGCCGGGTGTACGAGTGGTGGTTCGGCCAGTAGTCCCCGGGCGCGGCGGCCAGCCAGACGGTCTCGAAGGTCTGGTCGGGGAACATGTCCACCACCCCCACCGCGATGCCCTCGTCGAGCGCTATCACCAGGTAGCAGTCGTCGCCCAGCCGCTTGGAGAACCAGCGCTCGACACCGGCGTCCTGGGGCTGTCCGCGTTCCCAGCCGCGCTTGGTCAGCCCCAGCAGCCGGCCCACCGGGACCGTGCAGCCCTCGAACCGGGCCAGCCGGTTCTCCCCGGCCTCTGCCTCCGTGGGCGCGAACACGGGCCGGCCGAGTTGCGGGAACGGCTGGAGGATCTCGTAGTCGGCGAAGACCTCGGCCCAGTCGTCGACCTCCCCGGCCAGCAGCAGCGGATGCGCGAGCCGCACCCGCGCGCCCTCCGCGAGCACCAGTTCGTCGTCGCCGACATCGGCGAAGGTGCGGTCCTCGGCGACCCGGAACGCGGTGGTGGTGCCCTCCGCCTCGGCCAGCCAGACCAGTCGGCGGACCAGGTGCTGGGTCAGCGGGTGCTGGACGAAGAGCTCCTGGAACTCCGGCACCGACCAGGACCGCTGCGCCACCATCGCCGCCTCCAGCCGCTGGATCTGGTCCGCGGCGATGGTGCGGACGTCCTTCTTCAGCGCGGCGAAGCGCTTCTTCTCGGCGGGCGCGAGCTCCGGGTCGTCCTTGACGCCCACCGCCGGCAGGTCCTTGCGGCGCTTGCCGTCGGCGTCCAGCACATAGGGCCGCAGCTGCTCGTCGAAGCCGACGGTGAAGCGGCGCGGACCGTAGTCGATCACGGTGGTGCCGTCGGGGCCGAGGTCCAGGTCGGGCACCAGCCGGTCGGACAGCTGCTCGCCGGTCAGCCCGAGGCCCGAGGCGACCTCGGCGATCTTCTCCTGGGCCCGGCTCTTCAGTGCCTTGAACTTCACCCGCTGGGCTATGCCGTGCAGATGCAGCAGGGCGATGTCGCTGCCGATCCCGGCCAGCACCTCCAGCCCCTCGACGGCGCGGTGGTGCGCGCCCTCGCCCGGCCAGGCCCGCAGCACCGGGGTCAGCCGGCGCACCGTCGAGTCGTCGCCGAGCCAGCCGAGGGCGTGCAGGGCCCAGCTCTCCTTGGGCGGCATCCCCGCCAGCCGCCACTCCTCGAACAGCGCCCAGGCGAACTCGGCCAGGGAGTCGGCGGTGCAGGCCTCGGTCAGGGCGGACAGTCCGGCGTAGACCTCGCCCGGCCGGGACAGCGCCAGCAGCATCAGCGCGTGCCGGGTCGCCTCGGCGGGCAGCGCCCCGGCCCCGTCCAGCAGCCGGAGCTGCGGCAGCAGCGCGGGCGCGGCCCAGTTCGGCACGGTCGGCAGCTTCGCCGGGAGCCCGTTCTCCAGCGGGTCGGTGGCCAGCGCCTCGGCGACGATCCCGGCGGCCTCCGCGCCGTAGGCGGCGGTGACCGCGTCGAGCACCGCCTCCGCGCCGAGCCCGGCCGCGACCGTGCGCAGCGCCTGCTCCGCGGCCCGCCGGGGCCGGGCGGCCTTGCCCACGGCGTCGGGCGCCAGCAGCCTGACCGCGTCCAGACCGTACCGGCCCAGCCAGGCCCGCGCCGCCGGCGCCACCGACTTCAGCCGCACCAGCCCGTCCGCCAGCAGCCGGGCGGCGTAGAGATCCAGGAACGGCAGCAGCAGCCCGGACAGGTGCGCGGGCTGGGCCGCGGCCGCCTGGAGGGCCACCGGCAGCGCGGCGAGTCCGTACTTGGCCACGACCGGCCGGTAGACCTCGGCGCCGTTCCCGAGGTCGCTCGGCGACCAGTTCACCACGTAGGGCGCCAGCACCTCGGCCGGCCCCTGGGCCAGCAACCGGATCTGCTGGTAACTGCCCCAGTTGCCGGTGCCGTTGAACTTCTCCTCGGCCTCCTTCACCCAGTCCGTCGACTCGGGGTAGCGCCAGTGCCAGGGGGCGTCCTTGGCCCAGTGCTGCTGCTCGCCCTCCTGCCAGAGGATCCGCGGTTCGTCCTCGGCCACCAGCCCCTCCAGCACCCGCGGCTTGGGCGGTGCGCTGCGCCGCGTCCACGGCGGGCTGACCAGCAGCGGCGGCAGCGCAGCCACCGGCGCGTCGGCCACCCGGTCGCTCGCCTCGACCAGCGAGCGGACCAGCTCGCCCACCCGGGCGTCGAGCTCCGGCAGCACTGCCAGGGTGAGCTCCTGGTGCGCCTGGACATGGCCCGTCAGCAGTTGACGGGCCATCAGGGCGTTCTTGCCCGCCCCCACCGCCGCCGCGCCGATCAGCCGCAGCGCCCGCACCGGGTAGCGCCGGGCGGCCTCCAGCAGCTGCGGGCGCACGTGCTTGTCGTCCATCCGGGCCACCAGCAGTCCGAAGGCCTCGTCGGTGGGGAACTCGACCGCCATCCCGGCGAAGGCCTTGAGCCGGTCGGAGCCGTAGGCGTGCTCGATCGCCTGCTCCACCAGCGGCACGCAGGCGGTACCGGTCCCCTCGGCGACCGTGGCGACCAGGGCCAGCGACCACCCGTTCCAGCCCAGGTCGGCCTTGCTGTCCAGCCGGGCGAACTGCTCCGGCGCGCCGAGCGAGCAGAGCAGCATCCCGTACAGCACGGGGTCGGTGGTGGTCAGGGCGGCCGGGTCGGTCAGGCACTCGTCGAGCCAGTCCCGCTCGGACGGCAGCAGGTAGGACACCAGGATCCGGTCCCGGGTGTTGTTCCGGTAGCCGTCCAGCGCGGCGACGGTGGCCCGGTAGGTCGCGTCGTCCGTCCGCGACAGCAGCGCGCGGACCCGGTCGGCGAGGCCGCGGGGCCAGTACCGGTCGAGCCCCTGGTCCGGCCTCCGGAAGCGGATCGAACCACCGGAGCGGGTCGAGCCGTGCTGCTGCCAGTTCGCCTCGATCCCGGCGTACTCGGCGACGGCGCGGGCCGCGAACGGCAGGCCCCCGAGCTCGACCCAGGCGTCCACGTACAGCGACTCGGTGAGCCGGTACTGCCGGGTCAGTGCGAACAGCACGGCCGCGCCCAACGGGCTGGCGGCGTCGGCCAGTTGTTCCCGCCCGGCGGCCACCAGCTGCGGATCGCCCTGCGGCCCGCCGAAGACCTGCTCGACCCAGGCCGCCTCCTCCCGGTTCCGCTGCTGCACCGTCGCCAGGGCGTCGTCGGCGACCGCCGTCAGGCTGCCGCCGAACCCGCCGCGCCGGGGGTGGACCGCCCGCCGCCAGGCCGGGGGCAGGGTGAAGGTCGACTCGTCGGGACGCGTCGGCGCGACGGCCTCCGCGACGGGTTCGCCGACGGCGTCCGTGACGGCTTCGACGGCTTCGGCGACCGTGCCCGAGGTGACCTCGCGGTAGCCCTTCCGCTCCTTGTCGGCGACGGCCTTGGTGAAGTGACGCAGCGCCGCCTCGGCGGAGTCGAACTGCTTCTCCTGCCGCTGCCCCTCCGCCCCGACCCTGCCGAAGCGGACGCTGACGGAAACCCCGTCCGCCGCCGCCTCCCAGAACTTCTCCGACCCACCGCCGACAAACTCCCAGCGACGCACAGCCCCTCCTCGACCACCACGAACAACCACGCCGAACACCACCGGACAGGTGTTCCGGCGATCAGTTGTTCAGCACAGTAGCGAGGTCGACTGACAATGCTGTGACCGGCGGGTGGGCCGGGTCGGCGGCTACTTCTTCGGCGCCTCGCGGGACTCCAGCAGCCGCAGCCAGATCTCGCTCGGCGTCGGGTAGGAGGGGACGGCGTGCCGGAGCAGCTCCAGCGGGACCGCGCCGATGACGGCGACCGTGGCGGCGTGGACCAGTTCGGCGACCTCGGGGCCGACGAAGGTCGCGCCGAGCAGGACGTCCTCGGCCCGGTCGATGACCAGCTTCGCCCGGCCCCGGTAGCCGTCGCGCTGGAGCGAGGTCCCGGCCAGCGCCGCGAGGTCGTACTCGACGGTCTCGACGTCGAGGCCGGCGTCCCGCGCGGCCCGCTCGGTGAGGCCGACCGTGGCCACCTGCGGCAGGGTGAAGACGACCTGCGGCACCACCCGGGTCCCGGCGAGGTTCCGGTAGCGGGGGCCGTCCAGCGGGCGGCCCTCCGCGCGGGCGGCGATGACCGCGCCGCAGACCCGGGCCTGGTACTTGCCCATGTGGGTGAGCAGGGCGAGGCCGTTGACGTCGCCGACCGCGTACAGCCAGTCGCCCTCCGCCCCGTCGGTGCGGACCGTGAGGTGCTCGTCGACCGGGACGTAGCCGCGCGGGTCGAGGGCGACGCCGACGGCGTCCAGGCCGAGGCCGGCGGTGGCCGGGGTGCGTCCGACGGCGACCACGACCTCGTCGACCACCAGTTCCGCGCCGTCCACGAACAGGGTGGCCTCGCCGCCGTGGACATGGCCGATGCCGGTGGCGGCGGCGTGCGGGCGGCTGACGGATTCGAGCCTGGCGCCGGTCCGGATCTCGACGCCCGCGTCGCGCAGCCGCTCGGCGACCAGATCGTGGACGAAGGGCTCGTCGCGCGGCAGCAGTGCCCGGTTGGACTGGATGAGCGTCACCTGCTCGGCGCCCAGGCCGTTCAGCCAGGTCGCGGACTCGCAGCCGACCACGCCGCCGCCGATCACCGCGACCCGGCGCGGTACCTCGGCGAGGTTGGTGACGTCGCGCGAGGTCCACGGCAGGGCCTCGGCCAGGCCCGGCACGGGCGGGACCGCGGCACCGGTGCCGGTGGCCAGGACCACCGCCTGCCGCGCCCGGAGGGTGGTCACCGTGCCGTCGGCAGCGGTGACCTCGACCGTCCGCGGGGCGGTCAGCCGGGCGCGTCCGCGCAGCACGTCGATCCCGGCGCCGTTGGCCCAGCGCACCTGGCCCGAGTCGTCGTGGTGGCTGGTGAACGCGTCCCGGCGGGCGAGCACCCCGGCCACGTCGAGCTCCGTGCCGGAGAGCCCCGGCAGCGTCCGGACCGAGTCCAGCACCTCGACCGGCCGCAGCAGCGCCTTGCTCGGCATGCACGCCCAGTACGAGCACTCGCCGCCGACCAGCTCCGCCTCGATCAGCACGGCGGTGCGTCCGCTGCCCCTGACGGCGTAGTCGGCCGCGTTCTCACCGGCCGGTCCGGCGCCGATGACGACGACGTCGTACGCGGAGTACGCGGAATCCTGGAGCTGCGCTTCATCCATGGGCGGACCGTCCTTGCAGGTGGGTGCGGCGGTGAGGGGTGGGGCGACCGGCGGCGGGGCAGGTGCGGTGCGTCCGCCGGCACCGCCATTCTGATGGACGCGCCCGCGATCGACGGCTTCTGACGGAATGTCGGACGGGGCCGCCGCGCCGCCGGCCCGCACCGGCCAGGTCGTTCGAAGTCGAATGACTTCGGGGATCGGCGCAGACCGACCCGGACCGGATCGGCGGGCTGGTGGCAGCGGCGTCGGCGGAGTCGCCGGGGCGGGTGCTCGGCGCCGGAACGCAGGGTGGACACTGACTGCGCGCAGACACGGACCACGCTCAGCAGGGGGACTTCGATGCAGTTGTCAGCACACCGATCGGCCACCGCCGTTCTCGCCTTCTCCGCCGCACTGCTGGTCGCCGGTTGCGGCTCCGGGGGCAGCGGCGGGTCGGCCGCCGGCGCGCCCTCGGCCGTCGCCTCGGCGACCGGGGGATCCGCTCCCGCCGCCAGTACTCCCGCCGCCGGCACTCCCGCCGCGAGCGTCCCGGCCACCGCCGCCGCCGCGAGCAGCGCGCCTGCGGCGGCCACTCCCGGGGCCGCGAGCTCCGCGCCCGCCCCGGCCGGTGGCGGCTCGGCTGCGGGCACGGCCGCCGGCTGCCAGAACCTCACCGCCACGGCCGGCGTCAAGGCCGCCGTCACGGCCGCCTACGAGGCCGCGAACCCGCGGTTCAACCACATCCAGCCGGCTCCGGGCGGCTTCTTCTACGGCTCCTGCGGCGGCACCCGCTACGCCGCCACCCGCTTCGAGGTGACCGCCGGGGCCGACCAGAACACCCTGGTGGGGATGCAGGACGAGGGCAGCGTGCGGAAGTACTTCAGCTGGACCGGGTCCACCGGCTGGGGATACACGGGCAGCGACGTCTTCCCCCCGGCCGGCGGCTGCCCGGCGCAGATCCCGGCCGGGCTGGTGAAGGACTGGGCCGACTGCCCGGCCGGCTGAGCGCCGTCGCCGCGCCGCAGCGCGGACCGACGCCGCGTCAGGCCGCCCCGGACCAGCGGCGGGCGGGGCGGCCGAGGGTCAGCGCGGGGTAGCGGAACAGCGCGCCCGCCTCCGGGTCGGCCGCCCCGGGGCCGCCGCCCGCACTGGTGATGTAGAGGGTGTCCAGGTCCGGTCCGCCGAAGGCGCAGCTGCTCGGCTGCGCCGTCGGCACCTCGACCGTCTCCAGCAGCCGGCCCTCCGGGGAGAAGCAGCGGACCGCGCCGCCGTCCCAGAAGGCGATCCACAGGTTGCCCTCGGCGTCCAGGGTCATGCCGTCCGGGCAGCCGCTGTGCTCGGACAGGTCCAGCGAGCGGATCGGGTCCGCGAGCGGGCCCCGCTCCGGGTAGGCGTAGAGGTCGACGCGGTGGGTCGGGGTGTCGATGTGCCAGAGCAGGTCGGGCTCGGGCCAGTCCAGGCCGTTGGGGATGAGCATGCCCCCGCGCAGGACCACCGCCTGCGGTGCGCCGTCGGGGCCGGCCTCCAGCCGGTACAGCGGTCCGGGGCGGCGCGGTTCGTCCACGGTCATCGTCCCGGCGACCAGTCGGCCGTAGGGGTCGGGCTTGCCGTCGTTCATCCGCCGGTCGGGGCGGTCCGCCTCGACGTCGGCGACCCGGGTCAGGGCGCCGGTCGCGGTGTCGAGCTCGGCGAAGCCCTCGGCGACGGACAGCACGACCCGCTCGCCCCGGTGCAGGGCGACGGTGCCGGGCCGGGTGTCCAGCTGGACCAGGTGCGAGCCGCCGGTGGCGTGGTCCAGCCAGCGGAGCTGTCGGTCCTCGATGCCGATCCAGTAGAGGCGCTGCGCCTCGGGGTCCCAGAGGGAGCCCTCGCCGAGGGAGAGCCGGGCGGTGTCGGCGACTTCGAGTGGCATGCGGGGACTCCCTGACCGGTGGGACATGAGCGGACGTCTGTCCGCATTGTCGCCGCACCCGACGGACCGGGGCGCGGCGGCCCCTCCCCGGAGGGAGTGGCCGCCGCGCCCCGGTTCTCGAAGGGGACGGTCAGGGCTCGACGGACAGGCCGAAGATGTGGATCGCCGCCTGGTCCGGCAGGGTGACACTGGCCACGGTCTTGCCGGCGGTCAGCGGCACGGTGTTGGTGAACACCTGGTAGCTGATGCCGAAGTTGGCCGGGCCGCTGGGGGTGTCGCGGTGGTCGGTGGTGATCGCCACCTGTGCGCCGTAGGCGGTCGGCGGGGTGCAGCACCAGTTGGGGAAGCCGAGGCTGCCGGTGCTGGTGGTGCCGTCGGTGTAGGTCACCGTGACCGTGCCGGACACCGCGCCGGTCTCCGAGCCGAGGAAGGCGAGGCTGCTGCCCTTGCCGCTGAGGGTGATCGCCTCACCGGCGGCGGCGACGTTGTCCGCGGTGCCGGCGGCGACGTCGGGCCAGGTGAAGGTGGCGCCGTTGGCGCTGACCGTCGAGCCCGGGGTGACTCCGGCCGTGGCGAGGGCGTCGGCCGAGTAGCTGTCGCCGTCACCGTCGAAGTTGCCCGGGGCCGGGGTGGACTCGGCGGTGATGCCGACGTTGTTGAAGGCTCCGGCCAGGGTCGGGTACGGGACGACGCTGGTGATCGTCTCCTGCCCGCTGACCGAGCCCGGGCCGGCGGCGCCGGCCCGGTAGGTCGCGGTGGCGGTGATCGGCGTGGTGGTGGTGCCCGGGACGGCCTCGGGGCCGGTGATCCGGTAGGTGGCGGACGCGGACGCGCCCGGGTTCACCTGGTGCAGCCTGGTGGTGACCGGGGAGACCTTCCAGCCGGCCGGGGCCGAGACGGACAGCTTGGCGTCCGTCACCCGGGCCGAGCCCAGGTCGGTCAGGCTGACCAGGTAGGTGTTCTGCATGGTCGCGGTGGAGACGTTCTGCCAGGTGATCGCGGTGGACGGCTGGACCTTGCGGGTGGTGGCGGGCTTGCCGCCGGGGCTGACCCGGAAGATCGCCGTACCGTGCGGCGGGACGTCCACCGAGATGGTGCCGGTGGTCTGGGTGACCGCCCCGGTCTCCAGGTTCTTCAGCAGGAAGGAGGAGCCGGAGCCGAAGCCGGCCGTCGCCGCCGAGGTGGTGACGGTCTGCGCGGAGTCCGAGGAGTTGAACAGCGCGACGGCGCGGTCACCGCCGGTCAGCGGCTTGGACAGGACGTTGTAGCCGGTGCCCTGCTGGACCAGTCGGCCCTGGAGGCCCAGCGGGTCCTGGTCGACCGCGATGACGGCCTGGTTGCCGAGCGCGGCCAGCGCCCCGGCGGAGAGCTTGGTCAGGTCGGTGCTGGAGATCAGCGGTGCGGCCATCATCGACCAGAGGGCCACCTGGCTCTGGATCTCGTCCTGGGTCAGGCCGGAGTCGCCGGCCAGCAGGAAGTCGGGGTCGTTCCAGCGGCCGGGGCTCTGCAGGTCGGCCAGGCCGACGTTGTAGCCGTAGTTGTAGGTGATCGCGTCCCACTTGGCCGCGCCGCTCTCCTGGCCGAGCGCGGTGTCCGCGCCCTCGCGCCAGAGGTTGCCCAGCTGGGCCGACCACTTGATGACCGTGTCCCAGTCGGAGGTCCCCTGGAAGTAGGCGGGCGCCGATATCGAGAAGACCATCGGACGGCCGCTCTTCAGCAGCGCCGAGCTCATCGCGGAGTAGGCGGTGTAGTAGCTCTGCTCGTCGTTCTCACCGGGGTAGTCCGGGACGTTGCAGCCGTCGAGCTTGACGTAGTCGACGCCCCAGGAGGCGAACAGGTCGGCGTCCTCGGTCCAGTGGCCCATGGAGCCGGGGTAGCCGCCGCAGGTGCTGGTGCCCGCGTCCTCGTAGATGCCGAACTTCAGCCCCATGGCATGGAGTTGCTTGCCGACATAGGCCATGCCGTCGGGGAAGGTGGTCGGGTTGGCGACCAGGTTGCCGTTGGCGTCGCGGTTCGGGGCCATCCAGCAGTCGTCGATGGTGACCGTGTTGTAGCCCTTGGCCGCCAGCCCGCTGGTGACCAGTGCCTTCGCGTTGGCGAGGACGTTCTGCTCGGTTTCGCCGCACTGGTAGTAGGACCAGTCGTTCCAGCCCATCGGCGGGGTCGGCGCGAGGTTGGGGTACTGGGCGGTGGCGGCGGCCGCGCCCGGCCGGGCCGACGCGGGGGCGGCGGCGGCGGTGGCGGCGGTGGCGGGAACGGCCATCAGCAGTCCGGCGGAGGCTGTGGCGATCGCACAGCAGCCGGCCAGGGCCGATCGGGAGAGACGGGTGAACGGGGAAGACACGGGGGCAACCTCACAGGTCGTTCGAGCCTTGGGCGGGGCCTGGGCGAGCCAGGCGTGTCCATAACACCTGAGAGATTTCTACTCATGCTGCTCATAGTTGACAAGAGCTCAGTCAAAACAAGCGTAAAACTGTATGAGCAAGCATGAGTATGCAGAGAAAGGGGAAGGCGAGGGGGCGCCCCGCTGCGCACGGACGGCGTCGGCCCGGACCGGACAACGGCCGGACGGGGCCCGGGAGAGCGCGCGGGCGGGCGGGTTCGGCTGCTGGGACGGGCTGCACGGACCGCCGGAACGAGTGCTTCCCCGAGCCGTCCTTGGCGTGCATACACCTGCACGCCGCGCGCAGGGCTATGCTCACCGGACGAGGCATCTGTGAACGTGCGCATCCGAGCGCCGGTGCCGGCCTGAGAGGTGGGTCTACGGTGAATCGCCACGAGCGCCTCACCATGTTGCTGGAGCTGCTCACCGAGCGCGAGAGCATCGCGGTGGAGGATGCCGCCGAGCGGCTGGGTGTGTCGACCGCGACCGTCCGACGCGACATGGACCACCTGGCCCAGCAGCAGTTGCTGGTGCGCACGCACGGGGGAGCGGTCGCCGGCAACGTCAGCTACGACCTGCCGCTGCGCTACAAGACCGCGCGGCACGCCGAGGAGAAGCAGCGGATCGGCCTGGCCGCGGCGAAGCTGGTGCGCTCGGGCATGGTGGTCGGCCTGAACGGCGGCACCACCACCACCGAGGCGGCCCGGGCCATCGCGGTCCGCGGCGACGCCGGCACCCAGGGCGAGGGCCGGAACGAGGGCTGGACCGCGACCGTCGTCACCAACGCGCTGAACATCGCCTCCGAACTGACGGTGCGTCCGCACATGCGGGTGGTGGTCACCGGCGGCGTCGCCCGGGAGAAGTCCTACGAGCTGATCGGCCCGCTGGCCAGCCGGATCCTGGACGAACTCACCCTGGACGTCATGTTCCTGGGCGTCGACGCGCTGCACCACACCCTGGGCGCCACCGCCCACCACGAGGTAGAGGCCAGCATCAACCGGCTGATGGCCAGCCGCGCCCAGCAGGTGGTCGTCCTGGCCGACAGCTCCAAGCTGGAGAAGAGCGCCTTCGCCCGGATCTGCCACGTCCGCGAGATCCACACCATCATCACCGGCGCCGGCGCCCCCGAGGAGATCGTCAAGCAGTTCGAGGAGCAGGGCGTCACCGTCATCCGCGCCTGAGGGTCAGACCTTGACGACCCGGACGGCGGGCCCGCAGAGCAGGGTGAGGTCCTCCGGGTCCGAGGTCAGTACCGTGACCGGCCCGGGACCGGACCGGGCAAGGGCTGCCAGCACCGCGTCGATGGCGTACTTGTGGCCGCGCAGGCCATGAGTGCGCAGCATGGCGGCAGCGGCGTCGGCCAGTTCCCGGTTGACGTCGTGGACATCGATCAGGGAGAGCGCGAACGAGATCCGGGCCCGGTGGATCCGGGGGTCGTCCGCCTCCAGGAGGGTCATGACGGTGCATCCGGTCCGGACGCCCCGGATTCTCGCGGCTTCGATGTACGCGATGACCCCGCGGTCCTTGCGGTAGAGCTTGGAGAGTCCTTCGCTGTCCAGAAGCAGTGTGCCCGGCATCAGGCGGCATGCCTCCGGCTGTCCGGGGTCTCGTGGTCCAGGTCCGCCATGGCGGCGGCGAGCTCTTCCGGCGTGATGGGGTCGTTGTCCGTCTCGAAGTCGGCGACGATCTCCGCGAGCTTGTCCATGGCGAGCTTGTGTTCGAGTGCCTCGGCGACGTAGGCCGAGAACGCTCCCGGTCCGGTCCGGGAGCGGACGGTCTCGGCAAGGTCCTCCGGGAGGCTGACCGAGTACTTCTTGCTACTGCTCATGCTACTCATGCTACCGCAGGTATTCCGCCCGGTTCCGGCAGGAGCAGGCCGAGCAGGACGGCGATCGGGGGGACCAGGCAGAGGGCGTCCAGGACGCCCTGCGGGCCGTTGGCGTCGGCGATCAGGCCGAAGGCCGGGGCGGTCAGGCCGCCGATGCTGACGCCGAGGCCCAGGGTGACCCCGGCCGCCGTGCCCGGGCGGGTCGGCAGGTAGTCCTGGCCGAGCTTCACCAGCACCGCGAACGGGATGTTCAGCGCGATCCCGGTGAGCGCCGCGAACACCAGCGGGAGGAGGCTGCCGGAGGTCAGCCGCAGCCCGATCAGCATCGGCAGCAGCAGGGCCGCGCCGGACTGCACGGTGCGCACCATCCCGAAGCGGTCGGCGATCCGGCCGCCGAGCAGCGTGCCGACGACCCCGCCGGCCAGGAAGCAGGTCAGCGCCACCCCGGCCAGGGCGCGCGAGGCGTGCAGCTGGTGCAGCCAGTAGAGCTCGATGAAGGTGCTGATGCCGAAGAACGCGGTCGACCGGACCACCGCCACCCCGGTCAGCGCCGCGAACGGACGCCAGCGGTCACGGCCGGTGCGCAGCACGGCGGTTGCGCCGAGGTCGCCGCCGCGGCGGCGGTGGCGCAGCAGTACGAACGCGGTCAGCAGCGCGGGCGGGAGGAACAGCGCGGTCGCGCCGACGCCCCAGGCGATCAGCGCGGGCGTCGCCAGCACCGGGGCGAGGAAGAAGCCGACGCTGCCGCCGGCCGCGAAGATGCTCATCGCACTCGCGCTGTCCCCGGCCGCCTCCCTGGCGGCCTTGCCGGCCGAGGGGTGGAACATGGCGATACCGAGGCCGGAGAGCAGGATCGCGCACCAGACCGCGGCGTAGGAGCCGAGCAGCCCGGACAGCCCGAGGCCGGTCCCGGCCAGGGCGATGCCGATGGCGGGCAGCCGGCCCAGCCGCATCCGGTCCACGGCCAGACCGATGAACGGCTGCGGCACGGAACTGCCGATGGTCGCGGCCAGGGTGAGCCCGGAGGCCGCGACGTAGCCGTAGTGCCGGTCCAGCACGAAGTAGGGGACGCTGGCCGGGATCAGTCCCTGGTAGAGGTCGTCGACGGCGTGGGCCATGCCCCACAGCCGCATCCGCCGCCAGGCGCCGAGGGGGGCGGCGGCGCCGTCCGCCCCGGCGGTGGCTGCCTCGTCGATGCCGGTGTCGGTCACGGCCGCTCTCCTTCGTCGCTGTCGGCTACGTCGCTGTCGGCGCTCGGGCTGTGCCCGGGGACGACCTCATGGTGTCGAGCGGCGGGGAGGATCGGCTATCGATAGTCTGCCTACTTGTGTCGCCAACCCGCCGTTCGCTGTCCGGCTCGACCCGCTCGGAGCTCGCGCACCGGCAGACCATCGACTGGCACGACCACGCCGTGCACCAACTGATCCACCCCAGCCGGGGCGTCCTGGCGGTGTCGACCGAGGCGGGCGGCTGGATCGTCCCGCCGCACCGCGCGGTCTGGATCCCGGCCGGGGCCGCCCACGCGCACCGGGCCCACGGCCCGACCCTGATGCGGACGCTGGCCTTCGACCGGGCCATGGACCCGATCCGGGTCGACCGGCCGACGGTGCTCGCCGTCTCCCCGCTGCTGCGCGAGGTCATCATCAGCCTGACCTCCCTCGACGGGACCGGCGCCGAGGCCGACCGGCGGCGGGGCAATCTGCGGCAGGTCGCGTTCGACCAGCTCCAGCAGGTCGACACGCTTCCGCTGCACCTGCCGTCCCCGGCGGACGAGCGGCTGCGGGGCATCGCCGCGCTGCTCCACGCCGACCCGGCCGACCAGCGGAACCTGGCCGCGTTCGGCGCGGCCGTCGGCGCCGGCGAGCGCACGCTCAGCCGTCTCTTCCGGCGGGAGACCGGGATGAGCTTCCCGCAGTGGCGCACCCAGTTGCGGCTGCACCACTCGCTGGTGCTGCTGGCGTCCGGGGCCTCCGTCACCGCGGTCGCCGCCGACTGCGGCTACAGCAGCACCAGCGCCTTCATCGAGTCCTTCCGCCACGCCTTCGGCACCACGCCGGGGCGCTACCGGCAGCCGACCGCGGACCGGTCCGATGCTTCGTACCCGCCTCTTACCGGTGATTCGGATTTTGTCCCGTAATGGACGGTTAGGGTGGGCGGCCGTGGCGCCGCCCGGAGCGCCGCGCCGATGGCAACTGCCTCCGGGCGGAGGGGGACCGACCATGTCCGAGGCTCCAGTTTCCGAAGCATCAGGGCGACCGCGCCGCGCCGTGCTGGGCCTGTTCGCCGCGTCGGCGGCGGTGCCGCTGCTGGCCGGCTGCGGCGGCCACGGGAAGGACGCGGCGAAGGCCGCGACGCCGACCGGGGCTCGGGCCGGGGACCCGACTGCGGCGCCGATCCCGTCGGCCGGGTCGGCAGCGGCCGGCCCGGACGTCATTATGATCATCCGTCACGCGGAGAAGCCCACCGGCTCGGGAGCCCCGTACGGCATCACCGCCGACGGGAAGAAGGACTCCGAGTCGCTGACCGTCCAGGGCTGGACCCGGGCGGGCGCGCTGACCGGACTGTTCGCGCCGCGCGACGGCAGCGGCGCCCCGGTCCCGGTCAGGACCGGGCTGGTCCGGCCGGCCGGCGTCCACGCCGCCGACCCGAGCAGCGGCGGTAGCCGCCGGCCGGAGGAGACGGCGACCCCGACCGCCGCCGCCCTCGGCGTCCAGTTGGACCTGCGCTTCGCCAAGGGGCAGGAGGCCGCGCTCGCGGCGGCGCTGCTCGCCTCCGCCGGACCCCGGCTGGTCGCCTGGGAGCACGAGAGCATCGCCGCCATCATCGACCACCTCGGTCCGGTCAGCCCGACTCCGCCGTCCTCCTGGCCGGACGACCGCTTCGACCTGGTCTGGGTGCTCACCGCTCGCAGCGGGGGCGGTTGGGACTTCACCCAGGTCCCGCAGCTGCTGCTGGCGGGCGACTCCACCGAGCCGATCGGCTGACCCGCGCGGCGGTCCGCCACCGCCGGACGGCTGCCGACCGCGGTCGGCCTACTGTGGCGGCGAGGTCTCCGATCCGGCGCCCGGGTTGGGCCGGGGCGCGCTCGGGCGGCGGCGCTGGGTGCCGCGGAGCGCCGCTCGGGCGGTCATCACCGGGACGCCGTCGCGCTCGTCCAGCCGGCGGCGGCGGTCGGCGACGCAGAACAGGCAGGCGTTGTCCGCCGTCGGGTCGGTCGGCGCGCCCGGATGCCGGTCGCAGCCCGAGGTGTTGCGCGGACGCGAGAGCTCGCGCGCGACGATGAACGCCTGGTGCACCACGTCGGCCAGGTCGGCGTAGGCGGACTCGGCCGAGCGCAGGTCCAGCGCATAGGCCTGCTCGGTGGTCGCGCGCAGGAAGCCGAGCAGCAGCTCGACGGTGTAGGGGCCGTCCGGCAGCGGGTAGCCCAGGGCGGTGGCCCGGGCCACCGCCGGGACGGCGGTCGACGCGGTGCCGCGCCGCCGGGCCTCGTTGCAGAGCAGGCAGCGGGTCCAGCCCTGCGGCGCCTCGGGGTCGATCGCGCCGTTGGGGTGGCGGTCGCAGCCGGTGTAGGTGCGCGGCGGGGCGAGGTTGCGGGCGGTGGTGAAGAGCAGGTACAGCTCGTCGGCCACCACCTCGATCTCGGCCGGGTGGGAGTTCTCGTACAGTGCCCGGGCCTGGCCCTCGATGGCGGCGAGCTTGGTCCTGAGCTCGCCGAGCAGGAAGGGCCGCCCGGTGGGCACGGAGTAGCGCTGACTGCGCCGCGTGTCGCTCATGCCCCAAGACTTGCACGCGGCTACGACAGCACCAAGCGACCGCTCCCCGGGGCCGGGTCGGAACCCGCCGGGGACGGCCTGCCCCCGGGGCGGTGTCGACGCAGGGTCAGTGGTGCCGCTGCGGGCGGCAGGCGACGCCGGTCTGCACCAGGCTGTCGTCCTCGGGACGGTGCCCGAGCGGCGTCCCGGCCGGGCGGAAGCCGGCCAGCACCACCGCCAGGTGGCGCTTCCAGATGTCCGGGGCCTGGGCCGCCGTGTCGTCGATCAGGCTGCGCAGGGTCAGCACGCACAGGTAGACGTCGGTGAGGGTCAGGTCCTGCCGGATCTCGCCGGCCTCCTTGGCCTGCTCCAGCAGGATGCCCACCAGGCTCCAGAGCTCCACCCGGCGCGGGTCGCTCGCCGGTGGCGCGCCCTGCCAGAGCCGGGAGAGGCAGCCGTGGTGGGCCGACATCGTCGTCCCGGTGTACCAGAGGTAGGCCTCCAGGCCGAGCCCGTGCGGCTGTTCGGCCACCGCCCGGCGGGCGCTGCTGAGGATCTCCGCCAGCAGCCCGTCGTTGAGCGCCTCGACCAGGGCCTCCTTGGTGGGGAAGCGGCGGTAGAGGGTCCCCATGCCGACCCCGGCCCGCCGGGCGATCTCCTCGACCCCGGCGTCCGGGCCGTGCTCGGCGAAGACCTGCCAGGCGGCCCGGAGCAGCCGCTCCCGGTTCTCCGCCGCGTCGCGCCGCAGCGCCTTCGGCGCGGCGGCCGTCCCGGCGTCCGGCGTCGGCAGGGGTGCCTCGGGGGCGGGCGGCGTCGGCCGCACCGGGCTCTCGGTCATGCGATGGCTGCTTCCTCGCCCTCGGATGCCGCGTCCTGTGCGCCGGGGTGCCCGGGCGCGGCCGGTCCGACGCCCTTGCGGACCGTCGGAATGATCAGCGACGCCGCCGCTGCGAGCACGGCGGCCCCGGTGAGCATCCAGAAGGTGTTGGTGTAGCCCGAGTCCGGGGGGAACGGGTGCGCGGCGGTGACGCCCGAGGCCAGGATACTGGCCGCGATGCCGCTGCCGATCGCGCCGCCGATGGTGCGGATGTTGGCGTTCATGCCGCTGGCGACGCCGGTCTGCTCCGGGGAGACGGCCTCGACCACGATCGAGGACATGGAGGAGAAGGCGAGGCCCATGCCGACGCCCATCACGGCGGAGGCGGTGTAGAGCTCCCACGCCTCGTCGTGCTGGAGGGCCAGCAGCAGGAACGGCAGCACGGTGACCAGACCGCCGGCGACCAGCACCCGCTTGGAGCCGAACCGGGCCGCGAGCGGTCCGGTGGCCACGCCGAGGATGAACATGCCGATGGTCATCGGCAGCATGTAGAGGCCGGACTGGGTGATGCTGGCGCTGAAGCCGTAGCCGGCCAGCTTCTCCGGCGTCTGCACCAGCTGCGGCAGGAAGGTCATCGTGGTGTACATCACGACACCGAAGAGCAGGGCCACCAGGTTGGCGGTCCAGACGGCGGGGATCCGCATCATCCGCATGTCGATCAGCGGGGCGTCGGAGCGGAGCTCGACCAGGATCCAGAGGGCGGCGCAGACCACGGCGGCGGCGAACAGGCCGATGATCCGGGCGGAGCCCCAGCCCCAGATCGGGCCCTCGGAGACGCCCAGCAGCAGGGTGATCAGCCAGGCCGAGAGCAGCGCGGCCGCGCCCCAGCTGATCCGGCCGGGGGTGCGGACCGGGGACTCGGGGACGAACAGCCAGGTCGCGACGGTGGCGATGGCCGTCATGATCATCGGGAACCAGAACAGCCAGTGGTAGTCCATGTTGTCGACGATCGGACCGGCCAGGATCAGGCCGAAGCCGCCGCCGACGGCGGTCAGCGCGGCGGTGATGCCCACGGCGCCGCGCACCCGGACGGCCGGGAACTCGTCGCGGATGATGCCGAAGGAGATCGGCAGCACGCCGCCGCCCAGGCCCTGGATCACTCGCGCGACGATCATCAGCCCGATCGAGTGCGAGAGCCCGGCCAGCGCCGAGCCGACGGTCAGCGCGAGCAGCGTGACGATCAGCATCCGCTCCTTGCCGACCATGTCGGCTATCCGGCCGAGGATCGGCGTGGCCACCGAGGCCGAGAGCAGGTAGGCGGTCATCAGCCAGGTCGCGGTGTCCTGGGTGGTGTGGAGGTCGGTGATCAGCGTCGGCAGGACCGGGACGACCATCGACTGGAGGAGGGAGTAGGCCGCCACTCCGAGCAGGAGGACGGCGAAGGTGACGTTGTAATGGGGACGGGTACTGGTCCTGGCCATAAGTGTGTGGATCCCACTGACGAAGTTAACCGGAGATACGACTCCGGATGCGTACGCTAGCACAAGCGGAGAAGTGACTCCGGATGGGGTCCGCGGGGTGGAACCCCGGTGACGGCAGCGCAAAGTGACGGGGCGGCGCGTCCCCTCCCCGCGCCGCCCCGTCACTCCCCGCCCACAGTGGTCAGCGGCGCGCCCACTCCTCCGCCAGCAGCCGGTAGGAGTGGACCCGGTCGGCGTGGTCGTGGGTGATGGTGGTGACCACCAGTTCGTCCGCGCCGGTCGCGTCCCGCAGCCGCTCCAGCTGGTCCGCCACCTGGCCGGGGGTGCCGACGAACTGGGTGTCCACCCGGTCCGCGACCAGCTCCCGGTCGGCGTCGGACCAGGGCAGGGCGCGGGCCTCGGCCGGGGTCGGGAACCTGATCGCGCCGGCGGCGGTGCGGATGGAGCGCACCCACGGCCCGTAGCCGGCGGCGAGCTCCCGCGCGGCGGCCTCGTCCTCGGCCACCACCACGTCGGCGGAGACCGTCACATAGGGGCGGTCCAGCACCGCCGAGGGGCGGAACGCCGCCCGGTAGCCCTCGGCGGCCTCCAGCACCGTGCCCGGGCTGACGTGGTAGTTGGCCGCGAAGCGCAGCCCGTTGGCGCCCGCCGCCTCGGCGCTCTCGCCGCCGCTGCTGCCCAGGATCCACAGCTCCAGGTCGGCGCCCTCGCCGGGCACGATGTGCGCCTCCTCGCCGTTGGCGGAGCGGTAGGTCCCGGCCAGCAGCGCCAGGATGTCGCCGATCTGCTCCGTGTAGTCCTGCGACTCCGCGTGGCGCTGCTGGAGCAGCTCCTGGTGCAGCACGAAGCGGGGCGAGGAGAGCAGCCCGGCGAAGGAGAACTTCGGCGGTATCCGCAGCCCGTTGGCGGTCCGGCCGTCCACCACCGCCGTCCGCTCCGCGCCCACCAGCGCCGGCCGGCGCACCGGCGCCCCGGGCTTGGGCGGCCGTCCGGCCGAGCGGCCCAGGCCGAGGTCGATCCGGCCCGGGTGCAGGGCGTCGATCAGGCCGAACTCCTCGACCGTGGACAGCGCCGTCCGGTGGCCCAGCTGGACGGCCCCGGAGCCGATCCGGATGGTCGAGGTGGCGGACGCGGTCAGCGCCAGCAGCACGGCGGGGGAGGTCCCGGCGACGCCGGGGTTGAGGTGGTGCTCGGCGAACCAGTAGCGGGTGTAGCCGAGTCGTTCGGCCTGCTGGGCCAGGTCGATGCTGTTGCGCAGCGCCTCGGGGGCGGAGGAGCCGGAGGAGACCGGCACCAGGTCGAGCACGGCGAGCGGCGTGGCGTTCACGGCCGCGCCTCCTTTCGGGTGGTGACGGTCGGTCAGGCGGGGGTGGCGGCGAGCTCGGGCTCGGCGGCGGGCGCCACCGGTCCCCATTGCCACGGGGGGTCGGGGATGGTCCGGCGCAGTTCCGGGGCGATCTCCGCCTGGAACAGCTCCAGCGAGTCCCGGTGCTGACTGTCCGTCAGTCCACCGGCCTCGGCATGGAGGTGGAGCACGCTGTGGCCGAACTGTGCGTGGTAGCGGTGCACCTTCTCCAGCACCTGCTGCGGGCTGCCGATCAGCGCCGAGCTGCGCTCGACGAAGTCCTCCAGCGAGCCGTAGACCGGCTCCAGCCCGAGGGTCCGCTGGAGGGCGGTCTGCGCCTCGAAGATCGGCCGGTAGGTCGCCAGTGCCTGCTGCGAGGTCCGGGTCGCGTAGTAGCCGGCGGTGCCCGCCCCGACGACCGCGGCGGCCGGGTCGTGGCCGTAGTGCTCCCAGCGCTCGCGGTAGTGGCGGATCAGTTCGGCGTAGGGCTCGATCGGGTTGGTGACGTTGGCCGAGAACAGCGGGTCGCCGTAGCGGGCGGCGAGGTCCACCGACTCCCTGCTGGTGGCGCTGCCGTGCCAGACCCGGACCGGCTGCTGCAGCGGACGCGGCCAGACCTCGGCCTGGTGCAGCGAGGGCCGGAACCGGGTCTCGGCGGTGACCTTGTCGTTCCGCCAGAGCTGCCGGAACAGCTCGTAGCCCTCGGCGTTGCGGTCCCACTGGTCCTCGGGGGTGACCTGGAACAGCTCGCGCTGGGCCGAACCGTTGCCCTTGCCGATGATCAGCTCCAGCCGCCCGCCGGACAGGTGGTCCAGGGTGGCGTAGTCCTCGTAGGCGCGCACCGGGTCCAGCAGGCTGAGCGTGGTCACCGCCGTGAACAGCCGGATCCGGGAGGTCAGCGCGGCGATGTGGCTGAGCACGACCGGCGGTGCGGAGGAGATGAACGGACGCTCGTGCCGTTCGCCGACGCCGAAGCCGTCGAAGCCCAGCTCCTCCGCGAGCAGGGCGTTGTCCAGCACCTCGCGGAAGCGGTCCCGGGTGCTCTTCCGCACCCCGGTGACCGGGTCGGGGGTGTGCGCGATCAGGGTGATGGCGAGGAACTTCACGAGGCCACCCGCTCCTGCCCGGCGCGGGCGTCGGCGCCGCCCCGGCCGGGCTCGGCCAGGCCGAGGTGGTCGCGGAGCGTGGTGCCCCGGTACTCGGTCCGGAAGACGCCGCGCTCCTGGAGCAGCGGCACGACCCGGTCCGCGAACCCGTCGAGACCGCCCGGGGTGATGTGCGGGACCAGGATGAAGCCGTCGCTGGCATCCGCCTGGACCAGGTCGTTGATGCTGGTCGCGACCTCGGCCGGGGTGCCCACGAAGGACTGGCGGCCGGTCACCTCGATGATCAGCTCCCGGATGGAGAGCTTCTCGGCGGCGGCGCGCTCCCGCCACTCCCGGGCGGTGGTGAGCGGGTCGCCGAACATCCGGACGCTGGCCCGGCCGCGGGCGACGGTGTGCTCGCCGACCGCGGGGTCGATCTCCGGCAGTGGGCCGTCCGGGTCGTAGCCGGAGAGGTCGCGGTTCCAGAGCTGCTCCAGGAAGCGGATCGCGGTCTGCCCGCTGACCTGCTGGAGCCGGACCCGGTGTGCCGCCTCCTGGGCCTCCTCCGGGGTGTCGCCGAGGACGAAGGTGGCGGCCGGCAGGATCAGCAGTTCGTCGTGGCGGCGGCCGTACTTGGCGAGCCGGCCCTTCACGTCGGCGTAGAACGCCCGGCCCGGCTCCAGGGTGCTGTGCCGGCTGAAGATGGCGTCGGCGGTGGAGGCGGCGAACTCGCGTCCCTCGTCCGAGTCCCCGGCCTGGAAGATCACCGGCCGCCCCTGCGGGCTGCGCGGGACGTTGAACTGCCCGGCGATGTCGAACTGCGGCCCCTGGTGCCGGAAGGAGCCGGCCAGCGGGTCGGCCAGGAAGGTCCCGCCCTCCCGGTCCGCGACGATCTCGCCGCCCTGCCAGGAGTCGAACAGCTCCGAGGCGGTGGCCAGGAACTCCTTGGCCCGGGAGTAGCGCTCCTCCTGCGGCAGGAAGCCGCCGCGCCGGAAGTTCTCGCCGGTGAAGGCGTCCCAGGAGGTGACCACGTTCCAGGCGGCCCGGCCGGCCGAGAGGTGGTCCAGGCTGGCGAACTGCCGGGCCACCTCGTAGGGCTCGTTGAAGGTCGAGTTGATGGTGCCGGTCAGGCCCAGCCGCTCGGTGACCGCGGCCAGCGCGGCCAGCACGGTGAAGGTGTCGGGGCGGCCGACCACGTCCAGGTCGTAGATCTCGCCGCCCTGTTCGCGCAGCCGCAGCCCCTCGGCGAGGAAGAGGAAGTCGAACTTGGCCCGCTCGGCGGTCTGCGCGAGCCGGACGAAGGACTCGAACTCGATGTGGCTGCCGGCCTGCGGGTCGCTCCACACGGTGGTGTTGTTCACGCCGGGGAAGTGCGCGGCGAGGTGGATCTGCTTGAGGGGCTTGGCGGAGTCGGTGGTGCTGCTCATGACGGGGGAGGTCCTTCCGGGATCAGACGGCGGCAGCGGGGGTGGCGGCGTAGCGGTTGGCGGGGCGGGAGAGGCCCAGCAGCCCGCGCAGGGTGTCCGCCTCGTAGCCGGAGCGGAACGCGCCCCGGCGCTGGAGCTCGGGCGCCAGGCCCCGGGTGATCTGCTCCAGGTCGTGCGGCAGCGCGCCCGGCCGCAGCCGGAAGCCGGTCAGCCCGGCCTGCTGCAACTCCTGGAGCAGGTCCGCCAGTTCGGCAGGAGTGCCGGTGAAGATCCGGGCGTCGCTGCGGTACTCGGCCCCGGCCGACTCGTCCAGCCGCTGCCTGCGCCCGGCGGCGGCGGAGCCGTCCTGGTCCAGGAAGACCACCAGGTCGCCGAAGAGGTGCACGGTCTCCTCCGCCCGTCCGGCCTCGGCCTGCGCCGCGCGGACCTCGGCCACCACGGCCCGGGCCCGGTCGGCGTCGTGGGGCGTCACGTAGCCGACGTCGGCGGAGCCGGCGATCAGCCGGTAGGGGACGGTGTCGTGGCCCAGCGCGGTGACCAGCGGCTGTCCCTGCGGCGGGCGCGGCGTGATCGACGGCCCCTTGACCTTGAAGTGCTCCCCCTCGAAGTCGATGTAGTGCAGCTTCCTCCGGTCGACGAAGCGGCCGGTCGCGACGTCGCGGATCTCGGCGTCGTCCTCCCAGCTGTCCCAGAGCCGGCGCAGCACCTCGATCCAGTCCGAGGCCTCCTCGAACAGCACCGCGATCCGCTGCTGCACCTCGGGCCGCCCGAACTCCTCGAAGGTGGCCGGGAAGGCGGGGAACTCGCGGCGGCCGAAGTGGGCCGCCTCGTCGGGCCGTCCGGACACCTGGACCCGGACCCCGGCGCGCCCGCCGCTGACGTAGTCGAGCGTGGCGATGGCCTTGGACAGGTGGAAGGGCTCGGTGTGGGTGGCGACGGCGGTCGGCACCAGTCCGATGTGCCGGCTCAGGGGGGCGATCCGGGCGGCGATCAGCACCGCGTCGAGCCGGCCGCGCACCTGGTCGGTCCGCCCGTCGGGGCTGCCGGGGGTGGACGACTGGAAGCCGAGGGAGTCCTCGATGGTGACGAAGTCCAGCAGGCCGCGCTCGGCCTCGGCGACCAGCTCGGCCCAGTAGCCGGCGGTGAACAACTCGTCTGCCCGGGAACCTGGTTCGCGCCAGGCGGCGGGATGCCAGCCGCTGCCGTCGAGGGCGACGGCCAGATGCAGCGGAGCGGCGGGGGAGGGGTGTGCGGGGTGTGCGGAAGCCATGGTCGGATCGCTCTCTGCTCGGCTGCGGATCGGTTGCGGGCATGCCGACGGGCCGCGGCGCCGGAGCGGACCGGGGCCGGCCGTCGTGGGCCTGGGCGGCAGGGGAGGGCGTGCGGGAGGGGTCGCCGGTCACGACCCGGCGGTCAGCCGGGGCGGCGGCGGTGAGGTGGGCGAAGGCGGGTCGCCGGACCGCGTCCGGACGGAGGAACGGCCGGACGGCCGGACACGTGCGGGACCGGGGTCAGTTCAGCCGGGCGGTGCAGGTGCGGCGGACCGGAAGGGGCGTCGTCAGCCCGTACACAGTGCGCCGGCGACGCGCTGCAGGTCGATGTGGCGGCGCGAGAAGGCGCCGACGAGGCTGCGCCGGGGAGCGAGGGCGGGGGCGGCGTGCTGCTGACGCGTGCTCCGCATGGTCGGCCGCCCTCCTCTTCGATCGTCTCCACCAGGTGGATCGCCACCTGGCCCGAGGCTATCCGGGCGGGGGAGGACCTGGCAATCCCCATCCCGGCCCCGAGCAGGTGCGGGGTGCCCGGTCAGCGCCCGAAGCGGCACCCGGCCGGCGACCTGCCCAGCCCGTCGGTGCCGCTCTCGTTCAGCTTTCGATCGTGTTCAGCAGGCCGCCGGACCGACCCAGACCGCGCGGATGCCGGAGATGTACCGGGCGCCGCAGACGTCGGCGGGGACCACCAGCTGCGGGCCCGCGCTGTCCAGCGGCAGGCCGTCGATGCTGGTGGCCAGCAGGATCCGCTGGCCGCCGAACTCCGGGTCGACCTCGCCCCAGGACAGCACCGCGCAGTGCTCGTCGGCGCCGGTGACCGTGAGCAGCAGCCGGCTGCGCTGCTTGCGGGCGGCGTAGTCCGGGCTCGGACCGATGGTGCGCAGCACGTCCCACAGCGTCGGTCCCTCGAAGTCGTGGAACTGCGGTCCCTCCTTGAGGCAGTCGAAGCTCACGGTGACCCGCTGCTCGGGCAGCCGGCGCAGGTGCTGAACGGTCAGTTCGAGGGGTTCGGCGACATGGCCGTGGATGCGTACGACGGCGGCGCTGCTTCTCTCGGCGGTGCTGCTCGCTGCGGTGCTCATGGCGCTGGCGCTCCCTCCGGTGCGGCTCTGGGGCACAGCCTTGCAGGGGTGGTACCCGCCGACGCCCGGGAGAACCCGCATGTTCGAGCCTGTGTCACCAAAATGGCCGTATGTGCGAGCTGAGGTGGCGTCAGGGGCTCGCAGGTGCAGCCGAATATACGTAGCCGCCAGGCAATGCGGAAGGGCCCCGCCGTCGAACGGCGGGGCCCTTCCGGGTCAGTCGGTCAGTCAGCGTCGGGCTCGCGCCCGACCCGCATCACAGCGGGCGGATGTTCTCCGCCTGCGGGCCCTTCGGGCCCTGGGTGACGTCGAACTCGACCTTCTGGCCCTCGAGCAGCTCGCGGAAGCCCTGGGCGTTGATGTTCGAGTAGTGGGCGAAGACGTCAGCGCCGCCACCGTCCTGCTCGATGAAACCGAAGCCCTTTTCCGCGTTGAACCACTTCACGGTGCCAGTAGCCATGTCTATCTCCTTCATGGGGCAAGTCGGGAACCGCACAGCACGGATCCCGTCGTCGCCGCGATGATCGCCCCGCTCCGGCTGCGACATGCACCACAAAAAACCGGAATAAAAACAAAAGTGCGCCTTGGGTTACAACCCGCAAGGCGCACACAACGTTCATGGGAACCAAAACTGCAACATCACCAAAGCTAGCACACGACCGGGCGAACCTCCGGATCCCGATACCGCCGACGGGGGAACCGACCTTTCCGTGCGCCCCGCGCTGTGCGAGGCTGGTTGTACTGAAAACCTCTTCAAACTGCGAGGCATGATGCGCTTCACCATCGCCGGCTGCTCCTTCTACCTGCAGGCGAGCGAGGTAGTGGCTCTTATGCGTGATGTGAAAGCCGAGCCCGTCACCGGGGAGTCCGTGAAGATCGGCCGTCGTTCGTATCCGATCAAGCAGGTCGGTGCTGTGATCACCAAGCAGGACCGCCGTGACTTCAGCGCCGCGGACGTCGTCCGTGCCATGGAGCGCCTCGGTTTCACCTGCAGCCCCGCGCCCTCCGCCGCCCCGGCGCCGAGCGCCGAGCCCTCGGTCGGGGAGATCTTCCCCAGCAACGAGTCCGAGCAGCTGCTGTAGCAGCCGCCGACCTCCTCCCGCGCTACTGCTGCGCGTCGAGGTAGACCCAGGCGCCGCCGTCCCGGACGAATCGACTGAGCTCGTGCAGCGAGTCGTCGTGGCCGCGCTCCCGGTAGTGGGCGCGGAACTCGACCGTGCCCTCGGTGTGGAACGGACCGCCTTCGGCGGTGGCGATGATCTCCAGTCGGACCCAGCGGGTCCCGGGATCGAGGTCGAGCCGCGCCGGGCGGGTGGTCGGGTGCCAGGTCCGCAGCAGGTACCCGGCATCCCCGACGGCGAACGCGCTGTAGCGCGAGCGCATCAGCCGTTCCGCCGTGGGGGCGGCGGCCTCGCCGCGGTGGAAGACCCCGCAGCAGTCGCCGTAGGCCAGGTCGAGCCCGCAGGGACAGGGGGCCGCCGTGTCAGGGCCCCGATGGGCCACGGGGCCGTGCGCGCCCGGGGCCACGACCTTCTTCTGCTTCGCCATGGTCGGCATTCTGCCCCAGCCTCCCGGGTCCGGTTCACTCCGCCGCAGGCCGCTGCACGGGTGTCGACTCCAGTTCGGCGAGCAGCGCGGGCAGCCGCTCGGCCAGCTCCGCGTCGCAGCGCCGCACCACGGCCCGGCGGCCCGCGTAGAGGATCCCGTAGCCGAAGCCGGGCTCGCCCGCCGCATGCGCCTCGGCGGCCAGGCCGGGGAGCTCGCGGCAGGCCAGCACCGCGTCCTGGCGGGTCCCCAGGAGTTCCTGGATCGAGGTCATCCGCCGGGTGAAGCGCTGCGCGGACCCGCCGAGCACCGGCCTGGCGCCCTCCCCGGCGTAGCGGGCCCGCTTGGCGGCCTTCCTGGCCCCGTGCAGCGCGGTGTCGCGTTCCGGACCCGGCTCGGTCCCGGCGGCTGCGGCCAGCAGCCGGCGGACCCGGCCCTGCTCCGCGGCCAGCCGCCGCTCGAAGGCCGGACCGGCGGGCCGCGCCGCCGCCCGTCGCCGGAGCGGCGGTGCGGCGACGAGCCGTTCCAGGGCGTCCAGCAGTGCGAAGTAGCCGGCGCTGTCCAGCTCCGCCACCACGCCGGTCCAGGACTCCTGGTAGCGGGCCCCGGCCCAGGCGGTGACGCGTTCGCGGACCGGACCCGGGCACTCCTCCGGCGCCAGCCCTTCGATCTCGTCGGTCAGCGCCGCGCCCAGCACCTCGCGGTCGCGGGCCGCGCCGAGGACCGCCGCGAACCGGCGCAGCTCCTCGCCGAGCCCGACCAGCCCGGGCCCCGCCGAGGTGCGGAACAGCGCGCGGTGGGTCTTCAGCGCGCTGCGCAGCCGGCGCACGGTGACCCGCATCCGGTGGACCGCGTCGGGCTGGTCGGTGCGGACCCGGTGGTCCAGCGCCAGCAGCGCGGCGACCTGGGTCCGCAGCAGTGCGGTGACGGCCGCGCCGATCGGGTCGGCGATCGGGTCGCCGATCGGGGCGGGCGGGGCGGCGGGGTCCGGACCGCCGCCGTCGACAGGGCCCGGGCCAGCTTGGAGGGGCTGGCGGAGCGGCGCAGCCCGCCCCGGGTCAGCCGCTGCGCCACCGCGTCCAGCAGGGCCGGATCGCCCCGTAGCAGTTCCGCCTCGACCTCGGTCCAGGCCGCTGCGGTGGCCTCGCCGGTCCGGCGCGCGGTCACCGCGTCCCGGGCCACCTCGACCAGCGGGCGCTGCCTGCGGTCCAGCAGCAGGGTGCGGCGGCGGTGGGTCCGCAGGTCGACCACGGGCCCGAGCGGCGCGTCGCGGAGGTAGGCCCGGACCCGGAGGGTGAGCTCGGTCGGCGGGGCCGGGGAACCGCGGTCGGGGAGCGGGGCTCGGGGCCGCCTGGGGCGGGGCCGCCGGGGCTCGGGGTCGAGCGGGTGGTGCAGCTCCAGGCGGGTGTCCGGTCCGCCGGCCGGGAGCTTCAGGTGCCAGCCGGCGTCATGGCCGCCGGTGCGGCGGCGCAGGGTGATCCCGTGGGCGAGCAGCCGCAGGTCGGATGTGTCGTAGTAGACGGCGTCCAGGTCCTCGGGCGTGGCGGCGGCGACCGCCGCGACCCCCGGAAGACCCTCCAGCGAGGGCAGCTCGACGTCGGTGGCGCCGTCGAACTTCAGTTCCTTCTCGTACTGCATGCTCGTCATAACGCCGCCCATGCCGTGGTGTGTGCCTGCCAACCCGTTAGGGTTCCCCCGTGAGTGAGGAATGATGCGGCCGCACCGTGACGAGGTACACATCTGGCTCCGCGAGGTCCCTGGGGCCGACGCCCGGTCCGACGGCGACCCGCTGGTGCTCGGCGGCGAGCGGGAGGCGGAGGCGGTGCTCGACGCCGGGGAGCGGGAGCGGGCCGGACGCTTCTTCCGGGCCGTCGACCGGGAGCGCTACACGGCGGCGCACCTGATGCTGCGCCGGGTGCTCGGCGGGTACCTCGGGCTGCCGCCGGGGCAGGTGGCCCTCACCCGCGAGCCCTGCCCCTGCTGCGGCGCCCCGCACGGCCGGCCGGCGCCGGCGGACCCCTCGACCGGGCTGCACTTCTCGCTCTCGCACGCCGGGCCGCTGGTGCTGCTCGCCGTGGCGGAGCGGGCGGTCGGCGCCGACGTCGAGGCCCTGCCCGCGCCCGGGACCGTCGCCGACCTGGCGACCGTGCTGCATCCGGCGGAGCGGGCGGAGCTGGCGGAGGCGGAGGGGACCGACCGGCTGCCGCAGGAGTTCGCCCGGCTGTGGACGCGCAAGGAGGCGTACCTCAAGGGCATCGGCACCGGTCTCGGCCGGGGGCCGGAGCTGGACTACGTCGGCAGCCGACAGCCGGGACCGGTCGGCTGGACCCTCACCGACCTGGAGATGCCCCCCGGATTCGCCGCCGCCGTCGCCCTGAGCCTGGAGGCGTCGGGCGGGGATGCGCCGGCGCTGGTCCAACGCTGACACCAGGTTTCCGGACACTGCGGCGGCAGCGATGTGGCACGGTGGGGGCATGACCGCACGCCGCCCCCATGTCCTGCTCAGCGTCGCCATGTCGATCGACGGGCACATCGACGACACCGCCCCCGAGCGGCTGCTGCTCTCCAACCCGGCCGATCTCGACCGGGTCGACCAACTGCGCGCCGACAGCGACGCGGTGCTGATCGGCGCGGGCACCCTGCGCAGCGACAATCCCCGGCTGCTGGTCAACTCGGAGCAGCGGCAGGCCGAGCGCCGGGCCGCCGGCCTGCCCGGGCAGCCGCTGCGGATCGTGCTGACCGGCGGCGGCGACCTCGATCCGGAGCTGCGCCTGTGGCAGTACGGCGACGGCCGCGCCAAGCTGGTCTACTCGCCCGACGCGGCGGTGGCGCGGCTGACGGCGCGGCTGGCCGGGCTCGCCGAGGTGGTCGGCACCGGCGCCGGGCTCGACCTCGGGGCGGTCCTGGACGACCTGGGCGTGCGCGGCGTCCGCCGACTGATGGTGGAGGGCGGGGGAGCCGTCCACACCCTGTTCCTCACCTCCGGACTGGTGGACGAGATCCGGCTCGCGGTCGCGCCCTTCTTCGTCGGCGCGGACGAGGCCCCGCGCTTCGTCAACGCCGGCCGGTTCCCGCAGGACGCGCTGCACCGGATGGAGCTGGTCGGGACCGACGCCGTCGGCGATGTCGCGCTGCTCCACTACCGGGTGCCGGAGAAGCAGGACGAGAAGCGGGAGCAGCCGGCCGCCGACCGGCTGACCGAGGACGACCGCCGGCGGCTCGCGCTCGCCGTCGAGCTGTCCCGGCAGTGCCCGGCCTCGGAGACCGCCTACTCGGTCGGGGCGGTCGTCGTCGCCGACGACGGCACCGAGCTGGCGCGCGGCTACTCCCGGGAGACCGACGCCACCGTCCACGCCGAGGAGTCGGCGCTGGCCAAGATCGACCCGGCCGATCCGCGGCTGCGGACCGCCACCCTCTACACCACCCTGGAGCCGTGCAGCCGCAGGGCGTCGCGGCCGACGCCCTGCGCCCAGCTGGCGCTGGCGGCGGGCATCCCGCGGGTGGTGCTGGCCTGGCGCGAGCCGGCCCTGTTCGTCGCCGACTGCCAGGGGATCGAACTGCTGGAGCAGGCCGGGGTCACCGTGCTGGAGTGCCCCGAGCTGGCCGAGGAGGCCCGCGCGGTCAACGCCCACCTCTGGTAGGGCGTTCGGCCGTGCGGGTCGCCCGATCGGGCGACCCGCTCAGTCGGCGGCCGGCTCCGGGTGCTCCGGCCAGACGCCGAGGTGGTCCGGCTCCAGGGTGACCTCCACCCGCTGCTCCATGCCCAGCGCGTCCAGGAACTCGCGGGGCAGCTGCAGCCGTCCGGCGCGGTCCAGGGTGGCGTACTCGCGGGAGACCACCGACTCCTGGCCGTGCTCGTCCGTGGTCAGTTCGCGCAGCACCTCGGCGGCGGCCCGGCCGTCGCGGATCGCCACGGTGCGGCGGACCTCGCCGGCCACCATCAGGTCGTGGGTGACGATCACCACGGTCGCCCCCAGCTCGCGGTTGACCGTCCGGAAGGCCTCGAAGATCAGGTGCGAGGTGTCCGAGTCCAGCTCGCCGGTGGGCTCGTCGGCCAGGACCACCGAGGGGCTGTTGGCGAGGGCGACGGCGATGGCCACCCGCTGCTGCTCGCCGCCGGACATCTGCGCCGGGCGGCGCTCCGCGCAGTGGCCGACCTGCAGCAGGTCCAGCAGCTCGGCCGCCCGGTCGGCCCGGTCCCGGCGCGAGGCCCGTACCGATCGGTCGCGCAACTGCATCGGCAGCAGCACGTTCTGACGGGCGTTCAGGAACGGCATCAGGTTCCGGGCGGTCTGCTGCCAGACGAAGCCGACGACCTCCCGGCGGTAGCGCAGCCGCTCCTTGGCGCCCATCCCGAGCAGGTCGCAGCCGGCCACGCTGGCCCGTCCGGCGGTGGGGACGTCCAGCCCGGCCAGGATCTGCAGCAGGGTGGACTTGCCGCTGCCGGAGGCGCCGACCAGGGCCACCAGGTCCCCGGCGGTCACCGTCAGGTCGAGCCCCTGGAGGGCCTGCACCTCGACGTCGTCGGTGGCGAAGATCCGGACCAGCTGGTCGCAGGCGATCAGCGCATCGTGCCCGTAGGAGGGGCGGGCCCGGGCGTCGGCGGCGCGTCCGCGCAGTTCGTCCAGGGTGGGCAGGTCGCCCTGCTCCTCGGCGGTGGTGTTCAACGTCGGTCCCCCGCTCGTAGTTCGGTGTTGATGTGGCGTCGGGTGATCAGCGCGGTCTCGGCCAGCACCACCAGGGCGGCGAGCAGCGCGAGCAGCGCGGTGGGGGTGAGCAGCGCGGTGGCGTGGGTGACGAGCGGGATCGGGATGGTGGTCCCGATCAGCGCGCCGATGTCCAGGGCCGGTCCGAGCAGCGCGGTCAGCCCCACGGTGAGCAGCGCCCCGGCGACGGCGGCGACCAGGACCGACGGCAGCGACTCGGTGAGGCTGAGCGCGTAGCCCTGGCGCGGGGTCAGTCCCATGGTGCGCAGCCGGGTGAGCAGTGCGGCCCGGCCGGGCGCCGCCTGGACCAGCGACAGCACCAGCGCCAGCAGGCTGAACAGCGCGGCTGCCGCCACCGTCGCCCGGTAGAGCTGCTCGGCCAGCCGCTGGGTCGGGGTGGTCGCCAGACTCGCCAGCACCTGGGCGCGGGTCTGGATGCCGACCGGGGCGTAGAAGCCGCCGGTGGCCCGGACGGCCGCGGCGGCCAGCGTGGCCGGGTCGGCGTGGTCGAGGGTGAGCACCACGTTCTGCGCGTACTGGGTCGGCGGCACGCTGACGGCCAGCTGGCTGAGCTCGGCCGCCTGCGGGAGCAGCGCGAAGGAACCGCCGGGGGCGATCCCCGGAGTACCGGTCAGGGTGCCGACGATCCGGACGTCCAGGGTGCCGGTGGTGACGCTGATCTGGAACGGGCTGCTGCCGAAGACGGCGAAGACGTCGGGACTGGTGATGATCGGCGCTGCGCCCTTGCCGGTCGAACCCGCGCCCTGGAGCAGCGCCGGATCGAAGGCGCCGATGTCGACGGCCTTCGAGTAGGCCGCGTACTGGGCCGGGTCCACGCCGACCACGGTCAGGACCGGCGGGGTCACGGCATCGTTCGTGACCGGTGCGGTGACCCGCGTCATCTCCCGGAGGGTGACCAGCCGTTGGACGCCGGGGACGGCGGCGATCGCGGCCGGGAAGCCCGGGGCGAGCTGCGGGCTGCCGTCGATCCTGGTGTCGCCGCCGACCGCCAGCGTCGCGGCCCGGTCCCGCCCGGCGTCGACCGAGGCGAGGACGGTGGAGCCGAGGGCGGCGGTGCTGAGCGCCAGCAGCAGCGCCAGCAGCGGCAGCACCGCGACGCCGGTACCGGCCCGGCCGATCCGGGCGGTGCCGAGGAAGGAGACCGCGCCCCGGCCGCGTCCCAGTGCTCGGCCGAGCCGCCGCAGCGGCAGCGGCAGCAGGCGGACCACCAGCAGCGCGGCGGCGAGGGCGAGCAGCGGCGGGGCCAGGGCGACCAGCGGGTCCAGCGAGCCGCCGGTCGAGGTCCCGTGCAGTCGCAGGCCGACGGCGGCCAGCACGGCCAGGGCCAGCGCGCCCAGCTCCAGCAGCAGCCGACCCTTGCCGGGACGGGCAGTGGCCAGTTCCTCCCGGTCGCTGCCCGGGGTCGGCCGACGGTGCCGGAGCACGGCGCGCAGCGGCAGCCCGAGCACGGTGATCAGCACCACGGCTCCGGCGGCGGCCAGCGACGGCCCCGGCCGGGGGCCCGGCAGGAGCAGCAGTGCCGCTCCCGTGCCGATGGCGGCGGCGGGCACGCCGATGGCGGCGTTCTCGGCGAGCAGTCGGCCGAAGAGCCAGCGCAGCGAGACGCCCCGGGCCCGGAGCAGCCGCAGCTCCTCGCCCCGGCGCTCGGCGGCGAGTACGGCGAGCATCAGCAGCACCGCGACCGCGCTGCCGGCCGCCCCGGCCCCGCCGATCGTCAGCAGCGGCACCACCGCCGCCTGTTGCATCTGCACCTCGCCGAGTACGGTCGGCAGCTGTGAGGTCAGCTGCGGCGCCGGCACTCCGGCCGTCTCGGAGACGTTGAACACGTGCTGCGCCTGCGCCCCGCCGAGCAGGCTGGCGAGCTCTCGCAGCGCCGGGCCGATCTGGTAGGCGTGGAGTGCGCGGGTGTCGAGCGCTTGGTGCCAGTACAGCTGGAGGGAGCTCAGTGGCAACGCCACGGCAGCGTCGTCCGAGAGCAGCAGTGATATGTGCCAGTAGGGCGTCGGCGGCCCGTTGATGCCGCCCGGGGTGTAGGCGACACCGGGGGCAGTCAGGAAGGGCTGCGCGGTCCAGTAGGGTCCGGTCGGGGTGGTGGGCCGGTAGACGCCGACGACCCGCAGTGCCCCGAGCGAGGTGTCGATCACGGAGCCCACGTGCAGCCCCAGCTTGGCGGCGGTGGTGGCGTTGACGGCCGTTTCCAGCGCCGTGCCCGGGCCCTGGTCGACCGGCCAGCTGCCGTGGAGCAGCGTGGCGTGCTGGTCCGCGTCGGCCTGGGCGACCAGGTCCAGTTGGGTCGACGCCAGCGGGTCGAGCCGGGGCAGCGCCGCGGCGGCGGCCGGCGCGGTCGTGGTCACGCCGTAGGAGGACTGGTCCGGCAGGCCGTTCAGCGGTGCCGGGACTCCGGACGCCAGCGCCCGCGCGACCGGAGCCAAAAGGCCCAGGTCCACCTGGCTCGCCGCGGACACCCCGGGCGCGACGACCGGTATGGCCGCGCCGTTGATCGAGGCCGTGGACACCGGGAGCCCGGCGAGCTGCTGCCGCAGCCCGGTGTCGTCGTTGCGGTCCATGGTGAGCGGCAGTGCCGCCGCCAGGAACGAGGCGACCAGCACCAGGACAGCCAGGGCGGCGGTCGCCACCGGGCTGCCGAGCAGCCGGACCCTCACCCAGGCGACCTGGCCGTTGCGGCCCGCACCGGTGCTCTTCACTGCTCCTCCTTGCTGCGCAGCGTGGCGGTGGTGGCCGGGCCGCCCAGGCGTCCGGCGAGGCCGGCGACCACCAGCGGGACCAGCGCGACCGCGGCCACCAGCAGTCCCAGCTGCGGCAGCGGCAGTTGGACCAGCACCGGTGGCACCGGCCTGGTTCCGGTCGAGGTCAGCACCAACAGCGGGACCACGATCCGGGTCAGCAGCGCCCCCACCGGCAGGCCCACGGCCAGGCTGAGCAGGACCGGGACGCCCAGCTCGACGGCGGTGGACCTGGCCAGCTCCCGTCGGGTCGCGCCGATCGCGAAGAGCAGCGCCGACTCGTTCGCCCGGCGGCGCACCGCGCCGACCGCGCTGACCGTGAAGCCGACGGCGGCCAGCAGTGCCGCGACGATCGCCAGCGCGAGCAGCGCCGTCTGCGGCCCGGCCGAGAACGGGTCGTTGCGGAGCCCCGCCAGCACCTCGTCCCGGACCTGCACGGTCGGGTCGTCGGCGCGGGCGCGGAGCGCGGCGGCGACCCGGGCCTGGGCCTGCGGGGTGTCCGGGGAGACCGAGAGCCACCAGTCGGTGGCGGGTTGCCCGGGCTGCTGCTGAGCGGTCAGCCAGCGCTCGTAGGCGGTGAGGTCGACCAGCGCGACTCCGCCGTCGGCCGCGGTGGTGCCGGGCAGTTCGGGGACGGCGGCGACGATCCGCAACGAGGGCATTCCGGTGGAGAGACCGACGGTCTGTCCGACGGTGGCCCCGGTCTGCTGCAGGAACCCGGTGGTGACGACGGCCGGGAGGCTGGGCGGCAGCGCGCTGCCGCCGGCGGGCGTCAGGTCGACCGTGCCCTGGTTGATGACGCCGCTGAAGTAGTTGGTGGCGGCGCGGGCCGTCACCGAGGCGATTCCTCCGCCGGTCTCCCGGCCGACGGAGGCGTCGGTCAGCCCCGCCGTCCCGGAAGGAGCGGAATCGCTCACCTTGGCCTGCCACGCCAGCCCGGGCGGCAGGGCGAGAGCCGTGCCGTCGGCCCGGATGGCGCGGACGCCGAGGAGGGCGAGCAGCTGCTGGTCCGTGATCTGCGACGGAATGCTGTAGCTGAAGGACAACTGACTGATCGTCAGTGGATAGGCGGGAAGGCCGAGCGGGGCGCCGGCTGCGGCGTCGAGGTCGAGTCGCAGCGTGTGGGTCCGGCCGTCCGCGTCGATCGGCAGGGCGGTGAACTGGTAGGGCACGCCGAACCGGTCGGTGACGGTGACCACCAGCGAGTCCTGTGCCGCGACCCCGGCGAAGTCGCTGTCGCTGACGTCGAGCTCCAGGTAGCGCGGGCGTCCCGGAATCGGGATGCCCAGCTCGGAGACGGGTTCGGCGGCGGGGGCGAGCGGGGCCAGGAGCCGGCGGACGGAGGTCCCGGCCAGGTCGCTGCGCAGCGGGAACTCGCTGCTCTCGGCACGGGTGTCGGTGGCGAGCAGCAGGCCGGGGGCTGCTCCCTGGTTCTGCCCGAGCGAGGGAAGCGGCTCACGGATCACCGGGACGGCGCCGGTGACCCCGGGGAGCGCGGCGTAGGCGGCGCCCTGGCCGAAGCCGGGGGAGCCGGCCCCGGTGACGGTGACGTCGGCCGGGACGGTGAAGGTCGCCCGGTCGCTCTGCGAGCGGTTGATGCTGCTGTTCTGGCCGACCGCCAGGGTGCCCATGGCGACGGCGAGCACCAGCAGCATCACCGGCGCACCGATCTGCTGCGGCCGTCGGGCCAGCTGCCAGCCGGCCAGCGCGCCCGAGAGTGCGCTCCCCCTGGCGGCGATCCGCTCGGCGATTCCGGCCAGCGGGGGCAGCAGCCGCATGGCCAGGGTCGCCCCGGCGCACAGCGCCAGCGTCGGGGCGGCGACCAGGAACGGGTCAATGCCGGTGCTGCCGGTGCCGTTGTCGTTCCGGAGCTGCCAGTAGGCGACTGCGGCCAAGCCCAGCAGTACCAGGTCGCCGCCGGTGCGGAGCAGCCCGGCCGGGATTCGGCGGAGCAGTCGGGTGCCGGTCCGGGAGGCGCCGGGGGTGCGGGCGCTCAGTGCGGAGCGGCGCAGCGACGGCTGCAGCAGGAACAGCAGGCAGCCCAGGCTGCCGACGGCGGCGGTCAGCAGCACCGGTCCCAGTGGCAGGGCGCCGATCCTGACCCCGGCGGTGGCTGTCGGCCCGTGTGCGGCGAGCAGTCCGATCAGCGGACCGGCCAGCAGCACCGCGGCGACCAGTGCCGGCAGGGTGAGCAGCAGGGCCTCGGCGGCGCCGAGGGCGGCCAATCGGCGCGGGGCCGCGCCGCGCGCCTGCAGCAGGGCGGTCTCGCCCGTGTGGGCGTCGTTGATCAGCCGGGACACCAGCAGGATCGCGAACAGCGCCAGCAGTGCCAGCTGCACCGCGCCGACCAGCAGCGAACTCCGGGAGACGGCGACGGCCTGGTCCACCGAGGGCAGCAGCGCCGGGAGCCCGCTGGTCGCGGTGGTCTGCGAGCCGAGCGAGCCGTCGGCGATGATCGCCGCGATCGCCTCGTTGACGGTGTCGGGCAAGGCGTCGGCGCGGCTCAGGTCGATACCGGCGAAGTCGGCGGTGGCGACCCAGGCCACGGTCTGCGCGGGGACCGCGCCGCTGGTGAAGTCGCCGGCGTCGATCAGCAGCGGGCCGTAGGTGGAGAAGCCGACCCGCTGGATGCCCGATCCGCCCAGCGTGTCCAGCTGCCAGTAGGGGTCGGCGCTGTTGGTCGGCGCATAGACGCCGACCACCCGGATCCGCAGTTCGCGCTGGCTGTCGCGGTCCTGGATGGTCAGCAGGCCGCCGACCGCGGGCAGCCGGCTCGCGGCGGCGACCGGGACGGCTACCGGGACCGGCTGGCCCGTGGCCGCCTTCCCCGGCCAACTGCCGTGCAGCAGCGTCAGCTTGCTGCGGTCGAGGGTGGCCAGCATGGTCAGGTCGGGGTTGCCGCCGGTGCGCGCGGCGAGCGTGGCGGCGGCGGTGGAGGCCCAGGGAAGCCCGAAGGTGTCGGAGACGGTGCTGGAACGGACGTCGACCGGCAGCCCGCCGAAGGCCTGGGCGGCGTAGCGCCGGACGCTCCGGTCGACCGCGGCGGCAGTGCCGGCGGCGGGTTGGGCGGAGACGTTGAGGGTGGCCTGGGTGGCGTCGGTGGACTGCAGTGCCCGTTGGACCCCGGCGTTGTCGATCGACGAGCTGAAACCGACCAGGGCCGAGAGCAGCCCCACGGTCAGCACCATCGTCAACAGAGCGGCGGTGACCAGCAGTCGGTGCGCCCGCAAGCGCAGCAGGACGAAGCCGCCCATCCATTCCCCCCGTGCCCCCATGACGCCGGTACTCGCCCGGTTCGCAGGCGATCCTGTCACGGTGGCCAGTGGTGGCGAAAGGTTCTTGCGTTATTCGTGTGAATATTGAGGTCTGGCGGGGGGCTCAGGCCTCCGGGGTGTTCACCATCGAGGCGGCGGCGTAGGTCAGATAGTCCCGCAGCTGCGCGTCGTGTTCCGGCGCCAGTTCCAACTCGTCCACGGCGGCGAACATATGGCGCAACCAGGCGTCGTGGGCGGCCCGGTCCACGGTGAACGGCGCGTGCCGCATCCGCAGCCGGGGGTGGCCCCGCTGCTCGCTGTAGGTGCGCGGCCCGCCCCAGTACTGCATCAGGAACAGCGCCAGCCGCTCCTCGGCCGGGCCGAGGTCCTGCTCCGGGTACATCGGCCGCAGCAGCGGATCGGCGGCGACCCCTCGGTAGAAGGCGTGCACCAGGCGGCGGAACGTCGGCTCACCGCCGACCTGCTCGTAGAAGGTCTCGGTCTGCAGGGTCCCGCGCTTGATCTGATCCACGCCTCCATGGTCTCAGACGGTCGCAAGCCGCCCACCGGGAATCGGTGGACGGCCTGCGGGCCGGGACCCGGGTCAGCAGCGCTGGGGTCAGGAGCGGTGGACCGTGACCGTGGTCCAGGCGCCGATGTGGATCCGGTCGCCGTCCTGGAGCTGGATCGGCTGGTGGGCGTCGAGCGGGTCCGGGGCGCCGTTCAGGGTGGTCCCGTTGGTGGAGTCCTGGTCGATCACCACCCAGCCGCCGTCCGGCTGCTCCTGGAGCAGGGCGTGCTGGTGCGAGGCCCCGGGGTCCTCCGGGGCGATCGACAGGTCGATCTCCGGCACCGTGCCGCGCTGGTGGCTGCGGCGACCGATCCGGAGCTGCCCGCGCCCGGTCATCGGCACCCGCCGTTCCGGCGTGTACGGCGGGAAGTACAGCCCGGCGGCGTCCGGGCCGCTGCGCGCCATCATGTCGTCGAAGTAGGCGCGGTCGGCGGCCACCACGGCGACCCAGGTGCCGCGCCCCGGGGACTGCGGCTGCTGCGGCTGGTTCAGCATCGGGTCCGCCCCCGAGACCGGGGGCTGCAGCATGAAGTCGGTGCTGAAGCCGCCGCTGGTCTCGCCGGTCGAGTAGCTGACCCCGCCGTAGGTCCCGGCCGGCACGCCGTACGGCGGCGACGGCTGCGGCGCCTGCGGCTGCTGCGGGGCCTGCTGCTGCGGCTGGTAGCCCTGCTGCTGCGGTGGCTGCTGCTGGTAGGGCTGCTGCTGGGCCTGCTGCTGCGACAGGGACTGGGACGGCGGCTGGGGGATCGGGTAGCCGTACGCAGGCGGCTGCGGCTGTTGCGGCTGCTGCTGCGGGGCCTGCTGCTGGTGCTGGGGCTGCTGGTGCTGCGGCGGTTGCGGAGCTGCCGGAGCCGGAGCCGGGGCGGGCGGCTGGACCCGGCGCGAGGGCGAGGCGAGGTCGTAGTCGAAGCCGCACTCCTCGCAGTAGCGCTCGGTCTGCGGGGTGCTGCAGATCGGGCACATCACCAGCCCCGTCGTGCTCGGCGGGTGCTGCTGGTACGGCTGCTGCGGTTGCTGAGGCTGCTGCGGCGACTGCTGCGACTGCTGCCCAGGGGCGGACATGGGCCAGCCGCAGTAGTCGCAGTAGTCGTCGGTCGGCGAATCGTGGCCCTGCGGACAGATCGGCATGGGGAGCCCCCCTCTGGCTCGTGGGTGCGGCAGCCGCGGGCCGGAGGGGCCCGCAGCTGCCGCTGTTCTCGGTCGGGTGCGCGGTACGGCTGTGCTCTTGCGCTACTTCTTGACGCGGACGGTCTTGGTCGAGCGGGTCTCGAGGGTCATCGAGTCCGCCTCGCTCACGTTCTTACGGAATCGAACGGTACCTTCCTTCGCGTCGACCACGTCCACCACCTTCGCCAGCAGCTTGAAGGTGTCCTCGTTGCCGGAGGCGTGGGCGAGCTGCACCGCCCGGCCCAGCTTGGAGGTCGCGTTGTCCACGTCACCGCGCCGGTGCGCGTCCAGGCCCTCCTGGATCGCGACCGCGAGGTCCGCCTGGCCGGTGTAGTGCGCCACCTGGGGGCTGATCTTGGTGGAGGCGGCCAGGTCGTCCGTCCACACGGCCTTGACCAGGCCCTGGGACAGCACCTCGGTGCCGCCGTCCGGCTGCGGGACGACCAGGCTGATCCGGCCGGCCAGCATCTCGTTGCCCACGGACGCCGCCGGGACCTCGATGCACACGTGGTAGTCACGGCTCTCGTCACCCCAGGACCCCGTCGGGTAGTCCCCCACCCGTCGCCCACCGCCACCCTTGTCCGAGGCGCTGCGCGCCGCACCTTCCACCGGCCCGGACTCCTTCCGGCGCCCGCTCAGGTCCTCCACCGCCGGGGCGACCTGCTTCACGAACTTCACCAGGGCGTTGGCCGGCGTCCACACCCGCAGGGCGACGTCCGCCACCTCCTTGCCCATGGCGTGCTCCATCATCGCCCGGAAGTCGTCGGCCAGGCCGGCCGGGTCGGCGACGATGTCGACCGTGCCGAGCAGCGCGGAGGCGATCCGGCGCAGCTCCTCGACCTCCCAGTCGGTGCCGACGCCGCGGCAGTCGGCGGTGAAGTGGCCCTGCACCCGGTCCAGGGTCCGCTGGAGGTCGGCCGGCTTCTCGTGCTCGTTGCGGCCGTCGGTGAGCAGGATGCCGTGCCGGATGGAGATGTCGCGGCGGGAGAGGAACAGCTGGTCGGCCTTGGACAGCCAGGTGCCGATGGCGGTGCCGCCGCCGGGGGTGAGCCGGCGCAGCGACTGCTTGGCCTCCTCGCGGGTGCCCGGGTGCGAGACGGCGAGCTGCCCGCTGCCCGGGTAGACCTCCTTGGCCTCGTGGGTGCCGGCGATCACCGCGAAGGCGACCCCGTCGCGGACCGCGTCGATGGCGGCGGCGGTGGCCTCCCGGGCGGCGTGGATCTTCGCCGAGGGGTAGTCCATCGAGCCGGAGCAGTCGACCATGATGACCACGGCGGCGTCGGGCCCGTCGGCGAAGGAGTCGGCCCGGCTCTCGACCCGGGCGCTGGTCCCGCCGCCGGTCGCGGTCACCGTCACGATGGCGTTGACCTCGCGTGCGCCCTCCGCCAGGTACTCGTTCTGGAAGATGTCGACGGCGAACTGGGGCAGGTTGGACTTGGTGAGCCTGGCCATGATTCAGCTCTCCTGGTTCTGGGCGAAGGCGTGCGGCGGTGAACCGGCGGGCGGGACGGCGGGGTTGCAGGGCAGGACGGCGACGGTGATGTTGTCGTGCCCGCCTCGTGCGCAGGCGAACCTGACCAGCTCCTGGGCGGCGCGCAGCGGTTGGCTGCGGGCGTCGGCCGGGACGACGGCGGCGAGGGCCGGGGCCGACTCCTCGTAGTTCCAGAGGCCGTCGGTGCAGACCAGGACGACGCCGGGGACGGCGGGGGTGAAGACCACCGCGTGCGGCTCGACCTCGACCGCGTCGGCGCCGAGCCAGCCGGTGATGGCGTGGGCGCGCGGGTCGGCGTAGGCCTCGGCCTCGCTCATCAGCCCGGCCTCGACCATCCGGGCCGCCCAGGAGTCGTCCAGGGTCAGCCGTTCGGACCCGGAGCGATCGTCCGGGAACCAGTAGGCGCGGCTGTCGCCGACCCAGCCGACGGTGACCTCGCCCTCGGTGGCGACGGCGCTGACGATGGTGCAGGCGGGGGAGTTGCGGCTGGGCTCCAGCGGCCCCTCGCTCGCCAGCTGCTCGACCCGGTCGGCCGCGGCCATGATCGCGGCGTGCATCGCCGACTTGGGGTCGGAGCCGGACTCCAGTGCCTCCAACAGGTATTCACTGGCGGTGTCGGCGGCGGCCTGTGACGCCTCGTCGGGGCGGGTCGCCGAGGAGACGCCGTCGCAGACGACCGCCACCACGGCCGGGACGCCGCCGGGACGCGAGGTGGCGGCGACCGCGAAGGCGTCCTCGTTGCGGTGGTGCCGGTGGCCCCGGTCGCTCACCCCGCACACGCCCGCGAGCGCGCGCTCCTGGTGGTCGCGGGGGCGCGGCTGCGAGCGCCCGCAGGTCTCGCAGTAGCCGTCGGCGTCGAAGTGCTGGGCCCCGCAGCCGGTGCAGACCGGACCCGCGTCGGGGTCGATCACCGGGACGACCTCGGTCGGGTCGTGCTCGGGCTCGCCCCAGGGGTCCTCGACGGCCCCGGCCGGTCCGCCCGGCCCGGCCTGCGCGGCCTCGCCGACCAGGATCCGGGCCGGGGCGGCCAGGACGAAGTCACCGGTGGCGCCCGGGGGGTGCGGTGGCACCGGCGGCAGCGGCGGCTGGGCGATCCCGGCGCGCGGGTCGCCGGAGAGCGGGTCCTCCTCCGCCACACCGCCCGCAGCCACACCGCCCGGAGCCGCCACGCCCGGAGCCACCACGCCCGCAGCTGCCGTGTCCGGAGCCGCCGCGTCCGCGGCGAGCAGGTCGATCCCGCAGTTCTCGCAGAAGCGGTCGCTCTCACCCACGGGCTGCGCGCAGCTGGGACAGGAAAGGGTCAACTGGTCCATGCCTGCTTACACCCACGTCCTGGGCCGGGTGCGGTTCGCCCGCTCCACCCACTCGATGCGCTTCTCGGGCTGTTCCGCGAGCCGCGCAAGTACTCGGTACGACTGCTCCAGGGCGAACCGCAGTTCCCGCTCCTGCGCGGGATGCCCCAGCAGCATGACCGGGCCCGCGCCCGCCGCGCCGTCCGGGCGTCCGGAGATCACCCAGCCGAGGGCCTTGCCCAGCACCTCGGCGGAGAGCTCCTCGCGCCTCCGGGCGTCAAGACCCAGCCCGGTGAGCTGGTTGGAGCAGGCGTCCAGGTCGGCCCGCAGCGCCTCGCCTGGGGCACGGTCGCGCAGCCGGGCGCGGACCGCGGCGACCCGGGCCGCGACGTAGTGGTTGGAGGTCTCCGGCACCGACTCCAGCGCCGCCACCGCGCCGACCCGGTCGCCGGAGGCCAGCCGGACCCGGGCCAGGCCGAAGGCGGCGCTGACATAGGCCCGGTCGGTCGTCCAGACCAGCCGGTAGAACTCGGCGGCGTCCTCGCGCTCGCCCAGCGCCTCGGCGCAGATGCCCAGCGCCAGCTTGGGAGCGGCCTCGCCGGGGAAGGCGTCGTAGACGGCGTCGAAGGCGTCGGCCGCCGCCCCCGCCGCCGCGAGCGGCTCGGGGCCGCCGGGGGTGCCGGAGGCGACCAGCGCCGCCAGGCCCCGGTACCAGACCACCCGCCAGTCGTCGGGGTGTTCGTCCGAGAGCGCGGCCAGTGCGGCGTCCACCGCGGGCAGGTCGCCGATCTCGATCAGTGCCCGCAGCTCGCGCAGCCGCAGCTCCACCGAGTTGAGCGGGGCCGAGCGCAGCGCCGAGATGACGTCGCTGGGCGCGGTGGCCATCAGCGCGGCCAGGAAGCCGGCGTTGGGGTCGCCCGGGTCGATCCGCGGCACCGGCAGCGCCAGCGCGGCCGGCCTGGTGGCCAGCGGCAGCACCGAGGGCGCGGCGGCGGCCAGGGCGTCCGGCGAGATCGCCGGGATGCCGGACAGGGTGGGGTGGCGTCCGGTCCGGCCGGTGGTGGACGGCAGGGTCGGCGGGCCGAAGCCGCCGCCCGGACGCTGGGCCGGCACCGGTGCGCCGCCGGAGGCCTTGGCGGCCCGGCGCCCGGCCCGGTTGCCGGAGGGCGGGGCGTCGAAGCCGGCCGGGCCGACCAGCTCGGTGTCGACGACCCGCAGTTCCGGGCCGAAGAGGGTGGACAGCGCCGGGCGCTGCTCGCCGTCCTGGAGCGCCAGGATCTCCCGCAGCACGCCGGTGAGCTGGTCCGCCATCTCCTGGGCGGAGGAGAAGCGCTTGTCCGGGTCCGGGTCGGTGGCCCGGACCAGCAGCCGGTAGAAGGACTCGTACTGGGCGAAGACCTCGATGTCCTCCGGGCCCGGCAGGGTGTCCCGGTAGACCGTCGAGTAGCCCTGGAAGTCGAAGGTCAGCACGGCCAGCGAGCGGGCGACGGTGTAGAGGTCGGAGGCGGGGGAGACGCCGTCGGTGGCGATCTCCGGGGCCTGGTAGCCGATGGTGCCGTAGATCGCGCCGTCGTCGTCCTGGCGGCGGACCGCGCCCATGTCGATGATCTTCAGCTGGTCCTCGGACTGGATCACGTTGTCCAGCTTGAAGTCGCAGTAGATCAGGCCGTGGCCGTGCAGGTAGCCGAGGGCGGGCAGGGCCTCCAGCGCATAGGCGATGGCCTGCTCCACCGGCAGCGGCTCGCGCCGCCCGTCCGGTGCGCGGCGGGCGTCGGCGATGTCCTTGAGCGACTTGCCGCCGACGTACTCCATCACGATGTAGCCGTCGGTGGTGCCCTTGCGCAGGTCCGGGTGCTCGACGAAGTTGATGATGCGGACGATGTTCGGGTGGTCGACCTCGGCCAGGTAGCGGCGCTCGGCGATGGCGACCTGCAGGGCCTCCTCGTCACCGGTGTCCAGCAGGCCCTTGAGGACCACCCACTTGTCGTTGACCCGGCGGTCGATGCCGAGGTAGATCCAGCCGAGGCCGCCGTGCGCCAGGCAGCCCACCACCTCGTACTGGCCGCCGACCACGTCGCCCGCGAAGAGCTTGGGCGAGAACGAGTACTCGGTCCGGCACTTGCTGCAGAAGCCCTCGGGACGGCCCGGGTTGCCGTTGCGGGCCCGGCCGACCGGGGCCTCGCACTTGCTGCAGAACCGTTTGCGCTCGGGCACCTCGGGGTTGAGCAGCACCATCGCGCGCGGGTCGGGACGCGGGATCGGCGGCACCGTCACCAGGCCGGCGCCCAGCCGTCCCCGGCTCGACTGCCCGGTGCTGCCCCGGGTGCTGCGCACCGAGACGGAGGTGCCCCGGGTGCCGCTCCGGGACGAGCGCGAACGCCCGGACATGGAGCGGGAGGAGGACCGCGAGGACCGCGAGGACCGCGAACCGCCGACCGAGGTCCCGGCCGGGGTGGAGGCCGACGCGGCGGGCGGCAGGCCCGCCGCCGCCGGGAGCGGCGCGAGGCCGCACTCGGTGCAGTAGCCGTCGGCGTCGATCACCCCGCCGGTGCAGTCCGGCCTGGTGCACGGCGCCCCCGGCCCCGCCGCCGGTGCCGCCGCTGCGGCCGACGTCGCGGCCCGGACCGGCGCCGGCGCCGCCGGCGCGAGGCCGCACTCGGTGCAGTACCCGTCGGCGTCGATCACCCCGCCGGTGCAGTCCGGCCTGGTGCACGATGTGCCCGTCATTGCTGTCATCCCCCTCAAACCCCGTAAGGGCGGCCGTCCACCGGCCCGTTCTGTCGGTTCCGCTGATGCTCTTGGTACTGCTGTTCCTGCTGCTGGCCGGCGGCCGGCCGCAGGCCCTGCTGGTAGCGCTGGACCGCGTTCTCCGCCGCGCGCAGGTCGCAGGGCGCGCTCCACAGCATCCGTCGTGCCTGGTCGTAGCGCTCGATCAGCTCCGGGTCCTCGGAGACGCCCAGCCGGGCGCCCATCGCCTTGTACGCGTCCAGCCGACCGCGCAGTTCGGCGCGCATCGCCAGCGGCGCGGTCACCGCCGTCAACGACTCCCTGGCCCGCAGGAGTTCCCGCTGGGCCGCGCCCTCCAGGGTGTCCAGCAGCGGCGCCAGCCGGTGCCACTGGCCGTGCCGGCGCAACTGGTCGGCCTGCGCCAGCCGTTCGCGCATCGCGCTGGCCGGACCCGGCACCGCCGGGACCTCGGTCGCGGCGATCTTCGCCAGCACCTCGCCGCGGGCCCGGCGGGCCTCGGCCAGGGTGGCGTCGGCCCGGGCGAGGGTGTCGCTCACGCCCTCCAGCCGCTCGTCGGCCTCGTCCCGGAGCCGGGTCAGGTCCTGGAGCTCCAGCCGGAGGTCGTCCAGTGCCCGGGCGGAGCGGTCGTAGCGGCCGGTGTCGACCGTCCCGGCGACCTGGCTGCCGGTCCCGCCGCCTCCGTAGCCGCTGCCGGAGCTGTGGCCGCTGGGCCTGGGGGTCCAGAAGACCAGCGGATCGGCGATCACCTCGGCCCGCAGCGAGGAGAGCTCGCGCTCCATCTCCTGGAGGGTGTCCCCGGCCGGATGCTCGCCGGGGTGGATCCCGACCGACCGGGCCAGCGCCTGGACCCGGCCCAGCTCGGCCAGCAGCAGGTCGATCCGGGCGGGCAGGGCGGACCAGACCGCGTCGGCCGCCGAGGCGGTCTCGATGATCCGCGCGTACCAGGTGTTCATCCGCTCGACCAGCTCGGTCAGGCTGACCTGCTCGCTGAGCCGGGCCCCGCCGGTCAGGCTGATCCCGCCGTTGACGGCCCGGACGGCCGAGACGGTCACCCCGCTGCCGCGCAGCAGCTCGGTCAGCTCGTAGAGCTCGGCCTGGTTGGGGCGGACCCGGCGGGAGCGGACCGCGCGGGCGGCGGCCAGCGCCTCGGTGTAGGTGTCGAACATCGACCAGAGCAGGCTGAGGCCCGGTTCGGCCTGCTCCCAGCGCTCCCTGGTCCGGCCGGTCAGCGCGGCGCCCTGGAGCAGCCGGCAGCCGGGGTGGTCCTGGAGGGCCAGCAGTGACGCCTCGACCGCCTCGCGCTCCGCGCCGAGGCGTGTCAGCGCCCGGTCGACCTCCTCCCGGGTCATCACCGAGCCACCAGGTCCCGTCAGCGCCATCCTTCTGCCATTCGCTCGCCCTGCCCCCGTCATGCCGGTCGGTGCCGGTAGTCAGATTGTCAGACCCTTAGCGCCCTGGGCAGACCGGGTACCCGCCCTGTCGAGATCTTGACGCCCGCCCCGGACGGTCCGGGGCGCCCGTGCGTCCCGGCTCAGCCCGAGTAGGTCACGGACGGCGGTCCCGGGTTCGGGCCCACCGGCTTCAGCCACTCGTCGTACTCGGCGTTCCACTGGTCGGCCAGGTAGGACTGGAGCACCGCGTTGACCCGGCGGACCAGGTCGTCGGCGCCCAGCTTCATGGCCACCCCGTAGTACTCCGCGTCCATCAGCCCGCCCACCAGGTGGATGGTCGGGTCCTGGGCGGCCTGCCCGGCGCCCAGCGCGTTGTCGGTGATGGTGGCGTCCACCAGGCCCAGCTGCATCAGGACCAGGCAGTCCAGCTGGTTCTCGACCTGGACGACGGTCGATCCCTTCTTGTCCTGGTCCAGGAAGTTGTCGACGGCCGTCGATCCGGTCGCCGCACAGACCTTCTTTCCCGCCAGGGTGCTGTTGTAGCCCGTGATCGAGGAGGACTTCGGAACCAGTACCTCCTGCCCGGCGAGGTAGTAGGGCGAGGAGAAGGCCACCTGCTGCTCGCGGGCGCAGCTGATGGTCATCGTCCGCACCACCACGTCGACCTCGCCGCTCTGCAGCGCCGTGATCCGGTCGGCGGTCGGCACCGAGAGGAACTCCACGTCGTCGGCGTTGCCCAGGATCGACTGGGCCAGGGCGTGGACCAGGTCGATGTCGAAGCCTTCGAGGTTCCCGCTGGAGGGGTCGCGGAAGCCCCAGAGGTAGCTGTTGGTGTCGATGCCCGCGATCAGCTTGCCGCGCTTGATGATCCGCTGGACGTCGGGTCCGGAGTCGTCCGTGCTCGGGGTGAGGCTGACCACGGAGCTGCCGCCGTTCGGGCCGTCGGTGCAGCCGGCCACGGCCGGCGCCAGGGCCGGCCTGCCGCTGAGGGTCACCCGTTCCGGCAGCCGGTCGGCGGCCGGACCCGTCGGCAGCGCCGCCGAGCCCAGCAGCAGCCCGGCCGCGGCCAGCGCCGAGAGCTTCACCAGTCCGGTCAGCCGGAGCCGCCGGACCCGCCCCGCGCGCTCGTCGCGCCCGGCCCGGTCCGCTGTGTCCGCCATCCCTGCCGCCCCCGCTCCGTCCGCTCCGCCCTCGGTCACTGCCGTACTGCCCGCCGCCGCCCCGCCCTCGGGGGCGCGCCGCCTCACCGGTACTCCGCGGCGCGCCGGTTGACGCCCCAGAGGGCGCCGAAGGCCGCCAGCGCCGCGAGGGCCAGGCCGCCCGCGGCGAGGCCGGCGGTGTCCGCCCGGCCGTCGGCCGCGAGCTGGTCGAAGTTGCTCCGCTCGTGGGTGATCGCGCTGTTCAGGTTGGTGTCCAGCTGGTCGAAGGCGGCGTTGGTGGTCTGCGCGGAGGAGCCGCCGGGGGTGCCGATGGTCTCCGCCACGGCGGTGCCGTAGTTGCCGCTGTTGTTGGCGTTCATCGCGGTGTCGTGGCGCTGCTGCCAGGTGCCGAAGTCCGCCTGGGCGGCGGCGACCGACTGCTGGGCGCTGCCGTCGGCCGAGGTCATCGCCAGGGCCTGGGGCAGCAGCCCGCCCTTGCCCGCCAGCTGGTTGCTGACGACGCCCCAGGTCGTCTCGTAGCTGTCGGTGGAGCCCCGGGCCACCAGGTTGAGGTTCTCCGCGCCCCGGCACTGGAGGGCCTTGATCTGCGCCTCGTTCAGCACCTGGAGCGGGGCCGAGCCCCGGGTGTCGCTCTGGCCGAGGTCCGCGGCGGCCACGCTCTGCGCGGCGGTCAGCCAGCCCAGGGCCAGCACCACGGCGGTCGACGCCAGCACCAGGCCCACATTGAAGACCCGGTTGGTGTCCCGGTACAGCCGCAGCTGCGCCCGGACCAGCGCCGCCAGCAGCAGCAGCCCGAGGACGACGGCGGCCCAGGGCAGCGAGCGGGCGTTGCCGTAGTCGTGGTGCAGCCGGTCGGTCTCCGTCTGGTAGAGCGTCTGGGCCTCGGCCAGCATGGTGTTCTGCATCTGGCCCGAGGCGTAGCGGAGATAGGCGCCGCCGAGCGGGTAGCCCACCCGGTCGTCCGCCCCGGCCACGCCCACCAGGTCGGTGTAGGTCGGCAGTTGGGAGCTCAGCAGCTGGATCTGGCGCTGCCCCGGGTCGTCGCTGGAGGCGCTGGCGGCGGCCTGCGCGAGCAGGGTCGAGGCGGTGGCGATGTCGTTGTTGTACTGGGTGCGGATGGCCGCCGTCTCGTTCCCGGCCTGCAGGAAGCCGGTGGCGGCGGTGGTGTCGGCGTCCGCGAGGGTGCGGAAGATCTGCGCGGCGTCGTCGCTGAGCGGCTGGCTGTGCTCGACCACGCTGGTGGCGGCGTCGGTCCGCTGGACCACCTGGATGTACGTCAGGACGCCGAACAGCAGGGCGAGGACGGCCAGTCCGGAACCGACCGACCACAGCCGGCGGGTCGGCGTCCGCGACACCCAGCGGACGACGCCGTTGCCGCCGCCCTTGCCGGCGACGGTGACACCCTCCGGTTCCCGGACGACGGGGCGCGGGGCGACCGCGACCGCCCCGGAGGAGACCGCCCCGGAGCCGACCGCCCCGGACGCGCGCCCGGGCCGGGAGAGCGGCTGCGTCGGACGCTGCGGCGGGAGGGCGGGCTGCGACGTACCCGGCGGCGGGCCGAAGGCGCCGGGGGGCGGTCCCCACCCCTGCCCACCGTTCTGTCCCGGCGTCGTCATGTGTCAGCCCCTTCCCCCGGTCACGCCATGTCCTAGGGGAGCAGTATGGCCGTCACCACCGGTATCCACACACGACTTGCGCCGATCTTGAGCATTCGCGACGCGGTTGTGACGTGGGGGGCCGGACGTGCGGTGTCAGCCGCCCGAGGGCGTGCAGTCGGTGACCCGGCAGACGTTGGTGTACACCGTCGCCGCGACCGCTGCGGCGACCTCCGGGTCGGGCTGGGCCGGGGAGCCGACGGCGACCCGGATCAGCACGTCGCCCGCGACCAGGTGCAGATTGGTCAGGGCGTTGCCGTAGGAGTCCAGGGTGGGGATGGCGACGCCGTAGCTCTCGGCCACGCCGGGGACGGTGAAGTGACGGTCCGCCGCGTCGGTGCGCTTCTCCGAGGTGGACTGGGTCAGGAACGCGCTCTCCGCGCCCCGGGGGAGGGAGTAGTGGCCCAGGAAGACGCTCACCATCACCCCGTCGGGCTGGTTCCAGCGGCGGACCGCCCCGAAGTCCAGCCCTCGCTGCCGCTCGACCAGCAGGTCGGCACTGGCGTCGGCGGTGCCGAACATGGCGGTGGCGTACTGGGGGGCGGTGAGCGGTCCGGTCGGCCCGAGCGTCGCCGGCCACAGCTTGGCCCCGGTCGGCAGCGGCGGCAGCGCGGTGGCCAGCAGGTCGGCGGTGAGCGCCGGCAGGCCGTCGGCGGTCGCCCCGTCGGTGGCGCTCGCGGCGGGCGGCGCGGAGGTCCCGCTCGACAGTGCGGGCGTCGCGGCGCTGCACCCGGCCAGGGCCAGCAGGAGGCCGATCGAGGCGGCTGCGAGCGGGCGGCACGGGGTGCTGCGGGCCATGGTGCCGAGATCCTTCGAACGGGCTGGTCGGATGGGGTGCGAGGGCCGATCCTCGCATCCCGGCCGGACGCCTTCCATACGATTCCGGTAAGAGCGGCCGGGTCGGCTCACCAGGTCGGGCGGACCGGGCCGCGCGGGGCGAGCCGGGCCAGGTCGGCGCAGAGGGCGTGGAAGCGCTCGGGGCCGAGGGCGGCGATCCAGGGGCGGACGGTGTCGGCCGCGGCCGCATCGGCGGCCCGGGTGCAGGCCCAGCCGCGCTCGGTCAGCACCACCAGCCGGGCGCGGGCGTCGTCCGGGTGCGGGTGGCGTTCGACGTAGCCCTTGCGGACCAGTTCCTCGACCAGCTGGCTGGCGGCCTGCTTGGTGACGCCCAGGTGCTCGGCCAGCTCGCCGACGGTTGCCCCGTGCGGTGCGAGCCGGGCGAAGGCGAAGCCGTGCGCGGGCCGGATGTCGTCGAAGCCGCGCGCCGCGCCGCCGGCCTGGATGCCCGCGACCAGCTCGCCGGAGAGCCCGAGCAGCAGGGCCGGCAGGGCACGGGAGTCGGCGGCCAACAGCTCCATGGTGACGGGGGTGCCGGGGCGGTCCATGGGGATCAGTCTGCCATGGACGGACAAGGGCCTTGACTATAAAAGGGCAAGCAGCTTGACTGTTCTCAAGAGGTCAAGCAGCTTGACTATTCGAGGAGACTCCCATGCCCTTCGTCCGCAGCGCCGACGCCGTCACCCATGAGATCCACGGCGCCCGCTTCGTCGCCTATGCCAATCCCGCCAGCGGCAGCAAGGAGCTCAGTGCCTGGCGCACCGAGGTCCCGGCCGGCACCGACGGCGTCCCGCACACCGTCAGCCGCGAGGAGGTCGTCCAGCTGCTGACCGGCGGGCTGCGCCTCACGGTGGACGGCGAGGAGGCCGACCTGGTCGCCGGGGACGTCGCCATCGTCCCGGCCGGGGCGACGCTCCGGGTGGACAACGTCTCCGGGGCGGAGGCCACCATGTGGGTCGCCACCAGTGTCGGGCTGACCGCCGAGCTGGCCGACGGCACGCTGATCACCCCGCCCTGGGCCGGCTGAGCCGCCGTCACCGGAGCGCGGCCCGGCGGGGGACTCCCCGCCGGGCCGCTGTGCGCGTTCCGCCCCCTCAAGCGGTTCGCGCGCCCAGCCTGCGCGGGTACGAGGCCCGCAGGCGCTCCTGCGCGCCGGGCGCGCTCCCGCGCCCCGTCGCCGCCAGGTGGTCCAGTCCCAGCAGGGCCGCGCCGACCACCGGAGGGGTGGTCACGATCCGCGGCACGGCCAGCGGTGCGTCCGCCGCGAGGCGGGCGTTGACGCCGTCCAGCAGCAGCGGCTGCCGGGCGGCCAGGACGCCGCCGCCCAGGACCACGTCCACCGGGGTGTCCAGCAGGTCGAGCCGGCGCAGCGCCACCAGCGCCATGCCGACGATCTCCGCGGCCTGACGGTCGATCAGCTCCAGCGCGATCCGGTCGCCCGCCTCGGCGACCGCGAACAGCACCGGGGCCAGCTCGTGCAGCCGGATCTCCGGCAGCGTGCCGAAGTGCACGGCCTCGGCCACCGCGCCGATGCTCGGCAGCCCGAAGTGCTCGGCCGCGGCGGAGGCGAGCGCGGTGTGCGGACCGCGCCCGTCCTCCGCCCGGACGCCGGCGAACATGACCGCATCGGCCAGTCCGCCGCCGCCCCCCCAGTCCCCGGTGAGTGTCCCCAGGGCCGGGAAGCGTGCTGTGCGGCCGTCGGGCAGCAGGCCGGCGCAGTTGATGCCGGCCCCGCAGACCACGGCCACGCCGCGCGGGGCGTCGGTGCCCGAGCGCAGCAGGGCGAAGGTGTCGTTGGCGACCACGACGGTGCGGGCCCAGCCCCGGGCCGCGATCACGTCCTGCAGCCGGCGCTCCTCGACCGGCAGGTCCGCCCCGGCCAGGCAGGCGGAGACATGGGTGGCCAGCGGGCCGAGCCCGGCCGAGATGTCGAAGCCGGCCTCGTCGGCCGCCGCCCGGATCAGCGGCTCCAGTCCGGCGACGGCGGCCTCGACGCCCATGCGGTGCGGGGTGAAGCCGCCGCCCCGGGCGGTGCCCAGGACCTGGCCCTCGGCGGTGAGCAGCGCGACGTCGGTCTTGCTGTTGCCGCCGTCGATGGCCAGCACGCCCGGCACCAGCTCCCGGCCGACCGCCCCGACGCTGCCGGAGCCGAGCGGACCGTCGGCCGGGGGTGCGGCGGGTTGCGGCTCGGACGGCTGCGGCACGGCGACGGCCTGCCTCTCCTTCTCGGTCACGCCCATGCGAGGTGCTCGTGGTTGTGGGCGATCAGACGGTCGGTCAGCTGGTTGGCCAGGTCGATCTGGCCGACCAGCGGGTGCGCCAGCAGGGCCCGGAAGACCCGGTTCCGGCCGCCGTGCAGGGCTGCCTCCAGGGCCAGCTGCTCGTAGCCGGTGACATGGGCGACCAGCCCGGCGTACAGCGGCTCGACGGTGGGCACCGGCAGCGGCTTGGCGCCGGTGGCGTCGACCAGGGCCGGGACCTCGATCACCGCGTCGTCCGGCAGGAACGGCAGGGTGCCGTTGTTGCTGACGTTGACCACCTGGATGTCGCCGGCCGCGGATCCCGTGCCCAGCAGCGAGGCGACCAGGTTGACGGCGGCCTCGGAGTAGAACGCCCCGCCGCGCTTGGCGAGCAGTTCGGGCTTCTCGTCCAGGGAGGGGTCGCCGTACATCTCCAGCAGTTGCCGCTCGATCTCGGCGACCTGGGAGGCGCGCGAGCCCTTGACCTTCTGCTCCTCGACGACGCGGTCGTGCTCGTAGAAGTAGCGGAGGTAGTAGGAGGGGACCACGGCCAGGTCGCGGACCACGTCCAGCGGCAGCTCCAGGTCCTCGGCGATGGCCGGGCCGAAGTTCTCCAGCAGCTCCGGCAGCACGTCGCGGCCGGTGGCCGAGCCGGGGGCGTCGAGCAGGTGCACCCCGCGCTCCCAGGTGAGGTGGTTCAGCCCCACGTGGTCGAGCCGGATCCGCTCGGGGACGACGCCGAGCAGCCCGGCGAACTTCCGCTGGAAGCCGATGGCGACGTTGCAGAGGCCGACGGCCTTGTGGCCGGCGGTCTGCAGGGCGCGGGTGACGATGCCGACCGGGTTGGTGAAGTCGACGATCCAGGCGTCCGGGTTGGCGCGGCGGATCCGCTCGGCGATGTCCAGCACCACCGGGACGGTCCGCAGCGCCTTGGCCAGGCCGCCGGCGCCGGTGGTCTCCTGGCCGACGCAGCCGCACTCCAGCGGCCAGGTCTCGTCCTGGTTGCGGGCCGCCTGGCCGCCGACGCGGAGCTGGAGCAGCACGGCGTCGGCGCCGACCACGGAGGCGTCCAGGTCGGTGCTGGTGGTGATGGTGCCGGGGTGGCCCTGCTTGGCGAAGATCCGTCGGGCCAGCCCGCCGACCAGCGCCAGCCGGTCGGCGGCCGGGTCCACCAGGACCAGTTCGGCTATCGGCAGGGTGTCGCGGAGCCGGGCGAAGCCGTCGATGAGTTCGGGTGTGTAGGTGGAACCGCCACCCACGACGACCAGCTTCAGCGCGCCGGACCGGGGGTTCGGCAGCGGGTGGGTGGTGGAGGTGTCGATGGTGGTGTCGGTGCGGCTCATCAGCCCTTGACCCCTGTCAGTGTCACGCCTTCGGTGAAGGCTCTGGTGCGAGGAACGGTGTGTGTCCGGATCGGTCGGGTGTGGTCATCCGGCCGTCTGCCCGGCCTTGGCGAGCGAGCTGTCCTCGGCCTGGTCGGCCGCCCTGAGGCCGGCCGCCAGGTCGGTGACCTTGCCCGACTCGTACTGGGTGCCGAGGGTCTGCAGGACGGCGAGGTAGTTGCCCCCGTCGGCGGTGGCCGGCTGGGTCACCGAGTACTGGTTGTCGGCGATGGTGAGGAAGGTCTGGAAGGCGGCCGGGAGTTGGAGCGAGGGCGAGTCCAGCGCGGCGTAGGTGCTGGGCACGTTCTCGATGGCGTTGGCGAAGTCGACGACGGCCGAGGTGTCGGTCGTCAGGTAGCGGACGAACTGCCAGGCGGCCTGCTGCTCGCGGCTGTTGTGGCTGATCCCGATCACGGTGCCGGCCAGCAGTCCGCGCCCGTACTGCGACGCCTGGTCGTCCGGCACCGGGAACGGCGCGGTCGCCCACTGGAACGGCACCTTCTCCTGGGTGAGCATGGCGACCCGCCACTCGCCGTCGACCTGCATCGCCACCCGGCCCTTGTCGAAGGCGTTGGCGGTGTACTCGCCGCCGAAGCTGTCGTAGATCTTGGACAGCAGCGGGTAGCCGCCGAGCTCGTTCACCAGGTTCCGCTGCCAGCCGAGGAGTTGGGCGAAACCCGGGTCGCCGGCGAAGTTCGACTTCCCGGCGGTGGTGAGGTACTGCGGGTCGTACTGGGCGACCAGGGTGCCGGTGTCGTTCTGGTAGTCCTCGTACAGCGGCATGTAGCCGAGCTGCTGGGCGCCGTCGGCCTTGGTGAGCCGCACCGCGTCGGCGGCCAGTTGGGAGAAGGTGTGCGGTGGCCCGCTGATCCCGGCGGCGTGGAACATGTCGATGTTGTAGTACAGCCCGTACGCGTCGCCGAGCAGCGGCAGGGTGCACTGCTTGCCCTGGTACTGGCTGTAGTCGAGCATCTCCTTGGGGAAGGTCGCGGCCGGGTCGATGCCGGAGCCGTGCATCAGCGGACCGAGGTCGACCAGTTCCCCGGCCGAGCAGAGCGGGCCGACGTCGAGGGTGTCGGAGTCGGAGACCACGTCCGGGGCGTCGGCCGAACCGGCCTGCAGCGCCTTGGTCATGACCGGGTCGCTGACGTTGGCGACCGCGTTCACCCTGATGTTCGGGTAGAGCTTCTCGAAGCCGGCTATGTCGGTGTCGACGGCGGCGATCTCGGAGGGGTCGCTCCACTGGTGCCAGAAGGTGATGGTGACCGGTCGGCCGGCGTCGCTGCCCGACCCGGTCCCCGGGCCGTGGCCGCCGGCGCTGCCGCAGCCGGCCGCCGCCAGGACCACGGCGGTGGCGCAGAAGAGGGCGGCGGCGGTGCGTCCGAGCGGGGCGGGACGGCGTCTCGGGGGGCCGGGGACGTGCGGGGTCGTCACGGAAACCTCCAGGGGAAGGCGGTGCGGGACCGCCGGAGGGGTGGTCCGGTCGTGCCGGGGTCGGGCTGGAGCCTAACGGGTGATCAGTAACCGTCGGTCAGTACGTGCTGAAGACGCTCTCCCGGGCGGTGGCCAGGGCCGCCAGCGTCGCGCCGACGACCACCGGCGAGCCCGGCACGGTGCTGAGGGCCAGCTGCGGGCGGGGGACCGCCAGCCCGGTCAGCTCCTCCTGGACCAGGGACCGCAGCTCCTCGCCGCCGGCCAGCGGGATGTCGCCGCTGAGCAGCACCAGTTGCGGGTCCACCACCGCCACGATCGCGGCGAGTCCGGTCGCCAGCCGGTGGGCCAGCACCGAGAGGACCGTGTTGTCCCCGTCCTGGGCCGCCGCCACGGCCGCGGTGACGGCCTCCTTGGCGGTGCGGGCGCTCAGCCCGTGCTCCCTGGCCAGGGCCAGGACGGCCGGAGCACCGGCCAGTTGCTGGAACCCGCCGGAGTTCTCCCGGCGGACGTTGCGCAGCAGCGGCGCGCCGGGCAGCGGCATGTAGCCGACCTCGCCCGCGCCGCCGGTGTGGCCGCGGTGCAGCCGTCCGGCGAGGACGACGGCGGCGCCGACCCCGTCCTCGACCCAGAGCAGCACGAAGTCCTCGACGCCCTGGGCGGCGCCGACCCGTTGCTCGGCCATGGCCGCGAGGTTGACGTCGTTCTCGATGGCGACCGGGACGCCCAGCCCCTCGGTGAGCTGCTCCAGCAGCCGGGGGGAGTGCCAGCCGGGCAGGTGCGGGGCGTAGCGGAGCTTGCCGGTGGCCGGGTCGAGGGCGCCGGGGGTGCCGATGACGATCTGCCGGAGGATGCCCCGGTCCAGCCCGGCGGCCTCCGCGGCGGCGTCCACGGCCTCGCGGACCCGGTCGACCGTGCCGGTGGCCTGGCGGCCCGGGGTGGCCAGGCGGTAATTTGCGACCACGCTGCCGGTGATGTCCGCGACGGCGACCCGGATGCGCGAGGCGTTGACGTCGAGGCCGGCCACGAAGGCGGCGTCGGGATTGATCTCGTAGAGCTGCGCGCCCGGGCCGGGACGTCCGGCGGTGGTGCCCACGGGGACGACCAGGCCGGCGTTCTCCAGCCGGGCCAGCAGCTGGGAGGCGGTGGGCTTGGAAAGGCCGGTGAGCGTGCCGAGCTGACTCCGGGACAGCGGGCCCTGGTCGAGCAGCAGCTCCAGTGCGGCCCGGTCGTTGATGGCGCGCAGGAGGCTGGGTGTGCCCGGCTGGGTCGTGTTGCCGTGGTGGCTGCCGCGCTGGCCTGTCGTCATCATCGCTCCTCACTCCGCGTCGCCGTCCGGGGCGGCCTCGGCCTGCCCCATCACTGTTAGGAAACCTTCCTAACTTACGAAGAGGAACGTACGGCCATCACGGGACAGTGTCAATGGAACGCCCGTGCCGAAGTGCATGAATAACATGAAAACTGAGGCCGGCCCCGGCTGCGGGTCGCAGCAGCCGGGGCCGGGGCCTATCCTCCGCCGCCGCGAGCGGCGGGGGAGGGCTATCGGCGCTGGTCCTCCGGGACCGGTATCGCGGCGGTCGCCCGGGACTGCGCGGACAGCGGGTCGCCCAGCACCGAGGGGGCGTTGAAGTCGGCCGAGTCCTCGCGCCTGCCCCGCGCCGCGGGCACCGACGCCGGGCCGACCTGGATGCCGGCCGCGTCCAGCGCCGCCTTGATCCGCTGCCGCAGCTCCCGGGCGACCGGGACCGCCTTGCCCGGCATGGTCTTCGCCGCGACCTGCACCACCACCGAGTCCGAGCCCAGGCTGTCCAGGCCGAGGACCTTCACCGGCTCCCAGAGCTGCTCGCTCCAGGGCTCCTCCTCGGCCATGGCGGCCGAGGTCTCCAGGATCACCTTCTGCACCAGCTCCAGGTCCGCGTCGTAGCCGACCGGCACCTCGACGCTCGCCGTCGCCCAGCCCTGGCTCAGGTTGGCGATCCGCTTCACCTCGCCGTTGCGGATGTACCAGATCTCGCCGTTCGGGCCGCGCAGCTTGGTGACCCGCAGCCCGACCTCCAGCACGGTGCCGGTGGCCACCCCGGTGTCGATCGTGTCGCCGACCCCGTACTGGTCCTCCAGGATCATGAACACGCCGGAGAGGAAGTCGGTGACCAGGTTGCGCGCGCCGAAGCCGATGGCGACGCCCGCGACGCCGGCGCTGGCCAGCAGCGGCGCCAGGTCGATCCCCAGCACCGACAGCACGGTCAGCGCCGCCGTGCCCATGACCAGGAACGAGGCCACGCTGCGCAGCACCGAGCCCATCGCCTGGGAGCGCTGCTTGCGCCGCTCCGCGTTCTCCATCAGGTTGCTGATCAGCGCCCGGTGGGTGTCCCGCTGGTGGCCCTGGGCCATCCGGGCCACCATCCGGGTGATCAGCTGCCGGATGGTCGCCCGGAGCACCAGCGCGACCACGGTGATGAAGAGGATCTGCAGGGCCCCGGTGACCCAGCCCTCCCAGTGGCTGTCCAGGTAGCTGACGGCCTGGCCCGCGCTCTGAGTGGCCTCGGTCAGTGACGGGCCGGGGGCGGGGATCTGCGTAGCCATCAGCACATCCTACCGAGCACCGACCCCCGCCCTTCCCGCCCCGGACGGCCGCTCACCCCTGCGGCGGACGCCCGTACAGGTGTCCGGAGCAGCGCGGGGACCGGGACCGGACGTGGATTCCGGGGGGATCCTGGGCATGAACGGTGTGGGACGTCCCACACGGCCGTCCCCGGTATTCCTGGATTGGTGGCGCTGCGGGGAGCCCTGAGGCGACACTGGTTGGGAGATCGTCTGGAGCGCCCGCAATCCGGGCAGGTGCGACAGGTCGAACAAGCGAATGAATCATGTGTGACCGGTACACCGTCCGCCCGGACGGCGTGCTCGTCCCGGCGCGAGCCACGCGCCGTCGGCGGAAAGGAAGGCCATCGTGCCGCATGTCCTGGTCCTCAACGCGTCGTACGAGCCACTCGGCGTCGTCTCGATGCGCCGCGCCCTCGTTCTGGTCCTCGACAAGAAGGCAGTCAGCCTTGAGGACTCCGGGGTTCTGATGCACAGCGCCACCAGCGCCATCTCGGCGCCGTCCGTCGTCCGACTGACCCGCTTCGTGCGGGTCCCCTTTCGTGGTCCCGTCCCGCTGACCAGGCGGGCGCTGTTCGCCCGCGACGGCGGCCGGTGCGTGTACTGCGGTGGCGTCGCAACCAGCGTCGACCACGTGGTGCCGCGCAGCAGGGGCGGCCAGCACCGCTGGGACAACGTGGTGGCGGCCTGCCGCCGCTGCAACCACGTCAAGGCCGACCGGCACCTCGCCGACCTCGGCTGGCGGATGAACCGGGCCCCGGCCCCGCCGTCGGGCCTCGCCTGGCGGATCATCGGGACCGGTCACCGCGATCCCCGCTGGCGCCCCTACCTGGAGCCCTACGGCTCCCGGGAGGAGGTCTCCCACGTCGCCCCCGACGGCCCACCGTGGGAGGTCCCGGCCGAGCTCAGCGCCTGACGGCGCCCCGAGCCCCGGCCCGGGGCCTGAACCGACCCCGGCAGTTCCCGCAGTACCCGCAGTACCCGCAGTACCGCGCCGCCGACGCCCTCCGCCCCGCCCCAGCGGGCCACGGGGGGCGTCAGCGCGCCGCCCGGCTGCTGGTGGTCAGCGCCTCCCGGTCGACCGCGGCCAGCGCCGTGTTGACCAGCGCGACCACGGCCAGCACCAGCGCGAGGACCGGACGGCCCAGCCCCCACAGGGCGAGCGCGCTCGCGCCGAAGACCAGCGCCTTCACCAGCAGCACGGCCGGCATCGGCAGCGGGAACCGCGCCTTCGGGGCGGCGAACAGCGCCCAGACCACGATCGCGACGGCCGGTGCGCCGAGCCCGAGCAGCAGGTGCACGGCCGGCCCGTGGCCGGTGTCGAACCCCCACCAGCAGAGCACGCCGAAGGCGACCAGCTCCAGCAGGAAGGCCAGCGCCTCGTTGACCAGGTGCACCGGACGGGGGAGTACGCGGAGCGGCATGGCAGCCTCGATCGGGTCGTCGGGCGCGGTCGCCCGGTCGGGTCGGGTAGCTGGGTCGGTTGCCGGACGTCGCCTAGTCCGCCGGGGGCGGGGTCACGCCGGGGGTGAACGGCGCCGAGCCGGCGATGCCGGACGCCGGAGCGGTCGGGGTCGCCGTGCCGCTCGGTTTCGGGCCCGGGGCGCCCGCCCCGTTGCCGGTCGGCGAAGGCTCGGGCGAGACCGGTGCCACCGGAACGCCGCTCGCCGGGGCGCCGGCGCTCGGCCCGGTCCCCGCCGCCGGGCCGGTGCTCGCGACGGCGTAGAGCTCGAACCCGGTCAGCGCGTACTCGCCGCTGGCCGTCCCGGGGGCGATGCCCTGCATCCGGACGTAGTCGACGTCGGGCGCGTCGAAGTACACCGTCTCGTCGCCGCCGCTGCCGTCCAGCACCGTCGACACGGTGGTCCAGTGCTGTCCGTCGGTCGAGGTCTGCACCAGGTACTGCGAGGCGTAGGAGGCGCCCCAGCGCAGCACCGCCTTGCCGATCGTGGCCGGCTGCGCGAGCTGGAGCTGCACCCAGGAGTTGTTCAGCGCCGCCGAGATCCAGGAGGTGTTGCTGTCGTCGTCGTTGACGTTGGACGACATGTAGTCCGCGCTGAGGTCGCCGGAGGCGTCCGTGGTCGCCGTCAGCGCCAGGTCCGGGGCGCTGGTCGCCGGATGCACCCGGACCTGGACGGTCTGGCTGACGGTGTGTCCGTCGGCGGTGAAGGAGACCGGCACGTCGTAGGTGCCGGGGGAGGTCGCCGCGCTCGCGGCGAACTGCAGCGCCACCGAGCTCTGGCCGCCGCGCGGCAGCACCTGCGCGGCCGGGGCGGCGACCGTCAGGCCCACCGCGCCGGCCGGGGTCTGCGCCCGGAGCGTCCCGGTGACGCCGTGCGCGCCCAGCGCCTGGAGGGTGGCGGACAGCGCCGCCGTCCCGCCGGCCTCCAGGTCCACGCTCTGCTGCGGCAGCTGGAGGGCGGCCACCGGGGTGTCCGCGTACCAGGGCACCACCTGGTAGACCACCGGCGCCGGGTCGCCGGCCGCCCAGACCAGCCGGATGCCGTCGACGGCGGTCCTCCCGTCGGCCGGCAGCTGGGTGTAGCCGGCGCCCAGCGCGCCGATCCGGACCCAGCCCTTGCCCGGCCGGTGCACCTCCACCGAACCGGCGGAGCGCAGCGTCGGGTCGGTCAGCACCACGACCTGGTCCAGCGGCCGGGCCGCGCCCAGCGAGACGGTCAGCGCGTCGCCCGCGGCCGGGGCGGCGGCGGCCCGGTAGGCGGTCTGCAGCGAGCCGTCGACCACATTGGCGGCCGGGTAGCCGGCCAGGGCCGGCGGGGCGCTCGCGGTCGCACCGGCGGTCGGGTCCGCCGCGCTGGGCGCGCCGACCGAGAAGTCGCTCACCGCGACCGCGTTCTCCTGGGTCGCGGTCGCCCGCAGCCGGACGTAGCGCGCCATGGCCCCGGCCGGCAGCTGGGCGCTGATGTTCATCCGGTCGTGGTAGACCCCGACCTGGTGCCAGGTGCCGTCCCCGGTCGAGTACTCCAGCACCGCGTCCTGGAGGTAGTCCCCGGCCGCGCCGGAGTCGCTGCTCGCGTCGTCGCCGACGGCCGCGCCGCCGCTCAGCCCCATGCTGATGCGGACCGAGCCGACCGGCTGGACGCTGCCCAGGTCCACCCCGAGGGTGTCGCCGACCAGCGGCGGGTTCGAGCTCCAGTAGAAGCTGCCCGGAGTCTCCGCCAGCATCATCGAGGCGTCGTGCCCCGGGGCCGAGCCCATCGTGGTGGTCGCCGTGACCTGGCCGGTCTGCAGGCCCGCCCAGTCTGCCCAGGCCGACAGCGCCTGCTGGAGGAAGGGGTCGAGCACACCCGCGCCCACGGTCACCGTGGACTGCCCCAGCTGCTGCACCAGCTGACGCAGCGCCACCTGCCGCGTCCAGGCCAGCGAGCCCTGCCCGGCACGCTGCGCGGTCAGCATGTCCACCGCGGTGCGCCCGGCCTGCCCGTACAGCGCCAGCTGCGCCAGCCAGGTGCCGTCCTCGCTGCTGAGCGCGCCGCCGTCGAGCCCGGCCAGGGTCGCCGGGGCGTCGGCCATGGTGGTGAAGGCGGCCCGCAGCGCGGCGGCGGAGGCCGGGTCGGCCCGGTGCGCCCAGAAGGCGTCCAGCAGCGGCTGGAGGTAGGCCGACTCCTGCTGCCCGAGCTGCGAGGAGGAGCTGTTCCCGGCCAGCGCCGTGAGCGCGGCGACGGTGCCGGCCGTGGCTCCGGCCTGCGCGGATCCGCTGCTCGTGGATCCGCTGCTTCCGGAGCTGCCACTGTTCGCCGCGAGGTCGCGGACCGCGGCCTGCAGGGAGGACTGCGGGTCGTAGCCGGCCGGGTTCCAGGCGAAGTCGGCGGCGGTGAACAGCGGGATCTGCGAGGCCAGCGGCTGCTGCATGGCGTTGAACAGCAGCGCCGCCGAGCCCGAGGCGACCAGCGGGTCCCGGCCCTGGTAGGCGCCGAGGTAGAGCCGGTCCGGCGAGGAGTCGTTGACCGGGTAGTTGTCCTGGGTGACCACCGGGTGGCCGAAGGCCTGCTGGACCGTCTCCAGGTCGGCGCCGGTGATGATCGCGGGCTGGACGCCCACCCCGGTCCAGGCCACCTGCACGGACGGGTCCAGGTACTTCGCCAGCGCGGTCCGGTAGGGGGTCGCGCCGCTCTGGTAGTACTCGCTCGGCAGCACCGTCAGCGGGTTCGCGCCCGGATGGTTCGACAGGAAGCGCTTCAGCACCAGCGCGACCAGGTCGGACTGCGCCTTGGCGGCGGCGCTCGGGCCCTGGCCGTAGTGGTCCAGGTCGCCCTGGCAGTTCCAGTGGGTGTAGCTGATGTCGGTGAACTGCAGCTCGAAGGCGCGCACCCCGGCGCCCCAGAGCGAGTCCAGCTTCGCCACCAGCGCGTTCTGGTCCGCCTTGGAGGTGTAGCAGACGGTCTGGCCGAGCGAGAGCGCATAGCCGAAGGTGACGTGGTCGAGCGCGGCCTGCCGGGTGAGCGACTCCAGCTGCGCCTGCTCGGCGGCCGGGTAGGGATCGCGCCACTGGCTGCTGCGGTAGGCGTCGTCGCCGGCCGCGTAGAGGAAGAAGTTCTGCTTGGTCCGGCCGAGGAAGTCCAGCTCGGACCCGGTCTGCGCGGCGGTCCAGGGGGTCCCGTAGAAGCCCTCCTCGGTGCCGCGCACCGCCGTCGCCGGCCAGTCGCGGACGCGCACCCCGGCGACCGCGGTCACCCCGGAGGGGGCGGTGACGACCAGCTGCCGCAGCGACTGGGCGGCGTTGAAGGTGCCGTCGGCGTCCACCCCGGCCAGCACGATCGCGCCGGCCGTGCCGCCGTCGACGGCGATCTGCCCGGCCGTCAGCACATAGCCCCCGGACGGCAGCCCGGCCGGGGTGAGCGCGGCGCCCGCGCCGGAGGCGGCGGCGATCCCGCGCAGCGCCCGGTCGGCGGCCCCGCCGGCGCCCTCGGCCAGCCCGCCGATGTACACGGTCAGGGTGGACCGGGCGGGCGCGGCGCTGCCGTCGGACTCGACGAAGCGGCGCACCCCGGCGGCGGAGAGCAGTTGCCGGACGGCGGCCACCGCGCCCGCGTCGGCGCGCGGCGCCGTCACCAGCGTCACCGCCTGCGGAATCCCCACGGCCTGGCCGGAGGCCTGCTCGGACTGCGGGGTGGGGTAGATCTGCGGCAGCGTCGCGCCGAGCGGCGAGCCGGTCCGTCCCGAGGCGTTCGCGGTGGGCGAGGCGTCGGCCGCGGCGGACATGTCCTCGCTGGTCGGCGCGGCGGCGGCGGGCAGGTGGGACGGCCCGGCGGCATAGGCCGCGGGCCCGCTCACCATGCCGCCGACCACTGCCGCGACGGTGAGGGCCGCGCTGGCGCGGAGCGTCGCCGCCCGGTGCGAGGTGCGGTGCGTGGCCAGCCGGACCCGGGCCAGCAGCGGCTCGGTCCCCTTGATGTCGGCGATCAGCCGGTCCGCCGTCTCCGGCGCCAACCGCCGCGCGGTCCTGGCCGCCGTCCGGCGGGCGCTGAGCGCGGGCGTGGAGTTCAGCAGCGCCTGCAGCGCGGTGCTCTGCACCAGCTGCCGCCGCAGACCGCTGCCGACCGTTGCGGGGAGGGACGAGCGGTGGTCCACGGGTCTCCTCGGTGGCGGTCGGCCTGCGCTGGACGGATGACGGGCGGAACGCGGATGTTACGGGCGATTCGTGCGCTGTCGGACGATGCTGACATCGGGTAATGCGGGGCAAGCCCACCAGAGAGCCGTGTGCACTGTCAACGAGGAGGGTGGTTCCGGGCGTTATGTCCGTTTGTGCGGTGAACGTCTGGTGATCAATATCTTGCCGGTCATCTTTTCGGTTACTGTGCCGGTCACTCCAACGGCCGGTGTCGGGCACCCCCGGAAACGGGTAGGAGCACACGCGGACCGGTGCATCGCCGGTCCGGACCGCGCCCGAGCGCCGAGGAGCCCCGTCAGTGGCCGCAGCCGTCCGCCCGCCCGTCACGCCGTCAGCCGAGCCGTCGGACTCCGGAGCTGCCGGTCCGTCAGCCCCGGACTCGCCGTCGGCCCCCTCGCGGCCGGCCCCCTCGCTGGAGGACGAGAGCGCCTCGGACACGCTCCGGGAGCTGGCCGGACTCCACGGCATCGACACCGTCCACCACGGCCCGGACGGAGCCCGCCAGGTCTCCGCCGACACCCTGGTCGCGATCCTCGCCGCGTTCGACGTCGACGCCGCCACCCCGCAGGCCGCCCGTGCGGCGCTGGAGCTGCACCACCGGCAGGCCGCCGCCCGGCTGCTGCCCCGCTGCCTGGTCACCCGGGTCGGCCGGGGCGTCGACCTCCGCGCCGAGCACGGGCTGCCCGAGACCGCCGAGGTCTGGATCGAACTGGAGCAGCCGCCCGGCGGGCGCAGCGGCGGGACCGGCGGCGGGACCGGTGGCGTCGTGCGCGGTGTGCACGACGGCCGGCTCCCGGCCGACCTGCCGGTGGGCCGGCACACCCTCTGCGCCCGGCTGCGGGACCGTGCCGCCGCCGCGCCGCTGATCGTCGCGCCGGTCCGGGTGCCCGATGTCGTCCGCGTCCCTGATGCCGGGGCGCCCGAGGCCGGGAGCCCCGGCACCGGTCGCAGCTGGGGGTTCCTGGTCCAGCTCTACTCGGTGCTGTCGCAGCGCTCCTGGGGGATGGGCGACCTGGGTGACCTGGCCGACCTGGCGAGCTGGGCCGGGCACACCCTCGGCGCGGGCTTCGTCCAGGTCAACCCGATGCACGCGGGCGTCCCGGCCGCGCCGGGGGCCGCCGCCGACCCCTCCCCCTACCGGCCCTCCTCGCGCCGTTTCGCCGACCCGGTCCACCTCCGGGTCGAGGCCGTCCCCGAGTACGCCTACCTGGACGCCGGGGCCCACCGGCAGGTCGCCGCCCTGGCCCGGCGCGGCGCGGCCCTGCGCGACAGCGTGCTGCTGGACGACGGCCTGATCGACCGCGACGCCGTCTGGGGGCTCAAGCGCGAGGCGCTGGAGCTGGTCCACGCCGTCCCCCGGAGCCCCGGGCGGGAGGCCGGCTACCGGGCCTTCCAGCAGCGCGAGGGCGCGGCGCTGGACGACTTCGCCCGCTGGTGCGCCCTGGCCGAGGTGCACGGCCCCGCCTGGCGCAGCTGGCCGACCGGGCTGCGCGACCCCGGCAGCGCCGCCGTCCGCAGCGCTGCCGACGCCCCCGGGGTGCGCGAGCGGGTCGAGTTCCACCGCTGGCTCGCCTGGCTGGTCGACGAGCAGCTGGCCGCCGCCGGAGAGGCTGCCCACGCCGCCGGGATGGCCGTCGGGGTGATCCACGACCTCGCCGTCGGCGTCCACCCGGAGGGCGCCGACGCCTGGGCGCACCAGCAGGCGCTGGCCCCGGCCATCTCCGTCGGCGCCCCGCCGGACGCCTTCAACGCCCGTGGCCAGGACTGGGGCCTGCCGCCCTGGCGGCCCGACGCCCTGGCCGCCGCCGGCTACGCCCCCTACGCGGAACTGCTCCGGGCGGCGCTCCGGCACGCCGGCGCCCTGCGGATCGACCATGTGATGGGCCTGTTCCGGCTGTGGTGGGTGCCGGAGGGCCGCCCGCCGACCGAGGGCGCCTACGTCCGCTACGACCCGGAGGCCATGCTGGGCGTGCTCGCGCTGGAGGCCGAACGGGCCGGTACCGCCGTCATCGGCGAGGACCTGGGGACGGTCGAGCCCGGCGTCCGTGAACACCTGACCGAGCGGGGCGTGCTGGGCACCTCCGTCCTCTGGTTCGAGCGGGACTACGCCGACGCGGCCGGCAACGGCAGCGGCGGGCCGCTGCCGCCCGAGCGCTGGCGCGAGCGGTGCCTCGCCACCCTCACCACCCACGACCTGCCCAGCACCGCCGCCCGGCTCAGCGGCGAGTACGTCGACCTGCGGCAGAGCCTGGGCCTGCTGACCCGGCCGCTGGCCGAGGAGCAGGCCGAGGCCGACGCCGACCGCGAGGAGTGGCTCGGCGAGCTGGCCCGCGAAGGGCTGCTCTCGGTGCCCCCCTACGGCGAGGGACCGGCCGCCGAGTCCGGCGGCGACGGGGCCGGCGGCGACGTCCTGCCCGAGGCCGTCGCCGCGCTGCACCGCTACCTGCTGCGCACGCCGGCCCGGCTGGTCGGCGTCTGGCTGCCGGACGCGCTCGGCGACCCCCGCCCGCAGAACCTGCCCGGGACCTCCACCGAGTACCCCAACTGGCGGCTGCCGCTGGCCGACGACACCGGCCGCCCGGCCGGGCTCGAACAGTTCACCGCCTCGCCGCGCACCGCGGCCCTGGGCGCGGTGCTGAACGAGCCCCCGGCGGAGCAGCCGTGACCGGGGCTCCGGCGTTGCCGTGACCGGGAGCGGCGGCGGGGTCGCGACCGGGAACGACGGTGCGGCTGTGCCCGGACGAAGGCGCTGCTGTGGGCGGGCAAAGGTAAAGGGCACCCCAAAGGGGTTACCCCGCCGCGCGGGCCGGAGGCACCCGCCCTTACGGTGAGAGCGTGCTGACTCGAACCTCCCTGCGCGCCGGCGCTGTCGCCGCTGGTACCGCGCTCACGCTGCTGCTCATGACCGCCCCGTCCTTCGCGCTCGCCCCGGCGGGCGCCCCCGCCGGTTCGGAGCTGCTGGCGGGCCTGAACCCGGCCCAGGCCATCGGCCTCTACGTGGGCTGCCCGGTCGGCCTCTTCGTCATCATCGCCGGCCTGGTGCTGCTGCTCACCAAGCCGGACAAGAACCACAGCTGACCCCCCGGCACCTGGCCGATCGACAGGACAGCCCCGGTCGCCTCCCTCAGGGAGGCGACCGGGGCTGTCGTCCGTTCCGGACCCGCTACTTCGCGCCGGCCGCGCGGTCCGCGGCCTGGGCGCGCAGCGCGCGCTCCACGCCGGCCCGCGACTCGACGACCATCCGGCGCAGTGCCGGAGCCGGCTCGGCCGAGGCCAGCCAGGCGTCGGTGGCGTCCAGCGTGGCCTGGTCGACCTGCATCGTCGGGTAGAACCCGACGATGATCTGCTGGCCCATCTCGTGCGAGCGCTGCTCGAAGATCCCCTTGACCGCGGCGAAGTACTTCGCCGTGTAGGGGGCGAGCAGCTCGCGCTGCTCCACCTGGGCGAAGCCGTGGATCACGGCCTCCTGGACGGTGTTGGTCAGCGTCTCCGCCTCGACCACGGAGGCCCAGGCGGCAGCCTTGGCCTCGGCCGTCGGACGCGCGGCCCGGCAGGTCGCGGCGTGGGCCTGACCGGCCGAGGTGTTGTCCCGCTCCAGCTCCGCCAGGACCGCCGCCTCGTCCGCGACACCGGTCGCCGACAGCCGGACCAGCAGCGACCAGCGCAGCTCGTCGTCGACGGACAGGCCCTCGACCACGGTGCCGCCGTCGAGCAGGCCGGAGAGCACGGCCAGGTGCTCCGGGGTGGTGGCCACGGTCGCGAACATCCGCGCCCAGGCCAGCTGGTGGTCGCCACCGGCGGGGGCGGCGTGCAGCTGCTCCAGCGAGGCGTCGGCGAGGGCGGTCAGGCCCTCGGCGCGCCACGCCGGGTCGGCGTAGAGGTCGACGGCCGTCTTGACCTGCCGGGTGAGCGACTGGACCACGCCGATGTCGGACTCCCGGCCGATGCCGCTGAGCACCAGCGCCAGGTAGTCACGGGCCGCGAGCTCGCCGTCGCGGGTCATGTCCCAGGCCGAGGCCCAGCACAGGGCGCGCGGCAGCGACTCGGTGAAGTCGGCGATGTGCGCGGTGACGTTGGCCAGCGACTCGGCGTCCAGGCGCACCTTGGCGTAGGAGAGGTCGTCGTCGTTGAGCAGCACGACCGCCGGGCGGCGGCGTCCGGCCGGGAGCGGCACGGTGGTCAGCTCGCCGTCGATGTCCAGCTCGATGCGGTCGGTGCGCACCAGCGCGCCGTCCGCGTCCAGGTCGTACAGGCCGATGGCGATCCGGTGCGGGCGGAGCACCGCCTCGCCCTTGGCGCCGGCCGGCAGCGCGGGCGCCTCCTGGCGGACGACGAGCGAGGTCATCACGCCGTCGGCGTCGACCTCGATCTCCGGGCGCAGGACGTTGATCCCGGCCGTCTCCAGCCACGCCTTCGACCAGGCCTTGAGGTCGCGTCCGGAGGTCTGCTCCAGCGCGCCGAGCAGGTCGGAGAGGCGGGCGTTGCCCCAGGCGTGGCGCTTCATGTAGGCCTGCACGCCGGCGAAGAACTCGTCCTTGCCGACGTACGCCACCAGCTGCTTGAGCACCGAGGCGCCCTTGGCGTAGGTGATGCCGTCGAAGTTGACCTGGACGTCCTCCAGGTCGTTGATGTCCGCCATGATCGGGTGGGTGGACGGCAGCTGGTCCTGCCGGTAGGCCCAGGTCTTCATGGAGTTGGCGAAGGTCGTCCAGGCCTGCGGCCAGCGGCTGCCGGCCGCGTCGGCCTGGCAGAGGATGCTGGTGAAGGTCGCGAAGGACTCGTTCAGCCAGAGGTCGTTCCACCACTCCATGGTGACCAGGTCGCCGAACCACATGTGCGCCAGCTCGTGCAGGATCGTCTCGGCGCGGGCCTCGTAGGCCGCGTCGGTGACCTTGGAGCGGAAGACGTACTGGTCGCGAATGGTGACCGCGCCCGCGTTCTCCATCGCGCCGGCGTTGAACTCCGGCACGAACAGCTGGTCGTACTTGCTGAACGGGTAGGCGCAGTCGAACTTCTCCTGGAACCACTCGAAGCCCTGCTTGGTGACCTCGAAGATCGCCTCGGCGTCCAGGTACTGCGCCAGCGAGGGACGGCAGTAGATGCCGAGCGGCACCCGCTGGTTGTCCTCGTCGTTGCGGTACTCGTCGAACACGCCCACGTAGGGACCGGCGATCAGCGCGGTGATGTACGAGGAGATCCGGGGCGTCGCCGCGAAGCGGTGCACCTCGGTGCCCTCGGACTCGCCCTTCTCCGGCTCCGGCGAGACCTCGTTGCTGATCACCTTCCACCCGGTGGGGGCGGTCACGGTGAACTGGAACGTGCCCTTGAGGTCGGGCTGTTCGAAGGAGGCGAACACGCGCCGCGCGTCCGGGACCTCGAACTGGGTGTAGAGGTAGGTCTGCTGGTCCACCGGGTCGACGAACCGGTGCAGGCCCTCGCCGGAGTTGGTGTAGCCGCAGTCTGCGACAACGCGCAGCTCGTTCTCGGCGGCCAGTGCCGGCAGCGCGATCCGGCTGTCGGCGAAGACCTCGGCGGGGTCGAGCGACGTGCCGTTGAGGACGACCTCGTGCACGGTGGGCGCGATCAGGTCGATGAAACTGGACGCGCCAGGGGTGGTGGCCGTGAAACGGACCACGGTGGTGGACCGGAACGTCCCCCCCTCGGGGGCGGTGCTCAGGTCGAGCGCGATGTCGTACGCGTCCACGGTGAGGAGCGCGGCCCGGGTTCGGGCCTCCTCACGGGTCAGGTTGGTGCCAGGCACGCTGCGTGACTCCTTCGTCAGGTTCTCTCAGCTTCCAGGCATCCTCCCACGTCGGACGCATGTCCGACCCGACTCCTCCCCCGGCGAACGGGAACGGGAACGGCGGGTGATCGGGAGGGCTGTCCGAATCGGAAGCGAAGAGAGATGCATAGTCTTTGATGCTCTCCTTATGATGTGTGCGGTACGCGTGGGCGTTCGCAGCAGAGGCGGACCCGGGGCGCGACGGGGACGGGGGCAGTGATGAGCACGAAGACAGGCACGGGTACACCGGCGGGCACGGGCTACGAGGTCGACCTCGACGCGCTGAAGACCGCCGTGAAGCAGTTGCAGGGCCTGCTCAGCGACATGGACGCGACCAAGGGCAAGGCCAACTACAACACCAATCTGAAGCCCTCGCAGTTCGGCACGGGTTTCGCGGAGGCCGAGGCGCTGTCGGGCGCGCACGACTCGATGAGGGAATCGATCAATCAGATGATCACCACCCTGAATTCGATGATCAGTGACTTCACCGACAAGGTCGGCTACACCCACGACACCTACGCGGCCCAGGACGCCCAGACTGTCACGCAGTTGAGTTAGCGGAAGAGCAGAGGCAACAGTGAGCACGATGGGGGAGGGAACGACATGAGTGGTGTTGGAGATGCCCAGGCGGCCAAGTCCCTGGCAGCTGCCAATGCGGCGCAGGCGAAGCAGCAGGCGGCGGCAGACGCGCAGTGGAAGAAGGCCCTGGCGGCAAACGCCGGTGGCGGCGACAGCGGATTCAGCACGAACTTCGAGGCGGCGGGTGGGCTCGACGGCCTCCGGGCCATGATCGAGTCGGCCGACCCGGACGGCATTCACACGGTGTCCCAGCACTGGAGCAGCGTCAGCGACGATCTCACCAGCATCTCCAAGGGGCTCAGCACTCACGTCAATAACCTGCTGGAGCACTGGAGCGGTTCCAGCGCAGACGCGTTCCGCAAGAGCGCGAGCAGCCTGAACGAGAGCCTCAGTAACGGCGCGGCCTACGCCACCAACACTTCCACCGCGCTGGAGAGCGCATCGAAGGCCCTGACTACCGCCAAGGGGGACATGCCGCACGACCCCAGTTTCTGGGCCAAGGCGTCGCGGAAGCTGACCAGCGAGAGCAGTGACATCCAGTTCAAGGAGGACGCCGCCAAGCTGGGCCTGAGTAAGGCGATCCAGTTGGACGGAGGCCAGCTCTCTGCCAATGAGGAGGCGCAGCAGAAGGCCGTGCTGGTCATGGAAGCCCTGGGTAAGGCGTACAACGGTTCGACCAGCCAGCTTCAGAGTCAGCCCCACGTCGGTACCGGAGGCGGGGTCTGGCCTCCGCCTCCCGCCACCTCTCCCGGTCCTCCGGTCACGGAGCCGGTCGGCACCGTTCCACCGTCGCCCGGTTCGAGCGGCCTGCTTCCGCCGACGACCGATCCGACCGGCCCTGGCACGCCGATTCCAGGTGTGAACGTGCCGGGCCAGCCGACTCCTGGGGCCCCGATTCAGTCGCCGAATCCTGGCGGCGGTATCTACGGCGGTCAGCCGGGCAAGCCGGTCACCCCACCCGGTACCACCATCGACGGCACCCCCGGAGGTCCGGTCACCGGTGTCGGTTCGGGATACGGCGGCGGCGGGAACGGCGGCGGATTCGGCAGCGGTGGCGGATACGGCTCCGTCGGTCAGGTCGGTTGTGGCGGCAATGGGGCCGGGTTCGGCTTCGGTGGCGTCGGCGGCGTAGGTTCTGGAGCCTTTGGCGCTGGTGAAGGCGATAGCGCCGATGGCTATGGGGGCGATTCGGGGCTGGTCTCCGGAGACGCCGACGGTGCCGACGGTGCCGGTGCCGGGGCAGCGGGCGAAGAAGGCGAACTCGGCTCTGGGGACGGGGTCGGCGGAGTCGGCGCAAGCGGCGAGGGCGAGGGCGCCATGGGCGAGATGGGCGGTATGGGTGGTGGCCTCGGCTCCGCCGCCAAGAAGAAGAAGCGCAAGGCGCGCGCGTCCTATCTCGTGGCGGACGAGGACGCATGGGGTGCACCGGTCGCGGTGAACCCGGCGGTCATTTCCTGACGACCCGCACGAGGCGATCCCAGGAAGTGTGAGTATGGTCCTGCTGGCTCCACAGGAGTGCCTGTGGAGCCAGCGCCATGAAACAGGACGATTGGGGCGGGTCATGCGAGTCGCGGGAGTGCTGCGTGCCGGTGTCGGCACCCTTCTGGCGGGGGCGTTGGTACTGTCGGCCGCTCCGGCGGCGAGCGCCAACGACGGAGCACGGGCGGCGGAGTGGCCGTTGTCGGCCTACGGCGCGGCGCAACTTGTCTGGCCGCACTCCACCGGCAAAGGCGTGATCGTCGCTGTCGTCGACTCCGGTGTGAGGGCAACTCACGTCGACCTGACCGGCCAGGTGCTTCCAGGAACCGACTTCGTCCACGGTGGCAACGGCCAGACGGACTATTCGACGGACGGCCACGGCACCGGGGTAGCCAGTCTGATCGCAGGCCATGGCCACGGCCCCAACGATGAGGACGGCATCATGGGCCTGGCGCCGGGAGCGAAGATCCTGCCAGTGGGTGTGGGGAACGTCCCGAACACCGTGACCGTGACTCAAGGGATCAGGTATGCCGTCGATCACGGGGCATCGGTCATCAACCTGTCGTTGGCCGCACAGTTTTCCGAGAGTGTGCCGGAGGAGCAGGCCGTTGCGTATGCGGAATCCAAGAACGTAGTGGTTGTCGCAGGTGCGGGGAACAGTGGTACTGAGGAGGATGATTATCCGGCCTCCTACCCCGGTGTCGTCTCCGTCAGCGGCGTGGATCAGAGCGGCAGTGCATGGTCCGGATCGACCTTCAGTTCCCACGTCGTCGTAGCCGCGCCGGCGGTCGGCATTGTGCGTGACGGCGACGGCAGCGACACCCAGATGTACAAGGACGACGGCACCAGCTACGCGACGGCCTATGTCTCAGCTATTGCCGCGGTTCTCCGATCCGCATACCCACAGTTGACGGCTGGTCAGATCATTAACATGATCATCAAGGGGGCTTCCCTGCCGGCCGGTGCCACGGCTCCGGACCTGCACTACGGCTATGGGACAGCCCGTGCCGACCAGTGGACCCTGTGGGCGCAGCTGGCCAAGAACCCGGGGCCGGCCGCGGGGCCGCTGCCGCAGGCGGCGCTCGCCTCGTCGACACCGACCGTCGCGGCGCCGGCCGGCAGCTCGGCGGGGGCCGATGACGACGACATGATCGCCCTGGCGCTCCTCGGTGGCGGCCTCGTCGTCCTGCTGCTCATCATCCTGCTGTTCGTGCGCGTGTCGCGCTCGCGGCGGCGGAAGCGGGAGGCAGCGGACGAGAGCGCCGCGCTGCCGTACCAGCAGCAGCCCTACGCCCAGCCCGCCTACCAGCCCGCGACGCAGCCCTACGCGCCGCCGCAGCAGCCCGGGCAGCCGTCGTACGACCCGTACGGGCAGCTGCCGCAGGCCCCGCAGCAGCAGCCGCCCAACTACCAGCCGCCGTACGGCAACAGCAACGGCGGCGGCAACAGCAACGGCCCCTACCAGGGCTGAGCCGAGCTGAGCTGAGGCCCGCGCCCACGGATCGTCGTCGGCGCGGGCCTCAGTGATAGGCCTCCACGTCGTCGCCCATCGACCCGAGGTAGACGACGCCGCCGCCCGGCAGGATGAAGAAGTCGTCCTCGGACAGCTCGAAGCCGCTGGTCCCGGTCAACCGGCCGATGATGGTGGACTTGCCGGTGACCGGGTCGAGCCGGACCAGGTGCGGGGTTCCGTCGTCGCTGCCGGTGGACATGGCGTACACGACGCCGTCCGGCGACGGGGCGACCAACTCGGCGCCGTACTTGCTCTCGCCCGAGTAGGACCAGGCCAGTGCCCCGGTGGAGATGTTGTAGGCCTCGACCGTGCCGCCGGTGCTGCCGCCGCCGCTGACGGTGACCAGCCCCTGGGACTGGACGATCAGGTTCTGCCCGACGACTCGGGCGGTCCCGGAATCGGAGAAGGGGCCGGTCGGCGAGTTCAGCGCGTCGGGTACCTGGAACGGTGTGGTGTTGCCCGAGTTGTCGAAGAGCAGGGCACTGTCCCCGCTGTCTCCCGATTCGACGCCGACGACCGGTTCGGCCGCGATGACGCCGTCGAAGTCGACGATGCTGCTCTCGCTGTGCTGCCATTCGACCTTGCCGGTGACCCCGTCCACCGCCGTCAGCGCGTTCTCCGGGCTGCTGCCGTAGCAGTCGTCCACGACCAGCACGACCCCGGTGGTGCCGTAGGCCCGGTCGGCGCAGCTCGCGCTGCGATTGGTGTAGTTCCAGGCGGTCCTGCCGGTGGCGACGTCGACGCCGCCGAAGACCTCACCGGCGATGACGGTCGCGACCGAACCCTGGACGTAGGTCTGGGCCGCAGTCGGGGTCGGGTTCTGACTGTCGGTGAGTCGGATGGTCCAGAGGATCTTTCCGGTGCTGCTGTCGACCCCCGTCAGCAGCGAGCAGGACGTGGTGCTGGTGCCGAAGGCGATGGTGCCGATTCCGCCGGCGCTGAGCGTGGGCGAGATCGCACAGGGCTGGGTGGTTCCCTGGGGCGCGGGCAACGTCCAGGCCGTGGAGCCGTTGCTCAGGTTGTAGGCCGAGACCCCGAGGCTGCCGGCCCGGACGATGAGTGTGCTGGTCAGCCAGCCGCCCACGAGTTCGTCCGAACCCGAGTCCGCACCGTTGCCCACCGTCCAGGCACTCTTGTAGGCGGCTCCGGCAGAGGCGCTGCTGTCGGCGTTGTTGAGGATGACCACCGCGCCGGCGATACAGGCGATCACGACCCCGGCGGCGATGATCCCGCCGATGGCCCCGCCGCTGAGCCCGCGCTTCGGCGTCGATGGCTGGGGCACGGGGTACCCGGCGAGGGGCGGCTGGTGCTGCGGTTGCGGGTAGCCGACCGGCTGTGGATAGTTCTGCGGCGGGTAGCCCTGGGCCTGCGGGCCGGGCGCGGGGTACTGCGGCGGAGGGTAGGCGGCCTGCTGCGGCACGCTCGGCTGGGCGGGCTGCGTCGGGGCGTAGTGGATCTCGCCCTGCTGCGCGGGCGGTACGGGCTGCTGCTGCCCGTAGCGCGGGTCGTAGGTCTGGGTGGCGGCGGCCTCCGGCCCGGGCGGCCCCGCCGCCGGCGGGTGGCCCGGCCAATGCTGCGGCTGCTGTTGTTGCTGTCCCGGTGTCCATCCCGGCTGCTGCTGCCCCGGTCCGGGTATCTGATCCGACATCCCCCGCCACGCCCTATCCGTCGACCGTTCTCGAACCCGAGACATCGTAGGGGCAGCCCTCGGGGCTCACGGCAGGCGGTCCGTGGCGGTGGCCGTCGAGCCGTCACATGGTGGCCGTCAATGGGACGTGAGCCTGGAGCGAGGGTCAACTCACTTCGCTGCAAATGGGCTTGTGAGTCTTGGTAGCGTGAGCCCCACGGTCACGGGTTCGTGTGTTCGGGGGTACGGATGGCGATCGAACTGTCCAGCGGAACAGGGACGTTCCCGCAGCTCATCGGGGCGAAGCTACGGGGCGCCCGGCAGCGGGCACGCGCCGCCTTCCATCCCGACGGCCTGCGCACCTACGCCCGGACCCCCGCCGGTCTGCACTTCGCGTCATGAGCGAGGCGATAGCCCACGCGTTGGAAGATGCTGCGAAGAAGGCCGAACAGGGCCTGTCGAAGGACTTCTCCGACGCCTACCACGGCATTCTCAAGGACACCGAGGAGAAGGCCGGACAGGTCGCGGACAACGCCGCCGACAACGAGGCCAAGACCGTCGACGACCTCACCAAGTCCGCCGAACGCCCCGGCGGAGAACCCTCCGTGGGCGACCCCCACCCCGAGGACCCCGGTCCGGTAGGCGGGGACACGGGCGACAGTGGCCCCGGCGCGGGGCGCGACCAGGTCTCCGACCCGCAGGACGCCGGACGCGCCGAGAACGCGGTCTGCGACGGCGGCGAGCCCGTCGACATGGCCACCGGCCGGATGTTCATCGACCAGACCGACGCCTCCCTCCCCGGCTCGCTGCCGCTGCTGTTCACCCGCTGCTTCGAGTCCGGTTACCGGGCGGGCCGCTGGATGGGCCGCCGCTGGGTCTGCACCTTCGACGAACGGCTGGAGATCGACGACCAGGGCGTGGTCCACCTCGGCGCGGACCGCCGCACCCAGGCCTATCCCCACCCCGCCCCCGGACAGGCCGTCCAGGCCAGCGCGGGAGTCCGGCGCGACCTGACCGTCGACGACGCGGAGCGCTTCTACACCCTCACCGACCGCGCCAGCGGCCTGGCCCGCGAGTTCACCGTCCAACCCGACGGCGCCACCGCCCTGCTCACCCAGGTCCGCGACCGCTCAGGACGCCACTACGACCTCGACTACGACCGCAACGGCACCCCTCTCTCGATCACCCACTCCGGCGGTTACCGCCTGCTGGTCACCGTCGCGTACGGCCGCATCACCGAACTCCTGCTGGCCGGCGCCGCCCCCGACGGCGGCGACCAGAGCCTGATGCGCTACGGCTACACCGACGGCCACCTCACCGAGGTCTACAACTCCTCCGGCCTGCCGATGCGGTTCGCCAACGACGCCTGGGGCCGGATCACCTCCTGGACCGACCGCAACAACAGCCACTACTGGTACACCTACGACGACCGCAACCGCGTCATCGACGAGGGCGGCGCCGACGGCTCCCTGCGCTTCCAGTTCAGCTACGGCGAACCCGACCCCGACACCGGCCTGCGCGTCCACACCGAGACCAACGCCCTGGGCCACACCACCGCCTACCGGATCAACGACCGCCACCAGGTCACCGCCCGGACCGACCCCCTCGGCCACACCACCCACTACCAACGCGACGAGTACGACCGCCTGCTGACCGAGACCGACCCCCTGGGCCGCACCGTCCGCTTCGACTACGACGCCGAAGGCGACCTCACCGCCGTCACCCGCCCCGACGGCTCCCGGGCCACCGCCGCCTACGACGCCGAACTCAGCCTGCCCACCGTGGTCGTGGACGCCGACGGCGCTGCCTGGCAGCAGGAGTACGACGCCCAAGGCCGCCGCACCACCCTGACCGACCCCCTGGGCGCCACCACCCACTACGCCTACGACGCCGCCGGCCACCTCGCCGCCGTCACCGACGCCCTCGGCCACACCACCCGCATCCGCTGCGACGCCGCCGGACTGCCGGTCGAGAGCACCGACCCGAACGGCGCCACGGTCCGCTGCCAACGCGACGCCTTCGGCCGACCCGTCACACTCACCGACGCCCTGGGCGCGGTCACCCGGACGACCTGGACCGTGGAGGGCCGACCGGCGACCCGCACTGCTGCCGACGGCTCCACCCAGACCTGGCAGTGGGACGGCGAAGGCAACCTCCTCGTCCACACCGATGAACTGGGGCAGGCCACCAGCTACGAGTACACCCACTTCGAGACCCTGGCCGCGCGCACCGGTCCCGACGGCGCCCGGATCGCCTTCACCCACGACGCCCACATGCAACTCACCGCCGTCACCGACCCCTTGGGACGGCAGTGGAGATACCTCTACGACGCCGCTGGACAGCTCATCGGCGAGGACGACTTCCACGGCCGCTCGGTGCGCTACCAGCGCGACGCCGCAGGCCAGTTGACCGCGCTGACCGACCCCCTGGGCATCCGGACCGACTACCGGTACGACATCCTCGGCCGCACCGTCGCCAAGGCCGCCGACGGCCGCACCACCAGCTACGCCTACGACCCCGCCGGCCGCCTCGTCCACGCCGCCAACACCGACGCCGAGATATCCCGCGCCTACGACCCGCTCGGCAACCTGCTCGGCGAGTCCGTCAACGGCCGCGCCCTCAACCACAGCCGCGACCCCCTGGGCCGGCGCACCCGGCGCACCACCCCCACCGGCCACAGCACCCTCTACGCCTACGACCCGGCCGGACAGGTCACCACCCTCGCCTCCACCGGCGGCACCCTCGACTTCGCCCACGACCCGGCCGGACGCGAACGCCGCCGCACCATCGCCGGCACCCTCACCCTGACCAACGAATGGGACCAGCTCACCCGTCTCACTGGTCAAACGGTCCAGGCGGGCGAGACCGTCCTCCAGCGCCGCGCCTACCGCTACCGCAGCGACGGCAACCTCACCGGCACCGAGGACCACCTCACCGGCCCGCGCAGCTTCGACCTCGACCCCGCCGGGCGTGTCACCGCCGTCCGCGCCGCCGACTGGACCGAGAGCTACGCCTACGACCCCGCCGGCAACCTCACCGACGCCCAGTGGCCGGCCACCCCGGCCGGCACTCTCGCCCAAGGCAGCCGCACCTACACCGGCACCCAGCTGACCACCGCCGGACGCGTCCGCTACGAACACGACGCCGCCGGCCGGGTCACCCTGCGCCAGGTCACCCGGCTGTCCCGCAAGCCCGACAGCTGGCACTACACCTGGAACGCCGAGAACCAGCTCGCCCAGGTCACCACCCCCGACGGCACCCAGTGGCGCTACCACTACGACCCCCTGGGCCGCCGGCTCGCCAAGTCCCGCCTGGCCGCCGACGGACAGACCGTCGTCGAGCGCACCGACTTCACCTGGGACGGCCCCACCCTCACCGAGCAGACCACCCACGCATCCCACCTTCCCGGCCCCCACACCATCACGTGGGACCACCAGGGCTTCACCCCTCTCACCCAGACCGAGACCATCACCACCCCCAGTGCCCAGGACGACCAGGCCCGGATCGACCGCCGCTTCTTCGCCATCGTCACCGACCTCGTCGGCACCCCCACCGAACTCCTCGACCCGGCCACCGGCACCATCGCCTGGCGCGCCACCACCACCCTCTGGGGCAACACCACCTGGCCGCGCGACAGCACCACCTACACCCCCCTCCGTTTCCCGGGGCAGTACTACGACCCCGAAACCCGCCTCCACTACAACCTCAACCGCTACTACGACCCCGAAACCGCCCGCTACACCACCCCCGACCCCCTCGGCCTCACCCCCGCCCCGAACCCCGACACCTACGTCAGCAACCCCCACACCTGGACTGATCCTCTCGGCCTCTCACCCCACGAGACGGCTGGTCCTCAGCAAGCGGCGAAGAATCCGGCTCATGGCTACGATCTTCGAGGAAAGGACCCGATGAGTATCGTTCCGGACGATGCAGAGGTGCGATGGCTCACGCCACATTCGAACGGCGGCGCCCAGTATGGCGTGGAGTTCAAATGGTCGGACGACGACGGCAACACGGTGCGTCTCCGGGCTCATGGACCCGACGGAACAGCACCGGTTGGCTCGCACGCAGCAACGGGAGACGTCTACAGGGTTCAGGTGGGCAAGCGCTACCAAGACATTGACGGAAATCTGTTCCATCCCAACGTCCACAATCCCAACAGTCCGCACTACAATCCGACGGCAGCCAACAACACTCATATGCCATGGCCCTCGGAATTTCCAGGACTTTAGTGAATACCTACCGTCGGAGAGCGGGGAAGATCGTGTCAGTAGGCAATTCAGAATTGTTGGACCTTGTTCGGGGGTTGACCTCGAAAAGCCGCGATGAACGAAGTGCTGCATGTGGGACCATCACTGACTGGGTCACTGCGTTCGACCAATTCCAGGTCAGGCTACTTGCCATGACCCTGTCGACAATTGCCGTGGTGGAGTCCGACCCGGGCTGTCGCGAAGACGAATTGCACGCACTCGGTGAAATCTCGGATACCGGGCTCTTCGGCATGCAGTTCTTTGAACCTATCAAGAGCCTTGATCGCAGGGAGCTGGGGGTCAGCGAGAGGGAGTACATCGACGCGCTCATGGAGATCGGGGACTGCTGACTCGCCTTTTGTGGCCTCTGGGGCGCGGAACCGGTGCGCTTCGACGCCTATAACGTGGCATTTACGTCAGCTATCGGTTGGCGACGTCCCAGGTATCGGTGAAGAAGTCGAAGTCGTTCATGCGCGGTCTCCCGTCGTGCCCTCGGCGAGCGAGTCGGCGAGGTATGCGGCCAGGTCGGGTCGGTCGGGCACGAGCATGTGGCGTACCCAGGCGTCACGTTCGTGGAGGATCGGCGGAAGCTCCCAGACACAGCCGATCAGCGACCCGTCCAGTCGGACGAAGTGCGTCGGGTCCGTGTCCGGGCAGCCCAGCACCGGCTGGCCTGCCGCCGCCCCGGCGAAGTGCACGGCGTTGTCCCACGCCCAGCTGTAGACGTTCAGATAGGCGCCGTCGTCCCCTCCCCGGTGGAGGACGACGAAGGAGGCAGTCGGTGTGCCGTCCGGCTCCGGCAGAAGTTCGGGCAGGATCGCGTACGCCGCCTTCTCGACTGCGGGTTCGATGCCGGCCGGGTCCCCGCTGACGTGGTAGCGCTTGATCCGGCGAACGCCCACCTCGATCGGTGGAAGCACCAGTAGCGATTTCTCCGTGAAAGCCATGGCTGGACCGTAGGACGACTTCACTGACATCTTGTGTCAGTGAAGTCGAGCCGTCTGCTGTCGATCCTGCTGATGCTGCAGACCCGGGGCCGGATGACCGCCGCTCAACTCGCTGAGCAGCTGGAGGTGTCGATCCGCACCGTGTACCGCGACATCGAGTCGCTGCACGCGGCGGGCGTACCCCTTTACGGAGATGCCGGGCACTCCGGCGGCTACCAGCTGTTCGACGGCTACCGCACTCGGCTGACCGGGCTGAGCGCCGGCGAGGCGGAGGCGCTGTTCCTCTCCGGCATCCCGGGGCCGGCCGCCGAGCTCGGGCTCGGCACGGCCCTCGCAGGCGCCCAGCTCAAGCTGCGCGCGGCGCTCCCGCCCGAGCTGCGCGCGCAGGCGGACCGGATGAGCTCCCGATTCCACCTGGACGCGCCCGGCTGGTACGCGGAGGACGACGACACCCCGCAGCTGTCCCGGGTCGCGGACGCGGTGTGGCGCAGCCGGGTGCTCGACGTCCGATACCGGCGCTGGAAGGAGCCCACCGACGTGGACCGGTGCCTGGAGCCGTACGGCCTGGTGCTCAAGGCCGGCCGTTGGTACCTGGTCGCGGGGCAGGGGCAGGGGCAGGGGCAGAGGCAGAGGCAGAGGCAGGAACGCGATCCGGAGCGCAACGCGGACCGGCGGGCCCGTACCTACCGGGTCGATCAGATCCTCGAACTCACGGTCCGGGAGGAGGAGTTCCAACCTCCGGAGGATTTCGACCTGGCCGACTACTGGCAGCGCCAGCAGGCGGACTTCCACGCCCGGCTGTACGCGGACGAAGCGGTGGTCCGCGTTTCCCCGCGCGCCGCGTCCCGCCTCACCGGAGCCGTCGCCCGGGCGCTGGCCGAAACCGGTACCGCCGAGCCGGACGGCTGGACCCGTGCGGTGCTGCCCATTGAGTCCCTCGACCACGCCCACGAGGTCTTCCTCGGACTGGGCACGGAGGTCGAGGTTCTCGGACCACCGCAGCTTCGGGCCCGCATGGCCGAGACTGCACGCGCGTTGGCTGCCCGCTACGCCCCGGCGGCAGCCGAGCCGGCAGCCGGACTGACGGCTGAGCGTGCAGCCGGGCCGTCCGCCGGGCCGGCAGCCGAGCGGGTGGTCGAGGGATCAGCCGAGTGACGGGCCGTCGCCAGCGTGGTGACGGCACGTCACTCGACCGTGCGCGGCGCGACCCTCAGTGGGCCGCGTCGCTGGCCTGGGCGCGGAGGGCCCGGGCGAGGTCGTCGCGGCACTCCAGGACCAGGCGGCGCAGCGCCGGGGCCGCGTCCTCGTGCTCGGAGAGCCACGTGTCGGTCTGCTCCAGCGTCCGCTCCGTGGTGACCAGACGCGGGAAGAGGCCGCTGACGATCCGCATCGCGATCTCGATCGAGCGCTCGGCCCAGACCTTCTCCAGCACCTCGAAGTAGGGCTCCGCGTAGGGGGCGACCAGGTCGCGCTGACCGGCCTGCTGGAAGCCGCTGATCTCGGCCTCCACCAGGGCGTTCGGCAGCTCGTCGGTCTCGACGACCCGGTGCCAGGCGCCGGCCTTGGCCTCCGCCGTCGGCCGGGCGGCCTGGCAGGCCGTCAGCTGCCGCTTGCCGCTGGCGGTGTCGTCCCGGCGCAGCTCCGCCGCCAGTTCCTCCTCGCCGGCCACGTCCTCGGCGGCCAGCGTGTGCAGCAGCGCCCAGCGCAGCTCCTGGTCGACGTCGAGGCCGTCGATCCGGGCGGTGCCCGCGAGCAGTCCGGAGACCAGCTGGAGGTCGGCCTCGGAGGTCGCCGTCTGGGCCAGGAACCGGGCCCAGGCCAGCTGGTGGTCGCCACCGGGCGCGGCGGCGCGCAGCTCGCGCAGCGCGCCCTCGGCGAGCCGCGCGGCCCACTCCGGCCGGTGCTCCGGGGTGACGTACATGTCCAGGGCGGTCTTGGCCTGCTGGTGCAGCGACTGGAGGACGCCGATGTCGCTCTCCCGGCCGGAGAAGCGCAGCACCAGGCCGAGGTAGTCGCGGGCCGGCATCAGCCCGTCGCGGGTCATGTTCCACAGCGCGGACCAGGACAGCGCGCGGGCGAGCGGGTCGGCGACGTCGCCAAGGCCGTCACGCAGCGTCGCCAGCGAGTTCTCGTCGAAGCGGATCTTGCAGTACGTCAGGTCCTCGTCGTTGACCAGGACCAGGGCCGGGCGGGCGAGCCCGACCAGTTCCGGGACCTCGGTGCGCGGGCCCGCGACGTCCAGCTCGGCCTTGTGGGTGCGGACCAGCCGGCCGTCCTCGTCGCGGTCGTAGAGGCCGATGGCCACCCGATGGGGCCGCAGCGTCGGGTGGCTCTCGGCGGCCTCCTGCAGCACCGCGAAGCCGGTGATCAGGCCCTCGGCGTCGGTCACCAGCTGCGGCGTCAGCGCGTTCACGCCGGCCGTCTCCAGCCAGGCGCGGGACCACTCGGCCATGGCCTCCGCGCCGCGCCCGGAGGTCTCGGCGAGGACGGCGAGCAGGTCGGCCAGGGTGGTGTTGCCGAAGGCGTGGCGCTTGAAGTAGCGGCGCGCGCCCTCGAAGAAGGCGTCCCGGCCGACGTAGGCCACCAGCTGCTTGAGCACCGAGGCGCCCTTGGCGTAGGTGATGCCGTCGAAGTTGAGCTTGGCGTCCTCCAGGTCGCGGATGTCCGCGGTGATCGGGTGGGTCGTCGGCAGCTGGTCCTGGCGGTAGGCCCAGGCCTTGCGGCGGTTGGCGAAGGTGATCCAGCCGGCGCCGTACTTGGTCACCGCGACCTGGGTGAAGGCGCCCATGAAGTCCGCGAAGGACTCCTTCAGCCAGAGGTCGTCCCACCACTGCATGGTGACCAGGTCGCCGAACCACATGTGCGCCATCTCGTGCAGGATGACGTTGGCGCGGCCCTCGTAGGCGGCCTCGGTCACCTTGGAGCGGAAGACGTACTCCTCGCGGAAGGTGACCAGGCCGGGGTTCTCCATCGCGCCGATGTTGTACTCGGGGACGAAGGCCTGGTCGTACTTGCCGAAGGGGTAGGGGTAGTCGAACTCCTGGTGGAAGAAGTCCAGGCCCTGCTTGGTGACGGTGAAGATCTCGTCCGAGTCGAAGTGCTTGGCCAGCGACTTGCGGCACATCGCGGCCAGCGGGATCTCCAGCCGGCGGCCGTCCTCCAGCACTCGGCTGTAGTGGTCGCGGGCGACGTGGTACGGACCGGCGACGACGGCGGTGATGTAGCTGGAGATCCGCGGCGTCGGCGAGAAGCTCCAGGTCAGCCCGGACTCCACGGCGTCGGGGTCACCGCCGGCGGGGGAGTTGGAGAAGACCTCCCAGTGCGCCGGGGCGGTCACCGTGAAGCTGAACGGGGCCTTGAGGTCCGGCTGTTCGAAGGTCACGAAGACCCGGCGGGCGTCGGCCGGCTCGTACTGGGTGTAGAGGTAGGTCTCGCCGTCGACCGGGTCGGTGAAGCGGTGCAGACCCTCACCGCTCCGGCTGTAGGCGCAGTCGGCCTCGACGACCAGCTCGTTGGTCTCGGCCAGCCCCGGCAGGGCGACCCGGGAGCCGTCGAAGACCACGGCCGGGTCCAGCGCCACGCCGTTGAGGACGACGCTGCGGACGGCGGGGGCGAGCAGGTCGGCGAAGCTGTCCGCGCCGGGCTCGGAGCAGCGGAAGCGCAGCACGGTGCGCGAGCCGAACCGGCCGGCCCCCTGTCCCTCCGCCACGGGAAGGACGGCAGAGCGCAGGTCGAGCTGGACGTCGTAGCTGTCCACCGTGAGGATGCGGGCCCGCTCGCGGGCCTCGTCGCGGGTGAGATTGGTCCCGGGCACTGCGCTACTCCCTAACCTCGACGTCGTCCGTCCGGGTGAGGGGCGCGGACGGTCAACCGTGTGCTGCTGATTCCCGCGCATCCTTTCACGGGGCAACGGCACAGCCCACCGGACAATTCGGCCGACCGAATTTTCCGTCGGCCGAAGGCACGGGCGTACTGCGGGCGTACCGGGGGCGCGGGGCGGGCGCAGCGGGCGCGCGGCACCGGGAATGAACTGCGGGGCGGGCATGTTGCCGCAGGCGTCGGGACGCTTCCGCGTCCCCGCGTACGTCGTTCCGCCTCCGAGGAGATTCCCCATGCCTGCTGCGGCAGAGAGCACTCCCACCCCCGCCGACTTCTGGTTCGACCCGCTCTGTCCCTGGGCCTGGATGACCTCCCGCTGGATGCTGGAGGTCGAGCAGCAGCGCCCGGTCGAGACCCGGTGGCACGTGATGAGCCTCGCCGTCCTCAACGAGGGCCGCGACCTCCCCGAGAAGTACCGCGCACTGATGGACGAGGCCTGGGGCCCGGTCCGGATCTGCATCGCCGCCGCGCAGGCGCACGGCGAGCAGGTGCTCGGCCCGCTCTACACGGCGCTCGGCACCCGCTTCCACAACCAGGACCTGCCGCGGACCCGCGAGGTCTTCGAGTCCGCGCTGGCCGAGGCCGGCCTGCCGGTCGAGCTCGCGGACGCGGCCGAGTCCAAGGAGTACGACGAGGCGCTGCGCGCCTCCCACCAGGCGGGCATCTCCCTGGTCGGCGAGGACGTCGGCACCCCGGTGATCGCGGTCCCCGGCGCCGACGGCAACCAGGTCGCCTTCTTCGGCCCCGTGGTCACCCCCACCCCGCGCGGCGAGGCCGCCGCCCGGCTCTGGGACGGCACCCTGCTGGTCGCGTCCACCCCCGGCTTCTACGAGATCAAGCGCACCCGCAAGGCGGGCCCCAGCTTCGAGTAGTAGTCGAGCCCCTGCCGGTACACAGGTTGCCGGTACGCGTGGAGCCCGGAGCCGACCTCCAGCGGTCGGTTCCGGGCTCCACGTCGTAAGCATCCAAGGCGGGGACCTGGGTTTTTGTGGGGAAGGCCATACGCGCACGCGCCCCGCAGTGACTAGGTTCGCCGATAGGTTCACAGGCGTTCACAGTCCGACCCACTGCCAAGGCCACCACCCCGACTGTTGGAGCCCCCCGCCGGCGCCCCGCCCGCCTGTACCCACTGCCCGTCCCCGTCCGGCGCCCACTGCCGGATCCTGCCCTGCGGAGAAGACCCATGAGCCTCGCCACTGCCTCCCTGCGTCCCGGTGCCGTCCTCGCCGACCTCGTGCCCGCCTCCACCCGGGCCCGCGGCTACGCCCGGGACGTCGCCCTGGTCGTCGGCGGCGCCGCGTTCACCGGCCTCGCGGCGCAGATAGCGGTGCCCGTGCCCGGTTCGCCCGTTCCGGTGACCGGCCAGACCCTCGCCGTGCTGCTCGTCGGCACCGCCCTCGGCGCCCGGCGCGGCGTCGCCTCGATGGCCCTGTACCTGCTGGCCGGCCTGGCCGGGATGCCCTGGTTCGCCTCGGGCACCTCCGGCACCGGCGCCACCTTCGGCTATGTCATCGGCTTCGTCGTCGCCGCCGCGCTCGTCGGCGCGCTGGCCCGGCGCGGCGCCGACCGCGGCGCGCTGCGCACGGCGGGGACGATGGTCCTGGGCAACCTCGCCATCTACGCCGTCGGCGTCACCTACCTGGCCGCGTCGGTCCACGTCTCGCTCGCCAAGGCGGCCTCGCTCGGCCTGTACCCGTACCTGATCGGTGACGCGCTGAAGATCGCGCTGGCGATGGGCCTGCTCCCGGCCGCCTGGAAGCTGGTCGGCCGCAAGGGCTGACCCACTCGGCCGCCGGACGGCGAGGGTTGGCGCGCAGCCTGTCACCGGGGCGTGCCACACTGACGACCATGCGCGTGTACCTGGGATCCGACCATGCCGGATACGAACTCAAGCAGCACCTGGTCCAGTGGCTGACCAACGCCGGGCACGAGCCGGTCGACTGCGGCCCGCACATCTACGACGCGGTGGACGACTACCCCCCGTTCATCCTCCGCGCCGCCGAGCGGACCGCGGCCGACCCCGAGGCGCTGGGCATCGTGATCGGCGGCTCCGGCAACGGCGAGGCCATCGCCGCCAACAAGGTCAAGGGCGTCCGCGCGGCGCTGGCCTGGAGCGTCGAGACCGCCGAGCTGGGTCGTGAGCACAACAACGCCAACGTGATCAGCGTCGGCGCGCGGATGCACAGCCTGGACGAGGCGACCAAGTTCGTCGAGGTCTTCCTCGGCACCCCCTTCTCGGAGGACCCGCGGCACATCCGTCGCATCGACATGATCAGTGAGTACGAGACCACCGGCGAGCTGCCCCCGGTCCCGGCTCACCACCCGCAGCAGGGCTGACCCGGCCCCGGCCGGACCGTCCGAGAGCCGCCGAGACCCTCTAGCCGAACGAAGCGACGATGCCGGAAGGCCACACCCTCCACCGACTCGCCACCCAGTACCGCACGGTATTCGGTGGCGAGTCGGTGCATGTCAGCAGCCCGCAGGGGCCGTTCGCACCCGCCGCGACGCGCCTGGACGGCTGCGTCCTCGACGTGGCCGAGTCGCACGGCAAGCACCTCTTCCTCGGCTTCCGCAACTGGGCCGGGGAGCGGGCCGGCTGGATCCACATCCACCTCGGCCTCTACGGCAAGGTCCGCTTCGGCGAGGGCCCCGCGCCCGCGCCGGTCGGCCAGATCCGGCTGCGGATCACCGCCGAGGACCGCTGGTCCGACCTGCGCGGTCCGACCACCTGCGAGTTGATCAGCAGCTTCGAGAAGAAGGACATCCACCAGCGGCTGGGTCCCGACCCACTGCGCCTGGCCGACCTGCCGGACGCCGCCTGGCAGCGCGTCAGCCGCAGCAGCGCCACCGTGGCGGTGCTGCTGATGGACCAGAAGGTGCTGGCCGGGGTCGGCAACATCTACCGGGCCGAGGTGCTGTTCCGGCAGGGCATCGACCCGCACCTGCCCGGACGCGCCCTCACCCGTGCCCAGTGGGACGCCATCTGGGACGACCTGCGGACGCTGATGAGCGACGGGGTCCGGGACGGCTGGATCGACACCGTCCGGCCCGAGCACACCCCCGAGGCCATGGGCCGTCCGCCGCGCGAGGACCGCCACGGCGGTGAGGTGTACGTCTACCGCCGTGCCGGACGCCCGTGCCTGGTCTGTCGCACGCCGGTCCGCGAGGAGACCCACGCCTCCCGGAACCTGTTCTGGTGCCCGCGCTGCCAACCCCCGCACAACCTGCCGCACTGACCCCGCGCCGCCGACCGCCGTCCGCTGCTCGGCCCTCGGGGGCGTGCTGTCGGGGGCGTGCTGTCGTGGGGGGAGGCGCGTGGGGATCCGCCGTACGCTGCTGCATGGAGCACCGGCGTGCGCCCGGCGCAGCCGATTGTCGCGCGATGCCCCGGTGAGCCGGTCCGCTCGGTACGCTCCTGCCACCGGACTCGTTCCCGGGGGACTCGGGGTTCCCGCCGGAGGGACACTCCGGCAGCAGTACGGCTTCGGGGGGAGATCGGTGATGGCACGGGAGCGGAGGCCGGACGCGGGACGCGGACGTCCGGGGACCCGGTCGAGGACCCGGGCGGGGCGAACGGCTGTCCAGCCGTGCCCCGCACCCGCCACAGTCCCGCCGCCAGGACGAACACTTCTTCGCAAGGGCGGCGCAGGTGCCACGGACGCCGACATCGACGCGCGACGCCTTCCCTCGGTAGGGTCAGCCAGCATGGCAGGCCGACCGCCCGAGGGACCGCCTCGGGACCCAGTCGCGGCACGGGGGCGCAGAGCGTTCTACCGGGCCCGCCGAAAGCTGCGCCGATCCGCTGTCGACTACTTCCGCGGTGACGCCTCCGACTGGCTGCCCTTCGTCGCCCTGCTGCTGGTCATGCCGCTGCTGACGGTCATGACCGTGCTCGCCCCGCTCTGGTGCCCGCCCACCGCGCTGGTGGTGCCGGTCCTCATCGGGGCGCTGCTGCTGCGCCCCGGCAGCCTGGTGCTGCTGTACGCGGTCGCCGCCACCGCGCTGGGCGTCGACTCGGTCGTGCTCGGCCCGGGCGGCAACGGCAAGTTCACCCCCGGCGCGGTGATCGTGGTCACAGCCGTCGGCGCCGGCGGGCTGTTCCTCGCCCAGCTCCGCAACCGGGTCGGCGTGCCCTGGCGCGGCGGCGGCTCGATGCTGTTCGACCTCCGCGAGCGACTGAAGGTGCAGAGCCAGATCCCGAGCCTGCCCGAGGGCTGGCACGCCGAGATGGCGCTGCGCCCGGCCGGCGGCCAGTCCTTCTCCGGGGACTTCCTGGTCGCCGCCCGCACCGGCGAGGACAAGCGGGTGCTGGAGGCCGTCCTCGCCGACGTCTCCGGCAAGGGCATGGACGCCGGCTCCCGCGCCCTGCTGCTCTCCGGAGCCTTCGGCGGCCTGCTCGGCTCCCTGCCGCCGCACGAGTTCCTGCCCGCTGCCAACGGCTACCTGCTGCGCCAGGAGTGGGACGAGGGCTTCGCGAGCGCCGTCCACCTGGTCCTGGATCTGGACAACGGCGAGTACGAACTGCTGTCGGCCGGTCACCTGCCGGGGATGCAGCGCTGCATGGGCGACGGCAACTGGGAGACCAAAGAGGCCGAGGGCCCGTTGCTGGGTATCTACGACGGCGCCAAGTTCAACGGGCTGCGTGGCCGGATGCGCCACGGGGACGTACTGATGCTCTGCACCGACGGGATGGTCGAGGTCCCCGGGCGGGACCTCACCGAGGGCATGGACCGGCTGATGGGAGAGGCCGACCGGCTCATGGGGTCGACCTTCACCGGCACCGCCTGGCGGCTCATCGAGAGCGTGGCCAAGGATCTCAACGACGACCGGGCACTACTGCTGATCTGGCGCGAATAGCCCAGGCCTGCCCTGCACTTGTAGCATTCAACCCGAGATCTTCACATGTAAGTTCGGCCAAACTCGGCCGAATTGGATCACGTTGGGCACCTGTGCCCCGGAAGTGCTTTACGGAGCGTCCCGCTCCGGAGACACTGAGGGTCGGGCGAGGGGGAGGAGGGCGCAGTGCCGGACGACGGCACAGTGAACCGGCCTGCCGGGTGGGCCCGTAACCCAGCGTGCCCCAAACGAGGAAGTGGACCCGAGTGACAACCTTCTCAGTCTCCGCCGTCGTCCTGCTGGGCATTCTCCTGATCGTGTTCGTCAGGAACAAGAGCATGAGACTCGGCTACACGATACTTGCCATCCTCTTCGGCTTCTTCCTGGCGAAGACCTCGGCGGCCACCCCGCTGCAGAGCTTCATCGACCAGGTCGCGAACACCATCAACGGCATCGTCAAATAGGCGCAAGCCGTTCCATACCGGTCGCCGCTGCTGCGCTCACCCGCTCGGCAGGTCAGGACGACAGCCAGCGCCGGAGCAGCCCCACGCCCGCTCCGGTAGTTCGCTCTGCCCGCCGTACCTGTCCCTCCACCCCACCCAGGGCATGGGGATCGGCGGCCAGTAGCACGAAGCACCGGGCCCAGGACAGCCGTTCGCCCCTGGGCCAGGAGAGGCCGCGCAGCGCCGCCGAGGCGTCCGGCACCGACTCCCCGTTCACCCGCACCTCGGCGACCTCGTCGCCGGAGCGTCCGCCGAAGAAGAAGCGGACGCCGTTGAGGGCGGGTTCCCGCAGTTGTGGTCGGATCTGGTCGGCGATGGCCGACAGCAGCTGGTTCTCCGCCACCCAGTCGCCCAGCGGACCGCTGTGGAAGCCGAAGACGCAGGCCGGCCCCTGGACGGTGTGCCAGCCCGCCATTCCCCCGGGGGCTCCGGGCGGATAGTGGTCGCCGTGGACGCCGCGCCGTTCCAGCAGTTCGACCACGGCGGAGGCGGTGGTCGTCCGCCACATCCGGACGGCGTTCTCCAGCCGCTCCTCCTCGGTCCGCCCGAGTCCGGCCGCGCAGTCCCAGACGACCGGCCCGGTGCCGTCGCCGAGCCGCAGCACGTAGCCCAGGTCGACATGGCCGCCGGTGGCGTCCGCGTGGTCGCGCACGGTCACGGCGGTGGTCCCCGGGCCACGTACCAGGCCGTCCTCCACGTCGATCACGAACTCACGCCCGAGGCAGGCCATTTCTCGCACGATGCAGTGCTGGATGAGCTGGAGCCGCTGGGGCTGGGGCACGGTGGGACTCCGCAGGTGGGAGAGCGGCGAAGAACGCCCGATGAGCGTGAGCGTACCTGCGTTCGACCCTGGTCGCGCCGCTGCGGTCGCCGCAGCGTCACGGCACGGGTTCAGCGCTCGGCGCGGATGCTCCGTGGGTGCTCCGTGGGTACTCAGGCGAGCGCTCGGTGCGAGTGCTCAGGGCGAGCGCTCAGTGCGGGGTGCGGGGTGCGGAGCGTGAGTGCGGGACCCTACTGCGGGGCCCTACTGCGGGGGACGGGGGGCCAGCCACTGCTGCCACTCGATCAGGTTCCCCTCCGGGTCCCGCAGGTACGCCACCCGGAGCCGCTCCCACTGGGTCTCCGGCTCCGCCAGGAACTCCGCTCCCCGGGAGCGCAGGTCGGCGACCACCGCGTCGACGTCGTCCACCTTCAGTACCAGCAGCTGGCCGTCCACCCGGCCGTCGGGGGCCCCGCGCAGCCACGGGGTGCTCTGCACCAGGTGCTCGCGCTGCTGGATCGCGATGGCGGCGTTGCCCTCGGGGAGGCTGAACTTCCCGTAGGGGCCGGCTTCGTCGTCCACCTGCGGCTTCAGTCCGAGCACGTCCCGGTAGAACCGGAAGCATGCGGTGAAGTCCGTCACAACCAGTCGCACCTGCACCAGTTCCATGTGCCCACCCCTGTAGAAACCCGCGTCCACGACCTGTCGGAGGCAACAATTTGCCTCTCCTTTACCGATGTTGACTGTATCCCACCCCCGTGGCAGCCTGCTCGATCGAGTATCGAACTCAGGTGTCGGTCGGGGGGTGGGGGATGGCGCTCGATCCGCCGTCGGAGGTGGTGCAGTTCCTTCAGTTCATCGGCGTGAACTGGCCGTCGATCAACGAGGACACGGTGCGCGAGGTGGCCGGCTTCGTGGCGGAGTTCGCGGACAGCATCGAGAGCACCCACCAGGACGCCACCGACACCATCGGCGCGATGGGGGACGCCTACCAGGCCGACTCCTACCAGCAGCTGGTCCAGCGCTGGGCGGACATGTCCGCCACCCACATGACCGAACTGCTGGACGCCTGCCGCAACGTGGTGACCGCGCTGAACGCCGCGGCCGACTACATAGTCGCGATGAAGGTCTCGGCCATCGCCGAACTGGTCGGCCTGGCAGCGGCGTTCGTCGCCGAGCAGGCGGCCGCGGTGGTCACCTTCGGTGCGTCGGAGGCGGCCGCGGTGGCCACCGACGAACTCGCCGAGCAGGCGATGGACTTCCTGGAACAGCAGTTGGTGCAGTACATCATCTCCGAGGTGGTGGAGGCGGGCTTCAAGGCCCTGGGCCCGGTGATCGAGCGGGCGATCGAGGGCTTCGTCTTCAACGCCGCAGCAGGGGCGCTGGGCGTCAGCACGGGGCCCGGCTACGCGGTCCACCCGGAGAAGCTGCGCGGCCACGCCGCCACGATGCGCGGCCACGCCGAGACGGTGTCCAGTCACGCCGCCCTGCTGAGCAGCCGGCTCGCGGGAGTGACCTACACATGAGCGAGGCGATAGCCAACGCCCTCAAGAACGGCACCGACGAGGTCCTGGTCCCGGCCGTCCACGACACCGAGAACGCCCTGAAGCGCGCGTTCCACTCGGTCGCCGACGGCGCGGAGCAGGTGGCCGGCAACGTGGAGGAGACCGAGGCCGGCCTCGCCAAGGACCTGACCCGCGCCGGCGGCAAGGACGCCGAGAACGTCAAGACCTACTTCATCGACGACGACGGTTCGGTCCAGGCACTCAAGGACGGCGAACTCCACCCCATCACCGCCGACGACAGCTCCGGCATCCGCACCATCCTGGACTCCGACGACAAGGCAGTCGACCCTTCGCCGGAGGACATGAGGAAGAAGTATCACGGAAACAAGGACAAGAATAATCCCGGTGAGAGCGGGGTGCAGAGCACCAAGATATCTGCGCCGACCGACCTGTCCAAAGCGGTGGAGGATGCCAGATTCGCCCGGGGGGACTACTCCGGTGGCAACTATGCGGCGCTGAAGTATCACGACGACGACGGAAACGAATTTATCCTGGTCGGAAAGAGCTCCTACGCACGGAACCACTCGGAGAGGTCGATCGGGAAACCGATGCTGGGTGGCCGGGAGATGAATGTAAAGGAACTCTACACCGAACGGGAGCCCTGTCAGGCGTCGCCCAACTGCAAGCGATGGCTCGGGCGCTATTTCGAGAAGGCGAATCCGGGTCTCAGTGTCACTCATGGGGTTAAGTACGATGCTGCACTGGGGAAGGAGGAACGCAATGCCGGGCACGAGGCCTACATTGCCGCATTGCGTGACAACCACGGCCTCCCCGGTCGCCCGCCCACCATGGGCAATGGCGCTTTCGACTAGTCTGGCTTCGGACCCGCCGACGGGGCGCGCTGAGCAGGGATTTCTGGACCCAGCAGGGTTCGGTCGCACGACTGAGAGGAAGCGGAACGGTGCTGGTGAAGGTGGACTGGCCGTCAGTGGCGGCGGGTATCCCGCGTGGGCATCTCCTGAAGGTTCGGCCGGAGGTGGCTGCACGGATCTGGGCCGACCCGGACGACGCGCAGTTCGCAGAGCATTTCGGGATCCCGTACTGTCGAGGCCTCTTTCAGATGTACGCCGCAGTGGGGGTGGCAGATCCCGACAACCCCAGGGGCTCGTCGGTCGTAGGGCCGGAGTTCGTGCCCCATGACTCCCCGCACGGAAAGCTCATGCCGTTGGGTGATCTCTACGGCGGGACTCTCTACGCCCACGCGGCCGACGGCGGTATCTGGGTGGAAGACCCGGAGTCGGAGACCGAGTACGAGTTGATCCATGCGGACCTCTCCTCGTTGTCGTACATGCTCTACCTTTTGGAGGCGGAGCGCCCGCTGCCGGAGAGCGATCCGCACACGCGTGACTGGATTGCCGCAGAGGAAAGAATCCGAGCGAAGATCACCCATTGGGACGAGATTCCCTGTGCCGAAGCCGAGGGCTTTTGGGGCAGATTCTTCGAGTCTTATCTCATGTACTGATCGCGACCTGGTGGGCAGGGTGGGTAGTGTGCTGGTGAAAATTGACTGGGCGAGAGTGGAGGTGCCGAGCGGGCACCTCTTGAAGTTTCGTCCGGAGCTTGCTGTACGGCTCTGGCCCGATCCGGATGACGCACGGTTCGCATCGGAGTTCGGGATCCCTTGGACCGGCGGGCTCTTCTCCTTGCTGTCCGGTGTTGCCGGAGAGAACCCGGGGCGGCCTGCAGATTCTTATGAGAATTCGCCGGAGTCGGAACCGGAAGAGACTCCGGTCGGTCGACTCTTTCGGTTCGGCTGGCTCTCCGACGACACTGCACTCTATGTAAGTACGGCCGACGGCACGATCTGGTTCTCCGACTCCAATAGTGATGTCGAATACGAGCAGGTGCATCGGGACCTGTCGTCGCTGGTCTACCTGCTGCTGCTATTGGAGAGCGAGAGGCCGGTCGAAGGTGGATACGCACCCTATGAGAAATGGGAGGAGTCGATCCGCATCATTTCGGAAAAGATCACTCGGTGGGACGATCTTCCGTGTGCCGATCCCCGTGGCTACTGGGGAATGTTCTTCGATTCCTATCCGATGTACTGAGGCCCCGAGGGGACTGCTTCATGCTGGTAGAGGTCGACTGGGATGTGATCGTCGTCGAGAAGGCGCTTGGCAGCCCGGTCAGGATGAGGCCCGACTGCGCTGCCCGGATCTGGGGCGATGCGGCCGCCGCCAGCTTCGCAGCGACGGTCGGATTCCACTGCGGCGAGGGCCCGTTCAGGATTCTGGCGGGCATCAGTGTGCGGGAGTCGGAGGCCTCGGCGACTGCCTTCCAGGAATCCACGATTCCCTTTGAGGCGCTGCCCGTCGACACGCCGCACGGTAATTTCCAGCCCATCGGGGTCATCTTCGACAACCAGGTGTTCACCGATCCCGCCGACGGTTCGGTCTGGATCTCCGACATCGACTGCGACATCGAGTACGAGAAGATGCACCAGGACGTGTCTTCCTTTGCCTACATGCTGTACCTGCTGAAGGCGGAGCGGCCGAGGGACGAAGAGGATCCGGACGGCCTCGACTGGTGCGAGGCCGTCGACTCGATCCGGCAGAAGATCACCCGCTGGGATGTGACTCCCTTTGCCGATGCGGACGGCTTCTGGGAGAGATATCTCGACTCCTACCCCGTGTACTGAGCGATGGACCGAGCAGAGAATGGATCTCGACCGATGACGAGCGACGAGCTGACGGCCGCGCTGCTGGCGCACTTCGGGGCGCAGGGGCTGCGGAGCAATCCCGTCGCGCCGGAGGGGCCGCTGCGCGGGCCCGGGCTGCCGGTGCAGGTGGGGGTGTACTTCAGCGCCGCAGGTCCGGCTGAGCCGCTCGCGCTGGGGCAGTACGCGGAGCAGCAGGGCCAGGAGGCCGGGCCGATGGCCGGTCAGCTGCGGCTCGGCACCGACCGGGGCGCGGAGTTCTACCTCGCGCCCGACGGCTCCGTCCGGGCGGCCCTGCTCGGCACCGGGCTGCCGGACCTGCCGGTCAACAGCAGCGTCGCGGCCTTCGTCGAAGGCCTGCTGCTGCTGGACCGTCAGCTGCCGGCGCTGAGCGACGCCGAGGACCGCCCCGGGGCGCTGGCTGGCTACCAGCAGCTGCGGCAGGCGCTGATCGCGCTGGACGCCGCCGCGTTCGAGTACCGGGAGAGCTGGTGGCCCCGGGTGCTGGACGATCTGCGCAGGCCGCTCAACACCGACTCCTCGGCGGCGTTCGAGTACCTCGACAGTCGGGGTGAGAAGCAGATCGCGACCGCGATCGGGAGCATCGGCCTGCCGCACCCCGAGGAGCTGGCCTGGTACCGGCTGCGGGCCGAGGGCGTCCGGGCGGAGCAGGTCACCCGGGTCTACTGCGAGTTGGAGGCGTGCATGATGCCGGGCCACTACTGCTCGCTGTGGATGGCCCGGACGTTTCCGAACGCCGCGTTCACCCACAGCTTCGACTACGGCGAAACCGCCGCCTCGCGCGAGGCGGGCGTGAAGGAGCTGATGCGCAGCGTGGCAGAGTTGCGCGACCGGCAGTAGTACCGCGCGCGGTAGCAGGACAGAGCCGACAGCGCAGGGCCGGGAATCGCAGGGCCGGGAAGTGCAGGGCCGGGAATCGCAAAGCTGGCAGCGCAGGGCTGGGAATCGCAGGGCCGGGAAGTCCGGGACGAACGGGAGGGACCGTGGGCACGGTCGTGGAGGGGCGACGGATTCCGCCGCTCGGGGCGGGGCGGCGGTCGGCGGGGCTGGCCCTGCTCGGATGGTTGGACGACCCGTCGGCACCGCGGCTCTGCCGGGTCGCCGGGGCGCCGGGGGCGGGCAAATCGCACCTGCTGGCCTGGTTGTTCCTGGCCTGCACGACCCCGGGGACGCCGGTCGAGCAGCGGGTGCACGCGGTCCTGCCCGCCGACGGTGTGGGCGTACGCGGCGCGGCCTGGTCGCTGGCGCAGCAACTCGGTCTGCTCGCCCATGATCCCGAGGAGTTGATCGCCGCGCTCGCCGCCGACGACCGGCGCACCGTGGTCTGCGTGCCCGAGCTGGACCGGGCGGTCGACCCCGAACGACTGATCACTCGACTGCTGCTGCCGATGCTGGAGTTGCCGCAGGTCAGGCTGATCGTGGAGGCGGGCGCCGGCGGTCCGGCGGCCCGCGTGCTCGGTGACCCGGCGGCTGCGGCCGTCCTCGACCTGGACGACCCGCAGTGGACCGACCGGCAGCGCTTCGCCGCCTGGTGCGCCAAGCGCGGGGCCGACGCGGGCGCGTACCCCTGCCCGGGCCTGGCGCTCGGGCCGACCGGTCGGCCCGAGCCGGCCGGCGTGGTGGACCTGCTCGCCAGGGTGCCGATGACCCCGGACGGCCGCCTCGACCTGCGTTCGGCCGGGGAGGACCTGCTCTCGGAGATCTGGACGGCGATAGCCAGGGCGGGGGATTCAGGTCCGCCGTCTCCCGCCCTCTCCCTGCTGGCCGACCCGCTGCTCGGGGTGCTGGCCCGGCCGCTCGCGGTCGCCGCCGCCCTGGAGGCCCGCGAGGGCATGTTCGGGGTCCGCGCCGCAGCCTTCGCCCGGGCCTGGAACGCCGCCGGCCCCGCGCTGGTGGACGAGCCCGACCCCGCTGTCCGGGCCGCCGTGCTGCGCACCCGGCTGCTGGGCGTGGACGACGCCGCAGCGGCCGTGCTGGCCGATGCGGCCGTGCCGTCGTCTCCCTGGTCCGCCCGTTGGGCACACTGGCGGGACGAGCCCGCCGGGGACACCTGGCCCGGCCCCGCCGTCGCGGCGGCCTGCTACGGGGTGCTGAGTTCGGGCCGCGCCTCAGCTCGCGTCCTGCTCGCCGATCCGAGCGGCATCGTGCGGATGTACGAGGCCGCCGACGGCAGCCGCCTCGGTTCCGTCCCGGTGGCGAACCCCAGGCCGCTGAGCGGCCTCGCCGTGGCCGCCGACGGCTCGGTCCTGCTGCTCGACGCCTGGGGCGCGGTCGAGGTGGTGCCCCGGGGTGAGCCGGGACCGGGGGTCAAGGCGTTGGTCGAGGAGGTCACCGCAGTGCGGGCGGCGGCCGGGGGCGCGCTCAGCGCGGTTGCGACGGTGCACGGACTGGAGCCGCCCCCGGTGGCCTTCGGCGACGCGTCCGGACTGGTGCACTGGTGCGAGGACGCCGAGGACCCGGACGGGATCCGGAGCGTACGCCTGCACCAGGGGCCGGTCACCGCCCTGGCCGCGACCCTGCTCAGCGCCGACAGCGACAGCGACGACGACCAGGACGAGGACGCCGATCCCGACCCCGGCTTTCCGCTGCTGGTGAGCGGCGGCCTCGACGGGGCCGTCCGGCTCTGGGGCCCGGACTCCGTCCCGATGGCGGAGCCGGCCGACCAGCGCGCCTGCCCGGTGACCGCCGTTGCCGTCGCCGTGCTCGACGGTAACCGCGACGCGGCGCGCGCAGGGCTGACGACGGCCGCCGCCTGGTCCGACGGACTGGTCCGGATCAGGCGCCTGAACGACCCCGACGGCGTGCTGGAGTTCCGGCTCGGCTCCCGGGTCGAGTCCATGGCCCTGACAGCCGACGGGCTGCTGGTGCTCGGCCTGCCCGACGGGGTGGTCGCGATCGACCTCTGACGCCGAAGCCCGGACCCGGCCCGGTCCTCAGCCCAGGCGGACGATCGCCGCCGTCGCGTCGTCATGCCGCTTGCCACGCGGCCAGCGCAGACCGTCCGGGTCGCTGCGCTCCGCCGCGCGGGTCCGGGCGATGAGCTCCGCCGGCCCCTCGGCCGCGAGCAGTGCCAGCAGTCCGGGCCAGCCCATCACCCCGAAGTCGTCGACCAGCCGGGCCGCGCCGTCGCTGAGCGCCGCCGCCAGCCCGACCTCCGCCAGCGGGACGGACCCGGTCAGCGCCTCTCCGGCGGCCTTCGGATCGGCGGCAGCGACCCAGTAGCCGCCGTGGACGTTCATCATCGACCGCTGCGCCCGCACCAGCGTGTCCAACCGCGCCACCGGGTCCAGCGGCGCCAGCACCTCGGCCAGCTCCACCCGCTGTGCCCGCGTCAGCTCGGAGACCCGGTGGTCGGAGGCGGTCAACGGCCCGGTCGGCAGGTCGAGGGCCACCGTCGCATCGGCGAGCACCAGCCACTCCAACCGCTGCTCCTGCTGCCGCACCCGGAGCACCGCGACCGTGGCCGAGGGGGTCATCGGGTCGCCGAGGTCGCAACTCCCGGCATGCCGCCGCGCGGTGCGCTCGATCGCGGTGGCCAGCCCGTCCGCCAGCCCGTCCGTCCCGTCCACCGCTTCGTCGTACATCGCCAGCGCGAGCCGCCGCGCGTACCAGGCGGTCCCGTGGACGCAGCCGGTGTCCAGCCGCTTCGGCGTCCCGGCCCCGTCCACCACGACGACCAGCTCCGGACCGCCCACCGCGCAGTCCTCGTTCTCCCGCCCGGGGTTCGCCTCACTGGCGATCACAGTGCTCACGATCAACATCCTCGCCCACGGAGGGACCGGGTTCCACCACAGTCGCCCGGTGTCCTGGAGTCCGGCTCCATGATGATCACCCTCGCCGTGCTCTGCGGGCTGGTCGCCGCAGTGAACCTGGTGCAGTTGATGACCGGCCGTCAGCTCATCCGCCCGTCCACGAGCCGTCGCTCCGCCGACCAGCTGCGCAAGGAGTCCGCGGCAGCCGCCGTAGCAACCTCCGGCCTGGCGCTGGGGCTGCTGCACTGGCATTGGGGACCGATCCTCGCCGTGCTCGGCTACTCGGCCCTACTGATCGCCCGCCGAAGCGCCCGCAACACCTGAGCCCACACCCACCCCGCAGCCTCTGCCCGACACTGCCCCGAACGACGACCGGCCCCAGTCCAGCGAAACCATCGCTGACCTGGGGCCGAACCGTTCGGAGCGGGCGACGGGAATCGAACCCGCGTAGCTAGTTTGGAAGAGTCCGCTACGGGATGACGGCTGACCTGGCGATTCGCTGACCTGCGGCGGAGCGGCCGATGGGCTGTGAGTCCCCCTGGTGCCCCGCAGAATCCCGCCGGACCGGGCACGCTTCGGGCACGACGGCCGAAGCCCTGTGGGGCCGCTCAGGGTGCGAAGAGGTCGGGGTAGGGACAGGGTTCCAAAGGATCTGTAGGGCGGTCGGCCCACAGCCACCAGATGTGCGATTGGTCGCAACCCCAGATGGCTCGGCAGACTCGGGTGTCGTCGTCTTCACGCTGACACAGCGCCATCCCGCCGCAGAGCAGCCGGTGTCCACACGACGGGCAGGTTGGCGGGCTCTCCGTCGGCATGACCTGCACGATACAGCTCCGCAGGAACCACGACGGTCCCCGCTGCCATCCCGTCTGCCGTCGTCCCACACGTCAGTGAAGCGGGCCTGCCCCCTGGGGTCCAGGTGGAGCGCCCCACTGGACGAACGACCTGGACCCCAGGGGGCAGGTCTGCTTGGCTTTGCCTGGGACGACGGCAGGCGGGATGGCAGCTCCCTGCATCAACCACGACCTGAGCCCGCCGGCTGGACCGTGGCCATCCCGGTGTCGGGGCGTGCCCCCGCCGGAGGCATCGCCCTGAGCCAGATGCCGGGCTGCTGGAGTTCGCCCTTCATGCCTCCGGGCCTATCTCCTGCGGGCGCGCGGGCGGGGAGCCGCGCCGGCGCGGGGCGAAGACAGGAGCGCAGGCGCGAGCGCACCGCTCGCGCGCCCGGCGGAGCGTGAGCGACGCCGGGTGCCTTGAACCCGTAGAGAAGGTTGTTACTCAGTTGGCTCGGGACTTGAGATGAACCGTGAGATGCACGCGGGGAGTTCTGTGGCCTGGGGATGGGCCATGGGCAGGAAGAGCGCGGGGCGGGCGGTCCAGCCGATGTGGGTGTAGCCGTGGCTGATGGTCATGGCGCACGGCTGGTCGTGCATGAGGGCTTCGATGTCGTTGAGGTAGCCGGCCCTGATCCAGGTCCATGCGTGTTCGGCTGCCTCGGGGTTCAGCCCTGAGGCGAGGGTTCGGAGGGCTATCCGAATCCAGCGGACGGCTTGGCCCGCTGTCGCTGCCCGGAATGAAGTGAGCAGGGTGGGGCCTTCTCCGGTGGCGGGGCTCTGTGTCCAGCACTCGCACCAGTAGCCGGAGTGAAGAGTTGGCAGCGTCGGCTCGTTCACTGCGTGCTCCCGGTGGGGCGGGCGGTCAGGACGTAGTGGGTGGTGTCCTCGGAGATCGAGAGGGTGTAGGTCTCGCCTCGGGTCAGGGCGGCCAGGGCCCGTTCGTGCTCCGGGCGGTCGACGAGCCACTCGTGAGCCGGCCAAGTCACGGTGGGTTCGAGCTGGTCGAGGACGTCTTGGGTGCGGCGGAGGAGCCAGCGGAGTGCGAGGCGGGGGGTCGGTGTGCTGGCGGAGCCGAGCTGGAAGCTCCGGCCGTCCTGCGGCGTGTGGGCGAGTGCCTCGCACCAGTAGCCGGCGCTGAGCGGTGATCCGGGTAACCGGTGTCGTCGGTCCAGGGTCAGTGGCACGTCAGCCCCCTTGGGCTGGTGTCCGGCATCAGCAGCTCTGCGGTTACGGTCTGCCCGTGGGCCCCGGGACGGATCTCTACGTGTGCGGCCAGGACGGACACCATGCCGAGCCCTCGGCCCCTTGTCGCCTCGGGGCCCGGCTGCTCGATCTTCGGGACGGTGTCGGTCTCGCCGTCGTCGGTCACGGAGATGGAGAGCACGTGGTCCGACAGGGCGACGATCACGTGGAACGTGCCGTGGGGGTCGCCGCTGGCGGTGTGGCGGAGGGCGTTGGTGCCCAGCTCGCTGACGATCAGGGCGGCGTCGTCGGAGCAGGGTGTTTCGCTGAGGATTTCGCGTACCCAGCGGCGGGCCCGGCTGATTTCTTCGGGTAATCCTGGGCAACTGAGCCCCCAGACCCGTGGGCTACTCATATACTCGTCCATACAAGTTCCTTTATGCTGGTGGGCCGCCATGGGTAGTGGATTTCGGCTAGATGAGTTTGACGCCGTCGTGCGCTCGGACTGCGGGCGGCGACATGACATCAAGGGCGTCCAGGACGCGGATCGCGTACGCCTCGTCGGCAAGGTCGGTGACCTCGTCGCGGGTTGCCCAGCGCAGTGCCCTGGTCTCGTCACCGGTGGTCAGGGTGCCGTCGATGGCCTCGCAGCGGAAGACCAGGGACACGATCAGGCCGGTCATGTTCTTGTAGACGCCGGTGAGGGTGGCTGGGAGTGCGATCTTGATGCCGGTCTCCTCCAGTACTTCGCGCTGGAGGGCGTCGGGGATCGTCTCGCCGGATTCGAGCACGCCGCCCGGGGGCTCCCAGTGGCCGTTGTCCCGCCGCTGGACCAGGAGCGCGCGGCCCCGGTGGTCGACGATGACTCCGGCGACGCTCACGGAGTGGGGGCGTTCAGCACTCACGTTCCTCAGTCCCCTCGAATGGCTAGGCTCTCCACCGTAGCAACAAAACTCACCTGCTCGTCTAGATATCCTAAGGAGTACAAATGCCTCCTCTCTCCTCGGGCCTGCTCGGTGCGCTGGACTCGACCAGCGACCGCGCTGTGTTCCGCCAGATCGCTGACCAGCTGCGCGAAGCGATCGACAAGGGGCGCTTCGCCGAGGGCGACAAGCTCCCCTCGGAAACGGAGCTGATCGAGCACTACGGCGTCTCGCGGATGACCATCCGCAACTCGATCTCGGTCCTCCAGGGGGAGGGGCTGGTTGCGTCGGAGCACGGGAAGGGCGTATTCGTCCGCCCGCGCCCCCCGGTGCGGCGTCTCGCGTCCGACCGCTTCGCCCGCCGGCACCGCGAGCAGGGCAAGTCGGCCTTCACTGTGGAAGCGGAAGCGGCCGGGGCCCACTCCGAGGTCGACGGTCTGGTGGTGCGCGAGGAGAAGCCGTCCCAGGACATCGCTACTCGCCTGGGCGGCGCCCGAAAGGTCCTGGCGCGCCGCCGTCGCTACCTGCTCGACGGCCGGCCGGTCGAGTTCGCCGTGTCGTACCTCCCGCTCGACCTGGCGCGGAACACCCCGATCGCCGAGCCCAATCCCGGCCCCGGCGGCATCTACGCCCGCCTCGAAGAGATGGGCCACCGCCTCGACCACTTCGATGAGGAGATCCGCGCCCGGATGCCCACCCCGGACGAGGTCAAGACGCTGCGCCTGGCGTCCGGTGTGCCGGTGTTCCACCTGATCCGCACGGCGTACGACTCCGAGGGCCGTCCGGTGGAGGTCTGCGACACGCTGATGGCGGCCGACGCCTACGTCCTGGCCTACCAACTGCCCGCCACCTGACGGCCGGTGGGAGTGCCGGCGTGGTCGTCGGTGTCATCTCCGGAACTCGTATACGGCAATACGCCAACTTATCTAGACGAGTAGCCAAGCTCTGTGACACAGTGGTGCTCGCACCCGCTCCGGCGGTTGCAACCACTGCTACTTGTATAGACGAGTAGCTGTCTTGATGAGGAGAAGGCGTTGCGTTCCATTCGAGTTGAAACCTCGTCGGCCACGATCCTGCTGACCGAGGCTCCCGAGACGAAGGTCAAGGACCGTAAGACCGGGGAGATCGCCACGGACGCGGTGAGCGGGGAAGCGCTCAAGACGGTCGGGGTTGTCTACATCGAGGACGGTGAGTCCTCGCTGCTGAAGGTCACCGTCCCGGCGAGCGGGGTGGGGGAGGGCCTGGCTCTCGGCTCCCCGGTCTCGCTGCCCGGCCTGGTGGCCCGTCCCTGGGAGAGCACGTTCAACGGGCAGCAGCGGCACGGCATCGCGTTCCGTGCCACCGCCGTAATGGCCGGCGCGTTCCCGATGGCGATCGGGGCCTGACGCAATGTCGGACCTTCTGACGCTGATGGAGGTGGGTGGTCCGGCTGCCGCGCTCGGTGGCGGGGCCGCCTACCTCCGGGCCCGGCGCCCCGCCGCCTACTGGTGCACGGTCGGTCTGCCGATCTCCACTGCGCGGCTGCTGGGCTCCTACATGTCGGTCATGGAGGCGTGCGGGCTGACTGTCGCGCCGTCCCGGCTGCGGGCCCTGGCGGTCCGGGCCACCACCCGCCGCGAAGTACGGCCGGTCCCGCCGCGACGCGGGGTCATCCGTCCGACCTCGACCGGCATGCGGCTTCGGCTGCGCCTGGCACCCGGCCAGGAGCCGGCGGACGTTGCGGCCTCGGCGGAACGGCTCCGTCATGCCTGGGGCGTGCACGCCGTGTACGTCTCGGAGATCAAGCCGGGCGTGGTCGAGCTGCGGTTGGTCGGCTTCGACGTCCTGCGTCGGGTGCGGATGCCTCGGCGGACGGTCGCCGACTACCTCAAGGTGCCTGTCGCGCTGAGGGAAGACGGTACGGCCTTCGTCCGGGACTACCGGGCGATCCCGCACCAGCTGACGCTCGGCGCGACGCTGTCGGGCAAGTCCATGTATCAGCGGCACCTGGTGGCGGGGCTTGCTCCTCAGCGGGTGGCGCTGGTCGGGATCGACTGCAAGCGCGGTGTCGAGCTGGCGCCGTTCGCTCCTCGGCTGTCGGCGCTGGCCACCGATCCGGAGCAGGCCGCCGAGCTGCTGCCGGTGCTCGTGCAGCTGATGGAGGACCGGTACGACCTGATCAAGGCCCGGCAGGGGATCGCGGCCAGCACCCCGGACGAGGAGATCACTTCGGACATCTGGGGCCTGCCGGAAGCCGAACGCCCCGTCCCGGTCGTGCTGTTCGTGGACGAGGTCGCCGAGCTGTTCATGGTCGCCACACGCAAGGAAGAGGACCGGCGGGACGAGATGGTCACCCAGCTCATCCGCCTCGCCCAGCTCGGCCGGGCAGCGGGCATCTACCTGGAGGTCTGCGGCCAGCGGTTCGGCGCGGAGCTGGGCAAGGGAGCGACCATGCTCCGGGCCCAGCTGACCGGACGCGTCTGCCACCGCGTCAACGACGAGGCGTCCGCCAAGATGGCGCTCGGCGACATCGCCCCCGAAGCAGTCGGGGCAGCATGCGCCATCGCACCCGAACGACCGGGCCTGGCCGTCGTCGGCGACACCTCCGGCGGCTGGTCCCGCATCCGCACCCCCTACCTGTCCCTCGGCGCCGCCGCCGCCGTCTGCGCCCAGACCACGGACCTCGTGCCGCACATCGCCGCGCTCCATCCGTTCCGGCCCGCTGTTCCCACGACGCCGGCCGACCGGCCGGTCCCGCTCGTCAAGCCGCAGCCCGCCACCAGCTGACCGATCCCCAACCTGCCCGCGCGCCACGTCCCTACCCCGCCATGCCCGAACCCAGAAAGGAACGGCCATGTCCGAGCCCTCCGCCGCCGATATCTCCGACTTCCTCGCCGCCCTGGCCGGCCGCGACCCCTCCGACCCGGACGGCTACGCCGATCTCATGACCCGCAAGGCGGACCTGTTGGAGCGCATCGCCGCCGCCCGCCCCGGCGACGCCGACGCGGCCGAAGTCGCTGCCAACGCCCGTGCTCGGGCCGAACAGCTCACGTCGACCGACCGGTGACCGTCCGAGAGGAGTCCGCACCATGCGCGCAACCCTGGCCCGTATCGACGCGGTAGTGGTCCAAGCGGTCATCGCCGCCGCACTGTCCTTCGCGCACCTCCACGACATCGCCTCGGCGGCAGGACAGCACGGCTGGAAAGCCTGGGCCTACCCCGTCTCCGTCGACCTGCTGTTGGTCGCAGCCTGGCGGCGGCTGCGGTCCGGGTCCTCCAAGACCGCCGGGTGGTGCTGGTTCCTCATCGCCCTCACCGCCTCCCTGGGCGCGAATGTCGCCACCGCCGGTCTCCTGAACGAGGCCGCCGTGCCCGCCTGGCTACGCATCCTCGTCGCCGGGTGGCCTGCGGTCGCGTTCCTCGGCGGAACCCTGCTCGCCCACACCGCCCCGAAGCCCGCCGAGGCCGCCGCTGCCCCGGAAGCACTGCCCGTCGAACCCGAACAGCAGCCGACCCCGGAAGCCCCGCCGGCCGATCGGCCCGGCCCGACTGTGCCCGTCGCCCTGGTCGAGCACGCCCGAAAGCTCTCCGCCGACCACCTCACCCGCACCGGAGCGGCGATCGACACGCCGACCCTCCGCGCCCGACTCGGCGTCCCGGCACCGCTCGCCGAGGCCATCGCCGCCCAGCTCTGAGAGGAGAACCCATGTCCGCCCGCCGCCGCTTCCGCCAGCTCGTCCGCATCGGCCCGGTCCAGGTCGGCAGTTCCTACGACTCGCGCGGCCAGGAGAAGCACACCGCTGCCTGTACGGCTCCGCGCTGCGGCTTCTCCGCCGACTACGACTCACGCGCCGCCGCCGAGCTGGCCGCACGTACCCACCGCTGCCCGGTCCGCTAAGAGGAGTCCTCCGCCGTGACCATCACCCTGCCCGTGGTCTTCGTCCTGGGCGTCATCGCCTGGGCCGCGATCAAGTTCCTCGGCATCCGCCTGTGGGCCGCCCTCGTCATCGCCCTGTTCGGCTTCTGGCTCGCCCACACCTTCCTCGCACCCGCCGTGGAGTCCGGCACCCGCACCGGAGTCCAGATCGTCAACGGCAAACACATATAGACGACTAGCTGAGATGAGGCAAACCGTGTTGCGACCCACACTGCCCACCGCCCCTGCCCCCTCCGCCACGCCGACCCACCTGATCACCTCGGCCCAGCATGGCCACGCTCCGGCCCCCTGCGCCTGCCAGCACGCCCCGGCTCCCGCTCCCCGGCGCTCGATCGCACCGATGGTCGCCGCCGGAGCAGGCGGGGTCGCCGCCGTTGTCGCCGTGGGCGTCGTCCTGACCGCGCTCCTCGCCACCGTGGCGATCACCGCCGTCTCCGTCGCCCTCTGCGCCCTGGTCCTGCGCTCGCTGCTCGCCCCGAACCACCGCCGCTGAAAGGAAGCCCGCACCCGATGCCCGCCAGCACCCCGCCCCCGATCGCCGACCTGGCCTCCCTCGCCCAACTCGGCACCATGCCCGCCCTCCTGCGCCAGCTCCAGGGCCTCGGCGGCTGCACCCGTCCTATCCGCCTGGACGGCCACCGCACCGACGTCGACACCCGGACCGGCGAGATCCTGCACCAACTTCGCTCGGCCGACCTGCCCGCCGGCCACCTCCTGGTCCGCTGCAACAACCGCCGCGCCACCCGCTGTGAGGCGTGCGCCGAGACCTACCGACGCGACACCTTCCACCTGATCACCGCCGGTCTCCACGGCGGCAAGGGGACGCCCGACGAGGTCGCCACCCATCCCCGGGTCTTCGCCACCTTCACCGCGCCGTCCTTCGGCCCGGTCCACAACCGCCCGACCACCACGGCCGGAACGGCCCGCCCCTGCCGCTGCGGGGCCCTCCACCCCGAGGACGCGCCCGCGCTGGGCACCCCGCTCAACCCCGACACGTACGACTATCGCGGGGCCGTCCTGTGGAACGCCCATGCCGGGGCGCTCTGGCGGCGCTTCTCGATCTACCTGCGCCGGGAGATCGCCAAGCGGGCCGGGCTCAGCCAACGGGCCTTCAAGGAGTACGCCCTCGTCTCCTTCGCCAAGGTCGCCGAGTACCAGCGGCGCGGCCTGGTCCACTTCCACGCGGTGATCCGCATCGACGGCCCGGCCGGAGGCACCACCCCGCCCCCGGCCTGGGCCACCCCCGATCTCCTGGCGGACGCCATCCGAGCCGCTGCCGCTACCGCCCGTGTCCCAGGGCCCGAGGTGGACGGCACAGTCCACACCCCGATGTTCGGCACACAGCTCGACATCCGCACCATCCGCACAGCCGACTTCGACGGCGGCACCGACCTGACCGAGCGGGCCGTGGCCTCGTACATCGCCAAGTACGCCACCAAGGGCGCCGAGACGGCCACAGGCACCCTGGACCGCCCGGTGAAGTTCCTCGCCGAGCTGGCGCACCTGGACATCACCGAGCACGCCCGCCGGATGATCCGGACCTGCTGGGAACTCGGCACCCGCCCGGAGCTGGCAGAGCTGCGACTGCGGCCCTGGGCCCACATGCTCGGCTTCCGCGGCCACTTCTCCACCAAGACCCGCCGCTACTCCACCACCCTGGGCACACTCCGCGACGCACGCGCCGCCTGGCGCCGCGACCAAGCCATGGCGGCCGCCGCCGACAATGGCCGGCACCCGGAGCCCGCTGCCGGCCAGGCCGAGGAGAGCACCCTCGTTCTCGCCCACTGGACCTTCGCCGGAGTCGGCCTGACCCCCGGCGAACGCTGGCTCACCGAAGCCGCAACCCCAGCCCCCGGTACGGAAGGAGAACCCACTCATGCCTGATCGCCTGCTGACCGTCGCCCAGGTGGCCGAACTGCTCGGCACCACGGAGCGCTTCCCGCGCCGACTCATCGAGGAACGCCGGATCGAGTTCGTGCATGTCGGGCGGCACGTCCGGATCTCCGAATCCGCCGTCCATGCCTACCTGGCGGCCAACACCGTGCACCCGGTCGTCCCGCGCCGTCGGCTGGGGGTGGCTGCCTGATGGCCACCGGAAAGCGCGCGTTCGGCCGCGTCCGCAAGCTCCCGTCCGGCCGCTGGCAGGCTCGGTACCCCGCACCGGACGGGCTGGACCGTCCGGCCCCTTCGACCTTTCGTACGAAGAAGGAGGCAACGGACTGGCTTGCTGACAAGCAGACAGAGGTTCGTAGCGGGGCCTGGATCGACCCGGACGCCGGGAAGATCCCGTTCGGGGCCTATGCCGCCGCCTGGGTCAAGCAGCGGCGCTTGCAGGAGACGACGCGGGAACTGTACGAGACGCTGCTTCGCCTGCATCTCGTTCCGACCTTCGGTCTCGTCCCCATCGCTGACGTCACCCCGGCCGGCGTCCGGATGTGGCGGGCCGATCGCCTCGAAACGGCCGGTGCCCCGACCGTGGCCAAGGCATACGCGCTGATGCGGGCAGTCATGAACACCGCGCTGGAGGACCAGCTCATCACCCGGAACCCGTGCCGAATCAAGGGCGGGAGCGTGGTGGACACCCCCGAGCGGCCCACCGCCACCGTGCCCGAGGTGTTCCAGCTCGCCGAGGCGATTCAGCCCCGGTTTCGGCTGCTGGTCCTGCTCGCCAGCTTCCTCGGTCTGCGCTGGGGCGAGTTGATCGCTCTGCGGGGCCAGGACATCGACCTCGACGCCGGGACGGTCCGGGTCCGGGCTGCCGTCGCCGAGCTGCGGAGCGGGAAGCGGGTCACCAAGCCACCGAAGAGCAGGGCCGGTGTGCGGACGGTGGCGATCCCGGAAGTGATCCTGCCGGCGCTGCGTCTGCACATGGGCATCTTCGCGGAATCGGGCCGCGACGGACGGGTCTTCATCGGTGCCAAGGGGGCGACGCCTCGCCGGAACCACTTCAACCGGTTGTGGCACAAGGCGTGCGGAGAGGTCGGGATCAAGGATCTGCACTTCCATGATCTTCGGCACACGGGCAACACCCTGACCGCCTCGACCGGGGCCAGTACCAAGGAACTGATGGCCCGTTTCGGGCACAGCACCACCCGCGCCGCGCTGATCTACCAGCACGCGACCGAGGAACGGCAGCGCACTATCGCCGACGCGCTGAACGCCCAGATCATCGAGGGCATGAAGCGGGGCTCCGGCCGGAACGGGCACGCAGCGGGCACGCCGGGGGAGTAGACCCGAAAACGAAGATCGGCCCCAGTCCAGCGAAACCATCGCTGAGCTGGGGCCGAGCCCGTTGGAGCGGGCGACGGGAATCGAACCCGCGTAGCTAGTTTGGAAGACTAGGGCTCTACCATTGAGCTACGCCCGCAGAGCGCGCATCGCTGCGCGTTCGGGGATCAGCGTAGCGGACTCGGTCGGGCGATCGCACACCGGTATCGGGCGTGGCGTGGGGCGCGGGGGTGGTGTGCCGGGGGCGTGGGGAAAAAGCTGGTGGGCGCTGGGGGGCGAGCATGTACGCTACGTCTCGTCCAGACGGGGTGTGGCGCAGTTTGGTAGCGCGTCCGCTTTGGGAGCGGAAGGTCGTCGGTTCGAATCCGGTCACCCCGACAACAGCAGCAGCAGTGTTCGAGCAACAGCGTTTCAGGCGACAGCGTTCAGGTGACAGGCCCTGCCGGGTGCGGTGGGGCCTTTGTCGTGTCGACGCGGTTCGACGCCGCTTCCGCCTCCGCCGGCGCCCGGAATATATGAGCGCTCAGACATTGTTGTGCCGGGGCACTGGAACTCCTCTCCCACTTCGCAACCACCATCCACCCCGACCGGAAGGCGGGCCGCCACCGTCATGCCCACGCGCTCACGGCTCGACCCCAAGGCCGCCGTCGCGGTCGTCTTCGTCGCCTCGCTGTTCATGTCGATCATGGACACCACCATCGTCAACGTGGCGCTGCCCGCGATCGGGCGGCAGTTCTCGGTCGACGCCGCGTCCGTCGGTGTCGTCAACGTCGGCTACCTGGTCAGCCTCGCCGTCTTCGTCCCGCTGTCCGGCTGGATGGGGGACCGGTTCGGCACCCGGCGGGTGTTCCTGTTCGCGCTCGCGCTGTTCACCGTCGCCTCGCTGCTCTGCGGCACCGCGCAGAGCCTGGACCAGCTCAGCCTGTACCGGATCCTGCAGGGGGCCGGCGGCGGGATGCTGACTCCGGTCGGGATGACCATGCTGTTCCGCGCCTTCCCGCAGGAGGAGCGGATGCGGGCGACCCGGGTGCTGATGGTGCCGACGGCGGTCGCCCCCGCGCTCGGACCGGTGCTCGGCGGCTGGCTGGTGGACGCCCTCAGCTGGCACTGGGTCTTCATCGTCAACGTCCCGATCGGCATCGCCGCGCTCGTCTTCGGGCTGCGCTTCCTGCCGGACTTCCGCACCGAGCGGGCCGGGCGGTTCGACCTGGCCGGGTTCCTGCTCGCCGCGGTCGGCTTCGGTCTGGTGATGTACGCCCTGGCCGAGGGCGCGGACCAGGGCTGGGCCACGCCCCGGATCCTGGCCGCGATCGCGGTCGGCGCGGCGGCGGTGACCGCGCTGGTCGTGGTGGAGCTGCGCGCCGACGAGCCCATGCTCGACCTGCGGCTCTTCAAGGACCGGCTGTTCCGCACCACCAACCTGGTCAGCCTGGCCTCCGGCGCGGCCTTCCTGGGGATGCTCTACGTCTTCCCGCTCTTCTACCAGAACGCCGTCGGCGCCAGCGCCTTCCGGACCGGCCTGAACACCTTCCCCGAGGCCATCGGGGTGATGGTCGCCTCGCAGATCGCCAGTCGGCTGTACCCGCGGATCGGCCCCCGCCGGCTGGTCGCGGCCGGCTCCGGCCTGGTCGCCGTGACGCTGGGGCTGATGTCCCTGCTCACGCCCGAGACCAGCGCCTGGGCGGCCCGGGCGCTGATGTTCGCCACCGGCTTCGGCATGGCGCACGTCTTCATGCCGGTCCAGACCGCCGCCTTCGCCACCGTCTCGGCGAGCGCGACCGGGCGCGCCTCCACCCTCTTCAACGCCCAGAGCCGACTCGGCTCGGCGCTCGGGGTGGCGCTGCTCGGGACCGTCCTGGCCACCGTCGGCACGGTCACCACGCACGCCCACGGTACGTCGGGCGCTGCCCACGGTACGCCGAGCGCGAACCTGACGGCCTATCACGCGGCCTTCCTGGTGGCCTCCGGGCTGGCCCTGCTGGCGGCCCTGACCGCCCTCCTGATCTCCGACCGGGACGCCGCTCCGACCATGGCGGGACCGCCTCCGGAGGCTTCCGGCGGCGCCGGGGGCGGCGCGCCGGCGGAGCTCCCCGGAGAAGGTTCCGAGGGCCTGCCGACGGCCGCCCGGGGCTAGACCCGGCTTGCCGGGACAGACGCAGATTGTGGTACCGGTAGGATGGATTGCTGGCGGCTGTATACGTGGCATGTCCATCGGAAGGAGCACGGTGCCCACCGGCACGGTGCCCGACCGCAGGGACGGCGCGCCCACGGCCGTCACGAGGGCGAGGAGCGAGCTCACCGTCCACCCCACCCCGGCGGGCGATGTCGCCTCTGACTTATCACCCGTCTCGCCGTGCACTGCCCTGCAGCGCGCGGCGGACACCCCGACCGCAAAGCCCCCAAGGAGACCCAACCGTGAAGAGCGCCGTGGAGACTCTGAACCCGACCCGGGTTCGACTCACCGTCGAGGTGCCCTTCGAGGAGCTCAAGCCCAGCCTCGACGCGGCGTACAAGAAGATCAACCAGCAGGTCACGGTTCCGGGCTTCCGTAAGGGCAAGATCCCGGCTCGCGTCATCGACCAGCGCTTCGGCCGTGCCGCCGTGCTGGAAGAGGCCGTCAACGACGCGCTGCCGCGCTTCTACACCCAGGCCGTCGACGAGAACAAGGTCGACGTGCTGGGCCAGCCCGACATCGACGGCCTCGAGGGCGTCGAGCGCATCGCCGACGGCGGAGACCTGAAGTTCACCGCTGAGGTGGACATCCGTCCGGAGATCACCCTGCCCGACTTCACCGGCATCGAGGTCGAGGTCGACCCGATCAAGGTGACGGACGAGGACGTCGAGGAGACGCTGAAGCAGCTCCGCGACCGCTTCGCCTCGGTCAACACCGTCGAGCGCGCCGCGGCCGAGGGCGACATCGTCGTCGTCGACCTGGTCGCCAAGGTCGACGGTGAGGTTCCGGACGACGGCACCGCCACCGGCGTCACCTACGAGATCGGCTCCGGCCGACTGCTCGACGGCATCGACGAGGCCGTCATCGGCCTGGAGGCCGGTGGCACCGCGACCTTCACCACCGAGCTCAAGGGTGGCAGCGCCGAGGGCAAGGACTCCGAGGTCACCGTCACCGTGACCACCGTCCAGGAGAAGGAACTCCCGGCCCTGGACGACGAGTTCGCCCAGCTCGCCAGCGAGTTCGACACCCTGGAGGAGCTGAAGGACGACTCCCGTCAGCGGCTCGTCCGGATGAAGGAGTTCGACCAGGCCACCCAGGCCCAGGAGCGGGTCCTCGACAAGCTGATGGAGCTCGTCGAGATGCCCTACCCGGAGAAGCTGCTCGCGGACGAGGTCGAGACCCGCAAGCACAACCTGGAGCACCACCAGCTCCCGCAGATGGGTCTGGACATCGAGGGCTACCTCAAGCTCCAGGAGAAGACCGCCGAGGAGTTCCAGGCCGAGCTGGTCGAGCAGGCCCAGAAGGGCATCAAGACCCAGTTCGTCCTGGACGCCATCGCGGCCAAGGAGGAGCTCGCGGTGAACCAGGAGGAGCTCACCGAGCACCTGCTGCGCCGTGCCGCCGGCTCCGGCATGACGCCGGACCAGTTCGCCCAGCAGGTCGTCGAGGGCGGCCAGGTCCCGCTGCTCGTCGGTGAGGTCGTCCGCGGAAAGGCGCTGGCCGTGGTCGTCGAGGCCGCCAAGGTCGTCGACACCGAGGGCAACGTCGTCGACTTCGAGGACGACGAGGAGGAGACCGAGGCCGCGGCCGAGGTCGTCACCGAGGTCGTCGGCGACGAGGTCGCCACGGACGAGGTCGCCAAGGACGAGGCCACCGAGGCCTGATCCGCCCGACCACCCCTGCCGCCCGCAGGGATTTGGGCACCGCCGAAGGGCCCGGACGCACCTCGCGTCCGGGCCCTTCGGCCTGCCTCCTGGGGGGCTTGGTGACCCTGCGCTCACAGCGAACAGTTCAGTGTGAGGGATGGCCAGGCCCCGCCTGCGCGTTAGGGTCCTTGGTACGAGGGGCAGGGTGACTGTCGGTCCACCACTGGCCAGAGCGCCAGTGCGGCCACCGGAACCGACCTTCGACCGAACCTTCGTAAGAGACCTTGTGGCGGCGGAAGACCAGCCGTCCGAAGACAACGAGCGGGTGGATACGTGACGACTCCCCAGTTCCAGATGCCCGGCCAGTTCCCGATCTCGGGGGCGACGGTTCCGCGTGCTGCCGGCGACATCGGCGGCGGCGGTCTGGGTGACCAGGTCTACAACCGTCTGCTCAACGAGCGCATCATCTTCCTCGGCCAGCAGGTCGACGACGAGATCGCCAACAAGATCACGGCGCAGCTGCTGCTGCTGGCGGCCGACCCCGAGCGCGACATCTACCTGTACATCAACTCCCCCGGTGGCTCGGTCACGGCCGGCATGGCGATCTACGACACCATGCAGTACATCAAGAACGACGTGATCACCATCGCCATGGGCATGGCCGCCTCGATGGGGCAGTTCCTGCTCACGGCCGGTGCCAAGGGCAAGCGCTTCGCGCTTCCGAACGCCGAGATCCTGATGCACCAGCCGTCGGCCGGCCTCGGCGGCTCGGCGACCGACATCCGGATCCAGGCCCAGCAGTTGATCCGGCTCAAGCAGCGGATGTCGGAGCTGATCGCGCACCACAGCGGCCAGACCACCGAGCAGATCATCAAGGACTCCGACCGCGACCGCTGGTTCACCCCCGTCGAGGCCAAGGAGTACGGCCTCATCGACGCCATCATGTACAGCGCCGCCGACGTCCCCGGTGGCGGCGGCACGGGCGCGGCGTGAGCCACCCCCTCGTCAACGTCCACAGCCTGTTCGCTTCCGGAGGCCGAACCCCATGAACATCCCCAGCCTGTCCAGCGCCCGTGCGCGCGTCGAGGACATGCGTGCCGAGGGCCGCTACATCGTCCCTGAGTTCACCGAGCGGACCTCGCAGGGCGTCCGTACGTACAACCCGTACTCCAAGCTCTTCGAGGAGCGGATCATCTTCCTGGGCTCCCAGGTCGACGACGTCTCGGCGAACGACATCATGGCGCAGCTGGTGTGCCTGGAGTCGATGGACCCGGACCGGGACATCTCCCTCTACATCAACTCGCCCGGCGGCTCCTTCACGGCGCTGACGGCCATCTACGACACCATGCAGTTCGTCCGCCCGGACGTGGCGACCGTCTGCATGGGCCAGGCGGCCTCCGCCGCCGCCGTGCTGCTGGCGGCCGGCGCCCCCGGCAAGCGGATGGCGCTGCCGAACGCCCGGATCCTGATCCACCAGCCGTACACCGAGACCGGCCGCGGCCAGGTGTCGGACCTGGAGATCCAGGCCAAGGAGATCCAGCGGATGCGCGAGCAGCTGGAGGAGATGCTGTCGAAGCACTCCAACCAGAGCCCGCAGCAGATCAGCGAGGACATCGAGCGCGACAAGATCCTCACGGCCGCCGAGGCGCTGGAGTACGGCCTGATCGACCAGATCACGGCCACTCGCAAGGGTTCGCTGGAGGACTGACCTGCGGCTTCGTGCCGCGGGTCGGGTCCCGGCGGGCCGCACTGCCCGGCCCGCTGAGACGAGCACCACCCAGGCTGTTGGCCCCCGGCTCTTGGAGCGGGGGCCTCGGCCTGGCACCATCGGTGGTACCGACTGTGCACCGACCGTCCCGCGCCCGTGATTCCTGGGTGATCCTTCAGGGGTCCAGGACCGGGCCGCGTGTCGGTGAGTCCCCAGGACTCTGTACTCTTCCTCAACGACCTCCCTGCAGCCTCTCCCGGCTGTCCGAGCGATGAATTCGCCCAGGGCGGAAGAGGGAAGCCCGCCGAAGTCGGCGGATCGGGGGTCCTGACGGAGTACCGTCGGAAACCAAGCACCAGGCTCCTGCCCCTGCGGAGCCGTTGGCGAAGGGGAAGCACCTCGTGGCACGCATCGGTGACGGTGGCGACCTGCTCAAGTGCTCGTTCTGCGGGAAGAGCCAGAAGCAGGTGAAGAAGCTCATTGCCGGGCCCGGCGTGTACATCTGCGACGAGTGCATCGACCTGTGCAACGAGATCATCGAAGAGGAGCTCGCGGAGACCTCGGAGGTGCGGTTCGAAGAGCTGCCCAAGCCCCGGGAGATCTACGAGTTCCTGGACGGCTACGTGGTGGGTCAGGAGGCCGCGAAGAAGTCCCTCTCCGTGGCCGTCTACAACCACTACAAGCGGGTCCAGGCCGGTGAGACCGGCAAGCACGGGCGCGACGAGGGCATCGAGTTGGCGAAGTCCAACATCCTGCTGCTCGGCCCGACCGGCTCCGGCAAGACCCTGCTGGCGCAGACGCTGGCCCGGATGCTGAACGTGCCGTTCGCGATCGCGGACGCCACGGCGCTGACGGAGGCCGGCTATGTCGGCGAGGACGTCGAGAACATCCTGCTCAAGCTGATCCAGGCGGCGGACTACGACGTCAAGAAGGCCGAGACCGGGATCATCTACATCGACGAGATCGACAAGGTCGCCCGCAAGAGCGAGAACCCGTCGATCACCCGCGATGTCTCCGGCGAGGGCGTCCAGCAGGCGCTGCTGAAGATCCTGGAGGGCACGACGGCCTCGGTGCCGCCGCAGGGCGGGCGGAAGCACCCGCACCAGGAGTTCATCCAGATCGACACCACCAACGTGCTCTTCATCGTCGGCGGGGCGTTCTCGGGCCTGGAGCGGATCATCGAGTCCCGGGCCGGCAAGAAGGGCATCGGCTTCGGCGCGACCATCCGCAGCAAGCACGAGATCGAGTCCAGCGACCAGTTCCGGGCGGTCATGCCGGAGGACCTGGTGAAGTTCGGGATGATCCCGGAGTTCATCGGCCGGCTCCCGGTCATCACCAGCGTCCACAACCTGGACCGCGACGCGCTGCTGCAGATCCTCACCGAGCCGAAGAACGCGCTGGTCAAGCAGTACCGGCGGCTGTTCGAGCTGGACGGGGTGGAGCTGGAGTTCACCGACACCGCGCTCGACGCCATCGCCGACCAGGCCATCAAGCGCTCCACGGGTGCGCGCGGGCTGCGCGCCATCATGGAGGAGGTGCTGATGTCCGTGATGTACGAGGTGCCCTCGCGCAAGGACGTCGCCCGCGTGGTGGTCACCGAGGACGTCGTGCTGGAGCACGTCAACCCGACCCTGGTGCCGCGCGACCTGCGCGCCCAGCGCGAGCGCCGGGAGAAGTCCGCGTAGTCGCGACCGCGCGACGCAGGCCGACCGGCGCAGGCCGACCGACGCCTGAAGGCCCCGCCCCGATTCGTTCGGGGACGGGGCCTTCGCGCTGCCCGGGGCTGCGCGTGGTCGGGTGGTCAGCTCTTGGTGACCGGGACCGAGTTGATGTAGACGGTGTCGTTGGGCGCGCCGTCCGTACCGCCGCCGTTGACGCCGTCCTTGGCCACGTGCTGGACCACGTCGAGACCGGCGGTGATCTTCCCGAACGGGGTGTAGGAGGCCGGCAGCGGGCTGTCCTGGTAGACCAGGAAGAACTGCGAGCCGTTGGTGTTGGGACCGGAGTTGGCCATCGCGACCGTCCCGGCCGGGTAGGTTCCGCCCTTGATCACCGGGTCGTTCAGGTACTCGTCCGGGAACTGGTAGCCGGGGCCGCCGCTCCCGGAGCCGGTGGGGTCGCCGCACTGGAGCACGTAGAGGCCGGCCGTGGTCAGCCGATGGCAGTGGGTGTGGTCGAAGTAGTGCTGCCCGGCCAGGAAGACGAAGCTGTTGACGGTCTTCGGCGCGTCCTTGGCGTCCAGGGCGATGGTGACGTCGCCGCAGGAGGTCTGCAGCGTGGCCGTGTACGCGGCGGCGGTGTCGATGGTCATGGCAGGGGCGCTGGACCACTGCTTGCCGTTGGGCGAGCCGGGGGTGACGTTTCCGCAGAAGCCCTTCGACGCGGCGGCGGTGGTGCTCCCGCTGCTCTTCTTGTTGCCGACGACGGCCCAGGTGATGCCGCCGGCGACGAGGGCCGCGACCAGTACCCCGGCCCCGATCGCGGTGTTCCTGCGCCGCTTGGCCCTGGCCTTCTCGGCGGCGCGCAGCTCCTCGATCCGCGCTCGCCTGGCGACGTTCCGGTCCTCGCTCACCTGGACTCCTCCTGTGGTACCCGCTGGCTGTCGGCTGACAGTTGATCAGAGTAAGCCCAGGTGGTGGCGGGAGGCGCGACGCGGACTACTTCTTGACCTCCGCGAGGGCGCGCAGGGCGAGGGTGTCGGCGGCCATCGAGTCGAGGCTCTGCGGGGCGGCGGACGTCGCGTCGCTGCTGCTGGCGTCCATGATGGCGGCGTAGGTGCTGTTGTCGGCCCAGACGCAGACCGGGAGCTTGGTGCCGTTGCCCGCGTAGACCAGGTAGGCACACTGCATCGCGCCGCCGAGCGGGCCGGCCGACTCGTCGGTCTTGTCCTCCACCGTGGCCGAACCGTTGGCGGTCGTGCCGGTCCAGAACTGGCTGAGTTCCAGCGAGGCGCCGGGGATCTCGCCGTAGGCGCCGATGAAGGCGAACTGGGGCTGGGTCGGTCCGGAGTCGTAGACGGTGACGACCCGGGTCAGCTCCTGGGGCATGCTCCCGGAGTCCTTCTCCATGGCCTGGGCGACCTGGCTGGAGTCGTCCCGGTCGTAGCCCTGGAAGGTGGCCGGCGGTACCAGCTTGTACTTGCCGACGGTGGCGGCCTCGCTCAGCGCGAAGTAGGCGATGGTGCTGCCCACGACCAGGATGAACGCGGCGCCGATGCCGATGCCGATCTTCAGGCCCTTGCGGCTCTTCGGGGGCGGCTGCGGGAGGTAGCCCCAGGGAGCGTTGGGGTCGACGTAGCCGGTGCCGGGATCCGGGTAGCCCTGGCCCTGGTACGGGGTGCCCGGGTAGGGCAGGCCCGGCTGCGGGGCGCCCTGGTACGGCCCCTGCTGGTAGGGCGCGTCCTGGTACGGAGCCTGCTGGTACGGCGCGCCGTAGGGGCCCGGCTGCGGCGGAACCTGGCCCTGGCCGGGGGGCTGCTGGGCGGGCGGCGGGTAGGCGGCGGGAGCGGGCTGGCCGTAGCCAGGGTCGCCGGCGTGGGGGCCCTGGCTCGGGTCCCCCTGCGGGGGCGGCGGATACATCGACATAGTCGAACATCAGATCAGCACTCGTAGGCCGGTGTCCACGCAGTTGATCTCCCGGCCTCCCTCGTCACTCCTTCCGGGACGGCTCCCTCCGCCCGCCGGAAAGGCGTTCGTGACCACGCCCGCGGCCTCGTAAACTGTGCCTCGTGACCGACACCAACCAGCGCCCCGACAACAACGGGGACCACAGCGCAGCCGAGACCCTCCCCACCCAGTACGCCCCGGCGGAGGTAGAGGGCCCGCTGTACGAGCGCTGGGTAGAGGCCGGCTACTTCACCGCCGACGCGAAGAGCGAGAAGCCCCCGTACACCATCGTCATCCCGCCGCCGAACGTCACCGGGGTGCTCCACCTCGGGCACGCCTTCCAGCACACGCTGATGGACGCCCTCACCCGGCGCAAGCGGATGCAGGGCTACGAGGCGCTCTGGCTGCCCGGCATGGACCACGCCGGCATCGCCACCCAGAACAAGGTGGAGCAGCAGCTGGCGCAGGAGGGGCTCTCCCGCCACGACATCGGCCGTGAGGCCTTCGTGGAGAAGGTCTGGGAGTGGAAGGAGCAGTACGGCGGCCGGATCCTCGGCCAGATGCGCCGCCTCGGCGACGGCGTCGACTGGTCCCGTGAGCGCTTCACCATGGACGAGGGCCTGTCCCAGGCCGTGCAGACCATCTTCAAGAAGCTCTTCGACGACGGCCTGATCTACCGGGCCGAGCGCATCATCAACTGGTGCCCGCGCTGCCTCACCGCGCTCTCCGACATCGAGGTCGAGCACGAGGACAGCCCCGGCGAGCTGGTCTCGATCCGCTACGGGGACGGCGAGGACTCGATCGTCGTCGCCACCACCCGGGCCGAGACCCTGCTCGGCGACACCGCCGTGGCCGTCCACCCGGACGACGCCCGCTACGCCCACCTGGTGGGCCGGACCATCGCGCTGCCGCTGACGGACCGTCGGATCCCGGTCGTCGCCGACGAGCACGTCGACCCGGAGTTCGGCACCGGCGCGGTCAAGGTGACGCCGGCGCACGACCCGAACGACTTCGCCATCGGCCAGCGGCACGACCTGCCGAACCTGACCGTGATGGACGAGCACGGTGTGATCACCGTGCACGGCCCCTTCCTCGGCCTGGACCGGCTGGAGGCCCGCTCGGCCGTGGTCGGCGCACTGCGCGAGCAGGGGCGCATCGTCGCCGAGAAGCGCCCCTACATGCACGCCGTCGGCCACTGCTCGCGCTGCCACACCGTGGTCGAGCCCCGGCTGTCGCTGCAGTGGTGGGTCAGGGTCGAGCCGCTGGCGGCCGAGGCCGGCGCGGCGGTCCGTGACGGCCGGGTGCAGATCCACCCGAAGGAGATGGAGAAGCGCTACTTCGACTGGGTCGACAACATGCACGACTGGTGCATCTCGCGCCAACTCTGGTGGGGCCACCGGATCCCGGTCTGGTACGGACCGGCCGGCGAGGTCGTCTGCGTCGGACCGGACGAGCAGCCGCCCACCGGCGAGGGCTGGTACCAGGACCCGGACGTGCTGGACACCTGGTTCTCCAGCGGCCTGTGGCCCTTCTCCACCCTCGGCTGGCCGGAGCAGACCCCCGACCTGGAGAAGTTCTTCCCGACCGACGTGCTGCTGACGGCGCACGACATCATCTTCTTCTGGGTCGCCCGGATGATGATGTTCGGCCTCTACGCGATGGACGGTCAGGCGCCCTTCCACACCGTGGCCTTCACCGGTCTGGTCCGCGACCAGTTCGGCAAGAAGATGTCGAAGTCCTCGGGCACCGCGGTCGACCCGCTCGACTGGATGAACGAGTTCGGCGCCGACGCCGTCCGCTTCACCCTGGCCAACGGCGCCAACCCGGGCGCGGACGTGCCGATCGGCGAGGACTGGGTCAAGGCCTCCCGGAACTTCTGCAACAAGATCTGGAACGCCACCCGGTTCGCGCTGATGAACGGTGCGACGCTGGAGGGCCCGCTGCCGGCCGCCGAGGAGCTCTCGGCCACCGACCGGTGGATCCTCTCCCGGCTCAACGCCGTGGTCGCCGAGGCCGACGCCTTCTACGACGACTACCAGTTCGCCAAGCTCTGCGACGTCCTGTACCACTTCGCCTGGGACGAGGTCTTCGACTGGTACGTCGAGCTGTCCAAGCCGACGCTGATCGCCGGCGGCCCGGCCGCCGACCGTACCCGCCGGGTGCTGGGCGAGGTGCTGGAGGTCACCCTCCGGCTGCTGCACCCGGTGATCCCCTTCGTCACCGACACCCTGTGGACGACGCTGACCGGCCGCGAGTCGGTCGTCGTCGCCGAGTGGCCGACCGCCGACGCCTCCCGTCGGGACGAGGTGGCCGAGCAGGAGATCGCCACGCTCCAGCAGGTGGTCACCGAGGTCCGCCGGTTCGGCGCCGAGCAGGGCCTCAAGCCGGGCCAGAAGGTCCCGGCCCGGCTCGACCTGGCCGGTACGTCGCTGGTGGCGCACGAGGCGGCGCTGCGGTCGGTGGCCAAGCTGCAGCCGGCCGGCGAGGGCTTCCACGCCACCGCGACCCTGCCGGTGGCCGGCGCGACGGTGGAGCTGGACCTCTCCGGCACCATCGACGTCGGCGCGGAGCGCAAGCGGCTGGCCAAGGACCTGGCGGCGGCGGAGAAGGAGCTGGCGCAGTCGCAGGCCAAGCTCGGCAACGAGGCGTTCCTGGCCAAGGCCGCCCCGGCGGCGGTCGAGAAGATCCAGGGCCGCGAGGCCAAGGCCGGGGCCGACATCGCCCGGCTCACCGCCCAGCTGGCGGCGCTGCCCGCAGGCTGATCCGCAGCGAGGGCCCCTGTCCCGTCCGCACACGGTGCGGACGGGACAGGGGCCCTCGCCATGGGGGCTCAGACCGGCGCGAGCGAGGCGCTGAGCTCGGCGATCCGGGCCGAGGCGCGGCCGTCGCCGTAGGGGCTGGGCGTCGCCGCCAGCCGGGACAGCCGCTCGGGCAGGTCGGCCAGCCAGGCCCGGGCCAGCACGCCGACCTCCGGCCCCGGCCGCACCAGCGCGGCGAACCCGGCGTCCACCGCCTCCGGCCGCTCGGTGGAGCGGCGGACCACCAGCAGCGGCCGCTTGAGCACCGTGCACTCCTCCTGCACCCCGTCGGAGTCGGAGACCAGCAGCGCCGCGTGCCGGGCCAGGCCCAGGAACTCGGCGTAGCCGACCGGCGGGACCACCCGCAGCGGTGCGACCAGCCGCCGCAGTCCGTGCCGGGCGACTGCGGCGGCGGTGCGCGGGCCCATCGGGAACAGCACCGGCGTGCCGGAGTCGGCGAGCGTTCCCAGTTCGGTCAGCACCGCCCGCAACGGCTCGGGCAGGTCGGTGTTCTCCGGGCGGTCCAGGGTGGCCAGCAGATAGCCGCCGGCGGTCAGCCCGTGCCGGCGCAGCAGATCGTGGCGGGCGTCCGCGTCCGGGAGCTCCCGGAGCACCACCTCCACCACGGTGTTGCCGGTGAGGGTGATCCGTCCGGGCTGCACGCCCTCGCGGACCAGGTTGTCCCGGTTGGTCCCGGTGGCGGCGCAGAGGATGTCGGCCAGGTGGTCGACCATCACCCGGTTGTGCTCCTCGGGCATGGCCCGGTCGTGGCTGCGCAGCCCGGCCTCCACATGGATCAGCGGGATGCCCAGCGCGTTCGCGGCCAGCGCCCCGGCCAGGGTGGCGTTGGTGTCGCCCTGCACGATCACGGCGCTCGGCCGCTCCTCGGTGAAGAGCCGGTCCAGCTGGTCGAGCGCGTGCGCGATCTGGCCCGCCCTCGTCCTGCCGCCGATGCCCTCCAGCCGGACGGCGGTGTGCAGTCCGAGCTCGTCGACGAACCGTCCCGACAGCTCCTCGTCCCAGTGCTGCCCGGTGTGGACGAGTCGGCCCCGCGCCCCGAGCCGGTGCAGCACCGGGGCGAGCCTGACCAGCTCGGGTCGGGTGCCGAGGACGACGGCGACGCGGCCGGCGAGGCTGTGCACCGACCGGTCCCGGGGGGAGTGGGAGGAAGTCATACGACCAGAATTCAGCCGGTTCCGGTGATGTGCGCGCCGAGGCCCGACCGGCCCCGGCCCGGCCTGCGGGATTTGGGCGCGGTCCGGGCGGATGGGACGATGGCTGTCGACAGCGGAGGCGGGAACAGATGAGCGAGAGCGATTCCGTGGACGGCGGCCGCGCGGGCGAGGTCCCCGACGACGGCAGCGAGGGCGGCGGACGGCGCGCCAACAAAGGTGTCTGGATCCGCGCGGCGATCTACGTGATCGGCTTCCACGTCTTCGCCGGTTTCATCATGCTGCTCTTCTACGTCGGCTCGCACCAGCACCACTGAGACCAGCACCACTGAGACCAGCACTGCTGACACCAGCACCACCGGCACCGGCGCAGCGGGCCGGTTCCGGGCGGGCCCGGGGGCGGTCGGCTCCTGCCTCGGTTCGGGGGGCCGGGCGACCGTAGACTGTCCGCGTGAGCGACGCCCCCCTTAGCAGCCAGCAGCCCGCCGACCCCTCCGACCCCGCAGCCGAGCTGCAGGAGGTGACGGCAGAACTGCTCGCGCGCTGGCCCGAGACCAGGCTCGAACCCAGCCTGGACCGGATCGCCGCGCTGATGGACATCCTGGGCCAGCCCCAGCGGTCCTACCCGGCGATCCACATCACCGGAACCAATGGCAAGACCAGCACGGCCCGCATGATCGAACAGCTGCTGCGCCACTTCGAGCTCCGCACCGGCCGCTACACCAGCCCGCACGTGGAGTCGATCACGGAGCGGATCAGCCTGGACGGGGAGCCGATCAGCCCGGAGCTCTTCGTCGAGACCTGGCGCGACATCGAGCCCTATGTCGACATGGTCGACGCCGCGCAGCCGTTCCCGATGTCCTTCTTCGAGATCGTCACCGGCATGGCCTACGCGGCCTTCGCCGACGCCCCGGTCGACGTGGCCGTGGTCGAGGTCGGCGTCGGCGGGAGCTGGGACGCCACCAACATCATCGACGGAACGGTCTCGGTGATCACGCCGATCTCGCTGGACCACGTCGGCTGGCTGGGGGACACCACCGGCAAGATCGCCGGGGAGAAGTCCGGGATCATCAAGAAGGGCGGCCTGGCCGTCGTCGCCCACCAGCCGCTGGACGCCACCGAGGTGATCCTGCGCCGCGCGGTGGAGATCGACGCCGTGGTGGCCCGTGAGGGCCTGGAGTTCGGCGTGGTGCACCGCGATGTGGCGCTCGGCGGACAGATGCTGACGCTGCGCGGGATCTCCGGCCACGAGTACGGCGACATCTTCGTCCCGCTGCACGGCGCCCACCAGGCGCAGAACGCCTCGCTGGCGCTGGCCGCGGTCGAGGGCTTCTTCGGCGTCGGCACGGCCCGCGAGGAGCCGCTGGACATCGACAAGGTCCGCGCCGCCTTCTCCGGCGTCAGTTCGCCCGGCCGGCTTGAGGTGATCCGGCGCAGCCCCACCATCGTGCTGGACGCCGCCCACAACCCGGCCGGGGCGCGGGTCACCGCCGAGGCGATCGGGGAGTCCTTCGGCTTCACCCGGCTGATCGGGGTCATCAGCACCAGCGGAGACAAGGACTCGGCGGGGTTGCTGGAGGCGCTGGAGCCGGTCCTGACCGAGGTCGTCATCACCCAGAACTCGACCCAGCGCGCCACCTCGGTGGACGCCCTGGCCGAGACCGCCGTCGAGATCTTCGGCGCGGACCGGGTGCAGGTCGAGCCCCGGCTGGACGACGCCATCGAGGCGGCGGTCACCCTGGCCGAGGAGGTGGGCGAGCTCGGCGGCTCGGGCGTGCTCGTCACCGGCTCCATCATCACCGTCGGCGAGGCCCGTATCCTGCTCGGGCCGCGCTGAGGCACGACCCCCGCTTTCCCGAGTTCCTGCGTTCCGAGTCACCCGCCCGAGAGGCCCCTGCTGTGCGTACCCTCTGCTCCTCCACCCTGATCGCCGAGGCAATGGTGGTGGGCTTCGCCGCCCTGGTGGCGATGCACCTCTCCTCCGTCTCCCACGGCACCCTCTGGGCGGTGTGCGGGGCGGCGATGGCGCTCTGCGTCCTGCTCTGCGGGATGATCACGCGCCCGGGTGCGGTGGCCGTCGGGTGGGTGCTCCAGGTCGCGCTGATCGCCAGCGGCGCGGTGGTCGGGATGATGTACGCACTGGGCGTGATCTTCGCCGCGCTGTGGTGGGCCTCGGTGCACTACGGGCGGAAGATCGACGTGATCAAGGCGGCCCGGGCCGCCGCGGTCTGAGCGGACGTCCGGCCGGGCCCCGGTACGGCCATCGGGGTGTCCGGCCGGACTTCTCACCTGACTTTTGTACCGGGGCCTTGACGGGCCTCCGGCCGCACAGCTGACCGGCTGACGTCCCGGTATTCGCTCCGGGTAGGCTCGGCACCGATCATCACCGCTGTCGCCACCCGGCAGCGCCGTCGCCACCAGAACCTCGGAGCGCCCCATGTCGCAGCGCAGCCTCGTCCTCCTGAAGCCCGACGCCGTCCGGCGCGGACTGGTCGGCGAGATCGTCTCCCGGATCGAACGCAAGGCCGGTTGGACCCTGGCCGCCATGGAGCTGCGCACGCTGGACGCGGCGACGCTGGAGCAGCACTACGCCGAGCACCTCGGCAAGCCGTTCTACGAGCCGCTGCTCACGTTCATGTCCTCCGGTCCGTCGGTGGCGCTGATCGTCGAGGGCGAGAGCGTGATCGAGGGCATCCGGGCGCTGGCCGGCAAGACCAACCCGCTGGAGGCGGGCCCCGGCACGATCCGCGGCGACTTCGCCACCATCACCCGGGAGAACCTGATCCACGCCTCCGACTCCGAGGCCTCCGCCGAGCGCGAGATCAAGATCTTCTTCCCGGCCCACGCCTGATCCTTCCGAGTCTTCGAGGTCGGCCGACAGCGGACCGGACGCAGCTGACGGTGCGTCCGGTCCGCTCGGCCGTATGGCCGTCACCCACCTGTCCGAGTGGGGGCACAGGAGTTGTCAGGCAATCGGAAGTAATGATTCCGTGGAACCTGGCAGCCGACACAGGCGTCCCAATAGTGAAAAATCTGATCGTCTGCCTGAATACTGGACACAAGTCCACGGTCACCCTGTGTGCCTCCATGGCTACCATGGAGCTACTCGGCAACGGTGGCTGACGGTCTGCCATCGCGAGCCCGCAGCCGCCCCCACCCTCGAACCTCGGGAAGGCCCCCCAAGCCCATGGCGAACAACAGCATGTCGTTCATCGGTCGTGACATGGCTGTCGACCTCGGCACCGCCAACACGCTCGTGTACGTCAGGGGCCGCGGGATCGTCCTCAACGAACCGTCAGTGGTCGCTGTCAACACCAACACCGGCGGCATCCTCGCCGTCGGCTCCGAGGCGAAGAAGATGATCGGGCGCACGCCCGGCAACATCGTCGCCATCCGCCCGCTCAAGGACGGCGTGATCGCCGACTTCGAGATCACCGAGCGGATGCTCCGCTACTTCATCCTGAAGATCCACCGCCGGCGCTACCTGGCCCGCCCCCGGGTCGTGGTCTGCGTGCCCAGCGGCATCACCGGGGTGGAACGACGCGCCGTCATCGAGGCGTCCCGGCAGGCCGGGGCGCGCCAGGTGCACATCATCGAGGAGCCGATGGCCGCCGCGATCGGCGCGGGCCTCCCGGTGCACGAGCCCACCGGCAACATGGTGGTCGACATCGGCGGCGGCACCACCGAGGTCGCCGTGATCTCGCTCGGCGGCATCGTCACCGCGCAGTCCATCCGGGTGGCCGGCGACGAGCTCGACAACGCCGTCATCCAGCACATCAAGAAGGAGTACTCGCTGCTGCTCGGCGAGCGCTCCGCCGAACAGATCAAGATGACCATCGGCTCCGCCTTCCCGATCGACGGGGACAAGGAGGAGCACAGCGAGATCCGTGGCCGCGACCTGGTCAGCGGCCTGCCGAAGACCGTGGTGATCTCCGCCGCCGAGGTCCGCCAGGCGATCGAGGAGCCGGTCAACGCCATCGTCGACGCGGTGAAGACGACCCTCGACCAGTGCCCCCCGGAGCTCGCGGGCGACGTCATGGACCGGGGCATCGTGCTCACCGGGGGCGGCGCGCTGCTGCGCGGCCTCGACGAACGGCTGCGCCGGGAGACCGGCATGCCGGTCCACATCGCCGAGAACCCGCTCGACTCGGTCGCCCTGGGCGCCGGCAAGTGCGTCGAGGAGTTCGAGGCGCTGCAGCAGGTGCTGGACTCCCAGCCGCGTCGCTGAGCCCCCGCTGATTGACGCACCATCAGTATCCTGACAGGTCCCGGGAACCACAGCTCCCGGGAGCTCCGCACCTCTTGAAGGGCCCCGCCGAGGACCGTGAGGGACACACGAGAAAGTCGGCTCCTGCTCGTCCTGCTGGTCGCCGTCGCGTTCGCACTGATCACCGTCGACATCCGAGGCGGCGACCACTCGCCCCTGAACGGGGCCCGGGACACGGCCGCCTCCGTCCTCGGCCCGGTCGAGACCGGGGTCGCCGGGGCGGTCCAGCCGGTCTCCGACGCCTTCCGCTCGCTGCGCGAGTCCGGGACCAGCGGCGACCGCATCCGCGCACTGGAGCAGCAGAACGCCCGGCTGAAGCAGCAGGTCTCCAGCTCGGACCTGGTCCAGAGCCGCTCCGCCGAGCTGACCAAGCTGCTCGGCGTGGCCGGGGCGGGCCAGTACACCATCAAGGCCGCCCAGGTCGTCGCGATCGGGGCGGCCCAGGGCTTCTCCTGGACCGTCACCATCGACATCGGCAGCAATGACGGCATCAGCCGCGACATGACCGTCATCAACGGCGACGGCCTGGTGGGCCGGGTCACCACGGTCAGCCCGGAGACCTCGACGGTGCTGCTGGCCAGCGACCCGGACTTCGGCGTCGGCACCCGGATGGAGGGCAGCGGCGAGATCGGTTTCGCGACCGGTCAGGGCAACGGCCCGATGCGGGTCGAACTGCTGAACGGACAGGCGCGGGTCAGGACCGGCGACCGGCTGGTGACCTTCGGCTCGCAGAACGACCGCCCGTTCGTGCCCGGGGTGCCGGTCGGCACCGTGGTCCGGGTCGAGAACACCCCGGGCCAGCTGACCCGGACCGTGCTGGTCCAGCCCTTCGTCAGCTTCACCACGCTCGACCTGGTCGGCGTGGTCGTCCAGCCGCCCGCGACCGACCCCCGCTACGCCGTGCTGCCGGCGAAGCCGGCCACCGGCCACTGACGGCCGTGCTGCTGACGTGGCGTCACTGTGACGGTCCGTCGGACGGACGGCGTGTCAGCGACGCGGGGCCGCCGCCGTGCGGTACCGCTGTACTGATGGCCCGGCCCATCACCGAAACGCCGCACTGAGACAACGCGGTACCGACAGAGCTGAGAAAGGCCGACCGGCATGTGGCTGCACCGCATCCTGCTCTCCGCGGTCCTGATCGTGGTGGCGCTGGTCGTCCAGGTCAGCGTCCTCGCCCGGCTGGGCCTGCCCGGCGCCGTGCCGGACCTGATGCTGCTCGTGGTGATAGGGCTGGCACTGGTCTACGGCCCCGTCGGCGGCTGCCTGGTCGGCTTCGCCGCCGGGCTGCTGGCCGACCTGGCCCCGCCGTCCGACCACGCGGTCGGCAGCTACGCGCTGGTGCTCTGCGTGCTCGGCTACGCGGCCGGGCTGATCCGCCCGCCGGGCGGGCACATCCGTTCGGTGGGGCTGCCGCTGCTGGTGGTCGCTGCGGCGGCGATCACCGCGACGCTGCTCTACGCCGCCGTCGGCGCGATGGTCGGCGACACCGCCGCCCGGCACGTCGGGATGCCCGGCCTGCTGGTCACCGCCGTGGTCTACGACGTGCTGCTGGCGCCGTTCGTGGTGCCGGGCGTGATGGCGCTGGCCCGGCGCTCGGTCGACGACCTGGCCGGCCACGGCGGCACCGTCTTCGGCGCCGGCATGCGGCGGACCACCCGCGGCCGCTCCGGGCTCGACCGCCGGGGCTCCTTCTTCGGCACCGGCGGCGACCGCACCAGCGGCGCGGCGGGCCTCGGCACGGTGCCCGGCTTCGGCGACGGCGGCCGGCGCGCGGGCCGCGACGGCGGCCGGATCATGCGCACCGACGAGAGCGACTGGAACAGCCGCGTGAGCGGCGTCGACGACTGAGCCGGGCCGCCCTCGGGCGCACGGCCACCGGCATTTCGCACGACCGGCATTTCGCACGACCGGCATTTCGCACGACCGGCATTTCGCACCACTGGCATTTCGTACCACCGGCATCCGTACCACCAGGGCGGGAAGCGAGACCCATGAACCACACCCCGGAGACCGGGGGGCGCAGCAGCCGGGTGACCGGACGCCTGCTGATCCTCCAGGTCATCGTCCTGTCCCTGCTGGCGACCCTCGGCGGGAGGCTCTGGTTCCTGCAGATCCGCAACGGCCAGCAGTACTCGCAGGAGGCAGTCTCCAACCACATCCGGCCGGTGCTGGTCCCGGCCGTGCGCGGCGAGATCCTGGACGCCAACGGCATGCCGCTGGCGGACAACTCCACCCAGCTGGTGGTCTCCGTCAGCCGCACCGCGCTGCTCCAGCAGCAGGACGGCGGCAAGGCCGTGCTCGGCCGGCTGGCCCAGGTGCTGGGGATGAGCCCGACCGAGGTCCACGACAAGGTCCGGCTGTGCGACGCGGTCACCCCGCAGCCCTGCTGGAACGGTTCGCCCTACCAGCCGATCCCGGTCACCGAGCAGGCCACCGCCCAGCAGGCGATGCAGATCATGGAGCGCCGCGAGGACTTCCCCGGTGTCACCGCCGACCCCACGGCGGTCCGGCAGTACCCCGGTCCGGCCGGGGCCAACGCCGCCCAGCTGCTCGGCTACCTGTCGCCGGTCACCCAGGACGAGATCAACGCCGCCACCAACGCCGAGGGCAAGTCCGCCTACGCGGCCTCCGACCAGGTCGGCCGGGCCGGCCTGGAGTCCGTCTACGACACCCAGCTGCGCGGCCAGCCGGGCGTGGACAACCTGGAGGTCGACAACCTGGGCCGGGTGATCGGCAGTGCCGGGCAGAGCGCGGCGTCCCCCGGCAACGACATCGTGACCAGCATCGACGCCCGGATCCAGGGCATCGCCGAGCAGCAGCTGCAGCAGGCGCTGGTGACGCTGCGGAAGACCTGGGACACCGTCACCAAGGAGAACTTCAAGGCGGACTCCGGCGCGGTGATCGTGATGGACGTCCACACCGGGCGGGTGATCGCCATGGCCAGCGCGCCCACCTACAACCCGAACATCTGGACCGGCGGCATCTCGGAGAAGGACTACGCCGCGCTGACCAACGCGAACTCCGACTTCCCGCTGCTGAACCGGGCCATACAGGGTCAGAGCGCGCCCGGCTCGACCTTCAAGGTGGTCAGCACCTCAGGGGCGATCAACGCGGGCTACACCTACAGCGACACCTTCCCCTGCACCTCCTCGATGATGATCGGCGGCCGGGAGTTCAAGAACTTCGAGGGTGAGAACTTCGGCATGATCAACCTGTCGAAGGCGCTGGAGGTCTCCTGCGACACCGTCTTCTACAACATCGCCTACCAGCAGTGGATGAAGGACGGCGGAACCAGGCCGACCCACCCGGCCGACTGGCTCTACAAGGCCGCGCACCAGTTCGGCCTCGGCCAGGCCACCGGGATCGACCTGCCCGCCGAGGTCGCCGGCCGGGTGCCGGACCGGGCCTGGCACGACGCCTACTACGCCGAGATGAAGAACACCTGGTGCCAGCAGGCGGCCTCCGGGAAGAACGACTACCTGACCCAGATCGCCCGCGAGGACTGCACCGACTTCGCCACCCTGCGCGCCGGTGACGAGGTCAACTACGCCATCGGCCAGGGCGACACCCTGGTCACCCCGATCCAGATGGCCCGGATCTACTCGGCCCTGGCCAACGGCGGCACGCTGTACAAACCGGAGATCGCCAAGGCCGTGGTCACCCCGACCGGCAAGCTGGTGCAGAACATCGCCCCGGTGGTGCAGGGCAGGCTCCCGGACACCCAGCGCACCCTCCAGTACATCGACGCCGCCACCGCCGGCGTGGTCACCGAGGGCACCGCGGCCTGGAAGTTCGCGGGCTGGCCGCAGGACAAGATCCAGCTGCACGCCAAGACCGGTACCGCCGAGGTCGTCGGCAAGCAGACCACCTCCTGGTTCGACACCTACACCAAGGACTACGCCGTGGTGATGACCATCTCCCAGGGCGGCACCGGCTCCGGCGGCGCGGGACCGGCCGTCCGCAACATCTACAACGCGCTCTACGGCATCCAGGCCGACAACAGCATCGACCCGAAGAAGGCGCTGCTGCCGACCCCGCAGACGGCGCTGCCGACCTTCGCCCCCTCCGGCATCGTCGAGCAGGCCACCGCGCTCCAGCAGAACGACCTCCGGGCGGCGGCGGTGCAGCAGGCCGAGGCGAGCGTCCCGGCGGTGACGGTCTCCGCGCCCGGTTCCAGCCTGCCGTTCGCGGCGGGTCCCGGCCCGCTCTTCGCCCTGGCCCCGGAGCGGAGGGAGGGCGCATGACCGGCCTCGGCGGACTGACGACCAGCTACCGCAGCCCCCGCTACACCCCGCAGCGCGGGCTGCTCGGCCGGCTGACGGCCAAGGGCTCGGCGCTGCGGCGGCTGGACTGGCCGCTGGTGCTGGCCGCGCTGGCGCTCTCCGGCATCGGCTCGCTGCTGGTCTGGTCGGCGACCCGCGCCCGCAGCGACATCAACCACGGCGATCCGCAGTTCTTCCTGGTCCGGCACCTGATGAACACGGCGATCGGGATCGGCCTGTGCGCGGCCGTGGTGCTGCTCGGGCACCACCGGCTGCGCACCGCCGTGCCGTTCCTCTACGCCCTGGCGCTGGTCGGGGTGCTGGCGGTGCTCAGCCCGCTGGGCTCGACCGTCAACGGCGCGCACTCCTGGATCGTGCTGGGCGGCGGTTTCTCGGTCCAGCCCTCCGAGTTCTGCAAGATCGCGATCATTCTCGGCATGGCCACCCTGCTGTCGGCCCGGGTGGACGCGGGGGAGGACCGGTTTCCGCGCGGCGGGGCGATCATCCAGTCGCTGCTGCTGGCCGGGCTGCCGATCGGGGTCATCCTGCTGATGCCGGACCTCGGCTCGACCATGGTGATGGTGGTGATCATCCTCGGCCTGCTGCTGGCCTCCGGGGCCTCCACCCGCTGGCTGCTCGGCCTGGTCGCGGGCGGGGGCCTCGGCGCCTTCGCGGTGGTCCGGCTGCACCTGCTGAAGCAGTACCAGATCGCCCGCTTCGCGGCCTTCGCCGACCCCGGCCTCGACCCCTCCGGTGTCGGCTACAACACCGCCCAGGCCCGGATCGCCATCGGCTCCGGCGGGCTGACCGGCAGCGGGCTCTTCCACGGCACCCAGACCACCGGGCAGTTCGTGCCGGAGCAGCAGACCGACTTCGTCTTCACCGTCGCCGGGGAGGAGCTGGGCTTCGTCGGCGCCGGGCTGATCATCGTGCTGCTCGGCGTGGTGCTCTGGCGGGCCTGCCGGATCGCCCGGCAGGCGGACGACCTCTACAGCACCCTGGTCGCGGCCGGCGTGGTCGCCTGGTTCGGCTTCCAGGGCTTCGAGAACATCGGCATGACCCTGGGCATCATGCCGGTGGCCGGCATCCCGCTGCCCTTCGTCAGCTACGGGGGCTCTTCCATGTTCGCGATCTGGACCGGGATCGGACTGCTCCAGTCGGTCCGGATGCAGCGCTCGCCGATGGGCGGCTGAGACCGCCCGGCCACCGGCCGGATCGCCGGGCGGCCCGGCGGACCCCCGCGCCGCGTTATCCTGAGTGGTCACCCCTGTGTCCACACGAAAGTCCTCCTCTATGTCTGTCGAGTCGGTCTTCCCGCGCCTGGAGGCCCTCCTCCCGCACGTCCAGAAGCCGATCCAGTACGTCGGTGGCGAGCTCAACTCCACGGTCAAGGACTGGGACGCCTGTGACGTCCGCTGGGCGCTGATGTACCCCGACGCCTACGAGGTCGGCCTGCCCAACCAGGGCGTCATGATCCTCTACGAGGTGCTGAACGAGCGCGAGGGCGTGCTGGCCGAGCGCACCTACAGCGTCTGGCCCGACCTGGAGGCCCTGATGCGCGAGCACCGGGTGCCCCAGTTCACCGTGGACGCGCACCGCCCGGTGAAGGCCTTCGACGTCTTCGGCCTCAGCTTCTCGACCGAGCTGGGCTACACCAACATGCTCACCGCGCTGGACCTGGCCGGCATCCCGCTGCTGGCCGAGGACCGGACCGTGGACGACCCGATCGTGCTGGCCGGCGGCCATGCGGCGTTCAACCCGGAGCCGATCGCGGACTTCCTGGACGCCGCCGTCATCGGCGACGGCGAGCAGGCCGTGCTGGACATGACCGAGGTCATCCGGGCCTGGAAGGCCGAGGGCCGCCCCGGGGCGGACGGCCGCAGCCCGCGCGACGAACTGCTGTTCCGGCTGGCCCGGACCGGCGGGGTGTACGTGCCCCGGTTCTACGACGTCGAGTACCTGCCGGACGGCCGGATCGGCCGGATGGTGCCGACCATCTCCGGCGTGCCGTGGCGGGTGTCCAAGCACACCGTGATGGACCTCGACGAGTGGCCCTACCCCAAGCAGCCCCTGGTCCCGCTGGCCGAGACGGTGCACGAGCGGATGTCCGTGGAGATCTTCCGCGGCTGCACCCGCGGCTGCCGCTTCTGCCAGGCCGGCATGATCACGCGCCCGGTGCGGGAGCGAAGCATCACCGGCATCGGCGAGATGGTCGACCGCGGCCTCAAGGCCACCGGCTTCGAGGAGGTCGGCCTGCTGTCGCTGTCCTCCGCCGACCACACCGAGATCGCGGACATCGCCAAGGGCCTCGCCGACCGCTACGAGGCGGACAAGGTCGGCCTGTCGCTGCCGTCCACCCGGGTCGACGCGTTCAACATCGACCTGGCCAACGAGCTCACCCGCAACGGCCGCCGCTCCGGTCTGACCTTCGCCCCCGAGGGCGGCAGCGAGCGGATCCGCAAGGTGATCAACAAGATGGTGTCCGAGGAGGACCTCATCCGCACCGTCGCCGCCGCCTACGGCAACGGCTGGCGCCAGGTGAAGCTGTACTTCATGGTCGGCCTCCCCACCGAGACCGACGAGGACGTGCTGCAGATCGCCGAGATGGCGAAGAACGTCATCCAGAAGGGCCGCGAGGTCAGCGGGCAGAACGACATCCGCTGCACCGTCTCCATCGGCGGCTTCGTGCCCAAGCCGCACACGCCCTTCCAGTGGGCCCCGCAGCTCGGCGTCGACGCGACCGACGACCGGTTGAAGAAGCTCCGCGACGTCCTGCGCAACGACAAGAAGTACGGCCGCAGCATCGGCTTCCGCTACCACGACGGCAAGCCCGGCCTGGTCGAGGGCCTGCTGTCGCGCGGCGACCGCCGGCTCGGCAAGGTCATCCGCGCGGTCTACGAGGACGGCGGCCGCTTCGACGGCTGGCGCGAGCACTTCTCCTACGACCGCTGGATGCGCGCCGCCGAGAAGGGCCTGGCCGGCACCGGCGTCGACGTCGCCTGGTACACCACCCGCGAGCGCCAGTACGAGGAGGTCCTGCCCTGGGACCACCTCGACTCCGGCCTGGACAAGGACTGGCTCTGGGAGGACTGGCAGGACTCGCTGGAGGAGGTCGAGGTGGACGACTGCCGCTGGACCCCCTGCTTCGACTGCGGCGTCTGCCCCCAGCTCGACACCAGCATCCAGATCGGCCCGACCGGCGTGAAGCTGCTGCCCCTGGCGGTCGTCAACAAGTAGCCGTCACGGACTCCGTCCAGTAACTGCAGCGGGAATTGACGCATCGTCAATTCCCGCTGCAGTTAATGGACGCAGAGGCAGAAGGGGTGGCCGGCCGGGTCGGCGTGGACGCGCCAGGACTGCTTGCCGTCCCAGTCCGCCGGCGGGGTCGCGCCGAGGGCGAGCACCTCGGGGTGGGCGGCGGCGATGTCGGGGACGGCGATGTCGAGGTGCGCCTGCTGCGGGTGGTCCGGGTCGGGCCACTGCGGCGCCCGGTAGTCGTCCACCCGCTGGAAGGCCAGGGCGGTGCCGTGGTCGCCGATCAGGTCCACCCAGCCCTCGCCGTCGTCCTCGATCCTGCCGCCGAGCAGCCCGGCGTAGAAGCCGGCCAGGGCGACCGGGTCCGGACAGTCCAGGGCGAATGTCTGCAGTCGGCCGATCATCGGGACTCCCTCGTCGTGGGCGCGCTCGTCGTGTCGGCGGGATTCCAGGACGCGGCGCCGGCGTGCCGCTGCTCCGTTCGCGAGGGCACGCGTGGTGTGGGCACAGCAGAGCCGCGTACCCTTGGGGGAGTAGACAAGACTCCTGTTCCTCCTCCCTAAGGACTGAGCGCACTGGCACGCCGCACGCCCGACGGTCCGCCGCCCGCGCCGGTGGTGCAGCGCATCCGCCTGCGCTACACGAAGCGCGGCCGGCTGCGTTTCACCAGCCACCGCGACTTCCAGCGGGCCCTGGAGCGCGCGCTGCGCCGCTCCGCAGTCCCCATGGCGTACTCGGCGGGCTTCTCCCCGCACCCCCGGATCAGCTTCGCCAACGCCGCCCCCACCGGCTCCGCCAGCGAGGCCGAGTACGTCGAGCTGGCGCTCAGCGCCCCGCGCGACGTCGAACTGCTCCGGGCCCAGCTGGACGAGTCGCTGCCGATCGGCCTCGACATCATCGACGCCGTCGAGGCCCGCACGTCGAACTTCACCGACCGGCTCGAAGCCTCCCTCTGGGAGCTGCGGCTGGACGGGGTCGACCCCGACGCCGCGCGCGCCGCGGTCGCCGCCTTCCTCGCCGAGGAGAGCGTCGAGGTGCAGCGGCAGATGAAGAACGGCCTGCGCACCTTCGACGCGCGCGGGGCCGTGGTGAGTCTCGAAGTCACCGAATCGCAGGTGGACGCGGGTGTACCGGCGCTGCCCGAAAGTACTACCGATATCCCCGCAGGCCGTGGCTGTGCGATACTGCGGCTGGTTGTTCGGCACGCAACACCCGCCGTCCGACCCGATGACGTCCTGTCCGGTCTCCGTGCGACGGCCGACCTCGCGCTGCCGGTCCCCGCTGGGGTGACCAGGCTGGCGCAGGGGCCGCTCGACGAGGAGTCCGGGACGGTGACCGACCCGTTCGCGCCCGACCGTGGCGCGGCGTCGGCGCTCCCATCCGAGGAGCCCGAGTCGCAGCCCGTGTAGGCAGCGGTCGGCCGGTCTGGTCTGCGCACTGTGCCGAAGGTGCACCGCGGCTCGTCGTCGAAGCCCGACCGCGTTTGTGCGGGCCCCTGGGAGCCACCCGGGGACCAGGCACCCGGCCGTGCCCGCACCAGTGCACGGCCCGGCGCGACATACGACCTGAAGACTGGCCGGACCAGAAGACTTATCGGCGGAACCGCCCGGCGGACCGCTGATCGACACACGTGAGTCCCTGTGCGGCGCCCGCTGAGAAGCGCGGCGCCCGGGGGCATGACGGGAGAACCGCCCGGATGCTCGACATCAACGAACAGAACGAATCGAACGAACAGAACAGCGCCGAGGGCACCGCCCCGGCCGGCAGCGCAGCCCCGAAGGCGGCCCCGCGCCGCCGCCGGGCCGCCAGCCGTCCGGCCGGTCCGCCGGTCGCCGAGGCGAACGCCGGCGACGCGCCCGCGTCCGCCGGGACGGAGGCGCAGTCGGCCGCCGAGGCCGTGACCGAGGCCCCGGCCGAGCCGGTGAAGCGCGCCCGCCGCACCCGCAAGAAGGCCGAGCCGGAGCCGACGGCCGAGGCCGTCGTCGAGGCGCCCGCCGTGGAGAGCCCGGCTGCCGTCGATGCGCCGGTCGAGACGTCGGTCGACGCCCCGGCCGAGCCGGTGAAGCGCGCCCGCCGGACCCGTAAGAAGGCCGAGCCGGTGCAGACCGAGATCGCCCTTCCCGAGCAGCCCGCCGAGCCTGTCGCGGACGAGGCCGAGCCGGTCGAGCCCGAGGCCGTGGAGCCCGAGGCCGTGGTCGAGCCCACCCCCGCGCCGGTCCAGCAGCCCGCCGAGGAGCACACCGGGACCCGTGGCCGCCGCCGCGCCGTCCGGCCCTCCACCGCGATCTTCCAGGCGCCGGTGTTCCAGGAGCCCGCCGAGATCGTCGTCCCGGCCCGCCCGGCCGTGCCGGTCGCCGCCTTCACCCCGCCGGCCGAGGCCGCGACCCCCGCCGCCGTGGCGACCCCCGCCGTCGAGCGGACGGCCGCCGAGTCGGACGAGCCGGTCGAGGACGGTCGCCGTCGGACCCGTCGCCGGGCCACCGCGCCGGTCGCCGCGCCCGTCACCACCCCGGTCGAGGAGACCGAGGGGACCGAGGCCGCGCCGGAGCCCTTCCTGAACCGTCAGGCCCGCCGGGCCCGCGCCTCCGCGCCCGCCGCGCCGACCGCGCCCGCCGTGTTCCAGCTCTCCAGCGGCCGGACCCCGCTCGGCGCCGAGCCGGTCCGCCGGCCCGCGCCGGCGCCGGTCGCCGAGCCCGCCGAGGACGAGGACGAGTCCTACAGCAACCGCCGCCGCCGTCGCCGGGCGACCTCCGCCCCGGCCTTCACCGCGCCGGTCGCGGCCCCGGTCGAGCCGCTCGACGAGGTCGAGGAGCTGGACGAGGTCGAGGAGACCGAGGACGGTCGCGCCGAGCAGGACCAGCCGTGGGAGGACGGCCGCCCCTCGCGCCGCCGCCGCCGTGGCGGTCGTCGCCGCCGTCGTGGCGAGGGCGACGACTTCGAGGCCGCCAACGGCGAGCCGCAGGCCGCCCAGGCGCAGGACGCCGTCCACGAGGACGACGAGGACGAGGAGGACGACGACCTCGGCGAGGCGCTGTCCGCGTCCAGCCGTCGGCGTCGCCGCCGCCGTCGCCGCAGTGGGGACGGTCCGGCCGAGGTCGAGGCCGTGGCCTCGGGCGACGACCCGGAGCGCACCGTGGTGAAGGTCCGCGAGCCGCGCCGCCGCACCTCGGTGTCGAGCACGCCGCCGCTGGACATCCCGTTCGACCCGGACGAGGTCCAGTCCATCAAGGGCTCGACCCGTCTGGAGGCCAAGAAGCAGCGCCGCCGCGAGGGCCGCGAGCAGGGCCGCCGCCGGGTGCCGATCATCACCGAGGCCGAGTTCCTGGCGCGCCGCGAGGCCGTCGAGCGGGTCATGGTGGTCCGTCAGCACGGCGAGCGCACCCAGATCGGCGTCCTTGAGGACAACGTGCTGGTCGAGCACTACGTCAACAAGGAGCAGGCCACCTCCTACGTCGGCAACGTGTACCTGGGCAAGGTGCAGAACGTGCTGCCGTCGATGGAGGCCGCCTTCATCGACATCGGCAAGGGCCGCAACGCCGTGCTCTACGCCGGTGAGGTGAACTTCCAGGCGCTGGGCGTCAAGGGCGGTCCGCGCCGGATCGAGTCGGTGCTGAAGTCCGGCTCCTCGGTGCTGGTGCAGGTCTCCAAGGACCCGATCGGCCACAAGGGCGCCCGGCTGACCAGCCAGATCTCCCTGCCCGGCCGCTACCTGGTGTACGTGCCCGAGGGCTCGATGACCGGGATCAGCCGCAAGCTGCCCGACACCGAGCGCGCCCGGCTGAAGAACATCCTCAAGAAGATCGTCCCCGACGACGCGGGCGTCATCGTCCGCACCGCCGCCGAGGGCGCCTCCGAGGAGGAGCTGACCCGCGACGTCCAGCGGCTGCAGCAGCAGTGGGAGGACATCCAGAAGAAGGTCAGCAGCGGCAACGCGCCGACGCTGCTCTACGGGGAGCCGGACATGACCGTCCGGGTCGTCCGCGACATCTTCAACGAGGACTTCACCAAGGTCATCGTCTCCGGCGACACCGCCTGGTCGACCATCAGCGAGTACGTCGCCGGGGTCGCCCCGGACCTGGTGCCCAGGCTCCAGCGCTGGACCTCCGAGGTGGACGTCTTCGCCACCTACCGGATCGACGAGCAGCTGATGAAGGCGCTGGACCGCAAGGTCTGGCTGCCCAGCGGCGGTTCGCTGGTGATCGACAAGACCGAGGCCATGATCGTGGTCGACGTCAACACCGGGAAGTTCACCGGCCAGGGCGGCAACCTGGAAGAGACGGTCACCCGCAACAACATCGAGGCGGCCGAGGAGATCGTGCGCCAGCTGCGGCTGCGCGACCTCGGCGGCATCATCGTGATCGACTTCATCGACATGGTGCTGGAGTCCAACCGCGACCTGGTGCTGCGCCGGCTGCTGGAGTGCCTGGGCCGGGACCGGACCAAGCACCAGGTGGCCGAGGTCACCTCGCTGGGCCTGGTGCAGATGACCCGCAAGCGGGTCGGCCAGGGCCTGCTGGAGTCCTTCTCCGAGACCTGCGTCCACTGCAACGGACGCGGCGTCATCGTCCACATGGAGCAGCCCCCGGCGGTGCCCAAGGGCTTCTCCGGCCCGCGTCCGGGCGAGGAGTCCGGCGGCTCGGCCCAGGCCGGCGGCGGCAAGCGCCGCCGTCGCGGTCGCGGCGGCGACGGCCTGGAGACGCACGAGCACGAGCACGACCACGAGCACGACCACGAGGAGCAGTTGGACGACCTCGCGGACGAGGTGCTGGCGCGCGGCCTGAACGCCGAGGACGTCGAGGACCTGGAGATCGTCACCCCGGACGCCGAGGTCGTCGAGGTGGTCGAGGTCGCAGCGGTGGAGCCCGAGCCCGCGGCGGTCGAGACCGTGGTTGCCGCTCCGGTTCCGCTGGACGCCGCGGTGCAGGCCGAGGCCGAGGAACTGGCCGAGGCGATGATCGAGGCCTCGGCCCGTCCGGCGCGCACCCGTCGCCGTGCGGTCCGCAAGGCCACCTCGCCGGCCGGTCCGCCGACCGCGGCGCAGGAGGCGGCGGTGCTGGTCGTCCCGGCCCGCACCGAGGCCGCCGCCGAGCCGGTCGCCGAGACCGTCGTGGCGGAGCCCGTGGCCGAGGTCGTGGCCGAGCCGGTCGTCGAGGAGCCCGTGGTCGAGGAGCCGGTGGCGCCGCGCAAGCGCGCCCCGCGCAAGGCCGCCGCCAAGAAGGCGGCAGCCGCCGACGCGGACGCCGCCGAGGCCCCGGCCGAGTCGGCTCCGGCCAAGAAGGCGGCGGCGAAGAAGACCGTGGCCAAGAAGGCGACCGCGAAGAAGGCGACGGCCAAGAAGGCCGCCACCAAGCGCACCGCCACCAAGAAGAGCGCGGCCGCCGAGACCGCGGCCGAGTAGCAGCAGCACGCAGCACGGCGGCCCCGCCCCCGTCCCTCCGGAGCTCCGGAGGGACGGGGGCGGGGCCGTTGCGGGCCGCCGCAGAGCTTCTGGGCACCCCTTCCGGCCTGCGCCGCTGTCCCGGGTGGGCTGGTTTGACCCACAGGCTCGCGGTCCGTAGCCTTGACCCTCGGCGTGCTTTGCATTCTGTACTGTCACGCCCCGCTCCTGAGCACATCCCTCCCGAGCCTCGCGCCCGGGGGAGGCCCCTTGCCGTTTCGTTGCGGGGAGGCTGGCGTCAGGAGCTCCGACCGAGTTGAGAGTGGGTTCGCGGTGTACGCGATCGTGCGTAGCGGCGGTCGGCAGCACAAGGTTGCTGTCGGCGATGTTTTCGAGTCCGACAAGGTTGACGCCAAGGTCGGCGAGACCGTGGAGCTTTCGACGATCCTCATCGTCGACGGTGACGCGGTCACCAGCGACCCGTGGGTCCTGGCCGGTGTGAAGGTTCGCGCCGAGGTGGTCGACCACCACAAGGGCGAGAAGATCAACATCATGAAGTACAAGAACAAGACCGGTTACCGCAAGCGCATGGGCCACCGTCAGCGCCACACCGCGCTCCGCGTGACCAGCATCGACTCGGCGAAGTAAGGGGAGGCGGAAATGGCTCACAAGAAGGGCGCAAGCTCTACTCGTAACGGTCGTGACTCGAACGCTCAGCGCCTCGGCGTCAAGCGTTTCGGCGGCCAGAAGGTCAACGCCGGCGAGATCCTCGTCCGCCAGCGCGGCACCCACTTCCACCCGGGTTCCGGCGTCGGCCGTGGCGGCGACGACACCCTGTTCGCGCTCAACGCCGGTGCGGTCGAGTTCGGCACCCACCGTGGCCGTCGCGTCGTGAACATCGTCCCGGTCGCCTGATCCAGGCGGACCGCAGGACCTGTTCGGAGTGACCAGCACGAGCTGGAACAGCGTGTGACAACGTGACATCGAGGGTGGATCGGAACATTCCGGTCCACCCTCGGTGTTTCTGGACAAGAACAGCCGAGTACCCCCCTAACGAAAGGCACCGCACCATGACCACCTTCGTGGACCGCGTCGAGTTGCATGTCGCCGCGGGTAACGGAGGCCATGGCTGCGCCTCCGTGCACCGGGAGAAGTTCAAGCCGCTGGGCGGTCCCGACGGCGGCAACGGCGGCCGGGGCGGCGACGTCACCCTGGTCGTCGACCCGCAGGTGACCACCCTGCTGGACTACCACCACACCCCGCACCGCCGGGCCGGCAACGGCAAGCCGGGCGCGGGCGACCACCGCACCGGCGGCGAGGGCTTCGACCTCGTGCTGCCGGTGCCGGACGGCACCGTCGTCCTCGGCAAGGACGGCGAGGTCCTGGCCGACCTGGTCGGCAACGGCACCAGCTTCGTGGTCGCGGCCGGGGGCCGGGGCGGTCTGGGCAACTCCTCGCTGGCCTCCGCCCGCCGCAAGGCCCCCGGCTTCGCGCTGCTGGGCGAGCCCGGCGACGACCGCGACATCGTGCTGGAGCTCAAGTCCGTCGCCGACGTCGCCCTGGTGGGCTACCCGAGCGCCGGCAAGTCCTCGCTGATCTCGGTGCTGTCCGCAGCCAAGCCGAAGATCGCGGACTACCCCTTCACCACCCTGATCCCCAACCTGGGCGTGGTCACCGCCGGCGACATCGTCTACACCATCGCCGACGTCCCCGGACTGATCCCCGGCGCCAGCCAGGGCAAGGGCCTCGGGCTCGAATTCCTGCGCCATGTCGAGCGCTGCTCGGTGCTGGTGCACGTGCTGGACTGCGCGACGCTGGAGAACGACCGCGACCCGCTGTCCGACCTGGACATGATCGAGGCCGAACTCGCCCAGTACGGCGGCCTGGAGGACCGGCCGCGGCTGGTCGCGCTGAACAAGACCGACATCCCCGACGGCCAGGACCTCGCCGACATCACCCGCTCCTCGCTGGAGGAGCGCGGCTACGAGGTCTTCGACGTCTCCGCGACCTCCCGCAAGGGCCTGCGCGAGCTGAGCTTCGCCCTCGCCCGGATCGTCACCGAGGCCCGCGCCGCCAAGCCGGTCGAGGAGGCCACCCGGATCGTGCTGCGGCCGACCGCCGTGGACGACGCCGGCTTCACCGTCGAGTACGACGCGGCCGAGGAGCTGTACCGGATCATCGGCAGCAAGCCCGAGCGCTGGATCAAGCAGACCGACTTCTCCAACGACGAGGCCGTCGGCTACCTCGCCGACCGGCTGGCCCGGCTCGGGGTCGAGGTCGCCCTGGCCAAGGCCGGCGCCAAGGAGGGCGACACCGTCGTCATCGGCGCCTCCGAGAACGCCGTGGTCTTCGACTGGGAGCCGAGCATGGCGGCCGGCGCCGAGATGCTCGGCCGACGCGGCGAGGACCACCGGATGGAGTCGCCGCGCGACGCCGTCACCCGCAAGCGCCAGCGCGAGCTGATCCGGGACGACGCGGCGACCGAGTACGCCCGCTTCGACCCGATGCCCCGCCGCGAGATCGAACCCGACGAGGACTTCTGAGCATGACCGTGTCCCACCACGCCCACCCCCTGCCCGAGGGCGTCCTGCCCAAGGCCGAGCTGCACCTCCACATCGAGGGGACGCTCGAACCCGAGCTGGCGTTCGCGCTGGCCGAGCGCAACGGCATCGACCTGCCCTACGCCACCCCGGAGGAGCTGCGCAGCGCCTATGCGTTCAGCGACCTCCAGTCCTTCCTGAACCTGTACTACCAGCTCACCGACGTGCTGCGGACCGAGCAGGACTTCACCGACCTGGCCGAGGCGTACCTGGTGCGCGCCGCCGCGCAGGGGGTGCGGCACGCGGAGATCTTCTTCGACCCGCAGGCCCACACCGGGCGCGGCGTCGATCTGGGCACCGTCGTCCTCGGGCTGTCCCGGGCGCTGGAGACCAGTCGGGAGCGGCACGGCCTGTCGACCGGTCTGATCCTCAGCTTCCTCCGGGACCTCCCGGCCGAGGACGCGCTGAAGACCCTGGCCGACGCCGCCCCGTACCTGCACCTGATCTCGGCCGTCGGCCTGGACTCGGCCGAGGTCGGCCACCCGCCGGCCAAGTTCGCCGAGGTCTACGCGGCGGCGAAGGAGGCCGGGCTGCGGCTGGTCGCCCATGCCGGCGAGGAGGGCCCGCCCGCCTACATCGCCGAGGCGCTGGACCTGCTCGGCGTGGAGCGGATCGACCACGGCATCCGCTGCATGGAGGACCCGGAGCTGGTCGCGCGGCTGGTGGCGGAGCAGGTCCCGCTCACCGTCTGCCCGTTCTCCAACGTCCGGCTGCGCTGCGTGGACCGGCTGGAGGACCACCCGCTGCCGGCCATGCTGGAGGCCGGGCTGCTGGTCACCGTCAACTCGGACGACCCCTCGTACTTCGGCGGGTACGTCGAGGACAACTACCGGGGCCTGCGGCAGGCGCTCGGGCTGACGGACGATCAGCTGCGGCGGCTGGCCCGCAACTCCTTCCTGGCGTCCTTCGTCGACGACGCCCGCCGGGCGGAGCTGCTGGCCGAGCTGGACGCGAACCAGTAGCACGGCACGGCACCGGGCGGGCGGCGTCCGCAGGCTGAGTCCTGCGGACGCCGCCCGCCCACTTCGCGTACATTGCTGCGCGGTGCGGCAACGTGCGGGGATCGGCAACGGAGCTCGGGAGGGGCGCAGTGACAGGCAGCCTGCGGGAGGACGTGCTCGGCGCACGCCGGATCGTCGTCAAGGTGGGGTCCTCCTCACTGACCACGGCGTCGGGTGGGCTGGACGCCGACCGCGTCGACGCCCTGGTGGACGTGCTGGCCAAGGCGTACGACGGCCACCGGGAGGTGGTGCTGGTCTCCTCCGGCGCCATCGCCGCCGGACTGGCCCCGCTCGGCCTGGAGCAGCGCCCCCGGGACCTGGCCCGGCAGCAGGCCGCCGCCAGCGTCGGCCAGGGCCTGCTGATGGCCCGTTACACCGCCTCCTTCGCCCGCTACGGGCTGCGGGTCGGCCAGGTGCTGCTGACCGCCGAGGACGCCAGCCGCCGGGTCCACTACCGCAACGCCTTCCGCACCCTGGAGCAGCTGCTGGTGATGGGCGCGGTGCCGGTCGTCAACGAGAACGACACGGTCGCCACCGCCGAGATCAAGTTCGGTGACAACGACCGGCTGGCGGCGCTGGTCGCCCATCTGGTCCGGGCCGACCTGCTGGTCCTGCTCTCGGACGTGGACGGCCTGTACGACGGCGACCCGAGCAAGCCCGGCACCAGCAGGATCGCCGAGGTGCACGGCCCGGCCGACCTGGACGGAGTGGTCATCGGCAGCGCCGGCAAGGCCGGGGTGGGCACCGGCGGGATGGTGACCAAGGTCGAGGCGGCGCGGATCGCCACCGGCGCCGGCATCCCGGTGGTGCTGACGGCGGCGCGGTTCGCGGCCGACGCGCTGGCCGGCCGGGAGACCGGGACGCTGTTCCACCGCACCGGGCGCCGCTCGACCGACCGGCTGTTGTGGCTCGAACACGCGAGTGCGCCCCGGGGCGCACTCCGGCTCGACGCCGGCGCAGTGGCCGCCGTGGTGCAGCGTCACAGCTCACTGCTGCCGGCCGGGGTCACCGGCGTCCAGGGAGAGTTCGTTCCCGGAGATCCGGTCGACCTTCTTGATGAAAACGGCAACATCATCGCGCGCGGGCTGGTCAACTTTGATGTGCGGGAGCTTCCCCAACTCCTGGGGCGGTCAACGCGGGACCTGGCACGGGAGTTGGGCCCCGCGTACGAGCGCGAGGTGGTGCACCGGGACGACCTGGTGGTGCTGCCCTCCGCGTCCGACCGGCGCTGACCGGCGCGTCCGGCGGCGATGCGGCCCGGACGGTGCAGTCAGACGACCATCACCGACAGCGAGGAGGCCGGCAGTGGTGCGCAGGCGCCAGGGTGCGCGACCCTCGGGGACCGCGGATCCGGTACTCACGAGCATCGAAGGGGGCGCGTCGCGCAGACCCTCCGCCCCCCAAGCAGAACAACGCGCTCCCTATCCCCGGAGCACCCCGCCGCCCTCCCACCGGGACGAGGGCGGAGAGCCGGGCCGGCTGTGGCACGTCGTGCTGAGCGTCGCCGGCCGGGCCACGCCGCTGGCGGAGCTGAAGCGCGGACTCGAACAGTTGGCCCACGATCACACCCCCTTCATGACCGCCCGCTATGCCGCCGACCACGGTGAGATCCGGTACTGGGAGCAGGCCGAGGACCTGCAGGACGCGGCGGCGATGGCGCTGCGGCTCTGGGGTGAGCACAAGGCCACCGCCAAGCTGCCGCCCTGGGAGGTGGTCGGCCTGGAGGTGGTCGACCGGCGCACCTACCACCAGCGGATCGCCGAGGGCTACGGCGAGTCCCCGGCCTTCGTCGGCGGAGTCCACCCGTTCTGAGCGGCGCCCCCGTTCCGAACGGCGCCGCCGACCGGTCCGGTTGCCGGACGGACCGGAACTCCCCGCACCGGACGGATTACGCTTGCCGCCATGAGCAGCTCTCCGGACCCCGCCGCCAGCCCCTCGAACTCCGCGTCGTCGACTGAGAACCCGTCGGACGGCGCGCCGCTGACCGAGTTCCCCTCGCCCAGCCTGCCGTCGCCGCTGCCGCAGTCCCCGGTGCTGCTGGCCGCCTACCGGGCCAAGGCCGCCGCCGCCGAGCTGGGACCGCTGCCGCGGACGCCGAAGGACGAGGCGCTGCTCGCCATCGCCGACGCGCTGGTGGTCCGCACCCGCGAGATCGTCGAGGCGAACGCGGTGGACGTGGCGAAGGCGCGGGAGGCCGGTACCGCCGAGTCGGTGATCGACCGGCTGACGCTGAACCGCGAGCGGGTCGCCGCCATCGCCGCCGATGTGCGGCACGTGGCCGGGCTGCCCGACCCGGTCGGCGAGGTGGTCCGCGGCTCCACCCTGCCCAACGGTCTCGACCTGCGCCAGGTGCGGGTGCCGCTGGGCGTGGTCGGCATCATCTACGAGGCCCGGCCCAATGTGACCGTGGACGCGGCGGCGCTCTGCCTGAAGTCCGGCAACGCGGTGCTGCTGCGCGGCTCGGCCTCGGCGTACGCGTCCAACCAGAAGCTGGTGGAGGTGCTCCGGGACGCGGTCGGCGGCGCGGGGCTGCCGGCCGACTGCATCCAGCTGGTCCCGGGGGAGAGCCGGGACTCGGTCCAGGAGCTGATGCGGGCGCGCGGCATGGTCGACGTGCTGATCCCGCGCGGGGGCGCCTCGCTGATCCGGACGGTGGTCGAGCAGTCCACCGTGCCGGTGATCGAGACCGGCACCGGCAACTGCCATGTCTACGTCGACGCCGAGGCCGATCTGGCGGTGGCGGTGGAGATCCTGGTGAACTCCAAGGCCTCCCGCCCCAGCGTCTGCAACTCGGCGGAGACGCTGCTGGTGCACCAGGACATCGCCGAGGAGTTCCTGCCGCTGGCGCTGGCGGCGCTGGCCGAGGCGGGGGTGACCGTCCACGGCGACGAGCGGGTGCAGGCGGTGGCCGAGGCCTCGGGCTCCAAGGCCGTGGTGGTGCCCGCGACCACCGAGGACTGGGAGACCGAGTACCTCTCCTACGACATCGCCGCCGGAGTGGTGGACTCGATGGACGCGGCCGTGGCCCACATCCGGATGTGGTCCTCCGGCCACACCGAGGCGATCGTGACGACCTCTCAGGCCGCCGCCCGCCGTTTCACCCGGGTGGTCGACGCGGCGGCGGTGATGGTGAACGCCTCCACCCGGTTCACCGACGGCAGCCAGTTCGGCTTCGGCGCGGAGATCGGCATCTCCACCCAGAAGCTGCACGCCCGTGGTCCCATGGGCCTGCCGGAGCTGACCTCGACCAAGTACATCGTCACCGGCGACGGGCACGTGCGCGGCTGACCGCCCGCCACGACACCCGTTCGACCGGCGGCGCGGGGACGCGGAGCCACAGACAAAAGCGCTCTTGCGGCATTAGGCTGCTTTGTGTACCCGAGGCAGCTTTGCCGAGAGATGCGGGGGCTCCGTGTATTCCGAAGGCTTTGACGCCGGCAGCGCCAACCACGGTGGCGGCGCGGACGACGAGTTCGCAACCCTGGTCCTCGACGAGCGCTTCGTCCGCGCCGCGCTGATCCACGAGCCCTCGGCCCGGGAGCGCCAGGCGGCGCTGCTGGACGCGGCCGGCTTCGGCAGCGCCTACCCCCGGGGCTCGCGCCGTCCGCGCTCGCGCGGACCGTTCGGCCGGGGCCGGCACCAGGCGGCCCCGCTCCGCTGGCAGCGGACGGTGGCACAGGTGATGCTGGTGGTCCTCGGCATGCTGGCGATGCTGGTGGCCGCCGCCGCGGTCTACCGGGGCGGCGGCACCGAGCGGCAGCCGGGCCAGTCGCCGGCCTCGACCGCGTCCACTTCTTCGGGGTCCACCGCTTCGGGGTCCACCGCTGCGGACCCGTCCGCCGGGCGTGCCTCGGCCGTGCGGACCGCCTCCGCGAGCGGGGCGGCCGCCGTGGCCGTTCCCGCGGGGGCAGCGGCAGTGCAGGGCTGACGGACCGTCGGCAGTCTGCGGTGGCCATGGCATTTGTCTGGTTTATTATGACTTGGTGTGATTTTCCGCTCACTGCTGTTCGAATTTCCGGATGACCAAGGTCAAATCCGGGAGAGAACTTGGCCCGTGGGGGCTCTCCACGACACCCGGGGCGAATTACCCTTGAGGTATGGGTGGCCGGGCAGAGCCCCCGGAGGGTGCGCCCGAGGGCGATTCCGGGGGAGAGGACGAAATCCGACCCGTCGTGTTCGACGAGTCGTTCGTCCGTGCTGCCCGGATCCAGGAGCTCTCGGCCCAGGAGCGGATGTCCTCGGGCACCCGGCCGGTCCGTCGGCGCGGCCTGCGGACGGGCGGCCTGCCGCGGCAGGCGCTGGCGCTGATGCTGCTGGTCTCCATGGCCTTCGCCGCCGCCGTCTACCTGGGCACCCGGCATCCCTACCCGGAGGCGGTCGCCGGGACCACGCCGCTGAGCATCACGGTGATCCCGCTGCAGCCCGGAGCCGGGGGCATCCCCACGGCTGCCAGCTCGGCGGCCGCCTCGGCCGCCGGCGCCCCGGCGGCCGGCTCGCCCGCCGCATCCGCGTCCGCCTCCGCCTCCGCGTCCGCCTCGGGTTCGGCGTCCGCGACGGCCTCGGCGACCCCGACGACCTCGGGTTCGGCCTCCCCGTCGGCCTCCGCCTCGGTGGCCCCGGGCCCCTTCGCCGGGACGCCGCTGGAGGACTACGCGGTGGGCATCTCCGGGATGCAGGTGCCGGTGCCCCGGCACACCGCGGACTTCAGCCACGACCAGGTGCTGCACGCGATGAACACCGTGCTCACCTACCTCCAGGCGTCCTCGCTGGACCCGCAGGTGCTCACGGGCGCCGACACCGGCTCGGTGCGCGACCTGCTGGCCCCCAGTCAGACCGCGCAGTTCGACGCCAGCCTGGCCCACCCGCAGGACGACCAGCAGCACGACGTGACCGGCTGGCTGGTCCGTTTCGACCCCAGCAAGGTGCGGCTGGCCGCGCCGGACGACGTCCGGGTCCAGGGCACGCTCACCTACCAGGAGGTCTCCCCGGGGACGCTGGAGGTGACCAGCGACCACACCTTCGTCTACGCGCTGACCGAGATCCCGGCCGCGACCCCGACGCCCGCGCCCGGGGCGTCGGGCACCCCGTCGGCGAGTGCGTCGGCGACCCCGGCGGCGGGTGCGAGCAGCGTCTCCGCCGCGCAGCCGCCGACCATCCTGTTCACCGTCCGCCGGGAGCTGCGCTACCGCTTCACCCTGGCCGACCTCAACGCCAACCAGCTGGAGATCATCGACTCGGTGGTGCAGGCCGGGCCGATGTCCTGCGACGCCGACGTCAGCTCCTACCTCCAGCCGCTGTTCCCGGCGGCGGTCGCCCCGGTGGTCCCGGGCCGGCACACCGGGAGCTCGGCACCGACCACCCCGATCGGGCCGGAGCCCGCCACCACGGCACCGAGCGTCGACCCGTTCGACCACACCCGCCCCGCCTGGGCGGTGTGCGGTGTGATGACCGGGCCGACGCTCTGAGTACTGCCGGAAGCCGAACGGGACCGAGTCGGGTCAGCTGCCGTTGCTCGGCGGGGTGGAGTCGGTCGGGCCGTCCTGGCCCTCGGCATCGGCGGCGGGCTGGTCCGCCGGGGCGCTGGTGCGGCCCGCGAAGACGTCCCGGAGCTTGCCGCCGAGGTCGCCCGCGCCGCCGGCGACGTCCCGGATCAGGCCCATCAGCGGGTCCTTGGTGTCCTTGAAGGACTGGGCGTAGGAGTCGGCCGCCGCCTTCACGTTGTCGGACACCGAGGCGTCCGAGTCGGTGTCCCGGCGCGGGTAGGCCCCGGCCATGATCGAGCTGTACTCCTCGCCCTCCGACCACTGCTTGATCTGGCGCACCCGCACCGCCACGAAGGGGTGGGTCTGCGGCAGCACCTGGAGCAGCTTGATGACGCTGTCCCGGAGGTCGCCGGCCTTGTCGTACTCCTCGGCCTGCTCCAGCATGGCGTCGGTGTTCATCTCGTGCAGGTGGTGCCCGCCGGCCAGCTTCATCAGGGCGCGCATGGACGCCTGCGGGTCCTGGCCGACCAGCAGCCCGGCCCGGTCGCAGGAGATCTCCGCCTTGCGGAACCACTCCTTGAGCGCGGTGATGACCGCCAGGATGGCGATGTTGCCCAGCGGCACCCAGGCGATCTTGGCGGCGATGTTGGTGAGGATCAGCAGCATCGTCCGGTAGAGGGCGTGGCCCGACATGGCGTGCGCCACCTCGTGGCCGATCACCGAGCGCATCTCCTCCTCGTCGAGCAGCTCGACCAGGGAGGTGGTGACCACGATCACCGGGGCGTCCATGCCGATGCACATGGCGTTCGGGACCGGGTCCTGGGTGACGTAGAGCGGCGGGACCTTCTCCAGGTCCAGGGTGTAGGCGGCGTCCCGGACCATCTCGTGGAGGTGGGAGAACTGCCGCTCGGAGGCCCGCACCGCGGAGGCCAGGAACATCAGCCGGACGGCGCGCTCGGAGACCATGCCGCCGAGCTTCTTGAGGATCTCGTCGAATCCGCTGAGCTTGCGCAGCGCCACCAACGCGGAGCGGTCGGCGGGGTGCTCCCAGGCCCGGGTGGAGATGCCGGGAAAGCGCTTGCGGGTGCGGCTCGGCACGTTGCTGTCACTGGGTTCGGTCATCTGACTGCTTTCCTCCCGATCGGTGGCGGACCCCGGGCGTTGTCACCGCCCCCCGCCGTCCTTGTCTCTACCGCTCGTCCCCTAGTCGGACACAGTACGCCCGACCCCTGTCGGCCAACCCGCGATCCCGGCGACGGATCCTGAACCGGGTCGGTCTACGCTGAGCTGTCCGGAGTTGTTCTCCCGAGGAGTCATGCCCCCATGCGCACCACTACCGCACTGCAGCAGCTTGCCGCGATCTCCGACGGTTCGGGTCCGGGCATGTTCCTGCGCACCATCGTGATCATCTCGGTCGTCGGCGTCGTGCTGATGGCGTTCTTCCTGCTGCGCGGCTACCGGGACTGAGCCGCCGGCCTTCCTGACCCACTTCGGAGCACACGTGCAGTCAGACGCGTGGAGCCGCCGCGCGGTTGCTGCGGGGCTCCCCGTAGCATGAGCACGATTGATCGGCACCCAACACGCCTCCGAGTCAGAAGGTCCCCCTACCGATGAGCCTGCACACTGTCGCGCCCGGCCTCTCCTCCCTGCTGGCCGAGGGCCCCGACGCCCACCACAGCCTGAACCCGATCTTCACCGGCGGCAGCGCCCTGGTGATCTTCCTGATCCTGCTGTTCCTGGTGACCCGCTTCAACAAGGACCGCTAGAGCGCCGACGTCGACCCCGGCCGTGCCGCACACCCCCTCGTACGGCCGGGACGTTCGAACCACGTACGGATCACGTACAGTGACGGGTCATGGAGCAGCAGGCTGAATCCGCGGAAGCGCCGGTGAAGAAGCGCCTCGGGGTGATGGGCGGGACTTTCGACCCGATCCACCACGGGCACCTGGTTGCCGCGAGCGAGGTGGTGAGCCAGTTCCACCTGGACGAGGTGGTGTTCGTACCCACCGGTCAGCCGTGGCAGAAGGACCGGCGGCCGGTCTCGCCCGCCGAGGACCGCTATCTGATGACGGTCGTCGCCACCATGTCCAACCCGCAGTTCTCGGTCAGCCGGATCGACATCGACCGCAAGGGCCCGACCTACACCACGGACACCCTCCGGGAGCTCCGGGCCCTGCACGCCGACGCGGACCTCTTCTTCATCACCGGCGCCGACGCCCTCTCGCAGATCTTCTCCTGGCGGAACGCCGAGGAGCTCTTCGACCTCGCGCACTTCATCGGCGTGACCCGGCCCGGGCACACGCTGACCGACCCCGGCTTCCCGGCGGGCGGCGTCTCCCTGGTCGAAGTGCCCGCGCTGGCCATCTCCTCGACCGACTGCCGGCTCCGGGTCTCCCGGGGCGAGCCGGTCTGGTACCTGGTGCCGGACGAGGTGGTGCGCTACATCGACAAGCGCAAGCTCTACCGCGACCTCGACCTCGACGCGGCGGGGCCCGGCGGCAACCAGCACGAGTTCGGCGAGCGACCAGGGATGGGAGCGGCGTGAGCGGCACCGATGGGGAGCAGTACCCGGCCCAGGACCCGGCGGAGTACTGGCAGCAGCACCCGGAGCAGCAGCCCCCCTACGGGCAGAGCGGCTACGCGCCGCAGCCGGACCAGTACGGCGGGCAGCAGTACGCCAAGCAGTACGACCAGTACGGGCAGCCGCAGTACGACCAGCAGCAGTACGACCAGTCGCAGTACGGCCAGTCGCAGTACGGCCAGCAGCAGGCGCAGCAGGCGCCGCAGGGCTACGCGCCGCAGCCGGAGCAGTACGGCGGGCAGCAGTACGCCCAGCAGTACGACCAGTACGGGCAGCAGCAGTACGCCCAGCCGGCCGGCTACGAGTACCAGCAGCCCTACGCCGCGCCGGAGCCCGCTCCCTACGGCTACGAGTACGACCAGTGGCAGGGCCCGGCGCCGGTGCCGGGCCAGGTCGGCGGGGCCGACGCCGCCCCGAACCGCTACACCCCGGCCTACCAGCCCGCCGAGCCCGCCGCGCCGACCGCGCCGGTCGCGCCGACCCGGACCGCCCCGGCCCCGGCTCCGATTCCGGCCCCGGCCCCGGCCGGGCGCCGGGGCGCCGCGCCTTCCCCGGCCGCGTCCGCGTTCCCCTCGGAGTCCGTTCCGCAGCAGCGCGGCCCGAAGCCGCGTCCGGAGGGGGGCGCCGACGGCCAGGCGCGCGGCTACGACAACGAGGAGTTCACCTTCGTCGACGACGCGGAGGAGTCCGAGGACGTCATCGACTGGATGAACTTCAGCGAGACCCGGGGCGAGCGCCGCGACGAGCGCCGCCGGACCATCCGGCTCCGGCTGATCGCGCTGGGCGTGGTCCTGGTGCTGGCGGTCGGCGGCGGGTTCGGCTACCTGTGGGCCAGCGGACGGCTCGGCGGCTCCTCCGGGGTGGTCGCCGCGTCCACCACCCGTGAGGTCATCGCCGTCCACCTGCACGACACCGACAAGAACGTCTACACCGCGCTGCTGGTCTCCGACCCGGGCTCGGGCGGCAAGGCGGGCCAGGGCGCGACCCTGCTCATTCCCGGCAACCTGGCGATCGCCACGGAGGGCAGCGGCGGGACGGTGCCGCTGGCCGCCAATGTCGACAGCCAGGGCAACCAGGCGATCCGGACCAGTCTGAACAGCATGCTGGGCAGCAACATCACGGCCAGCTGGAGCCTCTACACGCCCTTCCTCCAGCTGCTGGTGGACAAGGTCGGCGGCATCACCGTCGACGCGAACACCAGCATCAGCCAGGGCGGCAAGGTGCTCGTCCCGGCCGGCAGCTCCACCCTGAACGGCGCGGCGGCCATCGCCTACGCCACCTACCAGGCCAAGGGCGAGCCGGACAGCGCCCTGATGACCCGCTACGGCCAGGTGCTGGCGGCGCTGGTCGAGGCCATGCCCACGGACCCGACCCAGGCCGCCGCCGACATCACCGCCATGGGCGAGGTGGCCGACCCCTCGCTGCCGGACTCCACCCTCGGCGCGCTGATGGCGACCCTGTCCGCCGACGCCAACGCGGGGAACTACCAGACCGAGTCGCTGCCGGTGACCTCGCAGGGCGCCCTCGGCTCGACCGCTCCGACCGTGGTCAAGCAGCTGCTCGGCGGCGCGGTGACCGGCGGGGCCGGGGTCACCGTCGCCCGGGTCGGGCTGGTGAACGCCTCCGGCGTCGCCAACAACACCGCCCTGGCCGAGGCGGCCGTGGTGAACAGCGGCTTCACCCAGGTGCCGGGCGCCACCACCGCGGCCACCCAGGCCACCTCCACGATCAGCTACACCGACCCGGCCCGGGCCGACGACGCCCAGCAGCTGGCCGAGGACCTGGGGCTGCCGGCCACGGCCGTGAGGAAGGTCACCACCTCCCAGTCGGTGGACCTGCTGGTCGTCCTGGGCAAGGACTACCACCAGGACTGACCTGCGCCACCTGCGCCGACCGGCCGGCTGTCGCGACAGCCCGCTCCCGTGCCCCCGGAAAGGGCAGAGCGGGCTGTCCGCCGTTCATGAGATCCTGGAGGGTACCCGCGTCCCCGAACCGAGAGCACCCCGTGACTGCAACCGACCACGCCGTCGAGCTCGTCAACACCGCCGCCCAGGCGGCGGCCGACAAGCTGGCCCACAACATCATCGCCTTCGACGTCAGTGATGCCCTGGCCATCACCGACGCCTTCGTCGTCGCCTCCGCGCCCAACGACCGTCAGGTCAAGGCCATCGCGGACGCCATCGAGGAGCAGCTCCAGAAGGAGCACGGAGTCAAGCCGGTGCGCCGCGAGGGCGAGCGCGAGGGCCGCTGGATCCTGCTCGACTTCCTGGACATCGTCGTCCATGTCCAGCACTCCGAGGAGCGCTCCTACTACGGCCTGGAGCGGCTCTGGAAGGACTGCCCGGAGCTGTCGCTGCCGGCCGACGCCGTGGCCAGCCGCAACCGGCCGGACGATGAGGTCTTCGTCCGCGAGCCCAACGAGTTCGACCACGTGGAGGCCGTCCTGCAGGCCGAGGCCGATCGGAGCCTTCGCTGAACGGGACACCATTCCGCGGCCGGCGGATCGTCTTCTGGCGGCACGGCCAGACCGCGTGGAACCTGGAGGGACGCTTCCAGGGCAGCACCGACATCCCGCTGACGGAGGACGGCCTGGCCCAGGCCCGGCGCTCGGCCCGGCTGCTGGCCGCGCTGCGCCCGGACAGCCTGGTCTCCTCCGATCTGCAGCGGACGGCGGCCACGGCCGCCGCGCTGGCGGCGGTGACCGGCCTGGAGGTGACCCACGACTCCGGGCTCCGGGAGACCTACGCGGGGGTCTGGCAGGGGCTCACCAACACGGAGATCCAGGAGCGCTACCCCGAGGAGTACCGGCTGTGGCGGCTCGGCGAGCCGGTCCGCCGGGGCGGTGGCGAGCTGAACACCGAGGTCGCCGACCGCGCCGTGCCGGTGGTCCTGGACGCCGTGAAGGCGCTGCCGGACAACGGCACCGTGGTGGTGGTCAGCCACGGCGGCACCATCCGGATGGCCATCGGCCGACTGCTGGGGCTGGACCCGTACCACTGGGAGGCCCTGGCCGGGCTGTCCAACTGCTGCTGGTCGGTGCTGGGCGAGGGGGCGCGGGGCTGGCGGCTGCAGGAGCACAACGCGGGCACGCTGCCCGAGCCGGTGCTCGGCGACGACGTCTGAAGCCCGCACTGCGGCGGTGCGGGGGAGTGGCGCAGGGGCCGGATTTCGCAGTTCGGCCCCCCTGCCGCTAAAGTCTTCCTCGTTCGGACAACAGCTTTTCGGAGTTGGTGTGCGGGACACGCGGGGCTGTAGCTCAGTTGGTAGAGCGCTTGCATGGCATGCAAGAGGTCCGGGGTTCAATTCCCCGTAGCTCCACGCAGGAGAGTTCGACGCAGGACAAGTGAACAGCACGGGGCTGTAGCTCAGTTGGTAGAGCGCTTGCATGGCATGCAAGAGGTCCGGGGTTCAATTCCCCGTAGCTCCACAGTAGGAAGGGACCGCCCCTCGGGGCGGTCCCTTCTGCGTTCGGCCCCCGTGCCCGGCCGGCTCAGTGGGCCGCCGCATGGGCTTCGCACACGCAGCTGGCCGGCAGGTCCGGCTCGGCCAGCAGCCGGGCCATGGCCTCGCGGCGCGACCATCAGCGGCAGCTGCTCGGCGCAGTTGGCGAAGGCGTTGCAGCGCTCGGGCACGGTGACGCTGGCCCACAGGGTGTTCCGCAGCGGCGCGTCCGGCCGGGTCAGCCCGGGGAACAGGGCGGCACAGGCGTCGTTCCAGCGCAGGACGTCGTAGCGGGCATTGCTGACCGCGGCCGGCAGCGGGCTCAGCGCGTCCAGGATGACCTGCATCGCCGGCGAGACCGGGCAGCCGGCGTGCGGCCGGACCGCCACCGTGCCCGGGTAGCGGCGAACCGCCCGCCCGGAGCTCGGGGGAGCTCCGTCCCGCCGCCGACCTCGCAGGTCGGAGGCGGGACGGGGCGGAACAAGTGATTGGTGGGGCGGGTCGGGGACCGTGTAGAGTGGAGCATGTCGCCGCGGGGAACCGCAGCATGACACGGGGCTGTAGCTCAGTTGGTAGAGCGCTTGCATGGCATGCAAGAGGTCCGGGGTTCAATTCCCCGTAGCTCCACATTCGACAGGGATCCCGTCCGGTAGCGCTCCGGACGGGATCCTTCGCGTTTCCCGGCCCTACGGCCGGCGGTCGACCTGTTCGAGGAAGGCCAGGACCCGGGAGAAGAGGGTCTCGGCGGCCTCCGGGTGGTACTCCTCGGGCAGCCCCGGGTCGGTGAACAGGTGCCCGGAGACCGGGTACTCGAAGAACTCGTAGCCGGAGCCCGAGGCCAGCACCTCGGCCTCGAAGGCGTCGAGGTAGTGCTGCTCGTCGCGGAAGGGGTCCTCGGCCGCGTAGTGGACCTGCACCGGCAGGTCCGCGGGCCAGGCGCCCTGGACGTCCAGCGCCTCCAGCGGGAGGGCCGCGTGCAGCAGCACCACGGCGCGGGCGCCGGGCCTGGTCGCGGCCAGCAGCTCGGCGGAGCAGCCGCCGTTGGAGAAGCCGGCGTAGACCAGGGCCTCGGGGAGCTCCGCGACCGCCGCCCGGGTGCGGGCCGCCAGCTCGGCGAAGCCGCCGTTCGACTTCACCCAGGCCATGGCGGTCGGGTAGTCGTCGAAGACCTCCCCGTCGTAGAGGTCGGGGGTGTGCACGGTGTGCCCGGCGGCGCGCAGCCGCTCGGCGGCGTCGGCGACCCCGGCCCGCAGGCCCAGCACCGAGTGGAACAGGATGATTTCTGCCATGGGGCAGGTCTAGCACCCGGGTCCGACAATCGGGCCGACCGAGTACCCGTACTCATGTGCCCGCCGGACCGCGGCGCGAGGATGGCCGCATGCTCAGCGACCTCGCCCAGCGCCTCGTGCCCGCCCTCGGCCGGCTCGACGTCACCGCCGACGACCCGGACGGCCTCGCGCCCGGCACCATCGTCGCCGCCAACCACAGCTCGCTGATCGACCCCGGGCTGGTGCTGGCCGCGCTGGCACGCCGGCAGGTCGACCGGCCGATCGTGCTGGCCGCCGCCGGACTGTGGCGGATCCCGGTGCTCGGCCGGCGGCTCCGGGCCGAGGGCCACATCGCCGTCCGCCGGGGCGACCGCCGGGCCGCGGAGTGCCTGGAGCAGGCGGCCGAGGCACTGGCCCGGGGCCGGATCGTGGTGCTCTACCCGGAGGGCGGGATCCCGGACTGGTCCGACTCGGGCGACCGCGAACCGCGGGACTTCCGCACCGGGGTGGCCCGGCTGGCGCTGGCGACCGGCGCCCCGGTGGTGCCGCTGGGCCAGGCCGGCGCCCGCCGGATCACCTCCGGCAGCCGGCCGAAGCAGGTCGCCGGGCTGCTGACCGCGCCGCTGCGGCGTCCCCGGCTGCACGTCCACCTGGGCGCGCCGGTCCGGCTCAGCGGCTCGCCGGCCGAGGCCGCGGCGCAGGCGCACGAGGCGGTCACCGCGGCCTGGCGCACCGCCGCCGCCCGCACCGGCTCCACTGCCCGCGCCAGTGCCGGCGCGTGCACCCGAACTGATGAATAATCAGCCGATCTCCGGGCCGCCGACGGCGCGGGGCCGGGGAGACCTGTTCTGAGCTGCGCATTCTTCATATGAACGCGCTGCTATCAGAGAGGTGTCCCATGCGTCGCAGCTGGTCACGGCCCAAGGTCGGTACGGCCGCACTTCTGACGGTCCCGCTGCTGCTGGCGGCCGGGGCCGCCGGGCTCCCGGCCCGCGCCGAGTCGCTGTCGGCCCGGGTGGCGCTGCCCGGCACCGTCCCCGGCTGGACGGCGCAGGCGGCGGACCAGGGCGAGGCCGCGTCCGCCGCCCCGATCACCGCCCGGGTGTACCTGGCCGGCCGGGACCGGGCGGGGCTGACCCGGCTCGCGCAGACGGTCTCGGATCCGGCCTCGCCCTCCTACGGCCACTACCTGACCGCCGCCCAGGTCACCCGGCGCTTCGGGGCGACCCGGAAGCAGCAGGCCGCGGTCCGGACCTGGCTGGCCGGCTCCGGCTTCCGGGTGGTCGGCAGCAACGCCCACTACCTGACCGTCCGCGGCGACGCCGACGCCGTGCAGCGGGCCTTCGCGGTCCGGCTGCACAGCTACCGCAAGGGCGGGCACACCTATCTCGCGCCCGCCGCCGAGGCCTCCGCCCCGGCCTCGGTCGCCGCCGACGTGCTGACCGTCACCGGCCTGGACACCGCGCCGCACCTGGCGGCGCACGGCAGCCGCCGCGACGTCCTGCCGGCGCCCACCCCGGCCTTCGTCAACTCCGGCCCGTTCTCCGGCTACTTCGGCGCCAGGCCGGCCACCGGCCTGCCCCCTGCCTACGGCCGGGTCCAGCCGTACGTGGTCAAGGGGCTCGACGCCAAGCAGCTCCGGCACGCCTACGGCGCCGACGCCACCGGACTGACCGGGGCCGATGTCACCGTCGCGATCGTGGACGCCTACGACTCGCCGACGCTCGGCCCGGACACCGCCACCTATGCCGCCGCGCACGGGGACGCCCCTTACCGGGCAACCCAGTTGACCCGGGTCGACCCGGCGGTCTGGACGGACACGGTCGATCCCAGCGACAAGTTCCCGGGCGGCTGCGGGGCCTCGGGCTGGTACGGCGAGCAGACCCTGGACGTGGAGGCGGTGCACGGGGTCGCCCCGGACGCGGACCTGGTCTACGTCGGCGCCTCCTCCTGCCAGGACGCGGACCTGATGGACGCTCTGAACAAGGTGGTCGACGGCAGGCTCGCCGACATCGTCAGCGACTCCTGGGGGGACACCGAGAGCGCGACCGACTCGTCCATGGACGCGGCCTACGACCAGACCTTCATGCGCGGTGCGGTGGAGGGGATCGGCTTCTACTTCTCCAGCGGCGACGACGGCGACAACCTCGCCGCGAGCGGGACCAGGACGGTGGGTTCGCCGGTTTCACTACCGTGGGTGACCGCCGTCGGCGGGACCTCGCTGGCGCTGGACAAGAACGGCGCCTACCGCTTCGAGACCGGCTGGGGGACGGACAGCTCCCCGCTGTCGGCGGACGGCCGCAGCTGGGGCCCGCTGCCGGGCACCTTCCTGGGCGGCGGTGGCGGCGGCACCAGCAGCCGGGTGCCCGAGCCGGTCTACCAGTACCCGGTCGTCCCGAACGCCCTGGCCGAGGCCAACGGTGGCCGGAAGCGGGTGGTTCCCGACGTCGCCGCGGTGGCGGACAGCGGCACCGGATTCCTGGTCGGGCAGACCCAGACCTGGCCGGACGGCAGCACCCGCTACGGCGAGTTCCGCGAGGGCGGGACCAGCGTCGCCTGCCCGGTGTTCGCGGCCATCCAGGCCTTGGCGCAGCAGGCCCTGGGGCTGCCGCTGGGCTTCGCCAACCCGGCCGTCTACGAGCGCTACGGCACCGCCGCCTTCCATGACGTGACCGACCACCCGCTGGGCGCCGCAACGCAGTTGGCGCAGGTCCGAGCGGACTACCACGACGGCGTCGACCCGGCCTACGGGATCGACACCAGCCTGCGCACCATGGGGCACGACTCCTCGCTCAGGGCGACCCAGGGGTTCGACGACGTGACCGGGGTGGGCTCGCCGGCGCCCGGCTACCTGGCCTCCTACCGGCCTGGATTCACCGGTTTCCAGGGCCGGGGCGGACGCCCGGCCGGCGCCCGGCGCCCGTGACGCCCCGGCGGCGGGCGGTCGGCCGCGCCACCGTCCGTCGCCGGGCCCGCGGGTGACTGAAAGTGATCGATGGTGATCGGCGATCACCATCTCAGTTTCATGACGTAATAACCACCATCTCTTCACAAGGCAGGTAGCGGTAATGTCGGACAAAGACCGTCAAAACCCCCGGCAGGCCCGACGACAATAGCGGACGTACTCAGTTAAAAGAGTCAAGTGCCGTGCTTTTGCTGTCGCTTGACTTTCAAACACGGCTGAGCAGACTCTTACTCACCGCTGGACCCAGCCTGGCGACCCTTACCACCGCACTTGTCGTCAGCATCGGTCAGAACCGCGAGGATTTCGCGTGCGACCGGTCAGCGCTCATCCAACGTCGACCCTGTCGCGGAGAGCTCATGCGCTTCCCCACGCCCACAGAACCGGTGGACGGCATACTGTCGTCCCGCGTCGGTTCCCCCGATCCAGAGCGGCACGCGCAGGCGACCGTCGCCGTGGTCGGTCTCGGCTATGTGGGCCTGCCCACCGCCTTGGCCCTGCTCGCCGCAGGGAACGAGGTGATCGGACTCGACGTCAGCAGTGCTCGCCTGGAAGCCATTCGGCGGCGCGAGGTCGACCTGCTGCCGAGCGACCACGAACGGCTCGCCGAGCACCTCGACGGCCGGATCCTCACCCTGACCGACGACCCGGCCGAACTCGCCCGGGCAGCCACCGTGATCATCTGCGTGCCCACGCCGGTCGACCGCCACCAGGTCCCCGACCTCACCGCCATGGCCGGCGCCTGCGCCACCGCCGTCGCCCACGCGGTCCCCGGCCAGCTGCTGGTGCTCACCTCCACCACCTATGTCGGCACCACCGGGGACCTGCTGGTCAAGCCGCTGGCCGCACGCGGGCTGGTGGTCGGCGAGGACGTCTTCGTCGCCTTCTCCCCGGAGCGGATCGACCCCGGCAACGCGCACCACACGCAGGACAGCACCCCTCGGGTCGTGGGCGGCGCGGGGGCGCTCTCGGCCGGACTCGCTGCCGCCGTGCTGCGCCGCACCGCGCCCTCGGTCCACGAGCTGTCCTCGCCCGAGGACGCCGAGATGACCAAGCTCTGGGAGAACACCTTCCGGGCCGTCAACATCGCGCTCGCCAACGAGTTCGCCGAGGACTGCCGCGGTCTGGGCCTGGACCCGCTGCCGATCATCGGCGCCGCGGCGACCAAGCCCTACGGCTTCATGCCCTTCTACCCCGGCCCCGGCGTCGGCGGCCACTGCATCCCCTGCGACCCGCACTACCTGCTCTGGCAGCTGCGGGCCAAGCGGATCTCCTCGCCGCTCATCGACGCGGCCATGACCGCGATCGCCACCCGTCCGCGCAAGGTCGTCGGCCGGGTCCGCGAACTGCTCTCCGAGCGCAGCCTCAGCGTGTCCGGCGCCCGGATCCTGGTCATCGGCGTGGCCTACAAGCCGGGCGTGGCCGACCTGCGCGAATCGCCTGCCCTGGAGATCATCGAGGAGTTGGCCGCGGAAGGCGCCAAGGTCGGCTTCGTCGACGCGCTGGTGCCCTCGCTGCGCCTCGGCGACGAGGTCCTCCGCAGCGAGAGCGCCCCCGAGCGCGGCGACTGGGACCTGGTCCTGGTGCACACCGTCCACGCCGGGACCGACCTCGGCTGGCTGGCCGACCACTCCAACGTCCTGGACGCCACCTACCGCCTCGACTCGTTCCCGGCGAGGGCCATCCTGTGACCGAGGGAACGCACGACGCACAGTGGCCGCCGGAGCCGTACCGGCCGACCGAGCCGTACCCGCCGGCCGACTCCTACCGGCCGCTGGGCAGCTACGAACCGCTCGGCAACCACGAAGCCCAGGGCGGCTACGAGACCCAGGCCGGCTACCAACCGCAGTACGGCCAGGAAGCCCGGGGCGGTTACGAGCCGCCCGTCGTCGAGGACCCGTTCGCCGGCTACCAGCCGCTGGCCCCGCGTCAGCCCTCGGCCGGTGACCAGCCGCGGACGGCCTACGAGCCCTACCGGCCCTACCGCCCGTACGCGGACCAGCAGTCGGCCGAGCCCTACGGCCACCCGCAGGAACCGGCCTTCGCCGGCGCCGCGTTGGCCGGCGCCGCCGCCTTCGACGGTGCCGCCGGGTACGACGGCGGCGTGACCGCGACCGCGACGCTGCCGCGCCCGGCCGGACCCGCCTTCCGTCCCGCGCCGCCGCCGCTCCCGCCGCTGCGCTCCGCGGTGAAGCGGCCGCCGGGTCCGCTGCGGCGCGTCCTGGACCGGATGCACCCGTCCGTCCGGCACGCCACCCGCCGGGTGCTGACCCTGCTCTGCCTGCTCCCGCTGCTGCTGATCCTGGCCCGGGAGGCCCCCAGGCTGGAGCAGAGCCCGCTGGTGCTGGGCTACGGCTTCACCGTCCTGGTCGGCACCATATCCATGCTCTTCATCGCGTACAGCCGCTATGACGACCCGTCCGAGCGGACGCTGCGCAAGCGCCCGCGCGACCTGGCGGAGTTCCCCCCGGTGGCCACGGCCACTCCCCGGGTGAGCTTCCTGCTGGCGGTCAAGGACGAGGTCGACGTCATCGAGGAGTGCGTGCGCTCGATGGCCCTGGGGGACTACCGGAACACCCAGATCATCGTGGTGGACGACCTCTCCGAGGACGGCACCCGGGACGTGCTGCGCCGGATGGAGGGGGAGCTCGGGATCACCGTGCTCTACCTGGAGAAGAACCTCGGCAAGAAGCACGCCCTGGTCAAGGCCTGCGAGATCGCCGACGGCGAGATCATCGCGTTCACCGACTCCGACTGCATCCTGGCCCCCGACGCGCTCTCCCGCTGTGTCGAGGCCCTGGTCGCGCACCCGGAGCTGGGCGCGGTCAGCGGCCACGCCCGGGCGCTCAACGCCGGCGACACCATGTTCACCAAGATGCAGGACGTCTGGTACGAGGGACAGTTCCGGGTGGCCAAGGCGGCCGAGTCCACCTTCGGCTCGGTCACCTGCGTCTCCGGGCCGCTGGCGGTGTTCCGCCGCGAGGCGATCTACAACTACCTGCCCGCCTGGGCCGGTGACCGGTTCATGGGCGCGCCCTTCCGCTTCGCCACCGACCGCCAGCTCACCGGCTACGTGCTGGGCCAGCGCTGGCGCGGCAAGGGCCTGAAGAAGCAGTACGCCGACTCGCCCTTCGTCACCGCGCAGGACTACCCCGAGCGCAAGTGGCGGATCGGCTACGTCCAGTCGGCCAAGGTGTGGACCAATGTCCCGGCCAGGTTCCGGCCGTTCATGAAGCAGCAGATCCGCTGGAAGAAGAGCTTCATCCGGAACATGTTCTTCACCGGCTCCTTCATGTGGCGGCGCGGCCCCGGCCCCGCCCTGCTCTACTACGGCCACGCGCTCTGGGTGGTCGCCGCACCGATCATGGCGTTCCGTCACATCATCTGGGCGCCCGCCAACGGCGCGGCCTTCCTGACCCTGCTGTACCTGTGCGGCGTGGTCCTCAAGGGCTGCGTCTGGGGGCTGGCCTTCAAGGTCGACAATCCCGGGGACACCCGCTGGCGCTACCGGCCGCTGATGAGCCTGCTCTCCTCGCTGCTGCTGGCCTGGCTGCTGCCCTACTCCTTCGCGACCATCCGGCGCGGCGTCTGGTCGAGGAGCGCCACCTGATGAAGGCCCTGCGTGCCGTGGGGCGGCTGCTGGCCGCCCTGATCTCCGTCGCCGTCGTCTGCGGCATCTACGCCATCGTGCTCAGCAGAGGGAGCATCCTGCCGTGACCAGGCCCAATCCCGGCCATCCCGACCCGTCGGCGGCAGGTGCCGCCGCGGCGGGCCTGCCGGCCGACCCGGCGGAGACCGCCCGGCGCGCCGCCGAGGCTGCCGCCGCCGAGGTCCGCGCCGCCCGGCGCGACGCCACCGCGCGCGGTGCCCGCTCCGGGCACTGGGCCGCCCGACTCGGGCTGCTGGCGCTCGCGTTCGCGATCCTGGCCATGCCGTTCTACGCGGCGGCCGAGTACTACCAGTACCAGAAGTACATGACCCCGCAGGCCCCGGACACCTTGTTGCAGCTCGACTCGCAGCAGACCGCGGCCTGGTCGGGGCAGGTGAAGTCGCTGCCGGCGACCTCCGCGCCGATCGTGTTGACCTACCACGACATCAGTCCGTCCAACGACAGCCCGTACGTGGTCAGCCCGAGCACCTTCGCGGCCCAGATGGCGGCCCTCCAGGCGGCCGGCTACCGCAGCCTGACCAGCGAGGAGTTCGCCGACTACCTGCGCGGCGGCCCGGCCCCGCCGCGTTCGGTCTTCATCACCTTCGACGACGGCACCAACGGCCTCTGGGTCTACGGCGACCGGATCCTGGCCAAGTACCACATGCACGGCACCTCGTTCCTGATCACCGGCCGGGTCGACCACTCCCGTCCGTACTACCTGACCTGGAACGAGATCACCCGGATGGCCGCCTCGGGGCGCTGGGACTTCCAGGACCACACCAATGCCCTGCACTACCGGACCGCCATCGACGCGGCCGGGGACCAGGCCTCGGCCCTCGCCAACCGGATCTGGCTGCCCGCCGAGGGCCGGCTGGAGACCTACGACGAGTACCAGACCCGGGTCAACGACGACATCACCAAGTCGATCGACGAGATCACCAGCCACGGGCTGCCCAAGCCGCTGTTCTTCGCCTACCCCTACTCGGAGGCGACCGAGCGGGCCAACCTGCCCAAGCCGGGTCCGACCATCCAGACGATCCTGCAGAAGTACTTCGTCGCGACCATGTCCGACGTCTCCTCCCGGCCGCTGACCGCGAGTCGGCGGGCCGCCGGCGTCCACGACGTCCAGCGTCTTGAGGTGCTGAAGACCACCACACCCGCGGAGCTGCTGAGCGAGCTGGCGACCTGGACCCAGGTCGCCCCGTCCGACCAGGCCCCGCTGTCCGAGCCCGCCCTGTGGAGCCGCACCGACGGCTCCAAGCAGACCGGCGTCGGCCCGTACACCGGGAAGGGCCCCTACCCGGAGGGCAGCCACTACGCGGCCTCCGACTTCCGCCCGATGAGCAGCCTGGACTGGGACGACTACCAGGTCGACGCGACCGCCGCCGGACTGACCGACGGCACCAACCAGGTGTCGGTCGGGGTGCGCAACGACAGCGCGGACGAGATCGCCGTCGGGCTCAGCCGGGGCACGGTGACGCTCACTCACGCCGGGGACGTGGTGGTGCAGAAGAAGGTGGCCGACTCGAGCACCCACTCGATCCGGGTCACCGTCGAGGGACCGGTCACCACCGCCGTGATCGACGGCACCACCACCGTCAGCTACACCTCGAAGCTGACCGACCCCTCCACCCTCACCGGCGGGATCGGGCTGCGGGTCGGCATCAACCGGGCCGGCATCAGCTGGCCCTCGTTCACCGCGCTCAGCATCTCGCCGGTCGACGCGGTCTCCCGGACCGCCGGCGCCGACGAACTGTCCGTCGGCTCGGCGGTGCTGCTCGACCCCGGGGCGAGCTGGCAGGCCGCCCCCGGGGTGACCGCGCCCTTCCGGATCACCCCGAACGAGATCGAGCCGCAGGGCGCGAGCCTCTCCGCCTACGGCGCCTTCGAGCCCGCGCGGACCGGCGACTGGACCGGCTACACCGTCAGCGGCACCGTCGGCCGACTCACCAGCACCGCCGTCAGCGGCGCGCTCTGGGTCAGGGTCGGCAGCCCGCTGGCGATCAGCGTCCAGGTCTACCGGAACGAGCTGGACGTGTTCTCGGGCAACGCCGACAGCCAGCAGCTGGTCGGCAGCCGGACCCTGGCGGCCTCGCCCACCCACCTGGTGTCGATCACCGTCACCCCGACCGAGACGCTGGTGAGCGTGGACGGAACCGTACGCATGACACTGCTGGCCAAGGGGGAGACCGGCGGGGTCGCCTACTCCGCCTACCGGGACCTGACCAGGCGCTCCTGGCCGACGGTGACCGGGCTGAAGCTGAGCGGTGCGACCGGATGAGCGGTCGCACCCCCTCACGGCGTGCGGTGATCGGCGGCCTCGCCCTGGGCGTGGCCGCCGCCGGCACCGCCGCGGTCGCCGCGCTGGAGGACTGGGGCCACTCGGCCGCAGCCTCCGGTCCGAGCGGCGGCGACGGCAGCGGCGACGGTGGCAGCACCGTGCCCTTCGTCGCGAGCTTCCCGCAGAACGGGCTGGTCACCAACGAGTACGCCTACCGTTCGCCGAGCAGCCCGCTGGCGCACGACTCGGCGGACTGGATCGTCACCAGCGGATCGCTCTTCGCCAAGGACGGCGAGGGCTGGACCGGTGTCCCGGACGACGGCGAGACCGGGACCGACTCGGCGGTGCACACCGACTCGGCGGTGTTCCGCCTGGTCACCCGGCGCCGCGACTTCGGCTCGGTGCAGGTCTCCACCTCGGTCCTGGTCGACCGGCCGATCACCACCAGGCGCACCCCGGTCTCGGACTGGGACGGCGGCCACGTCTGGCTCCGCTACCAGAGCCCGCAGCAGCTGTACGCGCTGAGCTTCCGCCGGCGCGACGGCGCCGTGGTGATCAAGCGCAAGATCGCCGCCCATGACGCCGCCGCCGTCGACGGCGGTGACTACACCACCCTGGCCCAGACCAACCTGGCCATGCCCTACGGCAGTTGGCAGCAGGTCACGGCGAGCGCGGTGGACGGCCCGGCCGGGACGGTGCTGCTCACCCTGGGCATCAACGGCCGAACCGCCCTCACGGTGGTGGACCACGCGCCGGGGCCGCTGCTCCGGCCGGGCGGCGTCGGCCTCCGGGTCGACAACTCGGAGCTGTACTTCCGGGACTTCACCGCCACCCACCCGGCGGGCTGACCGACGGCCGCCCGGCGCCGCCCCGATCCCGGGGAGCGCCGGGCGGCCGGCCCGGCCGGACCCCGGCGCGAAACTGCCGTCCGGGGGAGGCCGGGGCTGCGGTAACCTGTCGCCATGCGAACCGCGAGCCTGCTCCTTAGCCTGCCGCGCTGACAAGGACCGACCCACCCCCGGCGGTGGGGTCGGAGTCGGCGTGGCGACCCCTCCTGCGAGGGGTCTTTCTGCGTTTTAGAGGGCTGCAGCTCGGAGGCTGCACGGTTCTGCTGGTGGACGGGTCTGGTACGGCCCGCCCGAACCCCTGATGGAGTTTGAGGACGATGAGCGAGACCACACCCGAGGCGCCCGAGGCGTACCGCTACACCCCCGCGCTGGCGGCGCGGATCGAGAGCCACTGGCAGGACCGCTGGGAGCGCGAGGGCGTCTTCAACGCCCCCAACCCGAGCGGCACCCTGGCCGACGGCACGGACGTCGCGGACCGTCCGCACGCCTTCATCATGGACATGTTCCCGTACCCCTCGGGCAGTGGCCTGCACGTCGGCCACCCGCTGGGCTACATCGCGACCGACGTCTACGCCCGCCACATGCGGATGACCGGTCACAACGTGCTGCACACCATGGGCTTCGACGCCTTCGGCCTGCCGGCCGAGCAGTACGCGGTGCAGACCGGCACCCACCCCCGGGTCACCACCGAGGCGAACATCGTCGAGTTCCGCCGCCAGCTGCGCAGCCTGGGCCTGGGCCACGACCTGCGCCGCTCGGTCGCGACGATCGACCCGACGTACTACAAGTGGACCCAGTGGATCTTCCTGCAGATCTTCAACTCCTGGTACGACCCGGAGGCGCAGCAGGCCCGGCCGATCGCCGAGCTGGTCGCCCGCTTCGAGCGCGGCGACCAGGCCACCCCGGACGGCCGCGGCTGGTCCGAGCTGAGCCCGGCCGAGCGGGACGAGGTGCTGAGCGACTACCGGCTGGCCTACATCAAGCAGGCCCCGGTCAACTGGTGCCCCGGGCTGGGCACGGTGCTGGCCAATGAGGAGGTCACCGCCGACGGCCGCTCCGAGCGCGGCAACTTCCCGGTGTTCAAGTCCAACCTGCGCCAGTGGATGATGCGGATCACCGCGTACAGCGACCGGCTGATCGACGACCTGGACCTGCTGGACTGGCCGGACGCGATCAAGCTGCAGCAGCGCAACTGGATCGGCCGCTCCGAGGGCGCCAAGGTCGACTTCGCCGTGGCCGGCCACCCGGACGCCGTGGTCACCGTCTTCACCACCCGTCCCGACACCCTGTTCGGCGCCACCTACATGGTGCTGGCGCCCGAGCACGACCTGGTCGACGGCATCGTGCCGGACGCCTGGCCGGCCGCGCCGTCCGGCGAACTGCCGGCCGAGTGGACCGGCGGCCACGCCACGCCGGCCGAGGCCGTCGCCGCCTACCGCAAGCAGGCCGCCGCCAAGTCCGAGATGGAGCGCTCCGCCGAGGGCCGCACCAAGACCGGCGTCTTCACCGGCGCCTACGCGGTCAACCCGGTCAGCGGCGAGCAGGTCCCGGTGTTCATCGCCGACTACGTGCTGGCCGGCTACGGCACCGGCGCGATCATGGCCGTCCCGGCGCACGACACCCGCGACTTCGCCTTCGCCCGCGCCTTCCGGCTGCCGATGCGCTGCGTGGTCGAGCCGAGCGACGGTCGCTCCACCGACCCGGTCGAGTGGGACGACTCCTTCGACTCCTACGACGCGGCGATCATCGACTCCGCCAACGCCGAGGTCTCGCTGAACGGGCTGAGCGTCACCGAGGCGAAGAAGGCCGTCACCGCGTGGCTGTCCGGGCGCGGCATCGGCGAGGGCACCGTCACCTTCAAGCTGCGCGACTGGCTGTTCAGCCGTCAGCGCTACTGGGGCGAGCCCTTCCCGATCGTCTACGACGAGGACGGCGTGGCCCACCCGCTGCCCGCCTCGATGCTGCCGGTCGAGCTGCCGGAGATCGACGACTACTCGCCGCGCACCTTCGACCCGGACGACGCCGACACCTCCCCGGAGACGCCGCTGTCGCGCCGCGAGGACTGGGTCAGCGTCGAGCTGGACCTGGGCGACGGCGTCCGCCGCTACCGCCGCGAGACCAACACCATGCCCAACTGGGCGGGTTCCTGCTGGTACGAGCTGCGCTACGTCGACCCGGACAACGCCGAGGTCGTGGTCGACCCGGTCAACGAGCAGTACTGGATGGGTCCGGACGCGGCCAAGCCGGCCGGTGGCGTCGACCTGTACGTCGGCGGCGCGGAGCACGCGGTGCTGCACCTGCTGTACGCGCGCTTCTGGCACAAGGTGCTGTTCGACCTGGGCCACGTCAGCTCCGGCGAGCCCTTCCACAAGCTGTTCAACCAGGGCATGATCCAGGGCCAGGTCTACCGCGACGAGCGCGGCTTCCCGGTCCCGGCGGCCGAGGTCGAGGAGCGCGACGGCGCCTGGTACTTCGAGGGCGAGCGGGTCAGCCGGGAGATCGGCAAGATCGGCAAGTCGCTGAAGAACGTGGTCGCCCCGGAGGAGGTCACCGGCGAGTACAGCGTGGACACCCTGCGGCTGTACGAGATGGCGATGGGCCCGCTGGACGTCTCCCGTCCCTGGGACACCCGCGCCGTCGTCGGCTCCTTCCGCTTCCTGCAGCGGCTGTGGCGCACCGTGGTGGACGAGGAGACCGGCGCGGTCGTCGTCACCGACGAGGAGCCGGACGAGGCCACCCTGCGGGTGCTGAACAAGGCCATCGACGGCATCCGCAAGGACATGGCCGGGCTGCGCTTCAACACCGCCGTGGCCAAGGCCACCGAGCTGAACAACCACCTGGTCAAGCGCGGCAGCACGCCCCGGGTGGTGGCCGAGCAGGTGGTGCTGCTGGTCGCGCCGCTGGCCCCGCACATCGCCGAGGAGCTGTGGTCCAAGCTGGGCCACACCGAGTCGCTGGTGCACGAGACCCTGCCCGAGGCGGACCCGGCCTACCTGGTCGACGACACGGTCACCTGCGTGGTGCAGGTCAAGGGCAAGGTCAAGGCCCGGCTGGAGGTGCCGCCGGCCATCGGCGACGCCGAGCTGGAGGCGCTGGCGCTGGCCGCGCCGGGCGTGGTGGCGGCGATCGACGGGGCGGAGGTGCGCAAGGTGATCGTCCGCGCGCCGAAGCTGGTGAACATCGTCACCGGCTGAGCGACGGGGGCCGGGGCCGGGTTCAGGGCCGAGCGGAACCCTTGGTTTCCCCCGAGCCGTCCCTGAGCTCCCCCTCAAGCACGAGCCGGCTGTCCCCCCACGGGTCTACCGTGGGGGGACAGCCGTTTCACCGGCCTGCCCGCCGGGCGGAACCGGGCTCGCCGAACGGCTCGTGACGTGCGCGTGGAAGGAGCCCCGTCGTGGAGGCACTGGCAGTCCTGCTCGGCCTGGTCGTGCTGTTCCTGGGCGCTGTCGTCGGCCTGATCAGCTTCGCCGTGGTCAAGACCGGCCGGGCCGTCGGCCGGGCCGTGCCGCAGGCGCGGCGGGCCGCCGAGGACGTCGGCATCAAGGCCCGCGCGCTGACCCGGGCCGGGGCCCACCGCCAGGTCGCCTCCCTGCGCGCGGAGGTGCGCGGCTCACTGGCGGCCTCGCGCCGGGTGCTGGAGTCCGGCGCCGCCGACGATGCGCAACTGGTCGACGCGCTCGGGCTGCTGGGCCGGCTGGACGCCCATGCCGAGACCCTCGACGCCGAACTGCGGCTGCTGGAACGCGAGCCCGACCAGGCCCGGGTGGAGGGGCGGCTGGCGGCCGTCAAGGAGCGGGCCGACCGGATCGTCCACTCGGCATCCTCGCTGCGCTGGGCCACCCAGGACCGGCTCCACCGCTTCGCCGCCGACGACCTGACCCGCCTCGGCGAGGAGTGCCAGACCGAGGCCGGGGCCCTGCGGCACTGGACCTCCGCGTCCGGTCCGGCCACCGGAGTGGAGGCCGGACCCTCCTGACCGGGGGGCGGCCGGCCGAGGTCCCGGGCCCGTCAGGGCTTGATCCTCTGTCCCTCCCCGGCCGGGCCAGGTAATCTCCCGACATGCGCGTCGCCATCGTCACCGACTCCACGGCCTACCTTCCGGACGAGGCGGTCCTCCGGTACGGGATCGACGTGGTGCCGCTCAGCGTGGTGATGGGCGACGAGGTGCTGACCGAGGGCAGCGGGGCCTCCTCGGCCGAGGTCGCCCAGGCCCTCCAGCGGCGCGTCCAGGTCACCACCTCCCGTCCCGGTCCTGAGGCCTTCGCCGCCGTCTACCGGGCGGCGGCCGCCGCCGGTGCGGACGCGGTGGTGTCGCTGCACCTCTCGGCCGAGTTCTCCGGCACCTACGAGGCCGCGCTGCTCGCCGCCGCCGGGGCCCCGCTGCCGGTCCGGGTGGTGGACACCCGGATGGTCGCCATGGCGCTCGGCTACTGCGTGCTGACGGCCGCCGAGACGGCGAGCGCCGGGGGGACGCCGGACGAGGTGGTCGCCGCCGCCGAGAAGCGGGCGGCCGAGACCACCGGCTTCTTCTACGTGGACACCCTGGAGTACCTGCGCCGGGGCGGCAGGATCGGCCCGGCCCGCGCGCTGCTGGGCTCGGCCCTGGCGGTCAAGCCGCTGCTGCACCTCCAGGACGGCCGGATCCAGCCGCTGGAGAAGGTCCGCACCTCCAGCCGCGCCATCGCCCGGCTGGAGGAGATCGCCATCCAGCAGGCCGGGACCGGCGAGGTGGACGTCACCGTGCACCACCTGGTGGCGGAGGAGCGGGCCCAGATCCTGGCGGAGCGGCTGCGGGAGCGGATCCCCGGACTGCGCGAGCTGTATGTCGGCGAGGTGGGCGCGGTGATCGGCGCCCATGTCGGTCCGGGCCTGCTGGCGGTCGTGGTCTCGCCCCGGTAGCGCCGGAGCGCCCGCCGCAGTCCTGGCTGGAAACGTTGCTACTTGCCTGCAGCAACGTCATCGGCGTCCTGCTCGGCGGTTGCGAAGTCCGTTTGGAACTGCTTCTCGTCCGCCAGAACCTGCTGCCGGGCTGAGCTGTCGTCAGGGCCGCCGACACCCAGGCCATCGTTGGCGAGGCTGACGAGGTCGGAGGACACGGTGCCGTTGTCGCCCTGCCAGTTCGAGACTCCCGGCGGCTCGTCGCCGGCATTGAACAGGGCGTTGGCCTGGCTGAAGGCAGTCATGCCGGGCTTGATATCGGCAGTGACGGCCTTCTGGTACCAGGCGCTGAATGCCGGATAGCTGCCCGCGCTGCCCCGGTCGAGGATTACCGTGACGCCCTGGTTGTACTCGTTCTGGTAGTAGGCATCGTCGGCGTGGAGGATGCCAGCGGCCTTGTTTCGCACAGCGAGGGGCGCCAGGTAGCCGGCCGGGTCAGTGGGCATGGTGAACGCAGGGCTACTCGTGCTGGCCTTGGGAGTCGAGCTGGTGGTCGCCCCGGGCGTCGGGGCGACGCTGCTCGGTACGGGAGTGGACGCGACCCGAGCGGCGGCAGGCGTTGTCTTCTTGGGTGGGTCGACGATCGCGATGATGATGATCAGCAGCCCGAACGCGACTAAGAGGCCGCTGCAGCCGATACAGCCCTTCCTGCGCTTGGACATGCCGGGTGCTGCGTGCCTCTGCGCAGGCTGCCCCCATGATGGCGGTGGCGTGGGCTGTCCGTACGGCGGAGTGGTCACGCTGTTCCCCCTGGGGCTGGTGTGGAGCGCCAGCCTTGCAGTGGCATATGCCTGATCGTCGGAACGTTGCCGGTCCGTTACGGAGTGCAGCGGTCGGGGTCCTGCTCGACCTTGGCCAGGACCCCCGTGCGGCGATACTGGGGCCCGTCAGAAGGCTCCGTGCGCTCCGGCCGCCGCCTCGATCCTGCGGGCGAGTTCGACGTCGTGCTCGGCGACGTAGCCGCCGAGGTCGCTGGAACTGATCGAGATCCGGACCGTCCTGTAGCCGAGCGTCGCATCCGAATGGTGCCCGAGGTCATCCTGGATCGCGGCGATATGCACGATGAACGCCGCGCCCGGAACGTGGCCGATCGAGTAGCTGCGTTCGATCTTCCGGCCGTCCGTCGACCAGCCCGGAAGATCCTTCAACCGCTCCTCGATCTGTGCCTGCGACAGTGCCTCAGCCATGATCACGCCCCTCGGTGACAGGTGCCAGCACCTCCGCCAGGTCCCGGCCGATCGCCTCAGCTTGCCACGGCCGCATCGCCGTCTCCACGGTGCCCAACTCCCGCCGGGCCCGCGCCGATCCCGTATCCAGGGCAATCCGGACCGCCGACCTGGACAACTCCACCGCGCGCTCCGGCTCGCCGCCCTTGGCCACCGCAGTGGCCTGCCGTGCCGTCCACACCCCGACGTCGCGCCGCGCAGCCGTCGGTGCCGAAGGGATGATCTGCGACCACAGCCGATCGGCTGCCCGTGCCTCGCCGAGCCGGGTGTAGCAGGTGGCGCGCTGCACCTCGACATACTGCGGGTTCCGCAGACACGCGGTGCCCCACTGCTCAGCAGACACGCGGCGCAGCATCCGCGCGGCTTGGTCGAGGCCGAGTACTCGGCAATGTCGACCAGGCGTCCGGGCCAGGTTGGACGGTGCTGATCTGCCCGGTCTGTGACCTGAAGCCGAAGCCGCCACCTGGCACGCGCCGGTTCTAGAGCCCTCGGCGATCACTCCCGTGGGATGTGAAGGATCGGCAGATTGTGCGTACCCTTGGCGATCACTGACGAGGGGGCGTAGTGCGGCGGGAGCGAGAGGTCGAGGACTGGGTACTCGGGGCGCTGCTGCGCCACGAGGCGCTACTGGAGATCCGTTCGCTCATGGTGCGGCCCGACCAAGTCGAGGAGGAACGCCGATCCCGTGCCTATTTCCTGGCGAACCTGTGCGACAACATGCCGTTCCTGCCTGGACCTTCGCGAGACGGCCAACGCCGTTTCGCGTATGCCTGGCAGACGGTAGGGCCCAAAGGGCGAGAGTGGATACTGCGTCAGGTGCAGCTCAATGGCCTGACCTGGACGCCACCGGACGACGAGCCGGCGCCGGCGCGCGGCACATGGCGATCGAGGCTGAGGGTTCGTCGCGGCTGAACCGTGGCTTCGGATCGCCGCTACCGGCAAGATCATGCGTTGTGGGGGACAGCTTGTTCCCTGTACCGCATGCTGGCGAGCATGGCAGAGCGCTCTCTCGGCGGGGAGGCTGGGCGAGCCGTATGTCGGGGAGTTGGGCGCGGTGATCGGTGCCCATGTCGGTCCGGGCCTGCTGGCGGTGGTCTTGCCCCGGTAGCGGTCAATCTGCTGTCGCGTCACTCACCCTTGCGGGTGGCGGAGTTGTCCACACCCCGGTGGTTGTCCACAGGTGCCCGTCGCCGGCCCGGGGGAGTCCCCGGGCCGGACTAGCGTCGGCGGCATGAGATCCGTGACCACCGGCCCGAGCCGGTACTCCGACGACTCGGTCCGGCAGCGGATGGACGCGCTGTTCGGTCCGGAGCAGCAGTCGACCCGCCCGGCGGCCGTCCGTCGCATCCATCCCGCACCCGGGCCGCCGCACCCGCCGGCCGGTCACGTCGCCCCGGGGGACGACGCGCCGGACGAGCTGCCGGCCGCCGCGCGTCCGTCGGCCGCCGCACCGCCGCCGTTCCTGCCGCCGCCGTCCCTGCCGCTGCCGCCCGCACCGCCGCCGTCCCTGCCGTCGGCTTCCCGGCCGCCTGCGGCCGGGGCCCGGCGGGTGCGGACCGTTCTGGCCGGACGGCTGCCGCTGGCGTTCCAGGAGCGGCTGGACCTCGACCGGCGGGCCCTGGTCGGGCTCTCGGTGCTGCTGGTCCTCGCCCTCGGCTACGGCGCCCAGCACTTCTGGGCCGGACGGCCGGAGCCGGTCGCGGTGCCGGTCGCCGACGGCGCGGCGGCGGCCGGCTCGCCCCCGCCCGCGCCCGCCGGACCGGGCCCGACGGCGTCGGCCTCCGGACCGGGGCCCTCGCCCGGAGCGTCCCGGCCGACCGGGCTGGTGGTGGACGTCGCGGGCAAGGTCCGCGAGCCGGGGCTGCGCACCCTGCCGCCGGACGCCAGGGTCCAGGACGCCGTCCAGGCCGCAGGCGGTCCGCTGGCCGGTACCGATCTGACCACGCTGAATCTGGCCCGGCTGCTCACCGACGGGGAGGAGGTCGTGGTCGGGGCCCCGGCCGCCGCGCCAGGCGTTGCCGGCGGTGGCGCGGGCCCGGCGGCCGGGGCCCCGATAAGCCTCAACAGCGCGACCGCCGAGCAACTGGACGCGCTGCCCGGCATCGGGCCGGTCCTCGCCCAACGCATCATCCAGTACCGCGACCAGCACGGCGGGTTCCGGTCGGTGGACCAGCTCCGGCAGGTCAGCGGCTTCGGCGAACGCCGACTGAAGGATCTCCGGGCCGTCCTGCGGCCCTGAACGGGGCAGACCATGGGGGACGATGCAGCACCGGCGGGCCAGCCGGGCGGCCGGGCGCCGAAGCCGCCGCAGGACATCCGGCTGCTCGGCCCGGCGCTGGCCGTCTGGGGGACGGCGGCTGTCCTGGTGGACGCGCCGGCGGGGTGGGCTCCCCGGGCACTGGCCGCCGCCGCCCTCGCCGGAGCCGCCGCGCTGGCCCTGCTGCTGACGGACCGTCGGCTCCGTCGGCACCGCGCGACCCCGGGCACATCCCCGGGCCCGGCCTCGGGCGCGACCCCGCGCGCACCGCTGCGCGCGCTGTGCCGGCCGCTGGCCGGGCTGCTGCTCAGCGCGGCTGCGGCGGCCGTCGCCACCACCCTCGCCACCGCCGACCTGCACCGGGGGCCGATCCCCGGCCTGGCCCGCCGCCAGGCCACCGTCGACGTCGAACTCACCGTCACCAAGGACCCGTCCGCGGGCGGCGGCCCGACCGGCGCCGACTACGTGGTGCTCCGGGCGACGGTGGACCAGGTCCGGCTCCCGCCCCCGGACCCGGCGGCCTCGCGGATCCGGACCCCGGTGACCGTCATCGCCCAGGGGCCGGAGGCGAGCCGCTGGCTCGGCCTGCTGCCGTCCACCCGGGTCGCCGCCGAGGCCCGGCTGCGCAGCGTGGAGGACGGCGACGACATCGCCGCGCTGCTGCTGACCCGGGGACCGCCCCGGCTGCTCGCGCCGCCCTCACCGGCCCAACGGGTGGCCGGGGCGCTGCGGTCCGGGCTGCGCCGGGCCACCGAGCCGCTGGACCCCGATCCCCGGGCGCTGCTCCCCGGGCTGGTCGTCGGCGACACCAGCCGGGTGCCCGCCGATCTGGAGGCCGCTTTCCTCGCCACCGACCTGGCCCACATCACCGCCGTCAGCGGTGCGAACCTGTCGATCCTGATGGTGCTGCTGATCGGCGCCGCCTCCCGCTCGCGCACCCCGGAGCGCGGCGGCCTCGCCGCCCGGCTGGGCCTGCCGCTCCGGCTCAGCGCACTCGCCGGGACCGGCCTCACCCTCGGCTTCGTCATCCTCTGCCGTCCGGACCCGAGCGTGCTGCGGGCCGCCGCCACCGGGCTGGTCATGCTGCTGGCCCTGGCGACCGGCCGCCGGACCTCGCCGCTGGCCGCGCTCGCCGGAGCCACGCTGCTGCTGATGCTGGCCGATCCCTGGCTGGCCCGTTCCTTCGGCTTCGCCCTGTCCGCGCTCGCCACCGGCGGGCTGCTCGTCCTCGGCCCGCGCTGGACCGAGGCGCTGGTCGCCCGGGGCTGGCCGCGCCGCCTCGCCGAGGCCGTGGCCTGTGCGGGCGCGGCCCAGGCCGTCTGCGGCCCGCTGCTGGCCCTGAAGGCGGCCCATGTCAGCCTGGTCGCCATCCCCTGCAACCTGCTGGCCGAGATCGCCGTCGCCCCGGCCACCCTGCTGGGCTTCGCCACCCTGGCCGTCGCCCCGCTGTCCCCGGGCGCCGCCGTGCTGTTCGCCCGGCTGGCCGCCGTCCCCACCGCCTGGATCTGCGGCCTCGCCCGCTTCGCCGCCGACCTCCCGGGGGCCGAGATCGCCTGGCCCGGCGGCTGGCCGGGGGCACTGCTGCTGGTGGCGGTCACCTGCGCGCTGGTCGCCTGCCTGCCGGTGCTCCGGCACCGGGCGGTCGCGCTCGGACTCGTGCTGGCGCTGATCGCCCTGCTGCTGCGCCCGGCGCCGCTCACCCGGCTGGTCACCGGCTGGCCGCCGCCGCACTGGCGGGTCGTCGCCTGTGACGTCGGCCAGGGCGACGCCTTCGTTCTCTCCCCGGGGACCGATCCGGGGTCCGCCCTGGTCATCGACGTCGGCCCGGACCCGCACGCGATCGACCTCTGCCTGCGCACCCTCGGCATCACCAGGATCCCGCTGCTGCTGCTCACCCACGAGCACGCGGACCACGTCGAGGGGCTGCCCGGGGTGCTGCACGACCGCGAGGTCGGGGTGGTGGAGACGACCACCGACACCGACCCCCAGGGCGAGACCGCGCGGGTCCGGCGCTGGACCGCCGCCGCCGGGGTCCCGGTGGTGCAGGTGGTGCCGGGCGAGCGGCGCAGCCTGGGCGACCTGCGCTGGCAGGTGCTGTGGCCGGACGGCCCGCTCGGCCCGGACACCCCGGGACCCAACAACGCCAGCATCGCCCTGCTGGTCACCGCGCCCGGACTGCGGATGGCCTTCCTCGGCGACCTCGAACCACCGGCCCAGGACCGGCTGCTGGCCCACCTCGCCGGCTACCCCGAGCTGCGCCGGGTCGACCTGCTCAAGGTCGCCCACCACGGCTCGGCCAAGCAGGACGCCGAGCTGGTCCGGGCACTGGCCCCGAGGCTGGCGCTGATCTCGGTGGGCCTCGGCAACTCCTACGGCCATCCGGCCCCGTCCACCCTGGACCTGCTGCGCTCGGTGGGCAGCACGGTGCTCCGCACCGACATCCAGGGAGACCTCGCGGTGACCGACGACAACGGCCACCTGGCCACTGCCACCAACCCGCGATGACCGACCCGCGATGACCGAACCCCGATGGGCGACCCCGATAATGGTCGGGTGCAGACCCACACCCACCCCGCCGACCTCTCCGACGACGAGCCCCTGGTCCTCGTCCTGCCCGACCGCGACGCCGCCGAGGCCGTCGCCGAGCAGCTGGCCGAGGAGTACCCCGCCCTGCCCGAGCCCGAGCTGCACCGGGAGGCCCTGGCCGGCGAGGACGACGCCGAGGACGCCCAGTGGCTGGTGGTGCTCACCCCGCCGCTGTCCGCCGGGCCGAGCCGGGCGGTGCTGGCCGCGCTCGCCGCCGAGCACGAGGGCTGGCTGGAGTAGCCGGGCCCGATCCGCGCGGGCCCGATCCGCCCGGCCCCGATCCTTCCGGTCCCGATCCGCGCGGGCCCGACGCGCGCGGCCCCGATCCTTCCGGTCCCGATCCTCCCGGGCCCGAAGCGCGCGGCACTGTCGGTGGCAGCCGCTACGCTGGCCGTGATGGCCAGGAAACCCAGTGACGACCTGCTCTCCCCGCTGACGCTCGTGGTCGGCCAGGAGGAGCTGCTGCTCGACCGCGCCGTGGCGCAGACCACCTCGGCGGCCCGGCAGGCCGACGCCGACACCGATGTGCGCGACCTCCAACCCGGCGTCCTGCAGCCGGGCATGCTCAGCGAGCTGACCAGCCCGTCGCTCTTCTCCGAGCGCAAAGTGATCGTCATCCGGGCTGCCCAGGACCTCGCCGCCGACACCGTCAAGGAGGTCAAGGCCTACCTGGACGACCCCGCCCCCGAGGTGATGCTGGTGCTGGTGCACGCCGGCGGGGCCAAGGGCAAGGGCCTGCTGGACACCGCGAAGAAGGCCGGCGCCCGCGAGGTGGTCTGCCCCAAGCTGACCAAGCCGGCCGAGAAGCTGGCCTTCGTCCGCGCCGAGTTCCGGGTCACCGGGCGCTCCGCGACCGAGGACGCCTGCACCGCGCTGCTCGACGCGGTCGGCAGCGACCTGCGCGAACTGGCCTCGGCCTGCAGCCAGTTGGCTGCCGACACCGAGGGCACCATCGACGAGACGGTGGTCGCCCGCTACTACACAGGACGGGCCGAGTCCTCCGGCTTCCAGGTGGCGGACCTCGCGGTGACCGGCCGGGCGGCCGAGGCGCTGGGGCAGCTCCGCTGGGCGCTCGCGGTGGGGGAGAAGCCCACCGGCATCGTCTTCGCGCTGGCCTCCGGCGTCCGTGCGATCGGCCGGGTCGCGACCGCCGACCGCAGCCTGCGCCCCGGCGACCTGGCCCGCGAGCTGGGCATGCCGCCGTGGAAGATCGACCGGGTCCGCCAGCAGGTCCGGGGCTGGAGCAGCGACGGCGTGGCCGTCGCGCTGCGCGCCATCGCCGAGGCCGACGCGGCGGTCAAGGGCGGCTCCGGCGACCCGGCCTACGCCCTGGAGCAGTGCGTGGTCACCATCGCCCGCGCCGCCCGCTCCCAGCGCTGAGAGCCGGCCACACCGGCAACCACGAAGGCCCCCGTCTCCGAGGAGACGGGGGCCTTCGTGCGGTCCAAAGACTGGTTCCGTACTGCTGCACCGCACCCGCGTGGCGAACGCAGGCCGCGTGCGATGCGTGTGTGCACAGGGTCCGGGTAGAGGGCCGGACGGTCTGTGCAGGGCCGGAGCGGTGCGGTTGAGAGGGACCGCGTCATCCGTTCCGGCAGGTCGTCAAGCGCGACCCGAGAAAGCAGATCAGCCCTGGAGCCCGGCAACCTTGGCGGCGAGCGCCGACTTCTTGTTGGCAGCCTGGTTCTTGTGGATGATGCCCTTGCTGGCGGCCTTGTCGAGCTTCTTGGCGGCATCGCGGGTCAGCACGGTGGCCTTCTCGACGTCGCCGGCCTCCATGGCCTCACGGGCCTTGCGGACGGCGGTCTTCAGCGAGGACTTGACAGCCTTGTTGCGCTGACGAGCCTTCTCGTTGGTCTTGATGCGCTTGATCTGGGACTTGATGTTCGCCACGAAGGAGCCTCAGTCTGTCTTGTTGGAACGGGGTGGTGGTGCGTCCGGTCCGCCCGCCGCGCTTCCGACCGAAGGGGCCGAGAGGGCATGGGGCATCGCAGACACGGTGGTCCAGGCTACCAGGGCCGGTTCGGCTCCCCAAAATGCTCGACCACCGGGAACGGGGAGTAGAAGTGGTGCAGCAGTTCCCGCCACCGCTCGTACTCCGGGGACTTCCGGAAGCCCTCGGTGTGGTTCTCCAGCCGCTCCCACTCCACCGTCAGCAGGAAGCGCGACTCCTGGCCGGGGTCGAGGCAGCGGAGCAGCCGCAGCGAGACGAACCCGCGCTGGACCGAGATCAGCGGGCGGGCCTGCTCGAAGGCGGCCAGGAAATCGTCCTCGCGGCCCGGCCGGACGTCGAGGCGGGCGGATTCGATGATCATGCCCGGGAATCCTGCCGGAACCGCCCCCGATCACGCCAGCACCCGTGCCAGGCTGAAGCGTATGACCCTCCTCACCAGAACCGTCTCGAAGCCCCCCTCCCTACGCGGGAACCCCGTCCGTGCGAACGGCACCCTCCCTTCCCTCCGCCTCGGCCGGCTCGGCGCCGCGACCTCCGGCCCGCGCTCGGCGCTGCTGCTCTCCGGCCTGCTGGCGGGCATGGGCGTGCTGCACTTCGCGGTGCCCAGGCCGTTCGACGCGATGATCCCGCCGGTGCTGCCGGGCAGCCCGCGGGGCTGGACCCAGGTCAGCGGGGTGGCCGAGCTGGCGGTGGCCGCCGCCGTCGCCCTGCCGGCCACTCGGCGGCGCGGCGCCCTGGCCGCCGCGGGGCTGTTCGCGGCGGTGTTCCCGGCCAATGTGCAGATGGCCTACAACTGGCGGAACGCCTCCGCGCCGAAGCGGGCCCTCGCCTTCGGCCGACTGCCGCTGCAGGCCCCGCTCCTCGGCTGGGCGTTCTCGGTGAGCCGCGGCGCGGACGCCGACCGGCGCTGAACCGACTCCGACCGGCGCTGAACCGACTCCGACCGGCGCTGAACAGCGCCTCCGGCCGACGGGCCGGTACGGCCGGTGGACGGCTCCGAGCGGTGAGGTCCCCGCTCGTGGGACGATAGGCGGGGAGTACCCCCGCGACCCCGTCCGCGAGCACTTCCGCGAACCGCCCACGTCACCGTCACCGCCACACGATCGACTCCGTCAGCCACTCGACCACCATTGGATCCTGCGTGCCCGCCATTCCCGTCAACGTTCCGGAGCCCAGCCGCACCGACCCGGCGCTGATCCGCAACTTCTGCATCATCGCCCACATCGACCACGGCAAGTCGACGCTCGCCGACCGGATGCTGCAGATCACCGGCGTCGTCGACCCCCGGATGATGCGTGCGCAGTACCTCGACCGGATGGACATCGAGCGCGAGCGCGGCATCACCATCAAGTCGCAGGCCGTACGGCTCCCCTGGGCGCCGCTGAGCGGCGAGCAGCAGGGCACCACCCACATCCTCAACATGATCGACACCCCGGGCCACGTCGACTTCACCTACGAGGTCTCCCGCTCGCTCGCGGCCTGCGAAGGCACGCTGCTGGTGGTCGACGCGGCCCAGGGCATCGAGGCGCAGACCCTCGCCAACCTCTACCTGGCGCTGGAGAACGACCTCACGATCATCCCGGTGCTGAACAAGATCGACCTGCCGGCCGCCCAGCCGGAGAAGTACTCCGAGGAGCTGGCCCGGATCATCGGCTGCGAGCCCTCGGACGTGCTGCGGGCCAGCGCCAAGAGCGGGCTCGGCGTCGAGGCGATCCTGGACGAGGTCGTGAAGCGGGTCCCGGCCCCGGTCGGCGTCAAGGACGCCCCGGCCCGTGCGATGATCTTCGACTCGGTCTACGACACCTACCGCGGCGTGGTCACCTATGTCCGGGTCGTCGACGGTGAGCTGACGAAGCGCGAGCGGATCGCGATGATGTCGACCGGCGCCACCCACGAACTGCTGGAGATCGGCGTCATCTCCCCGGAACCCAAGGTCGCCGACGGCCTGGGCGTCGGCGAGGTCGGCTACATCATCACCGGGGTGAAGGACGTCCGGCAGTCCAAGGTCGGTGACACCATCACCTCGATGCACAAGGGTGCGACCGAGGCGCTGGGCGGTTACAAGGAACCACGCCCGATGGTCTTCTCCGGCCTCTACCCGCTGGACGGCAGCGACTACCCGCTGCTCCGCGACGCGCTGGACAAGCTGCGGCTGAACGACGCCGCGCTGGTCTACGAGCCGGAGACCTCGGTGGCGCTGGGCTTCGGCTACCGCTGCGGCTTCCTCGGGCTGCTGCACCTGGAGATCATCCGGGAGCGGCTGGAGCGCGAGTTCAACCTGGACCTGATCTCCACCGCGCCCAACGTGGTCTACCGGGTGGTGATGGAGGACGGCAGCGAGATCACCGTCACCAACCCCAGCGAGTTCCCCGGCGGCAAGATCACCGAGGTGAACGAGCCGGTGGTGCGCGGCACCATCCTGGCGCCCAACGAGTTCGTCGGCGCGATCATGGAGCTCTGCCAGGCCCGGCGCGGCGCGCTCCAGGGCATGGACTACCTCTCCGAGGACCGGGTCGAGCTGCGCTACACCCTGCCGCTGGCCGAGATCGTCTTCGACTTCTTCGACATCCTGAAGTCCAAGACCCGGGGCTACGGCTCCTTCGACTACGAGCCGATCGGCGAGCAGGCGGCCGACCTGGTCAAGGTCGACATCCTGCTGCACGGCGACGCGGTCGACGCCTTCTCGGCCGTGGTGCACAAGGACAAGGCCTACAACTACGGCGTGATGATGGCCGGGAAGCTGCAGAAGCTGATCCCGCGCCAGCAGTTCGAGGTGCCGATCCAGGCCGCCATCGGTTCCCGGGTGATCGCCCGCGAGACCGTTCGCGCCATCCGCAAGGACGTCCTCGCCAAGTGCTACGGCGGTGACATCTCCCGGAAGCGCAAGCTGCTGGAGAAGCAGAAGGAGGGCAAGAAGCGGATGAAGATGGTCGGCCGGGTGGAGGTCCCGCAGGAGGCCTTCATCGCCGCGCTGTCGACGGACGCCGACGGACCCGCGGAGAAGAAGAAGTAGCGCGCACCTGAGTGCCATCGGTGGGGCCCGTCTTCCGGCGGGCCCCTCCGGCGTTTCCCGGGCTGCGGTAGCCTCCCGCTGCAAACTGTTGTACGAGGGGAAGCCGGGTCGTCAGATGCCAGAGCACATCCATGCCCTCTCCGATCCGCGCGTCTTCGCCGGTACCGGCCTGGACCACCTGGGTGCCGCCCCGCTCCGTCCGGTCGACCCGGTGCAGGTGGGGCCCTTCCGGCTGCTGGCGCTGCTCGGCGGCGGCGGCATGGGCCGGGTCTACCTGGGACGCGAACCGGGCGCGCCGGTGTACCGGGGGCTGGCCGCGGTCAAGGTGATCAGGCCCGAGTACGCCGAGGACCCCCAGTTCCGCCGCCGCTTCGAGCGGGAGGCGGAGGCCCTGGCCCGGGTCCAGGGCGGGCCGACCGCCGTCCTGCTGGGCAGCGGCTTCGACGGGGACCTGCTGTGGATGGCCACCGAGTACATCCCCGGGCTCAGCCTCACCGGCACCGTGGCCGACCACGGCGTCCTCGGCCCGGCGGCGGCCTGGCGGCTGGCGGCCGACCTGGGCCGCGCGGTGGCGGCGCTGGAGCGGGCGGAGGTCGTCCACCGCGACATCAAGCCGTCCAACGTCGTCCTCGGCCCGGACGGCTGCCGACTGATCGACTTCGGCATATCCCAGGCGTCCGGCACCAGTTCGATCACCGTCACCGGCCAGCAGGTGGGCACGCCCGCCTACATGTCGCCGGAGCAGGTCAGGGGACTGCCGGTGGTCACCTCCTCGGACGTCTTCGCGCTCGGCTCGGTGCTCGCCTACGCGGTCACCGGGAATGCCCCCTTCGGGGACGGGACCAGCGTGGACGTGCTGCACCGGGTCGCCTTCGAGCCGCCGAAGCCGGAGGTCCTGGAGCGGGTGGCGGCGGTCGACACCGACCTCTCCGCCCTGGTCGCGGCCTGCCTGGACAAGGAGCAGGACCGGCGGCCCAGCGCGGAGGAAGTGATCGCGACGGCGCTGACCCGGCAGGTGCTCGCGCCCTGGCCGCAGGGGCTCAGCGACGCGATCATGACGTGCATTCAGGTGACCGACGCGGTGGCGCAGTTGCCGCTGGAGCCGCTCGGCCCCGCAGCCGCCCCGGGTCCGGCCGCGGTCGAGGGCACCTTCGTGCTCGGCGCGCACACCCCTCCCCCGTCCGGCCCGCCGACGCCCCGGGGACCGCACACCCCGGCCACCGTGCCCGCCGCCGGGGACGGCCGGTCGGCGTGGTCGACACCGGTCCAGACCGCGCCGCTCCAGGCCGCGCCCTACCAGGCCGGGCCCGTCCACCCCGGGCCCGTCCACCAGGCGCCCGTCCACCCCGGCGCCGTGCCGGCGACTCCGCCGACGGAGGCGGCCGGCCGCTTCGCCCCGTACGTCATCCAGGCCCCCGGCCCGCAGCCCGGCCCCGTCGCGCCGCAGCCGGCCCCGCAGGAGCGGCCCAGGCGGATCGGGCTGCTGGTCAGCGGGGCGGCCGTGGCCGTCGCCGCTGCGGCCGGGCTGGCGCTGCTGGTGGCCGGACCGAGCGGGCACGCCTCGGCGGCCGGCAGCGGCACCGCCGGAGCCTCGGCCACCAACGGCGCGGGCGGCTCGTTCCAGGCGGGCGCGGCCCCGTCCGGCTCCGGCTCCGCCTCGGCCGGGAGCAGCGCGACGGCCGCCCGGCCCTCGGGCTCGGCCACGGCCACGGCCACGGCCACGGCCTCGGCCGGCAGCTCGGCGACGGCCCGCTCCCACCACGGCGGCTCGCCCACGGCCGGGGCCTCCGCCGCCACGCCGAGCCAGCCGGGGACCGACGGGACGTCGACCCAGCCCTCCGCGCCGACTCCGACCCAGACGACGGCCACCCCGGCGCCTCCGGCCCAGCCGGCCTGGATCGCCAACTGCCACTACTACTCCGGCAGCGCCGAGACCGACCCGGGGTCCACGGATGTGGCGGCGGTCAAGGAGATCCAGTGCATCCTCAGCTACCGGGGCTACAACGTCGTCGACGGGGTCGACGGCCAGTTCGGCCCGAACACCAAGAACGCCGTGGAGGCGTTCCAGCGGGACAAGGGACTCGGGGTCGACGGTGAGGTGGGGCAGCAGACCTGGCCCGCGCTGCGCAGCTCCAGCTGAGGCGGCCGACGCGCCGGGCGGAACGTCCGGCGCGGGTCAGGCCGTCCAGCGCGGGTCACGGCCGGAGAGGGCGAGCGCCCGGTCCAGGGCCGGGGCGTCGTCCGCGACGGCGACCACGTCGGCGAAGCCGCCCGGGAACGAGCGGTACATGTCGCCGAACTGCTCGACCAGGCCGAGCGCGGTGGTCGCGACCGGGTCCGGGACGGTGAACTCCTGGCCGGTGCCCCGGGCGACCTCCCAGCCGTGCAGCACCAGCTCCAGCAGGACCATCCCGGCGACGGCCCCGGCCGGCATGCTGGAGTCGCCCATCTTCACCTCGCCCTCCCAGACGGACGGGTCGGACCAGGCCGCGAGGGCCCGGTCCAGCTGGGCGGCGTAGGCGTCGGCCCAACCGGGCTCGGCGGTGAAGTCCCGCTGCTGCCACTCCTCGGGAGCGGCCCCGCCCTTGGCCCGCAGTTCGAAGTTGTAGGAGGTCCACAGGACCAGATGGTTGGCGGCGGTTCGGACGTCCCACTCGCTCGCGGGGGTGGGGTCGGTCAACCGGTCGGGGGTGACCGCACGGACGACCCGTGCGGCTTCGGCGGCGGCGTCGGTCAACTGGGGGAGGATGATGGTCATACCCGCCACGCTAGGCCCGGGGCGCGGGGGCGTCTTGAAGAAACGCGACATCGGTAGGCTGGACGGTATGACCAGCGCGGACGCGGAGGAGCAGCCGCGCGGCGTGCTGCGCTACCGGCAGGCGGCGGACCGGTTCACGCTGGAGCGGCGGGCGCCGGACGCCCGGCTCGCGGAGCTGGTCGAGTGCTACTGGCAGGTGCGCTGGGACCTGCGCGGCCGCCCCCCGCACGAGCAGCAGGTCCTCTCCCACCCCAACCTCCACCTGGTGTTCGAGCAGCCCGGGGCCGCGGTCCACGGGGTGAACCGGGGCCTGTTCGTCCGCCGCCTTGAGGGCGCCGGCCAGGTCCTGGGGATCAAGTTCCGGCCGGGCGGCTTCCGCCCGTTCTGGGGGCGGCCCGTGCAGGAGCTGGCCGACCGGGTGCTGCTCGGGGTCGAGGTCTTCGGCCCGGCGGTCGACGACGCGGGCCGCCGGATCCTCGCGGAGACGGATCCCGACGCCATGGCCGGGCTCGCCGACGCCTTCCTGCTCGACCGGCTGCCGGCTGCCGACCCGCTGGTCCCGCAGGTCGCGGCGATGGTCGACACCGCCACCGCCGACCGCTCCGTCCTCCGGGTCGAGCAGTTGGCCGCGCGCTGCGAGGTCTCGGTCCGCACCCTGCAGCGGCTCTTCGCCGAGTACGTCGGCGTCGGGCCCAAATGGGTGCTGCGCCGCGCCCGGCTGCAGGAGGCCGCGCTCCGCGCCGACAGCGGAACGGTCGACTGGCCGCTGCTCGCGGCCGACCTCGGCTACGCCGACCAGGCCCATCTCAGCCGGGACTTCACCGCCGTCGTCGGTCTGCCACCCACCCACTACGCCCCGCGCTGAGCGCCGGAAGCGCCGCGTTGACCGCGGGTTTCGGCCGGTGGCCGAGGGCTCGCGGACCGGCTGCGCGAGCGGCCCGAGCGGATCGGCGCCGCCGTCGAGGAGCTGCTGCGGGTCAACCTCTCCATCGGCGACGGCCTGCCGAGGCTGGCGACGGCGGACGTCGAGCTCGGCGACGTCCTGGTCCGCGCGGGCGAGCTGGTGCTGGTCTGCGTCGAGGGGGCCAACTTCGACCCGGAGGTCTTCGCGGACGCCGACCGGGTCGACCCGGAGCGGGAGCACAACCCGCACCTGTCCTTCGGCGCGGGCCGCCACTACTGCCCGGCCACCGCGCTGGGCCGGGTGCACGCGGAGGTGGCCCTGACCGCGCTGCTGGGCCGACTGCCGGAGCTGCGGCCGGCCGTCCCGGAGGAGCGGCTGGTGTGGCGCACCGGCTTCATCAAGCGGATTCCGGAGCGGCTGCCGGTCCTCTGGTGACGAGCGGTCGGGTCGGATGAACAGGCGGGCCGGCTGCCGGGGATCCCCGGCAGCCGGCCCGCAGGCACTGCGTGCTGACGCCCGGTCAGTCCACCTCGGCCACGGCCTGGGAGAACTGCGCCGAGTACAGCCGGGCGTAGGCGCCCTCGGCCTCCAGCAGGGTGGTGTGGTTGCCCTGCTCGACGATCGCGCCGTCCTCCATCACCAGGATGGTGTCGGCGTCGCGGATCGTGGACAGCCGGTGGGCGATGACGAACGCGGTGCGGCCGGTGCGGAGCTTGGCCATGGCGCGCTGGATCAGCACCTCGGTCCGGGTGTCGACGGAGCTGGTCGCCTCGTCCAGGACCAGGATCGAGGGCTCGGCCAGGAACGCCCGGGCGATGGTGATCAGCTGCTTCTCGCCGGCGCTGACACCGGTGCCCTCGTCGTCGATGACCGTGTCGTAGCCCTCGGGCAGGGTCCGGACGAAGCGGTCGACGTGGGCCGCCCTGGCGGCGGCGACGACCTCCTCGCGGGTGGCCCCGGCCCGGCCGTAGGCGATGTTGTCGGCGATGGAGCCGCCGAAGAGCCAGGTGTCCTGGAGCACCATGCCGATGCCGTCCCGCAGCTCCTCGCGGGACATGCCGGCGATGTCCACCCCGTCCAGCAGGATCCGGCCGCCGGTCACCTCGTAGAACCGCATCAGCAGGTTGACCAGGGTGGTCTTGCCGGCGCCGGTGGGTCCGACGATGGCGACCGTGTGGCCGGGTTCGGCGGTCAGCGACAGGTCCTCGATCAGCGGCTTCTCCGGGGCGTAGCGGAAGGCCACGTGCTCGAAGTCGACCCGGCCCAGCAGCTCGGCCGGGCGCTCCGGGTTCACCGGGTCGGGCTCCTGCTCCGGCGCGTCGAGCAGTTCGAAGACCCGCTCGGCGGAGGCGACGCCGGACTGCACCAGGTTCGACATGCTGGCGACCTGGGTCAGCGGCTGGCTGAACTGCCGCGAGTACTGGATGAACGCCTGGACGTCGCCGATGGACAGCGCGCCGGAGGCGACCCGCAGCCCGCCGACCACGGCGACCATCACGTAGTTGATGTTGCCGATGAACATCATGCAGGGCTGGATCAGACCGGAGACGAACTGCGCCTTGAAGCTGGAGGCGAAGAGCTTCTCGTTCTGCTCGCGGAACAGCTCGGCGGACTCCTCCTGCCGGCCGAAGACCTTGACCAGCGCGTGCCCGCTGTACATCTCCTCGATGTGGGCGTTGAGCTTGCCGGTGGTCTTCCACTGGGCGACGAACTGCGGCTGGGCGCGCTTGCCGACCTTGGTCGCGACGATCACCGAGGCGGGGACGCTGACCAGGGCGATCAGCGCGAGCAGCCAGGAGATGTAGAACATCATGGTGAGCACGCCGACGATGGTCAGCAGCGAGACCAGGATCTGGCTGAGCGTCTGCTGCAGGGTCTGGCCGATGTTGTCGATGTCGTTGGTGACCCGGCTCAGCACCTCGCCGCGCGGCTGCTGGTCGAAGTAGCTCAGCGGCAGCCTGGCGATCTTCTCCTCGACGTCGGTGCGCAGCCGCCGGACGGCGCGCTGCAGCGAGCGGTTCATCAGCCGGGCCTGGACGATGCCGCAGAGCCCCGCGAGCACGTAGATGCCCAGCACCCAGAGCAGCACGCCGCCGACCGCGTTGAAGTCGATGCCGTGGCCGGGGTGGACGTCCTGCATCGAGGTGATCAGCTTGGCCTGGTCGCCGTGGCCGTGCGCGCGCAGCCCGGCCGCGTACTGGGCCTGGGTGACGCCGGCCGGCAGCTTCTTGCCGAAGACCCCGGCCAGGATCAGGTCGGTGGCGTGGCCGAGGATCTTCGGCCCGATCACCGAGAGGGTGACGCTGACCAGGGCCAGCGCCAGCGCGATGCCCAGCAGCGCGCTCTCCGGGCGCAGCAGCCCGAGCACCCGCTTGCCGGAGGCCTTGAAGTTCAGCGACTTCTCGACCGGGCCACCGGCCATCATCCGGCCGGGGCCGGGCATCGCGGCGGGCCCGCGGCGCTTGGCCGCTGCCTCCTGTTCGGAACTCATGCCGCCTCCGCCTCGGTCAGCTGGGACAGGACGATCTCGCGGTAGGTCTCGTTGGTGTCCATCAGCTCGTGGTGGGTTCCGGTGCCGACGACGGAGCCCTCGTCCAGGACGATGATCCGGTCGGCATCGCGAATGGTGCTCACCCGCTGGGCCACGATCACCACGGTGGCGTCGGCGGTCTCGCGGGCGAGGGCCGCGCGCAGCCGCGCGTCGGTGGCGTAGTCCAGGGCGGAGAAGGAGTCGTCGAACAGGTAGATCTCCGGGCGGCGGACCAGGACCCGGGCGATGGCCAGCCGCTGGCGCTGGCCGCCGGAGACATTGGTGCCGCCCTGGGCGATCGGCGCGTCCAGGCCCTCGGGCAGCTTCTCCACGAAGTCCTTGGCCTGGGCGGTCTCCAGGGCCGCCCAGAGCTCCTCGTCGGTGGCGGCCGGGTTGCCGTAGCGCAGGTTGGTGGCGACGGTGCCGGAGAAGAGGTAGGGCTTCTGCGGGACCAGGCCGACGGTCTTGGCGAGCAGCACCGGGTCGAGGTCGCGGACGTCCACGCCGTCGACCAGGACGCTGCCGTCGGTGGCGTCGGAGAGCCGGGGGATCAGCGTCAGCAGGGTGGTCTTGCCGGACCCGGTGCTGCCGATGATCGCGGTGGTCTCGCCGGGGCGGGCGTCGATGCTGACGTCGCGCAGCACCGCCGACTCGGCCCCGGGGTAGCGGAACTCGGCGCCGCGCAGCTCCAGGTAGCCGGTGCGCTTCAGCTCGCGGACCGGGGCCAGCGGCGGGATCACGGTGCTCTCGGTGTCCAGGACCTCCTGGATGCGCTCGGCGCAGACCTCGGCCCTGGGCACCATCATGAACATGAAGGTGGCCATCATCACCGACATCAGGATCTGCATCAGGTAGCTGAGGAACGCGGTGAGCGCGCCGATCTGCATGCCGCCGCTGTTGATCCGGTACGAGCCGAACCACAGCACGGCCACGCTGGAGATGTTGACGACCATCATCACCAGCGGGAACATCAGCGCCAGCAGCTTGCCGACGCGGATCGCGTTGTCGGTCAGCTCCTCGTTGGCGACGGCGAAGCGCTCGCGCTCGTGGGTGTCCTTGACGAAGGCGCGGATCACCCGGAGGCCGGTGATCTGCTCGCGCAGGATCCGGTTGATGCCGTCGATGCGCACCTGCATCGAGCGGAACAGCGGCCGCAGCCGGCTGACGATCAGACCGATCACCACGCCCAGCACCGGCACGATCGCGACCAGCAGGGTGGACAGCGGGACGTCCTGGTTGAGGGCCATGATGATGCCGCCGACGCACATGATCGGCGCGGAGACCATCAGCGTGAAGGTCATCAGCACCAGCATCTGGACCTGCTGGACGTCGTTGGTGCTGCGGGTGATCAGCGAGGGGGCGCCGAAGTGGCCGACCTCGCGGGCGGAGAAGGACTGGACCCGGTCGAACACGGAGGCCCGGATGTCGCGGCCGAGCGCCATGGCGGTGCGCGCACCGAAGTACACCGCCCCGATGGCGCAGAGGACCTGGGCGACGGTCACCCCGAGCATGATCCCGCCGGTCTGCAGGATGTAGCCGGTGTCGCCCTTCACCACGCCGTTGTCGATGATGTCGGCGTTGAGCGTCGGCAGGTACAGGGTGGCGATGGTCTGGATCAGCTGCAGCAGCACCAGGTAGGTCATGGGCCTGGTGTAGGGGCCCAGATGGGCGCGCAGGAGTCGGATCAGCACACGGTTCTCTCAGGAGGTCGAGGTGGGCAGCTGTGGTGGAGCGGGCGGTGGGCCGGCTGTGGGCACATCATCGGGTGATGGCACGGGTTCCGCCTCCGGTGGGCCATCGGGGCGACAGGGAGCGGCGTTACATCTGCGTACACCGTACCCGGTTTTGCGGGGCAGTGGTGGGGCATCGGGTCAGGGCAGTCATGGTAATTCGCTTACTTGCCGACCGGCAAGTGTATTTCCGGAGGGTGCCGCGCAGGTAGCGGACCGACGCCTCTTACATGGACGGCCGTGACGTTCTACCCTGATCGTTGCCCCTTAGTTACTCGTGAGTTAACAACCGTCTCGGCCCGGTGACTGGGCCCTCGGAGGTAGCCGTGAGCCCCACAGCACAGAGCGCGACGTCCGGGTCCGGCCCGTCGCTGATCGACAGCCGGCCCGACTCGGTGGCGCAGCTCTTCCTCTCCCGGGTCGCGCAGACCCCCGATCGCGAGGCCTTCCGCTACCCGGTCCCGGTGGACGAGCACGCCGCCGACGGCGCCCCCGGCGCCGAGGTCTGGCGTTCGCTGACCTGGGCGCAGGCGGCGGCGCGGGTCGAGGCGCTCGCGGGCGGGCTGATGGCGCTGGGCATCCGGCCGGAGGAGCGGGTGGCGATCTCCTGTTCGACCAGGATCGAGTGGATCCTGGCGGACCTCGGCGTGATGTGCGCCGGCGCGGCCGTCACCGCGGTCTACCCCAGCACCAACGCCGACGAGACCGCCTTCATCCTGGAGGACTCCGGCAGCCGCGGCGTTATTGCCGAGGACGGCAAGCAGCTGGCCAAGATCCTGGGGGAGTGCGGCCACCTGCCGGCCCTGGAGTTCGTGGTCACCATCGACGGCAGCAAGCCGGAGGAGCCGCAGGAGGGCGTCGAGGTGCTCTCCCTGGCCGAGCTGGAGGAGCGCGGCGCGGCCTACCTCAAGGAGCACCCGGACGCCGTCGCCACCACGGTCGCGGCCATCGAGCGCGAGCAGCTGGCCACCCTGATCTACACCTCGGGCACCACCGGCCGTCCCAAGGGCGTCCGGCTGGTCCACGACTGCTGGGCCTACCAGGCCGCCGCGCAGTCGAGCACCGGGCTGCTCGGCCCGGACGACGTCCAGTACCTCTGGCTGCCGCTGTCCCACGTCTTCGGCAAGACGCTGACCTCAGGCCACATCCAGCTGGGCACGGTCATCGCGGTGGACGGCCGGGTCGACCGGATCATCCACAACCTGCCGGTGGTCAAGCCGACCTACATGGCCTCCGCGCCCCGGGTGTTCGAGAAGGTCTACAACGGCATCGCGTCCAAGGCCCGGGCCGAGGGCGGGCTGAAGTACAAGATCTTCCTCTGGGCCGCCAAGGTCGCCCGCGACTACGCCCGGGCCGGGCAGGAGTCGCTGATCGCCACCGGCAACCGGACCGTCCCCTTCGGGCTCAAGCTCCAGCACGCCATTGCCGACAAGCTGGTCTACACCAAGATCCGCGACGCCTTCGGCGGCCGGATGCGCGCCTGCGTCTCCGGCAGCGCCGCGCTCGCCCCGGAGATCGGCTACTTCTTCGCCGGCGCCGGCGTGCACATCCTGGAGGGCTACGGCCTGACCGAGTCCAGCGCCGGCTCGACGGTCAACCCCGGCGAGGACTACCGGATCGGCACCGTCGGCACCCCGCTGCCCGGCACCGAGGTCCGGATCGCGGAGGAGGACGGCGAGATCCTGCTGCGCGGCCCCGGCGTGATGCGCGGCTACCACAACAACCCGGAGAAGACCGCCGAGGTGCTGGAGAGCGACGGCTGGTTCCACACCGGCGACATCGGAGAGGTGGACAAGGACGGCTTCCTGCGGATCACCGACCGCAAGAAGGACATCTTCAAGACCTCCGGCGGCAAGTACGTGGCGCCCAGCGAGGTCGAGGGCCGGTTCAAGGCGGTCTGCCCCTTCGTCAGCAACATCCTGGTCATCGGCAACAGTCGCAACTACTGCACCGCGCTGATCACCCTGGACGAGCCGACCATCCTCCAGTGGGCGAAGACCCACGGCCAGGCCGGCCGCAGCTACGCCGAGGTCTGCTCCTCCGACGAGGTGCACGAGCTGATCGGCGGCTTCGTCCAGCGCCTCAACGGCGACCTCCAGCGCTGGCAGACGATCAAGAAGTTCACCGTGCTGCCGCGCGACCTCGACATCGAGCACGGCGAACTGACGCCCAGCCTCAAGGTCAAGCGCCCGGTCGTCGAGCGCGAGAACGCAGCCGCGATCGAGGCCATGTACGAGGGCGCCAACGAGGCCTGAGCACCCGGCTGCCGGGGCCCGCGACCGGGCCCCGGCAGCCCGCACCGACCGCTCTCAGCCGCGCGGGCTGCGCCGACGGCGCACCCGCAGCAGCACCAGCCCGGCGCCGACGAGCACCACCAGACCGCCCAGCGCGACCGGCGCGGCGACCTCGTCGCCCTGCTGCAGCCCCGGCTGGTGGAAGTCGGCGGGCGAGGGCAGGCTCGCCCAGTGCGCCACCGGCCAGGCCACCACGAACGCCCGGCCGACCACGTCGCTCAGCGGCACGAAGCCGGCCGTGCTGCCCGGGCCCTGGTAGTGGTAGCGGGAGTCCTCCGAGTCGCCGCGGTTGTCGCCCATCACCCACAGGTAGCCCTTGGGCACGGTCACCGTGCCGACCGGTTCCTGGTCGCAGGGGGTGGCCCCCGGGTAGAGGTACGGTTCCTTCAATGCCACGCCGTTGACCGAGAGCGGCGCCCCGGCCTTGCAGACCACGGTGTCGCCGCCGACCGCGATCACCCGCTTGATCAGGTCGCCGTCGTCGGCCGAGGGCATCAGCCCGATGGTGCTCAGCACCGACTGGGTGTCCCGCACCATCGCGTTGCTGCTCGGGTGCGGCGCCTCCGCGCCGGTGAGCCAGCCGCCCGGGTCCTTGAAGACGATCACCTGGCCGCGCTGCGGCTCGGCCCCGAACCAGGGGCTGAACTTGTCGACCAGCACCCGGTCGTTCTTCACCAGGGTGTTCTCCATCGACACCGAGGGGATCACGAAGGCCTGGACGAAGAAGGTCTTGATGACCACCGCCAGCACCAGCGCGATCACCACCAGGAACGGCAGCTCCTTCCAGAGCGAGCGCTGCGGCTTCGCCGCTGCTCCGGTCCTGCTCCCACCACCGCGGACCGCCTCGGCCACGTCTCCGTCCGACGCTGCCCCGTCCGTTACCGCACCCGCCGCCTGCTCGTCCATTCCGCCGTCCCCTCCGTGCCGATCAACCCATCACCCCAACGAACGGTAGTTCCCGCGCGGCGCGGTTCGGACGGCGCATGCCGGACAATGGAGGGCATGCCCTCCGCTCTCCCCGACGGCGAAGCCGTCCCCGCCGACGGCGCCCTGCCCGAATCCGCGCTGCGCGGGCTCGGGACGCGGCCCTTCGGCTTCTACGTCCACGTGCCCTACTGCGCCACCCGCTGCGGGTACTGCGACTTCAACACCTACACCGCCACCGAGCTGCGCTCGGCCGCCGGGGACTCGGGCGCCGTCGCCTCCCAGGAGACCTACGCCGACAACCTGGTCGCCGAGATCCGGCACGCCCGGCGCACCCTCGGCGACGTCGACCTGCCGGTGCAGACCGTCTTCCTGGGCGGTGGCACGCCCACTCTGCTCCCGGCCCGGGACCTGGTCCGGATGCTGGCCGCGATCCGCGAGGAGTTCGGCCTCACCGAGGGTGCCGAGGTCACCACCGAGGCCAACCCGGAGTCGGTCGACCCGGCCTACCTGGCGGAGCTGCGCGAGGGCGGCTTCAACCGGCTCAGCTTCGGCATGCAGAGCGCCCGGCCGCACGTGCTGGACCTGCTCGACCGCCGGCACACCCCGGGCCGCCCGGAGGCCTGCGTGGCCGAGGCCCGCGCGGCCGGCTTCGACCACGTCAACCTGGACCTGATCTACGGCACCCCGGGCGAGAGCGACGACGACTGGCGCGCCTCGCTGGAGGCCGCGCTCGGCGCGGGCCCGGACCATGTCTCGGCCTACGCGCTGATCGTCGAGGAGGGCACCAGGCTCGCCGCCCGGATCCGCCGCGGCGAGATCCCGATGACCGACGACGACGTCCACGCCGACCGCTACCTGATCGCCGAGGAACTGCTGAGCGCGGCCGGGCTGCACTGGTACGAGGTCTCCAACTGGGCGACCACCGCCGAGGCCCGCTGCCGCCACAACGAGCTCTACTGGACCGGCGCCGACTGGTGGGGCGCCGGACCCGGCGCCCACAGCCATGTCGGCGGCGTCCGCTGGTGGAACGTCAAGCACCCGGCGGCCTACGCCCAGGCGCTCGCGGAGGCGCGCACCCCGGCGCACGGACGCGAGCGGCTGGAGCCCGAGGACCGCCGGGTCGAGCGGATCCTGCTGGAGCTCCGGCTCGCCGACGGCTGCCCGCTGGAGCTGCTGCACGAGACCGGCCGCAAGGCCGCCGACCGCGCGCTGGCCGACGGCCTGCTCGCCGCCGAGCCCTACGCGGCCGGCCGGGCCGTCCTCACCCTGCGCGGCCGACTGCTGGCCGACGCGGTGGTGCGCGACCTGGTGGACTGAGACCCGGCGGACCGCCCGTCCCTCCCGGCGCACCCCCTCGCCGGGTCGGGATCCGGCACCCGGTAGGGTCCGGTTCCGACCACGAATCTCCCAGGCCTGGCGGGACGCGAACGGGGCGCATCTTGGCTGTCGACGATCTGCCGGGCCCGGTCGTGATCTTCCTCAATGTCATCGGCGTGCCCTGGCCCTACCTGAACGAGGACGAGGTCCGCCGGTTCGCCGGCCTGGTCCGGGACTTCGGTGCGGCCCTGGAGCGGACGCACCAGGACGCCGGCACGGCGGTGGCGGACTTCGCGCAGGCCTACCAGGGGGCGGCCACCCGGCGGATGCAGTCCGGCTGGTCCCGGCTCTCCGAGCAGCACGTCCAGGACCTGCTCGACGGCTGCCGGGTGCTGGCGGAGGCACTGGACCTGGCGGCGGACTACATCGTCGCCCAGAAGGCCGAGGCGCTGGCCGAGCTGGTCGGCATGGCGGCGACGTTCGTGGCGGACCAGGCGGCCTCGGTGGTGACGCTCGGGCTGGCGGAGGCCGCCGTCCCGCTGATCGTCGCGACCGGGAAGGAACTGCTGGAGACGCTGAAGCAGGAGATCATCCAGCACATCGTCGGCGAGGTCGTCGAGGCCGCCGCCGAACCGCTGTTCGCCAGGATCGAGGAGGCCATGTCCGGCCTGGACTGGTCGCAGACCGGCGCGCCCGGCCAGGACGGCCCGGGGGACGGCTTCTCCGTCGACCACGGCGCCGCCGGGACGCACCTCCAACTGCTGAGCGGGTACGCGGAGACCATGCGCGGCCACGCGCAGGTGCTGCGCGGCGGCGTCGCCGGGCTGGCCTTCTGATGGCCGCAGGCGGAGAGGAGAAGGCGGTCTTCGAGGGGCTGCGGGCGGACGCGGAGAAGTCCCTGCCGAAGATCGCCGAGAAGCACGCCGAGCTGGTCGACGCGGCGGTGGAGAAGGGGACCAGGAACCTCGCCGACCACGCGGCCAACGAGAGCGAACTCGCCGAGTCCTTCCGCTCCACCATGCCCAGGGAGGAGACGCCGCCCGCCCCGACGCCTCCCGGCCTGCCCGAGGAGGCGGGGGGAGGCTCCCGGATCGCCGATGCCCTGGACTCCGGCCCGGGATCCGATCCTGTCCCCGATCCCCTCCCCGACGGCGCCCCGGCCGCACTCGATCCCGGGACGCCCCGGCTGGGCCGCGACGCGCTGCGCGACTCGCCGGATTTCGACACCCAGATCGACCAGGAGCTGAACGCCCGCGGACTGGACCGCGCCGAGCACGACCGGCTCCGGACCACCCCCACCAACGATCTGACGGACGAGCAGATCCAGCAGGTGGTGGACGTCCGCAACACCATCACGATCTCGGACGGCCAGGTCGTCACCAAGGTCCTCGGCGAGGACGTCGCCAAGTCCTACATGGAGAACGCGGAGGTCCTGCCCAACGGGCGCGAGTTCGATCCGACCCAGTTCGGCGGCTCCGTCGCGCGCGGCACCGACACCGCCGGCCTGACCACCCCCGCCGAGCTGCGCGACGCCCTCGCCCTCGACGACAAGGGCGCCGGTTGGACCCCGGTTCCGGAGGGGGCGAGTGAGGCCTACCAGCTGCGGCTGCGCGCCCCCGAGGAGTTCGACACCGCCGTCACCTTCGGCGCGGTCGACGATCCGGCCGTCGCCCAGCACGTCGCCGACCTGGCCGGGGTGAGCACCGGGCGCCCCTGGCAGGACCCCTTCATCGGCACCGGCTACACCGGCGGAGGGATACCCGAGTGGGAGGCCGCTCGCGGCCCCCTGCCCGGCGGGTCCGAGATCTGGAGAATGACTTCGGACGGCAAGGAGTCTCTCGCCGCCCACTTCAACGGAATCAGGTGGATCAAGATCAATGGCTAGCGCACGCCCGTACCGCCCCGGTCGGTTCGTCGAGTACCGGGGCCGGACCTACCGGGCCCTGACCGACGATCGCCTGCCGATGATCCCGCTCCGGGTCGAGGGGCGCGCGCCCGTCCCGGAGGGCTTGGAACCGGATCCCGGGGGACGTGCCGACGTCTTCCTCGTCGCGCCCGCGGACGTCACCGCCTGGTACGCCTCCAGCTGGACGTTCCGCTGGAAGGGCGAGCTCTTCTCCAGCGGCGGAGCCCGTGACGGCCGGATCAACGGGTACTACCTGGGCACCAAGGGGGCGGCCTTCGCCGACGCCCACCTGACGCGGACCGGGGCCATCGAGTACGAGGGCACCTTTCCCCTGGAGGAGGTCACCGACCTCACCGAGGAGCGCCACGACCTGCTCGCCACCTGGAAGGAACGGCACCCGGAATGACCACCACCGCCGGGCTCTCCCCCCGTACCGTCATCCAGCTGCCGGTCACCCGGCAGCTCGCCGGGCAGTACCTGGCCAACACCGTCGTGCCCGGCAGCTTCGAGCCGTCCGCACTGTGGGGGCTGTGCTCCCGCCTGGTGGACGTGATCGACGCCGAGTCGGGCGCGGCCGTGCGGGCCCACCACGGGCTGGCCGGGGCCGAAGCCGACTTCCCGGTGGGGGACGGCCTGTTCGTGCTGCGCTTCCAGGCGCACTGGCCGGAGCTGTTCCGGGCCTCGTTCGGCGGCCGGAGCACCGCCGCTGCGGCCAGGCTCGGCTCCACCCTGGTGCTGCCCGCCCCGTTCCTCGGCACCGGCTACACCGAGTACCTGCCGGTGGCCGTTCCCGAGTACTGGCTGGAGCTCACCGAGGCCCCGGTCGGCGCCGAACTCTGGCACCTGGCCGAGGACGGCGCCGAAGGCTGGGAGCAGCCACTGGCCCGCTACTCCGGCCGCCACTCCGGCTGGCACGCCTTCCCGGCCGCCGAGGACCTCGGCCTGCCCACCGGCCCCGTGGTGCCCGCTCCGGGAGGCGGCGGCGTAGCGCGCGGCCTGATGGTCACCTTCCAGGGCACGCCCCACCTCGCCGACTTCGGCCCGAACCCGGGCGAGGCCACCGCCTACCGGGCCGCCGAGGACGGCACGACGCTGACCCGGCGGCTGGAATTCGCCCAGTGCGAGGAGGTCGGCTACCGCCGGCTGCTGGTGTCCTGGCGCGGCGCCCCCTTCGAGGTCCTGGCGACCACCGACGGCATCGCCACCCTGGCCCTCACCAGTGGCAACGCCGAGGAGGCCGCCTGGTTGGGCCTCTCCGCCGCCGGCCGCCACGCCTGGCGCGCCCGGGTCCCGGCGGACGACCTCGACGAGATGACCGAGGAGCTCCGCCCGCTCGCCGCGCCCGGTCCGGCCCGCTGATCACGCCGGAGCGGTCACGCCGGAGCGGTCACGAAGTCGATCAGTTCCTCGACCGCGCGCAGCAGCGTCGGGTCCAGGTCCTTGTAGGAGTTGACGGAGGCCAGGATCCGGCGCCGCCAGGCGTCTCCGGTGTCGGCCGGCCAGCCGAGGCGACGGCAGACGCCGAGCTTCCACTCCTCGCCGCGCGGCACCTCCGGCCAGGCCGGGATGCCGACCGAGGCCGGCTTCACCGCGGCCCAGACGTCGATGTAGGGGTGGCCGACCACCAGCACGTCGGCCCCGCCGACCTGCTGGACGATCCGGGACTCCTTGGAGCCCGGCACCAGGTGGTCGACCAGCACCCCCAGCCGGCGTCCCGGCTCGGGGCGGAAGGAGGCGACGATCGCCGGGAGGTCGTCGATCCCCTCCAGGTACTCCACCACCACGCCCTCGATCCGCAGGTCGTCGCCCCAGACCCGCTCGACCAGCTCGGCGTCGTGCTTGCCCTCGACGTAGATCCGGCTGGGCAGTGCCACCCGGGCCCGGACGCCCTTGACGGCCACCGATCCCGAGGCCGTCCGCGCGGGCGCGGCCGGTCCGGCGGCGGTGCCGGGGCGGACCAGGGTCACCGGCTTGCCGTCGAGCAGGAAGCCGCTCGGCGTCATCGGGAAAACCCGGACCTTGCGGTGCCGGTCCTCCAGGGTGACGGTGAAGCCCTCGGCGGTCTTCTCGACCCGCAGCACGGCCCCGCAGAAGCCGGTGACGACCTCCTCCACCACCAGGTCCCGCTCGGCGGGCACCTCGGGCGCGGGGACCGACCGCTTCCACGGCGGGGTCAGGTCGGGGCTGTAGCGGCGGCTGTCCACGGGGCGGGTCACAGGCCGGGGGCTCCCCACACCGGGAACCAGCGGGTGAGGTCCTGCTCCAGCCGCAGGTCGTTGCCGATCATCGCCTTGATCTGGATCTCCAGCGGGTTGTCCCGCTTCTCGCCGGGCAGCGGGGCGAAGGGGTAGAAGCTGCCCCGCTTGAACAGGTAGACCAGCGCCAGCCGGCGGTGCTGGACGTCGGTGAAGTTGACCAGCGAGCAGAGCAGCTGCGGCCCGAAGCCGGTGCTCTCCAGCGCGCTGTTGACCGCGTGGATGTCGTTGACCAGCGAGACGAAGTCCTCCGGGTCGTGCCGGGAGGTCAGCCAGGTGTAGCCGTAGGAGTCCCGGCTGGACTCGATCGGCGTGCCGCCCCGGCCGGTGTCGGCGTCCAGCAGCGCCTGGACGTCCTGCTGGATCTGGGCGAAGGCGCCGCCCTCGGCTGCGGCGAAGCAGACCGAGCCGACGCCGGTGGGCTTGAACCCGGCGGCGGCCTCCAGCGTGATCGCCGCCGAGGGCAGGCCGAAGAGCTGGTCCAGGTCGGGCTTGACGGGCTTGGTGCGGCCGAGCAGGGCGTCCAGGAAGCCCATGGGGGTCAGCTCCTCGGTAGGCAGGGCGGGCAGGAGGCGGTGCGGGCCCCGAAGGGGCTACTGGCGGCCGAGCTCGGCGGAGATCTTGCCGAGCTGCTCCAGCCGCTTCTCCAGCGAGGGGTGGGTCGAGAACGCGTTGCTGATCGCCTCGCTCGGCTTCAGCGCCGGGGCGAAGTAGAAGGCGTTGAACGGCTGCGCGCGGCGCAGGTCCTGGGTGGGGATGGCGGCCATCTGCCCGGTGACCTTGGTCAGCGCCGAGGCCAGCGCCGAGGGGCGGCCGGTCAGCTCGGCGGCCGAGCGGTCGGCGGACAGCTCGCGGTAGCGGGAGAGCATCCGGGTCAGCAGGAAGCTGATGGCGTAGGCGACCGCGCTGACCGCGATCACCGCGAGCATGATCATCCCGCTGTTGTCGTCCCGGTTGTCGCGGCGGTCGAAGCCGCCGAACATCCCGAACTGGACGCCCACCCTGGTGATCACACCGGCCAGCACGCCCAGGAAGCCGGCGATGGTCATCACCATCACGTCCTTGTGGGCGACGTGGGAGAGCTCGTGGGCGAGCACGCCCTCCAGCTCCTCCGGCTCCAGCCGGCGGAGCAGCCCGGTGGTGACGCAGACCACGGCGTTCTTCTCGTTGCGGCCGGTCGCAAAGGCGTTCGGTACGTCACTCTGAGCGACGGCCACCCGCGGCTTCTGCATGTCGGCCAGCGCGCAGAGCCGGTCCACGGCGCCGTGCAGCTCCGGGAACTCCTGCGGGGTGACCTCGCGGGCGCCCATGCTGAAGGCGGCGATCTTGTCGCTGAACCAGAACTGGGCGATGAACAGCCCGGCGGCGACCACGACCACGATCGGCCAGGCGCCCTTGAGCAGCACGATCAGCGCGCCGACGAAGACCACGTACAGCAGCCCGATCAGGAACATCGTCAGGACCATGCGGTTGGTCAAGCCCCGGTCGGGGGCAAAGCGTGTCCTGGCCATGACTCTCTCCTCAAAGTGTGCCTTCTCCATGCAATTCTGCCCTGTCGGGCTTACCCACAAGTACGTCCGGGGCGGCCCGGCCGTTCCGGTGGCGCACCCTTCCGCCTTACACTGGCCGGACGGGTATTGGCACTCCTTTCCCCAGAGTGCCAGAACCGACCGACCGCAGGAGGTGCGTGCCCCGTGCTTGAGGAGCGCAAGCTCGACGACCGCAAGCTCGCGGTGCTGCGTGCCATCGTCCAGGACTATGTCGGGACCGAGGAGCCGGTGGGCTCGAAGGCCCTGGTCGAACGGCACAATCTCGGCGTGTCCCCGGCCACCGTGCGTAACGACATGGCCGCACTGGAGGACGAGGGCTACATCCACCAGCCGCACACCAGCGCCGGACGGGTGCCGACCGACAAGGGCTACCGGCTCTTCGTCGACCGGTTGACCGAGGTCAAGCCACTGTCCGGGGCGGAGCGCCGAGCCATCGGCAACTTCCTGGACCACGCGCTGGACCTGGACGACGTGGTGGCCCGGACGGTGCGGCTGCTGGCGCAGCTGACCCGGCAGGTCGCGGTGGTCCAGTACCCCTCGCTCTCGCGTTCGGCCGTGCGCCACGTCGAACTGGTCTCGCTCACCCCGACCCGGGTGATGCTGGTGCTGATCACCGACACCGGCCGGGTCGAGCAGCGGCTGATCGACTGCCCCTCGGCGGTCGGCGAGACGCTGCTCGCGGACCTGCGGGCGCGGTTGAACAGCAGTGCCGGGGGCCAGCGCTTCGCCGAGGTGCCGACCCTGCTGCAGGACCTCCCCGAGGGCTTCGAGCACGAGGACCGGGGCGTGGTCACGGCCGTGCTGTCGACCCTCTTCGAGGCGCTGGCGGAGCAGACCGAGGAGCGGATCGTCATCGGCGGTTCGGCCAACCTCACCCGCTTCCCGCACGACTTCCCGCTCACCATCGCCCCCGTGCTGGAGGCCCTGGAGGAGCAGGTGGTCCTGCTGAAGTTGCTCGGAGAGACCGCGGACGCGGGCATGATGGTGCGGATCGGCCGGGAGAACGCCTACGAGGGGCTGAATTCCACGTCGGTCGTGTCGGTGGGCTACGGTTCGGGCGACGAGACCGTCGCCAAACTGGGCGTGGTCGGGCCGACGCGGATGGACTACCCGGGCACCATGGGCGCCGTCCGGGCAGTGGCGCGGTACGTCGGCCAGATCCTGGCGGCGTCCTAGCGTCCTTGCCTGAGCTGGATACTGGATCGTCGGCGCGAACGGAAACAAGCGGAGCATTTTGGTGGCCACGGACTACTACGCGGTACTCGGCGTCCGGCGTGACGCGGGTCAGGACGAGATCAAGAAGGCGTTCCGCCGTCTGGCGAGAGAACTCCATCCGGATGTCAACCCGGACCCGAAGACCCAGGAGCGGTTCAAGGAGATCAACGCCGCCTACGAGGTCCTCTCGGACCCCAACAAGCGGCAGATCTACGACCTGGGCGGTGACCCGCTCTCCGCCAACGGCGGCGGTGCGGGCCCGGCGGCTTCGGCGCCGGGGCCGGCTTCGGCTTCAGCGACATCATGGACGCCTTCTTCGGCGGCGCGGCCGGCGGCCAGCGCGGCCCGCGCTCGCGCACCCGGCGCGGCCAGGACGCGATGATCCGGATCGACATCGACCTCGAAGAGGCGGCGTTCGGCACCACCAAGGACATCCAGGTGGACACCGCCGTCGTCTGCACCACCTGCAACGGCGAGGGCGCGGCCCCCGGTACCTCCGCCCAGACCTGTGACATGTGTCGCGGTCGCGGCGAGGTGTCGCAGGTCACCCGGTCCTTCCTGGGCCAGGTCATGACCTCGCGCCCGTGCCCGCAGTGCCAGGGCTTCGGCACGGTCGTGCCGACCCCCTGCCCCGAGTGCGCCGGCGACGGCCGGGTCCGCGCCCGGCGCACCCTGACCGTGAAGATCCCGGCCGGTGTCGACAACGGCACCCGGATCCAGCTGGCCGGCGAGGGCGAGGTCGGCCCCGGCGGCGGCCCGGCCGGCGACCTCTACGTCGAGATCAGCGAGAACGCCCACTCGACCTTCCAACGGCGCGGGGACGACCTGCACTGCACGGTCACCCTGCCGATGACGGCGGCCTCGCTGGGCACCAAGGTCCCGCTGGAGACCCTGGACGGCGGCGTCGAGATCGACGTCCGTCCCGGCACCCAGTCCGGCCAGTCGATCCCGCTGCACGGGCGGGGCATCACCCACCTGCGCGGCGGCGGCCGGGGCGACCTGATAGTGCATGTCGAGGTGCAGACCCCGAGCAAGCTCGACGCCGAGCAGGAGGACCTGCTCCGCCGGCTCGCCAAGCTGCGCGGCGAGGAGCGCCCCTCGGGCACCTTCGCCCCCGGCCAGCAGGGACTCTTCTCCCGGCTGAAGGACGCGTTCAACGGGCGCTGAGCCCGTCCGCACAGAACCGACCACCGAGGGGGCGGGCCGCTGACGGCCCGCCCCCTCGGGCTCTCCCCGCTTGGAGACCATGTGACCGCCCCCGTGTTCGTCGTGGACACCGCCCGGCTCGCCCCCGTCGGGGGGGTGGTCCGCCTCGACGGGGCGGAGGGCCGGCATGCCGTCGCCGTGCGCCGGCTGACCGTCGGCGAGCAGGTGGTGCTCACCGACGGCGCCGGAGCCGGGGTGTCCGGCGAGGTCTGCGGCGTCGAGGGCAAGGACGTGCTGGAGGTCCGGGTCGGCGGGCTGCTGGCCGAGCCCGCTCCCGAGCTCCGGCTGGTCGTGGTCCAGGCACTGCCCAAGGGCGACCGGGGCGAGCTGGCGGTCGAGCTGATGACCGAGGTCGGCGTGGACGAGGTGGTGCCCTGGGCGGCCTCCCGCTGCATCACCCAGTGGAAGGGCGAGCGCGGGGCGAAGGCGCTGGCGAAGTGGCGGGCCACCGCCCGCGAGGCCGGCAAGCAGTCCCGCCGGCTCCGCTTCCCGACCGTCGCGGAACCGATGAGCACCCGGCAGGTCGCCGAACTGCTGGCCGGCGCGGCGCTGGGCGCGGTGCTGCACGAGGAGGGCGCCCAGCCGCTGGCGGACGCCACCCTGCCGGCCTCCGGCGACGTGGTGCTGGTCGTCGGCCCGGAGGGCGGGGTCTCCCCGGACGAGCTGGCGCGTTTCGCCGAGGCCGGCGCGGCCCCGGTCCGGCTGGGCCGCTCGGTGCTGCGGACCTCCACCGCCGGCGTGGCCGCCGGGGCGCTGCTGCTCGGCCGCAGCGGGCGCTGGAGCTGAGCCCGGAGCCGCGGAACGCACCCTGTCGAACGGTCAGCGGCGCGGTTACTGTGGCCGGGTGACTCCACCCGCGGGTTGGTTCCGGTATCCCCATCTGCATGACGGACTGGTCGCCTTCGTGGCCGAGGACGACGTCTGGCTGGCCCCGGTCGAGGGCGGCCGGGCCTGGCGGGTGAGCGCGGACCGGGCGCCGGTGAGCCGTCCCCGGTTCTCCCCGGACGGCACGCTGCTGGCCTGGACCTCCAGCCGGGACGGGGCGCCGGAGGTGCACGTCGCCCCGGTCGAGGGCGGCCCGGCGCGGCGGCTGACCCACTGGGGCAGCGCGAAGACCGCGGTGGCCGGCTGGACCGCCGAGGGCGAGGTGCTGGCGCTCAGCTCGGTCGGCCGGATGTCCGGGGTGCATGTCTGGGCCTTCGCGGTGCCGCTGGACGGCGGCCCGGCCCGGGAACTGCCGTACGGGCGGGTGAGCGCGGTCGCCGCCGAGCCCGGCGGCGCGCGGGTGCTGCTCGGCAGCGCCGGGATGGGCGTGGAGCCGGCGCGCTGGAAGCGCTACCGGGGCGGCACGGCCGGCAAGCTCTGGCTGGGCACGCCCGGCACGGACGGCGCCGAGGGGGACTTCGCCAGGATCCACGCCGACCTCGACGGCAACATCGACTCGCCGATGTGGGTGGGGGAGCGGATCGCCTTCCTCAGCGACCACGACGGCCAGGGCCGGCTCTGGTCCAGCCTGCCGGACGGCTCCGACCTGCGCAGCCACGGCGAACACGACTTCTACGCCCGCAACGCCTCGACCGACGGCGTCCGGGTCGTCCACCACAGCGGCGGCGACCTCTGGCTGGTCGACGACCTGGAGCAGGCCCGGCCGCGCCGGCTGGAGATCCGCCTCGGCGGCCCGTCGACCGGGCGGCTGCCCTACCCGGTCCAGGCCGGCCGCTACCTGGGCGCCGTCCAGCCGGACGCCGAGGGCCGGTCCAGCCTGGTCGAGGTGCGCGGCACGATCCACCGGGTGACCCACCGGGACGGCCCGGCGCGGGTGCTGGCCGACGCGCCGGGCGTCCGCCACCGGCTGCCCCGGGTGCTCCCGGACGGCGGCGCGGTCTGGGTGACCGACGCCGAGGGCGACGACGCGCTGGAGTTCGCCGACGGCCGGCGCATCGCGGCCGGGCGGATCGGCCGGGTCGAGGCCCTGGCCGTCTCCCCGGACGGCGCCCGGCTGGCTGTCGCCGACCGCGACGGCCGGGTGCTGCTGCTCGACGCGGCGGCCCCGGACGGCGACCCCGCCGTCACCGAGCTGGGCCGGAGCGCCGGGGGCGAGGCGACCGGCCCGGTGTTCTCGCCGGACTCGCAGTGGCTGGTCTGGTCGCAGCGGGTCGACCAGCTGGAGTCCCCGCGGCAGCTGCGGATCGCCCGACTCGCGGACGGCTCGGTGACCGAGCTGACCGAGCCGCGCTTCACCGACTTCTCCCCGGCCTTCACCACCGACGGCAAGCACCTGGCCTTCCTGTCGGTCCGCGACTTCGACCCGGTCTACGACGCCCATGTCTTCGACCTGTCCTTCCCGCTGGCCTGCCGCCCCTATCTGCTGACGCTGGCGGCGGACACCCTGTCGCCCTTCGGCCCGGAGCTCCGGGGTCGCCCGCCGGGCAAGGGCGGCGAGGGGCCGACCCCGGCCCCGGTCGCGGCCCCTGCCGCCGCGGCCGGTCCCGTCGACGGCGCCGGGGCGGATGACCCGGTCGCGGCCGACGACCCGGCTGCGCCGGCCGAGCAGCGGGACCGGCCCGCCCCGACCCGGGTCGACCTGGCGGGCCTGGCCGACCGGATCGTGCCCTTCCCGGTCCCGGCCGGGCGCTACTCGGCGCTGCAGGCGGTCAACGGCGGGGTGGCCTGGCTGAGCCGGCCGCTGGCCGGCCAGCTGGGCACGGCCAGGGCCACCCCGGAGGCCAAGCCCGAGCGGGCGGCGCTGGAGCGCTTCGACTTCGCCGGCCGCCGGGCGGAGACCCTGGTCGACGCCCTCAGCTGGTTCCGCGTCTCCGGCGACGGCAGCCGACTGGCCGTGGTCGACCACGAGGAGCTGCGGATCGTGCCGGCCGACCGCAAGGTCGGCCGGGAGGACCCGGACGAGTCCGTCCAGGTCGACCTCGCCCGGGTGCGGGTCACCGTCGACCCCGCCGCCGAGTGGCGGCAGATGTTCGACGAGACCGCCCGGCTGGCCCGGGACAACTTCTGGCGGATCGACCTGGGCGGCCTGGACTGGGACGCGGTGCAGCGCCGCTACCGTCCGCTGGTGGAGCGGGTCGGCAGCCACCACGACCTGGTCGACCTGCTCTGGGAGCTCCAGGGCGAGCTGGGCACCTCGCACGCCTACGTCCGCGACTTCGGGCACGGCGCGCCGCCCGGGCGCCGACAGGGCCTGCTCGGCGCGGACCTGGCCCGGGACGGCGACGGCCGCTGGCGGGTGGTCCGGGTGCTGGCCGGCGAGTCCTCGGACCCGGCCGCCCGCTCCCCGCTGGCCGCCCCCGGAGTCAACGTCCGCGCCGGGGAGGCGCTGCTGGCGGTGGACGGCCGTCCGGTCGACCCGGTCACCGGCCCCGCGCCGCTGCTGGCCGGGACGGTCGGCAAGCCGGTGGAGCTGACCGTGGCCGGGGTCGACGGGGCCGAGCGCGCGGTCGTGGTGGTACCGATCGGCGACGAGGAGCCGCTGCGTTACCACGCCTGGGTGGCGGGCCGGCGGGCCCGGGTCCACGCGCTGTCCGAGGGCCGGCTGGGCTACCTCCACGTCCCGGACATGGTCGCCAGCGGCTGGGCGCAGCTGCACCGCGACCTCCAGCGGGAGATGGCCAGGGACGGCCTGGTGGTCGACGTCCGGGAGAACCGGGGCGGGCACACCTCGCAGCTGGTGGTGGAGAAGCTGAACCGCCGGGTCATCGGCTGGAGCCGGACGCGGGACCGCACGCCGTACACCTACCCCGAGTACGCGCCGCGCGGCCCGCTGGTCGCCGTCGCCGACGAGTTCTGCGGCTCGGACGGCGACATCGTCAACGCCGCCTTCCAGGCCCTGCGGCTGGGTCCGGTGGTCGGCGTCCGCACCTGGGGCGGCGTCATCGGGATCGACTCGCGCTACGAGCTGGTGGACGGCACCGGGGTGACCCAGCCGCGCTACTCGACCTGGATGGAGGGCTACGGCTGGGGGTTGGAGAACCACGGGGTGGACCCGGACGTGGAGGTGGTCTGCACCCCGCAGGACTGGGTGGCCGGCCGCGACCCGCAGCTGGACACGGCGGTGCGGATCGCGCTGGAGGCGCTCGCGGAGCACCCGGCGGCCACCCCGCCGGAGGTGCCGCGGCTGTAGCGCGGGCGGCGGGCGAATGTGAGAAGCAGGACAGGACCGGGGCAATAGCCCCGACCCTGTGGAACCCGCAGATCACCACCCCGTAGGGTCAGCCGTATGGCTGAAGACTCCCCGTTGATCCGCAGTCTGCGCGCCGCCGTCGAGGCGGCTCCGGCGGACGTCCCCCTGCGCCTGCACCTGGCCGCGCTGCTGCTGGACGCCGGCGCGCCCCAGGAGGCCGTGTCCCAGGTCGCGGTGGCGCTGCAGTACGAGCCGGGGAACCCCGAGGCCCGGGAGCTGATGCTGCGCGCGATGGGCCTGCCGGCCGCGCCCGCCCCTGCCCCCGCCCCTGCCCCCGCTGCCGAACCGGTGCCGGAGGGGCTGCCGGACCCGATGCCCGAGTCGATGCCCGAGTCGGCCGAGCTCGCCCAACCGGTGCCGCCCGTCCAGCCTGCGCAGTCGCAGCCGCTGCCGCCGTCCGAGCCCCCGGTCTTCGACTGGAGCACCGCCGAGCAGCAGCTCAGCGACGTGGTCCAGCCGCGCTTCGTCGACCCGGACCCGGAGCCCGAGCGGATGGCCGCCGAGGGCGAGGACGCCCCGGGCGACCAGTTCGACTGGGACGTCGAGACCAGCCGGGTCGGCCTCGCCGACGTGGGCGGCATGACCGAGGTCAAGAAGCGGCTCCAGGCCGCCTTCCTGGCCCCGATGCGCAACCCCGAACTGCGCCGCCTCTACGGCAAGTCGCTCCGCGGCGGGCTGCTGCTCTACGGTCCCCCGGCTGCGGCAAGACCTTCATCGCCCGCGCCGTCGCCGGCGAGCTGGGCGCCAAGTTCATCTCGGTCAGCCTCAGCGACGTGCTGGACATGTACATCGGCCAGTCCGAGCGGAACCTGCACGAGGTCTTCGCGGCGGCCCGCCGCAACGCCCCCTGTGTGATCTTCCTGGACGAGATCGACGCCCTCGGCGGCAAGCGCAGCAGCCTGCGCCACAACGCCATGCGCGGCACCGTCAACCAGCTGCTGACCGAGCTGGACGGCGCCCAGTCCGACAACGAGGGCGTCTTCGTCCTCGCCGCCACCAACCACCCCTGGGACGTCGACACCGCGCTACGCCGCCCCGGGCGGCTGGACCGGACGCTGCTGGTGCTGCCGCCGGACCAGCCCGCCCGCGAGGCGGTGCTCCGCTACCACCTGCGGGACCGCCCGATCGAGGGCGTGGACCTGGGCAAGCTGGCCAAGAAGACCGACGGCTACTCCGGCGCCGACCTGGCCCACGTCTGCGAGTCGGCGGCCGAGACGGCGCTGCTGGACTCCGCCGCCAGCGGCCAGGTCCGGATGATCGGGATGCGCGACCTGCTGGACGCCGCCGAGCAGGTGAAGCCCTCGGTCGAGGCCTGGTTCTCCGCCGCCCGCAACGTCGCCATGTTCGCCAACGAGGGCGGCATGTACGACGACCTGGTGGCCTACCTGAAGAAGAACAGGAAGCTGTGAGCGACGACGACGCCGCCCTCGGGCGGCTCCAGCGGGCCCGGGCGCTGATGGACCTCGGCCGCCCCGAGCAGGCCCTGCCGCTGCTGGCCGAGGCCCTGGCCGAGCAGCCCGGCAACGTCGACGCCTGGTGCGTGATGGCCCGCTGCCACTACGCCCAGCACGACTACCGGGAGGCCCTGCACGCCGCCGACCAGGCGCTGGCGCACAAGCCCGACCAGGTCGTGGCCTGGCGCTTCCGGACGCTGGCGCTGATCGAGCTGGAGCAGTGGGAGCCGGCCTGGGCGGCGGCCGGGGAGTCGGTCCGGCTGGACCCGCACCACTGGTACGGGCACATGCTGGTGGCCAAGGTGCTGCTGGCCAACACGGCCGGCTACTTCCACTCCGCCGTCGCCCAGCAGGCGGCGTTCCGGGCCAGGGAGCTCGCCCCCCACGAGCCGGACACCCACTTCATCCTCGGGCGGGTCGCCGAGCGCTCCGGGCACCGCCCCGAGGCGGAGGAGTGCTACCGCGAGGCGCTGCGGCTGGACCCCGAGCACCGGGCCGCCCGCAACCAGCTGGCGCTGCTGCAGATGCAGCGCGGCGACAACTACGGCGCGGCCCAGGGCTTCGCCGCCGTCGCCGCGGCCGACCAGTCGACCTCGGGCCTGGGCGTGCACAACCTCCGGGTGGTCACCGTCCGGCTGATCGCGCCCGCCCGGTGGATCTCGATCGCCTGCTTCCTGCTGGTCAACGTGATGGTGCAGGCCCAGGGGCAGACCGACTGGACCGCACGCGGCATCTGCCTCGGGGTCGTGGTCCTGGCCTGGGGCGGCTGGCTGCTGTGGGCGGTCCGCCAGGTCCCGGCGCAGCTGCGCCGTCCGCTGCTGCTGTCGGCCAGGCGCAGCCGCTACGTCGGCTACAGCCTGCTCGGGGTCTCGGCGCTGACCATAGCCGCGCTGGCGCTGCTGTCGGTGCCGGCCCTGGCCGGGGTGGCCACCGTGGTGCTGGTCGCCGGGATCGTCGCCCAGGCGCTGGCGCTGCAGGCCGCCCGGCGCTCGGTGGAGCAGGACAAGGCCGCGCTGCGCGGGTGACCGTGCCGACCACTGCCGCGGGTACGATGCGGCGGACAGCCGTTACCGCCCGAGCAAGCCCTCAACCAGCAGGAGATGACGACGTGTCGGGAGAGCCGCAGGCGGACTGCCTGTTCTGCAGGATCGTGGCCGGGGAGATTCCGGCGACGGTGGTTCGGGAGACCGGGGAGACCCTCGCCTTCCGTGACATCAACCCGCAGGCCCCCACCCATGTGCTGGTGGTCCCCCGGGCCCACTACCCGGACGCCGCCTCGCTCGCCGACGCCGACCCGGCGCTGGCCGGGGCACTGCTGGCCGAGGCCGGCCGGGTCGCCGAGGACGAGAAGGTCGCGGTCCAGGCCGGCGGCGCGGGCTACCGGCTGATCTTCAACACCGGCAGCGGCGCCGGCCAGACCGTGTTCCACGCCCATGTCCACGTGCTGGGCGGCGGGGACGGCCTGCGCGAGAAGCTGATCTGACCGGGTGTCGCCACGCGAGCTGGTGGTGCTGGGGACGGCCAGTCAGGTCCCGACCCGGCACCGCAACCACAACGGCTACCTGCTGCTCTGGGACGGCGAGGGGCTGCTGTTCGACCCCGGCGAGGGCACCCAGCGGCAGCTGCTGCACGCCGGGGTGAGTGCCCATGCGATCACCCGGATCTGCGTCACCCACTTCCACGGCGACCACTGCCTGGGCCTGCCCGGCATCATCCAGCGGATCAACCTGGACCGGGTACCGCACGCCGTCAGCGCCTACTACCCGGCGTCCGGGCAGCAGTTCTTCGAGCGGCTGCACCATGCCAGCGCCTTCCACGAGACGGTGACGCTGCTGCCGGAGCCGGTCACCGGATCGGGTGAGCTGAAGGCGCCCGGCGCGCCCTTCGCGCTGGAGGCAGTCCGGCTGTCCCATCCGGTGGAGTCCTTCGGCTACCGGCTCACCGAGCCGGACGGACGGCGGCTGCTGCCCGCGAAGCTGGCCGCGCTCGGCCTGACCGGGCCGCTGGTGGGCGAGCTCCAGCGGCGCGGCACGGTGACCGCCCCGGACGGGGCCACGGTGGCGTTGGAGCAGGTCAGCGAGGAGCGGCGGGGCCAGCGAGCGGCCTTCGTGATGGACACCGGGCTCTGCGCCGGGGTCGCCGAACTCGCGGCCGGGGCCGACCTGCTGGTGATCGAGGCGACCTTCCTGGAGGCCGACCGGCGACTGGCCGAGGAGCACGGCCACCTGACCGCCGCCCAGGCCGCCCGGGTCGCCGCCGAGGCCGGCGTGCGGACGCTGGTGCTGACCCACTTCTCCCAGCGCTACCCGGACCTGACCGGCCACCTGGTCGAGGCCCGGCGCCACTTCGACGGCGAGCTGGTGCTGGCCGAGGACCTGATGCGGGTGCCGGTCCCGCGCCGGCTGTGAGGCGGTGTCGCTTAAACCGCTGGCGTCACCCCCGTGAACAGGCGGACCATCGTTCCCGATGGCCCTTCCGTCCGTCGTACCCTGGACGCACCACGCCCGAGAGGCTGGCGGACCCTACCGAGATGGGATGAGGCAGGCCTCAGCGCCGACCCATGACTTCCACGAACCCAGATGTGCGCACTGCCCAGGCGAAGATCGTCATTCCGGAGCAGTTCCTGATGGTGACCGTGCTCGGCACCGGGGACTCGCTGCTGAAGGTGATCGAGACGGCCTATCCGGACCTCGACATCCACGCCCGGGGCAACAGGGTCACCGTCACCGGCGACCGCGCCGAGGTCCGACTGGTCCAGCGACTGTTCGACGAGATGATGCTGGTGCTGCGCACCGGCCAGCCCCTGACGGAGGACTCGGTGGAGCGTTCCATCGCGATGCTGCGCAAGGCCGAGCAGGACCCGGGCAGCGCCGAGGGCTCCACCAGCCCCTCGTCGGTGTTCACCATGAACATCCTGTCCAACCGGGGCCGCTCGATCCGGCCGAAGACGCTGAACCAGCAGACCTACGTCGACGCCATCGACCGGCACACCATCGTCTTCGGCATCGGCCCGGCCGGTACCGGCAAGACCTACCTGGCGATGGCCAAGGCCGTGCAGGCGCTCCAGGCCAAGCAGGTCACCCGGATCATCCTGACCCGTCCGGCGGTCGAGGCGGGGGAGCGGCTGGGCTTCCTGCCCGGCACCCTCTACGACAAGATCGACCCCTACCTGCGCCCGCTCTACGACGCCCTGCACGACATGATCGACCCGGACTCGATCCCCCGCCTGATGGCGGCCGGCACCATCGAGGTCGCCCCGCTGGCCTACATGCGGGGCCGTACCTTGAATGATGCTTTTATCATCCTGGACGAGGCGCAGAACACCAGCGCCGAGCAGATGAAGATGTTCCTGACCCGGCTCGGCTTCAACTCCAAGATCGTGGTCACCGGCGACGTCACCCAGATCGACCTGCCGAGCGGCACGAAGAGCGGACTCAAGGTCGTCCAGGAGATCCTGGAGGACGTGGAGGACATCCACTTCTCCCGGCTCACCAGCCAGGACGTCGTCCGGCACAAGCTGGTCGGCAAGATCGTGGACGCCTACGGGCACTACGACGCCAAGCAGCAGGCCCAGCACGACGGCGCCGCACGCGCGCCGCGCACACCCCGACGCAACGAAAGCTGAGAACCCCGCACCCCATGTCGATCGACATCAACAACGAGTCCGGTACGGAGGTGGACGAGCAGGCCATCCTGGACGTCGCCCGCTTCGCCCTGGACCGGATGCGCATCCACCCGCTCTCCGAGCTGTCCGTGATCGTCGTCGACGCGGAGGCGATGGAGGCGCTGCACGTCCAGTGGATGGACCTGCCGGGCCCCACCGACGTGATGTCGTTCCCGATGGACGAGCTCCGTCCGGGCAAGGAGGACGAGGAGCTGCCGCAGGGCCTGCTCGGCGACATCGTGCTCTGCCCCGAGGTCGCCACCCAGCAGGGCGCGACCAACGGCCACTCCATGGACGCCGAGCTCCAGCTGCTCACCGTCCACGGGGTGCTCCACGTCCTCGGCTACGACCACGAGGACCCGGACGAGGAGCGGGAGATGTTCGGGCTGCAGAAGCGCATCCTGGACGACTGGCGGGCCGAGCGCGGCGAGACCGGTCCCTCCCCCGCCCCGACGACGACGTGAGTGCGAGATGAGTGGCAGTAGTACCGGCTTCCTCGTGGTGGCCGTCGTCCTCGTGATCTTCGCGTGGCTGGCGGCCTGTGCGGAGGCGGGCATCTCCCGGGTGTCCCGCTTCCGCGCCGAGGAGGCCGTCAGGAACGGTCGGCGGGGGGCCGAGCGGATGCTGGCCCTGGCCGCCGACCCCATCCGCTTCCTCAATCTGGCGACCCTGATCCGGGTCACCTGCGAGATGGCGGCGGCGGTGCTGGTGACCGTGGTCTGCGTCCGCTCGTTCCACGTCACCTGGCAGGCGGCGCTGGTCGCGATCGGCGCCATGGTGCTGGTCTCCTACGTCGCGGTCGGCGTCTCGCCGCGCACCATCGGCCGGCAGCACCCGATGAACGTGGCCACCGCCGCCTCGGTGGTGCTGCTGCCGCTGAACCGGATCCTCGGCCCGATCCCGCGGCTGCTGATCCTGCTGGGCAACGCGCTCACCCCGGGCAAGGGCTTCCGCGAGGGGCCGTTCGCCTCCGAGGCCGAGCTGCGGGCACTGGTCGACCTGGCCGAGCAGGACTCGCTGATCGAGGACGAGGAGCGCCGGATGGTGCACTCGGTCTTCGAGCTCGGCGACACCATCGTCCGCGAGGTCATGGTGCCCCGCACCGACCTGGTGATGATCGAGCGCGGCAAGACCGTCCGGCAGGCGCTGACGCTCGCATTGCGCAGCGGCTTCTCCCGGATGCCGGTGGTCGGCGAGAACGAGGACGACGTCGTCGGCATCGTCTACCTCAAGGACCTGGTCCGCCGGACCCATGTGGACCGCGCGGCCGAGTCCGAGTCGGTCGGCGCGGTGATGCGGCAGGCCACCTACGTCCCGGACAGCAAGCCGGTGGCGGACCTGCTGCGGGAGATGCAGCGGGACCGGATCCACGTCGCGGTGGTCATCGACGAGTACGGCGGCACCGCGGGACTGGTCACCATCGAGGACATCCTGGAGGAGATCGTCGGCGAGATCACCGACGAGTACGACCGGGAGGCCCCGCCGGTGGAGGCGCTGGCGGACGGCGCGTTCCGGATCACCGCCCGGCTGCCGGTCGAGGAGCTGGGCGAGCTCTTCGGCATCGAACTGGACGACGAGGACGTGGACACCGTCGGCGGCCTGCTGGCCAAGGCCCTCGGCCGGGTGCCGATCCCCGGCTCCGGGGTCGAGGTCCCGGTGCCGGAGGGCGAGGACGCGTCCATCGCGGCGATCCGGATCACCGCCGAGAGCACGGCCGGACGCCGCAACCGGATCGGCACCCTGCTCGCCGAACCGGTCCCCAAGGAGCGGGTCCGCCGCGGCGGCCGCCGCGACCGCGAGGACGACCGCGACGAGGACGAGCAGCCCGCCGCCGACCGCCACCCCGACCGCCACCCCGACCGGGGCCGGGACCACCCGGACGACTGAGCGCCTCGCAGGGGCCGGTGCGGGTCAGAGAGCTGCCAGGTCGATCCTGAGAGCACCGGTCCCCTGCGGGCCGCCACAGACGAGCAGGCCCTCCGGGGACAGCGCGAGACTGTCGATGTCCCGGACGGACGGCACGGCTGTCGAGCGCCCGTCGGCCGGCCGCCAGAGGTGCAGCCGACGGTCCGACCAGGCGACGGCGAGCACTGGTCCCACCGCGGTGTGTGCCGCGGCCAGCGCGGTCGGCAGCGCGTTGCGCCGTTCGACGGCGCCAGGCATGGACCGGCCGGTCTCGGAGTCCCAGAGCCGGACCGTGCCGTCCGCTCCACCGGTGAACACCAGCCGCAGACCGTTGCGGGCCTCGGGCCACCCGAGGCAGGCGATCGCGGTGATGGGAACCTGGTGCGGGCGCTGCGCGCCGAAGGACGGGTGGCCGGCGGGCCAGAGCCGGAACCATCCCTCGGCGTCACCGACGGCGACGGACCCGTTGCCCGAGGCGACTGCGGTGACCCGGGCGGCCGCTCCGGTCAGGACGGCGGCGGCATGACGCCCCAGGGCCTGGTGGAGAGCGCCTTCGCCGGGAGCCTCGTCCGTTCCTGCGGAGGGGACGGCGAAGAGGTGGATGCGGCCGTCGGGGTCGACGCCGAGCGCTTGGCCGGAGCCGATGACAGCGAGACCGGTGGGCCGTTGACGCGGATTGCCGGTGATGCGGGCGATGATCGTGCCGTCCGTGGGCTCGTACAGACCGAGCCGCCCGGCGCCGTCGATGATCAGCAAGCCGCGCTCGGCCGGTGCGAGTCCCGTCGTGCGGAGATCCGCTCTGGACCACTGGGCGGTCCAGACATGCTGCTCGGCGAGCGGGCGCAGGTACTCCGCGAGCCGCGGATCCGTGGCCAGGGCAGCGGAGTGGAGGACGGCCGCCCGCTCGGGGTCGGAGAGTTCGCCGGAGCTGAGGATCGGGCCTGCGGCGGCCCAGGTGGCCCGCAGCCCCCGGGGGGCGGCGATCCGGCGGTCGGCGAGGGCTGCCGTGATGGCGAGGGCCGACCCGTGGACGAGGTGGTCGGGGTCGGCGAGCAACCGCGATGCGGTGCCCGCACCCACGGCGAGGTCGAGCGCCCCCTCGCGGGTCGCGGCCGTGGCTGCTCGCCAGCCCGGCCCGGGCGCGCCGGGCTCGGGCGGCTCGATTGCTTCCGGCGCAGGTCGCGGCTGGGCGGGGGCGTCCGCCGGCAGGGCCAGCAACAGCGGTTCGACGGCCTGCAGCAGTTCGGGCCGATCGAGTTCGACGGCAGCCCGGACCCGGGGCAGGGCCAGCAACGGGGCCAACAGCTCGGCGACGATCCGCTGGGGCGCGGCTGACGGCGGGTCATCGGTGCCCCGGCCGGCCAGGTGCAGGTCGGGGATGACGATCCGGAGCGGCCGGGGGTCGGCAGCGACCCGCTCCAGCAGCCGGCCGGGGTCGATGGGACCGTAGCCGAGCTGCCGTCCCAGCTCCCAGGACAGGGTCTGCGCGATGTGTCCCCTGGCCGGAACGGTCGCGTGCACGGTGGTGGCTGGATGACTGTCGGAGCCGGCCACCAGCCAGGCCAGCAGGTGACTCTTGCCGGTGGCGCGCCCACCGGTGACCAGGCAGACCCGTGGGCAGGCCCGGTCGTCCCGGGCGGCCCAGTCCAACAGCGCCGGGGCGAGCGTGGCCGCAGCCCCGGTGAGTGGCGGCCAGTCGGCGGGCTGTGGCGGCAGCGTCACGCGGACCCCTGGGCCGGTCGGGCCGCCTCGGCGCGCAGCCGGTCGATCCCCTCGGCGCGGGACTCGGCGGTCTCCCCGTAGGGGAAGCTGTGCGTGAGCCGGGCCGTCGGGAAGGCCGAGGCGAGCCACATCGAGCAGTAGTGCCCCGGCAGGAAGCAGGGGGCCAGGTCGGTGTGAATGCCCGTCACCTGCTCTGCGCCGATCCCGGCGCTCTGCAGCGAGGCCCACAGCCGCTCTTCCGGGTGGAGCGCGATCGCACCGGGGCTGGTGAAGATCTTCTTCTGGCCGGTGGCGTCGACGACCTCGAACGCGGCGAAATTCTCGACACCCCCGGTGTCGCGCAGGTCGTCCAGTACCAGCGGCCACCAGCTCTCCCGGTCCGCGAAGGCCTGCGGGTCGGCGTCCTGCAGTTGCCGGCGGAATTGGTCGAACGCGGTCTGCGCGTGCTCCTGGCTCTCGGTCGCGCCCAGCTCCTCCAGGAGGACGTCCAGGCCGAGCAGCGCTGCTGCGAACTCCTCGGGGCCGGAGCTGACGAACCGCAGCGGCTCGCTGTAGCCCAGGAGCATCGCGTGGACCCGGCCCTCGGGGCCGGCGACGATCTCGAATGCGCTGTCGGACCCGAGGCGGGACCAGGTCAGGTAGTCCGCCGAGGTCAACGACTGCGATGCTGCCACGGCGTAGCCGCGCAGTGAGGCGGGTTCGCCCTCGGCGGTGCGGAAGTACGGCCCGACCTGGAGCGGCAGGGTCAGTGCGGCGATCCGGTCCAGCGCGGCGGCCTCCGGCGCAGCCGGGTCTGCGCTCGCCGCATCCGTGCCGAAGTGTCGTACGCCCTCGCCACCGAAGCGGGTCACGACCGCGTCGTCGGGCGGAATCGCGCCGGGCCCGCTCATTCGCCGAAGGTCCTTACGTACTCCAGGACCGTGTACCAGGTCGATTCCGGATTCTCCAGGGCGACCGGGTCGGTCTCCCGCATGACGGCGATCAGCCGCTCGTCCACTCCCTCGCCGAAGCTCCCGTCGTCCTCGTAGCCGTTCTCCTCGGCGAATTCGGCGTCGTAGTTCGGACGTTCGGCCTCGACGCGGTAGAGGAAGTAGAGGAAGCAGTCCAGGCTGCTGTTGAGCAGGTAGGGATCCTCGCTGTTCCCCGGGAGGCAGTAGACGGCGCCACTCGCCCCGTCGACCACCATGTCGTCGTAGGGGATTCCACCGATCGTGAACCACTCACCGGGGTCGGACTGCTGGGGAGGAAGGAGATCGCGTTCGCGTGCCCAGCCCTTGTTGGCGATCCTCGCTGGAAGATCCGTGGCGGTCTGGAACCACCCCGTGTTCTGGTCGGGCAGGCCGACGTCGCGCAGGAGTTCACGGGTGCGCGCGTGAGAGATCGGGCCGAGTGCGCTCTCCGGCACGGTAACCAGGTCGCTGGACGGAAAGACCGACTCCATCAGCGCCCGGTCGACTGTCTGCGGCATACCTCAAATCCTATCTACTACGGCGTCCGATCCGTTGCGCTCACCGTACCGCCGGTCGGTGGTGCGGGATTCACCGTCCACCGGGAACCAACCCGTCGAGGTACTTGCGCATGGCCTCGTTGCCTGCCTTGCGCGAGGCAGCGGTGCTGCCGTACTCGATGCTGTGCGAAACCTTGACGTGCGAGGGCAGGTACTCGCTCATCCAAGCACTGCAGTTGACGCTGTTCGTGCATGGTTCTCGTTCGGTGTAGAGCTCACTCATGCCTGATGACGAACCGTCTTGAAGGAAGGGTATTCCTAGAACGCGTTCGGAGTGGGTGGGGTATTTGCTGCGTCCGACCAGGATGAAGCTGTCCGGATCACCGGACTCGCCGTATCTCACGGCTGCGTAGTTCTTGCTCGTGAAATTCGATCCGCGAAGGGTGCCGTAGTCGCCCGCCTCATGCCTGGCGAGCTGGGTGGCTGCGGCCAGGTCCGTACTACCGGCCGGGACCTCTGTCGACGCCACCCGCGGACGGGCTTCTCTCTTTTTGATCTTGGGATTGTTGTAGGGACTGTCCTCCCCGGTCGGACGCATCGGGACCTTGTCCTCGCCGTCCAACCCCAGCGGAAGCTTGGCGCGTTCGGCGTCGGTCAGCGGCACCGCCCCGTCCGGGGTGAGCCGGTCCACTGACAGGTCGTCGTTGAGCCGGTAGACCGGAGTCTCCCCGATCTGCCCGTGCAGATCCTGCCGGGCCTTGTTGATCGCCGCCAACCGGGCGGCGTGCTCCGCTTCGTTCTCGGCGGCATTGTCGGCGACCTGGCCGGTCTTGCTCTCGGTGTCCTTGAGGATGCCGTGGTAGGCATCGGCGAAGTCCTCGGCCAAGCCTTTGCCGAGCTTCTTCGAGGCGCCGTCGAGGGCCTCGGCTATCTTGCCGCTCATCCGAGCGTCACCCGGCCCCGCCGGGCGACGACGACCTGGGGAGGCGTCGTCACCGCCGCCGTACTGTCCATGGTCGCGCCGCCCCCCGCCGCATCAGAAGTACCTGATGATAAGACAATTGGCGGTCGGTGCGGATGCTCCTGCTGAGCTGCCGTCGGCCGACCCCCGGTGCGGGGATCGGCCGACGGCTTGTGGGACACAGGGACTGAGCGGGCGTCAGCGGCGGCGGAGGACACGGAGGCCGAGGGCGACGGTCAGGGCCAGCAGGGCGACCAGGGCCGCGTCCACGCCGAGGCCGAGCCGGACGCCGCCCATGGTGGCCCGGGCCAGGGTGCGGCCGGCCGAGCGGAGGGCGTCCGAGCGGGCCGAGGCCACCGCGCTGAGCAGCGGGATGCCGATGGTCATGCCGACCTGCTGGGTGGTGGTGACCAGGCCGGTGGCCAGGCCCTGCTCGTCGTCGGGCAGGCCGGAGGTCGCGGTGACGCTGTAGGAGACGATGGCCGCCAGGTGGCCGAAGGCGGCGGCCGCGCCGGCCAGCATGAAGATCCAGGTGCCGAGCGAGCCGGGGCCCGCGGTGACCAGCAGTGTCGTCAGCACGGCCTGCACCAGCAGGCCGAGGACCAGGGTGCGGGCCGAGCCGATCCGGGCGACGACCTTCGGTGCGACGGCGCCGCTGATCGCGCAGGAGACGCCCATCACCCCGAAGACCAGTCCGGTGGTCACCGGTGACAGGCCGTTGACCTGCTGGAGGTAGAGCGTCCCCAGGAAGACCACGGCGCTCATCATGGCGAAGGTGCCCAGTCCGCCCAGGTTGCCGAAGGCCACGGTCGGGCGGCGGAGCACCCGCAGCGAGACCAGCGGTTCGGCGGTGCGGGCCTCGATCACCACGAACCCGGTCAGCAGCAGCACGGCCGCGGCCAGCGAGCCGAGGACCGCCGGGTCGCCGAAGCCGGTCCGGGCGGCGGTGGACAGGCCGTAGATCAGTGCCAGCAGCCCGCCGGTGACGGTGATCGCCCCGGGGACGTCGATCCGCGAGCGGTGCTCGTTGCGGCTCTCGGTGAGCAGCAGCGGGGCGCCGACCAGCACCACCACGCCCATCACCACGTTCAGGCCCATGGTGGAGCGCCAGGTCAGGGTCTCGGTGAGGACGCCGCCGAGGACCATGCCGACGGTGAAGCCCAGCGCCATCAGGCTGCCCATCACGCCCAGCGCCCGGTCGCGCTGCGGCCCCTCGTGGAAGGTCGTGGTCAGCAGCGCCATCCCGGAGGGGACGATCGCCGCCGCGCCGAGGCCCTGGAGGGCGCGGGCGGCCAGGAACACGGCCGGCGACCAGGCGAGGGTGGCCAGCACCGAGGCGGCGGTGAACACCGAAAGACCGGTGACGAAGATCCGGCGCCGTCCGACCTGGTCGGCGATCCGGCCGAAGAGCAGCAGGAAGCCGCCGGAGGGCAGGGCGAAGGCGGTCATCCCCCACTGGAGGTTGGCCTGGGTCATGTGCAGGTCGTGGCCCAGCGTCGGCAGGGCGATGTTGAGGATGGAGAAGTCCAGCGCCACCGCGAACTGGGCGGCGCAGAGCAGGAAGAGGACCAGTCGGGCCCGGAGCGGGAGACCGGCTGCCGGATCGGGCGGGGTGCCGGTGGCGGTGGTCGGGGCGGTCCGTGCGGCGGTGTCCGTTGTCATGGCTCCATGGTTCTGTGATCTTCCTGGGGGTGGAGAGAGTGCGCTTATCCTGTTGGTACAGCCACCAGGTAGGGGAGCCACGTGGACGCCACCGCGAAGACCACCACCGCCGACGAGCGCCGACGCGCGGACCTGCGCCAGTTCCTGATGAGCCGCCGGGCCCGGGTCAGCCCGACCGAGGCCGGACTGCCGGACGGCGGCGCCCGCCGGCGTACTCCCGGACTGCGGCGGGAGGAGGTCGCGGTCCTCGCCGGGGTCGGCGTCTCCTGGTACCAGTGGCTGGAGCAGGGCCGCGACATCACCGTCTCCGGACAGGTGCTGGACTCGGTCTCGCGGGTGCTGCGGCTGGCCGAGGCCGAGCGCCGCCACCTCTATGTGCTGGCCGGGCTCAACCCGCCGCTGGTGCGGGTCGTCGGCGAGCAGCGCCCCGCCTCCGCCGGGCTGACCCGGCTGATCGAGGCCTGGATGCCGTACCCGGCGCAGATCATCGACCGCTACTGGAACAACGTGGCCGGCAACGAGGCGCTCCAGGAGGTCTTCGGCATCGACGCCGACTGCCGGAACTGCTTCGTCAACTTCTTCACCAGCCCGGTCTACCAGGCCCGGCACGTGGGCTGGGAGCAGGACGCGGCCCGGGTCGTGGCCGAGTACCGGGCGGCGGCCACCGACTTCCCCGAGGACGAGGGATTCCGGGCCATCGTGGAGGAGCTGCGGGCGGCCAGCCCGCTCTTCGCCGAGATCTGGGCCAGGGGCGACGTCCAGCCGCTCGGCACCCGCTGCAAGCACATCGACCATCCACTGGTCGGTGCGCTGGCCTTCGAGAGCACCCAGCTGAAGGTGCCCGAGCGGCCCGACCTGATCGTGGTGCTGCACAATCCGGCGCCGGACACCGGCACCGCCGAGAAGCTGGAGTGGCTGGCCTCGCCCGAGGCGCGGCGCGGATCGCTGCGACGGGTCGCTGGCTGACGGCGCATCCTTGCGGCGCCGCCGGGCGTGACGGCGGATGCGTGCAGCGAACCGGCCGGGCGGCGCGGCCGGGGTGAGGATGTGCCCAAGGGACACCCTCAGAGGAGAAGCCATGACCGATGTCGCACGCCTTCGTGAGTCCGCCGCCGCGCTCCAGCCCGAGCTGGTGGCGCTGCGCCGGGCCCTGCACCAGGAGCCCGAGATCGGCATGGAGCTGCCGCTGACCCAGGCCAAGGTGCTGGCGGCGCTGGAGGGGCTGCCGTTGACGATCACCCTGGGCAAGCAGCTCAGCTCGGTCACGGCGGTGCTGCACGGCGCGAAGCCGGGCCCGGCGGTACTGCTGCGCGGCGACATGGACGCGCTGCCGGTGCAGGAGGCCGAGGGGCTCGAGTACGCCTCGCGGATCCCCGGCGCCATGCACGCCTGCGGCCACGACCTGCACACCGCCGGGCTGGTCGGCGCGGCCCGGCTGCTCTGCGGGCTGCGCGAGGAACTGGCCGGCAGCGTGGTCTTCATGTTCCAGCCCGCCGAGGAGGGCGAGGGCGGCGCCCGGGTCATGGTCGAGGAGGGCGTGCTGGACGCCGCCGGCGAGCGGGTGGTCGCCGGCTACGCCCTGCACGTCGCGGCGTCGGTGCTGCCGAACGGCTGGGCCGCGACCCGGCCCGGACCGGTGATGGCGGCGGCCGACGTCCTGCGGGTGACCATGCACGGACGCGGCGGCCACGGCTCCAGCCCGCACCTGGCGCTGGACCCGGTCCCGGCCGCCTGCGAGGCGGTCATCGCGCTGCAGACCATGGTCACCCGCCGTTTCGACGCCTTCGACCCGGTCGTGGTCACCGTCGGCACCTTCCACGCCGGGACCGCGAACAACGTGATCCCCGACGACGCGGTCTTCAGCGCCACCATCCGCTCCTTCTCGCCGCAGTCGCGGGCGCTGGTCCACACCGAGGCGGTGCGGGTGGTGCGCGGGATCGCCGAGGCGCACGGACTGGCCGTGGACGCCGTCATCGAGGAGGGCTACCCGGTCACCGTCAACGACGCCGGCGAGGCCGGGTTCGCCGCCGAGACGGCCCGCCGGGTGCTGGGCGCGGACCGCTACATCGAGATGCCGCACGCCGTGGCCGGCTCCGAGGACTTCGCCGTGGTCGGCGAGCTGGTGCCGTCCGCCTACCTGATGCTGGGCGCCTGCCCGCCCGGGCGGGACCTGTTCACCGCGCCCTACAACCACTCGCCCGAGGCCGCCTTCGACGACTCCGTCCTCGCCGACGCGGCGGCGCTGCTGGCCGGGCTGGCCCTGGGGCGGCTGGCGCGGTGACCGGTCCCGCTCAGCCGGGCCAGGGCGCCCACGGGTCCAGCGGCACGTAGCCGCAGGCCCGGCCCTCGGCGTCGAGCAGCCGGCCGACCAGCTTCACCGTCCGCAGCGTGAGCTGCCGCTCCCGGACCCGGGCCTCCGGGAAGCGGCGGCCCAGCTGCTCCTCCAGCCGCCGCAGCTCGGCGACATGGCGCACCATCACATAGACGGCGAGGTTGGCCGCGCCCAGGGTGACCGCGCACATCCGGACCTGCGGCACCGAGGCGAACCAGGCCGAGACCGGCTCCAGCCGGTCGGCCGGCACCTCCAGCCAGAGCATGGTGCCGATCGGGTGGCCCGTCAGCCGGGGCGAGGCGTCGCAGCGGAGCACCAGTCGGCCGCTGTCCCGCAGCTCCGCCAGCCGCCGCCGGACGGTGGAGGCCGGCAGTCCGGTCCGCTCCGACAGCTCGGCGTAGGGCATCCGGCCGTCCTCGCCGAGGGCGGCCAGCAGCGAGCGGTCCGCCACGATCCGGTGGCCAGGGCTGCGGGTGGGCGCCCGTCCCTGGGACGCGGCTGCGGCGGGGAGCGCGATGGCCTCCCGCTGCACCGGGTCCAGCGCGCCCTCCCGCCAACGGCTGCCCTCCCGGACCGTCCGCTCCACCAACGAGGTCCGGGTCCGCAGCACCCCGGGCACGATTGCCACCCGGTCCAGGACGTAGCGGGTCAGCATCGCCGGATCGACCGCGCCGACGGTCAGCCGCAGGTCCGCGCCGCCGGTCACGATCTCGATGGTCGCCGCCTGCGGGTCGCCCGACAGCCGCTCGGCCACGGCGGTGACCCGGTCCGCCCGGCACTCCACCTCGATCAGCGCGGTCAGCCCGTAGCCGAGCCGGTCGGTCGAGGGGTAGGAGGTCACCCAGGCGTCGCCGCCGGTGGCCAGCCGTGCCCAGCGCCGGGACAGCGTCGCCGGATCCACGCCCAGCGGCGCGGCCAGCCGCGACCACGGCGCGCGCGGGTCCACCCGCAGCGCGTCGACCAGGGCGAGGTCCAGCTCGTCGATCATGGCTGATCCATGCATGCGAACGGCTGCGACAGCGGATTCGTGCGGTGCGGACTCATCACGGCCCAGGTTAGCGATCCTTTCGCCCACGCCGGGCCCCGCAAGGCCGGGCCCCGCACCGCCAGGCCCCGCACCAGCACCCCTGTTCGCCGGACCCGAGGACGTGTCTCATGCCCCAGCCCGCAGTCCCAGAGGTTCCCCGGCCGAGAGCGGTCCCGGTGGTCGGCCTGCTGGTCCTGGTCGAATTCTGCAGCGGCGTGCTCCAGGGCGGCTTCCCGATCCTGCTGCCGGACGACGTGTCCGGGCTCCACCTCGGCGCCGGCGACGTCAGCCTGGCCCTGGGCGTGGAGTTCCTGGTCGCGGGCGTGGCCGTGCCGCTCGGCTCCAGGCTCGGCGACCTCTACGGGCACCGGCGGCTGCTCCGCGCCACGGTGCTGCTCACCCTGCTCGGCTACCTGCTCACCGCGCTCGCCGGGAGCCTGCCGGTGCTGCTGCTCGCGCGGGTGCTGTCCGGCTTCCTGGCCTGCTGGCTGCCGCTGGAGTTCGCCATCGTCCGGGACACGATCGGCGCCGACCGGGGCGGCCGGGCGATCGGGCTGCTGGTCGGCTCGCTCACCCTGGGCAGCACCCTCGGCGCACTGGTGGTCGGCGGGCTGAGCGCGGCCGGGCTCGGCCCGCAGCCGCTGCTCCGGGGGCTGGCGGTGCTGCCCGCGCTGGCGATGCTGGTGGCCTGGCGCTGGGTGCCGGAATCCGCCACCCGGGCCGGCGGCCGGATCGACTGGACCGGCGCGGCCCTGCTCTCGCTCGGCCTGACCCTGGTGCTGGCCGCCTTGGGCGAGGCCGCCGCCGAACCGTTCACGCTGACCCTGGCGCTGCTGGCGGCCGGCGGCGTGTTCCTGACCCTGTTCGTCCGGCAGGAGCTGCGCGGCGCCGAGCCGATGGTCGACGTCCGGATGCTGGCCCGCCGGGCCACCGCCCCGGTCTTCGCGCTGAGCTTCCTGCTGGGCTGCGCCCTCTACGGCGCCCAGGGCCCGATGCTGACCTTCGAGGCCGCCGACCCGGCCCGGGACGGCTACGGCCTCGGCGTCACCACTCTCGGCCTGGGTCTGCTGGCGCTGCCGCCGACGCTGGGCGCCCTGTTCGGCGCGGTCACCGCCGACCGGCTGGGCCGCCGCTTCGGCGCCCGGACGGTGCTGGCCGGCGCCTTCGGCCTGTGCACCCTCGGCTACGCCGCGATCGGCGTCGCCCACAGCCAGGACTGGCAGGTCGCGGTCCCGGCGGCGGTCTCCGGCTACGGCGCGGGCATCGGCCTCAGCCTGCTGCCGGCGCTGCTGCTGCGCCGGCTGCCGGCCGACCAGACCGGGATCGGCACCGGCATCTACAACACCCTCAAGTCCCTGGCCGGTGCGGTCGCCGGAGCGGCGGCGGCCGCGGTGCTCGACCACTGGCTGCTGCGCGCCGCGGTCCCGACCGAGGGCGGCTACGTGTCCGTCTGGCTGGGCTGCGCGGCGCTGTGCGCGCTGGGCGTGCCGGTCGCGCTGGCGCTGCGCGGAACCGGCCCGGAGCGGTCGGCTACCGCCCCGCAGCCGGTCGGGGCGGCGGCCGGCTGAGCGGTGGGCGGGCAGCGGTGGGCCGGCTCAGCGGTGGGCGGCCGAGCAGCCGGCGGGCTCAGCCCCCGGCGAGCTGCTCGTGCACGGCGGCGAGCTGCGCCAGCGGCTCCGGGCCGAGCGGGCGCAGCACCACGGTGTCGACGCCCGCCGCCCACAGCTCGCGCACGGTGGCGGCGGCCTGCGCGGCCGTGCCGGCGGCCGCGTGGACGGCGTCCAGGGGCCCGGTCAGCCAGGGCGCCTGGACGGCGAGGGCGCGCGGCAGGGCGGCCGGGTCCTCGTCCACGCAGAGGAAGGTGAGCACGTTCAGCCCGGAGGACGCCCGGTCGGCGTCGGCCCGGTCGGCGTCGGTGCGGTCGGCCCGGCCCTTCCCGATGTGGGCGAGGGCGGCGGCGACCTCGTCCGGGCCGTGGCCCTCGTCCATCACCGTGCCGTCGGCGATCCGGCCGGACAGGGCCAGGGTGCGCGGGCCGACGGCGCCGACCACGACCGGCGGCACCACGCGCGGCGGGTGCACCAGCCGCACCGCGTCCAGCCGCACCTCCCGGCCGTGGAGGGTGACCTCCTCGCCGCGCAGCAGTCCGCGCACGGCGGTGACGGTCTCCTCCAGCCTGGCCATGGTGCTGGTCGGCGCGGAGCCGACCTGCGCCATCCACTCGGCCACGCCGTGCCCGATCCCGGCGGTGACCCGGCCGGGGAACATCCGGGCCAGCGCCGCCAGCTCCATCGCCAGCAGCACGGGATTGCGCAGCGGCGCGGGAGCGATCCCGATGCCCAGCCGCAGCCGCCCGGTCGCCGCGAGGGCCGCGCCGACCGAGGACATGGCCCCGGCCCAGCCCAGGTCCTCGACGACCCAGAGCTCCTCCACCCCGAGCTCCTCCACGGCCCGGGCGAACCCGGTCAGCCCCTCGGGCTCCCAGCCGCGGTCGTACATCACAGCGATCCGATGCGTCGTCATGCGGCCACGCTAGGCAGGTCCGACCCGTTGGATCAATGGCCTGCCCGTATCCTCGGACGCATGAGCGAGGTTGTGGGACCGGTGCTGGACCCGGAGGACAAGAAGATCATCACGCTGGCGCGGTCGGCCCGCGCCCGCAACGGCGTGGCCGAGGGCGCGGCGGTGCGCGACGAGACCGGGCGCACCTACGTGGCCGGGACGGTCGACCTGGAGTCGCTGAAGCTCAGCGCACTGCAGACGGCGGTCGCCATGGCGGTGGCCAGCGGTGCCAAGGGCCTGGAGGCGGCGGCCGTGGTCAGCGCGGCCGAGGAGCCGGCGGCGGCGGACCTCGCCGCCGTCCGCGACCTCGGCGGCGCGGGCACCCCGGTGCTGCTGGCGAGGCCGGACGGCACCCTCCGGCTCTCCACCGAGACCGGCTGAGCCCGGCCGCGAACACCGTCGCGGCCCTTGTTTTCCGGGCCGGCCCGGTTAGGGTCGGGGCAGGGACCACGACGACCGGGGGAGCGGAGCCTTGGGGGGCGTAGCGTTTGTCGCGGGCGTCCTGTTCGTGCTCATGGGGATGGGGCACTGGCAGGAGGACCACAACCAGGGCTGGCTCGCGGCCTCGATCATCGTCGCGATCTTCACCGTCTTCGGCGGCCTCGGTGCGCTCTTCAACCGCAAGAAGTGACCGCGGCCCGCGCCGCGGTGCGTCCGACCGCACCGACGAACCGTGCGGCGCCCGCGATAGGGGAGAATGGTCCCCATGAGCTCTCGCCCCACCCAGCAGTCCGCCAAGCCCGCCACCGATGACGCCGCCGCCCCGCAGGGGGGCCTGCCGCACCGGTCGGGCTTCGCCTGCTTCGTCGGGCGGCCCAACGCGGGCAAGTCCACCCTGACCAACGCCCTGGTCGGGACCAAGGTCGCGATCACCTCGGACCGCCCGCAGACCACCCGGCACACGGTGCGCGGGATCGTGCACCGGCCCGAGGCCCAGCTGATCCTGGTGGACACCCCCGGGCTGCACAAGCCGCGCACCCTGCTCGGCGAGCGGCTGAACGACGTGGTCCGCTCCACCTGGGCCGAGGTCGACGTGATCGGCTTCTGCCTGCCCGCCGACCAGAAGCTGGGCCCGGGCGACAAGTTCATCGCCAAGGAGCTCGCGGCGATGAAGCGGACGCCCAAGGTCGCCATCGTCACCAAGACCGACCTGGTCGAGTCCAAGCAGCTCGCCGAGCAGCTGATCGCGATCTCCCAGCTGGGGGCGGAGCTCGGCTTCGAGTGGGCGGAGATCATCCCGGTCTCGGCCGTCAGCGGCGACCAGGTCGAGCTGCTGGCCGACCTGCTGGTGCCGATGCTGCCCGAGGGCCCGAAGTGGTACCCGGAGGGCGACCTCACCGACGAGCCCGAGCAGATCATGGTCGCCGAGCTGATCCGTGAGGCCGCGCTGGAGGGCGTCCGGGACGAGCTCCCGCACTCCCTGGCCGTCGTGGTCGAGGAGATGCTGCTGCGCGAGGGCCGCCCGGAGGGCAAGCCGCTGCTGGACATCCACGCCAATGTCTACATCGAGCGGCAGAGCCAGAAGGCCATCGTGATCGGCTCCAAGGGCGCCCGGCTCAAGCACGTGGGCACGGTCGCCCGCCAGCAGATCGAGGCGCTGCTCGGCACCCCGGTCTACCTGGACCTGCACGTGAAGGTCGCCAAGGACTGGCAGCGGGACCCGAAGCAGCTGCGCAAGCTGGGGTTCTGACCGACCGCGAGCCGCTCCGGCCCCGCCCCGGTCAGCTGTCCACGGACACCGGGGTCCCCTGGCTCAGCACCAGCCCGACCAGGTCGCGCTGGCCGTCCGTCAACTGCGGCTCGGTGCAGTGCACGGTGGCACGCCCGTCCACGGTGATGGCGTAGTGGAAGCCGTCCGGTACGCCGAAGCTGGGCGACCGGGTGCCGGAGCCGAGGACCTCCCTGGCCAGGGCGTGGATGTGAGGGGCATCGGGGCGCCCCTCGGTGTCGAGCGCGGCCTGGCGCTCGACACCGGTGACGCCGCCGTCGCGGGTGACCTGGATACGCATAGTGTCCAGTGTGCTCCGTTGGGTGCGCGCGGCGACAGGGCCGAAACCTTGTCGGTCTCTCAGCCAGGCGTTAATTCCAGGTGGCCGGGGGTGCGGCGCCCGCAAGATCCGTCACACTGGTCACTTCCACCTCGGCCCTGACCCCGACCTCGGCCCAGGCCTCGCGCACCGCCCGGAACTCCGGTCCCTCGCCGTAGCGCTCGCGCGCGGCGCCGGCGGTGGCGGCGGCGAAGGCCGCGAAGTCGGCGGTGGCGGCGAGTGCGCCGCCGGTCAGCACGTCGTACCAGATCTGCCCGGCGCGTTCCCAGGCGTGGCCGCCGAGGGCGGTCGCGGCCAGCTGGAAGGCGCGGTTGGGGATGCCGGAGTTGAGGTGGACCCCGCCGTTGTCGGCGGCCGTGCGGACATAGCCGGCCATGGTGGCCGGCTGCGGGTCCCGGCCCAGGTCCGGGTCGTCGTAGGCGGTTCCCGGGGCCTTCAGCGAGCGCAGCGCGATCCCGTGCACGCCCGGTGCCAGCAACTCGGCGCCGATCAGCCAGTCGGCCTGCTCGGCGGTCTGGCCGAGGGCGTACTGCTTGACCAGCGAGCCGAAGACGTCCGACAGCGACTCGTTGAGCGCCCCGGACTGGCCCCGGTAGTCGAGGTTGGCGGTGTACTGGGTGACGCCGTGCGCCAGTTCGTGGGCGATGACGTCCAGCGAGGCGGTGAAGTCGTTGAAGACCCGGCCGTCGCCGTCGCCGAAGACCATCTGCGAGCCGTTCCAGAAGGCGTTGTCGTAGCGCACGCCGTAGTGGACGGTGGCGACCAGCGGCAGGCCGAGGCCGTCGACGGAGCGGCGGCCGTAGGCGCCGAGGAAGAAGTCGAAGGTGGCGCCGAGTCCCTCGTAGGCCCGGTCGGCCGACTCGTCCGCGATCGGGGCGGAGCCCTCGGCGCGGACGGCGGGGCCCGGCAGCCGGGCGTGGTGCCCGGCGTCGTGGATGGTGCGCTGCGGCGAGGGGGCGGACCCGGGCGCGGTCGGCGGGGCGGCCGGTGGCGGCGCGGGGGCGAGCGTGCGGAGCGCGGTGAGGGCGCGCTGCTCCCGGTTGTGCGCGTCCAGTGCGAGTGATCTCCGGGCCGCCTCGCGGAGGTCCTCCTCGGGTGAGCGGGCCAGGTGCTCCAACATGTGCGGCGGGATGATTCCGCAGAAATGGGGTGAAGGCTGTGGGTGAATTGTCGGCATATCACCCAATGTGTCAGATGTCACTCGTGATCCAGGCCACCGCTGACGGGGTGTCATCGCGGGTGTCACCGCAGGTGGTGACACGGGCGCCGGACAGGCCGTCTCACTGGGCGGGACAACCCCGGTTTCGCTGTGACCGGCCGGGGGGCTGGGCTATGGTGGCCACATCATGCGCATCGGGCTGCTTCTTCTTAGCTGCCGCGGCGAGGGCCTGTAGTTCACACAAGGCCGACTCCCTCGCCGCGGGGACTCGTGCTGTGCGCTTCTCATTGCCGCAGTAGGTCGGCCGTCGGTTTCCGACAGCCCACACCGATCAGGGAGCATGAGAGACATGTCCGACACCCAGCAGCCCGCAGCCGAGCAGCGCCCCTTCGTCGAGCGGCCCACTCCGATCACCGCGGCCTCGGTCCGTCAACAGCCCTCCAGGATGCCGTACCAGCGGTACGTACCCTTCGGCACCATCGACCTGCCGGACCGCACCTGGCCGGGCAAGGTCATCTCCAAGGCCCCGCGCTGGCTGTCCACCGACCTGCGGGACGGCAACCAGGCCCTGATCGACCCGATGTCGCCGGCCCGCAAGCGGGCCATGTTCGACCTGCTGGTGCGGATGGGCTACAAGGAGATCGAGGTCGGCTTCCCCTCCTCCGGTGCGACCGACTTCGACTTCGTGCGCTCCATCATCGAGGAGGGCGCGATCCCCGAGGACGTCACCATCAGCGTGCTGACCCAGGCCCGCGAGGACCTGATCGCCCGCACGGTGGAGTCCCTGATCGGCGCCCCCCGGGCCACCGTCCACCTGTACAACGCCACCTCGCCGCTGTTCCGCCGGGTCGTCTTCAAGGCCTCCAAGGACGACATCAAGCACATCGCGGTGGACGGCACCCGACTGGTGATGGAGTACGCCGAGAAGCTGCTGGGCGAGGACACGGTCTTCGGCTACCAGTACTCGCCGGAGATCTTCATCGACACCGAGCTGGACTACGCGCTGGAGGTCTGCGAGGCGGTGATGGACGTCTGGCAGCCCGGCGAGGGCCGCGAGATCATCCTCAACCTGCCGACCACGGTGGAGCGGTCCACCCCCAACGTCTACGCCGACAAGATCGAGTGGATGTCGCGGAACCTGTCCCGCCGCGAGTTCGTCGCGCTGTCCAGCCACCCCCACAACGACCGGGGCACCGGCGTCGCCTCCGCCGAGCTGGCGCTGATGGCCGGCGCGGACCGGGTCGAGGGCTGCCTGTTCGGCCAGGGCGAGCGCACCGGCAACCTGGACCTGGTCAACGTCGGGATGAACCTGTTCTCCCAGGGCGTCGACCCGATGATCGACTTCTCGGAGATCGACGAGATCCGTCGCACCTACGAGTACTGCAACCAGATGGTCGTGCCGGAGCGCCACCCCTACGCCGGCGACCTGGTCTACACGTCCTTCTCCGGCTCCCACCAGGACGCCATCAAGAAGGGCTTCGACGCGCTGGAGGCCGACGCCGCGGCGGCCGGCCACCCGGTCGGCGAGCACACCTGGGGCGTGCCCTACCTGCCGATCGACCCCAAGGACGTCGGCCGCTCCTACGAGGCCGTGATCCGGGTCAACAGCCAGTCCGGCAAGGGCGGCATCGCCTACGTCCTGAAGAACGACCACAAGCTGGACCTGCCGCGCCGGATGCAGATCGAGTTCTCGAAGATCATCCAGCTGAAGACCGACAGCGAGGGCGGCGAGGTCACCCCGGCGCAGATCTGGTCGGCCTTCGAGGACGAGTACCTGCCCACCCCGGACGCCCCCTGGGGCCGGATCCAGCTGGGCGGCTACCAGATCGGCACCACCCCCGAGGGCAAGGACACCATCGCGGTCGAGGCCGTGGTGGACGGCGCCCCGGTCACCCTGAGCGGCACCGGCGACGGCCCGATCGACGCCTTCTTCGCCTCGCTGGCCGCGATCGGCGTCGACGCCCGACTGCTGGACTACGTCGAGCACACCATGAGCCAGGGCTCCGGCGCCCAGGCCGCCTCCTACTGGGAGTGCGCCGTGGACGGCAAAGTGCTGTGGGGCGTCGGCATCGACACCAGCATCGTCCGGGCCTCGATCAAGGCCGTGGTGAGCGCCGTCAACCGGGCGCAGCGCAACTGACACCAGCAGTTCATCCACTGCTTCCCGGCCCGGGGGACGGCGGTTGAACCCCCGAAACCTGGGTAGTGCACAGGCTCCCCGCCGATCGGCGGGGAGCCTGTGTGTCGTCCGCCACAATTTTCTGATCCACCGGCCGTTCGGGGTACTGACAGGGCGTCAAGGTCGTGGCAGCATCGGTGCAACCGGCAGCGCAGTCGGTGTGGCAGGCAGGGGAGTCGCGCCATGACGCAGCTCGTGGGTGTCAGCGCCCGGTGGCGCACCGACGCACTGGGGGAGTTCTTCTGCCCCGGCTGCGGCGGCGACCGCAACTACCGCCGTCAGCACGGACGCAGATGGGTCCGGCTGCTCGGGCTGCCGGTGCTGCCGCTGGGCGAGGCCGGTGCGAGCCTCCAGTGCACCGCCTGCGCCACCCGCTACGAGCTGGACGCGTTGGAGCGGCCGACCTCGGGCAACCTGCTGGCCATGCTGAGGACCGCGCAGTACACCATCGCGCTGGCGATCCTCGCGGCCGGCGGCACCGGCGTCCGCGCGGCCCGCGAGGCCGCGGTCGGGGTGATCCACGAGGCCGGCTACGCGGAGCTGGACGAGCCGCAGGTGCTGGCCGCGCTCGCGGCGCTGCGCGAGGGCGACGAGGAGCTGTCCGAACTCTACGGCTGCGGCAGCGGCCTGGCGGTGGAGCTGCACACCGCGCTGGAACCGCTGATCCCGCACCTGGCCGGCCCCGGCCTGGAGCACCTGCTGCTGCAGGGCGCCTGGATCGCCCTGGCCGACGGCCCCTACCGGCCGACCGAGCGCGAGGCACTCCGCGCGACCGGCCGCTGCCTGGGTCTGAGCGCCGACCGGATCGACGCCACGCTGACCGCCGCGACGAGGCAGCCGCACTCGTGACCGCCCCGAGGGGCGGTCGGCTGAGGGACAATGGGCCGCATGACCCTCATCCGCGACGACGGCGTGGTGCTCCGGACCCAGAAGCTGGGTGAGGCGGACCGCATCATCACCCTGCTCACCCGCCAGCACGGCCGGGTGCGCGCGGTCGCCCGCGGAGTGCGCCGCACCAAGTCCAAGTTCGGCGCCCGGCTGGAGCCCTTCTCCCATGTCGACGTCCAGTTCTTCTCGCGCGGCGAGGAGATCGTCGGCCGCCATCTGGCGCTCTGCACCCAGGTCGAGACGATCTCGCCGTACGGCGGGCGGATAGTGGCGGACTACCCCAGCTACACCGCCGCCACCGCGATGCTGGAGACCGCCGAGCGGTTCACCGAGAACGAGGGGGAGCCGGCGGTCCAGCAGTACCTGCTGCTGATCGGCGCGCTGCGCACGCTCGCCGCCGGCGAGCACGCCCCCTCGCTGGTCCTGGACGCCTTCCTGCTGCGCTCGCTGTCGGTGAACGGCTACGCGCCGAGCTTCGACGACTGCGCCAAGTGCGGACTGCCCGGACCCAACCGTTTCTTCTCGATCCAGACCGGCGGGGTACTCTGCCACGACTGCCGGGTACCCGGCAGTGTCGTACCCTCCCCTGAGACAATGGAACTGCTGGGGGCGCTGCTCTCCGGCGACTGGGAGACGGCGGACGCCTGCGAGGAACGCCACTGCCGCGAGGGCAGCGGGCTCGTCGCCGCGTACGTCCAATGGCATCTGGAGCGGGGACTGCGGTCCCTGAAGTACGTCGACCGTCTGCCCGGCCCGGTGAGCCGGGCCGGCCGGAGCTAGTGGAGAACCGAAGGCCCATGGCAACTGCACGACGCGGACTGTTCGGCGGCAAGCAGCGCGAGTACCTGCCCCCGCCGCCCCACCCCAGTGGCGCCCAGCCGCCGAAGCTCCTGGGCGAGCTGGTCCCCGAGCACGTCGCGATCGTGATGGACGGCAACGGCCGCTGGGCGAAGGAGCGCGGTCTGCCGCGCACCGAGGGGCACAAGGTCGGCGAGGGGGTCGTCCTCGACGTGCTCAAGGGCTGCCTGGAGCTGGGGGTCAAGAACCTCTCGCTCTACGCCTTCTCCACCGAGAACTGGAAGCGCTCGCCGGAGGAGGTGCGCTTCCTGATGAACTTCAACCGGGACGTGATCCACCGCCGCCGGGACGAGATGCACGCGATGGGCATCCGGGTCCGCTGGGCCGGACGGATGCCCAAGCTGTGGAAGAGCGTCGTCCAGGAGCTCCAGGTCGCCGAGGAGATGACCCGCGACAACGACGCGATGACGCTGTACATGTGCGTCAACTACGGCGGCCGGGCCGAGATCGCGGACGCGGCGGCGGCGCTGGCGGCCGATGTGGCGGCCGGTCGGCTGGACCCGAAGAAGGTCAACGAGAAGACCCTCGCCAAGTACATGTACCACCACGACATGCCGGACGTGGACCTGTTCATCCGCCCCAGCGGCGAGCAGCGGACCTCGAACTTCCTGCTCTGGCAGTCGGCCTACGCGGAGCTGGTGTTCCAGGACGTGCTCTGGCCCGACTTCGACCGCCGGGACCTGTGGCGGGCCTGCGAGGAGTTCGCCTCCCGCGACCGCCGGTACGGCGGGGCGCTGCCCAACGAGACCGGTTCGGCCGCGGTGCTGCCGGAGCAGCCGGTTCGCTGAGCGCCGGGCGGTCGGACCGGTCTCAGGGCCGGTCCCGGCCGGCCTCGGCGGCGGCCGCCGCGCAGTCGGCGCAGGTGCCGAAGATCTCCAGGGTGTGGGCGATGTCCACGAAGCCGTGCTCGCCGGCCACGCCCTCGGCCCAGCGCTCCACGGCCGGGCCCTCCACCTCCACCGTGCGCCCGCAGCGCCGGCACACCAGGTGGTGGTGGTGCCCGCTGCTGCAGCGGCGGTAGACCGCCTCGCCCTCGTCGGTGCGCAGGACGTCGATCTCACCGGCGTCGGCGAGCGACTGGAGGGTGCGGTAGACCGTGGTCAGCCCGACCGAGTCGCCCCGGTGCTTGAGCAGGTCGTGCAGCTCCTGGGCGCTGCGGAAGTCGTCCACCTCGGCGAGCAGCGACGCGACGGCCGTGCGCTGCCGGGTCGACCGTGCGGGGGACGACTGGTTCGCGGGGGACGTCACCGGGTCTCCTCATGCTCTCGAACAGGGGTGGCCTTCGTCGCCATTGTGCCAGCCGGGGCCAGAAGTACGACCAACGTCGGCAAGGCCGGTGCGGCCGCGCCGGGCGCCGGGCCGTGCCGGGGCCCGGTCGGGGGCTCGGTCGCCGTATCCCCGAGCCCAGCGAGTTGAAACCTCGGGCGTGCTGCCCGGTAACCTTGGGTATTCGGTCGTGACATCGGCATGGTTCCGGTGTGCGTCCCGCGTGCAATGAAATCCATCACTGACCGCATTCGTCGTACTGAAGAGAGCACTGTGGCCGCCGACAAGATCGACACCATCGTCAGCCTGAGCAAGCGCCGTGGCTTCGTCTATCCCTGCAGCGAGATCTACGGCGGCCAGAAGGCCGCCTGGGACTACGGTCCGCTGGGTGTCGAGCTGAAGGAGAACATCAAGCGGCAGTGGTGGCGCAACATGGTCACCGGCCGTGAGGACGTGGTCGGCCTCGACTCGTCCGTGATCCTGGCCCGCGAGGTCTGGGAGGCCAGCGGCCACGTCGCGACCTTCAGCGACCCGCTCACCGAGTGCACCTCCTGTCACAAGCGCTACCGCGCGGACCACCTGGAGGAGGCGTACGAGGCCAAGCACGGCCACGTCCCCGCCAACGGGCTGGCCGACATCAACTGCCCGAACTGCGGCAACAAGGGCGGCTTCACCGACCCCAAGCCGATGTCCGGGATGCTGGAGACCCACCTCGGCGCGTTCAACGCCGGCGACCCGGCCGGCCGCGCCTACCTGCGCCCGGAGACGGCCCAGGGCATCTTCGTCAACTTCGCCGCGGTGCAGCAGACCTCGCGCAAGAAGCCGCCGTTCGGCATCGCCCAGACCGGCAAGAGCTTCCGCAACGAGATCACGCCCGGCAACTTCATCTTCCGCACCCGCGAGTTCGAGCAGATGGAGATGGAGTTCTTCGTCAAGCCCGGCGAGGACGACCAGTGGTTCGAGTACTGGAAGCAGGAGCGCTGGAACTGGTACACGGACCTCGGGCTGCGCGAGGAGAACATGCGCTTCTACGAGCACGCCAAGGAGAAGCTCTCGCACTACTCCAAGGCCACCGTGGACATCGAGTACCGCTTCCAGTTCGGCGGCAACGAGTTCGGTGAGCTGGAGGGCATCGCCAACCGCACCGACTACGACCTGACCCAGCACTCGGAGCACTCCGGCCAGGACCTCAAGTACTTCGACCAGGAGTCCAACGAGCGCTGGTTCCCGTACGTCATCGAGCCGGCGGCCGGTGTCAACCGCGCCATGCTGGCGTTCATGCTCGACGCCTACCGTGAGGACGAGGCGCCGAACGCCAAGGGCGTCATGGAGAAGCGCGTCGTGATGCGGCTCGACCCGCGGCTGGCGCCGGTCAAGGTCGCGGTGCTGCCGCTGTCGCGCAACGCCGCGCTCTCGCCCAAGGCCCGCGGCCTGGCGGCGGACCTGCGCAAGCACTGGAACGTCGAGTTCGACGACGCCGGTGCGATCGGCCGCCGCTACCGTCGCCAGGACGAGATCGGCACGCCGTTCTGCATCACGGTCGACTTCGAGACCCTGGACGACAACGCGGTGACCGTGCGCGAGCGCGACACCATGGAGCAGCAGCGGATCTCGCTGGACCAGGTCGAGGGCTTCCTGGCCGGCAAGCTGCTGGGCTGCTGACCAGGCACGACCGAGAATGCCACGGCCGCCCGACGCGCTCTGCGCGCCGGGCGGCCGTGGCGTTCGTCGTTCAGCCGCGCGGCAGGGCGCGCACCGCCAGCCGGGCGCAGAACAGCGCCAGCGGCAGCTCCACCAGCAGCGCCATCGCGAGGGCCGAGGCGACCTCCGCGCCGGGGGCGGAGGTGGTGACGTCGAACCAGGCGTCGCAGACCAGCAGGACCGAGGTCGCCATGGCGGTGAGGCAGCGGCGCGGGTCGCCCCGGCGCAGCAGGACGCCGGTGCTGATCAGCCCGACCGCCTCCAGGCAGTCGAGCCCGACCCAGGCCAGCGACCAGTGCGAGACGGTCGTGGTGGCGGGCAGGGTGGTCGCCAGCACCACCAGCCAGGGCAGCAGCGCCAGGCCCAGGCCGACCAGCAGTCGGGCCGCCCGGTTCGGCCGGGCGGCGGCAGCGGGAACCGGAACCGGAACCGGAACTGCGAGCGGGGCCGGGGCCGGGGCGGGAGCCGTGGCCGCCGGCCGGGGCCGGGCCTGCGGGCGGGCCAGGGGGAGGGTCATCGTCATCGCGACCACCCCGCGCGCACCCGCAGCTGCTCGGTGATCCCGTCCGGGCGGGTCGCCGAGACCCGGTCCCAGCAGCCGTCGGTCAGCGCGATCCAGAACGCCCCGGCGGTGGCGACGGCCTCGGCCGGCCAGGAGCCGGCGTGCTTCCGTTCGAAGGACACGTCCGGTGGCGCCCCGTCCGGTGGCAGGTGCCCCCAGGCGAGGACCGAGGGCCGGCCGTCGCGTTCGCCGCGCCGCGCCCCGCGGAGCACGTCCGCCGCCAACGGCCGGGCGACCAGGACGTCCAGCAACAGCCCGCCGTTGTAGACCTCCAGCGCGACCCGGTCCCGGGTGCCCCGGGCGAACCGCACCGACCACGGCGAGTCCAGCAGGTGCAGCCCCCGCTGGTCCAGGTCCAGCACCAGGTTCGCATTCGACTGACGGTTGTTCATAGAGGTTCCCCCCACAGTGATGGACCCGCTTGCCGGGCCCGTGCATCAGCCTGGCCCAACCGCCCGGCCGAATCAGTAGTGCCGGAAACCGAATCGGGGGTGGTGCCAGCTCCACCCCTAAGGGGAACCAGGGGCCATGGTGGGGAAAGATCATGAGTCCTAGGCTTTCCGGCATGGCAACCACCACCACCGCGGCCCGGCCCGGCCGCGGATCCCCCTGGCGCACCGCCCTGCGGGTGACCTACGCCCCCTTCAGCCGGCGTGCCTGGCGGGACACGGGCTTCCTCGCCGCCGGAGTGCCGCTGGCGCTGCCGGTGGCGGGCGTGGTCACGCTGCTCTCGGTCGACGTCATCGGCTGGGAGCTGCTCGCGGTCTGCGTCGGGCTGCTGCTGGCGCTGCCGCTGCTGACCGGGCTGCAGCGGGACCGGTTCCGCTCCCTGCTGGACCTGGAGATACCCGCCACCGCCGACCGCGAGGGCCGGTGGCTCGGCCCGGGAACGCTGCGCTGGCTGCGCTCCGACACCACCTGGCGGCAGTTCGGCTACCACCTGGTGGCCGGACCGCTGGTCTCCGCAGGCGCGGTGGGCGTCCTCGCCGGCTGGACCGGCGGGCTGGTCTACACGACCGTCTACGGCTGGGCCTGGTTGGCGCCGGAGGGCAGCCTGGTCAACCAGTCGAACGGACGGCCGCAGTACTGGCTGACCGTGTCCGGGCTGCTGCTGCTGTGGCTGACGCCCTGGGTGGCCGCGCTGGTGGTCGCGGTCGACAAGCGGGCCGCCGCCGCGCTGCTCGGCCCCAACCGGGCCCGGGAGCTGCAGCGCAGGGTGGAATCGCTGGCCGAGAGCCGGAGCGAGGTGGTGGACGCCGCCGACGCCGAGCGGCGGCGGATCGAGCGCGACCTCCACGACGGCGCCCAGCAGCGGCTGGTGTCGCTGGCGATGAACCTGGGCCTGGCCAAGCGGATGCTGAAGAACCTCTCGGCCGAGGAGCAGGCGGCGCGAGCCATGGCGGTGATCGACGAGGCGCACCTGGAGGCCCAGGCCGCCATCGTCGAACTGCGCGACCTGGTCCGCGGGCTGCACCCGGCGGTACTGGAGGACCGGGGCCTGGACGCGGCACTGTCCGGCATCGCCGCCCGCGCACCGCTGCCGGTCCGGCTCACCGTGGAACTGCCGCAGCGGGCCGCGCCGGCGGTCGAGGCGGTCGCCTACTTCGTGGTCTCGGAGGCGCTGACCAACATCGCCAAGCACGCCCGCGCCTCGCGGGCCGAGGTCACCGTACGGCAGACTCGCCCACGGCGGACCGACCAACGGCGGACCGACCAAAGGCTGGGCGGCGCCCGGCTGCTGATCACCGTCCGGGACGACGGCATCGGCGGCGCGGACGCGAGCCGGGGCAGCGGGCTCGAAGGCCTCCGGCAGCGCGCCGCCTCCGTGGACGGCACCCTGACCATCACCAGCCCCTCCGGGGGCCCGACCGTTCTGACTGTGGAGTTGCCATGCGAGCTGTGATCGCCGAGGACTCGGTCCTGCTGCGGGTCGGACTGGTCAAGGTCCTGGAGGCGGTCGGCTACGAGGTCGTGGCCGCGGTCGGCGAGGCCGAGGAGCTGCTGACGGTCGTCGCCGGGCTGCGGCCGGACGTGGTGGTGACGGACGTCCGGATGCCGCCCAGCTTCACCGACGAGGGCGTCCGCGCCGCCCTGATGATCCGCCGTCAGTGGCCGGACACGGCGGTGCTGCTGCTCTCCCAGTACGTCGAGGAGCGCTACGCGGTCGACCTGCTGTCCGGCAACACCCGGGGCGTGGGCTACCTGCTCAAGGAGCGGGTCGCCAATGTCGACGACTTCCTCGACGCCCTGGAGCGGGTCGCCGGCGGCGGCACCGCGCTGGACCCGGAGGTGGTCTCCCAGCTGCTGCTGCGGCGGCAGAGCGGCCCGCTGGACTCGCTCACCCCGCGTGAGCGCGAGGTGCTGGGGCGGATGGCCGAGGGGCTGTCCAATGTGGCGATAGCCCAGGCGCTGGTGGTCAGCGAGAGCGCGGTGGCGAAGCACATCAACAGCATCTTCACCAAGCTCCGGCTCTCCCCGACCGAGGGCGAGCACCGTCGGGTGATGGCCGTGCTGCGCTTCCTGGACAACACGTGAACCGGCGGCGGGGCTGGCAGGCGCTGGCGCTGACCACCGGCCTGGTGGTGGCGCTGGCCAGCAGCCTGCTGTGGCTGCGCGGCGTGGTGCAGCAGCAGTACGACCACACCGCCGTCTACCGGCAGCAGCTGACCGCACTGACCGTCGACGCGACCTCCGCCGAGATCGAGATCGACCAGGGACCGGTCGGCCAGGTCACCGTGGACCAGCAGCTGACCTGGACCACCACCCGGCCCACGGTGGAGATCGACCACGCCCCCGGCAGCATGCGGATCGTCGTCCAGTGCAACGACTACGGCCCGATCTCCTCCTTCGGCTGCGGGGTCCAGCTGCGGATCGAGGTGCCGCCGACGGCCTCGGTGACCGCGAACTCGGACTCCGGGCAGCTCACCGCCCGGCAGCTGACCGGACCGCTCAACCTCCAGTCCGACTCCGGCGACATCGAACTCGACGGGGTCAGCGGCCGGGTGCAGGTGCTGACCACCTCGGGCCCGATCAACGGCAACCGGCTGCTGAGCACCGACGTCGACGCGGAGAGCAGCTCGGGCCCGATCGACCTGGGCTTCGCCGGGGCGCCGCTGCGGGTGCGGGCGAAGACCACCTCGGGCCCGATCGAGCTGGACCTGCCGCCGGGCAGCCACTACCGGGTCAGCGGCGGCTCCACCTCCGGCCCGCGCGACGTCCAGAACGGGCTGGCCGACCCCTCGGCGCCCGGCTCCGTCAGGGCCGACAGCACCTCGGGCCCGGTCGACATCACCTGACGTCCGTTCCCGCCGCCGCTGCGGCCAGCCGGGCGCGGGCCTCCATCAGGGCGAAGCCCAGCAGGTTGCGGCCGCGCCACCGGGCCGGGTCGGTGGCGCGCTCGTCGGCCGCGCCCAGGCCGATGCCCCAGACCCGGTCGCGCGGGCTGGCCTCGACCAGCACCCGGTTGCCGGTGCCCAGCAGGTAGGCCCGCAGGGCCGGGTCCTGGCCGAACTTGGCCACGTTGCCGCGCACCACCAGCTCGGAGCGGGCGGCGTCCCAGCCGGCCTCGTCGAAGCCGCGTACCAGCCGGCCCAGGTTCTTGGCCTGGGCGGGCGTCCGGGCGGCGAGTATCGGCTCCACCGCGGCCTCGTCGCCGAACAGCCGGGCCTTGCCGGCCATCATCCAGTGCTCGGCGGTCGGGTAGCCGACCCCGTCCACGGTGAACGGCGAGGGCCACCACTGGCTGAGCGAGCCCGGGCCGATGCTGCCGTCCCGCTGCGGCTGGTGGCCCCAGAACATCAGCCACTTCGGGGTGGCCCCGGCGGCGGTCAGCGCCGCCAGCTCCTCCCGGCTGCGGGTCCGGGCCGGGTGCGGACGTGGGTTCGGGATCTCGGTCATGGGCCGATCCTGGCAGCCGTCACTGACAGCGGACCAGCGGATTTCGCCGGCGCGCGCCGAGGGCCCGGTCCCCCGGCCGGGGGACCGGGCCCTCGGGCCGGGCAGTGTCAGGTGTGGTGCACCGGCGACAGCGGGTCGCCGTGGTGCTCGTGTCCGGGGGTGAACCTGGGAGTGGCCCAGGAGTCGCGCACCGGGTTCATCGGGTCGAGGTCGGGAACCGGCTCCTTCTCCTTCCGGCGCGACCCGAGGACGAACGCGCCGATCAGGGCCGCGACGATGACCAGGCCGACCACGGCGCCGATCACGGTCGCTCCGGTGCTCGAAATGTTTGCGGCGAGGAGGAACATGGAGGACTCCCATCCCTGCGGAGTGCTTCCCGTCGTCTCGGTCCAATCCGAGGCGACCACGGATTTCCTCCAGCGTGTGCCTTTTGTCGGGTTTGGGCAAGCCCATCACCCTGCGCAGCGGTGCGGGCCTGCGCCATAGTGACGGTCATGGCTACCCGCGTACGGCATGTGACGATCGACTGCGCCGACCCCTACACCCTCGGCAGCTTCTGGGCCCAGGTCCTGGAGGTCCCGCTGGGCGAGGAGGACGAGCCCGGCGACCCCGAGGCCCTGGTCGACGCGCCCGGCGCGTCGCTGCTCTTCATCGCGGTGCCCGAGGCCAAGGCGGTGAAGAACCGGCTCCACCTCGACCTCCAGCCGGAGGACCGGAGCCGGGACGAGGAGGTCGTCCGGCTGCTGGCGCTCGGCGCGGTGCTGGTGGACGACCAGCGGCGACCCGACGGCACCGGCTGGGCGGTCCTCGCTGACATCGAGGGCAACGAGTTCTGCGTCGAACGCAGCGCCGCCGAACGCGGCTAGCGCGGGCGCGGCCCAGGGGTGGCCACCGCCGGGGCTGTGACTAGCGGTCACAGGATGAATGCCTGCCTGGTTGGCCGGCCGGGACCGGCCCAGGATGGCGGCACCGGGCGGGTCCGATCCCGCCGGCGCCGTGCCCTGCGGGGCCGGCCCCCGCCGCGCTCCAGAGGTTGTGATTCGCTTGAGCAGCATCTCCGAGGCACCGGTCGAACCGGTCGCCGCCGAGGCCGACAGCTACGACCGGCTCCGCTACGCGGGGGTCTTCGTCCTGCTCTTCCTCTTCGGGACGGAGACCTTCCTGGTGTCGCCGCTGCTGCCGACGATCGCCGCCAGCATCCATGTCAGCAAGGCCGCCGCCGCCACCAGCGTCACCGCGTACGTCCTGGTCTACGCCTTCAGCGCGCCCTTCCTGGGGCTGCTCAGCGACCGGTTCGGCCGCCGTCGGACGCTGCTCGCCGGGGCCGCGCTGTTCGTGCTGTCCAACGCGGCGGCGGCGCTCGCCTCCGGGCTGCTGCTGCTGGTGGCCGCGCGGGCCGTGGCCGGTCTGGCCGCCGCGGCCGCCGGACCGGCCATCTGGGCCCATATCGCGGAGACCGTGCCGGACCGGGTGCGCGGCCGGGCGCTCGGATTCGGTATGGCGCTGTTCTCCTGCGGCCAGGTGATCGGCGTACCGCTCGGGGGTTTCCTGGCCGGGCTGGCCGGCTGGCGCTCGGCCTTCCTGGCGCTGGCGATCGGCACCGCCGCCACCCTGCCGCTGCTGTTCCGCCAGGTGGCGGCGCGGCCCCCGGCCGCCGCCCCGGAGCCGGGGACGGAGCCGGGCACGGACCCGGGGTCGCGGCCCGCGCGGACCGGGGCGGTGCGCGCGATCGTGGCCGGCTGGGCCGATCCCGCGCTGCGCCGGGCGCTGCTGGTCAACCTGGTCTTCCACACCGCCAACCTGGGGGCGTACACCTTCCTCGGGGTGCTGCTGGCCCAGCGGTTCCGGCTGACGGTGACCGAGCTCGGCCTGGTCGGCATCCTGGTCGGGGCGGGCAGCGTGGTCGGCTCGATGGCCGGCGGACGGCTGGGCGACCGGGCGCGGGCGGCCGGCCGGGAGCGGCCGGGGCTGCCGCTGCGCTGGGGCGTGCTGCTGGCGGCCGGCATCGCGCTGACCGCGGAGAGCCCGTGGCTGGTCCTCGCCCTGGTCGGGGTGGCGGTCTGGTTCCTGGCCAGCGGCGGCTTCGTGATCGACCAGCAGCTGCTCACCGGCAGCGTCGCGCCCGAGCTGCGGGCCACCTCCAACGCCTGGCTGACCTCCACCATGTACGCCGGAACCGGCCTCGGGGCCTGGGTGGTGGGCTCCTTCACCGACGTCTCGACCGGGGTGCTGACGATCGGCCTGGCCTTCGGCCTCCTCGCCGCGGCCGGCTCCCTGCTGACCGGTCGCGGCCTGCGGCGCGCCGAGGCGGCCGGGCCGGTGCCGAGCTGAGCCGGTGCCGAGCCGGCTGAGCCGGTGCCGAGCTGGGCGGGCGCCGGCCCGGCCGGGTCAGCCGGCCTGCCGGTCGGCGTCGCACGGTCCGACCGCGCGCAGCGGGTGCTGGGTGAGGTCGGCCAGTCGGCGCCGGTCCTCCTCGGCGAGCGGGGTGAACAGCAGGACCAGCGCCGAGGGGTCGTCGACTGGGCGGAACGAGGAGAGCGTCAGCCGGATCGGGCCCGGGCCGCCCACCGGGTCGACGGTGACCCGGCGGGCGGTCAGCTCCGCCACCGAGTGGCAGCCCCACCAGTGGCTGAGCTCAGGGGCGTCCTCGTCCAGCCGGCGGTAGACCTCCTCGGTCCGGGTGTCGGCGCGGGAGAGCCCGGCCTGGGCCCGGAAGTACTGGAAGACGTTCATGGCCAGCGGCTGCCAGTCCGGCAGCACCCGGCGCAGCCGCCGGTCCGCCGCCATGATCCAGAGCAGGTTGCGGCGGTCCGCGGGCAGCACGTCCGGCGCCCCCCAGAGCGCGCTCCAGGGGGCGTTCCAGCCGAGCAGGTCGAAGTGCCGGTCCACCAGTACGGCCGGGGTGGCCGGCCAGGCGTCGAGCACCGGCTGCACCGAGGCGGCCAGCTCGTCGGCGCAGGCCTCGTCGGCCAGGCCGACCGGCTCGTGGTGCCCGGCCAGCCGCATGGCGTGGCGGAGCCCGGCCGGGTCCAGCCGCAGCGCCCGCGCGACCGCCTCCAGCACCTGCCGGGAGGCGGTCACCCGGCCCTGCTCCAGCCAGGTGTACCAGGCCAGTCCGACGCCGGAGAGCGAGGCCACCTCCTCCCGGCGCAGCCCGGGGGTGCGTCGGCGCTCGGTCGCGCTCAGCCCGACGTCGGACGGCTGCAGCCGCTCCCGGTGGGCCCGGAGAAAGGACCCCAACTCCTGACTGACAAGGGGACCTGGCATGGTGCTCGCCTCCTGGGTACGGCGTGACGGCGACGGGGAAGGCCCGGGACCGGGGTGGGGGAGCGGTCCCGGGCCGACGCTCACCCCAGCGGGGCGAGCGTCCACAAGCGGACGGGCATGCTGCTCACCCGGCCGAGCTCCTGCTGCCGACGCCAGGCGGCCTCGCCCACCGCGCGGAAGAACGCGGCGCCCAGCGCGGGTTCGACCAGTCGACTGTAGTAGTCCCCGAAGGTGGCGGCATGGAAGTGCTCGTACTGGGCCGCGCTGCCGACGGTGACCACCGCCTCCCGCTCCAGCACGGCGGCGGTCCGCAGCCGGCGGCCGAGCAGCTCGTCGAGGCCGTCGGTGCTCCGGGTGCGGGTGGCGATCGGGACGATCCGCCGCTGGGCGAACAGCCCTGGCACGGCGTCCCGTTCGACGCCCAGAGCGGTCAGCGCGTCGCGGACGATGTCGTCCTCGCCGCCGAGCCCGTGCTCGTCGGCGGCCGGGTGATAGGTCGTCAGCAGGAACCGGCCGTCCGGGTTCAGCCGGTCGGCGACCCAGTCCGCGATCCGGTCCTCCACCGGGTGGAGCCAGTGCAGGACCGAGGTCATGGTCACCACGTCCGCGCCGAGCTCCAGCGGCGGGGGCGAGGTGAGGTCGGCCCGGTGCAGGGCGACCCGGTCGCCGTGCCGCCGCAGCCGCTCCCCGGCCTCGGCGATCCGGTGCTCGGAGCGCTCCAGGCCGACGGCCAGCCGCAGCGAGGGCAGCCGGTCCAGCGCGCTCTCCAGCAGCTGGCCGATCCCGCTGCCCAGGTCGACCAGGACCTCGGGCGCCCCGGTGACCTGGTCGAGCACCCAGTCCCGGTCCTGCACCTGGCGGAGCCGGCTGGCCTCGGCGTAGCCGGCCAGGGTGCTGGCCTGTATCTCGACGGCGGACGTGCTCACTGCTGGACCTCCGTGGCGACGGGTGCGGGTGCAGGTGCGGGTGCGGGTGCAGGTGCGGGTGCCGCGGACGCGGGCGCCGCGGGTTCGGGTGCTGCGGGCGCGGTGACCAGCTGCCGCACCCGCTCGCGGGCGCCGCTCTGGTCGTAGCGCTTGAACAGGTTGATCCGGTTGCGGGCCAGGTCGCCCCGGTGGACGTACTCGTACAGGTCCTGGCGCTGGCCGAAGCCGTCCCCGGTGAGCTCCCAGGCGAGCCGGAAGAGCCGGGACTTCTCCTCGGCCCCGATCCCCCGCCCGCGCATGTAGCGGTCCAGGTGCGGCCGGAGCCGGGGGTTGGCCAGGTCGTTGGCGGTGGGCTGCATCAACAGGCCGGAGGCGCCGATGGAGCGCAGCACCGACACCGCACTGCCCGCCACCTCGGCCGACCAGACCCGGGCGGCCGAGGTGTCCCCGGGGGCCAGCAGCCCGCTGTCGGTGACCGTGGCCCGGGCCTCGGCGGCGTCCAGGAAGTACTCGGTGAGCTCGGCGTAGCCGGCCAGCCGGCCCAGGTCCTCCTGGATGTTGCGGAACCCGTCCACCCCGATGCTCTCGGCCACCAGCGTCGCCGTCGCCAGCAGGGTGCGCAGCCGCTCGCGGTAGCGGACGTGGCCGATGTAGGCGCTCCAGGCGTTGATCCGGCCCAGGCCGGTCCGGGCCAGGGAGCTGTCGCGCAGCAGGAACACCCGGTCCCAGGGCACCAGCACGTCGTCGAAGAAGAGCATGGCGTCCTGCTCGTCGTAGCGGGCGCCGATCGGGTGGGAGTGGCCCCAGGGCGCGCTGCCCAGCGGCTCCCGGCAGAGCGTCACCAGCCCGGGGGTGTTCAGCGGCAGCGCGAACCAGACCACGAACTGCTCGCCCTGCCGTTCGGCGAACGAGGCCGACAGGTAGACCAGCACCTCGTGCGCCAGCGGGGCCAGCGTGGTCAGCTGCTTGGCCCCGCGCACCACGATGCCCTGCTCGTTCTCGGACAGCACCCGCAGCGCCAGGTCGGGATCGTCCAGCGGGTTGGCGGAGCGGTCGATCTGCGGGTCGCCGAGGGCGTGCGAGAGCACCAGGTCGTTCTCGGCGCAGTGCCGGTACCAGGCCTCGGCGTTGGCGCCGAAGCCGGGGTGCGCGGCTTCCAGCCGGTGCCGGAAGTCGTAGACGCCGACCGCGATCGAGGCCATGAAGGCCGGGGAGCGCCCGTGCTGGCCCAGCGCCTCCGCGTGCCAGAACTCGGCGCTGCGCCGCTGGGTCCGCAACTCCTCCAGGGTGCGCGGCGGCTGGTAGCCCCGGGCGAGGCGGTGGCCGGACTCCGGGTCCTTCCAGGTGAGCAGCGAACGGTGCTCGGGGTCGTGCTGGAAGTCGAGCAGCCGGGCGAGTTCGTCGACGGCCGGCTTGAACGCCGGGTGGTCGGCCGGGTCGGTGATCCGCCGGCCGTCGAGGTAGAGCTCGCGGCCGTCGTCGAGCTCGTCCCGGTAGCGGTCGCCGGTGAGCAGGCCCCGGGCGGTGCCGGGGGTGGTCGTGCGGGTCATCAGGGAGCTCCCGTCGGGGCGTGCGGGGAATGGTCGAGGAGGCGGTAGCCGCCGTCGTGGTAGAGCAGCGGCTCGCCGCCGCCCGGGTCGGCCGAGAGCACCCGGCCGACCAGGACGGCGTGGTCGCCGCCGGGCAGGACGCCGTCCAACCGGCAGTCGAACCAGGCCAGGCAGTGCTCCAGCACCGGTGCGCCGGACTCGGCGGCGCGCATCGGCACCCCGGTGAACGGGCCGAGCGCGCGGCCCGCACCCGGGGTGGCGAAGCGCCGGGCGACCTGTTCCTGACGGCTGTTCAGGATCGACACGGCGTAGCTGCCGCTGCCGCGCGCGGCCCGCACCAGCGGACTGCGCCGGTCGATCGCGACACTGACCAGGGGCGGTTCCAGGGAGAGGACGCAGAAGGAGGAGACGGTCTTGGCGAAGAGCTCCTCGCCGTCCTGGACGGTGACCAGGGCGACCCCGGTGGACCACTGCCGTGCGGCCCCGCGGAGTGCCTCGGCCTCCGCCGTCCGGCCGCCCTGCACGGCGCTGCTCATCGCAGCCCCACCCGGTAGGCCCGGAGCCATTCGTCCACCTGGACCAGGTGGTCCAGGCCGCCGACCGGATTGGGCGCGGTGCGCGGGCTCGGCAGCGGTTCGCCGTCGGCCAGCAGCCGCCGCACCGTCGCCCGGTCGACCAGCTGGAAGACCGGGGCGTTCGGGTCGGCCAGCAGCTCCTGGGCGCGGGCGGTGAGGACCTCGGTGTAGCGGACCGCCGGCGTCGACGGGTAGCCGCTCTTCGGCCGGTCGGTCACCATCGGCGGCAGCAGGTCCCGGACCGCGTCCCGGAGCAGCCCCTTGGACCGTCCCTCGGGCGCCTTGAGCGCCCAGGGGACGTTCCAGAGGTACTCCACCAGCCGGTGGTCGGCGAAGGGCACCCGGACCTCCAGGCCGACGGACATGCTGACCCGGTCCACCCGGTCCAGCAGCGGCGGCAGCCACCGGGTCAGCGCCAGGTGGGAGACCTCGCGCAGGCGCCGGTCGGCGCCCTGCTCGCCCTCCAGCCGGTCCACCTCGGCCAGCGAGCCGCGGTACGCCTCGGCGGTGTACTCCTCCGGCCGGGCCTCGGCGGCGGCCTCGGGGCGCAGCAGCGCGGCCGGCGTGGTCCGGCCGTGCAGCCAGGGGAAGGTGTCGGCGGCGAGCGCGGCGGCGTCGTGGAAGTACGGGTAGCCGCCGAAGACCTCGTCCGCGACCTCGCCGGAGAGCGCCACCGTGGAGTGCCGCCGGACCTCCCGGAAGAGCAGGTGCAGCGAGGCGTCCATCTCGCCCCAGCCGGGCCGGTCGCGGGCGCGCAGCACCTGGTCGCGGGCGTCGAGCAGGTCGTCGTCGGGGACCACGACCGAGGTGTGCAGGGTGCCGATGTGCTCGACCGCGGCCCGGACGTAGGGCGCGTCCTGGCTGGTGCGCCAGGCGTCGGGGACGCGGTCGGCGCTGCCGGGGAAGTCCACCGAGAAGCTGGTGACCTTGCCGAGGCCGTTCCGCTCCCGGGCCGAGGCGGCGAGTGCGGTGATCGCGCTGGAGTCCACGCCGCCGGACAGCAGGGTGCACAGCGGCACATCGCTGAGCAGCTGGCGTTCCACGGAGTCGGCGAGCAGCGCCCGGACGGTCGCCCCGGTGGTCGCCGCGTCGTCGGTGTGCGTACGGGAGACCAGGGCCCAGTAGCGGGTCTCCCGGGCGCCGCCGCGGCCGAAGCGGACCAGATGGCCGGGGCGCACCTCGTGCAGTCCCCGGAACAGGCCGTGGCCGGCGCTGGGGGCGGCCGGGAGCGCGAACAGCTCGGCGATGCCCTCGCCGTCCAGCTCGGCGGTGAACAGCGGGTTGGCCAGCACCGCCTTGGGTTCGGAGCCGAACAGCACGCCGCTGGGGTGCCGGTGCCAGTACAGCGGTTTGATGCCGAGGTGGTCGCGGACCAGCAGCAGCTCCTCGCGCGCCGGGTCCCACAGGGCGTAGGCGAAGATGCCGTTGAACCGGGCCGGGGCCTCGGCGCCCCACTGGAGGTGGGCCCGGAGCACCACCTCGGTGTCGGAGCGGCTCCGGAAGACGTGGCCCAGGGCCTCCAGCTCCCGCCGCAGCTCCCGGTGGTTGTAGAGCTCGCCGTTGTAGCTGAGCACCGCCCGCGGCGACTCCTCGGCCGCGGCGCCCCGCTCGGCGGCCAGCGGCTGCCGGCCGCCGGCCGGGTCGATCACCGCGAGCCGCCGGTGGCCCAGGGCCGCGTGCCGGGACAGCCAGACGCCGTCGGCGTCCGGGCCCCGGCAGCCGAGGGTGTCGGTCATGGCGTGGACGGTCCGCGCCCGGGTCCGCAGGTCGACCTCCCAGTCGACCCAGCCGGTGACTCCGCACATCACGCCTCCCGGGCGTCGTCGGGCGCGGGTGCGCGCTCGGTGTCGTCGGCCGGGTCGCCCGGGTCTGCGGCCTCCCAGCGGCAGCCGTGCCCGGTGGGCCCGGTGCGCAGCCGGTGGCTCGCCCGGTAGCCCTTGACCTCGATGTTGGCGGTGAGCGCCTCGGTGCAGTAGGTGCACGGGGAGGCGAGGGTCAGCCGGACCCCGCTGCGCCGGGCCCGCTCCCGGTAGTCCCAGATCGAGCAGTGGGTGATGGTGAGCGCCGGCCCCTCGTCCTCGTCGAACTCGTAGTCCGAGCCGTAGAGCTCGGCCTGGCGGGCGATGCGGTGGATCGGGTCGGCCGCGCCCCGGCCGTGGTCGGGCTCGACCTCCCGGTACACCTCGGCGTTGGCCCGGGCCCAGTCGGCGAGGATCTCCTCGCCGTAGCGGGTCACCAGGAAGCGTTCCATCAGGGCCTGGTCCCGGAAGAAGATCCGCTGCCAGTCGGCGGCGGGTGCGGTCAACGGGTCGGGCAGGTCGGCGAACAGGGCGGACTGCAGGGCGAACCAGTCGGTCAGATGGGGTGTGTCGTCTCCGCGTTGGACCAGCAGCCTGGTCAGCCCGGCCTCCGCCTCGTGCAGGCGCTGGCGCCACAGCGCCGAGCGCTCGGCCTCTGGCATCGACCGGTAGCGGGGGCCGACGGTGGCGGGGACGGCGGCCGTGGGCGCCGCGGCCGCGGGTGCGGCGACTGTGCGTGCGACGGCCCGGTCGGGAGCATCGCTCATCGTGATCTCCTTCGGCGGATGGGACCGGGGCCGGCCCTCCCGGCCCCGGTCGCCAGCAACGCTAGGGTCGCCGCCCGGGCGTCAGTAGCGCCCAACGGAGCCGATTGCGGCGACCATGGGCGACCGCGGATGCTCCAAAGGTCGCCCCTCCCCGCGCCGCCGCCGGGCGCGGCGCGGGGAGAGCGGTCAGCTCGCCAGGCCGTGCCGGTGCGCGTAGAGCGCCGCCCGGAGCCGGTCGGACTGCCCGGTCTTGCGCATCGCCTGGGTCAGGTGCTTCTTCACCGTGGCCTCCGCCAGCGCCAGTTCCCGGGCGATCTCGGCGTTGCTCAGACCCCGGGCGAGCTGGGCGAGCACGTCCCGCTCACGGTCGGTCAGCCCGCACTGCTGCGGCGGCGGTTCGGCTCCGTTCCCGGCGACGCTGGCCCAGTGCACCCGGGCCGCCGGGGGAGCCGGCAGGAAGATCGAGCCGCCGGCCGCGGCCATCGCCACGGCGCCGATGATCCGCTCCTCGGCCAGGTCCAGCGGGAAGCAGCCGCTGGCCCCGGCGAGCAGCACCCGGCTCGCCTCGGCGGTGCTCTCGGCCCGCCGCAGCAACAGCACCTTGGTCTCCGGCGCCCCCTCGGGGCCGCGCAGCCGGAGCACGGCGGCCAGGTCCTCCGCCAGCGAGTCGCCGCGTCCGAGCAGCAACACGTCCGGTCGCACCCGGCGCACCGCCTCCAGGGCGCGCTCGGTGGTGGCGGAGCTGCCGACCACGATCATGCCCGGCTCGGCGGCCAGCACGCTGCGGAGCCCGGCACTGGCCACCGGATGGCGCTCCACCAGGAACACCCGGATGCTCCCGGCCCCGGAGTCCCTGAGCAGCTGGTGCCCGGCGACCAGGTCGAAGGGATTGTTGATCTCGACGTCCAGGGCGGCCGTCCCGGACCGCGCGGCGGCGGGGTGCACCCGCCCGCCCCGCCGGACGGTCCGGGGTGCTCCCGGCCCGGGGACGGCCCCGGGCAGCCCGGTCAACGCACCCATCGCAGACCGCCGTTCGGTGCCGGTACGGATACGGGTGCGGGTGCGGGACGGTGGACGGCGGCACAGCGGTGGTTCGGCATACGGTCCCCTCGGAGCGCGGCAGAACCGGGCCCGTGGGCCCGGTGGTCCCCAGCCGACCCGCGCGGGCCGGGCGCATGCGCCGACCGCGGGCGTCGCTGGGACACGGGGTGGCCCACCCGCGGACGGCGGTGGGCCGGGGGCGTGGACCGCCGGACGATCAACCGGGAGGGCTCCCGGTGAGCGGGGCGGACCCGCCGAGAGGCGGCGGAGGCGGCTGCCGCGGCACGGAAGGGCCGGGCGGGTCAGCCGGAGAGGGGGCGCGGGCGACAGAGCTCGTCGAAGCATCTGCGGTGCCAGGAACCGCCGATGCCGACCAGCGTGAAGTCGGAGCGTCGTATTCCCATGCGTCACAGCGTAGTTGGGTGCTCATTAGCAGGTCAAGGATGGCTCCGGCCACCCGGCGGCCGGTTCGCGGCGGCTCCGGCGCAGCCTGTGACCTCCGGTATCAGCATGAAGACCTGACTGGCTGACCGGTCGCGGCGCGTCCAGACTCCGTCACAGCAGCCGCGAGGCCGGCCGCAGCACACCGCGGTGCCCGCCGGGCCCGCCTCCCGTACCAGGCCCGGCGGGCCGCCCGCCCCGCCGCCGGAACCGACGGCCCCGCCCCGGCGCCGCAGCGCCCGCCGCCGACACCCGGCCCGACCGCCCCGCGTAGCCGACCGCTTCCGCACCCGACCGCCGCCCGTACCCGACCGCCCCGCGCACCCGACCGCCCCGCACCCGTGAGGACTCCGCCATGGCCGCCCCCGCCCGCCCCGCCGTCGCCGGTCCCGTGGAGCGCCCGCGATGAGACGGTTCCTGCTGCGCCGGCTGCTGCTGGCGGTGCCGACCCTGACCGGGGTGACCGTGGTGGTCTTCGCCACCGTGGCGCTGGTCCCGGGCGACCCGGTGACCGCCTTCCTCGGACCCGGCGCGCCCGCGGCGGCCCGGCAGGAGCTGACCCGGCGCCTCGGCCTCGACCGGCCGCTGCCGGTGCGGTACCTGAGCTGGCTGTGGCACGCGCTGCACGGGGACCTGGGCACCTCGATCGCGACCCAGCGCCCGGTCCTGCGACTGCTGCTGCCCGCCTTCGGCGAGACCCTGATCCTCACCGGCGCGGCGTTCGTGCTGGTGCTGGTCGGCGGGACGCTGCTGGGCGCACTCGGCGCGGTCCGGCCCGGCGGTCCGGCCGGCCGGCTCTCGGGCGCGCTGAGCACGCTGTCCGTCTCCGCCCCGCAGTACTCGGTGGCGCTGCTGCTGATCGCGCTGTTCGCGATCCGCTGGCGGGTGCTGCCGGCCGGCGGCACCCACGACGTCTTCGGCGACGGCGGCGCCCTCGACCAGCTCCGGCACCTGGTGCTGCCGGCGGTGTCGGCGGCGCTGGTGCCGCTCGGTCTCACCGCCCGGGTCTTCCGGGCCGCGCTCGGCCAGGTCCTGGCCGGCGAACTGCCGGACGCGCTGCGGGCCCGGGGCCTGAGCCGCGCAGCGGTGCTGCGGCACTGCCTGCACAACGCCTCGCCCGCGCTGCTCACCATCGGCGGCCTGCAACTGGCCTATCTGCTCGAAGGCGTGGTGTTCGTGGAGACCCTGTTCTCCTGGCCCGGGATCGGCCAACTGCTCTACAACGCGCTGTCCGCGCGCGACCTGCCGCTGGTCCAGGGCGGCGTGCTGCTGGTCGCGGTGGCCTTCGTCGGCGTCAACATCCTGGTGGACACGGCGCATGCGCTGATCGATCCCCGAGTCCGTCGATGAGGGGGTCGTCGATGAGGGGATCGTCGACGAGCGGGACGACGGGGACCGTGCCGGCGCCGCGGCGCACCGGCCGGCTGCGGTTCCGCGCCGGACGCCCGGGCGCCGACCTCGGACTGCTGCTGCCCGCCGTCCTGGCGCTGCTGCTGGTGCTGCTCGCCCTCGCCGCGCCGCTGCTGGCCCCGTACGGGCCGGAGACCGGCGCGCTGCAGGACCGGCTGCTCGACCCGGGCACCGCGGGCCACCTGCTCGGCACCGACGGCCAGGGCCGGGACCTGCTCAGCCGGTTGATCTGGGCCGCCCGTCCCTCGCTGATCGGCGGCTTCGCCCCGGTCGCGGTGGCGGCGGCGGCCGGCACCGCGCTCGGGCTCGCCGCCGGGCTCGGCGGCAGGGTCACCGAGCAGGCGCTGCTGCGCTCGCTGGACGTGCTCTACGCGTTCCCCGGGATCCTGCTGGCGATGGCCGTGGCGACGGTGCTGCGGACCGGGCTGGAGGCGGTGGTGCTTTCCCTGTCGGTGGTGCTCACCCCGGCCGTGGCCCGGGTGGTGTTCACCGAGGTCCAGCGGATCCGCACGGCCGAGTACCTGGAGGCCGCCCAGGTCAGCGGCGCCGGACGGATCGCCGTGGCGCTGCGTCAGGTGCTGCCGGTGGTGGCCCCGGTGGTGCTGGTCTACTGCTCCTCGCTGATCGGCCTGTCCGTGGTCTACGCGGCCGGGCTCTCCTTCCTCGGCCTGGGTGTGGAACCGCCGACCCCGGAGTGGGGCAGCATGCTGAACGAGCTCTGGCCCAGCCTGCTGACGCACCCGGCCGTCGCGGTGCTGCCGGGGCTGTGGATCCTGGTCGTCTCGGTGATCTTCAACTCCCTCGGCGAGGCCCTGCGCCGCCGCCTCGGCGAGGGCCGCGACCTGCTCACGGCGGTGGCCCGATGAGCAGTGGCCCGATGAGCGGCGGCCCGGTGAGCGGCGCCCCGGTGAGCAGTGGCCCGCCTCCGCCGGCGCTGGCGGTGCACGGACTGAGCGTCCGTCACCCGCACCCCGAGGGTCCGGTGCTCGCCGTGGACGAGGTCTCGCTGACCGTCGCCCCGGGCGAGGCGCTGGTGCTGCTGGGCCGCTCCGGCAGCGGCAAGACCACGCTGGCGCGGACCGTGCTCGGCCTGCCGGGACGCGGTGCCCGGGTCGACGGACGGGTCGAACTCGGCGGGACCGAGCTGACCGGCCGGCCCGAGCGCGAGCTCGCCCGGATCCGGGGCCGCCGGATCGGCTACGTCCCGCAGGACCCGACCGGCTCGCTGGACCCGCTGCGCCGGATCGGCGCGCAGCTCGCCGAGGTGCTGCTGCGGCACCGGATCGCCGCCGACCGGCGCGCGGCCCGCGCGGCCGTGCCCGGGCTGCTCGACACGGCCGGCATCACCGAGCCCGAGCGGGTCGCCCGCAGCTTTCCGCACCAGCTCTCCGGCGGTCTGCGGCAGCGCGCCGCGGTCGCCCTCGCCATCTGCTGCGGGCCCGAGCTGCTGATCGCCGACGAGCCCACCACCGCGCTGGACGCCCTGGTCCGGGCCCATGTGCTGGACCTCTTCGCCCGGCTGCGGGCGGAGCGCGGCACCGCGCTGCTGCTGGTCACCCACGACCTCGGGGCGGCCCGCCGGATCGGCGGCCGGGTGGCCGTGATGCAGGCCGGACGGATCGTCGAGACCGGCCCGGCCGAGCAGGTGCTCGACCGGCCGGAACACGCCCTCACCGCCGAACTCGTCGCCGCCCGACCGGGAGCCCGCCCGTGACCGCCCCGCTGCTGTCCCTGCAGAACGTGACCAAGCGCTACCCCGGCGCGGACGGTCGGACCGCGCTGGACGGCGTCGGCCTGGAGGTCGCGCCCGGCGAGACGGTGGGCCTGGTCGGTGAGTCGGGCTCGGGCAAGTCGACGCTGGCCCGGATCGCCCTCGGGCTGCTCGCCCCCGACCTCGGCACCGTCCGCTTCGAGGGACGGGACCCGTTCCGGCTGCGCGGGCGCTCGGCCCGGGCGGTCCGCTCCGGCCTGCAGTTCGTCCCGCAGAACCCGGGCGGCTCGCTCAACCCCAGCCTGCGGGCCGGCTCCTCGGTGGCCTTCGCCCTCGCCGTCAACGGCACGCCCCGACGGGAGCGCCGGGAGGCGGTGGCGGCCCTGTTCGAGCAGGTCGGACTCGACCCGGCGCTGGCGCGGCGCTTTCCGCGCGGGCTCTCCGGCGGCCAGCAGCAGCGGGTGGCCATCGCCAGGGCGCTGGCCACCCGGCCCCGGCTGGTGGTCTGCGACGAACCGACCTCCGCCCTGGACCAGGGCGTGCAGCTCCGGATCATCGACCTGCTGACGGAGCTCCAGACGACCACCGGTGTGGCCTACCTCTTCATCTCCCACGACCTGGCGGTGGTCAGGCACCTCGCCGACCGGGTGTCCGTGCTGCGGCAGGGCCGGGTCGTCGAGCAGGGCCCGACCGCCGAGCTCTGGGAGGCGCCCCGGCACCCCTACACCCGGGCGCTGCTGGCGGCGGCCACCGCCGACCGCCCCGCCGCGCCGACCCAGCGCTGACCCAGCGCTGACTCCGCGCCACCGCACCCGACCCGACCAGGAGAGAACGCACATGACGAACCGACCGCCGCACCAGGACGGACCACGCCGCCGGATCCGCTCCCGGGCCAGGGCCCTGCTGACCGCCCTGCTGCTGACGGCCGTGGCCGGCTGCAGCGCGGGCGCCGCCACCACCAGCGCCGACAGCTCCGCCACCGGCGGCAGCGGCGGGACCCTGGTCATCGGATCGACCGGGACCCTGCCCAATCCGGACACCCTCATCGGCGGCGCGGGCTACGAGGGCACCGCGCTGGTGAGCTTCCAGATCTATGACGGCCTCACCCGCTACGACCTGTCCCGGGCCGATGCGCCCGCCCCGATCACCAGCGCCCTGGCGACCTCCTGGAGCGTCGCCCCGGACGGCCGGACCTGGACCTTCACCCTCCGCAGGGGCGTCACCTTCCAGGACGGCACCGCCTTCGACGCGTCCTCGGTGGTCTTCAACCTGGACCGCTACCTGAAGAAGGGCAGTCCCTACTACACCGCCGCGCTCGGCGCCGCCGCCACCGAGTACGCCGGCGACATCACCCAGTACCGGGCGACCGACGCCGACCACGTGGTCCTGGTCACCAGCGTCCGCAACGGGCACTTCCCCGAGGACCTGTCGCACATCCTGATCGCCAGCCCGACCGCGGTGCGGAAGTACGGCACCACCGGCTTCGCCCAGCACCCGGTCGGCACCGGCCCGTTCGCCTTCGTCTCGCAGACCCCCGGCCAGGAGATCGACCTGGTGGCCAACAAGCACTACTGGCGCGGGGCGCCCAGGCTGGACCGGCTGGTGATCAAGTCCCTGCCCGACCCGGCCGCCCGCACCGCCGCGCTGCTCTCCGGCGACGTCAACATGATCGACTACCCGAACCCGGACGACATCCCGACCCTCCAGCGCGACGGCGTGCAGATCGACACCAACAGCTACGACCAGATCTGGTACTGGATCCTGGACGAGTCCAAGGCCCCCTGGAACAACCCGCTGGTCCGCCAGGCCGCCAACTACGCGATCAACCGCGAGGCCATCGCCCAGGACCTGCTGCACGGCACCGCCTCGCCGGCCTACCAGGCCGCGCCCAAGGGCACCTTCGCCTACGACCCGAACGGCAACGTCTACTCCTACGACCCGGCCAAGGCCAAGGCGCTGCTCGCCCAGGCCGGTCTCGCCCACGGGTTCACCACCACCGTCACCGTCCCCACGGCCGGCTCGGGCAACCTGCTGCCGGTGCCGATCAGCGAGGCGATCCAGCACGACCTCGCGGCCGTCGGCATCACCGTGCAGATCCGCACCATCGACTGGTCGACCCTGCTCTCGGCGGAGGCCAAGGGACAGGTGGCGCTCGGCTCGGACGCCCTCGCCCAGTCCACCACGCTGTTCCAGTCCGAGTCGCTGCTGCCGCTGTTCCTCGGCAGCAACAGCCCGTTCTGGACCGGGCACTACTCGGACCCGGCGGTGGACCGGCTGATCGCGGCGGCCTCGGCCTCGACCGACCAGGCGACCCGGCAGCAGGACTACACCCAGGCCCTGGCCCGGGTGACCGCCGACGCCCCCTGGCTGTTCGTGGTCAACGACCGCAATCCGCGCGCCCTCTCGCCGAAGGTGCACGGATTCGTGCAGCCCCAGTCCTGGTTCGTCGACCTGACCAAGGTCTGGGTCTCCAAGTAGCCGCCCGATGACCGCCAGGACCCAACCGACCCGACCCGACGGAACGAGCATCGCGATGACCCTCCAGCACGACCAGCCGAGTTCTGCCCCGGCGGCACCGCCCCGATGGGGGGTCACCCTTCCGCTGCCGGGACTGACCATCGACCGGCACCGCTTCATCATCGAACGCCTGCCGGACCTCGGCTACACCGACGTCTGGAGCGCCGAGGGCGGCGGCACCGACGCCTTCACCCCGCTCGCGGCGACGGCGGCCTGGTCGCCGTCGCTGCGGATCGCCACCGGCATCGTCCCGGTGCACACCCGGGGGCCGGCCGTGCTCGCCCAGACCGCCGCCACCCTGGCCCAGCTCGCGCCCGGGCGGGTGCTGCTGGGGCTCGGCGCCTCGGTCCCCGCCCATGTCACCGACATCAACGGGATCCCCTTCGACGAGCCCTTCAAGCGGACCAGGGACGTGCTCCGGTTCGTCACCCGGGCGCTCCGCGGCGAGCACGTGGCCGGCGACTTCGACACCTTCTCCATCAGCGGCTACCGGCTGCCGCACCCGCCGACCGAGCCGGTCAAGGTGATCCTGGGCGCGCTCCGCCCGGGGATGCTCCGGCTGGGCTTCAACGAGGGCGACGGCGCGATCACCAACCTGCTCTTCCCCGGGGACGTGCCCAGGATCCTGGACGCCGTCGGCCCGCAGCCGCCCGGCAAGGAGCTGGTGGTCAAGGTCTTCGTCTGTCCCACCGAGGACACCGAGTACGCCCGCCGCGCCACCCGTCCCTTCCTGGCCTGGATCCTCAACCGCGAGCCCTACCGGAAGTTCCACGAGTGGCTCGGCCACGGCGACCTGCTGCGCGAGTCGCACGACCTGTGGGCGGCCGGCGACCCGGAGCGCTCGCAGAAGGCGCTGCCGGACGAGGTGGTGGACGGGCTGTTCATCAGCGGCTCGCCGGAGGAGTGCCGGGAGCGGATCCTCCGCTACCACCGTCCCGGGGTGACCACCATCCAGCTCTACGTCTCGCTGCCGCCGGAGGTCTTCGTCAGCCGCGCCCGGCTGCTGGACACGCTGACCCGGCTGGGCCCGGCCGGGGGCTGACCGGGCACGGCCGCAGCCCCTCGTCGCCGGGGGCGACGAGGGGCTGCGGGGGAGTGACCGGTGGGGGGACGGCGGGGGTCACCCGACGTGGCGGGGGAGCCGGGTGGAGAGGGCGATCACCACCACGGTGAGCACTGCCTGGAGGACCAGCACCAGGGTCAGCGCGTGGTGCATGCCCTCGCTCGGGGCCAGGGTCAGGAAGAGCGTGCCCAGGGTGGCGATGCCGAGGGCCAGGCTGGACTGCTGGGTGGTGGCGAACATCCCGCCGCCGACGCCGGCCCGCGCGGCCGGGATCTCCGAGAGGATCAGCCGGATCATCGGCGGCATCACCAGGCCCTGACCGGTGCCGGCGATCGCCATGCCGGGCAGCAGCACCAGCGGGCTCAGCCCGGACCAGTCCAGGCCGACCGTCAGCGCCAGCACGGCCAGGCCGACCAGCTGGACGACCGCGCCGGTGGTGATGACCTTGCTGCCGAAGCGGTTGAGCAGCCGGGGTCCGGCCAGCGAGGCGGTGAAGAAGCCCACCGCCATCGGCACCATCGCCAGGCCCGAGGCGATCGGCCCCTCGTACAGGCCCTGCTGCAGCGCGACGGCCATCACCAGCATGAATCCGCCGAAGCCGGCGAAGAAGGGGACGGCCATGGTGAGCCCGGTGCGCAGGCCGTGGATCCGCAGCAGCGAGAAGGGCAGCAGCGGGACCGCGCCGGCCCGCTCCGCGCGGCGCTCCACGGTCACGAAGGCGGCGACCAGGAAGGGGAAGGCTGCCAGCAGCGCCCAGGTCCACCAGGGCCAGCCGAGCGCGCGGCCCTCCATCAGCGGGACCAGCAGCGCCAGCAGGGTGGCGGCCAGCAGCGCGGTGCCGGGCAGGTCCACCCGGGCCGGGTCGGCCGAGCGGGTCTCGGGCACCGAGCGCAGCGCCAGCAGCGCGGCGGCCGCCGCGACCGGCACGTTGACCAGGAAGATCAGCCGCCAGCCGGTCCCGAACAGGTCGGCCGAGAGCAGCACGCCGCCGAGCACCTGGCCGATGACCACGGAGATGCCGCCGACCGCGCCGTAGATGCCCATGGCCCGCGCCTTGCGCTCGCCCTGGGTGGCGGACTGGATGGTGGCGAGCGCCTGCGGCAGCATCAGCGCCGAGGCCGCGCCCTGAGCGACCCGGGCGGCCACCAGCGCCAGGGCGGTCGGGGCGATGCCGCAGGCCAGCGAGGTGAGGCCGAAGGCGATCGAGCCGGCGATGAACAGCCGGCGGCGTCCGAAGAGGTCGCCGAGGCGGCCGCCGAGGACCAGCAGCACCGCGTAGGCGATGCCGTAGCCGGCGACGAACAGCTCCAGGGTGGCCGGGCCCGCGGTCAGGTCCCGGTCGATGGTGGGCAGCGCGACATTGACGATGAAGAAGTCCAGCATCGGCAGGAAGGCGCCGAGCAGGACGGTGATCAGGCCCAGGGTGCTGAGCCGGGGAGTGGCGCCGGTGCCGGTGGGTGAGGAGCCGGGGGCTTCCGTCCTGCCGAGGCGGGTGACGCGCGGCAGGACGCTTGCTGCGGAGGAGGGTCGGGTCATGGTCACGGGCTCTACGATCCGCTCCGCGTCAGCCTGGTACCAGTGTCCAGTTATCCTGGTATTGAAAGTACCTGGCACAGGGATGCGGAGTCCGGCATCCTGGAACCCATGAGCACCGTAGCCGCCCCGCTCGCCCTTGTGCACTCCACCTCCGCCAAGCCCGAGGAAATCCGTCGACGCGAGCTCGCCGCCTTCCTCCGCAGCCGCCGCGAGCGGCTGTCGCCGGAGCAGGTCGGGCTGCCGGCGCTCGGCCGCCGCCGCACGCCGGGACTGCGCCGCGAGGAGGTGGCGCAGCTCGCCGCCGTCGGCGTCACCTGGTACACCTGGCTGGAGCAGGCCCGGGACATCCAGGTCTCCACCCAGGTCCTGGACGCCATCGCGCGGGGCCTGCTGCTGGACCCGAACGAGCGGGCGCACCTCTTCACCCTGGCCGACGCCACCGATCCGGCGCCCCCGGCGATGTGCCCGACGGTCACCCCGGCCGTCCGGGCGATCATGGAGCAGCTGGAGCCGATGCCGGTGGTGGTGACCAACTCCCGCTGCGACATCATGGCGGTCAACCGCACCTACCGGCACCTGATCACCGACCTGGACGCGGTCGCGCCGGAGGACCGCAACTTCCTCTGGCTGGCCTTCACCCACCCCGAGTGGAAGAAGGTGCTGGTCGACTACGAGGGGGCGACCGCCTCGATGGTCGCCAAGTTCCGCGGGGCGATGGCCGACCATGTGGCCGAGCCGGCCTGGAAGTCGCTGCTCAAGCGGCTGCGACTGGCCTCGCCGGAGTTCGAGGCCCAGTGGGAGCGGCACGAGGTGGGCATGGTGGGCCACGGCGAGAAGCGCTTCCGCAACCCGCACGTGGGCCTGCTGCACTTCGAGTTCACCAACCTGTGGCTGGGCCCGCGGCAGAGCACCCGGCTGGTGACCTACAGCCCGGCCGACGACGAGACCCGGGAGCGGATCGAACGGCTGCACGCCTACGCCGTCTCCAAGGAGCAGGCGGCGGTGGGACAATAGGGGGTCCGCCCCGGCCCAGCGCTCGGGGCCGCACCGCACCCCCGGGAAATTGGAGCAGCACGATGACCACGACCGTCGAGGCCCCCGTCGCCACCGCCCCGCTGCGGCTGGGCGAGCGGATCGAGGTGTGGCCGCCGGTCGTGCTCGCGCCGATGGCGGGCATCACCAACGCCCCGTTCCGCAGCCTGTGCCGGGAGCAGAGCGGCGGCAAGGGCCTGTTCGTCTCGGAGATGATCACCACCCGGGCGCTGGTCGAGCGGGACCAGAAGACCATGCGGCTGATCCGTTTCGACGCCTCCGAGCAGCCCCGCTCCATCCAGCTCTACGGGGTGGACCCGGCCATCGTCGGCCGCGCGGCCCGGATGATCGCCGAGGAGGACCTGGCCGACCACATCGACCTCAACTTCGGCTGCCCGGTGCCCAAGGTCACCCGCCGCGGCGGCGGCTCGGCGCTGCCGTACAAGCGCAACCTGATGCGGCAGATCCTCCGCGAGGCGGTCGCCGGGGCCGGGCGCCTGCCGGTCACCATGAAGATGCGCAAGGGCATCGACGACGACCACATGACCTACCTGGACGCCGGCCGGATCGGCGCGGAGGAGGGCGTGGCCGCGATCGCGCTGCACGGCCGGACCGCGATCCAGCACTACAGCGGCGTCGCCGACTGGTCCTCGATCGCCCGGCTGCGCGAGGCGGTGCCCGCGCACGTCCCGGTGCTGGGCAACGGCGACATCTGGTCGGCCGACGACGCGGTGCGGATGGTCCGCGAGACCGGCTGCGACGGCGTGGTGGTGGGCCGCGGCTGCCTGGGCCGCCCGTGGCTGTTCAAGGAGCTGGTCTCGGTCTTCGAGGGCGAGACGCAGTATGCGCGCCCCGACTTCACCTACGTCGCCAAGGTGATGCACCGGCACGCCCAGCTGCTGGGCGAGTGGATCGGCGACGAGCGGCACGGCGTGGTGGACTTCCGCAAGCACGTCGCCTGGTACACCAAGGGCTTCTCGGTCGGCTCCGACCTGCGCCGGGGCCTCGGCCTGGCCTCCTCGCTGGACGAGCTGGCGGAGCTGCTGGCCCAGGTCGACCAGGAGCAGAGCTGGCCGGAGAGCGCGGACGGCCCGCGCGGCCGTACCTCCGGCGCGAACCGGGTGGTGCTGCCCGAGGGCTGGCTGGACGACCCCTACGACTGTGCGGTCCCCGGCGCCGACGCCGAGCTGGACAGCTCCGGCGGCTGAGCGCGCCCTGTCTTCGGCAAATGATCACGGCGGACGGTACGCGGCCGGACTCCCAGGGTGAGGAACCCTACGCACGCGGGCTGAGGCGGGCCCCGCCGGAGGACGTGACTCTGGCCACATCGGCGCTCACTTTGCGTCAGTTGGACGTAAAACAGCAGGTGGCGCGGGGGGCGGATCGGCTTTCGAACGTGCACGTGTCATGAACGGGGGATTGCGTACAGGGGATCAAGCCAAGGTAACCCGTTCGCCATCCAGCGGGTGCGGTAGGTCATGATCGTGTGATCTTGTGGTGTCCATGCGTTCACTAGTCGAACGCAGCCTAGCGTCACCCCGACGATTTTACTTTCGCAGGCGAAGGCTGATCCGGTGCTTTCGATCTATCGGGTTACCCCCGGGTAGAAGGCACTGTCGACCCAATGGGGGAGCTGAACGGCCTTCGATCTGGGTATGTTCTCCGGCGTCAGGGCAACCGTGCGGCAGGAGACCGAAACCGTGTCGGCAGAGCAGAAATACGTTTACGACTTCACCGAGGGCAACAAAGACCTGAAGGATCTGCTCGGCGGCAAAGGCGCAAACCTCGCCGAGATGACCAACCTCGGGCTTCCGGTCCCTCCCGGATTCACGATCACCACCGAGGCCTGCAAGGTCTACCTGGAGACGGGCACCGAGCCCGCTCCGCTCCGCGACGAGGTGAGTGCGCACCTGGTCGCGCTGGAGCAGCAGATGGGCAAGCAGCTCGGCGACGCCGCCGACCCGCTGCTGGTGTCGGTCCGCTCCGGAGCCAAGTTCTCCATGCCGGGGATGATGGACACCGTCCTCAACATCGGCCTGTCCGACGCCTCGGTGGGCGGCCTCGCCACCCAGGCCGGCAACGAGCGCTTCGCCTGGGACTCCTACCGCCGGCTGATCCAGATGTTCGGCAAGACCGTGCTGGGCGTCGAGGGCGAGCTGTTCGAGGACGCCCTGGACGCGGCCAAGCAGGCCAAGGGCACCGCGGACGACCTGGACCTGGACGCGGCCGACCTGCAGGCGATCGTCGGCACCTTCAAGGCGATCGTCCGCGAGCACACCGGCCGGGACTTCCCGCAGGACCCGCGCGAGCAGATGGACCTCGCCGTCCACGCCGTCTTCGACAGCTGGAACAGCGACCGGGCCAAGCTCTACCGGCGCCAGGAGCGGATCCCGAGCAACCTGGCCACCGCGGTCAACGTCTGCTCGATGGTCTTCGGCAACCTGGGCGCCGACTCGGGCACCGGTGTCGCCTTCACCCGCGACCCGGCCAGCGGCCACGCCGGCGTCTACGGCGACTACCTGCAGAACGCCCAGGGCGAGGACGTGGTGGCGGGCATCCGCAACACCGTCCCGCTGGCCGAGCTGGAGGGCCTGGACAAGGCGTCCTACGACCAGCTGATGTCGATCATGAAGACCCTGGAGAACCACTACCGGGACCTCTGCGACATCGAGTTCACCATCGAGCGCGGCAAGCTGTGGATGCTGCAGACCCGGATCGGCAAGCGCACCGCCGCCGCCGCCTTCCGGATCGCGGTCCAGCTGGTCGACCAGGGCCTGATCGACCTGGACGAGGCGCTGCACCGGGTCACCGGCGGCCAGCTGGCGCAGCTGATGTTCCCCCGCTTCGACGAGTCGACCAAGGCGCCCCGAGTGGCCTGGGGCATCGCCGCCTCGCCCGGCGCGGCCGTCGGCAAGGCGGTCTTCGACTCCTACACCGCCGTCAAGTGGTCCCGCTCCGGCGAGCAGGTCATCCTGTGCCGCCGCGAGACCAACCCGGACGACCTGGACGGCATGATCGCCGCCGAGGGCATCCTCACCTCGCGCGGCGGCAAGACCTCGCACGCGGCCGTGGTCGCCCGCGGCATGGGCAAGACCTGTGTCTGCGGCGCCGAGGAGCTGGAGGTCGACACCAAGAAGCGGCGCTTCACCACCGCCGACGGGCAGGTCGTCGAGGAGGGCGACCTGATCTCCATCGACGGCTCCACCGGCAAGGTCTACCTGGGCGAGGTCCCGGTCGTGCCCTCCCCGGTGGTCGAGTACTTCGAGGGCACCCTGCACGCCGGCGCCGACGAGGAGGGCGGGCTGGTCCAGGCCGTCCACCGGCTGATGGCCCACGCCGACGTCCGCCGCAAGCTGCGGGTCCGCGCCAACGCCGACAACGCCGACGACGCCAACCGCGCCCGCCGCTTCGGCGCCCAGGGCATCGGCCTGTGCCGGACCGAGCACATGTTCCTCGGCGAGGAGCGCCGCAAGGAGGTCGAGCACCTGATCCTGGCGGACAACGACAAGGACCGCGAGGCCGCGCTCTCCGTCCTGCTGCCGCTGCAGAAGAACGACTTCGTCGAGCTCTTCCAGGCCATGGACGGACTCCCGGTCACGGTCCGGCTGCTCGACCCGCCGCTGCACGAGTTCCTGCCCGACATCACCGAGCTCTCGGTACGCGTCGCCCTCGCCGAGGCCCGCAAGGACCCCAACGAGAACGACCTCCGGCTGCTGCAGGCGGTGCACAAGCTGCACGAGCAGAACCCGATGCTGGGGCTGCGCGGGGTGCGGCTCGGCCTGGTCATCCCCGGCCTGTTCGGGATGCAGGTCAGGGCCATCGCCGAGGCGGCCGCCGAGCGCCGTCTGGGCGGCGGCGACCCGCGTCCCGAGGTGATGATCCCGCTGGTGGGCACGGTCCAGGAGCTGGAGATAGTGCGGGACGAGTGCGAGCAGGTGCTCGCCGAGGTCGCCGCGGCGACCGGGGTGACGCTGCCGATCAAGCTGGGCACGATGATCGAGCTGCCGCGAGCCGCCGTCACCGCCGGCCAGATCGCCGAGGCCGCCGAGTTCTTCTCCTTCGGGACGAACGACCTCACCCAGACCGTCTGGGGCTTCTCCCGCGACGACGTCGAGGCCAGCTTCTTCACCGCCTACCTGGAGAAGGGGATCTTCGGAGTCTCCCCCTTCGAGACCATCGACCGCGACGGCGTCGGCGCCCTGATCAAGCACGCGGTGCGGGAGGGCCGGGCCACCCGCCCCGACCTCAAGCTCGGCATCTGCGGCGAGCACGGCGGCGACCCCGACTCGGTCCACTTCTTCCACGAGGCCGGGCTGGACTACGTGTCCTGCTCGCCCTTCCGGATCCCGGTGGCGCGCCTGGAAGCAGGGCGTGCCGCCATCGAGACGGCGGGCAGCGACTCGCGCTGACACACCCTCACCGGGGCCCTTCCCTCAAGGGCGGCCCTCACCCGGTGTCAGCGCGGGAAACCCCCCTCCGCATGCCCCGTCCCCGACCAAGGATGAGGAACCAGGAGGGGGCGCTGCCCGCGACCGACGCGGCGGAGCTCGGCGCAGAGTAGCCGCCGTGTACCAGGCCGGGGCGGTGGTACGGACAATGGCGTCCGTCCACCGCCCCGGTTTTTCGTGCTCCTGGAGCCTTGCGTGCCCCGGAGCGGGTCAGGCCGAGATCAGCGGGCGGGTCTCGGCGGCGACCACCCGCGGGGCCTCGACCCGGCGCTCCAGCTGGGCCCGGGCCCCGGGCCACTCCTCGTCCAGGATCGAGTAGAAGGCGGTGCCCCGGACCAGGCCGTCCAGGCCCCGGGTGTGGGCCCGGTGGACGCCCTCCAGGACCGCGCCCAGCCGTTCGATCGCGGCCCGGGAACGGGCGTTGCGGGCGTCCGCGCGCATCGAGACCCGGCGCACGCCCCAGGTCTCGAAGGCGTGGCGGAGCATCAGCAGCTTGGCCTCGGTGTTGATCCCGGTGCCCTGGGCCCGGGAGGACAGCCAGGTCGCGCCGATCTCGGCGGCGTCCGGGATCGCCGACAGCGGATCGCCGACCGGCCCGCGCGGGGCCGGCGGCCAGATCACCGGGCCCTGCCAGTAGTCGAGGTTGAGGAACCTGGTCGAGCCGACGACCAGCCCGTCCGAGGCTCTGAGCGTGGCGAACGGCAGGGCGTGACCGGCCTGCTGGGCGGCCAGGGCGTCCGCGACGTAGCGCGCGGTGGCCTCCACCCCGTGGGGGACGGGGGTGAAGGCATAACTGCTGCGATCCTCGGCGGACGCTGCGGCAAGCGCCTCGATGTGGCGCTCCGCGAGGGGCTCCAGCCGCACGGTACGGCCGAGGAGGAAGACGGATTCGGGCACGGGCCTGATCCTTCAGCGGTCGGGACAGGGGGGTGCAACCTGCCGGGATCCGGGTACGGCGACGGAGCGCGTCAGCCGTGGCGGCGCAGGGAGCGAGGGGACAGTGTGTGTCCGAAAGATGGCCGAGGAAGGAACGAGAGCGCGAAGGACAGCGGGCGGCCAGGTGAAGGCAAGGTGCGATGCGGGGGTCGAGCGAAGGTAGAACTCTGCCACGTCTGCCGACGGCAGCAATGCGGGCAGCGAGAGGACCATACCGGCCTCACGGGGTTAAGTCATCCCGCGCCGCGCGGGAGACTTGAAGGAGCGTCGCGGGGCTCCCGGGTTCGGGAATGAACGCGTGGTCCGGGATGCTGGTCCCAGTGAGTGTCGTCCGCCCGCCGCAGGGTCCGGACCTCTACCGATGACCTCGAAAGATTGGGTTGACCGTGCTTGATCCGCAGGCGCTGTACGCATTCGAGCCGCAGGCCCTGGCCGCCGTGGAGGCAGCCTTCGGCACGCGTGGCGGCGAGGCGGCCGGAGCGGCTTCCGGTCCCGTGCTGCTGCACTTCTTCGAGGGCTTCATGGACGCCGGGGAGGCCGGCGCGCAGGTCGTCGAGCACCTGTTGGAGGACGACGACCGGCAGCTGCTGGCGCGCTTCGACGCGGACCGGCTGGTGGACTACCGGGCCCGGCGCCCGGCCATGGTCTTCGACCGGGACAAGTGGACCTCCTACGAGGCCCCGGCGATCGACCTGCACCTGCTGCACGACTCCACCGGGGCGCCGTTCCTGCTGCTCAGCGGATCGGAGCCGGACGTCGAGTGGGAGCGCTTCGGCGCGGCCGTGCTCCAGGTGGTGGAGCGGCTGGGGGTGCGGCTGACGGTGAACTTCCACGGGATCCCGATGGGCGTGCCGCACACCCGGCCGGTCGGACTGACCCCGCACGGCAACCGCGAGGACCTGCTCGGGCTCTACCCGCGCTGGTTCGAGAAGGTGCAGGTCCCGGCGAGCATCGCGGCGCTGCTGGAGTTCCGGCTGGCCGAGGCCGGCCACGACGTCATCGGCTTCGCCACCCACGTCCCGCACTACCTGGCCCGGACCCCCTACCCGCAGGCCGCGGTGGCGGTGCTGGAGGCGATCCAGGGCTCCACCGGGCTGGTGCTGCCGGGCGTCTCGCTCCGGAGCCGGCAGGCCGAGGTGCGCACCGACATCGACCAGCAGATCGCCGAGGGCGACGGGGAGCTGCGCAGCGCCGTGGCCGGTCTGGAGCAGCAGTACGACGCGGTGGCCGGCGCGGCCGACCGGGAGAACCTGCTGGCCGAGCCGACCGACCTGCCCTCGGCCGACGAGCTGGGCCGGGCCTTCGAGGAGTTCCTGGCCGAGCAGGGCGACGGCCAGGGCGAGTAGCTCGGCCGGCCCGCCGTCAGTGGTCCGACTTGGGGGTCTTCGCCGGTGTGGGCACGGTCCTGGGGACCAGCCGGGCGTCGTCCAGGTGCTCGCTGAGCCAGGGGAAGACGGTCGGGTACATCCGCTGCCAGGTGTTCCAGTTGTGGCCGCCGTCCGGCAGGATCAGCGGCTCGGCCAGGGTGGTCGGCCACTGGATCACCTTCTGCAGCGCGGTGATGTTCGACGGCGGGCTGAACCGGTCCTGGGCGCTGGTCGCGGCGAACAGCGAGACGTCCGGCCGCTGCTTGGCCAGCCAGATCGGGCTGTTGACCAGCCGCAGTTCGGGGTCGGTCAGCACCGAGGTGTCGCCGGTGAACGGGTCGGCGTCCATCGCCGCGCCGGAGCCGAAGACCTTCGGGTACTGCATCGGCAGCTTGATCGCACACAGTCCGCCGGTGGACAGTCCGAGCAGGCCCCAGGCCTTGGGCTCGCTCAGCGCCCGGAACTGGTTGTCGATCAGTTCGGGTACGTCCCTGGTCAGCCAGGTGGCGTTCTTCCGGAGCGGCGTGTCGCTGCAGTCGGTGTCGATGCCGCCGGGGTTGATCACCGGGATCACCACGATGGCCGGCTTGACGGTGCCGTCCGCCATCATCGCGGCGAGGGCGTTCGGCATCCCGCCGCCCTCGATCCAGGAGCTGGGCGAGCCGGGGACGCCGTGCAGCAGCATCATCACCGGGAACTTGTAGTCCTTGTACTGGGCCTGGTCGTACTGCGGCGGTGTCCACACCAGCACCTCGCCGGAGAGCTTGGAGTACTTGCCGCGGAAGTAGGTCTCCAGGATCCCGTTGCTGGAGCGGGTGAACATGGCGCGGTTGGCCGGCGGACCGGGCATGGCGGCGGTCGCCGTGCCGTTGTCGTCGCCGAGCAGGTCGTTCCAGGACGAGTACAGTCCGTAACTGTTGTTGATCCAGGTGGCGACGACGGCGATGGCGGTGAGCTGGCAGATCACGATCATCGCCAGCCGACCGAGCCAGCGCACCGGGCGTGGCCCGCGGACCCGCCCCCACAGGGCCAGGGTGCCGATCGCGGCCAGCACGGTGGCGAGGATGAGGACGTAGAAGAACGCGCTCCCGGTCAGGCTCACAGGTTTCGGTCTCCTGCTCTCCGCAGTCGCGGCGGTCGCCAGGACGGCCGCTCTGCCCGGGCGACCCTCCCTACCGCGTGGATATGTCCACTAAGCACCTTAGCTGAGCTGCGTGGTCATTTTTCCGGCCCGGCCCCGGTCGCCCCTTACCCGGGGGTCCGACGGGGGCGCTCGGTGTGAGCCGACCGCGTGAAGGTGTGGGACGCGTGACCTGCGCACTGCCGGACTCGTTGGCCATACCCGGATTTCTCGGATCTTTTGCGGCATAATCCGGGAAATGGCCGCTCTTGCCGAATCCCTCCAGGGGGACGAGGAATCGCTCGGTACTCGGCGCCGGAACGGCGCGGAGCAGTGTACGTACCAGCTACTCGCGCATATCATCCGACGGTGTCAGTGGTGGAGGGCCTCCCTCGCCGAACGATGGAACGGGGTGGGACGCATGGCCGTGACGCAGTCGCAGGTGCGTGTCCTCGCCCGGACGCTCGGCATCCTGGTCTTCGGGATCTGCTTCGTCCTGGTTCTCGACCGGGCCGCCGGCAGCGGCAGCAGCGGCCAGCAGCGGCTGGCCGGCGCGCCGCTCTCGGTGCCGGAACCCGCCTCGGCCCAGGTGCCGGCGATCCTCGGCGGAAAGTCGGCCACCCCGGCCCCGGTCAGCACCTCCTTCGTCGGGATGCCGATGGTGGGCGCGTTGTTCACGGCCGGTCAGGCCGGCGTCCCCGGCCAGCACTTCTGCACCGGCAGCGTCATCGACAGCCCGGGCGGCAACCTGATCGCCACCGCCGCGCACTGCCTGGAGGACCCGGCCAACGGCAGCACCACGATCGCCCCCTTCGTCTTCGTCCCCGGCTACCACGACGGCCAGGAGCCCTTCGGCACCTGGACGCCGGTGAAGGTGCTGGTCGACCCGCACTGGGCGACCAACAGCAACCCCGACTACGACATCGCCTTCGCGGTCCTGCGCGAGGTCGGGCACCCGGCGGCCAGGCTGGCCGATGTGGTCGGCTCCGAGCACATCTCCTTCGCGGCCAGGCTGCCCGCCGTGGTCAGCGGGATCGGCTACCCCTCCAGCGACGACAAGCCGATCGCCTGCCTCAACACCCTGACGGTCTACCAGCCCACCCAGTCGGAGTTCGACTGCGCCGGCTTCACCAACGGCAGCAGCGGCGGACCGCTGCTGGTCGGCGTCGACCCGGCCACCGGCCGGGGCAGACTGGTCGGGGTCATAGGGGGTTACCAGGAGGGCGGGTACACCGCCGCGATCTCCTACGCGTCGGTGCTGGGCCCGGCGGTGCAGAGCCTCTACCAGCAGGCCACCGCCACGCCGTAGGCCCGCCCCCCGATCGTCGCACCCCCCGCCTAGGCTGCTCGGCATGGACGACACTTCACTGGTCAGCACGCAGTACAGCGCCGCGGCACAGGCTCGCTGGGTGGAGGAGCCGGACAAGCGGCCGGGCCGGACCGCCTTCCAGCGCGACCGCGCCCGGGTGCTCCACTCGGCGGCGCTGCGCCGACTCGCCGGGACCACCCAGGTGGTCGCCCCGCTGGCCGCCGACTTCCCCAGGACCAGGCTGACCCACTCGCTGGAGTGCGCCCAGGTCGGCCGGGAGCTCGGCGCCGCGCTCGGCTGCGACCCGGACCTGGTCGAGACCGCCTGCCTGTCCCACGACATCGGCCACCCGCCCTTCGGCCACACCGGTGAGGAGGCCCTGGACCTCGCCGCGGCGGCCTGCGGCGGCTTCGAGGGGAACGCCCAGAGCCTGCGCATTCTCACCAGGCTCGAACCGAAGCGCTTCGCCGACCGCGCGTCGGGGCGGAGCGTCGGGCTCAACCTCACCCGGGCCGCCCTCGACGCCGCCACCAAGTACCCCTGGACCCGCGGCAGCCACCCCGAACTCCCGCACAAGTTCGGCGTGTACGAGGACGACCTGGCGGTCTTCCGCTGGCTCCGGCAGGGCTCGCCCGACCACCACCGCTGCTTCGAGGCCCAGGTCATGGACTGGTCCGACGACGTCGCCTACTCCGTCCACGACGTCGAGGACGGGCTCCAGGCCGGCCATGTCGTCCCGGCCGCGCTGCACTCGCCGGAGGAGCGGGCCGAGCTGTTCCGGGTCGCCGCCCGCTACGCGCCCACCGCCGAGCCCGACGAGTTCGCGGAGGCCCTGGACCGGCTGCAGGCCGAGGAGTGGTGGCCGCGCGGTTACGACGGCTCGGCCCGGGCCCGGGCCGCGATCAAGGACGCCACCAGCCAGCTGATCGGCCGCTTCTGCACCGCCGCCGAGCAGGCCACCCGGGCCGAGCACGGCCCCGGACCGCTCAGCCGCTACCGGGCCGGTCTGGTGGTGCCGCGCGGCGTCCGGCTGGAGTGCGCCGTGCTCAAGGCCGTCGCCGACCGCTATGTGATGCAGCGCGACGACCAGGAGCGGCTCCGGGGCTGGCAGCGCAGCGTCATCGCGGAACTGGCCGAGGCGCTGGTCCGCAGCGCGCCGGAGGGGCTCGACCCGGTCTTCCGGGCGCTCTACGAGGAGGCCGCGGACGACGCGGGCCGGCTGCGCGCGGTCGTCGACCAGATCGCGACCCTGACCGACGCCTCGGCCGCCGCCCGGCACCGCGTGCTGACCGGCACCGCAAGCTGACCGACGCCGGGCGCTGGCCGGGTCGTGGCGAGGTCCCCGGGACCGGCGGTCTTCACGGCTACCCTCCCTTGCAGGACGCTGGACGCACAGCCGTAGAGCGGTCAGGAGAGCGCACGTGGTGGACGCACACGAGACCCATGTCATCGTCGGGGCCGGGCTGGCCGGGGCGAAGGCCGCCGAGACCCTCCGCACCGAGGGGTTCACCGGCCGGGTGATCCTGGTCGGCGAGGAACGGGAGCACCCGTACGAGCGGCCCGGTCTGTCCAAGAACTACCTCGCCGGGAGCACCCCGCGGGCGGACCTCTTCGTCCACGACTCCTCGTGGTACGCCGCCCACGAGATCGAGCTGCGGCTCGACTCCCCGGCCACCGCGCTGGACCGGGCGGGGCGGACGGTCGCCCTGGCCGACGGCAGCGTGCTGCCCTACGACCGGCTGCTGCTGGCCACCGGCTCCGCGCCGCGCCCGCTGGAGGTGCCCGGCATCGACCTCGGCGGCGTGCACTACCTGCGCCGGCTCCCCGACTCCGAACGGCTCCGGGCGACCCTGCAGACCCTCGGCCGGGAGAACGGCCGGCTGCTGGTGGTCGGCGCCGGCTGGATCGGCCTCGAAGTCGCGGCGGCGGCCCGCACCTACGGCGCCGAGGTGACCGTGGTCGAACGCCGGTCCACCCCGCTGCACGACGCGCTCGGCCCGGAGCTCGGCGGCTTCTTCGCGCACCTGCACGAGGACCGGGGGGTGCAGTTCCACTTCGGCGCGAGCGTCACCGCGATCGAGGGCGAGGACGGCATGGTGCTCGCGGCCCACACCGACGACGGCGACGAGCACCCCGCCCACGCCGTGCTGGTCGCCGTCGGCGCGGCCCCGCAGACCGCGCTGGCGGCGGCGGCCGGTCTGGAGATCGCCGATCCGGAGGACGGCGGCGGCATCGCCGTGGACGCCTCGCTGCGCAGCTCCGACCCGCTGGTCCTCGCCGCCGGGGACGTCGCCTCCGCGCTGCACCCGCTGTTCGGGCGCCGACTGCGCACCGAGCACTGGGCCAACGCCCTCAACGGCGGCCCGGCCGCCGCCCGCGCCATGCTCGGCCAGGAGGTCGTCTACGACCGGGTGCCGTACTTCTTCTCCGACCAGTACGACCTGGGAATGGAGTACTCCGGCCACGCGGCCCCCGGCTCCTACGACCACGTGGTGGTGCGCGGGGACGCCGGGAAGCGCGAGTTCATCGCCTTCTGGCAGGGGCCGGACAACCGGGTGCTGGCCGGGATGAACGTCAACACCTGGGACGTCGCCAACAGCATCCAGCAGCTCGTCCGCTCCGCCCGCCCGGTCGACCCCGACCGCCTCGCCGACCCCGGCATCCCCCTCGCCGAGCTCTGACCGCCTCCGGCCCCGCCCGCCCCGTCACCGGCATACACTGCACGACGTGGCAGGGCGGATCAGGGACGAGGACATCGAGGCGGTCAGGACCGCAGCGCGGATCGACGCTGTCGTGGGGGAGTACGTCCAGCTCACCAATGGCGGCGGCGGCCAGCTGAAGGGCCTGTGCCCGTTCCACGACGAGAAGTCCGCGTCCTTCTACGTCAGCCCCAGCAAGGGCGTCTTCAGCTGCTTCGGCTGCCAGGAGGGCGGGGACACCCTCGGCTTCGTGATGAAGATCGAGCACCTGTCCTTCGTCGAGGCCGTGGAGCGGCTGGCGGCGCAGGTCGGGATCACCCTCCACTACGAGGGCGGCAGCTACCTGCCCGGGCGTCAGCAGGGCGAGCGGACCCGGCTGCTGGAGCTCAACCGGATCGCCGCGACCTGGTTCACCGAGCAGCTGGGCAGCCCCGAGGCCGAGGTGGGCCGCCGCTTCCTCAAGGAGCGCGGCTTCGAGGCCGAGGCCGCCGCGCACTTCGGCGTGGGCTACGCCCCCGGCGGATTCGAGAACCTGACCCGGTTCCTGCGCGGACGCGGCTTCACCGAGCGCGAGCTGCTGGTCTCCGGCATCTGCTCGGAGGGCAACCGGGGTCCGATGGACCGGTTCCGGGGCCGGCTGATCTGGCCGATCCGCGAGATCACCGGCGAGGTGGTCGGCTTCGGCGCGCGGAAGCTGCGCGAGGACGACAAGGGCCCCAAGTACCTGAACACCCCGGAGACCCCGCTCTACAAGAAGTCGCACGTCCTCTACGGCATCGACCTGGCCAAGAAGGACATCGCCAAGACCGGCCGGGCGGTCGTGGTCGAGGGCTACACCGATGTCATGGCCTGCCACCTGGCGGGGATCACCACCGCCGTGGCGACCTGCGGCACCGCCTTCGCCGAGGACCACATCAAGATCCTCCGTCGGCTGCTGATGGACACCTCGACCTACCGGGGCGAGGTGGTCTTCACCTTCGACGGCGACGCCGCCGGGCAGAAGGCCGCGCTGCGGGCCTTCGCCGACGACCAGAAGTTCGCCGCCAAGACCTCGATCGCGGTCAGCCCCGGCGGCATGGACCCCTGCGAGCTGCGGCTGGCCCAGGGCGACGAGGCCGTCCGCAACCTGATCGAGCAGCCGGTCCCGCTGTTCCTCTTCGCGATCAGGTCGGCCGTCGCCCAGCACAACCTGGAGACCGCCGAGGGTCGTTCGGCCGCGCTGGAGCAGGCCGCGCCGATCGTCGCCGCGATCAAGGACCCGTCGATCCAGCACAACTACGCCATCCAACTCGCCGGCATGCTCGGCACCCTCACCGGCGACGAGCAGTTCGTCGTCCGGCGGATCTCGCAGCTGGCGCGCCGGCAGCGCGAACGCGAGCGGGCACAGGCGCAGCGCCCCGGCGACCGCAGGGCGCAGCCCGCCGACGCCGCCGCCCCGGCCGCGCCGCCGCGCCCCGCCTTCCGGCTGGACCCGCGCAACCCGGCCCAGTTCGTCGAGCGCGAGCTGTTGAAGCTGGCGCTCCAGTTCCCGGCCCTGGTCGCGCCGACCTTCGACGCCTACGCCGCCGAGGAGTTCCCCACGCCGCCGTACGCGCTGGTGCGCGGCGCCATCGCGGCGGCGGGCGGGGTGGCGGCGGGCGCCGCCGCGCCGGACGCCTGGTCGCCCCGGGTGCGCGAGGCCGCGCCGGACGACGCGGTGCGCGGGCTGATCACCGAGCTGACGGTGGAGCCGGTGCGCACCCGCAGGACCGCCGACGCCGTCTACGCGGGCACGTTCCTGGTCAATCTGCGGCTGCAGGCGGTGGACCGCCGGATCGCCGACTGCCGGGCCCACATGCAGCGGCTCGGCGCCGGAGCGAGCGAGGAGCAGCTGGCGGCGGTCCGCGACGAGCTGTGGCAGCTCCAGCAGTACCGGCAGGCCCTCCGCGACCGGGGCGCCGCCGCGCTCTAGCCGGACCCGGGCGGGCCGCTGACGTGTCGGCGAAGCACGCGTCGGCGAAGCACGCGTCGGTGCGAGCCCGCGCCGACCCCGCCGACCCCCGGCGTGCGCCCCGCCGACTGGCGCGTCCCTCTGCCCGGTGCGCCCCCTGCCTGGTACCCCGCTGCCTGGTACCCCGCTGCCGGTGGACCGCCCTGCTCAGAAAAAGGGCACGCACGCGTCTCTGCCTGAGCGTCAGTGGGGGAGCACACTGTGTGATGGTGCCCCACCCTTCCGCGCGACGGTCCCGTGGCACCGACGACCCCGGCGGCCACCCCCGTCGGATTCCCGGCCAGCAGGCGTCGGCGCCGCCCCCGAGGGGCCGGGCCCCGGCGTCGGAGGGGACGGACATGGACCTCGTCACGCCACCCCGCCCCGTCGCCCGGGCCGCCCGCGCGCCCCGTGAGGGGGCGGCCGCCCGGACAGCCCCGGCGGACGAGGCTCCGGCGGACGGGGAGCCGATGGAGGGGGAGCCGATGGACGGGGCGTCGCTCGACGGGCGGTCCGAGCCCGAGCCCGAGCCGCAGGATCCGCCGGCCGAGGAGCTGGACGCGGCCGCCGCCGACCTGACCGCCGCCGACCTGACCGCCGCCGACCTGACCGCCGCCGAGGACGCTGACGAACCGTCGGCCCCCGCGCTGGACGAGGGCTCGGGCCCCGCCGCCGACCTCTTCCGCCAGTACCTGCGCGAGATCGGCCGGGTCGCCCTGCTCACCGCCGTGGAGGAGGTCGAGCTGGCCCGCCAGGTCGAGGCCGGCCTCTTCGCCGAGGAGTACCTGAACTCCCGTCCCGCGCTGGACGACGACCGGCTCGCCGACGAGCTGGACCAGCTGGTGGTGCTCGGCCGGATCGCCAAGCGCCGGCTGATCGAGGCCAACCTGCGGCTGGTCGTCTCGGTCGCCAAGCGCTATGTCGGACGCGGACTGACCATGCTCGACCTGGTCCAGGAGGGCAATCTGGGGCTGATCCGGGCGGTCGAGAAGTTCGACTACGCCCGGGGCTACAAGTTCTCCACCTACGCCACCTGGTGGATCCGGCAGGCGATGAGCCGGGCCCTGGCCGACCAGGCCCGGACCATCCGGGTGCCGGTCCATGTGGTCGAGCTGATCAACCGGGTGGTCCGGGTCCAGCGCCGGCTGCTCCAGGAGCACGGCTGCGAGCCGACCCCGGCCGAGGTGGCCCGGGTGCTGGAGCTGTCGCCCGAGCGGATCGCCGAGGTGCTGCGGCTGGCCCAGGAGCCGGTCTCGCTGCACGCCCCGGTCGGCGAGGAGGACGACGTCGCCCTCGGCGACCTGATCGAGGACGGTGACGCCGCCTCCCCGGTCGAGTCGGCCGCGTTCATGCTGCTCCGGGAGCACCTGGAGGCGGTGCTGTCGACGCTGGGCGAGCGCGAGCGCAAGGTGGTCCAGCTCCGCTACGGGCTGGTGGACGGCCGTCCGCGCACCCTGGAGGAGATCGGCCGGCTGTTCGGGGTGACCCGGGAGCGGATCCGGCAGATCGAGTCCAAGACCCTCAACAAGCTCCGCGACCACGCCTTCGCCGACCAGCTGCGCGGCTACCTCGACTGAGGCTCAGGCCCCCGCCGCCGCGCCCGGGTGCATCTGCTCGCGCACCGCGGCGTACTGCTGCCGGATCGCCTCGCCGACCGCGACGTCCTCGCCCGGGTCGACCGTGACCGCCTCGGGCAGCTCCCACTGCGGCGGCTGCGGCGTCCCGGCCAGCGCCCAGGCGGCCTGCCGGGCGGCGCCGAGGGCGGCGTAGTCGCCGGGGGCGGGCACCACCACCGGGACGCCGAAGATCAGCGGGGCGATGGCCCGGACGGCCGCGAGCCGGCTGCCGCTGCCGGTCAGGAAGACCCGGCGGACCGGCACCTGGCGCTCCCGCAGCCGGTCCAGCGCGTCCGCGAGTCCGCAGAGCATGCCCTCGACGGCGGCCCGGGCCAGGTGCTCCGGACGCATCGAGTCGACCCGCAGCCCGGCCAGCGTCCCGGCGGCCTGCGGCAGATGGGGCGTCCGCTCGCCGTCCAGGTAGGGCAGCAGCACCAGCCCGTAGGAGCCGGGGGTGGACTGCAGCGCCAGCTCGCTCAGCCCCTCGGCGTCGGTGCCGAGCAGCTCGGCGGTGGCCCGCAGCACCCGGGCCGCGTTCAGCGTGCCGACCTGCGGCAGATGCCGTCCGGTGGCGTCGGCGAGCGAGGTGATGGTGCCGCTGGGGTCGGTCAGCGCCTCCTGGTGGACGGCGTAGACGGTGCCGCTGGTGCCGACCGAGACCACGGCGTCGCCCGGGCCCAGGCCCAGACCCAGCGCGGTGGCCATGGTGCTGCCGGTGCCGGCCGAGATCAGCAGGCCCTCGGGGCTGTGGCCGGCCGCCGAGGCGGGGCCCAGTACGTCCGGAAGGGTGATCTCGTGGCCGAGGGCCAGCTCCACCAGGTCGGGGCGGTACTGTCCGGTCTGCGGGGACCAGTAGCCGGTGCCGGAGGCGTCGCCCCGGTCGGTGGTGCGCCGGGCGGACTGCCCCAGCAGCTGCCACACCAGCCAGTCGTGCGGGAGCACCACCTCGGCGATGCGCTTGGCGCTCTGCGGCTCGTGCTCGGCCAGCCAACGGAGCTTGGCCACGGTCGAGCCGGCGTGCGGCACGCCGCCGACCGCCTCGGCCCAGGCGGCGGGGCCGCCCAGGGCGGCCACCAGCTGGGCGGCGGCCCCGGCGGCCCGGGGGTCGGCCCGGAGCAGCGCCGGGCGCACCAGCACGCCGCCGGCGTCCAGACCGATCAGGCCCTGCTGCTGGGCGGAGACGCCGATGGCCCGGACACCCTCCAGCATGCCGCCGTCGGCGGCGGCGCCGAGCGAGCGGAGCCAGGACTGGGGGTCGATCTCGGTGACGCTGCTGCCGGAGCCGATCCCGGGGTGCGGTGCGCGGCTCTCACGCAGCACCGCGCCGGTGTCGCTGTCGCATACAACGATCTTGGTGTTCTGGGTGGAGCAGTCAAGACCCGCCGATATCGCCATGTCGAGATCATGCCTGATCCGGACCGGTTCGCGCGCCCTCTTGCGGCGCTTCAGCGGGTGCTGCTGCCCCAGTCGTCGGCGGCCCCGACACCGGCCCGGTCCCGCAGGTAGGGGACCCGCTCGGTGAGCGAGTCGGGCAGCCGGTCGCCGACCCGGCCGACCACGGCGTCCGCCGCCTTCGAGGCGGCGGTGCCGGCCGCCTGCTTGGCGCCCCGGGTTGCCGACTGGACCGCCGAGGTCTGCGACAGGTCCTTGGCGGTCCTGCGGAGCTGCTCGTAGCGCTCGCGTCCGGCGCGCGTCCCCAGCACGTAGCCCAGGGCCAGCCCCGCGAGGAACGTGAACTTGCGCATGTCGCCTCCACCTCTGAGTGCGGCCGTCCGCGCGCTGCCCGCGCCCGCGCCGCCGTTGGTTGGGAGCCTACGGTGGCCTGCGGGGGCGCGCTAACCTGCCGCGCCGTTCCTCCCGGGGCCGCGCTGCCCCGGCCGTTCCCGGGCGCCTACCCCCGGCGCACCGCACCGAACCCCGGACGGACGGGCCGCGCACCAATCGATTGGCGGAGCACCCCCCTACGTGCGCTAATGTATGTCCCGCAGCCGACACCGGCGCCGCGTCCCACGGGGCGGGGCTCGGAGCGGCGGCGGCAGCACCTTCCCCCATAGCTCAATTGGCAGAGCAGCCGACTGTTAATCGGCAGGTTATTGGTTCGAGTCCAATTGGGGGAGCTGCCGAGGGCGACCTCGGCCTGTTCGATCCTCCATAGCTCAATTGGCAGAGCAGCCGACTGTTAATCGGCAGGTTATTGGTTCGAGTCCAATTGGAGGAGCTTTCCTTCGCAGAGGCCCCGGCAGTCGCCGGGGCCTCTGCTGTTCTGCGGGTGCGGCGGTCCGGGAGGGGCAGGAATGCACGGGAGCAGCACGGGGCCGATCGTGGTCGTCGGCATCCTGGTGGTGGTGCTGGTCGTCGGCTGGGGCCTGGTCCGGGGCCGCAGGCGGTCCGTACCCTCCGGCCCGGGGCGGACGCCGGCCGGTCCGCCCGCCCGGCTGCCGGAGCCGCGCGAGATCTGGTGGGCCACGGTGCCGTTCGAGGACGGCACCGGCGCCAAGGACCGGCCCTGCCTGGTGCTGCGCCGGGGCGCGCACAGCGCCACCGTGTTGAAGATCACCAGCAAGCACCACGCCGAACTGCCGGGCGTGATCCCGCTGCCGCCGGGGACGGTCGACGACCGCGAGCACCGGGCCAGCTGGCTGGAGGCGGACGAGTCGCGGGAGGTGCCGCTCGCCGACTTCCGCCGCCGGGTCGGCCCCGTGGACCCGCAGCTCTGGGCCCGGGTCCGCCGGGCCCGGGCCTAGCCCGGGAACGGGATCAGCGCCCCGCAGTGGACGGGCGGACGCCATCGGACATGCGTGCGTCGCTGGAGAAGACAAGGCGTGGACCGACGCCGGGACCGTTTTGATACATCGTCACGCCTCTGTCACCGGATGGCACGGAGGGTGACTCCGCCGGTTCCGGTCCCCGACAATGGATCTTGAGACCGCGGAACTGCCGCGGACCGACAACATCTTCCTTGGGGGATTCTCATGGGTGCTCGGCGCATCGCTCTCGCGGCCTCGGCGGTACTGGCGACAGGCCTGGCCCTGACCGCGTGCAGCAGCACCGGCGGCTCCACCTCGGCCAATGCCGCGGGCGGGGCTTCTGCGACCGCCTCGGCCGGTGCGAGCGCGGGTGCCTCGTCCACCTCGGCCCCGTCCACCGGCGGCAGCACGGGCGGCTCCACCGGCTCCACCGGTGGCAGCACGGGCGGCTCCGGCTCCACCGGCGGCTCCGGCTCCACGGGCGGTTCCGGCGGCGGCTCGGGCAGCGCGAAGGGCAGCGAATGCACTGCGGCGAACCTCCGGGTCACCGTCCTCGGCCCCTCCGGGTACGCGAGCGACCAGCAGCCGGCCATCGCGGCCGTCCACGTGGTCAACGTCTCCGCGTCCAGCTGCACCCTGCAGGGCTACCCGGGGGTCAAGGTCGCCGACGACCAGGGCAAGAGCAGCCCGGTCACGGCCGGCCGCGCCACCGGCTTCCCGGCGACCCCGGTGACCCTGGCGCCCGGTCAGCTCGCCAACGCCAACCTTGAGTACAACGACGTCAACACCCAGGGCACGGCCTCGGCCACGCACGTCTGCGGAGTACAGGGTTCCCAGGCGCAGGTGATCCTGCCCGACACCACCACGGTGCTCCAGGTGAAGGTCACCGGCGGCGGCGTCGACGGGAACACGCTGAACATCTGCGGCAACGCGCTCACGGTGCAGCCCTTCGCGGGCGTCCCCGGCGCGAACGACTGAGCACGGCCCCGGAACGGGGCCGCGGCCCCGAGTACATCCCCAATCGAGTGAACTACGGCCTGTCGATACACGTATCGACAGGCCGTTGCTCTAACGTATGTGCTGGTCAGGCACTACTTCCTGCGAGTGGGGCGGGTGGGACTCGAACCCACGACCAAGGGATTATGAGTCCCCTGCTCTAACCGGCTGAGCTACCGCCCCGTGCTCTCGAAGCGCGCCGGTCGCCGTCGGCTTCCGTCGCACATCAGCACGAGTGGCCCACGGATGGGCCACTCGCCGCAGCATAGCCGGTGCGGCACGTCGTTCGCGCGGTGGGTTCCATCTTCTGGATCTTTGCCCGGCTCGGCCCGGTCGGTACCGCGCCCGGCTCCGCGTCCCGGACCGGACGCCCGGTCAGTCCCGGCGCGCGCCCTCGATGATCCGGCGCAGCAGGTCGCGCAACTCCGCCCGCTCCGCCGGGGCGAGGGCCGCCAGCGGCTCCCGGGCCAGGCCCAGCGACTGGCGCAGCTCGGCGTAGGCGGCGGTGCCGGTGGAGGTGGCCTGGACCCGCTTGATCCGGCGGTCGGCGGGGTCGGGCTGGCGCTCGACCAGGCCGCGGGCCTCCAGCCGGTCGACGATGCCGGTGATGTTGGACGGCTCGCAGCTCAGCGTCTGGGCGATCTGCCGCATCGGCAGCGGGCCGCGCCGCAGCAGCCCCAGCACCTTGGCCTGGGCCCCGGTCAGCGCGCGGGCCGCGGCGGCGTCCTCGTAGTCCTTGTGGAACAGCGAGACCAGGTTGGCCATCAGGTCGACCACCTCCAGGGTGATCGGATCCTGCTCCTCCGGTTGCTGTTCCTCCAGTTGCTGTCCCTGTGGTTGCGGCATGGCTTCAGTCTACCTGAATATTTGACATGGTGAACCTTTCACCCTCACAGTTGCTTGAGCTGGTCAATGGACTATGACGTAAAGGATGATGGAATGACTGAGCAGACGCTGCCGAGCACCGGTCGTGAGTGGCACCTGGCGGCCCGGCCCCAGGGCTGGCCGGTCCCCGAGGACTTCGCGCTGGTCGAGGCGCCGGTGCAGGCCCCCGCCGCCGGTCAGATCCTGGTCCGCAACGAGTACCTCTCGGTGGACCCCTACATGCGCGGCCGGATGAACGACGTCAAGTCCTATGTGCCACCGTTCCGGCTCGGCGCGGTCATGGACGGCGGCGCGGTCGGCCGGGTCGTCGCCTCGGCGGCCAAGGGCTTCGCCGTGGGCGACGCGGTGCTGCACGGGCTCGGCTGGCGCGAGTACGCCACCCTGGACGCGGACAAGGCGATCCGGGTCGACGACGCGCTGCCGCTCCAGTCCTACCTCGGGGTGCTCGGCATGACCGGGCTGACGGCCTATGCGGGGCTGCTGGAGGTCGGCGGCTTCCAGCCGGGCGAGGCGGTCTTCGTCTCCGGCGCGGCCGGGGCGGTGGGCAGCATGGTCGGCCAGATCGCCAAGCTGCGCGGGGCCTCGCTGGTCGTCGGCAGCGCCGGCTCGGACGAGAAGGTCCGGATGCTGACCGAGGAGCTGGGCTTCGACGTGGCCTTCAACTACCGGAACGGGCCGGTCGCCGAGCAGCTGGCGAAGGCCGCGCCCGAGGGGATCGACGTCTACTTCGACAATGTCGGCGGCGAGCACCTGGAGGCGGCCATCGGCGCGCTGCGGCTGAAGGGCCGCGCGGTGCTCTGCGGCGCCATCGCCCAGTACAACGACACCACGCCGCCGGTCGGGCCGCGCAACCTGGCACTGGCCATCGGCAAGCGGCTGCGGCTGGAGGGCATGCTGGTCGGCGACCACTACGCGCTGCAGCCGGCCTTCGTCGCCGAGGTCGGCGGCTGGATGGCCGAGGGCCGGCTGGTGTTCGAGGAGACCGTGGTCGAGGGCTTCGACCGGACGGTGGAGGCGTTCCTCGGCCTGCTGCGGGGCGCCAACACCGGCAAGATGCTGGTGCGCGTGGACGGCTGAGGCCGCCTCCCGGAAGGCCCCGACCCCGGCGCGGTCCGGGATCGGGGCCTTCCGGGGTCCCCGTGTGAGCGTTCACCCGGAACGGGGCGGCGGCCGGTGCGGAGCGCGTAGCGTAGCTCCCGAGGTCCGTGCACAGCCCAGGACCTGAGCACAGCCCGTGAATCCGAGCGGAAACGAGGACGCCGTGGCAGCCGGCAACGTCGACACCGGACGACAGCCCGTGATGGCCGATGTGGCCCGGCTGGCCGGAGTGTCGCACCAGACCGTGTCCCGGGTGCTCAACGACAGCCCCCATGTGAAGGAGCAGACCCGGGACCGGGTGCTGGCCGCGATCCGGGAGCTCGACTACCACCCGAACTCGGCCGCCCGGGCGCTGGTCACCCGCCGCTCCAAGACCCTGGGCGTGGTCAGCTTCGACACCACCCTCTACGGCCCCGCCTCCATGCTCTACGGGATCGAGCAGGCGGCCCGCAGCGCCGGGTACTTCGTCAGCATCGCCAGCGTCCGCTCGCTGGACGCCCGCTCGGTCCAGGACGCGGTCGACCGGCTGCGGGACCAGGCGGTGGAGGGGGTGCTGGTGATAGCGCCGCAGACCTCGTCGGTCGGGGCGCTGGCCCAGGTCAGCAGCGCGGTGCCGATGGTGGCCCTGGGCTCGGGCGCCCACGGCCGGATCTCCGGTGCGGCCGTGGACAACGAGTCGGGCGCGCTGGCGGCCACCCGCTACCTGCTGGAGCTGGGCCACCGCACGGTCCACCATGTCGCCGGGCCCGCCAACTGGCTGGACGCCCAGGCGCGGCAGGCCGGCTGGCGGACCGCGCTGGAGTCGGCGGGCGCGCCGGTGCCGGAGGTGGTGCCGGGGGACTGGAGCGCCCGCTCGGGCTACCAGGCCGGGCTGCGGCTGCTGGCCGACCCCGAGGTCACCGCCGTCTTCTGTGCCAACGACCACATGGCGCTCGGGCTGCTGCGGGCGCTCAACGAGGCCGGGCGCGGGATCCCGGCCGCCGTCAGCGTGGTCGGCTTCGACGACATCCCGGAGGCCTCCTACTTCACCCCGCCGCTGACCACTGTCCGTCAGGACTTCGGCGAGCTGGGACGGCGCGGACTCGAACTGCTGGTCGCCGAGGTGGAGCACGGGAGCCGCGGTCGGGACCGGGTGCTGGTCGCCCCGGAACTGGTGCTGCGGCGCAGCACGGCCGCGGTCCGGAGCTGACCCGGACCGGAGCTGACGCGGCGACAGGAGTGCTGCGCGGGTGTGATGATGGGCTGGTACGGGTGGTGCGCGCCCCCATACGGGCGACAGGTGCGCGCTTTCGGGTGGTTCCGCTGGACGGGCACCCACGGCGGCCCCTCGCACGGTACCGTTTCCTCAGTCATCCGCCGCTGCGACGTCTCCTGTTGAGATTACTCCCTGTTGAGATAACCGAAGTGAACAGTGTTTGCACGAAGTCACTGCGGGCAACGCCTGCCGCAGGTGGCACGAGGCCGCTGGGGAAGGCGCCCCTCGCACCACTCAGGAGGTCCCGGTGACGACTCGTGGAGTTCTCTACCTGCACTCAGCGCCGCGCGCGCTCTGCCCGCACGTCGAGTGGGCCGTCGGCGGCGTGCTCGACCTGCGGATCAGCCTCGACTGGACCCGCCAGTCGGTCGCGCCCGGCAGTTGGCGCGCCGAGTACTCCTGGCAGGGCGACCCCGGCACCGCCTCCCGGCTCGCCTCGGCGCTGCGCGGCTGGCAGCTGCTGCGCTTCGAGGTCACCGCGGAACCCTGTGCGGGCGTCGAGGGCGAGCGCTACAGCAGCACTCCCGAGCTGGGCATCTTCCACGCGGTCACCGGAGCCCACGGTGACATCCTGATCCCCGAGGACCGGCTGCGCTCGGCGCTGCTGCGCTCCCGGGTGGGCGCCGACTGCTCACTGGAGGACGAGATCACCCGGCTGCTGGGCAAGCCCTGGGACGACGAACTGGAGCCGTTCCGGCACGCCGGCGAGAGCGCACCCGTCCGCTGGCTGCACCAGGTCGTCTGAGTCCCGCGCCGGGCCGCGCCCGGCCGTCACCTGCGCGCCCCCCGACTTCACCGTGATCCCGTTCCGGCCGGGCCGAGCGCTGCCCGGGGCCCGGCGGGCGGGTATGCCTCCGTGGAGGCACTCGCCCCGCCCCCGCCGTTTCGGCTGACTCGCCGTCAGCCCGTGTCCGCGTGAGTCGGCGCTGCATCCACCCGCTGTGGTGGCTGATGCCGACCAGTTCACGCCACTCCCTTGCGCACCAAATCCTTACCCGTGTACATATCACGGGAACATCCAGCACACGTGTTCCCACAGGTCGCTCCGCGTCCATGCACTGATGGACCTTCACTCCTGGAGTCGTCATTTCCCAGAACCACGCCTCACGCGGACGGCTGGCGCGGACGGCCACCGTCGCGGTCGCCTCGTTCGCCCTGGCGGGCGCCTCGCTCGCGCTTGCCGAACCCTCCCAGGCCGGTACTCCTGCCCCGCAGGCCAAGGTGCTGACCGGCACCCATCCCGACTGGGCCACCGCCTCGGCCGACGCCGGCGCGGTCCCTGCCGGGACCCAGGTCAGCGCCACTGTCTACCTGGCCGCCCAGAACTCCGCGCTGCTGGCCCAGGACGCCACCCTGGCCTCCGAGCCGACGGTCGACGGCAAGGCCAACCCGGCCTACGGCCGGTTCCTGAGCGCCGCCCAGGCCGGCGCCGAGTTCCTGCCGTCCTCGGCCCAGCGCGCGGCCGTGGTGGGCTGGCTGGAGAGCGCCCACCTCCGGATCACCACGAACAACGCGCACGAGGTGACCGTCTCCGGCACGCCCGCGCAGATCAGCCAGGCCTTCGGCACCCGGATCGAGCAGTACCGGGTGAACGGCACCCTGGTCCACGCTCCGGTCGCGGACGCGGTCGTCCCGGCCGGGGTCTCCGCCGACGTCCTCGGCGTGGTCGGCCTGGCCGGCAACGCGCCGGCCGCCAAGCCGGACTACGTCCGGGTCAACGCCTCGGCCACCGGGACCGGCAGCAAGAGCGGCCACGGTCTGCCGACCGTGGCGACCTGCTCGAACTACTGGGGCCAGAAGACCGCCACCGGGGCGCCCGCGGGCTACACCAAGTCGACCTCCTTCGACCAGTGCGCGCTCTACCCCGCGCAGGAGCGCAAGGCGTACGGCATCAACGCCTCGCACCTGACCGGCAAGGGCGCGACGGTGGCCATCGTGGACGCCTACGCCTCCTCGACCATGCTGGCCGACGCCAACCAGTTCGCCACCAACCACGGCGACAAGCCGTTCCGGGCCGGCCAGTACACCGAGGTGGTCAACCAGGCCGACTGGAACAGCCAGGCCGCCTGCGGCGGGGCGAGCGGCTGGGCCCCGGAGGAGTCGCTGGACGTGGAGATGGTGCACGGGCTCGCCCCGGACGCCAACGTCGTCTACGTCGGCGCCAACTCCTGCAACGACAGCGACCTGTTGGGCGCGATATCCGACGTGGTGGACAACCACCTCGCGGACGTCATCTCCAACTCGTGGGGTGAGCTCATGCACACCACGGACAACCAGGACATCAGCAGCGCCGAGATCGCCGCCTTCACCCAGGTCTTCGAGCAGGCCGCGGTCGAGGGCATCGGCATCAACTTCTCGGCCGGCGACTGCGGCGACTCCTCGCCGCTGGCCGCCGCCACCGGCGCCAACTGCCAGGCGGACACCCCGTACGCGCAGGCCGACTGGCCGGACTCGTCGCCGTGGGTGACCTCGGTCGGCGGCACCGCGCTCGGCCTGGCGACCAAGTCCGGCGTCTACGGCTTCGAGACCGACATGGGCACGCTGCGCTCGGCGCTCTCGACCGACGGCAGCAGCTGGACGCCGCTCCCGGGCTCGTTCTACTTCGGCGGCGGCGGTGGCACCAGCCAGGACTTCACCCAGCCCTGGTACCAGCGCGGGGTCGTCCCCAACTCGCTGTCGCACACCCTGATGACCGGCGCCCACAGCGCGACCGCGCAGCGGGTGACCCCGGACGTGGCGATCAACGGTGACCTGTACACCTCGGTGCTGGTCGGCATGTCCGACGGCAGCCCGTACAGCGAGTCCGGCTACGGCGGCACCAGCGTCTCCTCCCCGTCGTTCGCGGCGGTCCAGGCCGACGCCATCCAGGCCCAGGGCCACGCGATCGGCTTCGCCAACCCGGAGATCTACGCCCGCGCCGACCTCTTCACCGACGTGGTGAACCGGCAGGCCGAGCACAGCAGCACGCCGCTCAGCGCGGTCGCCGACTTCGGCGTCATCAGCGGCTCGCTGCGGGTGCGGCTGGTCGCCTTCGGCGAGGACACCAGCCTCCAGGCGGTCCCCGGCTACGACGACGCCACCGGCGTCGGCTCGCCGAACCTGCTCTACCTGGACTCCTTCAAGCCGTGGTTCGGCCACTGGTCGTAGTCCGACGGCAGGACCGGGGCCCGGCGGAGAACTCCTCCGCCGGGCCCCGGCGCGTTCCGGCGGGGTCGGCGTCCCGTCGAAATAGCCGGACTGTCCGGAATATCCACGAGGAGTTCCCACGGATTTCCTCCGGGGACCGTTCCGCTCGAATCGACCATTCGTCACAGAGTCGACAAACAGCGCCTTTCCTGCGCGCCGGAACCCCTGAAGGGCCTCCCACCTGCTGTCTCGTCATATATCGCGGAGGTGAACCGGATGTTGCATCCACTGGCCGTGGTGACAGTTTCGGCAGTACTTCGGGTGAACCTCTTGCGCCTCAATTCTCACCCCGTGTACACATCACCTGAGCACTCCGAACGAGCGTTCACATGGGGTGCACCTCCCCCCATGTCCTGACGGACCATCACTCCTGGAGTCGTCATTTCCGAAACCATGTCCTCCCGTGGACGGCGCACCCGCATAGGCACCGTGGCCGTGGCCTCGCTGGCCCTGGCGACCGGCACCCTGGCCCTGGCCTCGCCCTCGCAGGCGGCCCCCGCCGCCGCCGCTCCGCAGGCGAAGGTGCTCCCGGGTTCGCACCCGCAGTGGGCGACCGCCGCCGCCGACAAGGGCGCCGTCCCGGCCGCGACGCAGAGCACTGCCACGGTCTACCTGGCCGCCTCGAACGCCGCCGGTCTGGCCGCGTACGCCACGGCCGCCTCCACCCCGGGCAACGCCCTCTACGGCCACTTCCTGAGTGCCGCCCAGATCAAGTCCGAGTACCTGGCCACCCCGCAGCAGATCGCCGCCGTCCGGCTCTGGCTGACCAAGGCCGGCCTGCACATCGTCGGTACCCCCACCGAGCACGCCATCAACGTCAGCGGCACCGCCGCGCAGATGAAGGTGGCCTTCGGCACCACGCTGCACAGCTACGACATCAAGGGCCAGACCCTGCGCGCCCCGGCGAGCAACGCGGTCGTCCCGGCCTCCGTGGCCTCCTACGTGCTCGGCGTGACCGGCCTCAACTCCGGTACCCCCACCGTGAAGTCGCAGGCGGTCCCGGTCAGCGCCCTGGCGCGGGCCACCGGCGCCTCGGCGTCCAAGGGCGGGCTGGCGACCACGGCCACCTGCTCCACCAGCTGGGACTCGAAGAAGGCGGTCGGCGCCCCGCGCGGCTACACCGACTCGACCTACTACGACCAGTGCGCCCTCGACCCGGCGCAGCTGCGCGAGGCCTACGGGATCACCAAGACCGGGCTGACCGGCAAGGGTGTCACCGTCGCCATCGTGGACGCCTACGGCTCCTCGACGATGCTCGCCGACGCCAACCAGTACGCCACCAACCACGGTGACAAGGCGTTCCGCAAGGGCCAGTACACCGAGGACGTCACCCCGGCGGACTGGAACAGCCTCGACGCCTGCCAGGGTGCCGCCGGTTGGGCCCCCGAGGAGGCCCTGGACGTCGAGATGACGCACGGGCTCGCCCCGGACGCCAACGTCGTCTACGTCGGCGCCAACTCCTGCAACGACAACGACCTCTCGGCCGCGCTGGCCAAGATCGTCGACGGCCACCTCGCGGACATCGTGTCCAACTCGTGGGCCGGCATCATGTACTCCAACGCTGCGGGCGACGGCGAGTCCCCGACCTCGATCGCCGCGTACGAGCAGATCTTCCAGGAGGGCGCGGCCGAGGGCATCGGCTTCGACTTCTCCGCGGGCGACTGCGGCAACGACTCCCCGGCCGCCGCGGCGACCGGCGTCAACTGCGACCCGAGCACCACCCAGGCGCAGGCGGAGTACCCGTCCTCCGACCCGTGGGTGACCGATGTCGGCGGTGCGGCGCTCGAGGTGTCCAACGCCAAGGGCGGCTTCAAGTCCGAGACCGACATGGGCTCGCTGGTGTCGAACCTGACCGCCAACGGCAAGGGCTGGAGCCCGCTGCCCGGTCAGTTCTTCTTCGGCGGCGGCGGTGGCACCAGTGCCTACTTCGCCCAGCCGTTCTACCAGGTCGGCATCGTGCCGAGCAGCCTGTCGCACACCCTGATGACCGGTGCCGCCAGCACCACCGCGCAGCGGGTCACCCCGGACGTGGCGATGAACGGCGACCTGTTCACCTCGGTCCTGGTCGGCTTCTCCGACGGCAGCCCGTACAGCGAGGGCGGCTACGGCGGCACCAGCGTCTCCTCCCCGGAGTTCACCGCTGTGCAGGCCGACGCCATGCAGGCGGCGCACCGCGCCTTCGGCTTCGCCAACCCGGCGATCTACTCGCGCTACGGCAGCAAGGACTTCTACGACGTCGTCAACAAGACGGCGCTGAACGGCCAGCCGCCGCTGAGCGCGGTCTTCGACCCGGGCATGGTCAACGGGAGCCTCGGCGCCCAGCTGGTCGCCTTCGGTCGTGACTACGGCCTGACCGCCACCCCCGGCTACGACGACGCCACCGGCGTCGGCTCGCCGACGGCGGCCTACCTGGAGTCGTTCGAGAAGTAACGATTCGCCAGTAGTGCAGCAGCACGCAGTACCGCACCGCTCATGACGCCGGGGCCCGGTGGAGGAATCCTCCACCGGGCCCCGGTTCGTGCGTCACGGTCGCCGCTCCGGAACGCGCCGCGCCCCGCACGGGTGGTCCGTGCGGGGCGCGGGAGCGTGGCGGCCGGGCGGGCCCGGCGGCGGTCAGGCGGCGGTCAGGCGCGGCGGAAGGCCAGCACGACGTTGTGGCCGCCGAAGCCGAAGGAGTTGTTCAGCGCCGCGATCGGGCCCTCGGGCAGGGCGCGGGCCTCGCCGATGACGATGTCGGCGTCGACCTCCGGGTCCAGGTCGTCCACGTTGATGGTGGGCGGCGCGAGCCGGTGGTGCAGGGCGAGGACGGTGGCGACGGTCTCGATGCCGCCCGCGCCGCCGAGCAGGTGGCCGGTCATCGACTTGGTCGCGGAGATCGCGATGTGGTCGACGTGGTCGCCGAGCTCCTTGCGCAGCGCCTTGATCTCGGCGACGTCGCCCTGCGGGGTCGAGGTGGCGTGCGCGTTCAGGTGCACCACCTCCGCCTTGTCCAGGTCGGTCGACTCGAAGAGGTGCGCCAGCGCGCGGGCGATGCCGGCGCCGGTGGGCTCGGGCTGGGCGATGTGGTGGGCGTCCGAGGACAGGCCCTGGCCGACGGCCTCGCAGTAGACCCGGGCGCCGCGGGCCGCCGCGTGCGCGGCGGACTCCAGCACGATCACGCCGGCGCCCTCGCCCAGGACGAAGCCGTCACGGGCCTTGTCGTAGGGGCGCGAGGCGGTCTGCGGGTGCTCGTTGTTCTTGGACATCGCCATCATGTTGGCGAAGGCGACGATGGGCAGCGGGTGGATCGCCGCCTCGGTGCCGCCGGCGACCACGACGTCGGCCCGGCCGGTGCGGATCATCTCGATGGCGTAGCCGATGGCCTCGGCGCCGGAGGCGCAGGCGCTGACCGGGGTGTGCACGCCGGCCCGCGCGCCGATCTCCAGGCCGACGTTGGCCGCCGGGCTGTTCGGCATCAGCATCGGGACGGTGTGCGGGGAGACGCTGCGGACGCCCTTCTCCCGCAGCACGTCGTACTGGTCCAGCAGGGTCGTCACGCCGCCGATGCCGGAGGCGACGACCGCGCCCAGCCGGTCGGGGTCGACGGTCGAGCCCTCGGCGGTCGCCGGGGTCTCGAAGCCGGCGTCGGCCCAGGCCTCGCGGGCCGCGATCAGCGCGAACTGGGCGGAGCGGTCCAGCTTGCGGGTCTGGTGCTTGGGGATGATCTCCCCGGGCTCCACGGCGGTCCGGGCGGCGATCCGGACCGGCAGGTCGGCGGCCCAGGCCTCGGTCAGCTCGCGGGCGCCGGAGCGGCCGTTGACCAGACCCTCCCAGGTGGAGGCGGCGTCGCCGCCGAGCGGCGTGAAAGCGCCGATCCCTGTGACGACCACGGTGCGGTTGTCGTTGGTCACTGCTGTTTCTCCCACGTCTGCGTCTGCCCGGAGGGCATGAAGGGCCGGTTGTGTCGGGTTGAGAGGTACGGGGGGTGGGGCACCCCGCGGACGGGGTGCCCCCTCATCCAGAGTTCGGACTCGGACTCAGGACTCAGGCGTGCTTGAGGATGTAGTCCACTGCGTCGCCGACGGTCTTGAGGTTCTTGACCTCGTCGTCCGGGATCTTGACGTCGAAGCGCTCTTCAGCGGCGACGACGACCTCGACCATGGACAGCGAGTCGACGTCCAGGTCGTCGGTGAACGACTTGTCCAGCTCGACGTCCTCGGCCGGGATCCCGGCGATCTCGTTGACGATCTCCGCGAGACCGGAAAGGACCTCGTCCTTGGTGGCCATGTCGGCACTCCTTCTTGTTGTGCGCTCCCCGTGATCCGCGGGAGTGCGGGTCACGGTCGTCGGTGGTGGTGCGGGTGGTACTAGGGGAGGGTAACGACTGTCGCGGCGTAGACCAGACCCGCCCCGAAGCCGATGATCAGCGCCAGGTCGCCGCTCTTGGCCTCACCGGTCTGCAGCATCCGCTCCATGGCCAGCGGGATCGAGGCGGCCGAGGTGTTCCCGGTCTCCGCGATGTCGCGGGCCACCGGGATGTTCGGCGGCAGCTTCAGCGCCTTGATCATGGCATCGATGATCCGCATGTTGGCCTGGTGCGGGATGAACGCGCCCAACTGGTCGGCGGTGATCCCGGCGGCGTCCAGCGCCTTCTGCGCGGCCTTGGCCATGTCCCAGACGGCCCAGCGGAAGACCGCCTGGCCCTCCATCCGCAGCGCCGGCCAGCTGCTGGTGCCCTCCTCGTGGGCCTCGCTCGGGCCGTTCACCGCGTCGACCTTGCCGAAGGCGGTGTCCCAGGCCTCGGTCTGGCTGATGACGTCCTTCTGGGCGCCGTCCGAGCCCCAGACCAGCTTGCCGATGCCGGGGGTGTCCGAGGGGCCGACCACGGCCGCGCCCGCGCCGTCGCCGAAGATGAAGGCGGTGGAGCGGTCGGTGACGTCGGTCAGGTCGGACAGCCGCTCGACGCCGATCACCACGACGTACTCGGCGCTGCCGCTGCGGACCAGGCCGTCGGCGATGCCGAGGCCGTAGCCGAAGCCGGCGCAGGCGGCCGAGATGTCGAAGGCGGGGGCGGTGCCGCAGCCGAGCCGCAGGGCGATCTCGGTGGCGATGGCCGGGGTCTGCTTGAGGTGCGAGACGGTGGCCACGATCACCGCGCCGATCTGCTCGGGGGCGATCCCGGCCTGGGCGATGGCCTTCCCGGCGGCCTGCACGGACATCTCCGCGACGGTCTCCTCGGGCCCGGCCCAGCGGCGCTCGGTGATGCCGCTGCGGGTGCGGATCCACTCGTCGGAGGAGTCGATCCACTCCAGCACCTCGGAGTTCGGGATCACCCGGACCGGGCGGTAGCCGCCCACGCCCATGATCCGGGCGAACGCGGCACCGGTTCCGGCCTGTATCTGCGGGACGCTCGGGGACTCGGCGGAGTCCGAGGAACCGCCGGTCGGCTGTGCGTCGGAAGGCTGTGCGGTCATACGGCGTCCCCCTCGGGAATGGCGTGCTCGGCGATCAACTCACGGGCCCGGTCCAGGTCGGCGGGAGTCTTGAGGGCGAGGGTAGCCACCCCCTTCAGGTTCCGCTTAACCAGGTTGGTCAGCGTCCCAGCAGGTGGGACCTCGATCACCGCGGTCGCGCCCAGGCGCTCCAGCGCCTCCATGCAGAGGTCCCAGCGGACCGGGTTGGAGACCTGCGAGACCAGCCGCGCCAGCACCTCCGTGCCACCGTCGACGGTCTTGCCGTCGGCGTTCGACACGTAGGGCACGGCCGGGTCGGCGACCGGGATGCCGGGGGCGATCCGGGCCAGCCGGTCCACGCCGGGGGCCATGTGCGAGGTGTGGAAGGCGCCGGCCACGGACAGGCTGATCAGCCGGGCCTTGGCCGGGGGGTCGGCCTTGAAGGCCGCCAACTGCTCCAGCGTGCCGGCGGCGACGATCTGGCCGCCGCCGTTGTTGTTGGCAGCGGTCAGTCCGTACTCGGCGAGCTTGGCCGTCACCTCGTCCGGGTCGCCGCCGAGAACGGCGCACATCCCGGTCGCGGTGGTGGCCGCGGCGCCGGCCATGGCCAGCCCGCGCTGGCGCACGAAGGCCATCGCCGACTCGGCGGACAGCACCCCGGAGAGCACCGCGGTGGTGATCTCACCGACGCTGTGTCCGGCGACCGCGCCGACCCGCCCCAGCTGCGCGGCGCCGGGAAGCAGCGCGTGCGCGGCGGCCAGTCCGGCCGCGACCAGCAGCGGCTGGGCGACGGCGGTGTCCTTGATGGTCTCCGCGTCCGCCTCGGTGCCGTAGTGCACCAGGTCGAGCCCGGCCACGGCGGACCACCAGTGCAGGCGGTCGGCCACGCCCTCGACCTCCAACCAGGGGGCGAGGAATCCGGGCGTCTGAGCGCCTTGTCCGGGAGCAACGATTACGAGCACAGAACCAACCTTCTCTCGACGGGGCCACCGGGCGCGGGTGGGGACGGCCACGAAGAACCGCAGCCGCAGTTGTGGATTCCCTACAGGAGCATATTTGTGCAGCTCACCCTGCTTGGAGTCGCCCCAGCGCCAGGGCGATGCGCAGGGTGAAGGCCGAACGCACGTCGGAGGGAGCGTAGCCGGTGACATCGGTCACACGTCGCAGCCGGTAGCGGACGGTGTTCGGGTGCACGAACAGCATCCGGGCCGCGCCCTCCAACGAGGACGCCTGCTCCAGGTAGACGGAGAGGGTGTCGAGCAGCGCCGATCCGGCCTCGTCCAGCGGGGTGTAGATCTCCTCGACCAGTTGGCGCCGCGCCGCCGGGTCGCCGGCCAGCGCCCGTTCCGGCAGCAGGTCGTCGGCGAGCACCGGGCGCGGGGCGTCCGGCCAGGCCGCGCAGGCCTTCAGCCCGGCGGCGGCGGCCTGGGCCGAGCGGGTCGCGGACAGCAGGTCGCCGACGATCGGGCCGATGACCACCGGACCCGCCGCGAACTGGCCGATCAGCGCCCGCGCGGCCGGGACCGGGTCGAAGACCCGCTCCGGCTTGCGCCCGCCGTCGCCGACCACGACCACCAGACGCGAGCCCAGCACCCCGGTCAGCACGTGCAGCTTGGCGTGCCGGGAGGCCCGGCGGATGGCCTCGACCACCAGCTCGCTGTCCCCGGCCGGGGCGCTGCCCATCACCACCATGACCCGGTCCGGCGAGCCCCAGCCCAGCGCGGCGGCCCGGGACAGCACGCCCTCGTCCGCGTCGCCGGAGAGCAGCGAGTTGACGACCAGGGCCTCCAGCCGGGCGTCCCAGGCGCCGCGCGCCTCCGCCGCCTGGGCGTAGACCTGGGCGGTGGCGAAGGCGATCTCCCGGGCGTAGACCAGGACCGCCTCGCGCAGCCCGTCCTCGCCGCCGGGGGAGGCGACCTCGTCGATGGCCTCCTCGACCACCTCGATGGTGGTCCGGATCATCTCCACGGTCTGACGCAGCGTCACCGCCCGGGTCAGCTCGCGCGGCGCGGTGCCGAAGACGTCCGTGCTGATCGCCTGGGGGGCCTCCGGGTGGCGGAACCACTCGGTGAAGGCGGCGATGCCGGCCTGGGCGACCAGGCCGATCCAGGAGCGGTGCTCCGGCGGCATGTTGCGGTACCAGGAGAGGTTCTCGTCCATCCGCGCGATGGCGGCGGTGGAGAGCTTCCCGGCGGCGCGCTCCAGCCGCTTCAGGGTGGCGGCGTGCCGTTCCGCCCGTTCGGCGGCGGTCCGGCGCTCTATGGCCGTCCCGCGCGGGGAGCCCCGGTGCGGGGGAGCGGCGGTGGCCTCCTCGGCGGTGGTCTCCTCGGCGGCGGTGTCCTCGGCGGTGGGCCGGTCGGCGGCAGCCTTGGGGACCGTCTTCGCCCGGGACTTCGCGGAGGTCTTCGAGGCGGGCCTCGACGTGGCCTTCGGGTCGGTGGCCGGATCGGTCGTCGGCGTTGACTTCTTCGCAGGGGCGGCAGGCACGGGTCCAAGCCTGCCCTACGCGGGGCGGTCCGAGCGCCGAGCAGCACGGATGCGCCGCGTGGCAACGGTCACAGCGGGGCTGTGCGGGTGGCGGACGTGCCGTCGGGCCGTGCACCCGGCCGGGACGATAGCGTCGGGGCATGCCTGAACGGACCCCGGAAGAGCCGCCCGCGCCCGCGTTGACGGTGCACCGCGCCGAGGAGCGCCACACCTCCGCCCCGGAGCCCGGCGTGCTGACCCGGCACGCGTTCTCCTTCTCCGGGCACTACGACCCGGCCAACACCCACTTCGGGGCGCTGCTGGCCTGCAACGAGGAGCTGCTGGCGCCCGGAGCCGGCTTCGCTCCGCACCGGCACCGCGACACCGAGATCCTGACCTGGGTGGTCGAGGGCGCGCTGGCGCACCGGGACGACCGGGGGCATGCCGCGATCGTCCGACCCGGTCGGCTGCAGTACCTCAGCGCCGGCAGCGGGGTCAGCCACAGCGAGAGGAATGTCGCCGGTGCGACGGAGCCGGTGCGGTTCGTGCAGTTCTGGCTCCAGCCGGAGGTCTTCGGCGCCGAGCCCGCCTATGCGCTGGGCGCCGTCGACGAGGACGCCTCGCTGCTGGTGTCCGGCGCCCGGCTGCGGCGCGGCGACGCGGCGCTGCACCTGCTCCGGGCCGGGCCCGGCCGTCCGCTGCCCGCGCTGCCGGAAGCGCCCTACCGCTACCTGCACGTGGTCCGCGGCGGCTTCGGCTTCCGGACGCAGCCCGGGCCGCGCGGGGTCGGCCGGGAGCTGGGCCCCGGCGACAGCCTCAGGATCAGCGGCGCGGCCGCTCCGGCCGGTCCGGTGGCCGGTCCGGACGGCGTCGAGGTGCTGCTCTGGGCGATGCACTCGGGTCTGCGCCACGGCTGAGCGGCGGCCCGCCCGGAGCAGCCGTCCCCGGTGCCGGGCTCAGTGCCGCAGCTCCCGCAGCACGGCGTCGCTGAAGGCAGGCCAGAGCTCGGCGGCCCAGGGGCCGAAGTCGCGGTCGGTCAGCGCGACGCAGGCCGCGCCGGCCTCCGGGTCCACCCACAGGAAGGTGCCGCTCTGGCCGAAGTGGCCGAAGGCGGTCGGGGAGTTGTCCAGGCCCATCCAGTGCGGAGCCTTGTGGTCGCGCAGGTCGAAGCCCAGGCCCCAGTCGTTGGGGCGCTGGTGGCCGAAGCCGGGCAGCACGCCGCTCAGCCCGGGGAAGGCGACGGCGGTCGCCTCGGCCAGGGTGGCCGGGTCGAGCACCCTCGGCGCCTGCAGCTCGGCGGCGAAGCGGGCCAGGTCGGCGGCGGTGGACCGGCCGCCCGCGCCGGCCGGGCTCTTGGCGGCCGGGTCGAGCACGGTGGCGTCCATCCCGAGCGGGGCGAACACCGCCTCGGCGGCGTACTGGGGGAACGGGATGCCGGTGGCCTTCTCCACGGTCTCGGCGAGGACGTCGAAGCCGGCGTTGGAGTAGAGCCTGCGGGTGCCGGGGGCGGCCATCGGGCGGTTCTCGTCGAAGGCGAGACCGGAGGTGTGGGCCAGCAGGTGGCGCACGGTCGAGCCCTCGGGGCCGGCCGGGTCGTCCAGCTCCAGCGCGCCCTCCTCCACCGCGACCAGCACCGCGTAGGCGGTGAGCGGCTTGGTCACCGAGGCGAGGGGGAAGGGGTGCTGCTGCGGTCCGTGGCTCCCGGCGAGGGTGCCGTCGCGCCGGACCACGGCGACCGCAGCGGTCGGCACCGGCCATGTATCGATCATCCGCAGGCTGTCCATGGCCCCCAACCTACCGAACGCCCCCGGCCGGACTTCCGGCAGCGCTTGCCTTGAGTGCACTCCAACTCTGTAGGTTCGATGTCAGACGAACGAACGACGGAAGGAAGCGGCGATGTCACTCGCGGTCGCACTGCCCGTGGAACCGGTGGGGAGCCAGGACGACACCCCTCGCTACACCATCGGCCAGGTCGTCGGCCGCACCGGACTCAGCGCGCACACCCTGCGCTGGTACGAGCGGATCGGCTTGCTGGAGCACCCGGCCCGCTCGCACTCCGGCCAGCGGCGCTTCAGCGACCGCGACCTGGCCTGGCTGGAATTCCTGGGCAAGCTCCGGCTCACCGCGATGCCGGTGGCGGACATGGTCCGCTACGCCGAGCTGCGCCGCGAGGGGGAGTGCACCGCCGCCGCCCGGCGCGAGCTGCTGGTGCGGCACCGCGAGGAGGTCCGGCAGCGGATCGCCGACCTCCAGGCCACCCTTCTGATCATCGACTGCAAGATCGACGCATACGCGGAGAGGCAGTAACAGCTATGAGCAGCAACGTCATTCCGACCACCACCCTCGGCACCGACGGCCCGGTGGTGGGCGTCCAGGGCCTCGGCTGCATGGGCATGAGCGAGTTCTACGGTGAGACCGACACCACCGAGGCGCTGGCGACGCTGGAGCGCGCGCTGGAGCTCGGGGTCACCCTGTTCGACACCGCCGACATCTACGGCAGCGGTCACAACGAGGAGCTGATCGGCCCCTTCGTCCGGGCCAACCGGGACAAGGTGGTGCTCGCCACCAAGTTCGCCATCGAGCGCCGCGCCGACGACCCGACCTACCGGGCGGTCCGGAACGACCCGGCCTACATCCGGCAGGCCGTCGACGCCAGCCTGCGCCGCCTCGGCGTGGACGTGATCGACCTGTACTACATGCACCGCCGCGACCCGCAGGTGCCGCTGGCGGAGTCGGTCGGCGCCATGGCCGAGCTGGTCACGGCCGGCAAGGTCCGTCACCTCGGGCTCTCCGAGGTGACCGGCGCGGAGCTGCGCGAGGCGCACGCGGTTCACCCGATCAGCGCACTCCAGTCCGAGTGGTCGCTGTTCTCCCGCGACGTCGAGCTGAGCGCGGTCCCGGCCGCGGTCGAGCTCGGCACCGCCGTCGTGCCCTACTCGCCGCTCGGCCGGGGCTTCCTCACCGGCTCCTTCGCCAACGCGTCGGAGCTGGGCCAGGGCGACTTCCGGAACAGCCAGCCGCGCTTCACCGGGGACAACGCCGCCCGCAACGCCGCGCTGCTGGTCCCCGTCCAGAAGATCGCCGCCGCCCACGGCGCGACCCCGGCCCAGGTCGCCCTGGCCTGGGTGCAGCAGCGGGCCGAGGTGCACGGGCTGACGGCGGTGGTCCCGATCCCGGGCACCCGCAGGCGCACCCGGCTGGAGGAGAACACCGGCGCCACGGCGCTGCGGCTGAGCGCCGAGGAGCTGGCCCTGCTGGAGCCGATCGCCGCGCAGGTCGCCGGCGACCGCTACCCGGACATGAGCAGCACGTCCGCCGCGCGGGAGTAGCGGCCCGGGGTGCGCGGGGCCCGGGCTAGAGGCCGCTGAGGCAGCTGTCGCCGGTGGTGCGGCAGGTGACGTCGGGGTAGCGGCCGAGGCCGATGTCGGCGAAGTTGCGCAGGCTGGCGGTGCCCGGGTCCAGGTAGTCGGCGTGGCCGTAGGAGCCGGTCGAGGAGATCACCCGGGAGCCGAAGTCCGAGCTGGTCGGGTCGGCGCCGTGGCCGAGGCCGGCCACCTCCAGGTACGGGACGTCGCCGATCCAGTCCCCGGGGTTGCGGGCGGTCGCCCACAGCCGGACGCCGTCGCCCAGCGCGGCGGCGTCCGGCACGTCCATGCCGGGGCTGCCGAAGACCACCATGTCGCTGACCCCCTGCGGGGCGGCGATGTCCGGGGCGGCGATCCCGCACACCACCGAGCCGTAGGAGTGGCAGAACAGCGAGGGGGCGGCGTCCGGGTGGGCGGTGACCGCCAGCCCGGACATCAGGCTCTCCAGGCGCGGCGCGGCGGCCTGCGCCAGCCGCGCGGTGGCGGCGTCCGCGCCGAGGCCGACCGGGGTGACGTAGCCGGACCACGCTATGACCGCCGTGCTGGTGCCGGGCGAGACCGCGTCCTCCTCGGAGCGCAGCTGCATGGCCATGCCGGCCGTGCCCTTCAGCGGGGCGGCGGTGGTGCCGTAGAAGTGCTCCAGGTCCATGTCGGAGCCGGGGACCAGGACCGAGACCCGCTCGGCGGTGGAGAGGTCACCGAAGACCTCGGCGACCAGTCCGCGTCCGCGCGGGTCGAAGGCCAGCACCTGGTGGCCGGGGGTGAGCAGCCGCTGCAGCATGGCGATCCGGCTCTGCGCCGCGATCCGGTCGGCGGAGTCGGTCGACGAATCCGCGACCTTGGCCTGCTGGTGGGCCAGTTCCTGCTGCATCGCCTGCTCGTTGGCCTGGTAGCGCAGGGCTGGCGGGGCGCCGTCGAAGTTCCCCACCACCAGCGGGTACTTGCGCACCAGCCGCTGCTGCTCGGCGGCGGAGAGCCCGGCGAAGAAGCGGGCGACGTCGGTCGCGCTCGCGGTGGCGGGGTTCGGCATGGTCAGGCCCAGCGAGTGGTCGTGGGTCCAGGCGGTGCTGCCCGCAGGCGGCGTCGTGATGGCGATCTGCTCGTCGGAGACGGCGGCGCCGGCTGCGGCGGCTCCGGTTCCGGCGAGGATGGTGACGGAGACCATGGCCGCAATCAAGGTGCGCCTGAACCGCATACGCGTGACTCCTCGGGGGGTACGGCGACCGTCGCACGGGCCGGGCCCGGGGGTCTCGCTTCGAGATGATTCTGAGATGTTCTGCGCAAGCGTAAGCGCACCGCAGGCCTGCGTACGACGTACGGGCGATTCGCATAATGCGACAAGCCTCACAAAGGCGGGTGGAACGACCCTTGATTCCCGGCGAATTCATGGAATTCGGATGGCTGCCGGACTGCGCCGGGTCGTCCGTCCGGCGGTGCGCGGCCCGGTGCGGACGGCGCGGAAGGCGCGCACGGCGCGCGTTCCGGCGCGGGAGGCGCCGCGCCGAGCCATGACCGCGCCGCGGAGCGCCCGCGCCCGGAACGACCGAGCCGGGGCTGCCGTCGTGGGAACGACGACTGCCCCGGCTCCGGACCGACCGCTCCGCGGTCAGACCTCGATGTCCTCGGCCTGCTTGCCGTGGACCTGGTCCCACGCCTCCGACACGTACCGCTCGCGCTCGATCAGGGTGAGCTCGGGGAAGTAGTCCTTGAGCCGCTCCACCACGGTCTGCTCCGGCTCGTGGCACTCGTGCAGCAGGAACGCGGCCTTGTGGATGATCTGGCTGTCCATCTGTGGTGATACCTCCCGAAACCCCGCCGACCCGGTGCCGACGGAATCCGGCCACAGCATAGGCGCACCGGGTGTGCGTCAGGTTCGGGAGGGTGCCGCGCGAGGGCCTCCCGTCCTCAGCCGCGCCGCCAGGTCACCGCGAAGTTCCCACCGCCGGCCAGCGCGGAGGTGGTGGCGAGGACGGCGGGGCCCGCGGTCATGGTGATCCGCTCGGTGGCGAGCGCCGCCAGCGGACGGCCGTTCACCGAGGCGCCGGTGAACGAGGCGGTGCCGAAGTCGGTCAGCGGCAGCACCCCGGTGTTGCCGGAGGGGGCCTCGGCGATGACCTCGGCGGAGGCCCTGGTGGCGCCGGGGAGGTTGCGGCGGACGGTCTCGCTCCAGTGCCCGGTGGCGTCGCTGAGCACCAGGGTGAAGGCCCCGGCGGCGGTAGCGGTCACCGAGGCGCTGATCCGGTCGCCGGGGCGGACCGGGTGGGTGAAGGCCACCGGGTAGGCCGGGTACATCTCGTACCAGGCGTAGGACATCGGGGTGCCGCCGGAGCAGTCGGTCTCGGTGCCGGTCTGTTCGACGGAGTGGCTGCCGTCGCCGTCCAGGCCGATCCAGAAGCTGGCGTAGGAGGTGGTGCGGGTGCAGTGGGCGGCGGGCTGCACCCAGTGGGCGGCGACGCTGCTGTAGCGGCCCCCGCTGACGGCGTAGCCGGACCAGTTGGAGCTGGTCGCCTGGACTATTCGGCCGTTCCGCGCCGACTGGCGGCCGGCCGGCTCCTGGAGCGGCCCGGCGGCGGGTCCGGCCCCGGCCCCGGCCCCGGTCGGGACCGCTCCGGCTCCGGTGAGCAGCGGGAGCAGCAGGGCGAACAGGGCGGTGGCGCAACGCGTGGTCAGCATGGGGCTCCTTCACAACGGAAAATCCCCGCCCGGTGACCTTTCGTCACCGGGCGGGGACCGCCTAACTGTTACTCACGTACTCAGGCGTCGCCGCCGGCCGCACCCGGGTGCGCCGCCGTGACGTCCAGCAGCTGGTAGCGGTCGATGGCCGCCTTCAGTGCGGTGCGGTCGACCTTGCCCTGCTTGGCGAGCTCGGTCAGCACGCCCAGGACCACCGACTGCGCGTCGATGTGGAAGAAGCGACGGGCCGCGCCACGGGTGTCGGCGAAGCCGAAGCCGTCCGCGCCCAGCGACTGCCACTGACCCGGCACCCAGCGGGAGATCTGGTCCGGCACCGCGCGCATCCAGTCGGAGACCGCGACGAACGGGCCCTCCGAGCCGGTCAGCTTGGTGGTGACGTAGGGGACGCGCTGCTCCTCGTCCGGGTGGAGCAGGTTGAACTCCTCCACCGCGATGGCGTCGCGGCGCAGCTCGGTCCAGGAGGTGGCGGACCAGACGTCGGCCGCCACGTTCCACTCCTCGGCCAGGATGCGCTGCGCCTCCAGCGCCCACGGCACGCCCACGCCGGAGGCGAGGATCTGCGCCGGGATCTGGCCGGCGGTCGCCGGGGCGTACTTGTGCAGGCCCCTGAGGATGCCGTCGACGTCGACGTTCTCGGGCTCCGCGGGCATCCGCATCGGCTCGTTGTAGACCGTCATGTAGTAGAAGACGTCCTCGCCGTGCGGGTGCTCGGCACTGCTGCCGTACATCCGCCGGATGCCGTCCTGGACGATGTGGGCGATCTCGAACCCGAAGGCCGGGTCGTAGGCCACCACGGCCGGGTTGGTCGAGGCCAGCAGGTGGCTGTGGCCGTCGGCGTGCTGCAGGCCCTCACCGGTCAGGGTGGTCCGGCCGGCGGTGGCGCCGAGGACGAAGCCGCGGGCCAGCTGGTCGGCCATCTGCCAGAACTGGTCGCCGGTGCGCTGGAACCCGAACATCGAGTAGAAGACGTAGATCGGGATCATCGGCTCGCCGTGGGTCGCGTAGGACGACCCGGCGGCGATCAGCGAGGCGGTGCAGCCGGCCTCGGAGATGCCGTCGTGCAGCATCTGCCCGGTCGGCGACTCCTTGTAGGCGAGCAGCAGCTCGCGGTCGACCGACTCGTACTGCTGGCCCTGCGGGTTGTAGATCTTCGCCGAGGGGAACAGCGAGTCCATGCCGAAGGTGCGGTACTCGTCGGGCGCGATCGGCACGAAGCGCTTGCCGATCTCCTTGTCCCGCATCAGGTCCTTGAGCAGTCGGACGAACGCCATGGTGGTGGCGATCTCCTGGTTGCCCGAGCCCTTCTTGAGGGTCTTGTAGGCGTCGTCGCCGGGGAGTTCCAGCTTGCGCGGCCGCACCTTGCGGGTCGGCATGTAACCGCCGAGCTCGCTCCGGCGGTCGTGCATGTACTGGATCTCCTCCGAGTCGCGACCCGGGTGGTAGTAGGGCGGGTAGCCCTCGTCCAGCTGCTTGTCGGTGATCGGCAGGTGCAGCCGGTCACGGAAGCGCTTGAGGTCCTCGGTGGTGAGCTTCTTCATCTGGTGGGTCGCGTTGCGGCCCTCGAAGTTCGGGCCGAGGGTCCAGCCCTTGACCGTCTGCGCGAGGATCACGGTCGGCTGGCCGACGTGCTCGCGGGCGGCCTTGAACGCCGCGTAGACCTTGGCGTGGTCGTGGCCGCCGCGACCCAGGTGCTGGATCTGCTGGTCGGTCATGTCCTCGACCATCTTCCGCAGCCGCAGGTCGCCGCCGAAGAAGTTCTCCCGGATGTACGCGCCGGACTCGGTGGCGTACGTCTGGAACTGGCCGTCCGGGGTGGTGTTGAGCTTGTTCACCAGGACGCCGTCGCGGTCCTGGGCGAGCAGCGGGTCCCAGCTGCGGTCCCAGATCAGCTTGATGACGTTCCAGCCGGCGCCGCGGAACTGCGACTCCAGCTCCTGGATGATCTTGCCGTTGCCGCGCACCGGGCCGTCGAGGCGCTGCAGGTTGCAGTTGACCACGAAGGTCAGGTTGTCCAGGTGCTCGCGGGCGGCGAGGGAGAGCTGGCCCAGCGACTCGGGCTCGTCCATCTCGCCGTCGCCGAGGAAGGCGTAGACGTGCGAGGACGAGGTGTCCTTGATGCCGCGGTCCTGGAGGTAGCGGTTCATCCGCGCCTGGTAGATCGCGCCCAGCGGGCCGAGGCCCATGGAGACGGTCGGGAACTCCCAGAAGTCCGGCATCAGCCGGGGGTGCGGGTAGCTCGACAGGCCGTAGGGGGCCTTCGACTTCTCCTGCCGGAAGGCGTCGAGCTGCTGCTCCGACAGCCGGTCCAGCAGGAAGGCGCGGGCGTAGATGCCGGGGGAGGCGTGGCCCTGGAAGAAGATCTGGTCGCCGGACTCGCCGTCGGCGTCCTTGCCCCGGAAGAAGTAGTTGAAGCCGACGTCGTAGAGCGACGCGGAGGAGGCGAAGGTGGCGATGTGGCCGCCCACGCCGATGCCGGGGCGCTGCGCCCGGGACACCATCACGGCCGCGTTCCAGCGGGTCGCGTTGAGGACCTTGCGCTCGATCTCCTCGTTGCCGGGGAAGAACGGCTCGTTCTTGGTCGCGATGGTGTTGATGTAGTCCGTGCTGCGCATCTCCGGCACGGCGACACGCTTCTCGCGGGCGCGCTCGATGAGGCGGAGCATCAGGTAGCGGGCACGCTCACGGCCGCGCTCGTCGATGGCCGCGTCGAGCGATTCCAGCCACTCGCTGGTCTCCTCGGGATCGAAGTCCGGGACCTGGCTGGGCAGGCCGCCAATGATGATCGGGTTGCGATCGGATCCGGAAGCCACGCTGTTCCTTCACTGTCGGTCGTCACTATGAGGTGGTGTCGCGCCGCCTCCATCGTGGACCGCAGGTCGAGAAACGTCATCTCTACCCATGGGTAACCGGTTCGTGCCCGATGACATTTCGGTACATCGGTCTCCCTTTCGGGTGAAACCGGCTCCGTCCTGCGGCGCGGACCTCCGGGGTGTTCGGATCCGTGCGACGACGAGGTGACCCGACGCTCGCCACCACGTTGTGGCGATTGGGGGTGCGAAGCACCTTCCATCACGGGTGGAGCTGGGAGGGCCGAACAGGAACTCTACGCCCGCTGTGACCATGCTCTTGCTCCCTGTTCGGGGCCGGTCACCGACGGGTCGACGGCGGACGCGGAGGGTGACCGTCGGGGGTGTCCGGGCGGGGAGTCGGCAAATCCGCAGCGCCGATCGTCATAGTCGGTGATACTGGGGCAAACAGTAGTGATCTGCGTCACGTCGCGCGGCGTGTCGCGTTGTGGGACATCATCGAACGGGCGGGATCGGACGTCGGGTACTTGCGCTGAGCGTCCCGCCCGTGTGGACTACCGCCACAGCCCTGACTTCAGGAGACAGGGTCGGATATAGGAGGCAATTCCCGTGAGCGCGACCGCGGACCCCGCGGAGGACAGGTCCAACCCGGCAAACCGGTTGGGTTTCCAGCCCGGACAGGTGGTCCAGGAGCTCGGCTACGACGACGACGTCGACCAGGATCTGCGTGAGGCCGTGGAGGACCTCACCGGCACCGAGCTCGTCGACGAGGACTACGACGACGTCGCAGACGCCGTGCTGATGTGGTTCCGCGAGGACAGCGAGGACGGCGATCTCACCGACGCCCTCGTCGACGCCCAGGAGTACCTGGTGGAGGGCGGCCTCGTCTGGCTGCTCACCCCCAAGACCGGGCGTACCGGGCATGTGGAGGCCAGCGAGATCGCTGACGCGGCACAGACCGCGGGCCTCTCCCAGACCAGCACCGTGGCCGTCAGCAAGGACTGGTCGGCTGTTCGACTGGCTACCCCCAAGGCCGCCAAGGCAGGCAAGCGCTGACGGGCCGACTGGCTGACGGAGCTACCTCACCGTGACGGAACCGGCCCCCCGTGCACCCGCGAAGAGCGTGCACGGGGGGCCGTTCCGTGCTGCCCCGGCCCCGGAGGATGGGCAGAATGCCCCTATGGACGATCGCGGCGGGACCCTCCGACCGGACCCCCGACCGGACCTGCGGCGGGGTGCGGCCGGCTGGCCGGCCCAGGAACTGCGCGAGCGGGTCCTCGGCGGCTGGGACGCGCTGCTGACGCTCGCCGCGGCACGGGAGGCGGCCGGGCAGGGGATCGGGCCGCTGGCGGAGCTCGGCTCCTGGCCGGAGCGGCCGGTGCTGGCCCGGCTGCTGGCCCAGGCCCTCGACCTGCTCGGGGACGGAGCCGCCGACGGCTCCGGCGCGGGCCCCGCAGCGGGCTCCCAGCCGCACAGGCGGGACCACTCGGGCGACGACCCCCGACGGATCCTGGAGGCCCTCGCCGAGGCCAGGGACCGGGTCGCCACCGCCCTGGACCGGGCCGCCGCCCGGCCGGCCCTGGGCCTGGCCGAGCCCGACTCCGCGCTCGGGCCGCTGCCGCTGCTCACCCAGATCCACGCGATGGGCCACGAGCTCGCCCTCGCCGCGCTGCGGCTGCCCGGCGCTTCGGTGCCCGAGCCGGTCACCGACGCCGGCGTGGCCGCCCTGGTGGACGTGGTGGGGGCGCTGGCCCGCCGACAGGGGCTGCGCGTCGCCGCCGGGGTCTGGGGCGCAGGCACCCGGGGCTGGGTCTTCCGCGCCGACGCGGGCGGCTGGACCACCTCGGCGCTGCCGCCGGACGGCGCCCCGACGTCCCCGGGATCGAGGGCGCGGCGGCCACCGTGCTGGCCGTCCCGGCCGGGCGCGCCGCGGTGCCCGCCCTGATCGCCCGCGGCGAGCTCAGGCTGCACCGGATCGGCGGGCTGATGGCGCTCGCCCCCCTGGTGGAGCAGGTGCCGGGACTGCCCGGCGGCGCGCTGCTGCGCCGGGCCGTCGGCGTGGTCGGACTGCTCGGACGGCTGCCCGGGATGCGCTGAGCGGGCACCGGAGCCGGGCGCCCGATCACGGGGTGGCAGGATGGGGCCGGGCACGACGACCGGTCAGGGCTGCCCGCACGCACGACGCGCGCGGGGCCCACGAGCACTTGAGGGGTTTTCACATGGCTATCGAGCTCGGCACCGAGGCTCCGGACTTCGAGCTGAAGAATCAGCACGGCGAGCTGGTCAAGCTCTCCGACTTCCGCGGCGAGAAGAACGTCGTCGTGGTCTTCTACCCGTTCGCCTTCACCGGCGTCTGCACCGGCGAGCTGTGCAGCCTGGAGAAGGAGCTGCCGCACTTCCAGAACGACGACGTGCAGATCCTCGCGGTCTCCAACGACTCGCCGTTCACCCTGCGGGTCTTCGCCGAGCGCGAGGGCCTGGAGTACCCGCTGCTGTCGGACTTCTGGCCGCACGGTGCGGCCTCCCGCGCCTACGGCGTCTTCGACGAGGAGAAGGGCTGCGCGGTGCGCGGGACCTTCGTCGTCGACAAGGAGGGCATCGTCCGCTGGAGCGTCGTCAACGGCCTGCCGGACGCCCGTGACCAGAAGGAATACCTGGCCGCGCTCGCCGCGCTCTGACGGCGCGGGCGGACACGCCCGGCACCCGTTGGTGCGGTGCGGCTGCGTAGTCGGGGAACCCGACACTACGATCGAGCCGTTGGCTGGACAGTAACCGAACCGCACTGACGGGGGCACGGCGATGTGCTCCCCCTGCAACTGGAGGACTCGTGGGTGTCAGCCTCAGCAAGGGTGGCAATGTCTCGCTCACCAAAGAGGCGCCGGGCCTGACGGCCGTTCTCGTGGGTCTGGGCTGGGAAGCCCGTACGACCACGGGCGCCGACTTCGACCTCGACGCCAGCGCGATCCTCACCTCCGAGGCCGGCAAGGTCGTCTCGGACAAGGACTTCGTCTTCTACAACAACCTCAAGTCCGCCGACGGCTCGGTCGAGCACACCGGCGACAACCTCACCGGTGAGGGCGAGGGCGACGACGAGGTCATCAAGGTCAACCTGGCGGGCGTGCCGGCCGGCGTGGCGAAGATCGTGTTTCCGGTCTCGATCTACGAGGCGGAGTCCCGGCTGCAGAGCTTCGGCCAGGTCCGCAACGCGTACATCCGGATCGTCAACCAGGCCACCGGCCAGGAGATCGCGCGCTACGACCTCACCGAGGACGCCTCGACCGAGACCGCGATGGTCTTCGGCGAGCTCTACCGGAACGGCGCCGAGTGGAAGTTCCGCGCCATCGGCCAGGGCTACGCCTCCGGCCTGCGCGGGATCGCCCAGGACTTCGGCGTCAACGTCTGACCCCGGCCTCCCGGCCGCACAGCGGTGCCTTCCGCGAGGGCCGGCCCGGATCGGGTCGGCCCTCGCGGCGTCGTGGCGGGCACCGGAGGCCGGGACGGGGGCGTTGCGGTCCCCGGGCGGACGGAGGAGCTTAGACTTCGCGCAGAGCCTGGTCCGGGTCGGTGGCCGGGCTGTTCCAGGAAGGGGAGAACGGATGGGTGTCACGCTCGCCAAGGGCGGCAACGTCTCACTGTCCAAGGCCGCACCCAATCTGACGGCCGTGCAGATCGGTCTCGGCTGGCAGGCGCGGGCGACCACGGGGGCCGACTTCGACCTGGACGCCAGCGCCCTGCTCTGCTCGGCCGGCCGGGTGCTCGGCGACGAGTACTTCGTCTTCTACAACAACCTCAAGAGCCCCGAGGGTTCGGTCGAGCACATGGGCGACGACCTGGTCGGCGGCACCGGGGCCGATGACGACGAGGTGGTGAAGGTCAATCTGACGATGGTCCCGCCACAGGTGGACAAGATCGTCTTCCCGGTCTCGATCTACGACGCGGAGTCCCGGCTGCAGAGCTTCGGCCAGGTCCGCAACGCCTACATCCGGGTGCTGAACCAGGCGGACGGCCAGGAGCTGGCGCGCTACGACCTCACCGAGGACGCCTCCAGCGAGACCGCGATGATCTTCGGCGAGCTGTACCGCTACAACAACGAGTGGAAGTTCCGCGCCGTGGGGCAGGGGTACGCGTCGGGGCTCAGGGGCATCGCCCTAGACTTCGGGGTTAACGTTCAGTAAGAGAACGTGCGGCAGGGTACGGGGGTCGTCCGGACCGCGGCGAACCGGTCGAACGGTGGCCCCCGTCGCCGCTGTTGCCGCACGCTACCGAAAGGGACTGACCCCTGTGCTACTCCGTACCTTCGGCTGGTCCTTCGGGATCACCGCGCTAGGGCTGGCGGCGGCCGCCTACTTCTGGGGGGCGGACGGCTTCGGTGTCGTGCTGATCCTCTCCGTCCTGGAGATCTCGCTCTCCTTCGACAACGCGGTCATCAACGCCACCATCCTCAAGCGGATGACCCCGTTCTGGCAGAAGATCTTTCTTACCGTCGGCGTGCTGATCGCCGTCTTCGGCATGCGGCTGGTCTTCCCGCTGCTGGTGGTCGCGCTCACCGCGCACATCGGCCCGCAGACCGTGGTCGAGCTGGCCCTCGACTCCGGCAAGACCTACCAGGGCCTCACCTACGCCCAGCACCTGAACGCCGCCCACCCGGCCATCGCCGCCTTCGGCGGGATGTTCCTGCTCATGATCTTCCTGGACTTCATCCTCGGTGAGAAGGAGGTCCGCTGGCTGCACTGGGTCGAGGCCCCGCTGGAGAAGGTCGGCAAGCTCAACCAGCTCTCGGTCGTGGTGTCGATGGTGGTGCTGATGCTCTCGGCCCGGTTCTTCGCCGGGGACCGTGCTGAAACGGTACTGCTGGCCGGTGTCGCCGGACTCACCACCTATCTGGCGGTCAGCGGCCTGTCCGACCTCTTCGAGGGCGCGGGCGAGGACGAGGACGGCGAGGAGGCGGAGGAGGGCGCTGTGGCCAAGCCCGGCGGCAAGTCCGCCGTGCTGGTCGCGGGCAAGGCCGCGTTCTTCCTCTTCCTCTACCTGGAGGTGCTCGACGCCTCCTTCTCCTTCGACGGCGTCGTCGGGGCCTTCGCCATCAGCCAGGACATCTTCCAGATCACCCTGGGCCTGGGCATCGGCGCCATGTACATCCGCTCGCTGACGGTCTACCTGGTCCGCCAGGGCACCCTGGACGACTACGTCTACCTGGAGCACGGTGCCCACTACGCCATCGGCGCGCTGGCGGTCATCCTGATGGTCTCCATCGAGTACGAGATCCCGGAGATCGTCACCGGGTTGATCGGCGTCGCCTTCATCGGCCTGGCGCTGCTCTCCTCGATGCTGCGGAACCGCCGGATCGCACTGGAGGCCGGAACGCCCCCCGGCCCGGCCTAGCAGCGGTGGAACCACGGAGCGGCGGTGGGCCCGGACCGGGCCCACCGCCGCTCTGCCGTCGGTACCGGGCGGGTCAGCCCCGGCGGCGTCCGGGCGCGCCGAAGCGGAGGCTGAGGATCTGCTCCAGCGCCGCGCGGGTGGCCACGGCCACCGCGCCGGTGAGCACGGCGGCGTCGCCGAGCGCGGAGATCCCCACCACCGGGGGATAGGGCAGCCGTTCCTCCAGCCGCCGACGGATCCGGGGCAGCAGCAGGTCGCCGTTGAGGCCGATGCCGCCGCCGAGGACGACCAGCTCCACGTCGACCACCGCGGCGACGGTCGAGAGGTAGCCGGAGATCCGCCGGGCCTCCTCGTCGACCACCGCGCAGGCGTCCTCGTCGCCCGCGCGGGCCAGCTCGAAGACCTGCTCGGTGCTCAGGTCCGGATGGCCCGGCAGCCGTCGCGCCGCGAACTGCAGGATCGCGACCGCACAGGGGTCGTTGTCGTCGAAGGTCTCCGGCTCCAGCGCGCAGTCCAGCTCGCCGGCCGCGCCCGCGAAGCCCCGGTGCAGCTCGCCGTGGAGGATCAGCCCGGCCCCCACCCCGGTGCCGACGGAGAGGAAGACGAAGCTCTCGGCGTCCGTCCCGGTGCTGCCGCCGGTGCCGTGCCGCTGCTCGCCCAGGGCGGCCAGGTGGATGTCGTTCTCCACGGTGACCGGCAGCGCGAGTGCCTTCTCGAACGCGTCCCGGGCCAGGAAGCCGTCGAGCGCCGGCACATTGGTGGCCTGCCAGATCCGGCCGTCGCGGCGGTCCACCACGCCGGGGACGCCGATCGCGGCGTGCTGGAGGGCGGAGCGGTTGATCCCGGCCTCGGCGCAGAGCTCCTCGGCGAGGGCGGCGGCGGTGCCGACCACCTGGTGCGCGTCCATGCCCTCCACCGGGACGTCACGGCGGATGTGGACGGCCCCTTCGAGGTCGGCGACGGCGCCGCGCAGCCGGCGGGCGCCGACGTCCAGTGCGAGGACGTGGGCGGCTTCGGGGCGCGGGGCGAAGAAGAGTGCGCCGTAGGTCGGTCCCAGCTCCTCGCGGACCGTCTCGGACACCAGGCCCATCTCCAGGAGGTCCTGGAGCAGCGCCGAGACGGTCGGCTTGGAGATGCCCGTCCGCCGCGCGATCTCCGCCCGGGAGACCGGCGGCGCGGTACGGATGACATCGAGGACGGTACGGAGGTTGATCTCCTTCAACGTGGAGGAGGTCGCAGGCCTGGCAATCATGGTGACACTGTACGGGGGTCACCTGTGCCGGACTCAGCCAAACTGCTGTTCCAGGTCCTTGAGCTTCTTCTCCAGGGAGTCCAGACGCGGGATCGCGTCCACCTCCTCGTCGCCCTGGACCTCGGAGCCGGTCTGGGTGCCGACCGGCTCCAGCACCTCGCGGCGCCGGCGGTGCGGCAGCAGACCCCGCGGGGAGACGGGCTCCAGCGCGGCGGCCTGCTCGCTGCCGCCGGAGGCGTCCAGGGTGGTCAGCTCGCGCAGCGGGGCGGAGCGCGACAGGGCCTTCAACTCGGCGCGCTCGCGCCGGTTCTCGCTGCGCTGGCGCTGCGCGGCGGCCTCGCGGTCGCGCTTCTCCTCGCGGACCTCGTCGACGGCCTCGTCCAGGGTGCGGACGTTCTCCAGCAGCATCAGCGACCAGGCGCGGTAGGTCTCGATGGGGGCGCGCAGCCAGCGCACCATTCGGATCTGCGGCAGCGGGCGCGGGACCAGCCCCTGCTCGCGCAGCGCCGCGCGCCGGGTCTGCTTCAGTGCGCGGTCGAACAGGACGGCGGCGGAGAGGGACATGCCGGCGAAGAACTGCGGTGCGCCGTTGTGCATGCCGCCACGGGGGGCGTGCACCCAGTTGAACCAGGCGGAGGCGCCGGCGAACAGCCACACCAGCATGCGCGAGCCGAAGGCCGCGTCGCCGTGGCTGGCCTCGCGGACGGCCAGCACGGAGCAGAACATCGCCGCCCCGTCGAGGCCGAACGGCACCAGGTACTCCCAGCCGCCGGACAGGTTCAGGTTCTCCCGGCCGAAGCCGACCAGCCCGTGGAAGGAGAGCGCGGCGGCGACCGAGGCGCAGGCGAACAGCAGCACGTAGGAGGCGCTGCCGTAGAGGGCCTCCTTGCGGCGGCGGCGGGCCTCGCTGCGCTCCCAGGAGTCGTCACCGCCACCGGCGGGCGCGGCGTGCTTGGGCTTCTTGGAACGCAGCAGGCCCATGATCACAGCGACGGCGAGTGCGGTCGCGCAGGCGATGACCAGCCACACCAGCTGTATGGAGGAAAGGTTCATGCGGTAGGGCCTCGGCTTCGGGGTCGGGCGGCAGGGGACGGGACAGTAACCGGGGTGGCGCCTGACGGCACCGGGTGCGACTGCCGTGTCCCCCAGATGCGGCGGAACTGACGCCGCGACACGCGTGCGGGGAGACGATATCGCGTTGCAGGGTTGCACATCGTACGCGCGGGGCGGTTGTCCCCCGGGGGAGGGGTGTTCCTCGGTGGTGCGCGGGCACTCCGTACGAGCGGTTGTTCGTGGCTCGGCGGGATGTGCCGGCCGTTGCCGGGATGGATGGACGAGCACGGCTGGGTCGGCGTCAAGTAGGCTGCCGCGCCGGGGATTGCGCGGGATTCCGGCGGTGCCGCAGGTCCGTCGGGCCGTCGGCTTTCGGACGGTTTGGCTCCGGTTCCGGCCCTGCGCCGACGGCGCCCCGACCGGGCCCCGGCCGTTGCGGAAGAGTGGTGCGCGACGGGTCTTCGCTGGGTAGTTCGATGGTGATGACTGGCTGTCAGGCGCGGTGGCGGCCTGGCCCGGATTGGGGGGTGGACGATGGCTGGACTGAAGGACTTCCTGCGCCGGGCCGAGGCGAGCTTCGACGCCGGTGTGGACCGGGTGACGCTCAGCAAGGGCTCACCCGAGGTGGCGCTGACCGAGAAGGGCGTGGTCGCCGGGACGATGCAGGTCAACCTGCACTGGACCAACCGGGAGGAGGGCCCGGCCCGGCGCAGCTCCGGCGAGGTCTGGCGGGGGCTGCTGCGCCCGACGCTGTTCAAGCCGATGCCGCTGCCGGTGGCCTCGGCGCAGCCGACCGCGGTCGACCTGGACCTCGGCTGCCTGTACGAACTGACCGACGGCACCAAGGGGGTGATCCAGCCGCTGGGCGAGCTGTACGGGGACCTCCAGCATTCGCCGTTCATCAAGCTCAGCCGCGACGACCGCTCCGGTGCGCCCTCGGGCGAGACGATGTACATCGACCTGTCGAAGAAGGACTCCTTCCGGCGGCTGCTCATCTTCGTCTACATCTACGACGAGACCCCGGCCTTCGACCGCACCCACGCCCTGGTGACCCTCTTCCCCCCGGGCGGGAAGCCGATCGAGGTCAAGCTCGACCAGCAGGCCGCGCAGGCGCGCTCCTGTGCCGTGGCGCTGATCGAGAACCGGGACGGGGTGCTGAAGGTCCGCCGCGAGGCCAAGTACGTGTACGGGTTCCAGGCGGAACTCGACCGGCTGTACGGCTGGGGCCTCCAGTGGCAGCGGGGCTACAAGCCGGTGAGCTGAGCTGAGCTGAGGTGAGCTGAGGTGAGCTGAGGCGGGCCCGGCTTCGGCCGGGTCCGACCCGGGGCCGGGCCCGGCTCCCGGTCCGGGGCCCGTGCCTCAGCTTCAGCCTCGGCCTCAGCCGACCGACAGGAACTGCGGGCCCTGGGGCGGCAGGGCGAAGCCCTCCGGCTCCGGCAGCAGCGGCGGCATCGGGAACGGCGCGGGCTGGGTCGGCATCTCCGGCGCCGTGAGGGGCGCTTGCGGCGGTACCTCCGGCGCCGTGAGGGGCGCTTGCGGCGGTACCTCCGGCGCCGTCTCCGGCATCGGCGGGGCGGACAGCAGCTGCGGGTAGCCGTACCCCTGGTCCGGCGCGGTCCCGTCCGGGACGGACTGCTGGGCGGGCACCGTCACCGGGGCCGACGCGCCGGCCTCCTCCTCGTCCTCGTCCACGGTGACGCCGAAGTCCGTGGCCAGCCCGACCAGCCCGGAGGCGTAGCCCTGCCCGATCGCGCGGAACTTCCAGCCGCCGGAGCGGCGGTAGATCTCCCCGCAGAGCATCGCGGTCACCTGGTTCGCGTCGGCGATGTCGAAGCGGGCCAGCGGCTCGGCGTCCGGCCCCCGGGCGATGTCGTAGAGCTGGATGCACAGCCCGGTGACCTGGGCGAAGTTCCCGCCCTCGGCGGCTCCGCCGACCACCACCCGCTCCACCTCGGCCGGAAGCTGGGCCAGGTCGATGTCCAGGATGTCGGTGAGGTCCTCGCCGCGCCGGGTCTTGGAGCGGTGCCGCACCCGGCCCGAGGGGTGCCGGGGCTGGTTGTAGAAGACGAAGTCCTCGTCGCTGCGCACCCGCCCGTCGGTGCCCAGCAGCAGCGCGACGACGTCGATGTCCGGTCCACCGGGGGCGACGCGCCAGCGCAGCACGGCGCGTACCGCGTCGACGGCGGACAGGGGAGTGTTCGAGCCTTTGGGCATCACCCGGGTCATGGGCTCATCCTGCCGTCCGGCGGAGGCCCAGGACAATGCGGGGCCCTCCGGCGCCCGGACGAGTCGGCAGATGAGACCGGTGTGTTAACCGGTGGCCACGCTTCCGAAAACGTCATGTTTCCTGGCTGGATTATGGCGACTTCTTACGTACGATGATCACCCAACGGCCCCGGTGGATCCCGGCAGGCCCCCACGCCCCATGACTTTCCTCGGCACACCACACTCTGGGGGGCCCGTGCACCATTTCAGCCAACTGGATGCGGAGACCCGGCAACGGCTCTTTCTGCACGAACCCGCGCACTTCGACCGGGACAGCGCCCCCGGCGTGCTCTCGACCGCCCTCGGCGCCACCCTCTACTCGCCCGCCACCCGCCCGCACCTGCTGGCCGACATCCGCAAGCAGGCGGCGCAGGGCGTGGTGTCCATGGTGCTCTGCCTGGAGGACGCCATCGACGACCGCGAGGTCGCCGACGCCGAGGCCAACCTGGTCCGGCAGTTGACCCGGCTGGCCGAGGAGGAGGAGCTCCGGGCGGAGGACGGGGCGTCGGGTTCCGCCGCACCGGTCCCGCTGCTCTTCGTCCGGGTCCGCCGCGCCGGGCAGATCACCGACCTGGCCGCCCGGCTCGGACCGGCGCTGCGGCTGCTCTCCGGCTTCGTCCTGCCGAAGTTCACCGAGGAGACCGGGCTGCCGTTCCTGGAGGCCCTGGCCTCGGTCCGGGCGGCGACCGGGCTGCGGCTGTTCGCCATGCCGGTGCTGGAGTCGCCGGAGCTGGCGCACCTGGAGACCCGTCGGGAGACGCTCTCCGGCATCGCCCGGGCACTGGAGAAGCACCGCGAGCAGATCCTCGCCGTCCGGCTCGGCGTGACCGACCTCTGCTCCGCCTACGGACTCCGCCGTCCGCCGGAACTCACGGCCTACGACGTCCAGTTGGTGGCCTCGGTGATCGGCGACGTGGTCAATGTGCTGGGCCGGGCCGACGGCAGCGGCTTCACCGTCACCGGTCCGGTCTGGGAGTACTTCCCGGTCCAGGAACGGAAGTTCAAGCCCCAGCTGCGGCAGTCGCCGTTCTCCGGCACCGAGCCGCCGACCGACGGCGTCCGGCGCCGGCTGATCGAGCACGACCTGGACGGGCTGATCCGCGAGATAGAGCTCGACCGCGCCAACGGGCTGCTCGGCAAGACCTGCATCCACCCCAGCCATGTGCCGGCCGTCCACGCCCTCGCCGTCGCCACCCACGAGGAGTGGTCGGACGCCGCCGACATCCTGCACCAGGACCGCTCCGGCGGCGGCGTGCTGCGCTCGGCGTACACCAACAAGATGAACGAGGTGAAGCCGCACCGGGCCTGGGCCCAGCGGGTCATGCTGCGGGCCTCGGTCTTCGGCGTCGCCCGTGAGGACGTCACCTTCGCGGAGCTGCTGGCCGCCTGCCTGTGCCGCTGAGGCGGCTCCCCCCGTAACGGCCGACCTGCATCTTCCGGTCGGCCGGACGACACCCGGCCGTCATCTGCGGCTGGTGAGCTGAGCATGAACGAGCAACAAAGAAGGCAGCCTGATGAAAGCTGAGCAGCAGCCCACCGCAACCGTGGAAGCGGCCGACGTCTGGCCCGGGGAGTGGGTCGAGCGCCGCCTCGGCGTGCGGCTCCCGGCCGGCCCGGCGCGGGAGCTGCTGGGGCTGGCGCTGCGCCGCAATCCGCTGCGGGCGCACCTGCTGGTCTCCCAGGTGCTCGGCAAGCACGTGCCGCAACGGCCGGCGACCGTCTACCGGGCCGGCCACGACCTCGGCCGGGCGGTCCGCGAGCTGCTCGGCGCGGAGGCGTCGGCGGCGGTCGTCCTCGGCTACGCCGAGACCGCGACCGGCCTCGGCCACTGCGTCGCGGACGGCCTCGGCGGCGACATCCCGGCCCGCTACCTCCACTCGACCCGGCGGCCGGTCGCCGGGGTGGAGCCGGTCGGCGGCTTCGAGGAGGAGCACTCCCACGCCACCTCGCACCTGCTGCTGCCGGAGGACGCCGACCTGCTGGCCGGACCCGGCCCGCTGGTCCTGGTCGACGACGAACTCTCCACCGGGCAGACACTGGTGAACACCATCACCGCGCTGCACGCCCGCCACCCCCGGGCCCGCTACGTGGTCGCCACCATGGTCGACCTGCGCGCGGACCGCGACCGCGACCGGCTGGCCAAGGCCGCCGCCGACCTCGGCACCCGGATCGAGGTGGTGGCCACCGTCAGCGGCACCGTCGGCCTGCCGGCCGACGTGCTCGCTCGGGGCACGGCCCTGGTCGAGGCCGAGGACGGCCGCAACCCCTGCGCCGCCCGCACCCTCACCGACGGCAGCCACGCCCCGCTGCGCCGGGTCGACCTCGGCTGGCCGACCGGCCTCCGCGACGGCGGCCGGCACGGCTACGACGCGGCCGACCGGGCCCGGTTGGACGCGGCGCTGCCCGGCATGGCCGCGCGGCTGGCCTCGGCGCTGCCCGGCATGGCCGCGCGGCTGGCCTCGGCGCTCACGGCGGAGGGCGGCTCCGCGCGCCGGGTGCTGGTGCTCGGCACCGAGGAGCTGATGTACACCCCGCTGCGCCTCGCCGCCGCGCTCCAGGAGGCGCTGCCGCAGCCGGAGGACGCGGTGTTCTTCTCCAGCACCACCCGCTCGCCGGTGCTGGCGGTCGACGACCCCGGCTACGCCATCCGCACCCGACTGGCCTTCCCCGCCCACGACGCGCCCGCCGACGGCGAGGGCACCCGCTACGCCTACAACGTCGACCCCGGCGTCGACCCCGCGCGGCGCTTCGACGCCATCGTCCTGGTGGTCGACTCGCAGGGCGACGCCGCCCCGCTGCACACACCGGGACGGGGGCTGCTGGAACGGCTGCGCGGCGTCACCGACCTGGTGCTGCTGGCCGCCGTCCCCGCCCACCGGCCGCGCCGGACCGCCCCCGCGCCGGTGCCGTCGGCAGCGGCGCTGCCCGCGCTGGTGTCGTCGGTGGCGGTGCCTTCCGCGCCGGTGCCGTCGGTGGCGGTGCTGCCGACCCCGCTCCATGGACCGGCCTTCTCCTCCTACCGTGCGGACGAGGTCTCCTGGCTGCTGAAGGACCTGTCCGGGGTCACCCTCGAAGCGCCGACCGAGGAGCGCGAGGAGGCCGTCCAGCAGGGCGGCGCGCACTACGCGGAGTCGCTGCCGATCGAGTACCAGCCCACCGACGCCTACCAGCAGCTGTTCCACGCGGCGCTGCGGGACTCGGCGGGCCGGATCGCCGAGGCCGTCGCCGTGGTGACCGAGACCCTCCTGGCCGAGCGCGGCCGGGGCGCCGTCCTCGCCTCGCTGGCCCGGGCCGGGACGCCGGTCGGCATCCTGATGCGCCGCTGGGCGCAGTACGCCCACGGCCTGGACCTGCCGCACTACGCCGTCTCCATCGTCCGGGGCCGGGGCATCGACCCGGTGGCGCTGCGCTACCTCCGCGCCCACCACGACCCGGCCGACGTGGTCTTCGTCGACGGCTGGACCGGCAAGGGCGCGATCACCCGGGAGCTGGCGGCGGCGCTGGAGGGCACCGGCTTCGACCCGGCGATGGCGGTCCTGGCCGACCCCGCCCGCTGCGTCCGCACCTTCGGCACCCGCGAGGACTTCCTGATCCCCTCGGCCTGCCTCAACTCGACCGTCTCGGGCCTGGTCTCGCGCACCGTGCTGCGGCCCGGACTGATCGGCCCGGACGACTTCCACGGCGCGAAGTACTACCGCGAACTGGCCGGCGGCGACGTCTCGGAGCAGTTCCTGGACGCCGTCGCCGCCTGCTTCCCCGACGTCCGGGCCGCCGGGACCGCCGTGCCGATGTCCGCCGACGCGCCCGAGCGCGAACCGGACTGGTCCGGCTGGGCCGCGATGGAGCGGATCAGCGAGGAGTACGGCATCCACAGCGTCAACCTGGTCAAGCCCGGCGTGGGCGAGACCACCCGGGTCCTGCTGCGGCGCGTGCCCTGGCGGGTCCTGGTCCGGCGCGGTGCGGACGCCGAGCTCGGACACGTCCGGCTGCTCGCCGAGCAGCGCGGGGTTCCGGTGGAGGTCGTCGACGACCTCCCCTACAGCTGCGTCGGACTGATCCACCCCCGCTACAACCGCGGGGCAACCGGAGACGAGGGCACCGCCGTATGAACACCCGCTTCCTGATCGGCAGCGACCTGGACCGCACGCTGATCTACTCGCCGCGCGCCCTGGCGCTCGACATGTCCGACGAGGACGCGCCCCGGCTGATCGCGGTCGAGGTGCACCACGGCAAGCCGCTGTCGTTCATGACCGAGCGCTGCGCCGAACTGCTGGTCGAGCTGATCGGCGCGGCCGAGTTCGTGCCGGTCACCACCCGGACCCGGGCCCAGTACCAGCGGGTCCACCTGCCCGGACCGGTCCCCGGCTGGTCCCCGCGCTACGCGGTCTGTGCCAACGGCGGCCACCTGCTGGTGGACGGCGAGCCCGACCAGGACTGGGCCGCCCAGGTCAGCGCCGCGCTGGCGCAGAACTGCGCCCCGCTGGAGGAGGTCGTCCACCACCTGGCGCTGGAGGCCGACCCCGAGTGGACGCTGAAGCGCCGGGTCGCCGAGGACCTCTTCGCCTATCTGGTGGTCGAACGCGAACTGCTGCCGACGGGCTGGGTGGAGGAGCTGACCGGCTGGGCCGACACCCGCGGCTACACCGTCTCGCTGCAGGGACGGAAGGTCTACCTGGTGCCGCAGCCGCTCACCAAGTCGGCCGCGCTGGCCGAGGTCGAACGGCGCACCGGCGCCTCCACCGTGCTCTCCGCCGGCGACTCGCTGCTGGACGCCGAGCTGCTGCTCGCGGCGGACGCGGGCTATCGCCCCGGCCACGGCGAGCTCGCCGACAGCGGCTGGGTCGCGCCGGGCGTGACCGCGCTGACCGAGGTCGGCGTCGCGGCGGGCGAGGAGATCGTCCGCCGCCTGCTCGCCCGGGTTCTGGTGACGGCGGCGGTCGGCTAGCCGGGGCGCGCTTCTACCAGCGCTTTCCGTCTCCCCGGCGTGGGACTAGCCGCAGCAGCCGCCGCCGCAGCAGCCCCCGCCGCCACCGCTCGGGGCGCTCGGCGCGCCGGCGGCAGCGCCGGCGGTGCCGGTGACGGCGACCATGGACATCAGCTTCACGGCGTCCTCGTGCCCGGCCGGGCACATCGCCGGGGCGTTGGCCTGGGACATCGGACGGCGGAGTTCGAACGTGGCTCCGCAGGAACGGCAGCGGTAGTCATAACGAGGCATGGCCGAAGCTTACGGTCTCCGCCGCTCCCCGTCGCCGTCCCCGCCGTCCCCGACCTGGTCCGTGAGATGGCTCCTCAGCGGGCGCCGGCCCCGCGCTCCTCGCGGATCAGCTGGACCACCTGCGCCGCCGTCTCCCGGACCGCCGCCATCTCGGTCAGGAACTGCCAGTAGTCGGGGTGCCGGCCGGTCAGCGCCTCGGCCGCGCGGTCCAGCCGGAGCAGCGCGGCGTCCAGCGGCGCGGCGTGCCGGGGGTCGGGCGCGCTGCGACCGGTCATCGCCAGCCGCTGGGCGTCGCGCAGCGCGAACCGGGTCCGCTCGATCTCGGCCTGCGGCGCGCGCTGCGCCTCGTTCAGCGAGTGCAGCCGCTCGTTGACGGTCGACAGTGCGCCGTCCGCCGTCGCCAGCAGCGTCCGCACGGTCGCCAGGACGTTGCCGGCGTCGGCCCAGCGCTGCTCGTCCCGGGCCTTCTCGGCCTCCACCAGCCGGGTCCGGGCGTTGCGGACGGCCTCCACCGACTGCTGCGGAACCTGCTGGAGGTCCTCCCAGCAGGCCGCGCTGAAGCGTCGGCGCAGCTCGCTCAGGGTCGGGTCGACCCCGGCGGCCCTGGTCTCCAGCGCGTCGGTCCGGGTGCGGAGCGAGGCCAACCGCTGGTCGATCTCGCGCGCCTGCTCCGGCAGCCGCTCGGCCTCGGCCCGCACCGCCTCGGCGCTCCGCTGCACCTCCGCCGCCGTCCGCAGCACCGCCTGGACGCCGTGCTTGCCCGCGCCCTCGGTCAGCAGCGTCAGCTGCGGCGACAGCGCCGCCAGCCGACGGGCGAGATCGTCCGCGTTCAGCCGCGCCGCGCGGACGGCGTCCAGCGCGTTGCTCGCCGCCAGCCACCCCTGCTTGGCCCGCTCCACGGCTGGCACGACCTGCGCCAACTGGGTCTCGGCGGCGTCCAGCAGCGGCTGCAGGAAGCCGGAGAAGCGCTCCAGCTCGGCCTTGGCGCCGAGCAGTTGCTGCCGCGACTGTTCGAGGCTCTGCCGGGCCCGGGCGACGGCCCCGGCGTCCAGCTCCTGGGCGTCCAGATCGATCGAGTCGAGGGCGGTGATGTAGTCCGAGCTGATCCGGTCGATCCGGTTGCCGAGCTCGGCGAAGTCCGCGATCGCGCGCCGCGCGCCGGGGGAGTTGTCGGCGGCGGTGACCGCCTCCACCGAGATCCGCACGTCGCGCTGGGCCATGTCCAGGTCGTAGAAAGCCTGGGCAGCAGCATCCTTGGCGGCCTGTGCGTCCGCGCGCATACCCTCGCCACGCCGCCACCGCGCCGATCCGCCCGCCACGTCGTCTCCCGCTCACCGACCCGCACCACCGGGCCGCGCCGACCCCCGTGCCCTTATCCTCGCACCCGCCCCACGCCCCGCGCATCCAGCCCGACACGGACCACCCCGGGGAGCGGGTATCCTTGTGCCTCGCCCAGGGGCGCATAGCTCAGTGGTAGAGCGCTGCTCTTACAAAGCAGATGTCGGCGGTTCGAAACCGTCTGTGCCCACAGCCTGCGAGTGATCGCACAGTACGACGAAGGCCCAGTTCAGCGGGGACGTTCCCGCGACCTGGGCCTTGATCGTTTCCGGGAGCGGCGGCGGTACTGATCACCGCCGTGCCACTTACGTGCCAGATGCCTCCCCAGAGCTGCCGGACGGCTCTTCCGGCGGCTGTTCCTTCGGCTGATGGTCCTTGCGGATCATCTCGCCGAGCTTGTCGGCGATGGCGCGGTCCCGGCCGGCGGTCATGTGCTGATAGATCAGCGCGGCCCGAGTGCTGCTGTGGCCCATCCTGGTCATCGGCTCCCGGGTGCTCGCCCCGGCGTTCGAAGCGAGGGTGTTGCCCGTGCGCCGGAGATCGTGGAAGTGCACATCGGCGGAGATCCCAGCGTCCTTCTTGGCCTTGACCCAGTCGTCCCGGAAATTGCTGCGCCGGAGCAGTCCCTTGCGCGGCCCTAGCGCGCCAGTTCATGTCAAGGGGGTCGAGGCCATGGCGGCTCGTACGTGTTTGGCTACATGTGATTTCTCTGAATTGTGGACACAATCGTATACGTCACGACTTGAGGCACTTCTCTGATATGTGGCATCCCATCAACCGCGCCGAGATGATCGAGGGCTATTAGCTAAACGGCTCCACCCAACCAAGGGCGTAGTGGCCCGGCAGCACACGTCATGCGGCAGCCTGGTTGCCGTCAGTGCCGTCCAGTTCGGCGCATAGCCCGGCTGCGAGCAGTCGGGCGAGTTCTTCGGCCACGGCGGAGGGGAGGGCGCCCAGGCAGACGAGGCCCTGCCCGTGGACGCTAACGTCCGCGCGGAGCGCGCCGAAACCCTCCGTCAGGTCGGCATAGAGGAGGCTCTCTGCGAGCATATTCGTGAAGCGTTGCGCGGCCGACCAGCCCGCTGTAGGGAATCCCTTCTTGGAGGATCTCGGCGCGAGGGGCGCACGCCGTCCGTTCGCCGGGGTACTTGCGCATGGATGCCGACCTCGTTCCCATGGTCCGTCAGCCCCGTTCCGTACGGTGCGGCCCGCGCTGTCCAGGGTTCTTGGTCATCTCGATGCCTAGGTTCAGGAGTTCGGCGATTCGGGCGGCGGCTTCGGGGGTTGTGCGGCCGAGGTCGACGATGCCGTGGCCGAAGGCGTTCAACTCGGCGCGCAGGAAGGGGAAGTGCTCCGCCAGTCCTGCCGCGATCAGGACGTCCCGCAGTGCCGCCGCAGCGTTTCGTGCCTCGTACCAGGCCGCCGAGCCGATGGGTTCCCAGCGTGCTGCGTCCGGGCCGTGGCCGTGTGTCTCGTCAGTGGGCACTGTTCATTGCCATCCGCTTGAGGGCTGTGTCCACGGCGTCCATGAAGTCGGCGCTGTCGGTCTGGTCCGCCGTCGGAGCCGAGGGAGGAGGCGTATCGCCGAAGCGGTCCGCTCGTCTGAGCAGCTCGGCCGCCGCGACGAGCATGAGCGCCAGCGCCGTGGCCTGCCGCAGTTCGGGTGTCGGCCGGTACGGGGGAGAGATCAGCCATTGGTGGCAGTCCGCCGCCAGTGCCACAGGGCCGGGGAGCACGGCGAACGAGCCTTCGTCCAGGTAGCGGTACTGCGGTGCGCGCAGCGTCTCCAGGAAGACCAGTCGCTCGAAGGTGTCCCGCGATCCCGGCGGGAGGAGGAAGCCGGCGCGACGGGCGCTGTAGTCCAGCGCCACCGGTCCCAGCGGAAGCCGTCGTCTGCGCAGCAGGTCGGCTGTCTTCAGGCCGAGTCGGAGGTCCACCGAGATCAGGTCGAAGGTCTCACCTGTGGGGATCAGGTACGGGTTGCGCGGTTCGTTGCCCCATGCCCGGCGGCAGTCCGCCGGATTCTCCGCCGAGTCGATCAGCCACCCTATGCCACGCCTGAACGTCATCTTCCACCACGACCCATTTCGGAAGTCAGGTATGACGGCTGGTCAGCCGCCCTACAAGCAGCTTCCGCCCCGGAATCGATCGTAGGCAGATGACGAGGGGTGACGCGGGATGACATCCCCTGACGCCCGTCCGGCCGTCTTGGTCACCCGGGGAGGCGACGCCGGCCAACTGCCGACGAAGATAGACGCTTTGGAGTCCTTTGACTCCCCATCGTGAGCAGAGCCATCATGGACACCGGTCCCGAGCGCGTGCGCCCGGGACGGCCTGGGGAGGCGACGCAGACGAACGCCGAGCAGCAGCGCAGAAGCGAACGGCTCAAGCACGAGCGCGCCGTTCGCAAATGGTCGAAGGCGCAGCTCATCCACGCCCTGCGCAGCGCAGCCGCCGAGGAGGGCGTCACCCTTCCCACTGATGCCAGCGTCTCGCGCCGGATTGCGATGTGGGAGAACGAGGGCGCGGAGCCGGACGAGCTGTACACGCGGTTACTGTGTCGCGCGTACGGCAAGTCCCCGGCGGCGCTTGCTCTACCCGAGGCCCAGGTCCCCGCAGCGGAGCTCCCCGGGGCGAGCTATCCCGAGACGCCCGAAGAGGCGCTGACCACTGTGGCCCGCCTGTGGCGCGCGGATCTCGACCAGGCCGGAGCCCTGCTCACTGCCCAGCCGGAAGACGGTGCCTCGGACGCCGCGTCCATGGAGTGGCTCGTAGCCCCCGCGTCAGCATCCATGCCCGAGCATGCCACCGGCATCCGGGTGGGGCTGCGGGACGTGCAGCGGGTCAAGGCCACGACGGACATGTTCGCTGCCATGGACGACTCCTACGGAGGCGGTCATGCCCGGCCGATGCTGATGCAGTACCTGAACAGCGAAGTCGCCGGGCTACTCACCGGCCGCTATACCGAGGCTGTCGGTCGTGCGCTGTTCAGCGCGGTCTCTGAGGCGACGCTTCTCGCCGCGTGGATGTCCTACGACACCGCGCACCACGGCATCGCCCAGCGGTACTTCGTCCAGGCCCTGCGCCTGGCCCAGGACGGCGAGGACCGGCGTCTGGCCGGCAGCATCCTGTCCGCGATGAGCCATCAGGCGACGTTCCTCGGGCGCTTCCGCGAGGCGACTCGGCTCGCGCGCGCCGCGCAGATGGGGATCTCGCGGGTGACGACCCCCACCCTGCGGGCGCAGTTCCACGCGATGGAGGCCCGGGGACTGGCCGGGGCCGGAGACGTGCGCGAAGCCGAAGCCGCCCTCGCCAAGTCCGCTCGCGCGCTGGAGACCCAACGGCTGGAGGACGAGCCCGAGTGGATCACCTACTTCGACGCGGCCGAGCTCGCCGCCGAAGCCGGGCACTGCTTCCGCGATCTGGCCAAGGCCAAGCAGGCAGTCGTCCACGCCCAGGGCGCCGCCAGCGGGCACGTCCGGAGTGACTTCTTCGCGACCATGGTGCTGGCCGATGCCCACCTCGGCGCCGGAGACCTCGAAGCTGCCTGCGCCACGGCGTTGGACGCGCTCGACCTCGGGGAGCAGCTCAAGTCCGCCCGCGCAGTGACCTACGTCCGGGACTTCCGCAAGCACCTGCTCCGCTTCGCCGACACCGCAGCCGTGCAGGACCTCACCGGCCAGGCCGCCGAATACCGCCAGTGGAACCGATCCGGCTGACGATCGGACAGATCACAGCGGACGCCAGTCGCGGCGGCTTCCGTCAGTTCGCACTGCCTGCATGCGCTTGGCGAACTCGGCGTACGCCTCCGGCTCGCCGTCGACCTTTCCGCCCAGCCAGGCGACCATCAGCAGCTCTCGCAGGTCGGCGAGGACCGGGTAGCCGGGCCAGTTCATCACGTCGAAGCCGTAGTGGAAGACGAACGACTCGTACTCTTCCCGGGTGTGCCAGCCGTACCGCTCGTAGTACATGGCGGTCAGCACGAGGTCCCACTCACGCTCTCCGAGGGCGACGTCGTCCAGGTCGATCAGGATCGCGCGGCCGGCGCGGTCGCGGAGCGCGTTGCCGACGTTGGCGTCCCCGTGGATGATCCCGTACGGCAGCACGAAGTCCAGCCGACCGTACAGCTTGCGCAGTTCCTCGAACCGCTGGCTCAGGAACTCAACGTCATCCGCCGGCACCGCCGTGAGTCTGGCCAGCCTGGCGTCCCAAGCGCCGAGCGGGTCGTGCGTCGACAGACCCAGCGACTCCGGTTCCGTCAGCCAGTGGAGCTGTCGGATCAAGTCCGCGAACTCCGGGATGCTCGCGTACTCCTCACGATCCTGCGCATTGACCCAGAACGTTGCCGTCCGGCCGTCGACCACCACGGGCTGACGCAGGCCCGTCACGAGACGCGTCGCCGGGAAGTCCTCGGCCTCCAGCCACCGGGCGACCCGAACCAGTCGCTCGACACCCTTCAACTTTGCGGCACTCGGCCCGATGCGGACGATCACCCGCTCGGACGGGAGGCTGTAGACAGCATTCGAGCCGAGCCGCAGCAACACGGCGTCCGAAGCGTCGAGCGCCGCCGTCCGGCAGGCATCGGCGAGCGCACGTCCCGCGCTCTCGACGGTGAAGGGTCCACTCTCTCCGGCAGCGCTCATGACTTGAAGCTACCCCGATCACCGGGCCGGTGTGTGTCCACGAGGGGAGTGCTATCAAGGAGTTGGCGGCCCTCGGCCGAGGTGATCCACGATGAGCGCCGGGGCGCCGCCGCCGTGCCAGATCCGTGCCAGATCGGGGAGCGATCACCGGTCAACGGCGGTCACCGGCGGACACCGGAAGTGTTCGAGTGCCCGCCCGGGGCAGCCGCAGCTCAGTGGCCTGATCATCTGCATACTCTTACAAAGCAGATGTCGGCGGTTCGAAACCGTCTGTGCCCACAGCCTGCGAGTGATCGCACAGTACGACCGAGGCCCAGCTCAGCGGGGATGATCCCGAGAACTGGGCCTTGATCGTTTCCGAGGGTGGCAGCGGTACTGATCACCGCCGTGCCACTTACGTGCCAGATGCTTCCCCGGAGCTGCCGGGTGTCTCCTCCGGCGGCGGTTCCTTCGGCTGCTGGTCCTCGCGGATCATCCCTCGGTACGGCACGCCACCGCGCAGCCGGTCGCCGCGCCGGGCAATGACGACCGAGCGGATGAGCAGAGCGGAACGGCACAGTCGGCTCGGAATGCCCCGACCGCATGCACTGAGCTGCACGGACGATCCGTCGGAACCCGCGCTGGCGCGCCTGATTGCATCCTGGTTCGGCTCCTGCTCGGCTGATCGCCGGTCACGGCTGCAAACGAAGCGGACGTTCTGCCTGCTCGTGCACCGCTTCCGGCCGTCCCCCGAGCTGTTGAGGAGAAACCCGATGCGACTGCCACTGCGGAGGTCGCCGAGGATGTGGCTGGCTGCGGCTATGGCTCTGGGCCTGGCTGTCGGCGGTGCCGGTCTCGCCGTGTCCAGCGAGCCCCGGTCCGCTGTCGTACGGGCGATCAGCTCGGACGAGGCTAACCGAATGGCGCTGGCCCGGCTGACCACCTACATGGCCAGCCCGGTCGCGGTCACGGTGCGCGTCGACGACAACGGCATGGTCGAGGAGGTGCGGGGCCTGGTCGACTACCGCACCGGTCACGCGGTGGGCAGCTACATCGCGACGGGGCACCAGGTCGTGCTGGGACGGGGCCTGATTGCCTGGGACACCGGTGGCCTGGGCCTGGCTCCGCTGCCGCGCGACGGCAGCGCGCCCGCGGTGGCCGCGGCGCGGATCCCCCCGAGCGGCTGGTCCCCGCGCGCCTACACCGCCGACCCCCTGGACGCCGCGCTGCAACTGCTGATGGGCCTGGGTACGGACCGGCCGGACAACGCCCAGCTGCTGGCCCAGTCCGGCCCGCGCTGGCTGGGCGCCCAGGACATCGACGGGCGGCACTACGACATCTTCTCCGGCCCGCACCCGCAACCGCAGCAGTCCGGCACCGCGGACCCGGGCGGCCTGTCCCCGCTGACGTACTGGATCGACGCCACCGGTGACCTGCGCCGGGTGCGGATGCGGGTGCCGGGCATCGCCGCGCCGACGGTCGTCGACCTCCTCGGCCACGACTCCGCCCAGCAGGTCCCGGGCACCCCCTGGCAGCACTGAGCCGCCACTGACTGTCCGTCAGTGGCGGATCGGTCGGTGCCCGCTCCGTCAGCGTCCGATCGGCTGCGGCACCGCGGCCACGTCCAGGGGCAGCGGATAGGCCCGGGGATCCACCGGACCGGGCAGGCCCACGGCGGCGCGGATCGGTGCGTTCGCGGCTCCGGGCAGCTGGGGCTGGTCGGGCGGCGCGGGCAGCAGCTCGAAGGAGACGCCCGGCGGCGCGGTGACCGCCGCGGCCCGGCCCGGCGGCAGCGCACCACCGGGTCCGGTACCAGGTCCGGCACCGGGCCCGCACGGGGCCAGCTGCTCCAGGCGCGCCGGGCTCTGGCCGGCCGGGGAGTTGTCGGTGAAGCAGTTGCCGGTTCCTTCAGGGGTGTTCAGGACCAGGTCCACCCCGTTGCCGCTGGCCCGGTTCCCGGAGACGGTGTTGCCCAGCGCCCGGTAGCCCTGCACATCGGACACATCCACGCCGGCCGCCGAGTTCGCGGTGATCAGGTTGCGGGTGATCAGGTCGCCGGTGCCGCCGCCGATGCCGATGCCGATGCCGAAGCCCCCGTCGGCCTGTTCCGGGCTTTGCGGCTCGTTGTTCCCGGAGATGACGTTGCCGCTGACCACCGCCCCGTGCTGGGGCGCGAGTGCCTCCAGGTCATCGGACTGGGCGGTGAGCCCGACCCGGTTGGCGACGATCCGGTTGCCGAGCACGAAGACCCCCTCGGAGGCGTTGGTGAGCTCCACCCCGACCGCGTTGTGCTGCAGGGTATTGCCGCGCAGCTCGGTGGCGCAGGGGCGGCACTGGCCGACGTAGATCCCGGAGTCCGCCTGCCCGGAGGAGTAGGTGTCCTCGATCAGGCCGTTGCGTGCGTCGAAGGCGTAGATCCCGTACAGGCCGTTGTCGTAGGCGGTGACATAGGAGGCGCGAAAGCCCACCACCTCCGGGAACTTCGCGGTGTCCAGCGGGTCGTACTCGGAGCCGCCGGCCCCGGCCTGCTGCAGCTGCTGGTCGGTGACCCCGGTGAACAGCAGTCCGTTGAACTGGTAGTCACGTACCGTCAGGTTCTCCACCACTGTTCCGGCGCCGGTCGCGGTGATGCCGTTGGCCATCAGGAACCGCCCGTCGAGCACCACCGTGTTGCGGTCCGTGCCGCGCAGCACGACGTCCGGCGTCGTCACCGTGACGCTCTCGTGGTAAACGCCCGGATGGATCAGCACCAGGTCACCCGGTCGAGCGACATCCACCGCGGCCTGGATGGTGCCGAAGTCCCCCGGCACCTGCAGGACCGAGCGGCCGGACCGGTGTGCCCGGTCCTGTGAAGGGCTCGGCCCCGCGCACCCGGCCACCAGCACCAGAACACAGCTGAGCAGCAGGAACAGGGCTGCGGCGGGCCGGAGGCGGCGTGGATTGGCGAGGCGCGCGGGTGCCCCGGCGGACAGCTTGGGAACGATTCGCATGGGGCCCTGTCTATCGGCTTCAATGACCGCCATGCACGCAGGCGGCCCCCGACAGCCACCCTCCGACAGCCCCCGCCCACCGGACGGCGCGGCAGCGCGCGCGTCGATCACGTCGTCGTCGGCGACGGTACCGCTCGCTCTGCCGATGTCCCGCAGAGCGCTGCTGACCGGTGCCGCTGTGGCCACGACGGCCGCCGGCGTCCTGGCCGAGGCTGCCGCGGTGCCGCGCGCGGCCTCGGTGGCGCCGCACACCCCGGCGACACTGCCGTTCTACGGCCCGAGGCAGTCGGCGGTCTGCGCCCCGCAACAGCTCTACACCCTGCTGTTCGGCGCCGACCGGACCGACCCGGCGCTGCCCGTCGCCGAGGCCCGCACTCGCCTGGCCGCGCTGCTGGCAGACTGGACCGGCCTGCTCGACCGGGCCGTCTCCGGCACCGCACCGCAACTGCTGGCACGCGACGCGACCCGGTCACGGCTCACTGCCGCCGTGGGCATCGGCCCCGCCCTCGCCACCCGCCTGCGCCTGGACGTACCCGAGGCGCTGGGCGAACTGCCCGCCCACCCCGGAGACCGGCTCGATCCGGAGCGCAGCGGAGCCGATGTCCTGGTCCAGTTGTGCGCGGAGGACCGCTGGCCGCTGACCGCGGCCGCCGACCTCCTCCAGGACCGCGCCCGGGGGCTGCTGACCACTCGTTGGCAGCAGGCCGGTTTCCTGCCGCGCGAACCGGACGGGACAACCGCCCGCAACCTGCTCGGCTTCAAGGACGGCACGGCCAACCCGGACCCCGCCGACCAGGACAAGTGGATCTGGCTGCCGCCCGGACCGCATGAACACGGCACGATCATGGTCTACCGGCGGATCCACCTCGACACCGGCGCGTTCGCGGCCCTCGCGCTGCCCGTGCAGGAGGCCGCGATCGGTCGGCGCCGGGCCGACGGCGCACCGCTCGGCAGCCGTGCGGAGCACGACACGGTCGACCTGTGGACCAAGCACCCGGACGGCAGCTACGTCATCCCCGCTGCGGCACATGTCCGGCTCACCAACCCCCGCTTCGACGCGGGCGCGCGGATGCTGCGCCGCGGATACAGCTACGACGACGGCATCGACGACCAAGGGCTGCTGTTCTGCGCCTACATGCGCGACCCGGCGCTGTTCACCCGTGTGCAGACGCGGCTGGACGCGACGGACGCGCTGAGCCCCTACGTCGAGCACCGGGCCTCGGCAGTCTGCTACATCCTGCCCGGGGCGCTGCCCGGCCGACCGCTGGGAGCCACCCTCTTCTAGGGGGCGGACACGAATGCGAAGACCGGCAGCAGATGGTCAAGCATGACCGCGGTGTTCTCGACGTCGACCTTTGAGACGGTGACGGCCTGCATTCCGGTGGGGCCGGTCGCGGTCGCGGCGATCGTATGTGCTCCATCCGTGAACGGCGTCGCGTCCCAGACGAAGGTGTAGCTGTCGCCGGCCTCGCCCCGGGTGCCGACTTCCCGGCCGTCCACGCTGAACGTGATCGAGTGCACCGACGGATCGGATTCGTGCACCCGCAACGTCACTGCGCCCCCGACCTGCCCCGCAGGCACATCCAACCGGGGGCGTGCCGGGGGCTCGGGCGCCGGCTGCACCGGGGCGGCATAGCCGGCCACCCGTACGGGCACCTCGTCGTCGAGCCACGCGACCGCTCCGACGGCGGACGGCAATTCGACATCCTCGTGGACAATTCCCGTGGCAGTCCGCTCATTGCCGCCGATCGTCTGCAGCGTGCCGTCCTCATTGATCGCCGTGACGATCGCCACGTGGTCGTGTTGGGTGCCGTGCCCCGAGAGCGGGTGGAAGTAGACCGCATCGCCCACGGCCGGGGTCGACGACCAGGTGTCGTTGACCAGACCGTAGCCCTTGAAGCTCACCGCGAGATCGTCCAGCGTCCCCAGGCCGGGCACGCCGGCCTGCTGCCACACCCAGCCCGCGAAGTCGGCGCACCAGGCGTGTGCCTTCGTTCCGTAATCAGTACAGCTCGACGTCTGCCCACTGTCCTGAGCGAAGAATCCGCCGCTCACCCCGCACGGGCCGACGCCGAGCGGTGTCGCCCGGACCCGCGGCAGGGAACTCGCGCCCGCCGACGAACGGGTCGCCTGGCTCTCGGCCACCGCCACGATCAGGGACGCCGTCCGATCGTCAGCGTCTGCGCTCGCCACCGTCGCAGCCACCAGGGCCTGCGCCAGGACCATGCCGGTCACCAGTGTGGCGCGGACACGACGCGGCCCTGCAGCCGTAGTACTTCGCAAGCGCATGTCAATTTCCCTCGAATGTTCCAGGAACGAAGTCAGTAGACATACAACCGAATCAAGTTCAATTGTCCGAGCGTGCCACGCCGCCGCGGCATGCTCATCAACCATCATGAAAGATTTCCATAATGATATCCATATTGGTATGAGCCGGGTGGATGAAACAACTCGGCCGATCAGTCGGCGACGGGCGATGCGGCCGTGGGTGCGCGACAAGAAATATGTATGCATAGATTTCTTGACCTGTCCGAGAAAGGCATGACGTGACATCACAGTCCCATCCACGGGGGCAGTTGCCTGAAGACCGGCACAGACGGTGGGGACTGCCGTCCTCGCTCCGGCGCGCCGTTGCCACGGCCGTGGCTCTGCTGCTGACCGCGACCGGAGGCGTCGTGGCCGCCGGGACGGTCGCCCGCGCTGGTACCGGGGACGGGACGGTGACCGTGCGGGTGGTGCGGGCGGTCACCGCGGACGGTGTCTACAACCCGGTCCTCGAACCGGGGTTCTCGGGTGTGCAGGTCAACCTGACCGACAACGCCGGAAGCACCATCACCGGCAGCACCGCCGCTGACGGCACGGTGACGCTCAGCCCGGCCGGCAGTCCGCTGACCGGGGGTCAGTACCGGGTCCAGGTGATCAATCCGAACCCGAAGGTGTTCTTCCCCGCGTTCGCCGCCGTCCAGGGCGGGATCGGGGCGCCGACCCAGTTGAGCAGCAACGAGGAGTTCGTCAACCTCTCCGGCGGCGCGAACGTCTCCTACACCACGGGCCTGTGGAACCCGGACGACTACTGCCAGCAGAACGCTCCGCTGGCCACCGCGTGCATGCCCTCCGGCACCGATGCGTCCACCAAGACCACTGTGCTGACCTTCCCCTACCACGCGCGCGGCACCAACGCGCAGACCTCGAACCTGGCGACCAACGCCGACACCGGCGCACTGTTCGGGATCGGCTGGAGCAAGCCGAACCAGTGGATCTTCTCCTCGGCCACCGCGCACCGCAACGCGCCCTATGGTCCGGGTGGTGCAGGTGCGATCTATCTGACCCCGGTCACCGTCAACCAGTCCACCAGCGGGACCACGCCCAACGGGCCGACGACCCTGTTCGCCACCGTGCCCGATGTCGGCTCCACGGATCATCAGATCACCTTCACGCCCGGGACCACGGTCTCCACGTCCTACTCCGATGCGGCGTTCATGCCCGCGGTCGGCAAGGAGTCGCTGGGTGACCTGTATGTGAGCCCCGACGGCAAGGACCTGTACGTCGTCAACCTGGCCGACAAGCAGCTCTACCGCTATGACGCCACCCAGACCACGGCCACCAGGCCCAAGGGCGTCTACCCGATCCCCGCGCCCAGTCCGGCCTGCCCGGACCCGAGCGACTGGCGGCCCTACGGGCTGGGGATGCAGGACGGCGTGGTCTACGTCGGCGGCGTCTGCTCCGGCCAGTCCACCGGCCAGCAGTCGGACATGCGTGCGATCGTGCAGACCTTCGACCCGGTGGCCGGCGCGTTCACCGGCACGGTGCTGGACCAGCCGTTGACCTACCCGCGCAAGGCGGCGGTCCAGGGCTTCATCTGCCCGGGCGCGGGCTGGTACCCCTGGTCGGACACCTTCCGCACCACCCAGCAGGTGTACTCCAACGGCTCCACGCTCACCTGCATCGCCGGACTGAACGGCTACCCGCAGCCCCAGCTGGCCTCGATCGTGATCGACACCAACGGCAAGATGCTCCTGGGGTTCCGCGACCGGTTCGGCGACCAGGTCGGGCTCAACGACCCACAGGCCGTCGGAAACAACACCCTGTGGAGCTCGGGCACCGGTGGCGACCTGAACCTGGCGTGCAAGAACAGCAGCGGCATGTACGTCATGGACGTGAACAACGGCTGCGGGATGACGACGCTGGGCACCAACTACTTCAACACCCAACGCACCGTTTACCACAACTACGGGGCGAACGGCGGAACGGCGCTGTCGAAGGTCGAGTACTCGATCGCGAGCACCATGCTCGACCCGATCGAGAACGTCTACACCGGCGGCATCGGCTTCACCCTGCGTACCGGGGGCAGGGACCTGGCTCCAGCCACGAATGCCCTGGGGCTGGGCAACCAGCTGACCGCGACCTTCGGCAAGGGCGGGTCGATGGCGAGCCTGCAGGTGCTGTGCAACCAGGCACCGCTGCAGATCGGCAACCGGGTCTGGTACGACGTCAACAAGAACGGGATCCAGGACCCGCAGGGCGAGAAGCCCGTGCCCGGCGCCACCGTCAACCTCTATGACAGCACCGGCAAGCTGATCGCGACGAAGAAGACCACCGCCCGCGGCGAGTACTACTTCGACAGCATCAACGACGGCCTGCTGCCGAACACCCAGTACACCATCAAGCTCGACAACCCCGCGGACTACGCCGCAGGCGGGCCGCTCTACCAGTGGGTACCCACGGTGGCCAACGCCGGCTCCAACGGCTTCATCCAGAGCGTGGGCGTCGTCCCACCGGGCGGCACCTACCCGCAGGACAGCATCACCACCGGCGGCCCCGGGCAGAACAACCACACCTATGACTTCGGGTTCTACCAACCCACCGGAGTGGTCAAGGTCCTCAAGACCGACCAGGACAACAACCCGCTGCCAGGTGCGACCTTCCAGCTCTGGCAGAAGACCAGCAGCAGCGCCGGCCTGCAGACCACCGGCCCCAACGCCGACACACCCGTCGGACAACCCTGCACCACCGACGCCAACGGCGCATGCACCAGTGCCCAGGTGCCCCTGGGCACCTACTACTGGCAGGAAACCGCGGCCCCCAACGGCTACGTGATGCCCACGCAGACGGTCTTCGGCCCGCTGGTCCTGACGATCACGAACTACGCCACCGTGCAGACCGTGTCCGCGTCGAATCAGCAGGCCCTGGGCGTGGTGAAGGTCCTGAAGACCGATCAGGACAACAAACCGTTGCCGGGTGCGGTGTTCCAGCTGTGGAGGGAGACCAACGGCAGCACCGGCCTGCAGGCCACCGGTGCCGACGCCGACACGCCCGTCGGACAGCCCTGCACCACCGATGCGAACGGGGTCTGCGCCAGCGTGCCGGTGCCGATCGGCACCTACTACTGGCAGGAGACCGCTGCTCCCGACGGCTACGTGATGCCCGCGCAGACGGTCTTCGGCCCGCTGGTGCTGACCATGGCCAACTACACCGCCGGCGTCTCGGTCACCGCGTCGAACCAGCAGGCCCTGGGCGTGGTGAAGGTCCTGAAGACCGATCAGGACAACAATCCGTTGCCGGGTGCGGTGTTCCAGCTGTGGAGGGAGACCAACGGCAGCACCGGCCTGCAGGCCACCGGTGCCGACGCCGACACGCCTGTCGGACAGCCCTGCACCACCGACGCGAACGGGGTGTGCGCCAGCGCGCCGGTGCCGATCGGCACCTACTACTGGCAGGAAACTGCTGCTCCCGACGGCTACGTGATGCCCGCGCAGACGGTCTTCGGTCCGCTGGTGCTGACCATGGCCAACTACACCGCCGGCGTCTCGGTCACCGCGTCGAACCAGCAGGCTTTGGGCGTGGTCAGGGTCCTGAAGATCGACCAGGACAACAATCCGTTGCCGGGTGCGGTGTTCCAGCTGTGGAGGGAGACCAACGGCAGCACCGGCCTGCAGGCCACCGGTGCCGACGCCGACACGCCCGTCGGACAGCCCTGCACCACCGACGCCACCGGAACCTGCGCCAGCGCACCGGTACCGATCGGCACCTACTACTGGCAGGAGACCGCCGCCCCCAACGGCTACCTCATGCCCTCACCGGCGGTCTTCGGTCCGCTCGTGCTCACGATGGCCAACTACACCTCCGGTGTTTCGGTCACCGCGTCGAACCAGCAGGCCCTGGGCGTGGTCAGGGTCCTCAAGATCGACCAGGACAACAATCCGCTGCCGGGTGCGGTGTTCCAGCTGTGGAAGAAGACCAACGGCACGGCCGGACTGCAGACCACCGGTCCGAACGCGGACACGAAGATCGGCCCGCCCTGCACCACCGACGTGAACGGGGTGTGTGCCAGCGCGCCGGTGCCGATCGGCACCTACTACTGGCAGGAAACCGCCGCCCCCTACGGCTACAGCCGGCTCTTGTCGGCGGTCGGTCCGCTTGAGCTGACGATGGCCAACTACGCCGCAGGCGTCTCGACGACGGTGGTGAACCAGCGCCAGGAGGGCGTGCTGAAGCTGGTGAAGGTCAACCAGAACGGCAATCGGCTGCCCGGGGCCACGTTCCAGCTGTGGCAGAAGACCAACGGCAGCGAAGGGCTGCAGACCACCGGTCCCGACGCGGACACCCCCATCGGCCCGCCCTGCGTCACCGACGTCCGCGGCGACTGCCACAGCCCCCAGGTCCCCCTCGGGACCTACTACTGGCAGGAGACCGCCGCCCCGGAGGGGTATCTGCTGCCCTCCACGACCGTCTTCGGTCCCCTGGTCCTCACCTCGGCCAACATCACCGCGGGTATCGACGTCACCGTCACCAACCAACAGGCCCTGGGGGTGGTCACGGTGCTGAAGACCGACCAGCACGGAAAGCACCTGGCCGGTGCGGTGTTCCAGCTGTGGCAGGACACCAAGGGCACCAACGGCCTGCAGACCACCGGCCCGAACGCCGGCACGAAGATCGGCCCGCCCTGCACCACCGGCCCGTCCGGGAAGTGCACCAGCCCGCAGATCCCGATCGGCACCTACTACTGGCAGGAAGTCGCCGCCCCCAGCGGCTACCTCAAGCCCACACCGGACGTCTTCGGACCACTCACCCTGACCATGACCAACTACCAGGCCGGTGGCCAGGTGACTGCGGTGGACCAGCAGGCCCTGGGCGCGGTCACGGTGCTGAAGACCGACCAGCACGGAAAGCACCTGGCCGGTGCGGTGTTCCAGCTGTGGCAGGACACCAACGGCACCAACGGCCTGCAGACCACCGGCCCCGGGGCGGACACCAAGATCGGCCCGCCGTGCACCACCGGCCCGTCCGGGAAGTGCACCAGCCCGCAGATCCCGATCGGCACCTACTACTGGCAGGAAGTCACCGCTCCCAGCGGCTACCTCAAGCCCACACCGGACGTCTTCGGACCACTCACCCTGACCATGACCAACTACCAGGCCGGGGGCCAGGTGACTGCGGTGGACCGGCTGACGCCGCCACTGCCGCCGACCGGCGCCGGGAACGTGCTCCTGCTGGAGGAGGCCAGCGCCTCCGCTGTCCTGCTCGGCGCGGGCATCATCGCGGCGGCCGCGTGGGGTCGGCGACGCAGGCGGCTGCAGCCGTAGCCGCGACGTGAAGTGAGGCGGTACAGCTGAGGGGTGGGAGCCCGGGTGATCCGGACTCCCACCCCGCAGCGTGTCCCCGCGAAGGCGCGAGGCCGGTCGTCGACGGGAGATGAGGTCGACGGCCTACCGTGCCTTGGGCGATGCCGAATTGGCTGAGGTCGGCTGTGTGAATGACGCCATGGCCTCGATGGTCACCGGCGTGGTGGGCGTGCTGGGCACGCTGCTTGCGCCCTTCCTCGCCGTTCGTGCGACGTCGCGCCAGCGCGCCAGGGAGGATGCGGCAGCGAGCGACCGGCGGCGATTCGAGGAGCGCCGCGCAGGCTACACGGCGATGGTCGGGGCCTCGGCGCAGTTGCACACCCTGCTCAAGGACGCCGTGCCCCGGATCAGCGCCGGCCGGTACACCGACGAGGACCGAGCCCGCCTTGAGGAATCCCGACGTGAGCACAGGGACTGCTGTGCCGGAGCGCAGATGATCGCCTCCGAGCGGGTGCTCGAAGCGTCCCGTTCTCTCAACGAGGAGCTGGCCAAGGCGGATGCGATCGCCAAGCGAATCGATCGTGGTCACCCGTGTGAGGGAGAGACGGCCGAGGCCGCGCGCCTCATCCTAAAACGCGCCGAGCCCGAGCTTGCCGTGATGCGTCGCATCATGCGTGAGGATCTCGGTGTCGTGGATTGAGCGGCACGAGCAGTGAGCAGCGGAGCGTCCCGCCCGGAGCGCCGTTGTGCTCAGGCTTGCCGCGCCGGTGCCGGCGTTGGGAGCATGGCCGGGGCCGGCGTAATCAAGTCCCGGGGGAGACGATGACGGAACGACACTGCACCCACTGCCAGTCGACGGAACTGGAGGAGGGCCTGGTCTGGCATCAGCCAGGACGCGGCGCCTACGACAACGGGACCGGCACCTGGTACAGCGGCGCGGACGAACCCGGTGTGTTCGGCGGCCTCGCCAAGAAGAACAAGCGCAGGCGGGCCATGATCACTGCGCACCGCTGTTCCGCGTGCGGGCACCTTGAGTGGTTCTCCAAGCTGGAGGAACCGCCCACGTACTGACGCGCCGGGTGCGGTCGACGGGTCAGGCCGCCGCCGTCGGATAGGAGGGAGAGGTCGGGTAAGTGCCCACGTCCGTGAACCGCCAGGAGTGCGTCGAGCCCGGGTCGGCCAGGTGGATCTCCAACTGCTGCCACGCGCCGTCGGCATAGCGGATGGTCACGGTGGCGTCGGCGCTGTCCACGGCGTTTCCGGCGACCAGCACGGTCGTGGTTCCGCGGTCGGCATCCCGGGTGTGGGCGAAGTCGGTGGCGGTGAAGCCAGTGGGTCCGTCGTTGTCCGTCGAGGGGACCACCGCACGCAGCCCGCTCTCGCTGTGCTCGGCGACCGCGCGCAGGTAGCAGCGGATCAGCCGGCCCTGGTCCGCGTCCGCCTGCCGAATGTCGGCGGACCAGGAGCACGACGGTTCCGAAGCGTCGGGCCCCGCGAGGAAGCCCTGGGCCGCCGACCACGCGGTCGGCACCAGCCAGAGGCCCAGCAGCACCGATGAAGACGCCACGGCGACGACGCTCCACCGTCTCGCTCGCGACCAACCACCCGTACGGACGTCCATGCTGCTCCCCCCGCCGGTGACCGAAGACCGGACGCTGGGCCGATCATGGCTCAGGACGTGGTCGATCCGCCAGCAGTCACGTCTCGACTGACGCCTACCAGCACCACCTGACCGACGGGACCTCCAACCGGATCTGGAACAGCGCGGAAGCCAGCTACTGGGAGACCTGCTCCTTCGAGCCCGTCGCCGGGACGGGCTAGCCCTGTCCTTCGCACATGACTCTTTGTGGCGATTCCTAGTCCTCGGCGGTGTCGTCGCCGGGATGTGCGCGTTGATGGTGGCGTGCCTGTCTTCGTCGGTCGCGACCGTTCCCGTGTGCAGCGTCCCCGAGCCGAGCTTCTGATCACCGCAGTGGTGGAGAAGCGGCTGGGGGCGCTGCCGGCCTGTGCGCATTTCCTGCGCCGGCTGGACATCGCCGGCATCATCGACGGACTGTGCCCGGTGCGCGATGTCGCCCACCTCACCCACGGACAGGTCGTCGAGGCGTTGATCGCCAACCGGCTGTCCTCGCCGACGCCCCTGTTCAAGGTGGCCCGCTGGGCCGAGCAATGGGCCGTGGAGGACGTCTTCGGCATCCACGCCGACTTCCTCAACGACGACCGCATCGCCCGCGCGCTGGACGCCGTCGCCCCGCACCTGGACGAACTCGTCGGCTCCATCGGGGCCAAGGCGATCACCGAGTTCGGCATCGACGCCTCACGCTGCCACTGGGACATGACCAGCGTCTCCCTCTACGGCGCCTACGAGAACCCCGACAGTGACTACCCAGTGGTCAAGTTCGGGCACCCCAAGGACCGGCGCACCGACCTGAAGCAGATCCAGGCCGGACTGGCGGTCACCGGCGACGGCGGCATCCCCGTCACCCACCGCGCCTTCAGCGGCGGAGCCGCCGAGGTCTCCCAGGTCGTGGACGCGATGACCGCCCTGCGGCAGATCGCGAAGCGCCCGGACCTGCTGCTGGTAGGCGACAGCAAACTGCTGACCTACGACAACGTGTCCGCGATGACGGCCGAAGGCGTCCACTTCCTGGCTCCGGCTGCCGCCGCCAGCGTCGACAGCGCCGTCTACGCCGCTCTGGACCTGCAGTCGGCCGAACCCGTGGAGTACACCGCCGAACGCGACGCCGACAAGCCAGCTGACCAGCGCGCCCTCTACCGAGTCATGGAGGACCGGTTCACCTGGAAGGGCCGGCGCAGGAAGGACCCCGCGCTGACGATGCGCCGGATCCTGGTCCACTCCAGCTCCAACGCGACCGGACAGCTCAAGGCCCGCACCAAGAAGCTGGCCCGGGCCCGCGAGGACCTGGAGAAGATCCAGCGCAACCTGGGCACCCGCCACTACCCCGACGCCAGGAAGGTCGCCGACACGGTCGCGGTGATCGCCAAGAAGCGCCGCGTCACCGCCTACCTGCACACTGATGTCAGCACCAGCCCGGACGGGAAACCCACCCTGACCTGGTCATTCGACCAGGACGCCGTCGACGCCGAAGCGGCCGTCGACGGCTGGTACACGCTGCTGACCAACCTGCCCGCCGACCAGGCCACCGCAGCCCAGGTGCTCCTGCACTACAAGGGCCAGGGCACCGTCGAACGCCGCTACAGCCACGTCAAGGGCCCCTTCGCGATCGCGCCGATGTTCCTGCAGAACAACCGCCGCATCGCCGCCCTGATCACCGTGATCTGCCTGGCCCTGCTGGTCTTCTCCCTGATCGAGCGCCAGGTCCGCCAGGCCCTGGGCGACCAGCGCACCATGCACGGCCTCCAGCCCGGCAGCAACCAGGCCCTGCGGCCGACCGGCGAACTGATCCTGACCGCACTGTCCGACCTGCGTATGCGCAGCGGCACCGCCACCAGCCCACCAGTCGTCCTAGTCAGCGAAGGCATCCAGGCCCGACTCCTAGACATACTCGAAGTCGACCCAACCCACCCCCGCTGGCTCGACACACGTTTCCCTATGTGCGAAGGACACAGCTAGCCGTCGAGGTCGAACCGGACGCGGGAGTTGAGCACGGCGGTGGCGGAGGTGCCGAGGGTGCGGCGGAAGGTGTCACTCAGGTGCGAGGGGGAGGCGAAGCCGGCGTCGGCGGCGCAGCGGGTGAGGTCGTGACCGGCCACGAGGCCGCGGACGACGTGGAGCATCCGGGCCCACTGCTGGTAGCGGCGGAAGGTGGTGCCGGTGTGCTCGGCGAACAGATGGAGGAAGTGCGAGGTGGACAGCCCCAGCCGGGCTGCGGTCTGCTCGGCGCGGAGGACCTGCCCCGGGTCGGCCCGGATGGACTCCACCAGTCGGCCGATACGCCGGTCCGGGGTGCCGGGCAGCGCGGGAGCGGCCAGCGCGCCGAGGAGGTCGGGCGCGCCGCTGCGCCCGCACGCTGCGAGCAACTCCCGTTCGAGCCGGTGGTCGAGGCCGTAGGGGCCGACCTGCCGCTGCATGGCGGCGGCCACGCGTCCGCCGGGGAGGTCGGCCGCATCGAGGAAGAGCAGCAGGATCCGACCCTCGGGAGCCACCACGCGGTGGGCGATGCGGGCGGGCACGTAGGCGCTGCGTGCGGTGATCGTGCCGTGGTCGGGCGTGTGCAGGGCGAACGGTGCGTCCAGGCCGACGGTGAGCACGGCGATCGAGGTGGCGTGCAGGTCGACGCCCAGGTCAGGACCGAGGTAGCCGACCTGTCCCGGCCGGATCCAGGCCACTGGCGGCGCTCCGCCGTCGGTACCGCACGTTTGTGGAAGCGTGCCGGCGTTCATGACTGCCAGGCTGCTCGTGGATGGGACGGTGGTCAAGTCACCTGACGGGAAGACGGGAGCGGCACATGCACAGCGACGACGGGTTCGTTCAGCTCGACGACGGGACGATGCACGTGGTGCAGGACGGCCGGCCGGGGGCGCCGGTGCTGTTGCTGATCCACGGCACCGCGGGATCGACTGCCTGGTGGGACCCGGTGGTCCCGAGCCTGGCCGAGGGGCACCGGGTGATCCGGGTCGACCTGCTCGGCCACGGGAGGTCGGCGGATCCCACCGGTGGGTACGAGGTCCCGGCGCAGGCACGCCGGGTCGGCGCCGCGCTCGACCGGCTCGGGGTGAACCGGGTGACGGCGGTCGTCGGGCACTCCAGCGGGGGGAACGTGGCCACCGCCCTGGCCGAGCAGCGGCCGGAGCTGGTGGCGTCGCTGGCCCTGATCAACACCGGCCCGAGCCCGGACGCGTTCATCCCCCAGGGGCGGCTCGGCGGGCTGCTGATGGCGCCCTTTCCCGGACGGCTGCTGTGGCGCCTCCTCAACGGGCCCATCATCCGCAAGGGCATGCGGAACGCGGTCACCCGCCCCGTCGGGATTCCCGCGGCCGCCATCGCTGCCGCGCGGGCCATGTCGTACCGCACGGTCGTGGAGACCAATCGCGAGGGCCTGAACTACCTGGTCCGGCAGAGCATTCCGGCCAGGCTGGCCGGGCTCGGGACACCGGTGCTGGTGGTCTTCGGCACCGAGGACCACCGGTGGCGCCCTGCGGCCTTCGCCGCGTACCGCGACGTTCCCGGCGCCCGGGTCGAGGCGCTGGCGGGTGTGGGGCACTCGCCGATGCTGGAGGAGCCGGAGACCACCGGCGCGCTGCTGCTGGGCTTCGTCGCGGCCGAACCGCGCGGCGTCGACCGGTGAACGGCCGCTGCGGCGTCAGTCCAGACGGAGCAGGTTCTCCTCGATCTCGATCACGCGCAGCGCTACCTCGCCCATGGTGGTCCCCACCTCTCCTCGACTGCTGCCGACCGTAGCAAGGGGGTACGACAAGCGGCCGGGTCGGCCGGGTCGGGCGAAGGCGGGAATCGGTTGCCTCGGGGCGGTGCCCCGCGCGCGCCTGCTCGCTAGCATGTCGGACATGGAGCTACTGGCTAGTAGGCGTTGCTATCAGGCACTCAATTCGCTGCACTCGCTGATCTACTTCGCCCCCGAGGCGGAGCAGGAGTTCACCGCCGTCGGGCTGCGGCCGGGGCGGATGTGCTACTTCGCGGGCCGGGCGGCGGCGATGGGAGCGGTCGGCCCGGGCACGGTCACCGCCACCTTCTACAACTTCAGCCCCGGCCTGGTCGCCGCCCACATCCCACGGGCCTGGGGGCTGGCGTCCCCGGCCGAGGTGCTGGGCGCGCGGCTGCGCGCGGTCGACTCGGCCCTGCACCGGCTGCTGGGGGAGGAGGTCCTGGCCGATCCGGAGCTCGCCGAGGCAGCGGCCCTCGCGGTCGGGGCGACCTCGGGCTGCACCGCCGCCGGCCGACCGCTGTACGCCGCGCACGCCGACCACCCCGTCCCGGACCAGCCGCACCTGGCCCTGTGGCACGCCGCCACCCTGCTGCGCGAGCACCGGGGCGACGGCCACCTGGCCGCGCTGGACGTGGCCGAGCTCGACGGACTGGAGGCGCTGATCACCCACACCGCCACCGGCAAGGGCTTCACCGCCGAGTTCGCCCGCGCCAACCGCGGCTGGTCCCAGGAGCAGTGGGACGCGGCGGTCGACCGGCTCCGGGACCGCGGGCTGCTGGACGGTTCGGGCGAGCTGACGGAGCGTGGCCACGAGCTGCGCCGCGAGGTCGAGCAGACGACCGACCGGCTCGCCCACGCCCCCTACGAGCACCTCGGGGACGAGGGCGTGGAACGGCTCACCGCGATCGGCAAGCGGCTCACCCGTACCGTGCTGGTCAACGGCGCGTTCCCGGGCGAGATCTTCGCGGGGCGCTGAGCAGCCGACCCGGCGCGCGCCGACCGGGGCCCGGCGCCCTGACCCGGCCTCGCCCGGAACGACCCGGCTACGCCTGGAAGTAGTGCCCGGCCTCCAGGTCGGGGATCAGCGCCGGGTGCACCGGGTTCCAGCCCAGCCGCTGCCGGGTCAGCGCGTTCGAGGTCGGGTTGTCGAGGGTCACGAAGTGGGCGATCCAGTCGAAGTGCTGCTCCGCCTGCTCGCCGGTCAGGCTGACGGTCGGCACCCCCAGGTGCCGGCCGATGACCTCGGCGATCTCGCGCAGCGGCACGCCCTCCTCGCCGACGGCGTGCAGCCGCGAGCCGGCCGGGGCCGACTCCAGGGCGAGCCGGTACAGCCGGGCGGCGTCCAGGCAGTGGACGCCGGGCCAGCGGTTGGCGCCCTCGCCCGGGTAGGCCGAGACGCCGGTGGACCGGGCGATCCTGACCAGCGTCGGGAGGAAGCCCCGCTTGTCGGCGTCGCTGTGGACCGAGGGTGCGAGCCGCAGCAGTGACACCCGGACGCCGCGTGCGGCGAAGGACAGGGCCAGCCCCTCCATGCCGCTCCGGATCGCCAGGAACGACTGCGGGTCGGCCGCGTCCTCCTCGGTCGCGAGCCGGCCCTGCGGCAGGAACCCGGTCCCGGAGGTGACGACGAGGGGGCGGTCGGATCCGGCGAGCGCCTCCCCGAGCGCCCCGACCGCGTCCAGCTCGATCCGGCAGGAGGCCGCGAAGTCGGTGTCGGGGCCGACGTTGTTGAAGGCCGCGTGGACGACCCCGTCCGCGTCGGCGGCCCCCGCCCGCAGGCTGTCGAGGTCGGTGAGGTCGCCCCGGTGCACGGCGGCCCCGGTCTGCTTGAGCGAGTCGGCGGCGGCGTCCGAGCGGACGAGGCCGAGGACCTGGTGCCCCGCGTCCATCAGTTCGCGGACGACGGCGGAGCCGACATAGCCGGTGGCGCCGGTGACGAAAACACGCATGATGCGCTCCTTGGACGAGCAGGGGGTGGTTGGCTGTCGGTGCCTCCATCGTCCGGGCGGGGCACCGGCCGGGTCCAAGGCCTGTTCCGTACCGGGCCATGCATTTCAGGCATCGTCCCAGTTCAGCCCGGAGTTCTGCGGTAGCGGGCGGGATCGGAGGGCTTACGCTTCAGGCATGACCGAGCCCCACCGTGCGCCGGACCTCGATCTGCGGCTGGTCCGGTACTTCACCGTCGTTGCCGAGCACCGGCACTTCGGCCGCGCCGCTGCGGCGCTGCACCTCACCCAGCCCTCGCTCAGTCGCCAGGTCGCCCGCCTGGAGCGGGAGTTGGGGGTCAGGCTGCTGGACCGCACGCCGCAGGGCAGCCGGCTGACCGAGGCCGGGGAGGTCTTCCTGCCCCGGGCCAGGGCCCTGCTGCGCTCCGCGGCCCAGTCGGCCGCCGCCGCCCAGGCCGCCGCCCGGCCGAGTCGGATCACCGTCGGCTACACGCTCGGGCTGATCATCACCCCGGCCGTGCGCGACCTGCGGCACCGGCATCCGGACGCCGAGGTGCAGAGCCTGCACCTGGACTGGGGCGAGGCGCGCGACGCCCTGCTGGACCACCGGGTGGACGTGGCGGTGACCCGGCTGCCGTTCCGGACCGACCAGCTGCAGGTGACCGTGCTCTACGACGAGCCCCGGATGCTGCTGGTCGCCGTCGACCACCGGCTGGCCGGCAAGGAGTCGGTCACCCTCGACGACATCGCGGACGAGCCGGTGCCCAAGGTGCCCGACCCGGCCTGGAACGCCTTCTGGCGCATCGACCCGCGCCCCGACGGACGCCCGGCGCCGGACGGCCCGCTGGTTGCGGCGGTCGAGGACAAGCTGGAGTTCATCGCGGCCGGGCAGGCGGTGGCCATCGTCGCGGCGGGCCTGCGCTCCACCAGCCTCCGGGCCGACCTCACCACGGTCCCGCTGGAGGGTGTCGAGCCGAGCCACGTGGTGCTGGCGAGCCGGGCCGGCGACCGCAGCCGACTGGTGGCGGCGTTCCGCCGGTCCGCCGAGGCGCTGCTGGTCGGCCCACCGCCCGGGGCCCTGCCGACGAGTTGAGGGAGGACGGAGAGGCACAGCCGACCCTCCGCTCGACGCGCCGACTCCGGACGGCCGTTCGATACTGGGGGCCATGACGGAGGAATACGCAGTCCAGGTCACCGAGAACGGTCCGTACGTGGTCACCGGCGGGGTGCCGCTGGCCGAGGAGGTCATCGGCACGGACGCGGCCGGGGATTCGCGGACGTGGGAACGGGGGCGGAGCTACGAGGCCGCGGCGGAGTACAAGCTCTGCCGCTGCGGTCAGTCCGCCGACAAGCCCTACTGCGACGGCAGTCATCTCCGGGTCGGCTTCGAGGGCGAGGAGACCGCCTCCAGGCTTCCCTATCTGCAGCAGTCCGGGGAGCAGGACGGACCCGAGGTCACCCTGACGGACGCTCAGCGGCTCTGCGCCTTCGGCCGCTTCTGCGACGTGGACGGCAGCATCTGGCAGCAGGTCGAGGAGCCGGGCCGGGCCGGGGCCGTCGAGCGGGAGGCGGGGCTCTGCCCGTCGGGCCGACTGGTCGCCTGGAAGCTCGCGGCGGACTCGGCCGAGCAGTTGGAACCCGAGCTCCCGCCGTCCATCGGACTGGTCGAGGACCCGCAGAAGCAGTGCAGCGGCGGCATCTGGGTCCGTGGCGGCATCCCGGTCAAGGCCGCCGACGGCACGGTCTACGAGGTGCGCAACCGGGTCACCCTCTGTCGCTGCGGGAGCTCGCGCAACAAGCCGTTCTGCGACGGAACCCACGCCCAGATCGGCTTCACGGCCTCCTGAGGCCGGAGCAGGAGCCGGAGCAGGAGCAGGAGCAGGAGCTGCAGCCGGGACTCCCGCAGTCAGGGGGCGGACGGCCGGACGGTCTCGGCGCTGCTCCGTTCGCGGCGGCCGAGGGCGTCCGCGGCGAGCAGGTCGAGCGCCCGGGCCCGCGCCTGGTGCGGGTCGCGGATGCCGACCCAGACGCCGAGGGTGTAGTGGAGGTCCTCCCGGCGCCGGGCCGACAGCACGTCGGACCCGAGCGTGGACGCGCGGTCCAGGGAGTCGAGTTCGGTGACCAGGCGGCGGAGTTCGGCGAAGTTGATCAGCGGCATGGGTGCTCCGTTCAGGACGCGACATCGGGGGCGGCAGCCCCTGCGTCCAGTGGACGGTATGCCGGGCGCAACGCGGTGTATTGACCCGCTTTGCCACAGCTGTGCGCCGACGGAACGGCGGAACGGGGCCCGGCGCCGGGTCGCCCCAACAGTTCGGCCAATGCTCACCTCGGCGTCACCCGCAGCGGGCCGGGCCGGGGGCTAAATCTAGGTGCGCCGATGCGGGCAGGCGGGTGCTCGCGAAGGGGACCACGGCCGTCGTGCCCCGGCTGCGGCCCACGAGTGCCTACCACAGGTGCGGGAGAACGACAGTGACCATGGCTCCCAGGTTCGACCGGGGATCCGGCCGAAGGGTGCGGTTGAACGGACGCGGCCATGGCGACGTCGAGCCCACCGGTCCGACCGCGGGCGACGACCGGCTGAAGGACGAGCTGCGGCAGGCCCGGGAACGGCTCGCCCTGCTGGACGACGCCGGGCTGCGCATCGGCACCACCCTCGACTGCGACCGGACCTGTGCCGAACTCGCCGACTTCCTGGTCCCGCTGCTGGCCGAGGTGGCCGTGGTCGAGCTGCTGCCGGCCGAGTCGGTCCGGGGGCGCACCCTCGCGGTCCCCGGCGTCCAGCGGCTGCGCCGTACCGCCGTGGCGATCGGACCGGAGCAGCCGGACCGGTCGCCACGGCGCGAGCAGCCGGCCGTGGGCCAGGAGTGCAAGTACGAGCCGGAGTCGGCGGTCGTCCGCTGCCTGCTGTCCGGCGAACCGGTGCTGCGGCAGCCGCTGCCGGCGGAGGGGCTGCACCCCCCGTCACCCGGCACGCCGCCGGCCGACCACGGCGGCCCGCCGGACGGCCGCACGGTGCTGACCGTGCCGCTCTGCGCCCGCGAGCAGGTGCTCGGGGTGCTGACCCTGGAACGGACCGGGGAGGCCGGGTTCACCGAGCACGAGATCGCGATGGCCCGGGACGTGGCCCGCCGCGCCGCCCCCGACATCGACAGCGCCCTGCGCTACGCCCGCTCCCAGAACGTCACCCTGGAACTGCAACGGGCGCTGCTCACCGAGCCCGGCAGCCCGCACCCCAGCCTCGAACTGGCGTCCCGCTACCTGCCCTCGGGCTCCAGCGCGGTGGTCGGCGGCGACTGGTTCGAGACCGTCCGGCTGTCCTACGGACGCACCCTGCTGGTCATCGGCGACGTGATGGGCCACGGGGTCGAGGCGGCCGTGGACATGAGCAGCTACCGGGCGATGCTGCGCTACGTGGCCGGGACCGACCTGCCGCCGCACCGGATCCTGCGCCAGGTCGACGACCTGATCGCGCAGGCCGGGACCGCCCGTCCGGCGACCTGTCTGCTGGTCCTGGTCGACCCCACCCGTGGCCGCGCCACCTACGCCGGGGCCGGACACCTCCCGCCCGCGCTCTTCGGGGCCGACGGCGGCGTCGAGTTGATCGAGGTCCCCACCGGCCCGCCGCTCGGCACCGGCTTCGGCGGCTACGAGTCGGTCACCCGGGAGCTCCGGCCGGACCAGGTGCTGCTGCTCTACACCGACGGGCTGGTGGAGCGGCGGGGTGAGGACATCGACTGCTCGCTGGAGCGGGTCACCCGGCTCCGGCTGCCGGTGACCGGTCCGCTCGACGACCTGCTCGACCTGGTCCTGTCCGGCCTGGTCCCGCAGTCGGCCGAGGACGACATCGCCGTCGTCGCGGCCCGGGTGCGCTCGCGCCCGCCGGGTGCCGCGCTCACGGCTGCGCCCCGGACCCAGAACCCGGCCCCGGCCCAGGACCCGCCTCCGGCCCCGGAACGCCGCTGATCAGCCCCTTCAGCCGGTCGGACAGCCCGCGCCGCCGGGCCCGGCGGACCGCCCGCTCGTACTTCCGCCCGCCCTCGCGGTAGAACCGGCGGAACCACGGCGAGCCCGGACGGGCCAGCCGGCAGAGGCCGTACAGCGAGAGCAGCGGGATCAGCAGCCCGCCGATGCCGAGCACCATCCGTCCCTTCAGCACCGCCAGCAGCGAGAGTACGCACTGGACGGCGAGCACCGACGCGAAGATCCCGTCGCTCTCGCCCGGGTCCCGGGCGAAGGGGTTGGCGGCGAGCAGGCCGATGGCGCCGATCGCGGCCACGGTGACCACGGCGTCGACCGACTTGCGCCCCTCCTGCTCCCAGTAGACGTCGGTGAGGTGCAGCCAGAGCGCGTACTCGTCCAGGGTGAGCGCGGCGCCGACGCCGAAGAGCGCGGCCAGCACATCACGGCCGAGGCCCTGCGGATCGAGGACGAACTGCAGCGGCGCACTGACCAGCATCAGGAAGATGCCCGGCACCAGGTGGTGGATGTGGACGCCGTTGGCCTCGATGTTGCCGAAGGGGCCGTGGCCCGCGCGGATCAGCCGCACCACCAGCCGGGTCACCAGGAAGGTCAGGATGAAGGCGGCCAGCATGAACAGCAGTGCCGAACGGTTGCTCGCCAAGGTGATGGTCATCGGTCCGTCCCGGGGGAGCACCTGCGGGGGTGGTGCGGTACGACGTGCGAGGACCCGCCGACCGTCGGTCGGCGGGTCTCGACTGCGGGGTGCCCGTCAGACGCGGCCGTCGGCCCGGCGGCGACGGAGCACGACCGTGCCCACGGCAGCGGTCAGCAGCAGCGCACCGCCGGTCAGCTCGGCGGCGTTCATGCCGCTGGTGCCACCGCCCAGCCCGGTGTTGACCGGACCGACCGGGTGGACCGGGTGGACCGGGTGGACCGGCCGGTTCGAGGCGATCGTCAGCTCGACCGTCCCGGTCTGCTTCTGGCACTTGAAGGTGACCGTGTACTGGGCGCCGGGCTTGGCGTCCCAGTCGACCCTGGCCTTCGCCGGGCGGCCCTCGTTCAGGGTGACCGTGTCGAAGACGCCCGAGGAGACGGTGACCGTGGGGACGGGGCAGCCGTGCGCGCTCAGGGTGACCTGGCCACCGGGGGCGACCGTGCCGGGCGAGACGCTCCAGCCCCAGGTGGGGGTGGACGCGGCTATGGCTGCCGGAGCCGCCAGCCCGGTCATCAGGGCGGTCAGCGCGGCGGCGGCAGCAAGGCGCGGGGTACGACGCATCAGGTGTTCTCCGAGTTTCTGCGGCGCGGGCACCCGGGGCGTTCCCCGGGTACGGGATACCGCGCTGCAACACGACTGACGCTAAGTCGGACATAAGCGGCATACATCTCGAACGCAGCGAACGGGTGATCGTCCTCGGCTGCTGTCGGCGTGTCACTTGGCAGCTCGTCAGCGAGGTGTCCGTCCCCGACCCGGTCCGGCCCCGGTTCCGGACCGGAGTCGGGCGGTCCCGCCACCGTCGACCTGAGTCACCGTCAGCAACCTTTGGCTGCAGCGGATCAGGCCGTCGGAGGTCAGAGCGGCAGGCGGCGGAAGACCGGGCGCGGCAGGTGGCGCAGACCGGCCATCACCGGCCGGAGCGCCCCCGGGGCCCAGACCGTGTGGGCGTTGCGACGCAACCCGGCCAGGATGACGGCGGCGACCGCGTCCGGGGTGGTGGCCAGCGGGGCGGGCCGCATTCCCTGGGTCATCCGCGAGCGGACGAACCCGGGCCGGACCACCATCACCTGCACCCCCGAGCCCTGCAGCGAGTCACCGAGACCCTGGGCGAAGGCGTCGAGCCCGGCCTTGGTCGAGCCGTAGATGTAGTTGGAGCTGCGGGCCCGCTCGCCGGCGACGGAGGAGAGCACCGCCAGCGTGCCGTGGCCCTGGGCCCGCAACTGCTGGGTGCAGACCAGTGAGGCGGACACCGCGCCGACATAGTTGACCTGCGCCACCCGGGCGGCGGCGACCGGGTCCTGCTCGTCCGCCGCCTGGTCGCCGAGGACGCCGAAGGCGAGCAGCACCAGGTCGATGTCGCCCTCGGTGAAGGCCTTGCCCAGCACCCCGGCGTGGCTGCCGGGGTCCGCGGCGTCGAAGTCCAGCACGCTGACCTCCGCGCCCAGGGCGCGCAGTTCGGCGGCGGCGGCGTCCAGGGCGGGCGAGGGGCGGCCGGCCAGGTGGACCCTGGTGGTCCGGCGGCGGACCAGCATCCGGGCCGTGGCCCGGGCGATGTCCGAGGAGCCCCCGAGCACCAACAGGGACTGGGGGTCTCCCAGAGCGTTCTTCATCGGGTTCCTTTGCGAGGGAGGGGAGGCGGGGGATGGGGAGGCGGGGGAGGAGAGGGGAAGGGGCGGCGTCAGAGCCGGAGGCGGCGGGCCAGGTCGGAGGTGAACAGTCCGGCCGGGTCCAGCTCGGCGCGCAGCCGGCGGAAGTCGCCCAGCCTCGGGTACATGGCGTCCAGCAGTTCCGGGCGCAGTCGGGAGTCCTTGGCGAGGTAGACCCGGCCGCCCGCCGCGGCCACCTCCTCGTCGAGGGCGTCGAGCAGGGCGGCGAGACCGGGCATCCGGGCGGGGATGTCCAGGGCCAGGGTCCAGCCCTCGGTGGGGAAGGACAGCCAGCCCGGATCGCCGCTGCCGAACCGCTTGAGCACGGCGAGGAAGGAGGGGCAGTTGCCCCGGCTGATCCGCTCGACGATCCGGCGCAGCGCCCGCTCCTGATCGAGTCCGACCACGAACTGGTACTGGACGAAGCCGCCGGGGCCGTAGATCCGGTTCCACTCCGGCAGGCCGTCCAGCGGGTGGAAGAAGGTGCTGAGCTTCTGGATCTCGCCGTGCCGCTCGCGCGGCGCCCGGCGGTACCAGAGCTCGTTGAAGAGGCCGACGGTCGCGGGGCGGAGCAGCCCGCCGGGGACCCAGGACGGCGCGGCGGGCAGCGTCCCCGGGCGGAAGGCGAGCGGGTCGCGCCGCTGGGCGGGGGTCAGCTGCCCGGGTTCGGCGTGGTCGCCCCGGGTGAGCACGGCGCGGCCGAGGGCGGAGCCCTTGGCCAGCAGGTCGATCCAGGCGACGGAGTAGCGGTAGCGGTGGTCGGTCGCGGTGAGCCGGGCCATCAGGTCGTCCAGGTCGGTCGCGCGCTCGGTGTCCACCGACATCAGCGAGGTCCGCACCGGCAGCAGCCGGACCGTCGCGGCGGTGACCACGCCGGTCAGGCCCATGCCGCCGGCGGTCGCGTGGAAGAGGTCGGCGTGTTGCTCGCGGTCGACGGTGCGCAGCCCGCCGTCGGCGGTCAGCAGGTCGAAGGAGTTGACATGGCGACAGAAACTGCCGCTGCCATGGTGGTTCTTGCCGTGGATGTCGGCCCCGATCGCACCGCCCAGGGTGACGTAGCGGGTGCCCGGGGTCACCGGGACGAACCAGCCGAGCGGGAGCAGCACCCGCATCAGCTGGTGCAGGCTCACCCCCGCCTCGGCGGTGACGGTCCCGGCGGCCAGGTCGACGGCCAGGATCCGGTCGAGGCCGGTCATGCTGAGGACGGAGCCGCCGGCGTTCTGCGCGGCGTCGCCGTAGGAGCGGCCGAGGCCGCGCGCGACGGCCCCGCGCGGACCGGCGGTCCGGATCGCGCGCCTGGCCTGCTCGACGGTGCTCGGGCGTTCGACCCGGGCGAGGGTGGGGGCGGTGCGGCCCCACCCGGCGAGGGATTCCATGCGACTCCTTCTGATCCTTCCGGGCAAACCGGGCAAATCACTCATATCCTTTCGTCAGGCAATCTAACAGGACGTCAGCATCCGGAACGGTGGTACGTGATGGCCGAGCCCCGCCCCAGCGGCCGTCCCGGCGCGGACGCCGCGCTGCTCCGCGCGGTGCGGACACGGTTGGCAGCACCCCGGGTCACCGGCGCGGCGCGGGCGCTGTCCTTCGCGGGCGAGCACGGCGCGCTCTGGGTGGTCGGCGGTCTGGCCGGGGCGGCGGTGGACCGGCCGCACCGGACCCGGTGGCTGCGGGCCACCGCCGTGGTGGCCGGGGCCCACCTGGCGAGCATGGCGGTGAAGCGGGTGGTCCGCCGCCCGCGTCCGCAGCTGGACGGACTGGAGCCGCTGGTGCGGACCGCCGGACGGCACAGCTTCCCCAGCTCGCACGCGGCCTCGGCGGCAGCGGCGGCGGTGCTCTACGGACCGGCGCTGCCCTGGCCGGGCGCGCTGGCGCTGGCCGCGGGCGCCGGGGCGATGGGGGTCTCCCGGCTGGTCGTGGGCGTGCACTACCCGACCGACGTCGCGGCCGGCGCGCTGCTCGGCGCACTGTCGGCCCGGGCCGGCCGGGGCTGGGTGCTGAACCGTCAGACCGGCTTGCTGCCGATCAGGTGCGCGTAGAGGACGACGTTGCCCAGGTAGCCGGTCCTGACCGTGTAGCCGCCGCCGCAGGTGATCAGCCGCAGCTCGGGGTCGGTGGTGGGGCCGTAGACCTGGGCGGAGGGGAACGCGTCCTTGGCGTAGACCTCGATGGCGTCGACGGCGAACAGCGCCGCGCGGCCGTCCTTCCGGTCGACCTCGATGGTGTCGCCCTTGTGCAGCGCCCCCAGCAGGAAGAAGACGGCGGGGCCCTGCTTGGTGTCGACATGGCCGTCGATGATCGCGTTGCCCGCCGCGCCCGGCGCTACGCCGCCGCTGTACCAGCCGGCCAGGTTGCGGTTGTGGTTGTCCGGCACCTGGAGCTGTCCGCTCCCGTCCAGTCCCAGCTCCACCAGCGGCGCGTTCAGCGAGATGGTGGGGATCCGCAGCCGCACCGGCACCGAGTAGGGCAGCGGGGTCGGCTTGTGGTGCGCCGGGGTGTTGCCCGACACGTCGACCGGGGGGCGGGCGGTGCCGCCGGCCGGGGCGCTGAAGGCGTCGACGGCGGAGGGCTGCGGCGGGTGGCTGGTCCGGGTGCCGTCGTAGAGCATCCAGCCGCCCGCGCCCACGGCGGCGGTCAGCAGCAGCGCCGTCGCCCGGTCGCCGAACGACCGCCACCGGGGGCCCGGCCCGCGGGCGGAGCGGGCGGCGGGTCCGTGCGCGGGGCGGGACGGTCGGCCGGTGGCGGGTCAAGGACGGCACCTCTCCGTGTGTGCGGCGGTCAGTGGCGGGCGTAGACGGCGACGAAGTCGCGGCTCGACTGGTCGTAGTAGCGGCCGGGTCCGCGAACGAAGTTGACCAGGTTCGAGGGGGTCGGGTCGCTCGGGTCGACGCTGCTGTCGTAGGAGATGAACGACGGCCAGCTCAGGTTGATGTCCAGCATCATCGCGGTCACCGCCCCGGCCCGCTGGAGCACGGTGGCCAGGGTGTGCACCGACAGCACCCGGCCGCCGACGTAGATGAGGTTGCCCTGGCTGTCGATGCCGATCCCGGAGCGCGGCACCAGCGGCATGCCCTGGTCGGTGAGGCCCCAGGTCTCGGTCCCGCCGTTGTCGACCGCCGCGGTCACCTGGCCGTGGGCGACCAGCGGCACCAGGCACTGGCGGACCCCGACCACGTCCGGGGTCATCGTGACGTCCTGGCCCCAGGTGCCGACCTTGACCGAGCCGTTGCGGTAGAAGACCTCGGAGGCCGCGCCGTCGGTCAGGGTGCCGACGGTGCGCCCGTCGAGGTAGAACCCGCCGTGGGAGTCGCCGTTGGAGACCTTGAAGCCGCCGTTGTAGGAGGCGACCAGCCCGGTCCGCTCGCCGGGCGGGATCGTCGAGGGGACGCTCCAGCTGCCGCCGGGCTCCTCGAAGCCGGGGTGCAGCTGGAAGGCCAGCGCGGACTGCTTCATCCAGGCGATGCCGACCGGGAACGAGGTGTAGGTGGTGTCCGGACGCATCAGCGCGGTCTGGACCACCGGCTGGCCCTTCACGGTGACCAGGGGTGCGAAGTAGCCCTCGCCGGGCAGCGCGGGCGAGGCCAGCGGCTCGATCGGGGAGTGCAGCGGGACGGCCGCGGCCATCCGCGCCCGCTTGGCGGCGCCCTCGGCCGCGAGCATCCGGTCCAGGTCCGCCTGGGAGGGGGCGCCGCCGGACCGGGGCGGGGTGTAGGTGTGCACCTCCAGCCAGTCGATCACCGAGTTCAGCCCGTGGTCCCGGCCCCACTCGGCCAGCCGGGCCGAGGTGCTGTCGGTGCCCGGCGCGGCCATCGCCCCGTACACCGAGTGGCCGACGACGCCGCCGAAGGCCAGCGCCACGGCCAGGGTCGACACCCCGACGAAGCGGCGCCGGTGCCGCTGGGCGGGCGTCAGCGTCCTGGCCGGGCGCCAGGGCGTGAGCAGCGAGCGCCGTGGCTTCGGGGCGCCCGGCGGCGGCTGGTCGGGCGACTCGGTCCCGGCCGGTTCCTCCCGGGGGAGCCCGGCCGGGACCGGGTCCGGGCCCGGCTCCGGAGCCGGGTTCAGCTCCGGAGCCGGGTTCAGCACCAGGTCCGGGTCGGAGTCGGGACGGGAGGTCAACTCGACCTCGTTCGGCTGCTGTGACTCCACTGTCGCTGACTCCTCGTCACTCACCACCAGTGCCCGCCGACCTGGCCGGCACTGTTTCCGGGGAACGCCTTTTCCATCCAAGCCACCCCCCGTCCGCCCGGCCACCGGGACGCCACCGGACAGGTGACGGGTGGTCGCGGCGGCCTGCTCAGAAGATGTCGTGGGTGGCCAGTCCGACGACGAAGACCACCAGCCAGGTCAGCTCCAGACAGACCATCACCGTGTCGCGGACCAGCAGGTCCTCGATGTGCCGGGTGCTGCCGGCGGCGGTCAGCCGGTCGAACCTGACCAGGGCCGCGATCAGCGGCACGGTCGAGGCCAGGTGCCAGTCCACGGTCCAGGGGTCGGCCTCGGTGGCGGCCCAGGTGCAGTACGCGGCCACCATCGACAGCGTGATCAGCCGCTGCGACAGCCGGAGCCCACCGGGGGAGTAGTACCGGAGACTGGGCCGGTGCGCAGTCGCGGCGCCGCCCAGCGAGGCCAGTTCGGTGTAGCGCTTGGCCACGACGACCAGCAGTGCGCCGAGGCTGCACACCAGCACGAACCAGCCCGAGGGCGGGACCTTCGCGGCCGAGGCGCCGCCCAGGGCCCGCAGCACGAAGCCCGAGGCCACGACCGTGAGTTCGACGAAGGGCACGTGCTTGAGCCGGGTGCAGTAGAGCAGCGAGACGGCCAGGTAGGCCACCGCCGTCAGGGTCAGCCCCAGCCCCGGGGTGAGCAGCCCGACCAGCACCGCGCCGAGCGCGCAGAGCGCGGCCATGGTCAGCGCGTGGGTCTCGGCGAGGTCGCCGCAGGCGATGGGGCGCAGGCACTTGCGCGGATGCTGCCGGTCGCGCTCGGCGTCGAGGACGTCGTTGACGAAGTAGACGCTGCTGGCCGCGAGGGTGAACACGATGAACGCGGCCACGGCCTCACCCATGGCGGTGCCGCTGCGACCGAGCGCGGAGCCGGTCACCGGGGCCGCGAACACCAGCAGGTTCTTCGGCCACTGCCGGGGACGGGAGGTGCGCAGCGCGGCCATCGGCAGCCGGGCCCAGACCGGGCGGCGAGCGGTCAGCAGCGGGGCGGCGACCGAGGCCGTGACCGTGGCGGGACCGGGCCGGGCCGGCGGCTGGAGGCTCATATGCCCGGCGCCGCGTCGGCGCGGCGGACGGCGGGTCCGGCCGTGACCGGCCCGACCGCGAGCGCGTCGGCGGGTCCGGCGGACGGGGCTGGTCGGCAGTTCATGGCGGACTTCCAGGTCACGTGGCCATGGCATTGAGTTCGCACACAAACCTGCTTCCTGCGATGCGGCCCAGGGAATGGCGCCGCGAATCGGGACGACGGGCTTGGGACGCGCTCACGGCGTCCGGCCCAGGAATGTCTCGGCGCGCTTCACGCTAGGCAGCGACCCGCCTCCGCGCCCGCTCGACTAGGCAGTTCGGGGGATGGCGGGGTGTGACCGGGAGGGTGGGGACGGCACGCGGAAGGACCGATTCGGGTACGCCGGAACCGGCTTGCGGTAAAGCGTTGTTCGGGTCGGTGCGGGGCGGCCGGAAGGGTGGCGCCGATTACGGCCCGATCGGGCTCGACGGTGGCCGGGTGCGGCTGTGCGGCAGCGGTGGTGACGGTTCGTCAGCCGGTGCCCGCTGCGCGGCGGGTCCGAGGGTCCGTGGCGCCGGGCCGGGGGCGGCGGCTGCGCCGCAGCTCGCGGGGGTGGCGGCGGTCGGCGGCGCCTGCCTGAGTGCTCAGGCACCCGGGCGGGGAGCCGGGCATAGTGGAGGGGCGGAGGCGTCGGAGGACCGGAGGTGCCCCGACGGAGTACCACCGGTGACGCGGGAGAGGAGCTCCATGAGCGGCGGGAATCCGCACCGGGGGGTACGCGGCCGTGCCTCCGCGCTGGGGGTCCGGCTCTGGGTCTGCGTCGGCCTGGTGCTGGCCGTGGTGGCTGCCGTCGTCGTCACCGGAGTGGTGGTGAACCGCAACTACCACCGGACGGTCGCCTCCGTCCACGACCACCTCCAGCCGGCCCAGGTGGCGCTCGCCGAGGTGGTGGGGGCGGTCGACAACCAGCGGATCGCCTGCCTGAGCCCGCAGCCGCCGTCCGGCGGCTCGGCCCGGCAGGACTGGGCGGCCGAGGCGGACCGGGCGACCGCGCAGATGGAGCGGGTCCGGAGCCTGCTCGGCGGCTACCCCGCGCTCGACCGCTCCGACCGGGCGCTCTCCGCCGAGCTGGACGCCTGGCTGCTGGCCGCCCCGGCCGGCTCCCCGGCCTGCGCCATGACGGTGCACCCCGGCGGGTCCGGGCCGGTTCCGGGGGACGCGGTCCCGGCGGCGGTCGCCCTGCAGGGGGTGAGCAGCGGCGCCAAGGTCCTGGAGACGGGGCTCGGGATCCAGACCGCTGCCGCCTGGCGGAGCGTGGACGACGCCCGGGAGGCCGTCATCGCCTACTTCGCGGCGGTCTCGGTCACCCTGCTGATCGGCACCCTCGGCCTCGCGGCGGTGACCTCCCGGCGCATCATCCTCCCGGTGTCGGCGCTGGAGCAGCAGTTGCACCAGGTCGCCCGGGGCACCCTGGAGGACGGCCCGCCGACCACGCCGCCGCGCGGCTGGGTCACCTCGACCTACCACGAGATCGAGCACGTCCAACTGCGCTTGAAGGAGTACCAGTCGGCCTCGCGCCGGGACTCCGAGGCGCTGGAGCAGGAGGGCGAGGCGGTGCTCGGGCTGCACCGGATCCTGACCGCCTGCGGCGCTCCCGGGCCCCGGGTCGGGGTCGCCGGGGCGCTGATCGCGGCCGAGGGCATCATGGCCGGGGACTTCGTCGACACGGTCGCCCTGCCGGACGGCTCCACCGTGCTGGTCCTGGGGGACGTGGCCGGGCACGGCGTCGGGGCCGGGCTGCTGGCGGTCAGGCTCAAGTGCGCGGTCTCGGCCGCACTCTCGCTGGACCTCGGGCTCCGGGCCGCCGCGCGGGCGGCCCGGCAGGTCCTCACCGACGAGGACGAGCGGTTCGCGACCCTGGTCCTGGTGCGGATCGATCCGGTCGGCGGCGCGGTGGAGTGGCTCAACGCCGGCCATGTCGAGCCCTTCCTCCGCCGCCGGGGCGGCCGGGTGGTCCGGCTGGAGACGACCGGCCCGCTGGTCAGCTCGCTGATCCCGGACACCGCCGACGTCTGGACCACTTCCGGCACCGGCTTCGCCCCCGGCGAGCTGCTGGTGCTGATCACCGACGGCCTGAGCGAGGCCAGGAGCCCGGCCGGCGCGGAGTTCGGCGAGGAGCGAGTGGCCGACACCATCGCCCGGCTCCCGGCCGCCGAGGCCGGCGAGGTGCTGCAGCGGCTCCACCAGGAGGCCGAGCGGCACGGGACCGACTGGCACCGGGACGACCTGACCGTGCTCGCGGCGGAGGTCGACCCGGACTGACGCGCCCAGCCCGACGCGCCCAGCCCGACGCGCCCGGACTGACGTGCCCGGTCCAGTGCCCGCAGCTCGGCCGACCCACCGGATTCGTCCGGGACTTCGCGGTGCTGGGGATCCACCCCATCGGCCAGCGGGCGCTGGAGGCGGTGCTGCCCGGCTACGGCAACGACGCCCGGTACCGACGGATCGTCACCAACCTCCGGGACGCGGCCCGTTACGGCATCACCACGATCGTCGAGCCGCAGAACGGGATCGACGACCTGGAGCGGTTCACCGCCGTCAAGAAGGAGTTCGACGACGACCTGCTGGTCGGTGGGGAGGTCGCCCACCGGGCCGGTTGAGGCTAGCGGCCACTGCTGCCACCGCCGTCCGCCGCCCTCGGCGCGGCGAGCTCGGCGGCGGCGCTGTTCAGCAGCATCTCCAGGGCCGCCGGGTAGGCGCTGCGGTTCATCCGGGCCACCAACAGCTCGGCGGTGGCGGCGATATGGGGGTGGGTCTCGGCCGGGAGCCGGGCATAGGTGGCCTGCCAGACCTGCTCGTCGGCCTCACGGGCGGCCTCCGGGAGGGCGAGCGAGGCGGCGTCCAGCGCGGCGAAGGCCAGGGTCTGGTCGATGAAGGCGTGGTAGATCCGCGCGGCGGCGCGGTCCGGGAAGCCGGCCGTGCGCAGGGTGCCGAGGATCGCCTCGTCCGAGGCCACCTCGTGCGCCCGGCCGCTGACCCGGTTCGCCGTCAGCACGGCCGCCTGGGGGTGGGTGAGGTAGGCGGCGTGGATGCGCAGCCCGAGGTCGCGGAGGTCGGCCCGCCAGTCGCCGGTGGCCCGCCAGTTCGCCATGGCGCCGCTGATCAGCTCGTCGGCGATGGCCAGGGTGAGGTCGTCCATGCCCCGGAAGTAGCGGTAGACGGTGCTGGCGTCGGTGCCCAGGGCCAGGCCGAGCCGACGGGCGCTGAGGCCCGCCGCGCCGTGCTCGTGCAGCATCCGCAGGGCGGTCTCCACGATCAGCCGGTGGCTGAGCACGGTGCCCTGCTTGGTGCGGCGGCGGCGCTGCCGGTCCGCCTCCGGGACGACCTGCTTGGGCATGCCGGGCTCCTTCCGGTGGCCGCCGGGTCCTTATGCCAACACCATAGACGTTGGTGCGGACGGCAGGGTTCCATCGAAGAAGAGCCCCCGTTCAAGGAAAGTGGAGTGATGTCCGTCATGCGAGTCCTTCTGGTGGGAGCCGGCGGCGTCGGTACTGCGATCACGAAGATCGCGAGCCGGCGGCCGTTCTTCGAGCACATGGTCGTGGCCGACTACGACCTGTCGCGCGCCGAGGCCGCCGTGGCGGCGCTCGGGGAGGCGGAGACGCGTTTCAGCGCCGCCCGGATCGATGCCTCGGACCAGGCCGCCGTCACCGCGCTGCTGGCCGAGCAGCGCTGCGACGTACTGGTCAACGCCACCGATCCGCGCTTCGTGATGCCGCTGTTCCAGGCCGCGCTCGCGGCCGGCGCGAACTACCTGGACATGGCGATGTCGCTGTCCCACCCGCATCCCGAGCAGCCGCACGAGCTGTGCGGGGTCAAGCTCGGCGACGCCCAGTTCGAGCAGGCCGGGGCCTGGGAGAAGGCCGAGCGGCTGGCACTGGTGGGTATGGGCGTCGAGCCCGGCCTCTCCGACGTCTTCGCCCGCTACGCGGCCGACGAGCTCTTCGACGACATCGAGGAGATCGGCATCCGCGACGGCGCCAACCTGACCGTCGAGGGCTACGACTTCGCCCCCTCGTTCAGCATCTGGACCACGATCGAGGAGTGCCTCAACCCACCCGTCGTCTACGAGGCCGACCGGGGCTGGTTCACCACCGCGCCGTTCAGCGAGCCGGAGGTCTTCGACTTCCCCGAGGGCATCGGCCCGGTCGAGTGCGTCAATGTCGAGCACGAGGAGGTGCTGCTGGTGCCGCGCTGGGTCGACGCCAAGCGGGTCACCTTCAAGTACGGCCTCGGCGACGACTTCATCGCCAAGCTGAAGACCCTGCACGCGCTGGGTCTGGACCGGACCGAGCCGCTGACGGTGAACTCGGACCGGGGCCCGGTCAAGGTCTCGCCCCGCGACGTGGTGGCCGCCGCGCTGCCGGACCCGGCCGGTCTGGGCGACCGGATGCACGGCAAGACCTGCGCCGGCACCTGGGTCAAGGGCGTCAAGGACGGCAAGCCGCGCGAGGTCTACCTCTACCACGTGGTCGACAACCAGTGGTCGATGCGGGAGTACGGCTCCCAGGCCGTGGTCTGGCAGACCGCGATCAACCCGGTGATCGCCCTGGAGCTGATCGCCGCCGGGGTGTGGACCGGCGCCGGCATCCTCGGCCCGGAGGCCTTCGCCCCCAAGCCCTTCCTCGACCTGCTGGTCGAGTACGGCTCCCCGTGGGGCCGGCGCGAGCAGTGAGCCCCCAGGCGCACGCCCCGGGGCGTGCGCCTGACCGTCAGCTGACGATGTCCTTGCGCTGGAAGTGCCACCAGGCCAGGGCGAACAGGACGGTGCTGTAGAGCAGCGAGGACAGGGCGCCGCGCAGCATCTCGCCCCACTGGACGGTGGGGTCCAGGGCGTCCAGCCAGGCGGCGGTGTAGTGGGTGGGGAGCAGCGCGCGGAGGCTGCCGAGGGCGGTGACGTTGTCCAGGATGCTGGAGACGATGACGATCAGCACCGTGCCGCCGACCGCGCCCAGCGGGGCGTCGGTGTACACCCCGGCACAGAAGCCGAGGGCGGCGACGAAGAGCAGGCTGACGGCCAGGTAGCCGATGATGATCAGCAGCCGGAGCAGCGCCTGACCGGTGCCCAGGGTGGAGCCGGTCGGCGACTGGACCGGGTGCCAGCCCCAGGCGGCCCAGCCGGCCAGCAGCGCCACCACCGGCAGCAGCACCAGTGCGAACGCGGACAGCCCGAGCGAGACGGCGAGCTTGCGGCGCAGCAGCCGGGCCCGGCCGACCGGGGAGATCAGCAGGTAGCGCAGGCTGGACCAGCTCGCCTCACTGGCCACGGTGTCGCCGCAGAACAGGGCGACCACGATGACCAGCAGGAAGCTGGACGAGGCGAAGATCGCGAACAGGGTGAAGTTGGCCGCCCCGACGGTGGCGAAGTCGGCGAGGGTGATGTCGCCGTTGCGGTCGTGGGTGGGCGCGCCCAGTTCGAAGGCGAGCACCAGCAGCAGCGGCAGCGCGGCGATCAGCCCCAGGGTGACCTGGGTGCGCCGGCGGCCGATCTGCCGGCGCAGCTCGACCCGCAGCGGCAGGGTCCGGCGCGGGTCGAAGCCGGGCGCGGCGCCGTTGCGGGCGGCGGTCGGCGGCGGGGTCGGGGCGTGGGCGAGCTGTTCGTGCCCGCCCCTGGCGACTCCGCGCCCGCCGTCGCGGCCCACGCCGCGTCCGGTCCTGGGCGCCTCGCTCGATGACATGACGGTCCCTCAGCTTTCGTGGACGAGTTCGAGGAAGACGTCCTCCAGGCGGTGCCGGGGGGCGATGCGGTCGACCGCGAGCCCGGCGCCGACCAGGACCCGGACCGCCTCGGACGGCCGGATCGCCTGCAGTTCGACGACCAGGCTGCCGTCCTCGTCGACCTGGGCGGCGAGCACACCGGGGAGTGCGCCGAGCAGTTCGGCGCCCTTCTCCGGCTGGTCGACCTCGATCCGGACCGAGGAGGACGCGCCGATCAGCTCGTCCACCGGGCCCGCCGCCAGCAGCCGTCCGCGCGCCATCACCACGCAGTGGGTGCAGGTCTGCTCGACCTCGGACAGCAGGTGGCTGGAGACGACGACGGTGCGGCCGGTCGCCGCGTAGCGCCGCAGCGCCTCGCGCATCTCGCGGATCTGCGGCGGGTCGAGGCCGTTGGTCGGCTCGTCGAGCACCAGCAGGTCTGGCAGACCGAGCATGGCCTGGGCGACCGCGAGCCGCTGCCGCATGCCCTGGCTGTAGGTGCGGACCTTGCGGTGGACGTCGTCGCCGAGCCCGGCCAGTTCCAGCGCGGCGGCGAAGTCGGCGTCCGCCTCGGGACGTCCGGTGGCGGCCCAGGCCAGGGTCAGGTTGTCGAGACCGGACAGGTGCGGCAGGAAGCCGGGGCCCTCGATGAACGCGCCGACCCGGGACAGCACCGGCGATCCGGGGACGATCCGGTGCCCGAAGACCCGGATCGCGCCCTCGGTCGGGGAGATCAGCCCGACCAGCATCCGCAGGGTGGTGGTCTTGCCCGCGCCGTTGGGGCCGAGCAGGCCCAGCACCTGGCCGTGCTCGACGGTGAAGGAGAGGTCGCTGACGGCGCGGAAGCCGTCCCGGTAGGCCTTGCCGAGGCCGGTGATGGCGACCGGGACCCGGGCCAGCTCCGGGTCGGTGTCGGCCAGCCGGGCGGCGGCGCGCCGACGGCGCAGCAGCCACAGCAGCGCCGCGCCCAGCAGCAGTGCGACGGCCAGCGCGGCCAGCGCCCAGAGCACGCCGGTGGTGCCGCCGGCGCTGTCGGCGGTGGCGGCGACCAGCGGGACGGTCAGCCCCGCGCCGTCCAGCGCGACCTGGTAGCTGCGCGGGTCGTCCGGCAGCTGGAAGGACTGGTCGGTGCTGGTGACCACCAGCTGCATCCGGTTCCCGGCCGGGAAGTCGTGGACGATGCCGGGCAGGTCGACGGTGACCGTGGTGGCGACGCCGGGGGTCAGTCCGGTCAGCCGGATCGGCGCGACCAGCTGGTTCGGCAGGGTGCTGCCGCCGCTCGGCGAGACGTCGTAGACCTTGGCGAAGAGGGTGGCGTCGGTGGTGCTGGAGGTCACCCGCAGACCGACCTGCGCCACGCCGACCTGGTGCACGGCGGCGGGCAGCGGGCTGCTGGTGAAGACCGCCTGCTGGTTGGCGGGTCCGCCGAGCAGCGCGCCCAGTTGGGCGTTGCCGCTGCTCAACTGGGTGAGCGCGGTGCCGAGTCCGGGCAGGCTGCTGATCGCCGCCGGGTAGCCGCCGGCCGGGGCCAGCACCGTCTGCGCCGTTCCGGCGAGCCGGACGGCGGTTGACCGGGCCGGGGCGCTGCCCGGCAGCCCCGGGTATCCGGCGGCGGTCATGGTGGTGCTGGAGACCGTGCCGCTGGTCAGCGAGAGCCCGGAGCCGGCCTTGGTGAAGGTGAAGGCGCTGCCCGGGGCGGGCTGACGGTGCTTCAGGTAGTGGTCGAACCAGGTGAGCGTCATCGACCGGATCCGGTCGGTCTCGGCGCTGGTGCCGGGAGTGTCGTGGCCGCCGGAGTACCAGGAGACCTGGACCGGGGTGCCGTGGGCGGCGATGCCGCGCGCGTTGGCGTCCGCCTGGTTCAGGCCGAAGAGCGAGTCGGTCTCGCCCTGGACCAGCAGGGTCGGGGCGGTGATCCGGTTCAGCACGGTGGCCGGGCTGGAGGCGTCCAGCAGCGGGAGCAGACCGGGGGCCGGGGTGCCGTCGCCGGCGGCGGTGGCCTGGTAGTCCTGGCAGATGACCGGGGCGAACCGGCCGCAGGGGCCGGAGCCGGCCGGGTCGGTGCTGGTCACCCCGGCGGCGTCGGCGTCCGAGCCGGAGCCGAAGAAGAGCCCGGCCCAGGACTTCTTGAACACCCCGGGGGTGCTGCTGCCCCGGACGTTCTGGCCGAAGAGCGCCCCGCCGAGGTCGTTCCAGGTGATCTCCGGGGCGATGGCGTCCACCCGGTGGTCGTAGCCGGCCACCAGCAGGCTCAGCGCGCCGCCGTAGGAGGGGCCGGTGAAGCCGATCCTCGGGTCGTCCGGACCGTCCTGCTGCACCTGGGGCAGGGTGCCGAGGTAGTCGATCACCTTCTCGGCGTCGCGGACCTCGTACTGCGGCGAGTCCAGGTGGATCAGTCCGCCGGAGCGGCCGAAGCCCCGGGCGGAGTAGGCCAGCGCCACGAAGCCGTGCTGCGCCAGGTAGAGCGCGTCGGCGGCCTCGTCGTCCTTGCTGCCGCCGAAGCCGTGCGCCAGCACCACGGCCGGCTCGGGCGCGGAGCCGGCCGGGAGGTAGAGCGTGGCGTCCAGCCGGACCGGCTGCCCGTCCGGCTCCGGCGTGCCCAGGATGCTGACGACCTGTTCGCGGACGTGCGGGGGACCGTCGGCCAGCGCCGAGTAGCCGCCGACCACCACGGCCAGGACCGCGAGGGCCGCCAGGACGGCGGCGGCGACCCGCAGTCGGCTGCTGAGGACGGCGCGGGCGCGGCCGAGGACAGGGTGCATGGCGTCGATCTTCTCAGCCTCCGACCCGGTCCTGTCCAGCGCCCACGCCCTCGGCCCCTCCGGCCGGGCCGGGGCCGTCGGTAATTCCTCCCGCACTGCCAGTGGTGGCAGTTAGGTTGGGCTGATGACCTCTGTCGACGAGTACGCCCGATTTCCGCATGTACACCGAGAACTGGTCACTTTTGTGGCCGAGGACGACGTCTGGCTCGCCCCGGTCGAGGGCGGCGGCCGGGCCTGGCGGGTGAGCGCCGACCGGGTGCCGGTGTCGCGGCCCCGGATCTCCCCCGACGGGACGCTGCTGGCCTGGGCCTCGACCAGGGACGGAGCCTCCGAGATCCACCTCGCCCCGGTCGACGGCGGCCCCTCCCGGCGGCTGACCTACTGGGGCAATGCCCAGACCACCCTGGCCGGTTGGACCCCGGACGGCGAGCCGATCGCGATCAGCAGCACCGGACGCCGGTCGCGGGCGCACCCCTGGGCGTTCGCGCTGCCGCTCGACGGCGGCCCCGCCCGGGAGCTGCCCTACGGCCGGCTCGGCGGTGTGGCGCTGGAGCCCGGCGGTGACCGGGCGCTGCTCAGCTCCGCCGTCAACCGCGAGCCCGCGCACTGGAAGCGCTATCGCGGCGGTCGTGCCGGCAAGCTCTGGATCGGCACCGAGGGCGCGTTCGAGCGGGTGCTGTCGGAGCTGGACGGCAATGTCGACTCGCCGATGTGGGTGGGCGGGCGGATCGCCTTCCTCAGCGACCACGAGGGCCTCGGCCGGCTCTACTCCGCCCGCCCGGACGGCTCCGACCTCCGTCGGCACGCCGCTGACGACGACGAGTTCTACGCCCGCCAGGCCGCCACCGACGGCACCCGGGTGGTCTACCAGAGCGCCGGCCGGCTGTGGCTGCTGGACGACCTGGACGAGGCCCGGCCCCGGCGCCTCGAACTGCGCCTCGGCGGTCCGCGCAGCTCCCGGCAGCCCTACCCGCTGACCGCCCAGGGCCGGTTGGGCACGGTCTCGCCCGACGCCGAGGGCCGCTCCAGCGTGGTCGAGGTGCGCGGCACGGTCCACCGGGTCACCCACCGGGACGGACCGGTGCGCGCCCTCGCGGTCACCCCCGGCGTGCGCAACCGGCTGCCGCAGGCGCTGCCCGAGGGGGCGTCGGTCTGGGTCACCGACGCCGGGGGCGAGGACGCCCTGGAGTTCTCCGACGGCCGCCGGGTCGGCCTGGGCGAGTTGGGCCGGGTGGAGGAACTGGTCGCCTCCCCGGACGGACGGCGGCTCGCCGTCGCCAACCGCGACGGCCTGGTGCTGCTGGTCGAGGACGGCACGGTGCGGGAGATCGACCGCAGCGAGGCGCTGCAGGCCGCCGGTCTCGCCTTCTCCCCGGACTCGGCCTGGCTGGCCTGGTCGCACGCGGCGGACCTGAGCGAGCGGCTGCGGCAGATCCGGCTGGCCCGGGTGGACGGCGAGGCGGGAGCGGGGGTCACCGAGGTCACCTCGCTCCGCTTCCTGGACTTCGACCCGGTCTTCACCGAGGACGGCAAGTACCTCGCCTTCCTCTCGCGCCGCGACTTCGACCCGGTCTACGACGAGCACGTCTTCGACCTGGGCTTCCCGGTCGCCTGCCGCCCCTTCCTGGTGCCGCTGGCGGCGGACACCCCTCGCCCTTCGCGCCCCGGCTCGACGGCCGCGCCCCGGGCAGGCCCACGGCCGGGGCCGAGGAGGCCGACGGCGGGCAGACCGGAGTCACCGCCACCCGGATCGATCTGGACGGCATCGCCCACCGGCTGGTCCCGCTGCCCGTCCCGGCCGGCCGCTACAGCAGCCTCAAGGCCGCCGGCCAGGGCCTGCTCTGGCTCAGCCGTCCGCCGGCCGGGGTGACCGGCTCGGCCAGGGCGACCCCGGACACCCCCGCCGCCCGCCCCTCGCTGCTCCGCTTCGACCTGCTCACCCACCGCACCGAGACGCTGGCGGACGCGGTCGACGGCTTCGCCGTCACCGGCGACGGCAGCCGGCTCGCGCTGCTGGACGACGGCGCCCTGCGGATCGTCCCGGCCGACCGCAGGCCCGCCCAGGACGCCCAGGACGACGACGTCAAGGTCGACCTGGCCCGGATCCGGGTCACCGTCGACCCCGCCGCCGAGTGGCGGCAGATGTTCGACGAGAGCGGCCGGCTGATGCGGGACAACTTCTGGCGGACCGACCTCGGCGGCGTCGACTGGGAGGCGGTGCAGCGCCGCTACCGGCCGGTGCTGGACCGGATCGGCTGCCACGACGACCTGGTGGACCTGCTCTGGGAGGTGCAGGGGGAGCTCGGCACCTCGCACGCCTATGTCAGCCCGCCGGCCGCCGACACCGCCGCCGCCCAGCGCCAGGGCCTGCTCGGCGCCGACCTGGCCCGGGACGCCGAGGGCAGCTGGCGGATCGTCAGGATCCTTCCCGGCGAGTCCTCCGACCCGGCCGCACGCGGTCCGCTGGCCGGCCCCGGCGTCCGGGCCGCCCCCGGGGACGCGGTCCTGGCCGTGGACGGCCGCCCGGTCGACCCGGTCGCCGGACCGGCTCCGCTGCTGGTCGGCACGGCCGGCCGGCCGGTGGAGCTGACCCTGGGCCGGGACGGCGGCGAGTACTCCGTGGTGGTCGTGCCGCTCGCCAACGACCAGCCGCTGCGCTACCACGACGAGGTCGACCGGGCCCGGGCGCGGGTCCGCGAGCTCTCCGGCGGACGGCTCGGCTACCTGCACCTGCCCGACATGATGGGGGCCGGCTGGGCCCAGCTGCACCGGGACCTCCACATCGAGGCGGCGCAGCACGGGCTGATCGTCGACACCCGGGAGAACCGGGGCGGCCACACCTCGCAGCTGGTGCTGGAGAAGCTGCGGCGACGGATCGTCAAGTGGCAGGTGATCCGGGACCGGCAGCCCCCCGTCGTCTACCCCGAGGACTCGCCGCGCGGGCCGCTGGTCGCGGTCGCCGACGAGTTCTGCGGCTCCGACGGCGACAACATCAACGCCGGGTTCCAGGCGCTCGGGCTTGGCCCGGTCGTCGGCGTCCGCACCTGGGGCGGGGTGGTCGGCATCGACATGCACTACCGGCTCGTCGACGGCACCGAGGTCACCCAGCCGCGCTACCGCACCTGGTACGAGGGCTACGGCTGGGGGTTGGAGAACCACGGGGTGGACCCGGACGTCGAGGTGGTCTGCGCCCCGCAGGACTGGGCGGCCGGCCGCGACCCGCAGCTGGACACGGCGGTCAGGATCGCCCTCGACGCGCTGGAGCAGCGGCCGGCGGCGCTGACCGCGCCGGCGATCCCGGAGCCGTAGTCGAAGGGCCGGACCGGTGACCCGCACCGGTGCGGGTCACCGGTCCGGGTCCGGACGTCAGCTCGGCGGGGTGGGCGGGGTGGGCGGCGTGGACGGCGACGGCGGCGCCGAATGCGTTGCCGGGAGCGGTGCGGAGGGGATGCTGGAGGAGGCGTCGGAGGAGGTGTCGGCAGAGGTGCCGGAGGTTCGCGGCGACGGCGTCCTCCGGCCGTTGCCGGCGGTGGCCGAAGGGGGAGCAGTCAGGCTGGGCGCGGGGGCGGGGACGAAGCCCGACCGGGCGCCCTCCTCGGGGGCCGGCGCCTGCGACGCCCCCACCGCCACCGACTGGGGCGGGGACGGGAACGGTGTGGACTGCCCCCCGGTGACCGCCTGCATGTAGTCCTGCCAGATGCCCGTCGGCCAGATGGCGCTCTGCGCGGCGGGGACGTCGCCGAGGTGGTCCAGCGAGTGGACGACGGTCCGGCCCTTGCTGTCCACCAGTTGGTCCCAGAGGCCCACGGTGGTGGCGATGCCGGTGGTGTAGCCGGAGTACCAGGCGCTGGTGTCCCCGCCGATGGTGCCGCTCTGGCCGGCCACCTCCCCGGCCGGCAGCGCCGCAGTGGAGTCGACGCCCGAGACCTGGCCCTGGGCTGCCAGGAGACCGGTGACTTCCGCGGCGGTGTCGGCGGAGACCGCCGGCGTTCCCTGCGGCCGGTAGGTCCACACCGTGCGTCCGTTCACGGTGACCGCGAGCGCCATCGACAGCTCGTGGTAGACCCCGCCGTCGGCGAAGGCCGCATAGGCGGCGGCCATCCGGACCGGGGACTCCGGCGCGATGCCCAGTGCGAGCTGCGGGTCCTTGCTCAGCTTGCCCAGGGGCTCGGGCAGTTCACCGGGGTTCGCCTGCAGGTTCTGGGTCAGACCCACTCGGCCCATCAACGCCCAGAGCTGCGCGGCGTTGCCGGAGTCGGGGGAGGAGTTCGACCCGAAGGTGACCGACCCGGTGCCACCCGAACCGGCACCACCCGCGCCGGTCGTGCCGGGTCCGAGCGATGCGGCGAAGGCGAACGCCGACATCTGCGATCCCGGCTCGATCTGGGCCAGGGTCGCGTCGTCGTACTGCCCGCCGGCGCCCGGGTAGAAGGCCAGCAACTCCCCGCTGCGGGTGTCCACGCTGGCGAGGCCGACCTGGACCCCGCGGTCGACGGTGGCCTGGGACCGGCTCTTGGGATTCAGCCGGTCGTCGAGACCGGACTTCACGGCCCGCACCGCGGCGGCCATGTCCGCCCGGTCGAAGGTGGTCCGGATGACGTCGCCGCCCGCGTGCGCGGTCGCGGAGTCGGGGACGTTCGGGTTCTGCTGGTGCAGCCGGTCCAGGTAGGTGTCGGCCACCTGCGCCATCGCCGAGTCGTCCACCCCGTTCGCGTCGTAGCTGACGACGCCGGCGGGCACCAGCGCGGTCGGCCAGGTCGCGGCCTCCATCTGGGCCGGGGTCAGCCGCCCGGCCTTCACCATGGCCTTGAGGACCAGGGTCCAGCGGGCCTTCAGCAGTTTCTGCGAGACCGGGTCGGTCTGCGACAGCACCGTCGGCTCGTTCACCAGCGCAGCCAGGTAGGCCGCCCGTCCGGGGTCGGTGATCTGGTCGACGGGAACGCCGAAGTAGGTCTCCGAGGCGGCCTCGATCCCGTAGGACCCCCGGCCGAAGTAGACGGTGTTGAGGTAGTCGTCCAGGATCTCCGTCTTGGGGAAGGTCTGGGTGATCTTCACCGCCTTGAAGATCTCCACCAGCTTCCGGGTGTAGGTCTGCTGGTCGGTCAGATAGGCGTTCTTGACGAACTGCTGGGTGATGGTCGAACCGCCCTCGAACTCGCCCCCCTGGACATCGCTGACCAGGGCGCGGACGATGCCCTTGGGCGCGACGCCGGCGTCCGAGTAGAAGGTGGGGTTCTCGATCGAGACGATGGAGTCGCGCATCACGGTCGGAACCCGGCTGATGGGCACCAGCTGACGGTTCTGCAGTCCCACCGCGTAGAAGACGGTGCCGTCGGAGTACTCGTACACGGTGGCCGTGGGCATCTTCAGCTTGTTGATGTCGGGCACCTTCACGGTGGCGTAGACCGCGATCACCAGACCGGCCAGCACGGTCACGGAGCCCAGCAGGCTGCCGCAGACCAGCCGCCAGGAGGGGACCAGCCGGCGCCAGCCGGTCCGCCCCTGGCGCGGGTAGTCGATGATCCGGTGGTACCCGGTGCGTCGGGGCCGCGCCGCCGCAGGCCCCGCCGCCGCCGTCCCCGCTGCTGTCCCGGGCTCTGCCGTAGTCTCGCGCTCTCGCATGGCCGCCGCTCTGCCGGGGATCGGTTTTTCCGATCCGTTCTCCTACAGACGCTTCTTGATCCCGATCGCGTCACTGAGATTTCGGTATGAGACCGATGCGTCCAGCAGAATGCGGGCATGACTGAACTCGTCGCCGGTGCCAACATCCCCGTCCCTCCAGGTGCGCTGGTGCTGACCGCGCGCTGGGAGGGCGCCGCGGCGCTGGACGCCGCGGCCGTCCTGCTCGCCGCGGACGGCCGGGTGCGTTCCGACGCCGACCTGGTCTTCTACAACCAGCCGGAGGCCGAGGGCGGCGCCGTGCGGCTGCTGGGCGCCGACCCCGGCCGGGCCTCGCTGCGGATCGATCCCGGGGCGCTGCCGGAAGGGGTGCAGCGGGTCGTGGTGGCGGTCTCCCTGGACGAGGGGAGCTCCGACCCGTTGCGCGGACTGGTCCTTGAGCTCCGCGAGGGCGCCGAAGGGACCGGGGCGGCGGTGGAGACCTTCCCGGTGCGCACCGGGGGACCGGAGACCCTGCTGCTGCTCGGCGAGGTCTACCGGCGCCAGGGCGGCTGGCGGCTGCGGGCGCTGGGCCAGGGCTACGCCACCGGACTGGCCGGACTGGCGGCCGACTTCGGGGTGGCCGTGGACCAGGACGCCCCGCCCGCGCCCGAGCCGGTCACCGCTGCCGTGCCCGAGCCGGTCGCCCTGCCCGTGCCGGTCGCCGAGCCCGTGCCCGGTGCTGTCGCCGGGGACCGGATCTCGCTCCGCAAGGAGATCGTCCGGGTCAACCTGGAGAAGCGGGGCGCGGCCGGGGTGCGGGCCCGGGTGGTGCTGGTGCTCGACCGCTCCGGCTCCATGCGCGCCCTCTACAGCAGCGGCGCGGTCGGCCGGCTGGTCGAGCGGATCGCGCCGGTCGCGGCCGTGCTGGACGACGACGGCGGGCTGGACGCCTGGACCTTCGCCGACCACTGCGCCCGGCTGCCCACCCTGCGGCCGACCGAGCTGACCGAGTGGATCGAGCGCCAGGTCTACATCAGGGCCGGGAACCGGCAGTTGCCGCCGCTGCCGGACGGCGGCCTGCGGGTGCCCGACCACCTGGCGGGAGTCTTCGGCGGCAACAACGAGCCCGAGGTGATGCGGGAGATCCTGGAGACCTTCGCGGCCGAGCCCGGCGACCCGGTGCTGGTGCTGTTCTTCTCCGACGGCGGCGTCAACCGCAGTCGGCAGATCGAGGAACTGCTGGTCAAGGCCGCTGCCGAGCCGGTCTTCTGGCAGTTCGTCGGACTCGGCCGGTCCGACTACGGGATCCTGGAGCGCTTCGACAGCCTGCCCGGGCGGCTGGTCGACAACGCCGGTTTCTTCCAGGTCGACGACATCGACGGGATCACCGATGCGGAGCTCTACGATTTGCTGCTGTCGGAGTTCCCGCAGTGGCTGGCCGAGGCGCGTCGGCTCGGCGTGCTGCGCTGAGCGGAAGTCCCGGAGCTCACTCACCGTGGCCGAACGACACGCTAACGTGTCCATGGCAAGGTTCGGCGGGAGCGGTGGCAGTGGTGCCGACGGCGCACCACAGAGGACTTGGAAGAACGTGGGGGTGTGCTGTGGTGGATCCCACCTCGGTCGCGGCGGTCATGTCGGTGCTCAGCGCCGTCAGCGGCGGGATAGCCGGCGAGGCCGGTAAGTGGGCCTGGGGATCGGCCGGTTCGCTCGCCCGCAGAATCGCCGGGCACGAGGTCCCGGCCCCGGCCGGGGCCGCCGAGCGCGAGGAGCTGTCCCGCCTGCTGGCCGAGGCCGCGCGGCGCAGCCCGGCCCAGGCCGAGGCGGTGTCCCAGTGGATGCAGGCCGCGCCCCAGCCGCCGGCCGGCTCTCCGGTGGCCTCCCGCTTCCCGGTCTCCACCCGGTTCTTCACGGACCGTCAGAACGCCATGAAGCAGCTCGACCGGGAGGCCGCGCGCAAGTCCGACGGACGGCCCCGGGTCGCGTTGCTGCACGGACCCGAGGGCATCGGCACCAGCGCGCTCGCCGTCCACTGGGGCTGCCGCGAGGTCGAGCGGTTCCCCGACGGCCAGCTCTACGCCGACCTGCGCGGCGACTCCGCCGAGGGCGCGCTGACCGCCGCCGCCGTGCTGGGCGCCTTCCTCCGGCAGCTCGGGGTTCCGGCCGACGAGATCCCGCCGCCGGTCGAGGAGCGCAGCGCGCTGTTCCGCGCCCTGGTCGCCGACCGGCGGCTGCTGGTCGTGCTCGACCACGCCCACTCGGCGGCCCAGGTGCGCCCACTGCTCAGTTCCGCCCCGGCGGTGCTGACCATCGTGGTCTCCAGTCGCGCGGTGCTCGGCCTGGACGCCGTCCGGATCCCCGTCGGGCCGCTGGCCGACAAGGACGCGGTGCGGCTGCTGACCGACCTCGCGGGCAAGCAGGCGGTCGCCGCCGCCCGGGCCGTGCTGCCCTCGGTGCTGGCCCGCTGCGGCGGATCGCCCTTCGCCCTGCGGGCGGCGGCCCCCCGGCTGTCGGTCTTCTCCCGGGCCGAGGGCTTTCCCGGAGCGGCTCCCGCCGGGACCGGCGCCGACCCCGGCGGCGACCCGGTGGGCTCGGCCACCGAGGCGCTCTACCGTCAGTTGGACCCGGAACTGGCGCGCGGCTACCGTCAGTTGTCGGTCTGGCCATGGCCCTTCCTGGACGCCGCCGCTGCTGCCGCAGCCCTCGGCGCCGAGCCGGACCGGGCCGGGTGGATCCTGGCCGAACTGGCCGAGCAGCAGTTGCTGGAGCAGTTGGAGGACGGCCGCTACCGCTACCGTCCGGCCGTGCGCCGGCACGCCGCGCGGGCCGCCGCCGCCGAGGACGGCATCGCGGCCAGCTCCGCGACGGTGCACCGGACCGTAGAGCACTGCCTCCGGCTCGCCGTCCGCGCCGACTACGCCGCGCTGCCCGGACGTTGGCACCTCGGTCCGCGCTACGCCGAGTCCGTGCCCGCCCCCAGCGCCGACCCGGGGGCGGCGCTGGCGCTGCTCACCGCCGAACTGGCCAACCTGGTCGAGGCGGTGCGGGCGGCCGAGGAGTTCGGCCGGCTGTCGATGGTCTGGCAGTTGTGCGAGGCGCTGTGGGCGCTGCAGTTGAAGGCCGGGCACCACACCGAGCTGCTGCCCGCCCTGCGTTCCGGGGTACGGGCGGCCGAGGCGCTGCACCCCGGCAGCCGGATCTCCGGCCGGATGCACACCCAGCTCTCCTTCGCCCTGGTCGAGCTGCAGCAGTACGACGAGGCCGAGGTCGAACTCGCCGCCGCTGCAGCCGCCGAGCTGGAGGCCGGCCATGTCCGGGGCCGGGCGACGGCGGTGGAGTCGCTCGGCCTGCTGCGGCTGCGGCAGTGGCGCTACCAGGAGGCCGCCGACCTGTTCGAGACCTCGGCGGCGCTGCTGGACGCCATCGGCCCGGGCGAGGAGGGCGCGGCCGACCTGCCGCGCGCCCGGGCGCTGCTGCTCCGCCACCGGGGCCGGGCGCTGCGCGGCCTCGGCCGCCTCGACCGGGCCCGGGAACTGCTCGGCTCCGCCCTGCGGGCCTTCGAGGAGCTCGACGGCCCCGACGGACCCGGCGACCGCTACAACGCCGCCAGGACGCTGACCGACCTGGCCGACACCTTTCTCGACGAGGGCGAGCGGGCCGCCGCGCTGCCGCTGATCGACCGGGCGATCGGCATCCTGGCGAAGGAGGGCGCCGAGCTGCACCTGGTCCATCTGCGGCGGCTGCGCGCCCAGTGCCTCACGACAGCGGGGTGACTGCGACGGTAACCACCGGGGCGTCCGGGGCGAAGCCGATCCGCACGGTCAGCCCCTCGGCGGCGAGCCGCTCCGGGGAGTCGCCCCGGGCCAGGGCGGCGTACAGCGCCGAGGCGAAGGCGGCCGGCTCCAGGCTCTGCCGAGGGTCGCTCAGCCGGAACAGTGCGCCGCCGGCGGTGCGGGCGGTGCAGTCGGCCGGGCCGCTGACGAAGGCCGCCACGGCGCAGTGCGGGAACCGCGCCAGGATCTCGGCGGTCCACTGCTCCGGTGTGCCCAACCGGGGATCGCCCGACGTCCCATGACGGACGATCACATCGGCCAGGGCCAGTCGGCCGGGGTCGCGGGTCTCCTCGTCCACCGCAGTGTGGAGCGAGAGCCCGTCCTCGTCCCGCTGCGGCGCGGACAGCGGCGGTGGGGCGTCCGCGTAGCGCTCCAGCGCGAGCGGGCCGCCGCCGACGCCGACGGAGCCGGGACCGGAGCCGGGGCTGGAGGTCAGTACCCGGAGCGGGACGGTGCGCAGCGGGGGCCGGTACTCGGGCAGCGGCAGCGGGTCGAGCAGGGCGGGCCCCGGCGGCTCGGGGATGCCGATGAGCCGGTAGAACAGGCCCCGCAGCAGCTCCGCCGACCCGCCCGGCACCGAACTGGTCAGCTCGCGCGGCCCGTCGAGTGGCCGGTGCGCGGCCAGCAGCCGCTCCAACTGGGGCCGCAGCGGCGCGGACGGGTCCAGGGCCGGCGCCTGGCGGACGAACGCGGGCCGGGTCCAGCCCGGCCGTGGGCGTGGCGCCGAGCAGTACCGGAGTGCCGAGGGCGGCCAGGTAGTAGCTGACCGAACCGAAGTCCCCGACGGCGGCGTCCGCCGCGATCACCGCCTGCCGCCAGTCGTGCAGCGGGTCGACCAGCGCCAGTCCGCCGCGTCGTGCCCGGTCCAGCCAGGACAGGACCTGCCCGGGGCCGTGGCCGTGCCAGATGTTGGGGTGCAGCACGGCCGCGACCCGGTACTCGTCGGCCGGGAGTTCGGCGGCCAGCCGGGGCAGCAGCGAGGGCAGGACGTCCGCCCCGTCGGCGTCCCCGAACAGTGACTCAGGGTTCCAGGTGGAGTTCAGCAGCACCAGTCGCTGGCGCGGCCCGATCCCAGCGCCCGGCGGAAACGCTCCCGGTGGACCCGGGCGGCCAGGATCCGGTCGTAGCAGGGGTCACCGCCGAGGAAGGCGCTCGGCTTGGCCTCGGGGCAGCCGGCCTGGAGCCGCTCCAGCTGTTCGGGGTGGGAGAGCACCAGCGCGTCCGCGATCGGGACGCCGTCCGCGAGCAGCCATTCGGGGGAGAGCCCGAACACCGGCGCTCCGGTGTCCGGTGTCCGGTGTCCGGTGTCCGGTGTGTCTTATTGTAGCCAACGCCGTGCGAGAGCACCGCCAACTTGCCCTGAATATCCTGGAGTTGTCCGCCAAAGCTGGCCGAGACGGCCAGGTCCACCGGCGTCCGCAGGGCCTGCTCCCACGGCAGCACCGGCAGCCCGGTCCCCGCCAGCAGCTCCGCCACGCCGTCCTGGAACGGCGAGGACCCGGTGCAGGTCGCCAGCAGCTGCACCCGCAGGTCGTCGCGGAACAGCGGCAGCACGTCCAGCAGCCGGGTCGCCGAGGTCACGTTGTGGACCACCAGCAGCACCCGTCGGCAGCGCCCCCGGGTCGCCCACCGGGCCGACTCCGCGCCGACGGGCACCCGTATCCAGCGCTCCTGCTGCCCAGCCACCCGTTCGCCCCCGTCGCTCGTCGCGGCCACGGTCGAGCCGTGATCCGGGCCACGATATCGAAGCGGCGGGGGCGTGCCGGGGCGGCGGGGCGCTACTCCCGGCCCGGGTCGGCGGGGTGGGGGCGGGCTCGTCGGCGGACCACGGCCTTGGCCGCGAGGCCGAGCAGCACCAGCCCGGTCGCGCCGCCGGCCAGCCAGGGCAGCGCCGGGTCGGCGCCGGTGTCCGGCAGCGTCGAGCCGCCGTGGGCCCGGTCCCGGCCGTGGACCCGGACGGTGACCCGCACGGCCACCAGCTCCCCGCTCCGGCCGCGTCCGACATAGACGAAGCTGTCGGTCCCGTTGACGTCCTCGCGCGGCACGTAGACCAGGACGCCGGGGCGGAGCTCGCGGACGGTGCCGAGAGCGGGCGGGTCGGTGATCACCACCGGACGGCGGATGTCGATCACGGGGCTGATCGGGATGTCCACCGAGACGGCGAACGGCGGAACGGTCAGCGGCGGTTGGCTGATCGGCTTCGGGCAGCCCAGGGTGAAGTCGACGCCGCGGGCTTCCGCTCCGGTCGCGGTGTCGGCCGGCCGCCGGTCCTGGCCGGTGAGGTAGCCGTACGGCACGTCCAGCCGCACCGTGTAGCGGCCGGGGGCCAGCCGCTCGAAGGTGTAGCCGCCGTCCGGGCGGGTGGTGGCGGTCACCGCCCGGCCCTCGGCGTCGTGGGCCGGGCTGCCGTCGGGCCGGAGCAGCGCCAGTGTCACCGGTCCGCCGTGGTGGCAGGCGGAGCCGACCGTGCCGCTGACGGACGTGGTGGGTGAGGCCACCCAGAGTTGGTAGACCGGGGTGCCGCTCCTGGCGGTGAAGGTCAGGGTCAGTGAGGTGAGCGGTACCGTCGGCCGCAGCCAGCCGGAGGCCCCGTTGGTGTCGGACCCGTTCCCGACCAGGGTGTCGGTGGTCCGGTTCCAGACCGGGAGGTCGCTGGAGACTCTGCCCAGGCAGCTGCTGGGGCGGGGCGGGGTGGTATTGCAGTAGTTGAAGGAGCCCTCCCAGTCGAGCTCGGCCGCGGTCGCCTGGCCGCCGCCGACGGTGGTGGCGCTCACCTGCACCTGGTCGGCGTCCACGTCGCCCAGGGCGAAGCCCCAGCCGACGGGGGTGGGCGAGGCGAAGGTGAGGGTGGTGACCGACGGGGCCCGGCCGGTTGCCGTCCCCAGCAGCAGGTACTCCTCGTCCCGGGAGGAGCCGTACGCCGTGCCGAACGCCGTGCCGGTGTTGAGGTAGGTGCTGGTTCCGGTGCCCACCGCACGGCCCAGGCCGGTGCTGGTGGTGCTGACCGTCGCCCGGGGGAAGCCGGCGGCGGGGACGGTGAGGCTGCCCGAGCCGCCGGCGGAGAGGGACCACTGGCCGTAGACGCCGGATCCGGCCGCTGCGGCGGGCCCGGCCGTGAGCGCCAGTAGCACGGCGGCGGCGCCGAGGGCGCCGATCAGTCCGATTCCGGGCTTCCTGCGACCGGGGGGTGGGGTGAACGACTGCACGTGGATGTCTCCCAGGGACGCCGAAGGTGCTGTGGTGAGGCCACAGGGAACCACGCAGCGGGCCGGGCCGAGGGCCGTCGGCGGAGGGTGGCCGCGAGTCGTCCGCTTTCTCACCCGAACGGCCCCGCCGACCCTCCCGGCGCACAACCTTCCTGTGTCTCCCGGGTTCTGACGCCCCGCCGGACGCCATCGGCCTAGGCTGGCCGGGACCGGGTGCCACTGACCGGGTGCCACTGACCGGGTGTCACTGTCTGACGGAGGAAGTCTTGAGCTCGTACAACGATGAGATCATCGCCGAGTTTCGCGCCAACGACGGCAAGGTCGGCGGCCCCTTTGCCGGGGGGGCGCTGCTGCTGCTGACCAGCAAGGGGGCGAAGTCGGGCAAGGACCACACCACGCCGATGATGTACCAGGCCGACGGAGGGCGCTGGCTGGTGTTCGCCTCCTACGCGGGCGCGCCCAAGCACCCGGCCTGGTACCACAACATCGTCGCCAACCCGGACGCCGTCGCCGAGTTCGGTGCGGCGGGCGGCGGGGTCGAGCGGATCCCGGTGCGGGCCGTGGTCATCGAGGGCGCCGAGCGTGACCGGCTCTTCGCGGAGCAGGTCGCGCGCAACCCCGGCTTCGGCGATTACCAGGACAAGACCAGCCGGGTGATCCCGGTGGTCGCACTGGAGCGCCGCGCGGACTGACCTGCGTCGGCGGACGACTGCGGCGGGACGAGGGGACCGTCCCGCCGCAGTCGTCCGCCCGGGCTACTACTTGCCGCTGCCGACCTGCGCCGCGACCTGGTCCGCGTCGGCCAGGTAGGCGACGGCGTCCGCCGCGTCCGTCCGGGTCGCGACGGTGGAGCCGTGCCCCTCGCCGTCCTTGGCGAACTGCTGGACGGCGGCGGCCGCGGTGTCGCTGTCGGCATGCCAGGTGTTCAGCGCCGGCGGGCGGTCGGTCGCGGTGAAGTCCGCCCCCGCCCGGGCGAAGTCGCCCTGGTTCCGGCTGTCCTGCAGGGCTCCGGCCGCCCAGGCGGCGAACCCGGCCCGCCCGAGCAGGCCCTCGCCGGTGGCCAGCTCCTGCCGGTAGTGGGCGTCGTCGGCGGTGAGGGTGGTCTCCGCCGCGCTCCGGGCCGAGGCGGGTGCCGGACGGATGTCCGGCAGTGCCAGCGCGGTCGTCCCGGCCGAGGCCACGTCCTTGTTGTTGATGTGGATGCCGCCGGGGCCGGTGGAGGCGCTGCTGCCCGGCGCGGCGGCGTCACCCGCGCCGGCCGTGGCCGTGCTGCCGGCCGGGGCGGCGCTGCCGCCGGCCGTGCCCGCCCGGCCGCCGCCCGAGGCGGCGAGGGCCACCGCGACCCCGGCCACGACCAGCAGCAGGACGATGCCGCCGATCCGGAGGAGCCGCCGCCGCGGGCTCCCCCCGTTCGCCGGTACGGGTGTCTGTTCGGACATGGCGCTGTTCCCCCTGGGGACGGTGTGGCCTCGGATGCGCAACACCATGTCATCGTCCGACAACACTCGGTGCGGAAGTTGCCGGATGGTGACGCGGCGTTCGAAATGGTTCGTCCTGGTTCGCCGTGTGCGGTGGTCGCCGCTGCGGCCCTGTGCGATCTTGGAATCCGGACGGCGACGCCCCGACCCCAGGAGCCCCGGATGGAACTGCCCAACCTGTTCGCCGTCATCGGCGTGCTGCTCTGGGTCGGTTACGAGCTGGTGCTCCGTCACCGCGAGGACTCCGGCACGGCCGACTGGCACGGCGGCCGGGCCGACCGGGGCAGCACCCGGCTGCTGCTGGGCTCCTACGCCGCCGCCGTGCTGCTGAACCTGGCCTTCTCGGTGGCCGGAGTCGGTCAGGTGTCCACCGGCTGGCGCTGGATCGGGGTGGCCGTGATCGCCCTCGGCCTGGCGCTCCGGGCCTGGGGCATGCGCACCCTCGGCCGCTTCTACACCCGCACCCTGCGCACCAGCGAGGACCAGCGGGTGGTCCAGGAGGGCCCGTACCGGGTGATCCGTCATCCCGGCTACCTCGGCAGCCTGCTGGTCTGGGTGGGCTACTCGCTCGGGCTCGGCAACTGGATCGCCATGATCCTGGTCGCGGCGCTGCTGCTGACCGCCTACGGGTGGCGGATCAACGCCGAGGAGAAGCTGCTGGTGGAGGTCTTCGGCCCGGAGTACGCCGACTACCGGCGGCGCACCCACCGGCTGCTGCCCTACGTCTTCTGAACGTCACCCCTGCCGATCGTCGCGGGCGCTGCGCCGGGTCGCGCCGATGGAGGCCAGCGCGACGGCCGTCACCCCCGCGCACTGCCACGGGCCGAGGCGCTGGCCCAGCAGCAGCAACCCGACCACCGCGCCCACCGCCGGCTCCAGACTGGTGAGCACGCCGAAGACGCGCGGCGGTATCCGGCGCAGCGCCTCCAGGTTGAAGGAGTACGGCAGCACGCTGGACAGCACCGCGACCGCCAGCGCCGGCAGCAGCACCCGGGGGTCGAGCAGTTCCCGTCCGGCCCGGACCAGGCCGTAGGGCAGGCTGAGCAGAGCGCCCCAGGCCACGGCGAGCGCCAGCCCCCGCCGCCGGGGACGGAGCGGGCGAGCCGCGCGGAGACCAGGATGTAGCCGCCCCAGCAGGCCCCGGCCAGGGCGGCGAAGCCTAGCCCGACCGGGTCCAGGGCGGTCCCGCCCGCGCCCAGCAGCACCACGCCGGCCGCCGCCAGCAGCGACCAGACCAGGTCGACCGCGCGCCGGGAGCCGGCCAGGGCGATCGCGAACGGCCCGAGGAACTCGACGGTCGTGGCCGCGCCCAGCGGGATCCGTCCCACCGCCTCGTAGTACGACAGGTGATGGACCGCCAGCAGGGTGCCGGCCGCGAGGACGGTTCCCAGGGTGCGCCGGTCCAGCCGCAGCCTCGGCCGCCACAGGGCGCCCAGCAGCAGCGCGGCCAGGGCCAGCCGCAGCAGGACCACCCCGGCCGGTCCGACCCGGGTGAAGAGGCCGACCGAGAGCGCGGCCCCGCACTGCAGCCCGACGACCCCGCCGAGCACGAGTCCGGGTGCGGGGGCCCGTCCGAGCAGTCCGGTGGCCGCTGCGGCGACCTTCGTCGACTCGGGTATGCCGTGCTCAGCCATCGGGTCCTCTGCGCGGTCCACGCCGCTGCCCCGGGCTGGACGCCCCTGCCCCGGGCGGGCGGATGATCAATTGGCCCAGCATGCCAGCGGGACGGGCCGACGTCAGCGCCGGGCGGTGGAAATTCGCTCGCGCCCACCCGGGTGTTCACTCCAGGATGGGTCCCATGTCCAGCCACGTCATCGCCCAGAAGCCCGCAGTCGCGGGTGCGATGGCTGCTGCCCCGGCACTTTCGGCACTGCCCGCACTGCCGGCACTTCCGGCGACGCCCGCCGCACTCGCGGCCGCAGCGCCGTTCGACGGCGCGCGAAGCTGACCTTCCCCGGGATGTCCCGGGACCTCGGACGGGGAAGGTCGGCCCGTCCCTGAGGTCCCCGCCACCGTCCTACGGGTCGCCGGCCGCGTCCTGCCTCCGTGCAGCCGCCCGCCCGCGCCCGGGAAGCGAAGCCAGGTACAGCCATGTCCAAGCAGGCCTACATCCGCACCAAGCCGCACCTCAACATCGGCACCATGGGTCACGTCGACCACGGCAAGACCACCCTCACCGCCGCCATCACCAAGGTCCTCGCGGACCGGGGCAACGGCGGGAGCTTCGTGCCCTTCGACCGGATCGACCGCGCCCCGGAGGAGGCCGCCCGCGGCATCACCATCAACATCGCCCACGTCGAGTACGAGACCGACACCAGGCACTACGCCCACGTCGACATGCCCGGACACGCCGACTACGTGAAGAACATGATCACCGGCGCCGCCCAGCTGGACGGCGCGATCCTGGTCGTCTCCGCCCAGGACGGCGTCATGCCGCAGACCAGCGAGCACGTGCTGCTGGCCCGTCAGGTCGGGGTCGAGCACATCGTGGTGGCCCTCAACAAGGCCGACGTCGGCGACCCGGAGCTGCTCGACCTGGTCGAGCTGGAGGTCCGCGAACTGCTCACCGACCAGGGCTACCCCGGGTCCGAGCTGCCGGTGGTCCGGGTGTCCGGGCTGCGCGCGCTGGCCGGGGACCCGGAGTGGACGGCGGCGCTGCTCGCCCTGCTCGACGCGGTGGACACCCATGTCCCCACGCCGGTCCGCTACACCGACGCGCCGTTCCTGCTGCCGGTGGAGAACGTCCTCACCATCACCGGGCGCGGCACGGTCGTCACCGGCGCGGTCGAGCGCGGCCGGGTCAGGACGGGCGACCGGGTCACCGTGCTCGGCCTCGGCGGCGAGGAGGTCTCGACCGTGGTCACCGGGGTCGAGACCTTCGGCCGGACGATGGAGTCGGCCGAGGCCGGGGACAATGTCGCGCTGCTGCTGCGCGGGGTGCAACGCGGCCAGGTGCGGCGCGGCCAGGTCGTGGCCGAGCCCGGCAGCATCGCGGTGCACCACCGGTTCACGGCCAGGGTCTACCTCCTCGGCACCGCCGAGGGCGGCCGGCGGACGCCGATCGCCACCGGCTACCGCCCGCAGTTCTACCTGCGGACCGGGGACGTCGTGGGCGACGTGACGCTGCTCGGCGACGCGGGCGTCGCGCGTCCGGGTGAGACGGTCGAGGTGACCGTCGAGCTCGGCCGACCGGTCCCGCTGGAGCCGGGCCTCGGCTTCGCGGTCCGCGAGGGCGGCCGCACGGTCGGCGCGGGCAACGTCACCGCGCTGCTCGACTGACCGGCCGGCGGCGGGCGGGGCCGACACCCCGCCCGCCGCCGACATCTGTCAACACCCGGATCCGGCACAGCCGAGCCGGTCCTCGCTGCTCGCCCTCGGCTGACGTCTCCGCCGACGGGAGTGGTCAGCCGAGGTCCCGGCCGGATCGCAGCCGGGTGGCGTCGTCGAGCACCCAGACCATGCTGCGGCCGACCTCGGCGGCGGTGACCGGCTCGTCCGGCTCGATCCGGTCGAGCCGGTAGCCGAGCCGGCGCGGCACGGCCGAACTGCGGACATTGGCCTGGTCGCAGTGGATCTCCATCCGCTCCGTGCCGGGCAGCGCCAGGCCGATGGCGCTCAGCGCCGCGGCGGCCTCGGCGGCGATGCCGCGGCCGACCTGCTCGGAGCGCAGCCAGTAGCCGATCTCCAGCACGCCCGGACCGTCGCCGCCGAACATGGCGCACCCGCCCAGGACCGTCGGCGCACCCTCGGCCGGCGTGACCAGGTAGCCGTAGGCCTGCCCCGCCTCCCAGCTCTCGTCCTGGGCGGCGCGGTGCATCGCGGTCTCCGCCAGGGTCGGTGCCTCCTGCGCCCAGGCCAGCCAGACCCGCAGGTGGTCGAGGTCGGCCGTGAGCGCGTCGTTGAACGCCTGGTCGGGGACGAGCGAGCGGCGACGGAGGACCAGGCCCGCAGGAAGCGGGATCAGCTCCGGCGGACGCGCGGTGCCCTGGGTGGTGTCATTCACAGTGCTTGGTCTCCCCTGGGGTTGAGTTGGAGTCGGCCGACCGGCTGTTCAGGCGTCGCGCCGTCGTCGGCCGCGGATCTTCGCGCTGATCCACATCGCCTGCACCCCGCCGAGGACCAGCAGCACCGTGGCCGCGTCCAGGTTGACGCCGACCGGCTCGTCCGGGCCGAGGTGCCTCCCGGCCCGGAGCAGGAGGGTGGCGTCGGTGGGCAGCGTCACGGTCGCCAGCACCAGCAGGCAGCCGCAACTGCCCAGGGCCAGCAGCACGCTGTACCAGCGTACGGCGGTCCGTTCGCGCGCGGGCAGCCCTCGGGTGGGGTCGTCCGGACAGCGGTCCCCGAGGCCCAGGGCGTGCCGGATCCGGCCCGGGAGGTAGCGGAGGTACGCCCGTCCGTCCTGGTGGAGGTCGCGGCAGCCGGTGAGGTCCTGCAGCACGGAGTAGAGGTCGGTTCGCATGAACACGAGCAGCTGGAACGGCAGTTGTACGGCGGAGAGGAGCGCCGCCACGGCGACCGCCCGGTGCACGGCGCTCCCGGGGCCGGCCAACGGCAGGGCCAGGACGGCGGCGGAGGTCACGCCCAGGTTCACGGCGATGCCGGCCAGGTAGGCGGTCAGCCGGCAGCGTCGCGGAAAGAGTTCGATGCCGCTGATGTCGGTCTGGGCCACCAGGAACTGCAGCCGGGTGCCCAGCCGGATCCGGGACGGGATGCCGACGGCACGGGCCGCGGCCAGGTGCGCGCACTCGTGGAGCATCAGCAGCGCCCAGCCGCCGACGAAGGTGGTGGCCAGCACCAGGCTGCCCCGGCGGCTCCACAGCAGGGTGCGGTAGTCGGGAAAGGAGTGCGGGGCCAAGGCCGTGCGCAGCGCACCGGCCAGGACCAGGGCCACCAGGCACCAGGCGGTCGCGGGGTGCTGGATCCAGGCGGTGTGGCGCGGGAGCAGCCGGGCGAACATGGGCCTGCGCGGCGGTGCGGAGGGCTGCGGCACATCGTCGACCGCGGCCACGAAGCCGAGTCGGAGCAGCTCCCGGGCGAAGCCGGCGACGTCGACCGGACGTCGTACCTCACCGGTGAGCCTCAGTCGGGCCTGATCGACGGTCAGGCCGTCGGCGAGCAGGTCGATGACCCTTACCCCGGTGTCGGGGAGGGCGACCACCTCGCCGATGTCGATCCGGCCGACCAGCCACTCGCCGTGCTCGCGCCGCCTGTCCAGCCGGTGCAGCCGGACGACGCTGTCCGGGCCCAGCGGCGTCGCGGTTCCCCGGCCGACGTGGGTCGCGGCCGGCTCGACCGCGGTCATTCCGCGCCTCCGTGACCGGCCGTCTCCGCTCCGGAGGAGGGCCCGCACGCGGGGCAGTCGGGGCGTCGCGGGTACCGGTCGAGGACGGGCTCGCCGGGGACGGCCGTGTTCAGCCCGTACCGGAAGCCCGGCTCCAGCCGGGGTATGCCGGTGAGCAGTGCGAGCGCGGCATGGGCGATGAAGAGCCCGGCCAGCCCGGCGGTGACGGCGTTGGCCGGGTGCCAGGGCAGCCTCGCGGAGGCGACGCGCTCGTCCTGGCCCGGCGCCAGCCCCAGGTCGCGCCGGTCCGCCTCGCCCAGCCGGAGGCAGCTCCAACAGCCGCCGACGCCGGGGACGAAGACCCCGGCGCTGGCCAGCGGGCCGCTGTAGCCACCGGTCACCCAGGGGGTCCCGGTCGCCAGGCAGGCCCGGTTCGCCCAGTCGCGAACGGCCGGCGGGTCGTCCGCGCAGAGCAGCAGCAGGTCGAATCCACCGGTCCCGGCCGCCGGGGTCCCGTCCGGGCGGGCCCCGTCACCAGCCGGTGGCGGGGCGGACAGAATGCCGGTGAGCTGTTCGACGCCGCGGATCACGGTGCGTTCGCCGGAGACGGTGACGTCCCGGTTGGACGACCGCAACCGGTCGACGGCGACCGTGACCTTGGCCCGGCCGAGATCCGCCTCCGTGTAGAGGAGCTGACGGTTCAGGTTGGACAGTTCGACCACGTCGCCGTCGAGGCAGTGGGTGTGGCCCACCCCGGAGGCGACGAGGGCCTGGGCGGCGCTCGACCCCGTCCCGCCGAGGCCGACGATCAGGACCCGGGCGTCCCGCAGCCTGATCTGCGGCTCCCAGGCCGACGGCCTCGGGGTGCGGTCCATCCACCGGAGCAGGGTCACGCCGCGCGAGTAGCGACTGCGCTCCCGCGCGGTGAGGGCGAGCCGCGCCGGCGGCTCCGGGAGGGTGGACGAACCGGTGGCCGCCTCCAGGAAACCCTCCTCGTTCAGCCTGGTGATGGCACGCAGGGCCTGGGTCCGACTGATCCCCGGGTGCAGGGCGCGCACGGCGTCCGCCGCGCTCTCGACGTCGCGGGAGCCGTCGAGGGCCTGCACCAGGGTCCAGAGCCAGCCGTGGGGATCCGCCAGCTCGGCGCCGATGCCGAAGACCACCCCACCGATGCGGACGTTGCCGGAGCTGGTCCGGTACGGGGAGTGCTCCGGCTTGATCCGCAGGCGGGCCGGGCCGTCAGTCACCTTCAACTCCTTCAACTGCGCATCACTAGTCGCGTATTGACACTCTCATGCCACAAGTGAGCTACTGACAAGGGCACGTAGGGATGTACTCGATCAGTTCCATTACTGGGAGGCTTGCTATGCCCGAGCAGACGCACGAAGAGCCGATGACCGAGGGCGCGTCCGACGTCGACGAACTGGTGATCCAGATCCGCCGGTTGGACAAGAAGGAGACCACGGGGGACAGCAACAGCCAGGGCCAGTGACCGCCCGGCGGCCGAGCGCGGGCCGGTAGCCGCCACCGGCGGCCGGGGACGGCAACGGTCCCCGGTCGGCTGTCGGTGGCCGGGGTTACAGTGGCGGCACATTGCGGCACACGGCCGGGGGACCGGTCGGCACGAAGGTACGGAGGGGAGCGGCATGGCAGTGCCCGTCTCCTGGATCACCCTGGCCACCCCGCTCCCCAGCGGCCCGGTCCGGGTGGGGATCACCGCCGAGGGCGTGGCCTCGGTCAGCTTCGAGGCCGTCGCCGGGGGCGGCCCGCCGGTCGGCGACGCCGTGCGGCCGGGGGACGAGCCGAAGGCGGCCCTGGTCGCCCGGCACTTCGCCGAGTACTTCGCCGGCACCCGGCGCCGGCTCGGGCTGCCGGTCGACTGGCGGCTCACCACCGCCGGTCCGCAGCGCAGCGTGCTGCAGACGCTGGAGCGCACCGTGGGCTGGGGCAGCACCGTCAGCTACGGCGAACTCGCGGTCCGCAGCGAGGTGTTCACCACCGAGATCGAGGCCGGGAGCCTCGGCCCGGCGGCGCGCGCGGTCGGCTCCATCATGGGCTCCAACCCGCTGTTCCTGCTGGTGCCCTGCCACCGGGTGGTCGCGGCCGACGGGATCGGCGGCTTCGGCGGCGGCCCGGTCGGGATGGAGGTCAAACGCTGGCTGCTCACCCTGGAGGGCGTGCTGCCGCCCACCCTCGACTGGACCGGCCCGGCCTGACTAGGGCTTCCTCGCCGCTGCGACGATCTTCTCGGTGGTGTGGAAGAACCGCGCCGTGGCGGTCACCCCGAAGGTCTTCTCGACCGCCGCGACCGGGTTGGCGCCGAGTCGTCCGTCCCGCAGCCGGGACAGCACGAAGGCTTCGCCGTCGGTGGCGGCGAGCAGCTCCCAGTCGCCCTTGGGGGAGCGCAGCGGCAGCTCCGCGCCGACCAGGGGCGCGGAGAGGAAGACGATGCTGAGCCGGATGTCCGGGGTGACCTCGATGCCGTCGAAGGGCGCCGCCGCGAGCGCCGCCTCGACCTCGGTGACGGTCCGCAGCACGGTCGGGATCTCGAAGCCGAACTCCTGCCGCAGCCGCTGCTCGACGGCGGCGGTCAGCTCGGCCCGCGCCCGGGGCGAGCCGGGGTCGAGGTCGCTGTCGAAGAAGGCGTTGCCGCTGGCGATGTAGCTGCGGACCCGGTCGAGTCCCAGACCGGCGAGCAGCTCGCGCAGCCGGGCCATCTCGACCTTGCGGCCGCCGACGTTGACCGCGCGCAGGAACCCGATCCAGGTCGTGGACCCGGCCATTCAGCTCGTCCTCTCCAGCAGGCTCACGTGGATGTCCGAGCGGTAGTAGGTCTTCGCGATCCGGTAGTGCGAGAGCAGCGCCGTCCGCTCGATGGTCTGCACCGGGGTCAGGTAGGAGACCGGGGTCTCGGTGACCAGCCAGATCCGGCCCGGCGCCGTCGCCAGGCAGGCGGCCGGGGCGGGGCAGAGCGACGAGTAGTAGGAGGCGTTCTGCTGCGGGGTCCGGGTCACCAGGACCTGGTCCAGCCGCACCCGGTCGTGCAGGTAGTAGTCGACGCCCAGGTCGACCATCATCGCGCTGTGGGTCATGAAGACCAGGCCGTCCCCGGGAAGGGCGTGGGCCGCCAGCAGGTCGGCGGTGCCCTCGTAGGAGAGGTAGCCGGGGCTCTTGCCGATGGGGATGTTGGTCCACTCGTGCGCCGCGTAGCTCCGGACCGCGGTCTGGCTGGGCCAGATCGCAGCGAGTGCCAGTGCCGACAGCAGGACGGCGGCGACGGGCCGGGCGCCCGGCCACCGCACCAGCGGCAGCCGCACCCGCTCGGTCAGCAGCGCCGCCGCGCCGACCAGGCCCGCGCCGGCCAGGACCGACCAGGCGATCAGGGTGAAGAGCAGGTAGCGGGCGATGAAGTACGAGGTGCCGAGCTGCGAGATCAGCGCGACCGCGACGATCGGCAGGACCGCGCTGGAGACGACGAAGACCGTCGCCTCGCGCTTCCGCTCGCGCAGCAGCGGCGCCAGCACGCCCAGCACGACCAGCACCGCGGCGATCGACGCGGCGCTGCGGGAGGCGTACAGGGTGAGCCACAGCTGGTAGCCGACGTGCAGCGGATCGGAGAGGTCCGGCGCCTTCAGCCAGGAGAGCTGCTGCTTGACCTGCGAGTGCCCGATCAGCATCAGCGGCGAGGCGCACACCACGCCGAGCAGGACCGCCCCGCCGAACCGGAGCAGCGGCCCGCGCCGCCCGTCCCGCCGCACCCGCAGCAGCACCGCGACCAGGTGGCCGATCAGGCAGGACAGCGCCACCACATGCGCCAGCGCGACCAGCACCAGGGCGGCGGCGTAGGCCAGCCAGCGGACCCGGCTGCCGGTCCGCTCCAGTGCCCGGAGCAGCAGGAAGGTCGCGAGCGCCACCGCGAACACGGCGAGCGCGTAGGCCCGGATCTCCTGCCCGTACCGGGAGATGCCCGGGGTCAGCGCGAAGACCAGACCGGCGGCCAGCCCGCTGGCGTTGCCGTAGAGACGGGCGCCGATCTGCGCGGTGAGCACCGCCGCGGCCGCCATGGCGATCACCGAGGGCAGCCGCAGCGCCATCAGCGAGTCGCCGAAGAGGCCGGTCCAGAAGTGCAGCAGTACGTAGTAGAAGCCGGTCGAGGCGTCCACGTGGCCGAGCAGCTCGAACAGGTCGCCGAGACTGCGGGAGGAGGCACTGACCGAGGCGATCTCGTCGCGCCAGAGCTCCGGCTTGCCGACCTGGTAGATGCCGAGGAGCAGCGACAGTACTCCGGGTGCCACGGCCGTCCAGCCGAGCTTTCGCCCCGACACAGGTCCGGCGGACTTGCTGGCCGGAGAAGCGGTGGGCAGGGGCTGGGCCGAGGTGGTCACGTGGTCCTTCGTATCCGTCACATCGTCAGGGGGACTCGACGGATGGTACAGCTTCGAAACATACAGAAGTTGTGAGAATGGTGTGGCCGCGCCGGTCGGGTGTTCGGCGCGGCCACGGGCCCTTCGGACGCGGTCCCGGGAGGGACTTCCCAGCTCCCCGTGTGGCCGGGGACTACCAGGCGTAGTCCTCGGGGGCGGTGCGGTGGCCCGGGAAGATCTCATCCAGCCGGGCGAGCGCGTCCGCGTCGAGGGTGACCTCCAGCGCCGCCAGCGCGGTGGTCAGCTGCCCCGCCGTGCGCGGACCGACGATCGGCGCGGTGACGGCCGGCTGGTGCAGCAGCCAGGCCAGCGCCACCGTCCCCGGCTCGTGCCCGAGCTTGTCGCAGAAGTCCTCGTAGGCCTGGAGCTGGTCGCGCTGTGCGGCGGTCAGCTTCTCCGCGCGGTCGGCGCTGCGGCCGCCCTTCTCGCCGGCCTTGCGCAGCACGCCGCCGAGCAGGCCGCCCTGGAGCGGGGACCAGGGGATCACGCCGAGGCCGTGGTGCTGGGCCGAGGGCAGCACCTCCAGCTCGACGGTCCGGGCCAGCAGGTTGTAGAGCGACTGCTCGGCGACCAGGCCGAGGTAGCCGCGCCGTTCGGCGGCGGCCTGCGCGGTGGCGATGTGCCAGCCGGCGAAGTTGCTGCTGCCGGTGTAGAGGATCTTGCCCTGGGCGACCAGCACCTCCATGGCCTGCCAGACCTCGTCCCAGGGGGTGGCCCGGTCCACGTGGTGCATCTGGTAGACGTCGATGTAGTCGGTGCCCAGCCGCTTGAGGCTGGCGTCGCAGGCGCGGCGGATGTTCAGCGCGGAGAGCTTGCCGCGGTTCGGCCACTCCTCGCCGCCGGGGCCGGGCATCGCGCCGTAGAGCTTGGTGGCGAGGACGGTCTGCTCGCGCCGGCCGCCGCCCTTGGCGAACCAGCTGCCGATGATCTCCTCGGTCCGGCCCTTGTTCTCACCCCATCCATAGACGTTGGCGGTGTCGAAGAAGTTGATGCCCTCCTGGAGGGCGGAGTCCATGATCGCGTGCGAGTCGGCTTCGTCGGTCAGCGGACCGAAGTTCATCGTGCCCAGGCAGAGGCGGGACACGGACAGGCCGGTACGGCCGAGAGAGGTGTACTCCATGGACCCACCCTTGCGTCGGAGGGTCCCCGCTGTCGAGACCCTCCGGCAACTTCGGCTTCGTCGGCGGGATCACCGGCCGGCCGGGGCGCCCCCCGCGGCGCTACTGGCCGGAGCCGCCCTGCTCGCCGTCCAGCTGCTGGAGCGCCTCGGCCATCGCGGCCTGGCTGGCCGGACCGTAGACCCCGCTCGGGTCGGCCGTGACGCCGTACCACATCTGGAACCGGACCACGTCCCGGTAGGTGCGCTGGTCGTAGCTGCCGCTGTCGTCGAGCCCCGGATCCACGTACAGCTCGGCGAGGTCCTGCTGGAGGGTGGTCACGGCGGGTCCGTCGTCGCCGTAGGAGAGGCTGCCGGAGGGGGAGCTGCTGGTCGACGCCCCGGCCGAGGCTCCGGACGTCGGGCTCACCGGGGCCGAGGCCCCGGTGGAGCCGCCCGTCACGGGAGTGCGGCCGGCGCTGTGCGTCGGTGCGGCGGAGGCGGTCGGCGCCGCCGCCGGAGCGCTCGTCGGTGCGGCGGCGGAGCGGGTCGGCGCGGCGGCGGCGGCCGAGGCGGTGACCGAGGCCGAGGGGTCGGCGGTGGCTCCGGCCGCGCCGGTCGCCGTCGGCAGCGGGGCGGTGACGCCCGGCTGGGGCTGGGCGTAGTCCACGGTGTGACTGCCCAGCATCGACGGTATCAGCGCCGCCGTGACGCCGAGTCCGGCGATGGCGACGATGGCGGCCCCGATCAGCACACTGTTGCGCGAGGGACCGCGTCGCCCGCCCCGCTGCGGCCCGGAGCCCCGGGGCCCGGAGCCGCGTCCGCCCCGAGGGGGCGCCCCGGCTCCGCCGGCCGACCGGGGTGCCGGCGGCACGGGCGGCAGCAGCTGGGTCGGACCCTGGTAGCCGCCGGATCCCGGTGAGGTCTCGCTGCTCAGCACCTCGCCGCTGAGGGCGGTGCCGACGGCGCCCCCGTCCGCGCGGAAGTAGGGCCGGACCAGCTCCGGTCCGCCGACGACCGGGATGACCGCGGTCTCCGAGTCACTGCCCGCACTCCAGCCGCAGGCGCACCCGCCGCTCTCGGTGAGCGTCTCGGCGCATCTGCCGCAGTACCGGACCGTCATCCCATCCCCCTGCTGTGGTCGAACGGGGACCGATTATGCAGGATGGCCGCGCGGGGGGACACCCGGGTCCAGCTCCGCCGCCCCCCGGCGCTCCCCGGCGCCGCCCGGCGGGCGTCAGGGGGACAGCACCTGGCCCGGTGCGTCCATCGAGTTGTCGGCCAGGTCGCGCAGCATTTTCAGCAGTTCGGCGTGCTGGTCCTCGGACCAGCCCTCCAGCTTCTCGTTCAGCAGCGAGCGCCGGGCCTCGGTGAGCCTGGCGACGACGTCCTCGCCCGCCGGGGTGAGGGTGAGCAGCCCGTCGGTGCCCTTCTGGACCCGGCCGGCCGAGATCAGCGCGTCGACCTTGGGCCGGACCACGTCGAGACCGAGGTTGTTGCGGCGGCAGATCTCCTCCTCCGTCACCGGCCCGGCCTGGTGCAGCCGGAACAGCCCGTAGGCGTGCGGGACGCTGATGTCCAGGTTGGCCCGGTCGATCGCCCGGCCGTAGCGCTCCCAGATGTTCTCCTTGCTGGAGAGCCGGGTGACCATGCGTTCGATCTCGTCGGCGGAGCTGCGGAAGGTCGGCAGCCCGGCCGCCTCGCCGGGTTCGGCGGCCCGGTTGGCGGTGCGCAGCGGGACCTCGCGCAGGAAGAGCGAGAGCAGGAAGGCCGCCACCCCGATCCCGGCCGCGACCAGGTACACGGTCTGCAGCGAGACCGCGAAGAGGTGCAGGAACGGCTCGATCAGCGGTTTGTCGGCCGGCGGGGCCTTCTGCACGATGGTCGGGTCGGCCAGGACCTGCTGCACCGGGAAGTGCGGCGAGAGCGTCCCGTCCTTGAGCGCCGAGGTGATCTTGGAGTTCAGCCGGTTGTTCAGCACGGTGCCGAAGATCGAGGCGCCGAAGGAACCGCCGATGGAGCGGAAGTAGGTGACCCCGGAGGTGGCGGTGCCCAGGTCGGCGAAGGGGGAGGAGTTCTGCACGGCGATGATCAGGACCTGCATCACCAGCCCCAGCCCCAGGCCCAGCACCAGCATGTCCAGACCCATGATCACCGAGCTGGTCTTCTCGTCCACCCGGGACAGCAGCACCAGCGAGACCACGATCAGCGCGGTCCCGATGATCGGGTAGATCCGGTACTTGCCGGTGCGGCTGATCAGCTGACCGGTGCCGATCGAGGTGACCAGCATGCCCGCCATCATCGGCAGCAGCCGCAGCCCGGAGACGGTCGGCGAGTTGCCGTTGACCACCTGCATGTAGAGCGGGATGTAGGAGAGCGAGCCGAACATGCACAGGCCGATCACGAAGCCCATGCCGCAGCAGAGGGAGAAGACCGGGTTGCGGAACAGCCGCAGCGGCAGCACCGGCTCCGACACCCGCCGCTCGACCACGATGAACGCGATGATCAGCAGCACCGCGCCGATGCCGCAGCCCCAGACCTCGACCGAGTTCCAGGCCCAGGTGGAGCCGCCGAGGCTGGTGATCAGCACCAGGCAGGTGGAGGCGGCGGCCAGCAGGAAGGTGCCCAGGTAGTCGATGCTGGGCCGGGTCTCCGGGTGGTGCGCCTTGAGCGCCACCGTGATCACCGCGAGCGCCACCGCGGCGACCGGGAGGTTGACGTAGAAGACCCAGCGCCAGTTGAGGTTGTCCACCAGGAAGCCGCCGAGCAGCGGTCCGACCACGGAGGAGACGCCGAAGACCGCGCCGATGACCCCCTGGTAGCGGCCCCGGTCGCGGGGCGGCACCACGTCCGCGATCACGGCCATGGCCAGCACCATCAGCCCGCCGCCGCCCAGGCCCTGGAGGGCGCGGAAGATGATCAGCTCCAGCATGTTCCGGGACTGGCCGCAGAGGACCGAGCCGATCAGGAAGATGACGATGCTGACCATGAACACGTACTTGCGGCCGAACAGGTCGCCGAGCTTGCCCCAGAGCGGGGTGGTCGCGGTGGCGGCCAGCATGTAGGCGGTGACCACCCAGGAGAGGTGGTTGGCGCCGCCCAGGTCGCCGACGATGGTGGGCAGCGCGGTGGAGACGATCGTCTGGTCCAGCGCGGCGAGGAACATCCCCAGCATCACGCCGACGAAGACCAGGGTGACCTGGCGCTTGCTCTCGTGGGGGGAGTCGGGGGCGCGCCGGCCCCGGAGACGGCCGGGGGCCGCTCGTCCGATGTGTACTCCTGGGACATCGACCCCTCCGCTGCCTGGTGGACTGACCATCAGGTTTTCAGTGGACGCGGCCGACTGCCCGCCGGGAAGTCCGAACGGACGAACGGACACCCTGTCAGGCGCTACGTGTACTGGACCCGGAGCTCCTTGATCCCGTTCAGCCAGGCGGAGCGCAGCCGGCGCGGCTCACCGGCCAGCCGGATGTCGGGGACGGCGTCGGCGATGGCGTTGAAGACCAGGTCCAGCTCCAGTCGGGCGAGGTTGGCGCCGAGGCAGAAGTGCGGTCCGCCGCCGCCGAAGCCCAGGTGCGGGTTGGGGTCGCGGAGGATGTCGAAGGCGGCCGGACGGTCGAAGACCTCGGGGTCGTTGTTGGCGGAGCTGTAGAAGAGTCCGACGCGCTGCCCGGCCGAGATCTTCGCGCCGCCCAGCTCGACGTCGGTGGTGGCGGTCCGCTGGAAGGACATCACCGGGGTGGCCCAGCGGACGATCTCGTCGGCGGCGGTGCGCGGCCGGCGCTCCTTGTAGAGCTCCCACTGCTCGGGGTGGGTGAGCAGGGCGTGGATGCCGTGGCTGGTGGCGTTGCGGGTGGTCTCGTTGCCGGCCACGGCGAGCAGCAGCACGAAGAAGCCGAACTCGTCCGAGCCGAGGTTGCCCTGCCCCTCGGCGTTGACCAGCTGGGTGACGATGTCGTGGGCCGGACAGCTCTTGCGCTGCTCGGCGATGCCCATGGCGTACATCATCAGCTCGACCGCGGACTCGGTGCCGATCTCCGGGGTGATCGCCAGCTCGGGGTCGTCGTAGGAGACCATCTTGTTGGTCCAGTCGAAGATCCGGGCCCGGTCCTGCTGCGGCACCCCGATCAGCTCGGCGATCGCCTGGAGCGGCAGCTCGCAGGCGATGTCGCGGACGAAGTCGCCGCTGCCCTCGGCCCGCGCGGCGGCGACGATCTGCTCGGCGCGGTCGCGCAGGGCGTCCTGGAGCGCGTTGACGGCGCGCGGGGTGAACCCGCGCTGGACGATCTGCCGCAGCCGGGTGTGCTCCGGCGGGTCCATGTTCAGCATGATCAGCCGCTGGCCGTCGATGCCGGAGCGGTCCATGTCCGGGTGGAACCGGATGATCGCGGTGTTGAGGGTGGAGGAGTAGGTCTCCGGGTGGACCGAGACCTCCTTGACGTCGGCGTGCCGGGTGACCGCCCAGTAGCCGCCGTCGTCGAAGCCGGTCGTCCCCGGCTGCTGCGGGATCCAGCGCACCGGTTCGGTGCTGCGGAGCAGGGCGAACTCCGGGAGCGGCACCCGGGTCTGGTTGAGGCCGGGATCGGTGAAGTCGAAGCCTTCGGGCAGCGCGGGGCACGTCATCGGGGCCTCCGAGTCATCTGACGCTGTGTCAGGTATCCGACTCGACAGTAGTAACGCGTTCTAGTCGGTGCAAGAGCCTTGCGCGGACCGACGTACGCAGAATAGAAAGGTGCGCAGAACTAGAACGCGTATCAGTTCTCTTGAGTTCACTGGGCGCCCGGAGGACGAGTCATGGCCGCTGAACCCGTCATCGTCGAAGCAGTCCGCACCCCCATCGGCAAGCGGGGTGGGGCGCTTGCCAACCTGCATCCCGCCTACCTGTTGGGCGAGACCTTCCGCGAACTGCTCGCCCGGACCGGGGTGCAGCCCGACGTCGTCGAACAGATCGTCAGCGGGACGGTCACCCATGCCGGCGAGCAGTCGATGAACCCCGCCCGCAACGCCTGGCTGGCGATGGGCCTGCCGTACGAGGTGGCCGCCACCACCGTGGACTGCCAGTGCGGCTCCTCGCAGCAGGCCAACCACATGGTCGCCAACATGGTCCAGGCCGGGGTCATCGACGTCGGGATCGGCTGCGGCGTCGAGTCCATGTCCCGGGTACCGCTGGGCGCGGCCTCCGCGCACGGGCCCGGACGGCCGTTCCCGGAGGAGTGGAACGTCGACCTGCCCAACCAGTTCGAGGCGGCCGAGCGGATCGCCAAGCGGCGCGGACTCACCCGTGCGGACGTCGACCGGCTCGGCCTGCTCTCGCAGCAGCGGGCGGCGGCGGCCTGGGCCGAGGAGCGCTTCAAGCGCGAGACCTACGCCGTCCAGGTGCCCACCACCGAGTCGGAGCAGCTGGCCGGGCAGGGCATGTGGCGGCTGTTCGACATGGACGAGGGGCTGCGCGACACCTCGGCCGAGGCGCTGGCCGGGCTGCGCCCGGTGATGCCCTCGGCGATCCACACGGCCGGGAACTCCTCGCAGATTTCGGACGGTGCGGCGGCGGTGATGTGGGCCTCGCGCCGCGCGGCCCGCGCCCTCGGGCTGACCCCGCGCGCCCGGATCGTGGCCCAAGCCGTCGTCGGCACCGACCCGCACTACCACCTGGACGGGCCGATCGACGCGACCAAGGCGGTGCTCGGCAAGGCCGGTATGCGGCTCGCCGACATGGACCTGGTCGAGATCAACGAGGCCTTCGCTTCGGTCGTGCTGTCCTGGGCCCAGGTCATGGACGCCGACCTGGAGAAGGTGAACGTCAACGGCGGTGCGATCGCCCTGGGCCACCCGGTCGGTTCCACCGGCGCCCGGCTGATCACCACCGCGCTGCACGAACTGGAGCGCACGGACAAGGAGTTCGCCCTGGTCACGATGTGCGCCGGCGGCGCGCTGGCGACCGGGACGATCCTGCAGCGGCTCTAGCGCGGGGGCGGGCCCGCGGTGCTGGCGCGGTATGCGGGCCGGGGCGCGGGGCCGAAATCCGGTCGCCGCCCCGGGGGCCGCGCACTACGCTCGCGCGCATGCCCAGCAACCGCCCCATCCCCGTGCTCTGGCTCTGCGGCCCCTCCGGCGTCGGCAAGTCGACTGTGGGGTGGGAGCTCTCCACCCAGCTGAACGCGGCCGGGATCAGCACCGCCTACCTCGACCTCGACCAGATCGGGCTGTGCTACCCCGCCCCGGCGGAGGACCCCGACAACCACCGGATCAAGGTGCGGAACCTGGCCGCGATGTGGCCGGCGTACCGGTCGGCGGGGGCGGAGTGCCTCGTCCTCTCCGGCGGCGTGGTCACCCCCGAACTGGTCCGGTCCTATGCGGAGCCGCTCCGGGGAACTGAGTTGACGCTCTGTCGGCTCCGGGTCGGCCACGACGCGCTCCGGGCCCGGATCGAGCACCGGGGATGGCTGACCCACCTGGCCGACGAGTCGGTGGCCGAGGCCGACGCGCTGGACCGGAGCGACTTCGCGGACCTGACCGTCGACACGGACGGCCTGCCGGTCGCCGAGGTGGCCCGACGGGTCCGCGCGGCGGCCGGTGACCGGCTGCGCCCGGGGTCGGCCGCCGACGCCGCTGCGGCAGCCCGAGGCCCGGTGGCCGGGGTCGGTCCGCACCCGGGCGACCGGGCGGCGACCGCCGCCCCCGCCCCGGCGCTCTGGCTCTGCGGCCCCACCGGCGTCGGCAAGTCGACCGTCGGCTACGACCTCTTCACCCAGGTCCGGACGGGCGGGGTGAAGGCCGCCTATGTCGATCTCGGCCAGATCGGGTTCCTGCGACCGGCGCCGGTCGACGACCCCGGCAACCACCGGCTGAAGGCCGCCAACCTCGGTGTCATGTGGCCGGTCTTCCGGGAGCACGGGGCCCGCTGCCTCATCGTCTCCGGCCCGGTGGACGACCGCGACGTGGTCGGGACCTACCGCGACGCCCTGCCGGACCTCGAACTGACGCTGTGTCTACTGACGGCTGATCAGCAGCAGTTGACCGAGCGCATCCTCCGGCGCGGGCGCGGCGGCGGCCCGCCCATCCCCGGCGACGAGCTGCGCGGGCTCCCCGAGCCGGCCCTGCGCCGCGTCGCCGAGCGGGCCGGGCACCAGGCCGACGCACTGACCCGGGCCGGCTTCGCCCATCTGAACGTGGCCACCGACGGCATCCCCCCGGCCGAGCTGGCCGCCCTGGTCCGCAACCGGGCCGGCGGCAACTGGCCGGGCCTGCCGGTGGACCCTGACCGACGGTGACGGCAGGGGGTGAAGCGTCCCTTTTCCAGGGATGCCGAGGGCCGTGGCATGACAGCAGGTCAGGTAAGGGCAATGCATGAGCAGTCTGAGTATGTCATGAGACTGCCACCTTCTGCTCGGCCCCACGGTGCCGATTTCCCCGACTCGCGGCGTACTTGACCAGGCATGATCATGAATCTCGACCCCCAAGAGGATCCTTACTCTAATTTTATCGTCTCATTACTGTATCGATCTTGACCAGCGATTCAATCCTCTGTCACGAACCGGGCTAGTGTGCTGATTTCATCCATCGAACAGCTCTTGTCCGATCCACCAGAGGAAACTCCACACCCATGCGTAACAGCCGCATACCCGCAGCCGCCGCAGCGGCGGTGCTGGCCGGGCTCGCCCTCCTCGGCAGCGCCCCCAGCGCCTCGGCCACCGTGAGCAGCACCCCCGCCCCGGCCGCGAAGGCCCCGGCGAAGTGCCCTGCTACTGCCTCCCTCACCGGCCTGAGCGGTGCCAAGCTCACCGTCGGCGGCGCGCCCGTCAACGCCCAGGTCACCTTCACCAACGTCTCCGGCAAGAAGATCGCCGACGTCATCGAGATGATGGCCCTGGGCCTGGAGACGGCCGACGACCCCAGCAGCGCGCTGCTGGTCGAGGCCAAGGACCCCCGGACCGGAAAGTGGTCCAAGCTCGCCTACAACGAGGACTCCCTGTTCTTCCGGCTGGGCGAGGACTGGCCGGCGGGCAGCAAGGACAGCTTCAGCCTGCGGGTCTCGGCACCGGCCAAGACGCCCACCGGCACGTACATCGGCGCCGCGTTCGTCGGTTCGCTGTCCGACGCGAACGCCCAGTCCAGCGACTCCGACTCGCCGATGAAGCCCGGCAACTACTGTGAGGACGGCATCTACACCTCGGCCGCCTCGTTCACCGTGGTGAAGGCCGCGACGACGCCGCCCACCTCGTCCACCAGCGCGGCGCCCAAGCCCAGCGCGAGCAGGACCGGCTCGGGCACGCCCACCGCCACGACCTCGGTCGCGCCCAGCGCCTCCGGCTCGTCCCACGTCCCGGCCTCGCCCTCGTCCTCCGACTCCGCGTCGGCCGCCGTCACGCCCCCGGTCTCCGCGAGCCCGACCGGCCCGGCCCTGGCCGTCACCGGTGGCGGCTCCGACACCGGCCTGCTCGCGGGCGCCGCCGGCGTGCTGCTGGCGGCCGGTGGTGCCGCCGTGGTCGTCACCCGCCGCCGCAGGGGCGGTTCGCACAGCTGACCTCCCGTGACCAGGGACGGACGTGGTGCTCAGGGGTGCATCTGCGCGCCCTTGAGCACCTTGTCCACCACGTTCCGGGGCCCGTGGACGGCCAGTCCGACCAGGTCCAGGCTGTCCGTGCCGACGGCTCGCACCGCCGCGCGGTTGTCCCGGTCGTTGCCCGTGCGGAACAGGTCCGAGGTGAACACGGCGCTCGCCAGCGCACGCGCGCGGGCCCGGCCGTGGGCGGCGGCCATGGTCTCCTTCGACCCCTGGAAGACCAGCACCGGTTGACGGAACATCGGCAGGTACTCGGCGCCGTCGACATCGCGGTAGGGCTCGCCGACCACCTCGGGCACGGCCGTGCCCAGCCCGCTGACCAGGAAGGCGGTGACGTTCAGCCGCTGCCAGGGTTCGAGGTCGTCGCGCAGCAGCACGGCGATCTTGGTGTCGAAGCGGATCGGTGCTTCTTCGTTGTCGGTTCTCATGCCTTGAGACTGCGGGCTGCGGGCCCGCCCCGTCTTGTACGTTCTGAGCGTGATGCCCCAGCAGGAGATCCTGGCCTGGCGCCCTCCGGTGGCGGGAGTGGTGGAGGTGTTCCACGCCCACTTCATCGAGCACGCCTACCCCATGCACGTCCACGAGGCGTGGACGCTGCTGATCGTCGACGACGGCGCGGTCCGCTACGACCTGGACCGCCACCGGCGCGGCACGCCGAACGACACGGTCAGCCTGCTTCCGCCGCAGGTCCCGCACAACGGCTCACCCGCCACCGACCACGGCTTCCGCAAGCGGGTGGTCTACCTCGACCTGACGCAGTTGGACGAGCGCTTCATCGGTCCGGCGGTGGACGCGCCGGACATCATCGACCCCGTGCTGCGCCGACAGGTCGGCCAGCTGCACACGGCCCTGGCGAACCGGGGCGACGAGTTCGAGGCGGAGAGCCGGCTGGCCCTCATTGGCGAGCGGCTGCGCGGGTGGCTGCGCCCCAGCCCGGCCTTCGGCCGCGCCGTGCCCGACCGGGGCGTCGCCCGCAACCTGCGCGACCTCCTCGACGATCGGCTGACCGAGGGCATCGCCCTGGACGAGGCCGCGCGCCTGCTGCACACCCATCCCGCGCACCTGGTACGGGCGTTCGGCGGTGTCTTCGGCCTCGCCCCGCACCAGTACCTGGTCTCCCGCCGGGTCGACCTGGCCCGCCGGCTGCTGCTGGAGGGCCGACCCGCGCGCGAGGTGGCCACCGCCGCCGGCTTCTACGACCAGTCCCACCTCACCCGCCACTTCAAGCGCGTCGTCGGCACCACCCCGGGCCGCTACGCGAACACGGCGGCCCGGGCGCCCTGAGGACCTGCAGCAGCTCTGCGGCCCGGCGGTCCGAGTCGTCAGGACCTGACCGCATCCACGCCCCTGGGTTCACGGCTGCCAGGGGCCCCGGCCACGACGGCCGACCGTGCAGGACCGGTTGTGGCGCCCGCTTCCTCCGAGTGAGGCGTCAGCGGCGCGCAGCATGACGGCTGCCGGAAGCGCCGGGTTCTGAGCGGCCTGGTGCGGCCTCCGGGCGCGAAGACGTCGACGGGCATCCGGCTGCCCCTCCTCAGGCCGGGCGGATGAGGGACTCGCTGCCGATCGGGGTGAAGCCGGCGGCGAGGAAGGCGCGGAGGGAGCGGGCGTTGCCGGGGGAGACGGCGGCGAAGACCGGCTCGCCCTCGGGGACCAGGGTCAGTGCGTCGGTCAGCAGCGAGCGGCCGTGGCCCCGGCCGGGCAGCCCCAGCTCGATGCTGAACTCGCGGCGTCCGGCGAGGCCGTCGGCGAGGGTGACGAAGCCGCGCTCGTCGCCGTGGACCTCGACCCGGGTACGGACGCTGCGGGCGTAGCGGACCCGGGGATGGTCCTCGACATCGTGCCGCAGTGCGAGTTCGGAAGGACCGCCGGTGCCGCGTGCGGCCAGGACGACGTCGACCTCGCCGATGACCGTGTCCGGTCCGGCCAGCCAGCGGAGGAAGTCCGGCCCCATCGACCGGCCGTAGCCGTCCGGGCGCTGCGCCAGCACCTCGGCCTCGGGGCGGTCGGTCGCGACCACGGCGTGGCCGGTGAAGGCGACCGAGCAGGACAGGCCCCGGCCGAGGCCGGGCAGTACGGTCACGCCGCCGTCGACCGGCGGGAAGCGGTTGTCGGCGGCCTCCAGCAGGATGCGCAGCAGCGGGTGCGGGGTTCGGGCGGCTGGGCGGTCCATGGTGATCATCCTAGAGAAGCGCAGTTGTCCGGAAAAACTGGACAAGTTCCCCGCAGGGGGGTCACCCCGGCTCCGGCGGCTCGAAGGCGGCCGACGCGGCGAACGCGGCGCGGCGGGAGGCCCGGCGGAGGGCGTGCAGCAGGGGCGCGCCGAGGCTGAGGCAGAGGACGGCGGTGAGCACGCTGCGCGGGATGTCCCAGCCCATCGCGGTGGTGAAGTGGTAGGCCAGGAAGCGGAGCAGGTTGGCGTGGAGCGGGGCACCGGGGACGAAGGAGACGCCGGTGCCCATGCCGAGGATGTAGGGCCAGCCCTGGAGGTCCATCACCAGCCCGTACAGCTCGGCCGAGACCGCGCCGTAGAGCGCCAGCATCCACAGCTCGCGGCGTCCGCGCAGCTCGGCCGGGCGGGGGAGCAGCCCCGCGCCCAGGCAGACCCAGCCCATGGCGAGCATCTGGAACGGCAGCCAGGGGCCGACACCGCCGGTGAGCAGTGCGGAGGCGAACATCGAGATGTTGCCCAGGACGAAGCCGAAGCCGGGGCCGAGCACCCGTCCGGACAGGACCATCAGGAAGAACTGCGGTTCGAGACCGGCGGTGCCGGCGCCGAGCGGGCGCAGCGCCGCTCCGGCGGCGGCGAGGACGCCGAGCAGGGCGATGGACTTGGCCTCCAGCCCGGCCTGGCCGCCGGTGGTGACCCGGCCCTCGGCGATCTGCGCGACCACGACCGCGAGCAGCAGCGGCAGCAGTCCGGCGAACAGCCAGGGGGCGTCGGTGGAGTGGGCCAGGCTGGAGGTGGGCCGGGCCAGCAGCGGCCAGCCGAAGGCGGCGACGCCGACGGCGGTGGTCAGCAGCAGCATCACCGTCGAGCGGCGGCCCAGCGGGACCGGGCGGGCGAGGGCCGAGGCGATGGAGGTGGTCACGGCGCGACCTCCGGCTCGGTCTCGCTCTCGTTCGCAGTCCCGTTCGCAGTCTCGCTCGCGGGCGCGGCGAGCGCGGCGGCTACCTGGCTGACGGTCAGCCAGGGCTCCGGATTGAGCACCTTGGCGACCTGCGGGGCGAAGGCCGGGGAGGAGACCACGACCTCCGGGGTCGGGCCGTCGGCGACGATCTCGCCCTCGGCCAGGATGACCGTGCGGTGCGCCAGTTCGGCGGCGAGCTCGACGTCGTGGGTGGCCAGCAGCACCGCGTGGCCCTCGGCGGCCAACTCGCGCAGGATCTCGACCAGCCGCGCCTTCGCCGCGTAGTCCAGGCCCCGGGTGGGCTCGTCCAGCAGGATCAGCGCCGGGCGGGCGGTGAGGATGACGGCCAGGGCGAGGGTCAGCCGCTGGCCCTCGGACAGGTCGCGCGGATGGGTGGTCCCGGGGATGCCGGGCAACAGCCGTTCGACCAGCGCCCGGCAGGTGCCGGCCGGGGAGCCGGTGTCCTGGTCGGCCGCCGCGCACTCGGCCCGGACGGTGTCGCAGTAGAGCAGGTCGCGGGGCTCCTGCGGGACCAGGCCGACCAGCGGCAGCAGCTGCACCGGCCTGACCCGGTGCGGGGTGAGGCCGCCGACGTCGATCCGGCCGCCGGTCGGGGCGTGCAGGCCGACCAGTGAGCCGAGCAGGGTGGACTTGCCCGAGCCGTTGCGGCCCATCAGCGCGACGACCTCGCCGGGCCGGAGGGCGAGGTCGACCCGGCGCAGCGCGTCCACGGCGCCCCGGCGGACGGCGAGCGCGGCGACCGTCGCCACCGGCGCGGCCGCCGTCGACGGGAGCGGGGCGGCGGCCGGGGTCCGTCCGGCGAGCAGCGCGCGCAGCGGCGCGGCCCGGCGGCGGGCGTCGCGGACCGAGAGCGGCAGCGGTGTCCAGCCGGCCGCCCGTCCGAGCGCGACGACCGGCGGATGGACCGGCGAGACCGCCATCACCTCGGCCGGCCCGCCGAGGACCGGCGGCCTTCCGTCGCCCGGCAGCAGGATGACCTGGTCGGCGTACTGGAGCACGCGTTCCAGCCGGTGCTCGGCGAGCAGCACGGTGGTGCCGAGGTCGTGGACCAGCCGCTGCAGCACGGCCAGCACCTCCTCCGCCGCGCCGGGGTCCAGTGCCGAGGTGGGCTCGTCCAGTACCAGCACCTTCGGCTGGACCGTCAGCACCGAGCCGATGGCCACCCGCTGCTGCTGTCCGCCGGAGAGCGTGGCGAGCGGGCGGTCGCGCAGTTCGGCCAGGCCCAGCAGGTCCAGGGTCTCCTCGACCCGGCGCCGCATCACCTCCGGCGGCAGGCCCAGCGACTCCATCCCGTAGGCGAGTTCGTCCTCGACGGTGTCGGTGACGAAGTGTCCCAGCGGGTCCTGGCCGACGGTGCCGACGACGTCGGCGAGGTCGCGCGGACGGTGGGTGCGGGTGTCCCGGCCGGCCACGGTGACCCGGCCGCGCAGCACTCCGCCGGTGAAGTGCGGGACCAACCCGCTGACCGCGCCGAGCAGCGTCGACTTGCCCGCGCCCGAGGGCCCGACCAGCAGGCAGAGCTCGCCCTCGGGGACGGTGAGGTCGAGGCCGGAGAGGGCCGGGGCGGCGGCGTCCTGGTAGGTGACGGAGACCTGTTCGAAGGTGATCATCGGCTGTCCTTCGGACCGGAGGAGCGGGCGGTGGTCGACGGCGGGGCCGGGCGGGGCGGGAGCGGGGCCGCCAGCGCGGGCAGCAGGCCGACGGCGATGGCCAGGGCCGGCAGCAGCGGCAGCAGCGGCACGGCGAGCGGGACGACCGGCGGGTTCAGGGCGTCCGTGTAGCCGGGGCCGAGCGTCACCATGACCGCCGCGACCGCCGCCCCGGATCCGGCGACCAGCCATTCGCGCAGGCCCCACGGGTCGGGACGGTAGCGGCTGCGCACGGCCCGGCGTCCGCCCAGGGCCAGTCCGGCCACCGCCGCGAGCGTGCCGAGGGCGAGCAGCGGCAGCGCCCAGGCGGTGCCGTCCGCGCCGAGCAGCCCGTAGACCGCGACGCAGACGCCCAGCAGTCCGGCCAGCGTCAGCGCGGCCGTGGTGCGGCGGACGGCGGCCGGGACGTCGGCGGTGCGACCGAAGCCCCGGGTGTCCATCGCGGCGGCCAGGCTGACCGAGCGTTCGAGGGCGCTCTCCAGCACCGGGATGCCGACGGTGAGCAGCGCCCGCGCGCCCCGCTCGGTCCGGCCGCGCAGCCGGCGCGCGGCGCGCAGCCGCTGGACGTCGGCGACCAGGTTCGGGGCGAAGGTGAGCGCGACGACCACGGCGACGCCGGCCTCGTAGAGCGCGCCGGGCAGCGAGCGCAGCAGCCGGGCCGGGTTGGCCAGGGCGTTGGCGGCGCCGATGCAGGCCAGCAGGACGGCCAGCATCATCGCCTGGTAGAGCGCGAAGAGCAGCCCTTCGAGGGTGATCGGTCCGCCGATCCGGACGCCCTGGGCCCAGTGCGGCAGCGGCAGTTGCGGGAGGGTGATCAGGACGTGGGTCCCGGGCACGTCCCCGCCGAGGACCACGAAGAACAGCATCCTGATCCCCAGGACCACCAACCCCAGTTTCAGGAAGGCGCCGTAGGCCCGCGCCCAGGGCGCGTCGGTGCGCCGGGCGGCGACCACGAACCCGGCCACGGCCGCGATCAGCAGCAGCAGGAACGGGTTGGTGGTGCGCGAGGCGGCGGTGGCCAGGCCCAGGGCCCACAACCACCAGGCGCCCGGGTGCAGGTGCCGGATGGGCGGCGTAACGGGCATGGGGGGACGTCCAGTTGCTGGGGAGAGGGGAAGACGGGGACTGCCGTCCACCGCCCGGGGCGAACCCCGGGCGGTGGACGGCGGGCGGCGCGAGCGGCCGCGCCGAGCAGCCGGGCGGCTGGGCTCAGCGGTTGCGGCGGCGGCGGTTCATCGCCAGGGTGCCGCCGATCAGGAGGCCGAAGAACAGCACGCCGATGGCCAGCGCCGCCGGGTTCGACTTGGTCGGCTTCGGCGCGGCCTTCTTCGCGGTCGCGGTGGCGGATGGTGCGGTGGCGGCGGTCGACCCGTCGGCCGCCGTGGCAGTGGCCGTGGCCGCAGCGCCGCTGACCACCTCGCCGCAACCGCTCTGCGGGTAGCCGGTGATGGCGCACAGGATGCCGTTGCTGTCGTACCGGAGCGGCGGCGACACCTGTGCCAGCAGCTGCGCCGAGCTGGCGTCCTCGGCCAGCGTGGCGCAGAGCGTCAGCTCGGCCGGGGGAGTGGCGTTGCTGCCGGAGTCGGCCGCCGTCCCGTAGTCGATCACCACGGCGACGCGCTTCTTGCCGCTCACCGCCGGGGTGTGGGCGCAGGCGGCGGCGAAGTCCGGGGCGCTGCGCGGCTTCTCGGCCGCGCTGCTGTCCGCGCTGACGCCGAAGCGCCAGCCGTCGACCGAGCCGTCGGCCGGGACGAAGGTGTTGGGTCCGGACTGCTGGTAGGTCCAGCCGCTGCCGGAGCCCTCCCAGAACGACCAGTAGCGGTAGCTGCTGGCAGCGGCCGGGCCGATGCCGAGCAGCGCGGCGGCCGACAGCAGGACCGCCACGGTGAGCCCGCGCCGGAGGTGGCCGGGGCGCCGGATCCGACTGAGGTGACGGAGCGTCATGAGCGCTTGCCCTTGGCCCGGTTGTAGCTGATCAGGATCCCGCCGCCGACGGCGGCGACGAACAGCACGCCGAAGATCAGCCAGTTGGGGCCGCCGCTGCCGGACTTCTTCGCGGCGGCGGTCGGGGCGCCGGTGGCGGCGCTCGCGGCAGGGACGGCGGCCGGGGTGGGGCCGGTGGCGACCAGCTGGGAGACCAGGTCGGTGGTGCCGAAGGAGTGCGGGTCCAGGCCGGTGGCCTTGGCGTCCAGGATCAGCAGGGCGAGCGCGGCCGGGGAGGCCTGGCCGGTGCTGCCCTGGATCCAGGCCTCGCCGTTCTGCCGCAGCCACTCGACGGCGGTCTTCGCCGGGGCGGGCCAGCCGTTGTTGGCGAGCGAGAGCGCGGCCCAGGCGGTGTCGTTGTAGTCGGGGGCCGGGGTGGAGGAGCCGGCCAGCGGAGCGGTGAGGTGCCCGCCGTCGGCGCCGAGCTGCGCCGACAGGTACTGCGAGGCCGAGCGCATCGCGTCCGAGCAGGTCGCGGACGGCTGGGCGGAGGACGCCGCGGCCGGGTCGGTGACGGGCAGGAACCCGCCGCCGATGGCGAGGGCGGCCTGCACCGAGGCGGCGTTGTTGGCGGTCAGCGACCCGTTCTTGTTCGGCTGGTAGGCGAAGGCGCCCTGGTCGGCCTTGGGCGCGGAGCAGCCGAGCTGGAAGGAGTCCAGTCCGGCGATGGCGCTGTGCCCGCCCTTGACGACCGTCGCCGGGTCGGCCTTGGCGGCCAGCAGGGCGGAGACGACCAGCCCGGTCGAGTTGGCGTCGCTGGCGGTGCCGGGGTTGTAGGACCAGCCGCCGTCGTTGTTCTGCACCTGCTTGTACCAGGCCACCGCCTTGGCCACGGCGCTGTCGTGGCCGCCGAGGGCGACCAGCGCCTGCACCGCCATCGAGGTGGCGTTGGTGTCCTCGGCGGCGGCCGAGCAGGCCTTGGCCGGGGTCGGGTTGTAGGACGGCCAGCCGCCGTCCGCGCACTGCTGGCCGGTCAGCCAGTCGACCGCCGAGGCGGCCGGGGTGATGCCCTCCGTGTGCAGCGCCAGCAGGCTGAGGCCCTGCCGGAAGACGCCGTCGTAGGTGGGGTCGGCCTGGCCGTAGAGCCCGGCGGGCAGGGCGGCCGAGGCCGGGGCGGAGGGGGTCGCCGACGCGGAGGCCGCGGCCGCAGCCGCCGCCAGGACGGAGTCCGTGGCGGGGGCGGTGACGAGCGCGTAGGGCGACGCTGAGCCCGAGGGTGACGCGGTGGCGGCGAACGCGGGCGCGGCGGTGCCGGTGAGCACGGCTGCGGTCAGCGCGACGGCGCCCAGGCGGGCGGCGGTGAGCATGGCTGGTCATGCCTTTCGGGGAGCGGTGGGCGATCCGTAGACCTCGACGGGGCCGCTCACGTCCAGACAGGCACTCCGGCTCTACGGCTGCGGGTCAGCGCCGGAGTCGCACCGGCTTTCCCTGTCTGGACGCGGATCAACTGGGTGCAGCCACTGTATCCGCCGCCCCGGGCCCGGTTCGCAGCGCCCGGTGGCCGGGCCCGTGCTCACAGTGCCCGGTGCAGGGCCGGGTCGGTGTCCGGGACCTCCTCGGCCAGGCCGGTCTTGACCAGGCGCCGCAGGTGCGCGGCGGCCTCCGAGAGGGCGAGGTGGCGGGCCAGGAAGCCCAGCTCCGACCAGGGGCGGTTCCAGTGCATGCCCTGGGCGGCCTCCCAGAGGGTCAGCGGTCCCTGCTTGAGGTGGGCGTGCAGTTCGGCCAGCCGGTCGGCGTGGTGGCCGAGCAGCGCCCGCACCCGGGCCGGGCTGTCGGTGAAGCGGTACTGGTGCGCGGGGAGGACCTCCTCCGGGGCGAGCGCGCCGATCCGCTCCAGCGAGTCGAGGTAGTCGCCGAGCGGGTCGGCCGGCTCGTCCCCGGGGTTCTCCGGGTAGAGGCTGACCACCGGGCTGATGGTGGGCAGCAGGTGGTCGCCGGACAGCAGCCGGCTGGGGTGGTCGGGCTCGTCCAGGTAGAGGCAGACATGGCCGGGGGTGTGACCGGGGGTCCACAGGACCCGGACGTCGCGTCCGGGGACGCCGGCGGACTCGCCGTGCACCAGCTCGCGGTCGGGGAGCGCGTCGGAGAGGATCACGCCGGCGTTGCCGCCCGCGCCGCTGCCGCGCGCGCTGCCGCCGGCCGCGCTGTCGTCGTCCCGGCTGCCGCCGAAGGCCCGCAGCGCCGCCAGGTGCTCCTCCGGCACGCCCGCGCCGCTCATCGCCCGCGCCATCCGGTCCGCCCAGCGTCCGGACGGGACGCTGCGGATCGCCCGGATCACGGCGGCCTCGGCGCCGTGCATGGCTATCCAGGCGCCGGACTCCTCGCGGACGTGCGCCGACAGCCCGTGGTGGTCCGGGTGGTGGTGGGTGACCAGGATGCCGTGGACGTCGGTGAGCGCGAACCCGGCCGTGGCCAGGCCGTCGGCGAGCGCGGTGCGTCCGGTGGGGTCGTCCCAGCCGGTGTCGACCAGGACCGGACCGCGCGGCGTCTCCAGGGCGTAGACCAGGGTGTAGCGGAGCGGGTTGTTCGGGATCGGGACCGGGATGCTCCAGATCCCGCCGCCGCGGTACTGCACCGGCGGCAGGGTCCGGCTGCGCCAGGCCAGCACGTCCGGGGCGGTCTCGGCCCCGGCGTCGGGTGCAGCGGTGAGCGGGGCCCCGCTCACCGCCGCACCCTCGCCGCAGCAGGCTCCGCCGTCGCGGCCCTGCTCGCCTTCCGCGTCCTGACTCTGGGTGGGCATGGCGCCGTCCTCTCCCGCCGCTGTACTGGATCACGGTTGCTGGAACGCGGTTCTTGGTACGAGGTTCTTGGAGCGCGCTGACTAGAACACGTTACGTTCCTGATGCAACTAGTCGGGCAGCCTACTGCATGGCCGTTGCCCCTGATTACTAGAACTGGTATCAGTTCTATGCAACGTCAAAAGTGACGGGTCGTCAGCAGGGAGCCCGAACATGGCCGAGAATCCCACCAGCCCCGAGGTACGCGAACACGACCGGCTCGTCATCGGCGGGGTGCTGGTCGCCCCGGCCGGGGACGAGACCATCGAGGTGGTCTCCCCGCACACCGAGCAGGTCATCGGCCGGGTGCCGCACGCCTCCCGGGCGGACGTCGACCACGCCGTCGCCGTCGCCCGCCAGGCCTTCGACGAGGGCCCCTGGCCCCGGACGGGCCTGGAGGAGCGGCTCGCGGTCTGCGAGCGGATCAAGGACGGCATCGCCGCCCGCGCCGAGGAGATCGCCCGCTGCATCAGCTCCGAGAACGGCTCACCCTTCTCCTGGAGCATCCTGGCCCAGGCCTACGGCCCGATGATGATCTGGGACGCGGCCATCGCCACCGCCCGCGGCTTCGCCTTCGAGGAGCACCGGGCGGGGGTGCTCAACCCGCTGCTGGTGCGGCGCGAGCCGGTCGGCGTGGTCGCCGCCGTCGTCCCGTGGAACGTCCCGCAGTTCGTCGCGGCGGCCAAGCTGGCGCCGGCGCTGATCGCCGGCTGCACGGTGATCCTCAAGCCGTCCCCGGAGACCCCGCTCGACTCCTACATCCTGGCCGAGATCTGCGCGGCGGCCGGGCTGCCGGAGGGCGTGCTCAGCATCCTGCCCGCCGACCGCGAGGTCAGCGAGTACCTAGTGGGCCACCCCGGCATCGACAAGATCTCGTTCACCGGCTCGGTCCCGGCCGGGCGGCGGATCATGGAGGTGGCCTCCCGCAACCTCACCCGGATCACCCTGGAGCTCGGCGGCAAGTCCGCCGCCATCCTGCTGCCGGACGCCGACCTCGGCGCCGCCGTCGACAACCTGATGGGCTCGGCCTACATGAACAACGGCCAGGCCTGTGTCGCCCAGACCCGGATCCTCGCCCCGCGCGCCCAGTACGACGAGATAGCCGACCGGCTGGTCGCGGCCGTCGGCGCGCTGGTGGTCGGCGACCCGCTGGACGCCGCCACCCAGGTCGGCCCGTTGGTCGCGCGCCGCCAGCAGCAGCGCAACCTGGACTACATCAGGCTCGGCCAGGAGGAGGGCGCCAAGGTCCTCACCGGCGGCTGCGTCCCGGCCGCCCAGCCGACCGGCTGGTACGTCGAGCCGACGCTGCTCGGCGGCGTCGACAACCGGATGCGGGTCGCCCGCGAGGAGATCTTCGGCCCGGTGGTCTGCCTGATCCCCTACGAGGACGAGGCCGACGCGCTGCGGATCGCCAACGACTCCGACTACGGCCTCTCCGGCAGCGTCTGGTGCGGCGACGTCGAGCACGGCATCGACATCGCCCGGCAGGTCCGCACCGGGACCTACTCGGTCAACACCTTCGGGCTCGACTTCCTCGGCCCGTTCGGCGGCTTCAAGAACTCCGGCATCGGCCGGGAGTTCGGGCCCGAGGGGCTGGCCTCCTTCCTGGAGGACAAGACCATCCACCTGCCCCAGGGCTACGTCCCGCCGCAGCCGCCCTCCCCGGAGCGGGAGACCGGGGGCGAGGGCTGATGGGGGACCGGTGGCGGGTCGAGGTGGACCGCTCGGTGTGCATCGGCTCCGGGATGTGCGCCGCCTCCGCCCCGCAGGGCTTCCGGCTGGACGGGGCGCGCCAGTCGCACCCGGTCGAGCCGGAGGCGGACGCGTCCGAGGCGCTGCTGGCGGCGGCCGAGAGCTGTCCGGTCGAGGCGATCAGCCTGCTGCTGGCGGCGAGCGGCGACCCGGTCTTCCCGCCGGAGGACTGAGCATCACCGGAGGAGTGGGCCCCGCCGGAGGACCGGGCCCCGTCCGAGGACCGGGCCGGCGGGTCGAAGCCCGGGGACCGTCACTCGCCGAGCAGTCGGCAGGCGGTCTCCAGGTCGATCCGGACCTGGGCGATCGAGGCGCGTCCGGAGAGCCAGGTGACCAGCGCCGAGTGCCAGGTGTGCTCGATCACCCGGACGGCGGCCAGCTGCTCCCGGGTCGGCGGGTGGTCCAGGCCCATCGCGTCGCCGATCAGGGCCGTCGTCAGCCGGCTGACCTGGTCGACCTCGGCGCTCACCGAGCGGTCGGCGAAGGTCAGCGCCCTGACCATGGCCTCCGCGAGCTGCGGCTCGCGCTGGAGGCCGCGGAAGGTCCGCATCAGGGTCTCGGTGACCCGCGCCCCGGGGGTGTCGCCGACCGGCGGGTGCTTGCGCACCGCGTCCTGCATCAGCTGCAGCTGGTCCTGCATGGTCGCGACCAGCAGATGGACCTTGGAGGGGAAGTAGCGGTAGAGCGTGCCCAGGGCCACGCCGGAGACCTCGGCCACCTCGCGCATCTGCACGGCGTCGAAGCCGCCGCGCGAGGCGAGCTGGGCGGCGGTGTGCAGGATCCGGCGGCGGCGGGCCTCCTGCCGTTCGGTGAGCGGAGGGGCGGACGACCTGGGGCTGGTGCTCAACTGCGCTCCCCGTCTCCCGGCTGGTCGCCGACTGCTGGCTCTGCTGACCGGTCCCGATGGGACCATGATGGCGCAGCGGGCAGGGGTGGCGCGAATCACCCGCCCTGCCCCGAGGGGCCCCTTTACGGGCCGGTAACCTCAAGGTCTCCATCCGCTCCGTCATTGGAACGTGTTCTAGATTACCCTGGCCGAGGTGGCCACCGGGAGTAGGCGGGGCGGGCGGTGGCGCAGAAGACCGTGACTTCAGAGGAGACGACCCTAGGTGACCAGTGCTGTGCGGGACTCCGTATCCGCTGACCGGCCGCTGCGGATCGCGCTGCTCTCCTACAAGGGCAACCCCTTCTGCGGCGGGCAGGGCGTCTATGTCCGGCACCTCTCGCGGGAGCTGGCCCGGCTCGGCCACGACGTCGAGGTCCTCGGCGGCCAGCCCTACCCGGTCCTGGACGCCGTCGACGAGACGGCGGGCGACGGCGAGGGCGCGGGCCGGCTCCGCTTCACCGCCGTCCCCAGCCTCGACCTCTACCGGAGCCCCGACCCCTTCCGCAATCCCCGGTTGGCCGAGTACCGGGGCCCGGTGGACGCGCTGGAGTACGCGATCATGCGCACCGGCGGCTTCCCCGAGCCGTTGAGCTTCAGCCTGCGCGCCCGGCGGCACCTGGCCCGGCACCGGGGCCGCTACGACGTCGTCCACGACAACCAGACCCTCGGCTACGGGCTGCTCGGACTGGACCGGATCGGCTTCCCGCTGGTCACCACGGTGCACCACCCGATCACCGTCGACCGCGCGCTCGACCTGGCCGCTGCCGACGGGCTCAAGGGACAGCTCTCGGTGCGCCGCTGGTACGGCTTCACCCGGATGCAGCGTCGGGTCGCCCGGCAGTTGGACTCGGTGCTGACGGTCTCGCAGAGCTCCGGCCGGGAGATCGCCGAGCACCTCGGCGTCGACCCCGGGCGCATCCACGTCGTGCCGATCGGCGCGGACGTGCGGATCTGGTCGCCGGACGCCTCGGTGGCCGAGGTGCCGGGAAGGATCGTCACCACCTCCAGCGCGGACGTGCCGCTCAAGGGGCTGGTCCACCTGATCGAGGCGCTGGCCAAGGTCCGCACCGAGCGCGACGCCCACCTGGTCGTGGTCGGCAAGCGGCGCGAGGACGGACCCGTCGCCGAGGCGATCCGCCGGCTCGGGCTCGAAGGCGCCGTCGAGTTCCGGGGCGGCATAGACGACGCGGCCTTCGTCGACCTGGTCCGCAGCGCCGAGGTCGCCTGCGTCCCCTCGCTCTACGAGGGCTTCTCGCTGCCGGCGGCCGAGGCGATGGCGACCGGTACCCCGCTGGTCGCCACCACCGGCGGCGCCATCCCCGAGGTCGCCGGACCGGACGGGGAGACCTGCCTGGCCGTCCCGCCCGCCGACCCCGGCGCCCTGGCCCTGGCCCTGGGGCGGCTGCTGGACGATCCGGAGCTGCGCCGCCGGATCGGCGGGGCCGGGCGTGCCCGGGTCCTGGAACGGTTCACCTGGGAGCGCGCCGCCCAACTCACCGCCGAGCGCTACCGCGCGGCCATCGCCACCGGCATCGGGCAGCACGCCCGGGCCGGACACGGCTGGCGCTACGTCTAGCCTCAGTCCCTTCCGCCCGTCCCGTCCCCGTCTTCTCCACCGGCCCCAGCCAAGCCCGTCGGCCCTGCCTGCCCAGCCCGAAGTGAATGGAGCCCCACGACCGTGCTGACTGTCGACTTCTCCCGATTCCCGATCGCCCCCGGCGACCGGGTGCTCGACCTCGGCTGCGGTGGCGGCCGGCACGCCTTCGAGGTCTACCGGCGCGGCGGCCGGGTGGTCGCCCTGGACCGCAACGCCGAGGAGATCCGCGAGGTCAAGCGCTGGTTCGAGGCGATGGAGCAGGCCGGCGAGGCCCCGGCCGGCGCCTCCGCCGTCGCCATGGAGGGGGACGCGCTGGCGCTGCCCTTCCCCGACGACAGCTTCGACAAGATCATCATCTCCGAGGTGATGGAGCACATCCCGGACGACAAGGGCCTGTTGGCCGAGATGGTCCGGGTGCTCAAGCCCGGCGGCTCGATCGCCGTCACCGTCCCCCGCTGGCTGCCGGAGAAGATCTGCTGGGCCCTCTCGGACGCCTACCACGAGGTCGAGGGCGGACACATCCGGATCTACCGGGGCGACGAGCTGGTCGGGAAGATGCGCGAGGCCGGCCTCACCCCCTACGGCGAGCACCACGCCCACGCGCTGCACTCCCCGTACTGGTGGATCAAGTGCGCGGTCGGCGTCGACAACGACAAGGCGCTGCCGGTCCGGGCCTACCATCAGCTGCTGGTCTGGGACATCGTCGGCACGCCGGTCATCAGCAGCATCACCAAGGCCGCCGAGGCCGCGCTCAACCCGCTGATCGGCAAGAGCTTCGTCGCCTACGCGACCAAGCCGCAGGCCCGCACGCAGGAGCTCGGGTGACGGCGGGCACGGGTCCGGTCGCCGTCCCCGAATCGCTGCTGCTGCCCGGGGTGCTCGACCCCGAGCAGGCCGCCGCCACGGTCCGCAGCATCCTCGCCGAGCAGCGCCCCGACGGCGGCATCCCCTGGTTCACCGGTGGCCACCTCGACCCCTGGGACCACGTCGAGGCCGCCATGGCCCTCGACACCGCCGGTGAGCACGCCGCCTCCGAGGCCGCCTACCGTTGGATGATCGACCGTCAGAACCCGGACGGCTCCTGGTACTCCGCCTACACCGACGGCGAAGTGACGGACCGCAACCGGGAGTCCAACTTCTGCGCCTACATCGCGGTCGGCGCCTGGCACCACCACCTCGCCACCGGGGACGACGCCTTCCTGGAGTACCTGTGGCCGACGGTGGAGCGCGCCGTGGGCTTCGTCCTCGGGCTGCGCCGTGCCGACGGCACCGTCGCCTGGCGGCGCGCCGAGGACGGCAGCGTTCCCGACGAGGCGCTGCTCACCGGCTGCTCCAGCGTCCACCACGCGCTGCGCTGCGCCCTCGCCATCGCGGACTACCTCGAAGAGCCGCAGCCGGACTGGGAACTGGCGGCGGGTCAGCTCGGCCACGCGGTCGCCTGCCACCCGGAGCGGTTCCTCGACAAGGACCGCTACTCGATGGACTGGTACTACCCGGTCCTGGGCACCGCGCTGCGCGGCGCGGAGGCCGAGCAGCGGATCGCCCGCGACTGGGACCGCTTCGTCGTCCCCGGCCTCGGTGTCCGCTGCGTCTCCGACCGGCCCTGGGTCACCGGCGGCGAGAGCGCCGAACTCGCGCTGGCGCTCTGGGCGGTGGGCGAGTCCGACCGCGCCGTGGAGATCCTGCGCTCGATCGGCCACCTGCGCCACGTCGACGGCGGCTACTGGACCGGCTACGTCTTCGAGGACGACGCGGTCTGGCCCGAGGAGCGCACCACCTGGACGGCGGGCGCGCTGCTGCTGGCGGTCGCCGCCCTCGGCGGGGACGACGCCACCAGCACCGTCTTCGGCGGCGACAGCCTGCCGGCCGGGCTGGCCAGCGACTGCTGCGAGCAGGGCGACCCGGTGTAGTCGGGCGACCTGGCGCAGTCGGGTGACCCGGCGCGGCACGCCCCGGCGCGGGGGTGCCGATCCGGTCCCCGGGGCAGGATGGTGGCATGGTCTTCGACGCCGACGTGCTCCTCGACCGGATCGACGACGCCACCGGGCAGCTGCTGGCGACGGCGGCCGGACTCGGCGACGCCGACGTCCGGCGGCCCTCGCTGCTGCCCGACTGGTCGCGCAGGCACGTGCTGACGCATCTGGCCCGCAACGCCGACGGCGGCCTCCGGCTGATGGGCTGGGCGCGGACCGGGGTGGCGGCCCAGGAGTACCCGAGCCCGGCGGCCCGGGCGGCGGAGATCGAGGCCGGGGCGGGGCGGCGGGCGGCCGAGCTGCTCGCCGATCTGCGCGACAGTGCCGACCGCTTCGCCGCCGAGTACCGCCGGATGCCTTCCAGCGCCTGGGAGGTGACGGTCCGTTGGACCCGGGGGCAGGAGCACCGGGCGGCCCGGATCGCCGACTCCCGGCTGGCCGAGGTACTGCTGCACCACGTCGATCTCGACGCCGGCTTCGGCTGCGCGCAGTGGCCCCCGGACTTCGTCCGGGACCTGCTCGGCCGGGTGGTGGCGTCCTTCCGCGCCCGCGCGGACGCGCCGGCCGTGCGGCTGCTCGCCACCGACACCGGCGAGTGCCACGAGCCCGCCCCCGGCGACCGGCAGGCTCCGACGGTGGCCGGCCCGCAGGCCGAGCTGCTCGGCTGGCTGACCGGCCGCTCCGACGGGGCCGGGCTCGACCAGCGCGGGGCGGCTGCGCTGCCCGCGCTGCCGCCCCTCTACTGACTCGGCCCGCGACGACTCTGCCCGCCACGGCTCGGTCCGCCACGACGCGGCCCGCTACTGACCGGGTCCCCGGGGCTCAGTCCCGGCTCGCGGCTCGGTGGAGACCGTTGCCGACCGCGGCGTAGACGACGGCCGGGACGCCGAAGACCAGGACGGCATGCAGCTTGGGGTTGCCGACATCATCGCTGAACAGATGCCTCGACCAGGTCGCCAACCAGTCGGCCGCCTGCTGGAACCAGTGGACGACATTGTTGCCGGCGTTCGCGTCGAAGAGGTAGAGGAGGATCCAGACGACAAGGATCAGCGCGGCGACATTCGCCGCGAGGGCGATCAATCGGGTCAACACACTCATGTTGAACGCCTGCCCCGTTCCCGTCACCGAAAACGGTTCCACCGGCCGATGCCGCCGACTGCTACGGTCCCGTGACGTAGCGGAGACCGAGACGGGACAGGGGTGACGGCCGTGCAGTGGCTGGAACACGAGCGGTACCTGGCGGCGCTGGACGCGGACACGGCGGCCCTCGCCGAGGCGGTCGCCGACGGCGACCCGGAGGCCCGGGTGCCGGCCTGCCCGGACTGGGACCTCGGCGCGCTGGTCCGCCACACCGGGACGGTCCACCGCTGGGCCTTCCACATCGTCGACACCCGGGCGACGGAACGTCCCGGCTGGGACGACCTCCCCGACGCCGAGGCCCCGGCCGACGGCGCCGGACTCGCCCGCTGGTTCGAGAGCGGCAGCCGACGGCTGGCCGCGCTGCTGCGGGAACGCGGACCGGCGGAGCCGGTCTGGGGCTGGGCCTGGGAGCGGCACACCGGCTTCTGGGCCCGGCGGATGGCCCAGGAGACCCTGGTGCACCGGATCGACGCCGAGCAGGCAACCGGCAGGGCTTCGGCGGTGGACGCGGACCTCGCGGCCGACAATGTGGACGAGCTGCTGCACAACGCCACCGCCCGGGGCGCACGGGCCTTCCCCAACCTCAAGGCCCTGGCCGTCACCGGGGCGGAGCCGCAGGAGGGCGACGGCACCCTCCACCTCCACTGCACCGACACCCCGGGGGAGTGGCTGCTGCGCCGCACGGCGGAGGGCTTCGCCTACGACGAGGGCCACGCCAAGGGCGCAGCAGCGGTACGCGGCACCGCGCGCGAGCTCCTGCTCTGGATCAACCGACGCGGCCCGGCCGAGGTCGAGGTACTCGGCGACACCGAGGTAGCCCGCCTCTGGAGCGAGGGCCTGGTCTTCGACTGACGGTCCCGCCATGCCCCCGCAGCCCGGTCGCCATGGTTGACGCCAGTCAGTCCACCACAGTGACCGGCCTGCTCGGGGCGGCCCCCGAATTCGGGTCGCAGCCCCTGCTGACCGTCGTGCGCCGCGAATTTTTCATCATGGGGCTGGGGTGGTGCATGTCTCACGTCAATGGCTCAGCGAGGCCCTCGCGCAGTACGGCCGACCGGAAGCCTGTGCCCCCATGGACTGGGTCCAGCCAGAGTGCGCCATCATCCGGCACCCGGCCGAGGAGGAAGATCATGACTGCTCAGCCCGACGAGTCCGTCGTCGGCGGAGGCGAGATCGCCCCTAGGCCGGCAAGGACCATCGCCGACATCAGGGCGGCCCTCGCGGTCGTCGCCCCCGATCAGTTTGCCCGCCTGGCAGAGGAACACACGAAGGCTACGGACGAGGCGATCAAGGCGGGCAGTATCGGCCCTGTGCGTGCGTTCTTGGAGCACTGGGCCGCGATCGTGGAGATCGAACGCTTCCCGGAGACGGCGGAGACGTTCCACCGTGCTCGGTACCTCGCTGACCATGCGGCAAGCCTGGACGACTGTCGGAAGTACGTCCACGCGTACGGTGAGATCTATCGCAGCGCCTGTAAGGCCGTGAGTGCGTGACCTGGGCGTGGGAGTACGACCCCGAACGAGGAATGGGTCGCCGGCCAGGCGTCCCCGGGCCTCCTGGCGGCGGTCGAGACCAAGGCGGCGGAGCTGGTCAGGATGGCGGAAGCGCTCTACCTGGACGGCAGTACCTACAGCGGCGGGCCGTTGCCGTTGGAGCAGATGACTGCCGGAGACGGCATCGTCGTCTTCGCCGTCCATCCGCGGCTTGAGCGAGTCTTCATCCTCCGGGTAATCCCGCACCCGTAGCGTGAGCGACCGCGACAAGTCCGCCGAGATCCCGTCCCTGCGCCATCGGATCGCCGTCCCGCAACGTTGGCCGATGCAAGTGCCTGCCCTGACGTTCCGTCATGCAAGTCGCCCAGTCTGGGCCGGACGCAAGCCCGGCTCTGATGGTGGGATGCCCCTGCCCTTGCTCAGAGCACCAGTTCGGCCAGGGTGCGCAGGGTCTGCGGGTCGCGGCTGGTGAGCAGCAGGTCGGTGACCGGGGCGGCGCGCCAGGCTTCGAGCCGTTCGGCGATCCGCTCGCGCGGGCCGACCAGCGAGATCTCGTCGGCGAAGGCGGCGGGCACGGCGGCCACGGCCTCGGCCTGCTGCCCGGCCAGGAACAGCTCCTGGATCCGGCGGGCCTCGGACTCGTAGCCCATCCGGGCCATCAGGTCGGCGTGGAAGTTGCGGCCGCGCGCGCCCATGCCGCCGATGTAGAAGCCCAGCATGGCCCGGATCGGGGCGAGTCCGGCCTCCACGTCGGTGCAGACCCGGGCGTGGACCAGGGGGGCGACGGTGAAGCCGGGGCGGGCGGCGGCGAGGGCGTCCGTGTAGAGGTGGGCGCGCTCGGGGGAGAAGTACAGCGGCAGCCAGCCGTCGGCGATCCGGGCGGTCTGGGCGATGTTGCGCGGGCCCTCGGCCCCCAGCAGGATCGGCACGTCCGGGCGCAGCGGGTGCAGGATCGACTTCAGCGGCTTGCCGAGGCCGGAGCCGTCCTGTCCCGGGTAGGGGAGCGGGTGGTAGGCACCGTCGAGGACCACCGGCTTCTCGCGGCGCAGCACCTGGCGGACGACGTCGACGTACTCGCGGATCGAGGTGAGCGGGGAGCGCGGGAACGGCCTGCCGTACCAGCCCTCCACGACCTGCGGTCCGGACAGGCCGAGGCCGAGCGTGAACCGGCCGCCGGAGAGGTGGTCGAGGGTCATCGCGTGCATCGCGGTGGCGGTGGGGGTGCGGGCGGCCATCTGGGCGACGGCGGTGCCGAGCGCGATCCGGCTGGTGTGGGCAGCGATCCAGGTGAGCGGGGTGAAGACGTCGGAGCCCCAGGCCTCGGCGGTCCAGACCGAGCCGTAGCCCAGGCGTTCCGCCTCCTGGGCGAGTCCGACGAAGTCCTCGGTGGGGGCCGCACCCCAGTAGCCGAGAGCGAGACCGAGGCGCATGGCTTGGTACCCCCATTTTCTGACGGCGCGTCAGCTTGTGGGGGCAGCATAGGCCGGAGACCGCCGACCCACAACGCCGCCGCCGGGGCAGCACGCGGACGCAACCGTGCGGACACGACTGCGCGGACATGGCTGCGCGGACATGACTGCGGGCCGGGACGGTGTGGTCACCGTTCCGGCCCGCAGCGGCCGTTTGCCGGGCTCTGCCCGGTCGGGCGGTCCGGCTATCCGCGCTGGATGCCCGAGGTGTCGGTCAGCAGTCCGCGCTTGCCCTCCTGGGTCTGGGTGACCAGCGCGTCGCCGCGCTGGGCGATGGCCAGGTACCAGGTGCCGGGGACGAGTTCGCCCACCGGCGCGCCCTCGGGGCCCTGCTCCGGGGAGAGGGCGCGGGCCGCCGGGACGGCGAACCAGAACGGCGCGAAGGCCGGTGCGGGCTCCGGCACGGGCTTCGGTTCCGGGACGGTCTTCGGCTCGGGCACGGCCTTCGGCTCGCCCAGGGCCATGGTCCTGGGCTCGGCCAGCGGCACCGTCTTGGGCTCGGCCGCTTCGGGCTTGACCACCGGCGTCAGCATCGCCGTGGCGTGGTCCTGCTGCGGCGGTGCATCCTGCGGGGTCGGCGTCGGTGCGGGGGCCGGCGCCGGAGCGGGGGCCGGAGCGGCCTCCTGGGCCGGGGCGCCGAAGGGTCGGCCGGTCTCCCCGCCCTGCTGCGGGTAGCCGTAGCCGCCCTGCGCGGGCTGCGGGGCATTGGGGTCCGGGTAGCCGTAGCCGCCGGTCTGACCCGTCTGCGGGCCGCTGAACGGCTGGCCGGGCTGGGCCTGCTGCACCGGCTGGCCGAAGTGGTGACCGCCCTGCTGGCCCTGCGGGTAGCCGGTCGGCGGGGTCTGCCCCGGCGTGGCGGACGTCAGCGGCAGTGCCAGCGCGGGCACCCGGGGTCCGGCCAGGACCAGGCCTGCGGCCAGCAGGTCGGCGATGAAGCCCAGGTAGGCGCCGATGCCGAGGCTCAGCCCGCCCTGCGCGCTCAGCAGCGACCACAGCGCGGACCAGAACGCCGCGACGGTCAGCACCGCCCCCCAGTGGCTCAGTTGGATGCCGGCCGGCCGGGGATCGGCGGGCAGCAGCTTCGACCCCAGGACCAGCGCCACCCCGATGATCCCGAGGAAGAACACCGCCGGCAGCAGCGGCATCCGGGTCAGCGTCCAGGCGTTCTGCGAGTAGCTGTCGCTACCGCCGAACGCGCCGTAGGAGATGTCCACCGAGTAGAACGGGAGGAACGAGGCGATCAGAAGCAGGAGGGCCGCAAACGCGAGCGCGGCGTCCCCCCTGGTGACGGTTCGGAGGTTCACCGAGTCCAGACCCTCTCATGAGTGATGATGGTAAGACCGCCCATAGCGTACTGGGGCGTGCGGTACTGATGGCACGTGGTTGGTGTTCGGTCGTCAACTCTGCTGGATCAGGAACGCTGTGAGCCCGGCCGCGATCCCCTTGGCCGCGAGCTGTCGCCAGGCGGCATCGGTCATCCGCTGCGCGTCAGTGGCATTGCGCATGTTGCCGCATTCGATGAACACCTTCGGGACGGTCGACAGGTTGAGTCCGCCGAGGTCGCTCCGGACGTCCAGCCCGGTGCCGCCGTTGACGTAGTTGGCGAAGGGCTCCCCGGTGGCGCTGTGGAAGGCGGAGCGCACGTCGAGCCCGAGGGTGCGCGAGGGGCCGGTGATCGGCGCGGTGTCGGCGCCGCCGCCCACCACCGACGCCGGAAGGATGACGTGGAAGCCGATGTCGGTCGGCCCGGCGCCGTCCCCGTGGATCGAGATCGCAGCGTCGGAGTGCGCCTGGTTACCGATCGCCGCCCGGGTGGTGACGCAGGGGCCCCAGGGCAGGTTGCCGTCCTGGGTGAGGACCACCTCGGCGCCCTCGGCCTGGAGGATCGCCCGGACCCGGCGGGCCACGTCCAGGGAGAAGTCCGCCTCGGGGTAGCCGGAGTCGGTCGCGGTGCCGGTGGTGTCGCAGGCCTTGCTGCCGTTGCCCACCTGCACCAGGGCGTTGATCTGCTGCGGGTGAAGGTAGTTGGTGGGATTGTGGCCCGGGTCGATGGTCACGACCTTCCCGGCGAGCGGCAGCGCGGCGGCGGCCTGCGCGGCCGACGCCGACGCCGACGCCGGCGCTGACGCTGACGCCGACATCGAAGCTGACGCCGAGGACGGCGCCGCCGCCGGGGCGGAAACGGCGGCGGTCCGGCCGGCGGTCGCGCCGGTGGCTTCCTTTCCCTTGGCCACGGCCTGCCAGCCGAGCCAGCCCGCGAAGCTCAGCGGTATCAGCGCCGCCAGCACCACCACCAGCGTCGTGGCCCGGAAGCCCCGATCCTGCTCCCCGCGCCCGGCGGGACGGTCGTGGTCGCCGCTGCGGTCACGGTCAGATGGCATCGGCGGTCCTCGTCGGCAGGCCGTACTGCATGGCGATCGGAGTCCACAGGACCACGAAGGAGTTCTTGTCGGTGGTCGCCGAGGCGCTCTGCGCCTGGGCGTTGTCGTAGTCCGTGGTGTCCGGCGCGTTGCCCGGGGTGCAGCCGCCGGCCGCCATCATTCCGGCCCAGGAGGCGTAGTCGGTATCGGCGGTCGCCGACTCCGTCCACGCCCGGGACAGCGTCTGGACGGCGGCGGCACCGCCCTGGATCTGCGAGACGTCCAGCGCGGCGAGCTGGGTCACCATCGTCTGCCGCTCGCTCGCGGCCTGCGAGAGCGAGGACTGCGCGGCCGTCACCGAACCGGTGTCGGTGCACTGCTGGACGGCGGACACCGCGTCGACCACCTGCTGGCGGTAACCGACGCTCGCGGCGAGCAGCTTGTCCACGGCGGCGGCCTCCGCCTGCCCGTCGGCACCCGCGGACGCGGAAGCGGAAGCGGAAGCGGAAGTGGAGGGGGAGGCAGAGGGCGTGGTCGAGTTGGCGGCGCTGACGGACGGCGCCGCCCCGGCCGCCGGGCCGGTCGGGCTCACGGTCGCCCCCGCCCGGGCGCCGGTTGCGGAACCGGAGCGGCTGAGCGCCCAGACCACGCCCACCACGACCAGCGCCGCGACCACCGCGAGCAGGAGCCGCCGCGACGGGCCGCCGCGTCGCGCCGGCTGCTCCTCCGGCTGCTGCTGCCACTGCTGCGGCACCCCCTGCGGCACCCCTTGCGGCGTCCCCTGCGGCGGGACCGACGGCGGTCCGTAGCGAGGGGCGGGGGCGGGGGCGGTGCCGGGAAAGGGGGTTGCGGGGGCGGCGTCCGGTCGGAACAGGGGCATCGGCGGCGGATCGACCGGCGGCAGCGGCACGGTCGGCGGCGCGTCGTACCCGGGTGCCCCGTACTGCGGGTGGGTGCGGACCGTGAACGGCTCCGTCGCGGCCCCGGACCAGGTGTCCGCCGTGTCGGGCTGGTCGGGGACCAGCGGGAGCAGCGCCGTCGGCTGCTCGTCCGCCGACCCGGCCGGAGCCGCCGGAGCCGCCGGAGCCGCCGCGGCTGCCGCGTCTGCCGCGTCGGCGGGCTCGGCGCGGCGGCGGACCCAGCCGCCCGCGCCGTCGCGCGCGGACGGGTCCCAGACTGCCGGTGTGCTGTCGTTCGTGTCGGACATCGCGGCCTCCCCGCCCCTCGTCTGCGCCGGCACCTGCTGCGTTCCGGCCACGGTACCGAACCACGTGCCGGAACCGTGCGGGTTGACGGGAGATCGGCGTCAGCGTCGGCGCAGCACCCGCAGCGAGCCGTGCGCCGAGACCTCGGCGAACCCCTCGGCCAGCGCCCGCAGGTAGATCCGGTACGGGGCCTGTCCGCCGTCGGCCGGGTCGGGGAAGACATCGTGGATCACCAGCAGGCCCTCCGGGGCGAGATGGGGGACCCAGCCCTCGTAGTCGGCGGTGGCGTGCTCGTCGGTGTGGCCACCGTCGACGAAGACCAGTCCCAGCTGACCGCCCCAGACCGCCGCGACCTGCGGCGAGCGCCCGACCAGGGCGATCACGTGCTGCTCCAGGCCCGCCGCGTGCAGGGTGCGGCGGAACCGGGGCAGGGTGTCCATCAGGCCGACCTCCGGGTCGACCAGCGAGGCGTCGTGGTACTCCCAGCCCGGCTGCTGCTCCTCCGAGCCCCGGTGGTGATCGACGGTCAGCGCGACCGTCCCGGCCTGCCGGGCGGCGTCCGCGAGCAGGATCGTCGAGCGTCCGCAGTAGCTGCCGACCTCAAGCAGCGGCAGTCCGGTGGCCGCCGCCGCACCGGCCGCCGCGGCGTAGAGGGCCAGCCCCTCGTCGACGGGCATGAAGCCGGTGGCCGACTCGAACGCCGCCAGCACCTCCGCTGCCGGAACCCGGGCTCCCGCGTCCGCCTGTGCCGTGTCGGCCATCTGCTGCTCTCCCTGCTTCCGGTGCTCGCGCCGCTCGCTCGCTGCGGACCGGGGCCGTCGAACCGGTCCCGTCCGAGAGGGACCCTACTGGACGGTACGTCCGCCGAAGCCGGTGCCGTTCGGCTCCGCTGCGGTATCGGGCCGTCAGTTGTGGCCCGCCGTCCGGAGTCATCTGTAAAGCGGTTGTAAAGGACGAAATGGCGAGATGGATACAGACCGATATCTCGGCGTGATCATCAGCCGCTCCGATCGTGATCATCCACCTCTAGGGTAAGAAAATAGCAAGCGACCGGTGATGCGGTCGACGATCTGTCAAGGAGTCTGTCATTACCCGCATACGCACGGTCGCTCTCGCTCTCACCTGCACGGTCGGCCTCGCGGCCGGGGTCGCCGCCTGCGGCGCCGTCAAGCAGATCACCACGGGGGAGAAGGTCGGTTCGGCCTTCGGCAAGATCGGTGACAGTAAGACTCTTTCCGTGTCCTTCTCGCTCGACGCCACCGCGGCGCAACTGGTCGCTCTCGACAAGGGCACCTCCGACGCGATGAAGATGGTCGACGCGCAGAAGGTCGCGGGTCTCGGCGCGACGCTCGTGCTCAGCGCCGACAAGCCGCTCGGACAGGTGATGAAGACCCAGGAGAGCAGCCAGAGCCAGCTGCCGGCCGGGGTCGACGCCTCCTTCGAGGTGCACGCCGGGAACCAGAAGCCGCTGCTGGAGCTGCGCGTGGTCAACCAGGTCGACTATGTCCGGGTCGACATGGCCGCCATCGCCGCGCTCAGTGACGACCCGTCCGAGGCCGCCTCGGTCTCCCAGATGCAGCAGGAGATCGGCAGCATGCCGGCCGAGTACGCGGCCCTCAAGGCGCTGCTGTCCGACAAGTGGGTGTCGGTGGACCCGAAGCAGCTGGAGCAGCTCAGCAAGGAGCTCCAGAGCCAGGCCGGTTCGGGGGCCTCGGGCCTGCCGTCGGGTCTGCCGTCGGGTCTGCCGACGGCGGTGCCGACCCTGGCCGCGGGCACCGAGCAGAAGCTGGCCCAGGCGCTGAGCCAGGTCTTCCAGCAGGATGTGACGCTGACCGACAAGGGCAGCAGCAACGGGCAGGACCACATCGTGGTGTCGGCGCCGGCCGACAAGCTGGAGGCCGACCTCACGCAGGCCCTCACGCCGATCGTCAAGGAGATCCCCGGGCTGAGCGACGCGCTCAAGGACAGCTCCTCCTCGGACTCGCCCAGCGCCGCGCCCTCCGCCTCGTCCAGCACCGCGCCGAACAAGGACATCTCGGCCGACCTCTACATCGGCAGCGACGGCTCGCTGTCCAAGGTCGCGTTCGACTTCTGGCAGCTCAACCCGGACGGCAAGCCCGGCGAGCACCTTCCGCTGTCGCTGACCTTCAACGACCAGGCGCCCGCCCCGGCCGCGCCCAGCGGGGCGACGGCGCTGGAGGCCAGCACGCTGCAGGACCTGATCACCAGCATGACCGCCGACGGCGGTTCCGACTCCGGCTCCGACTCGGGCAGCCTCGCCGGCTGATCCCTCAGTCCGCCCCCAACGAGAACCCGCAGGGCCCGGACCGCCGACTGCGCGGTCCGGGCCCTGCCTCGTGGTTCAGGCCGGCCTCTGGTCCAGGCTGCGGGCCAGGGCGGCCCGCAGCGGGGCCAACTCGGCGTCCACGGCTCGTATCTCGGCGGGGGTGAGCACGATCGCCGGTTTCGTCGCGGGCAGTTGCCGCACATAGGCCATCCGCAGGTGCGTCGGCGGGTGCGAGGCGTCCACGGCGGCCTCCTCCAGCCGGGACGCGACGAGTCGACGGGCGCGCTCGCTCTGCGGGATGGAGGCGAGGTACGACCGCAGCTCGGACCAGAGGTCGGGTGCCGCCGGCTGCGCGGCCGGGGTCGGCTGCGCCGGCGCGGCCGGTGCCTCCGCAGGTCGTCGGACCGGCTGGTACTCGTACGCCGGTCGCGGCGCTGCCTCGGGCGCCGGTCGGGGCCGGGCACTCGCACGGACTCGGCGGACCGGCTTGGCGTTCAGCCGCCGCCTGCGCACCACATGGTCGACGGAGCTGCCCAGCGTCAGCATCTCCAGCATTCCCACGGTCGCGTCGTTGGCCGCGACGCGGACCGCGAAGCCGTCGGCCAGGTACTCCCCGCGACGGCTGGACAGCGCGGTCAACCGGGTCAGCAGCCGGTGGAACAGCAGCACCAGGTAGGCGAACCCGGCCAGCAGTACCGTGGCCACGGCGGTACCGGAGGCGACGAGGCCGCGCCCGACCCGCCGTCCCTGCGGGCCCGCCCCCGGGCTCAGCAGGTAGTACCACTCCTGGAGGCTCCGCAGTGCGGAGCCCACCCACAGGCCGCGCCGGAAGTCGCCGTTGGCGCCGTGGCCGAACTCGTGGCCGAGCAGTGCGAGTCGCTGCTCGGGGGCGAGCGTCTCCCACAGCGGCAGTCCCAGCGTCAGCACCACCTCCCGTCGCAGGCCGACCCGGTGGTACGAGGCGTTGTGCCACCCGTTGACGGCTATCACCGCAGCGGGCGCGGTGCCGACCTCGGCGGCCACGCGGTCGGCGAGGGCGTACAGGGCCGGCGCCGCGCTGCGTTCCAGAACCGTCTGCCTGCGCAGCGACCGGCGGCCGGGGCCGAGTTGCGGGCGGAACAGACAGCCGACGGCGATCAGCACCGCACCGAGCACCCGGGGCGGCCAGAGGGGCTGCAGCAGCAGCGCGACGCCGGCCGCGAACAGGGCGAGGGTGACCAGGTGGATGAATCCGGCCAGGACCAGTACGACGAGGTCCGTGCCGCTCGGAGCGGAGCGCCCTCGGTCGGCGCCGGCGACGACCCGGTCGAACAGTCGCTGTTCGAGCCCCCGGTTGAACCTCCGGTTGAGGCGGTCCCGGCGGGTGTTGGACGGCGTTGTCTTCGGCAGCGCGCCCCACTCGCAGGACGGGCACCATTCGACGAAGCGCGGGTCGCTGGTCAGCGGTGAACCGCACTCGGGGCAGGGCCGGGCGTCGGCGGGGGTGGTCGAGTCGGCGGCGGCCGGCTCGGTTGCGGCGTCCGGGAAGACCGGGGAAGGGGAGGTCACGACGGATGATGATGCCGGTAGCCCCGCCCGGGCACCACAGCGGGTGGCCGGTGGCGGCCGGGCCGACGACGGCTCGGGGCCGGACCGCGAAGGTTCGCGCTCCGGCCCCGGACCGGGCCTGCACCGGTCTGCTGCGGCCCGTCGGCCCGCTGCGGCGTCAGCCGGTGACGCTGACCGCGCCGGTCTCGATGTGGCCGGTGGCCCGGCGGCTCCAGCTGGAGTCGCTGCTGACGGTGACCGTGAAGTCGTACCAGCCGTTGGCGATGGTGACCGCGTTGAAGTAGTCGGAGACGCTGGCCCCGGCGGCGACGTTGTACGTCCACGGGCCGTCGGTGCGGTAGTTGTTCGAGGTGATGGTGAAGGTGACGGCGCTGGTGCCGGTGTTCTTCATGGTGAACCAGACCGCCTCCGCACCGGTGTTGGGGGCGGTGGCGTAGTAGGTGACGGCCTCGGCGGTGCTGCCGGCGGTGGTGGCGTTGCCGGCGAAGTGCCGCAGGAAGCGGTTGGGGCCGAGGACGGTGAGGTCGTAGGCGCCGTTGCCGTTGTTGGCGCCGATGCTGAACGAGGCGCTGGTGCTGCCGTCGGTGCCGGTGGCGGCGTTGTACGGGGCCACCGTGTACTGCCAGGGACCGCCGGTGTTGCCGGCGTTGGAGTAGACCGAGTAGTGCGCGTGGGCGGTGGCCTGCGGGCCCTGGTTGGCCAGGTCCAGCCAGAGCAGGGTGGCGTTGTTCGCGTCGTACTCGATGTGGTCGACCCAGGCGTTGGGCTGGTAGGGCAGCGCGCGGGCGGGCTTGGTGCCGGCCTCCTGGGTGGGCATGGAGTTGGTGCCCGGGCTCGGGTTGACCATCACGTTGGCGGTGGCCTGGCTGATGGTGGCGGTCGCGGCCGGCAGGGTCGGCGCGCCGTAGACCGGGTTGGCGAAGTCGAAGGCGCCGGTGAGGTCACCGCACACCTGGCGGCGCCAGGCGCTGATGTTGTTGCAGAGGGCGGGGGTGCCCAGGGCCGTGGTCCAGGTCTCCAGGAACTGGATGACGCTGGTGTGGTCGTAGACCTGGGAGTCGACGTAGCCGCCGCGGCTCCACGGCGAGGCGATGATCATCGGGACCCGGAAGCCCAGGCCGATGTTCTCGCCGGAGTAGAACTCGTTGGCGGTCCCGGTCGGGGCGACCGGCGGCGGGACGTGGTCGAAGAAGCCGTCGTTCTCGTCGTAGTTGAGGAACAGCACGGTGGAGTTGAAGACGTCCGGGTCCGCGGCCAGGGCCTGGAAGACCAGGTTGACGAAGTAGGCGCCGTTCTCCGGCGGCCCGTCCGGGTGCTCGGAGTAGAGCTGGCTGGCGACCACCCAGGAGACCTGCGGCAGGGTGCCGGCCTTGGCGTCGGCGGCGATGGCGTTGGCGATGTCGACCGGGGTGTTGCCGGTGCTGGGCACCGAGCCCATGCCCTGCTGGTAGAGCGCGCTGCTGGTGGACGCGTTGGCGAACTGGCTGAAGTAGGCCAGCGCGTTGTCACCGAAGTTGTCGGAGGCGTTCTGGTAGACCTTCCAGCTGACCCCGGCGTTCTGCAGGGTCTCGGCGTAGGTCTGCCACTTCAGGCCGGACTCGCTGCCGCCGTCGTAGGCCGGGCCGCCCGCGGTGCCGGTCGGGTCGATCTCGCCGGACCACAGGTAGGTGCGGTTCGGGCCGGTCGCCGACAGGATCGAGCAGTGGTACGCGTCGCAGATGGTGTACGCGTCGGCCAGCCCGTAGTGGAACGGGATGTCCGAGCGGTTCATGAAGCCCATGGTCCGCACCGAGCCCTTGGCGGAGACCCAGGAGTCCATCTTGCCGTTGTTCCACGCCTCGTGCTGGGTGGACCAGGAGTGGTCCAGCGAGCCGTCGCACTGCGCCAGCTGCTCCTTGCTCACCCCGAAGTACCAGGTGTCGGTGGCGCTCAGCTGCCACGGGTACTGCCGGCCACTGCCGTTGGCCTGGTTGAAGACGCTGTTGCCGCCGTTGATCTGGATGGTGGCACGGTCGTCGAAGCCGCGGACCCCCTTCAGCGAGCCGAAGTAGTGGTCGAAGCTGCGGTTCTCCTGCATGAGGACCACGACGTGCTTCACATCAGCAATAGTGCCGGTGGTGCCCGCGGCCGAGGCCTTGGACACGGTGCTCGGAAGATTGTCCAGGCCGAGGGCTGCGCCGAGCGCGGCGGCTGAGCCGAGGAAGGTGCGACGGGTGAGCGGGGACACGGGGGACTCCAAGTGAGGGGTCGGATACCTGCGGGTAACACGGTCGGGCACAGCGGGGGCCGAGGAGTGTGGCTGGCGTGAACGGGACAAGTCCGCATGGTGTCGGGAACGGGCGCAATCCGGAAGAGAGCTGAAGGGAACTGAAGGGAAAAAGGCTCGTGCGGCAGCCGCCGGCCGGAGGCCGCGTGCTGGCCACGCTCCGGGGCGCCGCCGCCGGCCAGCCGTTCGCCGCGCGCCTCCAGTACACCCACGCCTGGGTCCACGCCGAGGGCGCCTGGCGGATCCTCGCCGCCCACGCCGGCGTGAGTCCGCGTTCCGAGTGGCCGACCGGCTCAGCGCCCCGTCAGCAGGGCTGCGGCGACTGCGAGGAAGGCGCCGCCCACCACCGTCGCCGTGATCGGGAACCCCCAGGGAGAGAAGCCGCCGATCATGCGGGCGCGCTGCGGTTTGCCGGCCGGATAGCCGACCTGCACTTCCTGTCCGACGCTGCCGCGGAAGGCCGACTCCAACTGGTGCGGAACGCCGGACTCGTCCATGAAGCGCACCGTGCTGGAGGTGCCGCCACGCGGGGCGACCTTCACCCGCGACACCAACCCGGTGGCACGGCGTCCGGTGGTGGCCTGCCACTGGCGGGCCGCCTGCCATCCGGCGGCGACCCAGACGGCCGCCCCGACTCCGCCGGTGAACAGGACCCCGCTATCAACCATGCGCTCCGCCCGCGTCGTGTCTGCCGGCCGACTGGCAGGGGCGCCGAAGGCTGGGGGCAGGAGCATACGTGGCCCGCACTGCGCGGGCAACGGTGGCCGTTCGACTGCCACGGCAGTCGGAGGCGGTGGTGCTCGTCTGCGCCACCAGCCGGGCCGCCGCCCTGCCGACGCCCGCTACCCCTTCCTGACGCAGCCGGGCAGGGTGCCGGGTAGAAGGTTGGCTGCGGCCGGGTCTACCGGTGCGATGGAACACGTTCTAATCTGACGGTGCGTCAGTAAACGTGCTGCGCCCAACGGTGGAGGGACTCGCATGGCCATCGGCATCACGGAGGACCACCGAGCGCTGGGCGCCGCCGTGCGCGGACTGCTGGAACGCGAGCTCGGCGAGGCCGCACCGGACCGGGCTCCGGGATCCCCGGCCGGCTGGTGGAAGTCGCTCGCCGAGCAGGGGCTGATCGGTCCCCACCTGTCCGAGCAGGCCGGGGGAGGCGGCGGCACCCTGCTCGACCTCTCCGTCGTCATGGAGCAGACCGGACGGGCGCTGCTGCCGGGGAACCACCTGCCGACCGTGCTCGCCACCGTCGTCGTCGACCGGGGCGGCCGTTCGGGTCCGGAGACGGCGTCCCTCGCGGACGGCAGTCGTAGCGCGGCCGTCGCCCTCGACCCCGGCGGGCTGCGCGCCGAACCGGTGGCCGGCGGCCGGCTGCGGCTGCACGGCAGCACGCCGGTGGTGCTCGGCGACGAGGGCGCCGATCTGCTGCTGCTCCCGGCCCGCTCCGCCGAGGGCGAGGGTGAGGGTGGCGGTGGGGGCGCGCGCGAGGGTGAGGGTGAGTACTGGTACCTGGTCGAGGCCACCGAGGCCGGGCTCACCCCGCTGCCCTCGCTCGACCTCACCCGGGGGCTGCTCCGGGTCGAGCTGGACGTCGTCCTGCCCGCCGAGCGGCGGGTGGCCGCCGACACCCCGGCGCTCCGGGCCGCCCTCGCGGTGCCGATCGCGGCCGAGGCCTGCGGGATCGCGGCCTGGGCGCTGGACACCGCCGTCCGGCACGCCACCCTCCGGCACCAGTTCGGGCGGCCGATAGGCCAGTTCCAGGCGGTGAAGCACCTCTGCGCACACCTGCTGGTGCGGACGGAGAAGGCCACGGCCGCCGTCTGGCAGGCGGCCCGTGATCAGGACGCCCTGGCCCGGGACGCCCTGGCCCGGGACGCCGTGGATCAGGCCGCCGTGGCCCGGGAGGCCGTGGACCGGGGCGCCGTCGGTCGCGCCGAGGTCAGCGCCGCAGTCGCCGTCGCGCTGGCGCTGGAGGCGGCCTACGAGAACGCCAAGGACTGCATCCAGATCCTCGGCGGGATCGGCTTCACCTGGGAGCACGGCGCGCACCTCCGGCTGCGCCGGGCGGCCGTACTGCGGCAACTGCTCGCCGGCGTGGGCAGTGGCGGTGGTGACGGCGTGGGCGGTGGCGTGGGCTGCGGCGAGCGGGCGCTGTTCGGGGCGGTGGGGCGGGCTGCCGTCGCGCACGGGCTGGCCCGGCCGGCGCTGGAACTCCCGCCGGAGGCCGAGCACTTCCGGACCGAGGCGCGCGCCGCCGCCGCGTCCGTCGTCGGGCTCGACCCGGCCGAGCAGCGGCGCCGACTGGCCCCGGACGGCTGGGCCGCGCCGCACCTGCCGGTCCCCTACGGGCGCGGCGCGGGACCGCTGCAGCAGCTGGCGGTCGACCAGGAGCTCGCGGCGGCCGGGGTCCGGCTGCCGGACCTGACCATCGGCACCTGGGTCGTCCCCTCGCTGGTCGCCCACGGCACGCCGGAGCAGCGGGAGCGCTACCTGATGCCGACCCTGCGCGGTGAGCTGAGCTGGTGTCAGCTGTTCTCCGAGCCCGAGGCCGGCTCGGACCTCGCCTCGCTGCGCACCCGCGCGGTACGGCTGCCGGACGGCCGCTGGCGGGTGGACGGCCAGAAGGTCTGGACGTCCAGCGCCCGCACCGCCGACTTCGGGATCCTGCTGGCCCGCACCGCACCGGAGAAGCCCAAGCACCAGGGGCTGACCTACTTCCTGGTCGACATGCGGACAACGCGCGGAATCGACATCCGCCCGCTCCGCGAGATCACCGGCGACGCGGTCTTCAACGAGGTCTTCCTGGACGGCGTGGAACTGCCGGCCGACGCCGTCGTCGGCGAAGTGGACGGCGGCTGGCGGGTGGCCCGGCACACCCTCGGCAACGAGCGGGTGCACATGGCCGATGCCAGCCCCACTCTCGATGCGGTCCGGCAACTGCTGGCCGTGCCCGGCGCGGACCCGGCGACCCTGGGCCGGCTGGCGGCCGACGAGCACGTCCTCGGCTGCATCGACCTGCGCACCGCACTCAGCAGCCTGGACGGGCTCGACCCGGGAGCCGGCGGCAGCATCAGGAAGGTGGTCTCAGCCCCGCACGCCCAACGCGTGGCCGAATCGGCACTGGAGCTGAGCGGTCCGGAGGGCGCGGTCCAGGAGGGGGCGGGTGCGCGGATCGGCCACGCCTTTCTGATGTCCCGCTGTCTGACCATCGCCGGCGGCACCACCCAGGTCCAGCTCAACGTGGTCGCCGAGCGGATCCTCGGGCTGCCGCGCGATCCCGAGCCGACGGCGCGCAACTGAGTGGGGCGCGAAGGGATTCTCAACGCCGGAGAGATGCGCTATACCTGACGAGCAGAAAGATAGAACAGGTTCTACAAATCAGCCCCATCCACAGACCCGCGGAGTCGGCCGTGTCACCGAGCCGGGATCCGCGCCGAGCGGCCCCGGTGCGTCCGACGGTGCGGAAGGCCGCACCGGGGTCCGTCCACACGGAGTGCCGGCCCGGGCACCGGCCCGGGCCCAGGCCATGACCCGGCCCGACAGGGAGAGACCCGCGATGCCCATTGACCCCGCCGCCGCCCTCGCAGCGCCGCCCCGCAGCACCGACATCGCGTGGGAGCAGCGGGACGTGCTGCTCTACCACCTCGGCGTCGGCGCGGGCGCGCACCGACCGGCCACCGACCCCGACGAACTGCGGTACACCTACGAGAAGGACCTCCAGGTCCTCCCCGGCTTCGTCACGGTCGCGGGCGGCGGACTCGCCAAGGCCGGGGCGTTCAGTCAGCCCGGCCTGGACATCGACCTCACCCGGGTGCTGCACGGCGGCCAGCGCATCGAACTGCACCGCCCCGTCCCGGTCTTCGGACGGGCCGTGCTCACCAGCAGCCTCGCCGCGATCCACGACAAGGGCAAGGCCGCCGTGCTGGTGATGCGCAGCGAGGCCGCCGACGCCGACGGGCCGCTGTGGACCTGCGACACCGAGATCTACGCCCGGGGCGAGGGCGGCTTCGGCGGCGAGCGCGGAGGGAGCAGCCGGGTCGAGATGCCCGACCGGGCCCCGGACCACGAGCTGGAGATCCCGGTCCGGCACGACCAGGCGCTGCTCTACCGGCTGTCCGGCGACTGGAACCCGCTCCACGCCGACCCCGACTTCGCCAAGGCGGCCGGCTTCGACACACCGATCCTGCACGGTCTCTGCACCTACGGGATCACCCTCAAGGCCGCCGTGGACACCGTCCTGGACGGCGACGCGAGCCGGGTCCTCGGCTACAGCGCCCGCTTCGCCGGGGTCTTCTTCCCCGGCGAGACGCTGCGGGTGCGGATCTGGGCGGAGGGCGACGACCGCTTCCTGCTCACCGCCTCGGCCGTGGACCGCGCCGACGCCCCCGTCCTGGCCGACACCGTGCTGACCACCCGCCCCGCCTGACCACCGGCGCTGCCTGACCGCCCGCGCTGCCTGACCGCCCGCACCGCCTGACCACTCGCACCGTCACTCGATATATCCGCACCCGATCCACCGATCCACCGAGCCGCACAGGGAGCCGTTATGCGCGCAGCAGTTCTGCACCAGACAGGTCAGGAGAAGCTGGAGGTCCACGAGGGCGTGGAACTGCCCGCCACCGGCGCGGGCCAGGTCAGGGTGCGGATGCGGGCGGCGAGCCTGTGCCACTCCGACCTGTCCGCGATGAGCGGCGTGCTGCCGCAGCCCGCGCCGTTCGTCCCCGGCCACGAGGGCGCCGGCGAGATCACCGAGGTCGGTGCGGACGTCAAGGGCCTCGCGGTCGGCGACCACGTGGTCATCTGCTGGATGCCGCCGGACGGCACCTGTCCGAGCTGCCTGCGTGGGGAGGGCAACCTCTGCCTCGCCGGGTTCGCCAACATGGGCACCCCCAACTACCGCTACGACGGCGCCGACATCTTCGGCTTCTCCGGTACCGGCACCTTCGCCGAGGAGACCGTCGTCGCGGCCGGCTGCGCGGTGAAGCTGCCCGCGGACGTGCCCTTCGAGGTCGGCGCGCTGATCGGCTGCGGCGTCACCACCGGGGTGGGTGCGGCGATCCACACCGCGAAGGTCGAGCCGGGCTCCTCGGTCGTGGTGATCGGCTGCGGCGGGGTCGGCATCGCCGCGATCCAGGGCGCACGGGTCGCCGGCGCCGCGCAGATCGTGGCGGTCGACCCGGTGGCCGCACGCCGCGACTGGGCGCTGCGCTTCGGCGCCACCGAGGCGGTCGCCCCGGAGGGGCTGGCCGCCGTGCAGCAGCGGCTGACCCCTGGCGGCGAGGGCTTCGACTACGCCTTCGAGGTGGTCGGCCGCTCGGCGACGGTCCGGGCCGCCTACGACGCGACCCGGCGCGGCGGCGCCGTGGTGGTGGTCGGCGCCGGGGCGATGGACGACATGGCGCAGTTCAACATGTTCGAGCTGTTCTTCAACGAGAAGCGGCTGCTGCCCTCCCTCTACGGCGGCGCGGACGTACTGCGCGGCTACCGGACCATCATCGACCTGTGGCGGGCCGGGCGGCTGGACCTCGAAGGCATGATCACCCACCATGTCCGGCTCGAAGGGATCAACGACGCCATCGAGCAGATGCGGACCGGCGAGGCCCTGCGCACCGTCATCACCCTCTGAGCCTGGAACCGCCGAACGCCTGAACGTCTGAATGCCTGAACCGCTGAACCGCTGAACCCCTGAACCTTCTGTGCAGAACGGGAGTCCGCAGCATGAGCACCTCACTGGAGGGCAGGACGGCGGTGGTCACCGGCGCCGGACGCGGCCTCGGCCGGGCCGAGGCGCTGGAACTGGCCCGGCTCGGCGCCAACGTCGTCGTCAACGACTTCGGCGCGCCCGGCCGCGACGGCAGCGGCGCGGCGTCCGCCGCCCCGGCGGACGAGACGGTCGCCGCGATCGTCGCCGAGGGCGGCCGCGCCGTCGCCCACTACGGCGACATCGCCGACCTCGACACCGCCGGGCAACTGGTCGAGCTGGCGGTGGAGCAGTTCGGCGGACTCGACATCCTGGTCAACAACGCCGGGATCCTGCGCGACCGGATGGTCTTCTCGATGACGGGGGAGGAGTGGGACTCGGTGATCCGGGTCCACCTCCGCGGCCACTTCGCCACCACCCGCGCCGCCGCCGGGTACTGGCGCGACCGGGCCAAGCGCGAGGGCGGACCGGTCTACGGACGGATCGTCAACACCGCCTCGGAGGCGTTCGTCGGTGGCTCGGCCGGACAGCCCAACTACGCCGCGGCCAAGGGCGGCATCGTCGGCCTCACCCTCAGCTGCGCCTCGGCGCTGGCCCGGTACGGGGTGACCAGCAACGTCATCTGCCCGCGCGCCCGTACCCGGATGACCGAGGACGTGTTCACCGGCACGATGGCCGCCCCGGAGCAGGGGCTCGACCCGCTGGCTCCCGAGCATGTCTCCCCGTTGGTCGGCTACCTGGCCTCGCCGGCGGCGGAGCGGGTCAACGGGCAGGTGTTCGTCGTCCACGGCGGACTGGTCGCGGTGCTCGGGCAGCCTCCGGTGCTGGCCAGGTTCGACACCGCCAAGGACCTGTTCACCGTGGCCGAGCTGGACGACCTGCTCAGCCCGTTCTACGCGGACCGCACTCCCGGCGACGGCTATGCCAATGTCGCCGTCCTCGGCCTGCGGCACGGCGATTGACGTACCGTCAGTTGCCTTGCTGTGGTGGTGCTGCGGCGCTGCGGAACGATCGGGACAGGCCCGCCCGATCGCTCCGCACCGCCGTGGCTCACCCGCGTGGCTGCCGCTGTGGCCGACTCAGTCGGTGCCGGCGCGGCGGTGCCGTCCGTGACCGGCGGGTTCGCGGCGGCCCTCCCGGTCGTCGTCCGCGGTGTGGCCGCGGTGCCGGCCGGCCAGGGCCATGGCCTTGGCCGATTCGGTGTCACTGTCCCCCGGTGCGGTGTCCAGGCGGTTCTCAGTGATGTCGGTGAGGGCATCGGACATGAGAGTCGTCATTCTCCGTTGTGTGCGATATCTGATTGCGGGCTGCGTCGGGCGGTCCGGCGTCGGGCGGCCCGGAAAGGTACGGGCAGAATCACCCCGTTGCAGGTCACCTGCCCCGCGCCACCCTATTCAATGTTCTCTACGCCTATTGCACCGGCATGGTAACGAAGAGTGCACGATCGATGCCGCCCGCAGCCCGCCCCCGGACCCGCTGCTGACCGCCGCTCATCCTGCCCGTACCGATCAGCCGGTGCGGCCGGTTCGCAGAAATCCGGCCAACAACTCGTGCAGAACCGGCCCGCTCTCCTCGGCCAGGACCTCGTGCCCGGCCCCCGCCACCTCCACCAGCCGGAGGTCCGCGCCCTCCCGCCGGCCCATCCGCAGCAGCTCCTGACGCAGCGTCCGGGACTGCCCGACCGGCACCACGTCGTCCTGGTCCCCGTGCACGACCAGCAGCGGAGCCACCAGTCGGTGGCACAGCCGGAGCACGTCGCGCGGGCCGCGTCCGTCCTCGGGCTCCTGCGCGCCGCCCATCCGCACCGTCAGCGACCGCACCCCGGGCGTCGCCTCGGCCAGCAGCCGCGCGCCGGAGAGGAAGGGGGCGACCACCGCGCACCGCGCCACCAGGTGCGGCGAGGTGGAGGCCGCGAGCAGCGCCAGGAACGCTCCGTAACTCACCCCGAAGAGTGACGCGGGCTCAAGCCCCGAGGCGACCCGCTGCCCGCTCACCGAGGACAGCAGCGTCAGCACGTCGTCCAGGTCCGGTCCGCCCCAGGCCCCCTGAACCGCCTGGGCGTGTTCGATGCCGTACCCCGTGCTGCCGCGCTGGTTGGGGGCGACCACGGCCAGCCCCTCGGCGGCCATCCGCTGCAGCGTCGGGTCGAACTCCATCCGCCAGGCATCGGCCGGGCCGCCGTGCAGGGCCAGCACCAGGTGCTGCGCCGTCAGCCAGGCGTCCCCGCCGTAGACCACGGCCTCCACCGGTCCGGCCGCTCCGGCCAGCTCCACCGTCCGGGCGGGCTGCCAGCGTCCGCCGCCGCCGGGCGGCGAGCTGCCGTCCAGCCGCCAGCCGGGCCGGTTCGGTCGCAGCTGCCGCACCGTCGAGGGGTCGGGGACGGTGCGCAGCAGGCTGTGCACCCCGGCCCGGCCGCCCTGCAGCGGCGCCAGCCGCAGCGGCATCGTCGGTGCGACGACCTGCGGCTGCGGCTGCTCGCCGGTCAGCAGGTCGACGTCGATGGTGGCCATCCCGGCCGGGTGGTCCGGCGCGGAGTAGGGCATCCGCAGACCGGCGGCGGACCAGTGGCCGACCCCGCCCAGCCGGCCGGACGGTATCGCCACCGGTTCGCACCGGCCCTCGCCGGGGCTCCAGACCGTGAGCGAGGAGGCCACACCCCAGTCGCCCTGCAGCGCGACCCGCAGCTCCGCCGCCGGGGTGCCGGGGTCGGTCGCGGCCTCGATGGCGACCGGCCGGAGGAAGCGCTGCGGCGGATGGAGGCAGTCGGGGAACCGCAGCGGCTGCTCCCCGCCGAGGACGCCCCAGCCCAGCCGGTCGACGCCGGGCGCGTCGCTGCGGACCAGGATCAGGCCGCTCACCGGGTCCGCCAGCACCAGCCGGTCGTTGCTGCCGGGGGCCAGCTCCAGCAGCGGGCTCAGCACCCCGGTGGCGAGGTCGAGCACGACCGTCTTCACCAGTGGTCCGTGCTCGCCGGGCCGGACATGGTCCAGCGCCAGCATCCGGCCGCCCCGGTCCAGCCACACGCCGCCGCCGACCTGGCCGGAGAACTCGGCGACCTGCTGCGGGGGCGCACCGTCCGCGCTGATCAGCCAGGCCGAGGTGATCTGCCGCTGGTCCGCGCCGAGCGCGACCGCGACCGGTGCGCCGAACCCGGCCGAGGGCAGCGCCAGCAGCCGCAGGGCCGGCACCCGCAGGCTGCCGACCAGCTGCTCGCCCGGTCGGCCGGGCGTCCGCACCAGCAGATCCTGCCGAACGCCGCCCTGCGGGGCCTGTGCCTCCTGCTGTTGCCGACAGATCAGCACCCGGCCGTCCTGCAGCGAGACCAGCTGCGAATGCAGGCTCTCGGGCCCGGTCGCGCCGCCGGGGACGCCGCCGGAGAGCAGCGGCATCGGCTCGGGGCCGCCGGCGCCGCCCAGCCACCAGCTCTCCGGGTACCAGCCGCTGTCCCCGGAGGTCGCCAGGCAGGCGGCGTAGCCGCCGTCGGAGGAGAAGGTGAAGCCGACCCGTCGCAGCACCGGCGCCACCACCCGCTCCGGCTCCGACGGCAGGGTGTCGACCAGCGTCAACGCGGGCTCATGGCCGCCGGCGGCGCCGCCCGGCGGGGGCGGGAAGGAAGGAAAGGGAGCGGGCTGGAAGGGCGGGTGGATCGACGGCATTGACGGCTGCATCGACGGCACTGACGGCATCGACGGTCGCGCCGACTGTGCCGGCTGCCCGGCGGGTGCGGGTGCGGGCGCGGGTTCGAGCGGTTGGCCGGTGGGCAGGTACCCCTCCGACACCCGGAGCAGGGGCGCTGCGGCCATGGTCCCGAAGAGGGCCGGGGCGGGGACGGGCGTGAGGGCCGGGGGCAGGGGCGCAGTCAGAGGCTGGGGGACCGGCAGCGGCAGCGGTAAAGGCTGCGGCAGGGGCTGAGGTGTCACAGTCATTGCGTTGGGTCACCACCACGAGGATGAGGGCGGGACCGCAGCGGTCCTCGGCCGGGCGCGGTGCGGAAGGGCCATCGGGCCGACGCCCCCCGCCGCATCAAAGACGCTACTCAGGCCCCAGGGGCCATCCGAACGGATCGATGCCCCTTCACTCATACGGGTGAGCCGGTGCGGAGCAGGTCGAAGGCGGCCCACCCGGCGGTTCCGGCCGGGAAACTTCGGTAAAGTCGACGGGTGCCGATCCTTTCCGACGTCCAACACCTGTTCGACGAGATCTACCCGCCCGCCCGGGCGGAGTCCTGGGACGCCGTCGGCCTGGTCTGCGGCGATCCGGGCGCCGAGGTCCGGCGGGTGCTGTTCGCCGTCGACCCGGTCCAGCCGGTCGTCGACGAGGCCGTGGCCTGGGGCGCGGACCTGCTGGTCACCCACCATCCGCTCTATCTGCGCGGGACCACGACGGTCGCGGCCGACAGCTTCAAGGGCCGGGTCGTGCACAGCCTGATCCGCAACGACATCGGGCTGCTGGTCTGCCACACCAACGCCGACTCCGCCGACCCGGGAGTCTCCGACGCCCTCGCCGAGGCGATCGGCCTGCGCATCACCGGCCCGCTGGTCGCCGACCCGACCGACCCGGCCGGACGCCGGGGCCACGGCCGGATCGGCGAGCTGCCCGAGGCGGAGCCGCTGACCGCCTTCGCCGCCCGCGTCGCCGCCGGGCTGCCGGCCACCGCCCAGGGCGTCCGTGCCGCAGGCGACCCGGACCGGCCGATCCGCCGGGTCGCGGTCTGCGGCGGCTCCGGCGACTCCTTCTTCGCCGACGTCCGCGCGGCCGGGGTGGACGCCTTCGTCACCGCCGACCTGCGGCACCACCCCGCCTCCGAGGCCCGCGAGGCGAGCCCGCTGGCGCTGGTGGACGCCGCGCACTGGGCCACCGAGTGGCCCTGGCTGCGCAGCGCGGAGCGCGAGCTCCACGCCGCAGCCGAGAAGCGCGGCTGGACCTTCGAGACCCGGGTCTCCCAGCAGGTCACCGACCCCTGGACGCTGCACGCCCCGATGGCCGCGACGCCCGACGACCGCGAACCCACGAACGTGAACCCATGACGGCGCACCCACGACCGCGACTCGACGGCCGCGACCCGACGACCGTGACTTGGCGACCATGATCTTGACGGCCGTGACCCGCTGACTGGATCGGCACAGGTCGCGCCGTCCCCCGAACCGCCACCCGCAGCACGCTGACGCATCACCAAGGAGCACCCCCTGAACGCCGCGCCCGCCGACCAGATCCGCCTGCTCGACCTCCAGGCCCTCGATGCCCGGCTCGACCAGCTCGCCCACCGCCGGGAGAACCTGCCCGAGCACGCCGAGATCCAGAAGCGCAACGCCGACCTGACGGAGCTGCGCTCCCTCACCGTCGCCGCCGAGACCCAGCTCAGCGACACCAAGCGCGAGCTGGTCAAGGCCGAGCAGGACGTCGAGCAGGTCCGCACCCGGGCCGCCCGCAACCAGCAGCGGATGGACTCCGGCTCGGTCAACTCGGCCAAGGACCTCGCCAACCTCCAGCACGAGGTCGGGGCGCTGGCCAAGCGCCAGGGCGACCTGGAGGACGTCGTCCTGGAGATCATGGAGCGGCTGGAGTCCTCCGAGACCCGGGTCACCGAGATGACCGCCCGCCGCGACGACGCCCAGCACAGCACCGCCGAGGCCGAGGCCCGTCGGGACGCCGCGACCGCCGAGATCGACGCCGAGGTGGCCAAGGTCACCCGCGAGCGCGAGACCGTCGCCGTGGTCATCCCCGCCGACCTGCTCAAGGTCTACACCCGGCTGCGGCAGACCCAGAACGGCGTCGGCGCGGCCCGGCTCTTCCAGCGCCGCTGCGAGGGCTGCCGGGTCGAGCTCAGCATCACCGACCTGCGCGAGGTCCGCGCCGCCGCCCCCGACACCGTGCTGCGCTGCGAGAACTGCAGCCGGATCCTGATCCGCACCGCGGACTCCGGCCTGTAGGCCGGTAGGCCTGTAGCCAGGCAGTACGGTAACCGACGGCGCGGTTCAGGCAGCGAGGACAGGCGGAGACATGAGCACCCGACGGTTCATCGTCGAGGCCGACGGCGGCTCCCGGGGCAACCCGGGGCCCGCCGGGTACGGCGCGACCGTGCGCGACGGCGACACCGGCGAGCTGTTGACCGAGGCCGCCGAGTACATCGGCCACGTCACCAACAACGTGGCCGAGTACCGGGGCCTGATCGCCGGCCTGCGTGCCGCCCACACCCTCGACCCGACGGCCAGGGTCGACGTCCGGATGGACTCCAAGCTGGTCGTCGAGCAGATGTCGGGCCGGTGGAAGATCAAGCACCCGGACATGCAGCCGCTGGCGGCCGAGGCCGGACGGGTCTTCCCGCGCGGGCAGGTCCACTACCAGTGGATCCCGCGCAACGAGAACAAGCACGCCGACCGGCTCGCCAACGAGGCGATGGACGCCGGCAAGGCGGGCCGCCAGTGGGAGCCCAAGCCCCGGCCCGCCGGCGCTGCTGCCGTTACTGGTGCCGGTGCCGCTGCCGCCGCTGCCGCCGCTGTCGTTGCCGCTGACCCTGAACCGCTCCCCGCCCCGCCGACCGTTGGCTGGGGGCTGCCGCCCGACCTTGCCACGCCCACCACCTTCGTCCTGCTGCGCCACGGCGAGACCGCGCTCACCCCGGAGAAGCGGTTCTCCGGCAGTGGCGGCAGCGACCCCGAGCTGTCCGCGCACGGACTCGTCCAGGCCGGGCGCACCGCCGCCGCGCTCGCCGCACGGGGCAGCGTCCAGGCGGTGGTCAGCTCCCCGCTGCTGCGCTGCCGGCAGACCGCACAGGCAGCAGCCGACCGGCTCGGCCTCGACGTCCGGATCGAGGAGGGGCTGCGGGAGACCGACTTCGGCGCCTTCGAGGGGCTCACCTTCGCCGAGGCGAAACAGCAGTACCCGGCGGAGCTGGACGCCTGGCTCGCCTCCGCCACGACCGCGCCGCCCGGCGGCGAGAGCTTCGCCGCCGTCGCCGAGCGGGTCGCGGTCGCCCGCGACAAGCTGCTGGCCCGGTTCGCGGGCCGGACCGTCCTGGTCGTCTCGCACGTCACGCCGGTGAAGACACTGGTCCGGCTCGCCATCGGAGCGCCGTCCGAGTCGATGTTCAAGATGGAGCTCTCGGCAGCCTCGCTGTCGGCGGTGCAGTACTACGCGGACGGCAACGCCTCGCTGCGGCTGCTCAACGACACCTCGCACCTGCGCTGAGCAGCCCCGTCGGAGTCAGAGCTCGCTGACCACCACGTCCAGCGCCCACGGCTTGCCCGGAGCGGGCTCCGCCGCCTCCACCGTGTACTTCAACTCCCGCAGCGCCTCCACCAGTTCGGCGGGGGAGCCGGGCTGCGCGCCGTCCTCCAGCAGGTCGCGGACCAGCCGGCCCTTGGTGGCCTTGTTGAAGTGGCTGACCACCGACCGCTTGCTCACCCCGCCGACGACCCGCTCGTGCAGCACTCGCACCGTCGCCGTCCGGGACGCCAGCTCCCCGGTGGGCCGCCACAGCGCCGCGTAGGCCGTCGACCGCAGGTCCAGCACCAGGCCGTCCCCGGCCGCGACCGGCAGCACCTCGCCCAGCGGTCCGCGCCAGTACCCGCCGAGGGCGCCCAGCGGAGGCAGCTTCACCCCGCCCGAGCAGCGGTACGGCGGCACCCGGTCGCTGATCCGCAGTGCGCCCCACAGCCCGGAGAAGACCAGCAGCGACTCCTCCGCCCGCGCCTGCGCGGCGGCGTCCAGCGTCGCCAGCCCGAGCGCGTCGTAGAGCACGCCGGTGTAGAGCTCCCCGGCCGGCAGCGCCGGCGCGGTTCGCAGTACCGCGTTGCGAGCCAACTCGCCGCGCAGGCCGGGCGTCAGGCCCAGCACCGCCGCCGCCGTGTCGGGGTCGCCGGTGCTCACCGCGATCAGCGCGGCCACCGCGCGCTCCCGCGCGGCGCTGAGGCCGGGGAGCGAGAGGGTGTCCAGCGCCAGCGGCGCCCCCGACTCGGACGCGGCCTTGCCTTCGGACGGCGGCAACAGCACCAGCACAGCAGTTCTCCCCAACAGACCAGCGGATACCCGACGAGCACGGAACAAGCGCCGCCGCCTCACAGAAGGCCGACCGCGCAGAGATCCAGCCTACGGACTCCGCCGACCCCTCGGCGCCGCCGTCCACCCCGGCCGGGACCTCCTGCCGTCCGCCGCCGTTCGCCCCTACGTCGCCGTTCGCCCCTACGTCGCCGTCCGCCCCCTACGCTGGCATCCATGCCCCGTCGTCATCTGAGCGTGCGGACGTCAGTCCTCGCCACGGAACTCGCCGCACTGCGCACCCGGCTGGAGATCCCCGAGGGCTGGTCCGAGGACGTCCTCGCCGAGGCCGAGCAGGCCGCCCGCGCGCCCCGGCTCCCGGCGTACGACGCCACCGCCCTGCCGCTGTTCACCATCGATCCGCCCGACTCCCGCGACCTGGACCAGGCCATGCACCTGGAGCGGCGCGGCAGCGGCTACCGGGTCCACTACGCCATCGCCGACGTCGGCGCCTTCGTCCGCCCCGGCGGGGCCGTCGACACCGAGGCCCGGCGGCGGGTCGAGACCCTCTACTTCCCGGACGGCCGGGTGCCGCTGCACCCGCCGCAGCTCTCCGAGGACGCGGCCAGCCTGCTGCCCGGCCAGGACGTCCCGGCGCTGCTGTGGCAGCTCGACCTCGACGCCGACGGCGCGCTGGAGCGGACCGGACTGCGCCGCGCCCTGGTCCGCAGCCGCCGCAAGCTCGACTACAGCGGCGTCCAGCACGCCATCGACGCCGGCACCGCCGACCCCGCCCTCGCCCTGCTCGGTGTCATCGGCCCGCTGCGCGAGCAGCAGGAACGCGACCGGGGCGGCATCAGCCTGCCCCTCCCGGACCAGGAGGTCGAGGAGGTGCGCGGCGGCTACGCCCTCGCCTACCGCGCACCCCGCCCCGCCGACGGCTGGAACGCCCAGATCTCGCTGCTCACCGGCATGGCCGCCGCTGCCCTGATGCTGGACGCGGGCATCGGCCTGCTCCGCACCATGCCGGCCGCGCCCCCGGCCGCCTACGCCCGGCTGCGCCGGGTCGCCCAGGCCCTCGACGTCCCCTGGCCGCCCGACCTGCCCTACGCCCAACTGCTCCGCACCCTCGACCCGGGCCTCCCGGCCCACGCCGCCTTCCTCAACGAGTGCACCGCCCTGCTGCGCGGCGCCGGCTACACCGCCTTCGACGGCTCCGTCCCGCCCGACCCCGGGCACGCCGCCGTCGCGGCCCCGTACACCCACTGCACCGCCCCGCTGCGCCGCCTCGCCGACCGCTTCACCGGCGAGACCTGCGTCGCACTGGCGGAGGGCCGCCCGGTCCCGGAGTGGGTCCGCACCGCGCTGCCGCTGCTGCCCAAGCTGATGGACACCGGCGACCGCCGCGCCCACCAGGTCGAACGCGAATGCGTCGACCTGGTCGAGGCGCACCTGCTGCGCGGCCGCGAGGGCGAGCTCTTCGACGGCGTGGTGGTGGACGTCGACGAGCGCAGGCCGCTGACCGGCACCGTCCAGCTGCGCCGCCCCGCCGTCCGCGCCCGCATCACCGACGACCGCCCCGACGCCCCGCCGCTACCCCTCGGCACCCGCATCCGCGTCCGCCTCACCCGCGCCGACACTGCGACCCCCACCGTCCGCTTCGCCCCGGCGTGAGCCCGGCCGTGCTTGCGGTCAGCCCGTGCGCGGCCAGTCGCCGGTGTCCAGCACGAACTCCGTACCGTCGGCAGTGAAGCGGACCACGGCACCGAACGCGAGGACCTCCGGCTCGCGGTACCGTCCGTCCACCGGACCCGTGTAGAGGGTGCATCGGCCCAGACGCGGATCGGCGATGAGGTACGCCTCGATCCCTGCTGCCGCATATTCCAGCACCTTGACGCCGTAGTCATTGGCTCCGAGATCCCCGGAGACCACTTCGATCACGGCCGCGATGTCCGCAGGCAGCCGCGGCCTCTCGCCGCGAGTGGCGCCGGCCCGCAGGATCGCCACATCCGGGCAGAACCCGTGCCGATGCTCAGGGAACGGCGACAGCACGTCCGACGTGGCTCGCCACCGCGGCAGCCCAGCGGCACGTGCGGCCTCCTGCCCGGCGAGAATGATCTCGCTGTGTTCTTCTCCTTGCGGCGACAGGACGATCTCCCCGTGGACGAGTTCGGACTTGAAGCCCGGGGGAGTCTCCAGATCCTCAAGCACCTGGAGCAGTTCGTCGTAGGTGAACACATCGTGCTGGATCGTCATGATGAGTACTCCTTCCCGGGGGAACCGGTCTCGACGGGTCGCAGGTCGTCCGAGGCCGACTGTACCGTTCAACGATTGACCCGGACCGGGGTTGCGCCGTTCGGATGACCCTCCCGCTGCCGGTAGCATGGTCCACACGGCGGACGAGTCGGCCGGGCGGTCGCGTTGCATTCCTCACGGGGTGCACCGAGGAACGTCCGGGCTCCATACGGCAGGGTGGTGGGTAACGCCCACCCGGGGTGACCCGCGGGAAAGTGCCACAGAAAACAGACCGCCGGAGGGCAACCTCCGGTAAGGGTGAAACGGTGGTGTAAGAGACCACCAGTGCCCAGGGTGACCTGGGCAGCTAGGTAAACCCCACCTGGAGCAAGGTCAAGAGGGGACGTCGGTTGACGTCCTGCGCTGGCGTTCGAGGGCTGCCCGCCCGAGCCAGCGGGTAGACCGCTAGAGGCTGTCGGCAACGGCAGCCGTAGATGGATGACCGCCTCCGCGCGGACCGCAAGGTCCACGCGAGACAGAACCCGGCGTACAGGCCGACTCGTCCGCCGCCTGTACTGTGCCTGCACGAACACCCCGTCGAAGCCGTCGGCCCGGCGTGGGACCGCCTTCGCCTGCCTGCAGTTTCCCGTGAGTCCCGGGACAGAGTGCCCTGTGCCCCGGCTACCTGCCCTCGCGACGCGGGCCGAGTCGGCGTCGCCATCCAGGGCGGGCCCCTAGCTTGGGCGGTGGCGGCAGATCCGCCCCGAGAATTGCCGTGGTGGGCCGCACCGTCGGGTCAGCACCCTCCGAATCTCCGTCCCCGTCGTCCCCCGCCGGCCACGCCGTCGCCCGGGGCTGCGCGAACGGGACTGCTGGCGCAGGCCCGTTCGCCGGCGGGTTCGGTGGGGCCGGCGGCAGAGGAGAGGACGGTAGACCGAGTGCCGCGGGTGGCTCCTCCGACAGTTTGGTCGAGGGCGACGGCAGGCGCCACGGGTTGGTCGGCGGTACCGGTGGCCGACAGCCGTCCGGCACCGCGTCCTCGGGCGCCTGGATCATTGCAGCTTCCCCGTCGGGAGGCTCCGGTACGGCCGTTTGCTCTTCGGTCACGACAGATGGGGACGTCTCATGTGCCGTGGGTGGGGGGCGCAACCGGGTCGTCGAGGTGTACGGCTCGTCGAGGTCGAGGACCGACTGGGCGCGGGTCAGCGAGGCGCGCGCGATGGCGGCGGGGAGCCAACTCCCCTGTTCCATCTGACTCTTGGCCCGGGTGATGTCCGCCACCGGGAATTGACCCATCATCTCCGCAGCGCGCGGGCGATAGGAGGGGTCCTTGTGGAGGCAGGTTCGGACGACGGCCGCCAGATCGTCGGGGAGACCGGACAACTGCGGCTCGCCGTTCACCACATCGAAGATGACCTGGACCAGGCCGGAGCCCTGGAAGGGCGCCTGGCCGGACGCTGCGAAGACCATCACCGATCCGAGGGCGAAGACGTCGGCAGGAGGCCCCACCAGTTGCCCCTGGACGTGCTCAGGCGACATGTAGCTGGGTGTGCCCACAAGGTGGCCGGTCGCGGTTATGTTGGTGGTGGCCGTGTCGGTCAGCATCGAGATGCCGAAGTCGATCAGGCGGGGTCCTTGGGTCGTGAGCAGGACGTTGGAGGGCTTGATGTCACGGTGCACCACGCCGGCCTCGTGGACGGAGCGCAGTGCCTGCAACAGCCCGTACCAGAGAGTCCGGAGCGAGTCCGGCGGGAGCGGGCCGTAGTCCCGGACGCTCTGCTGGAGGGAAAGGCCGGGGATGAAGGAGGTAACCATCCAAACCCGGTCGCCGTCCTCCCCGGAGTCCAGGACGGGGGCCGTGAACGCGTCCGCCACGCGGGTGGCGAGGCGGACCTCGCGCTGGAACCGTTCCCGCGCCTCGCGGTCCCGCACCTGGTCCGGATGCAACACCTTGACGGCGACGGACCGCCCGCTGGCCCCACGGCCCAGGTAGACGATGCCCATGCCGCCCTCGCCGAGTCGGCCGAGCAGACGGTAGGGGCCGACGTGTTCGGGATCCCCGGGCAGGAGGGGCGATAGCCCGCTCTGCGGTGTCGTGCCGGCCGAGTCGGTCATTCTCGTCTCCTCAGGAACGGAGGTCCGGAACGGCTCTGCGGCCGCGCCGGACCGTAGAAGATCTCCGCCGTGTAGCGGGTGTCGGCCCGGCGGCGCCATTCGGCAAGGAGCGTCTCGTTGGCCCGGACCTCGACGTGATCCGGTCCCAACAGCCGGCGCAGCTCCGGCAGGGCCTCGGCGTAGGTACGGATGGCGGCCCGCACGTCCCCGTCGACGGCGGTCCAGTGAGCCAGGCGAGCGCGGTTCACCAGGGTCACCTGGTCGTGATCACCGAGTATCCAGGAGAGATCCTCCACCAGGTCGCGCAGGAGCCGGACTGCGGTGCCGACATCTCCGGACTCGGCGGTCCAGTGGGCGTGCTGGCTGCGCGCCAACAGGGTCTCAGTGGCGTCACGGCCGGCCACGCGGCTCAGGTCCGGCACAACGGCGCCAAAGAGGTCGCGGGCCCGCTTCGGCGCTCCGCCGATGCCGGTCCACTGCCCCAACCGGGAGCGGCCGACCACGGTGTACAGGTCCTCGGCGCCGAAGATCCAGTGCAGGTCGGGGACGAGTCCCCGGTAGAGCCGGACGGCCCGACGGGTCTCGCCGGACTTGCCAGTCCACTGCGCGTGATTGATCCGGCCGACCAGCGTCTCCCGATCGTCGGCTCCCAGCGCTCGGGAGAGGTCGCCGATGAGACCCCCGCTCTGCTCGGCGGCCGAAGCGGTGTCACCCGAGACACCGGTCCAGTGCGCCACCTGACCGCGCCCGAGCAGAGTCTCCCGGTCGTCGGGACCGAAGACACGGTTCAGGTCCGCGACGACCCGCTGAGCGAGGATCGTAGCCTCTACGGGGCGACCGACCGCACCGGTCCAGTGGGCCAGTTGAGCACGCCCTGCCAGGGTGACCCGGTCGTCCGAGCCGAGGATCCTGGCCATCTCGCCGATCGCGGAGGCGGACAGCTCCAGGGCGTCGCCGGGCCGCCCGGACTGCCCGACCCACTGCGCGTGCTCGATCCGCCCGGCCAGCGTGACCCGATCGTCCGCGCCCAGCAGGTCGGCCATCTCGACCAACACCTCGCCCAGGATGGTGGCGGCCCGATGTGCCTCCCCGCCCTGGCCCACTCGCCGACCCTCCTCACGGCGAGCCTGCAGACGCTCACGGTCCGTGTCCGGTCGTGACCGGCCCTCCTCGCCCTTCTCGCCGACCGGTCGGCGGTTCCGGGGTCGGCTGAGAATCAGGTTGGCCGCGTTGTTGGTCCCGCACTGCTGTGGCTCCGGTCGGCCCTGCTCACGCAACCGGTCTCGCAGGTGCGGATAGAGCGCACCGAGGGTCACTCCGTCGAAGCCCGCCCCGTCGAAGCCGTGGCGCAGCGCCCGGAGCAACTCGCCGGTGAAGGCGGTGTGTCGCTTGCCCTCCTCGAAGTGTGACGGTTCGTTGGGCGGTGAGGAGACCAGTGTGTACGCGCCGGCGATCTCCAACTGCTCCGTGATCGGCGACGGTCCCCCCGCGAGACCACCGACGACCGCCCGTCCGGAGAAGCAGCAATCGAGGATGAGCACCCGTATCCGAGCAGGGCTGTTGCGGAACGCCTCGCGGATCACCGAGAGCGGACAGGCTGTCAGCGAGGGCAGGTCCTGGTCGGTCTCCGACATCGCGAGGTAGAGCTCCGCTTGCTGGGCGCCGATCAGCCCGTGCCCGGAGTAGTACACCAGCAGGACGTCCTGGGCTGCCCTGGCTGCGGAGATCAGCGGGAGGCCAAGCTCGCTGGGCTGCTTCGGGTCCACCACCACGGTGGTGTGCTCGGCAGCGAAGGCCCCGGGTTGTCCCTCAAGGAGGACTTCCCGGAAGTCGTGCACGTTGTTCGCGACCGCGGGCACGGACGACAGCCCGGTCTGCTCAGCGTACCGGGCCGTCCCAATCAGAACCGCCCGGGAGTGCGAGGCGTCTGGAAGTCGGAACATCGTCAGTCGGCAGTCTCCTGGTCGTGCAGGGCGATTCGGAGTAGCGACTCGACGTCGGACTTGCGGACGTGGTCGGCGGTCACCTCGGTCCGGGTGCCGTCCGGCGCCACGGTAGTGACCTTGACCGCGGTGGCGCGCGGGCGGCCCAGGAACACCGTGAGCGAGCGGGCGAGCGTGGTCAGCGCCCCGCCCGCCCCCACGGCCACGACCAGGGTGTCTGCCCAGGATCCCAGCTGCCCGGGCTGTGATGCGGGCGGCACCACCTGCACCCTGCCGCGCAGCGTGTCCTCGTCGGACAGCCAGGAACGCAGCTCTGTAAGGGCGTCGGGGCTCCTGCCCTCGACATGCAGCACAGAGTTCACGGCACCACCAATCGTCAGCCTGCAGAAGGACAGCCACACTCTAGGACGTCCCACCGTCAGAGGTTGTTCCCTCTGGGCATGACTTTTGACGGTACATCAGAGACTCGTGCGGTGGTCCGGCCCGGCAAGGGCCCGGTCGCATGATCGGCGGGGATCCCTCCGGAGGCCGCAATGCCCGAAGTCGATCAGGTAGCGCAGCCTCCAGTCGACAAGTCGACCACTCCAGGCCGAGAGCTGAGCGGTTCAGTGCCCCGGCCGCCAGGCGCACGGCACGTTCCCGGATCTCGGCCGGGGCTCCTGTCGTCGATGGCGATGACCCGACCGCCATCGACGGCGGTAACGGGTGAAATGAGGTTCTGGGTCACTTTTGGTGCAGGGCCGGCGGAGGGTCGCCGGCGGCGCGGGGTGTCCGGGAAGCGGGTCAACGGGCCAGAAGGATGCGCAGGAGATCCACGTCGCCCCGACCGAACACCTGCCGCTTCAGCAGCTTGATCCAGAACCTCATTTCACCCGTTACCGACACTGCCGGAGGGAGTCGAAGGCTTGGGAGGAGTGCAGCCGCTCCATGCCGATCGTCTCGGGCAGAGACCCGGCCTCGGCAATCAGCGGCGCGCCCGTACGAATTCGTCGCGCAAATCCCTGAGCGGGACGAGGACGTCATCCCGCTCGATATGCCAGAAGTCCCAGCCTGGGCTGGCCTTGGTGCCCTTCACATGGGCGCCAGCCGGAGAGAGCATTGAAGACCTGGCCATCTGCGGTGCGGATCCGCCCATCCGCCAAGACTACGGCGAGCATGTCGGACTTCGTCTTGCCAGGGTTGCTGCTGGCCCCTGGTTTGATGAAGCCCGCCTCCACCAGCTGGACGACCTCAATGCCGTAGAAGGCCATGGGCGTACTGCATATAGATGCCGGTGCTGCCCTGGAGCGAGACCATTTGGGCGATGCCGAAGACGTAGTTCCGTGCGCATGGGCGCTATCCAAGGATCATGAGAGAGTCGACACATGGCCGCTTCCGTCATTTCCTCCACGGGCTAGGCGTTGGCCCAATGCCACGAAGCTTAAGTTGATCTTGGAGTGGCGGGCGGTGCGGTCCCGAGTGAGGCGAACTTCAGGCTCGGTGGCCCCGCGTGTCGGGTGCCTGCATCCGAAGTCCTCTTCACCCGGTAGGAGTTGTGGCGGGCGCGCTTGACCACACGTGGGTAGGAGCGGTGGCGGCGCGCTGGGTTGCAGTTTCGGCGCGCGGCAAGCGTGGCGAGAACATCCGCCTTGACCGCTTCCCAGCGTTCAGGGGGGAAAGGCCGCCGTCCCGGTGGCGGTGCGGCGGACGATGTTGAGGGTCCTGAGGAAGCTGATCCGGTCCGGGTCGATGTCGGCACCGGTCGCGGCTTGGCAGATCAGGGAGTTGATCGCGTAGTGGACCAGCAGGTAGGCCCAGATCTCCTGGTGGACCAGGTCCGGGCTCTTGGACCGAAGTACCTTCCCAGGGCCGCGCAGAACCGTCTTCAGCTGGCCGTTCGCGGCTTCCTCCTCCCACCGCTGGTGATAGGCAGCCGCCAGTTCAGCGGCGGTCGCGTCCTCCGGCTCGGTGACCGTAGTGATCAGACAGATCAGCTCCCCGCCGTCGCGGTCGGGGACGTCGTACTCCACGATCCGCACCACGTGGGCGGCGGCCGGGTCCGGCTTCGCACCGGATTTCGCCTCCTGCAGCAGTTCCTCCCGCTGCCGGCCGCGCAGGCGCGGATCAACCAGGGCCGACAGATACGTACCATCGGACAGGACCTTCAGGACCGGCAGCGACAGCTGCGTCGGTGCCCGCCAGCACAGCGCCGCCCCGGTCTGGGCAGCGGCGCTGAACGCGGCGAAGCTGTAGAAGCCCCGATCGGCCAGCAGCAGCCAGTCAGTGGAGATCGAGGGCAGTAGCGACGCCGCCATCGCCTTCTCGCTGCGGTTCCACGGGCCGACCTCGGCGTCGACGAAGGCGTGCGAACCACACTCGACGACGGCCACCACCCGGGCCTTGGGGAACGCGGAGCGGGACTGGTCGTTGCCGGCGTAACCGAACTCGGCTGCGTTCTCGGCCGAGTCGGGAAGGTCGAGGTCGAAACCGTCGATGGCCATCAGGCGCCATCCGCGCAGCCACGCGCCCCGGGTCTCACTGGTGGCCACCGGCTCTGCCACCCGGTAGAACGTCTCGCGCAGCACATCCCGGCCCAGCCGCTTGCGCGCCTGGGTGATCCCCGACGACGTCGGCGGTTCCCACGCGGCGTCCCACACGCCGAACTGCGACAGCGATCCGGTGACCTTCTGCGCGACCTCCTCGGCCGCGTCGTCAGAGAACAGGCACAGCGCCATCGTCAGATAGGCGGTCACGTGCGGAGGGAGTTTGCCCCCTCGACGCTGCTCGGCCACCCCGCACACCGCTGCGGCCTCATCGACCTTGAATCGCGGCACCGCCGCAACCAAGACTCCCAACGACACCTGGTCCGGTCGCGCGACCGGACCATCCGATTCGACGGACCCCTGAACCATGCGGCAACCCTAGCCGCACGACTGACGGGACGTTGAGCAGCGCACCGGGCAGCTCCCCGGCGAACCACTCCTTGATCAACTTAAGCTTCGCGGCATTGGGCGTTGGCCGGGCGTCGTGCCTGCGAACGCCTCATTCCACTTCGACATTTGATGACTTGACATGTATCAATGTGTACGTAGGAACTGAACAGATTCCCTGGGGGTGGGTGTGCAAGACCGACGGGCACAGGAGCAGAAGCTGGATCGGGTCTTCGCGGGAGCGCGAAAGATGGCCCGGAGCCAGTGGCCGACGGCGACGTCCTTCCAACTCTCGGCCATCACGCAACTCCTCACCCTGGCCGGCACACAGTGGCATCTGCTTCTTGACCGCCGATGGCTCGAACAAGGGTCCTCTGCCCTGCAGGCCGATGCGTTGCTCGTCGGTCCGGGCGGCGCGTTCGTCATCGCAGTCGGAGGTGCGCCCGATGCCGAAAGCAGTCGTCTTGATGCGGCTACCCGGACTGCCGCTCGCGCCGCCGGCGAACTCGGTTTGGCGCCGATTGCGGTGCGGGCCCTCCACATCTGCGAGGAAGCAGACGCAAACGAGGCCAGGGGGCTGGTGTGGCGGCTGGACGTCCGCCAGTTCGCCCCCGCCCTGCACGCAGAACGCCGGCGGTTGACGCCGACCCAGGCGCGTCTCGTCGCTGACCAACTCGCGGGGGCGTTCCCGTCTCATCTCGCGGCCGCGCCCGACTCCGAGCACATGACAGGCACCGTTTCCAACGCTTCGGAGCGCGAAGCAGAGGGCGATTCCGACGGCCTCTTCGATCTTGGTGAACTGCGGAACCGTCTGATGGACAGCGTCCTTGCGGCCCCGATCGAGAGCTGGATGACGTTCCTGGCGCAGGACCAGCTGTCACTGGTCCGCCGCAACTGGCAGGGGCCCGCCCGGATCAGCGGCCCAGCGGGTACCGGCAAGACGGTGGTCGGCCTGCACCGCGCCGCCCACCTGGCCCAGCGCACCACCAGTCGGATCCTCTACATCACCTACGCCCGCAACCTGCCGCGCGTGCAGAGCAGCTTCCTGCACGCCATGGCGCCGTATGTCGCCGCGCGCGTCGACTTCCGCAGTCTCTTCGCGTTCGCCCAGGAGTTCCTACGCGACGCCGGAGCAACTCCCCACCTCCACGGGGACCGGGCCAGGACCGTGTTCAACCGCGCATGGGCGAAGGTCGGGCGGTCCGGGCGACTCGCCGAGCTCGTTCCGGACCCGCGCTACTGGCAGGACGAAATCGAATATGTGATCAAAGGTCGTGGCATCACCGAATTTGCCGCATACGCTGTCGTTTCGCGACGTGGCCGGGGCCGAGGGACCGTACCGCAGCGCCGCGACCGTGAAGCCGTATGGGAGCTCTACGAGACCTACGAGCGCCTCAAAGCGGAACGCGAACCCATCCAGGACTTCCCCGACGTCCTCGTCGCCGCTCGCGATGCGATCCGCCGTGACTCCTCTCTGTCGAAATACAGCTCCGTCATCGTGGACGAGGCGCAGGACCTGCCGCAGGTCGCCGTGCAATTCCTCCACGCACTGGTCGGTGATGCCCCCAACGGGCTCCTCCTGGTCGGCGATGGCCAGCAGTCCGTTTACCCCGGAGGGTTCCGGCTGAGTGACGCCGGGGTGGACATTCGCGGCGACCGGGGCCAGGTGCTGAAGGTGAACTACCGCAATGCCCCGCAGATCCTCGCCGCAGCCCTCGAAGTGGTTGCCGACGTCGCCTACGACGACCTCGACGACACCAGTGGCCGCGGAGCTCGGGATGTGGAACTGGTATGCCACGACGGCACGGTCACCGTCCAGCGCTTCGCTTCCCTGTCTGACCACGACGACGCGCTCATCCGCGCCGTCAGGACGAGCCCGGACACTGCGGCCTCAGCCGTCCTCGGCGCGACCAGAAGGGCCGTCGAGCACTACTCCCACCTACTGCGCAGCCACGGCGTCTCGATCTGTCTGCTGGAGGACTACGACGGCACTCCCTCGGACGCCGTGAAGATCGGCAGCTACACCCGGGCCAAGGGCTTGGACTTCAAGCATGTCTTCCTTCCCCGCTACGACGAGATCACCGCTACCACGCCCAACGTCAAGATCACGGGAACGGGCCAGGACAGCTCCGCTGCCGCCAGCCGCGAGCGCGCCGATCTGGCACGTCGTCAGCTCTTCGTGGCCATGACTCGTGCGCGTGACACCCTGTGGCTCGGATCCATTCCTGGAAATGCTGCTTCCGAGGCGACTGGTGGCCGTTGAACCTGATCGCGACCGCAGCTTGGGGCGGGCACGACTGCAGGGTTCCTGGCGGGGCTCTGTCGCTGCAGCCGGCCGAGTATCACCAGCTCGTCGACGCGTACCTCGCGGCCGTTGCTGAAGCGGGACGGGCTCGGCGGTGGGACGTGCGGGACGTGCGGAAACCTGTCGCGGCGTGGCCGACGCTGTCAAGCGCCTCGGGACTCGGAAAGTCGTTCGCGTCGCTGCCCGACCCATGGCCACACTGGCCCACATGGAGTTCTACGAATCGGTTGCTCACCTGGAGTGGTGGGCCAACCGATCGACATGCCTAGGACGCTTCGAACTGTCGGTCAGGATCACGGCCGAGCCCGGCGGCTGGCGAGCCGTGGGAGTGGCTACAGCCCCGTGGAGCGATGAGGACCGTGAGGGCTTCGCCTTCCTCATGGCACTCGAGCCGCTCTTCACGTTGCGCTTTCCCGACGACAGCACTGTCCTCGTCACGGTCGCAGCGCCCTGTGAAATCGACCGCTTTGGCCTCATCGAACTTCGGGTTGCCTGAACCGAAATTCATTGCTGCTACGGCCAGTTCACCCCCCCATCCCCATCCACGACCAGCAGCTCCGCCGGATCGCCTGCGCCACGACGGTCGCGCGAATGCGATCCGGCGGAGGTTCGCTCCTCAGCCTGGAGTCATCAGTGTCATACGACCGTGCCGCCCTCGTTCGCTGCCATCTCCATGTCCACGCGGACCCACGCAGCGGATTCGGCGAGTACGACCGAGAATGCGATGCCTTCAACGCGGCCCTGCTCCAGTACCAGCAGAGGCTCCTGTGCGCGCTGGAACAACTCTTCGGCGCGACTCTTGACCTTCGGCGGGCGGCCGGTTTCGACCACCGGGTCCTGCTCATGTTGTTCAGCAGCACCATGCGCTCGTACCTCGGTGCGCGGACTCCGTGGAGTGGCTTCCAGGAGGCCGGGCTTCTCATCACTCGTCTGGAGGCGACCGGTGCTGTCGGGCAGCGGGTGAACGAGGCCAGCCGGTCGATCGAGGAGACTCACCGGGCCTCGCAGAATGCGCACCTCGATATCCTCGACGCGCTCGCGGCTCACGTCCTCGGTACTCAGGCGGACACGACCTTCGATTCCGCCGACCTGCTCGCGATCGGCTTCGATGACACCACGTATCCCCGGGCAGCCGACTACCCCTACGACGAGAACTGATCGAGGCCTTCCGCCAATGACCATGACCTCATGGCGGTGGCGGATCATCTTGCTGGACTCTGGCCGGTGCAGGTACGACGGGGGCGAGCCCGAACTGCTGGCCGGCGGCTTCGACTCCTACGCCCTGTGAGCATGCATGCGAGCGCTGAGCCGAGGATGGGTCACTGCTCGGCCCCCGGCCGACGCATGTTCCGCAGCGGGACCGCGGGCACTGCGCTCCAGGGTTCGTTCGCCTTCGTTCCGGTCGGCCGGCGGAATGTCCGTACCCTCGTTTGCTGCCGGAACCACCTTGGGTCCCAAGTTGCCTGACGGTCCGTCGAGCATTGCAAATTCCCCACCGACCGAAAAGCGAGGGACGGTGGGGAACCTGTCAAATCTGCGTGAAGGTCCGGCGCATATGGCGCTCAGCCGCCGGTCAGGTCGCTGGTCTGCCCGCCGGTCTGACCCCTGTGCAGGCCGCCGGGCAGCGGGTTGGCGACGGCTCCGAGGTGGATCACCGCGTGACCGTCCGGCCGTCCTGGACGCCGTCGTTGGTCGGGTAGAGCTTTGCCCACGCCACCGGGCAGGGGAACAGGTAGTGCGCGTTGTTCCAGCCGGACTCGCTCACATCGTTCCAGTTCCAGGTGTTGACGTTGCCGCAGGTGTCCTCCGCGCTGAGGTACATCCGCTCGTCGGTGCTGCCGACGTTCACGAACCAGCCGACGGTGTTCCCGCCGGTGACGTAGACCTGGTACCACGTGCCCACATGGCTGGTGTTGCTGTCGCTGCCGGACAGGGTGGCGGACGCGGTGCCGGCGTTCGCGGCGCCGATGCCGGCCATCGCCGTGGTGGCGATGGCCAGGGCAGCGAGGGTCTTCCTGATGCGCATGCTGTTCTCCCTTGGTGGACGAGCGTGATGCGGATTCCCTGCCGACCTGCGGACAGACGCCGATCACCAGGCCGGAAACCCGGCCCAGTGGCCGTCCCGGGAGGCGGCGGCCCGTCTGCATTGCCTCGACGATGGCTGGTTGCCCATCCCGTGGGCTACTTTCCCGGACTTGCCCGGACGCTAGGCTTGCACCTGCCATGGCACGGGGCCCGCACAGGGCAACTGGGGGAAATGCACAGGGCGACGGGGGAAGATATGGCCGAAGCGCAGGCGAGCGCATTGCCGGATCCGCGGAATGCCTCGGATCTGGCTGAGTTCATCGAGCTGTTGGACCGGCTCCGGGTGTGGGGCGGCGACCCGTCCTTCCGGGACCTGGCGAAGCGGGTCGGGCTGCTGTTGCGTCCGCCGCAGCCGGTGTCGAAATCGACCATCGCCGACCTGTTCCAGCCTGGTCGGCGCAGGCTCAGCCAGGACTTGGTCGTGGCGGTGGTCCGCGCCCTCGGCCTCGACAAGCAGGCCGTCGACCAATGGCGCGCAGCGTGTGTGCGGGTCCACGCCAAGGCCAGGCCCCGACGCGCAGGGGCAAGGCCTGCCGAGCTGTCAGCCGATCTGACCGACTTCACCGGCCGCACAGCCGTGGCCGAACGCCTGGCGGCTCTGCTGGGGCAGGAGTCCTCCAGTCCTGCGGCGCCCGTGGTGCTCACGGCGATCAGCGGCAGCGGAGGCGTGGGCAAGACATCGCTGGCAGTGCACGTCGCACACCGTCTGCTCCGACGGTTTCCTGACGGTCAGTTGCAGGTCGACCTGCACGGCGCCGGCGCCGGCACCGTGTCGGCCGGTTCCCAGGACGTCCTCGCCCGGTTCCTGCGGGCTCTCGGCACACCGGCGGAAGAGATCGCCATCGATCCGGACGAGCGGGGCGCCCAGTACCGGAGCCTGCTGGCGGAGCGACGCGTACTGATCCTCCTGGACAACGTCCGCGACACCGCCCAAGTGCGCCCGCTGCTGCCGGGGGCTGGAGGCAGCCGGGTGCTGATCACCAGCCGCAGTGCACTCGTGGGGCTCGACGGAGCGGTTCGCCTGACCCTCGGCGTGCTTGAGGAGGAGGAGTCGCTGGCGCTCTTCCGCCGCGTCGTGGGCGCGGAGCTGGCGGCTGCCGAGCCGGAGGCGGAAGGTGCGGTGCTCGGGGCGTGTGCCGGTCTTCCGCTCGCGATCCGGCTCGCGGCCAGCAGGCTCGTAGCCCGTCCGGACTGGGCCGTGCAGGACCTGGCCGACCAACTCGCCGACGAGACACGGCGGCTGAACGTGCTCAGTGTGGAGGACCGCGCGGTGCGGGCGACCTTCGCGGTGAGCTACCGGAACCTGTCGCCTGAGCAGGCCCGAGCCTTCCGTCTGCTCGCGCTCAGTCCCGGGCCGGCGGCCACAAGCCTCCCTTCCGCCGCCGCGCTCCTGAACCTCCCGCCGCGCGAAGCCGCCGAGTACCTCGACGGCCTGGCCGCGGTGCACCTGGTCGAACAGTCCTCGCCCGGCCGCTACGCCATGCACGACCTCATCCGCATCTACGCCGCCGAATGCGCTCACACGGACGAGTGCGCAGACGAGCGCGACGCGGCGACGGACCGCCTGTTGCGCTGGCTGCTGTGCACGACCGGGGCCGCGTCCCGCGTGCTCCAGCCGGACCGACGCCACCTCGACCTCGCCTCCATGCAGTCGGACTGCCGACCGCTCACCTTCGACGGGTCCGACGACGCGCGCGCCTGGTGTGAGACCGAGGCCGACCACCTCGTCGCCGCTGTGGCACTGGCCGCCGAGTCCGGCCGGGACGAAATCGCCTGGAAGCTCGCCAACACGATGTGGGAGCTGTTCAACCTTCACGAGGAACGCAACGGCATCCCCACCTATGAACTGGCCTTGGCGAGCGCACGCCGGCTGGGCGACCCCGAAGCCGTCTCCTGGGTTCTCAACGCCCTCGCCCCTGCATACCGCCGCTTCCACCGGATGCCCGAGTCCGAAGCCTGCCTGCTGCAGGCCATCGAGATCCGCCGGAGCGTTGGGGACCTCCGAGGTGAGGCGTCCTGCCTGGGCAACCTGGGACACACCATGACCGAGGGCGGACGCGGGGCCGAAGCCGTGCCCCTCCTGGAGCGTTGCGCCGAGATCTTCCGCGGCCTCGACTTGCCCATCTTCGAAGGCGCCGCGCACACCAATCTGGGCGAGGCGCACAAACAGCTGGGTCACCTCGACATCGCCCTTGAACATCACCGGACCGCCCTCGGCCTTCACCGTGACGACGACGCCTTCCGCCGCGGGAGGGAGCAGAGCAACATCGCGGACACCCTACGGCGGCTGGACCGGTTGGACGAGGCAGCCGAGTACGCCCGGCGGGCCTACGAGGCCAACCGCCAGACAGGCAACCGCATCGACGAAGCCGTAGCACTGGAAGTACTCGGCCACGCCAGCACCGGCCAGGGGCAAGCCCTCGATGCCAGGCGACACTGGGAGCAGGCCCTGGCCATCCTCCACGACCTGCACCATCCCCGAGCCGCCGAGTTGGAAGCCCTGCTGCAAGCCGACACGGCTCCCGACCCCCGGCGGACCTGGTAGGCGGCATGCCGGCAATCAGCCGGCACGTTGCACCGCCCGACAGCGGTCTCTCTCCGATGTGAGCGGTGACGGGGCTCTTCGAGAGCGAGGCAGGCTCCGCCGGGGGACGGTCTCGCGCCTCCGCCTCCGGCCGAAGGCGCGGCGCGAGCGAGCGCGCCTCCCGCGGCGCGCGCGACGCCGTCAGCGGCCGCGCTTCCGCTGCTTCGACGAACCTCGCCGCACCGCAGCCCGGGAGCGCTGCTCGTCCGCGTAGAGGCGTTGCGCGGCGCGGGCGGCGCCCTCGCCCGGGAACTGGGCGCGGAGCGTCGCGGTGAACATGGCCAGCAGCAGTCCGCCGGCGATGGACAGGAACGGTACTGCCAGCAGGATGAGCAGCCGGCCGGCCAGGAACCCGGTCGGGGCCGGGCCGTCCAGCAGCCGATCCCGGCGGAAGCCGTACAGGACCAGGGAGCGGTACATCATCAGGTAGGCGGCTGCCGCAGGTGCGTACCAGACGATCAGCAGGGCGATCTTCGCGATCAGCGGGATGTGCCCGTTGAACGCGTAGTCACGGCTGAAGAGCAGGTAGGGGCCCAGGCTCAGGAACATGGAGCCGATGAAGGCGGCCAGCAGGAAGTACGCGAACGTCAGCGCCAGCCGTCGGGTCCAGTACGAGGCGCCTCGGGTCACCCAGGTTCGCCCCAGGTAGCCGATCTCCGGTTCCCCGTGGTTCGTCGCCGCGTAGGACTGGACGAGCCACTCGCGGCGCTGCAGGTGGTCGCGCCGGGACCACTCACGCAGCAGGTTCGCGAGCCACTCGCTGTTGGATGACATTCTCTGCTCTCCCGGATCGGTGGGTGGGCACGGCCGCCTGACTCAGAAGATGCTGTGCCACAGGCTCTTGACGGCCGCGACGGGGTGTTCCGCGGATTCACCGATCTGCTTTCCGGCGCCTACCACGTCGTTGTTCCACAGGTCCTTGAAGCCCTGCCCGACGCCAAGGCCGACACCGGCGACGACTCCGTGATTATGCACGTCCAGGTCCCACGGCACGTTGTGGGTGTACTCGCTGAACAGCGAGGTGGTCGCGTACCCGATGATCGGGGCGAACGGTCCGGTCTCGGCGCTCAGGATCTCCGCGCCGATGCCCAGGAGGTTCGCGCCGCCGTCCACGGCGACCGCGTGCGGCCAACTCCAGCCGAGTTCGTGGTCGTACTTGGCCTGGGCGTACGTCCCGAGCGTCGCGGCGAGGACGTCCAGGACGGGCAGCTGGTCCCCGATCTTGATGAGTCGGCTGTCGACCTTCTCCTCGTCCAGCAGGTCGGAGATGGTCGTGTTGAACCACTTCCCCTTGAGCTTCTCGGCCTCCAGCGTCTCCACCGCCGCCTGCTCGGCCGTGAGTGACTTGACCACCTGCCGGATGTCCGCGCGTGCCAACTGCGCTTCACGCCGGGTCAGCGGGGTCTGTCCCATCTTGAGGTCCCGGTAGTAACTCTGCAGCGAGCCGATGTCCTTGGCCAGAGTCGCCTGCTTGCGGCCGGTGGGCAGGTAGAAATAGTCGTGCATGAGGGCCGCGATCGACGATCCCTCCGCCGACCCCAGCAGGTCCGGATTGGCGGTCGGGTCGAGGATGGCGAGCATGGCGGACAGGTGCGCCTTGGCGTCCTCGCGGGCCTGCTGGGCCTGGGCCTGGGCGGCGGCAACCGCTCCCTGGTAGGTGTTCCAGGCCGTCATTACGGCTCCGGACAGCTGCTGCCCCGGCACCGGATCGCCGGAGGCGTCGAACTTGACCCCCGCTGCTGCGGCCGGTCGCGCGGCGTTGTCGCACTGGCTCTGGGCCGCAGCCAGCGCTCCGCTCAGCGTCGCGAGTGTGGCGCAGGCACTGGCGACGTTCGACGCCAGGATGCTGGTGGCTGCAGCGTCCTGTTCCCAGGCGCCGGTGAACAGACTGGCTGCGTCGCCGTTCCACCCGGTATCGCCGACGAGGTGCGACACCACGCCGTCGATGGCGTTGACCACATCGTCCAGCGGGTCCTTGGCCTGTCCGAGTTGGAACCTGATTCCGTTCAGGCCGCCGATGTCGCCCGCTATCTCCGCCATCTTCGTCCCCGTCAGGTGTAGGCATCCATCATGGTCTGGAACAGCCGTGCCACGTCAGCGTTGCTCCCGCTGTAGTTGTCGTGGCAGGTCTTCAGCGCCGAACCGTGCGCGGCGAGTTGCTTCACTATGCCGTCGTGGATGGCGCCGATGGAGATCAGCAGGTCCCGCAGGACGGTGTCCAGGGTGGGATCCCCGGTCTCAACCGGGGCAGGTGACAGGATGCCCTGAAGGGACTGGACTTCCGCCGACTGGGCGGTGAAGGTGCTCGCGGCGTTCGCGAGGTCGTGCAGGACCACCTGGTAGCCGGCGCCCACTCAGACCACCTGCTCGATGGCGTCCCGCACATCCTGTGCGGTCCACCGCGCGGAGCCCGGATCCAACACGGGGTCAATCAGCACGCGGTCCACCTGCAGCGCGTCCGCCAGGGCGCTGAACAGCAGGGCCGGAAGGCCGATCCAGGGCTGGTTCGGGCCGAGAGCGGCGACCAGTCGGCGGGGACTGCTGAAGCCGATCGCGACGACGTCCCCGTTCGAGAGGCGCCGCAACTCGACGCCGGCTTCGACCGGACCCATGGCGGGATGGGCCGGAACGCAGAGGAGGTCGGTATCGCGCGGCAGAGCGGTGCCACCGGCCGGACCCTCCAAGGGTGCCGCTATCGACGGCGAGCGTTGGATCATACGTTCGTTCGATATCACGCGGCGCAGGCTACTCCAGCGAAGGACGACGGGGGAGCGGGTCGCGGGAAGTCGACCCCAGGCCGAGCGCCTCGCCGGCCCCGCGCGTCTGCCGACCGTGCCACCCGACCACGCGCCCGGTGCGACCCTGGGTCGGCAGCCGACCGGCGCGCTCTGCGCTCACGCTGCGGTCCGTGGACGGGTCCCTGCGACGGAGGTCGGCACGGGCGTTGAGGAGCCCGGCCGTGCCGCCGCAGGCATCCCTCGGCATTGCGATGGTCCAGCGCCCGGCCCCCGCCTCGCAGGGCTGCTGCCAGGCCCTGGCGGTAGCGACCGGGTATCGCCGAGTCGCTGCGCCGCGACGGGCGCGGGACCGTGCTGCCTGGCGAACTACTTGAACCAGTACCTCACGCCGTGGTGGTAGGAGCAAGTGCCGGACGAGTGCGCGCTGTAGCTGATCGAGTAGTCACGGCACTGGGCCGTCTCCCGCTTGTTCGCGGGGCGCTGGCGGTGGGTCCAGCCGCACAGGCCGGTGGTGTGACGGACGCAGCTGTGCGCGGTGTTGTTGGCGGGCAGCGAGGTGGCTGCCATCGCGTCGGCGGCCGGGGCCAGCGCGAACGCGGCAGCCGCAACTATGACCGCGAGGGAACGACGAAGCACGGGTCTCCTTGGGTGGTGAGGAATTGTCAGACCCTACCGAGCAGGATCCGGTCGTGTGTGCGATCCATCGAAACCGCAAGCCAGTCGAGGGCGCTGGCGTGGTGGTACCGGGCCGAGGACGGTCGATCCGGCGCGGGTGCAGGCCGTCCACCGGTTCTCCACCCGTCCCTCAACCCCTGGGCCGACGTGGGTCGAACGGCCCCGACGTAGCTTGTTGTCAGGGGAAGAACCGCAGTGAAACTGCGGAATACGGAAGGATCTCCGCCATGTTGATCAGCCTCATCATCCGCCTCGTCAGGGCACTCAAGTCCGGTCGCCAGTCCGGCACGGAGGGCCGTCGTCGGGATCGCTGAGACGCGTAGCGTCAGTTGCTTCAGTCGACCTGTCGCACGCCCCTGAGGGGCACAGCGGCCGACTCGGGAATGAGCACCGGAGTCGTCTCCCATGGACCAGACGCGCGAACGCTCTTGCGACCGACGGCTGGCCTTCGTCAGCTCCTTGCGGGGGAGAGACCGAGAGGGACGACGGGACGATCACCCGCCGGACCGTGAGGACCGGTAAGGACCTGCGCGGACCTGGGCCGAACTGGCACCGCCGCTGGAAGCTCGTTCGTGGAAGTCCGTCTGCACGAGGCTGCTGCCGAGAGGGCTGTGTGGCCGGAGCGGGAAGATGGAAGACGCGGGTGCCGGGGGGCGGCGGGGCCAGGGACGCTGCTCGGTGCCGTTGCTGCACAGCTTCACGCCCTGTGCACGGCCGGTCGCCCCGGATCGATCCGGGGCGCGAGCTGCCGCTGTTGGGCGACCACCGCTGTTGGGCGACCACCGCACGACAGCCGGCCGTCGGGCGCCCACACCGGGATCGAGGGGACCCCGAGGCAACCGATGGGCCCCGCCCGGACCAGGCCCGCCCAGGCCAGGGCGTCGGCTGCGGGACGCGAAGGCGGGACGTGATGACCAAGACCACTTCGGGCCACGGTGACGCGATGGTCCTGTTCGGCATCACCGGCGATCTGGCCAAGAAGATGCTGCTGCCCGCGCTCTACCAGCTGTCACTGAAGGACAGGCTGCCAGAGCGCATCATCGGGGTCACTCACGGTAACTGGAGTGTGGAGCGGCTACGCGGGCACGCTCGCGACGGCGTGGCCGCGCACGGGCCGATCGACGAGACGGCCTCCGCCCACTTCGCGGGGAGGCTGCGGATGGCGACGATCGACTACGACGGCCCCGAGACGCCGCGACCGGCAGGCCGCCCGAGTACTAGCCTCCGGGCATGACACGGATCGGCAAGTACCGGTGGCGCAGCAGAATCCGCGTGCACCTGCCGTGGTTCATCCTCAACCTGGAGGTGGCCGCGAAGGGGAAGCGGGACTGCGGAGCCCACGAGTGGTACAACCACGACAACGTCGTTGCCCACTGCTATCACTGCCGAGCGGGCGAACACCCCTGGAGCGCCGACCTGATCGGCTCTGCCAATGCCGCCGGTGCGCAATCCGAGCTCGACCGCTGACCTGCAGCCGGGGCAAGCGAAGGCTACTGCTCGTCCTGGGGCGGTTCGGCGGCCCCTGGGCAGGCAACGTGGACACGTGCACGGCGGGAAGCTCTGGCTGAGGCCGGGGGAAGGGAGCGGACTCGGGTCGACGTGCGGAAGTTCGGTCTGCTCGCCGGTGGCTGCGTTGAGCAGGTGCACCGTGAGCGTCATCCGGCTCACTCCACGCACCCGCTCTCGGCGACGGCGGCCGCGTCGATGCGGTGCGCGAGAGCAGCAGCCTCCAGCAGGGTCGCGAGCCGGTCGAGGGCCGCAGTCCCGATTGTGCCCAAGCGTACGCCGTACCCGCCGTTCGGCATTGGCCGGACGGTGCCGGCGGTCACCGGCACCTGAAGCCGGTGCATCACGGCCAAGAAGCGCAACTGTGCTGCATGGGCGGCCTCAGAGTGGTCGCCGGCCGACTCTGCCCCTGGTCGCACTTCGGTCTGATCGTCCATCAATATTCGCTCCTGGCTCCGGGAATATCACTGTCCGTATTCCAATGGTTCCGCAGCGACTGGTGGGGGAACAGGATTTACCGGGGACAGGGGGGATCTGTCCCGACTCGAATGTCGGTCGGTCCAACTTCGGTGCGAAGGAGTTGCCGTGGCTCGGCGAAGGACATCCAGATTGGGCCACGCGGCGGACACCACTGCGGCCGTGTTCGGCAAGCTCCTGCGGCGGCTCCGGGAGACAGCGGGGCTTACGGCCGACGCCCTGGCGCCGGCGATCGACTTCGACCGGTCTATGGTCACCAAGGTGGAGGCAGGCACCCGCGCTCCGTCTGAGGGATTCGCCGTCGCCTGCGACCGGGTGCTTGAGACGGGCGGTCTGCTGGCTGCCATGTGGGCGGAGATCGACTGGACAGCGCCCAAGAACCACCCCAACTGGTTCGAGCGTCGGGCGGCCCTGGATGAGAAGGCCTCTGCGATCCGGGTATTCGGGTCCGACGTGCTGCCAGGCCTGGTCCAGACCGACGCCTACGCCAGGACGCTACTGCGCCGCGAATCCGCAGACAATCTGGACGGGCGCGTGGCGGCCGCCTCAGTCGACAGGACCGATTCCTGGACGAGGACGGACCGCTGCTGATCGTGGTACTGAACGAGAGCTCGGTCCGGCGCTCAGTCGGCGGTCCGGGCGTGATGCGGCAGCAGCTGCAGCACTTGCTGACCATCGGCAAGCGGCCCAACATCTGCATCCAGGTCGCCCCGATCGACTTCCCAGATCTCCGGCCGCCCGACATGCCGCTGTCCCTGATCACCATGCCGGACGGGGCGGAGTGGCTCTACAGCGAGTCCGCGGAGCGCGGCTATCTGAACGACGACCTGTCAATTATCAGCAAGTACCGGCAAATCTATGATGTGCTTTCCGCGAGCACGCTCAACCAGCGCGACTCGGCCCAGTGGATAAGCGAAGCAATGGAGAGACACGGTCATGAGTACCCCCCTCGACCTGGCTCAGGCCAAGTGGCGCAAGAGCACGTACAGCGGCCAGAACGGCGGCGACTGCATCGAAGCGGACCACGTATCGTTCGGCGACGCCGTCCCCGTACGTGACAGCAAGGATGTGTCGGGTCCGGTGCTGGCCTTCTCTGCTGCGGCGTGGTCGGCGTTCGTGGACGCGGTGAAGTCCGGCGAGCTGCCCGGCGTCTGATCGACTCGTGTCGCACGCGGCGGGGCCGCCGATGCTGGGATCCGAGTGGCGGTGCGCTGCGGAGGGCGAACGGGCCACGGCGCAGATGACGGCGGATCCCCTGCCGCACGTCGAATCCCCCTACGCCTGCTTCCGTGCCTACGCCGAGCTGGCCGAGCGGCTGTACGGTGACTTTCCGGCGGAGGAGCGCGAGAACGCCGCCCGCGCGCTCGCCCGTGTCACCGCGAAGGCGAACGCCGAATTCGCCGACCAGTAGTCGATATCGGCTGGTAGGCACGCCGATGTCGGGATCGACCACATGGCCGAGGGAACCAGGGATGCGGTAGACAGAGGCCCTTCACCGCTTACCTGTCCGACTCCGGGGGTCCACCATGACCGACGCACGGCCGCTGCTGCTCATCGACGTCGACGGGCCGCTCAACCCGTATGCGGCGGAGCCGGAGGAGCGCCCGGACGGCTTTGCGCTGCATGTGATGCGCCCGTCGGGCTGGGAGGAGCCGCTGCAGCCGCTCCGGGTGTGGCTCACGCCCGAGCACGGACCGCAGTTGCTCTCGCTGCCGTACGAGTTGGTCTGGTGCACGACCTGGGAGGCCGACGCGAACGAGTGGATCGGTCCCCGCGTGGGGCTGCCGGAGCTGGAGTACATCTCCTTCGAGGACGTCGACTCCCGGGACGTCGACGAGAGCCTGTACTTCAAGACGCCGACGGTCGTGGAGTGGGCGCGAGGACGGGCGTTCGCCTGGATCGACGACCAGGTGACCGACGCAGACCGGGCGTTCGTCGCCGACCACCATCCCGCCCCTGCACTGCTGATCACGGTCAGTCCCAGCACCGGGCTGCTGCCCGAGCACGTTCGGCAGCTCGCGGAGTGGGCCGCTGGCCTGGAGGTGCGCCCGGCGCGCTGAGCGCGCACGGCGGCCGGCCGGGCATCGGGTTCCGGCCCATGTGGTGACGGGACCGTGGGCGGGGGACACGGAGTACTTGCCCGGGGTGCCCCGCCTGCGGTGAGTCGTTGAGCGGGACCGGGTGGGCGCGCGGGGTGCCCCGGGTGGGCGTGCGACCGGCGGGGCGGGTGGGTTTGGTGTCGGCGGGGGCCGGAAAGCGCACCCCTGCCGACCTGGGCTTGGCCCTCCGGTGCTGGTCGGCGCTACGCTCCGAAGGTTGTCCGAAGGCCGCCGGACAGCGGGCGACCCACCGAGCCACCCACCGGGCGAGCGACCGACTAGCGGACCGAGGGGGTTCCGTGGCTGTGCTGGCTGTGACGGGCCATCTCCACCTCACCGGACCGACCGTGGCACTGGTCCGCACCGCGCTGTTGGAGCTGCTGCGGGCGCGGGCTGCGGAGGGCAGTCTGACCGGGATCTCGTGCATCGCCAAGGGCGCGGACAGCCTCTTCGCGGAGGCGGTGCTCGCGGTCGGCGGCGAGCTGGTCGCGGTCGTCCCCTCGGAGGACTACCGGGCTTCGACGGTCGGGCCCGACCACGCGGAGGTCTTCGACGGGCTGGTGGCGGAGGCGTCGGGGGTGATCGTGATGCCCTTCGACCACGCCGGGTCCGAGGCCTACGCGGCGGCCAATGCGCTGCTGCTGGAGCGGGCCGACGAGCTCGTGGCGGTCTGGGACGGAGTGCCCTCGACGGTGCGCGGCGGGACCGGCGACATGGTGGAGCACGCCCGCGCCGCCGGTATGACCGTGGTCCGGGTGTGGCCGGACGGGGCCGCGCGCTGCTGAGCGGGTGTCGACGGGCCCGAGCGGGTGTCACCGAGCCTGCCCGGGGAGGTGGTCCGCCCCGGGCAGGCTCGGAGTTCTACCGGATCAGACCTGCGGGCCGGCCGGGTCGCTGTAGCCGGGGGTGGCGAAGAGGCGGTTCTGCGGCACCGTGGTGGTGGGCGCGGTCGGCTGGGTCTGCGGACCGTGGATCAGCTCCTCCTCCGCTGCCCAGGTCCAGACCTCCACCAGGGCGTTGGGCACGAGCTGGACGACGTGCGAAGGCGCGTAGTAGTGGTATCCGTAGTCGAGCCGGGCGTTGTTGTGGGCGTCGACCAGCGGCTCGCTGGTCGCGGTCTGCGGGGTGACGATCAGACCGGTGTGGCTGGCCTCACCGTTCAGGCCGGCGTAGGTGACGACGATGTCGCCGGGCTTGGCCAGCTGCGGCTGGTCGCCGATGTCCTTGCCGATGCCCGAGTCCGCCAGGTAGTCGGACAGGTTGTGGTACTGCGGCAGCGGCGAGATCAGCAGCAGGTCGTAGACCTCGCCGTTGGGCGCGTGGTAGGTGAAGTAGTCGGACTGGGGGTCGTTCGGGCCCAGTCCGGGGATCAGGCCGGCGGCGGCGAGCGAGCGGGCCACGAACTCCGCGCACTGGTAGTTGTCCTGGCCGCTGCCGAAGGCCACCGGGGTGCTGTCGTTCCAGGCAGTCCAGTTCCAGTGGGCGTTGGCGTAGTCCACCTCGATGTCACGCATCACGGTGTCCGCGATGGAGTCGCGGTTGACGGCGGAGTGCGCGCTCGCCGGGGCGGAGCTGGCGGCAGCGGTGCTCGGCTGCGCGGCGAAGGCCGGAGCGCTGAGCATGGGCGCGCTGCCGACGAGGACCCCACCGAGGACCGCGGCGACGGCCAGACGCCTACGACGTGTCTGCTGCATCATTCATCCCTGCTGTTACTTGGTTTCATCGGAGAGGACCAGGAGGACTCGCCGCTCAGTGGAGCAGCCGAGACACACCGGTCCCAACCTCAACACGCCGCTCCGAGCTGCAAGGTTGCACTCAATACGAACTTCTTTACGAAATCACCTGTATGCGGGACGCAGTGACGCCCGGTCACAACAAAACTGTGCGAACGGTCGTGCTAATATCTGGCTGATCACCGGCCGATCCCTGGAGGACGTGGCATGGATGTCACTGCGGCAGTTGTCCGGTCGGCTCTCAACGGCACGTCACTGGTGTCCAAGCGGCTGGCCGGGAAGGGGGCACTGCGGCTGTTCCGGCTCCCACGGGGGAGGAGCCGGATCCGCACCGGGGAACGGACGGTGATGGCGCGTGCGCTGGTTCGGACGATCGATGCCGGAGGTCGCCCGGTGATGGTGTACCAGTGGGGCGACGGTAGGCGGCCGGTGCTGCTGGTGCACGGCTGGGAGTCGCGGGGCTCGCGACTGTCGGCATTCGTCGACGCCCTGCTGGATCGCGGCTACAGCCCGCTGGCCTTCGATGCACCCGGACACGGCGACTCCGAGGGCTCGACCACCACCGTCCTGGAGTTCCGCGACATTCTCGCCGAACTCCATGCCGAGTACGGCGATTTCGAGGCGGTGATCGCCCACTCGCTCGGCGTGGTCGGCGTATTCCTCGCGCTGCGCGGCAGTGTGCGGGCGGGCCGGATCGCCACCATCGGCGGCGTCGCCGATTTCGGCCTGGTGGTGGACGCCTTCTGCGCGGCGCTGCGGCTGCGGGCGCCGCTGGAGCGGGAGCTGCGGCGAAGGATCGAGCGCGAGATGTTCCCGGGCGAGGCGGACATCTGGGCGCGGTTCTCGGTGGTGCACCGGCCGGAGGAGGTCGCGCTGCCGATCCTGGTCGTCCACGACGAGGACGACGACACGGTCTCGCCGGACCAGGGGCGGCAGATCGTGGCCGCGTACGGCGACCGGGCCCGGCTGGTCAGTACGCGCGGCCTCGGCCACCGGCGGATCCTGGTCGCTCCGGCGGTGGTTGCCGAGGTACTCGACTTCGTGACGGCGCGGACCGCCGGGGAGGCGGGAGGGGAGCGGCACGGCGAACCGGACGGGTTGGCCGCCGAGGTCGCGATGCGCTGAGGTGCACTGAGGTGTATTCAGGTGCATTGGGGTGCATTCGGGTGCATTGAGGCGCGACGCGCGTTCCCCCGGGCCGGCTACGCGGTGGGGGTCGGGTCCGGGGGAACCAGGGACGGATCGGTCGCCGCCCAGCGCAGTCGGCTGCGGACGGCCTTGGTCGCCTTGGCGTAACTGCTCGGGTCGTCGTGGAGGACGGACTCGGCGTTGGCCGTCTCCAGGAACGAGACCAGCTCGAAGGCCAGTTGCGGGGCGTCGGTGTCCGGGGCGACCTCGCCTGCGGCGCGGGCCTCCTCGATGGTGGTCTCGATGAAGTCCAGCCAGGAGCGGCGGGCGCGGGCCAGCGCGTCGCGCACCGGGCCGGGACGGGCGTCGAACTCGGCCGTGACCGAGTAGAAGAAGCAGCCGCCGGGGAAGACCCGCTGCTGCGAGTAGGCGATCCAGTTGTCGCACAGCTGCCGGAGCCGGTCGAGACCGGGCGGGATGTCGAGCGTCGGCCCGACCACGTACTGGGCGTAGATCCTGATGGCCGCGCGTACGGTGGCGAGCTGCAGCTCCTCCTTGGAGCCGAAGAGCGCGAAGACCCCGCTCTTGCTCAGTTCCAGCTCACCGGCCAGCCTTCCCAGCGAGAGGCCCTCCAGGCCCTCGACCGAGGCGATCTGCACGGTCCGGTCCAGGACCAGCTGCCGGGTCCGGTTGCCGCGTTCGATCCGGTTGTCCTTGCGTTCCCCGGCCATCCGCCGCCTCCGCCTCTCTCGGACCCCTCGTCGGATCCCGCCTCGGACCCGGGATCGGACCCGGGCTCGGACCCTTCGCGGGATCCCGGCCGGTCCGTCGAAACCCTCGCCGAACCCTCGCCGAACCCTCGCCGAACCTCGCTGGACCCTCTTCGAACGCTCGCCGAACCCTCGCCGAGGTCCTCGGGGCAGTCGCCCCCGGGTTCATCATGGTACTGAGTGGACGGTCGTGCGGACACTGTGCCCGCTGCGGCGCGGCAAGCCGTCCGGGTTGGACCGCCCAGGCCGATGATCATGGCGATTCATCGGATGTATCCACGGGTTTGATGAGGGAATGGCCGGGGTGGGGTTCCCCGGGTCGACCGGGCTCCGGCGGGGCTCTCGGTCCCGCAGGTCGGATGACTCGCCCCGCTGTCGCTGCCCGGCCGCTGGCGGGCCCGCACGTGCCCCGGGTGTGCGTGGCCACGGCCGTCCGCCGGGCCTCGTCCTGGTACGGACCGGTTGACGAGGAACCGGTTCGCCCCGGAGCGGGACGATTTCGATCTTCGCTGCTCATGGCCCATGGGGGCCTTTCGGGACGCATCACGTTTTAGATTCGTCCGATGAGTGGTCTTGTCGAGGCGGCGGGTTGCTCGTAGTGTCCTCACCATCCGGCCGTGAGGACGCACGGCCGACAGGGCGTCCGTATGTCTGTCTGCCTACACATCGAGAACATTGACCCGACGTCAACTGCTGCCCGCAGTCGAGGCAGCGACTTCGATCAGCATCCCCGTCCGCCCCGGAGGCGGTTCCCTCCCAACACACCACCACCCAGCTTCGTGATTGGAATGCCATGAGAGTGACAGGTCGTCTGCAGTCGGCCGTAGTGGTCGCGGGTGCGTCCCTGCTGCTGGCCGCGTGCAGCTCCAGCGCGGGTACCACGGCCGGCTCGGGCTCGTCCGGCTCCGCGTCCGGACAGATCACGATCGGGGTCGATCTGACCTTCAACAACACCGCCTTCTGGGCCGCCTACATCAACTACGAGAAGCAGTACGCGGCGTCGATGCACATCAAGCTGATCGGCCCGCTGCTGGCCGGCGCGGACGCGAGCGAGCAGAACACCCAGATCGAGGACCTGGTCAACGAGGGCGCCAAGGCCATCGTGGTCAACCCGGAGACCGCGACCAGCCTCGGCCCGGCCATCGCCTACGCCTCCGCGCACCATGTCCAGCTTGTCACGGTGGACACCGTCGTTGGCGTCGGCCACGTCTACATGGTCGTCCGAGCCTCGAACACCACCTACGGCCAGGACGCCTGCGCCTACATCGGCTCCAAGGCCACCTCCGGCTACGTGCTGGAGCTGGAGGGCGACCTGACCTCCTCCAACGGCGCCGACCGGAGCAACGCCTTCGACTCCTGCATGGCCGCCAACTACCCCAACCTCAAGGTGCTGAAGGACCCGACGGTCTGGACCGACGCCACCGCCGTCACCGACGCCCAGAACGCGGTGAACGCCTACGGCAGCCAGCTGAAGGCGATCTACAGCCAGTGGTCCGCGCCGGACACCGGCATCATCCCGCTGCTGAAGTCCAAGGGCCTCGGCGGCAGCGGCTCGGCCAACCACGTGATGCTGGTCAGCGACGACGGCGTGCCGTTCGAAATGTGCGACATCGGCAACGGGACGGTGGACGCCTCCCAGTCCCAGCCGGCCAACCTCTACGCCCAGTACGCCCTGACCTACGCCGTCGACGCGGCCAAGGGCGTCAAGCTCGCCGCCGGCGACCCGGGCGGCGGCGCGCCGACCCTGCAGAACGTCAGCTACCAGGGCGACACCAACCTGTCCGACCCGATCGTCGCCCCGCTGGTGACCAAGACCGCGACCACGCTGACCGTGCCCAGCCCGGTCGACGGGCTCCCCGGCAGCTTCACCACCACGGGGGTCTCCGACAGCACCCTCTGGGGGAATGTCTACGGCGCCGCCAACGGCGGTGTGTGCAGCAGTTCCTAGCCGCAGAGAAGACGTGGCAGGCCGTCCGTCCGGTCCCGTCGGCCCAGCCGACGGGACCGGACCGGCGGACGCACCCGGTCCGGCCGCCGCCCCACCACTGCGGGGGCGGCGGTGCGACAGTGAGAGAGGCAGAAGGATGACGCCCCATCAGGTGCCGGCGGTCCAGGCCGTCGGGATCGACAAGCACTTCGGCAGTACCCACGCCCTGCGCGGCGTCGACCTCAGCCTCGACGCCGGCCGCTGCCTCGGCCTGGTCGGCCGCAACGGCGCGGGCAAGTCGACCATGGTCTCGGTGCTGAGCGGACTGCTCGCCCCCGACGCCGGACAGGTGCTCTTCGACGGGGAACCCGCCCCGCCCGCCGGTGCGGTGGACGCCTGGCACGGCCGGATCGCCACCGTCTTCCAGCACTCCATGGTCGTTCCGCAGCTCACCGTCGCCGAGAACGTCTTCCTCGGCAACTGGCGGACCGCGCGCGGCGGACGCGTCAACTGGCGCACCATGCGCGAGCGCACGGACGCGATCATGGGCGAGTGGGGCTTCGACATCAGCGCCACCACGCTGTGCGAGAAGTTGACGGTCGAGCAGCTGCAGATCGTGGAGATCGCCCGCGCCCTGGCCACCGGCGCCCGCTGCCTGCTGCTGGACGAGCCCACCGCCGCACTGGAACGCGGCGCGGTGCAGCGGCTCTTCGACCGGGTCAACCAGCTGGTGGCGGGCGGCGTCGCGGTGATGTACATCTCGCACCACCTGGAGGAGGTCTTCGAGATCTGCCAGGACGTGGTGGTGCTCCGTGACGGCGAGGTGGTCGCCACCGCGCCCACGGCCGAGCTGACCAAGGAGCAGCTGGTCGCGGTGATGGTCGGCGGCGCCTCCACCCGCGAGCAGCCTTCGGCCGGGACGGCCGCTGCCATGTCGGCCAAGGAGCCGGAGCAGCCGGAGTCCCAGGGGCAGCCGGAGTCGCAGCAGCAGCCGGAGCAGCGCGAGCGGTCGGCGGCCGGCGGCGCGCCGGTGCTGGTCGTCGAGGGGCTGGCCAGCGCCTCGCCCCGGGGACGGCTCAACGGGGTGTCGCTGGAGATCGCGGCGGGGGAGTGCGTGGGGGTGACCGGGCTGCTCAGCGCCGGGGTCTCCACCCTGGGCCGGGTGGTCGCCGGCGCCGAGTCCTGCCACGGCGGCCGGGTCCTGGTGAAGGGGCAGACCGTCCGGCTCGGACGGCGCGACCTGGCGCTCAAGGCGGGCATCGGCTACATCCCGGAGGACCGCCGGGCGGAGGGCTTCGTGGCCCACCTCGGCGTCGCCGAGAACGCCACCATGTCGATCGGCGACCGGCTGGCCGGCGCGCTCGGCCTGCTGCGCCCCGTGCAACGGGCCGAGGCAGCCCGGCCGCTGGTCGAGGCGCTGTCGGTGGTGGCCTCAGGGCCGGACCAGCCGGTCGGCGAACTCTCCGGCGGCAACCAGCAGAAGGTCACCGTGGCCAGGACGCTGCTGCACGACCCCGCCGTCATCGTCGCCATCACCCCGACCCGGGGTGTGGACGTCGCCTCCAAGGCGCTGCTGCTCGGCTCGCTCACCCGCTTCGCCAAGGAGACCGGCGCCGCGCTGCTGCTGGCCAGCGACGAGCTCGACGACCTGGTCCTCTGCGACCGGGTGGTGGTGCTGGTACGCGGGGAGGTCTTCGCCGAGTTCACCGAGCCGCCCTTCGACCGTGAGCAGTTGATCGCCGCGACCGAGGGCATCAGCGCGGGCGCGGGCATCGGCGAGGGAATCGGCAGGGGCAACGGCGTGAGCCACGGCAGCACCGGCACCGTCCGGACCACAGCATGAACGAGACTTCAGGAGGCACCCCGATGACCCCCGGCACCCCCCGGACGGCCGGCCCCGATCCGGACACCACGACCCCGGCCGAGCCGGCCGCTGCGGCGGCCGCGATCCCGGAGCAGTCCGCAGCCCCGGACCAGCAGCCCGCACCCGACGGGAAGCCCGGCCCCGCCACCGCCCCCGCCGGGCGGCGGCGGATCCAGGCGGTGGACGTGATGCGGCAGGCGGCGCTGCTCCCGGCGCTGGTGATCCTGCTCATCGTCGGATCGCTGGTCAGCAGCGCCTTCCTGACGGTGTCCAACCTCTCCGGCGTCGGCCAGCAGATCTCCGCGCTCGGCGTGGTGGTCGTCGGCGAGAGCCTGATCCTGATGATCGGCGGGATGGACCTGTCGCTGGAGTCGACCTACGGCCTGGCGCCGATGCTCGCGGCCTGGCTGATCCTGCCGGTCTCCTCCTTCGGCGACGGCCTGATGCTCAACCCCTACCTCGGCATCCTGGTACTGGTCCTGGCCGGCGCGGTGATCGGGCTGATCAACGGCCTGCTGATCGTGAAGGGCCGGCTGAACGGCTTCATCGTCACCCTCGGGATGACGATCGTGCTGGCCGGTCTGCAGAACGGCATCGTCAAGGCGCAGACCCTGTTCCAGCTGCCGACCGCCTTCGGCTACCTGGGGTCGGCCTATGTGGGCGGGATCCCGGTGTCGCTGATCGTCGCGGTGGCGATCTTCGTCCTGGTCGGCCTGTTCCTCCGCTACCACCGGACCGGCCGGGCGATCTACGCCGTGGGCGGCAACCCGGACGCGGCGCGGGCGGCCGGGATCCGGGTGGACCGGGTGCGGATCGGGGTCTATGTCGCGGGCAGCGTGCTGGCCGCGATCGGCGGCCTGATGGAGTCGGGACGGGTCTCGGCCGTCACCGGCCAGCAGGGCTACGGCGAGGGGATCATCTTCTCGGTCTTCGCGGCGGCGGTCATCGGCGGCGTCAGCCTCAAGGGCGGACGCGGCAACATGGTCGGCGCGGCCACCGGCGTGATCCTGCTCGGCCTGGTGCAGAACATCCTGGACCTGGCCAATGTCTCCAACTACTGGATCGAGGCGATCGACGGGGGCGTCATCCTGATCGCACTGTTCCTGGCGCGGGTGATCGGCGGCGAGTCGACCGCCGAGTGAGTGGTGGCCGGAGGGCCGTCGTCAGGGCGTCCGGGTCGGGAAGCGGTCCTCGGCGTAGGCACGCCGACCCCGGCGCACCTGGCGGCGCAGCTGGATGATCCGGCCGGTGCCCGGGATCGCCACCAGCAGGATGCCGCTGACGGCGGCGAGCAGCAGCGCAACGCCGAGCGGCAGGTGGCCGTGGACGCCGAGGAAGCTGATGTCGACCCGGGCGCTGTTCTCGATGATGAAGACCAGCAGCAGCACCAGCACGACGGCGGCCAGGATCACCGACATCCACAGGGCCCCGACCCGGGTGCGCCGCACCGGCTCCAGCGCCGGTGCGGCCGCGACCGTCCCGGGGGCCGGCGCGGGCCCTGCGGGGGCGGGATCTGCGGCCGCAGGTCCTCCGACAGGGGCGGGGTCGGTGGCGGGGTCGACGGGTGCGGGGTCCGGCTCCGGGGTCCGCACCGCCGGGGCGGGTTCCGGCTGCGGCGCCGGGTCGGCCACGTCCTCCGAAGTCCCCGGCTGTTCCGCGTCGGGCGATCTGTTCGCTTTGCCGAAGCTGAAAGTCACGGCGTGTCCTTCCGGGGCGGTGCGCGGTCGGGGCGACGCCCGATGGCGTTACCGTTCGACTACCCCGACGGGGTGAAGCCAGTCTCGCGCGACGCCCCGTTCCGCGCTCCGTGTCCGGGTGTGTCGCGGCGATCTCCAACCCGACCGGGTGCCACCGGCCCGCCGGGCCGACGCCGCCCCCGCGCCGAGGCCGACCCGACCCTCACCCGGTCCCGACCCCGACCCCGACCCGGTCCTCCTGATCCTGTCCCGACCCCGACCCCGACCCCGACCCGGGTCAGTCGGCCGTGGCGATCAGCGCCTCCAGCTTCACGTCGGGGTTGCTCCGGACGAAGCTGTTCATCTGCCACTTGTCGCCGAACAGGGCCAGCAGCACGTCGTCCGAGCGGCGGGTCAGCGCCTCGCCGGTGACCAGCCGCGAGCGGTGCAGCGTGGCCGCACCCTCGGCGTCGGTGACCCGGGCGATGTTGTACGGCAGGTAGTCGAGCGCGATCGGCGAGGAGAACTCGTGCTCCATCCGGTGCAGCACGACGTCGAACTGCATCGGGCCGACCGCCGCCAGCACCGGGGCCTGGTCGCCGCGCCGGTCGGAGGTCAGCACCTGCACCACGCCCTCCTCGTCCAGCTGCGAGATGCCCTTGCGGAACTGCTTGGAGCGGCTGATGTCCTTGGGCCGGGCCACCGCGAAGTGCTCCGGGGCGAACGCCGGCAGCGGCGGGAACTCGGCCTTCTTGCCGGCGTAGAGGGTGTCGCCGACGCGCAGCGCGGTCGCGTTGATCAGACCGACCACGTCGCCCGGGTAGGAGGTGTCGACGACGGTGCGCTCCGCGCCGAAGACGGTGTGGGCGTACTTGGTGGCGAAGGCCCGGCCGCTGGCGGCGCGGGTGACGTTCATGCCGCGCTCGAAGACGCCGGAGCAGACCCGGACGAAGGCGATCCGGTCGCGGTGGGCCGGGTCCATGTTGGCCTGGATCTTGAAGACCAGCCCGGAGAAGTCCGACTCGACCGGCCGGGTGCCGCCCTTGGCCAGCGGGCGCGGGGCGGGCTCGGGAGCCAGGTCCACGACCGCGTCCAGCAGCAGGCCGACGCCGATGTTGGTGAGCGCTGCGCCGAAGAAGACCGGGGTGATCTTTCCGTCCCGGAAGGCCTGCTCGTCCCAGCCGGGGCCGGAGGAGAGCACCAGCTCCAGCTCCTCCAGCGCGGTCTCCCAGAGCGCGCCCTCCTGCTCGGCGGCCTGGTCGGCGGTCAGCCGCTCCTCGACCGCCTTGTGGGTGCCGCCGGGGACGCGGGTGAAGCGCAGCATCTGCTCGGTGTCCGCGGCCTGGACCAGCCCGCGGAGGTTGCCGGCGTTGCCGACCGGCCAGACCATCGGGACCGGGGTGATGCCGAGCACGTTCTCGATGTCGTCCAGCAGGTCCAGCGACTCGCGGCCGCGGCGGTCCCACTTGTTGATGAAGGTGATCACCGGCACGCCGCGGTGGCGGCAGACCGAGAACAGCTTGCGGGTCTGCTCCTCCAGGCCCTTGGCCGCGTCCACCAGCATGATCGCGCAGTCCACGGCGGCCAGGACGCGGTAGGTGTCCTCGGAGAAGTCGGCGTGGCCGGGGGTGTCGACCAGGTTCATCACATGGTCGCGGTGGCCGAACTGGAGCGCGGCGGAGGTGACGGAGATCCCGCGCTCCTTCTCCAGCTCCATCCAGTCGGAGGTGACGCCCTTGCGTCCGCCCTTGCCGTGCACGGCTCCGGCGGAGGTGATGGCCTGGGCGTGCAGGGCCAGCGCCTCGGTCAGGGTCGACTTTCCGGCGTCGGGGTGGCTGATCACGGCGAAGGTTCGGCGCCGGTCCGCTTCCTGCAGGACCTGGGTCGCGGTGGCGGGCTGGTCGGAGCTCACGTGATTCCTCGGTCCTGGGCTGGTGCGGGCGAACGAACCACCTTAACGAGGAACTGCCCGCCGAGTCGAATGATCTTGTCCCGGCAGGCCGTTCCCAGTCACGCTCCGGGGGCCGTCAGGGCTCGAAGACCACCAGCGAGCGGCCGCCGTGCCCCGCCGCCATCCGCTCGAAGGCCGCCGGGACCTGGTCCAGCGTGATCCGGTCGGTGATCAGCGACTCCAGGTCGAGCCGTCCGGCGCGGACGTGCTCGGCCAGTACCGGGATGTCCTTCGCGGGCACGCTGTTGCCGTAGCAGCAGCCGCTGAGGGTGCGGGCGAAGTGGAAGACCTCCAGCGCGGAGAAGGCGACCGGGTCGTCCTTGCCGCCGATGCCGACGACGGTGGTCCGCCCGCCGCGCCGGGTGGAGGACCAGGCGGCGCGGATGGTGGAGCCGCGCCCCACGCACTCGAAGGCGTGGTCGGCGCCGTGGCCGCCGGTCAGCCTGCGGACCGCCTTGGGGGTCTGCTCGTCGGAGAGGAGGAAGTCGGTCGCCCCGTGCCGACGCGCCAGCTCCTCCTTCTCCGGCGAGACGTCCACGGCGATGATCGGCGCGGCCCCGGCGATCCGCAGCGACTGCAGCAGCGCCAGGCCGACGCCGCCGAGGCCGAAGACCACCGCGGACTCGCCGGTGCGCAGCCGGGCCGCGTTGTGGACCGCGCCGTAGCCGGTGAGCACCGCGCAGCCCAGCAGCGCCGCCGAGGCCAGGTCCACCCCCTCGGGCAGCGGGACCACGGCGTTCTCGTGCACCACCGTCTCCTCGGCGAAGGCGGCCGCGCCCAGGCCGGGGTAGAGCGCGGTGCCGTCCGGCAGCGCCGCGTAGGGCTCGGTGGTGGCGGCGTACTGGTTCTCGCAGAGCCACGGCTCGCCGAGGCCGCAGAGGTGGCAGTGGCCGCAGGCGGGGGCCCAGTTGAGCACCACCCGGTCACCGGGCCGGACGGAGCTGACGCCCTCGCCGACCGAGACGACCGTGCCCGCGCCCTCGTGGCCGAGGACGGTCGGGGTGGTCGGCCGCAGCACGCCGTTGGACAGCGACAGGTCGGAGTGGCACACCCCGGCGGCGGCGAGCTTCACCCGGACCCGGCCCGGGCCGGGCTCGGGCAGGTCGATCTCGGTGATCTGGAGCGGTGCGCCCACATCGGTGAGCAGGACGGCACGGACCATGGGGATCTCGGCTTTCCGGAGGTCGGACGGGGAAGGTGGCGGTGGCTCAGAACTGCAGCGACTTCGGCTGGAGGAACTCCTCCAGACCGTGTCGGCCCAGCTCCCGGCCGACACCCGAGCCCTTGAAGCCGCCGAAGGGCGCCAGCGGGTTGAAGCGGCCGCCGTTGATGTCCACCTGGCCGGTGTCCATCCGCCGGGCGAAGGCGGCGGCGGTGTCGTTGTCGGCCGCCCAGACGCCGCCGGCCAGCCCGTAGGCGGTGCCGTTGGCGATCTCCAGGGCGTGCTCCTCGTCCCGGTAGGCGATCACCGAGAGCACCGGGCCGAAGATCTCCTCCTGGGCCACGGTCATGTCGGCGGTGACGTCGGCCAGCACGGTCGGGCGGACGTAGAAGCCGGTCGCCAGCCCCTCCGGGGCCTCCGCGCCGCCGGCCGCCACCCGGGCGCCCTCGCGCACCGCGGTCTCGATGTAGCCGCGCACCCGCTCGCGCTGCCTGGCGTTGACCACCGGGCCCAGCCGGGTCTCCGCGGACGCCGGGTCGCCCGGCACGTACTTGGCGGCGGCCTTGGCGGCGATCGCCACGGCCTCCTCGTACTGGTCCTGGTGGACCAGCAGCCGGGTCCAGGCGCTGCAGGTCTGGCCGGAGTTGGACATCACGTTGCCGACGTTGACGTTGACCGCGCGGGCCAGGTCGGCGCCGGGCAGGACGACGTTGGCGGACTTGCCGCCGAGCTCCAGCGCGACCCGCTTGATCCCGGCGCCGGCCGTCGCGGCGATCTGCCGGCCGACGGCGGTGGAGCCGGTGAAGGAGACCAGGTCGACGTCCGGGTGCCCGGCCAGCGCCGCGCCGGCCACCGAGCCGACCCCGGTGACCAGGTTGAACACCCCGGCCGGGAAGCCGGCCCCGTCCACGATCCGGGCGAACAGCCGGGCCACCAGCGGGGTGTCCTCGGCCGGCTTCAGCACCACCGTGCAGCCGGCCGCGAGGGCCGGCACGACCTTGGCGACGATCTGGTGCAGCGGGTAGTTCCACGGGGTGATCGCCGCGACCACCCCGGCCGGCTCCAGGTGGACCGTGGAGTTGCCGATCTGCTCGGAGAAGGCGAACCCGGAGAGGATCTCGATGTACGAGTGCGCCACCGCGAGCGGCAGTCCGGCCTGGACGGGGGTGGCGAAGGAGAGCGGGCAGCCCAGCTCGGCCACCACCGTCCCGGTGATCTCCGCCTGTCGGGCGGCGAGGCCGTCCCGCAGCCGGGTCAGGTGCTCCAGCCGCTGGGCCGGCGGGGTCGCACCCCAGGCGCGCGCTGCGCCCCGGGCGGCGGCCACCGCGGCGTCGACGTCGGCGGCGGTCCCGGCCGGTACCGAGGCGATGACCTCCTCGGTGGCGGGGTTCAGCACCGGGATCGACTCGCTCCCGAGCGAGGGCCGCCAACCGCCGCCGATGTACTGATCGCGGTGCTGCTGCGGTTGCTGCTGCTGCGGTTGCTGCTCCACCGGGGGTCCTTCCGTCGCGGCTGCACTGCCGGGGCTGAAAACTAGCAGTGCTAGTCAATGCCCGGACGGGCCCCGGCGCAAGGGCCCCACGCCGTGCTCCGGCTCACGTACCCGACCCGGTCGGCTTCGGCTACAGCTCCTGGGCGCGGGTGCCGGTCAGCTCCAGGCGGACGGTGCAGCCGGACTCCGTCGGGTGGACCTCGACCGACTCGCAGATCTGGCGGGCCAGCCACAGGCCCTGGCCGGGGCCGGGCCCGGCGGCGGCGCGGTCGGGCCCGGCGGCGGCGCGGTCGGGCCCGGCGGCCGGAACCGGGCGGGGTCGAGGTAGTCGGGGGAGGCCGCGACCCGGTCGCCGTCGAGCCGTTCGGGGTGCGTGCGCAGGGCGTCGGCCAGCACGTCCGGGCGGGCGATCCGGGAGTCGTAGGGGCAGACCATCCAGATGTCGGTGTCCGTCAGCAGGGCGTTGAGCTGCGACTCCATCCGCTTCCAGGCGGTCGCCTCGGCCCGCGAGCGGCAGGCCCAGACCGGTGCAGCGGCTGGCGGGCGGCCACGTGGCCTCCTGGGGGGACGGGAGCCGACGGGCGGTGTCGGCAAACGGTGGACCCAATCTAGGCCGGGTCGGCGGCCCCCGTCCGCGGCTCGGCGAAATCCGGCCGCGCACGCGGCGGAGGCGGCGGTTCCGGCCACCGGCCCGGCCGCCGCGTCGGACGCACCCCCGCACGTCAACGCCGTCAACGCCGACGCCATAGACTCAGCCAATGCGACCGGACGTACGCCCCGACGCCCCGGACGCCGGGGCCACCGCAGCGCCGCCCAAGGCCAAGCGGATGCCCCGCGCCCAGCGCGAGCAGCAGATGCTCGACGCCGCCGTGCGCGTCTTCTCCCGCTGCGGCTACCACGCGGCGTCCATGGACGAGATCGCCGAGGCCTCGGACGTCTCCAAGCCGATGCTCTACCTCTACCTCGGCTCCAAGGAGTCGCTGTTCGCCGCGTGCATCCGGCGCGAGGCGGACCGGCTGATCGCCGCCGTCGCCCAGGCCGCCGAGCCCGGACTGGAGACCGGTGAGCAACTGCGGCGCGGGCTGACCGCGTTCTTCGCCTTCGTGGCCGAGCACCGCGAGAGCTGGATCGTCCTCTACCAGCAGGCCAGGGCGCAGGGCGAGCCCATCGTCGAGGAGGTGGCGGCGGCACGCCGTCAGGTCGTGGACGCGGTCACGGCGCTGGTGCGCCGGGCCGCCCGCGCCTCCGTCCCGCAGCCGCGCGGCGACGCTGCCGGGGAGGCCGGCTCCCGGCGCGACCGGGGCGAGGCGGCGGCCGTGGCCCAGGCCATCGTCGGCGCGGCGGACGCGCTGGCCGGCTGGGTGCTGGAGACCGGCCCGGAACCCCCGGAGGACACCGCCCGCCGACTGATGTCGGTGATCTGGATCGGGCTCGAACCCCGGCTCCACGGCGCCCGCTACGGCACCGGTCCGGGCGACCCGGCGGCCGACCCGGCGTAGCCCGCTACCGGGCCCGGCCGGGGGTGCAGCCTGGGAGTTCGTGCTGGCACCACCTCGGAACACGGGTGCCAGTCCCCTCGTCCGGCCCGGTCGGCGGCGGCCAGGCTGGGCCCATGACGAGTACACAGGACGAAGGCGCCGGAGCGGCCGTCGAGGCGCGCGGACTGACCCGCCGCCACGGCGGACGGACCGTCGTCGACCAGGTGTCGTTCGTGGTGCGGCCGGGCCGGGTGACCGGGTTCCTCGGCCCCAACGGGGCCGGGAAGTCAACTGATGTTCCTGGTGGCCCGGATCTCGCTGGAGAAGCGCAACGTGTGATCGTCGGGTGGGACAGAATCATCCCCATGAGGATCATCGGGGGCGCGCTGCGGGAACCCCTTGCCCCGCGCACCTGGCGCGAGTTGCTCTACTCCCTGGCGAGCCTGCCGCTGGCGGTCCTCGGGATGCTCTTCGTGCTGCTGTCCGCGGTGCTGGGGCTGCTGTCGGCCGGCATCGTGCTGTTCCCGCTGCTGCCGCTGTTCCTCACCCAGATCCGCGGCCTGGCCAAGCTGCAGCGGGGGCTGGCCCTGGGGCTGCTGCGACTGCGCGTCGACGAGCCCCCGCGCCGGCCGCGCGGCCCCGGCGTGCTGGGCTTCCTGACCCACCACCTGGCGGACCCGTCGACCTGGCGCGCCGTCGGCTACTGCACCCTGCGCTTCCCGCTCGGCCTGGGCGAGTTCCTGCTGGGCTTCGCGTGGTGGGGTTACGGGCTGTCGCTGCTGCTCCGCCCGGTGCTCGCCCCGCTCCAGGCGGCGCTGAGCGTCCGCCCCGGGCCGGTGACGGACGGCCGGTCGGTCGGCGGCTGGTTCGCGGTCAGCGCCGTCGGACTGCTGATGCTGCTCGCCTGGCCCTGGGTGCAGCGCGGGCCGGTCCTGGCCGACCGCTGGCTGATGGCGCGTCTGCTCGGGCCCTCCGCCACCTCGTTGCGGCTGGCCCAGCTGACCGAGACCCGTGAGCACGCGGTCAACGAGGCCGCCGCGACCCTGCGCCGGATCGAGCGCGACCTCCACGACGGGGCCCAGGCCCGGCTGATCGCCCTCGGGATGCGGCTCGGCCGGGCCGAGACCAGGCTCGGCAAGGGCGACACCGAGCTGGCGCTGGAACTGGTCCGCGCCTCGCGCGAGGAGACCAAGGAGATCGTCCAGGAGCTGCGGGAGCTGGTCCGCAGCATCCACCCCCCGGCCCTGGACGCCGGTCTGGAGCCGGCCCTGACCACCCTCGCGGCCCGCTCGGCGCTGCCGACGACGGTCCGGGCCGAGCTGGACCGGCGGCCCGCGGCCTCGGTCGAGACCATGCTCTACTTCGCCACCGCCGAGCTGCTCACCAACGCCGCCAAGCACAGCGGCGCCGGCGCCGTGGCGGTCACCCTGCTCGGCGCCGGCGCCGGCGAGGGCCTGCGGCTGCTGGTCACCGACGACGGCCGGGGCGGGGCGGTGCTGTCCGGTGCGGGCAGCGGGCTGCGCGGCCTGGCCGAGCGGGTGCGCACCGTCGACGGGCAGATGTCCGTGGACAGCCCGCCAGGGGGACCGACCACTGTCCAGATCGAGATGGGAAGCAGGTAGCCGTATGCGCATCGTGGTGGCCGAGGACACCGCCATCCTCCGGGCCGGACTGGTCCAACTGCTGGAGGACGAGGGCCACGAGGTGGTCGCCGCCGTCGCCGACGCCGAGCTGCTGAGGGCGGCCGTCGCGGAGCACGGACCGGACATCGTGGTCTCCGACATCCGGATGCCGCCGACCCACACCGACGAGGGCCTGCGGGCCGCGATCGAGCTGCGGGAACGGCAGCCCGGGCTGCCGGTGCTGATCTTCTCCCAGTACGTGGAGACCCAGTACGCCGGTCGGCTGCTGGCCGGGAACGCGGCCGGTGTCGGCTACCTGCTGAAGGAGCGGGTGCTGGACGCCCGCGACTTCCTGGACGCGCTGGAACGGGTCGCGGCCGGCGGCACCGCACTGGACCCGGAGGTGGTCGGCCAGCTGGTCGGCGCCAGCCCCAGCCGCAGCACGGTGGACGCGCTGAGCCCGCGCGAGCGCGAGGTGCTGGGACTGATGGCGGAGGGCCGCTCCAACGCGGCCATCGCCGGGCTGCTGGTGGTCACCGAGCGGGCGGTGGAGAAGCACGTGGCCAACATCTTCCTGAAGCTGCAGCTCCCGGTCGACGCCGCGGACCACCGGCGGGTGCTGGCGGTGCTGCGCTACCTGGGCTGAGCGGCTACCCGGAGTGAGCGTCCGCTCACCCGTTCGGGCGGCAGCGGCTCGCCGCCCCCCGGAGGGCGTGTGAGCGTGGTCACACGATCCACGAACACCTCCGGAGGACTTCCGTGTCGACCCCGCTGCTCCGCAACTCCCTCGCCGCCGGGACGCTGGCCGTCTCGCTGCTGGTGGTCCCGGCCTGCTCCAGCAAGTCCAGCAACTCCGCCACCGACATGAGCGCCGCCACCAGCAGTGCCTCGCCGACCAGCAGCGCCGAGGCGGTGAAGTTCGCCAAGACCAAGTTCGTGGCCAATGCGAGCCTCGCGGCCGGCGCCTTCTACCAGTGGCTCTACAAGCCCTTCAAGGCGGGGACGTTCAAGAGCGGCGCCAAGGGCCGGACGCTCGCGCTGGTCAAGGGCGGTCTGGCCGGGGCGTTCACCTACAACCGGCTCTCGGCCGCACTGACCGACGCCAAGGGCGACCCGACCCTGTCCAAGGCGACGGGCGCGCTGTCGGCGAGCGTGGCGAGCCTCAAGGGGCTGGCGAGCAAGGTGCGCGGCGGCACCGCGACCGACGCCGACTTCAACCAGGGCAACAACGTGATCAACAGCATCAAGAGCGCCGGCGCGGCGAACGGGGCGACCGTCACCGACAACGTCCCCTCGGCCGGGCAGCTGACCCAGATGGTCAGCAGCTGAGCGCAGCCGCAGCCGCGGTCAGTCGCTCACGAAGACGTAGCGCCAGCGCCGCCGGCCGTCGGGCCCGTGCGAGGCCTCGCGGCGGTAGACGACCACCCGGACCGGCCCGCCCTCCGGGGCGGGCAGCTCGACCAGGTACTCCGCCGGAACCCGCTCGGCGAGGTTCACCGCGACCGGCCGTACCCGGCCGTCCCACGGTCCCCCGACGAACTCGGTCCTCACCTGTCGCATGCGGTCAGTTTCGCACTTCCGCGACCCGCGCTCATCACACCTCCGACACACCCGTATCCTGCTCTGTACGCACCCCGGTAACCCCGGTGCGCGTACAGAGGCGAGAGGGGCTCGATGGAATCCGCGGGCAGGCTGAGCAACTGGTGGCGCAGACGGTCCGGCACGGACGCCGAGACGGTCGCCACGGCCGACGCGGAGCAGCGCGCCTCGCGGCTGGAGGGACTCCTCGCCGTGACCCGGGCTGGGTTCCCGGTCGCCCCGGCCGCGCACCCGGTCGACTACCGATGTTCCTGCGACCGGATGGGCTGTCCCGCCCCGGCGCAGCACCCGCTGTCCTTCGCCTGGCAGTCGATGGCCACCGTCGACGCCGAGCAGGTCGCCCGCTGGCTGTCGCGCGACCCGCTGGCCAACGCGGTCACCGCCACCGGCCGCGCCCACGACGTGCTGGACGTCCCGGCTGAGGCCGGCCGGCTGGCGCTGGAGCGGATGGACGAGCTCGGGGTGGTACCCGGGCCGGTCGCCGCCGTCGGCGAGGACCGGTACCTCTTCTTCACCACGACCCGGTCCAGCCTGGACGAGGACGAGTGGTGGACCTCCGAGCTGGACACCGACCCGGAGAACCTGACCGAGCACCCCGGCATCCGCTGGCACACCCGGGGCAGCTACGTGCTGGTGCCGCCGTCCCGGCTGACCGACGGCTCGTCGGTGACCTGGGTGCGCGGCCCGGAGCAGCAGCTGCCGGACCCGCTGCGGGTGCTGGACCTGCTCGCCGACGCGTGCACCGCGGTCGGCGCGGTGTCGGTCGGCGAGCACTGGTTCATCGGCTAGCGGACGTCCGGGCGGTGGGCGTCAGGGCAGGGTCAGGATCTCGGTGCCGGTCTCGGTGACCACCATCGTGTGCTCGAACTGGGCGGTCCGCTTGCGGTCCTTGGTGACCACGGTCCAACCGTCGGCCCAGATGTCGTGCTGGTAGGTGCCGAGGGTCAGCATCGGCTCGATGGTGAAGGTCATCCCCGGCTTGATCACCGTGGTCGCGTGCGGGCTGTCGTAGTGCGGCACGATCAGGCCGGAGTGGAACGACGTGTTGATCCCGTGCCCGGTGAAGTCCCGCACCACGCCGTAGCCGAAGCGCTTGGCGTAGGACTCGATGACCCGGCCGATGACGTTGATCTGCCGTCCGGGCCGCACCGCCGCGATGCCGCGCCGGGTGGCCTCCCTGGTGCGCTCCACCAGCAGCTTCGACTCCTCGTCGACATCGCCGACCAGGTAGGTCGCGTTGAGGTCGCCGTGCACCCCGTGGATGAACGCGGTGACGTCGAGGTTCACGATGTCGCCGTCCTGGAGCACGGTCGAGTCCGGGATGCCGTGGCAGATCACCTCGTTGACGGAGGTGCAGATGGACTTCGGGAAGCCCCGGTAGCCGAGGTCCGAGGGGTAGGCGTCGTGGTCGCACATGTACTCGTGGGCGATCCGGTCGAGCTCGTCGGTGGTCACCCCGGGCGCGATCGCGGCGGCGGCGGCGTCCATGGCGCGGGCGGCGATCCGCCCGGCGATCCGCATCTTCTCGATCGTCTCGGCCGACTGCACCTCGGGGCCGGTGTAGGGGCTGGGCGCCTTGCGGCCGACGTACTCCGGGCGCGGGATGCGGGCGGGGACGCTGCGGGTGGGCGACAGGGTGCCGGGAACCAGGGGAGCCATGGACCTCAGTCTAACGATCGTGGTCGAGGCGTGCGGGGAGCGGTCCGGGGCAGCATCCTGAGGGAGACCGGCGCGGTCGACCGAGGAACCGCGCGGCCGATCGACCGAGGGAGAACGACGCGATGACGGACAGCAGTGGGTCGAGCGACGACCAGTGGTACTACTGCCTCAAGCACAAGACCGCCGAGCAGGGCATGGTCTGCCCGGCCCGGAACCGGCTCGGTCCGTACGCGACCCAGGCCGAGGCCGAGCGCGCGCTGGAGACCGCGCGCGAGCGCAACGAGTCCTGGGACAACGACCCCCGCTGGAAGTGACGGTCCCACGGGTGAGCCCCGGCCGCCGGGCCGAAGTGCGGCGGTTCGGGTGCGCACCGGTCGGGGCGCCTGCCCGGAGCGGGGAGGTTCCCGTCCAACTGGACAAACCCGGCATGGCCTTGGCGCTGGGCCGTCGGACGTGCCAGGGTGGCCCAAGCAACTGACTCGTGCACGGAGCCGTGCGGTCGGGCAAGGACGGGCGTGGGGGCACACGGGTGGCGGACGGCGTGACGGGTGGGACAGGTGGACGGCGGCCGGACGGTCTCCGACTGCGCGGCGCGGCACCGTTGCTGGGCCTGGCCCTCGCCGTCGGACTGGCCCTGGCGGCGCTCTGCCTGCACGCCACCTCCGCGGTGCCGGTCTTCGGCGAAGGACCGCTGGCCCACGAGTGGCTGCTGTTCGCGATCTTCGCCTTCGTCGCGGGCATACCCACGGTGATGACCTACCGCTCCCGGCAGGACGAGCGCCCGCGGATGACCGCCCGCGAGGACCGGATCACCGCGGTCGTCGTCTTCGGCACGCTCGCCCTGATCGGCGCGACCGTGATCAGCCTGGCGGTCATCGGCAGCGGACTGCCGAGCAAGCCGGAGCAGCCGCCGACGCCGCCCCAGCCGGTGGCGAGCCGTCCGCCCGGTATCCCGGTGCCGAACAACGGTGTCCCGCAGGGAAACAACCACGCGCCGAACACCATGGAACTGCTGCCGATCCTGCGCATCCTGCTGATCGTGTTCCTCGCCGGAATCCTGATCATGGGGGTGTTCCTGTTCGCCCGGCGGTTCCGGATCCTCAACCGGTCCGTCCTGGTCGCCTCCTCGGCGCCGGCCGCCGCCGAGACGGACGACGTCCGGCTCGCCGAGGCGGTCAGCGCCGGACGGACCGCCCTCCAGGGCGACGACACCCGGGCCGCAGTGATCGCCTGCTACGCCGCCATGGAGACCTCGCTCACCGCCAACGGTGTGGGCCGGCACGCCTCGGACAGCCCGTCGGACCTGCTGGCCCGCGCGGCCGGGGCCGGACTGCTGACCGGCCCGGCCCCGGAGGCGCTGGCCGACCTCTTCCGCGAGGCCCGCTACTCCACCCACCCGATGGGGCGCGACCAGCTGGAACGGGCCCGGGGCGCGCTGGACGCGATCGGCGCGCTGCTGGCCGGGCGCCGCGCCGAGGCCGAGGAACAGGCGGCGGCCTGGTCGGCCGAGGTCGACCGCCCGGACGCCCCCGCCGACGCCCCGGTGGACGCTTCGGCCGGCGCCGGGCAGCGGACGGTGACCCGGTGAACCCGCGCCGCGTCCCGCAGATGGGCATCGTCCGGGAGGCGCTGACCGTCCTGGTCAGCGCCGCCGTCGGCGCCGAGGTGATGCTGGCCCTGGTCGGCGGGCTCCCGGCGGCGGCGACCGGCGCCGGCGTACTGGCGGCGGCGGCCCTGGCCGGGGCCAGGTACGTGGCCGGCGCGGACGCCGTGGACAGCAACTACCGGCGGAAGGTCCAGCTGGTCAAGAGCCGCGAACCCACCCTGCGCTACTGGGACGCCGCGGTCGAGGACGCCCGCGAGTCGCTGCTCGGCTACGAACTGCACCTCAGGCCGCTGCTGCAGCGGCTCTACGGGGCGCGGCTGGCCGAACGGCACGGCATCTCGATCCACACCGACCCGGTCCGCGCCGCCGCACTGGTCGGCCCGGAGCTGTGGCCGTGGATCGACCCGGCCCGGCCCCGGCTCGGCACCGACGCGGCGGGCGGGGCGGTCAGCGTCGACCCGGCGCTGCGCCGACCGCTGCCGGACCGGCTGATCATCGCCCTGGTCGAGCGGCTGGAGGCGCTGTGACCCAGCCGCCCGCCACCGCACCCCCCACCACCGCACCCCCTGGCACCGCACCCCCTGCCACCACACCAGCTGCCGCCGCGCCCCGCGACCATCCGCGGATCAGTCCTCCAAGGAGCACCGTGTCCCCCGTGAGCCAGCAGGACGCCACCGTCCTGACGCCCCAGCAGGCCGGCGTGCGCGCCCACGCCGTCCTCGACGAGGTCGAGCGCGCCGTCGTCGGCAAGCGCGCCGCGCTGGAACTGGTCATGCTCGGCGTCCTGGCCGGCGGCCACGTGCTGATCGAGGACCTGCCCGGACTCGGCAAGACGCTGCTCGCCCGGTCCTTCGCGACCGTGCTCGGCCTCGACTTCAGCCGCATCCAGTTCACCCCCGACCTGCTGCCCTCCGACGTCTCCGGTGCGCCGATCTACGACCAGCGCACCGGTGAGATGGTGTTCCGGCCCGGTCCGGTCTTCACCCACCTGCTGCTCGCCGACGAGATCAACCGGACGCCCCCGAAGACCCAGGCCGCGCTGCTGGAGGCGATGGCCGAGGCCCAGGTCAGCGTCGACGGCGTGACCCGGGCGCTGCCCTCGCCGTTCGTGGTCATCGCGACCGACAACCCGATCGAGTACGAGGGCACCTACACCCTGCCCGAGGCCCAGCTCGACCGCTTCCTGCTGCGGGTGCGGATGGGCTACCTGCCGGTCGCCGACGAGGCCGCGATGCTGCGCCGCCGGCTGGACCGGGCCGCGCCCGAGGCGGTGCTCAGCGCCCACACCGACCCGGCCGAGGTGCTGGCGATGCGCGCCAGCCTGGAGCGGGTGGAGATCGACGACGACCTGGTCGACTACATCGTCGCGCTGATCGACGCCACCCGGAAGCACGCCCAGATCCAGGTCGGGGCCTCGCCGCGCGGCGGCCTCGCCCTGGTCCAACTGGCGCGCGCCCGCGCGGTGATGGCCGCCCGCGACTATGTCACCCCGGAGGACGTCAAGGCCGTCGCGGTGCCCGCGCTGGCGCACCGGATCAGCCTCCGCCCCGAGCTCTGGGTCCGTCGGATCAGCTCCGACGACGTGATAGCGGGGCTGGTCGACAGCGTCCCGACGCCGCGCACCACCCCCCGCACGGCATGACCGGCCCCGCCCCGGAGCGCCGGTCGGTGGCCGCCGCCCGGGCGCGCCGGTCCGGCAGCACCGCCCCGCCCGCGCCGGAGGTGCTGCGGGCACTCGGCAGCGATGGCCGGCAGGCCGACGACGCCGAGGCCCCGAGCCTCCGGCCGACCGAGTGGCGGGCCGCGCCGCGCACCCTGCGGCTGGCCAGCCTGACCGCGCTGGCCGTGCTGCTGGCGCTGGTGACCGGCCAGCCGTGGCTGCTCGCGCTGGCCGCGGGTCCGCTGGTGCTGCTGGTGGTCGCCGCCACCGACGACGCCCAGCCGCAGCGGGTCCGGGTGGTGGCGGACGTGCCCTCGCGCCGCTGCTTCGAGGGCGAGCGGGTGGTCGTCACCGTCACCGCCGTCTTCGACGGCGTCGTCGGCTGGGTCGACCCCGGGGTCTCGCTCGGCCCCGGCACCGACCTGGTCTCGGTGGACGTGGACGGGCCCGTGGTCACCCTCGGCTACACCGCCCGCCGCTGGGGCCGCTGGACGCTGGGCGTGGTCGACCTCGACCTCTACGACGCGGGCGGCCTCACCCGGCGCACCGTCCGGGCCGACCTCGGCGAGATAGAGGTCTTCCCGATGCCGGCCGACGGCAGCTTCACCCCGATCCCGGTCCGGCTGCCGGACCGGCTCGGCGAGCACACCGCCCGGCAGACCGGCGAGGGCATCGAGGTCGTCGGCGTCCGCCCGCACGTCTGGGGCGAGCGGCAGCGCCGGATCCACTGGGCCGCCACCACCCGGCGCGGCAGCATCCAGGTCAACCAGTTCGCGGCCGAGCGCGCCGCCGACGCGGTGGTGCTGCTGGACGCCTTCTGCGACATCGCAGGCCCGGAGCCGGTCGGCAGGTCCAGCCTGGACGAGTCGCTGCGGGTCGCCGCCGGACTGGTCCGCACCTATCTGCACAGCCACGACCGGGTCGGCATCGTCTCGGTCGGCGGCAGGCTCAACTGGCTCCAGCCGGGCACCGGCGACGCCCACTTCTACCGGCTGGTGCAGGCGGTCCTGGACGTCCGCCGCGACCTGACCTTCTCCACCCCGGACCTGAACCGGCTGCCCCCGCCGGCCATCCCCAACAGCGCCCTGGTCTACGCGGTGACCTCGCTCGCCGACCCGCGGATCATGGACGTCCTCGGCGGTCTGGCGGAACGCGGCAACCCGGTGGTGATCGTGGAGATCCCGATCGCCGACCCGCGGGTCAACCCCAACGACAGCATCCAGGAGCTCGCCCTGCGGCTGTGGCGGCTGGACCGCCAGGCGCTGCGCTACAGCCTGGTCGACAAGGGCATCCCGGTCGTCCCCTGGGAGGGCGAGACCCTCGACCTCTCGCTCGCCCCGCTGCTGCGGACCCGGATCCAAGGGAGAGTCAGTTGACCGCCCCGGCGCCCGCGCCCGTCCCCGCGCCCGTCCCCGCGCCCGTCCCCGCGCCCGGCCCTGCCGTTCCGCCGCCGCCGACCGCGCCCGGCGGCGCCACGCCCGAGGCCGACCTCTGGGCGAGCCCACGCCCGGCCGACGACCTCGCCTGGCCGATGCGGTTGCTGGGCTGCCTGATCGCCGTCGCCGTCTCCGACCCGACGGCCTGGTTCGCCGGCAGCGCGCTCCGGCTGCTGCTGCCGCTGTGCGCGCTGGCCGCGGCCTATGTCGCCGCGCCCCCGCTCTCGGCCCGGCCGACGGGCGGCGACTTCCGCTGGCGGATCCAGCTGCTCCGGCACCGCAACACCGCGTTCGTGCTCGGCAGCGTGCTGGTGGCCGCCGTGAACCGGCCGCCCGGCTGGCTCGCCGCGGTCGACACCGCACTGCTGCTCGGCTACCTGCTGCTGCTGGACGGCGTGGTGGCCGGCCCGCCCGGCGCGCGGCTGCTGCGCCGCCCGCGAGTGCTGCTGGCCGCCGTCGGCGCGAGCGCGCTGGTGCTGGCCGCGGCGCTGCTCCCGGTCCACGGCGGCGGCGCCTGGGCCCGGCTGCTGGCCGCGCTGGCCCTGATCGCGGCGGTGGCCACGGCCGCGACCGTGCTCCGGCTGCGCCGCACCGACCCCCGCCGCTGACGCCGGATCAGCCCACCGGCTGCGCCGCCCCGGCCGGCGCGGGTTCGGCCCCGGCCGGCTCGGGCGCGGCCCCGGCCGTCGCCCCGGCGCGGTGGGCGCGGAGGGCGAGGGCGTGCGGGTCGGTGCGGGCGTCGTAGCGCATCAGCGCCGGCAGCGAGACCGCCAGCGCGCCGACCGCCGCCACGCAGGCCAGGCCGCCGACCCAGATCGAGCCGCGCACGCCGATCAGCGAGGCGGTGCCGCCGGCCCGGACCTGGCCCAGCTGCGGACCCGCCGAGTAGCTCAGCAGCTCGACCCCGGCCAGCCGTCCGCGCAGCTCGTCCGGGATGCTGCCGTTCCACATGGTCGACCGGAACAGCCCGCTGACCATGTCGGCGCCGCCGGCCGCCGCCAGGCAGAGCAGCACCAGCCAGACATCGCCGCTGAGCCCGGCCCCGGCGATGGCCGCGCCCCAGCCCATGGCCGCCCAGACCACCATCCGCCCGTGCCGGTGCACCCGCGAGGCCCAGCGGCTGGTCAGCGTCACCACCAGCGCGCCGACCGCGAAGGAGCCGTACATCAGCCCCAACGACCAGTCCGCGTGGAGCCGGTCGGCGAGGAAGGGGAAGAGCGCGGTCGGCATGGCGAAGAACATCGCGGCCAGGTCCACCGCGTAGGTGCCGAGCAGTTCGGGACGGCTGCGGGCGTAGCGCAGCCCGTCGAGGATCGCCCGGACCGAGGGCTTCTCGGCCCCGGCGGAGGGCGGCACCGGACGCAGCCGGTACATCAGCAGCACGGACGCCACGAACGTCGCCGCGTCCAGCCCGTAGGCCACGGACACGCCGGCGGTGGTGGCGATCAGCCCGGCCAGGGCCGGGCTGGCGATGGCGCCGACGTTCCAGCGCAGCGAGTTGAGCGAGGCGGCGGCGGTCAGCTGGTCGTGCGGGACGATCTGCTGGGTCATCGCGTCCAGCGAGGGACGCTGGATCGCGCCGAAGGCCGAGCTGAGCGCGGCTATCGCGTAGAGCGGCCAGACCATCGGGTGCGGCAGCAGCGCGTTGGCCAGCAGCAGCACCGCGCAGACGCCCTGGGCGACCTCGTTGTAGAGGACCAGCCGCCGCCGGTCCAGCGCGTCGGCGAGCGCCCCGCCCCAGAGCCCGCAGACGATCAGCGGCACCAGTTCGACCGCACCGATCAGCCCGACCGCGAGCGAGGAGCCGGTCAGCTGCTTGAGCTGGAGCGGGACCGCGACCAGGGTGAGGTAGCTGCCGACGATGGTGATCGCGCCGGAGCTCCAGAGCAGCCGGAAGTCGCGGGAGCTGTGCCAGGGCGACAGGTCCACGCTGAGCTGGGAGGCGAGGCGGCGAATCCGCGATCTTCGGGAGGCAGGGGCGTTCGGGGTCACGATGCCCGATCCTCACCCGGGCGCCGCCCGTCCGGCAAATGGATTTCCGCTGCTCCCACGTGTGCCCCGCCGCTGCTCCCGCCGGTGTTCCGCCACTGCACCGCCGCTGCGGCCGACCGGTCCGGCGCGGGTGTGATGCCGGACGCATCGCCTGACGGTGCGACGGATGCGAGGATGCGCGCATGAGTGCAACCGATGACGGCGCCGCCGCCCCCGCCCCCGTATCCGCTTCCGCCGCCGCCCCCGGCGCCACCCGCAGCCCGTACGAACTGCCGGACGTCTCCGGCCTGGTGGTCGGTGTCCTGGGCGGCACCGGACCGCAGGGCCGGGGCCTCGCCTACCGGCTCGCCAAGGCCGGCCAGCGGGTCGTGATCGGCTCCCGCAGCGCCGAGCGCGCCCAGGAGAAGGCCGAGGAGCTGGGCTTCGGCGTGCGCGGCGCGGACAACGCCACCACGGCGGCGGAGAGCGACATCGTGATCGTGGCCGTCCCCTGGGAGGGCCACGCCGAGCTGCTCGCCTCGCTGCGCGCCGAGCTGGCCGGCAAGATCGTCGTCGACTGCGTCAACCCGCTGGGCTTCGACAAGCAGGGCGCCTACGCGCTGAAGCCGGAGGAGGGCAGTGCCGCCCAGCAGGCCGCCGCGCTGCTCCCGGACTCCCGGGTGACCGCCGCCTTCCACCACCTCTCGGCGGTGCTGCTGCTGGACCAGGGCGTCGAGGAGGTCGACATCGACGTGCTGGTGCTCGGCGAGGAGCGGGCGGCCACCGACGCCGTCCAGGCCCTGGCCGAGCGGGTGCCCGGGATGCGCGGCGTGTTCGCCGGGCGGCTGCGCAACGCCCACCAGGTGGAGTCGCTGGTGGCCAACCTGATCTCGGTCAACCGCCGCTACAAGGCCCACGCCGGGCTGCGGATCACCGACGTCTGAGACCCGCCGACATCCGGGACGGCGACGGGGACCCCTGCGCGGTTCCGGGCGGGGCGTCGGCGACAATGGTGCACGGCCGGACCGGTGGTTCGGCCGCGCACCGCCCCGCCCCGCCCGGTCCGTCCCTGGAGTCCTGAGATGCCCCGCTTCGCCCTGCTTGCGTTCACCCTGGCCGCGCTGGCGCTGGTCGCCGCCGTGGTGTCGGTCCTGGCCGGGTTCTGGCTCGGACTGGGCTGGGTGCTGCTGGCGGGCCTGTCCAGCAACATCGGCTGGGTCCAGTGGCGCCGCAGCCGGGTCTGAGCGCCCGCCACCCGACACCCGCCGTGTCGCCCGCAGTTCGGCCTCAGTGGCCGAAGATGCTGCCGAGGTTGAAGTTGAAGAAGTGGAACAGGCCGGAGCCGGCGCTGGCGTACACGTCGGAGTGGCCGAACCAGCCGAGGATCACGTAGATCACGTCGTTGAAGAACCAGCCGCCGATGGTCGGGTTCCACAGCAGCAGGAAGATGATCATCATCCCGTACGGGGCCAGGTTGGCGAACGCGCGCCGGTTCTCGTAGGAGAGCCAGGGCTCGACGATCCCGTAGCCGTCCAGGCCCGGCATCGGCACCAGGTTCAGGACGGTCGCCATCACCTGGAGCAGCGCCAGGTAGCCCAGGGCGCTGAAGAAGTAGCCGTGACCGGTGTTCAGGGGGTCGCTGAGGCTCAGCGGCAGCAGCAGGACCAGGGCGAACACCGCGTTGGTCAGCGGTCCGGCTGCCGAGATCAGGCTGTGCTTCCACTTGCCCTGGATCCGGCCCCGCTCGATGAACACCGCTCCGCCCGGCAGCGCGATCCCGCCGAGGATGATGAACACCAGCGGCATCACGAAGCTGTAGATCGGGTGGGTGTACTTCAGCGGGTTCAGGGTGAGGTAGCCCTTGGTCCCCACCGAGATGTCCCCGCTGTGCAGGGCCGTCCGCGCGTGGGCGTACTCGTGCAGGCAGAGCGAGACCAGCCAGCCGGCCACCACGAAGATGAAGACCCCGACCCGGGGGCTGCTGCCCCAGTTCGCCCACAGCGCGTAGCCGGACGCGGCCATGACGGCGAGCAGGACCAGGAAGATCGTGCTGATCCGCCGCTCGGAGTGCGGGTGGTGGTGGCTGAAGGTCATGGTGACTGGGCTCCGGAGACTCGGTGGGTGCCGATCATCCCGCCCCGGCTCCCCCCGGGACAAGCGCCGCCAGGCGGCTACCCGCTGAACGCAGCCCGCCGACCTCCGGTTCCGGCGGGCTCGGGGCCGTACCCGGTGCCGCCCCGGATGGTGGCGGCACCTCTCCGGTCGGGAGTCCGGCGCAGGGCGGCCGGGCCCGACGGGGGCGCCGGACAGATGCGCGCCGCTGCGCCGTTCAGGGGAATGCGCCATTCAGGGGCAATCCCGCGCCGACCGGACGGCCGCGCGGGTGGTTGTTGGTACAGGGAGAGCAAAGTCCGCATCCGGCCCTTCGGGGCCCTGCTCCCGAACGAGGTGGCATGGGCGTCATCAAAGACCATCCCGAACTGGCCCTCTTCCTGTGCCTGTCGGCCGGGTACCTGGTGGGCAAGCTGCGGGTCGGTCCGATCACCCTCGGCGGCATCTGCGGGACCCTCATCGTGTCCCTGCTGCTGGGCACCCAGCACATCAAGGTGTCCGACGACGTCAAGACGGTCTTCTTCGCCCTCTTCATCTTCTCGCTCGGCTACCTGGCGGGCCCGCAGTTCTTCAACAACCTCAACCGGAAGAGCCTCAAGTTCTTCACCCTCTGCCTGATCGAACTGGTGTGCGTGCTCGGCATCGCCTACGGCGCGGCCAAGATCTTCAACCTCGATGTGGGCACCGCCTCCGGGATCCTCGCCGGAGCGGCCACCGAGTCGGCCGTGGTCGGCACCGCGACCGAGGCCATCGCCAAGCTGCCGGGACTGACCGCGGATCAGATCACCACCTATCAGGGGCATGTGGCCACGGCCTACACCGTCTGCTACCTGTTCGGCCTGATCACCATCGTGCTCTACACCAGCCAGATCATGCCGATGATGCTGCGGATCAACCTGCGCGACGCCTCCCGCGACCTGTGGGAGAAGATGCGCGGCAGCGGCGACGGGGCGATCGGCTCGGACGAGCGTGAGGCGCTGCCGGGCCTGGTCGGCCGGACCTACCACGTGGTCCAGGGGAAGGGCCGCAGCGTGGCCGAGCTGCGCTCGGCGATGGGCGCCGGGGCCACCGTCGAGTCGGTCTCCAGCGGCGGCAAGGTGCTCAGCCCGCCGCCCGAGGACCTGGTCCTCGGCAGCAGGGACACCGTGCTGCTGGTCGGCCGGCGCGACGCGGTGATCGACGCCGGCGCGCTGGTCGGCCCGGAGACCGCCGCCATCCCCGGCATGGACGGCCCGCTGGCCACCGCCCAACTGGTGGTCACCCAGCGCTCCGTCGACGGCCGGAGCCTGGGCGACCTGCGCGGGGAGCACCCGGAGTTCACGGACAACGGTGTCTTCGTCACCGACGTGCTCCGCAACGACCAGGACTTCCCGGCCACCTCGGACACCGTGATCCACCGGGGGGACGTGCTCACCGTGGCCGGGTCCCGGTCCGGGGTCTCCAAGGTGGTCGCCAGGATCGGCACCGTCGCCAGGAACAGCAGCACCGACTTCGTCTACCTCGGCCTCGGCATCGTCTGCGGCTCGCTGCTCGGCCAGGTCGTCATCCACGCCGGCGACATCCCGCTCTCGCTGGGCACCGGCGGCGGCTGCCTGATCTCCGGCCTGATCTTCGGCTGGTTCCGCTCGCGCCGGCAGACCTTCGGCGCGTTCCCGCCCCAGGCCGCCACCACGCTCAAGGACATGGGCCTGGCGATCTTCATCGCCTGCACCGGTCTGGCCTCCGGCAGCGAGGCCGGACCGCTGCTCAGGCAGTACGGGGCACTGCTCCCGGTCTCCGGGATCCTGATGGTGCTGGTACCGGCCACCATCTCGCTGGTGGTCGGCCGGTCGCTGCTGAAGATCGAGAAACCGCTGCTCATCGGCGCCATCGCCGGCCAGCAGTGCTCCACCCCGGCCATCACCTCGATCACCCAGGTCGCCCAGAGCTCGGTGCCGATGCTCGGCTACACCATCACCTACACCCTCTCCAACTTCCTGCTGCCGCTGACCGGGCCGGTCCTGGTCGGCGTACTGGGCTCCTGACCGCAGCCCCACCAGCCACCGCACCCACCGAGGACGGACATGCCCAAGTCGACCTTCACCCGAGAGCAGATCCGCTCGTACGCGCAGCTGAGCCCGTTCGAGCTGAAGAACGTCTTCATCGACCTGGCCGAGAAGGCGGCGGCCACCAGCCACCAGGGCAAGTCCGCCGTCCAGATGCTCAACGCCGGCCGCGGCAACCCCAACTGGGTGGCCACCGGTCCGCGCGAGGCGTTCTACGCCCTCGGCTACTTCTCGGTGGAGGAGTCGCGCCGGGTCTGGACCGCCGACGACCTGGGCGGCATGCCCGCCCCGGCCGGCAGCGGCGAGCGCTTCGACGCCTTCGTCCGCCGCCACCCGGACCTGCCCGGGATCGAGCTGCTCCAGTCCTGCGTCGAGCACGCGCTGGAGCGCTTCGGTTTCGACAAGGACACCTTCGTCCACGAGCTGGCCGACGCCGCCATCGCCGACAACTACCCGGTGCCGGACCGGATCCTGACCTGCACCGAGCAGGTCATCCGCGGCTACCTGGCGGACGAGATGTTCAACGGGCAGCCGCCGGCCGGGAACCTCGGCCTGTTCGCCACCGAGGGCGGCACGGCGGCGATGTGCTACATCTTCGACTCGCTGATGCAGAACGGGCTGCTGCGGCGGGGCGACCGGATCGCGCTGATGGTCCCGGTGTTCACCCCGTACATCGAGATCCCGGAGCTGGACGCCTACGGCTTCGACATCACCTACGTCCAGGCCGGCTCCTTCGCCGAGCAGGGGGTGCGGGAGTGGCGCTACCCGAAGGAGGAGGTGGCCAAGCTGGAGGACCCGTCGATCAGGATGGTCTGCCTGGTCAACCCCTCCAACCCGCCGTCGCTCGCGCTCAGCCCCCGGGTCGCCGAGCAGCTCAGGGACATCGTCGCGAACCAGAACCCGGGCCTGATCCTGGTCACCGACGACGTCTACGGCACCTTCGTCGAGGACTTCCGCTCGATCGCCACCGACCTGCCCCGCAACACCCTGCTGGTGTACTCCTACTCCAAGCACTACGGGGTGACCGGCTGGCGGCTCGGCGTGATCGGACTGAACGACGACAACGTGATCGACGAGAAGATCGCCGCGCTGCCGCAGTCCGAGAAGGACCGGCTGGCCAAGCGCTACCGCAGGCTCTCGCTGGACCCGGAGAAGATCAGGTTCATCGACCGGCTGGTCGCCGACTCCCGCCAGGTCGCGCTCAACCACACCGCCGGACTGTCCACCCCGCAGCAGGTGATGATGGTGCTGCTCTCGCTCTTCGACATGCTGGAGGAGGGCCAGGAGTACAAGGAGCTGATCCGGACCATCGTCCACCGGCGGCTGGACCTGCTGCTGGAGGGCGCCGCCATGAAGATCGCGGACGACCCGCTGCGGGCCGGCTACTACGTGGAGCTCGACCTGCTGGCCGAGGCCGAGCGGGTGCACGGCCAGGGCTTCGCGGACTACTTGAAGGCCACCTACGAGCCGGTCGACCCGCTGTTCCGGCTCGCTGAGCAGACCGGCGTGGTGCTGCTGAACGGCGGCGGCTTCGACGGCCCCGAGTGGTCGGTCCGGGCCTCGCTGGCCAACCTGAACGACCTCGACTACCTCAAGATCGGGCACCACCTCCGCGACATCTTCAACGACTACGTCGCCGAGTGGCGGGCCGCGGGCAAGTGACCCCGGCCGGCCCGCACCGCCGCCCGGCGGCGCGGGCCGGCGCCCTCCGGCCGACCCGTTCCCGCTCTCCCGCTCCCGCTCCCGCTCTCCAGCTCCCGCTCCGGCGGGCCGGCGGACCGGAACACCGAGCCCGGAAGGGGGCGGTACGCGCCGCGCTCAGCCCCCGGCCAGCCGCCGGTCGATGCTGGTGAGCAGCGCGCGCAGCGCGGCGACGTCGTCCTTGTCGGCGACCTGGTCCCCGGGGCGGAGGTGGACCAGCAGCCGGCCGCCGGGTTCCAGCACCACCAGTTCGGCCTCGGCGATGCCGTCGCCGCCCTGGACGCTGACCGCCACGTCCAGGGCGCCCGGGCTCACCCCCTGGCGGCGGAGGGTCCGCTCGTCGTAGCGCCCGTCCCGGACCAGGACCGTCGCGGTGCCCTCGGTCAGCCGGGAGAACCAGCCCCAGCGGGCGGCCTGGCGGACCAGCACCGCGTCGGTGAACAGCAGCACCGCCGCCCCGAACAGTCCGCCGACGAGCGAGTTGTCGTTGCCGATGACGGCGTTCTGCACCACGTTCGACAGCAGCATCATCACCACCAGGTCGAACGTGTTGAGCTGGGCCAGCCCGCGCTTGCCGACCAGCCGGAGCAGGACCAGCAGGGCCAGGTAGACCAGCACGGTGCGGATCGCCTTCTCCGCGTAAGGGATCCCGGAGCTGAACATGTCGTGCCACACCCGGTGCAGCCTAGGCCCGGTCCGGCCGATCGGACGGCCGCCGCTCCGGCGGCGGGTGATCGCTGTGCGGTTCCGGTACCGAGCAGTCATGCACGACAATGACCGGGTGCAGTACGGCATCCTCGGGACCACGCAGGCGATCCGCGACGACGGCACCCCGGTACCGCTGGCCGGGGCGCGGCTGCGCGCGCTGCTCGCGGCGTTGGCCCTGCGGGCCGGCCGGGCGGTCCCGGCCTGGGCGCTGATCGACGAGGTGTGGGCCGAGGAGCCACCGGGCGACCCGCAGGACGCGCTGCAGACGCTGGTCGCCCGGCTGCGCCGCGCGCTCGGCGCGGACCAGGTGCTCTCCGCGCCCGAAGGCTACCGGCTCGCCTCCGCCGACACCGACCTGCGGCGCTTCGAGACGCTGGCCGCGCAGGAGGGCGCCGAGGCCGCCGCGCTGGCGCTGTGGCGCGGGCCCGCGCTCGCGGACCTGCCCTCGCGCGCGGACGCCGCCGCCCGCTGCGAGGCGCAGCGGGACGCCGTCCGCCGTCGGCTGCTCGCCGCCGAGCTGGCCCGCGGCCGTACCGGGACGGTGCTGGAGGAGCTGGCCGCACTGGTCGAACTCCAGCCGCTGGACGAGGCCTTGCAGGCGCTGCGGCTGCGGGCGCTGCAGGCCGCCGGGCGGACGGCGGAGGCGCTGCTCGGGTACGAGGAGTTCCGCCGCCGGCTCGCCGAGGAGCTCGGCGCCGACCCGGGCGCCGAGCTGCGGGCCGTCCACGCGGAGCTGCTGGCGCCGTCGGGCGCGGCGGCCGGGGCGCGTGGCGGGGCGCAGGCTGTCGGGGCGCGGGCCGGGGCGCAGGACGCGCCGTCGGCTCCGAAGCCCCGGGGCGACGGCCCCGTGCGGACCAATATCCGTCCCCGGCTGACCAGCTTCGTCGGGCGGGACGCCGAACTGGCCGCGCTCCGGGCGGAGCTGCCGCGCCGACGGCTGCTCACCCTCACCGGCCCCGGCGGCAGCGGGAAGACCCGGCTGGCGGAGGAGAGCGCCGCGAGCCGTCCCGCCGACTCCTGCCCGGACGGCGTCTGGCTGGTCGAACTGGCCCCGCTGGACGACCCGTCGGCCCTTCCGGACGCCGTCCTCAGCGCCCTGGGGCTGCGCGCGACCGCCCTCCACGTCACCGGGAAGACCGACACCATCGTCGCCGTGGCCGAGGTGGAGCAGCCGCTCGACCGGCTGCTCGACCACTGCGCATCGCGTCGGCTGCTGATCGTCCTGGACAACTGCGAGCACCTGGTCCAGGCGGCCGCGGAACTCGTCGAGCAGCTGATCATGGCCTGCCCGGGGGTGAGCGTACTGGCCACCAGCCGGGAGCCGCTGGGCGTGCCCGGCGAGGCCCTGGTCCCGGTCGAGCCGCTGCCCGACCCGGCCGCGCTGCGGCTGCTCGCGGAGCGCGGCGCGGTCGACCCGGAACAGGACCCGGTGGCCTGCACCGAGATCTGCCGCCGGTTGGACGGCCTGCCGCTCGCCATCGAGCTGGCGGCGGCCCGGCTGCGGGCGATGACGCCGCGTCAGCTCGCGGACCGGCTGGACGCCCGCTTCGAGCTGCTCACCGGCGGCAGCCGCACCCATCTGCCCCGGCAGCAGACGCTGCGGGCGGTCGTCGACTGGAGCTGGGAGCTGCTGGACAAGCCGGAGCGGCTGCTGCTGGCCCGGCTGCAGGTCTTCGCCGGCGGTTGGACACTGGAGGCGGCCGAGCAGGTCTGCGCCGACGAGCAGCTGCCGCACCCGGACATCGCCCCGCTGCTGGCCTCGCTGGTCGACAAGTCCCTGGTCCAGGTCGCCCTGGACGCCGCCGTCCCGCGCTACCGGATGCTGGAGACCATCCACGAGTACGCGGAGCAGCGGTTCCAGGAAGCGGCGGACGGTTCACAGCTGACAGATCGCCATATCCGTCACTACCGCGAACTCGCCCGCACCACCGATCCGCTGCTGCGCGGGGCAGGCCAGCTCGCGGCCCTGGACCGGCTGGAGCTGGAACACGACAACCTGAGGGCGGCGCTGCGCCGCGCCGTCGCCACCGGGGACGAGCAGGAGGCGAGCAGCCTGCTGCTCTCGCTCTGCTGGTTCTGGCAGCTGCGCGGCTACGAGGCGGAGGCGACCCAGTGGACCGCCGCCGTCATGGCGCTCGGTCCCGGCGACGCGCTCGCCGCCGAGTCGGGGCCGCCGACCCCGCTGCCGGAGGGGCCGCTGGACCTGGCCCCGCCCTGGCCCGCGCCGGTGCTGGCGGAGGCCCGCCGGGCGGTGGAGTTCTGCTACTACCTGCTGGGGCAGTCCGAGGGGCTGATGGCCCCGACCGAGGAGAGCCGACAGTACGGCCGGCAGATTCTCGCCGCCTACCCGCCGGAGCTGCCGCAGTCCGCGCGGCTGCCCGGGCTGCTCCGGGTCTACTCGGTGATCTTCACCGGCGACTTCGAGGCGATGGGCCGGTCCGTCGACGAACTGGTCGACTGCTGCCGGGCCTTCGGCCGCCCCTGGGAGCTGGCCTACGCGCTGCAGATGAGGTGCAAGTTCTCCAACGACCAGGTCGGCGGCCTGGAACGGGCCCGGGCCGACGTCCAGGAGAGCCTGGACGTGTTCACCCGGCTCGGCGACAGCTGGGGCATGGCCGAGGCACTGGCCGGCCAGGCCGAGACCGCGGCCTTCACCGGTGACTTCGCCCTGGCCGTCGCCGCCTCCCGCCGCGCGGTCGAACTGGCCCGCAGCGTCGGCGCCCTCCAGGACCTGCCGATGCTGCTGGTCCGCCTCGGCGACTCGCTGCTGGGCCTCGGCGAGTTCGAGGAGGGGGAGCGACAGCTCCGGGCCGGGGTGGCCGCCGCGGCCGGCACCGCCCCCCGCACCCAGGGCGCCGCCTTCTACGGCAGTACCGTGCTCTCCCTGCTGGCGGCGCGCGAGGGCCGCCTGCAGGAGGCCCGGGCCCTGCTGGAACCGCTCCGGGACAACCTCGCGGTGTCCGGCATGGGCGCCATGCTCGTCGGCATGGTCGAGGCCGTCCTCGGCCGACTGGACGCGGTCGAGGGCCGTCCCCACGACGGGCTGCGGCGGATGCGGGCCGGGCTGAAGTCCATGGACGGCAATGTCATGAGCGAGCTGGTCGGTGCGCAGCTGGCCCTGCAACTGGCGCCGACGGCCGCCGCGATCCTGTTCGAGTGCGCCCGCGCCGACGCCTCCGGCCGCTCGCCGGAGGGGGCGGGGGAGGCGGCGGGTGAGGGGCCGGGGCGTCGGCGTCGGCGCGCGAGCCGGGACCGGCCTGGCGGGCAGCGGCGCTGCTCGGCGCCGCCGGCCGGCAGCTCGCCCGCGACGCCAGCCACCACCTGGAGCGGGAGTCGCTGGCGGAGACCGTCGCCGGGCTGCGTGAGCTGCTCGGCGAGCAGGCCTACGCCGCAGCCCGCGCCGAGGGGGAGTCCCTGGACACGGCTGCGGTCGCGGCCCTGCTGCGCGACGCCTGAGGCGGGCTCAGGTCCGCTTCTTGTACTTCGCCACCGCCAGCGGGGCGAACACCGCCGTCAGCCCGACCGTCCAGGCCAGCACCTCCAGCGCGGGGTGCAGCACCGGGCCGCCGTTGATCAGCGCCCGGCTGGAGTCGGCCAGCGCGGACAGCGGGTTGACCCGGGTGAAGGCGTGCAGCCAGCCCGGCATGGTGCTGGTCGGGGCGAAGGTCGAGCTGCCGAACTGCAGCGGCATGGTGATCAGCATGCCGATCCCCTGCACGGCCTGGGCGTTCTTCAGCGACATCCCGAGCAGCATCGACACCCACACCATCGCCGAGCCGAAGGCCAGGGCCAGCCCCAGCGCGGCCAGCAGCTGCACCGGGCCGGTGTGGATCCGCATCCCCAGGATCATCGCGAAGGGCACCAGCACCAGCAGCGATATCAGCGAGCGGACGCACTCCGCCAGCAGCTTCGCGATCAGCACGGAGCTGCGCCCGATCGGCAGGCTGCGGAACCGGTCCATCACCCCGGTGCCGAAGTCCTGGTTCAGCCCGGTGCCCACGGCCATCGCCAGGTTGAGCCCGATCTGCCCGAGCATCCCCGGCACCATGTACTGGATGTAGTCGCTCTGGCTGCCGGAGATCGCGCCGCCGAAGACGTAGACGAAGATCAGGGTGAACAGGATCGGCATCAGCAGGACGTCCAGCATGGACTCCGGGTCGGCCTTGATCCGCATCAGGTTGCGGCGGGTCAGCGCCGCGATGTGGTGCAGCGAGGCGCCGAGGCTGATCCGCTGGTCCTCGGTCCTGCGGAGCTCGTCCGCCAGGGTCGGCGGCGCCGTCATCACGCTCATGCCACGCTCTCCATCTGCTCGCTGGTGCTGGTGGTGGGAACTGCGCCGACCGGCGCCCCGGCGGTCCCGACCGGGACATCCGGGAGCCCGGTGATCGCCAGGAAGACCTCGTCCAGGCTCGGCATCCGGGTCTCGATCGCGGCGATGCCGAAGCCGCCGGCGCCCAGCGTCGCGATCACGGCGGTGAGCTGCTCCTCGCCGATCACCGGCAGGGTCAGCAGGCCCGACTCCCGGTCGGCGGACGCGCCGTACCGGGCCAGGCAGCCGACCATCTCGTCCAGCTGCTCCGGCCGTGCCGGACGGACCGTCAGGGTCTGCCCGCCGACCTGGCGCTTCAGCTCCTCCACCCCGCCGTCGGCGATCACCCGGCCGTGGTCGAAGACGGTCAGGTCCTCGGCCAGCTGCTCCGCCTCCTCCATGTACTGGGTGGTCAGCAGCACCGTCGAACCCTCGTGGACCATCCGGCGGACCTCCTGCCAGACCTCGTTCCTGGTGCGCGGGTCGAGCCCGGTGGTCGGCTCGTCCAGGAACAGCACCCGGGGCCGGCCGGTCATCGACGCGGCCAGGTCGAGCCGGCGGCGCATCCCGCCGGAGTAGGTCTTCGCCGGACGCCTGGCGGCCTCGGTCAGCGAGAAGCGCTCCAGCAGTTCGGTCGCCCTGGCCTTGGCGCCCTTGGGCGACAGGTCCAGCAGCCGGCCGATCAGGTAGAGGTTCTCGTAGCCGGACAGCAGCTCGTCGACCGAGGCGTACTGGCCGGTCAGCCCGATCGTCCGGCGCAGCTGCCGGGGCTGCCGGAGCACGTCCCAGCCGCCGACGAGGGCGGTGCCCGCGTCCGGCTTCACCAGGGTGGACAGGATCCGGACGAGCGTGGTCTTGCCCGCCCCGTTCGGCCCCAGCACCCCTCTGACGGTGCCCTCACGCACCGTCAGGTCGACCCCGTCCAGGGCCTTGGTCTCCCCGTAGTACTTCGCCAGCCCCCGTACCTCGACGGCGGGGGTGCTTCCTGCGCTCGATGTCATGCCCCCACTGTCGCGAGCCGCCCCGTCACCGCCCCGTCGTGCGTCCGTCAGCGGTTCCGTCAGCGGTTCCGTCACGGAGGCCCGGCCTCCGTCAGCGTGCCGACGGGGACCGGGCCTCGGTGGGAAGGTCAGTGGAAGGTGTGCTCCGGAGCCGGGAAGCTGCCGCCGATGACGTCGTCGCTGAACGCCCGGGCCGCGTCGCCGAGGGTGGCGCGGAGGTCGGCGTACTGCTTGACGAACTTCGGCACCCGGCCCGCGGTCATCCCGGCCATGTCCGTCCAGACCAGCACCTGGGCGTCGCAGTCGGGGCCCGCGCCGATGCCGACGGTCGGGATCTGCACCGAGGCGGTGACCTGCGTCGCCAGCTCGGCCGGTACGGCCTCCAGCACGACCGCGAAGGCGCCGGCCGCCGCGACCGTCTTGGCGTCCCGCAGCAGCTGGTGCGCGGCCTCGTCGCCGCGCCCCTGGACCGGGTAGCCGCCCAGGGCGTGGACGGACTGCGGGGTCAGCCCGAGGTGCGCCATGACCGGCACACCGGCCTGCACCAGCAGCTCGATGGCGTGGGCGGAGCGCTCGCCGCCCTCCAGCTTCACCGCGCCGACGCCGGCCTCCTTCATCAGCCGGGCGGCGTTGTGCAGGGCCTGGGCGGGGGACTCCTGGTAGGAGCCGAAGGGCAGGTCGGCGACGATCAGGGCGCGCTTGGTGCCGCGGACGACGGCGGCGGAGAGCATCACCATCTGATCCATGGTCACCGGGACGGTGGTCTCGTAGCCGAGGTGACAGTTGCCGGCCGAGTCGCCGACCAGCAGCACCGGGATCCCGGCGTCGTCGAAGACGGAGGCGGTGAGCGCGTCGTAGGCGGTGAGCATGGGCCAGCGCTCGCCGCGCTGCTTGGCGGTGGCCAGGTCGCGCACCGTCACCCGGCGGGTGGTGACGCCGCCGTAGAGGGAGGCGGCGGGCTTCTCCGCGGCGGGCTTCTCCGCGTCGGACGGTGCGAGGGCAGGCTGAAGCGAACCGTTCTGCATGGCAGTTCTCCTGTGTGGGTCGTCTCGTGGCGCCGCAGGGGCGTCCCCGGATTCCCCTCCATGCTGTCACGCCGGCCCACGCGCGCAAAGGGGCGGGCAGGCGTGTTCTGCGGCACGTGACCGTTGCCGAATCTTTACGATACGAGGACGTCTCGTATCGTAAAGACGGCTAGCATGTGGCCATGACCACCACTGCCCCCGCGCCGACGGCGCGCCGAGTCCCCGAGGCGGTCCACCGCCGCCGGTGGGCCGTCCTCGCGGTCCTGCTGTGCAGCCTGCTCGTCGTGGTGCTGGACAGCTCGATCCTCAACGTCGCGATGAAGACCATCGCCAGTCCCGCGCCCACCGGCCTCGGCGCCACCCAGAGCCAGCTGGAATGGGCGGTCAACGCCTACACCCTGGTCTTCGCCGGCCTGCTGTTCACGGCTGGCCTGCTCGGCGACCGGTTCGGCCGGAAGAAGGCCCTGCTGATCGGCATGGTGCTGTTCGGCGCGGGCTCGCTGCTCTGCTCCCTGGCCGACACCCCGGGCGAGCTCATCGCCTTCCGTGCGGCCATGGGCCTCGGCGGCGCCTTCGTGATGCCGGCCACGCTGGCGATCATCATGAACGTCTTCGAGCGCGAGGAGCAGCCGCGCGCCATCGGCATCTACTCCGGCGCGGTCGGGATGGCCATCGCCATCGGCCCGGTGGTCGGCGGCATCCTGCTGGCCCACTTCTGGTGGGGCTCGGTCTTCCTGGTGAACGTGCCGATCGTGGTGCTGGCCGTCGTCGCCATGGTCTGGCTGGTCCCCGACTCCCGTGACCCGAAGCCGGGCCGGCTCGACCCGACCGGGGTGCTGCTCTCGATACTCGGCCTGGTCGCGCTGATCTACGGGATCATCCAGGGCGGCCAGGACGCCGACTTCACCACCACCCACTGCTGGGTGCCGCTGCTCGGCGGGCTGGTGCTGCTCGGGCTCTTCGTCTGGCAGCAGCAGCGCGCCAGCCACCCGGTGCTCACCATCGCCTGGTTCCGCAACCGGCACTTCTCGGCCTCGGTGGTCGCCATCGGGCTGACCTTCTTCGCGCTGATGGGGGTGACCTTCTTCGGGGTCTTCTACATGCAGAGCATCCGCGGCTACAGCCCGCTGCAGGCGGGTCTGCTGCTGCTGCCGATGGCCGTCGGCCAGCTGCTGGTCTCGCCGCGCGCCCGGCACGCGGTGACCCGCTTCGGCGTCCGCGCCACCTGCACCGCCGGGATGCTGCTGATCGCGCTGGCCTTCGGCGGGTTCATGCTGCTGGGCCGGGAGACCGGGATCTGGGTGCTGGAGGTCCTGGCGTTCGTCCAGGGCGTCGGCATGGCCCTGGTCATGCCCCCGGCCACGGTGACCATCATGTCCAGCCTGCCGCGGGAGAAGGCCGGCTCCGGTTCGGCGGTCAGCAACACCTTCCGGCAGGTCGGCGGCTCGCTCGGGGTCGCCATCCTGGGCGCGGTGCTGTCCACCAGCTACCGCGACGGGATCCAGAACCGGCTGGGCGCGCTGCCCGCCGCGCTGCGGGCCCCGGCGGGCGAGTCCATCGAGGGGACGCTCGGCGTCGTCCAGCGGGTCGGCCCGCGGGCGGCGGGCCTGGTGGACCCGGCGAAGGACGCCTTCATGCACGCGATGCACGTGACCGCGTTCTCCGCCGGAGTGGTGGCGGTCATCGGCGCGATCGTGGCCGCGGCCTTCCTGCCGGGCCGGGTCGGCGCGCCGGGCGCCGCCCCCGGGGCCGGCCCCGCCACCGGTCCGGGCGCCGCCCCCGCCGCCGCCCCGGGCGCCGAAGCAGTGCCGGAGACGGCAGGATAGACAGCATGATCAGCGAGGCGGACGAACAGACAGCAGCCGGTCCGGCGGCGGGGAGCGCCCGGCGGGCGCTCCGTGCCCCGCCGGGCCCCGCCGGGGTCGCCCCCGCAGCGAGGCGGCCGAACAGTCGATCATCGAGGCCGCGCTGGAACTGCTCACCCGGGGCAGCAGCCTGAACAACATCTCGATCGAGGGCATCGCCGCCCAGGCCGGCGTCGGCAAGGCGACCATCTACCGGCGCTGGCCCAACAAGGAGGAACTGCTCTTCGACGTCCTGGTGCGGGCCGAGCCGCCGGAGCCCGAGTACCGGGGCGGCACGGTGCGCGACACCCTGGTGGAGATTCTGGAGTACCTCCGCCAGTCCACCATGGCCCGGCGGGATCCGACCTCCTTCGCCGGCGCGGTGGCCGACCTGCGCTCGACGCCCGCCCTCTACGACCGCTACTGTGCCCAGGTCGTCGCCCCTCGCCGGGCCCGGCTGCGCCGACTGATCGAGGAGGGCGTGGCCAACGGCGAGATCCGCGGCGACGTGGACCCCGACCTGCTCGGCGAGCTGATCATCGGCCCCATGCTCTCCCGTGCCATGCTGCATCCGGACGCATCGCTCGACGATCCGGACCTGCCGGCCGTGATCGTCGACACAGTGCTCCAGGGCATCGCGCCGCGGACTGCCGGAACCTGACAGCCCGGCCCGCACGTCCTTCTCCTCATACGTTGACGACAGGGATGAGCAGGGCACATGGGGTACGACACGGCCCGAACCGAACCGCAGGCCGCAGCGAGCGACGCCGCCGGCAGACGGCGGATCCCCGGGGTCGGCGGCTGGGGGCGCGACCGACGGGGTCACAACACCTGGCGACGCGGCCTGCTGCCGGCCCTGTTCGCGCTGCTGCTCGCCTGCCTGCTGGCCTTCCACGCCGAGGTCCCCAACCGGTTCGGCAACTTCGGCAGCCTGCTGGAGAGTTTCCTGCCCTGGGTCGGCGTCGGCGTCCCGGTGCTGCTGGTGGCCGCCCTGGTCCGGCGCTCGGCGACGGCGCTGGCGGCGCTGATGGTGCCGGTGCTGCTCTGGGTCAACCTCTTCGGCGCGCTGCTGACCAGCAAGGGCGGCGGGTCGTACGACTTCACCGTGGTCCAGCACAATGTCTGGGCCTACAACAAGGACATCCCCGGCACCGTCAGGGTGCTGGAGGCGGCCGACCCGGACGTGATCTCACTGGTCGAGGTCACCGCGACGGCGCTGCCGGTCTACGAGCACGACCTGGCGGCGGAGTACCCCTACCGCGCGGTCGAGGGCACGGTCGGCCTCTGGTCCAAGGATCCGCTGGTCGACACCGCGCCGGTGGACATCAGGATCGGCTGGGTCCGGGCGCTGCGCACCGTGGTGGAGACGCCCCAGGGGAAGGTCGCCGTCTATGTGGCCCACCTGCCGTCCGTGCGGGTGAACTTCGACAACGGCTTCACCGCCAACCAGCGCGACGCCAGCGCCAACGCCCTCGGCCTGGCCCTGGCGGCGGAGACCCTGCCCCGGGTGATCCTGCTGGGCGACCTCAACGGGACCATGAACGACCGCAGCCTCGCCCCGGTCACCTCGCAGATGCGCTCGGCGCAGGGCTCGGCCGGCTCGGGCTTCGGCTTCAGCTATCCGGCGGAGTTCCCGATGACCCGGATCGACCAGATCATGACCCGGGGCGTCACCCCGACCCACGCCTGGACCCTGCCCCGCACCGGCAGCGACCACCTCCCGATCGCCGCCCACATCGAACTCTGAACCGCGGCGAGCGCCGAACCGCGGCGAGCGCCGAACCGCGGCGAGCGCCGAACCGCGGCGAGCGCCGAACCGCGACAGGCTCCGCCCCCGGCGTCAGCTCTCGCGCCAGCGGTTGGTGATCGGCTGGCGCCGGTCCCGGCCGAAGCCCTTGGAGGAGATCTTGGTGCCCGGCGGGTACTGCCGACGCTTGTACTCGGCCGTGTCGACCAGCCGGATCACCCGGTCCACCACGGCCGGGTCGTAGCCCTCGGCCAGGATCTCGGCCCGGCCGTGGTCCTGCTCGATGTAGGCGGTCAGGACGGCGTCCAGCAGCTCGTAGTCCGGCAGCGAGTCGGTGTCCACCTGCCCCGGGCGCAGCTCCGCGCTCGGCGGCTTGAGGATGGTGTTCTCCGGGATCGGCGGGGTCTCCCCGCGTTCCACCGCCGCCTCGTTGCGCCACACCGCCAGCCGGAAGATCAGCGACTTGTAGACGTCCTTGATCGGGCCGAAGGCGCCGACCGAGTCGCCGTAGAGGGTGGAGTAGCCGACGGCCAGCTCGCTCTTGTTGCCGGGGGCGAGGACCAGGTGGTTCTCCTGGTTGGAGATGGCCATCAGCAGGGTGCCGCGCAGCCGGGACTGGAGGTTCTCCTCGGCCAGCCCGGTCAGCCCCAGCGCGCCCATGTAGGCGTCGAACATCGGCGCGATCGACACGGTGCGGAAGTGCAGCCCGGTGCGCCGGGCCAGCTCGGCGGCGTCGTCCCGGGAGTGCTGGGAGGAGTAGGCGCTCGGCATGGAGACGCAGTGGACGTTGTCGGCGCCGACGGCGTCCACCGCCAGCGCGGCGACCAGCGCCGAGTCGATGCCGCCGGAGAGGCCGATCAGCACCGAGCTGAAGCCGTTCTTCCGCACGTACGCGCGCAGCCCGGTCACCAGCGCCTGGTAGATCTCCTCCTCCGGGTCCAGGCGCGGCGCCTGGACCGGGGACAGCGGTACGGCGGGCTCGGGCAGCAGCTCCTCGGCGACGACGCTGTAGTGGACCTCCAGGCCGTCGGCGACGAACCGGCTGCCCTGCCCGGTCTCGGCGGTGGCCTCGGGCAGCTCCAGGTCGAGCAGCAGGCAGGTCTCGGCGAAGCGGGGCGCCCGGCCGAGCACCTCGCCCGCGCCGGAGACCACCACCGAGTCGCCGTCGAAGACCAGCTCGTCCTGGCCGCCGACCAGGTTCACGTAGGCGAGGGTGCAGCCGGCCTCGACCGCCCGGCGGCGCACCAGGTCGAGCCGGAGGCCGTCCTTGTCCGCCTCGTAGGGGGAGGCGTTGACCACCAGCAGCAGCCCGGCCTCGGCCTGCCGGGCGGCCTGCACCCGGCCGCCGTCCTGCCAGATGTCCTCGCAGACGGCGAGGGCGACGTCCACGCCGTGGAGCCGGACCACCGGCAGGGTGTCGCCGGGCACGAAGTAGCGGTACTCGTCGAACACCCCGTAGTTGGGCAGGTGGTGCTTGGCCAGCCGGGTGACGACCTTGCCGCCGTGCAGCAGCGCCGCGCAGTTCTGCGGCGAACCGGTGGGCAGCCCGAGCCGTTCCGAGGCGTTGGTGGAGCGGCCGAGGTAGCCGACGACGACGGCGGTGCCGCCCAGGCCCTCCTCCTCCAGCCGCTCGGCGAGCGCGACCAGCGCGGAGCGCGAGGCGTCCACGAAGGAGGGGCGCAGCGCCAGGTCCTCGACCGGGTAGCCGGTCAGGGCCATCTCCGGGAAGGCCACCAGCTGGGCGCCGCGTTCGGCGGCGTGGCGGGTCCAGTGCACGACGAGGTCGCTGTTGCCGGCGATGTCGCCGACCGTGGTGTCGATCTGGTTGAGCGCAAGGCGAAGGTGAGGCACCCGGTCAGCGTAATCGTCGGAGCGACGCTATGGGCAGTCGGGCCGCCCGGACGGGGGGCTCGTGACCCGCCACGGCCAGGCGCGGATCTGCGATGATGCGACCAGCGGACAAGACGGCGCGGGGCGCGTCGACCCAGGAGGCCGCGCCCCGTTAACGCGGACGTAAAGAGCAGAGGTGAGACTGTCGCCATGGGCAAGCAGCAGGAGTTTGTTCTCCGCACACTCGAAGAGCGCGACATCCGGTTCGTCCGACTGTGGTTCACGGACGTCCTCGGCTTTCTGAAGTCCGTCGCGGTCGCACCCGCCGAGCTCGACCAGGCGTTCGAGGAGGGGATCGGCTTCGACGGTTCCGCCATCGAGGGCTTCGCCCGGGTGTACGAGTCGGACATGCTGGCCCAGCCGGACCCGTCGACCTTCCAGATACTGCCCTGGCGGTCCGAGTCCCCCGGGACCGCACGGATGTTCTGCGACATCCTGATGCCGGACGGCTCGCCCTCCTACGCCGATCCGCGCTATGTCCTGAAGCGCACCCTGGAGAAGTGCTCCAACCTCGGGTTCACCTTCTACACCCACCCCGAGATCGAGTTCTTCCTGCTCAAGGACCTGCCCGCGGACGGCAGCGTGCCCACCCCGGCCGACCACTCCGGCTACTTCGACCACACCCCGCGCGGCGTCGGCCACGACTTCCGCCGACAGGCCATCACCATGCTGGAGTCGATGGGCATCTCGGTGGAGTTCAGCCACCACGAGGGCGCCCCCGGCCAGCAGGAGATCGACCTCCGCTACGCCGACGCGCTGTCCACCGCCGACAACATCATGACCTTCCGCACGGTCATGAAGGAGGTCGCGCTGGAGCAGGGCGTCCACGCCAGCTTCATGCCGAAGCCGTTCTCGCAGTACCCGGGCTCGGGCATGCACACCCACCTCTCGCTGTTCGAGGGCGACCGCAACGCCTTCCACGAGGCCGGGGCCGAGTACCAGCTCTCCAAGGTGGGCCGCTCCTTCATCGCCGGCCTGCTGAAGCACGCCGCCGAGACCGCCGCGATCACCAACCAGTGGGTCAACTCCTACAAGCGCATCTGGGGCGGCTCCCAGCGCGCGGCCGGCGCCGGCGGCGAGGCCCCCTCCTACATCTGCTGGGGCCACAACAACCGCTCCGCGCTGGTCCGGGTCCCGATGTACAAGCCCAGCAAGCAGGGCTCGACCCGGGTCGAGATCCGCTCGCTGGACACCGGCTGCAACCCCTACCTGGCCTACTCGGTGATCCTCGCAGCCGGCCTGAAGGGCATTCAGGAGGGCTACGAGCTGCCCCCAGGCGCCGACGACGACGTCTGGGCGCTCAGCAGCATGGAGCGCCGCGCGATGGGCATCCAGCCGCTCCCGCAGAACCTCGGCGAGGCGATCGACCTGATGCAGCACAGCGAGCTGGTCCAGGAGACCCTGGGCGAGCACGTCTTCGACTTCTTCCTGCGCAACAAGCGCCAGGAGTGGGAGGAGTACCGCCAGGAGGTCACCGCCTTCGAGCTCCGGAAGAACCTCCCGGTCCTCTGACCCCGCCCCACCGGCCGGCGGTGCGAACCGCCGGCCGGTGGGTCAGCTCTGCTTCATGACGGCGAGGCCCTGGTCGTTGGAGATCATCGTGTACTGGACCCCGGCGTGCAGGGACTCGGCGTAGCCGACCGGGTTGTTGATCGGGGAGGACCAGCCGGCCCAGAGGTCGAGCACGACGTACTCGGGGACGACATTGCCGGCGGCGCCGACCCAGTAGACGTCGCAGCGGCCGGAGAGGTGCGAGATCAGGGTCATGTTGGTCTCGACGCTGGCGTTGTCCGGTATCTCGGAGAGAGCCAGCAGTTCGGCGGGGCCCCGGGAGCCGCGGCTGTAGGAGGAGGAGTCGGTCAGATCCTTCAGCGGCAGGTTGCCCGCCAGGGTGAAGGTGACGGCGATGCCGACGACGACCGGGACCAGGTGGCTCGCGTACTCGCGCAGCAGCCGGTGCTCCGAGGCCTTGGACTTGACGATGGCGTCGATCAGCGCGGCGAAGACGATCGGCATCAGCACCGCGTTGTAGTGCCAGGCGGTGCCCCAGTAGTCGGTGTCGGTGGAGACGAAGCGCCAGCCCAGGGTCGGCAGGACCAGGATGCTGAGCGGTGAGCGCAGCGCCAGCAGGCCGGTGACACCGAAGATCACGACCAGGGTGTCCAGCTTGACGTCCGCGCCGTTGAAGACCGAGGACAGCATCCCGCCGCCGCTGCCGACCTTGTTCCAGTAGGCGTACTGGTGGGACGGGTTCATCGCCGGGATCAGCACTTCGAGGGTGAGGGCGAACATGCCGGTGCCGAAGGCGACCGCGGCCAGGCCCAGCCGCTGCTGCCGCTGCAGGATCAGGTAGGCGCCGATGGCGGCGACGGTCAGCCCCAGGTCCTCCTTGACCAGGACCAGCGGCAGGCACCAGAGGAAGGCGGACTTCCAGCGCCGGTCGAGCAGCCGCTCCAGGCACAGCGCCAGCAGCGGGACGGCGAGCGCGACCTCGTGGAAGGTGTTGTCGGCGGCCCGCTGGAGCCCCCAGGCGAGCCCGTAGGCGATGCCGATGCCGATCCCGCTGCCGAAGCCGAGCGCCCGGACGGCGGCCCGGGCGATCGGGACCACCGACATCCCGAGCAGGAAGCCCTGGGCGACCAGCAGCGAGACGGCGCTCGGGTAGATCCAGTAGGTCGGGGCGAGGATCGCCAGCAGCGGGCTGAAGTGGTCGCCGAGGATGTTGAACCCGGGGCCCTTGATGTCGACGATCGGCGCCTGGAAGTGCGCGTAGTGGCGTACCGCCTCCTCGAATATCCCCAGGTCCCAGGAGGTGTCGCCGAAGCGGTAGTAGCGCAGGGCCGACAGCAGCGAGTAGAGGAGCGAGAAGACCAGCCCGAGTATCAGCGGGGCGGACCGCCGGAGCCGGGTCCCGGGTTCCGGGTCGGTGCTGAGCTCGGCCGGTGCCGGCTCGAACGAAACTCCCAGGGCCATGTGGATCTCTCTCCGGCTGCGGTGGTCGGCGGTGGTACGCGGTACTCGGCAAGGCGTGCGACGGTACGGGTGGAGCCGGACCTTGCCGGACGTCGAGTGTAGGACGGTGGAAGATCGCGCCCGGTTCCGCCGCGGGCGGGCCCGCGGGGCGACGGAAGGCCCGGAGGACAGGCTAGGCGCTACCCCTCCCGCGACGGCAGGGGGCATAGCGGACGGGGTTGCCGCCAGGCCCGGCTCCGGCCGCTCCGCTCCCGGTCGGCGGCGCCGACGGGTGGCGCCGGAATCGGGGTGACGGGGCATCAGCCGGATCACCCGGGCCCCGGGAGGAGTCACGGCAGCCTCTGGGGGAAGAACCGCTCAGGGACACGTAGGCTCGGATCTTGTTCGATGGTCGAGTGGATTCCCGAACGGCTGTGGACGGCACCGGAGGCAGGCGTGGAGCCAGGGAGCGGCAGCGTGACAGGCGACGACAGGCGCAGCAGTGGCACCCGGCGCAGCAATCCCGCCGCGCGCCTGGTCCGTCGCGGCTTCACCGACCCCGAGGCGGCGGTCCGCCGGCTGGCGGAGCCCGCGCTCGCCCCGCACGTCGGCGACACCGTGCTGCTGGACGCCCTCGCCGCCACCGCCGACCCGGACCTCGCCCTGCTCGGCCTCGCCCGGTTGGCCGAGGCCTGCCCGCCGGACGACCGCCGGACCCTGCTCGACACCCTGACCACCAGCAAGCCGCTGCGGGACCGGCTGCTCGGCGTCCTCGGCGCCAGCGCCGCCCTCGGCGACCACCTGGCCCGGCACCCGCACGACTGGCACACTCTGGTCACCTTCGAACTGCGCGACATGCACCCCGGTCCCGAGGAGTTCCTGCGCACCCTCTACACCCACATCTGGGAGGACCCGGCCACGGCCGGCTCCCGCGCGGACGCCCTGCGCACCGGCTACCGCCGCTGCCTGCTGGGGATCGCCGCCCGCGACCTGACCGGCACCGCCACCGGGGACCGGCCCGGGCACGGCGTCCCGGGCAGCGGCCAGGACGGCTTCGGCCGGACCGCCGCCGAGCTGTCCGACCTGGCCGGGGCCACCCTCCAGGCCGCGCTGGACATCGCCCGGGAGGAGGACCCGGCCGCCGCCGCGATCTGCCGGCTGGCCGTCGTCGCCATGGGGAAGTGCGGCGGACACGAGCTGAACTACGTCTCCGACGTCGACGTGGTCTTCGTCGGCGAGGCCCGGCAGACCCCGACCGGCGAGCCGGCCGCCGACGACACCACCGCCGTCCAGGCCGCGACCCGGCTGGCGGCCCGGATGATGCGGCTCTGCTCCGACACCACCCGCGAGGGCGTCATCTGGCCGGTGGACGCCAACCTCCGCCCCGAGGGCAAGAACGGGCCGCTGGTGCGGACCCTCGCCAGCCATCTCGCCTACTACCAGCGCTGGGCCAAGACCTGGGAGTTCCAGGCGCTGCTGAAGGCCCGCCCGGTGGCCGGCGACGCCGAACTGGGCCGGGCCTACCTGGACGCGGTCACCCCGCTGGTCTGGCACGCCTCGGAGCGCGCCAACTTCGTCCAGGACGTCCAGCAGATGCGCCGCCGGGTGATCGACGCCATCCCCGCCGCCGAGGTCGAGCGGGAGCTGAAGCTCGGCCCCGGCGGGCTGCGCGACGTCGAGTTCTCGGTGCAGCTGCTGCAGCTGGTGCACGGCCGGGCCGACTCCGCGCTGCACAGCTCGACCACGCTGACCGCGCTCGCGGCCCTGTCGGCCGGCGGCTACGTGGGCCGCGAGGACGCCGCCGCGCTCGACGACGCCTACCGGTTCCTGCGCTCGATGGAGCACCGGATCCAGCTCTACCAGCTGCGCCGCACCCATCTGGTGCCGACCGGCGAGGACGACCTGCGTCGGCTCGGCCGCTCGCTGGGCCTGCGCGCCGACCCGGTCAGCGAACTCAACCAGGAGTGGCGGCGGCACAGCCGCGAGGTGCGCCGGCTGCACGAGAAGCTCTTCTACCGCCCGCTGCTGGCCGCCGTCGCCCGGCTCGGCACGGAGGAGGCCGAGCTCACCGGCGGCCTGGACGTCAGCCCGGAGGCCGGGCTCAGCGCCGAGGCGGCCCGGACCCGGCTGGCCGCCCTCGGCTACCGCGACCCGGTCGACGCGTTCCGCCACCTCCAGGCCCTCGCCTCCGGGGTCAGCCGCCGGGCCGCGCTGCAGCGGACCCTGCTGCCGGTGATGCTCGGCTGGTTCGCCGACTCCGCCGACCCGGACGCCGGGCTGCTGAGCTTCCGCAAGGTCTCCGACAGCCTCGGCTCCACCCCCTGGTACCTGCGGCTGCTCCGGGACGAGGGGGCGACGGCGGAGAACCTGGCCCGGATCCTCTCCTCCGGCCGGCTCGCCCCCGACCTGCTGCTGCGCGCCCCCGAGGCGGTCGCGCTGCTGGGCGACAGCGACGGCCTGGCGCCGCGCACCCCGGCCGCGCTGGAGCGCGAGGTGCGGTCGGCCGTCGGCCGCGCCGCCGGCGCGCCCGCCGCCGTGGTCGCGGCCCGCTCGGTCCGCCGTCGCGAGCTCTTCCGCACCGCAGCCGCCGACGTCCTCGGCCGGCTCTCCGGCGAGGACGCCCGGACCCCGAACGGCCCCGGCGAGGCGCTCCAGGCCGCCGCCGACGCGCTGACCACGCTCAACACCGTCACCCTGGCCGGAGCGCTGCAGGCCTGCGCCGCCGCCGTGGAGCTGGCGGCCGGGGAGCCGCTGCCGACCCGGCTGGCGATCATCGGCATGGGCCGCTTCGGCGGCGGCGAGCTCGGCTACGGCAGCGACGCCGACGTCATGTTCGTCCACGACCCGCTGCCCGGGGCGGACGAGACCAAGGCGGGCAATGCGGCCCGGCACGTGTTCGAGGAGGTCCGCCGGCTGCTCCAGCTGCCGTCGACCGAGCCCCCGCTGCTGATCGACGCCGATCTGCGGCCCGAGGGCCGACAGGGTCCGCTGGTCCGCAGCCTGGCCTCCTACGCCGCCTACTACCGCCGCTGGTCCCGGACCTGGGAGAGCCAGGCGCTGCTCCGGGCCCGGCCGGTCGCCGGGGACCCCGGCCTCGGCGCGGCCTTCGTCGAGCTGGTCGACCCGGTGCGCTACCCGGCCGAGGGGGTCGGCGAGAGCGAGCTGCGCGAGATAAGGCGGCTGAAGGCCCGGGTCGAGACCGAGCGGCTGCCCCGCGGCGCCGACCCGACCACCCACACCAAGCTCGGCCCCGGCGGGCTCGCCGACGTCGAGTGGACGGTGCAGCTGTTCCAGCTGCAGCACGCGCACCGGCTGCCCGGCCTGCGCACCACCCGGACCAGGGAGGCGCTGGCGGTCGCCGTGGCCGAGGGCCTGATCGACCCGGCCGCCGCCGCCGACCTGGACGCCGCCTGGGTGCAGGCAGGACGGGTGCGCAACGCGGTGATGCTGGTGCGCGGGCGCCCCGGCGACAGCTTCCCCGGCGACCCCAGGGAGCTGGCCGGGGTGGCCCGCTACCTCGGCTACGGCAGCGGCCACGCCGGCCAGATGGTCGACGACTACCGTCGCTGCGCCCGCCGGGCGCGGCTGGTGGTGGAAGAGGTCTTCTACGGCTGACAGCCGGTTCGGTCCGGCTGGGACGCTAGCGGTGGACCGAGACCCGCGGCCGGCCGGCGCCGGCCGAGCGGACCGGTCCGGAGCCGAGATCGGTCCCGGGGTCGGTCCCGGGCCCGGCTCCGGGGGCCGGGTCGGCGGGCTGCCCGTCCTCGGCCGTGCCCTCGGCCGCGACCTGCTCCGACTCCGCGGCGGGCGCGGCGGCCGGGGTCCCGACCGGCAGTTCCCGGGCCTCCGCCTCGGCCTCGGCCTCCGCCTCGGCCGTCGCGTCCACCGGCTGCTTCGGGAAGGCGTAGGCCCACTTGCCGTAGACCACCCGGGAGACGAGCAGGCCGACCAGGGTGCACAGGGCGCCGGCGACGGCGTCCATGAAGAAGTGGTTGGCGCTGGCGATGATCACCACCAGGGTGGCCAGCGGGTAGAGCAGCCCCACCAGCTTGACCCAGCGGCGGCGCGCCAGGAAGGCGATGGTCAGCCCGCACCAGAGCGACCAGCCGATGTGCATCGAGGGCATGGCCGCGAACTGGTTCGAGACCTGCGCCATGTCGCCGGAGGCCATCGAGCCCCAGGTGTGGTGCTTGGCGACGGTGTCGATGAAGTCCCCGCCGGTCATCAGCCTCGGTGGGGCCAGCGGGTAGAAGTAGTAGCCGAAGAGCGCGATGGCCGTGGTCACGAACAGCGCCAGCCGGGCGGCGGCGTAGCGGCCCGGATGGCTGCGGAAGAGCCAGACCAGGACGCCTATGGTCATGATGAAGTGCAGCGTCGCGTAGTAGTAGTTCATCCCGACGATGAGCCAGGTGACCGAGTCGAAGGCGTGGTTGATCACGCGCTCGTCGGCGATGCCCAGGAACTGCTCGAAGTGCCAGATGTCGTGGGCGTTGCGCTCGGCGGTGACTTCCATCGTCGGGACCGCGTTGCGGACCAGCGAGTACAGCCAGTAGCTGATGCCGATCAGGGCCAGCTCGAACCAGACCCGGGGACGGCCGGGGGAGCGGAAGTGCCCGCCCAGCGAGCGGGCGCAGTACCGCAGCCCGCGAGTCACCGGGGAACGCCGGACCGCGGCGCGGGTGGCTCCGTCCGGAGAGACGGAACCGGAAGACCGCACCGCTGTGGCGGTCGTGCCGCCGTCCTGGTCCCGCTCAGGTTCCCCCATGGGGCAGTAGTCTGCCATGCAGCCTCCCGCGACCTGATCACCCTCTGGTTGGGGATTCGCCGCCTGATATCCCTCTGAAGTCCTACGGTTGTATGCAGCCGCAGGTCCGAACACGTAGAGCCGCTGCCCGAGCGGACAGCGGCTCCGAACTCTTTGTCGATCCTACTGCCCGTGATCGGAGCCTTCGGCAGGGCCACAGGTCCACGTGGTGTACGTCTGATTGTCACCCGAAATCCGGGGTGCGGTGCCACCGCCGACGCCGGAATCCGTGAGTGGTTTCTGCGTCGGTGCAGGTCGGGGCCGTTGCCCTGTCCGCCGAACGAGTGAAGCCCGCTCGGGCCCCCGAGGAAGCCCGGGGGAGAGCGCGGTCCGGCCCGGCCGCCCCTTCGAAAGGGTGACCGGGCCACGACAGCCGCCCGCGCTGCTCAGCCGGCGGCGTTCAGCGCGGCGAGTTCGCTGTCCACCAGCCGCTGGTGCTCCTCGGCGTCCTCGCGCGCCTTCTTCGGGCTCCAGCGCCCCGCCATCACGAAGATGAAGGGCAGGAACAGCAGCTGCCCGGCGAAGGCCACCCACCACCAGTGCTGCCAGTTCCGCGGATTGTCGGCCGCGGCCCGCTGCACCTGGGTCCCGTACTTCTGCAGCACCGCCAGCTGCGGCTGGGCCTGCTGCACGGTCTGCAGCGCGGGCACGCCGACCTCCTGGGCGGCCTGGGCCAGCAGGGCCGGCGGGATCGCCGAGGGGGAGTACTTCGACAGCTCGGCGAAGAGCGCCGGGTGGGCGTCCACGATCGCCAGCGCCGGGCCGGCCTGCTGCTCCGCCGCCGCGACCTGGGCGCCGTGGTCCACCAGCGGGGTCACCGAGGTCACCACGACCGGCACGAACGCGGCCGAGACCGCGACCACGATCCGGATGATCCAGCCCCAGACCGCGAGCCCGGTGGCGGTCGCGGCCGGGTTGTGGGTCTCGACCGTCTCGGTGTAGCTCGCCATCCACGGGGCGTAGGCGAGGCCGCTGAACACCCCGATCCCGACGAACACCCAGGCGAAGGTGTAGTAGCCGGTCGCCGGGTGGGTCGTCAGCAGGGTGAACACCAGGGTGAGGACGGCCGTGCCGACGCCGCCGACCACCATGAACGGCTTGCGCACCTTGAGCCGGTCCGAGAGCAGCCCGGCGACGACCAGACCGATGACGTTGGCCGCCCAGTACCAGTTGGCGAGGGCGTTGGCCCGCTGCTCGCTGTAGCCGAAGACGGTGGCGAAGTAGACGACGAAGTTGCCGACGGCGGCGAAGTAGAGCAGCAGGAACACGCTGATGGCGAAGGCCGAGCCGACGACGTTCAGCCGCATCATCTGCCGCCAGCTGCCCTTCAGCGCCTCCTCCGGGTCCAGGCCCTTGGCCCGGGCCTCGACCAGTGCCCGGTCGCGCAGGCTGACCATGATCTGGTCGCGGATCCGCGGCGCCAGCTCGCGCAGGCCCAGCAGCGCGACCACGAAGACGACCAGGGTGGCCGCGCCGGCGTAGCGCAGCTCGTCCTGCCAGTCGGCGGAGTTCAGCGTGCTGCTGGTGACCGTGGTGACCACCAGGCTGCCGACGACCGGGCCCATGGTCCAGTAGCCCATGGCCGTCGCCCGGCCCAGCTGCGGGGAGAAGTCCCTGATCAGGGCGGGGGTGGCGACCAGGACGATGCCCTCGACGAAGCCGACCACGGCGAAGAGCAGCAGGTAGGTGGTCTTGTTCGGGGCGTTCGGCAGGCCGAACAGCACCAGCAGGCCGACCACCAGCAGCCCGTACACCACCAGGTTGGCCCGGCCCCAGCGGTCGGCGAGCCCGGCGACCAGCGAGGCGAAGGCGCCGACGGCGTTGCCGACGACCGATATCCAGACGAAGTAGCGGTAGCTCATCCCGTAGTGGGTGATGATCGACGTGGCCACCGCGTACTGGATGTACAGGGCGTAGTACAGCACGATCGTGGTCAGCACCACGATGGCCAGGTAGGCGTAGCGGCGTCCACTGTCGGGGTAGGCGTCCAGATCGCGCCGGAGCAGCCGGTCGAGCGGGCTGCGCGCGGGCACGGGTCTGGCTGGTCGGTCGTCGGCGGTGAACGGCGTGCTGCTCATGCTGCTCCTCATGGCACCGGTTCGGGTGGGAGGGCGCAGTCGGGGCCGGGAAGCGCATCCGGCGGCGAGGGCGTGAAGGGAGGGTATGACCGACCAGTCGGTACGGACTAGATGCGCGCACGGCCGACTTGGAAAAAACGCCGGGGTCCCGGGGCGCCGGCCCCGGGATCCCGGCTGTGACGGACGCTACTTCGGCGGGAAGGTCGGCAGGACCGGCCGGCCGTAGGTGGCGGCGGTGACCCCGGCGAAGGAGGTGTAGAGCGCCACCGCGGCGGTGACCAGCCCAAGCCAGCCGCCGACCTTGGTGACGGTGGTGTTCGCTTCGAACGCTCCGATGGCCAGCACCACGAAGGTGGCGGTCAGCGCCACGAAGATGGCCAGCACGGCCCGGCTCTGGCGCAGCGCGGCCACGGTCATGTAGAGCGTGAAGATGCCCCAGGCCAGCAGGAACAGGCCCACGGCATTGCCGGTGTTGGAGGCGGTGGAGCCGGTCAGGCTGGGCAGGATGTCCTTGGCCAGCAGGTAGTACGACAGCCAGAACGCGCCGAAGGAGGTGAAGGCGGTGGCGCCGAAGGTGTTCCCCTTGCGGAACTCCCACATGCCGGCCAGGAGCTGCCCCAGGCCGCCGTAGAAGAGTGCGAGCGGGAGCACGACCGCCTCGGCCGAGTTGTTCAGGAAGCCGGCGTTGAAGCAGCTGAGCACCAGGGTGGTGATACCGAAGCCGGCCAGCCCGAGTGGGGCGGGATCGGCGATGTTGACGGAGCTGGTCGAGCTGGTCGCGGGGACGGGCTCGGATGCGGAGGACATGGAATGCCCCTTCCGGTGAGTGCCCGCTCGCGTTCCGCATATGCCGGAGGAAAGTGACTCCACCGACCGAGCCGGCCCGAGGACAGGCACAAGAAGCTGACAGCACAAGTATGTGACGGACCGGGGGATCAAGCGCCCGATTGGTCACGGTCAATCGGGTGAACACGGACAAGCCGCCGTCCCCCCGGCCCCTCCGGCCCCGTCCGCCGCACCCGTGCGGGCCGGCGGGAACCCGGGAAGCACGGGCCCGGTTCTCCTGGGGGAGGTGTTCCTTGAACGCTGGAGCGATAGTCGAAGACCTGTTCGGAACCCAGGGGTGGGCCGATCCCTACCCGATCTACGTCCGGGCGCAGGCGCTTGGGCCGGTGGTGCCGGTCGGGCCGAGCACGTTCCTGGTGAGCAGCCACCGGGCGGTCAACCAGGTGCTGCGGACGACCGCGTTCGGGGCGAGCAGCGGCGAGGTCGGCCCCGAGCGGGACGACCGGACCGGGACCGGCTCGATGGACCTGCTGGCCCGCTCGATGCTGGAGAGCAACCAGCCGCGCCACACCCGGATGCGGACCCCGATCGCCGCCGTCTTCACCCCGCGCCGGATCGCCGCGCTGGAGCCGGCCGTCACGCTCGCCGTCGAGCGACTGCTGGACGGGATGGCCGAAGCCGGGGCGGACGGGGCGGTGGTGGACTTCATGGACCGCCTGGCCTACGCCCTGCCGGTCCGGGTGATCTGCGAGCTGCTGGGCGTGCCCGAGGCCGACCGGTACCGGTTCCGGGAGCTGGCCCACGACCTGACCCGGGCCCTGGAGTTCCGGGTCGGCCCCGAGGAGCTGGTCCTGGCGGACGAGGCGGGCCGGGAGCTGGCCGAGTACTTCGGCGCGCTCGCCGCCCGGCGCCGGGCCGATCCGCAGGACGACCTGGTCAGCGCCCTGGTCAGCCGGCCGGACGAGGGCGCCCCGGACGACGGGGGGCCGGACTCGGGCATGTCGGATCCCGAGCTGGTCGCCAACCTGGTGCTGCTGCTGTTCGCCGGCTTCGAGACCACGACCAACCTGCTCGGCAACGGCCTCGCCCTGCTGTTCCAGTACCCCGCCGTGCGGCAGGCCCTGGCCGGCGGCGGCCTCGCGCCCGCGCTCTTCGTCGACGAGGTGCTGCGCTACGACTCGCCGGTGCAGCTGACCTCGCGGGTCGCGCTGGTCGACGGGCTGGAGATCGAGGGCGTCCCGGTGCCCCGGCAGGCGGAGGTGCTGCTGCTGCTCGGCGCGGCCAACCGCGATCCGGCCCGCTTCGCCGAGCCCGAGCGCTTCGACCCCTGGCGTGCCGACAACGCCCCGCTGAGCTTCGGCGCGGGCATCCACTACTGCCTCGGGGCGATGCTCGCCCGGCTGGAGGCCGCCGTGGCCTTTCCGGCGCTGCTGGCCCGGTTCCCGGAACTGGCCCCGGCCGAGGGCGCGGTACCGGTGCGGCAGGACCGGATCGTGCTGCGCGGCTACGCGGAGCTGCCGGTGCGGTTGGGGAGGTGACGGCGTGGCGCCGGAATAGAAGGCCGGGGCGTGCGGATTGTCGTTGAGCATGAAGGCAATCGTGTTCACGCAGAGTGGTGGCTCCGATGTCCTGCGGCTCGTCGAGCGGCCCGTACCCGAACCCGGAGCGGGGGAGGTACGGGTCGCGGTGCGGCTGTCCGGGGTCAACCCGACCGACTGGAAGGGACGGTCCGGCGGACGGGCCGGCGGCCGGAGCGCGGGGGAGCAGGTGCCGAACCAGGACGGCGCCGGTGTGGTCGACGCCGTCGGCGCGGGGGTCGACCCGGCGCGGCTCGGGCAGCGGGTGTGGATCTGGGAGGCCGCCTGGCAGCGCACCGACGGCACCGCGCAGGAGTACGTCGTGCTGCCGGAGCACCAGGCCGTGCCGCTGCCGGAGCACGCCTCCTTCGAGCTCGGGGCGAGCCTCGGGATCCCGGCGATGACCGCCCACCGGGCGCTGACGCTGGCTCCCGGCGCCCCCGCCCGGCTGGCCCGGGGGCGCTCGCGGGCCGGCACGTCCTGGTGGCCGGCGGCGCCGGGGCGGTCGGCAACGCCGCGATCCAGCTCGCCCGCTGGGCCGGGGCCACCGTGCTGACCACGGTCAGCAGCCCGGAGAAGGCCAAGCTCGCCGCCGCCGCAGGCGCGCACCATGTCATCGACTACCGGGCCGAGGACGCCGCGGCCGCCGTCCGGGCGCTCGTCCCCGGCGGGGTGGACCTGGTGGTGGAGGTCGCCACCGCCGGCAACGCCGCGCTGGACGTCGCGGTGCTGGCGCCGGGCGGCGCCGTCGCCTTCTACGCCACCAACAGCGGCGACGAAGTGGTGCTCCCGGTCCTGGAACTGATGGTCCGTAACCTGACCTGGTCCGGCGTCCTGATCTACACCATCCCGGCGGAGGCCAAGGCGGACGCGGTCGCGGCGATCGTCGCGGCCGTCGCCGAGGGGGCGCTGCGCGGCGGCGAGGAGGCCGGACTGCCTTGGCACCACTACCCGTTGGCGCGCACCGCCGACGCCCATGACGCGGTCGAGGGCGCCGTCGTCGGCAAGGTGCTGATCGACGTCGGCTGACGCCTCGTCAACCTGCGGCGGGCACGGTGCCGTCGAGCTGGGCGTAGGCCCGCTCGACGGCACCGTGCAGCAGCCGGGCCTCGTAGGGCCAGCCGCCCGCCGCCACCGCCTCCGCGAGCGGCACGCCGCCCGCGTGCAGCTCGGCGCAGCGCTCGGCGACCGCCCGGATCGCGTCCCGCTGGGCGCGGACGAAGCCGGTGGACACCGCCGTGCCGTGGCCGGGGACGAAGACCGTGTCCGGGCCGGTGGCCGCAAGCAGGCCGTCCAGCGTCGGCGCCCAGTCCAGCGGGAACGAGTCCGCGCCGAAGTACGGCGTCCCCGACTGCTCGACCAGGTCCCCGGTGAGCAGCGCGTCCGCGTCGGGGATCTGCACCACCAGGTCGCCGTCGGTGTGGCCGCGCCCGAAGTGGCGCAGCTCGACGGCGCGGTCGCCGAGGTCGAGGGTGTGCGCGGTGACGACCAGGTGGTCGGGGGCGATCTCCACCAGCTCGGCCATGGCGGCGGCCTGCTCCGGCCCCCTGCTCGCCAGCTCGGCCTTGAACGCCGCCGCCTCCGGGTCCTCGGCGGCCCGGTTCATCGCCGCCGCGGTGGCGGTGTGGCCCCAGAACTCGGCCGGCGGCGTCTGCCGGGGCGCGGCGAACTCGGCGTTGCCCCAGACATGGTCGAAGTGGACATGGGTGTTGACCACCCAGCGCACCGGGGCCGCCGTCAACTGCCGCAGGTGCTCCCGCAGTTCCCGGGCCTCGGCGAGGCTGCAGCGGGTGTCGACCACGGCCGGCCCGTCGGCGCCCAGGATCACGCTGACGGTGACGTCGCAGGGCTGGTAGCGGCGTTGGAACACCCGGTCGGCGACCTCTGTCCAGGCGGTGGTGGCGTCGTTCATGGGGGTGAGCATGCCACAGCGGCGGGGCGCGGGTCAGTCGGACTCGGCAAGCGGGAAGTGGCGCGGCGCGACGGTGAGCAGGACCGCCAGGGCGAGCGCCGCCGCCCCGGCCGCGCCGAGGAAGACGTGGTCCACGGCGGCGGTGACCGCGTGCTGGAGGTAGCCGGTGGCGGAGGGGCCCAGCCGGCCGTGGTCGAGCAGGGCGTTGGAGACGTCGTCCAGGCTGCCCGGCAGCCGACCGTGGAGGGCGCCGGGCGCCCGGTGCAGCCAGGAGGTGAGGGTGGAGTTGGCGACCACGGCGAACAGCACCGCGCCCACGCTCTGGCCGACCTGACGGCAGAACAGGATCGAGGCGGTGGCGGTGCCGCGCTCGCTCCAGGTGGTGCTGGACTGGACGCCGACGATCAGCGGCAGCTGGAACATCCCGAGCACCGCGCCGAGCGCCAGCATCACCAGGGCCGGCTCCCAGGCCGGTCCCCGGTAGGGCAGCAGGGTGAAGGCGAGCAGCACCAGGGTGCCGCCGGCCGCGCCGATGACGGCGGTGTCGCGGAAGCCGAGGCGCTGGTAGACGCGGTTGGAGAGGGCGGCCGAGAGCGGCCAGGTGATCGTCATCGAGGAGAGCAGGAAGCCCGCCGCGACCGGGGTCAGCCCCAGCACGGACTGGGCGTACATCGGCAGGAAGACCGTCGGGGCGATCATCAGCACGCCGAGGAAGCCGAGCGCCAGGTTGCCGCCGACGATCACCCGCCGCCGCCACACCCAGGAGGGGATGATCGGTTCGGCGGCCCGCCGCTCGATCCGCACCGTGGCCGCTGCCGAGAGCAGGCTGGCCGCGAACAGCGCCAGGCTGGGGGCGGACAGCCAGGGCCAGGCCACTCCCCCCTGGACCAGCGCGACCAGCAGCGCCCCGGTGGCCAGGAACAGGCCGGTCGCGCCCTGCCAGTCGATCCGCACCGCCCGGCGCTCGACCTGCTCGTGCAGGTGCCGGAGCAGGAGCAGCAGCGCCAGCAGCCCGATCGGCAGGTTGACCAGGAAGATCCAGCGCCAGCCGGCGTAGGTGGCCAGCAGCCCGCCGATGGCCGGACCGGTGACGGCGGAGACGGCCCACACGGTGGAGATCGCGGCCTGGATCCTCGCCCGCTCCTTCAGCTTGAACAGGTCGGCGGCGATGGTCTGCACCGTTCCCTGGATCGCGCCGCCGCCGAGGCCCTGCACCATCCGGAAGAGGATCAGGCTGGGCATGTTCCAGGCCGAGGCGCAGAGCAGCGAGCCCAGCAGGAAGATCGCGCAGCCGACCAGCAGCACCGGCTTGCGCCCGACCGAGTCCGCGAGCTTGCCGTAGACGGGCAGGGTGACCGTGACCGTGAGCAGATAGCCGGTGAACATCCAGGAGAAGTAGCTGAACCCGCCGAGCCGGCCGACGATCTGCGGCACCGCGGTCGAGACGATGGAGGAGTCCATCGCGGCCAGCGCCATCGCCAGCATCAGGGCGGCCACGACCAGGCGTCGGCGGCGGTGCGCGGCGTCCGGTCCGGATATGCCGGAACCGTCGGGCTGCTCCGAGAGTTCGGCGCCGTCCTGGTGCTTCTCCCCGTCACTCATCAGCATCCACCCCTCTGACGGTCCTTACGGCGACACCCTCCCACAGGGCCGCCGCCGGGTGCTCTGCGGTGCCGCAGTACGGACAGTCCCCATACTTGGGGGGACACCACCGTGGAAGGGACACACCATGCTCGACCAGGTTCTCGTGCAGCGCGCGGACCAAGAGGCTGCCCAGGGACACCATGCAGCCGCACTGGAGTTGTATGCGCGGGCGTGGGACAGCCGGCACGACGAGGTCGCGGACAAACTCCTCGACCTCGTCGAGGACTGGGAGGACGTCGAGGCCGCGCTGGAGATCCTGCAGAAGACCGCGGACGGGGGCGTGGCCGGCGCCTACGAGGCGCTGGCCGTGCTGCTGCTCGAACTCGACGAGCCCGAGGAGGCGTTGGCGGCGCTGGACGCGGCCGGCCGGGCCGGCCGCGAGGTCGCGCTGTGGACGGCGGCGGTGCTCGCCGACGAGATGGGCGACCGCGAGCGCGGTGAGGAGTGGTACCGCCGGGCCATCGCCACCGGCGACACCGAGGCCCTGAACGACTTCGGCGTCTTCCTCAGCGAGGACCCCGACCGGATCGAGGAGGCCGAGGAGGTGCTGCTGCTCGCCGTCGAGCGCGGCGACCTGATGGCGCTGGGCAACCTCGGCCGGATGCACCTGGAGGGCGACGAGCCCGAGCGCGCCCTGCCCTGGCTGGTGCGCGGTCTTGACGCCGGGGTGCGCTCGGTGCTGGTGCCGATGGCCGAGGCCGAGCAGCTGCTCGGCCGGATCGAGGACGCCCGCAGCCACCTCAACGACGCGCTCGCGGACGGCACCGAGGGGGCCAGGCTGGCCTGGGCCAACTTCTGCGCCGAGCACGGCACCCGCGAGGAGCAGGCCACCGCCGAGGCGCAGTACCGCCGGGCGCTGGCCGAGGAGGAGCCCGGCGCGCACTTCGACTTCGCGCTCTACCTCGCCGACCACGAGCGCTTCGACGAGGCCGTGGTCGAGTACCAGGCCGCCGCCGCCGAGGGCGAGACCAACGCCTGGCTCAACCTCGCGCTGATCCACGAGGACCGGAAGGACCGCCGCACGGCCGAGGAGTGCTACCGCAGCGGGATCGAGGCCGGGGACCTCCAGGCGCTGCTCGCCTACGCCGAGTTCCTGCGCCAGTGGGGCCGCCGCGCCGACATCGCCGACCTGCTGGACCAGGCGGCCGAGTTGGGCGCCGACGAGGAGGAGACGGCCGAGCTGCGCCGCCTCGCCGGGTCGAACTGACACGGCCGTGCGCTGACCTGCCCGAAGGCCGCCGTCCCGCCCCCCGCGAAGGGGGTCGGGACGGCGGCCTTCGCCGTTCCCGCTGCGCCGAACGGGCGTCGCTCCGAGTGCGGCAGCGGCCACTGGTTGTTCCAATGACAGCAGCGTGGATTCTGTCCGAAACACCATGAGGAGATGGCTGATGAAGCCGGTCGCCCTTTCGCCGCAGGCCCGGGAAGACGCACTGCACGCCATGGAGTCCGGTGGCGAGCTCGACATCCTGGTGGTGGGCGGAGGCGTGGTCGGGGCGGGGTGCGCGCTGGACGCGGTGACCCGTGGACTGACCGTGGGCCTGGTCGAGGCCAGGGACTGGGCCAGCGGCACCTCCAGCCGCTCCAGCAAGCTGATCCACGGCGGTCTGCGCTACCTGGAGATGCTGGACTTCCGGCTGGTGCAGGAGGCGCTGGAGGAGCGGGGCCTGCTGATCCAGCGGCTCGCGCCGCACCTGGTCCACCCGGTGAAGTTCCTCTACCCGCTCAAGCACCGGGTGTGGGAGCGCCCCTATGTCGGGGCCGGCGTGCTGCTCTACGACACCATGGGCCTCACCTCGGGCAACTCCCGGGGGCTGCCCTTCCACCGGCATCTGAGCCGGCGCCACGCACTGCGCGAGGTGCCCGCGCTCAAGGCCGACTCGCTGGTGGGCGCGGTCCAGTACTGGGACGCGCAGGTCGACGACGCCCGGCACACGATGATGATCACCCGGACCGCGGCCGGCTACGGCGCGCTGGTGGCCAACCGGACCCGGGTCGAGGGCTTCCTGCGCCAGGGCGAGCGGGTGACCGGGGCGCTGGTCTGCGACATGGAGACCGGGCGGAAGTTCGAGGTCCACGCCAAGCAGGTGATCAACGCCACCGGCGTGTGGACCGACGACACCCAGGCGATGGCCGACACCCGGGGCCAGTTCCATGTCCGGGCCTCGAAGGGCGTGCACATCCTGGTGCCCAGGGACCGGATCAACTCCCAGTCCGGACTGATCCTGCGGACCGAGAAGAGCGTGCTGTTCGTCATCCCCTGGGGCCGGCACTGGCTGATCGGCACCACCGACACCGACTGGGACCTGGACAAGCAGCACCCGGCGGTCAGCTCGCGGGACATCGACTACCTGCTCCAGCACGTGAACGCGGTGCTGTCGACGCCGCTCACCCGGGACGACGTCGAGGGCGTGTACGCCGGGCTGCGGCCGCTGCTGTCCGGGGACGCCGCCGAGACCAGCAAGCTCTCGCGGGAGCACCTGGTCGGCCACCCGGTGCCCGGGCTGGTGGTGGTGGCCGGCGGCAAGTACACCACCTACCGGGTGATGGCCAAGGACGCCGTCGACGAGGCGGTCCGCACCCTGGACGGGGGAGCGGCCGCGCCCTCGGTGACCGAGTCCGTGCCGCTGGCCGGCGCGGACGGCTACCGCGCGCTGTGGAACCGCCGGCAGAGCCTGGCGCGGGAGGCCGGGCTGCACGTCGCCCGGATCGAGCACCTGCTCAACCGGTACGGCTCGCTGGTCGACGAGGTGCTCGACCTGGTGCGGGCGGACCCCTCCCTGGGCACGCCGCTGGCCGGGGCGGACGACTACCTGGAGGCCGAGGTGGTCTACGCGGCCACCCACGAGGGCGCGCGGCACCTGGACGACGTGCTCACCCGGCGGACCCGGGCCTCGATCGAGTCCTGGGACCGCGGCCTCGCGGCGGCGGACAAGGCGGCGCGGCTGATGGCCGGGCCGCTGGGCTGGAACGAGGACCAGATCCGGGACGAGGTCGAGCACTACCGCAAGCGCGTCGAGGCCGAGCGCGAGGCGCAGCAGCAGCCGGACGACCAGACCGCGGACGCGGCCAGGCTCGGCGCCCCCGACATCCTCCCGCTGCACTGAGACTCGCGCCGCACTGAGGCTCGCGCCGCCCCGAGACTCCCGCCGCCCCGAGAAGGGACTCCCACCATGGCCTCGGCCACCCTGCCGGTACCCGGCGCCTCGCGCCAACTCCTCGGCGAACTGCTCTCCGAGTTCGTCGGCACCATGATCCTCATCCTCTTCGGCGTGGGCGTCGTCGCCCAGGTCGTCGCCGCCGATCTCGGCAACCACGACAGCATCGCCTGGGCCTGGGGCTTCGGCGTGATGCTCGGGGTCTACGTGGCCGCCAGGGTCTCCGGTGCGCACCTCAACCCGGCGGTCACCCTCTCGCTCGCGATCTTCCGCGGCTTCTCCTGGTCGAAGGTGCTGCCCTACGCCCTGGCGCAGACCGCGGGGGCCTTCGTCGCCGCGCTGCTGGTCCGCTGGAACTACACCGAGATCCTGGCCAAGGCCGACCCCGGACACACCATCAAGACCCAGACCATCTTCGCCACCCTGCCGGGCAACGGCACCTTCCCGGTGAGCGAGTGGGGCGCGCTGCGCGACCAGATCATCGGGACGGCGATCCTGGTCCTGGTCATCATGGCGCTGACCGACATCAGGAACACCGCCCCCAAGGCGAACATGGGCGCCCTGATCACCGGACTGCTGGTGGTGGCCATCGGCATGGCCTTCGGCGCGGACGCCGGCTACGCGATCAACCCCGCCCGCGACTTCGGCCCCCGGCTGGCGAGTTACCTCACCGGCTACCGGCACGCCTGGCGGGACCAGTACGGCGACCTCTACTTCTGGGTCCCCATCGTCGGCCCGCTGATCGGCGGCCCGGTGGGCGCCGCGATCTACCAGTTCCTGGTCGCCCGGTTCCTGCCCACCCAGGAGGTGCAGGCCGGACGCGTCCTCACCGAGGACGACGAGTGACCTCCGAACCCCTGACGACCGACATCACCTGTGGAGGACAGCCGCCATGGCGGACTACGTTGCCGCGATAGACCAGGGCACCACCAGCACCCGCTTCATGATCTTCGATCACGGCGGGAACGAGGTCGCCCGGGAACAGATGGAGCACGAGCAGATCCTGCCGCGCGCGGGCTGGGTGGAGCACAATCCGGTCGAGATCTGGGAGCGCACCCGGTCGGTCATCGCCACCGGGCTGAACCGCTCCCACCTGGCCCCGTCCGACATCGCCGCGCTGGGCATCACCAACCAGCGTGAGACCACGGTGGTGTGGAACCGGCGCACCGGCCGCCCGTACGGCAACGCGATCGTCTGGCAGGACACCCGTACCGACCGGATCGCCAGCGCGCTGGAACGCGAGGGCAAGGGCGACATCATCCGGGCCAGGGCAGGGCTGCCGCCGGCGACCTACTTCGCCGGAGGCAAGATCCAGTGGATCCTGGAGAACGTCGACGGGGCGCGCCGGGACGCCGAGCGGGGCGAGGCGATCTTCGGCACGGTCGACACCTGGGTGCTGTGGAACCTCACCGGCGGAGTCCGCGGCGGCGTCCATGTCACCGACGTCACCAACGCCTCCCGCACCATGCTGATGGACCTGCGCACCCTCGACTGGGACGACGAGCTGCTGTCCTTCTTCGGCATCCCCCGCGCCATGCTGCCGACCATCCGGCCGTCCAACGCCCCCGAGGGGTACGGGGTGTCGCCGGAGGCCAGCCCGCTGGCGGGCATCCCGATCAGCGGCATCCTCGGCGACCAGCACGCCGCCACGGTGGGCCAGGTCTGCTTCTCCCCGGGCGAGGCCAAGAACACCTACGGCACCGGCAACTTCATGCTGCTCAACACCGGCCAGGAGCTGGTGCACTCGAAGCACGGCCTGCTGACCACCGTCGCCTACCAGTTCGCGGGCGAGGCCCCGGTCTACGCGCTGGAGGGCTCGATCGCGGTGACCGGCTCCGCCGTGCAGTGGCTGCGCGACCAGCTGCACATCATCAGCAACGCCGCCGAGAGCGAGGTGCTGGCCCGCCGGGTCGACGGCTCGGACGGGGTCTACTTCGTGCCGGCCTTCTCCGGGCTGTTCGCGCCCTACTGGCGTTCCGACGCCCGCGGGGCGATCGTCGGCCTCTCGCGCTTCCACACCGACTCCCACATCGCCCGGGCCACCCTGGAGGCGATCTGCTACCAGAGCCGGGACGTGGTGGAGGCGATGACCAAGGACTCCGGGGTGGAGCTGGCGGTGCTCAAGGTCGACGGCGGGGTGACCGCCAACAGCCTCTGCATGCAGACCCAGGCCGATGTGCTGGGCGTGCCGGTGATCCGGCCGGTGGTCGCCGAGACCACGGCCCTGGGCGCCGCCTACGCGGCCGGTCTCGCGGTGGGCTTCTGGCGCGACACCGAGGAGCTCAAGGCCAACTGGAAGCAGGACCGGCGCTGGGACCCGCAGTGGGACCGGGCCACCCGCGAGGCTGGCTACGCCGACTGGAAGCGGGCCGTCGAGCGCACGCTGAACTGGGCCGACGTCGGCTGACGCGGCGTGGGCCGGACGCCCCGGGGCGGGGTGTCCGGCCCACCGACCTGCTACTGGGCGTAGAGCCGGCCGGCGAAGCGGCGGGCGAAGCCGTCGCCGGTGGAGGCGGTGACGGTGTAGTCGTAGCGCCCGGCCGAGGTGGCCTTCAGGGTGGTGCTGTGGCTGCCGCCGGCCGCGACGGTGACCGTGGTGGCGGTGCCGCCGGAGGCGAGGTAGGCGGCGTTGGGGTTGATGGTGAAGACGGTGGAGACCGATCCGGCGTTGCTGACGGTCAGGGCCAGGGTGGCGCCGTCCTTGTTGTCGACCACGTACGCCTCGGGGTGCGCCATGCTGCTGTTGGTCCAGGTCAGCACGTTGCCCTGGAAGCCGCGCAGGTAGCCGTCCGGGCCGTGGACGTCGAAGTCGTAGGGGCCGCCGCCGTAGGTCTTGGCGGAGAAGTAGTCCGAGATGGTGCCGCCCGCCGCACAGGTGTACTGCCAGGCGGCGAAGGTGCGGTCATTGACGGTGTAGGCGGTGAAGCCGCCGCCGAGGGTGCCGGCCGAGACCGTCTGGAACCAGATCCGGTTGGTCGAGGTGTCGGTCCAGGAGGTGGTGTTGAAGACGTAGCCGAGGGGCAGCGCCGGGCGGTCGCCGGACTCCTGCGCGGGCAGCGCGCCGGACTTCGGGACGGTCGGAGCCGGCAGCGACTCCTGGTTGTTGGCGGCGGTGACCAGCGCGGCGGTGTTCGGCAGGGTGGTCGGGAAGGCGACCGGGCTGACGCCGAAGTTGAAGGCGCTGGTCAGGTTGCCGGCGACCTGGCGCCGCCAGGCGGAGATGTTGCCGCACTGGACGCCGGTGACCAGCTCGGCGAACTGGAGCGGTGAAGTGTGGTCGAAGGTCTGCGAGTTGACCAGGCCACCGGTCGACCAGGGGGAGATCACGGTCATCGGGACGCGCGGGCCCATGCCGATCGGCAGCCCGCTGACGAACTCGTCGGCCGTGCCGGAGGGCGCGGTCGGCGGGGCGACGTGGTCGAAGAAGCCGTCGTTCTCGTCGAAGTTGTAGAAGACCACGGTGGAGTCCCAGACGGCCTGGTTGGTCGCGATGGCCGACAGCACGCCGCTGACGAAGTTGGCGCCGTCGGCCGGGCGGTTGGCCGGGTGCTCGCTCTGCGCGGTCGGGGCGACCACCCAGGAGACGGTCGGGAAGACGCCGTTGGCGATGTCGGAGGCGATGGCCGAGCTGACGCTGCTGACCCGGGCCATGCCGTTGGTGTACAGCGGGGAGCTGGTCGAGGCGGACTTGAACTGGGTGAACCAGGCCAGCGGGTTGTCGTCGAAGTTGTCCGGCTCCTGGTAGACCCGCCAGGAGACGCCCGCGTCCTGGAGCATCTCCGGGTAGGTGGTCCAGGAGTAGCCGTCCTCGCTGTTGTCGGTGACCGGTCCGCCGCCGGTGCCGTTCGGGTCGATCATGCCGGTCCACTGGTACAGCCGGTTCGGGTTGGTCGGACCCTGGACCGAGCAGAAGTACTGGTCGCAGATGGTGAAGGCGTCCGCCAGCGCGTACTGGAACGGGATGTCGGTGCGGTTGTAGTAGCCCATGGTGTACCCGGTCTTCTCCGGGATCCAGTTGTTGTTCAGGCCGTCGTTCCAGGCGCCGTGGGTGCCGCTCCAGGAGTGGTCCAGGTCCTCCACCTGCTGGGCGTCGGTGAGCGCGGTGTTCAGGTGCCAGGGCAGCAGGGTCGATCCGCCGCCGGCCGAGCCCTTGGTGTTCTGGTTCCAGACGTTGGAGCCCTTGGGGAAGCGCAGCAGCGAGGTGTCGCCGTAACCCCGGACGCCCTGGAGCGTTCCGTAGTAGTGGTCGAACGATCGGTTCTCCTGCATCAGGATCACCACGTGCTTGACCGAGGAGAGCGAACCGGAACCGGTACTGGCAGCCATGGCCTTGCGGACGTTGAGCGGCAGTACGCCCAGGGCACTGCCGGCGCCGATGGCGGCGGCGGAGCCGAGAAGCGTCCGACGGGAGATCGGGGACATGCGGGGACCTTTCGTCAGGGCAGCGCGGGGCCAACGGAATCGACCAGGGGGACGCGCGGCACACGTGGGTCACGACACAGAGAAAGGTGCGGCAAACGGCGCCCACTTGTCTGGACATGTTTCTTGTCCGACGGGTGAACCGTAGATGACGGAACGCTCTCGCGGTAGGTCTCGCGCGCCGGTCGGAGCAGAAATCTCGTCATGTTCATTGTGCTTGGGCGCGTGAGACCTTACCTTCCAGTAACCATCGATGTTTCCGCTAAGTAACATCCCGTTGGAGGCACCCCCATGCCCAGGCGTCTGAGTCTGTTGTCGCTGGTCGCGGCACTGATCTGTGCACTGGTCGGCCTTGCTCCGGCCGCCCGCGCGGCCACCGCGGCAACCACCCTCCCGACCACCGGACCGACCTTCCTGAGCATCCCGGGGGCGGACGGGACGCTGCTCAGTGCCAATGTCGACCAGCCGACCACCCCCGGACCCCACCCGGCCATCGTGTTCATCTCCAGTTGGTCTCTCAACGACGTCGAGTACATCGCGCAGGAGGTCCAGCTCGCCCGGCGCGGCTACGTCGTGTTCTCGTACACACCCGAGGGCTTCCTCGACTCCGGTGGTCAGATCCATGTCGCGAGCCCGCAGGACGTCGCCGACGCCTCCTCGGTCATCGACTGGATGCTGGCCAACACCGGCGCCGACCCCGGCCGGATCGGCTTCGCCGGGGTCTCCTACGGCGCCGGGCTCTCGCTGCTGGCCGCCGCCCACGACCCGAGGATCAGGGCCGTCGCCGCGATGAGCGCCTGGACCGACCTCACCTACTCGCTCTACGGCAACCAGACCCGGCACCTGCTCGCCGCCGACCTGCTCGGCTTCCTCGGACAGCTGACGGGCCGTCCGGACGCCCAACTCACCCAGGCGCTCAGCGACCTGAGCAGCAACACGGACATTCCCTGGGTCGAGTCCTGGGCCGCGGTCCGCTCACCCGACAGCTACCTGAGCCAGCTGGACGCCAACCACCCGGCCGTCTACATCTCCAACGCCTTCGGCGACAGCTTCTTCGCCCCCGACCAGATCGTCTCGTTCTTCAACCAGTACACCGGCCCCAAGCGGCTCGACCTCGCCCCCGGCGACCACGCCACGGTCGAGCTCACCGGCCTGGCCGGACTGCCGAACACCGTCTGGACCAATGTCGGCGACTGGTTCGACACCTACCTCGACGGCGCGTCCACCGCCACCACCGGGGTCGACCTCACCGCCGTCGGCTCCGGCGTCCAGCAGCACTACCCGGACTGGGCCTCGACCTCCACCGGCACGGACACGGTGAACCTGGGGGCGACCACCATCGACTCCGGCTACTACACCGTGGCCAACGCCGGAGTCCCCTTCGTCACCAACGGGCTCACCCAGATCACCGGCACCCCGCCGGCCGTCTGGCTGCCGCTGGTGGACCGCTCCGACGCCGCCGTCTGGGAGGGGCCGACGCTCGGGTCCGGCGCCGACGTCCGGGGCATCCCCGACGTCCGGCTCACGGTCACGCCCAGCGCCGGCAGCGGCACCCTGGTGGCCTACCTCTACGACGTCAACTGGCTGGGCAGCGCCGCCCTGGTCACCCATGCGCCCTACAGCTACCTCGGCGCCACCCCCGGGCAGCCGCTGTCGGTCTCGCTGGACCTCAACGCCATCGACTACGACGTCCCGGCCGGCGACCACCTGGCGCTGGTCGTCGGCACCAAGGACCTGCTCTACGCCGATGCCGACCAGACCGGTTCGACCGACGCCTTCAGCGGCGGCACGCTGACCGTGCCCGTCGGCTGACCTGACGTCAGCAGCGCGCTCGGGGACCGGAATTCCGGTCCCCGGGCGCGCTGCCGTGCACTGTCTCCGACTAGAACTCGCCGCGGAGCTTGGCCAGCGCCTCGTTCAGCAGGATCTCGCCGTCCGCGTCGCTGCGCCGCTCGCGGACGTAGGCGAGGTGGGTCTTGTAGGGGGCGCTGCTCGCGGCGGCCGGAGGGTTGTCCTGGTCCGGGCCGGCCGGGAGGCCGCACTTCGGGCAGTCCCAGGTCTCCGGGATGGCTGCCTCGCTGGAGAAGCTGGGCCGGATGTGGTGGCCGTTGCCGCACCAGAACGACACCACGGTGCGGGCCGCCAGCTCGCCCCGCTCGGTCTCACCCATCGGGCCCGCGCCGATCCTGCTGCCGCGAATGCCGCTTCGTCCCTGTGCCACGGTGGTCACTCCCCTGCTCGATGTCTCGCTGCCCGGTCCGCGGCGAGCCGCCAGTGTACGTTCCCGGTGGGCCGCCGAGCGACAGCGGGTCCTGCGGGCCGACGGTGCGGCCGTTCTCGCTGCTCCCGGAGGCTCAGCTACCAGAGTCTCACTCTTTCCGGGGCGCTCTTTCAACCGCGCCCCTTCGAGCATGCCCGCTCAACTGTCCGAGCGAACCGCCGTCGGGGTGCCGGCCCGCGGGCGGCAGACCAGGGCGACGAAGTCGTGGCCGACCTCCGGCAGCGCCTCGTCCTCGGCGGCGAAGCAGCGGTCGAGCAGCGCCAGGGTCTCCGGATCCGGCTCCAGGAAGTTGTGGGCGATCCCGGAGAAGACGATGTGCAGCAGCGTCCCGCCGTAGGGGCGCTCCTCGACCACGTCGAAGACCCGGCGCAGTCCGGGCAGCAGCGAGGCGGCGTCGACGGCCTCGGAGGGGTCGTCGAGCACCATCGACATCCGGCTCGGCCGGACCACCCGGTGCTTCACCCGGCCGTCCGGCTGCCGCCGGCGCTCCTCCGGGAGCAGCCGTAACAGGGCGTTGGCGGCCTCCAGCTGGCGGTCGGTCCACTGGAACCTGGTCGGGCCGACGAACTCGTCGACGACGAACATCCCGTCCGGCTCCAGCAGCCGGGAGAGCTTCGGCAGGGTCTCGTCCAACCGGTCGAAGTGGTGCAGCGACTGGAGTCCGAGCAGCACGTCGAAGCGCTCCCCGTCGTGCTCCATCTGCTCGACGTCGGCGACCCGGAACCGGAGGACGTCGCCGAGGCCCTGCTCGGCGGCGGTCGCGGTGGCGAAGCCGATCCGCTCCGGTGCCACGTCCACCCCCTCCAGCAGCGCGAACGCGCCGGTCCTGGCCCAGTTCAGCTCGTTGCCGCCGGTGCCGCAGCCGAGCGAGAGCCCGCGCAGGTCGGTCCGGGGCGCGAAGTGCCTGCGGGCGACGTACTCCGGATAGGTGGTGTCGGCGTCCCCGGTCATCAGCAGGTTCCAGCGCCGGATCACGGCGGGGATCGCCCACCACTGGGTCATCGAGGGCTCGACCTCGGACCAGTGGGCCACCACCCGGGCGCCGCCGCGCACCCGGAGCTTGGCCAGCACCGGCTCCAGTTCGAGCCGTCGCACCTTGCGCACCAGCCGGTCCGCGTCATGGCGGTTGACCAGGTTGTTCAGCATCCGGAGTCCTCTCGGCGCGGGAGACGGGCGGTGGCGCGGACGGCGGTCAGCGACTTGGTCAGGCCCAGGAAGCGCTCGCTGACCAGGACCGAGTCGGGGAAGAGGTAGCGCATCTCGGCGCGGGTCAGCAGCTCGATGTTGACGACGGCGTCCATCGCCGACGCCGGGCTGTCGGGCCGGCTGTGCACCAGCGGCCAGCGCCGGACCAGCCGGGCCCGGGCGGCCAGCGGCAGGAACTGGAAGCCCGGGGCCACGAAGTGCGGCTCCACCGGGAAGTAGCGGTACGGGGTCTGGATCCAGTGCTGCGGCGCCAGCGACTCGACGGCGGCCACGAACCGGCGGCGCTGGCTGTGCCCGCCGACGTGCTCGATGGTCGAGTTGGAGAAGACCAGGTCGAACTCGCCGAGGGCGGCGGCGACGGCGGGATCGGTGACGTCCGCGACCTCCGCCGATATCCAGTCCGGGAGCGCGGCCGGGTGCTCGGCCAGGTTGACCAGGTGCACCTGCTTGGCGCGCAGCGGCGCGCGCTGCCACATCTCGGCGGTGCCGCCGAGGTCGAGCACGGTCATCGACTCGATGTCGGGGAAGAAGCGCCGGAAGGTCTCCCAGCGGGCGACGCGGAGTCGCTCGCCGAGGGATCCCGGTTCGTCGACGAAACGGTTGCGGAGGGCGCGGGGGCCGGGCATCGGATCAACCACCTGAAAGGGTGAGGAGGGACGGGGACGGTGCGGGTACGCGGTTCAGCCGGTCGGGGGAGGGGGAGCGAGCGCGGTGCCGTCGGACATCCGGTTGCCGCTCCAGACATTGCCCCGGCCGCCCGCGTTCCAGTAGGCGACCGGGCCGTAGACGCCGGCGCCGGGGAAGTACTCGGTGGAGAAGACGTTGTCGGTGACCCGGATGCCGTTGGCCCCGGCGCCGCCGCCGTAGAGCGAGTAGGCGCCGCCGGCCAGCCAGTTGTCGTCCACGACGCAGTTGGCGACGTCCCCGGTGTCGGCGTAGAGGCCGATGCTGGCGGAGGCGCCGTGGGCGGCGTCGGTGGCGTTGAGCAGGGTGTTGTGGCGGATGGTCAGGGTGCCGCTGTTGCCGCCGTCGCTGATCACCGCGTCGGTGTGCTGGTACTGGCCGTCCAGGTTCACGAAGGGGACGATGTCGTGCACGTAGTTGTCGTGCAGGTCGCCCTGGCCCATGGACAGCGCGTCGCCGAAGACCGAGATGTTGTTCCAGCCGACCTCGATCGAGCTGCCGCCCATGTTGGAGATGGCGTAGTCCTCGCCGCCGTTGTCCGGGCCCTTGTCCGGCACGCCGGTGATGGTGCTGTGCAGGACCCGCAGTCCGCTGAAGCCGGCCCGGAGGTTGATGCCCCACCAGTTGGAGGAGGTGATCCGGCTGTCGATCACGGTGACGTCGTCGGCGTAGATGTCGAGCGCCCCGGTGATGTCCCAGCCGGAGATGGTGGTGCCGTTGGTGGTGATCTCCAGCAACCCGACGTTGTGCGGGGTCAGCGGGATGCGCGGGCCGGTGTCCGCCGCGTCGGGGAAGCCGCAGGCGCCGGGGGAGGTACAGGGGCCGCCGCGGGCGGCGTCGGAGCCGGGGGTGCCGGCGGTGGACGGTGCCGGGGACGCCGGTCGGCTGTGCGCCGGGGTCCGGCTCGGGGACGGGCTGCCGGGGGAGGTTCCGGCCGGGCGGCTGCCGACCGGGCCGGGTAACGGGACCCCGACCGGACTGTCCGCCGTGCCCGAGCAGTAGGCGAGCAGCACGGTCAGCAGCAGTGCCAGCAGCGCCCCCGCGAGCAGCGTGCGTCGGTTCGTCCGTTGCATGATCGCCATCCCGGGATCTGGTAGCGGCACCGCGTCCTGTCCGAGCTCCGTCCGAACCTTATGGGAGCGAATCGTCCCGGGCACCGGAAAACCGTCATATGCGCCATCTGCTCGGCGGGGGCGAAGCGGGCCGGAAGCGGATCGGAAGCACTCCGGAAGCACCTGGCGCTGGCTGCGGAAGCGGAGTACCTGGTGGCATCGAATCCACACCCGGGTCACCCAACCCCTGCCGGGGCCGGTGCGGGTGCAGAGACACGGTGGACGGCCGCTCCGACGGCCTGTTGAGGTGCGCGGCCGGCGAGCCGGTCCGCACCGGGAACCAGATCGACTTCTCAGTAGCGGATGAGGTGGCCCATGGACGAGTTCGAGACGTCGTCCACTCCGGCGGAAGAGACCCTGTTGGTCCGGCGCGCGCCCCGGGCCACGCAGGCCCGCTACCCCGCCCCGGGTCTGATCCCGGGAGCGGGACCGGTCCGGACGTACGTGCTGCGAGTGCTCGGGGTGCCGCTGCTGCTGATCGTGCTGCTGGCGCTGCACCCCTGGTCGTGGGCGGGCGGCTCGTCCGCGACGGACAACGGTTCCGGGGCCGTCCCCGGCAGCTACAACGGCGCCCCGGCCTATCCGACCGACACGTCCGTCCCCACACCGGAGACGGACTACCCGACCGCGACGACCGACCCGTACGCCACCCCGACCGACCTCTACGCCACCCCGACCGACCTCTACGCCCCCGTGACCGACGCGGCCACCGACACCGACACGGCCACCCCCTCGCCCTCCGAGACCGGCCCGGCCGCCACCGTCACCGCCTACTTCGCCGCGATCAGCTCCCAGGACTACGAGACCGCCTGGAGCCTCGGGGGGAAGAACCTCGACTCGGACTACAGCAACTTCGTCGCCGGTTACGTGGACACCGAGCAGGACGCCGTCACCATCCTCTCGGTCGACGGCGGCGTGGTCTCCGTGGACCTGGTGTCCACCCAGACGGACGGCAGCCAGCAGAGCTTCAGCGGCACCTACACCGTGGCCGGGAACGTGATCACCGGCGCCCGGATGCAGCAGACGGGCTGAACCGCTCCGGGTCCGTCCGGGCGTCCGCACCGCCCCACGGCCCCGTCCACCCCCGCTCCCACCCCCTCGACCCTCAGCGGAGAATCGATTCGCCATGACCAGTACGGCAGTCCCCCCGAAGGGCGACGCGACCAGCAAGGCCACCCGTCTGCTCTGCGCCGGCACCTACCTGGACCCCGGCTACCGCAAGTCCGTCATCAGAGAGCTGCTGACCAACCGCTTCCGGGTGGTGGCGCCGTCCTACGGCTATGACGCGGTCCCCGTGCTGGCGCACGCCCTCGCTGCGGAGCGGCTGCGCCGCACCCAGGCGTCGATCGTGGCCGGCGGCGCCGTCGTGCTGCTGGTGCTGATGTACGCCGGGCTGCTGGACCCGTCCATCGGCGTGCTGCTCTTCCTCTGGCTGCTCTGGGGCGCCGCCTACCTGCGGCGGATCGCCACGCTCCAGGCCCTGGTGACCCGGCTCCGGCCGCAGCGGGGCGCCGGCGGCTTCGACGGCGACTACCCGGACACCTCGCGGCTCACCGCGGAGCTGGTCGCGAAGATCCACCGGCAGCAGACCGCCGACGAGAACATGGTCCTCTTCGGCGACTACACCCCGTTCGTGGGGGCCGGCGTGGGTGTCGACGGCTGGGCCAACACCGAACTGCTGATCGGCGCCCCGGTCAACGTCCTGGAGAAGCGGATCTCCCGGCCGGTACCCGACCCGTCCGAGCCGGAGGGCGCGCTGGAGCGCAAGCAGGTGAAGCCGTTCACGGTCGCCGACATCACGGCGTACGTCACCGACCACATGACCAGGCAGCTGCGTGACGAGGCCGTCGAGGGCGAGCAGATCCAGGGACTCACCATCGAGCGGCAGACCTACCGCACTGCCAACCAGGTGCCGGACGGCGCATCGGGGGGTGCGTCGTCCGGCACCGACACCGCCGCCCGGCCGGAGCAGAACCGGGAGAAGGAGCGCGACTACCTGTGCGTCCGGGTCGGCTCCTGGGACCAGGAGCTGGTCACCTCGATGTTCGTCCGGTTCGACCGCCAGGGCGACACCCTGCACACCGAGTTCTACACCTATGTGCTGACGCCGATCATCGAGAGCTTCCACCTGGTCGACCTGCTGCCGGCCACCGTCGACGGACCGCTGATGCGGCGGGTGGCCTGGCACGTGCTCAAGGGCGCACCGGGCGTCGCCTTCCGGGCGCTGGGCAGGCTGCTCCTCCGGCTGGTGCCCCGCAGACGGTCCCGCGGCCGGAAGCTGCGGCAGGAGGAGACCAGCCAGTTCGGCCTGGACCGCTACGCGGTCAGGGCGGTCAATACCGGCGCGCTCACCAGCGTCCGGGAGATGGCGATGAGCGACGACCTCTCGCTGTTCTTCCAGGCGGCCGACCGGACCAAGTACATGCAGATCGTCCAGCGCCGGCTGCTGCAGATCATCGGGACCTTCCTGGCCGAGAACAACGTCGACCTCCACGAGCACAACGCCCACCAGACCAACATCCTCAACCAGACCATCGGGGACAAGGCCAGCTTCGGCAGCGGCAACGTCAGTTACGACAACCAGGGCCAGCTGACCCAGGGCGACAACTCATCCATCGGCAAGGAGTAGCAGCGATGACCGGACCCCGCTTCGGTGACAAGAGCAACTTCGGTACCGGCAACGTCAGTTACGACAACCAGGGACAGCAGACCCAGGGCGACCGCTCGCCGATGACGGTGGGCTTCCCGGACCGCTCCAGGAAGTCGGGGGCCGCCGCCCCGGAGTCCCCGGCCGACCGCTCCCGGAACGTCTTCGTCGTCCACGGACGCGACGAGCAGGTGCGGCGGGAGGTGTTCGAGCTGCTGCGCCGGCTGGACCTGCGTCCGCTGGAGTGGGAGGACCTGGTCGGGGCGACCGGCCAGGCGTCGCCGTTCATCGGCGAGGTCGTCGCCCGGGCGCCGCACTTCGCGCAGGCCGCGCTGGTGCTGCTGACTCCGGACGACGAGGCCCGGCTGCACCCCTCGCTGCACCGCGAGGAGGAGCCCGTGCACGAGACCCGGGCGACCGGCCAGGCCCGGCCGAACGTGCTGATCGAGCTGGGCATGGTGCTGATGGCCTACCCGGAGCGCACCCTCATCGTCGAGTTCGGGACGCTGCGCCCGGCCAGCGACATCGCGGGCCGGAACGTGATCCAGTTCGACGGTTCGGAGACCGCCATCGGCAAGGTCGTGGAGCGGTTGAAGCGGGCCGGCTGCCAGGTCAACGACACCGGCTCGGACTGGCGGCAGACCTGGCCCTTCCGGCACCTCGCCGCCTACGGCCGCCGCCCCGGCCGGCCGTGAGCCGCCCGCCGGTGCGCCGGGGGCCGGTCCGACCGCCCGCCGGACTCGGGCCGAACCTGTCAGGCATGAACAGCAGAAAGTGACAACACCCCTCCAAGCTGCCTTGATACGCTGACCGACACCGCTTCCGAGATCACTCGACGCGGGGGGCGAAGCGTATGGAGGTCCGCATGGCGCGCATACGGGTGAGCGTTCTGGGGCCGGTCACGCTGGAGGTCGACGACGTCCCGGTACGGCTCACCCCGCTGACCACCCGGCTGCTGGTGCGGTTGGTGGCGGCCGAGGGCGAGGCCGTGCCGGTTCGCCAACTCCGGCGGGAGGTCTGGGGGTTGGTCACCGAGCTGCCGCACCAGGCGCAGCGCAGCCGGAACGAGGTGCAGAAGCGGGTGCTGGAACTGCGCCGCGCGCTCGACCCCGAACAGACCGGCGAGGGCGCCCGGATGCTGCGCACCGAGCAACTGCTCACCGCCGGCGGCCCGGAGACCGCGTACCGACTGCTGTTAAGGCCGGGGGAGCTGGATGCGGCCGAATTCACCGAACTGATCAACTCCGCCCTCTACGCGACCCCGGCCTCGGCGGTGCGGAAGCTGGCGACGGCGCTCGCCCTGGTGCGCGGGCGGCCGCTGCTCGAAGTCAGCGGCGAGAGCTACTCCGTGGTGCTGACCCGGCGATTGAGCCAACTGCAGGAGACCGCCCGCCAGGAGCTGATCCACAATCAGATGAAGCTGGGGCGGCACGACCTGGCGCTGCCGGTGGCCGAACGGATGGCCGAGGAGCGGCCCGACGACCCGGCCGCCGCCGACGTCCTCGGCGCCCTGCGGGCCCGGCTCCGCGAGCGGCACGGCGACGAACTGCTCCGGCACTCGGTGCCCGGTCTCCACGCCGACGTGGTGGTGTGCCGGGGCGACCTCTTCGACCAGTCGGACGCCAACCTGGTGGTCGGCTTCACCGACACCTTCGACACCTCCACCGACCAGGACTACGTGATCAGCAGCGAGAGCGTCCAGGGCCAGCTGGTCGACCGGTTCTTCGGCGGGCGGCCACAACTGCTGGACGAGAAGCTGCGGCTGGGCCTCAAGGGGTTCACCCCGGTCGGCACCGAGCGGGTGCAGGACAAGCCGCGCGGCCGGCGCACCCGCTACCCGATCGGCACCACCGTCCCGCTCCCGATCGGCGGGCGCCGGGTCTTCGCGACCGCGTACTCGCGGCTGGGCAACGACCTGGTCGCCCGCTCGGGCCCGGCCGACCTGCGGGCGAGCCTGGAGGAGCTGTGGCGGTCGGTGGCCCGGCACGGGCTGTTCAAGCCGGTGGCGATCCCACTGGTCGGCTCCGGGCTGGCCCGGATCGTCGACCTGGACCGCTCGCAGCTGATGGCCCTGATCATCGAGACCTTCGCCCGCAGCTGCCGCAGCGGTCCGCCGGTGGCGCCGGAGCTGCGCATCGTCATCCGTCCGGCCGAGCTGGCGAAGACCGACCTGTCGGCGGTCGAGCGGTACCTCCAGCTGCTGGACCGGGGCCGGAGCGCGGTGGGCGGCCCCCAGGGCTGACGGCCGCTCAGTCCCCTTCCGTCTGCCGGCGCAGCACCGCCGCGACGTCCGGCGCCCGGTAGTGCTCGCCCTTCAGAGGAATGCATCCGCCCGATGCCACCGGCGCCGCGGAGACCGCATACGATCACGGCGTCATCCACCAGGGCCCACCCACCGGGCCCGCGGCCCACCGGAACGAGACCACGCGTCATGAAGCTGATCACCGCCGTCATCAAGCCGTTCCGTCTGGACTCGGTGAAGACCGCCCTGAACGAGGTCGGCGTGCGCGGGCTCACGGTGACCGAGGCCAGCGGCTACGGCCGCCAGCGCGGGCACACCGAGGTCTACCGGGGCGCCGAGTACCAGGTCGACCTGGTGGCCAAGGTCCGGATCGAGGTCCTGGTCGAGGACGCCGAGGCGGAGGCGGTGCTGGAGGCGATCGTGGCGGCGGCCCGCACCGGGAAGGTCGGCGACGGCAAGGTCTGGTCGGTGCCGGTCGAGACCGTGGTCCGGGTGCGCACCGGCGAGCAGGGCCCGGCCGCGGTCTGAGCGGGCCCGCGGCCCGATCCGGCGCGGCCTGTCCCGTGCTCCGCTGTGCCGGTCGCCGGTCGCCGGTCGCCGGTCGCCGGTCGCCGGTCGCCGGTCAGTCGGTCAGTCGGGCGTGGAGCTGGAGCCGTCGGCGGCGGTGCGCAGGGCGTCCAGGACCGGGCGCAGCAGCGGGTTCCCCTCCGCGCCGCGCCGCACCGCGGCGAAGACCCGGCGGATCGCCGGGACGCCGTCCACCGGCCGCACCGCGACCTGCGAGAGGTCCAGGTCGCGCAGGGCCGAGCGCGGCACCAGGGCGACTCCGGCCCCGGCCCCGGCCAGCGCGACCACGGCCCGGAAGTCGTCCGAGGAGTGCCGCAGCCGGGGCTGGAAACCGGCGTGCTCGCAGGCCAGCACGACCACGTCGTGGCAGGGGTTGCCGGGGTAGGGGCCGATCCACGGCTCCTCGGCCAGCGCCGCCATCGGCACCCGGGCCCCGGCAGCGAGCGGATGCCCTGGAGGCAGCACCGCGTCGAAGGGCTCGGCGTAGAGCGGGACCCGGACCAGCCGTTGCTCGTCGTCGCGCGGCGCGCCCCGGTACTCGACCGCGACCGCGAGGTCGGCCCGGCCCTCCAGCACCATCGGCAGGCTCTCGTCGCCCTCGGCGTCCAGCACCCGGACCCGGATGCCCGGCGCGGTCCCGGCCAGTGCGACCAGGGCCGGGGCCAGCACCAGGGCGATGCCGGTGGCGAAGGAGGCGACGGTGACCTCGCCCGCCGCCCCCGAGGAGTACGCGGCGAGCTCGGCCTCGGCCCGCTCCAGCTGGGCCAGCACCGCGTCCGCGTGGACCAGCAGGATCTCGCCGGCGGGGGTGAGCCGCACCCCGCGCCCGTCCCGCTGGAGCAGCCGGTGGCCGGTCTCCTGTTCCAGCGCGGCCAGCTGCTGGGACACGGCGGAGGGCGTGAGGTACAGCACGGCCGCCGCGGCGGTCACCGTCCGGTGGTCCGCCACGGCCCGCAGCGTGCGCAGCCGTCTGGAATCGATCACCCTCTCATCCTGCCAGGGCGGCCCTGGCGGTGATGAACGCCTGCACGGCCCGCTCGACGTCGGCGGTGCTGTGGGCGGCCGAGAGCTGCACCCGGATCCGGGCCTTGCCGAGCGGGACCACCGGGTAGGAGAAGCCGATCACGTAGACGCCCTGCTCCAGCAGCAGCTCGGCCATCCGTCCGGCCTCCGCGGCGTCACCGATCATCACCGGGGCGATGGCGTGGTCGCCCGGCAGGATCTCGAAGCCGGCCTCGGCCATCCGTGAGCGGAACAGCGCGGTGTTGTCCCGCAGCTGCTGCCGCAGGCCCTCGGACTGCTCCAGCAGGTCCAGCACCTTCAGCGAGGCGGCGGCGATCACCGGCGCCAGCGAGTTGGAGAACAGGTACGGACGCGAGCGCTGCCGCAGCAGCGCCACGATCTCGGCACGGGCGGCGACGTAGCCGCCGGAGGCGCCGCCGAGCGCCTTGCCCAGGGTGCCGGTGACGATGTCGACCCGGTCCATCACCCCGTGCAGCTCGGGCGTGCCCCGGCCGCCGGGGCCGACGAAGCCGACCGCGTGCGAGTCGTCGACCATGACCATGGCGTCGTAGCGGTCGGCCAGGTCGCAGATCTCCCGCAGCGGGGCGACGTAGCCGTCCATGGAGAAGACGCCGTCGGTGACGATCAGCCGTCGGCGGGCGTCGGCGGTGTCCTTCAGCTGCTGCTCCAGGTCCGCCATGTCGCGGTTGGCGTAGCGGTGGCGGCGGGCCTTGGAGAGCCGGATGCCGTCGATGATGCTGGCGTGGTTGAGCGCGTCGGAGATGACCGCGTCGCGCTCGTCCAGCAGGGTCTCGAAGACGCCGCCGTTGGCGTCGAAGCAGGAGCTGTAGAGGATGGTGTCCTCGGTGCCGAGGAACTGCGACAGCCGCGCCTCCAGCTGCTTGTGCACCTCCTGGGTGCCGCAGATGAAGCGGACCGAGGCCATGCCGTAGCCCCAGCGGTCCAGCGCCTCCTTGGCGGCGGCGACCACCTCGGGGTGGTCGGCCAGGCCGAGGTAGTTGTTGGCGCAGAAGTTCAGCACCTCGCCCGGACGGCCGCCGGAGGTGACGGCGACGGAGGCGGACTGCGGGGTGCCGATGACCCGCTCGGGCTTGTGCAGGCCCGCCTCGCGGATCTCGTCCAGGGTGGCGCGGATGTCGTCACGGACCGTGTCGAACATGGTCAGGCTCTCCTCTTCGGGGCTGGTGCGTTCGGGAAGGGCGCGCGGGTCAGGCGCTGGTCCAGTCGAGGACGATCTTTCCGCAGCGTCCGCCGGCCGCCTCGTCGAAGGCCGCTCCGAAGTCCCGGAAGTCGTAGCGTCCGGTGATCACCGGGCTGAGGTCGAGACCGGCCTCCAGCAGCACGGACATGGCGTACCAGGTCTCGAACATCTCCCGGCCGTAGATGCCCTTGATGGTGATCATCGAGGTGACGATCCTGGCGAAGTCGACCGGGAACGGCGCCGTCGGCAGGCCCAGCACGGCGATCTTCCCGCCGTGGGTCATGTTGGCGATCATGTCCTGCATGGCCTCGGGACGCCCCGACATCTCCAGGCCGACGTCGAAGCCCTCGCGCAGACCCAGCAGCGCCTGGCCCTCGGCGATGGAGTGCTCCGCGACGTTCAGCGCCAGGCTGACGCCGACCTTGCGGGCCAGCTCCAGCCGGTCCTCGCTGACGTCGGTGATCATCACCTTGCGGGCGCCGGCGTGCCTGGCCACGGCGGCGGCCATGATCCCGATCGGGCCCGCACCGGTGATCAGCACGTCCTCGCCGACCAGGGGGAAGGAGAGCGCGGTGTGCACGGCGTTGCCGAAGGGATCGAACACGGCGGCGATGTCGAGGTCGACCGGCGTGCGGTGCACCCAGACGTTCGACGCCGGCAGCGCCACGTACTCGGCGAAGGCGCCGTCCCGGCCCACGCCCAGGCCGACCGTCGCGCGGCACAGGTGGCGGCGCCCGGCCAGGCAGTTGCGGCACTTCCCGCAGACCAGGTGGCCCTCGCCGCTGACCAGGTCGCCGACCTTGACGTCGGCCACGTCGCGGCCGACGGTGGCGACCTCGCCGACGAACTCGTGACCGATCGTCAGCGGCGTGGCCACGGCCTGCTGCGCCCAGCCGTCCCAGGCCCGGATGTGCAGGTCGGTGCCGCAGATGCCGGTGCGGAGCACCTTGATCAGGACATCGCCGGGGCCGGTCTCGGGCTCCGGCACGTCCTGCAGCCAGAGGCCGGGCTCGGCCTTGTCCTTCACGAGTGCTTTCACGCGGCGGCTCCTGTGCACGGTGGGGCGGGGCGGGGCACACAGCAATCTGCCCGGCCCGGACTGTTAAGTCCATCGAGGTTTTCTTCACTCTGGCAACAGCAGAGCTTCACGATCGGGAGGCGCGCGGGAAGCGGACCGAAGTGGTGCACCGGCCGCCGCCGGACCGGCCGTCCGGATGCGGCCCGTCACGACCTGGACGGCGGCTGAGGCACCGTCGGCGCGGCCGGTCGTCAGCAGTCGGGCAGCGGTCGGCAGAGCAGCGCGGTGCGCAGGTCGCACTGGTCCGCCAGCCGGGACAGGTCGCGGCCGGTGAGGGTCTCGATCCGGCGGATCCGGTAGTGGACGGTGTTGACGTGGATGTGCAGCGCCCTCGCCGTCCTGGCCCAGGAGCAGTCGCAGTCCAGGAACACGGACAGGGTGTCCAGCAGCGAGACGCCGTTCTCCTGGTCGTGTCGGGTGAGCGGGTCCAGGATCCGCTGCCGGAAGGCGGCGGCCACCTCGGCCGGGACGCCCCGGAGCAGCTCGGCGAGCGAGTCCAGGTCGTCCGCGTGGCCGACCGGGTCCGCTGCCGCCAGCGCGTAGCGGGCCCGCACCAGGGCCGCCCGCAGCGCGGGCGTGGTCTGCCCGACGGCCGGACCGATGCCGAGGCGCAGCCGCTGACTGGCGGTCAACTGCCGCTGCAGCACCGGGGGCAGGGTGCGCAGCCGGTCGACGGGTCCGACCACCAGGGCGGTGGCCTCCCCGTGCTGGTCGGGGCCGGCGGCGAAGACGGCGTCGATGCTGTGCAGGGCCTCGGTGAGCGCGTCCAGCGCCCAGGCGGTCGGTGCCCGGTCGATCCGGGCGGTCACCGCCGTCAACGGCACGCCCGGCGGCAGGCCGCAGCTCCCGACCGCGTCGGCCAGGTCGCTGCGGTCGGCCTCCCGCGCGGCGCCCAGCAGGGCCAGCAGCCGCGCCGCCGCGTTGCGCCGCTCGGCGGCCGTCGACCGCGCGGACGCGACCACCGGGACCAGGAGTTCGGCGAGGCCGGGCATCATCGGGTGGGTGCCGGGGACCAGGTAGCGCGCGTGGAAGGGCGATCCGCCTGCGGGGCCGAGCCGGATCGCCTGCGGGGGGAGGGGCCGGTGCGGCGGGAGGTTGACCGCGCCGTCGCCGACAGCGTCGCCATGGCCGGCGCTCTCGCCGCCGCCTTCGCCGTTGCCCGAGGCGGCGATCGTCCGTCCGCCCGCGGAGAGCACCGAGCACTCCGGCAGCCCGAGGCGGGCCACGGCCAGCGTCAGCACCTCGGCGAGCGGGGCGCCCGCGCCCAGCATCGTCGCCAGCTCCCGCCGTACCGTCTCCGGCAGCGCCGCCGCCTGCGGCGAGGACTTCCTCAGGTCGCCCCACAGCCGGAGGTAGATCCGGTCGGTGACGGCTCGGAAACTGGTGCCGGCCGGGACGGTCAGCAGTGGGATGCGGTGGGTGCGGCAGGCGTCGACCAGGCTGGCCGGGACCGAGCCGTGGGTGCCCTCGCCGCCGAGGAGCGCCGCCACCCCCGCACTGTGCAGCGAGGTCGCGAAGCGCATCGCGGCGTCCGTCCGTCCGGTCTCGTCCTCGGCGTCGGGCTGCCACCAGACCAGGCCGCTGAGCACCAGCTCGCCGGGCTGCAGATAGCGGGCCGGGTCCTGCAGGTCGGTGGAGGTCACCCCGGTCACCCGCCGGTCCAGCAGCTCGGGCGTGCCCCAGGCCAGGCCCAGCCGCAGGTCCTCCAGGGTGAGTAGATCTCCGACGATCATGCCGTGCTCCTTGTGCTCCGCATCAGGGGGTCCGTCGAGGGGTCCAGCCGCAGATGCGAGGACGAGATGCGTCAGAGCATCGTAGGTGCAGGCCGATGTGGGCGGTACACCTCTTGTTTGATCAACCAGTCCGGCAGCTCGGACGTGGTGCCCATCGCCAATGGCCCGCCGCGTCGCACCGCTGTTTCAATCGAGCCGGGGCGGAACCCGAGCGCCCCGGGCGGAGAACGAACGAGGCAGGGGCCAGATGGATCTGAACACGGTGCTGGAGGTGCGGGACGCCCGCCGGCGCGACGGCTGGCGGCCGGGTGACGCCTGGCTGGGCGGGGGCACCTACCTGTTCTCCGAGCCGCAGCCGCACCTCCGCCGGCTGATCGACCTGAGCCGGACCGGCTGGGAGCCGCTGCGGGTGACCGCCGAGGGGGACCTGGAGATCGCCGCCACCTGTACGATCGCCCAGCTCTCCCGCTTCCCCAAGCCGTCGTGGTGGCCGGCCGGGCCGCTGTTCGAACAGTGCTGCCGGGCCTTTCTGGCCTCGTGGAAGATCTGGAACATGGCCACCCTCGGCGGCAACCTCTGCAACTCGCTGCCGGCCGGGCCGATGATCTCCCTCACGGCCGCCCTCGGCGGGGTCTGCCGACTGCTCTCCCAGTCCGGGGCGGTGCGCGAGGTCCCGGTGGCGGACTTCGTCACCGGCGCCGGCCGCAACGTCCTGGACGCCGGCGAGCTGCTGCGCTCGGTGACGCTGCCCGCGCGGGCGCTGGCCCGGCGCACGGCGTTCCGGCAGGCGTCGCTGTACGGTCTGGGCCGCTCCGGCGCCCTGGTCATCGGGACGCTGGACCCGCTGGACGGGACGTTCGCGGTGACCGTCACCGCCTCGACCGTGCGGCCGGTGCAGCTCCGCCTCCCGCCCGCGCCCAACGCGGCGGCGCTGCGCGAGGCGATCGAGGACGCGGTCGCGCCGGGGGAGTACTTCGACGACATCCACGGGCTTCCGGCCTGGCGGCGGCACCTGACCTTCCGCCTCGCCGAGGAGATCCGCCGCGAACTGACCGAAGGAGCCGGACGATGAGCTTCGAGATCCGCGTCAACGGCGAGGCCTTCGACGCCGAGCCCCGCCCGGGCCAGTGCCTGCGCACCTATCTGCGCGAGCGCGGCTGGTTCGGGGTGAAGAAGGGCTGCGACGCCGGGGACTGCGGCGCCTGCACGGTGCAGGTCGACGGCGAGCCGGTGCACAGCTGCCTCTACCCGGCGGTGCGGGCCGAGGGCCGGTCGGTGCGGACCGTCGAGGGCCTGGCCCGGAACGGCGAGCTGCATCCGATGCAGCGTCAGTTCCTGGACGCCCAGGGCTTCCAGTGCGGCTTCTGCACCGCCGGGTTCCTGATGACCGCCTCGGCGCTGAACGCCGAGCAGCTGACCGACCTGCCCCGGGCGCTCAAGGGCAACCTGTGCCGCTGCACCGGCTACCGGGCGATCGAGGACGCCGTGCGCGGGGTCAAGCACACCGAGGAGCCCGCCGCCGGGCAGGCGGTCGGCCGCAGCCTGGGCGCGCCGGCCGGGCCGCAGGTGGTCACCGGGACCGCGCGCTACACCTTCGACATCGAGGTCGAGGGGCTGCTGCAGATGAAACTGCTGCGCTCGCCGCACCCGCACGCCCGGATCGTCTCCATCGACACCGCCGCCGCCCTGCGGGTGCCCGGCGTGCACCTGGTGCTGACCCACCACGACGCCCCCGAGCGGCTCTACTCCTCGGCCCGGCACGAGCACCCGACCGAGGACCCGGACGACACCCGGGTGCTGGACGACGTGGTCCGCTTCGTCGGGCAGCGAGTGGCGGCGGTGGTCGCCGACTCCGAGCAGGCCGCCGAGGAGGGCTGCCGCCGGATCGTGGTGCAGTACGAGGAACTGCCCTTCGTCATCGACCCGGAGCTGGCGATGGCGCCCGGCGCCCCGGTGATCCACCCCAAGGGCCCCGAGTCCCGCATCGCCCGGCCGCAGAACAACGTGGTCGGCGAGGTGCACGGCGAGATCGGCAGCGTCGAGCAGGGCTTCGCGGAGGCGGACATCGTCTACGAGGAGACCTTCCGCACCCAGCGGGTGCAGCACGCCAGCCTGGAGACGCACGGCGCGGTCGCCTACTTCGAGGAGAGCGAGGAGGACGGCCGGGAGCGGATCGTGGTCCGTTCCAGCACCCAGGTCCCGTTCCTGACCAGACGTGCCCTCTGCGCGCTGTACGACCTGCCGCCGGAGCGGCTGCGGGTGGTGGCCGGGCGGGTCGGCGGCGGGTTCGGCGGGAAGCAGGAGATGCTGGTCGAGGACGTCGTGGTGCTGGCCGCGCTGCGGCTGAAACGGCCGGTGAAGCTGGAGTTCACCCGGGCCGAGCAGTTCTTCGGCGCCACCACCAGGCACCCCTTCACCATCGGTCTGAAGGCGGGCGCGACGGCGGACGGCACGCTGACCGCGCTCCGGCTCCGGGTGGTCGCCAACACCGGCGCCTACGGCAACCACGGCCCGGCGGTGATGTTCCACAGCGTGGGCGAGTCGATGGCCGTCTACCGGGCGCCGCACAAGCAGGTCGACGCCTACTCCGTCTACACCAACTGCGTGCCGGCCGGGGCGTTCCGCGGCTACGGGCTGGGGCAGGTGACCTTCGCCGTCGAGTCCGCGATGGACGAGCTGGCCCGCCGCCTCGGCATCGATCCGCTGGTCTTCCGGGAGCGCAACATCATCGGCCCCGGCGACCGGATGGTCAGCCCGGGGGGCGAGGAGGAGGACCTGCACATCGCCAGCTACGGCCTGGACCAGTGCCTCCAGGTGGTCCGCAACGCCATCGCCGAGGACCGCAGCGCCGCCGACGCGCCGGAGGGCTGGCTGGTCGGACAGGGCACCGCCATGTCGATGATCGCCACCGGACCGCCCGGCGGACACTTCGCCGACGCCACGGTCAAGCTGCTGGAGGACGGCAGCTACGACATCGCGGTCGGCACGGCGGAGTTCGGCAACGGCACCACCACCGTCCACAAGCAGATCACCGCCGGGGCCCTGGGCACCACGGTCGACCGGATCGCCATCCGGCAGTCCGACACCGACGTGGTCAGGCACGACACCGGGGCCTTCGCCTCGGCCGGGACGGTGGTGGCGGGCAAGGCCGTGACGAAGGCCGCCAACGCCCTGGCCGAACAGATCGTCAGCTTCGCCGCCGAACATCTCAGGGTGTCGCGCAGCCTGTGCCGGCTGACGGCCGACTCGGTCGAGTGCGAGGGCCGGTCGGTGTCGCTCAAGGAGCTCTTCGAGGCCGCGCGCGGCCAGGAGGTGGCCCTCACGGCGGACGGGCACTGGGGCGGCACCCCGCGCTCGGTGGCCTTCAACGCCCAGTGGTTCCGGCTCGCGGTCGACCCGGACACCGGGGAGATCAGGATCCTGCGCAGCGTCCATGCGGCCGACGCCGGCAAGGTGATGAACCCGCTGCAGTGCCGCGGCCAGGTCGAGGGCGGAGTCGCCCAGGCGCTCGGTGCGACCCTCTTCGAGCAGGTGCTCGTGGACGAGGGCGGCCGAGTGACCACCGCCGCCTTCCGCCGCTACCGGCTGCCCGCCTACGCCGACGTCCCGCGCACCGAGGTCCACTTCACGGAGACCTCCGACGCCATCGGGCCGCTGGGCGCCAAGTCGATGAGCGAGAGCCCCTTCAACCCGGTCGCCCCGGCCTTCGCCAACGCCCTGCGCGACGCCACCGGCGTCCGCTTCACCGAGGTCCCGCTCCTCCGCGACCGCGTCTGGCAGGCCATCGAGCAGCACCGCGCCGACGCCCGCGCCGGTGCCGTCGCCGACGCCCGCGCCGACGTCCGCGAGGTGGAGGCGGGCACCGGTGGGCGAGGTCAGTGCCCGGCCGGCACGGCGACCGCGGACAGCGCGGCGAGGTAGTCGCGGATCCGGTCGGCGGACCGCGCGCCCGGGTCCAGGGCCAGGCCCAGGTAGCCGTCCGGGCGGATCAGCAGCATCCCGGCGTCCGGGCCGTAGGCCGCGCGGGCGTTGCTCCCGGCGTCGGTGAAGACGTACAGGTCGTCGGGGACGGCGTCGGGGGCGTCCGGGGCGAGGACGGCCACCGTCCGCAGGCCGTCGCGACCGGCCAGCCCTTCGGCCGAGCGCGCGGCCTCCGGGCCGAAGGCGAGCAGGGTGGCGTGGGGGCCGGCGAACAGCTCGAAGAGCCGGACCGGTTCGCCCTGCGGGCCGCTGCCGGGGGCGTCGGGCGCACGGTCGCCCGCGCGGACGGCGCCGACGGCCGAGCGCTCCTCGCGGCTCAGCGGGCTGTCGCGGTAGCCGTGGCCGAGCTGGTGCAGCTCGGGGTCGTCGCGGCGGTGCGCGTCGGCGTCGCCGGCGACGCCCTTGTCGTGCAGCCTGGTGCTGATCCCCAGGACGCCGGCGGCGACCGGCAGCCGCTCCTCCTCGTAGCTGTCGAGCAGCCCCGCGGGTGCGCCGGCGGTGACGGCGGCCAGCTTCCAGCCGAGGTTGTAGGCGTCCTGGACGCTGGTGTTCAACCCCTGCCCGCCGGCCGGGGAGTGGATGTGGGCGGCGTCCCCGGCGAGGAACACCCGGCCGACCCGGAAGCGCTCCGCCATCCGGATGTTGGCGCGGAACAGCGAGGACCAGAGCACCTCGGTCAGCCGGACGCGCCCCGGGCCGGCCGCCTCGTCCAGGACCCGCTGCAGCTCGGGGAGGGTCGGCTCGGGCGCCTGCTCGCCGGCGAGCACGGGCCGCATCAGCTGGAAGGCGTCCGTTCCGGCGAGCGGGCACAGTGCCAGCGGGAACATCGCCAGGCCCGGGTCCTCCCTGGGCCAGACGTGCCAGAACTCGCGGTCGGCGTCGACGCCCTCGGCGCGGACGTCGGCGATGACCATGCGCTGCTCCTCCCGGGTCTCCCCGGCGAAGCCGACGCCCAGGGCCCGGCGGACGGTGCTGTGCCCGCCGTCGGCGCCGACCAGGTAGTCGGCGCGGATCCGCTGTTCCTGCCCGTCCCGTCGGACCACGGCGGTCACACCGTCGGCGTCCTGGGTGAAGGAGAGCAGCTCGGTGCCCAGCTCCACGGCGGAGCCCAGCTCGGCCAGGCGTTCGCGCAGGATCTCGCCGGTGCGCCACTGCGGCAGCATCCAGGCGTTGGGGTACGGGACGTCGGGGGTGGGCTCGCGCTCCTCGTCCATCCGCCCCTCCCAGACCACCTGGTCGCCCCGGTGGGCGCGGATGGCGGGGTAGGGGCCGCCGAGGGCGCGCGCCCGGTCCAGCACGCCGAGGTCCTCGAAGACCTCCTGGGTACGCGGCTGCAGCCCCTTGCCGCGGGCCCCGGCGAAGTGCCGCGGATCCTTGTCGATCAGCCGGTGGGCGACGCCGCGCCTGGCCAACTCGCAGGCCAGGACGAGTCCGGCGGGACCGGCTCCGGTGATCAGTACGCGGGTCCGCTGCTCGGTGTCGGTGTCGGGCACGATGCTCCCCAAGTGGAATGAATCAACATTCAGTGAATCTGGATTCAGATTAGCTGCTGCTACCGTCCTGGGCAAGGCGTGGCCCGGGGTTCGCGCAGTGAGCAGAGGAAGGCCGCGGTGGAATGACCGGTTCAGGGACGGTCGGCGTGCGCAAGGCGCGGTCCGCCGAGACCGAGGCCGCGCTGAAGGAAGCCGCCAAACGGGTCTTCGCCCGCACCGGCTACCTGAAGGCGAAGATCACGGACATCACCGCCGAGGCCGACCGCGCGGCCGGCTCGTTCTACAGCCACTTCGGCAGCAAGGAGCAGCTGCTGGAGGCGCTGCTGGTGGACATGCTCGCGGAGAGCGACGAGCGGGTCGAGGATCCGGGCCACAGCCCCGACTTCACCGACCCGGAGGCGGTGCGCTGGCATGTCGCCGCCTACTGGAACTTCGTCAGCGCCAACAAGCCGGTGGTGGTCGCGCTCTCGCAGGCCGCCATGGTGGACGAGCACTTCGCCCGGCGGCTGCGGCAGTTGCTCGAACCGAACCTGCACGACATGGCGCACCACCTGGAGCACATCCGCGCGAGCGGCGGGCAGCTGCCGGGCGACCCGCTGGTGGTGGCCTCGGCGCTGATCTCGCTGATCTCCCAGTTCGCCTCCACCTGGCTGCTCGGCGAGGGGGAGGCCGCCGCGCTGGGCCGGGAGCTGAGCGAAGGGGAAGCGGTGGACACGCTCACCCGCTTCATCCTGAACGGCATCTCCGGGCCCGCCCGCTAGCCACCGCGATCGGCGCTGGCGGCGACGCCGTCACCGGTTCGGCCCCCAGCGGGTGCCGACACCGGGCCGGGCATGGTGCGCTGCCTCCAGGACGATTAGCGAGCCAGGGCGCCCGGCGCGCCACGACGCCCGGCGATCCAGGGCGCCCGACGAGCCAGGACGACCAGCGAGGATGTGCGATGGCATTGCCGGTCACGCCCCCGATCGAGCCCATGCTCGCCAAGTCCGCAGCGGCCGTGCCGACCGGCGGCTACCTGTACGAACCCAAGTGGGACGGCTTCCGCTGCCTGGTCTTCCGCGACGGTGACGACATCGAGCTGGGCAGCCGCGGCGGCAAGTCGCTCGCCCGCTACTTCCCGGAGCTGATCGCCGCCCTGGCCGAGGCGCTGCCGCCGCGGTGCGTGCTGGACGGGGAGATCGTGGTGGTCAACGGCAGCCGACTCGACTTCGACCGGCTCAGCGACCGGATCCATCCGGCCGAGTCGCGGGTCCGGCTGCTGGCCGAGCAGACGCCGGCGACGTTCGTCGCCTTCGACCTGCTGGCGCTCGCCGACGAGGACCTGATGGGTCGCCCGCTGTCCCAGCGGCACGAGCTGCTGGCTCGGCTGTTCGCACCGCACCCCCAGGTGCGGGTCTCCCGGGCCACCCAGGACGCCGACCTCGCCCGGACCTGGTTCGAGGCCTTCGAGGGCGCCGGACTGGACGGCGTGGTCGCCAAGCGGCTGGACGGCGCGTACCGGCCCGGCGAACGCGCCATGGTGAAGGTCAAGCACGAGCGCACGGCCGACGTGGTGGTGGCCGGGTACCGGCTGCACAAGAGCGGCCCGGTCGTCGGCTCGCTCATGCTCGGCCTGTACCTCGACGGGGACGTCCTCAACTACGTGGGCGGCGCGAGCGCGTTCACCATGGCCCGGCGCGCCGAACTGGTCGAGGAACTCGCACCGCTGGTGCTGCCCGAGGGGGAGGACCATCCCTGGACCGGCGAGGACGACGGCGGGCACCGGCGCCCGGGCGTGCTCAACCGGTGGAACGCGGGCAAGGACCGCTCCTTCGTGGCGCTGCGCCCGGAGCGGGTGTGCGAGGTGCGGTACGACCAGCTGCAGGCGGACCGGTTCCGGCACAGCGCGCGCTTCCTGCGCTGGCGGCCCGACCGGCAGCCCGAGTCCTGCGGATACGACCAGCTGGACGTGCCCGCCGCCTACGATCTCGCCGACGTGCTCGGTCCGTCGGCGGCGTAGCCCGTCCGTGGCGCCCGTCCGTGGCGTGGTCCGGACACCGCGCAGCCGGGCTCCGGCGCCGTCAGTCCTCCGCCGGGCGGCGGGCCTTGGACGGCTGGACGCGCTTGGGCTCGCCGGGCATCTTCGGGAATTCCGGCGGGTACGGCAGGTCGCCGAGCCCTCGGTCGTGCTGGTCCCGCTCGGCCATCTCCAACAGCGCGTCCAGGGTGGCGGGCGACCCGTCGAGGTCCCGGTGCGCGTCGCCGTGCGCGGCGAACAGCGCGGGGACGGTGCGCACGGTGAAGTCCTCCGGGACGACGTCCGGGAGCTCCGTCCAGCGCACGGGCATCGAGACCCGGGCGTCCGGGGTGGCGCGGGTGGAGTAGGCGGCGGCGAGCATCCGGTCCCGGGCCATCTGGTTGAAGTCGGTGAAGATCCGCTCGCCGCGCTCCTCCTTCCACCAGGAGGTGGTGAACAGCTCCGGGCGGCGGCGTTCCAGCTCGCGCGCGAGCGCGATGACCGCCCGCCGGGCGTCGACGAAGGACCAGCGCGGCTCGATCCGCACCAGCAGGTGCAGGCCGCGTCCGCCGGAGGTCTTCACGAACGGCGCCATGCCGAGCTCGGTGAACAGCGCCCGGGCCTCGGTGGCGGCCTCGACCGCCTCGGCGAAGCCGGTGCCGGGCTGCGGATCGAGGTCCAGCCGCAGCTCGTCGGGGTGGTCGGGGTCGGCACGGCGCACCGGCCACGGGTGCAGTTCCAGGGCGTTCATCTGCACCGCCCACAGCGCGGTCGCCGGCTCGGTCACGCACACCTCGCGGCCGGTGCGCCCGCTCGGGAAGGTCACCTCCGCCGTCTCCACCCAGTCGGGAAGGCCCTTGGGCGCGTGCTTCGTGTAGAAGGAGCTGCCGCCGTCGAGCCCGCCCGGGAACCGGTGCAGCGCCATCGGGCGTTCGGCGAGCGAGCGCATCAGCCCGTCGGCGACAGCGAGGTAGTACTCGGCGAGGTCCAGCTTGGTGACCCCGACCGCCGGATAGCAGACCTTCTCCGGCGAGGAGACGCGTACGCGACGCCCGGCGACCGTGACGAACGCCTCACTGCTGCTCATGGACGTAGGCTATGTGCCCACTTCGGCCTCCGCATGCGGAGGCCGCCGCGCGCCGGTGCCCGCCGGGGCGCGGCGACGGGGCGCAGTCAGCCGTTCGCGCCGGACGTCGGCTCCAGCACGAAGACGGGGATCACCCGGTCCGTCTTCTTCTGGTACTCGGCGTAGTCCGGCCAGACCTCGACCGCGCGGCCCCACCACAGCTCCCGCTCCGCACCCTCGGCCTCACGGGCCGTCATGTCCTGCCGCACGGTCCCGTCCTGGAGCTCGACCTGCGGGTGCGCGACCAGGTTGTGGTACCAGGTGGGGTGCTTGGGCGCGCCGCCCTGCGAGGCCACCACCGCGTACGCACCCTCGTGCTCCACCCGCATCAGCGGGTTCTTGCGGATCTTGCCGCTCTTCGCCCCGAGGCTGGTGAGGACGACGACGGGCACGCCCCGCATGGTCGTTCCCTCGGTGCCCCCGGAGCCCTCGTACAGGGCGACCTGGTCGCGCACCCACTGTTCCGGGCTCGGCTGGTACTCACCACTGAGAGGCATGCTTCTCCCATCCCGCTGGTAGAGGAGCCCTGCGGCTGAGTCGGAGTCAGCCGTGCGGCGCCCTCGATCGGATCTGCCGCCTCCATGATTCCCCAGAAGGCCGCGGTCCGCCGGTAGGCGGCACGGTCGGAGCGCGTGCCGGGCGAGGGCGGCCTCAGCCCGTCGGCCTCAGGCCGACGGCTGTTCGACGACCTGCTCGCCCTCGCCCTCGGGCACCTCGAATCCGGTCAGGTAGCGGAGGAACAGCTGCTCGTCCACGGTGACGCAGTTGGCGCCCGCCATGGCGCTCCGGGCCCGGAGGCGGCGCTCCAGCGTGGTCCGGTCGGCCGTGAGGTGGACCAGTTCCCACCGGCAGCCGTGGCGCTCGACCAGGGCCTTGTAGTCGTCGCGGGCGGCACGGCTCCAGAAGCTGTAGTCCACCACCACGTCGCGCCCGGCCAGCATCAGCTCGACCAGTTCCTGCCGCTGCTCGCGGCGGACCTCCTCCTTGAGCCGGTCGAACTCCGCCTCCTCCAGGACCAGGCCGGCGTCGCGCTGCCCGAGCCGTTGCCAGACCACCTCGTCGATGGAGATCCGGGCGTAGCCGCGCCGTACCAGCTCCATCGCGTAGGTGGTCTTGCCCGCCCCCGGGAGTCCGCACATCAGCACCACTGTGCCCATTCGCCGCGTCACGGCGCCAGCGTAGCGCCGGGCTCCGGCCCGGCCCGGTGCGAGGGCGGCGTCCAGCGCGGAGCCCAGCGGCGGCGTCCCAGCGCGGAGCCCAGCGCGGCGGCCACGAAGGACGCGACCAGCGGTCGGCGGTGCGTCGGCCACCGGCACGCAGACCGGCAACCGGGTCAAGGCGGTCCGCCCCGGCCCGACCGCACCCCCGGGTGCGAGCAGGTGGCGGCCGTCAGCCGGTCGCGCCGGGCGTCTGCTCCAGTACGAAGACGGGGATCACCCGGTCCGTGCTCTTCCGGTACTCGGCGTAGTCCGGCCAGACCTCGACCGCGCGGGCCCACCACAGCTCCCGCTCCGCACCCTTGATCTCACGGGCCGTCATGTCCTGCCGCACTGCCCCGTCCTGGAGCTCGACCTGCGGGTGCGCGACCAGGTTGTGGTACCAGGTGGGGTGCTTGGGCGCGCCGCCCTGCGAGGCCACCACCGCGTACGTGCCCTCGTGCTCCACCCGCATCAGCGGGGTCTTACGGATCTTCCTGCTCCTGGCCCCGAGGCTGGTCAGCACGATGACGGGCACGCCCTCCAGGGTCGTGCCCTCGGTGCCCCCGGAAGCCTCGTACAGCGCGACCTGGTCGCTCACGAACTGGTCCGGGCTCGGCTGGTACTCACCGCTGAGGGGCATGCTGCTCTCGTTCCGTCAGGGGAGGGCTCCCGCGGCCGGCCGGGTGTCGGCTGCTGCGGGCCCTCGTTCGGATCTGTCGCCTCCATGATCCACCACGCGGCCGCAGGGCCGGTAGGAGGCGGCGCGGTCACGGCCGGGCCTCACTCTGCCCGTGGCGAATCTGCGGCGGGCAGAGGAACCGCGATCGCGGCTCTCCCGGGGGCAAGAGTGGAGTCGACGGCATCACCACCCCGACAAGGAGACCCAGATGACTCCACTGACCACCCTCCAGCCCCGCGCGGAGGAGGGCGACACCCAGCACGGCCGCTTCGACGACCACCTCGCGGCCCAGCTGCTCGCCCAGCGCATCGTCCTCCTCGGCACCCAGGTCGACGAGGTGTCGGCCAACCGGGTGTGCGCGCAGTTGCTGCTGCTGTCTGCGGAGGACCCGCGCACCGACATCAGCCTGTACATCAACAGCCCCGGCGGGTCGGTCACCGCAGGTCTCGCCATCTTCGACACCATGCGGCTCGTCCCGAACGACGTCTCGACGCTGGTGATGGGGGTCGCCGCCAGCATGGGCCAGTTCCTGCTCACCGTCGGGGCCTCCGGCAAGCGGTTCGCGATGCCGAACGCGCGGGTCATGATGCACCAGCCCTCCGCGGGCATCGGCGGCACCGCTGCGGACATCGAGATTCAGGCGGAGAACCTCCAGTTCACCAAGCAGGCCATCGAGAAGATCACCGCCGAGCACACCGGGCAGAGCGAGGAGACGATCAGGCGGGACGGCGACCGGGACCGCTGGTTCACGGCCGAGCAGGCCAGGGAGTACGGGATGGTGGACCAGGTGGTGGAGTCGCTCGCCAGCATCCGCCCGGCCACCTCCCGCCCGCGGATGGGGTTGTGACGTGGGGTCGTACACGGTTCCCTACGTCATCGAGCGGACCGCGCAGGGCGAGCGCTCCTACGACGTCTTCAGCCGGCTGCTGAACGAGCGGATCATCTTCCTCGGCACGGAGATCGACGACGGGGTCGCCAACGTGGTCATCGCGCAGCTCCTGCACCTGGAGTCGGCCAATCCCGAGCAGGAGATCTCCATCTATCTCAACTCGCCTGGCGGGTCGTTCACTTCGCTGATGGCGATCTACGACACGATGACGTTCGTTCAGGCGCCGATCTCCACGTTCTGCGTCGGTCAGGCGGCGTCGACGGCGGCGGTGCTGCTGGCCGGCGGAGATCCCGGGCGACGGTTCGTGCTGGAGCACGCGCGGGTGCTGCTCGGCCAGCCGGCCAGCAACGGCCAACAGGGGACGGTCTCCGACCTCAGCCTCGCCGCCAAGGAGATGGCCCGCATCCGCTCGCAGGTGGAGGAGGTCCTGTCCCGGCACACGCACCACGACGCGGCGACGCTGCGCGCGGACATGGACCGGGACAAGGTGCTCACCGCCGAGGAGGCCGTCGCCTACGGGGTCGCCGACGAGGTGCTGCACCGACGGCTCGCGTTCGGCTGACCCGCGCAGCCGTCGCCGAAGGCCGGCAGGCCGCCGTACCGGCCGGCCGGCCGGTACGGCGGTGGTGCCGCCCCGTCGTACCGGCGTCAGTCGCTCAGGAGGCGAGGCACAGGCCGTCGTACCGCGCCGTAGGCGCCGTGCGGTCCCGGCCGGCCACCCGGTTGCGGGGGTGCCGGGCCAGCTCGTCCTGGGTGAGCGAGAGCAGGTCGCCGAGGCCGAGCCCGAGGGCGTGGGCGGCGGCCGCGAGTACCTCGGAGGAGGCCTCCTTGCGTCCGCGCTCCACCTCCGACAGGTACGGCATGGAGATCCGCGCCGCCTCGGCGACGTCCTTCAGCGTGCGCTCCTGGGCGAGTCGCTCGCGTCGCAGCACGTCGCCGACCAGGTGGCGCCACAGTGGCTCCCTCGCGGCGGGGGCCTGGGGGGTCTGAGGCGTTCCCGTCGGTCGTTGCGGGGTACGGGGCGCCGCACCGGAACCGGGCGGGCGGACCCGCGGGCGCAGCGGGATGACGTGGGCTTCGTTCGGCGCAGGAGTGCTCACCCCTTCAGCCTAGGGATCCGGGGCGTTCGGGGAAGGGAACGGCGCTCTGCCCTGGGCGAAGCCGTGCGGCCGGGCCGGAGGCGTCGCGTCCGCCTCCGGCGGCCGACGCGGCGTCAGCCGCGCAGCAGGCCGTCCACGACCCGGCCGAAGATCCTGCGGCCGCCGCCCGCCAGCACGGCGTTCAGCGGCGCCGGAACGCCGCGCAACCGGATCTCCTCGCGCCACCGCAACAGGCTCCCGGCGCCGTCGGCGCGCACCTCGATCTCGGCCCAGCCGAGCACCACCGACCCGCGCTTCTCCAGTCGCAGCCGCCCGGGGGCCTGCGCCGTGGGCGGCTGCCAGACCACGACCTCCATCGGGTCGTCGAAGCCCAGCGGGCCGACCGCGGTCCGGGCCGTCACCACGCTGCCGAGTGCGGTCGCGCCGCCGCCGACCGCCGCGACCGTGGTCAGCGGCACCAGGGCGGAGTGGCGCGGCCAGTCGGTCACCCGCAGCCAGCACTCCCGGACGCCGACCGGGACGGAACGGGTGATCTCGAAGAACGCCATGCTCGAAGAGTAGGCGCGCGGTCACCGCACCATCGTCCGGCGACCGTCCGCCGGTTCGCCCGTCCGGCCCGGCGCCGCAACCCCGTGCGCCGCCGGGCCGGCGCCGGCCGGAGCGGTGGCGAAGCCCCCGACCAGTGCCGAGACTGGACTCAGGTCCGTCCGGCAACCGAGGAGCGACCGTGGCAGGCGCGTCCGACACACTGGTGGGGCTGCCGCCGATCCTGCTGTCCCGTCGGGTACGCGGGTTCCTCGCCGCCGCCTACCTGCTGCTCGGCGCCGCCATCGGCGCCGACCTGGCCACCGGACCCGGCTCGACCTTCTCGCCGGTACTGGCCGCAGTACCGGTACTGGCCAGTATCGGTACCCGCAGGGCACGGGTGCCGATACTCGCCGGGCTGCTGGCGCTGATCGGCGTGATCGTGCTGGCCCTGGAGAACGGGGGAGTGCCACTGGCGGTGCACGTCACCTCTGCGGTCACGGTGCTCGCCATCACCTGCACCAGCGCCGCCGCCGTCGTGCTGGTGGCCTCCCGGGAGCGGGAACTGGCGCAGGTGCGCGGGGTCTCGGAGGCGGCGCAGCGGGCGCTGCTGCGGCCGGTCCCGGAGCGCCTCGGGCCGCTGCGGATCGCGGTGCGCTACCTCGCCGCCGAGGCCGAGGCCCGGATCGGCGGCGACCTTTACGAGGTGCTCCCCACGCCGTACGGCATCCGGCTGATCCTCGGCGACGTGCGCGGCAAGGGACTGCCCGCGGTGGAGACGGCGGCGGACGTGCTGGGGGTGTTCCGGGACGCCGCCCGCTCCGAGCCGGAGCTGGCCGCGGTCGCCGGACGCATCGACGCTGCGCTGGCCCGCCGCCCCGAGAGCGAGGAGTTCGTCACGGCGGTCCTGTTCGGCCTGCCGGAGCGGGAGGGCCCGGCGTGGATGGTCAACTGTGGCCATCCCGACCCCTTCCTGTGCCACGACGGCGGCGTGCACCCGGTGGAACCGCTGCTGCGGCTGCCACCGCTGGCCATGAGCGCCATGGTCGGTGCGGCCTACCAGGAACGCCGCTTCGACTTCACCGTGGGCGACACCCTGCTGCTGTACACCGACGGCATCTCGGAGGCCAGGGACGCGGCCGGGGTGTTCTATCCGCTGGCGGAACGGCTGCGGCGGATCGGCGGGTTGGAGCCGGGCCCGCTGCTGGACCGGCTGCTCGCGGACGTCCGGGCGTACGTCCCGGACGGCATGAACGACGACGCCGCGGTGCTGGCGGTGCGCCGGGAGGGTCTGCCCGGGAGCGGCGGGCGGGCCCTCGGCAACGGCGGCGGCCCTCGCGCGCAAGGGTAGTGACGATTTCCGGGCCGGGCGTCTGCGGGTCAGGAGGCCAGGGCGCGGAGCGCCGCAGTCCTGGCCTGGATGTGCCGGGAGTAGCGGATCGTGAAGGTCGCCGGGGCGACGAATGCGGCGACCTGGACGACGGTCCGCGCGGTCGAGTCATGCGCGACGGCGGCGAGCACGATGGCGCCGATCACGAAGCTCGCCGTCCAGACGGCGGTGATGATGACGTTCGTGCGGATGAAGAGCGGCTGGTCCCAGAACTCGCGCGGGGTGGTCTGCTTGGCGATGCCGAGGGTGAACGGGTGCCGAGCGGCCAGCGAGGCGCCGGCGATCAGGGCCAGCGCGGTCGACGAGAGCGCCGGCGCATAGGGGTGCAGCGCGGTGTGCGGGTCCGCGAAGGCGAGCACGGTGATCGCGGCGAAGAAGACGGCGGAGCCGATCTCGATGATCTGTGCGTCCAGGGGCCGGCCGGCGCCGACCTGTCGGCCGATGACGAGGAGCGAGACCAGCAGGGCGGCCAGCGCCCCCCCGTTCCAGTTCGCCGAGGGGATGGCGGCGTAGACGATCCACGGGGCGAAGGTGCGCAGGTACGACATGACGTACTCCCTGAGGCTCTGGCAAGACTCCTGTTTTGACATGTCAAATCTAGAAGTTCCTAGTTCGACATGTCAAGACAGGAGTATCCAAATCGAGGGTGGCCGCTCTGGGGGTGGCCGCGTTGGTGAGGGCCCGCGCCTGCACGCTGCCGGGGCCGTGCGGGGCCGGGGCGCCCCCTCTAGGCGTCGGGGAGCCAGTTGCCGTGGAAGCCGGAGGGAACGCGTCGGGGCAGGTGAACGCTGGCGACCGGAGGGTCGGCAAGGCGGTCGGCGTCCAGGATGACCAGATCGCTGCGATCGGTGGCGGCGTCGTGGACGTACGCCATCAGCCAGCCGGGGCCTCCCGGCGTGTCGTCGGCCGGGACGAACGAGGCCTCGCCCGGGGTGCGGCCCGAGCCGAAGAGGTGGCTGGTGACAGTGCCGGCGCGAAGGTCGTAGCGGTGGATGGCGCCGCCGTCGGGGCCCTTCGCGGTGCTGGTGTGGCCGTGGCGGTGGGGAAGGCCGGTGAGGCGGTCGTCGATCCGGGGGAACTCGGTGCTCCGGTCGTCCAGTTGCTCCTCGCGGACGCTCCCTGCTGCCAGGTCGATGGTCCAGCGCCACAGTGACCCGTGGCCGTTGACGTCCACGCCGTCGCCCAGTCTGTCCCAGCGGATGACGTGCAGGACCAGTCGTTGCCCGGCCGCCTCCTCGTGGGCGCCCAGGGTGTGGAAGACGTAGCAGGGCTGGATCTCGAACCAGCGCACGGCGCCGTGGGGATCGTCGCGGCGCAGGACGCCGAGCCGGGCGCCGTGGTCGGGGGTCCAGGTGTAGGGCATGCCGGGAGCGCCGGCCCTGGCCTTGGCCAGGTCGAAGACGACCGGAAGGTCCATGAAGACCACGTGCGCGGAGGTGAGTTGGAAGTCGTGCATCATCGTGTGCGCGGGTATGTCGATGGGGCGACTGACCGTCAGTTCCCCTGCCGCGTCCGCTCGGTGGTAGGTCAGATAGGGGGCGGTCAGGCCGCCGTAGCCGAAGAAGTGCAGTTCGCCCGTGGTGGGGCAGGTCTTGGGGTGGGCGGTCATCGGGGTGTGCAGGCGTCCGTTGAAGTCGTAGGCGCCGATGGTGTCGAGTTCGTGCCCGGGTCGGCAGTCCAGCTCGTAGGGATGGGAGGACTCGACCAGGGCCAGGGTGCGCCCCGCGTGCCGCACGACGTGGGTGTTGGCGACGCCGGCGGTCAGGTCGTGGTTGCCGTGCTCGTCGTAGGGGCGGGCGCCGCGGGTGAAGCTGGCGGTTCGAACCCAGCGGTTGCGGTAGGCCGCGGCCCTGCCGCCTTCCAGTCGCACGCCGTGGACCATGCCGTCGCCCAGGAACCAGTGTGCGGAGGCCGCTTCGCGCGGATTGGGTCCGTTGCGCAGGTACCAGCCGGTCAGCTCGGGCGGTACGGAACCGGTGACGGACAACTCGGTGACGGTGAGCTCGTCGGGTACGGGGGCGAAGTTGCCCAGTAGGTGCGGGGCGGTGGTGGTCATGGCGCACTCCGAAGGTGTCGGTCGGCTCGGCGGCCGAGGTCCCGCCCGGCGAGAGGGGGCGGAGGCCTGATATTCCAATCCAGATATGTCGAAACTAGAATGTCGGGATCTGACCTGTCAATAGAGGAATGTAGGATGGTCGGCATGAGCCTTCGCCACGCAGTCCTCGGCCTCCTCGTCGACCAGCCCGCCAGCGGCTACGACCTGATGAAGCGCTTCAACACGTCGCTGGCCAACGTCTGGCCGGCGACCCAGAGCCAGGTCTACGGGGAACTCGCCCGCCTCGCCGACGGCGGCCTGATCGACGTCGCCGCAGAGGGACCGCGCGGACGCAAGGAGTACACCCTCACCGATGCGGGCCTGGCCGAGCTGCGACGCTGGCTGATCGAGGACAAGCCGGAGCCGCGGCGCAGCAGCGCCCTGCTGCGTGTCTTCTTCATGGGGGTGCTCGACGCGGAACAGGCCGCGGACTACCTGGCCAAGGCAGCCGAGCAGGCCGCGGCGGACCACGCCGCGCTACGGCAGCTGCAGGACTCCCTCGACTGGACCGAGCAGGGCCCGCTGACCACCAACGGCCGACTGGCGCTCGAATACGGCCTGCGCCTCTATGCGATGCAGGAGGAGTGGGCGCAGTGGGCCAGCAGCCAGATCACCTCCGCCGCGGAATGAAGTCCGCAGCTCGCCCGACCACAGCGCCCGGCTGCTCTCCCCTGAGGGCAGGCAATCCGATCGACGCAGCGTGGCACGGGTGAGATGCTCGCCGCATGCTTCTGGAGACAGCCCGACTCACTCTGCGGCGCTTCCGGGCGGACGACGCCCCTGCGTTCGCCACCTATCGCTCGGACCCGGAGGTCGCCCGCTACCAGGGGTGGACGGCGCCGGTGTCGGTGGAGTCCGCCACCGCTCTCGTCCGGGAGTTCGCCGGTGGCGACCCAGGGCAGCCCGGGTGGTTCCAGTACGCGGTCGAGCTCAAGGACGGCGGCTGCCTGGTAGGTGATGTGGGAGTGAAACTGCACGAGAACCGGATGCAGGCCGAGTTGGGGATCACGCTGGCTCCGGAGCGACAGGGGCGCGGATATGCCGCCGAGGCGGTGAACGCCGTACTTCAGGACCTGTTCGAGCGGCGCGGCCTGCACCGAGTGTCTGCGGAGTGCGACGCCCGCAACCAGGACTCCGCACGGCTCCTGGAACGGGTTGGATTCCAGAACGAGGGGCGACGCCCCGCGAACACCTGGATCAAGGGCGAGTGGACCGACGACCTGCTCTTCGGGCTGCTCACCGACCGCTGGAGCCAACTGGCCGCCCCGGAACCGTCGGTGAGCGCACCCGGCCGACCCCGGGGGGAGGCCGGGCCGACCGGGCGCCGAGCCGGTCAACGGCTCCGCGCGCTACACGGTCCCGGCCAGTGAATCCAGGGATGCCTGCCAGAGCCGGTCGGCGGCCTCCGGGTCCAGGGCATGGGCCGCCACCCCGCCGGGCGTGCCGTCCACGTGGGCGTGGGCCTGGTTGCAGTCCTCGAAGTACCGGCCGCCCACGCCGTCGAGCTGCGGCCAGGTCGCCGCGAGCACGGAGGTGGCGGCGCCCTGCTCGGGCGTCTTGAACACGTAGCCGCCGGTGGCGATCGTGGCGTCGAGTGCCTCCTGGTCCATGTGCCGCGTCAGGTTCGACAGGATCGCCCCCGGATGAACCGCGTTGACGGTGATGCCGTGGCCGGCCCAGCGACGCTGGGCCTCGACGGCGAAGAGTGCGGTGGCCGTCTTGGACTGGGCGTAGGCGGTGCCGGGATCGTAGGCCCGCCGCCGGAAGTGGATGTCGTCGAAGTCCACCGGGGCCTGCAGGTGGGCGACGGAGCTGAGCGACACCACCCGGGCGTGACCTGCCGCCGCCAGCGCCGGGTGCAGCCCGGCGGCGAGTGCGAAGTGGCCCAGATGGTTGGTCGCGAACTGCAGCTCCCAACCCTCGGGTGTGCGCTGTTCGGGTGTCCGCATCACCCCGGCGTTGTTGACCAGGAGGTGCAGCGGCCCCTCCCACGCGGCGACGAAGGCGCGGACCGACCGCTGGTCGGCCAGGTCGAGCGGGGCGACCAGGACCTGCTTGCTGCCGGTGCTCGACCGGAGGTCCTCGGCGCTGCGCCGACCGGCCTCAGGATCCCGCACCGCCAAGGTCACCTCGGCGCCGGCCGCGGCCAGGGCCCGGGCGGTCTCGACGCCGATGCCCGACGAGCCACCGGTGACGACGGCCCGCCGACCGGTCAGGTCGACGCCGGCCACCACCTCGGCAGCGGTCGACCGCTCGTCGAACGGTGTGGTGATGCGCATGGGTTCACTCATCGGACTGCCCTTCGGTCAGGCCCCCGGGTGGGGCGCGCGGGGTCGCCCGGCGGACGGCCCACTACCAGCGAACCACCGGCCACCGGCTCCGCGGCGGGGTAGAGGGTGCTGCTTCGACCGGGGGTCCAGCAGTACCTCCCACGCGCCGTGCCCAGGGCCCGGGGTGGTCCTAACCTGGGGAGCATGAGTGAGTCTTCCGCCGATCCGGGCGGCAACGCCGAGCTGCGGGATTTCCTGCGCTCGCGCCGGGCCCGGATCACCCCCGAGGACGCCGGGCTGCCCCCGCGATCGGGCACCCGGCGGGTGCCCGGGCTGCGCCGTGAGGAGGTCGCCCAGCTGGCCGGGGTCAGCGTGGACTACTACGTGCGGCTGGAGCGCGGTCGCGGCACGAACGTCTCCGAGGGCGTGCTGGACGCGGTCGCCCGGGCCCTGTGCCTCGACGACACCGAGCGCGGCCACCTGTTCGCCCTGGCCAGGCCCACCCGTAGCCGCCGTCGGCCGCTGCCCCCGCAGCGGGTCAGGCCCGGCCTGTACCGCATCCTGGACACCTTGACCGGCAATCCGGCCCTGGTCCTGGGGCACCGCTCGGACGTGCTGGCGAGCAACCGGCTGGCCCGGGTCCTGTACACCGACTTCGAGGCGCTGCCGCAGCGCGAACGCAACATGGCCCGCTTCGTGTTCCTCGACCCGGCCGCCCGTGAGCTGTACGTCGACTGGGAGCGGTCCGCCCGCGGCACCGTCGCCTCGCTGCACCTCTACGCAGGGGCGCACCCGGACGACCCCCGGCTCGCCGAGCTGGTGGGCGAACTCTCGCTGCGCGACGGCGATTTCCGTCGCTGGTGGGCCGACCACGACGTGCTGCAGCGCAGCCACGGCAGCAAGCGGTACCGCCACCCCCTGGTCGGCGAGCTCACCCTCGACTACGAGGCCCTCAACCCCACCGGTGACCCCGAGCAGACCCTCGGCCTGCACACTGCCGAACCAGGGTCACCGTCGGCGGACGCACTACGGCTCTTGGCCGCCTGGAGCACCCCTCCGACCTGGAGCAGCCCTCCGACAGCCGCGCCGCTGCCGGACCCCGCGCCCGGCCAGGGCTGACCAGCGGTCGACCCCGGGGTCGACCCTGGGCGGCGGCCACCGCCAAAGCCGATCCTGCGCGCAGCCCAGGCCGCCGGAACCGGACCTGGGCGGGCGTCACAGTGCGCACTGTCGGGTCAGTTCGCTGTCTTCAGTTCGCTGTCTGGTTCCGGATGACGAGGAGGCTGACGATCCTGCCGTCACGAACGGTGAAGTAGTTCGTCATGATCAGCTCGTCGGGCAGGTTCGTCTTGTCGTACTGGCCGTCGTAGCGCGCACGCACGATCGCGTCGCCGTGGTGGTCGATGACCTCGGTCACCTCCAGGGTCACCTTGTCCCCGACCAGCTCCTTCGTGACCCAGCGGCGGATCGCCGCAGCACCCCAGAACTCCCGTCGCGCGTCGTTGACCAGGGCGTCCTCGGCGAAGGTCGCGACGATCGCGTCCACGTCGAAGGCGTTGACGGCACGGACATGCTCCGCGAGCACCGGACTGAGCGAGGTACTGGTATCGGTCATGGCACTTCTCCTCATCGAGTCATCGAGTCATCGAGCTTCCCGGACCACCGATCCGGCGGCCCGATGTCAAAGCTCGGCGCTCCGGCCGGGGGAGGGTCAACACCACCGTGGCGCGTTGACCCTCCCGCACGGGGAGGGTTGACACTGGGACCATGAAAGAAGGTCTTACTGTTGGGGACTTCTCCCGGGCCACGCACCTGAGCGTCAAGACGCTGCGGCACTACCACCAGGTGGGTCTGCTGGAGCCCGCCACGGTGGACCCGGGCAACGGCTACCGCTACTACAGGCCCGACCAGATCCCCTCCGCCCAGGTCATCCGTCGGCTGCGGGACCTGGAGATGCCGGTCGCCGAGGTCAAGGCCGTCCTGAACGCCCCCGGCACCGCCGCGCGCAACGCTCTGATCACCACCCACCTGAACCGGCTTGAGACCGAACTCGCCCAGACCCGCGCCGCCGTCGACTCCCTGCGCAACCTGCTGCAGGGCCCAGCGGCGGCCAGGTCCATCAAGCACCGCACCGTGCCCGCGACCCCGGCCGTCGGCATCCGGCAGACCGTGGACCGTGACGACATCCTCGCCTGGTGGCACGGCGCCCTGGGCGAACTGCACGCCACCGTCCATGCCCAGCAGTTGCACCGGGCCGGGCCGAGCGGCGGCCTGTATGACAGCGAGCTGTTCCAGAACGACCGAGGAGAGGCCATCGTGTTCATCCCCGTCGACGGCGATGTGCGCGCGATCGGCCGGGTGGAGCCCTTCCTGGTGCCCGCCGCGGAACTCGCGGTCATCACCCACCACGGCCCCCTGGCCGATGTCGACCTCGCCTATGCCGAACTCGGCTCCTACGCCACCACCCACGAGATCAGCGTCGACGGCCCGCTGCGCGAGACCTACCTGCGCGACGCCCACGACACACCGGACGAGACCCGCTGGGAAACCGAGATCGGCTGGCCCGTCTTCCGCGCTGACAACCATCCCGCCCACTCGGCGTGATCCCGCCAGGGCTCTCCGGGTCGCTTCGGCCTCGAACCCGCCGCGGCGGCCGGGTCGTCCTGGCTCCCGTCGGTTGGCGTAGGGATCGGTCAAGGTCATGGGTGTGCGGGCGATGTCGAGGGCGGCCTGAGGGAAGTGGGGCCCGGCTTTGTAGTAGCGGGCTCGGGTTCGGCCGACTGGTTCGAGGATTCGGGCGGTGACGAGGTCCCTGAGGTCGCGTTGAGCCTGTTGCAGACTCAGGCCCTCGGCGTGCTCGTAGCCTGACCGGCGAACGCGTCCGGCCATGGCCACATCGTGCAGGGCATTCACCGCGGGGCGCTCCATGAGAAGGGAGCCGTTCTCGAGGACACTCCCGTGCCGGTGCCGTGCGAGGCGAGATGTTGCCGCGGGGGTTGCGCTGGATCCCAGGCAGAGGCCACGGCCTGCATGACAACTGACGGACAGCCGCCTCCCAGTGCAAGGAGTACGACGAGGATCCAGCAAAGCGAGGACAGTCGATGTGTCAGTTCACTTCAGGGGACGTCACAATTGAGAAGACGCGTGGAGTCCACGGAAGTCTCGGACGCCGGTCTCGGCAGAGCCTCGGCCCGCGTGGATCGGGCGATGGGAAAGACGGCGTGCACGTGAAAGCCGCCGCCTTCGGTGGGGTGGGCATCAAGAGCACCCCCCGTCAGGTGGGCTCGTTCGTGGAGGCCCCTGAGGCCGTGCCCGCCGGATGGCAGCAGCAGTGGTGGCGCCTCGGGGGCGGGCGGCCCGTTCCGGACATCTACATGCACATGTTGGTCGGCCAGGTAGAGGTGGATGTGTACACGGGTGCCGGGCGCGTGTTTGCGGACATTGGTGAGGGATTCCTGGACGGTGCGGTAGATCGCTTGCTGGACAGGACCGGGCCAGGGGCTGGCCGGCGGGTCGGCGAGGGGGATGTCGAACCGGGTTTCGACGGGGAGTTGGCTCTCGGCGATGAGCCGGGGCAGGTCCACGAGGCGTGGTTGGGGGGCGCTGGTGCCGCCCGAGGCGCGCAGCAGACCGACCATTTCGCGAAGCTCGTCCAAGGTCCGGGCAGCGAGGTTGCGCAGTTCGCGGGCGGTTGACTTGATCTGCGGGTCGGTGGTGCTGACCTGGAGCGCTGCGGTCCGGAGGCTGATCAGGCTGACGTTGTGGGCCACGATGTCGTGCATCTCTCTGGCCAGGCGGGCACGCTCGGCGGACTGGACCTGCTGGGCGAGGAGTTGGTCCTCGCGATGGCGTGAGCGTTCGAGGTCGTGCAGGCGGGCGGAGAGTACGAGCCGGGTGCGGGCGAGCAGGCCCAGGGCAGTGGGTGCGGCGACGCACGCTGCCAGGAGGAACAGTTCCCAGACCTCTCCGTGGAAGGCATGCCGGAAATCGTTGGCGCCGGCGTAGTACTCGAAGGCGAGGACGAAGGCGAGAGCGCAGCCGACTGCCACTGCGCGGCGGGAGTTGGTGAGTGCCACCGTGTAGAGCGCGAGCAGTGACGGTAGGCCGGAGACCGTGCACGTGTCGGGCAGCGTGCCGAGGAAGACGACCAGGGGGCATCGGCGCCGGGCCAGCAGGACCAAGGGGGTCGAGAGCAGCAGCACCGTCTGCAGCGGGGTGAGCGGTGGTGAGGTGGTGCGTTGCCAGGCCTCAAGGGCCGCCACTCCGGTGGGGGTCAGTAGCCACAGGAGTCGGCGCGGCTTCATCGGGTGGCCCCGGCGGCGGGTCGGCCGGTGGTCCTGGGCCGGTCGGCGCGCTGCTGTTGGCTGTTCCACCTGGGCAGGAGTCCGGCGCGGGCCGCCCAGACGGCTGCCTGGACCCGGTTGAGTCGTCCGATTTTGGCCAGAAGCGTGCTGACGTGGTCCTTGGCGGTGCTGGGGGCGATATTCAGGTGACCGGCGATCTCAGCGTTGGTGAGGCCGCAGCCGAGCAGGAGCAGCGCTTCGCGTTCGCGAGGTGTGAGCGCAGCGACCCTCGCAGTGGTTTCGTCCGGGGGCGAGGGGTGGCTGCCGGCCAGGTATCCGTCGATGACGGTCCGCGTCACACCGGGTGCCAAGGGCCGGCCGCCCGAGGCCAGGGCGTGCACCTCTTGGATCAACTGGTCGGGGTCGGTGTCCTTGACGAAGTAGCCGGCCGCGCCGTGCTCCAGGGCAGCGCGCACGTACGACTCCGTGTCGAAGGTGGTCAGCATCGCGACCGTCGGCGGTTTCGGCAGACCCTGAATGCGGCGCAGGACGGCAATGCCGTCGGTACCCGGCATCTCGATGTCCAGTAGCACGATGTCCGGCTGGTGCCGGTCCACGGCGGCCAGTGCCTCAGGGCCGTCGCAGGTGGCCAGGACGTCCAGGCCCGGTGCGCAGTTGAGGATCATCCGCAACCCGGCACGCACCAGCTGTTCGTCGTCCACCACCACAACGCCGAGCGCGCCGTCCAATGCCTGCGCTGCCCCGTGCATGCCCTCGCCCAACAACTTTCCGTTCTGAAACAACTGCTGCTTGTGGAAAGGACCGGAAGGAGATCCACGCGCCACGGGAGCCGCTCCGGTGGCGCCGTCTGAAACAGTGTGCCCGGGCCCGCGGATCACGGCCACGCCGAATTTCCCACCTTTCAGGACCGGAAACGGGGGTGCCGGTGCGTTCACGACGGCCGCCAGTTCTGGCTTCACCCTCAGCGTGACCAGCAGATCCATGGTGCGTACGCGTACTGGTCGTTCCCCCGGCGCGTAGCGCGCGGACAGCGAATCCCCGCCCCCGGGGGTCCGCCGAGGAGCCCCGGGAGCGGGTTGCCAAGGTGCCGAGCTGCGTTCAATGCCGCAGCCACGCACCACGCCTGCCGATGCCGTGGAGGCCGAGCGTGAGGAGGAGCAGGGAGATCACGAGGGCGCTGAGTGAGGTCGGGGCAGCGAGAGGCCAGGCCCATGCGCGGGCGTGTCCGCCGAGGCTCACGCCGAAGAAGGTGCAGATGACGGTGAAGGCGACCGGGGCCGTAGTCGCTGCCAGCGGTCCTGCGACCCAGCGGGCAAGCAGCCCCAGGCCGATCGTGCCTGCGACGTTGCGTCCGAATCCCTCACCCAGCGGCCACCAGCCCAGAGCCTGTCCGCAACCTCCGGCGGCGAGGGCGAGCAGTGCGCACAGCAGCAGGTAGGTACCGTCCATGCGCGGTACGGGCCGGGTGGCAGTGTCCTCGGCAGCGGTCACAGCCCGGTCCACTGCGTGGAGCGCGAGCAGCGAGGGGACCAGAGGGGCCAGCAACGACAGCGGCACGGGCAGCAGGAGGCCGCCGGCCAGGCTCGGCATCGGCATCGACGCCCCGGGCATCGACGCTGCCGCGATCGCGCATCCGGTGAGCGCCGCGAGGGTCCAGGGCACCAGGCGGATCCTGAGCCACCACCTCATCGGGCACGCTCCTTGCCGGCGGTGGCGGGCAGCATCGCCATGGGGGTGTCGCAGTGGGTCAGCGAGTTCATGTCGGCGGCGAACCAGGACAACTGCTCATCGCGGGGCAGCGCCCGCACGTGCTCGGCGAGCTGGATGTCGGTGGCTGTGACCTCTCCGGCGAGCAGCCGTCCTGTGCCGCCCTGGGCGAGGTCGAGCCATGCCTGAAGGGGGCCGTAGGCCGCGTTTCCAGGGTAGGGCGTGTCCTCGGAGCACGCTGGGGGGCCGGCGGGCAGGATGGCCTGGGAGAGGTCGTCGGTGATCTCCTGGGTGGTCGGGCTCGTGGACGCGAGCAGGGTGAGCGCGCCGTGCTGCCGGGCGTCGTCGGAGGCCTTGACGATGTCGGGAAGGTGGAGGCCGGCCGCTGCCAGACGGGCGTAGCCGGTGCGCACGGTGAGACGGATGCGGTCAGCGGCCCGCTGCTGCTCGGGCCACAGGCATATCTGCGGGCCCGTGCCGGCGCACTGCGTGCCGGTCCGTGCCCGTGTCGGATCGGCTCCGAGGTGATGGACCGGCCAGGCGGCCAGGGCGAAGCCGACCGCAACCGCCACGACGGCGCCCAGAGCGGCGGGCAGCCGTCGCCGGGCCGCGATGAGCAGTCCGCCGGCTGTGGCCAGGCCCAGCGCCATGACGACCGGCGATACCAGCACGCCGGTCTTCGGTACCTGGTCCAGCGCGCAGCAGTCGTCGAGGTACATCCCTGTCAGGTATCTCAGCCACAAGGGCTCCACCGTGCCCGTGTACGCGGTCCACACGTAGGAAACCGCCAGGCACAGCGGCAGGGAGACCGGGACAGGGAGCAGGAGCCCGGCCGCGTAGCCGAGGACGGCGTGGGAGCAGCCGACAGCCAGGCAGAGCAGGATCATCCAAGGGTCCGGGAATCCCGGTGCTCCCAGCGCGGTCGATGCGGTGGCGGCGAAGGCTGCGGTGACGCCGACGGCCACCATTGCGAACACCGGAAGCAAGTGGGCGGTGGCGATCCGCAGCTGGGACCGCGCCGGGGCCCATCCGGCCACCCGGGCGCGGCGGATGCGGCCGCCTTCCCATGCTCCGGCCAGCGCCGCCGCCGGGGCGATCATGAACAGCAGGTAGGCCGCTTTTCCGCTGGCCGACTCCCAGTAGCCGGTCGTGGCCCATTGCACCAGGTCCCCCTGGGCGTACAGGACGATGCCGCAGACGAGCGGGAGGGAGAGCCATGCGGCCAGGGAGGTGCGCAGTTGCGTGAACCAGGGCATGCGGTCACGCCTCCCGCGCGACGAACTGCAGGTACGCCGCCTCGGCGCGTCGCTCGGGCGCGGTGTGCTGTCCGGCGTACGCGAGGAAGTCGGCGGTCGAGCCCTGGTAGCGGACCTGGCCGCCTTCCAGGACGATCGTGGAGTCGTAGACGGCGTCCAGGTCCTCGGTCTGGTGGGTGGAGACCACGCAGTGGACGGTGCCGTTGAGTTCGGCCATCAGCTCGCGGAACCCCGCGCGCTGCACCGGGTCCAGTCCGGCGGTCGGTTCGTCCATGAGCACGACCTCGCAGCCGTGCACCAGGGCCTGCGCAATACCCAGTCGACGCAGCTGCCCACCGGAGAGCGTCCGGGCGGGCCGGTCGGCCAGATCGGACAGCCGGACCATGCGCAACGCCCCAAGCGACCGGTCCCAGGACTCACGCCGGGAGATGCCCTTCAACCAGGCCGCGTAGGCCGCCTGCTCACGCACCTTCAGGCCGGGGACCGCGGTGATGTCCTGTGGCATCCAGCCCACCCGCCGCCGGTAGTCGGCCAGCTTCCGGCCCCGCGCAGGGTCGAGGTGCCGGTAGGAGACTCTGCCCGCTTTCGGGTGCCGGACTGACGCGGCCAGGGAGAGCAGCGTGGACTTCCCCGCACCGTTGGGGCCGAGCAGGACCGTGCAGCCCTCGGGGAGCTCCAAGGAGAGGTCCGTGATGACGTCCCTCCTGTTGCTGTAGCCGAATGTGCAGTGCTCAAAGCGGATGGGCATGTGCGAACCTTGCCGAAGGAGATGTGCCGTGAACGGAGAGACGAGGGGCGGCGGACGGTTCCCGCTGCCGCCCCCTGGGCTCAGTACTGGACTGAGACCCCCTTCGCGCTCACCTGCAGGCCGTAGTCGCTGCCGTTGATGTCCACCACGGCAAAGCGGTAGTCGGCTGCGGACTGACGGCCCCATGAGGATGTCCTGCAGTAGTTGACCTTGTGGCCTTCGTCCGTGTCGGGCGTGAGCGAATGGACCTGCGAGAGCTGCAGGGTGACGTTGGCGAACTTGGCGCCGGAGGCGCTGCAGCCGGACAGGGCGACGCTGGTGGCCACGGTGTCGTTCCCTTCGGTCCAGGTACGCGAGTTGTGGCCGGTGCCCCAGCCGGAGATGTAGGAATTGAAGCCGCCGTTGGCATACGCGGGGGCCGCGATCAGGGCCGCAGTGAAGGAGACAACGCCGACGGCGGCGGCACGCTTGAGCGAGAGCACGTAATTCCTTGCATTGGTTCGACGCGGAGGTACTCGAACTGACGCCCCCGCAGTTGCACGATCAACATACGGAGACACATCCAGCTGACCCACCTCCCATCGACCGGAAGACCCCCGCCGGACAGCGTGGTTGCCGCCACCCCGATCGGGGGGAGTCCGGCGGCTTGGCCGAAGAAGGCGCCCGTGCAGATGGACACGATCCGCCCCGCCCTGGTCGACCGGGCAGCCGGGAATCAGCACTGTGTGCGGCGCGGTGACCTGGGACAGCTCGGTGTCCGGAGCCAGGACGAGGCCGTTGGTCGTGTGCACCGGCAGCTGCCAACCGCAGCAGGCAGACCAAGCGAGTCGCATCCAGTGATGTTGCTCGTAACGCTGGCTTCATCCCAGCCGTCTCGGACGCCTCCCGCAGTCAGCACCGACGTTGAAACAGCGGCTCCCTAGCCCAGCAGCGTCGCTCGGTGCTTCCAAGCCAGGTGGAGGAGCGCGGCCCCGGCGGGCTGCATGGGCTCGTCGTGGGTGAGGCGCATGACGTGGTCGGCCCGGAACGGGATGCCGGCAGCTCGGCCGGTGCCGTCTTCGAGTTCGACTCGGTGGCCTTCGTCGTTGGTGGTGACCAGGCGTTGGAAGGTCTCGTCGAACAGGTCGGCGTCGAAGACGGCGACGGTCAGCATGTCGGTGACGAAGGTGAGCGGGTCCATGCCCAGCCCGAGCCAGTGGACGCGGAGAGTGCCCTGGTCGCGGGCGTGCTGGAGGGATTTGTTGAACTCCCAGGCGTCGTAGTCGACGGGGTGCTGGCTGCTGCCGTAGTCCTCGGTGCTGCCGAGGAGTTCCTCGCTGAGTTCGCGGACGAGGGAGCGCCACAGGTCGAAGTCGTTGGCCTCGTTCCAGGGGGCGTCGTGGGAGGGCTGGAACATCCCGACGGGCATGACCTGGTAGAGGTTGCCGCCGCTGGCGACCTTGTCCGGGTCGCGCCAGTGCAGGACGAACTCCGCGTCGCCGCTTCGGCGGTCGTGGCGGATGACGAGGGTGCTGATGGCGCCCATCACCGGGCGCCGATCCAGGTCGGTGGGGTCGCCGAGTGCGCGACGGAAGGGCGTGCCGCGACTGGGCTGGCCGGCGTCCAGGTCGGGGTGTGCGGCGGCGAACTCGTGCGCTGCCGCCTCGCAGATGTTGATGACGTCGAAGTAGGAGCCGCGACCGAAGGTGAGAGTCGGCGTCTCGCTGTTGGCCTGCACGTCCTGGAGCCGGTAGCAGGTGCGGTCCTCGAACAGCCGGGGCCGGGCGAGGTCGCCGACTGCCTCGGCATAGCGGCGGTAGGGAGTGCGGTCGTCGTGCAGCGGTCGAATGGCATCCAACTCGGGGGCGTCGCCGTCGATCGCGGCGGGCGTCTCCATCGTTGACCAGTGGAGCTGTACGTCCTCCAGGGGGACCGGCTGCTCCGGTACCCAGTGCTGCCGCGCGAGCAGGCGGGTGCCGGGGATGAAGCGTGAGGGTTCGAAGTCCTTCAGGGCCAGGCTGGTCAGCTCGTGGCGGTGCGCGTTGAGGTGCTTGCGAGTTCGCAGCCAGAGGTCCCGGGTGGCCTCCGGGCCGCTTTCGGGCGCGGCTGACTGTTCGATCCCCACGAGGCTCCTTCCCTGGCGGACCTGCTGCATCGGCACCGCCATGACGGCAGCTTCAGCGGCTGAGCAGCAGCCCGCGGTGCTTCCAGGCTAGAGCCAAGCATGCCGCGCCCGGGGGAGCCATGGGCTCGTTCCTGAGGAATTGTGTGATGTTCTGTTGAGAAAAGGGGATTCCCGTGGCTGCTGGCTGCCCGTCCAGCCCGGTGACGGTGATGCCTTCGGCGTTCTGCGGCGCGATGTCGCCGAACAACTCGTCGAAGACCTCGTCGTCGATGACCAGCACGCTGGGGATCGTGGCGGCGAGGGTGAGGGCGTCGCAGGCCACACCGAAGCAGTAGACCTTGATTCTGCCGGTCTCCCGGCCTCGCTGGAGCGAGCGGTAGAGCGGCCAGCGCTCGTAGTTGAGCTGCTGACTGGAGCTGCCGTCGAACTCCGGCGCGCCGAGGAGTTCCTCGTTGAGCTCGCGGACGATGTTGCGCCACAGGTCGAAGTCGGGCCCGTTGGGCGGGGAGAGGATGCTGCTGGGCTGGAACTCGCCGGCGGGGATGGCGTCGTAGAGGCCCCCTGCGGTGGCGACTTTGCCGGGGTCGCGGACTCTGCTGCGCAATTCGCTGCATGAGCATGATGGTTGAGGGGATGATCGCTTCTGCGGCCACTGTCCTGTCGTGGGGTCGCAGGGGGTGGTGCGATGTCGTTGCAGGTTAGGGGCTTGCCGGAGATTCCGGCGGATACGGTCCGGGTGGCACGGTCGGCGTTTCCGCAGGGGTCGCTGGCGATGAGCGTGCGGGACAGGCTTGGTGAGGTCTTCGCGGACGAGCCGTTCGCGGGTGCGTTCGGGGTCCGGGGTGCCCCGGGGCTGTCGCCGGCCTTGTTGTCGCTGGTCACGGTGTTGCAGTTCGCCGAGGACCTGACGGATCGGCAGGCGGCGGCGATGGCGGTTCGCGCGATCGACTGGAAGTACGCGATGGGGATGGAGCTGGGCGCGACCGGCTTCGATGACAGTGTGCTGGCCCGGTTCCGGGCGCGGCTGGTCGAGCACGGGATGGAGCGTGTGGTCTTCGACCGGCTGCTGGACTGGTGCCGCGGGCAGGGCCTGGTCGGGGCCGGGGGCAAGCAGCGCACGGACTCCACGCACGTGATCAGCGCGGTGCGTGACCTGAACCGCCTCGAGCTGGCTGGGGAATCGGTGCGCGCGGCGCTGGAAGCGCTGGCGGTGGTCGCTCCGGCCTGGCTGGCCCAGGCAGTGAACGTGCCCGAGCTCGCGCTGCGCTACGGCGAGCGGGTGAACGGTTGGAAGATACCTTCCTCCCAGGTCAAGCGGGAACGGCTGGCCACGGTGTTCGGGCAGGACGCCGTCGCCCTGCTGCGGGCGGTGTGGGCACCGACAGCCCCTCCGGTGCTGCGGACCCTGGAGCCCGTTGCGCTGCTGCGGCGGATCACGGTGCAAACGTACCTGGTTGCCACCGACACCCGGGGACGGGAGGTGATCCGCAAGCGGGAGGCCGACAGTGACGGCGTCCCGCCCGGCCATACGCGCCTCGCCTCTCCGTACGACCCGGACGCGCGCTGGGCGGCGAAAGGCGAGGACCTGTTCTGGTGCGGATACAAGATCCATCTGACAGAGAGCTGCGATGCTCCTCCCGAAGCCGAAGCCGAAGCCGAAGCCGAAGCCGAAGCCGAAGCCGAAGCCGAAGCCGAAGCCGAAGCCGAAGCCGAAGCCGAAGCCGAAGCCGAAGCCGAAGCCGAAGCCGAAGCCGAAGCCGAAGCCGAAGCCGAAGCCGGTGGTGAGCCGTCGCCCGGGCGTCTGCCGGTGCGGCTGATCACGGATGTGTACACCACCGACGCGACCGTGCCGGACGTGAACGCCACCGCGCCGGTCCAGGAGAACCTGGCGACGCGGGGCCTGGCACCGGGCGAGCACTACCTTGACGCCGGATACCCTTCCGCCGCGCTGGTCCGGGCCGCCTCCGAGCAGGGCATCACCATGGTCACCCCGCTCCGGCCCGACACCTCGCCCCAGGCCAGGGCCGACACCGGCTACGCCAAGGACGCCTTCCGCATCGACTGGAAGGCCCGCCAGGTCCGCTGCCCCGAAGGCAGGACAAGCAGCGGCTGGTACCCGGTCCGGCAGCACGGCCACGACGCGATCGTCGTCGACTTCGCCCGCAGCGACTGCCGGCCCTGCCCCGCACGCGAGCAGTGCACCGCCTCGCGACGCGGCACCCGCATGCTCACGCTCCAGCCCCGCGAGCTCCACCAGGCACTGACCGCCGCCCGCACCGAGCAGAAGACCGATACCTGGCAAGCCAAGTACGCCCTGCGCGCCGGGATCGAGGGCACCATCAACCAGGCCCTGGACGTCACCGGAATCCGCCGGGCCCGTTACCGCGGCCTGCCCAAGGTCCGTCTCCAGCACGCCTTCTCCGCCGCCGCACTCAACGTCATCCGCCTCGACGCCCACTGGAGCACCGAAGGAACCCCACCTGCACTGTCACGCGCCAGCAGACTCACCCACCTCAGCTACCGACTCACCGCATAACCGAATAGCGCAGCAGAGTCGTCGCGCCAGTGAAGGAAGAACGTCGCCTCGCCGTTGGGGCGCCGTCGTAGCAGCAGCGTGGTGATGGCCGGGATCATCGGCCGGATGCGCAGGTCGAACGGATCGCCCACAGCTCGGCGGAGCGGCAGTTGGCGCCACAGGGAGCGGTCCGTCTCCCCGATGGGCGCATTGGAGGTCGCCAGGGCGTATTCGTGCCCGATGGCCTCGCACAGATCCAGTTTGTCGAAGTAGGTGGACAGGCCGAACGACAGCTCGCCGCCGCCATCACCCCAGCGGATCCCGGTGAGCCGGTAGCTGGGCCGGTTCTCGAAGAGGGTCGGCGAGTCCAGGTAGCGAACCGCCAGCGTGTAGCGGTCGAAGCGTTGGCCGGGGAGGCGGAGCGGGCGGCTGGCCTGGCCCTCCGGCGCGGCACCGTCCAAGATCGCCTCGACGGGCTCCACATCCCAACGCAGCGTAACGTTCTCCAGTGGCACCGGCTGGGCTGGCAGCCACGAGGCTGGGGCCAGCAGCGAGGTCAGTTCGATGCGGGTGTCCTGGTCGTACAGCTCAGCCGCAGCAGCAGCCAGTCCGGCGCGGTTCGTGTTCAGATGTCGGCGGATCGAGCGCCATGCCCGCTGACTGGCGCGCACCTCGACATCGACCGGCAGATCTCCACGGGTCGGCCGTTCCACCTGCTCCACCGCAGGGCCCTGGCGGTCTGAGGCGGGGAGGCGAAACCAGAGGAGAGCGGCCGGAATTCGTAAGGTCCGGGCGATGTGGATCAGCATGTCCAGCATCTGCGGCGGACCGCCCGCCTCAATCCTGCTGATCTGGGCCTGGGTCAGGCCGAGCCACTCGCCGACGACGCTCTGCGGCACTCCGCGCTTCCCGTACTCGGGCAGATGGGACGGGTGGAGCCGGTACGCCCTGATGACGGCTCCCATGTGGCGCGTAGCGAGGGCAGCACTCAGGGAGGACGATTCCCAGAGTTCGAGCGGGAGTTCTGGCGGGCTGGGCAGTCCTGCTGTCGAGCCCCGGCGAGAGCACGGCGAGCAGGTCAGTGCCTGATGATCCGCCGCGAGGCCGGCCCCGCACTGTCGGCAGCGACGAGCCCCTTGTGGGAGAGGCGCAGACATCGTCACCTCCCCGTCCGGGACTCGGCAGCCAGTCACCTGAAGCGTAGTCACCTGCGTGCTGGAGCGTGGGCGATCTATGCGTTCCGTGTATACCCGGGATGGGTTTCTGGCATGGAACGGGCGGAGGGCAGAGGCCATGGTCAGTAGTCCGAGCAGACGTGAAGGGCTCGGATCCGCTTTTGGACAGGCCCGTGCGGTTCGCCTGGTCCTCGCCCCCGACAGGAGTCTCCATGTATCCACCCATCCTGTCCCTCGACACCTTGCCGAGGCACGAGCCCAAGGACCAGGTACGGCAACTTAGCGAGGCGTTGTCATGAACGACGAGGAGACGTTCGGCACGAGCTGGCCGCTGATGTCGTTCGAGGGGGCGGTGCGCTTTGCTCGGGCACGGGTGGTGGCGACCCTGCAGATCTGGGGCTTCTACCTGGGCAGCAGCGCAGAAGACATCGATCTGCTGGTCTCCGAACTGGTGACCAATGCTCTGACACATGCGGATGGCCAGCCCATCACCGTCGGCCTCTACGCCAGCCGCACCGAACGCTCGATGACCATCGACGTACTCGACGCCAGTCCCGACGTCCCCGAACTCCGACGCGCAGATCCGGACGACGAGAGCGGCAGAGGAATGTTCATCGTCAACGCCCTGACCGACGGCCGCTGGACCACTCAGCGGACGCCTCAGGGAAAGCGGGTGCTGGCCACGATGCCCTTGCCGCCTCAGCCGCTCGACGAGCGCCGTCAGCGGGTTCTCGACTGCATGGTCCAGGCAGTTCGGCCCAAGCCCTACGTGGTCAGCACCACCCCATAGACCAGTGCTGTCCCTCCAGTGGCTCCTTGCGGGAGCCGGACGCCCCTACTCAGTCCTCCCTACGCCCGCTACGCGACGATCCACCGCTTCTACGCACCGTGCCGGTCCTGCTCACCCATAGGAGTCCGCAATGCCAGTCGCCGACCCCCAGACATCCACGACGTCCATGACCGACGTCCGGCTGACCCCGGACTACTACATCCACCGACAGCAGGACCTGGCCAGCGCGTACATCGTTGGCCTCCTGGCCCGTGCGGAGACGGTGTTCGACATCAAGCCGCTCATGGTCGCCGACCTCGACGACCCAGCCGCCTGCGGACTCGACCATGCCCCCGCAGGCACCATCGATGCCGGAGCGATCGTGGAAGGCCCCGTCTACCTCCAGCAGGGGGCCCGGATCGAGTCCGGTGCGCACGTTATCGGCCCGGTGCTGATCTGCTCTGGCGCGGTCATCGCTGCCGGTGCCCTGGTGCGCGACCACTCCGTGATCGGCCCCGGCAGCGCAGTCGGTTTCGGCGCGGAGATCACCCGGAGCCTCCTGGTCGAGGCGGTGTTCATGAAGCACGTCTCGTTCGTCGGGGACTCCATCCTTGGCAGGCACGTCCACCTGGGCGCTTTCTGTTCCACCACCGGCATGCGCAACGGCACCGGTCCCGTCCGCGAACCCGCTGTCGACGAAGTCACGATCACGCTGGACGAGGCGCGGATCAGCACCGGGCAGACGAAGTTCGGTGCGGTCATCGGCGACGAGGTCGGCCTGCCAGCCGCCACCGTCCTGTCACCAGGCACTCTGATCGGCCCTGGCACGGTGATCTACCCGCACACCCACATCGGCGGCATCCTGCCCGCCGGCAGCCGGGTCAGGTGAAAGCGATGACAATCCCGACCCAGACCACGCAGGACACGGCCCACATCCAAGTCACCGGGGGACGAAGGCTGTCGGGCCGCGTACAGGTGCAGGGCAGCAAGAACATCGCCCTGCACCTGTACGCGGCGGCCCTCGCCACGGACACTCCCACGGCCCTGGAGCGGTGTCCTGACATCCTCGACACCTCCGTCTGCGCGGCGATCCTGCGGCACACGGGCAGCGAGGTCGCCGTTGATCAGGGCTGGTTCCGGGTCACCCCCACCAGCCGCCCGCAGTCGCTGGTCCACCCGGTGCTGGGCAGGCGGGTCCGCACCACCGTGGTGCTGGCAGCAGCCCTGCTGGCCCGTACCGGCAGGGCCGTCTTCCCCGCGCCTGGAGGCGACGCGTTCTGCCCGCGCCTGATCGACCGGCACCTAGCCGCCATGAAGGCAGCCGGAGCGGACGTGCTGTGCGAGGACAACGGATTCCGCGCCACCTGCGCCATGCGCGGCGTCCGCGCCTTCACCACGGACGTCAACACCCCGTACGGCCCCAGCCTCGGAGCCACCGTTACCGCCCTCCTCCTCGCCGCCCGCGCCGAGGGAACCTCCCTGATCAGCCACCCCAGCGTCGAACCCGAAGTCGTCGAGACGGCCAGGTTCCTGGAACAAGGCGGTGCCCAGATCGAGTGGGACGACGAAGGGGTCCACGTCACCGGCACCAGCCACCTGACGGGAGGTACGTTCGCCGTCGCCGGTGACCGGATCGAAGCGGGGACGATGATCATGGCAACGGCAGCCACCGGGGGAGACGTCCAACTCGACGGAATCACGGTGGCAGATCTCCCCGAAGGGCTGCGCCACGTCCTCGCCGACGCAGGCATCGCCCTCACCGCTCGCAGCGGCGGACTGGCTAGCTCCAGCGGTCCGTTGGAAGCAGTCGAGGCGGCGACCGGCCCGCATCCCGGCCTGCCCACCGACACCGCTCCGCAGCTCGCGGCCATGCTCACCCAAGCGCGAGGAGTGTCCCTGGTCCATGAGCGGATATATCCCCGCCGCGATACGCACATCACCGCACTGCGCGCCTTCGGCGCCGAGGTCAGCGCCCAGGGATCCTCTGCCCGTGTGGTCGGCCCGAGCCCGCTGCGGGCGACCGCAGTTGAGGCGGGCGATATCCGGGCGGTGACCGCCTTGCTGATCGCCGCCCTGGCCGCCGAAGGCACCTCTACGATCCGAGGGATGTACCACCTCCGGCGCGGCTACGGCCACTTGCTCGACAACCTCGCCACGCTGGGAGCCGATATCACCCTCGACCAGGAGACCAACTGATGCCCCAAAGCACTCCGTTCACCGATTCCGACGCCGACCGCCTCCAGGAGGCACTGGACGCGCTCGTGGCCAGCGGCGGCAGCCCCGGCGGCGTGGTCGTCTTCGGAACCAGGGACGGAGGCCACCGGATCCTCACCGCCGGACTGGTGGCACCCGAGTGCGGCGACACGCGCCCGGACCAGGACACGCTGTACGACATCGCCTCGCTCACCAAAGTCGTCGCCACCTGGCCGCTGGTCGGCCGAGCACTCGATCAAGGGCTGCTCGACCTCGACGCGCCCATCCGAGACTTCCTCCCCGCCATCCACGCCGAAGCTCCCAGCGGCGAGGCCACGGTGTGCCAACTCCTGGCCCACACCTCAGGCCTGCGCGCCTCCACCCGCCTCGACCAGTACCGAGGCGCAGGCGCCCCACTGCACGAACTGATGTGCCGCGAACCCCTGGACGAACAACCCGGCCAGCACCGCTACATCAACCGCGGCTACATCCTCCTCGGCCTGGCCCTCTCCCACGTCCACAACCAATCCTTGTACGCGCTCGCCGACCAACTCTGGTCCGGTATCGGCATGACCAGCACCGTCTACGGGCCAGTGGCCCGCGCCGCCCAGGTCGCCCCCACCGAACAGCGCATCCCGGGAACACCCCGCACCTGGGGAGCCCCGCACGACGACAACGCCGCGCTCCTGGGCGGGATCGCCGGCCACGCCGGAGTCTTCTCCACCCCCGCCGACCTGGCCACCTACGCCGAACACCTGCTCACCGCCCACGCCGACAGCGACAACACCCCGATCGGCCAGTGGCTACGCGCCAGCCAGGTCCCCCAAGCCGCCATCGAACCCGGCCTGGACCGGGGCCTGTCCTGGATCCTCGCCGACGGCACCCGTACCGCCTACCACCACGGCTTCACCGGCACCAGCCTCTACCTCAACCCCGAAAACGGCCGCTACCTCGCCCTCTGCACCAACGCCATCTACCACGGCCCCGCCCGCGAACGCCTCGCCCCACTGCGCACCCTCGCCCTCAAGACCACATCGTCCAACTGATTCCCCCGGAGGCCCCGATGCGCGAACCCCTGGCCGACCACACCACCCTGCGCCTCGGCGGCCCCGCCAACTCCTTCATCACCCACACAGACCCCGCTGACTGGGCCGACATCGCCCGTGCAGCCTGCGAGCCCAAGCAGCCGCGGCTCATTCTCGGCGGCGGCAGCAACATCATTGCTACCGATGCCGGGTTCCCGGGCATGGTCGTCCGTATGGCCACCAGGGGCATCACCGCCCGAGCGCTACAGCAAGGCCAGGTAGAGGTCACCGTTGAGGCCGGCGAGCCACTGAGTTCCCTCGTCGACTTCGCCCTGACCGAAGGACTCTCCGGAGTCGAGTACCTGGTCGGCATTCCAGGCACCACTGGAGCAGCCCCGATCCAGAACACCGGCGCCTACGGCCAGCAGATCAGCGACACCCTCACCAGCATCACGGCCTACGACTGGTCTACCCACAGGATCGTCCGGATCCCCGCTTCCGAATGCGGCTTCGGCTACCGCATCAGCTCCTTCAAGAGGCACCCCGGCCGCTTCACCATCCTCACCACCACCCTGCACCTGCGCCGCGCGAGCCAAGCGGCACCGGTCACCTACCAACTACTCGCCGACGTGCTCAACGTGCCACTCGGAACACGACCGCCGCTGGCAGAGGCCGCTGTCGCTGTGGCCACCGACCGGCAGGCACGGGGCCTCACCCTGCCGTCCAGCGGACCGGATGCCCGGCAGGTCGGCTCCGTCTTCCTGAACCCGACCGTCAACGAGCACCAGGCCGCTCACGTCCGGGCCTATGGCGGCCCGCTCCACTACGACGCCCGAGGCGAGGCCCGCGTCAGTGCCGGATGGCTCCTTCAGCACGTGGGGTATGCCCCGGGCTGCCGACTCGCCGAAGGCATCTACTGCTCAACCCAACGCACCCTCACGGTTGTCGCCAGAGGCTCAGTGACCAGCGAGAACTACCTAGGCATCCTCTACCGGCTAAGCCGAGAGGTCGAGCAGGCCACAGGGATACAGATGCACCTGGAACCGACCACGCGCACCCGTAAGCGCCCTGCGGCACGCTGATATCCGTGTCGCCTACGGGCTTTTCTGGTCGGGGTGGACTCACCCGCCGATGCTCTGCGTGGCCCGAGTCGTGTGGCAGCGGGTGGACCAATTGCCGGCGGGTAGTGTGCGCTGCCCGCTCACGCGTACGACGACGAGCTTTTCGTCCTCGAAGCTGATTCGATCACCAGGGGCGAGGAGAAGCGGGCTCGCCAACTGGAAGGCGTAGCCGTCGTCGGTCTCAAGGTCATTCACCAGCACCAACCGCGAGGTCGGGGTGGTCCCGTCGGCAACCAGGCGCATACCGAGATGATCCCACGCGGCCTGTGTCACTCATAGGGCGTCGCCGTGCTGCCCTGGGGGCTTAGGGCGCCTGTAGTGAAGCGTGGAATGACGGGTCGCGCCGCGCCACCGGGCTCCCGCCGCTCCTGGTGGTGAGTGGCGAGAGCCCGGGGCTCGCTGACGGGTATTCAGCCAAACAAGATCATCTTCCACATGCGTTCCACATGAGGTCGAAAACCACTGCTGACCAACGCGTACTGCTGCTGTGTATCGCCGCAGGTCAGGGCTGGTTCGCGAGGCTCCGGCCCTTGTCGGACAAGGGCCGGTTTGCCCTACCTGCTCAGATGTCGAAGTAGAGTACAAACATGCCTCTGACCTGCACGTATATGGCCTCGTGGAGGTCCGGTGCACAACCGGTGCACACTCCGGAGCCTCAACTGATGAGACGCGTGGAGAAGTATCGAGTGGTGACGAGAACCGCAGCGCCGACCGTGCACAGCGGGCCAGTACGGAGCGCTATTCGGCGGTTGTCGCCCTGAGCGTCTCGGGGGCCAGCTGCGGTTTGGAGGGGCGGCTAACCTTCAACCCTTTGGGAAACGGGGCGCGGTATTGAGGAGCGCGACTCCGGACAGTGCGATGATCGCCGCTGCGCGAGGCAGGGCTATTTGGGGTCACCCGCCGTTGTCGGTCGCTGACCTGCCCAGACAGGCGAGGATCTTGCGTCTCAGCCAACAGCTCCGGCGGCGAAGGGTAGGAGAGGGTGTTGGCGGCTTCCGGCCTGCTTGACGGCAGTAGTTGATGGCAACGTCAGCGGACGGGTGCTGCACAAACGGGTGGGTCGTCGCCGTCGTTGGGTCGAACGGCAGGCTCGGTGGGAGGCCGGAGGGCGTTGCCGAGGACTCGATGGCGTCGCATTGGAGGCAGAGTCGGCCGTGGGCGTACACCGTCGCGGTCACCCCGATGTGGGCATGAGAGGCCGACAGCCGCTTGTAGAGAGCGCGGCCCACATCTTGATCGGTTGCGTCTTTGGGAAGGGCGTTTGGGTGCGCCACCAGGTGATCAAGTCGCCCCAGGTGAGACCGGCGGCGCCATATAGGGCCTGTACGGCGGGCGGTCGGCCAGGGGCAGCCGTTCAAGTTGCTGGACTTGGTCGTCTGGATCTCCCCCACCCAACCCACGCCGGCCACGACCTCTAGGCCGGACTCATTCAGTGCGCCCCGCGGTACAGCCCGCATCGGTGGGACTACCGGCAGATGATCGTCAACTTGCCCTGCGGTACGTGTGAATCACAGTGGCTGAGGATGAACGGAACGCCCTAGAGTGATTGGCCCCGCCCGTTGGGCGGTGACCGCTCTGGCCGACGCATAGGCGTCGGAAGGTGAGGTGTGCGTGTCACTTGTCCCGGATGACGTCCCTGATCCCCATCCCTCCTCTGGAGAACCCAAGCCAGTTCCGGTGAACTGGACTGAGAGGGGCAGCAAGTGGCTAAGTCAGCTATCAAAGAGTGCAGCTGAGCTCCTAGGGGAAGCTCGTGTGAATCTGAGCTCAGCAGGACAGTACGGCGAGCAACGCATCGAGGCCACGCTGTACGACGACGGCGAAGCCTTAGCTTCTAAGTTGATTATTCGCACCCAGGATGGAGTGAATGCCGAGTACACAATCTCCGGAGTCTTGGGAGAAGAGCAGGGCGAGCGCGAGACTGCGATCTGGGACGATGTGATCACGAAAGCCGCCTCGGATGCTGGGCGCTCTGCTCACACTTTCCCGTGGGTGGCTGTGATTGGGCAAACGCCAGGGATCGTGCGAGACAGAAATCCAATCTTGCTGGATAAGGTCGTGAGGTTGGACGGGCTCCGTATCACGCCCGGAGATAAGCAATTGCGAGAGGTGCGGCCAGTTGCGGGATCGATCGTAGGTTGGCAGCCTTGGATCTCCAATCCCATTATGGTTCATGGAAAGACTCAAGGGTACGACTGGTGGGATGCACGTGAACGGGCTTCACAAGAGCTGAACAGGCTCGTCGGTCTGGTTTCATTGGCCTGGTCGACGTGTATGGATATCAGGGAGCTGCCCCACCCTCTTGAACGTGGTGCTTTCGAGCTACCTGATTCGATCCCATGGATCGCCGAACCCATCTTTCTGAAAGGGAAGGTGGACTCCTTAATGGGCACGGAGAAGTCCCTTCCCGACTGGTTCCATGGTGCTTGGACGCTCGCCAAGAAGCGGAAGAAGATTAGCACTGCGGTATCTATGCACATGGAGGGAATGCGCCTCAGGCAGAACCATCCAAGCCTAGGATTCGTAGCATTCGTTTCAGCGATCGAAGCTATCTACCTTGAGCTCTCCGGTCGCGATAGGAATGATGAGCTCACGGAATCATTCAATGAGGCGTTGAAGCTTGCTGTGGGCTCCGAAACGGCAGCACAAATGTCAGCCGCGTATGGTCGTCGCTCTCTGACTGTGCATACTGGCCGATTGCATGGGGCTGAGTTCATTCCCGGTGGGCACTTGGTTGATCTATCCAGCCCAATTAATCAGGATTTCGACTGGATCTTGCATATGACGCAAGAGGCATCGCACAGACTTCTCTTGAGGCGGCTCCGTGAGGAGATTTCTCCACAGAAATTTAAGAACGATGAGCTGACAGAACCCTCCGTAGCACCACCAAGAATGACTACGTCCTCTGTCTCGATCACGGGCTGACCCGAGGGAGTAAACACTTCGTGCCTGGCATCTCTTTTGATGAGTTCAAGAAGACAACCAAGAAGCTCATCGACGAGCACTACGTTGAAGTGAAGCACCTGATCTCGAAGGGCATCATGAGTGCAGGGGAGGAAGCTATCTTCCTGTTTCCCAGTACGCTGCTGTACACGAAGACGGAGACGCACTACGTCTTCGAGCTGATCGGTGCCATGCGCAAGCTTGACCCCCTTCAAGTCAAAGATCGTAATGCGACCTCGCTCAACCAGGTGGTCAATAACTTCTCTCCAAAGAGCGACAGCTTCTACGTGTTGGGAACTGAAGGTGCACAGCCGACGAACATGCACCTTAACTGGAAGGGGCAAAACCTGCTCGGGGCGTTCCCGGATGGCAGCCTCGCAGCTAGGTTCCCGGGCGTCACGGTCTTTGACGCCCTGCCCAACCTTGTAAGCTTTAGCGTGGTTCCCAGTCTCTTGGCCATCGACGCTGAGAGGATTCGTTCAATCGCGCTCGACAACTGCATGCTGACCAGCCGAGTCGAAGAGGTGATTCGGCCGAAGTTCGTCAATTTCCTCTATGCCGTTTCGATTGATGCGGATGCGGCCGAGATTGCGGCTGATCTCGCGGTTCTCAAACCAGTGCCCGGCAAGCTTGTCCCAGGGATTCAAGCAGCGGCGCTTGGGAAGGCAGAAGCAGCCAGGACGGCAGCTGGTTTTGCCACGCTGTACCTGCAAGGTGTCCGCGAGACAACCATCACGGCGTTCCTGGAGAAGCACAGCGAGGTCATTGAGCGAGTCTTTGATGCCGACAAGGTGTTCTATCAGCCGGAGCTTGCGTGGCGGGAAGGGAACCCCGATCCAACTGAGGAGTCCATTCAGCCTGACGTGCTCCTCCGCACCAGGGGCGGTGAGTGGAAGATCGTTGAGTTCAAGCTCCCGCTGCTGGACAAGAAATCGCTGACTGCAGGTAACCACGCTCGGCGACGGTTCACGCTCTCAGTGGCTGACGGCGTACACCAGCTGGCCAACTATGAAGAATACTTCGGGTTCTCCAAGAACCTGATGGCTGCGCAAGAGCTGCTGGGTGAAGCACCGACTATCCCGTCGCTCTGCCTTGTCGTAGGAAGTGACGAGAACTTCGATGGTGAGGAGGTGCGCCAGGCGACACGTCTGCACCGACCCTTCGACATCATCGACTACGACACTCTCATGCGCCTGTACCTGGCGGCGTCGGTCTGACTGGACGATCGCGGTGATGACCAGCGGCGGCACCGCCTCGCCCAACGGCCTGCGAGTCCGCATGCTGCGGTTGCTGAGGAGGTAGTAGCTACCCCCTGTCTGGAACAGCAGTGGAGATCGGGAGCTGCCCTCCATTCAGCGGGCGAGCCCGGGCTCCTCGTCGGGCTCGGTGGGCCGGGCGCCGGCGATGCGGAGGTGTTCGACGTGGCCTACGGCCTGGTCGAGGAGGTCGGCGGCGGGGTCATGCGAACACTCCTGGTGAGACGCGGACGTGGAATCGGGCCACCCTAACCTCGGATATTCAGCAGAGAATGCGAGCTGACGCACCGACAGCAGAAGGGTGCCTCCCACCTGCGATGATCTGATTGCTGAGATCAAGAACGCCGCAGAGAAGAGACACCCAACAGGTGCAGAGTACCCAATGGGATCACCGGCTCGCCGTGCGGGCCGACGTGAAGAACCTGGTCGGGCAGGCGGGCATCGTGCTGCTGCGCAAGGTCGCCGACCGGCTCGGCCTGGCCCGCGCGCTGGCCGCTGTACTCCCAGCAGGCAGCGGGCCGGGCTGGCGGGACCGCGGCCTGGCACTGGTCCAGCTGGCCTGCGCAATCGCCCTGGGAGCCACGAACCTCCTGGAGGCCGAGCACCTCCAGTTCCACTGGCGCCCGTTGTTCCCGAGCCCAGTCTCCGACAGCACTCTGCGCCGCACCCTGGAGGCGATCGACGCCCCGGTCGCCGCGCGCATCGAACGGGTGCGGGCCGCCATCCGGCGCGTGGTGTGGACCTGGCTGACGCTGCGGCCCGGCGGCTTCCCCTGGATACAGGTCGCCGGCCGGGTGCTGACCGGCTGGTACGTCCTTGACCTGGACGCCACCATCGTGCCCTGCACCAGCAAGAAGGAAGGCGCGGCCGGCACCTACAAAGGATCGTTCGGACACATGCCGCTGGGAGCCTGGGTCGCCAACACCCGCGAGTGCGTCGCCATGCTGCTGCGGCCGGGCAACGCCGCCCCCAACGACATCGCCGACCACAAGACGGTCCTGGCCGCCTCCCTGCGGCAGATCCCGCTGCCCCTGTGGTCGAAACTGCTGGTCCGCATCGACGGCGCGGCGTTCTCCCACGGCCTGCTCGACCACCTCCAGGCCCTGACCACCACACGACGCCGGGTCCGCTTCGTCACCGGCTGGGCCATCAACCAAGCCGACGAGCAGGCCATCGCCCTGCTGCCCCGACACGTGTGGACTGCGGCACTACGCCAGGACGGCAGCATCCACGAGATCAAGGCCGAGGACGGCGGCACCGTCACCTACCAGGTCGCCGAGATTACCGGCCTGCGCGACCTGTCGGGCTGGCCCACTGGGTTGCGGCTGATCGTGCGCCGAGTCAAGCCCTCGCGACGCGACTCCAAGAAGCTCACCGCCTTCGAGAAGCACACCGGCTGGCGCTACCAGATCGTGGCCACCAACATCCCCGCCCACCAGGGCCTCTGCGCCGTCCCCGGCTCCGGCCAGGCCTGGTTCCTCGACGCTTTGTACCGCGATCACGCCGAGGTGGAGGACCGGGTGAAGGCGATCAAACGGGTCGGACTCGGGCTGTTGCCCTCCAAGTCCTGGCAGGTCAACACGGCCTGGGTGGTGGCCTCCACCCTCGCCGCCGACCTAGACGCCTGGACCCGCCTCCTACTGCTGCATGACGAGCCAGAACTGGCAGGCGCCGAACCGGCAACGATCCGCAGGAAGCTCTACCACCTCCCTGCCCGCCTCACCGCCCATGCCAGACGCCGCACCCTGCACCTGGACCGGCAATGGCCCTGGGCAGCGGCCTTCACCACCGCCTGGCAGCGCGCCACCGAGCTTCCGGCCCCCGCCTGACGGCCGGCCACTACCCCGACAAGGACCAGCAAGGAGAGAGGGCAAGCCACCGGGCCGTGGAACCCGGCGCACCCCGCAGCGTCACGCGACGGACCAACCTCGAACGGCCGAGGACAAACCGGTCATGCAGCCGAGCCAACTACCGACGTCAGGCCGCTGAGCAATCGAGGCTAATGCCCGAACCGCAGGTGACCGTCCCGAGTGAGGTCTGGTGAGTTCGATCTCGGGTCACAACGGGTGCACACGACGGGGGCTGGAGCGCTGTCCAGATGCTCCAAACGCAGCGTCGCTGCAGGCCCAAAAAGCTCTGGCCTGCAGCGACGCGCTTGTGGTAATTTTGAATAACCCCTGGTCAGAGGCTCTTTACAGGTCGAAGTAGAGTACAAACATGCCTCTGACCTGCACGTATGCGACCTCCTAGAGGTCCGGTGCACAACCGGTGCACACACCGGAGCTTCAACTGATGAGACGCGTTGAGAAGTATCGAGCGGTGACGAGAACCGCAGCGCCGACCGTGCGCGGCGGGACACTTCGCAGCGCTACTCGGTGGTTGACGCTGGAAGCGCTTCGGGGGTTGGCTGCGGTTTAGACTGGCTGCTGGCCTTCACTCTTTGGGGAGCGGTGCGCGGTATTGCGGAGTACGACTTGAGCGAGTGCGATGATCGCTTTTGCGCCGGTCAGGGCTATGAGCCGTTCGCACAGGCCCGAGATCGCCAACGACAGCAGCACTACTGCCGCTTTTCGTCGGCGTCCCGCTTAGTCGAATGGCGGGCCACAGCGAGTTCCGCGTGTTTGTCGGGCGCGTGGCCTGAACTGCTTGGAGGAACCCCGTAGGTCTGCGTGCTCGTGATCGACACCTGGAGCTGGCTGAACTGCAAGCCTGTGAGCTGATGGCTGAAGCCACGGGCGAAAACGGTGCAGTGCAGCTACCTCGGGGTACCGGAGGCTGAATCCGGCATCCCAGCACACCAGTTTTGCCGTAGTCGCAGCAATCGGCCGACACAGGATCCTGACGCGGAGAACCAGACAAATACTCGTCTCGGAGTACATAGACTGGTTCTACCAGCGACATCCCACCCCGAACTCGGGCCACACCCCGAACTCGGGCATCCCGCCCTCTATGTACGCAGGTCTCCAGGCCGTCACCCGGGCCGCAGAGCCCGAAGAACCTAACGCACCCTTCATATGATCTAGGGCTCGACAAGATTGACGGGAGCCAGACCTTGGCGTTCCAAGGCAAGAGCACGCGCGCCCAGCAGCAGTTCCCTTCGCCGGAGGAGCTTTACCTCAGTGGCACACTGCCTCGAACGACCGAGGCAGTCGATGGACTCTGGCTGCACCAGGGCGATGTCATCCGGGCCTACGCGGAACACCATCAGAAGACGCCAGACCTCGCCCTTGAGCTACCGACGGGATCCGGCAAGACGATTCCCGGAGTTCTGATCGCTGAGTGGGTGCGCCGGAAGAGCGAAGGCCCCGTCATCTACGCGACTCCGACCAAGCAGTTGGCACGGCAGGTACTGGCGACTGCGCGCCGCGAGGGCGTGCCAAGTCATCTGCTCATCGGGAACCACCGGCAGTGGGACATCACCGAGGCAAGCGCCGTGGAGGGTGCTGAAGCGATCGGCGTCACCACCTACAGCGCGATCTTCAACAGTAGCCCAAAGCTTCCACAACCCCGCCTGATCGTCCTCGACGATGCCCACGCTGGCGAGCAGTTCGTCGGCACGGAGTACGGCGTCACCATCCGCCGCCATGAGAACCCCGCGGCCTACGAAATGGTCCTCGACGCGCTGTCCCCGTTCCTATCCGGACTGCTGCTCCAACGGCTCCGAGGTGCACCTGATCCCGGCGCGCACCACCAGGTTCGTCTGCTTCTTCCTGCCATCCGCCCGGAGGCGATCGCGAAGCTCGACGCCGCCCTGGCCACTCTTCCGGAGTACAAATTCGATCTCGCCATGATCCGGTCGGGCCTGGCGTCCTGCTGTGTGTACCTGTCGTACGGTGGGATCCAGATCCGTCCGATGATCCCGCCGACGTTCGACAATCGGATCTTCTCGCATACTGAGCAGCGGATCTACCTCTCGGCGACCCTCGGCTCCGGAGGTGAACTAGAACGAGCCTTTGGTCGTGCACAGGTCGTCAGGATGCCGCTACCGACCAAGACTCCACCGCGCTCCGGCCGTCGCCTGTTTGTGTTTCCCGACCTCGTAGAGGGCGGGGATGCGGTCGGTGTTTCCAAGCGGATCGTCGGTCTCACGAACAAGGCCCTGGTGCTGAGCCAGGAGACTTTGGCGAACGCGGAAAAGGCTGCGGCTGCACTGGCCGGCGACGGCGTACCTGTGATGGGTCGGGACGATGTCGAACTGACTCTCGATTTCTTCGCTAAGGCGCCGTTCGGGGTACTCGGGTTGGCCAACCGCTACGACGGCTTGGACCTTCCAGGCCGGGCCTGCCGGATCGTTGTGCTCGGCGGGAAGCCGGACGCGGTCGGTCTGCAGGAGAGGTTCCTCAGCGAGCGTGCTGAAGCAAGTGCCGCACTTGCTGAACGTCTTCGGACACGTATCGTCCAGGGAGCGGGGCGGTGTACCCGTGGACCCAACGACTACGCCGTCGTCGTCGTGCTCGGATCGGATATCACGAGGTATTTCGGCCGACCGGACAACCGTGCAGCCCTTGAGCCCGAGTTGCAGGCTGAGGTCGAGTTCGGCTGGCGGAACAGCCGCGGGATGGATGCGGACGACGTCATCGGGAACGTTGAGACGTTCCTTGCCCACGACGCCCCCTGGCGTGAGAACGGCGAACGGCTCGTGGCGGAGTTCCGGCAAGACGCTCTAAAGGTTGAGTCGCCGAGTGCCGACGCCCTCGGAAACTCGGCCGCTTTCGAGGTCGAGGCGTGGCACATGGCCTTCCGAGGCGAGTGGCTCGCCGCGAGCGAACAACTCCAGGAGGCGGCACGACGAGTCGGCACCGGCGGTGACAGCACCCGCGGCTACCGCGGTCTCCTGCTGTACCTCGCGGGCGTCTGGCTGCACCTCGGAGCAGAGGATGAGACCCGGCGCGCGCGAGCGAGAGATCTTGTGCGCCAGGCAGCAGCCGCGTCAAACGTCCGTGGCACCTGGCTCAAGGAGATGCCGGAGCTCCCCGGGGCCGAGGAAGTCCCGCTCGCAGATATGGACGTGATCGCCGTCAACGCGATCGTGGCGCGCCTTCGCGGTCAGCTCCGCCCGAACCGCGTGACGGAGGAACTGCAGAAGATGCGTGAGGCGGTGGCTCAGGACGAGTCGACAATCTACGAAGGAGGGCTCACCACCCTCGGCACGTTCCTCGGGGCTGAGGCGTCCAAGCCGAGGGGGCAGGGACGGTGTGACTCGGCTTGGGTATGGGGCACCGCAATCTGGATGACCATCGAGGCTAAGTCCGAACAGCACCCCGATGGCCTACTGCCGCTCCATGACATCCGCCAGGCGAATACTCAGCTCGACCAGCTGGCGGGGGATCGCTCCATGGATCACCCTCCGGCCGGCAGTCCGGCGATTATCGTGTCAGACCGCCTGACCGTCGATCCTCAACATGCGCGGGCTGCGAACGCAAACGTCTACCTTGCCTCGACCGAGACCGTAGAGCAGATCGCCGGCGATATCTCCACGGTGTGGAGCGATCTGCTCACCAGCGCGACAGGCATCCAGGCCGAACAACTGCTGCGGCAGCATGTCCGAGCGGTGATGACAGAGCACGGATGCCTGCCGAGTCAAGTCATCGACCGCCTCATGCAGACTCGGATCCGTCCGGGCGACTGATGAAGTGCGCGTGCAGGCTGCAAGCGTGAGACGGCCGTGGACCATGGAACTCGTGCGCACGGGGTCCACGGCCCAAGTTGCCGAGGTGCCGGCATCGGATCCGTCGATCCGGATGACGTCATCGCCGTCGCGGACGAACATCTCCGGGTTGGCATTGTCGCCGCACAGAAGCCTTCGGGCAGTGCTGGATATCAGTTGTTCGGAACGATCCAGGCCGGTGGGATGAGAGCTGCACGGCCGCCTCTCCAGCGTTCTACGACTGCGGAGCGGAAGATCTCGTCTTCCAGGTCGGCGTGCTCCATGACGATGACCTGGAAGGTTCCGCCGAGGTGGCTGACCGTGTCGCTGATCGCTTGGTAGATCTTAAGAAGCGATGCTCGATCCTCGCCTTCGAGATCTACCTGTGCCCCGTCGTAGTCGGATGGGAAGTACACCTGGGAGGGCTGGTCGAGGACCAGGACACGCGGCAACGGGCGTCCCTGTTCAGCGAACCACTCGTGCAGGCTCAATAGGGTGGCGATGTGGTAACCAAGCCAGTTCGCGCCGCTGCCCATGTCGCTCAGCGGCACCGGCCCGCGGGGCGTGTCGGCAACCACGCTGAGGCGGCGAAGGTCCAGTCGGACCGGATGCTCGGAGTGCTCCAGGCCCAGGATGCGAGCCTTCGCCATGATCTTCTGGTTGATCAACGAGAGGAAACTGGTCAGCCGGTCCGCCTGGGTGTCTGCACCGAGCAGATCCTCCAGGTGGCTGATCTCCCGACGCAGTTCTTCACGGGTGTCGGCGATGGGCGGAGCATGTTCGGCCCGGGCTGCATTTTCGAGGAAGAGACTGATCCTGCCTTGGACCGAAGCCGCGCGTAGAGCTTGGCTCCGGAACCGAGCCGCGTCGCGCAGGCCGGGGTCCAGCGATTCGCGCTGTTCACGGTTGCGGACCACTTCCGTGCGTAGGTCCTGAAGCCGCTCCTCCTCAGCGGCGATCATGCTGTGGATGAGAGGGGCATCGTCGCTCACGAAGGCGACGTCGGAGTCCAAGCGCTCCAAATCCTCACGGATCGCTCGAACGGTCTGCTGCGCCGGGGTAACCACACTGTCGCAGACAGGGCAATGCTGGCCGGCACCATCGCCTGTAGTGCGCAATAGGCCGAGGGAGGCGAGTCGTTCGCGCTGGTCTCGGGCTTGAACCAGGTAGTTGCTCTCCTCGGTCAAGGTTTGGCGAAGCTCTCCAATTCGGGCTCTGATCACCTGATGCAGGGAACGCAGCTCCTGGCGCTCGCGGTCCAACAGTGCTGCGTGATCGGTGGAGTCGGGGTCTTGGAGTTCCCCGGGGGAGTAGGTGAGGATGGAGGCGAGAGTGCGCAGTGCTTCGTCATAGTTGACGGTGCCGTCGAGTGAGGCAGCTGGAATGATGCCTGCGCTCTCTGCCTCGGCGATCAGGGCGCGGGCTTGTCCCGGCGCGGGTGCGGCTTGCTCAGCGTGGGTGACCTGACGCTCGATGTTCCTCAGGTCGGTCCGTAGTTGCTTGAGCCGCGCATACTGTATGGCCTGTTCGGGGTCGACTGCTCCTAGGAAGTAGGGCAGTGTGTCGCGGATGGCCTGTGGCCGCCACTCGTGCCCTTGAGAGTGGAACAGGTGATCAGGGTTGGCGATCTCGTTTTGTGCCTGGAGGCGACTCTGCTGCGCTATTCGGTTATGCGGTGAGTCGGTAGCTGAGGTGGGTGAGTCTGCTGGCGCGTGACAGTGCAGGTGGGGTTCCTTCGGTGCTCCAGTGGGCGTCGAGGCGGATGACGTTGAGTGCGGCGGCGGAGAAGGCGTGCTGGAGACGGACCTTGGGCAGGCCGCGGTAACGGGCCCGGCGGATTCCGGTGACGTCCAGGGCCTGGTTGATGGTGCCCTCGATCCCGGCGCGCAGGGCGTACTTGGCTTGCCAGGTATCGGTCTTCTGCTCGGTGCGGGCGGCGGTCAGTGCCTGGTGGAGCTCGCGGGGCTGGAGCGTGAGCATGCGGGTGCCGCGTCGCGAGGCGGTGCACTGCTCGCGTGCGGGGCAGGGCCGGCAGTCGCTGCGGGCGAAGTCGACGACGATCGCGTCGTGGCCGTGCTGCCGGACCGGGTACCAGCCGCTGCTTGTCCTGCCTTCGGGGCAGCGGACCTGGCGGGCCTTCCAGTCGATGCGGAAGGCGTCCTTGGCGTAGCCGGTGTCGGCCCTGGCCTGGGGCGAGGTGTCGGGCCGGAGCGGGGTGACCATGGTGATGCCCTGCTCGGAGGCGGCCCGGACCAGCGCGGCGGAAGGGTATCCGGCGTCAAGGTAGTGCTCGCCCGGTGCCAGGCCCCGCGTCGCCAGGTTCTCCTGGACCGGCGCGGTGGCGTTCACGTCCGGCACGGTCGCGTCGGTGGTGTACACATCCGTGATCAGCCGCACCGGCAGACGCCCGGGCGACGGCTCACCACCGGCTTCGGCTTCGGCTTCGGCTTCGGCTTCGGCTTCGGCTTCGGGAGGAGCATCGCAGCTCTCTGTCAGATGGATCTTGTATCCGCACCAGAACAGGTCCCCGCCTTTCGCCGCCCAGCGCGCGTCCGGGTCGTACGGAGAGGCGAGGCGCGTATGGCCGGGCGGGACGCCGTCACTGTCGGCCTCCCGCTTGCGGATCACCTCCCGTCCCCGGGTGTCGGTGGCAACCAGGTACGTTTGCACCGTGATCCGCCGCAGCAGCGCAACGGGCTCCAGGGTCCGCAGCACCGGAGGGGCTGTCGGTGCCCACACCGCCCGCAGCAGGGCGACGGCGTCCTGCCCGAACACCGTGGCCAGCCGTTCCCGCTTGACCTGGGAGGAAGGTATCTTCCAACCGTTCACCCGCTCGCCGTAGCGCAGCGCGAGCTCGGGCACGTTCACTGCCTGGGCCAGCCAGGCCGGAGCGACCACCGCCAGCGCTTCCAGCGCCGCGCGCACCGATTCCCCAGCCAGCTCGAGGCGGTTCAGGTCACGCACCGCGCTGATCACGTGCGTGGAGTCCGTGCGCTGCTTGCCCCCGGCCCCGACCAGGCCCTGCCCGCGGCACCAGTCCAGCAGCCGGTCGAAGACCACACGCTCCATCCCGTGCTCGACCAGCCGCGCCCGGAACCGGGCCAGCACACTGTCATCGAAGCCGGTCGCGCCCAGCTCCATCCCCATCGCGTACTTCCAGTCGATCGCGCGAACCGCCATCGCCGCCGCCTGCCGATCCGTCAGGTCCTCGGCGAACTGCAACACCGTGACCAGCGACAACAAGGCCGGCGACAGCCCCGGGGCACCCCGGACCCCGAACGCACCCGCGAACGGCTCGTCCGCGAAGACCTCACCAAGCCTGTCCCGCACGCTCATCGCCAGCGACCCCTGCGGAAACGCCGACCGTGCCACCCGGACCGTATCCGCCGGAATCTCCGGCAAGCCCCTAACCTGCAACGACATCGCACCACCCCCTGCGACCCCACGACAGGACAGTGGCCGCAGAAGCGATCATCCCCTCAACCATCATGCTCATGCAGCGAATTGCGCAGCAGAGTCGGAGGCAGAAGAACAGTGCGTGGCGAATGGACGGTGACATGGTGGTGCCACGTGCGGCTGGGATACGAACCGTCTGGTCGATGCCGCAGAATTCGCTGAGGGGCCTTCGCCCTGATGGGTGGACACGCTGATACTGGATCTGCTTGATCCGGAGGAAGCGAGAACACCGCCGATGGCGATGAAGGACTACTCGGACGAGTTCAGGGCCGACGCTGTGGCCCTGTACGAGTCCACGCCCGGGGCGACGTACAAGGACATCGCCGCTGACCTGGGCATCAACAGGGCGACGCTGCGTGAATGGGTGCTGCGGGACCGCGATCGCCGCGGCATCGTGCCCGCCGGCTCGCGGCCGGGACAGCCCACCACGCCCGCAGCATCGCGCCCGCTGGTGACCGACGATCCAGAGGACCGGATCCGGCAGTTGGAGGCCCGGGTCGCCGAGCTTGAAGCCAGCGAGCGGAAGCTGGCCACCGAGCGGGACATCCTGCGCAAGGCGGCCAAGTATTTCGCCGGAGAGACGAACTGGTGAGCCGTTTCCAGTTCGTCCACGACCACCGGAACACCTACGAGGTGAAGCGGCTGTGCCAGGTCCTGGACCTCAACAGGTCCAGCTACTACAAGTGGCTCGCCGGAGCCGACGCCAGGGCCGCCCGCCGCCGCGCGGACCAGGCCCTGGCCCAGGAGATCAGCGCCATCCACGCCGGCTCGGGTGGCGCCTACGGCTCGCCCAGGGTGACCGCGGAACTGCGCGAGAGCGGCAGGCAGGTCAACCACAAGCGTGTCGCCCGCGTCATGCGCGCGCACTCCATCGCCGGCATCCGCCTGCGCCGACGGGTCCGCACCACCATCGCGGACCCGGCAGCGCAGCAGGTCCCGGACCTGTTCCGGCGGGACTTCACCGCCACCGAACCAGGCGGCAAGTACATGGGCGACATCACCTACCTCCCTCTGGCAGGCGGCCAGTTCCTCTACCTGGCGACCGTCCTGGACTGCTTCAGCCGCAAAGTCGTCGGCTGGTCCATCGCCGACCACATGCGCACCACGCTGGTCGCCGACGCCCTGCACATGGCCGCAGCCACCCGCGGCAGCCTGGACGGGGCGGTGTTCCACAGCGACCACGGGGCCCAGTACGGATCCCGGGCCTACGCGGACCTGTGCTCCGACCTGGGCATCACCCAGTCGATGGGCGCGGTCGGCACCAGCGCGGACAACGCCGCCTGCGAAAGCTTCCACGCCTCCCTCAAACGCGAGACCCTCCAAGGCGCCCGCGACTACGGCAATCCCGCCACCTGCCGCAAAACCGTGTTCGCCTGGCTGACCCGCTACAACACCCGCCGACGCCACTCCACCAACGGCTACCTCAGCCCCGACGAATACGAACGCCGACACCACACCGCTAAACTCACCCTCGCCGCGTGACAACCAACCGCGTGTCCACCATCACGGGCGAAGGCCCGAGCAGCCGGCGCGCTGCGTCGAGCGGGAACGTGAAGTCGATGCTCTCGCGAGGCAGTGGAGGTGCGCCCTGGCTCTGGAACTGCAGACACAGTCTGGGGGCGGGGCTGGTGCTGTTCTCGGGAGCAGGACGAGCAATGAATAGCTGTTGGTCGCCACGCGTCAGTTGCAGGGCGAAGACGCTGGTGTAGTCGCGTACCTTGCCCGCGCGGACAGGATAGTCGCTGCTGCCCATGCAGTAGTCGGTGATGGTCCAGATGGAGGTCTTGCCGGTTCGGGAGTCGCCTGTGACGATGTTGAGCCGACCCGGATTGAGAGCGAGGACGCGCATTTCCTCGGTGTGGCGCCCGTACAGAGTCAACGATTTGATCTGGAAGGTTATTCAGAACTCTGTCGATCATGAGGTTCGCGCTGGCGTGATCCTGGGTCAGGCGGGTTCGTAGGTCCGTAGGAGTTCGAGTTGGACGACGGTGTCGAGTGTCTCGGGGAAGCGGTCGAGGGGGCTGCGGTAGCAGCCGCCGAGGATCTTCCAGTTCTCCAGGTGGCCGATGCAGCGTTCGACGGCAGAGCGGATCTGGGAGTGCGCCCGGTTGCTCGCCTTCTCCACCTCGGTCAGCTTGCGGTGCGGCGGCTTCTTGTAGGGGGTGAGCAGGTCGCTGCCTTGGTAGCCCTTGTCGCCAAGCCGGTGGCGGTACTTTTGGATCTTCGCTTTGATGCCCGAGGCGACATAGGCGAAGGCGTCGTGGCGGGCCCCTGGCAGCGGCGCCCCCGCCTCCCGCAGCCGGCCCCGGGTGTCCGAGACGACCTGGACGTTGTGCCCGGACTGCATGTGCTTCTTGGAGAACAGCTGTTCAGCGGCCTTCCAGTCCCAGCACTCGGCGAGGAACCCGTCCACCAGGACCGGCTCGTCCCGGGGTAACCGGGCGAGCCCGAACCCCAACTCCTTGATCGCGTCGCGCACCACGGGGCGTAACCGGGTGCTGTAGCGCGAGACCGTGGGCTGGGAGATCTCGAACAGTTCGGCGGCCAGGACCTGCGCGTTGTTGTGTCGCAGGAGGAAGCAGAGCACGACCACCGCCTTCCACAGCGGCAGCGCGTGCGGACGGCCCGTCGGCTTGTCCCAGTCGGGGATCATCCGCTCCACACGGGAAAGCAGGACGTCCAGCTGATGCGGGCTCAGGCCGGTTGTACGGTGGAAGCGCATCGGTCCCCCCGCGCGCTCGTGCTGATGGGTGTCACCTCGCACGCTACGCCGAGGGGACCGGTCACGTCCGCGCCACCGCCAGCCAGCGCGAACCGGTCCAGGCCACCCCACAGCGGTTCAGACCACCGCGAAGGGTTCTGAATAACCTTCCTGGAAGGTCACAGGCGTACTCCGAGCAGGGTGAGGGTCGTGGCGGTGCTTCCGCCGGTGGGGAGCCACCGGCCGAGCATTTGTGCAGTCTTCTGGATCGCGACGACGGTCTCCGAAGTACCCGATATCGTCGCCGGTATCGCGCGATTCCTTAGGGCTAGGTGTGCGGCTTCGTCGAGGCTGAGCAGATCCGTCTGTAGAGCGAGAAGAACACCGGGGCGAACCATGGCCGCCAGTGCGGGCGCATTGGTCGCCATCAGGACTCGCACCACTTGATTGTCTTCAGTCCACTTTGCAAGACTGGCCGCCGTTGTTCCAGGTAGGAGCGTCCGGATGGCTGGTTGGAGGGCCATGACTGCGGCGGTGACTGCGATGGGGAGTGGGCATGCTCCGCTAATACGCTGATGGCCTTGGACCGCGCGGCAGGTGACGAGGGCCATGAACGCTGGATTGAAGAGTGCCCGTTCCTCGCGGCTCAGCGCGATGGCCGTCGTCATCGGTTCATCCCTGCGGGCTCCAGAAGCGCCATCAGCCTGGCTTCGAAGTCCGGGTGCCAGCCGACGCGCCGTTCGTCTGCCAGCATCTGAGAGGGCGTTAAGTCCCGTTCTTGATGGTTTGGCGTCGCTCGTTCGTGGGACTCTCCGGCATCCGGGGGTGCCCGTTGGGGCTTGGGCTGTGTCATGGGGGCATGGAACGTCGGGCGTATCCGAGTGATCTGACGGATGATCAGTGGGGTTTGATCGAGCCGATGATCACGTCGTGGAAGCTGGAGCGGGTGGCGCGGTCGGCGACCGGGGACCCGGGGTCGTGCGATCTGCGGGAAGTCGTGAACGCGCTGTTCTACCAGAACCGGACGGGTTGCCAGTGGCGGTATCTGCCGCATGACCTGCCGGCCTGGTCGGCGGTGTTCTACTACTTCACCCAGTGGCGCAGGGACGGCCTGGACCAGCGGATCCAGGAACTGCTGCGCTGCCAGGTCCGGGAGCGGGCGCGCCGATTAGAGGACCCGTCCCTGGTGGTCCTGGACACCCAGTCGCTGCGGGCGGCTGCCGGGGTGCCCAGGACGACTACGGGACTGGACGCGGCGAAGAGGACTCCGGGACGCAAGCGTGGGCTGGCTGTGGACGTGATGGGGCTGATCATCGGCGTGGTGGTGCTGCCGGCCTCGGCCCACGAGAACACCGCCGGAATCGCCCTGCTGGACCAGGCCGCCGAGCGCTGTGGCAACCGCCTGGAGAAGGCGCTGGTCGACCAGGGCTTCAAGGACGCCGTGATCATCCACGGTGCGGTGCTGGGCATCACAGTCGACGTCGTCAAGCGCAACCCCGAGGACAAGGGCTTCGTTCCGCAGCCCAAGAGGTGGGTGGTCGAGCAGGTCAACGGCACGTTGATATTGCACCGGCGACTGGTGCGCGAGTACGACCACCGTCCCGAGAACTCCACGGCCCGTGTCTACTGGGCGGCCATCGCGAACATGGCCCGCCGGCTCACGGTCCCCGCCTGCCCCTGGCGCGACCTCGAGCTGGCCGCGTGAACGTCTCCGACCTGCTGCGGCACCTCCAGGCTGAGCAGGACCAGGCCGCCGCACACACCGAGGACCTGCAACGGCAGATCGACGACCTCACGGCGGCCCTCGTCGAGGCCCGAGCACACCTCACGGAACTGCAGACCACCTCGAAGGTCATCGACGGCATCATCAGCCCCGGGGCCGAACCGCGGCCGGCACCGGATACCTACCAGCGCCTCGTGGCCCACTTCAACGACCATCCCCGTCAGTCCTTCCGGGCCCGTGAACTGCACGAACTCCTAGACCTGCCCACCGACGAAGCCTCCGTGAACACCACCCGAAGTCGCCTGGGCCGACTCGTCCGCCAAGGCGTCCTCACCCAACCCGGACGAGGCATCTACCAAAAACGGACTTAACGCCCTCTGATAGGACCCGGTAGTCACGAAGGCCTCGTCGCAGCCGTCTCTGATTCTGAATCTGGCATTCTGCTCAACCCATGCATAGATCAACTTCGCCTGCGCCCGCATCTCCGATTCGGCCGCGTCCTCTCCGAGGTCGTCCACCATCACGTTGAAGCGTCTCTCCCACTCTTCGACCAGGCGCCTTTCATAGTCGCCGAGTTCCCCTGGTCGCAGGAGATTCTCGCTAGACCACCGGGAGCGCTGTTCATATGCTCGGACGAAGTCCCGCACGGCCATCCGGATGCGGGCGTTGCCGATCCCCACGAGCGCGAGCTGCCGTACAAATGTCTTCTCGGCATGCTCAGTTGGCTCGCCGGTCAGGCTGACGATGTCGGCATCGATGGGAAGGTTATCCGGCCTGAACTGGTTGCGGCGCTGATCAAAGACGTCGTCGAATTCGACGCCGGTGACCGGACCGGAGCCCATACCCGCCAGGTGTGTGATGGAGCGCTGGAAGAACCAACCCTCCAGGCGTTGCAGGAAAGCTTGAGCGTGTGCGTGACCTACAGCCAGCGCCGCTCGGCCTCGCAACTGCTCTCCTGTCTTGGTGATGTTTTCGGCTTCGTCGAGCACTTGGATGCGCTTGAGTAGGTCCAGCCGCTGATCCGCGTCCAGGGCGTCCCAGGCCGCAAAGTTGGCCAGGGTAGCCGGGCCCTTGGCCGTTGAACTGGCACGCGCCGCGTCTAGCAGCCTCAGCGCCTCGACCTCATCCCGCTTCCCACCTGACCGGCTTGCCGTCAGGCAGGCTCCAGGGGCCTTTCAAAGTCCCGGTGATCATGTGAGTCCGCAGGTCGTGGCGGCGCCAGGAGTATAGGCCGGGCCGTCACGAATGCAACGAAGCTCCGGTTGAACGGGGTGACCTTCCCAAGTCGCCCTGAACCACCGGAGCTTCGATGTGCCGTCAGTCTGCCACCGTCTGCCTGACCAAGTCGCCCGCGCTGGACCGTGTGGCGGGACTGTCGCTGGTGGAACGGTTGCGGGTGCTGCCCGACCCGCGTCGGCGTCGCGGGGTGCGTCACCCGTTCGTGGCGGTACTGCTGGTCGCCGCCTCGGCGGTGGTCGCCGGCGCGCGCTCGTATGCGGCCATCGGCCAGTGGTCCGCGAACGCTCCGCAGGACGCTCTGGCCCGCCTCGGTGCCCGGGTCTGGCGTTAATGGTCTGATTTGGCCCCGGATTTCCGGTCTGAGTAGGCCCCACTCGGTCCTGATGGGGGTTCGTCTTCCGGTCTGGTTCGGCCCCGGGTTCCGGTTTTGGGTGGCTCCGGTGGTGCGGCTATGAGGTGAAGGTGCATCCGCTCAGCTCCATGGCTTAGGGCCGGCCTGGCGACATGCCGGCTCGGTGATATCGTCCGGATCCGCCGGGCCATGTCCGGCAAGCCGTAGCGAGGGGATGTTCGATGGGCTCGGAGTCAGTGGCAGAAGGCGACATCAAGGGCCGTGCCCGTCTGCTGCTCGGGCCTGGTGACCTGAGCCGTCGGGACCGGAGGAAGCTGGGCCGAGCGTTGATGCCGGAACTGGCCGAGTTGGCTTCGGCTGGTGATTCCGAGGCGAGCAACATCCTTGGTGGCATCGAGCTTGAGGTCGAGGGAAATCCGAAGCGTGCGCGTCAGTGGTTCGAGAGTTCGGCGGCGGCGGGCAGCGCCGTCGGCCTGCGCTGCCTGGGGTGGCTTTATGCCGAAGGGCAGGGGGGCGACAGAGACCAAGCCAAGGCGACCGCATTGATGGTGCAGTCCGCAGAGGCCGGCGACGTCATCGCCATGCAGAAGGTTGCTGGCTGGTTCCGTGACGGCTCTTCTGGTGAGGTCGACCTGGTGCAGGCCGCCCGGTGGTTCTTCGCGATGCTCGGGAAGGGCAACGGCGACGGCATCCATGAGGTGTTCCAGTTCGCCTCCCGGATGAGTTTCGAGGAGATCCGCGAGGCGGCCCGGCTGGCCGGTGACGTCGGCTGGGGTGAGTCGATGATTGCTGTTCTGCGCAATCAGCAGAGCAAGGGGCAGTAACGACACCCGATGTCCGTAGGCGGTGGGCGCGAGTTTCTAGTGGGCGGCGCTCTGCTGTTTGGCTCTGGTCTGGGCGAGGCGGTAGGACTCGGTGCCGGTCTCGATGATGGCGCCGTTGAAGGTCAGGCGGTCGACGATGGCCGCGCAGAGCCGGGGGTCGGTGAAGGTCTTGGTCCAGCCGCTGAACGACTCGTTCGAGGCGATGGCGACACTGTTCTTCTCCTCCCTCTCCGTCAGCACCTGGAACAGCATCTCGGCGCCGCGGCGGTCCAGTTCGAGGTAGCCAAGTTCGTCGATCTATGCGGATATCGGCATAGATCGACGAAGTCGGCTACATCCCCTTCGAGGCCGACGCCGCGAACCTCTTCTTCCAACTCATCTCCAACCGCTACGAACGCGCCAGCGTGATCGTCACCAGCAACAAGCCCTTCGGCCGCTGGGGCGAGGTCTTCGGCGACGAGACCGTCGCCGCCGCCATGATCGACCGCCTCGTCCACCACGCCGAGGTCCACTCCCTCAAAGGCGACTCCTACCGCATGCGCGGCCACGACCTGGGCCGCGTCCCCACCGCCGTCAACGAAACCAGCTAATGAAGATCAACTGACGACCCGAGGGTCAGCGTTCAACCGGCGAAACTGGGTCAGAGTTCAGCCGCCGCCGACATCCGGCACGCATCCCCTTCCAACACCTCCCCGCCGTGGCAGTGATCGACTGGCACGACTACAACGGCGAGCCCATCGCCCGCCAGCGCACCCGGCTCGGACACCCGCACATCGTCGTCCCGACCATCGCCGAGTACCTGATGACCTGCCGTGAGAGCGAGGCGGACCCCGACCCCATCGACTTCATGACCTTCGCCGAGATCCTTGCGCTGTCCCTTGACGACGCGGGGACCAACAGGCAGAACCTGGCCAGCGGAACCAGCTACTACTACCGGTTGGTGAAGTCCTGCGACTTCACCACGCAGCCGGCCGACCCCTTCAGGTGGCAGGAGCCGCAGCGGGGGCTCCAACTCATCGCGCAGCGCAATACAGACGGCTTCCACCGCAGCGGCTCCGGCGCACCAACGCCCTGGCGGACTGTACTGACGACTTCGACGCTCAGCACCCTGCTCACGGCCGCCGCCAATCAGCTGAGGCGACTCGCACAGGTCCGCCCATCCATCGAGGCCGATACGGACGGAACGCTTCTCAACCGCGCGGACTTGATCGTTCAGGCAGCCTGCTTCACCGAGCTGGCCCGTACGCTCGGACCTTACCCATGGTGACCGTGGGCAGTGGGGAAACGGCCCCGCCCCGGCTGCCTGACGACGCCTCCAGACGCGACGCGGCGACGGCGAACATCGTGGTCGCTGTACTCGGCCTGTCCGCATTCGCGGTGTCCTTCACCCATGTGCAACGCCTCGCCGTGCGGTCTGGACAGATCGGGTGGGTAGCCGACGGCATTGCCGCCAGCGTCGAACTGATGGCGTTGGCTGCCGTCACCGAGATGCGCCGACGCCGACGCCAGGGCGAGCAGGTCAACTGGCCAAGGGGCGTGCTGGTACTCGGCGTGGTCATGAGCTTGGCTGCCAACCTGGCTACGGCCCAACCCACGGTGTGGGGCTTCATCATGGCCGCCTGGCCGCAGCTCGCCTTCCTGGCCGTGGCTGGCCTCATCGAGACTCGCTCCAGCGAGCCCGTACGGCAGCCGGAGCCCGTACCCGTACGGCAGCCGGAGCCCGTACCCGTACGGCAGCCGGAGGCCGAACCCGTACGGCAGCCGGAGGCCGAACCCGTACGGCAGCCGGAGGCCCCCGAGCTGTCGCCGAGCATCGCCCAAGCGCGTACGGTCCGTTCTTCCGAGCGGCGGGCGAGCGACGGTCCCGAGCCCGCGGGGGCCGAGACCGGGGCGCGTACACAGCGTCGGCCGAGCCGCGCCGCGATCGTCGCCACCCTGCACGCGGAGATCACCGCCGACGCGGACTGGAAGCCGGACTACACCGAGCTCACCGCACGGACCGGCTACAGCCTCTCGTGGTGTGAGAAGCGTGTCGCTGAGGCGCGGCTCCGTATCGCCCAGGACGCCCGGCGTCAGCCGTACGCGGAGGCGATCCGCACCGAGCCACCCGTTCTCCAGCCGCCCGTCAGTGCCGAGCTGACCACGGAGACCAGCGCTGCGGCCCCACTCGCATCGGTCACAGCGATGCTGCCCAGGCGCTCGGCGCTGGCACCCGCTGCCGCGCCCACCAGCGCCTCCCAAAGCGACACCAGAAAGCGGCAGCGACCGCCAACCCGCACCGAGGAAGAAGAGCATGAGTACCACCACACAGGCCCGTAGCTGGCTTCGTGGATTCGACTCCCTGATCCTCAGCTCGTCCGGTGGCAAGGACAGCCAAGTCGCCCTCCATCAGGCCGCGACCCTCGCAGACGACGCCGGGGTGCTCGAACGAATGGTCGTGCTCCATTGCGATCTTGGCCCGGCAGAGTGGGTCGGCGCGGCTGAGGTAGCCCGCGCTCAGGCCGACTATTACGGCGTCCGCTTCGAGATCCGCCGCCGTGAGCAGGGCAGCCTCTTGGACATGGTCCGTCACCGTGGCCTCTGGATGAGTGCGCAGGCTAGGTACTGCACCGTTATCTGCACCATCTTCTGCTCGTTGATCGCCGTGCCAGTCACTGCGATCAAGGAGTGGGAAATGGATCTACGCAACGAGTTGATGGAAGGTCGAGCAACGGTGCCCCGCGTCGGCACCGTAGTCCCGACATCCGAGGCACACCCGCCGTACATCGTCCTTAACGGGTTCGACGTGGAGATCGGGCCGGTTACCGAGTACCTGCGCGATCTGGCGCTGTGCGACAGCAGCCCATTGACGGGCCGCAGCTACGGCTTCGGGATGCTCCGGTGGTTCCGCCTGCTGTGGCTACTGGATGTCGCGTGGGAGAAGGCCACCGAGGCGGAGGCCGCGGTGATGACCGGCTGGCTGCGCACAGCCCCGAACCCGCAGCGTCGTCGACTCTCCCCGGCATCAGCGGTCCCGGGCTCGATCAATGCCCACACGGGCAAGCCCTACCTGCGAGCCGGGTACGCGCCCACGACGATCAACCACGCGCTGTCGGTGGTAAGCGGCTTCTACGAGTTCCAGGCCCACTGCGGGCGTGGTCCGGTGGTGAACCCGGTGCCCGTTTCGGCCCAGCGTCGCCGGGCCCTGGGCCACCTGAGCCCGCTGGAGAACAAGCCGGTCCTGGGCCGGTCCCGGCTGCGGCAGAAGGTCACTGACCGTCCGCCGCGCTCGATCCCGGACCGGCTGTGGGACGAGCTGTTCGCGGCCATGAACTGCGAGCGCGACGGCGCGCTGCTGGAGTGCTACGTCTCCAGCGGGGCGCGGGCGGAGGAACTGCTGGGCGTGGGGATCGAGGACGTCCACTGGGCGGCCCCGGGTCTGTATGTGATCTCCAAGGGCACCCGGAAGCGGGACCTGGTGCCCATCTCGCCGGAGGCGTGCGTGCGCCTGGCCCGCTACCTCGACGAGTCCGGGGTGCCACGAGCAGGAGCGCCGATCTGGCGGACCCGCCGCGGCGAGAGCCGGCCGCTGACCTACTGGGCGATGCGCCGGGTGCTGCAACGCGCCCAGGAGAAGGCGGCCACCAACTGGACGCTTCACGACCTTCGGCATACCGCCGCGGGTCGGATGGCGGCCGGCGGCAAGCTCAGCCTCGCCGAGATCCAGACCGTGATGCGGCACGCCAACATCGCCACCACCAGCCGCTACCTGGCTGTCCGCGTCGAAGAGATCTTCGACGCCCTGCTGGAGCACTACAACCGCCCACGCCCACAAGCCAGTTACCCAACCGGCTACGACGCCGCAGACATCCAGGCGGTATTCGGTGCCTAAGAGCATCCTGAGCACGGCCACCGGCGTCAGCCGCCGCCACGGCCCCATCGCCGAGGGCTTGGACTATCCCAGCCGCTTCGTCGGCGGCCCGATGACCCCCGAACCAGCCGTCGCCGCGTGCGCACCCCGGCCGTTCGGCAACCTCGCAGGGGCGTCCGCCCGCACCATCGCCGATCTCGCCGTCGAGACCTGGGACGGCGCCCCCGTCACCCGCTACCAGCGCGGCTCCGCGACCCGCGAGGTCCTGGTCTACCTGTCCGGATTCCCCGGGGCGACCTGGCAGGAGCGGTGGGACGCCAGCCCGGTCGGCCAGGGGCAGGTGAACGTCAACGATCTGGAGTGCCGCAGCAGTGCCAGCATCGCTCTCACCGTGGGCCTGCGGTCGATGTTCTGCCTGCGCGTGGTCCAGCCCACGCTGCTGGCGTTCCGCCGCCACCAGATGACCAGCTTCTCCGCGATGTTCGTCACCGCCCAGAGCGACCCGCTGCTGACGGCGTTCACCGAGCAGGTCACCGCCCATCAGCACAGCTACGCGCACCGGGCCGAGGCGCTGTTCGACCTGTGCGCCCTGCTGACGGTCCAGGGCATCGCCTTGAGTGACGTCACCGCTCCGTCGTTGCTGCACTTCGCTCAGGAGAACCGGCGAGCCTGGTCGGTCCTGGACCCGACGAAGAAGACCGGGAACCGGCTGCGCGGCCAGGGCGTGTGGCATGTCCTGCACGCAGTGGGCCACCTACCGCCGACCGCCCCAGCCACGATGCGCGCCGCCCTGATGCGCGGCCAGAAGAGCATCGAGGAGCTCGTCGACCACTACCCGATCCGCAACCGCGCGGTCCGCGGTCTGCTCATCGACTACTTCGGACGCCGCCGCGCGGACACCGACTACGCCACCTTGAAGAACCTGGTGCTGCACATCGCCCACCACTTCTGGGAGAAGATCGAGCGGATCAACCCCGAGCAGACCGACCTGCGGATCAGCCCCGAGGTCTACGCGGCCTGGCGGCAGATGATCAGCGTCAAGGACAACGGCGCCCCGCGAGCCGGCGCGGACAGCCTGGTCATCTCGCTCCGCAGCTTCTACTACGACCTGCACACCTGGGCAGCCCAGGAGCCCGAACGCTGGGCACTGTGGGTCGCCCCCTGCCCGGTCCCGCCCTCCGAACTGCACGGTCTCGGTGCCCGCCGACGGCGGATCAACGAGCGCTCCGCCGACCGCACCCGGCAGCGCCAACCCCTGCTGCCCGCGCTGGTCGAGCACGTCGAGTCCCGCTACGACCACGCCCGCCAACTGCTGGCACTCGCCGAGAAGGCCGTCGAGGGCGAGTCCTTCACCTTCGCGGGCACCACATACACCCGCATCCTGAGCGAGCAGGACCGCAAGTTCAGCCGCCACTGCGCGCCCGTCCCGCCCCGGCTTCGCAACGAGGACAGCGGCGAGAACGTCCACATCGCCAGCGTCGAGGAGGCCGCCTTCTGGGACTGGGCCAGCGTGGAGACCCTGCGGCACTCCGGGGTGCGCATCGAGGAACTGTGCGAGCTGACCCACCTGAGTATCCGCCAGTACCAGCGTCCCGGCGGTGAGGTCATCGCCCTGCTGGTCATCGCCCCTTCGAAGACTGACCGCGAGCGCGTGATCCCGATGTCGGCCGAGTTGTTCCACGTGATCGCGTCCATCATCCGCCGCCACGCCCGCACCGGCCGGCCGATCCCGCAGCTGACCCGCTACGACCCGCACGACAAGGTCTGGAGCGCCCCCATGCCGTTCCTGTTCCAGCGGCAGAAGGGCACCATCCCCGCGGTCTTCAGCCCCGCCGCGATCACGCAGATCATCCAGCGCCGATGCCTGGCCCTGGCCGAGCAGCACCCCGGCTTCAAGGGACTGACGTTCACCCCGCACGACTTCCGAAGAATCTTCATCACCGAGCTGGTCAACAGCGGCCTGCCCATCCACATCGGCGCCGCCCTGCTCGGTCACTTGAACATCCAGACCACTCGTGGCTACGTCGCGGTCTTCGACGAGGACGTCATCCGCCACTACCAGGCCCATCTCCAGCACCGCCGCGAGACCCGTCCGGCCGACGAGTACCGCGACACCACCACCGAGGAGTGGAACGAGTTCCAGGAGCACTTCGACCGCCGCAAAGTCGAACTCGGCGCCTGCGGACGACCCTACGGCAGCCCCTGCCAGCACGAACACGCCTGCATCCGCTGCCCCATGCTCCACGTCAACCCGAAAATGCTCGACCGACTGGGCGAGCTCGAAGACGACCTGATCGTCCGACGCGACCGTGCCCGAGCCGAGGGCTGGGCAGGTGAGATCGAAGGCATCGACCTCACCCTGAGCTTCCTCCGCACGAAGAGAGAGGAAGCCGGGCGCCGAGCCCGCAGGCCCGCGGTCGACCTTGGAATCCCGACACCCCGAATCACTCAGCCGCCCTTGGAGCCCCCCGCATGACCTCCTTCATACGCCCATCCCGCGAGCCCGAATACGTCTCTCGCCCAGCTGCCTGCGTGGTCGCAGAAGCTGGGCGAGAGCCCCAACGCCCGCCGGGCGCGCCCATCAGCCCCTTGTCACGGGCTGATGATGTTGAAGTTGGGGTCGAACTCGTCGAAGAGTCCGGCGAGCGTCAGCAGAACCTGCTCGTCGCCGTCGAGCTTCAGCTGGCCGGCCTGGGCGAGCTGTGCGGCAGCGGTGGGCTTCAGCAGGGCGCCCACCAGCGCGGCCTTGGGGCCGGTGACGGTGAGCTGGGTGTCTGGGGAGGCACCGCGGCGGGCGTTCAGGACACCGCGGTTGACCCACATGGTCCAGGTCTCGTCCGCTTCGGTGAAGTGGAAGTCGATGCGCAGGTGCGCCTGGGCTGCCTTGTCGCCGATCAGGTGGACGGCGGCGTAGTCGAAGAGGATGTCCAGGGGCATGGCCAGGATGGTGTCGGGGCTGGCGGTGGCGAAGGTGGCGGCCTGGACGCCCTGGCGCAGTTCCTTGGCGGCGGTCAGGTAGATGCCGCGCCACTGCGGGCCCTCGGCCTGGTAGCCCATCTGCTCGTAGGCGTCGGCCTGGAGTTCGCGGGCAGCCTGGTTGTCGGGCTGGGCGAAGACCAGGGTGTGCAGGATCTGAGCGGCCCAGCGGTAGTCGCCGGCGTCGATGGCGCGGCGGCCCTCGGCCATGACCTTCTCGGCGCCGATGAGGTCGACGAAGCGGCGGGCGGACTCGACCGGGGGGTGGGGGTGCAGGGAGACCGGGTCGCCGTCCCACATGCCCAGTTCCTTGGTGAACACCGCGCGCACGTCGTGGTGCAGGGTGCCGTGGTAGCCGCGATTGAACCACTTGCGGCCCAGTTCCTCGGGCAGCTCGATCTCCTCAGCCGCCTCCAGCGGGGTGTAGCCCTTGTTCGCGAGCCGCAGCGCCTGGTCGTGGATGTACTTGTAGGTGTCGCGCTGGGACTCGATAAACCCGGTGATGTTCTCGTTGCCCCAGACCGGCCAGGTGTGCGGGCCGTAGTGGACCTGGGCGTCGTCGCCCCAGCGCTCCAGGGTCTCGTCCAGGTAGCGGGCGAAGTTGCGCGCGTCGCGGGTGCGGGCCCCGCGCAGGGTCTGGATGTTGTGCAGCGAGTGGTTGGCGTTCTCCGCGCAGGTCAGCGCAGCCAGCTGCGGGATCCAGATGTGCATCTCCTCGGGCGCCTCGGTGTCCGGGGCGTAGAGGAACTCGAACTCAAGCCCGCCCAGGTCCCGCTTCGTCCCGGTCTCGGTGATCGGGTCGGTCGGCGGAATGTAGGAGACGGTCACCCCCGGGAGCGACGTGATGCCGATGCCGCAGGTGACGCAACCGGTGGGGTCCAGTTCGAGGAGGCTGCCGAACGCGTAGCCGGCCCGCCGCGACATGGCGTTGCCGGCGATGACGTTCTCACCGATGGCGTGCTTGTCGAAGGACGCGATGGTGCCCGGCGCGATGATCGGCACCTTCCCCGAGGCCACGTCCTCGGCGCTGACGACGCCCTTGACCCCGCCGTAGTGGTCGATGTGCGTGTGGGTGTAGATCACGGCGGCGACCGGCTTGTCGCTGACGTGCTCACGGATCATCGCCATGCCCTGGGAGGCGGCCTCAACATTGGACGCGCAGTCCACGATGACCAGGCCGCTGTCGCCCTCGATGACCGTGAGGTTGGCCAGGTCGTTGTTCCGCACCTGGTAGATGCCGTCGACCACCTTGTAGAGGCCGCCCTTGCGCATCAGCTGCGACTGCCGCCACAGGCTCGGGTGCACGGTGTCGGGGGCCGGGGCGTCGTCGGACAGGTAGTCGAACTTGGCGGTGTCGAAGATCAGGTGACCGTCCGCGCCGCGCAGCTTGTCCGGGAACGGCGCGATCAGGTCCCGGTCGGCGTCCGCGAAGTCTTGCCGGTCATCCATGTCGAACCGAGCAACGGCCTCGCGGTTCGATGCGGCGGTCGCGGCAGTGGCGGGCTTGGGCGAGTAGACCACGAGAGGACTCCAATCGGTCACGTCCATCAGCCGACCGCAACAACGACGCGGTCGCAGGCACGATGCCCCACGCCACACGCTTGCCGCGCACCCCTGGACCAGCAACGCGACAGGCCCATTCGGGTGGCCCTGCACAAGCTGTCCCTCCCCGTATCCAAGGCGGACGGCGACGTGGGTCGGAACGATCAGAGCCGGTCCAGCCAAGGTGGGAGGTTTGGACGAGCTGATCTGGCCGACCTCGTGAGCGACAAGCAGCTGACACCGACCAGGTATAGCGAGTTCAGGACCACCCGTTGCACCCGAATGGGTGAAGTGCAGAGAAGCACTTCCGGGATGAAGCGAGACGTAGCCCGGAAGTTCTACACCGAGACCGCCAGGGAGCTGGCAATCCCCGGCCGGCCCGCACGCCTGCTGTCCGCCCTCGGGCTCCGAGCTGCCGAGAGCCGCGCCCGCGCCCGGCGGCCGACGGTCGCCGTGGACACGGCAGCCAGCTCCGGGCGCAGGGAGGTGACCAGCTGGCTTCCGATACGCGACTTCAGTACCGAGGAGGTATGGCGGACGATCAAGGCGAGCGGAGCACCCTGGCACCCCGCCTACCGCTCTGTCAGTCGACTCTCCTGCCGGCTCTGCCCTCTCGCGTCACGGAGGGACCTGACGATCTCTGCCCGCATGAACCCGGAGCTTGCTGCGGAGTACGCCGAGGTCGAGGACGAGATCGGACACCGCTTCCGCAACGACCTGTCGATGAAGCAGATCATCAGCGAGGCCAGTGAACTCTCTGGCGCGCGGTCCCTTCTGTCGGAGGAGCCTCGCGGATGCGGAGCAGGTGCTGCTCCGTGGCCTGGGACGGGGTGCGCCGCGTGAATCCGATCGCCGATCTGCCGGTTGCACTCAGCTTCGGCATGGGGCTGGACAGCGCCTCCATCCTCGCCCGCTGGTTGGTCGAGCCGGAGACGCGAGACTTCCCTCTGGACCGGCTGACGGTCGTCACCGCAATGACCGGCGATGAACCCGACATCACCCGCAGGTTGATGGAGCAGCACCTGCTCCCGCTGATGCGTGCAGCTGAGGTGCGGTTCGTACAGATATCCCGTGCAGCCCAGGCCGGGGGGTACGTGGTCCTGGACGACTCCCGGGAGCCCCAGCGGATGATCATGCGTGGTCCGTGGCGCTTGTCCGATGAACTCAAGACAAGTGGGACTGTGCCGCAGGTGGCCGCCAAGCGGCGCCTGTGTAGTTGGCGAGCCAAAGGCTCCGTGCTGGATGCCTGGTATGCCGACGAGTACCAAGGGCACCCGTTCCGGCACGTGATCGGTTTCGCAGCTGAGGAGGTACGAAGGGCGGTCCGAGACCAGAGTTACACCACGGCCTGCCGACAACCCGAGTACCCCCTGATCAACGATTGGGGGTGGGACCGGGAGCAGTGCGACCGCTTTCTCTACTCCCTTTTCAACCAGCGCTGGTCGCGTTCGGCGTGCGGGTACTGTCCCTTCGCGGGTAGCCGGGCCGGATTGCCTGAGCTGGTCGAGCGGTGGCGCGCGGAACCTGAGATCGGGGCCGACGCGCTCGCCTTGGAGTACACCGCGCTGGCCCTGAACCCGCGGTCCCGTCTCTTCGGCTCTCGGTCCGCGCAGGACGTCGTCCGCCTCCACGGCCTCTACGAGGTTCAACGGCGATTCGAGTACCGACTCGAACAGCCGGAGCAGATGTGGTCGCTCTACGACGTGCGTCGAATCGTCCACCCAAGACGTGACGACCCGACCAGGAAGGGGGCCACCTGGCGTTCGGTCCGTATCGGTTACACGGGGGCGCGAGGTGATGTGGAGGAAGCCGCGCGCTGGCACGCTCACAAGGCAGGAGCTTCCGCCAGTGCGGACGGCTACGGCATCACCAGGGCTGAGATCGTTCCTCGTGGGCCCAGCTTTCCGGCCCTGGAACGCACCCTGGCCGTCGCACCTGCCGGAGCGCTGGCCAAGCAGCGCACAGCCTTCGAGAGCTGGTGGGAGAGACTGGTCCACGAGCAGCGGCAACCGGACTCGACCCGCCATCATCTGTACCTTGCCGCCTAGCAGCAGGTGCACGACGTGACGAAGACCGGCGACACGTCCCCCGAGGGGGACGTACCGACCTCGATGGGTCGGCTTGGGCAAGTCGCCGGTCTTCTCCCACGAAGACGCTGCCCGAAGGACGCGTCCCGCACTAGGTAAATTAGTGCATGTTGAAGCGGAGAAGGAATCGCTTCCCCGTCAGCCACCGAGGAGACCCACGGATGTCAGTCGACACCCCGCCCGTGCCACTGGCCGACCGCCTGGCCGGACTGCCCGACGTGATCAACGTGAAGCAGCTCGCGGAAGCGACGGGCGTCTCCGAGTCGACTGCCCGGAACTGGACGACCTTGCCGGGCTGGCCCGACGAGATCGAGACTCCCGGACGGCAAAAGCACTATCCCCGGGTGGGCGCCGAGGGTTGGCTTCGGGACAACGAGGCCGGCCGAATCGATGTCAGCGAACTCGTGAAGGACCCAGATCTACTACTGACCCTGCCCGAGGTCGCCAAGCGCACCGGACTCAACGCGAAGACAGTCAGCACCTACCCCAATATGTACGGACCCTCGGCGAAGGACCCCTTCCCCGAAGGAGATGGACTCGGACGTCGGCGGGCCGGCGACGTCGCAGCGTGGCTGTCTCGCCGAAGCACCCGGGGGGGTGCTCGCGCGACGACCTCCATCCCCCAGGAGACGGAGCAGCCTGCGCCGACCACCGCAGCCGGCGAGGATGTCATCGACATCAATGGCATCGCCGAGCTCACGGGGCGCAACGTTGAAGCGATCAAGTCCCTCATGCGCCGTCCCGAGCTGGCCGCGATGAGCATCGGAAAGATCGGCCGCTCGCGCTTCTGGCCCCGCCTCCGACTCCTCACCGAACTCACCAAGCTCGGATACATCACCGAGCCCCGGGAGGCCACCGCAGACGAGCTTCGTTGGCTCAGCGGCGCCCCGCAGAGCGCCAGCGAACTCGCCGAGCACTACGGGGTCACCCTCAGTGCCATCAGCAAGCGGATCAAGCGCGCTCAAGAGAGCGATGACCCCAGCAACCAGCCCCCGGGCCCGGTAGATCCCGGCGCCCCCGTGAAGCGCTACCACCCACGCGAGTTCGACACCTTCTGGAAGCGCTGAGGTGGGGCAGGCGGCCGGTGTGGTCGTCATGCTGTCGGACGTGCGGGTCATAATCGCCAGGTGCCCAACCTCATCCCCGGCGACAGCTGCCGCTTCCTGATCTCGCCCGTTCCCAGCGTGGTGATACCCGCCGAAGCAGAAGGCGTGTCCGACCTACCACCGCTCGCCTTCTACGACGGCGGCGCACCGGTCCGCTTGGCGGACTGGACCGCCCTCGCCCGTCCGACCATGTGCGTGCTCGACGGCCCAGGCGACGTGGGCGTCCTCATCCCGACCATCAGCGAGCAGGGGCAGCTCGCCGAACGCACGGAGTGGGCTGACGCAGTCGCCGGAGCTGGCGGCGTACTCGTCCTCCAGGCCCCCGCGGAGCTGATGGACACCCACCTCTTCGAGCTGGTGTCCAGAGCCGACGTTCGGGGCGGCTTCGTCCCGCACATCGCATAGGCGACTCGCCTCGGACATGCCGATGCCCGGCCCCAGCAAGACTGGGGCCGGGCATCGGCATGACTAGGCACAGCGACCTGACGGTTGCACTTGATCACGGCGGCACCGACACCGCCTCCAACGACGTATTCGCCACCTCCCGACCCTCCGATTGATCCAACGGACGACCGCTCCGCTCTGCGGGCTCCGGTTCGCTCGGAGCTGCCCTCTTGCCTCCCGGGCCCCGCTTAGCCGAAGCCGAAGCCGAAGCCGTGCTCAGCGCCGCCCGGACATCCGCGATGGCGAGCCCCGTCAGCTCAGCGATCTGATCTCGCGACTCGCCCAGGCCGGCCAGCGTGCGCAACGCCTCCTTCGCCGCCCTCTCCGGCTCCACCGCGGAGACCTCGGCCTCCGCGATCAGCCTCGCCGCGCGAACCTGCGCCTGCGCCCTCAGAGCAGTCGCCTTCGCCATCCCTTCGTAGAAGTCAGCAAGCGCCGCTTCCACCTTCCGCTCGTGCTCCAGCCGCTCAGCATCTCGCTGCGCCTTCGCCGCCTGTGCTGCTTTGACCGCCGCTGAACGCGACGCTGCAATTCGTCCACTCATGCACCGCACCATAACCGCAGAACCCCAGGTCAGGAAACCCCCGGATCTTGCTGCGGATAAACGATGAGAAGCAATGAGAAACAATGGAAGGTGAACCGTAGAAGAATCTCACGATCCGAGCACAGTGACGCTCTGAGCAGCAGGTACGCAGCATCAGTGAAGCCAGCCAGACACCTCTTGCAGATATTCTGAGCATGGCCCGCTGCGCGGATATAAGCTGCTCCCATGACACGATCGGGAGCAGTGGAAAAGGCGGCGCGAATAGCGTCGTCCCCTCGCTGTATCCCGGCGCAATCAGTCAAGTGGTGGTCGCGTTGATGACCATCCACAAGCTCACCTCGGGGACGGGTTACACCTACCTGACGCGGCAGGTCGCGGGCGGCGACGTGCAGCGCCAGCGCGGCCAGTCCGCGGCCGACTACTACACCGCCAAGGGCAACCCCGCGGGCATCTGGGTGGGCGCCGGCGCACCCCTGCTGGACCTGGACGGGCAGACCGTCACCGAGGCGCAGATGAAGCACCTCTTCGGCCTGGGGCAGCACCCGGACGCGGAGCGGATGATTGCCGCCTACCTGGAGGAGAACGTCACCGCCGGGATGGGGGAGGAGCAGCGGGAGAAGGTCGTGGCCGCTGCGGTGAAGAGCGCCACCCTGGGCCGGGGCTTCCCCGAGTACAAGGCCCTGGCCTCGTTCAAGTCCCGCGTGGCCGGCCGCTTGGAGGTCCTTGAGAAGCGGGCGCGGCGCGAACCCACCGCGACCGAGGTCAAGAAGGTCCAGCGTGAGGAGTCCGCCCGCCAGCGCGCGGCCGTGGCCGGTTTCGATGTCGTGTTCGCGCCGGTGAAGTCGGCCGCGCTGCTGTGGGCGCTAGACGAGCGTGACCAGGTGCGCGCGGCCGTGCGTCAGGCCCACGAAGCCGCCCGGGGCGCCGCGCTGGAGCTACTGGAGCAGCACGCCGCGTTCACCCGCACCGGCTCAACCGGGCAGGCCCAAATCGAGACGAAGGGCCTGATCGCTGCCGCGTTCGACCACTTCGACTCCCGCGCCGGCGACCCGAACCTGCACACCCACGTCGCCGTCTCAGCCAAGGTCATGGGGGTGGACGGCAAGTGGCGCTCACTGGACGCGCGGGCCCTGTACGCGACCACGGTGGCCGCCTCCGAGTTCTACAACACCCGCTTCGAGACCGAGCTCACCGCCCGGCTCGGCGTCTCCTTCGCCGCCCGTCCGGGCTCCTCTAGCAAGGAGCCGGTGCGTGAGATCGTCGGCGTCCCGACCGAGTTCATCACCCACTTCTCCTCACGCCGCACCGAGATCGAAGCCCGCTACGAACAACTGCTGCGCAGCTACCGGGCCGACCACGGCCGCGACCCCGGAACGGGGGCTGCGCACAAGCTGGCGCGGCAGGCCAACCTCGATACCCGCGAGGGCAAGACGGCCGCCCGCTCCCTGAACGAGATGCGCACCGACTGGACCCGCAGCCTGATCCAGGTCCACGGACCCGCCGCCATCGGCCAGCTCATGACTGCTGTGCCGACCACCGCCCACCAGCCCCAGCCAGCCCCGGGCAGCGAGCGGCCGGTGCTCGACTTCGGCGCCCTGGCCGACCGGGCGATCCTCGCCGTGGCGGAGGGCCGATCCACCTGGACGGTGTGGAATCTGCGCGCCCAGGCCGAGCGCCTGGTGCGCGACCACAGCCCCGCCAGCAGCGAGGAGCACAGTGATTGGACGGCCCGGATCGTGGCCGCGGCCCTGGCCCCGGAACGCAGCGTGCAGGTCACCGCACCCGCACTGATCTCTGAGCCCGCCGAGCTCCAGCGCTCGGACGGGGCCTCGGTCTTCGAGCAGCACGCCGCCGTCCGCTACACCTCCCAAGCTGTCCTGGACGCCGAGCGGCGCGTCGTCAGTGCGGCGAAGACCTCCACGGCGGTCGGGCTGTCCGGACCGTTCACCGCCGCCGCCCTGGACGGCTTCGAGAGCGGCCACCGCGCCCTGGACCCCGGGCAGCGGGCCCTGGTCGAGGGCTTCGCCACCGACGCCCGCATGGTCGTGGTGGGCCTGGGACCGGGTGGCTCCGGCAAGACCACCGCGATGCAGGCGTACGTCCACGTCGCCTCCCAGGCCGGCCAGCGCGTCATCCCCCTGGCCACCTCAGCGGCAGCCGCAGCCGTCCTGGCCAAGGACCTCGGACGCCCGGCGGAGAACCTGCACAAGTTCCTGTGGGAGTACATCCAGGGCCCCGCCGCCCAGGCTCTCCAGTCCGGCCGCCCGGTGCCGCGCAGCCGCGCCTCCTTCCTGCTGCGCCCGGGGGATGTGGTGCTGCTGGACGAGGCCGGGATGGCGGGCACCGCCAACGTCGACGCCCTGGTGCAGTTCGCCGCCGCCCGCGGTGCGGTGGTGCGGCTGCTGGGCGACTACCGCCAGTTGGCCGCCGTGGAATCGGGCGGCATCCTGCGCCAGGTGCACCACGAGGTCGGCGCCTACGAGCTGACCGAACTGCACCGATTCGCCGACAAGGACGAGGCCGCCGCCACGCTGAAGATCCGCGTTGGCGACGGGGCCGGCCTGGACTTCTACCTGGCCGGTGAGCGCATCCACGGTGGGTCGCGCCAAGCGATGGTCGATGCCGCCTACGAGGGGTGGAAGGCGGACATGCTGGCGGGGAAGACCACCTTGATCAGCACCGCCACCAACACCGATGTCACCGCCCTGTCCGCCCGCGCCCGCGAAGACCGTGTGACCGCCGGGCAGGTCGAGGCAGACGGGGTGCAGCTGGCCGACGGCAACCGGGCCGGGCGCGGGGACTGGATCGTCACCCGCGAAAACGCGCGGAAGATCACCACCAACCGGGGTCGCGACTTCGTTAAGAACGGCGACGCCTGGCAGGTGATGGCCCGCCACCAGGACGGCTCACTCAAGGTGCGCCACCTGGACCACGGCGGACGCCTGACCCTGCCAGCCGCGTACGTGAGCGACAACGTCCAACTGCTCTACGCCTCCACCGTGATGCGCTCCCAGGGTGGCACCGTGGACTCCGCCCACCCGCTGGTCACCGAGGACATGAACCGGGAACAGTTCTACGTCCAGATCTCCCGTGCCCGCGAGCGCACCACCATCTACACCGTCACCCACGAACTCCTCGCCTTCGACACCGACGACCAGCTCGACGCCACCCGCCACGACCCGGACACCTTCGCCGCCCGCGAAGTCCTCGAACGCGTCCTGGCCCGCGAAGGCGCCCAGCACACCGCCACCGAGACCATCAAGAACAGCCAGGAAGAAGCCGGATCCCTGGCCACCCTGGTCCCGCGCTACGACCACGCCACCGACACCCTCACCCGCCACCACTACACCCAGCTCACCACCACCGTCCTCGGGCCGGACCTCGCCGCACGCATCATCGAGGACCCCGCCTTCAGCGCCGTCACCCGCGCCCTGCGCACCGCCCAAGCAGCGGGCTGGCAGCCCGAACAACTCCTCGCCGCAGCAGCCCGCCAAGGCGATCTGACTACCGCCGACTCACCGGCCCAGTTGCTGTCCTGGCGCATCAACCACCACACCGAGGACCACCAGGCTCCCGCCCACCTGCACCGGCCCACCACCGCCGACGCCGCCCGCTACGCAGCCCTGCTGGGCCTGGCCGCCAGCGACTTCACCCCGACCACCGCCATCGCCACCCCCGCGGCCCTACGGACCATCGCGGCCTCCGGGAGCACCCCCGCCGGTCACCCCTACGTGTCTAGCGAGGAACTGGACCGGTACGTCGCCCAGGTCGCCGGAAGCACGGGCACCACCCCGGCCACTGTCACCGCCCACCGTGACTGGCCTCAGCTCGCAGCCACCCTGACCTCCGCCCACCGCGCCGGCCACGACACCACCGTGCTGCTCGACACCGCCCACGCCCGCACCGCCCCCGGCCCGGACCTGCTGAACGACCTCGCCCATCACAGCCGCACGCTGCTGGTCGAACGCGGCGTGCCCGACCACGAGCAGCGCATCCCCGCCGCCCTCCGCCACCGAGCTGCCGCCCACACCGCCCTGGGCGAACAGCTCGCCCTCCAGGCCCAAGCCGAACCCGCCTGGCCCGCCCTGACCGCCGCCCTGCGCCGCGCCGAGACAGGCGGCCACCAACCCGATGAACTGCTGCGCCAAGCGGCCCAGGCGCGTGCGGTGACCGGCGTCGACAGCGTGAGCCAGGTCCTGGCCTGGCGTATCAACCGCTACCTCGCCACCGACCCCACGCCCGCCACCGAGCTGCGCGCCTCCGGCCGCGGAACCGAGCAGTGGCGCACCCTGGCCTGGACGCTCAAGGCCGCCGAGAACAACGGCATCGACCTCACCCCCGCCGTGGGACACGAGCACGGCAACCGGCTGCCGGAGCTGATGGGGCAGGTCCGCGCACTTCAGGGCGCAGGCGCGGATCTTCGTTCGGATCTGCCCGCGTGGGTCGCCGCCCCGCTTGCGGACCAGGCGATGAACCCGATGCACCGCGCCTACCTAAGCGAGCGCGCCCAGCTGATCGCCGACCGCTTCACAACTCTCGCCGAGCGCGTCACCACCCAGCGCCCTGACTGGAGCCGCGACCTGGGCCACGCTCCCCAGGACCCGTCCGCGCACGCCGACTGGCAGCGCCACCTCGCTACCATCGCCGCCTACCGCGACCAGTACCAGATCACCGACAACGACCCCGCCCTGCCCGCCGGCCCCTACATCGAAACCGGCCGCACCGGACACACCGCCTACTGGACCGCCGCCGCAGCCGCCCTCGCCGCCCAGCACCTCACCCAGAGCACCCAGGGGACCAACACGCCCGCGCCGACGCGGGACGACACCGCCCGGCGCACCCTGGCCGCCGACCTCTTCCGCACCCTGACCCCCCAGGAACAGACAGCCGTCGTCCGCGACCTCGCCACCCGCACCGGAGCCACATGGCTCACTCACAACCCCACCCTGGACGACACCGCCCTGCGCACCCCCGCAGTCACGCAACGCCTGACGACCGTCATGACCGAGGCCGGCCACCTGACCGAGGAGAGCCGCACCGCCCGCAGCGCGGCACCCGTCGACTCGACGGCGCCCTACGCCGCCCCCGACAAGGAACCCACCCTCGCTGAGCGCCGCCGGGCCGGCCGCGCCGCCGAGCGAGAGGCCCACCGCGAGCAACTTCAGCACCGCGGTGGCAGGGCATCCCGCACGGCCAATGCACCGCAACGGCGCACGACCCCGGCAACTCCGCAACAAGCAGCTGAGTCGCGTCCGGAGCGCGCCGACGTCCAAATTCCGCGCCAGTTGGCACAACCTCCCCAACAGCCCCGGCAGGACCGGCAGGGACCAAGGCTCAGGTAAGAGACAATCGGTTCCGCCGGAGTTGCCAACGGAACAGCGAGGCCAAGGGTTGCCGGGTGGGCGAGCCCCACATCTGCTGCTTGGCCTCCATGAACTCGGGATGCCACTGGGCCCAGCGCTCTACCCGCTCGCCCTTGCGCCGGTTGAAGCGGAAGTTCATCTGCCCCGGTCTTCCGCTAGAACTGCCAACATCGAGTGAGCAACTGCCGTGCCAGGGCTTGTCGACACCGCAGCGCATGTCAAGCACAGTTAGTGGCAGCCCGAAGGTCTCATCCGTCAGCGCGCGCAAGAAGGAGTGGTGCTCGCAGCCATCGCCACGGGGTTGATGGTCTAGATCGAAGCACCACAACTCGTCGCCGCCTCCCCAGCCCCGCCAGGAGGTGAAGTAAATCGGCATCCCGATCGTGTTGAAGAGCGCGATCCGGCGCAACAATCCGCTCGTGACCCATGCCACGGGAGCCGCTGTTTGTAGCATCCCGCGCGCGAACCACCACTCTCCTTCAGTCAACGCTCCTGAGCAGACCCGGTCGCACATCGTCTCGCCCTCCTCGCGGGCGATGCCACTCATGTTCTTGACTGCTGTCTCCCAGGCACCCCGACTCAATCCAGTCAGGGTCACCGCTGCCGAAGTGCCCAGGACATGAAGCTGGAGCTGCTCATCGACCCACTTCTCTACCCGCAGCCCAGGGACGCCACGGACCTCCTCGTACTCGTCGATTCGAGGCAACAGCTTGGCGGCGTGGGGGGCGACGTGATCGCCTTCGAGCTCCAAAGTCAGGCCGTGGATCGTCGGCACCACACGCTTGATTCCCCACGGGTAGAGCGCCATATCGTCCGGCCATGCCAAGGTGTGGAAGATCTGTCGCTCCAGGCAAGCCTGCTCCTGTGTGGGTTCAGGGATCAATGCGGAGTCGGGCGGAGCAGCCTGGATGCGCGCACGCAGAGACTCGTGCGCTTCGCCGGTGTAGCAGGACACGGCGCGAGCCAAGCGCGCACTGATGTCACGGGGCATGTCATTACCTCAGCCGCCGACCCGGCAAGAAGGACAACATGACCATGGGCATGACGACAAGCACAGGTGAGCCGAGCTCCTTTTCAGTACACCCGCTGGTCGGGCAAGTGCACAGAAGGCCCCTGGTAAGCCACGTCTATGCAATCCCATCATGCGGACCATGGCAAGGAGGCTCGCGGCCGGCTCGCTGAGGCGTCGCTAGATCGTGACTCCCACGGCAGTAACAAGATGACGGCCCCAGGGAACTACTCCGACGCGCCAGAACGGCGGCCTCCGGGGTGCTAGCCGAGGCATTGCACTCCGGAACCGTCGTCTCAGAGGGCGTTAAGTCCCGTTCTTGATGGTTTGGCGTCGCTCGTTCGTGGGACTCTCCGGCATCCGGGGGTGCCCGTTGGGGCTTGGGCTGTGTCATGGGGGCATGGAACGTCGGGCGTATCCGAGTGATCTGACGGATGATCAGTGGGGTTTGATCGAGCCGATGATCACGTCGTGGAAGCTGGAGCGGGTGGCGCGGTCGGCGACCGGGGACCCGGGGTCGTGCGATCTGCGGGAAGTCGTGAACGCGCTGTTCTACCAGAACCGGACGGGTTGCCAGTGGCGGTATCTGCCGCATGACCTGCCGGCCTGGTCGGCGGTGTTCTACTACTTCACCCAGTGGCGCAGGGACGGCCTGGACCAGCGGATCCAGGAACTGCTGCGCTGCCAGGTCCGGGAGCGGGCGCGCCGATTAGAGGACCCGTCCCTGGTGGTCCTGGACACCCAGTCGCTGCGGGCGGCTGCCGGGGTGCCCAGGACGACTACGGGACTGGACGCGGCGAAGAGGACTCCGGGACGCAAGCGTGGGCTGGCTGTGGACGTGATGGGGCTGATCATCGGCGTGGTGGTGCTGCCGGCCTCGGCCCACGAGAACACCGCCGGAATCGCCCTGCTGGACCAGGCCGCCGAGCGCTGTGGCAACCGCCTGGAGAAGGCGCTGGTCGACCAGGGCTTCAAGGACGCCGTGATCATCCACGGTGCGGTGCTGGGCATCACAGTCGACGTCGTCAAGCGCAACCCCGAGGACAAGGGCTTCGTTCCGCAGCCCAAGAGGTGGGTGGTCGAGCAGGTCAACGGCACGTTGATATTGCACCGGCGACTGGTGCGCGAGTACGACCACCGTCCCGAGAACTCCACGGCCCGTGTCTACTGGGCGGCCATCGCGAACATGGCCCGCCGGCTCACGGTCCCCGCCTGCCCCTGGCGCGACCTCGAGCTGGCCGCGTGAACGTCTCCGACCTGCTGCGGCACCTCCAGGCTGAGCAGGACCAGGCCGCCGCACACACCGAGGACCTGCAACGGCAGATCGACGACCTCACGGCGGCCCTCGTCGAGGCCCGAGCACACCTCACGGAACTGCAGACCACCTCGAAGGTCATCGACGGCATCATCAGCCCCGGGGCCGAACCGCGGCCGGCACCGGATACCTACCAGCGCCTCGTGGCCCACTTCAACGACCATCCCCGTCAGTCCTTCCGGGCCCGTGAACTGCACGAACTCCTAGACCTGCCCACCGACGAAGCCTCCGTGAACACCACCCGAAGTCGCCTGGGCCGACTCGTCCGCCAAGGCGTCCTCACCCAACCCGGACGAGGCATCTACCAAAAACGGACTTAACGCCCTCTCAGATGGGCGGTTCCGGGGCATCCTGCCCTGCATCGGCGTTGAACCTCAGGGCGAGTGCATCGTGGGCGTACCTGCGGACGTTTGGCGGGAGGTGATCGAGAGCTCGGCTGTCATCGGGGACGTTGGCGTACAGGGAGGCCAGGAGCCCGAGGAGCATCGCTTCGCGATCCGCCTCCACCCAAGCACCACGATTTCTCACACCTTCACCTACGTGGTGCCAGACGCTCAGGTCGCCTTCGGTATCTGGCCGACCCATGAGCCCGCCGAGTTGCTGCCGGGCGGCAGGTGTAACGAAGGCGTCGACCTCCGCATGATCTCGGACTTGGAGATAGGTACGGATGCGGTCCGGAGAGAGTCGATTCTCCTGCATGTGCGCGGTGTACGTGCCGACGAGGAGCAGCATGTGTTCCAGGGCGTCGGTCAACCGGTAGCCCAGCATCCGGCAGTATTCCGCGTAGTCGTGGGCGATCTCACCGTGGCTGAGGATTTCGTAGAAATAGGCGCTGATCGAGTCGAAGTGATGAGCCACCAGATCGCGCAGTTCGACCGGCCTGGGGTCGCCGGGACGGATCTGCTGGCTGGGACGGGTGGTCCCGTCCGCGCCACCGGTGGCCCGCTCGGCTCGCGCGAGTTTCAATGCCTCTGCGTACTTAAGTCCCTGCTGGCGTTGCACCTCGCGGGCGGCGTTCTTCCTGGCATGGTTCTGGTGCATGGCAGATCCTCCATTGCGGCGCTGCCCGTGACTGGCCTACGTGGGAGGTGGGATATCACGGCAGCTGTAGATCGTGATCTCGGTGGTGTTGCTCCTGGTCAGCGAGGCCGGGGCCGTCTGCGGGCATGAGGACAGCCGCCGCGATCATGACGAGATGTGACTCAACATCAGTACGCGGCGGCTGCCGCGCCGACGATAGCGCATGACTGGCACCGTGAGCTCTTCGAGGACCTCATGGGCGCTGTGGCCAGCGGTTTTCCCCGCCGGGAGACGCGTTCGACGTTCCGCCAGCTCGCCGAGGGGCTGCTGATGGAACTGGAGAACGTCAACTGCTGGACCCTGGCCGAGGCGATCGGCCACAGCGGCCCACACCGCCTGCAGCACCTGCTCTCCCGCGCGAGCTGGGACGACGAAGCGGTGCTGGACGCGGCCGCCGCCTGGGCCGTCGCCGCGCTGGACGACGGCGACGCGGTGCTGATCGCGGACGAGACCGGCGACGCGAAGTCCTCCACCGACGCGGTCGGCGCCGCCCACCAGTACTCCGGCTCGCTCGGCGGGATCGGCCTGTGCCAGGTCGCCGTCCACCTCACCTACGCCACCAGCCGCGGCCACACCATCGTCGACCGCGTCCACTACCTCGGCCGTCAGTGGGCCGCCGACGAGGAGCGTCGCGAACACACGGGCGTGCCAGAGGAGTTGATGTTCGCAACCAAGACCGCCCAGGCCCAGGCCATGCTGGAGAAGGCGCACGCCGCCGGGGTCCGCGCGAGCTTCTTCGCCGGGGACGAGGTCTACGGCGCCAAGGCCCTGCGGACCACCTGCCGCCGGCTCGGCCTCGGCTACGCAGTCGCGGTCCGCAGCAGCCACCACCTCACCCTGCCCTCGGGCGCCAGGCTGTCCGCCGCCAAGGCGAAAGCCCTGGTCCCCAAGGGGGCCTGGCAGCGGATGCGCACCGGAACCGGCAGCAAGGGCGCACGCGACTACGACTGGGCCATGCTCGACGTCCACCCCGACGACACCCCCGCCGACCACGCGGAAGGCGGGGTCTCGGTGCTGCTGGCCCGCCGCCACCGCTACACCGGAACCGTCTCCTACTACCGTTGCTGGAGCCCGATACCGGCGAGCCTGGCGCGGCTGGTGGGCATCGTGTGCCTGCGCTGGAAGATCGAGGAAGACTTCCAAGCCGCGAAGAACACCGTCGGCCTGGACAAAGGCCAGGTCACCACCTGGACCAGCTGGCACCGCTGGTCCACCGCCGCCCTGGTCGCCTACGCATTCCTCGCCGTCGCCACCGCCCTCGAAGCAGGCGAACCCACACCCGCCGGGCTCGAGCTGGTCCCACTCAGCAGCTTCGAACTCCTGCGCCTGCTCCGGCTACTGATCCTCCCCACGCCCCGCCGGGACGCCGGCCACGTCCTGCGCTGGTCCGCCTGGCGACGCCGCCACCAACACCGCGCCCGCGCCTGCCACCAACGCTGGCACGCCTACGCCGACAGCACCCCATGAACCCAAAGATCACGATCTACAGCTGCCGTGCTCGTCCCGGGCCTGGATCGAGCAGTAGCTGAACAGGCGCTCCGGGTCTGTCGCCTCGCCATAGCCGAGTTGGTGGATCAGCGCGGCGCGGTTGAGCCAGAGGTTCTCGTCACGGATCCACTTGTCCATGGCCTTGACCAGAGCCGGATCGGCGGCCACCAGCGGTCCGACCACGTTGGCGGCGAGGTGGTCGACGGTGTCCCACCAGGAGTGGGTGACGATCAGTTGGCGGAGAACCGGGAGCAGTTCGGCCGAGCAACGGTCCACGTGGCCGCGCAGGTAGTCGACGGCGAAGTAGTGGTACTCCCGTTCAGGGAGCTCCCAGCAGCGCTGGGCCACCGCGATGCAGTCGGCCTCCTCCGGCAGCGGGAGTCCCTCCAGCGCCTCGCGCGAGAGGGCGCGGCGCTGCGGGGTGGGGATGCCGAGGTGAGTGAAGCGATTGCGCAGGTAGGCGGACTGCGCGACAGCCTGCTCGGGGTCGGCGGCGGCGCTGTAGAGCTTGACCAGCCTGGTCATGATCGTATCTGCGAGTTGATCTGGCACAGGGTCATCCTCACATGCTCGGGGGGCCGGGCCGCGGCTCCCGCTCCCCGGCGGCCCGCGGGCCGGACGGGAAGCGACGGGCGGTCCGGCCGCCCTTTCGGTGGCGGGGGCACCCGGCCAGGCAGTCGCGCAGCGGTACAGTCGCTGTCCCTCCACTCCGCAGCCGTAGCTTCCGGCGGGAACGGTGGCACAGCTGTGCTCGACCCAGGCCGACCGGAGTGGCTGTACTTCGCACTGAACACCGACGAACTCCAGGCCGCGGGGGCGGGCACTACCGCCGAGAGCGCCAGTGCGAAGCCGACCAGGGCCGGACGCCCGACTGTCGGCCTTCCGTCCGGGTCGAGCCCGGGACGTGGTCCGCGCAGCAACGGCAGGGACAGCAGGACGGCCGCGCCCAGCGCCAGCACGGCGGGTGTCCGGTCGCGTTGGGCCTGTCTGTGGATCTTGTGCTGAGCTGCGGGGTTGCCAGGTCGGATGAGAACACTCGGCTCGGGATTCCCATTGCATCTGGCTTCTGTGGAATCCGGGGCGGGGCGGGGCGATGTCATCAGCGGGAACGAAGCCCGCGCTCCAGGTGGTACACGGCCAACGGACATGGCTTCCACTACCGTGCGCGATCATCGCTGTCCGGCGACCGCGTGAGAAGAGTGCGCACCATGTCCGGCCACGGCTGGCAGCCGCCTGTTGCCGGATCGACGAGCACGCGTACGGTCCGGCCGGACATACATATCTGACCATCGTGCTCGGCCCGCAGTCGGTAGCAGACGGTAGAGCGTCCCACGCCGGCGATTGCCAGACGGATCTGCACCTCATCCGCGTGGCGGAGTCGGCGACGGTAGTCCATTTCCTGGTGCACGGCCAGGAGCCGGAAACAGAAGCCTGGCTCCAGTCCCACCCTTTCCAAAAGGGCACCTTCAGCTTCCTCGAACCAGCGCCATAAGGCGGCCGGGCTGCACATCCCAGATGCGTCGATGTCGTACCTCTGGACGGCGTGATAGAAGCTGACTTCCGCATATACGGATTCCTTGGAGCGCAGATCGAGCTTCTCCGTAGATTCAATCACGGCATCCCAGTAGTCGCCGTAACCGTCATCACTGAAACTGATTCTCGTCATCGTGAAGCACCGCACGTGAGAAGGGAGGGCGTCGCTGCCAAGGTAGGCGCTGGCGGTAGTCTCGCCCGCCTCAATCAGCCACCCTCACATGCGGCCCACCGGGAATAGGAGGATCAGAAGTCTCAACCAATCCCACGAGCCATGATCGGAGATCATCCCACCTGCCCCACAGTCACGAGCACACAAAGAAAACGCCTTGCGACCACCGGGACCCCGTTGCAATCTGTCCGGAATTCAGCTATTGGCAACCAATTCGGATGATCCATCGTTTGTAGACGACTATGCCGCACATATGACGCGGTCAGTTGCAAGAGTCTCCCGCCAGAGCGTTCGGAGCAGCCAGTGACCACAGGCATCCCTGTGAGGACAGATATCCTCGACGCCACACATGCCCTCCTGCGCGAGGGGATCACTCAGGAAGAACTTGATGCTGCCCTGTTTCAAGTGCGCGACTGGCTACGCGACCAGAGGCGCTTCCTGACCCCAGCCCAGTGGGAAGACCTGCGCGAATACACCCTGCACCATCCACTGTCCCTCAAGCTACGTACGCTGTGCCCGCTCACGGACCGGGCCTTCAGTAAGCCCCGCGGCTACCCGGGCGACGCCGTGACCATGGACCTCCTGTACGGCATGCACGACAACGTGCCCACGGACGGCCTTGCCGGAGCTGTGTACTCCTTTACCTACCGTCTGCCGGTCTTTGCCGCTGCCCGCTACCGGCGTGTGCACTGCGGCGAGCGGGCCGACGCCGCCGCAGCCGTCCACTTCGGCGGCACGGGCGCTGCTGTAGGTGCGGGGCACCTGCGCGAGGTCAACGAGTCCGTCTCCATCCGTAACGGCAGTTTTCCGCGCTACCTTGCCGTCGATCAGGACCGCGAGTCCCTGAAGGTCGCCGAGCACGAGTACAGCCAGTACGGAGTGATCGGTGTGCCCATGGGTGTGCGGGACATCATGCGTGCTGGCCGCCTGCCGGAGACGGTTCACTTCATTTCCTGCGCGGGCCTGTACGACTACCTCAGCGATCGAACCGCGATGCCGCTTACCCGGGCGCTGGTCACCTCTCTCGCACCCGGCGGACGGCTGCTGATTCCGCACCTGACCTACTTCCGTGACACCGCCTACCTGGAGGCGGTGATGGACTGGTTCGTTCTGCACCGCAACGAAGGAGACCTGCGCTGTCTCCTGGCCGAAGTCCCCGAGCACCGCATCGGATCCATCGCCTGCCACCGCGACCCCACGGAATCCATCACCTTCCTTGAGCTCCACACCGCATGAGAATCTGGCAGCGCGGACGAGAAGCCGTGAGAATCCGACAGCTTCAATGCGACAGGACAGCGGGGCCGGCCAGGGCAGGAAGGTCGTGTAGTCGCGGGTGACAGATATCGCGGTCAGGTGACACCTATCTCGACCAGTCACACCAGCCATCGAATGAACGGCGCTGGTCACGGGGTTGCGATCATACGAACATTTGTTCGACCATGGGCATATGGATGTGACCAGAAGGGCTCAGTGGGCCGCCTGATACTTCGTGATGACCTCGGCCGGCACCCGGCCCCTCGCGGCCACCTCGATGCCCTGAGAAGACGCCCATGCTCGCACCACTACCGGGTTCGGCTGACCGCCGGAGCGAACGGATACCCGGGTCTTTCCACGCTTCGCGCCGCCCTGCTTACGTCCGGCCTCCACGAACGGGGCGAGGGCCTTACGGAACTTGCCTGCGTTCTTCTCGCCGAGGTCGATCTCGTATGACTGACCGTTGAGGGCAAAGACGATGGTCTCGACGGCCTCGGAGCCGTCCAGGTCATCCAGGAGTTCAACTACAACCTTTTGTGCCACTGGAGTGCCTCTCTCAGGACGCCCACTCTACGGAGAGAGGGGTCATTGACTATTAGCCATAGGCTACCCGCATTGGGCCGGACGCATCGCGGGGGGATCACTCTCATCGTGCTAGGCCAGGCCGAAGAGCTCCTGGTCGATCTCTTGGAGTACGGCCATAATCTCCGCTGCCGACTCCGCAAAGGGCGGCTTTGACGGCGTCAGGCTCTTCTCGACACCACTTGTCCACGGCCTTGGTCAGCTTCGCTTTGGGTCCACGCTTCTGATCGTGTGGGAGTTCCAGGGCGACAGCAGCCTCTTCTTGGAAATGGACTGGGCGTAGGTTCTGACGCCATCCGTGGGTCTATCGGCTCTGACTCTGAGTATTCACTCACTCATCAGCGGTTGTCTATTGATGGGGCGAGGCCACCTGTGCTCACTTTCTTCGCCTCGTCCGAGAACCCTAGGAGTTCTAGGGCTTCTGCCAGCTCCGCCCTACATTCATTACGCACTTCGCCAGCGAATACGTGGTTCATGTCATCGAACCGTTGCCGCTCCCGCAGGAACATCAACATATTGAGCACCCTGCTGGTTCCTGTCTGAAGTACGGCAGCCAGAAGATCTACGGCTGCACGACTTCGCCGACTGCTTCGGAGAGCATCGATAAGGGCGCACATGTCCTTAGGAGTGCGATAGCAACAAGTGCTGATAAAATATTGCGCATCAGAGTGCATCCCCTCATCCCGGAGCAGAGTGAGCAGGGCCATCACATCTTCTGCACCACGACGCGAAGCGAGGAATAGAACGTTATTTGCGGCAACAACTGATTCAATCTCCCTAAGCTCCTTGACTACTGGAAGGAGCAATTCAGAAGGCCGCCTAACGATAAAATCACAGATGGCATCAAACGCCCTCCCTCCGCCCATTCGCTGCAAGGCGTCAACGATTTCCGCAATCTCGCTAACCGCCCGACGACAGCTCACCCCTAGCGCCATCCCAAACAGCACGGAGTGGTCATCCGAGTCAAGGCAGCGCAGGAGCAGTGCGGCATCCCGTGGCGACCTCCAGAAGGCCGCCATCATCAAAGTCATCATCAAAGGCGAGGACGTCTTGTCTCGCGCTTCAAGCGCGGCAGCGGCTTGCGCAATTTCGATCGGGGACCGCCACGCAGCACCATAGTAGAGGACCAACTCTAACTCCATGTCGAGGAGATCTCCAGATTTCCAAAATTCCTCAAGCGCCCACTCCTCCGGGAACATTAGAAACTCGGCTTCCTCTTGCAGCCCTCTACTCGCCAAGGCTCCGATGAGGGCTTCGATTCCTCCAGCCCGGAGAAATACCAGCCAATCATTCATCTGCTCGACAGCCGCCAAAATCCTTGTATACTCCCGAGAGAATTGGTCGGTCGCCTCGTGATAGTCCCGAAGTAGACTCTCTCTGCTCTTGACTCCTTTCAAGGTTGAGTCAATCGAGGATTTCAGTTCTGGGCGCTTCTCATCTGCCTCCAGCCAGAATCCGTGAATGCGCAGAACTGCTTCTTCAATATTTACTTGCGAGGCTGATTTCTCCGCAAGAATTCTGACCAATGATTCAAGCCGGGGCCAGCCGGGGAGCCCTCCTACTCCTCTCAAGGTGTCGCTGATCGCAGCATGGCTGAGCAACCCGGGAAGGTCGTCCCGCTCTCGAATGGTGTTGGCCAGCCAGCGCAAAGACGGCTTGCCCGCGAGGCCGTAGAGTTCATACAAGGCCACGACCAGGTTCCTACGCGGCCCAGCTGGACAGTCGCTCTCCCCTGGCATACGGATACCGGGCACGCCCACCCCCCTCTGTTGCGAGTCCTCATCATCCTGACATGCCCGCCAGTTGGGCTGCCTCGTCAACAACTGTCAGGTGGCGTAAGGAATCGCTCCACCGCTCGGCGCATGGGCAAGCCTTGGAGCTATCCCAACTCGCTCTCTGCATCTCATGGAGATCTCGTGCCCGATCGGTTCGAAGCTCAACACCAGGGACGCCAAGTGCTGTTCGCCGCCGCTGTGCGTGGTGCATGTGCCGGCGTTACTCGCTCCCTCGCAGACTTGGTGCTTCACTACCTTCTCCACTGACACCTCCGACCTAGCAACCGCGCCACGTCGCCCACTCTGCGTCATCCCGGCGGACGCACCACTGATCAGCCCACCAAGGACTGCGTCACCAGCGTCCCGCCCGGATGCCGCTGTGCAACTTCCGGCGATCAGCCAGAGTCCCGATCCAGCTGCCTGCCACAGGATCATTCGGGGAGTTGCCACTATGCGGACGGTCAGCCCGTCAGCCCAGCACCCGACATCCCGATCAAGCGCCAACGGTCCGTAAGTTGACCTCCGATCAGCAACTTGCCCCCATGCTGCCCCTTGCGCCACACTGGCGGGTGGTCCGGCTTGATCCGGATGATGTAGCCATACTGCGGATTGCGATTGGAGGGCGTCAGAGGTTCATGGATCGGCTTTATGTTTTTGAATGGAAAAGCAATCCTAGTTCGTCTTACTAGGACAGCTTAATTCCTCGGGATACCCAAAAACAGGCCGAATTGCACCTCCGCCCCGAAGCTCCAGCTTCTCCACAACGAGAAGAAATACTGATCTAAATCCTCTGAAATCCGGCCCTCTTGGATCTCTGAGGAAGCTTCAGCCTGCCCTGATTCTGAACCCGGCCACATTCATCGGTCGGGGTTCACGGCGCAACGACTCAGACTTCCTTTCACTGGCCCTCGTGGGCCGCTCCACTTCCCGCTGGCCGGTCTCCGGCACGTCTGGGCAAGGAGCGGCATGGCCGTTCCTTGCCGGAAGGGCCTGGCTGTGAGCCAGATCATCAAATCCCCCCTCGTTGCAGGAGCCGTGGGGTTGCCCGCCGCCCTTGCCGGGGTGCCATGGTGGGTCGCGCTGACTGCCGCCCTCCTCGTAGGTCTGGCGGTCCCGCTCAGCTCCGAGATGCGTGCTTGGCTGAGGATTCGAGATCAGCGTCAGGTGCAACGGGCGGCATTGCTGGCTATCGGCAGGATCGCTGAACCCAAGGATCAAGTCCAGGCACTTATGCAGCTCCATCAGGCAGCTGGTGGAAGCGCATCTTTGACACCCTCCAGCGAGACCGGATCACCACCATCACAGCCACCTGGCGCGACCTGACTCGTGAGAGCAGTGAGTTCGGGAACTGAGCTGAGGCTGCCGCTCGCTCGCACCCCAGCGATCAAGTGTGCTCAGTGTCGGCGACGGGTGAATACGGTTCACTCATTGCCGACACTCAGCTGTCCGCACTCCCCGCGTAGGAGCCGTCAACCGGATCTTGTACGCTCTCGCGCTCCACCCGGCGACCTCTCGCCAGCTTCTGGAGGAATCGGATGGTCCCTCCGTGGTAGTCGGCTGGGTGGTCACAACGCGACGCAGTTGTCGGCGGGGGTAGGTATTGCACGATGTGCGCGCACGGCGAACCGGAGAATCGCAGTACCTCTACTGCGGCGGGGATGTGGCAGTCACTGATCGTGTGGAATTGCAGTTCGACCCGGCCGTCCCCGCATCCATCCGCTTCGAGGTAGAGCCTGCACTCGTCATACCCCCACTGGCAGTGGCAAGCGTCAGTCCGGAGTGTGAGGGGAATGCCACATCGTGGGTCGCTGAGCGCTTGGAGCAGAGCTTGGTGGGGTTCGATGCTGGCGCGGGTGAACGTCATGCGGAACGCAAAAGTGGTTGAGTGCTTGTGGTAGCCGGCCATGTCGTGCCAGTGCGCCGCGCTCCGGAAGATCATGAGGCGGCGCAGCAACGCACTGCCCAATGGGGCGGCTGAATGACCATGGCTGATGTACTTGGCGTGCTCGTTCAGGTAGGCGGATTCGTTCGGTGTCAGAGTGGGGTGACGCATTGCCAGGGGTTCGTTGCTGGCGCGTGCGCGTGCGCTTCGCACCCTTTCGATCTCTCGCCATGAGCGCGTCGGGACGCCCTCCAGCCGGATTCGCGCCGAGGTTCCCAGGAGCATGACGTCCAAGCGGTCGTGCGCGGCTGTCTGGAGACGCAGGCCGGGTACACCTCTCATGTCGTCTCGCCCTCCGGTGGGGAACAGGCCCCACGCCAGTTGGTCGGTCAGTCCGTCCGGATCGTTGTCAGCGGCGAATCGGACAATGAGCGTATCCGGCCTCGGGACGACGCGTTCGACACGCAGCGGACGAGTTGTGTAGGTGCTGGGGTAGTCGAGCAGGCAACGCATGACCTCGGATTCCAGCCTCTGCTGAATGCCTTCGGCTGCCGGGATGATGGCGCTGGTCCTGGCAAGTCTCCGGATTTCCTGGGCGGCGCCTGCCGCAGTCTCGCCGGTGTACCGGCGGCGGAGTTCCACCACATCCTGAAAGCTCATGATCGCTCCCGATGGCGAGGCCGGATCTCACGCGATCGAAGAAGCACAGGAAGACCATGTGCGTGTCGGGGGGCGAAGTTGAAGCGAGGGACGGCACGACGCCTATTTCCACACGCTGTGCCGCTGATCCGGCAAGGCACACGAGGAGGGTTCCACTCGACCCGCCATCAATCTATTGATCCGAATACGTAGCGTGCAAGTGTCATCACCCGATCGGGTGCCATCAGGGCCGTAGTCCCAGACTCCCGCCGTAGTGAGTTCCCGCGGATGCTTCAACAGGCGTAACCGTGCTGCCAGCGGCTCGTTGAGCTTGTTGGGGCAGATTCGTGACGCCCCGGTCCGGCCCTGGCCAACCCGTGAACGGCTACAGGTCGCGTGACCAAGAAGCGGCTTCGCAGCACCACGATCTGTAGCAGTCACGGCAGCTGTAGATCGTGATCTTTGGGTTCATGGGGTGCTGTCGGCGTAGGCGTGCCAGCGTTGGTGGCAGGCGCGGGCGCGGTGTTGGTGGCGGCGTCGCCAGGCGGACCAGCGCAGGACGTGGCCGGCGTCCCGGCGGGGCGTGGGGAGGATCAGTAGCCGGAGCAGGCGCAGGAGTTCGAAGCTGCTGAGTGGGACCAGCTCGAGCCCGGCGGGTGTGGGTTCGCCTGCTTCGAGGGCGGTGGCGACGGCGAGGAATGCGTAGGCGACCAGGGCGGCGGTGGACCAGCGGTGCCAGCTGGTCCAGGTGGTGACCTGGCCTTTGTCCAGGCCGACGGTGTTCTTCGCGGCTTGGAAGTCTTCCTCGATCTTCCAGCGCAGGCACACGATGCCCACCAGCCGCGCCAGGCTCGCCGGTATCGGGCTCCAGCAACGGTAGTAGGAGACGGTTCCGGTGTAGCGGTGGCGGCGGGCCAGCAGCACCGAGACCCCGCCTTCCGCGTGGTCGGCGGGGGTGTCGTCGGGGTGGACGTCGAGCATGGCCCAGTCGTAGTCGCGTGCGCCCTTGCTGCCGGTTCCGGTGCGCATCCGCTGCCAGGCCCCCTTGGGGACCAGGGCTTTCGCCTTGGCGGCGGACAGCCTGGCGCCCGAGGGCAGGGTGAGGTGGTGGCTGCTGCGGACCGCGACTGCGTAGCCGAGGCCGAGCCGGCGGCAGGTGGTCCGCAGGGCCTTGGCGCCGTAGACCTCGTCCCCGGCGAAGAAGCTCGCGCGGACCCCGGCGGCGTGCGCCTTCTCCAGCATGGCCTGGGCCTGGGCGGTCTTGGTTGCGAACATCAACTCCTCTGGCACGCCCGTGTGTTCGCGACGCTCCTCGTCGGCGGCCCACTGACGGCCGAGGTAGTGGACGCGGTCGACGATGGTGTGGCCGCGGCTGGTGGCGTAGGTGAGGTGGACGGCGACCTGGCACAGGCCGATCCCGCCGAGCGAGCCGGAGTACTGGTGGGCGGCGCCGACCGCGTCGGTGGAGGACTTCGCGTCGCCGGTCTCGTCCGCGATCAGCACCGCGTCGCCGTCGTCCAGCGCGGCGACGGCCCAGGCGGCGGCCGCGTCCAGCACCGCTTCGTCGTCCCAGCTCGCGCGGGAGAGCAGGTGCTGCAGGCGGTGTGGGCCGCTGTGGCCGATCGCCTCGGCCAGGGTCCAGCAGTTGACGTTCTCCAGTTCCATCAGCAGCCCCTCGGCGAGCTGGCGGAACGTCGAACGCGTCTCCCGGCGGGGAAAACCGCTGGCCACAGCGCCCATGAGGTCCTCGAAGAGCTCACGGTGCCAGTCATGCGCTATCGTCGGCGCGGCAGCCGCCGCGTACTGATGTTGAGTCACATCTCGTCATGATCGCGGCGGCTGTCCTCATGCCCGCAGACGGCCCCGGCCTCGCTGACCAGGAGCAACACCACCGAGATCACGATCTACAGCTGCCGTGACGAGGACTTCTTCATTCGGAAGGCGATCGGCTGGGCGCTGCGGCAGTACGCCAAGACCGACCCGCTCGCCGTCCACGCCTACATCGACCGGGAGCGGGGACGACTGTCGCCGCTCTCGGTAAGCGAGGCACGCAAGCGCGGCCCGGAACCGGAGAAGGCGAAGAACAAGAAGAAAAGGAAGAAAAGCTGATGGGCGACGTGATCCTGGTGCATCACAGCCAGACCGAATGGAGCAGGGACGGTCGCCACGCCGGCTACACCGACCTGCCGCTCACCCCAGGTGGCGGCCGTGGCCGGAGTGGGTCACTCCGCCCTTGAACGATGGCGTTGAGGTGTTTGCTCTGCCGCAGCGCTTGACCCGGGCGTTGGCCACCGCTAGCTCCACCGAGCTGGAAGGGCTTGCCGGTCGCTGGACCGTGAGGCTCTCGTCTGCTGACAGAGACGATATGACCGACGATGATCTACGTGCGGTTCTGCAGGGAGTTGCCCGGCTCGCGGCGTCCGCGGTGAGCACGGGCGGTGGCCTCTACAGCTGGAGTTTCTGACCGCCCGGTGGAACCTCTTCGTGCAGTGGAATCGCCGCCCACTGGGTGACAGCCAGGATGAAGAGTTGGAGCAGGTGACAACAAACCCGACCATCTGGTGACAAGAAGCGCGACGACTGCACTACGAAAGCCCAGCTCAGTCTCCGAATCGGTGACATCTATCTCGACCAGTCACACGAGGCTCGTACTTTGCTCGCCAAACCGCTCGATGTCCTGATCTCTGTGGTGATCAGGGGGAACCCTGTTGCGGATCAGTGCGCTACCTGCCCAGGGTTCCCGTGCTTGGTTTGCCCGGGGTATCCCCCGAGGGAGATGATCTTGCGGACGGTGTCCGCCTTCAGTTGCTCTCATCTGCGCCGAGGTCGATGCGCATCGCCAGGTGGACGAGGTCCATTGCTTTGAGATAGTTCTGCATCCGCGGCGGCTCCCCGGCCGCAGAGTGCATGTTCCTACCGTCCACCACCAGGTCGCGAAACTCCCGCGCATATCTGTCGAACTCGTTCGCCGGCGTCAGCACCGATTGAGGGGCCAATACCGCCAGCTCGTATCGCGCCGCGTAGCAGGCCGCGTAGGCGCCGAATGCCCGGTTCTTCCTGTCCTCATCGGTCAGTCCTGCGGCAAGGGACAGCATCCTCAGCTGCGTGCGCGTCTCGGCGTGGGCAGCGAGCTACCTCCCGTACACCTCCCGCTTGGTCTTCCAGCGCTCCACGCGATCCTCGCGGTGTTCCCGTCGCCGTTCGACCAGGACTGCTGTGCTGAGGGCGATAACAGCACCAAGGAGCGTCGCGAGGAGCGGTGTCCACGTCATGTGACGACGGTAGGGGGCGCAGGGTGGAGTGACCAGATCGCGTCAACTTGTCGACGGTGCCGAGCCCGTCCGGCTGCCCGCCGCCGAGATGATCTTCGTGGAAGTTTCGCAGCCGTGTGCTGCCACCGTCGCGCACCAGCCGTAGCGCTTGGGCCACGTCCGGCAAGTACTGTCGCTACACCAGGGTGGTGCCATGCCCACCGTTCGCGCGCTCGCGCCACCAGCTGATCAGCGCCGCACGGGTGATGTAGGCGAAGACCCATAGGTGCATCGGAATCGCGCTCGGCGCCCAGTTGGAGTCCTGGGCCGCGTGTCCGGTGCTGCGGTCCGGGCACTCGGGCAGCACCCCGTCGTCGTCCCGGTACAGGATGGTCTGCGACATCGCGACGGGGAACGGCGCGCCGGCGTGCAGAAACCGCGACCGGTAGGTGTAGATCAGCGCCATGGCTGTTGAGCGACGTTCGTTGTGGTGATGGGTGAGCGGGTTCGCGTCAGGGTCGTGGTGATGTGGGAGAGGGCAGCCCGGGGGGGTTGCCCTTCGTCGTGTGCGGCGACAGCGTGCTCATGGTTGAACATGGGCGCGGCCCTCCCGGTGATCTCTTGGCCGAGTAGTCCGGGAGGGCCGCATCGCGCTCGGAGGCGCTGTGGTCACGGTAGAGGTATCGCCGGTTCGGGTCGAGATGCGGTTGTCGGCGGGCCGGATCGCGTGTCCGGGGTGCGGTGCGGGGCTGCGTCCGTGGGGTTGGTCCGGGCGGCGGTCGGTGCGGGATCTGCGGGGGCTGCGGCTGGAGTTGAGGCCGCGTCGGTCGCGCTGCCCGCAGTGCGGGGCTACGCATGTGTTGCTGCCGGTCACGGTGCTGCTTCGGCGTGCTGACGCGGCGGTGGTGATCGGGGCGGCGCTGGTGGCGCGGGCGGCTGGGAGCGGGCATCGGGTGATCGCGGCCGGGCTGGGGCTTCCCGATCAGACGGTGCGGGGCTGGTTGCGCCGGTTCGCCGGCCGGGCCGGGGTGGTGCGTGAGGTGTTCACAGTGCTGTTGGTGCAGGTCGCGCCTTCGGATCCGGTGCTGCCCGATCCGAGGGGCGCGCTGTTCGCGGACGGGGTCGCGGCGGTGCTTGCTGCGGCGGGCGCGGTCACCGCCAGGTGGCCGGAGATGGTCGCCTTGTCGCCGTGGCAGGTGGCGTCGGCGTTGTCGGGCGGGCGGCTGCTGGCACCGGGCTGGCCAAGATCGTCGATCAACGCGAGTCGCCCCTGATGCGGGGCCGGTGGGGCGGGCGAGGGTGGTGGGCCGGGACTGGCGGCCGCCTTCGGTCGCCGGCCCGGCTTGGTGCTCAAGGGGAGGTCGGTGCCGGTGGCATCGCAGTACGAGGAAGAGATGCGCAAGCGCGCGGAGCGGGCCCGCCTGGTGGGTCTGTTCCGTTACGGGGTGGTCCAGGACGCGCTGGACCCGGCGCTGTCGGCCAAGCAGCGCGGAGTGCTGGTGCGCGAGATCGCCGCGTTGACCCATGTCGGCCTGGACGGGGAGCCGGTGCAGGTGGCGCGGGGCACCTTGGACCGGTGGATCCGCTCCTGGCGGGTGGGCGGCTTCGAGGCGCTGGTCCCGAACGCGATGCGGGTCGCGGCCAGGACGCCGGCCGAGGTGCTGGAGTTGGCGGCGGGCTTGAAGCGGGAGAACCCCGGGCGCACGGCGGTGCAGGTCGCGCGGGTGCTGCGGGCGCACTCGGGGTGGGCGCCCTCGGAGCGCACCTTGCAGCGGCACTTCGTGCGCCTGGGCCTGGACCAGCTCGGCCAGGACCGGCCGAAGGAGGTCTTCGGCCGGTTCGAGGCCTCGCGCCCGAACGAGCTGTGGGTCGGTGACGCATTGCACGGACCGCTGGTCGCCGGGCGCAAGACGATCCTGTTCGCGTTCCTGGACGACCACTCCCGGGCGGTGATGGCGGCCCGGTTCGGCTTCGTTGAGGACACCGTGCGCCTGGCGGTCGCGCTTCGTCCCGCGTTGGCGTCCCGGGGTGTCCCCGAAGGGGTCTATCTGGACAACGGGTCGCCGTTCGTGGACTCCTGGCTGATGCGGGCCTGCGCTGTCCTGGGGGTCAAGCTGGTCCACTCGCGACCCGGTCGACCGGAGGGCCGGGGCAAGATCGAACGCTATTTCCGCACGGTTCGGGGCCAGTTCCTGATCGAGACCGCAGACCTGGCCGACCGGCCCGCCGACCAGGCCGCAGCGGCATTGGCGGAGATGAACCGGAAGTTCACGGCCTGGGTGGAGACCGAGTACCACCCGCGCAAGCACTCCGAGACCGGTCAAGGACCACTCGCCCGCTGGCAGGAGGGCTGGGAGAAGGGCCAGGGCCCGCGGCTGCCGCATCCGGACCTGCTGCGGGAGGCGTTCTTGTGGTCCGAGTGGCGCAACGTGTCCAAGACTGCGACCGTGCGCCTGCAGTCCAACTCCTACCAGGTCGAACCCGCTCTGGCGGGACGCAAGGTCGAGCTGGTCTTCGACCCCTTCGACCTGGAGAACATCGAGGTCCGCCACGGGAGCCGCAGCTTCGGCGCCGCGACGCCCTTCGAGATCCGCCGCCACTCCCACCCCAAGGCCCGCCCCGAACTCCCACCCGAACAGCCCGCCGCCGCGACCGGGGTCAACTACCTCGCCCTGCTGGACGCCGCCCACCAGGAACAACTCGCCGGACGCATCAACTACAAGGCCCTCCTCCACGAAGACAGCGACAGCGACAGCGACAGCGACAGCGACAGCGACAGCGACAGCGAAGGGGATCACCGTGCCGGTTGACCTGCAAGCACTGGACCGGGCCTGGGAGCTGTCGACTCGGGCGCTGGACCTGGCCGACCGTGTCTGCCAGCGCGCGAAGCTCCGTGACACCGAGTTGGCCGACCAGGCCGTGTTCACCGCCGCGCGTCTGGCCTTCGCCCTGTTCGACCGGGCCGACGCCCTGCAGCGGGCCGCGAACGCGCAGGTGACGCGGTGATCGAGCGCCTGCAGCAGTACTTCGGCTTCACCAAGATGCCGTTCGGCAAGAGCCTGGCCCCTGGGGCTCTGCACCGTCACGGCGCGCATGCTGAGGCGGTGGCCCGGATCAGCTGGGCGGTCGCGGAGCGCGCGATCGGGGTGGTCACCGGGGAGGTCGGCGCGGGCAAGACCGTCGCTGTCCGCGCCGCCCTGGCAGCTCTGGACCCGGTCCGCCATCAGGTCATCTACCTGGGCAACCCCGCCGTGGGCTCGCGCGGGATCCACCGCGCGATCGTCTCCGCGCTGGGCGGCAGCCCGCACCCGCATACTGCCGCGCTGATCCCGCAGGCCGCCGACGCGCTGGCCACCGAACGCGCCGAGCGCGGCCGCGTCCCCGTCCTGGTGCTCGACGAGGCCCACCTGCTGAGCCACGACCAGTTGGAGTCGGTGCGGATGCTCACCAACCAGGACATGGACTCCGCGTCGCCGTTCGCCTGCCTGCTGATCGGCCAGCCCACCCTGCGCAGGAGAATCAAGATGGGCACCATGGCCGCGCTGGACCAGCGGATCGCGCTGCGGTTCGCGATGCCCCCGATGACCGGCGAGGAGACCGGCAGCTACCTCAAACACCACCTCGCCCTGGCCGGCCGGTCCGACCCGCTGTTCTCCGATGACGCCGTCCAACTGATCCACACCACCGGGCGCGGACTGCCCCGCGCGGTCAACAATCTTGCCGTCCAGGCCCTGCTCGACGTCTTCGTCCAGAACAAGACCATCGTCGACGAGGCGTCAGCACGCGCCGCTGTCGCCGAAGTCACGACAGAGTGAGCATCACCGCGGCGACATGAACACAAGGGCCGGTCCGACTCCGTCGGACCGGCCCTTCCCGTCGCTGCCCAGCACCAAAACCAATGACGCCGTCATCACCACAACGAACGTCGCTCAACAGCCATGGCCTTGCCGAGTCGATCCCACTCGACCCGGTAGTCCTCATCCTTCGGCCGCACGCCGGTCGGTGGCCCCGGGGCATACTTGGCCACGAAGCCGAGGAACTTCCTCGTGGCTCCGTCCACCCGGGTGACTTCCTCGGCAACCTGGGCCAGGACGCTCTCGCCACCAGCGGCACGAATCAGCTCAGCCGAGCCCTCGAACTTCGCTGCGAAGAGCACCGACGGGTCCGCGGTGTCCGCCTTCTCCAGATCAGCCAGCACCTCGATCGCGGTCACCAGGCGCAGCCATGTCTGTTCAGGGTCGCTGTTCGCGACCCAGAGCGCATCGGCGAAGTGCTTGGCCGCCTTGACCAGGGCGACCGCTTCCGTCGGTGTCAGCTGCGGGTACAGGCCCAGCAGTTCCAGGCCCTCGCTCAGCGGGACGTCCTCGCCGCTGCGACCGGGTACCTGAGTGCGACGGCTCGGGGTGTGGGGCAGGACCGGCGGGCGGTGGTCGTGGAAGGCCGGCTCACCGGCTGGGTCCTCGTCTGGGCCGAAGCGGAACTGCCGGACCATCCCGCCCGAGCGAAGACGGATTCCCAGGGCCAGGGCCAGCAGCGAGGCCAACTCCTCGTCGCTGCTCTGCGCGGTATACCACTCTGCGGTGCCCTTGTACGCGGGGTCGCTGGGTGCCAGCTCAGCCGGATCGACCTGCCAGCCGGGCAGCGGGTGCGAGTGCAGGATGCGAACGGTGAGCTGCGCGGTGGCCAGGTGCCCGTCGGTGTCTGCCCCGGTGGGGAAGAGGACGTAGGGGCCCAGCGTCTCGGGTGAGCCGTAGTAGGGCGTTCCCCGGATCGCCGAGTTGCTGTAGAGCAGGAACTCCCACCCGGACGAGGTGAGGTCGGGGTGGTGCCACAGCCTCCAGCCCTCCGGGGCCTGGGACGCGGTGGCCTGCTTCGTCTTGCTCGACCTGCTCATCAGCGTGCTCCGCCGTATCGGTTCGGTGCCATACTGCGGCCGGCCAGGACGACAGGGCATGACTTGGTAACTGGCCGCTGCTTCCCCGGCCCGGCCGCACGCGTAGACAACAGGGTCACGGTCCGAACTGCTCCATCTCGGATTCGTACTCGGACTGCATGTCGGCAAGATGTTCCAGATACCCGGAGTAGCCCGCGTAGAGCATGTATGCGAGCTTGTGGAGTCCGTTCACCACCTCGTAGAAGTTGAAGTGCACTGTGTCCGGACGTGCCGGGCGGCTGCGGTTGCCGCGGCCGACCGTGGCGTACCGGAACGTCTCCCCGGTCTGGTCCTCGCTGTCGAGCCAGAGCACCAGTTCCCGCTCGGCCTTGTCGAGGCGCCCGGAAGTGGAACCCGGCTCCAGGTAACCCATGTACTGGTCCAGCAGGTCGGCCAACTTCTTGATGTTGTGGGTGTGGAGCTTTTCGTCGATCACCTCGGAAGCCAGGTTCTCCGCAGTGAAGCTGTCCCGCCGCAAGCAGTCGGCGGCCATCCTGATCGCCGCCTTGAGAGAGAGCTCGATGCCGTGCCTGTAGTTGTAGAGGATCGGGATGGCCGTGCCGATAGGCGAGCCACCGTTGCGGATCCAGTCACGCGCGGCGATCTCAGCGACCCGGATGTAACCGCTCGCGATATCGAAATCGTCCTCATGGCACTCCCCGAAAGTGACCATCTCGGCGAACTTCCCTTGAGGTCTTGGGAGATTGAGGAGATCGTCGTCATCGTCCATGGGTCCAGAATGAGAGGCCGCCGACCTGGGCGCCACCAATTTTGGGATACCTGGACAGATGCCCATCAGGACCAGGTGCCCAGCGCCCACGCCACCAAAGAAGCGTGCCCCGCCACTCTCTGTATCGAGAACAGCGGGGCTTTGCTAGGTCCTCATATCTGACGGTGAATCAGGTATCCCGGACGCCGGTGCACATCGGGTGCACAAGAGGACGAGAATCACTGCGATTCAATGAGAGACGATGAGAGGTATCTTTGCAGGTCAGAGGCCATCTATCGGTGATCCCGGCAGGTAGGCCGCTTGCCGGTTTTACAAGTCGAAGTACAGCTCGAACTCGTGCGGGTGGGGGCGGAGGGAGATCGGGAGGACCTCCTGGGTGCGCTTGTAGTCGACCCAGGTCTCGATCAGGTCCGGGGTGAAGACGCCGCCGGCCAGGAGGTACTCGTGGTCGGCCTCCAGGGCCTCCAGGACGGCCGGGAGGGTGGCCGGGACCTGCGGGACGGAGGCGTGCTCCTCCGGGGCGAGCTCGTAGAGGTCCTTGTCGACCGGCTCCAGCGGCTCGATCTTGTTCTTCACGCCGTCGAGGCCCGCCATCAGCATCGCCGAGAAGGCGAGGTACGGGTTGGAGGACGGGTCCGGCGCGCGGAACTCGATGCGCTTGGCCTTGGGGTTGGCGCCGGTGATCGGGATGCGGATCGCGGCCGAGCGGTTGCGCTGCGAGTACACCAGGTTGACCGGGGCCTCGAAGCCGGGGACCAGGCGGTGGTACGAGTTCACCGTCGGGTTGGTGAAGGCGAGCAGCGAGGGGGCGTGCTTGAGCAGGCCGCCGATGTAGTAGCGGGCCATGTCCGAGAGCCCGGCGTAGCCCTGCTCGTCGTAGAAGAGCGGGGTGCCGTCCAGCCACAGGGACTGGTGGCAGTGCATGCCGGAGCCGTTGTCGCCGAAGATCGGCTTGGGCATGAAGGTCGCGGTCTTGCCGTTCCGCCAGGCGACGTTCTTGATGATGTACTTGAACAGCATCAGGTCGTCGGCGGCGGCCAGCAGGGTGTTGAACTTGTAGTTGATCTCGGCCTGGCCGGCCGTGCCGACCTCGTGGTGCTGCCGCTCGACCTGCAGCCCGTTGGCGGCGAGCTCCAGCGACATCTCGGCGCGCAGGTCGGCGAAGTGGTCCACCGGCGGGGCCGGGAAGTAGCCGCCCTTGTAGCGGACCTTGTAGCCGCGGTTGCCGCCCTCCTCGACGCGACCGGTGTTCCAGGCGCCGGCCTCGGAGTCGATCTCGTAGAAGGACTTGTTCTGCTTCGTCTCGAAGCGGACGTCGTCGAAGACGTAGAACTCCGCCTCGGGGCCGAAGTAGGCGGTGTCGGCGATGCCGGAGGAGGCGAGGTACGCCTCGGCCTTCTTGGCCACGTTGCGCGGGTCACGGCTGTACTGCTCGCCGGTGATCGGGTCGTGGATGAAGAAGTTGATGTTGAGGGTGGAGTCCTTGCGGAAGCCGTCGACGCGTGCGGTGCTGAGGTCCGGGACGAGTGCCATGTCGGACTCGTGGATGGCCTGGAAGCCCCGGATCGAGGAACCGTCGAACATCAGGGTCTCGGTGGGGTCGAAGATCTCCGCCGGGACGGTGAAGTGCTGCATGACGCCCGGCAGGTCACAGAACCTGACATCGACGAACTTGACGTCGTTGTCCCGAATGTAGGCGGACACCTCGTCGGCGTTGTTGAACATCCATCCTCCTCGACCCGGCGGGCGCCAGGATTGCGGGTTCGGAGCCGCCGGTCCCGCCGGCGGCACCGGTGCTGGCCACGATAGGAACCGGCCGTTTCCCAGTCGTGACCCTAATGTTTCACGCATGTTAAGCGCAGCAGGTCAATGACCGGAAAACCCTTGCGGTTCCTGGCCTCCGAGGGGGTGACCGTGGTGTCCACGGTTCACTCCCAGGAGGGTGGTCTATACCTCTTTCCCGCTCCGGATCACCTCACACCCGCACTCCACCCCCGCGGACGAAAGCGGCAACCACGGCCGGATACTGTGGATCCGTGGAAGACAGCAGAAAGATTCTCGGCTCGTGGATCGAAGGCCCGCAGATAGACCCCGAGCGGCAGGGTGACGACTTCGGCTACCGGGGCCGCCGGCTGGGCCTGCCCGAGGAGGGCACCGGATCGATCGCGTCGACCGGCCGCCGACTGCTGGCGATCGTCATCGACTGGTGGCTCTGCGCGCTCATCGCCTACGGGCTGATCGCGCACCGCAACCCGCTCGCCGCCAACTACTGGACGATGTTCGTCTTCTTCGTCATGAGCGTGCTCACCCTGGCCACCATCGGCAGCACGCCCGGCAAGCGGCTGCTCGGCCTGCGGCTGATCCGGCTGGACGGCGGACGCCCGAGCATCCCGCAGGTGGCGCTGCGCACCGTGCTGCTGCTGCTGGCCATTCCGGCGCTGATCTGGGACCGCGACGGCCGCGGCCTGCACGACAAGGCCGTGGCCACCGTCGAGGTCCGGATCTGACGCTGTCGCGTCATCAGGGGCAGCCGGTGGGGACGGCGGAACCGGCCGGGCGGCGAGCGGAGCCGACAGAGCAGCACAGAGCAGTGAAGCGGCCCCGGTCGCGCTCCTCGGAGGAGGAGTCGCGGCCGGGGCCGTGGAGTTTCCGGTGGGGGAGTGGTCGACCGGTGAGGTCAGCGTCCCTTGGGCATCCGTGCGCCCTTGGGCATCGGACCCTTCGGGATCGGCGCGTTGCTCATCAGGTCGCCCAACGCACGCAGTCGGTCGTTGATCTGCGTGACCTGGGAGGCGGGGAGCGTGCGCGGCATCTTGGTCAGATGCATGTGCAGCTTCTTCAGCGGGATCTGGCCCTCGCCGTCGCCGACGATGATGTCGATCACCGGGACGTTGCCGACCACCCGGTTCATCTTCCGCTTCTCCTCGGCCAGCATCGGGCGCAGCCGGTTCACATTGCCCTCGGCCACCAGCACGATGCCGGGACGCCCCACCGCACGGTGGATCGCGTCCTGCTGCCGGGTCGCCGCCACCACGGGGGTGACGCTCCAGCCGCGCTTGATGTTGTTCAGCACGGCCGCCGCAGCGCCGGGCTGGCCCTCCATCTGACCGAAGGCGGCCTTCTCGGCCCTGCGGCCGAAGATGATGACCGCACCCAGCAGACCGAGCACGAAGCCCAGGATGCCCAGGTAGATCGGGTGTCCGATCGCGAAGCCGACAATGAGGAGCACCGCGAAGGTGCCGATCCCGATGCCGGCGGTGATGAGACCGATCTTCGGGTCGACCCGCTTGGTCATGGTGTACGCCAGACGGATCTGCTTGAGCCGTCCGGGGTTTTCGTCGGTGGTTTCCTGCCTCGCCATGTGGCTCATCGTACGTGTCCGCGACCCCCGTTGCCCAAGGCCGGGGGGCCGCATCTGTCTCGGGTCGATCTCTTTGTGATCTCGGAGCCCGTCGCGGGGTGGATCAGCGGGTGGCGCGGAGCAGCACCCGCTCGCTCTCCTGCCGGTCACGGGCGAGACGCCGGTTCTCGCAGACGGAGTCCCAGGCGTTGCGGCGCGCGGTCTGCTGACCGCTGCTGAGCAGCACGGACTCGGCCCGGCGGAGGGCGCCGCTGAGCAGCGACCGCCTGATGATCCCGGTGAACTGCGGCTGCATCATGAACCACTCCCCTTGTGGTCGTGCTACTGCTACTGGCGAAGGTGCGGTGCCGTACGGCGGCGGCGCCGTACGGAGGAAGGTGGCGGCGCGGCCCCCGGAGGGGAACTCCCCGTTCCGCGGCCGCCACTCCATCCTCACCACATTGTGTTACCGGTCGGTGACCCCGGGGTCAAACCCTGATGAATCCTCTACGTGTGCTTTTGCACACATCCGTGCCCCGAGGGACGCCGGTCAGACGGTGGCGGTCGCGCTCCGGTGCTCCAGTGCCTGCCGGTACAGGCGGCCGGCGCGGTAGGAGGAGCGGACCAGTGGACCGGACATGACGCCCGCGAAGCCGATCTCCTCGGCCTCCTGCTGCAGCTCGACGAACTCCTGCGGCTTGACCCAGCGCTCCACGGGGTGGTGCCTGGGCGAGGGGCGCAGGTACTGGGTGATGGTGATCAGCTCGCAGCCGGCCTCGTGCAGGTCCCGCAGCGCCTCGCTGACCTCCTCGCGGGTCTCGCCCATGCCCAGGATCAGGTTCGACTTGGTGACCAGCTCCACCGCGCGGGCCTCGGTGATCACCTTGAGCGAGCGCTCGTAGCGGAAGCCGGGGCGGATGCGCTTGAAGATCCGGGGCACCGTCTCGACGTTGTGCGCCAGCACCTGCGGGCGGGAGGAGAAGACCTCGGCCAGCTGCTCCGGCACCGCGTTGAAGTCGGGGATCAGCAGCTCGACGCCGGTGCGCCCGGTCTCCCGGCCGGCGGTCACGGCGTGGATCTGGCGGACCGTCTCGGCATACAGCCAGGCGCCGCCGTCCTCCAGGTCGTCGCGGGCCACGCCGGTGATGGTGGCGTAGTTGAGGTCCATGGTCAGCACGGACTCGGCGACCCGGCGCGGCTCGTCACGGTCGAAGTCGGCCGGCTTGCCGGTGTCGATCTGGCAGAAGTCGCAGCGCCGGGTGCACTGGTCGCCGCCGATGAGGAAGGTGGCCTCGCGGTCCTCCCAGCATTCGAAGATGTTGGGACACCCGGCCTCCTGGCACACGGTGTGCAGGCCTTCGCGCTTCACCAGGGACTGGAGGGCGGTGTACTCGGGACCCATCTTCGCCCGGGTTTTGATCCACTCCGGCTTGCGCTCGATGGGGGTCTCGCTGTTGCGGACCTCCAGACGCAGCATCTTCCGGCCGTCGGGCGCGACAGCGGACACGTAGCGGCTCCCTCTAAGTTGGCGTTTGGCCATTTCGTTGGTCAGGCGGTGCCCCCAGGGTACGCCTGTGCTTTCACAGGTTCTTCCGCCCCTGGCACGTCCTATCGAAGGGCGGTCGGCGGGTGGAGGAACCCATTGGGGGCAACAGTCGCCCCCGGCAGGTGATTCCCGTGGCCGATACCCGTGCTGCGGGCCGGCTCGGACGGCCCCGAAGGCATCGGACGGCCGTGGACTTCAGCCGGCGGCGGAGACAGTCAGACGGCGGCGGGCTCGACCCGGGGCGCGGCGGCGGCCGTGCCGGATGACTGCAGCACCTCGCGCAGGTGCCGCTCCACGACCGGCAGCGCCTCGGCGACCGGGACGTCCCGACCCAGCTCGGTGCTGAGCGAGCCGACGCCCGCGTCACGGATGCCGCAGGGAATGATCCGGTCGAACCAGGTCATGTCGGGGTCGCAGTTGAGCGCGAAGCCGTGCATGGTCACGCCCCGGGCGACCCGCACCCCGATGGCGGTGAGTTTGCGGTCGTCGCCGCGCTGCCCGGCGTTGGAGGGCGCGTACTCGGGGCCGGCCAGGCGCGGGTCCAGGCCCAGCTTGGCGCCCATCCGCAGGGTGAGCGCGCCGATGTTGACGACCTTGTCCTCGTCCACGACCGCGCCGGGCAGCTCCTGGCCGAGTACCCAGACGCCGCTGCGCCCCTCGATCCGGGTGGTCCCGACGCCGAAGTCGGCGCAGGCTCGGATCAGTGCCTCCTCCAGCCGGCGCACGTAGGCGACCACGTCCAGCGGTTCGGCGAGCTTGACGATCGGGTAGCCGATCAGCTGGCCGGGGCCGTGCCAGGTGATCTCGCCGCCCCGGGTCACCTCCACCACCGGGGTGCCGTCCAGCGGCCGGTCCTCGGGGCGGGTGCGCCGGCCGGCCGTGTAGACCGGCAGGTGCTCCAGCAGCAGGACGGTGTCCGGGATCTCGTCGGCCACCCGGAGGGCGTGCAGCCGCAGCTGCTCCGCCAGGGCCTCCTCGTACGGCACTGCCCGCTCGCCTATCCCCAGGTGCACAAAACGCAGCTCGCTGCTCACCCTCGCCGCCCCTTCATGGTCGCTCTCCTGCCTCGTGGCAACTGTACGACTGCCGGGGGCGCCGTATCGGATATGGACTGACAGATATTGAAATCTGTCAGTCCATCGTGCATAGTTGTCTTATCACCCCCCGCCGAAAGGACATCTGACCGCCATGAACGCCACCCCGAACAGCAGCCCCGCTCCCATGCCGCAGCGCAGCCTCGGCCGCACCGGTCCCCGCGTCTCCGCCCTCGGCCTGGGCGCGATGGGCATGTCCGACCTCTACGGCCCGGCCGACGAGGCCGAGTCCGTCGCCACCCTCCACGCCGCCATGGACGCCGGGGTGACCCTCATCGACACCGGCGACTTCTACGGCATGGGCCACAACGAACTGCTCATCCGCGACGCCCTGCGCAGCAGCGGACGCGGCCGGGACGAGGTCGCCATCAGCGTCAAGTTCGGTGCGCTGCGCGACGCCGACGGCGGCTGGTACGGCAACGACACCCGTCCCGAGGCCGTCCGCAACTTCCTCGCCTACACCCTGCGCCGACTCGGCACCGACCACGTCGACATCTACCGCCCGGCCCGGCTCGACCCGGCCGTTCCGATCGAGGAGACCGTCGGCGCCATCGCCGAGCAGGTCAAGGCGGGCCACGTGCGCCACATCGGCCTGTCCGAGGTGGGTGCCGAGACCCTGCGCCGGGCCCACGCCGTGCACCCCATCTCGGACCTGCAGATCGAGTACTCGCTGATCTCGCGCGGGATCGAGGAGGAGATCCTGCCCACCGCCCGCGAACTCGGCATCGGGGTCACCGCCTACGGCGTCCTCTCCCGGGGGCTGATCAGCGGTCACTGGAGCGCGGACCGGGCGATCGCGCCCGGCGACTTCCGCGGCATCAGCCCGCGCTTCGGCGCCGGCAACGTGGACGCCAACCTGGCCCTGGTCGAGGCGCTGCGGGCGGTCGCCGAGGCCCGGGGCGCGACCGTGGCGCAGACTGCCATCGCCTGGGTGCTGGCCCAGGGCGAGGACATCGTCCCGCTGGTCGGCGCCCGGCGGCGCGAGCGGCTGACCGAGGCCCTGGGGGCGCTGGAGCTGACGCTCACGGCCGAGGACCTGCAGGCCGTCGAGGCGGCGGTACCCGCCGGTGCGGCCGCGGGCGACCGGTACATTGCTGCCCAGATGGCACATCTGGACAGCGAGAAGTAAGGCCGGACCCGACATGGCGGAAGCAGCGCTCAGCAGCGAGCAGATCCTGGCGACGGCCGAGGACGTGCTGCGCCGCTTCGGCCCGGCCAAGGCGACCGTGGTGGACGTCGCCAGGGCCCTCGGGGTGAGTCACGGCACGGTGTACCGGCACTTCCCCAGCAAGGCCGCGCTGCGCGAGGCGGTCACCGGGCGCTGGCTGGACCGTGCCCACGCGGCGCTGCCGGCCGTCGCCACCGGCCCGCAGCTGCCCGACCGGCGGCTGCGGCTCTGGCTGGAGACGCTGTTCGAGGCGAAGCAGCACAAGGCCCTGGACGACCCGGAGCTGTTCGCCACCTACACGGTGCTCGTCGGTGAGAGCAGCGCGCTCATCGCCGAGCACCTGGCGGAGCTGGAGGCCCAGCTCGCCGCGATCGTCGCGGAGGGCCAGGACGTCGGCCTCTTCGCCGCCGAGGGCGACCCGCTGGTGCTGGCCCACGCCGTCTTCCAGGCCACTGCCCACTTCCACGACCCGGTCTACGCGCCGTACTGGGCCGAGCCGGACGCGGCGAAGGATCTCGGCGCGCTGATCGACCTGCTACTGCGCGGACTGGCCCGGGGCTGACCGCTTCGGGACTGACCATTTCGGGACTGACCGCTTCGGGACTGATCGGCCCGGGGATGACCGGCCCGGGATCGGGGTCTGCCGACGGGCGGGCGCGCAACCCGGCGCAGGGGCGGGCGCGCGGGCAGGCGCGCAGGGCACGTGCCAGCGGCAGCGTGCCGCGGCCCGCAGCGCCGCCGACGGCGCCGAGGGCTGCGTGTACTCGCCTCGGCGGACGCGGGCCCGCGATGTCCCCACAACGGGCGGTCATTGTCACTCGATCGGAGGAACAGACCGACGTATTCGGCCATACGGGTCAAATGCTCGCTACATTCACGCCGTTCCCGTAGGGAGCTCGCGCCGGGCTCGGGGGAGGAATCCCTCGTGGCGGCGCGGGCACCCGGAAGGTGTGTGGCATATGCCCCAACGGCCAGTAACCGAGCGGCCGACGATCGAGCCCCGTCCGGACCGCCCCGCCGTCCCGGACCGGTCCCGGCCCGTCGACGCGCGGATCAGCCCGCCCAGGGCTCTGGAGTCCTCCATGAACCCCGGCTCCGCCCGGCCGGCCCCGGTCCGCTCGGACGATCAACGGGAGCGCAGCCAGCGACCCCAGAACCAGCGGCTCTCGGCGCTGATCGAGGAGGCCGGCTTCTCCCATGCCGGGCTGGCCCGGCGGGTCGACCAACTCGGCATCGAGCACGGCCTGGACCTGCGCTACGACAAGACCTCGGTCACCCGCTGGCTGCGCGGCCAGCAGCCCCGGGGGGCGACCCCGGCGCTGATCGCCGAGGTCTTCACCCGTCGGCTGGGCCGCCGGCTGTCGGCCCAGGACCTCGGCCTGGACGCCTGCGCCCCGGTCTACGCCGGGCTGGAGTTCGCCGAGTCACCGGCCGAGGCCGTCGACATCGTCAGCAGCATGTGGCGGAAGGACACCGGGGCGCACTCCGAGCTGCGCCGGATCGCGTTCACTCCGGCCGGACTCGTGGTGCCCAGCCGGGACTGGCTGATCGGCCGCAGTGACGACCGGGTGGCCCGGGAAACGCCGCAGGACCTCGGCATCACGCCGCCCGCGCGGGTGCCGATGCGGCCGGTCGGACCGGTGGGCGGACCGGTGGCGGCGGTCGGCGTCCCGCCGCAGGGCCGTCGTCCGGTCGGCCCCGTCGAGCCGGGCGGCCCGGCCGTGGTCCCGCCGGTCACCCGTGGCCTGCAACGGGTCGGGCGCGGCGACATCGCGGCCGTCCGTGCTGTCGGCGACCTGTTCCGCTCGCTCGACAACGCGTACGGCGGGGGCCACGCCCGGCAGGCGCTGATCCGCTACCTGGAGAGCGAGGCCGAGCCGATGCTGCGCGGCCGGTACAGCGAGGCCATCGGCCGCTCGCTCTTCGGCGCGGTGGCGGACCTCACCCGGCTGGCCGGCTGGACCTCGTACGACATCGGCGCGCACGGGCTCGCCCAGCGCTACTTCGTCCAGTCGCTGCGGCTGGCCCAGGCCGCCAACGACCGCGCCTACGGCGCCTATGTGCTGGTCACCATGAGTCGGCAGGCGGTGTACCTCGGCCACGGCCGGGAGGCCGTGCAACTGGCGCGGGTCGCCCAGCAGGGTGTCGGCACGGTCGCGCCGAACGCGATCCAGGCGCTGATGCACGCGGCCGAGGCGCGCGGCCACGGGCTGATCGGCGACGCCCGCTCCTGCACCACCTCGCTGGTGCGTGCCGAGCGGGCGCTGCAGGCCGCCCGTCCCGGCGACGACCTGCCGGGCTGGGCCCGGTTCTTCGACGAGGCCCAACTCGCCGACGAGTTCGGCCACTGCTACCGCGACCTCCAGCAGTGGCGCCCCTGCGCCCAGCACGCCGAGCGCTCGCTGCGGCTGCGCGGCGCCAACTTCGCCCGCAGCCGGGTCTTCTGCCGGACCGTCCTGGCCACCGCCCGGCTCGGGATGGGCGAGGTCGACGAGGCCTGCGCCGCCGCGACGGAGGCGCTGCGCGGCGCCTCCGAGATGCGCTCGCTGCGCGCGGTGGAGTACCTCCGCGAGTTCAGCCGCAGGCTGGCGCCCTATCGCGGCAACCCCTCGGTCCGCGCCTTCGAGGAGGCAGCCCACGGCGCGGGCGTGATCTGAGGAGCGGCGGTCACCGGCCGCGGAGCGGGCCGGGACGAGCGGGTGGCGCGGGTCGGGACAGGACGGGGGCGGCGCGGTTCGGGGTGCTTCCGCCCCGCCCCCGGCTCGCGGCCCCCGGCTCGCGGTCAGGCCGCCAGTTCGCCCTCGGCGGTGGTGGCCAGGCCGAGGTCGCGGAGGACGGCCATGGCCGCGCGGCGGCCGGAGGCCAGCGCACCCTGGGCGCTGCTGGTGTCCCGGTGGTCGCCGCAGACGTACAGGCCGTGCAGCACCCGGACCGGGCGGCGGAAGTGGTGCGGGGGCGGCATGGCCGGCAGCGCGTCCGGCTGGTGCCGGACGGCCAGGAACTCCCAGTCCCTGCTGTCGACGTCGTACAGCCGACCCAGCCGGAGACGGACGGCGGGTTCCAGCGCGGCCGGGCCGTCGGCGTCGAAGGAACGGCGGCCGAGGACGGTGGTGGCGATCAGCGCGGCGCCCGCCGGAGCGTAGGAGCGGTCGATCTCGCTGAGCACCAGGGTGTGCGAGACGGCCTCGTCCGGGTCCGCGTCCAGCAGCAGCTGCGGTTCGCGGAGCGGCGACTCGGAGGCGGCGTGGTAGTAGGTCGTCACCGGGTGGTGCGCGGGCTGGTGCAGCCCCGGCAGCAGCTCCCCGGCGGTGCGGGCGTCGGTGGCGATCACCACCGCCCGGCAGCCGAAGCGGCCGTGCCCGGCGGTGTCCACCCCGTTGGCGGCCACCGCCTCGGCCCGGACGCCGAGTTGGACCGTGCCGGGCGGCAGCGCCTCGGCGAGCTGCAGCGGGACGGCGGAGACGCCGCCTGCGGGCAGGCAGAGCCGCCCCCGGGCGTAGCCGCGCAGGGCCAGATCGGCCACCCTGCTGCTGGTGCCGAGTTCGGGGTCGCCGAGCAGCGCGGCCAGCAGCGGGCGGATGAAGCCGTCCAGGGTCCGGACCGGGATGCCGCGCTCCAGCAGGGCCTGGGCGGCGGTCCGTTCGGGGCGGGCCAGCAGCTTCGAGGTCGGGGTGGCGGCGAGCCGGGCCAGCGAGGTGCCAAGACGGGCCTTGTCCCAGGCCCCGCCGATGGGCGCGCGGGCGGTGCTGAGCGCCCGCCGCGGGCTGGTCGGCGAGCCGATCGGATAGCGGTGGCCCCGCCGGTGCACCAGCACGTCCGCGGCCAGTTCCCGCAGCTCCAGCCGCTGCAGGTCCAGGGATCCGCCCAGATCGGGGAACGAGGTGTTGAGCAGGTGGGCCCCGTGGTCGAGGCGGAAGCCCTCGTGTTCGTGGGCCGCCATCCGGCCGCCGACGCGGTCGCCGGCCTCCAGGACGGTGACGTTCAGACCGGCGCGGCTCAGCCGTCCGGCTGCCGCGAGCCCGGCGACCCCGGCCCCGATGACGACGACGTCGGAGGCACGGCGGTTGCGTACGGACTTGAGCGAGTGCTGCTGCGGGTGGTGGAGCGGGGTGGCTGCAGGCACGGGATGGCTCTCCCTCCATGGCCCTGACCCGCGGCGGACTCCAACGCATGTGCGGACACGGGTCAGCTGACCGGCTTCATCCGGTGATGCCCCGTCAAGCGAAAGATCAGACAGAGGAATTGGCCCCGATTTGTCTGAGGGGACGAATCCGACACGGAGGGTGAGCCGGGGGAGCGGAAGGGGCGCGTACAGTCACCGCACGCTTCCATGCGCCCCTTGTTTGCCCCCCTGCGCCCAGTGCGACCACAGCCGGCCACCGGCGGTTCGCCCGACGGCCCGGTCACCCCTGCCCTGCCGGGTCACCCCTGCCCCGTCCCGTCGCCCGCACCCCGTCCCGTCGCCCGCACCCCGTCCGGTCGCCCGCATCCCGACCGGTCACCCTGCCCCTCGGCCCGCAGTGGCCCCGGTGGTCGACATCGACCCCGGCGGTCGCGATACCGCCCGCCGGTCGACAGCGGCGCGCGGCTCAGCAGGCCGCGCGGATCGCCTGCTCCACCGTGGTGTGGGTGAACCGGAAGCCGGAGTCCAACAGCCGCCCCGGGACGACCCGGTGACTGCCCACCACCTCGACGGCCATCTCCCCGAGCGCCGCTTTCAGCACCGGCTCGGGCACGCTGAACACCGTCGGACGGCCCAGCACCGCGCCCATCGCGCTGGTCACCTCGGCGTTGGTCACCGGCACCGGCGCGGTCAGGTTCACCGGGCCGCTCAACTCCTGGGTGTCGATGAGGTGCCGCAGCGCCGCGACCTCGTCCTGGAGCGAGATGAAACTCCAGTACTGCCGCCCGTTCCCCAGCCGGCCGCCGAGGCCGAGCCGGAAGAGCGGGAACAGCTTGGCCCAGGCGCCACCGGCGCCGGAGACCACCAGCCCGGTCCGGGCGTGCGCCACTCGGATGCCGGCGGCTGCGGCCGGGGCGGTGGCCTCCTCCCACTCCACGCAGACCCGCGCCAGGAAGTCGCCCCCGGCCGGTGCGGACTCGTCGATCACCCGGTCGCCGGTCTGCCCGTAATAGCCGACGGCGGAGCCGGAGACCAGCACCTTCGGCGGGCTCGCCAGCCCGGCCAGCGCCTCGGCGACGGTGCTGGTGCCCAGTACCCGGCTGTCGAGGATCTGCCGCTTGTACGCCGTCGTCCAGCGCCGGTCGGCCACGCCGGCCCCGGCGAGGTGCACCATCGCGTCCAGGCCGTCCAGGCCCTTCCGGTCGACCTGCTTCAGCTGCGGGTTCCAGCGGAGCTCGGTGCTGCCGTCCGGTTGCGCGGCGGGGGTGCGCCGCACCAGCCGTACCACCTGGTGCCCGTCGTCCAGCAGCGAGCGGACCAGAGCGGAGCCGATGAGACCGGTCGAGCCGGTGACTGCGATACGCATGGGGCCATCCTTGCAGGCCGGTTGCCGAACGTAGTCTTGAACCCATGTCCGACACTCTGCTCACCCGTCCCGCCCGGCCCGAGGACGGCAACCGGCTCTACCGGCTGGACCACGCCGCCTGGTCGCCCCTCAGCGAGGTGGCGGAGCGCTCGGCCCCGCCGACGGCCGACAGCACGGTCTTCGACGAGCGGCACCAGCCCCAGGACTACCTGGTGGCGGAGCTGGACGGCGCGGTGGTCGGCTACGTCCGGCTGGTCCCGCCGACGCCACTGCCGAGCAACGCCCACATCCGGCAGATCCAGGGCCTGGCCGTGGACCGCGCCGCCCGCCGCCACGGCGTCGGCCGCGCCCTGGTCGACGCGGCGGTGGACCGCGCCCGCGCGGTCGGCGCCCGCCGGGTCACCCTCCGCGTCCTCGGCCACAACGCCCCGGCCCGCAGGCTCTACGAGTCGGTCGGCTTCGCGGTCGAGGGCTGCACCCCGGAGGAGTTCTACCTGGACGGCAGATATGTCGACGACGTCATCATGGGCCTGACGCTGGACCAGGGGCAGAACACCACCGGCCGTCAGGCTCCGTAGCGGTCCCAGAGGTGGGGGAATCGTTCCTCCATGACGCGGGCGTCATCGAAGTCGATGCTGCTGCCGAGCGGCTCCGACGCCTTGGGGGCGATGCCCAGCTCGGGCAGGTGCAGGCCGGTCAGCTGCTCGTAGGCGCGGTCGGCGGCGTCGCCCAGCTCCTCGGCGTCGCCGTCCAGCTCCTCGTCGAAGTCGGGGACGAGCTCGGCGAGGTCGTCCGGGTCGGCGAGTGCGCCCTCGAAGACCTCACGGCCCTGACCGATCAGCCAGCAGCAGAAGAAGTCGAAGGCGTCGTCGCCGGCCCCGCCGAGCAGCAGGTCGGCCGCGCCCCACAGGTCCCACCGCCAGGCCCGGGCCAGCCGGGCCTCGAACAGCCGGGCGAAGTCGACCACCTCGTCCGGCGTCAGTTCCACCAGCCGCTCCACCAGCAGGTCAGCCTGCTCGACCGGGTCGCCCTGAGCGGCCTCCCGGGTGTCGTCAATCAGCTGCCAGAACTCGGTCTCGTCGGTCACACCCCTAGCATCGCTGTCCCAGCGGCCCCGCGCACACGAAATGCGCCGTGCGGGCACGGCAGCGTGTCGCGGGTCACGTGGGAGGACAGGGGATGGCCGGGGTTGCGGCGCGGCCGGCGCCGTTCGCACCGCTCCGGCCGTGAACGCGGCGTGAAGCCCGGTCGACGCGGCCCCGAGCAGCCTCCGGCAGGGGACGCGGCTTCTGCTCAGGCCGCAGGGACGGTGGCGAGGACGGCCTGGAGGAGAGTGCTGAGGTCGACGGCGTGTTCCGGCGCCCGGCCGATCAGCGCGGCGATCTCGGCTGCGCAGCGGTCGCGGATCTCGTAGGTGCAGTCGGTGGCGACTTCCGCGAGGGAGGAGCACGGCGGGTCGGTGGGACGGTCGAGGAGGATGTCTGCAACGAGGCAGTGGAGAGAAGCCGAGTAGGCGTCCTCGAAGATGAGCCACTCGACCACGGCAGCCCGATCCAGGAGCCATCCGTCGGGTGCGTGCAGGGCCTGCTGCACCAGGTCGTGGAGGGCGTGACGTTCGGTGACACAGGCGTAGGCGGCGTCCAGCCCCAGCTGCTGGACGAGGTCGAGCAGTGCGGTATGGAGGACGGCCGAGCCTTCCGCCGACTCCACGTCGGCGAACTGATCCATGATGGCGACGGCGTCGGCTTCGAGCAGCGACGGGTGGGTACGGAGGTAGTCCCTGGACTCCGCCCAACTCGGCGTCTCCATCCACGCGACGAACATCTCGCTCCGCATTCGGATGTCGTAGGCGGCCACCGCGCCCTCGGCTTGGATCGTGTCCAGCAGCGCGAGGTGATCGAGGGCGTCGCTGGTCATCAGGCTGAGCTCTTCAAGGGCCGTGTGGGTTTCCGGAGAGAGCAGGGCGTGCTCGTGCTCCTGGAGAAAGGCGAGCGAGGCCTGACTGGACGGCGCGTCGATCCACTCGGCGGCCAGCCGGAGGGTGGCCGGTGAGAGCGTGGCCCAGGCAGGGAGAGGCTGACCGGTGATCGACGGCCAGAGCGCAGCGAGCTGGGCCGAGCGCTCGGGGCTGGAGTGTCCGGTATCGCGCAGCAGCTGACGCGCGCGGAGGACGGTCGATTCGGACAGCCCGCTCCCGGCCTCGTGCTCGCTCAGCGGGGCCAGCAGCTGGCCAGCAGCCTCGATGCCGTCGTGGGCGACGAGGAAGTCGGCCAATCCGCAGACCAGCTGCGCTGCAGCGTCGGGTAGGTCTGCGAAGTCGTCGATGGCTGCACAGTAGGCGGCCAGTGCGGCGTCGCCCTCTCCGATCTCGGCCAGGAGGAGCGCGAGGATGCTGAGGGAATTGCCGAGAGCGGGGACGTGTGCGGCGGGGTGGGATCGAGCCAGAGCGCGGTAGATGTCGCTGGCCTCCTGGGCCGGGGCGAGAGCAGCCGCGTGTTGCTCGATGCCGGCCAGGTGAATGGCGATGTTGTTGAGGGAGCCGGCGAGGTCAGGGAGGTGGGCAGCCGGGTCGTCCTGGGCGAGGCGGCGTCGAAGGATCACAGCTTCCAGCGCGGGTTCGAGCGCGGCGTCGTGCTGTCCGACGCCGGCGAGGCGAACGGCGAGGTTGTGGAGGCTCAGGGCGAGCGCGGGGAGGTGGGCAGTGAGGTCGGCTTCGACGAGGAGACGTCGAAAGGCGACGGCTTCTTGTGCGGGCGCGAGGGCGGCCTCGTGCTGTCCGTTGTCGGCCAGTTGGCTCGCGAGGTTGTTCAGGGCCCCGGCGAGATGGGGGAGGTGGACGCTGGGGTTGGCCTGGGTGAGGGCGCGGTGCAGGGCGACGGCTTCCTGCGCCGGTGCGAGGGCGGCCTCGTGTCGTCCGACGCCGGTGAGGTGAACGGCAAGGTTGTTCAGGGCTCCGGCCAGATTGGGGAGGTGAACGTCGGGGTTGGCTTCGGCGAGGGCGCGGTGCAGGGGGACGGTCTCTAGCGCGGGTGCGAGGGCGGCCTGGTGCTGTCCGTTGTCGGCCAGCCGTGTAGCGAGGTTGTCGAGGGAGTTGGCGAGGTGGGGGAGGTAGACACCGGGGTTGGCCCGGGCGAGGGTGCGGTGCAGGGTGACGGCCTCTTGTACGGGCGCGAGGGCGGCCTGGTGCTGTCCGGTGTCGGCCAGCCGCATGGCCAGGTTGTGGAGGGAGTTGGCGAGGTCCGGCAGGTGGGCGTCGGGGCTGGCTTCGGCCAAGGTGCGTCGCAGGGTGACGGCTTCCTGGGCATGAGCGAGGGCGGCCTCGCGCTCTCCGACGTCAGCCAGCCGCGTGGCGAGGCTGTTGAGGCTCAGAGCCAGGTCGGGGAGGTAGGCGGTGGGGTTGGCCTCGGCAAGGCTGCGTCGCAGGCTGACGGCCTCTTGTGCGGGCGCGAGGGCGGCCTGGTGCTGCCCGTTGTCGGCCAGCCGCATGGCCAGGTTGTTCAGGGCCCCGGCAAGGTGGGGGGAATGGGCGGCCGGGTTGGTTCGGGTCAGGGCGCGTTGCAGGGTGACGGCTTCCTGAGCTGGCGCGAGGGCGGCTTCGAGCCGGCCGACGTCGGCGAGAGCGGCAGCGAGGCTGTTGAGGCAGCCGGCGAGGTGGGGGAGGTGAGCGGCAGGGTTGGCCTCAGCCAGGACACGGTAGATGTCGGTGGCTTCCTGGGCGGGGCCAAGCGCGGCGTTGCGCTGTCCGACGTTGTTGAGGTGGATGGCGAGGTTGTTGAGCGAGCTGGCATACAGGGGGAGGTGGGCGGAGGGATTGGCTTGGGCCAGCGTGCGGAAGGTGTCGGTGGCTTCTTGGGCGGGGGTGAGTGCGGCTTCGCGCTGCCCGACGCTGGCGACGCAGGCGGCGAGGTTGTTGAGGGCTCTGGCGAGGTTGGGCAGGTGGTCGGCTGGATTGGCCTCGGCCAGAGAGCGGTACAGGTCCGCAACCTCCTGGGCGGAAGCGAGCGCGTCATCACGCCGTCCGAGCTCGGACAGGCGGCCGGTGAGGTTCCCGAGGATCGCGGCGAGTTCGGGCAGGTGAGCGGTGCAACCAGCCTGGACGAGGGAGCGGGAGAGGTCGGCGGCCTCCTGAGCGGGTGCGAGTGCGGCTTCACGCTGTCCGGCGCCGGCCAACCGCATGGCGAGGTTGTTCAGGGCACTGGCGAGGTCGAGCAGGTAAGCGGTGGGATTGGCCTCGGCCAAGGCACGGAACCGGGTGACTCCAGGGTCGCCGGCGGTCGCGGCGTGCAGCCAGAGGGTGCGCCGAAGGTAGGGGTCGGCGTTGTCCGGCTGCTGGAAGTCGCCGGTCTGCTGCCGCGTCAGCTCGATCAGGGCCCCGGTCAGGGCCAGCGCCGGGGGCACCGTCCCGCCGTCGCCGGTCGGCACCAGCGGGGAGTCCTGCCGCAGGAAGTCCACGAATTCGCGGTGGTACAGCCGGTAGACGGCCTGCTCGCCATCGGAGTCCTCGACGATGAAGCGCCCGTAGAGGGTCAGTAGCTGGTCCAGGTCTGCCGCGTCGTAGCCGGGACCGCCGGGCCTGAGTGCCGCCGCCATCGTCTCCCAGACACCGCCGGCCGGGACGCCGTTCCCTTCCGACCAGGCCAGCGCGCTCAGCAGGGCGCGGACGGCTCCGGGCTGCACCTGGCCGCCGCGTTGCAGCTGCGGTCCGGTGTCCAGGTCGTGTGCGAACGCTGCCGCGATCGAGTCGGGGACGGTGTCCTGCCAGGGGGTCTCCGGCTGCTCCCGCAGCCGCTGCGCGACATCGGCGGCGACGATCCGGGCGAAGAGGAAACCGCCGCCGCTGTTCACCGCCCGCGCGGCCAGCACCGGTGCGACCTCGGCCACCAGCTCGTCATTCAGCTCGGCCGCTCGGAGCCGCGCGGTCAGATAGCGGGTCAGATCCGTTCGGGTGTCTGGCTCGGCCTCCAGGTCGATCAGCTGGACCCGGGTCCCGAGCGTTCTGGCGAGCGCCGCGTCGAGGGGTTCCTGCGGCTGCTGCTGGAGCCGGAACGGCCGATCGCGTGTCGCCAGTAGCACGCACGCGAGCTGGCTCAGCGGGACGAGTACCTGCTCGGCGATGGCGTGGGCCTGCTCCGGTGCGGCCTCGTCCAAGCCGTCCAGCACGATCGCGACCGGCGGCTGACCGCCGTTGCGGAGCTGCTGCAGCTGGTCGATCAGCGCAGCCGGGGTCTGCGGCTCGGGGAGGCCGAGGCGGTCGGCCAGGACGACGGCGAGCTGCTGCGCGTCGAGGCCACGGAGGTGCACGGAGGCGGCGATGCTGCGCTCGCCGGGATCGGGGTCAGTGTGGTCGAAGGCGCCGTGGGCGTGCGCGGCGGCGCGCTGCGCCGGGTCGGAGAGGGCCGCGATGCGCCCGGCCACGGCTGACTTGCCGCAGCCCGCGCCGCCGGTGACCAGGAACAGCCCCGGTTGCCCCGCCGCCAGCCAGCCGGTGATCTGCTCCAGGACCCGGGTCCGGCCGGTGAAGAACCACCCCTCCTCGGTCGGCGCGATCCCGCGCGAGGCGAGGACGAGGTGTTCGACCAGCGACTCGCGCCGGGTCGACTGCCACCTCGGGTTCCGGAACATGACCGTGGGTCGGCCCTCGGTCACCAGGACCGGGCGCTGGCTGTCGGTCGGCCACTGCGCGCAGATCGCCTGGGCCAGGGTCGCGCCGGTGATGCCCCGGTTGCGGACGCTCCACTCGTGGCGGTACTCGGACGTGTCCGGCCCGGTGCTCAGCAGCTGCCGTGCGGTCTCCAGCAGGACGCCGGCCCCGTCGCCCTGCTCGTCGGCCTGGCAGCTCGCCAGGATGCCCAGCCAGGCCGAGCGCCCCGGCCCGAGCGCCTGCTCCGCACGACGCTCCAGCGCCTGCTTCAGAGCCTGGGGCGCGACGGCCCCGGCGAAGCAGGTGTCGATGAGGATGAGGACCTGGTCGGCACCGCTCTCCAGGGCCCGGTAGGTCAGGGATGACGCGTCATAGGCGTCATCGGGGTCCTTGGTCCGCAGGCTGTCCCTGGCCGCGAACCGCAGGTCGGAGCCGACGACCTCGGCGTGGCCGGACCAGATGACCAGCGCGGCCGAGTGACCGTGGTCCGTGCGGTGCCCTTCCGCCCAGGACTTCACCCGGGCCCTGACGGTGGCGAGGGGCTGGTCCTTGACGATCTCCGGCCGGTAGCCGAACTCGCTCAGCTGCTGCGCCAACTGCTCCAGTTGGTCGTTCGCGCCGTGCAGGTGGGGGAAGACCGCCTCGTGGTCGTAGTGCTCGGTCACCACCCCCAGCAGGGTGCCGCGCTCCTCACTCATCGTCAGCCGCTCCGACCAGCACGTGTGCGGTGAGGCTCTGCGCCTCCCGCGCCGACGCCGGGCGGACCGTCAGCCGGTACAGGCCCGGGGCCGACGGCGGGAACTCCGTGGCGTAGCGGCCCTCGCCGCGATTGCCCAGGGTCCGCTGCACCGGGCGGCCCGCGCCGCCGTCGACAGGGCTCAGCTCGGCGCGCAGGGCCAGCGCATCCCAGTCGCGGAAGGTCTCCGGGACGACGGCCTCGACCCGGCAGCCGGCCCCGGCCGACGGGTACTCGTCCGCCCTGATGCCGAAGCGGACCTGGTCCTCCGGGGCGCGATGGGACCGCGGCTGGGATGCGAGCCAGCCCCAGATCGCGTCGCGCACGCCGGGGTTGTTCTGCAGCGAGCCGTGCTGCTCGCTGGGGGTGAAGGCGGGGGAGAAGCCGTCGGGGCAGGAGGAGAGCCGGGGCACGCGGCCGTCGCCGCCCTCGTCGCTCGCGCCGATGGTCTCCAGGCCCAGTACGCTCCCGGCGGAGTAGGTACCGGTGGTGAGCGTCGGCTGGAGCACGCCCGTCACCGGCATCAGCTCGTACCCTCCGCCGCCCGCCCGGATCCGGGCATGGAACTCGGCGGCGTCCGCCAGCAACTTCGGATCCACCCCGGGGAGCCCCGGCATCTCGTCGACGCGCAGCAGACCCCTGCCGCCGTCGACCAGGCAGGCGTAGTCGGGCAGCAGCTGGTGCAGCGAGGGCAGGCTCCGGGCGAAGCCGCTCAGGCCGGGTACCCCGTGCACCAGCGACTGCAGGGCGTCCAGCGAACCCCGGTGCGGGGTGCCCAGGGTGATGATGCGCCGGACGACCTCGGCCCCGCCCAGGCACTCGGCGTAGTAGCGGGCGACCAGGCCGCCCATCGAGTGGCAGATGAGCACGACTTCGGCCTCGGCCCGCTCCGGCCGGCTGGCCCGCCAGCGGCCGAGCGCCCGGTCGACGGTCACCCGCAGCCGCTCGGCGTTGTAGCGGCAGGAGAGCCGCCAGTCGTAGCCGAAGGCGACGAGGTTGGGCGTGCCCTGGGCGTCCTCGCGATCGAGGGTGAAGCTCCGCTCCAGCCAGTCCAGCAGGTCGGTGTAGCCGCTGATCAGCGGGCTCATCCCGGGCAGGCCGTGGACGTCACGCATCGGTCCGGTGGCCTCGACCCCGTCGCCCGGGTGCTCGTCGCCGAGGTCCTGCGGGAGCGTCAACTGCCGCACCGAACCGCCGAACGTCCGGATCCCGCGCCGCAGCGCCGAGCCGGACAGGCCCCAGACCTCGTGCCCGTCCTTGCTCAGCCGACTGCCCATGATGCCCGGCAGCACCACGACGAGATCCCTGACCGCTTGCCGTTCCACGCGTGCCCCCGCTTCCCCACCCGCCCCGCTCCCCGCTGGTGGGACCACCGTACTTGCAGCCGCCGACACCGGCCGGGTAGATCCCCGAACGCACCGCTGCCCCCGTCTCGCCGGGGCGGGACGGGGGCAGCGGGGTGGTGCCGTGGTGCGGGGTGGCCTTACAGGCCGAGGTCGCCCTCGAAGGCGCCCTCTTCCAGGCGGGCCTTGACGGTGCCCAGGAAGCGGGCGGCGTCGGCGCCGTCGACCACGCGGTGGTCGTACGACAGGGCCAGGTAGACCATGTCGCGGACGGCGATGGTGGTGCCGAGCTCCGGGCTCTCGATCACGACGGGACGCTTGACCGTCGCGCCGATGCCGAGGATCGCCACCTGCGGCGGGGTGAAGATCGGGGTGTCGAACAGCGCCCCGCGCGAGCCGGTGTTGGTGACGGTGAAGGTGCCACCGGACAGCTCGTCCGGCTTGACCTTGTTGTCCCGGGTGCGGGCGGCCAGGTCGGCGGTCTTCTTGGCGATGCCGGCGATGTTGAGGTCGCCCGCGTCGTGGATGACCGGGACCATCAGGCCCTTCTCGGTGTCCACCGCGATGCCGACGTTCTCGGTCGCGTGGTAGGTGATCGTGCCCTCGGCGTCGTTGAGGGTGGAGTTGACCACCGGGTGCGCCTTGAGCGCCTCGGTCGCGGCCTTCACGAAGAACGGCATCGGCGAGAGCTTGACGCCCTCGCGGGCCTGGAAGCCCGCCTTGGCCTTGGCGCGCAGCCGCATGATGTTGGTGACGTCCACCTCGACCACGGTGGTGAGCTGCGCGGTGGTCTGCATCGCCTTGAGCATGTTGTCGGCGATGACCTTGCGCATCCGGGTCAGCTTGACGGTCTGTCCGCGCAGCGGCGAGGCCTCGGCGATGGTCGCCGGGGCCTTCGCGGCGGCGGCCGGGGCGGCCGTGGCCGCAGCGGCGGCGCGGGCTGCCTCGGCGGCGGCGATGACGTCCTGCTTGCGGATGCGACCGCCGACGCCGGAGCCCTCCAGCGAGCCCAGGTCGACACCCTGCTCGGCCGCGAGCTTGCGGACCAGCGGGGTGACGTAGGCGTCGCCGGCGTCGGCGACCGGCGCGGCCGGAGCAGCGACCACGGGGGCCGGAGCGGCGACCGGGGCCGGGCAGCGGCGACCGGGGCCGGGGCGGCGACCGGAGCGGCCACGGGGGCGGCGACCGGGGCCGGGGCGGGCGCGGCGACCGGGGCGGGCGCGGCGACCGGCGCCGGAGCAGCGGCCACGGGGGCCGGTGCCGGGGCGGCGACGGGGCCGGAGCAGCGGCGACCGGGGCCGGGGCGGCAGCGGGGGCGGCACCGGCGACGCCGATGACGGCCAGCTCCGCGCCGACCTCCACCGTCTCGTCCTCGCCGACGCTGATCTTCACCAGGACACCGGACACCGGGGCCGGGATCTCGGTGTCGACCTTGTCCGTGGAGACCTCGAGCAGCGGCTCGTCGGCCTCGACGGTGTCGCCCTCGGCCTTGAGCCAGCGGGTGACGGTGCCCTCGGTGACGCTCTCGCCCAGGGCGGGCAGCAGCACCGGGGTGCCGGCGACCGGCGCGGCCGGGGCGGCGGCCGGAGCCGGGGCGGCGACCGGGGCGGGCGCGGCGGCCACGGGGCGGGCGCGGCGACCGGGGCCGGAGCGGCGGCGACCGGCGCCGGCTCGGCGACCGGCGCGGCCACGGGTGCGGCGACCGGCGCGGGCGCGCCGGTGCCGTCGTCGATGACGGCCAGCTCGGCGCCGACCTCCACCGTCTCGTCCTCAGCGACCTTGATCGAGGCCAGGATGCCGGACACGGGCGCCGGGATCTCGGTGTCGACCTTGTCGGTGGAGACCTCGAGCAGGGGCTCGTCGACCTCGACGCGCTCACCCTCGGCCTTGAGCCAGCGGGTGACGGTGCCCTCGGTCACGCTCTCGCCGAGCGCGGGCAGTGTTACTGAGACCGCCATGGTTTCAGTTGCTCCTTGTGGTGCGTGCGGATGGGTGGCCCTGGGGCTCCGGGGGCAGCCCCCGGGTCGGACGCGGTGCGAGGGACGTCAGTCGTGGTTGTGCAGCGGCTTGCCGGCCAGCGCCAGGTGGGCCTCGCCGAGGGCCTCGCTCTGGGTCGGGTGCGCGTGGATCAGCTGGGCGACCTCGTTGGGCAGGGCCTCCCAGTTGTAGATCAGCTGGGCCTCGCCCACCTGCTCGCCCATGCGCTCGCCGACCATGTGGACGCCGACCACGGCGCCATCCTTGACCTGGACCAGCTTGACCTCGCCGGCGGTCTTCAGGATCTTCGACTTGCCGTTGCCGGCCAGGTTGAACTTGGCGACGACCACCTTGTCCGCGCCGTACAGCTCCTTGGCCTTGGCCTCGGTGATGCCGACGGAGGCGACCTCGGGGTTGCAGTAGGTGACGCGCGGCACGCCGTCGTAGTCGATCGGGACGACCTTGAGGCCGGCCAGCCGCTCCGCGACGAGGATGCCCTCGGCGAAGCCGACGTGCGCCAGCTGCAGGGTCGGGACCAGGTCGCCCACCGCGGAGATGGTCGGGACGTTGGTCTGCATGTACTCGTCGACGAGGACGTAGCCGCGGTCGGTCGCGACGCCCGCCTCCTCGTAGCCCAGGCCGGCCGAGACCGGGCCGCGGCCGACGGCGACGAGCATCAGCTCGGCCTCGACCTGCTTGCCGTTCTCCAGCGAGGCGCGGACACCGGTCGCGGTGTACTCGACACCGGCGAAGCGGGCGCCCAGCTCGAACTTGATGCCGCGCTTGCGGAAGGCCCGCTCCAGCAGCTTGGAGGAGTTCTCGTCCTCCAGCGGGGCGAGGTGCGGCAGCGCCTCGATGATGGTGACCTCGGCCCCGAAGGACTTCCAGACCGACGCGAACTCGACGCCGATGACGCCGCCGCCGAGCACGATCACGGACTGCGGGACCCGGTCCAGGGTCAGCGCGTGGTCCGAGGAGATGACCCGGTCGCCGTCGATGGCCAGGCCGGGCAGCGACTTCGGCACGGAGCCGGTCGCCAGCAGGATGTGGCGGCCGGTGTAGCGCTCGCCGTTGACGTCCACCGTGGTCGGGGACGAGAGGCGGCCCTCACCGGACACGTAGGTGATCTTGCGGCTGGCCACCAGGCCCTGCAGGCCCTTGTACAGGCCGGCGATGACGCCGTCCTTGTAGGCGTGGACGCCCTGGATGTCGATGCCCTCGAAGGTGGCCTTCACGCCGAAGCCCGCGCTCTCGCGGGTCTGGTCGGCGACCTCTCCCGCGTGCAGCAGAGCCTTGGTCGGGATGCAGCCGTTGTGGAGGCAGGTACCGCCGAGCTTGCCCTTCTCGATGAGGGCCACCTGCAGCCCCAACTGGGCCGCCCGCAGCGCGGCGGCGTATCCGCCGCTTCCGCCTCCGAGAATGACAACGTCGAAAACGGTGCTGGCGTCGTTCGCCACGTCACGTCCTCCATGCAAAAGGGGTGCGGATCGTCCCGGTCGATCTCCGGCCGGGGTTGGGTACTCCCTTGTGGGGAGACCAGTCGTGCCGGATATACATCCTCGCACTTGTTCACACCGCATGATGTCCCGGGTCGCTCTGTGGACGCGGTGAGCCCGCTCAGCGGTGCCCTGCGGTCCACTCATCACTCGGATGCCCGTGCGGTTGCGCTCATGGCGAACGCCGGGGGCGGCCCGCGCATTCCGCGCGGGCCGCCCCTCGAACCGGTCGGGACCGGGGTGCTACAGAGCTCCGGCCGAAGCCTCCTCGGCGAGCTGGACCAGGGTGCGCACGGCCGAGCCGGTGCCGCCCTTGGGGATGTAGCCGTAGGGCGCGCCCTCGTGGAACGCCGGTCCGGCGATGTCGAGGTGCGCCCAGGAGATGCCCTCGGCGACGAACTCCTGCAGGAACAGGCCGGCCACCAGGCCGCCGCCCATCCGGTCGCCCATGTTGGCGATGTCCGCGGTCGGGGACTCCATGCCCTTGCGCAGCTCGGCCGGGAGCGGCATCGGCCAGGACTGCTCGCCGGCGGCGGTGGCCGCGGCGAAGACCTTGTCCCGGAAGTCGTCCTGGTTGGCCATGATGCCGAAGGTGCGGCTGCCCAGCGCCATCATCATGGCGCCGGTCAGGGTCGCCACGTCGACGATCGCGTCGGGCTTCTCCTCGCCGGCGCGGACGATCGCGTCGGCCAGCACCAGCCGGCCCTCGGCGTCGGTGTTCAGCACCTCGACGGTCTTGCCGCCGTACATCTTGAGCACGTCGCCGGGGCGGGTGGCCGAGCCCGAGGGCATGTTCTCCGCCAGCGCCAGCCAGCCGGTGACGTTGACCTGCAGCCCGAGGCGGGCGGCCGCGACCACGGCGGCGAACACGGCGGCGGCGCCGGACATGTCGCACTTCATGGTCTCGTTGTGGCCGGCCGGCTTGAGCGAGATGCCGCCCGAGTCGTAGGTGATGCCCTTGCCGATGAAGGCGAGCGTCTGCTTGGCCTTGGGGTGGGTGTAGGCGACCTTGACCAGGCGCGGCGGGCGCGCGGAGCCGATGCCGACGCCCATGATGCCGCCGAAGCCGCCCTTGGTCAGCGCCTTCTCGTCCAGCACCTCGACCTTGAGGCCGTGCTCCTTGCCGACGGTGGTGACGATGTCGGCGAAGGACTTCGGGAAGAGGTCGTTCGGCGGGGTGTTGATGAGGTCGCGGGTGCGGTTCATCTCCTCGGCGACGACGGTGGCCCGGTCGACGGCGGCCTTGTTCGCCTTGTCCCCGCGCTTGGCGCCGACCAGGGCGATCTCGGCCAGCGGGTCCTTGCCGCCGGCCAGGGCGGCCTCGCTGCGGAACGCGGTGAAGGTGTACGCGCCGAGCAGCGCGCCCAGGGCGACTGCCTCGACGGCGGCGGCGTCGGCCAGCGGCAGCGCGAAGGCGGCCTTCTTGGAGCCGTGGAGAGCACGCGCGGCGGTGCCGGCGGCGCGGCGCAGGGCCTCGGCGTCGAAGGCGTCGCCCTCGGTCGCGTCACCCAGGCCGACGGCCAGGATCAGCGAAGCCTTGACGCCGGCCGGGGCCGGCAGCTTCACGGAGTCGCCCTCGGCCCCGGTGGCGCCCAGGGTGGTGAGGACGGCGGCGAGCTTGCCGTCGAACGCCTCGTCGACGGTCTCGGCGCCCGGGGCGAGGACGAGGCCCTTGGGGCCCTTGGCCACCGCCACGACGACGGCGTCCGCGCGCAGCGCGTTGGCCGCGGAGGTGCTCAGAGACACTGAAGTCACGTAATGCGTCCTGTTCTGTATGCGGTCCTCGGCCGGGTGCTGAGGAGGCGAGGGTTCGCGGTGCCACGACTGGGTCCGGGCACCTCGTCTTGCATGGTAGTCCGCATGCTGGAAAGCCGCGCCCCCCAGGGGGGTTCGAGTCACCACAGCTTGTGGTGTCACGCGGCATGTCGGACTGTCAGAAGCCTGTCGGTCGGCGTCAGGAGGCGGCGAACAGGGCCCAGAGCACCACGGCGGCGGTCGCCGAGGTCTCCACCATCGCACCCAGGACATCGCCGGTGATCCCCCCGAAGCGTCGCACGCAACGGGCCAGGAGCAGCGAAGAACACACCGGCCCGCAGACCAGGGCGAGCAGCGCGGCCAGCGCCAGGCGCGCGCCGTGACCGCCGTGGCCGCCGGTGGCCCAGCCGGCCGCGGCCAGCGCCGCCGCCGTGAGCACCGCCGCCACCAGCGCGGATCCGGTGCGCACCGTCCCGGCGACGGTCGCGCCCAGGCCGTCGGGGCGGGCGGAGGGGACGCCGGTGCGGCAGCCGAGCAGCAGCGCGGCCCGGCCGACCGCGGCGGCCAGCACCGCGCCGCACGCCCCCTGGGCCGTGCCCGCCTCGAACGCCCGCTCCAGCGCCGCGATCTGAGCCAGCATCACCAGCAGCAGCACCAGCACCCCGAAGGGCCCGATGTCCGAGGCCTTCATGATCCGCAGCGCCGCCTCCGGCGGCTTGTTGCTGCCCAGGCCGTCGGCGACGTCGGCCAGTCCGTCCAGGTGCAGGCCGCGGGTCAGCGCCGCGAGCACGCCGACGACGGCGACCGAGGCCAGCAGCGCTCCGCCGCCCAGCCAGGACAGCGCCGCGCCCGCCGCCGCCGCGACCAGTCCCAGCACCAGCCCGACCAGCGGGGCGCAGAGCATCGCCCGCCCCGCCGTCGGCCGGTCCCAGCGGCGGACCGGGACCCGGAGCACGGACAGGGTCCCGAAGGCGAAGCGCAGCCCGTCCGCCGCCGAGGCCGGCCGGTCCGGCGTGGAGGTCGGCCCGTCCGGCATCGGCGGCTAGGCCTGGTCGACCGGCGCCAGCGGCAGCTCCGCCAGCAGCGTGGAGGCGGCCTGCAGCAGCGGCAGCGCCATCAGCGCGCCGGTGCCCGCACCCAGGCTCACCTGCTGGTCCAGCAGCGGTTCGACGCTCATCCGGTCGTACGCCTTGGCCTGGGCCGGCTCGCCGGTCGCCTGGCCGGCCCGCCACCACTCGGGGGCCCGGAACGCGATCCGCTGCGCCACCAGGGCGCAGGCGGCCGAAACCACGCCGTCCAGCAGCACCGGGGTGCGCCGCAGCGCGGACTGCAGCAGGAAGCCGGTGGTCGCGGCGAAGTCGGCGCCGCCGGTCGCCGCCAGCAGGTCGAGCTGGTCCGCCAGGACCGGGCGGGCGCGGCGCAGCGAGTCGCGGATCGCCGCGCACTTCACCATCCACACCCGGTCGTCGATGCCGGAGCCGCGCCCGGTGACGGCGGCGGCGTCGCTGCCGCAGAGCGCGCCGATCAGCACGGCGGCGACGGTGGTGGAGCCGACCCCGAGGTCGCCGAGGACGACCAGGTCGGTGCCGGAGTCGGCCTCCTCGTCGGCGACGGCCATGCCGGCCCGGAAGGCCGCCTCGGCCTCCTCCCGGGTGAGCGCGTTCTCGATGTCGATCCGGCCGGACCCGCGGCGCACCCGGTGGGTGCTCACACCGGCCGGGAACTCGTCGGGATCGGCGTCCACGCCCATGTCGACCACCCGGACCCCGGCCTGGAAGCGCTGCGCCAGCACCGAGACGGCGGCGCTGCCGTCCAGCACCGCGTGCACCCGGCGGACCGTGCTGCCGGGCGGCAGCGCGGAGACACCCAGTTCGGCGATGCCGTGGTCGGCGGCGAAGACCACGACCTTGGCCCGCTCGATCGGTCTGGTCGGGCACTGTCCCTGGACGGCGGCCAGCCAGCCGCCGAGGCCCTGGAGCGTGCCCAGGGAGCCGCGAGGCTGGTCGAGGGCGGCCCACCGCTCCTCGGCCGCCTGCCGGTACTCGTCGTCGGGCCGGGCCACCAACGCGGAGAACTCGTCGAGGTTCAGGGCGCTGTCGCTGTCGAAGGTGCTCACCGGCGGAACGTTACCGTCCCGGCCCTTTCACGCGCAGCGCCCCTTCACCGCGAGCGGCTGCCCGGCGACGACCAGCAGCACCTGCTCGGAGGCGGCCGCGATGCCCGCGTTCAGCCGTCCCAGCTCGTCGCGGAACCGGCGTCCGGACGCGGTGGCCGGGACGACGCCGCTGCCGACCTCGTTGCTGACCGCGACCACCCGTCGCGAGGTCGCCTGCCAGGCGGCGGTCAGCGCCCCGGTGCGGGCGCGCAGCCGGCGCTCGCCGGTGGCCGCCCAGGCCGCGTCGTCCCAGGCGTCGCACTCGTCCATGGCGGCGGTCAGCCACAGTGCCAGGCAGTCGACCAGCAGCGGGCCGCCCCCGGCGGCGAGCAGCGGCTCCAACTCGCAGGTCTCGGCGGTGCGCCAGTGCGCGGGGCGGCGGTCCCGGTGCAGGGCGACCCGCTGCGCCCACTCGGCGTCGCCGTCGCGGGTGCCGCCGGTGGCGACGTAGAGGACGTCCGGTGCAGTGGCCAGCATCCGCTCGGCGGTGACCGACTTGCCGGAGCGGGCCCCGCCGAGGACCAGGGTCCGCCGGGGTGGCACGGGCCGGCCGAAGGCCAGGCCGAGGCGCCGGCTGCCGTCGTCCGACCGCTCCAGGAAGATCCGCATGCCCGGCATTCTGCCGTACCGCCCGCCGCCCGCCGTAGCGGTATCAGCAGCGGATAAAAGTCGGATTTGGAGCTTTGTTATCTTCTTGAGATCTTAGGCTTCAGTAGCCCGGTCCACCGGAAGGCCAGGACCACCGGAAGGCCAGGACCTCGGGAAGGGGAGACAGATGAACGCCGTCAGCCGTCAGCGTCGTGCCAATGCCCTCAGGATCGCGGAGGCCGCGGTCGATCCCGTCCGCCGGGCGGGCGTCGGGGTGTGGGCCAAGCCCGGACCCGAGCCGCGCCGGCTGCGGATGATCCTCCCCACCGCCGTGCCGATCGCCCTCGCCCCGGACTCCGAGGACCGCGCCGACGCCGTCTCCGGCAGCCCGGTCGCCATCGACCTGCTCGGCACCGGCACCGGCGCCGGGGTCAGGGTCTCGCTGTTCGGCCGTCCCCGGCACGGCCGGGTGGTGCTCAGCGACGACGCCACCGCCGTCTACACCTCGGCGCCCGGCTTCACCGGGACCGACAGCTTCGGCTACCGGCTGACCGACGAGGACGGCCGGGTCGCCCGGGTCACCGTCGCCGTCTCGGTCGCCCCGGTCACCGAGCCCGGTTCGGCCGCGCCCGGCGCCGAACCGGCGTCCGGCTTCCCCGCACTGGCGTACGCCGCCTGAGCGGATGGGTAGTCTGCGTGAACGGAGCAGCGCGCGCAGAAGGAGTTCCAACATGGTGTGGACGTGGCGGTTCGAGAAGGCCGACGGTTCGACGGTGGCGGCGCCGAACGGGACGGAGGAGTTCCCCACCCAGGGCGACGCCGAGTCCTGGGTCGGCGAGACCTGGAAGGAACTCCTGGAGGGCGGCATCGACCAGGTCGTGCTGCTGGAGGACGGCGAGAAGATCTACGGTCCGATGAACCTGCACGCCGAGTAGTCGTCGGACGACGCCGGAGGGCGGCCGCCCCCTGGGGGACGGCCGCCCTCCGGCGTGGTGCCGGGTCGGTCAGGGGCGGGTCTTCGGCGAGTTGGCCGCGGTCTTCGCCGGGTCGAACTCGGCGACCGGGGCCAGGATCTCGTCCATCCGCTTGAGCAGCGCGTCGTCCAACTTCACGCCGGCCGCCTTGACGTTCTCGGTGACCTGCTCCGGACGCGAGGCGCCGATGATCGCCGCCGAGACGTTGGCGTTCTGCAGTACCCAGGCCACCGCGAGCTGGGCCGAGGACAGCCCGGCCTCGGCCGCCAGCGGCTGCAGCAGCTGCACCCGCTCCAGCACGTCGTCCTGGAGGAAGCGGCCGACGAAGTTGGCGCCGCCCTTCTCGTCGGTGGCCCGCGAGCCGGCCGGCAGCGGGGCACCGGGCAGGTACTTGCCGGTCAGCACGCCCTGGGCGATGGGGGACCAGACGATCTGGCCCAGGCCCAGCTCCTCCGAGACCGGGACCACCTCGGCCTCGATGACCCGCCAGAGCGCGGAGTACTGCGGCTGGTTGGAGATCAGCTGGATGTTCAGCTGCTGCGCCAGCGCGTGCCCGGCCCGGATCTGCTCGGCGGTCCACTCGGAGACGCCGATGTAGAGGGCCTTGCCCGAGCGGACCACGTCGGCGAAGGCCGTCATGGTCTCCTCCAGCGGCGTGGAGGGGTCGTAGCGGTGGGCCTGGTACAGGTCGACGTAGTCGGTCTGCAGCCGGCGCAGGGAGCCGTCGATGGACTCCATGATGTGCTTGCGGCCCAGGCCGCGGTCGTTGCGGCCGGGGCCGGTCGGCCAGAAGACCTTGGTGAAGATCTCCAGGCCCTCGCGCCGCTCGCCCTTGAGGGCGCGGCCGAGGACGGCCTCGGCGCGGGTCTCGGCGTAGACGTCCGCCGTGTCGAAGGTGGTGATCCCGGAGTCCAGGGCGGCCCGGACGCAGGCTGCCGCCGCGTCCTCCTCCACCTGGGATCCGTGGGTCAGCCAGTTGCCGTACGCGATCTCGCTGATGATCAGGCCGCTGCGGCCGAGGTGACGAAACTCCATGATCAGACCCTACGCCTGCCGCGCCGCCCGTCCACCCGTTCAGCCGCGGCGGGTGCCGACCAGGTGCAGCAGCGCGGCCACCGAGCGGTAGGGGTCGGTGCGTCCGGCCTGCTCCTCGGCCTCCAGCAGCCGGGCCAGCTCGGCGGAGTCCGCCGGGGGCTGGGCGTCGTCGGGCGCCTGGTCGGTGAAGACCCGGACCCCGTACCAGCGCCGCAGCGGTACCGATATCTCGGTGAGCGTCCGGACCAGCGGCTCCAGCCGGTCGGCCCGGGTGGGGATGCCGAGCCGGTTGACGTAGCGGGCGCCGCCGAAGGCCTCCATGGCGCCGGCCCAGTCCCCGGCGCAGCCGGCCCGCATGGCGAGCGCGTCGCCGTTGCGGACCAGGACCGAGAGCATGCCGCCGGGCGCCAGCACCCGGGCCAGCGAGGCCAGCATCGGGTCGGCCTCGGGCAGGTACATCAGCACGCCGTGGCAGAGCACGACGTCGAAGCTGCCGGGCCCGAACCAGCGTCCGCAGTCGCCGCCCTCGCCGGTCAGCAGCTTCACCCGGGAGCGCACCTGGTGGGCCTCGCCGGCCAGCGCGTTCTGCGCCGCACCGAGCATCACCGGGTCCGGGTCGAGCCCGGTGACCAGGTGGCCGGCCCGGGCCAGCCGCACGGCCTGGGTGCCCTGCCCGCAGCCGGCGTCGAGGACGCGCAGCGGCGGCCCGTCCAGCAGCCGCTCGGCGAAGTGCTCGGCGACCTGTTCGGCGAGCTGCCTGGCCACCAGCTCCTGCCGGACGACGTTGCGCAGGTTGCTGAGGCCCGAGAGCCAGGTCCCGGAGGCAGCGTCGAAACCGCCGTGCCGCTGCTGCGGCAGGTGACCCGGGTGGCTGTACGTCTCGATCAGGACTTCTGCCCTCGCTTCACCTGCGGCTTCGGCAGGCGCAGCCGGCGCATCTGCAGCGAGCGCATCAGCGCGTAGGCGACCGTGCCCTTGGTGTTCTTCTCCGGGAACCGCTGTGCCAGCTGCTTGCGCAGACCCATGCTGAGCAGCACCGAGTGCAGCACGATCAGCACGATCATGATCAGCCAGATCAGCAGCGAGATGTCCTTCAGCGACGGGTTCGGCAGCACGTTCAGCACCAGCACGATCACCGCCAGCGGCAGGAACCACTCGGCCGCGGTGAACCGCGAGTCGATGTAGTCGCGGGCGAAGCGCCGCACCGGACCCCGGTCGCGGGCCGGCAGGCCGGCCTCGTCGCCGCGCAGCAGCGCGAGCCGCTGGCGCTCGCGGGCGGCGCTGCGCTCGTCGCGGGCGGCCTTGGCGGCCTCCTTGCGGTCCTGGGGCACGTAGGCGCGGCCGCGGCGGCTGGCCTCGGCCTCGCTGCGCTTGGGTGTGGGGCGGCCCTTTTTGGCCTCGGCCTCGGGGCGGGCGGACGCGTCCAGCTCGATCAGCGGGGCGTCGGCGGGGGCATCCTGGGAGCTTCGTCGGAACACACGGCCAAGAGTACGTGGTCAGAAGGTGTATTCCCTAGCCCCTGCGGGAAAGGATCCGGCCCGGGGACACCCTCAGCTCCGGCTCCGCCCTGAGGGCGAGACGGCGTCGACGGTAATCCCTCGCACGGATGAGGCCCGTCCCGTGCCGCTGTAGCACTCTTGTTGCAGTCCGGTGCGCTGCGGTGAACCCTCCGCGCCCCGTAGTCTTGGGATCGAGAACCGGCAGTCCGGAGAAGGGGGCGCGCGAGGCCCATGAGCGACGGAATCATGAAGCGGATGTCAATGATCTTCCGCGCCAAGGCCAACAAGGCCTTGGATCGTGCGGAGGACCCGCGCGAGACACTCGACTACTCGTATCAGAAGCAGCTCGAACTGCTGCAGAAGGTACGCCGTGGAGTGGCGGACGTGGCGACGTCCCGCAAGCGCCTGGAGCTCCAGCTCCAGCAGCTTCAGAAGCAGTCGTCGACGCTGGAGGAGCAGGGCCGCAAGGCGCTCTCGCTCGGCCGCGAGGACCTGGCCCGCGAGGCGCTCACCCGCCGCTCGGGGATCCAGCAGCAGGTCGCCGACCTGGAGACGCAGTACCAGGCACTGCAGGGCGAGGAGGAGAAGCTCACGCTGGCCTCCCAGCGGCTGCAGGCCAAGGTGGACGCCTTCCGGACCAAGAAGGAGACCATCAAGGCCACCTACACGGCCGCCCAGGCACAGACCCGGATCGCCGAGTCCTTCTCCGGTATCTCGGAGGAGATGGGCGACGTCGGCCTGGCCATCCAGCGGGCCGAGGACAAGACCGCGCAGATGCAGGCGCGGGCCGGCGCGATCGACGAGCTGCTCGCCTCGGGCGCGCTCGACGACCCGACCGGGATGCGCAAGGACGACATCACCGCCGAACTGGAGCGGATGTCCAGCGGGTCCGACGTCGAGCTGGAGCTCGCCCGGATGAAGGCCGAGCTCTCCGGTGGTTCGGCTGCGCCGACCCCGGCGATCGAGCAGGGCCAGGGCACCCCGCAGGACCAACCTCGCTTCGACAAGTAGGGAGTGCCGCATGATCGTCAGGATCATGGGGGAGGGCCAGTTCGAGGTTCCGGACACGCTGGTTGACCATCTCAATGAGCTGGACAACGCCGTGCTGGCGGCCCTCGACTCGTCCGACGAGGCCGACTTCCGGGTCAGCCTGGCCGCACTGCTCGCCGCCGTCCGCGCGGGCGGGACGCCGGTGGCGCACGACGCGCTCGTGCCCTCCGAGGCGACCCTGCCCTACGAGGAGGCCACGGTCGACGAGGTCAGGGAGCTGCTGCACCACGACGGGCTCATCCCCGGCTGAGCAGTGACGGGTACGGCGAAGGGGCACCCCTCGGGGTGCCCCTTCGCCGTACCCGGCCTCCGTTACGGCAGCGCCAGCATCTGGTCCAGCGCCGCCCTGGCCTCGGCCGAGGTGGTCGGGTCGACCGTGATCACGTTCGGCACCCGGCCCTCGACCAGCGACTCCAGGGTCCACACCAGGTGCGGCAGGTCGATCCGGTTCATGGTCGAGCAGAAGCAGACGGTGCGGTCGAGGAAGACGACCTCCTTGTCCGGGTGCGCCTTGGCCAGTCGGCGGACCAGGTTCAGCTCGGTGCCGATCGCCCACTTGCTGCCGGGCTCGGCGGCGTCCAGCGCCTTGATGATGAACTCGGTGGAGCCCACCAGGTCGGCGGCCTCGACCACCTCGTGCTTGCACTCGGGGTGGACCAGCACGGTGACGCCGGGGACGCGCTCGCGGACCTCCTCGACCGAGTCCAGCGAGAAGCGGCCGTGCACCGAGCAGTGGCCGCGCCAGAGGATCATCTTCGCCGCGCGCAGCTGCTCGGTGGTCAGCCCGCCGTTGGGCTTGTGCGGGTTGTAGACCACGCAGTCGTCCAGGCTCAGCCCCAGCTCGCGGACGGCGGTGTTCCGCCCCAGGTGCTGGTCGGGCAGGAAGAGCACCTTCTCGCCCGCCCGTCGCCCACCACCACCCTCGCTCGAGGCGCTTCGCGCCGCACTCTCCTCGAAGGCCCACTCCAGCGCCCGCTTGGCGTTGGAGGAGGTGCAGATGGTGCCGCCGTGCCGGCCGGTGAAGGCCTTGATGTCGGCGGAGGAGTTCATGTAGGCGACCGGCACGACGGTGTCGGCGACCCCGGCGTCGGTGAGCGCGTCCCAGCACTCGGCGACCTGCTCGGCGGTGGCCATGTCTGCCATCGAGCAGCCCGCCGCGAGGTCCGGCAGGATCACCCGCTGGCGCTCGGCGGTGAGGATGTCGGCGCTCTCGGCCATGAAGTGCACGCCGCAGAAGACGATGAACTCGGCCTCGGGGCGGTCGGCGGCGTCGCGGGCGAGCTTGAAGGAGTCGCCGGTCACGTCGGCGAACTCGATGACCTCGTCGCGCTGGTAGTGGTGGCCCAGGATGAACACCCGGTCGCCGAGCGCGGCCTTGGCGGCGCGGGCGCGGGCGACCAGGTCGGGGTCGGAGGCGGCGGGGAGATCGCCGGGGCAGTCGACGCCGCGCTCACTGGCCGGGTCTGCGTCCCGGCCGAGCAGCAGCAGGGCCAGCGGGGTGGGCGCCGGCTCTTGATAGGTGGTGGTCACGGGCGGCTGCCCTCCTGTGGGGGCGCGGTGAGGGGGCCGCGCCCTTTTCGTCTATCTGACGTTATCGATGATAACTCGCCCGTCCGGCGCAGGCGACGGCCGGAGTGGCAATGTGACCCACGCCGCTTCTGCCGAACCGGAGGTATCCGAGTGGCGCACGGGGCGCACGGGAGACAGGCTCAAGACGGGGTGACCGGAAGGGTACGCGCAGATGAGCGAGTGGTCGAACGCGAACGTGGACGCGGGGCGTGAGCGTGCGGTGCGGCGGATGCTGCCCCGGAGCCGGGACGAGGCACACCGGGCCTCCACCCCGCTGGAGCTGTTCTTCGACCTCTGCTTCGTGGTCGCCGTCGCCCAGGCCGGCAGCCATCTGGCGCACTCGCTGGCCGAGGGCCACTGGGGCTCGGGGGTCGGCGGCTACCTCTTCGCCTTCTTCGCCATCTGGTGGGCCTGGATGAACTTCACCTGGTTCGCCTCCGCCTACGACACCGACGACGTCCCCTATCGGATCGCCACCCTGGTGCAGATCACCGGGGCGCTGATCCTGGCGGCCGGCATCCCCCAGTTGCTCCAGGGGCACCTCGCCGTGGGCGTGCTCGGCTATCTGGTGATGCGCTGCGCCCTGGTCGTCCAGTGGCTGCGGGTCGCCGCGAGCAACGAGGGCGAGCAGCGGGTGATGGCGCTGCGCTACGCCCGGGGCATCGCCGCCGTCCAGGTCTGCTGGGTGGTGCTGCTCTTCCTGCCGCACGGGGCCAGGTTGCCGGTGATCCTGCTGCTGATCGCCGCCGAGCTGAGCGTGCCGGTGTACGCGGAGCGCCGCTGGAGCACCCCCTGGCACGCCGAGCACATCGCCGAGCGCTACGGGCTGTTCACCCTGATCGTGCTCGGTGAGTCGGTCTCGGCCGCGACCATCGCCGTCCAGACGGCGCTGGACGAGCACGGGGCGCTGCGGGAACTGCTGCCGATCGCCGGGGGCGGGCTGCTGATCTGCTTCTCGGCCTGGTGGATCTACTTCGCCCGCCCGGTCCACGAGTACCTGCAGAGCAACCGGCAGGCGTTCGTCTGGGGCTACGGCCACTACCTGGTGCTGCTCTCGGCGGCGGCGATCGGGGCCGGCCTGGAGGTCGGGGTGGAGCACGCGGTGGGCAAGGCCGAGATCTCCCGGCAGGCGGCCGCGGCCGCGGTGACCCTGCCGACGGCGCTCTACCTGGTCACCGTCTGGGCCCTGCACGCCCGGCACGGCAAGCACGGGATCGGCCAACTGCTGCTGCCCGTCTCGGCCTTGGCGGTACTGGCGACGACCTTCCTGGGCGGCGGCTCGGGCGTGCTGGGCGCCGGGCTGGTGTGCGCGGCCACCGTGGCCCTCGGCGTGTTCCTCCAGTACCGACCCGGGACAGCCGAGTGAATGTGCGAGATGTGCTAGTCCTGTACGCGTGCCAGCACGACGAACACCATCGAATCAGGTCCCCCCGGGCGGTACCGGCATCCCTCTGGACGAGACCGACCGGAAGGTCCTCGAACTCCTCGCCCGGGACGGCAGGGCCTCCTACGCGGAGATCGGACTCCTGGTGAACCTCTCCGCCACGGCGGTCAAACGCCGGGTCGACCGGCTGCAGGAGCGCGGCGTGGTCCGCGGCTTCACCGTCCTGCTCGACCCCGGGACGCTGGAGTGGCGGACCGAGGCCTTCGTCGAGGTCTACTGCCGGGAGCGGACCTCGCCCGAGGAGATCCTGTCCACCCTGCGGCAGTTCCCCGAGGTCGTCGCGGCCTGGACGGTCACCGGCGAGGCCGACGCCCTGGTCCACCTCCGCGCGGCCGACACCGGCCACCTGGAGGCCGTGATCGAGCGCATCCGCAAGGAGCCCGGCGTCCAGCGCAGCCGCAGCCAGGTCGTCCTCAGCCGACTGATCGGCTGAGGACGCGGGTGTTCAGGGCTGGAAGGGGTTCTTGTCGATGTCGGCGAGGTCGAGGCTGACCGGGAAGGGCACGGACACGGTCAGCGTGTCGTGGAAGATCCCGACCGGAACGTAGCAGCCGCTCGCCGGTTCGAGCGCGAAGGTGTAGACGACCGGCTTGCCGCCGTCGCTCTCGACCCGCCAGTAGGACGGGATACCGGCCTGGGCGTACTTCAACGGCTTGTACATCCGGTCGCGCTCGACCGATTCCGCCGAGACCACCTCGATCGCCAGCAGCACGTCCTCCGGAGCGAAGGTCGTGCGCCGTGGGCCGTCGACGGCCTGCTTCCGGATCACCATCACGTCGGGCTCCGGCCGGTTGTGCCTGCCGAGGGTCACCGTCATTTCGCAACGGATGTCCAACTCCGGGGGAACCGCCTGAAGCAGGCGGAACTCAAGCAGCCGAATCGCGAGGTAGTGGAAATCGGTCTGCGGACTGATGAAGACGAGGCTCCCGTCGATCAGCTCCGTGTGCGGAGGCAGATTGGGAAGCCGGTCCAGGTCCTCGGCGGTCCAGCCGCCCTCGGGGGGGCGCGGCCACTCGTAGTCGGATGCCACGCTCATCAGTGCTCCCATGAAAGGAATCCTCACAGCCGCTTCCAGGCTACCCAGCGGGACCGAGGAATGTTCAGCCCCACGGGTGAAACCACCCGCGCAGCTTTCCTGCGCGGTTGACGGGGAGGACGCAGGAAAGCTGCGCGGTGCGCAGGGTTCCGACAGGGCGGGAAAGCCGGTCGCTGCCTAGGGTTGAGCACGTCAGCGCCGCCCCGAGAGGACTTCCGCCGTGACCCAGCGCATGCATCGGTACGACCCCACCATGGTCGACCTGGTCTTCGACTACATGCGGGAGCGGCTCCAGTACGACCCGGTGCCGCTGGACCACCCCGGGGACGGGGCCCGCCTCGGCGAGGCGCTGTCGGGCCTGCTGAACGCCCAGGGAAACGATCCTGCAGAGGTGCTGAAGCTCTACGACCACGAGCTGTCGCGCGCCGTGATCTCAGCTGACAGTCCCCGTTATCTGTCATTCATCCCCTGTGCGCCGACCAAGGCCGCGCTGCTGTTCGACATGGTGGTCTCCTGCGCCTCGCTGCAGGGCATCTCCTGGCTGGAGGCGGCCGGGGCGATCGCCGCCGAGAACCAGGTGCTGCGGCTGATCTCCGACCGGGCCGGGCTGCCGGACACGGCCGGCGGCTGCTTCGTCTCCGGCGGCTCGGCCGGCAACCTCTCCGCCCTGGTCGTCGCCCGCGACACCGCCCGGCGGCGGCTGGGCCTGGCCCCCGGCGCCCGGATGCGGATCGCGGTCAGCGACCAGACCCACTCCTCGGTGACCAACACCCTGAACATCATCGGCGTGGAGAAGCTGGTCGTCCCGACCGAGGGCCACCGGCTCACCGGGGCCGCGCTGCGCGCCGCACTGGCGGCCGGGGACGACGACATCCCGGTGATCGGGGTGGTCGGCACCGCCGGCACCACCAATGCCGGGATCGTCGACGACCTGGCCGGCATCGCCGAGGTCGCCCGCGAGTTCGACCTCTGGTTCCACGTCGACGGCGCCTACGGCGGCGCCGGCCTGTTCGCGCCCTCGGTCCGGGCCCGCTACGACGGCATCGAGCACGCCGACAGCTTCGTGGTCGACCCGCACAAGTGGCTGTTCGCGCCCTTCGACTGCGCCGCGCTGATCTACCGCAAGCCCTGGCTGGCCAAGGGCGTCCACACCCAGGACGCCTCCTACCTCGACGTCCTGCACACCGGGGACACCGAGGAGTGGAACCCGACCGACTACGCCTACCACCTCACCCGGCGCGCCCGGGGCCTGCCGCTCTGGTTCTCGCTCGCGGTGCACGGCACCGACGCCTACACCGAGGCGATCGAGACCGGCATCGGGCTGGCCCGGGACACCGCCGCGCTGATCCGCGCCGACTACCCGGACCTGGAGGTCGTGCTGGACCCGGTGCTGTCCGCCGTGGTCTTCCGGCGCAAGGGCTGGGCCGCCGAGGACTACTACGCCTGGTCCCAGCGGCTGCTGGCCGAGCAGACCGGCTTCGTCACCCCGACCGGCTGGGAGGGCGAGGTCGTCGCCCGGTTCGCCTTCCTGCACCCCGGCACCACCATGGACATGGTCAAGGAGATCCTCGACACCATGGTGTGAGGGACGGTGTGCGGGTCAGAGGTAGGCGCCCGACGGCAGGTACGGGGTCGGCGGGCGCAGGCCGCGGAGCGCGAGGTAGCCGCGGTTGGCCGCGGACAGCCCGCCGGCCAGGCAGACGTCGACCGCCCACTCCTGCTCGCCGGTGACGTTCGCCACAGTCGCCTCCGTTCCCACCGGCACCCGGCCCAGCGCCTCCGTCAGCAGCCGTGCCGCCAGCCGCTTCGAGGTCGCGGCCAGCAGCACGATCCGGCCCTCGCGGCGGTAGCAGTAGCCGCTGCCGGCCAGGGTGTCCACCACCAGCAGCTCGTCGCCGATCCGGAGCAGCTGGGCGTGGTCCGGGCCGTGGCCGCCACCGCGCACCCGCCGGTCGACCGAGTCCAGCAGCTGCTGGTGCGAGGCGTCCCCCAGGTGGACCGGGATGCCGCCCGGCTCGGGCAGCGCCAGCAGGTCCACCGTGCCGGTGAACTGCATCGTCGGGTGGAGCTGGAACCCGGCCGCGTGGTAGCGGCGGGCGGCCCGGGGGTCCGGCGAGGCCACGATCATGCCGCGCAGGCAGCCCCGGCCGTAGGCGGCGGCGTGGTCCAGCAGCATCCGGCCCACGCCCTTGCCCTGGGCGTCCGGGCGGACGCAGAACAGCGACAGCCCCCACAGGCCCTCCCGGCGCAGCGCCAGCGCCGTGCCGACCGCCTCGCCGGCCTCCTCCGCGATCCAGCAGCCGCCCGGGTCGGTGGCGGCGAGGTGGCGGGTCCGGGCCTCGGAGGCGGCGACGGCCGCCGGGGTCGGTTCGGGGACCGGTCCGGTGCGGCCGAGCTGCTCCTCCAGGGCGTCGAAGGCCGCCTTCGCGATCTCCCGCACCGTGCGGGCATCCGAGGCCGAGTCGCGTACCGGGCGGAGGATCATCCGACAAGTCTGGCCCGCAGGGCCGGCCGGGGCGGGGGATTGTCGGGAATCGGCAGGCCCCGCGGCGGGCCGTGCTCGCACAGGCTGGTCGGTCGCGCGGTCGTGACCCGCGCGGTGGCGTGTGCGAGCATGGGGGGACAGGGACATTCCCCGGAATACTTCGGGGGCGCCACCGGTTTGCCGCTGGTAGCAGTAAGTCGTCACAACCCGGGAGTACACAGATGACCGTCCAGGACGAGACCAACGTCGAGAGCGGGATCCTCCTCAGCGATGCCGCCGCGGCCAAGGTCCAGAGCCTGCTGGAGCAGGAAGGCCGGGATGACCTGGCGCTGCGCGTCGCCGTGCAGCCCGGCGGCTGCTCCGGCCTCCGCTACCAGCTGTTCTTCGACGAGCGTTCGCTCGACGGCGACGTGCTGAAGGACTTCGGCGGCGTCAGTGTCGTCACCGACCGGATGAGCGCCCCCTACCTCGGCGGTGCCACCATCGACTTCGTCGACACCATCGAGAAGCAGGGCTTCACGATCGACAACCCCAACGCCACGGGCTCCTGCGCCTGCGGCGACTCGTTCAGCTAGTCGGCGGTCCGACGCGAGAGCGCCCCGTCCGGTTCTTCCGGACGGGGCGCTCCGTCGTTCGGGCGGCCGCTCAGCCGCCGATCTTGATCGGGCCGGGGGAGTAGTGCTTCACCCCGCTCGCGGCGTCGAGCTGGGGGAGCGGCTTCTCGGTGCTGGCGTCGATGACGCTGCGCTGGTCGAGCGGGGAGCCGAGGTCGGCGCTGACCGACTGCTCGGTGATCACCATCGGGCAGGGCCGACCGGACGGGGCGGGAGTGGTGACGACGATCCGCACCTTCACCTCGCCGGCGGTCGACTGGTCGGCGTCCAGCCCGTACTTCTCGCAGATCCCGGCGTAGAACTTCACCGTGAGCTCGTCGCCGTTCGAGGTGTAGCCGAGCCCGTGGATCACCTGCTGGCCGGGGGAGGGCGACACACCGCTGGCGGGCCCGCCGGGATTGACGCTCGCGCTGCCGGACGGCGTGGCGGACGGAGTGGCGGAACCGGTGACCGGGCCGCCGGGGGAGGGCGTCGCACTGCCGGCCACCGAGGAGCTCGGCCGGGCCGAGGCGGTGCCGGACGATGCGCACGCGGTCGCTGCGGCTGCGGTCGCGGCCGCCAGCGCGGCCAGCCTGACCAGGCGGCCGAGGGCTGTCTGCTGCTTGGGCGAGTGGATCTGCACGGTGCCGCCTCCTGGAGCTGTCCCTGGGTGAACGGTACTGGGACGTGGAGGTCGGGCAATCGGTTCCGCCGCCGGACCGCCCGTTCGTGTCGCGGCCCGGGGCGGCCGGCTCAGTCGCCGAGGCCGAGCCAGGAGTCGAGCAGCGCCGCCGAACGCGGGTTGACCTGGTAGGGGGAGCCCTGCTTCGGGTCGCGGGCCGGACGCGGGCGCGCCGGCTCGTTGACGGCCAGCAGCGGCCAGAAGTGGCCCATCCGCCGCCCGGCCCTGACCAGTTCGTCGAGCGTCTCGTTGTCGGCCTCGCCGCGCAGGTGCGCGGGGATGTGCACGGGGTTGTGGCTGGGCATCATGGCGGAACTCCGATGCAGCAGGTGGCAGGGCAGAAGCCCTGCTTCGACCCTAGATCCGGAGCGCCCCGCCATCCAGTCCTACCAGAGAGTAACCACTCGGGGGTGAAGGAGTGACGGTCGGTCGGCGAACGGTACCGTGGGGCGGTCCGATTCCCGCTGCCAGTCCCGGCCGCCACCCGTTGGGGAGAACCGCTGTGCGTATTGCCGTCACCGGCTCGATCGCCACTGACCACCTGATGACCTTCCCTGGTCGCTTCGCCGAGCAGCTCGTCGCCGAGCAGCTGCACACCGTGTCGCTGTCGTTCCTGGTGGACACCCTGGACGTGCGGCGCGGCGGGGTCGCCCCGAACATCTGCTTCGGCATGGGGCTGCTCGGTCTGCGCCCGATCCTGGTCGGCGCGGCCGGTACCGACTTCGCCGAGTACCAGGGCTGGCTGGACCGGCACCACGTGGACACTGCCTCGGTCCACATCTCGGAGACCCGGCACACCGCCCGCTTCGTCTGCACCACCGACAGCGACCACAACCAGATCGCCTCCTTCTACACCGGTGCGATGAGCGAGGCCCGCAACATCGAGCTGCTGCCGGTCGTCGAGCGGGTCGGCGGGCTCGACCTGGTGCTGATCGGCGCGGACGACCCGGACGCGATGGTCCGCCACACCGAGGAGTGCCGCGAGCGCGGCTACGCCTTCGCGGCCGACCCCTCGCAGCAGCTGGCCCGGCTGGAGGGCGATGCCATCCGCACCCTGATCGACGGCGCCGCGTACCTCTTCTCCAACGAGTACGAGAAGGCGCTGATCGAGACCAAGACCGGCTGGTCCGAGAGCGAGATCCTGGACCGCGTCGGCGTCCGGGTCACCACCCTGGGCGCCAAGGGCGCCCGGATCGACCGCAAGGGCGAGGTGCCGATCGTGGTCGGCGTCCCGGCGGAGACCGCCAAGGTGGACCCGACCGGTGTCGGCGATGCCTTCCGGGCCGGCTTCCTGGCCGGGCTGAGCTGGGAGCTGGGCTTCGAGCGCGCGGCGCAGGTCGGCTCGATGCTGGCGACGCTGGTGATCGAGACCCTCGGCACCCAGGAGTACACCCTGCAGCGCGGGGCCTTCCTGGAGCGCTTCGCCGCCGCCTACGGCGACGCGGCGGCGGCCGAGGTCGGCGCCCGCCTGGCCTGAGCCGGCCGCCCCGGGGCGGCGTCCGCACGGACACCGCCCCGGGGCCCGCGCTCAGCTCAGGCGGCGGACCAGGTAGGCGACGCCGAGCGGGGCGTCCGGGCCGTAGGTCGCGGCGGGCGACTCGCCCGCGTACTCCTGTCCGCGCATCTCGCACCAGACCGGGATGTCCAGCCGGGCGGCCTCGTCGTCGGAGAGCACCGCGACCAGCCCGCCGAGCGGCACCTCGCCGATGTGCTTGGCCAGCTCGATCACCGGGATCGGGCAGCGCCGCCCCAGGGTGTCGAGGACCAGGGTGTCCGGACCAGCGGTGTCCGGACCAGCTGTGTCCGGAGCAGCGGGGCCGCCGGTCGCCGGTGCGGGCGGCGCGGCCGGGGGCGGTTCCAGCTGCGAGCGCACCGTCGCCACCGCGCGCGGCAGCACCTCCAGGAACAGGTCCACGTCCGCGTCGGTGCAGTCCGGCGGCAGCGAGACCCGGATGTTGCCCTCGGTCAGCACCCCCATCGCGGCCAGCACATGGCTCGGGGTCAGGGTGCTGGAGGTGCAGGAGGAGCCCGAGGAGACCGCGAAGCCGGCCCGGTCCAGCTCGCCCAGCAGCGCCTCGCCGTCGACGTAGAGGCAGGAGAAGGTCAGCAGGTGCGGCAGCCGCCGCTCGGGTTCGCCGAGCACCGCCAGGTCGGCCACCAGCCGCGGCAGCTCGGCCCGGAGCCGGGCGATCCGCGCCGACTGGACCGCGTTCAGCTGCTCGGCCTCCTGCCGGACGGCGCGCAGCGCCACCGCCGCGGCGACCACGCCCGGCAGGTTCACGTAGCCGGGCACCCGCCCGGACTCGCGGTCGTCGGCCGGCAGCGGGGAGCGGTAGCGGACGCCCTTGCGGACCGCCAGCACCCCGACCCCGGCCGGGCCGCCCCACTTGTGGGCGGAGGCGGTCAGCAGCGACCAGCCCGCCGGCACCGGCAGCCGTCCGGCCGACTGGGCCGCGTCCACCAGCAGCGGCACCCCGGCCGCCGCGCACAGCGCACCGACCTCGGCGACCGGCTGGAGGGTGCCCACCTCGTGGTTGGCGGACTGGAGGCAGGCGAGCGCGGTGCCGGGCAGCAGCGCCTCGGCGAACCCCTCGGCGGAGACCCGTCCGCTCCGGTCCACCGGGACCGTGCCGGTGCTGCCGCCTGACGCCTCGTGGAGTTCCGCCGCGTGCAGTACGGAGGAGTGTTCTACGGCGGAATGTACGAGGCGGACCCCTTTCCGGTGATTCCCTGCGAGCGCGCCCAGCACGGCGAGGTGGTTGGCCTGGGTGCCGGAGGCGGTGAAGGCGACCTCGTCGGCGCGGGCGCCGAGCTCCGCCGCGACCGTCTCCCTGGCCGCGTCCAGCAGCATCCGGGCCCGCCTGGCGTCCCGGTAGAGCCGGGCCGGATCGGCCCATCCCTCGTCGAGGGCCGACAGCAGGGCCTGACGGGCGAGCGGATGGAGCGGCGCGGTCGAGGCTGCGTCGAAGTACGGCACCTTCCTACGGTAGCGAGCACCTCGCTGTCGGCTCGTCAGGGGGCGGCCCGAGCCGTGATCGTTTGGGTGGCTTATGGTGTGTCAGCCGATTGCTCCGGCATGTCACCCGGAAGGTTGACGGAGGCCCGTAAGTGCCGCCCTGACCTGCAGATCCACCCATCCGGGGGCCATCCGGGGGCCGTATCGGCGCGTTAGCCGGACCTGCCCGCGAAGCTCCGATACGCCTGGAGTAGGGTTTGGCCCGCATAAACATCCAAACCCTGCCCGCAAACCGGGCCAACGGGCCCACAGTCCCCTTGGCGCGTGAGCGGGCGAGACTTCGGGAAGGCGCTACGTGAGTCCCAACGGCTCCGACCGCTCGCCGCGGCGCTCGATGCGGCGGAAGCTGCTTTCAGCGCTGACGCTGGGCCTCGTCCTTGCCACCGCCACCGGCTGCACATCCTCGCAACTGCCTCGGCTCGGCCTGCCCACTCCGCGCGACGAGCAGGGCAAGACGGTCCTCTTCATCTGGCAGGGCTCCTGGATCGCGGCGCTGGCCGTCGGTGCTCTCGTCTGGGGTCTGATCCTGTGGAGCGTGTACTTCCACCGGCGCAGCCGCAGCAAGGTCGAGGTCCCGCCGCAGTTCCGCTACAACATGCCCCTTGAGGCACTGTTCACAGTGGTTCCGCTGATCATGGTGTCGGTTTTCTTCTTCTACACCGCGCGGGACGAGGACTACCTCCTCAAGATCGACAAGCCTCAGCACGTCATCAACGTGGTGGGCTTCCAGTGGAGCTGGGCGTTCAACTACGAGCACTCGGTCAATCCGCAGGAGCAGTCCAGCACCGCCGGGGACAACGGTCCCGGCGCCTACGACATCGGCACCCCGGACGCGATTCCGACGCTGTGGCTGCCGCAGGGTCAGTCGGTCGAGTTCGAGCTGACCTCGCGTGACGTGATCCACGGCTTCTGGCCGGTCGACTTCCTCATGAAGATGGACGTCATCCCCGGTGTCGTGAACAAGTTCCAGGTGACGCCCACCCAGCTGGGCACCTTCAGTGGCAAGTGCACGGAGCTCTGCGGTGTCGACCACTCGCAGATGCTCTTCAACGTCAAGGTCGTCACCCCGGCGCAGTACGAAGCCCATATCGCCGCCCTGCGCGCGCTGGGCCAGAGCGGCGCGGTGCCCTCGGGCATCACGACCACGGGAGTGAACAACGCGAAATGACGATCCTCAACGAACCCCAGGGCCTCAGCGGTGGCACCGCTGTGGTGGGCCGGAAGCCTGCGCTCGAGCGCAAGTCCGGTACCCAGATCATCAAGTGGATGACCACCACTGACCACAAGACGATCGGCACCCTCTATCTGGTGACGTCGTTCGCGTTCTTCCTGGTCGGCGGTGTGCTGGCGCTCACCATGCGTGCGCAGCTGGCCCAGCCGAACGGTCAGGTGCTGACGAACGAGCAGTTCAACCAGGCGTTCACCATGCATGGCACGATCATGCTGCTGATGTTCGCCACCCCGCTCTTCGCCGGCTTCACCAACTGGATCATGCCGCTGCAGATCGGCGCGCCCGACGTGGCGTTCCCGCGGCTGAACATGTTCGCCTACTGGCTGTACCTGTTCGGCTCGCTGATCGCCGTCGGCGGCTTCCTCACCCCGCAGGGTGCGGCCGACTTCGGCTGGTTCGCCTACTCGCCGCTGTCGGACGCGGTCCGCTCGCCGGGTGTCGGCGCCGACATGTGGATCATGGGTCTGGCGCTCTCCGGCTTCGGCACCATCCTCGGCTCGGTGAACTTCATCACCACCATCCTCTGCATGCGTGCCCCCGGCATGACCATGTTCCGGATGCCGATCTTCGTCTGGAACGTCCTGCTGACGGCCGTTCTGGTGCTGCTCGCCTTCCCCGTGCTCGCGGCCGCGCTGCTGGCACTGGAAGCGGACAGAAAGTTCGGGGCGCACGTCTTCGACCCGGCCAACGGCGGCGCCATCCTCTGGCAGCACCTCTTCTGGTTCTTCGGTCACCCAGAGGTGTACATCATCGCCCTGCCGTTCTTCGGGATCATCTCCGAGGTCGTGCCGGTCTTCTCGCGGAAGCCGATGTTCGGCTACCAGAGCCTGATCGCGGCGACGATCGCCATCGCCGGTCTGTCCGTGACCGTGTGGGCCCACCACATGTACGTCACCGGCGCGGTGCTGCTGCCGTTCTTCTCCTTCATGACGTTCCTGATCGCGGTTCCGACCGGCGTCAAGTTCTTCAACTGGATCGGCACCATGTGGCGGGGCTCGCTGAGCTTCGAGACCCCGATGCTGTGGACCGTCGGCTTCCTGGTGACCTTCGTCTTCGGTGGTCTGACGGGCGTTCTGCTCGCCTCCCCGCCGATCGACTTCCACGTCTCGGACTCGTACTTCGTCGTGGCGCACTTCCACTACGTGGTGTTCGGCACCGTCGTCTTCGCGATGTTCGCCGGCTTCCACTTCTGGTGGCCGAAGATGACCGGCAAGATGCTCGACGAGCGCCTTGGCAAGATCACCTTCTGGACGCTGTTCATCGGCTTCCACACCACCTTCCTGGTGCAGCACTGGCTGGGCGCCGAGGGCATGCCGCGTCGCTACGCGACCTACCTGCCCTCCGACGGCTTCACCACGCTGAACACCATCTCGACCATCGGCTCCTTCCTGCTCGGCCTGTCGATCCTGCCGTTCCTCTACAACGTCTGGAAGACGGCGAAGTACGGCAAGAAGGTCGAGGTCGACGACCCGTGGGGCTACGGCCGTTCGCTGGAGTGGGCGACCTCCTGCCCGCCGCCGCGGCACAACTTCCTCACCCTCCCGCGCATCCGCTCCGAGTCCCCGGCGTTCGACCTGCACCACCCGGAGATCGCGGCGCAGGACTACCTGGAGAACCACGGCGAGGTGCCCGCGCACCTGATCGCCGCGCTCGAAGCCAAGTCCGCGATGGAAGAGGAGGCGGGTGACCGATGAGGGAACAGGGCAAGATCTTCGCTGGCTTCGCCGTCTTCGTCCTCGGCATCGCTATCTGGTACGGCATCTGGTCGAAGGACCCGACGGGTACCACCTGCCTGTTCCTGGCCTTCGGGCTGGGCTCGTTCATCGCCTTCTACCTGCTGTTCACCGCCAAGCGGGTGGACACCGGGGCCGGCGACAACCCGCAGGCCGAGGTCTCCGACGACGCCGGCGTGATGGGCTTCTTCAGCCCGCACAGCTGGCAGCCGCTCTCCCTGGGCATCGGCGGCGCGATGGCGTTCATGGGCGTCATCTTCGGCTGGTGGCTGCTGTACTTCTCGCTGCCGATCCTGTTCATCGGGATCTTCGGCTGGGTGTTCGAGTACTACCGGGGCGAGAACCAGACCCAGTGATCCACCGCTGAGTCGGTCGTTCCACCGCTGTACCGGCAGGGGCCGGACGTCGTGCACCACGGCGTCCGGCCCCTGCGGCGTTCACTCGCACGGGTGGCCTGCGAGTGGTGCTGTGTCCTATTTTTCATAGAATATGACAGTGTGTCGGCTGACGATGCGTCACCCGCAGCTCTGGAACATTCTGGAAGGGACCACGCCCATGAGGGCTCGTACTGTCGTAGCGGTCGCGGTCGTACTGGCACCGCTGGCCCTCTGCGGCTGCTCCGGCAGCAGGGCGGACCGGCTCTCCGCCGGGGACGTCGCCCGGATGGTGAACATCAGCCCGGCGGGGCGGCCGGGCACGGCCTCCGACGCCGTCCCGGCCGCGGCCCCCGGCGCCAACGCCTCCGCGTCCAAGGCCGCCGCCGGATCGGACGCGGCGGCTCAGGGCGCGGCGGCTCAGGGCGCGGCGGCGAAGGACGGCGGCGCGTCGGCCGCCGCCGCGCCGGTGGCGTCGGTGCCGGGCTCGGTCGACCCGAACCAGCCGGTGGTGGTCCGCGCGCTGCACGGCACCCTGACCGACGTCACCGTCGCCGGGCCGGACGGCACCCAGCTGGCCGGGGCCATCTCCGCCGACGACCGCAGCTGGAGCTCCACCGGCCCGCTGAGCGCCGGGCGCAGCTACACCGTCCGGGTCGGCGTGGACGACGGCCAGGGCGGCCGTGGCAGCACCGTGGCGACCTTCACCACCCGCGCCGCCCCCGAGACCCTCACCGCCAAGCTGACGCCCGGCGACGGGGCCGTCTACGGCGTCGGCGAGCCGATCACCGCCACGCTCAGCAACCCGATCCACGACCCGGCCGAGCGCCGGGTGGTGGAGGGCGGACTGAGCGTCAGCTCCAGCCCCGGCGTCCAGGGCGCCTGGTACTGGGTGGACGACAGTACCCTGCACTTCCGCCCGGAGAGCTACTGGCCGGCCCACGCCCGGATCGGCGCCGCCTTCGACCTGGACGGCCGGCTGATCGGCGGCAAGCTCTACGGCGGTCCGGCCAGCCGGATCTCCTTCAGCACCGGCGACAAGCTGCTGGCGCTCACCGACGCCGCCGCCCACTACCTGACCGTCTACCGCAACGGCAACGCCATCAACACCATCCCGGTGACCACCGGCAAGCCCGGGTTCTCCACCCGCAGCGGGATCAAGGTGGTGCTGGAGCAGTCCCCGGTGGTCTTCATGAACTCCTCGACCGTGGGCATCCCGGACGGGACCGACGACTCGTACCACAAGGACGTGGCCTGGGACACCCGGGTCACCTGGAGCGGCGAGTACGTCCACGCCGCCCCCTGGTCGGTCGGCGCCCAGGGCGTGGCCAACATCAGCCACGGCTGCGTCGGCATGAGCACCGGCAACGCCCACTGGTTCTACGACACCTTCCGCCGGGGCGACCTGGTCCAGGTGGTCAACAGCTACGGCCACATGATGGAGCCCTTCGGCAACGGCTTCGGCGACTGGAACGTCGACTGGGACCGCTGGAAGTCGCACAGCGCCCTCCAGCGGGTGGTGGACACCGGCGCGGGCGCCGTCGCCGACCAGGAGCAGAGCCGTCCCGGCTACCTCCGCCCGGCCGCCTGACGCCGACCCGGGACAAGTCCCAACTCCCTCAATCCGCTGCGCTCCGACCGGATCACCACAACAATCAGTGGGTCAGCAGCGGATCCGGGAGGGGACCAGCCGTGTCGATACGCACAACCGACGTCCGCACCACCGCCGCCCCGCCGGGCGGGGTGGCGGGGCAGCACCGGATGGTGCTGCCCGTCGTCCTGGTCGGCACGTTCATGGCGATCCTCGACGTCGCCATCGTCAACGTGGCGATCCCGTCCATCCGGGAGGGGCTGCACGCCGGCTTCGGCGCGGTGGAACTGGTGGTCTCCGGCTACACCATCGCCTACGCCTCCTTACTGGTGACCGGCGGCCGGCTGGGCGACATCTTCGGCCGCAAGCGGATGTTCGTCACCGGCCTGCTGGTGTTCTCCGCCGCCTCCGCCCTGTGCGGGGCCGCGCCCAGCATCGGCGTGCTGGTGCTGGCCCGGGTGCTGCAGGGGGTCGGCGGCGCGATGCTCTACCCGCAGGTGCTGGCGATCATCCAGACCAGCTTCAGCGGCGAGGCCAGGGGGCGGGCGCTGGGGACCTTCGGCGCGGTCATCGGCATCGCCTCCATCGCCGGTCAGCTGATCGGCGGCGGGCTGCTCGCGGCCGACCTCTTCGGCTGGACCTGGCGCCCGGTGTTCCTGGTCAACGTGCCGATCGGAGTGGTGGCCACGATCGCCGCCGTGGTCTGGCTGCCGGACGACCGCCCGAACGGGCAGACCAGGCTCGACCTGGGCGGGGTGGGGCTGGTCACGCTGTTCCTGCTGCTGCTCTCGGTGCCGCTGCTGATCGGCCGTGACCAGGGCTGGCCCGGCTGGCTGCTGGCCTGCCTGGTCGCCGCCGTCCCGGCGGGCTACGCCTTCGTCCGCTACGAGCAGCGGCTCGGCGCCGGCGGCGGGCAGCCGCTGGTCCGGCTCGACCTCTTCCGCAACCGCGGCTTCCGCGGCGGCGTGCCGATCGCGGTGCTGTTCATGGCCTCCTACGCGGGCTTCCTGTTCATGCTCGCGGTCTACCTCCAGTCCGGGCTCGGCTTCTCGCCGATCAGGTCGGCGCTGGTGTACACGCCCTCGGCGATCGGCTTCTTCATCACCTCGCTGGCCGCGCCCCGGCTGGTGCCGGTGCTCGGCCGGCACGTGCTGACCTTCGGCTACGCCCTGGCCGCCCTGGGGCTGCTGGCCACCGCCGCCACCGCGTACGCGGCCGGCACCTCGCTGACGGTCTGGACGCTGGCCCCCACGCTGCTGCTGACCGGCCTCGGGCAGGGGCTGGGGATGAGCCCGCTGGTCGGCACCATCATCTCCGGCGTGGCGCCCGAGGACGCGGGCTCCGCCTCCGGGATCGTCACCACCTCGATGCAGACCGCCAACGTGCTCGGGGTGGCCCTCTACGGCCTGGTCTTCTTCGACCTGGTGGGCCGGGCGCACCCCGGTGCGGCCTACGCCTCGGCCTTCGCCGAGGTGCTGCCGGCCTCCGCCGGGCTGCTGCTGATCGCGGCGGTGCTGGCCTTCCGACTGCCGCACACCCCGGGGCAGCCCTCCAACGCCCTGGTCGAGCGGCTGCCCGGCTGGGCCGGCGGCTTCGCCTGGTCGATGTTCCTGTCCACCGGCGGCCGGGTCGGCGACAGCCTCTTCACCGACCTGCTGGCGCGGATCCGCAGCACCCGGCTGGAGCGCGCCGAGCAGGCGCCCGACCCGGTCGGGGAGTTCCTGGCCTACCACTACCACGAGCACGAGGCCGGGGACGCCTCCTGGCTCGCCTACCTCCAGCGCGAGGCCCTCGCCTACGGCGACCGGCCGGTGCCGCACGAGGAGGAGCGGCAGCCGGTGATCCAGGCCCAGGTGGACGAGATCGTCCACCGCCAGCAGTCGGGCCTGATCAACCCCGACTGCGACCCGGCGCTGTTCCGGCTGATGGTCTTCGCCCTGGCCAGCTACCCGAACCTGCTCCCGCAGATCACCCGGATGGCCACCGGCCAGGGCCCGCACGACCCGGACTTCGTGGTCCGCTGGGAGGCCTTCCTCCGGCACGTCGGCGCCCGACTGGAGCCCTGAGAGCCCTGAGAGCCCTGAGAGCGCCGAGAGCCCCGGGGGGACGGCAGCGGCCCGGTCAGGGCCGCTGCCGGGGCAGCAGGCCGGCAGGGACGAGGGCGAGGGCGAGCAGCACCGCGGCGACCGCGTAGGTGGTCCGGAAGCCCGCCGGAGTGGTGCCCGCCGAGGTGAGCACGGTGGAGACGAAGGCCGTCCCCACCGAGGCCCCCAGTTGGGAGTTGATGCTCAGCGCGGTGCTCGCCGCGGCCATCCGCTCCCTGGGCAGGCCGCGTCCCGCGGTGGTCATGGTGGGCATCAGCACCATGCCGGAGCCGATGCCCAGCAGCACCCCGGAGCCGACGATGCGCCAGGCCGCCACGTCGGCGGAACCGATCTGGAGCGCGGTCAGCGCCATTCCGGCGCAGCCCACCGCGATGCCGGAGCGGATCAGCCGGCGCGGCGACACCCGGTCGAGCCGGCGGGTGGCGATCTGCATGGTGATGCCGACGGCGAGGCCGGCTGGTGCGCCCAGCAGCCCGGCCACGGTCGGGCTCAGGCCGCGCACCTGCTGCCAGTACATCGGCCCCAGCAGCATCGAGCCGAAGTAGCCGCAGGTGAACAGCGCCAGGGTGCCGATCCCGGCGGCGAAGGCCCGCTCGCGCAGCAGCCCGAGGTCGATCAGCGGCGCGCGGACCGTCAGCGCCCGCCGGACGAAGCCGGCCACCAGTGCGGCTCCGAGGAGGGCCGGGAGCAGTGCGCCGGGTGCGCCGAAGCCGCCGTGTCCGGTGCCCCGGGCCAGCCCGAACAGCAGCAGGGCGAGGCCGGGGGAGAGCATCAGCAGCCCCGGGAGGTCCAGGGCGGGCGCCGCCGCCCGGTCGGCGGGCGGGTCGGCGCGCAGCAGCCGCAGCCCGAGGAGCAGTGCCGCCGCGCCCACCGGCAGGTTGACCAGGAAGATCCAGTGCCAGTCCACGGCGTCGATCAGCCAGCCGCCGAGCACCGGGCCGAGGGCCGGGCCGACGACGATCGGGAGCCCGAGCACGGCCATCACCCGGCCGAACCGGGCCGGGTCGGCGGTGCGCATCACCATCGCCATGCCGACCGGCATCAGCAGCCCGCCGCCGAGGCCCTGGAGCGCCCGGAAGGCGATCAGGCTCTGCACGTCCCAGGCGCAGGCCGCGAGCAGCGAGCCGAGGGTGAACAGCGCCAGTGCGGTCAGGTAGGTGCGCCTGCCGCCGAACCGCCCCATGGCCCAGGCCGCGGTGGGGACGACGGCGGCGAGCGCCAGGGTGTAGGCGGTGGCGGTCCACTGGATGGTCTCCAGCGGGGCGTGGAAGGCCGCGGAGAGGCGGTGCAGCGCGACATTGACGATGGTCATGTCGAGCACCGACATCACCGAGCCGAGGACCACCACGGTGGCGGTGCGGCGCAGGGCGGCGGGGTCGGCCGGGGGCGCTGCGGCGCCGACCCCGGCGAACTGGGCGGTGGCCATCTGCCGACCCCCTCAGGCCTGGTAGGGACGGCTGTGGCGGGCGGTGCGCAGGGCGTGGGCCCACCAGGTCAGCTGGTTGAGCATGCCCTTGGCCGCCCCCTCGCAGACCGCGGTGTCCAGCGGTGCGCCGTCCTCGCCGAGCCCGGACCACGGCCCGTGCAGGCTGACCGCGTCGCGCACGGTCATGGCGTGCAGCTCGGCGAGGACCAGCCGGAGCTGCTCGACGGCGCGGACGCCGCCGGCCAGCCCGCCGTAGGAGACGAAGCCGACCGGCTTGGCCTGCCACTCGCCGTGGTGCCAGTCGATGAGGTTCTTCAGGGCGGCCGGGAAGCTGTGGTTGTACTCCGGGGTGACCAGGACGAAGGCGTCGGCGGCGGCCAGCCGCGGGGTCACCTCCGCCAGGACGGCGGCGGCCCGCGGGTCCACGGTGCCGCCCCAGCCGGGCATCACCAGCGGCAGGTCGAAGTCGGCGAGGTCGATGACGTCGAGCTCCAGGTCGCCGTGGGCGGCGGCGGTGCCGAGGAACCAGTCGGTCACGCGCCGGCCCTGGCGGCCCTCGCGGACGCTGCCGACGACCACGGCGACCCGGAGCGGTGCGTCCTCGTTGAAACCCTTGCTGGACATGGTGGTTCCCCCTTGTTGGGCGGGCCGGCCGCCCAGTGCGACCGCCCTCCGGTAAACTACAACGAACGTTGTCGAAAGTGCAACGGCCGTTGTAACTCTTAAGGGGTGGCAGGTTGGAGCAGGAACCACAGGGCGTCCCGGCGCGGAAGCTGGCGAAGCAGGTCGCCATGGCGAGCGCGGCCTGCACGGTCTTCGGCCGGGAGGGCTATGCGCGCGCCTCGGTCGACACCCTGGCCGAGGCGGCCGGCGTCTCGACCCGCACCCTCTACAACCACTTCCCCGGCGGCAAGGCGCAGCTGTTCCAGACCGTGGTGAGCTGGACCTCCGGACAGGTGCGGGACGCCCAACTCGCGCTGATCGACGCCTTCCTGGCCCCCGAGCGGCCACCGCACGCGGACGACCTGGAGCGGGACCTGGTCGCCCTGGGCCACGCGTTCGTCGGCCTGATGGCCCAGTACCCGGACCACTTCGCGCTGGTCCGGCACATCCACAGCGAGGCCGACCACGTGCCGCCGGAGGTGCTGGAGGCCTGGACCAACGCCGGTCCCGGGCCGGTCGGCCGGGCGTTCGCGGACGCGATGACCGCCCTCGCCGAAGCGGGCCTGCTCGACCTGCACGGGGACGCCGGGATGGCGGGCAGCCACTTCATGGCGCTCACCTCGCACGCGATCGTGCAGGTCACCCACTACGGCGTCACCCCGGTCCCGCGGCAGCAGAGCGACCGTCTGATCGCGAGCGGGGTGGCGGCCTTCCTCCGTGCCTACCGGGCCGGCTGAGCAGCGACGAAGGGCCCCGTCCGGCGAACCGGACGGGGCCCTTCGTGGTGCTGCAGGTGCTACGGGTGCTGCGGGTGGAGCAGGGGATCAGTGGTGGCCGTGGCCGCTGGTGATCTCCTGGTGCTCCTCGACGGTCGGCTTCGGGATCTGCGCCGCGTCGCCGTAGAAGCCCTCGGACAGCTTCGCGCGGGTCTTGGCGATGAGGCCGACCTTGCGCTTGACGCCGTTCTCGTCCACCGCGGCCGGCAGCTCGATCGGCTGGGGCTGCTCGTGCGCCGTGAGGCGGAAGCGCTCCTCCTGCGGCAGCTGCTCGTGCACCTCGATGAACTCACCGTGCGGCAGCCGCTTGATGGTGCCGGTCTCGCGACCGTGCAGCAGCTTGTCGCGGTCGGCGCGCTGGAGGCCGAGGCACCAGCGCTTGGTGACCGTGAAGGCGATGACCGGGCCGACGAAGAACAGGATCCGGCAGGCCCAGGTGATCGTGTCGATCGACAGGTGGAAGTGGGTGGCGAAGAGGTCGTTGCCACCCGCGACCAGCAGGATGATGTACTCCGCGATCCAGGCCACGCCGAAGGCGGTGCGGATCGGGGCGTTGCGCGGGCGGTCCAGGATGTGGTGCTCGCGCTTGTCGCCGGTGACCCAGCCCTCCAGGAAGGGGTAGGCCGCGATGACCATCATCACGCCGCCGAAGACCACCAGCGGGATGAAGACGCCGAGTTCCAGGGTGTGGCCCCAGGCGCGGATCTCCCAGCCCGGCATGATGCGGATCAGGCCCTCGGAGAAGCCCATGTACCAGTCCGGCTGGGCGTCGGTGGACACCTGGTCGGGGCGGTACGGGCCGTACGCCCAGATCGGGTTGACCGAGGCGATCGCCGAGACGAAGGCGATGACGCCGAACACCAGGAAGAAGAAGCCACCGGCCTTGGCCATGTAGACCGGCATCAGCGGCATGCCGACGACGTTCTTCTCGGTGCGGCCGGGGCCCGCGAACTGGGTGTGCTTGTGGTAGAAGACCAGGATCAGGTGGGCGACCAGCAGGCCCAGCATGATGCCCGGGATCAGCAGCACGTGGATGGTGTAGAAGCGCGGGATGATGTCGTCGCCGGGGAACGGGCCCCCGTAGAGGAACATCGCGATGTAGGAGCCGACGATCGGCACCGACAGGATCGCGCCCTCCATGAAGCGGATACCGGTACCGGACAGCAGGTCGTCCGGGAGCGAGTAGCCCATGAAGCCGTCGAACATGCCCAGGAAGAGCAGCAGGAACCCGAAGAGCCAGTTGATCTCACGGGGCTTGCGGAACGCGCCGGTGAAGAAGACGCGCATCATGTGGACCAGCATGGCCGCCACGAAGACGATGGCCGCCCAGTGGTGGATCTGACGGATCAGCAGACCGCCGCGGACCTCGAAGCTGATGTCCAGCGCCGACTTGTACGCCTCGGACATGGAGATGCCGTCCAGCGGCGTGTAGCTGCCGTGGTAGACGACCTCGGCCATGCTCGGCTGGAAGAACAGCGTCAGGTAGACACCGGTCAGGATGATGATGATGAAGCTGTAGAGGCAGATCTCCCCGAGCATGAAGGACCAATGGTCCGGGAAGATCTTCCGCAGGTTGGCCTTGGCCAGCCCGTAGATGCCGAGCCGTCCGTCGACCCAGTCGGCCGCCTTCTCACCGGCGTGGGCCTGGTGGACACCGGCCTCGCTGTGGCCGAGCTGCTCGTGCGCGTCGGCCGCGCCGTCTGCGATGTGGGTACTCATGAGCGCTCCCAGAAACCGGGGCCGACGGGCTGGGTGAAGTCGCGCACAGCCGCGAGGTTGCCATCGGCGTTGACCGTGATCTGCAGCTGCGGCAGGGGGTGCCCGGCCGGACCGAAGATCACCCGGCCGCCGTCGGACAGGTCGAACGTCGACTGGTGGCACGGGCAGAGGACGTGGTGCGTCTGCTGCTCGTACAGGCTGATCGGGCAGCCGACGTGGGTGCAGATCTTGGAGAAGGCGAGGATGCCGTCGTAACCCCAGGACGCGGACTTGGCGTCCTTGATGTCGCTCGGCTCCATCCGGACCAGCAGCAGCGCCGAGGTGGCGATGACCTCCTGGAACGTCGGGTCGGCGTTGGGGTCGTCCGGGTTGAGGCCGGGCGGCATGGCGAACGTCAGCGAACCGACGGTGATGTCCGAGGGCTGCAGCGGCTCGTTGGTGTTCATGTTGATCAGCTGCTTGCCGGCGGACCAGTCGGTCGTGTCGAGCTTCTTCTCCGGCAGCGGGCCGAGGTCGCGGAACAGCACGATCGCGGACAGCGGCAGCATCGCCATGGCGCCGATCATCGTGTTGCGGATCAGCTTGCGACGGCCGAAGCCACTCTCGGCCGCACCCTGGCGGAAGTCCGCGAAGACCTGCGCGCGGACCTCGGGGGTCGACTCGATCGGGTGGCGCTCGGCGATGTGCTCCTCGTCGGACATCAGCGTGCGGGCCCAGTGGACCGCGCCGGCGCCGATGCCGAAGAGGGAGATGCCGAGCGTGGTGCCGAGCGCGAAGTTGAGCGCGCTGATGTGGCCCAGGGTGAAGATGTAGATGACACCCGTGGTGCCGTCGCCGTTGGACGGCTTGATCGCCACGTACGAGGCGATGAAGCCGACCGTGGCGATCATCGACAGGATGAACCAGCGCGCGACCTGACGCTCCGCCCGAGCGGCTGCGCGCTCGTCGATGTCGGTCCGGCGCGGCTCGTGGGGCGGCAGCCCCGGGTCGGCGAAGGGGTCGTCGTGTACGGCGACTGCTCCGCCGTGGGGCCCTACGGCCTCCGGCAGGTGTTCTTCAGACATGTTGTCCTGGCTCGTCATGACTTCTTGGCCTTGGGGGTGCGGGCGGCGATCCAGATCGCGATCCCGATCAGGGCGCCCAGCGCGAAGATCCAGCCGAAGAGGCCCTCAGTCACCGGACCGAGGGAGCCGAGGGTCAGGCCCCCGTAGTTGGGGTTCTTCGACGGGTTCGTGGTGTGCTGGATGAACGCGATGATGTCCTGCTTCTGCTGCTGGGGCATCGTCGTGTCGGGGAAGGCCGGCATGTTCTGCGGGCCGGTCAGCATGGCCTCGTAGATGTGCTTGGAGCTGACGCCTTCCAGCGTCGGCGCGTACTTGCCCTCGGAGAGGGCGCCGCCGGAGCCCGCGAAGTTGTGGCACTGCGCGCAGTTGGTGCGGAACAGCTCCCCGCCCGCGGCCACGTTGCCCGCGGCGTACTGGTTGGCCGTCGGGATGGACGGGCCGGCGCCGAGGGTGGAGATGTACGCGGCGAGCTGGTCGATCTGAGCCTGGGAGTAGATGACCTTCTTGGAAGGGATCTGCGGACCCGGCTGCTGCGCCGGCATCCGGCCGGTGCCCACCTGGAAGTCCACGGCCGCGCCGCCCACACCGACCAGCGTCGGGCCGTCCTTGGTGCCTTCGCCGCTGAGGCCGTGGCAGCTGGAGCAGCCGACCTGGAACAGCTTCTTGCCCTGTTCCACGGACAGCGACTGGCTGGTGTCGGCCTGCGCGCTGCTGGTCGGCGCGAACGCGGCGTACAGCCCCCCGGTGGTCGCCAGCGCAAAGAGTAGGACGACGAGCGCTGCCAGCGGGTGGCGCCGTCGTGCGGAGAGCTTTTTCACGGATTAACCCCGGTGTGAGGATCAGGAGCGTCTGGAGTCTGGTTGACCGTCAGGTCGGTCTGTGGGGACCGCCCGGCGGTGCGCCGAGGGGACGGTCCGACCCTGCCTACTTGATCAGATAGATGGTCGCGAAGAGGCCGATCCAGACCACGTCGACGAAGTGCCAGTAGTACGACACCACGATCGCCGCGGTCGCCTGCTCGTGCGTGAACCGCTTGGCGGCGTACGTCCGTGCGAGGACCAGCAGGAAGGCGATCAGACCACCCGTCACGTGCATGCCGTGGAAGCCGGTGGTCAGGTAGAACACCGAGCCGAAGGGGGACGAGGACAGGGACAGGTGGTCGGTCTTGACCAGGTCCGTGTACTCGTAGATCTGACCGCCGATGAACATCGCGCCCATGATGAACGTGGTGATGAACCAGGCCCGGAGCTTCTTCACATCGCCGCGCTCAGCAGCGAAGACACCCATCTGGCAGGTGAAGGAGGAGAGCACCAGGACCGTGGTGTTCACCGACGCGAAGGGAACGTCGAGGACATGGTTCTGGGAATGCCAGTAGGCCGTCCCGGTAACCGAACGGAGAGTGAAGTACATCGCGAAGAGGGCCGCGAAGAACATCAGCTCGGATGCCAGCCAGACGATGGTTCCGACGCTGGTGAGGTTCGGCCGGTTGACCGATCCGTGTGCGTGCCCGGTTTCTACTGCAGTTGCTGTCGCCACGACCGACATTATGTCGGTCGCTTATTCCGCCCTCACCTCGGGGGGTGTACCTCGGTGTGTCCGGCTTGTGACGTACCCTCCGACGGACCGACGACCAGGTGGGTAGCCCGAATGGCAGGGGACCGGAGGGCTTTGGGGCCCTGCCGCGACAGGCCGCCGGGTCGCCCGAAATGGTGAACCCCGAGCGGCCGGACGGCTGCGGTCGGCGGACGGCGGGCCGAAAAGCCGGGGGTGGGGCCGGACGGCGGAGGGAACACGGCGCGCGGAGGGCCCGCGGCCTGCTGTTGAGGCGTCAGATACCGGAGTAGCATCCGCGCAGACGCCGAAGTGGTCCCGATCACACCCCAGGGGGATGCGGACGATGGCACTGAACGTTCTTGTCTACAGCGACGACCGCAGCACGCGCGAACAGGTCAGGCTCGCGCTCGGCCGGCGGCCGGCCGCCGACCTGCCCGAGGTCCAGTACTTGGAGTGCGCCACCTCCCCGGCCGTGGTCAAGGCGCTGGACGCGCACGCCAAGGGCAGCGCCCGGCTGGACCTGGTGGTGCTGGACGGCGAGGCGACCCCGGTCGGCGGGATGGGCCTCTGCCGCCAGCTCAAGGACGAGATCTACGGCTGCCCGCCGGTGCTGGTCCTGATCGGCCGTCCGCAGGACTCCTGGCTCGCCGTCTGGAGCCGGGCCGACGCGGCGATCGCGGCGCCGGTGGACCCGGTCGCCCTGGCCGAGACCGCGAGCACCCTGCTCCGGGCGGAGCGGGCGCGGCTGGTCGGCTGAGTCCGGCGGGTGGACCGCGGATCTCGCCCTCTGGGCGGCTCCGCTGTGCCGCACTTTGCAGTCGCTAAGCTGGGGCCCTCCAAATATTACGACTGAGAGGCCACGGCCATGGCGAACGTGCATCCTGCGAACGGCGGCGACAACCCCGTGCAGGCTCGCTCGTGGCCGGAGGTCCTCGGCGCGCTGATCTCCGGCACCGACCTGTCGTCCGGCGACACCGCCTGGGCGATGGACCGGATCATGAGCGGCGAGGCCGGGGACGCGCAGATCGCCGCCTTCCTGGTGGGCCTGCGCGCCAAGGGCGAGACCGTCGAGGAGATCTCCGGCCTGGTCGAGTCCATGTACGCGCACGCCACCGTGATCGAGGTGCCCGGCCGCGCGGTCGACATCGTCGGCACCGGCGGCGACCGGGCCAAGACCGTCAACATCTCCACCATGTCGGCGATCGTCGCGGCCGGGGCCGGCGCGCTGGTCGTCAAGCACGGCAACCGCGCCGCCTCCTCGGCCAGCGGCGCCACCGACGTGCTGGAGAAGCTCGGCGTCAATCTCGGGCTGACGGCGCAGCGGATCGCCGAGGTCGCCGCCGAGGCCGGTATCACCTACTGTCCGGCGCCGGTCTTCCACCCCTCGATGCGGCACGCCGGCTCCACCCGGGTCGCCCTGGGCGTGCCCACCGCCTTCAACCTGCTGGGGCCGCTGACCAACCCGGCCCGGGTCGGCGCCAACGCCGTCGGCTGCTTCGACACCCGGATGGCCGGCCTGATCGCCGGGGTGCTCGCCGGGCGCGGCTCCTCGGCCCTGGTCTTCCGGGGCGACGACGGTCTCGACGAGCTGACCGTCACCGGCACCTCCACCGTCTGGCAGGTGCGCGGCGGCGAGGTCCACCGGACCGTCTTCGACCCGCGCGAGGTCGGCGTCGAGTACGCCCCGATCGAGGCGCTGCGCGGCGCGGACGCCGAGTACAACGCCGGGGTCGCCCGCCGGGTGCTGGCCGGGGAGCGGGGGCCGGTGCGCGACGCGGTGCTGCTCAACTCGGCCTCGGCGCTGGTCGCCCTGGACCAGACCGACGCCCCGCTGGCCGAGCAGCTGGCCGCGGCGATGAAGCGCACCGCGGAGTCCATCGACACCGGCGCGGCGGAGCAGGTGCTGGCCCGCTGGTCCGCCGTCACCCACGGCTGAGGGGCAGCGGCGCGGTCTCGGATGCCGGACAGGGGTTCACCCGAGGGGTGGACCCCGTGGCATACTGACGGACAGGTCACGAGTGACAGCACGCGGTTCGCAGAACCGCACCGGCCCTGGCTAGCTGTCCGGCAACCCTCCTTCCGTGGCGGGGTGCTCCCAGGTGACGACCGGGCCCTACGACGACCCGTCGCAGGGCAAGCGCGGATCCCCCCTTTTTCGGCGTAGCCAGGGATCCACTGGATGCCCTGGAGGGGTCTCGTCATGTCGACGCCGCTTTCTTTCAACAGTGCCGCAGCCAACACCACCGCCGCTGCCGACGCCGTCGCCTGTCCGCCGCTGGCCGTGCTCGGCCGCGACGTCGAGGTCCCGCTGGTCAGCGGCGAGAAGGTGACCTACGCCGCGCTCGACTACGCCGCCAGCGCCCCCGCCCTCCAGCGGGTCTGGGACGACGTCGCCGCCTACGCCCCGTACTACGGCAGCGTGCACCGCGGCGCCGGCTACCTCTCCCAGCTCTCCACCGACCTGTTCGAGCAGAGCCGGGCCACCGTCGCCGACTTCCTCGACCTGCGCGCCGACGACCAGGTCGTCTTCACCCGGGCCACCACCGACTCGCTCAACCTGCTGGCCGGGGCGCTGCCGGCCGGCACCCGGGTCTTCGCCTTCGAGACCGAGCACCACGCCTCGCTGCTGCCCTGGCGCAAGCACGGGCTGACCGTCAGCTACCTGCGCGCCCCGCGCTCGCCGGAGGAGGCGGTGGCGGCCCTGGACGCCGCCCTCGCCGAGGCCGGTGCCGAGGCCGGGGCGGGTCCCGCGCTGGTCTGCGTGACCGGCGCCTCCAATGTCACCGGGGAGATCTGGCCGGTCCGCGAGCTGGCCGCGACCGCCCACCGGCACGGTGCCCGGATCGTCCTGGACGCCGCCCAGCTCGCCCCCCACCACCCGGTGTCGGTGCGGGAGTTGGACGTCGACTGGGTCGCCTTCTCGGGCCACAAGCTGTACGCGCCCTTCGGCGCGGGGGTGCTGGCCGGCCGCAGCGACTGGCTCGACGCCGCCGAGCCCTACCTGGCCGGCGGCGGCGCCAGCCGCACCGTCGCCCGCGAGGCGGACGGCTCGGTCGCGGTCGAGTGGCACCAGGGCCCGTCCCGGCACGAGGCCGGATCGCCGAACGTCATCGGCGCCTACTCCATCGCCTCCGCCTGCCGGGCGCTGACCGAGGCCGGCTTCGACCGGCTGGTCGCCCGGGAACAGCAGCTGATCGCCCGGCTGCGGGCGGGGCTCGCGGACATCCCCGAGGTGCGGGTGCTCACCCTGTTCGGGGACGCCCACCCGCGCGTCGGCGTGCTCTCCTTCGTGGTCCAGGGCTGGAACAGCTCGCACTTCTCCGCCGCGCTCTCGGCCGAGTACGGCATCGGCGTCCGCGACGGACTGTTCTGCGCCCACCCGCTGGTGCGCACCCTGCTCGGCGGCGAGGAGGCGGCCCCGTCCGAGTGCGGGGCCCCCGAGGCCTCGCTGCCGGGGGAGCGCAGCCTCAACGCGATCCGGGTGAGCTTCGGCGCGGGGACCCCCGACGAGCACGTGGAGCGCTTCGTCGCCGCCGTGCGCGAGCTGGTCACCCAGGGCGCGCAGTGGGCCTACCGGACCGAGGGCGGGCGCTGCGTCCCGGACACCCGCCGGGTCTGACCGCCCGCGGCCCTCGCGGCCGGCCTGCTCAGCCGTCGAGCCCCAGGGCGAAGGCGGCGTCCAGGTCGTGCCGCGAGTAGGTGCGGAAGGCGATGTGGGTCTCGGTCTGCTCCACGCCGGGCACCTTGTTCAGCAGGCCGGGGATCACGTCGGCCAGGTCCTCGTGCGCCCGCACCCGGACCATCGCCACCAGGTCGTAGGTGCCGGTGACGGAGTAGACCTCGCTGACGCCCTCCAGCGCCGCGATGGTCTCGGCGATCTCGGGGATCCGGTCGACACTGGCCTTGACGAGCACGATCGCGGTGATCACTGGAGGGTCTCCTGGGACGGTGGGAGGGACGGTGGAAGGGCGGACGGCCCAGCGTAGCCGCGCCGTCGGCAGTAGAGCAGCCAGGCGAAGAGGAAGCCCCCGGTGAAGCCGATCAGGTGCGCCACGTACGCCACGTCGGGCTGCCCGGCGGCGGCGCTGCGCACCGAGAGGGCCTGGATCGCGAACCACAGCACCAGCACCAGCCAGGCCGGGAACCGCAGCGGCAGGAACAGCAGCAGCGGGATCACGACGGTCACCCGCGCCCTCGGGTAGAGCCGCAGGCAGGCGCCCAGCACCCCGGCGATCGCCCCCGAGGCCCCCACCAGGCTGACCGTGCCGTTGGCGCCGTGCTGCTCCACCAGCGCGTAGCCGTAGGTCGCCAGGTAGCCGACGGCGACATAGAAGAGGAGGAAGGAGAGCCGTCCCATCCTGGCCTCGACCAGGGTGCCGAAGACGTACAGGAAGATCATGTTGCCGAGCAGGTGCACCCAGCCGGCGTGCACGAACATCGCGCTGAGCACCGAGAGCGCCGGGACGCCCAGGGACTCCCCGGGCCCGGCCCGGTTGTCCAGCAGCTCGCGCGGGACCACTCCCCAGTGCTGGTAGTAGGCCGCGATCGCGGCGGCGCGGTGCGCGCCCTCCCCGTACAGCGGGTCGAGCCCGGAGACCGGCCCGATCAGGAACACCACGCTGTTGACGGCGATCAGCAGACAGGTCACCAGCGGCAGCCGGCGGAGCCGTCCGTCCGTCCCGGCGGTGGCCGCCGTGCGCAGCAGGCCGGTCGCGCGCAGGGTCCACGGGCGGGCGGGCGGGGGTGCGCCGGAGAAGGGGAGCATGTCCCAAGCATTCCTTGACCGGACAAAAACGACACCGTCGGCTGCGGCGTGTGGGGGACGGTGCCGCACCGTCACGGGGAGGCCCTAGGGTTGCTCGGGTAGCCGTGTCCGGCCTGCTCCGGACGCCCCGCGAACCGAGAGGACGCCCCATGTCTGTCCCCCTGCCCACCGAGGGGACCCGGTGGCGCTGCACCCTGTGCGGCAACCTGACCCGTTTCGACGTCACCCGCTCCTCCCGGGTGGTCGAGTTCGTCCACCTCGACCTCGCCGGCGAGCCCCGGGTCGAGGAGCAGGAGGTGCTCAGCGAGACCGTCGAGTCGGTGCGCTGCCGCTGGTGCAGTGCGGTGGACCAGATCGAGTTGGTCGACCGGCCCGGCGCCGAGGCCGAGGCGGCGGCGCAGGCGGCCCGGACCGAGTAGGACAGCGGGTTCGAGCAGTGGCGGAGTGACGACTGGGGGGCGGGACGGGCGAGAATAGGTCAACGGGCCGGTGCGGCCCGGCGACCGGATCGGAGTACGGGACGTGGTGGAGAGAGCCAGGGCGGACGCCGCCGAGGGCCTGGGAGGGCCCGACGGCGCGGCGCCGGTCCCTGCCGTGCCGGCCGGCCCCGGCGCGGATGCCGGGGCCACAGCGGACGCCGGGGCCACTGCGGACGCCGGGCCCGCGGCGGAGACCGCCGCGCCGCCGGAGGAGCAGCTCGACCGCCCGCTGCCGGAGGGCGTGCGGCGGCGGGTGGTGGGCATCGCCGCCGACGCGCTGGCCGCCGTCCCCTCCGCCGAGCTGCCCGCCCGGCTGCGCCCGTACGCCAAGTTCACCCCGGTCCAGCGGGCCCGGCGCGGGGCGACCGCCATCGCCGCCGCGCTGGAGGCCGAGCCGCAGTTCCGGCTGCGGATAGCGGACCGGGTCCGGACCGGCCAGCCGGACCTGGTCACCGCGCTGGAGTCGGGCCTGGTCCCGGCGGCGGTCGACCCCCAGGACGTCGCCGCCGTGGCCTACCTGCTGCGCCCGGCCGGCTGGAGCAAGCTGGTCGCGGACGCGGGCGAGGAGGTCGAGCGGGCCGAGTCCGAGGGCGCCGCCGCCGAGTCCGCCCGGCTGATCGAGAAGCTGCAGGCGGAGCTGTCGGCGCTGCGGGAGACCACCCGGGCCGAGTCCGAGCGGAGCCGGATCGACCTGGAGGCCGCGAAGAAGGACGGCGACGCGCTCCGCCGCAAGCTGCGCAGCCTGGAGGCGGACACCAAGCGGGCCGAGGCGGCCACCCGCAAGGTGACGGCCGAGCTGGACGCGCTGCGCTCCTCCGGGGCGACCGAGCGCGGCTCGGCCGACAGTGAGCTGCGCCGGCTGAAGCACCGGCTGGCCGAGTCGGAGGCGGCACTGGAGGCGGCCAAGCGGGCCTCCCGCGAGGGGCGCAGCGCCGAGGACATGCGGCTGCGGCTGCTGCTGGACGTGGTGCTGCAGGGGGCGCAGGGGCTCCAGCGGGAGCTGGGGCTGCCACCGCTCTCGGGCCGTCCGGCGGAGTCGGTGGAGGCGGTACGGCCGGTCACGGCCTCGCCGCACGACGTCGCCCGGCGCGCGCTGGACGCCGACGACCCGGCGCTGCTGGACCAGCTGCTCCAGCTGCCGCTGGTGCACCTGCTGGTCGACGGCTACAACGTGACCAAGACCGGCTACCCCTCGCTGCCGCTGGAGAAGCAGCGGGCGCGGCTGCTGAACGGCCTGTCGCTGCTGGCGACGCACAGCGGGGCCGAGGTGACCTGTGTCTTCGACGGCAAGGACCTGGACGCGCCGGTGCCGATGGCCCCGCCGCGCGGGGTGCGGGTGCTGTTCAGCCGCTCGGGGGAGACGGCGGACGAGCTGATCCGCCGACTGGTCAGGGCGGAGCCGGAGGGCCGCCCGGTGGTGGTCGTCTCCACCGACCGGGAGGTGGCGGACGGGGTGCGGAAGGCGGGCGCCCGGCCGGTGCCCTCGTCGATGCTGCTCAGGCGACTCGTACGCACCTGATAGGTCAATCCCGACATTTGACGTATATGCAGACTGTTTTCGCCCCGAGGGCGACAGATTGAGCCGGTCTCACTAGTCTCTGCTCTCGAACCTCTGTCCTGACGATCGCCCGGCCGGGTGACACGGGGGTTCCCGTCCTCGTCCTGGGCGCCGCATCGGGGGATGCGCCATGTCGCCGAGCGACGGTTGCCGGAAGGGAACCGAGCCTCCGTGGCCTCACACCGCCGCCCCAAGCAAGCCAGCCGTGCCCGCGTGACGGTCCTCACCGCGGCCGCGGCCACGGCCGTGGCGCTCTCGGCGCAGGCCGCGGCGCAGGCTGCACCGACGCTCACGCTGAGCCAGGCGAAGAGCGAGGTGGCGGCGGACCGCCAGGCGGCGGACGTGGCGACGCAGAAGTACGACGACGCGCAGAGCCAGCAGCAGGCGATCCAGCAGAAGGTGACGCTGCTGCAGAACGAGATAGCCGCCCAGCAGGCCTCGATCAACAAGGAGCTGTCGCAGCTCGGCGGCGAGGCCGCGGCCCAGTACCGGGACGGCGCGGTGGACCCCGCCGTCCAGCTGATGCTCTCCTCGGACCCGAGCGCCTACCTGAACCAGGCCTCGGCCCAGGGCGAGGTCGACTCCACCCAGGCCGCCCTGCTGTCCAATGTCACGGCGGCGGAGGCCATCCTGGCCCGGGAGAAGGCCGAGGCCACGGCCGAGCTCCAGCAGCAGCAGGCGCTGCTGTCCACCATGCAGTCCACCAAGGCCACCGCGCTGGGCAAGCTCAAGTCGGCGCAGGCGGTGCTGGACGCGCTCACCCCGGCCGAGCAGGACCAGGTCGGCGGGGGCGGCGGCTACGGCACCATCGCCCACAACGGCAGCACCATGTCGCCGAGCCAGGTCGACCTCTCCGGCATCTCCTCGGCCGCCGCCACGGCCATGCGGGCGGCGCTGAGCAAGGTCGGGGTCGCCCCCTACGTCTGGGCCGCGGCCGGCCCCGACTCCTTCGACTGCTCGGGCCTGGTGATGTGGTCCTACGCCCAGGCCGGCATCCAGCTCCCGCACTCCTCCTACGCGGACGAGTCGGTGGGCAGTGCGGTCTCGCTCTCCGACATCCAGGTCGGCGACATCGTGGTGCTGGAGAACGGCGCCCACGTCGGGATGTACGCCGGCAACGGGATGGTGGTGAACGCCCCCGAGTACGGCTACACCGTCTCCATCATGCCGATCAGCGACTTCGGCGGGATCGTCGCCATCCGCCGGGTCTGAACCCCTCCGTCGAGTCCGGGCGGCCGCTTCCCCCTCCGTCCCACAGTGTGACGTGCGCCACAGCGATTGTGACTGCTGTGGCGTTCCGTCCTTTTTGGTCCGGATGTCGTGGGCATACGGTCATACTCCGACTGCGTACCGTACGGGAGTCGGTACCCCTACGAGTCATCAAGAACTTCTTTCTTCCAATGATTTGAACGGATCACGGTTGGGTCACTAGTGTCGACTCCCGAACCACCGCTGAATCGACCGCCCACCTCGGGTGGCGGCGGGGTTCCCGCCGAGTCCGAGGCGTGGCAGGGGTGCGCAGGGCACCCGTCAGGGGAGTGCCGACAACTCGGAGCCGGGGAACCACTCGTTCCTCGGGGTGAATCGACGTCAGGCCGGTGTGGTTGCCGGTGAGGCGTTGTAGGGCGATCTTCCAGCCCGAACCCGTCAGCTCACCCGGTAGGCGGATCGAGGAAGAAGGAGCTCGCCTTCGTGGCGTCCCATCGTCGTCCCAAAGCGCCCAGCCGTACCCGGGCCGTGGTCCTCACGGCCGCCGCCGCCACCGCAGTGGCGATCTCCGCGCAGTCGGCAGCGCAGGCGGCGCCCAAGCTGACCCTGGACCAGGCCCGGAGCGAGGTGGCGGCGGACCGGCAGGCGGCCACCACCCAGGGCGAGCAGTACAACCAGGCCCAGGGCGAGCAGCAGGCGATCCAGCAGAAGGTCTCGCAGCTGCAGAACGAGATAGCGCGCCAGCAGGCCGCGGTCAACGCGCAGTTGGCGCAGTTGGGCGCCCAGGCGGCGGCCCAGTACCGCGACGGCGCGTTCGACCCCTCCATGCAGCTGATGCTCTCGTCGGACCCGACGGACTACCTGGACCAGGCGTCCACCCAGGGCGAGCTCGACGCCACCCAGGCCAACCTGCTGGGCAGCGTCAAGGCGCAGCAGACCGTCCTGGCCCGGGAGAAGGCCGAGGCCACGGCCGAGCTCAAGCAGCAGCAGGCGCTGCTCGCGCAGATGCAGAAGGCGAAGTCCAGCGCCCTGGCGAAGCTCGCGGCGGCGCAGAGCGTGCTCGACTCGCTCACCGCGGCCGAGCGGGCCCAGGTCGCGGCGAGCGCCGGCGTGGGCGGCGGCGGCACCAAGGCCGGTGGCGGCACGACGGCCGGTGGCGGCACGAGTGCCGGCGGCAACGGCGGCAGCGGCTCCGTGGGCGGCATCAGCCTGGACGGCATCTCCAGCGCGGCGGCGACCGCGATGCGGGCGGCCATGAGCAAGGTCGGCAACGCGCCGTACGCGTGGCAGGGCTCCGGCCCGAACGAGTTCGACTGCTCGGGCCTGGTGATGTGGGCCTACGCCCAGGCCGGGATCACGCTGCCGCACTACTCCTACTCCGACGAGACCGAGGGCAGCCCGGTCGCCTCGCTGGCCGACGCCAAGGTGGGCGACATCATCGTGCTGGAGAGCGGCGCCCACGTCGGCCTCTACGCCGGCAACGGCATGCTGCTCAACGCCCCGGAGTACGGCTACGACGTGTCGGTCCAGCCGATCAGCTGGTTCGGCCAGATCGTCGCGATCCGCCGGTTCTGAGGGATCTGACGAACCGTTCCACCAGTGGCTCCGCCCCGGGCTCCCCGCCCGGGGCGGAGCCACTGTCGTCCCGTCATGTGACAGATGGCACACAGATAACGACAGTCATGGTGATCTGACCGTTTTGGCCGTCATGTCGTCGGCGTTCGGTCATAGAGTGACCTCGGTGCGTAAGGTGTCGGCCGGTTGATCGGTCGGCCGTCGCCTTTTTGCTGACAATGATTTGAACGGATCACGGTTGGGTCACTAAGGTCGATCTCCGAACCACCGCTCAGTCGACCGCCCAGCACGGGTGGCAGCGGCGGTTCCCGCCGAGTCCGAGGCGTGGCAGGGGTGCGCAGTGCGCCCGTCAGGGGAGTGTCGACAACTCGGAGCCGGGGAACCACTCGTTCCTCGGGGTGAATCGACGTCAGGCCGGTGCGGTTGCCGGTGAGGCGTTGTAGGGCGATCTTCCAGCCCGAACCCGTCAGCTCACCCGGTAGGCGGACGTAGGAAGAAGGAGCTCGCCTTCGTGGCGTCCCATCGTCGTCCCAAGAATCCGAGTCGTACCCGGGTCACCGTGCTCACCGCCGCTGCCGCCACCGCCGTCGCCATCACCGCGAACGCGCAGTCGGCGCAGGCCGCGCCGCAGCCGACCACCGCCTCGCTCAAGGCCCAGATCGCCCAGCTGAACACCGCCGCCGACACCGCCATCCAGAAGTACGACGGCGCCCAGCAGCAGCAGCAGGAGCTCCAGGCGCAGGTGACCACGCTGCAGAACCAGGTGGCCCGGCAGCAGGCGGCCCTCAACGCCAAGTCCGCCAGCCTCGGCGCCGTGGCCGCCGCCCAGTACCGCAGCGGGACGGTGGACGCGTCCATGCAGCTGCTGCTGGCCGCCGACCCGACGGACTACCTCGACCAGGCCTCCACGCTCGCCCAGCTGAACAGCAGCCAGGCGTCGGAGCTGTCCCAGTACAAGGCCCAGCAGGCCACCCTGGACACCGAGAAGAGCCAGGCCGAGGCCAAGCTCACGGCCCTGGACTCGGTCAGCAACGACCTCGCCGCCGCCAAGGCGACCGCGCAGGCGAAGCTGGCGGCGGCCCAGGCGCTGCTGAACACGCTCACCGCGGCCCAGCAGCAGGCCGTGACCGGTGGCGGCGGCAGCGGTGCCGTCGGCTCCCCGGGCGGCGCCGACTACGGCCCCACCGCCGACCTGGGCAGCTCGGCCCCCGGCGACGCGCTGGAGGCCCGCGCCTTCGCCGCCGCGCAGACCCGGATCGGAAAGCCGTACGTCCTCGGCGCGACCGGCCCGGACGAGTTCGACTGCTCGGGCCTGATGATGTGGGCCTACGCCCAGGCCGGCGAGGACATCACCCGCACCACCTACAGCCAGATCAACGAGGGCACGCCGGTCAACAGCGTGGCCGACCTGCAGGTCGGCGACCTGATCTTCTTCAACGGCGATGCCCATGTCGGCATGTACGCGGGCAACGGCATCGTGCTGCACGCCCCGCACCCCGGCGCGGTCGTCCGCTACGAGGAACTGGCCACCGTCGGCTCCATCTACGCGATGCGCCACTTCTGAGCGGAGCGCCGCCGGGCAGAACACCCAAACGGCCGTACGGGCCCGACCTCTCCCGAGGGGTCGGGCCCGTTGCGTTACCACCCGTCAACCCCCGTGCGACGTGCGATTTCAACCCCATGAGCGTATTTCGCACTTATTTTCGTAGTGCGGGGGGTTTGGACGCGATACGTCCGAGTCGCTAACGTCTGCGATCGGCCCTCCGCAGCGTCGACCGCCCTCCCCGGGCGGCACCGGGGGCGGCCTGGTCCGAGCGGACGCAGCCGGCGTCCCGCCCCCGGGCCGGGCACCGGACGAATGGAGTTCGCCCAGGTGGCGTCCCACCGACGTACCCGAGCACTGGGACGGCTTTCCGGCGTGGGATCACTCTCCCGCACCGCCGTGACCCTCGCCGCCGCCTCGGCCGCCCTGGTGGCCGGCGGTGGCAGCGCCCTCGCCGACCCCGGCGCACCGACCACGCCGGACGGGGTCAAGCAGCAGGTCGACGCGCTCTACGGGCAGGCCGAGGTGGCCGGCCAGCGCTACGACGGCGCGGTCGAGCAGGAGCACGCGCTGCAGCGACAGGTCGCGCTGATCGAGCAGCACGTCGCCGACGAGCAGCAGGACGTCAACCTCCTGACCCAGAGCATGGGGTCGCTCGCCGCCGCGGAGTACCGGCAGGGCGGCGGCCTCGACCCGCTGATGGACCTGATGTTCAGCTCCGACCCCGAGCAGTACCTGCAGCGCGCGACCGCGCTGCAGCAGGCGGACGGCTCGCTCGCGGCGCTGCTGCAGAACGTCCGCGACGAGCAGCGGCAGCTGGCCGAGGACCGGGGAGTGGCGCTGTCCGAGCTGAACCGGCTGGAGCAGGTCCGCCGGCTCATCGCCGGCAGCAAGGCCGAGGTGCAGCACCGGCTCGGCCGGGCCCAGGCGCTGCTGTCCACCCTCAGCGGCAGCGAGCGCGACCAGCTCGCCCAGGCCGAGGACTCGGCCGCGGCCGCGGCCGCGCAGGCCGCCGGGGTGGCCCTGCCCGGCGACCAGGGCCCGGCCAGCAGCGGCGCCGCGATCGCGCTGGCGGCGGCCCGCAGCGCCATCGGCCGGCCCTACGTCTACGGGGCGACCGGCCCCGGGGCCTTCGACTGCTCGGGGCTGATGTACTGGTCCTGGCGGCACGCCGGGGTGGCGCTGCCGCGCACCTCGCAGGGCCAGGCCTTCGCCGGGCGCAGCATCCCGTTCGGCCAGGCCCGGCCGGGCGACCTGGTGATCTTCTTCGGCGACCGGCACCACGTCGGGATGTACGCGGGCAACGGGATGGTCATCCACGCCCCCTACCCTGGAGCCCGGGTGCGCTACGAGCGCGCCGCCGACATGCCGATCGCAGAGGTGGTCCGAGTCTGATGGTCCGAGTCTGATGCCGATACCCGGCGCGCCCTCGCGGCGCGGGCTGCTGCTGGCCGGCGGCGTCGCGGCGGCGGGCGTGGTGGCCGGCGGGGCGCTGCTCCGGCACTCCGGCGGCAGCCGCGCGACCGCTGCCGCCGGGATCCAGGCGGCGCTGGACCGGCGCGCCGCGGCCGTGCTGCGACGGGACCCGGCCGCGCTGGCGGCGACCGTGCTCCCCGGGTCGGCCGGGCTGCGCACCGCCCAGCAGCAGTGGCTGGGCAACCTCGCCCAGGTCCCGCTGGCGTCCTGGCAGTACCGGCTGCTGGCGCTGGACGCCTATCCGCTGCCGCCCGCCCTCGGCTCCGGCGCCCGACAGGCGGCCCGGGTGCGGCTGGACTACCGGCTGGCCGGATTCGACAGCGAACCGGTCACCGCCACCTGGTATCCGACCTTCACCCAGCCGAGCAGCGACAGCTCGGGCGACTGGTACCTCGGCTCGGACGACGACCACCCCGGCGGCGACGTCGAGCTCTGGGACCTCGGCCCGGTCACCGCCGTCCACGGCCGCCACAGCCTGGTGCTCGGGCTGGGCGGAGCCGCCGGGCTGCGGTCGCTCGCGGCGCTGGCGGACCGGGCGGTCACCGACGTCAGCGCGGTCTGGGGCGACGGCTGGGGGCAGCGCACCGTGCTGCTGGTGCCCGACACCGCCGCCGGGTTCGGCAGCCTGCTCGGGGTCGACCCGGCCGACTTCACCGCCGTCGCCGCCGTCACCAGCGGCGAGTACGGCGCGGCCGAGGCCGGGCGGACCGAGCGGATCACCCTCAACCCGCCGGTCTGGGCCACCCTGAACGACCTCGGCCTACGGGTGGTGACCACCCACGAGACCACCCATGTGGCGACCCGGGCCATCACCGACACCTGGACCCCGCGCTGGCTCGCCGAGGGCGCCGCCAACTGGACCGGCTACCTCGGCACCGGCCGCAGCCCCCGGCAGATCTGCCCCGAGCTGGCCGCCGACCTCGCCGCCGGCCGGGTCCCGGAGGCCCTGCCCGCCGACGACGCCTTCGACGGCACCGCCCCCGACCTGGCCGCCCACTACCAGCAGGCCTGGTGCGCCTGCCGGAGCATCGTGCTGCGGCACGGCGAGCCCGGACTGGTGGCGTTCTACCGGGCGGTCGCCGCCACCGGCGGCAGCGGCGGGCAGCAGGCGGCCGTCGACACCGGGCTGCGCCGCTCCATCGGCACCGGGCTGGCCGACTTCACCGCGCTGTGGCGAGCCGATCTGCTCGCGGCCCTGCGCTGACCGCCGGCTCCGCCGCGACGCTGCCGCGCCACAGCCGACGGCAGGAGAGCAGCGCCGCCGCCGCCAGCAGCAGGTTGCGCAGCACCAGCGCCAGGCTGCCGAACAGGCCGAAGTTCATCACCTGGCCGAACAGCAGCGGGAACTCCAGGAAGGTCATCGCGCCCGCCGCCAGCAGCAGCCAGGCCACCGGCCGCTGGGTGGTCCGCCGGTGGGTCAGGCAGACGGCGGCCAGCCCGATCAGCCAGACCAGGTACTGCGGGCTGATCACCCGGCTGGTCACCACGAACAGCAGCAGCGCGGCCAGCGCCGCGTCGGCCGGCGTGGCCGCGCTCCAGCGCCGGGACCTGGCCCGCCACAGCAGCAGCCAGCCGAAGCCGCCCAGCGACAGCGCCACCATCGCATGGCCGACCAACGCCACGCCGGGGCCGAGGAGTTCGACCGAGCCGTAGTTCATCGCGGCGGTGCCGGGCCAGCCGAACAGGTGCGCCGCCTCGAACGGCAGCGCGCCCAGCGACTCCACCTCCACCCCTCGGTCGGCCTGGAAGCGGAGGAAGGAGAAGGCGCCGTTCATGGTCACCGCGCAGACGAAGCCGACCGCCAGCGCCGAGCCGGCGACGGCGGCCCAGGCGTCCCGGGTCCGCCGCCCCCGGGGCAGGCCCAGCACCGTCAGCAGCGGCCAGACCTTCAGCATCGCGCCCAGCCCGGCCAGCACCCCGCCGAGCACCGGCCGCCGGGCCGCCGCCAGCAGGCCGGCCATCGCCACCGCCGACACCACCAGGTCGAAGCGGCAGTACACGGTCGGCCCGAGCAGCGGCACCCCGGCCACCCAGAGCCACACCCCGGCGCCCGAGCCGCCGCGCCGCGCGGCCCGCAGCAGCAGCGCCCCGGCCAGCGCGTCGCAGACCACCACCAGCACCAGGAAGCCGGTGAAGTACGAGCAGGGCAGCCATCCCGGCGCCACCATCACCAGCGCCGCCAGCGGCGGATACTGCCAGGTCATGTCGTCCAGCGGGAAGGTGCCGGTCTGCAGCACCTGGGCCCAGCCCTGGTAGATCACCTTGACGTCGCTGGTGAGCGCGAGCCCGCCGAACGGCAGCACGTCGGTCACCGCGAGCAGCAGCAGGGTCCGGCTCACCGCCCAGGCCAGCGGCGGCGCCCACGGGCGGCGGACGAGGGACCGGACGGCGGACTGACTGGCGATGGTTCCTCGCTGACGGTCGGGCCGACGCTCGGGCCGGCGGTCGGTGGGGCGGCCGTGCTGCCCTATCGTACGGATCAGCCACCCCCGCTCCGAGGACCTCGAAGGGCAAGCCGCCGGACCATGCACACCACGCTGATCGTCACCAACGACTTCCCGCCCCGACCCGGAGGCATTCAGACCTTCGTCCACAACATGGCGGTGCGGATGCCCGCCGGACGGATCGTGGTCTACGCGTCGACCTGGCGGGACGGGCGCGAGGTCGCCCGCTTCGACGCCGGGCAGCCCTTCCAGGTGGTCCGCGACCGGAGCTCGATGCTGCTGCCCACGGCCCGGGTGACCAGGCGGGCCGTCGAGATCCTGCGGGCGGAGGACTGCGGCTCGGTCTGGTTCGGCGCGGCGGCGCCGCTCGGGCTGATGGCGCCCGCGCTGCGCCGGGCCGGGGCGGAGCGGCTGCTCGGCATGACGCACGGTCACGAGGCCGCCTGGGCCCAGCTCCCGGGCTCCCGGCAGCTGCTGCACCGGATCGGCGCGGGCACCGACACCCTCACCTATCTGGGCGAGTACACCCGCTCCCGGATCGCCGCGGCGGTCGGCCCGAAGGCCGCGTCCCGGATGGTGCAGGTGCCGCCGGGCGTGGACGAGAAGACCTTCCACCCGGACTCCGGCGGGGCCGAGGTCCGGGCCCGGCTCGGGCTGACGGACCGTCCGGTGATCGTCTGCGTCTCCCGGCTGGTGCCGCGCAAGGGCCAGGACACGTTGATCCGCGCCCTGCCCGGGGTGCTCGCCCGGATCCCGGACGCGGTGCTGCTGATCGTCGGCGACGGCCCCTACCGGGCCGACCTGGAACGCCTCGCGGCCGGGACCGGCGTGGCCGGCTCGGTCCGGTTCACCGGCGCCGTGCCCTGGGCGGAGCTCCCGGCGCACTACGGGGCCGGCGACGTCTACGCCATGCCCTGCCGGACCCGGCGCGGCGGCCTCGACGTCGAGGGCCTGGGCATCGTCTACCTGGAGGCCAGCGCCACCGGCCTGCCGGTGGTGGCCGGCGACTCCGGCGGCGCCCCGGACGCGGTGCTGGAGGGCGAGACCGGCTACGTCGTCCCCGGGCGCGACCTCCAGGCGCTCACCGAGCGGCTGCTGACGCTGCTTCAGGATCCGGAGCTGCGCGCCCGGCTGGGCGCGCGCGGCCGGGAGTGGGTCGAGCAGAACTGGCGCTGGGACCTGCTCGCCCACCGGCTGGAGGGTCTGCTGTAGCGCGGCCCTCCGCAGGCCTCAGCGCTTGGTGTAGAGCGCCTCGATCTCGGCGTCGAAGTCCTTCAGCACCAGCGCCCGCTTGAGCTTGAGCGAGGGGGTGAGGTGGCCGGACTCCTCGGACAGGACGCTGTCCAGGATGTGGAACTTCTTCACCGCCTCGGCGTGCGAGACCGCCGCGTTGCCGTCGTCGATCGCCGACTGGACGGCGGCCAGCAGGTCGGCGTCCTGCAGCAGGTCGGCCACGGTGGCCCCGGCCGGCTTGTTGTTCAGCTTCTTCCAGGTCGGGAAGAAGTCCGGGTCGATGGTGATCAGACAGGCGATGAACGGGCGGCGGTCGCCGACCACCATGCACTCGCCGATCAGCGGGTAGGCCCGGATCCGGTCCTCGATCACGGCCGGGGCGACGTTCTTGCCGCCGGCGGTGACGATGATCTCCTTCTTCCGGCCGGTGATGGTGAGGTAGCCGTCCGCGTCCAGGTTGCCGACGTCGCCGGTGGCGAACCAGCCGTCGTGCAGCGCCTCGGCGGTGGCGGTCGGGTTCTGCCAGTAGCCGGTGAACACCTGCGGGCCCTTGAGCAGCACCTCGCCGTCCTCGGCGATCCGGATCGAGGAGCCCGGCAGCGGCTGGCCGACGGTGCCGATGCGCGGGGCGTCGTGCGGGTTGAAGGCGGTGGCCGCACAGGTCTCGGTCAGGCCGTAGCCCTCCAGCACGGTGAAGCCGACGCCGCGGAAGAAGTGGCCGAGCCGCTCGCCCAGCGGGGCGCCGCCGGAGATCGCGTGGGTGGCCCGGCCGCCGAGGGCGGCTCGCAGCTTGCCGTAGACCAGGGCGTCGTAGAACTTGTGCTGGATCTTGAGCGCCAGCGAGGGGCCGCCGTGGTCCAGGGCCCGGCTGTAGGCGATGGCGATGTCGGCGGCGCGGTCGAAGATCCTGCCCTTGCCCTCGCTCTGCGCCTTGGCCCGGGCCGAGTTGTAGACCTTCTCGAAGACCCGGGGGACGCCCAGGATCAGCGTGGGCCGGAACGTCGCCAGTTCGGCGACGACGTCCTTGATGTCGGGCAGGTGGCCGAGCCGGACCGGGGCCATCGCGGCGGCGATCTCGGCGATCCGGCCGAGGACGTGGGCCTCGGGCAGGAACAGCAGCACCGAGGACTCGCCGGTGCGGAACAGCGGGGTCAGCCGGGCGGTGACGTTCCCCAGCTCGGCCAGGAAGTTGGCGTGGGTCAGCTGACAGCCCTTGGGGCGGCCGGTGGTGCCCGAGGTGTAGACGATGGTGGCGATGGTGTCCGGGCCCAGCGTCGCCCGGCGCTCCTCGATCACCGCGTCCGGGACCTCGGCGCCGAGCCGGGTGAGCTCGGCGACGGCCCCGGACTCGATCTGCCACAGCTCGCGCAGGGCCGGCAGCCGCTCCCGGATCTCGCCGACCACGGCGTCGTGGCGCGGCAGCTCGGTGATGCAGGCGACCGCGCCGGAGTCGCCGAGGATCCACTCGACCTGCTCGGCGGAGGAGGTCTCGTACACCGGGACGGTGATCCCGCCGGCGCACCAGACGGCGAAGTCGAGCAGCGTCCACTCGTACCGGGTGCGGGACATCAGCGCGACCCGGTCGCCGGCCTCGACGCCGGCCGCGACCAGGCCCTTGGCGGCGGCGCGGACCTGGGCCAGGAACTCGGTGGCGGTGAAGTCCTGCCACCGGCCGTCGATCTTCCCGCTCACCACGGCGACGTCCGGATGGCGCTCGGCGTTGCGGTGGATGGAATCGGTGAGGTCTGCGCCGCTCGGCACCTCGTAAAGGGCCGGAAGGCTGAACTCGCGCACGACTGCTCCTCGGTCTGCGACGCTGCGGGACGCCAGGACGTTACTTCCCAGTAGGCATGCTCGGGTAGGGGCTCAGGCGATTGTGTTCCAAGTGTCACATTCGTGTGAGCGGCAGGTTTCCGGTGGTCCGGACCCCGGACCGGCTCCGGGACCACCCGGGGACGACCGTGCATGCGCCGTGTCGAACAGTACGGCAGGAGGGAGGTGACCTGCCGGTAAGAACCCCGGGCGCTCTAGGGTGGCCGCCATGAGGGTGCATGTGGTCAGCGACGTACACGGCAACAGCGAGGCGCTCGCCAGGTCGGGGGAGGGCGCCGACGCCCTGCTCTGCCTGGGCGACCTGATCCTCTTCCTCGACTACGCCGACCACTCCCGGGGGATCTTCCCCGACCTCTTCGGCGCCGAGAACGCCTCCCGGATCGTGGCGCTGCGGAACGCCCGGCGCTTCGACGAGGCGCGCGACTTCTCCCGGGCGCTCTGGGCCGGTCTGGAGATCGACCGAGAGCAGGCCACCGAGGCCGCCGTCCGCCGGCAGTACGCGGAGCTCTTCGCCGCCTTCCCGACCCCGACCTACGCCACCTACGGCAATGTCGACATCCCCCGGCTCTGGCCCGAGTTCGCCCACGACGGGGTGACCGTGCTCGACGGCCAGGTGATCGAGCTCGGCGGACGGACCTTCGGCTTCGTCGGCGGCGGGCTGCCCTCGCCCATGCGCACCCCCTACGAGGTGGACGAGGAGACCTACGCCGCCAAGATCGCGGCGGTGGGCGCGGTCGACGTCCTCTGCTGCCACATCCCGCCCGCCGTCCCCGACCTCACCTACGACACCGTGGCCCGCCGCTTCGAGCGCGGGAGCGAGGCGGTGCTGGACGCGATCCACCGAAACCGCCCAGGTCACGTGCTGTTCGGCCATGTCCACCAGCCGCTCGCCCGGCGGATGCGGATCGGCCGGACCGAGTGCGTCAACGTGGGGCACTTCAGGTCGACGGGACGGCCATGGGTCATGGAGTGGTGAGGCGATAACCTTCCAGGGTCAAGCCAGGCATGACGAGACGCGGAGGCCACCCGATGGCGGAGCACACCAGGTCGAGTACCACGATCGACGCGACCCCGGCCGAGATCATGGCGGTCATCGCGGACTTCGCGGCCTACCCGGCGTGGACCGGCGAGGTCAAGGAGATCGAGGTGCTCGCCGAGCACCCGGACGGCCGCGCCGAGCAGGTCCGGCTGCTGCTCGACGCCGGGGCGATCAAGGACGAGCACGTCCTCGCCTACACCTGGGACGGCGAGCGCAAGGTCAGCTGGACCCTGGTGAAGAGCCAGATGCTGCGGGCCCTGGACGGCTCCTACAGCCTGGCCCCGGCCGGGCGCGGCGGCACCGAGGTGACCTACCAGCTCGCCGTGGACGTCAAGATCCCGATGCTCGGCATGATCAAGCGGAAGGCAGAGAAGGTCATCATCGACCGCGCCCTCGCCGGGCTGAAGAAGCGCGTCGAGTCCGGGGCCAAGTCCGCCCCCGGCGCCGAGGCCTGATGACCGGCACCGGATCCCCGGCCGTTCCGCCCCGCACTCCCGCCGGCGCCCCGCGCACCGTCCTGGTCAGCGGCGACGGCGGCAGTGGACGCACCACCGTCGCCGCCGCCACCGCGCTGCTCGCCGCCGGGGAGGGCCGCCGCACCCTGCTGCTGGCCGCCGCCGACCCGCACCGGACCCTGGACCGGCTGCTCGGCGCCGAACTCGGCACCGCCCCGGCCGAGCTGCGGCCCGGCCTCTTCGCCGCCCGGCTCGACGAGCAGACCGCCTTCCGCGACGCCGCCGACCGGGTCCTCGGCCGTGCCAGGACGCTGTTCGACCTGCTCGGCGTGGAGCCGCTGGACCGGGAGGAGCTGAGCGCCCTCCCCGGCGCGGCCCACCTGGCCCTGCTCGACGCCCTCCGCACCCACGCCGACGACGCCCGCTGGGACGCCGTCGTCATCGACGCGCCCCCGGTCGCCGAGCTGGTCGCCGCGCTCGCCCTGCCCGAACAGCTGGACCGCTACCTGGCCCGGCTGCTGCCCGAGCAGCGGCAGGCCGCCCGGGCGCTGCGCCCGGTGCTGGCCGCCTTCGCCGGGGTGCCGATGCCCGCGGACTGGCTGTTCGAGGCGCGGGCCTGGGCCGAGGCCGAACTCGCCGAGGTCCGCGCCCTGGTCGATGCCCCGGGCACCACCGTCCGGCTGGTGGCGGACGCCCCCGCCGGACCGCTGGCGGTGGCCGCGCTGGGCGCGGCCCGGGCCGGCCTGGCGCTGCACGGGCGACCGGTCGAGTCGGTCCTGGTCGACCGGCTGCTCCCGGCGGGCGAGGGCTTCCTGGGCGCGCTGCACGACTCGCAGCAGCAGCAACTCGCCGCCCTCCGCGACGGGTGGGACGTGCCGGTGCACGGTCTCGCCCACCTCGGCCACGAACCGCAGGGCTGGGCCGACCTCGCCGCGCTGGCCGAGGCCCACGCCCCGGCGCTGGCCCTCGGCCCCGGCGGCGGACTGCCCGCCGAGTGGCCGGTCGAGGACCTGCTGCGGACCCCGGAACAGGTGCTGGTCTGGCGGATCCCGCTGCCCGGCGCCACCCGCCGGGACCTCGACCTGGTGCGCCGGGGCGACGAGTTGGTGCTCGGCGTCGGCCCCTACCGGCGGACCCTGACGCTGCCCTCGGCGCTGCGCCGCTGCACGGTGGCGGGCGCCGCGCTGCGCGAGGGCGTGCTGGCGGTGCGGTTCGCGCCGGATCCCGGGCTCTGGCCGCGCTGACGCGTCATGGCGCGCCGACTTCGGGGTACCTGACAGTTGGGGGAGCAGCGGAACCTCCGGCGGCTCCCAGCGGTTCAGTAAGCGTCCCACCCTCCCTTTCCAGGAGCACTCGCAGAAGGAGCAGCACTATGACGACTGCCGACGACCGCCACGGCGAGGACGTATGGGCGGAGGCTGTGGCGGAGGATGCCAAGCAGCAGGAGCAGCAGGCGGAGGACGCCCGCCGGGCGGCCCGGTCCGAGGACGGCGCGAAGTCCGCTGACGGTGCCGGCGCCGGTGCCGGTGCGGAGCAGCCGAAGTCGCCGGTCGAGGAGCTCTTCGGCCCCGGCCTGGCGCCGCTGGTGGAGGAGGTCCGCAAGTTCGCCTCGGCGGTCGGCGGCAAGGTCGACTCGGCCTCGTCGGTGCTGGGCGGCGACGGGATGCAGGGGCTTCAGCAGTTGGCGGCCCCGCTGCGCAGCAAGCACCCGGAGGTCTACGGCCACCTGATCGCCGCAGGTGGCGAACTGCTCGCCGCCTACCGGGCGGCAGTCAGCGCCTCCGAGCGCCGTTGGGCCTCGGAGAAGCCCTCCGGCAACGAACGGATCGATCTCGACTGACAGCGGGCCGGAAGCGGCCGAACCTTCCCATTGCGTAAAACTTCTGAAGGCGCGCTGGGCTAACTCAAGACCTCTGTCTTCGGCTAATGTACCCACAGGCTCGTACAGGCGCCCGTGCGTGCGGGGACCGTGCCGGCCAGCGGGGAAGCCAGCGGAGAAGCCAGCGGAGACTGAGGGGCACATGGGACTGACCATCGGCGTGGACGTCGGGGGAACCAAGATCGCGGCCGGTGTCGTGGACGAGGCCGGCACGATCCTGGCCCGCACGCGTGTGCCCACCCCCGCCGATCCGCAGTGGGCCGTCGGGGCCATCGCGGACGCGATCAAGGAGCTCCGCGCCGAGCACGAGATCACCGCGGTCGGCGTCGGTGCGCCCGGCTACATCGACCGCGGTCGGTCCACCGTGCTGATGGCACCCAACATCGACTGGGAGAACGAGCCGCTCAAGGCTCGGATCGAGGACCTGGTCCACATCCCGACGGTGATCGAGAACGACGCCAACGCCGCCGCCTGGGGCGAGTTCCGCTTCGGTGCGGCCGCGACCCACGACGACATGATCATGATCACGGTGGGCACCGGCATCGGCGGCGGCATCGTCCTCGAAGGCCGGATGCACCGCGGCAGCTTCGGCGTCGCGGGCGAGATCGGCCACCTCAACATGGTCCCCGACGGCCTTCCCTGCGGCTGCGGCAGCAAGGGCTGCTGGGAGCAGTACGCCTCCGGCCGGGCGCTGCGCCGCTACGGCCGCGAGCGCGCCGCGGCCGACCCGGTGCTGGGCAAGCGGCTGCTGGAGCTCAACGAGGGCGTGGCCGAGACCATCACCGGCAGCCAGATCACCCAGGCCGCCGAGGAGCGCGACCCGCTCGCCCTCGACGTCTACGACGAGCTCGCCGACTGGCTCGGGCGCGGCATGGGCGACCTGGCCTCGCTGTTCGACCCGGCGGTCTTCGTGCTCGGCGGCGGCGTCTCCGACTCCGGCGCGCTGCTGCTCGACCCGGTCGCCAAGGCCTTCGAGAAGTACCTGATCGGCGGGGTGCACCGGCCGCGCGCAGACGTGGTGCTGGCCACCCTCGGCTCCTCGGCCGGCATCGTCGGCGCGGCGGACCTGGCGCGCCAGCACTGATCGTCCCGGACGTCTTCCCGGACACGGGCAGGAGGAACTGCCAGAATCGGTGCATGGCCGCCGACGACCCGACCGAACTCCCCGCTTCCGGACCGCAGCCCGACGGCTCCGAAATCGTCCGGCTGCTCAGCTACAACATCCGTTCGCTGCGCGACGACCGCACCGCGGTGGTGCGGGTGGTCCGGGCGGTCGATCCGGACCTGGTCTGCATCCAGGAGTCGCCGCGGTTCTGGCTGCCGCGTCAGCAGGCGGCCTGGCTGGCCCGGTCCACTGGTCTCTTCGTGCTCTCCGGCGGCCCCAGCGCCTCGGGTCCGCTGCTGCTGGGACGGCTGCGCGCGGTCCCGGTCTCGGTCCACGACCTGCTGCTGCCGCGCACGCCCGGACTGCACCAGCGCGGCTTCGCGACCACCCTGCTCCGGATCGGCGGGGCGGCGCCGTTCTCGGTGACCAGCTGTCACCTCTCGCTCAACGCCGAGGAGCGGCTGGCCCAGTGCGGGATGCTGCTCGACCACCTGGACGGCCTGCGCGCGGTCGGCGCCCGCTACTCGGCCGTCGGCGGGGACTTCAACGAGTACCCGGGCGACCCGGGTTGGGCGCTGCTGACCGATCGGCTGCAGGACGGCTGGGCCACCGCGCCCTGGGGCTCCGAGTTCACCTCCGTCCCGGACAACCCCTACCAGCGGATCGACGCGGTCTTCGCCACCCCCGGGGTGGAGGTGCTGGCTTGCGGCGTCCCGGACCGGCTGCGGGGAGTGCGGGCCAAGGACCTGCAGGCCGCCACCGACCACCTGCCGCTGGTGGCGGTCCTGCGGATCCCGGCCCGCTGACCGGCTGGGCCCGCTGACCGGCCGGGCCCGCTCGCCGGCTGGGCCGGCCTACCGGCCCGGCGCTAGACCACCGCGCCGTTGTCCGGGTCGTCGTCGTCCTCGTCCTCGTCGTCGACCTTGAGCCGGGCGACCAGCGTGCCCGCGCCGCCCAGGAACATGGCCGCGCCGAGGATCCCGCCCATGCCCTGGAGCTGGCCGGACATGTAGAGCGAGACCAGCACCAGGCCGCCGACCAGCGCCGCGACCGCGAGCCTGGTCTGCGCCGCGGTGCGCGGCAGCGGGGGCGGCGGCGGGGGGACGAAGTGGTCGTCGTCCGGGTCCTCGGCCGGCGTCCAGGTGCGCGGGTCGACCGGCGGAATGGCCCGGACCACCGGCAGCCGGACGATCGCCGGACGCGGCCGGGGAGAGGGCGCGAGGTCGCCGAGGTCGGCCACGTCCTCGGCCTCCGGCCAGGTCCGCGACTGCTCGTCGACCGGGTCGTCGAAGCCCGCGATCAGCTGGGCGAACAGCTCGTCGTCGGTCGCGGCCGGGTGCGCGGCCGACCCGTCCGGCAGGTCGGCGGGCCGGTCGGCCGGACGGTCGGCGGGACGGTCGCCCTCGGGGAGCTCGGGAACCTCCGGGAGCTCCGGCACCGCGCTCACCCTTCCACCGGGGCGCTGAGCCGGCCGATGAAGCCGATGCTGCCCTGGATGATGGAGTCGGCGTCGTAGTCGAGCGTGGCGACGTGGAAGCTGCGCTCGCAGAGCCGCTCCTCCACGTCGGTCGAGGAGATCCGGGCCAGCAGCATGGCACTGCTGGCCGGTTCCACCACGTGGTCCTGCGGGCTCCGGAAGAGCAGCAGCGGTTGGGTGATCTGCGGCAGCTCGGCCTGGACGACCCTGGTGAACTGCGCCATCGAGTGCGCGGCGTGCAGCGGGGTGCGGGTGTAGCCGCCCTCGTCCACCCCGGGCCTGGCGACGTCGTTGGCGATCCCGGGCAGGCTCGGGACCAGGTGCCGGACCAGCGGCAGCGCCCGGTGCGACTGTCCGGGCATCCGCACCAGCGGGTTGACCAGGACCAGGCCGGAGACGGCGGCGCCGCGCTGCGCGGCGAGGTGGAGCGAGAGCGCGCTGCCCATGGACAGGCCGCAGACGAAGACCTGCTCGCACTCCTTGGCCAGCAGGTCGAACTCGCGTTCGACGGTGGCGTACCAGTCCGGCCAGCGGGTCGTGTTGAGGTCGCGCCAGTGGGTGCCGTGGCCCGGCAGCAGCGGCAGGGAGACGCTGTAGCCGGCCTCGGCCAGAGCCTCGGACCAGGGCCGCATGGAGTTCGGGGAACCGGTGAACCCGTGGCAGACCAGTACGCCGACGCGGCCGCCTTGGTGGCGGTACGGCTCGGCACCGGGCAAGAGCGGCATCTGCATATCCTTCGGCAACAGGTGGGGGCTTCCGCAAGGGGGTCAGCCGCATCGTCCCATGCCGTCGCCGCACCCGTACAGCTCACAGTGCGCGGAGGCACTAAGGTGCATGCGTGGTTCGCTAATCTGGAGGCCTGGGTTGTTCTACCGACTGATGAAGTTGATCGTCGCGCCGATGCTGAAGATCTTCTTCCGTCCGTGGGTCGAGGGAATGGACAACATTCCCAGTACCGGACCGGCGATCCTGGCCAGCAACCACCTCTCGTTCTCGGACTCCTTCTTCCTGCCGGCCCTGATGAAGCGGCGGGTCACCTTCATCGCCAAGTCCGAGTACTTCACCGGAACGGGAATCAAGGGAAAGTTGACGGCTGCCTTCTTCCGCGGTGTCGGCCAGCTCCCGGTGGACCGCTCGGGGGTGCGCGGCGCGGGCGAGGCGGCGATCCGCAGCGGCATCGCGGTGATCGAGCGCGGCGAACTGTTCGGGGTCTACCCCGAGGGCACCCGCTCGCCCGACGGCAAGCTCTACCGGGGCAAGGTCGGCGGTGTGGCCCGGATCGCCCTGGCGACCGGCGCCCCGGTGATCCCGGTCGCGATGATCGACACCGAGAAGCTCCAGCCGCCCGGCCAGGTCCGTCCCAACTTCGGCGTCCGCCCCGGCATCCGGATCGGCGCCCCGATGGACTTCTCCCGCTACCAGGGCATGGAGAACGACCGGTTCATCCTCCGTTCGGTGACGGACGAGGTGATGTACGAGATCATGCGTCTGTCCGGCCAGGAGTACGTGGACGTCTATGCGACGGCCGCGAAGCGCCGGCTTCAGGACGAGAAGAAGCAGAGCGGCAAGGCGCCGGAGTAGCGGAGCGGTCCTGGGGAGCGGGGAGTCGGCAGTGGGGGCGAAGGAGCGCGTCGGGGGAAGTTTCTCGGTCGAGAAGCCGCTGTGGCGTGCCGTCTCGGCCTTCCGGCTGCTGACGGTGGTCTACGCGGCGGTCAGCTACGCCGGGATCGCCGGCCACTTCCACGACCGCGTCGCCGGCTGGGTCTACCTGGGCGTGCTCGGCCTGTGGACCTTCGCCACGGTCCGACCCTTCTCCTCGCACCAGCGCTGCAACTGGTACTGGCTGAGCACCGACCTGGCCCTGTGCGTCCTCGGCATACTGCTGACCCGGGCCTTCGACTCCGGCCCCGGGCTGGTCGCGGGCGACCCCACCATCCCGACCATCCGCGCGGCCGGCGCCGTCCTCGGCTTCGCGGTGATGGGCGGCTGGCTGCCGGCGGCCGTGGCCGGTCTGATCGTCGGCCTGGCCGACATCGGCGAGGCCGGTGGACTGACCCGGAGCGACCTCCACAACATCGTGCTGCTGCTGGTGGCCGGGATCGCCATCGGCTACGTGATCGAGGTCGCCCGGGCCAGTGAGCAGACCCTGGCCAGGGCGCTGGAGATCCAGGCCGCGACCCGGGAGCGGGAACGGCTGGCCCGCGACATCCACGACAGCGTGCTCCAGGTCCTGTCGATGGTGCAGCGGCGCGGCGCGGAGGTCGGCGGCGAGGCCGCGGACCTCGGCCGGATGGCCGGGGAGCAGGAGGTCGCGCTGCGCACCCTGGTCGCCGAGGGGCTGGCGCCCAACCCCTCCTACACCGCCCCCGCGATCCGCCGGGGCCGCGGCCGGGACCGGGGGAGCGAGCAGCCCGAGGCCGTGCAGGACCTGCGCTCGCTGATCGCGCCGATGGCGGGCGCCCGGGTGACCGTCTCGGCGCCCGGCACCCCGGTGCTGCTGCCGGGACGGACGGTGACCGAACTCGGTGCGGCCGTCAGCGCCGCGCTGGACAATGTCCGCAAGCACGCCGGGACCGGGGCCCAGGCCTGGATCCTGGTCGAGGACGAGCCGGACCAGGTGATGGTGAGCGTCCGCGACGACGGCCCCGGCTTCGACTCCGCCGCCCGGCTGGGCGAGGCCGAACGGGAGGGCCGGCTCGGGGTGTCCCAGTCGATCCAGGGCCGGATGCGGGACCTCGGCGGCAGCGCCGACATCTTCTCGGCCGCCGGGCAGGGCACCGAGGTGGAACTCCGGGTGCCGCGTCCCCGGGCGGGCGGCGGCGGTGCCAACGGCAAGAGCGATCGCAGCAGGGAAGGAAGCAGCACATGACCAGCGACGAGCAGCCGATCAGGGTGATGGTGGTCGACGACCACCCGATGTGGCGCGAGGCCGTGGCCCGCGACCTCGCCGACGCGGGCTGCGAGGTCGTCGCCACCGCCGGCGACGGCCGCGAGGCGGTCCGCCGCGCGCCGGCCGTCGCCCCGCAGGTGGTGGTGCTCGACCTGAACCTGCCCGACTTGCCCGGGGTGGAGGTCTGCCGTCAGCTGATGCTGCACCAGCCGGCCACCCGGGTGCTGGTGCTGACCGCCAGCGGCGAGCACGCCGACGTGCTGGAGGCGGTGAAGTCCGGTGCCACCGGCTACCTGGTGAAGTCCGCCAGCCGCGAGGAACTGCTGGACGCGGTCCGCCGCACCGCCGTCGGCGACCCGGTGTTCACCCCGGGCCTGGCCGGGCTGGTCCTCGGCGAGTACCGCCGGCTGGCCGCCGAGCCCGCGCCCGCCGACTCCCGCGCCCCGGCCGCGCCGCAGCTCACCGACCGGGAGACGGAGGTGCTGCGGCTGGTCGCCAAGGGCCTCTCCTACAAGCAGATCGCCGACCGGCTGGTGCTCTCGCACCGCACCGTGCAGAACCACGTGCAGAACACCCTGGGCAAGCTCCAGCTGCACAACCGGGTCGAGCTGGTCCGCTACGCCATCGAGCGCGGCCTGGACGACCCGGCCTGAGTTCCCGTTCCCTGGAGTGGATCCGGATCAGCCGGCGATCGCGGCGACCCCGGCGACCACCCCCGACAGCGCGGCCAGTCCGAAGCATCCCGCGACGGTGAGGAAGTAGCCCTTGTTGAACCGCTCGCGAGGGGTCTTCGGCCGCTTCGGTTCCGACTGCCCCTTCCCCGTAGGAGCCGGTACCGGGGCCGGATTCGCGCGGTGCCGCAGGAAGCTGCGGAACGCCGCGAAGATCCCGTAGACGCCGAGCAGGCCGATCAGCAGCGCCCCGAGGGCGGTGAAGCCCATAGCGGCCCAGCCGGCCACCCACTCCGGACCCACCCGGTAGCAGTCGCCGCTCACCGGTTCCTCCTGGACCTGGAGGGTGGTGCCGATCTTCACCTTCGCGTCGATCTGCCCGAACACATTGCCGCTCCGGCCGTCGGTCGCGGTGAACCCGCCGGAGCAGCTGGTGTGCAGGGTGTGACCGGTGCCGCTGGTCAGGCAGTTGTCGATGACCAGGGTGCCCGGCACCCCGCTGTCCCGAAGGGCGTAGCCCATGCCCTGCACGGCGCCCTCCGACGCGGACACCCCGAAGCCGACCCCGAGGGCGACGAGGACGAGCAGGAACAGGCTGAGGAAGATCGTCCCGCCCCAGGTCGGCGGCTTCGCTGCTCCGCGGTACTGCTCGACCCTCGCCGCCCGCGCAAAACTGCTGTTCCTGTCCACCGCGACCCCCTGGTCGAACCCGCCCGTCCGTTCGACGCGCCAGCATAGCCCTGCCCCGAACGGCCCCGCCCCGCCCCGCCCGGCTGCCCGACCAGCCGCCCCACGGCCTGGTGCTCCGTGACAACTCCACGCTGTCAAGCCTGTCGGCCCCCTGTCGGATTGGGGGGTGGGCCGCACGGCGGGCCGTGAGGCGCGTTCCTAGTGTGGTGGGCGTACCGCGATCGCGGTGCGTGGGCCACATACGGGGAGTCTTCAGTCAATGACCAGGACCATGCGTGCAGTTACGACCGCGTTGCTCGCCGCCGCGGTTCTCACGACGGCGTTCAACCCGTCGGCGGAGGCGGGTGCCGCAGGCCAGGGCGCGTTACAACAGCAAGTGGACGCGGTGCAGCAGACCGGGACCGTCGGTGTGCTGGCCGAGGTGGTCGGCCCGCGTGGATCCGCGTATGCCACCGTCGGAAAGGCCGACACCGCCACCGGGGCGCCGGTCCAGGCCGATGACGAGTTCCGCATCGGCAGTGCCACCAAGACGTTCGTCGCCACAGTGGTCCTCCAGTTGGCCGCCGAGCACCGGCTCTCGTTGGACGACACCGTTGCGCACTGGCTGCCGGGCGTGGTGTCCGGCAACGGCAACGACGGCAGCAGGATCACCGTCCGGGAGCTGCTCCAGCACACCAGCGGGCTGTACGACTACGCCGACGACTTCCCGGAGATCGACTCGACCGCCGCCTTCGAGGCCGACCGGTACACCACGTACACGCCGGGGCAATTGGTGGCGATATCGATGCGGCACCGGCCCGACTTCGCTCCGGGCACCAGTTGGGAGTACTCCGACACCAACTACATCCTGGCCGGCATGATCATCGCCAAGGCCACCGGACGCACCTGGCAGCAGGAGGTCTTCGACCGGATCATCCGGCCGCTGGGCCTGCGGCACACCACCGCGCCCGGCACCGACCCGTCCATCTCCGGTCCGCATCTGCACGGCTACTCCGCCTTCGGCTCCGGGCCGGCGATCGACGTCACCTCGGCCGACATGACCTATGCCGGCGCGTCGGGATCCATGATCAGTACCACCATCGACCTGATCCGCTTCCACCAGGCGCTGCTCGGCGGCCGGTTGCTGCCGGCCGCCCAGTTGGCCGAGATGGAGACGACCGTACCGGCCCACGAGTTCGACTCGCTGTGGCCCGGTGCGCGCTACGGCTTGGGACTGATGTGGCTCCCGCTCAGCTGTGGAGGAGGCGTCTACAGCCATGGCGGTGACGTCCCCGGTTACACCACCCTCGACGGCATCACTCCCGACGGGCGCCACGCCGCAGTGGTCGAAGCGACCGGCGACGGCGAGACAGCCAGCCTGGGCACCCAACACGCCATGGTCGCGCTCGTCGACCAGGAGATGTGCTCCGCCGAGCCCAGGAAATAGAAGCTCCGCCGACCGGACGCACTCCGGGCGACGCCGAGTTGCAGGTGGCCCGTAGTCGGCGTCGGGAGTGGCACGGGCACCAGGTTCGCCTCACCGGCACAGCTCAGGGCTTGGTGACGGATGCCTTCTATGCTGCTTTGAGCCGGGCCACGGTGCGGACTCTCGGCGTGATCTCCGCGACTGCCCGCACCGTCTGATGGCGGCCCAGCTCGGACCGGAGCAGACGGAAGTGTTCGTCGCCGCGCACCGAGCTGATGCCGGTGTAGTCGTCCAGGAACAACCCCCAGGTCCGGCAGGACTCCTCCACGTGCCCCAGTTCCATCTGCCTTCGCGCGAGGAGGCCCATGGCATGCACCCGGCCCTGGCGCTCGCCGGGGAGGCGGACCCGGTTCGACAGCGTCAGCTCCCGGATGGAGCCCGGAAGGTCGCCCAGTTCGTAGAGCACGTGCGAGGCGTGGAAGTGGTACGCCGCCGCGTCGTACCCACCGACGGCATCATTGCGGCCGTCGGCGCGCGAGAGCGACGTCTCGGTCTCCTGGAGCCGCTGGAACGCCATCCGGCGGTCGCCCATCATCGCGGCGCCGTGCGCCTGCTGGCCGGACAGGAACGCCTGGAGCCGTGGACCCGCCTGCGGAGACGCCTCGGCCGCCGCATCCGCCAGCTCCAGCGTGCGCGACCCGTACCCCAGGCTCGACGCCTGCAGCGCCATCCCGCGCAGAGTGCGGCAGTAGGTCACCTTGTCCCCGGCCTCCGACGCGAGCTTGAGGGCCTGGACGTAGTAGCGCTGACCGAGGCCGTGCGCGGTTTCGTACATTGCCGCGCACCGGCAGCGGCACGGGACCAATGGTCCGGGCCGAGGGGGAGCAGTGGCGGCCGGGCCGGCCGGCGAGGTCGGGGGTGACGCTCGGGGTCGGGTTCGGCCGCGCGCCGTTACCGTGAAGTGACAGTTCGTCATACTCACGTGAGGGGACGGATATGCGTATCGGCGTGCTCACTGGCGGAGGGGACTGCCCCGGGCTCAACGCGGTCATCCGAGGGATCGTGCGCAAGGGCGTGGAGGTCTACGACTACGAGTTCACCGGCTTCCGCGACGGCTGGCGCGGACCGCTCGAAGGTGCGGTGATGCCGCTCGGGATAGCCGAGGTGCGCGGCATCCTGCCGCGCGGCGGCACCGTCCTCGGCTCCTCGCGGACCAATCCGCTGCAGGTGGTCGACGGCATCCGCCGGGTCAAGGAGAACCTGGCCAAGCAGGAGGTGGACGCGCTGATCGCGATCGGCGGCGAGGACACCCTCGGCGTCGCGGCGGAACTGCACCGGCACGGCGTCAATATCGTCGGAGTGCCGAAGACCATCGACAACGACCTCGACGGCACCGACTACACCTTCGGCTTCGACACCGCCGTCAATATCGCCACCGAGGCCATCGACCGGCTGCACACCACCGCCGAGTCGCACAAGCGGGTGCTGGTGATCGAGGTGATGGGGCGGCACGCGGGCTGGATCGCGCTGCACTCCGGCATCGCCGGCGGCGCCAATGTGATCCTCATCCCGGAGCAGCGCTTCGACATGGACCGGGTCTGCGCCTGGGTCGAGCAGCGGTTCCGGATCAACTACGCCCCGATCGTGGTGGTCGCGGAGGGGGCGATGCCGATCGAGGGCCAGATGGTGGTCAAGGACGACTCCCGGGACGCCTTCGGCCATGTCCGGCTCTCGGGCATCGGCGAGTGGCTCGCCCACGAGATCGAGGCCCGCACCGGGAAGGAGGCCAGGACCACCGTCCTCGGCCACATCCAGCGCGGCGGCACTCCCAGCGCCTTCGACCGCTGGCTCGCCACCCGCTTCGGCCTGCACGCGGTCGACGCCGTCCACGACGGCGACTTCGGCAGCATGGTCGCGCTGCGCGGCACCGACATCGTCCGGCTGCCGCTGGCGGTCGCCACCGCCCGGATCAAGACGGTCGAGCCGGCGCTCTACGCCGAGTTCGACGTCTTCTTCGGCTGAGTCGGGCTCCCGCACCCTGCGGTGCGATCCGCTGCCCGGGGCGTGCGTAGGATTGTCCCGCTCACGGTCGCACCGCTCCAAGCCTTTCCACAGAATCCGCTGGCAGAGTGTCGTTCCGGCAGCAGTTCGGGAGGACACCAGGATGACCAGCACCGTCGCGTCGCGCACGGAGACCGACGCGGGTCCCGCGCTGCGCCACTCGGACACGGTGGCGCGGGTGCTCCTCGCCGTCATCGCGGCGGGCGCCGCCGCCGTCCTCCTGCTCTGGTGGAACGACACCGGGACGATCATCGGCGCCGCCCAGTGGATCACCAACGGCGCCCGGCTCTGCGGCCTGCTGGCCGGCTACACCGCGCCGGTCCTGGTGCTGCTGATGTCGCGAATACCGCTGCTGGACCGGACCCTCGGCACGGACCGGCTGGCCCGCTGGCACGCCATGGGCGGACGCTACATGGTCGGCCTGGTCGCCTCCCACGTGACGCTGATCATCTGGGGCTACTCGCTCACCGACGACAGCAACGTGGTCCACCAGACCACGCAGATCGTCTTCCACTACCCCGACATGCTCAAGGCGACCTGCGGCACGCTGCTGCTCTTCACCGTCGCCGCGGTCTCCGCCCGCGCCGCGCGCCGCCGGCTGCGCTACGAGACCTGGTACTACCTCCACCTGGCCACCTATGTCTCGATCTTCCTGGTCTTCTTCCACCAGCTGAGCAACGGCGACGAGTTCCTCCGCGACCAGGCCGCGCGGGCCTGCTGGTACACCCTCTACCTGGGGGCGGCGGCGGTGATCCTCTGCTTCCGCTTCGCCCTTCCGGCCCGCGACGCGCTCCGGCACCGGCTGCGGGTGGCCGAGGTGCGGACCGAAGCCCCCGGCGTCGTCTCGGTCTTCGTCACCGGCCGCCACCTGGACGAGCTGGTGGCCCGCACCCGGCCGGGACAGTTCTTCCGCTGGCGCTTCCTCGTGCCCGGCCTGGCCTGGGCCGCCAACCCCTACTCGCTCTCCGCCCCGCCGAACGACGGTTACCTGCGGCTCACCGTCAAGGAGCGCGGCGGCCACAGCGGAGCGCTGGCCGCGCTGCGCCCCGGCACCCGGGTGCTGGCCGAGGGCCCCTACGGCGCGTTCACCGCGGCCCGGCGCAGCCGGCCCAAGGTGCTGCTGCTGGCCGGCGGCGTCGGCATCACCCCACTGCGGGCGCTGTTCGAGACCCTCCCGGCCGAGCCGGGCGACCTGACCCTGGTCTACCGGGCGAGCCGGGCCGAGGACCTGGTCTTCCGCGAGGAGCTGGACACCGTGGCGGCGGCGCGCGGCGCGACCGTCCACTACCTGGTCGGGACCCGGGCCGAGATCGGCGAACCGCTGCAGACCAGGACCCTGCTGGGGCTGTTGCCCGACCTGCGCGAGCACGACGTCTACCTGTGCGGACCGGCCGGCCTGGTGGCCACCGCCCGCGAGGCGCTGGACACGGCGGGCGTCCCGGCCCGCCGGATCCACCACGAGTCCTTCGAATTCTGACCAGTTCCGAGCCTTCCAACTGTAGGAGAGGAGCGCCCCCGATGCGTCGGACGGCCCTGACCGCGGGCGGCACCGCCCTGGGCGTACTGCTGCTGCTCGCGGCGAAGCCGCACCATGTCGGCGGCACGGACGAGTCCGCCGCGCCGGCCGTCGCCGCGCCGTCACAGGGCGCGACCGGCCCGGTCGACGGCGTCCACACCGTCACCGGCGGAGCGGTGCCGACTCCGCTCGGGCCGGTGCAGGTCAAGGTCACCTTCGACGGCACGAAGATCACCGGCGTCGACGTGCTGGAGGAGCCGGACAGCACCCCGCGCGACGAGCAGATCAACGCCCAGGCGGTGCCGCTGCTCACCCAGGAGACCCTGGCGGCGCAGAACGCGAACATCGACGCGGTCTCCGGCGCGACCTTCACCAGCCAGGGCTACATCGGCTCGCTCCAGAGCGCCCTCGACGCCGCGAAGTGAGCCCCCGGCGGGGGTTCAGGCGGGTTGTGGGGCCAGGGTGGCGAGGAGGTCGGCGACGATGGCGACGCCGTCCAGGGTGAGCACCGACTCCGGGTGGAACTGGAGCCCCGCGAAGCCCGGACCGCGGACCGCGAACACGTCGTGGCTCACGCTGTCGCGGCTGAGCTCGACGCCCCGCTCCGCCAGCCGGTCCGCGTCGGCGTCGTCGCAGACGGCGGTGAAGGTGTTGTAGAAGCCGACCGTCTGCGGTCGGCCGAACAGGTCGATCTGCTCCTGGGCGCCCTGGTACGGCGTGGCCTTGCGGCGCAGCGGCAGCCCCAGCGAGGCGCACAGCAGCTGGTGGCTGAGGCAGACCGCGAGCAGCCCGTCCGGGCGGCCGGTGGCCATCAGCTCGCCGATCAGGCCCTGCATCTGGCGCATCTTCGGGTCGGCCAGGTCGGCCGGGTCGCCCGGCCCCGGGCCCAGCACCAGCGGTCCGCGGTGGTCGGCGACGGCCTGGTCGAGACCGGGCAGGTCGTACCGGCGGAGGGTGACCCGGTGCCCCAGCGAGCGCAGCAGGTGCGCCAGCATCGAGGTGAAGGTGTCCTCGCAGTCGACCACCAGCACGTGCTGCCCGCTCACGCCGACCGGGGCGGACTGCATCCGCAGCCAGAACGGCGCGAGGTTGGTCCGGCGCGCGTCCAGCGCGCTCTGCACCCGGTGGTGCTCCGCCAGCAGCGGGCGCGGGGCCGGGCGGTCGCGCTCCGCGCGCGGCGGCAGCGCGCCGATCGCGCCGAGCACGCCGGCCGCCTTGGCATGGGTCTCGGCGACCTCGGCGTAGGGATCGGAGTGCCGGACCAGGGTCGCGCCGACCCGGACCGCCAGCCGTCCGGTCGCCGGGTCGATGTCGGCGGTGCGGATCAGGATGGGGGAGTCCATGGTCTGCCCGCCGCCGGCGGTGCGGCCGATCAGCGCCAGCGCGCCGGCGTAGTAGCCGCGTCCGGTGGGCTCGTAGCGGGAGATGACCCGGGTGGCGTTCTGCAGCGGGCTGCCGGTGACGGTGGCGGCGAACATCGTGTCCCGGAGCACCTGCCGGACGTCGAGGCTGGTGCGTCCGCGCAGCTCGTACTCGGTGTGGGCGAGGTTGGCCATCTCCTTGAGCCGGGGGCCGAGGACCTGGCCGCCGAGGTCGCCGACGGCGCACATCATCTTCAGCTCCTCGTCCACCACCATGGTCAGCTCCTCCAACTCCTTGGGGTCGTTGAGGAAGGCCAGCAGCGAGTCCAGCGAGGGGCCGGCGGCGGGATAGCGGTAGGTGCCGGAGATCGGGTTCATCACCACGGTCCCGCCGGTCTGCCGGACGTGGACCTCCGGGCTGGCGCCGACCAGCACCCGGTCGCCGGTGTGCACCAGGAAGGTCCAGTAGGCCCCGCGCTCCTGCTCCAGCAGCCGGCGGAACAGGGTCAGCGCCAGCGCCGGGCGGAAGCCGTCCAGCGTCCCGGTGAAGTCGCGGCGGATGACGAAGTTCGCGCCCTCGCCCCGGCCGATCTCGTCCTCGACGACCCGGCGGACGATGTCCGCGTACTGCTCGTCGTCGAGGTCGAAGCCGCCGTCGTCCAGCCGGACCGGCAGCTGCGGCAGGGCGCCGCGCAGCTCGGCCAGCGGCAGGGTGTACGACTCGGTGATCCGCAGCGCCCGCAGCGGCGTCCCGTCGTCGCGGGCCTCGAAGCCGCGCTCGCGCAGCTGCCGGTAGGGGACCAGGGCGAGCAGGTCGTGCACCGGGCGGCCCGGAGCCCCGGCCGGGAGCGGCAGCTCGGCCAGGGTGTCGTGGGTCTCGACCGGGCCGAACAGGATCTCGACGGTGTCCAGGGCCAGGCGCGGCGCCCGGCGGTGCAGCAGGGCGAAGGGCTCGCCGCCCTCCGCGAGCCGGGCGACCAGGGCGGCGGTGTCGGTCGGCGCGGCCGGGCGCGGGACGCGGGGCTGCGGGGTCGTCGAGCCCTGCGGTGCGAGCGGGTACTGGCTGCTGTCGGTCACGGCGGTGGACCTTCCGGGCGAAGTGGCGGGCGGCGGGGGCGGGTTGCTGCGGTGCCGGTCGTCGTGCTCGGGGGGTCTCTGCCGGGAAAGCAGAACGGCCGCCCCGAAGGGCGGCCGTTGAGTCTGCGCGTGAACGCGCGATCAGTGGGCCGCCTCGGGGACGGTCCACCACCAGGAGCAGGTGTGCTGCACAGAGTGCGCGATCGGGTTCACGCTGTTGACCCTAGCGGATGGAACGGCCCGACGTGCGACGTTCCACCGCGTGTCTCAGTCGGCGGGCAGCTGGGACAATTCGGTTGCCCGACCCCGTAGCCTTGGCCCCGTGACCGTGAACGTTGAATCCCCGGACCAGGTCTACTCCTGGCAGTCCCTTCCCGCGGCGCAGCAGCCTGAATGGCCGGACCACGAGGCTCTGCGCACGTCCCTCGCGGACCTCGCGTCCTATCCGCCACTCGTCTTCGCCGGTGAGTGCGACCAGCTGCGCACCCGGCTTGCGGCCGTTGCCCGGGGTGAGGCGTTCCTGCTCCAGGGCGGCGACTGCGCCGAGGCGTTCGACGGTGTGTCGGCGGACCAGATCCGCAACAAGCTGAAGACCCTGCTGCAGATGGCCGTGGTGCTGACCTACGCCGCGTCGGTGCCGGTCGTCAAGATCGGCCGGATCGCCGGCCAGTACTCCAAGCCGCGCTCCAAGTCGACCGAGACCCGTGACGGGGTGACCCTCCCGGTGTACCGGGGCGACTCGGTGAACGGCTTCGCCTTCACCGAGGAGTCCCGCCGCCCGGACCCGGAGCGGCTGAAGCGGATGTACAACGCCTCCGCCTCGACGCTCAACCTGGTCCGCGCGTTCACCACCGGCGGCTACGCCGACCTGCGCCAGGTCCACGCCTGGAACCAGGACTTCGTCCGCAGCTCGCCCTCGGGCCAGCGCTACGAGCGCCTGGCCAAGGAGATCGACAGCGCGCTCTCCTTCATGAACGCCTGCGGGGTCGACCCGGAGGAGTTCCGCACGGTCGAGTTCTACGCCTCGCACGAGGCCCTGGTGCTGGACTACGAGACCGCGCTGACCCGGACCGACTCGCGGACCGGCAAGCTCTACGACGTCTCCGGCCACATGGTCTGGATCGGCGAGCGGACCCGGCAGCTGGACCACGCCCACATCGAGTTCGCCTCGCAGATCAGCAACCCGATCGGGGTGAAGCTCGGCCCGACCACCACGGCCGAGGAGGCGCTGGCGCTGATCGACCGGCTCGACCCGGAGCGCATCCCCGGCCGGCTCACCTTCATCACCCGGATGGGCGCGGGCAAGATCCGTGAGCGACTGCCCGAGCTGGTGAAGAAGGTCACCGAGAGCGGCGCCCAGGTGGTCTGGATCTGCGACCCGATGCACGGCAACACCTACGAGGCGGAGACCGGCCACAAGACCCGTCGCTTCGACGACGTCCTGGACGAGGTCAAGGGCTTCTTCGAGGTGCACCGCGCGCTGGGCACCCACCCGGGCGGCATCCACGTGGAGCTGACCGGCGACGACGTCACCGAGTGCGTCGGCGGCGGCGACGAGGTCTTCGAGGACGACCTGCACCAGCGCTACGAGACCGCCTGTGACCCCAGGCTCAACCGCAGCCAGTCGCTGGACCTGGCCTTCCTGGTCGCGGAGATGCTGCGCGGCTAGCAGCACCCGCCCCTCGGGATGTGACCTACGCCCCTCTCGGTTCCGGTGATCCGGTGCCGAGGGGGGCTTTTCGCATCCGAAACCATTGGGTAAGGTAAGCCTTAGCTGACTCGGACTGACGTTGGCTTGTTCGACTGGCCGCGGCAGAACCGGGAGTGACTTCGATGTACGTGTGCCTGTGCCATGCGGTCACCGAGCAGCGCGTGCGCGAGGAGATCGCCAACGGCGCGACCACCCCGCGCCAGGTCGCCGGGGGCTGCCGGGCTGGCACCGACTGCGGCTCCTGCGTCCGCCGGATCCAGGCGATCCTGGGGCACGAGGGCGCGCGTCCCTGCCCGACCGCCCGCCTCGCCGCCCGGCTCGGCCTCGCGGCCCCGGAGGAGGCGGAAGAGGCGGCGGAAGTGGCCGCCTGATCGCGGGCGCCGCGCTCAGCTGCTCTCCGGCTGCTCGATCAGCGACTGGACGTACAGCGGCTCGCCCAGCAGTTCCACCAGCTCAAGCTGGGTGTCCAGGTAGTCGATGTGGTGCTCCTCGTCCTTGAGGATGTCCTCGAAGAGGTTGGCCGAGGTGATGTCGCCCTTGGCCCGCATCACCACCACCCCGCGCCGCAGCCGGTCGATCGCCTCCACCTCGACCTGGCGGTCGGCCTCGAACATCTCCTTGACCGTCTGCCCGATCCGGATGTGGAACAGCCGCTGGTAGTTGGGCAGTCCCTCCAGGAAGAGGATGCGGTCGGTCAGGATCTCCGCGTGCTTCATCTCGTCGAAGGACTCGTGCCGGGTGTACTTGGCCAGCTTCGGCCAGCCGTTGTTCTCCTGCATCTTCGCGTGCAGGAAGTACTGGTTGATGGCGGTGAGCTCGGCGGTGAGCTGCTCGTTGAGGAGTTCGATGATCTCGGGGTCGCCCTGCATGGATTGCACCCTTTCTGCGCCGTTCGTGACGTTTTGGGGAATCGTTCCACCGCAGCCGGACGAGTTCCAGTAAGTTCACCCTCACCCGTGGCGTCCAGCCGCCCCCGTCGCACCCTCCGCACGGGTGTATGGCGCGATCTGTCACCATGGAGGCATGGGTCAGTCCGAGAACGAGCAGGCCAGGGCCCACCCGGACGGCTCCGGACGGTTTCCGCCGGGTCAGCGCGCGCAGCGCGGTTGGCCGGTTCTGCACTACGGCCCGGTGCCTCGGTTCAAGCCGCTCAGCTGGGACTTCCAGATATTCGGGGCCACCGCCTCCGGCGAGAAGTACAGCTGGAACCACGAGCAGTTCACGGCTCTGCCGCGGTCCACGGTCACCGCGGACTTCCACTGCGTCACCCGCTTCACCATGCTGGGCAGCCGCTGGGGCGGCATCGCGGCCACGACCCTGCTGGCCCTGGCGCCCCCGGCGCCCGAGGTCACCCATGTCATGGCCTGGGCCGAGTACGGCTACAGCGCCAACCTCCGGCTGGCCGACTTCGCGGATGCCTCCACCGTCTTCGCCACCCACCGCAACGGCGATCCGCTCACCGCCGAGCACGGCTTCCCGGTGCGCCTGGTCGCACCGATGCTCTACGCCTGGAAGGGCCCCAAGTGGGTCCGCGCGATCGAGTACATGACCGCCGACCGGCGCGGCTTCTGGGAGGAGCGCGGCTACCACAACCTCGGCGACCCCTGGTCCGAGCAGCGCTACTCCTACCAGGAGGAACCGGGCGACGGCCCCGAGCCCTGACCGGGGCGCGGGAGCCGGTGCACACCGGGGTCAGAACGGCTTGTCCAGGGGGTTCCAATCGGGCGGGATCACGTCGTTGACGACCTGCCGCCCCCGAAGGGTGCCGAGCGCGAGCCCGACGGCTGCTCCGACACCCAGCAGCACCAGTGGCCATGTGTAGCTCGTGGCGGTGAGCGGTACGGGGGAACTCCACTGGCCGATGGTCACTATGGCTGCGGCGGCCGCCGCGGGGACGATGCCGCAGACAGCCGACCAGTCGACGAGCCTGCCGTGTTCGCGGGGCCGCCACAGGTGGTGCAGCACAGTCCAGAGGCCGAGCAGCAGCGCGAGTACCGCCCAGGCCAGCGTCGCGGCGAGGTCCCTGGCCGGGGCGCGGACGGGTGACGTGGTCGTCTCCACCGAGTCGTCTGCGGTGGATATGGTGGTGACCGCCCCGTCGTACAGGTAGCCGGAGACCTGGTTTCCGGGGGCGAGTCGGTCCAGCCAGGCATTTCCGGCGGTCAGCGGGATGCCGACCCGGTACGTGTCGAGACCGCCGTCCAGGCGCAGGACGAAGGTACCTGTGCGGCCGGTCGGGGGCTCGGTCTGCATAACGGTCAGCACGGTCATCGCCGGACAGAGCGGGGACCGGTCCCCGGCCGAGTAGGAGCGGAGCAGCCCGCGCCAGCAGACGGTGTAGAGCGATGCGGTGTCCGGCGTCTGTGCCTGGTCGACGCCCACAGGAGTCGGGGAGTCGGTGGTGGGAGAGGCGAACTGCGGGTCGGCCAGCATCAGGTCGGCGTCGACCCTGGTGTTCGCCAGCTCTTGGCCGTAGGACTGGGCCGAGTCCTGGTCGGCGGACCGCAGACCGAGCATCCCGAGGCAGCCGAGGACGGTCAGACAGGCGACCATGAACCGCCAGTCGACGAGGACCGGATTCCTGGGCGGCCGGTGTCCGCGATCAGCCCAGTACTCAGCCGCCTCCGGCCGACCGCTCCCCTCCGGTTCTTCCTCCTCGGCGTCGAAGTCCCCGTAGTGCTCCCAGGCGGCGAGGACCTCGTCGGCGAGGTCGAAGAAGCGCGGGTTCGGCAGGGTCGACGCATGGCTCACGATCGGCAGGGTGTACCGTTTCCCGGCCACGGTGCTGACCTGCAGGGAGAGCAAGGTTCTCTGCTGGACCGCGCGTTCGCGGACCTCGATCCGGTTCACCTCCGGCCAGGTCAGTTGGAGCGGTCGCCGGATCCCGCTGTAGGAGCCGATCCCGCTCGCGTCGACCCTGAGCCAGGCACGCTTTACCCGGTGTTGGACGACGACGCCGAGCAGTAGGAGCAGCGCCATGATCAGCGAGAGCACGATGCGGGCGCTGGGGGAGCCCGGCCGGGCCAGGCCGAGCCCGAGCCAGAGCAGCGCGAACAGCGGACCGGCCTTCTGAGGCCAAGTGCGCTTCGGCCGGTCGGCGTGGGTGAGGTAGAGGTCGTCCACGCCGAGGAGGGTACGCCTCCCGGGTGCCCCCGGACGTGGGTTCCGTCAGCCCGGTGGAGCCGGGGGCGATGCCAGACCTTCGCAGGTCACCAGCGGTCGCGGTGCAGGACCTCGGCGAGGGGACGGTGGCGGTGGATCGGGCCGAAGTCGTCCAGCGGCCAGCCGACCGGGATGACCGCGAAGGTGTGGATGCCGGAGGGGATGCCCAGGGCGGTCTTCCACTCGCGCTCCAGCATCAGGTGCCAGAGCGTCAGATGCGCTCCGAGGCCGATGGAGCGGGCGGTGAGCAGCAGGTTCTGCACGCCCGGGTAGACGCTGGCGGCCTCCGCCAGGGTGCTCATCCGTCCGCCGCGCGCGGCCAGGCGGCCCAGTCCGGCGGTGCCCAGCTGGGTCACCATGCCGCGCAGCCCGTCCAGGTCGGAGCTGATCTTCGGTGCCCGGTAGCAGGGGATGACCAGCGCCGGCGTGTCCGCGAAGTGGTCGCGCTGGTACTCGATCTCCTCGCGCACCAGTTCGTAGCTGGGTTCGTCCATCGAGGCGGGGACGATCCGGCCGATCGAGCCCAGGTAGGCGTCGACGCAGCGGGTCCACAGCGGGGCGAGGGTGGCGATGACCTGGCGGTCCGTCACCACGAGGTAGTCGTACTCCTGGGCGTGGGCCCCGCTCGGACCGTAGACGGCGGCCTGGACCAGTCTTTCCAGCAGGTGGTCCGGCACCGGTTCGGTGCTCAGCCGACGCATGGCCCGCATGGTCGACATGCTCTCGAAAAGGTCATTCGGGGCAGATGAGCTCATGCGCCCGAAGCCTACCGAGCGGCCCCCGCCGCGCTGTGGGCGGGGGCCGTCCGACACGGCTCAGAACAGTGAGATCGTCACCGTACTGCCCTGGTCGGCCTGGGAGTTGCCGGCCGGGCTCTGGTCGGCCACGGTCGGCGTGCCGAAGGGCAGGAACCGGTGGACCTTCACCTTGAAGCCGGCCGCCGTCAGCGCCGCCCTGGCCTGGGCCTCGGTGTCGCCCGACACGTCCGGCACGGTCACCTGCACCGGTCCGGAGGAGATGGTCAGGATCACCGTCGAGCCCGCCGCCGCCGTGGGGCCGTTCGGGCTCTCGCTGACCACGGACCCGCCGGGCACGCCGGAGTTGACCGCACCCGACTGCACCTGGACGTTGAAGCCCGCCGCCCGGAGGTCCCCGGTGGCCTGGTCCTGGGGCTCGCCGACGACGTTCGGCAGGGCCACCGGCGCGGGACCGGAGCTGACGACCAGGTTGACCACCGTGTTCGGGGTGTGCGCGGTGCCGGCCGCCGGGTCGGTGCCGACCACGTCGCCCTGGGCGGTGCTGCTGCTCTGCTCGGTGACCGTGCCCGGCGTCAGGCCGGCCGCGCTGATGGCCGCCTCGGCGGCCGACAGCGACTTCCCGGCCACGTCCGGCACCTTGGGGCGGTTCGGGCCCTTGGAGACGTCCAGGGTCACCGTCGAGTCCTTGCGCACCCGGGAGCCCGCCCCCGGGTCGCTGGCGATCACCTGGCCGGCCGGGACGGAGCTGCTGAACTCCGGCGTCGTGCTCACCGAGAGCCCGTCGGCGGTCAGCTGGGTCTGCGCCGCGCTCTGGGTCAGCCCGACCACGCCGGGCATGGTGGTGTAGAGCGCGTTGTTCAGCGCCCAGGTCGCCCCGCCGACGATCAGGGCCAGCACCACCAGCACCGTCACCGGCAGCGCCCAGCGGTTGCGGCGGCCCTTGGACCGGCCGCCGCCGCGCCCGCCCCGGCGCGGCGGCGGCGGGGCGAACTGCTCCGGCTCCTCGCGCCGGGGCATGATCAGCTCCGGCGGCAGGTCGCGCATGCTCGGCATGATGCTGGTGCGGTTCAGCTGCGCCTCCAGCCCCGGATCGGGCGGCAGCGGCGCGGGCATGCCGGCCGGCAGCACCGTGGTCCGGTCCGCGACCGCCTGCCTGTCGGCGGGACCGGGGACGGCGCCGGGGACGCGGAGGTGCAGCGTCGCGCCCGGTTCGGCGTCCAGCTGCTGCTGGGTCAGGCCGGGCCGGATGTGCTGGAGCGTGGCCAGCAGCTCCACCGCGTCGCGCGGCCTGCGGTCGGCGTCGCGGGCCGTGGCCGCCAGCACTATGGCGTCCAGCTGCGGGGGCAGGCCCGGCAGCAGGGTGGACGGCGGCGGGACGTCGTTGCTCATCGCCTGGTAGAGGACCTGCATCGGCGACTCGCCCTGGTGCGGCTTGCCGCCGGTCAGCATCTCGAACATCATCACGCCGCAGGCGTAGACGTCGGTGCGCGGATCCGTGGCGCCCTGCTCGATCTGCTCCGGGGCCAGGTAGGCGACGGTGCCCATGACCTGACCCGAGGTCACCGCGCTGTCCCCGCTCATGGCCCGGACCAGCCCGAAGTCGGCGACCTTGACCCGGCCGTCCTCGCTGAGCAGCACGTTCTCCGGCTTCACATCGCGGTGCACCAGTCCCGCGCGGTGCGCGGCGCCGAGGGCGGCCAGGATCGGCTCCAGCACGTCCAGCACCATCCGCGGGCTCAGCGCGCCCCGGTCCCGCAGCAGGTCGCGCAGGGTCCAGCCGGGCACGTACTCCATGGTCAGGAAGACCACCCCGTTGTCCGCGCCCTGGTCGTAGACATTGACCACATTGGGGTGCGACAGCCGGGCGACGGCCTTGGCCTCGCGGATGAAGCGGTCGGTGAAGTCGGGGTCCGAGGCCAGCCCGGTGTGCATCGCCTTGAGGGCGACGACCCGGTCGAGCCGGGTGTCCATGGCGCGGTAGACCGTGGCCATGCCGCCGACGGCGATGCGTTGCTCGACCCGGTAGCGGCCGTCGAGCATCCGCCCGAGGAGCGGGTCGTGCAGGGTCGTGTCCATCCCACCGAGTTTAGAGGGCCGGAAGGGGGTCGGACGCTGAGGGGCGACACGATCGTTGCGCAACGGTAAGAACCGCGCCGCCGCCTGCGGGGCCGATGGGCTGCGCCTTCCGCTCAGAACGCGGGCGCCTCCGGGTCGAACTCGGCGCGCCCGGCCATCGGCGAGGACGCCTCCGCGTGGAAGCGCCGGGGGATCCGTCCCGCCCGGTACGCCAGCCGGCCCGCCTCCACTCCGCGCCGCATGGCCTCCGCCATCAGCGCCGGCTCCTGGGCCCGGGTGACCGCGGTGGCGAGCATCACCGCCGCGCAGCCCAACTCCATGGCCAGTGCGGCATCGGAGGCGGTGCCCGCCCCGGCGTCGAGGATCACCGGCACCCCGGCCCGCTCCACGATCAGCTGGAAGTTGTGCGGGTTGCGGATGCCGAGCCCCGAGCCGATGGGCGAGCCCAACGGCATCACCGCGGCGCAGCCGACGTCCTCCAACTTCCGCGCCAGCACCGGGTCGTCGTTGGTGTACGGGAGGACCACGAAGCCGTCGTCCACCAGGGTCTCGGCGGCGTCCAGCAGTTCGACCGGGTCGGGGAGCAGCGTCCGCTCGTCCGCGACCACCTCCAGTTTCACCCAGTTCGTACCCAGCGCCTCACGGGCCAGCCGGGCGGTGAGCACGGCCTCGCCGGCGGTGAAGCAGCCGGCGGTGTTCGGCAGCACCTGGATGCCGGCGCGCTGCAGCACCTCCAGCACCGAGCCGCGCGCCGCCGGGTTGACCCGGCGCATGGCGACGGTGGTGAGCTCGGTCCCGGAGACCCGGAGCGCCTGCTCCAGCACCTCCAGGCTGGGCGCGCCGCCGGTGCCCATGATCAGCCGCGAGCCGAAGCCGCGGCCGGCGATGGTGAGGATGTCGTCGGCCATGGCGGCTCAGCCCCCCTGGACGGCGGTGAGGATCTCGACCCGGTCGTCGGCGGCGAGCACGGTCCCGGCCCAGGCGCTGCGCGGGACGACGGCCTCGTTGACGGCGGCGGCCACGCCCGAGGGCGCGGCGCTGAGGTCGGCGACGACCTCGGCCAGGGTGGTGCCGGGCGCGATCCCGCGCGCGGCGCCGTTGACGCGGATGGGCAGCGCTGTCAGCGGCTGCGAAGCGACGGGCTGCGAGGTGATGGGCTGGGACGTCATCGGAGGGCCTCCGGAGCGGGAGTGGCGGTGCGGTGGAAGCGGGCGGGGGTGAACGGGGCGGCCTCGGCCGGCAGCACGCCGGTGGCCAGGTAGCCGCCGACGGCGTCGGCGGTGACCGGGGTGAGCAGCACCCCGTTGCGGTGGTGCCCGGTCGCGGCGACCAGTCCGGGCAGGGCGGTCGGGCCGAGCAGCGGGGCGTTGTCGGGGGTGCCGGGGCGCAGGCCCGCGCTGCTCTCCCGCAGCGGGAGCTCGGTGATCCCGGGGACCAGCTCATGGGCGTCGCGCAGCAGTTCGTAGACACCGCCGGCGGTGACCACGGTGTCGAAGCCCTGCTCCTCCATGGTCGCGCCGACCACCAGCTCGCCGTCGGCGCGGGGCACCAGGTAGAGGTGGACGCCCTTGACCACGGCCCGCAGATTGCGGGAGAGGAAGGGCTCGCCGAAGGCGCTGCTCATCTGCAGCCGCAGGATCTGCCCCTTGACCGGACGGACCGGCAGCCGGGCCTCGGCCGGGATCCCGGGCAGCTCGCCGGACCAGCTGCCGGCCGCGAGCACGGTCTGTCCGGCGGTGAGCAGCGCGCCGTCCTCGGTCCGGACGCCGGTGGCCCGGTCGCCGTCCACGGTGAGCTCGGCGGCGCGCGTCCGGCGCAGCGCGACCCCGGCCCGGACGCAGGCCTCGACCAGGGCCGTGCCCAGCCGCCGGCCGTCGACCTGGTGGTCCCCGGCCACCAGCAGCCCGCCGCGCACCGAGGGCGCCAGCATCGGTTCGAGCCGACGGCAGTCGCGTCCGCCCAGCCACTCCGAGGCCAGCCCGAGGCGCTGCTGGAAGGCGAGCAGTTCGCGCAGCTCGGCGCGGTCGTCGGCGTCCAGGGCGACGGCGAGGGTGCCGCAGGCCCGGTAGCCGGTGTCCAGGCCGGTGGCCTCGGTCAGCTCGGCGGCGAAGTCCGCCCAGCGCTCGTTGGAGGCGATCCCGAGGCGCAGCAACTGCTCCTCGCCGTACTGGAGTTCGGTGACCGGGGCGAGCATCCCGGCGGCGACCCGGTTGGCGCCGCGGCCCGGATCGGGGTCGAGCACGGTGACGTCCAGGCCGCGCTGCGCCGCGCGCCAGGCGACGCCGAGGCCGATGATGCCGCCGCCGACGACCAGCACGTCACCGCGGTTGGAGTCGACACCGCGGTTCGGGTCCGCGTTCTCGGCGCGTGCCAACTGTCCTGCGCTCCCTTCGCCGGCATGATCCGGATCAGGTTCGGACGGTCGCGGACCGCGGGCGTCACCGCCCGGACATCCGCCTCTCAGCCCGGAACGCCGGGCTCCCGTGATTGCGCAACCCACTGTAGTCGCTCACCGTTCGAGCCCGGCGGGGCGAGCCCGGCCGTACAGTGGCCGGGGCCGGACGCAGGGTTCCGCGCCGGAGCGCCGCGGGGCGCCGGACCGAGGAGTCGACAGTGGAGCGGATCGTCGTGGTGGGGGCCGGGACGGCGGGGCTGCAGACCGCCGTCGCGCTGCGCGAGCGCGGCTACGGCGGCGGCCTGGTACTGCTCGGGGCCGAGGCGCACCCGCCCTACGACCGTCCGCCGCTCTCCAAGGACGTGCTCCTCGGCAAGGCCGAGCACTCCCGCTTCGAGGTCGACTACGACCAGCTGCGGATCGAACTGCGGCTCGGCCGGCCCGCCCTCGGCCTCGACAGCGACCGGCGGCTGCTGCGCACCGAGGAGGGCGAACTGCCCTACGACCGGCTGGTCCTCGCCACCGGCGCGGCCCCGGTCGCGCTGCCCGGCCGGCCCGCCGACTCCCACCTGCTGCGCACCCACGACGACGCGCTCCGGCTCAAGGCCGCGCTGCGCCCCGGCGCGCGGGTGGTGATCGTCGGCGCGGGCTGGATCGGCGCGGAGGCCGCGACCGTCGCCCGGCAGCTCGGCTGCGCCGTCACCGTGGTCGAGGCGGCCGGCGCGCCACTGGCCGGCGCGCTCCCGGCCGAGCTCGGCGACCGCACCCGGGCCTGGTACGCCGAGGCCGGCGTCGAGCTGCGCACCGGCGTCGGCGTGAGCGGCTTCGACCGGGCCCCCGGCCCGTCCGGCACGGCGGTCCGGCTGGCCGACGGCACCGAGCTGGGCGCGGACGTGGTGGTGGTCGGCATCGGCGCCCGTCCGGACACCGGCTGGCTGGCCGGCTCCGGGGTCGCCCTCGACCCGCGGGGCGCGGTCGCCGCCGACGACCGGTTGCGGACCACGGTCGAGGACGTGTTCGCGGTCGGCGACTGCGCCTCCTTCCCCTCCGCCCGCTACGGCGAGCGGCTGGCCGTGCACCACTGGGACAACGCGCTCCAGGGCGCCCGGGTCGCGGCGGCCAACGTCCTCGGCGGGGACGAGGCCTACGACCCGGTGCCCTACTTCTGGTCCGAGCAGTTCGGTCGGATGGTCCAGTACGCCGGCCGGCACACCCCCGGCGACGACCTGCTCTGGCGGCAGGACCCGGACGCGGCCGGCTGGACCGCGCTCTGGCTGCGCGGCGAGGTGCCGGTGGCCCTGCTCACCGTCGACCGCCCGCGTGACCTGGCCCAGGGACGGCGGCTGCTGGAACGCCGCACCCCGCTCGACCTGACCCGGGCGGCGGACCCGTCGGTGCAGCTCAAGGCCGCCGTCGCCGGGTAGCCGGGGTCCGCCGGGGCGGCTGCGGCGGGCCCCGGAGCCGTCCGCGGGGAGCCCCGCCGGGGCGTCCGTGGTGCGCGAGGGCGCTCCGGGATGGCAGTCTGGGGGTGTGAGCCAGATTGATCCCAAGATTGACGCCCTGATTCCCGAGTGGATGTACATCCCCGACATCGCCGAGCAGTGGGGGGTGGTGGTGACCAAGGTCCGGCGGCTGGTCGACGACCGCACGCTGATCGGCGTCCGGCGCGGCGAGAACAACGCGCTGCAGGTCCCCGCCGCCTTCATCGGCCCCAACGGCACCGTCAAGGGCATCTGCGGCCTGCTGACGCTGCTCCGCGACAGCGGCTTCAGCGACGAGGAAGCCCTGGAGTGGCTGTTCACCGACGACCCCTCGCTGCCCGGCACCCCCGCCCAGGCGCTCAACGAGAACCGCGGCACCGAGGTCAAGCGCCGCGCGCAGGCGATGGCCCTGTGACCGTCGCCGCGCTGCGCTCGGCCCGGCTGTACCTGTGCACCGACGCGCGCCGGGAGCAGGGCGACCTCGCCGAGTTCCTGGACGCGGTGCTGTCCGGCGGCGTGGACATCGTCCAGCTGCGGGACAAGGGCCTGGAGGCCCGGCAGGAGCTGGAGTTCCTGGAGGTCTTCGCGGACGCCTGCCGTCGGCACGGACGGATGCTCGCGGTGAACGACCGCGCCGACGTCGCCCACGCGGCCCGGGTCGCGCACTCGCCCCGGCCCGAGGTGCTGCACCTGGGCCAGGACGACCTCCCGGTCGCCGCCGCCCGGGCGGTCCTCGACCCGGACATGCTGATCGGCCGCTCCTGCCACGCCGAGTCCGAGGTGGACGCGGCGCTGGTGGAGCCCGGGGTGGACTACTTCTGCACCGGCCCGGTCTGGCCGACGCCCACCAAGCCGGGACGGCACGCACCCGGCCTCGGCCTGGTCGAGTACGCCGCGAAGCGCACCGCCGGGAGCGGTTCCGAGCGGCCCTGGTTCGCCATCGGCGGGATCGACGCCGGCAACCTCGACCAGGTGCTCGACGCCGGCGCCCGCCGGGTGGTCGTGGTCCGCGCGCTGACGGCCGCGGCCGATCCGCACGCCGCCGCCGTCGACCTGGCCCGCCGGGTGCGCGAACGCGACTGAGCGGTTCCCCGCAGGGCTTCCGCAGCCGGTCCCGCGCTAGTACCGCCTCGCCGTCGCCGCGTCGGCGAGGCGGTGCAGCGCCCGGCGGGCCCGCTCGTCCGCGATCGGGGCCTCGTCCAGCGCCCCCAGCGACTCCCGCAGCAGCGCCGTGATCCGGGCCTCCACCCGCTCCGGCGCACCGCTGGCGGTGATCACCGACCGGAGCAGGCCGATCTCCCGCTCGCCCGGCTCGGGCGCGCCCAGCAGGTCGTCGATCAGCCGGGCGTCCGCGGCCGAGCACTCGGCCAGCGCCTCGGCGACCAGCAGGGTGCGCTTGCCCTCGCGCAGGTCGTCCCCGGCGGGCTTGCCGGTGACGGCCGGGTCCCCGTACACCCCGAGCAGGTCGTCGCGGAGCTGGAACGCCTCGCCGAGCGGCAGCCCGAAGGCCCCGTAGGCGGTGACCAGCGCCGGGTCGGCCCCGGCCAGCAGCCCGCCGAGCTGCAGCGGGCGCTCGACCGTGTACTTGGCCGACTTGTAGTGGATCACCGTGCGGGCCCGCTCGATCGGACCGTCCACGTCCGGGTGCGCGGTGGCGGCGGTGGCCGGCTCCAGCAGGTCCAGGTACTGGCCGGCCATCACCTCGGTCCGCATCAGGTCGAACAGCGGCTTGGCCCGGCGTACCGCCGCCCGGTCCAGACCGCAGTCGGCCAGCAGTTCGTCGCTCCACACCAGCAGCATGTCCCCGAGCAGCACCGCCGAGGCCGCACCGTACTGCGCCCCGTCGCCGCGCCAGCCCTCGGCGGCGTGCAGGGCCTCGAAGCGCCGGTGCACGGCCGGCAGTCCGCGCCGGGTGTCGCTGCGGTCTATCAGGTCGTCGTGGACCAGCGCCCCGCCCTGCAGCAGCTCCAGCGCCGCAGCGGCGGCCACCGCCCCCTCGTCCCGGCCGTCGCCGCCCGCGCCGCGCCAGCCCCAGTAGCAGAAGGCCGGACGCAGCCGCTTGCCGCCGTCGAGCAGGAAGTCCCGGAGGACGGCCGTCACCGGCCCGAGCTGCGGGGAGATCATCGACAGCTGGGCGTCCTTGCCGTCCAGGAACCGGACCAGCGCGGCGTCGACCCGTTCACGCAGCCGCTCCTCGTCGACGGGGTTGGCGGAGGCGGCGAGGACGCCGATGTTGCCGAGGGCGTCGAGGGGGTGGGGCGGGCGGGCGAGGGACACCGGTGATCTCCGAGCAGTACGCGGAAAACCAGCGTAACCCGAGGGCTCGGCGGGCCACTGGAGCCCTCCCCGGCTGTGGGCCGACTGTTCGGCCGCCAAGCGGTATCACCCTGTGGACGAAGTTGAGAATTACCCTCCGCAGCCGGATAACCTGCTTGCATGGCTCTAGGGATCCCCAGCACCAGGACAGACCGTGCGATCTCCATCCGCGAACTCCTGGCGGCGGGGACCCGCTCCTACTCCTTCGAGTTCATGCCGCCCCGCAGCGCGGAGGCCGAGGTCGGGCTCTGGAAGGCCATCCGCCGCCTGGAGGCGCTGTCGCCGACGTTCGTCTCGGTGACCTACGGTGCGGGCGGCTCCACCCGCGGTCGCACCGTCAACATCACCGGACGGATCACCCAGGAGACCACGCTCACCACCGTCGCCCATCTGACGGCGGTCGACCACAGCGTCGCGGAACTGCGGAACATCCTCGGCCACTACGCCGACCAGGGCGTGCGCAACGTCCTCGCGCTGCGCGGCGACCCGCCCGGCGACCCGCTCGGCCCCTGGGTGAAGCACCCCCAGGGCGTCGACTACGCCGCCGAACTGGTGCGCCTGGTCAAGGAGTCGGGCGACTTCTGCGTCGGCGTCGCGGCCTTTCCGGAGATGCACCCGCGCTCGCCGGACTGGGACAGCGACATCCGTCACTTCGTGGACAAATGCCGGGCCGGCGCCGATTACGCGATCACCCAGATGTTCTTCGAGACCGAGAGCTACCTGAGGTTCCGCGACCGGGTCGCGGCGGCCGGGTGCGACGTCCCGATCATCCCGGAGATCATGCCGATCACCACGATCCGCTCGCTGGAACGCATCCCCTCGCTCAGCACCGCGGTCATCCCCCGGGAGTTCAGCGACCGGATGCTGGCCCACCGGGACGACCCGGCCGCCGTGCGGGCCATCGGCATCGAGCACGCGACCGACATGTGCCGTCAGCTGATCGCCGAGGACACCCCTGGCCTGCACTTCATGACCATGAACTTCTCCACGGTCACCTCGGAGATCTACCAGAACCTCGGCCTGCACCGACCGGGCTGACGATTCCCCCGGTTCCAGCGGGTACGGTGTGCGTCACGCGCCCCGCTGAGCACTGAGGTAGGTAGGCCTTGAACGTCGGACTCGCGGTGCTGTATCCCGCGTTCGCGGTGGTGGCCCTGTGGCTTCTCGGGGAACTGCTGCTCCAGTTCCGGGCCCCGGTGCACTGGCGGGCGCTCGCGCTGCTGGGCTTCCTCGGCCTGGCGGACGGCGTGCAGACCGGCACGGTGGCGGTGATCGCGGGCGGGGTGGCCGCGTTCGCGGCCGGCCAGCTGCTGGTGACCCGCGCCGTCAAGCGCGGCTCGGGACCGCACTGGTCGCTGCGCGGCCGGGACGGCTCGCTGCCGGGGCCGCTGGCCCGGCTGCCGCTGCTGGGCCGGGTCTTCCCGGCCGGGGAGGTCCCGGAGCCGGGCGAGGTCACCCTGGTCGAACAGGTCGGCGCGGTGGGACCGATCGAGCTGGAGGAGGCGCCCGCGCTGCTCACCGTCGAACTGGAGGAGGCGTCGTCGCAGTCCCCGTTCCCGACGCAGCCGCAGCCGCAGCCGCAGCCGCAGTACGCGGAGCAGGGGTACGGGCAGCAGCCGCAGTACGCCGATCCCTACTACGGCCAGGAGGGGTACGGCCAGCAGGGGTACGGGCAGCAGGCCTACGCCGAGCAGGGGTACGCCCAGCCGGGATACGCCCAACCCGCCTTCGCGGAGCAGCCGTACGGGCAGCAGGCGTACGGGCAGCAGCCGTCGTACGGGCAGCAGGGCGTCCCGGAGCAGCCGTACGCCCAGCAGTACGGGCAGGAGCAGTACCACCAGCAGTACGCCCAGCCGCAGCAACCGCCGTACCAGCCGGACGACTACGACAGCACCGGCTACAACCCCCAGGGGACGTACCAGTACGAGCAGCAGGCGCAGCAGCCCCAGCAGCCGTACCAGCATTACCAGGACTACGGGCAGCAGCCGCCGCCCGAGTCCTGGAACCACGGCTGAGCACAGTGCGTCACGGCGTGCCGATCAGCTCCGCCGTCACCGTCGCCGACATCCCCACCCGGGCCAGCCCGCCGCCCGGGTGGGCCGCGCCGCCGACCCGGTAGAGGCCGGGGAACGCGGTTCGGTTGCCGGCCCGGAGGAAGGCGCCGCCGGCGCCCGCCAGGGCCGGTCCCGGCACCGAGCCGCCCGGGGCGCCGGTCTCCCGCTCGGTGTCGGCCGGGGTCCGCAGCTCCCGCCACAGCACCCGCTCGCGCAGCCCGGGCGCGGCGTGCGCCAGGACGGCGTCCGCGTACGCGTCGGCCTCCGCCGCCGACCAGGGCAGCTGTCGCGGTCCCTGGCCGGCCGCCGGGACGGTCACGGTCAGCACCGCGGTCTCGTGCCCCTCCGGGGCCAGTGTCGCGTCCCCCGGGCGGAGTACCTGGACGGTCGGCCGGTCGTACAGCCGCGCGGAGGGGCCGAAGAGCGCGTCCAACTCCGCCGTCCGGTCGGCGGCGTGGACCACGGTGCGGTGCGGGGTGCCCGGCGGGCGGGCGCCGCGCAGGGCGAGCAGCACGCTGAAGCGGCCGGGGGCGGGCTGCTCCCCCTCCGTCGCGTCCGGCTGCGGGCGGGCGAGCACCCGGACCCGGGTGTCGGCGACGACGACGTCCGCGTCCAGGGTGCTGCCGTCGGCCAGCAGCACGCCGGTGGCCCGGTCGTCGCCCAGCACCCCCTCCACCGGCGCGTCGAAGCGCAGCTCGACCCTGCGCTGCTCGCACCGGCGGAGCACGGCGTCGGCGAGGGCGCGCATCCCCCCGGTGACGTACCAGACGCCGAAGCTCTGCTCCATGTACGGGATCGAGGTCAGCGAGGCCGGGGCCCGGCGCGGGTCGAAGCCGAAGCGCAGCGCGTACTCGTCGAGCAGCGAGGTCAGTCCGGGCAGCCGGAGCTCGCGCTCGGCGACCTCGGCCGCGGTGGCGGTCGGCCGGCCGAGCGGCCAGCGCCGTTTCAACGGGAGGTACGGGTCGCGGTGGAGCGGCGTGGGGTCGTCCGGCAGCGGCTCCTCCAGCAGCGGGCGCCGGGTGGCCTCCCACACGCCGCGGCCGCGCTCCAGCAGCTCGCCCCAGCGGCGGCCGGCCTCCTGGCCGAGGGCGTCGTCCAGTGCCCGGAGCACCTTCGCCCGGGAGGCGTTGGCCAGGTCGAAGCGGGTCCCGTCGGGCAGGACATGGGTGCTGCCCGGGTCGACCGGCAGCAGCTCGACCTCGTCCTCCAGCCGGGTGCGGCCGGTCTTCAGCATCAGGTCGCGGTAGACCGCAGGGAGGGTCAGCAGGGTCGGCCCGGTGTCGAAGCGGAAGCCCTCCCGCTGGTACTGCCCGAGCATTCCCCCGTGGGTCGGGCCCGCCTCGCAGACGGTCACCCGGTGCCCGACCGTCGCCAGCCGTGCTGCGGTCGCGAGTCCGCCCATACCTGCGCCGATGACGAGGATCCGTGCCATGGCAGACGATCCTATGCGCCGACGCCCACACCTCCGCGAGCGCCCACCCGCGCCTCGCGCCGCTCGCGGCGGCGGAGCCAGAAGCGGCGGATCCGCGAGAAGGTGAGGACGACCAGCAGCAGCCCCAGCGCCAGCAGCACCCCGGCGACCACGGCGGCGGCGACCGGGTGGAAGATCGCGAGCACCACCACCCCGGCCACCAGCAGCTCCTCGACCAGGCTGGTGAGGATGTTGCTGAAGGGCTCGGGCGAGACGTTGACCCCCAGCCGGAGGCTCGCCTTGACCACGTGGCTGGCCAGCGCGGTGGTGCCGCCCAGGGCGCCGGCGGCGATCTCGCCGAGCGAGCCGTGCGCGTGCCCGGCGATCAGCACGGCCACGGTCGCCCCGGCGATCGGCCGGATCACGGTGTGCACGGCGTCCCAGGCCGAGTCCACGTAGGGGATCTTGTCGGCGACGACCTCGCAGAGGCACAGCACCGCCGCGACCAGCAGCACATCCGTCCGCTCCAGGGCCGACGGGACGGCGGCGACGTGGTCGAGGCGGCCGAACAGGCCGAGCAGCAGGACCACGGCATAGGCGTTGATGCCGCTGGCCCAGCCGCTGGTGAAGATCAATGGAATGACAGACATGTCCGGCCCCCTGGTTCGATCACCGGACACGCTAGCGGAGGACAGTGACACGTCGCTGCACCGCACGGCTGCCGGGAGGGCCGGGACCAAGATCTCTGAGTATCCGTACCCAGGTGTACCCAGGGAAACGGATGAGTAGCCGAACGGATATGCCGCGACCTGCGGGAAGGGCAGAGTTGTGGTCACCGGGAAGGAGCTGGGGACCGAAGGGTCCACCTGGTCCGCCATCCGGGGAAGGCATGCGACCACCGGTCGCGAACGCTGACGGGGGGCTCTCCAACCAGGGGAGCAACGGGAGCGTTCCACGGGGGACCGGGGAGCGTGTGCCGTACGACTGGCCAGGCACTGCACCGCCGACACGGGGCGGCGGAGCAGCCGCCCGGCCAGGGCGCGACCCACCGGTGGGGTCGGGGGACCGATACCGGTGGGGCGGGGGCGAGGGGGGACCAGGGGGAGGGGCGGCGTCTGTGCGCCGGCGGAGGGGATCCGCCGGGACCCGGACGCCGCTCCGACATTTCCCGGGTGCGCCCGACCGCCCGGAGCGCGCCGCTCAGAGCAGGCTGAAGTCCGGGGCCGGGGCGGGTACGGCCTCCGTGGCCGCGGCCGCCGCGAGTCGGCGCACCGCCTCCCACGAGACCTCCGGCGGCTGGGCGTAGGGCAGCCGGACGAAGCGCTCCAGCACCCCGTCCACCCCGAACCGCGGCCCCGAGCCGATCCAGACGCCGAAGCGCTGGGCCGCCGTCGCCAGCGCGCTGCCGCCCGGTCCGTCCTCCCCGGTCCGCACCCACAGCGACAGGCCGCCCTGCGGCACCCGGAAGGTCCAGTCGGGCAGCGCCTCGTGCACCGCCGCGACCAGCGCGTCCCGCTGCTCGGTGACCCGGCGCCGCTGGTGGGCCAGCACCTCCGGCAGGCTCTCGGTCAGCAGGTGGCGGACGGCCAGCTGCTCCACCAGCGGCGAGCAGACGTCGAGGCTGGCCCGGTCCGCCGCGATCCGCTGGACCAGTTCGGGGCGCGCCCTGATCCAGCCGATCCGCAGCCCGCCCCAGAAGGTCTTTCCGGCCGAGCCGACGGTGATCACGCTGCCGGTGCGGTCGAAGGCGGCCAGCGGCAGCGGCAGCGGGGTCTCCGGGTCGAGCGAGAGCTCCACCATGGTCTCGTCCACGATCAGCTGGGTGCCGGTGGCCCGGGCCAGCGAGACCAGCTCGGCGCGCTGCTCCTCCGGCATCACCAGGGCGGTCGGATTGTGGAAGTCCGGGATGACGTACGCCAGCGAGGGCGCCGCCGCGCGCAGCGTGCCGGCCCAGGCGTCCAGCCGCCAGCCGTCCTCGGCCAGCGGCACCGGCACCGGCCGCGCCCCGCACAGGCGGATGGCCTGCAGCGCGTTGGCGTAGCTGGGGGACTCGACGGCGATCCGCTCCCCGGGGCCGGCCAGCTGCCGCAGCAGCAGGGACAGCGCCCCGGCCGCGCCGTTGGTCACCATGATCTGGTCCGCCGTCGTGGGCAGCCCGCGCTGGACGAAGCGGTCGGCGACGGCCTGGCGCAGCACCTGGAGCCCGAGCGGGAAGTCCCCGTGGGTCCGGGTGTAGGCCGGGAGTTCGGCGACGGCCGCGGTGAGCGCGGTGGTGATCCACGGCTCCGGGGCGGACAGCGCCGCGACACCGAGGTCGATCACCCCGCCGCTGTCGGTCGGGAACGGGGAGAGGCCGGCCACCGGCATCGGCCGGCCGGCCGGCAGGGCGGTCCAGCTGCCCGCGCCCCGGCGGCTGGCCAGGAAGCCCTCGGTGCGCAGCACCTCGTACGCGGCGGCGACCGTGGTCCGGCTCACCCCGAGCACGGCGGACAGCTCGCGCTCGGCCGGGAGCCGGACGTCGACGGGCACCCGCCCGTCCAGCACCAGCGTCCGCAGCGAGCCGGCCAGGGAGCGGTAGGCACTGTCGCGGCCCCGCTGCCAGACGCCGAGCGTGCGGTCCAGTTGCGCCGCGCTGATGGCGGTTCGTGCGGCCATGCCAGTCCACCCTTCCTCGATTGGCTATGGAGAAGCAGTCCAATCGCTTCCAGACTGGCAGCAGTCAGCGCATCCAGGCAACCGAACATCCAGGCAACCGAACATCCAGGCAACCAAGGGGGAGCAACTCCATGGCCCGACGCCTCGTCCAGCTCTACATTGGCCTCGTCCTCTACGGCGGCAGCATGGCCCTGCTGATCCGCGCCGCCCTCGGACTCGATCCCTGGGACGTCTTCACCCAGGGCCTGACCCGGCACCTCCCGCTCTCCTTCGGGGTGATGACCATGGCGATCGGCGCGGCCGTGCTGCTGCTGTGGATCCCGCTCCGCCAGTGGCCGGGCTTCGGCACCGTCAGCAACGTCTTCGTCATCGGCCTGGCGGTGAACGAGGCGCTGGCCCTGCTGCCGCCGCTGCACGGGCTGCCGCTGCGGATCGCGTCCATGGTCGGCGGCGTCGTCCTGAACGGCGTCGCCGGCGGGCTGTACATCGGCGCCCGGCTCGGCCCCGGCCCCCGGGACGGGCTGATGACCGGCCTCTGCCGACGCACCGGCTACTCGGTCCGGGTGGTCCGCACCTCCATCGAGGTGACCGTGCTGGTCGTCGGGGTGGTCCTGGGCGGCGGCATCGGCGTCGGCACGGTGGTCTACGCGCTGGCGATCGGCCCGCTGGTCCAGTTCTTCCTGCCGCTGTTCGCGGTGGCGCAGCCGGCCCCGGCGGCGGTCGGGCCGACGCCCGCACCGCTGGTGAACGCGCAGGTCGGGGTCGGTCCGTAGATCGGGGCCCGGGGCGTTGTCAGTGGCGGGGTGCAGCATGTCGATGAGGGCTCGGAGACTTCCTCGACCGCTTGCCGACGTCACCGCACGGGAGGGCTGAATCATGAACGAGAAGGCGGACCCCACGGCGCAGGTACTGCTGCTGCCGTTGCAGACAACGACCGGCACCGGCAGCGCGCTCGGCGGCGCGGCCAAACCCTACCGCCCGTCCTCGGACGTGCACCCGGTGCTGCGCCGGGCCGGCGCCCCGCCCGCCGCCCTGGACCTGCTCGCCCAGGCGCACCGGGGGCTGGCCGAGGCCCGGGAGCTGGAGGGCCCGCTGGAGCGCTACGCCACCGCGCACCTGGCGGCGCTGCGCGGCTCCGCCGCCGTGCTGGCGGTGCGTGGCCGCCCCGAGGAGAACCCGCGCCGGCGCAAGCGGATCCGCAGCGCGTGGGAGGTCCTCCCGGAGGTCGCCCCGGAGCTCGCCGAATGGTCCGTCTACTACGCGGCGGGCGCGGCCAAGCGGGCCTCGGCGGAGGCCGGGATCACCTCGGCGGCGACCATGCGCGAGGCCGACGACCTGATCCGTAACACCGCCCTGTTCCTCCGCATCGTCCAGCGGCTGCTGGCGCTCGAACCCGCCTCTCCCGCCGACTCCGGGCGGATGCCCCGGACCGGCTGAACGGGCCCCGCCGACGGAACCTCTAAGGTGGAGCCGACCGCTGTTCCCCCGGCCGAGGAGCCCACCCGTGTACTCGACGCGTCCCCGCAGCTCCCTCCGGACCGCCGTCGTCTGGGAGATACTGCGCGCGGCCCTGGCCCGGCGCGCCGAGGAGCTCGGCCGACCGGTGCTCGACGTGCTGGACACCGGCGGCGGCACGGGCAACTTCGCGGTGCCGGTGGCCCGGCTGGGCCACCGGGTCACCGTGGTCGACCCGAGCCCCGACGCGCTGTTCGCGCTGGAGCGCCGGGCCGCCGAGGCCGGCGTCACCGACCTGGTCAGCTCGCTCCAGGGCGACACCCAGACCCTGCCCGAGCTGATCGAGCCCGGCAGCGTCGACGCGGTGCTCTGCCACGGCGTGCTGGAGGTCGTCGACGACCCGGCCGAGGCCCTCGGCCAGCTGGCCGCGGTCCTCCGCAAGGGCGGCCTGGTCAGCCTGCTCGCCGCCAACCGCAACGGCGCGGTGCTCGCCCGCGCCATCGCCGGCCACTTCAACGAGGCCCGCACCCTCCTCGGCGACCCGGACGGGCGCTGGGGCGACACCGACCCGATGCCCCGCCGGTTCACCGTCGAGGAGCTGCGCGGCCTCGCCGACGCGGCCGGCCTGGACGTGGCCTCGGTGCACGGCGTACGGATCTTCGCCGACCTGGTCCCTGGCGTCCTGGTGGACACCGAGCCGGGGGCGATGGACGCCCTGCTGGCGCTGGAGCAGGCCGCCGCCGAGCAGCCCTCCTTCCACGCCGTCGCGACCCAGCTGCACCTGCTCGCCGAGCTGCGCTGACACCGTTCTCCGCCGTCGGGCCCGAGTACCGCGGAAGACGGCATCGGGCCTCGTCCTTGCCGTCCCGAAATACCGCGGTGAACCGTATGATTCGGCTATGGCAAGCAACGCATGACGGCCCCGCGCCCGGGGCATACGCATCACAGCGGGATCGGCGGGATCATCCGTACGTCCTCGCGAGTGTGTGCCTGGTCACGGCCGGGGCGGTGTGCAGACGGGGTGGGTTTCCCGGAGGAGACTCCGCGCCTATCCTGAGGAGAACTGTTCGTCCTGCTGGGACGGCGGTGGTCGCCCGTGGCGACCAGAGGAGGAGGACGACGTGCCGCTCTCGGAGCACGAGCAGCGTCTGCTCGAGCAGATGGAGCGAGCGCTGTACGCCGAGGACCCCAAGTTCGCGACAGCGCTCGAAGGGTCAGGGCTGCGCGCCCGTACCCGCCGGACGGTCTATCTGGCCGCCGCCGGCTTCGTCGTCGGTGTCGCCCTGCTGACGGGTGGCATGGTCACCAAGTACCACTGGGCCGCGCTGGTCGGCGCCGTGGTGATGATCGGCTGCGCCGCCGTCGCGGTGGCGGGCTGGCGCCGGGCCCCGCGCCTGGGCGTCGCCGACCCGCGCACCGGCGCCCCGCAGCGCCGACGCAAGGCCACCGTGGTCGATCGTATGGAGCAGCGCTGGCAGCGCCGCCAGGACGGGCAGCGCTAGCCGCCGCGCCGTCGGCGGCACCTCGACCCCAACGCCCGCCCCGTCGGGGCGGGCGTTGCCGCGTCCGGACCGCTACTGCCCCGCGGTTCCGTCCCCGCGCCGGCGGAACCGCCCGGCCGCGGACCGGGTCCGGCGCGCCGCCGTCTCCAGCGGCGTGCCGACCACCTTCCGGTAGGCGCGGCCGACGGCCGCCCGCAGCTGCTCGTGCAGCCGCCGCCGGGACGCCGGGAGCAGCACCGCCCGGGCCCTGGCCCCCCGGCCCACCGACTCCCGCAGCCCCGAGCGGACGGACAGGACGTCCTCCCGCAGCGTCGCCGAGGCGGCCGGGAACGGCGCGTAGAGCACCTGTTCGGTGGCCAGCGCCAGCCGTCCGGCGGCGGCCCGCCGGTCGGTGTCGAGGCCCCCGAGCTCGTTGATCCGGGCCACGGTCCGGCGCGGCGTCTCCGCCTCGTCCGGGGTGATCCCCAGGTCCCAGGCCGAGTCCAGCAGTTCCCGCCAGGCGTCGAGCACCTGCTGCTCGCTCAGCTCGGGGCTCCGCGGCCGCATCCGGCGGCGGCGCAGCCGCAGCCGCCACACCATCGGAACCAGCAGCAACAGCACCAGCAGGACCAGTGCCGCCGCCACGATCGCCGGCAGCAGCGGGTCGCTCAGCTGCGAGCTCTGCGCGGCGGAGGCGGCGGCCTGGGCCTTCGCGGGGGTGCAGCCGCCCTGGCGCTGCTCGATCCGGGGGCAGGCCGGTGCGCCGGTGGGCTTCGGCGCCGCCCCTGCGGTCGAGCCGCCGCTGGCGCCGGGGGTGGGGGCGGCGGTGCTGGAGGCGGAGTTGAGCGAGTAGCCGGGGGCGACGCCGATGCCCGGGGTGGGCTCGAAGCGGAGCCAGCCGATCCCGGAGAAGTAGAGCTCGGGCCAGGCGTGGGCGTTCTTGGTGCCGACCACCCAGCTGCCGTCGCTCTGCTGGCTGCCCGGGGTGAAGCCGATGACCACCCGGGCCGGGATGCCCAGGGTGCGGGCCATGGCCGCCATGGTGGCCGCGAACTGGACGCAGAACCCCTGCTTGTTGACCAGGAACTCGGCGATGGCGTTGGTGCCGGTGTCGCCGGAGATCTGGGTGTTGTAGCTGAACCCGCCGCCGGTGGTGAACCAGTCCTGCAGGGCCACGGCCTTGGCGTAGGCGCTGGTGGCGCCCTGGGTCACCTGCAGCGCGTCGGCCTTGACGCTGGCCGGCATGTGGGCCGGCAGCGCGGTGTAGGTCTTCAGGAACGCGGCCGGCGGGGCCGGCGCGTCCTGCAGCTGGGCGGCGGTCGGATTGAGGATCAGGCTGGTCACGGTGTAGGAGCGGCCCCCGGCGTTGGTGCCGGAGTCGGCGCCGATCAGGGTCCGGCCCTCGGCCTCGTAGTCCCAGTCGCCGTTCACGGTGACGTCCGTCGCGGGGTACGGCATCGGCAGCCACTGCTGGTTGTAGCCGGCCTGGGTGGTGATGTCGGTCCGCATGTCGGCCTGCTGGACGGCGGGGGTCAGCCCCTGCGGCGCGGGCAGCTGGTTCGGCAGCGGCTCCACCTTCTGGGTGCCGGTGGTCCAGGCGACCCCGTTGAACTCGTTCAGGTCGACGATCCGCAGGTACTGGTACGCGACCGAGGTCGAGTTGGTGGTGTAGGTGAGCACGGTGCGGTTGCTCGACTGGTCCAGCGTCTGCGCCAGTGAGGCCAGCGGGTTGACCGAGGTGATGATGGAGTTGCCGAGCCCGTCGCCGGAGCCGCCGAGGTGCCCGACCAGCCCGGAGCCGAACGAGGGCAGCCCCAGCGGCAGCAGCAGCCCGACCACCACGCCGATGGCGCCGATCCGGTAGCCGATGGCCCGGAGCGGGTTGCCGCCGGAGACCCCGGCGAGGGTGGCCGGGGTGCCGTGGAAGACCCGGCCCCAGCGGGCGAGCCGGTCCCGGCCCTCCACCATCAGCAGCGCCAGGTAGCCGAGGCTGGACAGCAGGAACCAGATCCAGAGCGGGCCCTTGTCGTGCAGTCCGGTGCCGACCGAGTAGAGCGCGAGCAGCGGCAGCCCGGTCAGCGCCACCCGCTGGTAGGTCGCCGCGAGGGCGTCCACGACCAGGCCGATCAGCACGACCGCGCCGACCAGGATGAGCCTCAGGCCGGGCAGCGCGGGGGCCGGTGCGGCGTACTGGTTCATCGAGTTGAAGCCGCTGTTGAGCAGGTCGGAGAACTCGGTCCAGGCGGCGGGTCCGGGCAGGCAGCCGAGCAGCGCCTGGGAGCTCGCGAACATCGCCGTCAGCAGCAGCACCACGGTCAGCAGCTGGACCAGCGGCACCAGCGTGCGGGGGGCGGATATCCGGCGGAGGAGCGTGCCCACGCCGCAGACCACCAGCAGCAGCGCCAGCGCCTGGAACAGCCAGCCGGACGGGATGACCAGCGGCCAGAGGCAGAGTGCGGTCAGGAAGGTCGCTGTGGCCGCGCACAGGGCGATCCGGAGGCGGCCGTTCATGGCTTGTCCTTAGTCGTGGCGCGGTTGGTGGCGCCGCCGGCGGCACCAGCGGTGCCGGTGGCGGTGAAGGAGCTCAGGCCCGCGGAGGCGAGCCGGTCGGCCCGCTGCCACAGGGCGGGGAAGGTGTCGCCGGAGGAGGCCAGCAGGACGATCCAGCCGGCCTCGCGGAGCAGCTGGGACTGCCGTTCGGCGCGGTCGACCGGCACGGCGCCGTTCCCGGCCCGGCCGCCGTTCCCGCCGCCGTTCGGGCCGGCGGAGGTGCCCATCCCGCGCAGCAGCGACCAGCTGTCGGTGTCGAGCAGCACCGCGACCGCGGCGGCGGTGCGCCGGCGCAGCCGCGCCAGCTCGGCCAGCTGGGCGTCGTCCAGCGCCCCGAGCAGCGCCACCACCAGGCCCTCGCCACCCATCCTGAGCACCTGCTCGGCGGGGGCCAGGCCGGCGCCGGTGGAGGTCTGCACCATGGCGAGGGTGTCCAGCAGCACGCCGGCGGCCTCGGCCGAGGCGCCGCCGAGGCCGCCGGTGCCGAGCCCGGTGACCGCGTCGCCGGTGTCGGTCAGCAGCCGCACGGTGTAGCCGCGTTCGAGCAGGTGCAGGCCGAGCGAGGCACAGGCGCTGACGGCCCATTCGAAGGAGGAGGCGGGGCCGCTGCCCCGGTGTCCGGCGGCGCGGGTGTCCAGCAGCACGGTGGCCCGGCTGCGCAGCGGGGCCTCCTCGCGGCGGACCATCAGCTCGCCGTACTTGGCGGTGGAGCGCCAGTGCACCCGGCGCAGGTCGTCCCCGTGCCGGTACTCGCGCGGCACCGCGTCGTCCTCGCCGGCCAGCGCCACCGCCCGGGAGTGGCTGTCGCCGTAGCCGGTCCACTCGCCGCTCAGCCGGATCGCCGGCAGCGGCTGGACCTGCGGGATGACGGTGAGGGTGTCGGCGGCGGTGAAGGAGCGGGTCAGCTCGCAGAGCCCGAAGGGGTCGCCGAGCCGCAGCTGGAGCGGGCCCAGCGGATAGCGTCCGCGCAGGTCGGAGCGGACCCGGTAGGAGACCTCGCGGTGGCCGTGCGGCTCGACCCGGTCCAGCACGAAGCGGGGGCGCGGGCCGAGCACGTAGGGGACCTTGTCCTCCAGCATCAGCAGGCCGGTGGGGATCCGCGAGATGTTGTCGACCCGCAGGTGGACCCGGGCCTCCTGGCCGGCCGGGGTGCGGGTCGGGGTGAGCCGCCGCCCGCTGGCGACCCGGTAGCGGGTGCGCAGCAGCAGTCCGGCGCTGGCCAGCGGCAGCACGGTGAGCAGCAGCCCGATCCGCAGCAGGGCGGGCTGGCCGAGCAGCACCGAGCAGAGGATCGCGGTGAGCCCGGCGGCGAGGAAGGACCGGCCGCGGGTGGTCAGTCCGTGCAGGGCGGTCCGCCAGTTGGAGGTGCCCGCCACCTCAGCGGCCCAGGCGCGGGATGGGCAGCTGCAGCACCAGGTCGCGAACGACCTGTTCGGTGGTGCGCCGGCCCAGCTGGGTCTCGGCGGTCGGCAGCAGCCGGTGCGCGAGCACCGGCGCGGCCAGGCCCTGGAGGTCGTCCGGGATGACGTACTCGCGGCCGTCCAGCGCGGCGGCGGCGCGGGCGGCCCGGAGCAGGTGCAGGGTGGCCCGGGGCGAGGCGCCGAGCCGCAGCTCGGGCGAGGTCCGGGTGGAGCCGACGATGGCGACGGCGTAGCGGCGCAGCTCCTCGGCGACGTGGACCTGGCGGACCACCTCGATCAGCTTCTTCACGTCGTCGGCGTGCGCGACCGGGCTGAGGTCGTCCAGCGGGGAGACCCCGCCGTGGACGTCGAGCATCTGCAGCTCGGCCTCGGGGCTGGGGTAGCCGACCGAGATCCGCACCATGAAGCGGTCCCGCTGGGCCTCCGGCAGCGGGTAGGTGCCCTCCATCTCCACCGGGTTCTGGGTGGCGACGACCATGAACGGGGACGGCAGCGGGTAGCTGACGCCGTCCACGGTGACCTGGCCCTCCTCCATGGACTCCAGCAGCGCGGACTGGGTCTTCGGCGAGGCCCGGTTGATCTCGTCGCCGACGACGATCTGGGCGAAGATCGCGCCGGGCTTGAACTCGAAGTCCCGACGGTTCTGGTCGAAGACGCTGGTGCCGGTGATGTCCGAGGGCAGCAGGTCGGGGGTGAACTGGATCCGGCGCACCGTGCAGTCCACCGAGCGGGCGAGTGCCTTGGCCAGCATGGTCTTGCCGACCCCGGGCACGTCCTCGATCAGCAGGTGGCCCTCGGCGAGCAGCACCGTGAGCGCGAGTCTGACGACCTCGGGCTTGCCCTCCAGGACGCTCTCGATGGAGGAGCGGATCCGCTCCACCACCGCCCCCAGCTCGGCCAGTCCCGGCTTCGCCAGTCCCGCCGCTCGGGGCTGGTCAAGGCTGGCCTGCTCGTTGAACGTCGTCACCCGGATACTCCTCGGCCCGATTGCTGGCCCCCGCCTTGTCCCCGGCGCGGGCCCTCCCGTGACCGCATTGTTCCCTGTGGGAGCCGCTCCCGTCACTCGACCGGGCTATCCGATCGTGTTCGTACGGTCGGTGTGCGGCTTTTGCCGGGGTATCGGGCGGTCCACCAGGCCCTTTGTCGGGCCGGTTACGGCGCGATCTCGCGCAGCAGTCCGGTGGTGACGTCGAAGACGAAGCCGCGGATGTCCTCGTGGTGCAGCAGGAAGGGCGAGGTCCTGACCCGGGCCATGGACTGCCGGACGTCCTGCTCCAGGTCGGTGAAGGACTCCAGCGCCCAGGTGGGGCGGATGCCGACCTCGGCCTCCAGCTCCTGCCGGAAGTCCTCGGTGAGGCCGAGCAGGCCGCAGCCGGTGTGGTGGATCAGGGCTATCGACCGGGTGCCGAGGGCGCGCTGGCTGACGGTCAGCGAGCGGATGGTGTCGTCGGTGACGACGCCGCCGGCGTTGCGGATGACATGGCAGTCGCCGAGGGCGAGGCCGAGTGCGGCGTGGACGTCGAGCCGGGCGTCCATGCAGGCCACCACGGCGACCCGCTGGACCGGACGGGCGCCCATGCCGCCGTCGCGGTACCCGGCGGCGTAGGACCGGTTGCGGGCGACGAAGCTGTCGATGATCGAGACGGTGTCGGCGTCGGTGGAACTGCTGTCGGTGGCCGGGGCACGGGTGGCCTGGATGCGGGACAGGTCAGGGTTCACGGTCATACCTGTGACCGTAGTGGGAACCGGTGCCCGCGGTGGGTTCCGCAGGAGGCACAGCAGGGCGCTGTGACGCACCCCATAGGCGCGGGCCGTCCGGCCGCGACCGGCCGCCGGGGCGGGCGGGCCCTGCTCCGTTCGCGTGGACTTCGGTCCGGGCGGGCGTGGCGGACGGCGCGCCGAGCTGCGGCGCGCGCCCTTCCAGCTCCGGTCGATCCGATCTGACCTGCGGTTTCTCCTCGGCTCCCGAGGGGGCGTGCGCCGTCGCATCCAGTTGACCCGGTGGAGCCGTGGAGTAAAGTGACGCGACATCGGGCGAGAGCGGTCCTGCGCCCGGAGGGGCTGTCGGCCATCCGCCCCGCCGGGAGCGCGTCCCGGACCGCACGACCCCCGAGACTCCACCCCCGAGACTCCATCCCTGAGACACCCGCAGCGGACCCCCGCTCCCGGACCCGGCCCACACGTACCGGCCCGGCCTCCACCCGCTCCTCGCCCGCTGACGCCCCTTCCCCGGTGCCAGAGGGCCCCTTCCCCAAGGCGAGCGGGCGGGGACCAGGCGGTGCGTGCGCCCTACGAGAGGCACTTCGATGAGCACCGGCCCCCAGGCCCCCCAGGCCAAGCATGTGCCGGTGATGCTCCAGCGCTGCCTCGACGTGCTGGCCCCGGCCCTCCGGGGACGCCCCGGCGCGGTCGTCGTGGACGCCACCCTGGGCCTCGGCGGCCACAGCGAGGCGCTGCTGCGCACCTTCCCCGAGGCCCGGCTGGTGGCGGTGGACCGCGACCCGGAGGCGCTCCGGCTGGCCCGGGAGCGGCTGGCGCCGTTCGGGGAGCGCGCGACCCTGGTGCACGCCGTCTACGACGAGATCCCGCAGGTGCTGGCGGAGCTCGGGATCCCGGAGATCCAGGGCGCGCTGTTCGACCTCGGCGTCTCCTCGATGCAGCTGGACGAGGCCGACCGGGGCTTCGCCTACGCCCAGGACGCCCCGCTCGACATGCGGATGGACCAGTCCACCGGGATCAGCGCCGCCGAGGTGCTGAACACCTACTCGCACGGCGACCTGGCCCGGGTGCTCAAGGTCTACGGCGAGGAGCGCTTCGCCGGGAAGATCGCCTCGGTGATCCTGCGGGAGCGCGAGAAGGAACCGTTCACCAACAGCGCCCGGCTGGTCGACCTGGTGCGCAACGCGATCCCCGCGGCCACCCGCCGGACCGGCGGCAACCCCGCCAAGCGCACCTTCCAGGCGCTGCGGATCGAGGTCAACGGCGAGCTGTCGGTGCTCGAACGGGCCGTCCCCGGGGCGCTGGACGCGCTCGCGGTCGGCGGCCGGATCGCCGTGCTGGCCTACCACTCGCTGGAGGACCGGCTGGTCAAGCAGTTCCTCGCGGCCGGCGCGGCGACCACCGCGCCGCCCGGACTGCCGATCGTCCCGGAGGAGCACCAGCCCCGGTTCAAGCTGCTGACCCGGGGCGCGGAGCTGCCGACCGATGAAGAGATTGCGGAGAACCGTCGCGCCACCCCGGCTCGGCTGCGCGCAGCAGAGAGAATCAGGTTGTCGGTGAAGTAGTCCGCAGGACGGGCAGGAGGGGACAGCGGTGGCGGTGGGAAGACTGGCGGGGACGACGGCCCCGGTCGGACCGCGCCGCGGCGCCGGGCGGCCGGACGCGCGGCGCACCGCGCGGCGCGGCTCCGCGCGGACGGGCGGGCGCGGCCCCTTCGCCTTCATGGTGGTGCTGATGCTGGCGGGCGGACTGATCGCGCTGCTGATGCTGAACACGGCGCTGAACCAGGGCTCCTTCCAGCTGTCCCAACTCCAGCAGCGGACCACGAAGCTGACGGACGAGCAGCAGGGGATGCAGCAGCAGATCGCCGGCTGGTCCGACCCGGACGCGCTGGCCGCCCGCGCCCACCAGCTGGGCATGGTCCCGGGCGGCGTGCCGGCCTTCATCGAGGACGACGGCACGGTGCTGGGCAGCCCGGCCCCGCTGGTCGGCGGGGGCGGCAACTGATGGGCACTCCGCGCTCCCCGCAGCCGCCGCGCGCCCCGCGCCCGGGCCGCCCCCGCGCCCCGCGCCAGGTGCCGCAGCCGGCCCGCCGTGCGGTCGAGCCGCGCCGCCGTCCCGCCGCCGCCCGGTCCGGGCGGGGTCCGCAGCGGCCCGCCGGCTCCGGACCGCTGCAGCTGGCCAGCCCCCAGCGGCGGCTGCGTCTGGTCACCGTGGCGCTCGGCGCGGCCTTCGCGCTCTTCGTGGGCCGACTGGTCCAGCTCCAGCTGGTCGACTCGACGGCGCTGGCCGCCGAGGCCAATGTGAACCTCTACCAGACGGTCACCCTGCCCGCCCAGCGCGGCACCATCACCGACGCCGACGGGGTGGTCCTGGCCACCACCGTGGACGCCTACGACATCACCGCCGACCCGTACATGTTCACCCCGGGGCAGGCGCACATCCCGGACGGCCCGGCCCGGGCCGCCGACCTGCTGTCGCCGATACTGGGCGTGGACGTGCCGACGCTGACCCGGCGGCTCACCTACACCGGCCCCGGCGACCGCTACGCCCTGCTGGCCAAGCAGCAGTCGCCGCAGACCTGGAACCAGGTCACGGCGCTGGAGAACACCCTGGTGGCGCAGGCCTGGAGCGGCCACTGCCTGACCGAGAACAACCTGGCGCTGAAGGCCGGGGACGCCGGCCGGGTCGACGAGGACTGCGCCAACGTGCTGAACGGGGTCTTCCGGCAGAAGGACACCAAGCGGGTCTACCCGGACGGCTCGCTGGCCGCCAACGTGATCGGCTTCGTCAACGCCGACGGGGCGGGCTCGGGCGGGCTGGAGGAGCAGTACAACGCCCTGCTGAGCGGCAGGAACGGGAAGACCACCTATGCCCAGTCCGGCGGCCAGGAGGTGCCCACGGCCGGCGGCAGCGAGACCGCCCCGGTCCCGGGGTCGAGCATCCGGCTGACGCTGAACCGGGACATCCAGTACGAGGCCCAGCAGGCGATCACCGCCGAGGTGCGGGCGGCCGGGGCGCAGCAGGGCTACGTGATCGTCCAGGACGTCACCGACGGGAAGATCCTGGCGATGGCGACCGCGCCCGGGTTCGACCCCAACGACCTGGCCCGGGCCGACCCCGCCGACCTGGGCAACACCGCGCTCCAGGACGCCTACGAGCCGGGCAGCGTGAGCAAGCTGATGACCATGTCGGCGGTGCTCCAGCAGAATGTGGCGACGCCGCTGACCAAGGTCACCGTGCCGGGGACACTGCCCCGGGGCGGGACCCTGTTCCACGACGACGTGGCGCACGGCACCGAGCACCTGACCCTGAACGGGGTGCTGGCGCAGTCGTCCAACATCGGCACCATCCTGGCCGCCGAGCAGCTCGGCCCGACCCAGCAGCAGGCGAACCGGGTGCTCTACGGCTACCTGACCAAGTTCGGCATCGGGCAGCCCTCGGGCCTCGACTTCCCGGGCGAGACGCCGGGCATCCTGGCGCCGCCGGACCAGTGGTCGGCCTCGCAGCAGTACACCATCCCGTTCGGGCAGGGGCTCTCGGTGAACGCGCTGCAGACCACCTCGGTCTACTCCACCATCGCCAACGGCGGGGTCCGGGTGGCCCCCTCGCTGGTCGCCGGGGTGACCGGGCCGAACGGCGTGTTCGTGCCGGCCCCGGCGCCGGCCGAGACCCGGGTGGTCGGCGCGCAGACCGCGAAGACGGTGGCGGAGATGCTGCAGTCGGTGGTGGCGAGCCAGGAGGGGACCGGCATCATGGCGCAGATCCCCGGCTACCTGGTGGCCGGCAAGACCGGCACGGCCAACCGCGTGGACCCGACGACCGGCCGCTACAGCGGCTACACCTCCTCGTTCATCGGCTTCGCACCGGCCGACCGGCCGCGGATCACCGTCTCCTGCGTGGTCCAGAACCCGGTGAACGGGCACTTCGGCGGCGAGCTGTGCGGCCCGGTCTTCAAGCAGGTGATGGAGTTCGCCCTGAAGAGCCTGCAGGTGCCGCCGACCGGTGCGGCGGCGGCGAACCTCCCGGTCAACTGGTGAGTCCTATCAGGAGAGACCCACGGTCGGTCGGTATCAGCTGCACAGACACTACGAAGCGGAGTTGACGATATGACCTCCGTCACATCGCAGGGCGACGAATCCTCCGGGACCGGCCCGAGGCCCCCCTGGCTTGGCCCCGGGCCCGTCGATACGGGTAACCTCACGGCCGTGCCCTCACGTGATCCAGAGCCCCTCGACGAAGCGGTGGCGGAGGAGATCCACTCCAGTGCCCCGCCGCGCCCCGCGCGGACCCGCCCCACCCCGCTCGCCGAGCTCGCCGCCCTGCTGGGGCTCCCCGCCGCCGCCGAAGCGGTACTGGTCACCGGGATCACCCACGACTCCCGTGCGGTCCGTCCGGGCGACCTCTACGCCGCCCTGCCGGGCGCGCACGCGCACGGCGCGGACTACGCGGCCCAGGCCGCCGGGAACGGCGCGGTCGCGCTGCTGACGGACGCCGACGGCGCCGCTCGGGCGGCCGGCTGCGGACTGCCGCTGCTGGTGGTCGACGCGCCCCGGACGGTCATGGGCGACCTGGCCGCCGCGCTGTACGGCCGGCCCGCCGACGGCCTGCTCACCGTCGGGATCACCGGCACCAACGGCAAGACCACCACGGCCTACCTGGTCGAGGGCGGGCTGCGCGGCTCCGGCCGGTCCACCGGGCTGATCGGGACGGTCGAGCTCCGGATCGGCTACGAGCGGATCAAGAGCGAGCGGACCACGCCCGAGGCCACCGACCTGCACGCGGTGCTCGCGGTGATGCGCGAGCGCGCGGTCGACGCCCTGGTGATGGAGGTCTCCAGCCACGCCCTGGTCTTCGGCCGGGTCGACGGCGTGGTCTACGACGTCGCGGTGTTCAACAACCTGACGCCGGAGCACCTGGACTTCCACCCGGACATGGAGGACTACTACCGGGCCAAGGCCGGGCTGTTCACGCCCCGGCGGGCCCGGCGGGGAGTGGTCAACCTGGACGACCCCTACGGCCGCCGGCTGGCCGCCGAGGCGACGATCCCGGTGGTCACCTACTCGGCCAAGGGCGATCCGGACGCCGACTGGCGGGCCGTGGACCTCCAGCTGGGCCCCGCCGGATCGGTCTTCCGGGTGGCGGGCCCTGACGGTGCGTCGGTCGACGCCTCGGTCGCCCTGCCCGGTCCCTTCAACGTCGCCAACGCGCTGGCCGCGATCGTCGCGCTGGCCGTCGCCGGACTGCCGCTCGCCGAGGCGGCGGCCGGTGTGGCCGCGGTGGCCGGGGTGCCCGGACGGATGGAGCGGGTGGACGCCGGACAGCCCTACGTCGCCGTCGTCGACTACGCCCACAAGCCGGACGCGCTGGAGGCCGCACTGGACTCGCTGCGCGAGGTCACCAAGGGCCGGCTGCACGTGGTGGTCGGCTGCGGCGGCGACCGCGACCCCTTCAAACGCGGCCCGATGGGCGGCATCGCCGCCCGCCGCGCCGACACCGCCATCCTGACCAGCGACAACCCCCGCACCGAGGATCCGCTGGCGATCCTCGTCGCCATGCTCGGCGGCGCGGTGGAGGTTCCCGAGGCCGAGCGCGGGGCGGTCCTGGTGGAGCCCGACCGGGCCCGTGCCATCGCCGCCGCGGTAGCCCTGGCCCGTCCCGGCGACTGCGTGCTGGTCGCCGGCAAGGGCCACGAACTGGGCCAGTACGTCCATGACGAGATCCGACCCTTCGACGACCGCGCGGTGCTGCGCGAGGCGATCCTGAGGTCGAGCCCGACCATTGACGCCGTGCGTACCCGGCACGGCGACGCCAAGGAGTAGAGCCAACGTGATCCCGCTCACCCTCGCCGAGGTGGCCCAGGCCACCGGCGGGACCCTGTTTGACACGCCCGACCCGCAGGCGCCGGTCACCGGTCCGGTCGTGCACGACTCCCGCGAGGTCGAGCCCGGCGCGCTGTTCGCGGCCGTCGTCGGCGAGCGCGTGGACGGTCACGACTACGCGGTCGGCGCGGTGGAGCGCGGTGCGGTCGCGGTGCTCGCCTCGCGGCGGATCGGCGTTCCGGCCGTGGTCGTCGACGACGTGGTGGAGGCGCTCGGCCGGCTCGCCCACGCGGTCGCCGAGAAGGCGGCCGGAACCACCGTGGTGGCGCTCACCGGCTCGGCCGGCAAGACCGGCACCAAGGACCTGATCGCCCAGCTGCTGCAGCAGGCCGGCCCGACGGTCTACACCCTGGGCAACGCCAACAACGAGATCGGCGCCCCGGTCACCGCGCTGCGGCTGACCGCCGACACCCGGTTCCTGGTGCTGGAGATGGGCGCCAGGCACAAGGGCGACATCGCCGCGCTGTCGGCGATCGTGCCGCCGCGGATCGGCCTGGTGCTGAACGTCGGCTCGGCGCACGTCGGGGAGTTCGGCAGCCGGGAGGCCATCGCCGAGGCCAAGGGCGAGCTGGTGGAGGGCCTGGACCCGACCGGGGTCGCGGTGCTCAACGCCGACGACCCGCTGGTGCGGGCGATGGCGGCGCGGACCAGGGCGCGGGTGGTCTTCTTCGGCGAGTCCCCGGACGCCCAGGTGCGGGCGGTCGACGTCCGCCTGGACGGCACGGGACGCCCGGCCTTCACCCTGGTCACACCTGCCGGTTCCGCTCCGGTGGCCATGCGGCTCTACGGTGAGCACCATGTGTCGAACGCACTGGCCGCCGCCGCGGTGGCGCTGGAGTGCGGTCTCGGCGTCGCGGAGGTGGCCGCCGGGCTCGGCGGGGCGGGCAGCCTCTCGCGCTGGCGGATGGAACTGACGGAGCGTGCGGACGGTGTCACCGTCGTCAACGACGCCTACAACGCCAATCCCGAGTCGATGCGGGCCGCCCTGCGGGCGCTCGCGGCGATCGGCGGCAGAGGGCCCGAGGCACGCCGAACCTGGGCGGTGCTGGGGGAGATGCGGGAACTCGGCGAGGACTCCCTCGCCGAGCACGACGCGGTGGGCCGGCTGGCGGTACGGCTGAACATCACCACGCTGGTGGCGGTGGGCGGCCGGGATGCGGCCTGCATGGAGCTGGGCGCGAGGAACGAAGGTTCGTGGGGTGAGGAGTCGGTGCTGGTGTCCGATGTGGGTGCGGCGATCGGATTGCTGCGGGAGCGGGTCAGGCCGGGGGACGTGGTGCTGGTGAAGGCGTCGCGCTCGGTCGGGCTCGAACGGGTGGCCGAGGCGCTGCTGTCCGATGACGCGGTGGACGGAGCGTCCTCGTGACCGACCGTCTCGCCATGGTCGAGCTGGCCTCCTCCAGCAGCTCGCCGATGCGGCAGATCCTCTTCGCCGCCGCGATCGCCCTGGTGCTGTCGCTCGTCGGCACCCCGATACTGATCCGGATTCTGGCCAGGCACGGGTACGGCCAGATGATCCGGGACGACGGGCCCAAGGCCCACCACAGCAAGCGCGGCACCCCCACCATGGGCGGGATCGCCTTCATCCTGGCGACCCTGGTCGCCTACGGCCTGACCAAGCTGATGGTCGGCTCGGTGCCCTCGGCCTCCGCGCTGCTGGTGCTGTTCCTGATGACCGGCATGGGCCTGGTCGGCTTCCTGGACGACTACATCAAGATCGTCAAGCAGCGCTCGCTCGGCCTCCGGGCCAAGGCGAAGATGGCCGGCCAGCTGATCGTCGGCATCGTCTTCGCGGTCGGCTCGCTGAACTTCGCCGACAGCAGCGGCACCACCCCGGCCTCGACCAAGCTCTCCTTCGTCCGCGACATCGGCTGGTCGCTCGGCCCGGTGCTGTTCGCGCTGTGGGCGATCTTCATGATCCTGGCCATGTCCAACGGCGTGAACCTGACGGACGGTCTGGACGGCCTGGCCACCGGCGCCTCGGTGATGGTCTTCGGCGCCTATGTCTTCATCGGCATCTGGGAGTACGGCCAGACCTGCAGCTCCGCGGCGACCGCCGGACCCAACTGCTACCAGGTGAGCAACCCGCTGGACCTGGCGGTGGTCGCCGCCGCGCTGATGGGCGCCTGCTTCGGCTTCCTCTGGTGGAACACCTCGCCCGCCAAGATCTTCATGGGCGACACCGGCTCGCTGGCCCTCGGCGGCGCCCTCGCCGGGCTCGCCATCTGCTCGCACACCGAGATGCTGCTGGCCATCCTCGGCGGCCTGTTCGTGCTGATCACGCTGTCGGTGATCATCCAGGTCGGCTCCTTCCGGATGACCGGCAAGCGGGTCTTCAAGATGGCCCCGCTGCAGCACCACTTCGAACTCAAGGGCTGGTCCGAGGTGCTGATCGTGGTCCGGTTCTGGATCATCCAGGGGCTCTGCGTGGCGGTCGGTCTCGGCCTGTTCTACGCGGGCTGGGTGAGCGCATGACCGCGGTCGCGGACACCCCCACCCCGGACTGGAAGGACCTCCCGGTCACCGTGGCGGGCCTGGGCATCTCCGGGGTGCCGGCCGCCCGGGTGCTGCACGGGCTCGGCGCCCGGGTCACCGTGGTCGAGGGCGGCACCGGCCCCCGGCAGCAGGCGCAGGCCGCCGAGCTGCGCGGACTGGGCGTCAGCGTCCGGCTGGGCGACGGCGAGAGCCTGCCCGAGGGCACCCGACTGGTCGTCACCACGCCCGGCTGGCCGCCGCACAGCTCGCTGTTCGCCGCCGCCGAGGCGGCCGGCGTCCAGGTCTGGGGTGATGTCGAGCTCGCCTGGCGGCTGCGCGCCCCGCTGGTCTCGACCGGCGAGCCCGCTCCCTGGCTGGCCGTCACCGGCACCAACGGCAAGACCACCACCGTCCAGATGCTCGCCTCGATCCTCGAAGCCGCCGGCCGGCGCAGCGCCGCCGTCGGCAACGTCGGGGTCTCGGTGCTGGACGCGGTCCTCGCCGAGGAGCCCTACGAGGTGCTGGCCGTGGAACTGTCCAGCTACCAGCTGCACTGGGCGCCCTCGCTGCGCCCGCACTCGGCCGTGGTGCTCAACATCGCGGCCGACCACCTGGACTGGCACGGCTCGATGGACGCCTACGCCGCCGACAAGGGCCGGATCTACGAGGGCAACCGGGTCGCCTGCGTCTACAACACCGCCGACCCGGCCACCGAGGAGCTGGTCCGCGCCGCCGACGTGGAGGAGGGCTGCCGGGCGGTCGGCTTCACCCTCGGCGCGCCCACCGTCTCGCAGCTCGGCGTGGTCGACGGGCTGCTGGTCGACCGCGCCTTCATCGACGACCGGCACCGGGCGGCGGCCGAACTGGCCGCCGTCGGCGACGTCCAGCCGTCCGCTCCGCACAACATCGCCGACGCGCTGGCCGCCGCCGCGCTCGCCCGGGCGTACGGGGTGGAGCCGCGCGCCGTCCGTGACGGGCTGCGCGCCTTCCGTCCCGACGCCCACCGGATCGCCCGGGTCACCGAGGTCGACGGGGTCGTCTACATCGACGACTCCAAGGCCACCAACCCGCACGCCGCCGCCGCCTCGCTGGCCGCCTACCAGTCGGTGGTCTGGATCGCCGGCGGGCTCGCCAAGGGCGCCGACCTGGACGCCCTGGTGGCCGGCGCCGCCTCCCGGCTGCGCGGCGCGGTGCTGCTCGGCGCGGACCGGGCGCTGATCCGGGCGGCGCTGGCGCGACACGCCCCCGAGGTCCCGGTCATCGAGCTGCCCGACGGCCAGACTGGTGCTCCGGCGATGGACGCGGCCGTCCGGGCCGCCGCCGGACTCGCCCGGCCGGGCGACACCGTGCTGCTGGCCCCGGCCTGCGCCTCGATGGACATGTTCACCAACTACGGTGAGCGCGGCGACCTCTTCGCCGCCGCCGCACTGGCGCTGGCGGAACGGGGCCCGGCCTAGCGCCGGCGGGCAGCGCGTTCGAACCAGGGGAGAGGGGTAGCCGTGCCAGCACCCGGCGACGGCCACGGCCGCCCCGCGGCCCGGACGCCGAGCCGCCCGGCGGCCCGGCCGCGGAGCCGTTCGGCGGTCCCGCCGCAGGCCGCCGAGGCGCACGTGGCGGTCTTCCGCTCGTACGGCGTGTTCGGCCGCCCCTCCTCGGCCTGGCGGCGCTTCCAGCGGGGCCTGGAGCGCCCGCTGACGCCCTACTACCTGCTGCTCGGCTCCTCGGCGATGATCCTGGTCCTCGGTCTGGTGATGGTGTTCTCCGCCTCCCAGATCGAGGCCAGGAGCGACGGCCTGCCCTTCGCCTACTTCTTCGAGAAGCAGCTCACCTCGGTGCTGATCGGCAGCGGGCTGATGTTCGTCGCCGTCAGGATGCCGGTGCGGCTGCACCGGGCGCTGGCCTACCCGCTGCTGATCGCGGTGATCGGACTGCTGCTGCTGGTCGCCGTCCCCGGCGTCGGCACCTCGGTCAACGGCAACCGCAACTGGATCAGGCTCGGCGGCCCGGTGCAGATCCAGCCCTCCGAGTTCGCCAAGCTCGCGCTGGTGCTCTGGGGAGCCGACCTGTTGGCCCGGAAGCAGCAGTTGAAGATGCTGGACCAGTGGAAGCACCTGCTGGTGCCGCTGGTCCCGATGGGCGTGCTGCTGCTCACCCTGGTCCTGGTCGGCGGCGACATGGGCACCGCCATGATCATCTGTGCGCTGCTGTTCGGTCAGCTCTGGCTCTCCGGCGCCCCGATGCGGCTCTTCGCCGGGGCCGCCGCCATCGCCCTGGCGTTCAGCGCCGTGCTGATCGTGCTGGTGCCGCACCGGCTCGGCCGGCTCGACTGCATCGGCGCCACCCACATGCCCGCCGACGGGTCCTGTTGGCAGGCTGTTCACGGGGTGTACGCCCTGGCCACCGGCGGTCTGTTCGGCACCGGCCTCGGCGCCAGCGTCGAGAAATGGGGCCAACTCCCGGAGCCGCACACCGACTTCATCTTCGCCGTGACCGGCGAGGAACTGGGTCTGGCGGGGACGCTGTCGGTGCTCGCCCTCTTCGCGGCACTAGGGTATGCGGGTATCCGCGTGGCCGGACGCACGAAGGACCCCTTCACCAGGTACGCAGCGGGAGGCGCCACCACCTGGATCATGGCTCAGGCCGTGATCAACATTGGTGCGGTGCTCGGACTCCTTCCCATCGCGGGAGTCCCGCTCCCGATGTTCTCCTACGGGGGTTCGGCGCTGCTGCCGACCATGTTCGCGGTGGGGATGCTGCTCTGCTTCGCACGCAGCGAACCCTCCGCCAAGGCGGCCCTGGCCGCCCGGAGCAGGCTGGCCAAACGGAACAGCCCGGCCCGAGGCATCCTCGGGCTGCCCCAACGGACCATCGCGCGGCTCGGGAAGGCCCGGAAGCGCAGGGAGCGGTGAATTTCGGTGCATGTCGTACTCGCCGGCGGAGGGACCGCCGGCCACATCGAGCCCGCGCTCGCCCTTGCGGACGCGCTGCGCAGGAGCGACCCCTCGGTCGGCATCACAGCGCTCGGCACGGAGAGCGGACTGGAGACCAGACTGGTCCCGGAACGCGGCTACGAACTCGCACTGATCCCCAAGGTGGCCCTGCCGCGCAAGGCCACCCCCGAGCTGATCACCCTCCCCGGGCGGTTGCGCGGGACGGTCAAGGCCGTCCAGGACGTGCTGGAGCGGACCAGGGCCGACGCGGTGGTCGGCTTCGGCGGCTACGTCGCCATGTCGGCCTACTTCGCGGCCAAGCGCTCCGGCGTGCCGATCGTGGTCCACGAGGCCAACGCCCGCCCCGGGGTGGCCAATAAGATCGGCTCCCGCTACACCGACTTCGTCGCCGTCTCCACCCCGGACAGCAAGCTCAGGGACGCCCAGTACATCGGCATCCCGCTGCGCCGCACCATCGCCACCCTGGACCGGAACGCGGCCCGGCCGGAGGCCCGGGCCTACTTCGGCCTGGACCAGCGGCTGCCCACGCTGCTGGTCTCCGGCGGTTCCCAGGGCGCCCGCCGGCTCAACGAGACCATCCAGGCGGTCGCCCCCCGGCTCCAGCAGTACGGCGTGCAGATCCTGCACGCGGTCGGCCCGAAGAACGAGATCCCGCGGATCGACGACATCCCGGGGATGCCGCCCTACCGCGCGGTCCCGTACCTGGACCGGATGGACCTGGCCTACGCCGCCGCCGACATGATGCTCTGCCGGGCCGGCGCGATGACCGTGGCCGAGCTGGCCGCCGTCGGGCTGCCCGGCGCCTTCGTGCCGCTGCCGATCGGCAACGGCGAGCAGCGGCTCAACGCCCAGCCCGTGGTCCGGGCCGGGGGCGGGCTGCTGGTCGACGACGCCGAACTGTCGGTCGACTGGGTGCTGGGCCAGCTGCTGCCGGTGCTGACCGACCCTCAGCGGCTCTGGGACATGAGCCGGGCCGCCGCCGAGTTCGGCCGCCGTGACGCCGACGACCTGCTGGTCGACATGGTGTACCGGGCGATCGCCAAGCACCGCCGTGCCTGAGGCCCTCGCGCCGGAGGCGACCGCGGCGGCGGACGGGGCAGCGCCCCCGTCCGCCCCGCGGCTGCGGCTGTCCCGGCGCGGTGTCGGGGTCCTCGCCGGACTGCTCGCCGCACTCGTCTCCACCGCCTGCTGGCTGGTGTTCTTCTCCTCGGTGCTGAACGTCAGGACGGTCCTGGTCAGCGGGGTCAGGGTGCTGACGCCGGCGCAGGTGCTGGCCGCCGCCCGGGTGCCGCTGGGCGGTCCGCTGGAGCGGCTCGACACCGGGGCGGTCCGGGCCCGGGTGCTCCGGGCGCTGCCCCGGGTGGCGCGGGTGCAGGTGAGCACCGAGTGGCCGCACACGGTCCGGCTGCGGATCACCGAGCGGGTCGCGGTCGCCGCGGTCAGGACCGCGAACGGCTACGAGCAGGTCGACGCGGGCGGGGTGGGCTTCGCCACCGGTCCCGGCATCCCGGCCGGTGTGCCGGTGGTCGAACTGGCGCTCTCCCCGGTCGGCCGGAGCTCCCTGCCGGAGTTCTCCGAGGCCGAGCTGGTGGACTCGGCGGTGCAGATCGCGAAGGCGCTCCCGCCCGCGGTCGCCCGCGGGACGATTGCGGTCGTGGTGCATTCGTACGACGATATGGAATTGCAACTCGCCGGTGGCGCAACGGTGCTGTGGGGGAGTCCGGAAAGGGACGCGCGCAAGGCGGTGGTGCTCGCGGCACTGCTGAAGCAGGGCGGTACGACCTACGACGTCACCGCGCCCGACGACCCAGCAGTGCGCGGTTGACGCACGCTTGACGGATCGCCGGTCCAGCCACGAATCTGATAGACCACCCCGGTGGACACCCCGGACGATTGATCACATAGGCTCACAAGAAAAATCGAGACGCTCGGCGTGTCCGTTGAATGGACCCGCCTTGAGACCTAGTGTCCTGTGACAGACGGAAAGAGTGACACAGCATTAACCCTAAACCTCAGGGTCAGGGTTCGGGTCCGGACCTCGTCTCCACGAGTTCCCGTCCCTTCGGCACCGTACATCCGAGGCGAGAGGCCTTCGACGTGGCAGCACCCCAGAACTACCTCGCAGTCATCAAAGTCGTCGGCATCGGCGGCGGTGGCGTGAACGCCATCAACCGGATGATCGAGGTCGGGCTCAAGGGCGTCGAGTTCATCGCGATCAACACCGATGCGCAGGCCCTCCTGATGAGCGACGCCGACGTCAAGCTCGACGTCGGCCGTGAACTCACCCGCGGCCTCGGCGCGGGAGCCAACCCCGATGTCGGCGCCAAGGCGGCCGAGGACCACCGCGAGGAGATCGAGGAGGTCCTCAAGGGGGCCGACATGGTCTTCGTCACCGCCGGCGAGGGCGGCGGCACCGGCACCGGCGGCGCGCCCGTCGTCGCCAACATCGCCCGCTCGCTCGGCGCGCTCACCATCGGCGTGGTCACCCGGCCGTTCACCTTCGAGGGCCGCCGCCGCGCCAACCAGGCCGAGGACGGCATCGCGCAACTCCGCGAGGAGGTCGACACCCTCATCGTGATCCCGAACGACCGGCTGCTGTCGATCTCCGACCGCCAGGTCTCGGTGCTGGACGCGTTCCGCTCCGCCGACCAGGTGCTGCTCTCCGGCGTCCAGGGCATCACCGACCTGATCACCACCCCGGGCCTGATCAACCTCGACTTCGCCGACGTCAAGTCGGTCATGTCGGACGCCGGTTCGGCGCTGATGGGGATCGGCTCGGCCCGGGGCGAGGACCGCGCCAAGGCCGCCGCCATCATGGCGATCTCCTCGCCGCTGCTGGAGGCCTCCATCGACGGCGCGCGCGGCGTGCTGCTCTCCATCTCCGGCGGCTCCGACCTCGGCCTGTTCGAGATCAACGAGTCGGCCCAGCTGGTCGCCGAGGCGGCGCACCCCGAGGCCAACATCATCTTCGGTGCGGTGATCGACGACGCCCTCGGCGACGAGGTCCGGGTCACCGTCATCGCGGCCGGCTTCGACGGCGGGCAGCCGCCCACCATCGTCCGTGAGCCGGTGGTTCGCTCCGGTCAGAACCAGTCCGCGCAGCAGGAACGTCCCAGCGAGTTCAACCGCTCCGAGCCGGGGCGCACCGATCCCCACCGCACGGACACGCACCGCTCGGACTTCAACCGCGCGGACTTCAGCCGCTCCGAGTTCAACCGCTCGGGTTCCACCGCCGCCGGGCGCAGCATGCACACCATCGGCAGCGTCCCCCGTGCCGAGGACCCGGCCCCGCGCCACCCGGAACCGCCGGCCGCGCCGCACGTCCCGCAGACCCGGCCGCCCTACGTGGACACCCCGGCCGAGGAACTGGACGTTCCGGACTTCCTCAAGTAGCGCTCCCGGCCGCCGGTCCTGCGGGCCGCAGCCACTAGGCTGACCAGCATGATCGGCCACCGGATCTCCCTCGACAGTGCTCACTTCGCCTTCACCGACCGGTGGGGCGGGGTGAGCACTTCGCCGTTCCAGGAGCTCAACCTGGGCGGGGCGGTGGGCGACGACCCCGCCGCCGTCCGCGCCAACCGCCGCCTCGCCGCCGCCGACCTCGGGCTGGACCCGGCCGACGTGGTCTGGATGAACCAGGTCCACGGCCGGGAGACGGCGGTGGTGGCGGAGCGTCAGCCCGAGGGGACCGCCCCGACCGTGGACGCCCTGGTCACCGCCGGGCGCGGGCTGGCGCTGGCGGTGCTCACCGCCGACTGCGTCCCGGTGCTGCTCGCCGACCCGGAGGCCGGCGTCGTCGGCGCCGCCCACGCCGGGCGCCCCGGGCTCGCGGCCGGCGTCGTCCCGGCGGTCGTGGCCGCCATGGTCGAACAGGGTGCGCGCCCGGAGCGGACCACGGCGGTGATCGGCCCCTCGGTCTGCGGCCGCTGCTACGAGGTACCGGCCGCGCTGCGCGCGGAGGTGGCCGCGCTGGAGCCGGCCACGGCGGGCGAGACCTCCTGGGGGACGCCCGCACTCGACCTGCCGGCCGGGGTCCGGGCCCAACTCGGCTCGCTCGGCGTGACCGTGCACCCGCAGCCGCACACCTGCACCCTGGAATCCGCCGATCACTTCTCCTACCGACGCGAGCAGCGGACCGGCCGCCTCGCGAGCTACGTCTGGCTGGACCCGCGATGACCCACGTGAACGATCAATCTGCTGCCCGGGCGCGCCTGGCACAGCTGCGCGCCAACCTCACCTCGGTGGAGCAGCGCGTCGCCGACGCGTGCGCCGCCGCCGGGCGCGCACGCGACAGCGTCACCCTGGTGGTGGTCACCAAGACCTATCCGGCCTCGGACACCCGGCTGCTGGCCGGTCTCGGAGTGGCCGACGTCGCCGAGAACCGCGACCAGGACGCCGCCCCGAAAGCCGAGGAATGTCGTGATCTCGACCTCCGCTGGCATTTTGTCGGCCAATTGCAGACAAATAAGGTCCGTTCCGTCCTCCGTTATGCCGACCTCGTTCATTCGGTCGACCGGATCCGACTCGTGGAAGCCCTCTCCGAGGGGGTGCTGAAAGCGGGTCGTCCGGAATTGGGCTGCCTCGTCCAGGTCGACCTCGGCGCCGATTCGGCAGCAGCCGAATCCGGCCACGCACCCGGTCGCGGCGGCGCCCTTCCGGAGCAGGTCCCGATGCTGGCGGAGGCGCTGGCTGCCGCGCCCGGCTTGCGACTTGACGGTGTGATGGCTGTCGCGCCGCTGCACGGGCGCTTCGCGGGCGATCCGCGCGCGGCCTTCGACCGGCTCGCGGAAATCGCATCCCGTGTACGGGAGGCGCATCCTGCTGCCACGATGGTCTCCGCAGGGATGAGCGGGGACCTGGAACAGGCCATCGCAGCCGGGGCGACACATGTGCGCGTCGGTACGGCGGTACTGGGTGCGCGGCCACCCCTCGGGTAACGTCACCGGGTAGAAGATCAGATCGCAGAACAAATCAGGACAAGAAGGAATCTCCCCTTCAACTGAGGGGCAGACCGTGGATCGTGGAACCACTCCGCCGCACTGAGCGACTCGTGAACGAGCGGCCCAAGGCGGGGCGCGTACCGGTGACAAAGCCGATCCACCACAGAGCGGAGGACAGGAGTATGGCCGGCGCTGTGCGCAAGATGGCGATCTACCTCGGCCTCTTGGAGGACGATGGCTACGACGTCCAGAGTTACGACCCGGACGACGAGGACTACGGCCCCGAGCCCGAGCCGCTGCGAACCGGACGCACCGAGGAGGTGCCCCGACCCGTCCCCGCGCCGACCGCGCCGGCGGCTTTCGTGGCGCCGATGCGCTCCGAGCCGAGGATGGCCCCAGTGTCGTCCATCACACCTGAACGTCGAAATGTCGAGAAGAGCGCCCCGGTGATCATGTCCAAGGCCGCGTCCGAGCGGGAGCCCTACCGCATCACCACGCTGCACCCCCGTACCTACAACGAGGCCCGTACCATCGGGGAACACTTCCGTGAAAGCACCCCCGTGATCATGAATCTCACGGAGATGGACGACACGGACGCCAAGCGCCTCGTAGACTTCGCGGCTGGACTGGTCTTCGGGCTCCATGGAAGCATCGAGCGGGTGACGCAGAAGGTGTTCCTGCTCTCTCCTGCTAACGTCGATGTCACGGCGGAGGACAAGGCCAGGATTGCCGAGGGTGGGTTCTTCAACCAGAGCTGACCGAAGCAGGACGATACGTGTGGATCACGTGACGCCGGGTAGCGATCAACTCGCCCCCGGCGGGCGGGCGGTGGACCGGATGGACCGAGCAGGGCGAGGGGAGCGGCAGTGAACGTTGTATGGCAGGTGCTGTACATCGCGTTGTACTGCTTCCTCGGCATTCTGCTCGCCCGTCTGGTGATGGACTGGGTTCGACAACTGGCGCGCGACTGGCAACCGGGCCGCGCCATGATCGTCGTGCTGGAGTGCATCTACACCGTCACCGATCCGCCACTCAAGTTTCTGCGGCGGTACATCCCGCCGTTGCGGCTCGGGGGCGTGGCGCTCGACCTGTCCTTCCTCGTACTGATCATTATTGTTTCGATCCTGATCTCCGTCGTGGCGGGCCTGTGAACCACGCAGACGTCCGGCTGTCCGACGATCACGTTGAGGTGAAGAGATGCCATTGACCCCCGAGGACGTGCGGAACAAGCAGTTCACGACCGTCCGCCTCCGCGAAGGCTATGACGAGGACGAGGTCGATGCCTTCCTCGACGAGGTCGAAGGAGAGCTGACCCGACTGCTCCGCGAGAACGAGGACCTGCGCGCCAAACTGGCCGCCGCGACTCGCGCGGCCGCGCAGAACCAGCAGAACATGCGGAAGGAACAGGAACAGCACCAGCGTCCTGGCCCGCCCGTCCCGGCGGCCATATCCGGCCCGCCGGTGCCGCAGCAGGGTATGCCGCCGCAGATGCAGCAGACCCAGATGCAGCCGCAGCAGCAGATGCAACAGCAGCAGCAGATGGGCCACCCCGGCCCGCCGCAGCTGCCCAGTGCCCCGCAGCTGCCCGGCGCCCCGCAGCTCCAGGGTCCGCCGCAGCTCCAGGGCGGCACCATGGGTGGCCAGCAGGGCTTCGTCGGCCAGATGGGCCAGCAGCAGATGGGCCAGCCGCAGCAGATGGGCGGCCAGCTCCAGCCGATGCAGCAGCAGATGCCGCCGCAGATGCAGCAGATGCAGCAGCCCTTCCCGCAGCAGCAGCAGAACCCCGGTGGCGACAGTGCCGCCCGCGTCCTGGGCCTGGCCCAGCAGACAGCGGACCAGGCGATCGCCGAGGCCCGTTCCGAGGCGAACAAGATCGTCGGCGAGGCCCGCAGCCGCGCCGAGGGTCTGGAGCGCGACGCCCGTGCCAAGGCCGACGCCCTGGAGCGGGACGCCCAGGAGAAGCACCGCGTCGCCATGGGCTCGCTGGAGTCCGCCCGCGCCACCCTGGAGCGCAAGGTCGAGGACCTGCGCGCCTTCGAGCGCGAGTACCGCACGCGGCTGAAGTCCTACCTGGAGACCCAGCTGCGCCAGCTGGAGTCGCAGGCGGACGACTCGCTCGCCCCCGCGCGCCAGCCGGCCACGGCCTCGCTGCCCCCGGCCGCGATCCCGCAGCCCTCGATGGCCCCGGTCGGCGCTTCGCCGATGGGCGGTCAGACCTTCGGCGGGCAGCAGAGCTTCGGTGGCGGCAACGGCGGGTTCAACCCCGGCGGCGGCAGCCAGCCCAGCTTCGGCGGCAACAGCTTCAACCCCGGCCAGCAGCACCAGTCGGTCGGCGGCCAGCAGCAGATGTCCCCGGCCATGACCCAGCCGATGGCCGCGGTCCGTCCGCAGCCTCCGCTGCAGCAGGCCCCGCAGCCGATGCGCGGCTTCCTGATCGACCAGGACGACGAGGGCTGACCGGCACCACCGGTCGGGGCTGAGGGTCCCTCGCGGACCCATGCCTCCCTCGCGCCTGCCGCGACACAGCCACGCCCCCTGCTGGAACGTTCCAGCAGGGGGCGGCGGCATGTCCGGGGGCTACTGCTCCAGGGCGGCCGGCAGCTCCGGGAGCCTGCCGGTCGCGGCGGCGACGGCGACATGGTGGTGGTAGTCGCGGGTGGCGGTGATCAGGCCCTCGCGGACCGTCAGCACCTGGATGTTGCCCCGGGCCCGGTGCCCTGCCCGGCGAACGATCGGCCTCCGTCCGGGAAGGTCCGGACACGACGGTGCCCGGGGCGGCGGCCTCGCGGCCCCGCCCCGGGCACCGGTGCTCCGGTCAGACCTTGTGCAGCCAGAAGGTCAGCGCCAGCGCCTCGTCGGTGAAGGCGGTCGGCTGGTCCCAGTCGGCTGCCCCCTCGGCGAAGTCGGTGGCCAGCACCTCGTCGGCGATCAGGGTGGCGTGCGCCGCCAGCGCCTCGGCCGTGGCCGGGTCGGTGGTGGTGAAGCGGAGCACGATCCGGTCGGAGACGTCGAGGCCGCTGTTCTTCCGGGCCTCCTGCACCTGGCGGATGGCGTCCCGGGCCACACCCGCGAGCCGCAGCTCGGGGGTGATGTGGAGGTCGAGCGCCACGGTCGCGCCGGACTCGTTGGCGACGGCCCAGCCCTCGCGCGGGGTCTCGGTGATGACGACCTCCTCCGGCGTCAGTTCCACCGGCTCGCCGTCGAGTTCGACGGTGGCCGTGCCGGTGGCCCGCAGCGCGGCGCCGAGCGCGGCCGCGTCGGCGGCGGCGACCGCCTTGGCCACCTCCTGCACGCCCTTGCCGAAACGCTTGCCCAGGGCACGGAAGTTGGCCTTGGCGGTGGTGTCCACCAGCGAGCCGCCGACGGCGGAGAGCGACTCCAGCGCGGTGACGTTGAGCTCCTCGGTGATCTGCGCCAGCAGCTCGGCCGGCAGCTCCTCGTAGCCCTGGGCCGCGATGAGGGCCCGGGACAGCGGCTGACGGGTCTTCACCCCGGAGTCGGCGCGGGTCGCCCGGCCGAGCTCCACCAGTCGCCGGACCAGCGTCATGTGGCGGGAGAGCGCCGGGTCGATCAGCGCCTCGTCGGCCACCGGGAACTCGGCCAGGTGGACCGAGGCCGGGGCGTCGGCGGTCACCGGGACGACCAGGTCCTGCCAGACCTGCTCGGTGATGAACGGCGTCAGCGGCGCCATCAGCCGGGTGACCGTCTCCAGCGCCTCGTGCAGGGTCGCCAGCGCGGCCGGCTCGCCCTGCCAGAAGCGGCGGCGGGCGCGCCGGACGTACCAGTTGGAGAGGTCGTCGACGAAGGCGGAGAGCAGCTTGCCGGCCCGCTGGGTGTCGAAGCCGTCCAGCGCCGAGTCCACGTCGCGGACCAGGGTGTTCAGCTCGGAGAGCACCCAGCGGTCCAGCATCGGCCGGTCGGCCGGGGCCGGATCGGCCGTGCTCGGCGCCCAGCCGGCGGTGCGGGCGTAGAGGGCCTGGAAGGCGACGGTGTTCCAGTAGGTCAGCAGGGTCTTGCGGACCACCTCCTGGATGGTGTTGTGGCCCACCCGGCGCGCCGACCAGGGCGAGCCGCCGGCCGCCATGAACCAGCGGACGGCGTCCGCGCCGTGCTGGTCCATCAGCGAGATCGGCTCCAGGATGTTGCCCAGGTGCTTGGACATCTTCCGGCCGTCCTCGGCCAGGATGTGGCCCAGGCAGACCACGTTCTCGTAGGAGGACCGGTCGAAGACCAGGGTGCCGACCGCCATCAGCGTGTAGAACCAGCCGCGGGTCTGGTCGATCGCCTCGGAGATGAACTGCGCCGGGTAGCGCTTCTCGAACAGCTCGGCGTTCTTCAGCGGGTAGCCGTACTGGGCGAAGGGCATCGATCCGGAGTCGTACCAGGCGTCGATGACCTCCGGCACCCGGACCACCGGGGCGGCGCAGGTGGTGCAGGGGAAGGTGACCTCGTCGATGTAGGGCCGGTGCGGGTCCAGGTCGGAGAGGTCGCGGCCGGTCAGCTCGCTGAGCTCGGCGAGCGAGCCGACGCAGGTCAGGTGGTCGTCCTCGCAGCGCCAGATCGGCAGCGGGGTGCCCCAGTAGCGGTTCCGGGACAGCGCCCAGTCGATGTTGTTCTTCAGCCAGTCGCCGAAGCGGCCCTGCTTCACCGTCTCCGGGAACCAGTTGGTCTTCTCGTTCTCCCGCAGCATCGCGTCCTTGACGGCGGTGGTGCGGACGTACCAGGACGGCTGCGCGTAGTAGAGCAGCGCGGTGTGGCAGCGCCAGCAGTGCGGGTAGCTGTGCTCGTAGGGGACGTGCCGGAAGAGCCGGCCGCGCGCGTCGAGGTCGGCGACCAGCGCCTCGTCCGCCTTCTTGAAGAACTGCCCGCCGACCAGCGGGACGTCCGGCTCGAAGGTGCCGTCGGCCAGCACCGGGTTGACCATCGGCAGGCCGTAGCTGCGGCAGGTGGCGAGGTCGTCCGCGCCGAAGGCGGGGGCCTGGTGGACCAGGCCGGAGCCGTCCTCGGTGGTGACGTACTCGGCGTTGACGACGAAGTGCGCGCCCTCGACCGGGATCAGCGAGAACGGCCGGTCGTAGGTCCAGCGCTCCATCTCGGCGCCGGTGAAGCGCTCGCCGGTGGCGGTCCAGCCCTCGCCGAGCGACTTGGCCAGCAGCGGCTCGGCCACCACCAGCTGCTCGTTGCCGTCGGTGGCGACGACATAGGTGACGTCGGGGTGGGCGGCGACGGCGACGTTGGAGACCAGCGTCCACGGGGTGGTCGTCCAGACCAGCATGGCGGCGCGGCCGGCCAGCGGGCCCGAGGTGAGCGGGAACCGGACGTAGACCGAGGGGTCGACCACGGTCTCGTAGCCCTGGGCCAGCTCGTGGTCGGACAGGCCGGTGCCGCAGCGCGGGCACCAGGGCGCCACCCGGAAGTCCTGGACCAGCAGGCCCTTGTCGAAGATCTGCTTGAGCGACCACCAGACGGACTGGATGTAGTCCGGGTCCATGGTGCGGTAGGCGTCGTCCAGGTCGACCCAGTAGCCCATCCGGTTGGTGAGCTCCGCGAAGGCGTCGGTGTGCCGGGTCACCGAGGCGCGGCAGCGCTCGTTGAACTCGGCGATGCCGTAGGCCTCGATGTCCTGCTTGCCGGAGAAGCCGAGCTCCTTCTCGACGGCGAGCTCGACCGGCAGGCCGTGGCAGTCCCAGCCGGCCTTGCGGGCGACGTGGTGGCCCTTCATGGTCTTGTAGCGCGGGAAGACGTCCTTGAAGACCCGGGCCTCGATGTGGTGCGCGCCGGGCATGCCGTTGGCGGTCGGCGGGCCCTCGTAGAACACCCACTCCGGGCGGCCCTCGGACTGCTCCAGGGTGCGCTGGAAGATCTTGTTGTCCTGCCAGAAGGAGAGGATGCCGTGCTCCAGCACGGGCAGGTCCACCTGGGCGGGGACGGGGCGGTACTGGGGTGCTGACATCTGCTGGTTCCTCCGGCGGGCGCGAGAGTGCGGCGTTCTGCATTCGGCTTCCGACGGAGGGACGAGGCCAGGTGCGGGCCCCGCGGTACCACCCTCCTTGGCCGTGCCTGGGCACGACCCCCTCATTAGGGGCTGCGGCCGGTTCTACCGGGCCCCCGAGGGGGCCTTTCCTCCGGCGGCTCCGGGGTGATCTTCCCGACGCGCACACCCCCGGGCTTCCACCGTCCCCGGGTCGCTCTCGGCTGCGTTCGGCGGTACTCGTCCCCATCCACGCCTTGCCCCGCCAGTCTATAGGGATCGGCAAGGCGATTTTCGCGCCGCCGCCCCGGCCGCACCGGCGCTCCGCCGGTGCGCCGGTGGTGTTGCTGCGCCCGGGTGACGCGCCGGTAACGATGACGGATGGCGATTATCGGGTCACGTTCTGGGCACACATTCGTCGAGCAAGCCGAGGCGCGTGCTGCGGTATGTCTGGTTGTGATGCCGTTTGTCACGCATTATCTTTCCGGCACTGAATCATTGCGGCGTGAAGGGGTCTGAGGCATGGCCGACAAGGCAAGAAGCGGGGCTGCACGCGCACGCCGGGCTGGGATGTCCGTGCTGGACACGTCGGTGCTGGGGACGGGAGAGGGGACCACCGTGCGAGGCAAGACCAGTGCGGCCGCGGCCAAGCCCGCCGCCACCCGCGCCCGCGCCGAGTCGGCGACCGTCGCGCCGGCCCGCTCGGCGGACGACCCGCCGGCCACGCTCCCGGTGCGTCCGGGCGAGGACCCGTGGACCGCGGCCGAGGTCGCCGAGCTGGAACAGGAGCTCCAGTCCGACGCGGCGACGCTGCGCGCCGAGATCCACGCCTCGGAGGAGGCGGTCAGCGGACTGATGCGGGACTCCGGCGACGGCGCCGGCGACGACCAGGTCGACGCCGGGACCAAGAACATCTCCCGCGAGCACGAGATGTCGCTCGCGGCCAACGCCCGCGAGATGCTGGAGCAGACCGAGCGCGCCCTGGTCAGGCTCGCCGGGACGGCGTTCGGGCTGTGCGAGTCCTGCGGCCAGCCCATCGGCAAGGCCCGGGTCCAGGCCTTCCCCCGGGCCACCCTCTGCGTCCAGTGCAAGCAGAAGCAGGAGCGCCGCTGACCCTCGCCGGCCGCCCGCCCCCGGGCGGGGCAGGGGAACGGGACCCGGTCCCCCGGTGCGGAAGCGCCGCTGTACCGTACGCTCAAGGACGTAGGTCCCACCGACTCGACCCGACTCGCCGCAGCGGAGCGCATCATCAGTACCCCAGGTTTCCAGAAGGCCCCGGCGGACACGAACCCGCCGGTCGCCGACGGTGCGGAGCCGGCCGCAGCCACCGTGCGGCGCCGGCGCCGGATCGGTGTGCTGCTCTCCGTCGCGCTGTGCGCCTACCTGCTCGACCTCGGCAGCAAGTTGCTGGTGGTGGCGAAGCTGGAGTACCACAACCCGATCCACCTGATCGGCGGCGACTGGGTCATGCTGCAGGCGACCCGGAACCCGGGTGCGGCCTTCGGCATGGGCGCGGCGATGACGATCGTCTTCACGATCATCGCGGCCTCGGTGATCGTGGTCATCTGCCGGCTCGCCCGCAAGCTCTACAGCCTGCCCTGGGCGATCGCCCTGGGCCTGCTGCTCGGCGGCGCCTTCGGCAACCTGACCGACCGGATCTTCCGCTCGCCCGGGATCTTCCGGGGCGAGGTCGTGGACTTCATCTCGGTGCGCGACTTCGCGGTGTTCAACCTCGCCGACTCGGCGATCGTCTGCGGCGGGATCCTGGTCGTCATCCTCTCCTTCCTGGGCACCAACCCCGACGGCTCGGTCCAGGCCGCCGCGACCCGCGCCGGAACCGAACGGCCGGGCGAGCAGGACGGCGACGACAAGGCCTGATGGCGGGGCGGACCGTCGCGGTCCGGCATACTCGTTCAGGTGACCACCGATCCTCAGCTCCGCAGTCTGCCCGTGCCCGACGGCCTGGAGGGCGAGCGTGTCGACGCCGCCATCGCCCGGATGTTCGGGTTCTCCCGTACCAAGGCCGCCGAACTGGCGGCCGAGGGCAAGGTGACGGTGGACGGCTCGACCGTCGGCAAGTCCGACCGGGTCATCGGCGGCTCCTGGATGGAGGTCGAGCTCCCGGCCCCGCCCGCGCCGGTGCAGATCGTCGCCGAGCGGATCGACAACATGGCGATCGTCTACGACGACGAGCACATCGTCGTGGTGAACAAGCCGGTCGGCGTCGCCGCCCATCCCAGCCCCGGCTGGACCGGTCCCACGGTCATCGGCGGCCTGGCCGGCGCCGGCTACCGGATCTCCACCTCCGGCGCCTCCGAGCGCCAGGGCGTGGTGCACCGCCTCGACGTCGGGACCTCGGGGCTGATGGCGGTCGCCAAGTCCGAGCTCGCCTACACCTCGCTCAAGCAGCAGTTCCGCGACCGGGTCGTGGAGAAGAAGTACAACGCCCTGGTGCAGGGCCACCCGGATCCGATGTCGGGCACCGTGGACGCGCCGATCGACCGCCACCCCAGCAGCGACTGGAAGTGGGCCGTGGTCGCCAGCGGCAAGCCCTCGGTCACCCACTACGACCTGATCGAGGCGTACCGGGCGGCCTCGCTGCTGGACATCAAGCTGGAGACCGGCCGCACCCACCAGATCCGGGTGCACATGTCGGCGCTGCGCCACCCCTGCGTCGGCGACCTCACCTACGGCGCCGACCCGACCCTGGCCAAGCGGCTGGGGCTGACCCGGCAGTGGCTGCACGCCGTCCAGCTGGGCTTCGAGCACCCGTCCACCGGCGAGTGGGTGGAGTTCCGCACCGAGTACCCCGAGGACCTGGCCCGAGCCCTGGAGATCATCAGTGCCGAGAGCTGACATCCGCACCGCCGCCGCCGCCGAGGAGCTGGCGACCGTCCACGCGATCCGGCGCGAGGTCTTCATCGTCGAGCAGGGCGTCCCCGAGGACGAGGAGTGGGACGAGCTCGACGCGACCTCGGTGCACCTGCTGGCCCTGGACGAGGACGGCGCGCCGCTCGGCACGGCCCGGCTGATCCACGGCCCGGAGGCGCTGGCGATCGCCGGCCGCCCCGGAACCGTGCTGCTGGGACGGCTCGCGGTGCTGAAGCCCGGCCGGGGCACCGGCCTGGGCGCGGCGCTGGTCCGCGCCGTCGAGGAGGCCGGCCGGGCCCACGGCGGGACCGAGATGGAGCTGCACGCGCAGGTCCAGGCGCTGGGCTTCTACGAGCGCCTCGGCTACGCCGCCCACGGCCCGGAGTACCTGGACGGCGGAATCCCGCACCGCACCATGACCCGGGCCCTGACACCCTGAGACCAGCGGACGAGGAGCTGAGGTAGAGGAGTGTCCGGCGGAATGACGCAGTTGATGCTCCTCTTCTTCATTCTGCTGGCCGCGATCGTGAGCACCCCGATCGCGGAGCGGGTCAGGATTCCGCAGCCGGTGCTGATGACCCTGATAGGGATGGTGCTGGCGGTCCTGCCGTTCGTGCCGAACATCACCATCTCGCCCGAGCTGATCCTGCCGATGGTGCTGCCGCCGCTGATCTACGCCGCCGCGCAGCGCTCCACCGCCAGCTACTTCCGGGCGAACTACCGGGTCATCCTGCTGCTCGCGGTGGTGCTGGTGCTGGTCACCACGGCCGCGGTGGCGCTGGCCCTGCACTGGATCATGCCCGCGCTGCCGCTCGCCGCCGCGATCGCGCTGGGCGCGCTGATCTCCCCGCCGGACCCGATCGCGGCGGCGGCGGTGGCCGGCAGCGTCGGGCTGCCGCGCCGGCTGATGGGCATCCTGGAGACCGAGGGCCTGTTCAACGACGTCACCGCACTGGTGGTGTACGGGCTGGCGGTCGAGGCCGTGGTCAAGGGTGAGTTCTCCACGCTGGAGGCGGTGGAGCGGCTGGTGCTGTCGGCGGTGCTGGCGGTGGTCTTCGGGGTCGGGCTCGGCTGGCTCAGCGGCAAGGTGATGTCGCTGCTGCACGACCCGACGCTGCAGGTCGCACTGAGCCTGCTGGTGCCCTTCGCGGCCTACGTGCTGGCGGACGAGCTGCACGGCTCGGGCGTGCTGGCGGTGCTGGTCTGCTCGCTCTGGATCAACGACCAGACGGTCGGCGCCGACGACGTCGGCTACCGGCTGGTCGGCGAGGCCTTCTGGGACGTGGTCGAGCTGCTGATCTCGGGGATGGCCTTCGGCCTGATCGGGCTGGAGCTGGCCAGCGTGCTGAACACCGTCGGCAGCCACTGGACCTCGATGCTGAGCGACGCCTTCCTGGTGATCGTGGTGGTGGTCGGGATCCGGCTGCTGTGGCTGCTGCCCGGCGCCTGGGTCACCCACAGCTGGGACCGCGCCCACGGCCACACCGAGGAGGCCGCGCCGATCGGCTGGCGCGAGTCGGTGGTGCTGTGGTGGTCCGGCATGCGCGGTGTGGCCTCGGTCGCCCTGGCCCTGGCCCTCCCGCTGACGGTGCACGGCGGCGGACCGTTCCCGGAGCGCTCCGAGATCATCTTCATCGCCTTCTGCGTGGTCCTGTTCACCCTGCTGGTCCAGGGCCTGACCCTGCCGGTGGTGGTCCGCTGGCTGGGCCTCAGCCGCGACCAGGACGCCGAGGACGCGGCCGAGCGCCAGCTCTGGTACCGCGCCGGCAAGGCCGGCCTGCGCCGGCTCAAGGAGATGGCCGCGACCGAGGAGCTCCCGGACGAGCTGGTCGACCGGCTGAAGCAGCGTCAGACCGACCGCCTCGCCCGCCACCGTCCCGACATGTACGACGAGGAGCAGCTCCGCGAGCTGAAGGAGCGGGCGGTCTGGGTCAAGCAGTTCGCCGAGGTCGAGCAGGCGATGCTGGCCGCCGGGCGGCAGGAGATGCAGGAGGCCCGGATGGAACCCGGCGCCGATCCGGAGCTCGTGGACCGGGTCATCCGCCGGCTGGACCTCCGCAGCAACCCCCGGTAGCGCCCTCGGTCGGCCGTAGCCGCAGCAGAAAATTGTCCAGTTTGATATAGTTAGTAGCTTATGCGCGATTTTGTCAGTATCGAGGGATGGATACCGATTGGAGCGGGTTCTTGGCTGTGGCATGGGTCTCATTTCGGATTTTTGCTGATGGCATGTCAGAAATGACTGACGACCCGTCAAGCTTGGCGCACGGCACCGCTTCTATTCGCTGACGACTAGTCAGATATGGCCCCAGAAACCGCCGTTGCGCGATTCGCTGCGATGTCGCCGATGCCCGACGCGGACTAGGATCGACCGGGTCGTTGACGAGATGAGGACCCATGACCACGGCCGTGTACCAGCCCACCCCGGTGGAGCTCGACGCCGCACCCAGCGGGCTAGCCCTGTTCACCGGGGGGCGGACCCCCGCTCCGCGCACCCTCCTTGACATCCTCGACGCCAGCGCCGCCGCGCATCCGGACGAGCCCGCGCTGGACGACGGGCGCAGCGTGCTGACGTACCGTGCGCTCGCCGCCGAGGTCGAGTCGCTGCGGGCCGCCCTCGCCGAGGGCGGCGTCGGCGTCGGCGACCGGGTCGGGATCCGGGTGCCCTCCGGCACCACCGACCTCTACGTCTCCGTGCTCGCCGTCCTCGCCGCCGGGGCCGCCTACGTCCCGGTCGACGCCGAGGACCCGGACGAGCGGGCCGCGCTGGTCTTCGGCGAGGCCGAGGTCTGCGCCGTGCTCGGCGCCGACCGCACGGTCACCCGGGTGCGCGAGCCGCACGGCACGCCCGGTCGGCCGACCACCGCCGACGACGCCTGGATCATCTTCACCTCGGGCTCCACCGGCAAGCCCAAGGGCGTCGCGGTCACCCACCGCTCCGCCGCCGCCTTCGTCGACGCCGAGGCCGCGATCTTCCAACAGGAGGAGCCGCTCGGCCCCGGCGACCGGGTGATGGCCGGGCTCTCGGTCGCCTTCGACGCCTCCTGCGAGGAGATGTGGCTGGCCTGGCGCTACGGCGCCTGCCTGGTCACCGTCCCCCGCGCGCAGGTGCGCAGCGGCGCCGACCTCGGGCCCTGGCTGGTCGAGCAGGAGATCACCGTGGTCTCCACGGTGCCCACCCTGGCCGCGCTCTGGCCCGCCGACGCGCTCGGAGACGTCCGGCTGCTGATCTTCGGCGGCGAGGCCTGCCCGCCCGAGCTGGCCGAGCGGCTGGCCACCGAGGGCCGCGAGGTCTGGAACACCTACGGCCCGACCGAGGCCACCGTCGTCGCCTGCGCCGCGCCGCTGACCGGGCGGGCCCCGGTCCGGATCGGCCTGCCGCTGGACGGCTGGGAGCTCGCCGTCGTCGACGAGGCCGGCCAGGTCGTGCCCATGGGGGAGAGCGGCCAGCTGGTCATCGGCGGCGTCGGCCTCGCCCGCTACCTCGACCCGGAGAAGGACGCCGAGAAGTACGCCCCGCTGGAGTCCCTCGGCTGGGAGCGCGCCTACCGCAGCGGCGACCTGGTCCTCGCCCAGCCCGAGGGGCTGGTCTTCCTCGGCCGCGCCGACGAGCAGATCAAGCTCGGCGGCCGCCGGATCGAACTCGGCGAGGTCGACGCGGTGCTCCAGGCGCTGCCCGGGGTCACCGGCGCGGCGGCGGCCGTCCGCACCGCACGCGGCGGCAACCAGCTGCTGGTCGGCTACCTGGTCACCGCCGAGGGCTTCGACCACGCGGCGGCGGTCACCACCCTGCGGTCCGAGCTGCCCGCCGCCATGGTGCCGCTGCTCGCCCAGGTCGACGAGCTGCCGGTGCGCACCTCCGGCAAGGTCGACCGGAACGCCCTGCCCTGGCCGCTGCCCGCCTCCGCGCTGGTGGGGGAGCAGCCCGGCGAGGCCGAACAGCTCTACGGCACCGAGGCCTGGCTGGCCGAGCAGTGGGCCGAGGTGCTCGGCCTGCCGGTCGGCAGCGCCAAGGCCGACTTCTTCGCCATCGGCGGCAGCAGCCTGGGCGCGGCCCGGCTGGTCACCCTGGTCCGGGCCCGCTACCCGCACGCCGCCGTCAGCGACATCTACCAGCACCCGGTGCTGCGCGACCTGGCCCGCACCCTCGCCGCCTCCAGTCAGAGCGCCGGAGCGGTCCGCACCATCACCCCGACCCCCCGGCGGACCGGGATCGTCCAGACCCTGCTGATGATCCCGCTGCTCACCGTGGTCGGCCTGCGCTGGACCGTGGCGCTGGCCGCGATCGGCAACGTCCTCGGCTGGTCCCCCTCGCTCTCCTGGTGGTGGATCGCGGCCGGGGCGGCCGTGCTGTGGACGCCGGTCGGCCGGATCGCGATCGCGGCCGGCGGCGCCCGGCTGCTGCTCCGCGACGTGAAACCCGGCTCCTACCCGCGCGGCGGCAGCGTCCACCTGCGGCACTGGACCGCCGAGCGGCTGGCCGAGCTCTCCGGCGCGACCGACCTCTCCGGCGCCTGGCTGGTCCGCTACGCCCGCGCCCTCGGCGCCAAGGTCGGCGACGACGTCGACCTGCACACCCTGCCGCCGGTCACCGGCTGGCTGCGGCTGGGCAAGGGCTGCGCGGTCGAGGCCGAGGTCGACCTCGGCGGCTGGTGGCTCGACGGCGACCTGCTGCACCTCGGCCCGGTCCGGGTCGGCGCGGGCGCCACCGTCGGCACCCGCAGCGTGCTGCTGCCCGGCTCCCGGGTCGGCAAGCGCGCCGAGATCGTGGCCGGTTCGGCCGTCACCGGCCAGGTCCCCACCGGCCAGCGCTGGGCCGGCTCGCCGGCCGCGAAGACCGGCCGGGCCAACCACTCCTGGCCCAAGCAGCGCCCGGCCCGCCGCAAGCGCTGGGCGATGATGTACGGGGCCAGCGGCCTCGGCCTCACCCTGCTGCCGCTGGCCGCCGCAGCCGCCGGCATCGCCGTGCTCGCCGCCTTCCCGCACACCGTCGGCGCACTGCTCTACAGCGTCCCGCTGGCCACCGTCGCCGCCGGGATCGCCTACGCGCTGCTGATCCTGGCCGCCGTCCGGCTGCTCGGCATCGGGCTGCGCACCGGCCACCACCCGCTGCACAGCCGCAACGCCTGGCAGGCCTGGACCGTGATCCAGCTGATGGACCTGGCCCGGGGCAGCCTCTTCCCGCTGTACGCCAGCAGCCTCACCCCGCTCTGGCTGCGCGCGCTGGGGATGAAGGTCGGCCGCGACGTCGAGGCCTCCACCGTGCTCGCGCTGCCCAGCATGACCACCGTCGGCGACGGCGCCTTCCTCGCCGACGACACCCTGATCGCCCCCTACGAGCTCGGCGGCGGCTGGCTCCGGCTCGACGCCGCCGAGATCGGCGAGCGCGCCTTCCTGGGCAACTCCGGGATGACCGCGCCCGGCCGCTCGGTGCCCGACCGGGGCCTGGTCGGCGTGCTCTCGTCCACCCCCAAGAAGGCCAAGAAGGGCAGCTCCTACCTCGGCATGCCGCCGATGAAGCTGCCCCGCCGCGCCGACAAGGCCGACCTCGGCCTCACCTACGCCCCCTCGGTCCGGCTGCGCACCCTGCGCGCCGCGGTGGAGCTGCTGCGGATCGTCCCGGTGATGATCGCGGTGGCGCTGGCGCTCGGCGTCCTCGCCGCGCTGTACAATGTCGCCGCCGAGGCCGGCTTCGCGGTCGCCGCGCTGGCCTCCGGCACGGTGCTGCTCGCCGCCGGGGTGCTCGCCTGCCTGCTCTCGCTCGCCGCGAAGTGGCTGCTGATCGGCCGCTTCACCGCCGTCGAGCACCCGCTCTGGAGCAGCCATGTCTGGCGCAACGAGCTGGCCGACACCTTCACCGAGATCCTGGCCGCGCCCTGGCTGCTCAACGCCGTCCCCGGCACCCCGCTGATGAACCTCTGGCTGCGCGGCCTCGGCGCGCACATCGGCCGCGGCGTCTGGTGCGAGAGCTACTGGCTGCCCGAGGCCGACCTGGTCACCCTCGGCGACGGCGCCTCGGTCAACCGCGGCTGCGTGGTGCAGACCCATCTCTTCCACGACCGGATCATGCGGATGGACACTGTCACCCTGGAGCAGGGTGCAACCCTCGGCCCGCACGGTATCGTCCTGCCCGGGACCACCATCGGCGCCCGCACCACCCTCGGCCCCGCGTCGCTGGTGATGCGCGGCGAGTCCGTCCCGGCGGACAGCCGCTGGCTCGGCAACCCCATCGCCGCCTGGCCGACCACCTGAACCACGCCGGAGCCGATCAGCGTTGAGCAGCCCCAAGCAGAACCCGCAGCAGCCCGCCGACCCCTACTTCCCCACCCACGGCGACCTCCGGTACCACGTCCACCGCTACGAGTTGGCCCTCGACTACCGTCCGGGGCCGAACCGGCTGGCCGGCAGCGCCCGGCTGACCTGCCTGGCCGGAGCCGAGGCGCTGGCCGAGCTGGCGCTCGACTTCGCCGAGTTCCGGATCAACCGGGTACTGCTCGACGGCCGCGCCTCCCGCTGGACCCACCGGGGCGGCAAGCTCCGGGTCCGCCCGGCCCGGCCGCTGCGGCCGGGCGCCGCCTTCACCGTCGAGGTCCACTACAGCGGCAACCCGCGCCCGGTCCGCAGCGAGTGGGGCGGTCTCGGCTGGGAGGAGCTGGAGGACGGCTCGCTGGTCGCCAGCCAGCCGGTCGGCGCGCCCTCCTGGTACCCGTGCAACGACCGGCCCTCGGACAAGGCCGCTTACCAGATCTCGGTGACCGCCCCCAGCGCCTACACCGTCGTCGCCAACGGCCGACTGCTCACCCGGACCACCAAGTCCTCCAGCACCACCTGGCTCTACGAGCAGCCGGTGCCCTCGGCCAGCTACCTGGTCACCGTGCAGACCGGCCGCTACGAGCAGCTGGTCCTGGCGTCCGGACCGGTCCCGCAGACCGCCTACGCCCCGGCCCGGCTGATAGCCGACTGCACCGCCGACCTCGGTCGGCAGCCGCAGATGATGGAGCTGTTCACCGAGCTCTTCGGCCCCTACCCGTTCGCCGAGTACGCCGTCGTCGTCACCGACGAGGAACTCGACGTCCCGGTCGAGGCCCAGGGGCTGTCCACCTTCGGCGCCAACCACATCGACGGGCGGCGCGGTTCCGAGCGGCTGGTCGCCCACGAGCTGGCGCACCAGTGGTTCGGCAACAGCGTCACCATCGCCGACTGGCGGCACATCTGGCTGAACGAGGGCTTCGCCAAGTACGCCGAGTGGCTCTGGTCCGAGCGCAGCGGCGGCCGGACCGCCGCCGAGCACGCCGCCGACTCGCACGCCAGGCTGGCCGAGCTGCCGCAGGACCTGGTCCTGGCCGACCCCGGCCGCAAGCTGATGTTCGACGACCGGCTGTACCGGCGCGGCGGGCTGGTCGTCCACGCGCTCCGGGTCGTCCTCGGCGACCCGGCGTTCTTCGCCCTGCTCAAGGAGTGGGCCGCCGAGCACCGGGGCGGCGTGGTCACCACGGCCGACTTCACCGGCCGCGCCCAGAGCCACAGCACGGAGCCGCTGCACGAGTTCTTCAACGCCTGGCTGTACGACCCGGAGCTGCCCGAGCTGCCGGTCGCCCGGGTGGCCCCGGCGCCCGGGCCCGTCACCCCCGCCGTCGGGCCGGAACCGGCCGCCGGGCCGGCTGCCGACCACGGGCCGGTCGCCGAGGGCCGGCGCTGGTCCCGGTGGCGCGGCGGCGTCCAGTAACCGCCGCCGCTGCCACCGCCGGTCCGGCTGCTACTTCGCCGCCAGCGTGGACTGGATCAGGGCCGTGAACTGCGCAGCGGTCACCGGGGCGCCGCTGGAGGAGAACACCGTCAGCTGCTTGCCGTTCAGCTTCATCGTCGGCGTCCCGGTGATCCCGCTGGTGTTGAAGGCGTCCGAGACCTTGTTCACCCAGCCCTTGTAGGTGTCGTCCTGGACCGCCTTGGTGAAGGCCGGGGTGACCAGGCCGGGGACCTTCGCCGCCAGCTTCAGCATCTCGGAGGTGCTGTTGAAGGCGTCGTCGGTCTCCTCCGGCTGGTTGGCGTAGAGGACGTCGTGGAAGGCCTTGAACTTGGCGGTGCCCTCGTTCAGCGCCGCCGCCGCCGCGTTCAGCGCCACGGCGGAGCCGTTGCCGCCGAGGTTGCCGTCCAGGAACGTGGCCATGTGGTACTCGATCTTGTAGGTGCCGTTGTCGGCCAGCGCCTGGACCGCCGGGCCCGCCGACTTCTCCAGCTCGTCGCAGATCGGGCAGCGGAAGTCCTCCCACACCTGCAGGGTGTTGGGGGCCTTCGGGTTGCCGTAGACGATCGTGGTGCCGTCGGCGTTGGCCGGGGCGACGTAGGGGGCGTTGCTGCTGCTCCGCGAGTCCTGCACGGCGATGCCGACGCCGGTGCCGACGACGATCACCGCGACTGCGGCGGCGCCGACGATCAGGCCCTTGCGGCGGCGCTGCCGGGCCGCCTCGGCGGCGCGGGCCGCCTCGACGCGGGCGCGCGCGGTGGTCTTGCCGGAGTTGTTCTTCTCGCTCATGGGTGTGATGTCCTGTCGGGTCGCGGTGCCGGTTCCGTGGGTGCTGCGGCGGTGGCACGGCGGACGCGGGACCTGTCCCGGAAAACGGGACAGCACTGCCTGCCCGGTACAACCGGACAGGTGTCGGCGGACGGAGGTGCGGTCAGCCGATCGGCAGCGGCGCCGGGCCGTGCGGGCGCACGGTCGGCGGTCCGCGCCGGGCGAGGACGAAGCGGAGCAGTGGCGCGGCGGCGGCGTCGATCCGCAGCGGCGGTCGGCGGTCCGGCCGTGGCAGCGGCGCGGGGGCGCGCAGCGCGGCGAGGAGCAGCCGCAGCGCGCTGCGCAGCGGCGCGCCCAGGTGCCGGACGTAGGCGCCGGTCGCCCGGACCAGCCGGTAGGCCGCGATCTCGCCCCGGCGCAGCCACCAGGCGGCGATCAGGCCGATCACCAGGTGGGCGGCCAGCACCAGCCACGGGGTGATCCCGTGGCCGACGTGGCCGGTCAGCGCGGGGGCGGTGCGCAGGGCGCCGTCGGCCTGGCCGGCGTTGCCGCAGAAGAGCAGCGAGTTCACCGAGTGCCAGGGCCCGAGCAGCGGCCCGCCGTCGGTGGCCCGGTAGCAGCTGGCCTGCCCGTCGGTGAAGAGAGTGTCGAGCCCGAGCTCCAGCGGGACCAGCAGCGCGGCGATCCCGGCGTAGGAGCGCTCGCGCCGACCGAGCAGCAGGGCCAGGACGAAGGCGCCCAGGCCGGCCGCCAGAATGGTCGGCCAGGGCAGCGGCTCGTCGGTCAGCAGCACGTGCGAGCCGCTGGAGAGGACGACCGCGAACAGGGTGAACAGCAGCGCACGGGCGACCGCGAGCAGCGGTACCGCACGCGTCCTCACCGTCGCCGCTCCCTGCCCGTCCGTAACCCGTTCGGCGGGTCCGCCGAACCGGACAATCCTCGCACAGTGCCGACACCGCCTGCGCCGGATCGCCCCTGAGGAATTGATGAGGACTTCCGCGCCCCGGCGGTGGTCAGGGGACCTGGCGGAGGTAGAGGGCGCCGCAGAGGTAGCAGAACTTCTCGTGGGTGTCGCCCCAGGCGACGGCGTTGAGGCGGGCCGACTCGGCGTCGACCGGGTGGCCGCAGAGGGCGGCGGTGTTGCCCTCCACGGTCATGTGCCACTGGTGGATGGGGCCGCCGAGGACCCCGTCCTCGTACTCCGCACGCATCTCGTACTCGTTCATGGGGGTACCTCCTGCGGCAAGTCTGCGCCGCCGGAGGCACCCCTTCCACTCGACCGGTCAGACGCTCCAGGCGCCCTGGCCGAGGAGGGTCTTGATCTCGCTGGCGAAGCCGTTGTCCGGGTTGATCAGGAAGCCGAGCTCGAAGACCAGGGTGCGGCGGCGGCCCTCCATCCGGATCCGGACCGGGACGTCGCCCGGGTGCGCCCGGAGCGAGCGCTTGAGCTCGGCCACCAGCGGCGGGGTGATCTTCTGCTCGGGCACGGTCAGGAAGACCGGCGGCTTGCCGCCGTTCTCGGCCGAGGAGATGTCCAGCGGGGCGAGCTCCGAGCCGAAGATGGACAGCGCGCCGTCGCGCTCGTTCAGCCGGCCCCGGACCGAGACCACGTTGTCCTCGATCAGCTCCTGCTGGATCAGCATGTAGTTCTTCGGGAAGAACAGCACCTCGACCGAGCCGTCGCGGTCGGCGATGGTGACGATCGCCCAGGCGTTGCCGGCCTTGTTGATCCGCCGGTCGACCGAGGTGATCAGCCCGGCGAGCTTGACCTCGCCCTCGGTCCGGCCGGAGCCGAGCAGCTCGGCGATGGAGACGTCGCGGTTGCGGGACAGGATGTGCTCGGCGCCGTCCAGCGGGTGGCTGGAGACGTAGAGCCCGAGCATCTCCCGCTCCAGGCTGAGCAGGTGCTTGCGCGGCCACTCGCGGTCGTCGAGGGTGAAGTCCAGGCCGATGCCGGGGGACTCGTCGCTGGTGTCCATCGAGCCGAAGAGGTCGTCCTGGCCGATGGCCTGCTGCTTCTTCAGGCTGGTGACCGAGTCGATGGCGGTCTCGCAGACGGCGACCAGGCTCTGCCGGGTGTGCTCCAGCGAGTCGAAGGCCCCGGCCTTGATCAGCGAGTCCACCGTCCGCTTGTTGCAGACCACCAGCTCGACCTTGTCCAGGAAGTCCGCGAAGGAGGTGTACTTCCCCTTCTCCGAGCGGGACTTGACCAGGGACTCGATCACCGGGACGCCGACGTTGCGGACGGCCTTGAGGCCGAAGCGGACCGAGTCGCCGACGGCGGTGAAGTCGACCACCGACTCGTTGACGTCCGGCGAGAGGATCTTGATGCCCAGCCGGCGGCACTCGGCGAGGTAGATCGCCATCTTGTCCTTGTCGTCGGAGACCGACGTCAGCAGGGCGGCCATGTACTCGGCGGGGTAGTTGGCCTTGAGGTAGGCGGTCCAGTAGGAGACCAGGCCGTAGGCGGCGGAGTGCGACTTGTTGAAGGCGTAGCCGGCGAAGGGGACCAGCACGTCCCAGACCGCCTGGATCGCCTCGTCCGAGTAGCCGCGCTCCTGGCAGCCCGCGTGGAACGGCACGAACTCCTGTTCCAGGACCTCCTTCTTCTTCTTGCCCATGGCCCGGCGGAGCAGGTCGGCCTGGCCGAGGCTGTAGCCGGCCAGCACCTGCGCGGCTCGCTGCACCTGCTCCTGGTAGACGATCAGGCCGTAGGTGGGGCCGAGCACCTCCTTGAGCGGCTCCTCCAGCTCGGGGTGGATCGGGGTGATCTCCTGCTGGGCGTTCTTCCGGAGCGCGTAGTTGGTGTGCGAGTTCATGCCCATCGGGCCGGGCCGGTAGAGCGCGGAGACGGCGGAGATGTCGGCGAACTCGGTCGGCTTCATCAGCTTCAGCAGCGCCCGCATGGGCCCGCCGTCCAGCTGGAAGACGCCCAGGGTGTCGCCCCGGGCGAGCAGGTCGTAGGTGACCGGGTCGTCGATGGCGATCTTCTCGGTGTCGACCTCGATGCCCCGGTTGGCCTTGATGATCTTGATGGCGTGATCGATGATGCCCAGGTTCCGCAGACCCAGGAAGTCCATCTTGATCAGACCCATCTCCTCGCACTGGGGGTACGAGAAGCCGGTGATGATCACCCCGTCCTTGTCCCGCTTGTGCAGCGGGATGAGGTCGAGCAGCGGAGCCGAGGAGAGGATCACCGCGGCGGCGTGCACGCCGGTGCCCCGGGTCAGGCCCTCGATGCCCTTGCCGGTGTCGATGATCTTGCGGACGTCGGGCTCGTTCTCGTACATCGCGCGGATCTCGCCGCCCTCGGAGTACCGGGGGTGCGTCTCGTCGAACAGCGCGTAGAGCGGGACGCCCTTGCCCATCACGTCCGGCGGCATGGCCTTGGTGATCCGGTCGCCCATGGAGAAGGGGTAGCCGAGGATCCGGTTGGCGTCCTTGACGGCGGCCTTGGCCTTGATCGTGCCGAAGGTGTTCACCTGCGCGGTGTACGCCTCGCCGTACTTCTCGGTGACGTAGCGCACCATCTGGTCGCGCTGGCGGTCGTCGAAGTCGATGTCGACGTCGGGCGGGTTGATCCGCTCCGGGTTGAGGAAGCGCTCGAACAGCAGATCGTGTTCGAGCGGGTCCAGCTCGGTGATCCGGGTCAGGTAGGCCACGATCGAGCCGGCCGCCGAACCACGGCCGGGGCCGACCGGGATGCCGTTGTCGCGGGCGTACTGGCAGATGTCCGCGACCACGAGGAAGTAGGCGTCGAAGCCCATCGGGGAGATGACGCCCATCTCCAGCTCGATCCGGTCCAGCACCTCCTGGCTCGGGTTGTCGCCGTAGCGCCGGGGGAGCCCCTCCGCGATCTTGTGCCGCAGCCAGGACGCCTGGGTCTCGCCCTCGGGCACGTCGAACTGGGGCATCCGGTCGACGTAGGTGAAGACCTCGTCGTAGGGCTGGATCCGCTCGCCGATGGCGAGGGTGTTGTCGCAGGCCTCGGGCAGCTCGCGGAAGAGCTCGCGCATCTCCTCGGCGGTCTTGATGTAGTAGCCCGAGCCGTTGAACTTGAACCGGTTCGGGTCGTCCTTGTTCTTGCCCACGCCCACGCAGAGCAGGTTGTCGTGGGCGTCCGCCTGGTCCTCGGTGACGTAGTGCGAGTCGTTGGTCGCCAGCAGCGGGATGCCCAGCTGCTTGGCCACCCGGAGCAGGTCCTCGCGGACGCTGCGCTCGATGTCCAGGCCGTGGTCCATCAGCTCCAGGAAGTAGTTCTCCTTGCCGAAGATGTCCTGGTAGGCGCTGGCGGCCTTGATCGCCTCGTCGAACTGCCCCAGCCGCAGCCGGGTCTGCACCTCGCCCGAGGGGCAGCCGGTGGTGGCGATGATGCCCTTGGCGTTGGCGGCGATCAGCTCCCGGTCCATCCGGGGCTTCATGTAGTAGCCCTCCATGGACGCCAGCGAGGAGAGCCGGAAGAGGTTGCGCAGCCCCTCGGCGTTCTCCGCCCACATGGTCATGTGGGTGTACCGGCCGCCGCCGGAGACGTCCTTGCCGCCCTCGCCGTCGCTGCTGGCGACGCGCTGCCCGCCCGGCGCCCAGAAGACCTGCTTCTTGTGGAACCGGGACTCCGGCGCGACGTACGCCTCGATCCCGATGATCGGCTTGACCCCGGACTTCTTGCCGATCTGCTGGAACTCGTACGCGCCGAACATGTTGCCGTGGTCCGACATGGCCACGGCGGGCATGCCCAGCCGCTCCACCTCGGCGATCAGCTTGCCGTTCTTGGCAGCCCCGTCCAGCATCGAGTACTCGGTGTGGACATGCAGGTGAACGAAGCTGTCGGCCACGGTACGGGCACTCCTCATGGCAGGGTCGGCACGCGGGTGGGCACAGGGTTCGGCCCAGGTGTCGGCGCGGGGTAGGCACCCACCCTAGCGCGCGCTAAGGGGTGTCGGAGCGCTCCGGTGACGCTTGTGACAAGGGTTGCGCCCAGAGTGTTTCCGGGGCGCTCGGCTTCGGCGAGAAGATCCTGGTGAGGACGATCAGGGTGACCAGCGCGACCCCCGGCCAGGCCAGCAGCACGCCGTTGGCGGTCACCGCCAGCGGCCCGTAGAAGGTCTTCCCCAGGGCGACGCTCTTGGCCGTGGCGATGATGTTGCTGCTCGGGCCCAGGTGCACCCCGAGCCGCATCGCCAGGTAGCCGCCGAGCAGCCCGCCCAGGGCCAGCCCGACCGGCACCCCGACGCCCACGTCGCGGGCGCGGGTGCGCCAGTACGCCAGGGCCGCCAGCAGCAGGCCGATGACCGCGCCGATGATCGCGAAGTAGGCGTCGGCGGTGATCGCCTGCTCGCCCTCCGGATCCGACAGGTAGATGTCGGAGGTGTCGGCGTAGAGCGGCACCTTCGGCGCCACCCGCTCCCACAGCAGCCCCATCAGCAGGCCCAGCACGGCCGATCCGGCGATCAGGGCGAGCCCCAGCAGCAGGTCGGTCCGCAGCTCGCGGGAGAACCGTACGGGCGCGTCGGCGGCCTCGGCCGGGTGGCCCGGCAGCGGCGCGGACAGCGGCTCCGGCTCGGGCGGGGACGCCGGCTCGGGCAGGGGCTCCGGCGCGGACTTGGACAGCGGCACTGGCGCGGCCTGCCCGGACCCGGGCTCGGGCGAGGGGCCGGACCCGCCGTCGGCATCGGTGTTCTGATCGGTCATCGCGTCATCGTCCCACGGAGATCAGCGGCGGGTGGCGGCGCGTCGGTAGGCCCACGTGGAGACGGCCAGCGAGACCACTCCGACGGCCCCGCAGACCGCCAGGTCCAGCGCCACCGCGGACCAGTCCGGGCGCCGGTCGAAGCTGCGGGCCAGCGCCTCCACGCCGTAGGTCGACGGCAGCAGGTCGCGCACCCAGCGGATCGCCTCCGGCATGTGGGTCGGCGGCAGCACGCCCAGCAGCAGCGCCGCCGACATGCCCAGCTGGCCCAGCAGGGTGGCGATCTCCTGCCGGCTCGCCAGCAGCCCGCAGGCCGCGCCCAGGCCGGACAGCGCCGCCCCGGACAGCGGCACCACCAGCAGCAGCACCCACAGGTGCACCCAGCCCAGCCGGAACAGCCCGCAGCCCACCCCGGCGGTCACCAGCGCCCCGGGCACGGTGAACGAGGCGTAGGCCGCCGCCGTGCCCAGCACCACCGAGGCCGGCGGGACCGGCAGCGTCGCGTAGTGGTCCAGCCCGCCGGTGGCCCGCAGCCGGCCGAAGTACTGGGCCAGCAGGTTCAGCGCGACGAAGGCGACCACCAGCACGCTCGACCCGGCGACCACGTCCCGGGCGGCCTCGCTGTCGCCGCCGCTGACGACGCCGCGCATCATCGCCATGATCCCGAGGGACTGGAAGGTCGCCACGAACAGCAGCGGGATCCGGGAGACCCGGGCCCGGGACAGCTGCGCCCGGTAGACCGCGCCCAGCGAGGGCAGCAGCGCGGCTCCGGGCGCCAGCACGGCGGGGCGGGAGACAGCGACGGCCGCGGTCATTTCCCGAGGTCCGGTCATTTCGCGAGTCCTTCATGGCGTCCGCCGAGCAGCAGGTACACGTCCTCAAGGCTGGGCGTGCTGAGTGAGAAGTCGTCCAGGGCGGCGAAGGCCGGGCCCGAGGTGACCTGGGCGACCAGCTCCCGGGCCCGGTCCGGGTCGGTGCGCACGGTCCAGCGGCGGCCGGAGCGGACCGCCCGCGCGGCCAGCGCGGCGATGGCCGGCAGCCCCAGCGGGGCGTCCTCGCGCCAGACCAGGTCCAGCCGGACGTCGCCGTCGACCAGGGCCTTCAGTCCGCCGGGCGTGTCGCAGGCGATGACCCGGCCCTCGTCGACCACGGCGACCCGGTCGAGCACCGTCTCGGCCTCGATGACGTTGTGGGTGACCAGCAGCACGGTGGTGCCGCGTTCGGCCCGGCGGCGCTCGACGGCGGCCCAGACGGCGCGCCGGGCCACCGGGTCCATCCCGGTCGTCGGCTCGTCCAGGACCAGCAGCGGGCGCTCGCCGACCAGCGCGGTGGCGAAGCAGGCCAGTCGGCGCTGGCCGCCGGAGAGCTTGCCGAGCACCCGGTCCGCCAGCGGTTCCAGCGCCAGCTCGGCCAGCGCGGCGTCGCGGGCGGCCCGCGCCTGGGGCCGGCCGAGGCCGCGCAGCCGGGCGGTGGTCTCCACCGCCAGCGCGACGGTGAGCTCGTCCAGGGCGGTGGACTCCTGGCCGAGGTAGGCCAGCAGCCGGGAGGCGTGCTCGGGGTGGCGGACGATGTCGTGGCCGAGGATCCGGATCGAGCCGCTGTCGGGCCGGAGCAGGCCGGTGAGCTGGCGCACCAGCGTCGACTTGCCCGCGCCGTTGGGTCCGAGCAGCCCGAAGACCTCGCCCCGGCGGACCTCCAACGAGATCCCGGCGTTCGCCCGGACGACCTGCGCCTTGGCGCCGCGCCCAGTCCGGTACTGCTTGGTCAGGTCCAGGACGCTGCAGCAGCTGTCCTCGGCGCCCGTGTTCTCCCTGCCCGTCACAGGCGACAACGGTACAGCGGAGGTCAGGACTCCGTTTGCAGGGCCTCGCCCCCCGGGACGCGGGTGGCGATCTCGCGCCAGAACCCGGCCCGGATGGCGTACCGGTCGTGTTCGTCGATCTGGTCGTCCTTGTGTGCGAGCAGGCCGAACCGGGCCGCGTAGCGCAGCAGCTCGCCGTCGACCCGGTGCGGGATCCGGGGGTAGTCGGTCCACAGCCCGGTGAGCCGGCCCTGGTCACCGAGCCGTTCGGTCCAGCGGCGGGCGAAGACCTGGCCGACCTCGTTGGGGTCCCCGGCGACGGTGGTGATGTCCTCCTCGCGGTCGGCCCACTTCTGCTCGGCGGTGGTGAGCTGGGTCAGCGTCGGCAGGGAGTCGCAGGTGCTGCCGCCCTCGCCGGGGCGGTCCACCCAGCCCCGGTCGGAGGACCAGCGCAGGGTGGACGGCGCGGGCGGCGGCGTCGGGGGGACGGTCCTGGCGGCGGTGATCCCGGCGGCGATCTCCTTGGGCGTGGGGAACCGGTGGGCCGGCGGCCTGGCGTCGGCGGGCAGCCTGGACGGCTCGTGCACGCCGGTGTCCGGGTCGCCGCCGCCGGGCGGGGCGGGCTCGCCGCCCTGGGCGCCGCCGCCGAGCCCGATGCCGTTGGGTCCGATGCCGTTGGGCCCGATGCCGTTGGGCCCGCCGCTGCCCAGCCCACCGCTCAGCCCGCCGCCGTTCAGGGCCCGGAGGCCGACCAGGCCCGGCAGGTCGGCGGGGGAGTCGGGTGCGGACTCGTCCGGGCGCGGCGCGGCGAGGATCTTGGCGATGTCCGGGCGCGGATCGGTCGGCGGGCAGGGCGCGACCGCCTCCCTGGCCCGGATCGAGCGGGTGATCCACTCCCGGTCCAGCACCCGGCGCTCGTCGGCCTCGGCCACCAGGTCCTCGGACTGGTTGAAGTCGCCGTCGGCGGCCTGCACCGCCCACAGGTGGACCGCGACCCCGTAGTCCTTGGCCGCGGTCATCCCCGGCAGCAGGTCCCCGTCGCCGGTGACCAGCACCACGTCGGCGCAGGCCCGGTTGCGGGCCAGCTCGGACAGCTCGGCGTGCATCGCGGCGTCCACGCCCTTCTGCACCCAGCGGCCGTCGGCGCGGGTCAGCGCGCCCAGCCGGACGGTGACCCGGGGCATCACCCGCAGCCTGCGGTGCTCCGGCAGCGGACGGCGGTCCGGCGCGGCGTCGAACCAGTAGATCCGCAGCAGCGGCAGCCCGGTCTCGGCCTCGGCCCGCTCCCGCAGCTGGCCGATCAGCCCGGCGTGGTCCACGGCGATCCGCGAGCGGGAGCTCTCCCCGGCCACCAGACTGGCCGCGGCGCCCAGCAGGTAGCCGGCATCCACCAGGACGACGCAGCGGTCCACGTCCAACACCTCTTCCGTTCGGCCCGGTCGGACCGCCTGAGGAGGGGGGCCGCCGGACTGTTCCGTTGCCCATACCCAGACCGATGGCGGTGTACCCGACCCGTTCGGGGGACAATGGCGGCCGACCGGGGTACCGGGCGGCCGTCCCGAGCTGGAGTTTCCCGGCCGGCGCCTTTTGACCTGGAGTCCGAGCCGGAGTTGGAGAGCATGCGCAGACGTTCCGCGGTCCTGCTGGTGTCGGGTGTCCTCGCCGTGTGCGGGATCCTGCTGCCGTCGATCCAGAAGACCTCCTCGCACGGCGCCACCAAGATCCTCAAGGTGGTGGTCAACGGCGGGCACCCGATCGTGCTCGGCGGCGCCACCGAGAGCGCCGCCTTCACCTTCAGCATCACCGCCGAGGACCCCTCGGGCATCAAGTCCGTCGACCAGATCGGGCTCTGGGGCTCGAACTACGGGATCCTCACCCCCTCGAAGGCCGTCTGCACGGCCACCTCGAAGACCGAGTCGGTGTGCACCGGGACCTCGTCGGTGAACGCCGCCGAGCGGCAGATCTTCGACGACATGGCCGGCCACTGGTTCCTCCAGGCGACCGTCCACGCCAACGACGGAGACGCCCGGGAGGAGGACAAGGCCGGCCGCTTCTCGATCATCAAGTTCGGCTACGCCTCGCTCTACGGCGTGCTGCCGACCGCCGCCAAGGGGGAGGCGTTCACCGTCGGCGGGCAGCTGCAGAAGGCCGACTGGCAGTCCGGGCAGCTGGTGCCGAACCCCGGGCAGAAGGTCGACCTGCAGTTCTGCGCCACCGGCTGCAAGAAGCCGGTGACCGTCGCCGTGGTCAAGTCCGACCCCGAGGGCGAACTGGCCGCGACCGTCCACGCGGAGACCACCGGGACCTACCTCTGGGCCTACCCGGGCGCCTACTGGGCGGCACCGGCCTCCTCCTTCCCGGAGCAGGTGACGGTGACCGGGGCCCTGCCGCAGGGGCCCAAGTGACCCGGTCCCGGGCGGGGCTCAGTTGGGGTTGAAGCTCTGCCGCCCCAGCTCCACGGCGGGCAGCGAGGGCAGCTTCGCCAGCACCGCGGTCTCCCGGCGCAGCAGCTGCAGCTCGGCGCTGAGCCGGGTGCTCGCGGTCTCGGCGGCCAGCAGCCGCTGCTTGTCGCCGGTGCTCAGCACCGAGGCCGCAGCGACCAGGTAGGACAGCACCATCGGGTCGTCCGGCAGCTCCTGGACCCCGGCGATGGTGGCCTCGCGGGCGCCCGCCAGCCGTCGCTGGTAGGCCCGGAAGGTCCGCTCCACGCCCTGGGCGAGCACCGTCGCCTCCGGCCCCGGGTCCTCGACCAGCCGCTCGGTCTCCGCGGTCAGGTAGGGGCCGGAGACGTCGATGGACAGCATCCGGAACCGGGTGGTGCCGGTCACCAGCAGGTCGTAGCCGCCGTCGGCCCGGGTCTCGACCGAGGCGACCTCGGCGGTGCAGCCCACCTCGAACAGCGAGCGCGCCGGGTCCGGGCCGAGGCCGGCCAGCGCCGAGGACCCGCCCGGGACTCCGGTGGGCGCGGTCTCCTGTCCGTCGCGGATCGCGACCACGCCGAAGCGGTAGGGCTCGGCGCCGGCCAGCAGGTCCGCCATCAGCTGCCGGTACCGCTCCTCGAAGACGGACAGGGGCAGCACCAGGCCCGGGTAGAGCACGGTGCCGAGGGGGAAGAGGGGGAGCCGTTCCGTCACGGGCGTAAGAGTACGGGCAGATCGGCCGCTCGCCCGCAGGCGGCCGCCGGGCGGGGCCGAAGGGATGGAATCCGTCTCGGGAGTCGTCCCAGGGAGTGGAACTCCCGGACGTCACGTTCCGCGACCTCCGTACACTGGGCGTGTGATTTCGCGAATCGACCTCCGTGGTTCCACCGACGACCTGCGCGGCGTGCTGCCGCGTGCCGAGCTCGACGTCGAGGCCGCACTGGAGAGGGTGCGACCGATCTGCGAGGACGTCCGCCATCGCGGCGTCGAGGCGCTGATCGAGATCACGGAGCGCTTCGACGGGGTAAGGCTGGACAGCATCCGGGTGCCGAAGCAGGCGATCGACGACGCCCTCGCCGAGCTCGACCCGAAGGTCCGCGCCGCCCTGGAGGAGTCGATCCGCCGGGCCCGGCTGGTCCACCGCGCGCAGCGCCGCACCGACCACACCACCCAGGTGGTGCCCGGCGGCACGGTCACCGAGCGCTGGGTGCCGGTCGACCGGGTCGGCCTCTACGTCCCGGGCGGGCTGGCCCCGCTGGCCTCCTCCGTGGTGATGAACGCGGTCCCGGCGCAGGAGGCCGGGGTACCCGCCATGGCTCTGGCCTCACCGCCGCAGAAGGAGTTCGGCGGCCTGCCGCACCCCACCATCCTCGCGGCCTGCGCGCTGCTCGGCGTCGACGAGGTCTACGCGGTCGGCGGCGCCCAGGCGATCGCCATGTTCGCCTACGGCGCCGGTGAGGGCGAGGGCCGCTGCGAGCCGGTCAACCTGGTCACCGGCCCCGGCAACATCTACGTCGCCGCCGCCAAGCGGCTGCTCAAGGGCCGGGTCGGGATCGACGCCGAGGCCGGGACGACCGAGATCGCGATCCTCGCGGACGCGACCGCCGACCCGCGCCATGTCGCCGCCGACCTGATCAGCCAGGCCGAGCACGACCCGCACGCGGCCTCGGTCCTGGTCACCGACTCGCCCGCACTGGCCGAGGCGGTCGAGGCCGAGCTGGAGACCCAGGTCGCCGCGACCCGGCACCAGGCCCGGGTCCGCGAGGCGCTGACCGGCCCGCAGTCCGGGATCATCCTGGTCGACTCGGTCGACCAGGGCCTGGACGTGGTCAACGCCTACGCCGCCGAGCACCTGGAGATCCAGACCGCCGACGCCGCCGCCGTCGCCGCCCGGGTCCGCAATGCGGGCGCGGTCTTCGTCGGCGCGTTCGCCCCGGTCTCGCTGGGCGACTACGCGGCCGGCTCCAACCACGTGCTGCCGACCGGCGGGTGCGCCTGCCACTCCTCGGGCCTGAGCGTGCAGTCCTTCCTGCGCGGGATCCATGTCGTCGACTACACCCGTGAGGCGCTGGCGGACGTCGCAGCGCACGTGGTGACCCTGGCCGACGCCGAGGACCTGCCAGGACACGGCGACGCCGTGCGCGCCCGATTCGATTGGACGACCCCCGAGGCATGACGAACGACGGCATGACGAACGACGGTACGACGAGCAGCGGTACGACGAGCAGCGGTACGACGAGCGACCGGCTGAGCATCGACGACCTGCCCGTCCGCGACGAGCTCAAGGGACAGTCCCCTTACGGGGCACCGCAGTTGGACGTCCCGGTCCGGCTCAACACCAATGAGAACCCGTACCCGCTGCCCGAGCCGCTGGTGGCCCGGATCGCCGAGCGGGTCGCCGAGGCCGCCCGCCACCTCAACCGCTACCCGGACCGCGACGCGGTCGAGCTGCGCGAGGGGCTGGCCGCCTACCTGACCCGCTCCACCGGCCACCCGGTGGCCCGCGAGAACGTCTGGGCCGCCAACGGCTCCAACGAGATCCTGCAGCAGCTGCTGCAGACCTTCGGCGGTCCCGGCCGCCGCGCCCTCGGCTTCTCGCCGACGTACCAGATGCACGACCTGATCGCCCGGGGCACCGGCACCGGCTGGAGCCAGGGACCGCGCAACGCGGACTTCACCATCGACCTCGACGCCGCCGTCGCCGCCATCGGCGAGCAGCGGCCCGACGTCCTCTTCGTCTGCTCGCCGAACAACCCGACCGGCACCGCCGTCGACCGGGCCACCGTGATCGCCCTCTACGAGGCGGCGCAGGCGGTCAAGCCGACACTGGTGATCGTCGACGAGGCGTACACCGAGTTCTCACACCGGCCCTCGCTGCTGGAGCTGACCGAGGGCCGGCCGCTGCTGGTGGTCACCCGCACCATGTCCAAGGCCTTCGGCGCGGCCGGGCTGCGCCTCGGCTACCTGGCCGCCGACCCGGCCGTGGTCGACGCGGTGCAGCTGGTCCGGCTGCCGTACCACCTCTCCTCGGTCACCCAGGCGACCGCGCTGGCCGCGCTGGAGTTCACCGACACCCTGCTCGGCTACGTCGACCGGCTCAAGGCCGAGCGCGACCGGCTGGTCACCGAGCTGCGGGCGATGGGGCTCCAGGTCACCGACTCGGACGCCAACTTCGTCCAGTTCGGCGAGTTCGCGGACACCCACGCGATGTGGCAGTCCGTGCTCGACCAGGGCGTGCTGGTCCGCGACAACGGCGTGCCCGGCTGGCTCCGGGTCACCGCCGGCACCCCCGAAGAGAACAGCGCCTTCCTCGACGCCGTCCGCACCTCGCTCAAGGAGCTCCCGCAGTCATGACCACTCCCAGCATGACGACCCCGAGGATCGGTCGCGTCGAGCGCACCACCAAGGAGACCTCCGTCAAGGTCGAGCTCAACCTCGACGGGCGCGGCAACACCGACATCAGCACCGGCGTCGGCTTCTACGACCACATGCTCGACCAGCTCGGCCGGCACGGGCTGTTCGACCTGACCGTGAAGACCGACGGCGACCTGCACATCGACACCCACCACACGATCGAGGACACCGCCCTCGCGATAGGCGCCGCCTTCAAGCAGGCGCTCGGCGACAAGGTCGGCATCTACCGCTTCGGCAACTGCACCGTCCCGCTGGACGAGTCGCTGGCCCAGGTCACGGTCGACCTCTCCGGCCGGCCCTACCTGGTGCACACCGAGCCCGAGGGCATGGCCCCGATGATCGGGACCTACGACACCACCATGACCCGGCACATCCTGGAGTCATTCGTGGCCCAGGCGCAGATCGCTCTCCACGTCCACGTACCGTATGGACGCAATGCCCATCACATTGTCGAGTGCCAGTTCAAGGCGCTCGCCCGGGCGCTGCGGTACGCCAGCGAGCTGGACCCGCGCGCGGCCGGGATCCTCCCGTCGACCAAGGGCGCGCTGTAAGCCATGAGCCATATGAACGGCACCGTCTACATCCTGATCTTCGTCGGCCTCTTCCTGATAGGCGGGGCCTGGTCCTTCCTGAAGCAGAAGATCTCCAAGGGCGTGGTGGTGCTGCTCGCGCTCGCCGGCCTGATGTGCTTCGCCACCGGCGTCATGCAACTCATGTGACCCCACCCACAAGTTCAGGTCACCCACAAGCTGGGCCACCCACAAGCTAGGTAAGGACTGGTATGACGAAGCGCGTGGTCGTCCTCGACTACGGTTCCGGCAACCTCCGCTCCGCGCAGCGCGCGCTGGAGCGGGTCGGCGCCGAGGTCGAGGTCACCTCCGACTTCCAGACCGCCCTCGACGCCGACGGGCTGCTCGTCCCCGGCGTCGGCGCCTTCGCCGCCTGCATGGAGGGCCTGCGCGCGGTGCGCGGCGAGCGGGTGATCGGCCGTCGGCTGTCCGGCGGCCGGCCGGTGCTCGGCATCTGCGTCGGCATGCAGATCCTCTTCGCCCGCGGGGTCGAGCACGGCGTCGAGACCGAGGGCTGCGACGAGTGGCCCGGCGCCGTCGAGCCGCTGCAGGCGCCGATCGTGCCGCACATGGGCTGGAACACGGTCAAGGCCCCGGCCGGAAGCACCCTCTTCCACGGTCTGGACGACGACGCCCGCTACTACTTCGTCCACTCCTACGCCGTCCGGCACTGGGAGCTGCCGCCCATCGAGCAGCTGCGCCCGCCGCTGGTCACCTGGGCGGAGCACGGCGAGCCCTTCGTCGCCGCGGTCGAGAACGGACCCCTCGCCGCGACGCAGTTCCACCCCGAGAAGTCCGGCGACGCCGGAGCGACCCTGCTGAAGAACTGGATCTCGTCCCTGTGAGCACTCCGGCGACCGACCGCCTCGTCCTCCTGCCCGCCGTCGACGTCCGCGACGGACAGGCCGTACGCCTGGTCAAGGGCGCCTCCGGCTCCGAGACCTCCTACGGCGAGCCGCTGGCCGCCGCCCTCGCCTGGCAGCAGGCCGGCGCCGAGTGGATCCACCTGGTCGACCTCGACGCGGCCTTCGGCACCGGCGACAACCGCGCCCTGCTGGCCGAGGTCACCGGCCGCCTCGACGTCAAGGTCGAGCTCTCCGGCGGCATCCGCGACGACGCCTCGCTGCGCGCCGCGCTGGCCACCGGCTGCGCCCGGGTCAACCTCGGCACCGCCGCGCTGGAGTCCCCGGAGTGGGTGGCCAAGGCCATCGCCGAGTACGGCGACCGGATCGCGGTCGGCCTCGACGTCGTCGGCACCACCCTCCGCGGCCGGGGCTGGACCAGCGAGGGCGGCGACCTCTACGAGGCCCTGGCCCGCCTGGACGCCGAGGGCTGCGCCCGCTACGTCGTCACCGACGTCGACAAGGACGGCACCCTCACCGGCCCCAACCTGGAGCTGCTGCGCAACGTCTGCGCCGCGACCGACCGGGCCGTGGTCGCCAGCGGCGGCGTCTCCTCGCTCCAGGACCTGCGCGACATCGCCTCGCTCGTCGGCGCGGGCGTGGAGGGCGCAATCGTGGGCAAGGCCCTCTACGCTCAGGCATTCACCCTCGAAGAGGCGCTGGCCACGGTCGCGGCCGTCTAGCGTGTCCTAGAAGCACGCCTGTCACCGAAGCAGGCGCCGCAGGCGGGCCCAAGGAGATGACCACGGCATGACTGATCGCCCGGTGACACCGAGTCAGGTAGTGCCCGCAGTGAGGGTCAACGGCGCGAGCCCCTGGGAGGAGCAGTTCGGCTTCTCCCGGGCGGTCGCCGTCGGCGACTTCGTCTTCGTCTCCGGCTGCACCGCCTGGGACGACGGCCGGATCCTGTTCGAGGGCTCGCCCTCCGACCAGGCCCGCACCGCATTCGGCGTGGCGCTCACCGCGCTCGCCGGCTTCGGGATGAGCGCGACCGACGTGGTCCGCACCCGGATGTACGTCACCCACGCCCGCGACGTCGACGACGTCGGCCGGGTCCACAAGGAGCTGTTCGACGCGGTCCGCCCGGCCGCGACCATGGTCGTCGTCAGCGCCCTGCTCGACTCCCGGATGGCGGTCGAGGTCGAGGTCGAGGCCTACCGCCGGACCGCCGCCCGCTGACGCCGCCCGCACCCACCGCACCTGCCGCACTTGGATGGAGACCCCCCGCATGTCCCTCGCCGTTCGCGTGATCCCCTGCCTGGACGTCGACGGGGGCCGGGTCGTCAAGGGCGTCAACTTCGAGAACCTCCGCGACGCCGGCGACCCGGTCGAGATGGCCCGGCTCTACGACGCCGAGGGCGCCGACGAGCTCACCTTCCTCGACATCACCGCCTCCTCGGGCGACCGGGAGACCACCTACGACGTGGTCCGCCGGACCGCCGAGCAGGTGTTCATCCCGCTCACCGTCGGCGGCGGCGTCCGCGAGGTCGAGGACGTCAACCGGCTGCTGCGGGCCGGCGCGGACAAGGTCGGCGTCAACACCGCCGCGATCGCCCGGCCGGAGCTGCTGCGCGAGATCGCGGAGCGCTTCGGCCGTCAGGTGCTGGTGCTGTCGGTCGACGCCCGGCGCACCCCCGGGGGCACCACCACCGCCTCCGGCTTCGAGGTCACCACCCACGGCGGGCGGCGCGGCACCGGCCTGGACGCCGTCGAGTGGGCCGCCCGCGCGGCCGCGCTGGGCGCCGGCGAGATCCTGCTCAACTCCATGGACTCGGACGGCACCAAGGACGGCTACGACCTGGAGTTGCTGCGCGCCGTCCGGCGCGAGGTCGGCGTCCCGGTCATCGCCAGCGGCGGCGCCGGCAAGCTCGGCGACTTCGCGCCCGCCGTGGAGGCGGGCGCGGACGCCGTGCTGGCCGCCAGCGTCTTCCACTTCGGCGACCTGCGCATCGGCGAGGTCAAGCAGGCCCTGCGGGCCGCCGGACACCCCGTCCGCTGAGGCCGGTCCAGGCTGCGGGAGGCCGGTGTCAGACGCCGAGCTGCGCCGTGGTCACCTTGGCCACGGCCTCGTGGTCGCCCTCCAGGTCCACCTGGGCGTGGGCCTGACGGCCCATCACGAACATCAGCAGCTCGCCCGGCTCGCCGGTCACCGTCACCACCGGTGAGCCCTTGCGGGCGACGGTGGTCTGCCCGTCCGGGCGGCGCAGCACCAGGCCGACCGGGGAGCGCCGACCCGCCAGCGAGGCGGTCCGGGCCAGCTTGCCCCAGAGGGCGTCGGCGAACTCGGCGTCCAGGACCCGGGGCACCCAGTCGCGCTGGGCGCGGCGGACGTCCTCGCCGTGGACGAAGTACTCGACGGTGTTGGCGGCCTCGTCCGCGCCCGGGATGCCGAACAGCGACAGCGGCGGCGGGCCGGTGCGGATCAGCTCCAGCAGTTCGGCGTAGGGCCTGGCGCTGTACTCGCCGTGGACCTTGGCCAGCCGCGCCGCGAGGGGCTTGATGAACATGCCCCCCGCGGCGTCGGGCCGCCGCTCGCGCACCACCAGGTGTCCGGCGAGGTCCTGGGTGGTCCAGCCCTGGCACAGGGTGGGGGCGTCGGGGCCGACGGCCTCCAGGAGATCGACGAGCAGCAGACGTTCGCGTCGCGCGTAGTTCGACATGGAGCCAGCGTACGACGCGGGGCGGTCGATCGCGCCGATCAGGACAGCGGTGCGTCGAGCGTGCCCTGGGGGTTGCCGAGCGCGCACTCGGCGACGCGCTGTCCGCTCTCGTACTGGGCCCAGTCGGGAGCCATGTCCGCCGCCTGAACCTCGCTCACTGACTGGGCGACCTGCTTCTCCGTGTCGATCGGCAAGCACATCGCGGTCGTCTCGGAGAGGACCGCACTGGCACTGGCGAGGCCGCTGGGCAGCGTGACCAGGCCGGTCACCTCGGCCGTGTGGGCCGCGTAGCAGGAGGAGGGCGTCATCCTGGTCAGGTCCGGCGTGAGCAGGCCGCAGTCGCCGACGTGGTCCCCGTTGAACCCCACGGCCGGGCTACCGCCGGAGATGCTGCCCAGGGCCCACCACGAGCCGCCGACCACCAGCGCCAGGGCGAGGACCGAGCCCGACACCACCGCGACGACCTTCCGGTTGCGGGCGACCTGCTCGGAGCGGGTCAACTCCTTCGGCGGCACCAGCGACTGCGGCGGCGCCTGCCACTGGGGCGGCACCTGCGACTGCGGCGGAACCTGCCACTGCGGCTGCTGCCACTGTGGCTGCGGCTGTGGCTGTCCCTGCCACTGCGGCTGCTGCCACTGCGGCGGGTAGGGCGGCTGCGGCTGCGGCGCCTGGAGCGGGTAGTCCGCCTGGGGGGCCTGCGGTGCCTGGAGCTGGTAGTCCTGCTGCGGGAACCCCTGCTGCGGGTAGCCCTGCGGCGGGTACGGCGGCTGCGGGAACCCCTGCTGCGGCGGGTACGGCGGCTGCTGGCCCGACGGTGCCGGTGGTGCCGGCGGTGCCGGCGGTACCGGCGGCACGGCGGGCGGTGTCGATGGTGGCGGTGGTGGCGGGGGTGGAGCACTCATGCGCACCAGGATGCCGTGCGCGGCCGGGCAGTAGCCCTGTGGGGCCGGAATACGACGGTGCTGGGAGGCCGAGTTGATCGGGCATCAGCGCAAATGTCCGGATGGCCCACCGCCCGGTACCGGTCGGCAGCGGCCCCGTACCGGCCCCGTACCGGCCCCGTACCGGCCCCGTACCGGCCCCGTACCGGCCTCGCTGCCGGCCTCGCTGCCGGCCCCGCTGCCGGCCCCGTACCGGCCCCGCTGCCGGCCGCCGCGCGGCGGGTGTGGCCCGGTCAGCGGCGCGGGCTTGGCAGAATGGGGGCATGTCCGCTGCCTCCGCCCTGCCCGCTGCCCCCGGCAGCACCGCCCTCGACCCCGCCGTCGCGGCCCGCCTGAAGCGCGACGCGCAGGGCCTCGTGCCCGCCGTCGCCCAGCAGTACGACACGGGGGAGGTGCTGATGCTCGGCTGGATGGACGACGAGGCCCTGCACCGCACCCTGACCACCGGCCGCTGCACCTACTGGTCCCGCAGCCGCAGCGAGTACTGGGTGAAGGGCGACACCTCCGGCCACCTCCAGCTGGTGAAGTCCGTCGCGCTGGACTGCGACGGCGACACCGTCCTGGTCAAGGTCGACCAGATCGGTGCCGCCTGTCACACGGGTGACCGGACCTGCTTCGACGCGGACGAGCTGCTCGTCAGCGCGCCCGAGGCGGGCTGAGCCTCAGCCCCGTCCGCTGCCGGCCTCCACCGGCCGGGAGCGCAGCAGCGACCGGGCCGGGAGCGCCGTCGCGGCCAGGCCCAGCGCCAGCGTCCCGCCGACCAGGGCGGCGGCCGTGGCCGGGGGCACGTACGGGGCGGAGCCGGTGACGCCCTGCGCGATCGGGATCAGGCCGATGGCGGCGAGGACGCCGCCGATCAGCAGCCCGGCCGAGGAGACCAGCAGGGCCTCCCAGCGGATCATCCGCCGCACCTGGCGGCGGGTGGTCCCGGCCAGCCTCAGCATGGCCACCTCGCGGCGGCGGTCCAGCACCGTCATCACCAGGGTGTTGGCGGTGGCGACGGCCGCGAAGCCGCCGAGGACGGCGGCCATCACCGTGTTCGCCCAGGAGCTGAGCGCCAGGTCCTTGTCGGCCTGCCCGGCGTAGCCGGCCCGGTCGGTGACCGTGGCCCCGGGGATCCCCAGGCCCGCCAGCGCATGCCCGACGGCGGCGCTGTCACCGCCGGGGGCGTCGGCGACCAGCACCTGGCTGTCGAAGCCCGAGGAGACGTGTCCGACCAGCTCGGCCCGCCCCATCAGTACCTGTCCCAGGCCGAGCCCGTTGCCGTAGGTCGCGACGACCAGCGGGTCGACCTTGGTGCCGTCGCCCAGCCAGAGCGGGGCCCGGTCGCCGACCTTCAGGCCCAGGGTGTCGGCGAGCGTCGCGTCCAGCGCGACGGTGCCGCTGCCGACCCGGTCCAGCGACCCGGTCCTGACGTCCAGGTCGAGCACGTGCGGCAGTTGGGCGGGATCGCCGGAGACGCCGAGCACCGTGGCCGAGCCCAGTGCCCCGGCAGACTCGTAGAGGGCGCCGGAGCGCAGCACGCCCACGGCCGCCGCCACCCCGGGCGTGCTCGCCGCCCGCGCCGCCGTGTCGGCCGGCAGCCCGGCGCCGGTCGAGCCGATCACCTGGTCGGCGACCACCCCGGTGCGCACCTGCTGGGAGCTGACGTGGGTGATGGTGCTCTGCAGGAACAGCAGGATGCTGCAGAAGGCCGTCACCATCACGATCGGGACCAGGGCGGACGCCAGCCTGCGGGCGTTGGCCCGGGAGTTGGCGGCGGCCAGGGCACCCGGCGCGCCGGCCGCGCGTCCGCGCAGCGGCAGTCCGAGGACGCTCGCGGACGCCCGGGCCACCAGCGGACCCAGTAGCGCGACACCGGTCATGCCGGCCATCACCACGCCCAACGCGGTGTTGGCGGCGCTGGTCCCCGACATCGTCGAGGACAGCACGCCGAGGACGACGGTCCCGGCCAGCGCGAGCACGCCCAGCACGGTGCGGACCGGTCCGGTCCGCACCCGCGCGGTGGCCGCGTCGCCCAGCGCCTGGCTGGGCCGGGCCTTCGCCGGCCGCCGGGCCGCGACATAGCCCGCGCCGAGCGCCGACAGCAGGCCGACCGCGATCGAGCCGACGATCGGCAGCCAGCCGACGTCCAGCGACACCCCCGCGGGCACCGCGCCGCGCTGCACCAGCTGTCCGAGCCACCAATGCGCAAGACCCAGGCCCGGCAGCACCCCCAGCGCCCCGGCCAGCGGGGCGACCAGCATCGCCTCGGTGGCGATGGTGCGCCGGATCTGACGGGGTGTCGCCCCGATCGCCCGCAGCATCGCGAACTCCCGGGCCCGCTGGCCGACCGCCAGCGACAGTGTCCCCATCACCACGAAGACCGCCGTCATCGCCGCGATCCCGCCGAAGGAGCCGCCCAGTCCGGTCAGCGCCTCCTTGCCGCCGGCGAGCTGCGGCTGTTCCACCGCACCGCGCGCGTCACCGGTGCTGACCTCGGCGCTGCTGCCGACGGCCTGCCGCACCTGCGCCGCGAGGGCCTCGGTCGACACCCCGGCGCGCGGCAGCACCGCGATGGCGTCCGCCTGCCCGGGGTGGCCGGAGAGCCGACCGGCCTCGGCGTCCGCGAACCACGCGGTCCCGGTTCCGCTCCCGGTTCCGGCGGCGGTTCCATCGGCGGCCTGCTGCTGGGCGATCCCGGACACCCGGAACGCGCCGGCCCCGGCCGGGCCGGTCAGCTCCACCGTGTCACCGGGCGCCAGGTGTGCCGCCCGGGCGGTCGCGGCGTCCAGCACCACCTGTCCGGCCTGCGGCGCGCTGCCCTGGGCGAGGACGTCGCCGGCCGGTCCGCCCGGTGCGCCCGGGACCGTGATCGCGGCGGCGGAGAAGTCCCGGCCGGTCAGCGGCGGCAGGTTCGAGCCCTGCGCCGGCTCGACCGGGAAGGCCAGGTCCGGCAGGGCCGCCGCGACGCCCGGCTCGGCGGCGATCCGCGTGGCCAGGGCCGTGTCCAGCCGGGCCCGGTCCGGCAGCGCCTCGGCGACCTGCTCGGGCTCCTTGCCGTGCTGCACCTCGATCCGGACGGACTGGTCGGCCGCCACCACCACCGGGGTGTGGGCGTAGCGCACCGGCGCGAGGTGCGCGGTCAGCCCGGTCTGCAGCAGGGTGCCGCAGGCCGTCATCACCACCACCGCGAACAGCAGGGCGACGAAGCTGCCGACGAAGGCCGAGGGCCGGAAGCGGACCGAGGCGCGGGCGAGTCCGTTGCTCATGCTGCGGCCCCCGCGCAGGCGCGGTCACGGCCGGCGGCGACCAGCGCGGACATCCGGGCCTCGACCGACGCCGGGTCCGGACGGTACAGCTCGCCCGCGAACATCCCGTCCGCGAGGAAGAGCACCCGGTCCGCGTGGGCGGCGGCGGCCGGGTCGTGGGTCACCATCACCACGGTCGCGCCCATGCTGTCCACGGCCTGTCGCAGCAGCCCCAGCACCTCGCGGGCGGTCACCGTGTCCAGCGCCCCGGTCGGCTCGTCGCCGAACACCACCTCGGGGCGGGTGATCAGCGCCCGGGCGATCGCCACCCGCTGCTGCTGACCGCCCGAAAGCTCGGCGGGCCGGCGCCGACCCAGTCCCGCCAGCCCGACCTGATCCAGCAGGTGACGCGCCTGCCGGACGTCCAGCCGGCGCCCGGCCAGCCGCTGCGGGAGCAGCACGTTCTGCTCGACCGACAGCGAGGGCAGCAGATTGAAGGACTGGAAGACGAACCCGACCCGGCTGCGCCGCAGTTCGGTGAGCCGGTTCTCGCTCAGCCCGGTGATGTCCTCGCCGCCCAGCAGCACCCGCCCCTCTGTGGGCCGGTCGAGCCCGGCGGCGCACTGCAGCAGAGTGCTCTTGCCCGAGCCGGACGGACCCATCACCGCCGTGAAGCTGCCCCGCCGCAACGACAGGTCCACCCCGCGCAGTCCGTGCACGGTGCTCGACCCGCTGCCGTAACTCCGGCGCACCCCCAGCAGTTCAACGGCGTACGCCTCGTCCGCCCCTCGCTGGGAGTCGTTCCCGGCCTGCTGCCGTCGCGTCATCATCATCCTGCTTTCGGTCGATCCAGCCTCACTGTCGACCGTAGGCAATCGGCACCCCCCGAGGCTGTGGTGCTTCCAGGCGTCCCCGTTCGGGGGTTACCCCCACCAGGGGTTACCGCCGACCAGGGGTTGCCCCCGACCAGGGGTTGCCCCCGACCAGGGGTTACCCCGACCACCCCGACGGCGGCCGGGCCCGGGACGCGGCCTCTCCTATGCTGGGCGCATGGCCGAGTCGACGCCCTCCACGGCTGCCGCCGCGTTCCCGGGCCGGCGGCGGGGCCGGTGGCGCTCCGCAGCCGGGGTCGCCGGGCGCGTGGCGAGTCGCACGCTGCTGGAGTCGCTGTACCTGCTGACCGCGCCGCTGAGCGCCGCGGTCGGTCTGCTGCTGGTGCTCGGCGGCCTGGGCGCCGGAGCGGTCGGCCTGCTGCTGCCGGGCGGGTCCCCGGTCATGGGCGGGGCACTGGAACTCTCGCGGCGGTCCGCCGACCTCGAACGGTGGCGGATCGCCAAGGTACGCCCGCAGGCGGGCGAGGCCCAGGGCGTGCGTCGGCCGGAGACCGCCGCCGCTGCCGCCGACCCGGGGCTGTGGCTCGACGTGGCGCACGCGGTGGCGGTGCTCCCCGTCGTCGCGGCCACCTGGCTGCTGACGGCGCTGTGGTGGTTCGTCGGCGTGGCCGCCGTCAGCTCGCCGCTGCGCAGCCCCTACGCGTCGCCCGGCCCGCTGCGGCCGATGAACCTCTACCTGGGCAGCTCCCAGTCCCACCTCGCCCTGAGCCTGGGGCTGACGACGCCGGACGCGCGGATCGCCTTCGCGGTCACGGTCGGCCTCGTCGTCCTGGCCACCCTGCCGCTGGTGACCCGCGTCTGCGTCGCCGCCCAGGCCGGGCTCGGCAAGGCGCTGCTGTCCGACGTCTCCGCCCCGCACCGCCGGATCACCGGGCTGGAGCAGGAGCGGGACACCGCCCGCGCGCAGACCGTCGCCGCGGTCACCGCCGAGGCGGCCGCGCTCCGCCGACTCGAACGCGACATCCACGACGGCCCGCAGCAGCGGCTGGTCCGGCTGGCGATGGAACTGGGCCGCGCCCAGCACCACTTCGACCGCAGGCCGGAGGCGGCCCGGGAGGCAATCGCCGACGCCGTCGTCCAGGCCCAGGAGGCCCTGGACGAGCTCCGGGCCCTGTCACGCGGCATCGCCCCGCCGATCCTGGTCGACCGAGGCCTGTCCGCGGCGCTCGCCGCGCTGGCCGCGCGCAGCACCGTCCCGGCCGACTGCGACCTCGACCTCGACCTCGGCGTCGACCCGCTGGACCACCGTCCCGATCCCGCCGTCGAGACGGCCGCCTACTTCGTCGTCGCCGAGGCCCTGACCAACGTGGCCAAGCACAGCCACGCCCGCCGCTGCGCCGTGGACCTGCGCCACGGCGGGGGAGTCCTGCGGGTCCGGGTGACCGACGACGGTGTCGGCGGCGCGGCCCTGGCCAAGGGACACGGCCTGCGCGGCCTGGAGGACCGACTGCGGTCCGTCGGTGGCCGACTGCACCTCGCCAGCCCCGACGGCGGCCCGACCACCATCACCGCGGAGCTCCCATGCCCCTGACCCCGGACGAACCGGCCCCCGCTCCCGCTTCCGCCCCTGCCCCCGCTTCCGCCCGCAGCCCGCTGCGGATCGTCGTCGCCGACGACGCGGTACTGCTGCGCGAGGGGCTGGTCCGGCTGCTCACCGAGGACGGCCACCAGGTGGTGGCGGCGGTCGGTGACGGCCCGGCCCTGGTCGAGGCGGTGCTCGACCATCGCCCGGACGTCTCGGTGGTCGACGTGCGGATGCCGCCGACCCACACCGACGAGGGGCTGCGCGCGGCGATCAGCGCCCGGGCCCAACTGCCCGGGGCCCCAACGTTGGTGCTCAGCCAGTACGTGGAGGTGTCCTACGCCGCCGAGCTGCTCGCGGACGGCGCCGGCGCGGTCGGCTACCTGCTGAAGGACCGGGTCGCCAGGGTCGAGGAGTTCCTGGACGCCCTGGACCGCGTCGCTCGCGGCGCCACGGTGCTCGACCCCCAGGTGGTCTCCCAACTGCTGGCGGGCCGGCGCCGGGACGACCCCTTGGCAGCGCTGACCGCGCGCGAACGCCAACTCCTCTCGCTGATGGCGGCCGGCCATTCCAACACCGCCATCGCCCGCCAACTGGTGCTCTCCGGCAGCGCGGTGGAGAAGCACATCGGCAACATCTTTGCCAAGCTCGGCCTACCGCCCGACGAGGCCCAGCACCGCCGGGTACGCGCCGTGCTCGCCTATCTCAGTCACCTCAGCGCCTGAGCGCGGTTGGTGAGGCCTGAGGACCTGGGGCGCCTCACCAACCGCCCTCGAAGAACCCCAGCAGCGCCGGCGCCGGGTCCGCCGCGGTGCCGACGTTCGCCACCACAATGATGATCGTGGCGCACGACAACAGCACCGAGACAACCCCGAGCGCCCCCAACAGCCGGCGCACCCGGCGCTCCTGCCGCCCAGCCCCCCGAGCCCGTGCCCCGGCAAACCGCTTCCACGCCAGCACGCTCAGGCCGATCAGCACGACCGCCACGATCGAGGCAGCCACGGCCAACACGGCGTGGTACCGCCCGAAGTCGTTGACCATCACCTCGACGGCGGGCGTGTGCTGCCCGTCCGCGCCGGAGTAGTGGGCCAGATCCTGCCGGACCTGGCCGACCACACCGGCGAGTTGTCCGTCCGGCGCGCCGAGCGGCAGCATCGAGACCACCGAGGAGAACGGCGCTGTCGCCCCCTGCACATTGGCCATCAACGCCGCCAGTGAGCCGAGCGCGAGCACCGTGACCACGACCCCGGCCGAGGCGAGCGCTCCGGTCCTCAGGGCTGTCGTGCCCCGCAGGAACGCCTTCCAGAGCAGCACGCCCAGCACCACGAGCACAACCAGCAGCAGCGCCGCGCACACCGCCTTGACCACGTGGTAGCGGTACCAGTAGTCGACCACCCGCTCCAGCTCGGGCGAGAAGCTCCGGTCGCCCGACTTCCAGTACTCGACGAATCCCTGACGGAGCGTCGCGATGAGGTTGCGCCGCTCACCGAAGCCCCCGTCGGAGGGCCCCGCCGCCAGCCTGCCCGGCGCGAGGACGAAAGCGGCGCCGAGCGTCACAGCAAGGGCGGTGAGCAGGGCGAGCACCCGCCCGGAGACAGCTGCGGCCGGCGGCGGTGATGCGTGCGTGGACATGGAGATTCCTTCGACTCGATCGAGCAAGCGGACGGCACCCGAACTACGGGGTCAAACCGGTGCCGTAGTCATGCCGATCACCCTCGCGCAGCACGCTCACCCGGTCACTGCGGCCCGCCATCCACCATGGGTATGGCCAGCCACACCCCGACCAGGCACGCGACCGGGCTGATCATCGGTCAGGGACCGCCGCCCGTGAATCGGGTCGTTTCCTGCAGGCGAGCGGCGAGCCAGTCGGCCGTGGCCGGCAGCCACTCCGCTCTGGCATTGCCCAACAGATGGTCGCCATGCGGGACGAGCAGGTACTCACCCTGCGGGGCGGCTTCGGCCAAGGGCGCGCCGTTGGTCACCCCCGGGATCAGGTCCCTGCCCCCGTCGATCACCAGCAGTGGTCCTGGAATCGTGCGCATGATCGGCGTCAGGTCCAAGCAGAGCGCGAACTCCGTTGCTGCGTCTGCCGATCCGCATCGTTGGGTGAGGGTCTCGGTGACGAACAGGGGCAACTGCTCCCAGTCCAGCACGGTGGGTCCACTCACCGTGGCCGTCGCACGCACCCGTGGGTCGCGCGCGGCGGCCACGGCGGCGTAGAAGCCGCCCATGCTCAACCCGATCACGCCGACCCGGTCGTGGTCCAGCTCGGGCTCCGACTCGGGACGGGTGGCAAGCCTGTCCAGGACTGCGCCCACGACTCGGTCGTAGTCCGGATCGGGGGCGGAACTCGCCGCGAGCAGTCCCTGTCCCGGACCGTCGACGACGGCGACGGCGACGGCCAGGCCCCGGCCGAGCAGGGCGTCGGCCACGTCGTGGAACTCCTCCTTGCTCGAGTCCAGGCCGGGGACGATCACTACGATCGGCGGCCGCGCGACACCGGCAGGGCTGCGGAGCCAGCCGACGAATCCCGGACCCTCGATCCTTACCGCGTTCGGTTCCAGTAGCGCGAGCGAGCGGCGCATTGCCCGGTCGGCGCCGCTCTCGGCGCGGGCAAGCGCCGCCCGATCGGGGTGCGGAAGCACCGTCGCGCAGTGCATCCAGGCCGCAGCAGTCCGGTAGGAGGCTGCCGCCGACACGCTGTGGCCGGCCGCCTCGGCAAGCTCTCCGGCGGCGAGATGGACACGCCCGGTGTGCTCCAGGGCGGCGGTCCAGTCGTACAGTGACTTGAGAGCGGCGGTCACCCGGTCGTACTCGAAAGGGTCCGCTCCGGCACCGACCACTCGGGAGAAGTTGCCGGCGATGAAGGCGGGCAGCAGGTCGGGTATGTCGAAGAACGCGGTCACGGTCGTAGGTGCTCCAACTCCATGGACGGCGGGGCCCAGCACCTCGTCGGAGCGGCTCGCGCCGACTGCCGTTCCCCGGACCGAGGCCGGTGGTGCTGCGGGTGCGTGCACCACTAGACCCCGGAGCCACCGCAACCGGCCAACAGCCGATCCGCCACTTCCACAACCGCCGGTTGTCGGACCAGGTGAGGCCTGGTGATCTCGACCTGGTCCGTATTCTCCTCGGCACATGGGACGGCCGAATCCAGGATTGCGCCGTCCCTGTCGACACGCCGAGCTCCTGACCGCAACAGCGCCCCGGGTAGCCGTACACAACTGAAGCAGGCCGCTGTCGAACAGCGACCCGAGAGAACGATGCAGGGCCCGACCGCAGTGCGGTCGGGCCCTGCATCTGCCCTGCTGGGCGGGTGCGGAGGAGACGAGATTCGAACTCGTGAGGGGTTGCCCGCAAGACGCTTTCCAAGCGTGTTGCGGTGTCCGCTCGTCCCAGCCCCGGAGGTCGTCGGAGCCCGAAAGCGTTCGCGTGCCCCGTGTCCTCGGCGACCTGGTCGATGTTGCCGCAACGGCGTTACCCGAGCAGAGGGCTGCCCGGTGTGGCCCGCGCTGCGGCCTCCGCACACCAACGTTCCACGAAGTCCTGGTCACTGCGCACCCGACCGGGGCCCGGGGTGCGCCAGGGGGTGATCCCCGTCCGGGCCGCCCTCGGTCCGTCGGCGTCAGCGTTCGGCGAGGAACGTGGCCATGGCCGCGGCCAACTCGGGCGCGGCGAACGCGGTTTCATGGCCTCCCGGCACGCGCACGAACCGGGCGTCGCCCAGGAGCGCGGCCAGCTCGTCGGCGTCGGAGCGCTCGTCCCGGTCGCCGATCGCGACGAGCGTCGGGGTGGTGATCCGACGCAGGGCGTCCTCGGGAGTCGGGACGAGCGAGTCCAGCACGTGCAGCAGGGCCTGGCGGTCGGCGCCGAGCTTGGAGATCCACTGCGCGATCAGGGCGTCGCGCGAGCCGGGCTCGATCGCGACGCCGTCGACGAGCGCGGTGAGCACCCGCTGGCTCGCCTCGCCCTGGGGACCGGTCACCTTCGCCAGTCCCTGCCCGGCCACGATCGCGCGGCCCGGTCTGGCACCCCGTACCAGCATGCGCAGCACGGTCCGGGCGCCGAGTGAGTAGCCGCCCAGGTCGTATTCGCCCTCGCCGAGACCGAGATGGTCGACGAGGGCGAGCCCGTCATCGGCCAGTACGTCCGACGGATAGGCGGCGGGATCGTGCGGCTTCGAGCTCTCCCCGTGGCCACGGAAGTCCGGGATAACGACGCGGCGCCCCTGTTCGACGAATCCGGCGGCCCAGCCGTCCAGGATCTGCGAACCCGCGCCCATGAAACCGTGCAGCAGGATCAGCGGCCGGCCGGACCCGGTCTCGCGACACGCGAGTTCCACGCCGTCGCGACCGGCGAATCGATAGTCGTCCATATCCCGGCCGATCCTAGGCCAACCGCCCCCGGAAAGCTTGGGACTTGCAGCACCGTGTCGAGCGCGACCGCGTCCGGGACCACGCCCCGGGCCGTGCAGTTCGGCTACGCTGCGCGTCCATGACCACCGGCACTGTCACCCCCGACCTTGAGACCTTCCGCAAGCTCGCCGTGGACCGCCGGGTCATCCCGGTCACCCGGCGGCTGCTGGCCGACGGCGACACCGCCGTCGGGCTCTACCGCAAGCTCGCCGCCGAGCGGCCCAACACCTTCCTGCTGGAGTCCGCCGAGCAGGGGCGCTGGTCGCGCTACTCCTTCATCGGGGTGCACAGCGCCGCCGCGCTCACCGTCGACGCCGAGGGCGGCGCGCGCTGGCTCGGCTCGCCCCCCGTCGGGGTGCCCACCACCGGGGACCCGCTGGACGTGCTCCGGGCCACCGTCGAGGCCCTCCACACCCCGCGCGACCTGCACCACGACGCCGAGCTCCCGCCGTTCACCGGCGGCATGGTCGGCTACCTCGGCTACGACGTCGTCCGTCGGCTGGAGAAGCTGCCGGTGCTGGCGCCCGACGACCTCGGGCTGCCCGAGCTCACCATGCTGCTCGCCACCGACCTCGCCGTGCTCGACCACAACGACGGCTCGGTGCTGCTGATCGCCAACGCGGTCAACCACGACGACCGCCCGACCGGCCTGGACGCCGCGCACGCGGACGCCGTCGCCCGGCTCGACGCGATGACCGCCGACCTCGCCCGCCCGGTCGACACCGGCGCCGCCGCAATCACTCCGGTCGCCGCCGTCGACGCCGTCTCGCCCTTCGGCGGTGCGCCCTACCGGGCCGCCGTCGAGACGGTCAAGGAGCGGATCCGGGCCGGCGAGGCGTTCCAGGTGGTGCCCTCGCAGCGGTTCGAGGTGCCCTGCCCGGCCAGCGCGCTGGACGTCTACCGGGTGCTGCGCGCCACCAACCCCAGCCCGTACATGTACCTGCTGCGGTTCGCGGGCACCGCCGACTTCGCGGCCTTCGACATCGTCGGCTCCAGCCCGGAGGCCCTGGTCAAGGTCGAGGACGGCCGGGCCATGGTCCATCCGATCGCCGGCACCCGGCACCGCGGGGCCACCCCCGAGCAGGACGCCGACCTCGCGGCCGACCTGCTGGCCGACCCCAAGGAGCGGGCCGAGCACCTGATGCTGGTCGACCTCGGCCGCAACGACCTCGGCCGGGTCTGCGCGCCCGGCAGCGTCGAGGTGGTCGAGTTCATGACGGTCGAGCGCTACAGCCACGTCATGCACATCGTCTCCACCGTCACCGGACGGGTCGCCGACGACCGCACCGCCTTCGACGTGCTCACCGCCTGTTTCCCGGCCGGGACGCTCTCCGGCGCGCCCAAGCCCCGGGCCATGCAGATCATCGAGGAGCTGGAGCCCACCCGCCGCGGCCTCTACGGCGGCTGCGTCGGCTACCTCGACTTCGCCGGCGACTCCGACACCGCCATCGCCATCCGCACCGCGCTGATCCGCGACGGCCGCGCCTACGTCCAGGCCGGGGCCGGGGTCGTCGCCGACTCCGTCCCGGAGAACGAGGACGCCGAGTGCCGGAACAAGGCGGCGGCCGTGCTGCGCGCCGTCGCCACGGCGAGCACCCTGCGTCCGGTGGCGGCGGGAGGACAGGGCAGACTGGAGCGGTGACCGCTCTGCCCCCGCCCCGCACCGAAGACCCCGCCGCCGAAACCGCCGAGGCTGCTGCCGCCGCCGACGCTCCCGCTGCCGCCGAGCCCGCCGCCGACGCCCCCGGCGACGCCCCCAGCGAGCCCGCCGCCGACGCCGCTGCGCCCGCGCAGCCGAGCCCGGACCGGCGCAGCCTCGGCCTGATGCTGCTGTTCGCCGTGGTCGGCGCGGCCGTCGTGCTGCTCTCGGTCGGGCAGACCTGGGCCCGGGGCAGTGTGGCCTTCCAGGACAGCACCCTCCACATCAGCGCCAGCGGCTCGCAGACCACCGGCGTGCCCAGTGCGCTGGCCCTGGTCGGGCTGGCCGCCGCGGTCGCGGTCTTCGCCGTGCGCGGGTTCGGCCGCCGCCTGGTCGGCGCGCTGCTCGCGCTGGCCGGTGCCGGCGCGGCCGCCGTCAGCATCGGCGCGGCCACCGGCAGCGCCGCCCTGGACCACCGGGCCGCCGCCGCCGTCGGCCTCTCCCAGGCCACGGTCGGCCAGGTCTCGCACGCCGCGTGGCCGTGGCTGGCCGCCCTCGGCGGGGTGCTGCTGCTGCTCGCCGGAGTGCTGGTGATCACCCGTGGGCGTGACTGGCCCGGCATGTCCTCGCGCTACGAGGCCCCCACCGGCCGTAGGGTCGTCGCGCCGGGAGCAGCGGCGAAGCGGACCGCCGGAACCGAGCCGTCGTCGCCGAACGACCTGTGGAAGGCGCTGGACCGGGGCGAGGACCCGACCGCCTGACCCCGGCCGGCCGACCCCCGGAAGCCCCAGCGGCGACCCCGGACGGCGGCACGGACCGGCGTACGGAACAATGACTTCGAGAGCCATCCAGAGAACCAAGGAGCAGTAATGTCGGGTAGTGCCCACGGACACACCACCGCAGCCTGGACCGGTGTCGGGGTCTCGTTCATCGGCTTCATCCTGGCCGCTGTGGCCATGGTTTGGGGACCCAGCCCCGTGCTGGTCGCTGTCGGCCTGGTCATCGCCGCCCTCGGCGCCGTCGTCGGCAAGCTGATGTCCGCCGCCGGCTTCGGCAAGAAGCCCGGTGACAAGGCCCACTACACCCCCAGCAAGAAGTCCCCGGTCGGCACCGGTATCTGACGTCGCGTTGACGACGGCGCCGACGACCGCGCGGCGGGCCCTGGTCGGGCCCGCGGCGGCCTTCACGGCGGTGGCCTCGGCCACGGCCTATGTCGGGGTGGTCGATCCCAACCACCCCGGCCACTACCCGGTCTGCCCGTTCCTGCGGCTCACCGGGTGGTGGTGCCCCGGCTGCGGCGGCCTCCGCTGCGTCCACGCCCTGACCCGGGGCGACCTGCCGACCGCGCTGCACGACAACGCCCTGGTCGTCGTCGGCTGCACCGCGGCGGTGCTGTACTGGGCCCGCTGGGCCCACCGCTCGGCGCGCGGACTGCGCACCGTGCCCCGGTCGCCGGGGCCGACGGCGGTGGCCGCGCTGATCATCGCGGTGCTCGCCTTCAGCGTCCTGCGGAACCTGCCGTTCGGCGCCTTCCTGGCCCCCTGAGCGGCCTCCGGGCACCCCTGAGCGGCTGCCGAGTGGGTCCTGAGCGGCTCCTGAGCGGCCCGGGAGTGGCTTCTGGGTGACCTCCGAGCGGCCAGTGGGCGGGCCCCGCCGCTGTCCGGTTGGCGAGACTCCGCGATGCTCGATGCGGGCGGTGGTCCGCACGGCGGATAGCATCGACTGCGGGCCGTCAACGGACGGCCGCTCCGTACACCCGAGAAGGGGGCGCCCCGTGAGCGTGCTCGACGAGATCATCGCCGGGGTCCTGGAGGACCTGGCGGAGCGCCAGAGCCGGGTGTCGCTGGACGAGCTCAAGCAGCAGGCGGCCAAGGCCCCGCTGGCCAAGGACGGAGTCGCGGCGCTGCGCGGCGACGGCGTCCGGGTGATCTGCGAGGTGAAGCGCTCCAGCCCGTCCAAGGGCGCGCTGGCCGCGATCGCCGACCCCGCCGCGCTGGCGGCGGACTACGCCGCGGGCGGCGCCGCCGCGATCTCCGTGCTCACCGAGCAGCGCCGCTTCGGCGGCTCCCTCGACGACCTGCGCGCGGTCCGCGCCGCCGTCGACACGCCGGTGCTGCGCAAGGACTTCATCGTCACCGCCTACCAGCTGTGGGAGGCCCGCGCGGCCGGCGCGGACCTCGCGCTGCTGATCGTCGCCGCGCTGGAGCAGCCCGCGCTGGAGTCGCTGATCGAGCGGGCCCAGTCGATCGGGCTGACCCCGCTGGTCGAGGTGCACGACGAGGAGGAGGTGGCGCGGGCGGTCGACGCCGGCGCCCGGATCATCGGCGTCAACGCGCGGAACCTGAAGGACCTCAAGGTCGACCGGGACACCTTCGCCAATGTCGCGCCGTCGATCCCGGACCACATCGTCAAGGTCGCCGAGTCCGGCGTGCGCGGGCCGCACGACCTGATCGCCTACGCCAACGAGGGCGCGGACGCCGTGCTGGTCGGCGAGTCGCTGGTGACCGGCCGCGACCCGCGGGCCGCCGTTGCCGACCTGGTCGCCGCCGGCGCGCACCCCGCGATCCGGCACGGACGGGGCTGACCCCGCCCCGATGGCCCTCTCCGCCCGCCTCCAGCCCGGTTGCAAGCTGTTCCGACGGTCGGACGCAGCCGCTGCTCCCCTCCGGGCGCGGGGTGGGCACTCGTACCTCGCGCCCACCCCGCACCCTCCGGTACGCATCGGCTACGTCCTCCAACGCGGCTGCCGCGCGCCCGCACGCCGAGTGCTGGGCCGCCGGGTACGGTACGTGATCGGTGCCGAGCCCGGTCAGGTGCCGGGACGTCGATGGCGTGGCGCCGACGGCAGCTGACCCAGTCTCCGGGAACCCACACGCGGTGGAACCACTGCGTGGGGATTCCGGACGCCGGTCGCTGCCGCGCGGACCCACCACCCCATCGGAACCCATTACCTGAGGGACCATCACATGTCGTCCGACGACATCACCCCGGCCGTGTTCGGGAGCACTCCTGACGCGCGCGGATACTTCGGCGCCTACGGCGGCCGTTTCATTCCGGAGGCGCTGGTCGCCGCCGTCGAGCAGGTCGCCGACGAGTACGAGAAGGCCAAGGCCGACCCGGCCTTCGGCGCGGAGCTCGCCGCCCTGCTGAAGGACTACACCGGGCGCCCCAGCCCGCTGACCGATGTCCGCCGCTTCTCCGAGGAGGCCGGCGGCGCCCGGATCCTACTGAAGCGCGAGGACCTGAACCACACCGGCTCGCACAAGATCAACAACGTCCTCGGCCAGGCCCTGCTGGCCCGGCGGATGGGCAAGACCCGGCTGATCGCGGAGACCGGCGCCGGCCAGCACGGCGTGGCCACGGCCACCGCCGCGGCGCTGTTCGGCTTCGACTGCACCATCTACATGGGCGAGGTCGACACCGTCCGGCAGGCGCTGAACGTCGCCCGGATGCGGATGCTCGGCGCCGAGGTCGTCCCGGTGACCTCCGGCAGCCGCACCCTGAAGGACGCCATCAACGAGGCGTTCCGCGACTGGGTCGCCAACGTCGACTCCACCCACTACCTCTTCGGCACGGTCGCCGGGCCGCACCCGTTCCCGATGATGGTCCGCGACTTCCACCGGGTGATCGGCATCGAGGCCCGCGCCCAGGTGCTGGACCGGACCGGCCGGCTGCCGGACGCGGTCGTCGCCTGCGTCGGCGGCGGCTCCAACGCCATGGGGATCTTCTACGACTTCATCCCGGACGCCGGCGTCCGGCTGGTCGGCATCGAGGCTGCCGGCGAGGGCGTGGAGACCCCCCGCCACGCCGCGACCCTGACCAAGGGCGACCCGGGCGTGCTGCACGGCTCGCGCACCTACGTCCTCCAGGACGAGGACGGCCAGACCATCGAGAGCCACTCGATCTCGGCCGGGCTCGACTACCCCGGCGTCGGCCCCGAGCACTCCTACCTCAAGGACACCGGCCGGGCCGAGTACCGGCCCTGCACCGACGACGCCGCCATGCAGGCGCTGCGGCTGCTGTCCCGCACCGAGGGGATCATCCCGGCCATCGAGAGCTCCCACGCCCTCGCCGGGGCGCTGGAGCTCGGCCGCGAGCTCGGCCCGGAGGCGACCATCCTGGTCAACCTCTCCGGACGCGGCGACAAGGACATGCACACGGCCGCCGAGTACTTCGGCCTGCTCGACGAGGCGGGGCAGCACTGATGAACGAGCAGCTGAACACCACTCTGGCCGCCGCCAAGGCGGAGCAGCGGGCCGCCCTGGTCGGCTACCTCCCGGCCGGCTTCCCGACCATCCCCGGCGCGGGCAAGGCCGTCCAGGCGCTGATCGACGGCGGCTGCGACGTGGTCGAGATCGGCCTGCCGCACAGCGACCCGGTCCTGGACGGCCCGACCATCCAGACCGCCGACGACATCGCGCTGCGCAACGGCGTCCGGATCAGCGACGTGCTGGCCACCGTCGGCGAGGTCACCTCGGCCAACCCGGCGGTGCCGGTGCTGGTGATGACCTACTGGAACCCGGTCGACCACTACGGCGTCGCCCGCTTCGCCGCCGACCTGGCCGCCGCCGGGGGAGCCGGCTGCATCCTGCCGGACCTCCCGGTCGAGGAGGCGGAGGACTGGCTCGCCGCCGCCGAGCTGCACGGGCTCGCCACGGTCTTCGTGGTCGCCCCGTCCAGCCGTGACGAGCGGCTCGCCACCATCACCGCCAAGGGCACCGGCTTCGTCTACGCCGCCGCCGTCATGGGCGTCACCGGCACCCGCACCCAGGTCGGCGAGCTGGCCGAGAACCTGGTCAAGCGGACCCGGGCGACCACCGACACCCCGGTCTGCGTCGGCCTCGGCGTCTCCACCGCCGCTCAGGCGGCCGAGGTCGCGGCCTTCGCCGACGGCGTCATCGTGGGCTCGGCCTTCGTCCAGCGGCTGCTGGACGCGCCGGACCCGGAGGCCGGCTACGCGGCCGTGCGCGAGCTGGCCGCCGAGCTGGCCGGGGGCGTCCGCCGCCGCTGACGCAGCCGCTGACGCAGCCGCCGGCCCCCGCCCGCGCCGGAGCGTGCTCCGGTCGACTGCTCCGAATCCGCCACGCGGTAACTCCTTCGGGTGAGTTGCCGCGTGGCGCGTGTCCCGGTCCGTTCCCTCCTCGTTGATGATCCGGCAGGTGGCGTCAGTACGACGCCGCTTGTGCGCCCACGCAGCCCGTGCGCACCAACGCGATCTGAGGAGGTCCCCCCGTGGCCGTGTCTCACCGCGCCCAGGTGGCCCGTATCGCCGTCGCCGTGGCCGCGCTCGCCGTCGCCGTCGGCGGTGAGTCCAGCGTCGGCCAGGCGCTGAACCGGAGCGGCATCGAGCGGGCGGCGGCGAGCGCGCCGGCGACGATCCCGCTCGCGGACACCGCGGAGCGCTTCGCCCCGGAGCGTCCGGCCGCGCCGCGCCCCCACCTGCACCCTGCCCCGCGTCCGCTCCGCCCCGCCCCGCGTCCCGCTCGCCCCGCCCCGCGCCCGGTCCGGCCCGCCCAGAGCTCCGACCTGGCCGGTGCCGACACCGTCGAGGGCGTCGCCCAGCAGGCGGTGCTGCTCGGGCTGCCGGCCGCGCTCAGCGCCGACGGCGCCGCGATCGAGGTCGGCTACCGGGACTCGCCCTCCACGCTCACGCTGTTCGAGGACTTCCGCTGCAGCACCACCCGTGACTTCGAGCGGGCCCAGGGCGCGACGCTGGCCCGGATGGCCGCCGCCCACGAGGTGCTGATCCGCTACGTGCTGGAGTCCTCGCTGGACGAGCGGCTGCCAGGACCGGGCGCGGTGCTGGCGACCAACGCCGCCCGCGCCGCCCTGGACCACGGCGGCTTCCCGCTCTACCACGCCCTGCTCTTCGCCAACCAGCCCGCCGAGGGCGTCGACGGCTTCACCGCCGACCGGCTGCTCGACATCGCCTCCGCCGTCCCCGGGCTGCGCGGCCCCGACTTCGACCGCGAGGTCCGCGAGGTCGCCCACCGCGACTTCGTCGACCGGGCCCAACAGGCCTACACCGCCGCCCAGGTGCACTTCGGTACGCCGTCGATGGCGCTCGACGGGCAGGAGGTCGACCTCGGGGTCCATCACGACCTGCTCAGCGACCCGGCGGCGCTAGAGTCGTTCGTCCGCAGTTCCGCGGCCCGGCGGAGCTGACACCACGCAGGGAGGGGACCTCACATGATCACGAGTCAGCAGGGGGAGGCGGAGGCACCGGTGGCCCGAGGGGCGGTGGCGCGCGGACCGCTGCGCCGGGTGCCGGCCGACGTCCTGGACTGGATCGGCACAGCCGCGCGGCTGGCCCTGGCCGTGGTCTGGGCCTGGGCCGGACTGGCCAAGGTCTCCGACCCGGAGACCGCCGCCCAGGCCGTCCGCGCCTACCGGATCCTGCCCGAGTCGCTGGTCCGGCCGTTCGGCTACGGACTGCCGTTCCTGGAGCTCGCCGTGGCGCTGCTGCTGCTGATCGGCCTCGGCACCCGGATCGCGGCCTTCGTCTCCGGGGTGCTGCTGCTGGTCTACATCGCGAGCATCGCCTCGGTGTGGGCCCGGGGCATCGCCATCGACTGCGGCTGCTTCGGCGGCGGCGGGGCCGTGGCCGCGTCCAAGACCGAGTACCTCCAGGAGATCCTCCGGGACACCGGGTTCCTGATCCTCACGGCCTGGCTGCTCTGGCGGCCGGCCGCCAAGTTGTCGCTCGACCGGTGGCTAGCCGCCGAGTGAGCGTCGCCGGCGGTCCCGCCGGCAGACCCTGTCCCCTCGCAGTTGGTTGATATGAGCACAATGAGTCAGAAGAACGACGGCAAGCGCAGTGCCCGGGAACGGATGCAGGAGGAGCGGGCGGCCGAGCAGGCCAAGGCCCGCCGGCTGCGCAAACTCGCCGTGGCGGGCACCGTGCTGGCGGTGCTGGTCGTGGCCGTGGTCGTCGGCATCCTGGTGATGAACAGCAAGACCACCTCCTACAGCGCCGCCCAGGCGCCGGCCGGCACCACCGGCAGCAACAACCTGCAGGTTCCGGTCGGTGCCGCCAATGCGCCGTCCACGCTCACGATCTACGAGGACCCGCGCTGCCCGGCCTGCGGCGAGTTCGAGAAGTCCTTCCACGCCACCGTCAACCAGCTGCTGGGTCAGGGCAAGATCCAGATCCGGTACCACGTCGTGTCCTTCATCGACCGGCACAACCCCGGCGACACCGGCTCCAAGAACGCCGCCAACGCCCTCGGCTGCGCCCAGAACGTCGGGCTGTTCCACCCGTACCACGACGTCCTGTACGCCAACCAGCCGGACGAGACCGACGACGCCTGGGCCGACAAGGGCAAGCTGATCACCCTGGCCAAGCAGGTGAAGGGACTCGACACCCCCACGTTCGAGTCCTGCGTCAACAACAACACCTTCGGCGCGTGGGTGACGGCGGTGGAGACCGACTTCGACAAGTCCGGCTACAACTCCACACCGACCATCCTGCTCAACGGCACCAGCGCGTACCCGACCTACAACGGCGTCAGCATCTCGCCGCAGAGCCTGATCGCGGCCGTGGACGCGGCCAACAAGGGCAAGCCGCTGGGGACGCTGACGCCCGCCTCCGCCTCGGCGCTGGCCTCGCCCAACAGCTGACCGGCACGCTGCGCCCGCTCGGCCCCACCCCTCAGGGCGGGCGCAGCAGGCCGTTCTGCAGGGCCGCGGCGATGGCCGCGGTCCTGCTGTCCACTCCGAGCTTGTCGTAGACGTGCACCAGGTGGGTCTTGACCGTGGCCTCGCTGATGAACAGCCGCTTGGAGATCTGGCGGTTCGCCAGCCCCTCGGCCAGCAGGCCCAGGATCTCGCTCTCGCGCGGCGACAGCGTCGGCCGGCCGGCCCGGACCCTGCCCATCAGCCGGGCCGCGACCGGCGGCGCCAGCACCGTCTCGCCGCGTGCCGCCGCCCGCACCGCGCCCGCCAGGTCCTCCGACGGGGCGTCCTTCAGCAGGTAGCCGGTGGCCCCGGCCTCGACCGCGGCGAGGATGTCCGCGTCGGTGCTGTAGGTGGTGAGGATCAGCACCCGCGGCGGGTCGGGCAGGGCGGTGATCCGCCGGGTCGCCTCCACGCCGTTCATCCCGGCGCCCATCTGCAGGTCCATCAGCACCACGTCCGGGCCCGGCTGCCCGTCCCGGGCGAACCGGTCGAGCAGCGCGAGGGCCTCCGCGCCGTCGGCGGCCTCGCCGACCGGCTCCAGCCCGGGCAGTTCCTCCAGCAGCGCGCGCAGCCCGCGCCGCACCACCGGGTGGTCGTCCACCAGCAGCACCCGGATCATCGTCGGTCCTCCCTGAGCGGTGCCGCCGGCAGCGGCAGCGAGGCGGCGACGGCGGTGCCCTCGCCGGGCGCGGACTCGATGGCGAAGTCGCCGCCGAGGTCCGCTATCCGCTCCCGCATCCCGTGCAGTCCGAAACCGGAGCCCGGGCCGCGCTCCGACCGCTCCGGGCCGTCCGGGTCGAAGCCCCGGCCGTCGTCGTAGACGTCCAGTGTCACCTGGTCGTCCAGGTAGGAGAGGGTGACCGCGACCCGCTCGGCCCCGGCGTGGCGGCGGACGTTGGCCAGCGCCTCCTGGGTCAGCCGGAGCAGCGCCACCTCCGCCTCCACCGGCAGCGGCACCGGGTCGCCGTCGACCTGGAAGGCGACCTCCGGTCCGGTCCGGCCGTTCGCCCTCCCGCCGTTCGCGGCTCCGCCGCCGGCCGCCCGGCGCAGCGCCTCGGGCAGCGTCGAGTCCTGCAGCGACGGGGGAGTGAGGTCGACGACGAAGCGCCGGGCCTCGGCCAGGTTGTCCGAGGCGGTCGCGCCGATCTCGCGGATGCGCTCCCGGGCCGCCGACGCCTCCGGCAGCGCGGCGGCGGGCAGCGCCGACTCCGCCGCACGGGCCAGCAGCACGATGCTGGACAGCCCCTGGGCGAGGGTGTCGTGGATCTCCCGGGCCAGCCGCTGCCGCTCGGCCAGCCGGCCGGCCTCGCGCTGGGTCGCGGCCAGTTCGTCCCGGGTGCGCACCAGGTCGTCTATCAGCCGCTGCCGGGTCGCGCTCTCCCGGTACAGCGCCGCGTAGCCGTAGGCGGTGAGCACCGCGACCACCGCGCCGACGCTCGGCCCGATCACCTTGGCCGAGTCGAGACCGCCCGGAGTGGTCGCCTGCGCGGCCACCACCACGGCGGTCAGCAGCACCACCACCGGCAGCGACCAGCGCGGCGGCAGCAGGTGCAGCACCAGCAGGAACAGCGGGAAGGCCACATATCCGGCCGCCGGGTCGAGCGCCGTCAGCGCCACCCACAGCACGGTCACCAGGGCCAGCCACCCGTACGTCCAGCCCCGGTGCGAGCGGAGCAGCGGCAGCCCGCCCGCCGCGTACCCGAGCCCGAGCAGCACCCCGAGCCCGACGGCGGCCGCGCCGACGCCGCCGAGCAGCGCGGCGCCGAGCAGCGCGTAGAACATGGCGTGCAGGGCCCAGCGCATCAGCCGCAGCGCGGGGCGGTGGCCGGGCGCCGGGTCGGGGGCGGCGGGGTCGGGCGGGACGTCGGTGCTGGTCACAACCGTCGAGCCTACGGGCGTGGGGGCCGGAACCGGATGCCGAGCGGCATCAACCTTTCGATGGATTCGGGACCACTCATCTCCCTGATGGCGGCGGGCCGCGCAACGCGGAGGGTGGAGGACAGTCCGGTCCGCTGCAGTCCCGTCGGAGGAACCCCTTGTTCGTCGCCCTGCGTGACATCCGCTTCGCCCGTGGGCGCTTCGCCCTGATGGGGGCGGTCGTCACGCTCATCACCACTCTCGTCGTGTTCCTCTACGGCCTCACCGGCGGCCTCGCCGCCGACGCCTCCTCGGCGGTGACCGGCCTGCCGGCGCAGACGATCGTCTTCGGCGCGCCCCGGGGCGCGACCCCGGAGGTCTCCTTCGGCAACAGCGGGATCGACCCGCAGCAGCAGGCCGCCTGGGCGGCGGCGCCGGGCGCGGGCACGGTCTCGCCGCTGGGCGTCGCCATGTCCAGGCTCACCTCCGGCGGCGGCGCGACCTCGGTCAGCGTCCTCGGCGGCCCGGCCGCGCTGCTGCCGCCGCTGGCCTCCGGCAGCGCGCCCGGGGCGGGCCAGGTCGCCGTCGGCCGCGGCACCGCCGCCGCCGACGGGCTGACCCTCGGCAGCACGGTCACCCTCGGCACGGTCACCCTCACCGTCTCCGGCCTCACCGCCGACCGCTCCTACGGCCACGCGCCCGCCGTCTGGACCGGCCTCGCCACCTGGCAGCAGGTCAGCGGCGCGAGCCGGCCCAACGTCCTCGCCGTCAGCGGCAGCCCGAGCGGTGTCGCGGCGCTCGACCGGGCCCAGAACACCGACGCGGTGTCCCGTTCCGCCGCCCTGGCCGGCATCGACGGCTACTCCGCCGAGCAGGGCAGCCTCCAACTCATCCAGGGCTTCCTGTTCGCGGTCAGCGCGCTGGTCATCGGCGCCTTCTTCACCGTCTGGACGGTGCAGCGCCGCCCCGACATCGCGCTGCTCAAAGCCGTCGGCGCGTCCAGCGGCTACCTGGTGCGGGACGCCCTCGGCCAGGCGCTGATCCTGCTGCTGCTCGGCACCCTCACCGGCGCGGCCCTCGGCCTGGCCGGCGGCGCGATCGCCGGCGGCGGCGGAGGGGGCGGTGGCGCGGCCGGATCGGGCGTGCCCTTCGCGCTCGGGGCCGGCACCGTCGCCGTCCCGGTCCTCGCCATCGTCGTGCTCGGGCTGGCCGGCGCGGCCCTCGCGGTCCGCCGCATCACCTCCGTCGACCCGCTGACCGCCCTGGGAGCCAACCGATGAGCACCGCCACCCCTGCCGCCGGTCTCGACCTGCGCGACATCGTCCTCACCTACCCCGACGGCGACCGCCGGCTCACCGCGCTCGACTCGGTCAGCCTGACCGTCGCCCCCGGCGAGCTCACCGCGGTCGTCGGGCCCTCGGGATCCGGCAAGTCCAGCCTCCTCGCCGTGGCCGCGACGCTGCTGCGCCCCGACTCCGGCCGGGTCGTCGTCGACGGCCAGGACGCCTCCGGGCTCGGCGGACGCCGGGCCACCGCGCTGCGCCGGGAGCGGATCGGCATCGTCTTCCAGCAGTCCAACCTCCCCGCCTCGCTCACCGCGCTGGAACAGCTGCTGGTGGTCACCCACCTGTCCGGCGGCAGCGTCCGGGCCGAGCGGCCCCGCGCGGCGGCGCTGCTGGACTCGGTCGGGCTGAGCGGCAGCAAGCAGCAGCGCCGTCCGCACCAGCTCTCCGGCGGCGAGCGCCAGCGCGTCAACATCGCCCGGGCGCTGTTCCCGAGGCCGTCGGTGCTGCTGGTCGACGAGCCCACCTCCGCCCTCGACCACGAGCGCGGCGCACAGATCATGTCGCTGCTGGCGGACGCCACCCGGGCCCACGCCACGGCGACGCTGCTGGTCACCCATGACCGGGAGCTGCTGCACCACGCCGACGCGGTCCTGGAGATGGTTGACGGCCGGCTCGGCGAGGCCGAGCGCAATCGGCACTTGTCCCGCTGAGCGGGACAACAACGCACCCGGGCGTGTCGCCGGACCGAAAACCCGTGGCCGCCGAGCGCCCGGCCTGGCTACCGTCCGACCATGAACGTGCTCCTGGCCGGCGTCGTCGGCTCGACCGCCTACGGCCTCGCCCACGAGGGCTCCGACATCGACGTGCTCGGCATGTTCGCCGTGCCGACGGAGGAGCTGCACGGCCTGCACCCGCCCAAGGAGTCGCAGGTCAGCACCGCCCCGGACCGCACCTTCCACGAGGCGGGCAAGGCGGTGCGGCTGATGCTGAGCAGCAACCCGACCGCGAGCGAGCTGCTCTGGCTGGAGTCCTACGACGTCCGGACCCCGCTCGCGGACGAGCTGATAGCCCTGCGCGGCTCGCTGCTGTCCGAGCGCGGCGTCCGCGACGCCTACCTCGGCTACGCGGTCCAGCAGCTCCGGAAGCTGCAGACCCGCGACCCGGCCACGATGCCCGGCCGCGCCGCGAAGCACGCCCGGCACCTGGTCCGGCTGCTGCGGCAGGCCGAGGAGCTGCACACCACCGGCCGGCTGACGATCCGGCTGCCCGACCCGGACCAGGTCCGCAGCCTGGGCGAGCGGATCGCGGCCGACCCGGCCCACGGCGAGTCCCTGCTCACCCGCGCCCAGGCCCTGTTCGAACGCCCGGGGGTGCTCCCGTCGGCCCCCGACACCGCCGCCGCCGACGCCTGGCTGCGCCGCGTCCGCCGAGCTTTCTACATCTGAAGGCGGGTATACCGATGGTATACTCGGCATCATGGAGAAGCAGCCTGTTACCACGATCAAAGTGCCGATGACAGTGCGTGACCGCCTCGCGGTGCTCGCTGAGTCCCGGGGCACCACCATCGGCGAACTCGTCACCGAGCTGGCGCGCACCACGCTCACCGAGGCCGAGCGGGCCGAGCGGGCCGAGCGGACCCGAATCCAATTGGCGGAGCAGTTCGGGTACCTGGTCACGGAAGCCGATCAGGTCAGACTGAGTGCCGAGCTCGACGCGCTCTTTCCTGCGAGGGAGGGCAGGGAGGCTGCCGCGTGAGTGATGCGCATGTGGTCCTCGACGGTACGGCGCTCCTCGTCCTGGCCGCAGGTAACTGGAAGGCATCCACGCTGTTGGTCGAGGCTGAGCGGCGCGGTGATCTCCGGTTGTGGATGCCGACCCTGTGCATCCTGGACGCCGACGAGCGCGGTCCCACTCTCGCGGCCTACGTAGGCGCTTTGGAGATGCTGCACCCGGTTCCCCTGGACTTCGAAGCCGCGCTGGCGATCTGCGAGCTACGCGGTGGGAAGCTCTCCGCCGCGATGTGCGCAGCTGTGCACGCGGCCCGACCGAGTCTGGAGCGACCTGACGGCGCGGTGATCGCCACCATGACCCCGGAGGCGTACAAGGACGCAGGCGTCCCTGTCCTGGACCTGAACGGCTGAGCCTCCGAATCGCGTGACGTTGCGTGAAGGCAAGGCTAACCTTGCAGGTCAGATGGGGTGGGTAAGGCAGTACTGGCTTGCTGGCGGGCGCCGTTCGAACCCGTTAGCGTCACCCGGGTGACCCTGACTTCGCCTTCCGCCACGCCCGCCGCAACCGCTGCCTCGCTCTCCTCCGACACCGTGACCGCCGACTCGATAGCCGCTGCCGCCGAGGCGTACGCGCACACCCACCGGGACGTCAACGGCGGCTGGCTGCGTCCGGCGGTGTTCGGCGCGATGGACGGCCTGGTCTCGAACTTCGCGCTGATGGCCGGGGTCGCGGGCGGCGACGCGAGCCACGGCACCATCGTGCTGACCGGGCTGGCCGGGCTGGTGGCCGGCGCCTGCTCGATGGCGGCGGGCGAGTACACCTCGGTCGCCTCGCAGCGCGAGGTGGTCCAGGCCGAGCTGGAGACCGAGCGGCTGGAGCTGCGCCGCCACCCGCACGAGGAGCTCGCCGAGCTGGCGCAGCTGTACGTCGAGCGCGGTGTCGAGCCGAAGCTCGCCTTCGAGGTCGCGCAGCAGCTCACCGCCGACCCCGACCGCGCGCTGGAGGTCCACGCCCGCGAGGAACTGGGCATCGACCCGGACGACCTGCCCTCGCCGCTGGTCGCCGCCGGGTCCTCGTTCGTGGCCTTCGCGCTGGGCGCGCTGCTGCCGCTTGCGCCCTACCTGCTGGGCGCGACCGACCTGCTGCCCGCCCTGCTGCTGGCCCTGGTCGGGCTGTTCGGCTGCGGCGCGGTCGTCAGCCGGGTCACCGCCCGCAGCTGGTGGTTCAGCGGACTGCGCCAGCTGGTCCTGGGCTCCGCCGCCGCCGGCGTCACCTTCCTGCTCGGCCACCTGATCGGCGCCCACCTCGGCTAGCAGCCGCCGTCGGTCTGTTTCGCGTCCTGGTTCGTGTCAGGGACCGTGCTGTGCCTGGGGTCACAGTCCGGTTCGTACCCCTATTCGGCGGTATGTGTTGTGTTTCGGGCCGGTGCGGTCACGTAAAGCCACTGTTTCGCAGTACGTGCGTTCGGGCACACTTGCGACAACGCACCGGCGCCCGACCACCTCGGGGCAGTGCACTTCTGGATTGCCGAGCATGGCCCTGAACACGGCCTGACCTGCGGGCTAAGTCCATATGGTGGACTCAGGAATCCACTTTGTGGAATCTCGGGCATCATGTAACCTGCACGACACCGCAGAGGGCCAACGTCGTCCCGGATGCGCATGTGAATTGTGACCATGCCGAACACGACGACACGACGGGAGAGCCGATGCTGCCTGCGTCCCCGCACTCTGCTGCTCAGCCTCACCGGGCCCCCCGGCCCTACCAGGCCCTGGCCGACGGACGCCCCGCTGCTCAGGGCCTCTACAACCCCGCCGAGGAGCACGACGCCTGCGGTGTCGGGTTCGTCGCCACCCTCACCGGCAACGCCGAGCACCGCATCGTCGAGCAGGCGCTGACGGTCCTGCGCAACCTGGAGCACCGGGGCGCGACCGGAGCCGAGCCCGACTCCGGTGACGGCGCCGGCATCCTCACCCAGATCCCCGACGCCTTCCTCCGCGCCAAGGTCGGCTTCGAGCTCCCCGCCGTCGGCTCCTACGCGGTCGGCATCGCCTTCCTCCCGGACGAGGACGCCGCCGACGCGACCGCCGTCGCCACCATCGAGGCCATCGCCGCCGAGGAGGGCCTCACCGTCCACGGCTGGCGCGACGTCCCGGTCTCGCCCGACCTGCTCGGCGACACCGCCCGCTCGGTCATGCCCCGGTTCCGCCAGCTCTTCGTCAGCGACGCCGCCGGCCGCCGCACCGGCCTGGAACTCGACCGGGTCGCGTTCGTGCTGCGCAAGCGCGCCGAGCGCGAGAGCGGCGTCTACTTCCCCTCGCTGTCCGCACGCACCCTGGTCTACAAGGGGATGCTGACCACCGGGCAGCTGGAGCCGTTCTTCCCCGACCTCTCCGACCGCAGCTACACCTCCGCGATCGGCCTGGTCCACTCCCGCTTCTCCACCAACACCTTCCCCAGCTGGCCGCTGGCGCACCCCTACCGGTTCATCGCCCACAACGGCGAGATCAACACCGTCAAGGGCAACCGCAACTGGATGACCGCCCGCGAGTCGCGGCTGGCCACCGAGGCGATCCCGGTCAACAGCAAGGGGGAGGGGCTGGACCGGATCTTCCCGATCTGTACGCCGGACCACTCCGACACCGCGTCCTTCGACGAGGTCCTGGAACTGCTCCACCTGGGCGGACGCAGCCTGCCGCACGCGGTGCTGATGATGATCCCGGAGGCGTGGGAGAACCACACCACCATGGACCCGGCCCGCCGCGCCTTCTACCAGTTCCACTCCAACCTGATGGAGCCCTGGGACGGCCCGGCCTGCGTCACCTTCTCCGACGGCACCCAGATCGGCGCGGTCCTCGACCGCAACGGCCTGCGCCCGGCCCGCTACTGGATCACCCAGGACGGCCTGGTCGTGCTCGCCTCCGAGGTCGGCGTCCTCGACATCCCGCAGGACCAGGTGATCCGCAAGGGCCGGCTCCAGCCCGGCCGGATGTTCCTGGTCGACACCGCCGAGGGCCGGATCGTCGAGGACGACGAGATCAAGTCCGCGCTCGCCGCCGAACACCCCTACCAGGAGTGGCTGCACGCCGGCTCGATCACCCTCGACGCCCTGCCCGAGCGTGAGCACATCGCCCACACCCACGCCTCGGTCACCCGCCGTCAGCAGACCTTCGGCTACACCGAGGAGGAGCTCCGGGTCATCCTCGCGCCGATGGCCCGCAGCGGCGGCGAGCCGCTCGGCTCGATGGGCACCGACTCGCCCATCGCCGCGCTCTCCGAGAAGCCCCGGCTGCTGTTCGACTACTTCACCCAGCTCTTCGCGCAGGTCACCAACCCGCCGCTGGACGCCATCCGCGAGGAACTGATCACCTCGCTCTCCAGCAACCTCGGCCCCGAGGGCAACCTGCTCCAGGCCGAGGCGGCGTCCTGCCGCTCCGTCACCATCCCGTTCCCGGTGATAGACAACGACGAGCTCGCCAAGCTGGTCCACATCAACGAGGACGGCGACCTGCCCGGCCTCAAGGCGGTCACCCTCTCCGGCCTCTACAAGGTCTCCGGCGGCGGCGCGGCCCTCGCCGCCCGACTGCGCGAGATCGCCGCCGAGGCCGACGCCGCGATCGCCGACGGCGCCCGGATCATCGTCCTCTCCGACCGGCACTCCGACGCCGAGCACGCGCCGGTGCCGTCGCTGCTGCTCACCGCCGCCGTGCACCACCACCTGATCCGCACCAAGCAGCGCACCCACGTCGGCCTGATCGTCGAGGCCGGGGACGTCCGCGAGGTCCACCACGTCGCGCTGCTGGTCGGCTACGGCGCCGGCGCGGTCAACCCCTACCTCGCCATGGAGTCGGTCGAGGACCTGGCCACCCAGAACACCTTCATCTCCGGCATCGAGCCGGAGAAGGCCATCCGCAACCTGATCTACGCCCTGGGCAAGGGCGTGCTCAAGGTCATGTCGAAGATGGGCATCTCCACCGTCGCCTCCTACCGGGGCGCGCAGGTGTTCGAGGCGATCGGCCTCTCGCAGGAGCTGGTCGACAGCTACTTCACCGGCACCACCACCAAGCTCGGCGGCATCAGCCTGGACCAGATCGCCCAGGAGACCGCCGCCCGCCACGCCCAGGCCTACCCGGTCTCCGGCATCTCCCCGGCCCACCGCCGGCTGGAGATCGGCGGCGAGTACCAGTGGCGCCGCGAGGGCGAGCCGCACCTCTTCGATCCGGACACCGTCTTCCGGCTGCAGCACTCCACCCGCACCCGCCGGTACGACATCTTCAAGCAGTACACCGCCCGGGTGAACGAGCAGTCCGAGCGGCTGATGACGCTGCGCGGGTTGTTCCAGTTCAACACCGAGGCGCGCAGCCCGATCTCCATCGACGAGGTCGAGTCGGTCGGTGACATCATCAAGCGCTTCTCCACCGGCGCGATGTCCTACGGCTCCATCTCCATGGAGGCCCACGAGACCCTCGCCATCGCGATGAACCGCATCGGCGGCAAGTCCAACACCGGCGAGGGCGGTGAGGACCCCGAGCGGCTGCACGACCCCGAGCGCCGCTCCGCGATCAAGCAGGTCGCCTCCGGCCGCTTCGGCGTCACCAGCGAGTACCTGGTCAACGCCGACGACATCCAGATCAAGATGGCCCAGGGCGCCAAGCCCGGCGAGGGCGGCCAGCTGCCCGGCCACAAGGTCTACCCCTGGGTCGCCAGGACCCGCCACTCCACCCCCGGCGTCGGCCTCATCTCGCCCCCGCCGCACCACGACATCTACTCCATCGAAGACCTCGCCCAGCTGATCCACGACCTCAAGAACGCCAACCCGGCCGCCCGCATCCACGTGAAGCTGGTCTCCGAGGTCGGCGTCGGCACGGTCGCGGCCGGCGTCAGCAAGGCCCACGCCGACGTGGTCCTGGTCTCCGGCCACGACGGCGGCACCGGCGCCTCGCCGCTCACCAGCCTCAAGCACGCCGGCGGACCCTGGGAGCTCGGCCTCGCCGAGACCCAGCAGACCCTGCTGCTCAACGGGCTGCGCGACCGGATCGTGGTGCAGACCGACGGCCAGCTCAAGACCGGCCGCGACGTCGTCATCGCCGCGCTGCTCGGCGCCGAGGAGTTCGGCTTCGCCACCGCGCCGCTGGTCGTCTCCGGCTGCATCATGATGCGGGTCTGCCACCTCGACACCTGCCCGGTCGGCGTCGCCACCCAGAACCCGGTGCTGCGCGAGCGCTTCAGCGGCAAGCCCGAATTCGTGGTCAACTTCTTCGAGTTCATCGCCGAGGAGGTCCGCGAGATCCTCGCCGAGCTCGGCTTCCGCACCATCGAGGAGGCCGTCGGCCACGCCGAGCTGATCGACGCCACCAAGGCCGTCGAGCACTGGAAGGCCGACGGGCTCGACATCGCCCCGCTGCTCTACGTGCCCGAACTGCCCGAGGGCGCGTCGCTGCACCGCACCACCGAGCAGGACCACGGGCTCGACAAGGCCCTCGACAACCAGCTGATCGAGCTGAGCGCCGAGGCCCTCGAACACGGCGAGGCGGTCCGGATCCAGCTGCCGGTGCGCAACGTCAACCGCACCGTCGGCACCATGCTCGGCCACGAGGTCACCAAGCGCTACAAGGGCGCGGGTCTGCCCGAGGGCACCATCGACGTGACCCTCACCGGCTCCGCCGGCCAGTCCTTCGGCGCCTTCCTGCCCAGCGGCATCACCCTCCGACTTGAGGGCGACGCCAACGACTACGTCGGCAAGGGCCTCTCCGGCGGCGTGCTGGTGGTCCGTCCCTCCCGGGAGGCCGCCGCGATCGGCGCCGACGCCCAGAACCACGTCATCGCCGGCAACACCATCGGCTACGGCGCCACCGCGGGCCGGATCCACCTGCGCGGCAAGGCCGGCGAGCGCTTCGCCGTCCGCAACTCCGGCGCCACCCTGGTGGTCGAGGGCGTGGGCGACCACGGCCTGGAGTACATGACCGGCGGACGGGTCGTCATCCTCGGCGCCACCGGCCGCAACCTCGCGGCCGGCATGTCGGGCGGCATCGCCTACGTGCTCGACCTGCGACCCAACAACGTCAACACCGGCATGGTGGGCATCGAAGCCCCCGACGCGGGCGACCGCGGCTGGCTGCGGGACACCGTCCAGCAGCACTACGAGGAGACCGGGTCCACCGTGGCCGCCGAACTCCTCGCCGACTGGGGAACCGGGCTCTCCCGCTTCTCCAAGATCATGCCCCGTGACTACAAGGCCGTGCTCGCCGCCAAGGACGCCGCCGAGCGAGACGGGCTCTCCGAGTCCGAGACCACCGCGAAGATGATGGAGGCTGCCAACCATGGCTGACCCCAAGGGCTTCCTCAGCACGCCCAAGCAGCTCGCCGAACGCCGCCCCGTCGAGGTCCGGATCAAGGACTGGAACGAGGTCTACGTCGAACGCAGCCTCCTGCCGATCATCACCAAGCAGGCCGGCCGCTGCATGGACTGCGGCATCCCGTTCTGCCACAACGGCTGCCCGCTCGGGAACCTCATCCCCGAGTGGAACGACCTCGCCTACCGGGACGACTGGCGAGGCGCCATCGAGCGCCTCCACGCCACCAACAACTTCCCGGAGTTCACCGGGCGGCTGTGCCCCGCGCCCTGCGAGTCGGCCTGCGTCCTCGGCATCAACCAGGACCCGGTGACCATCAAGAACGTCGAGGTCACCATCATCGACAAGGCCTGGGACAACGGCGGCGTCGCCCCCCAGCCCCCGGACCGCCTCTCCGGCAAGACCGTCGCCGTCGTCGGCTCGGGACCGGCCGGGCTCGCCGCCGCCCAGCAGCTCACCCGGGCCGGCCACACCGTGGTCGTCTACGAGCGCGCCGACCGCATCGGCGGCCTGCTGCGCTACGGGATCCCCGAGTTCAAGATGGAGAAGCGCCACGTCAACCGGCGCGTCGAGCAGATGCGCGCCGAGGGCACCCGGTTCCGCACCGGGGTCGAGGTCGGCGTCGACATCTCCGGCCGCCAGCTGCGCGAGCGCTTCGACGCCGTCGTCATCGCCGCCGGCGCCACCACCGCCCGCGACCTGCCCGTCCCCGGGCGCGAGCTCAAGGGCATCCACCAGGCGATGGAGTACCTGCCGCTGTCCAACAAGGTGCAGGAGGGCGACTACGTCGAGTCGCCGATCAGCGCCGCCGGCAAGCACGTCATCGTCATCGGCGGCGGCGACACCGGCGCCGACTGCCTCGGCACCGCGCTGCGCCAGGGCGCGGCCTCGGTCACCCAGCTGGAGATCATGCCCCGGCCGAGCGACGAGCGCCCCGGCCACCAGCCCTGGCCGACCATGCCGATGACCTACAAGGTCACCTCCGCGCACGAGGAGGCCATCTACCTCCAGCAGGCCGGCAACGGCGCCCAGGTGGCAGAGGGAACCTCCTCGCCGAAGGCGGGCAAGGAGGGACGCGTCTACGCGGTCAACACCACCCGCTTCACCGGCGACGAGGACGGCAACGTCCAGGAACTCCACCTGGTCGAGGTCGAGTTCAAGGACGGCCGGTTCGAGCCGGTGGCGGGCACCGAGCGGGCCATCCCGGCCCAGCTGGTCACCCTCGCCATGGGCTTCACCGGCACCGACACCCGCAACGGCCTGGTCGAGCAGCTCGGCGTGGACCTCGACCCGCGCGGCAACGTCGCCCGCGACAACCGGTTCACCACCAACGTCGACGGCATCTTCGTGGCCGGCGACGCCGGCCGCGGCCAGTCGCTCATCGTCTGGGCCATCGCCGAGGGCCGCTCCGCGGCCAAGGCGGTCGACAGCTTCCTCTCCGGGCGCGCCTCCACGCTGCCCGCCCCGATCCGCCCGACGGACCGCCCGCTCACCGTGTGACGAACGTGTGACACAGTAGAGCGAGCAGTCCGAAAGGCTGCACAACCGCGTCCCCGCCAGCGCCGCCGGATCGCACGCGGAGAACAATGGCACCTGCCTCTCGTCCCCGACCAAGGTGAGAGGCAGGTGCTGCTTCGTTTCCGGGCCCGGCCTCAGCGCACCGCGTCCAGTGCCGACTGCCAGGGGAAGCCGTCGAGCAGCGGGCCGCCCTCCCCGGCCTGGCGCGGGCTGCGGAGCACGCGGACCCCGGCCTCGCGGAGTTCGTCGAGGCTGCGGGCGTAGACGCGGTTGGCGGCGAGGTTGTCGTTGACGCAGGGGAGCAGCGCGATCGGCACGCCCTGGCCGGTGAGCTCGGCGAGGGTGCCCAGCGCGTAGTTGTCGGCGATGCCCGCCGCCCACTTGTTGATGGTGTTGTAGGTGCCGGGCGCGACGACGGCCGCGTCCGCCGGAGGCTGCCGCTTGACTTCGTCCGGCCGCCGGTACTCGCTGAACACCGGGCCGCCGAGCCGGGCCTCGATCGCGTCGAGGTCGAGGAACGCCACCGCCGAGGGCGTCGCGATCAGGTGGACCCGCCAGCCCTCGGCCCGGGCCAGGTCGATCAGCGTGCCCACCCCCGGGGCCGGCCCTGCGGCACAGGTGATGATGTACAGAACGCGGTTGGTCTCGTCGCCGGTCATCCGCCGATTCCAGCGGCTGCCGGCCGCAGGTGCAACTCCGCAGCCCATCGGCATCCCGATCGCACGGCCGACGGCTCCGGAACCGCCGACGGCGCCGCCCGGACCCCCGCGAAGGGGGGTCCGGGCGGCGCCGTCGTCAGCAGCCGGGCGGTCAGACCTGCGCGAAGCGGCGGCGGTTGCGGCGCGCCATCGCGTAGCCGGTGCCCAGCGTGGCCAGCACACCCGCGCCCAGCGCGCCCGAGAGCGCCAGCGAGTCCGAGGTCGACGAGGACGCCGCGGTCTGCTGGACCGGCAGGCTCTGCACCGTGTCCTGGTTGTCGAACCGGGTGATCGGGCTGACCGAGGCCACCGAGCCGTTCGAGTTCAGCAGCACCTGCTTGTCGTTCGGGCGCTGGAAGTCGAAGGCCGAGAACAGCGAGCCGGCACTGCGGTCGAACGAACCGTCACCGATGCTGCGGGTACGCCAGTTGCTCTCGATGAACTGGGTGATCGACGCCTGGGTGGTGAACTTGTCGTCGATGTAGTTGCTCTTCGAGTAGGGCGAGATCACCAGCAGCGGCTGGCGGGTGCCCGGGCCGCAGCGGTCCTGGTAGCCGTCGACCGCGGCGGTCTTGGTCGACGCACCCGCCGCGAGGCAGGCCGCGTAGTCCTGGGTGGTGTCCGTCGAGCCGTTGGTCGGCGTGTGGTAGACGTGGTCGTACCAGCCGTCCGAGTCGTCGTACGCGATGATGACCGCGGTCGAGGACCACTCCGCCGACTTCTGCAGCTGGTTGATCTCGTGGACCAGGAAGTTCTGCTCGTCGATCGGGTCCGAGCTGCCCGGGTGGCCGTCCTCGTACGAGGCGGCCTTCAGGAAGCTCACGGCCGGCAGGTCGTTCGCGGCGACCGCCTGGTCGAAGTACGACAGGTCGTACTGGTGGTTCGCCTGCCCGTTGTAGCCGACCTCGGCCAGGCTGGCCGGCAGCGTGTGGTGCGGGTTGGCCGTCGACTTGTAGTACTCGAACGGGTCGTGGTGGGGGACGTAGTCCTCCTCCTGGGTGCCGCCGACGTTCGCGTGGGTGTCACCGCCGCACTTCGCGTACGTGCCCGCACCCGCGTAGGCGGTGCTCGGGGTGAAGCCGCCCTGGAACCAGCCCCAGGAGACGTTCTTCTGGTTCAGCAGGTCGCCGATGTTCAGGCCGGTCATCTCGGCCAGCGCGCCGTTGCTGGTGTGGTCGCTGTTGGAGCAGTCGTCGAAGGCCGGGTCGGTGTCGCCGTTGATCGTGCCGACACCGGCCGCGTTCGGGGACTTCACGACCGAGCTGACCGGCGTCGTGGTCTGCACCGGGTCGGTCGTGCTGCCCGTGCCCGACACCGAGATCACACCGTGGGTGTCGGCCGAGATCAGGTTCAGCGCACCCGGCGTCGACGGACCGTAGTTCGCGCTGAAGGAGTTGTCCTCCAGCGTGTAGTTCTGCGCGTAGTTCCACAGCGCGGTGACCGTGTTGCCGTCGTAGTAGTCCATAGCCAGACCCGGCTGCTCGTACAGGCCGCCCGAACAGGTGTCGCGCGAGGTGTCCTGCACGAACAGGTCGGCCTTGCCGCCGTCGTACGCCTGCTGCTCGGGGCCGTAGTTGTGGTTCTGGCTGCAGGTCATCGCCTGCGCGCCCGACAGCCGCTTCGGCGCGTACTCGTTCGGGTTCGACGTCAGCAGACCCGCGTTGGCCTCGGTGTTGATCTTCTTCGGCGTGTTCTTCGCGGCCGTGAACGGCGTTCCGTCGGTGTTGGCCGCCTTCGGGTAGGTCCCGAAGTAGTGGTCGAACGACGCGTTCTCGTCGTAGATCACCACAAGGTGCTTGATCGGGGTCGCGGTGCTGGTGCGCCCTGCGTGCCCGTGTCCGCCGTGTCCGGGACGGTCGCCCGCCCAGGCCGGCGAGGTGCTCGCCACCGCGATCATCGCAGCCGCCCCCACGAGCGCGGCAACGCGCTGCCCCCGACGCGTCACGCCAGTAAACATAGCCATTCGAGCCCTCCGCAGGACCGATCAGAATTCGTACCTCCCACCGGACCTGACAGCCCCGTGGGTCACGGCCGAATCCTCCGGCACTGCCGCAACCGGGGCACCGCAGGGTGATGAAGGAAGCATGAACGGAGAATGAGAACACCGGGCCGACATTCTCATACTCCCGCTCACAAACCACCGCACAACGCACCCTGCGGCACGCCGGAGCCGCGCACGCCGGAGCCGCGCACGCCGGAGCCGCCGAGGTCGGAGCCGCCGAGGTCGGCGGCTCAGGCCAGCAGCGAGCTCCCCAGCCAGTCCGCCGAGTCCCGCACCCCCGGCAGCACGAAGAAGTAGCCGCCGCCGTACGGCGAGACGTAGTCCACCAGCGGCTCACCCGCCAACCGGTTCTGGACCGCCACGAACTGCCGGTCCAGGTCCTGCTGGAACGCACAGAACACCAGGCCCATGTTCAGGTTCCCGTTGCTGTCCGTCCCCTGGTCGTAGTTGAACCCGCGCCGCAGCATCCGCAGCCCGTCCGACGACGCCGTCCGCGGATTCGCCAACCGCATGTGGCTGTCCAGCGGAATCACATCACCCGACGGATCCTGGGCGTACTTCGGCGGGTCCGTCTCCGCCTGGCCGTCCAGCGGCGCACCCGAGTCCCGCTGACGGCCGATCATCCGCTGCTGCTCGTTCAGCGACACCCGGTCCCAGAACTCCACCCGCATCCGGATCAACCGCAGCGCCAGGTACGAACCGTCGACCGTCCAGGCCGGCTCGCCCTGACCGGCGCCCACCCACACCACCTGGTCCATGGTCCGGGCGTCCGTCACATCCGGGTTGGCCGTGCCGTCCCGGAAGCCCAGCAGGTTCCGCGGCGTTCCCACCGGCCGCGGCGGCGAGGAGAAGCCGTCCATCCGCCACCGCACCTGCATCGCCCCCCGGGTGTGCTGGGCGAGGTCACGCAGCGCATGCGCCACCGTGTCCGCGTTCTCCGCCCCCAGCTGCAGCACCAGGTCGCCCTGGCACCAGTCCGGGTCCAGGTCGTCGTCCGGGAACGAGGTCATCTCCCGCAGCCGCAGCGGCTTCCGCGCCGCCAGCCCGAACCGGCCGTCGAACAGCGACGAGCCCACCCCCAGCGTCGCGGTCAGCCCGTCCGGCACCACCACCGGACCCAGCACCCCCGAGTCCGACGGCGGCGCGCTGATCCCCAGCGGCTCCGGCACCCCGCCCGTCGTCAGGAACCGCAACCGCTCGGTCAGCGTCCGGAACAGCCCGGTCAGACCGGCCCGGTCGGCGGCCGTCACATCGAAGGCCACGAACGCCGCACACCGCTGCTTGGGCGTCACCACCCCGGACTGGTGCACCCCGTGGAACGGGTACGACGGCGCCGAACCCGAGCCGTCCCCGGGCGACGGGGAACCCGAGGTCTCGGCGGCGCCCATCGACGCCAGCGCCCCCGCCCCGACCGCACCCGCCGCCAACGCCCCGCGCAGCACCGACCGCCGGCCCACGCCCTCCACGCCCGCCATGCCCTCCACGCCGTTCACCCCGACCACTCCGCTCACGACGTCCTCCGCACATCACACACCGCCGCGACCGGCGCCAAGTCCTCGACCAGCTCACCGAACACCGCGTTCAACTGCTCCCGCTGCGTGATCGTCAACGACGCCAGCGGCACCTCACCCAGCGAGGCCAACTCAGTGCCGGCCGCCGTCATCTCCGCATCGATCTGCGGCAGCGAGGGCATCCGGCCCACCAGGACCGGGCGCAGCAGCGACAACGCCTCCGCCGTCCCCTGCAGATTCGCCCGCACCGTCGCCAGGTTCGAATGGCTCCCGTAGTCGGTACGACCCGTCAGCTCGAACTGGATCGCGTTCTCCACGATCTCGTGCGCCCGCAGCCCCAGCATCAGCGGATCCATCTGCGCGGTCCGCCACTGCGACTGCAGCGACGCGACATCCGCCGCCAGCCTCGCCGCGACCGGCTTGAGCACGGCCGCCGACTGGCCGTTCCACAACCCGTACTCCAGCCGGTGGAACCCGGTGAAGCCCGGATCGGTCAGCCCGTCCACCAGCCCCTGGGTGGTGCCGTTGATGCTGCCGTCCAGATCCCCGAACGTCCCGTACGCCGCGCCCAGCCGCTCGTAGTCGAGGTGCGCCGGCAGCCAGGCCGCCCGCGCACCGCCCAGGTCGCCCCGGTCCACCGCGGCCTGCAACGTCCCCACATCCGCCACCAGCGTGGGCAGCTGCGCCGCCACCCACTTCTGGTAGGCGATCGTCGGCGGGATCAGGTCCTGCTGGGTCACCGGCACGACCGCCGGACTGCCGCCGCCGCTGCCGACGACCCTGACCGTCGGGCCGAGCACCGCGTCACCGTCCTCCGGCAGGCACTGGAAGGCGTAGCTGCCCGCCGCGAGCCGCACCACGACCGGCCGGGTCGTGGCGACGCCCAGGCTCTCGACCTCGCCCAGCACCGCGCCGGCCGGCCGGGTCTCGATGTACGCGTCGACGGGCAGGGCGCCGTCGTTGCTGAAGTCGAAGACCTGGAGACCGGTGTGCGGGGAGGTCCAGCCGGCGCCGCAGTCGTCGGCCGAGATGTGGACCGTGGTGTGCGGAAGGCCGGTGTAGTCGTCGACCGGCGCGGCGGCGGCGCCGGAGTGCCGCGTCTGCGCAAGGGCCAGTCCGCCCGCGCCGAGCGCGACCAGGGCCACCGCCGCGCCGGCCAGCAGCCAGGGCCGACGCCGCCGACCGGGGCGCAGCGGCGGATCCGGCAGGTCACGAACCTCCTGCGGCTCCGCTTCCGCCGCCGCCACCGCCGCCGTCCCCGGCGCCTCGTGCTGCTCGGCTTCCTCGGATTCTGCCGTCACTCCGCACCCCTGCTGCTGTTCCGTCGAGCGTGTCAGCCACTGATGTTAGGCAGCCCTCACCAGCCCAGGAACCCAGGAGCCCCACGATTCCCTTGAGTTCGCCGGGAGTTCATCTGTACGGTCTCCGGTGAACTGTGCCGATATGTTCAACAACCCTTCTTCCGCTGTACATCGGGGCTCCCATGGGGGCCTCGTCACTACTCATCGGTAAGACCTACGCTCGGACACATGCGCCGAGCAAAAATCGTCTGTACGCTAGGCCCCGCCACCGACTCGTACGACCAGATCAAGAACCTGGTCGACGCCGGTATGGACGTGGCCCGCTTCAACCTCAGCCACGGCTCCTACGCCGAGCACGAGGAACGCTACCGCCGGGTCCGCAAGGCCGCCGACGAGACAGGCCGCAGTGTCGGCGTCCTCGTCGACCTGCAGGGCCCCAAGATCCGTCTGGAGACCTTCGCCGAGGGACCCGTCCTGCTGGAGCGCGGTGACGAGTTCACCATCTCCACCGAGGACGTCCCCGGCGACCGCCACTGCTGCGGCACCACCTACAAGGGACTGTGCGGGGACGTCGCCCCCGGAGAACGCATCCTGGTCGACGACGGCAAGGTCACCCTGGAGGTCACCGCCGTCGAGGGCCACCGCGTCACCTGCACCGTCATCGAAGGCGGCATGGTCTCCGACCACAAGGGCCTCAACCTTCCCGGAGTGGCCGTCAGTGTCCCCGCGCTCAGCGACAAGGACGTCGCCGACCTGCGCTGGGGACTCCGCATCGGAGCCGACATGGTCGCGCTCTCCTTCGTCCGCAGCGGTGCGGACATCAAGGACGTCCACCGGATCATGGAGGAGGAGGGACGTTTCGTCCCGGTCCTCGCCAAGGTCGAGAAGCCGCAGGCGGTCGACGCCCTGGAGAGCATCGTCGACGCCTTCGACGGCGTCATGGTCGCCCGCGGCGACCTCGGCGTCGAAATGCCGCTGGAGCAGGTCCCGTTGGTGCAGAAGCGGGCCATCAAGCTCTGCCGCCGCAACGCCAAGCCGGTGATCGTGGCGACCCAGATGCTGGAATCCATGATCAACGCCTCGCGCCCCACCCGGGCCGAGGCCTCCGACGTCGCCAACGCCGTCCTCGACGGCGCGGACGCGGTCATGCTCTCCGGCGAGACCAGCGTCGGCAAGTACCCCGTCGAGACCGTCCGCACCATGGCCCGCATCGTCTGCGCCGCCGAGGAGGGCATCATCGAGGGGGGCCTGCCGCCGCTCACCGAGAGCAGCAAGCCCCGGACCCAGGGCGGCGCGGTCGCCAGGGCGGCCGCCGAGATCGGCGACTTCCTGGACGCCAAGTACCTGGTCGCCTTCACCCAGTCCGGCGACACCGCGCGGCGGCTGTCCCGCTACCGCTCGCCGATCCCGGTGCTGGCCTTCACCTACGAACCGGCCGTCCGCAGCCAGTTGTCGCTCAGCTGGGGGGTGGAGACCTTCCTCGGCCCGCTGGTCGACACCACCGACGAGATGATCGCCCAGGTCGACGCCGCCCTGCTGGACATCGGCCGCTGCGAGCCGGGGGACCGGGTGGTGATCACGGCCGGCTCCCCGCCCGGACGCGAGGGCTCCACCAACCTGGTCCGGGTCCACCACGTGGGCCAGGACGACTCCCCGACCACGCCCCCCGCTCCCGACTCCACCCCCGACCCCACCCCCGACCGCTGACCCCAGCGCCCGAGCCGCAGCAGACAGCTGAGCCCGACCGGTGAGGGAACCGGTCGGGCTCAACGGGTCAGGCAGGGGTGGCCGGCGTCAGTGCGCGGCCTCGTCCACGACCTCGACGTCCGCGATGCTCGCCTCGATCGCCTCGGCCGGCAGGCCGACCGCGACGGCCCAGTAGTAGATGACCAGCGAGAAGACGGCGATGAGGCCGATGTCGTACCACAGGCCGATGTTGCCCTCGCCGTGGCCGAAACCGCCCTGCCAGGAGATGACGCCCATGCCGATGAGGTAGACCGGCAGCCACTGCGCGGCCTTCCATTCCAGGCGAGGCGCGTTCGGCAGGTTCTTCGCGGTCGCGTACCAGGCGTAGGAGCCGAGCAGCACGTAGCCGAGGACGATCGCCGCGCCGAGGCGCCACACGGTCTCCCAGCCGGACCAGTAGATGATCAGACCGGCGACGACGAAGGACAGCGGGGAGAGGACCTGGCCGAAGGGCAGGCGGTACGGACGCTCGCGGTCCGGAAGCTGCTTGCTCAGCACCCCGTAGGCGAGCGGAGCGCCCGCGTACATCAGCACACTGGCGGAGGTGATGAAGCCCACCAGCTGCTGCCAGCTCGGGAACGGCAGGAAGCAGAGGATGCCGGTCACGAAGGCGACGATCAGGCCGACCCACGGCACGCCGCGGTCATTGGTGCGCTCCAGCGCCTGCGGGGTGTAGCCGTTGCGGCTCAGCCCGTAGGAGATGCGGGAGGTGGAGGTGACGTAGATCAGGCCGGTGCCACCGGGGGAGATCACCGCGTCGATGTACAGGATGGCCGCCAGCCAGCCGAGGCCGATCACGGTGGCGAGGCCGGCGAACGGACCGTTGATGCCCTTGTACGCCAGGTTCGCCCAGCCGTGCGCGAAGGAGGCGGTCGGCAGCGCGCCGATGTAGACGACCTGCAGCAGCATGTAGATGACGGCACCGATGAGCACCGAGCCGATGACCGCGCGGGGGATGTCCTTCTTCGGGTTCGAGCTCTCACCGGACAGCTGGATGGCCTGCTCGAAGCCCAGCAGCGCGAAGATGATGCCGCTGGTGCTGACCGCCGCCAGGATGCCCTTGGCGCCGAACGGCGCGAAGCCGCCACCGGCCGTGAAGTTGCCGCCGTGGAAGTGGGTCACGGCCAGGACGAAGATCGCGAAGAGCGGAACGCCGATCTTCCACCAGGTAGCGGCGCTGTTCGTATGGGCCAGCATCCGCACGCCGAGGAAGTTCACCGCCACGAAGACCGCCATCAGCAGGACCGCGACGATGATGCCGGTCGTCGTCAGGGTGCCGTTGGCCTTCTCCCAACTGGTGGCGAAGGACCAGTGGCCCGCGTAGCCGATCATCGCCTCGACCTCGATCGGCGCGACCGAAGCTGCCTGCAGCCAGGAGAACCAGCCGAAGGACATGCCGGCTATGCCGCCGAAGGCGTAGTGCGGGTAGCGGGCGGTGCCGCCGGAGACCGGGAACATGCCGCCGAGCTCGGCGTGGACCAGCGCGAGCAGGATGATCGCGACCGCGCCGATGCCCCAGGAGATGATCGCGGCGGGGCCTGCCGCCACCAGGGCGTTCTTCGCGCCGTACAGCCAGCCGGAGCCGATGATGGAACCGACTGAGGCCCAGGTGAGACCGATGATGCCGATCTGACGCTTGAGGCTCCGGCTCGGAGTTCCGGGTGGAGACAGCTGTCCTGTGGAAGCCATGGAGGTAGTACCTCTCGAAATGTGGGGACAGGAGGTTGAGAGTTGCCCCAGGTTAGGGGCAGATAAGCCTCATGCATAGATGCTGAAGCTGAATAGGTTCGTATCAGCGCAGGCTTTTCACTCCCGTAACACAGCGAAATCTCCCGCACACCTCCTGACGCCGCCTTGACGCCATACCCCGGACCGCACAAGGCCGCTGGCTGCACGTTCAGTGTCCTGGTCGTACTCAATTCGTTACTTGAGGATAATTTGAGCTTTTATTCCGGGCGCACGAGTATTGACGCCGCCGCACGACCGGGTATAGCGCGCGGGAATGCTCCCTATCAGGCGTTTCCCCGCCACCTGGACCGACCTGCACCCACCTGTCCGCAGGCGCGGGGTGGCACGCGCCGTACCCATTCCCCGGCCCCGTTGCACACGGAAGTCCGGCCGGTGCACCCGCCACCGGCCGGACCCGACCGTCACCGACGGTCCACCCCAACCCAACTGACCTGCGGTCAACCGCTGCGCCGCCGCACCGGCGGGGTCAGTGGCCGCCCTCGTCGACGACCTCGACGTCCTCGATGTTCCGCTCGATCTCCTCCGCCCGCAGACCCACCGCCAGCGCCCAGTAGTAGACCGCCAGCGCGAACACCGAGATCACCCCGATGTCCCACCACAACGGCAGCCGCCCGGTCGCCCCGCAGCCCGCCGTCGCACAGAAGTCGCCCTGCCAGGAGATGACCCCCATGCCGACCAGGTACACCGGCAGCCACTGCGCCGCCCGCCAGTTCAGGTCCGGGGCGTTCGACTGCCCCTTCGCCTTGGCGTACCAGGCGTACGACCCCAGCAGGACGTAGCCGATGACGATCGCGACCCCCAGCCGCCACAGCGTGTCCCAGCCGGCCCAGTAGATGATCAGGCTCGCCACCACGAACGACAGCGGGGAGATGACCCCCCCGGCCGGCAGCCGGTACGGCCGCTCACGCTCCGGCAGCCGGAGCCGCAGCACCCCGTACGCCAGCGGCGCACCCGCGTACATCAGCACGCTCGCCGAGGTGATGAAGCTGACCAGCTGCTGCCAGCTCGGGAACGGCAGGAAGCACAGCACCCCGGTCACGAACGAGATGATCAGACCGAACCACGGCACCCCGCGCCGGTCCGTCTGCTCGAACAGCTGCGGCGCGTAGCCGTTCCGGCTCAGCCCGTACGAGATGCGCGAGGTCGAGGTCGTGTAGATCAGCCCGGTCCCGGCCGGCGAGATGATCGCGTCCAGGTACAGGATCCACGCCAGCCAGCCCAGACCGATGACGGTCGCCAGCCCCGCGAACGGCCCGCTGATCCCCTTGTACGTCAGATTCCCCCAGCCGTGCGCGAACGCTGCCTGGGGCATCGCCGCGATGTAGACCACCTGCAGCGCGATGTAGATCGTCGAACCGATGCCGACCGAGCCCAGCACCGCCAACGGGATGTCCCGCTTCGGGTTCCGGCTCTCGCCCGACAGCTGGATCGCCTGCTCGAAGCCCAGCAGCGCGAAGATGATGCCGCTGGTGCTGATCGCCGCCAGGATGCCCTTCGCCCCGAACGGCGCGAACCCCTTCGACGAGAAGTTGCTGCCGTGGAAGTGGGTGAGCGCCAGGACGAAGATCGTCAACAGCGGGATCGCGATCTTCCACCAGGTCGCCGCGCTGTTGGTCCGCGCCAGCAGCCGCACCCCCAGGAAGTTCACCGCCACGAACACCACCATCAGGATCACCGCGACCACGAGGCCCGAGCCGGTCAGCGTCCCGTCCGCACTCTGGAACCCGTCCGCCCACGACCAGTGCCGCGCGTACCCGATCATCGCCTGCACCTCGATCGGCGCCACCGTCGCCGCCTGCAGCCAGGAGAACCAGCCGAACGACATCCCCGCCAGACCGCCGAAGGTGTAGTGCGGATACCGCGCCGTCCCACCCGCCACCGGGAACATCCCGCCCAGCTCCGCATGGACCAGGGCCAGCAGGATGATCGCCACCGCCCCGATCCCCCAGGAGATCAGGGCGGCCGGCCCGGCCACCACCACGGCCTTCTGCGCCCCGAACAACCACCCCGAGCCGATGATCGAACCGACCGACGCCCACATCAACCCGATGAGGCCGATCTCCCGCCGCAGGCTCCGACCGGACGAGCTCGGTGGGGACAACTGACCAGTTGGTGCCATGGGAAGCGCCTCTCGAGAATCTCAGGGCAGAACCGAGAGCCGCCCGGGAAACGGAGCGGATAACCCTCGCCAAAAGCTGCCGACGCCGAATCCATGCGCCCCCGGCAGCCGCTTCATGCGGCCGCACCCGCAGATTCACCAGCACGGGCGCGCCCGCACGGCCGTACGCATCGCCCCAGCTCCGACCGCTGGGCCCGCACGCTGGGGCCGATCCCGGCAACGGGCTGGACTATTGAATGACCATCACTGCACGAAACGGCCGACCCGACGTCAGTACTTCGGCCCGACGTGCTCGTCCATGAGCGCGACCGACGCCTTGCGGGCGACGGAGATGTTCCAGGCGTTCGCCTGCTTCCATTCGACGGTGACCTGGTCCAGGGCGTCCGTGAAGATGTTCCTGATGTCCGCCGACTTGTTGGTGAAGAAGTAGCGCGCGTACTCGTAGCGTCTGGGGCCGGTGGTCAGTTGACGAGTGGTCCAGTTGATGACCCTGGAGCCGTCGGAGTGGATGAGGCCACGCACCAGTGGCCACGGATGCTCGTCGGCGATGGTCTGCTGCCACGGCTCCAGGGCTATCCGGCGGGTGTGCTTCATGCCCGGACCGTGCTGCGGGAAGAGACAGGTCCAGTGCTTCGTGTAGGACTTGAGCTCCGTGCAGCCCGTCTTCTGTCGACGCCCGGTGTTGTATCCGGGCAGGACGGCGAGCATCGCCGCCTCCGCCTCGTCCAGCAGGCCGGGCCAGCCGTCGCAGCAGTAGAGGGAGAGGTGCTGCTGTTTCGGCTTGTTGACGATGTGTCCGTCGCCCAGGTAGAGCCCGAGCAGGTAGGAGTACGCGGCGTGGTCGAGCGGCAGGCCGTCGCACTTCGGGCAGGCCGAGGGGCGCAGCGGGGACGGCTCGCCCCGGCGGAGCCGGTCCATGTGCGCCCAGTAGCTGACCGTTCCTCGCGGCACGCCGAGCTTCTCGGCGGTCTCGGGGTAGGGCCGGCCGGCCCGGCAGGCGGTCACGGCTCGGCGGCGGGTTTCCAGGGGCCAGTTCATGGGCCCAGGATCGTCAGCTGGGGGGTGCTGACGGGTACGAACGGTCGAGCGGCCATCCGTTTGCGTGAATCACGTCAACGGGCCGAGCTTTGAGAGCACTCTCAAGGGTATGGTCCACATTGTGGAACCGCACTGGAGCGGGAGGCGTGATCCACGCCGCCCCGTCCGATGCGTCGCACCTTCGAATCCAAGGTGAGTGCCGGGTGCGGGATTCGAACCCGCAAGCCTTTCGGCGCGGTTGTTTGAGAACCGTGTGTATGCCATTCCACCAACCCGGCCGGGCTGCGATGAGAACCATATCCTGTTCCCCGTGCTTCGTGCAGCTGGGTAGGCTCGTGCACGCAACCCCCGCGTCCACCGAGGAGCCCCGTGACCGCCGCCGACGAGCAGCACGAGCAGCACGTCCCGCCGACGACGACCCGCGTGGTCATCGCCGAGGACGAGGCGCTGATCCGCCTCGACCTGAAGGAGATGCTGGAGGAAGAGGGCTACACCGTGGTCGGTGAGGCCGGGGACGGCGCCGAGGCGGTGAAGCTCGCCACCGAGCTGCGTCCCGACCTGGTGATCCTCGATGTGAAGATGCCCATCCTGGACGGACTCTCCGCCGCCGAGCAGATCCACGAGGCGCACATCGCGCCGACGCTGATGCTCACCGCCTTCTCGCAGCGCGAGCTGGTCGACCGGGCCCGGGACGCCGGGGCGATGGCCTACATCGTGAAGCCGTTCAACAAGAGCGACCTGGTGCCGGCCATCGAGATGGCGGTCTCCCGCTACAGCGAGATGCGCGCGCTGGAGGAGGAGATCGCCGACCTCAGCCTGCGGCTGGACACCCGCAAGCTCGTCGACCGGGCGAAGAGCGTGCTGCAGACCAAGTTCGGGCTGACCGAGCCGGCCGCGTTCCGCTGGATCCAGAAGACCTCGATGGACCGCCGGATGACCATGAAGGCCGTCGCCGAGGCGGTCATCGAGGAGGGCGCGGCCCAGGACGCCAAGAAGAAGGGCGTGGCTGCCGACGCGGACGCGGAGTCCTGACGGCTGCACCCCACGGCTCACGGCTCACGGCTCACGGGTCACGGGTCACGGCCCCGTCGCGCTCAGCGCGGCGGGGCCGCGCCGTGTCCGGGGCCGAGGACGCCGTCGCAGGCGGCCAGCAGCGCGTCGTGGAGGGCGTAGGCGTAGCTGGGGCCGAGGACTTCGCTCTGGGTCTGGACCCCGACCGCGTTGGCGACGGTGACGGTGACGTAGGGCAGTTGGTCCATCGCCGGGAGGCCGGCGCAGCTGCGGACGGTGGCCTGGAGCGCGACGTCCTGCACGGCCTGCGGGTACAGCGCGATGGGCGGGGCCGGCAGCAGCACGGTGGTGAGGGCGGCGTAGGGCTGGGAGATGGCGAGGACGGTCACCGGACGGGTGTCGGTGTCGGTGACGGTGAGTTCGATGGTGAACTGGTCGGCCTGTTGGGTGGTGGCGGCGGTGGTGCCGGCGAATTCGATGTCGGTGACCTGGGCCGGCCACGGCTGCGGCGCTGTGGTGCCGGAGCCGTCGGAGGGCGGGATGGACATCACCTCGACGACGAAGAGGGTGGCGGCGACCAGGCAGACCAGTGCTGTCCCGGTGCGGCGGCGCAGCGGGGGGATGGTGTGCCACCAGGCGCTGATGCGGCGTTCGGCGGCGGTGCGGCCGGATTCGTCGATGTAGGTGCTGGTGGGGGTGGGCGTGCTCGACTGTGCGGTGAGCTCGATGGGGCCTATGTGGCCGATGGGGTCGGGGGGTTCGGTGTTGCGGATCATCGCACCCCCTGGCGGGTCGTCGCGCCCCCCTGGGTGTGGGGTTCTGCTGGGGCGTGCGATGCCCGGTGCGGGCGCGGGACAAACCTCGCGCGCCCGCACCCGCTCCGATCACCTCGGTCGGGGTCGGGGCCCCGGTGGTGCTCAGGTGTCGCGGAGCATGCAGGTCAGGCGGCAGCTGGTGATCCGGCGGCCCTGGTCGTCGGTGATGGCGATCTCGTAGGTGGCGGCGGTCCGGCCGCGGAAGACGGCGGTGGCGACGCCGGTGACCAGGCCGGAGGTGGCGGAGCGGTGGTGGGTGGCGTTGAGGTCGACGCCGACCGCGTACCGGCCGGGGCCGGCGTGGAGCATGGCGCCGACGGAGCCGAGGGTCTCGGCGAGGGCGGCGGAGGCGCCGCCGTGGAGCAGGCCGTAGGGCTGCTGGTTGCCGGAGACGGGCATGGTGCCGACGACTCGTTCGGGGGATGCCTCGACCACCTGGATGCCCATGCGCTCGCCGAGTTCGCCGCCGGAGAAGACGCTGGGCTCGACGCCGAGGCGGGCGAAGTGGTCGATGACGTCCTGGGGGAGGTTGAGCTTCGGGTGGGGCGCTGACTGCTGCTCGGACATGCTGCTGTGCTCCCTGGCTTCGTCGTCGTGTCGCGTCGTCGTGTCGCGTCTTCGTGTCGCGTCTTCGTGTCGCGTTGGCGGTGCCGGCGGTGCCGGCGGTGGTGCTGGTGGTGGGGTCGGTCGGGTCGACCGGGGTGATCCCTGTGATCGTACGGCGCGGGTTCGGCGGGGTCGGTGTGGGGGAGCTCGGCTGTCGGTGGTGGGCCATAGGATTTCGTTCGGCAGGTGGGCTCGGCACGGATTGCGGTACGAGTTCCGGTACGAGGCGGCGGGAGCGGTGGCGGTTATGGCTGGTACGGGTAAGAGCGGCGCGGGGCGGCCTCGGCTGTTGCTGCTGGACGGCCATTCGATGGCCTATCGGGCGTTCTATGCGTTCCCGGCCGAGAACTTCGCCACGTCCACGGGTCAGCCGACCAATGCGGTGTACGGGTTCGCGTCGATGGTGGCGAACATCCTGCGGGACGAGTCCCCCTCGCACTTCGCGGTGGCGTTCGACGTGTCCAGGAAGACCTTCCGGGCGGGGATCTACCCGGAGTACAAGGCGACGCGTTCGGCTTCGCCGGAGGAGTTCCGGGGCCAGGTGGAGCTGGTGAGCGAGCTGCTCGACACGATGCGGGTGCCGCACCTGCGGCTGGCGGAGTTCGAGGCGGACGACATCATCGCGACGCTGGCGACGCGGGCGGCGGCCGAGGGCTTCGAGGTGCTGATCCTCACCGGCGACCGGGACGCGCTGCAGCTGGTGACGGAGGACGTGACGGTCCTCTACCCGACGAAGGGCGTGTCGGAGATGACGCGCTACACGCCGGAGAAGGTGTTCGAGAAGTACGGGGTGACGCCGGCCCAGTATCCGGACCTGGCGGCGCTGCGCGGTGACCCGTCGGACAACCTGCCCGGCATTCCCGGGGTGGGGGAGAAGACCGCGGCGAAGTGGATCTCCCAGTACGGCTCCTTCAGGGAGCTGGTGGAGCACGCCGACGAGGTGAAGGGCAAGATCGGCGAGAAGCTCCGGGCCGGTCTGGACGGGGTGAAGCTGAACCGTGAGCTGACGGAGCTGGTCCGGGACGTCGAGCTGCCGCTGGGGGTGGAGGAGCTGGCGCGCCGGCCGTACGACCGGGAGGCGGCGGTGGTGCTGCTGGACGCGCTGGAGTTCCGGAACCAGGCGCTGCGGGACCGCCTGTTCGCGGTGGACCCGGGGACCGGTGACGCGATCGGTGAGACGCCGGCGCCGCCGACCGGGGGTGTCGAGATCGAGGGTGAACTGCTGTCGGCGGAGGGCGCGTTGGCGGCCTGGCTGGCGGAGCACGGTTCGGGCGCCGGGCGGACCGGGTTGATGGGCGACTACCAGTGGGCCCGTGGTGAGGGCCGGGTGTCGGCGGTCGCGCTGGCGGTCGAGGGCGGTCCGGCGGCGTGGGTCGATCCGGCGTCGCTGGCGGAGGTCGACGAGGTCGCGTTCGCGGGCTGGCTGGCGGATCCGGAGCGGCCGAAGGCGCTGCACATCGCCAAGCAGGTGCAGCGGGCGTTCGCGGAGCACGGCTGGGTGATCGACGGGGTGGTGGCGGACACCGCGCTGGCGGCGTACCTGGAGAAGCCGGGGCGGCGGACCTTCGGTCTCGATGTGCTGGCGGAGGAGTACCTGGGTCGGCAGTTGGACGCGTCGACGGCGGTGGACAGCGGGCAGTTGGCGTTCGGTGAGGACGCCCAGGACGAGGCCCTGGCGGCGGCGCAGGCGCTGATGGTGCAGGCGCGGACGGTGCTGGACCTGTCCGAGGTCTTCGACGAGCGGCTGGCCAAGGACGGCGCGCTGGAGCTGCTGCGTGAGCTGGAGCTGCCGATCGCGGCGCTGCTGGCGCGGATGGAGCGGTCGGGGATCGCGGCGGATCTGGAGTGGTTGACGCAGCTGGAGGTCCAGTTCGGCGCGGCGGTGCAGCAGGCGGTGAAGGAGGCGCACACGGCGGTGGGCCGGGACTTCAACCTGGGGTCGCCGAAGCAGTTGCAGGAGGTCCTCTTCGGCGAGCTGGCGCTGCCGAAGACGAAGAAGATCAAGACGGGTTACACCACCGACGCGGACGCGCTGACCTGGCTGGCGACGCAGACCGATCACGAGCTGCCGGTGATCCTGCTGCGGCACCGGGACCAGACGCGGCTGCGGACGACGGTCGAGGGCCTGATCAAGACGGTCGCGGCGGACGGCCGGATCCATACGACGTTCAATCAGATGGTGGCGGCGACGGGCCGGTTGTCGTCCACGGACCCGAATCTGCAGAACATTCCGGTGCGGACGGAGGAGGGCCGGATGATCCGCCGGGCCTTCGTGGTCGGTCCGGGGTTCGAGTCGCTGCTGACGGCGGACTACAGCCAGATCGAGTTGCGGATCATGGCGCACCTGTCGGAGGACGAGGCGCTGCTGGCGGCGTTCGCGAGCGGTGAGGACCTGCACACGACGGTCGGTTCGCAGGTCTTCGGGGTGACGCCGGGCGAGGTCGACGCGGAGATGCGCCGCAAGATCAAGGCGATGTCGTACGGCCTGGCGTACGGGTTGTCGGCGTTCGGCCTGTCGGGGCAGCTGGGCATCGAGGCGGGCGAGGCCCGCCGGCTGATGGACACCTACTTCGAGCGGTTCGGCGGGGTGCGGGACTACCTGCGCCGGGTGGTGGACGAGGCCCGGGTGACCGGCTACACGGAGACGGTGCTGGGTCGGCGCCGTTATCTGCCGGACCTGACCAGTGACAACCGGCAGCGTCGGGAGATGGCGGAGCGGATGGCGCTGAACGCGCCGATCCAGGGTTCGGCGGCGGACATCGTGAAGATCGCGATGCTGCGGGTGGACGGGGCGCTGACGGCCGAGGGGCTGGAGTCGCGGATGCTGCTCCAGGTCCATGACGAAGTGGTGCTGGAGGTCGCGCCGGGTGAGCGCGAGCGGGTGGAGGAGCTGGTCCGCCGGGAGATGGCGGGGGCGTATCCGCTGCGGGCGCCGCTGGACGTCTCGGTGGGTGTGGGCCTGAACTGGGAGGTCGCCGCGCACTGACCCGCCGGGCGCCGACGGCTGCGGCGGCCCGCCGAAGGGGCCGCCGTGCGGCGGGGCTGCTGTGCGGCGGGGCCGCCGTGCAGTGGGGTCAGTCGCGGACGGCGACGAAGATCGCGGTACCGGGTAGGTGGCGCCCGCGCAGCGGGCTCCAGCCGCCCCATTCCTGGGTGAGCCCCTCGGGCCACTCGGGTTCGACGAGGTCGGTCAGCCGGAAGCCGGCGGCGTCGAGTTCGCGGATCCGGTCGCCGAGGGTGCGGTGGTGCTCCACGTAGACGGCACGGCCCTGCTCGTCCTCCTCGACGTAGGGGGTGCGGTCGAAGTAGGAGGAGAGCGCGGTGAGTCCCTCGGGTCCGGGTTCGTCGGGGAAGGCCCAGCGGATCGGGTGGGTGACCGAGAAGACCCAGCGTCCGCCGGGCCGGAGGACCCGGTGGACCTCGCGCATCAGCCGTGCGGTGTCGGCGGCGAAGGGCACGGCTCCGTAGGCGGAGCAGGCGTCGTCGAAGCTGCCGTCGGCGAAGGGCAGGACGGTGGCGTCGGCCTGGACCAGGGGGACCGGGGTGCGGTCGAGGTCCTGGTCGATCCGGAGGCTGTGCTGGAGCTGCCGGTGGGAGAGGTCGAGGGCGACCGGGAGGGCGCCCTGCTCGGCGAGCCAGCGGGAGCACTGGGCGGCGCCGGCGCCGATCTCCAGGATGCGTCGGCCGCGCAACCGGGCGGGATCGCCGAGGAGCCCGGCGTCGGCCTCGTCGAGTCCTTCGGGGCACCAGGTGAAGCGGGTGTCGCCGAGGAAGGGGCCGTGTTCGTCCTGGTACTCGTCGGCGTTGCGGTCCCACCAGTGGCGGTTGGCGTGGCTGCTCTCGGTGGTGCCGGCGTCGCGGCGGACCGCGTCGGCGTCGTCGTCGGCGGTGTCGTCGATGGGCTCGGGGGCCGTGGTGTGCTCGTTCATCTCGCGGGTAGCGTAACCTTGGCTGAGTAGCGTCGGAGGCGGCCGTTGAGGTCGGTTTCTGCATGTCGGCCGTGTGGCGTCTTGTCCCGTTTGAACCGGTTGGTTGCGGTTGGTAGGGGGCTCTCCCGCACTGCGGCATCAGGCATTGACCGTGCATGGCTGTCCCCGTATGCTACAAGTTGCGCTGCGGGCCTGCGCGCCTCGGACGGAGCAGGTCGCGCTCGCATCTGTTGAAGACCCCACAGACATTTACCCGGGGTATCGACTTTCCAGAGCTGATCCGGAAAGCGGCGATACACCGGATGAGGCCTGTCTGGTCCTTGGTGGAGCGATCACGGGTCCCCGGCGTAGTAGTACCTACGACTTCATGTCCGTACCGGAGCCCTTTTCCTAATGACGACCAGCAGCATCGAGGCCCGCACCACCCCGCAGGTGGCGGTCAACGACATCGGCGACGCAGAGGCGTTCCTCGCGGCGATCGACGAGACCATCAAGTACTTCAACGATGGCGACATCGTCGACGGCATCATCGTCAAGGTCGACCGTGACGAGGTTCTCCTCGACATCGGTTACAAGACCGAGGGCGTCATCCCGTCCCGCGAGCTGTCCATCAAGCACGACGTCGACCCGCACGACGTGGTCAAGGTCGGTGACAGCATCGAGGCCCTGGTTCTCCAGAAGGAGGACAAGGAGGGTCGTCTCATCCTGTCCAAGAAGCGTGCTCAGTACGAGCGCGCCTGGGGCACGATCGAGAAGATCAAGGAAGAGGACGGCATCGTCACCGGTACCGTCATCGAGGTCGTCAAGGGTGGTCTCATCCTCGACATCGGCCTCCGTGGCTTCCTGCCGGCCTCGCTGGTCGAGATGCGTCGTGTCCGCGACCTCCAGCCCTACGTGGGCAAGGAGCTCGAGGCCAAGATCATCGAGCTGGACAAGAACCGCAACAACGTGGTCCTGTCCCGCCGTGCCTGGCTGGAGCAGACCCAGAGCGAGGTCCGCCAGACCTTCCTCACCACCCTCCAGAAGGGCCAGGTGCGCTCCGGCGTCGTCTCCTCCATCGTCAACTTCGGTGCCTTCGTGGACCTGGGTGGCGTCGACGGCCTGGTGCACGTCTCCGAGCTGTCCTGGAAGCACATCGACCACCCGTCCGAGGTCGTCGAGGTCGGCCAGGAGGTCACCGTCGAGGTTCTCGACGTTGACATGGACCGCGAGCGCGTCTCCCTGTCGCTGAAGGCGACCCAGGAGGACCCGTGGCAGCAGTTCGCCCGGACGCACCAGATCGGCCAGGTCGTCCCCGGCAAGGTCACCAAGCTGGTTCCGTTCGGTGCGTTCGTCCGCGTGGACGAGGGCATCGAGGGTCTGGTCCACATCTCCGAGCTGGCCGAGCGCCACGTGGAGATCCCGGAGCAGGTCGTCCAGGTCGGCGACGAGATCTTCGTCAAGGTCATCGACATCGACCTCGAGCGTCGTCGCATCAGCCTCTCGCTGAAGCAGGCCAACGAGTCCCTCGGTGCCGACCCGGCCTCGGTCGAGTTCGACCCGACCCTGTACGGCATGGCTGCCTCGTACGACGACGCCGGCAACTACATCTACCCGGAGGGCTTCGACCCCGAGGCGAACGACTGGCTGCCCGGCTTCGAGAAGCAGCGTGAGGAGTGGGAGCGCCAGTACGCCGAGGCGCAGACCCGCTTCGAGCAGCACCAGGCCCAGGTCATCAAGAGCCGCGAGGCCGACGCCGAGGCTGCGGCCGCCGGTGAGGGCGCTGCTCCTGAGGCCGGTGCGGGTGCCGGTGCCGCCGCGCTGTCCGGTGGCTCGTACTCGTCCAGCAGCGAGGAGACCTCGGGCGCCCTGGCGACCGACGAGGCTCTCGCCGCGCTGCGCGAGAAGCTCGCGGGCGGCCAGAGCTGAGCGCTCACCGCGCTGAGTGACTGAGTCGGCGTCAGCTGGTGGTACGTGAAGGGCCCCTGTCCGGTTCGCCGGGCAGGGGCTCTTCCGCGTCCTCGCCGGCTCGGGATCGGCCTTTATTCCTGTCCGACATGGTCCGATATGAGATAGGCCATAGCGGGTTTAACTTCCGAAACGTCGGTATTCGGGCGAGGGTGGCTTGCAACCCGTCCCCCGGCTGCAAGGTACGTCGATGACTGCACCGTCCACCCGCTGCGGCGGTCCCTTTGCCGCTGTGGGGCGATTCAGTTACCGGCACCGGCGGTGGGTGCTGGCGTTGTGGGCGCTGCTGCTGGCGGTGGGCCTGCTGTTCGGGACCCGGGTGTTCTCGGCCGCCGCGCCGGCGGCGAGTGCGGCCGGCTCGGAGTCGGCGGCGGGGGCGGCGATCCTGGCCTCGGCGGGTTCCTCGGCGGGCAGTGTCACCGCGCTGGTCGACGGTCCTGCGGTGTCCGCCCCGGCGGTGCGGGCGGCGGTCACGGCCGCCGCGGTGGACCTGGCCCGGATGCCCGGGGTGGGTTCGGTCGCCGACGCCTACACGGGGCCGGACGCCGCGGCGCTGGTCTCCGCGGACGGGCACGCGAGCCTGGTGCAGGTCTCGCTCACCAACGGCAGCAGTCGGACGCTGGACGCGGTCTCGGCGCGGCTGCAGGGGATCGCGGCGGCGGCGCCGGGGGCGAGCGTGAAGCTCGGCGGGGAGCAGGTGCTGACCCAGCAGGTGCAGCAGCAGACCAAGCAGGACACCGAGCTGGGCGAGTTCATCACGCTGCCGGTGACGCTGCTGGTGATGGTGCTGATCTTCGGCGGGTTCGTCGCGGCCGGGCTGCCGTTGATCGGGGCGGTCGCCTCGATCGGCGGGGCGTTCCTGGCGATCCTCGGGTTCACCAAGATCATGCCGATCGACACCAGCGTGCTGCCGATCGCGACCGTGCTGGGCCTGGGCCTGTCGATCGACTACGCGCTGCTGATGGTGAACCGGTTCCGGGAGGAGCGCAGCCACGGCGCCGGGGTGGCCGAGGCGGTGGAGCGGACCAGTGCGACGGCGGGGCGGACGATCGCCTTCTCGGCGCTGACGGTCGCCGCCGCGCTGTCGGGGCTGTTCGTGTTCGTCAGCCCGATCTTCCGGGCGGTGGGGGCGGCCGGGGTGAGCGTGGTGGTGATCACGCTGCTGTCGGGGCTGACGCTGGTGCCGGCGCTGCTGGGGTTCGCCGGGGCGCGGATCAAGGCGCCGCTGCAGCCGGCCTCGGACGACGGGGTGTTCGCGCGGACGGTGCGCCGGGTGCAGCGGCGTCCGCTGCCGGTGGCGCTGGGCGTGGCGGGGGTGCTGCTGGCGCTGGCGGCGCCGTTCGCGTTCGCGCACCCGCAGAGCGCCGACGCGGACGTGCTGCCGCAGTCCTTCAGCAGCCGGGCGGTGGCGGACGCGGTGCAGACCCGGTTCCCGCAGGAGCGGCAGTCGGCGGTGACGGTGGTGGTCGACGGTACGGCGCAGCAGGCGGCGGACTATGCGGCGCAGGTGCGGACACTGCCCGGAGTGAGCGGCGCGGCGGTGCAGAGCACCACGGCGCCGGTGACGGTCGGAGTGGACGTGCAGGGCGGGACGGAGGGGGCGACGGCGCAGCGGGTGGTGTCGGAGCTGCGGGCGGACCGGGGCGGGTTGACCACGTATGTGACGGGTGACGCGGCGACGGTGCTGGACTTCAAGCACGAGGTGGCGACCCGGGGTCCGTGGGCGCTGGGGCTGGTGGCGGCGGCGACGTTCGTGCTGCTGTTCCTGATGACGGGTTCGGTGGTGGTGCCGTTGAAGGCGCTGGCGATGAACATGCTGTCGCTGGGGGCGTCGCTGGGGGTGCTGACCCTGGTGTTCCAGTTCGGCTGGTTCTCCGGGCTGCTGGGGTTCTCGCCGACGGGCGGTCTTGAGGCGTGGATCCCGGTGCTGGTGTTCGCCTTCGCGTTCGGCCTGTCGATGGACTACGAGGTGTTCCTGCTGTCGCGGATCAAGGAGTTGCACGAGCACGGGCAGCCGTGTCGGCGGGCGGTGGAGCTGGGGGTGCAGCGGAGCGGTCGGATCATCACCTCGGCCGGGCTGCTGATGGTGGTGGTGTTCGCGGGCTTCTCGGCGGGCGACATGCTGGACATCAAGGAGATCGGGCTGGCGCTGGCGGTGGCGATCTTCGTGGATGCGACGCTGGTGCGGATGCTGCTGGTGCCGGCCACGATGACCTTGTTCGGGGACCGGAACTGGTGGGCGCCGGCCTGGCTGCGGCGGCTGCACGCGCGGGTGGGGCTGCGGGAGAACCAGACGCTGCCGCCGCTGGCGGTGGCGGCGGCCCTGCCGGGGCAGCGGGGCGCCGGGGACGAGGCCGGGGCCGGGGCCGGGGCCGGGGCCGGGGCCGGGGCGGTGGCGGAGGCCGAGCCGGTGGCGGCCGGGGTCGGCGGCTAGGCTGCGGCCATGCTGAAGGTCGGGTTGACGGGTGGTATCGGTGCCGGCAAGAGCGAGGTCTCGCGGCTGCTGGCCTCGTACGGTGCGGTGGTGGTGGACGCGGATCTGATCGCGCGGGAGGTGGTGGCGCCGGGGACGCCGGGGCTGGCGGCGGTGGTCGCGGAGTTCGGTCCGGAGGTGCTGCTGCCGGACGGTGCGCTGGACCGTCCCCGGCTGGGCGGGATCGTGTTCGCGGACCCGGCGCGGCTGGCGGCGTTGAACGCGATCGTGCATCCGCTGGTGGGGCGGCGCTCGGCGGAGCTGGAGGAGGCGGCCGGGCCGGGGGACGTGGTGCTGCACGATGTGCCGCTGCTGGCGGAGAACGGGCTGGCCGGGCTGTACGACCTGGTGGTGGTGGTCGACGCGGCGGACGCGACCCGGCTGGACCGGTTGGTGCGGCTGCGGGGGATGGCGGAGGGCGAGGCGCGGGCGCGGATGGCGGCGCAGTCCTCGCGGGAGGACCGGCTGGCGGTGGCCGACCTGGTGATCGACAACGACGGCCCGCTGGAGCGGTTGGAGCCTCAGGTCCGGGCGCTGTGGGGGCGGTTGCTGGCGAAGGCCGGGGCCTGAACCGCAGGCGGAGCCTTGTAGGAACGAACAAACTGATAAACAATCTGTTGACGCTCCGGCTGGATGGTCCTACGTTTCCAGCAAGCGAAAACGAATTCCCGAGTCGCGGAACCAAGCTGGTTCCGCGGCTTCCCGGATCGCCGTCCGGCTGAGCTCTCCCCTGCCCGCAGGCCGTCCCCTGCCTCCAGGTCGCACCACGTCCCCCGCCCCGGTGACCGCACCGCACTCCTGGAGGTACCCGCGTGGATACCGCACGCCCGAATCCGGCCCCGGCCGCGATCCACCCCGTGGACGAGCTGCTCCCCGCCCCCAAGCTCCTCGCCTACGGACTGCAGCACATCGCCGCGATGTACGCCGGAGTGGTGGCCCCGCCACTGATCGTCGGCGCGGCCTGCGGGCTCAGCAGCACCGAGCTCACCGTCCTGATCGGCGCGGCGCTGCTCACCTCCGGGCTGGCGACGCTGCTGCAGACCCTCGGTATCTGGAAGATCGGCTCGCGGCTGCCGTTCGTCAACGGCATCTCCTTCGCCGGAGTGGCCCCGATGGTGGCCGTCGCCAGGACCGCGCACCCGGGCCACGCCCTGCCCGAGATCTACGGCGGCGTCCTGGTCGCCGGGGTCGCGGCGTTCTTCGCCGCTCCCTACTTCGGCAAGCTCAACCGCTTCTTCCCGCCCGTGGTCAGCGGCACCGTGATCACCCTGATCGGGCTGTCGCTGTTCCCGGTCGCCGCCAACTGGGCCGAGGGCGGCGACTCGACCGCCAGGAGCTTCGGTTCGGTGACCAATATCGGGCTGGCCGGTTTCACCCTGGTCGTGGTGCTTCTGCTGAATCGTTTCCTCAGGGGCTTCATGCAGACCGTCGCCATCCTGCTGGGGCTGCTGGTCGGCACCGTCGCGGCCGTCCCGCTCGGCCGGACCGACTTCGGGCAGCTGTCCCACGTGCCGGCCTTCGCGCTGCCCTCGCCCTTCCACTTCGGCGCGCCGCAGTTCCAGGTCGCGGCGATCATCTCGATGCTGATCGTGATGCTGGTGACGATGACCGAGAGCACCGCCGACATGCTGGCGCTGGGCGAGATCGTCGAGCGGCCGGCCGACGAGGCGACCATCGCCGCCGGACTGCGCGCCGACGGAGCGGCCTCGGCGGTCGCGGCCCTGCTGAACGGGTTCACCGCCACCGCGTTCGCGCAGAACATCGGCCTGGTGGCGCTCACCAACGTCCGCAGCCGGTTCGTGGTCGCCGCGAGCGGCGTGATCCTGGTCCTGCTCGGGCTGTTCCCGGTGGCCGGGGCGATCGTCAACGTGGTGCCGCAGCCGGTGCTCGGCGGCGCGGGCCTGGCGCTCTTCGGCACGGTCGCCGCCAGCGGCATCCGCACCCTGACCCGCGCCCGGCTGCAGGAGAACGGCAATCTGCTGATCGTCGCGGTCTCCATCGGCTTCGGGGTGCTGCCGATCGCCGCGCCCGACTTCTACGCCGCCTTCCCGCAGGCCGTGCAGACGGTGATGACCTCGGGGATCAGCGCCGGCTGCCTGGTGGCCGTGGTGCTGAACCTGCTGTTCAACCACGTCGGCCGGGCCCGGCCGACGCCGGCCCGGGCCGGCTCCGGGCAGGAGCGGGAGCTGCCGGTCGCGGTCTGAGCCCGAGTCCGAGCCGGCGTCAGTGGCCGGACCCGTCCCGCAACCGTGGACGGGTTCGGTCACTGCGCCGTGCGGACCACCGCGGCCGAGGCGGGCGGGAGGGTGAGCGCGTCCCGGTGCGGGACCGGCGTCCCGTAGGCGGCGAGGAGGTCGGTGAACGTGCCGCCGAGCGGCACCGTGCGGGGCTCGGGGGAGAGGTTGACCGCGGTGCGGCAGTGGCCGCGGTGGAGCACCAGCCAGCGCTCGGACTCGTCGAACTCGACGTCGACGGCGGCCAGGTCGGGGTCGGCGAGGGCCGGGTGCGCCCGGCGCAGCGCCAGCAGTGCGCGGTACCAGGCGAGCAGGGAGGCGTGCGGCTCCCGGGCGGACTCGGTCCAGTCGAGCTTGGAGCCGAGGAAGGTGGCGGGCTCCTGCGGGTCGGGGACGTCCTCGGGCTTCCAGCCGTGGGCGGCGAACTCGGCGCGGCGGCCGTTGCGGACGGCGTCGGCGAGGCCGGGGTCCTGGTGGTCGGTGAAGTACTGCCAGGGGGTGCGGGCGCCCCACTCCTCGCCCATGAACAGCATCGGGGTGAACGGTGAGGTGAGCACCAGGGCGGCGCCGGCGGCGAGCAGGCCGGGGGCGAGTCCGGCCGCGAGCCGGTCGCCCTGGGCGCGGTTGCCGATCTGGTCGTGGGTCTGCAGGTAGCCGAGCAGCCGGTGGCCGGGGGTGCGCCGGGGGTCGAGCGGGCGGCCGTGGCGCCGCTGCCGGAAGCTGGACCAGCTGCCGTCGTGGAACCAGCCGTGGCGCAGGGTCTTGGCCAGGCCGGTGAGCGGCCGGACGGCGAAGTCGGCGTAGTAGCCCTGGCCCTCGCCGGTGAGCGCGGTGTGGAGGCAGTGGTGCAGGTCGTCGCTCCACTGGGCGGTGAGGCCGAGCCCGCCGTCGTGCCGGGGGGTGGTGTGCCGGGGGTCGTTGAGGTCGGACTCGGCGATCAGGTGGAGGTGGCGTCCGGTGGCGGCGGCCAGGCCGTCGACGGCGGCGGCCAGTTCCTCCAGGAAGTGCAGGGCGCGGGTGTCGACCAGGGCGTGGACGGCGTCGAGCCGGAGCCCGTCGAGGCGGTAGTCGCGGAGCCAGGCGAGGGCGCTGCCGATGAGGTAGGCGCGGACCTCGTCGGAGCCGGGGGCGTCGAGGTTGACCGCGGAGCCCCAGGGGGTGTGGTGGGTGTCGGTGAAGTACGGGCCGAAGCGGGGGAGCAGGTTGCCGGAGGGGCCGAGGTGGTTGTGGACCACGTCGAGGCTGACCCGCAGTCCGTGCCGGTGCGCGGCGTCGACGAAGCGCTTGAGGCCGTCGGGGCCGCCGTAGGGTTCGTGGACGGCCCAGGGGGCGACGCCGTCGTAGCCCCAGCCGTGGGCGCCGGCCCAGGTGCAGACCGGCATCAGCGAGACCGTGTCGACGCCGAGGTCGACCAGGTGGGGCAGCCGGGCGGCGGCGGCGTCGAAGGTGCCCTCGGGGGTGAAGGTGCCGATGTGGAGTTCGTAGAGGACGCTCCCGGGCAGCGGGGCTCCCGGGGCGGGCGCGGTCCACTCGAAGGCTTCGTGGTCCACGAGTTGGGCGGGGCCCTCGGGTCCGTCCGGGAGCCGGGCCGCACGCGGGTCGGGCAGCAGCACCGGGTCGCCGTCGAGCCGGTAGCCGTAGCGGGAGGCGCCGGGCCGGGCGGGCGCGGTGGTCTGCCACCAGCCGGGGCGCTCGGGGTCGCGGTGCATCGGGTGGCGGGCGCCGTCGAGGTCGAGCTCGACCGAGTGCGCCGCGGCCGGGGCCCAGAGCTCGAAAGAGTGGCTGGTGGGACGGGGTGGCATTAAGGACTCCCTTAAGTGTTCCTTGGCGGCTTGGACTTGACTTCGCGTCCGGTGCTGCTCTTTCTCTTGACCGCGTACGGGCCACGGGCTACCTTCTTCCGCATCTAGTAAGGAAACGTTCCTAACTAGAAATGCGGACTCCCCCGATCCCCCCACGTAGGAGCAGGGCTGATGCCCCGTCATACCCGTGCGATCCCCCACTTCCGGAAGTTGGTGGCCGCCGTCGCGGCCGTCGGCTGTATCGGTCTCGGCGTCACGGCGCTCGGCGGCGCGACCGCCTCGGCCGCCGCCACCCCCGCCTTCCCCTTCCCCACCCACGTCACCTACAAGGTCGGCGTGATGCCCTCGGCGCCGCAGGCCACCCGCGACGCGGCGGTGGAGAAGCAGTACGACTCCTGGAAGTCCACCTACCTCGTCCACGGCTGCGCCGGCAACGAGTACTACGTCTCCACCAAGGGCGACGACGACGCCACCAACGGCGGCACCGTCTCCGAGGCCCAGGGCTACGGCATGAACATCGTGCCGCTGATGGCCGGTTACGACCCCGACGCGCAGACCGAGTTCAACGGGCTGTGGCAACTGGTGCAGGACCACGAGGACAAGTGGGGCCTGATGCAGTGGCAGCTGGACGGGAAGACCTGCAAGTACTACAGCAGCGGCACCCCGGACGCGGCCACCGACGGCGACCTCGACATCGGCTACGGCCTGATCCTCGCCGACAAGCAGTGGGGCGGCTACACCGCCGCCGCCAAGAGCTGGCTGGCCAGCGTCTACGCCAACGACGTCGCCCCGGACGGCCACCTCAAGTGCGAGGACGACGGCCCCGACACCGACACCCGGCCGTCCGACATGATGCTCGACCACCTGCGGGCGTTCGCGGCCTACGACACCGCCCACGACTGGTCCAAGGTGGTCACCCGGACCGAGGCCGTGGTCAACGAGTTCACCGCGAAGTACTCGCCCGGCGCGGGCCTGCTCTCCGACTTCGTGGTCGATGCGGACACCACCGGCCCGCAGCCGGCCCCGGCCGACTACCAGGAGGACCAGCCGGACAACATCGTCGGCTACAACTCCATCCGGGTGCCCTGGCACATGGGCACGGACGCGCTGGAGAACGGCCCGACCGTCGCCGCCACCGCCTACAACACGGCCAAGCTGGAGTCGGCCTGCCTGAAGTCGCTGTCCGGCGGCAAGCCGGCCGACGTCCAGCCGCACATCAAGCTGAACTGCGCCGACGACAACGTCAAGAACGACACCCAGGCCGAGGAGGCCGGGGACTCGGTCGGACCGTCGGCGATGGCCTCCGGCGACCAGGCCTGGACCGACGCCATCTGGGCGCAGCTGGCGACCAACCCCTTCGGCGACACCTACTACGGCGAGACCATCAAGATGCTGGTCTACATCGTCATGGCCGGTGACTACTGGAACCCGGCCGCGCTGCCCGGCGGCGCGACCGGCAGCCCGAGCGCCAGTGCCTCGGCCAGTGCCAGTGCCTCGGCGTCCGCCAGTGCCAGCGCCAGTGCGAGCCCCAGCTCCTCCGCGACCGGCCCGGCCGGCGGCAGGAGCTACGAGGCCGAGTCGGCGACGCTGGCCAACGGCGCCGACGTCACCAGCTGCTCCGCCTGCTCCGGCGGCCAGAAGGTGAGCGCGGTCGGCGGCAGCGCCAACGGCTCGGTGACCTTCACCGGGATCGGCGAACCCGCCGCCGGCAGCTACCAGCTGACGGTCCACTACCTGAGCGTGGGCAAGGCCAAGCCGGCGACGGTCACCGTCGACGGCGTCGCGCAGACGGCGACCTTCCCCGAGACCGACGCCAGCAGTTACAGCGTGGTCGGCAGCTACACGCTGACCGTCACCCTCAAGGCCGGCAGCGCCAACACGGTCGCGATCTCCGCGAGCGGCACCGCCTCCGCGCCCGACCTGGACCGGATCGTGGTCTGACCCCGTCCGACGCACCCTCAGGACCCCTCCGGCCCGGCGGACCCCCCGCCGGGCCGGAGGCTGTCCCGGACCAGCAGCGCCACCGGCAGCGCGGCCAGCAGGTCGGCCAGGGCGACCGCGTCCCGCAGGCCCGCGCGCCCGGTCAGCAGCTCGGTCCAGCTCCCGGACGGCAGCCGCAGGGCCGAGCGGCCCCAGCCGCCGCGCCGGGCCAGCCCGTGCGGCAGCCGGGTGGCGGCGGCCAGTACATCCGGGCCGCGCCGGAACGCGACCAGGTGCCGGTCGGCCGGGACCGGGGTGTAGCCGGCCGCGAAGCTCCCCGGCAGCCGCCGGCGCAGCCGCAGCGCGACGGTGGTGACGTGCAGCTTCTCGGCGGCGGTGGTCCCCGGCACCGGGACGGTGGCGAAGTCCACGATCCGGCGGTTGTCCGGGTCGACCAGGGTGTGCAGCGGCAGCTCGCTGCCCTGGTAGAGGTCGGGGACGCCGGGCATGGTCAGGTGCAGCAGGGTCCCGGACAGGGTGTTGACGCGCTCCCAGGGCGCCAGCCCGGCGACCAGGGCGTCCAGCCGGGCGCGGATCTCCGGGCTCTCCGGCACGGCCCGCGCCGTCCGCTCGACGGCCTGTTCGAACCGCTGGTCGGGCTCGGTCCAGCTGGTGCGCTGCTTGGCCTCGCGGACCGACTTCAGCACGGCGGCGCTCAGCCGGTCGCCGTCGATCGGCCAGGCCGCGAGCGCGGTCTGCCACAGCAGGTAGCCGGTGGCCGGGTCCGGCGGCGGGTCGGGGAGCAGCGCGGTCAGCGCCGCCAGCTCGGTCCGCCACAGCTCGGGCAGCTCGGCCAGGACGGCCAGCCGGGCACGGGCGTCGGCGCTGCGCTTGGTGTCGTGGGTGGACAGCGCGGTCATCGCGTGCGGCCAGTCGCGCTGCATCCGCTCGCAGTAGGCGTGGAACTCCTCCGGGGCCAGGCCCGGGCGGGCCGGGTCGCCGCCGACCTCGTTCAGCGACAGCAGCGGGAAGCGCCGGTAGAAGGCGGTGTCCTCGACCCCCTTGGCGGCGACGGCGGAGGCGGTCTGGGCGAAGCGGGTCCGGAACTCGTCCCGGGCCGGGCCCCGGCCCAGCCGTCCCAGTGCGAGGTCGAGCAGCGGTCCTTCGGCGGCGTCGGCCAGTGCGGCGGCGTCGGCGGGGCGGTCCTGCTCGCCGGGGACGGGGTAGGGGCGGTAGACCGGGTAGGCGGCCAGCGCGGCGGCGACCGCCCCGCGCAGCGGCGGCTCGCCGTCCGGCGCGGTGCCGTTCAGGGCCGAGGCCGCGACCCGGGTGAGCCGGTTGACCTCGGCGGCCAGCTCGCCCTCCGGGGCGACCATCTCCGCCCGGCCGTCCAGGGCGAAGGCGTCGGCCCCCGGGACCGCCTCCGGGCCCGGCAGCCCCAGGTGCTCGGCGTAGACGGCGGTCAGCGCGGCCACGCCCGCACCGTCGGTGAGCACGCCGTCGATCCGGCGCAGCGCGTCGTAGCCGGTGGTGCCCGCGCAGGCCCAGTCCTCCGGCAGCCGCTCCTCGCCGGTGAGGATCTTCTCCACCACCACGTAGGCGCCGCCGGTCTCGGCGGCGAGCCGGCGCAGGTAGCCGCGCGGGTCGGCCAGCCCGTCGGGGTGGTCGACCCGGAGCCCGTCGACGATTCCCTCCGCGTGCAGCCGCAGCAGCAGGGCGTGGGTGGCGGCGAAGACCTCCTCGTGCTCTACCCGGAGGCCGACCAGGTCGGAGACGGTGAAGAAGCGCCGGTAGTTCAGCTCGGTGCGGGCGGTGCGCCACCAGGCGAGCCGGTACCACTGGGCGTCGAGCAGGGCGGGCAGCGGCAGCTGCTCGGTACCGGGACGCAGCGGCAGCACATGGTCGTAGTAGTGCAGCAGCGGCGGGTCGGCCTCGCGGTCCACGGTGATCCGGGACAGCTCCTCGGCCGGCGGCGCGCCGAGGACGGGCAGCAGCAGCCGTCCGTCCTGGGCGGCCCAGTCGACGTCGAACCAGCGGGCGCTGGGCGAGTCGGGGCCCGAGCGGAGCAGCTCCCACCAGGCCCGGTTGAGGTGGGCCGGGACCGGGGCGGCCATGTGGTTCGGCACCGTGTCGACGATCAGGTGCAGGCCGTGGCCGTGGGCGGTGGCGGCGAGGGCGCGCAGCCCGGCCTCGCCGCCGAGCTGCTCGCTGATCCGGCCGTGGTCGGTGACGTCGTAGCCGTGGGTGGAGCCGGGGACCGCCTGGAGCACGGGGGAGAGGTGGAGGTGGGACACGCCGAGCCGGGCGAGGTGCGGGACGGCCTGCCCGGCCTCGGCGAAGCCGAAGCCGGGCTGGAGCTGGAGCCGGTAGCTGGCGGTGGGGACGGCGGTCTCGGTCATGTGGGACGTGTACCCACCAGTGGCTCCGGTATCACGCCGGCCGCTGCAGGACCATCATCGAGCGGTCGGTCAGGTGGAGCGTGTCGCCGGCCCTGACCTTGGCGCCGGTCCCCGGGGCGATGGCCCAGGGCTGGGCGGTGTCGACGACCACCTGCCACTCGCGGCCGTGGTTGACCGGGACGGTGAAGTCCAGGCCGGACGCCCCGGCGTTGAACAGCAGCAGGAAGGAGTCGTCGGTGATCCGTTCGCCGCGCGGGTCGGGCTCGGAGATGGCGTAGCCGTTGAGGAAGACGGTGAGCGACTTGGCGTAGGACACCCGCCAGTCCTCGTCGGTCATCTCCTCGCCGGCGGCGGTGAACCAGGCGATGTCGGTGAGGTCGTCGTGGGTGCCGGAGACCGGGCGGCCGTGGAAGAAGCGGCGGCGCCGGAAGACCGGGTGGTCCCGGCGGAGCCAGACCATGTGCCGGGTGAAGGCGAGCAGCTGTGCGGCGGCCTCGTCCTCGGGTCCGGCGGGGGCGGCGGAGCCGGAGGCTGCGGCCGGGTCGTCGGTCGGCTCCTCCCCGGTCGGTCCGTCGCCGGTCGGGCCGTCCTCCGGGAGCTCGCCGCTGCGGTCGTCGACGACCGGCGGGGCCGCGCTGGCGGGCCAGTGCAGCCAGGCGATCTCGTTGTCCTGGCAGTAGGCGTTGTTGTTGCCGCCCTGGGTGCGGCCGAACTCGTCGCCGTGGGAGAGCATCGGGACGCCCTGGGAGAGCAGCAGGGTGGCGATGAAGTTGCGCTGCTGGCGGGCGCGGAGCTCCAGCACGCCGGGGTCGTCGGTCCCGCCCTCGGCGCCGCAGTTCCAGGAGCGGTTGAAGCTCTCGCCGTCGCGGTTGTCCTCGTGGTTGTCCTCGTTGTGCTTGTCGTTGTAGGAGACCAGGTCGCGCAGGGTGAAGCCGTCGTGGCAGGTGACGAAGTTGATGGAGGCGATGGGGCGGCGGCCGTCGTCCTGGTAGAGGTCGGAGGAGCCGGTCAGCCGGGAGCCGAACTCGGCGAGGGCGGCGTTCTCGCCGCGCCACAGGTCACGGACGGTGTCGCGGTACTGGCCGTTCCACTCGGTCCACAGCGGCGGGAAGTTGCCGACCTGGTAGCCGCCCTCGCCGACGTCCCAGGGCTCGGCGATCAGCTTGGCCTGGGAGACCACCGGGTCCTGCTGGACCAGGTCGAAGAAGGAGGAGAGCCGGTCGACGTCGTGGAACTGCCGGGCGAGGGTGGCCGCGAGGTCGAAGCGGAAGCCGTCGACGTGCATCTCGGTGACCCAGTAGCGCAGCGAATCCATGATCATCTGAAGCACGTGCGGGCTGCGCATCAGCAGGCTGTTGCCGGTGCCGGTGGTGTCCTCGTAGTAGCGGCGGTCGTCCGCGAGCCGGTAGTAGGCGGAGTTGTCCAGGCCCCGGAAGGCCAGCGTCGGGCCCAGGTGGTTGCCCTCGGCGGTGTGGTTGTAGACCACGTCCAGGATCACCTCGATCCCGGCCGCGTGCAGCGCCTTCACCATCGACTTGAACTCCTGGACCTGCTGGCCCCGGTCGCCCTGGGAGGAGTACGCCCCGTGCGGGGCGAAGAAGCCGATGGTGTTGTAGCCCCAGTAGTTGGACAGGCCCAGGTCCACCAGCCGGTGGTCGTGGACGAACTGGTGCACCGGCATCAGCTCGATCGCGGTCACGCCCAGGTGCACCAGGTGGCTGATCACGGCCGGGTGCGCGATCCCGGCGTAGGTGCCCCGGATCTCCTCCGGGATGCCCGGGTGCAGGTAGGTCAGCCCCTTGACCTGGGCCTCGTAGATCACGGTGTTGTGGTACTCGGTGCGCGGCGGGCGGTCGTTGCCCCAGTCGAAGAAGGGGTTGACCACCACCGACGCCATCGTGTGCGGGGCCGAGTCCAGGTCGTTCCGGCGTCCGGGCTCCTGGAAGTAGTAGCCGTAGACGGACTCGTCCCAGTCGATCGAACCGCTCATCGCCTTGGCGTAGGGATCGAGCAGCAGCTTCGCCGCGTTGCAGCGGTCGCCGCTCTGCGGCTTGTAGGGTCCGTGCACCCGGAAGCCGTAGCGCTGCCCCGGCTGGATGCCCGGCAGGTAGGCGTGCCGGACGAAGGCGTCCTTCTCCCGCAGCTCGACCGAGGTCTCCGAGCCGTCGTCGCCGAGCAGGCACAGCTCTATCCGCTCGGCGGCCTCCGAGAACACGGCGAAGTTGGTCCCTGCCCCGTCGAACGTGGCGCCCAGGGGGTACGGATGTCCCGGCCAGACCTGCATCGTCCTCCACCACTCCCACTGCCGTCGGCGCTCCAGCATGACTCCGCACCCTGCATGGTCTCGCAGCTCGGGCCCGGACCGTGCGACATCCGGGCCGGTTCGCCCGAAAGGGACCACCGGCCGCGGCCGGTGACGGTCCGCCACCGGTCTCCTGCCCCGGTCTCCTGCCCCGGGGGAGCAGGCGCGGAACTGCTGCGCTCAGCGTGGCAGCGAAGTACCCTTGATCGTCCGGAGTCACCCGGATGGCCTACCGCTGACGGCTCGACAGGGTACGTTGTGGGCGCGCCCCTCCCTCCTCGGCGGGCGGGGCAGACCGAGCACGCGAGGGATGGTGAGGTCCGGGATGGTCGTCCCCGACGGGGGTGCCGCAGGAGGCGCAGCGCGGGGAGAGGCCCCGACCATCGTCGTCCGGACCGGAGCCGGTCGGACCGCTCCGAACCAGCCGGGGCCGCTCGAACCCTCGCTCGCCTGGCCCCCCGGAGCCTGGGACGAGGCCCGGATACGGGTCCGCCGGGCGGGCCGGGCCTACGTCTGGCTGAACCTCGTCGAGCAGCGGCTGCGGTCGGTCGTCTCCGAGGTGCTGCGCCCGGTCTACGAGCCGGTGCACGGCGAGGACTGGGTGCTGGCCGCGGCCGGCCCGGCCGGCGAGGAGTGGGCCCAGCGCGCGGGCGCGGTCCGCGAGGTCAGCCGGCGCAAGGGCTACCTGCTGGACCCGGACGACGACAGCCTGGTGGTCTTCCTGACCCTCCCGCAGCTGCGGGAGCTGATGGTGCAGCACTGGCCGTGCTTCGAACCGTTCCTGAGCGACCGTCGCGAGGTCGAGCTGGCGCTGGACGAGCTGGAGGTCGCCCGGCACGTGGTCTCCCGCAACCGGGCGCTGTCCGAGAACGTGCTGGCGCAGGCCGAGCGGGCGGCGGCGCGGCTGCTGCAGCTGCTGGACGGCGAGGCCGGCGCGCCGGGGCTGCGGGCGCCGGTGGACGTGGTCGAGGAGCTGGTCGGCGACCGCTACGCGGACCTGATCGGGGTCCATCCGGACCGGGTCAGGCTGCTGCGGGACCTGCCGGTGGAGGACCTGCTGGCGGGCGCGCGGCGGCTGGACGCGCTGGGCATCAGCCTCAACCTGCTGTGCCAGAACTTCACCGGGCGGCGGCTGGTCGGCCTGGCCGACTCGGGCTGCCGGGTCCGGCTGCTCTTCCTGAACCCGGCCAGCAGCGCGGTCCGCCGCCGGGAGCGGGAGCTGGGGATCGGCCGCGGCGAGCTGGCGAAGTCGGTGGAGACCAACATCATGCACGTCCGCCGGGTCCGGGCCCGGCTGCGGGACGCCGGGGCGTTCGAGATCCGGGTCTACGACGAACTGCCGCGCTGCAGCGCGTACCTGGTGGACGGCGACGGCCCGGACGGGCTCGGCGTGGTCCAGCCCTACCTGCGCCGGGCCCGGGGGATGGAGTCGCCCGCCCTGGTGGTGCGCGGGGCCGCGCCGGGCCCGATCGTGGCCGGCCGGCCACCGGAGGCCGGGCTGTTCCAGGTCTACCAGGAGGAGTTCGAGGGCGTCTGGGGCGACTCGCGCCCGGTGTCCTGAGCCGTCGCCCGGCCCCGCCGCCGTCCCGGTGACCGCCCCCGCCCCGTCCCGGCGACCGGACCGCCCGTTCGTTGTCAGTGGGGCGCGGGATGATGGTGCAGCCACAGGACGAGAGGACTTCACGACATGAGCTGGTTGAACGAGACCATGGTCGGCTTCGATCTGGAGACCACGGGGACGGACCCGGCCGAGTCCCGCATCGTCACCGCCGCGCTGGTGGAGGCCAAGGGCGGCGAGGTCGTCCGGGAGCTCGGCTGGCTGGCCGACCCGGGGGTGCCGATCCCGGCCGAGGCCGCCGCGATCCACGGCGTCAGCACCGAGCGGGCCGTCGCCGAGGGCCGCCCGGTCGCCGAGGTCGCGGAGGAGGTCGCCACGGCGCTGGCCGAGTACTGGCGGGCGGGCGTCCCGGTGGTGGTCTTCAACGCCCCGTTCGACCTGAGCCTGCTCGACGCCGAGCTGGCCCGCCACGGGCGGCCGACGCTGGCGCACCGCCGCGCGGGCGTCCGGCCGGGCCCGGTGTTCGACCCGCTGACGGTCGACCGGGCGGTGGACAAGTACCGCAAGGGCTCCCGGACCCTGCAGAACGCCTGCGCGGTCTACGGGGTCGAGCTGGCCGACGCGCACCGGGCCGGCAGCGACGCGCTGGCGGCGCTGCGGGTCGCGCTGGCGCTGGGCCGGGCCTACCCGGCCGAGGTCGGCGGGATAGCGCCGGAGCAGCTGCACGACCGCCAGGTGGACTGGCACCGGGCCTGGGCGGCGGACCTGCAGGCGTTCCTGCGCCGGAAGAAGGACCCGGCCGCGGTGGTGGACGGCGGCTGGCCCTCGCGCTGACGGGTGGTCACGGTGGACCGGTGGACCCGGGCGGTGGAGGTCGGGCCCGGATCCGGACGCCGACTGTGATGAAGCGCACACCGGACGCTACGGATCGGCGCCGGAGCCGGACATCTGGTCGGCGGACGGGTTCACCCTGCTCCCTGCCCCGGAGGTAGTCGGGGGTTTCCCCTAGCTCCGAGGGCCCGATCTCCGCCCTGAGGGGGAGGAGCTTCCACCCGGGGGACGAGGAAAGGCGCTGTGGGCGTGGGTGAAGATGGTCCACGTCGGACGTAGGCGTTCCGTGAGAGCGTTTCGGGCCCCGGATATCTGACTTGCCGGACGGCTAGTTGCTTTCCTAGGATGCAGACCTGACACCGAACTTACTTGTCGACCGGCTAGGTAGTCGGTCCGATCGCGCTGCCCGTGCACCGAAGCCGTGGTGGGGCGATCTCTGCCCTGGAGGCCTTCCCGTATGTTCCACCGGATAGGACGCACCGTCGTCCGCCACCCGATCTGGACGATCGTGGCGTGGCTCATCGCCGCCGTCGTCATCGGGATAACGGCGCCCGCGCTGCCCTCGAACAGCAACCAGAGCTCCTTCCTGCCGAAGAGCTACGAGTCGATCCAGGCTGCCGACCTGCAGACGAAGGCGTTCCCGCAGGCGTTCACGCCCTCGGCCGACGTCCTCTTCCAGCGCGCCGACGGCGGGCAGCTCACCGCCGCCGACAAGGCGGAGATCGCCACGATCGCCAAGCAGATCGAGGCCAAGAAGATCGACCAGGTGCAGCTGGTCATCCCCGGCCCGCCCTCGCCGGACGGCAAGTACGGCCTGGCGCTGGTCCAGATGAACAGTGCCACCGCCGGCCAGCCGGCCCAGAACGACGCGTCCAAGACGCTGCGCACCGACGTCACCCAGCTGGTGCAGGGGACGGACCTGACCGCCAAGGTGGGCGGCAGCGCCCCGACCGCGCTCGACCAGCAGAACGCCTCCTCCAAGGGCATGGCGCTGACCGGGATCGGGACCGTGCTGGTCATCCTGATCTCGCTGCTGCTGATCTTCCGCTCGCCGATCCTGGCGCTGCTGCCACTCATCTCGATCTTCGCGCTGGTCTCCACCACGGCGGACGGTCTGATCGCCGATGCCACCAAGCTCTTCGGCCTCCAGGCGAACAGCTCGGTCTCGGAGATCCTGCTGGTGGTGCTGCTCGGTGTCGGCACCGACTACTTCCTCTTCCTGATGTTCCGCTACCGGGAACGGCTGCGGGCGGGCGAGGACGCCAAGACGGCCATGATCAACGCGGTCTCCCGGGTCGGTGAGGCCATCGCCTCCGCCGCCGGCGCCGTCATCATCGCCTTCCTGGCCCTGCTGCTCTCCAGCGTCGGCTTCCTCAAGCAGATGGGCCCCGCGCTGGCCATCGCCGTCGCGGTCACCCTGCTGGCCGGCCTCACCCTGTTCCCGGCGATCTGCTCGCTGATCCCGCCGCGGGTGCTGTTCTGGCCGTCCAAGAAGTGGCAGAAGGAGCCCGAGGGCGCGAAGTTCGCCGCCATCGGCCGCACCGTCCAGCGCCGCCCGGCCCTGGTCGCGGCCGTCTCCGGGGTGCTCATGATCGCCCTCGCGCTCGGCACCTTCGGCTTCAAGGCCACCTTCGACATGTCGGCCGGAGCGGTGCCCAAGACCGCCGAGTCGATGATCGTCCAGAACGAGATGGCCGCCGCCTACTCGGCCGGCGCCGCCGAGCCCACCGAGATCATGCTGAACAGCACCAACGGTCAGCCGCTGAACACCTCGGAGCTCGCCACCTACGCCCAGAAGCTGCAGACCGCCCCCGGCGTCGCCAGCGTCGCCCCGGCCAAGGTCAACCAGGCCGGTACGACCGCCGACTTCTCCGTCGAGCTGAAGTACGCCGCCGCCAGCAACCAGGCGCTGAGCTCCATCAGCGGGATCCGGGACGTGGCCCACGCCAACGCGCCCAACGGCACCGTGGCCCTGGTCGGCGGCATGACCGCGATCTACACCGACTTCAACGCGGCGATCAACCACGACTACCGCACCGTCTTCCCGGTGGCGGCGATCCTCATCATGATCATCCTGGGGCTGCTGCTGCGCAGCATCGTCGCCCCCTGGTACCTGATGGCCTCGGTCGCCCTCGGCTTCGGCGCCACCCTCGGTGCGACCGTGCTGATCTTCCAGAACCTCCAGGGCCAGAGCGGCCTGATGTTCATGCTGCCGGTGATCATGTATCTGTTCGTGGTCGCGATCGGAACGGACTACAACATCCTGATGATCGCCCGACTGCGGGAGGAGGCCCGGGAGGGCCGGGCCCCGCGCGAGGCGGCGGCCGAGGCGCTGCGCCACGCCGGACCGACCGTGGCCGCCGCCGGCTTCATCCTGGCCGCGACCTTCGCCATGCTGACCCTGGGCGGGAACTCCTTCCTGGCCGAGATGGGCTTCGCGCTGAGCTTCGGCATCTTCCTCGCGGCCTTCGTCATGGCGATGTTCTTCACCCCCTCGCTCACCGCGCTGATCGGGCACGCCGCCTGGTGGCCCGGCCACGCGGACCGCAACGGGGAGCACGCCAGCACCGTCGTCGCGAGCAACCCCGCCAACCCCGGCCTCCGGGCCGTGGACGAGGCGGAGGAGCTGGACTCCACGCGGCAGTGAGGCAGTTGTAGCGGAGCAGAAACGGCGGGGCCGGACGTGCGCACAGGGCGCGTCCGGCCCCGCCGCCGTGCTTCCGTGCGCCGGTCGCCCCGCGCGTGCATCGGGAGGGAGCGGGTAGCCTCCCCAGGCACCGAGGGGACGGGACCGCGAGCGGGGCGTGGGGGTACCGCGATGATCGAGTGCCAGCTGTGCGGCACGCCGAACGACGACGCCGCGCACTACTGCGTGGCCTGGAACTGCGGCTCCCGGCTCGGCCCACTGCCCCAGGGGCTCGGCGTCCAGCTGTCGTTGCCGGACTGGACCCCGGAGCTGGTCCCCGGCCGGACGGTCGTGCTGACCGCGACCGTCCGCAATGCCGGGACCCGTCCTGACACCGTCGCCGTCGCCGTCCAGGGGCTGCCGCCGGGCTGCGTCTCGGTCGACCCGGCGCAACTCGCCCTCGCCGCCGGGGCGGAGGCGCCGGTCCGGATCACGCTCCACCCGCCGGAGGCGCTGAGCCTGCCGGTCGGCACCCTGCCCTGTCTGGTCGTCGCGGTCTCGCGCTCCGCCGCCGGGGCGGCGGCGCGCGCCCGGCTGCGTCCCCGGCTGCCGGCTTCCCCGGCCCCGGCCGGGGCGGTGCCGGCCCCGCCGGTGAGCGTCGGCGGCGCGGCGACCGAGCGCCGGCTCCGCTGGCGGCGGGTGGTGACGGTGCCGCTCCGGCTGGTCGGCGCCGGCCCGGCGGCGGAGCGGATCACCCTCGCGGCGGCCTGCTCCTCGCCGGAGGCGGTACTCCGGCTCACGCCCCCCTCGCTGCTGGTCCAGCCCGGGACGACGGCGACCGCCCGGGTCCGGCTGCGACTGCCCCGGCACTGGCTCCGGCCGCCCGAGTGGGTGGAGTGCCGGGTCTCCAGCACAGCGGCCGAGGGCGGCCCGGTGCTGGCGATAGCCCACTGGCCGGTGCTGCCGCTGCCGCTGCTGTGGCTGCTCAGCCCGTCCGTGCGGCGCTGGTTCGGCCACGGCGGCCGGGCCGGGTTCGCGGCCGGCGCCGCTGTCCGGAGCGGCGGCAGGTCGGCGGCCGAGGCCGGCCGGTCGACGGTCACCCTCGGCGCCGGCGGCTACGCCGCGAACCCGCCGCGCCGGATCAGCACCTCGCCCGCGCACGCCCGGCGACTGCTGCGGCTGCCCGCGCCGGTGGTCACCGCGCTGGGCGCGGTGGTCGTCGCCGGACTCGCCTTCGGCGGGCTGACCCTGGCCGCCGGCAGCACCGTGGAACCCGGCCGCTCCGCGCTCGGCCGACCCGTGGCCACCACGACCGGGACGCCCCCGCTGAACGCCGTGGACAACAACGGGCCGCCGGTGTCGGGCACCTCCTCCGGCAGCCCCCGGGACGGCGGGGGCGGCGCCGCCGTCCCGCTCAAGGGGCCGGTGACCACGACCGCGCGCAGGGTGTCGGCCGACACCGGCTGCCAGGGCTCGGCGGCCGTCCCCGACGTCTCCCGGCTGGCCTACCCCGCCTCCTCGCAGGCCCTGCTGGACGCCGGGTTCCCGGGACTGGACATCGCGGAGCACTCGGCGACCCTCACCGCCGGCCGCACGATCTCGGTCAGCCCGGCCCAGGGCTCGCGGCAGTCCTGCGGCGCGCAGGTCACCCTGGTCTACTCGGCCGGGCCGACCCCCGTGACCACCGCCGGGACCCCGGCCACGGCGGCGCCGCTGTGCACCCTCCCGGCCGCCGAGGGCGCCGCGACGGCGGTGCTCGGCGAACTGCGCTCACTGGTCGCCGGTGACCACCGCACCCGCTGTGGCCTGCTGGTGACCGGGATGACCGGCTACTCGGCCACGGTCCCGGCCGGCCGGGTGATCGGGGAGAACCCGCTTCCCGGCACCCAGGTGGGGGTGGGCTCGGCAGTGATCATCACCGTCTCGCTGGGCGCGCCCAGCTGCGTCCTGCCCGAGGTCGTCGGTGCTGCCTCGGCCTCGGCCACGACGCTGCTCGGCCAGGTCAGGGCGGCGGACGGCAGTGCCTGCCGACTGGCGGCGGCGACGGTCGCGGTCCCCTCGGCGACCGTCCCGGTCGGCACGGTCGTCTCCCAGAGCCCGGCCGCCGCCACCGCCGTCGCCCCGGGAGCGGTGGTCACCCTCGACGTCTCCGACGGCCCCGACGGCACGACCCCGCCGCCGAGTTCGCCGCCGAGTTCGCCCCCGGCCGGCTCGCCGTCGGCGACGACCCCGCCGCCCACGGGCAGCCCGTCGACCGGCGGCGCCCCCGGCGGGCCCTCGTCCTCGACGGCCGTCAGCGCGTCCTCCGTCGGCAGGGCTCCGGTGACCTGCTCGCTGCCGAACGTCGCCGGACTGACCGCGGCCGGCGCCACCGGCCAGTTCGCTGCGGCGACCTCCAGCAGCGGCACGGCCTGCGGGCTGGTGGTGCTGCAGGTCGACGAGGGCTCGACGCTGGTCGCCACCGGGCTGGTGGTCGACCAGGTCCCGGGACCCGGCGCGACGGTGGCGGTCGGTTCGACGGTGACCATCAACATCTCCACCGGGCCGCCGGCCGCCACCGGCGGCGACAGCGCCTCGGCCGGCGCCCAGGACGACCGTCGGGGCGGCCTGCTCGGCGAGGTGGCCGTGCCGGTCAGGGCCGGACCGACGGCTCGCCGGCCTCGGTCAGCCCGGTGACCCGGATGGTGATGTTCAACCGGCCCGAGGCCAGCCCGGTGGCCGGGTCGCCGGTGCCGGGCCGGACCTTCGGCACCCCGTGGTAGGCGAACCGGGAGGGGCCGCCGAAGACGAACAGGTCGCCGGAGGCGAGGGTGACGTCGGTCCACGGCCGGTTGCGGTTCTCGGTGTTGCCGAAGCGGAAGGTGCAGCTGTCGCCGACGGTGAGCGAGACCACGGGCGCGTCGGAGCGCTCGTCCTGGTCCTGGTGCAGCCCCATCGCGGCCCGGCCGTCGTAGAAGTTGATCAGCGCGGTGTCGGGGGAGTAGCCGTCCCCGGCCCCCGGGTCGCGGTAGGCGTCGACCAGGGCCCGGCGGCCCAACTCCAGCATCCAGTCCGGGAAGGGCGCCACCCGGGCCCCGTTGACGTCGTCCGCGGTGCGGGTGTACCGGTACGGCTGCCAGTGCCAGCCGATGCAGACGGTCTGCACCGACATCACACCCCCGCGCGGCAGTCGGGTGTGCCTGATCGGCACCGGTCCGGTCGCCCAGCCCCGGCAGGCGGTGACCAGCGCCCGCTGCTGATCGAGCGTCAGCCAGCCGGGCAGGTGCACCGCCCCGGGCGCGACCTCGACCCGGGCGCGGGGGCTGCCGGGCTCTCCGCTCCCGTCCGCGAACAGCGGCAGGACTCCGCTCACCGGAGGTCCGCCGGGCGCTCTGCCATGAAGTCCATGGTAGTCGCGCCCACAGCGGCCGGGGCCCGCGCGGCGCTGCTGCGCCGCACGGGCCCCGGCCGGAGCGGCTACACCTCCAGCTCCGAGATGCTGCCGACGGCCCAGATCGCGAGCAGGCCGATGACGGCCGCGAGTGGCAGGCACACCAGCATCTGTCCGGCCATCTGCGAGCCGGTGAGACTGCCGGCGGCGGTGACCGCGAAGAAGACGACGTAGCCCAGCGTCATGATCGCCGCGAAGACCGGCAGCGGGCGGGGGACGGACCGTTCCAGCAGTGCCAGCAGCGCCACCGCGATCAGGGTGGCGGTGATGACGCCGACGGTCAGTGCGCCGGAGTTGGGGAAGCCGCCGCCTCCGGTCTGCGCGCCGTCCTGGAAGGCGTCCAGGTTCAGCATGCTGCGGACCAGGTAGGTGATGACGAACCCGGCCGCGATGGCGCTGGCGCAGGCGGTCAGGGCGCGTACCGCGAGGGTGCCCGGCGACATGGCGGGGCGCCGGGCCAGGGTTCCGGAGGCGGGCAGGTGGGAGTGGGTACTGTCGATCATCGCGGGCTCCAGTCGTCGTCGGAACCTCGTAGGAAGGACTTGCCTTCCCGGTATAGCCCCCCTCCCGGGCGGCCGCGCTTCCGGTTAGGCCGACCGGGGGACGCGACGGGCCGCCGTCGAGCCCGCCCGACGATTCCGCCGGTGGCGTCCTGGTGCCGCCGGTATGCTGCTGCGCGCGGGTCGGGTGTCCCTGACCAAACCCTCCCCGCGCCACGTCAGCGCGCCTCGCCTGCGGTGGCCGACGGGAGCAGGGTGAACGGTGGGGCACAGGATGAACGCTGGCGACCAGGTGATCGCGACCGATCTCTTGGACACCCGTCAGGTGCTGCTCGACGATCTCGCCGACCTGCCCGATTCGGTGCTGGCACACCTGCTGCGCCGCGTGGTCGACGAGGCGCTCACTCCTTCCTGTGAGCCGGTTTCGGCATTCCAGTCCGCACTTTGAGGTATCGTCAGTCAGACATGTGCACGGCAATCAGGCCAACATCGCAGGTCCTGGTACGGCGCACCGCGCCGGGAGGCCGGGATCCGGCTGTTCGAGGAGATCGCCGTGTGAGCTCTTCCGGGCGATCGCCGGGGGACGCGGCGGCGCGGCCGGGGTCGAACTGCTGCGGTCCGGCCAGCTGAGCAAGCGCTGTCTGCTGCTGGTGGCCCTGCACGGCCGCGTCGCCGGCACCGCACCGGCAGCGGCCGGAGCCGTGGGGTCCGACCGCCGCGACTGGTTCGACCGGGTCTACCGGGAGGCCTCCGGCTGGCAGCGGAACGACCCCTCGCGTTGGGAACGGCTGCTGCTGCGCCCCCAGTTCGACGTCTGGGCCACCCAGTGCCTGCAGGAGCTCGGCTCCGGGCGGCCGGGCCGGCTGACCGGGCTGGCGGACTTCGCCGAGCTGCCGCCGGACCTGCTGCCGCCCGAGCCGCCGCCGGGTTCGACGGAGGCCGTCGGCGGCCACGAGCTGGCCTTCGAGTCGCGGGGCCGCCGCTGGCGGCTCACCCTCCAGGACCGCGGGCCCTACCGGGACATCTTCGGGTACGCCCCCACCGGCCCGCTCGGCGCGGCCGACCTCGGCGCCTGGACCGCCGCCCTGGACGGCGCCTGGGAGGTCCTGGTGCACCGCCACCCCTGGCACGCCGAGGCGGTCGGCGCCGCCGTCACCACACTGGTGCCGCTGCGCCCGGCGGCCGACGGCAGCCCGGTCAGCGCCGCCGCGCGCCGCGCCTACGGAGCCGTCGCGGCCTCCCGGCCGGCGGGGCCGGTGCAGTTGGCGCTGACCCTGGTCCACGAGTTCCTCCACGTCCAACTGGGGGCGCTGATGGACCTGGTGCCGCTCCACCGGCCCGACTCGGGGGCGCGCTTCCACGCCCCCTGGCGCCCGGACCCGCGCCCGGCCGGGGCGCTGCTCCAGGGCCTCTACGCGCACCTGGGCGTCGCGGACTTCCAGCACCAGGAGCACCTGGCCGAGCCCGGGGACACGGAGTCCGCCCGGGAGTCGCTCCGTTGGCGCACCCACGCCGCCGAGGCCGCCCGCACGCTCCTCGCCGGCGACGAACTGACGCCGATCGGACGGGAGTTCACCGGTGATGTGCTCCACGCCCTGGACCGGTCGGCCGGCCCGGAGGCGGCCGCGCGGCCGCCGGCCCGGGGGCGGCCGCAAAAGCAGGTGCGTCCGGCGGTGATCGAGGTGACCATGTAGCACGTGACCTCACCCTCCACGCACACCCTCGTTCTCGCCGCGGCCCGGAACAACGCCGACTGGTGCGCCGCGGTCTCCCGGTCCCACGGCCTCCCGGGAGCCTTCGGCGAGGCGGTCTGGACCAGTTCCGACCGGACGCCGCCGTACTACCCGGACGCGGTCACGCTGCACCCCGGTGCGGTGCCGGCCGACTTCCTGCCGCGAATCGACACGGCGTCACCGGGCTGCTCGGTCAAGGACAGCTTCGCCGCGCTCGAACTGACCCCCGACGGCTTCACCGAGCTGTTCAGCGCCCAGTGGATCCACCGCCCGGCGGGCGTCCCGGTTCCGGCGACGCCGCGGCTGCGCGCCGAGCCGGTGCGCTCGGCCGGGACACTGGAGGCCTGGCAGGCCGCCTGGCACGGGGAGGGCGAGGCCCCGGACGTCTTCCGGCCGGCGCTGCTGGCCGACGCGACCGTGCTGGTGCTGGCGGTGCACCAGGGGGAGGCCCTCGTCGGGGGCGCCGTGCTGAACAGCGGCGCGGGTCTGGTCGGGCTCTCCAACCTCTTCGCCACCGACGACGCCGACGAGGCCGAGGTCCGCTCCTGCGTGCTGCGCGCTGCCGCCGGGCACTTCCCCGGCCTGCCGGTCGTCGGCTACGAGCACGGTGGCGCGCTGGCCGCCGCCCTCGACAGCGGTTTCAGCGCGATCGGCCCGCTGCGCATCTGGCTGCACGGCGGCTGACCCGGCCGGTCACGCGCTGAGGGCCAGGCCCGCGCTGCCGGCCCTGCTGCGGAGCGACTGGTCGTGGCGGAGCAGGAGCAGCCGGGCGAGCTCCGGGGCGGCGCCCAGCGGGTCGGCCAGGGCGTCGGCGCCGGCCGCGGCGGCCTCGGCGGCGATGCGGTCCGGGAGCAGGCCGGGGGCCAGCAGGTAGGGGGCGACGGCGATGCGGCGGGCGCCCCGGGCACGGAGCGCGGCCACCGCGTCGGCGACCCGGGGCGGGGCGGCGGAGGCGTGGGCGACCTCGACCGCGGCCCAGCCGTGGGAGCGCTGCCAGTCGGCGGCGACCCCGCGGGTGACCGCGTTGGCCGCCTCGTCGGAGGAGCCGGCGGCGGCCAGGACGACGCCGGTCCGCCGGTCGGGGCGGACGCCCGCCTCGGCCAGCCGCCGGGTGAGGGCGTCCAGCAGCAGCGGGGACGGTCCCAGGACCGCCCCCTGACGGACGGTCACCCGGGGGTTGCGGCCGCTCGCGGCGGCCAGCACCCCGGGGATGTCGTGCTTGGCGTGGAAGGCGCGGTTGAGCAGCAGCGGCAGCGCGACCACCTCGCCCTCCAGCCGGTCCAGCTGCTGCTCGACCCGGGGCGCGCAGTGGTCCAGGTAGCCGACGGCCACCGGCAGGCCGGGGCGCAGGGCGCGCACCCGCTCGGCGAGTTCGGCCGCGACCGCCGCGTGGCGGGGGTCGCGGCTGCCGTGGGCGACCAGCAGCAGGGTGCTGCCCGCTGCCGTGCTCATCGGCGGGTCACCAGCAGGCCGCGCGAGCGCAGCACCCGGCGCTCGACCGGGGCGAAGCAGAGCAGGTCGATGCCGACGCCGACCAGCAGGATCAGGATGATCGTCGCCAGCACGGTCGGCATGTCCTGCATCTCGCGGGCGTTCTCCAGCGCCTGGCCGAGGCCGAGGCCGAGGGCGGGGGAGCTGGCGATCAGCTCGGCCGCCATCAGCGAGCGCCAGGCGAAGGCCCAGCCCTGCTTGAGCCCGGCGACGTAGCCGGGCAGCGCGGCCGGCAGCAGCACGAACCAGATGCCGCGCAGCCCGGTCGCGCCCAGGGTCCGTCCGGCGCGCAGGTAGAGCGGCTGGACCTGGTCGATGCCGGCCACCAGGCCGTTGGCGATGGAGGGGACCGCGCCGAGCAGCACCACCGCGTAGATGGTGGCGTTGCTGAGGCCGAACCAGATCACCGCGGCGGGGACCCAGGCCACCGAGGGGATCGACTGGAGGCCGGAGAGGATCGGTCCGACGGCGGCCCTGACCACCTTGTTCCTGGCGACCAGCAGCCCGATCGGGGTGCCGATGGCCACGGAGGCGAGGAAGCCGAGGATGCCCCGGGAGAGCGAGGTCCAGATGGTGCTGAGGATGGTCCCCTGCAGCCACTGGTCGTACAGGCTGTCCCACACCTCCAGCGGGCTGGGCAGCAGGTAGTCGGGCTTGAGGTGGGCGGCCCAGGCCGCCTGCCAGAGCGCGAGCACGATGAGGATGGCGACCAGCGGCGGGACGACCTTGGTCAGCAGCACCCGGCCGAGGGAGGTGCGTTCGACGTCGTGGGTCTCCAGCGCGTCGAGGCCCGCGCCGAGTGCGGCGGCCTCGGCGGTGCTGTCGGCGGCCTCGGCTGCGGCGTCGGTCCCGGTCACGGCCTCGGTCCCGGTCACGGCGTCGGTGGGGGCGGTCTCAGTGCTGGACATGGCGGCGGATCTCCCCACGGAGCTGGTCGGTGATCTCGACGGACAGGTCCGCGACGCCGGGGGACTCGATCCGGCGCGGCTGCGGCAGGTCGATCCGCCACTCGCGGGCGATCCGCCCGGGACGGGAGGACAGCAGCACCACGCGCTGGGCGAGCCGGACGGCCTCGCGGACGTTGTGGGTGACGAAGACGACGGAGAGGTTGGTCTCGGCCCAGATGCGGGTGAGCTCCTCGTGGAGGACGTCGCGGGTGATGGCGTCCAGGGCGGCGAAGGGCTCGTCCATCAGCAGGACGTCGGCGTCCTGGGCCAGGGCGCGGGCCAGGGCGACGCGCTGGCGCATGCCGCCGGAGAGCTCGTGCACCCGCTTGCGGTGCGCGCCCTCCAGCCGGACCAGCGCCAGCAGCCGTTCGGCCTCGGTGCGGCGTTCGGCGCGCGGCAGGCCGCGCAGCCTGAGCGCCAGCTCGATGTTCTGCCCGGCGGTGAGCCAGGGGAAGAGCGCGTGCTCCTGGAACATCAGCGCGGCCCGGCCGCCGGGGACGGTGATGGTGCCGCTGCTGGGCCGGTCGAGCCCGGCGACCAGGTTGAGCAGGGTGGACTTGCCGCAGCCGGAGGCGCCCAGCAGGCAGACGAACTCGCCGGGGGCGACGGTCAGGCTGATGTCGTCCAGGACCGGGTTGGCGCGGTCGGCCCGGCCGAAGGACTTGGAGACGTGGTCGAGGGTGACCGCTGCCGTTGCCGGCGCGGCTGACTCTGCGGGCGTGCCGAGCGTGTCCTCGGCCGGTTGTCGTGTTGCTGCCGGAGCCATCCGGACACCTCCTTGGCGGGTTGAGCCGGGGCCCGTCCCGGTCCCTGGTGATTGGGCATCGACGAGGACCGGGACGGACTCCGGAGTGGGTGGGCGGGCGGGGGCCTGCTACTGCTGGCCGAGCCCGTCGGCGGAGACGGCGGTCTGGCCGCCGGCGGCCAGGATCTGGTTGAGGATCGACAGGTCGTAGATCCCGCTCAGGTCGGGCTGCTTGAGGAAGCCGGCGGTGACCGCGTGCTGGGCCTCGGTCTGCAGGGTGGACGCCAGCGGGTCGTTGGTGACCGCCAGCTCGGCCCAGGCGTTGTCGAGGACCTTGGTCGGCAGGGCCTTGCCGCTGAGCTGCTTCAGCGCGGCGTTGGCGTCGGTCTTGGCCTGGGCCGGGTTGGCCAGGATCCAGGCGTTGGTGTCGACCGAGGCCTGGAGGACGGCCTTGACCACGTCCGGGTGGGCCTTGAGGAAGGACTGGGAGACGATCACGTTGGTGGTCGCGAACTGGCCGTTCGGCCAGAGCGAGCGCTCGTCGATGAGGATCTTCGCGCCCTCGGCCACCAGCTTCGAGGCGGTCGGCTCGGGCACCCAGGCGCCGTCGATCTGGCCGGTGGAGTAGGCGGTCGGGGTGATCGAGTTGTCCGTCCGGATGACCGAGACGTCGCCCGCGCCGGTCTCGGCGTTCTCCTTGAAGCCGTGGGTGTCCAGGTAGTTGAGCAGCGCCACGTCCTGGGTGTTGCCCAGCTGCGGGGTGGCGATCTTCTTGCCCTTGAGGTCCGCGATACTCTTGATCTTCGCCGGGTTGACCACCAGCTCCGCGCCGCCGGTGGTGGCCCCGGAGATGATCTTCAGCGAGGCGCCGTGCGACTGGGTGTAGCCGGTGATCGCGGCCGAGGGGCCGATCCAGGCGATGTCGATGGCGCCGGCGTTCAGCGCCTCGATCTCGGCCGGGCCGGCGTTGAAGATCTGGGTCTTGATGGTGGTCGAGCCCAGGTCCTTGGCGAACTGCCCGTTCTCTATGCCGATCAGCGGGGTCGCGTGGGTCAGGTTGGCGTAGTAGCCGATCCGCACCGTGCTCGCGGACAGTGCCGCCGCACCGCTGCTGCTGGAGCTCCCCGCAGCGGGAGTGGCGGCGCTGTTCGTAGAGGCCTTGGAGCCGTATCCGCCGCAGGCGCTGAGCAGCACGGCGGCGGCGAGCGCGGTGGCGGCGGTGACGACGGTCCGTCTGGTGCGGACGCGCGAACGGGAGGTGGCAGCGGAGACGGTCATGGGTGGAGTCCTCACGATGACAGGTGAAGTGGTGCGCGGACGGCAGTGCGGCAAGCCGGGCCCAGGTGCGGCACGGTGACGGGCATTCAGAAGCCCGTCAGCACCCACATCGGGCGACGCCGCCCCGGCCCGCGCCGAGCGCGCCGCTGCCGACGCGCCCGCCTTCCTTCGCCATGCGGGAGAATGCCTCGCCGCTCATCGTGGTGGATCCCTTCGTCATGAGTCCGGCCCGCTGCCGGCGCTCAGAAGGACTCGCCGGCCATGCCGGCGGTCAGAGTGGTGCCGTCGGCCGGATCGATCAGCAGGAACGATCCGGTGCGGCGGTTGGTCGCGTACGGGTCCAGCGCGAGCGGCTCGGCGGTGCGCAGCACCACCCGGCCGATGTCGTTGACCTGGAGGCTTCCGGGTGCCTCGACGTGCGCCAGGGTGTCGATGTCGATCAGGTAGGGGATGTCCTTGACGATCGCCCGCACGGTACGGGTGGTGTGCTTGAGCAGCACCCGGTCGCCGACCCGCAGCGGGCGCTCGTTGAGGTGGGAGACGGTCGCGGTGACGTCCTGGGTCGGCTCGGCCGCCGGGCCGGCCGCGATCAGGTCGCCGCGGGAGACGTCGATGTCGTCGCTGAGGCGGACGGTGACCGACTGCGGCGCCCAGGCGATGGCGGTCTCCCGGCCCAGGACGTCGATCCCGGCGACGGTGCTGGTCAGCCCGGAGGGCAGGACGGTGACCGGGTCGCCGGTCCGGAGCACGCCGGAGGCCAGCTGTCCGGCGTAGCCGCGGTAGTCCCGGTGCTCGCCGCTCTGCGGCCGGATCACGTACTGGACCGGGAACCGGGCCGGCTCGGCGGACGGGTCGCCGCCGACCGGGACGGTCTCCAGGTGCTCCAGCATGGTCGGGCCGCCGTACCAGTCCATGTGGGCGGAGGGCTCGACCACGTTGTCCCCGGCCAGCGCCGAGATCGGGATCGCGACGATGTCGTGGACGCCCAGCGAGGCCGCGTAGGCGGTGAACTCGGCGGCGATGGCCGCGAAGACCGGCTCGGCGTAGTCGACCAGGTCCATCTTGTTGACCGCCAGCACCACGTGCGGGACCCGCAGCAGCGCGGCGACGGCGGCGTGCCGGCGGGTCTGCTCGACCACGCCGTTGCGGGCGTCGACCAGCACCACGGCCAGCTCGGCGGTGGAGGCGCCGGTGACCATGTTGCGGGTGTACTGCACGTGCCCGGGGGTGTCGGCGAGGATGAACCGGCGCCGGGGCGTGGCGAAGTAGCGGTAGGCGACGTCGATGGTGATGCCCTGCTCGCGCTCGGCCCGCAGGCCGTCGGTGAGCAGCGCCAGGTCGGGGACGTCCTGGCCGCGGTTGCGGGAGGCGTGGGCGACCGCCTCCAACTGGTCGGCCAGGACCGACTTGGAGTCGTGGAGCAGCCGTCCGACCAGGGTGGACTTGCCGTCGTCGACGGACCCGGCGGTGGCGAAGCGCAGCAGCGCCGTCGCCCGCCCTGACTCCGACGCGGTGGGGACGGGGTGCAGTTCGGTGCTCATCGGTTAGAAGTACCCCTCGCGCTTGCGGTCTTCCATGGCGGCCTCGGAGACCTTGTCGTCGGCCCGGGTGGCGCCGCGTTCGGTGAGCCGGCTGGCGGCGATCTCGGTGACGACGTCGGCGACGGTCACCGCGTCGGAGTCCACCGCGCCGGTGCAGGACATGTCGCCGACGGTGCGGTAGCGGACCAGGCGGCGCTCGACCGGCTCGCCCTCCTTGGGGCCGCCCCAGTCGCCGGCGGTCAGCCACATCCCGCTGCGGGAGAAGACCTCGCGCTCGTGGGCGTAGTAGATCTGCGGGAGCTCGATGGACTCGCGCTCGATGTACTGCCAGACGTCCAGCTCGGTCCAGTTGGACAGCGGGAACACCCGGACGTGCTCGCCGGGGGCGTGCCGGCCGTTGTAGAGCGACCACAGCTCGGGGCGCTGGCGGCGCGGGTCCCAGGCGCCGAACTCGTCGCGGAGCGAGAACACCCGCTCCTTGGCGCGGGCCTTCTCCTCGTCGCGGCGTCCGCCGCCGAAGACCGCGTCGAAGCGGTTGGACTCGATGCCGTCGAGCAGCGGCACGGTCTGCAGCGGGTTGCGCAGCCCGTCCGGGCGCTCGCGCAGCCGGCCGTTGTCGATGAAGTCCTGGACCGAGGCCATGTGCAGGCGCAGGCCGTGCTCGGCGACGGTGCGGTCCCGGTACTCGATGACCTCGGGGAAGTTGTGCCCGGTGTCGACGTGCAGCAGCGCGAACGGCACCGGCGCCGGCCAGAAGGCCTTCAGCGCCAGGTGCAGCATGACGATGGAGTCCTTGCCGCCCGAGAAGAGGATCACCGGGCGTTCGAACTCGCCCGCGACCTCGCGGAAGATGTGCACGGCCTCGGCCTCAAGGGCGTCCAGGTGCGACAGCGCGTACGGGTTGACGCGGTCGTGGGCGTCGGACGGCAGGATGTCGGCAGCGGTGGTCACGCCAGTCCCCTCTCGGTGAGCAGTGCGTGCAGGGCGGCGGCCGAGTCGGCCACCGGCTGGATGTGGGCCTCGATGCGCAGGTCGGGGGCGGCGGGGGCCTCGTAGGGGTCGTCGACCCCGGTCAGCCCGGTGATCTCGCCGGCCGCCTGCCTGGCGTAGAGGCCCTTGACGTCGCGGACCGAGCAGACCTCGACCGGGGTCGCCACATGGACCTCCAGGTAGGTGGTGCCCCGGTCGGCGTGGCGGGCGGCGACGGCGGCGCGGGAGGCGGCGTAGGGGGCGATGACCGGCGCCAGCACCTTCACGCCGTTGGAGGCCAGCAGCTCGGCGACGAAGCCGATCCGCTGGATGTTGGTGTCCCGGTCCTCGGGGGTGAAGCCGAGCCCGGCCGAGAGGAAGGCGCGGACCTCGTCGCCGTCCAGCACCTCGACCCGGTGGCCCTCGGCGCGCAGCCGCTCGGCGAGGGCCAGGGCCAGGGTGGTCTTCCCGGCGCTGGGCAGGCCGGTCAGCCACACGGTGGCGCCGCACTCCTGCACGGCGGCCGCCGTGGCGGGCGGTGCGTCGTCAATGGTGGTCATCTGGTCTGCTCCATCGGGTGGCAGGGCTTCCATGGGTAAGAGTGGTGCATGAACCTGTGTCGAACCTGGGTCAGAGGTGAATGCCGCACTCGGTCTTGCCGGCCCCGGCCCAGCGTCCGGAGCGGGCGTCCTCGCCGGCCAGGACCCGCCGGGTACAGGACTCCGGGGCGCAGCCGACCGAGGCGTAGCCGTCCATCAGCAGGGTGTTGAGCAGGATTCCGTGCTCGGCGACATAGGCGTCGACATCGTCCTGGGTCCAGCGGGCGATCGGGGCGATCTTGACCTTCCGCCGCTTCGGGTCGTAGCCGACGACCGGGGTGTTCGCCCTGGTCGGCGACTCGTCCCGGCGCAGTCCGGTGGCCCAGGCGTCGTAGCCGGCCAGGCCCCGGTTGAGCGGCTCGACCTTGCGCAGCGAGCAGCACAGGTCCGGGTCGCGGTCGTGCAGCCGGGGCCCGTACTCGGCGTCCTGCTCGGCCACGGTCTGACGCGGCGTCAGCGTGAGCACGTTGACCGGGTAGACGGCGGCGACCGCGTCCCGGGTGCCGAGGGTCTCGGCGAAGTGGTAGCCGGTGTCCAGGAAGATCACGTCCACCCCGGGCAGGGCGGTCGAGGCCAGGTGCGCGACGACCGCGTCCTCCATCGATGAGGTGACCGCGAAGCGCCGGCCGAAGGTCTCGGCGGCCCAGCGCATCACCTCCTGGGCGGAGGCCGTCTCCAGCTCGCGGCCGGCCGTCAGCGCCAGCGCCTCCAGCTCGGCCGGGGTCCGTTGCGGTATTCGAGAGTCCGCAGCCGCTGAGCCCGCGGGGTCAGTGTCCGTGCTCATTCGTGGCTCCCCCGTGGGCGGTGGCAGGCGGTGTCAGCAGGCCGAGGAACTTCAGCGAGAAGGCGCGGCGGCAGGAGGCGCACTCCCACGACCCGTGGCCGCCCTCCTCGCTGGGGCGCAGGTCCTGGTCGCCGCAGTAGGGGCAGTGGAAGGGGGCGGCGCGCTCGCTCACGACAGCGCCCCCTCTTCCGCGCGCAGCGCCCACTCGGCGAAGCGCTCGCCCTCGGTGCGCTGCTCGTCGAAGCGGCGCAGCACCCGCTCCACGTAGTCGGGGAGCTCGTCGGCGGTGACCTTCAGGCCGCGGATCTTGCGGCCGAAGGCGGCGTCGAAGCCGAGGCTGCCGCCCAGGTGCACCTGGTAGCCCTCGACCTGCTCGCCCTTGTCGTTCAGCAGCAGCTGGCCCTTGAGGCCGATGTCGCCGGTCTGGATCCGGGCGCAGGCGTTGGGGCAGCCGTTGACATTGATGCTGATCGGCTGGTCGAAGCCGGGGAGCCGCTGCTCCAGCTCGGCGATCAGGGTCTGTGCGCGGCCCTTGGTCTCGACGATGGCGAGCTTGCAGTACTCGATGCCGGTGCAGGCGATGGTGCCGCGCCGGAACGGGGAGGGGGCGACCTGGAAGTCCAGCGCCTCCAGACCGGCGACCAACGAGTCGACCTGGTCCGGGGCGACGTCCAGGACGATCATCTTCTGCTCGACGGTGGTGCTGAGCCGGCCCGAGCCGTGCGCGGCGGCGAGGTCCGCGACCTTGGTGAGCTGGGTGCCGTCGACCCGGCCGACCTTGGGCGCGAAGCCGACGTAGAAGTTGCCGTCCTGCTGCCGGTGGACGCCGACGTGGTCGCGCCACTGGGTGCTGGGCGCGCCCGGGGCGGGGCCGTCCAGCAGCGGACGCTTGAGGTACTCGTCCTCCAGGATCTGCCGGAACTTGGCCGGACCCCAGTCCGCCATCAGGAACTTGAGCCGGGCGCGGGTGCGCAGCCGGCGGTAGCCGTAGTCGCGGAAGATGCCGACCACGCCGGCCCAGACGTCCGCGACCTCGTCCAGCGGGACCCAGGTGCCGAGCCGCTCGGCCAGCCGGGGGTTGGTGGAGAGGCCGCCGCCGACCCAGAGGTCGAAGCCGGGGCCGTGCTCCGGGTGGACCACGCCGACGAAGGCGACGTCGTTGATCTCGTGCACCACGTCCTGGACCGGCGAACCCGAGATCGCGGTCTTGAACTTGCGCGGGAGGTTGGAGAACTCCTTGTTGCCGATGTACCGGCGGTGGATCTCGTGGACGGCGGGGGTGCCGTCGATGATCTCGTCGGCGGCGATCCCGGCCACCGGCGAGCCGATGATGACGCGCGGGCAGTCGCCGCAGGCCTCGGTCGTGGACAGGCCCACGGCCTCCAGCTTCGCCCAGATCGCCGGGACGTCCTCGATCCGGATCCAGTGGAGCTGGATGTTCTGCCGGTCGGTGATGTCGGCGGTGCCGCGCGCGTAGGTCTCGGACACCTCGCCGATGGCCCGCAGCTGATCGGTGGTCAGCCGGCCGCCGTCGATCCGGATCCGGAGCATGAAGAACTCGGCGTCCAGCTCGTGCGGCTCCAGGATCGCGGTCTTGCCGCCGTCGATCCCCTCCTTGCGCTGGGTGTAGAGGCCCCACCAGCGCATCCGGCCGCGCAGGTCGGCCGGGTCGATCGAGTCGAAGCCGCGGTGGGCGTAGATGCCCTCGATCCGCGCCCGCACATTGAGCGCGTCGTCGTCCTTCTTGAACTGCTCGTTGGCGTTGAGCGGAGTGAAGTGGCCCATGGCCCACTGGCCCTCGCCGCGGTGGCGGGTCGCCTTGCGGGTGGGGGTCGGCCGGCGCGCGGCGGCGACGTCGTCCGGAACGGGTGTGGAGGCCATGGTGCAGTCCTTCGGCAAGAGGCGGGGGCCTGGTGGTGGGCGCGGGTTCCCGGTCTGCACAGCGGCATCGACCAGCACGGACGTGCGGTCGGCTGCGGGCGGTGACCTGACCGGGCCGACAGGCGGCAGCGGGAGAGCGGCAGTGGTCTTCAGGTCGCCGGACAGATGGCGCTGGACATGCGGCCGAGATCGACGTGAAGTCGACCGACCAAGGCAGTTCCGGCACCAGACATGGCAGAAGAGTCGCACGTAGAGCTTTTGACGTCCACAGGCGTCCGAAATATGAACAGATGTGTCTCACAGAATGAGAAGCAGTGCTCGGAGGTGCTGCGGCGACCGGTCGCCGAGCGGGACGGGGCGGGGCTCGCCGACCCGCCGGGGGCCTGCCCGGGGCACGGGAAACCTCCGGTTCTGCGGGCGAACCGGGCGAATATCGTCCGGCTGTCCATTATATGGACGCCGCGACCGCCATCCGGTTGGAGGCGCGCCGCGGTGGCGGGTCGCGCCCCGCGGATGGAATCCTGGCCGGATGACGGCGGAGCGGACGACGGAGCGGACGGCAGCGCGGACGGCAGCGGGGGCCGGGGACTACGCCCGGCTCGACGGGGTGGACCTCTACTACGAGAGCCACGGCTCCGGCGGCCGGCCGCTGGTGCTGCTGCACGGCGGGGTGCAGACCATCGGGCTGGCCTTCGGCGCGCTGCTCCCCGCGCTGGCCGCGAAGCGCCGGGTGATCGCCGTCGAACTCCAGGGCCACGGCCACACCGCCGACACCGACCGGGAGATGAGCGTCCCGGCCTTCGCCGGCGACGTCGTCGCCCTCCTCGACCTGCTCGGGATCGGGCGGGCCGACCTCTTCGGCTTCAGCCTGGGCGGGATGACCGCCCTGGAGACCTCCCTCCGCAACCCCGAGCGGGTGGGCCGGCAGATCCTGATGTCGGTCGCCTTCCGGCCGGACGGCTTCCTGGAGGAGATCCGCGACCCGGCGCTCCACGCCGGCTCCGACCGGCTGCCCACCCAGGCCGACTTCGCGGAGATGGTGGCCGCGTACCGGGCCGTCGCGCCGGACCCGGACCACTTCGAGGCGTTCCTGGCCCGGTGCAGCAGCACCGCCAACGGCCACCCGGGCTGGACCGACGAGCAGCTCCGGGCACTGACCGTGCCGACACTGCTGGTCATGGGCGACACCGACTTCATGCCGGTCGCCCACGGGGAGGAGGTGCACCGGCTGATCCCCGGCTCCCGGCTCGCCGTCCTGCCCGGAGCCCGGCACCTGGACCTGCCGCGCCGCCCGGAGCTGCTGCTGCCGCTGGTCGAGGCGTTCCTCGCGGGCGACGGCGACGGCGACGGCGACGGCGACGCCGACTGAGCGGACCGGGGCCTCAGCCGGGGTCGGCCTCCGTGCCGACCTCCCGCAGCCAGAGCAGCGAGCGCTGCTGCTCCTCGCCGCTGTCCGCTTCCCCGGACTCGTCGTCGGGGTCGTCCGGGTCCGGACCGGCCAGCCACTGCTCCACGGCGGCGGTCAGCGAGTCGACCGGTTCGAAGGAGTCGTTCTCCAGCAGCTCGGACCCGCTGAGGGTGACCGTGTGGCAGCTCAGTCGTCCGGAGCGGGTGTTGACGGTGACCACGAAGCGGGCCGACAGCTCCCGGCCGGAGGCCGCGATCCGGGTCTGCAGCGCCGAGGCCAGCTGCTCCAGCTCGGCGACGGTGCCGGCGGCCAGGAGGCCGTCGCCGCCCGGCTCGGGGCACTGGAAGACCCAGGAGTTGACGGTGTGCTCGGTCGGCCGGTCGGTGGGGTCCAGGAACAGCGCCTCCTGGGCGAGGTCGGCGATCCGGGCCGGGGCTCCGTCCCGTCCCGGGGCGACCGGGGGAGCGAGGGCGGGGACCAGCGCCCGCCGCCGGCGCAGCGCGCCGGCCCTGGGAACCGACCACTGCGACCAGCCCAGCCCGCCCAGCAGCGGCAGCACGCCCCAGCCGATCCCGACCGCCATCAGCCACACCCCGGCCGCCGTGAGCACGAGTTGGGCGGCGTCGTCGAGCAGCCACCGGCCCGCCAGGACGCTGCGCTCGGGGTGGCGGAACCGGGTCCTGACCCGGTTCAGCACCAGGGCCAGCCCGGCCAGGACCGCCAGCGAGCCCGCGGCGAAGGAGTCGTCCGGCGGATCGCCCTGGCCCCAGTACATGGTGCCGTCGAGCTGGGCGCCGAGCACCCGGTCGCCCCAGACCTGGGCCGGGATCACCGTCTCGGCCTGCTGCAGCTGCGGTGCCCGCCGGGTGAGCGCGTCGGCGTCGAACTGGTTCCACGCGTTGACCGCGCCGTCGCCGGTGGTGAAGCTGATGTCGACCGCCTCGCCGCCGTTGGCGGTCGCCCGCACCCCGTTCACCTGGACCGGCACCAGCCCCCGGCAGCCGGGGGAGGTGGCCGGCACGGGGCAGGCCGGAGCGGTGTCGTAGGCCCGCATGCTCGGGCCGTCGTTGAGGGTGATCAGCGCCGCGAAGAAGAGCAGCGCGAACAGGACCGTGCCGCCCCAGCCGAAGACCCGGGTCCGCTCGAAGGCCGGGCGCGGGCCGCCCTTGGCCACCGCGCGGGCGCGCTGCCGGCGGGTCGGTCGGGCGAGCAGCACGATCTCGCTGCCGAGTTCGGGTATTCGGGTGGCCTGTCCCGGCGTGGTGGTGGGCACGGCCGGGGGAGCCACGGCGGCCCGGGCCCGGCGCGCGGCCTCGCGGCGACGCCGCCGACGGACCGCCGTCGCGCCCCAGCCGGCCAGGCCCGCGCACCCGGCCAGGGCGCAGCCCCCGGTCACCAGCGCGCCGTCCAGCGACTGCGGATGCTGGAGCAGGTACCAGCCGACGCCCATCGGCGCCAGGCCGCCGACCCCGACCAGGATCGCCAGGAAGGAGCCGAGCGGCCCCAGCGAGCCCGGGGCCAGCCTCCGCGGACCCCGCTGCTCACGGGTGGTCCAGGCGACCAGGAAGGCGTAGAGGGCGAAGCCGAGGGCGAACAGGGTCCCGCCCAGGTTCCTGGCGAAGGCGAGCGGCGGGGCGTCCGTGGTCGTCGCGGAGCCGCCGGTCCCGGTGACCGAGACGACTCGGCCGCGCCAGTACTCGGCGGTGACGGCCGATCCGTCGTCGGCGTAGTCGAGGACGGCGTTGTCGTCGGAGAAGGAGACCGTCACCGCCCCGGCCGGGGAGTCGAGGGCCAGCCGGTAGGACGACGACTTGCCGCCGACCTCGGTGACGCCGGTGACGGTCGCGGTCACGTCGGTCAGGCAGGACTCGGCCGTCGTGGTCTGCGCCGACCCGCAGGACACCGCCGAGTCGAAGGCCCGCTCGGTCCGGAAGTCCTGCACCGCCAGGACACCGCAGACACCGCTCGCCACCAGGCAGAGCACCCCGACGGCCGAGGAGATCAGCAGTTTCCACCAGGGCCGGTCGCGCAGTCCCGGCCGGCGGCGGCCGGGTCTGCCCTCGATGTCGTTCATGTGTCCCCCTCGGAGTCGGCGATGGGGGACGGTACCACCGGCTCCGGTTGCCCCCCGAGGGGCCCTCCCGCTGTTCCGCTGCAGGTACGGTGGCTGCGTCGCCACACCGATCGGGGGATCCCGCCATGTCCTTGCCACCGCTGCCGCCTGACGCCCCGGGCCGTCCGGGGGCGCTGACGCGTCCGCGCCGACTGGTGCCCGGGGACACCGTCGCGGTGGTCGCGCCGAGCGGGCCGACCGTGCCGGAGCGGCTGGCGGCCGGTGTCGCGCTGCTGGAGTCCTGGGGGCTGCGGGTGCGGGTGATGCCGCATGTGCTGAGCGGCCATCAGCAGCTGCCGCACCTGGCCGCCACCGACGCCGAGCGCGCCGCCGACCTGCGGGACGCCTGGCTGGACCCGGAGATCGCCGCCGTGGTCTGCGCCCGGGGCGGCTACGGCGCCCAGCGGATGGTGGAACTGCTGGACTGGGACGCCCTGCGTGCCGCCCCGGCCAAGGTCTTCGTCGGCTACAGCGACGCGACCGCCCTGCACGAGGCGTTCGCGCTGCGGCTCGGACTCGCCACCCTCTACGGCCCGATGGCCGCCGGCCAGGTCTTCACCGAGGACGCGGCCACCGCCGAGCACCTGCGCCGGACGCTGTTCGAGCCCGAGCGGGTCAGACTGCTCGGCTCGCCCTCGGCCGAGTGCCTGGTCCCCGGCCGGGCCCGGGGCGCCACCGCCGGCGGCTGCCTCTCGCTGCTCGCCACCGACCGCGGCACCCCGGCCGCCCGCCCGGACTTCGCCGGAACGATCCTGGTGCTGGAGGACGTCGGCGAGCCGTTGTACGCCCTGGACCGGCTGCTGACCCAGCTGCTGCGCTCCGGCGCGCTGGCCGGGGTGGCCGGGGTGGCCCTCGGCTCCTGGGCGGACTGCCACCCGGCCTACCGGATCAACGAACTGATGCTGGACCGGCTCGGGCCGCTGGGGGTGCCGGTCGTCGGCGAGCTGGGCTTCGGGCACGGCCCCAGCAGCCTCACCGTCCCGCTGGGCCTGCCGGCGCTGCTGGACGCGGACGCCGGCACCCTGGAGCTGGAGCTCCCCGCGCTGGCGTAGCGGAGCGCGGCGTGGCGGAGCGAGGGGCTCAGCGGGTGTGCACGGTCAGGTAGGCGGCGAGGTAGCCGAGCGCATTGGTCGCCCAGTGCAGCCCCATCGGGGCGAACAGGCTGCCGCTGCGCCGCCGCAGCTCGCAGAAGACCACCCCGCTGAGCGCGGTGAACAGCACCGCCGCCGCGTCCGCGACGACCGCGCCGGCGGCCGAGCCGCCGAAGACCGAGTGCAGGGCCGGCTTGTCGGTGGCCAGGTGCAGCGAGGGCAGGATGTGCCAGAGCCCGAACAGCAGCGAGGAGAGCACCGTGGCCGGCACCGTGCCGTGCTGCCGCCGGACCAGCCCGTAGAGGGTGCCGCGGAAGGCGAACTCCTCCAGCAGCACCGTCCCCAGCGGCACGTCGACCAGCACCCGCAGCGCCAGCTCACCGCCGGCGAGCGAGTCGGTGCGCGAGTCCGCGAACAGCTCGCGGGTACCCGGCAGCACCGCCGCGCCCAGGTAGACCACCGCGATCACGCCGACGATCACCAGCGCCCAGAGCGCCCCGCGCCGCCAGGTGTCCCGGGCCAGGCCCAGGTCGGACCAGTCGCCGCCGCCCCAGCGGACGATGCCCAGCAGCACCGCCACGGTCACCAGCGCCACCGGCACGCCCCAGCCGTGCGCCCAGCGGTTGTTCAGCAGGTTCACCACGACCAGCACGGCGATCGCGGCGCCGGTCGCGGCATCGGTCCGACCGACCCTCACAGGCCCGCCATCAGCGTCTTCAGCCGCGCGGTGTCCGCCGCCGTCCAGCCCGGCGGTGGGATCATCGCGGCCCAGGCGGTGGTCGGCATGGTGCCGTAGCGGTGGCCGTGGCCCGGGGGCACACCGTTGGCGTCCACCAGGTCGCAGGCCACCTGCCAGAAGGTCACCACCGGGTAGAAGCGCATCGCCGAGGAGACGTCGGCGGCCCGGGGACGGTCCAGCCAGTCCGGGCGGTTCAGGAACAGCCCGGGGGACCACCAGACGATCGGGTCCGAGCCGTTCTGCAGATAGACGGTGCGCGGGGTGTGCCAGGGCGCGTCCGGGACGGCCAGGTCGGACGGCACCTGGGCGAAGCGGACCGTCCGGCCCTGCTGGACCACCGGCCGCCAGGCCGGACTCCCGGGCTCGCGCTCCTCGGTGAGGTGCTGCCACATCGGGTTGTCGAAGGTCGGGCCGACCAGCAGTGCGCCGTCGGTGCGGGCGCTCAGCGTCGCCAGGTCGCCGCCGAAGGCCTCCTCGGTGGCGTAGGAGCCGAGGCTCTCGCCGTAGACCACCAGCTTGGGGCGGCTCGTCGGCGGCAGCGTCGACCACTTCGCGTAGACCGCGTCGAACAGCGCCTTCCCGGCGTCCGCCGCCTCGTCCTCGGTCAGCACCGAGACCCAGCTCGGCAGATAGGAGTACTGCATCGCGACCAGCGCGCTGTCACCGCCGTACATGTACTCCAGCGGGGTGCCGGACTGCCGGTTGACCCAGCCGCTGCCGGTGGTCGCCAGCACCGCGAGCACCTTGCGGTCGAAACCGCCGGTGCGCACCAGCTCGGCCACGGCCTTGGCGGCCCGGCCGTCCAGGGTGTCGGCGGACCGCAGCCCGGTGTAGACCCGGACCGGATCCATCGCCGGGTGCCCGGTGAAGGCCGTGATCCCGGCCCGGGTCGGGGCCTCGCCGACGAACTCGCGGCCCTTGGAGCCCAGGCTGTCCCAGGACTCGCCGGAGGCCGGGCTGCCGGAGAGCGTCGCCAGCTCGGGCCGCACGATCCCCGGCGGCGTCCCGCTGTCGGTGAGCGAGGCCGCGCTCTCGGCCACGTCCAGCGCGGCCGACAGCAGGAAGCCCTGCACCACGCCGACGGTGACGAAGACCACCAGCGCGACGCCCATGGTGTAGGCGACCGGCAGCGGCACCAGCGGCGAGAGACTGTGCGCGACCAGCCCGGTGCCCAGCCGCAGCAGCCGCGCGACCAGCACCAGCACCCCGCCGACCAGCAGCGCCACCACCGGCACCAGCCACCAGCTCCACCAGGAGACATGCGGCGACTCGGCGACCGCCCGGCGCACCTCGCTCTGCCAGTGCGCGCTGCGCACGGTGATCGCGACCATCCCCAGCAGCGCCACGGCGGCGAGCACGCCCCAGCCGATCCGGCGCACCCGCGCCCCCGGACGCCGGTCCAGCCGTCCCAGCACGAAGCCGACCCCGGCGCCGACGGCCGCGCCCAGCCCGTAGCCGATGGCACCGGTGATCCCGGCGCAGAGCCCCTGCAACCACCAGGAGCGGGGCAGCAGCGAGGGCGTCAGCGACAGGCAGTAGAAGAGGCAGGCGCCCGCGACCGCGCCCCCGGAGGGCGCGCGGCGCACCACCCGGGGCTGCTTGGAGACCCGCTGCCGCCAGGCCCTGACCCAGGAGCCGCCGGAGACCCCGGACGCGCCCCGGCCCGGGCCCGTTCCGGGGGCCGGACCCGCACTGGACGCATGCGCCACGCTGTCGCTCCTCCGTCCCGGTCCCGTCGCGTCAGTAGTGCTGGGCCTTGGCGACCTGGGGAACCAGCGTGGTGGTCGCGGGCTCCCGGCTGAACGCCACCGGGGTGGCCACCGCGCCCGCGGCCAGGTCGTGGGTGCCGACGATCGAGCTGTCCACGGTCTTGCCGGAGCTGTCGTTCCAGTCGATCTTCACCGCGAAGTTCGCGGTCTTCCCGGTGCGGTTGGTGATGGTCACCTTCACCGCGTGCAGCCCGCCGGTGGAGCCCAGCGGAATGCCCGTCAGCAGCACGTCGCCCGCCGCGTTCCCGGCGCCGGTGACCGCCGCCAGCGCCGCCGAGGCCGACGCGCTGGCCGAGGCGCCCGCGGCGTCGACCGAGGCCTCGAAGGAGGCCGCCGCCGCGCTCGCCGAGGCCGATCGGGCCGAGGCCATCGCCGAGGCCGAGGCCGCCAGCGAGGCCAGCGCCGACGGCGCCTCGCCGGAGAAGGAGCCGCCCGCCGACGCCACCGCCGAGGCGGCGGACGAACTCTTGCTGGAACTGCTGCAGGCCGCCAGGCCGCCGGCCGCGCCCGCGGCCAGCAGCAGCACCGTCGCCGCCGCGACGGTGCGCCGGCCGCCGCCGGATTCCGTACCCCGCCCATGGATCGTTCGCACCAGGTCCGCCCTCACATGTCCGACAAGTCCGTCCCCCCACCATGGCCGGAGCCGGCCGCCCCGGCGACCTGGGCTGATCCGAGCAGGTGTCAGCAGGCGCCGACCGGCTCCCGGCTGTCTCCCCGCCGCCTGCCCACCGGCTCCCGGCCGCCTCCGCGACCGGCCCGTGCCGGAACAGGTCCCCGGGTTGGATACGCTCACTGCTGTGCAGCCAGCAGGTGAAGCCCCACGACCGTCCCGCCACCGGGCCCGACGCTCCCGACGGTCGGGGCGCCGGGCCGGCCCGACCTACCGGACGATCGTCTGGAAACTGATCAAGGACACCACCAACACCTGCATGGAGTACCGGGTCACCGGGCTCGCCGCCGAGGTCGCCTTCTTCACCCTGATGTCGGTGCCCCCGCTGCTGCTCTGCCTGGCCGGCACCCTCGGCTACCTCAGCCGGTCCACCATCGCCGTCGTCGAGCGGGACATCCTCAACGCGGCCGGCGTGGTGCTCTCCCAGTCCTCCATCAACCAGGTGGTCACCCCGCTGCTGCACAGTGTCTTCAGCGGCGGCAGACCCGACCTGATCTCCATCGGCTTCATGCTCGCGCTCTGGTCGGGATCGCGCGCCCTCTACGTCTTCGTCGAGACCGTCACCATCATGTACGGGCTGGAGGGCAACCGCGGCATCATCCACACCCGGGTGCTGTCGCTCGGCCTCTACATCGTCGCGCTGATCGTCGGCACCATCGTGCTGCCGCTGCTGGTGGCCGGCCCCGGGCTGGTGGTCGACGCGCTGCCGATGTCCGCCGGACTGGTCCACGCGCTGTACTGGCCCTCCGCGGTGGTGCTCTCGGTGGTCTTCATGACCACGCTCTACCACGTCTCCGTCCCGGTCAGGACGCCGTGGAAGGAGGACCTCCCGGGTGCGTTGGTCGCCCTGCTGGTGCTCGCCGTCGGCAGTGGCGTGCTGCGCTTCTACCTGGTGCACTCGGTCGAGGGGCCGACCGTCTACAGCTCGCTGGCCGCGCCGGTCGCGGTGCTGCTGTGGATCGGGGTCACCGCGCTGGCGGTGCTGATCGGCGCGGCGATGAACGCCTCGGTCGACCGGATGTGGCCGAGCCGTGCCACCGAGGCGGCCCGCGCCCAGAACGAGCGGGCCCGGGAGGAGGCGGCGGCCGAGTTGGTGCGCCGGGCCGAGGCCCGCCGCTCCGCCGTCCGCAACCGCGCCGCCAATCCGCCGCCGGCCGGCGAGGAGGCCGAGGGCGAGGCGCCCGCCGAGTACCCGGAGCGCTGGGCCGACTTCCTGCCGCACAAGGACATCCGCGGCCGGATCCAGACCCGGGGCCCCGGCCTCCGCCGCCACCGATACCCGCCCCCGGAGGACGACGGCCCGACGCCCGGCGGTCCGAAGGGCCCCGACGGCCCCGAGGACCCCGGCGGCTCCGGGTACTGAGCGCGGCCGAGCGACCACTGAGCGGTCGATCTTCGGCGCAGGGCCGCGCGGCGGTGAACGGCGGCGGTATAACTGCAACCATGAGCAGAAAGCCGACGTCGGCCGCGCCGGCCACGCTGGAGGACGTGGCCCGGGTGGCCGGGGTCTCCCGCGCCACCGTCTCCCGGGTCATCAACGGCCGCACCACCGTCGACCCCGCCATGCGCGCGCTGGTGGAGCAGGCGGTGCTGGAGACCGACTACGTGCCGAACCGGGCCGCCCGTTCGCTGGTGACCCGGCGCACCGACTCCATCGCCCTGGTCGTCTCCGAGCCCGAGCAGCGCGCGGTGGCCGACCCCTTCCTGGGCCGGGTCTTCACCGACCCCTTCTTCGGACGGGTCGTCACCGGTGTGCTGGAGGTGATCCGTCCGCGCGGGGTGCAGCTGGTGCTGATGCTGGTGGACGACGGCCCCTCGCGCGCCAACCTGGTCAGCTACCTGCGCCAGGGCCACGTCGACGGGGTCGTGCTGATCTGCGGTGACGCCGCCGACCCGCTGCCGGAGCTGCTGGCCCGGGCGGGGCTGCCGGCCGTGCTGTCCGGCCGCCCGGGACGGCCGACGCCGATCAGCGTGGTCGAGGCCGACCAACGGGCGGGCGCGGAACTGGCGGTGGACCACCTGGTCGCGGTCGGGCGGCGCCGGATCGCCACCCTGGCCGGCCCCTTGGACATGCCCTCCAGCCAGGAGCGGCTGACCGGCTTCCGGGCGGCGCTGGCCCGGCACGGGCTCACCGAGGCGGGGATGGTCGAGGGCGACTTCACCCAGACCGGCGGAGCCGCGGCGATGCGCCGACTGCTGGCCGAGACCCCCGACTTCGACGCCGTCTTCGTCGCCTCCGACCTGATGGCGCTGGGCGCGATCCCGGTCCTCGGCCGGGCCGGCCGCCGGGTCCCGGAGGACGTGGCCCTGCTGGGCTTCGACGACAGCAGCGCCGCGCTGGCCTGCGACCCGCCGCTGACCACCGTCCGGCAGCCGCTGGAGGAGATGGCCGCGCGGATGGCCGAGCTGCTGCTCGAACAGATCGCCGACCCGGACGGGGAGCAGACACCGGTCCTCTTCGAACCCACGCTGGTGGTACGGGAGTCCGCGTAGTCGACGGGGTGGACGGGGTGGACGGGGCCGACGGGGCCTGCCGGAAATCCACTGGCGGCACGGCGAGCTGCCCGGCTACGGTGACGGCGTCGGCAACGGCCGCTGCCGACGCCGCCCTTCGACCCCCAGGAAGCGAGGACCGCGATGACCTCTGCCGCACCGGGCTCCGCCCGCATCCCGCAGCACACCGTGCCCACTTCCCCGGCCTCCGGCTGACACCGCTCCGCTCCCTGTCGACGGCGCACCGCCGGGGCCGCCCCTCGAAGGGTTCCCCTTGTCCTCCCACGCTCCGTCCTCCCACGCTCCTTCCCCCTGTGCTCCGTCCCCCCACGCCCATCCGCTGACCCGCTACGGCTGGGACGCCGGGCTGGCGGCCGAGTTCGCCCCGTACGCCGCCCAGGGGCTGCTGCCCGGGCGGGTCGTCCGGGTCGACCGCGGCCGCTGCGACCTGGTCACCCAGGACGGCACCGTCCAGGCCGACACCGCCTTCGTCACGCCGCGCGACCCGATGCGGATCGTCTGCACCGGGGACTGGGCCGCCGTCGACCCGCACGGTGATCCGCGCTTCGTCCGGACCCTGCTCCAGCGCCGGACCGCGATCGTCCGCTCGACCTCGTCCAAGCGCTCCGAGGCCCAGGTCCTGGCGGCCAACGTCGACCACATCGTCATCTGCGTGACGCTCGCGGTCGTGCCCGACCTGGAACGGGTGGAGCGGCTGCTGGCGCTGGCACTGGCCGGCTCCGGCCGCTCCCGTCCCGCCGAGCCGCTGATCCTGCTCACCAAGGCCGACCTGGCCATCGACGCCGACCAGATCCGTGAGGACGTCGAGTCGGTCGCCCCGGGGGTGGAGGTGCTGGTCGTCAGCGCGCCCACCGGCCTCGGCATGGACGCCCTGGCCGCGCGGCTCACCGGCACCGGCGTGCTGGTCGGCCAGTCCGGCGCGGGCAAGTCCACCATCGCCAACACCCTGCTCGGCAGCCCGGTCATGGACGTCCGCCGGACCCGGGTCGACGGGAAGGGCCGGCACACCTCGACCAGCCGCGACCTCCACCCGCTGCCCGGCGGCGGCGTGCTGATCGACACCCCCGGGCTGCGCGGCGTCGGCCTCTACGACGCGGCCGACGGCGTCCGCCAGGTCTTCGCGGAGATCGAGGCCCTCGCCGAGGGCTGCCGCTTCGCCGACTGCCGGCACCTCCACGAACCCGACTGTGCGGTCCAGCAGGCCCTGGCAGAAGGACGGTTGACGGCGCGTCGGCTGGAGAGCCACCGCAAGCTGGTCCGCGAGAACGCCTGGATCGCCTCCCGCAGCGACGCCCGGATGCGGACCGAACGGCTCAAGCGCTGGAAGGCCGGACGCCACTGACGGCAGCGGCCGTCCTGTCGTCGACGATCCCTCCGAGGAGTCGACGGTGGGACGGCCCGAGCTGGGTAGGAGCCCTCGAAGGACGGCTGATTATTCATCAGTACGCCAACGGTGAGGGAGGATCGCGATGAGATCAGCACGCGGCTCCGTACGCGGCAGCCGGCGCTCCGACGAGGGCGATGCCGTGGAACAGGCCTCCGCGACCAGGATCCGGCGCGAACCGCGCCGCATTCCCTGGTACATCAGCATCCCGGTCACCTTCGCGGTGATCGTGGCGCTGTTCCTGGCCGCCGCCAAGTTCGACTGGCTCCCCGGGCTGCCCAACCCCTTCGCCACCAGCACCGTGGACCGGAGCCAGCCGGCGGTGCTCCAGTCCATCGAGAACATGAGCGACTACGACGCCGCCACCGGCAACTTCCAGATCGTGGTCGACCTCGACCAGGAGGCCAACTACCTCCCCTCGGCGCTGCTCGGCAATGACACCCTCTATGTCGCCGCCGGAACCGTCCAGTCCTACGTGGACCTCGGCAAGGCCACGGTGACGGTCTCCGCCGACCGCCGCTCCGCCACGCTGGTGCTGCCGCCCGCCCAACTCGGCCAGACCGCGCTCAACCCCAAGCAGTCCTACGTCTTCGCGCAGAACCGCGGCCTGTTCAACCGGATCGGCGACTTCTTCTCCGGCAACCCCGACGACCAGCAGAAGCTCCTGGTCTTGGCCGCCCAGAAGATCCAGACGGCCGCCACCGCCAGCGGCCTCACCCAACGCGCCGAGCAGAACACCCAGCTCATGCTGACCGGCCTGCTCCGCTCCCTCGGCTTCACCTCGGTGACCGTCACCTACAAGTAGCGCCGGGCTCGGCGCAGGGCACGCGGCCCGACCCTCAGTGCTGCTCGGCGGCGGTCCGTGCAGGTGGGAGGCGGTTTCAGCAGTCGCAGGCGAGGCCGGAGCGCGGGGCGGTGAGGTCGTCGACCGGGCGCTGTTCGGTGCCCTGGACGGTCTCGTAGGCGAAGCCCTCGCGGGCCCAGTACTCGAAGCCGCCGAGCATCTCCTTGGCCCGGTAGCCGAGGCGGGCGAAGGCCAGGGCGGCGCGGGTCGCGCCGTTGCAGCCGGGGCCCCAGCAGTAGGTGACGACGGTGAGCGAGGGGTCGATCAGCTCCGGCGCGCGCTCGGCGATCCGCCCGGTCGGGAGGTGCAGCGCGCCGGGGAGGTGTCCCTGGGCCCAGGCCGCCTCGCTGCGGGTGTCCACCACGACCAGGCCCGCCACCCCGGCCAGCAGGTCCGCGTGGACGTCGGAGACGTCCGCCTCGAAGGCCAGCCGCGCGGCGAAGTGGGCGGCGGCCCGCGCGGGGTCGGCCGGGGCGGTGCCGAGGACGGCGCTGTCGGGCGAGCTGGTGGCGGCAACGGTCACGGCGGGCTCCGGGGGAGTGGGAGGGCTGGGAGCGGGGGTGCTGCGGTCACCCCGAGTCTGGCCCGGCCGGGCCGCCGGCCACGAGTGGCGTGATCGCCGCCATTCGTCAAGATACCGCCAGAGCGGGGCCGCCCCGGAGCGCTGACCGCCATGTCCGATGCCCGCCAGTCCCGTGGTCGCCGATGCCGCAGACTTGGAGCTGTGATTGACGAGGAGACCAGCTACCGGGCGGTGAGCAGCCGCGACGCGCGCTTCGACGGCGTGTTCTTCACCGCTGTCCGCACCACCGGCATCTACTGCCGACCGAGCTGCCCGGCGATGACGCCCAAGCGCCAGAACGTGCACTTCTACCCGACCGCCGCCGCCGCGCAGACCGCCGGCTTCCGGGCCTGCCGGCGCTGCCGCCCGGACGCGGTCCCCGGCTCGCCGGACTGGAACGTCCGGGCCGACCTGGTGGCCCGCGCCATGCGGATGATCGGCGACGGGGTGGTGGACCGCGAGGGCGTCGCCGGGCTCGCCGCGCGCCTCGGCTACAGCGAGCGGCACCTCACCCGCGAACTGGTCACCGAGCTGGGCGCGGGACCGCAGGCGCTGGCCCGCTCGCAGCGTGCCCACACCGCCCGGCTGCTGCTGCAGACCACCGACCTCAGCGCGACCGACGCGGCCTTCGCGGCCGGCTTCGCCAGCGTCCGCCAGTTCAACGAGACCATCCGGGCCGTCTACGGCCTCACCCCGACCGAGCTGCGGCAGCGGCCGTCCCGCAGGGCCGCCGTGCCGGGGACCATACCGCTGCGGCTCGCCTGCCGGGAGCCGTTCGACGCCGCCCATGTCTTCGACTTCCTCGGGCTGCGCACCGTCCCCGGGGTCGAGGAGACGATCCGGACCGAGGGCGGACCGCGTACCTACCGGCGGACGCTGGACCTGCCCGGCGGCCCCGGCGTCGCCGAGGTCGACGAGCCGCGCACCGACCGGGCCGGCCGTTCCCAGGCCTGGCTGGACTGCCGACTGCAGCTGACCTCGCTGCGTGACCTCACCACCGCCGTCCAGCGGCTACGGGCGCTGTTCGACCTGGACGCCGATCCCGAGGCGGTGGACCGCGCCCTCGGCGGCGACCCCCACCTCGGACCGCTGGTCGCGGCCCGTCCCGGGCTGCGCTCGCCCGGCCATGTCGACCCGCACGAGCTGGCGGTGCGCGCGGTGCTCGGGCAGCAGGTCACCGTCGCCGCCGCGCGGACCCTCGCGGGGCGGCTGGCCGAGCGCTACGGCGTCCCACTGCCGCTTCCCAGCGGCGGCCTGACCAGGCTGTTCCCCAGCGCCGCCGCGCTCGCCGGGGCCGAGGACGCCGACCTGGCCATGCCCCGGGCCCGGCAGCGGGCGCTGCGCGGGCTGTGCGCGGCGCTGGCCGAGGGCAGTGTCGACCTGCGTCCCGGGGTGGACCGCGAGCAGGCGGCGGCCGACCTGCTGGCCCTGCCCGGGATCGGCCCGTGGACCGTCTCCTATGTCCGGATGCGCGCCCTCAGCGACCCGGACGCCTACCTGCCCACCGACATCGGCGTGCGCCACGGCCTGCGCGCCGCCGGTGCGCCGGAGGGGCTGGACGCGGACGGCTGGCGCCCCTGGCGCTCCTATGCCGTGCACCACCTCTGGGCGGCGGCCACCGGCGCCGCCGCGACCTCTGCCGGTACCGAAGATTCCCGTTCCATCAGGAGCAACTGACGATGCGATACACCACCGTGGCCTCCCCGCTCGGCCCGCTGCTGCTGGTCGCGGACGAGGACGGCGCGCTCACCGCGCTGCTCGCGCCCAACACCCGGGGCCGGTCGAGCACCCCCGACCCCGACTGGAAGGAGGACCCGGAGCCGTTCGCCGCCGCCGCAACGCAGCTCGACGAGTACTTCGCAGGCCGGCTCACCCACTTCGACCTGCGGATCGCGCCGCACGGAAGCGAGTTCCGGCGCCGGGTCTGGGACGCGCTGGACGACGTCCCCTACGGCGGGACCGTCACCTACGGCCAACTCACCGCTGCGGCCGGTCAGCCGCCGACCTCGGTCCGGGCGGTCGCCGGGGCGGTCGGCGCCAATCCGCTGCTGATCGTCCGCCCCTGTCACCGGATCATCGGCGCCGACGGGTCGCTCACCGGCTTCGCGGCCGGACTGGACGCCAAGCGGCTGCTGCTCGGGCTCGAAGCCCAGGACCGGACGCTGTTCGAGCAGTGACCCGGGCGGGACGACGGACGGGGGAGGCGGAACGAAGGACGAGGGAGGTCAGCCCGCCGTACCGCCGGGCTCGTCGGAGGCCCCCGTCGGCGTCTCCGTGCCCAACGCCGTGGCCAGCCGCTCCAGGCCGCCGAGGGCGTCCATGATCGCGGTGCTGTCCTCGGCCGAGAGCATGGCGAGAGCGGTCGCTATCCGCCGCTCGTGGGCCCGCTGCCAGTCGGCGAGCTGCCGGTGGCCGGCCGGGGTCAGCGCGATCCGCGCGGTGCGCCGGTCGCCGGGGTCGGCCTGCCGGTCGACGAAACCGGAGTCCAGCAGCTTGCCGATGAGACCGCTCACGGTGTTGGGCGCCAGCCGCTGACGGGCCGCCAGCTCGCCGACCCGGAGCGGCCCGGTGGCGAGCGTCTGCAGCAGCTCCACCTGGGCCATGGGCAACGACTCCCAGGGGTAGTCGGTGCGGATACTGCTGCGCAGCGCGCGGCGCAGCCGGGTCACCACGTCGGTGAGCCGCTGCACCTGGGCGGGGCCGGGCAGGGCTGCACCGTCGGTGACGGCGTCGGCGGGAGTGGAAGCGGCGGCGGTGGCGGGAGCAGCGGCAGACTCGGGCATACGCCCTACCCTATCGACCCGCGCGGACAGTCCGTTCCACCCGGTCGTATCAGCGGCGGGCGGCCCAGCCGCGCTCGTAGGCGTGCCAGCCCAACTGCATCCTGGTGGTCACCCCGGCCATGTCCAGCAGCCGCTTGACCCGGCGCTGGACCGTGCGCAGGCCGAGGTCGAGCTGTTTGGCCACGCTCACATCGGTCATCCCGAGCAGCAGCAGCGAGAGGATCTGCAGATCCGTTCCGTCCGGCTGGTCGCCCTCCTCGGTCCGCATCTGCTCTGCGCCGATCATCCGGATCGGCAGCGCGTGCGCCCACACCAGCTCGAACAGGCCGGACATGGCCTCCAGCAGCCCGCCCGCCCGGACCAGCAGCGCGGAGGGCTCCCCGGGGGAGTCCAACGGGCGCAGCGGCAGCATCGCGACCGAGCGGTCCGCCATCATCAGCTTCGTCGGGACGTGCTCCGCGACCCGGATCTCCTCGTTCCTTCCGAGCGCTTCGGAGACCAGCAGCCCGGTGCCGGGGGCGTCCAGCGCGGAGCGCTGCATCACCACCCTGTAGGTCACCCCCCGGGCGACCGCGACCGGCTCGGAGTCGTTCTCGTACCCGCTGACCACTATCGGCGCATCCGTGACCAGGGCCAGCATCTCCTTCTCCGCACCGAGCTGGACCTGGTCGAAGCGGTGGCGGACCGCCTCGGCCCCGGTGACCACCTCGACCAGGTCGGTGAGCGCGAGCCTGGCCGCGTCCCGCCGGTACTCCTGGGTCAGCGTCTCCACCGCCAGCTCGGCCTGGCGGAGTTCGTACCGGCGCTCCGAGAGCGCCGAGTTGAGGGCGATGGCCGGCGGCGCGGCCGCGTAGTGCCCGGGGGCGGCGGAGACGGGCGAGGCGAGGCCCAGCTCTGCGAGTCCGCGCACGGCACGGGCGACCTGGATCTCGGTGAGGCCCAGTCGGGTTCCGATGTCGCTGGTGGAGGCGGTTCCGAGTCCGAGCAGCACTCGGTAGACGGACTCCCCCTCTTCGTCCAATCCGAAGAAGCCGAGCACCTGATCTCCTCGCTGGCGCCGCGCCCCGGGCCGGCTCCCGGAAGCGGTGAAGACATGCCGTGTCGTGCAGTCGTCCCAGGTCATCATGCCTGTCCGAGCGGCCGGGCGACAGCCGGACGGTGCGCTCGGCGGTGCTCGGGGCGACCCGGCGGTGAGACGGTTCTGGCCCGGTACTGACTCGATACTGGCCTGCGACTGCGCCACTCGTGCGCCGATCCATCTGTTTCCCCCGGAGATTGGGTAGGGGCGATGGAGAATGAGCGTCGATTCCGGTCCGGGGCAATCGACGTGACGTTGAGGGGGAGAATCGGTGAGCAGTCAGGGTGGTGCGGACGGTTCGTGGTGGGACGAGGTGTACGTCGGCCCCAGGGACGAGGTCCCTGACATGCCACGGGCCGACTCGGGGACCGGTACGGTCGACGACTGGTTCGACGCGGTGAGCGGGGTCTTCGGCGGGGCCGGCGCGGGGGCGCGGGCCGGGCGTCGGAGGCGGGGCGCGCCGACACCTGGGACGGGGGCGTGCGGGACCGCGTCCCGCGCGAGGAGCGCGTCCCGCGCGAGGACCGGGAGAGCCTGGAGAGCCGGGAGGACCGGCAGGGGGCGGACGGGGACGGCTCCGACGGGGACGGCTCCGGGCCGGACACGTCCGGGGCAGTCGTCAGCTCCGGGCCGCCGACGCTGATCGAGGACGCGGTACCGGATCTGCCGCGCCCGCCGACGGTGCCGAGGCCGCCCACGATGCCGACGGTGTCACGGGTGCCGAGGCCGCCGGCACTGCCGCCGCTGCCCGTGCGCCCGCCGCGCGTGCCGTCACCGGCCTCACCCAGCCCGTCCGCCTCACCACCGGCACCCGTGCCGTCCGTGCCGACTCCGCCGACTCCGCCCACTCCGCCGACTGCGTCGTCCGTGCCGGACCCGAGGGTCGTGGTGCCGCCCGTGCCCGCGTCCGCGCCGTCCGCGCCGTCCGCGCAGCCGGTCCCGCCGGTGGAGTCCGCGCCCACCGTGCCGCTGCCGCACATCGGTGAGCGGCCCCCGATCTACGACCCCGAGCCGACGGCCCTCCCCGCCGGTGACCCGGAGCAGCTGTCCGCGCTCGCTCCCGACACCGTCCTGGACGGCGCGCGCTACGGGACGATGACGCTGCGGGCCGCCTCGGTGCGCGGCGACTCGGCCCGCTACCGGGGCGACGTGCGCGGGGACCGGCTGCTGACGGTGCGTTTCGGCGAGGGCAGCGACGCGCTGCTGCTGGTCGCCCTGGCGTCACCGGGGCACGGCGACGACCCGGGGGTGGCCGAGGACGCCTGCCGCCAGCTCGCCGCAGCGGTCGGACGCAGCCGTGCCGAGCTGCTCGGCGACCTGCGGATGGGCGCGCAGGAGGGTCTGCGCTACGGGTTGCAGCGGCTGATGGCCAGGGCCACCGTCCGGCTGTGCCGGATCCAGCCGGACGGCGCCGGTCCGGGTGGAGCTCTGCATGCGCTGATCGCCCCGCTGGACCCGACCAGTCGGCTGCGGGCCGGTTTCGGCGTCGGCCCCGGCGGGCTGCTGCTGCTCGGGGACGACGCCTGGTACGACGCCTACGCGGGCCGGAGGCTGGCCCCGGTGGAGCGGCCGGCGGAGGGGGCCTCCGCCGGGCCCGGGCGGCGGGACGACGACCGCTTCCGGTTCCGGGTGGTCGTGCCGGAGCCCGGCGACGTGCTGCTGCTCTGCAGCGACGGCCTGGCACAGCCGCTGCGCGAGGAACCGGCGGTGTCCGACTTCCTGGCCGACCACTGGTCGCATCCGCACCCGCCGGGGATGGTGGACTTCCTCCGCCACGTCCAGGTCCGGGCGAAGGGCTACGCGGCGGACCGGACGGCGGCGGCGGTCTGGGAGGACTGAACCGCCGTCAGACGGCCGTCTCCGGCGCGTCGGGCGTGCCCGGCGTCGCGTCCACGGGCGTCGCGTCCACGGGCTTCGCGTCCACCGGCGCGGCGTCGGTCGGCGCGACCTCGGTCGGCTCCGGTTCGGGGGCGGGTGTCGCCGGCACCGTCGCCTGGTAGGGCTGCGCGGCGACGTAGCCGGGCTGCTGGGGCAGCATCGGCTGAGCCGGAAGCGGCGGCTGCTGCAGCGGCTGGGCCTGGGGCACGGGCTGCTGTCCGGGATAGGGCTGCCCGGGGTACGGCTGTCCGGGGTAGGGCTGTCCGGCGTACTGCGGCGCGGCGTACTGCGGTGCCGGGTACTGTGCCGCCGGGTACTGCGGTGCGGTGGCCAGGGGCATCGGCGCGAGCATCTGCTGCGGCAGCGGGACGGCGTACGGGTGTCCCTCGCCCGGCCCCTGGAGGATGCGCAGCTGCTGCATGCTGGTGATCTGACGCACCAGCAGCAGCAGTGCCACCGCCGCCGCGATCCTGAACAGGGTCTCCGCGACGGCCAGGCCCTGGAGCACCCGGAGCTGGTTGTCGCTCTCGGCGACCCGGACGCCGTCGCTGTCGAGCTGGTTACCGAAGGAGACGGTCATGATCCCGACGAACACGGCGAATCCCCAGAACGCGCACCAGAGGATCCACCAGCTGTTCAGCACCCGGCGGCTGACGCCGGGCTGCCCGGCCGCGTGCACGAGCGGCTGGCTGCCCCGGTGGACGTCGAGGGCCACGCTGCGGGGGATCCAGAACCAGCCGACCGGGGTGAACCAGCTGCCGATGGCCCAGCCCCGGCTGTAGTGGCGTCCCTGCTGCGGGGCGAGGATCTCCACGTTGCTGCGGACCCGGTGGAACCAGATGACGAAGACGATCACGGTGGCGATGAAGACCGGGAAGTTGAGGACGGTGGCGAACGCGCCGACCACGGTGCCGGGGTTGGGGCCGACACTGTCGGACCCGATGTAGCTGTAGGTCAGCACGCTGCTGACGATGCCCAGCACGCCCGCGAATATCTGGACGGCCAGCAGGATCTGGCTGGCGATCGAGAGCCCGAGCGGGGCTTTGGGGGCCTGCCCCATCGCCACCGGCATTGGTGGTACGCCGACAAACCCACAGGACGGGCATCGACCGTAGAGGTCCAGGTACGCGGACGAACAGGACGGACAGGGCACCGGGAACTCCACCGTTTCGGCCCGCACAGGAATGGCGGGAGGCCGCCGATGCTATGCGAGTCGCAGGCCGCCCGTCCACGCAATAGACATATCGTCGCATCGCCTTATCCGTGCAGGTGAAGCACCTCGTCCAGATAGTCACCGATGTGTTCCAGCGCAAGATCCCGGGTGATGCCCGGAAGGCCGATCACCAGCGGCGTGCCGAAGCCGTCCAGCATCGCCCCCAGTCGCATCGCGAACCGCTCGGGGTCCACGGCGCGGAACTCGCCGGCCGCGATGCCGGCGCGCAGCAGCGGCGCCAGCTCGCCGCGCCAGGCCGCCTCCAGCTCGGCCTGGCCGACCCGCATCCGCTCGTCGCCGAGGGAGCGGCCCCACACCTCGATCCACAGCGTCCAGCGCGGATCGCCGGCCCCGGTGGGCAGGTAGAGGTCGATGTACGCGGCCAGCCGCCGGGCGGCGGGGACCGGCTCGGCCAGGGCGGCGCGGCGGCGCTCGCCGAGCTGGGCCTCGCTCCAGCGCAGGGTCTCCAGCAGCAGCTGGTCCTTGCTGCCGAAGTAGTAGAGCAGGTGGCCGCCGCTCATCCCGACCTGGCGGCCCAGCTCGGCCATGGTCAGCGCGGCGAGGCCCCGCTCGGCGATGGCGGCCATGGCCACGGCGAACACCTCCTCGCGGGGCCGCGCCGGACGGCGGCCGGGACCGGCGGTCAGAGGCGCTCCTCGGTAGGCAGGGCAGTGGGCACGGGCAGTGGGCACCGCGGTTGGAATGGCGTTCGAAGTCCCAGTTAATCAGCAGCGCCGGAGCCCTGCCAACCGATCCTCACGAGACGTTCATGCAGTCCTCGGCGATCTGTCAGTGGCGGCTGCGAGGATGCTTCCCGTGGCAGCTTCCTGGTTTCCTAGTGAGCTCGTACAGGCCCAGCGTCAGGTGTGGGCGTGCGAGGCGGCGACACGCGCTTTCGTGCTGGCCGGGCCCGACCAGCCGGTCGTCCACTGGCCGCTGCCCCGGCAGGCCGAGTACCGGCGGCTGCGCAACGCCCAGCGGCAGGCTCAGCGCGAGGTCGAGACGCACCCGCTGATGGCCTCCGCCATCGCCGAGCACCGCTGGAGCGTGACCGTGCGGGCGCTGTGGCGCGCCGCCCGCGAGGAGTCGCCCCGCGAGGGGGCGACGGCCTGTCCGGCCGGCGTCGCCGCCTGACGCGCCGCCGCTGCGGATGTGACGGGACCCCGGACGTGACGAGACCCGGGGGCTGTATCCATCCCCCGGGCCTCTGAGATGCCACCCAATTGCTTGCACCGGCACTTTTAAAAGGTGCGGGTCATTCTTATACCGTCGTGTCCTGCCTTTGGACGACCCGCGCACGACTGGAGCACGGGGCCGGACTTGAACCGGCATCCGACGATCATCGCCCGCACCCGGGCGATCCGGCGCTCGGCGGCGAATGCTGAATCTGGAGCGAGAGTCTGAGATTGATCGCGGCTGCCTCTACCGGCTTGGGCTACCCCGGCCTGTTGGTGCCGGGGGGAGGATTCGAACCTCCACTGGACCGCGTCGGTCACGACAAGCTTCAGTTTCAGCTTGCGCTCCTGGCGCACCCCGCCCGAGGACGGGGGGACTGTGGGGCTACCCGAAGAGGTAGCCGAACACCTTGTCGCCGACCCGCTGGTCGACGACCTCGGCGCCGTTGGCCTCCTCGCGCGCGTACTTGACGGCCGTCTGGAGCTTCTCCACGCGCTCCAGCAGGTCGTTGACGCGCTTGGCGGGAAGCGCTCCGGAGAACTTGACCGTCGTCCAGTAGCCGACGGCGATGTCCTCGGTGTACACCTCGACCTGGGCCGGGTGCTTCTCGGTGGCCTCGGCCTTCACGTGGTTCCGCATCACCTTGCGGGTGCGGATCGTCCTGGTCGGCTCGGTCCGCCAGGAGTCGGTGGACTCGTCGCGCGACCAGGCCTCGGAGGCGTCCAGCACCGGCAGCTTCTTCACGAAGGTGTGCAGGTCTACCAGTTGCTTCTCCAGGAACAGCAGGTAGCTGACCGGGGCGCCCTTGACGACGACCGCGCCGTCGATGGTGACATCGGCCTTCGCGGTGCAGTTGGCCCAGTCCTTCGTCGCGGTGACGTCGAACAGCCGGGTCAGCGTCGCTCCGGTGGAGCGCAGCACGTCCTCGGCCTTGACCTGCACCCGGGTCGACTCGGGCGGGAACTGCTCGCCCTCCTCGTCCTTCGGCTGGTACGTCCGCGCGATGCCGGCGAGCAGCGCGGTCTTCTGCACGTCGTGGTGCGCCTGGGTGAGGTCGGCGAAGGACTTCGCCTTGACACCCTTCTCCACCGCGATGATCTGGTTGAGCTTGGTCACGCCGGTTTACCCCCCTGAAGATTGATCGAACGCTAGCACGGTCGGCTCCGCGTCGCGGACCGGTTTTCCGCCGCAGCGTCGAGCTCCTCGAACTCCCCACCGACGGGCGGGAAGTGGGCGCCGCTGTCACTGCCGACCGCAGGGGGAGCGGGGATTGTCAGTGGCGGGTCCTACTGTCATGACTGCGCAACCGGGCCGCCGAGCGGCGTCCGCAGGCACGGCGCAGGCGGAAGGGACCGCCCCGGCAGACGGGGGCCGGTCCCTTCCTCGGCCGGTCGCCCTCAGCAGCGGGTTCCGCCTCGGGCCCTGTCCGCTCGGGCCAGATGTGCTCGGGCCGGTGTGCTCGGCCGCGTCCGCTCAGGCCTCCTCCAGATGGCGCCACCAGGCGCTGACCGAGTCCAGGGCGATCCGGACCCCGTGCGCGCGGTGCCAGGTGTCGCCGGTGAGGAACGAGGCGGTGCCGAGGTGCAGGTAGCCGGAGGCCTCGGCGGTGGGGTCCAGGTCGCCGAGGACGTCGCCCTCGGTCGGTGTGGCGGCGGTGGCGTTGGCCCAGACCGTCGGGCCGACGAGGCGGCCCTGCCAGACGACGCCCTGGGCGACGCAGCGGATGACGTCGCCCCCGGACTCGCCCGCCCGGGCGGCGGCGACGGAGAGGCGCTGCAGGTGCGGATCGATCGTGGTCATGCCTCCACGGTGATCCCTGCCGCCGCAGTCGGCCAGCGGAGCCGCGCCACCCGGGGCGGGACCGGCCCGCTCCCCGGGTGGCCGCGCCCGGCTCAGATCAGTCCGCGCAGCCCCGCGTCCGGTCGGCAGACGGTGCACGGGACCGCGTCGTCGTGGCCGAGCAGCGCCGCCGCGTCCTCCAGCCCGACGCGCTCGCTGCGGCCGGTGGGCTGGGCGCAGTTGGGGCGGTGCAGCACGTGGACGGTCCCGGTCGCCGAGTGGCGTTCCTCGACCAGCCAGACCTGTACGGCGGTCGGCGCGATCCGCACGGTGACGGTGCTGTAGTCCTCGCCCGCGATCGGCTGCACCACCGGGTAGGGCGCCTGCCAGATCACCGGCTGGGGCTCCGCACGGGGCTGTCCGAACCGATCCACCTTCGAGATGAGCACGAGTTCGAGGGTGTACCAGTAGGAGCCGTCCACCTCCTGCCGCCGGTCGAGGACGACGGCCCGCACCGTCTGGCCGTCGGGCAGGGTGACGGAGGCGAGGGGGCGCGCAGTGCTCATGGTCGAATAGTAGTTCGAATACTTGTCCGTTGTCGCCGCCCCAGGAGAGGCCCCCGGAGAGGCCCCCGGAAACGCCGCCGGCCCGTGACCCTCCAGAGAGGGCCACGGGCCGGCGGGACGAGCTCAGTCAGCGATCATCGTGCCGAATCAGGCGTTCCGGCCGCGCTTGCGGAGGAAGAACACCGTGCCGCCGCCGATGAGGATCAGCGCCACGCCCACGCCGCCGATGATCGGGGTCGCGGAGCTGCTACCGGTCGAGGCGAGGTTGCCGCCGCCCGCGGCCGGGGAGGCCGAGGAGGACGCCGACGCGGAGGTCGAAGGCGCGGCGGAGGCCGACGCCGAGGCGGAGGGGCCGCCCGGCTTGGTCGGCTTGCACTCCAGCGCGCCCTTGAACTCCTTGCTGAAGCCGTTCGGGCCGGTCACGGTGATGTCGTAGGCGGCGCCCTCGGCGACCTTGACCAGCACCGTGGTGCTGGCACCGCCCTGGACGGTGACGCTCTGGCCGCCGACCGTGGTGGTCCACGGCTGGTCGCCCGCGTTGGTCAGGGTCACCTCGACCCCGCCCTTGCCGCAGCTGGCGGTGGCGTTGGCCGCCGGGATGACGCCCATCGGCGCCCACTGGGCGGAGGCCACCGCGCTGACCGAGACCGGGGAGCTGCCGGCCAGGATCATGGTCTGGCTGGTGCCGTCGACGGCGGCGAAGGCGCGGCCCACCGGCACCGTGGTGGTGGTGGAGGCGGTCAGCTGGGCACTGCCGGCGGCAGTTCCCGCCGGGACGTCGAAGAAGAGCTGCTCACCGTTGGACGCGGTGCTGGCCGGCTGGCCCTTGCTGTCCACCACGGTCACCCCGGACGGCGCGGTGAGCTGCAGGCCAACGTTGTTGGCACTGGTGGTGACGGTCACCGGGCCGATCTTCTCGCCGCTCTTGCCGGCCACGCTGGCGGGCGAGAGCTGCAGCGACGGCGTCGGCTCGGAGGCGGAGGACGCGTGCGTCTCCAGCCAGGTGGTCAGCGTCGCCGCCTTGCCGTTCGCCGGGGTGGCGGTGACATTGTCGGAGTAGTGCCAGATGGCGGCCTGGGTGCCGGCTGCGGCGCTGTTCGCGTTGAGGCCCGAGATGCCCGTGGCGGACTCCAGCTGGCTGACCGTCAGGTCAGGGAAGGAGTTGTTCAGGATCCACTGGATCTTGCCCGCGTTCGGGTTGCCGGAGAGCGTGGACTTGTTCCAGTCCGTCTCCGTGTACTGCACGCCGTTCTGGGTCCCGTGGTACAGGTCGATGCAGTAGACCGAGAGCGACTTGCCGCCGAAGTTCAGCGCTACGGTGCCGCCGTCGACCTGCTCGTTGCCCTGCGGGCCGGAGATCGCCACCCGCCCGTAGTCGATGAAGTTGCCCAGCGTGGCGACATCGGTGCCGCCGGACGGAGCCGCCGCGGCAATAGTGGCGGTGCCTGCTGCGGCCAGACCGGCCGCGAGCAGCACCGCGGAGAAGCGGGTTATACCCCGAAGCATACGGATCCCCTTTGTGCGGGGGGTCGATGGACCGCACCCCGCCTGAATTCCCAACCACGCAACTATTCGGCCGCATCCTATTGATCGACGGGTCCGAGAAGGTCAAGACTGAGGCAAATAATCCGATTGTCATCCGATCGTTACCAAGCGGGGTTTGATGGGTCGTCAGGGCGGTTTGGGCCGGTTCGTCGAGGCCGCCGGCCGGCCGACTGTCAGTGGTCGATGGCAGGCTCGGTCGCGCAGGGCCGGGGACGTCGGGTCGTCGGCAGGTGGCTCGGAGGGGAGCGGCGCGATGCGGAAGCCGGTCGGCGGTGAGGTGTTCGTCCACTACGGACAGCTCTACGTGGTGAGCGAGGAGGGCGCGTATCCCGATCTGCACGAGGCGTTTCGCGGCCAGGGGATCGGACTGTGCGGAGCCGCCGAGGCGGGCTCGCTGTTCCTGATCACCGGCCTGCACACGGGCGACGTGTCCTTCGCCGTAGAAGTGCACGAGGAGCGCCCCGAGATCGCCGGCGACGGCGGGTGGGAGGAGGTCGTCGAGGTCTCCTTCAGGCCGGTCACCACGGGTTCGACACTGATGCAGTGGGCGGCCGAGCGGTGCTGGGAGCTCGACCTGCCGGTGGCCGACTACCGGGTCCGCTACTGCGCCGCCGGGATGGACGCGGCGCGCGCGAAGGACACCAGGCTCGACGGAGAACCCGCGCTCGACCGGTACCTGCTGCAGTTCTGGCCGAGCCCGCCGGAGCCTCCGCGCCTGGTCAGGCGGACGAGCGAGAACGCGGCCTACTGGCACCGCTTCGCCGAGGACGTCGACGCGTAGCGCGGGCCCGGCCGGTCGCGTGCCCGGCCCTGCCCCGGCTCCCGCTCAGTGCCAGGGCGCGGGGCCGGTCCGGGAGGCCCAGCCCGCCAGCGCGTCCCCGTCGAACAGTCGGATGCCCATGAGCTGGGCGTACTCCCGGGCCTGCTTGGTGTAGACGGACGTGGTGACGACCGCCGCGACCTGGGCCTGATGGACGGCGAAGCAGGTCCCGCCGAACTTCTGCAGGTCGGGACCGGACACCTTGGTCGTCGGCGCGTAGCGCTTGGCCTGCAGCACGATCAGTCGGCCGTCCGGGGCGACCGCGAGCACGTCCGCGCCGAGGTCCCCGCCGCCGCCGACGACCCGCACCCGGGTGCAGCCGTCGCGCTCGCACAGGAACCCCAGCGCCCGTTCGAACTCCTTTGCGTTCATCTGCCGGTACGGCGCGATCTCGGTGGATCGGGCGACCCGGAGCCGGTGCTCCTGCGCGGCGGCGGCCCGGTTCCGCTTCCGCCGCTGCCACCAGCCGACGCCCACGCCGACCGCCACCAGCACCGCCGCCAGCAGCTCCAACTGCCCGTACAGCGGGTGGGCGCGCTGCTGCGCCTCGAACGCCCGGCCCAGAACCGCGACGATGACGAACGCCACGACCACCAGTACGCATCCGGTGGGTTCGTTCTTCCTGCTGCGGCGCTTGGCCACCGGCATCCACCCCCAGGTGATCGACTTTCGACAGCCTACCGGGACGGGTGTCGGGACCGGGGCCTGCTGCCCTCCACCAGTGCTTCCCGGGGCCGGAGTTCAGGTTCGTACAGAGCACCGGACCGGGTGTCGGGGAGCCCTTCTTTCGAGTGAACCGCAATGGGCCGATGGTGGGCGTGTCGGCCCATGGGCGCCGAACTGCTGCCGCCGAATGCGTCGCAGGTCGGGGGAGTGCGGACCGGGTCGAGCGGTCGGTGTGCCGTGCGCCATTGGCACCGGCATATGCAGAACCTTCACGAACTGTCGCCGGGCGGGTGCCAATACTCTCGGCCGTGCCGTCACAGCGGACGGAATTCATGCTCGGCAGTTGGGAGTTGGACATGCGGACTTCGGGTCGTATCGCCGTTTCGGTGATGGCGGTGGCGGTGGCGGCACTGGGACTGGGAGGTGGCGCCCCGGCGTCCGCAGCCACCGCCTCGGACGCCTCGTGCGGCGGGACGAGCTGCCCCGCCCTGATGCCGACCAGGCTGACGGCCAGCCAGGCCACGCTGAACGTGACCCAGATGCAGCTGGAGAACATCAACGCGATGGCGGTCGACGCGGTGACCGGCGAGCCCATCCGTGGCGCGAAGATCGTCTTCGCCACCTCCGGCGGCCGGACGCTGGGGACGGCCTACACCGACGACGACGGCATCGCCGCGCTCTCCGCTCCGGAGGACCTGGGCCCGGGAACCCTCCAGGAGCTGCTGGGCGGCTACGACGCCGCGATGATCGGCGACGGCGTGCACGCGCCCGCCGGGGCCCACGGGGCGATCACCATCGGCACCGACGAGGGCCCCGGCGTCCCGGGCGCCCCCTGCGCCGTCTGCAGCGACCGGACGCTCAAGCAGGACGTCGTCCCGGTGGACTGGAGCCGGTAGCCGTGCGGATCTTCCACAGGCGGCCCCGGGCGGGGCTGCCGTCCCAGCAGCCGGCGAACGGCAGCGTGGCACCGGTCGGCCCGGTCAACGGCCACGCGGTCCTGGAGACCGTGGCCGCGCTGCCCATCAGCACCTGGCGCTACCTCTGGGAGCCCGAGGACGTGCGCCACCTCGGGCCGATGGCCCAGGACTGGCAGGCCGCCTTCGGCTTCAACCAGGACGACACCAGGATCTCCGTGGTCGACGGCCTCGGCGTCGCCCTGGTGTCCGTCCAGGCCCTGTACCGCCGGGTGGAGGAACTCTCCGCCGAGGTGGAGCGGTTGCGAGCAGCGGAGGCCGGGGTCGGGGTCGGGGTCGGGGTCGGGGTCGGCTGGAACACCCGGCACCGACCGGAAGGCAGGACAGCGTGACCGGACCTGACACTCTGACCGGGCGTGATCGCCCGGCCGGGCCTGATCCCTCGGCCGGAGCCGGAGCCGGAGCCGGAGCCGACACCGACACCGGGGCCGATGCCGTGGCCGGGCCCGGCGCCGTGAGCACCGACGCGATCTGGCGGCTGCCGGTGACGGTCTGCCGGATCACCCAGTTCCTGGGCGAGCGGACCTCCGGCGCGCTGCTGGAGCGGGCCGTCGCCTCCACCGACGACACCCTGAAGCCGTCCCTGATCCGGGACCGGGAGCTCGACCTCGACCTCCGCCGGTCCCGTTCCCGCCAGGACTTCGCCGCGCCCGAACTGCTGGCGGCCATCGAGGAGGTACTGCCCGCGGTCGAGCACACCCTCGGAGTCGCCTGCCAGGACACCGAGCCCGACTACAGCCTCAATGTGCACAACGACGGCGACTACTACCGGGCGCACCAGGACACCACCACCGAGTTCTCACCCCGGCGGCTGCTCACCTTCGTCTACTACCTGCATCGGACGCCGCGGCCGTTCTACGGGGGCGAGCTGCGGGTGTTCGACGTCGCCCTGCCGCTGCACACCGCGACCGCCGGCCGATGGGAGGAGCGCAGTTGGCGGGACTGGCAGCCCGAGCACGACAGCATCGTCTTCTTCCGACCCACCGCCTGGCACGAGGTGCGGCCGGTCAACTGCCCGAGCAGGCGGCACGCGGACAGCCGCTTCGCCGTCAACGGCTGGCTCTGCAGCCCCGACCCCGCGCAGGGCGGCAAAGCGAGCAGCGCGGGCCGCTGATGCGCTCCCGCCGCCGCAGCTGTCGGGGGAGCACCGTTCGGCGCGGACTCACACCGGCGGCTGCGGGTCGTACTGGATGCCGCGGCGCACCTGGCGCGCGCGCTCCGGTGACGCCAGCCGGGAGACCAGGTGCAGCGCCATGTCGATGCCGGCCGACACCCCGGCGGAGGTGATCACGTCGCCGTCGTCGACGAAGCGGTCGTCGGCCCTGACGTCGATCGTCGGATCGAGCTCCTTGAGCCGGTCCAGCGAGGCCCAGTGGGTGGTGGCCGGGCGGCCGGTCAGCAGACCGGCCGCGGCGTAGACCAGCGAGCCGGTGCAGACGCTCGTCATCAGCGGCACGGACCGGCTCTGGCCGCGCACCCAGTCCAGGTGCTGCTCGTCGACGAGTTGCGGCCGGGTTCCCTGCCCGCCGGGGTGCAGCAGGACGTCCAGCGCCGGCAGATCCGCCATGGAGTGGTGCGCGCCGACGACCAGCCCCTTGGCGCAGGTCACCGGCTTCCCGTCGGCGGAGAAGCAGAACACCTGCCACCCGTCCTCGGGGAAGTTCCGGGTCCAGGAGGAGAGCACCTCCCAGGGGCCGATCGCGTCCAGCTCTTCGACGTCGGGAAACAGCAGGATCCCGATCTGCTTCGCACCGTGGTTGCTCATGCAGCGATCCAAGCAGCCCGGACCCGGTTCGGCCACGAGTTTTCGCCGCGCCGGGTCCCGGTCACGAAGGGGCGGGGAGCTCGTCGGCCGGGAGCCCGATCTCCGTCACCAGGTAGGACCGGATCTCCTGGTCGGTGAGGGTGCGCGTGTCGGTGGCGCCCTTCGTCCGGGTCACGGTCAGCTCCGTGCCGATGAGCGACAGGTGGGTGTCCGGGCTGGTGCGCTGAACGTGGATGCGGGTACGGAAGGGGGAGTTGGGATAGGTGGCGACGTACCAGTTGGCGACGGCGATGTCGGGGAGCTCGGCCGGTTCGGTGGTGAAGGCGTACTGGGAGGTCCAGCCCTCGGGGCCGTGGGTCTGCAGGGTCCAGATCGCCGACCCCTCGGCCCGGTCGTCGTCGGCGCGCAGCAGCCGGTGGCCGCGGTCGTCGGCCCAGTGTTCCGTGTCCGGGACGAGCGGAATGGGCTGGGTGAGCGCACCGACCGCGCCGAAGCCGACGTCGGCCAGGTAGCGGGCGGGTCGGCCGGGCACGTCCACCAGCAGGGCCATATGGGTGCGGGGGCGGGTCGCGGGCCGGTCGGTGCCGATGACGACCCGGCCGGTGAGGTACCGGAGCGTCAGACCGGTTGCCCGGAGGGCGGCGGCCAGCAGCAGGTTCTGTTCGAAGCAGTAGCCGCCGCGCCGGACGTCGACGAGCTTCCGCTGGAGGTCGTCGAGGTCCAGGGACGGCACGACCCCGTGCACCGGGTCGAGGTTCTCGAACGGGATCGTCATGACCTGGGCCCGGTGCAGGCGGCGCAGGGTGTCGAGGTCGGCGCCGACCGGTCCCGGGCAACCGATGCGCGCGAGATAGGCGCCGAGGCGGAATCCGGAGCCCTCGGCCCCGGGTGTGTGGCTGTTCATCTGTCGACTCTCCTTCACTACAGCCCGGATCCGGCGCAGCCCGGATCCGGCGCAGCCCGGACCGGCCGATGCCAGGTCCGTACGCGACGTCAACTCGTGCACCACCACAGGAAGGTGGCCTTGCAGGTCGACGAGGTGGAGGGCGACGGGCCGGGCGTCGGCGCGGCAGTCGTCGGGCTGGCGGTCGCCGACGGCGTGGCGGAGGGTGTGGCGACGGGCGGGTGGGCCGTGCCCTGGGCCGCCGAGGAGCTGGGCGCGGGCGTGGTGGGCGTGCTGCTCGCCCGGGGCTTGGAGAGAGAGGCACTGGGGTGCGCCGAGTGCGGAGCCGTCGCCGAGGGGGCAGCGGGGGTGTCGGCGGCGGAGGCCCCCGCCGAAGCCGAGCCGACGCCCGTGGCGATGGGGGTGTCCGTGGTGCTTCCCGCGACGGTGACCTGCACGGTCGCGGTGGCGGGCCCGGAGTCGAGGACGAGCGCGCAGACGCCGGCCACGGCTACGCAGGCGGCTCCGGTCAGCGCCAGCACCCGCCGCCGGGCCCGGCTCCGCTGTGCCTTCCGGCGCAGGTGGGCCCGGTTGGCAGCCCGTGGCGCCCGGGACTCCGTCGAGGTGCTCCGGTACGAGACGGCCGCCGGTGCGTCCGCGTCCTGGGGGACGGGTGCCGCACCGAGCGTCTCCTCGGCGGGGCGTCCGCAACCGGGGCAGGACAGGGCGCCGTTGAGATGACGTCTGCAGGTCGAGCAGTAGTTCATGGGGTCTTCCACGCCGAGTACTGGGGGCCGGCCCGTGCGGGCGCCCTCCGCAGCCTAGGGTGACCTGAACATGAAGTAACAGGTGATCCTTGTGTGACTTCTGAGGAGAAAAGGTGCACCTGTCGGGAGTACGGCATGCCCGTTCACCAGCGGGGGAACACTTCTGGCCGCGCTGAGCACCGCCCGTCCGCAACCGGTGCCGGTTATCCGACCACTGCCTCGTGGCGGAGGTCCGGCGCGGGTTCCTCACCGGCCGAGGGGGACGGGGCGTGGCACTGATGGGCGGCGGCGTCGCCCTGGTCGACCAGGTCCTCGTACACGCCGACCTTGAACCGGATCAGGTCCAGGGACTCGTTGAGCCTGCCGATCTGGGCGGTGACCTGTGCCTGGTGCTCACGCATGAGTGCGAGGCGTTCCTCCTCGTTGCCGGCGCCCGCTCTGACGAGGTCGGCGTACCGGCCGAGCGCGGGGAGGGGCATGCCCGAGGCGCGGAGAATGATGCAGACGGTCAGCCAGTCGACGTCGTCCTGGCTGTAGACGCGGCGTCCGCCGGGCCCGCGTTGGACGGCATTGACGAAGAGTCCCTCGCGCTCGTAGAAGCGCAGCGCGTGCACGCTCAAGCCGGTGCGTTCGGCGACCTGTCCGATGCTCAGACTCGTCGTGGTCTCAACCATGCAGGTCAGACTAGCGGGGTTGATCTGGAGCCGGGTCTGGATCCTGGGGTTCCTCGTGCGGCCGACTCCCGTGCCGCTCCAGGTGCTCGGTCGAACCGGTAAGGGACACAACCATGCGCCGCCGCCCCCTCGCCGAACGCGCCGCAGCCTGAGCCCGACGGCGGCTGCCCGCGAGGTTCGGTCACTGCGTGCTGTCCGAGGCGGGGGCTACAGCTCCGCGAGCCAAGGATGGCCTGGGTGCACGCGGGCCAGCAGCTCGGTCAGGGTGGCGCGCTGAGCCGGGGTCATGTGCGGGACGGTGGCTTCGAAGTCTGCCCGGTCCTTTCGCCGGGCGTGCTTGGCCTTGAACAGCAGGACCAGTTCGGGCGCCAGGTACGGGATGCCGTCGCGGTCGTGGTGGATGATGTCGCCGTAGGGAAGCCGGATCGTGTCATCGCGTCTGCAGATCCAGGTGTCGCCGTCGTGCGGTTCGCGGAAGACGTCCAGCAGGTAGTTGCCGGTGGCCGGATCGCGCAGCCAGGTCTGGTGTACAGCGGCCAGCACCTCGGGTGTGGCGTCCTCCCAGATCCGGCCGCTGCCTGCTCCGTCGAAGACGTATCCGGGAAAGCGGTTGCGCACCTCAGCGAAGCTCGCGGCGGGGATCGCGACCTCGATGTCCCCGTGCTCGCGCGTCTGCGCGCCACGGAACAGATCCAGCGCCCAGCCGCCGGCCACGCACCAGGGCGCGTCCAGCCCGTCCAGGCGGCGTGCGACGTCGCCGGGGTTCCAGCAGGATGACCACCTGGTGTCGAGGGCTTCGATCTCGGCGGGTGACAGTACGGTGCCGCCGTCGGGCAGTTGCTCGCTCACCGGGGGAACCTACCAGCGGGTCGACGTTCGAGGAGCCGTCCTCCGCCGGCACCCCCTCGGGCGCGGGCCGGTCGATTCGTCAGATGGGGAAGCTCATGGTCTCGCTTGCCGGGGGTGCGGTCAGGACCGCCGGTGTCGCGTCGTAGCCGCTGAACGTCATCGTGCTCCCGTTGTCGTTGCTCAGGGCGATCTGCACGATTCGGGGTGCGGCCGTGTCCGTGACGTCGACCGTGCCGTTCGTGTTGGTCAGCGGAACGACCTTCTGGCCGTCCAGGGTGGTGGCGGCGCCCTTGGTGATGGCGGCCGTGGACTGCCAGTTGTTCAGCTCCGCGCGGAGGTCGCACGCGATGGAGACGGCGGCTTCACCTGTGCTCGGATTCGGGTTCTGGAGGTACTTGCCTTCGAGACTCCTGAGCGAGGGCGTCGACTGCCAGAAGGCGGTGCTCGGGAGTACCCACACCGTGCTGCCGATGACCAGGAGCCGTTCAGGGACGTTGCTGCCGAGGGTGGAGAACGTCCCTGTGCAGCCCTTGCCGGGGAGTACCCGCAGATCGATCGACATCTGCATGTTGTCCTCGGCGGCGTCCGCGGCGAGGCCGGTGACGTGAACCGAGGAGGCGGCGAGGAGGCCCGCCGTGGCCTTGCCGGCTATCTGGCTGCCGCTGAGTGGGCCCAGCGGACCCGAGGGGACGGGGGGTGCGGTCGGGGTGGTGCTCGCAGTGGCGGTGGCTGCGGGTGCCACGGCGGTCGGCTTGGCGGCACCGCCGCTGCAGGCGCCCGTTCCCAATGTCACGGCGCTGAGCAGTGCAACCGCACTCAGCGCCCTGTACGTGGTGTTCATGTTGCTGGTCCCCCAGTGGTCCGCGAGGGCGCCGACCCGGCCCTCTTCCGCTCCCCATGTGTACGAGTGCCGCGCGAGACATGATCGCACGAGGGTACGGCGAGATCCTGCCAGGGTGAGCCAACTGGTATGCCGCCATGGAGTTCTGGCGCGATCGATGGCCGCATCGCGGCCGGTGACCGTTGCCGAGGAGCTCAACGGGTGCCGTACGTTACTATGCGACTCCTGTGATCAGCATTATCGTGGGGGACACCTTGAAAACGCGCTTCCGTCGTACTGCCGTCCTGGCTGCTGGAGTTGGACTGCTCGCCCTGCTGCCCGGCGGTGTCGGCACCGCGCAGGCTGCAGGGTATTCACCGGTGGGGGCCCTGCAGATCGGTGTCCACGGCATCCCCGCCAAGGTCAACCGCGGCACCACCATCACCATGGTGATCTGGTACCGCCAGACCTCGAAGGACAATGCGTACCCGGTGCTCGACGGGCTGGCCGTCGGGACTGCCGCGAACGGTACGGTCAACCGGGCGGCCAGGGGTTTCACGGTCAGCCTGCAGAGCCCGGTGACGCACCGCTGGGAGAAGATGGCCTACAACGGCGCCTTCCAGGACTACGAGGCGACCTCCGGCGTCACGTTCAAGGTGACGCCCGGGTACTGGGAGCACCTGAACGTCAGGCTCACCCTCGCGGCCAACGCCCCCGAGGGGCTGGTGCAGATCGTGCCGCTGCCCATGGAGGGGTTGGACCTGCTGGGGAGCAAGGGCCAGAGCGTTGACGGGTATCTGAGCGTGGACTATCCGATCTACTACACCCAGGTGAAGTGACGGTCGGTGGTGGCGTCCGGGCCTCCCTGACGAGCAGGCGCTCCCGGGTGGACCGATGTGCCGATGTCGGCTTCATCGGTGGCGCCCGCCCTCCCGAGGATGACGGGCGCCCGGATCGTACGGTTCAGTCCCAGCTCGTGTCCTGCTTGCTCATGGAGCCCCCCTCGGTCGATGTCGATGCGGTCATGACAGTAAAGACGCTTCAGGTCGGTCAGGCGTTGCACTTTGTCGATGACACAAATCGTTTGAGGCGCACGAAGACCCCCGCAGCGGGCGCGGGGGTCTTCGGGCGCTCGTCGACGAGGCCGGCTGCTAGGCCCTGGGCTGCTGCTGGGTGATGCAGTGGATGCCGCCGTGGTGGCCTCGGCCCAGGTGGTGCCGGTGCAGACGACGGCGGTCTGCAGGGTGGCGTCTACGTCGCCGTTGAGGTCCTGAACGGCGACCCAGGCTCCCCGGAGGTCGTCGACGGCATCCCGGAGCTTCTCCGGGGCTTGAGGGGCAGTCAGTGCCGCGGGGAGCTTGCTGTTGCGCCTGGCCGGCATTGGGTCGGTCATCTGAAGCGCCTCGGCGTGAAGTCCAGGTCGCGTCCGGCGGCGAGGATTTCGGGCGCCTGGGAGTAGATGACTTCCAGTCGTGCCGCGCCGGCGGGTGTGACCTTCCCGTAGGGCGCGGCGGACATGATCTCCACGTACTCCGCCCACAGGAGCGGGCTGACCTTCTCGGGCCGGTGCGCGTCGAGCGGCAGTATGGGCGCCTGGGCGGCTTCGATGAGGGCTGCGTCGTCGGAGTGCGTCATCTGGTCCCTCCCGGCTGTCGGGTGTCGGGTGTCGTGGAGTGCGGCGGCGAGCCATGCGGCTGAGGTGAGGATGCCGGGCTCGGGGAGGTGCAGCCAGCGGACGGTGTCGGGGTGCAGGGCGCGGTCGCAGGGTGCGGCGATCCAGTTGCCGACGCCGAGGTGCTGGCAGCCGTCGGGGTAGTCGGCTGTGGAGCCGGGCCGGATGAGCCAGTACAGGCATTCGGAGCGGCGGGACTGCAGGACCGGGCCGAGGAGCGTGCGGTCGTCCCGGTCGGCGAGGAGCCGCTCGGCCGTGGCGAGTCCGAGGTCCTGCGGGGTCCGGACCGCCTCCCACGCGTAGCCGGCCGCGAGGAGGACCACCGAGGACCTGGGCGGGTACTCGTCGTAGGCGCTCATCAGCCACGTCGCGTCGGGGGCGACCGTCAGGGGCGTCACGACGGGCTCCCCTGGTGTTCGGGGCAGGCGACGACGACCCACGCAAGGGGTTCGCCGGGGCGGACCTCGATGGAGACGTAACCGTCACGGAGGAGCACGCCGTCGGTGCGACTGCAAACGATGCAAGCGCGGGCGTGCAACTGGTCGTCCGTATAGAGGTGCGGCGAACCAGCGCCCACCTGCGGGGTAGGAGCCATGCCCACAGGATCGGCACCATGGCGGAATCTCCACAGGGCCACGGTGGGTACTCACCGTGGACTATCGTCAAAGGGGGATGAACCGCCACCAGGCCCCGGGCAATCTGGTAGGAGTACGCAGCATGACCGACACCGAGACGCCGGGACTGCCGCCCCAACTATTGGCCCACCCCGACTTCTTGTCCGCCTGCACCCGGCGGGACATCGGCGCCGTGTTCCGCCTCGCGAAGCTCCACGCCGGATTCTTCCCCGCTCGCATCGCCCGCCTCACCGGACTGACCACCAGTCGCGTCTCCGAGCACATGAGCACCCAGCGGGTCATGTCGAACATGCAGGTCATCGAGCGCGTGGCAGATGGCCTGCGCATCCCTGGGCACCTCCTCGGCCTCGCACGCCGAACCTGGGAAGTCGACCAGCCCTGGGAAGAAGTACCCGAGCGCACTCTGAGCACCGAGGCCTGGGAGATTCTGGACACCCTCACGCGCTCCACCGTGAGCAACGAAGTGCTGCTGCACCTCGAAGCCGCCGTCATCGGGGCCGCCGCACGCTATCCCTCGTCCGGCACTGGACAACTGCTGCCCACCATGACCCGGCAACTCGCCAAGGTCCACCAGCTCCTGGACCATCCCCAAGCAGTCACTGCCCGGCGCCGGTGCGTCGAACTCCTTGCCGTCCTGTCCGGGCTCATGGGTCTCGCCTACACGGACACCGGCGACCCCCTGCAGTCGAGTGCCTTATTCCACATGGGCCACGTCGCCGCGAACGAGGCCGACCACGACGGCCTGACGGCGTGGCTCCTGACCATGCAGAGCATCACCCTGTCGGTGAACGACAAGACGGAGAAAGCAATCGAGCTCCTCCAACGCGCCGACGCCCTCGGTGGCGCGGCACCGCAGCGGCGCCGGGCGTGGGTCACCGCCAACCTCGCCAAGGCGCACGCCGCGGCCGGGAACCGGCCTGCGGCCCTCTCCGCGCTTGAGCGCTCGGCTGCCCACCTCGACCGCGCCGACGAGGACATCACTGGCCTCGACTTCTTCACGGTCCCCCGGCTCGACGGGATCGCCGGAACCATACACTTCCTGCTCGGCTACTACGATCCGGCAGCGGACATGCTCCGCACCGCCCTGGACCGGCGCGACGCCGCAGACACCAAGGGTCGGGCCATCCTCACGTTCGACCTGGCCGAGTGCCGCATCAGGCAGGGTGAACTCGACGAGGGATGCCACCTGGCTCACGCTGCCCTGGACCTCTCAGCCAGCAACAGCGTGCAGGCCGCCCGGAACCGGGCGACAGCGCTGGGGCACGCACTGCGCCCCTGGCAGCAGGCCGCGCCTGTCGCCGCCCTGACGGAACGGATGAGAGAGCCGCATGGCTGAGACAACACGCGAAGGGACCCCTGAGATGCAGTGGATCAGCCACGGGCGCCGCCTCGTCTACGGCAGCGACTACGTCAACGTATGGCTGCACGACGTCGAGATCCCCGGCGTTGGGCACATTGAACACCACGTCCTGACGATGCCCCGACCGTCGACGACAGCAGTAGTCACGGATGATCACGGCCGCTTCCTGCTCCTCTGGCGGCACCGCTTCATCACCGACACCTGGGGCTGGGAAGTACCTGCGGGCTGGGCGGACCCGGGTGAGGAACCGGCCGACGCGATCTGCCGTGAGGTCGAAGAGGAGACAGGGTGGCGCCCCGGGAGCGTCCAGCCGATGGTCGAATACGACGCCCTGGCGGGCATCTCGACCATGCACTTCCGCAGCTTCCACGTAACCGGCTGCGAGTACATCGGGCCGCCGGCAGACCGGAGCGAGGCCGAGCGCGTCGAATGGATCCCCGAAGCCGAGGTGGTCAAGCTGATCGCGCACGGCGAGGTCGCCGACGGGCCGTCGCTGACGGCGCTCTCCTACTACCTGGGGCCTTACCGACTCTCCCGGGGCTGAGCCGGATCAGCTGGTTGTCGTTGGCACCCGCGATCTTGCGGCTAGAGTCCCCGAAGCAGCCGGAGCACTGCCGGAAGTCCGGGAGTACCGCCGTCCAGATCAGCCGCGCTGCCTGTGTCTCGCGGCAGGCCGAGGACGCGGGCACGGGAGGCGTCAGACGGCCGACCGGAGGGCAAGAGTCGCCCCGCCGTCGAGTAGCGGTCCGCCCAGTCGCCCCCGTCCTGCGACAATGGATCAATGCCCCCAGCCCGCTCCGCCCCGGACCCGCAGTGCGCTGTCGACCGCGCCAATGCGGCAATCCGGGCGTACCTGCTGGGACTGCCCGAACGCTCGCCGGCCACGGCAAAGCAGCGCGCCGAGTACAACCAGCTCGTCGACGCCTACCTCGCGGCCGTCGCAGTGCGGGACGGGGCGCGGCGGCGGGACGTGCAGGACGATGGGGAACCCGCCGCGGCGTAGGACGGCCAGGTGATCATGCGCCCTGTTCGCGGGTCGCACCGGCCCCTATGCTCTGCCGGTGACCACCACCCGCTACCGGGCCCCCCGCGAGGTGCGCCGCATGGGCTGGCGGGCCATCTCCCGTCTGGTCCCCGCTGCCCTCACGGCCGGAATAGCCCTCTCCTTCCGGCACCCCACCGTCGGTTTCGTGCTCAGCGCCACCGCGTTTTCGTTCGCCGCTGCGATTCCCTACGCGTTCTTCTTCTTCGGCGGCTACTTCGGCTGGACCAGCACGGACAGCAAGGGCATCCACACCTGGTCCACCGTCATCCGGCGCACCGTACGCTGGCACGATGTCGCCCTCCTGACGGTCGTCGACGCCCAGGACAAGGGCATCGTCCACATTGCCCAGGTCGAGCGCAGGGACGGTACAGCCGTAAAGCTGTACGGCGTCATGGCGACCAGGCGCAGCGACCCGAAGTTCAACAGCGACCTGAAAGCGATCCGGGCGGACTGGGAGACGGCGACGGGCCGGATCGCCGCCCAGGTGTGATCTTGCCGCGCCTGTCGCATGCTGGTGTGACCTGCGGCAGGGAGGCGACTGTGGCCCGACCCATCTGGACCGGTGCGTTGATGTTCGGCCTGGTCACCGTGCCCGTCGCCCTGTAGGCGGCCACCGAGTCCCATGGCGTGCAGTTCCGGCAGGTCCAGCGCGGCACCAGCGACCGGGTCAGGAACCGGCAGCTTGTACTAGGCAAACTGGATCATCAATGCAGGTCAAGCCCGTGAGCTGCCAGCTTGCTAGGCCCTGGGCTGCTGCTGGGTGATGCAGTGGATGCCGCCGCCGTTGGCGAAGATCTCGCGGGCGTCGACGAGTTCGACCTTGCGGTCGGGGAAGTACTGGGCGAAGACCTCCGCCGCCTGCTGGTCGCGCTCGTCGTCGAAGGCGCAGAGGACCACCGCGCCGTTGCACAGGTAGTGGTTGATGTAGGAGTAGTCGACGGGCTCGCCGTCCTCCTCGAACAGGACGGTCGGGGCCAGGAGTTCGACGACCTCCAGCTGTCGGCCGCCGGCGTCGGTGGAGGCGCGGAGCAGCGCGGCGATCTCCTTGGTCACCTCGTGGTCGGGGTGGGCCGGGTCGGGCTGGGTGTGGACGGCGACGGTGCCCGGCTTGAGGAAGGCCGCGACGATGTCGATGTGGCCGCGGGTGCCGAAGCGCTGGTAGTCGCGGGTCAGGCCGCGCGGCACCCAGATCGCCTTCGTGGTGCCGAGGTGGGCGTGGATCTCGGCCTCGACCTGCTCCTTGGTCCAGTCCGCGTTGCGGCCCTCGCCGAGCTGCACGGTCTCGGTGAGCAGCACCGTGCCCTCGCCGTCGACGTGGATGCCGCCGCCCTCGTTGATCAGTCGGGAGGCGAAGCGGCGGACGTCGGCCAGGGCGACGACCTCCTCGGCGATGTGCTGGTCGTGCTCCCAACTGGCCCACTCCTGGGCGCCCCAGCCGTTGAAGATCCAGTCGGCGGCGGCGAGGCCGCCCTTGCCGTCGGTCAGGAAGGTCGGGCCGATGTCGCGCATCCAGGCGTCGTCCAGCGGCCGTTCGACGATCTCGACCTCGGGGGAGAGGTAGCCGCGGGCGTCCTCGGTCTCGCCGGTGTTGACGACCAGGGTGACCGGCTCGTAGCGGACGATGGTGTTGGCCACGGCCGCCCAGGCCTGGCGGGCGGCGTGCAGCTCGTCGGCGGCGAAGGTCTCGTTCGAGGTGGGGAAGGCCATCCAGGTCCGGTCGTGCGGCTGCCACTCGGCAGGCATCGCGAAGCCGAGCTCGGCGGGGGTGGTGGGCGCAGCGGTCATGAGGTGATCGATCCTTCGCGGGGACGACGGAGCCGGGGACGGCGGTGTCAGAGGAAGTAGAGGCGGTTGAGGGTGACGGTGTCGGCGGGGTGGGATTGGAGGGGTTCGCCGTCGAGGGTGACGAGTCCGGTGGTGGGGTGGACGTCGATGGTGCCGAGGCGGTGGTTGCGGTGCATGTTGCGGGGGCCGATGTCGCGGGTGTGTTTGACGGGGACGCGGCGGCGGCGGGTGGGGAGGTGGTCTCCGTTGTCGATGGCGGCTTGGGCGACGAAGGCGACGGAGATGTCGGCGGGGGTGGAGCCGTGGGCGCCGAAGAGGGGTCCGAGGACGAGGGGTTCGCAGCGGTCGGTGGAGGCGTTGGGGTCGCCGGTGACGCCGAAGGCGGGGAAGCCGGCTTTGAGGACCATTTGGGGTTTGGCGCCGAAGTGGTCGGTGCGCCACAGGACGATGTCGGCGAGTTTGCCGGGTTCGATGGAGCCGATTTCGTGGGCGAGGCCGTGGGCGATGGCGGGGTTGATGGTGAGTTTGGCGATGTAGCGCAGGACGCGTTCGTTGTCGTCGCCGCTGTTGGTGTCGCCGTAGGAGTCGGTGCCGTCGAGGGGGCCGAGTTCGTGTTTCATTTTGCCGGCCATGGCGAGGGTGCGGCGGACGGTTTCTCCGGCGCGGCCCATGCCTTGGGCGTCGCTGCTGGTGATGCCGATGATGCCGAGGTCGTGGAGGATGTCTTCGGCGCCCATGGTGCCGGCGCGGATGCGGTCGTGGGCCATGGCGGCGTCGCCGGGGAGGTCGGTTTTGAGGTCGTGGGCGGAGACGATCATGCCGAAGCCTTCGCCGAGGGCGTCGCGGCCGTAGGGGAGGGTGGGGTTGGTGCTGGAGGCGATGATGTTGGGGACGCCGGCCATTTTGAGGACGTTGGGGACGTGTCCGCCGCCGCAGCCTTCGATGTGGTAGGCGTGGATGGTGCGTCCGGCCAGGACGGCGAGGGTGTCTTCGACGGAGAGGCATTCGTTGAGGCCGTCGGTGTGGAGGGCGACTTGGACGTCGTGGTCGTCGGCGACGCGGAGGGCGGTGTCGAGGGCGCGGGTGTGGGCGCCCATGTCTTCGTGGACTTTGAAGCCGCAGGCGCCGCCTTCGGTGAGGGCTTCGGTGAGGGGTGCGGGGTTGCTGGAGGAGCCGCGGGCGAGGAAGCCGATGTTGACGGGCCAGGCGTCGAAGGCGTTGAAGGCGTGGCGCAGGGCCCAGGGGGAGTTGACGCCGACGCCCCAGACGGGTCCGAATTCCTGGCCGATGATGGTGGTGGTGCCGGAGGCGAGGGAGGCTTCCATGATGCGGGGGGAGAGGAGGTGGACGTGGGTGTCGATGGCGCCGGCGGTGGCGATGAGTCCTTCGCCGGAGACGATGGTGGTGCCGGTGCCGACGGTGATGTCGATGTTGTCGAGGGTGTCGGGGTTGCCGGCGCGGCCGATGGCGGTGATGCGGCCTTCGCGGATGCCGATGCTGGTTTTGCGGATGCCTTGGACGGCGTCGATGAGTAGGACGTTGGAGATGACGAGGTCGCAGGTGTCGCGGACGGCGGCGGCTTTGAGGTGGAGTCCGTCGCGGGCGGTCTTGCCGAATCCGGCCAGGAACTCGTCGCCGGGGTGTTGGGAGTCGGACTCGACACGGACGATCAGTCCGGAGTCCCCGAGCCTGACCCGGTCCCCCGCCCGCGGACCGTGCACCGCGATGTAGTCATGCGGATCGATGGCGCTGCTCGGTGCGGGCATGCCGGGACGGCCGTGGCAGCCCCGGGCTTCGAAGCGGCCGGCGGTCATGCCTCGTCCTCCGTCGGGTGGTTGTGGGTCTGCTGGTCGTTCTGGGTCGGCCGGTCCTGAGCCGGGTACTCGGTGAGGTAGCCGGTGGCCACGGCCTTGGTGAGGGCGGCCTCGCGGGCGCCGGGGGCGTCCAGTGGGCCGTCGACCAGTCCGGCGAAGCCGATGGCGATCCGCGCGCCGCCGATCGGCAGCAGCCCGACCTCGACGGTGGCGCCCGGGTCGAAGCGCACGCTGGAGCCGGCCGGGACGGCCAGCCGCATCCCGTACGCGGCGGAGCGGTCGAAGCCCAGCCGCGGGTTGGCCTCGAAGAAGTGGAAGTGCGAGGTCACCGTGATCGGCACGGCCGAGGTGTTGCACACCGGCAGCCGTACCGGCGCGACCCGCGGCTCGTAGCCCGCGCCGTCGCCCGGCAGCGCCGCGCCGGGGGCCTCCGCGCCCAGCGAACCCGCGCCTCGGAACGGGTCGTCGATCACGCAGAGTCGTGTCCCGTCGTCGAACACCGCCTCCACCTGGAGCGTGGTGACCACGTCCGGGACGCCCGGGAGCACGTCCTCGGCGGTGAGCAGGCTGCGGCCCGCCTCGATCGCCTCCGCGAGCCGGCGGCCGTCACGGGCGGCCTCGCAGACGGTGTCCGCGATCAGCGCGGTCGCTTCGGGCACGTTGAGGCGCAGGCCCCGGGCGCGTCGGGAACGCGCCAACTCGGCCGCTGTGAAGATCAGCAGCCGGTCCCGCTCGGTCGGTGTCAGTCGCACGGCGCCTCGCCCTGAGAGTTTTGAACGGCATTCAAACGTCTGCCAGCATTGAACCCCGCCGGGACGGCGATGTCCAGCGTCGGAGGCGTCGACAGGGCCGCAGGAGGGCAGGCGGCCGGCCTGCGGGCAGACAGACGTCCGCCCGCGCCGGGACGGGGCGCGGGCGGACGTGTTCGGGGGAGCCGCAGAGCTCTGCGGACGGCCTCAGGATGCGATGAGCACCGACTCCCGGCGGGAGAACCAGGCGAGGGTGTCGGCGATGCCCTGTTCGAGGCTGAACTCCGGCCGCCAGCCCAGCAGCCGCGCGGCCTTGTCGCTGCGGGTGAACGCGCCCGCGCAGTCCCCGGGGCGCGGGGCCGCGTCGGTCGTGGCCAGTGGGGCGCCGGTGACCTGTTCGAACGCGGCCACCAGCTCGCGCACGGTGGTGCCGTGTCCGGTGCCGAGGTTGACCACCTCGTAGGAGGAGGGTCCGCCGACCGGCAGCGCCTCGTCGAAGTGCTCCAGAGCGGCGACGTGGGCCCGGGCGAGGTCCCAGACGTGGACGTAGTCGCGGATGCCGCTGCCGTCGCGGGTGGGCCAGTCGGTCCCGGTCACCCGGAAGGGGGCGCTGCTGCGCCGGGCTTCGATGATCTTGCCCAGGGCGTGCGAGGGCATCGGCGTCTGCAGTCCGGTGCGCAGCTGCGGGTCGGCGCCGATCGGGTTGAAGTAGCGCAGCGAGAGCACCCGCAGCGGGGTGGCCTCGGCGGTGTCCTTGAAGACCAGCTCCATCAGCAGCTTGGTGCGGGCGTAGGGGCTGAGCGCGTCCAGCTCGGAGGACTCGTCCACGGCGAAGTCCTCGCCGGGCGTGTAGATCGACGCGGAGGAGCTGAACAGCAGCCGTTCGCAGCCGTTGCGCTGCAGGTGCTCCAGCAGGCTGACGGTCTTCGCCACGTTCTCGCGGTAGTAGCGGAGCGGCTCGGAGACCGAGTCGGGCACGATGATCAGCGCGGCGCAGTGGATGGCGGCGGAGATGTCCGGGTGCTCGGCGAAGATCCGGTCCACCAGTTCGCCGTCGGCTATGTCGCCCTCGTAGAAGATTCGGCCCTCGGTGAACTCACGGCGGCCGGTCACCAGGTTGTCCAGCACGACCGGGGTGACGCCCTGGTCGAGGCAGGCGGAGGCCACCGTGCTGCCGATGAACCCGGCGCCACCTGTGATCAGTACCTTCATCGTCAATCCACCCCTTCGGACGTCGCTCGACGTCTTCGACAGGTACTGACGAGCGGGCCGCCGAGATGGTTCCGTGATCCGTCCTTGTCCTTACGGTGATGGGGCGGGAGTGGCGCAGCGGTGGGGCAGTGGTGAGGCGGGAGCGGGGCAGTCGTGAGGGAATGGTGGGGCGGCGGTGGCGCGGGAACGGACTGCCGGGCTCCGGAGACGCCGGGCCGCCATTGCCGTGAGCCTTTTCGTCCGACAGGATGAAGTCCGGATAGCCGGATGTGGATGCGGGCAGTCACTCTGTGTACCAGCCCCGGAACAGTAGAGAGCGGCGGGAGAAGCATGGCGTCGGTACCCCATCCGCCCCGGTCGGCCCCGGAGATTCCGCGGCCGGGCGCGGGCCCGGCGGACTGGCTCGAACCAGCCATGGCGGCCAACGGCATCGGCACCTTCGACTGGGACATCCGGCACGACCGCATCGTCGGCGACAGCCGGGCCTGCCGGATCATCGGCATGGACGACCTGGCCGAGAAGGGTTTCCCCTCGCAGGCCTTCCTGGACCTGCTGCACCCCGAGGACGCGCCGGTGGTCAGCCGCCGGGTCCGGCGCGCGGTCGCCGAGCTGGGGCAGTGCGGGGCGTACTACCGCACGGTCTTCCCCAGCGGCGAGATGCACGCGGTGCGGTTCCGCGCCCGGGTGCTGGCCGACGAGCGCGGACTGCCGGGACACCTGGTCGGCTTCGTCTGGGACGCCACCGCCGAGCTGCACAAGCGCACCCGCGCCGACCGGATCGCGGCCCTGCGCGACGAGCGGGCCCAGTTCATCAAGGAGACCGCCCGCGCGCTGTCGGAGGCCGTCAGCGTCCGCGACGTCGCCCGGGTCTTCACCGAGCTGCCGATGCCGGGCATACCCCCGGACGGGCTCATCCTGGCGGTGCTGGAGAACGGCCGGATCCAGATCCAGCACTCCAGCGGCTACACCGGCGACTCCAAGGCTCCGGACCACATCCCGCTCGACGCCGACCACCCCGGCGCGATCGCGCTGCGCACCCGCACCCCGGTCTTCGTCGGCAGCCCCGACGAGTACTCCGACCGCTATCCGGCGGCCTGGCCCATGGCCGAGCTGACCAACCGCAAGGCCTGGGTCTTCCTGCCGCTGGTGGCCAGCGGACGGGCGCTCGGGGTCTGCGTGATCAGCTACGACGGGGAACGGGAACTCGACCTGGAGGACCGGACCCTGCTCGGGACGCTGGGCGGCATCGTCGCCCAGTCCCTCGCCCGCGCCCGGCTGCACGACGCCGAGCACGAGCTCGCCGCGGGCCTCCAGCGGGTGCTGCTGCCGCGCCGGATACCGCCGCTGCCGGGCTTCACCACCGCCGTCCGCTACCTCCCGGCCGGGACCGGGCTGCAGATAGGCGGGGACTGGTACGACGTGGTCCCGCTGCCCGGCGGCCACATCGGCGTGGTCATCGGCGACGTCCAGGGCCACGACGTCACCGCCGCCGGGGTGATGGGGCAGCTGCGGATCGCGCTGCGGGCCTACGCCGCCGAGGGGCACCCGCCGGCCGCGGTGATGGCCAGGGCCTCGCGCTTCCTCGCCGACCTCGACACCGGCCACTTCGCGACCTGCCTCTACGCCGAGGTCAACGTCGACTACGGCGCGGTCTACGCGGTCCGGGCCGGCCACCTCGACCCGCTGGTCCGCCGGGCCGACGGCAGCAGCGCCGTCCAGCCCGTCGCCGGGGGCCTGCCCCTGGGCATCGACCCGGAGGGCACCTACCCGGTCACCCGGTTCACCCTCGACCCCGGCGAGATGCTGCTGCTCTGCACCGACGGCCTGGTCGAGACCCGTACGGTCGACCTCGACGAGGGCATGGAGCGGATCCGCACGGCCATCGCCGGGCCGCAGCCGGACGGGCCGGGCGCACTGGAGGACCTGGCCGAACGGATCGAGGCCACCGCCGCCGACAGCAACGAGCGGGACGACGACATCGCCCTGCTGCTGCTCCGCTGGGACGGCAGCGCCACCAGCCGTCCGCAGCAGCTGCGCCGCCGGGTCCCGCAGGCCGACCTGGCCCGGATCTCCGAGGTCCGCGGCGAGCTCAGGGACGCGGTGCGGCGCTGGGGCGTCGGCGAACTGGCCGACACGGTCGAGCTGCTGACGTCCGAGCTGGTCACCAATGCGCTGGTGCACACCGACCGGGACGCGCTGCTGACGGCCCGGCTGTTCCGGGAGTGCCCGGACGAGGGACCGGACGGGCCGCGCGGGCGGGCCCGGCTGCGGGTGGAGGTCGACGACGAGTCCGACCTCTGGCCCAAGCGCCGGACGCCGGGCGAGCAGGCGTCCTCGGGGCGCGGGCTGATGCTGGTGGAGGCGCTGGCCGACGCCTGGGGCGTGGACCCGCTGGGCAGCGGCAAGCGGATGTGGTTCGAACTGGCGTGGACCCCGCCGGATCAGTGATCCGACGGGGTCCACGGCGGGGCGGTCGCGGGCGGCTCACGGCCGCTCAGCCGTACAGCTGCTCCAGGTCCTTGAGCTTCTGCTCCAGCGAGTCGAGCCGGGGCAGGGTCAGCGTGTCGTCCTCGGCCGTGAGGTCGAAGGTCCGGTCGTAGCTCCGGGCTATGACGGGCTCCGGCGCCGGGGCCGGCTTGGCGGCCGGTGCGGCGGGGACGGACTCGCGTTCGACGCCCGCGGCCTGGGCCGGGTGCGGCACGGCCGGGAGTTCGGCCCGACGGGCCTCGCGCCCCTTGGACCAGGTGCGGTTGCCGCTGCTGAGCGCTCGCAGTTCGGCGCGCTCGTGGCGGGAGTCGCGGCGGGCGCGGTCGCGGTCTATCATCCGCTGCCGCTTCTCGTCGCGCACCTCGTCCACGGCCTCGTCCAGGGTGCGGACGTTCTCCAGCAGCATCAGCGACCAGGCCGCGAAGGTCTCGCGGGGGGCGCGCAGCCAGCGGACGATCCGGATCTGCGGCAGCGGGCGGGGCACCAGGCCCTGCTCGCGCAGCGCGGCCCGACGGGTCTGCTTCAGCGCCCGGTCGAAGAGGACGGCGGCCGAGAGGGACATGCCGGCGAAGAACTGCGGCGCACCGTTGTGGTCGATGCCGCGCGGGGCGTGCACCCAGTTGAACCAGGCCGACGCGGCGGCGAACAGCCAGACCAGCAGGCGCGATCCGAGGGCGGCGTCGCCGTGGCTGGCCTCGCGCACGGCGAGCACCGAGCAGAACATGGCCGCGCCGTCGAGGCCGAACGGCACCAGGTACTGCCAGCCGCCGCCCAGGTCGAGGTTCTCCTCGCCGAAGCCGACCAGGCCGTGGAAGGAGAGGGCCGCAGCGACCGAGGCGCACGCGAAGAGCAGCACATAGGAGGCGCTGCCGTAGAGGGCCTCCTTCTTGCGGCGGCGCTCCTCACTGCGCTCCCAGGAGTCGGTGCTGTCCCGCGCCGCCGTCCCGCGTGAACGCAGCAGGGTCGCCACACCGGCGACAGCGAGGACGACCGCGATCGCGGTGATGCCCCAGCCCAGCGTTATGTCGGAAAGTCTCATGAAACCGCCCCGCCTGATGTACCGCCAGTGAGTGCCACCCCCGGCAGTCGCCGAGGCGACCACCATACTGGCTCAACTCAGTGCGGCGGACGGGGCTTTTGGGGCGGGATCCACCGGGAAGGGTGTATGCACCCCGGGTATACATGGTGTGTATAGTTGCCCCATGTCACTCGGTCATACCTTCCTTGGCCTGCTGGAACACCACCCACGCCACGGTTACGACATCAAACGCGCCTACGATGAACAATTTGGTCACGGCCGCGCGCTGCACTACGGACAGGTGTACGCGACCCTGTCACGGCTGCTCAAAAACGGTCTGGTCGAGGTGGATTCGGTCGAATCCGGAGAAGGCCCCGACCGCAAGCGCTACGCGATCACCACGGCCGGCGTGACCGACGTCGAGGCCTGGCTGGGCCGCGCGGAGAGCCCCGAGCCCTATCTGCAGAGCACCCTCTACACCAAGGTCGTGCTCGCACTGCTCACCGGCCGCCCCGCCGCCGACATCCTGGACACCCAGCGCGGTGAACACCTCAGGCTGATGCGGGAGCTGACCCGCCGCAAGACCGAGGGCGACCTCAGCGACCAGCTGATCTGCGACCACGCCCTGTTCCACCTCGAAGCCGATCTGCGCTGGCTGGAGCTCACCGCCGCGCGGCTCGACGAACTCGCCACGGAGGTCCGCCGATGAACGCCCAACCGACCGAGGCCGCACCGCTGCTGGAAGCGGTGGACGTGCACAAGTCCTTCGGCCCGACCCCGGCCCTGGCCGGCGCCTCGGCCAGCATCGCGGCCGGTGAACTCCTCGCCGTCATGGGCCCCTCCGGCTCCGGCAAGTCCACCCTGCTGCACTGCCTGGCCGGCATCCAGCGCCCCGAAGCGGGCTCGATCCGCTACCGGGGCGAGGACCTCGGCAGCGCGTCCGACTCCCGGCTCAGCGCGCTGCGCCGCAGCGACTTCGGCTTCCTGTTCCAGTTCGGGCAGCTGGTCCCGGAGCTGAGCTGCCTGGAGAACACCGCGCTGCCGCTGCGGCTGAACGGGATGCGCCGCCGGGCGGCCGAGGAGCACGCCCGTGAGTGGCTGGAGCGGCTGGAGGTCGCCGAGCTCGCCGCCAAGCGGCCCGGGGAGATCTCCGGCGGCCAGGGCCAACGCGTCGGCGTGGCCCGGGCGCTGGTCACCCGGCCGGCCGTGGTCTTCGCCGACGAACCCACCGGCGCGCTCGACTCGCTGAACGGGGAGAAGGTGATGAAGCTGCTGGCCGCCGCCGCCCGGGACACCGGCGCAGCCGTGGTCCTGGTCACCCACGAACCCCGGGTCGCCGCCTACGCCGACCGCGAGATCGTGGTCCGCGACGGTCGCACCCGCGACCTCACGGGGGCCTCCATATGACCGCCCCCAACCCGTCCGACCAGGTCCGCTTCCCGAGGCTGGCGCAGTACGCCATCGGCCTCCGACTCGCCTTCACCGGCGGCCGGGACGCCCGGATCCGGGTGACGCTCACCGCCCTCGCGGTCGGCCTCGGCGTCGCCGTGCTGCTGCTGGTCTCCTCCGTCCCGTCGATGGACCATGCCCACGACGCCCGGATCTACAGCCAGGAGGACAGCTTCTACGGATCGGCCAAGGCACCGCGCACCAATGCCACCGTGCTGATCGAGGACGCGAACACCGTCTTCAAAGGAGCACAGGTCCGCGGCCGGATCGTGCAGCCGGAGGGCTCGGCAGCACCCCTTCCGCCGGGCGTGGCCCACTATCCCGCGCCGGGACAGATGGTCGTCTCCCCCGCGCTCCGGGACCTGCTGAACGCCTCCGGCAGCGAGCTGCTGCGGCAGCGCCTGCCCTATCCGGTGGTCGGCACCATCGGCCAGGCCGGGCTGCTCGGCCCGTCGCAGCTGTCCTACATCCTCGGCTCCGACCAGGTGACCTTCGCCCAGGGCGCGGTCCGGATCGACCACTACGGGCAGTACTTCCAGGGGCAGCCGCTCTCACCGGTGCTGATCCTGCTCAGCCTGGTCGGCTTCGTGGTGATGATGGCGCCGGTCGCGGTGATCCTCGCCACCGCCGCCCGCTTCGGCGGCGAGCAGCGCGACCGCCGACTGGCCGCGCTGCGGCTCTCCGGCGCGGACCGGGCGATGACGGTGCGGACCGCCGCCGGCGAGTCGCTGGCCGGATCGCTGCTGGGCCTGGCCGTCGGGGCCGGCTTCTTCCTGCTGGCGCGTCAACTCGCGCAGCTGGTCACGGTCGAGGGGGTCAGCTTCTTCCCCCAGGACATCCAGCCGCAGCCGGCCATCGCCGCACTGATCGCGGTCGTGGTGCCGCTGCTGGCGGTGTTCGCCACCCTGGCCGGGCTGCGCCGGGTGGTGCTCGACCCGCTGGGCGTGGTCCGCCGGGCCGGCGGGTCCCGCCGCCGGATCTGGTGGCGGGCGCCGCTGCCGGCCATCGGTCTGGTGGTGCTCTACTACGCGCTGCGCCAGCCGGACGGCATCGAGCAGACCAAGGGCATGGCGCTGACCTCGATCGGCATGGTGCTGCTGCTCTGCGGTATCGCGGCGCTGCTGCCCTGGGTGGTGCAGGGGGTGACCCGGGTCCTGCCGAGCGGCAGCCTGTCCCAGCAGTTGGCGGTGCGCCGGCTGCAGCTGGGCACCGGCTCGGCGTCCTGGGCGGTGAGCGGCATCGTGGTCGCGGTGGCCGGGGCGATCGCGCTCCAGGTGCTCTTCAGCGGGGTCTCCACCAGCTTCGACGTCTCCCAGGCCCAGAGCGACGCCTTCCTCGCCCAGGGCGCCCGGGGCCAGGCCCCGGCCGTCGGGCAGTACCAGGCCACCGTCGAGTTCCCGGGCCGGGCCGCCGACACCGCCCAGGACCTGCAGCGGCTGCGCACCAGCCCGGCCGTCAGCGCCGTCATCGGCTACCAGAACTACTGGCTGACGGCGCCGTCCGATCCGAACGGTGACACCTCCCCGCTGCGGATCGCCGACTGCGCCGTCCTGGAGCACTTCGCGGTGCTCCCGCACTGCGTCGACGGCGACGCCTTCCTCGCGACCGCCAACAGCTCCATCGGCCTGGCCGAGGGCGTCGGCGCGGGACAGCAGGTGCACAGCGAGTACGGGGACGACTCCACCCCCGGACCGAACTTCCGGCTGCCCGCGGTGCTGACAGCGGTCCAGGAGCGGTCCGACCCGATGTCGCAAATGATGGGAACCGCACTGCTGCTGGTCACCCCCGGAGCGCTCCCGGCCTCGGTGGTGAACGGCCAGGGAACCGTCTTCTACGTCGGCCTGGACCAGAGCCGCCCGGACGCCGCGGACCAGCTGCGCACCACGGTGGCGTTGACCGAGCCCTCGGCCTCGCCCGACTTCCCGGCGGACCCGACCACCAACCACAACTTCTCGGTGGTCACCCGGGGGCTGGTGATCGGGGCGATGGTGACGCTGCTGCTGATCGGCCTCAGCCTGCTGGTCGGACAGCTGGAGCAACTGCAGGAGCGGCGAAGGGTGCTGGCGGTGCTGTCGGCCTTCGGCACCCGGCGGAGCACGCTCGCGCTGTCGGTGCTGTGGCAGACGGCGCTGCCGGTGGTGCTCGGGCTGCTGCTGGCCTCGGCCGGCGGGCTCGCGCTCGGCGCGGTGCTGCTGCACCTGGCCCAGCTGCCGCAGGCCTTCGCCTGGGGCACGGTGCTGGCCACGGCCGGCATGGGTGCGGTCGCGGTGCTGCTGGTGACCGCGCTCAGCCTGCCGGCGCTGCTGCGGATCACCCGTCCCTCCGGGCTGCGCTTCGAGTAGCGCCGCCCGACCCGCCCACCGTCCCCTCCCCGAGCCGCAGAGGAACCAGCATGGCCATCCCCACCGTCCGTATCCGCAGCGCCGGACCGGCTCCGGTTCCGGTTCCGGCATCGGGGGTGCGGGCGGCGAGGCAGGCCACGCTCGCGGTGGTGCTGCCGCCAGCGCTGCTGGCACTGGCGCTGGGGCTGTGGGGGCTGCGGCGGCAGGACAGCATCTGGGGCGACGAGGCGGTCAGCCTTGAGGTAGCCCGGCGCAGCACCGGGCAGATCTGGCAGCTCACCCAGCACATCGACGCCGTGCACGGGCTGTACTACCTGCTGTTGCACCTGCTGTTCACGCTCCACGACGGCGGGTTGGCCACCCTGCGGCTGCCGTCGGTGCTGGGGATGACCGCGGCGGCGGCCGGGGTCGCGCTGATCGGCCGGCGGCTGTCGGGATCCCGCGCCGGACTGGCCGCCGGGCTGGCCTTCTGCGTCTTCCCGGCGGTCCAGGAGTACGCCCAGGAGGGCCGCTCCTACGGGATGGTCTGCGCCGGGGTGGTCGGCAGCGGCCTGCTGCTGCTCCGGGCGGCCGAGCGGCCGACCGTGTCGCGCTGGTCGGGCTATGCCCTGGCCGCGCTGACGACGTGTGTGCTGCACGAGTTCGCGGTGCTGGCCGTGCTCGGGCAGGGGCTGACGCTGGTGCTGGCCCGGCAGTCGCGCCGGGTGCGGCTCGGCTGGCTGGCGGCCTGTGCCGGGGTGCTGGCCGGGCTGCTGCCGTTGGCGCTGCTGAGCGAGTCCGAGGCCGCGCAGGTCGCCTGGATCACCGCGCCCGGCACCGGCACCGTGCTGTTCGCGCTCGGGACGATGCTGGTCGGCGCCCTCTGCGCGCTGGTGGCGGGCCCCGGGCAGCGGGCCTTCGCGCTGCCGCTGCTGGTGCTGCCGCAGACGGTGCTGCTGCTGGTCTCCGTGGTCCACCCGGTCTACCTGGACCGCTATGTGGTCTTCGAGTACGCCGGGCTGGCGCTGCTGATCGGCGCCGCGCTGGACCGGCTCGGCCGCCGGGCCGGGTGGCGGGTGCTGCTGGTGGTGCCGCTGGCGCTGCTGCTCCTGCTGCCGGTGGAGACCGGGCTGCGCACCCCGCAGTCCCGACCGGACGACCTGGCGGCGGCGGCCCGCGCGGTCGGGCGGATGTCCGCCCCCGGCGACGGCGTGCTGTTCCTGCCCTCCGCCCGGCGCCAGTCCGAGCTGGCCTTCCCGGCGGACTACGCGGGCCGGATCGACCTGGCCCTGAGCGGGAACGTGGCCGCCTCGGACACCCTGGGCGGGATCGAGCTGCCGCCCGACGGGATCCGTGCCCGGCTGCTGGCGGTCACCCGGGTGGTCACCGTCCGCACCGCGGGGAAGGGCGTCCCCGAGGGCACCGCCCAGGACCGGGAGAAGCTGGCCGTGCTCGGCGCCGACTTCCAGGTCTGCGCCCGGGCCGAGGTGCGCGGCCTGGTGGTCACCGCCTACGCCCGGCCGGGCGACTGCCGCGCCGGGTAGGCGCGGGTCGGCCGGTCAGCCGGCCAGGGGGACCGGGACCTGGCCGAAGGCATCGGTGAGCCGGGCGGCCTGGGCGCGGAGGAGGGCGGCGTCGGCGCGGGTGGAGACCTCGGCCAGCGCGGTCAGAGCGGGGGCGATGCCGACCGAGAAGCCGGTCAGCTCGCGCAGCCGCAGCGACTCGGCGAAGCCGTGCCGGGCCCCGGCGAGGTTGCCGTCCTGCTGGGCGATGAACGCCAGGTGCCGCCAGGTGTAGGAGAGCAGCAGGTCGTCCTGGAGCTGCTCGGCCCCGGCGTGGGCGCGGCGGAGCGCGGTCCGGGCCGAGGCGGGGTCCTTGAGCAGGTTCTCGGCGACCAGGCCGCGCCGGAAGTCCAGCAGCGGGCGGCCCGGGGCGTTCGGCGGCAGCAGCGCGGAGGCTCGGCCGAGCGCGGCCTGCGCCTCGTCCAGCCGGTCGTGGACCTGGAGCAGGGTGGCGCAGTAGGCGAGGTAGCCGCGGGCGCAGGCGGCGGCGGAGCGCTCCTCGGCGGTGCCGGCATGGGCCTCGGCCAGCCGGAGCGCGTTCTCGGCGGTGCTCCAGCCCCGCCCGCGGAAGAAGGCCCCCTCGATCAGCAGCTCGGCGCGGAGCAGCGCGCTGCCGGGGGAGTGCTCGGCGGAGGGCTCCAGCAGCACCGCCGCGACCGCCCAGCAGCCGCGTGAGCGGAGCAGCCAGACGGTGGCCTCGTCCGGCGATCGCTGTTCCGGGCCGGGCTCCGGGTCGGGGTCGGGGGTTGGCCCCGGCGCCGCTCCGTCGTTCCGTGGCCTCCGCTGGTCCGACGCCCTCAGCTGGTCCGACAAGGACGGCTCCCCTCCGTGCTGCTGGCCGGTGGTGACGGAATTCCAACACGCACCCGGGGAGCCGCGCCAGATCACGGACAGAACCGGTTGGGATCGTCCGTGAACTGACGCATCGTCATATCGTGCTCGGTGGTTCAGCCGCCGCCGTTGGCCCGGAGGAACTCGCGGGCGGTGGAGTTGACCGGCTGCGGGGTTCCGGCCAGGTCGAGCTCGAACAGGGCGACCAGCAGCTGGTCGGCGCGGTTGCGGGCCTCCTGGTTGTAGCCGGCCAGGGTGAACATCACCGGCTGGAGCTCGTCCGCGTGCAGGGTGTTCAGCCACAGGCACTCGACCGCGCGCAGGTCGGCCGGCTCGGTCCAGGTGTCGACCTGCGCCACGATCCGGGGACCGAGCAGGCAGACCCCCTCGCGGTCCTGCGAGTCGGAGACCTCCAGTGAGCCGTGACCCAGCCACTCCAGGAACCGGGCGGCGGCCAGGACGGCGTCGTCCCCGGTGCGGACCGGGTGCGGGACGAACGGCGGGCGGCCCACGGGTCGGGCCGGGGCCGCCGGCCGGACCGGTGCGGTCGGCGTGATCGGCGGCACCGCCTGGACCGGGTGCACCGTGGTCAGCGGCGGCGGTACCGCCAGCGGCACCGGGTGGCGCGCGGTGTCCACCGGCAGCCGCACGACTGCGCCGCAGTCGCAGGTGAACTCGGGCTGGGGCCACTCGTCCGAGCGCCCGCAGGAGGGGCAGCGCATGTTCAGCCAGGAGTCCGCCCAGGACCGGAACCGCACCTGCACCGGGATCCCCCCGCTCAGCAGCGGCACCTTCAGCTGCGCCCCGCAGGCGCAGGGGAAGAGCGGCGGCTGGTAGGCGTGCTCGCGTCGGCAGGAGGGGCAGCGCACTGGCTTCACCGCGGCTGCCTGTCCGGGATTCTCCGGCTGCGGTGTGGGGGGCATGACGTACCGTCCGATCGGCTGAGGGAGCACGCTCTCCCATCGTCCCCGATGGGCGTCGATTCGGGGAGTCCCTTGGGCAGATGGTAACGGTCCAGGGACTTGTGCCTTCCTACGATGCGGACGGGGACGCGGTCCGGTCAGACTGGCCCGATGGAGACCGGAGACCCTGTTCGTGGAGAACCCGTTGCCGTGCTGCTGGCCGCCGGGGCGGGCCGCCGTCTCGGCCTGGGGCCGAAGGCGCTGCTGCGCCACCGCGGCCGCCCGTTGGTCGAGCACGCCGTCGCGGTGCTGCGGGAGGGCGGCTGCCGCCGGATCGTGGTGGTGCTCGGCGCCGGGGCGGAGCAGGTGGCCGCCGGGGCGGTGCTGGACGGCTGCACCGTGCTGCGCAATCCCGACTGGGCCACCGGCATGGGCTCCTCGCTGCGGACCGCGCTGGCGGCGCTGCCCGCCGAGGCCCCCGGTGCCACGGCGGCGCTGGTCGCGCTGGTGGACACGCCCGGCGTCGGCCCCGCCGCGGTGGCCCGGCTGCTGGCCGCGCACGCGGCCGGCGCGGAGCTGGCGGCGGCGGCCTACGCGGGCGTGCGGGGGCATCCGGTGCTGATCGGCGCACGCCACTGGGCGGAGGCGGCGGCCGGAGCGGTCGGTGACGCGGGCGCGCGGGCGCTGCTGCGCGCCCATGCGGACACGCTGGAGCTGGTCGAGTGCGGCGATGTGGCGGTCCCCGACGACATCGACACGCCGGAGGCGTGGGCGGCCTGGAGCAGCAGGGCCTGAAGGCGGCAGAACTCCAGGGCAGCAGAGCCCGAGGGCGGCAGGGTCGGGCTGCCTCAGCCGCTGGCGGCGAGGGCGTGGCCGAGGCGGGTGGCGATCTCCTGCATCCGGGGGATCAGCCCGCCGTGCGCCTGCTGTGCCTCCAGCAGCCGGATCCGGGCCTCCGGGCCGGAGACGGACAGGGCGGTGGGCGTCGGCGCGCCGGGGACGACCACCGCGATGCAGCGGACGCCGATCTCCTGCTCCTGGTCGTCGACCGCGTAGCCGGCGCCCTTGACGTCGTCGAACTGGGCGAGCAGCTGCTCGGGCCGGACCACGGTGTGGACGGTGTGGGCGGTCAGCGGCCCGGGGCCGAGCACCCCCGCCGCCTCGGGGCGCGGCAGCTGGGCGAGCAGCACCTTGCCGACGGCGGTGCAGTGCGGCTGGACCCGGCGGCCGACCTCGGTGAACATCCGCATGGAGTGCCGGGAGGGCACCTGCCCGACGTACACGACCTCGCCGGCCTCCAGCACGGCCAGGTTGGCGGTCTCGCCGGTGGCCTCCATCAGCTCCGCCAGGTAGGGGCGGGCCCAGCTGCCGAGCAGCCGTCCGGCGGTCTCGCCGAGGCGGATCAGCCGGGGTCCGAGGGTGTAGCGGCGGGCGGTGTCCTGGCGGACGTAGCCCTGCTGGACCAGGGTGCGGATCAGCCGGTGGATGGTCGGCATCGGCAGTCCGGAGGCGGTGGCCAGGTCGCTCAGCGTGCTGACGCCGCCCGAGTCGGCCAGTACCTCCAGCAGCTGGAAGGCGCGCTCGACGGACTGCACGCCCCCGGAGCGGTCGGCCGCCGGGGCGTCGAGCGAGGCAGATGATGCGACCACGGGACGGCCTTCCAGGGTGAGCAGGGCAGGATCGGGCATGAGCAACATCAACAAAGTGTTGAATTTCTGCATGGCGGAAACTAGCCTCCACCTTACAGAAGTACGGTGGTCCCGACGACGGAATCGATCGACTGTCGTCCCCGTCCCCGTACGTTGCCGCGCTCGCCGTGCAAGGAGCTTAGGACCATGGCCGGACCACAGGAACCACAGGAACCCAGGGAACGTCGGGAATCCGCCGTCGAGCCCGGCGCCGGACCCGCCCGCGTGGTCGGCCCCGAGGTCGCCCGGGGCGCGGAGGTGCTGACCCCGGAGGCACTGGCCTTCCTCGCCGGGCTGCACCGCCGCTTCGAGCCGCGCCGCCGGGAGCTGCTGGCGCTGCGCCGGCAGCGCCGCGCCGAGATCGCCGCCACCGGCACCCTCGACTTCCTGCCCGGGACCGCCGCCGTCCGGGCCGGCGACTGGCAGGTCGCCGAGGCCCCGCGCGCCCTCCAGGACCGCCGGGTCGAGATCACCGGCCCCACCGACCGCCGGATGACCGTCAACGCCCTCAACTCCGGCGCCCGGGTCTGGCTGGCCGACTTCGAGGACGCCACCGCCCCCACCTGGCAGAACCTGGTCGAGGGGCAGCTCAACCTGATCGACGCGCTGGAGCGCCGGATCGACTTCACCACCCCCGAGGGCAAGGCCTACACGCTGCGCCCGGACGCCGAGCTCGCCACCGTCGTGGTCCGCCCGCGCGGCTGGCACCTGGACGAGGCCCACCTGCTGGTCGACGGCGAGCCGGTGTCGGGCTCGCTCACCGACTTCGGCCTCTACTTCTTCCACAACGCCGCCCGGCTGGTGGCGCGCGGCGCGGAGGACCCCAACTCCGGCCCCTACTTCTACCTCGCCAAGACCGAGAGCCACCTGGAGGCCCGGCTCTGGAACGAGGTCTTCACCCACGCCCAGGCCGAACTCGGCATCCCGCACGGCACCGTCCGCGCGACCGTGCTGATCGAGACGGTCACCGCCGCCTTCGAGATGGACGAGATCCTCTACGAGCTGCGCGAGCACGCGGCCGGCCTCAACGCCGGACGCTGGGACTACCTCTTCTCCATCGTCAAGAACTTCCGCGACGCGGGCGAGCGCTTCGTCCTGCCCGACCGCAACTCCGTGGGCATGACCTCGCCGTTCATGCGCGCCTACGCCCAACTCCTGGTCCGCACCTGCCACCGGCGCGGCGCCCACGCCATCGGCGGCATGGCCGCGTTCATCCCCTCCCGGCGCGACCCGGCGGTCAACGCCGCCGCGCTGGAGAAGGTCGACGCCGACAAGCGGCGCGAGGCCGGGGACGGCTTCGACGGCTCCTGGGTGGCCCACCCCGACCTGGTCCCGGTCTGCCGCGGTGTCTTCGACGACGTGCTCGGCGACCGCCCGCACCAGAAGCAGGCGGTGCCGCAGGCCCCCGCCGCCACCGCCGCCGAACTGCTCGACATCGCCGGGGCGGGCGGCTCCTGCACCGCCGAGGGGCTGCACAACGCGGTCCAGGTGGGCGTCCGCTACCTGGAGGCGTGGCTGCGCGGGCTGGGCGCGGTCGCCATCTTCAACATGATGGAGGACGCCGCCACCGCCGAGATCTCCCGCTCGCAGATCTGGCAGTGGATCCACAACGGCGTGGTGCTCGCGGGCGAGGGTCAAGGCGCCGGTGCGAAAGTCACCCCCGACCTGGTCCGGGACCTGCTGGCGGCCGAACTCGCGGCGCTGCGCCTGGAACTGGGCGAGCAGGCGTACGCCGCCGGCCGCTGGGAGCAGGCCGCGGCGCTCTTCGAGGAGGTCGCCCTCGCCGAGGAGTTCGTCGACTTCCTCACCCTGCCGGGGTACGCGCTGCTCGGCTGACGGGCCGACACGGACCGGCGGCGGTCCGCCAAGGCCCGGGGCGGGGACCACCGCGCGCTACGGTGGTCCTCCGCTGCCCATCCGCCGGGAGCGGGTGCATCTGCGAGCGCAGAAGGACCGTCCTGCATGACACGCCCCGCCGTCCAGCCGCTGCCGGTGATCGCCTCGCTGGTCGCCGTGTCCACCCTGGTGGTCGGCGTGGCCATGGCCTACGAGGCGTCGCCGCACCGGGTCAGCACCGCCGTCACGCTGAACGGCGATGCCAGGCCGGCGGCGTTCAGCCAGGTGCTGCCGGCCGCCCAGGACCTCCAGGCGGACCTCCCGGCGGCCCGGCCGGGACAGTTCGCCCTGCCGGGGTGGCGCTCCATCGGCTCGGGCGGCGGCTACCTCGGCGGGAACCGGCGCAACGGCAGCTACGCCAGTTACCTCGCCCCGGGCAAGGCCGGCTGGAGCACCGTGGTCGAGACCCTGCACGCGCGCGGCAAGCAGACCCTGACGCTCACCGTGACCGGCGGCCTGCCCGGGGGGCCGGTCCACGTCTGGTCGGGACACCCGTTCCGGCACGGGCGGCTCGGCGCGCTGGTGCGCGGGGCCGACCTGCGGGAGCAGCACGGCCGCTACCGGCTGACGCTGCTCCCCGGCCGGGTGTACGCGGTGACCACGGCCGACCGGCTGTCGGCGACCGTCCGTCCGGCCTCGCGGCCGGACGGCGAGCCGGTGCCGACGGTCCGTCCGACCGCGGCTCCGCACCTCGTTCCGCACTCGGTTCCGAGCGCGGCCCCGACCCTGCCCCCGGTCGGGCCGAGCGCCCCGGCGGTGCGTCCGGCCGAGCGGCCGGACGGCGACCCCGATGCCTCAGCGGCAGTTGGGGCGCCTCCCGTGGTTGGCCTTGCGTCGGCGCCAGCTGCGCTTGCGGGTGCGTTTGGACATGGTGCCTCCCAGCCTGGCCCCGAAGGGGCCACAGGGAGATGATGTCGCGTCAGATTCCGTTTGCACAGGGAGGACCGGCGACTCGGCCGAGCTGTTACCGGCTGGGGTCGAGCACCAGCTTGCCCGAGGTGCGCCGGGCGCGCAGGTCCTCGTGGGCGCGGGCGGCCTCCGACAGCGGGTAGGCCTCGCCCAGCAGCGGCTTCAGCTCGCCCGCCGCGACCAGCGCCAGCAGCTCCGCCATCGGCTCCGCGTGCAGCTCCGGGCGGCCCAGGCAGTGCATCAGCCAGAAGCCGACGACGGCCCGCGAGTGGGACATCAGGCTCGCCGCCGCGATCGGGCTCGGAGTGACCCGGGAGGCCATGCCGTAGGCCACCAGCCGCCCGAACGGCGCCAGTGCCGCCAGCGAGGCGTCGAAGACCGGGCCGCCGGTCATCTCCAGCACCACGTCGACCTTGGCGCCGTTGTTCGCCTCGATCAGCCGCTCCTTCAGGCCCTCGCCGTCGGCCTCGACCGCGACGTCCGCGCCCAGCTCCAGCGCCAGCTTCCGCTTCTCCTCGGTGGACGCGGTGGCGATCACCCGTCCCGCGCCGAAGCGCTTCGCCAGCTGTACCGCCAGCGAGCCGGTGCCGCCGGCCGCCGCGTGCACCACCACCGACTCGCCGGGGGCCATCCGGGCCGAGGTCCGCAGCAGGTTCCAGGCGGTGAGGCCCTGCACCACCAGCGCCAGCGCCGCGCCGTCGGACACCGCGTCGGGGAGGTCGACCGCCATGTTCGCCCAGGCCACGGCGCGTTCCGCGTAGCCGCCGGTGGCGGTCAGCGCCACCACCCGGCGGCCGTCGGCGGTCCGCCCGGCGACCTCGCCGCCTGGCACCATCGGCAGCGAGCTGCGGGAGAGGTAGGAGTCCTCGACCGCGTGGGTGTCGGCGTAGTTGACCCCGATGGCGGAGACGTCGATCAGCAGTTGGCCGGGCTGCGGGACCGGGTCGTCCAGCTCCACCGTCCGAAGTACCTCGGGTCCGCCGAACTCGGTGATCTGCACTGCCCGCATCGCTGCTCCTCGTGGTGTGGTCGGTCCCGCCGGTGGCGCTCCCGATCAACATACTCGCTGGTATGTCGTAGCGGGAGAGCGTCAACTTTGGTTGACGCGGGCCGACTGTCAACGTACATTGACATCATGACCGAAGCGACGACACTGGCGGAGGCCGCCGGCGGACGCGATCCGCGCACCGGCCTCCGGGCGGTGGCGGCCCTGCGCCGCCTCCTCGAACAACTGGAAGCGCTGCAGGTCCGCAGCGCCCGTGCCCAGGGCTGGTCCTGGGCGGAGATCGGCGCCGAACTCGGCGTCAGCAGGCAGGCAGTACACAAGAAGCACGGAGGACGCTGACCATGCTGGAACGCTTCACCCCCAGGGCCCGCCGGTCCGTGAAGGACGCGGTCGACACCGCCCGCAGCGGCGGTGCGCCCGCCGTCGGCGAGGAGCACCTGCTGGCCGCGCTGCTCGCCCAGCCCGACAGCACCGCCGTCGCGCTGCTCACCCGCTCCGGCCTCGGCCCCGACCGGCACGCCGAACTGCTCGCCGAGTGCCGCGGGATCCGCCGCCGGGGCGGCATCGGCCGCGAGGACGCCGAGGCGCTGCGCGGCCTCGGGATCGAGGTGGACCGGATCATCGACCGGGTCGAGGAGGTCTGGGGCGAGAACGCCCTGCTGGAACCCGTCCCCGACCGTCCCCGGGGCCGGGGCCTCCGGCGCCGCGCCCGGCCGCCCCGGGCCGCCTGCCCTGGCGGCCGGAGGTCCGTCACGTGCTGGAGGCCGCCGTCCGCGAGGCCCAGGACCAGCGCGCCGACGCCATCGGCACCGCCCACCTGCTGCTCGCCCTGCTCACCGCCCGCGGCGTCACCCGCGACGTCCTCACCGCCCACGGCCTCACCCCGCTCGCCCTCCGCGCCCAGCTCCGGCCGGGGCCGGGATCGGGGCCGGGGTCGGGGCCGACGGAGGCGTAGCCGGGGCCGGTGCTCAGGCCGAGCCGGGGCGGCGCGCCTGCCGGTGTGTCTGCGACCCGGTCAACGCGTCGGCCAGGGCCTGCGACTGGGGCGCGGTGATGCCGAGGGCGAGCGGGAGCTGACGGGGGCTGTACCGGGACGAACACACGGCGATCGGGTTGCCGCCGGTCACGGTCCAGCGAGGGTCGTGGGCCGGGTCCGGGTCGCCGAGCAGGGCTGCGGCCAGCTCGCCCACCGCGTCGGGGCTGATCCCGCAACGCGACAGCGCTCCGGCCACGGTGCCGAGCGCCTCGCCGGGCAGATCGGCCTCGCCGAGCATCGGCAGCAGCAGGAGCAGCCGCTGCGAGGCGTCGGACAGCCCCTCCGCTCCCTCCTCGGCGCTCCCGGCGAGATGGACCAGCTCGGCCCAGGGCAGCCCCGGGCCGGCCCCGTCGGCACCGCACTGGCCGAGGTGGCCGAGCCGACCCCAGGCCGGGTGCCGGACGAAGAATTCGACGTCGCTCTGGTCCTCGAAGTTGGCGTACACGGCGTAGGCGGTGTGCCCGCCGCCGAAGGGGACCCGCAGCACCGGCCACGGCTGCCCGGCGTCACCGAGGCGCTCCACCATGTCCTGGTAGGCCGCTTCGTCGACCCCGTAGCGGGACGCCTGCTCGCCGGGATCACCCATCGTCAGCAGGACGTGGGCGAGCCAGAAGGCAGGATCGCGCGCGAGCCCCTCGGCTGCCACCAACTCGCAGTCCTCGAAGTACTCCGGGATGTGCACGGGAACGTTCATGCCCGGAGCGTAGTGGCGGCCACCGACACCGCCGCCGCCCCGGCGCGCGGACCCCGGGTACGCCGAGGTCCCGGATCCTCGCCGTGGGTCCGGGACCTCGGTCCCCCGGCGCGGGTGGCGCGCGGGGGAGTCCGGGCGGCACACCGTCCAGCGGCGCCCGGAGCAGGTGGGAGGTGGTGCGTCGGCCGGACTAGGCGCGCGACGCCAGCTCGCGGGCGGCGTCGGCGGCGGCCTTGGCGATGCGGTCCTCGTTGACCGTGGTCAGCAGGCCCTGCTCGACCACCGCGCGGCCGTTGACCAGCAGCAGCGACAGCGGCGGCAGCGCGCCCAGGGTGAGCGCCGCGACCGGGTCGGCGATCGACGAGTGCAGCACGCCGTCGACCTTCCACAGCGCCAGGTCGGCCAGCTTGCCGACCTCGATCGAGCCGATCTCGGCCTGTCGGCCGAGGACCCGGGCGCCGCCCATGGTGCCGAGGCGCAGCGCCCCGCGCCCGGTCAGCGCGTCCGGGCGGTTGGCGCCCAGCCGGTTGATCAGCAGCGCGTTGCGCAGCTCGGTGCCGAGCTCGCCGGACTCGTTGGAGGCGGTGCCGTCCACGCCCAGGCCGACCGGGACGCCGGCCTTGAGCATGTCCGGGACCCGGGCGATGCCCGCGGCCAGCCGGGCGTTGGAGGACGGGCAGTGCGCCACGCCGGTGCCGGTCTCGGCGAACTTGGCGATGTCGGAGTCGTTCATGTGGACGCAGTGCGCCATCCACACGTCCTCGCCGAGCCAGCCCACGCTCTCGAAGTAGTCGGTCGGCCCCATCCCGAACAGCTCCTTGCAGAACTGCTCCTCCTCGGCCGTCTCCGAGCCGTGGGTGTGCAGCCGGACGCCCTTGCGCCGGGCCAGCTCCGCCGCCTGCGCCATCAGTTCGCTGGTCACCGAGAACGGCGAGCAGGGGGCGATGGCGATGTGCAGCATCGAGCCGAAGGAGGCGTCGTGGTAGCGGTCGACGGCGGCCTCGGAGGCGATCAGGATGGACTCGGTCTTCTCCACCGCGAAGTCCGGCGGCAGGCCACCGTCGCTGCGCCCGCGCGACATCGAGCCGCGGGTGGCGGTGAAGCGCATCCCGAGCTCGGCCACGGCCTCGATCTCCGCGCCGAGGATGTCGCCGGCCCCCTGCGGGAACACGTAGTGGTGGTCCATCGCGGTGCTGCAGCCGGACTTGAGCAGGGCGGCGGCGGAGCCCTGGGCGGCGGCGTGGACGAGCCGCTCGTCGATCCGGGCCCAGGTCGGGTAGAGCGCGACCAGCCAGTCGAACAGGATGTTGTCCTGGGCCAGACCCCGGGTGATCCACTGGTAGAAGTGGTGGTGGGTGTTGACCAGGCCGGGCGTCAGCAGATGGCCCTCGGCGTTGATCCGCCGGGTGACCCCCTCCAGCCACTGGGGGGCGGGTCCGGCGCCGACCGACTCGATGCGGTTGCCGGCGACGACGACGTGGCCGCGCGCGTGCTCGGTGTCCTCGGCGTCGACCGTGGCGACGTAGGCGTTCTCGATGACGATGCGCTCGTCGGCGGGCGGGATCTGGGTCATGCGGATGGCTCCTCGACGGTGGCGGTGACGAGTGGGCGCGGTGGTGGGGCACGGCGCCTGCGGGTACCGCCGTCGGGTGGAGCTGCCCAGGGCGGGACGGCGGGAGAATCCCTGGGGTGCTGCGGCGGGCCGGGTCAGGCGACCGGGATGACCGGGGTGACGCCTTCGCGGTGGACCGTACCCTCGATCAGACCATACGGACGGTCCGCTGCAAAGTAGACCTCGTTGTCGTTCTTCAACCCGAACGGCTCCAGGTCCACCAGGAAGTGGTGCTTGTTCGGCAGCTCCAGCCGTACCTCGTCCACCTCGGCGCGGTGGTTCAGCACCCGGGTGCCCATCGCGTACAGGGTCTGCTGCAGCGAGTAGGAGTAGGTCTCGGCGAAGGCCTCCAGCAGGTGCCGGCGGACCTGGGCGTACGAGCGCTCCCAGGCCGGCTGCGGGCCCTCGCCGTGCCAGCCGTGCGTCCACCGGGCGGTGACCTGGGTGGCCAGGATCCGGTCGTACGCCTCCTTGAGGGTGGTGTAGCGGTCCTTGATGTAGCCCCAGAACTCCGAGTTGGTGGCGTTCAGGACGGTCAGCTCCTTGAGGCCGCTGATGACCTGGACCCGGCTGCCGTCGTAGACGATCTCGGCGGTGCGGATCTCGCCGCCGCTGCGCACGAAGGAGTGGCCGGGCTGCTCCGCGCCACCGGTGTTGCCGATGTAGGGGCGGGCGTTGTCCGGGGTGGGTATCCGGTCCCAGCCGTACTCCTCGACCCGGATCCGGGCGCGGCGGATCGGCTCGTTGTTGTCGACGAAGTGCCGGGCCAGGAGGACGCCGAAGGCCTCGGCGGACTCGATCCCGTACTGCTTGGCGAAGGCGTAGACGGTGTTCTTGGTGGTGTCGGTGGGCAGGCAGTTGGCGTTGGAGCCGGTGAGGTGGACGTCGTCCAGGTCGCCGGAGAGGGCGACCGAGACATTCAGGTCCTTGATCTCGTGGCGCCCCCCGTCGGCGGAACTGCCGTCCGCCGAGCGGCGGTTGATGCGGACGACACGCGTCTCCGCCTTGCCGTACTGGTTCTGGCCGAGCACATGGGCCATGGGTCTCTAGCTCCCTCGGTAGACGGAGTACCCGAACGGATTGAGCAGCAGGGGTACGTGGTAGTGGGCCTGGTCCGGGTCGACGTCGACGACGACGGCGACCTCGGGGAAGAACGGGCCCGCGGTGGTGAAGGTCAGGCGCAGCACGCTGCCGAGCGCGAGGTCGGGGACCGGCAGGTCCTTGCAGCGGCCGTCGGCGTCGGTCGCCGAGGCGCCGAGGACGGTCCAGCCGGCCGCCTCGGTCCGCTGGGCCAGTTCGACCGGGACGCCCTCGGCGGGGCGGCCGGTACTGGTGTCCAGCACATGGGTGGAGATGGTGGTCATGATGCCCCGTCAGCTGATTCGGTCGTGGTACTGGATGAACCGGCGCTGCGTCAGAAGTCCTGCAGCAGGCGGTCGAGACGCAGGTCGTTGATCTTCCGCAGCTCGCCGCGGACGATCTCGCGCTCGGTCGCCGGGTCGTTGCCGCTGCGCTCGCGCAGGGCCGCGAGCATGCTCTCCGCACTGCGGCCGGTGGCGCAGATGAGGAAGACGTGGCCGAACGCCTCCTGGTAGGAGTCGTTGGCGGCGCGCAGTTCGGCCAGCAGCGCGGCGTCGGCGTCCTGGACGCCGGCCTGCTCGCGCCGGGAGGCCGGGTCGTCGGCCTTCGGGGCGCCGATCCGGGCGTGGCCGGCCATCGCCCGGTGCAGTCCGGCGGTGTCGAGCCGGGCCATCGCGGCGAGGTTGGCGGCGTGCAGGGCCCCGGCGTCGGGCCAGGGGCGGGTGGAGCGGACCGAGGCGACCCAGTCGTCGCTGGTGCAGACCTCGGTGAGGAGCGCGTCGAGCTCCTCCTCGGTGGCGGCGTTCAGCCGGTCGAGGGCGGTGGTGGTCGGGGGCACGGGAGACCTCCTGGGAAGCGGTGCATCCCACAAGCTAGGTCTGCCGAGGCGTCACGTCAACAGTTTGTTGAAGGCGAGTTGCGTCCCGCCTCCGCACCGGCCGGGCCTCCCGGCGCGGGCGGGCCGGGTGTCAGCCGCCCTGCTGCCGGTTGAGGTAGTTGTAGACGGTGAAGCGGCTGACGCCCAGCGCCGCCGCGACCGTCTCCACGCCATGGCGTACGGTGAACGCGCCGCGCTCCTCCAGCAGGGCCACCACGCGCTGCTTCGCCGCCCGGTCGAGCGCCGACAGCTCGCCGCCGCCGAACTGCCGCCGGGCGTCGGCGAGCAGCCGGTCCAGCGCGCTCTCCAGGCCGGGCAGCCGGACGGCGAGGGCGGGGGCGCCCTCCCACTCCAGCAGGACGTCGTCGGGTCGCGCCTGGTCGAGGCTGACGGCGCTGGCGCCGACGGCCTCCAGCAGTGGCTTGATCGCGGCTGTCAGCGGGTGGTCCGGCGCGCTCATGCCTCGTCCTCGCTCGGGTCCAGCGTGCTGACCTGGATGGATATCCGGGTCGCGCCCTCGGCGAGGCCGTCCCGGAGCAGCCGGGCGACGGCGGCCAGCGCGGCCTCGGCCTCGCCTTCCGCGCTGGTGCCGAACGGGCCCACGTCGACGGTGAGGCCGGCCTCGTCCACCGCGCGGCGGGCGGCCTTCGCGTGGTCGGGGAAGCCGTCCAGCTCGAACGGTTCTGTCGTGAACTCCACCTTCAATCGCACACCCGCAGCCTATCCCGTCGCCGCCTTCAACGAATTGTTGATTTTAGTCGGCCCGACCCCTTGGCAGCCCGGGAAGTGCCATGTCATAGTTTCCATCAAGCAGAACTTGTATTCCGTATCGCGGAAAAGATGGAGAGTGACCCCCATGGCCCCGCTGGATCCCCCGACCGCCGCCAACGCCGCGCCTGCCTGGCTGGACCAGCGCTGGACCGTGAACCTCTCGATCCTGTTCACCGAGCTCCCGCTGCTGGAGCGTCCCGCCGCCGCGGCGGCGGCCGGCTTCGACTCCGCCGAACTCTGGTGGACGCTGGACGGCCCCACCCCGCCGCAGGCCGAGCTCGACGCGCTGCGCCGGGCCTTCACCGACGCCGGGGTCCGGCTCACCGGCCTCAACTTCGACGCCGGCGACATGGCGGCCGGCTCCAAGGGCCTGCTCAGCCGGCCGGACGAGGTCCAGCAGTTCCGCGACAACATCCCGGTCGCGGTCGCCCTCGCCGACTCCCTCGGCTGCCGGGCGCTGAACGCCCTCTACGGCAACCGGATCGACGGCCTGGACCCCCGGGTCCAGGACGAACTGGCCCTGGAGAACCTGGCCCTGGCCGCCCACGCCGCCCACGGCATCGGCGCGGTGCTGCTGGTCGAGGCGCTGAACGCGCCCGAGGCCCCGCAGTACGGGCTGCTCTCCAGCAAGGACGCCGTCGCCGTCGTCGACCAGGTCAACGCCCACACCGGCCTCGGCAACGCCCGGTTCCTCTGCGACCTCTACCACCTGGCCCGCAACGGCGAGGACCTGCCGCAGGTCATCGACGGCTACGCGGACCGGATCGGCCACATCCAGATCGCCGACGCCCCCGGGCGCAACCAGCCCGGCACCGGCTCCCTCGACTTCGCCGGCCTGTTCGGCCGGCTCGACGCCGTCGGCTACGAGGGCCACGTCGGCCTGGAGTACAAGGCCCCGGCCGGGCTGGCCGGCGCCGACACCCTCGGCTGGCTGCCCCGCGAGCTGCGCGGCGGCGAGCGCCGCAGCCGCTGACTCAGCCGCTGACGCCGAAGCAGAGACCGGAGCCGGCGCCGAGGTCGCGCCACCTCCCCCAGAACCCGCAGACAGGTAGGAACGAATGACCGCCACATCCCGCCGCATCGCCTTCATCGGGCTCGGCATCATGGGCAGCCCGATGGCTGCCAACCTGGTCCGCGCCGGCCACACGGTGACCGGCTACAACCTCACCCGGGACGCCGTCGACAAGCTGGTCGCGGCCGGTGGCCGGGGGGCCGGCAGCATCGCCGAGGCGGTGCAGGGGGCCGAGGTCGTGATCACCATGGTCCCGGCCGACCCGCAGGTCGAGGAGGTCATCCTCGGCGAGGGCGGCGTCCTGGAGCACGCCGCTCCGGGCGCCCTGGTCGTCGACATGAGCAGCATCACCCCGCAGACCTCGATCAAGGTCGCCGCCGCCGCGCAGGAGAAGGGCATCCGTACCCTGGACGCCCCGGTCTCCGGCGGCGAGGCCGGGGCGGTCGAGGCGGTGCTGTCGATCATGGTCGGTGGCGCGGCCGAGGACTTCGCCGAGGCCGAGCCGCTGTTCGCGGCGCTGGGCACGACCGTCATCCACGTCGGCCCGACCGGTGCCGGTCAGACCGTCAAGGCGGCCAACCAGCTGATCGTCGCCGTCAACATCCAGGTGCTGGCCGAGGCCGTGGTGTTCCTGGAGAACGCCGGCGTGGACCTGCCCGCCGCGCTGGACGTGCTCGGCGGCGGCCTGGCCGGCTCGACCGTGCTGAACCGCAAGAAGGCCAACATGACCGAGCGCCAGTTCGCCCCGGGCTTCCGGATCGACCTGCACCACAAGGACATGGGCATCGTCACCGCCGCCGCCCGCGCGGTCGACGCCCCGCTGCCGCTGGGCTCGCTGACCGCCCAGCTGGTGGCCTCGGCCCGGGCCAACGGCGACGGCTCGCTGGACCACTCCGCACTGCTCCGGGGCGTCGAGCGCCTCGCCGGACGAGAGGTCAACTGACATGGCGCGGATGACAGCGGCCCAGGCCGCGGTGGAGATCCTCAAGGCCGAGGGCGTCACCCACCTGTTCGGCCTGCCCGGCGCGGCGATCAACCCGTTCTACTCCGCGATGCGGACCAACGGCGGGCTGACCCACATCCTCGCCCGGCACGTCGAGGGCGCTTCGCACATGGCGGAGGGCTACACCCGGGCCAAGGCCGGCAACATCGGTGTCTGCATCGGCACCAGCGGCCCGGCCGGGACCGACATGATCACCGGCCTCTACTCGGCCAGCGCGGACTCGATCCCGATCCTGTGCATCACCGGCCAGGCGCCGGTGTCCAAGCTGCACAAGGAGGACTTCCAGGCCGTCGACATCACCTCGATCGCCAAGCCGCTCACCAAGATGGCGATGACCGTCCTGGAGCCGGCCCAGGTCCCCGGCGCCTTCCAGCAGGCCTTCCACCTGATGCGCTCTGGCCGTCCCGGACCGGTCCTCATCGACCTGCCGATCGACGTCCAGCTGGCCGAGATCGAGTTCGACATCGAGACCTACCAGCCGCTGCCGGTCTACAAGCCGACGGCGAGCCGGGCCCAGATCGAGAAGGCGCTCGACCTGCTGGCCGCCGCCGAGCGGCCGCTGATCATCTCGGGCGGCGGCGTGATCAACGCCGACGCGGCCGACCTGCTGGTCGAGTTCGCCGAGCTGACCGGCGTCCCGGTGGTCCCGACGCTGATGGGCTGGGGCTCGATCCCGGACGACCACGAGCTGACGGCCGGCATGGTCGGGCTGCAGACCTCGCACCGCTACGGCAACGCGACGCTGCTGGCGTCGGACTTCGTCCTCGGCATCGGCAACCGCTGGGCCAACCGCCACACCGGCGCCGTCGAGAAGTACACCGAGGGCCGGACCTTCGTCCACGTCGACATCGAGCCGACCCAGATCGGCCGGGTGTTCGCCCCGGACTACGGGATCGTCTCCGACGCCAGGGCCGCCCTGGAGCTCTTCGTCGAGGTCGCCCGCGAGCGCAGGGCCGCCGGCCGGCTGCCGGACCGCTCGGCGTGGGCCGACAGCTGCCAGGTCCGCAAGGGCGAGCTGCTGCGGAGGACCGACTTCGACAACATCCCGGTCAAGCCGCAGCGGGTCTACCAGGAGATGAACCAGGCGTTCGGCCGCGACACCCGGTACGTCACGACCATCGGGCTCTCGCAGATCCAGGCCGCGCAGATGCTGCACGTCTACGGGCCGCGCAACTGGATCAACGCGGGCCAGGCCGGACCGCTCGGCTGGACCCTCCCGGCCGCGCTGGGCGTCGCCACCGCCGACCCCGAGGGCACGGTGGTCGCGCTCTCCGGCGACTACGACTTCCAGTTCATGATCGAGGAACTGGCGGTCGGGGCGCAGTTCAACATCCCCTACATCCACGTCGTGGTGAACAACGCCTACCTGGGCCTGATCCGCCAGGCGCAGCGTAACTTCGACATGGACTACCACGTCCAGCTCTCCTTCGAGAACGTCAACGCGCCCGAGGTCAACGGCTACGGCGTGGACCACGTCAAGGTCGCCGAGGGCCTCGGCTGCAAGGCGATCCGGGTCTTCGACCCGAACGAGCTGGCCGCCGCCTTCGAGCAGGCCAAGAAGCTCGCGGCGGAGTTCCGGGTGCCGGTCGTGGTCGAGGTCATCCTGGAGCGGGTCACCAACGTCTCCATGGGCGGCGCCGGGCTGGACTCGGTCAACGAGTTCGAGCCGGTCGCCGAGCGGGCCTCCGACGCGCCGAGCGCGATCCTCAACACGCTCTGACGCTGCTTCCGCTGACGCCGCGTCGGGCGCCTGCACTCCTCCCCCCGCCGGTAGATCCCATCCGGTCGTGCCCGCCGGCGGGGGGAGGCCCCGAAACCTGCTCGACCCCCAGTCTCCTCCCCGGGACGGGAACCCTTCGACCTTCTCGGAGGCAGCCCGTCGCGCCCCCGTCCCGGGGAGGTATCCAGGCTTCCTCCCGGCGGTGTGACCGTTCCCTTCGGGGAATGTCCGGTCGTGCCCGCACCGCCGGGAGGAATCGTTTCCGCAGTATTGATCCCAGCAGTGCCCTTCCCCAGCAGTGCCCTTCCCCAGCAGTGCCGTTCCCCAGCAGTGCCGTCTCCGCAAGGCAAGGACGCAAGGACGCCGATGACCCAGCAGCAGCCACTCGCCGGACATGTCGTCATCTCCCCGGACAAGTTCAAGGGCACCCTCGCCGCGGCCGAGGCCGCCGAGCGGATCGCGTCCGGCGTCCGCCGGGCCGCGCCCGGCGTGGTCGTGCGGGTGCTTCCGGTCGCCGACGGCGGCGAGGGCACCGTGCTGGCCGCGCTCGCGGCCGGCTACCGGAGGGTGGAGACCGTCGTCAGCGGTCCCACCGGCGAGCCGGTCCGCGCGGCGCTGGCCGTGCTGGAAGGCACCGCCGTGGTCGAGGCCGCCCAGGCGAGCGGGCTCACCCTGCTGCCGGGCGGCGTCCCCGCCCCGCTGAACGCGAGCAGCTACGGCACCGGCCAGCTGCTCGCCCGGGCGCTGGAGCTCGGCTGCACCAGGATCGTCCTCGGCCTCGGCGGCGTCGCCTGCACCGACGGCGGCGCCGGCCTGGCCCAGGCGCTCGGCGTCCGGCTGCTGGACGCCGACGGGAAGGACCTCTCGCCGGGCGGCGCCGCGCTGGCCCGGCTGCGCCGGATCGACCCGGGACCGCTGGCCGACCTCCTCTCCGGCGTCGAGGTGGTGGTCGCCGGCGACGTCGACAACCCGCTGCTCGGCCCGCGCGGCGCGGCGGCCGTCTACGGACCGCAGAAGGGCGCGGACCCGGAGCAGGTCGCCGAGCTGGACGCGGCGCTCGCCCACTGGGCGGACGCGGTCGCCGGGGTCACCGGGGCGGACCTGCGGGACGCCCCGGGCGCGGGCGCGGCCGGCGGCCTCGGCTTCGGCGCGCTGGCGCTGCTGGGAGCCACCATGCGGCCCGGGATCGGGCTGCTGCTCGACCTCCTGGGCTTCGACCGGGCGCTGCGAGGGGCGTGCCTGGTCGTCACCGGCGAGGGTTGCCTGGACGTGCAGACCCTGCACGGAAAGGCCCCCGCCGGAGTCGCCGCGGCTGCCACCGGTACGGGGGTACCGGTGGCCGCTGTGGCCGGCCTGGTCGAGCTGACCGAGGCCGAGTGGCGGGCGGCGGGCTTCGCCGCCGTGCTCTCGCTCACCGAGCTGGCCGGGCCGGACGCGCCGCCCGGGGCCGCGCTGGCCCGGGCCGGCGAGCTGGCGGAGCGCGCGGGCGAGCTGCTGGCCGAGGAGTTCCTGCGGTGAGCCGCCCGGACCGACCGTTGACGTTTTGTTGAAGGCGGTCGTACGCTCGCCCTGTTGTTCGAAGCCGCCTGGCTGTTCCGGTTGCGCCACGCGCAGCTTTCCCAGCCGTCACGCGCCGTTTCCGCGCCCCTGCGCGGACCCGCCGCCGATCCAGCCCGGAGGTTCTGTTGAACGGTTCGCCCACCCCTGCGACCCAGGTGCTCCGCTCCCGCCGCGCCGTACTGCCGGAGGGCGAGCGCCCCGCCGACGTCGTCCTGCGGGACGGCCGCATCGCCGCCGTGCTGCCGCACGGCGCGGGCGAGGGCGCGGGCGAGCTGACCGACCTCGGCGGTCTGGCGCTGCTGCCGGGACTGGTGGACACCCACGTCCATGTGAACGAACCGGGCCGCACCGCCTGGGAAGGCTTCGCCAGCGCCACCCGGGCCGCCGCGGCCGGCGGGGTCACCACCGTCGTCGACATGCCGCTGAACTCGGTGCCGCCGACCACCACGCCGCACGGCCTGGAGGTCAAGCGGAAGGCGACCGACGGCCAGCTCTTCGTGGACCTCGGGCTCTGGGGCGGGGCGGTCCCGGACAACACCGCCGACCTCGAACCGCTGCACGGCGCGGGCGTGTTCGGCTTCAAGAGCTTCCTCGCCCCCTCCGGGGTGGACGAGTTCCCGCACCTGACCCAGGATCAACTCGAAGTCACCCTGGCCGAACTGGCCCGGCTGGACGCCCTGGCGATCATCCACGCCGAGGACCCCGGCGTGCTGGACGCGGCACCGCACCGGCCCGGCCCGCACTACGCCGACTTCCTGGCCTCCCGTCCGGCCACCGCCGAGACCGCCGCCGTGGCGGGGCTGCTGGCCGCCGCCCGGCGGACCGGCGCCCGGGTGCACATCCTCCATGTCTCCTCGGCCGCCGTGCTGCCGCTGCTGCGGCAGGCCCGCGCGGACGGGGTCCGGGTCACCGCCGAGACCTGTCCGCACTACCTGACCCTGGCCGCCGAGGAGGTGCCGGACGGCGACACCGCCTTCAAGTGCTGTCCGCCGATCCGCGACGAGGCCAACCGCGACCTGCTCTGGCAGGCGCTGGCCGACGGTGAGTTCGCCGCCGTGGTCTCCGACCACTCGCCCTCCACGCCCGATCTCAAGCACCTGCCCCGGCTCGGCGGCAGCGGCGACTTCGCCGCGGCCTGGGGCGGCATCGCCTCGCTCCAGCTGGGGCTGCCGGCCGTCTGGACCGAGGCCCGTCGGCGCGGCTTCGCCCTCGTCGACGTGGTGCGCTGGATGAGCAGCGGCCCGGCCGCCCTGGTCGGGCTCGGCCGCAAGGGCGCGATCGCCCCCGGCCACGACGCCGACCTGGTGGCCTTCGACCCCGACGCCGCGTTCGCGGTCGACCCCGGGGCGCTCCACCACCGCAACCCCGTCACCCCCTACGCAGGCCGCACGCTGACCGGCGCCGTCCGCACCACCTGGCTTCGCGGCCGGGTCGTGGCCGTGGACGCCGACGCCGAACCGCGCGGCCGGATCATCGTCCGAGGAGAAGCATGACCGACAGTCAGAACCCGTCCGGTTTCACCGAGCTGGTCAACCTCGCCGCCCGCGGCCTGGGCGCCGGTGTGGTGGACGCCAACGACGAGCTGTTCGCCGAGAAGGAGAACCTGGTCCTCGCCGCGCCCGCCGAGTTCCGGCCGCACACCTTCGGGCCCAAGGGTCAGATCATGGACGGCTGGGAGACCCGCCGCCGGCGCGGGGCCTCGGCGACCGAGACCAGCCCGACCGCCGAGGACCACGACTGGGCCGTGGTCCGGCTGGGCGCGGCCGGCGTGGTGCGCGGCGTCGTGGTCGACACCGCCCACTTCACCGGCAACTACCCGGAGTCGGCCTCGGTCGAGGGCACGTCCCTGCCCGGCAGCCCCTCCCCGGCGGAGCTCGCGGCGGCGGACTGGACCGAGATCGTGCCGCGCACCGCGCTCAAGGGCGACACCGCCCACGAGTTCCCGGTCGCCGTCGAGCAGCGCCTCACCCACGTCCGGTTGAACATCTGGCCGGACGGCGGGGTGGCCAGGCTCCGGGTCCACGGCGAGGTCGTGGCCGACCCGCGCGACCTCGACGGCCTCACCTTCGACCTGCTGGCACAGGAGCACGGCGGGGTCGCCACCGGCGCCTCCGACCGCTACTTCTCCAGCCCGCACAACCTCAACGCCCTCGGCCGGGCCGCCGTGATGGGGGAGGGCTGGGAGACCCGCCGCCGCCGCGACGGCGGCAACGACTGGGCCGAGCTGGACCTGGCCGGCACCGGCGAGGTGCTCGCGGTCGAGATCGACACCACCCACTTCGTCGGCAACTGCCCCGGCTGGGCCGCGCTCTCGGGCCGGGACGAGACGGGGGAGTGGTTCGAGCTGCTGCCGCGCACCCGGCTCCAGCCCGACACCCGGCACCGGCTGCGGATCACCCCGCTGCGCGCGGCCACCGCCGTCCGGCTCGACGTCTTCCCGGACGGCGGCATCGCGCGGCTGCGGCTCAACGGCCGGCTGACCGAGTCGGGCCGCGCCGCGCTGGCGCTGCGCTGGCTCAACCTGCTCCCGGCCGCGGAGGCGCGCGGCGCGCTCGCCGAGGCCGGCCTCACCGCGGACGAGGCGGCCGAGCTCACCGCCGCCCGTCCGCTGACCGACGCCGCGTCGGTCGCCGCCGCCGTGGGCGCGCTGCGCCCGGTGGACGGCCCCGACGGTGCGGAGACCTCCCGCCGTCGGTCCGCGATCTGGCGGCTGCTGGGCGTCTGACCACGACGACGGCCCTCGCCCGGCAGCCGCCTCCGCGCGCGGTCCGGGCGGCCCCGCACTGCCCGCGCCACCCGAACCACTTGCCCCACCCGCGCCGCCCGCACCACCCGAGCCAACATCATCCGAGCCATGACCGAGGTACCCTCATGCCCGAAATCCTGACCACCGAGTCCGGCGCTCCCGTCGCCGACAACCAGAACTCCGCCCAGGCGGGCGTCGGCGGACCGGTCCTGCTCCAGGACCAGCAGCTGATCGAGAAGCTGGCCCGCTTCAACCGCGAGCGGCTGCCGGAGCGCATCGTCCACGCCCGGGGCTCCGGCGCCTACGGCTACTTCGAGGTGACCGACGACGTCACCCCGTACACCCGGGCCCACTTCCTGGGCGAGGTCGGCCGCCGCACCGAGGTCTTCCTCCGATTCTCCACCGTGGCCGGGAACCTCGGTTCGAGCGACGCGGTCCGCGACCCGCGCGGCTTCGCGCTGAAGTTCTACACCGAGGAGGGCAACTACGACCTGGTCGGCAACAACACCCCGGTCTTCTTCCTCAAGGACCCGATCAAGTTCCCGGACTTCATCCACTCGCAGAAGCGCGACCCGTTCACCGGCGTCCAGGAGGCGGACAACGTCTGGGACTACTGGTCCTACTCGCCGGAGTCGCTGCACCAGGTCACCTGGCTGTTCGGCGACCGGGGGATCCCGGCCAGCTACCGCCACATGAACGGCTACGGCTCGCACACCTACCAGTGGACCGCCGCCGACGGCGCGGCCTACTGGGTGAAGTACCACTTCAAGACCAACCAGGGCATCCGCTGCCTGGACGGGTCCCAGGCCGCCGACCTGGCCGGCTCGGACGCCGACAGCCACCAGCGCGACCTGCACCGCTCGATCGAGCGCGGCGCCCACCCCTCCTGGACCGTGCACGTCCAGCTGATGCCGGTGGCCGACGCCGCCGACTACCGGTTCAACCCCTTCGACCTGACCAAGGTCTGGCCGCACCGCGACTACCCGCTGCACAAGGTCGGTCGGCTGGTGCTGAACCGCAACCCCGACAACGTCTTCGCCGAGGTCGAGCAGGCGGCGTTCTCGCCGAACAACTTCGTCCCCGGCATCGGCCCCTCGCCCGACAAGATGCTCCAGGGCCGGCTCTTCGCCTACGCCGACGCCCAGCGCTACCGCCTCGGCGTCAACCACACCCAGCTCGCGGTCAACGCGCCGCGGGCGACCGCCGCGGCCAACTACGGGCGGGACGGTCTCGGCGCGGTCAACCCGGCCGGTCGGGCCAAGAACTACGAGCCCAACTCCTACGACGGCCCCCGGCAGACCGACAGCCCGCTGGCCGCGCCGACCGAGGTTCACGGCTGGACCGGCGCCCACACCGCGCCCGAGCACGCCAAGGACGACGACTTCTTCCAGGCCGGCGAGCTGTACCGGCTGATGTCGGCCGACGAGCAGAGCCGGCTGATCGCCAACCTGGCCGGCTCGCTCGGCACGGTCGGCCGGGACGACGTCGTCGAGCGGGTGCTGCCCTTCTTCGAGCGGGCGGACGCCGACTACGGCCGCCGGCTGCGCGCGGCAGTCGAGGCCACCCGCGCGGACGCCGAGGCGTAGCCGGGCGCTCCGGTAGCGGGGCGACCGCGAGCGGTGAAGAGTGGGGGCAGGCCGGTCCGCAGTGGCCTGCCCCCGCCCATCCGTCCACTCGCCCTCGGAGGCCACGATGCCCAAGGTCACCGCACCCTATGCGCCCGGCACCCCCTGCTGGGTCGACCTGATGGTCCCCGACCAGCAGGCCGCGCTCGACTTCTACCGGGACCTGTTCGGCTGGGAGGGCGAGGTCGGCTCGGACGAGACCGGCGGCTACGCCGTCTGCACCAAGCTCGGCCTGCCGGTGGCCGGGATCGGCCCGGTCATGGCCGAGGGCGCCCCGACCGTCTGGACCACCTACCTGGCCAGCGCCGACGCCAGGGCCACGCTCGCGGCGGTGAAGGAGGCCGGCGGCACGCCGATGACGCCGGTCATGGACGTGCTGACGCTCGGCAGCATGTTCGTCGCAGCGGACCCCTCCGGCGCGGTGTTCGGCGTCTGGGGGCACCGGGACTTCATCGGCGCCCAACTGGTCAACGAGCCGGGCGCGCTGGTCTGGAACGAGTGCAACACCCGGGACGTGAACTCGGCCATGGCCTTCTACCACTCGGTCTTCGGCGCCGGCTACGGCGAGGCGATGCCGGGCTACGAGGAGTTCCGGATCGACGGTCGGCCGGTGGGCGGCATGCAGCAGATGACGGACCCGCCGTTCCTCCCGGACGTCCCCTCGCACTGGCTGACCTACTTCTCCGTGGACGACGTGGACAGCACCGTCGACGCCGCGGTCAAGCGCGGCGCGGATGTGCTGATGCCGGCGAAGGACACCCCGGTCGGCCGGATGGCCACGGTCAGCGACCCGTGGGGCGCGGTCTTCGCGGTGATCGCCGTCAGCACCCCGGGCTGACGGCCCCGGGCTGACGGCCCCGGGTCGGCGGCCCGGCTGTCGGAGGGGTACGCACCGGCCGAGCGCTCGGCCGGTGCGTCGTGACGCCCTCGCCCGGGCGGACGAGGGCTCCAGAATCATGCCCATCAGCCCAATGAGCCCAGGGGGCCTGCTGACCCACAGGTGAACGGCCGGTCGGGGTTCAGACCAGCGACAGCACGTCATCGAGCGAGCCGAGTTCGGGGCCGGCCCAGTCGTCCTCGCGGGCGTGGGCGTGGTTCTCCGCCCAGTCGGCGGCCCTGAGCAGGTAGGCGCGCATCCCGGCGCCGCCGGCGCCGGTCAGTTCCTGCCCGCCGCCGTCCCCGACATAGAGGCAGTCCTCGGGCTTCACCCCCAGCCGCTCGGCGATCAGCCGGAAGAGCTCGGGGTCGGGCTTGCGCCGGCCCTCCTCGCAGGACAGCACCCGGGCGTCCACCATCCCGGCCAGCGGCAACTCCGCCCAGCTCTCCGCGAGTTCCACCGTGCAGTCGCTCAGCACGCCGATCCGGAGGCCGCGTCGGCGCAGCTCGGCCAGGACGGCCCCGGCCTCCGGGCGCAGCACGAACAGCTCCCGCTGGGCCGCCAGCCGGGCGGCGCAGGCCGCCAGCAGGTCCTCCTCCGGCGGGACGACGCCCAGGCGCAGCGCCAGGATCCGGAAGGTGGCCGGCAGGTCGCCCAGCCGTCCGGCCGCCCGGTCGGGGAAGGAGCGGTCCAGCGCGGCGCGCCACGCGTCCGGGTCGATCCCGATCGCATCGGCGCTCCGGGCCGCGTGCTCCTCCCACACCTCGTCGGGCGTGCTCGGCGTGAGTGTGCCGTAGAAGTCGAACACGACGGCGGAAGGAGTCCCCTGTGGCGCAAGCATGCATTCGACCTTACTCGCTGGTTTCCCCGGGCCTCAGGAGATTCCGTCGTCTCCGATCCATTTTCTGTCAACTCTTGCACCACACACACCTCCTGTTGGTTGACTCGGCGCAGGAGGCGCCACTCTCCGGTCAATGGCGAATACTTCCCCCAGGGGCCCCAGCTGTGGGGACGGACGGGGGAGTCATGAGCAGCACCGGTTGGCGGCTGGTCGCGGCGGGGCTGGAGCGGCGCCGCCGCCGCTGGACCAGGGTCTCCTGAGCGGCTCGGCCGACCGGCGCTCCTGAGCGGCCTAACGGAACGGGCCCGCCGGAGACGGCGGGCCCGTTGCCGTGCGCGGCGGCGTCAGCCGGTGATGCTGCTGCTGCCGGTCTCCAGGTGGCCGGTGAAGCGGCGGGACCAGGAGGAGTCGAGACTGTTGGTGACGGTGAAGTCGTACCAGCCGTTGCAGTAGGCCACGGCGTTGAAGTAGTCGGAGGCGCTGCCGCCGGCCGGGACGGTGTAGGTCCAGGGGCCGTCGCTGCGGTAGTTGTTGGAGGTGATGGTGAAGACGGCGCTCTTGCCGGAGGCGGCGGCGTTGGTCATGGTGAACCAGACCGCCAGGTCGCCGGTGCTGCTGGTGACCGCGTAGGAGCTGGTGGTCTCCAGGTTCTTGCCGATGGTGGTGGCGTTGCCGGCGAAGTGCCGCAGGAAGCGGTTGGGGCCGATCATGGTGAAGTCGTAGGCGCCGTTGCCGTAGCCGGAGCCGATGTTGTAGTAGTCGCCGGCCGTGCCGTTGGTCTGGGTGGAGGCGTTGTAGGCGGGGACGGTGTACTGCCACGGCCCGCCGCTGCGGTTGGCGTTGGCGTAGACGGCGAAGTGCGCTGCGCTGGTGGCGACCGCGCCCTCGTTGGACATCTTCAGCCAGAGCAGGATCTTGTTGCTGGCGTCGAACTCGAAGTGGTCCACCGAGCCGTTGGGCTGGTACGGCAGCGCGCGGGCCGGGCGGGTGCCGGACTCCTGCGTCGGCAGGGCGTTGGTCTCCGGACCGGGGTCGGGCAGCGGGTCGCAGTCCGGCTGGGACATGACGATGGCGGTGCTCGGCAGCGTCGTCGGCAGGCCGTAGACCGGGCTCGCGAAGTTGAAGGCGCCGGTCAGGTCGCCGCAGACCTCGCGGCGCCAGGCGCTGATGTTGGGGCAGAGGGCGGGGGTGCCCAGCGCGGTGGTCCAGCTCTCCATGAACCGGATGACCGAGGTGTGGTCGTACACCTGGGAGTCGACCCAGCCGCCGCGCGACCAGGGCGAGACGACCACCATCGGGACGCGGAAGCCGAGCCCGACATTGACGCCGTCGTAGAACTCCCCGGTCGTCCCGGAGGGCGCGGCCGGCGGCGGGACGTGGTCGAAGAAGCCGTCGTTCTCGTCGTAGTTGAGGAACAGCACGGTGGAGTCGAGCACGGCGCTGTTGCTCGCCAGGGCCTGCAGCACCAGGTCGATGAAGTAGGCGCCGTTGCCGGGAGGGGCGTCGGGGTGCTCGCTGGTGTTCTGGTTGGCCACCACCCAGGAGACCTGGGGCAGGGTGCCCGCCTTGGCGTCGGCCGCGATGGCGTTGGCGATGTCCACCGGGGTGTTGCCGGTGGACGGGACCGAGGCCATGCCCCGCTCGTACAGCGTGCTGCCGGTGGCGGCGTCGGCGAACTGGCTGAAGAACGCCAAGCCGTTGTCGCTGAAGTTGTCGCTCGCGTTCTGGTAGACCTTCCAGCTGACCCCGGCGTTCTGCAGGGTCTCGGCGTAGGTCTGCCACTTCAGGCCGCTCTCCGAGCCGCCGTCGTAGGCGGGGCCGCCGGCGGTGCCGGTCGGGTCGATCATCCCGCTCCACAGGTACGTCCGGTTGGGGCCGGTCGCGCTGAGGATCGAGCAGTGGTAGGCGTCGCAGACGGTGTAGGCGTCGGCCAGGGCGTAGTGGAACGGGATGTCGGAGCGGTCCAGGTAGCCCATGGTCCGCACCGAGCCCTTGGCCGAGACCCAGTCGTCCATCTTGCCGCTGTCCCACGCCTCGTGCTGGGTGGACCAGCCGTGGTCCAGCGAGCCGTCGCACTGCGCCAGGATCTCCGGGGTCTGGCTGTCGGCGGCGGCGGTGTCGCTCAACTGCCAGGGGTACTGCCGGGCGGATCCGTTGGGCTGGTCGAAGACCGAGTAGCCGCCCGCGACGGCGATGGCGGAGCGGTCGGCGAAGCCGCGCACGCCCTGGAGGCTGCCGAAGTAGTGGTCGAAGCTGCGGTTCTCCTGCATCAGCACCACGACGTGCTGGACGTCGGTGATGGTGCCGGTGGTGGCGGCTTCGGCGCGGGGGGAGAGGCCGGAGACGCTCTCCAGGCCCAGTGCGGCCCCGAGGGCCGCGGCCGAGCCGAGGAAGGTACGACGAGTGAGGGGGGACACGAGTTCTCCAGTGCGATGCGGGGGAGGCATGCCGCGGCAGCGGCGCCCGCCGACCGGCGCGCGGGGGCGGCCGGTGCGGCGCCGGGGCCGTCGGTGGGGGCTGGAACCGGGAGGGGACGGCCGGGGCGGCAGGGGGGTGCTGCGGCCGGTCCGTCAGATCGCGGGAACACCGTGCGGTAACGGTGGGGACGGCGGGGGTGCGCAGCGACCGCGTTCCGTGGGTACCACAATCACCTCAGGTGCGGGGGCGGCCGTGCAGCGGCATGGGCGCGCTGTCGGGGCATTTTCTACAGCGCCCCCGACACCGGCGTCAACGGCTCCGGGAGGGTCAACTCCGGACCTCCACAACCATTTACCTCCCGGCGGTCCGCCCGCCATCCACCGGTCCCGCGGTCGACGCTTCCGCGCACTGGCTACCATCGCCGGATGGCAGAGATCCGAATCCGTGAGCGGCAGCCGTCCGACCTGGACGGTTGTGTCGAGGCACTGCGTGCGGTGCAGCAGGCCGACGGGTACCCCGTGGCATGGCCCGCGGATCCGGCCCGCTGGCTCAGCCCGGCGGGCAGCCCGGGCGCCTGGGTCGCGGTGGCCGAGGCGGACGTCGTGGTGGGCCATGTGCTGGTGCAGTCCGTCGACGGGGAGGCCGCGGTCGTCGAGGTCGGCCGGCTGTTCGTCGCGCCCGGGGCGCGCGGCAACTCCCTGGGGGCCCGGCTGCTCGACCGGGTGCGGACGTGGGCGGCCGAGCGGGGCGTCGGACTGGTCCTGGAAGTCACCGCCGACCAGCGGTCCGGCGCGATCGCGCTCTACGAGCGCACCGGTTGGCGACGGGTCGACACCTACCGGGCGGACTGGACCGCCCCGGACGGTGCTCCGGTCACCCTGCACCGCTACGTCCTGCAGCCGGAGACCCCGGTGGGGCAGGTCCCGGCCCGCCGAACCTGTCCGGATTCCCGGGACACCGGGGGCCGCTCCCGCCGGATGTCGTTCGACGCCGCCGCCAGCACCTACCGGCGCGGTCGGCCCCCTTACCCGGAAGCGGTGTTCGACCTGCTCGCCGACCGCTGCGGGCTGCGGCCCGGCACCCGGGTGCTGGAGGTCGGCGCCGGTACCGGGCTGGCGACCGGGCCGCTGCTGGCGGCCGGCGCGGACGTGGTCGCGGTCGAGCCGGGCCGGCACCTCGCCGCCGTCCTCGCCGCCACCCACGGGTGCGACCGGCTGGAGATCGAGCTCGCCGACTTCGAGACCGCCGAGCTCACCGGCGGATTCGACCTGGCGGTGGCGGCGACGGCGCTGCACTGGCTCGACCCGGTCGAGTCGACCAGGAGGCTCGGCGAGCTGGTCCGGCCGGGCGGATGGCTGGCCGCGTGGTGGAACGAGTTCGGCGACACCAACCGGCCGACGACGTTCCGCGACCGGCTCGACGCCGTCTACCACGACCTGCTGCCGGCCGAACCCGGCTACCGGGACAGTCGCTCGCACGTGCTCGACACCGACCGGTGGCGGCGGCAGTTGACCGCCGGCGGGCTGTTCGACGGCGTCGCCGTCGAGATCGTCGAATGGCAGCAGATCCTCACCCCGCAGAGCGCACGGGACCTGTGGTCGACCTTCCCGAACATCGCCGAGCTGGCCCCGTCCGACCGCGAGCAGTTCCTGACCCGGCTCGCGTCGCTGGTCGAGGACGAGGGCGGGCAGGTCGCCGACCCCCGGCTGACCGTCGTCTACACCGCGGTCCGCACCGGCGGGTGAGCGGAGCGGGCCGGTGCCGGCCGGTGCGGCGCGGTGCGGGCCGGTGCGGGCCGGTGGCGGGGAGGGCGGCTCAGGCTATCCGGCGGGGCCGGGCCTCGTGGTCGTGGTGGATCGGGCCGCCGTGGGAGCTCAGCGGGAGGCAGGTGCCGCCCCGGCGGTGGGCGACGATCTCGGCGGCGACCGCGACCGCGGTCTCCTCGGGGGTGCGCGCGCCCAGGTCGAGGCCGATGGGGGAGCGCAGCCGGGAGAGTTCCAGCTCGCTGAGGCCGACCTCGCGGAGCCGGTCCAGCCGCTCGTGGTGGGTGCGCCGGGAGCCCATCGCGCCGACGAAGCCGAGCGGCATCCGCAGCGCGCGCTCCAGCAGCGGGATGTCGAACTTGGCGTCGTGGGTGAGCACGCAGAGCGCGGTGCGGCCGTCCAGCCGGCCGGCTTCGGCCTCGGCCTCCAGGTAGCGGTGCGGCCAGTCGACCACGACCTCCTCGGCGGTGGGGAAGCGGCGCCGGGTGGCGAAGACCGGACGGGCGTCGCAGACGGTGACGTGGTACCCGAGGAAGCCGCCCGCACGGGCCACCGCGGCGGCGAAGTCGATGGCGCCGAAGACGATCATGCGCGGGGCGGGGACGTGGGACTCGGCGAAGAAGGTGGCGGTGACGGTGGCGTCGCCGTCGGGGGCGCAGGGACGGCCGTCCGAGGCGAGGGTGAACAGGCCGCTGCGGCCGGCGTCGAGCATGGCGCGGGCGTGCAGGACGGCGGCGCGCTCCAGCGCTGCGGCGGCCGGGCCGAGGCTGCCGTGGTGGGCGTCCGCGGTGACCGCGAGGGTGGCGCCGAGCCGGACCGCGGTGCCGTCGACGGCCCGGACCAGGGCGACCGGGGTGCCGGAGTGGACGTAGGCGAGGCCGGTGTCCAGACCGGGCTCGGCGCCGGGGACGACCGGCTGGACGAAGATGTCGATGATGCCGCCGCAGGTCAGCCCGACGGCGAAGGCGTCCTCGTCGCTGAAGCCGAAGCGGTGCAGCGAGGCGGCGCCGGTGGACAGCGCCTCCTGGCAGAGCTCGTAGACCGCCCCCTCCACACATCCGCCGGAGACGCTGCCGACGGCCTCGCCCCCGCCGTCGACGGCCAGGGCCGCTCCGGGATCGCGTGGGGCGCTCCCGGAGACGGACACCACGGTGGCCACCGCGAAGGCGCGGCCGGCCCGGTGCCAGACGTTGAGTTGATCGGCGATGTCCTGCACGGCGCGCTCCTTCGCTGGGAGGTGGAGGAAGAGGAGGGGACGGCCCTACGTGCGGGGCCCGGTCGGACGGGGCGTCAGTGGACGCCGAGGATGCGCTGGATCGGGCCGATGAAGAAGTAGACCAAGAAGACCACGGTCAGCCCCCAGAGCAGTCCGCCCGGCGCGCGCCACTTCCCGGTGCCGGCCTTGATGGCCACGTAGGAGACGACGCCCGCACCGACACCGGCGGTGATGGAGTAGGTCATCGGCATCACGGCGCACATCAGGAAGGCCGGGATGGCGATCTCGCGGTCCGCCCAGGGGATGTGCCGGGCCTGGGCCATCATCATCGAGCCGACCACGACCAGCGCGGCGGCGGCCACCTGGCCGGGGACGACCTGGGCCAGCGGGGAGAAGAAGAGCATCAGTGCGAACACGCCGCCGGTGACCACGCTGGCGAGCCCGGTGCGGGCGCCCTCGCCGACGCCGGTGGCGGACTCGACGAAGACCGTGTTGCCGGAGGCGCCGGCCAGGCCGCCCATCATCCCGCCGGCGCCGTCGACCAGGAGGGCCTTGGTCAGGCCCGGCATCCGGCCCTGCTCGTCGGCCAGCCCGGCCTCGGTGCCGACGCCGATGATGGTGGCCATCGCGTCGAAGAAGCCGGCCAGGACCAGGGTGAAGACCGCGACCGAGGCGCTGATGAAGCCCATGCCGGCCTTGCCGCTGCTGAACGCCCCGAAGACGCTGATATGGCCGAAGAGGCCGAAGTTCGGCGCGGAGAAGGGGCTGCCGTGCAGGGTCGGGACGGAGGTGGGGCCGCCCCAGGCGTCGGCCGAGACCCAGCCGAGGGCGTTGACCACGACGGCGATGACCGTGCCGGAGACGATGCCGATCAGGATCGCGCCCGGGGTCTTCCGGGCCTGGAGGACGAAGATCAGCAGCAGGGTGAAGGCGAACAGCGCGACCGGCCAGCCTTCGAGGTGCCCCTGGGCGTTGGTGCCCAGCTGGACCGGGTTGGCCGGGTTGCGGCCGACGAAGCCGGCGTTGACCAGGCCGATGAAGGCGATGAACAGGCCGATGCCCATGGTGATGGCGTGCTTGAGCGGCAGCGGTATGCCGTTCATGACCTTCTCGCGGAGGCCGGACACGACCATCAGCACGATCAGCGCGCCGTAGATCACGCAGAAGCCGAACGCCTCGGACCAGGAGCAGTGCGGGACGATGATGGTCGAGAGCGCGGCCGAGACGCCCAGGCCGGCGGCTGCGGCCAGCGGGACGTTGCCGATCAGGCCCATCGCGATGGTGGTGACCGCGGCGGCCAGGGCGGTGGCGGTGGTGACCTGGCTCGCGGACAGGTGGTGGCCGTTGATGTCCGCGCCGGACAGCAGGATCGGGTTCAGCACGATGATGTAGGCCATCGCCATGAACGTGGTCAGGCCGCCGCGGACCTCGGTGGCGAGGGTCGACCCGCGTGCACTGATCTTGAAATAGGCGTCGAGCAGGCCTTTCGGCGCCGGCGGTGCCGGGACCTCGGTGCCGGCGCCGGTGGTAACTCTGGATTCCGTGGGGATCTGGGTCACGGGTTCCACTCCCAAGGTTCATAGGGGGTTGGGGTGGGGCTCGCGGCCGTCCTGGGGACCCGTCAGGTAGGGGTGGCAGGGGACGGTTCGGCTCGCTGGGTGGTGCTGCCTGGTGCGTGCGGCCCCGGCGAGGGCCGTACACGGCGGTGGATCCGGTGGTGCGGTCCCCCGGGCGGCGGGGAAGAACTGGACACCGCCCGGGGGAGGTCTGTGGGGGCGACCGAGGGGGTCAGCCGCCGGTGCCGGTCAGGTGCTCCGGGCGGACCGGGACGCGGTTCAGGGCCAGGCCGGTCGCCGCGCGGATCGCGGAGACGATGGCCGGGGTCGAGGAGAGGGTCGGGGCCTCGCCGACGCCGCGCAGCCCGTAGGGGGCGTTGGGGTCGGCCAGCTCCATGATCTCCACCGGCTGCGGCGGGGTGTCCAGGATGGTGGGGATCAGGTAGTCGGTGAAGGAGGGGTTCCGGACCTTGCCGTCCCGGGTGATGATCTCCTCCATCACCGCCAGGCCGAGGCCCTGGGTGGAGCCGCCCTGGATCTGGCCGACCACCGACAGCGGGTTGAGCGCCTTGCCGACGTCCTGGGCGGCGGCCAGCTCGACCACCTTGACCAGGCCGAGCTCCACATCGACGTCGACCACCGCGCGGTGCGCGCAGAAGGTGTACTGGACGTGGCCGAAGCCCTGCCCGGTCTCCTTGTCGAAGGCGACGGTCGGGCGGTGGTGGTGCTCCCGGGTCAGGTCGATGGCCTGGTCGCCGAGCAGGTCGGCGATGGAGATCAGCACGCCGTTGGTGGCGGAGACGACCTTGCCGCCGGTCAGCGAGAGGTCGTTGCCGGTCCAGCCGTAGCGCTCGCGGCCGAGCGCGAAGAGCGCGTTGCGCACCGCCTCGGCGGCGAGCTTCACCGCACCGCCGGTCATGTAGGTCTGCCGCGAGGCGGAGGTGGAGCCGGCCGAGCCGACCTCGGTGTTGGCGGGCTGGATGGTCACCCGCTCGACGCCCAGCTCGGTCCGGGCGATCTGCCCGTGGACGGTGACGCCGCCCTGGCCGACCTCGGCCATCGCGGTGTGCACCATCGCCACCGGCTCGCCGCCGATGACCTCCAGCCGGACCCGGGCGGTCGAGTAGTCGTCGAAGCCCTCGGAGAAGCCGACGTTCTTGATGCCGACGGCGTAGCCGACGCCGCGCACGATGCCTTCGCCGTGCGAGGTGTTGGAGAGGGCGCCGGGCAGGCCCCGGACGTCCTGGAAGTCGTTGGGGTGCGGCAGCGGCAGGTCCTTGACCTTCTGCAGCAGCTCCGCCACCGGCGCCGGGGCGTCGATCTCCTGGCCGGTCGGCATGATCGAGCCCTGGGAGACGGCGTTGAGCTGGCGCAGCTCCACCGGGTCCATGCCGAGCTCGACGGCCAGCTTGTCCAGCTGCGACTCGTAGGCGAAGCAGGCCTGGACCGCCCCGAAGCCGCGCATCGCGCCGCAGGAGGGGTTGTTGCTGTAGAGCGCGATGGCCAGGACGTTGACGTTGGGGATCTCGTACGGGCCGACCGAGAGCGAGGAGGCGTTGCCGACCACGGCCGGGGAGGCCGAGGCGTAGGCGCCGCCGTCCAGGACGATCCGGGCGTCCATGTAGACCAGCTTGCCGTCGCGGGTCGCGCCGTGCTCGTAGCGCATCTTCGCCGGGTGGCGGTGGACGTGCCCGAAGAAGGACTCCTCGCGGGAGTACACGATCTTGACGGGCTTTCCGGTGCGCTGGGCCAGCAGGCAGGCGTGGATCTGCATGGACAGGTCCTCGCGTCCGCCGAAGGCGCCGCCGACGCCGGCCAGGGTCAGCCGCACCTTGTTCTCCGGCAGGCCGAGCACCGGGGCGATCTGCTGCCGGTCGACGTGCAGCCACTGGGTGGCGATGTAGAGGTCGATGCCGCCGTCCTCGGCCGGCACCGCGAGGCCGGACTCCGGGCCGAGGAAGGCCTGGTCCTGCATCCCGACCTCGTACTCGCCGACCACCACCACGTCCGCCAGGGCGCGGACCTCGTCGTTGACCCCGAGGCCGGAGACCACCTTCTGCGAGTGGACCACGTTGCCGGAGGCGTGCGCCCCGTTTGTGTATTTCGCAGCCTCGTGCGGCTCGTGGACGTAGCCGTGGGTCTCCGGGTCCAGGCACTGCTCCTCGGTGACGATCGGGGGCAGTACCTCGTACTCGACCTTGATCTTGGCCAGGGCGCGCCGCGCGGTCTCCGGGTGGTCGGCCGCGACGATGGCCACCGCCTCGCCGTGGTAGCGGATCTGATCGATCGCCAGGGCGGGCTGGTCCACCACCTCCAGGCCGTAGAGCTTGCTGCCGGGGATGTCCTCGTGGGTGAGCACGGCGTAGACGCCGGGCTGGGCGACCGCCTCGGAGATGTCCACCGAGAGGATCCGGGCCCGGGCGTGCGGGGCGCGCAGCGCCATGCCCCAGAGCATGTCCTCGTGCCACAGGTCGGAGGAGTAGGCGAACTCGCCCTTGACCTTGAGGGTGCCGTCCGGGCGCAGCGGCGAGCCGCCGATGCCGTCCGGGTGGGCGGTGGTGATGGACTGGAGGTTCTTCTCACCGCGGATGGTGTGGGTGGTCACGGGGTGGCCTCCGAGGGGGTGGCGCAGCGGCGGGCGGAAGCGAGGCGGACCGCGTCCATGATCTTCTCGTAGCCGGTGCAGCGGCAGAGGTTGCCGGACAGGGCCTCGCGGATGTCGTTGTCGCCGGGCTGCGGGTCGCGGTCCAGCAGGGCGTGGGTCTGGATCAGCAGCCCGGGGGTGCAGAAGCCGCACTGGACGGCCCCGGCGTCGACGAAGGCCTGCTGCACCGGGTCGAGCCCGGTGTCGGGGTCGGCCATGCCCTCGACGGTGCGGACCTCGCGGCCCTGCACCTGGCCGGCTGCGACCAGACAGGAGCAGACCGTCGCCCCGTCCAGGTAGACCGTGCAGGAGCCGCACTCGCCCTGCTCGCAGGCGTTCTTGGAGCCGGGCAGTCCGAGCCGCTCGCGCAGCATGAACAGCAGGCTCTCGCCCTCCCACACGTCGTCGGCCTCGACCTGTCGGCCGTTGGCTCGGAAGGTCACCCTCATGCTGCGCTCCTCAGGGACTGCGTGTACTCGTTCCAGCTCCAGGTCAGGGTGCGGCGGGCCATCACCGCGAGCGCGTGCCGGCGGTAGGCGGCGCTGCCGCGGACGTCGTCGATGGGCGACGCGGCGGCGGCGGCCAGTTCGCCGAAGCGCTGGATCACGGCCGGCCCGAGCAGCCCGCCGCGGTGCCACAGGCCGCGCTCGGCCAGCTCCTCGGTGAGGAAGAGCTCGGCCTCGGGGGCGCGGCGCGGGGTCGGCGCGGCGGAGCCGATGCCGGTGCCGACCGTCCCGAGCGCGCGGTGCTCCGTCGGCGGGTGCAGCGCGAAGCCGAACGCGCAGACCGCGATCACCATGGCGTTCCGGGTGCCGATCTTGGAGAAGGTCTGCGGTCCGTCGGCGACCGGGATCCGGACGGCGCGGATCAGCTCGTCGGCGGCGAGCGAGTTGCGCTTCACCCCGAGGTAGAACTCGTCGATCGGGATCAGCCGGGTGCCGCGCACGGACTCGGCCTCGACCAGGACGTCCCGGCCGGCCGCCAGCAGGGCGGGGTGGGCGTCACCGGCCGGGGAGGCCCCGCCGAGGTTGCCGCCCACACTGCCCCGGTTGCGGATCTGCGGGGAGCCGACGGTGTTCCCGGCGATGGCCAGGCCGGGCAGCGCGTCCGACAGTTCGGCGGTGATCCGGGAGTAGGGCACGGCCGCGCCGAGGCGGATCACCTCGCCGCGCTGCCCCTCGAAGGTGCCGCGCTCCCAGGTGGTGAGCTCGCCGATCCGGTTCAGGTCGAGCAGGGCGGCCGGGCGGTGGCGGTCGAAGTTCAGCTCGACCATCACGTCCGTGCCGCCGGAGATCGGCAGTGCGGACGGGTCCGCGGCCTTGGCTGCGAGTGCCTCGTCCCAGGTGGCGGGCCGCAGGAACTCCATGCGGTGACTCCTCTGTGTGATGTCTCGCGGTGCTGTCCACTTGGTGCTGGTCCAAATGTCCGGCCCGGGGGCCGTCCCGGGTGGGAGCCCGCGCTCTGTACGTCGCTCGGTACGTCGTTCGATTCGTCGGCGGAGCCTGTCCGGCGGTGCCCGTGCCCCGGCTGTTCCCCCGGCGTTCTCCGGCGTGTGAGCAAGTAGACAAGCGAGCGGGGCCGAGGAGGCAGTCACTGATGCCATGAAGAGCAGCCCCGGCGCGGGACGCCGGGGCTGTACGTTTCTCCAAGTCAGCGCCCTGCCGTTGGTCAGGTACGCGTCAGGCGCGCGTCAGGCGCGCGTCGGGTACGCGTCGGCAGCGGCCCGGGCACGGCTCAGTTGCCCTCGGCGGTCAGCGAGAGCGTGGCGCCGTTGCTCAGCACGGCGGTGATGAGGCCGGTGTTGTCGTTGTCGACGGTCTCCGCCAGCAGCCCGCAGCCGGTCGCGTCGGCTGCGGGGGAGGCCGTGCCGCCGTCGGCGGGGCGGAGGTCGATCCAGGTGCCGCCGCCGACGGTGCCGATGTCGTCGACCACCGGGCAGATCCGCCGCCCGGTGTCGTGGCCGACCAGGACGGACATGGTCGGGCCGCTCTCGTCGCGCACGGTGAGCACCCAGCTGTCGTCCCCGATGAGCGCGGTCCACTCGCCGGGGGCGATCAGCCGGCTCGCGCTGCCGTCGGCGGCGGTGGCGCCCGCTGCCCGCTGCGGCTCGCACAGGAGCATCGCACCGAGCACGACGGCCAGGATCGCGGGCAGGATCAGCGCCACCGGCCAGGGCAGCGCCCACCGTCTCGGAGCAGCAGAATCGTCCGTGCGTCGTTCGTCCATGTCCCCGGTCCTTCGCCGCTGCCGATGGGGTGGGAACAGGATGGCCTCCCGGCCCGCCGCCGGAGGCGGAAACGAACAGAAATGCGGGAGGCGCCGTGCACGCCGCTGGGCGTAATGTCTGGCGGATGACTACGGACAACCCCTTCCTCAGCCCCAGCACGCTGCCGTTCGAGCTGCCGCCGTTCGCGGACATCCGCGAGGAGCACTACCTCCCGGCCTTCGAGCTGGGGATGGCCGAGCAGCTCGCCGAGGTCGCCGCCATCGCCGGCGACCCCGAGCCGGCCGGTTTCGAGAACACCCTGGAGGCACTGGAACGCTCGGGCGCGCTGCTGCGCCGGGTGTCGTTGGTGTTCTTCAACCAGTCCGCCTCGAACACCACCCCGGGCGTCCAGGCCATCGAGGCGGAGATCAGCCCCCGGCTGGCCGCCCACAGCGATGCGATCCACCTCGACCCGGCGCTGTTCGCCCGGGTCGACGCGCTGTACCGGCAGCGCGAGGCGCTGGGCCTGGACGCCGAGGGACTGCGGCTGCTGGAGCGCTACCACGCCCGCTTCGTCCGGGCCGGGGCCCGGCTGGACGCCGCCCAGCAGGACCGGCTGCGCGAGCTGAACGCGGAGCTGGCGACCGACTCCACCACCTTCGAGCAGAACGTCTTCGCCGACACCCGCGCCGCCGCCCTGGTCCTGGACAGCGCCGAGGAGCTGGCCGGGCTCTCGCCCGACGCGATCGCCTCCGCCGCCGAGAACGGCCGGGCGCTGGGCCACGAGGGCAAGTACGTCCTCAGCCTGAAGAACTTCTCCAACCAGTCCGAACTGGCCGCACTGGACGACCCGGCGGTCCGCCGCCGGCTGCTGGCCGCCTCGCTGGCGCGCGGCACCAAGGCCAACGGCGAGCTCGCCGCCCGGATGGCGGTGCTGCGGGCCGAGCGCGCCGCGCTGCTGGGCTTCGCCAGCCACGCCGCCTACGAGGTGGCCGACCAGACCGCCGGCACCACCGACGCGGTCGAGGCGATGCTCGGCCGGCTGGTCGCGCCCGCCGTCGCCAACGCCCGGCGCGAGGCCGAGGCGCTGGCTGCCGAGGCCGGGGTCGACACCATCGAGGCCGCCGACTGGCAGTACTGGTCGGAGAAGGTCCGCAAGGCCCGCTACGACATCGACGCCTCCGCCATGCGCCCCTACCTGGAGCTGGAGTCGGTGCTCCGGGACGGCGTCTTCTTCGCCGCCGGGCAGGTCTACGGGCTCAGCTTCACCGAGCGCACCGACCTCACCGGCTACCACCCGGACGCCCGGGTGTTCGAGGTCACCGACAGTGACGGCAGCCCGCTCGGCCTCTACGTCGGCGACTTCCACGCCCGCGAGTCCAAGCGCGGCGGCGCCTGGATGAACGAGCTGGTCCAGCAGTCGCACCTGCTCGGCCAGCGGCCGGTGGTGGTCAACAACCTCAACATCGCCAAGCCCCCGGCCGGCGAGCCCGCGCTGATGACCTGGGACGAGGTCACCACCCTGTTCCACGAGTTCGGCCACGCCCTGCACGGGCTGTTCTCCGACGTCCGCTACCCGCTGGTGGCCGGCACCGAGGTGCCGCGCGACTTCGTCGAGTACCCCTCGCAGGTCAACGAGATGTGGTCGGACCGGCCCGAGGTCCGGGCCAACTTCGCCCGGCACCACGTCACCGGCGAGCCGATGCCGGCCGAGCTGGTCACCCGGATGAAGGAGGCCGAGAACTTCGGCGAGGGCTTCCGCACGGTCGAGTACCTGGCCGCCGCGCTGCTCGACTGGGCCTGGCACGTGCTCCCGGCCGGCACCGAGCCGGGCGACGCCGAGGCGTTCGAGGCGGCGGCGCTGGAGCACTGGGGCCTGAAGCTGGACGAGATTCCGCCGCGCTACCGTACCGGTTACTTCGGCCACATCTTCGCGGGCGGTTACGCCGCCGGGTACTACGGGTACATCTGGTCGGAGGTTCTGGACGCCGACACGGTCGAGTGGTTCCAGGAGAACGGCCGCCCGGTCCGCGAGAGCGGCGAGATCTTCCGCCGGGGGCTGCTTGCCAAGGGCGGCAGCGTCGACTCGATGACCGCGTACGCCGCGTTCCGCGGCCGCGCGCCGGAGATCGCCCCGCTGCTCGCCCGCCGGGGGCTGACCGGCTGACCGCCGACCGGCCGAGCCGCTGATCGGCCGAGCCGCCGATCGCCGACCGGCTGATCGGCCGACCCGCTGATCGGCCGACCGTGCCCGCCGGGTTTGCCTCCCGGCGGGCGCGGTCCGGTAACGTGCGGCAACACCCAACCGCCGCAATGGCCCAACCACCCCAGGCAGACGGAGGTACCACCGTGCGGATCGGCGCACTGCTCGCCCCAGCCGCACCCGGCCTGCGGCTGCTCGCGGGGCGCGGGGAGCTCGACCGGGTGGTCTCCGGCGTGATGACCACCGACCTGCAGGACCCCGGGCGCTACCTCCACGGCGGCGAGCTGGTGCTCACCGGCATGCTCTGGCGCAAGGGTCCCGACGACTCCGAGCGCTTCGTCCGGGTCCTGGCCGGCGCCGGGGCGGTCGGCCTCGCGGCGGGGGAGGCGGAGGTCGGCCCCGTCCCCGAGGACCTGGTCGCGGCCTGCGAACGGCACCGGATGCCGCTGTTCGCGGTCGCCGAGGACGTGGCCTTCGCCGAGCTCACCGAGTTCGTGGTGCGCCAGGTCTCGGCCGACCGCGCCGCCGACCTGTCCGCGCTGGTCGACCGGCACCGGGCGCTGGTCTCCGCCAGCGGCGGGGCCGGCCTGGACGCGGTGCTGGAACTGCTCGGCGGCGACCTCGACCTGGACTGCTGGGTGCTCACCCCCAGCGGTCGGGTGGTCGCCGGACCGCCGGATCGGCTCGGCGGCGCCGAGCGCGACCAGCTGGTCCGGGCCCATCTCGACAGCCGTCGCCGGGGCCCGGGACCGGCCGTCCGGGCCCGGGTGGGCGAGCGCCAGTTCTCGCTGCTGCCGGCCGTCGCCGAGGGCCCCGAGGCCGCGCTGCTGGCGCAGTGGGTGCTGGTGGTCGAGGGCGACGTCACCGAGTGGACGCCCAAGCGCCGCCAGCTCGCCGAGAACGTGGCCAGGCTGGCCGGCGCCGAGCGCGCCCGCCGCGACCAGAGCCGCCGGCTCCGCAGCCTGCTCGCCGACGAGGTCTTCACCCTGCTGGAACGCGACGCCCCGCCGGAGGAGCTGCGCCGCGCCCTGGACGCCTCGCTGGCCATGGCGCTCGGCGGGGCCGAGTTCCCGGAGTCCTGGGTGGTGGTCTCCGCCGAGAGCGTCGGCCTGCCCGACGGGGCGGTCCGGGCCGCCCTGGTCGAGGCGCTGACCGGCGCCGACGACCGGGCGCTGATCGGCGGCGGCGGCTCCGGAGCGGTGCTGCTGCTGCCGCAGCTGCCCGAGGACGAGCCCAGCGCCGACCGGCTGCGCAGCCTGCTCGCCCCGCTGGAGGCCGCGCTCGGCCCCGAGGGCCGGCTCACCCTCGGCGCCAGCGCCCCGGCCGCCTCGGCCGGCGGGCTGCGCGGCGCGCTGGAAGAGGCCCGCCACGCCCGCCGGATCGCCGCCGCCCGCAACGGCCGGATCTGCATCGCCGGACCTGAGGAACTGGCCTCGCACGTGCTGCTGCTCGCCGCCGTCCCGGACGAGGTCCGCCGGGCGTTCCGGGGACGGCTGCTGGACAAGGTGATCGGCTACGACCTGGAGCACCAGGCGGACCTGGTCCGCACCCTGGAGGCGTTCCTCCGCTACGACGGCTCCTGGACCCGCTGCGCCGCCGCCCTCCACGTCCACGTCAACACCCTGCGCTACCGCATCGGCCGGATCGAGGAACTGACCGGCCGCGACCTCTCCCGACTGGAGGACCGCGTGGACTTCTACCTGGCCCTGGCCCTCTCCTGACGGAGCGTCACGCCGTCGGTGGATTCCCCCCGGCGAACACCTGCCGACGCGCGGTCGTAGGCCTCCTGCGACGATGACACGTCGCCGAGGTGCGTGATCGACCACTCCTCCAGCGCGCGCAGTGGTTCGCGCAGGGTACGGCCCGCCTCGGTGAGCGCGTACTCGACGCGGACCGGAACCTCGGGGTGGACGGTTCGGTGTACGAGCCCGTCCCGTTCGAGGCCGCGCAGGGTCTGGGTGAGCATCTTCTGCGAGACGCCCTCGATGCGTCGGCGCAACTCCGAGAAACGGGCACTGCCGTCCCACAGTGCGCCCACGATGAGCACCGTCCAACGGTCGCCAATGCGATCCAGAATGTGGCGAGTCGGGCAGTCCGCGCGATAAGGGCTGCCGCTGATAACCGACTTGGCCCGGGTGGTTACCACAGAGTGCCTTCTTCCCGTCGGAGAGCTGCACTCGTACGGTAATCGGAGTGCGTCGTTCGACGCCATCCTCTCCTTGGAAGGACGTCTCCTCGGAGAGGCGCCACATGTCCCGCATCACCGTCATCGGCGGCGCCGGCGGCACCGGCTGTGCCGGTGCGGCCATCGTCGCGGAGGCAGCTGCCCGCGGTCGCCAGGTCACCGCACTGAGCGGCGAACACCACAGGACACAGGCCAATCTCGGCCGCCGAACGTCGATGCTCGCCGTCCCCACCGAGCCAATGGAGAAACATGTCCCGCCGACCACGCCCGGAAGACTTTCCCCTGCCGACCACTCGAAGCGCGTTGCCGATCGTCGACTCCCATCTGTTCGACGACCTGATCCCGCCGGAGGCGGCCTTCGAGCTGACCGCGGCCCTGCGCCGTCATCGCGAGCCCTACGTCGGCATCACCGAGAACGGCACCCCGCGCCCGGGCCTCTACCGCCTCAACGATGCGGGGGCGTCCCCGGAGACCGCCGTCAAGGCCGCCCGGGCCTACCTCAATGGACTGACGCCCCATCAGCGAGTGGTCGCCGCACTGCCGATGGATGCCGCGGAATGGCGGCTGTGGACGAACGCGATCCCGACCTGGCACCCGAAGGGCATGCGGCTGGACCGTCTCACCGACCGTGACCGCGACCGCGCGCTCGCCGTCGTCGAGGCGAGCCTCAGCCCTGCCGGCTACGCCCAGGTGCGAGCGGCGATGGCGCTCAACGAGCACCTGGGCGAGCTCATCGACGACTACCGGGACACCCTCACCGAGTTCGCCTACTGGTTCACCGTCTTCGGGACTCCTTCGGGGGGCTCCCCGTGGGGATGGCAACTGATGGGTCATCATGTGGACCTGCACTGCGTCTTCGTCGGCGGGCAGGTGGTCCTCGCCCCCGTGTTCCTCGGAGCCGAGCCGACGATCGGTACGGGACGGTTCGAGGGAGTCACGGTCTTCGAGGAGGAGACCGAGGTCGCCCTGGGCTTCCGCCGCACCCTGGACCCCGACCGGGAGGGCGAGTTCCTGATGGGCTCCTCGCTTCGCGCGGAGGACCTGCCGCCCGAACTCGCCGGCCCGTGGAACGGCCGGCTGCTCGCCGGCGCGGGCAGTGACAACCTCGTCCTGCCTCCCGAGGGGATCGTCGCGGCAAGCCTGCCGGCCGACCAGCGTGACGGTCTGGTGGAGCTGGTCCGGGTCTATCTCGACCGTCTCCCGCCGTCACAGGCCGAGCGCACCCTGGCGCTGGTCCGTGAGCACTTCGACGAGACCCGGTTCGCCTGGCGCGGCGGCCACGACGACGAGTGCGCCTTCTACTACCGGATCCACTCACCCGTGCTCCTGGTCGAGTACGACAACCACCCCGGTGTCTTCCTCGCCAATCCCGAGCCCGCCCGCTTCCATGTCCACACCATCGTGCGGGCCCCCAACGGCAACGACTACGGACGCGATCTCCTTGCCCAGCACTACCGGCTCCACCACGGCGGCTGACCGGCCCGGGACCCGGCCGGCGGTCACGTGCCGACGAAGGTCACCTCACCGTCTCCGCCAGGCCCGCCCGCCCGGTGCGCAGCCGTGGCGCGTCCTCCTTCTCGAACTTCTCGGATCCGACCGCGACCCCGCGGAGCCGTAGCGCGGCGCGGACGCGGGCGGCTCCGTGTCTGGTGGCGGCCTCGCCGGTGCCGACCGCGACGGTGCGGGGGCCGAGCCCGGCGCAGCTGCGGCAGATGCCGGCCTGTCGCACCGGATCGCCACAGGTGGGGCACTCGGTCAGGAGCGCGGGCGCGGGCGTGGAAGCGGACAACTCTGCTGGCACGGGCGGAAGTTTACGGACGAGTCGGTCGCGCAGCAGCGCGCTCGCGCTGTGGACGCGCTCGGGGAGGCCGGTCAACAGGGCATGCCTGAGGTCGAGTTCGGTGCAGCCGCGCTCCAACCAGGCGGTGACCTGGGGTGCGAGGGCCACGGCCTCGACGCTCCCCACGCGCAGGCGCGGTTCGGCGCCGACGACCCGCAGCAGGGCGTCCGCAGCCTGCTGCGACGCATCGTCGGGCGGCGGGGACTGGTTCGCGGCCTCGCGCGGGGCTCGGCAATGCGGTTGGCCGGTCTCACGCCGGGGTGCGGGGAGGGTGGGTACTCTCCCCGGGTCCTTTGCGGGGTTGGCGCCGCAGCGATCGGCTGTCGCACCACCGGGGCCCGGAAGGACGGCAGTCGGAGCGACCTGCGGGTCCCTCTGTGGAGTGTCGTAGACGTGAGCCTCGCTGACGAAGGTTCCGTCGGCCTGGCGGACCCGGAGCACCCGGTAGTACCCGGCGGCGGTCAGCTCGCGCAGCGCCTTCGCGACCGCTAGGCGGCCCTGCGGGCTGGTGTCGGCCATGTGCCGACCGTCCTCGCGCCACCCGTCGGGGCGCGACAGCAGGTCGCCCAGCAGACCCCGGGCGGTGAAGGTCAGCCCCCGGTCCTGGAGCAGGGAGTTGGGCAGGACGAGGAAACCGCGCGTGTGGCGGCTACGATGGACGTGCATGAGGAGTTCCTGCTCCTTGTGCCAGGCCCCGGGGTGTTGGTAGCACCGCCGGGGTCACTTTGCGATTGAGTTCGTTGACAAAGGACGATAGCGCACAACCACGCCACTCCGCCTTCGAACATTCGCGATCTTGACCCGGTGTCAGAAATGCGCAGGAGATTGGCATGTTGGCGCGGCCGCCAAGGCTTGCGAGGCCGCCGATGGGCATCTTTCGGCGCTCGCAGCCGCGATACGTCCGGAGCGGACGGGCCCACGCCTCCGAGAGTGGTCGGCCGCCCCTCAGCTCCACCAACGATTGCCTCCTGACCTGCTGAAATGCAGGCCAGGAGGCATTCGTTGGTGCCCACCTATGGACACATTCGCTGTGCTGAACAGGGTCCGAGGCGGCGGTGGGAGGCGGCCCAGGGCATGCGGAAGCGACTCGGCGACAGGGTTTGATCCCAGCGGGTGGGTCGGTGTGATGAGCCAGCGTCGCTGTATGCGGTGCGCCACAGCGCGGGAGCAGTTGCGGGGATCGCTACGGTGCTCGGTGCCTCGTTGGGTTGCTCTGCGCTCACTTGAAGCGACCCGAGAGGAGATTCGAATTTCCCGGGCTGACCTCTTCGTCGAAGGTCATCGTGAACGACGATGCCTGATTTGCCGCCGCCCGTGACCTCTGAAGTATTTCAGCCACCGGCAAGTCTGCAGTCGCCGTCGGTTTCGAGGGGGCGACCGATACTGACGGACCATTATTTCCTGGCGTCGCCGACCCACTGGCGCAGCCGGCCAGCCCTACGACAGCGCAGCACGTCACAGCGCCGAAGCCCAGTCCAGCAGAGGCGTGGCAACCGTGGCCGAAGCAAGAAGTGAGCGAGGTGGCACATCCGGGCGACTCTCGCCGCCGTACTGACCTCCGCCGCGATCTGCGGCACCGTCGATGCGGCAGTAGACCCAGGCGGACCGAGTCGGGTAGCGGATGCAGTGCCAGAGCAACAGGGCCATCGCCGCGGCATCCGGCAAATGCCGGACCAGCGGACAAGGCCTGAACCTCAGGTCAGCCTGTCTCTGGCCCAAGGTGCAGTTGTCGCCGTCGGCGGACGGCACAAGCTGGGGCACGGCAGGCGACACGCGCCATCCCCTCCGGTGCCTAACCCCGCCGGAGCCGTGGCGATCGCGGTCTGCTGCCGTCGTCGATGCTGCCTCGGTTGTTGCCGTTGATGGTGAAGGCGATCATGGCCGCCCCGACCGCGGCTCACGCTTCGGCGGTGGTCGGGGCGGTCCGTTGCTCGTGGGCTCCTCAGCTTTTGTCGAGTGCGAACTCGCAGGGGACGGGTTGGTGGAAGCTCTGTCCTGCCTGGTTGTATTCGATCTCGCAGCCGGTGATGTGACCGCTGACGGGCCCGGTGACTTCGACCTTCACCATGGCGTACCGGTCGCTCTGCGCGCCGGGCTCTATGGTGAATGGTTTCCCTGAGTAGTCAGGATACTTTGCAAGATTCAAGTCGCTCTTCTGGACGGGACTGAACTGGTAGTCCAGTCGGTACTGCACGGTGTCTTTCTCTGAATAGACGGGGTATCCAAGTTCCTTGACTCCGCTGGGCATCGCGGTGACGGCGAATCCGGGAAGGTTATTCAGAACTCTGTCGATCATGAGGTTCGCGCTGGCGTGATCCTGGGTCAGGCGGGTTCGTAGGTCCGTAGGAGTTCGAGTTGGACGACGGTGTCGAGTGTCTCGGGGAAGCGGTCGAGGGGGCTGCGGTAGCAGCCGCCGAGGATCTTCCAGTTCTCCAGGTGGCCGATGCAGCGTTCGACGGCAGAGCGGATCTGGGAGTGCGCCCGGTTGCTCGCCTTCTCCACCTCGGTCAGCTTGCGGTGCGGCGGCTTCTTGTAGGGGGTGAGCAGGTCGCTGCCTTGGTAGCCCTTGTCGCCAAGCCGGTGGCGGTACTTTTGGATCTTCGCTTTGATGCCCGAGGCGACATAGGCGAAGGCGTCGTGGCGGGCCCCTGGCAGCGGCGCCCCCGCCTCCCGCAGCCGGCCCCGGGTGTCCGAGACGACCTGGACGTTGTGCCCGGACTGCATGTGCTTCTTGGAGAACAGCTGTTCAGCGGCCTTCCAGTCCCAGCACTCGGCGAGGAACCCGTCCACCAGGACCGGCTCGTCCCGGGGTAACCGGGCGAGCCCGAACCCCAACTCCTTGATCGCGTCGCGCACCACGGGGCGTAACCGGGTGCTGTAGCGCGAGACCGTGGGCTGGGAGATCTCGAACAGTTCGGCGGCCAGGACCTGCGCGTTGTTGTGTCGCAGGAGGAAGCAGAGCACGACCACCGCCTTCCACAGCGGCAGCGCGTGCGGACGGCCCGTCGGCTTGTCCCAGTCGGGGATCATCCGCTCCACACGGGAAAGCAGGACGTCCAGCTGATGCGGGCTCAGGCCGGTTGTACGGTGGAAGCGCATCGGTCCCCCCGCGCGCTCGTGCTGATGGGTGTCACCTCGCACGCTACGCCGAGGGGACCGGTCACGTCCGCGCCACCGCCAGCCAGCGCGAACCGGTCCAGGCCACCCCACAGCGGTTCAGACCACCGCGAAGGGTTCTGAATAACCTTCCGGTGACTGAGACCGGCTTCTTGGATGAGTTTGTGAGCAGGGGGAAGGAGAATCCGTAGACGTCCCCGACCTTGACGTCGATCATCCCGAGGACTCCCTGGATCACTGGCCCCGAGGCGGTGAGCGCGCTGCCTTCGGGAGGGCCGCCGTGTCCGGACGTGGTGGTACAGGCGGTGGCGAGGATCGTGAGGGTGACGGTGAGGACGGTTGTGGCCGCCCGTGTTCGACTGGTCCTAGTAGGAGTAGATGACGCCGGGGTTGTTGGTGACCGGTCCATTGGCTCCCCAGATGTCGTGCTCGATCGCGGTGCTGCCTGCGGTGATTCGCTCGTAGTGGCTGTCGTTGTACGTGGTGTCCAGGCTGATCCCCACCCCGAAGGCGGTGGCGCCGTAGCCGATGGTGAGCGAGTCGCCCTTGCTGAGCTGGAAGTAGCTCTTCTGCTGGACGATGGCGCGCCTGTTGGCGGGGGCGTGGTTGTAGTTGGCTGCGCCGTCCTTGGCGGAGACGTCGCTGCCGTAGTCGCCGACAGAGCCTCCGGCGGGGACCTCGTAGCCGATGGGTGCGATCTTGTAGGTGAGGCTTTTGACGATGCCGCCGCAGCGGTAGGTGGCCAGGGTCTCGGCGTAGCGGATCGGTACGCGCCACTGCTTGGCCCAGTGGGGGCCCTGGCCGGTGAACCCGGTGGAGTAGCCCATGGAGTTGGCGTGGGTGACCTTGCCGTTCTCCTTGAACACCTTGCCGTCGACGCTGTACATCACCGACCAGGTGCTGGAGAGGGTGTTGCTGTAGTCGAAGGAGGCGGTGGCGTCGCGGCCTGCGTGGGCTTCGCCGACGGTGGTGTAGGAGATGGCGGTCTTGAGCGTGGAGGTGGTGGTGCCGCAGGGGATGGAGCGCTGGGGGGCGCACCGCGGTGTAGGTGGCGCCGTGGACCACCTCCGGGTTGTAGTCGGCGGTGGGGGCGCCGGTGCTGCTCTGCCACTGGGACCCGGCGGCCTGCATGGTGGCCTGTTCGCCGGTGGCGTTATCCGGTTCGTCGGTGGGCGTCGTCTGGCTCTGGGCGGTGCCGGTGTCGGCGGGCTGCTGGACCTGTGTGGTGCCGGTGCTGGGCAGGACGGCCACGGTGTGAGCGGTGGCGTGGGCGCGGACGGCAGCGGAGGCCTCGGTCGTGGCCGGCCCGGTGGCTGTGCCGGCGCTCATGAAGTCGCTGGCGGTCAGCAGGGTGCCGTCGGGGGCCTGGCCGTAGACGTCGGCCTCCAGGGACAGGACGCCGCCGTTGGCGTCGGCCAGCGCTTGCAGGTGGCTGGGCAGCGGGTCGGGGAGGGTGAACGTCCAGGTGCCGTCCGCACCGGTGGTCGCGGACCCGACGACGGTGGGGCTCGCCTGGTCCCCGACGGCCGGGATGTCGTCCATCGCGGTGACGGTGACCGGGTAGTTCGCCAACGGCTCCCCGTTCCCCAGGGTGAAGGTGCCCCCGACGGTGGCCGCGCCGGTGACCGGGGCCACCGTGGTGTCGGCGGCCGCTGCGCCGGATGCGCCCGGTGCCGGGGGCGTGCAGGTGTCCTGCAGGCATCCCGGTCCCGTGACCGCGTATGCGGCGCCGGTACTCAGGGAGGTCAGGAGCAGCAGGGCTGCGGCCAGTGTTGCTGCCGCGGTGGTTGCTGCCTGTGTGCTGGTTCGTCGGCTGTGCGTGTGGATCGGGTCCCCCGGATGGTTGGGTCGGCGGGTGTGGTTGGTGTGGTGTGCTCGGATGCCGCGTGTGCGGGCGCGGTGGGGTGGGGTTTGTGCCCTGTGGTCTTGCCGGGCCCGCGGGTGGCGTTGTCAGGCGACCAACGAAACGGGGGTGCCGAGGCCGTTGTTGCCGGTGTCGGGGTACATGGTGAGGTGGCCGTCGGCCCAGAGGGTGACGAGGTCGTCGGGCCAGCCGTTGTTGGAGTAGTTGCCGACGGTCATGTCGGTGACGGTGGTCCAGGCGGTGTTGGGTTTCAGGAGGGTGGTCTCCTGGTGGGTGCCGGAGTCGTCGACGTCGGGGTAGAGGGTGAGGGTGCCGTCGAGCCAGCGGACGACGAGGTCGGAGCCGTTGTTTCCGGCGAGGTCGCCGGCGGTGATGTTGCGCATCCAGGTCCAGGTCTTGTTGGCGGCGATCAGCTGGACCTCTCCGGTCATGGAGTGGCTGGTGATGTTGGGGAACAGGCTGACGTGGCCGTCGGTCCAGGCCACGACCAGGGCGGTGGGTGTCTTGCCGTTGCCGCCGAACTGTCCGGCGACGACGGCGGCCTTGGTCCAGGTGGTGTTGGCGTTCTCCAGGCGTACCTCACTGCCGATGCCGGTGGCGCTGACGTCGGGGTAGAGGTCGAGTTCGCCGTCGATCCAGCGGACGACCAGGCCGGAGTGGTTGCTCTCGGGGGTGAACGTCCCGGCGGTGATCGTGACGGCGTCCTTCCAGGCGGACTTCGGGGCGAGCAGTTGGGTCTCGCCGGTGAAGTGGGTGTTGCCGTCGCCGTGGTAGAGCGTGACCTCGCCGTCGACCCATACCGTGATCATGTCCTCGGCCCGGGACTTGCCGGTGAAGTTCCCGGCCACCACATGCCGGGCGTTCCTCCACGTGGCGCGGTTGCCCATCGAGTACGCAGCCGGGGGCGCAGCAGCGCCGGTCGTGGCCTGCTTGTAGAGGTTGAAGATCTGGTCGTCGTACATCGGGCTGTAGGAGACCTGATCGTAGAGCGGGTCGTGAGAGTTCAGCAGGCCGCCGGCATTGAGGCCGCCGACGTTGCCGATGATGTCCCCGGTGGTGCCGTTGAAGTTGGTCATCCACGGGCCGCCCGAGACGCCGTCCCAGTAGCCGTGGCAAGCTATCTGCATCTGTGTCAGGCCCGCGCCCGGCAGTCGGCTGGTGGGCACGGTGCAGCGGATCGCCTGGTCGGTACTGTCGTGCCCCTTCTCCGGGTAGCCGATCACGGTGACGGAGGGGTTGTCGTATCGGGGGGTTCGGGTCAGGTTGTTGCCGCCGGTCACGTCCTGGAGCTTGCGGCCGTCGCGGTCGGCGACCGTGCCGAAGGCGAAGTCCAGGTTGGACCCCGTACCCGACGTCCCGTGACCGGGCACCGAGTAACCCCGGGTGACTGCCCATATCCCGTAGGGCTGCTTCGTCTGGTCGTACCCCGGAACGAATGCGTCGTGACCGCCAGGACCCGGAGAGCAGTGCCCGGCGGTGAGGATCAGGTTCCGCCCCGGGCTCTTGATGACGCTGGCCGTGCAGTTGTGCGCCACCTGGGCCTTGTCCAGGAAGTAGAGGGTGCCGACGGAGGGGACACCCGCGAAGTGCTGGCCCCTCGGCACGATGGCCTCGGCGCTCGTATACGGCCGGGCCCGGCCGACGGTCGCAGTCGGTACCGGTGCAGGGCTTCCTGTCACCGCTTCCGGTACGGCTGCGGCCATGCGCTGCGGGGTCCAGAACGACTCGGCCTCAGCACTGGTCCACCCTGCCCCGTCGCCCGGGCCCACGTCGGCAGGCAGCGGCGCGGTGGGACGGGAGTTCTCCAGCACTGGGTGGGAGCGGGCTGCTGATGGGCGTGCGATGGATTGGCCCGATGTACCCCGTGCGGTGCCTGCAAGCGGTGGGGCGGTCTTCGAAGAAGGCGACCCGCTCGTACCGGGCACGAATGCAGAGACGTCAGGGGTCTGTGCCGGTGTCGGTTGCGTTGCCGCCGGACGTACAGGCAGTGCGGATGCAGCGGGAGCAAGTCCCAGTGCCATGGCCGCCAGACACACAGCGGTCGCTATTCGGGTCGAACCGGGGGAAGACATGGAGAATCCTTGATTGGCGGTACTGAAGAAGGCACGGGGCTGCTCGTGGCGGCAGAGAGCCGGCCACCGGTCGACCTGAGGCCTTGACGAGACGTGGCCAGCAGAGCGCGGCCTGGGCAGGATGCATGCGGGCTCGGACAGGCCGCGAGCATGCGTTTGGGGCCGTCAGGCTCTGGGGTTGAGGCGGGGAGCATCGTGGGCTGCTCCCCGCCATCGGTGAGCAGGGACCGGTGCGAGGATGGCCCCGGCCGGGATCCTGCTCAGCGCCGAGGAAGCCTGCTCACGTCCACAGTCTGGTTCGCTGCGGGCAGGTGAACGGCCACGGGCTTGTCGTAGTCGGTAAAGCAAACCCCCGGCTGATCCCCTGCCCTGATCAGACGGGCCGTTCCGTCCGTAGCGATGAAGAGGCTGGAGGCCCCCTTGCCCACGGGCATCACCTCGACGGTGTGCACGCCCCCGATGATGGTCGTGCCCCGCTTCGTTGCTCCCTCATCGCCTTCGTCGGGGATCGACTGAAGGTACACACCCATCTGACACAGGTCCCCGTGGGGGTTGTCGGCGCTGGCGCTGGCGGACAGGTCGTCGAAGTGGGGATCGCCGACGGGGCCCTTGAGGTACTTCCCGGCAAGCAGCGCCGCTGCCGCCGGCCCGAACTCCGCCTGTGCGAACCGCGGGTCGGGCTTGAGCCAGGTGGTGCCGTCGGACACGATGAGCTCTGCCGAACCCTTGCCCGCGATTGCCACGTGCCCGACACAGTGACCGCTCCGGTCCCAGGACAAGCGGCCCGACAAGTGCGTCGGATCCGGATCGAGCGGATCGGAGCCGTAGTTGAAGGACATCGTGTACGACGACGCCCCAGCCCCCGCCGCCCGAGCCCGCTGAAGGATCTGCTCCGCGGACAGGTCCACCGTCGCGGCCGTCCTCGATGCGGATGCGGATGCGGATGCGGATGCCGGGTCGGATGCGCCGGCGTGCTTGGCGTCATGGCTCCCGCACCCGACGAGCGCTACCGCGGCAAGGCAGGCCGCCGCCCCGATGCACGCTGCGGTGAACCGCATACGGAACCCCCACCCCTTCGTCGCACTGATCGTCCAAGCCGCGAGCCTGGGGCTCGCACAGGCGTGACACAGGCATCCGCGCCCCTTGGCGGACACTGGTCCCCCGGGTGTTTGGGTGTGGTGGATACCCGGCGGGTATCTGCCCCCAACGGCACGCCTTGCCGCCCCGTCATCCTCGCCCGGATCAATCACCGCAACAACCCGCACTTCGGGTACCTGCTCCCCCGCCGATCGGCGGGGGAGCAGGTACCCGAAGCGCGGGCGGACCGAAGCGCCATCGCATGCCCCTCGCCCCCGAACTGGTCACCGGCACGCATCGCCCAGGAACCGCCTTGCCGCCGGTGATGTCCGCGACGGCGCTCTGCCGGCTCGGGGAGCGGTAGACGGTGGACAGGCCGTCGCCGGACTCCTGTCCGAGCAGGGTGGACGGCCGGACGGCAACCTCGGCCAGATCAACCCCGCCCTGTACACCGGCCTGGGACCCAACGCGAGCGCCTCGGACATCGTCGATGTGGCCAAGGGCAGCAACAACTACAACAACGTCACCGGCTACCAGGCGCGCAAGGGCTTTGACATCGCCGGTGGATGGGGCGCCGCTGGACGCGGCCACGTTCGTTGCTGCCCTCGTCAAGGCCATCGGCTGATACCCCCGCCCGGCCCTTCGTGCAGTGCCCGCACAGTTCGGACGGGTCCTGAACGCCGCTGTCTCCCGCTCCGCGACCGTCCCCCGAACGCGGTCGGTGCGGACGCTGGTCACGCCGAGGGCGCGCAGTTCGGCCGTGGCCTCTTCGAGTAGCTGCCCGTGGCCTTCGCGTACGAGCCCCGGTGGTTGGTGATGCTCTCGTGCTCGTCGGCCGGGTCGCTGTAGTAACTCGTCGCTGAAGGTCGTCCAGATCGCCCTGGACCTCCTGGCCTGGATGCCGATACTTGCCCTGGCCGGCCAGGCCCGCCGGTGGGAATCCAAACGCCTACGGCTGCGACTGCTCTCCGCCGCAGCCGCAGCCCGCCTGGTCACCACCGGCCGCCTCACTGCGGAGGCCGGCGTCCGTGACGGCGGATCAGTAACGCACTGGTGCGACCGCATTCGCCGCCGGGACAGCGGCCGTGGGACCTCCCGTACTTGCGGACGCAACACCCGCAAGCTCCGAGGAGGCCCCGCTGCCGTGCACGGATCTACGAGTTGAATACGATGTTCACCAGAATGCTGTTGGACGTGGGCTGCCCCGCCTTCCCCCACACCCCGGGCGAAATCGTGTAGTTCGCACCGGTCGCTTGGTCGTGCCAGTTCGTCGTGATGTTGTACTCGCCGGCATCCACCCAGCCGTACCAATCGCCGACGTTGAGAACATACCCGGTCGACTTCACACCGTTCCAGGTGAAGCACTGGACGCCCTGGCCCGCCTTTTGGATCTCAACTGAGCCGCCGCACGACGAGGACCGATAGACCTGGGCGGATGCGGGGGTCGCGGTGGCGATGCCGACAGCGGCCACACCGACCGCGACGATCATGGGGAGAAACTTGCGCCTGAATTCCATGGAACTCCACCTTCTGTCCACGGGGGCCGGTCGCTTGATGTCAGCATGTTGCTATCCCCCGTAAGCTTGTAACGCTGGCGAAGCGAATTGTTCTTCACTGGCAGGCGACCGTCAAGGGTCAATCTCACAAGGGCGCGGCTCTTCCCGAGTGAAAGTCTGAGCTGCGAGAACGGTGCTCGGGGCTGTGCATTGGACTACCCGTCTCCACCGTGGAGGTGGAGGAGGGTGCGCGATGGGATCGCTGTTTCGAGGAGTTGGCCTCGGGCTTTCGTGAGGCCAGCTGTCCGACGGGTGCTCAGGAACGCAGAAGGGGCCTCTGCCCGCGAAAATGAGGATTGTCCAGGTCCCTGTTTCCGTATACGGATCATCGTCCGAACGGCCCTACCAGGGAGCTCAGTTGCGCTTAACCGACGCCGACGGCATGCGCCTTGCATGCTTCGCCACCAATACCGCCGGCACCCCGATCGCGCACCTGTTCTTGGCGACCCGGATCCGGATCCTTTGACTACAGCCCAGCCCCATCAAGCAGTAGGTACAACACCCCCTCCAACGTGTCGCTGCTGACGATCTCATGACGGTCGATCATGCCCCGAAGCTCAGAGAGCGGAATTCAGCGGCCGTCGCGGTCGTCAGCTGGCGGCTCAAGGGCAAATCGCGGCGAGAAGCAGGCGGCCCAAGGGGTCCGAGTGACTGACCTTGATGGGTGTCGGCGGGCTTGACTGCGGGCGGCCCTGCTCATCCCGAGGCGACCAGGTCAGGACTTCTCGGGCTCGGGCTGGCTGGCCGGCGGGGCTTCGGAGGCCCAGGCTCGGGCAGCGGCCAGGTCCGGGGCGGTGCCCGCCGGGGCGTATCCATAGCCGTCCCAGGCGAAGAGGAACCTGGGCTGGTCGGGGTGGAGATGGCTGGCGCCGCCGTGGAGGGCACGGTGGATGCGAGGTCCGTCCAGCGGGGGTCGGCGGCGCCGGTTGAAGGGTTCCAGCGCGTCGGCGGCCTCCGGGTCGATCCGCTCCCGGTGGGGTTCCCGGTCTCCCGGAGGCGGGGGTGGTCCGGTGCGGCTGTGCTTACCCATAGGTCGATTCTGCCAGGTCAGGCCGCCACGGGGTTGGACTCGAACCGCAGGCGCTGCAAGCGGACCGCGCCCCCGGCCGCCGATGCTGGATGATGGCCGGATGCGCGTACTGATGCCCCTTCCGGACCGGGATTTCGACGTCACCGAGGTGGCCGTGCCCTGGCAGTTGCTGACGGACGCGGGCCACGAGGTGGTGGTGGCGACCGAGCGCGTCGGCACCGCGCCCGTCGCCGATCCGCGGCTGCTGGACGGGGTGCTCTTCGGCCGGCTCGGCGCCGAGCCGGAGCCGAAGGAGTTCTACCGCCGGATGGTCGCCGACCCGGCCTTCCGCGGCGCAGTGGCCTGGAAGGACCTGGTGGCCACCGACTACGACGCACTGCTGCTGCCCGGCGGCCACGCCCCGGGCATGCGGCAGTACCTCGGCTCGGCCGAACTCCAGCGCAAGGTGGCCGAGTTCTGGCGGCTCGGCCGGCCGGTGGCGGCGATCTGCCACGGTCCGCTGGTGCTGGCCCGGGCGCTGGCCCCGGGCACCGGCCGCAGCGTGCTGCACGGCCGCCGGACCACCGGCCTGCCCCGGTACCTGGAGCGCTCCGCCTACCTGCTGACCGGCTGGCGGCTCGGCCGCTACTACCGGACGTACCCGGCGTACGTGCAGGACGAGATCACCGCCGTCCTGGCCGCGCCGGGCGACTTCCAGCGCGGGCCCCGCAGCGCCACCCGGCGCGGCACCGCGGCCGACCACGGCCCGGCGTTCGTGGTCGAGGACGGCAACTACCTCTCCGCCCGCTGGCCCGGGGACGCGTACCTGTTCGCCGAGCGACTGCTGGCCGCGCTGCAGCAGGCCCGGTAGGCGGAGCGGTGGAGCAGCGGCGCGCGGGGCGGGTCTGCGCGCCGGGGTGCGGGGCGCGCGCGTACCGTGTGGCGGGGGCCCGACAACGGAATGGACGGAACGTGAGCAGCGCGTACACCCGCACAGGTACCAGGCGTACGCCGGGTACGTCCCCGCGACGGGAGCGGGCCCCGCGTCCGGGACTGCTGCGGCTGCCCACGGTCGGCATCGACATCGGCGGGACGAAGATCGCCGCAGGGGTGGTCGACGGCGAGGGCCGGATCCTGGAGCAGGTGCGCACCGAGACCCCGGACCGCAGCAAGAGCCCGAAGGTGGTCGAGGACACCATCACCGAGCTGGTGCTGCACCTGGCGGACCGGCACGACGTGCACGCGGTCGGCATCGGCGCGGCCGGCTTCGTGGACGCGGACCGGGCCCGGGTGCTGTTCGCGCCGCACCTGTCCTGGCGCAACGAGCCGCTGCGGGACGCGCTCAGCTCCCGGCTGCGGCTGCCGGTGGTGGTCGAGAACGACGCCAACGCCGCCGCCTGGGCGGAGTGGCGCTTCGGCGCGGGGGCCGGCACCGACCAGCTGGTGATGGTGAACCTCGGCACCGGCATCGGCGGGGCGATCGTCCGCGACGGCAGGCTGGAGCGCGGGCGCTACGGCATGGCGGGGGAGTTCGGCCATATGACGGTGGTGCCCGGCGGGCACCGCTGCCCCTGCGGCAACCGGGGCTGCTGGGAGCAGTACTCCTCGGGCAACGCCCTGGTCCGGGAGGCGCGGGAGCTGGCCGCCGCCGAGTCGCCGGTCGCCCAGCCGCTGCTGGACCGGGTCGGCGGCGACGTGGCGGCGATCACCGGCCCGCTGGTGACCGAGGCCGCCCAGCAGGGCGACTCGGTCGCGGTCGAGCTGCTCCAGGAGGTCGGCCACTGGCTGGGCCTGGGCATCGCCAACCTGGCCGCCGCACTGGACCCGGAGCGCTTCGTGATCGGCGGCGGCGTGTCGGCCGCCGGCGAGCTGCTGATCGGCCCGGCCCGGGAGGCGTTCCGGCGGAACCTGACCGGACGCGGCTTCCGCCCGGAGGCGGAGATCGTGCTGGCGCGGCTGGGCAACGAGGCCGGGCTGGTCGGCGCGGCCGACCTGGCCCGGCAGGTGGCCCGGCGTTTCCGCACGGTCAAGCGCAGCCGGGTCGAACGGCGGCGCTGAATCCAGCCGAGCGGCGCCGCTGAGCTGCGCTGACCGGCCCATGCCAGGTCGTGCACGGCCTTGGCTGTGAGAACTTCTTTGCAGCGCAGCAATGCTGACGAAACGTCAGGGCAACGTCGAGGCCCGACCTTCCGGGTGGACACCTGCGGCTCGGCCGCACCTCCGCCGAAGGCCGCACTTCCCCGATGGGAGGCACCGCGCGTTGATTCCCTACCCGAGTTGGTTGAACTCCGGCGACAACACGTGGCAGCTGGTCGCTGCCACGTTGGTCGGACTGATGAGCATTCCCGGCATCGCGATCCTCTACGGCGGCCTGGTCCAGCGCAAATGGATCGTCAACACCATGCTGATGGCGTTCACCGCGTTCTCGGTCGTGCTCGTCGCCTGGGTGCTCTACGAGTTCCAGATGAGCTTCGGCACGCCCATGCACCTCGGCCCCGGCATCCTGCACTCCGCCGTGGGCCGGCCCGGCACCATCCTCGGCGCCAAGTCCGAGACCGGGCAGGCGAACATCCCGCTGGTCAGCGGCCAGGGGCTGATGCCCGCCTTCCGGTTCCCGCAGTCCTCGCTCGCCTACTTCCAGTTCGCCTTCGCGGCGATCACCCCGCTGCTGTTCCTGGGCAGCGTCATCGGCCGGATGAACTTCCGGGCCTGGCTGCTGTTCGTGCTGCTCTGGTCGGGCATCGTCTACTCGGTCAACGCCTTCCTGCTCTGGGGCGGCGGCTGGTGGGCGCAGATGGGGGCGCTGGACTACTCCGGCGGCTATGTGATCCACCTGGCGGCCGGCACCTCCGGCTTCGTCGCGGCGGCGGTGATCGGGCCGCGCCTCGCCCGGGACCGGGCCAAGGCCGTCCCCAACAACCTGCCGATGGTGGCCTGCGGCGCGGGCTTCCTGTGGCTCGGCTGGAACGGCTTCAACGGCGGCGACGAGTACTTCGGCGGCCAGAACGCCTCGGCGGCCGTACTCAACACCAACCTCACCACCGCCGTCGCGCTGCTCACCTGGGTGCTGCTCGACATGTTCCTCAGCAAGCAGCGCAAGCCCACCTTCCTGGGCGCGGTCAACGGCATGATCGTCGGCCTGGTCGCGATCACCCCGGCGGCCGGGTTCGTCACCGGTACCGGCGCCATCCTGATCGGCGTGATCGCCTCGGCGGTCGTCTGGTGCTCCTGGAACTACTTCGCCAAGGTCTCCTTCATGCGGAAGGTGGACGACGCCCTCGGCGTCTTCCACACCCACGGCGTGGCCGGCCTGCTCGGCGGCCTGCTGGTCGGCCTGTTCGCCGACCCGGCGATGGCCGTCTACTACAACAAGGACGGCAGCGCGGTCTCCGTCGCCGGGCTCTTCCACGGCCATCCCAAGCAGCTCGCGCTGCAGGCCGGGGCGGCGGCGACGATCATCGTCTGGGACGGGCTGATGACCTTCCTCATCCTGAAGTTCCTCGGGCTGTTCATGAAGCTCCGGCTGCCGGACGACGTCCTGGAGCTCGGTGACGTCGAGATCCACGACGAGGAGGCCTACCCCAGCGAGGACGGCCTGGTCGCGGTCGGGGCGGCCCCGTCCGCACCCTCGTCCTCAACCGCCTCGTCCTCAAGCGCCTCCTCAACCGCCTCGTCCTCACCCGCTTCCTCGTCCGCCACCGAACCGGACCGCGCTGCCGAGCCCGCCGCGGAGCCATGAGGCTGGTCACCGCCGTCCTGCCCACCGCCGGCTTCGAGCAGGTCCGCGAGGCCCTGCGCACCCTCGGCATCCCCGGTGTGACCGTCAGCACCGTCTACGCCCAGGGAGTACTGCCGCCCCGGTACGAGGTGTACCGGGGCGTCCGGTGGCGGGTCGACCTGCTGCCCGCCGTCCGGATGGACATCGTCGCCGCGGACGCCGACGCGGACGACATCGTCCGGGTGATCGCGGTGGCGGGCGGCGGCTCGGTGTGGGTGCAGCGGGTCGAGGAGGTGGTCCGGATCCGCACCGGGGAGCGTGGCGGGGCGGCGCTCTAGGAGGCGGACCGCAGGTCAGCCGGGTAGCGGGGGCACCCGGCTGGCGTCAGGACGGCGGCTCCGCGCTGCGGCAGGATGGTGGACGCCAAGCAACCACCTGCGTAGAGAGGTCGGCACCATGCGGCTCACCAAGTTCGGACATGCCTGCGTGCGGCTGGAGAAGGACGGGCAGACCATCGTCCTCGACCCGGGCTGCTTCACCGAGCCCGAGGCCATGGCCGGGGCGGACGCCGTGCTGATCACCCACGAGCACCCGGACCACTTCCTGGAGGACCGGCTGCGGGAGGCCGCCGAGGCCAACCCGGCGCTGCAGATCTGGGCCAACGCGACCGTCGCCGAGCGGCTGACCGGCCTCGGCGAGGGCCGGGTGCAGCGGGTCGGCCACGGCGACGCCTTCGACGCGGCCGGCTTCGCGGTCGAGGTCCACGGCGAGTGGCACGCGGTGATCCACCCGGACATCCCGCAGGTGCTCAACATCGGGTTCCTGGTCGACGGCGAGGTCTTCCACCCCGGCGACGCGCTGACCCTGCCCGAGCAGGAGGTCCCCACGCTGCTGCTGCCGGTGCACGCGCCCTGGTCCAAGCAGTCCGAGGTGATCGACTACACCCGCGCCGTCGGCGCCACCCGGGCCTTCGCGCTGCACGACGGGCTGCTGAACGACCGCGGCCTCGGCCTGGTCGCCACTCATTTGGGCAATCTCGCCAAGGACACCACCTACCACCGGCTGCTCAGCGGCGAGGGCGTCGACCTGCCGTAGGCCGCCTGCCGCAGGTCGGAGACCTGCCGTAGGGAGAAGCCCGGCTGTCCGGGAGGAGAACGGGAGTTCGCAACCGGACGTAGTCCCTTCTCCTTCGGCCTCCGTACCGCTTACCATCGGCGGTCACAGGTCGTTCAGGGCTGCCTCACGGCGCAGATGCACGGAGAACCTCATGGCTTCGGAAGTCACACCCAGTCCCGCTCTGCGACCGGGGGTGCTGGACGATATTCCCGGATGGTTCTTCGCCAAGGACCGGCTGATCTTCGACTGGTTCCTGCGTCGCCAGGAGCGCACGGGAACCGACGGCGACCTGCTGGAGCTCGGCGCCTATCTGGGCAAGAGCGCGGTCGTGCTCGGCGAGCACCTTCGTCCGGCCGAGCGGCTGACGGTCTGCGACCTCTTCGACTCGGACGCCCCGGACGACGACAACGGCGCCGAGATGACCATGTCCTACCGCTCCACCCTCACCAGGGACTCGTTCGAGGCCAACTACCTGGCCTTCCACGACGAGCTGCCGGTGATCGTCCAGGCGCCCACCTCGGTGCTGGCGGACGGCCGCATCCCCGAGGGAAGCTGCCGGTTCGTCCACGTGGACGCCTCGCACCTCTACGAGCACGTCGCACTGGACATCAAGGTGGCCCGTCGGGCGCTCGCGCCCGAGGGTGTGATCGCCCTGGACGACTTCCGGTCCGAGCACACGCCGGGTGTCGCCGCCGCCGTCTGGGAGGCGGTGCTCAGCGACGGGCTGCGCCCGATCTGCATCAGCTCGGAGAAGTTCTACGGAACCTGGGGAGACCCGGAGCCCTTCCAGGAGGAGCTGCTCCGGGAGGTCAAGGGCTGGGAGCGCTGCCGGACGGACGTCCAGACCGTCTCCGGCCACCGGATCGTCCGGATCGAGGGGAAGCAGGTCCCGGTGCCGGGCTTCCGGGTCTCCCGGTACCACGCCGCGCTGGAGGCCGAGCGCGCTGCGGCCCGACCCGCCCCGGCCGCAGCGGACCGGCGCCAGGCGTCGCTGCTCCGGCGCACCGCGCGCGACCTGCTGCCGCCGGTGGTCACCCGGGCCATCGTGCGCAACCGGAAGCGCGCGGCGGCGGCGAAGACGGCGGGGAAGACGGCCTGAACCGGGTCCGGGCGCCGCGTGCGGCCTGCACGGGGCGCCCGGAGTCGAGGCGGAGCGGGGGAGGACGGGGGCAGCGGGGAGGACAGGGGAACGGGGAGGACAGGGGAACGGGGAGGACGGGGGAGCGGACGGCGCTCCCGGCTACGCCGTGAGGAACGGGCGGAGGAAGCCGGACTGCAGCCGGACCACCAGAGGCGGCGCGTACTGGCGGGCGGCCAGCACGACCGGGACGGCGACGGCCGCGCCGACGACGAAGCCGACCAGCACGTCGTGCGGGTAGTGCGCGCCGACCCAGATCCGGGCGAAGCCCATGACCAGCGCGGCCAGCACGGCGATCGCCCCGAGCCGGCGGTCGATCAGCAGTATCGCTGCGGCCGAGGCTGCGGCGATGGCCGAGTGGTTGCTCGGGAAGGACCAGTCGCCGATCCCCGGGCAGGGCTGGATGGTCATCGGCGAGGTGATCACCTGGCAGGGTCTGGCCTCGTGGAAGATGCTCTTCACGATGTCGTTGGCCAGGTACGCGACGACCACGGCGACCGGTACGGCCAGCGCGGTCGCCATCGCGGCGGCGCTGCGCGAGCCGCGCGCCCGCCACCAGCAGACGACCATCAGCAGGGCGAAGAGGCCGAGTCCGTAGGTGGCGTAGAACGAGATCAGGTTGTCGAACCAGTGCGGGGCGTCGGCGGCCTGGGTGATGAACCAGTGGTACAGCCCGCCGTCGATGGAGGCGCCGTTCACGGCTACTCCTGCGGGGTGCTGGACGTCCGGCGGCTCCGCAGGATCTCCATGGCGATCGGGATCACCGAGACCAGCACGATCAGCCCGATGATCGGCAGGAGGTAGGTGTCGATGTTCGGGATGGTGTTGCCGAGGCCGTAGCCGGCCAGGGTCACCCCGACCGACCAGATCAGCCCGCCGACGATCTGCCAGAGGGTGAAGGTGCGCACCGGGACGTTGAGCGCGCCGGCCACCGGGTTGAGCACGGTCCGGACCACCGGGATGAAGCGTCCGATCATGATGGCCTTGGCATGGCCGTAGTCGCCCAGGATCTGCTCGGCGCGTTCGGCGCCGGCCCGGATGTGCTTGTTCTTGCTGCGGGCCAGCAGCGGCTTGCCGCCCTTCTGCCCGATCAGGTAGCCGACCTGGGCACCGATCAGCGCCCCGGCGACGGCGCAGAGCAGCACCGTGGGCAGGTTGAGGTGGACGCCGTCCTTGCTGGTGGTGCAGAGCAGCCCGGCGGTGAACAGCAGCGAGTCACCGGGCAGGAAGAACCCGACCAGCAGTCCGGTCTCGGCGAACATGATGAAGAAGATCCCGGCCGCGCCGAAGGCCGAGAGCAGCGAGTTCGCAGAGAGCGGGTTCACCGCCAGATTGATCAGGGCCGTCGGGTCCGGGGCCATGGACGTCACTCCTCATACGGTGGTGGACACTGGTTCGAGCTCGCTTGATAGCGTGTCTTTATCGTCTACATACATGTAGTCGGTCCGTGCCACTCTAGTGGATGGAAACTGCTGTTCCCCCGGAGGCCGCCGCGTGGAGACCTGCCCGGACGACCCGGAAGGCGGATGCGCATGACCGAGATCGGACCGCAGCGCCGCCACCCCGGTGAGCTGGAGGCCGGCGTGCTCGGCGTGCTCTGGGCCGGGAGCGGGCCGCTCACCCCGGCCGATGTGCAGTCCGCGCTCGGTGGCGGGCTCGCCCGCACCACGGTCGCGACCATCCTCTCCCGGCTGCACGAGAAGGGCGTGGTGGTCCGCACGCGTGTCGGGCGCGCCTTCGCCTACGCCCCGGCGCAGGAGGCCCAGGACGCGCCGGGGCTCGCGGCCCGGCGGATGCGCTCCGAGCTGGACAAGGGCGCCGACCGGCAGACCGTGCTCGCCCGCTTCGTCTCCGGCCTCAGTCCGGACGACGAGCAGCTGCTGCGCGCGCTGCTCCGCGAGAGTGAGTCGCGCGAGGTCTGAACGGGTCGCGCGAGTGCTGCAGCGGGGGCGGGGCGCCCGGGCGGTGGGCGCGAGTGCCGAATGGGGGAGTCAGGTCTGAACCACTGGGCCGGTGGGTGAAGATGGGCCCATGGCATTCACCACGCGGACCTTCGACGTCACCACCGGCAGCCAGGAGACGGCGCTGGACATCACCGACCGCTGCGCAGCCTTCCTCCAGGAGGTCGCCCCCGGGGCGGACGGGCTGCTGAACGTCTTCGTCCCGCACGCCACCGCCGGGGTCGCGGTGATCGAGACCGGCGCGGGCAGCGACGACGACCTGCTGGCCGCGCTGCGCGAGCTGCTTCCGGCGGACGGCCGCTGGCGGCACCGGCACGGCAGTCCCGGCCACGGCCGGGATCACGTGCTGCCGGGGCTGGTAGCCCCGCACGCGACCCTGCCGGTGCTGGACGGGCGACTCGCCCTGGGCACCTGGCAGTCCGTGGTGCTGGTGGACACCAACGGCGACAACCCGCGCCGAACGGTCCGACTGTCCTTCCTCGCCTGAGGGCGCACGGGTGGTGACAGAGCGGCGCGTGGTGCGGAAAGGGGGCGTGCGACCGTGACACGCCCAAGAATTCTTGGCATGGACACTGGGCTTCTAGGTTACTGACTGGTATTCAAGTGATAGGCGTCACACCCAACGCCGCATCCGCGCCGCACCGGCGCGCCCAGTCCTGAAGCCGTGGAGGCACCATGCGCCCAACCCGCGCACGCTCGCTCCGCACCACCGCCCGGACCGCTCTCGCCACCCTCTCCGTGCTCGGCCTCGGCACCGGCCTGCTCGCCGCCGCCGCGCCCGCCGACGCGTCCGCGACCGGCTACGCCGCCCTCGGCGACTCCTACTCCTCCGGGGTCGGATCGGGGAGCTACATCAGCTCCAGCGGCGACTGCGAGCAGAGCACCCTGGCCTACCCCTACCTCTGGCAGGCCGCCAACCACCCCTCGTCCTTCGACTTCGCGGCCTGTTCCGGTGCCACCACCTCGGATGTGCTGAGCAGTCAGCTCTCCGGCCTCAACTCCTCCATCGGGCTGGTCAGCATCAGCATCGGCGGCAACGACGCCGGCTTCGCCTCCACCATGGAGACCTGCGTGCTGGACGGCACCAGTGCCTGCCTCAGCGCGGTGTCCACCGCCGAGAGCTTCACCAACACCCAGCTCGCCGGCAAGCTGGACAGCGTCTACGCGGCCATCCATGCCGACGCGCCCAACGCCCACGTCGTGGTCCTCGGCTACCCGCACCTCTACCAGGTGCCGGGGGACTGCCTGTTCGGCATCAGCGACACCTCCCGCAACGCCATCAACGGCGCGGCCGACGACCTCGACGGGGTGATCGCCAACGAGGCGGCCAAGGCCGGCTTCGCCTTCGCCGACGTCCGCTCCGCCTTCAACGGCCACGAGATCTGCTCCGACGACTCCTGGCTGCACAGCACCACGCTGCCGATCGACGAGTCGTACCACCCGACCTCGACCGGCCAGGCCGACGGCTACCTGCCGGCCTTCACCGCCGACGCGGGCTGACCCGACAACGGCTCGCCGCCTCGCACGAGCCGAGCGCTCAGCGGTGCGAGGCGGCGGCGCCGGGCGCGGGCGCGAGGCAGGTGAGGACCGCGCCCGGCGTCGACAGGGCCGCAAGGACGAGGCCCAGGGTGTGGAGGGCGCCGGTGAAGCCTGCGGCCAGGGCCGCGCGGTGCGCCCCGGCCACCTCGCCCTGGACGGCCTGCCCGGCGATCCGGGTCGCCGAACCGGAGGGGAGGCCGCTGCCGCCCAGCCGAGTGGCGGTGAGCGTGGTGAGCAGCCCGGCGGCCCTGTACGACCTGGCCTGCCCGCCCCGCCGTCCCGGCGCGACAGCTGCGGTCACCGGACGCGGCGAGGCGCTGCGCCCCGCCCTGCGGCAGGTCGTCGAGGCGATCCCCAGCGCCCCCGCCGTGATCATGAACGACCGCAACGATGTCCTCGCCCGGAACCCACTCGCGGCCGCGCTGATCGCCGACTTCCCCAACCTCGCGGCCCGCGAGCGGAACATGGCCCGGCGGATCTTCCTCGACCCGGACGCCCCACGGATCCACCTCGACTGGGACGAATCCGCCCGCACCACGGTCGGCATCCTGCGGATGGCAGCCGGACGCCGGCCGCACGATCCGGAACTCGTGCGCCTCGTCGGCGAACTGTCGCTCGGCAGCGAGACCTTCCGCACGCTGTGGGCCGGCCACCACGTACACGAGAAGACCCACGGACCCAAGCGATTCCGGCACCCCGCCGTCGGCGACGTCACGCTCAACTACGAGACCTTCCAGGTCCCCGGCGCCGCCCACCAGCTCCTCGTGATCTACACCGCCCCACCCGGAAGCCCGGCCGAGGAGGCCCTGAACTTCCTCGCCAGCTTCACCGCCGAGTCGCGGACCGAGGAGAGCTCACCCAAGCCCTGAACCGCCTGTGTGCGAGTCGCTCCAAGGGGGCGGGCGGATCTGACGAGCACGCAACGGGCCAGGCTGGAGCCATTGTTGCCGGTGGGGAAGAGGCCGGGGAGTCCTCCATCCAGTCTTTGGTACGGGCGCGAGCAACGGGAACTCCCGGTCGTCCGCTGCTCGATCGCCCGTCTTTGCAGCACCGGGATTGCAGCCAGGGGCGACGATACCGGAGCCGCCTTTTGAAGCACGTCCAGCGAGTACCGCAGAGTTGATGATGCCATGTCAACGTGTCGCAATCCCGACAGGCGTCTTGGCGACACCCGGAAACTCTTCCGGGGGTGTTGATCTGCGACGAAGCTGGTCACTGCCGGCAGGGAACAGCCCGAACGGCAGCCGGACGAAGCGTCACCGCGGGACGCGAGATCCGGAGATGGACACCCGTCCCTCCTTCAGCAAAGGACTCACTGCCATGATCCGTACCCGTCTCGCCCAGGCCGCCGCGGTCGCCGCCCTCGCCGTCGGCACGGTCGTCATGCTGCCCGGCAGCGTGGCCGTCGCCGCCCCGGCCGCCGCCCCGGCTGCTGCTGTGGCCGTGGTCCAGGCCGCGGTGAGTGTCCCGGCCCCGGCCGGTGTGGTCGCCGACGGCAACGGCTCCTGGGGCTGAGCGCGGTGGACATCGTCTACACCTCCCTGGACCGCAACCGGGGGGCGCGGGCGGCGGACGGGCCGACCGAGGGGGCCGAGATCGTGGACGTGCTGTGGGCGCACGCCGTGCCCGAGGACCGCCTCGAACACGCCTCCGGCCGCGCCGGACCGGACCGGATCGACCTGCTGCTGTTCCTGCGGACCCCCGAGACCCCCGACCAGGACCCCGACGGTGCGCAGCGGCGGGCGGCCGCGCTCCTGCACCGCTGCCACCTGGCCTCGCCGCTCCTGCGGCACCGCTACCTCCCACCCGCACCACCCGCACCACCCGCACCGTCGGCGCCGTCGGCGCCACCCGCACCGTCGGCGCCGTCGGCGTCTTCCGGGGTGTGGCAGCCGCGTCCCGCCGGCTGACCCGTCCCGCACCGCACCGTCTGTGCCGCTGATAGTGACGACCGCTGTTCCTGCAGGGCAGCCGTCCGAGCGGACCTCCGTGTCCGCGCCCGGTTCCGGCCGGGCCCCGGCACCCCCGGCACCCCTGGCACTCCCGGGCATGTCCTTTCGCTGCACCTCTCACCGTGACGGCTGTTCCTGCAGGCCAGCCGTCCAGCCGGGCACGCCCTCGTGCGGGCCGGCCGTGCCATCCCACACCCGGGCCCCTCGCGGGTCCGGCAGTTGACACCGCACCACCACGCACCACACTCCCTTTTTCTTTCGCTTGTGCTTCCTTCAAGGAGATTCCTGTGTCTGTTCTCAGTGCGAAGTTCCGCCGCAACGGCATTGCGACGCTGGTCGCGGCGGCCGCGGTGACCGGGTTGTCGGTGCTGCCGGCCCATGCCGACACCGGTTCGGCGGTCGCCCAGATCGCCCAGGCCAACCTGGGCCACGGGGCCTGCGACACCAACAGTGCCGGCGGGAGCGGCTACGAGTCCTCGTGCACCGGCAACGGCGGCAGCCCGGAGCTGTGGTGCGCGGACTTCGCCAAGTGGGTGTGGCAGCAGGACGGGGTGAACGTGAGCGGCCTGACCGCGGCGGCGGGCAGCTTCGGGCAGTACAACGGCGGCCTGACCGGGACGCCGGCCGTCGGCGACGCGGTCGTGTTCGACTACAACGGGGCCGGGTCCGCGGACCATGTCGCGATCGTCACCCAGGTCAACGCGGACGGCACCATCGAGACCGTCGGCGGCGACGAGAACGGCACCAGCGGGAACTGGGCCGCGACCTCGGCGGTCCACCAGGACGGGCCCTACAGCGGTGCGCTGGGCTACAGCTCCTACATGGGGATGAGCATCAGCGGCTACGTCGCGCCGATCGGCGGCAACGGGACCGGGACCGGGACGCCGACGTCCGACCCGGCCACCACCGTGCACGTCTTCATGGTCGGCTCGGGCAACACGCTGTTCAACCAGGACGGGAACTACGCCAAGGGCACCTGGTCCGCGCTGCAGAGCGTCCCGGGCGGGGCGGCGGGGGTCACCAAGGTCGCCGCCGCGAGCACCGGCAAGGTCACCCGGCTGTACGCGATCGGCTCGGACAACGCGGTCTACACCAACGACGGCGACTACGCGACGGGCAGCTGGGGCAGCTGGCAGAAGATCCCCGGTGCGGCCGGGGCGCGTGAGGTGACCGCCGTCGCGGTCGGCAACACCGTCCACCTGTTCTACATCGGGTCCAACAACACGATCTACAACACCGACGGGAACTACACCACCGGCAGCTGGTCCGCGGTCCAGGCCGTCCCGGGCGGTGCGGCCGGGGTGCAGAACATCACCGCCACCGCCCAGGGCAACTCGGTCCACCTGTACTTCACCGGCGCGGGCAACACCATCTACAACCTCAACGCCGACTACACCACCGGGACCTGGTCCTCGGTCATGGCGCTGCCCGGCAACGCCTCCGGGGTGCAGAACCTCGCTGTTGCCACCGTCGGCAGCATCGACCACCTCTACTACACCGGCTCGGGCAACACCTTGTTCAACCAGGACGGCGACTACTCCAAGGGCACCTGGACCGGCGTCACGACCGTGCCCGGCGGCGCGGCCGGTGTCGGGTCCCTCTCCGCCGCCGCGATCGGCAGCGTCGTCCACCTGTACTTCACCGGCTCCGACAACACCCTCTACAACATCGACGCCAACTACGGCACCGGCAAGTGGTCCAGCGTCTACCACATCCCCGGCAACGCCGCCGGCCTCGGCGCCATCGCCACCAGCACCAACTAACCCCACCCCACCCCGCACCAACCCCGCACCACCCCGCACCGCACCGTGGCCCTCCCACCCCCCCGGGCAGGAGGGCCACGGCCCGTGACCCAACACACCACCCGCACCGACCGACACCCAAGACGGCGGTGCAGCCCATCAGCGTGCTGCCGCCTCTGAAGCAGGCCCTAGGGTGTGCAGACGGAGGTGCGGACTCTTGCCCTCCGCGACAACTCCCCGGGGGATCAGAAACTGTGATCAGCACGACGCGCATGGCCACGAGCACGCTCGTCTGCACCGCGCTCGCACTCACCGCGACCGCCTGCAGCAGCACCACGAAGCCGATCGGCGCTGCAACAGCGGCGAGTACTCCCATCGCCACGAACGCCACGGCCATACCCGCCACCCCGAGTCCGACAGCGACACTGGCGGGCCCACTGGCAGGTATGGCGGGAGGCACGATTGCCACGAACGCCGAGGATGCTCAATCCCTCGCCACCTCGGTACACGTGACAGGCGGCGAGGCCAACGCCGTTCCGCATACCACCGTCGACGTGAGGATCGCGGGGGACAAGGGGTGTCAGGGCACCGCCACCACAGCCGGCGCCGGCTCCTACCAGGTGGTCGTCATCGGAAGCGATATCTGGGTCAAGCCCGACCTCGCCCTTTGGCGCACGATGGGCGGCGGGAGCCCCGCTGCGCAGCAGCTCCTGAGCGGAAAGTACTTCAAGAGCAGCCTCTCCGACACGAAAATGCGGCTGTTTGCGGAAGTGTGCTCGCTGAACTCGATAGTGGTCTCCTCGATGCAGCACGCCGCCATCTCGACCGTCGGACCCGTCACAACATTCGCCGGGACCAAGGCGCTGACCCTCCTGGACCCCCTGGACAACGCCACCATCCTCGTCTCCGACACTGCCGCGCCCGAGGTCCTTCAGGTCACCGACAGTGGTGCGAAAGCCGCAACGACCACCTTCAGCGACTACAACGCACCACTGACGCTCACGCCACCCCCAGCCGACGAGACGGTCAGCGCTGCCGAGTACGGCCTGTGATCGTCGTGCACGGGACTGCCACAATCCCCGAGGCTCACTCGCTGGTGTCGTCGCTCCAGGTGATGCCCGTGATCTGCCAGCCGGCCGGTGTCCGCAGCAGTTGGATGCACTTGGTCCCGCTGCCGGTGTAGGCGTCGCCGCGCAGGACCCCGGACTTGGCGTAACGGACCAGGCGCTGCGCGACGTTCCCGGAGACCAGGGTGGTCCTGCTGGTCTCCCACTCCCTGAAGTCGACCAGTTCGCCACCGTGGAGCAGTTTCTGCCGTGGCGTCAGGAACTGCTCCACGGTCTCGACCTTCACGGGTTCGGCATGGCTCACGACCACGGCGCCCGGCACGAACATGGACTCCAGGCTGCCCAGGTCGACTTCGCGTCCGTCGGCATTGGTGAAGGCGTCGAAGAACGTCGCGGCCAGGGCGTCGATCCGGTCCTCGTCGGAGGCAGCGTCGGCCGCCTCCTCGGCCCCGGCGTCCCGGCGGCCGAACCAGTCCTCGGGAGTGGTCGACCAGATCTCCGCAGGCTCGTCGCCGGAGCCGTCCGCCTCCTGGTAGGTCAGGCCGAGACGGCGGGCGGTGGCGATGCTGCGGGTGTTGGCGGACAGGGTGTGCCAGATGACCCGGCGGAGTCCCCGCTCCCGGAAGGCCCAGTCGATCAGCAGCCCGACCGCCCGGGTGACCAGCCCGCGCCCCTCGGCGGCGGGCTCCAGCCAGCAGCCGACCTCGGCGACGCCGGACGCCGCGTCGATGGAAGCGAACATGACGCCGCCGACCAGGACCCCGTCCAGGCGGATGCCGTGGATGCCCGCGCCGGTCAGCGCCTGCGCGTCCCAGTAGCCCCGCAGCACGGCTTCGGCGGACTCCAGGTCCGTGGCGACGAAGTTGCGGCCCACCCAGGGGGTGATATAGGCGCGGCAGCGGTCGAAGTGGGCGAGAAACTCCTCGGCCCACCAGGGCTCCAGCGGAGCGAGCTGCGCACCGGGGCCGAGGGGTCGTGCGTACATGCGGACTCCGGTGGTTCGAGGCAGCGCGGAGGACCAGGGAACAGTACACCTGCCGAACGGTTGCCTACGGCGGTCACTGGCCGGCCGTCGGAGGTGCCACCAACAGTCAGGTCCCGGGATTCGACTCCTGATGTCCGAGCAACTACGGTCGCGCAAGCCAGATCAGACGTGTCATCACAACGGGGTCGAGGGCCAAGCTCTTGTTTCGCTCAAGTCTTCTCCGTTCACAGGCAATGATCGACAGCGGCCCGCTACGGTGGCGGCGTGGATCAGCCGGGGGAATTGAGGCTGCCGAAACGCGGGGAGAGCCATGAGCACAGCGGGTGCCAACATTTTCGGTCGCAGGGCGGTCGGGCTGTGGGGCGCCGCGATCCCGGCACTCTGCTTCGCCGTGCCACTGCTGCGCTGGGCGCTCAGCAGCAACCGCACCGACGTCCTGGCTGCCCCGCTCTTTCCCTGGTTCCCGGCAGCTGCGGCACTGGGCGTGGCCCTGCTCGGAGTGGTCCTGCTCGCCCTCGTCCCCTTGTTCCGGCTGCGGCTCCCGCGTGGCCTGCGGATCGCCCTCGCCATCGGTTGTGTGCTGCCCAGTGAGTGCAGCGCCATCATGCTGGCCAGCGAGGCATTCACCGGCGGCGGGCACCTGCTGCTCGGCATGGGGCTCGGGTTGGGAGTGGTGTGCAGCGGCTACGTCCTGGTCCCGCACCTGGCGGTGCCGGCCAAGGATCTCACCTACTGAACAAGTCACATGCAGGGGGAGCGTTGAGTAGTCAGCAGAGTCAACTCATAAAATTCCAGCAGGAGTTCACCGAGGTAATGCGCACCGCAGAGCTCCTGGCCCGGGCTCGTCCATCCGCCGCGGAGGGTGAGGACGCCGCGATGTCGGTTCGCGTCCGGATCGCCCCGGACGCTCTGCCGGAGCGGATCGCCCTGGCCCCCCGCTGGCGGCAGGCGGTTGGCCCGGGCGGCCTCGGCCAGGCCGTGCTCCAGGCTGCCCAGCAGGCGGCATTGGCCCAACTGGCTCAATGGAAGCAGGAGTTCGATATCGCCAGAGTCGACGAGAGCCGGCCGGAGTCGGCCACGCCGCCTGCGGCGGAGGAGCCGCCCCGGCCGCTGGCGACCGTCGTCGACGAGGTTCTGGAGCTGATCGGAGATGGGCCGGAGCTGCCTTCCGGGGATGCCGCAGTGTCGGCAGAGAGCGGATGGACCGGCCAGGGCGGTGACGGAGCGGTTCGGCTCAGCCTTTCCCCGCGCGGGCTCGCGGCCTGCACGGTGGATGAGCGCTGGGCCGACCGGCAGGGCGACGAGACCGTTCAGGCGGCGCTGAGTTCCGCGCTCGCACAGGCGCGCTCGCGACGTCGGGCTGCAGTTGAGCAGCAGGCGGGACGTGCCCGGCGCTCCGACCGGCTCGTGGGAGAGCTGTTCGCGTTGCTGCAGAACTCCGGTGGCGGGAGCCAGGCTTGGCCGGTTCCCGGAACCTTTGGTTCCGGCGGCCCCGGAACATTCACCTCGGGCGCATTCGGCCGCGACCAAGGACGCGACCAGGGCCGCGACCAGGGAGGGGTGCGCTGATGTCGACGCCCACTGGCTACCAGGTGACCGTCGACACGCTCGACGATGAGGCCAAGACCTGGCAGCAGGAGTCCGACGCCCTTGAGCAGGGCCAGAGTACTGTCGCCGCCCTCGCCTTCAATCGGATCGAGGCGGGTGTGTTCCAGATCGTGGTCGACGCGCACACCCAGGTCTCCCAGGTCATCGCGGGCCGTGCGGGCGAGGGGGCGGCGGAGTGTGAGCGGATTGCCGGACTGCTGCGTAGGACCGCAGCCGGCTACGAACAGACAGAGGGTGCCGCTGCCGCGTCCTTCCGCCTTCTGCAGAAATGACGCCGGACTGATGAATGGGAGACGATCATGTTCGACGCGACACAGTACAGCCAGATCTCGGACCGGATCACCGGGAAGCTGGCCGAGATCCCGAAGCACCAGGAGAGTGTTCAGGCGGAGGTCCTGCGGCTTGCCAATGAGTGGTACATCCCCTCGTGGCTGGCGGAGTCGATCGTCTACTTGGGTGAGAAGCTGTGGGAGCTCGCCAACTGGGCGATGAACCTCTTGAACGAGGTGATCGAGGGACTCGGTGCCCCCGTGATGTTCTGGGAGACGGCCTACAAGTGGGAGAGTGCCCGCGGCATCTTCACCGGCGTCGCAGCCGAACTCAACCCGGCGTCGCTCGGCAGCACCGGCGACTGGAAGGGTGCCGCTGCCACCGCCTACACCACGGCGATCACTCCGCAGTCCGCTGCTGCTGCCCGGCTGGGTGCCTCCTCGGACAAGGTCTCCGGGGCGCTCCAGACATGCGCTGTCTCAGGACTGGCCTTCTATGCGGGGGTGCTGCTCCTGGTGGCCCAATTCGTCATGTCGCAGATCGCGGCCGCAGCGGCTACGGCCACTGGCGTGGCTGCTCCGGTCGGCCTGCTGGCCTCGCTCAGTAGTGGCGCGTTCACCCTCGGTGCGATAGTCGCCCTCGTAGGCACCCTGTCCGCCCTCCTCGGTGTCCAGGCCAGCCAGCTCTCCACGATCCATGGCGAGGCCGAGGACGGCACCGCTTTCCCCGGCGGTCACTGGCCGGTCGTCGCCGGTGCCTGAGTCGCGCGCCTGAGTCGCGCGCCTGAGTCGCGCGCCTGAGTCGCGCGCCTGAATCGCGCGCCGCAAGGCGCCACGGCCTCGAACGGCGGAGTAGCGGGGTCCGCTTGTATGGTGGACCGGGTAAGTACGCAATCCGCCTCTCATGGGCCCGCGGCTCACGAGGGGCGCTCGGCCGTACCGAGCAGGAGGCACCCGTGGAGCAATGGGCGACGTGGACCACGATCGGCATCATCTCCGGCCCAGGCGGTGTGCCGACCGTTGAGCGGGGAACCATCAGCGGCGAACTGACCGTGCACACCACCTGGGTCGACGGCCGGGCCGATATCACCGTGCAGTACGTCGGTGCCCAGGACTGGTTCACCTTCCCTGAGAGCCCGGTGGCGGTCGCCGACGAGCCGGCCGCCCGCGAGGCCCATCAGCAGGCCGTCGAGCGGGTCAAGCAGGGTGCCCGTGGGCAGGCCGACTGAGGGCCTGGCACCGGGCCGACAAGGCCTCGGACCTCCCGGGCACTCGCTGCGGCCGCACGCCGCAACGGGTGCCCGGGGCGGTTGCGTGCGAGGATCGGCGCCATGAGTGAGGACCGACAGGAGCCGGGCGGAGCCTTCGTCCACCACGTCGAGCTGTGGGTGGACGATCTCGCCACCGCCGAGCGGCAGTGGGGGCCGGTGCTGGTGGCGCTCGGCTGCCGGCTGTACCAGAACTGGGAGCGCGGGCGCAGCTGGCGGAGCGGTGGCGGCAGCTACGTCGTGATCGAGCAGTCGCCGGCGCTGCGGCCCGGCGGCCACGACCGGCTCCGGGCCGGGCTGAACCACCTGGCCGTGCGCGGTGCGCGCGAGCCCGTGCTGAAGGCCGCGCTGGCGGCGGACTGGACGCTGCGGGTGGACACCGGCAGCGCCGTGCACCTGATCGACAGTCAGGGTTTCGAGCTGGAGGTCGTCTACGCCGAGGACGACACCCCGGCGGGGGAAGCGCCGTAGGGAGAGCAGCGGCCCGGCCGCCGTCGTGGCCGACTGCACGGACAGTGCAGCGTCGGTGCGCGCCCTGCGGCTCGATGGCATGCTTCCGCGACCACGAGAACGCATACCGGTCTGTCACCGGCAAGCGGGACCTGTTCGCCCTCTGGGATCGGAGAAGCGGGTTCGTGCAGGAGGCTTTCCGCTGCCCCGACTTCGAGCAGCGCCCCTCCGGCAGCGGGTACCGCGGCTGGCCTCCGCGGTGAAGTCGTGTCCACAGCGCGCTCGTTGGTCATGTCGGGAGGGCGCCGGTCAGAGGATGGGCGGCCATTGCACGGCGTCGAGGTTCCGCGCCAGGTGGCGTTCCTGTGCGCCGATGTCGTCGAGGATTGCCCGTCCTGCGGCGACCAGGGCGGGAAAGGCGGGCTCGTCGGAGGTCAGATGGGGAGTCACTTCGCTGACGGGGAGGTGCTGGAAGGCGAGGAGCGCCGCGCCCTGGAAGGCGGCGATGAGCCTCGTACTCCTGCTGTGGGCGAGGATCCACCCGTCCGGGCAACTGGAGAGCCAGAACGTGCGGCCGCTGCTGTGGACGGAGACGCCGTGGGAGTGGTCGCCGTCGACGACCTGGTCGACGAGTTCGAGGGGGCGTTCGGCGGCGAGCTCCGCGAGAGTACGGGGGTGGTCGAGGCCGTCGTCGATAAGTGAGCGAATCGTGTCGGCGCGGGACTTGCGGGCGGCTTCGGCCCGGTCGTCGAGACGCCGGAGAGTGTCGAGCGGGAGGCGAACATCGATCTTGGGGCCGACCTCGGGGCGTCCGCCGGCATTGCGCGGCGGGGTGGTGCCCATGGTGTCCCTCGGGAGAGGTTGTCGCATGCGTCAACCCTAAGGAGGGCTTGTCGCATGCGTCAACCCCTGCAGCAGGCCATCTGCGGACACTTGTTCGACGTAGCAACTAGGGTGTGGCGCATGAGCCAGACTCCCGTCGACCCCGTCGACCCCGTCGCGCACAACCGCCTCGCCTGGGACCGCGAGGTGGAGCAGGGCAACGAGTGGTCGCGCCCGGTCGGCCCCGAGGTGATCGCGAAGGCGCGGGCCGGTCAGTGGTCCATCGTCCTGATCGGACACGAGCCGGTCGACCCGACCTGGTTCCCGCCGGACATCGCCGGTCGCGACGTGCTCTGCCTCGCCTCCGGCGGCGGGCAGCAGGGTCCGGTGCTGGCCGCGGCGGGCGCGCGGGTGACCGTCTTCGACAACTCGCCCCGCCAGTTGGCGCAGGACGAGATGGTCGCGGCGCGGGAGGGGCTCGATCTGCGCACCGTGCTCGGTGACGCGCGCGACCTGAGTGCGTTCCCGGACGCCTCCTTCGACCTGATCGTCCACCCGGTCTCCAACCTGTTCATCCCGGAGCCGGCGCCGGTCTGGCGCGAGTGCCACCGCGTGCTGCGCCCCGGCGGGACGCTGCTGTCCGGCTTCCTCAACCCGGACGTCTACCTCTTCGATGCCGAGCCCCTGGAGGCGCGCGGCGAGCTGGTGGTGCGTCACCGCCTGCCCTACAGCGACCTCACCCACCTGGAGCCCGCCGAGCGGGAACGGCTGTGGGGCCTCGACGCGCCGGTGGAGTACAGCCACACGCTCACCGAGCAGCTCGGCGGCCAGATCGCGGCGGGCTTCGCCATCACCGGCTTCGTCGAGGCGCCGCACCACTCGGACGCCACCGCCGGCTGGCTCTCCGGCTACTTCGCCACGAAGGCGGTCAAGGCCGCCGTCGGTCACTGACCCTCCACCGGCCGGTCCGGGTCAGTGCCCCGCAAACCGGACCGCCCTCCGGCCCGACAGCCGCCGACGCGGGTCAGGCCGGCGAGGTGCCGCGCCAGAGGCTGGCGCCGGAGGCGAACACGATCGGATCCATGATGGCCAGCTCCGCCCGCACCCGGGCCTCGAACTCGGATCGGGAGTCCGCCGGGAGGGCGTCGATGAACGCGCGGGAGCCGTGCGAGAGCGCCCAGTTCCAGAACGTGTCGGCGTCGGGGACCGGGAGACGCTGCTCGATGTCAGTGTCGCCGACGTCGGTGAATCCGGCCGTCACGAGAAGCTGCTGCTCGTCCAGGGGGCGGCTGAGGCGTCCCTCGCCGGCGGGTATCCGCGGCTGGAACTCGCGGAAGAGGGCGCTGTAGAACTCCCACTCCGGCGCGTCCTCGACGGCTCCGGGGACGGAGAAGGAGAACACCCCGCCAGGGGCGAGGACTCGACGGACCTCCTGGGCCGCCGCTGCCGGATCGTCGAGCAGGTGGACGACGAATCCGGCGCAGACCAGATCGAAGGAGCTGTCCGGAAAGTCCAGTCGATGAGCGTCCATCACCCGCGTCCCGTGGACGTCCGGGTACTGGGCCGCGATCCGCTCGACCATGCCGGGGGCGCAGTCCACGGCCGTCACCTGGCAGCCACGGGCGAGCGCGGCACCGGTCAGGGCGCCGCGTCCGGCGCCCAGGTCGAGGACACGGGTGCCGGGAGCAGGGGCGAGCCACTCCATGTGCTGCTCGCCGAACCCGGCGAAGAACGGCAGCACCTCGTCGTACACCGAGGCCACTTGGTCGAAGAGGGCGGTAGCTCGTTCTGCGGTCATGGCCGGTGATACTGGCACAGGGACGGATGGATCGCACACTCGATTTCCTGCCGGGGCCTCGGCTTGCGTTGGCTCGCCGTGCTGGGGGCTCCCTAGACGAGGGTCACGTCTTCGAGCTGGCCAGGGCCGTGCAGGATCACCCGGACCCCCGCCGGAAGGGACTTCCGGGCCGCGTCGGCGACGGCCTGTGCCTCCTGCGGCCAGACCTGCGGGTCGAAGCGGAGCTCCACCCGGACGGCGGGGCCGTCGGCCTCGTCGACGATCTTGAAGCGGGGGCTTCCCGCTTCGTAGTGCCGCTGGTCGGCATCGGGGTACAGATGGCGGGGACTGACCGCGACCTGCGGCAGGTCCGCGAAGGTGGACACACAGTCCGCAGTAGTGACGAACCCGCCCTGCTCGCCGGAGGCCACGCAGTGCGCCTCCCGCCCCAACGGGAGGAACCCCGGCTCCCCCCACTTCGGGCAGGCCTGCGCAGCGAGTTGGACCAGGTCGCCGGGCCGGTAGCGGATCCGGGGCTCGAACTCGACGTAGGGGTAGAGCGCCGTCACCAGCAGGCTGCCGCGCCCGCCTAGCGGAACATAGCGGTCGGGATCGGCCGGGTCGACGACTTCGGCCACGCAGGACGGAGGGAAGTGATGGTGTGCACAGGTCCGGCACTTGAGCGCGTTGCACATACGGAGCTCGGAGAAGCCGTAGACCACGTCGATCTCCGCACCCCACCACTCGCGTAGCCGGGACTCCCAGCCACGGGAGAGGAACTCACGCCCGACCTCCAGCGAGTCGATGCCGAAGCCGGAGATGTCGCCGAAGCGCTGCTGCATGTGCAGCGTCAGATCCTTGATCTGCCGCGCCGTACCCGCCAGGACGCGAATGCGACTCCCGTCGGCGGAGCCGTTGGCGATGAGGTCGGCCGCCAGGTCGAAGTAGGCCATCGACAGCAGGGGGACGAAGTCTCCTTCTCCAGCCAGGTCCAGACCCACCACGGCCCCGTGGTTGAAACCGACCAACTGCAGCCGCCGACGCCCGTCGCCGACACGGCTGGACCTCAGCGCCGCACGCTCCGCCTCGGTCGAGTAGAACGCCTTCGGGGTACCGGAGGTGCCGTTGGTGAACCCGGTGGCGATCCCGTCGAAGGTCGAGGTGCGCAGTTGCTCGCGGACCGAGGCCCAGCCGGCCGGGTCGAGCCAGGGCAGCTGCCGCAGCAGACCGGGGGCGTCGTCGGGCCCGATGTCCCCGTCGGGGATCAGCCCCCGGTAGAACGGGCTGTCCGCTCGGACGCGGGTCAGCGTCCGGGCCAGACCGATCAGGCGCTGCTCGGTCAGGGTGGTCTGCATGGGCCGTCTCCTCGGGACCGGTGGAGCCGAACGCGAGCCGTGCGACTTTCAGCGGTCGCACGGCTCGCATCAGGTGTCCTTGTTCATCACATGACTTCTCGTCAGGAGGCTAGAAGCAACCGGCCGGCCGGAAGAGCTCCGAGGAGTGGGCGGGCTCAGCCGCCGCCAGGGCCGATATGTGGCAGCCTCGGGCCTCGGCCGTCGTCGGGGCCGGAGCAATGGCCACAGCCGCGCCGACAATCAGTCCTGCGCTGACCGCCGCAAGGGCGGCGATGCGCGTGACCGAGATTTCAGGAAGACCGTTGAGCATGCGTGCGCTCCTTCTACAGAGAGGGGATCTTGCGAGAACATAGCAGTCCGCAAACATGGTGAAGTACCCACCGGTGCAGGGATATCGACACTGCCCTGACGCTGCAAGGACTTTTCGGGGCCCGACGCCACAGGGCGAGCCGGGAGAGAGCGCGGAGCGTGCCCCCTCTGTCGCCCTGGACGTCGTGAATGGTTCATTGGGAAGCCACCGTCATGTCCGGTGCGGAACACCGGGTCAACCGCCCCAGCGGTACGTAAACCGTGCTGTGACCAGCACAGTGAGTAATCATCAGTTCACCAGTACTTGCTCCTGCGTCGTGCTTGGCCGGTACACCAGGGCGCGTCGGTGCCAGCAGGCCTATTCAGAAGGAAATGTCACTGCTCCATCCGTCAAGTGTCCTTCCAATAACGGAAGTTAATGAATCCTGTGAGCGTCGCCAGGCGCAGGGTGAAGTTGTTCCGGATCTGGGCGAACTGGAGCAGGAAGATGGTCACGAAGGCCGGTGCGAGCATGGGGAAGGCGATGCGACGGGTAGGCACTCGTGGTGGTACAACGACGGGCGGGATATATGCCCGTCGCTCACGGGCTCGGAGTCAGTACTCTCATCCCAACATCCCTGCCACGGAGATCACCTATGCCGCCCCTTCGCTCGACGAAGGCACTCGCCCCCCTCCTCGGGGCCTCCCTGCTCAGCTGTGCCGTCACCGCGTCCCCGGCCCTCGCCGACGCGCCCGCCCAGGCCGGCGTCTCGTTCGGGAACATCACCGCCGGCCAGACCCTGACCGGTGACACCCAGGTCACCCTGAACGTGCAGAACTCGGCCACCGACCCGGTGACCTTCATCCAGCTCACCGCCGGTCAGTTCATCGGGACGACACCTTCCGTCCGGCTGCGCCAGCAAATTCCGTTGCCTGCGGACTGCGCCACCAGTTGCACCGTCACCGCCGACCTGAACACCACCGCCCCGGTCCAGGGCGGCAGCGGCCCCCTGGCGCTCCCGGCGCTGGACGACGGAGGCGTAGTCCTTGTCGCGCTGGCGTTCGCCGGCACCGTGGGGGTGGCGCATGCCGACCTGAACGCCCTGGTGAACAATCACCGCCCCACCACTGTCGTGCCTGTCACCAACACGCCGTGGAGCCCGAGCACCCCGGTAGGCCTGGTCGGGGACAGCTCCCTGACCGTGCAGGCCACCGCAGCTCCCGGCGCCGGCGCCCCCGACGGCACCACCGTCAGCAGCGTTCAGATCCTGGTCCCAGGGCAGCCCTCGTGGCCCACGCTGCAGTTGACTCCCTCTGCGGACGGCACGAGCTGGAGCACCACGGCTGACACCCAGGCCATCCCCTCCGGCGCCTATCCCGCCGAAGCCGTGGCGGTGGACAGCAACGGCACCGTCGGCGACCCCGTTCCGCTCACCTTGGTCATCGACCACGCACCCACGCTCAACCTGTACTCCGGCACGATCGCACCGGACGCCCTGGCGAACATGGGCGTGAGCTACGCATACGGTTCCAGCACCTTGGGCTGCGGAAGCGGTGCACAGTACGTCGCACCCCAGCAGATATCCGTCTCCGTGGACGGATCCCTGTGGAACAGCGCCCCGGCCACCGCCACGGGCCTCCCGCAGTCATGCTTCCTCAAGGTTGGCGGCACCGGGACGATTGCCCGGCAACTCCCGTACGGACAGCACCGGCTCACTGTGACCCTCACCGACAATCGCGGTCACACCAGCACGGCCACGTCGGCGATCACCGTCGCCCTGCCGCTGAACGTGCAGTGGGCGGGAGTCAAGAGCCCTCTGGTCGTCGGTCTCGGCACCGACGTGAACCTTCGCGCGGTCGTCACCGCCCCCGACGGTTACAGCAAGCTCGCCGACTGGCTCATAGTCGACCGCTCCCGTGCGGGCAGCAGTTCGGTCAGTGGCACCTACCCGAGCACGCCCTCCTGGCCCGGCTGGTACTCGATGATCACCGGCACCAACGAGGTCGACGTGGCGGTCGAGTCCGACAACGGCCTGTCCTCCGACAGTGTCCTGGACATCGACGTCGTCCCCACCACGGCCACCGCTCTCGGCCTCTCCACCACCCGGGCCCGCCGCAACACCGTGGTCACCTTCTCCGGGCACCTCGACCAGTGCACCAGCCTGAGCACCTCGGCCCGGCCCGCGCTCCGCAACGCCTGGGCGCTGCTCCAGTTCCGCCCCGCCGGCAGCTCCACCTGGACCACCAGGGCCGAGGCCGTCACCAACGTCTACGGGAACGTCTTCTTCCACGAGAAGGCCACCGCCACTGGTGCCTGGCGCATCACCACCGCCACCACCACGGGTTGGACGGGATCCACCAGCACCACCACCACGCTGACGGTCATGCCGTAGCAGTAGTCGCAGACACGTCCCTGACGGCCCTGCCCCGAGACCCCGGGGCAGGGCCGTTTTTCAAGTCATCGAGTGGTCCGCGCCGTGCCCGGTGTCGCGCCGAGGTGGTTGGTCCGAAACGCCGTGCCGGCCAGCTCCAGCAGCGCGTACACGGTGTTGTAGCTCGCGCGGTGCGTCAGCATCAGCTCACTGATGCTCGCCCCCGCGTCGTACTCCGCCCGGTACGCCAGCGCGCGCCGCAGCCGGTAGGCCGATTTGGACGGTGAGTTCACTGTGGGCTCAGGCAAGGATGGTTCCAATCAGGGGAGTTCAGGATCCCGATGGCCAGGCGTCGGCCGACCACCGGTGTGCGGCAGGCAGCGCGGGCAGCTACAGGGCGGGTAGGTCTGGCTGATTCCGGCGTAGAGCACCGGGCTCGGATCGACGTGCGGAAGCTCTGTCCGCGCACCGGTGGTTGCATCCAGCCGATAGACGCGGAGCGTCATCTCGCTCACTCGGGACACCTCGCCTCGACGGTGGCGATTGCGGTGAAGTGCCGCCGCAGGAGTTCGGTGAACTGCTCCAGGACGGGGACGGCCACGGTCCCGATCCGCACCCGCTCCTCACCGAGGGAGGTGGTGACGACTGCGGCGTCCGAGACCTCCCAGCGAAGCAGGTGCATCAGCGTCAGAAAGTCCAACCGCGCGATGTACGTCCGGTCCTCGGCCGCCGACTGCGGCGAGCCTTCGCCACCTCGGTCGCCGGTCTGTCCTGCTTCGTCATCCAGCGTCAGTTCGTCCATGGGTCTGCCTCGCGGGTCATTGATGGTCACTTAGCGTTCGGTGAATCTCACCGTCTGCACTCCAATCGTTGCGTCGCGGACGTACGATTCGGAAGGTCCTCACTGTGGACAAAACCGTGTTGTGAAATGGTGGTGATCCCTTGCGGGAGATTGATCTTGACCCGTCGTCATCTCCGTGGGCCGCCTATGGAACGCAGCTGCGCCGGTCACGTAAGGCCAAAGGTCTGTCGCAAGCACAGTTTGGGGAGCTGATCGGGTACAGCGCTACCTACGTGTCCTACCTCGAAAGGGGGCAACGGCCCGCAACACTTCACATCTCCGTCGCTGCTGATGCTGCTCTTGAGACCGGCGGCACGCTCGAACTGATGTGGTGGAGCCTGAGGCACGCAGCACTCATCGAAGGATTCCCGGAGTTTGCCGCGCGAGAGGCAAAGGCGGCGAAGATAAGGGCCTTCGAGCTGGGAGTCATCCCTGGCTTGTTGCAGACTCCTGAGTATGCGATGGCGTTGGCTGCCGCAGCGGTCAGGCGGGGAAGCATCAGCCAGGAGCAGGCGGATGAGCGGGTCGCCTTCCTGGCTACTCGACAGGCCCTCCTGGGTCGCTCTCCCGCTCCCGTCGTCCATGTCGTCCTCGATGAGAGCTGCCTGCGCCGCATGGTCGGAGGGCGAGAGGTGATGGTGCATCAGCTTGCTAAGTTGGAGAGTGTGGCTGAGCAGCCCAGGAGGATCATTCAGGTGGCCCCATACGAACTCGGCGAGCGCTGCCCGTTCGTGTTGCCTGTGTGGCTGCTGACGATGCCCGACCGAACTGTGCTCGGCTACACAGAATCGCACCAGCGCGGCTTTCTGGAGCGTGAAAGCGACTCGGTTGCAGCATGGGAGAGAGAGTACGATTGGCTGCAGGTTGACGCGCTGTCCCAAGCTAACTCCCTCGCCATGATCCAAGAGGTACGGAAGGAGTTGTGCTCCTCGTGACTGATCAGATCGAGTCGTCCGGTGCCGCCTGGTTCAAGTCCAGCCACAGCGACAACGGTGGTGCCTGTATCGAGGTGGCGCCTGGGTTCATCTCCGGCTTCGTTCCGGTGCGCGACAGTAAGGCCCCTGAAGGTCCGACGCTGCTCTTCCGCGCCGCTGCGTTCGTGGCCTTCGTAGGCGCGATCAAGGCTGGCGAGTTCGCCGAGTGGGAGCAGCAGGTCACCCCGTAGTCTGCCTCGCGGCATGAGAGGAAAGGCATTCATGAGCCACCCCGTAGATCTGACTGGCGCTCCCTGGTCGAAGTCGAGCCACAGTCAATCTGGCGGCGCCTGCGTCGAGGTGGCCCTCGGGTTCATCTCCGGCAGCGTCCCGGTGCGTGACAGCAAGGACCCCGACGGGCCGGCTCTGGTCTTCCCTGCTGCTGCGTTCGCGGCCTTCGTGGGTGCGGTCAAGGCCGGCGAGTTCGCCGAGGGCGAGCAGTACGTCACTGCTTAGTGGTCAAGACCGGAGATCCTTCGGGGGTTGATCAGGCAGTCAGTGCGACGGAGGATTCTTGGTGTCGGTCGGTGGGGGTGTGTCGGTCGAGCCGGGCCAGCAGATCGTCCAGGTCGGAGGTGGTGAACTTCCACTGGAACGGCTGTGCTGTGGCGTTGTAGCGGTCTTCGAATGCGTGGAGCCGGGCTCTGACCTGGTCGAGGTCGGTGAAGTCGTTGGGCGTCACGACCTTGCGTTGCACGATGGAGAAGAAGATCTCGATCTGGTTCACCCATGAGGCGTGGACCGGGGTGTGGACCAGGACGGCGTTCGGGAATCGGGCGGCCAGGCGGTCGATTGATCTCTTGCCGCGATGCGAGGAGCCGTTGTCGACGATCCAGAAGACGCGCTTCGCGCTGGCGTAGGGCTCCTGCGTCATGACCTGTTCGACGAGCGCCATGAACGGCACGATGCCGGTGGTGGCCTCGCAGCGGCCAAGGACGTCGGCTTGGTGGACGTCGTAGGCGGCCAGGTAGGCCAGGGCTCCGCCGCGTCTGTACTCGTGGTTGACGCGCATCGCCCTGGCCTGACCCGGGGCCAGGGTCGGATGGCAGCGGCAGCGGGCCTGGATCGAGGTCTTCTCGTCGCTGGAGAGCACGTACTCGTCCGCGCCGAGGGGTTCGCCTTCGTAGGTGCGGGCGTACAGGTCGAGGACGCGCTGGGCCCTGCCACGGAAGTCCGGGTCCCGGATGAAGATCCAGGACCGGTACTGCCAGGGCTTGATGGCGTCCTGGCGCAGCCAGCGGCGCACGGTGGAGGCCGATACGGAGTCGGTGACGCCGCGCGCGATCAGCTCGGCGGCCAGCTCCGGGCAGGACCAGCGCGCCAGTGGTATCCCGGTCTCGGCTGGGAGTTGGCAGGCCAGGGCTTTGGCCTCGGCGACCTGCACGGGGGTGAAACGGGCCGGGCGTCCGGGCCGCTTGCGGTCGGCCAGTGCCGGCAGGCCGCCGTCGGCGAACCGGCCCCGCCAGGTGCGGACCGTGTCCAGGTGCAGCCTGGTCTCGCGGGCGATGTGGGCGTTGGAGCGGCCACGGGCCGCGTGCAGCACGATCTGTGCCCGATTCCGGGCCCGGTAGGCGGTCTTGTGGCCGTAGGCCGCCTTCTTCAGCTGGTGCCGCTCAGCGGCGGTCAGCACGATCGGACAAGCGGTGGCAACGGGCATGGCGGGCAGGCCGATCACGAGAAGTGGATCACATCGGCCCGTACTCTGCCGGACCCGGGCGGGCCCGGGGAGATTCGTCCATCCGTCGGACTGGGCACGAGGGCGGCCATACCCAGTCGGTCAGCGGACACCGGAAGACGGCGCGTGACTTCGACTCAACTGCGATCAAGGCACTAGCGTCTTGAGCGCGTGGTGGTGAACCGGCCTGTAGCTCGATGACCAGCAGCTCCCCAGGTGCGCCACCGGCGGCGTGTCCCACCATCTGACCAACCGAATGAACTGGCCAGCCCCATGCTCTGCCAAGCACTCCGACGACCCGTCAGCAGATTTACCGGCACCGCAGTGAGCACGTGATGATGGTGTCCGTCCGGGAATGGTCTGTTCGTCCTGCGGTACACGGCCCTGCTCCCGGCCGCCTTCGACGGCCGGGAGCAGGGGCATGGTTCATCAGGAGGGGGTGTTCTTGAGGCCGGTGATCGCCAGGTCGGAGTCACGGACCGTGTACGCGACGTTGAGGCTGGTGCCGTCGGTGTAGTTCATGGTGAGGTAGACGTCGGTGTGTCCCAGTTCGCCAGGTGCCTGGCCTGTGGTGCTGAAGCTGGCGATGGGTTCGTTCTTGCGGTAGATGGGGTCGGCCTGGTGGGTGCTGGCCCACAGGTCGAGTTCGGTGTTGAGGACAGCCGACATGTACTCCTCGCGTACCTGCTGGGGAGTCTTGGAGCTCGTTCCGTTCACTGCGTCCTGGTAGGCCTGGAAGAACGAGGCCACCTCAGCCGCGGGGCGCTCGTCGCGGCGGGCCCTGGTGGCGTGGGCGACCGAGACGGCCTGGACGGCCCGGACGGCCGGAGTGGCCGGGGCGGCCTGCGCGGGGAGCGTGAACAGGCCGGCTCCGGCCAGCAGGGTGATGGTGCAGCTGCCGACCACGGCGCCGCGCAGCTTCGTACGGTACGACATGAGGGAAGATCCTTCAGCTCGGGAACAGTGGCTCCAGGCTCCCGGCGCCTGCGTCTCCGAACCATCATGGACACGCCGAATCACCCCCGAGGGAGGTGCAGAACCGGTTCGGCATACTCCACCTGGCCCAAGGCCCGGGTTCCGGCTCGTCAAGCAGCGCTGATCCGGACGGAGATCGCGCTGTGCCCTTCGACCTCGCGGGGCCAGGCGCGTTCGACCGCGTCCTGAGCCAGCCCATGTTCGCGGACCGGCCGCTCGCGCGACCCAGTATTACTTTACTAACTCAAGCAACAGCATTGGCCGTTGTCCACCAGGTAGCGCACCCGTCGATCATTTCCCCGGTGGCAGTGTGCCTCGGAGCGTCCGCCCTTCCCCTCCAGCCAGGCGGGCATCGTCATCGCGAGGCGGACACCGCCCAGTCGCGCGGCTCAAGCACACGGCGCAGCAGACGCGGCAACCCAACTACCGCAGCGACCACCAGGTCCACCGCGGTCAGTCCCGGCTTCCCCCGCCACCCACCTCTCACGTCAACCCCCGAAGGAATTCGAACGGCGACCACTTAGTGGTCGACTCCGGAGATCCTTCGGGGGTTGACGTGAGGTCAGGCGGATGCGGCTTGGAGGAGGGCTTCGGCTGCGGTGGTGCGGGCGTAGAGGACGGAGCGGCCGGCGCGGTGGGCGCTGACCAAGCCCGCGTTGCGTAGCGCAACCAGATATTGGGATACCCCGGCGGTGGAGAGCCCTGTGCGGTGGGCCAACTGTGTAGTGGAGGCAGGGGTCTCCAGTTCGGTCAGCAGCAGGGCCCGCGAGCGGCCGAGTACGGCGGAGAGGGTGTCGGCCCGGACAGCTGGCCGCGCCTGCCACAGCGGACCGACACCGCGCGCCGGATAGACGAGTTGTGGTGGATCCGGCAGCGTCGTTCGGGTGCGCAGTCCCGGTCCGGTGAAGGCCGAGGGGATCAGCAGCAGTCCCGTGCCGGCCGCCTGGCGGGTCAGCGGCTGCTTGCGGCCGGACATCCGCAGCGCATTGCCGTCCCAGCTCACCGACGTGTGCAGGTCGTTGAGGAGGTGGCCGGTGCCGTGCTCGGCGGCGATGCGGGCCCGGTGGAGGATGTCTGCTTCCAGGACGGCCCGGATGCGTGCCCAGTAGGGGGCGAGTGCCAGCTCCCAGTACGTTTCGATCTCTTCGGTGACCTTGGCGAGGCGGCCTGGCGGGTCGGCGTGCAGGGTGCGCAGTCGGGGGCCGAGGAGGTTGCCCTGGTGGCGGGCCAGGTGGTCGAGGTCCTGGCGTACCCGGTCGGCGGGCGCGGCCCGGATCGCGTCCCGCTCTTCCTGCGGTGTGGGGGCCGGTGCGGCCGGTGCTGGGTTGAGGAAGTCGGGGACGTAGCCGGTGGGCGGGATCAGCTCGGCCAGCCAGCCCCGGTCCAGCCCGGCGGCCAGCAGGCGCGGCCGTACCTGGTCGGCCCAGCGCCGGTGGACCGGATGTGTGGTACCGGACATCAGCAGACGGAAGCTGGGCGCGACCTCCCACATCGGTGAGACGGCGAACCGCACCTGCGCCAGATCGCTTGCCGAGAACGCCAGCCCTGCCAGGACGATCACTCCTCTTCGGATTCAGGCATGTCTTAATCAATGGCAGGCCAGCCTACCCTGCGGACATCATCGCGCCATGACCTCACAGACGACCACTGCGGCGGCATCCGGCATCTGGACCCTCGGCGACCGCACCGTCAAGCGGATCGGGTTCGGCACGATGCGCCTGACCCAGCACGGCGAAGCGTTCGCAGCCGACGCCGTCCCACGCGACCGCGAGCAGGCGATCAGTGTCCTGCGTCGCGCCGTTGACCTGGGGGTGAACCATATCGACACCGCCGCGTTCTACTTCTCACCGCTGCGCTCGGCCAACGAGCTGATCAACCGGGCACTGGCCCCCTACCCGGAGGACCTCGTCATCACCACCAAGGTCGGACCGGGCCGCGACCCCTCGGGCCGGTGGCTGCCTCACGCCACCCCCGGGCAACTGCGCGGCCAGGTCGAGGAGAACCTGCGCCAGCTCGGCCGCGACCACCTCGACGTGGTGAACCTGCGCATCGTCGGCACCGACTCCGTCGCCGAACGCTTCGGCGCACTGGCCGAACTCCGCACCGCCGGACTCATCCGCCACCTGGGACTGTCCAACGTCCGCCCCCACCACCTCGCCCAGGCCCAGAGCATCGCGCCGGTGGTCTGCGTCCAGAACATGTACGGCATCGGCGCATCGCCCGAGCAGAAGGAACTCCTGAGCATCTGCGGTGAGCAACACATCGCGTTCGTGCCGTTCTACGCGATCGCCGGCATCGGACGCACCGCCGGCGCGACCACCGACCACAGCCGGGAAGTGAACGCCATCGCCCGCGCCCGCGGCGTGAGCGCAGCCCAGATCCGGCTGGCGTGGACCCTGCACCAGGGCCCCCACGTCCTGGCCATCCCCGGCACCGGCGACCTCGACCACCTCGACCAGAACGTCGCCGTCGGCACGCTGCGCCTGTCGCAGGACGAACTCATCGCCCTGGACCCCCTCCACCACGAGACGGCATAGCAAGACCCCCATGGCATTGTGATCCACTTCTGCTGATCGGCTTATCTGCCTTGCCTGTTGCTGCCGCCCGCCCCGCAGTCCTGACCGCCGCCGAGCGGCAACGGTTGAAGAAGGCGGCCTACGGCCACAAGACTCCGCACCAGGCCAGGGTCCGGTCACAGATCGTGCTCCTGGCGACACAGGGCAGGTCCAACGCGCGGATCGCCGTCGAGGTGGGAGTACACCGACTCCGAGCATTCGAAGACCGCTACAACGCCGCGGCACAGCCGTTCCAGCGGAAGTTCACCGCCCCCGACCTGGACGATCTGCTGGTCCGGCTCGACCGGCACACACTCACCGACCGACACCAAGAATCCTCCATCACCCTGGCAGCCTGATCAACCCCCCGAAGGATCTTCGGCGCCGACCACTTAGTGGTCTGCTCCGGAAATCCTTCGGGGGTTGATCAGGCCGTCGGGACAGTTTCTTGCTATCGGTCGACGGGTGTGTGTCGGTCGAGTCGAGGGCGGGCGCCCGCCGGGAACGCTATCGGGTACAGGGCGCGCGGCGAGGGACGGTGCCCAGGCCGGTGGTCAACGGGTCCGCTGACCGAACCGCGCGCGGGAGGCGTGCGGGAGGTGGCGTACCACCGGCCATACGGACGATTCCGCACTCTTGTCCATATCCCTGCATTGGGCAGCATGATCTACTCGATGCAAAGTCTATTACTCTCAGCATCCAGTTGATCACAAGGAGCTTCCCATGCGCTTGCGCATGCCCATCCCCACCCGCATGGCCATCGCCCTGAGCATGGGAAGCCTGGCCCTGGTCGGCCTGCCGGCCCACGCCGCGTCCGCCGCCGTCCTCGTCAAGACCGTCACCGTCAGCGGCTCCAGCGACAACGTGCTCACCCTCACCGCCACCTGCCCGGCCGGCTATGCCGTCACCGGCGGCGGCTACGAGGTCGACAGCGACCGGGTCGTCGACGCGAGCTACCCGTCGTCAAAGAGCAGCTGGACTGTCACGGCGGACAAGACTGCTGGCGAAAGTGGCCACCCGGATGCCGAGGCATACGCTCGGTGCCAGGTGGACCCGGACGGCCTACTCAGCACGATCGTGACCGGAGCGTCGCAGGCCACGTGTCCCACGGGCACCCTGACCGGCGGTGGGTGGAGCAACAGCACCGAGTTGGTGCAGCGGTCCTTCCCGGACGCGGCGAACAAGACCTGGACCGTCAGCAGCGTCCACGGCGCTATCGAAACGGCGTACGGCGTCTGCGAGACCGGCGGCACACTGACCGTCCACCAGGTCACCGGAGCCGACTGCCCCTCCCCGCAAGTCGTTCTCGGCGGCGGGTTCACCACGACCGGTAAGGATACGCCTAACGTCAGTAGGCCAGACCCGGAGAACGAAGGAACCTGGCAGAACAACTTCGAAGCCCGCGACCTTGATGCGGTGACACAGACCTACGCGGAGTGCCTGATCGCGTAGTCCATCGCCCGCGGCAGGCCACCGCAATGGGGCCCGCCGCGGGCAACCCGTCATCCCATCAAACGCCTCGCCGCACAGCCCGGCTACCCCTCGGAAACGACCTCCGTACACCGCCGGCCAGCGAGTTCCAAGGCCACTCCAGAAGCCGCGACCGCGCAAAACGGCTCCGCAGTCCCCCCGAAGGATTTCCGGACCCGACCACTTAGTCCACATCGGGGCATTGAGAGGAGGTGCGTCCATGGGTCAGTCTGCGGATCTGACTGGCGCTCTCTGGTTCAAGTCCAGCTACAGCAGCAACGGCGGCGCCTGCGTCGAGGTGGCGCTCGGGTTCATCTCCGGCAGCGTCCCGGTGCGTGATAGCAAGGACCCCGACGGGCCGGCTCTGGTCTTCCCTGCTGCTGCGCTCGCGGCCTTCGTGGGGGCGGTCTAAGCCGGCGAGTTCGCCGAAGGCGAGCGGTACGTCGGCCTGTAGTTCGCAGCTGAGGGCTTCCCGCGAGTCCCGGAGCGGTGGCGAGTGCTGTCGGCTGACTGCCGTCGGCCAGGCGACCAACCACCGCCCGGTGCTCGCGGTCGGAGCCCTGCTGCTGCGGACCACGCCGGTGCCTGGTGCGACCGTCGTGCGCAGCAGTGGGCGGACTGCCACGGGCACGGGCCTCACCCGGCCGCGCGGGGGACCGGGCCCGTGCTGGCTCGTACGACCAGCTGGGTCTCCAGTTCGATGCTCAACGCCTCGTGCGGGTGGCCGTCGAGCTGGCGCAGCAGCATCGTGACCGCCACCCGTCCCATCTCGCGCAGCGGTTGTCTGACCGTGGTCAGCGGCGGTGTGGTCGCGCGGCTGACGTCGATGTCGTCGAAGCCGGTCACCGAGAGGTCCTGGGGGACGCTCAGCCCGCGCGCTGCCGCTGCCTGGAGCACGCCGACCGCCACCTTGTCGTTGAAGCAGACGATCGCGGTGGGCCGCTCGGCGAGGTCGAGCAGTTCGCCGCCGGCCAGCAGGCCGGTCTCGTCCTTGGGCTCGCCGTGCCGCATCATTTCGGGGCTGCCGAGGACGCCCGCCTCGGAGAGCGCCGCCAGGTGGCCGGCCACGCGGTCGTCCCTGGCCAGCCAGGAGGACGGGCCGCTGATGACGCCGATCCGGCGGTGGCCGAGGGCGACCAGGTGCCGGGTCGCGCTGCGCGCGCCGGAGAAGTGCGCTGCCCGTACCGACACCGTGCCGCGCGGCACCGCGATCCGGGGGTCCACCACGACCACCGGATAGTGGCGGGACGCCAGTGCTTCAAGCTCCTGGGCCGGCTCCGGCGGCAGGATCAGCACGGCGCCGCGAGTCTCGCGGCGGCCCGGCAGTCCGCGCAGCACGGTGGACTCCACCACGCTGTCGCCGGCGTCGAGGAGCATCGTTCGGCCGTGGGCGCTGAGCGTCTCGGCCACGGAGGTGACGATGTGTCCGAAGTAGTCCGTCAGCAGGTAGGGGCAGCGGACGAAGACGGGGGCGGTGGAGGGCGGCGCCGCCTCGCGCGGCCGTGGCTGCGGGGCCCGCGCCCCCAGCCGGTCGACCACCTCGCGGACGCGCTCGCGGGTCTCGGGTGCCACGTTCTCCTTGCCGTTGAGCACCCGGGAGACGGTCGTGATCGACAGCCCGGTCTCCGCCGCCACCGCGCGCACGCTCACGCGGCCCGTGCCGCCCGGCTCACAGGGTGAAACAGATGGTGCTTCGCCGTGTGAAACAGCGCTGCGTTTCATCGCCATCCCGTAACGATCCTTCCGGTTCTCGGACTGCTCAAATCCATCATATTGACGAGGCCATGCAGTACTGCTGCAATCGGCAGCACATCGCGCTTTCCACCTGATTGCAGTCGTGATGTGCCCATCGTTTCACGTTGTTTCATGCGCCAGGCGCCACAGCAGCCGCCCCCCACTTGCCAGTACGCGGCTCGCTGCCGGCGGCCCCACCGACCGCTCCCGCTGCCGGACATGCCACGACATTCGGGAACGAAGACGAAGGAGCCCCCATGAAATCCACCGCCACTCCGGGCCGGTTGCGGCGCCGGACGGTCGCGGTACTCACTGCGACCGCGTTCGCGACCGCACCCGGAATCGCGGTCGCGAGCCACGCCGTCGCAGCCACCAGTTCGGCCGCTCCGGCCGCCGCTCCGGCCGCCGCCCAGGCCACTGTCGGGGCCACCGGCCCGATCACCGGGTACGAGGGCCTGTGCCTGGACGACCGCAGCGCGAGCACCGCGAACTTCAACCCGATCCAGGTCTACACCTGCAACGGCACCAGCGCCCAGCAGTGGACGGTGGAGTCCAACGGCAGCCTGGAAGTGCTCGGCATGTGTCTGGACGTGGACGCGGCCGGTACCACCGACGGCACCCTGGTCGACCTGTACACCTGCAACGGCACTGCGGCGCAGGACTGGCAGCCGCAGTCCAACGGCGAGTTGGTGAACCCGAACTCCGGCAAGTGCCTGGACGACACCGGCTTCGGCGGTTCGGGCACCCAGGTGCAGATCTGGGACTGCGCGGACTCCTCGAACCAGGTCTGGAACCTGCCGAGCAGCAGTGGGGGCGGCACCGGCACGGCTCCCAACCTCGGCTCGAACGTCTATGTCTTCACCCCGTCGATGTCGACGTCGACCATCCAGGCCGACATCAACGCGGTGTACAACACCCAGCAGTCGAACCAGTTCGGCACCCAGCGGTACGTGCTGGCCTTCGAGCCCGGGACGTACAACGTCTCGGTCCCGGTCGGCTACTACACCGAGGTGATCGGGCTGGGGCAGAACCCCTCGCAGACGGTGATCACCGGCGGCGGCGTCTACGCCAACGCCGCCTGGAACAACGGCAACGCCACCGAGAACTTCTGGCGCGGGGTGGAGAACATCACCCTGGACCCGTCCTCGGGATCCACCGAGTGGGCCGTCTCCCAGGCCGACCCGATGCGCAGGGTCCAGGTCGACGGGGGCCTGGTCCTGGACGACGACACCTCCGGCAACACCAGCAGCAACTGGTCCTCCGGCGGCTACATCGGCGACTCCGTCGTCACCGGCCAGATCAACTCCGGTAGCCAGCAGCAGTTCCTCACCCGCAACGTGCAGATGGGCAGCTGGGCCGGCTCCAACTGGAACATGGTGTTCGTCGGGGACACCGGCGCCCCGGCGCAGAGCTTCCCGACCTACACCACGGTCGGCTCGACCCCGACGGTGGACGAGAAGCCGTACCTGTACATCGACTCCTCCGGCAACTGGGACGTGTTCGTGCCCTCGAACCGGACCAATGCGACCGGGGTCAGCTGGGCCAACGGCAACACCCCGGGCACCTCGCTGCCGATCAGTGACTTCTACATCGCGACTCCCTCCAGCACCGTCGCCCAGATCAACGCGGCGCTGGCGGCCGGGCAGGACCTGCTGTTCACCCCCGGGGTCTACCAGATCAACGGCACCATCCAGGTCAACAACCCCGACACGGTCGTCCTCGGCCTGGGGCTGGCCACGCTGGTGTCCAACGGCGGCAACACGATCCTGTCCACCGCCGACGTCAACGGCATCCGCATCGGCGGACTGATCTTCGACGCCGGTACCACCAACAGCAGCACGCTGGTCCAGATCGGCCCGTCCGGCTCCAGCGCGAGCCACGCGAGCGACCCGACCGTCCTCTCCGACGTGTTCGCCCGGATCGGCGGGGCGACCGTGGGCAGCGCCACCCAGACCCTCGTGGTCAACAGCAGCAACGTCGTCGGCGACGACCTGTGGCTGTGGCGCGCCGACCACGGAAACTCCGGAACCGTGGGCTGGACCACCAACACGGCCGCCAACGGCCTGGTGGTCAACGGCGCCAACGTCACCATGTACGGTCTGGCCGTCGAGCACTACCAGGCAGTCCAGGTGCAGTGGAACGGCAATGGCGGCTCGGACTACTTCTACCAGTCCGAGATGCCCTACGACCCGCCCAACCAGTCCTCCTGGATGGACGGTTCGTCCGACGGCTACCCGTCGATCAACGTCGCCTCCAGCGTGAGCAGCTTCAACGGCTACGGGGTCGGCGTCTACTGCTACTTCGACGTCAACCCCGCGGAGGTCTCCGCCAACGCCCTGACCTCGCCCAACTCCTCCGGTGTCCAGTGGCACGACATGGTCACCGTCTCGCTCGGCGGTACCGGCACCATCCAGCACATCATCAACGGCACCGGCGGAAGCGTGAATTCGGGCAGCACGGTGGCCGACCTGACCAGCTACAACTGATCGACCGCGGCCCGGGCCCGTCCCGGCCGCACCGTCGCGTCCGTGCTCCTGCCGCAGAGTGGTCGGTGGGGGCACGGACGCTGGTGCGCTCGGTCGATTGGCCGGAGGGCCTGATCGCCCCCTCGCAGGGCAACGGGCAGACGCTGCCCAACGGCGAGCTGGTGGTCGGCCGGGGCGCGCTGCCGTACATCTCCGAGTACAGCCGCTCCGGGGCGCTGGTCTTCAACGCCGAGTTCCCGGCCGGGGTGAACACCTACCGGACCTACCGCTTCGACTGGAAGTAGCCGGAGGCGGTCGGCCTCGGCGCCTGCTACGCCTCGGCGGTGGCGTAGAGGGCGTCGATGTCGGCCGCGCAGGCCGCGTGCACGGCCCGGCGGCGGAGCTTGAGCGAGGGGGTGAGCAGCCCCTGCCGCTCGGTGAAGTCCTCGGCCAGCACCCGGAAGGCGCGGATCGACTCGGCCCGGGAGACGGCGGTGTTGGCCGCCGCCACCGCGCGCTGCAGTTCGGCGTGCAGGTCCGGATCGCGCCGGGCCTGGGCGGGCGGCAGTTCGGGCTTGCCGCGTCGGCGCTGCCAGTGGGCGAGGGCCTCCCGGTCGAGGGTCAGCAGCGCGCCGATGCAGGGGCGGTTGTCGCCGACGACGATGCACTGGGAGACCAGCGGATGGAGTCGGACCCGGTCCTCCAGCAGCGCCGGGGCGACGGTCTTGCCGCTGCTGGTGACGATGATCTCCTTCTTCCGGCCGGTGATGCTGAGGTAGCCCTCGGCGTCCAGGCGGCCCAGGTCGCCGGTGGCCAGCCAGCTGCTGCGGACCGGACGTCCCAGCGCGTTGTCCAGGTAGCCCTGGAAGACCTGGCCGCCGCGCACCAGTACCTCGCCGTCCTCGGCGATCCGGACGGTGGTGCCGGGGACCGGTCGGCCGACGGTGCCGAAGCGGGGGCGGTCGGGCGGGTTGGAGGTGACGGCGGCGGTGGACTCGGTGAGCCCGTAGCCCTCGTAGACCGGGACACCGGCGCCGGCGAAGAACAGCCCGAGCTCGCGGCTCATCGGCGAGCCGCCGGACATGGCGTGCCGGACCCGGCCGCCGAGCACCGCGCGCAGCCGGCTGTAGACGGCGCGGTCGTAGACCTGGTGCTGCAGCCGCAGGGCCGGCGAGGGGCCGGCGCCGTTGCCGAAGGCGTGCCGCTCGACGGCGGTGGCGTAGCGCACGGCCAGGTCGTACGCCTTCTCGAAGGCCGCGGCCCGGCCGCCGGTCTCGGCCGCCTCCCGGGCCCGTTGGAGCAGCTTCTCGAACACGGAGGGGACGGCCGGGACGAAGGTCGGCCGGAACGAGGCCAGGGCGGGCAGCAGTTGGGCGGGGGCGAGACTGGGCTCGTGACCCAGCCGGACGCCCGAGCGCAGCGCCGCGATCTGCACCATCCGGCCGAAGACGTGGGCGAGCGGCAGGAAGAGCAGGGTGGACGGCTGCTCGTTGCCGTGCCGGCGGAAGACCTCCTGGTAGGCGGCCACGATGTTGTCGGTCTCGGCGGCGAAGTTGGCGTGCGAGAGCAGGCAGCCCTTGGGACGGCCGGTGGTGCCCGAGGTGTAGATCACGGTCGCGACCGACTCCGGGGCGACCGAGCTGCGGTGACGGTCGATCAGTTCGTCGGGGATGCTGCGCCCGGCGAGGGCGAGCTCCTTGAGGGCGCCGGTGTCCAGCTGCCAGATCCGGCGCAGCGAGGGCAGGTTGTCGCAGATCGAGCCGACCGTCATGGCGTGGTCCTCGTGCTCCACGATGCAGGCGACGGCCTGCGAGTCGGCCAGGATCCAGTGCAACTGCTCGGCGGAGGCGGTGGGGTAGACCGGGACCGGCTGGGCGCCGATGGTCCACAGGGCGTAGTCCAGGACGGCCCACTCGTAGCGGGTGCGCGACATCAGCGCGACCCGGTCGCCGAAGCGGACGCCCTGGTGCAGCAGGCCCTTGGCGATGGCGAGCACCTCGTCGCGGAACTGCGCGGTGCTGACGTCCTCCCAGCCGCCGTCGGGGGTGCGCCGGGAGAGCGCGACCAGCCCGGGGTCCTTGTCGGCCGAGGTGAAGACGGACTCGGCCAGCCCGCCCGTGAGCAGTGGTTCGGCCAGCGCCGGTACGGCGAACTCCCGCACGGGTAGCTCCCTTCGTCGCCCCCCACTCCGTCGCGGTGTCGCGGCGGGACTCGTAAGTTACCGGAGGTTAACCTCCGGGGGCAGGGTGTGCGCGTATATCCGTGCCATTGACGGCGCAGCGCCCGGGCCATACCTTACTGAACGGTAAGTTGACGCCGCGAGCCCTGGATTCGGCGCCCTCACCGACCGACCGTGTCCATCGGATGGAGTGCTCCATGTCCCCTGCCGCTGTGAGCTCCGACCTCACCGTCACCGCCGAGGACGGCGCCCTGCTCGCCGCCCGCGCGGACGGGCCCGAGGATGCGCCGGTCACCCTGGTCCTCGCCCACGGCTGGACCCTCGACGCCTCCGCCTGGGAGCGGCAGGCCGAGCAGCTGGCCGGGGAGGGGGTCCGGGTGGTCCGCTACGACCAGCGCGGGCACGGCCGGTCCCAGGGCGGCCTCGCCCCCTGGAGCATCGACCTGCTCGGCCGGGACCTCGCCCGGGTGATCGAGCAGACCGCGCCGACCGGGGCGGTGGTGCTCGGCGGGCACTCCATGGGCGGGATGACCATCATGGCGCTGGCCGCCGCCCGCCCCGAGCTCTTCGAGGGCGGTGCGGAGGGCGGCCGGATCAAGGGCGTGCTGCTGACCAGCACTTCGGCCGGAGGGCTCGACCCGCGCGGGCGGCGGGAGGCGCCGCTCCGGCTGCGGGTCCAGGGCCACGTCCAGTCGGCCTTCTTCGGCTACTGCGCCGTCACCCCCAGGAGCTCCGAGCGGATCCGCGCCCGGCTGCCCGGACCGGAGCGCGGCCTCAACCCCTTCCTGGTCAAGCGCTACCTCTACGGTCCGACGGCCCCGCGCCAGGCGGTGCTGGCCGGGGCGCGCATGATCCACGGCTGCCCGATGATCGCGGTGGCCGGCTGGTACCCGGCGCTGATGGCCCATGACAAGGCGGGCGCGCTGGGAGCGCTGGCGGGAGTGCCGGTCGAGGTCGTGGTCGGGGCGCTGGACCGGCTCACCCCGGTCGTCCACAGCCGCCGGCTGGTGGACGAGCTGCCGCAGGCCGCCCTCCACATCGAGCCGGGCTGCGGACACATGCTGCTGACAGAGCGCCCACAGGTGGTCGCCGAACCGCTGCGACGGCTGTGCCGGGAGGCGGCTCGTGACGCGAATCCTGACCCGATTCGCCACTCGAACTGACTCGAACCGGCCCCCGGGCAGGGAGTAGGCTCGCACGGCACCATTGGTATCTTGTGCGCCCGCACCTGTCTACCGAGCCGCAGTCCGGGGGAGTCCATGCGCTTTCGCAGCAGATCCATCCGCGCGAAGCTGATCGCGCTGCTGCTGGTCCCGCTGATCTCGCTGTGCGCCCTGTGGAGTTACACCACCATCGTCTCGATCGGCCAGGTGTGGTCGCTGACCCGGATCAACGCCGAGTACACCTGGATCGGCGCCCCCTCGGACACCCTCTCGCTGGCGCTCCAGGACGAGCGCCGGGCGGCCGTGGCCTTCGCCGCCGCCCCGGCCGGCAAGGGCGACCTGACCACCCTGCACCGCGCCGAGGCCGCCACCGACGCGGACGCCGCCGTGGTCGTCTCCCACGCCGCCCAGACGCACCGGGTCGAGCAGCTGAACAGCGATCAGCAGGCGGCCCTGCGCGGGGTACTGCAGGAGATCCAGATCGTCCGGTCCGGGCGGGCCGAGGTCGAGCAGGGCTCGCTCACCTGGTACCAGGTCTACCGGACCTACACCGGTGCGCAGAATCCTTTCTTTGCGCTGCGGCTCTCGCTCACCAGCCTCCCGGTCGGCGACCTCACCCGTGAGGCCGGCTATGTCATCGAACTGGTCCGGGCCCGGGAGTACATCTCCGAGGAGGACGCGCTGATGACCGGCGCGCACGTCGCCGGAGCCTTCGACCAGACCCAGTTCCAGGCCTTCCTCACCGCCGGGGAGGGCGAGCAGCTGCTCTTCCAGGTCGACCCGCCGCAGCTGCCCGCCGCCACCCAGCGGCTCTTCCTCCAGTTCACCGGCGGCACCCAGTACGTCGCGCTGACCAATCTGGAGGACGAGGCCGCCGAGTTCGGCCAGGCCACCGCCGCCCGGGACATCGCCCCCGCCGACTGGCAGACCACCCTCACCAACACCCTCGGCGACCTCAGCACCATCGACAACCAGGCCGCCGGGATGGTCGAGTCCGACGCCCGCTCCTACGCCCTGGGCGTGATCTCCCAGCAGGGCGTGGTCGGCGCGGTCGGCCTGCTCGCGGTGCTGCTCTCGCTGCTGGTGTCGATCCGGATCGGCCGCGGCCTGGTCCGCGAGCTGGTCGGGCTCCGCGACTCCGCCTTCGACCTGGCCGACGCCCGGCTGCCCGACGTGATGCGGCGGCTGCGCCAGGGCGAACGGGTCGACCTCGCGGCCGAGGTGCCCACGGTGAACGTCGGCGACAGCCGCGGCCGGGACGAGATCGCCCAGGTCGGCCGGGCCTTCAACGCGGTGCAGCGGGCCGCCGTCGAGGCCGCCGTCGAACAGGCCGAGCTGCGCCGGGGCGTCGCCGCCGTCTTCGTCAACCTGGCCAGGCGCAGCCAGGCGCTGCTGCACCGGCAGCTGACCCTGCTGGACGAGATGGAGCGCAGCGCCGACCAGCCCGAGGAACTGGCCGACCTGTTCCGGCTCGACCACCTGACCACCCGGATGCGGCGGCACGCAGAGGGCCTGATCATCCTCTCCGGTGCGGCCCCCGGCCGCTCCTGGCGGCGGCCGGTGCGGATCCTGGACGTGGTCCGCGCGGCCGTCGGCGAGGTCGAGGACTACGCCCGGGTCCGGGTGCACCGGATGCCGCCGGTCGCCGTGGTCGGCGGCGCCGTCTCCGACGTGGTCCACCTGCTGGCCGAACTGGTCGAGAACGCCACGGTCTTCTCCCCGCCGCACACCCAGGTCCGGATCCAGGGCGAACTGGTGGCCAACGGCTTCGTGCTGGAGATCGACGACCGGGGCCTGGGCATGGGCGACGAGGCGATGACGGCCGCCAACGAACGGCTGGCCGCCGCCGGCGACTTCGACCTCAGCGACACCGACCGGCTCGGGCTCTTCGTGGTCAGCCGGCTCAGTGGTCGGCACGGCATCCAGGTCTCGCTGCGGAAGTCCCCCTACGGCGGCACTACCGCCGTGGTGCTGCTGCCGCCCGACCTGCTCACCGAGGCCGCGCCGCGCCCCGCCGAGACCCAGGCCGAGGAGACCTCGGAGCTGGTCCTGCCCGCCGCGCGGATGCGGCTGGGTCGCGAACTCCCGCAGGGGACACCGCAGTCGGCCCCCGGCGGCCCGCGCGCGGTGCCGCCGGAGGAGGACGGCGCCGGCGGGCTGCCGCGCCGACGGGCGCTGCCCTCGCGGGCCGAGGGCTACCTGGCCGCCCGTGAAGGCGCCGCCCGTGAAGGCGCCGCCCCGGCGCCCGCGCCCGCAGTCCGGCCCACGCCCGCAGTCCGGCCCGCAGTCCGGCCCGCAGCCGTCCGCCCGGTCGTCGAGCAGGCCGCCGCGCCGGTGTCCGAGCTGCTGCCGCGCCGGGTCCGGCAGGCCAACCTCGCCCCGCAGCTCAGGGAGGCCGCCGAGCGCCGCCGCTCCGGCGCGCCCGAGCCGGAGGAGACCGCCGCCCGGGAGCGCTCGCCCGAGGAGATCCGGCAGACCTTCTCCTCCTACCAGCGCGGCCTCAGCCGGGGACGCGGCAGCAGCACCGCCCGTCCCACCGCCCTGCACCTGTCGGCCACCCCGGCGACAGCCGACGAACCCCCGGACAACCCCTCGTCCGGCGCTGCCCCCCACTCCAGCACTGCACCAGCGGAAGGACCGGTCCGTTGACCGTACCGACGAAGCCCTCCAACGATCTCAACTGGCTCCTGGACGACCTGGTCCGGCGGGTGCCCGAGGTCCGGCACGCCGTCGTCCTGTCCAGCGACGGACTGGCGACCGGCGCCTCGGCGGGGCTGACCCGCGAGGACTCCGAGCACCTGGCGGCGGTCGCCTCCGGCTTCCACAGCCTGGCCAAGGGCGCGAGCCGGCACTTCAAGGCGGGGGAGGTGCGGCAGACCATGATCGAGCTGGAGCAGGCGTTCCTGTTCGTGACCGCCGCCGGGGACGGCAGCTGCCTCGCCGTGTTCAGCGAGGCCGAGGCCGATGTCGGCCTGGTCGCCTACGAGATGGCCCTGCTCGTCCGGCGCGTCGGTGAGCACCTGGGCACCGAGGCGCGGACCGGCCTGGCCGCAGAGCGGTGAGGGTCGTGCGGGGGTTCCCGGGGCCGGGGGAGGGCCCGGCGGACGAGTGGGCCGAGGACGCGGCGGAGCAGGCGCAGCTGGTCCGCCCCTACACCCTCACCCGGGGCCGGACCTGGCACGCCGAGAGCAACGCCTTCGACGTGATCGCGCAGGTCTCCGCCGTCTCCGCCCCGGACGCCGACGACGACCTGGCCGAGGACCCCGAGCACCACGCGATCCTGGAACTGGTCCGGAGCCGCCCGCTGTCGGTCGCCGAGATCGCCACCGGCAGCGACCTGCCGCTGGGGGTGGTCCGGATCCTGCTGGGCGATCTGCTGGACGCCGAGCTGATCAGCGTCAGCCGCCCGGTCCCGGCGGCGGAGCTGCCCGACGAGAGCGTGCTGCGCGAGGTGATCCGGGGGCTGCGGGCGCTCTGACTGTGCTGTCGCCGTACAGGCGTTCCAGTGATTGACACCCGGATGGGCGGTTTGGGTCGGGTCCGTCACTGACCCGGACGGCTTTGGGGCAACTTGTGCCCATGGGACGCAACTCCGGTCTACCGCAGCATCATTGGCCCGGCGTGCCACAGCCGCCGGTCCCGCCCGTCCCCCGACCCCCCGCCGCGCCGGCCTCCGGCCTGCCGCCCTCGGCCGACCACGGCGCCGGGCACGTCCACGACGGCGGGCACGTCCACGGTGGCGGCTACGGCGGGCACTTCGGCGGCGGCGACGGCGGTGGCGGCCGCCGCGACGGCGGCGGCCACGGCTGGTACGGCCGCCACGACGGCCACCACTGGCACTTCTGGCCGCACCCGCCACCGATGCCGCGGATGCCCTGCCCGCCCCCGCCCCCGCCCCCGCCCCCGCCCCGCCTCCACCACCCCCGCCGCCACCCCCGCCGCCGCCTCCGCGCCCACCGGTCGTCCACCCGCATCCGCGCCCGCCGGTGGTCCATCCGCGTCCGGTGGTGGTCCGTCCGCATCCGCAGGCCGTGCTGCCGCCCCCGCCGCCGCCCCACCACCTCAAGGCGGTCACCGTGGCCAAGCCGACGCCCCCGGTGATCGTGCACCAGAGCGTCACCGTCCCGGCGGCCTCGCCGGAGGCGGCCTTCGTCTTCATGGCCGTCACCCTGCCCGCCCTGGTCGCCGCCGGTGCGGGATACCTCAGCCACGCTGTCGGGAGGCACCGATGATCCTCGGCTTCATTCTCTGCGCGCTCATCGGCGGCATTATCGCCGTCGTCCTGCTCGCCTCCTTCGGCCGGACCCACCGCTCCCGCGAGGGCACCTTCTCCGGCGGTGCGCTGGGCTTCCTCGGCTCGGCCTCGCTCTCCTCCTTCATCCTGGTCATCGCCTTCCTGATCGCCGGCTCCTGGTCCAACATCAACACCTCCAAGGGCCACACCTTCGACGAGGCCCGCGCCCTCAATGCGGCCTACACGGACGCCGACGTGACCACCCGGCCGCTGCTGACCGCCTATGTCACCTCGGTCATCCACCACGAGTTCGCCAGCATGTCGTCGACCGGCAAGGCGGACAACGCGACCTGGGCCGCCCTGGACAAGGTCCGCGACCACGTCCTCGCGATGCCCGTCACACCGGCGCAGACCCAGGAGCTGAGCGATCTCGACGACGTCTACACCACCCGGCAGATCCGGCTGGCCGACACCTCGGACTCGCTGCCGGGGCCGCTCTACCCGGCGATGGTCGCCACCGGGCTGCTGGTACTGCTCTATGCGCCGATCGCCGGACTCACCTTCCAACTACGGGAGGCCGTCGCCCTCGGACTGGTCGGCGCGGTGGTCGGTTTCGGGATCTTCATGGTGTTCCAGATGAGCCATCCCTACGCGGGACCGGTGCATGTCACCCCCATCGCCTACACCCAGAGCCTCACCCGGTTCGCGCAACTGTCCGCAGGTACGTCCTGATCGATAAGATCCAGCCGTGGACTCCATAACGGCGCTGAAGATCCTGGTCGCGGGCGGTTTCGGCGCGGGCAAGACCACCCTGGTCGGGGCGGTGAGCGAGATCCGGCCGCTGCGGACCGAGGAGCGGCTGAGCGAGGCCGGTCGGCCGGTCGACTCCGTGGACGGGGTGGAGGGGAAGCGCACCACCACCGTCGCCATGGACTTCGGCCGGATCGACATCCGCGAGGGGCTGGCCGTCTACCTGTTCGGCACCCCCGGGCAGGACCGGTTCTGGTTCGTCTGGGACGAGCTGGCGGTCGGCGCGCTCGGCGCGGTGGTGCTCGCGGACACCCGCCGGCTGGAGGACTGCTTCCCCTCGGTGGACTACTTCGAGCAGCGCGGCATCCCGTTCGTGGTGGCGGTCAACTGCTTCGACGGGGCCCGGTCCTACCCCGTCGAGCAGGTGCGCACCGCGCTGGACCTGGACCCGGCGATCCCGCTGGTGCTCTGCGACGCCCGGGTCAGGGACTCGGTGAAGGACGTGCTGGTGGAGGTCGTCGAACTGGCCATGGCGGCGGGCTGAGGGATCGTCACCATCGAAGCCTGGAACGATAATCCGGCTATTCCCCGGTGCGGGGGAGGACAGCGGACGCAGAATGGACCTTCACGGGATCGACACATCGCGGGTGAAGGCGGAGCAGTGGTCGAAGCTGTCGCGCAGGCGGAGCCGGGGGGCGAGGGCGCCCGGCCGCCGGCGCGCGCACCGGCCCCGGCCGACCGGGGCTCCTGGCGGGCCGGTCTCGGCTGCTGCCTCGCCCTGCTCAGCGTGGCGGGGCTGGTCGCCGTGGGCCAGCTCGCCGAGACCATCGGCCACCGCCACGACCTCGCCGCCCCGGGTGCGGTCGGCGGACCGGCGGCGCCGCAGCTGGCGGACCGGCTGAACTCGTTGCCGCTGGCCGAGCAGTCGCCGCCGGTCGACAACGCCGGGGTGGCCAGGCTGCTGACGGCGGCGGGACTGCCGCTCCGGCTGCGGATCAGCGCGGCCTTCGGCCCCGGTGAGACCAGGATCGCCCTGGGCCTCACCGGGGAGTGCGTCTATGTGGACATCCGGAACCGGGGGCTGTTCGCCTGGCCGGCCCCGAGGCTGGCGCCCTGCCAGGCCGGCTCGGTGGCCGCCCCGGCGTCGGAGCAGGTCGCCGAGTCGGTCGGTCGGCCGCCGGTCAGCCCGCCGCCGGTCAGCCCGCCGCGGTCCCGCTGACCGAGGACCGGCGTCCGGCTCACTCGGGGTCGCCCGCCGCCTCGACCGGGCCGAGCGGGCCCTCGGGGCCGCGTCCGCTCCAGCTCCACGCGTAGCGTCCGTCGTCGCTGGCCCGGGCGCCCTCGGCGAGCTCCAGCGGACGGAAGGTGTCGACCATGACCGCGAGTTCGTCGAAGGCCACCGCGCCGATGCTGCGCTCGTAGGCGCCGGGCTGCGGGCCGTGGGTGTGGCCGCCCGGGTGCAGCGAGACCGAGCCCTGGCCGATGCCGGAGCCCTTGCGGGCCTCGTAGTCGCCGCCGCAGTAGAACATCACCTCGTCGCTGTCGACGTTGGCGTGGTAGTAGGGGACCGGGATCGACAGCGGGTGGTAGTCCACCTTGCGCGGCACGAAGTTGCAGATCACGAAATTCTGGCCCTCGAAGACCTGGTGGGCCGGCGGCGGCTGGTGGATCCGGCCGGTGATCGGCTCGTAGTCGCTGATGTTGAAGGCGTAGGGGTAGAGGCAGCCGTCCCAGCCGACCACGTCGAAGGGGTGCTCGGGGACGGTGAGCACGGTGCCGCCGATGTCCCCGCCGACCCGGTGTTTGACGTAGACCTCGACGTCGCCCGGCTCCTCGCTGAGCAGCGGGCCGACCGGTCCGCGCAGGTCGCGCTCGCAGAAGGGGGCGTGCTCCAGCAGCTGGCCGAAGCGTGAGAGGTAGCGCTTGGCCGGGGTGATGTGGCTGTTGGCCTCGATCGCGTAGAGCCGCAGCGGACGGTCGCCGGTGGGCAGCCAGCGGTGGGTGGTGGCGCGCGGCACGATCACGTAGTCGCCCTCGCCGACCTCCAGGCTGCCGAAGACGCTCTCCATCACCCCGGCGCCGGACTCGACGTAGACGCACTCGTCCCCTATCCCGTTGCGGTAGAGCGGGGAGGGCAGCCCGGCGGCGACGTAGGAGATCCGGACGTCGGCGTTGCCGAGCACGGTGCGCCGGTCGCGGACCGGGTCGGACTGCCGCCACTGCTCGCCCGGGAAGAGGTCGTGCAGCCGGAAGTGGTAGGGCTTGAGCGGGTGGTTGGGCTCGGGCTTGGCGCCCTCCAGCGGCCAGACCCGGCTGTCCACCAGCGCCGAGGGCAGGTGCCGGTGGTAGAGCAGGGAGGAGTCGGAGGAGAAGCCCTCCTCTCCCATCAACTCCTCGAAGTAGAGCGTTCCGGAGGGGTCCCGGTGCTGGGTGTGCCTCTTCGGGGGGATCGCCCCCGTGCTGCGGTAGTACGCCACTTTCGCCTCCTGAGCGACGCCGGCTCGGTGCCCGCCCCGAGTGGGGGCGCGTCCACATCCCATGGCCGGGGACCCCGGCCTGTCAAGGAAGCCCCGCCCGGAACGGTCATCGGACGGACACGCGAATGTAACGATCACCTCTTCTTGCAGAAAGTTGTTGCAAGGACTTTCCGAGCAATGCGCGCCACTGTTACGTTCCTCCCCAAGCCCGGCGGCAACAACGGTGCGTCGGCCACGGGAGGCCCGCGTACGTCAGGTGCCGTCCCCCATCAGATCCGGGCATAACCACCCTCCAAGGAGTGCACAATGCGTCGTGGCATTGCGGCAGCTGTTCTGGCAACGGCGATAGCGGTTTCTGCAAGTGCTTGCGGAGGTAGCGGCAGCAGTGCCGGGTCTTCCACCAAGGCCAACGGCCCGGTCACCATCACCTGGTGGGACACCTCGGACGCCACCAACGAGGCCCCGACCTACAAGGCGCTGGTCGCGGCCTTCGAGGCGGCCAACCCGACGATCAAGGTGAACTACGTCAACGTGCCCTTCGGCACCGCCGAGGCGAAGTTCCAGACCGCTGCGGGCAGCAGCGGCGCCCCCGACGTGCTCCGCTCCGACGTCGGCTGGACCCCCGCCTTCGCCAAGGCCGGTTTCCTCGCCCCGCTCGACGGCACCCCCGCCATGGCCGACCAGTCCGCCTTCGAGGCCAGCCTGATCAAGCAGGCGAGCTTCGGCGGCCACGTCTACGGCGCCCCGCAGGTCACCGACACCCTCGGCCTGATGTACAACAAGGAGCTGTTCGCCAAGGCGGGCATCACCGCCGCCCCCACCAGCTGGGACGCGCTCAAGGCCGACGCCGCGGTGATCAAGCAGAAGGCCGGGGTCGACGGATTCGCCCTGGAGGCCTCCGGCTACTACGGCATGCCCTTCCTGTTCGGCGAGGGCACCGACCTGGTCGACGCCGCCAGCAACAAGATCACCGTCAACTCGGCCGCCGCGGTCAAGGCGATCACCACCGCCAAGAGCTTCATCGGCGCCCCCGGGGTGTCCAAGCTGGACATCACCGCCAACGCCGACACCGACATCATGGACGCCTTCGAGAGCGGCAAGGTCGCCATGGTCGTCCAGGGCCCGTGGGACATCACCAACGTCTACAGCGGCAGCGCCTTCGGCAACCACGCCAACCTCGGCATCGCCGCCGTCCCGGCCGGCTCCACCGGCACGGCCGGCGCCCCCACCGGCGGCCAGAACCTGGTCGCCTACGCCGGCGCCGACGCGGCCCACCTCGCCGCCTCCGAGAAGTTCATCGCCTTCATGACCTCGGCCGCCAGCGAGACCACCGTCGCGCTGAAGAACGGCACCCTGCCGGCCCGCAGCGACGCCTACACCGCCGCCGTCAACGCCGACCCCGGCATCGCCGGCTTCCAGGCGATCCTCAGCCACTCGGTGCCGCGCCCGGCCCTGCCCGAGTACAGCTCGCTCTACACGCCCTTCGGCAACGACTACACCAAGATCCTGCTCGGCCAGGAGAGCGTCCAGTCCGGCCTGGACACCACGGCCGCCGCCATCGGCAAGCTGCTGCCCGGCTTCTCCGACCACTAGCCGCCACCCGGCCGGTCCGACCCGCCCGGGTCGGACCGGCCGACGCAGTCCCGCCGAACAGCATGAACGTGTGAGAAGAGGTGTCGCAGATGGCCGTCCCCGTGCAGGGCGGAGCCCTGAAGGAGCGCCGGGCCCCGGCCGGTCCCAGGCGCGGGCTGTTCGCCCGGATCAAGCAGTCCTACGACCGCTACTGGTACGCCTGGGCCATGTCCGCCCCGGTCGCGCTGGTCATCGCCGTGGTGGTGCTCTACCCGCTGGCCCGCGGCGTCTACCTGTCGCTGACCGACGCGACCAGCCTCAACGTGGGCCGCACCATCGGGGTCAACCACATCCCTGACACCTACTCATGGGTCGGGCTGCACAACTACACCCAGATCCTCTCCGGCGCCGACCGCGAGTTCTGGCCGCACTTCGTCTGGACCATCGTCTGGACGGTCAGCTGCGTCGCCCTCACCTACGGCTTCGGGCTCAGCCTCGCGGTGCTGCTCAACCGCAAGCTGCGCGGCCGGACCCTGTACCGGGTGCTGCTGGTGCTGCCCTGGGCCGTGCCCACCTTCGTCACCATCTTCTCCTGGCGGCTGATCCTGAGCGACAACGGCGTGCTCAACGGCGTCCTCGGGGCGCTGCACCTGCCGACCCCGAGCTGGCTCAGCGTCCCGATCTGGCAGCAGGTCGCCGCCATCGCGGTCAACACCTGGGTCGGGGTGCCGTTCATGATGGTCTCGCTGCTGGGCGGGATGCAGGCGATCCCGGGCGAGCTCTACGAGGCCGCCGAGATGGACGGCGCCACCCCCTGGCAGCGTTTCCGGCACGTCACCCTGCCGGGGCTGCGGCCGGTCAGCGGCACCGTCGTGCTGCTCGGCGTGATCTGGACCTTCAACCAGTTCAACGTCATCTTCCTGCTCTTCGGCAACACCGGCAGCGACAGCGTCCAGATCCTGGTCACCTACGCCTACCAGCTGTTCTACGGTCAGCAGCCGCAGGACTACGCCGACTCGGCCGCCTACGGCGTGCTCATCCTGTCCATGCTGGTGGTCTTCGCCGGCTTCTACCGCCGCTGGCTGGCCCGCAACGAGCAGCAGGCCGCGTCATGAGCGACCGCACCGCCACCCCCGCAGACCGGCCGACCGGAGGACCCGCCGTGAGTACCGTCGCAGAAGCGCCGCAGCGCACCGCGCGGCAGTCGGAGCGCACCGCCGCCCGGCCCCGGGGCCGGGGCGAGCGTGGCAAGGGGGCCTCGCTGGCGCTGCACGGCGTGCTGGCCCTGGTCAGCCTGGTCGCGGTGTTCCCGATCGGCTGGATCGCCTACGTCTCGCTCGGGCCCGGCACCAACGACTTCCTGCACCCGGGCAGCATCCTGGGCAAGGCCTCGCTGTCCAACTACGGCTATGTGCTGTTCCACACGGACTTCTTCACCTGGTTCGCCAACTCGGTGATCGTCAGCGGCGGCACCATGTTCTTCGGGGTGCTGCTCGCCTCGACCGCCGGCTACGCCGTCTCCCGGATGCGGTTCCCCGGCCACCGCCAGCTGATGTGGACCTTCCTGCTGACCCAGATGTTCCCGGTGTCGGTGCTGCTGGTGCCGCTCTACAAGATCATGTCTGAGCTGGACCTGCTGGACAGCTACCAGGGCCTGATCATCATCTACTGCAGCACCACGGTGCCCTTCTGCGCCTTCATGATGAAGGGCTACTTCGACACCATCCCGGTCGAGATCGACGAGGCCGGCCGGATCGACGGGCTCAGCCCCCTCGGGGTCTTCTGGCGGCTGATCGTGCCGCTGGCCAAGCCCGGCCTGGCGGTCGCCGCCTTCTACAGCTTCCTCACCGCCTGGGGCGAGGTCGCCTACTCCTCGATCTTCATGCTCTCCTCCGACAAGTACACGCTGGCGGTGGGCATCCAGACCTTCGTCAGCCAGTACAACCAGCAGTGGAACCTGATGGCGGCGATGGGTGTCCTGGTCGCCGTCCCTGCCGCCCTGGTCTTCTACCTGGTGCAGAAGCACCTGGTCACCGGCCTCACCGCCGGCGGGACCAAGGGCTGACGGCCCCTCGCGTGCCCTGCCCCGCCGTTCCTCCGTTGATCATCTGGTGATCGACGCCGCTCACCGTCCGACGCCCGAGTCCACAAGGGATCCCATGACCCAGCACCTTGCCGCCCAGAACCTGCCCGCCGGAACCGAGACCGCCGCCACCGCGGCCGGGACCGACTCCGCGCGCAGAACCGGCTGGTGGCGCGACGCGGTGATCTACCAGGTCTACCCGCGCAGCTTCGCCGACGCCGACGGCGACGGCATGGGCGACCTCGCCGGGATCCGCTCCCGGCTGCCCTACCTCCGCGAACTCGGCGTGGACGCCGTCTGGCTCTCCCCCTTCTACGCCTCCCCGCAGGCCGACGCCGGCTACGACGTCTCCGACTACCGCCGGGTCGACCCGATGTTCGGCGACCTCGCCGACGCCGAGGGCCTGATCGCCGACGCCCACGCGCTCGGCCTGCGGGTGATCGTCGACATTGTCCCCAACCACGCCTCCGACCAGCACCCCTGGTTCCGGCAGGCGCTGCGGGAGGGTCCCGGCAGCACGCTGCGGCGGCGCTTCCACTTCCGCCCCGGGCAGGGCGCGAACGGCGAACTTCCGCCCAACGACTGGGAGTCCGTCTTCGGCGGCCCGGCCTGGACCCGCAGCCGGAACCCCGACGGCACACCCGGCGAGTGGTACCTCCACCTCTTCGCCCCCGAGCAGCCCGACTTCGACTGGGACAGCCCCGCCGTCGCCGACGAGTTCCGCTCGCTGCTGCGCTTCTGGCTCGACCTCGGCGCCGACGGGTTCCGGATCGACGTCGCCCACGGCCTGGTCAAGGCCCCCGGCCTGCCCGACATCGGGGTGCACGACCAGCTCCGGCTGCTCGGCAACGACGTGCTGCCCTTCTTCGACCAGGACGGCGTCCACGAGATCTACCGCCAGTGGCGCGCCATCCTGGACGAGTACGGCACCGACCCGGAGACCCGGCGGATCGGCGTCGCCGAGGCCTGGACGCCGACGGTCGAGCGCACCGCCAACTACCTGCGCCCGGACGAGCTGCACCAGGCGTTCAACTTCCAGTACCTGGGCACCGCCTGGGAGGCCGAGCCGCTGCGCGCGGTGATCGACGTCTCGCTGGCCGCCATGCGCCCGGTGCAGGCCCCCGCCACCTGGGTGCTCTCCAACCACGACGTGGTCCGCCACCGCACCCGCCTCGGCGGCGGCAACGCGAAGCAGGACCTGCTCCGCGCCCGCGCCGCCACCCTGCTGATGCTCGCCCTGCCCGGCTCGGCCTACGTCTACCAGGGCGAGGAGCTCGGCCTGCCCGAGGTGCTCGACCTGCCCGACGCGGTCCGCCAGGACCCGGCGTTCCAACGGGCCCGGGGCACCGAGGCCGAGGGCCAGGAGGGCATGCGCGACGGCTGCCGGGTACCGCTGCCCTGGTCCGGCACCGCCGCCCCGTACGGCTTCGGACCGGTCGAGGGCGGACCAAGCTGGCTGCCGCAGCCGGCCGAGTGGGCCAAGCTCAGCGTCGAGGCGCAGACCGGCGACGCCTCCTCCACCCTGGAGTTCTACCGCCGGGCGCTGGCCCTGCGCCGCGAGCACCCGGCCCTCGGCGCCGGGGACTCGGTCGAGTGGCTGGACAGCCCGAGCGACGTCCTGGCCTTCCGCCGCCGCAGCGCCGACGGGGAGTTGGTCTGCACCGTCAACACCGGCCGGCAGCCGGTGCGGCTGCCCGCCCCCGGCCGGGTGCTGCTCGCCTCCGGCGACCTCCCGCCGGTCGGCGACGAGGTGCTGCTCCCGGCCGACACGACCGTCTGGTGGTCCTGCTGACATGCCGTCCGTCTCCGCCGGCCCCCGCCTGGCCGACATCGCCGTCCAGGCGGGGGTGAGCGAGGCCACCGTCTCCCGGGTCCTCAACGGGAAGGCGGGGGTCTCCGCCGGTACCCGGCAGTCGGTGCTGGCCGCGCTGGACGTGCTCGGCTACGAGCGTCCGACCCGGCTGCGGCAGCGCAGCGCCGGGCTGATCGGGCTGATCACCCCCGAGCTGAACAACCCGATCTTCCCGGCGCTGGCGCAGGTCATCGAGCAGGTGCTGACCCGGCACGGGTACACCCCGCTGCTCTGCACCCAGACCCCGGGCGGCTCCACCGAGGACGAACTGGTCGACATGCTGGTGGACCGGGGCGTCACCGGCATCGTCTTCGTCTCCGGGCTGCACGCCGACACCACCGCCGACATGGAGCGGTACGCCCGGCTGGCCGCCCGGGGCGTGCCGTACGTGCTGATCAACGGCTACAGCGAGCGGATCTCCGCGACCTTCGTCTCCCCGGACGACCGGGCGGCGATGCGGATGGCCGTCCAGCACCTGGCCGAACTCGGCCACGAGCGGATCGGGCTGGCGCTCGGTCAGCGCCGCTTCGTCCCGGCGCAGCGGAAGACCGAGGGCTTCGCCGCCGCCTGCCAGGAGCTGCTGGGCCGGAGCCCGGAGCAGAGCTCCGAGCTGGTCGCGCACACCCTGTTCAGCGTCGAGGGCGGCCACGCCGCCGCCGCCGGACTGTTGGACAAGGGCTGCACGGCGGTGGTCTGCGGCAGCGATCTGATGGCCTTCGGGGTGGTCCGGGCGGTGCGCCAGCGCGGACTCGAAGTGCCCGGCGACGTCTCGGTGGTGGGCTTCGACGACTCGCCGCTGATCGCCTTCGCCGACCCGCCGCTGACCACCATCCGGCAGCCGGTGGAGGCGATGGGCGGCGCGGCCGTGGACGCGCTGCTGGAGGAGATCAACGGCAACGCGCTGCACCGGGCCGAGTTCGTCTTCCAGCCGGAGCTGGTCGTCCGCGGCTCCACCGGCGCGGCCCGCCCCCGGGCGGCGGGCTGACGGTCGGCCGGTCGGCGGACGGCCGCTCGGTGGACGGCCGCTCGGTGGACGGCCGGTCGGTGGACGGAGCCACCCCCGGCGCAGGGCACCCGCCCCGCGCCGGGGCTTCCGCACGTCCGGCTCCGGCGGGACCGGGTGAATCGATCGGCCGGAACCCCACCGTGCAATAGGCTGCGGGTGACGAGCATCCACCCGACCCTGGGAAGCATTCTTGAACACTGCACGGCTGGCGGACATCGCGGCCCAGGCGGGGGTCAGCGAGGCCACGGTCTCCCGCGTGCTGAACGGCAAGCCGGGGGTGTCCGCCACCACCCGGCAGTCGGTGCTGGCCGCGCTGGACGTGCTCGGCTACGAGCGTCCGACCCGGCTGCGGCAGCGCAGCGCCGGGCTCATCGGGCTGATCACCCCCGAGCTGAGCAACCCGATCTTCCCGGCCTTCACCCAGGTCATCGAGCAGGTGCTGACCCGCTACGGCTACACGCCGGTGCTCTGCACCCAGACCCCGGGCGGCTCCACCGAGGACGAACTGGTCGAGCTGCTGGTCGAGCGCGGCGTCACCGGCATCGTCTTCATCTCCGGGCTGCACGCCGACACCACCGCCGACACCGAGCGCTACGCCCGGCTGATCGGCAAGGGCGTGCCCTTCGTCATGATCAACGGCTACAGCCCGCGGATCACCGCCCCCTTCATCTCGCCGGACGACCGCGCGGCGATGCACATGGCCGTCCAGCACCTCGCCGGCCTCGGCCACGAGCGGATCGGCCTGGCCGTCGGCCCGGCCCGCTTCGTGCCGGTCGAGCGCAAGGTCGAGGGCTTCACCGAGGAGATGCGCTCCCGCTTCGGTCTGGACCCGGCCGGCCTCGCCGAGCTGGTCCAGCACTCGCTGTTCACCGTGGAGGGCGGCCAGGCGGCCGCCAACGCGCTGCTGGACCGGGGCTGCACGGCCATCGTCTGCGGCAGCGACCTGATGGCCTTCGGCGCGATCCGGGGCGTGCGGGCGCGCGGGCTCTCGGTCCCGGGATCGGTCTCGGTGGTCGGTTTCGACGACTCGCCGCTGATCGCCTTCGCCGACCCGCCGCTGACCACCATCCGGCAGCCGGTGGAGGCGATGGGTGCGGCGGCGGTCAACGTGCTGCTGGAGGAGATCAGCGGAAACCCGGCGCAGCGCGGGGAGTTCGTCTTCCAGCCGGAGCTGGTGGTGCGCGGCTCGACGGCGGCGGTGCCGACCCGCGGCTGACCGCCTTACCGGGGCGGTCCGGGCACGCGAACGGAGGGCGCCGGCAGCAGCCGCACGCCCTCCCTCCGGTGACCCGCCGTCAGGCCGGTCGGGGCCGGCTCAGGTCAGATCGGCGTCGCGCTCGACGCCGATCGCGCCCAGGTACAGCCCGAGCACCAGCCGGGCGATGGTGGGGTAGGCGCCCAGCGTCTCCGCCGCCGGGCAGTCGGTCTCGGCCGCCACGCTCTTCAGCAGGTCGGCGTCGACCTCGGGGCCGATCAGGTAGGGCGCCAGCGCCGGCTGACCGCAGCCGGTCTCGCGCAGGTGCGTGGCGGCGGCGGCCACCGAGCCGGGCTCGTCCAGGGTCGCGGCCACCACCGGCACGGCCAGCCGCGCGGCCAGCAGCACCCCGGTGACCTCGGCGAACTGCAGCGCCTCGGGGCCGCCGACGGTCGCCAGGACGATGCCGTCGGCCGCGGTGTTCACCGCGAACAGCCGGGCCCGGTCGGCGCGGGCCAGTCCGGCCTCGGACAGCCGGACGTGCAGCGCCTCGGCGAGCAGCGGGTGCGGACCGAGCGGGTCGGTGGTGGTGATCCCGCCGCCGAGATCCGCCAGCGCCAGGTCGAAGGCGGTGTTCGGTCCGGGCAGCAGCGGGACGACGACCGGCACGGCCGCTCCGGCCTCGGCCGCGCGCGCGAGCGCGGCCGCGAGGCTCGGCGGACCGGCCGGCTCCGTTCCGAAAACCGCCGCCGGCACGTCGCCGTCCTGCGCGTCCCCCTCGGTCGGAGCGTCCCCCTCGGCCGGGGCCTGCGCTGCCGGTACGGCGTCCAGTGCCTGGTCAGCGACCAGGTAGACGGCGGTGACGTCGATCCCGGGCTGCTCGGCGCGGACCAGTGAGACCAGCTCGTCGGCGATCTGCTGGGTGGACGAGGTGGGCTCCCCGGGCACGGCGAGGAGCAGCGCAGGCGCGCCCGCAGGTATCTCCGGACGTTCCGGACGACGGTGGCGGCCGCGCGCCCGCGAGCCGGGGGTGCGGACGGGCAGCGGGGTGCTGGGAGTGGCGGCAGAGCTCATGTCGGACGATCGTAGGTCATACCTACGGTGGCCGGGAGCCGGGCTCCCGCTTTCGGCGGCGAACTCCCAGCGGAGTGTTGTGATTTGGTGGGATACGCCGGAAATGACCGACCAAGTCCGCCGGTTCGGACGTCCGGGACGGGGCAGTCGACCCCGGGGAACCTTCCGATCGTGAGCAGCGTCACAGAAGTAGGCGGCGTGTTAGTTGCGCGAATCGGTTACTGACTGTGCGTCACAGCAGGGCTCCATGCTGTCGATCTTGCAGCTCCCTGCGCAGCACTGGTTGCCCTGAGTCGCGGGCGCGCGACGATATGTCCCTTTCGTTGCGGCAACTTCGCTTCACGGAGCGTCAGTTGTCACATGTGGTGAACGCACGTGCATACGCATAAGCGCCTGCACGTGCACCTGCACTGGCGATACCATTACAAGCAGTGAGGCGACCCGCTGCCTCGCGAAGCACCACTCGCACGATCGGGAGACACTTATGCGTCGCACGTACAACGGCATGCCCGCCACGGAGATAGCCGGTGCGGTCTGGCAGAAGAGCCGCCTGAGCAACTCTCAGGGGCAGTGCGTCGAGCTGGCCCGCCTCGCAGGCGGGGATGTGGCGGTGCGCAATTCACGCTTTCCCGAGGGACCGGCGCTGATCTATACCCGCGCGGAGATCGCCGCGCTGCTGGACGGGGTCAAGAAGGGCGAGTTCGACCACCTCGCCGAGTAGCTCGCCGGAGGCGGCCCGGCCACCGGCCGGGCGCCGGCCTGCGGTCGGTTCCGCAGATTTCTTGTTCGCAGAGTGTTGGCCGGGGCTGTGCAGGGGCTTCGCAGAGGTGCGGCAGGCGTGCTCCACGCCCGCCGCACCTTTCTCGTCCTCGGGGCCCGGCCCGGGGGCCGCCCTCAGGACAGGTCGAACAGGGCCCAGACCACCTTGCCGCCGGCGGTCACCGGGTGCCAGCCCCAGGACTGGCTGAACGAGTCGACCAGGTGCAGCCCGCGGCCGGACTCGGCTATGAAGTCGGCCTCCCTGGCCACCGGCCCCTGCCCGCTGGGGTCGCTGACCGCGCAGACCACCTGCGGGCTGCGGCGGACCAGGCTGAGCCGGATCAGCGGCGCCGTCTCCGAGCAGGCGTCCAGCCGGCTGCCGATCGGGTCCTGTGCCCCGCGCCGTCCCCAGCTGCTGGTCCGCTGCTCGGGCGCCGGCACCGCCGCCAGTGCATGGCGCAGCGCATTGGTCACCAGTTCGCTGGCGACCAGGGCGATGTCGTCGAAGAGGTCGGTCAGCTCCCAGCGGTTCAGCGTGAGCTTGGTGAACTCGCGGGCGGTACGGACCGACTCGTGGCGAGGCGCGAGGGCACAGCTGACCACATCGGGGTCGGCGGCCACCGTCGTGCTCGGGCTCATGAAGAGCTCCTCCCATAAGGGCGCTGCGACGCCTGCTAGCGCCTCGTCCACGAAGGGAGTGCGAGGCGGCAAGTCGGCGTGGCATGTGGGGGGAGCGGGGTCCCCGCAGGACTGCCAGTGGGCGTGCAGGTGCACGTGCACCATGGTCCTCTTCGCATACGTCAGATGCAAGAGTGGATTCACGTGCATGTGGAGACACGGCAGATGCACGTGCATCTGCCTATGCACGGAGTAGTCTCCCGGTAGCACGCCGCAGGCAGCCGACAGCCGTGGCAGGTGAAGGTGACCGTATGGGCACCCTTCGCGGCCGGATAGTGGCAGACTGTGCGCTGATTCCAGGGTGGAGGTTCAACGGAATGACCACAGTTCAGCCGGGGAGCGGCTCGATGGTGCGCCGAATCCTCCTCGGCTCCCAGTTGCGACGGCTCCGTGAGGCGAAGGGCATCAGCCGCGAGGATGCGGGCTACACCATCCGGGCCTCTGAATCGAAGATCAGCCGAATGGAGCTCGGCCGCGTCAGCTTCAAGGAGCGGGACGTGACGGATCTGCTCAGCCTGTACGGCGTGGAGGACGCGGCGGAGCGCGATGCACTGGTGACCCTGGTGCGCGAGGCCAACCAGTCGGGCTGGTGGCACAGTTTCAGCGACGCCATGCCCAACTGGTTCCAGACGTACGTGGGGTTGGAGGAGGCGTCGGCCCTCATCCGGCTCTACGAGGTCCAGTTCGTCCCCGGCCTGCTGCAGACCGAGGGCTACATGCGCGCCCTGATGACGCTCAACCGCCCCTCGCTGGACCGCAGCGAGGTCGACCGGCGGATCAGCGTCCGGATGAACCGGCAGAAGCTGGTGGCCGACAAGGAGGGCCCGCGGCTGTGGGCCATCGTCGACGAGGCCGCGCTGCGCCGCCCGGTCGGCGGGCCGGCCGTGATGCGGGCGCAGATCCAGCACCTCATCGAGGCCGCGGACATGCCCAACGTGATCCTCCAGGTGATGCCCTTCCGCTTCGGCGGGCACGCGGCCGAGAGCGGCGCGTTCACGATCCTGCGCTTCCCTGAACAGGACCTGCCCGACGTCGTCTATCTGGAACAGCTCACCAGCGCGCTCTACCTCGACAAGCGGGACGACGTGGACCAGTACCTCCAGGTGATGGAGCGGCTCAGCGTCGACAGCCAGACCCCGGCCAGCAGCGTCGAGCTGCTGACCGAGATGCTCAAGGAGTCCTGAACGGGCCTGGGCGCAGCGATGCGTCCAGGTCGTACCGCGCGAACAGGTCGTCCCGGATCAGCTGCGGCTCGGTCTCCGCCCCGGGCAGCAGCAGCCCCATGCAGGCGCCCATCAGGGCGCTGCGCAGCACCGCGTGCTCGGCCACCGGGTCCTCCGCCCCGCGCAGCGCCAGCACCCGCCGCAGCAGGCCGCCGAAGCGCTGCTGCTCCTCGTCCTGGATGAAGCCCTCGGCGCTCGGCGCCAGGATCAGCGACAGATGGGTGCGCATCAGCGTCGGCCGCGCCGCCGCCAGCCCCAGCACCGTGTCGATCGAGGTGGCCAGCCACAGGTCGGCGTCGTCCACCCCCTCCAGCGGGGCCAGCGCCGCCCCCAGCGTCTGGTGCATCAGCCGGTGGGTGGAGGACTGCAGCAGGTAGCGCTTCCCGGGGAAGTAGTACGACACCAGCCCCCGGGCCAGACCGGCCCGCTCGGCGATGTCGCCCAGGGTGGTCCGGTCGAATCCGCGCTCGTCCACCAGGTCCACGGTCGCCTGCATGATCCGCGCCCGGGACCGGGACCGCATGGCCTCGTTGACTGCTGCCGCTCGGGGTGACATGGTGCTCCTGCGTTCCATTGGCTGCCAGCCAATATACGGCGCGCAGCCTTCGGACGCGCCGGCCTCGGCGGGGTCGCCGACGCGGGGGATCGGCGAGCCCGCCGGACCGCCGCCGGGGCGCGTCCGGCACCCACCCAGCAGACCTGGAGCGGCATGGACCAGCTCGTCACCGTCCGCCCCGTCGGACGCGTCCTCAGCCCGAGGGCGGACGTGGAGGACGACCACTGGGGCGACGTCGCCTCGGTGGTCCGGCTGGACGCCGAGCAGTTCACCCCGGAGGCGCTGGCCGGCCTGGCCGACTTCTCCCACCTTGAGGTGGTCTTCCACTTCCACCGGGTGTCCGAGGACCGGATCGAGTCCGGTGCCCGGCACCCGCGCGGCAACCAGGACTGGCCGTTGGTCGGGATCTTCGCCCAGCGCGGCAAGAACCGCCCCAACCGCCTCGGCGTCTCCCGCTGCGAGCTGCTCTCGGTCGAGGGCCTGGACGTCCACGTCCGGGGCCTGGACGCGATCGACGGCACGCCGGTGCTCGACCTGAAGCCCTACATGGCCGAGTTCGGCCCGCGTGGCGTGGTGGTCCAGCCGGAGTGGTCCACCACGCTGATGACGGCCTACTACGCCGGTTCCTGAGCCCTGCGGCGGGCCGCCGCACGCCCGCTGTCCCGGACGGTCGCCGCGTCCGCGCAGACCGCCGGGCAGCAGTCCGGCAGCGCCGGATGCCGGCCGATCGCGACCACGCCCAGCACGATGCACAGCAGTCCCAGGCCCTCCCAGGCCAGCGCGCCCGGGGTGACCCGCAGCCGGTCGCCGAGGAAGGCCACCCCGCAGGCGATCCCGGTCAGCGGCTGGGCCGCGGTCAGGGCCGGCAGCGACATCCGCAGCGGGGCCGCCTCGAAGGCGCTCTGCACCAGGATCAGCCCGAGCACCCCGATCGCGACCACGGCATAGGTCTGCCAGCTGCGCAGCAGCAGCTCGACGCCGCCGTGCTGGAAGCGCTGCCCGGCGGTCCGGGTGAGCGCGTCCTGGAGGCCGTAGAGCAGCCCGGCCGCCAGCGCCAGCAGCGTCGCCTCCTCCAGCATCGGCAGCCGCTTCGCTATCGACACCAGCAGCAGCGCCACCCCGGCCACCACGCCGAACACCAGCCAGTGCCGCAGCGCCCCGGCCTCGGTCCCGCCGCCGGTCGGCGAGCCGCTGACGATGAACAGGGTCACCCCGGAGCCGAGCAGCAGCACCCCGCCCCAGCCCGAGCGGCCCAGGGTCTGCCGGGTGATCGTCCGGGCCAGGCCCATCGCGAACAGCAGATTGGTCGACAGCAGCGGCTCGACCAGGGAGATCCGTCCCACCGACAGGGCGATGGCGCTCAGCACCTGACCGCCCACCATGAAGGCGATGCCGAGCAGCCACTCGCGCTGCCGCATCAGCCGCAGCAGCAGCCGGTACGAGAGCATGTCCGAGCCGGGCGCCAACTGCTGCGCCGCGTGCTGCTGGAGTACGAAGCCCAGGCCGAGCAGGCAGGCCGCGCCCACGCCGAGCAGAAAGACCGTCACCACACGAGCCACCCGCCATTCGGTGCGGCCCGGACGGGACCGCGCCTCGCTCCTTCCTCCGCAGCGTAACCGCATCCGCTGGGAGGGGACTGGGCGTCGGCGGGAATATTGCTCCGTTCCGGGGCGGTACCGCCGTGACGCCGGAGCGGTCAGAGCATGGCGTGCAGTCCCGGGGCGAAGGCCAGCAGCAGCGGGGCGCCGACCGCGGCCAGGCTGGTCGCGGTCAGCCGCAGCCGTCGGCCCCTGGTCAGTCGGGGCGCGCCGGCCAGCAGCCGGTCCACCCGGTGCGGGACCTCGGCCAGCGGCGCCGGACAGCCGGGGGAGTGCTGGGTGTTCAGCTCGACCAGGGCGATGGCGGTCGCCAGCCGGCCGTGCCGGCGGGCGGCCCAGTCGTCGGCGGCCAGCTCGACCAGCCGCCCGACCTGGGAGCGGAACAGCGCGAACACCGCGGCCCCGGGGAACCCGGTGCTGAGCGCCTCCGCGCACTGCATCAGCCAGTGGTGCCGGGCCCGGACGTGCCCGCGCTCGTGTGCCAGCAGCGCGTCGAGCTCGCGGTCGCTCAGCCGGTGCAGGGCGCCGGTGGTGACCACCAGCCGGGGGCGGGAGCCGGGCAGCGACCAGGCCAGCGGGCGGGTGTCCTCCAGCACCACCAGCCGCTCGCCCGGGCTCCGCCGCGGGGCCAGGCCCGGCGGGAGCTCGGGGGCCTGCCGGGCCAGCTCCCGCTGCCGGCGGCGGCGCAGGGTGCGGGCCAGTCGGACCTCGGCGCTCAGCGACTGCGCCGTGCGCACCCCGCCGAAGGCCAGCAGCAGCGCCCCGGCCACGGCCCAGGGGCGGTCCAGCGGCAGCCGGTAGGCCTCGGCGACCCCGTGCGGGGCGCCCAGGAAGAGCACCTGCGCGGCCTCCGGCCAGGCGGCCGCAGCGGTGAGCACCATCGCCAGCCCGAAGCAGAGCAGCACCGCCACCACCAGGCACTGCCACGCCAGCAGCGCCAGCACCGGCTCGCGTTCCACCCAGCCGGCCCGGGCGAGCACCCGGGGACCGAGGACAGCGAGCAGCAGGCAGAGCACCAGCAGGGCCGGCAGGACGTTCAACGGGTGCCTCCGCGGGCAGGACCGACGGCGCGCGACAGTGCGCGCCCGCCCAACCTATGCGCCGACGGCGCGCCGCGTCAGCCGATCGGCGCAGTCGTGACGCAGCCCACGTCCCCGGCCTTCGCCTGCTGCCTGGCTGGCATTCAGATCATCTACATGCTCAGTAACATCGCAAACATTCCCATGCCCAGAACCATCCGGCAGGCATCCGGCAGCTCCGGCGCCCCCAGCAGCCGCCGCACCACCGAGCCGCCCCCGGTCCCGCCCCCGGGTACCGCAGTCGCGCCCGAGGGCGCCGCACCGACCAGCCGCACCCCGCCGACCACCACGTAGCAGCCGAAGAACACCAGCAGCACCCCGGTCAGCAGCGGCACTCCGGACGGCGCCGCCATCCCGGCCATGGTCCCGGCGCCCGCTGTCGTCCCGGCGCCCGCTCCGGCCGTCGCTCCGGCCATCGCCAGTGCCATGTAGACCATCGCCAGGTGACCGACCGCGTGGTACAGGTGGTGCCCCCGATGACCGCCCGGCCGTAACCCCTCGACCAGCGACCAGGCGGCGGCCCCGCCGAAGAGCACCACCCACACCGGCACCGGTACGACCCGGGCCGACCCGTAGGGGATGGCCATGGCCGCCATCCCCAGCCCCTTCAGGGCCTCCGACGCGTCCAGCCGGCGCTGCGCCCGGGGGGTCCCCGGCCGCCGCAGCCGCATCAGGCAGTAGAGTCCGGTCAACCCCGTCAGAGCAGCGAGCAGCCAGCCCACCGCCGCGGACGCGTGCATCCGGGCCCCCTCTCGTCGCCGCGCTGGCAGCGCTCCTCCCACGATGACGGGCAGTCGCCGAGAACTACAGGGCGCAACAGGGGCGCACGTCATCAGTGCACGCTGGAACGCCCCCGCCGCCCGAACCCTTACGCCGTATGTACTTCGAATGGAGTACACGGGCTCGCGACTGCCCCGATCGGATTACGGACCGGGAGGCGGTTAATCATCCCCGGGTCTGTCTTCCGGAGCGAAAGCGCTCGTTACGTTGGACCGGCCCAGGTCGCCCGACGGGTGACAGGCAGCGTCCGCGTCGGCGACACAGCAACCAGAGCAGGGACGACACACCACATGGGACGACTCATTCGCCTCCCGATGCAGCGCCGGTCCGGGGCCCAACTCCCCACTCCGCCGCGCGCAGTGATCGTCTCCGCCAGCGTCGGCGCCGGCCACGACGCGGTCGCCCAGGAGCTGACCGCCCGTCTGGAGGAGGCCGGCGTCGTCGTCGACCGCCACGACTTCCTCGACGTCCTGCCCGGCCCGGCCGGACGCATCCTGGTCGGCTCCTACCACCGGATGCTGGAGCGGGCCCCCTGGACCTGGAAGCTGCTCTACGGCAGCCTCGACAACCGCCGCGGCATGAGCATGCAGGCCAGCATCTTCACCTTCCTGGCCGGCCGCCGGATGAAGGCGCTGCTCCCGGACGACACCAAGATCGTGATCTCCACCTACCCGCTCGCCAGCCAGGTGCTGGGCCGGCTGCGGCGCAGCGGCAAGGTCACCCAGACCGTCCACACCTACCTCACCGACTTCTCCGTCCACGCGCTCTGGACCTCCGCCGACATCGACGCCCACCTGGCGATCCACCAGGTCCCGGCGGCCCAGGCCCGCGCGGCCGGCTGCGCCGGCGTCTCGGTGATCGCCCCGGTCGTCGACCGCCGCTTCACCCCGGTCACGCCGCGGCTGCGCCGCGCCGCCCGGGCCCGCCTCGGCCTGCCCCAGGACGCCCGGCTGGCGCTGCTGGTCGGCGGCTCCTGGGGGGCCGGCGAGATCGAGCGCACCGTCGGCGACATCGAGGCGGCCGACCCCGGCATCACCTGCATCGTGGTCTGCGGCCGGAACGAGACCCTGCGCGAGCGGCTGCTCACGGCCGGCGTCCGGCACGCCTACGGCTGGGTCGACGACATGCCCAGCCTGATGCACGCCGCCGACGTGCTGATCCAGAACGCCGGCGGGATGACCGTGCTGGAGGCCGTCGCGGCCGGACTGCCGGTCATCACCTACCGCTCGATACCGGGCCACGGGCTGACCAACGCAGCCGCGCTGGACGAGGCCGGGGTCGCCCGCTGGGTGCGCCACCAGGGCGAGTTGGCAGCGGCCCTGGAGCAGGCGGTACGGTCGGCCGGGAACGGCTCCGAGGACCGCGACGTGGTCTCGCTGCCGGGCGTCGACGTCGTGGAACTGCTGCTGGAGACCGCGGGCCTGGAACACCTCGTCGCCGCGCGCCCGGCCGCCGGACACGCCGTCGCCGAGCACCACGCAGACCAGGCCACTGCCCCGATGGAGTACGTTCGTTGAGTCGCGCACTGAAGACCGCAGCCGCCCTCGCGGGGGGTCTCGCCCTCGCGCACGCCGCCCCGGCGCTCACCTCGATCCAGCCTCTCGAACCGCTGCGCACCCGGCTCTTCCCCAACTACGGCGGCCAGGGCGACCCCGGGCACGTCGCGCTGACCTTCGACGACGGCCCGGACCCGCTGTCCACCCCGCGCTTCCTCTCGCTGCTGGAGAACCGCGGGCTGAAGGCCACCTTCTTCCTGCTCGGCTTCATGCTGGAGCGCGACCCCGGCCTCGGCCGGGAGATCGTCGCGGCCGGCCATGAGATCGCCGTCCACGGCTACCTGCACCGCCCGATGGTGCTGCGCACCCCCGGGCAGACCCGGGACGACCTGCACCGCGCCCACGACCTGGTGGCCGAGGCGACCGGCACCAAGCCCCGCTGGTACCGGCCGCCGTACGGCATCGCCACCACCTCCGCGCTGACCACCGCCCGCGCCCTGGGGATGACCCCGGTGCTCTGGACCAGCTGGGGCGCGGACTGGCGCGCGGGCGCGACCGGGACCTCGGTCTACGACACGGTGACCCGCAACCTCTCCGGCGGCGGCACCATCCTGCTGCACGACTCCGACTGCACCTCGGCCCCGGCCTCCTGGACCGCCACGCTCAGCGGCCTGCCGCGGATCCTGGACCACTGCGAGGCCGAGGGCTGGAAGATCGGCCCGCTCGCCGACCACGGCCTGCCCCGGAGCTGACCGCCCCGGATCTGACCGCCCCGAACCACCCGAAGCCCGCCCCCTGCATCGGCAGGAGGCGGGCTTCGTGCTGTTCCGGCGCGCCGTGCGGCATCCGGGACCGTGCGGGAAGGTGGGCTCTAACGGGACGAACCATCCCAGAAGCGTCCCCAGATCGATGCGCCCTTGAACAGGACAACCTTCTGTATATACGGTGTCTTAACAACGGTTCCTCCGGCCAAGGCAGGCTTTGAATGAAAAATCTCTCGCAAACCCCCGTCGTGGCAGACAAAGCAGCCGCTGAGATCGCTGGCCACCCTGCCTGGATCCGGCTGAAGGCCGCGGTCGAGGAACTCCGCCCCTTCCAGGCGAAGGACGGCTCGATCGACCTCAACTCCCGCGGTGCCACCACCCGCGACGAGGCCGACGCGCTGCTCGCCACCGTTGTCGACGCCACGCGCGAGCTGGCGCCGCTCTTCCCGCACGACGCGGCCTACCTGGACGCGGTCATAGCCGACCTCGGCCGCTGGGCCGACTCCGGCTACGCCGTACCCGACTTCCTGGACTCGCTGCTCGCCTTCCAGCCCGCCGGGCAGCGCGAGGACGGCCTCGGCCACCTCGTGGTCTTCCCGATGTACACCCAGAACGGCAACCCCGACCGCAACCTCGAAGCGGTCCTGCTCAACGTCGTCTGGCCGGACTGGCTCGCCGAGCTGGAGCGCACCCGCTTCGACAACCCGATGTTCGTGCCGATCACCTTCAGCGACTTCACCGCCGGCTACGACACCAACTCCGCCGTGCTCTTCCCGGAGACCGTCGCCGTCCGCAAGGCCCCCGAGCGGTTCACCTGGGGCGGCATCTTCTGCGACCGCGAGGCCGCGCGCTTCCGCGCCGTCAGCACCGCCGCCGTCGACACCCTCGGCCTGGAGATCCCCGCCGACGCCGCCACGCTGCTGGAGGACCAGGAGCTGGCCCAGCAGACCTTCGTGCTCTGGGACCTCGTCCACGACCGGACCCACAGCCACGGCGACCTGCCGTTCGACCCGTTCATGATCAAGCAGCGCAGTCCGTTCTGGATGTACGGCCTCGAAGAGCTCCGCTGCGACCTCACCGCCTTCAAGGCCGCCGTCGAGCTGGAGGCCGAGGGCCCGGAGACCGCCTCGGGGCGGATGGGCCGCAACGTCCAGTACGCGATCCTCTTCGACCGGATGTTCCGTTTCCCGGTCAGTGGCGGCCGGGTCCGCAACTACGACGGCCTCGGCGGCCAGCTGCTCTTCGCCTACCTGCACAAGCACGACGCGCTGCGCTGGACCGACAACCGGCTGCGGATCGACTGGAAGCGGGCCGCGACCGTCACCACCGACCTCTGCACCGAGATCGAGACCCTCTACCGGGACGGCATCGACCGCCCCAAGACCGCGCACTGGCTCGCCGCCTACCAGCTGGTCTCCCGCTACCTCACCCCGCACCCGGCCTCCACCTGGGCCAAGGGCGCCGACGCGCTGCCCTTCGCCGAGTACAACGACAGCAAGTCGCTGAACAAGGCGCTGTGCGACGCGGTCCTGCCGGACGAGTTCCCGCTCAGCATGTTCTTCGAGGCCCTGTCGAAGAAGCTGTCCGGTGTCATCGCCTCCACCTCCGGCATCACCGGCACCACCGACCTCGGAGCCGCGGCATGACCCCCGACCGCGTCCCCGGCCCGCTGGCCGGCCGGGTCGTCGCCGTCGCCGGGGCCACCGGACCGGCCGGGCGGGCCACCGTCCGCAGGCTCGCCGCCGCCGGCGCCACCGTCTCCTGTGTCGGCACCGACCCCCGCCGACTGGACACCCTGCTCGACGCCACCCGCCGCGCCGTCCCCGGCGCCACCGTCGTCGGCCAGGTCCTCGACCTGCTCGACCCCCAGGCCGCCGGCGACTGGGCCGACCACATCGAGGCCGAGCACGGCGGCGTGGACGGCCTGATCCACCTGGTCGGCGGCTGGCGCGGCAGCAAGAAGTTCACCGACATCGACCTGTCGGACTGGGACTTCCTGCACGACCAGCTGGTCCGCACGCTCCAGCACACCAGCCTCGCCTTCCACGACGCGCTGCTGCGCAGCCCCGCCGGACGCTTCGCGATCGTCTCCGCCGCCGGAGCCGCCAAGCCCACCGCCGGGAACGCCTGCTACGCCACCGCCAAGGCCGCCGCCGAGACCTGGGCCCTCGCCCTCGCCGACTCCTTCCGCAGCCTCGGCGAAGCCGACCCCGACCAGGACGGCCCGCGCGCCGCAGCTGCGATCCTGGTCATCAAGGCCCTCGTCACCCCCGAGATGCGCGAGGCCAAGCCCAACGCGAAATTCGCGGGATTCACCGACGTCGGCGACCTCGCCGAGACCATCGTCGACCTCTGGAACCGACCCGCAACCGACCTGAATGGACAGCACCTGTGGCTGACGCCCCGATGACCGCCGCGACCCACACCGACGCCCAGCGCCGGCACGACCCCTCCGTGCGCGGCTTCGCCAGCGACAACTACGCGGGCATCCACCCCGAGATCCTGGCCGCCATCGCGCTGGCCAACGGCGGCCACCAGATCTCCTACGGCGAGGACGACTACACCGCCCACCTCCAGGACGTCTTCCGCCGCCACTTCGGCGAGCGCGCCGAGGCCTACCCGGTCTTCAACGGCACCGGCGCCAACGTGGTCGCGCTGCAGGCGCTGCTCCCGCGCTGGGGCGCGGTCGTCGCCGCCGAGACCGCCCACATCAACGTGGACGAGGGCGGCGCCCCGGAGAAGATGGCCGGCCTCAAGCTGCTCACCGTCCCCACCCCGGACGGCAAGCTCACCCCCGAGCTGATCGACCGCCAGGCCTGGGGCTGGGGCGACGAGCACCGCTCCCAGCCGCTCGCCGTCTCCATCGCCCAGAGCACCGAGCTCGGCACCTGCTACACCGCCGAGGAGATCCGCGCGATCTGCGACCACGCCCACGAGCGCGGAATGCTCGTCCACGTCGACGGCTCCCGGCTCGCCAACGCCGCCGCCACCCTCGGACTCCCGCTCCGCGCCTTCACCACCGACGCGGGCGTGGACATCGTCTCCTACGGTGGCACCAAGAACGGGCTGCTGCTCGGCGAGGTCGTGGTGGTCCTCAACCCGGACGCCGTCCACGGCATCAAGTTCCTGCGCAAGCTGTCGATGCAGCTCGCCTCGAAGATGCGCTTCATCTCGGTGCAGTTCGAGGCGCTGCTCACCGGCGACCTGTGGCTGCGCAACGCCTCCCACGCCAACGCGATGGCCCGCAGGCTGGAGGCCGCCGTCCGCGACATCGACGGCGTCACGGTGATGCGCCCGGTCCAGGCCAACGCCGTCTTCGCGCTGCTCCCGCGCGAGGTGAGCGAGCGACTGCAGAAGAACTACCGCTTCTACTTCTGGAACGAGCACACCGGCGAGGTCCGGTGGATGGCCTCCTTCGACACCACCGAGGCCGACATCGACGCCTTCGCCGCCGCGATCACGGAGGAGATGGCGAAGCTGGGCTGAGGCCCCGCCATTCCGCAGCTGGTCCTGCCCCGCTCTCGTCGGGGCAGGACCAGCTGCGTCGGGGCTCGGTTGCTCGGGCTCACCCCTCCGGTTGTGCGCCGATCCCGCCCAGCTGCGCCAGCGCTTCGAAGGACGCGGCGATCCGCTCGCGCCCGGCGCCGTCCGCCAGCAGGGCGTGCAGCAGCAGCCGGGCCTTGGCCGGGGCGAGGAAGCCCGCCGAGAGCAGCCCGCGTCCCAGCAGGTCGTGCTCGGAGCCGGGCCCCCGGTAGGTGGCGGACAGTATCGGCCCCGAGCCGGTCCGCGAGGCGAGGACCACCGGCATCCGCGCGGCCAGCGCGGTCAACGGCGCGACCAGCCACGAGGGTGCATGGCCCGCGCCGAAGGCGGCCACCACCAGGCCGTCGAAGCGGTCGTCCACCGCGTCCAGCAGCTCGCCGCCGTCGCCCAGCGCGAGGGTGACCAGCGCAACCCGGGCCGGACGCCGCAGCCGCAGCGGCGGGGTGACTGTCGCGTGGGGAGGCCGGAGCAGCAGGCGCGGCTTCCCCTCGACCACCAGCCCCAGCGGTCCCGCCCCCGGCGAGGCGAAGGTGGCGATGGAGGTCGTGTGCGTCTTGCGGACGTAGCGCGCGGCGTGGATCTCGTCCGCCAGCACCGCCAGCACTCCCAGTCCACGGCAGCCGGGGTCCGCAGCCACCGCCACTGCGCCCGCCAGGTTCGCCGGGCCGTCCGCACCCGGCAGATCGGGGCGCCGCATGGCCCCGGTCACCACGACGGTCGCGGCGGACGAGCAGGTGAGGTCGAGCAGGAAGGCGGTCTCCTCCAGGGTGTCCGTTCCCTGGACCACCACCACGCCGGTGCTGTCCTCGGCGACGTCGTTGACGCGGTCGACCAGTTCGCCCAGGTCCTCGAACGACAGCGAGGAACTCGGAAGCCGGCGGAAGTCCTCGACCTCCGTCCTGACCCCTGAGCCCTGCCCGGCACCGGTACTCGTCGCGACCAACTGCTCGCCGCTGAGGCGCTGCGATCCGGCGTCACCGCCGAGGGCCGAGATCGTGCCGCCCAACGTGAAGATCCTGACGACCTGATCAGCAGCAGACATGGGTACTCCTTGTGCGACTGGCGGCGTGAGCCCGGTTTGACTTGGCCGGATGGCATGCGTAGTGTCCTGCGGGTTGCCCTGGCGGGACTGCGGTGGCGACCAATCCCCTGATCATCCTGCACGGTCTTCTTTGTCGTGCGCTTTTCCGGGGACTGCGGCGAATTCGCGTCACTGACGGGAAACCGCTAGAGTTTCACTCGTCGGAACGGGCCGGAAACGGCGCGGGAAGGCAGAGCGAAAATGAGCGAAACGGACCGGTAAGACGGTCTGATAAGCTTAGGAACGAAGAACGAACGCAGTAACATTGAAACGAACTGCTCGGAGAGACCGGTGAAAGGGTCTTGAAGAAAGCGTCCGTTCCTTGAGAACTCAACAGCGTGCCAAAAGTCAACGCCAAATGTTGATACCCCGTCCGGCCACATCATGTGGACGGTCGAGGTTCCTTTGGGAAAAACTGCAGTAAACACTAGCGAGGACGCAGTGCACGGGATCGGCTATTCCGCCGGTCGCTGTGCCGCTCAACGCGAGTGCTGTTCCGATTACGGAATGACATTCACGGAGAGTTTGATCCTGGCTCAGGACGAACGCTGGCGGCGTGCTTAACACATGCAAGTCGAACGGTGAAGCCCTTCGGGGTGGATCAGTGGCGAACGGGTGAGTAACACGTGGGCAATCTGCCCTGCATTCTGGGACAAGCCTTGGAAACGAGGTCTAATACCGGATACGACGCATCCCCGCATGGGGTGTGCGTGGAAAGCTCCGGCGATGCAGGATGAGCCCGCGGCCTATCAGCTTGTTGGTGGGGTAATGGCCTACCAAGGCGACGACGGGTAGCCGGCCTGAGAGGGCGACCGGCCACACTGGGACTGAGACACGGCCCAGACTCCTACGGGAGGCAGCAGTGGGGAATATTGCACAATGGGCGAAAGCCTGATGCAGCGACGCCGCGTGAGGGATGACGGCCTTCGGGTTGTAAACCTCTTTCAGCAGGGAAGAAGCGCAAGTGACGGTACCTGCAGAAGAAGCACCGGCTAACTACGTGCCAGCAGCCGCGGTAATACGTAGGGTGCGAGCGTTGTCCGGAATTATTGGGCGTAAAGAGCTCGTAGGCGGCTTGTCACGTCGGATGTGAAAGCCCGGGGCTTAACTCCGGGTCTGCATTCGATACGGGCAGGCTAGAGTGTGGTAGGGGAGATCGGAATTCCTGGTGTAGCGGTGAAATGCGCAGATATCAGGAGGAACACCGGTGGCGAAGGCGGATCTCTGGGCCATTACTGACGCTGAGGAGCGAAAGCGTGGGGAGCGAACAGGATTAGATACCCTGGTAGTCCACGCCGTAAACGTTGGGAACTAGGTGTGGGTCACATTCCACGTGGTCCGCGCCGCAGCTAACGCATTAAGTTCCCCGCCTGGGGAGTACGGCCGCAAGGCTAAAACTCAAAGGAATTGACGGGGGCCCGCACAAGCAGCGGAGCATGTGGCTTAATTCGACGCAACGCGAAGAACCTTACCAAGGCTTGACATATACCGGAAACGGCCAGAGATGGTCGCCCCCTTGTGGTCGGTATACAGGTGGTGCATGGTTGTCGTCAGCTCGTGTCGTGAGATGTTGGGTTAAGTCCCGCAACGAGCGCAACCCTCGTTCTGTGTTGCCAGCGAGTAATGTCGGGGACTCACAGGAGACTGCCGGGGTCAACTCGGAGGAAGGTGGGGACGACGTCAAATCATCATGCCCCTTATGTCTTGGGCTGCACACGTGCTACAATGGCCGGTACAATGAGCTGCGATACCGCGAGGTGGAGCGAATCTCAAAAAGCCGGCCTCAGTTCGGATTGGGGTCTGCAACTCGACCCCATGAAGTCGGAGTTGCTAGTAATCGCAGATCAGCATTGCTGCGGTGAATACGTTCCCGGGCCTTGTACACACCGCCCGTCACGTCACGAAAGTCGGTAACACCCGAAGCCGGTGGCCTAACCCGCAAGGGAAGGAGCTGTCGAAGGTGGGACCAGCGATTGGGACGAAGTCGTAACAAGGTAGCCGTACCGGAAGGTGCGGCTGGATCACCTCCTTTCTAAGGAGCTCTTCTCCCGGCTTCGGTCGGGCAGAGGGCCAGTACACCGGCGACTGTCCGGTGCTGGTTCGCTCATGGGTGGAACGTTGACTATTCGGCACGGTTGGTCCTTGTCTGTCAGTACTGCGCTTCGGCGCGTGGAACGCAGGTCGGGGTTGGCCGTTCCGGGCACGTTGTTGGGTCCTGAGGGCACGGCCGCAAGGTCTGTCTTCGGTACGCCGGCCCCAGTGAACTTCGCACCGTTGTGGTGTGGGGGTGATGGGTGGCTGGTCGTTGCTTGAGAACTGCACAGTGGACGCGAGCATCTGTGGCCAAGTTTTTAAGGGCGCACGGTGGATGCCTTGGCACTAGGAACCGATGAAGGACGTGGGAGGCCGCGATAGGCCCCGGGGAGCTGTCAACCGAGCTTTGATCCGGGGGTGTCCGAATGGGGAAACCCGGCAGTCGTCATGGGCTGTCACCCGCTGCTGAACACATAGGCAGTGTGGAGGGAACGCGGGGAAGTGAAACATCTCAGTACCCGCAGGAAAAGAAAACAACCGTGATTCCGAGAGTAGTGGCGAGCGAAATCGGATGAGGCTAAACCGTAGTGGTGTGATACCCGGCAGGGGTTGCCATTGCGGGGTCGTGGGAAAATTCTTGATCGGTCTGCCGGCCGGTCGGAGAGTCAGAAACCGTATGGGTAGTCGAAGGACATGCGAAAGGTCCGGCGTAGAGGGTAAGACCCCCGTAGACGAAACCTGTACGGCTCTCTTGAGTTTCTCCCAAGTAGCACGGAGCCCGAGAAATTCCGTGTGAATCTGGCGGGACCACCCGCTAAGCCTAAATATTCCCTAGTGACCGATAGCGGACAGTACCGTGAGGGAATGGTGAAAAGTACCGCGGGAGCGGAGTGAAATAGTACCTGAAACCGTGTGCCTACAAGCCGTGGGAGCGTCGCAGCGTGTGCTTGCACATAGCTGTCGTGACTGCGTGCCTTTTGAAGAATGAGCCTGCGAGTTTGCGGTGTGTTGCGAGGTTAACCCGTGTGGGGTAGCCGTAGCGAAAGCGAGTCCGAATAGGGCGGTTTAGTAGCGCGCCCAAGACCCGAAGCGGAGTGATCTAGCCATGGGCAGGTTGAAGCGCGGGTAAGACCGTGTGGAGGACCGAACCCACCAGGGTTGAAAACCTGGGGGATGACCTGTGGTTAGGGGTGAAAGGCCAATCAAACTCCGTGATAGCTGGTTCTCCCCGAAATGCATTTAGGTGCAGCGTCGCGTGTTTCTTGCCGGAGGTAGAGCACTGGATAGGCGATGGGCCCCACCGGGTTACTGACCTTAGCCAAACTCCGAATGCCGGTAAGTGAGAGCGCGGCAGTGAGACTGTGGGGGATAAGCTCCATGGTCGAGAGGGAAACAGCCCAGAACACCGGCTAAGGCCCCTAAGCGTGTGCTAAGTGGGAAAGGATGTGGAGTCGCAGAGACAACCAGGAGGTTGGCTTAGAAGCAGCCACCCTTTAAAGAGTGCGTAATAGCTCACTGGTCAAGTGATTCCGCGCCGACAATGTAGCGGGGCTCAAGTACACCGCCGAAGCCGTGTCATTGCAGCTTAACTCCTAACGGGGGCTGTGATGGGTAGGGGAGCGTCGTGTGCCGGGTGAAGCGGCGGCGGAAGCCAGTCGTGGACGGTATACGAGTGAGAATGCAGGCATGAGTAGCGATACAAGAGTGGGAAACTCTTGCGCCGATTGACCAAGGGTTCCTGGGTCAAGCTGATCTGCCCAGGGTAAGTCGGGACCTAAGGCGAGGCCGACAGGCGTAGTCGATGGACAACGGGTTGATATTCCCGTACCCGCTTTGAAGCGCCAACGTCGAACCTCTGAATGCTAAAGCCGTGAAGCCGTCTCGGATCCTTCGGGTGATGAGGAGTGGTGGAGCCGCTGACCCAACAGGGTAGTAGGTGAGCGATGGGGTGACGCAGGAAGGTAGTCCAGCCCGGGCGGTGGTAGTCCCGGGGTAAGGGTGTAGGGCGTTGTGTAGGCAAATCCGCACAACATGAGCCTGAGACCTGATGCCGAGCCGATTGTGGTGAAGTGGATGATCCTATGCTGTCGAGAAAAGCCTCTAGCGAGTTTCATGGCGGCCCGTACCCCAAACCGACTCAGGTGGTCAGGTAGAGAATACCGAGGCGTTCGGGTGAACTATGGTTAAGGAACTCGGCAAAATGCCCCCGTAACTTCGGGAGAAGGGGGGCCGGAACTGGTGACGAGTCTTGCACTCCGAGCTGGGGCCGGCCGCAGAGACCAGCGAGAAGCGACTGTTTACTAAAAACACAGGTCCGTGCGAAGCCGTAAGGCGATGTATACGGACTGACGCCTGCCCGGTGCTGGAACGTTAAGGGGACCGGTTAGTGGGATTTCGATTCCGCGAAGCTGAGAACTTAAGCGCCAGTAAACGGCGGTGGTAACTATAACCATCCTAAGGTAGCGAAATTCCTTGTCGGGTAAGTTCCGACCTGCACGAATGGCGTAACGACTTCTCGACTGTCTCAACCATAGGCCCGGTGAAATTGCATTACGAGTAAAGATGCTCGTTTCGCGCAGCAGGACGGAAAGACCCCGGGACCTTTACTATAGCTTGATATTGGTGTTCGGTTCGGCTTGTGTAGGATAGGTGGGAGACTGTGAAGCGGCCACGCCAGTGGTTGTGGAGTCGTCGTTGAAATACCACTCTGGTCGTGCTGGATGTCTAACCTGGGTCCGTGATCCGGATCAGGGACAGTGTCTGGTGGGTAGTTTAACTGGGGCGGTTGCCTCCTAAAATGTAACGGAGGCGCCCAAAGGTTCCCTCAGCCTGGTTGGCAATCAGGTGTTGAGTGTAAGTGCACAAGGGAGCTTGACTGTGAGACCGACGGGTCGAGCAGGTGCGAAAGCAGGGACTAGTGATCCGGCGGTGGCTTGTGGAAGCGCCGTCGCTCAACGGATAAAAGGTACCCCGGGGATAACAGGCTGATCTTCCCCAAGAGTCCATATCGACGGGATGGTTTGGCACCTCGATGTCGGCTCGTCGCATCCTGGGGCTGGAGTAGGTCCCAAGGGTTGGGCTGTTCGCCCATTAAAGCGGTACGCGAGCTGGGTTTAGAACGTCGTGAGACAGTTCGGTCCCTATCCGCTGCGCGCGCAGGAGTCTTGAGAAGGGCTGTCCCTAGTACGAGAGGACCGGGACGGACGAACCTCTGGTGTGCCAGTTGTCCTGCCAAGGGCATGGCTGGTTGGCTACGTTCGGGAGGGATAACCGCTGAAAGCATCTAAGCGGGAAGCCTGCTTCGAGATGAGGACTCCCACCACCGTTGAGTGGGTAAGGCTCCCAGTAGACGACTGGGTTGATAGGCCGGATGTGGAAGCCCTGTGAGGGGTGGAGCTGACCGGTACTAATAGGCCGAGGGCTTGTCCATAGTTGCTACGCGTCCACTGTGTTGTTCTGAAGAAACGACCCCTGCTTCCGGCAGCGTGTTAGTCGATATCTTCATAGTGTTTCGGTGGTCATAGCGTGAGGGAAACGCCCGGTTACATCCCGAACCCGGAAGCTAAGCCTCACAGCGCCGATGGTACTGCAGGGGGGACCCTGTGGGAGAGTAGGACGCCGCCGAACAACCTTTGATGAAGAGCCCCCTGACCATCGGTCAGGGGGCTCTTCGGCATGTCCGGACACCGGAACGGGCCGGCGGCGCTGACTGTGTCAGCGGAACGCGGCGATATTGCGTGCGGCCCAGTCGGCGAAGGGACGCGGGGAGCGGCCGAGGACCTGCTGGACGTCCGGGCTGACCCGCAGTTCGGCGGGGTTCGGGGAGCCGAGGATGGTCAGGGTGTCCTCTGCGAGCTCTGCCGGCATGCTCCGGGCCATGGCGGACTTGGCCTCGTCGCGGGTCAGGTCGTGGAACCGCACTGGTGAGCCCAGTGCTGCGGCGATGGCCTCCGCCTGGCGGCGCGGTGTGATCACCTCCGGGCCGGTCAGCTCGTACACGCCACCGGCGTGCCGACCGTCCAGCAGACAGGCTGCTGCGACCTCGGCGATGTCCGCCGGGTCGACGATCGGCACACCGACGTCGCCGAAGGGCGCGGCGACGACCCGTTGCGTGCGGATGGAATCGGCCCACCACAGGGCGTTGGAGGCGAAGCCGCCCGGCCGCAGGATGGCCCACTCCAGGCCGGACTCCCGCAGCGCGTCCTCCAGCGCGCGCATGGCGATCCGCGTCGGGCCGAAGGGCCTGGTTGCCACACCTTGGGTGGAGAGGAGGACGACCCGCCGGACTCCGCCGGCCTCGGCTGCGCCGATGATGTCGGCCGGGTTGGCGCCGGCGGCGTGCAGGCCGCCGGACAGCAACAGGAACAGTGCTTTCGCTCCGGCCAGCGCGGGCTTTAGGTCGGCCGGCTCGGCCAGGTCGGCCACCAGGTGGCGGACGCCGTCCGGCACCGCCGCCGCATGCCGTGACACGGCCGTCACCTGCTGCCCCGCCTCGGCCAGCGCCCGCGTCAACGGACGGCCCACATTTCCGGTAGCCCCGGTCACCACGATCATGATCAGCTCCTTGTCACAGGTCTTCTGTGGTCGTCACGCTAGGAGCAGGGACTAACTCTTGGTAAGGACATACCTTTGGGTAAGCTCATCACATGACGGGAAGCGTGCAGCACACACGGGCCGAAGCGGGGAAGCGGTATGACGTGTTTCACACCGACTGCCCTGCCCGCGACATGGTCGACCATGTGACCAGCAGGTGGGGCATCTGGGTGTTGATCTCCTTGCGGAGCAACGACCTTCGGTTCTTCGAACTCCGCGAGAGCATCCAGGGCATCAGCGAGAAGATGCTCGCCCAGACCCTGCGCGCGCTGGTCCAGGACGGTCTGGTCTGGCGGGAGGTCGAGCCGACGACGCCACCTCAGGTCAGCTACGGGCTGACCGAGTTCGGCCGGGACGTCGGCGAGCCGCTGGCGGAGCTGTTCAACCGGATCACGCAGCGGCTCTCACTGCGCGACGCGGGATAGCCCGCCCGTCACCGTACCGGCACGGCGCTGGCCTGCCTCGCGGTGCTGGACGGAGTGCCTGCCGGGGATGCCGTGGCCTACGTCCGCGAGCACTACCGGCGGCGCGCGGTGGAGACGCCGTGGCAGCGGCGGTATGTCCTCGGCTTCGGCGGTCAGGTCAGGGGATAGTCCGGATCGGCCGCCTCGGCGATGCGCTGTCGCATGGGTCTGCGCTCCAGGGCGTCCAGGGCCTCGGCGATCAGGCGGGTCAGTGGATAGGGGAGTTCGGCTTCGAGGGCGGCAGCGGCTGCCGTCGTCGCCTGCCATTCGGCGTCGAGGGTCGGCAGCAGGGCCTCGGCCCGTGGCGCCAGCCGCACGATCCGTTGCCGGGCGTCCGCGCCGGGGGTGAGCAGGACCAGCTCCTCCCTGGCCATCTGGGTGACGGTCTGGCTCGCCGCCGAGTGGGTCACGCCGATGGCCCGGGCGATGGCGCGGATCGGGCTGGGGCCGGCGTCGGCCAGCATCCGGACGATCGGGGTGAAGCGGGGGCGGAACCAGGGCAGGCCGAGATCGCGGTAGACCTCGGCCACGTCGCCGTCCAGGAGGTCCAGGAGATGGCGCAGTCGGGTGCCGAGGAGTTCGGGGCCGGGGGCGGCGCGTTCGGGGACTGCCGGGTCGGAAGCTCTCACCCGGACAATGTAACAGCGCTGATATAACAGTGCTTACATATCAGCGCGGTTCTCTCCGCGCCCTACCGGGAGGTTGCTGCCATGACCGAGCTCTACCCGCCGATCGAGCCGTACGCCTCCGGGATGCTGGATGTCGGCGACGGCAACCGGATCTACTGGGAGGTCTGCGGAAACCCGGAGGGCAAGCCGGCCGTGGTGCTCCACGGCGGCCCAGGTTCGGGCTGCCGACCGCACCAGCGCCGGTACTTCGACCCGGAGCGCTACCAGGTGGTCCTGTTCGACCAGCGCGGCTGCGGGCGCAGCACCCCGCGCGCCGAGGACCCGGCCACCGACCTGGGCAGTAACACCACCGCGCACCTGATCGCCGACATGGAGCAGCTGCGCTCCCACCTCGGCCTGGACCGGTGGCTGCTGTTCGGCGGTTCGTGGGGCAGCACGCTGGCCCTGGCCTACGCCGAGACGCACCCGGAGCGGGTGTCCGAGATCGTGATCCCCGGCGTCACCACCACCCGCCGAAGCGAGATCGACTGGCTGTACCGGGGGGTGGGCCGGTACTTCCCCGAGGAGTGGGAGCGGTTCCGGCGCGCGGTTCCGGCCGTCGTGGGGGAGAGCGGCGCCGAGTTGGCGGCGGGCTATGCCGAGCTGCTCGCCGACCCCGATCCGGAGGTGCGGGCCCGGGCCGCGCGCGAGTGGTCCTGGTGGGAGGACGCCACCGTCTCCCTGGAGCCGAACGGCAAGCCGGATGCGCACAGCGATCGTCCGCTGCCCGCGCTGATCGCCCGGGCCCGGCTCTGCGCGCACTACTTCGCCCACGGGGCGTGGCTGGAGGAGGGGGTGCTGCTCCGCGAGGCCGGGCGGCTCGCCGGGATCCCCGGCGTACTGATCCACGGTCGGCTCGACCTCGGCGGACCGATCGACACCGCCTGGGCGCTCTCGCGGGCCTGGCCGGACGCGAGTCTGGTGGTGGTCGACGACTCCGGGCACACCGGCAGCCCGACGATGAGCGCCCGTCAGCGTGCCGCGCTGGATACCTTCGCCCGGTGACCTGGCCTGGCCTGAACGGGCCTGGCCTGGCCTGGCCTGAACGGGCCTGGACGGGCGGTCCGGTCCGGCCCGTCCTGACCGGCCTCGCCATAGGGCTCGCTTCAGCTTCCCTTGGGGCCTGGTTGAAGGTGGAGGCATCCGGACTCGGCAGTAAGGTGCGGCATATGCCACCCCCGGTATACTGACAGTGCGTCATCTACGAGGTCGGACCCCCACGCGTCGGCCCGGCGCGTTCGAGGAGGACGAGATCGCACCCGAAATCTCCGACGGGCCCGACCGGCCCGTCGTCCATCCGCGCCGGAGCCTGCGCGAGCAGGTGACCCAGGCGCTGCGGTCCGCGATGGTCACCGGGGAACTGAGCCCGGGGGTGGTCTACTCGGCGCCGGCGCTCGCGGCCGAGTTCGGGGTGTCCGCCACGCCGGTCCGCGAGGCGATGCTGGACCTGGTGCGGGAGGGGCTGGTCGAGACTGTCCGTAACAAGGGGTTCCGGATCATCGGCGTCACCGACCACGATCTGCAGGATTTCAACGAGATCCGGGCACTGATCGAGATCCCCGCCACGGTCCAGGTCGCCCGCTGCGCCAAGCGCGAGCAGTTGGAGCCGCTGCGGCCGGTGGCACGGGAGATCGTCGAGGCGGCGAAGGCCGGGGACCTGGCCGGCTACACCGAGGCCGACCGGCGATTCCACCTGGGACTGCTGGAGTTGACCGGCAATCGGCACCTCGTCGGCGTCGTCCGTGAACTGCGCAAGCGGGCACGGCTGTTCGGTCTGACGTCGCTGGTGGCCAGCGGTCGGCTACTGGCCTCGGCCAAGGAGCACGAGCAGCTGCTGAACCTGATGCTGACTCAGGATGTGGACGGGGTAAGGAAGCTGATGGGCAATCACTTCGGTCATCTGCGCTCCTCCTGGGCCGTTCCGCCGGAGGGATGACCGGAGGGATGACCGCGCGGCGACGGGCGGCGACGGGCGGCGGTACAGCAGAGAGGGGTGCCCCCGGCGGGGCACCCCTCTCGGTGTGCTGGAACTCGGTGCGCTGGAACGCCTTGGGTCGACCCCCCCGGGGCTCGGCCCTGTCATCGGCCCGAATACACCGTGCCGTGACGTTTCTGCACGTATGTGCGCGAAAACGGTCGGATCAGACCGAGTCGTCCTCGCGCACCGCGCGGCGGGCGTCGGCGTCGAGGACGCCCCAGGTGATCAGCTGGTCGATCAGCAGCGAGGCCGGCTGGTCGTAGATGACGGCGAGAGTGCGCAGGTCGTCCTGGCGGATCGACAGCACCTTCCCGTTGTAGTCCCCCCGCTGGCTCTGGATGGTCGCCGCGTAGCGCTGCAGCGGACCGGCCTTCTCCGACGGCACCTGGGAGAGCCGCTCCAGGTCGAGCACCAGGCGCGGCGGCGGCTCGGCCGCACCGCCCGGGGTGCCGCCGGGCAGCAGCTCCTGCACCGGGACGCCGTAGAAGTCGGCGAGCTCGGCCAGACGCTGGACGGTGACGGCGCGGTCGCCGCGCTCGTACGAGCCGACCACGACAGCCTTCCAGCGGCCCTGGGACTTCTCCTCGACGCCGTGCAGGGAAAGACCCTGCTGGGTGCGGATCGCACGCAGCTTGCCACCAAGCTGCTTCGCGTAGTCGCTGGACAAATGGTCTCCCCGGACGTGAATCGTATGACGCGGTGAACAGCCGGCGACGGCTGAGTCCGAGCGACACCCCGGTGAGGGGTGCAGTGGGCTCCGTCGCCCGGCCGTAACTCACTGTGAGGTTACGCAGAGTGATATGAGTTCGTCAAGCCGAATGGGGCAGTCGTGCGAACGCTGATGCCAAGATCGCCCTGGTAGGGTTGACGACGGCCTCCGCCACGATCGGGGCGGCCGTCCACAGACATCCTTTAAGGCCCGTCCAGTGAGGCGGGGAAGGAGGTCGGCTTCGGCATGACCATGAACAGCATGAGCAACAACAGCAGCAACACGAACAGCAGCAGTACGCGCCGAGTGCTCGACGAGGGTGACATCTCCCGCTCGTTGACCCGGATCGCCCACGAGATCGTCGAACGCGCCAAGGGCGCCGAGGACGTCGTCCTGCTCGGCATTCCCACCCGGGGCATCCTGCTGGCCCGCCGGCTGCACGCCAGGCTCGCCCAGATCACCGGGCGCGACATCCCGATCGGAACCCTGGACATCACCATGTACCGGGACGACCTGCGGCTGAAGCCGGCCCGCGCGCTGGAGCACACCGAGATCCCGGCCGCCGGTCTTGACGGCAAGCTCGTCGTCCTCGTCGACGACGTGCTCTTCTCCGGCCGCACCATCCGCGCCGCGCTGGACGCCCTCGGCGACCTGGGCCGCCCGCGCGCGGTGCAGCTCGCCGTGCTGGTCGACCGGGGCCACCGCGAGCTGCCGATCCGGGCCGACTACGTCGGCAAGAACCTGCCCACCTCGCTGCGCGAGGCGGTCAAGGTGAAGCTGGTGGAGACGGACGGCCTCGACGCGGTCCTGCTCGGCGCCCGTGAGGAGCAGCCCTCCCACGGCGAGCAGCCTCCGCCCGGCGGACAGCAGGACCAGCAGCACAGCGACAGCAGCGACAAGAACGCCGGGAGCACCCAGTGAAGCGACACCTCGTCTCGACCGCCGACCTCACCCGGGACGACGCGCTGCTGATCCTCGACACCACCGAGGAGATGGCGCAGATCTCCACCCGCGCGGTGAAGAAGCTGCCGACCCTGCGCGGCCGCACCGTGGTCAACCTGTTCTTCGAGGACTCCACCCGCACCCGCACCTCCTTCGAGGTCGCCGAGAAGCGGCTGTCCGCCGACGTCATCAACTTCTCCGCGAAGGGCTCCTCGGTCTCCAAGGGCGAGTCGCTCAAGGACACCGCGCTGACCCTCCAGGCCATGGGCGCGGACGCGGTCGTGATCCGGCACAGCGCCTCCGGCGCGCCCAAGCGGCTGGCCGACTCGGACTGGCTGCACGGCAGCGTGGTCAACGCCGGCGACGGCACCCACGAGCACCCCACCCAGGCCCTGCTGGACGCCTTCACCATGCGCCGCCACCTCAACCCGGGACGCGGCAAGGACCTGGCCGGCCGCCGGATCACCATCGTCGGCGACGTGCTGCACAGCCGGGTCGCCCGCTCCAACGTGCACCTGCTGCACACCCTGGGCGCGCAGGTCACCCTGGTGGCCCCGCCGACGCTGATGCCCTTCGGCGTCGACAGCTGGCCCTGCGAGACCTCGTACGACCTGGACGCGGCGCTGCCCAAGAGCGACGCGGTGATGATGCTCCGGGTCCAGCGCGAGCGGATGAACGCCGCCTTCTTCCCGACCCAGCGCGAGTACTCGCGCCGCTACGGCCTGGACCTCGGCCGCGCCGCCGTCCTGCCCGACCACGCCATCGTGATGCACCCGGGCCCGATGGTCCGGGGCATGGAGATCGCCTCCGAGATCGCCGACTCCGCCCGCTCCACCATCGTCGAGCAGGTCGCCAACGGCGTCAGCGTCCGGATGGCCGTGCTGTACCTGCTGCTCGGGGGGTCCGAGCCCGCCATCACCACCGCCGCCAGCCCCACCGAGGAGCACACCAAGTGACCAGCTACCTGATCCGCAACGCCCGCATCCTCGGCGGTGAGCCGCAGGACCTGCGCCTCAAGGACGGCGTCATCGCCGAGATCGGCACCGGACTGGCCGCCGACGGCGAGACCGTGGTCGAGGCCGAGGGCCTGATCGCCCTGCCCGGCCTGGTCGACCTGCACACCCACCTCCGCGAGCCCGGCCGGGAGGACGCCGAGACCGTCCTCACCGGAACCCGCGCCGCCGCCAAGGGCGGCTTCACCGCCGTCCACGCCATGGCCAACACCTTCCCGGTCGCCGACACGGCCGGCGTGGTCGAGCAGGTCTGGCGGCTCGGCCGGGAGTCCGGCTACTGCGACGTCCAGCCGGTCGGCGCGGTCACCGTCGGCCTGGAGGGCAAGCAGCTCGCCGAGCTCGGCGCGATGGCCGACTCCGCCGCCGCCGTCCGGGTCTTCTCCGACGACGGCAAGTGCGTCGACGACGCCGTGATCATGCGCCGGGCGCTGGAGTACGTGAAGGCCTTCGGCGGCGTCGTCGCCCAGCACGCCCAGGAGCCCAGGCTCACCGAGGGCGCGCAGATGAACGAGGGCACGGTCTCCGGCGAGCTCGGCCTGGCCGGCTGGCCGGCCGTCGCCGAGGAGTCGATCATCGCGCGGGACGTCCTGCTCGCCGCCCACGTCGGCTCGCGGCTGCACGTCTGCCACGTCTCCACGGCCGGCTCGGTCGAGATCATCCGCTGGGCCAAGTCCAAGGGCTGGGACGTCACCGCCGAGGTCACCCCGCACCACCTGCTGCTCACCGACGAGCTGGTCCGCTCCTACGACCCGGTCTACAAGGTCAACCCGCCGCTGCGCACCGAGGCCGACGTGCTGGCGCTGCGCGAGGCGCTGGCGGACGGCACCATCGACGCCGTCGCCACCGACCACGCGCCGCACCCGTCCGAGGACAAGGACTGCGAGTGGGCCGCCGCCGCCATGGGCATGGTCGGCCTGGAGACCGCGCTGCCGGTGGTCCAGCAGACGATGGTCGACACCGGCCTGATGAGCTGGGCCGAGGTCGCCGAGCGGATGTCCTTCCGCCCGGCCGTCATCGGCCGTCTCGCCGGACAGGGCCGCCCCGTCTCGGTGGACGAGCCGGCCAACCTGGTGCTGGTCGACCCCGCGTACCGTGGAGCGGTGAACCCCGACGCCTTCGCCACCCGCAGCCGCAACACCCCGTACCGAGGCCGTGAGCTTCCCGGCCGCGTGGTCGCCACCTTCCTGCGCGGCCGGGCCACCGTCCTGGACGGTGAGCTCGTATGACCGCGCCGACAGGATGGAACCTGCTGGCGGAGGCGCCGCACTCGGCGCCGGTCACCCATGTGAGCGACACCGTCGGCTGGACCATCGGGCTGCTGATCATCGTCGGCATCGTCTACTGGCTGATGCGCCAGGGCTGGCAGTGGCGGAAGACCCAGCAGTCCGGGCTGGCCCCGCTGCCGGTCGCGCCGACCCGCACCAGCGAGCCGATCCTGGAGCTCGAGGGCAAGTACGTCGGCACCACCACCGCCGGGAACTGGCTGGACCGGATCGTCGCCCACCACCTGGGCATGCGCAGCCTGGTCGAGCTGACCCTCAGCGCGGAGGGCCTGACCGTGGTCCGGCCGGCGTCGACCGACTTCTTCGTCCCGGTGGCCGCCCTCCGCGGCGCCCGCACCGACCGGGCCATGGCCGGGAAGGTCATGCCCGAGGGCGGACTGCTGGTGGTCACCTGGGCGCACGACGGCCAGGAACTGGACACCGGCTTCCGGGCCGACCACCCGGACGAGCACGAGAGCTGGGTCACCGCGATAGAGCTCCTGATGCGGGCCCACACCAAGGTGACCAGCGACAGCACGAGCAGCACGAGCAGCACCGAACGTACGGAAAGCAAGGAAGGCGCATGATGACCGCACCGGCAACCACCCCCACGGCCACGCGCCGCGCGCGAGTCCCGGCGGTCTACGTCCTGGAGGACGGGCGGATCTTCCGCGGCCAGGCGTACGGCGCCATCGGTGAGACCTTCGGCGAGGCCGTCTTCAACACCGGCATGACCGGCTACCAGGAGACCCTGACCGACCCCTCGTACCACCGGCAGGTGGTGGCGATGACCGCCCCGCAGATCGGTAACACCGGCGTCAACGACGAGGACCCGGAGTCCTCCCGGATCTGGGTCGCCGGCTACGTCGTCCGCGACCCCTCCCGGGTCGCCTCCAACTGGCGCTCGCAGCGCTCGCTGGACGAGGAGCTGACGGCGCAGGGCGTCGTCGGCATCAGCGGCATCGACACCCGTGCCCTCACCCGCCACCTCCGCGAGCGCGGCGCGATGCGCTGCGGCATCTTCTCCGGCTCGGCGCTCGCGGACGACGCGACGCTGCTGGAGCGGGTGCGGCAGGCCCCCGAGATGGCCGGCGCGGACCTCTGCGGCGAGGTCGCCACGGACGAGGTCTACGTCGTCCCGGCCATAGGGCCCGGCGGCGAAGCCCTGCCCATCGGCACAGCGCGGTTCACCGTGGCCGCCCTGGACCTGGGCATCAAGGGGATGACCCCGCACCGGATGGCCGAGCGCGGCATCGAGGTGCACGTCCTGCCCGCCAACGCCACCGCCGAGGACGTCTTCGCGGTCGACCCCGACGGTGTCTTCTTCTCCAACGGCCCGGGCGACCCCTCCACCGCCGACGGCCAGGTGGCCGTGCTGCGCGAGGTGCTGGAGCGGAAGACCCCGTTCTTCGGGATCTGCTTCGGCAACCAGCTGCTCGGCCGGGCGCTCGGCTTCGGCACCTACAAGCTGAAGTACGGCCACCGCGGCATCAACCAGCCGGTGCAGGACCGCAGCACCGGCAAGGTCGAGGTCACCGCGCACAACCACGGCTTCGCCGTGGACGCGCCGCTCGACCGGGTCTCCGACACGCCCTACGGCCGGGTCGAGGTCTCGCACGTCTGCCTGAACGACGACGTGGTCGAGGGCCTGCAGTGCCTCGACCAGCCCGCGTTCAGCGTCCAGTACCACCCGGAGGCGGCGGCCGGTCCGCACGACGCCGCCTACCTGTTCGACCGCTTCGTAACCCTGATGGAGGGCCAGCGTGCCTAAGCGCACCGATATCCAGTCCGTCCTGGTGATCGGTTCCGGCCCGATCGTCATCGGCCAGGCGGCCGAGTTCGACTACTCCGGGACCCAGGCCTGCCGGGTGCTCAAGGCCGAGGGCCTGCGGGTGATCCTGGTCAACTCCAACCCGGCCACGATCATGACCGACCCGGAGATCGCCGACGCCACCTACGTCGAGCCGATCACCCCGGAGTTCGTCGAGAAGATCATCGCCAAGGAGCGCCCCGACGTCCTGCTCCCGACCCTGGGCGGCCAGACCGCGCTCAACACCGCGATCTCGCTGCACGCGGACGGGACGCTGGAGAAGTACGACGTCGAGCTGATCGGCGCCAACGTCGAGGCGATCAACAAGGGCGAGGACCGCCAGCTCTTCAAGGGCGTGGTCGAGGCCGTCAAGGCGAAGATCGGCTACGGCGAGTCCGCCCGCTCGGTCATCTGCCACTCGATGGAGGACGTCCTCGCCGGCGTCGAGACCCTCGGCGGCTACCCGGTCGTGGTCCGGCCCTCCTTCACCATGGGCGGCGCCGGCTCCGGCTTCGCCCACGACGAGGAGGACCTGCGCCGGATCGCCGGCCAGGGCCTGACCCTCTCGCCGACCACCGAGGTGCTCCTGGAGGAGTCCATCCTCGGCTGGAAGGAGTACGAGCTGGAGCTGATGCGCGACCGCAACGACAATGTCGTGGTCGTCTGCTCCATCGAGAACTTCGACCCGATGGGCGTCCACACCGGCGACTCGATCACCGTCGCGCCGTCGATGACGCTGACCGACCGCGAGTACCAGCGGCTGCGCGACATCGGCATCGCGATCATCCGCGAGGTCGGCGTCGACACCGGCGGCTGCAACATCCAGTTCGCGATCAACCCGGTCGACGGCCGGATCATCGTGATCGAGATGAACCCGCGCGTCTCCCGCTCCTCCGCGCTGGCGTCGAAGGCCACCGGCTTCCCGATCGCCAAGATCGCGGCCAAGCTCGCCGTCGGCTACACCCTCGACGAGATCCCCAACGACATCACCGAGAAGACCCCGGCCTCCTTCGAGCCCTCGCTCGACTACGTCGTGGTCAAGGTGCCCCGCTTCGCCTTCGAGAAGTTCCCGAGCGCGGACGCCACCCTCACCACCACCATGAAGTCGGTCGGCGAGGCCATGGCCCTGGGCCGCAACTTCCCCGAGGCGCTGAACAAGGCGCTGCGCTCGCTGGAGAAGAAGGGCTCGCAGTTCGACTTCGTCAGCCCGGTCGGCGACAAGGCCGAGCTGCTGGCCAAGGCCGCGATCCCGACCGACGGCCGGATCAACACGGTCATGGACGCGATCCGGGCCGGCGCCACCGCCGAGGAGGTCTTCGAGTCCACGAAGATCGACCCCTGGTTCGTCGACCAGCTCTTCCTGATCCACGAGATCGCCGAGGAGCTCGCCGAGGCCGACAAGCTCGACCCGGAGCTGCTGCGCCACGCCAAGCGGCACGGCTTCTCCGACCTGCAGATCGGTGAGATCCGGGGCCTGAGCTCGGACGTCGTCCGCGAGGTCCGGCACGCCCTGGGCATCCGCCCGGTCTTCAAGACCGTCGACACCTGCGCCGCCGAGTTCGCTGCCAAGACCCCGTACTTCTACTCGTCCTACGACGAGGAGTCCGAGGTCGCGCCGCGCACCAAGCCGGCCGTGCTGATCCTCGGCTCCGGACCGAACCGCATCGGCCAGGGCATCGAGTTCGACTACTCCTGCGTCCACGCCTCCTTCGCGCTCAGCGACGCCGGCTACGAGACCGTGATGGTCAACTGCAACCCGGAGACCGTCTCCACCGACTACGACACCTCCGACCGGCTCTACTTCGAGCCGCTCACGCTGGAGGACGTGCTGGAGATCGTCCACGCCGAGACCCTGGCCGGTCCGGTCGCGGGCGTCATCGTCCAGCTCGGCGGACAGACCCCGCTCGGCCTGGCACAGGCGCTCAAGGACAACGGCGTGCCGATCGTCGGCACCCAGCCCGAGGCCATCGACCTGGCCGAGGAGCGCGGCGCCTTCGGCCGGGTCCTGCGCGAGGCCGGACTGCCGGCCCCCAAGCACGGCACCGCCTTCTCCTTCGACGAGGCCAAGGCCATCGCCGACGAGATCGGCTACCCGGTCCTGGCCCGCCCGTCCTACGTCCTCGGCGGACGCGGCATGGAGATCGTCTACGACGAGCCCTCCCTGGCCGACTACCTCAAGCGCCACGCCGGCCTGATCTCCGAGCACCCGGTGCTGATCGACCGCTTCCTCGACGACGCCATCGAGATCGACGTCGACGCGCTCTTCGACGGCACCGAGCTCTACCTCGGCGGCGTGATGGAGCACATCGAGGAGGCCGGCATCCACTCCGGCGACTCCGCCTGCGCGCTGCCCCCGATCACCCTCGGCGGCTACGACATCAAGCGGCTCCGCGCCTCCACCGAGGCCATCGCCCGCGGCGTCGGCGTGCTCGGCCTGATCAACATCCAGTTCGCCATGGCCGGGGACATCCTCTACGTCCTGGAGGCCAACCCCCGCGCCTCCCGCACCGTGCCGTTCACCTCCAAGGCCACGGCGGTGCCGCTGGCCAAGGCGGCGGCCCGGATCTCGCTCGGCGCGACCATCGCCGAGCTGCGGGCCGAGGGCATGCTCCCGGCCGAGGGCGACGGCGGCACGCTGCCGATCGGCTCGCCGATCGCGGTCAAGGAGGCCGTGATGCCGTGGAGCCGCTTCCGCGACATCCACGGACGCGGCGTCGACACCGTGCTCGGCCCGGAGATGCGCTCCACCGGCGAGGTCATGGGCTTCGACACCAACTTCGGCACCGCCTACGCCAAGTCCCAGGCCGGCGCGTACGGCGCGCTGCCGACCAGCGGCCGGGTCTTCGTCTCGGTCGCCAACCGCGACAAGCGCAACCTGGTCTTCCCAGCCCGCGCGCTGGTCGAGCTCGGCTTCGAGGTGCTGGCCACCTCAGGCACGGCGGAGGTGCTGCGCCGCAACGGGATCGGCGCGACGGTGGTGCGCAAGCACAGCGAGGGCGAGGGCCCGGACGGCGAGCGGACCATCGTCCAGCTGATCCACGACGGTGAGGTCGACCTCATCATCAACACCCCCTACGGCACCGGCAGCCGGCTCGACGGCTACGAGATCCGGACCGCGGCGGTCGCCCGCTCGGTGCCCTGCCTGACCACGGTCCAGGCGATGGGCGCGGCGGTGCAGGGCATCGACGCGCTGATCCGCGGCGAGGTCGGGGTGCGGAGCCTGCAGGAGCACGCGGCTCTGCTGAACGCCTCTCGCTGAGGGAAGTACCGCAGGGGCGCGGGGAAGTGTGCGGCTTCGATGATGGTTGGTCGCGCCGTTCCCCGCGCCCCTGGCAAAGTGCAACTGGAAGGCGCGTTGTCTTGTACCGCTTGCTGTTCAATCTCGTCTTCCGGCGGATGGATCCGGAGAAGGCGCACCACCTGGCCTTCTTCTGGATCCGGCTGGCCTCCTCGGTGCCCGGGCTGCGGACGCTGGCCGCGGCCGTGCTCGCGCCGAAGGACCCCGCGCTGCGGGTCAAGGCCCTGGGTCTCGACCTGCCGGGCCCGTTCGGCCTCGCGGCCGGCTTCGACAAGAACGCCGTCGGCATCGACGGGCTGGCCATGCTCGGCTTCGACTACGTCGAGATCGGCACCGTCACCGCCCAGCCCCAGCCCGGCAACCCGCAGCCGCGGCTGTTCCGGCTGATCGACGACCGGGCGCTGATCAACCGGATGGGCTTCAACAACGAGGGCTCGGCCGCCGTCGCCGCCCGCCTCGCGGTCCGGCCCGCGCGCTCGAAGACCGTCGTCGGCGTCAACATCGGCAAGACCAAGGTCGTCCCCGAGGCCGAGGCCGTCGCCGACTACATCGCCAGCACCGAGCGGCTGGCCCGCCACGCCGACTACTTCGTGGTCAACGTCAGCTCGCCGAACACCCCGGGACTGCGCAACCTCCAGGCCGTCGACCAGCTCCGGCCGCTGCTCAGCGCCGTCCGCGCCACGCTGGACGCCGAGGTCCCGCAGCGCCGGATCCCGCTGCTGGTCAAGATCGCCCCCGACCTGGCCGACGCCGACATCGACGAGGTCGCCGACCTGGCGCTGGAGCTCGGGCTCGACGGGATCATCGCCACCAACACCACCATCGGCCGCGAGGGGCTGCGCACCGACGCCGCCAAGGTCGAGGCGGCCGGCGCCGGCGGGCTCTCCGGCGCGCCGCTCAGGAGCCGCGCCGTCGAGGTGCTGGCCCGGCTCCACGCGCGCACCGGCGACCGGCTCACGCTGGTGTCGGTCGGCGGCATCGAGACCGCCGAGGACGTCTGGGAGCGGATCCTGGCCGGGGCCACCCTGGTCCAGGGCTACAGCGCCTTCATCTACGAGGGCCCCTTCTGGTGCCGCCGACTGCACCGCGGCCTCTCGGCGCGGCTGCGGTCCAGCGGCCATGGCACCCTGGGCGAAGCAATCGGCGCGTCCACGAGAGGGTGATCGCATGGCGCATCCCGTCCAGGTCCAGGCGGAGATCCTGGAACTGACGCCGGTCGGTGCCCACCACCGGCTGGTGCTGCGGGCTCCGGGCGTCGCCGACCGGTTCCGACCGGGGCACTTCGCGGCCCTGGCGGTCGGCGGACCGGAGAGCGCCGTGCTGCTGCGCCGATCCTTCTCGATCCACCGGGCCGACCCGGCGGCCGACACCGTCTCGCTGGTCGTCGGCGGCGACGCGCCGGGCGCGCGGGAGCTGCTGGCCTGCCGGGTCGGCGACAGCGTCGACCTGGTGGCCCCGCTCGGCACGGCCTTCCCGCTGCCGGTGGGGCCGCTGACCGCGCTGCTGGTGGCCGGCGGGGCCCGCAGCGCGCCGCTGTTCGCGCTGGCCGAGCTGATCAAGGAGCAGGGCGGCTCGGTCGGCTTCATCCTCGGCGCCGCCGGCGCCGACCGGCTGTTCGGGGTCGACCAGGCCCAGCAGCTCACCCCGGACGTGCTGGTGACCACCGACGACGGCTCCACCGGGATAAAGGGCCAGGTCACCCTGCCGCTGGCGGAGGCGCTGAAGGCCATCTCGGCCGAGGCCGTCTACGCCTGCGGCCCGGTGCCGATGCTGCGGGCGGTGTCCGGGATCGCGACCGACGAGGGGGTGCGCAGCTTCTGCTCGGTCGAGCAGGACCTGGCCTGCGGCGTCGGTCTGTGCCTGGGCTGCGTGCTGCCGGTGGTGGGGGAGGACGGCGTCAGCCGGTTCGTACGATCCTGTGTCGAGGGGCCGTGCTTCGACGGCTCCCGGGTGCGCTGGTCCGACATCGGGACGGTACCGCCCGACCTGTACGGCGCGGAAGCGATGGGAGCGCGGTAGATGGACCTGCAGGCCCCTCCAGCACCGGACGCGGTCGACCTCACCGCCCCCTTCGGCAGCGGCACGCTGCCGAACCCGGTCACCACGGCGGCCGGCTGCGCCGGCTACGGGCGCGAGATCGCCAAGTTCCAGCCGCTGGCGGAGCTGGGCTCGATCACCACCCGGACGATCATGGCGCGGCCCAGGGCGGGACGGCCGACGCCGAGGACGGCCGGGACGCCCAGCGGCATGCTGAACGCCGTCGGGCTGCCGGGCTCGGGAATCGAGCAGTTCGTCGAGCAGGAGCTGCCCTGGCTGGCCGAGCGCGGCGCCCGGGTGCTGGTCTCGATCGGCGGGGAGCAGGTCGAGGAGTTCGCCGAGACCGTGCAGCAGCTCAACGGCCGGGCCGGGGTCGTCGGCATCGAGGCCAACATCGCCTGCGCCAACGCCGCCAACCGGGGCCTGCCCTTCGGCTGCAACCCGGCCACCTCCTACGACGTGATCGCGGCGGTGCGCGAGGTGGCGGACCCGGCGCTGCCGGTCTACGCCAAGCTGACCCCGGACGTCACCTCGATCACCGAGATCGCGGCGGCCTGCGTCAAGGCCGGTGCGGACGGACTCTCCATGATCAACACTCTGCTGGGCATGGCCATCGACACCACGACCATGCGCCCGGCGCTGGCCGGGACGGTCGGCGGCCTCTCCGGGCCGGCCATCCGCCCGGTCGCGGTCCGCTGCGTCTACCAGGTCCATGCGGCGATGCGCTCCGGGGCCGTGCCCGAGGTGCCGATCCTGGGCATGGGCGGGATCCGGACCGGCCTGGACGCGCTGGAGTTCGTGCTGGCCGGTGCCTCCGGCGTGGCCGTCGGCACCACGGTCTTCAACGACCCCTCGGCCCCGCTCCGGGTGCTGGACGAGCTGCGCGCCGCCCTGGCCGAGCGCGGCTTCACCCGCTTCACCGACGCCGTCGGCCTGGCCCACCACCCCTGACCGCCGGATTCCACCGACCTGCCGCACGTACCGCACCACTGAGGAGACCTGTGATGACCGCCCCCTTCGGCACCCGGCTGCGCGAGGCCATGGACACCCGCGGCCCGCTCTGTGTGGGCATCGACCCGCACGCCGCCCTGCTGGAGGCCTGGGGCCTCGGCGACGACGTGGCCGGACTGGAGCGGTTCAGCCGCACCGTGGTCGAGGCGCTGGCCGGGGAGGTCGCCGTGCTCAAGCCGCAGGCCGCCTTCTTCGAGCGCTTCGGCAGCCGGGGCATCGCGGTGCTGGAGCGCTCGGTCGCGGACGCCCGCGCGGCCGGCGCGCTGGTGCTGATGGACGCCAAGCGCGGCGACATCGGCAGCACCATGGCCGCCTACGCCGACGCCTTCCTCGCCCCGACCAGCCCGCTGTTCTCGGACGCCGTCACCGTCTCGCCCTACCTGGGCTTCGGCTCGCTGCGCCCGGCCTTCGACGCGGCGCGGGCCAGCGGCTCCGGCGTGTTCGCGCTGGCACTGACCTCCAACCCGGAGGGCCACGAGGTCCAGCACGCGGTGGGCGAGGACGGGCTGACCGTGGCCCAGTCGGTGCTGCGGCAGCTGGCCGCCGAGAACGCCGACGCCCATCCGCTCGGCTCCTTCGGCGCGGTCGTCGGCGCGACGCTCAAGGACATCGACGCCGACCTCGACATCAACGGCGCGCTGCTGGCCCCCGGCGTGGGCGCCCAGGGGGCGACCGCGGCCGACATTCCGGTGGTCTTCGGCGCGGTCGCCGGCAACGTCCTGCCGAGCGTTTCCCGGGACGTGCTGAAGCACGGCCCGTCGGTCGCGGCGCTGCGCGAGGCGGCCGCACGGTTCGTGGACGAGGTGCGTGCGGCAATCGGTTGAAAATTCGACTTAAAGAGGCGCTTCCGCCACTCGTTGGTGTGATGGTTTCGTGAATTGCTTGTGAGGGCCTGACCAGCGGATACGGTCCGAAGATGTTCCCTGCGCAAGCAGGGATGGTCCACGGATGATGGACCGGCCGGGTATCGGCGAGTGCTGCTCCCCGCCTTCACGGGGGGTATGTCCGGAAAAGTCCTGGTCGGCCGAGGCTGACCAGGACTTTTCTGCTGTTTTTCCTGACGGGGACCGGCGGGAGGGGTAGTGTCCGGCGTTAGGTCCTTCGGGGGGTTGGTTCCTCGTTGCTCATGCAGGTCAGAGCCGCTAGGTTTCCCGTCGGTCCCGTACTGTCCTGTCCCATTCGTTCGAAATCACTGAGGTGAACGGCGTGGCACTTCCGCCCCTTACCCCTGAGCAGCGCACCGCTGCGCTCGCCAAGGCAGCTGAGGCTCGCCGGGAGCGCGCCGAGATCAAGAACCGGCTCAAGCACAGCGGCGCCTCCCTGCACGAGGTCATCAAGGCCGGCCAGGAGAACGACGTCATCGGCAAGATGAAGGTCTCGGCTCTGCTGGAGTCGCTTCCGGGTGTCGGCAAGGTCCGGGCCAAGCAGATCATGGAGAGGCTCGGAATCTCGGAGAGCCGCCGGGTGCGCGGCCTCGGTACGAACCAGATCGCCTCCCTGGAGCGGGAGTTCGGCGGGGCTCCGGCCTAGTCGTACCCCTTCCGGGCCCGATGGTTCGGAAACCCCCGCGGTTCCTGGATAATCGGTACATGAGTGAACGTCCGCGGCTGACCGTGCTCTCCGGCCCCTCCGGTGTCGGCAAGAGCACGGTCGTCTCACATATGCGCCAGCAGCACCCCGAGGTCTGGCTGTCCGTCTCCGCCACCACCCGCAAGCCGCGTCCGGGGGAGAAGGACGGGGTCCACTACCACTTCGTCGACGACGACCAGTTCGCCAAGATGGTCGCCAACGGCGAACTGCTGGAGTGGGCGGTGTTCGCCGGCAACCACTACGGCACCCCCCGCCGGGCCGTCCTCGACCGGCTGGCCGCCGGCGTGCCGGTGCTGCTGGAGATCGACCTCCAGGGCGCGCGCCAGGTGCGCGAATCGATGCCCGAGGCGCAGTCGGTCTTCCTCGCGCCCCCCTCCTGGGACGAGCTGGTGCGCCGCCTCACCGGTCGCGGCACCGAGCCCCAGGACGTCATCGACGAGCGGCTGCGCGCGGCCCGGGTCGAGCTGGCGGCCGAGAGCGAGTTCGACACGACTCTGGTCAACACCTCGGTCGAGGGTGTAGCGAGCGAGCTGCTAGCCTTGCTCAACGTGGTCTGATTTCTTTCGGCCCGCTCTTCTCTCCAGTCATCTTCCGGAAGGTTTCCGCGTGTCCTCTTCGATGACAGCGCCCGAAGGCATCATCAACCCGCCGATCGATGAGCTGCTCGAGGCCACCGACTCCAAGTACAGCCTGGTGATCTACGCCGCCAAGCGCGCGCGCCAGATCAACGCCTACTACTCGCAGCTCGGCGAGGGCCTGCTGGAGTACGTGGGCCCGCTGGTCGACACCCACGTGCACGAGAAGCCGCTCTCGATCGCGCTCCGCGAGATCAACGCCGGTATGCTCACCGCCGAGGCGATCGACGCGCAGTAGGTCTCGACATCCTGCCTGGTGAACGCCGCGGTCCGGAGCTGGTACAGCTCATCCGGGCCGCGGCTTTCGCCTGTCCGGCGCGTCGGCCCGGGTCAGCGAAAGCGGTGGGGCAATGAACGTCGTGCTGGGCGTCAGCGGCGGGATCGCCGCCTACAAGGCGTGTGAACTGCTGCGCCTCTTCACCGAGTCCGGGCACCGGGTCCGAGTGGTGCCGACCGCCGCGTCGCTGCACTTCGTCGGTGCGGCGACCTGGTCCGCGCTGTCGGGGCAGCCGGTCTCCACCGAGGTCTGGGAGAGCGTCCACGAGGTCCCGCACGTCCGGATCGGCCAGCAGGCGGACCTGCTGGTGATCGCGCCCGCCACGGCCGACCTGCTGGCCAAGGCCGCCCACGGACGCGCCGACGACCTGCTCACCAACACCCTGCTGACGGCGCACTGCCCGGTGGTCTTCGCCCCGGCGATGCACACCGAGATGTGGGAGCACCCGGCCACCCAGGAGAACGTCGCCACGCTGCGCCGCCGGGGCGCGATCGTGATCGAGCCGGCGGTGGGCCGGCTGACCGGCGCCGACACCGGCAAGGGGCGCTTCCCCGACCCCGAGGCGATCTTCGAGCTCTGTCGCCGGGTGCTGGCGCGCGGCGCGGACGCCGGTGTCGCGGACCTGGCCGGCCGCCATGTGGTGGTCTCCGCCGGGGGGACGCGCGAGCCGCTGGACCCGGTGCGGTTCCTGGGCAACATCTCCTCCGGGCGGCAGGGCTTCGCCATCGCGGGGGTCGCCGCCGCGCGCGGCGCCCGGGTGACGCTGGTCGCCGCCAACGCCGAGCTGCCGGTGCCCGCGGGGGTGGACCTGGTCCGGGTCGGCACCGCGCTGGAGCTGCGCGAGGCGGTGCTGGCGGCGGCGGCCGACGCCGACGCGGTGGTGATGGCGGCGGCGGTCGCGGACTTCCGCCCGGCGGATTACATCTCCGTGAAGATCAAGAAGGTGGAGGGGGTGGAGCCCGCCCCGCTGGCGCTGGTCCGCAATCCGGACATCCTGGCGGAGATCTCGGCGCACCGGGCGGTGCCCGGGCAGGTGGTGGTGGGTTTCGCGGCCGAGACGGACGACGCGTTGCGGCACGGCCGGGAGAAGTTCATCCGAAAGGGGTGCGACCTGCTGGTGGTGAACGAGGTCGGCGCCGACCGGGCCTTCGGCAGTGCCAACAACGAGGCGGTGATCCTCTCCGCCGAGGGCGGGGAGACCGCGGTGCCGTACGGCCCCAAGGCGCAGCTGGCCGATCAGCTCTGGGATCTGGTCGCCGCCCGGCTGGCCTGAGCGGTCGGTCCGTCCGGAGCAGCGACTTTGTCCGCCTGCTGACTCATTTGCTGAGACCGGTGGACGTTTCCGCCCCCGGGTTGGCTAGACTCCCATCCGTAACCGCCTACCCAAGTCTTTCCGGACAGCACACCCCGGGGCCTCGGCCGCCGGGGCGACTGTTCAGTCAGCAGCCGCTGCAACCCAGGGAGCGCTGTGTCTCGCCGCCTCTTCACCTCGGAGTCCGTGACCGAAGGTCACCCCGACAAGATCGCTGACCAGATCAGCGACACCATTCTCGACGCCCTGCTCAAGGACGACCCCACCTCGCGGGTCGCCGTGGAGACCCTGATCACCACGGGTCAGGTCCACATCGCGGGCGAGGTCACCACCAAGGCCTACGCGCCGATCGCCGCCCTCGTCCGGGAGCGGATCCTGGAGATCGGCTACGACTCCTCGAAGAAGGGCTTCGACGGCGCCTCCTGCGGCGTGTCGGTGTCCATCGGATCGCAGTCCCCCGACATCGCCCAGGGTGTCGACACCGCGTACGAGACGCGGGTCGAGGGCGACGAGGACGAGCTCGACAAGCAGGGCGCCGGCGACCAGGGCCTGATGTTCGGCTACGCGTGCGACGACACGCCCGAGCTGATGCCGCTGCCGATCACCCTCGCCCACCGGCTGGCCAAGCGGCTGTCCGAGGTGCGCAAGAACGGGACCATCCCCTACCTGCGCCCCGACGGCAAGACCCAGGTCACCATCGAGTACGACGGCGACAAGCCGGTCCGGCTCGACACGGTCGTGGTCTCCTCGCAGCACGCCAGCGACATCGACCTGGAGTCGCTGCTCGCCCCGGACATCCGCGAGTTCGTGGTGGAGGTGGAGCTCAAGGCGCTGGCCGACGAGGGCATCGAGCTGGCCACCGACGGCTACCGGCTGCTGGTCAACCCGACCGGCCGCTTCGAGATCGGCGGCCCCATGGGCGACGCCGGCCTGACCGGCCGCAAGATCATCATCGACACCTACGGCGGCATGGCCCGTCACGGCGGCGGCGCCTTCTCGGGCAAGGACCCGTCCAAGGTCGACCGCTCCGCGGCGTACGCGATGCGCTGGGTCGCCAAGAACATCGTCGCGGCGGGCCTGGCCCGGCGGGCCGAGGTCCAGGTCGCCTACGCCATCGGCAAGGCCGAGCCGGTCGGTCTGTTCGTGGAGACCTTCGGCACCGAGACGGTGGCCGTGGAGAAGATCCAGGACGCCGTCACCCAGGTCTTCGACCTGCGCCCGGCCGCGATCATCCGCGACCTGGACCTGCTCCGGCCGATCTACGCCCAGACCGCCGCTTACGGCCACTTCGGCCGTGAGCTGCCGGACTTCACCTGGGAGCGCACCGACCGCGCCGCCGAGCTGAAGCGCGTCCTCGGCGTCTGACGCAGTCGACCGGTACGTATCCGGCGCACGCGCCGGTGGGGCCGCCCCCGGACTTCGGTCCGGGGGCGGCCCCGTTCTCGGTTCGGCCCGGCTCCGCGTTCAGCCGAGCGGGCTGATGACGGCCGCGGTGCCGTAGGCGCAGATCTCCGTCCCGTTCCCGCCCGCCTCGGTGACGTCGAAGCGCATCGTCAGGACGGCGTTGCCGCCGCGGGCGCGGGCCTGCTCGATGAGCCGGTCCATGGCCTGGTTGCGGCTCTCGACCAGGGTCTTGGTCAGCCCGCGCAGCTCGCCGCCGGCCAGCGACTTGAAGCTGGCGCCGAGCTGGCTGCCGATGTTCCGGGAGCGGACGGTGAGGCCGAAGACCTCGCCGATGATCTTGTCGACCCGGTAGCCGGGGACGTCGTTGGTGGTGACCACCAGGACGTCGGGGGTGTGCTGTCCGCCGCCGTACTCGTCAATGTTCGTCATGGCAGCGATTCTCGCCGAGACCGGGCCCGGAGGGCAGACGGCGCGGCGGCGGATGCCACGGCCGGTGCTACGGCGGCGCGCAGGCGGGAAGGCCCCGGCCGCCGCGGGAGGCCGGGGTGAGGTAGACCTCGGAGATGAACCCGTCGGTACCGTTCGGCATCTCGGCCTGGTACCAGAGCGCGGAGGTCACCGCGCCGGGGTTGTGGGTGATCCCGGCGGTGGCGGCGTCCTCGTTGGTCATCACGGCGCCCTGCTCCTGGCAGAGGACCTGGAGGACCGCGCCGCTCCACATCCTCGTGTCGGCGACCTCGCAGCCCTCCCGTGAGCAGAACGGCACCGGCCTGGTCGAGAGGTAGACCGGAGTGCTGTCCTCGAACAGGCCCGACGCGCCGACCGCCACCTTGTTCTGGACGACGACCGTGACGGGTCCGGCCGGAAGCGGCGACGGCGAGGCGCCGCGACCCGGCTCCCTGCCGCCGTTGTCCGGGCTGTCCAGGAAGGCGACGAGCAGACCGGCGGCGGCGACCACGGCGAGGGCCGCGACCAGCGGGCGGCGCCACCGGGGTGGCCGCGGCGGCACGGGCGGCGGACCGGGCTGCTGCCGTGACTCGACGGCCAGGTCTGGCGGCGCGGGCGTTCGGCCGGGCTCCTTCGCGGCGGTGGCGGTGCGCACCGCCTCCCAGCGCCCGTACCAGTGGCGCGGGTCCTGGCCGCAGGCGGTCAGGAACGCCTCGACGGTCTCCCAGGTCGCCAGGTGATCGCCGCCCGCTGCCTCGGCCAGGGCGGTTCTCGACCGACCGGACGCCCGTGCCATCTGGAGGAACTTCGGATTGCCCGCCTTCTCGCGCACCAGCCGGAGCTCGGCGGCGAAGGCCTGCACCGGGCCTGCCAGCGGATCCAGAGGGCGCTGTGGACGCGGCATTGCTCTCCCCCGTGAGCCGGAACCGTCGCTTGTCGCACCGGGGCCGCCCGCCCGGGAGGGCACGCACGGACCGCATGACTCGACTATGGCGTTTCCACGGCACCGGAGGAAGAGGGGGGAGCAGTCCGTGCACCACCACCGGCCCCAGGGGGCACCCGTCCCCCCGGGGCCCCGCGGTCACGGCGCCGACTCAGTAGCAGCCGATGTAGTTCCAGTTGACGTAGGCACCGTTGAGGTCGTTGTACATCTGTACGCCGCCGCAGGCGGTCTGGTCCCGCATGTCGCCCAACTGGTAGGTCCAGTAGGTTCCCTGGGGGTCCCCGCTGGTGTTGGTCTCGTACAGATCGGTGCCGGTCCGGTTCTGCAGCCAGACCGACGGCTCCGGGTCGTAGGTGCCGACGGCGTGCACGGTCACCCACTCGGTCTGGCAACCCGAGGAGTAGACCAGGTAGGCGGTGCCCATGTAGGCGCCGTCGGACGGGTCGTACATGCTGATGTTGTCGTGCTCGGAGACCGACTGGGTGTCGCACGCGGGGGTGCCCACCGAGGGGTCACCGGCACTGGCGGCCATGGCGGTTCCGGGGAGGACCACGGCCAGCGCGGTCGGCAGGGCGGCGAGCAGCAGCAGACGGCGGGTCATCCGGCTCGTCCTGATTCGCATGTGGACTCCTGGGGCTGGGACTCGGCGGCGGGAGGAGGCCTCGACCGGTCTTCCCGCCAGCACCGCCGTTCGTCGGCGGTACTCGTCCTGTTGTAGGCGGCAGCCGGTTGTCCGTCCCCGGCGACGGCCTATGACCCGCGGCGACGGTCAACCCCCGGGCGGGGTGGGCCGCGCGGGCACAACGACGTGGTGCCCGGCGGAATTCCGCCGGGCACCACGGGCCTACTGCTCAGATCTACTTGTCAGATCTACTTGAAGGAGAGCAGGTACTTCTCGTCGGGCGAGCCGACGCCGGTCGCGTTGTTGAAGCCCTTGGTCGCGGCCAGGCCGTAGTCCCGGCCGAAGGCCACCAGCCGGACCCGCAGGGAGCCGCCGACGACGCCCAGGTCGGCGACGGAGTTCAGCGGCTGCTGTCCCTTGCCCAGAGTGTTGTTGACGACGGCGTGGAAGTCGGCGCCGCCGGCCCGCTCGTAGATGGACGGGTTGGCGAAGCCGATCGAACGGCCGCCGCGGGCCTGGATCGCGTCGGCCTGGATGCCGGAGAACTCCGGCGCCGCGACACTGGTGCCGCCGTAGCCGCCCTCGCTGTACGGGTTGCCGTCGGACATGCCGACCAGCACCGAGGTGTACAGGTCACCGTTCATGGCGACGTCGGGGGTGACCCGCTGCGCGGTCTTGCTGACCGCGCCGGTCATCAGGGTGTGCGCCAGGGTGCTCGGCACCACCGGGCCCTGGTACCACGGCTGGGCGAAGTCCTGGCTGGTGCCGCCACCGCCGCCGAAGTAGAAGGTGCCCGGGAAGGGGCTCCAGCTCTTGCCGTCGGCGCTGAGCACGGAGCGGTCGGTACCCATGTCGGTCTCGAAGCCGTAGGTGCCGGACGCGTCCTTGATGCCGATGGCGGTGCCGCCGACGTCCGTCACCCAGTTGTCGGAGGACGGGAAGCCGGCCTGCGCCTCGGTGGTGGTCTTGTCGCAGTTGGAGCCGGTGGCCGCGGCGCCCGGGGAGTTGTCGCCGCAGTCGCCGGCGGCGAAGTCGAAGCCGATGCCCTCGGCGGCGCCCTGCTCGAAGATCTGCTCGTAGGCGGCGATCGTGGTGGGGCTCTCGTCGCCCGCCGTGGTGTGCATCAGCCCGGACCACGAGCTGGAGACGACGTCGGCCAGGTGCTTGTCCACGATCGTGCTGAGCGCGGCCATCAGGTCCTGGTCGGAGCAGGAGTTGGCGCCGACGTAGACGACATTGGCGTCCGGGGCCAGCCCGTGCACCATCTCGACGTCCAGTGCCTCCTCGCCCGCCCAGCCGGCCGGGCCGCCGCCGCAGCCGTCGTTGGCGCCGGTCTGCGTCCACAGCTTCGGGGTGACCACCTCGCTGTACTGGCCCTTGCGGAACGCCTTGTCACCGTGGTTCACGGCGAAGTGGTTCGCGTCGGCGAGCATGGTCGAGGAGCCGTAGGCGTCCACGATGGCGACCGTCGCGCCCTTGCCGGTCAGGCCGGAGGCGGTGACGCCGTAGGCCTTGCGCAGCTGGGCCGGCGTGAGGGAGCACTGGTCGAAGGTGTTCTTCGCGGTGTAGCCCTTCGGCGCTCCGCTGACCGTCTTCTGGCCCCAGTAGGAGGAGCAGGTGGCGACCGTGGGCAGGCCCGCCTTGGGCTTGGGCTTGGGCTTCGGCTTGCCCTTGGCGTCGGTGCCGAAGCTCAGCGGGCCGTCGACCGGCTGGCTCTGGGCGCGCATGGTGGGCGCGTCGTCGCTGAGCCCGGTCACGCCGAGGACGGCGGAGGCGACGGCGGCGGGGAGCACCACATTGCTGGCCGGCGCCTTGAGCAGCTTGCCCTGGACGGCGTACTCGTGCAGGTGGGTGCCGAAGGCGCGGTCGACGTCGGCGGCGGAGCCGTGCACATCGAGGTAGTGGGCGTTGGTGCCGGTGATGGTCAGGCCCGCACTGGTCGCCCAGGCGCGGACGGCCGCGATCTGGTCCGCGGTCGCCCCGAAGCGCTGCTGGCTCTGGGCGGGGGTGAGGAACTGGTCGTACTCGGCGCTGCCCGGAGAGGAGACGGCCCGGGCGTACGCGGCCAGCCCGGCCGGGTTGCGGCCGGCCAGGTAGACGCGGGCGGTGAGCTGGTCCTTCGCGGGCGTCACGCCCTTGTCGGCGGAGGGCTTGGCCCAGTCCGGGTGGGTACCGGCGAGGGTCTTCACCGCAGGACCGGGGGTCGACGCCTGCGAGGGCGAGGCCAGTGCCACGGTCCCGGCCACCAGGGCCAAGGAGACGGAGGCGACAGCCGCTATTCGGCGACGGCGACCGCTGGAGGGAAGGATGCCGGAAATGACGACTCCAGGAGTGAGTGCTCAGAGGGGACGGGATGCCCGGCGCCTGCTTGGAAAAGGCGGACCGAAACAGCCCTGGGTGATGTGTACACGCGTCGGTAATCGCTTCGCAAGGGTTTCCTGGGAAAGTTATTAATTTCGCCCGGGAACGGCCGGGCAAACCCGCCGGGACGCTGCCGCACGCTTGCCGTGATCTCCGTGCCGGGTTAACCCCCCGGTCAGGGGTGGTGGCCCAACTGGGCTGACTATATGTCATATGCCGTACAGGCAAAGACTGATGGACGAAAACTGGCGATCGGAGGAGGCTCGGGAAGGGGTGGCGGCCGACTCTCTTCCCCCCACTCAGGGGATGGACTCCCGCCTTTCGGGGGTTCTGCCGCAGCTCTGCCACCCCAGAGGATGGGGACAGGAAGATTCCGGCGCTGCGGCAGTGCGGAGAATTCCGATGGCGCTGCCGCCGGATATTCTCCGGCATTCTTTCCCGCGCATTGCCCTGGCGTATTTTCCGGGGGCGGAGGATTCGTCGGTCGGGCGGCCGTGGATCGCGCGTGCGGCGCGGGCTACCGACTCGGACGGCCCTGGAGGCCGGCGGTGGTCAGGTCGTAGGTCTGCTCGACCAGTGCGGCCAGGTCGTTCCTCTCGCCGCTGCGGTGCCACACCGATACGGCGATGTGGACGGTGGTGGTCGCCGCGGAGGCGATCAGCCGGGTGTGCAGATCGGTGTCGGGGTCGGTGCCCAGTCGCTCGCCGACGGCTTCGGCCAGGACGTGCTCGATCACGTCCAACTGCTCCAGGACCCGGGCCCGGAGCGCGGGTTCGCTCTCCACCAGTCCGGTGAACAAGGACAGTCGCCGGGTGCTGTCGAAGGAGGCGGAGAGGGAGCGCAGCACGTCCCGCACCATCTCCAGGGGGTCGGCATCGGCCGGGTACTCCTGCAGCCGGCGGCGCAGCGCCTCCACCTTCTCCGAGAACAGCCCGAGGACCACCTCGTGCTTCGAGGCGAAGTGGGTGAAGAAGGTGCGCGCCGAGACGTCGGCGGCCGCGGCGATGTCGTCGACGGTGGTGCCGGTGAAGCCGTTCTCGGCGAACAGTCGGAACGCGGCGGTCTGGATCGCTTCGCGGGTCTGTCGCTTCTTGCGCTCGCGGAGCCCGATGACCTGCTGATCCATCCGCACATTATGCCTCGGGGGGCGGCTCCCCGACTTCCCGATCCGCCTTCCACCTGGATGCAGTCTCTGCATTAATGCATCCTCTGCATCTAAGTGCTAGCCTGCCCGGGCACTCAGGTTCCAGGCTGCTTCACCACCTCGGAGAGGACAGACCCATGAACATGTCCCGTGCCCTGACCCGCACCGCAGCTACCCGCACCGCGGTGGGAGCGGCCGTCACGGTCGCGCTGTTCGCGACGGCCCTGCCTGCCCAGGCCCTCGCCGCCGCGCCGGCGGCGCCCTCCGTCAGCATCCGCGCCGCCCAGGCCCAGGGGGCGTCGCTGAACCTCCCCGACGCGCCCAACGCCCGTGACGCAGGCGGCTACACCACCTGGACCGGTGCCAAGGTGCGCACCGGACTGGTCCTCCGCTCCGACGCGCTGGGCCAGCTGGACCCGTCCGAGGTCGCCGCCCTGGGCGCGCTCGGCCCGCTGACGGTCATCGACTTCCGCGGGCCCGACGAGATCGCGGCCGCGCCGGACCGGCTGCCCGCCGACGCGACCTATGTGAACCTGCCGGTGTACAACCCCCAGTCGGACCTCTTCACGCTGCTGAACCGGACGATCGAGGGCGGCCCCGCCGTCCAGCAGCAGGTGCTCGGCGACGGCAGGAACGTCCAGATCATGGAGGCCTACTACCGCTGGCTGGTGACCGATCCGACCGCCCGCGCCCAGTTCGGCACGGCGCTGACGGACATCGCGGACAGCACCGGACCCGTGCTCTACCACTGCTCGGCGGGCAAGGACCGCACCGGCTGGATGAGCGCGATCCTGCTCACCATCCTGGGGGTGCCCGCACCGACGGTCTACCAGGACTACCTGGCCTCCAATACCGACCTCGACCAGTCCAACCAGGCCGAGCTGGCCGAGCTGGAGAAGGCCGGCCTGGTGACCGACCCCTCCCTGCTGGAACCCATGATGGGGGTCCGGGCCGACTACCTGACCGCGGCATTCGAGCAGGCGGACGCGGACTACGGCTCCTTCGCCGGCTTCGTCCGCACGGGTCTGGGCATCGGTCCGACCACCGTCGCCAGGCTCCAGGCCCGGCTGCTCACCAACGGCTGACCGGCTTCCTGCGCTGCCGGGTCGGCTGCGGTTGCTCGGCGGGTGGCGGGCGCGCCGGGCGGAGGCGGCGAGTCGGTGCCCGGGCCGGTGCTCCGACCTGCACCTGGTCACCGACTGTTGCCGCCTCCTCACCGGGCCGTGCACGAAGTCATGCCGTCACGGTCGTGATTCCGGCGTTTTTCCGGAGCGTGGTCACCGGGTGCCCGATTGCGGAGAATTTCCCCGAAGCAGCCCCTCGGGACTGTCGGAGTCAAGGTTTTCCTACCTGGCACGTCGGCGCAGGCTGCGCCCGGACAACGCCCCTGACCAGCGAATACGGTGGTTTCTTGGCTCCGGTGCCGGGGTCTTGGTGCAAGGATTTTCCAATCCCCTCCAAAACCGGTTCGGCGCTTGTAATCTGGCGTCCTTCTCGCTGCCGATGCGGAGGGAAACGGGGTGCGGTCGACCGCTGTCGCGGAGGCATTCCGGCGCCTCCCGTCGGCGCACCCGTCACACAGCGCTGCTGACAGCACTGCTGCCAGACCCTGAGGACCCCATGAACCGACGACGTACACCCTCCCGTCGCACCCGCGTGTGGCTGGCTGCGGCGGTGAGCGTCGCCGTGGCCGGTGGCGCCGCGATCCTGGCCGACGCCCAGGCCGCCACGCACCAGGCCGCCACCCACCACCCCTACGGGCCCGGCCCCGCCGCCCCGCCGACCGCCCCGCCGGCCGTCGGGAAGCTGCTCTGGTCCGCGGCCCCGGCCAAGGGGTTGAAGGCGTTCGCCTCCGTCCAGTGCGCGACCGACACCTTCACCGCCGTGGCCGACAAGCGGCTGGGCGAGGTGTGGCAGGTGGTCCAGCCGGCGCACCTGGAGCGCTGCGAGGGACTCGGTCCCGACGTCACCCTGAAGAGCAGCTACTACCTCGGCTGGTCGTCGAAGTTCGACATCACCGACGGGATGAGCCGCTACCTCTTCCAGCTCAAGTGCGACCCGAGCACCGGGACGGCCAACCACCCGGTCGTGCTGGAGGACGTCAACGGCAGGATCGAACTGGAGGACTGGACGCCCAAGCACACCTCGGTCGTGCTGTGGAGCACCCCGGCGGTCAACGACAAGTGGAGCAGCTACGCGCTCCGCATCTCCGAGGGCCGGACCGACGGCACCATCCAGTTCTGGTACGACGGCGTGGAGCAGAAGCTCTCCAACGGCTCCGACACCTACACCGGGACCACCTACGACGGCACCGTGGACTACCTGAAGTGGGGCCTCTACCACCCCTCCAAGGGCAGCGCCACCCAGTGGCTCACCACCCCCAGGATGGGCACCACCCTGGCCTCGGTGGCCCAGTGAGGAAAGGGCTCGGACCGCTGATCGGGTGAAGTCCGACCGAAAAAACTCCGAAATGCATTCATAAGTGCAATTAAATGGACATCTCCTCCTCATGCTGAGGGCGTCAGAGTGCTCTGCATGAGGAGGACGACAGAGAATGGGCAGCGCAAGAGGTAGAACCGGGCGGTGGGTGACCCCATGGCTCCTGTGCGCGATCGGTGCCGCGATGCTGGGAGCCGCTCCGGCCCCAGCAGCAACTCCAGCCACCACCGCGTCCAGTGGCAGTAGTTCGGCAGCGAGCACTCCGGCAGACGGCGCCGATCCGGCGGCCGCTCCCGCCGCAGCTGTGCCCAGCGCCGCGGACCCGAGTTCGGGCTCGGCCTCCGCTCCGGGAGCGGACCAGCCCTCGGGCACGGACCAGGCTCCGGCCTCGGCTCCGGCTCCGGCCTCGGACCAGGCCCAGGCCCCGGCCTCGGACCAGGCCCAGGCCCAGGCCCCGGCCTCGAACCAGGCTCCGGCCGCGGCCCAGCCCGCCCCGGCCGACTCGCCGGCCGCCGCACCCGCCGTCGCACCCGCGGTGCGCGCGCCGCTCGCCGCCGCGCCCGCCGTCGGGGCGCACCCCGCCGCGCCGGCTTCGAGCGCCGGGGTGCCCTGCCCCACCAACTGCCACATCGTGGTCCACAAGCGGGCCGACCGTGACTACTACCTCCCCGGCCAGACGGTCCGGTACACGGTCACCGTCACCGACGCCGGCACGGACCCGTGCCCGCCGGCCACGGTCACCGACCACCTGCGCGGTGACCTGAGCGACGGGGTCTACCAGAACAACGCCGCGGTGACGAGCGGCCACGTCCGCTACCACCGGCCGGACCTGGTGTGGACCACGGGCGCGCTGGCTCCCGGGGAGACGGTCACCATGACCTACACCGTCGTGGCGAACGACCCCGACCTGGGCCCGCGACGCCTGGTCGACGCCGTGACCGCGCCGAACAGCAACTGCCTCACCGGGGCCGAGGCCGGCTGCCACGTCGAGCTCGGCTCGCCGAGCTGGATCGTGACCAAGCGTGAGAACACGGAGGACGTCGAGCCGGGCAACCACATCGACTACGTCATCACGGCGCACAACACCGGCACCGTCGACTTCACCGGCGTCCGGCAGGCGGGCCTTGAGGACGACATGTCGCTGATCGTCAAGGACTCCGTCTACGACGCCGACGCCACCGCCTCCACCGGGACGGTCACCGTCGACAAGCCCTACGTCGAGTGGCGGGGTGACCTGCCTGCCGGCGACACCGTGACCATCAAGCTGTCCATCCGGGCCGAGGCGCTTCCCCCGCACACCAGCGTGCTGGAGAACATCGTCCGGGCGCTCTACCCGCACCACGGCGGCACCGACCTCAGCGACCCCCTGCCGCCGCTGGTCCAGCACGGGGCCAACCAGCGTTCGATGCCGCTCGCGCTGCAGCTGCCGCGGCGGGCCCCGGTCCAGCCGGGGGACCCGACCAGCACCGTTCCGCTGATCGAAGCCTGCACCGTCAACCCGGTGACCGACAGCTGTGACGTCACCGCCGACGAGCCCAAGCTGATCGTCAAGAAGTCGGCCAACCGGGCGGTGGCCGCGCCCGGCCAGCTGGTCACCTACCGGGTCGCCTTCGCCAACATCGGCGACAACGACTTCCCGGCCGGCGAACTGCCGGTGGTCACGGACTACTTGGGCGGCGTGCTGAACTACGCCGACTTCGTGCCGGGGTCGCTCACCTCCAGCCTGCCGAGCGCCGTCTTCCAGGCCGCGCAGAAGCGGATCGTCTGGACCGGCGAGATCCAGGCCGGCCGGCACGCGTACTTCCAGTACCAGGTGCGGGTGCACAAGGCCTTCCACACCATGGAGTCGCTGAACAACCTGGTGGTCTCGGGCCAGTCGAACTGCGCCCAGGGTTCCAAGGACCCCGGCTGCCGGGTCCACATCCCGGTGCTGCACCACCGTGGACACCAGCCGGGCCACCCGGGCCACCCGGGGCACCCGGGCTTCCCGGGCTTCCCGGGCTTCCCGGGTCGGCCGGGCCTCGCGGCCACCGGGGCCACCGTGCTTCCGGCCGCCGCCTTCGGCGGGGCGCTGCTCCTCGCCGGGTTCGGGCTGGTGCGCTACCGCCGCCGGCTGCCGCGCCGCTGAGGTCCGGGTCCGGCCGACACGGGGGTGTCGGCCGGACCCGGCGCGGGTAGCCACCCCGGGCGGGGCTATTGCGACAATCTTGCAATAGCGTATAAACGGTAGATAAGGTCTGCCCGGCGCCGCCGCGAGGCTCGAAGGCGCCGGGTCCAGGCCTCCTTCCTCGCCGCAGGGGTGGCGCGTTCGCAGGGTGGGGATGGTTCGGATGGCCGAGCAGGGGTTGGCGCAGGTCCACCACTTCCGTGACCTGGTGGCACTGTCCGTCTCCAGCGTCGGGCCGCTGTTCAGCATCGCCGCCACCGGAGGGGTGATGGCCGGCCTGGCGGGCTGGTGGACCCTGCCGGCCATCCTGGTGATCACCGTCCCGTTCGTGATCGCCGCCTTCGTCTTCCGGCTGCTCAACCGGCACTTCCCGCACGCCGGGGCGTCCTACCACTGGTCCCGCCGGGTGATGGGGCCGAGCGCCTCCCGCTTCCAGGCGTGGATCCTGATCCTGGCCTACTTCGCCTCGATCCCGCCGATCATCATTCCCGCGGCGACCTACACCACCACCCTGCTCGACCCCTCGGGCCACCCCTCCGCGCTGGTCCAACTCGCGGTCGGGGCCGGCTGGGTCGGCTTCGCGCTGATCCCGCTCCTGGGCGGAGCCAGTCCCACCGCGCGGATCACCAAGGCGTTCCTCGTCCTGGAGCTGGTGGCGGTCGCCGCGCTCGTGGTCATCGGCGCCGTGCGCTGGCCCGCGCTGCACGTGCCGGTGCACTTCGGCCCGGCGCCGATCGGCGGGATCGTCACCGTGACGGTCGTCGCCGCGACCATCCTGGACGGCTGGGAGATCGACAGCTTCGCCTCCGAGGAGGCCCAGCGGCCCCGGACCGACCCCGGCACCGGCGGCATCGTCGGGGTGTTCTTCGCCCTCGGCTTCTACGCCCTCCTCTACCCGCTGATGTTCGCCGAGACCCCGCTGAAGGACCTGGCGGGGGCCGACAACCCGATGGCGGTGTGGGGCGACCGGCTGGTGCCCGGCGCACCCTGGCTGATGCTCGTGCCGGTGCTGGCCTCCACCGCCGGCGGGCTGTGGCTGACCACCTACATCCTCAGCCGCGCCCTGTTCTCCATGGGCCGCGAGGGACTGCTGCCGCGCAGCCTGGGCCGCGTCAACGCCCGCCGGGTTCCGCAGGCCGCCACCCTCTGGACCCTCGGGGCGGCGCTCGCGGTGGTCGCCGCCGAGCTGCTCTTCCCCTCGGTCTCCACCTTCTTCGGCGTGGTGCTCTCCGCCGCGGGGTTCTTCCTGGTCGCCGAGTTCTTCCTGGACTCGCTCACCGCGACGGTGTTCCTCCGCCGCGTCCACCAGCAGAGCCACCGGCAGGGCCACGGGCAGACGGACGCGCCGCCGCACCGGCACCGGGCGCTACTGGTGGCCTCGGCCCTGGCCACGGCGATGTTCGGCGCCTCCCTGATCGGGTTCTTCGTCTACGGGCCCACCGCCATCGGCCCCTCGATCGACTACATCCTGCTGGTGCTGATCGGCGCCGGGGTGCTGTTCGCGGTGCTGACCCGCCGACGCGGCGAGGCCCACCACTTCGAGGGCCAGGACCTGGGCGTCCCCGCCCGGCGCCCCGCCGCCCCTGCCACGGCCGCCGCCGGACCCAAGAGCTGACGACTGCTCACGAACCGGAGCGCCGGGCACCGGGGAGCCGCGGGGTCGAGTTGACCGGTCGCTCCCCAGAGGCTCATAATGCGAAGGTTGTTTCAACAGACACCTCGTTCGGTGAGGCGTCTTCACGGACACAGGCCACTGATCCCACCCGTCGAGAGACGCTCCGGATCAGGACACCTCTTCCCGACCTAAGGGTTGAGGCCAAGTGGCTGCGCATGCGGACCCTCCGGGGGCTCGCGCTACGCCGTGGAGTGCCAAAGCTCTGACGAGTTGGGGTGTGTCGGGAGTGCTGTGCGCTCCTGGCGTTCCCCCTGCCGCATGGGCGCGCGCGTCGCGTCCCGACCGGAGGGAGGCGAGAGATGGACTGCGATAGTCCGGGGCACAAACGCCCCCGTCAACCATGCCTGACCTTGTCTTCTTCCGGCATGCGGTAACCACCTGTCCCTGCGCCCCCCGGGCGATCGGCCTGTCCTGCGCGTCCGCCGCCGCAGGACGGATGGCTGCTGCATGCCCTCCAACCGCCCCCGACGGGGGTCAGGGAGGGATCATCATGACCACCACCATCGACACGACCCGCACCGCGGTACTGGACGACGCCCACCTCGGTGACATCCACGGCGCGCTCGGCACCATCAAGTTGGGCGACCACGGCGAGCGCCGGGGTCTGTCCGCCAAGCTCAGGACGCTGCTGGCGATCGTCGGCCCCGGCCTGATCGTGATGGTCGGCGACAACGACGCCGGCGCGTTCGCCACCTACGGCCAGGCCGGGCAGAACTACGGCACCCACCTGCTGTGGACCCTGGCCCTGCTGGTCCCGGTCCTCTACGTCAACCAGGAGATGGTGCTGCGGCTGGGCTCGGTCACCGGCGTCGGCCACGCCCGGCTGATCCTGGAGCGCTTCGGCAAGTTCTGGGGCGCCTTCTCGGTCATCGACCTGTTCATCCTGAACGCGCTCACCCTGGTCACCGAGTTCATCGGGATCACCCTGGCGGCCGGCTACCTCGGCCTGCCCAGGACCGCCGCGGTGGTGCTGGCCGCGGCGATCATCATCGCCTCCGCGTTCACCGGCTCCTTCCGCCGCTTCGAGCGCATCGCCATCGTGCTGTGCGCCGGGTCGCTGCTGCTGGTGCCGATCTACTTCCTGGTCCACCCGAAGACCTCGCAGATGGCGCACGACTTCGTGGTGCCCGACATGCCGGGCGGCGCGGGCCAGCTGTCCACGGTGATGCTGCTGATCATCGGCATCGTCGGCACCACCGTCGCCCCGTGGCAGCTCTTCTTCCAGCAGTCCTACGTCATCGACAAGCGGATCACCCCGCGCTTCATGAAGTACGAGAAGGCCGACCTGTGGATCGGCATCGTGATCGTCGTCATCGGTGGCGCGGCCCTGATGGGCGCCACCGCCGCGGCCTTCGCCGGCACCAAGGACTTCGGTGGCTTCACCGACGCCGGCGGGCTGGCCACCGGCATCGCCGCCCACGCCGGCAAGGTGGCCGGGGTGCTGTTCGCCATCGCGCTGCTGGACGCCTCGATCATCGGCGCCTTCGCCGTCTCGCTCTCCACCGCCTACGCCATCGGCGACGTCTTCGGCATCAAGCACTCGCTGCACCGGGGCGTGCAGGGCGCGAAGGGCTTCTACGCCGTCTACGCCGCCCTGGTGGCCGCCGCCGCGGCCATCGTGCTGATCCCCGGCTCGCCGCTGGGCCTGCTCACCGAGGGCGTGCAGACCCTGGCCGGGGTGCTGCTGCCGTCCGCCACGGTCTTCCTGCTGCTGCTCTGCAACGACCGCCAGGTGCTGGGCCCGTGGGTGAACGGCCCGCGGACCAACGCCTTCACCGCCGCGGTCGTGGGCATCCTGGTGACCCTGTCCGTCATCCTCACCGCCTCGGTGCTGTTCCCTGACATCACCGCCGGCGCCATCCTCGACATCATGGCCGCCTGCGGCGTGGCCGGGGTGCTGGCCGCGGGCTACGCCTTCACCCGGCGCCGCACCGCCACCAAGGAGGACCCTTCCCCTGCCTTCGGCGGGGAGGCCCCATTGGACCGCTCCGGTCGCGACGACTGGCGGATGCCGCCGCTGGAGACGCTGACCCGCCCGGTCATGGCCACCGGCCGCAAGATCGGCATGAGCGCCCTCCGCAGCTACCTCGCGGTCGCGATGATCCTGGTCATCGTCAAGATCGTCCAGGTGGCCGTCAGCGGCTGACGCTCCGTCGGCAGCGCCGCCCGCAGGGGTGGGACACCCCGGTGTCCCACCCCTGCCGCATCCACCCGGCGGAGCGGGCAGCGGGAATGTCGGCGTCCTCTGGTAGGACTTGGAGTGATGCCCACCGCCGACCCCACCGCCCCCGACCCCGCCCCGGCCGATCCCGGCGACAGCGCCCCGGTCCAGCTGGAGCTGGTCCGCGCCGAGCTGCGGCGGGCCAGGTCGAAGCCGAAGCAGGCGGCCTCCTCGACCCGGCTGCCGGTGGCCCGGGTCGTCGTCGACAAGGGCCTGTCGCACCTCGACCAGTTCTTCGACTACTCCGTCCCGGCGCGGCTGGACGAGGCGGCGCAGCCCGGCGTCCGGGTCCGGGTCCGCTTCGGCGGACGGGTCGTCAGCGGGCAGGGGCGGCGCGAGGGCGGGACGCTGATCGACGGCTACGTGGTGGAGCGCCGGGCCACCAGCGACTTCGCCGGGCCGCTGGCGCCGCTCAGCCAGGTGCTCTCGCCCGAGCGGGTGCTCACCCCCGAGCTGCTCCGGCTGTGCCGGGCGGTCGCCGACCGCTACGCCGGGACGTTGGCCGACGTCCTCCAGCTGGCGATCCCGCCGAAGCACAACCGGCCCGAGGCCGAGCCGGCCGCCGAGCCGCTGCCGCCGCCGCCGGCGCCCGCGCCGGGCGGCTGGTCCCGCTACCCCAACGGCCCCGAGTTCCTCGCCGCCCTGGCCGCCGGGGAGCCGCCGCGCGCGGTCTGGACGGCGCTGCCCGGCGGCGGCTGGCCGCAGGAGCTGGCCCGTGCCGTGGCAGCGGCCCTGTCCGGCGGGCGCGGCGCGCTGGTGCTGCTGCCGGACGGCCGGGCGGTGGCCCAGCTGGACGCCGCGCTGCGGGAGCAGCTCGGCCCCGGCCGCCATGTCGCGCTGACCGCCGAGCACGGCCCGGAGGAGCGCTACCGGCGCTGGCTGTCGGTCAGCCGGGGCACGGTCCGGGCGGTGGTCGGCACCCGCGCGGCGATGTTCGCGCCCGTCGCCGACCTGGGGCTGGTCGCGGTCTGGGACGACGGCGACAGCAGCCACAGCGACCCGCACGCCCCCTACCCGCACGCCCGCGACGTGCTGCTGCTGCGCGCCGCCGAGGCCGGGGCGGCGGTGCTGATCGGCGGCTTCGCGGTGACCGTCGAGTCGGCGCAGCTGCTGCGGACCGGCTGGGCCGGGCCGCTGGCCGGGGAGCGGGAGCAGGTCCGCCGGGCCGCGCCGCTGGTCCGCACGGTCACCGACTTCGAGCAGGCGGCGGACGCCGCCGCGCACGCGGCCCGGCTGCCGACGCTGGCCTGGCGGACCGCGCGCGAGGCGCTGCTGCAGGGTCCGGTGCTGGTGCAGGTGCCGCGCCGGGGCTACGTCCCCCGGCTGTCCTGCGCCCGCTGCCGGGAGCAGGCGCGCTGCACCGCCTGCGCCGGGCCGCTGGAGGCCAGGGACGCGGGCGCGGTGCTGCACTGCGCGTGGTGCGGGCGGCCCGAGGCGAACTGGCACTGCCCGGAGTGCGGCTCGACCCGGCTCCGGGCCCAGGTGGTCGGCGTCCGCCGGACCGCGGACGAGCTGGGCCGGGCCTTCCCGGCGGTGCCGGTGCGGACCTCGGGCCGGGACGGCGTGCTGGCGGCCGTCCCCGGCACGCCCGCGCTGGTGGTGTCCACCCCGGGCGCGGAGCCGGTCGCCGAGGGCGGCTACGCGGCGGCGCTGCTGCTGGACGCCTGGGCCCTGCTCAACCGTCCCGACCTGCGGGCGGGGGAGGAGGCGCTGCGCCGCTGGCTGGGCGCGGCGGCGCTGGTCCGCCCGCAGGAGCAGGGGGGCAGGGTGGTCGTGGTGGCGGACGCCGCACTGCGGCCGGTGCAGGCGCTGGTGCGCTGGGACCCGTCGGGCTTCGCCGGGATCGAGCTGGCCGAGCGGGCCGAGCTGGGGTTCCCGCCGGTGTCGCGGATGGCCTCGCTGACGGGCAGTCCGGCAGCGGTCGCGGACCTGCTGTCGCTGATCCGGCTGCCGGAGGGTGCGGACGTGCTCGGGCCGGTGGAGGTGGCGGCGCCGCGCGCCGCGCGGGCGCAGGAGGGGGCTGACGCGGCCGCGGTGGCGCCGGAGCGGCTGGAGCGGGTGCTGCTGCGGGTCGCCCCGGGCCGGGGGGCGGCACTGGCGACCGCACTGAAGGCGGCCCACGCCGCCCGGCTGGCCCGCAGGCAGACCGACCCGGTACGGATCCGGATCGACCCGCCGGACATCGGCTGAGCGCTCGATCGGTCGGACGCCGGAGCGGTTGAACGTGGCAGCGGTCGGCGTTGGAGCGGTTGAACGTTGCAGTGGTCGGGCTTCGGTCCCGGCGACGGCCGGGGGCGGATATCCGTCGGGTGTCGACGGCGGTCGGGTTCGGACGCGGCGGCACCGGGCGCTACAGCTCGGCGGCCGAGGGGGCGGGCGCGGGGCGGCCTCGCGCCGGGCGGTGGGCACGGTGCGGGACAGGCCGCCGGGGACCGCCGAGGACTCCTGCGGCGCCGGACCGGTCAGCACCTCGGTCAGCGCGGCGGCGGCGGAGCGGGGCCCGGCGTGCTGCTCGCCCTCGCCGGCGGCCTGCCGGCGGACGCCGTAACGGCGGTGCACGGCCTGCTTGGTGACGCCGAGGGCGGAGCCGACGGAGTCCCAGGAGAAGCCGAGCGAGCGGTCGAACTCGACGGCGGCGGCGACCAGGCCCTCGACGCTGTCGCGCAGCTCCTGGGCGAGCCGGACGGTGGGCGCGGGCGCGCGGCCGTAGACCACGAAGCCGGCTGCGGTGGTGGGGCGGCGGGGCCGGTAGACGTTGCCGAGCTGGGCGGTGAGCGTGCGCAGGGCGTCCACCTGGCGGCGCACCCGCTCGATGTCCCGCACCAGCAGGTGCAGGCTGGCCCTGGCACGGGCGTCGTGGGTGGCGTGTTCGGCCATGATGAAGTTCAGCCTTTCGAAAACGGCAGTCAATCTGCCTTGACCAACGGCGCAGAGGGCCGTCGGGTCACGCCAACGGCCGGGCCAGGGGCGCGTGGGCGCGCGTGACCGGCTCGGGGGGCGTGCGCAATCGCGGGCCGATGTGCCCCCGGGCCTCGATAGACTGGTTCGCCTGTGCACGAGGTACTTCTGCACGCACCCAGGCGTATTCGAGCGCGACATGACGGGAGCCCGCACGTGGCGATCCAGCCCATCCGACTCTTCGGCGACCCGGTACTGCGGCTCACCGCCCAACCCGTGACCGTGTTCGACAAGGAACTGCGCACCCTGGTCAAGGACCTCACCGAGACCATGCAGGACGCCCCCGGGGCCGGCCTGGCCGCCCCGCAGATCGGGGTCTCGCTACGGGTGTTCACCTACCACGTCGAGGGCGTCACCGGTCATCTGATCAACCCGAGCCTGGACCTCAGCGAGGAGGAGCAGGACGGCCCCGAGGGCTGCCTGTCGCTCCCCGGCCTGACCTACGACTGCAAGCGCGCCTTCGGGGTAGTGGCCAAGGGCTTCAACGAGTACGGGGACCCGGTGGTGCTGGAGGGCACCCAGCGGCTGGCCCGCTGCCTCCAGCACGAGACCGACCACCTGGACGGGGTGATCTTCATCGACCGGCTCGACCGTGAGCAGCGCCGCGCCGCGCTCCGCGCCATCCGCGAGTCGGAGTGGTCCCGGGAGGCGGCGCCGACGGTCAAGCTCTCCCCGCACAGCACCTTCGGCCGGGCGCTCTAGCCCGCCGTCCCGTCCCGTCGTTCCGTCCCGCTGTTCCACCGTTCTGCCGTTCCGCCGTTTCCGACCGAGAGGCACCGCACCGCATGAAGCTCGTCTTCGCCGGAACCCCCGAGCCCGCCCTGCCCGCGCTGGAGGCGCTGATCGCCTCCCGGCACGAGGTCGCGGCCGTCGTCACCCGACCGGACGCCCCTGCCGGGCGCGGACGCAAGCTCGTCGCCAGCCCGGTGGCGCAGCTCGCCGAGGAGGCCGGGATCGAGGTGCTGAAGCCGGTCCGCCCGCGCGAGCCGGAGTTCCTGGCGCGGCTGGCGGAGATCGCCCCGGACTGCTGCCCGGTGGTCGCCTACGGCGCGCTGCTGCCCAAGGCGGCGCTGGACATCCCTCGCTTCGGCTGGGTCAACCTCCACTTCTCGCTGCTCCCGGCCTGGCGCGGCGCGGCCCCGGTGCAGCACGCGGTGCTGGCCGGGGACGAGATCACCGGCGCGTCGACCTTCCTGATCGAGGAGGGCCTGGACACCGGCCCGGTCTACGGGACGGTCACCGAGACGGTCCGCTTCGACGACACCAGCGGCGACCTGCTGGAGCGGCTGTCGCGCTCGGGCGCGCGGCTGCTGGCGGCGACCATGGACGGACTGGACGCCGGGGACCTCACGCCCCTGCCGCAGTCGATCGACGGGGTCAGCCTGGCCCCGAAGATCAGCGTGGAGGACGCCCGGGTCGACTGGGCCGTCCCGGCGCTGCGGATCGACCGGGTGGTGCGCGGCTGCACGCCCGCGCCGGGCGCGTGGACGCTGTTCCGCGGCGAGCGGCTGAAGCTGGGACCGGTCCGGCTGGCGGTGGGCCGCGCGGAGCTGGCGCCGGGCGAGATCGAGGTGGTGAAGAACACCGTGCGGGTCGGCACCGGCAGCCACGAGGTGGAGCTGGGCGAGGTCCAGCCGCAGGGCAAGAAGCGGATGGCGGCCGCCGACTGGGCGCGCGGCTCGCGGCTGGAGCCGGGCGAGCGCCTGGGCGCGTAGCGCCGCCCGCCGCCGACCGCGTTTGTCCAGGTCGGCCGGGCGCGGCAGGATCGAGTCGATAACCAACGCCAGCACCTTCGAATGAGGCCCCGAATGAGCACCCCCGCAGCACCCGCGTCCGGCAGCGCCCCGAAGGGCAGGAGCAAGCACGCCCCCAAGGCGGCGCAGGGCGCGCCGCGGCCGCACCGGCGGCCGAAGAAGGATCCGGCCCGGATGGTCGCCTTCCAGGCGCTGCGCGCCGTGGACGAGCGCGACGCCTACGCCAACCTGATCCTGCCCTCGCTGCTGCGCAAGGCCGAGGCGCAGGAGGGCTTCGAGCGCCGGGACGCCGCCTTCGCGACCGAGCTGGTCTACGGCACCCTGCGGCTGCGCGGCAGCTACGACGCGATCATCGCCGCCTGCGTCGACCGGCCGCTGAGCAAGATCGACCCGCCGGTGCTCGACGTGCTGTCGCTCGGCGCGCACCAGCTGCTCGGCACCCGGATCCCGCCGCACGCCGCCGTCTCCGCCACGGTCGAGCTGGCCCGCGCCGTGCTCGGCGACGGGCGCGCCAAGTTCGTCAACGCGGTGATGCGCAAGATCAGCACCCAGGACCTCGACACCTGGCTGCAGCAGGTCGCGCCGCCCTACGACGAGGACGCCGAGGACCACCTCGCGGTGCTCCACTCGCACCCGCGCTGGGTGGTCGCCGCGCTCTGGGACTCGCTCGGCGTCTGGCAGCCCGAGGCCTGCGGCCGCAAGGCCGTCTCCGAGCTGCTCGCCGCCGACAACGCCCGCCCCGCCGTCACCCTGGTCGCCCGTCCCGGCCGCTCCACCGCGCAGGAGCTGCGCGACTCGCTGCCGGCCGAGGACAGCGAGCCGGGGCACTGGTCCCCGTACGCGGTGCGGCTGATCGAGGGCGGCGAGCCGGGACTGGTCGAGGCGGTCCGGGAGAACCGGGCCGGGGTGCAGGACGAGGGCAGCCAGCTGGTCGCCGCCGCCCTCGCCGCCGCCCCGCTGGAGGGCGCGGACCGGCTGTGGCTGGACGCCTGCGCCGGCCCCGGCGGCAAGGCCGCGCTGCTGGCCGCACTGGCCTCGCAGCGCGGGGCGGCGCTGGTCGCCTCCGAGTCGCAGCCGCACCGGGCCGCACTGGTGGCCCGCGCGCTGGACGGCAACCCCGGTCCCTACGCGGTGGTCACCGCCGACGGAACCCGCCCGGCCTGGCGCCCGGGCAGCTTCGACCGGGTCCTGGTCGACGTCCCCTGCACCGGCCTCGGCGCGCTGCGCCGCCGCCCGGAGTCGCGCTGGCGCCGCCGTCCCGAGGACGTCGCCGCCTTCGGCCCGCTGCAGCGGAACCTGCTCCGCTCGGCCGTCGACTCGGTCCGTCCCGGCGGCGTCGTCGGCTACGCGACCTGCTCGCCGCACCTGGCCGAGACCCGGGTCGTGGTCCACGACGTGCTGCGCGAGTACGGCGAGGAGCTGGAGTGGATCGACGCCCGGCCGCTGCTGCCCGGCGTCCCCGGCCTGGGCGAGGGCCCGGACGTCCAGCTGTGGCCGCACCTGCACGGCACCGACGCCATGTACCTGGCGCTGCTGCGGAAGCGGGGCTGAGCGGGCCGGGTCGGGGGCCCGTCGGCTCGGCCGTCTGCACGATACTGATGCCATGAGCCCCCAGATCAGCCCCAGCATCCTGTCCGCGGACTTCGCCCGCCTCGCCGAGGAGGCCGAGGCCGTACGCGGCGCCGACTGGCTGCACGTGGATGTCATGGACAACCACTTCGTGCCCAACCTGACCCTCGGCCTGCCGGTGGTCGAGTCGCTGCGCAAGGCCACGGACATCCCGCTGGACTGCCACCTGATGATCGAGGACCCGGACCGCTGGGCCCCGCAGTACGCCGAGGCCGGCGCCGGGTCGGTGACCTTCCACGTGGAGGCCGCCGCCGCGCCGGTCCGGCTGGCCCGGGAGATCCGCTCGCTCGGCGCGCGGGCGTCGATGGCGCTGAAGCCGGCCACGCCGATCGAGCCCTACGAGGACCTGCTGCCCGAGCTGGACATGCTGCTGATCATGACGGTCGAGCCCGGCTTCGGCGGCCAGTCCTTCCTCGACATCATGCTGCCCAAGATCCGCCGCACCCGGCAGCTGATCGACCGGCACGGCCTCCAGCTCTGGCTGCAGATCGACGGCGGAGTGTCCGCCGAGACCATCGAGCGCTGCGCCGACGCCGGCGCGGACGTCTTCGTGGCCGGCTCCGCCGTCTACGGCGCGGACGACCCGGCCGAGGCGGTCCGCAGGCTCCGCGCGCTGGCGCAGACGGCGACCGACGCTGCGCCGTGGCTGGATCGGCACTGATCCCGTACCGCCGGGTCGCACGGGGCTTGTGGGAAACCACAAGCCCTGTGGTCCTTCCGGGTGGCGGACTTGTGGCTACCTGCAGGAAGCGCCGCTGAGCTGGCACTCCTCCGCCGGGTGTACGACAATCGAACGTTGGGTGCGGACCGCCCCGGTGCGTGGTTCCAGCCGCACCAGAGGTCTACCAACTCGCAGAGAGCCCCTTCATGCGCTTCTTGAACCCCCAGACCGGCAGCTACGACGAGCGCCCGGCGGTGCCGTACGACCTGACCTACGACGACGTGTTCATGGTGCCCAGCCGTTCCGCCGTGGGCTCCCGCCAGGCCGTCGACCTCAGCTCCAACGACGGCACGGGTACCACCATCCCGCTGGTCGTCGCCAATATGACCGCCATCGCCGGACGCCGGATGGCCGAGACCGTGGCCCGCCGCGGCGGCCTGGTCGCCATCCCGCAGGACATCCCCTTCGACGTCGTCTCCGACGTGATCAGCTGGGTCAAGCAGCGCCACCTGGTGGTGGACACCGCGATCACGCTGGCCCCCGGCGCGACCGTCGCCGACGCGCTCTCGCTGCTGCCCAAGCGCGCCCACGGCGCGCTGGTCGTGGTCGAGGACGGCAAGCCGGTCGGCGTGGTCACCGACCACGACTGCCAGGGCGTCGACCGCTTCACCAGCCTCGCCCAGGTCATGTCCAAGGACCTGCTGCTGCTGGACGAGGGCCTGGACCCGCGTGCCGCGTTCGAGCGGCTGAGCGAGGCCCACCGCAAGCTCGCCCCGGTCGTGGACGCCAACGGCGAGCTGGTCGGCCTGCTGACCCGCAAGAACGCGCTGCGCGCCACCCTCTACGCCCCGGCCGTGGACGGCGAGGGACGGCTGCGGATCGCCGCCACCGTCGGCATCAACGGCGACGTCGCCGGCAAGGCCAAGTCGCTGCTGGAGGCCGGCGCCGACGTGCTGGTCGTCGACACCGCGCACGGCCACCAGGAGTCGATGATCACCGCGCTGCGCGCGGTGCGCGGTCTCGACCCGCAGGTCCCGATCGTGGCCGGCAACGTGGTCGCCGCCGTCGGCGTCCGCGACCTGGTCGAGGCCGGCGCGGACATCCTCAAGGTCGGCGTCGGCCCCGGCGCCATGTGCACCACCCGGATGATGACCGGCGTCGGCCGCCCGCAGTTCTCCGCCGTGCTGGAGTGCGCCGCCGAGGCCCGCCGCCTGGGCAAGCACGTCTGGGCCGACGGCGGCGTCCGCCACCCCCGCGACGTCGCCATGGCGCTGGCCGCCGGTGCGTCCAACGTGATGATCGGCTCCTGGTTCGCCGGGACCTACGAGTCGCCCGGCGACCTGCAGACCACCGCCGACGGCCGCCAGTACAAGGAGAGCTTCGGCATGGCGTCGGCGCGCGCCGTCCGCAACCGGACCTCCGAGGAGTCCTCCTACGACCGGGCCCGCAAGGCGCTGTTCGAGGAGGGCATCTCCACCTCCCGGATGTTCCTGGACCCGGCCCGCCCCGGCGTCGAGGACCTGATCGACTCGATCGTCGCCGGCGTCCGCAGCTCCTGCACCTACGCGGGCGCGCACTCGCTGGAGGACTTCCACCAGAAGGCCGTCGTCGGCGTGCAGAGCGCGGCCGGCTACGCCGAGGGCAAGCCGCTGCACGCCAGCTGGTAGTCGCCGACAGGGCGGCCGAGGCGGCAAGGCCGGCCAAGGCGGCAAGGCCGACAGGGCCGGCAACCGCTGCCTGCCCGCTCCCGTCCGACCCGCTCCGGGACCGTCCGCTCAGTGCGGCCCGGGGCCGGCCAGCGGGGTGAGCAGGCAGCGGCACACCAGCCCGGTTCCATCGTCCAACGCCCCGGAGGCGGCCGCCAGCGCTACCGGCCGCTCCCGCAGCTCCCACAGGGTCAGGGTGCTGGCCCAGGCCGCGTCGCGGGCGGCGTCGATGCTCCAGGACGACAGCAGGTGCAGCAGCGGCCCGTCCGGTTCCAGCTCCGCCGGGGCCGGCGCCAGCCGCTCCCGCACCTGCGCCTCGACCTGTGCCAGCACGTCGTTGACGCGGTGGAAGTCGGCCGAGAGGTCGTCCGGGGCGCAGCCCAGCACCGCGCAGGTGTCCAGCAGGGCGAGCGGCAGGTCGTGCTCGACATGGGCGTTGATCCCGGACAGCGCGAACTGCACCGGCAGGATGCCCGGGTGCCGCCGCAGCTCCAGCAGCGGCCGCCAGCAGGCGGCCGGACGCGCGCGGGCTGCGGTGCTTGCGGGTGCGGGTGCGGCTGCGGCTGCGGCATCCACGGCGGTGAGGAACCGGTCGGCGAAGAGCACGTCCAGCCGGGCCACGGCCGCCGGGTCGGCGAAGACGTCACCGGCGGCGAGGTGCGTCGCGACCGCCTCGGTGACGGTGAGGTACACCCCGCCGAAGACCGCGACCCCGTCCTGGGCCGGCAGCCCCGCGACGAGCGCCCGCAGCCGCTCCACGATGCTTCCGACCTCGCCGGCCGGGGCGGTGCTGGTGGTCATGGACCCAGCCTGACCGGTGGTGTTCCGCCCCGCGCGGCGACGGCGGCCGTCAGCGGCGGCCCTTCAGCAGCAGCCCTTCAACGGCGGGCGCGGTACTCGCGGAGGAGCAGGGCGGCTGCGGCCGGGAGCGACGGTCGCGCAGAGCCGCGCAGCAGCGCCGGCCCCTTGGCCTCGGCGGCCTTCAGCGTCAGCAGTTCCAGCCCGACCAGGGCGCGGACCATCGGCCGACCGGCGGGCGGGGCCGACCGGACCAGTTCGCCCCCGTCCAGCAGGCTCGCCCGGGCCCGCGCCAGCAGGTCCGCCAGCAGCGCCCGGACCTCGGTGGTGTCGCGGCCGGCGGCCAGGTCGGCCCGGGTGACCCGGTGCTCCTTCAGAACGTCCTCGGGCACGGTCAGCCGTTCGGCCGCCAGGTCCTCGGCCAGGTCGTTGACGAAGTCCAGCCGCTGGCTGCCGTCGATGAAGCTGCGGCAGGCGGCGCGGTAGGCGCCGTCCGCGTCCGGCTCCTGCGGTCCGAGCAGGCACGCCACGACCATCAGCGCGGGGAGCGAGTAGGCGTCGACGTACCGCTGGTAGTCCGCCTCGGCGGCGAAGCCGGTGAACTCCAGGTCGGTGAGGGCGGTGTCGAGGAACGCCTCGGCGTGTCGGCCCAGGGTCGGATGCCGACCGGCGCCGGAGGCCAGGGCGCGTGCCAGCGGAAGCTCCGCGCCCGATCCGGCCAGCGCGGCGCGCACCTCCCGCTCCCAGCCGCCGAAGGCCGCGATCCGCTGCTCCGGTCGGCCGGAGTCCAGCAGGTTGTCGGTGTGGTGCATGAAGGCCGTCGCGACCAGCACGTCCGGCACCAGCGCCGGTGGCACCAGCAGCCGCACGGCGACGTACGCCTCGCGCCGGAACCGGGCCACGGTCCGCCGCGCCGCCGTGTAGTCCTCGCGCAGCACCGGCGAAGTGATGTCGGCCGCGTCGAGGGCTCTGCTCCAGTTGCTCACGATCGCCTAGCCTCGCACAGATGCGCGAACAGTCGCTCCAGCGGCCGTGGCACCCGGCTGAGGTCCTCCACCACCGCCGGGCGGAACCGCCCCATCGCATCCATGGGGCCGTGCTCCGCCCGTGGTGGGAGACTCGGCGGATGGACCGTGACGACGCCCCGGCGCCGCCGGAGGAACCGGCCGAGCACCTCCGCTTCGCGGCCTACCTCGGCCGACTGGAGCGGGTCGCCGACGCCGACGAGGCCGACCTGATCAGCGAGGTACTCGCCGACCCGGACCGGGCGATGGCCCGGTCCGCCGTCGTACGGCACCTGGACCGCCGGGCCGGAGAGCTGTACCCCGGGCCTGGCTACGAAGGGTGGGCCGCATCGGTGGCTGCGGCCACCGTCCGCAGCCCCTTCCTGACCGGCCGCCTGGCGGAGTGGTCCCTGTTCCGGGCGGTCGCGCTGGGGCTGCCCTGGCGCCGGGAGGCGCTGCTCGACGCCTCCGACTGGCTTCAGCTCAGGGCAGCCGAAGCGGGGAACGGCGACGCCGTCCGGATCCTCGCGGAGTGCGGACGCACCCGGCGGATCCGCAACACCGCCAGGGCCAACGGTCGCTGAGGTCCTCGCGCTGCCGGACCGCCGGGTCAGGCCGGGTCAGGCCGGGTCGGGCAGACGGATCAGGGCGAGCTTGGCCGGGTCGATCACCGCCGTGATCCCGGTGATCCGGTTGTCGGCCACGGTGAACGCGAGGAGCGAGGCCGGGGTGCCGTCCGGGCGCCAGGCGACCAGACCGGGGCGGCCGTCGACCAGCACCGCGCGGCCCATCGCCGCCGCTGCGGCGCCGAACTGCGCGCCGGCGGCGACCTTGGTGGCGCCGAGGGTGACCACCAGGCCGGCCGGGGTGTCGACGGTCAGCCGCACCTCGGGGTCGAGCAGTCGCAGCAGCTCCTCGAAACGGCCGCCGCGGGCCGCCGCCAGGAAGGCGTGGACCACGGCCCGCTGCTCCCGTCCGGCGCCGGTGGGCGGAGTGGTCGCCTGCACCTTCCGGCGGGCGCGGCTGGCGAGCATCTTGGTGGCGTCGGCGGACTTGCCGAGGATCTGGCCGATCTCCTCGAACGGCACCGCGAACAGGTCGTGCAGCACGAACGCCAGCCGCTCGTTCGGCCGGAGCGAGTCGAGCACCACCAGCAGCGCGAGCCCGACCGAGTCGGCGAGCACCGCGTCCTCCTCGGGGGCGGGGCCGTCGTCGAGCGTCACCACCACCTCGGACAGCTTGTCGTCGAACAGCGCCTCGGGGCGGGCCTGGCGCGACCGCAGGACGTCGAGGCTGATCCGGCCGACCACCGTGGTCAGCCAGCCGCCGAGGTTGTGGATGGCGGCCGCGTCCTGGCGGGAGAGCCGCAGCCAGGCCTCCTGGACCACGTCCTCGGCGTCGGCGTGCGATCCGAGCATGCGTAGGGCGACCGCGTGCAGTCGGTCGCGCTGGGACTCGAACGCCTGGGCCAGCGGGTCCGCCGGGCTGCTCTCGCTCATGTTGTTACCTTCCTCGGATCTGCTCCGTCATGGGTGATGACGGGCCCGGACGGGCTCAGGTAACGGATGAGGGAGCAGGACGATGGAAGCACGTATCAAGAGCGCGCCGAACCCCGACGTGATGACGGCGATCAAGCACCTGCACAAGGCGATCGCCGCCGGGGGAGTGGACCCGCGGCTGCTGGCGCTGGTCCACCTGCGGGCCAGCCAGATCAACAGCTGTGCGCCGTGCGTCTACGCCGCCGTCGGGGCGGGGAAGAAGGCCGGTGAGACCGACGAGCGGCTGCACAGTGTGGCGGCCTGGCGCGAGACGCCGTTCTTCACCGACGCGGAGCGGGCGGCGCTGGCGCTGACCGAGGCGGCCACCCGGCTCCAGGACGGCGCGGAGGGCGTGACCGACGAGATCTGGGACGACGTCGCCGGCCACTTCAGTGAGGAGCAGCTGAGCGCGATCATCCTGGAGATCGGGACGACCAACTTCTTCAACCGGATCAACCGCACGATCCGGGAGCAGGCCGGCAAGAGCTGGTGAGTCGAGCGTGGCGTCGGCCCCTGCTCCGGATGCCGCCCGGAGCAGGGGCCGACGCCCCGGCGAACCTGCTCAGTCGACGCAGGGGATGCCCTTGCCGCCGCCGTTGACGGCCGGGCCCTGGAAGACCAGGTTCGCGGTGCTGGCCGGGCTCGGGCTGCTGTTGCCGCCGGAACCGCTCGTCGGCGCGGTGTAGTTGGCGCCGAGGACGACCTCGACGTGACCGGCGGCCACCGCGCTGCTGGCGGTGGCGGAGCCGGCGCCCAGCTTGGCCGCGATCTGCTGGCCGGCGGTCTGCGACCCCGCGCCGTAGAGCACCTCGGTGCTGCTGCGCGGGGAGTGGTCGCCGACCCGGCCCTTGGTGTAGCCGGCCGCGACCAGCGCCGCCGACTCGACCCCGGCCGAGCCGGTGGGCGCGGAGGCGTTGAGCACGTCGACGATCGCGTGCGCCGGCGCGGCCGGGCCGGCGGGTGCACTCGCACCGGAGGAGGCCGCGGTGGAGGGCGCCGGGGCGTCGGTGAACAGGGCCTGCACGGTGCGCTGGACCTGCGGGACGCTGACCGCGTTGACGGACTGGACGCCCTCGCCCGGGATGTAGACGTTGGGCAGGCCGGTGATGGGCAGGGTGTTGAAGGTGACCTTGCCGCCGGTCAGGTTCGGGGCCTGCTGGGCGAAGTCGAGGATGGACCACTGGTCGTCGATGACGACGTCCTTCTTCACCACGTTGAGCAGCCCCTGCAGCTTGGTCAGGTCGGACAGCACGCCGTCTTTCTTGAGCTGGGTCTCGGCCGAGGTGATGTACGCCTGCTGACGGTGGGTGCGGGCGAAGTCGCCGCCGTTGCCGTCGCCGTCGGTGTTGGTGAGGTTGTGGCGCTGGCGCACGAAGGAGAGCGCCTGGGCCGGGGTCTGCAGCACGTTGTCGCCGGCGGTGAAGTTGGCGCCGGAGCCCTGGCCCTCCTCCGCCGGGTCGGAGGTGGCGTGGTTGAGGCAGACGGTGACCGGGCCGATCGCCTTGGCGATGTCGTAGAAGCCGATCAGGTTGACCTCGGCGAAGTGGTCGATGTGGACGTTCAGGAACTTCTGCACCGTGGTCAGCGTCGCCTCGCGCCCGACCTCGCGGCTGGCCTGCTCCAGCGCCGCGCCCTTGAGGCCCTTGGCCTCAAGGCCCGACATGGCGGCGGCCTTGGCCAGGCCGTAGGCCTCCTTGACCTTGTGCATGCCCTGCTGGGAGCCGTCGCCGTTGTAGGTCATGACGTAGTCGTCACGCGGGATCGACACCGCCTCGACCTTGGCGCTGCCGTCCGCCGGGATGTGCAGCAGGATCAGGCTGTTGGTGTTGTAGCCGCCCACGTCGCTCGACGAGCCCGCGTGCAGCTCGTCCTGGACGAACCAGCCCGGCAGGTCCGAGCCGTCGTTGTTCTTCCGGCTGTCCAGCCCGATCAGCAGGATGTTGACCGAGTTGTCCAGCTTCGGCGGCGCGTTCTTGCTCGACACGCTCAGCGCGTCCGAGCTGAGCACGCCCGTCGTCAACTGGTGGTAGCCGTACCAGGTGACCCCGGACGCCACCAGCACCGTCGCGCAACCGACCACCGCCGCCGCGCGGGCGGCCAGCACGGCCTTCGACGCCCGGCCGGGGCGCCCGACCGTGTTGCCTCGTCCTGCCGCGTTGCTGCCGCCCCGCCGTGCCCTGCCCATGCCGCGCTGCTCCTCGCTGCCCTCACCCATGACCGCTCACCGGCCCCGACGCGCGGCGACGAGCCGCGCCACACCCACGACGACCGCCACCGCCAGCGCCACGCCCATCGCCGGGAAAGCCCCGGCGACGCACTTGGCCAGATTCGTGGCGAACTTCCCCGTCGTACCGGAGGAGTCGCGCACGAAGAGCCCGGCCAGCGCCATCAGCAGGACCACCGGCGGCGTCGCGGTGGACACCCACCACGCGCCGGGCCGCGAGCACAGCGCCGCCGCGACCCCCGCGCCGAGCACCGCCCCGGCATCGAAGACCAGCCCGCTCCCGCCGCTGATCAGCGCCGCGACCAGCGGCAGGGCTATCAGCGCGGCCGCGGAGAGCGCGGCCGGGCGGCGGCGCTGCTGCTGCTGCGGCAGGGCGGTAGACCCGCGGCGACGTCGGGCCCGGCCGTCCGCCGTCTCCTCCTCTCCCCGTTGCTCGGGGAGGTAGGTCTGCTCGGGCGCGTAGGTCTGCTCGGGCGCGTAGGACTGCTCCGGGGCATAGCTCTGCTCCGGGGCGTAGCGCGCGTCCGGCCGTTCAGCGCCGTGCCGTTGGTAGGACGGCGGGTAGCCGGTCGCGGCCCCGTCGTCGAAGAGCGGGACCCTCATCGGGTCGGCGGCCTGGACCGGCGCACCCTGCGGCCGGTGGCCACCGGCGTCCGGATACTCGCCGCCACCCTGCCAGCCGCCTCCCGAAGGAGGGCTACCCCACGCGTCGGACATTGTTCCCATTCTTTTCGCAACTCCTGCGACTTTCGGCACCCGCGTACATCCGAGAGACGCTCCGCACACATGGACGGTTGCAGAGTTGCGCAAGCAATTCCTGCAGGGCTGGTTCTCAGCCCTTCGACAGCTGCAGCTACAGCGCGCCGGCGTCGCGGGCGGTCCAGACGGTGGGGTGCACCGGACGCCAGCCGAGCTCCTCGCGCAGCGGCAGGGTGTCCGACCAGCCGAACCAGGGGTCGGGGTCCTGGCGGTCCGACGCCCCCTCGGGCAGCTCCAGCCCCGCCAGCCGGTGGACGTCGAAGGCGGAGACCGGGGCGTCGTCGGCGGCGTTGAAGGCCCGCCCCTCGATGCCGGGGGTGACCAGCGCCCGGTGCAGGGCCCGGGCGACGTCGGCATGGTGGACCATCGGCAGGCGCCGGTGCGCGGCCCAGTCCGCCGTACGCGCCACGGCCTCGCGGAGGTGCGGGTCTCCCTCGCCGTAGACGAAGGCCAGCCGGACGATCACCAGTGGCAGGCCCTTGGTCCGGTGCAGCTCCAGCAGTGCGGTGTCGGCCTCGGCCTTGGACGCCGGGTAGACCCCCCAGTCCGCGCCGGGGCGCAGCGGGTCCTCCTCCCGGGCCGGTCGGCCCAGACCGCCGCCGTAGACCAGGTTGGTGCCGGTCTGGACGAAGCGGCGGACCCCGGCGTCCAGGGCCTGGCGGCCGAGTTCGACGGCGGCGTCGCGGTTGACCGCCCAGGCCTCTTCGTCGGGGACGTTCCGGAACGCGGCGGCGGTGTTGACCACCGCGTCCACGCCGTCCAGGGCCTTGGCCCGGTCGGTGGCGTCGCGCAGGTCACCGACCACCACCTCGGCCCCGAGCGCGGCGAGGCGCTCGCCCCGGGCGCGGTCCCGGACCAGCACCCGCACCGTTCCGCCGGGGGCGGTCCACTGCAGCAGGCGCGGTACCAGCCGCTGTCCCACCTGCCCGGTCGCGCCGGTCACCAGGGTCGTCGTCATGGCTGCTCCTCAAGAGTCCTCGTTCGCCTTCCGACCTCCACCCTGGTCCCGGGACCGGTCGGGTGGGAGGGACCTGTCGATCGGGGGATCGCCGGTCCCTCCCACCCGCTCTCCGCTACGGCAGGACCTGGATGGTGTCGCCGACCGGGCGCTCACCGGTGGCGTCCGAGGGGTTGGTGACCAGGTTGCCGCCCACGGCCATGGCAGTGGAGCCGCCGCCGTCCAGGTTGAGCGCCTGCACGGCGCCGAGGGAGCGCATGAACGTCGCCTCCTCGGCGAGGGTGAAGCCCTCGCTGCCGGCCGTCAGCCGGCCGTCGACGGTGACCAGGATCAGGTCGCCGTGCTTGTCGACGCCGGCGATGGTGCGCGGCTGCCGGGCGTCGGCCCACTGGTAGTTGAAGGAGAGGTCCTGCGGGTCGACGACGCCCTCGGCGGCGGCGTCGATGTCGGTCCGGCCGTTCTGGACCAGCAGCGGGGCTGCGCTGACGATGCTGGTCCCGGCGGTCAGCGGGATCGAGGCGCCGGTGGCGGCGTTCCGGACCGACGCGTCGACCTTGACCGTCCTGCCGACCAGCGCCTGCCGGCCCAGCCAGGTGGAGGCGGTGCCGATGCCCTGCAGAACGGTGTCGCCGGTGGGCACGGAGCCGCCGCGTGCGCCGACCGAGAGCACCCGGCCGGAGTGGTCGAGCACGACCTGGGTGCCGGCGCCGGTGGGCAGCGCCGCGCCGAGCTCGCCGGTGAACTCGACCAGGTCGTCGGTCTCGTAGCAGTCGACGTCCTGCTCCGGGTGGGTGGTGGGGGTGGCGCCGGCGGTGCCGCAGTCGCGCACGGTGCCGGGCACCCGGTTCACGCCGTGCACGGCGTAGCGGGAGCCGCCGACCTGGGCGACCACCGAGCTGGTGAGGTCGGCGACCTGGAACTTCCGGCCGTTGTCCTGGATGACCAGTGCCGCCCGCGCGCCGGAGGCCAGCGACTCCAGCTTGCCGTTGTACACCCCCAGGCCGGACTGGGTGCCGGGGATGCCGTCGCCCGACCCGATGACGAAGAAGCCGCCGTTGGTGGCGACCAGCGAGCCGAGCTGGTCGGCCACGGCGGAGGGGGTCTGCCGCTGGGCGAGCGCACCGTCGTGGGTGCCCTCGACGGTGCCGGTGAACACCTTCGGGTCGATGACGGCGACGTGGATGTTCTCCAGGGTGGCCGGCGTGGAGGCGTCGTAGCCGGTCCACTCGGTCGTGGTGGTGAAGCCGTCGGCGGCGATCGCCGCGGCTGCGGTCGCGGCGGCGGCCTGGGTCGGGAACTCGCCCACGCGCAGCCGGTAGCCCATCAGCCCGTGCGGCGTGTCGGAGTAGGCGGGCCACGCCACCGGCTCGACCCGCAGCTCGTAGCCGTAGGACGCCAGCCGGGAGGCGGTGGCCGTGACCCAGGAGCCGCTCTCCACCTCGGCGTCGGCGGCCGAGCCGGTCACCTTGCTGGTGACCGGCTGCTCAAGGGTGACGGTCCAGAACGGCGAAGCGGCGTTGCTGAGCGTCACCGTGCTCACCTGGACGCCCGGGGCGGCCGTCGTGGTCGACCAGTGCTCCTGGCCCAGCGCGGTGTCCGCCACGCCGGTGCGGACCGCGGCCGCCCCGGGGCGGGTGGACCCGGCGGCCAGGGCCGGCGCGGAGCCGTACAGGCCCAGCGACGCCAGGACGGTGAATGCGGCTGTGGCGGTCGCTATCGACCGGGCGCGACCGTGCTGCTTGCTTGCCATGTGTTCCCTCGTTCATGTCCGGCGAATGCCCACTGGTTGAGACCAGCTGACGCTGCCCCAGGATCACATCCCGGCAACGGTAATCACTCTCGTCCGGATCATGGCGGGGCCACGAAATCAGGAAGAACAGCGTCCGGGGCCGCTGATCCAGGGACCGGCGGTCCCTGGATGGCGCGGCCGGGAGCGGGGATGCTGGTGGGCATGGACCGTGCTCAGCTCGCCGACTTCCTGCGCCGCTCGCGCAGCCGCCTCGCACCCGCCGACGTCGGCCTGCCCGACGGGGCGCGGCGGCGGACGCCCGGGCTGCGCCGGGAGGAGGTCGCCCAGCTCGCCGGAATGTCGGTGGACTACTACACCCGGCTGGAGCAGGCGCGGGGGCCGCGCCCCTCGGCACAGCTGCTGGGCGCGCTGGCGCGGGCCCTGCGGCTCACCGGCGACGAGCGGGACCATCTGCACCACCTGGCCGGGCAGGCCCCGCCGCGTGCGAACGGCGGCGGCGACGGACACGTCCGCCCGGGGCTGCTGCTGATCCTGGACCGGCTCTACGACACCCCGGCGCAGGTGACCTCCGACACCGGCGACGTGCTGGCGCAGAACCCGATGTCGGCGGCACTGCTCGGCGACAACACCGGTTATCCGCCGGAGGACCGCAACATCATCTGGCGCTGGTTCGCCGTGCCGGGCGGGCGCAGCCGGTTCCACCCTGCCGAGCACGAGCGGCTGGGCCGGATCCACTCCGCCCAGCTCCGGGCCGTGGTCGCGGCCCGGCCGGACGACACCGGGGCGGCGGCGCTGGTGCGCCGACTGCTCGCGGCCTCGCCCGAGTTCGCGGCGTTCTGGGCGGAGCACGATGTCGCGGTGCGGCGCGGCGACACCAAGACGGTGCTGCACCCGCTGGTCGGCGCGATCGAGGTGAGCTGCGAGGTGATGCTCAGCGGCGACCACCGACAGCGGCTGGTCGTCTACACCGCCCGCCCCGGCAGCGAGTCCCAGGCCCGTCTCGACCTGCTGCGCGTGGTCGGCCTCCAGGACCTCTCCCGCCCGGAACCGGGCCCGGACGCCCCGGCAGCCACCGCGTCCGAGGCCCGCCCGATCGCCCAGGGAGGCTGATTCCTGGGGCAAGTCGTCCGGGCGGGTGGGGCGGGCCGAGAAGTGGCCTCGGAGGAACCGTCGCTGACGGTTGATCAAGGACGATTGCCGGGCGTGGAACGGCCGTAGCGCGACGTCAGGGCCGGTCCGGCGGGCCGCGCCGATTGACGCGGCCCGCCGGGCATTCCTACACTCGGCACGCAACACACATCGAATGCGGTACCCAGGTGCACCGGAGCGGCTTCAGCCGCGATCCGGGACCGGGGAGGCGCTGGGTGGCATGGGCCCCATGCTGCCAGTGGGAGAGACCCCGACACACCGGGGATGGGGAGACGGTCATGCAGCGAGTGCACGGCAGCCCTGCCGTTCAGCTCATGCTGGTGGCCAGGCTGGACATCGACCTCGTCCGCCGCGCCAGCTGCCTCTGTAGCTGAACCGTCCGGCCGCCCGCCGACGACGGCGGGCCCGGCCTTCGCCGAGGTTCACGGCCAGGCCCGCGTGACGCGGTTCCGATCGGCCATGCATTGCTGCACCCCCTTTCCGGCCCCTGCACGACAGGGCGCGCAATGTCGCGCGCCCGGGTCCTGCCCCTGCTCCAGGAGAGCGGATGTCCACGTCTCCCGTCACTCTCGCCGGCAACCCCGCCCCCTTCGTCCCGCACGGCCGCGACCCCGAGTTCGCCCAGCTCGGCGCGGCCCTCGACCGCTGCCTGGCCGGCCGTGGCGGCGTCGTCGCCCTGAACGGCGCGGTGGGCAGCGGCCGCACCGAACTGGTGCACGCCTTCTCGGAGTTCGCCGCCGACAGCGGCGTCCGGGTGCTCACGGCCACCGGCTCGCCGCTGGAGCGGGAGTTCCCGCTGGGCATCGTCCGCCAGCTGTTCCAGAGCGCCGGCCTCGGCCCCGAGGACCGGGACGCGGTCGCGCCGCTGCTGGAGGACCTGGTCCCGGCCGATCCGCAGGCACGGGCCAGGACCTCGGCGGAGGGCGCGCCGCGCCCCTCGGCCCGTGCGCTGCACGGTCTCTCCTCGCTGCTGCTGCGGCTGGCCGAGCGGACACCGCTGCTGCTGGCGGTCGACGACCGACAGGACGCCGACGCCCAGTCGCTGGAGTTCCTGCTCTACCTGGTCCGCCGGACCAGGGGGGCCAGGGTGCTGACCCTGCTCAGCTCGCGCGAGACGATGACCCCGCCGAACCCGTTCTTCGAGGTCGAGTTGGCCCGCCAGCCGCACCACCGGGGCGTCAAGCTGCGGGTGTTGGAGCCGGGACTGGTCGCGGAGGTGCTCCGGGGCCGGGTCGGCGAGCACGCGGCGCGCCGACTGGCCGCCGACGCCCATGCCCTGACCGGCGGAAACCCGCTGCTGTTGCAGGCCCTGATGGAGGATCAGGAGGACGGTGGGGGCGGGGGCGAGCTGGTCGCCGGGGAGAACTACCGCCGGGCGCTGATGTACTGCCTGCACCGGATGGACCCGCTGGCGCTGCGCTGCGCGCGCGGCGTCGCCGTCCTCGGCCGGGCCGGGGAGCCGGAGCTCCTCGCCGATCTGCTGCTGCTCGCCCCGGAGTCGCTGACCCGGGCTTTCTACCTGCTGCACGCGGCCGGGCTGTTCCGGGACGGCGGGTTCCGCCATCCCACCGGCGGCGGGGACCTGTTGGCGGCGATGCAGCCGGAGGAGCTGGCGGCGCTGCACCGCCGGGCGGCCCGGCTGCTGCATGCGGCGGGCGCGCCGCCCGAGCGGGTGGACGACCAGCTGCGGGCCGCCGACGGCCACGCCCGGGAGCCCTGGACGCGGCCCGGGGTGACCCGGATCGGCGGCCCCGCCGAGGACGAGCCGACGGCGCCGACGGCCGAGGACGCGGTGGTGATCCGCTGCGTGCCCTCGCTGCCAGCAACCGGGACCGGGCCCGGGCCCGCGACCGGGACCTGCGACGACAGTGGGCACCAACCCGTCGAGGCGCGGGCGGAGGGGGCTCAGGACGTCAAGTACCTGTTCTGGCAGGGGAAGGTGGCCGAGGGGCTGGCCGCCCTCGGCCGGTTCGAGGAGCGACACGGTCCGGTGCTGCGCCCCTGGCTCGACTACTGGTACCCCACGCTGCTGCCGCCCGTCGACGATCGGGACGCTGCGGGCGCGGGCACGATCGGCTGCGGGCTGCGGCTGCTCGCGCAGCTGTTCGCCGGCCTGCCGCAGCGGGAGGCGGTGGTCCGGGCCGAGGCCGTGCTGCGCGAGGCCCGGCTCGGCCGGACCCCGGTCGAGTCGCTGACCTCGGCGCTGCTGGTGCTGGTCTACGCCGACCGGGCGGACCGGGTCGGCCACTGGTGCGGCCGGCTGGTCCCGGAGGCCGACGTCCACGGCAACGCCGTCGCCCAGGCGGTCTTCTCCGCGCTGCAGGCGGAGGCCGCGCTGCGCCAGGGCGACCTGCGGACGGCGGACGAGGCGTCCCGGGCCGCCTTCGCCCGGATCCGGCCCGAGGACTGGGGGGTCGCCGTCGGCATCCCGCTGGCCACCATGATCGCGGTGCGGACCGCCCTGGGGCGCTACGAGGACGCCGAGCGCTATCTGGCGCTGCCGGTCCCCGCAGAGATGTTCCGCACCCCGGCCGGGGTGCACTACCTGGACGCGCGCGGCAGCTACCTGCTGGCCGTCGGCCGGGCCGAGGAGGCGCTCGCCGACTTCCGGGCCTGCGGCGAGACGATGGCCCGCTGGGGCATCAACCACCTGCCGGGGATGGTGCCCTGGCGACTCGGCTCCGCCCGGGCCGAGCTGGCGCTGGACCGGCCGAACGCGGCGGCCTCGCTGGTCGAGCGGCAGCTCACCGACCTGGGGGCGTCCGGCCAGCCCCGGGTGCGCGGGATGGCGCTGCGGATCCGCGCGGCGGCGGGCACCGGACCCGAGCGGGCCCGGCTGCTGGAGCAGGCGGTCGAGGCGCTGGAGGCCGCCGGCGACCAGGCCCAGACCTCGGCCGCGCTGGCCGAGTTGGGCCGGGCGCACCGGGCGCAGGGCGATCCGGGCCGGGCCCGCTCGTCCGAGCGCCGGGCGCGGCAGCTGTCCTCCCGGCTGCTGCACCTCGATCCGCCGATACGCACGGTGGAGCCCTCGCGCCGGACCGCCGCGACCGCCGTCCTCGGCCTCGCGGCACCGCTGCGGAGCGGCGGCGGTGGTGTGCCGGTGGTCGGCGCCACGGCGGTCGGCTCCCCCGTGGTCGGCGCACCGCTGGGCGGCGCGGGCCGGCGGGCGGAGCCGGACGGGACCGGGTCGGGCGACCCGACCCAACTCAGCGACGCGGAACGGAAGGTCGCCGAACTGGCGGTGCGCGGGCTGACCAACCGGGAGATCGCCCGACGGCTCTACATCACCGTCAGCACGGTCGAGCAGCACCTGACCCGGGTCTACCGGAAGCTGGGCGTCCGCCGCCGGGTCGACCTGCGGCACGCCCTCGACCGGCGACGCGAACTGGCGGGCTGAGCAGCCCGTTCGCCGGCCTGCGGGCCCCCTGCCCGGACCGGCGTAGGGGGTCCGTAGGGGTGGGTGAGGGGTTATCGCGGAACTCCGGCTCCAGAAGACTCGGCAACCGTAAGAGGTGGCCTTTCTTAGGGGTGGAAGCGCGCGATGGCACGCCAGGAACTGACGAAGACAGCCGAGTCGACCGGCGTCGCAGCGGCGGCGGTCGCGGTCGTCGGGTATGCCTGCCGGCTCCCCGGCGCGGCCGACCCCGACGCCTTCTGGGCACTGCTGGAGCGCGGCGGCCAGGCCGTCGGTCCGCCGCCGCCCGGACGCTTCCCGGAGGGGGCCGAGGTCCGCCCCGGCGGCTACCTGGAGCAGGTCGACGGCTTCGACCCGGAGTTCTTCGGCCTCTCCCCGGCCGAGGCGGCGGCGGCCGACCCGCAGCAGCGGCTGCTGCTCGAACTCGCCTGGGAGGCCCTGGAGGACGCCTGTGTCCGGCCCGCACGGCTGGGCGGCAGCCGGACCGGCGTCTTCGTCGGCTCCATCGCCGGCGACTACGCCACCCTGGTCCACCAGCAGGCGGCCGCCGCCGTCACCCGGCACAGCCTGACCGGGTTGAACCGGGGGATCCTCGCCAACCGGCTCTCGCACCGGCTCGACCTGCGCGGGCCCAGCCTGAACGTTGACTCCGCGCAGTCCTCCTCCCTGGTCGCGGTGCACCTGGCGCTGGAGAGCCTGCGCAGCGGCGAGTCCGAGGTGGCGCTGGTCGCCGGGGTCAACCTCAATCTCGCGCCCGACTCCACGCTCACCGTGGACCGCTTCGGCGCGCTCTCGCCGGACAACCGCTGCTTCACCTTCGACGCCCGCGCCAACGGCTACGTCCGGGGCGAGGGCGGGGTGCTGCTGGTGCTCAAGCCGCTGGCGCGGGCGCTGGCCGACGGCGACCCGGTCCGGGCGGTGCTGCTGGGCAGCGCGGTGAACAGCGACGGCGCCACCGACGGGCTGACCGTGCCCAGCGCGGCCGCCCAGGCGGAGGTGGTCAGGACGGCGGTCGGCCGCAGCGGCACCGACCCGCAGGCGGTGCAGTACGTCGAGCTCCACGGCACCGGCACCAGGGTCGGCGACCCGATCGAGGCCGCCGGACTGGGCGCCGCGCTCGGCGGCGGCCGTCCCGGGGACGAGCCGCTGCTGGTCGGCTCGGCCAAGACCAACGTCGGCCACCTGGAGGGCGCGGCCGGCCTGGTCGGGCTGCTGAAGGTGGTGCTGAGCGTCAGTCACCGCAGGCTGCCGGCCAGCCTGGACTTCCACACCCCCAACCCGGAGATCGCCTTCGACCGGCTGGGACTGCGGGTGCGCACCGAGTCCGGACCGTGGCCGCACGCCGACCGGCCGCTGGTCGCCGGGGTCAGCTCCTTCGGCGTGGGCGGCACCAACGCCCATGTGGTGGTGGCCGAGGCACCGGCGGTCGAACCGGTGGCAGCGCCGGAACCGGTCGAGCCGGTGGCGGCGGACACGACCGGGCGTCCCGCAGGTCCGGTCGCCTGGCCGCTCTCGGCCCGGAGCGCGGCCTCGCTGCGCGGGCAGGCCGAGCGGCTGCTCGACCGGCTCGGGCCGGACCCGGCGGCGGACCCGGCCGACATCGGCCACTCGCTGGCCACCACGCGCACCGTCTTCGAGCACCGGGCCGTGGTCCTCGGCGACGACCGCGCCGAACTCCTGGACGGGCTCCGGGCGTTGGCGGAGGGACGGCAGGCGGCCGGGCTGGTGCAGGGGATCGCCCCCACCGGGGACCGCCCCGGCACGGTGTTCGTCTTCCCCGGCCAGGGCTCCCAGTGGGCCGGCATGGCCCGCGAACTCCTGGCCACCGCACCGGCCTTCGCCGAGAGCATCCGCGACTGCGCCGACGCGCTCGCCCCGCACACCGACTGGTCGCTGCCGGACGTGCTGCTCGGCCGTCCCGGCGCGCCCGACCCGGACCGGGTCGACGTGCTCCAGCCCGCGCTTTGGGCGGTGATGGTCTCCCTGGCCGCGCTCTGGCAGCAGTCCGGCGTCCGCCCCGACGCCGTCATCGGCCACTCGCAGGGTGAGATCGCCGCCGCCACGGTGGCCGGCGCGCTGTCACTGGCGGACGCCGCCGCCGTGGTCGCGCTGCGCTCCCGGGCCATCGCCGGACTGGGCGGCTCCGGCACCGGCGGCATGGCCTCGGTCCCGCTGCCCGAGGCGGAGGTCAGGGCCAGGCTGGTGCGGTGGGACGGACGGCTCGGCGTCGCGGCGGCGAACGGGCCCACGGCGACCGTGGTCTCCGGCGACCGCGACGCCCTGGAGGAGCTGGTCGCGGGCTACCAGGCGGAGGACGTCCGGGTGCGGGTGGTCCCGGTCGACTACGCCTCGCACTCACCGCAGGTCGAGCCGCTGCGCGAGCGGCTGCCCGCACTACTGGCCGGGATCCGGCCCCGCACCGGGCACACCGTCTTCTACTCCACCGTCACCGGCGGCCGGTTGGACCCGACCGAACTGACGGCCGAGTACTGGTTCCGCAACCTGCGGCAGACGGTGGAGCTGGAGCGGGCGGTCCTGGCTGCGGCGGCCGAGGGCCACCGGGCGTTCCTGGAGATCAGCCCGCACCCGGTGCTGACGGTCGGTCTGGACCGGATCCTCGACGGTGCGGCCGCCGTCACCGGCACGCTCCGCCGGGAGCACGGCGGGCTGCGGCAGTTCCGCACCGCGCTGGCCGAGTGGCAGGTGCGCGGCGGCGCCGTCGACCGTTCCGGTCACTACGGCGCGCGGCCGCGCCCGGTGCAGCTGCCGACGTACGCCTTCGACCGGCGCCAGCTCTGGTTCGACGCGGCGCCGTCCATTCCCGCGCCGTCCGTCCCCGTGCGGTCCGTTGCCGTGCCGTCCGGCCCTGGCACTGCGCCGGCTCCGGCTCCGGCTCCGGCTCCGGTGAACGATCCGCTGGACGCCGTGCTGGCGAGCGCCGCGATCATCCTGGGACAGCCGTCGGCCTCGGCGGTCGACCCCGAGCGAACCTTCAAGGACCTGGGCTTCGACTCGGTCGCCGCCGTCGAGTTCCGCGACCGGCTGGCCGCCGCGACCGGGCTGACCCTGCCCAGCACCCTCACCTACGACCGGCCCACCCCGCGCGCGGTCGCCGACTACCTGCGCGGCGGCAGCGGAACCGACGCCCCGTCCCGGAAGGCCGCCGTCGGTCCCGACGGGGATCCGGTCGCGATCGTCGCGCTCAGCGGTCGCTGGCCCGGCGGCGCGGACAGCCCGGAGGCGCTGTGGGAGCTGCTGCGCTCCGGCCGGGACGCCATCGGCGACTTCCCCGACAACCGGGGCTGGGACCTGGACGCCCTCTACGACCCGGAAGGGCTGCGCCCCGGCTCCTCCTCGACCCGGCAGGGCGGATTCCTGCTCGACGCCGACCGCTTCGACGGCGCGTTCTTCGGCATCCCCCCACGCGAGTCGGACGCCATGGACCCGCAGCAGCGGCTGCTGCTGGAGTCCGCCTGGGAGCTGTGCGAGCGCGCCGGGCTGCTCCCGGCCGACCTGCGCGGCAGCCGCACCGGCGTCTTCGTCGGGATCACGCCGCAGGACTACGGGCCCAGGCTGCACCAGACCCCGGACGGCTACCAGGGCCACGCCCTGACCGGCAGTCTGACCAGCGTCGCCTCCGGGCGGCTGGCCTATGCGCTGGGGCTGGAGGGCCCGGCGCTGAGCATCGACACCGCCTGCTCCTCCTCGCTGGTCGCGCTGCACCTGGCCGCCGAGTCGCTGCGCCGGGGCGAGAGCGACCTGGCCATCGCCGGCGGGGCCGCCGTGATGTCGGAGCCGGGGATGTTCACCGAGTTCAGCCGTCAGGGCGGACTCGCCGCCGACGGCCGCTGCAAGCCCTTCTCGGCGGGCGCGGACGGCACCGCCTGGGCCGAGGGCGTCGGTCTGGTGCTGCTGGAGCGGCTCTCCGACGCCCGTCGGCTCGGACACCGGGTGCTGGCCGTCGTCCGGGGCTCCGCCGTCAACCAGGACGGCGCCTCGAACGGGCTGACCGCCCCCAACGGCCCGGCCCAGGAACGGGTGATCCGGCAGGCGCTCGCCAATGCCGGGCTGACCGCCGCCGACGTCCAGGTCGTCGAGGCGCACGGCACCGGGACCTCCCTCGGCGACCCGATCGAGGCGCGGGCGCTGATCGCCACCTACGGCGCCGACCGCCCGGCCGACCGTCCGCTGCTGCTCGGCTCGTTGAAGTCCAACATCGGCCACACCCAGGCCGCCGCCGGGGTGACCGGCGTGATCAAGATGGTCCAGGCGCTGCACCACGGCGAGCTGCCGGGGACGCTGCACCTGGACCGGCCCACCCCGCACGTCGACTGGAGCGCCGGGACGGTGCTGCTGCCGACCGCCACCACCGACTGGCCGGAGGCCGCCGGACCGCGCCGGGCCGGTGTCTCCTCCTTCGGCATCAGCGGCACCAATGCGCACCTGATCCTGGAGGCCGCGCCGACCGAGCCCGCCACGGCCCCCGCGTCCGCCGTCCCCGGCCCTGCGACGCCGTGGCTGCTCTCGGCGCGCGGCGAGGAGGAACTGCGGGTCCAGGCCGGGAGGCTGCTGACCCGGCTGGGGACGATCCCGGAGGCGCCCGTCGCCGAGGTCGGCCGCGCGCTGGCCACCACCCGCACCCGCTTCGACCACCGGGCCGTGCTGCTCGGCGGCGACCGGGACCGGCTGGAGGGACAGCTGCGTGCGCTCGCCGCCGGGGATCCCGCGCCGGGCCTGGTCACCGGTACCGCCCGACGCGGCGTCAGCACCGCCGTCCTGCTCTCCGGGCAGGGCAGCCAGCGAGCCGGCGCCGGCAGCGGGCTGTACGCCGCGTTCCCGGTCTTCGCCCGCGCCCTGGACGCGGCGGCCGAGCTGTTCGACGCCGAGCTGGAGACACCGCTCCGCCGGGTGCTGTTCGCCGCGCCCGGTACGGCCGAGGCCGCGCTGCTGGACACCACCGGCTACACCCAACCGGCCCTGTTCACGCTCCAGGTCGCGCTGTTCCGGCTGGCCGAGTCCTTCGGGGTCCGGGCCGACCGGCTGATCGGCCACTCCATCGGCGAGCTGACCGCCGCCCACCTGGCCGGGGTGCTCACCCTGCCGGACGCGGTCACCCTGGTCGCCGCCCGGGGACGGCTGATGCAGGCCCTCCCGACCGGCGGCGCCATGGCCGCACTGCAGGCCACGGAGGAGGAGCTGCAGCCGCTGCTGGCCGACCGCGCCGGACGGGTGGACCTCGCCGCCGTCAACGGCCCCGGGTCGCTGGTCGTCTCCGGCGACGCGGCGGAGGTGCGCGCGCTCGCCGAGAGCTGGCGGGCGAAGGGCCGCCGCAGCAAGCTGCTGCAGGTCAGCCACGCCTTCCACTCCGCCCACATGGACGCCGCACTGGCGGACTTCCGGCAGGTGGCCGCCGGTCTCGACTACGCCGAGCCGCTGATCCCGGTGGTCTCCAACCTCACCGGCCGGCTGGCGACCGGCGAGCAACTGCGCGACCCGGAGTACTGGGTGCGCCACATCCGCGAGGCGGTCCGCTTCCACGACGGGGTCCGCACCCTGGACTCCCTGGGCACGGACGCCTACCTGGAGCTCGGCCCGGGGCCGGTGCTGACCGCACTGGTGGCGGAGGCGCTGGACGGCGAGGGCCCGGAGCGCGCGGTCACCGCCTCGCTGCGGGCGGACCGGGACGAGGCCGAGACCTTCACCGAGGCCCTGGCCCGGCTCGACGTCCACGGCGTCCCGGTGGACTGGACCGCTGCCTTCACCGCTGCCGCCCCCGGCCCCGGCTCCGCCGCCGGCTCCGACCCCGGCTCCGCCGCCGTGGACGCCGCGCCGGGCCGCGCGGTCGAGCTGCCGACCTACCCGTTCCGGCGCACCCGGCACTGGATGGAGCAGCCCGCACCCGCCGCCCCGGCCGCCGTCGGCCTCGCCTCCGCCGGGCACCCGCTGCTCGGTGCGGAGGTCGAACTCCCGGAGGACGGCGGCAGGTTGCTCACTGGTCGGATCTCGCTGCGGACCCATCCCTGGCTGGCCGACCACGCGGTCGGCGGCCGGGTCCTGCTGCCCGGCACGGCCCTGCTCGACCTGGCCCTGGACGCGGCGGTCCGCAGCGGCTCCAACCGGGTCGAGGAACTGGACCTGGAGGCACCGCTGTTGCTCGGCACGGCCGTGCAACTCCAGGTCTCCGTGGGCGGCGCCGACGCCGAGGGCCGCCGGCCGCTGCGCATCCACTCCCGGCCGGAGGCACCGGCCGGGGGCGGGCCCGGCGAGTGGACCCGGCACGCCACCGGCACGATCGCGGCCCCCGACGCCGCCGTGGGCGGCTTCGAAGCCGGGGCCTGGCCCCCGGCCGGGGCGGTCGCGGTCGACACCGGCGACCTCTACGGCCGTCTGGCCGACCTCGGCTACGGCTACGGCCCGGCGTTCCAGGGGCTCACCGCCGCCTGGCGGTCGGCCTCGGGCGAGGAGCTCTACGCCACGGTCGGCCCGATCGGGCAGACGGCGCCCGGCACCGACGGCCACCGGGTGCACCCCGCCCTCTTCGACTCGGCCCTGCACGCCGTGGTCGGCCTGCTCCCGGCCGGACCCGGCGGCGTTCCGGACCGGCCCCGGATCCCCTTCTCCTGGCAGGGCGTGACGCTCCATCAGCAGGGCACCGGCGAACTGCGGGTCCGGATCCGGCCGGTGGGCCCGAACGCGGTCGCCCTCGACCTGGCCACCGCAGCGGGCGCACCGGTGGCCACCGTCTCGGCGCTGACCCTGCGGGCAGCGGCCGAACCGGTGCCGGACGCCGGGCACCGGCTCGGCTGGCAGCCGATCACTGCCGTCACCGACCCTGCGGAACCCGGCAGTTGGGCCGTGGTCGGCGAGCCAGGGCCGCTGCTGGACGCACTGGCCGGACGGACCGTCAGTTCGGCCCGGGAGCTCACTGGGGCGACTCCGGCGGAGCTCACCCTGGCCCCGGTCCGGGACGCCGCCGAGGCACTCGCGCTGCTCCGCTCCTGGACCGCCGACCCGCGCTTCGCCGACGGGCGGCTGGTGCTGGTCACCCGGCGGGCCGTCGCCGCCGACCTCGGCGAGGACGTCCCGGAACCGGACGCGGCCTCGGTCTGGGGCCTGGTGCGCAGCGTCCAGGCGGAGCAGCCGGGCCGGTTCCTGCTGCTCGACCTCGACGGCAGCGCCGGTTCCACCGCCGCGCTGCCCGCCGCCGTGGCGGCCGGGCTGGCCGCCGACGAGACCCAACTCGCGGTGCGCGAGGGCGAGGTGCTGGTGCCCCGGCTGGTGCCGGCCGGCGCCGGGGACGCCCTGGTCCCGCCGTCGGTACCGGCCTGGCGGCTCGACACCAGGGCCCCCGGCAGCGCCGACAGCCTGGAACTGCTCCCCGCCCCGGAGGCCGAGCGCGAGCTCGGACCGGGCGAGGTCCGGATCGCGCTGCGTGCGGCCGGGCTCAACTTCCGCGATGTGCTGATCTCGCTGGGGATGTACCCGGGCGGCGCCGCGATCGGCGCCGAGGGCGCCGGAACGGTGCTGGAGACCGGCCCCGGGGTGACCGGCCTGGCGCCGGGGGACCGGGTGATGGGCCTGGTCCAGGGCACGCTGGGACCGGTCGCGGTGACCGACCGGCGGCTGCTGGCCCGGATCCCCGAGGGCTGGTCCTTCGCCCGGGCGGCCGGGGTGCCGGTGGTCTTCCTGACCGCCTACCACGGACTCTTCGACCTGGCGGGGCTGCGGCCTGGGGAGTCCCTGCTGGTGCACGCCGCGACCGGCGGCGTCGGCCAGGCGGCGGTCCAGCTGGCCCGGCACCACGGAGTGGACGTCTTCGGCACGGCGAGTCCGGCCAAGTGGGACACCCTGCGGGCGCAGGGGCTGCCGGACGAGCGGATCGGCTCCAGCCGGACGCTGGACTTCGAGGCCGCCTTCCTGGCGGCGACCGGCGGACGCGGCGTCGACGTCGTGCTCAACTCCCTGGCCAGGGAGTTCACCGACGCTTCGCTGCGGCTGCTGGCCCCGCGCGGCCGGTTCGTCGAGATGGGCAAGACCGACCCGCGCGATCCGGCCGAGGTGGCCGCCGCCCACCGGGACGCCTCCTACCTGGCCTTCGACCTCTTCGACGTCGATCCGGACCGGATCGCGGAGATGCTGACGGTGTTGGGCGGGCTGTTCGAGAGCGGTGCGCTGAGCCCGCTGCCGGTCGGGGCCGAGGACGTCCGGCACGCCCGGCACACCGTCCGCCGGCTCGGGCAGGCCCGGCACACCGGCAAGCTGGTGCTGACCCTGCCGGCCCCGCTCGACCCCGAGGGCACGGTGCTGGTCACCGGTGGGACCGGAGTCCTCGGCGGGCTGGTCGCCCGCCGGCTGGCGGAGCGGCACGGGGTCAGGCACCTGCTGCTGACCGGGCGTCAGGGACCGGCCGCGCCGGGGACGGAGCGGCTGCGCGCCGAACTCGCCGACCTGGGCGCTGAGGTGACGGTCGTGGCGGCCGATGTCGCGGACGCCGGGGCACTGGCGGCGCTGCTGGCCGCCGTCCCGGGGGAGCACCCGCTCACCGGAGTGGTGCACGCCGCAGGGGTGCTGGACGACAGCCTGCTGGACTCGCTCACCCCGGACCGGCTGGCGGCACTGCTCCGGCCCAAGGCCCAAGGCGCGCTGAACCTGCACCGCGCCACCGAACACCTGGACCTGGCCGCCTTCGTGCTGTTCTCCTCGGCGGTCGGCCTGCTCGGCAACCCGGGCCAGGCCGGCTACGCCGCCGCCAACACCTACCTCGACGGCCTGGCGCAGCACCGCCGGGCGCGCGGGCTGCCGGCGGTGTCGCTGGCCTGGGGCCACTGGGCCGAGGCGGGCGGACTGGCCGGAGCGCTGACCCGGACCGAACGCGAGCGACTGGCCAGGACCGGGCTCGCGCCGATGGACAACGCGTACGCCCTCGGCCTGTTCGACTCCGCCCTCGGCAGCCCGCACGCCCTGCTGGCGACGGCCGCGCTGGAGACCGGCGGCAGGCCGGCCGGTGACCTGGCGCCGGTGCTCCGGTCGCTGGTCCGGGCCCGGCCGGCGGCCGCTCCGGCCGCCGCGCCCGCGCTGCTGGTCTCCGAGGCGGAGGCGCTGCTGCGGCAGCTGGCCGGGAAGCCCCCGGCCGAGCAGGAGCGGCTGCTGCTGGGCCTGGTGCGCAGCAGCGCCGCCACCGTGCTCGGGCACCCGGGGCCGGAGGCGGTGAGGCCCGACATCGGCTTCATGGAGGCGGAGTTCGACTCGCTGGGCGTGATCGAGCTGCGCAACCGGATCAACACCGTGACCGGGCTGCGGCTGCCGACCACCGCCCTCTTCGACCACCCCACGCCGTCGGCGCTGGCGGCGCACCTCCGCGAACGGCTGGTCCCCGACCCGCCCCCGGCGGCCGCACCGGAACCGGCGCCCGCACCGGCGCCCGAACCCCTGGTCACCGACGACCTGGCGGAACGGATCGCCGACGTCGGCGACGACGAGATCTTCGACTTCCTGCACAACGAGCTCGGAATTTCCTGAGAGAGGCCGATCACCGATGACGACGAACGAGGCGAAGCTCCGCGACTACCTCAACCGGGTCGCCACCGAGCTCCACGAGACCCGGGGCCGACTGCGCGCGGCCGAGGACCTGGCCGCGTCCCGGGCGCAGCAGGACGAGCCGATCGCGATCGTCGGGATGGCCTGCCGCTACCCCGGCGACGCGGCCGGGCCCGACGACCTGTGGCGACTGGTCACCGAGGAGCGGGACGTGGTCGGCCCGTTCCCGGCCGACCGGGGCTGGGACCTGGACCACCTCTACGACCCGGACCCGGACCACCTCGGCCGCAGCTACGCCCGGGAGGGCGGGTTCCTCTACGGCGCGGGCGAGTTCGACGCCGGCTTCTTCGGGATCTCGCCGCGCGAGGCGCTGGCCGCCGACCCCCAGCAGCGGCTGCTGCTGGAGACCTCCTGGGAGGCGCTGGAGCACGCCGCGATCGACCCGACCACCCTGCGGCGGAGCAGCACCGGAGTCTTCGTCGGCGTCATCGCCCAGGAGTACGGACCGAGCCTGCACCACCTGCCGGCCGAGCAGACCGACGGCTATGTGCTGACCGGCAGCACCACCAGCGTCGCCTCCGGCCGGATCGCCTACACCCTGGGCCTGGAGGGTCCGGCGGTGACGGTCGACACGGCCTGCTCCTCCTCGTTGGTGGCGCTGCACCTGGCCGCCCAGTCGCTGCGCTCCGGCGAGTGCGACCTGGCCCTGGCCGGCGGGGCGACGGTGCTGGCGGCGCCGGGGATGTTCATCGAGTTCAGCCGCCAGCGCGGGCTCGCCCCCGACGGCCGCTGCAAGCCCTTCGCCGACGCGGCCGACGGCACCGCCTGGGGCGAGGGCGCCGGGGTGCTGGTGCTGCAGAAGCTCTCCGACGCCCAGCGGCTGGGGCGGCCGGTGCTGGCCGTGCTGCGCGGTTCCGCCGTCAACCAGGACGGCCGCAGCAGCCAGCTGACCGCGCCCAACGGCCCGTCCCAGCAGCGGGTGATCCGGCAGGCGCTGGAGTCGGCCGGGCTCGGCGCGGGCGACGTCGACGTGGTCGAGGCGCACGGCACCGGCACCCGGCTCGGCGACCCGATCGAGGCGCAGGCGCTGATCGCCACCTACGGCGCCGGACGCACCGCCGAACAGCCGCTCTGGCTGGGCTCGTTGAAGTCCAACATCGGCCACACCCAGGCGGCCGCCGGGGTGGCCGGGGTGATCAAGATGGTGCAGGCGCTGCGGCACGGCGTGCTGCCCCGGACCCTGCACGTCGACCGGCCGTCCGAGCACGTCGACTGGTCCGACGGCACGGTGCGGCTGCTGACCGAGACCCGGCCCTGGCCCGAACTGGACCGGCCGCGCCGGGCGGCGGTCTCCGCCTTCGGCGTCAGCGGCACCAACGCCCATGTCATCGTCGAGCAGGCGCCGGCCGAGCAGTCGGCGCAGCAGCCCGCGGAGCCCGAGGGCCCGGTCCCGGCGGTCCTGCCCTGGCTGGTCTCCGCGCAGACCCCGCAGGCGCTGCGGGCCCAGGCCGCCCGGCTGACCGCGCACCTGGACGGCGCCGACGCGCCCCGACCGGCGGACGCCGCCCGGGCGCTGGCCACCACCCGGGCCGCGCTGGAGCAGCGCGCGGTCCTGGTCGGCGACCCGGCCGGGCTCCAGGCCCTGGCCCGGGGTGAGGAGGCCCCCGGGCTGGTCCTCGGCCGGGCCGGCACCCCCGGCAAGACCGTCTTCGTCTTCCCCGGCCAGGGCTCCCAGTGGATCGGCATGGCCGCCCCGCTGCTGGACGCCGAGCCGGTGTTCGCGGCCAAGCTGGCGGAGTGCGCCGCCGCCCTCGCGCCCTACACCGACTGGTCGCTGCTGGACGTGCTGCGCGGGGCCGGGGGCACCCCGGACCCGGACCGGGTCGACGTGGTCCAGCCCGCGCTGTGGGCGGTGATGGTCGCCCTGTCCGCGCTCTGGACCTCCTACGGGGTCCGCCCGGACGCGGTGGTGGGCCACAGCCAGGGAGAGGTCGCCGCCGCCTACGTGGCCGGCGGGCTGAGCCTGGACGACGCCGCCCGGATCGTCGCGCTGCGGGCCCGCGCCCTCGGCACGCTCTCCGGTCGCGGCGGACTGCTCGCGGTGGCCCGGCCGGTCGCCGAGGTCGAGGCCCGGATCGCGGACCGGAGCGAGCGGCTGTCGATCGGCGTGGTCAACGGCCCGGCGTCGACCGTGGTCTCCGGCGACCCGGAGGCGCTCGCCGAACTCGCCGCCCAGTACGCCGCCGAGGGCGTCCGGGCCCGCCCGGTCGCCATCGACTACGCCTCCCACTCGGTCCAGACCGAGGTGCTGCGGGAGGAGCTGACCTCGCTGCTGGGCGGCGTCCGGCCGGTCGCCGGGGAGATCCCGCTGTTCTCCACGGTCACCGCCGACTGGCAGGACACGGCCGGGATGGACGCCGACTACTGGTTCGCCAACCTGCGCCGCACCGTCCGCTTCGAGGAGGCCGTGCGCGGCCTCGCGGCCGACGGGCACACGGTCTTCGTCGAGGTCAGCCCGCACCCGGTGCTCACCGGCGCGGTCGAGGACACCCTGGCGGCGGTCGACGCCCGCGAGCCGGTGGTGACCGGTTCACTGCGCCGGGACGACGGCGGCCGGGAGCGCTGGCTGACCTCCGTCGCCGAGCTCCACGTCCACGGCGTGCGGGTCGACTGGACGCCCGCCTTCCGCGGAGTGACGCCGCGCCAGGTCGAGCTGCCGAGCTACGCCTTCCAGCGGGAGCGCTACTGGCTCGACGCCACCCGCTCGCCGGAGCTGGCCCAGGGCGCCCCGGCGGCGGCCTCGGACGAGCGGTTCTGGGAACTGGTCACCGACGGCGACGCCGCCCGCCTCGCCGAGGCCATCGGCGTCGACGGCGCCCAGCTGGACCCGGTGCTGCCCGCGCTCGCGTCCTGGCACGACCGGCGGCTCAGCGCCTCCGCCGCAGACTCCTGGCGGTACCGGGTGCAGTGGCGCCCGGTCCCGGTGACGGCGGCCGAACGGCTCTCGGGGGACTGGCTGCTGGCCGTGCCCGAGGGCCGGACCGGGCACCCGTGGGCGGTGGCGCTGGAACGGCTGCTGGGCGCGCACGGCGCCCGGGTGCTGCCGGTCGCGGTGACCGAGGCAGGCGCCGAACGCGCGCTGCTCGCCGGGTCGCTGGGCGCGGCGGCGGGCGAGCGGCCGGTGGCCGGCGTGGTCTCGCTGCTGGGCCTCGGTGCCGGCGACCACCCCGACCACCCCGCCGTCCCCTGGTCCTACGCCGCCAATGTGGCGCTGGCCCAGGCCCTGGACGACCTCGGCGTCGCCGCGCCGGTCTGGTACCTCACCACCGGGGCGGTCTCCACCGGCCCGGCCGACCCGGTGACCGACCCGGCCCAGGCGCTGGTCTGGGGCTTCGGCGCGATCCTCGCGGTGGAGAGCCCGGCCCAGTGGGGCGGGCTGGTCGACCTGCCGGCCGAGCCCGACGCCCGCAGCCGGCAGCAGCTGGCCGGGCTGCTGGCGGACCGGGGCCCGGACCGCGAGGCCGAGGTGGCGCTGCGCGCCGCCGGGGCCTTCGCCCGCCGCCTCGTCCCGGCACCGCTGTCGGCGGCGGTCGGCGCGGAGCCGGACGCCTGGACGCCCGAAGGCACCACCCTGGTCACCGGCGGCACCGGCGCGCTCGGCGGCCATGTCGCCCGCTGGCTGGCCGGCCGGGGCGCCGAGCGGCTGCTGCTGGTCAGCCGGCGCGGCGCGGACGCCCCCGGCGCGACCGAGCTGGCGGCCGAACTCACCGCGCTCGGCAGCGAGGTGGCCTTCGCCGCCGCCGATGTCGCCGACCGCGCCGAACTGACGGCACTGCTGGCCGGGATACCGGCGGACCGGCCGCTGCGGGCCGTGGTCCACACGGCGGCGGAGCTGCACGACTCGCTGATCTCCGCGCTGACGCCGGACCGGCTGGAGCGGGCGCTGCGCGCCAAGGTCGGCGCGGCCCGGCTGCTGCACGAACTGACGCTCGATCATGACCTCTCCGCCTTCGTGCTGTTCTCCTCCCTGGCCGGACTCTGCGGCATCCCCGGACAGGCCAACTACGCCCCCGGCAACGCCTATCTGGACGCGCTCGCGGCCCAGCGCCGGGGGGCGGGACGGCCGGCGACCGCCGTGGCCTGGGGCCACTGGGCCGGGGCGGGCATCGCCGCCGACGGCGCGGAGCAGCAGCTGCTCCGGCACGGACTCGCCTCGCTCCCGGCCGGTCCGGCGGTCGAGGTGCTCGGCCAGGTGCTGGACCGGGACGAGAGCCACCTGGTCGTCGCCGACGTCGACTGGGCCGCGTTCTACCGGGGCCGCAGCCACCCGCTGGCCGCCGAACTCCCGGGCCTGCGGCGGGCCTCGGCGGCCGCGACGCCCGCCGTCCCCGCCGCCGAGCTCGCGGACGGGCTGTCCGGACTGGCCGCGCTGCCCGCCGCCGAGCGGCGGCGCGGACTGCTGGCGCTGGTCCGCGCCCAGGCCGCGCTGGTCCAGCGGCAGAGCTCGGCCGAGGCGATCGACCCGGCCAGGGCCTTCCGCAACCAGGGCTTCGACTCGCTGACGGCGGTGGAGTTCCGCAACCGGCTGGGCGCCGCCACCGGACGCCGGCTCCCGGCCACCGTGGTCTTCGACCACCCGACTCCCGCCGCGCTCACCGACTGGCTGGCCGAGGAGCTGTGGGGCGCCACCGCCCCGGCCGCCGCCGCGCCGCTGCCCGCGACGGTGACCGCGAGCGACCAGGACCCGATCGCCATCGTCGGCATGGCCTGCCGCTTCCCCGGCGGGGTCGCCTCGCCGGAGGACCTGTGGCGGGCTGTCTCCGAGGGCGTGGACGCCCTCACCGGCTTCCCGACCGACCGGGGCTGGGACCTGGAGCGGCTCTACAGCGCCGACCCGGACCGTCCGGGGACCTCCTACTCCCGGCACGGCGGATTCCTGGACTCCGCCGCCGACTTCGACGCCGAGTTCTTCGGCATCCCGCCGCGCGAGGCGCCTGCGGTCGACCCCCAGCAGCGGCTGCTGCTGGAGACCACCTGGGAGGTGCTGGAGCGGGCCGGGATCGACCCGGAGTCGCTGCGGGGCAGCCGGACCGGCGTCTTCGCCGGAACCTCGGGGCGGGACTACGCCACCGCCGCCCAGCAGGTCCCCGACGAGCTGGAGGCCTACCTCGGCATCGGCAACGCGGCCAGTGTGGCCTCCGGGCGGATCTCCTACACCTTCGGTTTCGAGGGTCCGGCGGTGACGGTCGACACGGCCTGCTCCTCCTCGTTGGTGGCGCTGCACCTGGCCGCCCAGTCGCTGCGCTCCGGCGAGTCCGACCTCGCGGTGGCCGGCGGCGTCCTGGTGATGTCGACCCCGACCACCTTCGTCGAGTTCAGCCGCCAGCGGGCGATGTCCGAGGACGGCCGCTGCAAGGCCTTCGCAGCGGGTGCGGACGGGACCGGTTGGGCGGAGGGGGTCGGGCTGCTGCTGGTGGAGCGGCTCTCGGACGCCCGGCGGCTGGGGCACGAGGTGCTGGCGGTGCTGCGCGGTTCGGCGGTCAACCAGGACGGCGCGTCCAACGGCCTGACCGCCCCCAGCGGCCCCTCGCAGCAGCGGGTGATCCGGCAGGCCCTGGCCTCGGCCGGACTCGCGACCGGCGACGTCGACGCGGTCGAGGCGCACGGCACCGGCACCCGGCTCGGCGACCCGATCGAGGCCCAGGCGCTGATCGCCACCTACGGCGTGGACCGCCCCGCAGACCGGCCGCTGTGGCTGGGCTCGGTGAAGTCCAACATCGGCCACACCCAGGCGGCGGCCGGGGTGGCCGGTGTGATCAAGATGGTGCAGGCGATCCGGCACGGCGTGCTGCCGCGCACCCTCCACGTGGACGCGCCCTCGCCCTTCGTCGACTGGTCGGCGGGCGGCGTGAGGCTGCTGACGGAGGAGCAGGAGTGGCCGTCCAGCGACCGGCCGCGCCGCGCAGGCGTCTCCGCCTTCGGCGTGAGCGGCACCAATGCCCATGTGATCATCGAGCAGGCCCCGGCCGAGGCACAGGAGGAGGCCCCCGGGCTAGACCCCGCGCAGGCTCCGGCGGAGCTGCTGCCCTGGGTGCTCTCGGCCCGCACCCCGCAGGCGTTGGCCGCCCAGGCGGAGCGGATCGCGGACTGGCTGGACGCCGAGGCACCCGAACCCGCCGCGGCCGCCAGGGCCCTGGCCACCACCCGGGCCGCGCTGGAGGAGCGCGCGGTCGTCGTCGGCGACCCGGCGGCGCTGCGCGCTCTCGCCCGGGGTGAGTCGGCGTCGGAGGTGGTGGTCGGTTCCTCGGCGGGTGTGGGTGGTCTGGCGTTCCTGTTCACCGGGCAGGGGAGTCAGCGGGTGGGGATGGGGCGTGGGCTGTATGCGGCGCATCCGGCCTATGCGGTGGCGTTCGACGCGGTGGCTGCGGCGTTCGAGCCGCTGCTGGACCGGCCGTTGGCCGAGTTGCTGGTGTCCGGTGAGGAGTTGGACCGGACGGGGTATGCGCAGCCGGCGTTGTTCGCGGTGGAGGTGGCGCAGTTCCGGTTGTTGGAGTCGTGGGGGGTGCGGCCGGACTTCGTGGCGGGTCATTCGATCGGTGAGCTGGCGGCGGCGCATGTGGCCGGGGTGCTTTCGCTGGCGGATGCTGCGGTGCTGGTGGCGGCTCGGGCGCGGCTGATGCAGTCGCTGCCGGAGGGTGGCGCGATGGCGGCGATCGGTGCGACCGAGGCCGAGGTGCTGGCGGTCCTCGCCGACCACGGCACCGGGGTGGCCGTCGCCGCCGTCAACGGCCCGACCTCGGTGGTGATTTCGGGCGACGAGCAGCCGGTGCTGGCACTGGCGGAAGAGTTCGCGGCGCGTGGACACCGGACCCGGCGGCTGCGGGTCAGCCACGCCTTCCACTCGCACCATCTGGACCCGGTGCTTGAGGAGTTCGGCGCGGTCGCGGCGACCCTCGGCCACGGCGCCCCGCAGCTCTCGCTGCTCTCCGGGGTCACCGGACGCATCGCCACGGCAGACGAGGTCACCGACCCCTCCTACTGGGTGCGCCAGGTTCGCGAGCCGGTCCGCTTCGGCGACGTGGTGGCGGAGTTGGCAGCCGCCGGGGTGACCACCTTCGTGGAGCTCGGCCCGGACGCCACCCTCACCGCCCTGGTGCGGGAGGCGCTGCCGGACGCGGTCGCGGTGCCGCTGCTGCGCCGCGACCGCGACGAGCCGACCACCGCACTGACCGCGCTCGGCGGGATCCATGTGCACGGCCACGCCGTCGACTGGGCGGCACTGTTCGGCCGGGCCCGGCCCGCGCGCCGGGTGGACCTGCCGACCTACCCCTTCCAGCGCCGCCGCTACTGGCTGGAGCCCGCCGTCCCGGCGGCCGACGCCGGCGGCCTCGGCCTGGACACCGTCGTCCACCCGCTGCTGGGCGCGGCGCTGACCCGGCCCGACGCGGACGGGGTGCTGCTCACCGGCAGCCTCTCCCTCCGCACCCACCCCTGGCTCGCCGACCACGTCGCCCTGGGCACGGCGATCCTGCCGGGGGCCGCGCTGGTCGAGCTGGCCGTCAGGGCCGGGGACGAGGTCGGGGCATCCGCCCTGGACGAACTGGTGGTCGAGGCGCCGGTGCTGCTGCCCGCCTCGGGCAGCCTCCAGCTGCAGGTCGCCGTCGGCGCCCCCGACGGGTCCGGCTTCCGCTCCGTCACCGTCCACTCCCGGCCCGGCGGAGGCGGCGACTGGGTGCGGCACGCCACCGGCGTGCTGGCCGCCGCGTCGCCGTCGGCGCCGCCGGTGCCGGAGTTCGCCGCCGGGGCGTGGCCCCCGGCCGGTGCACAGCCGGTCCCGGTCGACGAGGTGTACGCGGCGCTGGCCGCCTCCGGACTGGAGTACGGCCCGGCCTTTCGGGGCCTGCAGGCCGTCTGGCAGGACGGCGACAGCTACTACGCGACCGCCGAACTCCCGGCGGGCCCGCGCGAGCAGGCCGGAGACTTCGGCCTGCACCCGGCGCTGCTCGACGCCGCGCTGCAACTGCCCGGTCTGGCCGCCGGTCCGGAGGCGGGCGCGCAACTGCCCTTCGCCTACCGGGGGGTCGCCCTCCATGCGGCCGGCGCGACCGGACTGCGGGTCCGGCTGACCGTCACCGGTCCGCAGCAGTTCGCGCTGGAGGCGGTCGACAGCACCGGTGCGCCGGTGGTCTCCATCGCCGCGCTGACCACCCGTCCGGTGGCCGGCGAGCGCCTCGGCGCTCGGGCGGTCGCGCAGTACGACGGGCTCCACACCGTGGAGTGGACCCCGCTCGCCCTCCGCGCGGCGGGCCAGGGCACGACGCAGCCCGCCCCGGTGGTGGTCGAGGCCGTGGCCGGACCGGACGGGGCCGACCTGCCGACCCGGCTGCGGTCGGCGCTGGAGCGGGTCCTGGGCCTGCTGCAGGAGTGGCCGGCCGACGCGAGCCGACTGGCCCTGGTCACCCGCAACGCGATCGCGGTCACCCCGGGCGCCGATCCCGACCCGGTCGCGGCCGCCGTCTGGGGGCTGGTCCGCTCCGCGCAGACGGAGAACCCGGGCCGCTTCGTCCTGCTCGACCTGGATGGCGGTGACGCTTCCTCCGCCGCCGCCCTGGACGCCGCCCTGGCGACCGCCTCGGCCGCCGACGAGGACCAACTCGCGCTGCGCGAAGGGGCACTGTCCGTGCCGCGACTGGTCAGGGCGCCGGCCCCGGGTCCGGCGGACCTCGATGCCGCCCGCGCCTGGGACCCGCGGGGAACGGTGCTGGTGACCGGCGGCACCGGTGTGCTCGGCACGCTGCTGGCCCGGCACCTGGTCGTCGAGCGCGGAGTGCGGCACCTGCTGCTGCTCTCCCGCAGCGGCGCCGCCGCGCCCGGCGCGGAGGAACTGCGGGCGGAACTCGCCGCCCTGGGCGCCGAGGTGGAGTTCGCGGCGGCCGACACCGCCGACCGGGAGGAGCTGGCCGCCGTGCTGGCGGCGATCCCGGCCGAGCACCCGCTGACCGCCGTGGTCCACACCGCCGGCGTGGTCGACGACGGCGTCATCGGCTCACTGACGCCCCAGCGGCTGGACGCGGTGCTCCGGGCCAAGGCCGACGGCGCCTGGAACCTGCACCAGCTCACGCTCGACCGGGCGCCGTTGGCGGCCTTCGTGCTCTACTCCTCGGTCGCCGGGGTGCTCGGCTCCCCGGGCCAGTCCTCCTACGCCGCCGCCAACACCTTCCTGGACGCCCTCGCCGTCCACCGGCGGGCCAACGGCCTGCCCGCCCGGTCCCTCGCCTGGGGCCAGTGGGAGCAGGCCAGCGGGATCACCGGCCACCTCAGCCGGACCGACCTGGCCCGGCTGCTGCGGCTGGGCATCCGCCCGCTCGGCTCGGACGAGGGGCTCCGGCTCTTCGACGCCGCCGAGGCACTGGCGTCCCGCCCGGTGCTGGTGCCCTCGCCCTTCGACACCGCCGCCCTGGCCTCGGCCGGCGGCCGGGTTCCGCCGCTGCTGCGCGGTCTGGTCCGCCCGGCACGGCGGACGGCCGCCGCCGCCGTGGCCGACGGCGGCGCCGAGTCCGCCCTCGGCCGACGGCTGGCCGAGCTGGCGGACCGGGCCGAGCAGGAGACGCTGCTGCTGGAGCTGGTCCGCCGGGAGATCGCCACCGTGCTCGGCACCGACGCCGGATCGGTCGGCGTGCACCGGGCCTTCACCGCCCTCGGCGTGGACTCGCTCACCGCGGTGGAGCTGCGCAACCGGATCGCCACCGCGACCGGCCTGCGGCTGTCCGCCACCCTGGTCTTCGACCACCCCACCCCCGGGGCGCTCGCCGACCACCTGCTGACCGAACTGCTGGGAGCAGCAGCCCCGGTGACGGAGGTTCAGCACGGCTCGACACCCGATCCCACCGAGGACCCGATCGCCATCGTCGGCATGGCCTGCCGGCTGCCGGGCGGCGTGGCCACCCCCGAGGAGCTGTGGGAGCTGGTCGCCCGGGGCGGGGACGCCATCTCCGAGTTCCCCGACGACCGGGGCTGGGACCTGGAGGCGCTCTACTCCGAGGATCCGGAGAACCCCGGCACCTCCTACACCCGGCACGGCGGCTTCCTCCGGCGTCCGGCCGACTTCGACGCCGGCTTCTTCGGGATCTCGCCGCGCGAGGCCCTGGCCACCGACCCCCAGCAGCGGCTGCTGCTGGAGACCACCTGGGAGGCGCTGGAGAGCGCCGGGATCGACCCGGAGAGCCTGCGCCGCAGCCGGACCGGGGTCTTCGCCGGGGTGATGTACCACGACTACGCCCCCCGGGTCCGCGAGGTCCCGGCCGAGCTGGAGGGCTGGCTCGGCAACGGCAGCGCCGGCAGTGTGGCCTCCGGGCGGATCTCCTACACCTTCGGTTTCGAGGGTCCGGCGGTGACGGTCGACACGGCCTGCTCGTCCTCGTTGGTGGCGCTGCACCTGGCCGCCCAGTCGCTGCGCTCCGGCGAGTGCGACCTGGCCCTGGCCGGCGGCGTCGCGGTGATGTCGACGCCGACCACCTTCGTCGAGTTCAGCCGCCAGCGCGCGCTCTCGGCCGACGGCCGCTGCAAGGCCTACGCGGGTGCGGCGGACGGCACCGGCTGGGGCGAGGGGGTCGGGCTGCTGCTGGTCGAGCGGCTCTCCGACGCCAGGCGGCTCGGCCACCCGGTGCTGGCGCTGGTCCGGGGCACCGCCGTCAACCAGGACGGGGCCTCCAACGGCCTCACCGCGCCCAGCGGTCCGTCCCAGCAGCGGGTGATCCAGCAGGCGCTCGACAACGCCGGGCTGACGCCGGGTCAGATCGATGCGGTGGAGGGCCACGGCACCGGTACCACCCTCGGCGACCCGATCGAGGCGCAGGCCCTGATCGCCGCCTACGGATCGGGGCGCGACCCCGAACAGCCGCTCTGGCTCGGCTCGTTGAAGTCCAATGTGGGCCACACCCAGGCCGCCGCCGGGGCGGTGGGCGTGATCAAGATGGTGCAGGCCATCCGGCACGGCCTGCTGCCGCAGACACTCCACGTGGACGAGCCCTCGCCGTACGTGGACTGGCAGGACGGCGGCGTCCAGCTGCTGACCGAGGCCCGGCCCTGGCCGGAGACCGGACGGCCGCGCCGGGCCGGGGTGTCCTCCTTCGGCGTCAGCGGCACCAATGCCCACGTCCTGATCGAGCAGGCGCCGCAGTCGCTCCAGCCGGTGGACCGGAAGCCGGCCGAGGACCGGGGCTCCGCCCCGGCCCACCTGCCGCTGGTGGTCTCCGCCCGGACGCCGGAGGCGCTGCGCGGCCAGGCCGCCAGGCTGGCCGAGCACCTCGCCGGGGACGGCGCCCCGGAGCCGGTGGACGCCGCGCACGCGCTGCTCACCACCCGGGCCGCGCTGGAGCAGCGGGCGGTGCTGGTCACCGGCCCGGAGGACCCGCGCGGACTGGCCGGGCTGCGCGCGCTGGCCCTCGGCGACCCGGCCCCCGGCCTGGTGACCGGCACGGCCGACCTGGCCGGCCGGACCGTGTTCGTCTTCCCCGGCCAGGGCTCGCAGTGGCCCGCGATGGCGGAGGAACTGCTCGACACCGCACCGGTGTTCGCCGCCAGGATCGCCGAGTGCGCCGCCGCCCTCGCGCCGTACACCGACTGGTCGCTGCTGGAGGTGCTGCGCGGCGCCGAGAGAGCGCCGGGCCTGGACCGGGTCGACGTGGTCCAGCCGGCGCTGTGGGCGGTGATGGTCGCCCTGGCCGAGCTGTGGACCTCCTACGGGATCCGCCCGGACGCCGTGGTCGGCCACAGCCAGGGGGAGATCGCGGCGGCCGTGGTGGCCGGGGCGCTCGGCCTGGACGACGGGGCCCGGGTGGTCGCCCTGCGCAGCCGGGCCATCCTGGCCCTGTCCGGGCGCGGTGGGATGGCGTCGGTGGCGCTGCCGGCGGCCGAGGTCGAGGCGCGGATCGCCGACCGGCCCGAGCTCTCGGTGGCGGTGGTCAACGGCCCGGCCTCGGTCGTGGTCTCCGGCGACCCGGACGCCCTGGCGGCCCTGGTCGCCGAGTACCGGGCCGAGCACGTCCGGGCCCGGACGGTCCAGGTCGACTACGCCTCGCACTCGGCCCAGGTGGACGACCTCCGCGAGGAGCTGCTCGACCTGCTCGCCCCGGTCCGGCCGCGCACCGGCTCGGTGCCGATGCTGTCCACGGTCACCGGCGACTGGGTCGACACCGCCGGACTCGACGCCGACTACTGGGTGACCAACCTGCGTCGCACGGTCCGCTTCGAGGAGGCGGTCCGGGCCCTGGCCGCCTCGGGCCACGGCACGTTCGTCGAGGTCAGCCCGCATCCGGTGCTGGCCGTCCCGATCCAGGAGACCCTGGAGTCGGCGGGTGCGGCACGCACCGGCGCGGTCGTCGGCTCGCTGCGCCGGGACGACGGCGGCCTGCGCCGCTTCCTCACCTCCGTGGCCGAACTCCAGGTGCGCGGGGTGCGGGTGGACTGGTCCTCCGTCTTCGCCGGGGTGACGCCGCGTCGGACCGCGCTGCCCGGCTACGCCTTCCAGCGCGAGCGCTACTGGCTGGACGCCGTCGTCGGCAACGGCACGGTCACCGCCTCGCTCGCCCAGCTGCAGAGCGTCGGCAGCGGACCGGCCTGGCCGCTGCGGCTGGCCGGGCTGGCCGGAGCCGAACGCGAGTCGGCCCTGCTGGACCTGGTCCGGGCCGAGGTGGCCGTGGTGCTGGGCCACACCGGCAGTGCCGGAGTCGTCGCCGACCGGGCCTTCCGCGACCTCGGCCTGAGCTCGCTCACCGCGGTCGAGCTGCGGAACCGCATCGGCGCCGGGACCGGCCTCGAACTCCCGGCGACGCTGGTCTTCGACCATCCGACACCGGCCGCCATCGCCGCCTACCTGCTGGCGGAGCTCCCGGCGGACGGCGGGACGGACACCGGCACGCCGACCGTGGCGGCCTCGCTGGCCGCGCTGGAGCAGCTCCTCGCCGCTCCGCCCGCCGCCGGCGACGAGGAGCGCGCCGCGGTCCTGACCCGGCTCCGCGCCCTGGTGGACCGCTGGGGCGAGGACGGAGGCCTGCTCAGCGCCCTGGACGAGGAGTTCGACCTGGAGACCGCGACCGACGACGAGCTCTTCGAGCTCATGGACCGCCAGTCCGAACAGTTCTGACCACCCCCCCGCTTTCCGCAACCCTGAGAGGCCCCCACTGCCATGTCGAACGACCAGAAACTCCGCGAGTACCTGAAGCGTGCGCTGAACGACGCCAGGCACGCCCAGAAGCGACTGCAGGAGGTCGAGGCCGGCCGCCGGGAGCCGATCGCGATCATCGGCATGGCCTGCCGGCTCCCCGGCGGGGTCGCCTCGCCGGAGGAGCTGTGGCGGCTGGTCGCCGAGGGCGGGGACGTGATCAGCTCCTTCCCCGACGACCGGGGCTGGGACCTGGACGGCCTCTACGACCCCGACCCGGAGCACAGCGGCACCTCCTACACCCGGCACGGCGGGTTCCTGGACACCGTCGCCGACTTCGACGCCGAGTTCTTCGGCATCTCCCCGCGCGAGGCCCTGGCCACCGACCCGCAGCACCGGCTGCTGCTGGAGACCGCCTGGGAGGCCTTCGAACGGGCCGGGATCGACCCGACCGGCCTCCGCGGGAGCCGGACCGCGGTCTTCGCCGGCATCGCCGGCGGCGACTACACCCCCCGGCTGCACGACGCTCCGCCGGAGCTGGAGGGCTACCTCGGCATCGGCGGACTGGACAGTGTGGCCTCCGGGCGGATCTCCTACACCTTCGGTTTCGAGGGTCCGGCGGTGACGGTCGACACGGCCTGCTCCTCCTCGTTGGTGGCGCTGCACCTGGCCGCCCAGTCGCTGCGCTCCGGCGAGTCCGACCTGGCGCTGGCCGGCGGCGTCAGCGTGATGTCCACCGCGCAGGGCTTCGTCGAGTTCTCCCGCCAGCGCGGACTCTCGGCCGACGGCCGGTGCAAGGCCTTCGGCGCGGGTGCGGACGGGACCGGTTGGGCGGAGGGGGTCGGGCTGCTGCTGGTGGAGCGGCTCTCGGACGCCCGGCGGCTGGGGCACGAGGTGCTGGCGGTGCTGCGCGGTTCGGCGGTCAACCAGGACGGCGCGTCCAACGGCCTGACCGCGCCCAACGGCCCGGCCCAGCAGCGGGTGATCCGGCAGGCGCTGGAGAACGCCCGGCTGACCGCCGCCGACGTCCAGGCGGTGGAGGCGCACGGCACCGGGACCTCGCTGGGCGACCCGATCGAGGCCCAGGCGATCATCGCCGCCTACGGCCAGGACCGGGAGCCCGACCGGCCGCTGTGGCTGGGCTCGTTGAAGTCCAACATCGGCCACACCCAGGCGGCCGCCGGGGTGGCCGGCGTGATCAAGACCGTGCAGGCGCTGCGCCACGGGGTGCTGCCGCGCACCCTCCACGCCGAGGAGGCCACCCCCTATGTGGACTGGACGGCCGGCGCCGTCCGGCTGCTGACGGAGGCCCGGGAGTGGCCGGAGACGGAGGGCCCGCGCCGCGCGGGTGTCTCCGCCTTCGGTGCCAGCGGCACCAACGCCCATGTGATCATCGAGCAGGCCCCGCCGCCGGAGCCGGCTCCGCCGGTCCCGTCGTCGTCCCCGTCCCCGTCCCCGTCCTCGCCGCTGCCGCTGCTGCTCTCCGCCCGCTCGCCGGAGGCGCTGCGGGACCAGGCCGCGCTGCTGGCCGACCGGTTGGACGCCGAGGACGCCCCCGACCGGACGGCGGTGGCGTACTCGCTGCTGGCCGGCCGGGCCCTGTTGAGCGAGCGCGCGGTGGTGCTCGGCGGCGCCGAGGCGCTGCGGGTGCTGGCCCGGGGTGAGTCGGTGTCGGAGGTGGTGGTCGGTTCCTCGGCGGGTGTGGGTGGTCTGGCGTTCCTGTTCACCGGGCAGGGGAGTCAGCGGGTGGGGATGGGGCGTGGGTTGTATGCGGCGCATCCGGCCTATGCGGTGGCGTTCGATGCGGTGGCTGCGGCGTTCGAGCCGCTGCTGGACCGGCCTTTGGTGGAACTGCTCTCCTCGGGTGAGGAGTTGGACCGGACGGGGTATGCGCAGCCGGCGTTGTTCGCGGTGGAGGTGGCGCTGTTCCGGTTGTTGGAGTCGTGGGGGGTGCGGCCGGTCTTCGTGGCGGGTCATTCGATCGGTGAGCTGGCGGCGGCGCATGTGGCCGGGGTGTTCTCGCTGGCGGATGCTGCGGTGCTGGTGGCGGCTCGGGCGCGGCTGATGCAGTCGCTGCCGGAGGGCGGGGCGATGGCGGCGATCGGTGCGACCGAGGCCGAGGTGCTGGCGGTCCTCGCCGACCACGGCACCGGGGTGGCCGTCGCCGCCGTCAACGGCCCGGCGTCGGTGGTGGTCTCGGGCGACGAGCAGGCGGTGCTGGCGCTCGGCCAGGAGTTCGCGGTGCGCGGGCACCGGACCCGGCGGCTGCGGGTCAGCCATGCGTTCCACTCCCACCACCTGGACCCGGTGCTTGAGGAGTTCGGCGCGGTCGCGGCGACCCTCGGCTACGCGGCTCCGGCCATCCCGGTGCTCTCCGGGGTCACCGGTCGGTCCGCCACCACCGAGCAGCTCACCGACCCCGGCTACTGGGTGCGCCAGGTTCGAGAGCCGGTCCGCTTCGGCGACGTGGTGGCGGAGTTGGCAGCCGCCGGGGTGACCACCTTCGTGGAGCTCGGCCCGGACGCCACCCTCACCGCCCTGGTGCGGGAGGCGCTGCCGGACGCGGTCGCGGTGCCGCTGCTGCGCCGCGACCGCGACGAGCCGGCCACCGCACTGACCGCGCTGGGCCAGGTCCACGTCCAGGGCCACGCCGTCGACTGGAACGCACTGTTCACCGGCGAGCAGCCACCGCGCGTCGACCTGCCGACCTACCCCTTCCAGCGCCGCCGCTACTGGCTGGAGCCGGCCGGCCGCCCGGCGGACGCCGCCGGTCTCGGCCTCGGCACCGTGGACCACCCCTTCCTCGGCGCGGCCGTGGTCCTGCCGGACGGCGAGGGGGTGCTGCTCACCGGCAGCCTCTCCCTCCGCAGCCACCCCTGGCTCGCCGACCACGCCGTCCAGGGCACCGTCGTCGTCCCCGGAACGGCGTTGCTGGAACTGGCCATCCGGGCCGGCGAGGAGGTCAGCGCGGGCCTGCTGGACGAACTGGTGGTGGAGGCCCCGCTGCTGCTCCCCGCCCAGGGCGGCATCCACCTCCAGGTTGCGGTGGGGAGCCCGGACCCGACCGGCGCCCGCCCGGTCACCCTGCACTCGCGTCCGGCGCAGCACGCGGCCGAGGGCGGGGAGGAGGGGAAGGACGGAGCCGACTGGACCCGGCACGCCTCGGGCCTGCTGGCCGCACCGGTGGAGCCGGCCCGGCCCCCGTTCGCGCCGACCACCTGGCCGCCGCCCGGGGCCGAGCCGCTGGCCGTGGACGGCGTGTACGGGACGCTGTCGGCCGCCGGCCTGGACTACGGCCCCGCCTTCCGCGGACTGCGGGCCGCCTGGCGCGACGGCGAGGACTTCTACGCCGAGGTCGCCCTGCCGGAGGACCGGCGCGAGCAGGCCGCCCGGTTCGGCCTCCACCCCGCACTGCTGGACGCCGCAGTCCACCTGACCGCCCATCACAATCTCGCCGGTACGCCGGAGGGCTCCAGCCTGCTCCCGTTCGCCTACGAGGGCGTGCAGGTGCATGCGACCGGCGCGGTCGAACTCCGGGTGCGGCTCCGGCACACCGACGCCGACACCATCTCGGTGGAGGCCGCGGACGCGACCGGGGCACCGGTCGCCTCCGTCGCCGCGCTCCGCGCCCGTCAGGTCACCGCCGCGCAGCTCGCCTCCGCGCAGGCCGCCACCGCCCACGCCGCGCTGCGGGACGAGCTCTTCCGACTCGACTGGACGCCGCTGCCGCTCCCCGCCCACTCGCCCCTCCCGTCCGTCCCCTGGACCGAGCTGCTGGTGGAGGAGCACTCCGCGGCCGACGTCCCGGAGGCGGCCCGGGCCGTCCTGCTGAGCACCCTGACGGCGGTGCAGGCGCACCTGGCCGACCCGGACCCGCAGTCCGCGCGGCTGGTCGTCGTCACCCGGGGCGCCGTGGCCGCCGCTGCGGAGGAGCGGCCGGCGCCGGCCTCCGCCCCGCTGTGGGGTCTGCTCCGCTCGGCCCAGGCCGAGCACCCTGATCGGCTGCTGCTGGTGGACCTGGACGACGACCCCGACTCGGAGGCCGCGCTGCCCGCCGCCGTGGCGGCCGCCATCGCGGCGGGTGAGCCGCAACTCGCCCTGCGCATAGGCGAGGCCCGGGTGCCCAGGCTGGCCAGGACCGCCGCCCCGACCGGTGCCGCCCCCGTGTCCTGGAACCCGGACGGCACCGTGCTGATCACCGGCGGCAGCGGGGTGCTGGCCGGAGTGCTGGCCCGGCACCTCGTCGCCACCCGGGGGGCACGACGGCTGCTGCTGCTCTCCCGCCGTGGGGCCGAGGCCCCGGGCGCGGAGCAGCTGCGGGCGGAACTCACCGCCCTGGGCGCCGAGGTGGCGTTCGCGGCGGCCGACACCGCCGATCGGGAGGCGCTGGCCGCCGTGCTGGCGGCGATCCCGGCCGAGCACCCGCTGACCGCCGTGGTCCACACCGCCGGCGTGGTCGACGACGGCGTCATCGGCTCACTGACACCCGAGCGGCTGGACACGGTGCTCCGTCCGAAGCTGGACGGCGCCTGGAACCTGCACCGACTGACGCTCGACCAGCCACAGTTGGCCGCGTTCGTGCTCTACTCCTCGGTCGCGGCGGTGTTCGGCGGCCCGGGCCAGTCCGCGTATGCCGCCGCCAACACCTTCCTGGACGCCCTCGCCGTCCACCGGCGGGCCAACGGCCTGCCCGGCCAGTCCCTGGCCTGGGGCCAGTGGGCCGAGGTCAGCGGCGTCACCGCGCAGTTGGGCGAGGCCGACCTGCGCCGCGCGGCGCGGGCCGGGGTGCGGCCGATCAGCTCCGCCCGGGGCGTCGAACTCTTCGACGCGGCAGCGCTGGTGGGCGACGCCTACCTGGTTCCGGCCCCGCTGGCGCTGAACGCCCTGCGCGGCACGGCGGTCCATCCGCTGCTGCGCGGACTGGTCCGCCCCGCACGCCGGAGCGCGCGGGCGGCCGTCGCCGAGGGGCCCTCGCTCGCGCAGCGGCTCTCCGGGCTGGACGGCGAGGGCCGTGAGGCCGCGCTGCTGGAACTGGTCCGGACCGGGGTCGCCGCCGTCCTGGGCGCCGAGCCCGACTCGGTGCTCGCCCAACGTCCCTTCAACGAGCTGGGGTTGGACTCGCTCACGGCGGTCGAGCTGCGCAACCGGCTGACTGCGGCGACCGGCCTGCGGCTGCCGCCGACGGTGACCTTCGACCATCCGACTCCGGCCGAACTCACCACGCACATCGCCCGGTTGCTCACCGACCTGCCGACGGTCGCGCCGTCGTCCCCGGCGCCTTCGTCCGCGCCGGCGACAGCGTCCGGGGCGGCCGACCCGCTCTCCCAGCTGTACCGACGGCTCGCCGCCCAGGGCAAGTTCGCCGAGGCCTCGGCGCTGATCGGGGTCGCCTCGCACCTCCGTCCGCGCTTCGCGACGGCGGAGCGGGCCGTGCACGCCCTGCCGCCGATCCGGCTGGCGTCCGGTGACGCCCAGGCCGCCCTGGTCTGCTTCCCCGCGCTCAGCGCCATCTCCGGCCCGCACGAGTACGCCCGCTTCGGGCACGACTTCCAGGGCGAGCGGGACGTCTTCGTGCTCCCCTCGCCGGGCTGGAAGGAGGACGACCACCTGCCGCAGGACCTGGACGCCTTCCTCCGGCTGCACACCGAGGCCGTGCTGGAACTGGTCGGCCCGGACCGGCCGATCGTGGTCGTCGGACGCTCCATGGGCGGCTGCGTGGCGCACGCGGTCACCGCCAGGCTGGAGCGGCAGGGACGCCCGGTGGCCGGACTGGCGCTGATCGACGCCTACCCGATCGACAGCGCCGTCCGCGAGGGCATGGGGGAGTGGTGGCTCAACGCCATGCTCACCGGGATGCTCGACCGGATCGAGCGCTACGACATGGTCTGGAGCGACGCCAGCCTGACCGCGATGGGCGGCTACAACAACGTCTTCGCCACCTGGCAGCCGGAGCCGGTCGACGCGCCGATCCTCTCCGTGCGCGCCGACACGCCGCTGCGCGGCACCGTGGTCGACCCGACGGCCCGCCACGACTGGCGCGCCTACTGGCCCCTCCCGCACGAGGCGGTGGACGTCACCGGCGACCACTTCACCCTGCTGGAGCAGCACACCCCGACGACGGCGCACGCCGTCCGGCAGTGGATCGAGAAGAAGGAGCAGCAATGGTCAGCCCAGTCAGCCCGGTAACCGAGGTCTCGCCGGTCACGGTCGTCACCGGAGCCGCCTCCGGCATCGGCGAGGCGACGGTGCGACTGTTCCAGGAGCGCGGGCACCGGGTGGTGGCCGTCGACCAGGACGCCGAGGGCCTGGCGAAACTCGCGGTCCTGGACGGCGTGCTGACCCTGGCCGGTGACGTCGCGGTGCCGGAGACCAGCACCGAGGCGGTCCGGCTGGCGGTGGAGCGCTTCGGCCGGCTGGACGTCGCGGTGCTCAACGCCGGCATCGGCGGATCCGGGCCGCTGGAGTCCGAGGGCGCCATCGAGCGCTTCGACCGGCTGTTCGCGGTGAACGTCCGCAGCGTCGCGCTCGGCATCAGGGCCGCGGCGCCGGCCCTGCGGGCCTCCGGGGGCGGCGCGATCGTCGCCACCTCCTCGGTCTCCGGCCTCCGGGGCGACCCGGGGACCTGGGGCTACAACGCCACCAAGGCGGCGGTGATCAACCTGGTGCGCGGCGCGGCCATCGACTACGCCGCGCAGCGCATCAGGATCAACGCCATCGCGCCGGGCGGCACCGTCACGGCGCTGACCAGCGGGGTGCTGGCGCACCCGGAGCTGGGCGAGGAGGTCACCCGCCGGATCCCGGCCCAGCGCTGGGCCGATCCCCGGGAGCAGGCCGAGGTGGTCTGGTTCCTCGCCTCCCCGGCGGCCTCCTACGTGACCGGGGTGACCGTCCCGGTCGACGGCGGCCTGAGCGCCAACGGCGGCATCCTGCTCCCGCCGCCGGCCCGTTGACCCCTTCCGTCCCGTTCCCTCATACCCGTCCTGACCAATCGACTTCGAGGAGACCACTCATGAGCAACGACACGATCGAGAGCAACAAGGCCCTGGCCCGCCGGTACTTCGAGGAGCTGGTCAACGGTCAGCGACTGGAGCTGCTGGAGGAGTTGGTGGCCGCCGACGCCGCCGACGAGGCCCGGGTGGGCATCGGCGGCACCGGCACCCGCTCGGACTTCCAGGACCACCTGGAGTGGCTGTGGAAGAGCGTCAAGGAGCTGACCGTGACCCTGGACGACGTCGTCGCCGAGGGGGACCGGGTGATCGCCTTCTGGACCATCGACGGCATCCACGAGGGCTTCGTCTTCGGCCTGGAGGGCACCGGCCGGCACTTCCGCGGCCGCAGCATCAGCACGCTGACCATCCGTGACGGCAAGGTCGTCCGCTACAACGTGCTCCCCGACCGGCTGGGCATCATCCAGCAGCTGACCGGCGAGTCCGCCTGATCCCCACCCCGCCCGCCGCCCGGCCGGAGTCCTCCGGCCGGGCGTTCCGCCGACCCCGGCGAGACCAGGAGAGCCGATGGCAACCGAACTGACGACCCATGACATCGAAGAGATCCGGCAGCTGCTGGCCCGCTTCGCGCACGTCTTCGACAACGGCGAACGGGAGCAGCTGGACCAGGTCTTCACCGAGGACGGCACCATCGAACTGGTCCGCAGCGAGAGCAGGTTCTTCCACGGCCTGGACGCGATCAAGGACTTCAACAAGCTCCTCGGCCCGCAGTCCCCGGACCACCACACCCTGGACACCGTGCTGACCGTCGACGCGGACGGCACGGTCCGGGGCCGCAGCCGCTACCTGGCGCTGCTCGCCGACGGCAGCATCCACAACGGCGACTACCTCGACGTCCTCCGCCGCACCCCTGAGGGCTGGCGCATCGCGCTGCGCCGCTCCGTCCCCCGCTACCCGGCCCCGGCCGCCGAGTAGCCCCGGGGGTCGAGCCCGGATCCGATCGGTTTTGAAAAGACCGGGCAATTCTTTCGGCCGGCCGTTGAACCGTGCGCCGACGCGCCTACGTGATTCTCAGTGTGCGCTCCGGAAAGGCTCCACAACTCGTGGGCCGCTCCGGAACTGTCACGTGCAGCCCTAGATCACTGCGCCTCGCAGGAGGCGCGTGCAGATCCAGAGAAATGAGTGTGCACATGAGCGTCATGTCGAAGCTGAAGCGTGCCGCGCTGGCCACCGGGACGGCCACGTTGCTGGCCGGAACGGCCGTGCTGGCGACCTCCGGAATGGCTTCCGCGGCCACGCCCCACGTCTTCAAGCTCTGCGCGAAGGGCAACTACACCGCGTTCGCGTCCATCCCGCAGCAGGGCGGGTTCGCGACGGTGCTGATCACCCCCGGCCACTGCCAGTCGCTCCCGGTCCTCAGCACCACCACCTACGGGGACGTCTGGGGTCTCTACAACACGGGCCACCACGCCAAGTTCCTCGTCGGCCAGGTCCACTTCAAGGCCGGTGCCGGGTGGAGCGGTGCCGCCGAGGGCAAGACCAACAGCGCCCACCTGGTCAAGCTCGGCTAGCAGGTGACTTCGCGCCGGGAGTCGGGGGGCTCCGGGCGGCGGGTCGGGTTTCGTCGATGCCGGGGAGTTCGGGCGCTGCGCCCGGGCTCCCCGGTCGAGATATTGGTGAAACGTTCGACTGTCATTCAACTGTCTTAATCCGCGGGGGTGTGCGGTCGAATTCCGGGTGCCGGTCCGTCAACCCACGGTCGAAACGGCCTCCTGCGAGTGATTTGCCGCCATGTCGGAGCATCTGTGCTCGAACTTGCGCGATGCTGGCACCAGTGCTTCGTCTTCGAAGCAACTGGTTTGCCATTCAGCTGACCCGAGTGAGCAGGGCGGGCAGGTCCCCGCCGCCGAAGGAGCGCAGATGTCCGTATCCCGTGTCGTGTCCCGATTCCGGTCCCGCTTTCTGGCCGTGCTGAGCGCCGCGGTGGTGGCGAGCGGCCTGGCGGTCGCCGCTCCGGCGACACCCGCCGCCGCCAACGGGTCCTTCGTGGTCAGCGAGGCGCAGTTCAACCGGATGTTCCCGGGTCGGAACCCCTTCTACACCTACCAGGGCCTGGTAGGCGCGCTGAGCGCCTACCCCGGCTTCACCACCACCGGAAGCGACGCGGTGCGCAAGCGCGAGGCCGCGGCCTTCCTGGCCAATGTGAGCCACGAGACCGGCGGACTGCGGTACGTCGTGGAGCAGAACAAGGCCAACTACAGCCACTACTGCGACCAGGGCCGGCCGTACCACTGTCCGGCCGGCCCGAGCGCCTACTACGGCCGCGGTCCGCTGCAGCTCAGCTGGAACTACAACTACAAGGCGGCCGGTGACGCCCTGCACATCGACCTGCTGGACAACCCGTACCAGGTGGAACGGGACGCCACCGTCTCCTGGAAGACCGGCCTGTGGTTCTGGAACAGCCAGACCGGCGCCGGGTCGACGACCCCGCACAACGCCATGGTCAACGGCAGGGGCTTCGGTGAGACGATCCGCAGCATCAACGGGGACCTGGAGTGCAACGGCAAGAACCCGGATGAGCGCAACGACCGGATCAACCTCTACAAGAGGTTCGTCGCCGACCTGGGCACCGACGTCGGCGGCGGCAATCTCTCCTGCTGAGCCGTCCCGCGAGGCAGCCCGGCGGTCGGGGTAAGGGTCCGCTAGGGGTGGTCTAGGGGTACGGCGGCGCAGGGAGCCCTCGTTAGGTTCGAGGCATCCCCGGGACCCGTGAGGGTCCCGGCTTCGTTCGACGAACGCGCCGACCAAACCACCCCGAGACCCACGGAGTTCCAGCATGCCCCGATCCAGCGCCGTCCGATCCAGATCGGGACGCATCCCGCTGCTCGCCGGAAGTACGGCTGTGGTCCTGCTCCTTGCCGCCTGCAGCTCCAGCAGCACGGCCGACGTCGCCAAGGGCGCGTCGTCCACGCCGGTGAAGGGAGGCACCCTCACCTACGCCATCGACACCGAGCCGATCTCCTTCGACATCCAGGTCAACCAGCAGGACGTCACCGCCGCCATCGACCGCAACATCGTCGACTCGCTGGTCTACGAGGACAGCAGCGGCGCGTTCCACCCGTGGCTGGCCAAGTCCTGGACGGTGTCCAAGGACCTCAAGACCTACACCTTCCACCTGCGCGACGACGTCAAGTTCACCGACGGCACGCCCTTCAACGCCGCCGCCGTCAAGGTGAACTTCGACCGGATCGCGGCGCCCGCGACCAAGTCGCAGTACGCGGTCAGCCTGCTCGGCCCCTACGCCGGCACCAAGGTCATCGACGACGACACCGTCCAGGTCTCCTTCACCAAGCCCTACGCGCCCTTCCTCCAGGACGCGAGCGCTCCCCAGTTGGGCTTCTACTCGCCGGCCACGATCGCGAAGAACGGCGGCCAGTTGGGCTCCGGCGGTGCGGTCGACGTCGGCACCGGGCCGTTCGAGTTCACCAGCTACACCAAGGGCCAGAGCGCCGTCCTCACCCGCAACCCGGCCTACGACTGGGCGCCGCAGGGCGACCCCGACCAGGGCCCGGCCTACCTCGACCAACTGGTCTTCCGCTTCCTGCCGCAGGACTCGACCCGGATCGGCGCGCTGCAGAGCGGCCAGGTCCAGGTGGCCTCCGCCGTGCCGCCGGTCGACGTGAAGGCGCTGAAGGCGCAGTCCGGACTGCAGGTGCTGTCCAAGACGGCCCCGGGCGCGGTCTACAGCCTGATGCTGAACGCCTCGATCGCCCCCTTCAACGACCCGCTGGTGCGCCAGGCGGTGCAGCGCGGCATCGACATCAGCACCGACGTCAACAGCGTCTACTTCGGCGTCTACCCGCGCGCCTGGAGCCCGATCTCCCCGGCCACCGCCGACTACGACAAGTCCCTGGAGAACAGCTGGCCCTACGATCCGACGCTCGCCAACAAGCTGCTCGACGAGGCCGGTTGGACCGGCCGCAACGCCGCCGGCTACCGCACCAAGGACGGCAAGCAGCTCACCGTCGAGTGGCCGCTGATGCCCCAGCAGTTCATCCGCGAACAGCGTGACATCCTCGGCCAGGCGATCCAGGCCGACCTGAAGAAGATCGGCATAGCGGTCGACCGCCCCCGGCTCGACATCGGCACCTACCTCGCCAAGGTCTACGGCGGCCAGGAGTCCATCGCCGACTACAGCTGGGCCAGCGCCGGACCGGACGTGCTGCAGCTCTACTTCAACAGCGCCAGCCAGCCGTCCACCGGCGGCGCCAACGCGACCTTCATCAAGGACGCCCAGCTCGACGCCCTGACCAACGCGGGCCAGGCGACCCTGGACCCGGCCGCCCGGGCCCAGGACTACGACCAGGTCCAACAGCGGGTCACCAACCTCGCCCTGGACATCCCGATCTACGTCGAGACCACCATCGACGGCGCCTCGGACAAGGTGCACGGGCTCACCTTCGACCCGCACACCTGGCTCGACTTCCACGACACCTGGCTGGGTAAGTGACGTGACCGCCGCCACCGTGGTCAGAGGGGTCGCCAAGCGGCTGGCCGGCGCGGTCGCCGTGCTGCTCGGGGCCGCCACCGTCGCCTTCGTCGCGCTCCAGCTGATACCCGGCGACCCGGTCACGGTGATGCTGGGGCCCGGCAACGCCGCCAGTCCGGCCGTCCGCGCGCAGATCCGGGCGCAGTTCGGACTGAACCAGCCGGTCGCCCTGCAGTACCTGCACTATCTGGGGAACCTCGCCCGGGGCGACCTGGGCGAGTCCTACCAGCTCCAGCGGCCGGTATCGGCGCTGATCGGCGAGCAGCTCGGCCCGACCGTCCAACTCGGACTCGCGGCCCTGGTGCTGGCCCTGGTGCTGGCGGTGGCGGTGGCCGTGGCCACCGCCGGCCGCCGGCCGGCGCTGCGGGCGGCGGCCTCGCTGATCGAGCTGCTGACCGTGTCCAGCCCCTCGTACTGGATCGGCATCCTGCTGCTCACCGCCTTCTCCTTCCAGCTGCACGTCTTCCCGGTCGTCGGCGACCAGGGCTTCGCCGCCCTGGTGCTCCCGGCCGTCACCCTGGCCCTCCCGCTGACCGGGGTGCTGGCCCAGGTGCTGCGGGAGGGGCTGGAGGCGGCGCTCGACCAGCCGTTCGTGGTGACCGCCCGTGCCCGCGGGCTGAGCGTCACCGCCGTCCGGCTGCGGCACGCGCTGCGGCACGCGGCGGTCCCGCTGGTGACCCTCACCGGATGGCTGACCGGCTCGCTGCTCGGCGGTGCGGTGCTGGTGGAGACCGTCTTCGGTCGGCCCGGCATCGGCGCGCTGGTCCTCCAGGCCACCACCAACAAGGACATGCCGCTGGTCATCGGCCTGGTCCTGCTCTCGGCCCTGGTCTTCGTCCTGCTCTCGACCCTGGTCGACCTGCTCTACCTCGTCATCGACCCGCGCCTGAGGACAGGGTGATCACGCCATGACCGAGCTCGACACCGCGCCCCCGGCGGCGGCAGCGGCGCCGCCGGCCGCGCCCGCCCGGCCGACCCGCGTCCGCCGCCGCCGTACCGGGCGGGCCACCCTGTACCTCGCCTCGGCCGTGCTGCTGCTGATCGTGCTGGTGGCCTTCGAGCCCGGCCTGTTCACCAGCGCCTCGCCGATCGACACCGACCCGATCCACGCACTGACCCCGCCGAGCGGCGCGCACTGGTTCGGCACCGACCAGCTCGGCCGCGACATCTTCACCCGCGTCGTCTACGGCACCCGGGCCTCGCTGCTGCTCGGCAGCGGCTCGACGGTGCTGGCCGCCGCCGGGGGCGCGCTGCTCGGCCTGGCCGCCGCGCTCGGGGGGCGCGTCGCCGACCAGGTGCTGATGCGGGTCGCCGACATCCTGCTGTCGCTGCCGCCGATCCTGCTCGCCCTGCTCGCGGTGACCATCCTCGGCAGCGGCTCGGTCAATGTGATGATCGCCATCGCGATCGCCTTCGTCCCCGGCTACGCCCGGATCGTCCGGGCCGAGGCGCTGGTGATCCGGCGTTCCGGCTATGTCGAGGCGGCCGTCGGGCTCGGGCTCCGCCGACCGCTGCTGATTGTCCGTCATATCGTGCCCAACGCCCTGGGGCCGATGCTGGTCCTGGCCACCGTCGGCTTCGGCTCCGCGCTGATCGCCGCCTCCGGGCTGAGCTTCCTCGGCCTGGGACCCCAGCCGCCCTCGCCCGAGTGGGGCGCGATGCTCTCCGAGGGCCGGGACTTCCTGCAGACCGCCTGGTGGCTGGGGATCTTTCCGGGGGCGGCGATCACCCTCACCGCCCTCGTCGTCAACACCGTCGGCCGCCGCGCGCAGGCCGGCTTCACCCGGAGGACCGCCCGATGACGCCGCCCCTGCTCACCGTGGACGGGCTGAACGTCTCCTTCGGCCCGGTCCGCGCCGTCCGTGAGGTCTCCTTCACCCTGGACGCCGGCGAGTGCCTGGCCGTGGTGGGGGAGTCGGGCTCCGGCAAGACCGTCACCGCCCGCACCCTGGTCGGCCTGGTCGGCGGGGAGTCCACCACCAGCGCCCGCACCCTCGACTTCGACGGCCACGACCTGGCCGCGCAGACCGAGAAGCAGTGGCGCGGACTGCGCGGCCGACGCATCGGCCTGGTCCTCCAGGACGCCCTGGTCTCGCTCGACCCGCTGCGCACCGTCGGCGCCGAGGTCGCCGAACCGCTCCGGGTGCACCGGCTGGTGCCGCGCCCCGGGATCCGCCCCCGGGTGCTGGAACTGCTGGACGGCGTCGGCATCCCCGACCCGGCCCGCCGCGCCGAGCAGTACCCGCACCAGCTGTCCGGCGGGCTGCGGCAGCGCGCGCTGATCGCCTCCGCCATCGCCGGCGAGCCGCAGCTGCTGATCGCCGACGAGCCCACCACCGCGCTGGACGTGACCGTCCAGGCGCAGGTGCTGGAACTGCTCGACTCGCTCCGCAAGCAGGGCACCGCACTGCTGCTGATCAGCCATGACCTGTCCGTGGTCGGCCGGCTCGCCGACCGGGTCGCGGTGATGTACGGCGGCCGGATCGTCGAGACCGGGCCGACCCGCCAGGTGCTGGAGCAGCCCCGCCACCCCTACACCCGGGCCCTCCTCGACGCCGTCCCGACCACCCGCAGCCGGGGCACCCGGCTGTCCGCCCCGGCCGGCGGCTTCCCGGCGGCGGAGGCGGACGGCTGCCCCTACGCCGCGCGCTGCGCGGCGGCCGACGACCGCTGCCGCAGCGCGCTGCCCGCGCCCGACTCCACCGGCACGCTCTGCTGGCACCCGCTCCCGGCGCGGAGCGAGGCGGGCGAGGCGGGCGAGGCGGTGGCCGTGGCCGAGCCGATCGTCCGCACCGCCGCCGTCACCGCCACCGCCGAGGCCGTCACCGTCGCCGCCACGGTCGCCGTCGCCGCCACGGTCGTCGCCGCCGCCGAGGCCGACGTGGTGCTGGAGGCGGACCGGATCACCAAGCGCTACCGCTCCCCTGACGGCTCGTCCTACGACGCCGTGCGGGAGGTCTCCTTCCGGCTGCACGCGGGCGAGACCCTGGGGCTGGTCGGCGAGTCCGGGTCGGGCAAGACCACCGCCGCGCGGATCGTGCTCGGCCTGCTGGAACCCGACGAGGGCGGCGTCCGCTTCGCCGGTCAGCCCTGGAGCGGGATCCCGGAGCGTCGCCGCCGACCCTCCCGACTGCGGATCCAGGCGGTCCAGCAGGACCCGCTCGGCTCCTTCGACCCGCGCTTCACCGTGGAGCGGGTCGTCGGCGAGGCCGTCGCCCGGACCGGCGTGGCCCGGGGCCGCGAGCGCCGGGCCCGGGTCGCCGAACTGCTGGACCGGGTCGGCCTGTCGGCCGGACTGCTGGGCCGCAGGCCGCTGGAGCTGTCCGGCGGCCAGCGCCAGCGGGTCGCCATCGCCCGCGCCCTCGCGCCCGGCCCCGAGGTGATCGTCTGCGACGAACCGGTCTCCGCGCTGGACGTCTCGGTCCAGGCGCAGATCCTCGACCTGTTGGCCGACCTCCAGCGCGACCTCGGGGTGGCGCTGCTGTTCATCTCCCACGACCTCGGGGTGGTGCGCCACCTCAGCGACCGGGTCGTGGTGATGCAGGGCGGCAGGGTGGTCGAGTCCGGCGAGGTGGAGGCGGTCTTCTCGCGACCGACCGAGGACTACACCCGTGAGCTGCTGGCGGCGGTCCTCGCATGAGCGCCGGCCGGCCCCTCCCCGGGGCGTACCCGTCGGATCCGGCCGCCCCCCGGCTGCTGGCCGTCAGCGACCTCCACATCGGTCACCCCGAGAACCGCGCCGTCGTCGAGGGCGTCAGGCCGACCACCCCGGGGGACTGGCTGCTGGTCGCCGGGGACGTCGGCGAGCAGGCCGAGGACATCGGCTGGGCGCTCGGACTGCTGGCCGACCGCTTCGCCCAGGTGGTCTGGGCGCCGGGCAACCACGAGCTCTGGACCTACCCGGGCGACCCGCTCGATCTGCGCGGCGAGCAGCGCTACCGGCACCTGGTCGAACTCTGCCGGGGGCTGGGTGTGCTCACCCCGGAGGACCCCTACCCGGTGTTCGAGGGGCACGGCGGCCCGGTGCGGGTCGCCCCGCTGTTCCTGCTCTACGACTACACCTTCCGGCCACCGGGCGCCCGGACCACCGAGGAGGGACTGGCCTACGCCCACCGCACCGGCGTCGTCTGCAACGACGAGTTCCTGCTGCACGCCGATCCGCATCCGAGCCGGGAGGCATGGTGCCGACTGCGGGTGGCGGCGACCGAGAAGCGGCTCGCGGAGTGCGTCGCGGCCGACCCGGACGGGCCGCCGCTGGTGCTGGTCAACCACTATCCGCTGGTCCGCGAACCGACCCGGATCCTGCGCTACTCGGAGTTCGCCCAGTGGTGCGGGACCGTGGCCACGGCCGACTGGCACCTGCGGTTCCCGGTCGCCGCCATGGTCTACGGGCACCTGCACATCCCCCGGACCACCTGGCACGACGGCGTCCGCTTCGAGGAGGTCTCGCTCGGCTACCCGCGCGAGTGGCAGGCCCGCACCACCGTCCGCCCGCTGCTCCGGGACGTGCTCCCGAACGCGCTCCCGGACCGTCCGGTCCGCCCCCGCCCGCCCAGCAGAACGGAACCGGAATGATCGAGAAGCTGCTGCCCGACGCCGTGGTCTCGGCCGAGCTCTTCGGCGACTCCGTCGCGGTCCTCTTCCCCGAGGAGGAGGAGGCCATCGCCAACGCGGAGGACGGCCGGCGCCGGGAGTTCACCTCGGTCCGGGTCTGCGCCCGCCGATCGCTGGCCAGGATCGGCCGGGCCCCGGTGCCGCTGGTGCCCGGCCCGGGCGGCGCCCCGGGCTGGCCCCCGGGCCTGGTCGGCAGCATGACCCACTGCCTCGGCTACCGGGCCGCGGCGCTCGCCGACGCGGCGGAAGTCCGCGCCGTCGGCATCGACGCCGAACCCCATCTGCCGCTGCCCGCAGGCGTCGAGGAGGCGATAGCGCTCCCGTCCGAACGCCGCCGGATCGCCGAACTGCAGGCGGCGCATCCGCTGGTCGCCTGGGACCGGCTGCTCTTCTCCGCCAAGGAGTCCGTCTACAAGGCCTGGTATCCGACCGGCGGGCGGCTGCTCGGCTTCGAGGAGGCGGAGATCGAGCTCCGCCCCGACGGCACGTTCACCGCCCGCGTCCTGGCCGACCCGGCCGCCGCCGGCCCGGACGGCTTCACCGGCCGCTGGCTGGCCGGCGCCGCCCACCTGCTGACCGCAGTGGTGCAGCAAGTGAAGTGACGGATCGTCATATCATTGGTGGTGGCTGTTGGTGACGCACGTTACGAGTGCTCGATGCCCGCCACCTGGTCCCGTCAGGACCGGCTCCCGCGCGCGTCGATTGCGTCGATTGCGTCGATCGCGTCGGCCAGCCAGGACCAGGCGGCGGTGCGGGGGGGTGGGCGGCTGCTGGTCCTGCAGGATCGCCAGCAGCCGGCGGTAGCGCTCCAGGCGCCCGTCGATGCCTGCGTCCAGCTGGGCCCGGATGCGGGCCCGGACGGCGGCGCGGCGCTCGGGGCCGGGATGGTCGAGCAGGCGGTCGACGACCTCCGCCGCCGCAGGCGAGTCCGGCGCGATGCCCTCGCGCAGTGCGGCGCCGACCGTGCGGTCGAGGCTCCGGGCGAACACGCTGTGGGGGTCAGGCTGCGAGTCCCGCTCGGTGCCGTCCGCCTCTCCGCGCCCGGCCGCACTGCGCTCCACCGCCCTGCGCGCGAAGGCACGGTGCAGGTGGTGTTGCACGCTGAACAGCGTGTCGCCCAGCCCAGTTGATCCACGCGCGCACCATAGGCGCGGGCGATCATCTGCTTGTACTCCGGCCCCGGATGTTCATGCCCGTGTTCGTACCGGCACAGCATCGCCTCGGACAGGCCCGGCGGCAGTAGGCCGTCGGATCGGTAGACCGCAGCGACCTCTCCGACTGCCTGCGCCCGCGACCAGCCCAGCGCGAGCCGCCACGCCTCCAGTGCGCTCACCTCTGGCAGTTGCGAGCGCAGCGCGGCCACCGTGCGCTCCACCGGGAGCCGGTCCCGCTGGCAGCGGGCCCGCAGCACGGCGGCCTCGCGCTGGATCTGCGCCCGACGCGCCCTGGTGACGATCGCCATCGCACACCCCCGACCCGCCGATGCCCGCCCCTCGACGGTAGCCAGCCGCGCAAGTGATCGGCAGGGGCAGGCATTGACGACAACTGTCAATGTCCGGCCTCGGACCCGGCAATGACGGCAACGCGTTCGGCGCGGACGGTGGAACCACGGTCCGACCGGCGGGCCGGAAACCCAGGGAGGCACACCATGACCACAGCCGTGCAACTCCGAGACCCCCGCGAGTTCGTCACCCCCGAGGTGTGGCAGCGTGAGATCCAGCTCCTGGTCCGCGACAACCCCTTCGACGAGGTCATGGCGGAGCGCCTGTTCGCCGCCGCGATCTCCTACCTGATCACCGCCATCGAGAAGTGGGGCCAGGGGCTGGAGATGTGCTGCGGACGGCTGGTCGACACGGCCGTCCACGCATTCATCCTCGACACCCGCAACTACCGGGAGTTCAGCCACAAGTACTTCGACGGCCGGTTCCTGGAGCACATCCCCGAGATCGAGTTCAAGTACGACGGGTCGGTCGAGCGCACCGCGCAGATCATCGCCGACAACGGCTTCCCCGTGGACTGGAAGCTGTGGGAGCGTGACTACGGCAAGTGCGGTCCGTGCCGACCGGGCGAGAACTGCCACTGAATCATCCGTAATGCTCAGGCCCAGCACCCATCGCAGGGTGCCGGGCCTTTTGCGTGCCACCTGGGAGTGAAAGTCGCCCCAACGTCCCGCGGCGCGCCCGGCGGCCCGGCTACGGTGTCCAGCACTCTAGCTACTGTCGTCCTCCGGAGGACCCACGTGCCCCGTGTGTCGCAGACCATCGAGCAGTACTGGGACGCCTACAAGCCGAGCCGCGACAGCAATGCGCCGGCTCCGGCGGCAGATGTATTCGAGTGGACGCAGCACGGCCACGGCCCCGGAGCCGAGTGGCTGGGCAGACCGGGTACCGCTCTGGAGTTGGGCGCGGCGGAGTGCAAAGAAGCCGTCCACCTGGCCCGCCTCGGGGTGCACGTCACAGTCCTGGACTTCTCCGCCGCGCAGGTCGAGCGAGCCCGCTCCTGGTGGTGCGGGACGCCCGGGCTGGACATCGTGCAGGCCGAGGCGTGCGCCTTCCTCGCAGCGACGGACCTGCGCTGGGATGCGATCTACAGCGTCTGGGGCGCGGCTTGGTTCACCGACCCGGAGGAGCTGTTCCCACTCGTCCGCCGACACCTCACCCCGGGCGGCGTGTTCGCGTTCGCCCATGCCGAGCCCCTTGAGGGCCACTACGGCGTCGAAGGCATGTACGGCAACGGCTTCAACGGCCGCAAACTCACAGTGTTGCGCTGGTCCCACTCCCCCGAGCAGTGGTCGGACCTACTCAAACGCGAAGGATTCACGGGCATCGAGGCCACGATCCTGGACGCTCCCGACCCCCGGGACGTCGGCACACTCATGGTCCGTGCCTATGCGCCGCAGGACGCCGGCAGCGGCAGCCCAAGTGCGCCCAAGACGTCCGCCGGGTAGATCCTGACGGGACTCTCGCCTGCCACCTGCTGAGCTGTCAGAATCCGGCGGTGACCGGCTACTACTCGGGCCCGCTGTGGGCCTACCGCACAGCGATGCTCTTCGGAGCAGCCATTGTCCTGCCGGCCGCCGGTGCGCTGGTCGCATCGGCCCCGTCCGCACCGGCCGCCGTGATCGGCTTCGTCCTGGTGTGCGGCGGACTGGCCCTGCTCTGGCTCTGGTGGCTCCTGCGCGACAAGCGCAACGGTCGCGCCCGCCGGTTTCAGATCCTCGGGGCGTGCTTGACGCTCGCCACGGTTGCCCTGTTCGAGACCGCACTGGTGCTGTTCCTGGGGCGAGCGCCCGGCGACCCGATCGGGGCGTTCGTTCCGTGCATCGCCTGGGCCGCGGCTGCGGCATGCTGCCTGGCAGGCCGCATAGCCGTCGGCCTGACGTCCCGCCGACTGGGCCGGAACTCCTCGGAGCGTTGAGCAGCAAGGTGACTACGGTCAGTAGCGATCACTTGCAGGCGTGGCATCCGTGGATGTCCTGCCGCTCCGCGGCTGGATGCGGCATCCTGGGAACATGAGCAGGTATGCAGCGGCGAAGCCGTACGCGGTTCCGATCTCTCTCGCCGAACTGACCGGGCCGACGGAGGGTGTCGTCCGGCTGCCTCGGCATATCGACTGGGGGCCGGACTACGGCTATGAGCTGGCCGACAGCGCCGACCTCGCGGTGATGTACGAGCGCGTGATCCGCGAATCCCAGACAGCGGAGGACCTGGCCGCCTTTCTGGACGCAGCTACGCTGCGACGCTTGTGGCCGAGTCTGATCATTCCCGCACCTGCACGGATGGTGTGGGAGGCCCGCTTCCCGGAACTGGCCCGACAGGCGGCTGCGGCGTAGTGGAAGAACTGCACCACCGCCTGATCAAGGTCGGGCTGGACGCACTCGCAGTCGACTTCGGCTACGCCCTGGCGGGTGGCTACGCCATTCAGGCCCACCACATCGTCCAACGACTCAGCGACGATGTGGACCTCTTCACCCCGATCGACCGCCGCGGCGAGATGCCTGCGGCCACCGAGCGAATCGTGGGTGCGTAAGAGGAAGCCGGCTTTCAGGTCGAGCGCGGTCACTGCTCCGACACATATGTGCGCCTCCAGGTCACCGATCCGGAATCCGGTGCCACGTCCAAGGTTGAACTGGTCGCCGAGTTCCTACAACACGGTCCCGTTGCATCAGAGTTGGGTCCTGTCCTGCATCGTGACGATGTCGCGGCAGGCAAGATGGAGGCCCTCTTCACTCGCGCGGAGGCCCGTGACTTCATCGATGTGGATGCCCTCTTGGGAGCGGGATACAGCCGCCAGCGGTTGATCCAGCTCGCTGCTCAGCGAGATGCAGGCTTCGACCTAGCTGTACTCGCCGAAATGTTCGGCAGCGTGAGCCGCTTCAACGACCGCCAGTTCACCATCTACGGTGTGACTGCTGAGCGGGTGAGGGGAATCCGGTCCCAGTTCGCAGACTGGCGCAAGGAACTCGGGCAACTTGGGTGAGTGGTGCACGGTGCGAACCAGGTCGGTCGGAGTCTCCAGCGGGCCGGTATCGCGTCGCGGCCGCATTGGTGCTGGTCAGCCACTCTCTGCTGGTCCGCCAACCGACCAGGGTCCTGAGTGAACCGGGTGTCGCTGGTGCCCGGCCCGGCCCGCGCGGTGCTCCAGCGATAGTGCTCCGTCCGAGCGCCGCCGAGCGCCGAGTTGAAGGCGGCGCATCCGGTGGTCGCCCGGGACCGATCCGCGCACCGTCTGCTGCGTGACAGCGGACTGGCCCTGCTCTGGCTCTGGTGGCTCCTGCGCGACAAGCGCACCGGTCGCGCCCGCCGGTTTCAGATCCTCGGGGCGTGCTCGACGCTCGCCACGATCGCCCTGTTCGAGACCGCACTGGTGCTGTTCCTGGGGCGAGCGCCGCGCTTCATCGAGTTCCCAGGATCGGCCCGATTCTCGTCGCTGACAGCGAGCCGGACCGTCGACGGCGGGCCCCGCCCGGGCTGGTGTCCGGGCGGGGCTCGGTGCGGGGCTCGGTGCGCGGGTCAGACCTGGCTGTTGATCTCGCCGGCCACCCGCTCGCCGGAGGCGACGGCCGCGTTGAGGGTCATGTTGTCGACGTCGGTGTGCTCGCCGGCGAAGTGGACCCGGCCCTCCTGGACGGCCTCGTAGCCGGCGATGGTCGTGTACTGGCCGATCTTGTAGTAGTGGTAGGCGCCCAGGTGCCAGGGGTCGAGCGACCAGTGGTCCTCGTAGGCAAGGCCGTTGTAGGCGGCGGTGGTGCCCGGGTAGAGGTGTTCGATCTGGGAGAGGAACCAGTTCACGTCCGCCGCCGGGGCCGGTCCGTGGGCCGCGCCGGTGAGGGTGCTGCTGGCGACGGCGCCGCCGGGGAAGTTGACCAGCAGTGCCGGGGAGCCGTGCGCGCCCAGCTGCACCGAGCCGTCCCAGGCCGTCTGGTAGCCCTGCGGCCCGGTGTTGGTGATCCCGTTGAAGCCCAGCGCGGGCCAGGTCTTCTTGGTGAGCTGGGTGACCAGCTTGGCGTTCTGGCCCATCCCCTGCTGCTGGATAGCCGTCGTCTTGAGTGCGGAGAGGTTCGCCTTCGACAGGTCCACGTTGCGCAGCGTGCTGAAGGGCAGTGCCAGCACCAGGTGGTCAGCGCCGACGCTGACCGTGCTGCCGTTCTGGTCGAAGGTGCAGGTGTAGCTTCCGTTGCTGTTCTGCCGCACCGCGATCAGCTGGTAGCCCTGCTGGACGGTGCCGGTCGGCAGCTGCGCGACCATGCCGCTGACCAACTGGTCGTTTCCGCCGACGAGGTGGTACTTCTCGTCGAAGCCGGTGCCGCCGTCGAAGACGGAGGAGCCGCCCAGGAAGCCGATCATGCCGACGGCGGAGGACTGGGCCGGATCGCCGCCGGACTGCAGCTGGATGGACTGGATCAGCTGGTCCAGCTGCGAGCCGGAGCTGAGGCCGATCTGGTCCAGGTAGTCCAGGCAGGACATCTGGTCCAACTGCCGTGCCGTCGCGGTGTAGCTGTTGTAGCGCGGGTTGCCCATGGCGGTGTACGAGGCGCTGAAGGCGTTGTAGGCGTGGGCGGTCCAGTCGTCCTGCTGCTGGGCGCCGCTGTAGGTGCTGTTGTTGATCCAGGAGGTGTAGTTGCCGGAGTTCAGGGCACCGCCGTTGGCGAGCTCGGTCTTGAGGCCGAGGCTGCTCGCCAGATTGAGGATCGAGGTGTCCGTGGAGCTGATGAACGCTCCGCCGTGCTCGCTGACCTGGCCGCCGGCGAAGAAGCCGCGCAGCGACCAGCAGCGGCCGCCGACATGGCTGGTGTCGGCCTCGTAGACGGTCGAGGCCAGGGGGCTGCCCTGGGTCCACAGACTGTGCGCGACCCGGAGCCCGGCGAGGCCGGCTCCGACGATCACGATCCGTGGCGCGGCGGCGCCGGTCGAGGCGGTGGCCGGGGAGGCGACGGCCGGTGTCGGGTTCAGCAACGCTCCGGACAGGGCGGCGCCCGCCGCTGCGGCGGTCGCGGTGCCGAGGAGCCGACGCCGGGTGATGGGCATGCTGATGGGTGCCTTGCGCATGGGATCCCTCTTCTCGGGACTGCGGTGGCTGGTTCCTTGGGGGTGTCGGTGGTGAGTGAACCGCTGGCGCAATGCCGCTGTCAACGGTGTTGCGCAATCTGCCCCCAGGACACCCCCGGTTACCCGCCCCGTCATGTGCCCGGTTGACCGCCCGGTTGCCCGTCCGGCCGGTGTCTCCGGCCGGTGTCCGGTCAGGCGCTCGGCGTGGATCCGGCCTGGCGCTCGATCGCCGTGATCAGCGCCTCGACCCGGGCGTGGTAGACCTGATCGTGCGTCACCTCGGCCAGCTCGGTGCCGAGTCGGGTGATGTGCGGGAAGCCGACGGCGTCGACCAGCCGGTACTCGCGGCTCCAGGAGGACTCGTCCCCGGCGCGGACGTCCGGGTCGAACAGCAGGTAGGCGGCGCGCTGGCCGGTGAAGGCGAGCAGCGAGTCGCCGACCATGCGGTAGTGGACGGCCGCCTCGACCCCTTCGAGCCCGGCCTCGGTCACCGCTCCCAGGATCAGTTCGACCACCCGGAACTCGTTGGCGCGGCGGGTGGTTCGGCTCGCCATGGCGGAGGCGACGGCCGGGTACTTCAGCGCGACCGCCAGCGAGCCGGCGGCGAGCGCCCGCAGCCGGTCCTTCCAGTCCAGGCCCTCGGGGATGCTGTCCAGCACCTCGCCGAGGGTGCGATCGGCGACGGAGAGCAGCAGCTCGTCCTTGTCGCGGAAGTGCCGGTAGACCGCGGTCGGGTCGGCGCCGAGCTCCTCGCCGAGGCGGCGGACGGTGAAGGCGTCCGCGCTGCCCCGGGCGGCGATGCGCAGGCTCGCCTCGATGATGGCCTCGGGCGTGAGCTGGGCGCCGGCGCGCTTGCGCCGGGCCGGGGCGGGCGCCAGGCCGGGCGTCGGGGCCGCAGCCGGGGCCGGAGCCGCGGCTGCCGCCGGGGCCGGGGCCGGGGCTGCCGTCGGCGTCGCGGTCGGGATGGGAGCCGAGGTGGCGGCCGAGGTGGTAGCCGGGGCTGCGGCGGGGGTCCGAGCCGGGCCGGTGGCGGGGTGGCGGGGTGGGTTCGTCATGGTGTCGCCAAGTGTATCGATTTGGGAGCACTGGAGCGCAACAGTGTTGACATCACTGTTGCGCCAGCCGTTCAATCCTCCTCAACAACGCACCCAGCGGGTCACACCGCCGAGTTGGAGGAATCGTCAATGGCGAGCACAACGGGCACCGCGCGACAGCGGGCAGACACGGTCTTCGTCGGGGGACGGGTGTTCACCGCCACCTCCTCGACCCCGATCGAGGCCGCCGTCGCCGTCGCGGACGGCAGGATCATCGCCGTCTCCGACGACGCCGCCGTCCGGGCACTCGCGGACACGGACACCGAGGTGGTCGACCTGGCCGGGGGCCTGCTCGTCCCCGGCTTCCAGGACGCCCACGTCCACCCGGCCGTGGCCGGCCTGCAGATGCTGCGCTGCGACCTGTCCGGGCAGCGCTCGCCCGACGGGTACCTCGCCGCCGTCTCGGCCTTCGCCGAGGCCAACCCGGAGGCCCCTTGGATCACCGGCGGCGGCTGGTCCATGGACGTCTTCCCCGACGGACTGCCGACCCGGGCCATGCTCGACGCGATCGTCCCGGACCGGCCGGTGCTGCTCACCGTCCGCGACGGGCACGGCGCCTGGGTCAACTCCCGGGCGCTGCAGCTCGCCGGGGTCGACCAGGACACCCCGGACCCGGCCGACGGCCGGATCGACCGCGAGGCCGACGGCACTCCCTCGGGCACCCTCCAGGAGGGCGCGATGGACCTGGTCGGCGACTTCATGCCGGTCGCGACGGCGGAGGACGCGTACGCCGGGCTGCTGGTCGCCCAGGAGCACCTGTTCTCACTGGGGGTCACCGCCTGGCAGGACGCCATGATCGGGACCTTCCCCGGGAACCCCGACAACTTCGACGTCTACCGGCGGGCCGCCCGGACCGGCGACCTCCGGGCCCGGGTCGTCGGCGCCCTGTGGTGGGACCGCGAACGCGGGGCGGAGCAGATCCCCGACCTGGAGGAGCGCCGCCGCACCGGCCAGGTGGGCCGGTTCAACGCCACCACCGTGAAGATCATGCTGGACGGCATCGCGGAGAACTTCACCGCCGCCATGCTGGAGCCCTACCTCGACCGCTGCGGCTGTGCCACCGCCAACCGCGGCCTCACCTTCATCGACCCGGACACGCTGGTCAAGGCCGTCTGCACGCTGGACGCCCTGGGCTTCCAGATCCACTTCCACGCCCTCGGCGACCGCGCCGTCCGCGAGGCGCTCGACGCCCTGGCCGCCGCGCACCAGGCGTCCGGAGGCGGCGGGGACAACCGCCACCACCTGGCGCACCTCCAGTTGGTCCACCCGGACGACATCCCGCGCTTCGCCGAACTCGGCGCCGCCGCCAACATCCAGGCGCTGTGGGCCGCGCACGAGCCGCAGATGGACGAGCTGACCATCCCCTTCCTCGGCGACGAGCGCTCCGCGCTGCAGTACCCCTTCGGGGACCTCCAACGGGCCGGCGCGCGGCTGGTCGCGGGCAGCGACTGGTCGGTGAGCAGCCCCAACCCGCTGTGGGGCATCCATGTCGCGGTCAACCGGGCCGTCCCGCTGGACGCGCCCAACGCGTCGAGCGACCGCAGCAACCGTCCGCCCTTCCTGCCCGAGCAGGCGCTGACCCTGGCGCAGGCCCTCACCGCGTACACGGCGGGCAGCGCCTGGGCCAACCACCTGGACGCGGTCACCGGCACCGTCGAGCCCGGCAAGCACGCCGACCTGGTCGTCCTGGACCGGGACCCGTTCGAGCACCCGGCCGCCGAGATCGGCGACACCAGGGTGCTCCGCACCTACATCGACGGGGAGCTCGTGTACCTGGCCGACAGCGCGCAGAACGGCTGACCCCCGCCCGCTCCGCGCACCCCACCCGCACCCCGCCCGCTCCGCGCCCGCCCTTCACGCTCCAACTCCCGTCCCTGACCCGGAGGAACACCATGTCCGCACCCCGCCCAGGAGCCCCGAGACCAACCCCGCGCCGTCCGCGCCGCCGCCTGCTCGCCACCGCGCTCGCGGCGGTCGGCGCCCTCACCGCGAGCGGTTGCAGCGGTGTCGCGAACGGCGGCGCCTCGTCCTCCTCCTCGGCCGCAGCCGCGGCCTACCGGCTCACCGCCCGCACTCCGGCCCCGGCCGGCGACATCAGCTCCTTCACCTGGTCGATCTTCGCCGAGCCGACCTCGATCGACTACGCCCAGTCCTACGACTACCCGCCGAACCAGATCCTCGCGAACGTCTGCGAGAGCCTGCTGCGCTGGAACCCGGACCTGACCTACTCGCCGAGCCTGGCGACCTCCTACGCCAACCCGACGCCCACCACCTGGGTGTACCAGATCCGCCCCGGCGTCCACTTCCACGACGGGACGTTGCTCACCGCCCACGACGTCGTGGTCTCGCTGAGCCGCAACATGAACCCGAGCGTCGGCAGCGACTGGTCCTACGCCTACCGCAACGTCAAGTCGATCGCCCAGACCGGCCCGATGCAGGTCACCGTGACCCTGCGGAGCCCCGACTCGACCTTCAACCAGTACATGGCCACGGCCCCCGGCACGGTCGAGTCCGCAGCGACCCTGGCCAAGGACGGCACCGACTACGGCAATCCGACCGACGGGGTCAACTGCACCGGTCCCTTCGAGTTCTCCTCCTGGACGCCGGGCCAGTCGCTGGTGCTCAAGCGCTTCGACGACTACTGGGACCCCCAGCTCAGGGCGAAGTCCGCGCAGGTGAAGTTCGTCTTCCTGTCGGACCCCACGGCCCGGGTCAACGCCTTCCAGACCGGTGAGGTCGACGGCGGCTGGATGCTGCCGCCGGACGCCTTCGGCCAGTTGGAGTCCAGCAAGGCCGGCAAGCTCTACTTCGGCAGCAACACCACCGTCGCCGAGGAGGTCGTCAACAACCTCAAGGGTCCGCTCGGCAACCCCACCGTGCGCCAGGCGCTGCTGATGGCCATCGACCGCAAGGGCCTGATCAAGGCCGGGGTGGACGGGGTCGGCGACGTCGCGAACGCCATGGTCACCCCCAACACCTGGACCGGGGTGCCGCAGTCGGTCGTCAAGGGCTACCTCGACGCCCTGCCGAACTACGCCTACGACCCGGCCAAGGCCAAGGCGATGGCCGCCAAGGCGGGGGTCCACGGACAGACGGTGGTGATCGCGACCAGTCCGCTCGACAGCGAGACGACCATCTCCGCCCAGGCCGTCGCCCAGGCGGCGACCGCCATCGGCCTGAAGCCGGTGATCGACACCGTCTCGGCGGACAAGTACACCGCCCTGTTCACCGACCCGGCGGCGCGCCAGGGCATCGACCTGTTCGTCACCTTCTGGTACACCAACATCACCGACCCGCTGGACATGTACTCCTCCCTGGAGACCGGCCAGTTCAGCAACTACGGCAACTGGTCCGACCCGGCCTTCGACACCGCGCTGAACAAGGCCGTCGCCGCCTACGACCCGGCCCAGCACGCCGCCGACACCGCCGCCGCCCAGCAGATCGCCATGCAGCAACTGCCTTGGCTGCCGCTGTACTCGGAACCGGTCAGCGTGTTCCTCGGCAACCGGATCACCGGCCTCCAGCCCTCCATCGACTACCTCTACTACCCGTGGGCCGCCCAGATCGGAGCCAAGGCGTGAGCGGCGGGTACGGTCGGGTCCGCGCGATCGCCACGGCGGCGGTGCGCCGGATCGCCGGCATGGCGGTGACCCTGCTGGTGACCTCCTTCCTGGTGTTCTCCTCGCTGTACCTGGCACCGGGCGACCCGGTGAGCTTCCTGATCAAGGGACGCAGCCCCAACCCCCAGGAACTGGTGACGCTCCGTCATCGATACGGCTTCGACAAGCCGTTCCCGGTGCGCTACTGGAACTGGCTGGACGGGGTCCTGCACGGCAACTTCGGCGAGTCCTACCTGTTCCACCAGAGCGTGGCCTCGGTGATCTGGTCGCGGCTGCCCTCGACGCTGCTGCTGGTCGCGGTGTCCACGCTGATGATCGCGGTGGTGGGCATCGGCGCCGGCGTGGTGGGTGCGCTGCGGCACGGTAGCCGTACCGACTCGGCGGTCCTGCTGCTGGTGACCGTCGGTGCGGCCGTGCCCTCGTTCGTCGCGGCGATCCTGCTGCGCTCGGTGCTCGGCGTCCGCCTCGGCTGGTTCCCCACCATCGGCAACGGCACCGGGGTCGTCGACCGGCTGCACCACATCGTGCTGCCGGCGGTCGCGCTGTCGGTGACCTTCATGGCGCTGGTGACCCGGGTGACCCGCTCGGCGATGCTCGACGAACTGCGCCGGGAACACGTCGAGGTCGCCCTCAGCCGGGGGCTGCCACGGCGGACGGTGATCCGCCGCCATGTGTTCCGCAACGCGCTGGGCCCCGTCGTCACCGTCTCGGGCCTGCTGGTCTCGGGGATGCTGGTGAGCACCGCGATCGTCGAGACCGCGTTCGGGATGTCCGGCATCGGCTCGCTGCTGGTGCAGTCCGTGGACGAGCTGGACTTCCAGGTCGTCCAGGCGATCGTGCTGCTGGTGGTCGCCGCCTTCGTCGTCGTCAACACGCTGGTGGACCTGCTGTATCCGTTGATCGACCCACGGGTCGCGTCCGCAGGGAGCGCGCGATGACCGACACCCACCCCGTCGCGGTCCGGACCGGGCCGCGCGCACCGCGCGCCCTGCGTGCCCTGCGGCTGCTCGGCGGCACCCCACTGGTCCGCGTCAGCGCGGTGGTCCTGGTGCTGTTCGTGATCGCCGCCGCCCTCGGGCCGCTGCTGGCACCGCAGGACCCGACCTTCGGCGACCTCGACAACACCCTGGTCGGCCCGAGCGCCGCCCACTGGCTCGGCACCGACCAGGGCGGCCACGACACCTTCTCCGCCCTGATCGAGGGCACCCGCACCAGCCTCGTCGGCCCGCTCGCCGTGGTGCTCTCCTCCACCGTCGCCGGCATCGCCGTCGGCCTGTTCAGCGCCTGGTGCGGCGGCTGGGTCGACGCCGCCGTCAGCCGGGTGCTGGACATCCTGTTCGCCTTCCCCTCACTGCTGCTCGCGATCCTCGCGGTGGCGCTGTTCGGCAAGGGCATCACCGCCCCGGTGCTCGCCATGGCCGTCGCCTACATGCCCTACACCGCGCGGCTGGTGAGGGGGTTGACGGTGCAGGAGAAGACCCGGCCGTACATCGCGGCCTACCGGGTCCAGGGCCACTCCCCGGTGTTCACCGCGGTACGGAGGCTGCTGCCCAACATCGGCCCGACCGTGCTGGCCCAGTCCACCGTCAACTTCGGCTACGCCCTGCTGGACCTGGCGGCGCTCTCCTTCCTCGGCCTGGGCGTCCAACCGCCCACCTCGGACTGGGGCGCGATGATCAACCAGGCGCAGGCGGCGATCCTCCAGGGGCAGCCGCTCTCCGCGGTCGTCCCCGCCACCGCCGTGGTCGTGGTCGTCGTCGCCTTCAACGTCGTCGGGGAACACCTCGGCGACCGGCTCGCGGGACGGGAGTCCTGATGGCACTGCTCGACATCAACGCACTGCACGTCGAACTCCCCGGGATGGCCCGTCCGGTCCTGGACGGGGTCAGCCTCGGCGTCGAGGCCGGCGAGGTCGTCGCGCTGGTCGGCGAGTCCGGTTCCGGGAAGTCGGTCACCGCCCGCGCCGCCCTCGGCCTGTTCCCGCCCCGCGCCGTGATCACCGGGGAGGTGAGGGTCGACGGCACCGACCTGGTCGGCGCCACCGCAGCGGAGTTGGCCACCGTACGCGGCGGCCGGGCGTCCATGATCTTCCAGGACCCCCGGGCCGGCATCAACCCGGTCCGCCGCATCGGCGACTTCCTCACCGAGTCGCTGCGCCTCGGCCAGGGCTGGACCAGGGCCAGGGCCGAGGCCCGCGCCGCCGAACTGCTCACCGCCGTCGGCATGCCCGACCCGCCGCGCCATCTGCGCCAGTACCCGCACCAGCTCTCGGGCGGCATGCTCCAGCGCGTCATGATCGCCGGGGCGCTCGCGGCCGAGCCCGAGCTGCTGCTCTGCGACGAACCCACCACCGCCCTCGACGTCACCACCCAGGCCGAGATCCTCGCCGTCCTCGGCCGGCTCCAGCGGGAGCGCGGCCTCGGAATGCTCCTGATCACCCATGACATCGACCTCGCGGCCGCCACCAGCGACCGCATCTACGTCATGTACGCCGGCCGGATCGTCGAGAGCGCGACCTCGGCGGAGCTCTTCGCGGCCCCCCGCCACCCCTACACCCGGGGCCTGCTCGACTCCACCCCGGCCCTGGAAGGACCGCTGGTCCGGCTCACCCCCGTGCGCGGGGTGCCGCTGGGCCTGCTCGAATCCACGCCGGGCTGCTCCTTCATGCCCCGCTGCCGCCACGCCCTGGTCGGGCTGTGCGACCAGGCGCCCCCGCCGCTCGTGCCCCACGGCGACGGCCCGGGCCAGGTCGCCTGCCTGCGCGCCCAGGAGCTGTTGCTCACCCAGGAACCGCTGCTGACCCAGGAACCGCCGCACGTTCAGGAGGCCGAGCTATGACCGATCCGACCGGACCGGGGCACCCGCTGCTGCTCCAGGTCAGCGGCCTGCACAAGAGCTACCGCACGGCCGGCGGCGGGGCGGTGGCCGCCGTGGACGACCTCTCCTTCGAGCTGCCCGCAGGCGGGGCGCTGGGCCTGGTCGGTGAGTCCGGGTCGGGAAAGACCACCACGGCGCGGATGCTGGTCGGCCTGGAACGCCCCGACGCCGGCACGATCCTGGTCCAGGGCAAGCCGCTGGCTGCCGCCGCCCGCGGCCGGGAGGCCCGACTGGCCCGCGCCAAGGCGGTCCAGATCGTCTTCCAGGACCCCTACCTGTCGCTGGACGCCAGGATCACCATCGGGGCGACCATCGACGGCACGCTACGGCTGCACGGCCTCGCCGACCGGGCGGCGCGCGCCGCCCGGGTCGCCGAGCTGCTGGCGCAGGTCGGCCTCGGCGAGCGGGAGGCGGCCTCGCTGCCGCGCGGGCTCTCCGGAGGACAGCGGCAACGCGCGGCGATCGCCCGGGCGTTGGCGGTCGAACCGGCCGTGCTGGTACTGGACGAGGCGGTGTCGGCGCTGGACGTGTCGGTGCAGGCGCAGGTGCTGAACCTGCTGTCGGACATCCGCCGCGACACCGGCATCGGGCTGGTCTTCGTCAGCCACGACCTGGCCGTCGTCCGCTACATCTGCGACGAGGCGCTGGTGCTCCGCCGGGGCCGGACGATGGAGCACCGGCCCGTCCCGGAGCTGCTGGCCCGGCCGGAACACCCCTACACCCGGCTGCTGCTGGCCTCGCTGCCGCGTCCGGGCTGGGACCCGGACGCGATCGCCGCCCGCAGGCGCGAACTGGCGGCCCGGGGGGCGGAGGGGACCGCCGGGGCCGACGGGGCGCCGGGGCCGCCGGCTGAGGCGGCCCGGCGGGTGGGGCGGCCCCGTCGGTCCGGTGGGGATGCACCGGGCCGACGGGATACCTGCGGTGGGGCCCTCCGCTGCTACCGGGGACTCAGGACGCGCCGCTCAGATGGGCGAAGAGCACCACGTTGCCGGTGTACTCGTGCGCGGCGCGGTCGAACGCGCCGCCACAGGTGACCATGCGCAACTCGGCTGCCCGGGTCGGCCCGTAGACGAGGGCGGAGGGGAACCGGTCCCGGGGGAACATCCGTACCGCGTCCACGGTGAACTCGGCGGTGCTGCCGTCGATCCGGCCCACGCGGACGACCGCGCCGCGCCGGACCGCCGAGAGGCTCCAGAAGACGGCGGGACCGGTCGTGGTGTCGACATGCCCGACCAGGACGGCGGCGCCGAGGGCGCCGGGGGCCGGGGTGTCGCGGAGCCAGCCCGCGGTGGCGGGGGTGGAGAACGGCGGCAGTTCGGGACGGCCGTTTCCGTCCATGCCCAGGGCGAGCAGCGGTGCCCGGAGCCCGATCGAGGGGACGGCGATCCACAGCGGCGTGGAAGGCTCCAGCGGGGCGTGCGCGGTGGTGGGACCCGACCCGGCGTCATCGGCGGGTACGGCCCCGGACTGTGGTCCGGTGGACTGCACGGCATCGGCGGTCCGGGAGGGTCCGGACGGCGGGAGCGGCGGTTGCGGGGGGACGGTGCTGCCCAGGGTCGCGCCGAGGACGGCGACCAGCAGCACGGCCGCGGAGAGCGCCTCCAGCGCGAGCCGCAGCGGGCGTGGCCCGCGCTCAGCCACGGGCGGCCTTTCCGCCCGGCCTGCGGCGGAGCAGCGTCCGGGCCCCGAGGGCGCCGGCCGCCCCGGTGAGGGCCCAGCCGAGGGGTGCGGCGAGGTCGTCGGCCGGGACCGCCGGGACCAGGGACTGCTGCGTGCCGCCCCAGCCGCCGCCGGTGGCGAGCGAGGTCAGCGGCACGACGCGGAGCCGACCGGAGCCGACGGTCCGGCCGTGGCACTGCTCGTCGACGGCGTAGCTGCCGGGGTCGACGTCCGGCGACACGGTGGCCCCGGCCAGCAGCCGACGGCCGTCCGCGTGCCGGAACGGCACCGAGCGGCTGAAGGCCGGTGACACGGCGAGCGGGTCCGAGGCGTCGTCGCAGCCGTGGAAGGAGACGAGGCTGACATGGCCGCCGGGCACGGTGGTGCTCGGGTCGATCTCGATGCTGAAGCGCACGCCGGGCAGGGGGATGCCCGGGTCCGCGCCGCCGGGATCGCCGGGCGCCGGGGCCGGTGCCGGGAGCACCGGCGCCGGGGGCGCGGCGACGGTGGGACGGGGACGCGGGGCGGCGGGCCGGGCCGGTGGCGAGGGGGAGTGCGCGCCGCCGGTCGACGGCGGGGCGCCGGTGCAGCTGTCGGGGTGCTCGTCGCACCAGGTGGGCCCGTCCGAGGTGGCCGCGTGGGCGGTACCTCCGAGGCTGAGGACCAGGGCGGCCGCAGCAGCGCCGACGAGCCCCGATTGGAGGCTGGCCATCGGGTTCTCTCCTTCCGGAGGGGGCGGCCGGAGCGCTTCCGGCACCGCGCCCCACTCCTGCTTCAGGAGAGGAATATGGAAATCATCACCACGTTAAACTGACGAGTACTCCGAGTGCCCGAGAATCCGCCCGCCCGGGGTGACCGCCCCACACGATCGGACCAGGTGGTTCCTGGCCGGTACGCCCGGTCAGGGTGCGGGGCATGGACCTGGAATCGATCACCGGCGCGTCCGCCGACGGGCTCGTGCTGCTCGGCGCTTCGGAGCTGACCTGGCGTCAGGGGACGGTGGCGGCGCTGGCCGGGCCGGCCCGGCGACTGCTGGCCGACCTGGTCGCCGCGGGCGCCGCGCTGGGATGGGTCGACCCGCCCGGGCCGGACGAGGTGGCCGAACTGCTGGACCGGGTCCTCGCCGGGGCGCGGGCCGGTGATGGGGCCCTGCGGGTGGCCTTCCTGGACGGTCGGCTGGTCGGGCTGGGCTACTGGCTGCGCTACGCCCGGCCGACCCACCGCCCGCACGCCGATCTGGAGAAGCTCGCCGTGGACGGCGCGGTTCACGGCCGTGGCGTCGGCCGGGCGCTGACCGCCGCGCTGGTCGAGGACGCCCGGGCGGCGGGCGTGGAGGTGCTCACCCTGGACGCCCGGGGCGACAACGAGCGCGCGCTCGGGCTCTACCGCTCACTGGGCTTCTCCGAGTACGGCCGACTCCACGACTTCGTGGCGGTCGGCGCCCGTCGCTACGACAAGGTCCTCTACGCGCTGGACTTCCGCCGACAGGCGGGCCCGCCCGCCCGTTGACGTTGACGCCCTCCTCCTCCTGGACCGACCGTGGCCCCGGCGAAGTGGTGCCGTCCGGCGGCGCGCAGGACGGACACACCACCGGGGTGACCAGGGGGATTGTCCGGTTGGCATACTGTCGGGACTGTATGTCGGGGCCGGTGATGGGAGTAGGGCGTGGGTTCGGGTTTCGGCTGGAAGCTCCACAACGGCGGTCGGCCGCCGTTGCCCGGGGCGGTGGTACGGCCGGACGAGCGGCTGAGCTGGGGCCGGACGATCGGGCTCGGCGCCCAGCACGTGGTGGCGATGTTCGGGGCCTCGTTCGTCGCACCGGTGCTGATGGGGCTGAACCCCAACCTGGCGATCATGATGTCGGGCGTCGCCACGGTGATCTTCCTGCTCGCCACCCGGGGCCGGGTGCCCAGCTACCTCGGCAGCAGCCTCTCCTTCGTCGGGGTGGCGGCGGCGATCCGGGCGGCCGGGGGGACCTCGGCGACGGTCACCGGCGCGCTGCTGAGCGTCGGCGTCGCCCTGTTCGTCTGCGGCCTGGTGGTCCGTGCGCTGGGCGCGCGGGTGATCCACGCGGTGCTGCCGCCGGTGGTGACCGGGTCCGTGGTGATGCTGATCGGCTTCAACCTGGCGCCGGTCACGGCCGGCACCTACTGGCCCCAGGACCAGTGGACCGCCCTGGCGGTGATGCTGTTCACCGGCTTCGCGCTGGTGGCGCTGCGCGGCTTCTGGTCGCGGATCGCTATCTTCCTCGGGCTGGTCTTCGGCTACCTGCTGTCCTGGGTCCTGGACGAGACCCTCGGAAAGATCCACTCGGTGAACGGCGCCGGACAGGTGACGGACCATTGGCGGCTGGACCTGTCCGCCGTCCGCTCCGCGCACTGGATCGGGCTGCCGCAGTTCCACGCGCCGCACTTCAGCGCGAGCGCGATCGTGGTGGCGCTGCCGGTGCTGATCGCGCTGATCGCCGAGAACGCCGGCCATGTGAAGGCGGTGGGGGAGATGACCGGCGATCCGCTCGACGACGAGCTGGGCACGGCGATCGCCGCCGACGGCGCGGCCACCGTGCTGTCGACCGCGCTCGGCGGACCGGCCACCACCACCTACGCCGAGAACATCGGGGTGATGGCGGCGACCCGGATCTACTCCACCGCCGCCTACTGGGCTGCCGCCGGCTTCGCGCTGCTGTTCGGGCTGTGCCCGAAGTTCGGCGCGGTGGTCGCCGCGGTCCCGGGCGGGGTGCTCGGCGGGATCACCGTCGTCCTGTACGGCATGATCGGGCTGCTCGGCGCGCAGATCTGGGTCCGCAACCGGGTCGACCTCTCCAATCCGGTCAACCTGGTGCCGGTCGCGGCCGGGATCATCGTCGGCATCGGTGGCGTCACCCTGCACATCAGCAAGAACTTCGAGCTCGGCGGCATCGCCCTGGGCACGATCGTGGTCCTGGTCGGCTACCACGGGCTGCGCCGGCTCGCCCCGGCCTACATGCGCGCGGAGGCCGACGCCCCGCTCGCCGCAGTGGCCACCGCCCCGGCCGCGCCGGAGCGGTCCGCCGGGGAGCGGTCCGCCGGGGAGCGACCCGCCGGGGAGTGACCCGCGCCGAACGACCCGCCCCGGGCCGACCCTGCGCGGGCCGACCCGGGGCGGTCCGCGCTCAGCGGCGGAAGACGCTCAGCGGCAGCGGTCCGCGATGGAGGATGTGCGGGACGTCGCCCCAGGGGAGTGACGGCTCGTCGGGGCCCAGGGTGCGCAGCCGCGTCAGCGCGCGGTCCGTGACCTGGGACACCGCCCGCAGCGTCGCGGTGGTCAGCGGCAGGTAGTCGTCCGCGTCGCCCGGGTCCGCGCTGCGCTCGCCGCGGGTCACCCGCATGAGCCGGATGCAGCAGCGTCGGGGATCCAGCTGCGCGGCGTCCAGCGGCCACATGGTGATCTCCGGCACCGGCCGACCGGAGCTGCGCATCGCCTCGAACAGGACCGAGGAGTCGATCGGCGAGAGGAAGACGACGTCCTCCCAGGCGCAGTCCAGCGGGATCACCCGTTCGAGCAGTCGCTTCTCCCGGCCCGTGTACTTGGCGCGATGACGGAGGTAGAGGTCCGGGTGCTGCTCCCGGAGGGCCGAGAGCGGCAGTAGTTCCTCGCCGCGCGGAGCCGTGACGGCCGTGTGGAAGAGGGTCCCCCGGACGCGGGGCCGGGGCGTGACGGATGGCGCGGATGCGGGTGCTGTGGGCATGAAAAAAGCGTCTCGACACCTCGCGGTGACGGACGCTCCACAGTAATTCTACCAGTCACCGGGTGACGGCGTCGAACCGGCGCTGCGCGCACCCGTACTGACGCTGCCTCGGATCGGGCCGGTCCAGGTGCTCGACCGGGTCCGGAATTCCGGGCCGCCGGGCCGTGCTGACGGACCGTCGGCGAACCTGGCCGTGGACGGCGGCCGATGCGCGGCGCGCTGCCGAGGCCCCGGCCTGCCGGCCCGAGCCGGGAGAGCGCTCCCCCTGCTGACCTGCGATCCGCCGGGCGGGTCGGTCCGGGGACGAGCCGTGCCGCCGCCCTTTACTCGCAAGTCACTTGCGGGTACTTTCATCGCGAGTTCTTGCAACGGCTTTCGCAAGAACTCCGGTTCCCCCCTCGAACCGCCGAGCGGTCAAGTGAGCCTCCACTGGTATGTGACCATTTCCGTCACTCTGAGGGGAATCATGACCCGACACCCACGCGTGGCCGCCGCGCTCGCCTCGGCCGCCGCCCTGGCGCTGATCGCGACGGCGGGCGGAACCGCGCGCGCCGCGTCGCCAGGACCGGCCGCCGCCGCCACGGCAGCCGGCGTCGCCACCGGTGCTCCCGGCGCGGCGTCGTACTTCGACCTCGCCCGGAAGGACTGCCTGGGCACCGCCAGGAACAGCACCTCCAAGGTCTGGTACACCGTCGCCGACGGAGTGCTGTCCGACGTGTACGAGCCCACCGTCGACAACAGCGACGTCAGCACCCTGCAGTACGTCGTCACCGACGGCTCCACCTTCACCGACCTGCAGACCCGCGACATGACGTACACGGTCCAGGCCGACGACACCGACATGGCCTGCACCGTCACCTCGACCGACGCCAAGCACGGCTTCCAGCTGCGCACCCAGTACGTCACCGACCCCGCCCGCGACACGGTGCTGATGCACACCCAGCTCACCGCGCTGCCCGGCAGCCGCGTCGACGTCCGTGCGCTGCACGTCTACGCGCGGCTCGACGCGCACGCCAACGGCGACGGCGGCGGTGGCACCCAGAACGCCGGCGGCAACAGCGGAGTGGTGGACCACAGTTCCGGGACCGCCGTGGTCTACAGCAGCAACACCGTGACCGAGGCCGCCAACCGCGACTACGCCGTCCCCACCTACATGGACCTGGACGCGTCGACCGTCGGCACCGCCTCCGTCGGCTACGCGGGCGCCGCGAGCGACGGGTTGACCCAGCTCGACGCGGCCCACGCCATCACCGCCGCGACCGCCGCCACCTCCGCGCCGGACGGGCACATCGTCGCCACCGAGGACGTGACGCCCCGTCACAGTGACGACATCACCCTGGCACTGGGCTTCGGACGCACCCAGGCCCAGGCGGTGAGCACCGCCGCCGCCTCGCTGCGCACCCCCTTCGCCCAGGTGGCCCGGGACTACACGGACGGCTGGCACGCCTACGACAGCACGCTGAACCGCGCGCCGAAGTCGGCCCCGGGGATCGCCGCCGCGACGGTTCGGAAGACCTACTACCTCGACGCCGACGTGCTCAAGGCCAGCGAGGACAAGACCTACCCGGGCGCCATCGTCGCCTCGCTGGCCTCGCCCTGGGGGCAGGCCGTCAACGCCGGGACGCTGGTCAACGGCAAGCCGGTCTACTACGGCTCCTACCGCGAGGTCTTCGGCCGCGACCTCTACGAGGCGTTCACCGGTCTGATGGCGGACGGCGACATCGCCACCGCCCGGGACGCGGATCTGTTCCTCTTCGACCAGCAGCAGTTGCCGACCGGCGAGATCCCGCGCAACTCGCTGGTCAACGGCAAGGCCGCGCCGGACACCGGCGGCGACCAGCTGGACGAGACCGCCTACCCGATCCTGATGGCGTACCTGTCCGGACTCTCCGGCGACACCGCGCTGTGGACCGGCCACATCAAGCCCGCCGCCGACTACCTGGTGGCGCACGGCCCGTCCTACGGCGTCGAGCGCTGGGAGGAGCAGTCCGGCTACTCGCCCTCGACCATCGCCGCCGAGATCGCCGGGCTGACCGCCGCTTCGTCCATCGCCGCGCTCCACGGCGACAGGGCCGACGCCCAGCTCTACCAGGCCACCGCCGACGACTTCCAGCGGAACATCGAGAGCTGGACCGTCACCAGCACCGGCCCGGACAGCGGTTCGCCGTACTTCCTCCGGCTCTCCAAGACCGGCGACCCCAACGCCACCACCAGCTACAACCTGGGCAACGGGGCGCCGACCCTGGCCCAGGACTCGGTCGTGGACGGCGGCTTCCAGGAGCTGGTGCGGCTCGGTGAGATCGCGCCGACCGACAGCGCCTTCACCAACTCGCTGAAGGTGCTGGACAACCAACTGTCCGTCAGCACCCCCTCCGGAACCGGCTACTACCGCTACGGCGACGCCGCGAGCGCCGGCAGTGCGGACGGCTACGGGGACTGCTCCACCACCGACAGCCAGACCGGCTGCACCACGGCGGGCGAGCCGTGGCCGACCACCGACGTCGGCACCGGCCACCTGTGGCCGGTGCTGTCCGGCGAGCGGGCCGAGTCCGCGATCGCCACCGGCGACCCGGCGACCGCCTCCGCGCTGCTCTCCTTCATGATCAAGTCGGCCTCGGGCGTCGGGCTGGTGCCCGAGCAGGTCTGGGAGGACCCGAACCTGCCCGCGTCGCCCTACGGCAGCGACCCGACCACCGCGTCGATCGGCTTCACCGACGGCCAGGCGGCAGGCTCCGCCTCCCCGTTGACCTGGGCCCAGGCCCAGGAGCTGCGGCTGATCGTCGACCTCGGCCAGGGCCGCACCGTCGACCGCCCCTCGATCACCACCGCCCGCTACGTCACCCACGGTGCGCCGAAGGCGGCCACGGTCACCCTGACCGCACCCGGCTCCGGCACCACGGTGGAGTCCTCGACCACGACCGTCACCGGGACCACCACCCCCGGCTCCTCCGTGGTGGTCGAGGCCGACGACACCGACACCGGCGGGGCGGCAACCACCGTCAGCACCAACGCCGACGCGAGCGGCGCCTTCTCCGTCCCGGTCGCCATCGGCTTCGGCACCGACGAGATCACCGTCGCCGCGACCACCCCGGCCGGCGCGACCGGCTACGCCCAGACCGCCGTCGTCGGCGACATCACCGGCGGCACCACCGTCCTCGACGTCACCGACCCGGTCGGCGACGACAACGGACCGGGCACCTACCAGTACCCGACCGCCTCGGACTTCACCCCGGGCTCCTTCGACCTGACCCGGTTCCAGGTGATCACCCAGGGCGGCACGGTCTATCTGCGCACCACGCTCAAGTCGCTCACCCCGACCTTCGGCAACACCATGGGCGCGCAGCTGCTCGACATCTACGTCCACGACCCGGCGGCGGGTTCGACCTCCACCGCCGCGCCCTACCCCTCGCGGAACTACACCGTCGCCCCGGCCGACGCCTGGAGCCAGCGGCTGGAGGTCCAGGGCTTCGCCTCCCCGGTGTGGGTGGACGCCGGGAACAACCAGGTCGGCACCCCGAGCGCGGTCGTCGCCTCCTCGGTCTCCAACACCGTCACCATCGCCCTGCCGGAGTCCGAGTTCGGCACGCCCACCTCGGGCTGGACCTTCACCCTGGCCCTGGCCGGCCAGGACGGCTACAGCTCCGACCTGGCCCGCGCCTTCACCGCCACCCCCGGCGCCTACTCCTTCGGGGTCTGCCCGGTCGGCGGGGCCGAGCGGATCTGCTCGGCCGACCCGAGCACCGTCGGCAAGGTGATGGACACCATCACCCCGCCCGGCGTCTCCCAGGCCACCGAGCTCGACAGCAGCCTCGGCCCGGTCGTCCTCCAGGGGGTGACCGTCCCCTAGCGTCCCGACACGCTCCCCGCACCTCGGGCGCGCGGCCGTCCCTCCCCGGAGGGCGGCCGCGCGCCCGCGTGTCGTCCGTTACGCCCGTGGCGCCCCGGCCCGCCCCCGCGCCCGGCCGAGCGCGCGGACGGCGCGGCGCGCGGCGGTGGCGGTGAAGCGGGCCGCCTCGGCCGCGGCCGGGAGGGGGTCGTCGCCGCAGAGCCAGGCCCGCTCGGTGGCGCGGTGCGGCAGCAGGTCGGGCGGGAGCCGGCGCTCCCGCCAGGACCAGGCCGCGGCGGCGGGCAGGTCCAGCTGGCCGACCCGGAAGCTGCGGCGCAGGTCCGGCGGCCCCGGGGGGAGCGGTCGGCCGGTGAGGTCCAGGTGCAGGGCGCGGACGACGTCGACCCCCGACACCGTCTCGAACAGCCGGAACTGGGCCCCCGTCCGGGGGTTGAAGTCGACCAGCTTGTAGCGGCCGTCCCGGCGGTCGAGGCGCCAGTCCAGGTCGGCCACCCCCCGGTAGCCGATCCGTCGGCAGAACTCGGCGGCCTGCTCGGCGAGTCGCGGGTTGTCCAGGGTCCGGGCGCGGACGGTCACCCCGGCCTGCGGCGGCCAGGAGCGGACCTTCAGCGCGGTGAAGACCAGCTGCACCCGGCCGTCGGCGGCGCAGTAGAGATGGGTGAACCAGTCCTCCGCCGCCTCCGCCGGCAGGTACTCCTGGACCAGCACGGACGGGTCCGTGCCCGGCGGGCAGGCCGCGAGCAGCTCGCGCTCGTCGTGGACCACGGTGGTGTGCGAGACCACCGGGGCCCGCAGCCTCGTCCACGGCGCCAGGTTCTTCAGCACCAGCGGATAGCCCAGCTCCCGCGCCGCCGCGAGCAGCTCCCCGTGGCCGTCCGGGACGAGGGCGCGCGGGGTGGGCACCCCGTGCTCGACGCAGAGCCGGTGCAGCCCGCCCTTGTCGGCCAGCGCGCGCGGCAGCCCGGACGGGACCGGCGGCAGCAGGAAGCACTCGCCCAGCCGCCCGGCGTGCTCGGCCAGCAGCACCGCCGCCTCGTCGTCGGTCGGTACGGCGACGCTGCGGCGACCGATCTCGCGCCCGATCGCGAGCAGTGCGTCGACCAGCGCCGCCGGCTCCTCCCGGCCGGTCGTCGGCCGGACGAAGCGCCGGGCGGTGTAGCGGGAGAGCGCCGCCGGGGTGAACCGGTCCTCGACCATGGCGTGCACCGGCACGCCCCGCCGCCCGAGCGTCCGGATCACGCCGACCCCGCCGTGGTGCTCCGGGTAGCGGCCGACCTTGACCAGCAGCGCGGGGACGGTGCGGTCCAGCTCGGGGCCGGTTCCGTGCATGGTGCCCTCGATCCGGTTCGGCGGCCCGGCCGGCCGCAGCCGGTCCGGTTGCGAGCCGCTGGCCCGGCCCTGACGCTTATTTTCCGGGGCGGTCCGACCGCGCGCGAGCGGGACGGCTGCGACCTCCCACGACAGGATCGACCACGACAGGGGATGACCTCCGATGGCAGGTCCGGACGATCGTCGCAGCGGCGCGGGGGATGTACTGCCGGTCACCGTGGTCGGCGCGGGCCCCTACGGCCTCGCCGCCGCCGCGCACCTACGGGTGCGCGGCGTACCTTTCCGGGTGTTCGGCGATCCGATGGAGAGCTGGCGCGAGCGGATGCCCGCCGGGATGTACCTGAAGTCCACCCCCTCGGCCTCTTCCATCGCCGACCCCTGGGGCACGGGCACGCTGGCCCGGTTCCGGGCGGCCGAGGGCCGCGAACCCGGCGGTGACCTGCACCCGGTGCCGCTGGACGAGTTCGTCCGCTACGGCTCGTGGTTCCAGCAGCGGCTGGTGCCGGCGCTGGAGCGGACCCGGGTGCGCCGGATCGGGGCGAGCGGCGGAGCCTTCCGGGTCGAGCTGGCCGACGGCGAGGTCCTCGCCAGCAGGTCCGTGGTCATGGCCAACGGCCTCGGCCCGTTCGGGTACGTGCCGCCGGAGCTGGCGGAGCTGGTCGCGGCGGGGGCGGCCACCCATTCGGCGGAACACGCCGACCTCTCCGGCTTCGCCGGGCAGCGGGTCGCGGTGGTCGGGGCCGGGCAGTCGGCGCTGGAGAGCGCCGCGCTGCTGCTGGAGGCCGGGGCCGAGCCGGTCCTCGTCGCCCGGACGGCCGAACTGGCCTTCGCCGCGCCGCCGACCGGCGAGCGCCCGCGCTCGCGTCCGCCGCTCCGCCGCCTGGCCAAGCCGGACACCACCCTCGGCCCCGGTTGGTCGATGCTGGCCTACAGCCGCGCCGCCGGGGCCTACCGGCACCTGCCGGAGCCGGTCCGCGGCCACCTGCTGCGCACCGTCCTCGGTCCCTCCGGCGGTTGGTGGCTGCGCGAGCGGGTGATCGGCCGGGTCGACCTGCTCACCGGCCACCGGATCCTCTCCGCCGTGCCGAGCGGCCCGGGCGCCCGGCTGGAGCTGGCCGACCGGGACGGCGCGGTCCGGGTACTGGAGGCCGACCACGTGCTCGCGGCCACCGGTTACCGGGTCGACGTCGACCGGATCGAGCTGCTCTCGCCCGAGCTGCGCGCGGCGGTGCGGCGGACCGGCCGGGCCCCGGCGCTCTCCGCCGGCTTCGAGTCCTCGGTCCCGGGGCTGTACTTCACCGGCCTGGCCGCCGCCGCGACCTTCGGCCCGGTGCTGCGCTTCGTCTGCGGCACCGGCTTCGCCTCCCGACGCATCGGCGTGGCCGTGGCAGCCGGCGGATGACGGCCGTCGAGGCCGCCCCCGGGCACCGGCCCGCGCTGCCGCTGCGCTGCGCCGCCCGTGGCGCCCTGCCGCTGGCGCTGCTGCTGTGGCTGCTCTCGCTGCGGCACGTGGACCTCGACCGGATGGGCGACCTCGGCCTGCTCCAGGTGCTGCCGGCGCTCTACTGGGCGGCGGTGCTGCTGCTCACGGTCGGCTTCACGGTCGCGCTCTACCTGCGCGGGGTCGGCCGGGCCTGGCTGGCCGCGTACGTGCTGGGACTGATCGCGGTCATCCACGCGACCCCGGCGGTGCTCTACGCCAACATGCGCTACGCCTGGGCCTGGAAGCACGTCGCGGTGATCAACGCGATGATCCGGCACAACGGACCCGTGCCCGACGCCGGACCGCTGGCCATCTACAACCAGTGGCCCGGCTTCTTCAACCTGAACGGGCTCTTCCTCCGGGCGACCGGGCTGCACTCGCCGCTCGGCTACGCCGCCTGGACCCCGCCGGTGGCCAACGCCCTGCTGCTGGGCCCGCTGCTGCTGCTCTACCGGTCGGTCAGCCGGGAGCGCACCCTGGTCTGGGGCGGGGCCTGGATCTTCTACTGCTGCTCCTGGGTCGGGCAGGACTACTTCTCGCCGCAGGCGTTCGCCTTCCTGCTCTACGTGGTGCTGCTGGCGGTGGTGTTCCGCGAGCTGCCCCCGGCCCGGGGGAACCCGGAGGCCGCGGACGACCTCGCCGCGGACGCTCCCGCCGCGGACCGGGTCGCCGTGCGCGGCTGGACGGCGGCCCGGCTGGCGCCGCTGCTGCTGATCGAGGCGGTGATCATCTCCTCGCACCAGCTCACCCCGCTGATGCTGATCACCGCCCTGGCCGCGCTCTCGCTGCCGCGGGCGAACCGCCGGGTCACCCTGCCGCTGCTGGGCGGCGCCCTGGCCATGGAGCTGCTCTGGGGGCTGACCGTGGCGCGGCCGTACATCGCGGGCAACCTCAAGAACTTCAGCGCGGCGCTGCTCAGCCCGGACACCAACGCGGTCTCCGGCTTCGCCGGGCTGTCCTCGGCCGCCCCCGGCCAGGTGGTGGTGGACTGGGCCGACCGGGCGCTCTCGGCCGCCGTGCTGCTGCTGGCGCTGCTCTCCTTCCTCCGCCGCCGGTGGGTGCGGCGCACCGGGCTGCCGCTGGTGGCGCTCTCGCCGATCCCGCTGCTGGCCGCCAACAGCTACGGCGGGGAGATGCTCTTCCGGGTCTACCTGTTCGCGCTGCCGGCCACCGCCTTCCTGGCCGCCGCGCTGGTGCTGCGCCCCCGCCCCCGGCCCGACCTGCGGCTGCTCGGCGCGCTCGGGCTGCTGCTGGCGCTGCTCTGCGGGCTCTTCCTGGGCTACGACAGCAAGGAGGAGATGAACCGGTTCACCACCGGCGAGGTCGACGCCGCCCGGTACGTCACCGGCACCGCCCCGGTCGGCGCGGTGCTGGTCGCGCTGACCGACAACGTCCCCGGCATCTACGAGCACTACGAGGACCACCCGCTGGTGCAGCTCGGCCAGCAGGGCCGGGAGGCAGTCGCGCTGCTGGTGCACGACCCGCTCGCGGGCCTCCGGCAGGCACTCTCGGCCACCCCGCCGGGCACCCCGGCCTACCTGGTGCTGACCCGGGCCCAGGCCGCCGAGTGCTACCTCACCGGGATCCTGCCCGCCGACACCATGGCCAGGCTGGAGGCGGCCGTCGCCGGCCGACCCGGCTTCACCACCGTCTACCGCAACCCGGACGCGGTGGTCTACCGCTTCGTGCCGGTGCCCCTCGTCCCCGTCCCGCCGCTCCCGGTCCCGGTCCCGCCCGCACCCGTGCCCGCTCCGATCGCGCCCTGACACCCGTACGGAGGCCGACCCCCATGCACCGGACGTTCCTCGGCCCGACACTGGCCGTCTCCGGCTGGATCGCGCTGGCCGCGACCGCGCTGCCGGCCGCCGATCCGCTGCGGGTGCTGCTGCTGGCGGTGTTCCTGGTGCTCTGCCCCGGAGGGGCGGCGGTCCGGCTGGTCGGCCTGCGCCGGGAGCGGGCACCGGTCCGGCCGGCGGCGGCCGTGCTCACCGTGGCGCTGAGCCTGTCCCTCGACACCGTGGTGGCCGAGGGCTTCTACCTGAGCCGCAGCTACACCACGGTCGGGGCCCTCGCCGCGCTGGCCGCGCTGACCACCCTGATGGCGCTGCTCCGGTACCGCTGGCCGCGCCCCGCCGACGCCGACGCCGCCGACGCCCGGCCCGGCCCGACCCGGGCCCGGACGCCGCGCCCGGCGCCGGGCCGGGCCGGCACTGCTGGTGCTGGGTCTGCTGGCCGCCGCCGGCTGCGCCGGGGCCCGCCCGCAGCGCGGCCCGCGACGCAGCCGAGTGCGCCGCAGCCGAGCGCGCCGCCGGCCGACTTGTCCACCGTCCCGGCCGCGCCCGGGAACTGGCACGTGGTCTTCCAGGACGACTTCACCGGGACCGCCCTCGACCCGGCCCGGTGGACCACCTGCTACGACTGGAACCTGAACGGGTGCACCAATGCCGGGAACCACGAGAGCGAGTGGTACCTGCCCGGCCAGGTCGCCGTCGGCGGCGGCAGGCTCAGCCTGACCGCCGTCCGCCGGGCCACCCCCGGCTCGGACGGCACCACCTACCCGTGGACCTCCGGCATGGTCTCCACCGGCCGCGACTCCTGGTTCGGCACCCCCCGCCGGACCTTCACCGGCGGCTACTTCGCGGCCTCGATCCAGGTCCCCGGCGACCCGGGCACCTTCCCCGCCTTCTGGCTGATGCCGGACACCCGGACCACCCCTCCGGAGCTGGACATCGCCGAGTTCACCGGCGACGCCAGTTCGGTGCAGATGACCGTCCACTGGGCCGGCCCCGGCGGCGCGGACGCCCACGCCCAGCAGCGCTACGGGCCGGTGGACTTCCCGGCCGGGTTCCACGTCTTCGCGGTCGACTGGGAGAAGACCTCGCTGACCTGGTACGTCGACGGCGTGGTGCGCAACCGGGTGACCGAGAACGTGCCGGACGTCCCGATGGAGCTGCTGCTCAACCTGGCTGTCGGTTACCCCTCGGCCCCGGCCCCGACGCTGCAGTCGGCGGTGATGCGGGTCGGCTGGGTCCGGGTCTGGCAGCACTGACCACCCCCGCCGGTCCGCGCTCAGCAGGCCGGCGGCCCGCCGACCGGACAGTGCACCGCGGCCCTGGCCCGGCGGTAGGCGCGCCAGCCGCGGGTCCGCAGCCGCTCCGGGAACGGCGCCACCGGCGCGCCGCCGCCCTGGGTCCAGCTGCGGAAGAGCTCCGGCGGGGTGTCCGCCATCACCATCAGCCGGGAGATGGCCAGCGGGTCGTCGGCGGCCGAGCTGAAGGCACGGCCGACTCCGCAGGCCGAGGTCCAGCCGGACTTCTGGACCCGGCGGCGCACCGCCGGGCTGGAGTAGCCGTGCGGATAGGCGAAGGCGGTGACCGGGTGGCCCAGCACCTCCTGCAGCTCCCGCTTGCAGCCGGCCACCTCGGCGCAGACGCTCCGGCCGCCCAGGGTGTCCAGCTGGGGATGGGTGCGGCTGTGGCCGCCGATCTCGATGCCGCAGGCGTCCAGGGTGGCCAGCTGACGCCAGTTCAGCATGTCGGCGGGCGGCAGCAGGCTGCCCGCCGCCCGGCCGCCGGGCGGGTGCACCGCCCCGGTGGTGACGAAGAGGGTGGCCGGCAGCTCCCGTGCGCCGAGCAGCGGCGCCACCGTCCAGTAGAAGTCGGCGAAGCCGTCGTCGAAGGTGAGCACGGCGGAGTTCGCCGGCAGCGGCGGCCCGCCGCGCAGCGCGGCGACCAGCCGGCGCAGCGGGACGACGGTGCGGCCGCTGGCGGCGAGTTGGTCCAACTGCTCGGTGAAGGTCCTCGGCGCCACGGTGAACGGGGCGATCCAGGGCGCCGGATCGGTCGACACCGAGTGGTAGAGGAAGACCGGCACCGGGGCGTTCACGGCGCGCCGCCGTGCAGCCGCCCGGCGGCGTAGCCGAGCAGGGTCGCGCCGACGCCGGTGGCCAGCGCGGCGACCGTCCCCGGCGCGCTGCCGGAGCCGGGGCGCAGCCCCCGGACGACGGCCGTCGGCACGGTCGACCGGAGGTAGGTCCGCTCGCTGGCGAGGGCCGGTCCGCGTCCGGCGTAGCGGGCGACCCGGGCCTTGGAGAGCCCCTCCGCATAGCAGCGGGAGCGGAAGTAGGACCAGCCGCTGCGGGCCTCCGGCACATGGTGGCGGACGGCCGCGGCGGGCTGGTAGAGCAGCACGGCGGCGGGGTCGTGGGAGCTCAGCCGCAGGCACAGCTCGGTCTCCTCGCAGCCCAGCGGTCGGCGGCCGACGCGTCCCAGATCGGTCCGGAAGCCGCCGGCGGCGAGCAGCGCGGCCCGCCGGAACGACATGTTGGCGCCGATGAAGTTCCGTACCGGCGACGGGTGTTCGGGCAGGCCCCGGTAGGAGCAGCCGACCACCCAGTCGAACTCGGGCGGGAACCACCGGGGCCGGCCGGTGTCCCAGGCCGGTCGGACCAGGCCGCCGACGCCCTGCACCCGGGGGTCCCGGTAGCCGTCCAGCAGCCGTCGGCTCCAGTCGGGTTCGGCGGCGGCGTCGTCGTCGAGGAAGGCGACGACCTCGCCCCGGGCGGCGGCCACGCCGCTGTTGCGGGCGCCGGAGAGCCCCCGGCGCTCGGTGTTGACCAGGGTCCGCACGCCGGGGAGTTCGGCCGTGGCACGGCGGGCGAGTTCGGGGCAGTGGTCGACCACCAGCAGCAGTTCGTCGACCGGCTCGCGCTGGGCGAGGACCGAGGCGACGGCGGCCCGCAGGTCGTCCCAGCGGTCGGTGGTGTAGGCGCACACCACCACCGAGAGGGAGGGCAGTGCGGTCGCGGGGGCGGTGGTCATGGCGTGCTCCTTCCGGGCGGCGGCGGGCGGCGCGGCAGCCAACGGTTCAGGGTGAGCAGCAGCGGCACGGCGAGCAGGCACTCGGCGAGCAGCCAGGCGACGCCGACCCCGGCGATCCCGAACACCGGCAGCAGCCAGGCGGTCAGGCCGAGCACCAGCACGCAGAGCACGGCCTGCAGCCCGACCGCCCAGCCCAGGGTGCGGCGGGCGCGGGCGACGTCGATGGCGATGCCCAGCAGCAGGTTCGGCAGCGCGGCCAGGGACAGCAGCCGCAGCAGCGTGGTGCCGTGGGCGGAGTACTCGGGTCCGAACAGCGCGAGCACCCATGGCGCGCAGCAGACGATCAGCACCGCGGCGGCGGCCATCAGCAGGCCGCTGTGGCGCAGGATCCGGCGGGCGTTCTCCTCCAGCCGCTCGGGGCAGCGAGCCGCCTCCACGATCATCGAGCTGCCCATGTTGTAGGCGGCCAGGAACAGGCTGTAGCCGACGACCCAGGCCAGCGAGAAGTAGGCGTTGCCGACCGGGCCGTAGCGGTTCAGCACGATCAGCGGCACCACGTTGTAGGCGCTGAGCCGGAACAGCGCGCCGAGGTAGTCCGCCGCCGCGTAGCGCAGCAGCCGGTGCGGCGCGGGGGCGCCGGCCCCGGCCCGCTGGTGCCGGGGCACGGCATGGCGGAACAGGTAGTAGTTGGTCATGGCCATCGCCACGGCGAGCGCCCCGGCCCAGGAGAGCAGCACGCCCGCACTGAGCGCCCAGATCCCGAAGGCCAGCAGCAGCCCCGTCTTCACGGCGGCGAACAGGGCGTTCTCGCCCAGGACCCAGCCGGCCCGGCGGAGCCCGGTGAGCACCCCGTCCTGGAGCACGAAGATCGAGTAGCCGCAGGTCGCGGCGATGAAGCAGGCGGCCCCGAGCGGGCTGCGGAGGTAGTCGAGCCCCGGCGCGAGCACCGGCACCAGCAGCAGGAACAGGCCCGCGAGCAGGGTGCTGAAGAGCGCGCTGGCGGCGTAGCAGCGCAGCACCAGCCGACGGGTGTGCCGTCCGGCCGCCGGTACGAAGCGGACCAGCACATCGGCCAGGTTGAGCTGGCCGAAGCCGGAGAGCAGCGAGACCGCCGAGATCGCGGCGTAGCTGCGGCCGACCGAGGCGGTGCTGTACCAGGAGGTGGCGACCATCCAGAAGCCCGCGCCCAGGGTCGCGGTCAGCAGTGAACTCAGGGTCAGCACATGCCCGTTGCGCAGCAGCCGGGCGCCGTCCCGGGCGGTGCCGGGGACGGCGGGCGCGGTGGCGGGCGCGGTCTGGACGGACGGCGCGGACAGGACGGCCGGGGTGACCCGGACGTCGGCGTCCCCGGCCGGGGCGCGGCTCGGCCGGAGCTGCGTCGTGGGTGCTGCCTCGACCCGGGTGGTCATGGCGGGCTCGGCTCCGCGTGCCGCAGCCGCTGGTCCTGGCGCCGGCTGCGCAGGTACCCGAGCGGGCCGTAGAGCAGCCCGCGCAGCTCCAGCGCGGTGAGCCGGCGGTTCCAGTCGCCGGTGTCGGACCCGGCGTCGGTTCCGGTCCCGCCGGCCCCGGCCGCACCGCTGCGGCGGGTGGCCGCGAACACCGCGCCGCGCGGCAGCCTGCGGGCCAGGGCCGGGAGCATGCCCGGCTCGGCGGCGACGGCGGCGGCCAGGAACGCGCCGAAGCCCGCGCCGTACCCGAAGGCCTGTGCGGGCAGCGCGTCCGGGCTGCGGCTGTGCCGGTGCCAGACCAGGGCGTCCGGACGGTAGGCGAGGGTGGCGCCGGCGACCAGGACCCGGAAGAAGCCGAGCAGGTCGTCGCCGCCCCGGGCCGGGGTGCCGGTGCCGGTGGCCGGGTCGAAGCCGCCCAGCCGCCGCAGCAGACCGGTCCGGTAGGCCATGTTGGCCCCGGAGCCGAAGCGCCCGGCGGTGAACGGGAAGAGCGGGTCGGCCGGCGGGTCGGCCAGCGACCAGCTGCGCGGCCCGAAGCCCTTGTCGTAGCCGCCGTGCTGCTGGAGCCGGGCCTGCGCCCTGGTCTCCAGCTCGGCGGGCAGGATCAGCCCGGTCACGCAGCCGATCCCGGCCGACCCGGCGAAGGCCGCGGCCAGTGCGGTCGGCCAGTCCCGGTCGACCAGGGTGTCGTCGTCGGTGAAGGCGGTGATCTCGCCCCGGACCTCGGCCAGCGCCCGGTTGTGGGCGCGGGCCAGCCCGGCGACCGGCTCCCGCAGGTAGCGGACCCGGGCCGGGTAGCGGCCGCCGCGCACCAGCCGCTCGGCGGCGTCGTCGGCCGGGGCGTTGTCCACCACCAGCACCTCCAGCCGGGGGTAGCCGGTCCGCAGCAGCGAGTCCAGGCACTGCCGCAGCAGTTCGGGCCGGTTGTGGGTGGCCACCACCACGCTCACGGCGGGCGGGTCGGCCAGCAGCCGGGACCGGCCGGCCCGGCACGGCGCCGCATCGGCGCGGGGCTCCGTACCGGCCGCCGCGCGTCCCTCCGCAGGGGCCTTCGCAGCGGCCGCCGCGTCGGCGGCGAGGTGCCGGGCGATCGGGTCGGCCAGATCGCGGTGGGCGGCGTCGACCAGCGCCCGGCGCAGTCCGGCGGTGTCGCCGGTCGCGCCGTCGGCGGTCACCAGTCCGAGCGGGTGTCCGTGCAGTCGCACCAACGCCAACACGCGTCCCTCCGCATCGACCGGACCGGTGTCCCCGGGGGAGCGCGGCGCACCGGGCTCGTCCAGGTCCAGTTCGGCGATCCGCACGGGTGTGTAGGGCGAGTCGCGGGCGACAAGGCAGGGGCAGGCCGCGTCGGCGGGCCGGTCGTAGCCGTTCATCGTGGGGCCGTTCACCGTGGGGCCGTTCATCGTGGGGCCGTTCCCGGCCGACCCGCGCCGGCGGTCCGGGCCGGCCGCGCGCCGGGGCGCTCGGTCAGCAGGGTCCGCAGCACCCGGCGGCCGTCGGAGACGGCGTGGAGGTGCGAGCGGCCGTTGCGGCGCGGCAGTTCCAGGCTGGGGACCTCGGCGATCCGAAGTCCGGACCGCAGCGCGTGGGCGATCAGCTCGGCCTCGATCTCGAAGCCGGTGGCGCGCAGGTCGAGCTCGTCCAGGAAGCTGCGGCGGAAGGCGCAGTAGCCGTAGCAGAGGTCGGTCAGCGCGGCGTCGTAGAGCAGGTTGACCACCGCCAGCAGCGCCCGGTTGCCCAGCGAACGGGTCAGGGTGAGGTCCTGCGAACCGCCGCCCGCGACGTAGCGCGAGCCCTTGACCAGGTCGAAGCCGTGGTCGAGGAAGTGCAGGTAGTGCGGGATCTCGCCGGGGCTCATGCTGCCGTCGGCGTCCAGCATCACCAGGTACTCGCCGGTGGCCGCGCGGAAGCCGGTGCGCAGGGCGTCGCCCTTGCCCCGACCGCGCTGCCGGACGCTGCGCACGGTCGGCCGGCACTCCGCCGCCATCCGCACGGTCGCGTCGACGGAGCCGCCGTCGACCAGGATCACCTCGTCCACGCAGGACGGGATCTGTTCGAACACCCAGGGGATGTTCCGGGCCTCGTTCCGGGCCGGCACCACCAGGCTGACGGTGTGTCGGACCGGAGCGGTGTCGGTGGCCCGGCGCAGCGGGTGGCGGTCGGCGGCGGAGGCCGGGGCGGGCGCGGAGTCGGTGGCCCGGCGTCCGGGCCGGCCGTCGCGGTTGCCGCGCCGACGCTCGGGGGGAGCGATGGGGAACGGGGCGGCGGGGAAGGGGAGGACGGAGGGGCGGGGGGAACGGTGGTACTCATCGAGTGAGGCCTCTCCAGAGGCGGCGGACGCGCGGGGGGAGAGCGCATCACGCCCGGGACGAGAGTGTGCCCCGGGCCGGAGGACCGGCCGGGCACCGGCCGCTGCTGGACGCAGGCCGGACCCTCGTCTGGGTGGGGAAACGATCGAGGAGAGCGGCGGACCCGTGACGGGGCACTGCCGCGTCCGCCCGGAGGCGACGCTCGATCTCGGACGCCGAAGCGTCGAACAAAACGACTGGCAAATGTACTGTCCGCACTAGTGACCAGTGGGGCGCCAGGACCCCATCATCTGTGGATTCCTCACGCAGAGTCAAGTGCTTTCCGGAACTTTCCGGCTAATAAGGCTATTTGCCCTGTTCTGCAGGTCGGTCCGGCGAACACTCGTCACTGCCGGTAGCCGCGCTGCGCGATTCCGTCGGCGATGCGGACGGTGATCTCCGAGGGCCGCACCGGTCGGCCGAAGTACCAGCCCTGCGCCCAGTCGCAGCCCATCGAACGCAGCCGCTCGGCGTGCTTCTCGGACTCGACCTCCTCGGCCGTGACGACCAGGCCCAGGGTGTGCGCCAGCGAGACCATCGCGCCCACGATCCGCCAGCCGAGCTGCTCGTCCTTCTCCGGGTCGTGCAGGTCGGCGACGAAGGAGCCGGCGATCTTCAGCCCGGAGACCGGCAGGTCGCGGAGGTAGGCCAGGTTGGACCAGCCGGAGCCGAAGTCGTCCACTGCCAGTGACACGCCCATGCCGACCAGCGCGTGCAGGGCCGGCAGCGACTCGTCGTCACGGCCCACCACCGCGCTCTCGGTGATCTCCAGCTGCAGCAGCCCGGGGTCCAGGCCGGTGGACGCCAGGATGTCGGCGACATCGGACACCAGCCCGGCGGTCCGGGCCTGACGGGCCGCCAGGTTGACGTTCAGCTGCGGCGCCGCCGCGCCGAACCGGCGCGACCAGTCGGCCGCCTGGGCACACGCCTGCTCCAGCACCCAGCGGCCCAGCGGGATGATCAGACCGGTCTCCTCGGCGGTCGCCACGAACTCCTCCGGACCGAGCACCCCCAACTGCGGGTGGCGCCAGCGGACCAGCGCCTCGACCGCGGCCAGCGAGCCGTCGGCGAGCGAGCACAGCGGCTGGTAGTCGATGAAGAACTCGCCCCGGTCCAGCGCCACCGGCATCCGCACCGAGACGGCGTAGCGGTTGACCGCGCGGGCGTTCTGCCGGGGGTCGAACAGCGTCCACCGGCCGCGCCCCTCCTCCTTCGCCCGGTACAGGGTGAGGTCGGCCGCCCGGACCGCGGCCATCGGGGTGGTGGTCGCCACCGTCCGCTCCAGCACCCCGACGCTGGCCCCGACCGACAGCCGGTGGTCGCCGACCACCACCGGGCCGTCCAGGGCCTCCAGCAGGGTCTCGGCGACCGCCACCGCCTCCTCCGCGCCGCTGCAGTTCTCCAGCAGCACCACGAACTCGTCCCCGCCGAGCCGGGCCACCACATGGCCCAGCGGGGTGAGCACGGCGGCCAGCCGGGCGGCCACGGCCGCCAGCAGCTGGTCCCCGGCGTCGTGGCCGAGGCTGTCGTTGATGACCTTGAAGCCGTCCAGGTCGACGTAGCAGAGCCCGAACCGGGCGCCGGGCTCCGGCGCCTCGAACACCGCCTCCAGCCGCTCGAAGAAGGCCGCCCGGTTCAGCAGCCCGGTCAGCTCGTCATGGGTGGCCTGGAAGCGCAGCCGCTCCTGCAGCCGGTAGCGGTCGGTGATGTCCTCCAGCATCGCCACCTGGTACTGCGGCCGCTGCTGCTGGTCCCGGATCAGGGTCACCGTGAGGTGGGTCCAGACCACCTCGCCGTCGTGCCGGTAGTACGGCTTGTCGAACTGGAAGTGGTCCCGCTTGCCGGCGATCAGCTCGCCGTAGGCGTCCCAGACGCCGGGGGTGTCCTCCGGGTGGACCAGGTCGTCCACCCGCCGGCCGGCCAGGTCCTCCGGCCGCGCGCCGAACAGCTCCAGCAGCGCCGGGTTGACCTCCAGGATCCGGCCCTCCAGGTCGCCGATCCCGATGCCGATCGCGGCGCTCTCGAACAGCGCCCGGAACCGCGCCTCGGAGGCGTACAGCGCCCGCTCCGCGCCCTTCCGGGCGGAGTCCGCCGCCAGCCGGATGCTCTCCTGCTCGCGCAGCGTCTTCTCGCGCAGCGCCACCGCCCAGCCGGCCGCGAAGGCCCCGGCCAGGGCCGGGCCCCGGGGCCCGTCCAGGGGCTGCCGCTGGAACAGGGTGACCACCCGGGCCAGCACCCCGGGGTCGGTGTAGCGGGCGTGCACCAGCAGCGCCCCGACCTCCTCGGCCGGCCGGGGGTCGAACGGGTCGCCGTTCCTGGCCTCCCGCAGCAGCTCGGTGGTCCGGTTCACCAGCCTCCGGATCACGGCCGGGGCCAGCATCCCCCCGTGGCTCTCGTGCAGCAGCGCCGCCCAGGCCTCGCCGAAGGAGTCGGCGGGCTCGCGGGCCGGGGCCGGGGCGGCGCTCACGGCAGGCGCCCGACGCCCGCCATCCCGGTGAACCGCTCCGGGTGGGAACCCACCGCCCCCGGGTTCTCGGGCTGCCACTCGGGCAGGTAGACCACCCCGGGCTCGACCAGGTCGAAGCCGTCGAACAGCCCGCTGATCCGCTTCCGGCTGCGCATCGTCAGCGGGGTCGGCGTCCGGGCGTAGAGGTCCTGGTGCGGGCCGGTCTGGTCCGGGCGGCCCTCAAGGCAGGCATGGGACAGGATCAGGATGCTGCCGGCCGGCATGGCCGCCCGCAGCTGTCGGACGATCCCCTCCGGGTCCTCGGCGTCGGTGATGAAGTGCAGCACCGCCACCAGCAGCACCGCGACCGGCTCGCCCGCGTCCAGCAGCGCCGCCACCGGCGGCCTGGTCAGCAGGTCGGCGGGCTGCCGGAGGTCGGCCTGCACCACCTGGCTGAGCGGGTCGTCCGCCAGCAGCAGCTCGCTGTGCGCCACCGCCACCGGGTCCTGGTCGACGTAGACCACCTCGGCCCCGGGTGCGGTCTCCCGGGCGATCTCGTGCACCGCGCCGAAGGTCGGGATGCCCGAGCCGATGTCCAGGAACCTGGTGATGCCCTGCTCGGCGGCGTAGTGCACGGCCCGGCGCAGGAACGCCCGGTTGGCCCGCATGATCATCGGCAGCTCCGGCCAGAGCTCCACCGCCCGCCGGGCCAGCTCCCGGTCGACCGCGAAGTTGTGCGAACCGCCCAGGTAGTAGTCGTACACCCGGGCCGCGTTCGGCTTCTCGGTATCGGTGCCCGGGGGAACCCACTGCGGTCGCGTCATGCTGCGCCTCCTCGTTCCCAGCTGCCGGGAGAATTCATGACAGTAACCATGAAAAGCCTCCTACTCTTGCAAACCGCCTGCAACCGCCCTGCCCGGGGCGTGGCGCGCTGTGCGGGGCCGATAGCGTACGGCCATGGCGAAGAAGGCGAAGCGGGGCGGGCAGGGGACGCCGGCGACGGTGGTGCTGGAGGCGGCCGGGGTGGAGTACACGGTGCACGCGTACGAGCACGACCCGGCGGCGGCCTCCTACGGGGAGGAGGCGGCTCGGGTGCTCGGGGTCTCCGCCGAGCGGGTGTTCAAGACCCTGCTCGCCGACGTCGACGGGGTGCTGGTGGTGGCCGTGGTGCCGGTCGCCGGGCAGCTGGACCTGAAGGCGCTGGCCGCCGCCGTCGGCGGGAAGCACGCGGCCATGGCCGACCCGGCCGCCGCCGAGCGCAGCACCGGCTACGTGCGCGGCGGGATCTCCCCGCTGGGCCAGCGCAAGCGGCTGCGCACCGTGGTCGACACGGGCGCGCTGGCGCACCCGACCGTCTTCGTCTCGGCCGGCCGCCGCGGCCTGGAGGTCGAGCTGGCGCCGCAGCAGCTGGTGGAGCTGACCGCAGCGGTCACCGCCGAGGTGGGGCGGGCCTAGCCGGTCGGCCGGGGCACCGCCGCAGGCGGGTCTTTCGGCCGTGGATGGAACTGCTCTGCCCCGACGGGATGCATCCCGTCGGGGCAGAGCAGCGTATTCAGTTCAGTTCAGCTCAGTTCAGGCCGGTGATGGGCGTGGAGTCGCCGAGGGCTGCCGCGTCGGCGGCGGGCAGGGCGGTGTCGTAGATGTGGAGGTCGGCGATCTGGCCCGGGAAATCAGCGGCGCTGCCCGGAGTGGTGCCGCCGTCGGCTCCGCCGATGAGCAGTGGGCCGGTGGCGGCCCAGGGGGTTCCGGTGTCGGTGCCGGTGCCGACGAGGTTTCCGTTGACGTACAGGGACATGGATCCAGTGGCGGCCTGGTAGGTGGCGACCAGGTGGTACCACTGGTTTGCGACGGTTGTGCTGCCGTTGGCATGGTAGTAGACGGGCGCGTTGGCGGAGTCGGTGTTGGGGATGACCAGTGCCCAGCTCTTGTAGGCGGCGGAGTACTGGAGGTAGAAGCCGCTGCGCACGCCGGCGGTGTCGCGTTGGGCGACGACGGTGTAGTAGTCGTTGCTGTTGAAGCTGCTGTTGAGTTTGGCCCAGGCCGAGACGGTGTAGTCGCCCGTTGTGTTGACTGCGGGACTGGTCGTGGCTGCGTAGCCGGTAGTGCCGTCGAGCGAGAGGACGGTGCTGGTGGGGTTGGCGGCGAGGAGGCCGGGGTTGGCAGTGGTGAGGGTCGGGTCGGTGGCCCAGATCGCTCCAGTGGTGGTGAGTGTGGCCTTGTTGCCGCTGATGCTGTCGACGGCGGGGCTTGTGTTGTCGTCCAGCTCCCACCAGTTGGTGGCGGTGCTGCTGAGGGGGGACAGGGGGACGGCGCTGCTCAGCGTGCTGGTGGCGTTGGCGGCGCTGTTGTACACGCGGACGTCGGAGACGGAACCGACGATCTGGCCGTAGAGGCTCGGGGTGGTTCCGGCGGTCGCGGTGGAGCCGATCGTGACGATCCCGCTGGAGTTGTATGTGGGGGTGGTGTTGCTTCCTGTACCTGCCAGGGCGTCGTTGACGTACAGGTCCATCGTGCCGGTGGATGCGTCGTAGGTGCCGACGAGGTGTGTCCAGGTGCCGGCGGTCGCGGGGGTACCTGAGGTGGCTGCGGCGTAGGTGGTGGGGCCGGCGGTATCGCTGGTGCTGGTGTCGAAGGCCCAGGTTTTGGCGGTTCCGCTGTATCCGAGCAGGAACGCCTGGTGGTTGGCGGTGTTTTGGGCGACGGCCCATTGGTCGGTGGTGCCCAGGGTGGTGAGTTTGACCCAGGCGGACACGGTGTAGCTGTTACTGGTGTTTACGGCGGGTCCGTTGGTGGCGGCGTAGCCGTTGCCGTTGAAGGTCAGGGCCGTGCCGCTCTGGTTGCTGGTTCCTGGAGCGGTGTCTGCTGTGGCCAGAGCTGCGTCAGTGCTCCACTGCGCACCGGAGTTGCTCAGGGTGAGCGGGAGGCTGGTTGACGGAGCGTAGGCGTCGTCGTTGGCTGTAGTAGTGGTGTTGCCGTCGGTCAGGGTCCACCAGTGAGTGGGTAGGGCGGCGGGGCCATGGGCGGCCATGGTGCTGGCTGGGTTGTCAGTGGCTCCGGGGTATTCGATGAGCTGGCCGTTGGTGTCGGTGACGTAGAGGTCAGGGATTCCGTCGGGGGTACCAGTGGGGTTGGTCTGGCTGATGGTGCCGTTGATGTCGCCGGGGGAGGCGATGAAGGGGTAGTTGGACTTGGGCAGACTGGGGCCGAAGGTGGTTCCGGACTCGTCTCCCGAGACGGGGGCGACGCCCGGTGGGACCAGGAGGGGTGGCAGCCCGGTGGTCGCGTTGATGGCCAGGGAGTAGCTGTAGAGCTGGCCGGTGGAGTCGAGTCGTGCCCAGAGGGTGGGGGTACCGGCGATGGTGCCCGGGGCGATCAAGGTGCTGCCGGACCAGTCGCCGGTTCCCAGGAGAATGGGGTTGGCCAATGTCGTTCCGCCCATGCCCTGATAGAGCCAGAGCTGGTGGGTACTGGTCGCGGTGTTCTTCTCAATGGTGATCAGGTCGGGATCGTGAGCGGCGGTGTTGTACACGTAGCCGGGGGCTGCGATCTGGGCCACTTGGTCCGAACTGTCCCAGGTGGTCTGGTAAGTGGACGGGTCGCATCGGCTGGTGTCGATCGTCTCGCAGGCGGTCGGCTTGGTGATGGACTTGTTGTCCTGGTCGAAGAAGCCGTAGGTGCCTGCAGTGATGTTGGCATCGTTCTCGACTGCGTACAGCTGATTGGGGACAGTGGCGGTGTCCATTGCGAACAGGTCGTCGACGCTTTGGCCGGTCAGGCGACTCTGCTGCGCTATTCGGTTATGCGGTGAGTCGGTAGCTGAGGTGGGTGAGTCTGCTGGCGCGTGACAGTGCAGGTGGGGTTCCTTCGGTGCTCCAGTGGGCGTCGAGGCGGATGACGTTGAGTGCGGCGGCGGAGAAGGCGTGCTGGAGACGGACCTTGGGCAGGCCGCGGTAACGGGCCCGGCGGATTCCGGTGACGTCCAGGGCCTGGTTGATGGTGCCCTCGATCCCGGCGCGCAGGGCGTACTTGGCTTGCCAGGTATCGGTCTTCTGCTCGGTGCGGGCGGCGGTCAGTGCCTGGTGGAGCTCGCGGGGCTGGAGCGTGAGCATGCGGGTGCCGCGTCGCGAGGCGGTGCACTGCTCGCGTGCGGGGCAGGGCCGGCAGTCGCTGCGGGCGAAGTCGACGACGATCGCGTCGTGGCCGTGCTGCCGGACCGGGTACCAGCCGCTGCTTGTCCTGCCTTCGGGGCAGCGGACCTGGCGGGCCTTCCAGTCGATGCGGAAGGCGTCCTTGGCGTAGCCGGTGTCGGCCCTGGCCTGGGGCGAGGTGTCGGGCCGGAGCGGGGTGACCATGGTGATGCCCTGCTCGGAGGCGGCCCGGACCAGCGCGGCGGAAGGGTATCCGGCGTCAAGGTAGTGCTCGCCCGGTGCCAGGCCCCGCGTCGCCAGGTTCTCCTGGACCGGCGCGGTGGCGTTCACGTCCGGCACGGTCGCGTCGGTGGTGTACACATCCGTGATCAGCCGCACCGGCAGACGCCCGGGCGACGGCTCACCACCGGCTTCGGCTTCGGCTTCGGCTTCGGCTTCGGCTTCGGCTTCGGCTTCGGGAGGAGCATCGCAGCTCTCTGTCAGATGGATCTTGTATCCGCACCAGAACAGGTCCCCGCCTTTCGCCGCCCAGCGCGCGTCCGGGTCGTACGGAGAGGCGAGGCGCGTATGGCCGGGCGGGACGCCGTCACTGTCGGCCTCCCGCTTGCGGATCACCTCCCGTCCCCGGGTGTCGGTGGCAACCAGGTACGTTTGCACCGTGATCCGCCGCAGCAGCGCAACGGGCTCCAGGGTCCGCAGCACCGGAGGGGCTGTCGGTGCCCACACCGCCCGCAGCAGGGCGACGGCGTCCTGCCCGAACACCGTGGCCAGCCGTTCCCGCTTGACCTGGGAGGAAGGTATCTTCCAACCGTTCACCCGCTCGCCGTAGCGCAGCGCGAGCTCGGGCACGTTCACTGCCTGGGCCAGCCAGGCCGGAGCGACCACCGCCAGCGCTTCCAGCGCCGCGCGCACCGATTCCCCAGCCAGCTCGAGGCGGTTCAGGTCACGCACCGCGCTGATCACGTGCGTGGAGTCCGTGCGCTGCTTGCCCCCGGCCCCGACCAGGCCCTGCCCGCGGCACCAGTCCAGCAGCCGGTCGAAGACCACACGCTCCATCCCGTGCTCGACCAGCCGCGCCCGGAACCGGGCCAGCACACTGTCATCGAAGCCGGTCGCGCCCAGCTCCATCCCCATCGCGTACTTCCAGTCGATCGCGCGAACCGCCATCGCCGCCGCCTGCCGATCCGTCAGGTCCTCGGCGAACTGCAACACCGTGACCAGCGACAACAAGGCCGGCGACAGCCCCGGGGCACCCCGGACCCCGAACGCACCCGCGAACGGCTCGTCCGCGAAGACCTCACCAAGCCTGTCCCGCACGCTCATCGCCAGCGACCCCTGCGGAAACGCCGACCGTGCCACCCGGACCGTATCCGCCGGAATCTCCGGCAAGCCCCTAACCTGCAACGACATCGCACCACCCCCTGCGACCCCACGACAGGACAGTGGCCGCAGAAGCGATCATCCCCTCAACCATCATGCTCATGCAGCGAATTGCGCAGCAGAGTCTCAGGCTGCCGCGATGGGCGACCAGGTAGTTCTTCCAGGTGTCTTTGGTGGGGCTGTCGGTTGGGACGGAGACCAGGACCGGTGCGGTGTAGGCAGCGGCTGCCTGGGGCTGGGTCTGGGCGGTGGCGCTCTGGGCGGTGTCGGTGTTGCCCGGGATCACCTCGAGATCGCCAGTGCTGGTGGTGGAGACCAGGTCGGGGACTCCGTCGCCGGTGACGTCACCGGGGGTGACCTTGGAGTTGGGGTTCCACGGGACAGTGAAGGTATAGGAGGCTGGAGCCTGTGACGGGTTGCCGGCCTTGTCGACGGCCATGACGTACAGGGTGTGTACCCCCCAGTTCGGAATGGGGAGGTTGAGGGTGGCGCTGGCGGTGGGATCGTTGCTGCCGTCGGTTCCGGTGCTGGTGGTGGGGAGAGAGAGCCCGACGGAGGTGGTGGGTTCGGAGTCGAGCCGGTAGACGAAGTGGTCGATGCCGCTGGCGGTGCAGCTGCCACGGGTGCAGGTGCTCGCCGGGAGTGGGTCTGTGGCGGTCACTGCGAAATTCAGGGTGACGAGCTGGCCGTTGACCTCTGTGCCGGCGTACACCACGGGCTTGGGTGCGCCGGAGCCCACAGGTGGGAAGGACGCACTGGTGGCCGTATCCGGAGTCAGGGTCGGGGTGTTGGGCGGGGTTGCGTCAATGGAGAAGTGACAGCCGGTTGCGGTGGGGGAGACCAGGCCGGTCGTGTCTCTGGCCCAGGTGTCCCACTGGTAGGTGTGGCCGTCCTGGACGACGAAGCCCAGTGCGGTGTTGACGCTGGTGCCAGAGGCCACCAGGCCGCTGGTTGGGACGTTCATGAGTTTCGGGTTGCCGGCGCCGTCATTGGTGGTGTCGTCGAATACGTTGAACCAGGCGCCGACGTTCTCGCCCGGTGCCTTGGCGGTTACGGTGGCGTTGAGGTGGATGTCACTGCTGCTACCGGTGACAGCGCTGGCACCGATCCAGCCACTGCTGCTGGGACTGCACACACCGGCGCTGGTTGCGCTGGTCTGGGGCAGGGGGTTCATGGTCAGAGCGCCGATGGTCGGCGCGATGTCGTAGGTGGTGGTCAGCACCAGGGTGGTTGACAGGCGCAAGTAGTTGTTGCCGTCGCTGGTGTTCTCGTCGCCGACCATGACCATGGTCCAGTACGGAGCATTGCTCCCGGCGATAGTTCTGGCCTGGGTGGTGACAGTGAAGCTGGCGTCATTGTCGCTGCAGGTGCTGTTGGGGTTGTGGGCGCTTGTGACAGTGGTGGGTACTGCGGCGAAGTTCTTGTCGTCGAGGGACGGCTGATTGTGCCAGTCGGTTCCTGAGTCGACCTGGCCGATGCCGGTGTGCAGGGTGACTGGCTCCTTCTGGGAGCAGTCCCAGTCAGCCGCGTAGGTGGCCTGGACCGTGACGAGGGCGCTTGACACATTCATTGTGCTGTTGAGGTTCGTGGTACTGACGTTGTACAGAGCGCGTTCGAAGCCGTCGCCGCAGGTGCCGCCTTGGCTCTGGTAGCCAACGCCCAGTCCCCACGTCTGTGCGATCTTGTACTGCGGGGTGCCGGAGCAGGTGCTGCTGGAGTAGACCTGGTCGAAGCTGCCTGAACCGTTGGTGGCGACGCCGGGGTCGAGGTAGACCGGATACATGGTGTCCGGCGAGGTGAGCAGCGTGTTGTCCGGGGTCAGGGTGATGGCCGTGCTGGTGGTGGTCATCGTGAGCGGGGCGACCTGTGCGTCGGAGCCCGGCCCGTCTACCGAGGAGGCTGAGGTCTCCGAGACCGGGGTGGACGTCGCACTGGTGCTCGGTGCGTCAGTCGCGCTGGCACTGGAGGTGGTGCTTGCGACGGCGTTGTCGGCCCGCAGAGCTTGATGACGCGTAGTGACGCTGCTGCCAGCGGCTGTGCTGCTCGCTGCTGTGGATGCGGTGGCGCTTGCGATGGAAGAGCTGGCCGTGGTGTTGGAGTCCCACATGAGCGGAGCAGGGCTGGTGTAGGACGTGGTGCCGTCGGATGCCGTGGCGGAGAAACCACCTGACGGTGTGCCGGACAGGGTCAGACCGTTGGTGGAGGCGGCGAGTGTGAGTTGGGTGATGAGCGGGTTGGCCGCTGCTGCCGCGCTGTGGACGATCAGGACGTCGCTGAACCCGCCCTGGTTCGTCACGGTGAGCGAGAGGTCGACTCCGGGTAGGACGGACGAGTACAGGGCGGTGTCTCCGCTGACGGCGGGCGCGGGCAGGGTGAACGGCAAGGTCAGGGCGAGGGTGTTGCCCGATGGGTCGGTCATGGTGACAACTGGTCCGCTGCCGCCGCCGGAGAGGGCGATTGCGTCGGGGGTGGCGGTCGGCGAGTAGGTGCTCCCGGGGTTCGCGGCCAGGGTGGCGTTGACCGGCGTCCAGGCGCCGTTTTGTTGCACGCGCACCGGCTGGTTGCTGTTGGTGGAGGTGAACGTTCCGTCGGTGTTGGCGGTCACGGTCTGTGTCTGTGTGGTCAGCGAGGTGACCGGTACTGCCTGCCCTGTGGAGAGGGCCTGGGTCTGTGCGGCAGCCATCGCGGAGCTGGTCGGGTTGGTGCCTGACGCGCTGTCGGCGACGGCCGGAACGGCGGTGCCGGCCAGTAGCAGTCCGGCGAGGGCTGGGATCAGCGCGAGTTTGCGCCGTTTTGATCGACGCGCAGGGCGTCGGGCGGCATACGGGGGCAACACGAGGCGGTACTCCTTGGTTTTCCAGCGAACGATGCACTTGTGACCTTTGACACATTCACTGGGATGCGGATGGAGTCAATTGAGTTCGCGCTGACCGATTTGCCTGCGAGTGTTGTTGTTCGTGCTCTGCATAGAGCGGACATAACTGACACTAAGTTTGCAGACGCCCAGGTCATGGCGGCTGGACAGGGTATTGCGCCCAGTCCTGCCGAATCAATAGCGTCCCGGTGGCCGTACACCGCGTACGGCCTTGTACGTCACGCGCTGACACATGTGCGTGCCTGGGTGGGGGTTGTTCGGTGGCAGGCAGGCGTCGCTGGTTCGCGAGTACGCAGTACCGCTTCTGGGGGCGGGCGTTGACCTATGCCACGACCGCAACCGTGGTGCTGGCGCTGACCGCGCCGACGGCGGTGGCGCAGGACCTGGGCCCCTACCACTTCAAGGGAACGGTGTGGAATCCGAAGGCGCTGCCGGCAGCGCCGGTCGTGAGCGGTCATGCGCTCACCAAACGGACAGCGACTACCCACCCCAAGGACTACAGGGCACTGGGCAGTTATCAGGCGACCGCGCCGGTGTGGCCCGCCGCCGGAACCGCCACCGTCGCCCTGACCCACACCGTCACTGCAGTGCGGACCGCCGCGTCCGCAGGCGCCCCTTCGTCGGCAGTCGCCAAGACCGCCTCGCCGTCAGTTCCCGGCATAGGGAGCCGAGCGAAGACAGGTACGGCCCGACTCTTCTCCCCCTCGCCGGCTTCACCTGCGGCCACATCGTCGCCTTTGCCGTCCGCGGTGGTCTCGCAGGTGGTGCCGGTGTCTGGTCCGGTGAAGGCGGGCTCGCTTCCGGTCTGGGTGGCACCTGTTGCCGCAACTGCGACCGGTGGCAAACGCAGTGCAACTCTGGTGGGGGCACAGGCGCCGGCACAGGTGCGGGTGCAGGTCGCGTCACACGCGCAGACGTTGGCGGCCGGCGCAGACGGGATGCTGCTGGAGGTTGCGCGCGCGGACGGCAGGACGGCGGCCGGATCGGTGCAGGTGGTCATCGACTACTCAACGCTGGTCAAGGCATACGGCGGCGGATTCGGCTCTCGGCTGGAACTCGTTGTGGTCCCGGCCTGCGCGCTGACGACGCCCCAGGTCGTGGCCTGTCGTACTCGTACCCCGGTCGCCTTCAGTAACCGTGCCAATGCCGACCAGCTCACTGCCACCCTTCCGCTGTCCGTCCAGCGGGCCAGCGCGACGGCTGCACAGTCGCCTCTCTCCTCCGGGTCGGCGCGGTCGGCGCTGTCCGCGCAGGCGGCTGGCACGGGACTGGAGGTGATCTCGGGGACGTCGGGTTCGCAGGGCAACTATGCGGCTACGTCACGGCAGCTGTAGATCGTGATCTTTGGGTTCATGGGGTGCTGTCGGCGTAGGCGTGCCAGCGTTGGTGGCAGGCGCGGGCGCGGTGTTGGTGGCGGCGTCGCCAGGCGGACCAGCGCAGGACGTGGCCGGCGTCCCGGCGGGGCGTGGGGAGGATCAGTAGCCGGAGCAGGCGCAGGAGTTCGAAGCTGCTGAGTGGGACCAGCTCGAGCCCGGCGGGTGTGGGTTCGCCTGCTTCGAGGGCGGTGGCGACGGCGAGGAATGCGTAGGCGACCAGGGCGGCGGTGGACCAGCGGTGCCAGCTGGTCCAGGTGGTGACCTGGCCTTTGTCCAGGCCGACGGTGTTCTTCGCGGCTTGGAAGTCTTCCTCGATCTTCCAGCGCAGGCACACGATGCCCACCAGCCGCGCCAGGCTCGCCGGTATCGGGCTCCAGCAACGGTAGTAGGAGACGGTTCCGGTGTAGCGGTGGCGGCGGGCCAGCAGCACCGAGACCCCGCCTTCCGCGTGGTCGGCGGGGGTGTCGTCGGGGTGGACGTCGAGCATGGCCCAGTCGTAGTCGCGTGCGCCCTTGCTGCCGGTTCCGGTGCGCATCCGCTGCCAGGCCCCCTTGGGGACCAGGGCTTTCGCCTTGGCGGCGGACAGCCTGGCGCCCGAGGGCAGGGTGAGGTGGTGGCTGCTGCGGACCGCGACTGCGTAGCCGAGGCCGAGCCGGCGGCAGGTGGTCCGCAGGGCCTTGGCGCCGTAGACCTCGTCCCCGGCGAAGAAGCTCGCGCGGACCCCGGCGGCGTGCGCCTTCTCCAGCATGGCCTGGGCCTGGGCGGTCTTGGTTGCGAACATCAACTCCTCTGGCACGCCCGTGTGTTCGCGACGCTCCTCGTCGGCGGCCCACTGACGGCCGAGGTAGTGGACGCGGTCGACGATGGTGTGGCCGCGGCTGGTGGCGTAGGTGAGGTGGACGGCGACCTGGCACAGGCCGATCCCGCCGAGCGAGCCGGAGTACTGGTGGGCGGCGCCGACCGCGTCGGTGGAGGACTTCGCGTCGCCGGTCTCGTCCGCGATCAGCACCGCGTCGCCGTCGTCCAGCGCGGCGACGGCCCAGGCGGCGGCCGCGTCCAGCACCGCTTCGTCGTCCCAGCTCGCGCGGGAGAGCAGGTGCTGCAGGCGGTGTGGGCCGCTGTGGCCGATCGCCTCGGCCAGGGTCCAGCAGTTGACGTTCTCCAGTTCCATCAGCAGCCCCTCGGCGAGCTGGCGGAACGTCGAACGCGTCTCCCGGCGGGGAAAACCGCTGGCCACAGCGCCCATGAGGTCCTCGAAGAGCTCACGGTGCCAGTCATGCGCTATCGTCGGCGCGGCAGCCGCCGCGTACTGATGTTGAGTCACATCTCGTCATGATCGCGGCGGCTGTCCTCATGCCCGCAGACGGCCCCGGCCTCGCTGACCAGGAGCAACACCACCGAGATCACGATCTACAGCTGCCGTGTACGTCCTTGAACGCGTCGGGAACCTGGCAGACCACAGGCGCGGGGGCGTTCACTTACTCGTACCCCATCGACGTTCCAACGGCGCTGGGCATATCGGGCCCTTCGGTGTCGCTGAACTACGACTCGCAGTCCGTCGACGGCGAGACCTCAGCCCGTAATTCACAGTCGTCGTGGATCGGTGACGGTTGGGACTACGCTCCCGGGTTCATCGAGCGCTCCTACCGCTCGTGCGGGTCGCTGCTGGACTCCTCGGGCAACCACGTACTCAAGGGCTCGGGCGACGAGTGCTGGGGCGGAGACAACGCCACCATCTCCTTCGGTGCCTACTCGGGGGTGCTGGTTCCCACGGCAACCACGATCGCGGCGCCTACTGGCGGCAGCGTGGTGCAGCAGTGGGTCTTCCAGACCGATGACGGCACGGTGGTGCAGGAGCTGACGGGGGCGCAGAACGGCCTGTATCAGGGTGTCTACTACCGTGTACTGACTACTGACGGCACCGCGGCGTACTTCGGTGCGGAGCACGCCCCGACCGGGGTCGGCACGCAGGCTGCGATGCAGACCGGTACGCCGACCGACGCGTCGACGAACTCGGCATGGGGTGTGCCGGTGATGCACCCGGTCACAGGCGACCCGTGCTACAGCTCGTCCACGGGGACGGCGTCGAAGTGCTCAGGGAACGAGGGCTGGCGCTGGAACCTGGACTTCACGGTCTCGCCCACCGGGTTCGTGCAGCGCTACGACTACTCTCCCGAGACGAACTACTACGACCTGGGCGGCGGGCAGGTCGCCGCGTCCAACGGATCGGGGACCCTGACCGCTTACACCCGTGGCGGGACGCTCACCACGATTTCCTACGGCTATCGGCTGGCTGACGAGCTGGCCGGACGCACCCCTGCGGCGCAGGTGGACTTTGCCTCCGCGCAGCGCTGTCAGACCTCCTCCACGTTCACGGCAGCGGACTGCGCCGCCAGCAACCTGAACGCGACCACAGCGCCCAACTGGCCCGATGTGCCGTACGACCTGGACTGCCCGTCGACCGACAGCACCACTCTGCCGTCGGGTTCGACCACAGTTCCGGCGAATGTGTGCGTCACGGCGTCGCCGACGTTCTGGTCCACCACGCGACTGGACTCAATCACCACCAAGGTGAATGTGGTGGGCAGCGGCCTGACACCAGTGGACTCGTACCAGCTCGGGCAGGTGTACTCCGCTGCCGGCGGCACCGTTGACCCGGTGACGGGCACGACGGTGGACCCGAAGGACACGGGATCGCTGCAGGCAGTGATGTGGCTGCAGTCCATTCAGCACACCGGCGACGCGGACGCCGCCGCCGGCGGCAGCAGTCCGATCACGCTCAACCAGGTCTCCTTCACCGGCATCGAGATCGACAATCGGGTCAACGACGTGGAACCTTCCGCGCCTCCGCTCTACCACCCTCGGATCCTCACGATCCAGACCGAGACCGGTGAGAGCATCGCGGTCAACTACAACCTCACGCCCTGCCAGGGGCTGACGTTGTCCATGGCGAATGCGGACACCAACACCAACTCCTGCTATCCGGTCTACTGGACTCCGACCGGTGAATCCCAGCCGATCGCGGACTGGTTCAATAAGATCACGGTTCACACGGTGATCGCTTCCGACCTGACCCTGGCCTCGCAGTACACACCGAACTCCACAAAGATCCCGGCCGGCTCCGCACCACAGGTATCGACCTACGCCTACAGCGGCGCGGCCTGGCACCGCGACGACTCCGCGCAGACCGACGACCAGTACCGGACCTGGGACCAGTTCCGCGGGTTCCGTACGGTCACGGTCCAGACCGGCGCAGCTCCGGATCCAGTCACCCAGTCGGTCACCACCTACCTGCAGGGTATGGACGGCGACTACCTCGCCGACGGGTCCCAGCGCAGCGTGACCGTGCTTGCAAAGGTTGCCGGAAACACCGTCGAATCGATCACTGACTCCGACCACCTGGCCGGTACACCACTGGAGACCGATACCTACACCGCCGCCGGCGGCACGATCGACGCCGAAACCGTGACCGGCCCGTTCGCTTTCGCCGCCACTGCGAGCGTCGCACAGACCCCGTGGACGGACTGGAACAGCACCGACGACCCGCCGCCGGCAACGCAGCCAACCCTGTCCACGCTGCCCAACCTGACCGCTTACCGCGTCAAGTCCACCACCAGTAGCGGCTACGCGCTCCTGGCCAGTAAGACCTGGCGCCAGACGAAGATAGTCACCAACTACGACACGCAGGGCCGTGTGTCTACCGTCGACAACCTGGGCGACGTCAGCGTGCCGTCCCAGGAGCAGTGCACCACCACCACCTACGCCGCGCCCTCCGCCATGAACCCGATGATGCTGGGCTTTCCGGACCAGGTCACCAGTGTCTCGGGTGGCTGCGTGGCCGCGACCAGCTCCACGTTGCTGTCGGACAAGCAGATGTACTACGACGGCAACGGCACACTCTCGGCTCTGGGAACTTTCGGGCAGCTGGACCAGTCCAGCCCTCCCACTGCTCCCGCGGCCGGGCAGCTGACCGCAAGCAGGACCGCCACGAATATCAGTGAAGCAGGGGCCGAGACCTGGCAGACCACCGCCGCGATGACCTACGACGGTGCCGGCCGGACAACGCAGATCCTGGACAGCAACGGAAGGCCCACCGCGACCAAGTTCGAACCCGCGTGGACCAGCGCCGGCGGCAACACCACCCCGACCACCATGATCACCACGAACTCGCAGGGCTGGCCCACCACCTCGACCCTCGACCCCCTGCGCGGGCTGACTACCGACAGCGTCGACCCCAACGGCCGGATCACCGATACCACCTACGATGCGCTCGGTCGCAGGACTGCGGTATGGCTGCCGGGGCGCTCGAAGGCGGCTGGGCAGAGCGCAGACGAGACGTTCACCTATTCGATCAACCCTGGCGCCGTGCCCGCTCCGGGCGGCACGATCACCAACGGCGGTGCCCCGAATGCGGTGACCACACGGACTCTGCGTGATGACGGTACCTACGCGACATCGGTCACCATCTACGACGGCATGCTGCAGCCGAGGCAGACCCAGACCCAGGCTCAGGGCGACCTGAACTCGGGGACGGTGGTGTCGGATGACTTCTACGACTCGCATGGCTGGCCCGAGGTCTCCTACGCCTCTTACGACGAGCCGAGCATCAGCCCGTCCACGACGATATTCGCAGCGAACGAGACCGACGTCCCCTCGGAGACGGTCACGCAGTACGACGGCCAGGGCCGCGACACAGCCGATCAGCTCTACCACACGGGTATCCTGCAGTGGCAGTCCACCGCCTCCTACTCCGGCGCGGACGAGACCCAGGCCACCGGACCAGCTGGCAGCACGACCACGGACACGTTCACCAACGCGCTTGGGCAGACCACCGCCACCACGGTCAAGGACACTGACGCCGTGGTGAAGTTGACTCCCGGGCAGGTCATTCCGTCGGGGACGTCGTTGACCTCGGGTACGGTGCGGCTCACGATGCAGGCCAGCGGGAACCTGGTGCTGACTGGCTTGGTCTCGGGCAGTGTCCTGTGGTCATCCGCTACTTCGAGTAGTGGGGCTTGGGCCGAGTTCGGGTCCGACGGCAACCTGGCGGTCTACAGCACCACTGGCACGCAACTGTGGTCCAGCGGCCTGGCGGCCGGCACCGGCACCGTGCTGCAGATCCAGAACGACGCCAACGTGGTCATCTACAACAGCGCCGGGACATCCGTGTGGGCGAGCAACACCGCCAACGACGCCTCCGAGGCCGACGCGACGACCAGCTACACCTACAAGCCCGCAGGTCAGGTTGCGACGGTCACGGACGCGGCCCAGAACACTTGGACCTACAACTACAACCTGCTCGGCCAGGAGACCTCGGCGACGGACCCGAACATGGGGACGACCACTTACGGACCGTACGACAACATGGGAAACCTGGAGCAGACCACCGACCCGCGCGGGCAGACGTTGTCCTACCAGTACGACTGGGACAACCGGGTGGTGGGGGAGTACGGCTGGACGGGGACGGGCAGCCCGAGCGCGAACAACCAGTTGGCCGGATACACCTACGACACCCTCGTAGACGGCTACCCCACCTCCTCCACACGGTACGTGGGCGGATCCGGCACGACTGGCAAGGCATACACCGAGGCGGTCCTGGGCTACAACACCGCCTACCAGCCCACCGGTGAGAGCGAGAGCGTCCCGTCGAGCGACGGGTTCCCGCAGCCCACACTCCCGTCCGGGATCAAGGTACCGGCCGGACAGACGCTGTTCGTCAACGAGTTCACCTACACAACGAACATCGGCCTGCTGGACACCAGCACCTACGGCAACGATGGCGGGCTGCCCGCCGAGCGGATCACCTACGGCTACAACCAGCAGGGCGACCTGAACGGCTTCGGAGGGTTCATCACCTCCACCAACACCACCAACTACCTAGACCAGACCGACCACGACGACTTCGGCCGCGTCGTGCAGACCAACTACGGCAACAGCGGCAGCGAACTGACCAACTACGCCGCCTACGACCAGACCACCGGCCGGGTCATCCAGACCAGCAGCCTGCTGCAGAACTCCACAACCGCACTGGATACCACCAACTACCGCTATGACCAGGCTGGGGACATCACCGCTGTCTCCGACGTGCAGAACAACACCAGCACCGACACCCAGTGCTTCACCTACGACTCCTTCCAGCGCCTGACCCAGGCGTGGACCGACACCGCTGGCATCACCAGCTCTACCAGCGCCCCCGTGGGCGGTGTGGGCAGTTGCTACACAGCCACCCCGCAGACCACCACGACCAGCCCCATCAACCCCACCAGCGTCGGCGACACAGCAGGGGACGCCTACTGGCAGACCTACACCTACGACCTGCTCGGCGACCGCACCGGCATGGTCAACCACGACACCACCGGCAACGCACTGAACGACACAACGCAGTCGATCACCTACGCCGGTAGCAACGCGACCACCTCCGCGGCGTCCGACCCCGATCAGGCCGGGGCAGTCACGACCTCCAACCCCAGCGTGGGTACCTCGGTGCAGACCCCCACCTACGCCGACCCCAGCAGCACCCCGGTGGCGAACCAGAACGCCGGCAACACCATGACCCGCACCGCCACCAGCGGCCCGCTGAACTCCGGACTCAAGTCCACGAGTAGCGGCACCGTCGGCCAGGCGCTGTGCGCCTCGGACTCCGGAGGCAGCGCCACCGTCGGCACCGTCCAGGTCACCTGGCCCTGCCACCCGGGTGCCAGCTACAACTACACCCTCGGCTCCGACGGCACCCTGAAGGTTGTCGGCATGTGCGTCGACACTGCCGGGGAAGCCAAGAGTGCCGGCACCGCCGTGGTCATCAACACCTGCAACAGTGCGGACGCGACCCAGAAGTGGGAGGTCGGGACCGGCGACACACTCGTCAACATCGCGTCGAACCTCTGCCTCACAGACCCGTCGGGCAAGACCAACAACGGCGTGGGACTGACCATCGCCGCCTGCGGTGCCGCCGGCCAGATCTGGACCACCATCGGCGCCACCAGCGCCATCGCACCCGGCACCGACCAGACCCTGACCTACAACCTCGACGAGACGACCGCATCGGTCACCACCGCCAACGGTGCAGCGACACAGACCAGCAGCTACCTCTACGACGCGGAAGGCGACCTCCTCGAGCAGGGCTCCAGCGTCAACGGTGCCGCCAGCACCCTCATCCTCTATCTGTTCGGCGGAGCCGAGCAGATCACGCAAGCCGTGCCCAACAAGTCCTGCACCGCCTTGCGGAACTACACCGGACCAGACGGCACCACCATTACGCGCACCAACACCGGCGCCATCGCCTACCAGGTAGCGAATCTCCAGGGCACCGCCACCACCGCGATCAACGCCACTACCCTCGCAGTCACCCGTCGTGCCTACGACCCCTACGGCAACCCCCGCGGTGCCCAACCCACCACCTGGATCGCGGCTGGCGAGAACCACGGCTACCTCGGCCAGCCCACCGACACCAATAGCGGCCTCGACCTTCTCGGTGCGCGCAACTACGACCCCGCCCAGGGCCGTTTCCTTACCCCGGACCCCGTTTTCGAAGCCGGTGACCCCAACCAGATGGGCGGCTACACCTACTCCGGAGACAACCCAGCCACCGGCAGCGACCCCTCCGGCCTCGAATTGGAAGGATCGGACGGCTCATCCTCCGGCCCAATCCAGCCCGCGCCCCCTGCTGATTCGGGTTCGTACAGTGGCAGCAGCACCGCCGCGGCATGGGGGGCGACAGGCCACGAATTCAAGGGCGTCGTGGCCGGCTACATGGACCAGGCCATTGGATGGCTCAACAAAAACAATCCGTGTGCCAATCTGGCCAACTACACCTCCAATGTCAGTGGCACCATTGGCGTAGCCTCGCCCACCATGTCGACTAGTTCGACACCCTTTGCCGACGTTCTTGGCGTAGATAAGAATTCTGGTGCGTATAAGCTCGGCTATTGGGGCGGGGCTGCAGTCGATGCCGCATCCGTCGCCGGGGACATCCTTGACGCGATCACGGGTTCACGTTTGATAACGAAGCTCAGAAATGAACTAAAACTGCTCACCTCGAGCGATGATGGTGGAACGCCGCCAAGTGCATCGGGGCACAGTACTACATCGGGGCATAGCACTACTTCGAGCGGTACTGGAACGGACCCGGCTACTACTCCGACCGATCCGGCAACAGGCACAGGAAGTACCAAGACTTCCGACGCCGTTGTGGATAGCACCGCGGGTACGGGCTGTCACAGCTTCCTGCCAGACACTGAAGTCCTCATGGCGGATGGCACAGTCAGGGAAATCAAGAACATCAAGCCCGGGGACAACGTCCTCGCGACAGACCCGCTCACAGGGAAGTCCGTCGCCCGACCTGTCACAGACTTGATCACCACTCCGGAGGACCAGAACTTCGCCGACCTGACCATCGCCACCACAAAGGGGCCTGCGCACCTCACGGCGACCGTTACCCACCCGTTCTGGGTGATCAGCTACCACGCGTGGATCGACGCCGGCAACCTCAAGCCCGGCATGGCCCTGCTCACCGCAGGCGGGACCGCCACCTCAGTGCTTGCCATTCACACTTTCCACCATGCCTACCTCACCCACGACCTGACGGTCGCCTTCACCCACACGTACTATGTACTCGCGGGCACCACGCCGATCTTGGTGCACAATACCAATTCCGGCATGTGCGATCTCAACGATGGCTATTTGTACCGTGGACTCGCTAAGGGTCATCATGAATATGACGCCGCTGCGCAAGGCCGTGCGGTGCCTCGCGGAACCAGCACGGACATCGATGCTCACACGGGTGGAAATGCGACTGATACCATCTACACTTCATGGTCGGACGACCCCGAAGTCGCCCAGTTCGGCGCCGAAAATCTGGGGGACAACTATGTCGGGGAAGGTGTGATGCTGCGCGTCAGGGTGGAAGGTATCGATTCGTCAAGAGTCATTCAGATTCACGGGACCCAGTATGAAAGGTTCTTCGAAGACGAACATCTCATCTCTGGTGAAATCCTGGCTGACGATATAAGCACCGACTTCGGGGAGACCTGGTCGCCCGTCAGGAGGCAATGAGATGAACGAAGTTTCCGCGAGTGAACTGATCGCCGCGTTCGATTCCGATTCCGAGGCCGGCATCCAGGCCAAGAATGCATTGATTTCTGGAGCGCCTTTCGAGATCTGGCTCGATCCCCTTCCGGCGTCGAGGCTTCGGGGTATCCTTCGCGGGAGGGTGAGAAGCCTGCAGCGGCGTGGTAAGCCGATTGTCGGGGTTACTGAATGCCTTGCGAGTCTTGCCGAAAAGGGCGAGCAGGGACTTCTTGTGGCCTACGTGGACGATCGCGAACGTGCCGGATACCTATTTCCCCTCTACTTGGATCCACAACCGCTCAAAGTAGTCGGATGCCTAGGGTTTGGCTCCTCCCCCGAAGGCGGCTCCAACGCCGGTCCCGAGTAATACCCCGGGGAGGGGAAGCCGCACAGTGTCCCACCGGGATCTGGTTTCCGGTGGGACACTGCAGTGTCTGACGGCAGTAGTTGACGGCAACGTCAGCGGACGAGGGCTGCACAAAGCGGTGGTTCGTCGCCGTCGTCGCGTCGCCTGGTGGGCTGCGCGGGCTCGCGGAGGGCGCGGCCGAGGAGGTCGATGGCGTCGCGCTGGAGGCGGAGCCGGACGTGGGCGTATACCGTCGCGGTCACGCCAATGTGGGCGTGACCCAACAATTCCTTGATCACGACGAGCTCGACGCCCTGCTCCAGGAGCAGGGTCGCCGCCGAGTGCCGGAGGTCGTGGAAGCGAATGCGGCGGAGAGTGGCCCGGCGGAGCAGGGTGTTGAAGTGCCGGGTGAGTGTTGCTCCCTCGATCGGGGAGCCGTCGGGCCGGGTGAAGACGTAGCCGCTCGCTTTCCAGCCCGCCCCTGCTGCTTCGCGTTCCTGACGTTGCTGGTCGCGGTGCTGTTCGAGTGAGCGCAGGCACTCGGTGGGCAGGGCGATGCGCCGCTCCGAGCTCCGTGTCTTCGTCGGTAGGGCCGTCAGGCCGCTGGAGTTGGTGCGCTGCAAGGTGCGGCGGATGCTGGCGGTTGCGCCGGCCAGGTCAAGGTCTTCCCAGCGCAGGCCGAGGAGTTCACCCTTGCGCAGTCCGGTGCGCAGGGCGAGTTCGAACAGCGCGCTCAGCCGGTGGCCGCTCGTGGCGGACAGGAACGCGCGCGCCTCCTCAGCGGTGAGGGGCTCGAACCGGCGGGGTCGGGGCGTACCCATGCGGACGTTCCTGGCGACGTTGCGCGGGATCTCCTCCTCACGGACGGCGTGCTCCAGGGCGGACTTGAGTACGGAGTGCACGTAGGCCAGCGTCAGCGCGGAGAGCCGCTTGCGGCAGCACTTGTCGATCGCGCAGCACTGGGGCTGGTCGCGGGCGGTGTCGAGGCCGCGTGCGCAGCACTGGCAGGTGGTGCGGAGGTGTGGAGGCCGACCGATTTCGAAGACAGTCTTCTATGCTGCTAGTGCTGCGCTAAATGTAGACCTGCTCTCGAATTCATAGGGCGATAGGTAGCCAAGTTCCCGCTGAATCCTGCTTCTATTGTAGTAGGACTCGACATATTCAAATATGGCGGTTTTGACCTGCTTGATTGTTGCCCATACATGCAGGTGAATGAGTTCCTTCTTGAGGGTTGCGTTGAAGGACTCGGCCGCAGCGTTGTCGAAGCAGATCCCCGTCTTTCCTACCGAAGGGATGACCCCGTTGTCAAGGCAGTGGTCGCGAAATCTACTGCCGGTGTACTGGCTGCCACGATCCGTGTGCATCACGGCTTCTCCCTGGCCTGGCCGGCGGTTGCGGATGGCCATATCGAGCGCCTGGACCACCATGTCTTCACGCATATTGTCAGCGATGGACCAGCCGATGAGCTTGCGCGAGTATCCGTCGATCACCGTGGCCATATAGGCCCAGCCCTCTGCGGTATGAATATATGTGATGTCCCCGTACCATATTTGGTCTTTCTTTTCCGGGACGAAGTTGCGCTCGACGAGATCCACCAGGCCCCGTCGGTTCGCGGGGTCCTGGAGGGTGGTGGCCCTGTAGGGGCTGGGGTGGACGCAGGCCAGTCCAGCAGCCCTGGCCAGGCGCCGGACACGCTTGGGCGACACGCGCTCGCCCTGGCGGGCCAGCTGGGCGTGTATCCGATCGATTCCGTACCTTCCCTTATTCGTTTTGTCGATGGCGATGATGAGTCGCGTGAGCTCGACATCGCGCCGCGCGTGCCGGGACTCCTCCCTGCCGATCCACGCATAGAAGCCGGCTCGAGATACATGCAGCATCTGGCACATGAAGTTGATGGGATACCTGAAGCGGCGCGGCTTGCCAGCCTGCTCGTCTCTGACTTGCAGGATAAAGGCGAACTTTATTGATTCTGGCTTGCAAACCACGCCGCTGGTCGGGTGGCCCGGAGGAATCACACCTCCGGGCTCCCACAGATCCCGGCGTGACAGTCTCCCGTCACCGGGCTCCTATTGTCCTGGTCACCAGAACGAATGGACCCACTTCCACTGCGCGAACAGAAGCGGCCACATCTTGGTGGTCCCCTTCCACGCCTTGTGGAACTTCTTGAAGGTCTTCAACCGCCGGAACTTCTTACGGACCCAGCGCATCAGGTAGTGATTGATGCGCCGCAGGAGGGGATACAGCTCGGTGCGGTAGAACGCCCCGTAATACTGCATCCAGCCGCGCACGATCGGATTGATCCTGCGGGCCAGTTCTGCCAGCGTGAGGCCGATGAGCCGATGAAGCCGCCAGGAGCGGACCTCCGCGCTCATCTTCTTCAGGGCATCCTTGCTGACCGCGGGCAGGAACGAGGTGAACAACTCCCCGTTCCGGTCCTTGGCCGCTCGCGGCTGGAAAGTGAACCCGAGGAAGGTGAACGATCCGGCGGTCACTCCGCCGGCCCGCCTCCCGGTCCCGCAGTACACGATCCTGGTCTTGGCCGGGTGCAGTTGCAGCCCGACCTCCTCCATCCTGTGCGTCAGCGCCACCAGCACCTCGCGGGCCTGGTACTCACTCACGCAGTGCACCACCGCGTCGTCCGCGTAGCGCTCGAACTGCACGCCCGGATACTCCCGGGCCAGCCACATGTCGAACGCGTAGTGCATGAACAGGTTCGCGAGGACGGGCGAAACCGAAGACCCCTGCGGGGTTCCCAACGTCCGCTCGCGCAAGGTCCCGTCGGGCAGTTGCAGTGGGGCGGCGAGCCATCGCCGCACATACAGCAGCACCCAGCGGGCATCGGTGTGCGCCTCCACCGCCTTGACGATGAGGTCCCAGCGCACGGTGTCGAAGAATTTGGCGACATCGAGATCGATGACCCAGTTCTTCTTCCAGCAGCGCTCCCGGCAGGCCGCGACCGCGTCCAGGGCCGACCGTCCGGGGCGGTAGCCGTAGGAGTCGGGATGGAACACCGGTTCCACCCGTCTCTCCAGATGGGCTGCCACCACCGTCTGGGCGATCCGGTCCGCGACCGTGGGCACTCCGAGCAAACGAACCCCTCCGCCGTTCGGCTTGGGGATCTCCACCGCTCGCACCGCAGGCGGAAAGTAGCTTCCCGAGGACATCCGGTTCCAGATCTTGTAGAGCTTCCCCTTCAGATCCTTCTCGAACTCCTCGATCGAGCAACCGTCAACCCCCGGTGCACCCTTGTTGGCCTTCACTTTCAGATACGCCTCCCAGACTTCCCGCTTCGAGATATCGAACGGCCTGTCTGGAGACTTCAGCTCGCTCACGCAGCTCCTCCCAGGGAACTCCTGGTTGACCAAACAAACGAACCACGGACAATCCGGCCCCTTCGCTCCGCTCCCACCGCGCCCAGCAGGAGCTTCACCGCTACTACGAACCGGTCCGCCAACACGACCTGCCTCGGTACTCAATCCCTCACGAGGTCTTCGCTCGGGAGTCTCCCTTTCGCCGACCGTCCGCCGAAGCAGCCGGTCGGACGGCATCAGGCCGTGCCTTCCCACGTTCCGCACAGAAGCCGCAGATCAGGATCACGTCACCTCCACGCCGGGCACCACCTGGCCAATCGACGGGCACCCGCCAGGCTGATCCCGGGCCAAAAAGTAACACCCGGTTTTGATGCCGTTTCATCAATAACGACGCGTCAACAGTGGCCCCCCGAAAGGGGTTGCGCTCCGTCTTCCTGATCCCCACCTGACGCCTCTTGGACGCCTTTTCCACAGTCGCTCACCACGGTCGCGTCACCGCTTCCGCAGCATGTGGCGGTTTGAAGCCTCCCCCCGCAGGGCGGCTCCGAAGGGCCATCGGTCCTTCATCTCCTGTGCAGCACCGCGCTCAGCTACTTGACTACCTCAAGCCGCCTCCCGCGTTCGTGGCACACCTTTTTTTAGAAAATCCCGCTCCATTCGGAGCTTTCGGTTTTCCTCTTCGAGTTCCTTCATATGGACGCGCTCATCGATAGTAAGCGGCTTGTCTTTGATGCTTCCGCTCCTCTTTGCGGCATTTACCCAGCTCCCGAGGGTTCCCTCGTTCAGGCCGAGGTCCCGGGCGATCTCAGCCACGGGCCGGCCGGAGCTCACTACAAGCTCTACGGCCTCTGCCTTGTATTCCGGAGCGTACTTCTTCCGCTTTGAAACCATCGTGCACTTCCCACTTGACACTGCGATGAACTACTTCCAGTGTCCACGAAAGTGGTCGGGGTCCAGTGGTCGAGCCAGGTGCGGACGTCCTTGGCGGTGAGCTTGGCGAGTTTCTTCTTGCCCAGGCCCGGGAGGAGGTAGAGGCGGACGACGGCGGTGTAGCGGGTGTGGGTGTTCTCGCGGAGTCGGTGGACGGCGACGGTCTCCAGCCAGTAGGCCAGGAACGTGCCGAGGCTGCCCTGAGCGGAGGGGGCGGGGACGCCGCGGTTGCTGGTGGCGATCTTCTCGGTGAGCTGGGCCAGGGCGTCCTTGCGGGTGGTGCCGTAGACGTGGATGCGCTTGCGGGTGTCGCCGGTGGCGAGGACGTATCCGGCGGCTTCCCAGCGGCCGTCCTTGCGCTGGTAGACGGTGCCGTCGCCGTTGGCGCGGACCCTGCGCGAGCCGGTACCGGGGGTGGAGGCGGGGTTGGTGCCGGAGTTGGTCATCAGGCTGCCTCTTCGAGGTGGTGGTGGATGAGGGCGGTCAGGGCGTGGGCGGGGATGCGGCGGGCGCGGCCGAGGGTGATGGAGGCGAGCTGGCGGGTGCGGATGAGGTCGTAGACGGTGGAGCGGCTGATCTTGAGGCGGGCCATGACCTCGGGGACGGTGAGGAGTTCGGCGTCGGTGGTCACGAGGTCGCCTCCGTCTGGACGGTGGCGGTCAGCGGGCCGCACCAGTCACCGGCCCGGTCACTGGTGCGCCGTGCGCGCCGAGGACGGTCCGGGTGCTCGGGCTGGGGCTTCGGCGTGGCGGCCAGGAGGTCGGCGAGGTGGGCGAGTTCGGGCAGGAGGCCGGTTCCGGCGTACTGCCAGTGCGAGATCACCAGGGTCGTGTCCGCGTCGCCGGATCGCCCGCGCTTGTCGTGTTGACCGGTGCGGTGACCGGGGCCGGAGTCGGTGTGACCGGCGGTCAGGTCACTGCGGTCATCGCGGTCACCGTGCCGGTCAGTGACCGGGCGACCCTCGCGCACTGGTCCCTGCTCGGCGGATCGGCCGACCAGAGCCGGGTCGGCCGCCGTCAAGGCGGCGGCTGCGGGTTGACGGGTGCGCCAGGTGGTGCGTTCTGCTCGGAGGTGGGTGAGGGTGGTGGAGTAGTGGCGGGTGCGGGTGGAGAAGTGGCCTCGGAAGCCGAGCATGTGGGCCCACTGCCGCAGGCGCAGGTGGGCGTGCTGGGGCTGGGTGCCGAGGTGCCAGGCGGTGTGGATCATGCGGCGGGCGTGGTCTGTGAGGTCGTGCTGGGCGAGTTCGGCCAGGAGGCGGAGTCGGCGGTCGAGGGTGCCGGTGGTGGTCTCGGCTCCCTTGGTGGCGTACTTGGCGATGTAGGCGGCGACGTGCCGGTCGGTGACGGGGGCGTCGCCGGTGAAGTCGGTGCTGCGGATCGCGCGGACGTCGATCTGCCGCCCGAACCGGAACACCGTGGGCTCAGGGGGTTGTGCCCTGTGGCCGTCCCCGGCCCCGGAGAGGTGCTGGACGCGGGTGCGTTTGGCGGCGGCGCGGACGGCGTGGTCGAGGAGTTCGGTGGTGGCCCAGGCGGGTGGGGTGCTGGTGGGGCCGGTGGGTCCGTCGATGCGGATGACGGTGTGGAAGTGGATCTGGCCGCGCTTTTGGTATTCGGCGACCTTGGCGTAGGAGAGCGTGGCGTGGTGGCGCAGGGTGCGTTGGGTGAGTCCGGCGGCGTGGGCGATCTCGCGGCGTAGGTGGGTGGTGAAGCGGGCCCACAGGGCTGGGGCGTGGGCGTTCCAGAGCACCGCGCCGGTGTAGTCGTACCGTGCCGGGTTCAGCGGTGTGCCGAGGAGCGGGTCGCCGTCGCCGTGCCGGGTGCCGCAGGTGCAGGGGGCGGTGCCGGGTTGGTTGTGGACGGGGCCGAAGCCGGGGGCGGTGAGGGTGGCGAAGACGCGGGGGTGGGTGGCGACGGTTGTGGGGACGGTCTTGCCGCCGCGCAGTCCGGCGGCGATGAGCTGGTAGGTGTCGTAGCGGTAGAGGGTGGAGCAGGCGGGGCAGCGGGTGGCGCGGCGGTTGCCGCAGCGCACCAGGAGGTGGCCGGCGGGCAGGCGGCGGGTGTCGAGGTGGTCGAGGATCTGGCCGGTGGCGGTGTCCAGGCGGGTGCGGTGTCCGGTCATGCGGATCGGGCGGGCGCAGCCGCCGAGTGAGCCGATCTGCCGGGCCAGGGGCGCGAGGTGTCCGGTGGCGGCGAGCTTGGCCAGCCTGGCCGTCAGCCGCGCCCGGCGTTCCAGCGCCGAGCCGCTGTTCGCGGAGGCGTCGGCCTTCCTGTCGTGCGCTGGTTCGGTGAACGGCGCGATCGAGTGCGCGGATGCGGATGGTGGGGTGGGGAGTTGGAGCTGTGCGGGCATGGAGACAGACCTCCGGCAGGGGTCGAGAGAAGAGGGGATGGCAGAGAGAGGACCCGGATGGTCAGCACACGGGGGAACGGGGTGGCTGACAGCGGGCGCAGACGATAGGCCGGGGACGTCTGGCCTGGTCAGCGGTGGTGTTCACCAGCGGTGCGTGAAGGTAGCATCGCTTCAAGCGCGCATTCAAGTGCATCCCTCCTCATCTGTTTCGGTGGGCGGTTGGGATGCGGGCAGTGTGGACCCGGTTTCCCGTTTTGGACGGGCCGGATTTCGGTGGTAGTGGCGTGGAGAGGGCAGGTGACCTGCGGTGACAACAGGGCGGCAAGGACGCAGAGCGGCGGGAAGCACGGTGCTGCTGACGTTCGAGGTCATCGCCGAGGCCCTGCGGGGGCAGATCCGCTCCGGTGGGCTGAAGCCGGGGGACGCGCTGCCGACGCAGGCGGTACTGATGGCGGAGTTCGGGGCCTCCAGCCTGTCCGTGCAGAAGGCCATGGCCCTGCTGAAGCAGGACGGCTACGCGATCTCCCGCCCCGGCAAAGGAGCCTTCGTCGCCCGCCTCGACGCCGACGCCGACGCCGATGACTCGGAGGTGGGGAGCGCGCCTTTGGGCGGGACGGTGACTCTGCTGCGCAATTCGCTGCATGAGCATGATGGTTGAGGGGATGATCGCTTCTGCGGCCACTGTCCTGTCGTGGGGTCGCAGGGGGTGGTGCGATGTCGTTGCAGGTTAGGGGCTTGCCGGAGATTCCGGCGGATACGGTCCGGGTGGCACGGTCGGCGTTTCCGCAGGGGTCGCTGGCGATGAGCGTGCGGGACAGGCTTGGTGAGGTCTTCGCGGACGAGCCGTTCGCGGGTGCGTTCGGGGTCCGGGGTGCCCCGGGGCTGTCGCCGGCCTTGTTGTCGCTGGTCACGGTGTTGCAGTTCGCCGAGGACCTGACGGATCGGCAGGCGGCGGCGATGGCGGTTCGCGCGATCGACTGGAAGTACGCGATGGGGATGGAGCTGGGCGCGACCGGCTTCGATGACAGTGTGCTGGCCCGGTTCCGGGCGCGGCTGGTCGAGCACGGGATGGAGCGTGTGGTCTTCGACCGGCTGCTGGACTGGTGCCGCGGGCAGGGCCTGGTCGGGGCCGGGGGCAAGCAGCGCACGGACTCCACGCACGTGATCAGCGCGGTGCGTGACCTGAACCGCCTCGAGCTGGCTGGGGAATCGGTGCGCGCGGCGCTGGAAGCGCTGGCGGTGGTCGCTCCGGCCTGGCTGGCCCAGGCAGTGAACGTGCCCGAGCTCGCGCTGCGCTACGGCGAGCGGGTGAACGGTTGGAAGATACCTTCCTCCCAGGTCAAGCGGGAACGGCTGGCCACGGTGTTCGGGCAGGACGCCGTCGCCCTGCTGCGGGCGGTGTGGGCACCGACAGCCCCTCCGGTGCTGCGGACCCTGGAGCCCGTTGCGCTGCTGCGGCGGATCACGGTGCAAACGTACCTGGTTGCCACCGACACCCGGGGACGGGAGGTGATCCGCAAGCGGGAGGCCGACAGTGACGGCGTCCCGCCCGGCCATACGCGCCTCGCCTCTCCGTACGACCCGGACGCGCGCTGGGCGGCGAAAGGCGAGGACCTGTTCTGGTGCGGATACAAGATCCATCTGACAGAGAGCTGCGATGCTCCTCCCGAAGCCGAAGCCGAAGCCGAAGCCGAAGCCGAAGCCGAAGCCGAAGCCGAAGCCGAAGCCGAAGCCGAAGCCGAAGCCGAAGCCGAAGCCGAAGCCGAAGCCGAAGCCGAAGCCGAAGCCGAAGCCGAAGCCGAAGCCGAAGCCGGTGGTGAGCCGTCGCCCGGGCGTCTGCCGGTGCGGCTGATCACGGATGTGTACACCACCGACGCGACCGTGCCGGACGTGAACGCCACCGCGCCGGTCCAGGAGAACCTGGCGACGCGGGGCCTGGCACCGGGCGAGCACTACCTTGACGCCGGATACCCTTCCGCCGCGCTGGTCCGGGCCGCCTCCGAGCAGGGCATCACCATGGTCACCCCGCTCCGGCCCGACACCTCGCCCCAGGCCAGGGCCGACACCGGCTACGCCAAGGACGCCTTCCGCATCGACTGGAAGGCCCGCCAGGTCCGCTGCCCCGAAGGCAGGACAAGCAGCGGCTGGTACCCGGTCCGGCAGCACGGCCACGACGCGATCGTCGTCGACTTCGCCCGCAGCGACTGCCGGCCCTGCCCCGCACGCGAGCAGTGCACCGCCTCGCGACGCGGCACCCGCATGCTCACGCTCCAGCCCCGCGAGCTCCACCAGGCACTGACCGCCGCCCGCACCGAGCAGAAGACCGATACCTGGCAAGCCAAGTACGCCCTGCGCGCCGGGATCGAGGGCACCATCAACCAGGCCCTGGACGTCACCGGAATCCGCCGGGCCCGTTACCGCGGCCTGCCCAAGGTCCGTCTCCAGCACGCCTTCTCCGCCGCCGCACTCAACGTCATCCGCCTCGACGCCCACTGGAGCACCGAAGGAACCCCACCTGCACTGTCACGCGCCAGCAGACTCACCCACCTCAGCTACCGACTCACCGCATAACCGAATAGCGCAGCAGAGTCGACGGTGGCTCGCGTCGAGGTGCTGGAGCTGGCACTGGCCGAGGCGCTCGAACAGCTCGCCGGTCTGCGCGACCGCGTCGAAGCCCTGGAGCTGAGCGGCACACACCAGATTTGACCTGGGTATATCCGTTCACGGGTCACTGGATCGGGTGAGATTCCCGGCCCTCGGCGCGTCGCGTGCGTGACCCGGATAGGGTCGGCTCGGGTTCAGGGCCCCGCCGGGATGGTGGTCGTGTCGACGCCAGGGGCGCCGGGGAGGCAGACTGGCCGGAGTATTGGCAGAGATAGGGAGGCGGCCGTGTCGGTGCAGTCCGTTCACATAGAAGGCGCGGACGTTCCGGTGCCGCGCAACGCCGAGGGGATCGCTGCGGCGCTGTCCGGGGCGCGGCGGATGGAGTTCTACCGCGAGCTGCTGGCAGCGGCTCCGCAGGATGCCGAGGCGGTACTGCGGCACTGGTGGTGCGAGGCGGTGCTCGACGCCGACCAAGCCCGTGGTGACCAGCTCGCCGCTGCCGCCCTGGCCGGCACGCTGCCCCTGAGAGGCGTGGCCGACGCGGTCGAGGCCCGGCGTGCGGCGGGGCTGCCCGTTGAGTGATTCCGGAACCCCGTACGACGACGGCGAGGACGGGGTGGACGACGACGGGTGGCCCTGCTACCTGTCCCCGGAGGTCGAGGCCTTGTTGCAGGACCCGGCCGTGACCGGCGAGGTCTTCAGTGCCATCGTCTCCGCCACCGTGCGGATCAACACTACGCGCGGCCTGGTGCCCGGCAGCACAGCCTCCGAGCGCTGGCCCCAGCAGAGGCGTATCCCTCTGGGGCCTGGTGGCTCCCTCGGCGTCGCCGAGTATGTCATCGTCGCCGACGCCCCCGAACCCCACTGCGTCATCACGCGCGTGCAGCTCTACTGACCGTCCACCCCACACAGGCGAGCTCCCAACCCCACCATGCCAGTCGCGGGTGTGCGTCCAGATTTTCTCTACGAGGTTCAAGGCGGGCCAGGCCCGCTGGAACTGGCCCGACGTCGCCGACCGGCCCAGGACGGCGGCAGCACCCGAGGCTTGTACCGGCGTCGGTGATCAGCGGTCCGTCAGGTTCTGGGTGAGCTTCGACTGCTGCCCGGTGGGAGCAAGTTGTGGGGTAGGGACTCCCTTGCTCCTGGCGGAGCAAGTTGTCGCCGACGACCGTCCTACGGTCGGATCGCAGGCAAGAGGGTCGGCCAGGGGTCCGACCCTCCGTTTCTCCCGTCGGACCCGCCGAGGGCGCTGTCCGACGTGGCCCCGGCTTCGCAGCGCAGGAGCCCCGCCGAACCGCCGACCGCTCCCCGTGCCGAGCGACCAGACCGTGCGCAAGGCCGCCGAGTGCCGAGACGCCCGCCATCAGCAGTCCGAACTCGAGCCCCCGCGATCGCGACGATCAGGACGCCAGCAGCTCGGCGACTTCGGGAACGTCGCGGAACGCTCGCAGCCGGTCCAGCACGATGCGCGTGCGCTCGGTGGTGCGTTCGCTGCCGCTCTGGCCCAGGGCGAGCATCCGGGCGGCGGTCCCGGCTGCGGCCTCGGGCTCGTTCGCGTCGGCGTAGGCCACGGCCAGCCACGACAGGTACAGCGCCAACTCCCTCGCGTGACTGGCGTCGTACCGCCCAAGGACGTCCGTCAGCAGCGGCACCGCGCGCAGCGGCCGGTGCAGCTCGGTGTACACGCGGGCCTCCATGACCCGCAGTTCCCCGGCGTCCATCCAGTACAGGTACGACGGCGACTCGGTACCGGGTGAGTCCTGGGCCATGGCCTCACTGGCCTCTCCGAGCGCGGCCATCGCCGGTCGGTCCTGCCCGGCGCGGGTGTGCGCCCAGGCCACCCGGTCCAAGTACAGCGCGCGAGCCTTCGCCGGAGCATCGGGACCGGCCTCCTGCACGGCGGCGGCAGCGAGGTCGACGGCGTCGCGGGGGCGTCCGGTGTTGCTCCACTGGTAGGCCAGCGAGCCCGCCACGTTGCCCACCAGGACGCCGTCCCCGGCGGCGCGGGCAGCGCTGATCCCGAGCCGGTAGATCCGCTCCGCCTCGGCGTGCTCGCCCGCGTCGGAGGCCACCCAACCGGCGATCTGCGCCAGCTCGCCAATGGCCCTTAGCAGTTCACGGCCCACCTGCTCGGTGTTGGGTGCCCCCTCGGTAGAGCGTGACCGCCGCCCGCAGTTCCCGCAGGGCCGGGCCGATCAGGTCCTTGCCGTAGACCACGTCGTCGGCCAGCCGCAGGCCGTGAACCCGCCGGGCCAGGTCGGCGACCTGCCCGGCTCCGATGCGCCGGCCGGTCCTGGCAGCCAGCGGGTCGCTCTCGGGCAGGAAGTCGGCCACGCTCAGGACGCGCGGGGCGGGCTCGGCCGCTGCGACGGCCTTGGCCGCCTCCAGCAGCTCGCGCGGGACCTCCAGCACCAGGGCGAGGAAAGGCAGCCACTCGCGCGGGGACCGCGTGCCGATCTCCCACCGGGACACGTCGTTGCGCGTCGTTGGAACCCTGCCGGGGGCGGCCTGGGCCAGCGCGTCGGCGAGCCGCTGCTGACTCCACCCGCGCGCCAGGCGTAACCGCCGCACCAGTTCCCCGACCGTCTCCCGCACCTGGCCAGCTTGGCAGACACCAGGGCAGACACGCTGGCTCCTCCGGAAGGTTCCAGCCAAACGAGACCCTGGCTGAAGAGAGCCGAGCGGGAGCGAAGGAGCGGGAGATGGACGAGCAGACGGCAATGTGGCGGGAACGCCCCGGCCCGGTGTGCCAGGAGTGCGGCCGACTCCGCGAACAGGCCCGAGCCGCCTCGCTGTGCGGGGACCGCTCCCGGCTCAGCGACGTACGCGTCATGCAGAACCGCCACCGACAGACCGAGCACGGGCAGGCGGCATGAGCGTGCGCAAGCGGATGCGGTTCCGTGACTACCACGTCCGCACCGACCAGACCGCGACCCCGGTCCGCGAAGCCGTCTGCGTCACCGACGAGGAGCAGTGCCGGTGGACCAGCGGCGAGCGCACCCGCGCCGATGACGTGACCGCCCTGATCGCCAAGCACGCCGCCGAGACCGGACACCACTGCTACCGCCGCACCGCCACTGACTACGCCACTGCAGAACCCGGCGACTTCCACTGATCCGACGCCAGAAGGCCAAGCCAGACGCTGCTGGACATCGAGCCGACCGGGTAACCGGCAAGCTCGCCGGGCTGACCGGAACCGGGCTGCTGGCGCAGCAAGTTGTCCCGTTGGATATCCCAACGGGCTATCCAACGGGAAGAGGGCCGACCCGGGGGCGGGCCTTGCATCGCCGGAGCCACCGGTGGGCGGGTGGCTGGCACTGCCGGGACGGGGAGCGAAGCTCCCAGCCGACCCGCCGCCCAACGGCCCCTCCCGCCCCGGTCCTCGCGCCGCCAGGCCAGCTGACGCACGACCCCCTCCGCGCTGACCAGCGAGGTGTCGAGCACCGAGTGGTCTAGACCTATGACGGCAGTAGTGACGGCAACAACCACGCACACCAGCGCACAACCGCACACCCCGATGTACCGTCAAATAGCCCCTGACCAGTGAAAATGCAGGTAGCGAGGGGCTGCAAGCCACACGTACTATGTGCTGGCAGGGACTACGCCGGTCCTCGTTCACAATGCGAATGGAGTTTCTCCAGATGCATGCCAGCTGCCGCTGTTTGTACTGAAGGATGGCGAGCTCTCGACGGCCGCTGATAGGGCTGCGAGCACTGGTGGCCCAACTGCGAGGCAAGGTGTCCCGAGTAGTATTCGTGATCAGATGCTGGCGGACGAATTGGATCGGACCGGAGGCTACTATCAATGCTGGCGGTGCGGCCATACCAGCACTAACCCTGCAGACATGCAGATCGGGCACGTAAATACCCCGCGCGCAAATGGCGGAAATCTTGATCCGCGCAATCTCTGCATCGAAGGCGCGGCATGCAATAGCAGTGCGCAAAATAGAGGTGCACCATCACCAGGGAAGTCGTGTGCTGAACGTGGTGGATGTGGTGCAGGGTTTGGGCGATTCGAATAGGAGGTGGATTCTTGTCGGCCAAGCTCGATGGGCTGATTCACCAGCTTCGCGACAGCAGGTCTGCTCGGCGCCGCTCTGCCGCCAAGCAGATCGGAAAGCTAGGAGATCCTGCGGCCGGTTATAGCCTGCTGGAGGTGCTTGAGGTCGAGGCTGCAGATGCGCGAACCTGGGAGACTCAGTATGAGATGATCGTCGCGCTCGGCTCCTGTAGGTGCAGCGCCGCTGTTCCCTTCCTTAAGTCTCTCGCCGATGCGGGATTCAAATTTGATTCCCTATATGGCGCGGTGGGTGATTCCATTATCCGAATCTCGCTTGCCGATGGTCGCCTTGAGGAAGAACTGCGCTGGTGTCTTGAGCTGGCTCGGCCGGACTTGGTCGATGGCGCGATGAAGGCGATGTGGGACGAGGGGGTCAGCCTTGACCCCGATCTCTCCAGCTGGCTGGTGGACTACTTGCTCAGCCAGGATCCGCATGCTGGCGTGCGTTATTGGGCCGCGCTTGCAGCAAGACGCTGGGAGGGTGAAGTATCCCTTCGCTTCTTGGAGGATTGCGCTGCCGGCCCTAGGGATGACGTAGCGGCCGCTGCCCGAGAGTCGCTGAGCTCGCGCTGATTTTCGGTGGGCCCTGCTAACGATTCCCATGCTGGGCCAGCCGGAGCATCGGTTCCTGATACTCCGGCTGGCCCGGCGAAGGGCCGCGCCTGGAGGAGGTATGGCATCATGATGCGCATGTCGCAAGCTCAGCCCGACCCCAAGCAAGATCACGTCACGCTGTTGGCTGATCTGACCGCAGCGGGAAAGCCTGTCTTTGAAGTCCTTCCGGCTGTTCCGCTGGGCGTTGATCTCTTCGAGCTCACTGGCAGTCCCGGATTGACCTTGGGATGCGCAGCGGGCGACGTCATTCGCCGCGCTCCCGATGGTCGCTTTTCTGTGGAACGCCGAGGGCCCAATTACTGCATCCAGGTATATCGCGGTGGCCCTTTCTCGGAAGCTTCGCTCGAAAAGCTATCGGAAATTGCGAGCCGCGCAAGAGGAGTGGTTGAGTCGCCGTCTGATCGGCGATTCGCCGTGGTTACAGTCCCTCGCGCAGGGGCAAACAAGGACCTAGAGGAATTGCTTGACTCCTGGGCGGAGTCCGAAGGGGGAGCCCATTGGTGGTTTGGGAATAAAGATTGAACTAGTACTACAGCCGGTGGTTTTACGGTGAGTGAGCGCGGGCGGTTCGGGTGCGGTAGTGGCTGTGGCGGGCCCGGGTTTGGTGGCGGGTGCGCCAGCGGTGCCAGTGCATGGTCAGCCAGGTGCGGGCGGTGCGCACTGGTGCCTGGACGATGCGGTCGTACAGGCGGCGGATCTCGTTCACGGTCGGGGGTCGACTGTCGGTGGACGGTGCGGTATTAGCCGGCTCCGGACGTCGGCCAGGAAGGCCATGGCGAGCATGCATACGGTGGTGTGCCGGTACCACGAGCACCATTTGCGTACCTCGTGCTCATCGAGTCCGACCTGGCCCTTGGCCACCTGGAAGGACTCCTCGACCATCCAGCGCTGCCCGGCGGCGGTCACCAGGGCGGCCAGGGTGGTGCCGGGGTCGGCGTGGCACAGGAAGTAGGCGACCTCGCGGACCAGTTCGCCGGTCTTCTTGTTCACCTTGTTCGGAACGGTGGAACGCCGGATCAACAGGTGGCGCTCCAACTCCAGATCAGTGTGGGCGAGTTGGACGATGGCCCAGTCGTAGTCGCGCGGGCCCTTGGCGCCGTCGGCGCACGAACGGCGCTCGAAGACGTCCTCGGGCACGGCCGCGTACAGTTCGCGGGCCTGGCGGGTGCGCCCGTCGGGCAGTGGCAGCGCCTCGTCCTTGGGGATGGCCAGCACGTAGCGGATGCGTTGTTCCTCCAGCCAGGCACGCAGGGCGCGGGCCTGGCCGTAGACCTCGTCAGCCAGGAAGTAGGAGAACGGGACCCCTGCCCGCACGGCGCGTTCCACCATCCGCCGGGCCAGTTCCGGCTTGGTGGCCACTTGCGTGGCGCGCTCGGGCGGGATGCCCTGCTCGGCACTGCGCCGTTCATGTTCGGCGGTGGTTCCAGCCCATGTCCTCCCGAGGTAGAGCTCGCGGTCGATCAGTGTCCGACCCCGGCTGGATCCGTAGGACAGGTGGACGCTGACCTGGGCGTTCTCGATCCGGCCTGCGGTTCCGGTGTACTGCCGCTGCACCCCGGCGCTCTTGGTGCCCTTCTTGATGTCACCAGTCTCGTCCGCGATGAGTACCGCATCCGGGGCGGTCAGGGCGGCGACGGCATAGTCCCGGACCCGGTCGCGCAGTTCGTCCGCGTCCCACGCCGCCTTGGCCAGGAAGCCCTGCAGCCGGTCGGGGTTGGGGTGACCGGCGAACTCGGCCAGCTGCCACAGGTTCTTGCGCGGCACCTCAGCCAGCAGCCCGCGCATCATCGCCCGCAGGTTCTCCCGCGAGGCCGGGCGGGCGAACACATCGTCCACCGAGGCACACAGCGCCTCCAACTCACCCTCCATGGAACGGACATCAGCCTCGCTCAACTCGCCCGTCGGCACCGCACCTGGCGGCAGCATCACTCCCACGAATGGAGTAACGAGCCAGCCGCCATCACGTCACGTGAACAACCGGCTGTAGTACTAGTAGGTCTACTTGACGCGAGGTAAGAAGGCTTTCTAAATTCGCCTCGGTAGGTCAATATTAGAGAACTCGAACTGACGTCAAGAGCCCCTCCGAGCAGCTGCTCGGAGGGGCTCTTGAGTGCCTTGACGGCAACGCTGACGGCAACGTCAGCGGACAGGTTCTGCACTTGGCGGGTCGTCAGGGACTTCGGGCGCTCGAAGTGCGTCGCCGAGGGTGTCGATGGCTTGGCGCTGGAGTCGGAGCCGGACGTGTAATGGTGACGTCGGGTATTGGAACCGTCCGAATGCCTCAGCCGGTGCGGACCCAGGCGGTGAAGTCGTCGGCGAGTCCCGGCGGGTTGGCCAGCTCGGTTCGGCGCGCGATCCCCTCGTAGTACTCCAACTCGTGGACGATCACGGGCACGGGTCTGCCCAGGGACCTCTCGACGACGCCGGTCTCGTGGAGGGTTCGGGCGAGCTGCCAGCAGGCTTGGTTGAAGTGGGCCTCGATCTGTGTGGCAAGCGGCCCGACTGTCGTGATCCAGTCTGCGGGGGCTGCCGGCTCGTCGTACCAAAGTCCGAGTTCGCTGATCCATTCCCGGCGGGCCGTGGCTCCTGCGGGGTCGCTGGTGAGGTCACCGACTACGACCAGTTGGTTCTGGATCCAGAAGGCGTAGTTCCAGCGGGCCTCTGGAGGCCGACCGATTTCGAAGACAGTCTTCTATGCTGCTAGTGCTGCGCTAAGAGTGTGTCTCATGTGGTGGCTGGCTGACATGCGGCATGATTGACCTTCATGGGGGTTGATCTGTCGCAGCGGCTGGTTCCTGACGGTCTGTGGGAGCTTGCCGAGCCGTTGTTGCCTGTGTTCTCACCGCGTCGTCAGGGTGGTGGGAGTGCGCCGTTGGACGACCGGGCGGTGTTCACGGCGGTGGTGTACGTGCTGACCAGCGGGTGTGCCTGGCGGCATCTGCCGCCGTCGTTCGGGGTCTCGCCCGCGACCGCGCACCGCCGGTTCGCGGCGTGGACCAGAGCCGGCGTGTGGCCGCGGCTGCACCGAGCGGTCCTGGATCGACTAGGCGCGCTGGGCGAGCTCGACTGGACCTCGGCCATCATCGACGGTGCGTCGGTGCGGGCGAAAAAAGGGGCTCGCTGACCGGGCCGAATCCGGTCGATCGCGGCAAACCCGGCAGCAAGCTGCACATCCTGTCCGAAGCGCAGGGCATACCCCTGATCGTTGGGGTCTCCGCCGCGAACACCCACGACAGCCAGGCCCTCAAGCCCCTGGTCCTGGGCCTGCCGGCGATCCGCTCCCGTCGAGGGCCACGCCGCCGACGCCCCTCCAAACTCCGCGGCGACAAGGCCTACCACTCCGCCGACCACCTTTCCTGGCTACGCGAACGCGGAATCGTCCCACGCATCGCCAGACCGGGCATCGAGACCTCCACCCGCCTCGGCCGCCATCGCTGGAAGATCGAACGCACCATCGCCTGGACCTTCGGCTACCGGCGCCTGACCATCCGATACGAACGCGAAAGGGTGTGGCTCTTCTGCAGGGAGCCTGCTGATCAGGCAGTGAGTGTTGAGAAGACCTGCCCCCACGACGCCGCGGCGCTTGGCAGCGGGACTCGTCGGGTTGGGCGCCTGCGGCTCACTGGGGCGGACCGGTCTGCTCCGCGGCGGCCGGCGATTCCTCGGCCTGCACGCCCTGGACGAAGGTCACGTCCGGTTCGGAGACGGGATTGATCCAGCAGCGCATGGTGATTTCCGGCGAGAAGGTCTTCGGTGCGGAGGCGAACGCCCGTTCGGCCTGTACGAAGTCGGGGTTGGCTATGCCTATCGAAAGGCTCGGCCAGGTCTGAACGGTCGTGGACTTGTCCTCCAGGTAGTGTCCCCAGGACTTGCCGCACTTGCATGATCGCTTCTCCGGAAAGAGGCGGACGATGTCCTGGCAGTGCGCGCAGTACATGAGCTTCACGGCAACTCCTCGCATTGACGAACCATCGAACCGGGCAGCGCCCGCCGGCGACTGATCATGGCACTCTGGCGAGGGGCTCAGCAGGTCGGGATGTCCTTTGGGTGCGGCTCCTCTGGAGGGAAGGGCTGAGTTGCGAGGGCTGTGCTCGGGGCGGTTCCTCTCTACCGTGAAGGTGTGGAGGAGGGCGTCTGATGGGTTCGCTGTTCGAGGAGTTGGAGGCCCGCGAGGGGGCCGCCCGGGCGCGGGTGGAGGCGTTGGAGGTCGAGCTCGCCGAGGTGTCCGGGAGACTGGGTGCGGCTCGGGCGGGGCTTGAGAGGTTGCGGATCGCGCGGGAGACGGTCGCCGAAGTCCTCGCCGAGATGGCGCCTCAGATGCCCGCGGGGACGGCCGATATCGGTGAGTCGCCTGCGGCTGAGTGGGTGGTGTCGACGTATGCGGGGGCCGAGCGGCAGGTCATCGGGGTGCTGACGGTGCCGCACTGGCAGCCCGGGATGGGGGCGGTTGTGCTGCCGTCGGACTACCGGGACATCGTGGAGGTGGTGGCCGACGCGCCGGGGCCGGTCCGCGCCAAGCAGATCGTGCCCAGGATCGGGCTGCCTGCTTCGGCCGCGAAGATCGAGGGAACGCGGGCGAAGCTGAAGCGGCTGGTGGGGCGAGGCTGGCTGGACGAGGACGCCCCCGGCTTGTTCACCCCGGCCCGTCGCCGGACCGATACTTCACCCAACTCTCGCCCGTAGATGGGCCAGTGGGGCTCTTCCGCCTACATTCGAAGGTGCGACCCAATCGGATGCTGGACGAGAAGAGCCCCGGAGATGAAACGTTACGACACTCATGCCACCACTGACCCGTTTGCCCGCTCGGTCAGTGCCTTCGAGACGCTGACAGGCACCCTGTCGGGCGGCCAGGCCGGCACGTGGACCCATGCCGAGTTGGAGGAACACCTGGATGCGGCCGGGCGGGACCTGTTGCGGCAACTGCTGCAGGACCACCTGGACCTGCGCACTCTCCGCGAGGAGGACCAGGTCCGCGCCGGCACCCGACCGGTCGTGGTCGGACCCGAGGGGCGGCCCAGGCCCTGGCGCGAACCGGGCCATGCCCGCTGGCTCGCCACCGTGTTCGGGCCGGTCCGGGTCACCCGGGTCGCCCACCGCGGCCCCAGTGCCCGCAACGTCCATCCCGCCGATGCCGCGCTGTCCCTGCCCGCCGGCCGGCACTCGATGGGCCTGCGCCGGCTCGCGGTCACCGAAGCGGTGCGCGGCTCCTTCGACCAGGCCCAGGAAGCGGTGACACGCCGCTGCGGGAACGTGCTGGGCAAGCGGCGCCTGGAAGAACTCGTGGTCGCCGCAGCCGTCGACGTCGATGCCTTCTACCGCACCAGGATCCCGGTCCCGTGCAGCCGCGACATGCCGCTGGTCCTGCAGGTGGACGGCAAGGGCGTGGTCATGCGGCCCGAGGCCCTGCGCGAGGCCACCCGACGCGCCGCCGAGAAAGCCGCCGCCGGGGGTGGCCATCGCGGCCGGCTCGCGCCGGGCGAGAAGCCCAACCGGAAGCGGATGGCGACGGTGGCCTGCGTCTTCGACACCCGCCCCGCCCCCAGACGCCCCCATGACGTGATCCACCCACCCGGAGGCCGCAGCGAGGAGCGGGCCGTCCGCCCGGGGCCGCGGGCCGAGAACAAGTGGTGCACCGCCTCCCTGGTCCGCCCGCCCGAACAGGTCATCGCCGACGCCTTCGATCAGGCCCAAGCCCGCGACCCGCAGCATCGGCGACCGTGGGTCGTGCTGGTCGACGGCGCCCGCCACCAACTCGACCTGATCACCGCCGAGACTCTCCGACGCGGGGTCACCGTGCAGGTGCTGCTGGACTTCGTCCACGTCGCCGAGTACGTCTGGACTGCGGCCCACGCCTTCCACAAGCCCGGCACCACCGGGGCCGAGACCTGGGCCGCCGACCATCTGACCGCGATCTTGGCAGGCCACGCCGCCCGCACCGCCGGTGAGATGACCGCCGAGGCCGACCGGGAGCACCTGCCGGCTGCCCGACGCGAGGCCGTCGCCGCCTGCCACCGCTACCTGGCCGGCCACCTCGACCAGCTCCACTACGACACCGCCCTCGACCAGGGCTGGCCGATCGCCACCGGCGCGGTCGAGGGCGCCTGCCGCCACCTGACTGTTGACTGAACTACCACTCCAATCTTCGCAGTTCACAGCATGGGGGTGTGTTGTTGTGGCTACCGTCTGGACGCATGTCTGAGGCGCGTGAAGGCTCCGGTGAGGTCGCGGCATTGGTGGTGCCGCCGGTGGGGGCGGTGGTGGAGACCGCCGATCCTTGGGAGCCGTACCAGCTGCTGGATGCTTCCGGGGCGGCGGTCGGCCCGGTCGCGGAGTACTTGAAGGACTTGCAGGCGATCGGGCGGCCGGCGACGACGCAGCGCTCGTATGCGCTGGCGTTGCTGAGGTGGTTCCGGTTCCTGTGGGCGGTCGAGGTGCCCTGGCAGCAGGCCACCAGGGTGGAGGCGAGGGACTTCAGCAGGTGGCTGCAGGTGGCCGAGAAGCCGAAGAGGGACGGCGCGATCCCGCGGGGACGCGTGAACCCGGTGACCGGCAAGAGCGGTCCCGGGCGCCAGTACGCGCCGCGGACGCGGGCACACAGCGAGACGGTGCTCCGCAGCTTCTACGCCTTCCATCTGGAGATGGGGAGCGGTCCGCTGGTCAACCCGTTCCCGCTGGTCAGAGGCAGAGACGGGGAACGAGCGGGGGCTCACCGGACTCCGACGGCCCCGGTGCGGTTCGACCGCAGCGGTCTCTACCGCCCGAAGATCTCCCAGCAGGCCCCGCGGCGGATCCCGGACGACCGGTTCGACGAGCTGTTCTCCCGGCTGCCTTCGCACCGGGACCGGGCGCTGGTGGCGTTGTGGGTGTCGACGGGGGCCCGGGCGTCGGAGCTGCTGGGGGTGCGGGGCGGGGAAGTGGACCCGGGCCAGCAGCTGGTGACCGTGGTGCGCAAGGGCAGCCGGGCTCTGCAAGCGCTTCCCACGTCCCCGGACGCGCTGGTGTGGTTGCGCCTCTACCAGGCGCAGATGGACGGGCTCATCGAGACAGGGGTGGATGCTCCGTTGTGGTGGACGTTGCGCCGCCCGTTCCGGCCGCTGTCCTATCCGGCGGCATATCGGATGTTCCAGCGGGTCAACGCCATGATCGGAGCGAACTGGAGCCTTCATGATCTTCGGCATACCGCGGCCTACCGGATGGCGAGGGACCCGGGGATGCCGCTGACCGATGTTCAATGGGTCCTGGGACACGCCCAGTTGACCACCACGCAGCTCTATCTCTCTCCTGTTCCGGAGGACGTGATCGCTTCGGTGCTGGCACACCACCGCCGGGCAGCCGACCGCGCCGCCGCGCCGCCGGCGCCGACCGCCCCCGGCTACCGGAGCGAGTCACTCGACGTCCTCTTCGGTCGGGGACCGGCGTGACGAGCAGGGCGCCGGCACCGCTCGGCACGCCAGTCATCGCCCCGCCGCCGGAGCGATCGCCCCGGGGCCGGGATTCGCAGGATCTGCGTCGCCGGTTCCCGCCACGACCGTCACCGACGTGCTGGCCGGCCATGTCCTGGAGTCGCGCGATGGTGCTGTCCCGGCTGGCCGCCCCGCCGCTGACGGTGGGCACGCCCTCGAACCAGCGGCGCCGACGACGTGCCGCCGTCCTGTTCCTGGACTGGCTGGAGCAACACCCCGGCGGGAACTGGCAGGAACGCTGGCAGTCCAGCGGAATCGCCGATGACCCGCGCGCCGACTGGCGCACGGCTGCGGCACAGTGGCTCCAGGACCGCGGACGCACCGGCACGATCGGGCACGAGGGACTCGCCGCCGCGCTCACCTCCGGCCTGGGCCAGCTCATCTACGCCGACGTCCTACGCCCACCGATGGCCTGGCTCGTGACCAGCCCGATCCGGTTCCCCCTGGGCCGGGAGATCCCTCGCCTGCGCGATCCGCGCGGCTTCGCCGCGCTCGCCGTGCAGGCCACCGCGGCAGGGCTGAGTTTCGACCAGCGCCGCCACGCTGCCGAGCAGGTCTCCGTGATTCTGACCGCCAAGGGCGGCACCATCGCCGATATCGCCGTCGGGGACTGCTTGGAGCTGATCGAACTGCGCGACCAGCGCAAGGCCGAAGGCGCCGGCCATCCGGGATGGGGTTTCTACCAACTCCTTTACGCGCTCGGACACTTCCCGCCCGACGCGCCGACCACCCTGCGCATGCTCGACCGCCGCTTCGGCCACCAGCTCAGCGTCGAGGAACTCGTGGACCAGTACGCACCGGCCTGCCGACCGGTGCGTGACCTGCTGGTCGCCTACCTCGCCGAGCACCGCCCCCGCCTGGACTACGCCACGCTCAAGCAACTCGCCTACCACCTGGTGAAACTCTTCTGGAAAGACCTGGAGAACCACCACCCCGGGATCGACTCCCTGCGGCTGCCGCCGGACGTCGCCACCGCCTGGAAGAGCCGCACCTCCAGGAAGACCGTCACCGTCCGCACCGCCGACGGCCGCCGGGTGGAGACGACCGAGCCCCGCACCGACGCCGCCTCCTTGCTGGTCACGGTCCGCGCGTTCTACCTCGACCTGTCCCACTGGGCCAGCGAGGAACCCGAGCGCTGGGCCGCCTGGGCGGTCCCATGCCCGATCCGCCGCACCGACATCGGCGCCACCAAGGACGCCGCCCGCCGCAAGTCGCGGATGGACCAACGCACCCGCGAGCGCCTGCCCCACCTGCCCTCCCTGCGACGCCACGTCGACGACGCCCGCCTCCAGGCGGCCGCCGACTCTGCTGCGCAATTCGCTGCATGAGCATGATGGTTGAGGGGATGATCGCTTCTGCGGCCACTGTCCTGTCGTGGGGTCGCAGGGGGTGGTGCGATGTCGTTGCAGGTTAGGGGCTTGCCGGAGATTCCGGCGGATACGGTCCGGGTGGCACGGTCGGCGTTTCCGCAGGGGTCGCTGGCGATGAGCGTGCGGGACAGGCTTGGTGAGGTCTTCGCGGACGAGCCGTTCGCGGGTGCGTTCGGGGTCCGGGGTGCCCCGGGGCTGTCGCCGGCCTTGTTGTCGCTGGTCACGGTGTTGCAGTTCGCCGAGGACCTGACGGATCGGCAGGCGGCGGCGATGGCGGTTCGCGCGATCGACTGGAAGTACGCGATGGGGATGGAGCTGGGCGCGACCGGCTTCGATGACAGTGTGCTGGCCCGGTTCCGGGCGCGGCTGGTCGAGCACGGGATGGAGCGTGTGGTCTTCGACCGGCTGCTGGACTGGTGCCGCGGGCAGGGCCTGGTCGGGGCCGGGGGCAAGCAGCGCACGGACTCCACGCACGTGATCAGCGCGGTGCGTGACCTGAACCGCCTCGAGCTGGCTGGGGAATCGGTGCGCGCGGCGCTGGAAGCGCTGGCGGTGGTCGCTCCGGCCTGGCTGGCCCAGGCAGTGAACGTGCCCGAGCTCGCGCTGCGCTACGGCGAGCGGGTGAACGGTTGGAAGATACCTTCCTCCCAGGTCAAGCGGGAACGGCTGGCCACGGTGTTCGGGCAGGACGCCGTCGCCCTGCTGCGGGCGGTGTGGGCACCGACAGCCCCTCCGGTGCTGCGGACCCTGGAGCCCGTTGCGCTGCTGCGGCGGATCACGGTGCAAACGTACCTGGTTGCCACCGACACCCGGGGACGGGAGGTGATCCGCAAGCGGGAGGCCGACAGTGACGGCGTCCCGCCCGGCCATACGCGCCTCGCCTCTCCGTACGACCCGGACGCGCGCTGGGCGGCGAAAGGCGAGGACCTGTTCTGGTGCGGATACAAGATCCATCTGACAGAGAGCTGCGATGCTCCTCCCGAAGCCGAAGCCGAAGCCGAAGCCGAAGCCGAAGCCGAAGCCGAAGCCGAAGCCGAAGCCGAAGCCGAAGCCGAAGCCGAAGCCGAAGCCGAAGCCGAAGCCGAAGCCGAAGCCGAAGCCGAAGCCGAAGCCGAAGCCGGTGGTGAGCCGTCGCCCGGGCGTCTGCCGGTGCGGCTGATCACGGATGTGTACACCACCGACGCGACCGTGCCGGACGTGAACGCCACCGCGCCGGTCCAGGAGAACCTGGCGACGCGGGGCCTGGCACCGGGCGAGCACTACCTTGACGCCGGATACCCTTCCGCCGCGCTGGTCCGGGCCGCCTCCGAGCAGGGCATCACCATGGTCACCCCGCTCCGGCCCGACACCTCGCCCCAGGCCAGGGCCGACACCGGCTACGCCAAGGACGCCTTCCGCATCGACTGGAAGGCCCGCCAGGTCCGCTGCCCCGAAGGCAGGACAAGCAGCGGCTGGTACCCGGTCCGGCAGCACGGCCACGACGCGATCGTCGTCGACTTCGCCCGCAGCGACTGCCGGCCCTGCCCCGCACGCGAGCAGTGCACCGCCTCGCGACGCGGCACCCGCATGCTCACGCTCCAGCCCCGCGAGCTCCACCAGGCACTGACCGCCGCCCGCACCGAGCAGAAGACCGATACCTGGCAAGCCAAGTACGCCCTGCGCGCCGGGATCGAGGGCACCATCAACCAGGCCCTGGACGTCACCGGAATCCGCCGGGCCCGTTACCGCGGCCTGCCCAAGGTCCGTCTCCAGCACGCCTTCTCCGCCGCCGCACTCAACGTCATCCGCCTCGACGCCCACTGGAGCACCGAAGGAACCCCACCTGCACTGTCACGCGCCAGCAGACTCACCCACCTCAGCTACCGACTCACCGCATAACCGAATAGCGCAGCAGAGTCGCCGCCCTGCTCAAAGCAGCCGACCGGACACCACCCGGCGAGATGATCGATCACCCCACCATCGTGCTGCGACGAGCCCGGATCGCCACCGGCACCTCCCGCACCTGGGCCGAGGACCCCGCCACCGGCACACGCCGCGATCTCACGCGCGAGGACGACACCGCGTTCTGGACCTGGGCCGCAGTGGAAGTCCTGCACGCCACCGGGATCCGCATCGAGGAGCTCACCGAACTGTCCCACCACAGCCTGGTCCAATACCGGCTGCCCTCCACCGGCGAACTCGTGCCGCTGCTGCACGTCGCCCCGTCCAAGAACGACCTCGAACGGCTGCTTGTGATCTCACCCGAGCTCGCCGACGTCCTGGCCGCGATCATCCACCGCATCCGCGACGAGGTCGGCGCCGTCCCGATCGTCGTCCCCTACGACGTCCACGAGCACGAGTTCACCCCGGCCATGCCCGTCCTCTTCCAGCACCGCCACGGCGCCGACGCCCGCCCCATCAGCGCGACGACCCTTCGCCGCTGGATCACCGACGCGGCCAACAGCATGGGCGTGACGGATGCCTCGGGCGCGCTGCTGGACTTCAAGCCCCACGATTTCCGCAGGATCTTCGCCACCGAAGCGATCATGAACGGGATGCCGCCCCACATCTGCCAGCTGATCATGGGTCACGCGAACATCAACACGACCATGGGCTACAAGGCCGTCTACCCCGAGGAGGCCATCACCGGCCACCGGGCCTACCTCGCCCGCCGCCGTGACCTGCGGCCCTCCACCGAATACCGGTCCCCTACGGATGAGGAGTGGGAGGAATTCCTCGGTCATTTCGAGCACCGGAAAGTCTCCCTGGGCAGCTGCGGGCGAGCCTACGGCACCGGCTGCATCCACGAGCACGCCTGCATCCGCTGCCCACTTCTGCGGACCGACCCCGCCCAGCTGCCCCGGCTCATCGAGATCCGCGACAACCTCCTCGCCCGGATCGACGAAGCCCGCGAACACGGCTGGCTCGGCGAGGTCGACGGCCTCAACGTCAGCCTCTCCGCCGCCAACAACAAGATCGCCCAACTCCAAGAGTCAGCACACCGGACCACCGACCTCGGCATGCCCCGCTTCCACGACGTCGCCCCGCACACCATCACCCCGAACACCGGCCCGCACCCCGATCCCGGCACCTGAAACGGCCACGCGCTGGTTCAGATAATGATCGCCGACCGCCTCGACATCACCGGCGCCCGCTGGGGCCTGCCCGGCGCCGAAGCCGTCCTGCGACTGCGCACCCTCGTCTCCAACAACGACCTTCACGCCTACTGGCGCTACCACCTCGCCCGCGAGCAGGAGCGGCTCTACCCCCCCCGACCAGCGGAGCTACACCCTCACTGCTTGATCGCGAGCTTCACTCGAAACGAACCGCACCCGATGCATTTCCTTGCGCAGCCGACCGCTTTGGGGCCGGCGCAGTAGGCGCAGAGCCCGCAGTCGACCAAGGACGAGAGCCCTCCCAACGCGCAGGTGGCGCAGTTGACGACGCAGCCCTCGTCGACGTTGCCGCCCAGGCAGGCCGCGAAGCAGTAGGCGAAGTCGCTGGCTGACGCCGGCTTCACCACGACCCTGCCGTCGGCGACTGTGAGCTCGGCGAGCTCCTCCCCGGTCGGCAGATGGTAGAGAAGTGCCTGTTTCTGCACGTCGACGGTCACGGTCACCGCTCCCTCCGGACCGGAGGCCGTCTGCTGGTAGACCGTCATCGCTCCCGTTCCCTGGTGGAAGAGCAGGATGAAGTCGTCCCCGGCGGCGTCCCGCGTGGTGAAGACGTGGGCCGTTCCCACGGCACCCCACTTCGTCACCGCCTCTTCGGCAACTGTGGTGGCCAGGGCCTGACCGCGGATGCCCGGGGTAGCGGGAACCAGTCCGCCGGCCGGGCGCTCGGCGGCGAACGCGGTAGGCGCCGCGGTGGCGAGGGCGGTACCGGCGCCAATTGCTGCAGCGCCTCCCAGAAGGGTTCGTCGGCCCATGGGCCGGCCTTTCGCCTCGGCGCGACGGGTGACCCGTGCGCGGGCCTCGCTGACGATCCTCGCCAAGGTTGGGCTGATCCGGGGTCAACTAAGTTGAATTTCCACTTGCGCGGCAATGGCACCATATCGAATTTCTTTTCAATGGCCTGGGTCCTAAAATGGGCCGGCGTGGTCGAAAAAATTGTATCCTAATACAGGCACCGCTAGGCCAGAAGAGAACATGAATTTACTGCCCCAGGTTGGGATTGGTCACGATGGGATTGTCCCACTTGTTGAGGTCCACCCATATCTCTAGGTATTCCCTTTCCCGGTTGGGGGGATCTTCGAGCCATCGTACGAGGACGCGGGTTCCAATGGCGTAGTAGCCGATGTCCCCGGCCACGCCGAAGGTGTCGACAATACTGTCCCGCGCCAGGTCGAAGCACTGGTTCTCGCCGCCGAGGTCGGCCATGTCGTCAACGTCAACGACATACCCGTCGAACTCGACCGGTACCAGCTCACCGGCCAGGTATCGCGAGTAGAGGCGCCGAGGGTGCCGCGGGTGGCGCCGGTCGTCGATCAGTTCCGCACGCGACGCGCACCGGATGCCCTCTATCGCCCCGAAACGCTCCATGGCGTACCCAGCCGCTCGTTCCAGTCCCTGCTCGTGCCCCAAAACCAAGGTCATCGCCATCGGCCACTACCCCTTCGTACCAAAGCCCCTCCTACGGAAGCCATCACACCATCCTGGCGTACTCAAGGTTGAACCGGCGAGTTCGGACACAGTGATCACAGCTCTTGACCGCAGGGGTAAGGCATGGGTCTATACCGCGAACGGGGGGTCTGTCCAGCGAGTGGTGGGACTTCTGTTAGCGGCGGTTGGTGGTGAGGCGGCCGTCGAAGGCGATGTCGAAGGCGTTGAGGGCTGCCTTCCAGCGGTGGAGTCCCACCGTTGAGCGTACAGACCCCGCAATGAGTGGACCCCGACCACTTTCGTGGACACTGGAAGTAGTTCATCGCAGTGTCAAGTGGGAAGTGCACGATGGTTTCAAAGCGGAAGAAGTACGCTCCGGAATACAAGGCAGAGGCCGTAGAGCTTGTAGTGAGCTCCGGCCGGCCCGTGGCTGAGATCGCCCGGGACCTCGGCCTGAACGAGGGAACCCTCGGGAGCTGGGTAAATGCCGCAAAGAGGAGCGGAAGCATCAAAGACAAGCCGCTTGCTATCGATGAGCGCGTCCATATGAAGGAACTCGAAGAGGAAAACCGAAAGCTCCGAATGAAGCGGGATTTTCTAAAAAAAGGTGTGCCACGAACGCGGGAGGCGGCTTGAGGTAGTCAAGTAGCTGAGCGCGGTGCTGCACAGGAGATGAAGGACCGATGGCCCTTCGGAGCCGCCCTGCGGGGGGAGGCTTCAAACCGCCACATGCTGCGGAAGCGGTGACGCGACCGTGGTGAGCGACTGTGGAAAAGGCGTCCAAGAGGCGTCAGGTGGGGATCAGGAAGACGGAGCGCAACCCCTTTCGGGGGGCCACTGTTGACGCGTCGTTATTGATGAAACGGCATCAAAACCGGGTGTTACTTTTTGGCCCGGGATCAGCCTGGCGGGTGCCCGTCGATTGGCCAGGTGGTGCCCGGCGTGGAGGTGACGTGATCCTGATCTGCGGCTTCTGTGCGGAACGTGGGAAGGCACGGCCTGATGCCGTCCGACCGGCTGCTTCGGCGGACGGTCGGCGAAAGGGAGACTCCCGAGCGAAGACCTCGTGAGGGATTGAGTACCGAGGCAGGTCGTGTTGGCGGACCGGTTCGTAGTAGCGGTGAAGCTCCTGCTGGGCGCGGTGGGAGCGGAGCGAAGGGGCCGGATTGTCCGTGGTTCGTTTGTTTGGTCAACCAGGAGTTCCCTGGGAGGAGCTGCGTGAGCGAGCTGAAGTCTCCAGACAGGCCGTTCGATATCTCGAAGCGGGAAGTCTGGGAGGCGTATCTGAAAGTGAAGGCCAACAAGGGTGCACCGGGGGTTGACGGTTGCTCGATCGAGGAGTTCGAGAAGGATCTGAAGGGGAAGCTCTACAAGATCTGGAACCGGATGTCCTCGGGAAGCTACTTTCCGCCTGCGGTGCGAGCGGTGGAGATCCCCAAGCCGAACGGCGGAGGGGTTCGTTTGCTCGGAGTGCCCACGGTCGCGGACCGGATCGCCCAGACGGTGGTGGCAGCCCATCTGGAGAGACGGGTGGAACCGGTGTTCCATCCCGACTCCTACGGCTACCGCCCCGGACGGTCGGCCCTGGACGCGGTCGCGGCCTGCCGGGAGCGCTGCTGGAAGAAGAACTGGGTCATCGATCTCGATGTCGCCAAATTCTTCGACACCGTGCGCTGGGACCTCATCGTCAAGGCGGTGGAGGCGCACACCGATGCCCGCTGGGTGCTGCTGTATGTGCGGCGATGGCTCGCCGCCCCACTGCAACTGCCCGACGGGACCTTGCGCGAGCGGACGTTGGGAACCCCGCAGGGGTCTTCGGTTTCGCCCGTCCTCGCGAACCTGTTCATGCACTACGCGTTCGACATGTGGCTGGCCCGGGAGTATCCGGGCGTGCAGTTCGAGCGCTACGCGGACGACGCGGTGGTGCACTGCGTGAGTGAGTACCAGGCCCGCGAGGTGCTGGTGGCGCTGACGCACAGGATGGAGGAGGTCGGGCTGCAACTGCACCCGGCCAAGACCAGGATCGTGTACTGCGGGACCGGGAGGCGGGCCGGCGGAGTGACCGCCGGATCGTTCACCTTCCTCGGGTTCACTTTCCAGCCGCGAGCGGCCAAGGACCGGAACGGGGAGTTGTTCACCTCGTTCCTGCCCGCGGTCAGCAAGGATGCCCTGAAGAAGATGAGCGCGGAGGTCCGCTCCTGGCGGCTTCATCGGCTCATCGGCCTCACGCTGGCAGAACTGGCCCGCAGGATCAATCCGATCGTGCGCGGCTGGATGCAGTATTACGGGGCGTTCTACCGCACCGAGCTGTATCCCCTCCTGCGGCGCATCAATCACTACCTGATGCGCTGGGTCCGTAAGAAGTTCCGGCGGTTGAAGACCTTCAAGAAGTTCCACAAGGCGTGGAAGGGGACCACCAAGATGTGGCCGCTTCTGTTCGCGCAGTGGAAGTGGGTCCATTCGTTCTGGTGACCAGGACAATAGGAGCCCGGTGACGGGAGACTGTCACGCCGGGATCTGTGGGAGCCCGGAGGTGTGATTCCTCCGGGCCACCCGACCAGCGGCGTGGTTTGCGAGCCAGAATCAATAAAGTTCGCCTTTATCCTGCAAGTCAGAGACGAGCAGGCTGGCAAGCCGCGCCGCTTCAGGTATCCCATCAACTTCATGTGCCAGATGCTGCATGTATCTCGAGCCGGCTTCTATGCGTGGATCGGCAGGGAGGAGTCCCGGCACGCGCGGCGCGATGTCGAGCTCACGCGACTCATCATCGCCATCGACAAAACGAATAAGGGAAGGTACGGAATCGATCGGATACACGCCCAGCTGGCCCGCCAGGGCGAGCGCGTGTCGCCCAAGCGTGTCCGGCGCCTGGCCAGGGCTGCTGGACTGGCCTGCGTCCACCCCAGCCCCTACAGGGCCACCACCCTCCAGGACCCCGCGAACCGACGGGGCCTGGTGGATCTCGTCGAGCGCAACTTCGTCCCGGAAAAGAAAGACCAAATATGGTACGGGGACATCACATATATTCATACCGCAGAGGGCTGGGCCTATATGGCCACGGTGATCGACGGATACTCGCGCAAGCTCATCGGCTGGTCCATCGCTGACAATATGCGTGAAGACATGGTGGTCCAGGCGCTCGATATGGCCATCCGCAACCGCCGGCCAGGCCAGGGAGAAGCCGTGATGCACACGGATCGTGGCAGCCAGTACACCGGCAGTAGATTTCGCGACCACTGCCTTGACAACGGGGTCATCCCTTCGGTAGGAAAGACGGGGATCTGCTTCGACAACGCTGCGGCCGAGTCCTTCAACGCAACCCTCAAGAAGGAACTCATTCACCTGCATGTATGGGCAACAATCAAGCAGGTCAAAACCGCCATATTTGAATATGTCGAGTCCTACTACAATAGAAGCAGGATTCAGCGGGAACTTGGCTACCTATCGCCCTATGAATTCGAGAGCAGGTCTACATTTAGCGCAGCACTAGCAGCATAGAAGACTGTCTTCGAAATCGGTCGGCCTCCACTCTCAAGCCCCGCCCGAGCCGCACCCAGTCTCCCGGACACCTCGGCGAGCTCGACCTCCAACGCCTCCACCCGCGCCCGGGCGGCCCCCTCGCGGGCCTCCAACTCCTCGAACAGCGAACCCATCAGACGCCCTCCTCCACACCTTCACGGTAGAGAGGAACCGCCCCGAGCACAGCCCTCGCAACTCAGCCCTTCCCTCCAGAGGAGCCGCACCCAACGCGAAAGCAGCCACTTCCTCGCCTTCCTCGGCCTCGCCGCCGCACTGACCTGCTACAAGAAGCTGGCCAAACTCACCACATGAGACACACTCTAAATGTAGACCTGCTCTCGAATTCATAGGGCGATAGGTAGCCAAGTTCCCGTTGAATCCTGCTTCTATTGTAGTAGGACTCGACATATTCAAATATGGCGGTTTTGACCTGCTTGATTGTTGCCCATACATGCAGGTGAATGAGTTCCTTCTTGAGGGTTGCGTTGAAGGACTCGGCCGCAGCGTTGTCGAAGCAGATCCCCGTCTTCTCTACCGAAGGGATGACCCCGTTGTCAAGGCAGCGGTCGCGAAATCAACTGCCGGTGTACTGGCTGCCACGATCCGTGTGCATCACGGCTTCTCCCTGGCCTGGCCGGCGGTTGCGGATGGCCATATCGATCGCCTGGACCACCATGTCTTCACGCATATTGTCAGCGATGGACCAGCCGATGAGCTTGCGCGAGTATCCGTCGATCACCGTGGCCATATAGGCCCAGCCCTCTGCGGTATGAATATATGTGATGTCCCCGTACCATATTTGGTCTTTCTTTTCCGGGACGAAGTTGCGCTCGACGAGATCCACCAGGCCCCGTCGGTTCGCGGGGTCCTGGAGGGTAGTGGCCCTGTAGGGGCTGGGGTGGACGCAGGCCAGTCCAGCCTGGCCAGGCGCCGGACGCGCTTGGGCGACACGCGCTCGCCCTGGCGGGCCAGCTGGGCGTGTATCCGATCGATTCCGTACCTTCCCTTATTCGTTTTGTCGATGGCGATGATGAGTCGCGTGAGCTCGACATCGCGCCGCGCGTGCCGGGACTCCTCCCTGTCGATCCACGCATAGAAGCCGGCTCGAGATACATGCAGCATCTGGCACATGAAGTTGATGGGATACCTGAAGCGGCGCGGCTTGCCAGCCTGCTCGTCTCTGACTTGCAGGATAAAGGCGAACTTTATTGATTCTGGCTCGCAAACCACGCCGCTGCTTTTTTTAGAAAATCCCGCTCCATTCGGAGCTTTCGGTTTTCCTCTTCGAGTTCCTTCATATGGACGCGCTCATCGATAGTAAGCGGCTTGTCTTTGATGCTTCCGCTCCTCTTTGCGGCATTTACCCAGCTCCCGAGGGTTCCCTCGTTCAGGCCGAGGTCCCGGGCGATCTCAGCCACGGGCCGGCCGGAGCTCACTACAAGCTCTACGGCCTCTGCCTTGTATTCCGGAGCGTACTTCTTCCGCTTTGAAACCATCGTGCACTTCCCACTTGACACTGCGATGAACTACTTCCAGTGTCCACGAAAGTGGTCGGGGTCCAGTACGACCGGGTCACCGTCCGGTAGGACGAGTGGTTTGCAGGGGCTGGCTACGGTAGAGGGCATGCACCTCTTCGATCGCTGCCGCGCGGCGGCCCGCACCCATCCGTACTGGGCGGACGGGCTGATGGCCGTCGTGCTCTACGCAGTGACGATGTTCAACCTGCCGCTGGACCCGGTGCTCAGGGAGTGGTCCGGGCTGCATCCCCGGCTGGTTCTCGGCGTCGCCGGGGTGCCGGTCTTCCTGCCGTTGGTCTGGCGCCGCCGCTACCCGGTGGCGGTGCTCGCGGTCACGGTGGCGGCGACCATCGGCTACATGGTGATCGGCCCGGTGCGCGGCCCGATCCTGCTCGGTGCGACCGTCGCCGTCTACACCGTCTGCGCGACGGTGGAGCGGCGGCTGGCACAGGCCGTGGGCTGGCTGTCGGTGCTGGCGCTCGGGATCACCAGCTGGGACCGGTCGACCGAGGCGTGGAACAAGTCGGTCAACGCCATCGTCTTCGCCTGGATCGCGCTGGCGGTCGCCGTCGGCGAGGCGGTGCGCAGCAGGCGCGCGTTCGTCGCGGCGATCGAGGAGCGCGCGCTGCGCGCCGAGCACACCCGCGAGCAGGAGGCCAGGCGCCGGGTGGCCGAGGAGCGGATGCGGATCGCCCGTGAGCTGCACGACATCGTCGGCCACCACATCGCGCTGATAAACATCCAGGCCGGGGTGGCCTCGCACCTCCTGGACAGCCGGCCCGACCAAGCCAGGGCCGCGCTCGCGCACGTCCGCGAGGCCGGGCGGTCCGCGCTGTCCGAGCTCAACGCCACGGTCAGCGTGCTGCGCCAGGGCGACGAGACCGACGCGCCGACCGAACCCACGCCCGGGCTGCACCAGTTGGACGCGCTGCTGGAGAGCTTCGACCGGGCCGGGCTGCACGTCGACCGGGTGGAGGAGGGCGAGCCCACCAACGTCCCCACCGCCGTGGACCTCACCGCGTACCGGATCGTCCAGGAGTCGCTGACCAATGTCCGCAAGCACGCCGGGACCTCCAGCGCCTCGCTGCGGCTGACCTACCGCCGGGACGGCCTCGGCATCGAGGTCGAGGACAGCGGGCCCGGCGCGGCCGAGCCGGTCGGCGGCAGCGGGTACGGGCTGATCGGGATGCGCGAGCGCGCGGCCTCGGTCGGCGGCACCTTCCGGGCCGGGCCCGGGGCCGACGGCGGCTTCCGGGTCCGGGTGGAGCTGCCGCTGGCCCGGGTGCCCCGCCCGGCCGGGAGCAGGGACGGCGGCAGCGGTGCCAACAGCACCAGCACCAGTACCAGCACGACCGCGACCGCGAACGCGGTCCGGAGCACGGCGAACGGATACGTATGACGATCAGGGTGCTGCTCGCCGACGACCAGGTCCTGGTCAGGGCGGGCCTGAAGGTACTGGTGGACTCCGACCCCGACCTGGAGGTCGTCGGCGAGGCCGCGAACGGCCGCGAGGCCGTCCGGCTGGCCCGCGAGGCCCGCGCGGACGTGGTGCTGATGGACATCCGGATGCCGGAGCTGGACGGACTGGCCGCGACCCGCGAGATCACCGCCGACGAGGACCTGGCCGGGGTCCGGGTGCTGGTGCTGACCACCTTCGAGGTCGACGACTACGTGTTCGAGGCGCTGCGCTCCGGCGCCAGCGGCTTCCTCGGCAAGGGCGCCGAGCCCGGCGACCTGCTGGACGCCATCCGGGTGGTCGCCCGGGGCGAGTCGCTGCTCTCGCCGATCGCCACCCGCAGCCTGATCTCCCGCTTCCTGTCCCAGCCCGACCGCACCCCCGCGCCCACGCCGGAGAAGCTCTCGGTGCTCACCGAGCGCGAGCGCGAGATCGTCGTCCTGGTCGCCGGCGGCGCCTCCAACGACGACATCGCCGAGGGCCTCGCGGTCAGCCCGCTGACGGTGAAGACGCACGTCAGCCGGGCCCTGCTGAAACTCGGGGCGCGCGACCGGGCCCAACTCGTGGTCATCGCCTACGAGACCGGGCTGGTGCGCGCGGGCGAGCGCTGACGCGGGGGCGACGTCCAAACGCCGGAGCGGCGTGACGCACCCCACAGCAGGAAGGGCGCCCACGACTTGCCTTTTCGGCCTTGGATCATGGCAGACTGGCTGACGTAGTAGACGTTTGCGCACTCCGGGGTCGGTGTAATTCCGAACCGGCGGTTATAGTCCGCGACCCGACCGCTTCCAGCGGCCGGTTGACCAGGTGAGATTCCTGGACCGACGGTGAAAGTCCGGATGGGAGGCAGTGCGCGGCGGACAGGGTTGTGCCGTTCCGGCGTGCGCTCCCGCCTCCCCGGCGTGTCCGGTGGTGGGCCGGGCTGCGTTTCCGCCGTCGCTGCGGCGTCTCCCGTGGCGTACCCCGCCGTCCGCTCCTCTCTTCCCAGAGCCCCGGAGTTCCGCACACCGGGCCCGCGGAGGAGAGCTGCATGTTCACCGGAATCATCGAAGAGCTGGGCGAGGTCCTTTCGATCCAGGACCTGGGGGACTCCTCGCGGATCCGCCTGCGCGGCCCGCTGACCACCCAGGACGCCCGTGAGGGACAGTCCATCGCCGTCAACGGCGTCTGCCTCACCGTTCTCGACACCGACGCCCAACTGGCCGACGCGCCTGGCGAGTTCAGTGCCGACGTGATGGCCGAGACGCTGCACCGCTCCAGTCTCGGCGCGCTGCGCCCCGGTTCGCGGGTCAACCTCGAACGCGCGATGGCGCTCGGCGCCCGGCTCGGCGGACACCTGGTCCAGGGCCATGTCGACGGCACCGCCGTGCTGCTGTCCCGCAGCCCCGGCGAGCCCGGCGCCGACGGCATCCCGCAGTGGGAGGTGCTGCGCTTCAGCCTCCCGGCCTCGCTCTCGCGCTACCTGGTCGAGAAGGGCTCGATCACCGTGGACGGCGTCAGCCTCACCGTGGTCGACGCCCCCGCCGACTCCTTCTCCGTCAGCCTGATCCCGGCCACGCTCACCCACACCACGCTGGGCGGCAAGGAGATCGGCGACCAGGTCAACCTGGAGGTCGACGTCCTGGCCAAGTACGTCGAGCGGCTGCTCGGCGACCGCGCGGGGGCCGTCGGCATCCTCGGCGCCGAGGGCGCCGAGACGGGAGCCGAGACGGGTGCCGGGACGGGCGCGGGGACGGGCGCGGGGACGGGAGCCGAGACGCCATGAGCAGCCTCCTCCACGACCTGAACGGGCGGGCGTTCACCGTCCTCGGCGAGCACGTCATCTGGTCCGACATGATCGGCAACCTGCTCGGGCTGGCCGCCCTCGCCCTGGGCTGGCGCCGCTCCGTGGTCACCTGGCCGGTGCAGCTGCTCTCCGGGGTGGTCCTGGTCGCCGCCTACAGTTCGGCGCACCTCAGTGGCGGGGTCGGCAAGCAGCTGGTCGTCATCGCGGTCTCGGTCTGGGGCTGGTGGCAGTGGCGGCGCGGCAGCAACCGCACCGGCGGCGAGCTGGCCATCCGTTTCGCGACCTGGCGCGAGCGCGGCCTCCTGGTCGTGGGCACCGGGGTCGGCACGGTCGCGGTGGCGCTGCTCTTCCAGCACTACAACCTCTCCTGGGCGCCCTGGCCGGACGCCTACATCTTCGTCGGGACGCTGGCCGCGATGGTCGCCCAGGGCCGGGGCTGGGTCGAGTTCTGGTTCGCCTGGCTGGCCGTCGACCTGGTCGGCGTGCCGCTCGCCTTCAACAGCGGGCTCGCCTTCTCCGGCCTGGTCTACGTCTTCTACTTCCTGCTGGTGATCGCGGGGATGCGGGCCTGGTGGCTGCGCACCCGCGCCCCGCAGCCGCCCGCACCGCCGCAGTCCTCCCCGTCCGGGAAGAGCCGCGCGTCCACCCCGGAAGGAATCACGACATGAGCGTCGTCATCGAAACCAGCGAGGAGCTGACCGCCGGTCTGGCGGGGGACCTCACCGACCTGGACGAAGCGGGCCTCGGCGCCGAGGACCTGACCCTCGACAGCATCGAGCTGGCGATCCGCGAACTCGCCGCCGGGCGGGCGATCGTGGTCGTCGACGACGAGAACCGGGAGAACGAGGGCGACATCGTCTTCGCGGCCGAGCTGGCCACCCCGGAGCTGGTCGCCTTCGCCATGAACGAGTGCCGGGGCCTGGTCTGCGTGCCGATGACCGGCGCCGACCTGGACCGGCTGGAGCTCGCGCAGATGGTCGAGCACAACACCGAGAGCCACGGCACCGCCTTCACCGTCTCGGTGGACGCCAAGGAGGGCATCACCACCGGCATCTCCGCCGCCGACCGGGCCCGCACCATGCGGCTGCTGGCCGACCCGGCGAGCGTGCCCGGCGACTTCGCCCGCCCTGGGCACATCTTCCCGCTGCGGGCCAAGGAGGGCGGGGTGTTCACCCGCAACGGGCACACCGAGGCCGGCCCCGACCTGTGCCGGCTGGCCGGGCTGAGCCCGGTCGCGGCCATCTGCGAGATCGCCAAGCCGGACGGGACCATGGCCCGGCTGCCCGACCTGGTGCCCTTCGCCCGCCGCCACGGCCTGGCCATCGTCTCCATCGAGGACCTGATCGCCTACCGGCGGCGGACCGAGACCGCGCAGCCCGCCGAGGTGCCGAAGTCCGCCGAGGTGCCGATGTCCGCCGAGGTGCCGAAGTCCGCCGAGGTGCCGATGTCCGCCGAGGCGCCGCAGTCCGCCGGGACCCCCGCCCCGGCCGCGGTGGTCCGCGCCGCCGTCACCGCGCTGCCCACCGCCCACGGCGACTTCACCGCCGTCGGCTACCGCAGCGCGGCCGACGGGGTCGAGCACATCGCCCTGGTGGCCGGCGGACTGGGCGCCGACGGGCGGCTGCCCGAGGGCGAGGACGTGCTGGTCCGGGTCCACTCCGAGTGCCTGACCGGCGACGTCCTCGGCTCGCTGCGCTGCGACTGCGGACCGCAGCTGGAGGCGTCGCTGCGCAGCGTCAGCGCGGAGGGCCGCGGCGTCGTGCTCTACCTGCGCGGCCACGAGGGGCGCGGCATCGGCCTGGTGCACAAGCTGCGCGCCTACCAGCTGCAGGAGGCCGGGCGTGACACCGTGGACGCCAATCTGGACCTCGGCCTGCCGGCCGACGCCCGCGACTACGGCGATGCCGCACGGATCCTGGACGACCTGGGCGTGCGCTCGCTGCGACTGCTGACCAACAACCCGGAGAAGCACATAGCGCTGGAGCAGCAGGGTCTGGCGGTCACCGGCCGGGTCCCGGTGCAGACCCCGGCGGGTGAGCACAACCTGCGCTACCTGCGCACCAAGCGCGACCGGATGGGGCACGACCTGCCCTGGCTCGCCTAGCCCCACCCTTTCTGAACAGCCATTCGGCGATCAGCTTTTTCTGACGACCTGTCGAACATCGTGAGTACGAGAAGGAGACGCCCGTGAGCGGCGAGGGAGCACCCAGGCTGAGCGTGACCGACTGCGAGGGCCTGCGGGTCGCGGTCGTGGCGGCGCAGTGGCACGAGAAGGTCATGGACGGCCTGCTCGACGGTGCGTTGCGGGCGCTGAAGGAGTACGGCGTCACCGACCCGACCGTGGTGCGGGTGCCCGGCAGCTTCGAGCTGCCGGTGGCGGCGAAGGGGCTGGCCGACCACGGCTACCACGCGATCGTCGCCCTCGGCGTCATCATCCGTGGCGGCACGCCACACTTCGACTACGTGTGCGAGGCGGCGACGATGGGGCTCACCCAGGTCTCCGTCAACACCGGCATCCCGGTCGGCTTCGGCCTGCTGACCTGCGACAACGAGCAGCAGGCGCTGGACCGGGCCGGCCTTGAGGGCTCCAACGAGGACAAGGGCCACGAGTCGGTGACCGCCGCGCTCGCCACCGCCGTGCTGCTGCGCGACCTGGCCGTCCACCGCCGCTAGCCGGGGCAGCCGTTCCGTGAGCATTCGCCGTCCGTTCTCTGGGACGGCTGCGCAGCGTGCGAAAGGGACGGCGTAGGGTGGGGCACATCATGGCGCAGAAGACATTTGAGGAGCTCTTCGTCGAGCTCCAGCAGAAGGCCGCGACCGGCGCTGCCGGTTCCCGCACCGCAGAGCTGGTCGGCCTCGGCGTGCACGCCATCGGCAAGAAGGTGGTCGAAGAGGCCGCCGAGGTGTGGATGGCCGCCGAGTACGAGTCGGACCAGCAGACCGCTGAGGAGATCTCCCAGCTGCTGTACCACGTGCAGGTGATGATGGTCGCTCGCGGCATCACCCTGCAGGACGTCTACGCCCATCTGTAGACCCCGCCCTTGAGTTTTCCGGGAGCGGGGCACCGAGCACGATCGGTGCCCCGCTCTTCGCATGTTCGGACACTTCTTCCTCCAGCTCTGCCCCACCCACGAAAGGCACCAGACCATGCTGCGCATCGCCGTTCCCAACAAGGGTTCTCTGTCGGAGCCGGCGTCCGCGATGCTCCATGAGGCGGGCTACCGGCAGCGGAAGGACTCCAAGGAGCTGGTGCTGGTCGACCCGGAGAACCAGGTCGAGTTCTTCTTCCTCCGCCCGCGCGACATCGCCATCTACGTCGGCTCCGGTCGGCTGGACGTCGGCATCACCGGCCGCGACCTGCTGCTGGACTCCGGCGCCGAGGCGGAGGAGGTGCTGGCGCTCGGCTTCGCCGGCTCCACCTTCCGCTTCGCGGCTCCGGCCGGGACCGCCGACAGCGTCAAGGACCTGCAGGGCAAGCGGATCGCCACCTCCTACACCGGCCTGGTGGCCAAGTACCTGGCCGAGCACCAGGTCACCCCGGAGGCGCTGACCAAGCTGGACGGCGCGGTCGAGACCGCCGTGCAGCTCGGGGTCGCCGACGTGATCGCGGACGTGGTGGAGACCGGCACCAGCCTGCGCAACGCCGGGATGGAGGTCTTCGGTGAGCCGATCCTGGTCTCCGACGCGGTCGTGGTCCGGCCGACCGGCGCCGAGTCGGATGTCCGGGTCGACCAGTTTCTGCGGCGTCTGCAGGGTGTCCTGGTGGCCCGTCGGTACGTGATGATGGACTACGACATCCGGGCCGAGCGGGTCGCGGAAGCGGTCTCGCTCACGCCCGGACTGGAGTCGCCCACGGTCTCGCCGCTGCACAGCGAGGGCTGGGTCGCCGTGCGTTCGATGGTGCTCCGCAAGGAGGCCCAGCGGATCATGGACGACCTGTGGGCCATCGGTGCGCGCGCCATCCTGGTGACCAACATCCACGCCTGCCGCCTGTAGTCAACGGGGCCCCGTATGAGTGCTCACCCGATCCGGACCCGCGTCGACCCGCCGACGCTCCCCACTGCCTGGAGGCCGCTGCTGACCTGCTCGGTGCTGCTCGGCCTGGCGCTGGTCAGCCTGGTGTTCTTCTGCGGGATGGCGGCGCTCGGCCCGGACGACTGGCAGGAGCACGACCGGGTCGGCATCGCGGTCGTCGGGCTGCTGTTCGCGCTGGTGCTGGCGCTGCTGGCGCGGCCGGTGGCGCGGGCCGACCGGGACGGGGTCACCGTCGTCAACTTCGTCCGCAAGCGGCGGCTGGAGTGGGCGGAGATCCTCGGCGTCAACCTGCGCCAGGGGGATCCCTGGGTGCTGCTGGACCTGGCGGACGGGACGACCCTCGCGGTCGTCGCGATCCAGCCGGGCTCGGGGCGGCGGCAGGCGATCCGGGCCGCCCGCGAACTGCGCGCCTGCGTCGACGCCTACGGGACGGCACAGCGCTGACGGTCGGCACAGCGCTGACGGTCGGTACAGCGCTGACGGTCGGTACAGGGGAGGGCGCCCGGTCCGTGGCGGACCGGGCGCCCTGTGCGCTGTGCCGGGTCAGACTGTGATCTTGCTCAGGTCGGGTGCGCCCTTGGTGCCGTCGGCCGAGAACTCGACGGTGTTGGAGCTGCCGGCGTTGAGCTTGACGGTGACGGTGTAGCTGCCGATGACGGAGTAGCTGCTGGAGGAGGTCTCCGGGAAGCTCACCGTCTGGGCGACGCCGTCGACGGTGACGGTGGCCGGCTTGGCCTCGCCGACCGCCAGGTAGTACACCGTCATGGTGTAGCTGCCGGCGGAGGGTTCGGAGACGCCGGTGAAGGTCGCGGTGCCGTCGCTGCCGCCGCCGATGCTGCTGACCTTCTCGCCGCCGGTGCAGGCGGTGCAGCTGGTCACGGCGGCGCCGTTGGCCAGGGCCGCCGAGGCGGCCAGGTAGGTGTTGCCGCCGGAGGCCGCCGCCGGGGTGGTGACCGACAGCGATGCGCTCTGGACGGAGGTGTTCCCGGTCGTGTCGTAGGCGGCGACGGTGTAGCTGTAGGTCGTCGACGCCGCCACGCTGGAGTCGGTGTAGGAGTCGGTGGTGCTGGTGCCGAGCAGCGTGCCGTTGCGGTAGATGTCGTAGCCGGCCAGGGTGCCGCCGCTGTCGGTGCTCGCAGTCCAGGTCAGCGGGACGCTGCCGGAGGTGACCGTGCCGCTCGCGAGTCCGGTCGGGACGGAGGGCGGGCTGGTCGTGCCGCCGCTGGGGGTGGTGACCGCCAGCGCCGTGCTCGGTGCGGAGGTGTTGCCGGCCGAGTCGTAGGCGGCCACGGTGTAGCTGTAGGCGGTCGCGGCCGTCACCGAGCTGTCCGTGTAGGAGGTGGTCGCGCTGGTCCCGGTGAGGGTGCCGTTGCGGTAGATGTCGTAGCCGGCCACGGCATTGCTGCCGGCCGTGGCGGCGGTCCAGGCCAGGCCGACCGCGCCGGCGGTGACCGAGGTGGTCCTCAGCCCGGTCGGAACGCTCGGCGGGGTGTTGGTGGAGCCGCCGAGCGGGGCGGCGACGTCCTGCGCCGCCACGTTGTAGCCGGAGAGGCTGACGACCGGGGTGGCGCCGTTCAGGTCGGAGGACTTGTAGGTGACGCTGACCGTCTGCGACTCGCCCGGGAAGAGGGTGATGTCGTCGTCGCTCCACAGCGCCGAGGGCACCTCGTTGTCACCGGTCTGCGGGACGCCCGCGGCCGAGCCGCGGCGCAGGTCGGTGCGGAGGAAGAAGGCCACGGCGGTGGACGAGGTGTCGGTCAGGGTGACCTTGGTGACGCTGTCCGAACCGTTGGGCCCCGCCTGGGCGCTGGACGCCGCAGTGGCCGTGACGCTGCCTGCCGGAAGGGAGTTGAGACCGGTCAGGTTGGCGTACTGGGTCATCGTGGCGTTGTCGTTGCCGTTGGTCGAGGACCAGTTGACGACGTCCGGGTAGGTGGACTGCCAGTAGACGTTGCGGTCGACCACACTGCCGTTCTGACGGATCGTCAGCTCGACGAAGTAGCTCTGTGCGGCGGACTTGGTGGTGGTCACGGCCGGGACCTTCGGGGTCAGCACCGAGTTGGTCACCTTCTGCGCGGGCAGGCTGAGGCCGCTCGCGGTCCGGTCGTCCAGCACGGTTCCGGCCGCGCTGTAGACCTTGGACTCGACCGACAGCCCGCTCTGGGTGGTGCCGCCGAGGTTGTCCAGCGTCACCGTGCCGTTGTCCTGGGTGTAGATGGCGTGGACGGTGTCGTTGGCCTTCTTGGCGCCGAAGTAGCTGCCGGCCTGGTCGCCGTCCTCGTTGTAGAGGTCCCAGAGCAGGGTCGGCCAGCCCTTGTTGACCTGCCAGTACATGGTGCCGGTGGACGGGGTCGAGGAGTTGGTCGAGTGGTCGATGAACGCCTCGAACTGCGACCGGGTGTTCTCGTAGTTGGCTACCTGCCCCTCCTCGACGTAGCCCGGCAGGCTGGTCGGGGTGCCGTAGCGGGCGTCCAGTGCCTGGTCGAAGTTGTAGAGCGTGCCGAACTGGTACTGGCCGTGCCCGTTCTCGTAGTTCAGGTGGTACTGGTTGTAGGTGCTGGAGGACCAGAGATCGGTCTGCTCGGCGGGGGAGAGGAAGCGGTTGATCGAGTCCATCGTCGGGATGGTGTCCCCGGCGCTCTCCTCGCTGTCGAAGCCCCAGGAACCGCCCGCGTTGGTCTGGTTGTCGTCGGGCTGGTTGTGGGTGGTGTCGTACCAGTAGTTCGGCGGGACCCAGTCGTACGGCCCCTCCTTCTCACCGGAGTCGCCGAGGATCGGACTGCTGTTCTCCTCGGCGGAGGAGACCACCGGGACGTCGAAGTCGGCGGTCTTGAACGCGGCCAGGGTGTCGGCCTCGTTGGCGGTGCCCGGGGCGTTGTCGCTCCAGCTGAAGGTGACCACGCTGGGGTGGTCGACCTGGTTCTCGGCCATGGTCAGCGAGGACAGGGTGGCCACCGTCAGCAGGTTGCCACTGAGGTTGTTGCCCCAGGCGTCGCAGCACTGGAAGCCGGAGTCGATCATGATCCCGGCGGCGTCCATCTGTTCGTAGAAGTCGTCCGGGAACTCGTGGCCCTCCAGCCGGATCATGTTCAGGCCCATGTTCTTCAACAGGGTGATCTGCTGGGCGATGCTCGCGGAGGAGTAGTGGAGGAACAGGTCCTCGGTGAAGCCGCCGCCGCGCACCACGAACGGCACGCCGTTGATGGCGTACTGGCGCACGCCCAGCGAGTCGACCGGGCCCGAGCCGACCAGCGAGGAGGTCACCGTCCGGATGCCGAAGGTGCCGGAGGTCGAGCTGGAGACCACGCCGCCCTGGGTCACCGAGGTGGCCAGGGTGTAGAGCGGCGAGGAGCCCATCTGGTAGGGCCACCACACCTGCGGGTCGCTGACGGTCAGCGCCGGGTACGCGGAGGGGGTGAACGAGACCGTCTGGGTGGTGTCGGCCGGCACCGTCACCGACTGCGAGACGGTGATCGGCGCGGCGCCGCCGGCCGGGGCGGTGATCGTCGCCGACACCGTGCCGGTCTCGGCGGTGGAGCTGTTGTTGGTGACGTTGGTCCTGACCGTCAGCGCCGAGGAGCTGAGGTTGGCGGCGTTGGCCTCGACCACGTGCGAGTCGGCGTTGCTCAGGCCGTCGGAGACCTGGAGCTGCACCGGGAACTGGATGCCGGTGTTGTTGTCCGGCGGGATCTGGCTCCAGTCCACGTCGTCCAGGGTCAGCATGGTGTTCGGGTTGTTCGGATAGACCTCCAGCGCCACGCTGTTGGCGCCGGACTTCAGCAGGCTGGTGACGCTGAAGGTGTAGCGGGTGTAGTCGCCCTCGACGGTGGACTGGGTGGCCACCTCGGTGCCGTTCACCCAGACGTCGGCCTGGCCGACGACCCCGTTCACCACCAGGCTCGCGGTCTGACCACTGGTCAGGCTCTCGGTGAAGTCGGTGCGGTACCACCAGGGCACGTCGAACTTGGCGACGGTGTCGGCCCCGATCTTCGTCATCGACCCGAAGCAGGTCTTCATGTTGGTGGAGTAGTAGACGTCGGGGCAGGCACCGTTCTGCAGCAGCGCCTCGATCTCGGTTCCGGGCGCGCCGCCGTCGTCGTTGGTGACGGGCAGCCAGCCGGTGGTGGAGAAGCCGGGCGCGGAGATGGCCGCGCCGCCCTGGGTGGCGGTGGCGCTGCTGAGCACCTGCCAGCCGCCGCTGCCCAGGGTGATCGCGGACGAGGTGGTCTGCGGCACCGCAGCGGCCTTCGCCGCGGCCCGGGCCGGGGCGGCCTTCGCGGGAGCCTGGGCACGGGCCTGGGCCGGGGTGTTCGCAGGGGTGGCGGCCCGGCCGGTGGCACCGGTCGCGCCGAGCAGCGCGACCGCGGCCGCCAGGGGTATCGCTAGACGGATGTGCGCCGTTCTGTGTCTCACGGAGCCTCCTTCGGCGCCCCGAAGCCCGGGGGCGGAGCAACCGAGCGCGTTAGTTAGGTTAATTAACTAGATATCGGTGACGGTAACGGCGGCGTGAGGGCGCGGTCAACGAGTGGTGCGTAACGATGTGATGTGCCCCGTTCAAGGGGCGCCGCGCACCGGACAACGACACGGCGGCGCGATCTTTGATGACTCATCACGTAGGTTATGAGTAATAAAATGATGAATCGCTGCTGATGGGACTGTCGTGACCACCGCCTGGTTGCTGCTCGGACTGGCCGTACTGCTGATCCTCGGCAACGGGCTGTTCGTCGCCGCCGAGTTCGCCCTCGTCACCGTCGAGCGCGGCGAGGTCGAGCGGGCCGCAGCCGCCGGCGACCGGCGCGCCGCGGGCGTGCTGGCCTCGCTGCGCACCCTCTCCTTCGAGCTCTCCGGCGCCCAGCTCGGGATCACCGTCACCTCACTGCTGGTCGGCATGCTGGCCAAGCCCGCCATGGCCCAGCTGCTCGGCCCTCCCCTCGGCGACCTGGGCGTCCCCTCCGGACTGGTGCACCCGCTGGCGGTGGTGGTCGGGATGCTGGTCGCCACGGTGCTGCAGATGGTGGTCGGCGAACTGGTGCCGAAGAACTGGGCGATCTCCAAGCCGCTCCAGGTCGCCCGGGTGGTGGCCGGGCCGCAGCGGCTCTTCTCCACCGTCTGCCGACCGCTGATCGTGCTGCTCAACGGCGCCGCCAACCGGATCGTCCGGGCGCTCGGACTGGAGCCCGCCGAGGAGTTGGCCTCCGCCCGCAGCGCCGAGGAGCTGATCGCCCTGGCCCGGCACTCCGCGCACGAGGGCGCGCTGGAGGCGGACACCGCCGACCTCTTCGTCCGCGCCCTGGGCCTGGGCGAACTGACGGCGGAGAGCGTGATGACGCCCCGGGTCGACGTCTCCGCCCTGCACGACTCGGCGACCGCCGCCGACGTGGTCAACCTCACCCGGGCCACCGGGTTCTCCCGGTTCCCGGTCTTCCACGACAGCATCGACGAGGTCATCGGCGTGGTCACGCTCAAGGACGCGCTCGCCGTCCCGGTCGGGCAGCGGCACGCGGTACTGGTGGACAGCCTCGCCTCGCCGCCGCTGCTGGTCCCGGAGACGCTGCCGGTGGAACGGCTGCTGGAACTGCTGCGCCGGACCCAGCCGATGGCGGTGGTGGTGGACGAGTACGGCGGCACCGCCGGGGTGGCGACCCTGGAGGACATCGTCGAGGAGATGGTCGGCGAGGTCCAGGACGAGCACGACACCGACGAGCACCCGGACCTCGGCCCGGCCGCGCCGGTCGACGGCCACCCCGCCTGGGAGGCCGACGGCCGCTGCCGGATCGACCAGCTCGCCGCCGTCGGCCTGCACCCGCCGGACGGACCCTACGAGACCGTCGCCGGACTGGTCGCCGACCTGCTCGGCCGGCTCCCCGAGCCGGGCGACAGCTGCGAGCTGCCCGGCTGGCGGCTGCGGGTGCTCGCGGTCGAACGGCACCGCACCGAGAGCGTGCTGCTGGTGCACACGGCTGAGTGGGCGGACCGGGGCGCGGACAGCACCGAGGGAGCCGAGGCATGAGCTTCCTCCAGATCGGCTTCTCCGTCCTGCTGCTGCTCGGCAACGCCTTCTTCGTCGGCGCCGAGTTCGCCCTGGTGTCGGTCCGCCGCAGCCAGGTCGAACCGCAGGCCGAGGCCGGCGACCGGCGGGCCCGCAGCGTGCTCTACGCGCTGGAGCACGTCTCCGCGATGATGGCGGCGGCGCAGCTCGGCATCACCGTCTGCTCGCTGCTGCTCGGCGCGCTGGCCGAACCGGCCATCGCCCACCTGCTGGAGGGCCCCTTCCACGCCTTCGGCGTCCCCGACGACCTCACCCATCTGCTGGGCTACCTGATCTCGCTGGCGATCGTGGTCAGCCTGCACATGGTGGTCGGCGAGATGGTGCCGAAGAACATCGCGCTGGCCGGCCCGGAGCGCTCCGCGCTGCTGCTCGGCCCGGCGCTGGCCCGGCTGGCCCGACCGCTGCGGCCGGTGATCCACCTGCTCAACGCCTTCGCCAACCTGCTGCTGCGGCTGTTCGGCGTCCGCGCGGTGGACGAGGTCGAGTCGGCCTACACCAGCCAGCAGTTGGCCAACCTGCTGCACGACTCCAGGGACGCGGGCCTGCTCGGCAGCCTGGTCCAGGAACGGCTGGAGGACGCGCTGGAGCTGGGGCTGCGCCCGGTGCGGGAGGTGCTGCTGCCGCCGGGCGAGCTGGTCACCGCCGAGCCGGGGGCGACGCCCCGGCAGATCGAGGAACTGGTGGTGCGCACCGGCTTCTCCCGGTTCCCGGTGCGCGGCGCGGGCGGCGCCTTCCTCGGCTACCTCCACGTCAAGGACGTGCTGGAGCTGGAGGACCAGCAGGCCCCGGTGCCGAGGGCGCTGTGGCGGCCGATCATCGCCCTGCCGGAGGAGCTGCCGCTGGACGACGCGCTCGGCGCGATGCGCCGGGCGGCCTCGCACCTGGCGTCGGTGGTGGACGGCCAAGGGGTGACGCTGGGGCTGGTCACCATGGAGGATGTGCTGGAGGAACTGGTGGGGGAGGTGCACGACCCCGACCACCAGCAGTAGCTCAATACAGCCTCAAGTCCCGGACAGCCGTTCGGGGTGTGGGGGAGGATCGGCACGGTGGAGGAGACCGCCTCCTCCCGGGGGAGAGCACGAAACAGATGAGTGATCGAAAACTAGAGGTCGACGGCGTCTCCAAGCGCTACGGCGACACCGTCGCGCTGCGGGACATGGCCTTCGAGGTGAAGGCCGGTGAGATCTTCGGCTTCGTCGGCAGCAACGGCGCGGGCAAGACCACCACCATGCGGATCATGCTCGGCGTCCTGGCCGCCGACGCGGGCGAGGTCCGCTGGGACGGCCGCCCGGTGACCCTGGAGACCCGCAGCCACATCGGCTACATGCCGGAGGAGCGCGGCCTCTATCCGAGGATGCGGGTCGGCGAGCAGCTGGAGTACCTGGCCCGGCTGCACGGACTGAGCCGCGCGGAGGCGGTCCGGACCACCCGCGAGTGGACCGAGCGGCTGGGCGTGGCGGGCCGGATCGGCGACGAGGTGCAGACCCTCAGCCTGGGCAACCAGCAGCGGGTGCAGCTCGCGGCGGCACTGGTGCACAACCCGAGCATCCTGGTGCTGGACGAGCCCTTCTCCGGGCTCGACCCGGTGGCGGTGGACGTGATGAGCGCGGTGCTCCGGGAGAAGTGCGACGACGGCGTCCCGGTGATCTTCTCCAGCCACCAGCTGGAGCTGGTCGAGCGGCTCTGCGACCGGGTCGGCATCGTCCGGGCCGGCGCCATGGTGGCCTCCGGCACCGTCCCCGAGCTGCGCGGCAGCGGCACCGAGGAGCTGGTCGTGGACGCCCCCGAGGCGCCCGACGGCTGGGCCGACGGACTGGCCGGCGTCAGCTTCACCGGCCGCGAGGGCACCCGCACCGTGCTGGCCCTCGGCGCGGACGCCGACGACCAGGCGGTGCTCCGCGCCGCGCTGGCCACCGGCCCGGTCCGCGAGTTCGCCCGCCGACTGCCCTCGCTGACGGAACTGTTCCGGCACGTGGTGAGTACCGATCCGACCGGCGCGAGCGCTGCCGAGAACGAAGGAGCGACGGCATGACCGCCCCGGCAGAACGGCTCCCGGTGGGCTCCCGCGACGCGGTGGCCCTGGTCGCCGGACGCGAGATCACCGTCCGGATCCGGACCAAGGCCTTCCTGATCACCCTGGCCGTCACCGCCCTCGCGGCGGTGGCGCTCCCGCTGATCCTGCACTTCGTCAACCTCAGCTCGGGGCCGACGAAGATCGCCGTGCTCCGGTCGGACACCAGCCTGTCCGCCTCGCTGCAGAGCACCGCCACCGAGCTGGGCGGGAAGATCACCCTCGTCCCGGTGGCCGACCACGCGGCCGGCGTCGCCGAGGTCAGCAACGGCTCGGTCAGCGCCCTCGCGGAGACCGGCGCCGGCGGCACCGGCATCGCGACCACCGTCAAGACCAGCCTGGACACCTCGGTCCGCCAGCTGTTCCAGACCGTGGAGCAGCAGCAGGCGCTCAGCGACCAGATCACCGCGCTGGGCGGCAGCCCGGCCAAGGTCGGTGCGGCCGTCGCCTCGGCCCAGGTGCAGGTCACCACGCTGAAGCAGACCGACCCCAAGCAGGGCCAGCACATCACCATCGCCATCGCGGCCGGCCTGCTGATGTACATGTCGCTGATGCTGGTCGGGCAGATGGTCGCGCAGGGCGTGGTCGAGGAGAAGTCCAGCCGGGTGGTCGAGCTGCTGCTCGCCACGCTCCGCCCCTGGCAGCTGCTGGCCGGCAAGGTCATCGGCACCGGCCTGCTCGGCCTGCTGCAGATGCTGGTGCCGGCCGTCCTCGGGGTCGGCGTCGGGATAGCGACCAAGACCCTGAACATCTCCCTGTCCAGCTCGGTCGGCAGCGTCGCCTGGGCGCTGCTCTGGTACGCCCTCGGCTTCGCCATCTACGCCACGGTGTTCGCCGCGCTCGGCGCCACCGTCTCCCGGCAGGAGGACGTCCAGGGGCTGACCTTCCCGGCGGTCATGCCGCTGATCGCCGCCTGGGTCATCGGCATCTCGGTGGTGCCGACCGACCCCGGCAGCCCGCTGGTGACCTGGCTGTCGATGATCCCGCCGACCGCACCGGTGCTGATGCCGATGCGGATCGCGATGGGCGTCGCCCCGATGTGGCAGGTCCTGCTGTCGGCGCTGCTGGCCGTCGGCTTCGCCGGCCTGCTGCTCCGCTTCGCGGCCCGGATCTACCGCAACTCCGTGCTCCGCAGCGGCTCCCGGGTCCCGCTCCGCGAGGCCCTCAAGGCCGCCTGAGGCGCCGCGCCCGCAGGTTGTTCACCGGCCCCGCTTCACCGGCCCCGTCCCTCGGCGCCGCCCCACGGCAGAGGGGCGGGGCCGAGGAGCGTCCCAGGGGCGGAGCGGCTCAGCTGCGGCCGTCGATGAGTTCGCCGTAGGCCTGGAGCACGTCGGGCAGGCGGAGGGTGGCCAGGTCCTGGCGGGTGGGGGGTTCGCTGAGGACGGAGAGGCGGAGGTCGCGGTAGGCGCAGGACTTCTCGTAGAGGGTGCGCATGAAGCGCCCGTTGCCGAGGTCGTCGATCCAGCCCTCGCGGACCACGTGGGCGCTGATGCTGCGCAGCTCCTCGGTGGCCTCCTCGTCCCAGGCGTCGCCGTCCGCGCCGGCCAGGGCCTGGCCGATGGCGGTCAGTTCGGCCGGGCGGTAGCTGGGGAAGTCGACCCGGCTGGTGAAGCGGGAGTTCAGCCCCGGGTTGGCGGCCAGCAGCCGGTTCATCCCCTCCGGGTAGCCGGCCAGGATCACCACCAGTCGGTCGCGGTTGTCCTCGGCCCGCTTCAGCAGCACCTGCAGCGCCTCGTCGCCGTAGGCGTCGCCCTTGCTGTAGCCGGAGTTGGCCAGGCTGTAGGCCTCGTCGATGAAGAGCACGCCGTCCAGCGCCGAGTCGATCAGCTCGTTCGCCTTCACCGCCGTCTGGCCGAGGAACTCGCCGACCAGGTCCGCCCGCTGGGCCTCGACCAGGTGGTCGCCGGAGAGCAGCCCCAGGGCGTAGAAGACCCGGCCGAGTATCCGGGCGACGGTGGTCTTGCCGGTCCCGGAGGGGCCGGAGAAGACGAAGTGGCGCTTCGGCGGCTGCACCGGCAGGCCCTGGTCCGAGCGCAGCTGGGCCATCCGCAACTGCGCCGACAGCGCCAGGACCTGACGCTTCACCGGCTCCATGCCGACCATCCGCTCCAGCTCCGCCAGCGCGGCCTCCAGCCGGGGCCGGTCCGGCTGGGCGCTGGTGCCCGGCGGCAGCGGCAGCGCCGAGGACAGTGCGCGGTGCCGGGCGCTGCCGACCGGGCCGCCGCCGGCCTCCCCGTCGGCGTCGCCCTCGGGCCCGCTGTCGAGGCCCGGCGTGCCCTCCGGCTCCGGGTACCCGGGGAACTGTCCCGGGTCCACCTGGCCGGGCAGCAGCGGGCCCTGCTCGATCCGTCCCGGCAGCAGTGCGCCGCCGGTGTCGGTGGTCGGGTCCGTCAGCGCGTCGAAGTAGTCGCCCTCGTACGGCCCCTCGGCGGTGCCCGGTACGGAGTTGGCGCCCGGACCCGGTCCGCCCGGCTCCGGGCGCGGCCCGGCCGCGACCGGGTCGCCCGCGTGGCGCGGGCGCTGGAAGCCTGGCGGGGCGGGGGACTCCAGCAGCGCCGGATCGAGCCCGTCCTCGGCCGCGATCGCCGCCAGCCGGGCGGCGGTGTCCATGAAGCCCGGGTCGACCCGGTGCACCGCCCGGTACAGCGACACGGCGGCGGCGCTGCGCCCGCCGCCCTCGTACGCCCGGGCCAGCCAGTAGCGCAGCTCCTTGCGCTGCGGCTGCTCGGAGCGGCAGCGGGCCAGCGAGGTCGCCAGCGGCAGCTCGGCCTGGCCGCACATGTCCAGCCGGACCCGGGCCATCCCGCTGAACAGTCCCGCCTCGATCCCCAGCAGCTGGTCGTCCAGCAGGCCGTCGGTGTCCCGGATCAGCTGCTCCCAGTCCTTCAACAGGTAGGAGCGGCAGGCGTGCAGGAACCGCACCGAGCGGTCCTGGTCCGGCGGACGGCAGTCCGCCAGCGCCCGCTCCAGCTCCGGCAGGTGGCGTCCGTCCAGCCAGTGCGAGGCGTGGGCGAGGGCCAGGTCGCGGGAGTCCTCCAGCACCGGCTGGACCCACCAGCCCAGCCAGTACCAGGAACTGAGCGGACGGCGGTGCCGGCGGCGCTGCTCGCCGAAGCGGTCGCGGTTGCGCTGCATGGCCAGCAGCGCGGCGGAGGTGTCCGAGCGCAGCGCGTGCAGTCCCAGCCAGGCGTCGGCCATGCCGGGGTCGATCCGCACGGCGGCGCGGAACTCCTCCTCGGCGCGGGTGTAGGCACCGGCCGCGTACGCGTCCATGGCCCGCAGCCAGGCGCGGTCGGCCAGGCTGCGGGAGGCCCTGCTGTCGCTGTCGTCACTAACCACCGGTCAGTCCCCCCGCTGCACGTCGCCGTACCGGCCGCCCCCGACCCGAGCCACCAGGCCCTGTAGGGCATCGTACCGGCGGAGTGCTGATCCGAAAGGGTGTCACGCGGGGACAACCGGACTCTGGCTGGTAGTTGTGGGCCCTGGTGGGCGGGGACGTCACCGGTGCGAACACGGGGAGTCACGAAGATGATCTGTGTGGGTGTTCGAAAAACGAACAAGACGCCGGCCACGGGGGAACGGCCGGCGTCTTGTGATCGTGTGGCGCACTGTCACTCCGTAGTGCGCTGAACCGAACGTAGTAGCTGTCCGCACCGCAGGTCAAGGGGATCGGCGGGGTCGAATCCGGCGGATCGCGGCCGGAGCGCGACGGCGGCCGGGCCGGGCGGACTTGCCTAGATTGGCTCGCGGACAGCCAAGGTGCCCCAGGCTGTCCCGATTACCCTGAGTCAGCAAATGGGCGGACTCTGTGCGAAGGGGATTCTTGGGGGCGTCCCAGATTACTGCCGGAGTGTTCGGGCGGGTATGCCCCGGGAGGCGGAACCCGCCACGGGGCATACTCGCTGCGCGGCACGGGCGTGGGCGCCCGCGGGCGCACATGACGGCGCGCCCTCGGCGGCTCGGGCCGACTTCGAGGGCGCGCGGACGCCGGAGCGCGCCGTCGACCGGTCCGGTCGGGCGCCAGGGCGGGTTGCTTGAAGGTGTTCTGACGAACCGTCAGTGACGCTGCTCGGCCACCCGCACCGGGCGTGAGCCGGCGCCGCCGACGTGGGAGAAGGGCTGGCGGCGCCAGTCCAGCTCCGGCGGCAGCGTCAGCAGCGCCTCCAGCGAGGGCTCGGGGTCGAAGTCGGGCTCGTCGTCCAGCTCGTCGGCCTCGTCCACCGAGAGGCCGGAGCCGGAGCAGATCGCGGGGGAGAACGGGGCCCAGGCCGTCGGCAGCAGGGCGTGCTGGGGGAACCGCTCCTCGTCGCCGAGCAGGGCGATCGGACGGTCGCACTCGGGGCAGCAGAGCCTGACGATGTCCCAGGTCTCGCCCTCGCCCGGGTCCGTGCCCGGAGCCTCGGAGTAGGCCGGGACGGCAGGCTGAAGTTCTTGGATCACAGACATGGTGGTCCCCCTCGACGACGGACGGATCGGCTCCACCCCGCGGCACGGTCCCCAGGCGGCGGAGGAGTCATTGCCAGGACTGCCCAACCGCGACGACCGGTAATCCCTGGGACCCGGCATCCCGCCATTCGGACCGTGTGGCCTTCGTCACAGGTGGACCGGTGTTCGGAGCCGCGGCCCGTGGTGCCCACCGGCGCCCGTCCGCGCAGGCCCGGCGTCCGGCCCGCACCGGGCCGCCGAGTCGGATAGCCTCGCGTGTCGTGGAGGAACTGGACCGACAGATTGTGCAGCTGCTCGTCGCCGACGGCCGGATGAGCTACACCGACCTGGGCAAGGCCACCGGGCTGTCGACCTCGGCGGTGCACCAGCGCGTCCGTCGGCTGGAGCAGCGCGGGGTGATCCGCGGCTACGCCGCGATCGTCGACCCGGAGGCGGTGGCGCTCTCGCTGACCGCGTTCATCTCGGTGAAGCCCTTCGACCCGAGCGCCCCGGACGACGTGCCGGACCGGCTGGTCGGCCTGGAGGAGATCGAGGCCTGCCACAGCGTCGCCGGCGACGAGAACTACATCCTCAAGGTCCGGGTCCCCAGCCCGGGCGACCTGGAGGACCTGCTCGCCCGGATCCGCACCGCGGCCGGCGTCTCCACCCGCACCACGGTGGTGCTCAGCACCCCGTACGAGTCCCGCCCCCCGCGCCTGCCCTGACCCCGCGCCCCGTGGGTCCGCGCCCCGTGCGCCCGCCTCCCGCAGGGGCTTGCGCCCGAACCCGGACCGGAGGGGCGGGAGCGCGAGGAGGCAGACTGTCAGCCATGACTCCGCGCCCCTCCCTCCCCGCCCCGGACGAGTCCGCCCCGCGCACCCTGCTGCTGCGCGGCGGCCACGTCTACAGCCCCGCCGATCCCTTCGCCACCGCGGTGCTGGTGCAGGACGGTCAGGTGGCCTGGGTCGGCGCCGAGAGCGCCGCCGACAGCTACGCCCGCGACGCCGACGCCGTGGTCGACCTCGGCGGCTCGCTGGTCACCCCCGCCTTCGTCGACGCCCATGTGCACGCCACCTCCACCGGGCTCGCGCTGACCGGCCTCGACCTGACCGGCTGCCCCGACCTCGCCGAGGCCCTGCGCCGGATCGCCGACTTCGTCGGCCGACAGCGCGCCGAGGGCGGGATCGTGGTCGGCCACGGCTGGGACGAGACCCGCTGGCCGGAGCGGCGCGCCCCCACGCTCGCCGAGCTGGACGCGGTCTGCGGCGCGGCCGCCGTCTACCTCTCGCGCACCGACGTCCACTCCGCACTGGCGTCCGGCGCCCTGCGCGCCCTGGTCGGCCCGGACCTCGCCGCCGCGCCCGGACACCACCCCGACGGGCCGCTCACCCGCGACGCCCACCACCTGGTCCGCCGGGCCGCGCTGGCCCACCTCACCCCCGCCCAGCGGGGCGCCGCGCAGACCGCCGCGCTGCACCGGGCCGCCGAGCTCGGCATCGGCTCGGTGCACGAGTGCGCCGGACCCGACATCTCCTCGCCCGAGGACCTGACCGCGCTGCTCGACCTGGCCCGAGGAGCCGGAGCGGGCACCGGCGGACGGCCGCTGCCCGAGGTCTTCGGCTACTGGGGCGAGCTCGGCGCGGTCGACACCGCCCGCCGGCTCGGCGCGGTCGGCGCCGGCGGGGACCTCTTCGTCGACGGCGCGCTCGGCTCGCACACCGCCTGCCTGCACGCCCCCTACGCCGACACCGCCGACGAGGGCGCCGAGTACCTCACCGCCGCGCAGATCGCCGACCATGTCACCGCCTGCACCGAGGCCGGGATCCAGGCCGGCTTCCACGCCATCGGCGACGCCGCCCTCGGCGCCGTGGTCGCGGGCGTCCGCGCCACCGCCGACAAGGTCGGGCTGGCCCGGGTCCGCGCCCTGCGGCACCGGGTCGAGCACGCGGAACTGCTCGACCGGGGCACCGTCGCGGCCTTCGCCGAGCTCGGCCTCACCGCCTCGGTCCAGCCGGCCTTCGACGCCGCCTGGGGCGGACCCGAGGGGATGTACGTGGACCGGCTAGGACCGGAGCGCGCCCGGACGATGAACCCCTTCGCCGCACTGCTCAAGGCCGGCGTGCCGCTGGCCTTCGGCTCCGACGCCCCGGTCACCCCGCTCGACCCCTGGGGCACCGTCCGCGCCGCCGCCTTCCACCGCACCGCCGAGCACCGGATCTCGGCCCGGGCCGGGTTCACCGCCCACACCCGCGGCGGCTGGCGCGCGCTCGGCCGGGACGACGCCGGCGTGCTGGTGCCCGGCGCGCCCGCCTCCTACGCCGTCTGGGCGCCGGCCGAGCTGCTGGTCCAGGCCCCCGACGACCGGATCGCCAACTGGTCCACCGACCCCCGGGCCGGCGTCCCCGGCCTGCCCGACCTGACCCCAGGACGGCCGCTGCCGCGCTGCCTGGCCACGGTCGTCCGCGGGCGCACCGCGTACCTCGCCGAGCGGGACTGACCGGGCCCCTGGACCGTCCGAGTGGTGTGCGGTGTCCGGATACCGCCGAACGATGGGTGTGCCGGAGCCCGCCCCGGCCCCGGTCGCACCGACCTGACCTGCAACGACGTGCCATCGTGGCAGGTCGGGGGAGGGTTGACAGGACGTGGTCGCAGGCGGGTAGGTTCGGCCGCGTCCACCTTCCGGGTCCTCCCTGGGACCGACCGACCGGAACACCTCCACGCAAAACCCGAGACCACGACTGGGCCAACGAGCGGCGTCCGCTGGACACCGACAGGCAGCCAGGTCCAGTGCCCTAGGCCCGGGGAGCGCGGGCGCCGGCAGGCCAACCGGGTCCGGTCGGCAGGTGCGACCCGGACACGGCTCGAACGTTCAGTAGACAACGGCTCTCGGTCGATCCGCAGCCAGCGGATCCCAGGTCGGACCGAAGAGCGTTCGGGCCGCGTCCTGTGGCTGCCGCCGCCGTGGACACGGCTGCGGGCCCGGTGGGGCACCTTCGGGGTCGGGTGTGGATTTCCCTTCCCGCGACCCCGGACTCCGCCCGGGGCCCGTTCACGCTGTACGGTCTTCGCACGTCGTGCCTGCCGGAACGGCACGTCGCGGACCCGCCCCCGGGTCCCGAGTCCGGTGTCCGCGCTCTCGCGTACACCCGTGTGAGTGAAAGTGGCGAACGTGGCCTTGCCTCTCGACCCCGTACGCCCCGAGGCGGCGCCGGCCCCGGAGCCGGAGCCCACCGGGCCGCGCCCGCCCGGCCGGCTCCGCACCCGGTCGGCGCGGATCAGGGCCGGACTGCCGCGCACCGCCCTCGCCGCCGTCTGCGGGGTGCTGCTCGCGCTCTCGTTCCCCCCGTACGGCCTGTGGCCGCTCTCGGTGCTCGCCGTCGCCGGACTCGCCCTGCTCACCGACCGGCGCACCGGTCGGCAGGCCGCCTGGACCGGGTTCGCCTTCGGCGCGCCGTTCCTGCTCTGGCTGCTCTTCTGGCTGAACGTCATCGGTCTGGACGCCTGGCTGCTGCTGGCGTTCTTCGAGACCCTGTTCGTCTGCCTGATGGCCGCCGGGCAGGCCGCCGCCTCGCGGCTGCGGGCCTGGCCGCTGTGGACCGCCTGCCTCTGGGTCGCCCAGGAGTGGGCCAGGGACCGGGTGCCGCTCGGCGGCTTCCCCTGGGGCCGGCTGGCCTTCGCCAACACCTCCTCGCCGTTCACCCCGCTGGCGGCGATCGGCGGCGCCCCGCTGGTCACCTTCGGCGTCGCGCTGAGCGGCGCGCTGCTCGCCCACGCCGTCCTGGTGCTGAGCGGACGCCGCCCGGCCCCGCGCTGGGGGGCTCGCGGCTTCGCCCTGGCCACCACCGCGCTGGCGGTGGTCGTCGGGGTGATCGGCTACGCGGTGCCGCTGCCGACCGCCGGGACCACCGCCGGGGGGCCGGCCTCCGCCGAGATCGCGCTGATCCAGGGCAATGTGCCGCACGCCGGCATGGACTTCCTGGGCCGCCCGATGGAGGTGCTGCAGAACCACGTCGACGAGACCGACAAGCTCGCCGCACTGATCGCCGCCGGCCAGGCGCCCAAGCCCGACCTGGTGATCTGGCCGGAGAACTCCTCCGACGTCGACCCGTACCAGGACCTCCAGGCCTATGACCTGATCCAGCAGACGGTGGACAACATCGGCGTGCCGATCCTGGTCGGCGCGCTGGTCAACGGCCCGGACGCGACCCATGTCCAGAACGAGGGCATCGTCTGGACCCCGACCGGCGGCCCCGGCGCCCACTACACCAAGCAGCACCCGGTGCCCTTCGGCGAGTACGTCCCCTACCGCTCGGTGCTCACCAAGTACTTCACCGAACTGAAGCGCGTGCCACGGGATTTCTACGCCGGAAAGACCACCGGTATCCTCCAGGTGGGCCCGGCCAGGATCGGTGACGTCATCTGCTTCGAGGTGGCATACGACGGCATCGTCAGGGACGCGGTCACCAAGGGCGGACGGGTGATCGTCGTACAGACCAATAATGCGACGTACGAGCACACCGACCAGCCCGACCAGCAGTTCGCGATGTCCAGGTTGCGCGCGATCGAGCACGGCAGGTCCGTGGTGATCGCCTCGACCAGCGGCATCAGCGCGGTCATCGCCCCCGACGGCCAGGTGGTGGAGCGCAGCCGGCTGGCCACCGCCGCCGAGCTGGAGGCGAAGGTCGCGCTCCGCGACCCGCTGACGGTGTCGGACCGGGTCGGTGCGGCGCCCGAGTGGGCCATGGCCGTGCTCGGACTGCTGGCATGGGCATTTGCATTGTTCACGGCACGGCGAAATCGTAGGTCTGCCAGCACGGTGTCGAGTGACGCAGTGATTGACGTGGAAGAAGGGGCCGGTCCGTGACCGACAGCACCATCGAGGCAGCCGAGTCCTTCGGCGACCTCGGCAAGATCCTCGTGATCATCCCGACGTACAACGAGATCGAGAACGTCGGCCTGATCACCGCCCGGGTCCGGGCGGCCGTCCCCGAGGCGCACATCCTGATCGCGGACGACAACAGCCCCGACGGCACCGGCGACGCCGCCGACGTGCTGGCGGCCGAGGACCCGAACCTCCAGGTGCTGCACCGCAGGGGCAAGGAGGGACTGGGCGCCGCCTACCTGGCCGGCTTCCGCTGGGGCATCGACCACGGCTTCGACATCCTGGTCGAGATGGACGCGGACGGCTCGCACCGCCCCGAGCAGCTGCCCCGGCTGCTGACCGCGCTGCGCAACGCGGACCTGGTGCTCGGCTCCCGCTGGGTCCCCGGCGGCGAGGTGGTGAACTGGCCCTGGTGGCGCCAGTTCATCTCGCGCGGCGGCAGCACCTACTCGCGGCTGATGCTGCGGGTGCCGATCCGGGACGTCACCGGCGGCTACCGCGCCTTCCGCAAGCAGACCCTGCTCGGGCTGGGTATGAGCCAGGTGGCCTCACAGGGCTACTGCTTCCAGGTGGACCTGGCCTGGCGCACGGTCCGGGCCGGCTTCAAGGTGGCCGAGGTGCCGATCACCTTCAAGGACCGCGAGTTCGGCGCCAGCAAGATGAGCGGCAACATCGTCGGCGAGGCCCTCAAGCGGGTCACCGCCTGGGGCGTGCTCAGCCGGCTCGGCCGGATCCCGGCCCCGGTGCCGGACCCCGAGGGCTGAGACCGCGAGTGGCACCCTGGTCGGTGGACGGCCGCGCGGAACACCCCCGGGCCGCCGCACGTTGACCAGGGCGCGGACCGGCGCGGCGTACCCGTGCGAGGAGCGGTCCGCGCGAGAGCGAAGGAAGTGGGCGGCACCGTGAGCGGGACACGAGCAGACGCGAGCAGCGGGACGGGGCAGCCGGTGCCGAAGCGGCGGCGCGGGCTGTGGCGGTACGCGCCCCTGGTGGTCGCCGCCTGGCTGGTGCTGGAGATCTGGCTGCTGATCCAGCTCACCGGTTGGGTCGGTTGGTTCGGGCTGTTCGTCTACCTGCTGGCCTCGGCGCTGGTCGGCGGCTGGGTGATCAAGCGAGCCGGGCTGCGCGCGCTGCGCTCCGCCACCGCCGGCAAGGGCGAGGCGGGTACGGCGGTGAGCATCGCCGGCGGGCTGCTGCTGATCATCCCCGGCGTCCTCTCCGACCTGCTCGGACTGGCCTGCCTGTTCCCGCCCACGGCGGCGCTGCTGCGCCGGATCCCGGACCGGTTCATCCGCCGCAGCGCCGGCCCGATCGCCGACGCCTACCGGCTCCAGGAGCAGCTGCGCATCCACCGCCCCGACGGCAAGGTGGTCCCGGGCGAGGTGATCGTCGGCGAGGTGGTCGACCAGGACGGGCCGTCCCGGGCCCAGCAGCCCTACGACTACGGCCGCCGCGACCAGCTCGGCTGACCGGGACCGGGTCGACCGGGGCTCGGCTGACCGGGCCTGGGTCGACCGGTGAGACGCGGCAGGACCCGGGACGCCGCACTCGGATCGAGTGCGGCGTCCCGGGTCCTGCCGGTCTCGCTGTGCCTTCGGTCGGCCTCAGGCGGTCTTGCGGTTGTCACGGGGGTGGACGGCGATGTTCATGCGTCCGGACCGCAGCACGGCCAGCCGCTCGGCGAGCACCTCCTCCAACTCCTCACGGGTCCGCCGCTCCATCAGCATGTCCCAATGGGTACGGGCGGGCTTCGCCTTCTTCGCCTCCGGCTCGTCGCCGTCGACCATTAGTGCTTCGCTGCCGCAGAAGCGGCACTCCCACGCGGTAGGAATTTCGGCCTCTACGGAGAACGGAACCTCGAACCGGTGTCCGTTCTGGCATGCGTATTCGACGGTCTGGCGCGGGGCCAGGTCGATGCCGCGGTCGGTCTCGTAGCTGGTGGCCCCGAGTCGCGTGCCGCGGAGAGCTCGCTCACTCATGAATCGTGCCTCCCGGGCTTATGGCCCACAGGACTGGATGTCGCTGTCATCGTCGGTCTGTGCAACGTGCGGCAGCCGTCGAAGATTCCCGAGGGGCTTTCCCCGGGAGGTCGGTCCGTCGTCCTGCCGCCCCTGTTTGTACCCATAGCTGACCGATTTGTCACATCTAGGCGCGAATGTCACCCTAAGTCGTCGGAAATCTGCTCGAAGTGACGGACCTGTGCCCCGCCGGGCGGGACCCGGCGGGGCACAGGTGTTCGGGTGCGGGCGTTCGGACGCTCAGATGGTGCCGAGGTCGCGCTCGACGGCGGCCAGCTCCTCGACGCTGCCCTGGACCTTGGGCCCGGTGAACCAGTGGCGCGCGGAGATCAGCCACCAGCCCCCGGCGAAGGCCATCACGGCGAGCACCGCGATCGGCGCGTAGTTGAAGGTGTGCACGGTCACCGGGCTGACCTGCGGCAGCATGAACAGCACGGTGATGATCAGCACCCAGGTCACCGCCACGATCCCGATCGGCCGGCTCCACCGGCCCAGGTGCCACGGCCCCCGCTGGAAGCGCGCGCCCTGGCGCAGCCGCAGGAAGGTCGGGATGACATAGGCGATGTAGAGGCCGATGACGGCGATGGAGGTGACCGCCGCATAGGCGGTCGCGTTCCACAGGTAGGGCAGTCCCAGCAGGAAGGCGCCGACGGCGGCGAGCCAGACCGCGTTGGTGGGGGTCCGGGTGCGGTGGTTGATCCGGTGCCAGATGCGGGATCCCGGCAGCGCGCCGTCCCGGGAGAAGGCGTAGATCATTCGGGAGTTGGCGGTGACCGAGCTCATCCCGCAGAACAGCTGGGCGCCGATGGCGATCAGCAGCAGCAGCTTGCCGCCGGTCGCGCCGACCGCGTCGATGAAGATCTGCGCGGGCGGCACCCCGGTCGAGCTGTTCAGCTCGCCGCTGTAGTTCTGGATGGCGAAGGTGATCCCGATCAGCAGCACCCAGCCGGCGATCAGCGACACCACGATCGACATCACGATGCCGCGCGGCCCGGAGCGGGCGGCGTCGTGGGTCTCCTCGGTCATGTGGGCCGAGGCGTCGTAGCCGGTGAAGGTGTACTGGGCCAGCAGCAGGCCGAGGGCGGCGACGTAGAGCGAGTTGTGCCAGCCGGTGGTGTTGACGAAGTGGGTGAAGACATAGGAGGCCGACTGGTGGTGCGCGGGGGCGATGGCCAGCGCGCCGACGATGACCAGCACACCCAGCAGGTGCCACCAGACGCTGACGCTGTTCAGCAGCGCCACCAGCCGCACGCCGAAGGTGTTCAGCGCCCCGTGCAGGGCCAGGATCAGCCCGAACAGCAGGACGGTGTGCCCGGGGGTGGCGGTCAGCCAGCCCTGGAGGTCCAGCAGGGCGCAGAGGAACTGCGCGGCGCCGAAGTCGACCCCGGCGGTGACCGCGACCTGGCCGACGAAGTTGAACCAGCCCGTCGCCCAGCTGAAGAACGGGCCGTGGCTGGGCGCGAGCTTGGCGGCCCAGTAGTACAGGCCGCCGGCCGTCGGGTAGCTGGAGCAGACCTCGGCCATGGCCAGGCCGACTATCAGGGTCATCAGCCCGACGAAGGGCCAGCCCCAGACGATCAGGGCCGGACCGCCCGTCGTCATCCCGTAGCCGTAGAGGGTCAGACAGCCGGAGAGGATCGAGATGATGGTGAAGGAGACGGCGAAGTTGGAGAAGCCCGACATCGTCCGGGAGAGCTCCTGGGCGTAGCCGAGTTCATGCAGCCGTTGTTCGTCCCCGACCGGCGCCGGGGCGGTGGGGGAGGCTGGGGAGACGGGGACGGGCTCAGGTGACATACGCACCTCCGCTGGGGTGCGGACCGCTCAATGGTATGAGAGCAGTCCATTGGCGCACTATTGAGCCCGCCCCGACGGGCGGCCGTCAAGGGTTCGTGAAGACGATGCCGTGTCAGTTCCCGTGGACGCTCAGGGCGAGGGCCGCCCCGTGGCCGCCGTCCAGGGCGGTGACGGCGACGGAGGCGGCGAGTGCGGGCAGGTAGAAGCACGGGACCAGCACCCGCAGGGTCCGGATCAGCGCCTGCCGCAGCCGGATCTGCGGGTGCTCGACGTCCGGCGCGCGGCGGGGCTGCCGACAGCGGGGCTCGCGGACTACGGGGTGGCCGGGCGCCGGTAACGGCGCCGGCTCCGCCGCTGCGGGGGCTGGTGCCCGGGCTGCGCGGCGGAGCCGGCGGGTGGATCGGGGTGGCGGCGGCGCGGCGTCAGAAGAAGCGCAGGGCCCGCTTGATGGGCTGGAGCACGTCGCCGGTCCGCTCCTCGCCGGGCTCGGCGGGGGCCGCGGCCGGGGCGGCCACCGCCGCCGCGGTCAGCTCCGGCTTGGTCAGCGACAGCGGGGCCGGGCTCGGGGCCGGGGCCTCGGTGCGGGTGTCGGCGTGCGGCAGCAGGGCGATGACCGCGTCGCGCTGCTCCGGCGGGGTCTCCTCGTCCAGCGGGTCCGGGGTCGCCGGGACCTGGAGCCGGACCGGCGGGTGGTTGCCGAGCCGGGCGTAGCCGCGCCCGGGCGGCGTGTGGCTGGACGGGGTGATGTCGAGCGGCGCGCCGAGGACGTCCATGGCCAGGTCGGGGTCGAGCGGTCCGAGGACCACCCGGGCCCGGGTGGCGCTGCGCAGCGTCGGCCGGAGCCGGTCGAAGGCGTCCAGGTACTCGGCCACGACGACGGTGACATGGGCGTTGCGGCCGTGCCGCAACGGGGTCTCCAGCAGGTCCTGCGGGTCCGGCCTGCCCTCCGCCTGGGCCAGCTCGCTCAGCTCGGCGGGGTGGTCGAGCAGCAGCCAGAGCGGGCGGACCGCGTCCGGCGGCGGCGTGGCGCCGGTGCGCTTGGCCAGGTTGTGGGCGTCCAGCCGGCGCTGGGTCTCGTTGGCCGCCCACTCCAGCGCGGCCAGCGCGCCGTGCAGGCTGGTCTCCACCGTGTAGACGCCGGGCCGGCCGACCAGGCAGGCGTGCTCGCCGGTGCCGGCCCCGTCGAGGACGACGATGTCCGCGTAGGGCAGCACCTGCAGCGCCAGTGAGCGGAGCAGGCTGGAGGTGCCGTGGCCGTGGGTGCCCAGGGCCAGCAGGTGCGGCTCGGCCGAGCGCGGTCCGGTCCGCCAGAGGACGGGCGGCTGGTGCGCGGTCCCGCTGCCCTGGTGCACCGGGATCATCCGGTTGGTGCTGGCGGTGTCGGTGAAGCCGAGGACCAGTTCGTTGTGGGCGGTGACGAAGCGCTGCGCGGCGATGTCCACCGGCAGCGGCGGCAGCGCGGCCACCTGGAGGTGGTTGGTCTCCTCGTCCCAGGTGAAGCGGTACTCACGGCTGCGTCCGGCCTTGCTGTGGATCACGTGCTCGACCCGGGCCCGGGCGTGCGGCTCGGTGTCGGTGAAGTAGGCGGGGTAGCGCAGGTCGAGCGAGGCCAGCCGGCCGTCCGCGTCGAACTCCCAACTGCTGAAGGCGTCCTTGAACTCGCCGCCGTGGGCGTAGATCGGGTTCGGGTCGGACTCGTGCACCAGGTAGGGGGTGAGCGCGGTGTAGATCGCGCCCAGCTTGAGGTGCGAGGTGTCCGGCGCGGGCTCGGCGGCGGGGGCCTTCTCCCGGCCCACCCAGGCGGCACTGCCCATCAGCGCCAGCAGTGCGAGCAGCGGCCCGTAGGGGAGCAGGGCGACGGCCGCCCCGATGGCCACGGTCAGCAGCACGGCGGGGCCGCGCTTGTCCTTGGGCGTGTCGTTCCACTTCTGCACGACCCAGCGGCTGTGGGCGCGCAGCCCGCGGCCGATCGTGATCAGCGGACCGAACATGTCGGTGGCGTGGTCGCCGGCGGTGCGTGCGATATCCCGCCCACGGGCGAGATGTTCGGTGAAGGTCATCGGTTCTCCGGCGGCGGTGCTGGGACGGCGGTGCTGGGCGGGTGGTGCGGCCGGCACCGAGGGACGGGTGCGGCAGGTGGCGCGGGGGCGGAACTCCGCGTCAGAAGTGCAGGCCGCCGAGGAGGCTGGCGACGCTCGCGCCGCCGGCCTTGATGCTCGGGGCGATGGCCGTGCCGGCCAGGTAGAAGCCGAACAGCGCGCACACCAGGGCGTGCGAGGCCTTGAGGCCGTCCTTGCGGAAGAAGAGGAAGACGACGATGCCGAGCAGGACGACTCCGGAAATGGAGAGGATCACGGGGAACTCCTCAAGCTGTCGGGACGGGACCGGCCCGGGGGGACTGGTCGGGCCGATCCAGGCATTCTCACAGAATGTATCTCAACGGTGACAAAAAGTAAGATGATGGCATAGTGCGCAAACGGGTGGTTCTGCCGCTCCGACCCGCAGGGACGGCCGTCTGCCGCCCCGTCAGCGATCGTGTACCGGGCCCCCGCCGATCCGGCCGACGGCGCGCGGCACGTTCGCCCGTACGGGTGTCTCCCGGTTCGGCCTCGCCGGCTGCCGGGACCGGCCGGTCCGGCAGAATGACGGTGCCGTCCACACCCGTGGCGGCAGCGGAGCAGAGGCAGGAGGGACCGGGCATGAGTGACGCTGCGGAGTCGGAGGCGATCGACCCGGAGGCGATCGACCCGGAGGTGCTGGAGCTCGCCGGGCGGGTCTTCGACGCGGCCCGGAGCGGGGACGCGTCCGCGCTGGCCGGCTATCTCGACGCCGGGGTGCCGCCCAACCTGTGCAACGACCGCGGCGACACCCTGGTCATGCTCGCCGCGTACCACGGCCACGCCGACGCCGTCCGGGCCCTGCTGGGGCGCGGTGCGGAGGCCGACCGGCCGAACGACCGGGGGCAGACCCCGCTGGCCGGCGCGGTCTTCAAGGGCGAGGACGCCGTCATCGACGCCCTGCTGGACGGCGGCGCGGACCCGTTCGCCGGGCAGCCCTCGGCCTTCGTCACCGCCCAGATGTTCCGGCGGACCGCCCTGCTGGAGCGATTCGGACCGCGCTGACCAGCCCGGATAGCATGCCGCCATGGACATATCCGCCATCGACATCCGAGCCGTGGGCTACCGGCACCCCGACGCCCAGCGCCTGATCGGCGAGGTGCAGCAGGAGTACGTCGTCCGCTACGGCGACATGGACACCACCCCGGTCGACCCGGGGGAGTTCGAGCCGCCGCAGGGCCTCTTCGTGGTCGCCTACGACCAGCACGGCACGGCGCTGGCGACGGGGGCCTGGCGGGCCCGCGAGGGCACCGAGCCCGGCCTCGCCGACGGCGACGCCGAGCTCAAGCGGATGTACACGGTGCCGAGCGCGCGCGGGCGCGGCCTCGCCCGGCGGATGCTCCGTCACCTGGAGGCGGAGGTCCGTCGGGCCGGCCGGCGGCGGATGGTCCTGGAGACCGGGACCGAGCAGCCGGAGGCGCTGGCGCTCTACGCCTCGGAGGGCTACCTGCCGACCGAGCGGTTCGGCGTCTACCGCGACGACGAGCAGTGCATCTGCCTGGCGAAGCCGCTGGCGGACGGCTGACCGCCGCGCTCCCGGATGGGCTAGCAGCAGCGGTGTGCGGCCGGTGCCGCGACGGAGACTGGGGCCACGGCCGGACGCCGGACCTCGGCGACCGGTACGGCTCCGAGAGAGGTCTCCGCATGTCCCGTCTGAACCGCAAGGATCTCGGTCTGCTCGCGCTGCGCGTGGCCACCGGCGGCGTGCTGGTGGCGCACGGCACCCAGAAGCTCTTCGGCTGGTTCGGCGGCGGAGGCCTGGACGCCACCGCCCAGGCGATGGAGCACATGGGCTTCACCCCCGGCCGGCAGAGCGCGCTCGCGGCCGGTGTCGGCGAGGCCGGCGGCGGCGCGCTGCTGGCGCTCGGCCTGGCCACCCCGGCGGCCGGCGCGGCCGCGGCCGGGACCATGGTCGGCGCGATCTCGGTGCACCGGCCCAACGGCTTCTTCGCGATGGGCGGCGGCTACGAGTACCCGGCCTTCCTCGGGGTGAGCGCCGCTTTCCTGGGCATCGCCGGTCCCGGCCGCTACTCGCTCGACCATCTGACCCGGCACTGGTTCAACCGCACCGCCTACGTCTTCATCGCCTTCGCGGCCAGCGCGGTCGCCGCGACCGCGGTGGTGGCCAGCCGGACCGCCCCGGTCCCGCCGGTCGCCGCCCCGGACGCCCGGGAGGAGGAGGGCGGGGACGAGGACGGCGGCGGGGACCTCGCCGGGGTCTGACCCGGCCGCAGTTCCTCAGCCGAGGCCGGGCGTGAGCCTCCGGCGCAGGTGCTCCAGCAGCGCGGTCCCGTCCGGGCCGGCGAACCAGGCGGCGTGGCCGACCAGGTAGGCGTAGGCCAGCTCCGCGTTCTCCGCCGAGCCGGTGATCCCGTGGAAGTAGCCCAGCTCCGACAGCGCGAACTCGGCATGGACCAGCGGCAGCAGCCGGGGCAGCGCCTCGGCCTCGGCCCGGTCGAGCGGGCGGACCGAGGTGTAGCCGTCGAGCAGCGCGTCGAGATGGTCCAGCCGGACCGGGAAGCCCGGCTCCAGCCACTGCACGACATTGCGCTCGACGGCGGTGGCGAGGTCGTGCACCGCCGTGGTGCGGTCGCTGAGCCCGAAGTCCAGCACCGTCGCCACCTCGGCCTCCGGGCCCTCCGTGGTCCACAGCAGGTTGGAGGCGTGCCAGTCGTTGTGGGTCCACAGCGGCCGGAGCCGCCCCAGCAGTGGTGCGAGCCGACGGTGGAACGGCAGCAGCACCGCCGCCAGGTCCGCCCGCCACGGGCGCTCCGCCAGCGCCTCGGCCAGGGCCGGGCGTTCGGCGAGGTACCGCTCCAGCGCGGACAGCGGATCGGCGGCGGCGAAGACGGTGAAGGACGACACCAGCGGCTGCACCGAGCGCCGGGGCGCGTCGTACCCGGCCGCTGCCAGGTGCAGCCGGGCCAGCGCGGCGCCGGCGGCGCGGGCGTGACCGGTGGCGGTGAACGGCGACCAGGACAGCGCGTCCCGGTAGAGGTCGAGACCGGCGCCGGTGCTGTGGACCTCGTAGACCCACGCGCCGAGCTGTGGCGCGGTCCCGCCGTCGGCGGTCCGGAGGACCTCGACCACCGGCGCGCCGCGCTCCCGCAGCCGGGCCAGGAAGGCGTGCTCCTCGGCGAGCCCGGCCGGGCGGCGGACCGAGACATGGTGCCGCTTCACGAACAGGGTGCGCCCGGGACCCGACTCGACCAGGGCGGCGGCCGAGAGCGGACGCGGGCTGCGCCAGCGCACCCGGACCGGCGCCCGGCCGCCGCCCGGGTAGCGGCCGAGCAGGTCGGCGACCTCGGCCCCGGTCAGCGGCGGCCAGTCCGGCGGGACCGGCTCCGTGCCCATGCCATGGGCGAGCAGCGGCTCCGGACCGGCGCCGGAGGGGTCGGAGACCTCGACGGGGGTCGTGCCGCTCATCGGATCCGCCTGTCTCTCCACCGTTCGGGGACCGTTCCCGACCGCGCAGGATCCAGTATCGGCCCGGCGGGGATCGGCGACCGGGCCGGGGGTGATGCCCGCACCCGCGGCTTTCATGCCTGCGGGCCCGTAGTGCCTGGCGGAGTGCCGACGATTCGGAGTCGCACCCTGCCGTATCGATAGGATTATCGCCCCATCGGATATCGCCATATTGTGTCGTTGTTCGTTTTCTATCGATCGACCGGAACCGCGAAGCGAAATCCCCGGGCCGGGCCCCGGACAATGCTCCGGCGGTGGCGGTCGCTCCGGTCGGAACGGGGCTCGACCATCGCCAACCTGCCTCTGCTGCACGAGTGGTGGTGAAGTCCGCGACGCGAGCCCCGGCCCGCGCCGGTGCGCCGGGCGCTGCGATTTTCCGTCCTTCCCATTCCGGTTCATTCGGCGGAGCCCGGGAAATCCATACCCCCGGGAAGCCTTGGCGGCCATGGGGGAGGGGTTCCGATCGGTGCGCTGCACACGACCGCACGGGCGGACGGCCCAGCGCTGTTCCCGCCACCTGCCCCCGTTGCCGGGCCGCCTCGTCCCACTGAGTTCGTGACCAGTCTCTTCTCGCGACAAGGAAAAGCCGTGACTGCCATTCAGGATTCGCCCGTCGTCAGCCCCTACCAGCGCTCCGTCGCTTCGTACTGGAACGCCGAGCGGAACCCGGTCAACCTCCTGCTCGGCGAGGTGGACGGCACCTACCACCACCACTACGGCATCGGCGACGCCGACTGGTCGGTCCTCGAAGGTCCCGAGGACACGCGCCACGACCGGACCATCAAGGAACTGCACCGGCTGGAGTGCGCCCAGGCCGACCTGCTGGCCGACCACCTCGGCGCGGTCACGCCCGATGACCGGCTGCTGGATGCCGGCTCGGGGCGCGGCGGCGGCAGCTTCGTGGCCAACCGGCGGTTCGGCTGCCGGGTGGACGGGGTGTCCATCTCCGAGAAGCAGGTGGCCTTCGCCAACGAGCAGGCGGAGCAGGCGGGAGTGGCCGACAAGGTCCGGTTCCACCTGAAGAACATGCTCGACACCGGCTTCGAGACCGGCTCGTTCCGCAGCATCTGGAACAACGAGAGCACCATGTACGTGGACCTGTCGCTGCTGTTCGCGGAGCACGCCCGGCTGCTCGCCCGCGGCGGCCGGTACGTCACCATCACCGGCTGCTACAACGACACCTACGGCCTGCCCTCCCGGGCCGTCAGCCAGATCAACGCGCACTACATCTGCGACATCCACCCGCGCAGCACCTACTTCCGGGAGATGGCGGCCAACCGCCTGGTGCCGGTCAGCGTGATCGACCTGACCCCGGCCACCATCCCCTACTGGGAGCTGCGCGCCCGCTCCTCGGTGACCACCGGCATCGAGGAGGCGTTCCTGGAGGCCTACAAGGACGGCAGCTTCCAGTACCTGCTGATCGCGGCCGACCGGATCTGACCCCTGCGACCCGTGTCCGGTCCGCCCCTCCCGACGGCGGGGCGGACCGGACACGGACCCCTCGGTCAGCCGTCGCGGCGCGCCACTTCGACGTTCTCCAGCACGCCGAGCGCGTCCGGCACCAGTACGGCGGCCGAGTAGTAGGCGCTGACCAGGTAGGAGATGATGGCCCGTTCGTCGATGCCCATGAACCGGACATTGAGCCCGGGGTCGTGCTCGTCCGGCAGGCCGGTCTGGAACAGCCCGACCACGCCCCGGTTCTGCTCGCCCGTGCGCATCGCCAGGATGGAGGAGCTGTGGCCCCGGTCCACCGGGATCTTGCCGCAGGGGAAGAGCGGGACGCCCCGCCAGCCCGGCAGGGCGTGGCCGTTGATGTTGACCCGGTCCGGGTAGACGCCGCGCCGGTTGCACTCGCGGCCGAAGGCGGCGATGGCCTTGGGGTGGGCCAGCAGCAGACTGGTGCCGTCCCGCAGGCTGAGCAGCTCGTCCAGGTCGTCCGGGGTGGGCGGGCCGGAGTGGGTGCTGATCCGCTGGCCGTGGTCGGCGTTGGGCAGCAGCCCGAACTCCGGGTTGTTGACCAGCTCGTGCTCCTGGCGTTCGCGCAACGCCTCGACGGTCAGCTTGAGTTGCTGCTCGGTCTGGTTCATCGGCGAGCTGTAGAGGTCGGCCACCCGCGAGTGCACCCGCAACACGGTCTGGGCGACGCTCAGTTCGTACTCGCGCGGGGCGAGTTCGTAGTCGACGAAGGTGCCCGGCAGGTCGGGCTCGCCGCTGTGCCCCGAGGCCAGGTCGATGTCGGCCTCGCCGTGCCGGTTGGCCGGCCGGGCGCCGGCCTCCAGATGGCGGGCGAGCCCGTCCCGCAGCGGTTCGGAGCGCTCGGCCAGTTCCTCGAACGCCCGGCGCGGGAGCGCGAGCAGGGTGCCGGCCGTGCCCGCGCGCAGCGTGCCCGTCCAGGTGGCGTCCGGTTGGCCGAGCACCTCGTCGCCGAGGTGGTCGCCGTCCGCGTGGACGCCCAGGGCGGCGGTTCCGCCGAAGGGGCCGGTGCCGATCCGGTCGACCTTGCCGTGGGCGATCAGCAGGACCTCGCCGATCGGGGCCCCGGCCTCGGCCAGCACCTCGCCGGCCGCGAACTCCCTGGCGGTGAACCGGGAGGCGAGCTCCGCCAGCAGCGCCTCGTCCTCCAGCCCGTGCAGGGCCGGGAGTTCGCGGAGGGTGGGGGCGAGGACGGCGGTCTCGGAGCCGGTCCGCACGAAGGCGACCCGGCCCCTTCCGGCGGTGTGGGTCAGCCGGCGGTTCACCCGGTAGGTGCCGCCCGCCACATTGACCCAGGGGAGCATGCGGAGCAGCCAGCGCGAGCTGATGCCCTGCATCTGGGGTTCGGTCTTGGTGGTGGTCGCGAGATTGCGGGCGGCGGCGGTGCTGAGGCTGGCCTGGGCCGCTGCCGGGGTCGGTGCTGCTTCGGTGGTCAAGGTCGGTGCCCTCCCGATTCGGGTGCGTGGCGATACCGAGCGGTGGGGCTGGGTCCGGTCGGTGCGCAGCCGGTGCGCCAGCCTCCTCCGTCGATCAAAGCGGAGCGGATCGCCCGCCGACAATGGCGCACCTGCGCATGACAAAGGCGCGCCGGAACGGGTTCCGCCTCCGTTTCATCCGAATGTGCGATCGGGGCTGTCTGTTGCCGCTGGCATGTGCCGTGCTAACAGCCGCGGTTCGGTCGGAGGGCCCGTTGACGCCAGAAGCTAATCTGAGTAGCTTAATGGCTACTGAAGTTCGCCAAGCTCGCTCCCCAATCGGAGGAAGACATGACCGGCACCATCCGCCCCGCCACCCGGTTCCTGGAAATCCCGCGCGCCGACGGCACGACCGGGCGCATCGCCTACGACGACCTGGGCTCCGGACCGCTGGTGCTGCTCGCGCCCGGCATGGGCGACATCCGCGCCACCTTCCGCTTCCTGGCCCCGCTGCTGGTCGAGGCCGGCTACCGGGTGGTCAGCACCGACCTGCGCGGCCTGGGCGAGTCGGACACCGGCTGGGACGAGCACAGCTCCGCCGCCACCGGCCGCGACCTGGCCGCACTGCTGCGGCACCTGGACGCCGGACCGGCCCTGCTCTACGGCAACTCCTACACGGCGGCGAGCGCCGTGCACGTCGCCGCCGACGAGCCCGCACTGCTGCGCGGCGCGGTGCTCGCCGGACCCTTCGTCCGCGACGCTCCGGCCACCCTGGCCGGCCGGATCAGCGCGGCGCTGATCGCCCGCCCCGTGCTCACCCGCCCGCTCTGGTTCACCTGGTGGCCGAAGATGTTCCCGCAGCGCCCCGCCGACTACAGCGAGTACCTGGCGCAGGTCACCGCGAACCTGAAGGAGCCGGGACGCACCCGGGCCTTCGCCGCGATGTGCGCCGGCACCCACGCCCCGGCCGAGGCGAAGCTGCCGCGGGCCAGGACCGGGGTCTCCGGGGTGCCGATGCTGGTGGTCATGGGCACCGCCGACGCGGACTTCCCGGACGCCGCCGCCGAGGCCCGCTGGGTCGGCGAGCAGCTGGACGCCCGGGTCGAACTGCTCGCGGGCTCCGGCCACCACCCGCAGGTCGACGCGGCGCGGCAGGTCGCCGACCTGATCGCCGGCTTCGACCCGGCGGCGCCGGGCGCGTGACCATGGGACAGACTGGACAGCCACCACGAGCAGGGACGAGGAACCACCGATGGCCAGAGCCGGGCTGACCCCGCAGATCGTGACCGCGCACGCGCTCGCCGTCCTGGACGAGACCGGACCCGCCGGGCTGACCCTCAAGGCCGTGGCCGAGCGCGCGGGCGTGGCCGCCCCCTCCCTGTACAAGCACGTGCGCAGCCTGGACGACCTGCGGCTGCTGATGACCGTGCAGGTGCTGAACGAGGCCGCCGACCGGATCGGCGCCGGGGTGATGGGCCTGGCCGGGGACGACGCGCTGCGCGCCTTCCTCCGCGAGTACCGCAGCTACGCCGACGAGTTCCCGTACCGGCACTCGCTCCTGGAAAGCCCGCCGGTCGGCGGCGAGGAGACCGATCCGGCGGTGGCGGCGGCGGTGGGACGGCTGCTGGGGACCGCCCACGCGGCGGTGCGCGGCTACGGGCTGGACGGCGACGAGCTGGTGCACGCGGTCCGCGCGCTGCGCGTGGTGGTGGTCGGCTTCGTCAGCCTGGAACAGGGCACCGGCTACCAGCTGCCGACCCCGCTCGACGCCAGCTTCGACTTCCTCACCGACCTGCTCACCGCCGGACTGGGACGCCTGGCAGCCCGCAGCGGGTCCGCCGTCGGCGGCTGAGGCCGCCGCTCAGGACCGGCCGCTCAGGAGCGCCGCTCAGGACCGCCGCTCGGTCGCGGAGCGGGAGGGCTTGCGCCCGGAGGGCAGCGCCGGCGCCGGTGCCGCGCCCGTCCGCTCGCCGGAGCCCCCGCGCAGCAGCGACGCCGCGGCGGCCAGCAGCGACATCCCGGTCGCGGTGGCGAAGACGATCATCAGCCCGTGGTGGAACGGCGCCGAGATCAGGTTGGGGAAGAACTGGTTGCCGGTCAGCACGGCCGCGTTGTGGGCGGGCAGGGTCTTCAGCACGCCGCTGGGCCCGAGCATGGTCTGCACCGGGTTGGCGCCGAGGAAGGCGGAGAACACGGTGGACACCGGCGGCAGCGAGGCGGCGTGCTGGGCCACGGCGGCCGGGACGCCCTGGGCCTGCAGCCCGGCGTTGAGCGCGTGCGGCAGCTTGCTCGCCAGACCGGCGATCAGCAGCGAGAAGAAGACCCCGATCGAGAGCGACATCCCGGAGTTCTGGAAGGTCGAGCGCATCCCGGAGGCGGCGCCCCGGTAGGCGGCCGGGACGCTGCTCATGATCGCGGAGGTGTTCGGCGCCGAGAACATGCCGGAACCGATCCCGTTCAGCGCGATCAGCAGGGCGAACGCCCAGTAGGAGAAGGTGATCGGCAGGAACATCAGTCCGACGAAGCTGCAGGAGTAGAGCAGCAGCCCGCCGGTGGTGAACCAGAGCGCGCCGAAGCGGTCGGACAGCCAGCCGCAGAGCGGGCCCGCGAGCAGGAAGCCGGCCGTCAGCGGGAGCAGGAAGATCCCGGCCCAGAGCGGGGTGTCCGAGTAGTCGTAGCCGTGCAGCGGCAGCCAGATCCCCTGCAGCCAGATGATCAGCATGAACTGCAGCCCGCCGCGCGCGATCGAGGCCAGCAGCGAGGCCGCGTTGCCGGCCGCGAAGGCCCGGATCCGGAACAGTGCGAGCTCGAACATCGGCTGCGCGACCCTGGTCTCGACCAGGGCGAAGACCACCAGCAGGACGACCCCGGAGGAGAGCCCGATCAGCACCTTCGGGCTGGTCCAGCCCATGGTGTCGGTGCCGTAGGGCTGGATGCCGTAGGTGATCGACACCAGCAGCAGCCCGCAGCCCAGGGCGAAGGTCAGGTTGCCCCACCAGTCGACCCGGGCATGCTGGCGGACGGAGGTCTCGCGGAGTGAGCGGTAGGCCCAGACGGTGCCGACGATCCCGACCGGGACGTTGATCCAGAAGACCGCCCGCCAGTCCCAGACCGACAGCACCCCGCCCAGCACCAGGCCGATGAACTGTCCGGACAGACCCGCGATCTGGTTGATGCCCAGGGCCATGCCCCGCTCCTCGGCGGGGAAGGCGTCGGTGATGATCGCCGCCGAGTTCGCCATCAGCATCGCGCCGCCGAGCGCCTGGACGAACCGCCAGCCGATCAGCCACAGCGCCCCGGAGCCGCCCTGGAAGGGGTCGAACGACAGGGCGACCGAGGCCAGGGTGAAGACCACGAAGCCGAGGTTGTAGATCCGCACCCGGCCGACGATGTCGCCCAGTCGCCCGAGGGTGACCACCAGTACGGCGGTCACCAGCAGGTACCCCATGATCATCCACAGCAGGTAGCTGATGTTCCCGGCCGCGAACGGGTCCAGGTGGATGCCCCGGAAGATGGCCGGCAGCGAGATGATCACGATGGAGGCGTCCACCGTGGCCATGAACATCCCGAGCGTGGTGTTGGACAGCGCCACCCACTTGTAGTGCCCGGGGCGCGGTGGCGGGGAGGGTACGGACGCGGTCGGAGCGGGCGGCGCGGGCTCAGACATGGCGGGTGATCCTCTCCAGCAGGGGTATGGCGACGGCCAGTTGCTCCAGCTCGGCGGGGGTGAGCTCGGCCTCCATGGCGTACGCCAGGCGCTGCGCCCGTTCCCGGCGCAGCCCGAGCAGGCCCTCGCGACCGGCGTCGGTCAGCGAGAGGACCATCCGTCGGCCGTCGTCCGGGTCGGCGGCCCTGGCCACCAGACCGCGCAGCAGCAGGGCCGCGACGATGGTGCCCATGGACTGCGGAGTGATGCCCTCGCCGGAGGCCAGCTCGGTGGCGCTGGCCGGACCCTCGCGGTCCAGCCGGACCAGTACCGAGGTCTGCGCGAGGGTGAGCTCGCCCTCGGGGCGCACCTGCCGCAGTCGGCGGAACAGGGGCCCCAGGGCGGCGCGGAGGTCCGCCGCGACGCGGGCGGAGCCGTCGGGGGAGACGGCGGCGGGCGCGTCGTCGCCGGTCCCGTCGGCGGGGGAGGTGTCGGCGGGCGGCGCACTGCGGCGGGGGTCCACAATGCTCAGTATAGACTTATCAGTTCATACTTATGGGCTGCCTTTCCCGACTGCTTCGAACAGCTGCCGGAGGGCTAGGCTTTTGCCCATGGCGACCTGGGACGATGTGCGCCGGGCGGCGCTGGCGCTGCCGGAGGCGAGTGAGCGGGAGCAGCGCGATGCCGCGCAGTGGCGGGTCAAGGACAAGCTCTTCGCCTGGGAGCGACCGCTGCGGCGGACGGACCTGGAGGCGCTGGGGCTGGACGCCCAGGAGGGTCCGGTGCTGGCGGTCCGGGTGGCCGACGAGGGCGTCAAGCGGAGCCTGGTCGCCGAGGATCCGGAGGTCTTCTTCACCACGCCGCACTTCGACGGCTATGCCGCGATCCTGGTCCGGCTCGACCGGATCGGCCCCTCGGAGCTGGCGGAGCTGATCGTCGAGGCCTGGCTGGACCGGGCGCCGAAGCGGCTGGCCCGGGACTACCTCGCGGCCGGCTGACGCCGAGTCGACAGCATCCGGAAAGTCGACAGCATCCGGAAAGGGGCGCTGTCCGACATCTGGCGGGTCGGCCGTATTCGACCTAGTCTGCCGGTCATTCGACCCGCCGTCGCGATGATGCTGGGAGCGCCCACATGTCCGGAGCCTGGCCGCAGGACCTTCCCCGTTCCCTCGACTACCCCGACGTGGGCGTCGGCGCGCTGCTCGCGGGCGCTGCCCGGGCCTACGGCGAACGCACCGCCCTGCTGGACGGGGAGACCGCGCTGAGCTTCGCCGGTCTGCACGACCGGGCGCTCCGGCTGGCCCAGGGCCTGCGCGAGCGCGGACTGCGGCCCGGCGAGACCGTCGGCCTGCTGCTGCCCAACAGCCTCGGCTTCGCCGTCGGCTACTACGGCGCGCTGCTCGCGGGCGCGGTGGTCAGCCCGCTCAATCCGGCGCAGCCGGCCGGCGTGCTGCGCGAGCAGTTGGACGAGGCGGCCGTCGTCGCCGTGCTCACCCAGCCGGACAGCCTGCTGGTACTGCGCCGGGCCGCCGCTCCTCGTGTCCGGCTGACCGTACTGACCACGGCAGCGGCCGAGGCCGAGGTCCGGGCCGGGGCCGGGGCCGGGGCCGGGGCCGGGGCCGGGGCCGGGGCCGGGCCGGGGCCGAGCCGGGCGTGGTGCCGCTGGACGAGCTGTTGCGGGCGGACCCGGCACCGGCCGCGTCCCGCCACGGCTCCGACCTGGCGCACCTCAGCTTCACCGGCGGCACCACCGGCCGGTCCAAGGCGGTCCGGGTGCTGCACCGCAACGCGCTGGCCAACGCGCTGCAGGCCGCCTGCTGGCGCTGCGCCGTGCTGCCGGAGCTGGACGAGGCCGGCGGGCTCCGGCTGGCTCCGCTCGGCACCGAGCCCGGCCGCTACGACATCCCGGTCGGCCGGGGCGTGGTGGTGGCGGTTGCCCCGCTGTTCCACGCCATGGGCCTGACCTCGATGAACGTCTCCGTCGTCCAGGGCACGACGATGGTGCTGTGCGGACGGTTCGAGCCCGGCCGCTACCTGGACCTGGTCGAGCGGCACCGGGCCAACGCCGTCGTCGGCTCGCCGCCGATGTTCCGGGCGCTGCTGGCGGACGCCGCCTCGGCCGGGCGCGACCTCTCCTTCGTCCGGGTGGTCAGCTCCGGCGCGGCGCCGATCGACCGGGTCACCCTGGACCGGCTGCGGGGGCTGTTCCCGGACGCGCTGGTGGCCGAGGGCTACGGGCTGAGCGAGGCGACCATGGCGCTCACCCTCGGCCCGGTCCGGCCGACCACCCCGCAGCCGCCCTTCGGCTCGGTCGGTCTGCCGGTCTTCGACACCGAGGTGCAGATCCGCGCCCTGGACGAGCCCGGGCGGGCGCTGCCGCCCGGGGAGATCGGCGAGGTCTGGGCGCGCGGACCGCAGGTCGCCGACGGCTACCAGGGCGACTCCGAGCTCAGCTCCGGCCAGTTCACCGAGGGCTGGCTGCGAACCGGGGACCTCGGCCGCCTCGACGACGACGGCTACCTCTTCCTGGAGGGCCGGATCAAGGACATGCTCATCTACAAGGGATACAACGTCTACCCGCAGCAGTTGGAGGAACTGCTCTGCGGGCATCCGGACGTGGCGCAGGCCTCGGTGGTGGGGATCCCGGTCGAGGGGGTCGGCGAGATCCCGGTCGCCTATGTGGTGCCGCGTCCCAGCCGCCCGGTCTCCGAGGAGCAGCTGACCGCGTACGTCGCCGAACGGGTCGTCCCCTACGCGCGGTTGCGCGGCCTGCGGTTGGTGGACGCGCTGCCGGTCTCGGCGGCGGGCAAGGTGCTCAAGAACCGGCTGCGCGAGGAGTGGGTCTGAGCCGTCCCGCTCCCGCTCCCGCTCTCAGCCGAGCAGCTTGTCCTTGGCCTTCTGGAACTCGTCCTCGGTCAGCGCCCCGTTGGCCTTGAGATCGGCCAGCTTGGAGAGCTCCTCCACATGGCGGGTGCCGGTGCTCGCCGTGACGCCTTCGGTGGGTGGCGCGGCGGCGTCCCGGATGTACTGCTTGAACGCCGCGTCGGCCTTCTGGGCCTGCTCCTGGTCGCGCAGGCCCATGGAGCGGCCACGGATGATCACATAGGCCAGTACCCCGATGAAGGGCAGGATGATCACCAGGACGATCCAGCCGGCCTTGGCCCATCCGCTCATGTCGTGGCTGCGGAAGATGTCCGCGAGGATCTTGAAGAGCAGGAAGAACCAGAGGATCCAGATGAAGAACTCCAGCATGGTCCAGAACAGGTTGAGCAAGGGGTAGTTCGTCATTCCCGCTCCCACTGGTCGGCTCGCCTGGGCGAGAAAAGGTGCAGATGCCAGACATATCACCGGTAACCGGTCACCGCATGTGGATGGTCACCGCAGGTGGACCGCAACCGGTGAACCCTCCGGGCCCCGGGCGCGTACGGTGGTGGTAGGAGCGTCGGACAGGCTGGACGGCGCCCACCGCTGGACGCTGGAACCGAGGTGCGGCATGTGGATCCGCGGGGTGGTCGGGGTCGTCCTGGTGGCCATTGGTGCGGTGTGGATAGCGCAGGGCGCGGGGGCTGTGCACGGCTCGGCGATGTCGGGGCACGTCCAGTACGCCGTCATCGGCGCGGTGGCCGTGGTGCTGGGACTCGCGCTGCTGGTCAGGGGTTGGTTCGCCCACCGTCGCGGCTGACCGCGGCGCCGACCGAGGAGTCTTCTAGGATGTTCGGCTATCGAGTTCCCGCTCCGGATGAGGCAATGCTCATCTCGGGAGGCACCCGCGGCATGGGAGCCGCACCGTTCCGCGTGGTCACCGGGCACGGGGCCTTTGTGCTGCCGGTTTTCCGCAAGACCCGGTTCCTGACGCTGGCCATGTGCGAGGCCGAGGTCGACGAGACCTGCGTCACCCACCAGGGCATCGCGCTGACGGTGCGCGCGGTGATCGCCTTCAAGGTCGGCAACGACAAGGAGAGCATCGTCAACGCCGGTCAGCGGTTCCTCTCCGACCAGGACCAGATGTCGGTGCTGACCGGCCGGATCTTCGCCGGCCATCTGCGCTCCATCATCGGCTCGATGACGGTCGAGGAGATCGTCACCGAGCGGCAGAAGCTGGCCACCGAGGTCCTGGAGACCTCGAAGGCCGAGATGGGGACGATCGGGCTGACGGTCGACTCGCTGCAGATCCAGTCCATCGACGACGGCCAGACCGGCTACATCGCCGCCATGGCCGCGCCGCACCAGGCCGCGATCCAGCGGCAGGCGGCCATCGCCCAGGCCCAGGCCACCCAGGCCTCGGCACAGGCGCAGCAGGAGGCGGACCGGAACCAGGCCGAGTACGCCCGGCAGACCGCGGTGGTCCGGGCGCAGTACTCGGCGGAGGTCGACCGGGCCCAGGCGCAGGCCGCCCAGGCCGGTCCGCTGGCCCAGGCCCACGCCACCCACGAGGTGCTGATCGCCCAGACCGAGCTGGCCCAGCGGGCCGCCGAGCTGCGCCAGCAGCAGCTGGTGGCGGAGGTGGTCAAGCCGGCCGAGGCGGAGGCCGAGCGGATCCGGGTGCTGGCCACGGCCGAGGCCAACCGGATGAAGATCCAGGCCGAGGCCGCGTCCTCCTACGACCGGGTGGCGCTGGACCGGATGCTGATCGACCAGTTGCCGCAGATCGTCAAGGAGGCGGCGGCCGGACTGGCCGGCGCCAATGTCAACGTCCTCAACGGCGCCGACGGACTGGGGGAGATCGCCGCCGGGCTGGTCGGCCAGGGGCTGACCATCCTGGACTCGGTCCGGCAGAACCTCGGCCCCGCCCAGGGCCGTACCGAGCCGGAGGGCCGACGCCCCGAGCGGGACGAGCACCGCGAGGGACCGATCGAGATCGAGTAGCCCCGACCGGTTCCAGTGCTGGTGGCGCATCCCGGACACCGTCTTCGCCCCGTGCCTTGGGCGGCCGGACTCGCCCAGGGTGCTGGATACGCCCCCCGGGGGTCGTCCGAGCTGCTGATTGGTGCAGGGCTCGGTGGCCCTGTCAACCTGACGGGATGTCGAGGATCACCTACCTGACCGAGCCGTTCGAGCACATCGCCATGCGGGACGGGGTCGTGGTCGTCGCGGTGGACGACCGGCGGAACGTGGCCTTGGTGCGGCACACGCTGCCGCTCCACGGCGAGGTACTGTCCGTGCCGGGCGGCCTGGTCGAGGACGGCGAGGACCCGTTGGAGGCCGCACGACGGGAGTTGGAGGAGGAGGCCGGGCTGACCGCCGGGACCTGGCGGTCCATGGGCACCTTCGCACCGATGCCACGCTCGACCCAGCTGCTGCACCTCTTCGAGGCTGTCGATCTGGTGGTCGGCTCCCCGAGCCTGACGCCTGGCGAGGCCGCGTAGGGCATGGCCCTGGAGTGGTGGCCGATGGACAAGGCCGTGGCGGCGGTCCGGGACGGAGGGGTGAAGTTGTCCGGGTCGGCCCTGGCCCTGCTGGCGTTCGTGTCGATGCCGCGCTGAGAACGGGCCCGGCCCGGCTCCGCAAACGGAGCCGGGCCGGGCAGCGGCCGGTCGCCGGGCCGGCCGCCCAGGGCTACGGGGAGCTGCCCGCCGCCTACCGCACCGGCTTGACCCGCACCCGTACTGCCGCGCCCTGTCAGCCGGCGAAGGGTGGGAGGTCCTTGAAGCGCTGGTCCAGTTGCAGGGTCGGGGTGATGCGGCGGAGCGCCGACCGGACCAGGCTGAGCGCGTGGTCCGGGAACAGGCCGTCCCACTCCTCGAAGTCGGCTATGTGGTACGGGATTCCGCCCTGGACGTCGGTGGCGTACGGGTGCGGCTTGTAGTAGCCGTCCAGGCCGGTGCGGCTGAAGACCACGCTCTCGCGGAGCCCGGTCGGCTGCCCCTCCGCCGCCTGCACCTTGAAGACGGTGCTGCAGGTGGCCCTCGGGATGGTCCAGGAGCCGATGAAGATCTGGCCGTGCCCCTGCGGGCGCGGCACCTTGAGCAACTGCCGGAAGGCGGGCACCGCGTCCACGGCGCCGACCTCGGCCTCGATCAGCCCGGCCCCGGCCGCGGCGACGGAGTGGGTCATGGCGTGGCGGAGCCGGTCCGGTTCGTCCAGCGGGGCCGGCAGGTCGGGCACGAGCGAGAAGAAGTGGACCGACAGCACGAGCCCGCGCTCGTCGGTCCACACCCCGGGCTCGCGCTCGGTGCAGCCGGTGAGATCCAAGTTGATGATCGGCGTCATGACGGATCATCATCCCGCCCGGCCGGCAGTGCCGGTGCAGCGGGGTGGGCGACGGCGGAGGGTCCGCCCCGGAGTACTCCGGGGCGGACCCTCCGAAACCGTCAGAACCGGTTGCCGGTCAGACGTTCCAGACCTGGAACTCGGAGATCTGGCCGGCCGGCCAGCCGGTGTTGGCGGTGATGTTCAGCCGGAGGTAGCGCTGGGTGGTCGCCGGGAAGGTGATGGTGACCGTGTTGTTGTTGACGTTGGGGTCGAAGGTGTAGGTGGCGGACGGCACCACGGTGGTGAAGGTGCTGCCGTCGGTGCTGCCCAGGACGGACAGGGTCTGGTTGCGGGCCGCCCAGGCGGTGCCGGCCGGGAGCTCCAGGACGATCCGGCTGACGCTGTGCGCCGAGCCGAGGTCGACCTGCGCCCACTGCGGCAGGGCGTTGTCCGTGCTCTCCCAGTAGGTGCTCTGGTTGCCGTCCGTCATGTTCGCCGGGACGTAGTTCTGGGTGTAGCCGGAGGCGCTGGTGGCCGCTCCGGCCGCCAGGTTGGTGCTAGCCGTGCCGGTCCCGGTGCCGGTCAGCGCGACCGTGACCGGGCTGTTCGACGCGTTGCCGGCGATGGTGAGGGTGCCGGTGGCAGTACCGGCCGCGGTCGGGGTGAAGGTGACCGCGACCGCGCAGGAGGCGCCGGCCGCGATGGCCGAGCCACAGGTGTCGGTCTGCGCGAAGGCGCCGCTGGTGGCGATGGAGGAGACGCTCGCCGCCGCGGTGCCGGTGTTGGTCACGGTGACCGACTGGGCGGCGCTGGTGGTGTTCAGCGCCTGACCGGCGAAGCTCAGCGAGGTCGGGGCGACCGACAGCGTGGACGACGAGCTGCCGCCGCTGCCGCTGGGGAAGACCTCGAACTCGGAGAGCTGGCCGGCCGCCCAGCCCGTGTTGGCGGTGATGTTCACCCGCACGTACCGCGCCGTGGTGGCGGCGAAGGGGATGGTGACCGTGTTGTTGTTGGCGTTCGGGTCGAAGGTGTAGTTGGCCGAGCCGACGATGGTGGAGAAGTTGGTCCCGTCCGTGGACCCCAGCACCGACAGCGTCTCGGTGCGGGCGGCCCAGGCCGTCGACGGCGGCAGGGTGAGGACGATCTGGCCGATGCTGTAGTTCTGGCCGAGGTCGACCTGGGCCCACTGCGGGAACACGCCGTTGGTGCTCTCCCAGTAGCTGGAGGTGTTGCCGTCGGTCAGGTCGGCGGCGACGTAGGAGCCGTTGGCCGAGCTGGCCGAGGCCGGCTGGTTGAGCGCGATGTTGGTGGAGCTGTTGATGCCGGTCCCGGTCAGCGCGACCGTGGTCGGGCTGTTGTTGGCGTTGCCGGCCACGGTCAGCGTGCCGGTGCGGGTGCCGTTGGTGGTCGGGGTGAAGGTGACGGTCACGGCGCAGCTCGCGCCGACCGCGATCGAGGAGCAGTTGTTTGTCTGGCTGAAGTCGCCGGTGACCGAGACGCCGGAGACGCTGGCCGAGCTGGTGCCCGAGTTGGTCACGGTCACCGTCTGGGCGGTGGCCGACTTGCCGACCACAGTCCCGGCGAAGGACAGGCTCGCCGGGGCGGCGTTGAGCACCGGTCCCGGCGCGATGCCGGTGCCGGAGAGGGTGGTGGTGTTGGTGACCCCGCCGGCGTTGACCGTCAGGGTGCCGGTGCGGCTGCCGGAGGCGGTCGGCGTGAAGGTCACGCTGACCGTGCAGGAGCCGCCGGCCGCGATGGAAGAGCCGCAGTTGTTGGTCTGCGCGAAGTCACCGGTGGCGGCGATGGACGAGACGGCCGCGGCCGAGCCGGTCGGGTTGGAGACCGTCACCGTCTGCGCGGTGCTGGTCGAACCGGTGGCCAGCGAGCCGAAGTTGAGCGCGCTGGGGGCGGTGGTGACCCCGGAGGCCGGGTACGGCGGGTAGACCGCGGTGGGCCAGGGGCCGCAGTACGGCGAGCTGGAGATGACGCCGGAGTTGCCGCCGCCGTCGGTGACCGTGAAGCCGCCGCCCTCGCAGTTGTAGATGCCCGGGGTCGGTCCGTTCACGCCGGTCGCGGTGACATTGGTGAACGTCGCCGTGCCGGGATCCTGCTCCTGCATCGCGAAGGTACCGGTGCCGGCGATGGTCACGTTGTTGAGGTTGACGTTGTTGACGGTGCCCTCGACCCACTGCACCGCCTCGAACGGACTCTGCTCGATCAGCGCGTTGGTGACGTTGATCGGTCCGGCGACGGCGCCCTGCTCACCGTCGAACCAGAGCGCGCCGACGCCGAACTGCCAGTTCGGGTCGAGCTGGCCGTCGCGGATCATGGTGTTGTTGGAGATCGTGGTCAGGCCGAGCGGGGTGGAGGTGAACCGCTGCGCGGCGGTGATGCCGCCGCCCTGGTTGATGCCGGTGTCCTCGACCAGGTTGCCGGTCACGGTGTTGTTGTTGCCGCCGTAGACCGCGATGCCGTTGGCGAGCTGGTTCTGCATCACCGTGTTGTCGGAGATGGTGTCGTAGGCGTCGGCGCCGAGGCTGGAGTCGGCCCACAGTGCGATGCCGTCGTCACCGGTGTTGCGGATGCTGCTGTCGGTGACGGTCGAGTCGGTGACGCCGCCGTGCAGGTTGATGCCGTCCGCGGTGGTGTCCCGGATGCGCATCCCGGTGAAGGTCAGGTTGGTCATCGGGCCGTCCATCCAGGCCCCGACCTTCATGTGCTCGATCCAGATGTCCGACACGGTGGAGTTGCTCATCGCGCCGCCGATGCCGTTGACCTGGTCGGCGTCGTCACGCACCTGGACGTTGCCGGAGATCGCGAAGTTGGCCAGGTGGACGTTGGTGCTCGCCGGGAGCGAGTTGCTCGGCGCCCCGTTGCCGTAGAAGCCGGGCGCAGCACCGGTGATGGTCGAGTACCACATGCCGGCGCCCTCGACGGTCACGTCGTTGACGATGATGTGGCCGGGGATGTCGTAGGTGCCGCTGGGGATCCAGACGGTGCCGCCGGCGCCGGCCGCGGCGATCGCGGCGTTGAAGGCGGCGGTCGAGTCGGCCGCACCGGTCGGGTCGGCGCCCTCGCTCACCACCGAGACCGAGCCCGAGGGCTGGGCCAGTGGCGCGGCGACGTTCTCGAAGTCGGCCAGGTTGATGGTGTAGGAGGAGGCGGTGTCCTCGGAGTTGACCTGCAGGGTGAAGGTCGTACCGGCCGGGTAGGTGGTGTTGAAGAGCCGGTGCACCTCGTCGTAGAAGTGCATCGGGGTGCCGGAGCTGGGCGTGTTCACGAACGGGTAGCTGCCGTAGTACCAGCTGTAGGCGTTGGTCAGGGTGAAGTCGGGCTGGGCCACCCCGTTGATGTACATCGACAGCGGTGCGGTGTAGACCGACCCGTCCGAGCTGTCCGGGATGCTGTAGCGGAAGTCGATCGAGTCGGTCGCCACCGGTGTGGTGAAGGTGACGTACTTGCCGGTGCCCTGGAGGGTCACCGCCTTGCGGCCCACGGCCTCGTCGGCCAGTTGGCCCTGGGTGTAACTCGGGCCGATGACCGTCCCGTTGGTGGCCGAGTTCTGTGCCAGTACCTCGGCGTACGGCTGGTTCGCGCCGTTGCCGCCGGTGGCGGCGGCAGTGCCGGAAGCGTCTGCGGGGGTGGCCGCCGCTGCGGGTTGGATCGCCAGGGTGAGCACGCCGAAGGCGGCCACCAGGGCGGTGACGACGGCCAGGACGAGAGCTCGTCTCAGGCCTAGGAGGGACTGGTACACCTGGTGCTCCTTTCGACACGGAACGCCGGATCCGTGGCCGGACGCGCCGTGGTCAAGGGGGTGGGGGAGCAGGACGGCACACCGGGGCCGGTGCTGCGTCGGAGCACAGCGGGACGCCTCGCCGCGGTCGGGCACGCTGGGCGGCGAGGAGGTCGGCTGACCGGTGCGGATAGTGGGGGAAGGGGCCTATGCAAGGGGGACCGTAACGTGCTGGCCATCTGCACGCAATATCTCGACACATCTTTGTGGAATCACGACTTTTATCTGCAAGATCGAAAGTAGGGCTCGGGGCTCCGGGGGCGGGGTCAGTCCGCAGGAGGGTGCGGGCCCGGGCGGCCGTGGAATCGCTGGTCGGGGGCGGATCGACGGCTCCGGCGGGGTGCCGCATCCGGCCGAGCGGGCCGCGCGGAGCCGGCCCGGCCTCGGCGATCCACGGCTCGCGGCCGTTGCCGTGCCGGGGGCGAGGAGGGGTGCGGCGGCCGTTCCGTCGCCGAATCTACATTTCTTGCAATGCACTTGCTCTATTTTGCGCAAATACATCGAAGTATTGCGAGGGAATAGGCGCGAAGCTACGCTCTGGCGCAGCGGGGCCGGAGGTACGCATCCAGGCACACCGAGGGAGAGCTGGATGAGGATCGAAGCAGCCGCAGCGGCCCACGCCGAACGTCACCGCCGACGCGGTGCGGCGCTCCCCCCGGGATCGGCGGCCCCGCCAGGATCGGTGGGCTCCTCGCGGCTCAGGCCCAGGCGGGCGGCGCCGACGAAGAGCCGCAGCAGCAGCGCGAGGAAGGCCAGGTCCACCAGGATCTGGACACTCACCAGGATGCGGGCGGCATCGGTCTTCGGGGCGATGTCGCCGTAGCCGACGGTACCCAGGGTCACGACGGCGAAGTACAGGCCGGCCGTCCGGTTCAGGGGCTGGGTGAAACTGCCGGGGGCCAGGTGCGCGAGGGACACGTAGGCGCCGGCGAACAGGGTCACGAACAGCGGCAGCGCCAGCGCCAGGCCCTCGACCGCGCGCAGCTGCGGCAGGCCGGCCCGGAGGATGCGGCGCAGCTCGAAGACCATCACCACGATGAAGAGCAGCGCGCCGAGGACGAGCCGCAGCACCGCCCAGAGGTCGGCGGGGCCGCCGTTCAGCGGCAGCACGTAGTAGAGGGCGACGACGGTCGCGGTGGCGAGGACGCTGCGCCCGGCGCTGACGGCCGTCGCCCGCCGCCGCTCACCGGGCGTCAGTTCGCGCAGCCGCCGCGCCGCCCCCGAACCGGACCGGCCCCGGAACCGCCGCCCTGTCCGCCTGCGGCGGTCGCCCCCCGGCTCTCCCGGCGCTGCGCCCGTGGCCCCCGTCATGGCTCCCTCGCGTCCTTCGTCCGACGACCGACCCCACCGGGACCGGCCAGCACACCAGGAGCAACAGGCTAGAACCTGGGCCCGGATCCGGCCCGGCCGGTGGTGCATCCGGGGGGACGGGGTAGGCGCTCGTCGGCACCCCGAGCGCTGCGGCGCACGGCGGGCGCTGAACGCCCCCGTAGGTCCGAACCAGAGGAAGAGGTTCCCGTGTTGGGATTCGCAGCCGTCGTCGCGTTCGCCGCGGCCTTCGTGATCAACGCCGCCGACATCAGCGTCGACGCGATCTTCTCACCCATCAGTCTGCTGCTGCTCGGACTGGCGCTGCTCGCGCTGCACCTGTCCGGCGTCGGCACCGAGGCCTCGCTGCCGCGCCGTCGCGGACGGCGCTGAGCCGTTCGGTCGCGACGGGGAAGTACTGGGGCGACCGGAACGTGTGTGAACCGTGGGACCGGGTATCCGACAGCCATGACTGAGGCATTGGTGGAGGGCGACCCCCGGCGCATCGACCCCGAGGACATGGCGGCGATCGTGGCCGCACTGGAGAAGGTCGCCGTCGCCGCCGAGCCGACGGCGCCGGAGCGGGCCGAGGGCGGCGCGGAGTGGACCCTGTCCCTCCGCTGGCTCCAGCAGGGGCCGGTCTCCGCCGACACCGAGGCGGTACTGCCGACCGTGCTCACCGAGATCCGTCGGCACTACACCGATCGGGGGCGGACCCCGCCCGCGCGGCTGGAGCTCCGCGGCCCCGAGGGGGAGCCGCTGCTCGGCATCGGCCCCGAGCCGTCCTGAGGGCTGCCCGGCCCGGGCCGTCCCCGCCGTCGGGGCGACGTTCCGGCGTTGATGGGGGAGGGTGAAACCGGTGCCGGGTGCGCCGCGCGGCCCGTGCCGAGCCCGCCCGCCGGTCCTTCCTGAACACCGTCACCTGTAGGAGTGGATGTCCCGTGCCCATCGCGACGATCGACCCGACCACCGGGAAGACCCTGGAGACCTTCGAGCCGCTGGACGCCGCCGGGGTCGAGGGCTGCCTCACCCGTGCCGCGACCGCCTTCGAAGCCCACCGGACCTCGACCTTCGAGGAGCGGGCGGCGCTGCTCCGGGCCGCGGCCGGACACCTGTCGCTCCAGCGCGAGGCCGTGGCCAGGACCGTCACCACCGAGATGGGCAAGCCGCTGCGGCAGGCCCTGGCCGAGGTCGACAAGTGCGTCAAGGCGATGAACTGGTACGCCGGCCGGGCGGCCGGGCTGCTCGCCGACGAGACCCCGGAGCCGGCCGACGTCGCCGACGCGGGCGCGGTCCGGGCCGTGGTCCGGTACCGGCCGCTCGGGCCGGTGCTGGCGGTCATGCCCTGGAACTTCCCGCTCTGGCAGGTGATCCGCTTCGCCGCGCCCGCCCTGATGGCCGGGAACGTCGCCCTGCTCAAGCACGCCTCGAACGTGCCGCAGACCGCCCTGCTGCTGGAGGACGTCTTCACCCGGGCGGGCTACCCGAGGGGCTGCTTCCAGACCCTGCTGATCGGCTCCGGCGCCGTCGAGGGCGTGATCCGGGACCCCCGTGTCGCGGCGGTGACGCTCACCGGCAGCGAGGCGGCCGGCCGCTCGGTCGCCGCGATCGCCGGGGACGAGGTGAAGAAGACGGTGCTGGAACTCGGCGGCAGCGACCCGTTCCTGGTGCTGCCCTCGGCGGACGTCGCCCGCGCGGCCCAGGTCGCGGTCACCGCCAGGGTGCAGAACAACGGCCAGTCCTGCATCGCGGCCAAGCGCTTCATCGTGCACCGGGACGTCCACGACGCCTTCGCCGCGGCCTTCGTCGCCCGGATGGCCGCGCTGCGGGTCGGCGACCCGGCCGAGGAGGGCGTGGAGGTCGGGCCGCTGGCCACCGAGGGCGGCCGGGCCGACCTGGAGGAGCTGGTGGACGACGCCGTGCGCCGGGGCGCCACGGTGGAGTGCGGGGGCCGCCGACCGGTGGATCGCCCGGACGGGTGGTTCTACGAGCCGACCGTGTTGACCGGGATCACCCCGGAGATGCGGATCCACCGGGAGGAGTGCTTCGGCCCGGTGGCCACCCTCTACCGGGTCGAGGACCTGGCCGGGGCCCTGGCGCTGGCCAATGACACGCCCTTCGGCCTCAGTTCGAACGCCTGGACCCGGGACCCCGAGGAGCAGCGCCTGATCGCCCGTGACCTGCAGGCGGGCGGCGTCTTCTTCAACGGGATGACGGCCTCGCACCCCGCGCTGCCGTTCGGCGGCGTCAAGCGCTCCGGCTACGGCCGGGAGCTCTCCGCCGAGGGGATCCGGGAGTTCTGCAACATCACCACCCTCTGGTACGGGGCCGAGAGTTAGCCCGTTCCGGTGACCGACGGTGTCCGTCCGTGCGTATAGCGCTATCGGCAGGCGCGTGTCAACTTGGATCAACCAGCTTGCGGGATCTCGCCGTTGCTCGCCCGTACGCCCCATGGATCTGCATAGGCTGCCTCCGGTGGGGAGCTGGTGGCGCTTGGGTACGGTGCGCCCCCTTTGTCCGGGCTGCCCGGGACCTTGCCGCTGCCGCACGGAATTCGACGGAGGAAACCGAATGGTTGGTGCTGGAGCGTCACCCGCAGGGCGGCGAGCCGCCCCTGTGCTCCCCTGGCTGCTGCCGGCGGCCGTGGTGGTGGCCGCCGTCGCGGTGGCCGCGGCGGTGGTGCCGGCCGGATCGCGGACGGCGGCGTACCTCTGCGGCGCGGCGGCGCTGGTCGCGGTGGCCCTGCTGGCCACCGAGGCGTTACGCAGGGGGCAGGAGCTCACCCGGCTGCGCGACCGGAGCGCCGCGCTGGAACGTCGGCTGGCCCGGCAGGAGGTGCAGACCGCGCGGCTCGGCGAGGTCCTGCTGCCGCAGGCCGTCGCCCGGATCCAGCGGGGCGACTTCGTCGAGGACGTGCTCCGGGACGCCGTCGCCGACGGACCCGAGGGCGCGCTGGGAGGAGCGCCGGACGGAGAGCCGGACGACGTCGACGTCGAGGGGTTGCCCCGGTTCCAGGACTCGCAGGCGGCGGTGCTGCGCTCGGTGCTCGGCGCCGTGGCGGCCGAGGAGAACCTGCGCGAGTCCGCACAGCGCGCCTTCGTGAACATCGCCCGCCGGGTGCAGGCCATCGTCCACCAGCAGGCCCAGGACCTGCAGGAGATGGAGCACCGGCACGGCCGGAACCCGGAGGTCTTCAACGACCTGCTGCAGCTCGACCACGGCTTCGCCCGGGTCGGTCGGCTCGCCGACAGCATGGCGGTCCTCGGCGGCACCCGCCCGGGACGTCAGTGGGGCAATGCGGTGCCGCTGTACAACGTGCTGCGCGGGGCCATGTCGCGGATCCTCGACTACCAGCGGGTGGAACTGCACTCGGTGTCCGAGGTGGCCATCGTCGGCCCCGCCGTGGAGCCGCTGATCCACGCGCTCGCCGAGCTGCTCGACAACGCCACCCTGTACTCCCCGCCGCAGACCCGGGTGCACCTGACCGCCGTCGACGTCCAGGCCGGCATCGCCGTCGAGATCGAGGACGGTGGCCTGGGCCTGAGCGAGGAGGGGCGGATCCGGGCCGAGCGGATGCTGGAGGAGGCCCAGGCCGGGATCGACCTGAACGACCTCGGCGAGACGCCGAGGCTGGGCCTGGCCGTGGTCGGCCGACTCGCACGGGCCCACAACTTCCAGGTCTCGCTGCGGCCTTCGGCGTACCGGGGGGTGCGCGCGGTGCTGATCGTGCCGCCGAATCTGATCACCACGGCCACCGCCGGCCGGTTCCCGGGCCTCGGCGCCTCCTACGGCGCCAGGGTGCCGGTCCCGGAGCCCCGCCCCCTCGCCGAACGGGACGGCGCCGCCGACCCCGGCCGCTCGCGGCCGGTCCCGGAGCCGCCGGTGCGCCGGCTCTGGACGGAGGAGGACGACGAGGCCCCGGTGATCGCCGGAAGGACCCCGGGCGGGCTGCCGCAGCGCCGCCGCCGCGGTTCGGCGGCGCCGGCCGGCGCGATGGGCCCCGGGCCGGGCCCGCGCGGCGGCCCGGGCCCGGGCGGGGCGCCGTCCGCCGCCCCGGAGCCGCCGGGCATGTGGCTGTCGGCCTTCCACGGCGCGGTGAACGACCCGGAGCCGACGCCGACCGGGGGCAGGGCCACGTACATCAGTGACGACTCGTCGGACGAAGTGGAGTAGTCGTGCTTCAGCAACAGGCCGACATGGGCTGGATGCTCAAGGACCTGGCGGTCAGCGTCCCGCAGACCCGCAACATCGTGGTGCTGTCCGCCGACGGCCTGCGGATGGCCCAGTACGGCACGGACCTGGACACCGCCGACCGGCTGGCCGCCGCCTGTGCCGGACTGCAGAGCCTGGCGGCGGCCGTGGCCACCGAACTGCCGCACAGCGACGGGCAGATGCGGCTGGTCGTGATCGAGATGACCGGCGGCTTCTTCTACCTGATGGCGGCCGGGGCCCGGGCCTACCTCGCGGTCCTGGCCGACGAGGGGGTGGACGCCGGACTGATGGGCGCGCGGATGCGGGACCTGGTGGCCCGGATCGGCGAGCACCTGAGCACCGGTCCGCGCGTCGACGAGCAGCCCGCGTGACCGGCCCGGCGGCGGACTGGGCGGAGGGCAGCCCGGAACGCCTCTACGTGATCACCAAGGGGCGGAGCGGGGCCTCCGGCGGGACGTCGCTGGACCTGGTGACGCTGATCGTCTCCCGGGCCGAGCCGAGCCCGGAGATGCCGCCGGAGCAGGCGGCGATCCTCCGGCTGTGCCGGTACCCGCTCTCGGTGGCGGAGCTCTCCGCCTACCTGGCGCTGCCGTTCAGCGTGGTCACGGTGCTGGTGGGCGATCTGCTGGCGGAGGAGCGGGTACAGGCCCGGGCGCCCGTCACCATGGCCCGTTTCCCGGACGTCGAGCTGATCGAGGCGGTGATCAATGGACTCCAACGGCTCTGACACGGCCACCCGGCCGGACACTGTCGCCGGGCCGCGCAGCGAGGACGTCCTGCCGGACACGGCCACCGCGGCCGTGAAGATCGTGATCGTCGGCGGCTTCGGCGTCGGCAAGACCACCCTGGTCGGCGCGGTGAGCGAGATCCGCCCGCTGACCACCGAGGAGACGATGACCCAGGCCGGGGTCGGCGTGGACGACACGGCGGGGGTGGAGCGCAAGACCTCGACCACCGTGGCCATGGACTTCGGCCGGATCAGCATCAACGACGAACTGGTGCTCTACCTCTTCGGGACGCCGGGCCAGCAGCGCTTCTGGTTCCTCTGGAACGGTCTGTTCGACGGGGCCCTCGGTGCGGTGGTGCTGGTCGACACGCGTCGGCTCGAAGTGAGCTTCGACGTGATCGAGCGGCTGGAGGACCGGGGCGTGGCCTTCGTGGTCGCCGTCAACACCTTCCCCAACGCGCCCCGTTACCCGCTGGAGGAGATACGGGCCGCGCTGGACCTGCCCGCCCACGTGCCGATCGTCGCCTGCGACGCGCGCCTGCGCGAGTCCAGCCGCGACGTGCTGATGACCCTGATGCGCCACCTGCACGCGCTGGCGGCGGCCCCCGAGCCGCCCGCGCGCGGGCGAACCGCCTCCGCCATACCCGATGCGAACAGACCGGAGCGACCGTGACCCTCTCCCCACCGGAGCAGCCCCAGGCCCCCGGAGCAGCCCCCGCCTCCGGACCGGTCCCTGGAGCCGTGCCGCCCCCCGGCTGCCCGGCGCACGCCGGGGGCGCCGACGCCGTCCGCCGGCTGTACGGGCCCGAGGCCGAGGCCGACCCCCGGGGCCTGTACGAGAAGCTGCGCGCCGAGCACGGCGCGGTGGCCCCGGTCCTGGTCGAGGGCGACCTGCCGGCCTGGCTGGTGCTGGGCTACCAGGAGAACCTGGATGTCGCCCGCACCCCCACCCGCTTCTCCCGGGACTCCCGCAAGTGGCGCGACCTGCTGGAGGGCCGGGTCGCCCCGACCAACCCGCTCGCGCCCATCGCCACCTGGCAGCCGATGTGCACCTTCATGGACGGCGAGGAGCACCAGCGGCTGCGCGCGGCCGTCACCGACGGCCTGGCCCGGTTCGACCGCCGCGGTGTGCGCCGCCATGTCACCCGCGCTGCCGACCAGTTGATCGACGGCTTCGCCGGCTACGGCCGGGCCGAGCTGGTGAGCCAGTTCGCCGAGCACCTGCCGATGCTGGTGCTCACCCAGCTGCTGGGCATGCCGGAGGAGTACGGCCCGCGCCTGGTCGACGCCGCCCGGGACCTGGTCAAGGGCACCAGCACCGCCCTGGCCAGCAACGACTACATCGTGATGACGCTGCGTCAGGTCGTGGCGCGGAAGCGGGCGGCGCCCGGCGCGGACTTCACCTCCTCGCTGATCGCGCACCCGGCCGGGCTCTCCGACGACGAGATGGTGGAGCACCTGCGGCTGGTGCTGATGACCGCCTACGAGTCCACCGCCAACCTGATCGCCAACACCCTCCGGGTGGTCCTCACCGACCAGCGCTTCCGAGCCTCGCTGGCCGGCGGCCGGATGACCCTGCCGGACGCGCTGGAGCAGGTGCTCTGGGACGACCCGCCGATGTCGACCATCCTCGGCCGCTGGGCCACCGGCGACACCGAGCTCGGCGGTCAGCAGATCAGGACCGGGGACATGCTGCTGCTCGGTCCGGCGCCCGCCAACGTCGATCCGTCGATCCGGCCCGACCTGAGCGCCCCGGTGCACGGCAACCGCTCCCACTTCTCCTTCGGCGGCGGTCCGCACGAGTGCCCCGGGCAGGACATCGGCCGGGCCGTCGCCGACACCGGGATCGACGTCCTGCTGACCCGGCTGCCGGAGATCCGGCTGGCCGTGCCGGAGACCGAGCTGCGCTGGGTCGCCTCGCTGATCACCCGTCACCTGGTGGCCCTGCCGGTCGTGTTCACCCCGGTCGAGCCGGCCGAGCCCGAGCCGTCCACGGCCCAGGACCACCCGGGACCGGCGCTCGCCGCCCCCGCTCCGCTGCCCGCCGGTCGCCACCGGGCGTCCAGCTGGACCGAACGCTGGCACCGGCTGACCCGACTGCTGCGCGGCAGCCGCCGGTAGGCCGCCGGGCCGGGGCGCTGCGGCAGGCGCGCGCTCAGACGGGCGGCGCGGCCGGGGACCGGATGCCCATCCACTGTTCGGCGCCCCAGGCCTCGTACAGTTGCACCTCGGTGAACCCCAGCCTCGCCGCCAGGCGCATCGAGCGGTCGTTGGCGGTCTGGGTGCAGAGCACCACCGACCGGTCGGGACGTGCGTCGGCGAACCAGCCGAGTACCGCCGCGCACGCCTCGGCGGCGTACCCGTGTCCCCAGGCCTGCGGCAGGAACAGGTAGCCGAGCTCGGCCTCCCCGGCGTCCGGGCGGACCTGGCTCAGGTGCTCCGCATTGCGCCGGTTGAGCTCGACGGTGCCGATCATCGCTCCGTCGAGCTCGACCGCGAAGCGGCCGAGGCGCCGCTCGGGCGTCTGGGGCAGGGCGCGCTCCAGCTCGTCGCGCGCTCGCGGGCCGCCCAGGTAGGCGCCCACCTCCGGCGAGGCGAGCAGTTCGATGATCGCCGCACGGTCCCGCGCCTCGGGCTCGCGGAGCACCAGCCGCTCGGTCCTGATCGGGGCGGGCGGCCAGGTGACGGACCCTGTTTCAGTCATGGCGGGCAACCTACCGCACACCCACCGACCGGGCTCCGCCCGGCAACCTCCCCTCGTTGCCGGCGCGGTCGGCCCGGACGCATGTAGGCTGGGCGGACCGGAAGTAAAAACGTGAGCTCACCGCCGGGTGGCCGACATCTGTCGGCAGGGCGGGCCGGGGCACACGCGCGCACGCGGTATCGAACGAGCCGCCACTTCTTCACATCGAAGGAGTGCGCAGTGCTTACCCGTCGCCAACGCCGGGCCGTCGAACCGGTCGGAGCCGTCACCGAGGCTCCTCGCTCGCCCCGATCCCTCCGAGAGGCATGGGTGGCCCTGGCCGGGCTCTCAGCCGTGTTCCTCTTCGAGATGCTGGACAACTCGATCCTCAATGTCGCGCTGCCGACCATCGGGCGCGACCTGTCCGCGTCGGCGGCCGGGCTGCAGTGGGTGACCGGCGCCTACGCGGTCGTGTTCGGCGGCCTGATGCTGGCGCTCGGGGCGCTGGCCGACCGGGTCGGCCGCCGCCGGATCATGCTGGTCGGGCTGGTGCTGCTGGGCGTGACCAGTCTGCTGACGGTGTTCGTCACCACCGTGGAACAGCTCATCCTGGTCCGTGCGGCGATGGGCGTCGCGGCCGCGATGACCACACCGGGCTCGCTGGCCCTGGCCTTCCGCCTGTTCGACGCGGACGGGCTGCGCGTCCGCGCGACGGCGCTGATCTCGACGGTGGGCCTGGTCGGACTCGGGATCGGGCCCACGGCGGGCGGCTTCGTGCTCGCCTTCGCCCCGTGGCAGGTCCTGCTGCTGCCGAACGTGCCCGTCGCCGCACTGGCGTTCATCGGCATCCGCGGCGGCATCCCCGCCGACCGGGCGGAGGACCTGCACCGCGACCCGATCGACGTCGTCGGCGCGCTGCTGGGCACGGCGACCATCCTGCTCACACTGGTGGCGCCGACGCTGTTCGTCGACGGCAGCGGCCCGTCGTGGCTCCCCTGGACGACCGCGGCGGCAGCCGTCGCCATGGGGGTCCTCTTCGTCCTCCGCGAGCGGACTGCCCGCCATCCGCTGCTCGACCTGGGGCTCGTGGCCCGTCCGCTCGTGTCGAGCGGTCTGGCGTTCAAGGCCGCGTCCGGGCTGGCGACGGCCGGCCTCGGCTACCTGGTGACGCTGCAGTTCCAGCTCGACTGGGGCTGGACGCCGGCCCGGGCTGCCATCGGCATGCTGCCGCAGGTGGTGGTGCTCATCGCCGGCGGTGCGGTCATCGGCCCGCTGGTCAGGCGCGTCGGCCTGGACCAGGCCGGCTGGCTCGGCGCCGGAGCGGTGGTGTCCGGACTCGCCGTCTACGGAGTGCTGGGCCGGTTCGGGTACGTGTGGGTGGCGCTGGCGCTGGTGCTGGTCGCGGCCGGACTGCGGGTGGTCGGCGTCGTCGCCGGGACCAACGTGATGCGCGGCCTCCCGAAGAACCGCACCACCATCGGCGCGGCGCTGGTCGACACCGCCAGCGAGGTCACCACCGGAATCGGGATCGCGGTCAGCGGCACCATCCTCGCGGCGCTGTTCACCGGGGGCCTCGCCAGGTCGAGCTGGAGCCCGCACCAGCGGGCCCAGTTCCACGAGGCGGCCACGGCGGCCGCCCTGGTGCTGACCGTCCTGGCCGCGGCGCTGGTCGGCTGGGGCATCGCCCGCTCCCGCCGGGGGAGTTCACCGCAGCCCTGACCCGGCCGCCCGGCGGGGCGGCCGGACCGACCGGCGTCAGCCGCGGCGGGAAGCCGACGGCTGTCGGCGGGCGGCGCGGAGGAACTCGCGGTTCATGGTGGCGATGCTGGTCAGCGGGATGCCCTTGGGGCAGGCCGCGGTGCAGGCGCCGGTGTTGGTGCAGCCGCCGAAGCCCTCGTCGTCCATGGCGGCGACCATGTCCAGGACCCGGCTCTCGCGCTCCGGCGCGCCCTGGGGGAGGGTGTTCAGGTGGGTGACCTTGGCGCTGGTGAAGAGCATCGCCGAGCCGTTGGGGCAGGCGGCCACGCACGCGCCGCAGCCGATGCACTCGGCGTTCTCGAAGGCCAGGTCGGCGTCCGGCTTCGGGACCGGCGTCGAGTGGGCCTCGGGGGCGGAGCCGGTCGGCGCGGTGATCCAGCCGCCGGCCTGGATGATCCGGTCGAACGCGGAGCGGTCCACCACCAGGTCCTTCACCACCGGGAACGCCGTGGCCCGCCAGGGCTCGATGTCCACGGTCTGCCCGTCGGCGAAGTGCCGCATGTGGAGCTGACAGGTGGTGGTGGCGCGCTCGGGACCGTGCGCCTCGCCGTTGATGAACAGGGAGCACATGCCGCAGATGCCCTCGCGGCAGTCGTGGTCGAAGGCCACCGGCTCCTCGCCGCGGTGGATCAGGTCCTCGTTGAGGACGTCCAGCATCTCCAGGAAGGACATGTCGGGCGAGACGTCCTCGACCCGGTAGGCGACCATGGCGCCCGGGGTGTCGGCGTTGCGCTGGCGCCAGATCCGCAGGGTGAGGTTCACGCGTAGCTCCGCTGGGTGGGGTGGACGTACTCGAAGACGAGCTCTTCTTTGTGCAGCACGGGGGCGGCGCCGCTGCCGGTGAACTCCCAGGCGGCGGCGTAGGAGAACTCCTCGTCCTTGCGGGCGGCCTCGCCGTCGGGCGTCTGCGACTCCACCCGGAAGTGGCCGCCGCAGGACTCGGTGCGGTGCAGCGCGTCCAGGCAGAGCAGTTCGGCGAGTTCCAGGTAGTCGACCACCCGGTTCGCCTTCTCCAGGGTCTGGTTGAGCTCGTCGCCGCTGCCAGGCACCCTGATCCGCCGCCAGAACTCCGCGCGGATCTCCGGGATCCGGGCCAGCGCCTTGCGCAGGCCCTCCTCGCTGCGGACCATCCCGCAGTACTCCCAGAGCAGCTCGCCGACCTCCTGGTGGAAGGAGTCGGGGCTGCGGTCGCCGTCGTTCTCCAGCAGCCGCCGCAGCCGCTCGGTGGTCTCCGCGACCACGGAGACCACCTCGGGGTGATCCTCGGCGACGGGGGCCTGGTCCGGGTTGCGGGCGAGGTAGTCGTTGAGGGTCATCGGCAGCACGAAGTAGCCGTCCGCGAGGCCCTGCATCAGGGCCGAGGCGCCCAGCCGGTTGGCGCCGTGGTCGGTGAAGTTGGCCTCGCCGATGGCGAACAGGCCGGGGACGGTGGTCTGCAGGTCGTAGTCGACCCAGAGGCCGCCCATGGTGTAGTGGATCGCCGGGTAGATCCGCATCGGCACCCGGTACGGGTCCTCGCCGCTGATCCGCCGGTACATCTCGAAGAGGTTGCCGTACTTCTCCGCGACCGCCGGCCGGCCCGACCGCCGGATGGCGTCGGCGAAGTCGAGGTAGACGCCGAGCCCGCCGGGGCCGACGCCGCGCCCCTGGTCGCAGACGTTCTTGGCGGCCCGGGAGGCGACGTCGCGCGGCACCAGGTTGCCGAAGGAGGGGTAGATCCGCTCCAGGTAGTAGTCGCGCTCGTCCTCGGGGATCCGGTCGGGACTGCGGGTGTCGCCCTTGGTCCTCGGCACCCAGATCCGGCCGTCGTTGCGCAGCGACTCGCTCATCAGGGTGAGCTTGGACTGGTGGTCGCCGGAGCGCGGGATGCAGGTCGGATGGATCTGGGTGAAGCCCGGGTTGGCGAAGTAGGCGCCGCGGCGGTGCGCCCGCCAGGCGGCCGTCGCATTGGAGTTCTTCGCGTTGGTGGAGAGGTGGAAGACGTTGCCGTAGCCGCCGGAGGCCAGGACCACGGCGTCGGCGAAGTGGGTCGAGACCCGGCCGGTGATCAGGTCGCGGGCGACGATGCCGCGGGCGCGGCCGTCGACCACCAGCAGGTCGAGCATCTCGGTGCGGGCGTGCATCTCGACGTTGCCGGCCGCGATCTGCCGGGAGAGCGCCTGGTAGGCGCCGAGCAGCAGCTGCTGCCCGGTCTGGCCGCGCGCGTAGAAGGTGCGCTGGACCTGGACGCCGCCGAAGGAGCGGGTGTCGAGCAGCCCGCCGTACTCGCGGGCGAAGGGCACGCCCTGGGCCACGCACTGGTCGATGATCTGCACGGAGATCTCGGCGAGCCGGTGGACGTTGGACTCGCGGGCGCGGAAGTCGCCGCCCTTGACCGTGTCGTAGAACAGCCGGTGGACGCTGTCACCGTCGTTGCGGTAGTTCTTCGCCGCGTTGATGCCGCCCTGGGCGGCGATGGAGTGAGCGCGACGAGGGGAGTCCTGGTAGCAGAACTGGACCACGTGGTAGCCCTGTTCGGCCAGGGTGGCGCCGGCCGAGCCGCCGGCCAGGCCGGTGCCGACCACGATGACGGTGTGCTTGCGCCGGTTGGCCGGGTTGACCAGCTTGGCCTCGAAGCGGCGGGTGTTCCAGCGGTCCGCGATCGGGCCGCCGGGCGCCCTGGTGTCGCGGACGGGGTCGCCGAGGGCGTAGTCGGTGTAGTCGGTCGGTGCGGAGTGATCGGTCATCAGTGCACGGCTCCGGTCATGACGGCGACGGGCACGGTGACGAAGCCCGCGAAGAGGACGAGGCCCAGCACCCAGCTGGCGGTCCGGAGGATCGGACCGCTGCGGGGGCCGTTGGCGCCGAGCGTCTGGGCGGCGCTCCACACCCCGTGGCGGATGTGCAGTCCGAGCGCCGCCATGGCCACGATGTAGATGACGTTCGCCCACCAGTTCTGGAAGTCGGCGACGATGTTCTGGTAGGGGTGGCCGGCCTCGCCCAGCGGGTTCAGCGTCCCGGTGGTCAGGTCCAGGATGTGCCAGACCAGGAACAGCAGGATGATCACGCCGCCCCAGCGCATGGTCCGGGTGGCGAAGGAGCTGCCGGCCGGCCCGCCGTGCGCGTAGCGCCGACCGCGGGCCCTGAGGTCGCGGCGGGCCAGCTGGTAGGCGCAGACCGCGTGCAGCACGACGCAGATGACGAGACCCACCCGCTGGACCCAGAGGTACCAGCTCCGGTGCAGCACCGGCTCGCCGATGGTGCGCAGCCAGGCCGCGTAGGCGTTGAAGTCCGGGGCGCCGAAGAAGATCTTCAGATTGCCCAGCATGTGGACGATGAGGAAGAGGAGCATGATCACGCCGGTCACCGCCATCACGGCCTTCTTGCCGATGGTGGAGGACCAGAGCGTCCGGGTTGTGGACGGTCGAGCCGTCCGAGTCGCTACTGCCACGTCCACGACGGTAGGTACCCGGGCCATGACAGGTCAAAGACATGATTCTGCTCGTTTCGATAGCTGATGCCTATTGACTGCTACGGTCGACGGTATGCAGCTCCAGCAGCTCGGCTACTTCCTGGCGGTCGCCGAGACCCGGCACTTCACCCGCGCCGCCCAGCGGGTGCACGTCGCCCAGCCCTCCCTCTCCCAGCAGATCCGCGCGTTGGAGTCCGAGTTGGGCGCCGACCTCTTCCACCGTGCCCGGGGCAACATCACCCTCACCGACGCCGGCCAGGCCCTGCTGCCGCTGGCCAGGCGGATCCTTGCCGACGCGGAGTCCGCGCGGATCGAGGTGCAGGAGGTGGCGGGCCTGCGCAGCGGCCGGGTACGGCTCGGGGCGACCCCGAGCCTGTGCACCAGCCTGCTGCCGCAGGTGCTGCGGGTCTTCCACCGCGAGCATCCGGCCATCAGGCTGCTGGTCGAGGAGGGCGGCTCCCGGGACCTGGTGGGCGGGCTGGCCACCGGCAGCCTCGACCTGGCCCTGCTGATCCTGCCGCTGCAGAGCCACGACCCGGCCCTGGCCACCACCGAGCTGCTGCGCGAGGAACTGGTGGTGGTCTCCGCGCCGGACGTCGTCCCGCCGACCGCCGCCCCACCGGCCACCGAGGGGCGGATAGCGGTGGGAGAGCTGCGGGGCCACCCGCTGGTGATGTTCCGCCACGGCTACGACCTGCGCGAGGCCACCATGGCGGCCTGCCGGGCCGAGGGCTTCGAGCCGGACTTCGCGGTGGAGGGCGGTGAGATGGACGCGGTGCTGGCCATGGTCGAGGCGGGGCTCGGCCTCGCCGTGCTGCCCAGCATGGTCGCCGACCAGCGCCCGCTGCGGGTCACCCCGTTCGTCCCACCGGGCCTGCACCGCACGATCGGCCTGGCGCACCGCCGGGACGTCGAGCCGCCCCGGGCCGCACGCGAGCTGCGGCGCGTGCTGCTGGCGTACCTCGCGGAGGCGGCCCGGACCGGACAGCTGCCGCGCGGCACCTCGCCGGTCTGAGCCGGACGGTGCGGCCGCACCGGTTCATGGCCCGGGAGCGGTCCGCGCGCGACCCGGGAGCGATCCGGGACGAAACGCACACGCCAGTTTCGAACGGGCGAGCCATGGCCATGATGGACACCATGACCACCAGTGACCCGATCCGTCTGCTCGGTCTGCGCGACACCGCTCTCTCCCTGGACGAGGTCCACCGCGCCGTTCGGCACGATGCGGCCGGGGCCACCGACCTGTTCGTCGGCACTGTCCGGGACCACAACGGGGGCAGGGCCGTCAGCGCGCTCGAGTACAGCGCCCACCCCACGGCGGAGGCCGAGCTGCGCCGGGTGGCCGAGAAGATCTGCGTCGACCACCCGGTGCTCGCCCTGGCGGCCGTGCACCGGACCGGTCTGCTGGCCATCGGTGACACGGCCGTCATCGTCGCCGTCTCCGCCGCCCATCGCGGGGACGCGTTCGAGGCGTGCCGACGGCTGATCGACACCCTCAAGCACGAGGTCCCCATCTGGAAGCACGAACACTTCGCCGACGGCACCCAGGACTGGGTGGCCGCCGGAACGGCCGGATGAGGCAACCTACTTGAGCGCGGACAGCAGCTCCGGCCAGGACGCCGCCCGCGGGTCGAGCAGGGCGGTGTGTTCGAGGTCGGGGAACTCCACCAGCCGCACCCGGTCCCCGGCCCGTCCGGCCCAGGTCGCGAACAGCCGGCTGACCACCACCGGGACGTGCTCGTCGCGGGCTCCGTGCAGCAGGGTGACCGGGACGCCCAGCGGCAGCAGCGCCACCGGGTCGGCGATGGCGTAGCGGGCCGGGACGTTGGCCACGCTGCCGCCGAGCAGGCCGGCCGCCGCGTCGTCGCCCAGCCCGAAGGCGTCGACCAGGTCGAGCGAGGAGCAGCCGGCCAGGGCCACCACGGCGTCGGGGTGCCAGTCCGAGCGCCAGCCGTTGTCCTCGTCGATCGGCAGCCTGCGCCGACCGGCCACCCAGAGCGCGAGGTGCGCGCCGGCGGCATGCCCGACCAGGACGATGCGCTCGGGCCGGAGCCCGTGGGCCCGGCAGATCAGCTGCAGGGCCTCGAAGAACAGTGCGATGTCGTCGAAGGTCCCCGGCCAGCCCCCGTCCGGGTGGCCGACGCGACGGTACTCCGGCACCGCGACGATGAAGCCGGCCTGGGAGAGCGCGTCCGCGAGCGGGCCCACGGCCGCGCGGTCCTCCTCGTGCTTCCAGAAGCCGCCGTGGATCAGCACGACCAGCGTGTTGCCCGCGTTCTCGGACACCCGCAGGTCCACCGTCTGTTCGGGGTGCGGGCCGTAGCGGGCGGTGTGGTCGGGGGGCGGTACCGGACGGCTCTGGAAGCGCGGGGTCATCGGACTCCTCCTCGTACTGCTCGTGCCCGGCGGTCGTCCGCCGGTGGCGGCTGTGCGGTCATCCGCCGATGGCGGACATCGGACGGTCTGGCTGAAGAAACGACGGGTCGTCGATGCCCGCGCCTGCCGACTTGCCCCACATGGCCTTGCGCCACAGCTCAGCCAGTTCCCGGTCGTCGGCGCCGCCGCGCAGCGCGGCCCGGAGGTCGGTCTCGCCCGTGGCGAACAGGCAGTTGCGGACCTGGCCGTCCGCGGTCAGCCGGGTCCGGTCGCAGGCCCGGCAGAACGGCCGGGTGACGCTGGCGATGACCCCGACAGTGGCGGGACCGCCGTCGACCAGCCAGCGTTCGGCGGGCGCCGCGCCCCGCTGCCCGTCCGGCTCCGGAGTCAGCCCGAAGCGCTCGCCGAGGCGGGCCAGAATCTCCTCGGCGCCGACCATCTGGGCCCGGTCCCAACCGTGTTGGGCATCGAGCGGCATCTGCTCGATGAAGCGGAGCTGGTAGCCGCGGTCGATCGACCAGGACAGCAGGTCCGCCGCCTCATGGTCGTTGCGGCCGCGCAGCAGCACCGTGTTGAGCTTCACCGGACGGAGGCCCGCCGCGTCCGCCGCCGCGAGTCCGGCCAGGACGTCGGCGTGCCGGTCGCGGCGGGTGAGGTCGCGGAAGGTGACCGGATCGAGGGTGTCCAGGGAGACGTTGATCCGGTCGAGGCCCGCCGCCTTCAGCGCCGGGGCGGTCCGGGCCAGGCCGATGCCGTTGGTGGTGAGCGACAGGTCGGGCCGGGGTTCGAGCGCCGCGCAGGCGGCGAGGATCCCCGGGAGCCCGGGCCGCAACAGCGGTTCCCCACCGGTGAAGCGCACCTCGCGGACGCCCAGCTCACCGACGGCGAGGGTGACCAGACGGACCACCTCCGCGTCGGTGAGCAGCTCCGCCTTGGGCAGCCACGGCAGGCCCTCCTCCGGCATGCAGTAGCCGCAACGCAGATTGCAGCGGTCGGTCAGCGACACCCGCAGATCGACGGCCCGACGGCCGAACGTGTCCAACAGCACCGTGGTACCCCCCAGGTCGTGCCTATGGTCGTACCCATCGATGAACAGCCATGGACGTGAGCGGTGTCAACTGCTCCGGTCAGGCGAATCTGGTGTCCATCCGGTCCGGCAGGTCATGGCCCATCCGGTCGCGCTTGGCGACCAGGTAGGCCAGGCTGTGCGGGTTCGGGGCCACGAAGAGCGGCACCCGCTCCACCACGTCGATCCCGAGCCGGGCCAGCGAGTCGGACTTGTCCGGGTTGTTGGAGAGCAGCCGGATCGACCGGACGTCCAGGTCGTCGAGGATCTGTGCGGCCAGCCGGTAGTCGCGCGCGTCCTCCGGCAGCCCCAGGGCGGAGTTGGCGTCCACGGTGTCGAAGCCGGCGTCCTGGAGGGCGTAGGCCCGGAGCTTGGCCAGCAGGCCGATGCCGCGGCCCTCGTGGCCGCGCAGGTACAGGATGATCCCGCAGCCCTCCGCCGCGATGGCGGCCATCGCGGCGTCCAGCTGGGGGCCGCAGTCGCAGCGGAGCGAACCCCAGGACTCGCCGGTCAGGCACTCGGAGTGGACCCGCACCAGCACCCGGGCGGCGCCGCGGAAGGAGCCGAGGGTGAGCGCCACCTGCTCCTGGCCCTGGAGCACGCCCCGGTAGCCGCGCGCGGTGAACACCCCGTGGCTGGTGGGTATCAGCGCCTGCGCGGCGAGGCCGAGCGCGCCCGCGGAGCCGCCCAGCGCCTCGGCCGAGCGGCGCTCGTAGCCGCCGGCGCCGGCCTGCCGGCAGGCCTCGGCGCGGACCGCCATCAGGATCAGGCCCAGGCTGTTCTGCCCCTGGGCGGCGCCGCCCCAGAAGTCGTCGTCGTCGTGACCGGCGACCAGCTCGCACGAACCGGTGGCCAACAGCCGCTCGCGCAGGGTCGGTTCGCGGAACTTCTGCTCCACCAGTTGCCGCATCACGACGACTCTGGCCTCCTGCCAGTCCGCGCGCTCGGGATGGCTGGCGGCCAGCTGGCAGGCCCGCCTCGGATCCGGGGTCGCGGCGATCAGCGCCCGCAGTGCCGGACCTCGCACCCGGGATGCCTGGTAGGCATGCTCAACGGACGGATACGCGCGTCCGTCGAGGCGGATGGTGACGGGGAAGGAGTTCGCCAGGAAGTCCCAGGCGCCGGAGAAGGTGTCGATCACGGCCGTTAAGGGGCTGCTCACTGCTGACATGACTGACTCCCAGAGTTGGCAGGGCGTGATGGGGAAGATGAGGTGTGCGTGGCTTCACGGCGACGCGGGCTGCCAGGGCGGCGTCTGTCCCCATTCCCAGACCGGGACCTCCGCCGCGTCCACCGGCGGCGGGTGCTCGCCGGAGTAGATCATGGCCATCCTGGTGCCCCACTCGATGTAGTACGTGAAGACCGCCCGGAACTCCGGGTCGGTGGGCAGGCCCACCTCGTCGGCCGCGTCCATCAGCAGGCTGACCCAGCGGCGGCGCTGGACCTCGGTGATGCCCCGGCCCAGGTGCCGGCCGGCCATGTGCGGGTGCCCGCCGCGCTCGGCCGTGTAGTTGCGCGGCCCGCCGAAGACCTCGCTCAGCCAGAGCGCGACGTGCTGCGGATGGTTCTTGTCCATGTCCGCGAACACCGGTGCCAGGACCGGGTCTTCCAGGACGTGCCCGTAGAACACCTCGGTCAGGCGCCCCAGCGCCTCGGACCCGCCGGCCCAGTCGTAGATGCTCGGTGTCACGGCTACTCCCGTCCTGCGCCCTTGCCGGAGCCGACCACGCTGCCGACGGTGTAGTGCTGCATTTCCTCGATGGAGTTGAAGAAGGGCCGCACCGCGGCGAAGAAGGCGGGGAAGTGCTCGCCCTTGCGGAAGCCCTCCAGGTGGTCCTCCAGCGAGGTCCAGCGGATCCGCAGGATGAAGCGGTCCGGCTCCTCGTGGCACTGGCTGAGCTCGTAGTCGATGCACTGCGGTGCGGCGGCCAGCGACTCGGCGGCCGTGGTGTAGGCCTGCTCGAAGGCCTGGTGCTGCTCCGGGGCGATGCGGTAGCGGATGTACTCGACAGTGGTCGTCATGGAGACGACCTCCCTTCGTCAGTTGCTCGGTCAGGTGGAGCGGACGAGGACCGGATACGAGAATGAGACGTAATCATGATTACATCTCGGGAATGCGCCACGCAAGGCCCGACCGGTTGTACGCGATCATGCGCTCGGGTGATTCATACCGAATGTGCTAACCCGACATTCGATAGCGTTGGATCACGTCCACGGCCATGGCTCCCTCCGCCACTCCGGCGGCCACCCGCTTGACCGAGCGGGCCCGTGCATCACCCGCGGCGAACACTCCGGGGACGCTGGTCTCCAGCGGATAGGGAGCACGTTCCAGACTCCACTCCATCGGTACTTCACCGCCATTGGCAACCAGATCCGAACCGGTGAGCACGAATCCGTGGTCGTCCAGTTCCACCACGTCGCCGAGCCAGTCGGTGCGCGGGCGCGCCCCGATGAAGGTGAAGACGAAGTGCGTCTGCAGCACGCTCAGGGTGTCGTCCACGGCGCTGTGCAGCACGACCTGTTCCAGCCGCTCGCCGCCCTGGAACTCCCGCACGGTGGTGCGGGTGCGCACCGAGATGTTGGGGGTGCGGGTGAGCTCGTCCGCCAGGTAGCGGGACATCCTGGCGGAGAGCGAGGCGGCCCGTACCAGCAGGGTGACCTCGGACGCGAACTTGGCCAGGTGGACCGCCGCCTGGCCGGCGGTGTCGGCCGCGCCGATGACCACCACCCGCTGGGCGATGCAGGACTGGGTCTCCGTGCCGGCCAGCCCGTAGTAGAGGCCGGCTCCCTCGAACCGGGCCGACCGGCGCGCCTCCAGCCGGTTGTAGACGACGCCGGGGGAGAGCAGCACGCTCTCGGCGGTGGTCTCGGAGCCGTCGGCCAGGACCAGGATCTTCACCGGGTCCTCCCGGCGCAGGCCGATGACCCTTGCCGGGCAGATGAGTTCGGCGCCCAGCCGGACGGCCTGCAGGGTGGCGCGCCGGGTCAGTTCGGCGCCGGACAGACCGGAGGGGAGGCCCAGGTAGTTCTCGATCAGGGGGGCGCTCACCGCCTGGCCGCCGAGGTACTGCTGGGCGTCGACCAGCAGGGTCCGCAGCCCCTGGGCGGCTGCCTGGACCGCCGCCGAGAGGCCGGCCGGCCCGCCGCCGACGATGACGCACTCGTAGTGCGGCATCGCGGCCCTGGGCGCCCGGCCCAGGTGCTCGATCAGGTCGGGCTCGCCGGGGGCGAGCAGCACGTCGGCGTCCGGCACCAGCACCATCGTCGGCAGTGCGGCGGCGCCGGCCGTCGGTTCGGCCAGTAATCGGCCGACCGTGGCGGTCCACCACTGTTCCAGCAGATTGTCGATCACGGGATAGAGCCGCTCCTCCGGGGGCCCCCAGGGCTTGGGCAGGTACTGGTCCAGAAAGGCCAGGTCGGCGCCGGGGCCGACGAGTTCCCGCTCGGGGTAGGCGCTCAGGAGGACACGGCGCGCCTCCGGGAAGCGTCCGACCGCCTCCGTGAGGAACTGTACGCCCGGGACGTCCGGCATGCGCTGGTCCACCAGCAGCAGGGCGAGATCCTGGCGCCGCTCGGTCAGCGTGTCGAGGATCCGCATCGCCTCCTTGCCGGAGTGGACCGTGATGATCAAGTACCTGTCGGCATAGGCGCTGCGCAGGTCGCGGCGTAGGGCTCGGAGGACCTGGGGATCGTCGTCCAGGGCAAGGATCACGGGCTTGCGCCCGCCGTTCCATTCGTCCGGTCCTACCGCTCCCCGGCGCATGCAGCCTCCTCGTTGGGCCCCGAGTCCCGGCGCGGCAACGCTGAGTTCAGCGTATTCATCGAGAGGTCCTCTGTGATCGGACAGTTGGATCCCGTACAGGGTAGACGTGTACATGGCGGTGGGGCCAGACAATCAAGGGTTTCGCGCGGATTCACCGATACTTCATGAAGTTCCAGGAAAACAGGCCGACATGGGGCTACGTCACCAACTCCGGTCCAGTTGCTTTCCCTGCCGCCGGGCGACGGCGCACCGTGGGTCTCGGTCGGGAGCAAGGGGCCCGACCGTCCTGTCGCCAGGAACCGTGGGAGGGTATCGATGAGCAAGAAGATTCTGGTCTTGGTTTCGGAGCACGGCTACTGGGCCGAGGAAATGATCGGCCCGGTCTCCCAGTTCGACGCACGTGGCTACGAGGTCACCTTCGCCACGCCCACCGGAAAGCGGGCGCACGCGCTGCCGCCCAGCTTGGACCCCGACTACATCGACCCGCCGCTGGGCCGCTCGGTCACCAGCGCGGAGAACGCCCGCCTGGGACGCGAGTTCGACGCCTCCGGCCGGCTCGACGCACCGCTGGACCTGAGCTCCTGGCTGCCGGAGCGCCCGTACACCAGCGACGCCGGCTACCTGCCGGCCCTGGAGCAGTACCACCGGGACCTGGAGCAGATCGACGCCGAGATCGCGGACTACGACGCGCTGCTGATCGTGGGCGGCAGCGGTCCGATCGTCGACCTCGCCAACAACGAGCGGGTGCACGGGCTGATCCTCTCCTTCCTGCGGGCCGACAAGGTGGTGGCGGCCGAGTGCTACGGGGTCGCCTGCCTGGCCTTCGCGCGGGACTGGAGCGACCGCAGGAGCATCATCTGGGGCAAGCACGTGACCGGGCACTGCAAGGAGTACGACTACAAGGACGGCACCGGATTCCTCGGCACGGACTTCGTCATGGGCCCGCCGCCGTACCCGCTGGAGTACATCCTGCGCGATGCCACCGGCCCCGACGGCGCGTACCACGGGAATTTCGGCAAGCCGGTCTCGGTGATCGTGGACTATCCGTTCGTCACGGGCCGTTCGACGCCCGACTCCTATCGTACGGGCGAGAAGGTAGTCGCGGTCCTGGAAGACGGTCTTATCCGGTACGGCTGGTGAATCCGTGACCTCAGCTGCCGGAAAATTCAAGCTGATCGAACAATTCAGGGCCGATGGGCTCGATCGGATGTTCGGAAATCCGGGCACGGTCGAACAGGGGTTCCTGGATGCGGCGGACCAGGACCCGGAGTTCCACTACATCCTCTCGCTGCAGGAGACGGTGGCCGCCGGGATCGCGGACGGCTACGCCCGCGCCTCCGGCGGAGCGGCGCTGCTGCAATTGCACTCCGGGGTCGGTCTCGGCAATGGCATCGGCATGCTCTACCAGTCGATGCGCGGCCACACCCCGCTGGTCGTGGTCGCCGGCGACGCCGGGGTGCGCTACGACGCGATGGACGCCCAGATGGCCGCCGACCTGGTGGCCATGGCCCGCCCGGTGACCAAGTACGCGACCCGGGTCACCGACCCGCAGTCGCTGCTCCGCACCGTGCGCCGGGCGGTCAAGATCGCCCTGACGCCCCCGCGCGGCCCGGTGTTCGTGGCGCTGCCGATGGACGTCCTGGACGCGGTCAACCACGAGTCGGTGCTGCCCACGGTCGTGCCCAGGACCGACAGCCTGCCCGCGCCCTCGGCGGTGGGGGCGGCCGTCGAGCTGCTGGCCGGGGCGGCCAACCCGGTCATCCTGGTGGGCGACGGGGTCAGCCTGGCCGGTGCCCAGCGCGAACTGGCGCGGGTGGCCGAGCTGCTGGGCGCCGACGTGTGGGAGGTGGACGCCTCCGAGGTCAACCTGCCCGCCTCGCACCCGCTGCGGCGCGGCATGACCGGGCACATGTTCGGCGAGCACAGCACGGAGCTGGTCGCCGGCGCCGACGCGGTGCTGATCGTCGGCACCTACGTCTTTCCCGAGGTCTTCCCCAATCTGGCCTCGCCGTTCCGGGTCGGCGCCAAGATCGTCCACATCGACCTCAACACCTATGAGATCGCCAAGAACCACCCGGTGGACCTGGGCATCGCGGCCGACCCCAGGGCGACCCTGGCCGCCCTGGCCGGCGGGCTGCTCCAGCGGATGGACCCGAAGCAGCGCCGGGCGGCGGAGTACCGGCTGGCCGAGCGGACCGAGCAGCGGAACGCCGAGGCGGCGGCCGTCCCCGGGCCCGACGCCGGGAACCTGGAGCTGTTCCTGCACCGGCTGGCCACCCGCACCGGTGGCGACCTGGTGGTCTTCGACGAGGCGCTGACCAGCTCCCCGCTGGTGACCCGGTACCTCCCGCCGGAGCGGCCGGGCGACTACCACCTCACTCGGGGCGGTTCGCTGGGTGTGGGCCTGCCCGGCGCCGTCGGCGCCAAGCTGGCCCGGCCGGACCGGGAGGTCGTCGGCTTCGCCGGGGACGGCGGCTCGATGTACACGTACCAGGCGCTGTGGACCGCGGTGCGCCACGGCGTGGACGCCAAGTTCGTGGTCTGCAACAACCGGAAGTACCGCCTGCTGGACGACAACATCGACCAGTACTGGCGCGAGCGCGGCATTCCCGCCCACAACTTCCCCAACTCCTTCGACCTGTCCACCCCGGAGATCGACTTCGCGGGCCTGGCCCGGGCGCTGGGGGCGCAGGGAGTACGGGTGGAGAAGCCGGGCGAGGCCGCCGCCGCCGCGGACCAGCTGCTCGACCACCGGGGCCCGTTCCTGGTCGACGTCCAGATCTGAACAGACCAGTCGCTTTCGCCGAATCGGTCGGCCGCCGCTCACCCGTGCGGCCGACCCCGTCCGAGGGAGGTCCCCATGACCGAAACGCCGCCGCTGACCGATGCGTCGATCCACGAGTTCGCCGTCAACTGGTACGTGGCTCTGGACCGCCACGTCCCGCTGCCCCAGGTGCTCGAACTCCTGCATGAGGAGATCGAGTTCAAGGTGCCCGAGGACACCTTCGTCGGCCACACCGGCTTCGCCCGCTGGTACGAGGCGGTGACCAACCGCTTCTTCGACGAGGTGCACACGGTCACCAAGGTCGAGCCGGTCTGGGCGGACGGCGAGGCCACCGTCCGGGTGGTGGTGAACTGGCAGGCGCGGATCTGGAACCCGCCGGCCGAGAAGAGCCAGTGGCTGGGCTTCGACGCCGACCAGACCTGGACCGTGGTGGCCGGCCCGAACGGCCCGCTGATCCGCCGCTACGCCGTCAACGCCCTCGACCCGATGCCCGGTTCGGCCGCGCTGTAGTCATCGAGGTGCTGTAGCCACCGAAGGGAATCCACACCATGACCGAAGTGACGCGATCCCAGGTCGAGGCCGCCTACCGGGCCCTGGGCAGCGGCGACCGCAGCAAGATCATCGAGCACTACGCCGAGGACCTGCGCTGGCTGGTGCCCGGCAACCACCCGCTGGCGGGCTGGTACGAGAGCCTCGACGCCTTCCTGGAGATGATGGCCACGGCCGGCAAGCTGAGCGGCGGGTCGTTCCGGATGGACCGCGAGCTGATCATGGTCGGCGACGACTGCTCCGCCGACGTCTGCCACAACTACGGGCTGCGGGCCGGTGCGCCGGAGGACAGCACCTCGCCGTACGAGCGCCTGGACTCCACCGTCTTCCACTTCATGCGCTGGCGCGACGGCCGGATCGTCGAAGGCCACGACGGCCTCTTCGGCGACGACGCGACCGCCTTCAGCCAGTTCTGGGCCCCGTTCCGGCCCGGCGGCATCCGCGACAGCCTCTAGCACCGATATCCAGTCACGAGCAGGGAGACAGCGATGAACGCACACGAGGTGCTCACCAAGTACTACGAGTACGCGAACGAGGGCGACTGGGACCGCTGGTGCGACCTCTTCACCGAGGACATGGTGATGGACGAGCAGCTGGCCGGCCACATCGAGGGCCTGGCCACGCTGCGCACCATGATGGCCGGGATGGACAAGATGTACCGGGTCTTCCAGAACCAGCCGGTGCGCTTCCTGGTGGACGGCGAGCACGCCGCGGCCGTCTCCCACCTGGTCGCCGAGAGCGTCACCGGGAAGCCGGTCACGGCCGAGGTCATGAACTACTTCCGGATCGTCGACGGGCGCATCGCCTACATGGCCAACTACCACGACACCATGCCCTTCCAGGTGCTCTCCCAGGTCTGATCCGCCGCTGTCCGAGCGAGGAGGTATCGGTGAAGGAGTACGACTACATCGTCGTCGGTTCGGGAGCCGCCGGAAGCGTGCTGGCCAACCGGCTGAGCGAGGACCCGCGGACCACCGTGCTGGTGCTGGAGGCCGGCGGCGACCGGATCCCGCCGGAGGTGGACGACCCGTCGTCCTGGTACAAGCTGCTGGGCGGCCCGATCGACTGGGGCTACACCAGCGTCCCGCAGCCCGGCCTGGGGGGCCGGAGCACCTACGAGCCGCGCGGCAAGGCCCCGGGCGGCAGCAGCAACCTCTACATCATGATGCACATCCGCGGCCACGCCTCCGACTTCGACAACTGGGCCTACCAGGGCGCGGCCGGCTGGTCCTACGCGGACGTGCTGCCCTACTTCGCGCTGATGGAGTCGCAGGAGGACGCGACCGCCGCCACCACCGGCACCGCGGGTCCCCAGCGGATCACCAACGCCGGTCTGCACCAGCCCAACCCGACCTCGCGGGCGTTCATCGACGCCGCGGTCGAGCTCGGCCACCAGGAGATCACGGACTTCAACACCTACGGGCCCCGGCGCGGACTGTTCGGCGCCGGCTGGCACCACATCGACGTGGCCGACGGACAGCGCCGGGGCTCGCTGGTCTCCTACCTGGAGCCGGCCCTGGACCGGGCCAACCTCACCCTGCGCACCGCCGCCCAGGCCTCCAGGCTGCTGTTCGACGGCGACACCTGTGTCGGGGTCGAGTACCAGCAGTCGGCGCAGCCGACCGGCGTGCCCGGTCGGGTGGTCGCCGACAGCTTCGGCAGCAGCGACCCGGCCGGCACCTACCAGGTGCGGGCCAGGCGCGAGGTGATCCTGGCGGCCGGCGCCATCGAGTCGCCCAAGCTGCTGCTGCTCTCCGGCATCGGGGCCCCGGACCAGCTGCGGAAGTTCGACATCCCGGTGCGGGCGGCGGTGCCCGGCGTCGGCGAGAACTTCCACAACCACGTGCTGACCGGGCTGATGGCCGAGGTCCGCCAGGAGCTCCCGCCGCCGCACCAGAACCTCTCGGAGAGCGCGCTGTTCCTCGCCTCCCGGCCCGGACTGCCCGCTCCCGACCTGCAGATCGCCTTCGTCCACGTGCCGTTCGACGTGATCGTGGGCCAGAACCACCCCAACACGGTGAGCATTCTGCCCGGGGTGGTCCGCCCGGTCTCCCGGGGCTGGATCCGGCTGGCGGACGGCAACCCGAGGTCGGCGCCGCTGATCAACCCGAACTACCTCGGCGACAGCTGGGACCTGGAGCGGATGGTCCAGGGCGTGAAGCTGGCCCGGGAGATCTTCGCCACCTCGGCGTTCTCGCCCTGGTACAAGCAGGAGCTGCAGCCGGGGCCCGACGTGGTCGGCGACGCCGCCCTGCGCGACTTCGTCCGCGACCACGCGGAGAGCTACCACCACCAGGCCGGCTCCTGCCGGATGGGCGTGGACGACCTGTCCGTGGTGGACCCGGAACTGAGGGTGCACCAGGTGAACGGGCTGCGGGTGGTCGACGCCAGCGTGATGCCGGCCGTGCCCTCCGGCAACTGCCACGCCGCCATCGTGATGATCGCGGAGCGGGCAGCCGATCTGATCAAGGGGGAGTCCCGTGTCTGAGGCCGTGCTGAAGCCGGGCCCGCTGTCCGGCAAGCGGATCGCCGTCCTGATGGAGAGCGACTACTACGAGCCGGAGATCTTCTACTACCAGCACCGCTTCGCCGAGGAGGGCGCCCGGGTGGAGTTCCTCACCCGGCTCTGGGGCCAGGAGCGGATCACCTTCAGCGGGCACGAGTACCGGGCCCCGTTCGAGGTCGACCGCGGCCTGGAGGGGCTGTCCGACGACGAGTTGCGCGGCTACGCGGCGCTGATCGTGCCCTCCGGCATGGTGGCCGACCGGCTGCGCTACACCGAGGACGTGGACCGGCTGGCCCCGGCCACCGCGCTGCTGCAGCGCGCCTTCGCCGAGCCCTCGGTGGTCAAGGGCATCATCTGCCACGGCATGTGGCTGGCGGCCTCGATCCCGGAGGAGGTGCGCGGCCGCAAGGTGGTCTGCCACAACAACCTCATCGGCGACATCAGGAACATGGGCGCCGAGTACGTCGACGAGGACGTGGTGGTGGACGGCGGCGACCTGGTCACCGGGCGCACCGGCGCGCACCACCACCTGTTCGCCCGCCGGCTGATCACCGTCCTGACCGAGCGCGCGGCCCGGGGGGAGTCCTGATGCGCTGGTCGCACGTGGGCCTCAACTGCCTCGACCAGAAGGCGACCGAGGACTTCTACACCCGCTGGTTCGGCTTCAGCCGGGCCCGGGTGGTCGACCTCGGGGACTCCTCGATCATCTTCCTGCGCCGGGGCGAGGCCTACCTGGAGCTCTTCGCGGCCGAGCAGGCCGCGTCGCAGACCGCCGACCACGACGGCCCGGCCGAGCCGGGCCGGATGCGCCACCTGGCGTTCCAGACCGACGACGTGGACGGGTTCCTGGCCGCCATGGGCGGGGCGGCCGAGGTGACCCTGGGGCCGCTGGGCTTCGACGACTTCATCTGCGGCTGGCGCACCGTCTGGTTGCGCGACCCGGACGGCGTGATCGTCGAGGTGAGCCAGGGCTTCGTGGACGACGAACCGCAGGGAACCACAGCAACGCAGAACCGCGGGCAGCACAGAGACAGCGACCGAAGGAGTGGGTCATGACTGATTCAGCGAACTTCACGTTCTCCGACACCCTCGCCGGCTACGTCGAGCACTTCGACTCGGACGCCCGGATCCTGCGGGTGCGCACCGCCGACGACCGCCGCTTCACGGTGTCGCTGGCCGGCGACCCCAGCGCCGAACTGCTGCGCAACCTCGACGAGCCGTACACCGACGCCTCCGCGCACATCGACGAGATGCTCTCGCCGGGGCGCTTCCTCTTCGTCGGCGGGGTCTTCTACCCCAAGGGCGACCAGGTGCACTGCGAGGCCAAGCGGCTGGTGTTCACCGGCCGGCAGGCCGAGGACTACCGCTTCGAGGAGGGGGGCTGGTGGGTCAACCAGATCGAGTCGCTGGCCGACTTCTACCGCCGGGCCCAGTTCCCGGAGGGCGTGGTGGACTTCGACGAGTACCGGACCGAGATCCGGCTGGGCGGCGAGAAGACCGACAGCCACGTCCAGGAGACCGACACCATCTCCCGGCTGGTCTACGGGATGGCCTCGGCCTACCTGCTGACCGGGAAGGACGAGTACCTGGAGGTCGCCGAGCGCGGCACCGAGTACCTGCGCAAGCACATGCGGGTGGTCGACAACGAGGACGACGTCGTCTACTGGTACCACGGCATCAAGATCGACGGTGACAGCGAGCGCAAGCTGTTCACCTCGGAGTTCTCCGACGACTACGACGCCATCCCGATGTACGAGCAGATCTACGCCCTGGCCGGCCCGATCCAGACCTACCGGATCACCGGCGACCCGGCGATCAAGGGCGACGCGGACGCGACCATCCGGCTGTTCGAGAAGTTCTTCCACGACGCCGAGCAGGGCGGCTACTACTCCCACGTCGACCCGATCCTGTTCCGGGCGGACCACGACACCCTGGGCGAGAACCGCGAGCGGAAGAACTGGAACTCGGTCGGCGACCACGCGCCCGCCTACCTGGTCAACCTGTACCTGGCCACCGGCGACGAGAAGTACGCGGACTTCCTGGAGACCACCTTCGACACCATCGTCGAGCGGTTCCCGGACTACAAGACCAGCCCCTTCGTCCAGGAGCGCTTCCACCGCGACTGGTCCCACGACACCACCCACGGCTGGCAGCAGAACCGCGCGGTGGTCGGCCACAACCTGAAGATCGCCTGGAACCTGATGCGGATGAACTCGCTGCGTCCCAAGGCCGAGTACCAGGAGCTGGCCACCAAGATCGCCGCGCTGATGCCCGCGGCCGGCAGCGACCGGCAGCGCGGCGGCTGGTACGACGTGGTGGAGCGGATCAAGCGCGACGGCGAGGACTACCACCGCTTCGCCTGGCACGACCGCAAGGCCTGGTGGCAGCAGGAGCAGGCGATCCTGGCCTACCTGATCCTGGGCGGCGTGGTGGGCGGTACCGAGTACCAGCGCGAGGCCCGGCAGGCGGAGTCCTTCTACAACACCTTCTTCCTGGACCACGACGAGGGCGCCGTCTACTTCAACGTGCTGGCGGACGGCATGCCGTACCTGCTGGGCACGGAGCGGCTCAAGGGCAGCCACTCGATGAGCATGTACCACTCGGCCGAGCTCTGCTACCTGGCCGCGGTCTACAACAACCTGCTGCTCAACGGCCGGGAGATGGACTTCTACTTCAAGCCCACGCCCAACGCCCTGCCGGAGCGGACCCTGCGGGTCTCGCCCGACCTGCTGCCGGCCGGCGCGGTCGAGCTGGCCTCGGTCGAGATCGACGGCAAGGACCACACGGACTTCGACGCCACCGCGCTGACGGTCCGGCTGCCCGAGGGCGACGAGCGGGTCTCGGTCAAGGTGCGGCTGCGGCCGGTGCCGAAGGCGGGTGCGGAGCGATGAGCCTCGAAGTCACCGTCCGCCGCGGCACCAGCGGCACCATCGTGGAGCTGGGCGGCGAGATCAACAGCTCGACCTCGGAGGGGCTGCTGGACCAGCTGCTGCCGCTGGTCGCCGAGGGCAACCCGCTGGTCGTGGACCTGTACGCGGTCGGCTACGTCTCCAGCGCCGGCCTGCGCACCCTGCTGGTGCTCTACCGGGAGGCCCAGCACGGCGGGACCTCGGTGCGGCTGAGCGGGCTGAGCGACGAGCTCCGGTTCGTCATGTCGGTCACCGGGTTCCTGGACTTCTTCGAGTCCGACGGGCCGAGCGACCCCGCCCGGGTGCTGCGGTGACCGGCGCCCGGAGCATCCACCGGATCGACTCCTACCCGACCCACCAGATCTCCGGGTTCGGCGTCAGGGTCGGCCGTCCGTTCCCGCTGGGGGCCACCCTGGTCCCCGGCGGGGTGAACTTCGCGGTGTACTCGAACCAGGCCACCGCGATGAGCGTGGTGCTCTTCAAGCGCGGCGACTCCGAGCCCTACGCCGAGTTGGAGTACCCGGACGAGTTCCGCACCGGCGCGATCTTCTCGATGACCGTGTTCGGCCTGGACCACGACAACATCGAGTACGGCTTCCGCGCCGACGGCCCGTTCGAGCCGACCCGGGGGCACCGCTTCGACCCGCGCCGGGTGCTGAGCGACCCGTACGCCCGGATCGTCTCCGGGCGGGACGTCTGGGGCAAGGTCCCCGACTGGAACGACGGCTACCAGTACCGGTCCCGGGTGGGCCTCGACGACTTCGACTGGGGCACCGACACCCCGCCCCGGATCCCCACCGAGGACCTGGTGGTGTACGAGGCCCACGTCCGCGGCTTCACCCAGAGCCCGTCCTCCGGCACCCTCGCCCCCGGCACCTTCGCCGGCCTGCGCGAGAAGATCCCCTACCTCAGGCAGCTCGGCGTCAACTGCGTGGAGCTGATGCCGATCTTCGAGTTCGACGAGTGCGACAACTCCCGCACCAACCCGGACACCGGTGAGCAGCTGTACAACTTCTGGGGCTACAACACCCTGTCGTTCATGGCGCCGAAGGCGGGCTACGCGGCCACCGGGCGCTGGGGGATGCAGTCCGACGAGTTCCGCACCCTGGTGAAGGACCTGCACGCGGCCGGCATCGAGGTGGTGCTGGACGTGGTCTTCAACCACACGGCCGAGGGCAACGAGCTGGGCCCGACCATCTCCTTCCGGGGGCTGGACAACGCCACCTACTACATGCTCACGCCCGAGGGCTACTACTACAACTTCAGCGGGACCGGGAACACGGTCAACTGCAACCACCCGGTGGTGCGCGAGTTCGTGCTCTCCTGTCTGCGGCACTGGGTCGCCGACTTCCACGTGGACGGCTTCCGCTTCGACCTGGCGGCCATCCTCAGCCGGGACGAGGACGGCACCCCGATCCCCAACCCGCCGCTGCTGGAGCTGCTGGCCTTCGACCCGGTGCTGCGCGAGTGCAAGCTGATCGCGGAGGCCTGGGACGCGGCGGGCCTGTACGAGGTTGGCCGGTTCCCGGCCTACGGCCGCTGGTCCGAGTGGAACGGCAAGTACCGGGACACGGTGCGGCGCTTCCTCAAGGGGGACTCCGGCACGGTGACCGAGCTGGCCGCCCGGGTGGTCGGCTCGCCCGACCTCTACGCCGGCCGGGGCGCCACCGCCTCGATCAACTTCCTGACCGCGCACGACGGCTTCACCCTCGCCGACATGGTCAGCTACAACGACAAGCACAACGAGGCCAACGGCGAGGGCAACAACGACGGCGCCAACGACAACAACAGCTGGAACTGCGGCGTCGAGGGGCCGACCGACGACCCCGAGGTGAACGCGCTGCGCCGGCGGCAGATGAAGAACGCCCTGGCCATCCTGTTCACCAGCCAGGGCGTGCCGATGATGCTGTCGGGCGACGAGTTCGGCCGCACCCAGCAGGGCAACAACAACACCTACTGCCAGGACAACGAACTGTCCTGGGTGGACTGGGGCCTGGCCGAGAGCAACGCCGAACTGCTGGACTTCACCCGCGGGCTGATCGCCTTCAGGTCCGCGCACATGGTCCTCCGGTCCTCCGGCCACCCCGACGGCAGCACCCCCGAGGGGGACCAGCTGCCCGACGTCAGCTGGCACGGCACCGAGGTCGGCAACCCGGACTGGTCCGCGGACAGCAGGCTGCTGGCCGTGCTGCGCAGCGGCCTGGGCGACAGCGACTGCGTCTACACGGCGATGAACGCGCACTGGGAGGCGCAGACGCTGAACCTGCCGCAGCTGCCGGGCGGCATGGTCTGGCACATCGCCGTGGACACCTTCGCGCCGGCCCCGCACGACCTCCACCAGGTGGGCAGGGAACCCGAGTTGGAGGATCCCTCCAGCTACCGGATCGGACCGCGCTCGGTGGTGGTCCTGGTCGGCCGGCGCCCGGTGCGGCCCTGAACCGCACGCCCCGCAAGGCAAGCGACAACTCGGAAGGACAAGACCATGCCCCTCACTCTCTCGTTCAGCAACACCGCGGACACCTCCATCATCGAGCTGGTGGGCGAGCTCGACGCCACCACGGCCGGTGACTTCCACGAGACCATCGAGAAGGCCGCCTCGCGCGGCCTGGCCACGGTGGAGATCCGGATGACCGGGCTCACCTACATGGCCAGCGCCGGGCTGCGCTCGCTGGTCTTCGCCCGGCAGAAGATGGGCGAGGAGGTGGAGATCCGGGTGGTCGGCGCGGCGGCTCCGGTGGCCCGGATCATCCGCGCGGCCGGCCTGGACCGCAGCTGCACGCTCATCGACTGCTGAGTCGGCCGCGATGACCGAGGGGGCATCCGTGCTGCGGGTGCCCGCTTCGTTCACGGGCCTGGAGGAGATCAAGTGCTTCGTGGTCGACCTGGCCCGGCTCGCAGTACTGCCGGACCAGGTCGGCTACCGTCTCCGCCTGGCGGTGGACGAACTGGCCACCAACACCGTGACCTACGGATACCGGGAGGAAGCCGGGACGATCACCGTGTCCGGCGGGGTGGAGCACGACCGGGTCTGGATCCGACTGGAGGACCAGGCCCCGCTCTTCGACCCGCGGACCCGGATGCGGCCACCCGACCCGACCGTGCCGCCGGAGGCCCGCCCGATCGGCGGCCTCGGCATCTACCTCGCCCTCAGCAGTCTCGACGAGTTCAGTTACGCCTGTGACACCGGACGGAACGTCAGCATCCTGACAGTCCGTCGCTGATAGGCAATATGGAGGAGGATCCCACATGTCAGGAATCGCGATCCTGATTCTCATTGAGCCCTCTTCTCCACCGGCCAACCTGTTACGAGCGCTGGAGTCGGACGAGGTGACCATCTCCGAACTGGGCCTGCTCGAACTGCTCTCGCGACCGCCTTCGGCACTGCCGCAGACCGACGTGCTGCTCGCCTCCGCCAGGGTCGAGCCGGCCTCGGTCGCGGCAGCCGCACGGCGTCTGGCAGGTCCGGGCAGCAACCCGATCGTCGTGGTCTACACGGAGGAGGACTTCGCAGAGCTGGAGGCGCACGTCCGGGTCGGCCACGACTTCCTGGTGCCGCCGTTCCTGCCGGCCCTGGTGCACTCGCGGCTGCACAGCTGCTCGGAGCGGGCCGACTTCAGCCAGAGCCTGAGCGAGGCCCATGCCCGGGCCGACCGGCTCAGCAACGAGCGGGAACTGGCCATCGGCCGGCAGATCCAGGCGGGGTTCCTGCCGGAGGAGCTGCCCACGCCCGCGGGCTGGGACATCGGCGTCAGCTTCCGGCCGGCCCGGCAGGTCGCCGGGGACTTCTACGACGTGTTCGAGGTGGCGCACCGGCGCCGGCTCGCCCTGGTGGTGGCCGACGTCTGCGACAAGGGCGTGGGCGCGGCGCTGTTCATGGCGCTGATCCGGAGCCTGCTGCGGCACGCGGCCGAGCACAGCGGCTTGCAGCACCTGGTCGCCGGGGGACCGGATCCGATCGGCACCCTGCCCGTGGTCGGGGCCACGCCGATGATGAACGCGGTCCTGAGCACCAACGGCTACCTGACCCGGAACCACCTGCGCCAGGGCTACTTCGCCACCCTGTTCTTCTGCGTGCTCGACCCTGCCACCGGCAGCCTGGTCTACATCAACGGCGGCCACAACCCGCCCCAACTGATCACCCGCCGGACCGGGGAACTGTCCGCCCTGGAGGTCACCGGACCCGCCGTCGGGGTGCTGGCCGACGGGGTCTTCACGCTCGGGTACGCCCAGATGGAACCGGGTGACACCCTGTTCATGTACACCGACGGCGTGTCCGAGGCCCGGAACACGGACGGCGAGTTCCTGGGCGAGGAGCGGATGCTGGCGCTGCTGTCCGAGCCCGCGGCGGACGGCCGGGCACTGATCGACCGGGTGGACCGGGCGGTGCTCGCGCACACCGGTCCGGCCGACCAGCACGACGACGTCACCATGATGGCCCTGCACCGCAAGCACGCGGCGGTGGCCTGAATGGCGCAGACCGTCGTCTTCCACTCGCATCGCGGCGGTACCGGAAAGTCGACCGTGCTGGCCAATCTGGCCGTGCTGCTGTCCCAGGCCGGCGGCCGGGTGGCCATGGTCGACACCGACCTCCAGTCCCCGGCGCTGGACGGCATGTTCGGCCTCGGCCCGCGTGCCGACTGCCTGGGCGACTACCTGCTGGGGCGATGCGACATCGAGTCGGCCGCGCACGTGGTGAGCAGTACCGGGCTGAGGCTGGTCCCGGCCCTGAACCAGTCCTGTCCGCTGGGGGAGATCATGTTCACCGGGTACGACGTGGGCCTGCTCCCGGAGGGCTTCAACCGGCTCGTCTCCGCCTACGGTCTGGACACGCTGCTGCTCGACACCCACACCGGGCCCAACAACGAGACGATGACCGCCATCGCCTGTGCCGACGTGCTGGTCACGGTCGTCCGGGCGGAGCTGGCCGAGCTGGCCGGGGCCGAGGAGACCGTCGCCCTGGCCCGGAGACTGGAGTGCCGCCGCTCCGTGGTGATCAACATGTCATCGGGGAACGTCGACGCGGAGCTCGCCCGACGCCGGGCCGAGCGGCTGTACGGAGCGCCGGCCGTCCTGCTGCCCTACGCCCCGGAAATAGCGCAGCTCGACGGCGAGAAAATTCTTTTCGAAGCCCGCCCCCGGCATTCGATGGTCGCGGACTTCCGACAGTTGATCGACGTGCTCCTCGACTAGTCCCGATCTTGGACGGGGGATGAAATGGAAGAAGTCTCGACAATTGCCCTGGCAGGTGGCCGGGGAATTCGCGCCAGGCCGCTGACGCTCAATTCCGGCGACTATCTCAGGAGCAAGGCGACGGTGTCGCTGGCCGGCCGACCGCTGATCGAGTGGGCGGTGACCGCGCTGCGCGGGCTGGGGGTCCAGGACTACTACGTGGTGGCCAACGGGCGCGAGAACCGGGTCCAGATCAAGGAGGTGCTGGGCCACGGCGAACGCTGGGGCGTGACGGTCCGTTACTCCCGCTCGCGGTTCGACCAGGACAACACCGGCAGCGGCCAGGCCACCCTGTGCGCCCTCGACTACTGGGACCTGGAGGGGCTGGCGCTGGTCGTGCCCACCGACTCGGTCTTCGACTTCGACCTGTCGGAGCTGGTCCGGGCGCACCGGGCGGCCGGCGCCGACGTGAGCGTGGCGACGGTGATGCGACCGGCGCTGGAGGCGGCCGACACCTACGGGGTGCTGGACGTGGAGGGCGACGGGATGGTCCGCCGCTTCGTGGAGAAGCCCGCCCCGGCGGCGGCGCTCGCGCTGGCGGCGGCGGCCGGTCCCGGCTCGGCCGACCTGCTGCACACCAGCACCGGCATGTATCTGATCGACTGTCAGCGGCTGCGGATGGCCGCCGGCGACCCGGCCCTGGCGGCGCTGGCGCGGACCAGGCTCGACTGGGGCAACGACCTGCTGCCGTACCTGGTGGCCAACGGCTACCAGGTGCTGGCCCAGCCCATCGCCAGATTCGGCGACCTCGGCCATCCGGCCGGTTATCTGGACACCCTCAAGGACGTGCTGCTGGACCGTTACCCGCTGCTCAGCGCCGGGATCGACCCGCCGGTCGGGTCGGTGGCCGGGCTGCGGATCCACGAGAGCAGCCTGGAGATGAAGGACCCGATCAGCGGCCGGACCCTGGCGGACAAGATCAGCGACGGCAGCGTCCGGATCGGCCCCGGCGTCCGGATCGGCCGGGACGTGGAGATCGGTCCGGCGGTGACCCTGGTCGAGTCGGACATCGGCGACGGCGTCGACCTGGGCGAGGGCTGCACCCTGCGCGGGGTCTCCTGCGGCGACCACGGGGTGATCGGCCCCGGGGCCCGGCTCACCGACGTCTTCCTGGGCTGCATGGTGGACGTCCGCTCGACGCTCGAACGGCCGGTGGTGCTCAGCGAGTACTGCGCGCTGGGCGACGAGGTGCGGGTGCCGGCCGGCACCCGGCTGCGCGGGGTCCACGCGTTCCCGGGGCTCCGACTGGCCGAGAACGCCCGGATCCCGGTGGGCGCGAGCCTGGCGGGCGTCGGCGACCTGATGCGCTGGCTGTGACCGCCGGACGGCCCCGTAGGTGCTCTTGACATTCTCGCCGGTGTTATTCGGACGCTGGTCAAGGGCCGGTCGGAGGTCTTCCGGTCAATGCAAGTGACTAACTCGACGGGGAATTCCCCGTCGCTCTCGATCGACGCTCCGCGCCATGCTCAAATCGAACTCGCGGCTACCGGATCGAATGCCGCGCAGACAACTCCACGTGGGGAGAGCAGACATGAAGATTCTTGTGATCATGACCGCGAAGGCGACACTCCACCTGCTGGACGGAGAGCAGCACCCGTCCGGCTTCTGGGCGGAGGAGTTCGCGGTGCCCTACCAGATCTTCCGCGACGCCGGCTACGACGTCGACGTGGCCACCATCGACGGCGCCGTGCCGACCGTGGACCTGACCAGCATCGACCCGGCGTTCCTGCAGTGGGTCCGGCCGCAGGGCAGCGAGAACAACGACGAGGCCAACGCCGCCGAGTACGTCCGCGTCATCGACGCCGCGCCGCAGCTCAAGCAGCCGCTGCGGATCGAGGACCTGACCGCGGAGTCGCTGGCGGACTACGACGGCGTCTACGTGAGCGGCGGCCACGGCGCCATCGGCGACCTGCCCAAGTCCGACGAGCTGGCGCAGCTGCTCCGGTGGGTGCTGGAGCAGGACAAGCCGCTGGCGACCGTCTGCCACGGGCACACCTCGCTGCTGGCGCTGCGCGACGGGGAGGGCCACTGGCCGTTCGAGGGCTACCGGATGACCGCCTTCTCGCACGCCGAGGAACTGGTCACCAACATGGCCGGCCGGCTCCCGCTGATCCTGGAGGTCGAACTGGTCCGCCTCGGCGCCCAGTACGAGAAGGCCGAGCTCATCTGGGGCTCGCACGTGGTCATCGACCGCAACCTCACCACGGGTCAGAACCCCTACTCGTCGAAGGCCCTCGCCGAGACCTTCGTGAAGCAGCTCGCCGCGTCCTGACCGGATCCGAACGCCGGGCTGACCAGCCGGGGGAAGTAGGGGCTTGAACCATGAAGATCTCCATGAGCGTCAACGGAATGCCGGTCGAGGCCGACGCACTACCCCAGGAACTCCTGGTCGAGCGACTTCGCGACGACCTGGAGCTCACCGGGACCAAGATCGGCTGCGACACCGGCCAGTGCGGCACCTGCGTCGTCGATCTCGACGGCCTGTCCGTCAAGAGCTGCCTGGTGCTGACGGTGCAGGCGGACGGCGCCGAGGTGACCACCATCGAGGGCGTCAACCCCCTGGACGGCAGCCTCACCGAGCTGCAGGAGGGGCTGCGCAAGGCGCACGGCACCCAGTGCGGCTTCTGCAGCCCCGGGGTGGTGATGTCGCTGCGCGACCTGCTGGCGCGGGAGACGGACCCGTCGGAGGAGCGGATCCGGGAGTGGCTGACCGGGAACCTGTGCCGCTGCACCGGATACCAGAGCATCGTGCGGGGAGTCCAAAGCCTCGCCGCCGCTCCCGGCAACTGAGCCGGCAACCGAGCGAGGAGAGGGAGAAGAAGATGACAACGGAGGGAAGACGGCTCGTCGGTGAGCCGGTCGACTGCCGGGAGGACCCCCAGCTGCTGCGGGGGGAGGCGACGTTCATCGGGGACGTCACCCTGCCGAAGATGGCGCACATGGCCATCCTCGGCAGTGAGCACGCGCACGCGCTGATCAAGGGGATCGACACCAGCGCGGCCGAGGCACTCCCCGGAGTGATCAAGGTGGTGACCGCGGCGGACTTCGCCGACGTCATGCCGATGCCCTGCATCTGGATCCCCGGCGGGGTCGAGAGCCACTTCCCGCCGCACCCCTACGGCCTGCCCGGCGCGCGTCCGGTGCTCTCCGGCGACCGGGTCCGGCACGTGGGCGACCCGATCGCCGCCGTGGTCGCCCAGACCCCGCGGCAGGCGCACGCCGCGCTGCGGGCGATCCGGGTGGACTACGAGCTGCTGCCGGTGGTGACCCGGGCCGACGAGGCCGTCAAGGAGGGCGCCCCGCAGCTGCACGACGCGGTGCCGAACAACCTGAACGCCTACTGGACCTGCGGCGAGAAGGAGAAGACCGAGTCGGCCTTCGAGGCGGCCGAGGTGGTGGTCGAGATGGACCTGGTGAACCAGCGCACCATCAACAGCCCGATCGAGCCCCGGGGCGCGGTCGGCCACTACGTGCCCGCCACCGGGGAGTACACCCTCTGGGCGTCCACCCAGGGCCCGCACAACCACCGGTTCCTGCTGGCCGCCCTGGTGCTGGGCATCCCCTTCAACAAGCTGCGGGTCATCGCCCCGACCGTGGGCGGCAGCTTCGGCACCAAGGGCTACCTCTACTCCGACATGGCGCTGGTGCTGCTGCTGTCCAAGATGATCCGCCGCCCGGTCAAGTGGGTGGACACCCGCACCGGGCTGATGCGCTCCACCGTCCAGGGGCGCGACCACCGGCAGCACGTCAAGCTGGCCGGCACCCGCGACGGGCGGATCACCGGGCTGCACTGCACCAGCTACGCCAACCTGGGGGCCTACCCCTCCACCATCGGCCCGGGTGTCGCCACCGCGCTGATGGGACGCAGCATCAGCGGGATGTACGCCATCGACGCCGCCTTCTGCGAGGTCTACGCGGCCTTCACCAACACCGTCTCGCTGGGCGCCCAGCGCGGCAGCGGGCGGGCCGAGGCCGCCTTCCTGATGGAGCGCCTGGTGGACCGCTACGCCGCCGTGATCGGCATGGACCCGGCGGACGTCCGCCGGAAGAACCTGGTGCCCGACGACGCCTTCCCGTACGAGAACGGGCTCGGCTGGACCTACGACTCCGGCAGCTACCGGGAGAACCTCGACCTGGCCCTGGAGCTGTCCGGCTACGACGACATGGCCGCGCGCAAGGCCGAGGCCCGCACCCGGGGCAAGCGCCTCGGCGTGGGCCTGGCCTGCTACGTCGCCATCTGCGGGGTGGGTCCGTCGACCAGGATGTCCCAGGAGGGCATGCTGGGCGGCACCTGGGAGAGCGCCAACATCCGGGTCCACCCGACCGGCGAGGTCAGCGCCACCGTCGGCTCGGCCTCCACCGGTCAGAGCCACTACACCGTCTACTCCCAGGTGGTGGCCGACGAGCTGCAGATCGACCAGGACCTGGTCCAGGTGATGGAGGGCGACACCCTGCGCGCCCCCTACGGCCAGGGGACCTACGGCAGCCGCTCGTTCAGCATGGCCGGCCCGGCGTTGGCGCTGACCGCGCGGAAGATCAAGGAGAAGATGCGCCGCGGCGCCGCCGCCCTCTTCAACGTGGACATCGACAAGGTGGTCTACCAGGACGGCAAGATCTTCGTCGTGGGCGAGGAGGAGGAGAAGTCCAAGACCTTCGCCGAGCTGGCGATGGCGCTCTGGTACGGCTGGGGCCTGCCGCCCGAGGTCGAGCCCACGCTGGACGAGACCACCTTCTTCGACCCGCCGGACTTCAACTACCCCTTCGGCAGCCATGTCGCGGTGGTCGAGATCGACGAGCTGACCGGGGTGACCGAGGTGGTCTCCTACACGGCGGTCGACGACGCCGGGGTGATCGGCAACCCCAAGATCGTCACCGGGCAGATCGAGGGCAGCATCGTCCACGGCCTCGGCCAGGCGCTGATGGAGCACGCCGAGTACGGCGAGGACGGCAGCCTGATCACCGCCGACCTCCGCAACTACGCCCTGCCGCGCGCCGCCGACGTGCCCTTCTTCGTCCTCGGCCGGACCATGACGCCCACTCCGCACAACGCCCTGGGCTCGAAGGGGGCCGGTGAGATCGCCACCGTCCCGCCGGCGGCCGCCGTGGTCAACGCGGTCTGCGACGCCCTCTCCGACCTCGGGGTCGAGCACATCGACATGCCGATCACCCCGGAGAAGGTCTGGCAGCGGCTCTACCCCCAGGGAGACTCCCAGTGATCCTCACCCCCTTCGAGTTCGCCAGACCCAGCACGCTCAAGCAGGCCACCACGCTGCTCGCGGGCACCGGCGGCAGCCGGCCGCTGGCCGGCGGGCAGAGTCTGCTGGTGGACCTCACCACCGGCGAGGCGGAGGCGCCGCTGCTGGTGGACCTGGCCCTGCTGGACGAGCTGCGCGGCATCCAGCGCCGCCGGGACGGGGGTCTGAGCATCGGCGCGATGACCACGCTGGCCGAGCTGGCGACCCATCCCGAGGTGCGCACGGCCGCCCCGGCGCTGGCCGAGGCGGCCGGGGCCAACGGCGACCCGCAGGTCCGCAACCGGGGCACCGTCGGCGGCAATCTGGCCGCCGACCGCTCCGGCCCGGGGCTGCGCGCCACCGACCTGCCGGTGGCGGCGATCGCCCTCGACGCGGTGCTGACCCTGGCGGACGCCAAGCGCAGCTGGACGCTGCCGGCCGCGGAGCTGGCCGAGGGGCTGCCGGCCGGGGCCGTGATCACCTCGCTGGACCTGCCGGGCCCCGGCAGCGGCGGCAGCTCCCGCAGCGCCTTCGAGAAGTCGGCGGACCGGGCCAGCCTCTACCCGCTCTGCGCGGTGGCGGTGCGGCTCAACACGGCCGAGGACGGCAGCGAGGAGCGCTACCGGATCGCGGTCACCGGGGCCACCGGGAAGCCGCTCCGGCTGACCGGGGTGGAGGCCCGGCTGGCGGGCACCCGGCCGGGGACCGCCGCGGTGCTGGAAGCCTTCGCCGCCGTGCCGCCCGGGGTCTTCGTCCCCGGGCGCGGCGGCTCGGCCGAGTACCTGCGGCACCTGGCCGGGGTACTGACGTCGCGCGCGCTGGCCCGCGCGGGCGCCTAGCCGGACCGTCCGGAGGCCGGCGACCGCATCCGCTGCGGTCGCCGGCCCGGACGCGGCGGAACGACTCGACACCACGGGAGACGGGGACGGATCGTGACGACGAACAGCACCTCAGCGCCGGCCAGGAGCGGCTCGCAGAGCCGGTCCCCACTCGGTCGGATCGTGATCGCCGACTGCAGACCCGAGGTCGACGGAGGCGCGCGGCCCGCCAGAGCCGTCCCGGGCGAGCAGGTCGAGGTCTCCGCCACCGTCTTCAAGGAGGGCCACGACGTCCTGGGCGCCGAGGTGGTGCTGGCCACCAGGGAGCCGGGACAGCAGGCCGAGCGCGAGCGGCGCTTCCCGCTGGCCGAGGGCGTCCGCGGCACCGACCGCTTCCGCGGCCCGGTCCGGGTCGAGCGGGAGGGCGACTGCCGGTACCGGGTGGAGGCCTGGGTCGACTCGGTCGCCACCTGGATGCGCGCCGCGTTCGCCAGGATCAGCGCCGGCGTGGACGCCGAACTCAGCCTGTGGGAGGGCGCGGACCTGCTGGAGCGCTCCGCCAAGGCGGCGGGGGAGGAGACCCAGGACTGCGCGGTCCTGACCAAGGCGGCCGACGTGCTGCGGGACGCCGCCCGCAGCGCCGGCGAGCGGCTCGCCGAGCTGCGCACGGCGCCGGTGGCCGCGGCCCTGTCCCGGCACCCGCTGCGGGAGCACGTGACCACCGGCCGCTGGCTGCCCCTGCGGGTCGACCGCACCCGGGCCCTCTACGGCTCCTGGTACGAGTTCTTCCCCCGCTCGGAGGGCGCGGTGGTCTCGCCCGGGGCGGTCAGGTCGGGAACCCTGCGGCAGGCGGCGGCCCGGTTGGACGCCATCGCGGCCATGGGCTTCGACGTGGTCTACCTGCCGCCGATCCATCCGATCGGCACCAGCCACCGCAAGGGCCCCGACAACGCGCTGCACGCCGAGCCCGGTGACCCCGGCTCGCCCTGGGCCATCGGCTCGGCGGACGGCGGCCATGACGCGATCCACCCGGAGCTGGGCACGACGGCGGACTTCCGCGCGTTCGTGGCCAGGGCCGAGGCGGTCGGCCTGGAGGTCGCGATGGACTTCGCGCTCCAGTGCTCCCCGGACCACCCCTGGGTCACCGAGCACCCGGAGTGGTTCCGGCACCGGCTCGACGGCACCATCGCCTGCGCCGAGAACCCGCCCAAGAAGTACCAGGACATCTACCCCATCGACTTCGACACCGACCCGGAGGGGATCCTCCAGGAGTGCCTGCGGGTGCTGCGGCACTGGCGGTCGCTGGGAGTGCGGATCTTCCGGGTGGACAACCCGCACACCAAGCCGCTGGGCTTCTGGGAGCGGCTGCTGGAGCAGGTGCGGGTCGAGGACCCGGGGGTGCTGTTCCTGGCCGAGGCGTTCACCCGGCCGGCGATGCTGCAGAGCCTGGCCAGGGTCGGCTTCCACCAGTCCTACAGCTACTTCACCTGGCGCACCACCAAGGTCGAACTGACGTCCTATCTCTCCGAGTTGGCCGGTCTGGACGGCAGCCCCTCGGCCGACTACCTGCGGCCCAACCTGTTCGTCAACACCCCGGACATCCTGCCGGGACACCTGCAGACCGGCGGCCGGGCCGCCTTCGAGATCAGAGCGGTGCTGGCGGCCATGGCCGGGCCCACCTGGGGCATGTACTCCGGCTTCGAGCTGTGCGAGTCGGTGGCCGCCTGGCCCGGCAGCGAGGACTACCGCCACTCGGAGAAGTACGAGTACCGGCCCCGGGACTACGCCGGGGCGGAGGACCGGGGCCAGAGCCTGGCCCCGCTGATCACCCGGCTGAACCGGATCCGCCGCCGTCACCCGGCCCTGCACCAGCTGCGCAACCTGCGCTTCCACCGGACCGACAACGACCAGCTGCTGTGCTTCTCCAAGCGGCTCGCCCCGGCCAGGCCGGACGCCGGCCCCGGGGACCTGGTCCTGGTGGTGCTCAACCTCAACCCGTACCGCCCGCAGCAGGGCCGGGTCGAACTCGACATGGCGGAACTGGGAATGCGCCCGGGGGACAGCTTCATGGTGGACGACGCACTCGGCGGCGGCAGCTACCGCTGGGGCCGGGTCAACATGGTGCGGCTCGACCCGCGCAGCGGCGGGGTGGCCCAGGTGCTGACGGCCCGACGGAGCCGGCTGTGAGCACCGGAACGCGCCGCGACTGGGGACTTCTCGGCGAACTGGACCTGTACCTGCTCGCGGAGGGCCGGCACGAGGAACTCTGGCGGGTCCTGGGCGCGCACCTGGTCGACGGGGTGCGGCCGGGCGTGGCCTTCTCCGTGCTCGCCCCGGCCGCCCAGGCCGTCCGGGTGGTCGGGGACTTCAACGGCTGGAACGGCGGCGGCCATCCGCTGCGCCGGGTGGGCACCAGCGGCGTCTGGGCGGGATTCGTGCCGGAGGCCCAGGAGGGGGCCCGCTACAAGTTCGAGGTGCTGGGCGCGGACGGGACGGTCCGGCTGAAGGCGGACCCCTTCGCCCGGGCCGCCGAGTGCCCACCGGCCACGGCCTCGGTGATCCACCGCTCGGGATACGACTGGGGTGACGGGGAGTGGCTGGCCGCACGGAGTGCCGGGGCGGCCGTCCAGGAGTCGCCGATGAGCGTCTACGAGGTCCACCTCGGCTCCTGGAGAGGCGGTCTGAGCTACCGTCAACTGGCCGAGCAGCTTCCGGCCTACGTCGCCGACCTGGGGTTCACCCATGTCGAGTTCCTGCCGGTGATGGAGCACCCGTTCGGCGGCTCCTGGGGCTACCAGGTCACCTCCTACTTCGCGCCCTCCGCGCGCTGGGGCGCTCCGGACGACTTCCGCCACCTGGTGGACACGCTGCACCGGTCCGGCATCGGAGTGATCCTGGACTGGGTGCCGGCCCACTTCCCGAAGAACGACTGGGCCCTCGCCCGCTTCGACGGCACCGCGCTCTACGAGCACCCCGACCCCCGCCGGGCCGAGCAACGGGACTGGAACACCCTGCAGTTCGACTACGGCCGGGCCGAGGTGCGGGCCTTCCTGCTGGCCAACGCCGTGTACTGGTGCGAGGAGTTCCACGTCGACGGACTGCGGGTGGACGCGGTGGCGGCCATCCTCTACCTGGACTACTCGCGCGAGGAGGGGGAGTGGCTGCCCAATGCCGAGGGCGGTCGGGAGAACCTGGACGCGGTCCGGTTCCTGCGCGAGCTGAACGGCACCCTGGCCCGCCGCTGCCCGGACGTGGTGGTGATCGCCGAGGAGTCCACCGCCTGGGAGGGCGTCACCCGCTCCGCCGACCACGGCGGCCTCGGCTTCGGGCTGAAGTGGAACATGGGCTGGATGCACGACACCCTGGCCTTCCTGGCCGAGGACCCGGTCAACCGGCGGTACCACCACCACCGGATGACCTTCGGCATGATGTACGCCCACTCCGAGCACTTCCTGCTGCCCCTCGGGCACGACGAGGTGGTCCACCTCAAGGGCAGCCTGCTGGCCAAGATGTTCGGGGACCCCTGGCAGCGGTTCGCCAACCTGCGCGCCTACCTCTCCTTCATGTGGTTCCACCCGGGCAAGCAACTGCTGTTCATGGGACAGGAGTTCGCGCAGACCACCGAGTGGGACCACGACCGCGGCCTGGACTGGCAGCTGCTGGACCTGCCCGGGGTCGAGGGGCACCGGCACCGCGGCGTCCAGCAGCTGGTCCGCGACCTGAACGGGCACTACCGGGCCCACGCCGAGCTCTGGCGGCGCGACTCGGACCCCGGCGGCTTCCGCTGGATCGACGCGGACGACGCCGACCACCAGGTCTACTCGGCCGTCCGCTACGACCACGACGGCACACCGCTGGTCGGCGTGTTCAACTTCAGTCCGGTGGTGCACCACGGCTTCACCCTGGCCATGCCGCGCTCCGGGGCCTGGTCGGAGCTGGTCAACACCGACGCGGACTGCTACGGCGGGAGCGGCGTCGGCAACCTCGGCACGGTCCGCGCGGCCCCGGTGCCGCAGCGCGGCCTGCCGGCCACGGCCCGGCTCACCCTCCCCCCGCTGGCCGGACTGTGGCTCCGGCCGACCGAGCCGGAGCAGGTCCAGTGAGCGGCGGTTCCGGTCTGGTCGACGCACTGCGGCAGGTGCCGCTCTTCGCCGGCGAGACCGAGGAGGACCTGCGCTGGCTGGCCGAGGCCGCCGAGGAGCGGACGCTCGCCCCGGGCGAGGCCCTGTTCCGCAGCGGTGAACCGGCCACGCACTTCTACGTGCTGCTGGAGGGCGACCTGCTGCAGGCCGACACCGAGCGCGGCATGCCCTCGGCGGCGCGCGGCGTCGTCGGCGAGACGCCGCTGCTGACCGGATCCGACTACACCGCCGCCGCCGTCGCGGACAGCCCGGTCAGCGTGCTGGCCTACCCGAAGGACGTCCTGTTCGAGATCCTCACCCGCTGCCCCGGCGTCACCCGCGCGCTGGTGCCGATCCTCGCCTGGCGGGCGGAGTCCATCCGCACCAAGGCCGAGGGGCTGGCCGCCACCGCCGCGTACGACACCCTCGCGGCCTCGCTGGCCCACGAGCTGAACAACCCGGTGGCGGTGGTGGACCACGTGGCCCGGGGGCTGACCGACATCGTCCAACTGCTGGTCGAGTCGGGCATGGGTTGGGGCGCCGCGGCCTCACCGGCGGAGTACGCCTCGATCACCGCGATGATCAGGGCCTTCGTCGGCGCCGGCGGCACCGCCCGGGCCATGCCGGGCTCCGGATCGGACGCGGCGCCGACGGTCGACGCCATCATGATGGCCGAGTCCGAGGACGCGCTGGCCCAGTGGGCCGCCGGCGCCGGCGCCGGCCGTCCCGACCTGCTGGCCACGGTGATGGCCGAACGCGGGCTGCGGCTGGCCGACCTGCGGCAGCACACCGAGGGACTGAGCCCCCGGGTGCTGCCGGCCGCCCTGGACCACCTGGCCGCCGTGCTGGAGACCCGGTCCATGGCCGCGGAGCTGGCAGCCGCCGGAGCCCGGGTGGCCGCGCTGGTCACCGCGACCCGCGACTACTCCCAGTGGGAGCTCGGCACCCGGCAGACCTTCTCCGTCGTCGACTGCCTGGAGAGCGCCCTGGTCCTGCTGCGCGCCCGGCTGCGGTCGGTGCGGATCGTCCGGGACTACGGGCGGGGCCTGCCGCTGGTGCACGGCCACCCCTCGGAGCTGAACCGGGTCTGGGTCAACCTGCTGGAGAACGCGCTGGACGCCATGGGCGGCCGGGGCACGCTGACCCTCCGCGTCCGCGACGAGGGGGGCGGCCTGCTGGTCGAGGTCGCCGACACGGGCTCCGGGATCCCCTCCGACGTGCTGCCGCACATCTTCGAACCCTTCTACACCACCAAGGACATGGGCAAGGGCAGCGGTCTAGGACTGCACCTGGCCCATCAGATCGTGACCCGGCGCCACCGCGGCACGATCTCTGCTCGATCCGTCCCAGGAGAGACCCGGATAGAGATCCACCTTCCGGTGGACCCGGGCCAGACAGAAGCGAGGGAACCGGCCATGGCCACCTACGACATCTCGAAACTGCACCCGGTCTTCCGCCGCCAGATGGAGGCGCTCGACGCGCTCGACCTGGAGGCCCTGATGAAGAACTACACCGACGACGCGGTGCTGCTGCGGTACGAGGGCGTGTCCACCGGCATCGAGGCGGTCCGGGAGACCTTCACCGGCTACCTCACGGTGAAGCCGAAGCTGGTGGAGCTCCAGGAGTACGTCGAGACCGAGGACACGATCTTCTACCGCGCCATCATGAACCTCAACGGCGAGCCCGAGCACGCCTTCGGCACCCTGGTCGTGCGCGACAACAAGATCTGGCGGCAGACCGCCGGCTTCGGCAGCTGAGCTGCCCGGGCAACTGCGCTGCTTCGGCAGTTGCCCTGCTTCGAACCCGAGTGCGGAGGGGCGGGAGACCGCCCCTCCGCACGACCTCAGGGGTGAGCATGCAATTCGTGACCGGAAGAGCGGAGGCCTTCAGCGACGGGGTCTTCTCCATCGTCATCACCCTGCTGGCGCTGGGCATCGGCGCCCCGGAGGTGAAGGCGGGCCACAGCTACTGGTGGTCGCTGGCACAGGAGTGGCCGCACTACGCCGCCTATGTGGTCAGCTTCCTGGTGATCGGGGTGATGTGGGTCAACCACCACTACATCTTCTGCCACCTGGTCCGGGTCAACCGCCCGCTGCTGTACCTGAACCTGCTGGTCCTGATGATGGTCTCGGCCATCCCGTGGACCACCTCGGTGATGGCCGCCAACCTCACCAACCCGCAGGGCTCACGGGCCGCGGCGATCCTCTACAGCGGCTGGATGGTGGCCTACGCCCTGTCCTTCACCGCGTTCTGGTGGTACGTCACCCACGTCGGCCACCTGTTCCACGCGCAGGTCGACCAGCAGGGGGCGCGGGCCACCCGGCTGCGGTTCGGCCTCGGCAGCATCGCCTACCCCGCCACGGTCGGGCTCGCGTTCGTCTCACCGCTGGTGACGCTCATCGCGCACGGGGTCATCGCCGCCTACTACGCGGCCAACCAACTGCCCATCCCGCTCCGCGACCAGTGCGAGGAGTCGGAGGATCCCTTCGGGTGACCGGCACCGCTCCGGTCACGGCCCGAGCAGGGCCATGGTCTGCTCCTGGTGGATCGGCCGGCCGGAGACGCCGATCCGGCTGCCGGTCGCCCGGTACCGGTCGGCGATGATCTCCGCGGCGATGGACAGCGCGGTCTCCTGCGGGGTCCGGGAGCCGAGGTCGAGCCCGATCGGCGAGCGCAGCCTGGCGAGTTCCGACTCGTCGAGACCGGCCCGGCGCAACAGGTGCAGTCGGTCGCCGTGGGTGCGCCAGGAGCCCATGGCGCCGATGTAGGCCACCGGCAGCCGCAGCGCCCGCTCCAGCAGCGGGATGTCGAACTTCACGTCGTGGGTCAGCACGCACAGCGCGGTCCGCCCGTCCAGCCGGTCGGCGTCGGCCTCCGCCGCCAGATAGCGGTGCGGCCAGTCCACCACCACCCGGTCCGCGTCGGGGAACCTCGCCTCGGTGGCGAAGACCGGGCGGGCGTCGCAGACGGTCACGTCGAAGCCCAGGTAGGAGCCCATCCGGGAGAGCGCCACGGCGAAGTCCACCGCACCGAAGATGATCATCCGCGGCGGCTGGGCGTTGATCTCCACCAGCAGGGTGACCGGCTCGCCGCACCGGCTGCCCGGAGCCCCCACCTCCACCGTGCCGGTGCGCCCCAACTGGAGCAGGGCCAGCGCCTGGGCGGCGGCCGACCGGTCGAGCTCCGGGTCGCCCAGCGTCCCGCGGACGGAGCCGTCGGGACGGACCAGCAGCCCCCGGCCCAGCAGCTGCGCCGGGCCGGCCACCACCCGGGCCAGCCCGGTCGCCCGGCCGGCGCGGAGCAGCGGCAGGGCCTCGCTCAGCAGGCCGCGCAGCGACGAGTCGGCGGTCACCGGGGACACCAGGACGTCGAGCTCCCCTCCGCAGGTCAGTCCCACCGCGAAGGCGTCGTTCTCGTCGTAGCCGAAGTGCTCGACGCTGGACCTGCCGGTCCTGAGGCTCTCCAGGCACTGCTCGTACACGGCGCCCTCCACGCAGCCGCCCGAGACGCTGCCGATCGCCGTGCCGGAGGCGTCGACCGCGAGGGCGGCCCCCACTTCACGCGGGGCGCTTCCGCTGACCCGGACCACGGTCGCGAGCGCGAAGTCGCGTCCCTGCGCACACCACTGGTCGAGTTCGGAAGAGATGTCGAGCATGGCATGGCCTCCGGATCAGTAGACATGGGACGTGCGGAGTCCAGGGCCGGGCGGCCGTCGCAGGCGGCATGGCCGGATCCGAAGTGTCGCCATGGCTGCCGCGTCTGGAGCACGTTTCTGGAGCGCTTTCCTGGAGCTCGTTTCAGAACTGGCCGGAAGTGATCCACTGCGATCGGGGCGGGGGCGCGTGCAGGAAGTTGGTGGCCGGGACGAAGGGCAGCTCGGCCTGCCGGGCCGTCTGCTTCTCCCGGTTGTGGCCGGACCACTCGACCAGCACGGCCACCGTGTGGGCCGCGGCGACGAGGGTCGCGTGGTGGTGCCAGCCGCGGAACGACCGGCCGCTGAAGTCACGGATGCCGATCGGGTCGCAGAAGTCGTCGAAGTCGCGGCTGACCCGGTCCGCCAGCTTGGCCAGCCGGAAGGTCTGGACCGGGGGAGTGCGGACCATGTTGGTCAGCCAGAACTCCGTGGGGAGGTCGCCGCTGCCCGGGTGCCAGGCCCCGAGTAACTGCAGCGCGACCGGTTCGCTGCCGGCCGGGCCCGCCGACCGGATCAGTACGTCCTGGGCCACCAGCGGGGCCGTCTTCCGCTCGCTGGTGAGGTGACAGATCCACTCGACCGGGCGGCGCTGGGCCCGCAGCAGCCGGATCAGGTCCACCGCCGTGACGCTCCGCAGGTCGGCCCGGCGCCGGGCGTCGCTCCGCAGCGCCACCGGCAGCGACCCGTCGACCCGGAGGATAAACGGGATGTGCATACCGACGAAGGCGGATACGGCTTCCACCGGCTCCATATCCTGGAGATCCATGACCACCGGACGGATTTCCAGGGGCCATTTTTCGGCCATCTGCTTTACGGCGTGCAGGGCGGCCCTGACCGGGGTGGGTGATTCGGTCGCCTCGGGTATCCGTGCTCTTCGCCGAAGACTGCTCTCGGTCGTCCAGGGAGGGGGTAGAATGAGGTTCCACTCCACCGGAAAACTGGCAGTGTCGCCGGCCAGCCATATACCTACCGCCTGCTGACAGTTGGCGACCCGCCCCAGTTGCGCCACGAATTGCCGGGCGACGCCGACCGAGTGGCTTCCAGCCTTTTCGATCACCAGTGGCTGGATTACCCAGGCCAGGGAGCGCTGCACGTTGTTCTCCAGGAATCTGGCCAACTCCTGGCGAACGGGGGACCACTCCCAGGGTGACTTGCTGATGAACTGTTGCAGGCTCTGCTCGACCGGCCCCTGCCACTCGCCGGCTATGTTTCTGATTGTTTTCTTACCGGGGCTGGCCAGCAGTCCCTTCAGGTAGACTTGTGCCCATCTTCTCTGTTCGCTCCTGGGAAGGGACTTGAAGATGGAGTTGGATAAGACTTCCACGAAGTCGGAGGCATTCGGTGTCATTCTCGAAGCAGATCGATTCTCCGGCACTATCACCCTCCCCCGTTGACTGATCTCTGACCCTACCCGCCGTCCGTGGGACATCAAAGGAAGCCCCCCCTACTTAATGAGGTGTGCACGGCATTGGAGTATTTGTCCAATTTCGCACATTTTTTGGGGGTTGGTCAGTATGGACATGTCCATGATGATGGGGTATGGGATACCGGAAATGGAATGGCGGCATTCCGGGATCTTGGGGCCGCCGCTCAGACCACGCCTTTCACCTCGGCGCCCACGGCGGTCGACTCTTCAGCGGTCGACTCCTCGGCGGTGGGAAGTTCGGTGAATGCCCCGCGTGGTGAGGGGCCGAGCAGGAACACCAGCGCCAGGACGACCGAGAGCACCAGGGTGAGCCTGGGCAGCAGCAGGGCCACCAGCGCCGCGAGCACGTAACTCGCCAGTCCGGCGCGGAACCTTATGGTCACATCGCGGTGGAACAGCGGGCTGACCTCCGGGTGCAGCAGCTTCCTGCGGTCGGCGTAGTGCCAGACCACGTTGAACATCAGGGCGCAGCCGACCAGGGTCCCGCCGTACAGCAGCATCGCGGTGCGGGCGTTCGCGCCCGTGGTGTACTCCGCGATCAGCTGGGTGGGAAAGGGCAGGAAGCACACGGTGGCCAGCAGCAGCAGGTTGGTCAGCAGCAGCACCTGGTCGACCCGTTCGATGAGCCGGAAGAGCGCGTGGTGGTTCGCCCAGATGATGCCGATCTGCAGGAAGCTGACCCCGAAGGCCAGCAGCGCCGGCAGCGCCTTGCCCAGGGCGTGGGCCAGGCTCCCGCCCTGGGGCGTGGTGACGTTGATGTCCAGCACCAACAGGGTGATGGCGATCGCCATCACCCCGTCGCTGAAGGCCTCCAGCCGCCCCGGGTCGCCGCGGTCGGCGGTCCCGCCCCACCACCGGCTGATCGGCCGGTGCTGGCGCGGGAGCTGTGGATCCGGCGGGGCCATGGGCCTGGGCTTCCTTCGTCGGTGAGGGTTATTCGGGCGTGCCGGCGTCGACCCAGCGGCGGAACACGGCGACCTGTTCCTCGGGCCAGGCGCCGTCGCACGGCATCGACCCGTTGCTCAGCCGCTCCAGGATGGCCCGGGCGTGGGTGGAGGCGTCCTCGTAGGACCACAGGTCGAAGGCGAACCGCATCGAGTTGCGGTCCTTCGCCCGGAACAGGTCCTTGATGTGGGCGGCGTAGCCGACCGCCTCGTCGGCGCCGGGCAGCACCACCTCGGCCGGCTGCTCCTCGCCCTCGGCCGGGGCGGCCAGGGCGGAGACCCGGGCCGAGGGAGTGGCCTGGCACACCCACCACCAGTGCGGGATCGGCATGTTCGGCACCGGGTGGGCGACGGACTGGGAGTTCTCCGCGGCGATGTGCGAACCCCACTCCAGGTACGCGACGAACGCGGCCCGGAACTCGGCGTCGTTGGGCAGGCCCGCCTCCTGGGCGGACTGGCTCATCAGCGAGACCCAGTGCGAGCGCTGCTCCTCGGTGAGGTTCTTCGCCAGGTGCTGCGAGATCATCCGGTTGTAGTCGCCGTAGCGCTGGCTGTAGAACTCGGGCCCCTCGAAGACCTGGCTGAGCCAGGCGGCCACCCGCTCGGGGTGGTCGGGCGCCATCCGCGAGAACAGCGGTGCCAGCAGCGCGTCCTGGGGAACGTACTTCTGGTAGAAGAGCCGGGTCATCCGCAGCAGCGCCGGGTAGCCGCCGGCCCAGGCGAACAGCGTGGGCGTGGTGTCGGGATCCGGCTGCGGATCCACGAAGTTGACGTAGTAGTGCATGCCGGAGCAGAACGGCTTGTTCTTGGAGTGCCCGCAGCGGCACAGGCTGTAGTGCTCCGCCGAGTAACCCTCGACCCGCTCCACCCGGTCGCCGTCGAGGTCGCCGTGGAGCGGGATGCCGCCGGTGATCCGGTAGGGGCCGTCCTTGGAGACCGTGATGTCCGGTGCGCGGAGGGACTGGTCGACCTGCTCGCGGGCCTCGCGGCCGTCGACCGCGAAGCTCAGGGCGCCCGAGGGGCAGTCGCGGACGGCACTGATGATCTCGTCGGAGCGGCCGCCGCTGGGCGTGACGAAGGGCTCGCTGCCGGCGTGGAACACGGTGTTGAGGCGATCGGTGCAGAAGCCCGAGTGGGCGCAGATGCCGCGGTTGTCGAGCACGGTGACCGTCTGGCCCTCGTAGCTGTCGCGGTGGTCGGGAACCCGGCTGGGGTCCTTGGCGCCGCTGAAGCCGCTGGTCGCGTGCGAGCCGTCGCACCAGGGCCGGTCCGCGGACTCGCCGCAGCGGCAGAGCGCCGTCAGCGGCCGGGTGGACACCTCCTCGCCGAGGTGGGTGCACATCCGCTCGGGGTTGACGGCCAGGTAGGGGCCGTCGGTGGTGACCCTGATGTCGGGGGGCAGGTCGGCCAGCAGGGCCGTGAGCCGGGCCCGGCGGCTCGCCCCGGTCTCCGGATCCGGGGCCGCCACGCCCTCCGGGGGCTGGAGCGCCAGGTGCTGCAGCGCCGCCGCTGCCTCCAGTACCGCTCCGGGGGTGCCGGGGAGGGCGGAGAGCTCGGTCGCGTTCTCCGCCAGCGCCCAGAGGCGATCGCTCAGGGGCAGTGCCGAGGTCGCGGACGCCGCCGTTCCGTGGGGCGCGGCCCCGTCCTGAGCGGGCCCGGCGGCGAGGACGCCGGTCAGCGGACGGATCGCTCGGTCGCGCAGCCGCCGGGCGACCTCGGCCTCGGGGCCCGACCGTCCCAGGGACTCAGCCAGCTCGCTGCACCCGTGCAGCAGCTCCGCCGTTCGCTCTCGTACTGCGGTCGGGGTCGGTAACTGACTCGCTGACATCGTGAGCTCCAGTTCGTCGGAGAATGCTGCCAATCTTCGAGTCCGGCCAACCGTTGGAGGCCGGCCCTGGCGGGACAGGAGACCGGAGGCCGGAGCGCTCCAATATAGCCCAAGCTACCTATTCGTCAGATCAGCGGCCACCGGCGGCGGTAAACGTGATCCTCGTGACAGACGTGCTCCCGGAGGGCGCGGAGCGGATTGGCCCATTCCTCCGGACCGCGGGGGTCCGAACAATCGTCAGAAATCGGCCGCAGCGGCCGGAGCTGCCAATTTCCGCCGACTTTACTGTGTGTGCGGACCCGCGTCGCGCACCTCCTCGACCCGGCGCATCGCCTCCCGCAGATCGGAGAGCCAGGTTTCCGTGTGTTCGCCGACCTGCCGGACGCACCAGCCGAGGGCGTCGCTGCGACTGCGGGCCACTCCGGCGTCCACGAGGGTGTCGAGCAGGCGGCGTTCGCTCTGCCGGAGCCGGGTCATCACCGGAATGGACAGGGTGGAGAACATCTGGGTGATGTCGCCACAGGTCACACCCCAGGACACCTTGCGTCCGAATATGTGTTCCGCATCGGAGGCGATCTCGATGCGGGTCTGACGTGTGCGCTCACGAAAGGTCTTGATCCAGTTGGCGGTCGCGACCGCCTGCTCGATCTCGGAGGCGCCGGGGTCGGGTGTCGGGGCGGCGATGCTTCCGATCACCGTGATCTCTTCACGATCAAAGACGATCTTGACGGGTTCGTCGAACAGTCCATCGGGTAGGCGCTCGGCGAACCAGTCCCGCAGGGTCTCGGCCGGCGCACGTCTCGTACTCATGTCTACATGATTACATCATTACCGACGCAGGCCAAGGGTGCGGAGGAGTGGGAGTTGACGTGTCCTGGTCGGGGGCGCCGGTCAGCCCCGGCCCAGCACCGAACGGTAGATGTCGTGGGTGCGCTCCGCGCACCGCTGCCAGCTGAACTGCTCCGTCGCCCGGACCCGGCCCGCCGCGCCCATGGTGCGGGCCAGCCCGGGGTCACGGACCAGTCCGTTCACCGCCGCCGCGAGGTCCGCGGCGAAGCGCTCGGGGTCCAGCGGGGTGCCGCTGCCGTCCTGCTCCTGCTTGATCGGCACCAGCAGCCCGGTCGCCCCGTCCGCCACCACCTCCGGGATCCCGCCGGTGGCGGTGGCCACCACCGCCGTCCCGCAGGCCATCGCCTCCAGGTTGACGATGCCCATCGGCTCGTAGAGCGAGGGGCAGACGAACACCGTGGACCAGGTCATCAGCTGGCGCACGTGGGCCGGTTCGAGCATGCCGTCGATCCGGAAGACTCCGCTGCGGGTCCGGCTCAGGGCGGCCACCAGTTCGGCGGTCTCCTCGGCCACCTCCGGGGTGTCCGGCTGCCCGCAGCAGAGCACGAGCTGCGCGGAGGGATCCAGTTCGAAGGCGGCGCGCAGCAGTTGCGGCAGGCCCTTCTGCCGGGTCACCCGTCCGACGAAGAGGACGATCGGCCGCGCCGGGTCGATCCCGAACCGTTCGAGCGCCTCGGTGCCCCGGTCGGGCCGGTACGCCGTGGCGTCGATCCCGTTGTGCACCACGTGCACCCGGTCCGGTGCCACCTCCGGGTAGACCGCCAGGATGTCCCGGCGCATCCCCGCGGACACGGCGACCACCGCGTCCGCGGACTCGACCGCGGTGCGCTCCAGCAGCGACGAGAGGGCGTATCCGCCGCCCAACTGCTCGGCCTTCCAGGGCCGGAGCGGCTCCAGGCTGTGCAGGGTCACCACGTGCGGGGTGCCGTGGAGCACCTGCGCCAGACGGCCGGCGGCGTTCGCGTACCAGGTGTGGCTGTGCACCACGTCGGCGCCGGCGCAGGCGGCGGCCATCTCGACGTTCACCGCGAGCGCCCGCAGCGCCGGGTTGGCCTGCGCCGTCAGCTCCGGCTCCGGGTACGAGGTCGCCTCGACCCCGGGCCGCGGCCCGCCGAAACAGCGGACCCGCAGATCGACGCGGGTCAGCAACTCCCTTGCCAGCTCCCCGGCATGAACCCCCGCCCCGCCGTAGACCTCCGGTGGGTACTCCTTGGTGAGCAGATCGACCCGCATCCGCGCGCCCTCCCGGTCAGGATCCGACGGCGGGCGCCGACGCGGTGCGGCCGGCCCCCGCCGTTGTCATTGTCATGACTGAGAGGCTGGGGCATCCGCGGGGCGCGGAACAAAGAAGCCGCACCTACTTGGTGACTTCCGCCCCGGCCGGACCGGGAACCGGGGCCGAGATCATCAGGTGGCGCACGGCGCCCGCACCTCAGGTCGAGGCGGCCGTACCCCCTTTTGCGCGGCGTACCGCGCTACTGTGTGGATGGACAAGCCCCACCGGCTTTTCAGCTGCCCCGGACCCCGGCCGCGTCGTGGACGACCCAGCCGAGGAGTTCCGGGTGCCCCAGACCGTCCAGCTCGCACCGCCAGTGGAGACCGCGCGGACCGCAGTGCCCGCCGATGCCGGGGCGGCCCCGGTCCGGGGCGCCGTCCCTTCCCGCCCGCACCTCGTCAGCACGGCCGACGCCCGCCGCATCTCCAAGACGCTGTTCGCCCGGATGGCGACCCTGGAGGAGGGCACCCACGAGCACACCGACGTCCGCAACACGCTGGTCGAGCTCAACATGACGCTGGTGAAGTTCGCCGCGGCCCGGTACCGCACCCGCGACGAGCCGCTGGAGGACATCCTCCAGGTCGGCACCATCGGACTGATCAAGGCGATCAACCGCTTCGACCCGGACCGGGCGATCGAGTTCCCCACCTTCGCCCTGCCGACCATCGTCGGTGAGATCAAACGCTTCTTCCGCGACACCAGTTGGGGCGTCCACGTCCCGCGCCGACTGCAGGAGCTGCGGCTGCACCTGGCCCGCGCCACCGCCGACCTCGCCCAGACCCTGGACCGTCCCCCGACCGTGGCCGAACTCGCCGGCCGACTCCGGCTCACCCGGGAGGAGGTGACCGAGGGCCTGATCGCCGCCAACGGCTACACCACCAACTCCCTGGACCAGTTGGCCGACGACACCGGCGACGGCAGCACCCTCGTCGAGCGCCTCGGCCACACCGACCCGGGCCTGGACTGCATCGACAACGTCACCTCCCTCAAGCCCCTGATCGCCCAGCTGACCGACCGCGAGCGCAGCGTCCTGTCGCTGCGCTTCACGGGGGACCTGACCCAGTCCCAGATCGGCTCCGAGCTGGGGATCTCCCAGATGCACGTCTCCCGGATCCTGACCCGGGCCCTGGGCCAGCTGCGCACCCGGCTGCTCGACGAGGAGTGACCGGGCGGCGCGTCGCCCGGCTGCCCGTCGGCTCAGCTCCGCCGGTCGAAGTCCACCGGCGGCAGGTCGCCGAGTTCCGTCTTGGACAGTTCGACCCGCACGCTCCCGTCCGTGTAGGTCACGGTGCGGATCGGGATGGCGACGGTCTTCCTGCCCCACAGGTGTCCCTCTTCGAGCAGGACATGGGTCACCGCGTGATCCCGCGGGTCGATGATCAGCCCCTGGACCTTGCCGATCTCGCCGTCCGTCGCCTCGACCCGCTCCCCGCGGCGAACCTGCACCTCGCCCCTGGGAACGCAGTCGTAGGTGGTCGGGCGGGTCTCGCCGCCGAGGTCGCCGGCCAGGACGGCGCCGCCGAGACCGGCCGCGCCCAGGAGGTAGTGGGGCCACATCATGGCCTGCTCGGACTGGTAGCCGAACTCGGTGCCGCCGCCGGGCAGGAACTCGGTCTCCTCGGCCGGGTCCAGCGCCGCGAACTCGGCTGCGCTGCAGGTCAGCAGGATGTCCGGCGCGGCGCTCGCGGCGTCGGCCAGTTCGATCGGCACGAGTCGTGCCACGTCCCGGCCGTGCTCGGGCTCCACCACGAGATGGGTCAGCCGCCCGGCCACCGGATCGATCACCACGCGTACCAGCCGTCCGGAGACCTGGCCCTGGCAGCGGACTTCGGTGTCGATGGTGTACCGCGTCATGTCACTCATGGTCACTCCCGCGTCGGATCCGTCCGTCCGCGCCCGGCTGGGGCGGACACCGAACGCCTGCCCAGGATCTCCGACCTGACCCGTCCGCGAACCGCGGCCCGGTCAACCGGTGCCGTCGTCGGGGCCGAGGCGGTAGACACCCTTCGCCAGGCCCCGCAGGACGCTGTCGGCGGTCGCCCCGGCCGTCAGCCCGGTGGAGTCCAGGACCTGGGCCTCGTAGCGGCCGAGGTCGCTGAACTGGCCGTACATCGAGCGGACCGGTTCGGGGTCGGTCAGCGCGTCGCCGGTGCGGCCGGTCGCCCTGGCCAGCGTGGTCTGCTGATCCGGCCTCAGGACGACGTAGTCCAGCGGCACCGCGTGCTCCTCCGCCGCGGCGCGGAAGAGGTCGATGAACCAGGGGCCCACGATGCCGTCGTGGATCACCTGGTAGCCGCCGTCGGCGTAGCCGAACGCCGCCGCGACCAGGACCCGCAGGACCACCTGGTTCTGCTGGTGGGCCTCGGGCAGGTAGGGCGGGATCCAGCCCTGCTTGATGCAGCGCCAGAAGTCGTCGCCGTGCAGGTGGACGCTGGGCGTCAGGCGATCGGCCAGCAGCGCCGCCACGGTGCTCTTACCGGCTCCGGGCGGTCCCGTCAGGATGGTCACTCGGCCTCGGCGGGAGGAGGTCTGATCGTCGGTCGGCGGATTCATGCCGTCACCGTGCCACGTCCGGTCGGCCCGCCGCTCCCGAATTCGGCTCCGGCGCGGACAGCGGTCCGGGCCCCAGTAGTCCGGGCCCCAGTAGTCCGGGCACCGGAACTCCCGGCCCCCGGAGTCCTCACCTCCTCAGTCGCGGACCAGTTCCAGCGCCTGCTGCAGGTTGTACTCGGCGATGCCGGCCATGAACTCCCGGTCGGGGAAGTCCCCGTCGAGCAGCCGCAGCGGCCCCGCCGTCAGCGAGAGCCGCTGGGCGAGCGTGTAGAGCGCGAGCCGGTCCTCGTCCAGCCCGTCCGCCTCCAGCGGCCGGTAGGCGTCGTGCAGCCGGATCCGCAGGAACACGTGCTCCCACTCGACGTCGAAGTACATCAAGCCCTCGACGTCGATCACCACGGGGTTGCCGTCCGGGTCCACCAACACGTGGTCGGGCCCCAGTTCGCCGTGCACCACCGCGTACTCCGCGCGCGGCCGCACCGCCGCCGCCAGCCCCAGCAGCCGCTCCTCCAGCCGGTCGGCGGCGCCCGCGATCCGCGGATCGCGTGCGGCCGCCTCGGCGAGGTCCCGCAGCGCCCGGTCCAGGACCACCCCCGCGCAGGACGTACCGCGCGACGTTCCTCCGGCGTCGACCACGGCCACCTTGCCGTACGCCGGAGCCCGGTGGCCCCGCATCGCCGTCAGCGACTCCGCGAGCCGGGCCATCACCGGACCGGCGGCGCGCCGGTCGCGGGCGAGCAACTGCTCCAGGCTCTCGCCCCGGAGGTCCTCGACGATCGCCAGGTCGGCCGGGGAGTGGGCACCGTCGCGGTCGACGAGCCGGAGCGCCGGGACCCGGACGCCGAGCGCGTCCAGCCGCGCGTGCGCGGCCTGGAACAGATCGAGCCCCAGCCCGGGCGAGAACGGGTCGGTCAGGTCGTCGTCGCCCTCGGCCGCCGGCCAGTAGTTCTCGGCGTCGTCCCACAGGTAGGCGATCGCCGTCGTCGCGTCGTCCAGCACCAGGCGGTACACGCCCTTCTTGGTGCCGCCCGAGACCCGCTCGACCGCCTCCAGCCTTCGCCCGCCGCCCAACGCGGCCCGCGCCGCACCCGCCAGCTGCTCCCGCGTCACTGCCCTGGGCGCCACGTTCCGCACCACCTCTCCACCTCTCCACCACGACAACCCGCGCACCCTACGGCAGCATCGAGGTGGGGGAGACCGGATTGTTCCGGGCCGCGCACCCGTCGTCGAGGCCGGCCGCCGCCGGGCGGCCGCGCGGCCGGCCGCCTCCCCTCGGCCGGAAGGCACGGGTCGGCACGGCTAGTCGACCGAGCGGACCCGGTGCACCAGCGCCCCACCGACCAGGGTGACCATGGCCGTGGCCAGGTAGAGGCCGGTGTAGCCGCCGGCGTGGGCGACGATCGGGGCGGCGATGGCCGGGGCGAGCACCTGGGGACCGGAGTTGGCGATGTTGATCACGCCCAGGTCCTTGGCCCGGTCCTGCGCCGTCGGGAGCACCTGGGTGACGAGGGCCTGGTCCACCGCGAGGTAGATCCCGAAGCCGGCGCCGAGGATCGCGGCGGCGGCCATCGCCGCCGTCCAGGTGTGGACGAATGCCAGCAGCACCGCGGCGGCGGCCATGACCACGCAGCACAGCAGGACGAAGCGCTTGCGGCGCCCGCTGCGGTCGGAGATCCGCCCGACCGGGATCGCGGTGGCCGCCGCGCAGAGGGTGTAGATCACCGTCAGGATCAGCACCCCCGTGGCCGGGTCGCCGTAGTGCACCGAGTCGGTCAGGTAGAACAGCAGGTAGAGCGTGCCCAGGGCGTTGCCGAGGTTGATCAGGAAGCGGGTCAGCCAGGCCCAGGCGAAGTCCGGGTGGAGGCGCGGGCTGAGCCACAGGCCGGCCAGGATCTGCCGCGGGTCCAGCGCGGGGCGCAACTCGCGCGGCAGCGGCGGCTCGTGGAAGAACAGCGCGAAGGGCAGCGCCAGCACCAGGGTGACCAGCGCCAGCGAGCCGTAGCCGGACTCGACGCCGGTGAAGAGCAGGGTGGTGAGCAGCGCCCCGAGGATCAGCCCGAAGGACTGCATGATCCCGGTCCAGCCGGAGACCTCGGCGCGCTGGCCCACCGGTACCCGGTCGGCGATGGGCGTGCTGACGCCGGCGAGCATCGCGTTCAGCCCGGCCTGGGCGACGCACCAGCCGAAGGCGACGCCGACCACGGTGTGCTGGGCCGCGGTGAGCATCAGCCCGGCCGCTCCCCAGACCGCGCCGCCGACGATCCACGGCCGGCGGCGGCCGAAGCGGCTGCTGGTCCGGTCCGAGAGCGCGCCCGCCAGCGGGTTGGCCACGACCGCGACCAGCGCGCCGAAGCCGGTGACCCAGGCGAGGGCGGTGGTCTTCTGGGCGTCGTCGATGTGCTGGAGCTGGAGCGGCAGCAGGATCTGAATGGGCGTCATGAAGGCCATGAACACGGCGAGGGTGGACAGGCTGAGCGAGGCGGTCCAGGCCGGACGGACCCGCTGCAGGGGCTCGTCGAAGACAGCCGCTCCGCTGTCCTCGGCGAGCCCGGTCCGGCGGCGGAGCGGCGTGTCGGCACTGGCTCGGCGCATCGGGTTCCCTCACTCGGGACAAGGTGAGCTCATCTCATGTTTGCGCGAGTGTAGCCCCTAGGACTCGCGGGCGACACGGTGCCGCGCGATCCGGTCCCGATACCAGGCGTAGGACGCCTTGGGCGTGCGGAGCTGGGTCGCGAAGTCCACGTGCACCAGGCCGAAACGCTGGTGGAACCCCTCGGCCCACTCGAAGTTGTCCAGCAGCGACCAGGTGAAGTACGCCCGGACGTCCACCCCCCGGGCGACCGCCTCCGCGACGGCGTCGATGTGGCTGCGCAGGTAATCGATCCGCGCCTGGTCCAGCACCTCGCCGTCGACCGGCTCGTCCGGCTGGGAGCAGCCGCTCTCGGTGATGTGGACCGGCGGCAGGGCGTCGCCGTAGCGCTCCGCGAACCCGACCAGCAGCTCGGTCAGCGCCTCGGGGACGACCGGCCAGCCGAAGGCGGTGCGGGGGTAGTCCTCCTCCGGCTCGACCAGGTCGAAGGGCAGGGCGCCGCCCTCGGCCGGGGCCGTGATCCAGCTGGGGTTGTAGTAGTTGAGCCCGAGGCCGTCCAGCGGCGCCGCGATCGTCTCCAGGTCCCCGTCCCTGACCACGCCGCCCCAGGTGGGCTCGGCGACGCCGTAGGCGGACAGGTCGGGGTAGCGGCCGAGCAGCAGCGGATCGTTGAACAGCCGGTTGTGCAGCGTGTCGTAGGCCTCGGCGGCGGCCCGGTCCGCCGGGCCGGCCCCGTCGGCCACCCGGACCGGGCTGCAGTTGTTGGCGATCATCACCTCCTCGGCGCCGCGCGCCCGCAGCGCCGACACGGCCAGTCCGTGGCCCAGGAGTTGGTGGTGGGCGACCGGGAGCGCGTCCAGCATCAGCGCGCGGCCGGGGGCGTGGACGCCGAAGGCGTAGCCGAAGGCCATGTGGATGAAGGGCTCGTTGAGGGTGATCCAGCGCTGCACCCGGTCGCCCAGGCGGTCGGCGACCACGGCCGCGTACTCGCCGAAGCGGTGCGCCGTGTCCCGGTCGAGCCAGCCGCCGCCGTCCTCCAGGGCCTGCGGGAGGTCCCAGTGGAAGAGCGTGGGCGTGGGGACGACGCCGTTGGCGAGCAGCTCGTCCACCAGGCGGTCGTAGAAGTCGAGGCCCTTGCCGTTCACCTGTCCGCGGCCGGTCGGCTGGACCCTCGGCCAGGAGACCGAGAAGCGGTAGGCGTCCAGTCCGAGGCCCTTCAGCAGGGCCACGTCCTCCTGGTAGCGGTGGTAGTGGTCGCAGGCGGTGTCACCGGTGTGGCCGTCCCTGACCGTGTCGGGGCGCGCGGTGAAGGTGTCCCAGACGGAGGGGCCCTTGCCGTCCTCGGCGGCGGCGCCCTCGATCTGGTAGGCGGCGGTGGAGGCTCCCCAGCGGAAGGAGGCGGGAAGCGGCGGGGGCTGCACGGGCTGAGCGGGCTGAGCGGACTGCGGCATGGGCGTAGGTGCTCCTAACATGAGTAGTACTCGTGTTATTCGGTCGCCAACGCTACACCCGATCCGGCAGAGTGGAACCATGCACACAGCAGCCTCCGCGCCGGGTTCCGCCGTACGCCGCCGCCCGGTCCAGCGCCGCAGCCTGGAGCGCTTCGAGCGGATCCTCGACGCCTGCGCGGAGCTCCTCGACGAAGTCGGCTACACCGCGCTCACCACCAAGGAGGTGGCGCACCGGGCCGAGGTGCCGATCGGCACGCTCTACCAGTTCTTCCCCGGCGTCGAGGGACTGGTCGGCGCGCTCGCCGAACGCAACCTGGAGCACTACATCGACCGGCTCAGCCGCCGCGTCGAAGCAGAGCACCCCTCACACATCGGCGCGCTGGTCGACCTGGCGGTCGAGGAGTACGTCGCCATGCACCGCGCCGTGCCCGGCTTCGGAGTGGTGGACTTCGGCGCCATCGGGATGGAGGACCAGGGGAGCATCCACCTGCTGGACCCCGAACGGGAGAACAACCACGCCGTGGCCGACCGGCTCTGGGCCCTGACGGGCCCGCTGCTCGGCCCCGCCGACGAGTCGACGCCCAACCCCCGACTGGCCCTGCGGGTCGCCCTGGAGTGCGCCGACGCGGTGCTCCGGCTCGCCTTCCGCGTCGACCCCGAGGGCGACCCCGCGCTGATCGCCGAGTGCAAGCGCCTGTTGCGGCGCTATCTCGGCTGACCGGCTGCCTCGGCTGACCGGTTGTCTCGGCTCATTCGGGCAGGCGCGTCCCGTCGCTGGTGGTGGCCCGCTGTGCCAGGGCGGCGATTCCGGCCAGGAAGATGTCCACTCCGACGAGGAACTGCTCCCGATCGTCGTGCTCGCGCAACTGCGTCGCGGCGGCGTGCACGAACGGGTACTTGCCGGGGTCCAGCCGCGCCCATCGCGCGGCGGTGTCGTCGAGGAAGGCTGCTCGGTCCGTGTCGCCGCCGGCGCGGCGGCGGGCGTTCGCGGCGTTCTGCCCGGCGACGCCGAGCACGTAGTTCACCAGCGCGCCGGCCGCGTCGACTCGCACCCGCTCGGGTACGGCGAGCGCGTCCAGCAGCCTGCCGACGCTCTCGTAGAAGTCCAGAAGCGCGGGCCGCCACGGCTCCCGGGACAGTTCGGCGCCGACCCAGGGATGTGCGTCAATCGCGTCGAACAGGCCCAGAGCGAGGCGACGCAGGGCCTCCCGGGGGTCCACGTCGCTGACGACCCGGGCCAGCACGCGGGTGATGACATCGTCGGTGGCCGCCGCGAGCACGTCGCCCTTGTCCGCGACATGGTGGTAGATCGCCCCGTAACCGGTGCTCAGGCGCACCGTGAGGGCGCGCAGCGTCAGCGCCGCCTCGCCGCCGCCGTCCAGGAGCTCGGTGGCAGCCTGGACGATCACCTCCCTGGAGAGTCCGTCCGTGCGGCGCGGGGACCGCGGAGATCCCTGCGGAGTTCGCTTCACCATGGTCCTCAGTGTCGCATGGGTGGATCGCCGATCCAAAGCCGTGCTAGCTTTTTGGAGTGACGATCCAATGCACGTCCGGTGCGGATCGAACGCGCTTGTGGAGGTGGACCATGACGACCTCGGTCACGATCGTCGGAGCCGGTCTGGGCGGTCTGGTGCTGGCCCGGGTGCTGCAGGTGCACGGCATCGGGGCCGCCGTCTACGAGGCGGACGCCTCGCCGGACGCGCGCCGCCAGGGCGGCCTGCTCGACATCCACCCCTGGAACGGCCAACGGGCGCTGGGGGCGGCCGGGCTGACGGAGGGGTTCCGCAGGCTCGTCCTGGCCGGCCGTGAGTCCTACCGGGTCATGGACCGGGCGGGGACCGTGCTGCTCGACCTGCCCGACGAGGGCACCGGCGAGCGCCCCGAGGTACCGCGCGGCGGACTGCGGCAGCTGCTGCTGGACTCCCTCGCCTCCGGCACGGTCCGATGGGGGCACAAGGTCACCGGAGTGACGGCTCTCGGCGACGACCGCCACGGATTGAGCTTCGCCAACGGCGCCACCGTGGTCGCGAACCTGCTCGTCGGCGCCGACGGCGCATGGTCACGCGTGCGCCCGGTGCTCTCCGAGGCCACCCCCGAGTACTTCGGCGTCTGCAGCGTGGAGACATTCCTGTTCGACGGCGACACCCGCCACCCCGCCAGCGCGGAGGCGGTCGGCGGCGGATCGCTGTTCGCGCTCTCGCCGGGCAGGGGACTGCTGGCCCACCGCGAGGGCGGCGGAACCCTGCACACATACGCACAGCTGAAGAAGTCCCAGGGCTGGCTCGCCGCCCTCGACACCGCCGACGCCGCCACCTTGGCCGCCCGGGTCGCAGCAGAGTTCGAGGGCTGGGCCCCGGAACTCACCGCCCTGGTCACCCACAGCGATACCCCACCGGTCCTGCGCCCCATCTTCACCCTGCCGGCCGGGCACCGCTGGGACCGCGCGACGGGGGTCACCTTGATCGGTGACGCCGCCCACCTCAGGGCGCCGAACGGTGAAGGCGCCAATCTGGCCATGCTGGACGGGGCCGAGCTCGCCCACGCCCTTGCTGCGCACCCCGACGACATGGAGGCCGCGCTCGCGCAGCACGAACGGGGAATGTTCGCCCGAGCCGCCGCCGTGGAAGCAGCCGACGACGACATGTACTCGATCATGATCGACGACAATGCACCCCACAGTACGCTCGCCCTGATGACCGGAGCCGGGCGCGACTCGTGACGTGACCGTGCGGCCGGCTGTCGTGGTGGCCGGCCGTGTTCCGGCGGGCGCCGGGTCGGATCAACCGATGTTCGGGGAGCCGCGGAATGCTCCGGCCAGTACGGGGACCAGCCACCGTTCGATCTGCTCGGGGGGCTTGGCGGCCAACTCGGCGCCGATGGGCGCCAGCGCGAGCCAGTTCAGCAGACCGGCCGCGCATCGGGTGCGGAAGTCCAACTCCTGCTCCTCGACCCCGGGAAGGCTCGCCGAGAGCTTGCGGACGATGTCCTGCCGGGACTGCTGGAACTTCGCCGTCAGCCGGTCCCAGCCCTCGGGGGGGTCGATCCCGACCCGCGCCACCGTCCGGATGACCGCCAGGTCCGGTCCGCCGGCCGCCAGCGCGCGCATCATCGGCCTGGTGAAGGCCGCGGCCAGGTCCTCGATCTCCGACGTGTCGTCGAGCGAGGCGACCGCATCGATCTGCGCGTCCAGGTACTGCTCCAGCGCGTGCTCGATCGCCGCATCGCACAGTGTCCTCAGCGACCCGAAGTGGTAGCTCACCGCGGAGACGTTGGCTCCGGCGTGATCCGTGACCTCGCGGAGGGTCACACCCTCCTGGCCGTGTCGCGCGAGCAGCTCCACTGCGGCGGCCAGCAGCCCGTCCCGTGTTCGCTGGCCGGCTTCGCGGCGTTGATCTGCACGTTCTGTCGCCATGGGAAGTATTCAAACACTTGATTTAATTTACTGTCAAGCGGCCGTCCGGCGGCGGGTCCGCCCGTCGTCCACCCGTGAGTCGGGTCGTCGTCGCCGGGCCGCCGGGCCGCCGGGCCGCCGGGCCGCCGGGTCCGGGGCACGGCGCCCCGCAACACATAAATCAATCATTCGCTTGACAGGTCTGCGCTGCCGTTCATACAGTCAATCAAGCGATTGATTTTAACGTGCCGCACTCGGCGCGCAACTGCTTCGACGGATCGTCAGATCCCGAGAACCAACCCGGAGGAACACGACATGAAGTCGCTCGGATGGAAGTCGATCGTCACCACGGCCGCGGTCGCGAGCCTGAGCGGTCTCGCCATTGCCGCCGCACCGTCGCAGGCCGCAAGCCCGGCCGCCGGCAGCGCGCAGAGCCACGCCGGCGGCGGCTCGGCGGCCCACGCGGCCCTGAGCCCCGGCGAACTGGCGGCGCTGCCGCTCACCAACCGCCACCTGACCGCGCACGAGATCGCCAATCTCGCAGTCGTCCTGAACGCGTACCACGACGCGGAGGGCCACAGCCTGAACGTCGACGCGTTCATCAACAGCTTCACCAGTGACGGCGTCTTCAACGACGAGGTCGCCGGCCAGACCTACCAGGGCAAGGCGCTCGGCGACGTCCTGACCACCATGGCCGCCATCTTCCCCGACGTCCACCGCGACCTGAAGAGCATCACCGTGAACGGCGACGAGATCAGCCTCGAACTGTCGATCCAGGGCACCTTCGAGGGACCGCTGCAGACTCCGGCCGGCACCCTCAAGCCGACCGGCGCGAGGATCGACGCGCCGACCGCCGACTTCTGGTACCTGCACAACGGCAAGATCGAGAAGTTCGACTGCTACGTCGGCTACACGGACATGTACGCCCAGATGGGCGTGAACCTGGACTGGGCCTCGGCGGTCGCCAAGGGCTGAGCCAAGCCTCGACGGGTGACGCCCGGCCGGCGGGTGGGCGTGCGGACGATGTGGAGCCGGCCCCTGCGGTCAGCACCAGGTCGGCCACCGGTTGCCCGGGCATGGCGCACCTCCTGCGAAGAACGGCGAGTCCGGGCCGGTCGCCCAGACTCGTAGAGGGCGCGGCAGCTCCCACCGCGGGGGAGCAGAGCCCGCACCGCCTGGCTGTGCGCCGAGTCGGCCGACGACAACGCCCTGTGCGCCTGCGCCTGCGGATGACGCCCTTGAGGCCCAGCTCGCGCATCAGGCGCTCCGCCGTGCACCTGGCCACCCGATGGCCGGTGCGGACCAGGGCGCGAGTGATGCGGCGGGCACCGCAAGTCCGGCCGGAGTCCCGACGGGGGTTCAGGAACCTGTGCACGAGGACCCCCGCGCCGGCCCAAGTTCAAAAACCCACCAAACCCGGCCCCGGACGCCCAGCCGGCTCGAAGAACCGCCACCAGGCCCCGCGCCACGACGTCGGACGCGTCCTCGCCACCGGCGCGGCCCACACCCGACCAACCCACCACAGGACCGGCACCAAACCCCGACGCACCGGCCAGCCCACAGCATCCACCGCTGTGGCCGGCGGACAAGAGCACAATCGGCAAGCTGAGAAGGAGACCACTCCACTGCCTGCAGTTATCGTCGATTCATGCCGGAATTGATCGCACCCACTGATCGACTGCACTCCTCGTGGCTCGCGGCGCGCGAGGAGTGGCCTCCAGACGCCCACCAGGACGGAACCGGCCTACGCCTGGCTCCTGATGTCGACCTCGACAGTCCCGAGGGCTTCTCGACGTGGGTCGAGCGGCTGCGTCAGCAGTCGGACCGGTCGGTCCCCGTCGGGGAGGAACGCGTCCACGCCACGCACTGGTGGATCGTCGAGCACGGCACCTACCTGGGAGCCATCGACCTGCGGCACTACCTGAACGACTTCCTGCTCGACGTCGGCGGACACATCGGCTACAGCATCCGGCCTTCCGCCAGAAGGCGAGGCCTGGCCACCTGGGCCCTGGGGGCGGTGTTGCCCGAGGCGCGTGGACTCGGACTGGACCGGGTCCTTGTGACCTGCGACGACGGCAATCTCGCCTCAGCGCGGACCATCGAGCGCAACGGCGGCGTGCTGGAAGACGTGCGCACCGCCGGAACGTCCACCAAGCGCCGATACTGGATCACCATCTGACCTTGCCGCTCATGGCCCGGATGATCACATCGACCATAAACGACAAGCTCAGAGCATGTTCTGAGGCTCCGGCTTTTGTCGGGCAAGGGTCGGTTTGCCCTACCTGCTCAGAAGTCGGAGGTCGGTGCACATCCGGTGCACACTGCGAGGCATGGACTGATGACCAGTGTTGACGAGCGTTGAGCGGCGATGAGTACCGCTCGGAGGCCGTTCGGTGGCGCCCGATGCGGGCTGTGACCTGGACCGGGGGCCACTGCTCCTCCGTTCACCGGGGGTCGAGCAGGGTCAGGCGGGCGGCGTCCGGGGTCGCGGGCGCGGCGGTGCCGACCAGGAGGTACTGGCCGGGAGCGTCCTGTACCTCGAAGGTCTGGTAGCTGAGGGTCAGTCGACCCGCCGTGGGGTGGTTGAACGTCTTGGTCCTGCTGCCCAGGCGGCCCACGTCCTGCTGGCTCCACAGCGCCGCGAAATCCTCGCTCTCGGCGAGCAGGTCGGCGATCAGGGTGACGGTTCGGGGGTCGTGCGGATCGTGGCCGTGGGCCAGCCGCAGGGCGGCGACGGTGTCCTTGGCCACGGAGTGCCAGTCGGCGAACAGGTCCCGGGCCGCGGGGTCGCAGAAGAGGGAACGCGCCATGGCGCGCCGGTCCGCGAGCGGGGAGAGCAGGGCGTCGGCCAGGGGGTTCGAGGCCAGGACCTCCAGGCGGCGGTTGACCACGTAGGCCGCAGCGGTCGGGAAGGCGTCCATCAGCCCGAGCAGTTCCGGTGCGACGTGCTCCACGGCGGGGGAGGAAACGTCGGGCTTCGGCACGAGGCCGGCCAGGCGGTAGGCGTGCCAGCAGGCGTCGGTGTCGAGGTGCAGGGCCCGGGCGAGGGCGTCGACCACCTGGCCGGAGGGGTGCCGCTCGCGGCCCTGCTCCAGACGGGCGTAGTAGTCGGCGCTGACCCCGGCCAGGACCGCGACCTCCTCGCGTCGCAGCCCGCTGACCCGGCGCCCCTGCGAGCGGGGAAAGCCCACGTCGGCAGGGCTGAGACGGGAGCGACGCGCCAGCAGGAACTGCCCCAGTTCGTTACCGCTCATGCGGTGATCGTACGCCGCGCGTTCCTAGGAGTCGGGCACCCAGGAAGACCCGTCCTGCCGCCTGCGCACGATCGGGCACATGCTGGCAGGACCGACGGCCGACACATCCGTCACCGCGGCCGTCGACAGTCCGAGAGGCACCCCCATGACGTACCCGTCCGCGACGGCCGCCCCCAAGGTCGTCCTGATCACCGGGGCCAGCAGCGGAATCGGTGAGGCCACCGCCAGAAGGCTGGCCACGGCGGGCCACCACGTGGTCCTCGGCGCACGGCGCACCGACCGCCTGGCGGTACTCGCCAAGGAGATCGAGGCACACGGCGGCAGCGCCGTGGCGCACGAACTGGATGTCACCGACATGGCCGACATGCAGTCCTTCGTCGCTGCCGCCCACAGCCGCCACGGGTGCGTCGACGTGCTGGTCAACAACGCCGGAGTGATGCCGCTGTCACGCCTGGACGCGCTGCGGATCGACGAGTGGAACCGCATGATCGACGTCAACCTGCGCGGGGTGCTGCACGGCATCGCCGCCGTCCTGCCGATCATGCAGGCCCAGCGCGCCGGGCACGTCGTGAACATCGCCTCCGTCTCCGGGCTGCGCGTGGATCCGACCGCCGCCGTCTACAGCGCCACCAAGCACGCGGTGCGGGCCCTGTCCGAGGGGTTGCGTCAGGAGAGCCGGGAGCTGCGGGTCACCGTGATCAGCCCCGGCCTGACCCGGAGCGAGCTGACCGGAGGCATCAGCGACAGCGGCGTCAGGGACGCAGTGCAGGGACAGATGGGCATCGCGATCCCCGCCGCCGCGATCGGCGAAGCCGTCCACTTCGCCATCAGCCGGCCTGCCGAGGTGGACGTCAACGAACTCGTCGTCCGTCCCACGGCCCAAGGGTGAACAGAACAGCGCGACGTCGTCACGTCAGGGAAAGGCGGTAGCGATGGTGACCGAACAGCAGGTACAGGCCTGGGTCGAGGGCTATGTCCGGGCCTGGACCACCAGCAGCAGGAAGGACATCACCGCGCTGTTCACCCCGCAGGCCGAGTACCACGAACGGCCCTACGAGACCGACTGGGTCGGCCGCGAGGCGATCATCGAGGGCTGGCTCAGCCGCACGCCGTGGCAGGAGGGCGGCTGGGACTTCGAATGGTCCCTCCTCGTGATCAACGGTGACACCGCGGCGATCGAGGGCACCGGGCGCTACAAGGAACTCGGTACCTTCGCCAACCTCTGGACCGTCACGTTCGACAAGAACGGCAGGTGCACCGAGTTCCGCATGTGGAACAACGAGGTCTGACCCACCACCCCGCCGCCCGACCGGCAGCCGGCCACCGACCCGGCCTCCTCGGTGAGGGGTCCGGGCGCGGGTGGGCCATCGGGTTTTGAAAGGCGGGTGCAGGTGCGGGTGAGGGTCTCCCGCTGCGCGTCGGTGGGCAGATCGGCCAGGGCGGGTACCGTGACGGCGACGGCGAGGCTGATGTAGAGGGCGGCGCGTCGGTCGGGTGTGGGGTGCTCTCCGTAGAGCACGGTGACGGCCCGTTCCCGCATGTCCTCGTAGGAGCCGGCGTCGGTTCCCGGCCGGACCCTGATCGCGGGGTTGGCCTGCATGATCGCGATGGCCTCGCGCTGGGCGACGAGCATAGCGACGACTCCCTGCGGACCGGGGACCCAGTCCACAGATATTGACAATTGCGCGCACCGAGAACCCGTTTGATGGTTCTCGGCCGTCTCTTCCATAGTTGCGGACGGCCATCAGGCAGGACACTACCTACCGGAAGGACATCACCCATGCGCACTCTTTACGTCGTCACCCATCCGGAGGCGAAGCACCACATCGAGGGCGTTGTCGGCGGATGGCATGATTCGCAATTGACGCCCGCCGGCGTCCGTGACGCGGTCTCCATTGCCCAGGCGCTGCGGGCCCACGTCCCGGACGGTGCCGAGGTGGAGTTGTTCTCCTCGGATCTGCAGCGCACCCGGCGGACGGCCGAGGAGGCCGCCGAGTTGTTCGACGTGAAACCGAAGCTTGATCGCAGGCTGCGGGAGAAGTCCTACGGCCAGGCGGAGGGAAAGCCGCAGGAGTGGCTGGACCGGCGCTTCGTCCCACCACCTGCTGTCGGGGAGCGCCTGGAACACGACGAGGGCGTGGCGGGTAGCGAGACCAAGGCGGCGTGGGCGCAGCGCATTTACGCGGCCATGGACGAGATCCTGCAGCGCCCGTGCGAGCACCAGATCATCGTGACGCACGGTGGCTCCCTGACGCTCGTCGTGGCGTCCTGGATCAAGATGCCGATCGAGTCGGTCGGCTATGCCAGTTTCCGGGCGCGCCCGGGCAGCATCACCACGCTCCGCGAGGACGACTTCTTCCACAACCGCCAAGTCGTCAGCCTCGGTGACACCGGTCATCTCGACTCCGCCAAGGCCGGCTGACCTCGGTACGGCCCGGTTCGACGGCCCGCCGTCCCATGGTCGACGGGCCGCCCCGTCAGTGGACCCGGCGAACCTCGGCGGTCAGAGCACTAGCTGACAGGGGTTTGGATTCGGGGTGCCCTGCGGATGATCGTGGCAACCTCTGCGGGTCGGCTGGCGGCGACCCCATGGCCGGCATCGGGGAACTCGTGCAGTGCAGCCCCGGGATGAACAGCTTGGAGGGCGATGGCAAGGTCGTGGCTGGAGAGATGGTCGTCGGTGCCGCGGATCATGACGATCGGGGCGGTGATGGTCCGAACGTCCTCGCCGGGGTACCCGGGTGTGCCGGTGTTGTCGCTCCACATGGCCACGGTCTCCGTGACCAGCCGCTCGAAGTCGGGCTCCGGGTTCTTCTCGGCATAGGCGGCCTCGGAGTACGGGCCGTCCGGGTTGCGGTCACGCCACCACTGCGGGGTGACCCGCGAATTGAACGCACGGCTCGCCTCCGGCAACTGCCAGTCCGAGCCGATGGTGAACAGCGTCCCGACCCGGTCGGGGTGATGCGCGGCGAGTCGGAGGCCGGTGATGCCGCCGTCGCTGAACCCCATCACATCTGCGCGCGTGATGCCGAGCCCGTCCAGGACGGCGAGGGCGTCCTGTTCGAGACGCTGATAGCTCAACGGCACGTCGCCCAGCGTGGAGCGTCCGTGCCCGCGACTGTCCGGGCAGATGACCCGGTAGTCGTCGGCGAGGAGCGGCACGAGTTCAGCGAAGTCAGCGGTACTGCCCATGCCGCCGTGCAGGAGCAGCAGCGGCGGCAGCGCCTCGTGGGCGGAGATCTCGACGGACAGGGCCGCACCTGCGACCTCAAAGATTCGGTTTTCCATAGTGACGATTGTTCCGTGGACCACTGACATCGTTCGGATCTCGGCGACGTCCGCCTCGGTGAGGGCCGGGAACGTCGCGGAGTGGTTGCCGATGATCCGGTGGTAGTCGGCCACGGGGGAAGATTTCCGACCGGCACCCGAGGAGATCGCTGAGCAGATCCTGGCAGACCGTCTCGAAGTCGAGGTCGGTCACTCGTCCCAAGTCGAAGGATCCTGTCTACAGGTCAAACGTTGCCGAGGTCGATCTCCATGGTGAACGGAGCGGCGGTCTTGACCGTGCCCACGAACACCTCTCCGTCGCGGTAGGACCGGCTCGCGGGGTCGAGGACCTGGTGACGATCACGAACCTGGGCCCGTCGGAGTCGGCACGGTTCTATTCGGTCGTCGACACCCTGCCCGCGGCATTGACATTGATCAACTTCTCCAACGCCGACACCGGCCAGCCTCTGGACTGCTCCTTGGAAGGCAAGAGCGAGGTCTGTCCGGTCGGTGACATGCTGGCGGTCGGCGACGGCCATGCGGCGCACAGGCCCGGCGAGTTCCGGACCCAGGCGTTCGACGTGGTCAACCTCGGCCCGTCCACTACCCGGGCTCCGGCGGTACTCACCATCGAGGTCCCCACGTACCTCCACGGAACGCAGGACGAACTGCCGACCGAGTGCGCGCAGGACCCGAAGGGCACCCGGATCACCTGCGAGATCCCGGCAGGCCTCAAGCCCGGCGGTACCCGTCCCCGCGGGCTGGTGAACGGCGGCCTGGTCTATACCACTGGCCCACTGCGGTTCCCGGTGGATCCGCTCGCGCCGGGCGGTGCCAGGACGACCGGCACCGTGACGGTCGCCTACACCGGGCCGAACGGACCGGCGCAGACAACCGGGACCTGGACGACCGACATCCTGCCGCCACAGGCCGGCCTGACGGTCACCAAGAACGCGGTGCCGCCGACCAACGGCAGGCCGGTGACGGTGTCGAACCCGTTCGACTACGTCATCACGGTCGCCAACCGGGGCCCCAGCGCGGCACGCAACGTCTTCGTCACCGACCCGCTGCCCAAGGCACTGGTGTTCGCCCGGTCCCCGACCGGGTGTCGTGCCTCGGGGCAGATGGTCACCTGCCCGGTGCACGATCCGCTCCTGCCCGGCGCGAGCGTCACCGAACGGATCGCGGTGAAGCTCTCGCAGTCCTACCGGGGCAACGGGACAGACATCTTCAACACCGCCACGGCGCACTCGGACACCCCAACCCGCTGCCGGGCACGAACCCTGATGGCGCCGGCGGCCTGGACGGGATCAAGGTCGAGATCGAAGGGGGGAACCATGCCGCCCACCGGCACCGGCGACCTGGCGTCCGCACTCGGCTGGGCAGCGGCACTGACCGGGGCCGGAGCCGTGATGTTCGGCGCCGTCCGCCGCCGACGTCGGCCACGCCTCGGCTGACCCGACCCCGCCGATGTGGCCGTGCCCGCCCCGTGCTCCGGGGGGCACGGGGCGGGCACGGCCACATCGGCTCCAGCCGTCCGGATCTGATGTATCGGAGCACGCCCCCTGTACCCCGCTACGCCGGCCAAGGCCGTGGCAGCAACCATGGCCGGGGGCTTACGGTCGTGGTCTGGTCAGCGGGTGCGCCGGGCCCGGTGGGAGGCGATGCTCAATCGGATCTCGACCGGCAGGTGCGTCCAGCCGGTGGACAGTTGAGCGTGGTGGATCGGCCCGGACTGCAGAGCGGCCAGGACCTCGCGCGGGCAGGCGGTCGGGATCAGGGCCACAGTGAGGTGGAGCCGGGGATGGGCGCTGGGACCGGTCAGGTGTACCCGGGCGTGCTGGACTCCGGGCACGGCCAGGGTCTGGTCACGGATCACCTGGGTCACGGCGGTACCACGCACCCAGACGGGGCCGGTGGCGGCGGGCCCACCCACGAGGGCCCGGCGCGGTCCGCTGCTGGGCAGTTGTCGCAGCAACCAGACCAGCCCCAGCAGGACCACCAGGGTCAGTGCTGTCAGCGTTACCGGCCAGGCCCACGGCCAGGTGGTGAAGCCGCTGTGGCGGGCCCGGAAGCCCAAGGCGTCGCGGGGGCCGGTCGGAAGCCACCGGGTGGGCCTTGGCAGGTTCCAGCGCCGGTACAGGTCCAGGCCGCCGGCCAAGGCCAGCGACCCGCCACCGAGCAAAACCACTCCGATCAACGCCAGAACGACGCGGTTGACAACAGGCTGCGCTCGCATGGCAGGTCCCAGGGACGACGTTGACCGGATTGAAGAGGAAATGAGGACATAGGAGGTTACACCGGGCGTCGTCGGGTGCGGACGGTCACCGGGGGCGGGTGCGCCAGGCACAGGCCGTCGCGGGCACGGTTGAGGGCTTCGGTCAGGTCCGTTCGGATCTGCTGCGCGTCGCCGAAGCCGGTGTCCGCCCGCACGGTGATCCGGCGACGTACCCGCACCCGCACCCTGGTGACGCCCTGCACACCCATCGCGGAGTCCCGCAACGCTGCGGCGGCGCTGCCGCGGTCCAGGGCAGCGCGTGGTGCCGGACCCTGTCCCTGCGGGCGCAGCGGCAGCAGTCGACGCCGACCGGGCGTGAGCGCCAGCGTGATCAGCGACAGGCCGAGTACGGTGCACAGCGCGGCGGCGCCGATCACCCAGGCGCTGTCCAGCGGATGCTCGACCAGGTGCCGGATCAGTGCTGCGCGGCCCCAACGAGCCGGGTGGTCCTGGACCGTGGACACGACGTCGTGGACGAGTAGTGCGGAGGCGGCAATCACCAGGACGGCCGTCAGCGCGGCGGGGGTCCTGCGAGCTGACCACCACCGGTACGGCACCCGGGCGCTGTCGGCCGTCGCCCCGGCGTCACTGCCAACCTGGGTGGGACCGCTGCCCCGGGGATGGGCCGGCGGTTTGTCGAGATCCACGGCGGGGCTGTCCGCCGTGGTGGTGCGCTCTGCCGTCAAGCGCTCGATGTCGATGGAGACCCCAGAGACCTGAAAGCCCGTCAACTCCGTCAACCGGTGTGCGACATCGTCCTGCAGGCGGGTGCAGATCGCTGAGAGGTCCTGCGGGTAGGGCAGGTGGATCTGCAGTGCCACCCGCGCTGCTCCGCTGCTGGTGGCGATCCGGGCGCGGGGCGCGTGCGGGCTTCGCCCCGGCCCGGCGTACGGGGCCAGTGCCTCTCGGGCAGCGCGGGCGGCGATACGCGCGACCGCATGATCGTGGATGCTTGTGACCCCGCGATCTGCTGCCGCCACTGGCGGCCGGTGCTCGTCCGGGGGCGCGAGAGCGGCGCTCATCGCCGGCCGCTGTGGGACCCGAGCAGGGTGCCCAGGTCCAGGCGCCCATCCAGGATCAGGCCGACTGCCAGCCCCACCGCTCCCAGGACGGCTACCAGCAGGAAGGCCCAGAAGCCGCTGAAGTAGCCGGCGAATCCCAAGGCCATCCCGGCCAGCAGGCCGATGCCGGCGCTGTGCCCCGCGCCGCCAGGTGTTGGTTGCGGCTCCGTGTCCGACGCGCGCTCGCGCCAGGCGGTGCGGTTGGTCGGGGGTCGGGTCATTTCACGCGGCTCTCGCTGGGTGCGGACTCGTCCTCCTCCTCAAGCAGGTGGACGTCGACGACCGCGATGTTGACCTCCACGACCTCCAGACCGGTCGTGCGCTCCAGTTCGGCGATCACATGGGCGCGGGCGGCGGCGGCGATGTCGAGGATCGCGACGCCGTACTCGACCACCACATCCAGGTCCACTGCCGCCTGGCGCTCACCGACCTCGACCTTGACCCCGCGGGTGAAGTTCGTTCCGCCACCGGGGACATGGTCGCGCATGACACCGAGGGCCCGGCTCATCCCCGCACCCAGGCTGTGGATGCCCGGGACCTCACGGGCGGCCATCCCGGCGATCTGCGCCACCACGCTGTCCGCAATCGCCGTGCGCCCCCGGGCCTGCGGCGCGGCCAGCGCGGAAGCGGGGGTGGTGCGGTTGCGCAGGTCGGTGCCCGTACCGATGGCGGCGCCCTCGACGGGAACGGCCCTGGTGATGGTGTCGGTCATGATCTCTCCTCAGAACATGCGCCCCGGGTGCCCGGAGGGCACCGCATCCGCACGCTCTACCGTCATCGTGCTCCCCGGGCGTCGAATGCCCGAGGGCCGAACGGCCCCCAGTGCAGGGCCGCCCGGCCACGTCGACGCATGCCACCGCACCCCGCACCGCCAAGTGCCCTGTGCGGGGGCAGTCCGCAGTACCGTGGCGCCAAAAGCCTCTCGGTCGCTTCCCTCAAGGCATCGCGCGCAGGCCCGTACCAGGGGGATTCCGCAAGAAAACGATTCGTCATGCCGGCCACTGACCTGGCCTTTCACGGACTTCCGGCCAGAACCAGATTCATCAAGCGTCATCGAAGGTCCGGCGCCAACGTCGCCTGGTAGGTGGTGGCGAGGTCCTGCTGGCTCCGGGCCGATACCTGTCTGCAGCACATTTCCCTATACCGTCCGCGTGTTGAAGGCCGTGGAAGAGGTGACGGGTGCACGCCGTAGGAGACGGTGGTGGCGCCGGTGCAGTTGACCAGACCGGCGTCGGCGTGTGCAGTGCCGACGGGGATGAGCGGCGCTGCGGGGACAGCCAGGGCCGTGCCGAGGGCAGGACCTGCACCGCGCAGCGGTAGTCGCCGCCGGCGATGGCATCCCGACCCTCGGTGGTGCATGCAGACCGGGCTGGAGGCCAGCGCCAAGGACTGGGCGGCCTTCCAGGCCCAGGCCGTCGCCTTCTACTTGAAGAACGCCGCCGCCTGGGGGAACCAGGCGGCAAGTGAGGACCTGGCCGTGCCGGTCGACCCCGATTTCCGGCCGGGTCCTGCTGCTCTCGACGCCGCCCGTGCCGCCTGCTGACCGCCGCCGCACCATCCATCCACTCTGCCAAGGACACCCCATGTCGCTCGATGTCTCCCCCCAGGCCCGTGTGGGCCGTGTCTTCCAAGGAGGTCCCACACGTCCGCAGTCGAGGGTCTGGAACCGCTCGCCATGCACGGCCCGCCAGGACCCCGCGTAGCCCGGCGGAAGGCTCGAATCGCGCCCTAGTTGGGGCTGGTACGCACGGGGCCCCTTCGGTACGTGGGAGCCGTGGGATGTCCGTACCAGGTGATGGCTGCGTGGAGAGCTGGGGGCGGGGTCAGTTCGCCGTAGTGACGGGTTCGGCGGTGCGGGTGGCGGGGTGGTGCAGGGAGGCCAGGACGGATTCGTAGGTGATCCAGCCGGTGAGTCGGGTGCGAGTGGGGTCCAGTACGGGGAGTCCGGCTCCGGCTGCGTTGACCAGGGCGTCGAGGGCGTCGGTGAGGTCGTTGTCGGCGGTGATGGTGGCGGGGCGGTGGGTGATGGTGGCGACGGTGCTGGTGTTGTGGGTGCCTTCGGCGAGGGCTTGGGCGGTGTGGCGGGCGGTGGCTGTGCCCAGGTAGGTGCCGTCGGTGGCCAGGACGGGCAGGACGCCGTGGGGGGAGGCGGCCAGCTGGTCTGCGGCATCGGTCAGCGTCGTGGCCTCGGGCAGGGCCGGGGGGACGGGTTCCATGACGGCGCTGACGGTGATGCCGTGGAAGGGGGAGGTGTCGGGGCGGGCGTCGAGGTCGATGCCGCGGCGGCGCAGTTTGGCGGTGTAGATGGTGTCGCGGGACAGCGTTCGGGAGACGATGGTGGCGAGGACGATGGCGGTCATCAGGGGCAGGATGATGGTGTACTCGCCGGTGAGTTCGAACAGGATGATCACGGCGGTGATGGGGGCGCGGGCGGCTCCGGCGAAGACGGCTCCCATGCCGATCAGGCCGTAGGCGCCGACGGGTCCGGCGATGCCGGGCATCAGGTCGTGGGCGGCGGCGCCGAAGGCGGAGCCGAGCATGGCGCCCATGAACAGGGAGGGGGCGAAGACGCCGCCGGAGCCGCCGATGCCGATGGTCAGGCTGGTTGCGACGATCTTCCCGACGAGCAGTACGAGCAGGAAGCCGATGACGTACTTGCCGCCGACCGCGTTCTCCAGGACCGGGTAGCCGACGCCGTACATCTCGGGCAGGACCAGTAGCAGCACGCCCAGCAGTAGCCCGCCGACGGCGGGGCGGGCCCATTCGGGGCCGCGCCACACCGCGTCGCAGGCGTCCTCGATCCGGTAGAGGACCTTGCTGAAGCCCACGCCGAGGGCTCCGGCGAGCAGGCCGAGCAGGGCGAACAGCAGGTACTGGGTCAGGTGCTGGACCTGGAAGGCGGGCAGTTGCAGGAACGGGTGGTTGCCCAGGGCGGCGCGGCCGATGACGGAGGCGGTGACGGAGGCCAGGACGACCATGCCGAACGATTCGGCGGTGAAGTCGTTGAGGATCAGCTCCATGGCGAAGAACACCCCCGCGAGGGGGGCGTTGAAGGTGGCGGCTATGCCTCCGGCGGCGCCGCAGGCGACCAGGACCTTGAGCCGGTCCTCGGCGACCTTCACCCAGCCGCCCAGGCTGGAACCGAGCGCGGAGCCGATCTGGACGATCGGGCCCTCGCGGCCGACCGAGCCGCCGCCGCCGATGCACAGCGCGGAGGCCAGGGATTTGACGAGGGCGACCTGCGGGGCGATCTTGCCGCCTCGGCGGGCGACGGCGTACATGACCTCGGGCACGCCGTGGCCGCGGGCCTCGCGGGCGTAGCGCTGGACCAGCGGTCCGTAGATCAGTCCGGCGAGAACCGGGGCGAGGAGTACGAAGAAGCGTCCCAGCCAGGGGAGGTAGGGGTTGGCGGCGTGGCCGGCGGCGGAGTAGTCGGTGTGGCCGGAGAGCAGCAGCGTGAACGTTTTGATCATCCAGCGGAACGCGACGGCGCCCAGGCCCGCGCCGGCGCCCACCGCCAGGGCGAGGACCACCAGGCCGCCCTTGGACTCGCGCAGGCCCACGGACAGGCGCGCCAGTCCTCGCTGGAGCGTGATCGGCGCGGCCGGGGCTATTCGCCCGTCGGCCGGTCGGGGTTCGCTGCTCGCAGTCTCATTCATTCTTGCATTATGCAATGTTTGCACTTGCAGAAGAAAGGGCGGGGTGCCCGCGGCACCGTACCGGCGCGCGGCGGGGTAGAACTGCTGTCATGTCTGAACTCCTGCCGTCCCAGGAACCCGCCCCGGTCAACGAGATGGTCGCAGCCGTCGTGACCGCCTCCCGGGTGCTGGTTGCGATCTCGGCGCGCTCGCTGGCCGCGGTCGAGGACACGCTGACCGTCCCGCAGTTCCGGATGCTGGTCGTCCTGGACACCGGCGGCGCAACCAGCCTCTCCGGGCTGGCCGAGCTGCTCGCGGTCAACCCCTCGACCGCGATGCGCATGGTCGACCGGCTGAGCACGGCTGGCATGGTCGAGCGCACCGCGGACCCCGCGGACCGACGGGTGGTGCGGCTGGTGGCCACCGAGGCCGGGCGCCGGGTGGTCCACGCGGTCACCGAACGCCGCCAGGCCGAGATCACCAAGGTCGTGACCGCCATGCCGCACGAGCACCGGGGTGCCATGGTCCAGGCATTGCAGGCCTTCGCCGACGCCGCCGGCGAGGCTCAGATCGACCCCACCGCCTACGCCGGACTCGCCCTGCCCGGCTGGACGTGATCACTCCGTGCCCTGACAGCCGCTTCGAACAGTGTTAAAAAGTTGATAAAGTGGCTTCTGGTGTGCCGGGAAGTCTGGTCGGCGCGGGGGACGGCCTGACGCGGTGTGCGCGGGCGCCTCCGGTAGCGGACACAGGTGTCGGTACATGCACGCGGTAGCTCTCGTCCTGTTCCTGGTGGTGCTGGGCACCACCGTGGCCACCGGGGCCCAGCGCTGGCGCATCCCCGCCCCCTCGCTGCTGGTCATCGCGGGTGTGGCGGTGGCCCTGATACCCGGCGCCCCGGCCCTGCACATCGCCCCGCAGACCATCGGCCTGGTCGTGCTCCCTCCGCTGCTGTACGCCTCGGCCGAGGAACTGTCGCTGCGCGACCTGCGCACCGTGTGGCGGCCGGTCACCGTGCTGGCGGTCGGCCTGGTGCTGGCCTCGGCCGCCGCAGTCGGCGTCCTGGCCTCGGTGCTGACCCCGCTCGGCGCCTCCATGGCGTTCGTCCTGGGCGCGGTCCTGGCCAGCACCGACCCGGTCGCGGTGACCGCCCTGGGGCGCCGGCTCTCCCTGCCCGGACGGGTCCAGGTGCTGGTCCAGGCCGAGAGCCTGTTCAACGACGCCACCTCGCTGGTGCTGTTCAAGCTCGCCCTCGGCTTCGCCGTGGCCTCCGGCACCGTGGGATGGCAGGGCGCGGGCGGCGAGTTCCTGCTCCTGGCCGGCGGCGGCAGCGTGATCGGCGCGGCGGTGGCCGGGGTCGTGGTGCTGGTGCGCCGCCGCACCGCCGATCCGGTCCTGGAGACCGTGATCGCCCTGGTCACTCCCTACACGGCCTACGTCGCGGCCGAGAGCGTCCATGCCTCGGGCGTCACCGCCGTGGTGGTCGCCGGAGTGCTGCTGGGGCGCTCCGGGCACCGGATCACCGATGCCCGCATCCGGCTGCAACTGGGCGCCGTGTACTCCGTGGTCGTCTTCGGCCTGGAGAGCGTGGTCTTCAGCATCGTCGGCCTGGAACTGCCCACCCTGGTGCGGGAGCTGCCCGGCGCCAGCCACCTGTGGCCGCTGCAGGCCGCCGCCATAGCCGCCGTCCTGATCGCCCTGCGCAGCGCGTGGATGCTGCCGCTGTCGGCCGCCGTCAAACCCGGCCAGGGCCCCTCCCTGCGCGTGGCCGGAGTCCTGACCTGGGCCGGGACCCGGGGTGTGATGCCGCTGGCCGCCGCCCTGTCGATCCCGCTGGTCGCCGACGACGGCCGCCCGCTGCCGGGCCGCGCCCTGGTCCTGGTGCTGACCACGGCGGTGGTGGTCCTCACCCTGGTCGTCCAGGGACTGAGCCTGGCCGGCGTGGTCAAACGCTCCGGCCTGGCCGTCGAACCCGAGCACACCGAACGCGAGCAGGCCCGCACCCGCGGCCGCCTGGCCCGGGCCGGCCTGGACCACCTCGACCAGCTCGCCGACCTCGAATCCGTCACCGAGGCCGCCGTCACCCGCGTCCGCGCCGTCCTGACCGCCCGGCTCGACCACGACCACGACACCCCCGCCGACTCCGTCCCCGACAGCGCCGAACTGCTGGCCTCCTACCGCGGCCTGCGCCGCGAGGTCATCGCCCTGCAGGTCGCCGAACTGCGCCGACTGTACGACGAACACCAGGTCAGCGACACCACCCGCCGCAACCTCCAGCACGACCTGGACCTGGAGGACGCCGCCATGGGCGCCACCTGAGACCGGGGGTGTCCAGTAGTCGCGTCCACCGGTTGACGAGTACCACGGGAGTCTCGCGGGGCCGGGCCGGTCTACCGGGCCCGCAACGAAGCGTCCCGGACGAAAAGGTCGCTACAGGGCCCCTTCCCGGCTGGCCTGGTGAACGGTCGGGACGCTGGGCTGGAAGCCGAGACTGCGGGCGAGGGAACCGTCCATGCGGCCCATCCACGGGCTCGGCAGGGGCTCGCTGGACGGCTCGTAGACTGCCCCGACGATACCGGCGATCTCGTATACCGTGATCGGTGCCTCGTCGGCGATGTTGACGATGTGTCTGTCGAACGCCCCGGTCAGGGCGAGTTCCACCGCCGTGCCGATGTCACGCTGGTGAACCAGGCTCAGCGCTTGCGCAGGATGCCACTTCCAGTTGGCGAGCAGGTGCGGCGCCGACTGCAGGTGCCCGTCCTGGTCGCCGTAGACGAACCCGAGACGCAGCACGCTCCAGGGCAGTCCGCTGTCCCGGAGCTCGTTCTCCGCCGCGATCTTGCTGGCGGGATAGGGGAGGGTCGCCGTTGCCGGGTCGTCCTCGCGGGCGGGGTGCGGAAGGTCGTGGTCGTAGACCAGACCGGTGCTGGCCTGGTGAGGATCCTGCGGCGGCGCTCTTCACGGCGCTCCTCGCTCAAGCGGGGCATGCCGCCAGCCTAAACGAAAACGCTTATTCCTGTTGCAGGTGACTGCCGGGGCGCACTGGCCTGCACGCCGTAGCGCTCTGGACCGACGCGCAGAGCAGGCTACCGGCCGATGGTGTTGACTTCGGCGACCGCGTCGGCGGGCAGGGTCGGGTCGGCGGCGGCGATGTTCTCGTGCAGGTGGGCGACGGAGGAGGTGCCGGCTGTGGGCCCGGCACGACGTGCGACGCCGCGAGAGCGCCGTCAGCCGCCTGCACCACCCGGAAGTCGGGGACCTGGACCCCTACCGCGACAAGCTCGCCGTGGCCGGCACCAGCGACCAGCTCGTGGTCGTCTACCACGCCGAACCCGGATCGGAGTCGGCCCGCTCACTGGCCCTGCTGGGCTCACTGGCCGCCACCGACACCACGACCGGCCGTCGGACTCCCACTGGTCGCTGACCACACGTCAACTCTCCACACCTGTCCGCTGCTGAGGGAGCAGGCCCGGTCGAGAGCGGCAGGATGCCTGTCCAGGTGCCGGCCCCGTGACAGGCACATAGCCACAGGAGTCGCCGAAATTGGCCCGCGACCGGCGTTCCGGTTGCGGGCCACTCAAGCGGTCATCCGTGCAAAGGGCCTTGGGCCATCACTACGGGAACGGGTGGACGCTGATTGCAGAGTCCCCCGAGACCTGGAACTCCACCGATTCGCCGGTTCTCCGCCCGTTTTCGGGGCTGAGGGCGCAGTGGGCGCGGTGGGCGCGGGCCGTGTTTCTCTGACGTCCTCGCAGGGCGGGGCGCTGCTGGTGTGATCGTTCCGGTGGTCAGTTGGGGGTGGCGATGAGGGTGAGCAGTTGCTGGTGGAGGGCGGGCGGGGCGGCGAGGAAGCTTGGGGATCCGGCCTTCCAGGTCGAACCTGCAGCGTCGGAGACCAGGGCGCCGGCTTCGCGGGCGATCAGGGTGGCGCCGAGGAGATTCTCGTCGTCGCGGCCGTACTGCCAGAACGCGTCGATGCGGCCTGCGGCGGTGTCGGCGATCTGCCACGAGGTGGGGCCGAGGTTGCGGACGGCTCCGACCAGCGGCAGCAGGGTGCTCAGGGAGCGTCCTGCGGCTGTTGCCGCCTCGGGCTGTGCGGCGATGAACGGGGGCTGGCTGGTGGCCAGCAGGGTGACCGCGAGGTGCTGCTTGTCCGAGGGGGCGATCGGGGCGCCGTTGCGGTGGGCGCCGTGGCCGCGCGCCGCGGTGTAGCTCTCGTCCAGCACGGGGCTGTGCAGGACGGTTGCCACGGCCTCGCGGTCCTGGACCAGGGTGATGCTGATGCACCACTGGGGCAGGCCCTGAAGGTACTGCACGGCGCCGTCCATCACGTCCACGACCCACAGCTCACCGGCGGGCAGCGGACGCGCGGACAGGTCCTCGGCCCACGGAACGCCGGGGAGCAGCGGGTCCAGGTGCTGGTGCAGCAGCGCTGCTGCGGGGGTGTCCACGGCATCGAAGACGTCTTTGAAGTCGGACATGGTGCGGGCCGGCCGGGGGCGTTCCAGCTGTGCGAGCCACGAGCCCAGGGTGCGAGCGGCCTGTTGCATGGCGGGCAGGAGCGCGGCGTCGGTCATGGGATCCTCCGAATCACGGGTGCTGACGCCTCCAGCATGGCCGTACCATGGGCGAGAGCTACCGCTGTGGGAAGCAGGATGAGCGAAACTTGCACCTGTGACCACTTCCATGGAGTCTGAGCTGCTGGATCAGCTCGATCGGCGGCTGATCGCGGCCCTGCAGTGCGACGCCCGATTGACCGCGGAGCGCGCGGCCCGCGTCCTCGGCCTCAGCGCGCGTGTGGCCGGCCGGCGACTGGCGGCGCTGCTGGAAAGCGGTGCCGTCCAGGTCGTCGCCGTGCCGCCGCGTGAAGGGCCAGGCTCGACGATGCTGCTGCGCATCAAGGTGCTGCGGGGCAAGCTCGACACCATCACCGCCGCCCTGGCCGCCCGCCCCGACATCGCGTTCGTCGACATGTCCGCCGGCGGCGAAGAGGTCGCCGCGGTCCTGACGGCCGCCGCCGGGCAGCGCGACAGGCTGGTCTTCCGGCAACTGCCCGCCACCAGCGCCATCACCTCGGTCAGTGCGCAGACGGTACTGCACGTCTACGCGGACGCCACCGACTGGCGGCTGGATGCCCTCACCGCCGCCGAACGGGCCGAACTCACCCTTGCCGGGGCGCCGAGCAGAACCGAAGCAGAGCTGAGCCCGCTCGACCAGGCCCTGGCGCGCGCCCTCCAAGGCGACGCACGGCTCACCGCCACCGCCCTCGCCACCCGCACCGGCTATCCCGAGTCCACGGTCCGGCGGCGCCTGGGCGCGCTCCTGCGCGACCGGGCGCTGCTCACCCAGGTGATTGTGGACCCCCGCCGTCTGGGGCTAGAGGTTGACGCCAACCTCTACCTCCAGGTCCCACCCGCGCACCTGGACGCCGCCGGGCGCGCACTGGCTGCCCATCCGGCCGTGCACGGGGTGATCGCCCTGACCGGCACTGCCAACCTGAGCGCAGCCGTCTGGCTGCGCGACCTGGAGGAACTGCACCGTTTCATCACGCGGGACCTTGCGCCGCTGTCGATCAGCGGTATCGACACGGTGCTGGTGGGCCGGGCCGTGAAACGGCCAGGCCACGCACCTGCGGGTCGGTCCGGTCAGTAGGCAGCGTGGTGTCGGACATGAGTGAAACCTCCGTCTTGCGGATGTACGGCCCCCGCTTCGGCGGCCTGGACTCCACACTGGGCGCTCCATCTGCGGGAGGGTCAACACCGGTACGGTGCTTTGCCCCTCCCGCAGACTCTGCTGCTCTATTCGGTCATGCCGTGAGGCGGTAGCTGAGGCGGGTGAGTCTGCTGGTGCGTGACAGGGCGGGTGGGGTCCCTTCGGCGCTCCAGTGGGCGTCGAGGCGGATGACGTTGAGTGCGGTGGCGGAGAAGGCATGCTGGAGACGGGCCTTGGGCAGGCCGCGGTAGCGGGCCCAGCGGATTCCGGTGACGTCCAGGGCCTGGTTGACGGTGCCTTCGATCCCGGCGCGCAGGGCGTACTCGGCCTGCCAGGTCTCGGTCTTCTGCTCGGTGCGGGCGGCGGTCAGGGCCTGGTGGGGTTCGCGGGGCTGAGCGTGAGCATGCGGGTGCCGCGTCGTGAGGCGGTGCACTGCTCGCGTGCGGGACAGGGCCGGCAGTCGCTGCGGGCGAAGTCGACGACGATCGCTCGTCCTGGTCCGCCAACTCACCGCCCGGTGACCGGACCCTGGGCCACATCGTCGCTGGCTTGGTTGCCACCGGCAAGGCCGCCGACAGCTGCTCCGGCAGTCCTGTCCTGCGTGGTGTCCACCCCGGCAGGGGGCGCTCTTGCCACGAGTGGGAGCATGGTGAACTGTGCCCCTGGGATCGTCTCTGCGCCTGATGCGCGCCGCGCTGTTCGCCGCGGTGTGCCTGGCGCTGTCGGTGGCGGGGCACTGGTGGATGTCCGGCCAGGGCATCCCGGTCCGGGCTCTGGTTGTCGCCTATGCGGCGGTGCTGGCAGTGGCGCTGGTCCTGACCGGGCGGGAGCGCTCCTTCTCCGGCATCGCCACCGTTGTGCTGCTGAGTGAGTTGGGGCTGCACCTCTACTTCTCGTCGGCCCAGGCCTGGACGGGAACCTCCACGACGACGGCTGCCGCGAGCGCGCGGGCCTCGATGCCGATGGACATGGGCTCGTCCCATGCCATGGCCGGGATGGCGATGGCCGGTATGGGCGGTGCCATGCCGATGGGTTCGACCCACACCATGGCACCCATGGGACACGGACCGTGGGGGATGCTGGCCGTGCACGTGGCGGCCGGTCTGATCAGTGCCTGGTGGCTGCGCCGGGGCGAGGCATCGGTGTTCGCGGTGCTACGCGTGGTGGCGACGGCAGCCCTGACGTCCGTGCTGCGGTTCGCGCTGTTCCTGCTGGCACTCGCGTTCGGCACCTGGACGCCGACCGTTCCCGTGCCCCCGCGCGCCCGCGACGCCTGGCTGCTGCCGCAGCCCGGCCGGTGCGCCCTGTTGGACGTGGTCGTCCGCCGTGGTCCTCCGGCGGCCGCTCTCGTGGGGTGAACACCTTGTCGCGTCACCGCTGTGCGTTGAACTGAGCGCCCGGCGGGACGGTCTGCTTGCCGTGCCCGTGCCCGTGCCCGTGCCCGTGCCCGTGCCCGTGCTGTTGCGGGTGGTCCGAGACCGTTCAGGTGCGTGACAGGTGGCGATGGTGTGTGCCCGCCATGCCGTATGCCCGCGTTCGCACGGGTGTCCACGGGGGCGGGCCCCACAGTCCGAACATGTCCCACCCTTGGCCAGGCAGACGCTCGCCCGAGCGGCGCCGGTGGCAGGACCATCGGCGCTGCCGCGAGCGGCCATGGCCGGGCGAGGCGTGTCCGTGACTTCCCGGGCCGGGTGCCGCAGCTGCGGTCCGGCCTGCCACAGCACTGCTTGAGGACCTGCCATGACGTACCTTGACGCGCCTCCGGGGCGCGCACCCTTCCACCGCGACCCTGCCGCGTACGCGGCCGCCGCCCACGAGTTGGGGTGCGGCGATGAGTGAGTTGACTGCGGGCGGCCCCGGAGCCGCTTTCACCTTCGGCCGGGCGGATTCCGCGCCGAGGGTCCGACGGACCCCTGCCGAGACGCGCCGGCTGCTGCAACTGGCGCTGGCCGCGGTGTGGTTGCTGGACGGTCTGCTGCAGTTGCAGCCGTTCATGTTCACCAAGGCGTTCGCGACCCAGATCATCGACCCGACCGCGCCGGGAAACCCGTCGGCGGTGGCGCATTCGATCACCTGGGCGGCGGGCATCATCGGGCACCACCCGGTGGGCACCAATGCGGCGTTCGCCGCCATCCAGCTGCTGCTGGGGTTGGGCATCGCCTGCCGTCCCACCGTCCGCGCGGCCCTGGCTGCCTCCGTGGGCTGGTCGCTGGCCGTGTGGTGGTTCGGCGAGGGCCTGGGCGGGGTGCTGACCGGCGGGGCCAGCCCGCTGTCCGGTGCGCCCGGCGGCGTGATCCTCTACGCTCTGCTCGCGGTGCTGCTGTGGCCCACTGACCGTGAGGGCCCGTTCCCCGCCGCTCGCCCGGTCGGTGTCGCCGCCGCGCGGGGGCTGTGGCTGCTGCTCTGGGGCAGCCTGGTGTTCTTCACGCTCGAGTCGGGGAACACCGGCTCGCAGGACATGAACGCGATGATCGCCGGTATGGCCGACGGCCAGCCGGACTGGCTCGGGGCGATCATCAAGCACTCCGCGTCGCTGGTGGCCCACCGCGGTCTGGCCGCCTCCATAGGGCTGGCGGCCGTGCTGGCCCTGGTCGCCGTGGCGGTGTTCCTGCCGCCCCGGCTGTGGCGCGCGCTGATCGCGCTGGCCCTGGTGCTGTCCGCGGTGATCTGGGTGGTCGGTGAGGCGGTGGGCGGCGTGTTCGGCGGCCAGGGCACCGACCCGAACTCGGGTCCGCTGCTGGCGCTGATCGCGCTCGCCTACTGGCCCGCGACCCACCCGACGACCGAGCCGAAGGCCGTCGCGCAGTCGGCGACCGGCGACCTGGAGAGGACGACCTCGTGAACATCCCCGACTGGCTCGCGGACATCTTCGCCGCGATCATGCTGGCCACCGCCGTCTACTGCGCCGGTCGCCTGGCTCTGGCCCGTCGGCTCGGACGGCGGGTCGAGCACGACAGCGACGTCGTCCACCTGCTGATGGGGGTGGCCATGGCGGGCATGCTGGTATCCGACCTGAACCCGCTGAACGCGACGGTCTGGAAGGTCGTGTTCACACTGACGACCCTGTGGTTCGCCGGGCGGGTGGTCCTGGCCTGGCGCGGGGCCGACCAGGCGCGGCTGACGCTGCGGCACCACGTCCCGCACCTGGTCCTGTCCGGCGCGATGCTCTACATGTTCTTCGCCCCGTCCGGGGCGGGCGCCGGTTCGTCCTCGGGCGGCGGCATGGGCGGCGGCATGGGCGGCGGCATGGGCGGGGGCATGGGCGGGGGCATGGGCGGGGCCGCGTCCATGGTCGTCCACTACCCGACCCTCGCGTTGGTGCTGGCGCTGTTCCTGTGCGGCTATGCGGTCATGGTCATCGACCGCACTCCGCTGCTGGCGGCCTCCGGCGGCACGCCGCAGGCGGGCGGCACGGGGCAGTCTGCTGCGCTGGGCGGCGCGTGCTGCGCGGTGACTGAGGCTGACGACACCGACGCCGACGCCTCCGCACCCGAGCCGGGTTCCGGTCCGGACGCTGAAGGCCGAGGCCGGGCGCAGAGCCCGGTTCGCAGCCTGCTCGCGCCCCGCGGCGCGAACTGCTGCGACATAGCCATGAGCGTCACGATGGCGTTCATGCTGGTCATCCTGCTGCAGTAAGCAGCCAGGTGGTCCTGGTGGTGCACGTGCACCACCAGGACCACCTCTGGACCTTTGATATCCGCGGCGACAGGCTGGCTGTCGCCTGCCCGCGCCGGCGCGCTGTCCTTGCTTCGCGCGCCGCGCGATCACCCCTTCCCGACCCGGAAGCTGGCCACACCATGCTCCTCGCTCCTCGCCCCTCGCCGCAGCCGTCCGCGGCCGGCGGCCGATCGGCTCCCCGCCGTGTGCTGCTGGCGGCCCTCGTCGGCCTGCTGCTCCTGTTCGCCGCGTCGTTCATGGTCGGCCGACTGGTCGGTCCGCTCTCGCCGGGGGACTTCCCGGGTTCCAGTGGCCACGGCGGCGGAACCATGCCGGGTATGCCCGGGATGTCCATGTCGGGCATGGGCGCTGCAGCTCCGCAGCCGGTCAACTCGGCCGCAGGGGAGGGACGATGAGCACTGACGCGGTCGGACGCCCGGCCCCGGAGGAGAGCGACGGCGCGCTGCTGACCACGGATCTGATCGTGGGCGGGATGACCTGCGCCGCCTGTGTGGCCCGGGTGGAGAAGCGGCTGGCCCGTTTGGACGGCGTCAGCGCCGGGGTGAACCTGGCCACCGGCCGGGCCAGGGTGCTGCACCCGCCCGGCGTCGCGTTGGAAGAGCTGGTCGCCGCGGTCGAGCGGGCCGGATACAGCGCGCAGCCCGCCGCCGATTCGGCGCACACTGTGCCTGACGCGGACACGGCAGCGGAGCAGGAAGCGGCGCGGGTCAGGCGCCTGCTCGGGGTGGCCGCGCTGGCCGTGCCGGTGATCGTGCTGTCGATGCTGCCCGGCCTGCAGTTCCGCAACTGGCAGTGGCTGTGCTTCGCGCTGGCCGCCCCGGTGGTCTCCTGGGGCGCGCTGTCGTTCCACCGGCAGGCGTGGGCGGCGCTGCGGCACGCCACGGCGACCATGGACACCCTGGTCAGCCTGGGCGTGGTCGCGTCCTTCGGCTGGTCGGTGTACGCGCTGTTCGCCGGCGGAGCCGGGCAGCCGGGGATGCGGATGGGCTTCTCGCTGACCGCGGGAACCGGCGGCGGCGCGCACATCTACCTGGAGGCGGCGGTCGCCGTGCCGCTGTTCGTGCTGACCGGCCGGCTGCTGGAGGGCCGGGCCCGGAACCGCACCGGATCGGCGCTGCGCTCGTTGGCGGAGCTGGGCGTCAAGGACGTCTGCCTGCGCCAGAACGGCCAGGAGCGGACCGTACCGATCGACCGACTGCTGCCGGGCGACGAGTTCGTGGTGCGTCCGGGCGAGCAGGTCGCCACCGACGGCGTGGTGGTCGAGGGCAGCTCCGCGCTGGACCTGAGCCTGCTGACCGGGGAGAGCGTCCCGGTGGAAGCAGGACCGGGGGACCCGGTCGCGGGGGCGACCCTCAACGTCGGCGGGACGCTGGTGGTGCGGGCCGCGGCGGTCGGCGCCGACACCCGACTCGCCCGCATCACCGCCCTGGTCACCGACGCCCAGGCGGGCAAGGCCAAGGCGCAGCGGCTGGCGGACACGGTGGCCGGGGTGTTCGTGCCGGTGGTGCTGGCCATCGCGGTCTGCGTGCTGGGCTTCTGGCTGGGCGCCGGGGCGAACGCTCCCGACGCGGTCTCGGCGGCCGTCGCCGTCCTCGTGGTGGCCTGCCCCTGCGCACTCGGGCTGGCCACCCCCACCGCACTGCTGGCCGCCACCGGACGCGGAGCCCAACTCGGCATCCTGGTCCGGGGACCCGAGGCAATGGAGTCACTGCGGCGGGTGGACACCGTCATCCTGGACAAGACCGGCACCCTCACCAGTGGTCGGATGGAACTCCTCGCCACCACGGTCGTCGCCGGTCAGGACGCTCAGCTGCTGCTGCGCCTGGCCGGAGCCGTCGAGCACCATTCGGAGCACCCGATCGGCCAGGCCATCGCCGCCGCGGCCCGACGCGAGAGCGACACCGCCCTGCCCGAAGCGGTCGGCTTCCGCGCCACCGCCGGGCGAGGCGTCAGCGCCCAGGTCGAGGGCCGGCAGGTCCAGGTTGTACGCCCCGACCAGCACCCCGCACTTCCGACCGAACTGGGCACGGCCCTGGAGGCGGCTCAACAGGCGGGTCGCACCGTGGTTGTGGTCGACGTGGACGGGGATCCGCTCGCGGTGCTGGCGGTGGGTGACCGGGTGCGTCCCGGTAGCTGGCGTGCAGTGCACCGGCTGAAGCGGATGGGCCTGCGCCCCGTCCTGGTGACCGGTGACCAGGACGGCGCAGCCCGGGCGGTGGCCGCCGAACTGGGGATCACCGAGGTCCACGCGGCGACCACGCCGGAGGGCAAGCAGCAGATCGTCGCCGACCTCCAGAAGGTCGGACGGGTGGTGGCCGTGGTCGGCGACGGGGTCAACGACACCGTTGCACTGGCCGCCGCCGACCTGGGCATCGCCATGGGCAGCGGCACCGACGCCGCGATCGGCGCGGCCGGGATCACCCTGGTCCGCGGCGACATCGAGGCGCTGCCGGACGCGGTGCGTCTGGCCCGGCGCACCCTGGGCACCATCAGGACCAACCTCGTCTGGGCGTTCGGCTACAACCTGCTGCTGATCCCGCTGGCCGCAGTCGGCCTGCTCAACCCGATGCTCGCCGCAGCGGCCATGTCCGCCAGTTCGGTCCTGGTCGTCGCCAACAGCCTGCGCCTGCGCACCTGGCGCCCCGACCCCGCCGGCGGCCCCCGCCGCGGCGGATCCCGGGGCCGGGGACCGGCACTGTGGGGCGAGGCGGCTGCGCCGACGGTGCGAGTCCAAGAGACCGCCCACCCGGGCGACCGGGCGAGAGGCAGTGCGGCCGAACCCGCGTCGGGCAGGCAACGGACAGAGGAGTTGGACGAGCCGGAACTGCTGGAACTGGAGCGGGAGGCTGCCGAGCTGGAAGCCTACGGTGCCGCCTCCGCCGGCCGCCGCAGACGCCAACTGCTGCTCCCCGGGGCGGCTCTGCTGGCGGCCCTGCTGCTGGTCGTCGGCGGCGAGCTCACGTTCGCCGACCACCGCACACCGGGCGTGCCGGTACTCGGCATGGTCAACGCCTACCTGAAGCCGCCCGCCGACGGCGTGGTGCACGGCTACCTGGTCATCCGGAACGCCGGCGACGCGCCGGACCGGCTGCTCGGCATCTCCACCCCGTCCGCAGCCCGGGCCGGACTGGTCACCGCCTCAGGCCAGGCCCTGCCCGGGATCACCATCCCGGCCCACGGCACGGTCACGCTCGACCCGGGCGGCGACAGCATCGTCCTGTCCGGACTGACGCAGCCGGCCGAGCCCGGTGCCACCATCCCGATCGACCTGATGTTCGCCAGGTCCGGGACCGTGTACGCGTTCGCGCCGGTGGGGCCGCCCGGCTCGCTCACCATGCAGGGCATCATGCAGGCCACGATGGCGGAGCCCGGTGCGATGAGGCACGGAATGACCTCGCAGCAGATGGAGGGGACGGGCCAGTGACCATCGGACGCCACCTCCCCCTCGGACAGTCCGACGAAATCGCCCCGTGGTCACCGAGAGCCCACAAGGAGCCTCAGTCCGGGGCTGGATGGGGGCAGGGTTGACGCGGGACCCTTCCTGGCTATCTTTAGCTATTGCATTTAATGTGCAATAAGGACCTCCCGGTCAGCCGGCCTGCTCCGGCTGCGGCAGCGAAGGAGCAGTCGATGGCGATGTCCGGCACCGTGACCCCGGCAGGCGGATCTGGTCTGGTCGGCCGGTACAGACAGTTGCAGCAGGCGCTCAGTCCGGCGGAGTGGCGGCGGGCGGCGCTGATGTTCGGCTCGATCGTGGCGCTGCACGTCATCGGCTTCGGGATCTTCATCTTTCTGGTGGTGCCCCAGCACTACAAGGGGATGGGGGTCGGCGTAGCGGTGCTGGCCTACACGTTGGGGCTGCGGCACGCCTTCGACGCCGACCACATCTCGGCGATCGACAACACCACCCGCAAGCTCATGAGTGAGGGTCAGCGCCCCCTGAGCGTCGGCTACTGGTTCTCCCTCGGCCACTCCACGATCGTGGTGGCGATCGGGGTCGGCATCGTCTTCGCGGAGAAGACGGTGTACTCGGCGGTCTCCAACGACAACTCCAGCCTGGAACAGTTCGGCGGGGTCTTCGGGACGGTCGTCTCGGCGAGCTTCCTGTACCTGATCGCGGTGCTGAACATCGTGATCCTGGCCGGGATCGTCCGGGTGTTCCGCTCCATGCGCCGGGGCGAGTACGACGAAGCCGCGCTGGAGGCCCAGTTGGAGGCGCGCGGGCTGATGTACCGCTTCTTCGGCAAGTGGATGCGGGCAATTCGCAAGCCGTGGCAGATGTACCCGGTCGGTGTGGTCTTCGGGATGGGTTTCGACACCGCCACCGAGGTCGCGCTGCTGGCCACCACGGCGCTGCTGGCCACCCAGCACGTCCCCTGGTACGCGATCATGGCGCTGCCGATCCTGTTCACCGCCGGGATGAGCCTGATGGACACCATCGACGGCTGCTTCATGAACGTCGCCTACGGCTGGGCCTTCCTCAACCCGGTCCGCAAGGTCTACTACAACCTTGCCATCACCGGCCTGTCCGTGGCCATCTGCTTCTTCATCGGCACCGTCGAGGTCCTGGGCCTGCTGCCCCAGGAGCTGAACCTGAAGGGCCAGTTCTGGGACGACATGGCCGGGTTCGACATCAACAAGGCCGGCTTCGTCATCGTCGGCATGTTCGTCGTCACCTGGGCCGCCGCCCTGCTCATCTGGCGCTTCGGGAACGTCGAGGAGAAGTGGACCGCCGGACTCGCCGGCGGCGGCGAGCTGACCGCGGCGGACGAGGTCTGACCCCGACCACGGCCAGGAGCCGGTCTGGTACTCCGGCAGCGGCCTGGCCTCCGACCTGTCCCTGCCCAAGATCCTGGCCCGCCTCCAAGCCGCCGAACACTTCACCACCGGCCACCAGCCCGCCGACCCGTGGCGGAACAGGTGGTCGGACCTCCTCGAATAACACGCCGAGAGCGGGTTTACGACCCTCGTCACCGAAGTCCCGTGCTGCGGCACCGCGACCTCACTGGATGCGCTCGACTACGACTGGCCCTGCGGCTTCGCACGCTTCGAGATAGCCGTATGGAACCCGGAGCGCCGCTGGTTCAGCGCGGAGGACCTCACGGCCCTCGGGGACGTTCTCGGGCATCCCGTTCGTCAGATCCGCGCGCATATCTGACGTGACTCGCCCGGTAGGCCACGACATCAAGGTGAGTCGAACATGCCCGGTGCAACACGGAGACCCTGTCGCTCTCGGTAGTGAGCGGCAGGGTCTCCGTGGCTACTGACGGCCAGTCAGGAAATCAAGATCACCTTCCACGCGCGTTCCACGTGAGACTGAAAACCAGTGATGATCAACGATCAATGCAGAGTGGCATTAATGCAGGTCAGAGCCCCTTCTCGGGGCCGCGACCCTTGTCCGACAAGGGTCGAGTCGCCCACCTGCTCAGATGTCGAAGTGCAGCTCGATGAGGGCTCTGACCAGTGGGTTTGCGGTAATCGACTGATCGTCTCCCCTTGGTGCGGAGGGCGTCCGCCCGATCGGCGAACGGCGCGTTGCGCATCCCGATCGATGGCAATTCGGGTCGTCGACATCTGTCCGCTCTTGCTCTGGCAAAAGTTTTGCTAGAGTTCTGGTATGGCTGACAGCACTCCCGCCCCTGAGCAGGATCCGACCGTTTCCGTGTCGGTGTCCTTTCACGCCAGTGTCATCGATTCGGTACGCGACCGCGTGGGGAAGCGTGGCGTTTCGCCGTATGTCGAGGCGGCTGTGCGGCGCCAGATAGAGCGTGACAATCTTCAGGCGATGATCCAGGCAAATGAGGAGATCCACGGTTCGCTCACGCCTGAGGAGGTCCGAGCGGCTCGCGAGGAGATCTACGGCGCGGTGCCGCGTGGCGAGGTCGCGTGAGTGGGACCTGGGTGCTCGACAGCGAGGCCCTCTCGCTCTACCTGCGTGCCGATCGGAAGATGACGGCGCGTCTGGTGGTGGCCGCCCAGGACGACGTCCGGGTCGTGATCGCGGCTGCCACCGTCGTTGAGGCCGACTGCGTTGGAGTGCATTCCGCGAGGCTCGACTGGGCGCTGTCCCGTCTGGTGGCCGTCCCTCTCACACAGGATCTGGCCAGGGCTGCGTCGAACCTTCTGAAGAGCGCGGGTCTGCATGGGCACAAATACGCCATTGACGCCATGGTTGTCGCCACTGCGCTGGCCGCAGTCGACAAGCCGGTGACCGTGCTGACCTCGGACGTGGACGACATCTCCACTCTCCTCGGCGATCGACTGGACCGAGCCGATGCTGGGCGAACGGGTAGCCCTGTGAAGGTCAAGGTTCTGGCGGTCTGAGACCGGTCGATGTACCGCCCGGGCCGCAGGACTTCACGGCTGCGGGCCTCGCCGGAGTGAGTTCGATTTTGGTGCACACATTGCACATGAGAGCTTGCGGAAGTGCCTCGTCGCCTCCGATTGAAACGAATCGGTGCAGGCAGAGACTCTCCTCACCTGCACCGATTCACATCGCTCTGGCTACATTTCCGCAGTCCAGGAGACCTCTACAGGTCGAAGTACAGTATGAATATGCCCCTGACCTGCATGTTTGTGGCCTGCCTGAGGACCGGTGCACAACCGGTGCACACGCCGGACCCCCAACTAATGAGACGTGTTGAGAGGTATTGAGCGGTGACGAGAACCGCAGCGTCGACCGCGTACTGACGAGCGCCACGCAGGGTTATCCGTGGTTGGCGCTGGCACTGGTCGGCGTGCTAAGGGCGGGTGAGGCGAACAGGGTGGCGCGCCAGCCCAAGCGGCTGAGCGGAGGGCTTGTCGCGCTGTAACGTGGTCTCGGCCTAAACGCACGGAGGACACGTGACCGCACAGCCGGAGCACCACGCTGAAGAGCTGATCCCGCGCCCTGAGCGGACCATCACCGCCCTCAAGGCCGCCTTGGCGGTCGTGGCCTCGGATCGTCTGCTGGAGATGCAGGCTGAGCAGGCTGAAGCGATCACCATGGCCATCGACTCCGACACACTCGATCCCCTCCGAGGGTTCCTCCTGCGGTGGGCCGTGATCGTTGAGATCGAGCGGCACCCCGAGATTGCCCTCAAGCTGCGTCGAGCTGAGTACCTCATGCAGGTGGAGGAGGAACCCGAGGACTCCCGGCGCCACGCCCTCACCGCTGCCGAGATCATCCGAGCCGCCTACCGGGCGTTGGGCGCATGACGTGGGCGTGGGAGTACCTCCCAGAAGAGAAATACGTGATCGGCGGTGCACCGCCGGCCTTCGTCGCCGAAGTCGAGGCCAGAGCTGACGAGCTGGTCCGAGCCGCGGCAGCCCTCTACCTCGACGGGACCCTGTACCGGGGTGAGAACCCGAAGAGCAGAACCGCCGACGTCCCAGGCGGCATGTTCGAGTATCTGACCATCGTCCGGCATGAGCAGATCCATGTCGTTCAGGTCACTTACTTCTAGTGTCCTGTGCCGCAGGACGCTGGAAGACGCTCGCGTACATCCAGGGCAGATCAGCGTCGATCACGCACCCTAAGTCAAGATCTTGTTGACGGCGGCGCGAAGCTGTAGCCAGGTGGGATCCGTCGGGTCGGACTCGGTCAGTGTCGAGAGATCATCGGCTGCCCAAGTGCGGGTGCCGTCAGTGAGGATGAGGTCGGTCTCCAGGTCGCCGTCGGCGGGGAGTTCGGAAGTGGCGGCCAGGAACGTAGTGGCTGCGGCTTTGGCAAGCTCGTAGCTGCTCGGGGTGCCAGCCGTCGGCTGCGCAGGGCTGGTGAGAACGGAGAGCAGGAGCAGCTGTCCACTCTCGGTGGCGGTGAGTAGTTCACCGGCCGAGGTCACCGCGAGCGCAGTCAGGCGCGACCCGGGCGGGAGTCCCCGCGGGCCTGTTCTGGTCGGTGACCTGCTACGACGCCCAGACCCGCTCCGAGGTCACCGCCGAGCAGGACCAGGCCGCCCTGCGCTCCCTGTTCGAGGACCTCACCCCGGCCGACGGCGCCGACCACGTCGACCTGCACTTCGGTCCGACCCGGCCGGAAGGCACCGAGGGCCGCTGGATCCAGGCCGTCCCCGGCCGGGGCTGGTTCTGCCACTTCCGGATCTACGGCCCCGCCCAACCGGCCTTCGACGGCAGCTGGCGCCCCGGTGACCTCACCGCCCGGTCCTAGCGGGAGCCTTCACCACCGCCGTCACCCGATCGGAGTGCAGATGGACGCGCAGTCACTGGTGCAGCAGATCACGCAGGGGCACGAGAAAGCGCAGGCGAACCTGGGCCACTGGGCCGGGACAGTCGCGTTCCGCTACGGCTTCCCGCTGCTGGAGATGCACCGCAGCCTGTGGGAGTGGCACGTAGACACCACCGCACCCACCCATCTGGGGGCCATCAACGAGATCCACCACACCCCGCGCCGCGCCGAACCACGCGACACCTACTTCGTCACCCCCATCGTCGACGCCCCCTACTCCCGCACCTTCGTCGACCTCAGCGGCGGCGCGATGGTGCTCACCGTCCCGGCCATCGACGACCGATACTTCACCGTGCAACTGCTGGACATGTACACCAACAGCTTCGGCTACGTCGGCACCCGCACCGGCGACACCCACGGCGGCGACTTCCTGCTCACCGGCCCCGGCTGGCGCGGCACCGTCCCCGACGGGATCACCCGGGTGATCACCGCACCCACCGCGCTGATCTGCCTGCTGGCCCGGGTCACCATCCTGGACGACGACGTCCCCGCCGCCGTCGCCCTGCAGGGGCGGATCGCACTGCGCCCGGCGGACCCGACCGCGTCCAAGCCGGACCCGGCCGCCAACCCGCCCGCCCGCGACTTCCGCAGCCCGGCCGGCGATCCCCTGGATTTCTACCGGATGCTCGCCGACTGCCTGGCCGCGTCCCCGCCCCCGGCCGCCGACGCCGGGGTCCTGGGCCTGCTCGCCCCGCTGGGCATCGCCCCGCACCGCGCCTTCGACCCGGCCGCGCTGGACCCGGCCGCGGTGGACGGGCTCCGGCGTGCCGTGGCAGACGGCCTGCACGACCTGTACGCCGAGATGCCCTTCGCCGGACCCTCGCGCAACGGCTGGGTCCTGGTCGACCCCGACACCATCGGCGACTGGGGCACCGACTACTTCTCCCGCCTGGAGATCGCCCAGCTCGGCCTGCTCGCCAACAGCGCGGACGAGGCGTACTACGTCGGCGCCATCCTCGACGGCGACGGCTACCCGCTGTCCGGCGAGCACACCCACGAACTGCACTTCGGCCCCGACCACTTCCCCCCGGTCGGCGCCTTCTGGTCGGTCACCATGTACCTCAACCCCCAGGGCTTCCTGGTCGAGAACCCGATCAACCGCTACCACCTCGGCAGCCTCAACAAGGACCTGCACTACGAGGCGGACGGCTGGCTCACCCTCTACCTCCAGCGCGAGAACCCCGGCCACGACAAGGAAGCCAACTGGCTCCCCACCACCGAACCCGACGTCCTCTTCCGGCTCATCCTGCGCCAGTACCTCCCGCACGCGGACATCACCACCGGCCGCTACGCACCCCCGCCCATCACCCGCACCAACCGCTGAACGAGCACTCCCGAACGCGTTAGAAGGCGCGAAGCCCGTCGACACATGCACGGGGCGGCAGCTCCCACCCCAGCGGAGCTGCCGCGACGACTCGCGGTTCCGAGGAAGCCTCCGATCCATCGTGGGTCTGGAGAATTCGGGCGGATAGGGAAAGAGCTTTCCGACCACGAGATGGCGTAGTACAGCGAGGTGTCGGCCGCGTCGCGTGGAGCGCTTCGGTCGCGGTGCGCCGATCGGGGGGAGCTGGGTGTGCAACCCTGTTCCGTGTAAACCGCCTTGGGGCCATGAGCTCGCCGTATCTGCAGCAGCACGCCAGCAACCCGATCGACTGGTGGCCCTGGTGTCCTGAGGCATTCGCCGAGGCGAAGAGGCGAGATGTCCCGCTTTTTCTGTCTGCGGGATACGCGAGCTGTACTTAGTGCCACGTCATGGCGCACAAGGTGAGCTGATGCCGAAACCTGGGATGCGTGTGCCCGCTCGACTCCGACCCGGAAGTTGGTCCTCGCCGAGTTCGATCTCGGGTCACATCCGGTGCACATGAGAGACGCCTGACTACTGTGCAGTTGGTCCAAACGCGGCGTCGCTGCAGGCCAGAAAACCCTTGGCCTGTAGCGACGCCGTTGTGGTAAATTTGAAAGACCCCAGTTCAGAGCCCCTTTACAGGTCGAAGTAGAGCTCGAACAGTCGGCTCGCGTCGAATCGTCACAGCTCGAAGGTCACCGTGACCGGCGCGTGGTCCGACCAGCGTTCGGCATGCGTGGCGGCGCGCTCCACCACCGCCGACACGGCCTTGGTGGCGAGGCCGGGGGAGGCCATGTGGTAGTCGATCCGCCAGCCCGCGTCGTTGTCGAAGGCCTGGCCGCGATAGGTCCACCAGGAGTACGGGCCGGTCGCCTCCGGGTGCAGGGAGCGGACGACGTCGACGTAGCCCGCCTCGTCCAGGACCCGGCTCAGCCAGGCGCGCTCCTCGGGGAGGAAACCGGCGTTCTTCTGGTTGGTCTTCCAGTTCTTGAGGTCGGCCTCGCGGTGCGCGATGTTCCAGTCGCCGCAGACCAGCACCTCGCGTCCCTCGGCGGCGGCGCGGGCACGCAGGATCTTCAGGTACTCCAGGAACTCCTCCAGGAAGCGCTCCTTCTCGTCCTGGCGGGGGGTGCCGACCTCGCCCGAGGGCAGGTAGAGGCTGGCGACGGTCAGGCCGGGCAGGTCGAACTCGGCGTAGCGGCCGGTGGTGTCGAACTCGGCCGAGCCGAAGCCGACCCGCTGGGCTTGCGGCTCGGTCCGGGAGAGCAGCCCGACGCCCGCGCGGCCCTTGGCCACGGACGGGGCCCACAGGGTGTGCCAGCCCTCGGGCTCGCGGACATGCGCGGCGAGCTGCGGCGCTTCGGCGCGGACCTCCTGGAGGCAGACGACGTCAGCCTTGGTGGCGGCGAGCCATTCGACATAGCCCTTGCCGGTGGCGGCCCGGAGTCCGTTCACGTTGGCAGTGCTGACAGTGAGGGTGGTGGCGCTGGTCATGGCTCCATTCTGGCGGACAATCGCGGCGGCCGGCGCTCACCTCACCGGTGCTCTCGCGGAAGCCGCACAGCGGCAGGCAGTTGCGAGCGGTTGCCGCTCGGGTACGACGTCATGGGCCGTCATGGCGAGGTCGTACGGGAGGGGAAGGCATGCAGCGGGGTGCCCGAGATCAAGGTCGGCGACGGGAGTTTGTAGTCAACTGCTCTACCAACTGAGCTACCGGCCGGCTCGCGCCGACCGGACGGGAATCGAACCCGTGACCCATTGATGAACCCGTAGCTGTCGCACCGGGCACCCCGATGCACGTACTCCCGAGGTCAATGACGGCCTGAGGCGGAACCTTTTGCAGAAGTAGCCTCGGGCCTTCGCACCGGGAGGGCGCACGTGAAGTTGTGTATCCAGAGTTCGAGGTCGGCGACGCGGCCATCAGCGCTCTGGGCCGCTGTGCTACCGACGCAGCAGCGCCGGGCGGGATTTGAAGCCGGGTCACTCTCTTGGCAGGAGAAGAACTCGTCACCCTCGCACCTGGATGTCGCCCACCGTACAGGACGATCAACCGGACTGCGGCCCCATTTCTCCCGGCCAGGCCGACGGAAGGATATCGCTGCTGCCGGCGTCCTGGGAGGCGATCAGGGCGACCGGTCGGTTGCCCGTCACCCTCGGCTGCGTCACACCGGGGTCGGGGGATGGGAAGCGGATGTTCGCAGTCGAGTTCGCCCTGTTCACGGACAACGAAGCCGCTGACGGCTGGTGTCTCGGCCACCCCCAGGGCGGCTTGCCTCCCGAGCAGCCCGTGACCACGGCGATCGTTCTCAGCGCGGGAGTGCCCGCCGGGCAGACCGGCTGTGGGGGCCGAACGAAGGACGAATGAATCGGCGCCCCTTCAAGCCGACGACGATCCGACCCGTGAGGCAGCAAACCGCCACCCCAGCAAGTGCGATGGAGGGAACGTAGGCCCCGATCGGATCGCCGGGAGACTGTCCGAGGAACAGAACCAGAGAGGTCTCGAACGCGGCGATCGTGGCGAGAGTCAGCCACGCCGCCGCAATCTGGAACCGGCGACCGAGGCCCGTCTGCTTGTCGTGCAGACGCCACCAGAGCCGTAGCAGGACCAGTCCGCCGCCCACGAGGACGCAGCCGATTGCGGTGCCTCGGCCGAACGGGGTGGTGGCGATCAGTGCCCCGGCGGCCGGCAGCACGATGGCTGCTCCGAGGAGCATCCCTATACGGTACGGCCACAACGGGGCCGAGTAGTAGCGGGTCACCGTCGGATTCTGGCATGTCGCCGTTCCGGCTGCGCCCGCCGAGCAGCCGGGTGTCCGCTCCTTGACGGTCTGACTCCCCGGTCCGGCTGCGGCAAGGGCGAGGGCAGGCGGGGTGCCGGTTCGCGTTCGTGCGCGGCGTTGCCACCAGCCTGCTGATTGTTCCGTTCGCGCACCGCTGCGGGAGGCGAAGTTGGACGGCTCGGGATCGGTGGACCGGCTCCGAGACGGATCAGCCGTGGCACAGGGGCTGGAGCTGGATCGAGCTCGCGGCTGCCGTCGTGACCGGATCGGCCGACGGGCAGGAACGTCCTGTTCTCGGCCGCCACACCACTACGGCGTGATGCCGCGAGCCCGCCGCGCGCGCCTCTTCTCGGCGATCTCCTCCACCTTGGCGCGCTTTTCGGCCGCCTTCGCGGATGGCCCGTACAGCCACCATCGCCGGGCCGTGATGCCGAGCCACAGCACGATCAGGACGACGAACGGCCACGTGATCGCGAAGTGCGTGTGGGGCTTGGACAGGTCATAGACGGTGAGGGCGGTGATGAGCAGGACGCCCTGGCCGAGGGTGATGAGGGAATTCCTGGTGCGTATGGACATGCGGGCACTCCAGGGGCTGGCTGTGATGTCGGCCAGCAAGGTCCGAGGCCACCGGATATGCCGCTCAACAGGCTGAATGCGGTGCGATGGCCACGAATTGCGAGCGTCCGCAGCGGGCTCGTGGCAATCCGCTCGCGCGTCGTTCGCCCGACCGCGTACGGTCTGCGCATGACGAGGACCACGCCGGCCAGGCCGGTGTCGGTGGAGGCCCTGTTCCCGGAGCTGGCCCTCTACCGAGCCCGGACGACCCGGTTGCACCCCAGGCCGGGGCGGCCCGACGACGTGACTGTCGTGCCTGCCGGGGCGGCCCGACGACAGTCACGTCGGCGGGCCGATGCTGTGGCCGGACGGTGAACCCTGGCCGTACTGCCACGAGCCGCACTGGCGTGAGAGTGAAGGGTACGCACCGGAGGAGATCCTCCTTCGGGCGCAGCCCCTCAGGAGTTGCGCGGGCCGGGTCTGTCCGAAGCGTCGGTCACTCCGGCCGGGCGCACGACGAGCAGCAGCATCTGCACGGCGATGACCACGAGGACGAACCAGAGCGCCGCCAGTCCGAGGGCGCCCGAAGGTTCGAAGTCGCCAGGACTGGCCAGCGCCCAGAGGCAGAGCATCTCGGCCGTCACGCTGGACAGCTGGAGGCAGAACCAGCCTGCCGCCGTGGTCCGGGCCCAGCGAACCTCCTCGGCCAGGTGCACCCCGGCTGCCCGAGCCCGAGTCCACCGCCCGGCGTACTCACGCCTTCCCGTGCGTCTGACCGGTCGCTCGCGTGCCTCCCGGATGTTGACCGCGGCCGCGAGTGACAGCACCGGGATCGTCACGGCGCAGGTCGTGGCGAAGTTCTGACTGAACTGCATGAAGGCATCATGCCAGGGGCGTTGGTGCGGTGCTGCTCCTGCCGCCGCTGCCCGCTGCCCGGGGACCGGTACCAGCCGTGCCGCTCCCGCGTCACGAGCGCCCTGATCCGGCGGACGTGCGCGGGAGTCGACGTCCGGCTCGGCCGAGACCGTCACCAGAGCTTGTCGATGGCACCGCTGTGCAGGCGGATGTTCCGGCCGAGGAAGTCGGCGGCGTGCTCCCGGGCCAGGGGCGAGAAGAAGTCGCCCATGGTCACCTTGTCGAACATGAAACTGGGGAAGGGCTCCTCGGGCGTGCCGCCGATCAAGTAGGTACCCGGGAGGTGCCGCCAGCCGGCGCTCTCGTAGAAGCCGCGCAGCGGCGTGTCGCAGGTGAACAGGGCCAGGTCGGCGCCGCCGTCGCGGACGGCCGCGTGCGCGGCGGCGACCAGCCGGCGGCCGTGGCCCCGGCCGCGCCGGTCCGGTGCGGTGACCACCCGGCTCAGCCCGGAGGCGGCGTAGCGGCGGCCCTCGTGGACGATCTCCTTGGAGAGGACGTCCAGCGCGGCGACGACGGTGCGGTCGGCGACGCCGACCAGCAGCAGCGACTGCGGGTCGAGCAGCGGGTCGTGGCCGGGGTCGCGCCCCGGGTCGTGGCCGGGCTCGTGGCCGGGGTCGTCCGGGGCGTCGGGCCAGGCCAGCTGCTGGAGCGCCAGGACCTGGACCCGCAGCGCCGCCGGGACCTGCTGTTCGGGGTAGCTCAGCAGTTCCACGGTGTCGGCGGGCGCTGTCATCGCTTGGTCACGAAGAGGCTCTGCGCCGACTGGCCGATCACCGACTTCTCGTCCGACAGCCGACTGGAGGCCAGGCCGATACCGGCCTGGTCGATGCCGGTGCGGGCATCCAGACAGACCCAGGCGCCGACCGGGTAGCGGCTCAGATGCACCGTCAGGTCCGGGTTCACGTAGAGGTTCCTGGCCATGTCCAGCTCGCCGGAGATGCCGTTGCCGGAGTCCGCCGCGATCAGGACCCGGCTCAGCCCGGAGACCTCCTCGTCCGCGACCAGCGGGTGGCGCATCCGGAACCAGCAGACGGCGGGTCCGGGCTCGGTGAAGGAACCGGAGGCGAAGCGGACCTCCATGGCGGTGTGGTAGCCCTCGTCCCAGCGGACCTGGAAGGGGTCGGGGGTGAGCCCGCCGGGGCCGGGAACGGTCAGCGGCAGGTCGACCGCCGGGGCCGCGCCGTCCTCCACCCGGATGCGCAGCGCGGTGGCCCGCATCGCCACCCGTCCGTCCGGTCCGGCGAGTGAGGCCTCGATCCGCTCGACGCTGCGGCCGGCCTCGGCGAGCCTGGTGCTGACGGTGAGTTCGGCGATCGGCACCGGGCGCAGGATCTCGAAGGTCATCCGGGCGACCCGGAAGCCGGGCCGGGCGTCGGCGCGGTGCTCGACGGCCCGGCCGAGCAGCGCCGCGGGCGGTCCGGCGTGCTGGGAGTCGATGTTCCACGGTCCCCGGGTGAGGACGGTGGAGGCGAAACGGTCGTCGCCGAGGGGCAGGTAGAACGCGTCGACTGAGCTCATTACCGAAGGGTAGCCCGGCGCTCGGACGGACCGACAGGGGCCGCTCTGGTCCGCCGGGCGGGGATCGGCCATGCTGTCGGTTGAGACCGGTGGAGTGACGGGGTGGACGCGGGAAGAGGGGTGGTCGCGTTGCTGACGCGGACGCGGTTGTTCGGCGGCCGGACGAGGGTGACGTTCCGGCTGGCGGCGGACGAGCCCGAAGGTACGGTGAGCGTGGTCGGGGACTTCAACGGCTGGCAGCCCGGCGCGGCGGAGTTGGTCCGCCGACGCAACGGGACGCGGACGGTGACGCTGTCGTTCCCGCCGGGCGAGCACCGGTTCCGGTATCTCGCGACCGGCGGGATCTGGTTCGACGACGACACGGCGGACCGGGTGGATCCGCAGGGGAGCCTGCTGCGGCTGGGGTGAGCGGCTCCCTCGGGGGAGCGACCTTCAGGGGAGCGATTCTCAGGGGAGCGATTCTCAGGGGAGGGGATCCCCAGGGAGGGATCCCGGGGCAGATTCCCCGGGGACGGATCCCCCGGGGACCGGGGGCTCAGCCGCTGATCTCGCCGCCGGTCGCGGGGGCGCGGCCGTGGCGCATGGCCAGCGCGATCACCAGTCCGATCAGCCCGGCGCCCGCGCCGACCAGCAGGCCGTCACGGTAGCCGGCGTCGCTGTAGAGGCTGGGTACGGTGTAGTAGCCGCCGGTCAGCTTCGCCGAGATGCCGGGGATGACCACCTTGAACTTCAGCGGGTTGGCGGCCAGGCAGGCGGTGAGCACCGCCGTGCCGACGGAGGTCGCGAGGCTGTTGACGACGCCGAGCATGCCGGCGCTGATGCCCTGCTGCCGGGCCGGTACCGCCTCGATGATCAGGTTCGGGGCGGAGGCGTAGAAGGCGCCGAAGCCGAGCCCGAAGATGATCGCGAACAACGCGTACTGCCAGGCGGAGTGGGAGAAGAAGGCGTACAGCACGGTGGAGAGGGTGAACGTCGCCATCGCGCCGATCAGTGGCAGCCGGGGTCCGACCTTGCGGGACCACTCGCCCGCGCCGCCGCCGGCCAGCATCCCGGTGCCGCCGGAGAAGATCGCCGAGTGCAGGCCGTAGCCGAGCAGGGTCGCGCCGAGGCCGTAGGCGAGGGGGGCGTTGAAGACGATGTGGAGGATCGGCTCCATCGCGGCGGTGACCCGGCCACCGGAGCCCGCGACCACCTGGCCGAGCATCATGTGGGTGAGCTGGGCCCGGTGCGGGGTCTGCAGCATGTAGGGGATGGAGTAGCCCTGGATGCCGATCACCATGCTGCCCATCAGCGCGGCCAGCAGCACCATCACCACCTTGGGTGAGAACAGCAGTTCCAGGTCCATGATGGGTTGCGCGCTGCGGCGCTCCACTATGACGAACGCGACCAGCAGCACCAGTCCGCCGACCAGCCAGCCCCAGGCGGTGGGCCGCCCCCAGCCCCAGGTCGCGCCGTTGGACAGGTAGAGCAGGATCAGGCCGACGCCGACCGCCAGCAGCAGCGCGCCGATGACGTCCAGCTTCTGCTCGTTGCGCAGCGGGGTCTCCGGGACCAGGAAGTACAGCAGCGGGACCATCACCAGCACGAAGATCAGCATGAACCAGAACAGCGAGCGCCAGGAGTAGTGGTCCAGCAGCCAGCCGCCGAGCAGCGGCGCGAACAGCGCGGACATGCCCAGGCCGGTGGCGATCACGCCGATGGAGGCGGGGATGTAGCGGCGCGGCAGGATGTCGCGGAACAGGCCGTAGGCCACGGTGGGCGCACTGATCGCGACCGCCTCCAGCGCCCGGCCGACCAGGAACAGCGCCCAGGAGCCGGTCAGGGCGCAGATCAGGGTGCCGACGGCGAACGCGGCGCCGGACACCAGCATCATCAGCCGCTTGCCCCACAGGTCGGACATCTTTCCGAAGAGCGGCGTGGTCGCGCCGCCCACCAGGCCGAAGATGATGACCATCCAACTGATGTTGGCGCCGACCCCGGGGAAGGAGGGGGCGATGTCCCGGGCCGCCGCGGCGACCATCGTGTACTGGAGCGCGGCTATCTCGGCGAAGAGGACGACGACGAAGATCACGCCGAAGATCCGGAGTCGGGACGCGTTCTCCAGCACGGCCGGTGGCGGTGGCGGCGGTGGTGGCGCGTCGGATGCGGGGGACGTGGGGACCTGGGCAGAGGACACGTGCGGCTCCTCGGTACTCGGGACGCGGAGGGCCCAGGGCGGTCATCCGCAGGTGATTATCTAACAGGTCGTCAGATTAGAAGGGAAGCAGTGTGACGCAGGCAGGCGACGCTTTCCCGCAGCGGAGTACGGGGGCCAGCACCGGGGGGTAACCCCCCGGCCGGGCCGGGTGGGCACTCCATGGTCGCCGTGGAGCGCGGTCCCTAGGTTGGCTGTGGGGGCCGGTCGACGGTCATCCGCACCGTCGATCCGAGGAGATCCCATGCCGCCAACGGCCGCCGACAGCACCGTCCGAGGCACGGTCGACCCAGGTGCGGCCGTCCGGGGCGCAGCGCGCGCCGTGGGCGCCGACGAGTTCAGTCCGCTGCTGCGCAGCGTGCGGGCGGCCGGTCTGCTGGAGCGGCGCACCGGCTGGTACGCCCGCAGCATTGCCCTCAACCTGCTGCTGCTCGCCGCGACCTGGGCCGGAGTGCTGCTGGTCGGCGGCTCCTGGTGGGTGCTCGCGCTGGCCCTGCCGGCCGCCGTGCTCGGCGGTCGGACCGCCTTCCTCGGGCACGATGCCGGGCACCAGCAGATCGCCGCCGGCCGCCGGGTGAACCGGGTCATCGGGCTGGTGCACGGCAACCTGCTGCTGGGGATGGGCGTCGGCTGGTGGACCGACAAGCACAACCGCCACCACGCCAATCCCAACCACATCGACAAGGATCCGGACGTGGGCGTCGGCGCCCTGGTCTGGACCCAGCACCAGGCCGCCGAACGGGTCGGCTTCGCCCGCTGGATGACACGTCATCAGGCCAAGCTGTTCTTCCCGCTGCTGCTGCTCGAAGGCGTCGCGCTGAAGGTCTCCGGCATCCAGCACCTGCGGCACCAGTCCCCGCGCGAGCGGCTGGTCGAGGGGTCGCTGCTGGCGATCCACCTGGTCGGCTACACGGCGCTGCTGCTGTGCGCGATGAACCCGCTGCACGCCCTCGCCTTCGCGGCGCTGCACCACGCCCTGTTCGGCCTGCACCTCGGCTCCGCCTTCGCGCCCAACCACAAGGGCATGGAGATGCCCGACCCGGACGGCGACCGCTGGGGCCATCTCCGCCGCCAGGTGCTGACCTCGCGCAACGTCCGCGGCGGCCCGTTCACCGACTTCTTCCTGGGCGGCCTCAACTACCAGATCGACCACCACCTCTTCCCGAGCATGCCGCGCCCCAACCTGCGCGCCGCCCAGCCGTTGATCCGCGCCCACTGCGCCCGACTCGGCCTCCCCTACACCGAGACCGGCCTGGTCGAGTCCTACCGGCAGGGCCTGGCCCACATGCACGAGGTCGGCGCGGAGCTCCGTTCCTGAGCGTGACGGACTGCCGATCGCAGGGTGACTGTTGCCCGGCGGGAGGGATCTGCTTGAATGGACCCATGGACCCGCATGCCACCGACGCAGCCCCGAACGGGGGGACGAGGCGTCTCGACCTCGAACCGTTCTGGCCGTCCCGGCAGCCGTTCCACTTCGACGAGACCTGTTGTCGCGCGACCGGCGCGCAGCGGCTCGGCTGACCACACCTCCGACCGCCCGCGCGCAGAAGACCGTCCGCGTCCTCTTCCCGTGCGAAAGCGAGTCCTGCCATGTCCAACGTCTCTCCGCTCGCCCTGGTCAGCCCTGCCGACCTGACCGACTTCACCGACCTGGCCGGGCTGACCCGGTTGGTCGGTCCCTCGGGCCCCCGGCTCCGCGCCGTCCCGGAGGAGCAGGTCCCGGCCGGGGTCTACCGGCTCCCGGACTCCCTGCCCAACCCCGGCCTGGTCGGCTACCTGGTGCTGGTACCGGTCGGCACCGAGCTCGACGTGACCGCCGTCCCGGCCCGCGAGGTCCCGCCGACGGTGGCGCCGGAGCCGGCTGCGGCCGGTCCGGACCACGCCGGCATCGTGCTGGACCGGGAGCTGCGCAGCGCCCGGGTGGACGGCGAGCTGCTGGAACTCACTTACTTGGAGTTCGAGTTGCTCGCCCACCTGACCGCGTATCCGCACCGGGTGCACACCCGGGACCACCTGGTCTCCGCCGTCTGGGGCTACGGCCATGTCGGCGACGGGCGCACGGTGGACGTCCACGTCGCCCGGCTGAGGCGCAAGTTGGGCGCGCCCTACCGGGACTCCGTGGTGACCGTGCGCCGCGTCGGCTACAAGTACGTTCCGGTCAGCACGAACTGACGGGACACCAGTTCACGCCGACCGGGGCGGGCGGGCGTCGGTCGGGCGGCCTGGCGGCCGGCTCAGCTCTCGCTGATCCGGCCGTCCACGACGGTGATCCGGCGGGTCGTGGCCACCGCCTCCAGCATCCTCCGGTCATGGGTGACCAGCAGCAGGGTGCCGGTGTAGGAGGCCAGCGCGGACTCCAGCTGCTCGATGGCGGCCAGGTCCAGGTGGTTCGTCGGCTCGTCCAGGACCAGCAGGTTGACCCCGCGTCCCTGGAGCAGCGCCAGCGCCGCCCGGGTGCGCTCGCCGGGGGACAGGGTGGCGGCGGTGCGCAGCACGTGCGCGGCGCGCAGCCCGAACTTGGCGAGCAGGGTGCGGACCTCGGCCGGCGGCAGGTCGGGGACGGCCGCACCGAAGGCCTCCAGCAGCGGCTCCTCGCCGAGGAACAGTCCGCGCGCCTGGTCGACCTCGCCGACCACCACGCCCGGGCCGAGCGAGGCCTGGCCCTCGTCCAGCGGCAGCCGGCCCAGCAGGGCGGCCAGCAGTGTGGACTTGCCGGAGCCGTTGACGCCGGTGATCGCGACCCGGTCCGCCCAGTCGATCTGCAGGTCGACCGGGCCGAAGGCGAAGTCGCCGCGCCTGACCCGGGCCCCGCGCAGGGTCGCCACCACCGCGCCGGAGCGCGGCGCGGCGGCGATCTCCATCCGCAGCTCCCACTCCTTGCGGGGCTCGTCGACCACGTCCAGGCGTTCGATCAGCCGCTGGGTCTGCCGGGCCTTCGCGGCCTGCTTCTCCGTCGACTCGGTCCGCATCGCCTTGCCGATCTTGTCGTTGTCGGGGGCCTTGCGGCGGGCGTTCTTGACGCCCTTCTCCATCCAGGCGCGCTGGGTGCGGGCGCGGGCCTCCAGCGAGGAGACCGTGTCGGCGTACTCGTCGTACTCGGCCCGGGCGTGCCGACGGGCGGTCTCGCGCTCCTCCAGGTAGGCGGCATAGCCGCCGCCGTAGTGGTTCACCTGCTGCTGGGCCAGGTCGAGTTCGACCACCCGGGTGACCGTCCGGGTCAGGAACTCGCGGTCGTGGCTGATCAGCACGGTGCCGGCGCGGAGGCCGGAGACGAAGGACTCCAGCCGCTCCAGGCCGTCCAGGTCCAGGTCGTTGGTGGGCTCGTCGAGGAGGAACACGTCGTAGCGGCTGAGCAGCAGCGAGGCCAGCCCGGCGCGCGCGGCCTGGCCGCCGGAGAGCGCGGTCATCGGCAGGTCCAGGCTGATGCCGAGGCCCAGGTCGGCGGCGACCGCCTCGGCCCGCTCGTCCAGGTCCGCGCCGCCGAGGTCGAGCCAGCGGTCCAGTGCGGTGGAGTAGGCGTCGTCCGCGCCCGCGACGCCGTCGACCAGGCCCTGGGTGGCCTCGTCCAGCTCCGCCTGGGCGGCGGTGACGCCGGTCCGGCGGCTCAGGAAGGCCCGCACCGACTCGCCCGGACGGCGCTCCGGCTCCTGCGGGAGGTGGCCGACGGTCGCGGTCGGCGGGCTCAGCCGCACCGTCCCGGACTCGGGCGGCTCCAGCGAGGCCAGCAGGCGCAGCAGCGTGGACTTGCCCGCACCGTTGACGCCGACCAGCCCGACCACGTCGCCGGGGGCGACGACCAGGTCGAGATCGGAGAAGAGGACACGGTCACCGTGTCCGGTGGTGAGGTCTTTGGCGACGAGGGTGGCAGTCATAGACCGCTGATTCTATCGGCGGGCGCGGGCGCGTCCGCGTGCGGCATGATCGTGCGGAGTCGGAGGAGTCCGCGACGCGGCGGCAGTCGTAGCCGCGGCGCCGCAGGCAGGAGAGGTGCGGGCATGGCAGCGGTAGGCGCAGTGGGCAGCGAGGGCGCGACGGTGGACGGGACGCGGCGCGGCGAGGAGGCGGTGCGCTTCACCTCGGAGCTGATCCGGATCGACACCACCAACCGCGGCGGCGGCGACTGCAAGGAGCGGCCGGCGGCCGAGTACGCGGCCGAGCGGCTGGCCGAGGCCGGGCTCTCGCCGCTGGTGCTGGAGTCCGCGCCCGGCCGCGCCAATGTGGTCGCCCGGATCGGCGGCAGCGAGCCGGAACTGCCGGCGCTGCTGGTCCACGGCCATCTGGACGTGGTCCCGGCGCAGGCCGAGGACTGGAGCGTGCATCCGTTCAGCGGTGAGATCCGCGACGGCGTGGTGTGGGGACGCGGCGCCGTCGACATGAAGGGCATGGACGCGATGATGCTCGCCGTCGTCCGCGCCTGGGCCCGCGAGGGCCGGATGCCGCGCCGCGACATCGTGCTCTGCTTCACCGCCGACGAGGAGGACAGTGCGGCGGCCGGTTCCGACTGGCTGGTCCGGCACCACCCCGAGCTCTTCGAGGGCTGCACCGAGGGGATCAGCGAGTCCGGCGCCTACACCGTCCACACCGCGGCCGGGCAGCGGCTCTACCCGGTCGGCGCGGGGGAGCGCGGCACCGGCTGGCTGCGGCTGGAGGCCAGGGGCACCGCCGGACACGGCTCCAAGCCGAATCCGGCCAACGCGGTGACCAGGCTCTCGGCCGCGATGACCCGGATCGGCGAGCACCGCTGGCCGGTGCGGATCACCCCGACCGTCCGGGCCGCACTGCTGGCCCTGGGCGCCGCGACCGGGGTGCCGCTGAGCGCCGCCGAGGTCGACGACCCGGCCTTCGACGCCGACGGCTACCTGGCCCGGCTGGACCCGGCGGCGGCCAAGCTGGTCGTCGCGACCGTCCGCAACAGCTCCAACCCGACCGTGCTGCAGGCCGGCTACAAGACCAATGTGATCCCCGGACTGGCCACCGGCCAGGTCGACGGGCGGACCCTGCCCGGCTTCGCGGCGGAGTTCGAGGCCGCGCTGGACGCGCTCACCGGCCCCGACGTCGACTGGTCCTACCTGCACCAGGAGACCGCGCTGACCGCGCCGGTCGACTCGCCGACCTTCGCGGCGATGGCGGAGAGCCTGCTGGCGCACGACCCGGGCGCGGCGGTCGTCCCCTTCTGCATGTCGGGCGGCACCGACGCCAAGCAGTTCTCCCGGCTCGGTATCGTCGGCTACGGCTTCTCGCCGCTGCGGCTGCCGCCGGGCTACGACTTCCAGGGCCTGTTCCACGGCGTGGACGAACGGGTCCCGGCGGAGGCGCTGCAGTTCGGCGCGGCGGTACTGGACGACTTCCTGACCACGGTCGGCTGAGGGAACGGCCGCCTCCGCAGGCGCGTTCTTCCGGAGGCAAGGCTCTGACGGAGAGGCAGTTGATGATGCGGCGGGCACGAGTGGGCGCCATCGCGGTGGCGCTGGGCGCGGTGGCGGCAGGGACGGCGGCATGGGTCGCCCGGGAGATCCCCGCGGCGATGGGCGGCGACCCGACCCGGGGCGAGCGCGGGGAGCGGATGCGGAACTCGCCGCGCTACCGGGACGGGGTCTTCCACAACCCCCCGAGCGCGGTGCGGGCGCACGAGACCCCGGCCGGTCGGACGATCGTGCGCGAACTGCTGTTCGGCAAGGAGCTGCGCCACCCCTCGCAGCCGATTCCGCTGGTCAGGGACGTCACCGCCGAAGGCCCGGCCTCGCAGACGCTCGCGGTCACCTGGCTCGGGCACTCGACCACCCTGGTCGAGATCGAGGGTGCCCGGGTGCTGTTCGACCCGGTGTGGAGCGAGCGCTGCTCGCCGACCCAGTCGGTCGGGCCGCGCCGGATGCACCGGCCGCCGCTGGAGATCGCCGAGCTGCCGCCGATCGACGTGGTGGTGATCTCGCACGACCACTACGACCACCTCGACATGCACAGCGTCCAGGAGATCGCGGCCGAGCAGCCGGACGTCCGCTTCCTGGTGCCGCTGGGCGTCGGCGCCCATCTGGAGCGCTGGGGCATCGAGCGGTACCGGTTCGCCGAGCTGGACTGGGAGCAGGAGGCCCGGATCGGCGAGCTCCGGGTGGTCTGCACCTCCGCGCACCACTTCTCCGGGCGCGGCTTCGCCAACAACGGGACGCTCTGGAGCTCCTGGGCGATCATCGGCGCGGAGCACCGGGTCTTCTACAGCGGCGACTCCGGCTACTTCGACGGCTTCCGCGAGACCGGCGCCGCCTACGGGCCCTTCGACCTGTCGCTGGTGCAGATCGGCGCCTACAGCGAGCACTGGCAGGACATCCACATGACGCCCGAGGAGGGCGTCAGCACCCACCTGGACGTCCGGGCCGGCCTGATGGTCCCGGTGCACTGGGGGACCTTCGTGCTCGGTCTGCACGACTGGTCCGAGCCGGTCGAGCGGCTGTGCGTGGACGCGGACGAGCGGGGCGCGCGGATCGCCGTCCCCCGGCCGGGCGAGCGGGTCGAGGTGGCGGACCCGCCGAAGCTGGACCACTGGTGGCGCGCCGTGGTCTGAGGCCGGTCCGTCCTGCGGGGGTGCTGTGACGTTTTTGCAGAAGCGGGGCGCAGGTCGGCGGTCAGGGATACCGGCCGGGTGACGGCACGGTCGCGCCCGGGCCGGTCGTCCCCGGGCGGCTCGTGCCCGGGCGGGCCGTGGCCGGGCCCGTGGCGCTGGACGCCAGCGGCATCGAGGCCCAGACGATCTTGCCGCCGCCGGCCGTCCGCTCCACGTCGCAGAGGCCGCCGGCCCCCGTGCTGACCGCCTTCACCAGCAGCAGTCCGCGTCCCCCGGTCCGGCCGAAGTCGTTCTGCAGCGCCTTCGGCCGGTAGGGGTGGCTGTCCTCCACGGAGAGCCGCACCCAGCCCCCGCCGATCACCACCTCGACCACGATCTGCGGCGAGAGCAGCGCCGCGTGCCGGACCGCGTTGGTGACCAGCTCGGAGACGATCAGCAGCAGGCCGTCGAACAGCTCGGCATGGGCCGGGCCGCTCAGCCCCTGGGCGATCAGCAGGTCGCGCACCGCGTGCCGGGCCTGCGGGACGGACACCTCCACCGCCGGGGCGGCGAAGCGCCACACCCCCTCGACCCCGGGTGCGGGCGGCGCGGGAGCCGGTGGTGGCGGCGGTGGCGCGGACGCGGTGGCCGGAACGGGAACGGATTCGGGGTCGTGCATGTCGCTGCCGCCATCCTCATGATGCGTGCGAGCCCGGACGGTCTCTGGCGCCATCGCTGTCGGCTCGTCCGCCATCACACCTCTCGATCACGCTGGGTACTGCTGCGGATGCGTAAAGTGTCCACTTCTTGGCTGCCGATGACTGCCTCGGTCCGGGGCGGACCCTCTTCCGGCTGCTCTCGACGGTCACCAGCGATGTCGATTGCTCGCCGAGCAGGCACGGAGCCGTCGCCCGAGGTGGACCACGGTCAGAAGCACTCCGTTTCCTTGGTATTGTTTTCCCTGTCAGCACGACGGAGACGCCGGACTGACGAGCCCGATGCGCGGGTGGCGGAATGGCAGACGCGCTAGCTTGAGGTGCTAGTGCCCTTCGGGGCGTGGGGGTTCAAGTCCCCCCTCGCGCACAGAGGAACACCGACGAAACCGGTTGTTCCGCACCGACGGAAGTCGGTACGGAACAACCGGTTTCTTGGTTGTCGGGGTCAGGCCCGGATCTTCGCGGCGTCATCGGCCGCAGCCCCGGTTCGGTCGGGTGCGAATCGGGTCAGTTGAACGAGACCACATCGCTGGGGCCGATATTGGTGGAGCTCACCGCCGCGCCGGTGCCGTCGACCACGGAGGCGATCCCGCCGGAGCCGTTGAGGAACACGGTCAGCAGGTCGTTCATATGAATGCCCGAGGTGGTCGGGACCTGGAACGCCATGGCGTTCTCGATCGCGACGCCCTGGTCGAAGTAGGAGTAGCTGCCCAGGCCGTAACCGGTGAAGCTGGTGACGCTGTTGGGGACGTAGATGGCCGGGTAGCCGTCCTGCGTCGAACTGGACATCCAGGCGGACTGGGACGGCACGTCGTACGGGTTCTCGTTCTGGAAGAAGAGCAGCTCGCCGTTCTGGCCGTTCCACTCGACCTCGTAGCCCTGGTAGTGCTCGACGGCCAGGCCGTACGCGGAGACGCTGTTGCCATTGACGATCAGGCCGTTGGCGCCGGTATTGGCCGTCCAGCCCACGCCGGTGCCGTGGTCGGCCCGCCAGGCCCACACGTCGTCGATGATCGAGTTGTTGCTGTCGTCGACGAAACTGGTGGTCGCCGAGCCGGCCTCCGCGCCGCCGATCCGGAAGGAGACGTCGTCGACGGTCACCGGGTCGGCGGCGTTGTTCGCCGTCGAGCCCGCTGCGCCGACCTGCAGCAGGACCGGGGAGTTGACCGGTCCGGCGTCGAAGATCAGGCCGGAGACATTGACGCCCGGCACGTCCGCCACGTTCATCGTCACGTTGCCGGCGGTCGGGATCAGGGTGGCGAAGCCGAGGCCGATGATCTTCGTGTCCGCCTTGGTCACGTTGATCGCCGAGGCGTAGCTGTACACACCCGGGGTGAACAGCAGGTTGTCGCCCGCAGCCAGCGCCGCGTTGATCTGCGTGATGGTGCTGGACGCGTTGACGACGTAGAAGGTGTTGTTCACCGAGAGCGAGGTGCCCGGGGTGCTGCCGCCGGACCAGGACGGGCCGCTGGTGTTGGACTGGACCGAGGGGACGAACACGTCGTAGTTGCCCGAGGAGTCCTGGTACAGGTAGGGCTCCTGCTCGGAGACCGGGCAGTTGGCCAGCGTGGTGTAGGAGGCCGGGCCGCCACTGTCACCGGAGTTGCCGGCGAAGCTCTGCGCCGGGGCGCCCGGGGCGCCGCAGAACACCTGGTTCCACACGGCGTTGCTCCAGCTGCCGACCGTGGTGTCCTGGGTGAAGTACTGCTGCTGCGAGCCGTTGGTGACCGTGCCGTTCAGGTCCGAGTCACCGATGTAGCCGCCCGAGGCGTAGTCCGGCGAGCCGTCGCAGAAGTCCATCAGGGTCGTGTTGCCGTTGATGTCCACCCGACGCAGCGGGGAGTCCTGCGAGGACGCCCATACCTCGTCGCCGGCGAAGCAGCCGGTCAGACCGGCGACGTTGATGGTCAGGTTGGTGATGGAGCGCCAGAAGTTGTCGGTGGCGTTGCAGTTGGTCTGCACGCCGCCGGGGCACTGGTTGTAGGAGTCGATGGTGCCGTTGATCACGGTCTGGCCGGGGTTCTGGCCCAGGCCCGCGACCGCCTCGTAGTAGCCGACCTGGAAGTCCAGCGGACTGGCCGCGGTGCCGTAGGTGCCGGGCTCGAAGAGTAGCTCGTAGCGCTGGGTGCCGAACTGGTTCGGGTTCTGCTGGCTGCCCAGGCTGGTCAACTCGCTCTGGATCGTGGCCTCCGGCTCGCTCGGGGTGAACACGATCACGTTCGAGCCGAGGCTGCCGCCGGTGGCCGGCGGGGGCGTGCCGCTGCCGGAGGTGGCGAAGGTGAGGTAGTTGATGTTCCAGCCGGGGTTGTCCTGGTCGAGTCTGAGGGTTTGTTGGCCGGCGGGCAGGGTGACGGTGGTGGTGACGGTGGTCCAGGTCTGGTAGCCGCCGGTGGCGGGGGTGTTGATGTTTCCGCTGAGGTTGGTTCCGGCGGCGTTGGCGATGTGGAGGGCGTCGGTGACGGCGGTGGGTGCGGCCAGGCGCAGGCTGACGGTGTAGGTGCCTGCGGTGGCGGCGTTGACGGTGTAGTTGAACCACTGTCCGGCTCCGGTCCAGCCCAGGTCGTAGCCGCCGCCGGTGTCGGTGGTGGCCTCCAGGTCGACGCCGTCGGAGCGGTAGCTGTTGCCGGAGCCGTTGACGGCGGTGACGCTGTAGGCGGTGCCCTGGCCGCCGGTGTCGTAGTTCTCTGCCTGCACGGTGCCCGGCAGCGCTGCCGCCGTACCGCCGTACGGGGCATCGGAGTTGGCGAAGGTGAGGTAGTTGATGTTCCAGCCGGGGTTGTCCTGGTCCAGCGTCAGCGTCTGGGCACCGGCGGTCAGGGTCACGGTGGTGGTGACGGTGGTCCATGTCTGGTAGCCGCCGGTGGCCGGGGCGGCGATGCTCCCGCTGAGGTTGGTTCCGGCGGCGTTGGCGATGTGGAGGGCGTCGGTGACGGCGGTGGGTGCGGCGAGCCGCAGGCTGACCGCGTAGGTGCCCGCCGCCGCGGCGTTGACGGTGTACTTGAACCACTGTCCGGCCCCGGTCCAGCCCAGGTCGTAGCCGCCGCCGGTGTCGGTGGTGGCCTCCAGGTCGACGCCGTCGGAGCGGTAGCTGTTGCCGGAGCCGTTGACGGCGGTGACGCTGTAGGCCGTGCCCTGACCGCCGGTGTCGTAGTTCTCCGCCTGCACCGTCCCCGGCACCGCCGCCGCCGTACCCCCGTACGGGGCATCGGCAGCAGCATACGCCGCAGTGTTCGCACCGACGATGCTCACGGCCGACAGGGCAGCGAGGGCGAGAGCCGCCCGGAGCCTGGGGCGGGATCTGGGCCGACTCGGCTTGCCGCGTGACGGCACGGGCAGCCGTGGGTTGAAGAAGTGCCTCATTGCTGTTCCTTCTGCTTCCTGGTCTTATCCCTGATCACCGGGTCCGGACGGCTTGCTGTCCCATCTCCCGGGCCAGGTAGAATCCTTGGGCGCCGATCCCGTTGCAGGTGCGCTGTCGGCGGCACGCCGACGGTGGAGGCGTCGGGCGCGTCCGTGGGCAGGTCGGAGTTGTGCGCGGCGAAGGTGCGGGCGCCGTCGGACTGGGGGTGGGTGGCGCCCGATGTGCCGACGGCGCCTGCGCCGCCGGTGAAGTCCCAGCTCTCAGCCTCGGAGCGGGTGTTGTCGAGCTCCGGGGATCACGTGGGGTGTACCGCCCGTGGACCGGGTACGGACGGGAGTCGACAGCGGGTTCGGCACCCGTTGCGGCCTCAGCTGCATGTTGCGCGTGTGTGGACGCCGGCCGCCCCGTGGGTGGCTGACGGCCGGGAAAGCGTTCTCTCCACGGCGGAAGTGAACTCTCACGTCCCTGCTGCGTCAATAGTGCATACACAGCGGCCCGAAAACCGGCTCGCGGAGCAACGCCCGTCGGCCATGGGGCACGCGCGCGAGGGCGACGAGGGGACCACGACCCCTCGGCCGTACGCCTGGTGGGGCGGGAGAACCGCGAAACGCGGGTTGCGGGCACGGCGGCCGGGAGGATTGACATGTCCTCCCGGCCGGAGTAAACCCGTCCAGGAGAGAGAGCGCTCTCTAAACGCTGTCCCCACCCTGCCAACGGCGTTCAGCGAGAGTGGTCGATCCGGGACAGGCCTGGTCCGGCCTGTCCCTCACCGCTGACCCCCGGAACCGCCGGCGCCGAACCGCTCCTCGCCGACGGCTCCGGCCTGTGCATCGGCAGGCACCACGCCACCACCGCCAACGGCGTGCACCTTCGGCGCCACCCTGCCAACCGCACCTGTGCCCGGCGGCTCAATCCCCTTCGGCGCTCCGCTCCAGGGACAGATGACGCGACCGATCCGGACCGGGTGAGCAGTAGCGAAGACCGAGAATCAGAGAGGACAGCAATGAGGCACTTCCTCAGTTCGCGGTTACTGCCCGCATCCGCGCGCAGACCGAGCCGACGCCGATCCCGCCCGAAGCTCCGGGCGGCCCTTGCCGTCACAGCCCTGTCCGCCCTCACGCTCGTAGGCACCCACACTGCGGCGTATGCCGCCGCCGATGCCCCGTACGGGGGTACGGCGGCGGCGGTGCCGGGGACGGTGCAGGCGGAGAACTACGACACCGGCGGTCAGGGCACGGCCTACAGCGTCACCGCTGTCAACGGCTCCGGCAACAGCTACCGCTCCGACGGCGTGGACCTGGAGGCCACCACCGACACCGGCGGCGGCTACGACCTGGGCTGGACCGGAGCCGGACAGTGGTTCAAGTACACCGTCAACGCTGCGGCGGCGGGCACCTACGCGGTCAGCCTGCGGCTGGCGGCCCCGACGGCGGTGACCGACGGACTGCACATCGCCAACGCCGCCGGCACCAACCTCTCCGGTCCGGTGACGGTACCGGCGACCGGGGGCTACCAGGACTGGACCACGGTGACGGCCAGCGTGACCCTGACCGCCGGCGTCCAGACGCTGACGCTGGACCAGGACAACCCCGGCTGGAACATCAACTACCTCACCTTCGCCAACTCCGATGCCCCGTACGGCGGTACGGCGGCAGCGCTGCCGGGCACCGTGCAGGCAGAGAACTACGACACCGGCGGCCAGGGCACCGCCTACAGCGTCACCGCCGTCAACGGCTCCGGCAACAGCTACCGCTCCGACGGCGTCGACCTGGAGGCCACCACCGACACCGGCGGCGGCTACGACCTGGGCTGGACCGGAGCCGGACAGTGGTTCAACTACACCGTCAACGCCGCCACCGCAGGCACCTACACCGTCAGCCTGCGCCTGGCCGCACCCACCGCCGTCACCGACGCCCTCCACATCGCCAACGCCGCCGGAACCAACCTCAGCGGAAACATCAACACCCCCGCCACCGGCGGCTACCAGACCTGGACCACCGTCACCACCACCGTCACCCTGCCCGCCGGCCAACAAACCCTCAGACTCGACCAGGACAACCCCGGCTGGAACATCAACTACCTCACCTTCGCCACCTCCGGCAGCGGCGGAGGTACCGGCTACGGCGGCTTCCCGGCGTCCTTCTGGGGCAACACCAGCAGCATCCCGGGCGCTTCGGGCGCCATCGAGTTCGACTTCCTCAACGCGACCAACGGGCAGTACCCCGACAGCGAGGTCTACTGGGACGTCAACGGCGTCGAGGAGTCGATCGCGCAGTCGCCGTACTACACCATGACCTCGTGCAACTCCTGCCGGATCTACTTCTACCTCGGCTCGCCCACCAGCCAGTACAACGACTTCATCGAGCTCAACTCCAGTGGCACCACGATCAACGCCGACACCTCCCGGGTCGACGCCTTCGGTCTGCCGCTGGCCATCCACCTGCACAACTCCGACGGCTCCGACACCGTCGTGGGCGAGGACGACCAGGTGTTCTCCGAGAGCAGGACGGCTCTCTTCCAGCAGTTCGAGAACTCCGTGCCCGCGCCGTTCCAGCAGCTCGCCACTGTCGACGCGCCCTACAACATCCCCGCACCCGGTGACGTCGCGGCCTTCCAGCCCGGTGGGGCGAACGCCAACTACATGGTCTCCTACGCGGCCTCGGAGGGCGCCACCGAGACCAGCCAGCAGGTCTTCGGATGCCAGGGCGGCGGAAGCCCGAGCCTCAGCGGTGACCCGAGCCTGTGCGCCGGCCTCAACCGCTGTGTGGCGCAGTTCTCCACGGCGGTGCAGAACACACCGTCGGACTACTACCAGAACGCGCCCTGCAACTACTACGCCGCGTTCTGGCACTCGGTCGCCGTCAACGGCCTGCAGTACGGCTTCGCCTACGACGACGACAACGGTCAGTCCTCCGACTTCAACACCACCGACGCACAGTACGTCCAGGTGGCCATCGGCTGGTGACCCGGCCCCACCTTGTTCCCCGTGCGGCGTAGCGGCCCTTGGACCGCTACGCCGCACGGCGGCACGACCGGGGTACCGCCGGTGTGCAGGCGTTGAGCCGGACGTCGACCCCTCAGGCGGGGCAGAGGTCCTCGTGGCGGACCGCCAGAACGGCGGCAGCGGCGTCGACCAGGCGGGTGCGCGGGAGGTGGCCGTCGGCGACGGCGGAGACGATGGCGTCGGCAATGGCGTTGGTCTCGCCGGACTCGTTCGACATCAGGCCGAACATCACCATGTCCGAACCCGCGCTGATGGCCTGGACGGCCGCCTGCGGGATGGTGAAACCCGCGCCGGAGATCGCACCGGCACTGAGCGAGTCGGTGATCACCAGTCCGCCGAAGTGCAGGGTGTTCCTGAGTACGCCCAACTGGGTGGGGGAGAGGCCGGTCGGGTACGCCGCGAAGCCGGGGACGGTGTCGTTGGAGGCCATCACGGCAGGTGCCCCGGCTGCGATGGCGGCGGCGAAGGGCGGGAGGCCGACCCGCTGGACGACCGGCCAGGGCACGGTGTGGGCCGGGGCGATGTCGGAGTTGTAGCTGGATCCGCCGAGCCCCGGGAAGTGCTTCAGTACCGGGATCACCCCGCCCGCCCGCAGCCCCGCCATATAGGCGAGGGCATCCCGGGTGACCACGGCGGTAGAGCCGCTGAAGGACCGCCAGCCGTCAGGATTGCTGTCGCTCGGCGGTTCGTCCCGGCCGTCCACGTCCACCACCGGCGCGAGGTCCATGTTCACGCCTTCGGCCGACATCCGCTTGGCCACCTCGGTCACCGCCTGCTGGATCTCGGCCGGGCTCCAGTGCGTGCCCATCCAGGCCGGCCAGGGCAGCGAGCCCACCAGGTTGGCCATCCGCTGGATGTCGCCGCCCTCCTCGTCGGTCATCACCAGCAACCCGATCCGGCCCGGCACCCGCTCCCGGAGCGCGGCCAGCCGACTGCCCAGGGAGGACGGGGCGGAGGTGCCGAAGAGCACCACCCCGCCCACGCCCGCCTCGACCTCGGAGGTGACGTCCTGCGGAGAGGTCTCGGCGACCGGCACCGCGACGGTCAGCAGCGCCAGCCGACGGGTCGGCCAGGCGGCGAGCCGGGCGGCGGTGGTGCAGTCGCCCGCCGCGGCGGTTGGGGTTCGGCTCGCCGATGTCGATGCTGATGCCGACGTTGACGTTGACGCCGAGGCCGGAGTGCTCCGGGCGGGGGTGGCGGACGCGCCCGCCTGGTGCGAGGAACTGCTGTGACCCGACGTGCAGGCCGCGATCAGCGCCACCGCGCACACTGCCACCACGCCATTGCGCAGGCTGCCGCGCAGGCCGGCTCGCATATCGGCTCTCATGCCCGTTCGCGCCCCGGTCCGGACGCCGGTGCGCCTCCGGCTGCGCCGCGCGGCGGGGCTCCGGCGCGGTCGCGGGCCGGGGGACGGGTCGGGGGAGGGACTGGTGTCCACGGGCGGGGTCCTCCGTCGGCAGGTCGGCTCGGTGTCGGGGCGCGGTACAGCGGCGGACGCGGTCGTCGCCAGGGCGGCCGGCGTCGCGGAGGCCTCTCTGCAGTCTTCCGGAGCAGCGGGCCGTTCGCCCGCCGTTCCGCCGACTGCCGACCCTGTATCTCTCCGCATCTCTCCGCCGACCCCGCGCTTCCGCCGGACCGACCGGTCGTCCTCGGTGCGGCTCGGCCGAGCCCGGTGCGGTCCACGGCGAGCAGGGGCCGTGCTGTCGTTGGCGTCGTGCGTAGGACGGCGATTCCCCGTCCGCCAGTTCCGAGCCTGCCGGGATTTCCCGGCGCCGGCCGTGCGCATGCCCGATCGGCCCTCGCGGCTCTCGATCGGCTCTCGCGACTGTCGGGGCTGTCACACGGCTGCCCTCACGGCTGCCCTCACGGCTGCCCTCACGGCAAGGCGTCCCGCGCGCGGGTTCAGAGCGAGGCGAGGCCGGCCTGGAGGAAGCGGAGCGCGACGGTGATGGCGCGGTCGTGTTCGGGGCCGGTGGGGCTGTCGGCGATCTCGGTGAGGACGGCTGCCGCCGCTGCCGCCGCGATCCGGGGGCCGATGTCGTCCGGCGTGGTGCCCAGGTCCTCGGCGACGGCACGGGTGCCCTCGCGGATGGCGTCGGCCATCCGGGCCGTGCGCAGCGCGCGCAGCTCGGGGTTGGCGGCGAACATCCGGTGCGACAGCTCCTGCAGGCCCTCCTCGTAGGGGCGGGCGTGCTTCTCGGTCAGCCAGCGGCCCATGATCTGGGTCGCCGTCTCGTTCGGGCCGCGATCGGCCAGGGCGTCGGCGAGGCACTGGGTGCTCTCGCTGAACCTGGACAGCGCGATGTCCTGCTTGGTCGCGAAGTAGAGCGTCACCGTGCGCGGCGAGACCTCGGCCGCCTCGGCGATGTCGGCGACGGTGGTCGCGTCGTAGCCGCGCTCGGCGAAGAGCCTGAAGGCGGCACGGATGATCGCAGCACGTCGCTGCGCCTTGTTCCGCTCCCTGAGCCCGTCCTCCGCCATGCGCACAGGTTACCGCCGATGGTCATTTTGCAGCCGACTGTAAAAATGCATTAGGTTGCAAGAATCGCCCGAGGGGGTACTCGCGAGAGAGAAGGCCGGGGATGGCTGGACGGTTGTATGCGTTGGGCCGGTGGGCGGCGCGCCGCCGGGGACGGGTCCTGGCGGTCTGGTTGCTGTTGCTGGCCGTGGTCGGCGGCCTGGGCGCCGGTCTCGGCGGCAGCTTCACCACCACGTTCTCGGTGCCCGGCATCGAGTCGCAGCGGGCCCAGGACCTGCTCCAGGCCAAGTTCCCGGCGGCGGCCGGTGGCGACGCCCGCGTGGTCTTCGCCGCCGCGCCCGGCTCCACCCTCGCCGGCGCCCGGGAGCAGGATGCGATCGCGGCGAGCCTCCGGGCCGCCGCCCGGGTCCCGGGCGTGATCCGGGTCACCGACCCGGCTGCCACCGGTGCCGTCTCGGCCGACCGGACCATCGCCTACGGCGATGTGCTGTTCCGTCAGATCCCGGACGACGTACCGCATTCTGCCAAGGACGCGCTCTCCGCCGCGATGGCCCCGGCTCGCGACGCGGGCATGGACGTCGAGTTCGGCGGCACAGCCGAGCACCCGGTCACCCAGGTCGGCGGCCCCGGTGAGGTGGTCGGCGTGGTCATCGCCTTCGTCATCCTCGCCGTCGCCATCGGCTCGCTGCTGGCGGCCGGGCTGCCGCTGCTGATGGCGATGGTGGGGGTCGGGATTGCGGTCCTGGGCGTCCAGTTCGTCGCCCGCTTCGTCCAACTCACCAACACCGCGACCGTGCTGGCGCTGATGATCGGGTTGGCTGTCGGCATCGACTACGCCCTGTTCATCGTCTCCCGCCACCGCGAACAACTCGCCGAGCCCGGCAGCGACCTGCACGACTCGATCGGCCGGGCCACCGCCACCGCCGGCAGCGCGGTGGTCTTCGCCGGGACCACCGTCGTGGTCGCGCTCGCCGCACTCGCCGCCACCGGTATCCCCTTCCTCGCCGCGATGGGGCTGGCCGCTGCCGCCGCCGTGCTGATCGCCGTGCTGCTGGCGCTCACCCTGCTGCCCGCGCTGCTCGCCTTCGCCGGCGAGCGGATCCGCCCGCGCGCGCCCAAGCCGTCCGGTACTGCCGGGCGTTCGGCTAGGCGCGCCCCTGGCGCGTGGGGGCTGGCCTGGGCCAAGCTCGTCGGCCGGGCGCCGGTCGCGGTGCTGCTGGTCGGCGTCCTCGGCCTGGCCGCCATCGCCGTGCCCGCGCACAGCCTGCGGCTCGGCCTGCCCAGCAACGAGACCCAGCCGGTCGCCGGCACCCAGCACCGCAGCTACGACCTGCTCAGCAAGGGCTTCGGCTCCGGCTTCAACGCCGCGCTGACGGTGGTGGTCGACGCCACCGACATCCCCGCCGCCGAACGCGCCCCGCTGCTCCAGCAGTTGCGCGGCAGCCTGGCCAAGGACCCGGACATCGCCACCGTGGCGCTGGCCGTGGCCAACAGCGACGGCACCCTCGACGTGGTCACCATCATCCCCCGGAGCGGCCCGGACGCCCCGGCCACCAGCACCCTGGTGCACCGACTGCGCGAGCAGGACAAGTCGGCCGTGAGCCGGGCCGGCGGAACCCTCTACGTCGCGGGCAACACCGCCGCCGCGATCGACATCTCGGCCAAGCTGTCCGCCGCGCTGCCGCTGTTCCTGGCGATCATCGTGCTGCTGGCGCTGGTGCTGCTGACCCTCGCCTTCCGCTCGCTGCTGGTGCCGCTGAAGGCGGTGCTCGGTTTCCTGCTCTCGACGGCTGCCAGCCTGGGGCTGGTGGTCTGGGTCTTCCAGGAGGGCCACCTCAACGGCGCCTTCCAGGTCGCCGCCGCCGCGCCGGTGATCTGCTTCCTGCCGGTGCTACTGATCGGTGTGCTCTTCGGCCTCGCCATGGACTACGAGGTCTTCCTGGTCAGCCGGATGCGGGAGTACTACGAGGAGACCGGTGACGCCGCCGGCGCCGTCACCCACGGCCTGGCCCGCAGCGGCCGGGTGGTCTCGGCCGCCGCGCTGATCATGGCCACCGTCTTCGGCAGCTTCATCTTCGACAGCGACCCGATCATCAAGTCGATCGGCTTCGCCCTCGCCGTCGGCGTGCTGATCGACGCCTTCGTGGTCCGGATGACGATCGTCCCGGCCATCATGGTGCTGTTGGGACGCCGGGCCTGGTGGCTCCCGTCCTGGCTGGACCGCCTCCTGCCCAACGTCGACATCGAGGGCGCCTCGCTGCCGCAGGCCGGGTCCGCCGCCGCCGGGTCCGCCGCCGCCGCGTCCGAGGCCCGTGCCGAGACTGACGCCTGACCCCTGCCGTGGGTACCGTCCGCCTCCCACTGTCGGTCGGGGGTGGGTGGGCGGACGGCGTCCCGATTCCCCTTCCTCGGGTTATGCGGTCCGGACAGCCGCCTTCGCCCGGGCGGGCATGATGGGCGGATGGACGAGGTGACCATCAGCGAGGAAGACCGCCGACTGCTCGGGCTCTGGGCCGCCGACTGCGTCGAGCGGGTGCTCCCGCTCTTCGAGGCGGAGGCCCCCGGCGACACCCGTCCCCGCGAGGCGATCGAGGGCATCCGGAACTTCGCGCGCGAGGGGAGGCGGACCGCACGACTGCGCTCTCTGGCCTGGGCCGCGCAGGCCGCCGCGCGTGATGTCGCCGACCCTGCCGCCACCGCCGCTGCCCGCGCCGCCTGCTACGCGGCGGCGACCCCGTACATCCACCCACTGGCCACCCCGCACCAGTCGAAGCACGTCCTGGCCCCGGCGGTGCACCAGGCGCGCGCCCGGGAGTTGGCTGCGGGCGAGGACACCGGGGCCGGTGATGTGGAGATCCGCTGGGCGATTGAGCACGCCCCGCCGGCAGTGAGCGAGTTGCTGCGGCGGATGCCGGCCCGCAATCCCGGTCGTACTCGGCTGGACGTGCTCTACCACCGGCTCGACGAAGCCCTGCGCCGCTGATTCGGCGGACAGTGGCCACGTCGGCGGGCTGCGCCGCGTCGGCGGTTCACACGGCGTTGGCGGACCGGACGGCGTCGGCGGCTCGCACGGCGTCGGCGGGCCGGACGGCGTCGGCGGGCTGCGCCGGGGCGAGGAACAGCCGTCCGCGCAGACTGCCCAGCAGGGTTCGGGTCGCCACCGTGCCCCAGGCCCCGACCAGGACCGCGAAGAGGACGATGGCAGCGATCCGGAACCCGTCCGAGCCGGTGTGCAGCGCGAGCCCGGTGGTACCCGTGACGCAGGTGCCGATCGGGAAGGTGAAGGACCACCAGGTCAGCGAGAAGGGGATGCCGTCCTTGCGTGCGGTGCGCAGGGTGATCGCGCCCGCCAGGACGGCCCACAGTGCGGCGAAGCCCCAGACCGGGACGCCGTAGACGACACCGAAGGTCTGCAGCGCCGACGCGTAGGGGGCGGGTATCGCCTCGTGCGCGGCCCCGCCGAGCAGGTTGGCGGCGGTGACCGACTGGCCGAGCGGACCCAGCACGATCCACAGGGTCGGCACCATCCGCGCCGGACCCGCGCCGTGCAGGCCGAGCCGGACCAGCAGCACCGTGATCACCGCCATCGAGGCCACCAGGCTGAGACCGAACATGGCGTAGCAGGCCAGCAGCAGGGTGAGCCGGGGCTGACCGGCCGGGGCGTACGGCAGCAGCAGCGCCCCGGTCGAGGCGGAGACCATCGGCGGGACCACGGACATCAGCCACCCGCCGAAGGGGCTGTCCGAGCGCACCGTGTGCCGGGTGATCACCAGGTACGGCACCGCGACTGCCGACACCAGGCCGAGCGCGGTCCCGGCGAACCACAGCGTCCAGTCCAGGTCGACGGCCGCGCGCAGTCCGATCAGATCCCGGCCCAGCAGCAGCGCGCCGGAGCCGACGGTGAGCAGCGCCATCGGCGGGGCGCCGTAGAAGTGAGCCATCACCGGATCGAGCGCGTGGCCGCGCGCGGTCGCCGGGTGTCGCAGCCAGTGCACGGCGGTGGCCACGGTCACGGCCACCAGCAGGAACGCGGCCAGCGCCCAGACCGCCGTCGCGCCCGCCCGCAGCCCGGGCAGTTGCAGCGGCAGCGAGGCCGCAGCCACGGCGATGATCCCGGTGCCCATCACCGAGGCGTACCAGTTCGGCCCGAGGTGGGAGAACACCTGGCGCGGGTGCTCCAGGTCGCGCAGCAGCCCGCGTCGCGCGGGCCCGCCGGTCACCGGACCGCAGTCGGGACGGGGGTCGGCGGGGGCAGCCGGGCGGGACGGCGAGAGCAGCTTTGTCATGCCATCCACGCTGCCCGGAGCGAGCGGCCACCGGTAGCCGTCGCTGCCTTGCAGGGGTACAAGCAGACCTTGTAGCCCTGGGCTACGCTGGAGCCATGGCCCTCAGCTCCAGGATGCCCGACCTCCGGGCGATGGAAGTGCTGCTCGCGGTCGCCCGCACCGGCAGCCTCAATGCCGCCGCCCGGGAGCTCGACGTCAGCCAGCAGGCCGTCTCGGCCCGGGTCAGCTCCATGGAGGCGCAGACCGGAGTCCAGCTGGTGGTCCGCACCCCGCACGGCTCGGCGCTCACACCGGCCGGTGTGGTCGCCGCCGCCTGGGCGTCCCGGCTGCTGCAGGTGGCCGAGGAGGTCGACCTCGGACTCACCGCGCTGCGCCAGGACCGGCGCGCCCGGCTGCGGGTCAGCGCCAGCCTCACCATCGCCGAACTGCTGCTGCCCGGCTGGCTGGTCTCCCAGCAGGCCGCCGTGCGGACCGGCGCGCCGCGTCCGGCCGAGGTGGTGCTGACGGCCGCCAACAGCGACACGGTCATCGAACAGGTCCGCCACGACCAGGCCGACCTGGGCTTCATCGAGGGCCCGGACACCCCGCGCGACCTGCGCAGCCGGGTGGTCGGCCACGACACCCTGGCCGTGCTGGTCCGTCAGGACCACCCCTGGGCCCGTCGGCGCACCCCGGTCACCGCCGCCGAGCTGAACGCGACCGCGCTGGTCAGCCGCGAGCCCGGCTCGGGCACCCGCGACGCCCTCGCCGCCGCGCTGCGCACCGCGCTGGGCGCCGACGTCGTCCAGGCCGCGCCGGTGCTGTCGCTGTCCACCACCGCCGCCGTCCGCGCGGCGGTGCTGGCGGGAGCCGGGCCCGCCGTGCTGAGCGAACTCGCCGCCGCCGACGACCTCGCCGCCCAGCGGCTGCACCGCGTCCCGGTCGTCGGCATCGACCTCACCCGTACCCTGCGCGCCATCTGGCAGGGCCCGCGCACCCCGCCCGCCGGCGCGGTCCGCGACCTGATCACCCACATCGCCGCCACCTCCGGCGCGACGCGAGCCTGAACCGCCGCGCGGACATCGCCTGCGCGAAGCCGCCTCCACGCAGGCGCCTGCATGAAACCGCCGCCACGCAGTCGCCTGCATGAATCCGCCTGCCGGGCCGCGTCTGATCCCACGGCCCGTTCGCGTCGACTGCTGTTCACCCGCTGCTGGTGACACGTGTACCCAACCGGTCCTCCGATGAGCTGGAATCAGCTGTTCCCCTTCACCGGGGATCTGCAGGAGATTCCCAGAGAGGCACTGCCCCATGAACCGACGTACCTTCGCCGCCACCGCTGCGGCCGCCGTGGTCCCCGCGCTGCTGTCGGCGACGCCGGCCGTCGCCGACAGCCGGCGCCACAACCTCCCCGGAGAGCGTGCCGACGCCCGGCTGCAGCGCGAGATGCTCGACAACCTCACCGCCGAGCTCGACGACGCGGCCACGGCGCGCCTGTCGGTGCCGCGGATCTTCGACATCGGATTCAACTGGGACCCGCCGACCACGCCGCTCGCCGACATCGACTTCATCGTGGCCTACAGCTTCGGCGACCGGGCCCCGGCCGGCGGCGGAGACCCGACCAAGGTGCTCTACGAGCCGGGCCCGGTGAACGAGGCACTGGCCGCCACCGTCGCCCAGGTGCGCGCCCGGCGGAACGTCCCGGTCTACGCCCAGTGGGAGATCGCCAGCTTCCTGACGTCCACTTACAACATGTCGGACGTCACCGCGATCAACCCGGTGATCGCGGCCGACGGCACCATCACCTACCTGAGCACCTTCGGCGTCGCCCAGCAGGTCGCCGCCGACCGCAAGCAACTGCCCGGCGGCATCGGCACGGCAGGTGTGATCGGCTTCCGGGACCATGTGAAGCGTTGTGTGGAGACCACCCGCCTCGCGGGCATGCCTGCCGCCTACGCCCCCGCCGGTTTCGACATGCCCGACACCTACGACCCCCAGTCCGGCCAGACCTGGACCCGCCGCCGCGACCTCTACCTGGTCCACGACATGAGCGCCCAGTGGCAGATGCTCGAACCGCAGCTCCTCGCCGCCGCCTACCCCAACGGCTGAAGCGGCAGCGAAGCGCAGGCCTGTTGGCACGGCGCCGCCGGTGCGAGGAGAGGGAGAGACTCAGGCCAGAAGTGACTTGGCGTCAGATATGACAACTGCCTCTCACCACGCGCCCCTTCGGGGCTGACCGTTCGTCCCGGGAGCGGGTGGAAGCGCGGTGCTGTGGCGTTCACGAACGCCGGGGTATCGGTGCGGCAAGATCGTTGACGATTCGTGCGGACGCAGGGGCGACCCGGGGCGCCCATCGCGATCGCTGCGGAATTGTCGCTGCTGGTGTTCGGAGAGAGTCGAAACGGATGGTGGCGCCTGGGAGCAGGCCACGGTGAGCCGGGCCGATTGTCGGGATCGGCCCGGCCCGGGAAGCCGCAGTGGGCGGATGTCCCGGGCCGGGGGAGGACAAGGGCATGCGCTTCCTGAGCGGATGCCGCGATCGGCGAGCGCAGTACGGGCTTACAGCGGCAGTCCTTCACCACATCTTGGATTGGGATCTGAATGGGTGAAGGTCTGCCACTGCTGGCGGGTTGGGAGCCTGGGTTGGGTGGTCAGTGTGGGTGGGTTGGGTTGGGCTGCTGGTTCAGTTCAGTCCGGTGAGTGGCGGGGGGTTGTCGCCGATGGAGGTGGCGGCGGCGGGTGACAGGGCGGTGTTGTAGACGTGGACGTCGCTGATTTCGCCGGGGAAATCGGCGACGCTGCCGGGTGTGTTGCCGCCGTCGGCGGCGCCGATGAGCAGGGGGCCTCCTGCGGGTGTGGTCCAGGGGGTGGTGTCGGTGTCGGTGCCGGCGAGGTTTCCGTTGACGTACAGGTTCATGGCACCGGTGGTGGCGTTGTAGACGCCGACGAGGTGGGTCCATTGGCCTGTGGGGGTGACGCCGGTGCCGGCGTGGAAGTAGGTGAGTGTGTTGGCGGCGTCGGTGCCCGGCATGACCAGGGCCCAGCCCTTGTAGGCGGGTGAGTACTGGAGGTAGAAGCCGCAGCGTGCTCCGCTGGTGTCGCGCTGGCACAGGGCGGTGTAGTAGTCGTTGGTGTTGTAGTTCTGGTTGAGGTTGACCCACAGGGAGACGGTGTAGCTGCCGCTGGTGTTGACGACGGGGTTGGTGGTTGCGGCGTAGCCGGTGGTGCCGTCCAGGCTCAGAACGGTGCTGGTGGGGTTGGCGGGCAGCAGGGCGGGATGGCCCGCGACCGTCTTGGTCCCTTGGGTGAGGTTGGTGTCGGTGGTCCAGGCGGCACTGCCGTTGAGTGTGGCTGTGTTGGGGCCGGCGGGGCCGCCGATGCTGTCGGTGGCGGTGGTGCTGCTACCCCCGTCGTTCAGCTCCCACCAGGCGGTTGCGGTGCTGTAGGTGCCTTGCAGGACCGGCGTTTGGAAGGTCGCGGTGCCGGTGCTGGTGGGGGTGGCGCCGGAGTAGTCCATCATTTCGCCGTCGGGGGTGGAGGCGTAGAGGTCGGGTTCACCCAGGCCGGTCTTGTCCCCGGGGGAGGCGAGTTTGGGGTAGGCGGCGGTGGGGAGGTTGGGTCCGAAGCTGGTGGGGTCGGTCAGGGGACCGAAGGGCTGGTTGGCGGTGGTGGCTGCGGTCCAGTCCTGTTCTGGGCCGTTGTCGCAGGTGGCGACGGTGAGTTGGGTGCCGACGGTGGTGGCGCTGCCGGGGTCGGTCAGGCACAGGCCGCCGGCGGTCTTGAGCTGGCCGGTGGTGGTCGCGGTCCACCGCTGGTGGCGGTGGGGGTGGTGGCGCAGGGGTTGAGCACGGCGGTGGTGCCGTTGACCGGCGTGGTGGTGGCGAGGTCGAGGCAGTTGCCGACGGCGGTGATGGTGCCGTTGGTGTGCATGGTCCAGGACTGGGCGTTGGTCTGGTCGCAGTCCCAGGTCTGGACGGGGTTGCCGGTGGTGGTGAGGCCGAAGTCGTCGTCGGCGCACAGGTGGTTCCCGTCGGCGGCGGTCAGCGGCAGCGTCAGGGGCAGGGTGGGCGGGGTGAGGGTCTGGACGGTGCCCTGGCTGTTGGTGATGGGCATGGTGTAGAGCGTGCCGGTGGTGCGGTCACGGACCCACAGGGTCGGGGTTCCGGCTGTCTGGGGGGTGGTGTTGAGGTTGCCGCCGAGGGTGCCGGGGGCGATGAGGTCGAAGTTGGACCAGTTGCCGGTGCCGAGCAGGACCGGGCTGTTGAGTACGTTCCCGGTGAATGTGTAGAGCCAGAGCTGGCCGTTCTCCATGGTGATGAGGGTGGGCCGGTCGTCGCCGGCGGTGGTGCCGATACTGCCGGGGGCGATCATTTGGGTGATGGTGCCCCAGTCATTGGAGTTGCTGGCGTTGGTGTAGTAGCCGTTGCAGGTCTCGGTGCAGGTGGGGCGGCTGAGACTGGTGACATCCTGTGTCTTGGTGAAGTACCCGGGGGTGCCTTGGAGTTCCTTGTCGTTGCCGTATTTGTACATCTGGTGGGTGCGGGTGTTGTAGGCGAAGAGGTCGTCGACACCGTTCTCTTCGAGGGTGCCGCGGTGGGCGATCAGGAAGGTGTTCCAGGTGTCGGTGTCACCGGGGGTGTAGCCGGGGACGGTACTCGGGGTGCTGGCGATCTGTGAGGCGGCGGGGGAGCCGGGGTCGGTGTTGCCGGGCAGGAGGATCAGGTTGCCTCCGCTGGTGGCGAGCATGTCCGGGACGCCGTCGCCGGTCAGGTCGCCGGCGTGGACGTTGGTGTCGGGGTTCCAGGGGGCGTAGAAGGTGTAGCTGGAGGGGACGGCGGCGGTGTTGCCGGCGTTGTCGATGGCCTGGACGTAGAGGATGTGGGTTCCCCAGGTCTGGGGGGTTATCGGGATGGAGCCGGTGCCGGTGCTGTCGGCCGGGACGTAGCTGAAGCCGACGGTGGGGATGGGCTGGTCGAGGGAGTAGCGGAAGCCGGCGATGCCGCTGGCGGCGATGCAGCCCTTAAGGGTGCAGGTGGAAGGGTTGGGGGCGGGGTCGGTGCTGGTCGCGGTGAAGGTGCTGCTCTGGCCGGCGTACTTGTCCGGGGTTCCGCCGCTGCCCGCAGCCGGGAAGTCGGTGTCGGTGATGGTGGCCGAAGCGGGAGGGGTCAGGTCGACATTGAAGGTGCAATTGGTTGTGGCGGTCGACTGGAGGCCGACCGATTTCGAAGACAGTCTTCTATGCTGCTAGTGCTGCGCTAAATGTAGACCTGCTCTCGAATTCATAGGGCGATAGGTAGCCAAGTTCCCGCTGAATCCTGCTTCTATTGTAGTAGGACTCGACATATTCAAATATGGCGGTTTTGACCTGCTTGATTGTTGCCCATACATGCAGGTGAATGAGTTCCTTCTTGAGGGTTGCGTTGAAGGACTCGGCCGCAGCGTTGTCGAAGCAGATCCCCGTCTTTCCTACCGAAGGGATGACCCCGTTGTCAAGGCAGTGGTCGCGAAATCTACTGCCGGTGTACTGGCTGCCACGATCCGTGTGCATCACGGCTTCTCCCTGGCCTGGCCGGCGGTTGCGGATGGCCATATCGAGCGCCTGGACCACCATGTCTTCACGCATATTGTCAGCGATGGACCAGCCGATGAGCTTGCGCGAGTATCCGTCGATCACCGTGGCCATATAGGCCCAGCCCTCTGCGGTATGAATATATGTGATGTCCCCGTACCATATTTGGTCTTTCTTTTCCGGGACGAAGTTGCGCTCGACGAGATCCACCAGGCCCCGTCGGTTCGCGGGGTCCTGGAGGGTGGTGGCCCTGTAGGGGCTGGGGTGGACGCAGGCCAGTCCAGCAGCCCTGGCCAGGCGCCGGACACGCTTGGGCGACACGCGCTCGCCCTGGCGGGCCAGCTGGGCGTGTATCCGATCGATTCCGTACCTTCCCTTATTCGTTTTGTCGATGGCGATGATGAGTCGCGTGAGCTCGACATCGCGCCGCGCGTGCCGGGACTCCTCCCTGCCGATCCACGCATAGAAGCCGGCTCGAGATACATGCAGCATCTGGCACATGAAGTTGATGGGATACCTGAAGCGGCGCGGCTTGCCAGCCTGCTCGTCTCTGACTTGCAGGATAAAGGCGAACTTTATTGATTCTGGCTTGCAAACCACGCCGCTGCTTTTTTTAGAAAATCCCGCTCCATTCGGAGCTTTCGGTTTTCCTCTTCGAGTTCCTTCATATGGACGCGCTCATCGATAGTAAGCGGCTTGTCTTTGATGCTTCCGCTCCTCTTTGCGGCATTTACCCAGCTCCCGAGGGTTCCCTCGTTCAGGCCGAGGTCCCGGGCGATCTCAGCCACGGGCCGGCCGGAGCTCACTACAAGCTCTACGGCCTCTGCCTTGTATTCCGGAGCGTACTTCTTCCGCTTTGAAACCATCGTGCACTTCCCACTTGACACTGCGATGAACTACTTCCAGTGTCCACGAAAGTGGTCGGGGTCCAACGGCGACTACTACCGGGTCCTGACACCGGACGGCTCGGCGGCCTACTTCGGGGCCGAGCACGCACCGACCGGTGTCGGCAACCAGGCGGACATGCAGAGCGGCACACCCTCGGACGCCGCGACGAACTCGGCCTGGGGCGTGCCCGTTCTGGACCCGATCTCGGGCGACCCCTGCTACACCTCGGCGAAGGGCACCGCGTCGCAGTGCGCGGCGAACGAGGGTTGGCGGTGGAACCTGGACTTCGTGGTCTCGCCGACCGGATTCGTGCAGCGCTACGACTACAGCACCGAGACGAACTACTACGACCTGGGCGGCGGGCAGGTCGCGGCGAGCAACGGCTCGGGCACCCTGACCCCCTACATCCGCGGCGGGGCGCTCACCCAGATCTCCTACGGCTACCAGCTCGATGACGAACTGGCCGGGCACACTCCTGCGGCGCAGGTCGTGTTCTCCTCCCAGCAGCGCTGCCAGGTCTCCTCCGGCTTCAACTGCACCCAGCCGATCAGCCTGTCGAACGCCTCCAACTGGCCCGACGTGCCATACGACCTGGACTGCCCCTCCAACGACAGCACCACCATCCCGCCCGGCACGACCAGCATCCCGGCAGGTGTATGCGTTCAGTACTCGCCGTCGTTCTGGTCCACCACTCGGCTGGACTCGATCACGACGAAGGTCAACGTCGCGGCCGGGAACGTCGGCCTGACCCCCGTCGACACCTACCAACTCGGTCAGACCTACTCCGACGCCGGCGGGTCGGTGGACCCGGTCACCGGCGCGGACGGTGTGGACGCGAAGGACGAGGGCTCGCTGCAGGCGGTGATGTGGCTGGCGTCGATCCAGCACACCGGCGACGCGGACACCTACGACGGCGGCGGCACCCCCATCACACTCGGGCAGGCCACATTCGCCGGCGTCGAGATCGACAACCGGGTCAACGACAACGACCCCAGCGCGCCTGCCCTGTACCGTCCGCGGATCGCGGACATCTACACCGAGACCGGCGAGGCCATCGCGGTCAACTACAACCAGACCCCCTGCCTGGGCCTGACGCTGTCGATCGCGAACGCCGACACCAACACCAACTCCTGCTACCCCGTGTACTGGACGCCGACGGGGGAGGTGAAGCCGATCGCCGACTGGTTCAACAAGATCACCGTGAAGTCCGTCGTCAACTCCGACCAGACCGGGGCCTCGAAGGACCAGTCGGGCTCGACGGTGTACAGCGGTTCCGAGGCACAGGAGTCGGACTACTCCTACAGCGGTGCGGCGTGGCACCGGGACGACTCCGCGCAGACCGACGACCAGTACCGGACCTGGGACCAGTTCCGCGGCTTTCGCACGGTGACGGTGACCACCGGCACCGCGCCTGAGCCGGTGACGCAGACCGTCACCACCTACCTGCAGGGCATGGACGGGGACTACCTGGCCAACGGCACCCAGCGGTCGGTGAGCGTCAACGCCGTCTACGGCGGCACCACCACCGAAGGCAACGCCAGTGCGAGCCCAGCGGTGTATGGCAGCCCAACGCAGACCGGCGGCACCGTCGCCGAGACGGTGAAGGACAGCGACTGGCTGGCCGGGACGCCCCTGGAGACCGATACTTACACCAAGGCCAGCGGCATCATCAATCCGGCCGTGACCGGCGGCACCATCGACGCCGAGACCGTCAACGGCCCGTTCACGTACACGAAGACCGTCGATGCGCCGCAGACGCCGTGGACCGACTGGAACGCCACCGACGACCCGCCGCCGGCCGTCCAGCCGACCCTGTCGACCCTGCCCGACCTGGACGCCTACCGGCCCGCTTCCACGACCAGCAGTTCTTTCACGCTGGTGAAGAACGGCACGGCGTGGCGCGAGAACAAGAGCGTCACCGACTATGACGCCCAGGGCCGGCTCTCGACTGTCGACAGCACTGCCGACGTCACCGGTGTGAGCGCCCCCGCTCAGGAGACCTGCACCGCCACCACCTACGCCGCACCCTCCGGGCTGAACCCGATGATGCTGTCCTACCCGGACCGCACCACCGAGGTCTCCGGCGGCTGCGCGGCCCCGACCAGCAGCACTCTGCGGTCGGACAGGGAGGTGTACTACGACGGCGACGGGACCCTGACCAACCTGGGGACCTTCGGGCAGCTCGACCAGTCCGCCAATCCCGAGCCTGCCGCGGGTGAGGTCACCGCGACGAGCATGGTCACGTCCATCAGCCCCAGCAACGTGGAGACCTGGCAGACCACTGCGGCCATGACCTATGACGGCGCCGGCCGCATCGTCCAGACCCTGGACGCCAACAAGAAACCGACGACCACGATGTACAGCCCCGCGTGGAACGCCGCCGGCGGGAACACCAACCCCGTCACTGAGCAGTCCACGAACTCGCAGGGCTGGACAACGAAATCCAAGATGGAGCCGCTTCGCGGCCTGGACATCGAGGACCAGGACACCAACGGGCGGATCACCGACACCACGTACGACGCACTGGGGCGGCGGACCGCGGTGTGGCTGCCGGGGCAGAGCCAGGCCACCCAGAGCGCCAGCGAGACGTTCTCCTACCTGATCTCCAGCACCGCGCCCTCGGCGGTGATGACCAACACCCTGCGCACCGACGGCAGCTACGCGACGAGCGTCACCCTGTACGACGGGATGCTGCAGCCACGGCAGACGCAGACCGACACCGCCGACAACTCGGCGGGACGCCTGATCAGCGATACCTTCTACGACTCGCACGGCTGGCCGGTCCGCTCCTACGCCCCCTACACCGACACCACCACCTACCCCAGCAGCACCCTCGCTGTCCCCGACGCCGAGAGCCAGATCCCCTCGGAGACGGTGACCGACTACGACGGCCAGGGCCGGCCGCTGGACCAGCAGCTGTACACGATGGGCGCCTACCAGTGGCAGTCCACCAGCAGCTACCCCGGGGCCGACGAGACCGACAGCACCGGTCCGGCGGGTAGTGCCACGACGGTTGCGGTGACCAACGCCCTGGGCCAGACCACGAGCTCCACGGTCAAGGACACCGACGGGCCGGTGAAACTGACGCCCGGACAGGTCATCCCCTCGGGCACCTCGCTTAACTCCGGTTCCGTGCAGCTGACCATGCAGGCCGGCGGCAACCTGGTCCTGACCTCGCTGGCCAGTGGCGCGACCCTGTGGTCCAGTGGCACCTCCAGTCTCGGCGCCTGGGCCACGTTCCAGACCGGCGGCAACTTCGTGGTCTACAGCAGCACCGGTACTGCGCTGTGGTCCTCGGGCACCTCCACCACCGGCAAGACGATGCAGATCCAGAACGACGGCAACGTCGTGGTCTACAACGCCGCCGGAACGGCCCTTTGGTCGACCGGAACCTCCGGCAAGGCCTCCGAGGCCGACGCCACCACCAGCTACACCTACACCCCGGCCGGGCAGGTCCACACCGTCTCCGACGCCGCCGGCAACACCTGGTCCTACACGTACAACCTGCTCGGGCAGAAGCTCACGGCCACCGACCCGAACATGGGCACCACCACCTACGGCCCCTACGACGACATGGGTAACCTGGAACAGACCACTGACCCCCGCGGGCAGACCCTGTCCTACCAGTACGACTGGGACAACCGGGTCACCGGCGAGTACAGCGGCCCGTTTACTGCCACCCCGGACCCGACCAAGCAGCTCAGCGGGTACGTGTACGACACCCTGGAGAACGGCTACCCGACGTCGGCGACCGAGTACGTCAGCAGCACCGCCAACAACGTCACCACCGTGTCCGCCTACACCCAGGCCGTGACCGGCTACAACACCGACTACCAGCCGACGGGCACCAGCACCACGATCCCGTCCGCCGACGGCTTCACCGCACCGGCCGGCACCAGCCAGCCCACGGCTGGAGCGGTGACCTTCGCCGACAGCGCCACCTACACGCCCATCACCGGTGAACTGGCCTCCACCACCTACGGCCATGACGGCGGTCTGCCCGCCGAGACGGTCAACAACGGCTATGACCTGCAGGGACTGCAGAACTCCTCAGGCAGCACCCTGACCTCCTCCACGGGTGCCACCTCCTCCGCGTACTACCTCGACAATGCCATCTACACCCCGATGGGACAGCAGCTCAGCTCCACCTACGGCGTCTACGGCACCCAACTCGTCACGACCGACGCCTACGACCCGGCCACCGGCCGCCTCACCTACAGCACCACCAACACCCAGACCAGCAAGAACAACGCGATCGACAACATCGCCTACCGCTACAACCAGGCCGGAGAGATCACCGCCGTCTCCGACCTCCAGTCCAACGGCACCAGCACCACCGGCACCGACACCCAGTGCTTCACCTACAACTCGCTCCAGCGCCTGACCCAGGCATGGACCGACACCGCCGGCATCAACACCGGCACCACCCTCAGCCCGCCCATCACCGACGACCCCACCGTCGGCGATGTAGGCGGCTGCAACACCGCGACGCCGCAGACCACCGCGACCGCACCGATCACCACCACCACCGTGGGTGACACCGCCGGCGACGCCTACTGGCAGACCTACAGCTACGACCTGCTGGGCGACCGCACCGGCGAGGTCAACCACGACACCACCGGCAACTTCGCGAACAACACCACCCAGACGATCGCCTACAACGGCGCCAACGGCACCGCCCCTGCCACCGACCCCAACCAGGCCACGGCCGTCACCACCACCGACCCCATCCTCGGCAGCACCACCACCGTGACGCCCGGCTACACCGACAGCAACAGCGCCGACGACGGCAACACCACCAGCCGTACCGCCACCAGCGCTGGCTTCCTGCTGTCCGGCGTGAGGACCACCGCCGGCGGCAGTCTGTGCCTGGCCGACCCGGGAGCATCCACCACTTCCGGCACCGCCGTGGTACTTGAGGGCTGTGGTTCGAGCGGAGAGAGCGTCAGCATCGGCTCCGACGGCACCGTCAGGGTCCAGGGCCTTTGCCTGGACACCAGTGGCGGCGCCGTCGCCAACGGCACCACGGTCGTCCTGGACACCTGCAGTGGCGCCGCCAGCCAGCAGTGGAAGGCCACCGCTACCAGCCTGGTCAACGCCCACTCCGGCTTCTGCCTGGCGGACCCCAGCGCCAACCAGACGCCCGGCGCCGCCAAGCAGCTCGTCTGGACCTGCGGCGGCAGCGGCCAGACCTACACCACTCCCACCGACAACACCGCCGTCCCCGCCGGCCAGAAGCAGACCATCACCTACAACGCCGACGGCCGCACCAGCAGTGTCACCACGCCTAGCGGGACTGGCAGCCAGACCAGCAGCTACATCTATGACGCCTCCGGGAACCTCCTGGAGCAGGCGAACACCTTCGACAACACCAAGATCCTCTACCTGTTCGGCGGCGCCGAGCAGATCACGCTGAACGTCCCCAACAACTCCTCCACGGCCCTGCGCAACTACTCCGGACCCGACGGCACCACCATCACCCGCAGCAGCGCCGGCACCCTGAGCTATCAGGTCGCCAACCAGCAGGGCACCGCCACCACCACAATCAACGCCGCTACCCTCGCCGTCACCCGGCGCGCCTACGACCCCTACGGCAACCCCCGCGGCACCACCCCCGCCACCTGGGTCGACCCCTCCGAGAACCACGGCTTCCTCGGCCAGCCCACCGACGCCAGCACCGGCCTGGACCTCCTCGGCGCCCGCAACTACGACCCCATCCAAGGCCGCTTCACCAGCCCCGACCCCGTCTTCGAAGCCGGCGACCCCAACCAGATGGGCGGCTACACCTACGCCGGAGACAACCCCAGCAGCGGCAGCGACCCCTCCGGCCTCATGCTCAACCCCGCCACCACCGCCGGCGGAGGATGCGCAGGAGACAGTTGCGACATCTCCACCCCCAGCTCCAGCAGCACCGACACCAGCAGTGGAGGCTCCGGATCAGCCACGAGTGGCTGCGAGGGAGGCGGCAAGTTTAGATGCGACGACTACAACGCAAACCACGACCCCACGCCCGCCTGCGGCCTCATGGCATGTATCGGGGCATTGGTGACCTCCTCCATTGCAACTGCGGCCATAGCCGGCGTTGCAGCTTGTATAGTAGAGAGCTGGGGAGCAGCAGCCTATGTCTGCGCAAATACGGCAGGCACTTCCGTCATCGCTGTATGTGATCTCTTCAGCGACTGTGGTCCGGCCGATGGTGGTGGACACAGTACCGATGGTAGCGATGGTCACGATCACAGCGGCGACAACGGTAACAGCGATGACGGCCATGGCGGCCATGACGGTACGGGCGCTGGTAGCACAGGCGCAATCACCGTTGCGGTAGACCCGCCAGGCAGCGACACAGGAGACCTCGCAGTAGTCAAGCGTCTCGACGCACAAGCCCAGGCGCAGAAGAACGATGCACTGAATGCCGCACCTGCAAAGCCGAGCACTGGCACCAGCAGCACTGACGGGTCAGGGTCGGGAGATGGGGCTTCTGGGGCCGCATGCAGCTTTGCTCCCACTACTCCAGTCCTGCTGGCTAGCGGCAAAACGGAGCCAATAGGTTCGCTGAAGGTCGGCGACAAGGTCGAATCAGCCGATCCCAACACAGGGAAGGAGGAGGGAGGACGAACGGTCCAGCACGTCTGGATCAACCACGACACTGACCTCCTCGACGTCACTGTCTCCATCGGGCATGGTCACACTGCCGTCATCCACACCACCGCCAACCACCCCTTCTGGGACGACACCACCCACACATGGGTCCGCGCCGATCACCTCAAGCCCGGCCATAAACTCGCCAGCACCGACGGCCAGCACCCCACCGTTGCCAACATCAAGATCACCCCAGGCGCAGCCGATCGCTGGAACCTTACTGTCCAGCAACTTCACACGTACTATGTTGTGGCGGGCGGCGTCCCGATCTTGGTCCACAACAGCAGCACGTGCAATGTTGGACTTGGCTATCAGAAGGCAAATGTGGCCAAATGGGCCAATGATATGAAATTCAAACATTTCACGTCTGCGGAGTATATTGATAGCTGGAATTATCATGTCTCGAAAGCTATTGATGATCCTGCCACGACTATCCATGTTTATATGGTTGGTTTCGATGGGGACTTTGAAGACATGGCAACTCGGGGGCTTGCAGGCGGCGACGGCGTACACGCCACCCAACAGGAGATGGGCTGGCTCGCGAGGGCTGTGATTGGTGGGAGGAGGTCTTGGGGTACCATTAATTTCTATGATGAGGATGGCCAGATACCCGAATATCCTGAACCGAAGTGGCAAGAAGGCAAGTGGTCCAGTGCCTGGGCACTGGAGTGGGCTTACTAGTCCCTATCTCTTTTTTCCTCCTTCTCATGAGGCGATCACCTTTGTGGTCTGCCCTCACGAGACCACTAGTTTCGAGGATTTCTTCCGTGGATAATTTTGGAAGCAATGAGCCGATTGGCTCGTCTGATGAATCTGGTATTCGTGACTATTCTGATGTCATTTCGCGAGGCGGACTCCATGATGCCCTCGTCTCGATCGCAAATGAAGTTCAGGTCGACCTCGGCGATGCTGATGATCGCACTGGATCGGTAAGTCGGGAATGGAATGTGGCGAAGTTCTCTTCGTCGCGTGGGAATATGCGGATCAATCTGGGTCGCGGTCGCAGGTTTGCTGTCAATTTGGATAGCGGCTGGGGGCATGTATGGGCAAGCGGCAGTACGTCCAATATTGTCGAAGTGGTCGAAGTTCTTGCCCTGTGGAGGCGTGGGGCCAGGCTGAAGGAACTCGGCAACAGGTTTCCGTTCATGAAATTCGATCGACTGAGTCAGGCGTACGAGGATGGAAATCCAGTTGAAACGCAATGGGATATCCTTATTGGCGACGACGAGTTTATCACCTATCGGAATCTACTGCTGAGACTGCATGATAATTCGAACCTTAGGAAAATGTTCCCTTTCTTCTCGCATTGGAAATTGAGAATGGCAAAGGATTGCTACGATGCTCAAGCGGGGGAGATTATAATTCGACCGAGTGGTAGTGAGGGATATATTGTCTGGGCTTCGTCTGCTCCAATGCAGAAAATTGAGATTCATCGCCTTGATGATCTTATAGATGTAGCCAACGCTATGCTTCGTGGGCTCTGACTGGGCCTCTCGTCTGGATCTATTCGGCGATCGGCGCGAGTCCTCATTCAGCGTCTGCAGGGCACTCGTTCACGTCAGGCTGCCCAGCAGTGCCTGCCGGGTTACTAGTACTACAGCCGGTTGTTCACGTGACGTGATGGCGGCTGGCTCGTTACTCCATTCGTGGGAGTGATGCTGCCGCCAGGTGCGGTGCCGACGGGCGAGTTGAGCGAGGCTGATGTCCGTTCCATGGAGGGTGAGTTGGAGGCGCTGTGTGCCTCGGTGGACGATGTGTTCGCCCGCCCGGCCTCGCGGGAGAACCTGCGGGCGATGATGCGCGGGCTGCTGGCTGAGGTGCCGCGCAAGAACCTGTGGCAGCTGGCCGAGTTCGCCGGTCACCCCAACCCCGACCGGCTGCAGGGCTTCCTGGCCAAGGCGGCGTGGGACGCGGACGAACTGCGCGACCGGGTCCGGGACTATGCCGTCGCCGCCCTGACCGCCCCGGATGCGGTACTCATCGCGGACGAGACTGGTGACATCAAGAAGGGCACCAAGAGCGCCGGGGTGCAGCGGCAGTACACCGGAACCGCAGGCCGGATCGAGAACGCCCAGGTCAGCGTCCACCTGTCCTACGGATCCAGCCGGGGTCGGACACTGATCGACCGCGAGCTCTACCTCGGGAGGACATGGGCTGGAACCACCGCCGAACATGAACGGCGCAGTGCCGAGCAGGGCATCCCGCCCGAGCGCGCCACGCAAGTGGCCACCAAGCCGGAACTGGCCCGGCGGATGGTGGAACGCGCCGTGCGGGCAGGGGTCCCGTTCTCCTACTTCCTGGCTGACGAGGTCTACGGCCAGGCCCGCGCCCTGCGTGCCTGGCTGGAGGAACAACGCATCCGCTACGTGCTGGCCATCCCCAAGGACGAGGCGCTGCCACTGCCCGACGGGCGCACCCGCCAGGCCCGCGAACTGTACGCGGCCGTGCCCGAGGACGTCTTCGAGCGCCGTTCGTGCGCCGACGGCGCCAAGGGCCCGCGCGACTACGACTGGGCCATCGTCCAACTCGCCCACACTGATCTGGAGTTGGAGCGCCACCTGTTGATCCGGCGTTCCACCGTTCCGAACAAGGTGAACAAGAAGACCGGCGAACTGGTCCGCGAGGTCGCCTACTTCCTGTGCCACGCCGACCCCGGCACCACCCTGGCCGCCCTGGTGACCGCCGCCGGGCAGCGCTGGATGGTCGAGGAGTCCTTCCAGGTGGCCAAGGGCCAGGTCGGACTCGATGAGCACGAGGTACGCAAATGGTGCTCGTGGTACCGGCACACCACCGTATGCATGCTCGCCATGGCCTTCCTGGCCGACGTCCGGAGCCGGCTAATACCGCACCGTCCACCGACAGTCGACCCCCGACCGTGAACGAGATCCGCCGCCTGTACGACCGCATCGTCCAGGCACCAGTGCGCACCGCCCGCACCTGGCTGACCATGCACTGGCACCGCTGGCGCACCCGCCACCAAACCCGGGCCCGCCACAGCCACTACCGCACCCGAACCGCCCGCGCTCACTCACCGTAAAACCACCGGCTGTAGTACTAGCCACCTGTGCCTTGGACTCGGGTCCCATCCCTGGGTAACTGGGATATCACGACCGTGGCGCGGCATCGGCCTTCCTCGGTGTGCACTCGGGCTACGCGGACTGCGCGATGATGGCACTCGACAGTCAGCGTGTACACGCGGTGTGTCACCCGGTCCGCCCGGAGAACATTCTGCGATAGCCTCAGCCCGGATGCACCGGTCTGATTTCCGAGTGATCGTTTCGGGGGTCTTGCGGTCGGTTGCCGGCGCGGAGGTGGTCGGTGGGCGTGGGGTAGCCGCTGGTCTGTCCAGCTCTTCCACATGTCCACAGGTTCGGGGCCTCGCGGGCAGGTCGGATGGGGCTGTCAGGGGTGTGGTGGTGCGTGGAGCACGGCGAACACCTGCGACCATGCCTCGCGCCAGGGCCAGTTCACGGGCAGACGCAGCGTCAGCCGCCGGGCTCCGCGCGTTATTCGGGTCGGCACGCGTATGAGTTGGTCGCGCAGGGTCCCGGTGGTCGCCTTGGCGTGGAACGTCGAGGCCAGGGTGCCCAGGGCGCGCATGAGGTTGTGGGTGATCGCGGCCAGGGCGAGCCAGGCGGCGTTGGCCTGGAAGTCGCCCGAGGGCAGGTGGGCCAGCGGCCCGGATTTGAGGTCCGCGATCACCTGTTCCACCACAGCGTGTCGGCGGTGGTCCTTCTCGGCGTCGACCAGCGAGAGCGGTGAGTCGGTGAATGCGCAGTGGTAGCGGTAGCCGCTGAACAGCTCGCCCTGGCCCTGCACCTGGCCCTCGGGGTTGACACGCTTGACCCGGCGCACGAGCAGACGGACGGTGACCTGCTGCTTCTTCGGCTTGGACGTGAACGCCGTGTACTCGCGGACCTCGGCGATCTCCGCGTCCGAGACCCAGCACCGGCCCTCCTCGTCCCAGAGCGCCTTCGGGTAGCGGATCGCCGTCCAGGCGTCCTCGGCGATGCCGGCGATCGCCTTCCTGATCGAGGCGTTCATCCGGGCGCTGACCGAGAACCGGGCACCCAGCGCCCGGCAGGCCGCGATCACTTCGCCGGCGTAGAAAGCAGAGTCCTCCCGAAGCAGCAGCAGCCCGCTCGCCCCGCAGGCGTGTGCGGTGCGCAACGCCTCGGCGACGAACGAGGCCGCCCCGCGCACCGAACCACTGGCTCCTTTGCGCAGGCGGGTCGCGGGGATGACCGGAGCCGCGAGCGGGGTGGAGAGCACGGCCAGGAGTACGTTCAGGCCCTTGACCTTGGAGTATCCGTAGCCCGCGCCCTGCTTGGCGTAGCCGTGGGTGCGGCGGACCGTGTCGTCGATGTCCAGGTAGGCCACCGTCGCGGCCCCGGGCAGCAGCGGGGTGTGGGCTGCGAGTTGGGGCAGTAGCCGACGGGCGACGGCGTGCAGTTGCTTCACGTGTCCGTGCGTGAACGCACGCAGGAACGTCCCCAGGGGCGAGGGTGCGCGCACCGCGCCGAAGAGGCTGTCCATCGCGCCATGCCGCAACCGGTCCATGTCCGCGATGCTGTCCGCGCCCGCCGCCATCCCCGCGACCAGCGCCATGACCTTCGCGGCCGGGAACGCGCCCACACCGTCGGCCGTGGCAGTCTGAAGTTCCCCCCTGATCTTGGACAGCGGGTGTTTACGCTGCGGGGGTGAAGTGGTGCTGCAGTCTGGCTCGGGTTTCGAGTGGGGTGAGGTACCCGAACTCGGGGTGCTTGCGGAGCCTGGTGCGGTTGTACTCGACTTCGATGACCCTGTTGCCCAATTGGGTGAACCTGAGGCGATCTGCCCGCTGGGGGCGACCTGGGCCGTGAGACTGCGGTTGGCGGTCTGATCCAGTTGTGGCGCATCGTTCGGCCGCAGGACGGGGTGGCGTGGTGTCGATGGGGCTGGGGTCAGGGGCAGAGGTTCCGCAGGTGACACGGCAGGTGGCTATCGCCGCTTTCCCCAAGGGCTGCCTGGCCATGCGGGTCCGGGACGAGCTTGGCCCACTGTTCGCCGACGAGGTGTTCAGGTCCGCCTTTGGAGTCCGGGGCCGTCCCGGTATCTCGCCGGGGCAGCTGGCCCTGGTCTGCGTCCTGCAGTTCGCCGAGAACCTGACCGACCGCCAAGCCGCGCATGCGGCGCGGGCAAGGATCGACTGGAAGTACCTGTTGGGCAGCGAGCTGTCGGACCCAGGGTTCGACTTCACCGTGCTGACTGGGTTCCGCGACCGCCTCTTGGCGCGCGGGATGGAGGAGACGGTCCTGGACCTTCTGTTGCGGCGATTGGTGGAGCTGGGATTGGTCGCCCCCGGGGGGCGGCAGCGCACCGACTCCACACATGTCCTGTCCGCAGTACGGGACTTGAACCGTCTTGAGTTTGTCGGAGAGACGCTCCGAGCGACCCTGGAGGCGATCGCGGTCGCCGCCCCGGCATGGCTGCGGACGTGGATGGACCCGTCCTGGCAGCAGCGCTATCGCGCGCGGGTGGACGCCTATCGGTTGCCCGGCGCGCAGGACGAGAGGGACGAGTTGGCGCGGCAGATCGCCATTGACGGATACCGGCTGCTCAAGGCAGTCTTCACACCTGCAGCGCCGGGCTGGCTGCGGGAGGTCCCCGCTGTCGCCGTCCTGCGGACGGTGTGGATGCAGCAGTTCAGCCGCACCGTGACTGACGGGATCGAGGAGGTGGCATGGCGGGGCAAGGAGGACTGCCCGCCCAGCAGAGTCAGGGTCACCTCGCCCTACGATGTGGATTCCCGCTATGCCGTCAAGCGCGGATCCGGCTGGGACGGTTACAAGGTCCACTTCAGCGAGACCTGCGACGACCCTGCTGAGGTCGGGCGTCCGCACGTGATCACCCACGTCGTCACCACCGATGCCACAGTCCACGACGCGGCGGTCGTCGGGCAGATCCACGATCGCCTTGGCGACAAGGGCTTGCTACCGTCCGAGCACCTCCTGGACTCCGGTTACATCTCCGCCGAACTGCTGTTGACGTCGCCGGTGGAACGCGGTGTCGAAGTTGTCGGTCCGGTCAGGCCCAACAGCACCCGCCAGGCCGTCCAGGCCGCCGGCTACGGCAAGACGTCCTTCAGTATCGACTGGGATGCCCGGCAGGCGACATGTCCGAGCGGGGCCAACAGCAGGTACTGGACTGAGGGTTACGACCACAGCGGCCGCCTCGCAGTCCGGATCCGCTTCGCCACCCAGACGTGCGCGCCCTGCCCGGTGCGCGATCAGTGCACCCGCTCAACCCGATACGGTCGGCAACTCACTGTCCGCCCCCAGGACCAAGACATCCTCCTCGAACGCGTCCGGGCCGAGCAGGACACCGACGAGTGGAGAGCCCGCTACGCCGCCCGCGCCGGAGTCGAGGGCACCATCCATCAGGCCGTTGCTACCACCGGAGCCCGCCGCACCCGCTACGCCAGCCTGCCGAAGACACGCCTGGCCCACATCTTCATGGCCGCCGCCATCAACCTGATTCGACTCGACGCTTGGTGGAACGGAACTCCACTCGCACCGACGCGCACTTCCCACCTCGCAGCCCTCGACCTCGCCGCGTGAGATCAATTGGGCAACAGGGTCCTTCGATGAAGCGGAAGACGTCGGCTCGGGCCTGTGCCCGGGTGGCCCATACTGTGGTGCCGATTTCGGCCTTTAGCAGGGCAAACCAACTCTCCGCCGCGGCGTTATCGTAACACGAGCCGACTCGTCCCATACTCTGCCGGAGATCCAACTCCTGTATCGCCGACCGGAATTCGGCACTGGTGTACTCGCTGCCCCGGTCGGTGTGCATGATGCAGCCCGACTCCAGACTTCCGCGGCCCGCGGCCATCTGCAGCGCTGCCACCGGAAGCTCGGCGCGGTGGTGGTCGGCCATCGCCCATCCGAGCATCTCGCGGGTACCCAGGTCGATGCACGTCGCCAGGTACAACTTCCCTTCCTCGGTGACCAGTTCAGTCATATCGCCGACCAGCCGCATCCCCGGACGCGGAGCGGTGAAGTCCCGTCCGATCAGGTCGGCGGCGAACACCGCCCGCTTCGCCTGCCGGGTCAGCCCGCGCCGACGGCGTCGGGTCACGCCCTCGATGCCGTTCTCCCGCATCAGCCGCTCGACCCGCTTGCGATTGACCGCCCTCCCCGCCCGGCTCAGCGCGGCATGGACGCGCGGCACCCCGTAGGCACCGCGCGATCCCGCGTGCAGCACCCGGATCTCACCCAGCAGCCGCTCCTGGTCCCGGTCACGGACCTGACGGACGGGGGCAGCGGCACAGTGGGCGTAGTAGGTCGAGCGCGGCAGTCCCAAAGTCCGACACAGCAGGGAGACGCTGTAGCCGTCGGGGTTGTCCTCGGTGGCCTTCTCCGCGTCGATGAAGCGGCACACAGTGCCTACTCCACCAGCTCCTTCGCGAAGAAGGCCGCCGCTTTTAGCAAGATCGCGTTCGCCTTCTTCACCTCGGCCAGCTCCCGCTTCACCCGGGCCAGCTCAGCCTTCTCGTCAGTGGTCGCCGCCCCGGCCGGCCCCTGGCCGCTGTCGATCCGGGCCTGCCTGACCCAGCCCCGCAGGCCCTCGGAACTGATCCCCAGCTCCCGCGCGACCTCGGTCACATTCCGACCTGGCGAACACGCCAGCGAGACCGCATCCCGCTTGAACTCGGCCGAGTACCGCTTGCTCATGTTGCTCTTACTACTCACTGCTTTGGACTGCTTCCTCCGGGACCATGCGTCCCAGTATCAACCTGTCCAGCTCAGAGGGGGAACTTCAGTCGGCAAACCAGTCCCCGTCTTCGGCAAACCGCACCAGCGCGAACCCCGTCAGCCGCCTACCGGCCAGCGCCGCCAGGCGCGATCCGTGCGCCTGACGAATTGCGTCGACCCCGATCAGGAAGGACGGCTCGAAACCAGAGATCCCCATGTTCACAGCACAGGAGTCTCCCGGCATTCGACCCAGCGGGCCAGCGCAAATCGACCAGGGGGACCTACGACGCCACTTGACAGGTTGGATTCCACAGAACTGGGTGGCGGGCGGTCTACGACTTCTTCCGCCGCTGGCGCCGCCACGGCTACATTCGCGAGCTCCACCAGCGCCTACGCCGCACCGAGCGCGAGCGGCAGGGACGCCTCCCGGAGCCGAGCGCGGGCATCATCGACTCCCAGTCCGTAGACGGCTCGGAGACCTGCCCGGCCTCCTCACGAGGCTACGACGGCGGAAAATCCCGGGACGGCCGCAAGCGCCACATCCTCACCGACACCGGCGGACTGCTGCTGGAGGTCACCGTCACCCCCGCCAACGTTCACGACTCCAAGGCCGCCCCCGAACTGCTCGAAGCGTTCATGGCCGAGCCCGGACGGCTCCTCGAACTCGTCTGGGTGGACTCCGCCTACCAGGGCCAGGAACTGGCCGACGCCTTCGCCGCGCACGGGGTGGAGGTGGAGGTGGTCAAGCGCACCGACGGGACCAAGGGGTTCAAGGTGCTGGCGCGCCGCTGGGTGGTGGAGCGGACCTTGGGCTGGCTGTCGCGCTCACGGCGCCTGAACCGCGACCACGAGCGCCGCCCCGACCACCACGTGCAGATGGTGTGGTGGGCCGCCACGATCACCCTCGTGCGGCGGATGGCCGGCCAGCGCCCGCACTGGCCCGAGTTCCGCCCGCACCGGCTGGCGGCACCAGGCCCTGCGCCGGGATGAACAACCCGCCCGGCACCCGAGCCAGCCAGCCCCGCGCCTGCAGCGCATACGCACGGTGACGGACCTTCTCGATCTCGTTCAACCGCTCCGCGTCCCGCCCCAGCGCGAGGGTCAACGCCTTGACCGCCACCGGAGCACCCGCAGCCGCGACCACATCGAAGACCTGCCGGTAGACCCCGGCCAGCACCTCCACCCCCAGCCCCGGCCGCCACACCGGCGGACGCGGATCGTAGTCCCCCCGCAGAACCGACGACGCCGCAGGCACCGCCGGCTCCCGCACGTCAACCGCCGCCGTCACCGACTCCGATGACGGCGAGGACACCGGTGCCTCCGGCTCCGGCACAGGAACGGGCGCGGTCACCGCGCTCGGCAGCGGCAACATCGCCACCTCGACCTCCTCCGCCAGCGCCCGCAGGACCTCCTCCCGGCCGATCCGCGCGCACTCCACCCGCTCCCGGTGGAGGTTCACCTGCTCCTGGGCCTCGCGCAGCAACTCCTGCCAGGCATCAAGCTCTTCCCGAGCCCGCGCCTCACGACGCTCCAGCAACGCGATCACCGACGGCACGAACGACACCTCCACCACCGAACCGACCAGACGTCAGCTGACTGCCCGACAGGCACCGCTCACACACCACCGAGAAGAGAAAACCGCAGGTCATCGATCAGCAGAGCGGTTCACCACAACGCTCTGAATCGAACGGAAGGCCCGGTTGGCGATCGCGTCCTTGACGATCTTCCACAAGAGCTCGACGGGGTTCAGCTCCGGTGCGTACGGGGGCAGGGGGACGACCTTGAGCCAGGGCTGTTTACTGGTCCAGTCGCGGACGTCGTGGCTGGTGTGGCTGGAGTAATTGTCCCAGATCTTGTGTCCTGAACATGAAAGGGAGTTGGTTGTAGGAACAGCCACGGCAGCTGTAGATCGTGATCTTTGGGTTCATGGGGTGCTGTCGGTGTAGGCGTGCCAGCGTTGGTGGCAGGCGCGGGCGCGGTGTTGGTGGCGGCGTCGCCAGGCGGACCAGCGCAGGACGTGGCCGGCGTCCCGGCGGGGCGTGGGGAGGATCAGTAGCCGGAGCAGGCGCAGGAGTTCGAAGCTGCTGAGTGGGACCAGCTCGAGCCCGGCGGGTGTGGGTTCGCCTGCTTCGAGGGCGGTGGCGACGGCGAGGAATGCGTAGGCGACCAGGTCACCACCTGGACCAGCGGTGCCAGCTGGTCCAGGTGGTGACCTGGCCTTTGTCCAGGCCGACGGTGTTCTTCGCGGCTTGGAAGTCTTCCTCGATCTTCCAGCGTAGGCACACGATGCCCACCAGCCGCGCCAGGCTCGCCGGTATCGGGCTCCAGCAGCGGTAGTAGGAGACGGTTCCGGTGTAGCGGTGGCGGCGGGCCAGCAGCACCGAGACCCCGCCTTCCGCGTGGTCGGCGGGGGTGTCGTCGGGGTGGACGTCGAGCATGGCCCAGTCGTAGTCGCGTGCGCCCTTGCTGCCGGTTCCGGTGCGCATCCGCTGCCAGGCCCCCTTGGGGACCAGGGCTTTCGCCTTGGCGGCGGACAGCCTGGCGCCCGAGGGCAGGGTGAGGTGGTGGCTGCTGCGGACCGCGACTGCGTAGCCGAGGCCGAGCCGGCGGCAGGTGGTCCGCAGGGCCTTGGCGCCGTAGACCTCGTCCCCGGCGAAGAAGCTCGCGCGGACCCCGGCGGCGTGCGCCTTCTCCAGCATGGCCTGGGCCTGGGCGGTCTTGGTTGCGAACATCAACTGGCGTCGCGGTCGGAGAGCCCGAGCAGGAACTGCAGCACGCTCACCGTGGCCAGCGGACCGGCGGCCCCTTGCGCAGGGAGCAGTTCGCTCAGCTGGCGCCGATGGCGGGGTCGCTGATGCTGGGCTTGCCGGTCTCGGTGTGGCCGGCGATGCGGCGGAGGTAGTCGCTGTCGTGGTCGGAGACCACGGACAGGTCGTACCAGCCGTGGGCGTGGCGCAGGTCGATCGAGTGGGTGGTGCTGGTGCCCGGACGCAGCCGGAAGCTCTGCGGGCGGGTGTTGCCGTAGGCGTCGGTGACGGTGAGGCGGACCGTGGTCGCGCCGTGGTTGCTGAGGACCAGGCGGATCTCGGCGTTGCGGCCGACCTGCTGGGCGGTCACCTCGACCCCGGCCAGGGCGGCACTGCCGGTGAGCCGGCGGAGGAAGCCGTTGGGGCCGTGCGCGGTGAAGTCGTAGGCGCCCTTGGCGTCGCCCGCGACGTCCCAGCTGCCGGTCAGGCTCTCCCCGGCGCCGACGGTGTAGCTCCACGGGCCGGCGGCGTGGGTCGCCGAGGTGACCAGCCAGTTGACGCCGACCGAGCTGTGGTTGGCGAAGGTGAGCGCCAGCGCGCCGGTGGCGGTGCTGACCGCGCCGTCGACCGCGAGGTTGTACGGCAGCGCCCGGGCCGGGCGGGTGCCCGGCTCCTGCTTCGGCAGCTGCGGGTTGGCCGGGAGGGTCGGCACGTAGTCGGGGTAGCGGTTGGCGTTCGGCGGCCGGTAACCGCTGGTGTCGGGCAGCGCGGGTACCTTGGCGTCGGCGTGGCCGAAGTCGAAGACGGAGGTCAGGTCGCCGCAGATGGTGCGGCGCCAGGGCGAGATGTTGGGCTCGCGGACGCCGAAGCGCTGCTCGATCAGCTGGATGATCGAGGTGTGGTCGAAGACCTCGGAGTTGACGTAGCCGCCCTTGCTCCAGGGGGAGACGACCAGCATCGGCACGCGCGGGCCCAGGCCGTAGGGGCCGACGTCGAATCCGTTGGCGCCGGAGGTGTAGAGGTCGGCGGAGACGTCGACGGTCGACCGGCCCTGCGCGGCCGAGGCCGGCGGGAAGGCCGGGACGTCGTGGTCGAAGAAGCCGTCGTTCTCGTCGAAGGTGATGATCAGCGCGGTCTTCGCCCAGACGTCGGGGTCGGCGGTGAGCGCGTCCAGCATCTGCGAGACGTACCAGGCACCGTAGTTGGCGGGCCAGTTGGGGTGCTCGGTGAAGGCCTCGGGGGCGACCACCCAGGAGACGGAGGGCAGCTTGCCGCCGACCACGTCGGCCTTCAGCTGGTCGAAGAAGCCTCCGCCGGCCGAGACGTTGGTACCGGTGCGGGCCTTCTCGTAGAGCGCGTCGCCGGGCTGGGCGTTGCGGTAGTTGTCGAAGTACAGCAGCGAGTTGTCGCCGTAGTTGCCGATGTAGGCGTCGTCCGTCCAGCCCCAGTAGCCGTCCGCGTTCAGGCCGGTGCCGATGTCCTGGTAGATCTTCCAGGAGACCCCGGCCGCCTCCAGCCGCTCCGGGTAGGTGGACCAGTTGTAGCCGGCCTCGGCGTTGTCCAGCACCGGTCCGTCGCCCGCGCCGTCGTTGCCGGTGTAGCCGGTCCACATGTAGTACCGGTTGGGGTCGGTGCAGCTCAGCAGCGAGCAGTGGTAGGCGTCGCAGATGGTGAAGGCGTCGGCCAGGGCGTAGTGGAAGGGGATGTCCTCGCGGGTCAGGTACGCCATGGTGGTCGGCGACTTGGCGGGGATCCACTGGTCGTAGGCGCCGTTGTTCCACGCCTGGTGGGTGCTGTTCCAGTCGTGCGCCAGGTCCTCCAGGAAGACCAGGCCCAGGTTCGGCTGGTCCGGGTGGAACGGGAGGACGTCCTTGGTGCCGTCGCTCTGGTACCAGACCGACTTGCCGCTGGGCAGGATCACCGGACGCGGGTCGCCGAAGCCGCGCACGCCGCGCAGGCTGCCGAAGTAGTGGTCGAAGGAGCGGTTCTCCTGCATCAGGACGACGATGTGCTCGATGTCCTGGAGAGTTCCGGTGCGCCGAGCGGCGGGTATCGACGCGGCGCGGGCGATACTGCTCGACATCATGGGCATCGAGAACGCGGCAGTGCCGCCGGCCAGCTGGATGAAGCGGCGGCGGTTGAGGGCGGTCAAGGCGGGTGCCTCCTGGTTGGTCCGAGGCGGAGCGTGGGTGGAGTGTGCACAGGCCACCAGCGCCCGGGGAACGGGCCATGGCGGACAGGGAACGCAGAGCGGAACCGTGAACCAACGGGAGCTTACGGCTTGCGGTTTGGGTTTTGGGGCCTTTTGGGGACCGAAGTGCGGCCCGGACGCGGACCAGCCCCGGATGCGGACCGGCCCCGGCTCCGGACGCGGACCGGCCCCGGACGCGCCGGGGTGGGCGGGCGTCCGGGGCCGGAACGGGGACCGAACGCGGCCCGCGGGGGGTCGGTCGGCGATCGGTCGCGGGTCAGGTGGTCGAGTGGGGCGGTCGGTCGAGCGGGGGGACGGGCGGGTGGGGGTCTGGCGGGCGGGTCTGGCGGGCGGGTTCGGCGAGTGGGGAGGTCGGGCGGGGTGGTGACGGCAGCTCAGGCCGCGGCCCGGTCCTCCTCGGCGATCTGCTCCTTCGGGCGGAACACCGCAAGGTAGAGCAGTCCGATGACGGCGACTATGCCGACCGAGAGCGGGACCAGCCAGCGGTCGAAGAAGTCGTTGCCGTTGGGCGGGGTCTTGATGGAGAGGACCACGATCGCGGTCACCCCGTAGACCAGGCCGGCGATGTTCACCGGCCAGCCCCAGCGGCCGAGCGTGAAGCTCCCGGCGGGCTTCCAGCCCCGCGCCCGGCCGATGATCGAGGCCAGCACCACCGACTGGAAGCCGACGTAGATGCCGACCACCGAGAAGGTGATGATGCGGGTGACCGTCGCCGAGGGCAGGAAGGCCAGGGCGGCCGGGACGATCGCGGTGACGGCGGTGGCCGCCGGGGGCATGTGGAAGGTCGGGTGCAGCTTGGACAGCGCCCGGTGGCCGATGATGACGCCGTCCCGGGCGTAGGAGTACACCAGCCGGGTGGCGGCGGCCTGGATGGCCAGGGTGCAGGAGACGAAGCCGATCACGATCAGGGTCAGTGCGAACTTGCTGCCGACGGTGCCGAGCGAGGCAGCCAGCGCCGCGCCCAGCGGGTCGGCGACCTTGCCGCTGATGACCGCGCCGAAGTTCGGCACCGCCAGGATCAGACCCAGCGTCAGCACCACCGTGGCGACGGCGCCGACGGCGAGGGTCATGCCCATCGCCCGGGGCACCTTGCGCGAGGGGTCCTTGACCTCCTCGGCGATGTCGCCGCAGGCCTCGAAGCCGTAGAAGATCCACACGGCGAACAGGCAGGAGGCCAGGAAGGCGCCGAGGTAGCCGCCGGACGCGCCCGCGCCGGAGGTGTGCAGGACCACCGAGATCCCGTGGTGGCGGTGGAAGAAGAGCAGGTAGAGACCGAGGCCGAGGGTGCCGAGCACCTCGGCCGCGACGCCGATGTTGGCGGCGAACGCCAGCCGCCGGACGCCCATCAGGTTGACCACCGCGCAGAGCAGGATCACCACCACCGTGGTGATCACGGTGTTGACGTGGTCGGGGGCGTAGCCGAACAGCGGCCCCGCGTAGGTGGCGATCGGGTAGGCCACCGAGGCGATGGTGATCAGTAGTGCCCAGGTGTACATCCAGCCGGCCATCCAGGCGTAGCGGGGGCCGACAAGTCGCTTGGCCCACTGGTAGATCCCGCCGGCCAGCGGGTACTGCGAGGAGACCTCGGCGAAGGCGAGCAGCACCAGGCCCTGGCCGACCAGGACCAGCGGGATGGTCCAGAAGAAGGAGGGACCGCCGGTGGCCAGCCCGTAGTCGAAGACCGAGTACACGCCGACGAGGGGGGAGAGGTAGGTGAAGCCGACGGCGAAGTTGGACCACAGGCCGAGCGCCCTGGTCAGCTGCTGGCTGTAGCCGAGTGAGGCCAGCTGGGCGGCATCGGCGGCATCCTGGGCATCCGTCACATGGAGTTCCGACAGCGGGTCGGATGGCGCGAGTGACATCGGCGGGCCTTTCGCGGGGGTGGGGCGGGGTGGGGCTGGGGGAGCGTCAGCAAAACATATGAACCCATAGGTCATATGGCAATGGGTGCTGCCCAGTGAAACCGATCTGTGATGGGATGGTCCCGCAGGGAAGGGACCGGCACCGCAGGTGCGCAGGCCGCCGACCGACCACGGAGGGCAGTGCAGGCGTGAACCGACTCTCCAGCGCCGCGCGCCGTGCGATCTTCGCCCCCCTCGACAGCGAGGCCAGGGTCGAGGTGGTCGTCCGCCGCCTGGGCGACGCCATCGCCCTCGGCCTGCTCGCGGACGGCGAGCAACTGCCGGGAGAGAGCGACCTCGCAGGACGGCTCAACGTCTCCACGGTCACCCTGCGGGAGGCGCTGATGGCGCTGCGGCAGCAGGGCCTGGTGGCCACCCGGCGCGGCCGGGGCGGCGGGACCTTCGTCCAGGCCCCCGCCGACACCCTGCACGACCGTCTCCGGCAGACCCTCTTCGCCCACACCATCGAGGAGTTGCGCGACCTGGCCGACCACTACGCCGCCGTGGCCGGCGGCACCGCCCGGCTCGCCGCCGACCGCGCCGACAGCACCGACCTGGACGCGCCCCGCCGTTCGCTGCAGGAGTTCGCCGACGCCGCTGACGCTCCGGCCCGCGCCCGGGTCGACGGCCGGCTGCACGTCGAGATCGCCGCCGCCTCCCAGTCCGCCCGGCTGACCCGCGAAGAGATCCGTTTCCAGACGGAGATCGGGCCGCTACTGTGTCTACCGTTCGCGGGGGAGCAGGCCCACCGGACCGCCGACCGGCAGCACCGGGCCCTGCTCGACGCCATCGCCGCCGGGGACGGGGCGACCGCCCGCGACCTGGCCGAGGAGCACGTCCGAGACATGCTCCGCCCTTTGATCGAAACGCGACTGGACGGGACATGGCAGGCAGCGCGGTGACCGCCGACGACCGGGTCGCCCCAGGCGAGGACACAACCACCGGCGACGCCGTCGCCGAGGCCGTGGACCGGGTCGGCGGGATGCTGGAGGGCATCTTCGCCACCGTCCGGGAGACCGTCGGCTATACCGGCGCGCTGCTCGATGCCGTGGCCGCCGCCGGCCGTCGGCCGAGCCGGACGGACCTGGCCCGGCTCCAGCCGCTGCTGCGCGGCCAACTCGCCCGCCACACCGGCCTGGTCTCCGGCAGCGGCTTCGTCGCCGCGCCCGGACTGCTCGCCGACGTCCCGGCCTGGCTGGAGTGGTGGCAGCCAGGACCGGACGGCCGGGCCGTGCCGATGCTGCTCGACCTGGACCCGACGACCTCGGCCTACTCCGACTACACCCACTGGGACTGGTACACCCTGCCGCGCGGCACCGGCCGTCGGGCGGTGTCCGGCCCGTACGTCGACTACCTATGCACCGACGAGTACACCCTCACGCTGGCCGCGCCGGTCCTGGTGGCCGGCGCGTTCGCCGGGGTGGCCGCCGCCGACGTCTACCTCCGCCACTTCGAGGACGCGGTCGGTCCCGCGCTGCGCCGGATCCCGGCCCCGGCCTACCTGGTGAACCCGCGTGGCCGGGTCGCCGCCTCCAACAGCGCGCTGCGGTTGGCCGGTTCACTGGCCCGCGACCTCGACGCGGCCGCGGCGCGCGGCGAACTGCTGCTGCACCCCTGCGGGGAGATCCCGCTGACGCTGGTGACGCACCGCTCCTGACGGACGGTCGCCCCTCACTGCGGCAGCCGGCGCCGTGGCGGGTCGGCGCCGCGCGGAGCGGCGCCGTGGCGGGTCGGCTCAGAGTCCGACGACGAGTTGGATACAGACGATCTTGACGATGATGGCCAGTGCGAAGAGGGTCGAGTAGCCGGTGTTGATCCGGCTGTCCCGCACCTGGGCGTTGGCGTAGGAGGTGAGCGCCGGGTTGCCGACGTAGCCGGCCAGCAGGCCCATGCCGCGCTCCCGGCTCTGTCCCAGCAGCCGGGCGGCCAGTAGCAGCAGGCTGTAGCTGAGCAGCGCGCCGACCAGCAGGACCAGTAGCAGCTTCAGCCCGAAGAGGGAGAAGGCGTTGACCCGGAACGCGTAGCCGGAGGTCAGTCCGACGATGGCGAGGAAGAGCAGCAGGCCGATCTGACGGAGGGTCAGGTTTGCCCGGGTCGGCAGCGTCCAGACCAGCGGCCCGGTGCGCTGCAGCCGGCCGAGGACCATGCCCATCAGCAGCGGACCGGCCGCCGTGCCCAGGGCCAGCTTGGTCGACCCGATGGTCACCGAGGGGATGCCCAGCAGGAAGCCGAGGCAGAGCCCGAGACCGAGGCTGACCGCGCTCACCTCGCTGACCTTGGCCTCGGTGTCGCCCAGGTAGCGGGCCACCTCCTCGGCCCGGTCGGGCGGGGCGACCACCCGGATCCGGTCGTCCAACTGCACCACCAGGTCGTCGTGCGCCAACAGGTCGTCGTCCCCGCGCCGCAGCCGGGAGGCCAGCGCTCCGAAGCGACCGCCGAGGTTCAGGGCGGCGACGGTCCGCCCGGCCAGGGCGGGGTTGGTGACCAGGACCCGCCGGTAGTCCACGTGGTTGCGGTCGTTGAGCAGGTTCTCCGCAGCCGGTTCGCCCAGCGCTCCGACCCCCGCCCGGACCGCTTCCGCGCCGCCGACCAGCACCACCTCGTCCCCCGGGGCCAACTGCCGGAGGCCCAGCGCCACCCGGGGCGGGCCGCCGACCGGCCGGTACTCGCTCAGCAGCAGCCGTCCCTCGGCGACGCCGGGGACGGTGGCCGCGTCGGCGTCGTGCCGGACGACGACGGTGCTGGTGGTGAGCCGGCTGGGCAGGCCGTCGCCGAGGTCCCTGCGGCCGGGCCATGGCCCGCGCCTGGCGAGGGCTGCCAGGAAGAGGATGGTGACGATGATGGCGAGCGGGTAGCCGATGGCGTAGCCGACCGCGGGCTGGGTCGGGTCCTTCGAGGACGCCTGGGCTGCCGCCAGGCCCGGCGTGGTGGTGCCGATCCCGGCGTAGCCGCCGGCCAGGTAGGGGCCGCCGATGTGGAACAGGGCGTGGCCGCCCCAGCCGACGGCGAGGGCGGTGACCGCCAGTGCGACGATCGAGCCGAGCATCACCGGCAGCTGGGTGCGGATCTCACGGAAGAAGGCGGGGCCGGACTCCAGGCCGACCGTGTAGACGTAGAAGGCGAGGCCGACCACGGACAGCGCGGCCGGCTCGGCCGGCCCGATCCTGGCGTCGACGGCCCCGACCGCCAGTCCGGCGAACAGCACTCCGGCCGGTCCCAGTCGGACCGGTCCGAATCGCACCATGCCCAGCAGCGAGCCCAGCGCGATCACGGCGAAGAGCGTGACATAGGGATAGTCGGCGAGGAACTGCCGCACGGCCTCACTCTTTCTGACGGCGGATCTGTTCGGAGGTGGTTCAGGGCCTCGGTGCTTCAGAGCCTCGGAGCTTCAGGGCTTCGGTGCTTCAAGGCTTCGGTGCTTCAAAGACTTGGTGCTTCAGGGCTTCAGGGCTTCAGGGCCTCAGGGCTTGATGGCGAGGAAGAGGAAGGCGGCGAGCAGCACGATGTGGATGCCGCCCTGCAGCCGGGTCGCCCGGCCCGGCACCACCGTCAGCGTGCTGACCAGCACGGTCAGTGTGAGCAGGACCAGCTGGGTCGGGCCGAGGCCGAGCACCAACCGCCCCTTCAGCCAGATCGAGGCGACCGCGATGGCGGGGATGGTCAGTCCGATGCTGGCCATCGCCGAGCCGTAGCCGAGGTTGAGGCTGATCTGGACCCGCTGCCGCTGGGCGGCCCGGACGGCGGCCAGTGTCTCCGGCGCGAGCACCAGCAGCGCGATCACCACGCCGACGAAGGAGGGCGGGAAGCCGACGGCGTGCACCGCGGACTCGATGGAGTGGGATTCGACCTTGGCCAGCCCGACCACGTCCACCAGGGCGACCAGCAGCAGACCCAGACTGAGCAGCGCCGCCTTGGCCGTCGGCGGCAGGGAGTGGTCGCCGGCGTCGGCGGCCCGGCTCCCGACGTCCTCGGTGGTGGGCGCGCTCGGCGGGACGACCGGGAGGAAGAAGTCGCGGTGGCGTCCGGTCTGGGTCAGTACGAACAGCAGGTAGAGGGCGATCGAGGCGATCGCGGCGAAGGTCAGCTGGGTGGGGGAGAACTCGGGCCCCGGGGCGCCGGTGGTGAAGGTGGGCAGTACCAGGCTGAGCGCGCTCAGGGTGGCCACGGTGGCCAGGGCCGCGCCGGTGCCCTCGGGGTTGAACAGGGTGACGCCGAAGCGCAGTGCGCCGACCAGCAGGGAGATTCCGACGATCCCATTGGTGGTGATCATCACCGCGGCGAAGACCGTGTCCCGGGCGAGCGTGGAGGTGTCGGAGGCGCCACTGATCATCAGCGTGACGATCAGCGCCACCTCGATCACGGTGACCGCGATCGCCAGCACCAGCGATCCGAACGGCTCGCCCACCCGGTGGGCGACCACCTCCGCATGGTGCACGGCGGCCAGGGTCGCCCCGGCCAGGACCACGGCCAGCACCACCGCCACGGCCGTGCCGATGTGGTGACCCCAGCTCAGCAGCAGGACCACCAGCGCGACCAGCGGTGTGAGCAGCGTCCATGACAGCAGCCGGGAGCGGAGGGTGTCGGACATGCGCTAACAGTGACATATCGGACATCGGTTTCCGCTGATTCCACGCCCGCGCCCGGCGGAGGCCTTCGCTCCGGCCGCCGACGGGAACGCCGGAGGCCGGAGAGAGGGTCCGGGCTCAGCCCAGCTGCGGGCGGACGCGCTCGGCGATCAGCTCCAGGTGGTCCAGGTCGGCCAGGTCCAGCAGCTGGAGGTAGATCCGCTCCGAGCCGGCCGCCGCATAGGCGGCGATCTTCTCGGCGGCCTCGTCCGGCGTCCCGGCGATCCCGTTCTGCTTCAGCTCCTCGACCTCCCGGCCGATCGCCGCCGCCCGGCGCGCCACCTCGGCGTCGTCCTTGCCGACGCAGACCACCAGGGCGTTCGAGTAGACCAGCTCCTCGGGCTTGCGCCCGGCCGCCGCGACCGCCGCCCGCACCCGCTCGATGTGGGTCCGGGTGTCCTCGGGCGACTGGAAGGGCACGTTGAACTCGTTCGCGAAACGCGCCGCCAGGGCCGGCGTGCGGCTCGGGCCGCTGCCGCCGACCAGCACCGGGATGTGCCCCTGCGGCGAGGCCGGCAGCGCGGGGGTGTCCTTCAGGGTGTAGTAGCTGCCCTCGAAGTCGAAGGTCCCACCGGGCGGCGTGGCCCACAGTCCGGTGACGATCGCGAGCTGCTCCTCCAGCCGGCCGAACTTCGCCTGCGGGAAGGGGATGCCGAAGGCCCGGTGCTCCGCCTCGTACCAGCCCGCGCCGATCCCCAGCTCGACCCGGCCGCCGGACATCTGGTCGACCTGTGCGACCTGCAGCGCCAGCACACCGGGCAGCCGGAAGGTGGCCGCGGTCATCAGCGTGCCGAGCCGGATCCGGGAGGTCTCCCGGGCGATCCCGGCCAGGGTGATCCAGGCGTCGGTCGGGCCGGGCAGCCCGTCCGCGTCGCCCATCTTCAGGTAGTGGTCGGACCGGAAGAACGCGCTGTACTCCAGGTCTTCGGCGGCCTTGGCCACTCGCAGCAGCGTGTCGTAGCTGGCCCCTTGCTGGGGCTCGGTGAAGATGCGGAGATCCATACCCGCCATCCTGCCACCGGCGACGGCCGCGTCAGCGGTTCAGCGCCTGATCGGCTCAGTGGCCGAGCGTCGACCCCGGGCGCACGATCATGATGATCGTCACGGCGACCCAGAGCAGGTTGAAGATGCCGGTGAACATCGCCAGCTGCTTGCTGGCCTTGACCGTCGCCTCGCCCCCGTCCCCGCTCATCAGCGCGGTCTGACGGGGCAGCACCAGCGCGCCGAGGACACCTGCCGCGATCATCGTCAGCACGATCGAGACGATCACCCAGGTCTGGCCGGTCACCTTCATCACCCCGGCCGCCGCGAAGCCGAACATCGGCACCGCCACGGCCACCAGCGCGTAGATCTTGCAGATTCGGTTGAGTACCCCGAGCGTCGCCACCGAGTCCCCCTCGCCGGGCGCGGCCAGCGCGCGCCGCGCGACCGGGGGGAACATGCTCGCCGCCACGGCCACCGGGCCGATGGCGATGATCGCCGCGATGATGTGCAGGGCCAAGAAGAGCTTCGTCACGCGGCCGAGTCTAGGCAGCCCGTTCCGGATGCCCACGACCGGGTCCCGGTTGCTCCGGAGTACGGTCGTGCTGCCCCCGGGAGCGGGCTCACGGCCGCGGGCTCACGGCTTCCGGCCGACGCCCGCGTACATCCAGCGGGTCGAGCCCTGGTCGGGCCGCTCCGGCCGCCACAGCGGGACGAAGGTGACCCCGGGCTCCAGCAGGTCCCAGCCGGTGAAGAAGGACTCGACCTCGGCCCGGCCCCGGATGCGGATGCCGGAATCGGTGTTGTCCCAGGTGCGGACCACCTCGGCGGCGCGCTTCGGATTGCCCTCCGCCGTGCTGTGCGACAGCAGCAGGTGGCTCCCCGGAGCCGCCCACTCGGTGACCCGCTCCACCGCGCTGCGGGCGGCTTCGTCGCTCACGAAGTGCAGCACCGCGAGCATCAGCACCGCGACCGGCTCCGACGGATCGATGAGCCCGCGCAGCGCCTCCCCGGCCAGGATGCCCTCGATGTCGCGCAGGTCGCCGGTGAGGACGGTGGTGCTCCGGTTGTCGGCCAACAGCGCCCGACCGTGGGCCAGCACGATCGGATCGTTGTCGATGTAGACGACCCGGGCCCCGGGATCGGTCGCCTGGGCGATCTCGTGGACGTTCCCCCGGGTCGGCAGCCCCGAGCCGATGTCGATGAACTGGCGGATCCCGGCCTCGGAGCACAGCCGGACGGCCCGGCGCAGGAAGGCCCGGTTCTCCCGGGCGGCCTGCGGAATGTCTGCGGCTGCGGCGATGGCGCTCTCAGCCGCGGCCCGGTCCGCCGGATAGTTGTCCTTGCCCCCGAGCCAGTAGTCGTAGATCCGCGCCGGGTGCGGGATGTCGATCCGCAGGTCAGTCGGCTCCGGACCGCTGCCGTCCGGTCCCCCCGCCCACCTGTTGTCCAGTGTCATGGGGGCAGCGTAGGCCAACTGCCGTCCCCGAAACGCAAATGTGTACGAACATCCGGGTCGGCCCGGGCGCGGCCCGACCGATGGGATCACCGGGTTGCCGCGCCCCGCAGCGCGGTGAGCCGTGCGGCAAGTGGGGGCTGATCGAGCGCTGTCTCACGGGTCGCTGCCTGGATCGCCCGGACGGGTTCCGGCCGACGTACTCCTGGACCTCCCCGCCGGCGAAGCCGCATTGCTGGTCGAGCAACTGCTCATCCACCAGCGCCGTGGGGGCGGCCCCGCTGCGCACATCAGCCCACCAGGGCACGACCACGCCCACCGAGCCCCATGCCAGCGGCAGTTGGGAGCGGCAGGGCCCGGCCGTATGGGTCTCGACATGATCGCCGGCCAGAGCTCGGCACATCGTCAATGCCCGTCCGTGTGCATGCGTCCGCCAGGTCAGTCAGGCCGTTGATCCGATTAGGTGCGCTTCAGTAAATCTGGGTGGGTCTGGTTGGTCACTGCCTGCCTGGCTGGCTCAATGGTGCGGAGCTCTGAATCCGGGACGCGACAACACCCAGCAGGGCGTGCCTGTCCACCGCCATGACGGGAGCCCCTGAACGTGTCGCCCATCGTTCTGCGCAGTCAGGCTGTCCTGACGGCGGCTCTCGTCACCGGTTCGCTACTGCTGCCACTGGTGCCCGCCCACGCTGATCCCAGCAACATGACCTTCTCTCAGCCCTATGTGCCGGTCATCACCCCTGGGGAGATCGGACAGGTCACCATCGTGCTCACCAATGGCAGCGGCTTCGCGGCCGTTTCCTCGTACCAGTTCACGGCGCCCGAGCAGACCACTTTCACCGAGGCCCGCTACTACTCCAACGGCAGCCCGGGGGCCTTTCCCTGCACGCTGTCCAGCGACAAGAAGACGCTCAACTGCACCGGCAGCGGCAGCACCGGTTACTCGGCCAACACCCGGTCACGCGTCAGCATCAACGTCAAGGTAGACAGCGACGCCCCCCAGGGCACGACCCTCGACGGTGGCCAATGGGCGATCACCAGCGGCTACACGAACTCCCCCGCATACTTCGCCGTGGCCACCCCAGTGACCGGCCCGAAGGGCGACACCGGAGCCCGTGGTCCGGCCGGAGCCAAGGGCGAAACCGGGGCTACCGGTGCTGAGGGCCCGAAGGGCCCAGCCGGAGCGAAGGGCGAACCCGGAGCCGAAGGCCCGAAGGGCGCGACTGGCTCGGCCGGTGCGAAGGGTGACCCCGGAGCTGAAGGCCCGAAGGGCATCGCCGGGCCCAAGGGCGAGACGGGAGCTGAAGGACCTGCTGGCCCGAAGGGTGCGAGGGGAGACACGGGAGCTGAGGGTCCGAAGGGTCCCGCCGGACCGGAAGGATCTGTGGGGCCGAAGGGCGAAACCGGGGCCGAAGGCCCGAAGGGCCCCGCCGGCGCCAAGGGTGAGCCTGGCGCTGAGGGTGCGCGGGGCACTGCCGGACCCAAGGGGGAGAGCGGAGCCACAGGTCCAAGGGCGAAACCGGACCGGCCGGACCCAAGGGCCCCGCCGGCGCCACGGGCAAGAGCGCCTATGACGAGGCTGTGGAGACCGGGGCTATCAAGGTGGACCACAGCAAGTCCCGTGAGGAGAACATCAAGGAATGGCTTGAGTCTCAGAAGGGGGCTCTTGGTCATCCTCACCAGGCACTTTCGATACACGCCCTAACCAGCTCAAGATCCAAGCCCTCTCGCTACTCGGAGCCCACAAGGGCGAGTGGCTGCCTACTTGTGTGCGGCGCGCAGGTGACGCCGCATGAGTACCCGTACATCGGCAGCCCTTGACGCATTTCCGGTGATCGCCGCCAAGGTCGCCGCCATGCCGGCGCACACCCCACACCCGGGCACCGCCACCGGAGCCGGCGGCGGGAACCCGTAGTCAAACGAGTCCGAGAACCACGGCGGCTGATGCAAGTTGCTGCGGGTCGGCACCCGCGCCTCACTCACAGCCCAGTCCGCGAACGCCTGTTGACCTCGGCCACGCGAGCACTCAACTCGACTGCCCGATCAACCGCCTCCAAGTTCTCGGGCATGGCGTCCCACTCGCAGCCGCCACCCTGGGGGCGTACCTGGACAAGGTCGCCAAGGAAGTCCACCACTTCACCCACCCGACCATGTCGGGTGTCCCGCACGAGCGTTCCCAGCGCTAAGCGGGTGTCATCCGTAGCCATGCTGCTCCTTCCGTTGAAGCAGGTGTCCCACGGCCGACCTCCTCTCCGAGGGGGATGCACGGCCGTACTGGCTTGAGCCAGTATCCCTACTGGCTCAAGCCAGTAGAGTGGCTCGGGCCAGTTGGTGTCAACCCCCGTCCGAGCTACTGGCTCAAGCCAGGCAATAGACTGATCAGAGCCGCCCAGGAGGAAGCCATGTCGGAAGGATCCGAGGACAAGAGGCCCCGGAGTCAGCAAATCGCTGCAGCGCTGCGCGAGGCCATCGAGAGTGGAATCTACCCACCTGGAATGCGGCTGCCATCGCAGCGCGATCTTGCTCAGCAGTACAGCGTTGCGCGTAATACCGTGGATGAAGCCCTGAAGACCCTGGGTCAACAGGGACTCATCACGTCCGAGTGGGGACGAGGCGTTTTCGTCCGAGAGAAGAAGTCGCTGTTTCGTCTCGGTAGCGACAGATACTCGCCGAAGTTCCGCGAACTTGGCCTCTCACCCTTTCTGCTGGAATGTGCGAAGCAGGGAAAGGCGGGGAGGTTCGAAGTGCTCAGTATCGAGCGCATGAAACCCGACCTGGAGATTTCCGGACTTCTCGGAGTTTCGGCCAAGACGAAGTCGGTACTGCGTCGTGAGAACGTATTCTATGCGGATGATGATCCGGTCTACCGCGTGACAACTTGGATCCCATGGCGTCTCGCCGAGGGAACAGGACTGCTCGAAGAGGAGGTTCCACATCCGTTCGGGATCCATGGAATCTTCGAGGGCAAGGGCCACGTGATGGCCCGCAGCAACGATGATGTATCGGCCAGAATGCCGACGCCTGAAGAAGTTGACTACCTGCAACTTCAGCGCGGAGTTCCCGTCATCGAGGTGCTGCACAGCAGTATTGACCAGGATGGAAAGGTCTACGAGGTCACGCGATTCGTGATGCGTGCCGATATGAACGCCCTTCGCTACAACTCTCCTGTTGAGTAGAGATGGACAGTCTCATGAGCCAGGAAAACCAACCTTCCGTACTCATTCGGCCTCGCCGCGAAAGCGACATTTCCGCAGCCGCAGCGGGTCTCGTTCGGGTTTATGCATCGGATGGCTATCCGGTAGAAGGTGTGAGTCATCCGGAATCATGGCTCACGCCTGCGGGAATGATTGAATCCTGGGTCGCCGAAATATCGGGCGTCTTTGTCGGACATGTGCTGATCAGTCGTCCGATGGGAGAAGAAGCCGTATCACTATGGCTTGATCAGTCGCATGATGCCGAGGAAAGGGTGGCAGTCCTGGCTCGGCTATTCGTGCTGCCTGAGGCGCGTCAGAGGTCCGTCGGTGAGAAACTCATGGGCGAGGCCGTTTCCTATGCAAATCGCCATGGAATCCGCCTTGTGCTGGATGTTCTACTCAAAGATGCCGCTGCCGTGCGCCTCTATGAACGTGTCGGCTGGAAGAGGATTGGCAGTGCAAGTCATTCCTTCGGAGCGGCTCAAGAGGCTGCAGCTCTGTGCTTCGTGTCGCCCGTGGATTCCTAGTCGCATGAATGCCTCCGGCGGGGGCGCTTCAGCGCCGGGAGCGGGCGACCGTGCCCGCGCACGCCCCTCTGGTGGTGGCTGAGGAGGGGCTGTCGTCCCGTCTGCCATCGGCCCAGGCAGAGCCGAGCGGGACCGAACGCCGTAGCGATCGTCGCCGCCCGCAACCACAACTCCACCTCACGCGCGGACGGCTCCCCGCTCACTGCCACCCACCCGGCACCGCGTTCACGTAGGAGCGCTGGCGATCGGCTCCGCCCTCGCGGGCCTGATCGGCCAGCTCGCCGCCGTCCACACCGCCCTGTGGGTCGGCGGCGCCTTCATGGCCACGGCCTTCCTGCCGGTCTTCCTCTCCCCGGTCCGCACCCGGCGCGAACTGCCGCAGCAGGTTGGACAGTCCGCGACCGGGGTAGCGGTCGAACACGCTCGCTGAGGCGCTGCGGGCATCAGCCGGCACCGCACCGCACCGGGCCGCGGCCGTGGTCAGCGGGGCGTCACTGCTCCTGCTCCTGCTCGACGCTGCGGTTCCAGTCCCGCTTCGAGGACTGCCAGCCGTCCTCGTCGTGTCCGGTCCGCCAGTAGCCGGAGATGGACAGCTGGTCCAGTGGAATGCGGTGCTCCACCCGCAGCAGGCGGCGCAGTTCCTTGACGAAGCCGGCCTCGCCGTGCACGAACGCCTCCGGGGAGCCGGCGGGGAAGTCGAACTCGGAGACGGCGCGCACCAGTGCCTGTCCGACCCTCTCCTCGCCGCGGTGCAGCCAGGTGATTTCGGCGTCGGCCGGGGTGAGCAGCTTCTGCTCCTCCTCGGGGCCGCTCACTTCGATGAACACGTGGGCGGCGGACCCCTTGGGCAGCGACTCCAGGCAGGAGGCGATGGCCGGCAGTGCGCTCTCGTCGCCTGCCAGCAGGTACCAGTCCGCGTCGGGCGTCGGGGTGTAGCCGCCGCCGGGGCCGCCGAAGTAGAGGACGTCGCCGGGCTTGGCGGCGGCGGCCCAGGGGCCCGCCACGCCTTCGTCGCCGTGGTGGACGAAGTCCACCGTCAGCTCGCCGGTGTCCGCGTCCCACTGCCGCACGGTGTAGGTGCGGGATATCGGCCACTGCTCACGGGGCAGTTCGGCGCGGATCCGGGCCGGGTCGAAGGGTTCCGGATAGGCCACTCCCTCGTGCGGGAACTGGAGCTTGATGTAGTGGTCGGAGAAGACCCCGGCGCTGAAGGCCGCGAGGCCCTCGCCGCCGAGGACGATCCGGATCATGTGCGGGGTGAGCCACTCGACCCGCACGACCCTGCCGTGGTGGGTCTGCTGCGGTCGGCGCTGCGGACGGCTTTCCATGGATGGCTCCCTGAAGGCTGCGGATCGGTGGGTCGGTGGGTCGTCTCCCGCTGACCGTCTTCGCCGGTCAGCGAGGTTGAACGGGGTCGAGGGGGCCGATCGGTTCGAGCCGTGCGGTCCCCGTGGCTACGGTACGGGTCCGCATCCGGAAGGCGACAACGAGGATGGCCACGACGGAGCCGGGTTCAGCGCCGGGTCTCCGCCGCGCTCAGGTCCAGGCGGGCGAGCAGGGCGCGCAGCACGGCACGGCCCTCCGGGTCGAGGGTGCCGCGCGCCTGCTCGACCAGGGTCAGCTCGGCGGACATGGCGACCACCAGCCGCGCGGCCGAGGCGGCATCGGTCCAGCCCATGGCCAGCAGATCGGGCTCGGCGTGGACGGCGAAGGGCGCGGTCCGGGCGGCGACCTCGCCGGAGACGGTCGGGTCGTTCCGGGCCTCCAGCAGCATCGCCTTGACGCCGCGATGGCGGAGGCAGCCGTCGAGGTAGGCCTCGATGCCGCGGGTCAGCCGCTCGCTGCCGGGCGGGAGGTCGGCCATCGCCTCGGCCACGGCGGTGAGGACCAGTTCGTGGAAGCGCTGGTGCAGGGCGTTCAGAAACGCGCCCCGGTCGGGGAAGTGGACGTAGAAGGTGCCCTTGGCCACGCCGGCGGCGGTGACCACGCGGTTCACGCTCATCGCGGCCAGGCCGTGCTGCTCGGCGATGTCGAGGCCGGCGCTCAGCAGCGCCTCGCGGGTTTCCAGGGCAGAGGCGGCGCGCGAGGTCATGGACGGAGTCTACGGCCAGCAGGGCTGGCGGCGGCGCGCTTCGTCCTACTAGAGTGACCGACCAGTCGGTCAGTGAAATGGCCGACGGCGCGCCCGGACGTCGGATGTCCGGGCCGACGCAGCGACCGAGGGGACAGGACCACCATGCAGGCAGCGATCGTCAAGCAGTTGGGACAGGCGCCGAGTCCAGGGGAGCGGCCGGAGCCGCAGCCCACGCCGGGCCGGACCCTGGTCAGGGTCACCGCGGCGTCGATCAACCCGGTCGACCTCCACATCTCTTCCGGCACCCACCCGGCCGGGCCGCCCCCGCTGGGGCACGTCCCCGGCGTCGAGGGCGTCGGCACGGTCGTCGCCGGCGGCAGCCTGCCGGCCGGGACGCGGGTGCGGGTCGCGGTCCTCGGCGGCTACCAGGACGGCACCTTCGCGGAGCTGGTCTCGGCGCCGGACGCCGCCTGCGTCCCGCTCCCGGACGGCCTGGACGACGGGCTGGCCGCCGCTGTCGGCATCGTCGGCGTCAGCGCGCTGATCGCGCTCCGGGACGAGGCCGGGCTGCGGCCCGGCGAGTCGGTGCTGGTGCTGGGCGCCACCGGGGGATTCGGCCAGGCCCTGGTCCACCTCGCCCGGGAGCTCGGCGCCGGGCGGGTGGTCGCGGCCGGCCGGACCCCGGCCCGGCTCGCGGCGCTGGCCGACCGGACCGACGGCACCCTGCTGCTGGAGCCGGACGCCGCGGCGGAGGAACCGTCCTGGTTCGCGAGCCGGCTGGAGAGGCTCGGCGGACCGGTCGACGTGGTCGTCGACACGCTCTGGGGGGCGTACGCGCCGCTCGCGCTCGCCGCGCTGCGGAGCGGGGGCCGGTATCTGAACCTCGGTCAGACCGCGGGTTCGCCCGCCCCGGTCGACGCCGCGCTGCTGCGCCACGGCGGGCTCCGGCTGAGCGGCTTCAGCGCGGCCGCGCTGCCGCCGGAACGGGTCGTCGACGCCTACCGGGAGGTTGCCGGGATCGCGGCGCGCGGCGCGCTGGACCTGCCGCTGGCGGAGTACCCGCTGGCGGAGGTCGGCGCGGCCTGGGCGGCCCAGGGCGCCTCCCCGGGTGCGAAGATCGTCCTGCGCCCCTGAGACCCCGTCCTTGGGACCGGCGCCCCTGATATTCGGGGCGTCGGTGAGGTCCGGGCCCCGGAGACCTGCGGGCGGTGTCGGCGAGAAGGCCACCGACCGCCGATTGGACCGGGACCCGGGCCGGGGACGCCTGGGAGGCTGAGGTCCTGACGCCAATCCCAGGGAGTTGTGATGATCCAGGTAGCCGTGGTCACCTTCGACGGGTTCAACGAACTCGACAGCTTCATCGCGTCGGCGCTGATCAACCGCTGCCGCAGCCAGGGCCTGGAGGCCCTCATCACGACACCGACGCCGGTGGTCACCTCGATGAACGGGGTCGAGGTGACCGGGCAGCGTCCGATCGGGTTCGTCACCGAGGCCGACGTGGTGCTGATCGGCAGCGGGGTGAAGACCCGTGACGTGGTCGCCGACGACCGGATGCTCGCCATGCTGCCGCTCGACCCCTCGCGCCAGCTGATCGGTTCGCAGTGCTCCGGCGCGCTGGTCCTCGCCCGGCTCGGGCTGCTCGGCACCATGCCCGCCTGCGTGGACGTGACCACCCGCCCCTTTGTCGAGGCCTGCGGTGTCACCGTGCTGGACGCGCCGTTCCACGCCGAGGGCAATATCGCCACGGCGGGCGGCTGCCTGGGCTCGCAGTACCTGGGCGCGTGGGTGATCACCCGCACCCTCGGCGAGGAGGCCGCGCGCGCCGCCGTCGACTACGTCGCCCCGGTCGGTGAGGAGCAGCAGACCGTCGACCGGGTGCTGGGCGCGGTCCGCACCGGCCAGGCCGTGCTGCGCTGACGGGGGCTCTGTCGAGGGGGGCTCTGCTGACGGGAGAAATGCGCTGGTCCGGTGAGGGAGCGGGTTCGTAGGATCGGCGGATGACGACACCGGTGTATCCGCCGAAGCCCCGGCCCGGCGACAAGGTCGCGATCCTCTCCCCGTCGGCCGGGCTGCCCGGGATCTTCCCGCTGCCGTACGAGCTGGGGCTGGAGCGGCTGCGGGAGGAGTTCGGACTGGTTCCGGTCGAGTACCCGACCACCCGGGCGATGGGTTCGACGCCGCGGCAGCGTGCCGCCGACCTCCACGCCGCATTCGCCGATCCGGAGATCAAGGCCGTGATCGCAACTATCGGCGGCGACGACCAGATCACCGTACTGCCCCATCTGGACCGGGAGTTGATCCGCGCCAACCCCAAGCCGCTGTTCGGGTACAGCGACAACACCAACCTGCTGCTCTTCCTGCGCAACCTCGGGATCGTCAGCTACCACGGCGGCTCGGTGATGGTGCAGCTGGGCCGGCCGGGGGCGCTCCACCCGCTGACCGCGCAGTCGCTGCGGGCCGCGCTGCTCGGCTCGGGCGAGTACGAGCTGCGGCCGTCGGCGGAGGTCGGCGACGTCACCGGTCGCTGGGAGGCGCCGGAGACCTTCGCGGCCGAGCCGCCGATGGCGGCCGGCGAGGGCTGGATCTGGCACAACGCCGACCGAGTGGTCGAGGGGCGCGGCTGGGGCGGCTGCCTGGAGATCCTGGCCTGGATGCTGATGGCCGACCGGGAGATCCGGCCGGTCGAGGAGTACGCGGGACAGGTGCTCTATCTGGAGACCTCCGAGGAGATGCCGGGCGCCGAGGAGGTCTACCGGATCCTGCGCAATATGGGCGAGCGCGGGCTGCTGCGGCAGTTCCCGGCCGTGCTGGTGGGTCGGGCCAAGAGCTGGAGCTTCGAGCAGCCGCTGCAGCCCTCGGCCGCGGGCGACTACCGCAAGGCCCAACGCGAGTCCGTGCTCCGGGCGTTGGGCGAGTACGCGCCGCAGGCCCTGGCGGTGTTCGACGTCGACCTCGGGCACACCGACCCGCAGCTGGTGGTTCCCTGCGGCGGCCGGATCCGTGTGGACGGCCCCGCCCGCCGGATCACCGTCGAGTACTGAGAAAGCCAGTGCCCCGGCCGCTGGAGGCGGCCGGGGCACTGGGGTGGGGATGGATCAGGAGATGTTCAGAGCCGTGTCGTCCAGGACGAAGCTGGTCTGCGCGCTGGAGTCCTCGGCGCCGATGAACTTCAGCGTCACGGTCTTGCCGATGTAGGGGGCGAGGCTGAAGGAGTGCTGGGCGTAGCCGCTCGCCGCGTTCAGGTTGGAGTAGGTGGTCAGCACCGTGGTGGTGGAGCCGCTGATCACCTCGACCTTGAGGGTGTCGTAGGCCGTGGTCTTCGTGGTCTCCGCCGTGTCGATGTGCAGCCAGAACGAGTAGGCCGCGTTGACGCAGGTGGAGGGGATGGTCACGGACTGGGACAGGGTGTCCGTGTGGGTGGTGCCGTAGCCGTCGAGCCAGGCGTCCCAGCTGCCGGAGTGGGCGGGCTCGTCAGTGGTGTCGCTGTTGATGACACCGGAGCTCGCGGTCCACGGGGAGGCGGTGCCGGTCTCGAAGCCGGGGTTGCCGATCAGCTGGGCCGCGGTGCAGCCGCCGCTGGCGGCGCTGACGGTCCAGGTGAAGGAGGCGCTGCCGGTGGCTCCGGTGGTGTCCTTGGCGGTGACCGTGACCGAGGAGGTTCCGGCGGTGGTCGGGGTGCCGGAGATCAGGCCGGTGCTGGCGTTGATCGACAGGCCGGCCGGGAGGCCGGTGGCCGAGTAGGTCAGGGTCTGGCCGGAGGCCGAGTCGCTGGCGCTGATCTGCAGCGAGGCGGCGGTGCCGACGGTGCCGGTCTGGTTGCCCGGGCCGGTGACGGTCACGGTGTTGCCGCCGGACTTGGCGCTGACGGTCCAGGTGAAGGAGGCGCTGCCGGTGGCACCGGTGGTGTCCTTGGCGGTCACGGTGACCGAGGACGTGCCGGACGCGGTGGGCGTGCCGGAGATCAGGCCGGTGCTGGCGTTGATCGACAGGCCGGCCGGGAGGCCGGTGGCCGAGTAGGTCAGGGTCTGGCCGGAGGCCGAGTCGCTGGCGCTGATCTGCAGCGAGGCGGCGGTGCCCACGGTGCCGGTCTGGTTGCCCGGAGCGGTGACCGTGACGGTGTTGGTGGTGGTGCTGCCGTTGGAGAAGGCGCCGATGCCGTCGGGGGTGCCGAGGCCGGTCGGACCGTCGTAGCCGACCTCCGCGGTGCAGAGGTAGGCGGGGGTGCAGGTGGAGGTGGACCCGGAGGTGACGTCGTACAGGTTCGAGGTGTGGGCGTAGAGGTAGGACGCCGGGGTGGTGCCCGCCGCCGGGGCACCGGCCAGCGCGTACACCGAGGCGATCAGCGGCGAGGCGACGGAGGTGCCGCCGTAGACGTTCCAGCCGCCGTTGCTGTTGTAGGTGTCGTACACGGCCACGCCGGTGGCCGGGTCGGCGACCGCCGAGACGTCCGCGACGGTGCGCTTGGAGCAGCCGGTGTCCTTCTGCCAGGTCGGCTTCGGGTCGTCGGCGGAGCAGCCGGAACCGGCGCCCTCGCTGGAGGAGGTGGACCAGACCGACTCGGTCCAGCCGCGCGAGTTGGAGGCGGTGGACAGTGAGGTCCCGCCGACGGCGGTGACGTACTGCGAGGCCGCCGGGTACTCGACGCCGTAGCCGCTGTCACCGGAGGAGGCGGTGACCGCGACGCCCGGGTGGTCGTAGTACTCGGAGTCGTAGGTGCTGTCGTTCGACGCCTCGGAGCCGCCGTAGCTGTTGGAGACGAACTTGGCGCCCAGGGACACCGCGGCGTTGACGCCGGCGCCCAGGTCGTCGTTGCTCTCCGAGCTGGCCTCGACCAGGATGATGTGGCAGTTCGGGCAGATCGCCGAGACCATGTCGACGTCCAGCGACTCCTCGCCGGTCCAGTCGTCGGAGGCCGGGGCGGGCGAGGGCAGCGGGCTGGTGGCGCCGTTCTCGTTCACCTTGCTGAAGCAGCCGTTGGCGACGGTGCAGGCCGGCAGTCCGTACTGGCTGCGGTAGACCGCGAGGTCGCTGGCGGCGTTGGGGTCGTCGAAGGCGTCCACCACGGCGACGGTCTGGCCGGTGCCGTTGGCCGCGGCGGCCGAGGCGAGGTTGTAGGCCGACTGGAGCTGCGTCGGTCCGTAACCGGAGACCGTGGCGTCCGGCGTCAGCGAACCGGCCTTGGCCAGCTGCGGCTTGACGTCGGTGCGGATCAGCGCGTTGCAGGACGAGTAGCCGACCGGGGCGGCGGGGCAGGCCTGGCGGTAGTCGTGACCGGCGGAGCCGGCGGCGGCACTGGCGGGGGCAGCGGCCGAGAGGCCGAACGCGGCGAGCGCGGCGGCCGAGGCGATCGCGGCTGCGGTTCTGCGCAGGCCGTGCCAGGCACCGGGAGATTGCGTGGATATGGTCAACGTACGACCCTCTCATGGGGGTTGGAGACGGAGCCGGAGTCGCCGGGCGCGTCGGAACGGCCTGGCACGGGCGCCGTGCCGGAGTGGGGAATGCAGCGGGTGCTCGTGCTGGAGGAGCAGGTCGCGCTGGACGCGAGTCAGGGCTCCGCCGGACCCGAGGAACAGGGTCGGGGTCGGGGCCGAGAACAAGTTACGTGCACATGACAGTTATTTGACGAACTGTCACCACCGGTGGTGGTGTCCGGGAGTGAACATAGCGAAGCGATGTCGAGTGGGGCAAGAGCCCTGGCGGTCGGAGAGTCTGAATGGGACCTGAGGGTCCACTGGGAGTCGGCCGTGCGACCGAAGCCGGTGCGGTGTGGCTCTGGCGGTCGGACCTTACTGTCTGGTAAACCATTCAAGTCCGCCCAAAGTCGGCGGGTGCCAGGCGCCACCGTCCAGACCCCGCACCGAGGAAGGCCGACGATGGAAGAGGTCGACCTGTCGGTGCTCACGCGTGTCGACGGCGGCTCGCCGCACCTGTCCGGCCACCTCGCCCGCCCGGCCGGCGACGGCCCCTGGCCCGCCGTGGTCGTGGTCCACGAGGCTTTCGGTGTCGACGAAGTGATGCTCCGTCATGTCGAACGGCTGGCCCGGGCCGGATATCTCGCGCTGATGCCCGACCTCTACAGCGAGGGCGGCCTGCGCCGCTGCCTGGTCTCGACCCTGCGCGCCTTCAGCTCAGGCCGGGGCCGGGCCTTCGACGACATCGAGGCATCCCGCCGCTGGCTCGCCGGACGGGCCGACTGCACCGGCCGGGTCGGGGTCATCGGCTTCTGCATGGGCGGCGGCTTCGCCCTGCTCTCCGCCAACCGGGGCTTCGACGCCGGTGCGGTCAACTACGGCTATCTGCCCAAGGACCTGGACGCGGCCCTCGAAGGGGCCTGCCCCCTGGTCACCTCCTACGGCGCGAAGGACCGCAGCCTGCGGGGCGCGAGCGCGAAGCTGGACGCCGCCCTCGGCCGCGCCGGCGTCGCCCACGACTCCCGTGAGTACCCGGGGGCCGGGCACGCCTTCCTCAACGACGCCATGGTCGGCCCCCGGGTACTGCACCCGCTGATGCGGGTCACCGGCATCGGCCCGCACCCGGAGTCCTCGGCCGACGCCTGGAAGCGCATCGACGCCTTCTTCGCCGAGCACCTCCAGCAGGGCTGAACGGCTCCACCGGGACCGTCGGGCTCCGGCGCGGCCCGCGCCGCCTGCCCGGCACCCGCCCATTGTCCCCCCGACCAGCCATCCAGTGCGTGAGACCGACCTGCGATTCCTTGACTCGCCGAATTCGCTGCTGCTTGAATCGGGACCTATGAACGGGCGACTGAACCTCACGCGGCGGCTCCACGTCGACCTCGCCCGTGTCTCCAGCGCGTTCTGTCGCCGCGCAGCCTGAGGGCAGCCTCCCCGCCCGGCCCGGGCTCGGCCTCCTCGCTCCGCCGAGCCTCCTCCGCCGGACCCTGCCGCCCTCCGCGGCCCTCGCGACGCCGCGCCCGGGCCCGGCCGGCCTGCTCCGCCGTTCCCGCCCCCGCGTGCGACCGAGCGCGACGGCAGCCCCGGCTGCCCGTCCGCGCCGGCTGCCCGTTCGCGCAATACCTGAAATGAGTTCCCATGGCCACCGTCCTGTCCGTCTCCGGAAGCCCGTCACCGACCTCGCGCACCGCGCGGCTGCTGCGCCACCTGGACACCAGGCTGGTCGACCAGGGGCACCAGGTGGTCCCGCTCGATGTCCGGACGCTGTCCGCACAGGCCCTGCTGGGAGCGGATTTCGGCCATCCCGACATAGTCCGGGCCGCCGAGCTCTTCGCCCGGGCCGACGGCGTGGTCATCGGCACGCCCGTCTACAAGGCCGCCTACTCCGGGCTGCTCAAGTCACTGCTGGACGTGCTGCCGCAGTACGCCCTCGCCGGAAAGACCGTGCTGCCGCTGGCGACCGGCGGCTCCACCGCGCATGTGCTGGCTATCGACTACGCGCTGCGGCCGGTGCTCTCCTCGATGGGGGCCGACCACATCGTCCAGGGCTGGTTCGTGCTGGACCGCCACATCACCGTCGGCGCGGACGACTCGGTCGTCCTGGAGCCGGGGACGGCCGACTCGCTCGGCCGGATCGTCGACACCTTCTCCGAGGCCCTGGCCGGCCGCCACCGCCCGCTGCTGGCCGCGGCCGGCTGACCACGGGGTGGGAGCGGCTACCACTCGGCGGCGGCCAGCACCGCCGTGGTCTCCGGATCGGCGGGGAAGAAGGACTCGATCACCAACTCGGCGACGGTGACGTCGAGCGGCGTCCCGAAGGTGCTCACCGTGCTGAAGAAGGAGAGCACCCCGCCCCGGTGGCGGAGCCGCAGCTGTACCGCGATGTCCCCGGGGCCGGGCAGTTCGAGCTCGGGCTCAGGTTGGTCGCAGGGGTAGCCGGTCAGTTCCGCCTGCAGCTCCGCCAGCTGCGGATCCGCCGTCAGGGTGACCTGGCGGGCGAGCCGGTGCAGCAGATGGGCGCGCCACTCGCCGAGGTTGACGATCAGCGGGGCCAGCCCGTCGGGGTGCAGCGCCAGCCGCATCAGGTTGACCGGCTCCTCAAGCAGGTGCGGAGCCGCGCCGACGCGGAACAGCATGGCCGGCCGGTTGGCCTCCACCCGGTTCCAGTAGCGGTCCAGCACCACCGCCGGGTAGGGGGCGTGGGCGGTCATGACCTGGCGCAGCATGCCCCGCACCGCCGCCAGGTGCGGGGCATCCAGGCCGGCCTGTCGGAACACCGGGGCGTAACCGGCTGCCAGCAGCAGCTGGTTACGCTCCCGCAGGGCGAGTTCCAGCGCTTCCGCGAGCCGCAGGACGATCTCCCGGCTCGGTTCCGCGCGGCCGTTCTCGACGAAGCTGAGGTGCCGGGCGGAGACCTCGGCCCGTGAGGCCAGGTCGAGTTGGCTGATCCCGCGGTGCCTGCGCCACTGCCGCAGCAGATCGCCCAGCGGTTCCGCGAACCGCACCGTCGTCGTCACCCGTGCCTCCGATTCCCCGACACCCGATCAACTTCCTTGACCAGCAGTATGATCCGCGGATCAGTCGATGAGTCCCTCGGGGGCCTTGTCGACGAACTGGTAGTCGCGGACCATCCGGCCCGCGGCGTCGAGGGTGACCACCTGGGTGCCCAGGGCGACCGGCTCGGTGTCCGCGCCGGGAGCGTACAGCTCCCAGGTGTAGCGCACCGCCTCGTGGTTGGCGTCGACCCGGCCCACGCTGACGGTGAAGCCCTTCGAGGTGAACAGGTCCCAGACCTCCTGGACCGCCTCCTCGATGCCCTTGAGGCCGGGGTACTCGGTGGTGGCGTTCTTGTAGAGGGCGTCCGGCGACCAGAGTTCGGCGACGGTGGCCCGGCGGATCTCCGGGTCCGGCTCCGACCAGGACGCGACGTACTTCTGGACGGTCTCTTCGATGGTGGTCACAGCGTCTCCTCGGACAGAAAGGGAGGGTGGTTGGTTCTCGGTTCGGCGGGAACGCCCGCCGCTTCCGACTCCCTGAGCTTTCCATCCGGTGCTGCTGCGAAGCGATTACCTCAGCGGTCATAACTCTGCGCGGAGCGAATCGGGTTGGGACCGGCCGACGGCCCCGTCCCGGTGGGAGCCGGGACGGGGCCGCGGGGGTGTGCGCGGTGCTACCGGTCGGCGCCGGTGCTACCGGGGGTGTGCACCGGGAGCGGCGGCACCGGCGCGGGCAGCGGCGGAACCGGTACCGGGGCGGGCGGCAGGGCCACCGGCGGGACCGGCGGCAGCGGGACCGGGGCGGGCGGCAGGGCCACCGGCGGGACCGGCGGCGCGGCGACCGGGGGACCGGCGGCAGGGGCACGGGGGCCGGTGGCAGGGCGACCGGCGGGGCGACCGGCGGGACGGCCACCGGAGGCGCTGCCACCGGCGGGACGGCTACCGGAGGTGCGGCTACCGGGGGCACCGGTGGGACCGGGACCGGCGCCGGCGGGACGGCCACCGGCGGTACGGGCGGGACCGGGACGGGGGCCGGCGGGACTGCGACCGGCGGAACGGGGGCCGGTACCGGGAGTGGTGGCACCGGTACGGTGGCGGCGGGCTGCGCGGTCGACGGCCCGGCGGTGGAGGTCGTGGCGGTGGAGGTCTGGGCGGTGGTGCGATGCCCGCCGGCGGGGGCCGACGTGGCGGCCTGGGCGTTGGTGCCGACGAGCAGGCCCGCGGATATCGCTGCGGCCAGGACCGAGGTCGTGGCCAAGGTGCGGGCGTGGTGCGAACGCATGGGTTGTCCTTTGTTCCAAACGGTGGAGAGGTCGTGCGGGTCCACCGTCACTCGGACGACTACCTGCCGCAACCGCGCGCATCCATTCGGTGAGCAGCCCCTCGGCCCGGTCGGCCCGGTCGGCCAGGTCGGCCCCCGTTCCCGGCCCGGCTGCCGGACTCAGTCGCCGGCGGCGGTGAGGCAGCGCTCGACGCCGGCGATGACGTCGGCCAGTTCCTCCGGCAGCAGCCGGGCGGCGCGCAGGGCGAGATGGCGGACGTCCTCGCTGCGCAGCGCCGCGAGCAGGGCCAGTTCCTGGTCGGTCTGTTCGGCCGTCTCCCGGTCGGTCAGGTAGCGCGGCGGGACGCCGAAGAAGTCGCAGATGGCGGCGGCGCGCGAGTCGCTGAGCTGCCGGCGCTGGCCGCTGCGGAGCTCGCCGAGGTACTTGGCCGAGACCGCTGCCCGGCCGGTCGCGCCGATGGCGGCGGCGACCTCCTGGGTGCTGTACGGCGGCCGGTGCGGCGGATGCACGACCGAGAACAGGTGGTTCAGCCGATCCGCCAACTCGTCCGGCTCGTCGGGTTGGTGATGGGACCGAAGTTGCATGTGCGCCCCCTGGGCGGTGCGGTGCACTGGGTGGTGGCGGCAAGTATGGACCGCCAAATGTCGATGTGGGGACTTTGGCTGTGCCATGGCATATGCAACATGTGGGAAGGCCCAGTTCACCGCCGTGCGCCCGGCGAAAGATCGACAGTATCTTCACAAGGGGTGGCGACCGCTCGGCCTCAGCCCAGGACGTCCTGCTGCCGATGGGTCGCCCGGGCCAGCCGGTCGATCACCGCCGCGATCTGCGGGACGTCCGCATGCTGCTGCAACTCGCGGAGCGCCAGCCGGAGATGGGTGGTGACGGTGCTCGACTGGAGGCCGTCGGCCTGCCGCAGCGCCGCCTCCGCCTGGGTGCAGGAGTCCGCGGTGTGCCCCTGCCGGGCCAGTGCGGAGGCGAGTTGGAGTCGGATGACCACCGAGTCGCGGACCCGTTCGGCGGGGATCGCGGCCAGGGCCTGCTCGGCCCGGCGGCGGGCGATCGACGCGTTGCCGAGGGCGAGCGCGCTCTGCGCCGCACTGTGGGCGACGAAGCCGTGGTCGAAGGGTTCCAGCCAGGTCGGGTCCTGCGGTTCGGCCGGTCTGGCCAGCCCGCGCTCGGCCTTGGCGGCGGCGGCCCTGGCCGGCAGTGGCTGGGCCAACTGGGCGTGGACCCGGGCCTCGACGGCGTGCAGTCCGGCGCGGACGCGCAGGCTGTGCTCGCCGGTGGCGGTGAGCGCGGCGCTGACGTAGGTGAGCGCGGTCTGCGGCGCCTCGTTGAGCAGCGCCTGCTCCGCCAGCAGCAGCACGATGTACGCGCCGAGCAGCGGGTCGTCGGCCTGGTGCGCCATGCTCAGCGCCAGCACCGTCCAGCGGTTGGCCAGCCCGGGCAGGTCGGCGTCGAAGGTGTAGCGGGCGATGCCGTAGGTGCACAGCGCCGCCGCGTTGTACAACTCCCGTCCGGTCGGGCCGGTGTAGTGGGCGCCGAGCAGCGGGGCCACGCCGGAGCGGAGGAACTGCACGGCGGGCAGCCGGGCCACCGCCCCGCCGCTGCGCCGGTCGATCTGGTCGAAGGCGTCGGTGGTGGCCCGTACCCGGTCGATGTCACCGGAGGTGACGGGGCGTCCGGGGGTGTGCCGGGCGGGCGCGTTGGGCGGCGGCACGACCAGCCAGCGCAGCACCGCCGGCGCCAGTACGGTGAGCGGGCCCGTGGGCTGGGTGCGGTCCAGGGACTCGGGCTGGCTGCACAGCTCGTGGGTGGCGGCGAGGATCTCGGCGGGGGAGCCGGCGAACTCCAGCAGCCCCTGGGCGGAGGGGATCCGACCCTGGGCGTCCATGCCGACGTCGGAGAGTGAGAGACTGCGTCCGAGGCGACGCGACAGCGCCTCGGCGATGAACTGCGGCGGCACCGCCCGGCTGGCGTGGCCGTCGCGCCAGCGCCGGACGTGGTTGTGGTCGCAGGCGACGGTGTGTCCGTGCTGGGCGGCGGTCGCCCGCACCTCGCGGGCGAAGGCCATATTGGACAGACCGGCTTCGTCGAGGAGGCCGCTGAGCTGCACGTTCGAGTGCTGCTCCGGCTGCGGTACATGGTCCGGCCGTGGTTCCGCGTGGCGGCGCATGTACGGAATGTAATGCCGCTCGATCGTATGCGTCGGGCGATTGGGCATTCTGGTGCGGAAGAAGTGCGCGGGCAGTGCGCGTGGAGTGCGCGCCCTTGTGACAAGTACGCGTCCTTGTGCGCGCTGTTGGCCGATGTGCGATGTCTGATTCTCTACAGTCGCAAGAAGCCTGGGGGTGCTGTAGGGGCGTATGCGCCCGACAGCACCGGAGGGCGGTCGGGGCGAGGGGTGGGGACCTATGGATCTGGACATCGTGAGTGCGTCGACGTTGTCATGCTCGATGCAGAAGGAGCCGCAGCTTCGGCGGCGGCTCATCGGCTTCCGGTCGCGTCGGGGGATGTGAAGCAGTTGAGCTCCCTGACCGAAGCCGCCTCCGCAGTACTGGCTGCGGGCACACTGTCCACGCTGGTCACCACGTCGCTGTGGATCCGCGCCCGGCACCGGGTCACGCTGCTGGAGGCCGAGCGCCATGTGCTGCTCGGCGAGGTCGCCGCGGCCAACGACGCCAGGGCGGCGGCCTCGGACCCGCTCGGCCTCGGCACCTCCGAGCCCTGGACGCAGCCCTACACCGGCTCGCCCTACCTCTCGGCGCCGTACGTCAGCGGCACGGTGGTGACCGGAGGTGCGGTCGGGCCGGCGTTCGAGCCGAGGCCCGAACCGGTGCCCGAACCCGAGCCCAGTTGGTTCGAGCCGAGGACCCGGCAGCGCTACGCCTCGGCGCAGCGGACGCCCCCGCCGTCGGAGCCCTGGACCGCGCCGGCCGCACCGGCGGCACCGGCCGAGAGTGCGAGCGGGTTGAGCGGGAGCAGTGCCGTCTGGAGCGCCTTCCAGAGCGGGACCGAGTCCGCCCGTGCCGCCACCGAGGAGCGCCACCAGGGCCGCCATGAGGGGAGTTGGCGATGACGGAGGAGCACAGTCTCGCGGACAGCCACGACGACGCCGGGTGGGTGCTGGAGCCGCTGCTGGAACTGGCGGGCGTGACCCACGGACTGGTCGTCACCGCCGACGGCATGGTCTGGGCGGCCTCGCCCGGTCTGGAGCGCGGCCAGGCCGAGGGGGCCTCCGCGATGATGTCCGCGCTCCAGGGCGCGGCACGGGCGCTCTCCGGCGCGCTGAGCGGGGACCGGGACACCCTGGTGCGGCAGATCGTGGTGGAGACCACCGACGGCTTCGTCTTCGCCGTCCCGGCCGGGCGCCACTCCGTACTCGCCCTCTACACCAGCCGCAACGTGGACATGGGCAAGGTCACCTACGAGATGCAGTGCCAAGTCGCCTCCCTGGCAGGGGCGCTGCTGCGGACCGGGGCCTGACCCGGGCGGCGCGGCGCAGGCCCTCGCCACCACCCACCACCCACCAGCGCGAACCGGGCCAGACGCCCGCAGCCACGACGGAAGGAAGGAGCAGCCCGTGGACAGTACCGGCACCGCGAGTTTCGGTCGGCGTGCTCCGTCCGCCGACACCTCGGTCGGCACGCTGGTGCGGCACGCCGCTCCGCCGCACCGGATCGTGCTGCTGCTGCCCACGGACACCGGCCGCAGCCGGGCCAGCATGGACCGCCACCTGGCCCGGGTGGCCGCGATGGGGATGGCGCTGCCCGCCGGGCTCTTCGACGGGCCGGCCCAGTGCCGGGTGGCCACGCCCGACGGCCACGGCGCGGACAGCCTGCTGACCGGTCTGAAGGACGCCGCCGACACCCCGGCGCGCAGCCTGATCGTCTATGTCACCGGCCAGTTGGCGCTGGCGGGTGACCAGCGGCTCTATCTCACCACGCCCGGGCTGCCGGTCCGGCTGGCGCATCTGTTGGGCGTCCGCTGGGAATGGATCACTCATGCGATCACCCGTTCCGCCGCGCCGACCCGGCTGCTGATGGTCGACCTGGAGGCGGACCAGCGGGCCTGGCCGCTGCTGACGGGAACCCCGCAGGCCGGGAACGACCGGCTGGCGGCGGAGGGGGCGTCACTCTGGGGTCAGCTCCGCCCCATCCCCACCCGGCGCGGCCGGGGGCAGACGGCCGAGGCTTCGTGGGCGCACTGGGTGGCCGCCCGGTTGCGCGACGGCGTCCCGGGCGCGCCTGCGGTGCTCACCCCGGAGACCCTGTACCAGTCGACCCTGCCGGAGCCCCGGGCGGCCACGGCCGGACCGGCGGCGCTCAGCCTCGCCCGCTTCCTGCCCGGCTCGGGCGCGGTGCAGTTGCGCAACCGCGCGCTGGGGCGCGGTGTGCTGTCGGTGGACGTCCTTCCGCCCGCGCTGCGCGACGCGCTGCGCCGCCGCGCGGAGCCGACGGCCGGCCCGGGGGCCGAACCGGTCGACGACCGGCCGGCGGAGGAGTCGGCATGACCAAGCGTCAGCAGCAGCGTCTCGGCCTGGCCGCCGTCGGCCTGGCCCTGTGCACCCTCACCGCCTGCTCCCCGGGTGGCGGCCAGGTCTCGCAGATCGCACCGGCAGGCACGGCCTCGGCGCCGGCCCCGGTGGCCGCCTCGCCGAGCAGCGATCCCACCCTGACCGCGACCGCTGCCGTCCTCGCGGCCTACACCGGGATGCGGCAGGCGCAGGAGCAGGCGGAGGACAGCAGCAGCACGATCGGGGTGGACCTCTCCGCGTACACGAGCGGCAAGGCCTTCGTCGCGATCACCGCCGCGGTCATCGAGAACTCCGCCAAGGGCTGGGTGATGGTCGGCGCCCCGATCCTCAATCCGAAGGTCACCGCGCTGGACCTGAGCGCGTCCCCGGCCACGGCCACCGTCACCGACTGCATGGACGTCGGCGGATGGCACGCGGTGGTCCAGGCAACCCACCAGGACGTCACCGCCGCGTCCGCCCACAGCAGCTTCATCTCCGTCTCGCAGGCGCAGCTCGGCCCGGACGGCTGGCGGATCACCGAGACCGACGTGAACAGGAGCAGACCGTGCTGAAACGACGTTTCACCCTGGGTCACGCCGGCGCGGCGGTCGCCGCCTCCGCGCTCGTGTTCGGGGCGCTGCTGGTTCCCAGCGCCTCGGCCGACGGCGGTTCCGGCGGCGGCGGTGCCTGCGACCCGACCACCGGAGTGTGCAGCGCGAGCGCCGTCGCCTCCGACCCGGGCGGCAGCGGGGGCAGTTCCGGTGGCGGCGCCGGGGGCACCGGCGGCGGCAGCGCCACCTGCAGCTACCAGGGAACCACCGTGGCCTGCGTGAACTCGCACGGCTTCTGGGACGGCTCCGCCTGCTACGACCTGCTGGAGAATCCGCAGCCGCCGGCCGGCGACCCGGCCTGGGGCGGGAACAGCCCCTCCGGCGGCGGGATGATCTACTGGCAGTACTGCCCCTATCAGACCGGTGTCGATTCGGGCGTCATCTACCAGGCGTACCTGGCCGCTGCGCCGCCCAACCAGCCGGTCGTGGACGTGGCCGATGCGGCGACCCGGGCGGTGGCCCAGGCCGAGCTTCAGGCCTACAAGATGAAGATCGGCTCGGCGCCGGCCGCCGGCAGCACCGGTCTGGTCAGGATGCCGGTATGGCTGTGGACCAGTACCCCGTGGACGAAGCTCACTGCTTCCGCCGACGCCGGTGGCGGCGTCACCGTCACCGCCACGGCCACCATCGGCAGCATCACCTGGAGCACCGGCGACGGCCATGTCTTCACCTGCTACAACCGGGGCACCAAGTACAGCAGTTCGTACGGCATCAGCCAGTCGCCGAACTGCGGCTTCAGCGGCTACCTCCAGCCCAGCGACCCCAGCTACACGATCTCCGCGACGGCCAACTGGCTCGTCAGCTGGAACAGCACCATCGGGATCGACGGTCCTGGGCCCGAAGCCGTGCCCCGTACCAGCGTGGCCACGGTGACCATCGACCAGGCACAGACCCTGAACTGACCGCCCGAGGAGAGCACCGTCATGACGACGACACTTCCACCCCTTCCCGGCGCGACCACCGGGGCAGTGCCCGCCCCGCCGCGTGCGCCACGGGCGCGGCGGCGCAGTCCGGCGGTGCTGGCACTGGCGATAGCTCTGGTCGCTGCGGGCGGCCTGGGCGGCGCGGTGCTCTACAACGAGACCGGGCAGCGGTCCGCCGTCCTGGCGCTCGCCCAGAACGTCCCGGCCGGGGCGTCGATCACCTCGGCCGACCTGGTCGTGGCCCACATCTCGCTGGACCCGGCGTTGCAGCCGGTCGGCGCGGCGAGCCTCACCACCGTGGTCGGGATGCGCGCCACCGCCGATCTGAAGGCGGGCCAGTTCCTGACGGTCAGTGACGTCACCCGCACCTCCCTGGTCCAGTCGGGGCAGCAGGTCGTCGGGCTGCCGACCAAGGACACCCAGCTCCCGGCCGTTCCGCTGGAGCCAGGAACACAGATCGTGATCATCGCGACCGGCGGCAGCGGCAGTGGCGGCGAGGTCGCCGGCTCCCCGAGCAGCTCCAACGGGAGCTCCGGCAGCGGCAGTTCGATGACGGCTCCGGTGGCGGGCGCGGAGTTCGCCGCCACCGTGGTCACCGTCGGTGCGGCGGACAGCAGCGGGTCGCAGGTCATCGACGTCGCCGTGCCGCAGTCCCAGGCTGCGGTGCTGGCGGTGCTCGCCGCAGGCGGCAGCTTCGCCGTGGTGTTCGCGCCAGAGGGCGGTGGGTGAGATGGCCATGTACGCGATCGTCGGCGGCCACGGCGCACCCGGCGCCACGGTCACCGCCCTGGCGATGCTGCACGCCTGGCCGCTGCAGAGCGGCCAGCGGGTGCTGCTGGCCGAGTGCGACCCGGACGGCGGGGTGATCCTCCCCGGGGCGCTCGAAGGCCGGCTGGACGGCAGCCGGGGCCTGGGCCAGCTCGGCGTCGCCGACCGGCGCGGCCAGCTGGCGCAGACCCTGATGACCCAGCTCACCGACGTCTCCCCGGGCGGCACCGCCGACCGGCTGCTGCTGCCCGGCGTCAGCGACCCGGCCCAGTACCCGGGCCTGGCCTATGTCTGGCACTCGCTCGCCGAACTCCTGGTCGCGCTCGAAGGACAGGGCGTGGACGTCCTGCTCGACCTCGGCCGCTCGGGGGCGACCGGACCGAGCGCGGTCCTGGCGCAGCGCGCCGACGCGGTGCTGGTCGTCGTCCGCTCGACGCTGCGCTCGCTGACCACCGCCCACCCCCGGGTCGCCGCGCTGCGGGCCGACCTGGAGGCCAACGGGACCGGATCGGACGGGCTCGGGCTGGTCATGATCGAGGAGGGTCCCTACAAGGCGGCCGATGTGAGCGCGCAACTCGGCTCCCCGGTCGTGGGGTTGCTGCCGCACTCACCGGCGGTGGCGGCCGTCCTCTCCGACGGCGGCAACACCCATGACCGGCGCTTCGTCCGCTCGCCGCTGCTGCGCGCCTCCCGCACCGTCATCGACGAGGCACGGTCCCGGGTGTCCCGCCGCCGGCTTCGGCTGACGCCGCAACAGGTTCCCTATCCGGAAGCAGAGCAGACGGAGTACCAGCAGCCGGTGCCACCGCCCCGGCCGGCCCCGCAACAGCAGCCGCAGCCGCAGCCGCAGTACCAGCATCAGCCCCAACCCGACTGGCAGCAGGAGCAGTTGTACCGGCGTCCGGCCGAGCCGCCGGAGCAGCCGGGACGGGCCGGTACGGCCGGACGGCCGGTCTACGGGCCGGTCCCCAACCCGGTGCCGCCCTCGCCCCCCGCGCCCATGCCGATGCCGGTGCCCGGAGCGACGGGCGGGGCGACGAACGGAGCGACGAACGGCCGGGGTCCGGCCGAGGGCGCTGCCGGTGACCTGCACAACCAGGTGGTGAGTCATGCGCGCTAACCACCTGCCGCTGTCGCCGATCGTCCTGCCGGAGCTGCCGGTGGAGCCCGAGCCCACGGCGGAGCCGGAGCACGCCCAGGGCCGGCCGCCGGTCCAGCCGCCCTACCCGTACCCGGGGCGCCACACCGGCCCCGGTCCCGTCACCGCCCCCGGCCAGGTGCCCGGCTACGCCGCCGCCCCCGTCGCCGGGTACGGGCCGGCCGCCGTGCCGGCGCCGCCCGCACCGCTGCGCGCGGTCCCAGCGCCGACCACGGCCATGTCCGTGCCGCAGCCGCCGCCGCGCACCCACAACGGGCACAACGGCCAGAGCGGGCACAACGGCCAGTCCGGGGCGGCCACGCCCCAGGTGGACCACCTCGCCGTCCGCCAGGTGCGGAAGATCGTCGTGGACGAGCTGCACGAGCAGACCGCCGGCGACACCGCCACCGACCAGGAGAGCCGCCGCCAGCGGGGCCGGGCGGTGATCGAGAGCGTGGTCGCCCGCTGGTCGGACGCCTACGCGCAGACCCACGGCGTCTCGCCCACCCGGGAGATGGACCGGGTGCTGGCCGACGCCGTCTTCGACCTGATGTTCCGGGCCGGGCGGCTCCAGCCCTACCTCGACGACGAGCGGGTCGAGGACATCTACATCAACGGCTGCGACAACGTCTCGATCCTGCGGGTCAACGAGCCGCTGCGGTCGGTGCCGCCGATCGCCGACAGCGACGAGGAACTGATCGAGCTGCTGCAGGACCTGGCCCGCCGTCACGGCGGCGGCGAGCGCTCGCTGTCGACCTCCAACCCCAACCTGGCGATGCGGCTGGACGGCGGGATGCGCGTCCAGGTGATGACCGGGGTCACCCCGCGGCCGTTCGTCACCATCCGCCGGCACCGGGTCGCCTCGGCGACCCTCGGCGACATGGTGCGGCTCGGCAGCATCGACTCCACCATCGCCTCCTTCCTCGCCTCCGCCGTCCGGGCCCGGAAGCACATCCTGGTCACCGGTGTGCAGCGGGCCGGGAAGACCTCGCTGCTGCGGGCGCTGGCGGCCGAGATCCCGGCCGACGAGCGGGTCGCGACCATGGAGTCCGAGTACGAGCTGTGGCTGCACACCCTGGGCCATCTGCGGCAGGTGGTGCCGATCGAGGAGCGCCAGGGCAACGGCGAGCGGATCGACGGCCGCCCCTCCGGCGAGCTGACGCTCACCGAGCTGATGCCGGCCGCGCTGCGGATGTCGCTGTCCCGGATCATCGTCGGCGAGGTCCGCTCGCGCGAGGTCATGCCGATGCTCCAGGCGATGACCAACGGCGTCGGCGGCATGGCGACGATGCACGCACAGACCCCGTACATGGTCCCGGACCGGATCGCCCAGCTCTGCGCCGAGTACGGCAGCAACATCAACGACGGCCTGGCCTACCGGCTGCTCGCCAACGGCGTGCACCTGATCGTCCACGTCTCGCTGATCGACGAGACGCCGATCGGCGGACGGGTGCACCGCTACGTCTCGCACGTGCTGGAGCTCACCGGGATGGGCGAGAACGGCAGACCCGCGATGAACACCGTCTTCGGGCCGCACAGCAGCGGCGCCGAAGTGCGCGCCGTGCCCACCACCCAGCCCGCCTGCCTGGACGACCTGCGCCGGGTCGGCTTCGACGCGGCGCTGCTCGACAACCCGTACGGCAGCTGGGGACGCCCGCTGGACCTGCGGATCCCCGCGACTGGAGTCAGGCGATGATCGAGTACCTGCTCTGCGGCACGGCCCTGGCCACCGGCCTGGCCTGCCTCGTCCTGTTCATCACCGGCCGACCCGAGTCCGCGCCGGACAGCCCCAGCGCCACCGCGCTGCGGTTCCGGACGGCCTGGTACGGCAGCGTGGGCGCGCCCGATCCGGACATGGTCCGGCAGCGGCGGATCCAGCTGCTGCTGGCCGGGGTCGGCGCCCCGGCGGCCTGGCTGTTCACCGGCATTCCGTTGACCGCGCTGGTGATTCCGGCGCTGGTCTTCGTGCTGCCCTGGTTCCTCCGCTCGACCAGCTCGCACGACGCCCCGATCGTCCGGCTGGAGGCGCTGGCCGAGTGGACCCAGCGGCTCTCCGACCGGCTGGTCGCGGGCGGCGGCCTCGAACAGGTCATCAGCACCAGCGTCAACACCGCGCCGGAGGCGCTGGAGGCCGAGATCAAGGCGCTCTCCGGACGGCTCCAGTCCCGCTGGCGGCTGGAGGACGCGCTGCGCGCCCTCGGCAACGACATGGGCGACGCCACCGCCGACAAGGTGCTCGCGGCCCTGGTGCTGCGCGCCGGCGACCACGGCCCCGGCCTGGCCCGGGCGTTGGCTGACCTGGCCGAGTCGGTCCGGGAGGAGGTCCGGCAGCGCCGCGCCATCGAGGCCGACCGCGCCAAGCACCGGGCCACGGTGCGCTGGATGACGATCATCATCATCGTGGTGGTGGTCGCCGGGGCGTTCGACACCACCTACATCCGCCCCTACAAGAGCCCGGTGGGAGAGCTGGTGCTGGGCGTCGTACTGGCCGGGATGGTCGCCGTCGTCGCCTGGATGCAGACGATGTCCAAGCAGCGCCCGGTGCCCCGGTTCCTGGAGCCGGACCGGCGCAGCACGGTGAAGCTCCCGGCCGGCGAGGCAACCGCCGAACGTGCCGCCGAGCAGGCCGCCGCGACCGTCGGGGGCGGTGTCCGATGACCGCGATGAGCTGGCTGATCCTGGCGGGGGGCGTGCTCGGCCTCGGCCTCGCCCTGCTCTTCTCGCAGCTCCGGGCCGCGCCCCCGGACCTGGGCAATGTGCTGGAGCGGATGCAGTCCAAGCCCGGTGTGGAGCAGCTCTCCGGGGCCGACCCGCTGCTCGACCGGCTGGGCGTGCCGCTGCTGACCCTGCCGGGGCTGCGGATCCCGCACCAGCAGCTGGCGCTGACGGGCCGTACGCCGAGCCGGTTCATGGCGACCAAGGCGCTCTGCGCGCTGATCGGCCTGGCCGTGCCGCCGTACCTGGAACTGCTCGCGGTCCTGTTCGGCGTCCACATCACGGTGCTGCTGTCGCTCGGCGCGGGGCTGGTGCTCGGCGCGGTGATGTGGTTCCTGCCGGACTGGTCGCTCAAGGGCCAGGCGGCGGAGGCGCGCACCGAGTACCTCCACGCCATCTCCGCCTATCTGGAGCTGGTGGCGATGGAGCGCGCCGCCGACCACGGACCGGCCGAGTCGCTGCGCCGTGCGGCCACGGTCGGCCGCTCGCCCGCGTTCCTGCAGTTCGCGGTGGCGATGGAGAGCGCGGCCCTGGACCGGCAGCCGCCCTGGGTCGGCCTGGCCCGGCTCGGCCAGCGGCTGGGGCTGACCGCGCTGACCGACCTCGCCGACATCATGCAGGTCTCCGGCGCCGACGGCGCCTCCATCTACACCGCACTCCGCGCCCGCGCCCACAACCTGCGGTCGGAGCTCCTGGCCGACGACCAGGCGAGGGCCGCCGTCGAGTCCGAGCGCATGGTCATCCCCGGCACCGTCCTGGTGACGCTGATGACCGTGCTCATCGCCTACCCCGCCGTCGCGCAGATGTTCAGCGGCGGGCTCTGACCGCACCACTGCACCACCACTGCACCGCCGCTTCACCGCACAACCGCTCGACCGCCTGATCGAATTCAACGAGAAGGAAGAAGTATCGCGATGAACGCAATGAAATCCAGGCTCGGCGCGATGGCAGACCTGCCGATGACCTACCTGCCCGTCGCCATGGCCGCCAATCTGTACTACTCCGTCACCGCGCGGGCGCGCGAGGCCCGGCGGGACGGCGAGAAGGGCGCCGTCTCGATCGAGCAGGCGCTGATCACCGTGGCCGTCATCGCCTTCGCCCTGGTGGTCCTCGCGGCCATCGCCGTGGTGGTCGGCAATGTGACCACCAAGGTCCAGCAGGCTCCGCTCTCCGTGCCTACGGCGGCCGGAGCCGGAGCCAAGGGGTGAGTTCTCGTCCTTCGTACCGTCGCCCTGCAGCCCTTACCAGGCTGCGGGGCGACGAGCGCGGGTCGCAGAGCATCACCTTCGCCATGGTCTTCCCGGTGATCCTGGTCCTGATCCTGCTGCTGGTGCAGTGCATGCTCTGGTGGTGGGCACGGGAGGTGGCCCAGACGGCCGCCCGGGAGGGCGTCAGCGTAGGGCGTTCCTATGACAACCGGAACAACGACAAGGCCGGTCCGGCCGAGGCACAGCTGCTGGTCGGCCAGTTGGACGGAGCCATCGTCTGCGCCACGCCGGCCTCCAAGTGCGTCAGTCAGACCAACGGTCCGGGGGCGAACGAGATCACCGTCACGGTGGTCGTGCTGGTGCAGAACGTGGTGCCGGGGCTGCCCCGGATGAAGCTCACGACCGAGGTCACTGCTCCGAGGGAGGCATGGTGCACCGGATATGACGCCCAGGGGATCTGTGAACCACTGGCTCCCTAGCCTGGGCATCGAGCGGGAACGGGGATCGGCGGCGATCGAGGCCGCCATGCTCGTCCCGCTCTTCCTGGTGCTGCTCAGCCTGGTCATCATGGCCGGCCGGATCAGGTCGGCGGACGGCACCGTGGTCGAGGCGGCGCGGGACGGCGCTCGGGCGGCCTCATTGGCGGACAGCACCGCCGGGGCCAGGGCCGCCGGGGTGGCGGCCGCCGACGACACCCTGCGGAGCCAGGGGATGAGCTGCACCGTGCCGCAGCCGGACACCAGCAAGATGTTCCCGGCACTCGGCGCGATCGGGACCGTCAGCGTCACGGTCACCTGCCACATCTCCATGGCCGGGCTGCTCGTCGCCGGGATCGGCGGGCCGTCCGTCACTGTCACCGAGAAGTTCGTCGCCGTCGTCGACAGCTATCGCTGAGGGATCGTCAATACCATTGCCGCACAGAGGAGGGGGGATCACCAGGATGAGCAGCCGGATCACGCGCGCCCGCAGCGCGCTCCGCCGCCGGATCGAGCGGGGCGGCAGCAGCGATCGAGGCACACTGTCGGTGTTCGTCGCACTCGCCATGGTCGGCATGATCGCCCTGATCGGGATCGTCATCGATGCCGGCGGCCTCCTCGATGCGACCGTCGCCGCCGACGAGTACGCCAACGAGGCTGCCCGCGCCGGAACCCAGGTCATCAATGTCGACGACGCCATGACCGGCAAGTCCATCACCGTCTACTGCCCGAGCACCCAGCCGCGCGGAACGCTGACCGCCCAGTCGGAGGCGGCGTCCTTCCTGAAGAGCGCCGGGGTGGCGGCCACCGCCCATGTCACCTGCCCCGCCGACCAGCCCAACACGGTCGACGTCAGCTTCAGCACCCAGTACCACACGATGCTGCTCTCCATCTTCGGCATCGACTCGTTCACCATCAACGGCAGTGGGACGGCCACTCTCGTCACCGGCCGACAGACTCCCAACGGGGGCCAGCAATGACCAAGTCCCGGGCCGCCACGCGCCCGAGCCCCAGCGGCAACGCGGGCCCGAGCCCACGTCCGCTTCCGCATCGCAGACGCGGCATCCTGCTGTCCCTGGTGCGCGCCACCACCAGCCTGGTCCTGCTGCTGGCCCTGCTGGTCGCGCTGCCCGCCGGGCTGCTCTACGGCACGCTGACCATGGCCGGCAGCAACCCGCTGCCGGTGCACGAGAGCATCCCGACCCTGCTCACCAGCCCCGACCAGGGGGGCCTGTTCGCCTGGGCGCTGGTGGCCGTCGGCTGGATCGCCTGGGGCTGCTTCGCCCTCAGCGTGCTGGTCGAGATCCCGGCCCAGCTGCGCGGACGGATGCCGCGCCGACTGCCGGCCATGGGCTGGTCGCAGCGGACCGCCGCCGGGCTGGTCGGCGCGATCTTCGCGCTGCTGCCCACCACCGGCGCCTTCGCCGCCACCCCGACCGTCGTGACCCACGCGCCGACGGTCGCCACCGCCGCGCCCCGGCCCGACGCCCGTCCCGCCCACGCGGCGGTCGACGGAGCCTCGCTCGGCAGCCGCGTCCAGAGCTCCGACCAGGTGCTCTACAAGGTGAAGGACAGTCGCCCGGCCGAGTCGCTCTGGTCGATCGCCGAGGCCCATCTCGGCAGCGGCACCCGCTGGAAGGAGATCGCCCGGCTCAACGAGGGCCGGACGATGGACGCCGAAGGGCGGGTCTTCCACGCGGAGGGGGTGATCCAGCCCGGTTGGAAGCTGCTGATGCCCGCCGACGCCAACGGGCTGACCGGACCCGTGCCGACGACCGGCGGGACCGATGCCGGGTCCGGCACCGGCACCGGCACCGGATCCGACTTCGGGACGGGTTCCGGCACCATGGTGCACCCCGCCATGGACCAGGCCTTCCGGGCCGCCGACAGCGTCGCGGCGCCGGCCTCGGTCGACGCCGTCACCGCCACCCCGACGGCTGCCCCGGCCACCACGGCCGTCGGCACCGGCACCGGCACCGGCGCCGGCACCGGCGACGAGGTCACCGTCCGCGCCGGGGACAGCCTCAGCGAGATCGCCACGGACCACCGGGTGCCGGGCGGCTGGCCCGCGCTCTACGAGGCCAACCGGGCCGAGATCGGCAGCAACCCCGACCTGATCCAACCCGGTGAGCAGCTCGCGCTGCCCGCCGGGTCGAGCAGCAGCCCCGGCGGATCGACCACCACGCCGCCGGTGACCACGCCGCCGGTGACCACGCCGCCGGTGACCACTCCGGTCACCCCGCCGGCCCACACCGCCCCGCCGGCCCACAGCACGCCCCCGCCTCCCCCCGGCCCAGCGCCGGCGGCTCGGTCGACCCCTTCAGCGGCGGCGCCTCCACCTCCACGTCCACGTCCACGTCCGCTTCCGCCAACGCCTCCGCGCCCGCCTCCGAGGCCGCCGGGGTCCCCACCTCGCACGGCAGCGGCGGCAGCGACGTCCACGCCACGGCCGGCGCCCACGACAGCGACGACGATGCGATCCTGCTGCCCGCGCTCGGCTTCGGCGGCCTGCTCGCCGCCGGACTGCTCGGCGTGCTGCGCCGCAACCGGATCCTCCAGCAGCGCCGCCGTCCCCCGCGCCGTCGGATCCCGATGCCGACCATGGAGGACCAGCAGTACGAGACCTACCTGCGCGCCATGGCCGACCCGAGCGGCCTGGACCTGCTCGACCGGGCGCTGCGCACCCTGGCCCAGACCTGCCTGACGCAGGGTCACGAGCTGCCCGCGCTGGCCGCCGTGGCGCTGCGCCCCGGCGGCACCATCGACCTCTACCTGATCGAGCCCGCCGAGGGACCCGCCCCCGCCCCGTTCCTGGCCTCGCCCAACGGGCGGATGTGGCGCTGCGTCACCGGCCAGGCCGAACTGCTCACCGCCGCCCAGGCCGCCGACGTACCCGCGCCCTACCCGGCGCTGGTCACCCTCGGCCGCACCCCGGACGACGTCCAGGTCCTCGCCGACCTGGAGACCGTCCGGCACCTGCACCTCGACGGCTCACCGGAGGAGATCGCCGCCGTCACCCGGGCCATGGTCGCCGAGCTCGCCGCCAGCACCCTCGCCGACCACCTCCGGCTGATCGTCCTCGGCAGCGCCGCCCCGCTGGTCGGCCACCTCGGCGTCGACCGGCTGCGCACCCGGGAGCAGCCCGAGGAGGCGCTCAACGACCTGGTGGCCCACCGGACGTCGATGGAACAGGCGCTCGGCGACTGCCACATCGCCCACCCCCGGATGGCCCGCGCCCAGGGCATCGCCACCGACACCTGGGTGTCGGTGCTGCTCTGCACCGACCAGGTGATGACCCAGGACCAGCTCGACGAGCTCGGCTGGGTCCTCGCCGGACGCGAGCACCGCTGCGTCGCGGCCGTCACCCCGGCCACCCAGGGGGCGGGTTGGCACCTCGACGCCCGCCCCGGCCACTACCGGATCGCCGGCAACCTGCCGTTCGCGGTGGAGCTGCAGCGGATGAGCGAGCAGGAGTTCGCCTCCGTGCTGAGCGTGCTGTCGATCAGTCAACTCCCACCCGGCGACGGCTCGCCGGACTGGACCAGTGACGTCGGCACCATCGGCGCCGCCCGCGCCGGGGCCGAGGCCGGGGGCGATGCCTACGCCGACTCCGCCTACGACGTCGAAGACCCGGACGGGCTGGCGGAGTTGGACGAGGAGACCGCCGTGCTGGCGATGCGTGCCGGAGCGGTCCAGGAGGAGGCCGACCCGTTCTACATCCCGGTCCTCGCCGCCCACGCCCAGGCGACGGCGGGTGCGAACCCGGCCTCGGCCACCGCTGTCCCGCTGCTCGGCGAGGACGCCCCGGGCGCGCCGGTCCCGCTCTACTCGCCCCCGCCGATGCCGACGCCCCCGCAGCCGGCCGCACCGCAGCCGTTCGCACCACCGCAGCACTCCGCACCGCAGCGCTCCGCACCGCAGCATGCCGGGCCACGGCACTCCGCGCCGCAGCCGGCCCAGCTCCAGCCCGCGCCGACCGAACCGGCTCGGCAGCAGCCGCAACTGCCCCCGATGCCGCAGGTGACGCCGCTGCCGATGGCTCCGCTGCCGTCCGCGCCGCAGCACGCCGCAGCCCAGTCGTCCGGGGGGTCGGACCCGCTGGGTCAGCAGTCCCCGCCGCCGCCGGTACGGCGCGTGGATCCGCGCGTCATGCCGCTGACCGCGCTGACCCAGGGCTACGACCTCACCGCTCCGCCGCCCTCGCCGACGAGCGGGCCGACCTCGGCCGGACCCCGCGTGCTGCTCCTCGGCCAGGTCCGGGTGATCGCCACCAACGGCACGGCCGACCCCTCCAGGATCAGCCAACTCACGGCACTCGCCGCCCTGCTGACGCTCCGTCCGGATCCCGACCCGCGCGACGTGGACGCGGTGCTGGCGCCGAGCCCGTTCTACGTCCCGGCCCCCGGCCACGCCAGCGCCCAGGGCTCGTTGCGCGGCCGGGCCTCGGCCCTGAGCAAGCTCCGCGACTGGCTCGGGCAGGCGCCCGACGGCAGCCTCTGCCTGCCCCCGGCCGGCTGGCGACTGCACCCCGCCGTCACCAGTGACTGGGCGGACTTCCAGGAGCTCTACCGGCAGGGCATGAACCACCGCACCCCGGCGGCCGATGCCGCGCTGCGCCGGGCGCTCGACCTGGTCCGGGGAAGGCCGTTCGACTCCGCCTACGGTCTCTACCCCTGGGCCGAGCCCTACCGCCAGGACATGATCTCGGCGATCATCGACGCCTCGCACGAGCTGGCCAAGCGCCGACTGGCCGGTGGCGACTACTCCGGCTGCGAGGCCGCACTGCACAGCGGGCTCGCCGCCGTCCCGGAGGCCGAGATCCTGCACCGGGGGCTGATGGTGCTCTACGCCACCACCGGTCAGCGCGACCACCTGGCCGCGACCATCAACCTGCTCGCGCAGGTCAACGCCTCGCTGGGCTGCGACTTCTCACCCGAGACGGTGGCCCTGATCGGCGACCTGACGTCCCATCCGACCCGGTGACCGGCGAACCGCGTCAACGGTGCGCCGACCTGCACCGTTGACGCGGACCTCGGCCGACCCCAACCTTGGAACCGACCACCGTCGTGACCGGCCCGCGCAAGCCGGTTTCGCGCCCGCAGAGGAGCATCTGATGTCCAGTGCCCGACACCGACGTCCCCCGGCGCCTCTGCTCGGCCCGCAGCGGGCCGCGCTGGGGGCACTGGCCGCCACCGGCGCGACCGCCGCGCTGCCGCTGACCGCTGCGGTCGCCGCCCCGGCGGCGGCGCCCGCTGCCGCACCGGCCTCCGCGTCCAGCGGCCGGGCGGTCGCCGCGACCACCGGCAGCACCGCCGACCGGTCCGGGGACGGGGAGGGGACGGCGACCGTCCACATCGTCCGCTCGGGCGAGTACCTGACCGAGATCGCCAGGGCCTTCTGTGTGCCCGGGAGTTGGCAGACGGTCTATGCCGAGAACCGGGCCGTGGTCGGTCCCGACCCGAACCTGATCCTGCCCGGCCAGCGGCTGCGGATCAGCATGGCCCGCTGCGCTCCGTCGGCCGGAACGGGAGGGGGTTCGGGGACGTCGGGCTCGGGCACGACGACCACCGCGCCGCCGACCGCGCCGGTCTCCGCCAACCCCGCCCCGAGCGCGCCCTCGCAGCCGGCGCCCTCGCAGCCCACGACGGCGCCCGCACCGCCGGTGTCCCAACAGCCCACGGCGCCCCCGGCCCAGACCCCGACCCCGACTCAGACCCCGGCCCCGGTGCAGAGCCGGCCCCAGGCCGCGCCCAGCCAGACCCCGTCCGCGCCGCCGGCCGCGTCGCCCTCCGCCCCGACGACCGCCCCCGCTGCGCCGTCGAGCCCGGCCGCCCCCACGCCCGCTCCCACGGCGTCCGCGCCCACCACGCCCGCGCCCACCGGGTCGCCGACCACCACCGTCTGGTACACCTCGGCCGACGGCAGCCGGCAGTCCACCACGGTGCTGCCCTCGGCCTCCGACCCGCAGCGGGTCTTCTACTACGTGTTCACCCCGCCCGCCACGACCGGGCCGCTGCGCGTGGCCGACATCCCGACCGGAGGCGGCACCGACCAGTACGGGGTGAGCTGGCAGCTCTCCGCCTCCGGGAGCGGGTACCAGCCGGTGGTCGGCAGCTACGAACGGGGCCCGTTCGGGCTGTTCGGGAGTTCCTCCTACATCCTCGGCCTGGCCCACAACCAGCAGCTCTCCCTCGACTGGACGGCGGCCACCGACCTCGACGGGCCCTGAGGGCCGACCAGGCACCAGGCACCAGGCACCACTGCACGGCTCGGAGGGAACGGACCGATGATCACCCGGCGGGCCCGCAGCACCCGGCGCGCGGGCGTGGCCGACCGCTCCGACTCCGTACGCGAGGGGCCGCCGCCCGGAGTGGGTCGGCTGCGGTGGCTGCGGACCGAGGTGCTGGGACAGCCGCTCGCGGTCCTGGCCCACCCCGAGCGCGGGATCCTCACCACGGCGCTGGAACTGGACACCGGCGAGGACGGCCCCCCGGCCGATGCCCGAGCGGCCGATACCCGGGCAGGGGATGTCCGCCCCGTGGACGACGCCCGGCTGCGCGACCTGCTGGCCCGGGTCGGTGGGGCGGCCACGCCCTTCGTCCGGCTCCAACTCCTGGTCACCGACCGGCCACCGGGCCGGGTCCGGCGGCTACGGCTGGTGGCGGCCATGCCGCTGGACCGGCGGATCCGGGCGGAGGCGCTGACCGTCGGCGTGGGCTCCGAGGGACCGCCGGGCGAGCGGACCGGCCATGGGCTCGCGCTGCTGGCCGGCCGGGCGACGCTGGATCTGGCCCGGCACCTCGCCGAGGCCGGGATCCCGATCCGGGCCTTCCTGGACGCCGAGGCGTTGGCGGCCGTCATCCGCTCCCGCTACGACCCCGGTCCAGGACCGGCCGCAGGCGGGGTCGGAGGGCCGGTCGGCGGCCCCTGGCCCACCGACATCGACGCCACCGACCACCGCCATCTGCGCACCGTCACCCCGGCGGCCAGCGGGGCCGCCCGCTCCGTCGGCTGGTACCACGCCACGGCCTGGCTCAAGGCGTGGCCGAGGGTGGGCGCGGGCGCCATCGACCTGGCCGCCCCGCTGGGACCGCTGCCCGGCCTGCTGCTGCCCCGCACCGCTGCGCTGGTCCTGGCCGTCGGCCCCGGCGAGGAGCCGGCCGCTGCCGCCTACCTGACCGTCAGCGCCCGTACTCCGGCGGAGCTGCAGCTCGCCCGGGTGCAGCTGCGCCGTCCGCGCGACGCCGAACCCGGGCTCCACCTGGAGTGGACCGACCGCGAGCACCACCTCGCCTTCGTCCACACCCTTCCGCTGGCCACCGGCCTGGCCCCGGTCCACCCGGCGGAACCCGCCGCGGCCGGCATGAGCTGAGCGGCACCGCCGACCGCGTCAGGGCAACGGTGTCGTCGTCTGGCCGGTGCTGAGCGCCGCGCTCAGGCTGGGCAGCGGGCCGCTGCCGGGGCCCGGGACGGCGAGGGTCTGCGTCGGCACGGCGGTGTTCCGGAAGGCGACCGATCCTTCGGCGGACATCCGCACCACGGTGCGGCTGCCGGCCGCGAGCAGGTAGCCGTGGCCGCTCTGCGGGGACCGCCACCAGGCGTCGGCGACCACGTACTGCTGGAAGCGACCGCAGGCGCGTCCGGAGGGCTGGGCGCCGGTGGGCAGGGCGCCGGTCCCGGCCGGGTCGAGGAAGTAGGTCGCGGCCGAGCCGGTGCCGTCCCAGAGGTCGGCGCGGGTGCACACCCAGGCGGCGCCGGCGCCGGTCTCGGGCAGGGCCTGGATCGCGAACTTCCAGGCGTTGACCGCCTTCACGTCCCGGCCGCGCAGCGGCGGGAGCGAGCAGACCAGCCGGGACCAGGTGACCAGGGCCTCGCTGCCGGTGGCCTCGCGCGGATAGTTGGCCGGTCCGCGCTGCGGCGGGGGAGTGAAGGTGAGATGGACCGGGGTGACGTCGCCGAGGTCGGTCAGCAGGAAGGCGTGGTGCTCGGCGATCACGCTGGAGGAGCGCAGTTGCAGCACCGGCCAGTGGGCGCAGCCCTGCGCGGGCGGGGCGGCGACGTCGGGGGTGAGGCCGTCGGCGGTGGTCAGCGACTGGGCCGGGGTGTTCGGCTCGCTGAGGTCGCGCAGTTGGACGCTGTCGACCCAGGGGGCGATCAGGAACCGGTCGCCCGCCGCGCTGTGGCGCAGCAGCACCGCTCCGGCGGTGGTCACGTCGGAGTCGTCGTCGCGGACCAGTTCCAGCCGCACCGGGTCGGCGGCGTCCGGGTGGTCGGGGCGGGTGTAGCGGGCGAGGTGCGCGCCGTCGTCGAGGAGGACGACCAGGGCGTCGTCGACCCGTCCGGCCCACAGCAGCCGGGGCTCGGCGGCGGGCGCGCGCCAGGCCGACAGGGCGGCTCCGAGCAGCGCGTCGTCGTGGGTGAGTCCGCCGCGTGCGGGCCAGGCGGAGAAGTCGATCCGTTCGGTGTCCTGCCAGGCGTCGGCCGAGGTCCGGCCGAGGTCCGCGACGGCGGCGGAGGGCGCCGACACGGATCCGGTGACCACGGTGTCGTCGGAGGGGGTCGACCCGCCCGGCCCGGAGCCGGAGGCGTTGAGCAGGAGGGCGAGGGCGACGACGGCCGCCGTCACGGCGGCACCGGCGGCGGACCGCAGTCGTAACCGGCGGCGCAGCAGGTCGGTCGGGCCGGCCTGGAGCGCGCAGGGGTCGAAGTCGGCGCCGAGCGGCGCGGTGGCGGGGTGCAGCGCGCGGAGCTCCTGCGCGCGCTGCAGCGCGGCGGCGGGATCGGCGGCGCCGGCCTCCCGCAGCAGGTCCTCGGCCTCGTCCGGCGGCAGCTGCTCCAGGGCCAGCAGGGCGTATCCGGCCCGCTCGGCCGGGGCCGCCTCGGCCAGGTCACGGGCCAGTGCGATGGCGGCCTGGCCCTCGGCGGAGGGGCGCAGCCGCAGCCCCCAGACCTGCGGCAGCAGCGGCCGGGGTCGGTGGCCCGGGGCGCGCAGCGCGGCGCCGAGCACCGTGAGCCGGAGATGGGCGTAGGCGCTGCCGTCCGCCTGGCCCGGGGGCGTGCGGGAAGGGAGCGGCGGAGCGGTGCGCGGCATCGAGCGCTGGACCAGGGCGTGGGCGGCGAGCACCCGCCGGTGCCGGTCCCGGTCGGCGGGCAGCACGGTGTAGGCGAGGCGGGTGAGCCGGGAGTAGTGCCGGACGAGTGCGGCCTCGGCCTCCACCGCGCCGGGGACGGGCGCGCGCCGGTGCCCGGCGGCGGGGTTCTCGCGTCCCATGCGGCTTCTCCTCGTCGGTGCGGTGCGGTGCGGTGCCGTGGCTGGGGGCGGCAGGACGGGCGGTCCGTTGGGCTCAACGAGTGGTAGGTGGGATGGTCACCCTGTCCGTTGGGATGATCGGCGACGCGGTGCGCCGGGGGAATGTTCCGGGGGGTTCTCCCGTTCGGTATAGTTGAAACGTCAACAAATATTGAGGACGGTGGACACCATGCAGTTCGGGATCTTCACGGTCGGCGACGTCACGACGGACCCGACCACCGGCCGGACGCCCAGCGAGCACGAGCGGATCAAGGCAATGACCGCCATCGCGGTCAAGGCCGAGGAGGTGGGCCTGGACGTCTTCGCGACCGGTGAGCACCACAACCCGCCCTTCGTGCCCTCCTCGCCGACCACCATGCTCGGCTGGATCGCGGCCCGGACCGAGCGGATCATCCTGTCCACCTCCACCACGCTGATCACCACCAACGACCCGGTGAAGATCGCCGAAGACTTCGCGATGCTGCAGCACCTCGCCGACGGCCGGGTGGACCTGATGCTCGGACGCGGCAACACCGGCCCGGTGTACCCCTGGTTCGGCAAGGACATCCGCCAGGGCATCCCGCTCGCCGTGGAGAACTACGCGCTGCTGCACGAGCTCTGGCGCAACGACGTGGTCGACTGGCAGGGCCGGTTCCGCACCCCGCTGCAGTCCTTCACCTCCACGCCCCGCCCGCTCGACGGCGTCCCGCCGTTCGTCTGGCACGGTTCCATCCGCAGCCCGGAAATCGCCGAGCAGGCCGCCTACTACGGCGACGGCTTCTTCGCCAACAACATCTTCTGGCCCAAGGACCACTTCCAGCGGCTGATCTCGCTCTACCGCGAGCGCTTCGCCCACTACGGCCACGGCACCCCCGAGCAGGCCGTGGTCGGGCTCGGCGGCCAGGCGTTCATGCGGAAGAACTCCCAGGACGCGGTGCGCGAGTTCCGCCCCTACTTCGACAACGCCCCGGTCTACGGCCACGGCCCCTCGCTGGAGGACTTCACCGAGCAGACCCCGCTCACCGTCGGCAGCCCGCAGCAGGTCATCGAGAAGACGCTGGCCTTCCGCGACTCCTTCGGCGACTACCAGCGCCAGCTGTTCCTGATGGACCACGCGGGCCTGCCGCTGAAGACGGTCCTGGAGCAGCTGGACCTGCTCGGCGAGGAGGTCGTGCCGGTGCTGCGCAAGGAGTTCGCGTCCGGCCGCCCCGCCGAGGTCCCGGCCGGACCCACCCACGCCGCGCTGGTCGCCCGCCGGGACGCCGAGAACGCCGAGAACGCCGGGACCGCCGGGGCCGTCGCGGACGGCGTCCTGGCCGGCTGACCGGCCCGCCACCACGCCCACTGACCCCCACTGACCCGAGCCGAGGAGCAGAACCGATGGAACCCTTCACCCTCGCCGTCGTCGCGGCCGGCCTCGGTCGGCCCTCGTCCACCCGGCTGCTGGCCGACCGGCTGGCCGAGGCCGTCCAGCGGCAGCTGGCGGAGTCCGGCCGGACCGTCCTGGTCGAGGTCGTCGAGCTGCGCGAGCTCGCCGTCGACATCGCCAACGCGATGGTGGCCGGGTTCCCCGGCCCGGCGCTGCGCACCGCCATCGCCACGGTGACCGGCGCGGACGCGGTCATCGCCGTCTCGCCGGTGTTCACCGCCTCCTACAGCGGCCTGTTCAAGTCCTTCTTCGACGTGGTCGAGGACGACTCGCTCATCGGCAGGCCGCTGCTGGTCGCCGCCACCGGCGGCACGGCGCGGCACTCGCTGGCGCTGGAGTTCGCGCTGCGCCCGCTGTTCGCCTACCTCCGGGCACAGGTCGCGCCGACGGCGGTGTTCGCCGCCACCGAGGACTGGGGCCGCAGCGACGAGGACGGGACCGCGCGGGGCGGCAGCCCGCTCGCGGACCGGATCGAGCGCGCGGCCGGGGAGCTGGCCGGAATGCTGCTGCGGCAGGCCCCGGCCGGCGTCGGGCCGACGCAGCCGGACGATGCCGTCGTCCCCTTCGCGCAGCAGCTGGCGGCGCTGGGGCACTGACGCGACGGCAGGTGCGGGGCGGTACGGGCGCGGACGCGCTCCGTGCCGCCCCGCACCGCTGTCAGCCGGACCAGGTGCCCCGCACCGGGGGCATCCCGGACGCACCGGTCGGGCCGGAGCGCACCGCGAGCACCTGGTTCACCCCGATCTTGTTCTGTTCGAAGGCCAGCGCCGACGCCGCCATGTAGAGCCGCCACACCCGGGCCCGGCCCGGCGAGACCAGCCGCACCGCCTCGCTCCAGTTCCGCTCCAGGTTGGCCACCCAGGCCCGCAGGGTCAGCGCGTAGTGCTCGCGGATCGACTCCAGATCGCGGACCTCGAAGCCGGCCTCCTCCAGCAGCGAGACCGTGTTGCCGACCGGCGACAGCTCTCCGTCCGGGAAGACGTAGCGGTCGATGAAGGCGTCCAGCTCGTAGCTGTCCTCGTCGGCCATCGGGCGCCGGGCGATCTGGTGGTTGAGCAGCCGTCCGCCCGGGCGCAGCAGCTCGAACAGCTGCTTGGCGTAGGTGAGGTAGGCGCTGCTGCCGACGTGCTCGGCCATGCCGATGGACGAGATCGCGTCGAAGGGGCCGTCGTCGACCAGCCGGTAGTCCTGCACCCGGATCTCGACCCGGTCGGCGAGCCCGGCCTCCACCACCCGCTTGCGGGCCAGGTCGGCCTGCTCGGCCGAGATGGTCACGCCCACGGCGTGCACGCCGTAGTGCTCGGCGGCGTGCAGCACCATCGAGCCCCAGCCGCAGCCGACGTCCAGCAGCCGCATGCCGGGCTTGAGCGCGAGCTTGCGGCAGATCAGGTCGAGCTTGGCGAACTGGGCCTCCTCCAGCGTGCCGCCGGCGCCCTCCCAGTAGGCGCAGGAGTAGACGAAGGAGGGGCCGAGGACCAGCGAGTAGAAGTCGTTGCCCACGTCGTAGTGGTGGCTGATGGCGTCCCGGTCGCGCCGGAGCGAGTGCCGCACCCCCCGGCGCGCGGGGGCCTCCTCGCGCGGGGGAGCGGGCGGGAGCGAGGGGCCGGCCAGCGCCAGCACCTCGCCCGCCATCCGCAGGGCGTTGCGGTCGGGCAGCAGCCGGCGCTCGGTCGGGGCCTCGCCGCGCTGCCAGACCACCGGCGCCAGCCGGTTCAGTGCGTCGTAGAGGTCGCCCTCCACCGTTATCTCGCCGGCCACCCAGGCCCGGGCGAGGCCCAACTCGCCCGGCTTCCACAGGATCCGGTGCAGCGCCCGGCGGCTGCGGATGACCAGGGTGGGAGCATCGGTCGGACCGGCTTCGCTGCCGTCCCACGCGCGAAGGCGCAGCGGCGGCGGTGTTCCGAGCATCTCGCTTGCGAGGGCGACAAGCCGTCCAGCGGCATGAGCCATGAAAACCAGCCTCCGAATCTACAAACGTCTCAGAGCGGCAGCGGCCCAGCCGATCCGGGAGGGCTGCTCCCGGATCAAGGGTTCGGCCTCCCTGGCGACACGGTCAAGCGACTACCGGAGCCAGGTAAGACCATACATAGAAGTTGCCATATACATCTAGTTTGCCGAGCGCCTTCTCTCCTCAGTTGTACCCGCCGGAACGCGGGATGATCGCCTTCTTTGCGCCGATCGGTGTGGCCGGCCTGCCGCCGACTACCCCAGGGCCGCAGCAGCCTCGCGGCGCACCACCGGTCGCATCGCGAGGGTGTAGAGGGCGGCGGCCAGGACCAGTCCGATCAGCCAGGAGACGTCCGCGCCGCCCAGGTCCTTGACGAACACGCCGGTGTAGAACGTGGTGTTCATGAACGGGATCTCCGCCAGCACGGCCACCAGGTAGGCCCCGGCGGTACGCCAGTTGATGCCGCCGTAGATGCCCTTCGGGTCGAAGATCGCCTCGATGTCGTACTGCTCCTTGCGGACCAGGTAGAAATCGGCCAGGTTGATCGCGGTCCACGGGATCAGGAAGTACGCCAGGAAGAGGATGAAGTTCTCGAAGTTGTTGAGGAAGTTCGCGCTGCCGGCCAGGGCGATCACCGTGCCGACGACGGCGGAGCCGACGATGAAGCCGATCCGGGTCCAGCCGTGCACCTTGACGGGCAGCAGCGCGGTCAGCGTGGTGGTCACGCACATGAACATGCCGTAGAGGTTCAGCACGTTCACCGCGATGATGCCCAGCACGATGACCAGCGAGAACAGCCAGTGGGTGCCGGAGGGGCCGAGGCCGACGACGAAGGAGACCGAGCCGCCGTCGAAGGACTGCTCGGCGATGGCCACCGCGACGCAGCCGAAGGCCATCATCCAGATACTGGAGAGCGCGGAACCGGCGTAGGTCCACCAGAAGGCCGAGCGGATGCTGGTGTCCTTCGGCAGGTAGCGCGAGTAGTCGGCGACATAGGGCGCGTAGGTGATCTGCCAGGTCGCGCCGATGGCCGCGACCAGCAGGAAGGTTCCGCCGCTGACATGGCCGGCGTGCCAGACCGAGCCGACGCTGTGCTGGGTGAAGAGCCGGACCGTGAGGAAGAGGAAGCCGATGCCGCTCAGCCAGCTGATCGCCCGCTCGACCTGGTGGATCAGCTGGTAGCCGAAGATCGCCAGCACCGCGCAGACCGCCGAGACCAGTGCGGTGGCCACCGGGGTGCTGATGCCCCACCAGGCCGCCAGTGCGGAGCCGCCGAGCACGGCGCTGGTCGCGAAGAAGCCCACATACATGATCACGATCAGGATCAGCGGGATGATCGCACCGTAGAAGCCGAACTGCGCCCGGCTCTGGATCATCTGCGGGATGCCCAGCTTCGGCCCCTGGGCCGAGTGCAGCGCCATGAACACCGCGCCGACCAGGTTGCCGAGCGCGATGGCCGCGATCGCCCAGGGCAGCGGCAGGCCCAGGATCACCCCGAGCGCGCCGGTTACCACCGTGGTGACCTGCATGTTCGCCGCGAACCAGACCGAGAACAGACTCGACGGACGGCCGTGGCGCTCGTCCTCGGGTATCTGGTCGATCGATCGCTGCTCCACGGACAGGGATGCCGGGTTCTGCATGGGCCACCTCGTTCGGACCGAAGATCGGGACCGGCGGCCGGGGCGCGGGGGCGGCCCCGGGGGCTGGTCGGGCGGGGGTACGAGCCACCGATGGAGGGAATCTCGCATACGCATAGTCGTTGCGCAAGGGGTTGCATGGCTTCATTCAGGTATGGGCGGGGCAGCCGGGGCACGGGTGAGGTGCGGAAATGCGGCTGCCGCCGGCCCCGAGCGGTGTCGGGGAGGGCGGCAGCGGAGCCGTGCCGGGGTGTGCGCCCGGTCAGCGGACGACCTTGATGTTGAAGTCGGCGGTGCCCAGCGTGGTGAGGAGGTTGAGCCAGTTCCGCATCAGCATCTCCTGCCCCCGGGCGGTCCTGATGCCGCCGAGATCGATGATGTCGTTCCAGCCCATGGCTGCCAGCAGCGCGCCGACCAGTGCCTTCGCCGGGGCGTCGTCCCCGCTGAGGAAGATCGTGTGATCCCCGCCGCCGACCCGGCCCGGGTCCACCATCACCTTGGTGTTCACCGTGCACAGCGTCTTGACCACCCGGGTCTCCGGGAAGGCCCGCTGGATCCGCTCACCCAGGCTGTCGCTGTCGACGGGGTCCAGTCCCGGCGGGAAGCCCTGCGAGTAGTCGAGCGGGTTGGCCACGTCCACCAGCACCTGGCCGGCCAGGTTGGCCGCGCCCGCTGCGGACAGGGCCTCCAGCGAGGCGAGCCCCGAGGTGGCGTTGACGACCAGTTCGCTGGCGGCGGCGGCGTCGGCGAAGGTCGCCAGTCCGATCTCGGGCCGGTCCGCGTGCCAGCCGGCGAACGGCGGAGTGCCCAACTGGTCCGGAGTGTCCCTGGCCAGGGTGGCGGCGATGTCACGGGTGCCGATGGTGACCTTGTGCCCGAGCGCTTCGAGTTTCCCGGCCAGCGTCCGCCCCACGCCGCCGGTGCCGATAACTGCGATCTTCATACGACCCACACCGTCCATGTCCGGACCCCGGCGTACGGTCGCGGGCTCCGGGCGCGGCGACCGACGCGCGAGGAACCGGCTTGCTGCAGAGAAGAGTTGATGGAGTGTGCGGCCCGGAGCCGCCGTCGCTCACTGTAGTGGATCGGCCACGATCGGTGTGGATGCCGTAGTCGTGTGGCGCGAGTGGTGATGGGCCATTGGTGGTAACCGACGGTGATACTCTGATTACGGACGTGCCCCACGGGGTGCGCCCCCTTCTCCAGGAGGACCGACCACGGTCGGGCTCAGGGGGAGCCCGAATATGGGCCTCCTCCGGAGCGCCCAGCGGCTACTGGGCGCGGCAGAGAGAGAAAGGGGGCGTGCCCATGGCACCTCACCTGAAGCCCCGCCCATCCCTGCTCCAGCGCCTTGAGCGGCTGGTTCTGAGGATGCGGAGGTGGATTTTCCGGGGCCTGTGACCGGCGGCTCCTAACCCGTTTAGGAGCCCCCGTGAGGCCACTGGCCCCTGTCGCGGATAGCCCGTCCGCGGCGGGGGCCGCTCTGTTGCTGCCGTCCCCGCGAGCGGGGGCGGTTCCTGCGTATTCGACGTTACCGCACCCGGGGCGGGGTGGTGCGGGTTGACCGGGAACGGCGTGGGGGCGCGTCAGCCGAGCAGGCGCCGTGCCGCGCGGCGCTGCAGGGAGGTGAGGCCGAGCGCGAGCGCGCAGGTCGCCAGGGCCAGCGGGACGCCGCCGACCAGTGCGTGGAAGGCCCAGACGCCGGCGTAGCTGGGCCCGCCCCAGGAGTTGGCGGTGTAGCCCGGAATGCCCAGCAGGGGGCGGATCGGATAGGCCAGGTTGACCACCGCGAACCACCAGCTGTAGCCGGTCAGCACGGCGGAGGCGAGGTTCAGCGGGGTGCTGAGCAGCGCGTGCAGCAGCACTCGGGGGCGCGACACCGGCACCGACGGGAGGCCCAGCATCCGCTGCACCAACCGCCGTTGGCGGTCGGCCGAGCCGCGTCCGACCGCCGCGGGCAGTCCGGCCAGGCCGATCGGCAGGGCCAGCAGCGCATAGCCGACACGGCGCAGCGAAGCGCGCGAGAACGTGCGGCGCAGCCTGCCGGGCGCGGCGTCGGCAGTGATGGCAGCGGCGGTGACGGCTCCGGTACCAGCGGAAGCGGTGCTGACGGCGGCGGTGGTGGTGACGGTCATGGAATCCCCCGGCGGTGTGTCGCCGGGGCGGTCCCGGCGGATCAATCCTCGCCGTCCGCCGACGCTCCGTCAGTCGTGCCGGTACGAGCGCACCAGGTGCGGTCTGCACCACCCCCGTGCCTCCCGCGCCCGGCGGGCGGGGGAGGCACGCACGCCCCCGAGGCGGGCGTTAGGCCCTCAGCCCGCGTGCCAGCCGCGCGGGTCGAGGGCGCCGGGGACCGGTGCGGCCGGGGCGTAGGGCACGCGGGTGAGGACGAAGCTGCCGATGTCGAGATGGCTCACCCCGCCGTCCGGGTCGCGGAGCACGCGCAGCGTCTCGCCCGCGTAGTAGCCGTTCAGCCCGGTCCAGGTGCCGTCCGACTCGGGGTGGAAGCGCATGCCGCCGTCGGTCGCGCCCACTGCCTCCAGGGCCAGTTCGCGGCCCGGCAGGATCCGCAGCACCATCGCCGAGGGCCCCCAGTACCAGGGGCCGGTCAGTGCCAGCAGCTCCGGGTCGGCCTCGGTCTCCGGCAGCGGGCGCCAGGGCTGCGGGAAGCCGGGCTCGCGCTCCGCGACGATCCGGATCAGGTCGGCCGCGACCGAGGCGGGCGCCGCGCCGGAGGTGGTGTTGGTCAGGACCACGGCGGCGAGGCCGTCCGCCGCACTGATCCACAGGCCGGCCAGGAAGCCCGGCATCGAGCCGCCGTGCCCGAACAGCAACCGCCCGTCCTGGCTCCGCAGTTGCAGCCCCAGGCCGTAGCCCTCGGTGGAGTCGCCGTGCTCCGGCGGAGCCAGTGGTCGGCGCATCTCGGCCACCGTCGCCGGACGGAGCACCTTCTCGTCGCCGGCCGTCAGGAACGCGGCCCAGCGGGCCAGGTCGGCGGCGGTGGACCAGAGCTGCCCGGCCGGGGCCATCAGCCCGGTCTCCTCCAGCGGCTCGGCGGTCATGACGTCCGCCCAGGGGTGCACCGCGAAGCCGCCCGCGTGCGGAGCCTCGGGCGCGGTGGTGGTCCGGGTCAGGCCCAGCGGCGCCAGTACCTCGCGCTTCAGCACCGTGCTCCAGGGCTCGCCGCGCACCTGCTCGACCAGCGCGCCGAGCAGGGCGAAGCCCGAGTTGGAGTAGTGGAACCTGGTGCCCGCCGGATGCCGGACCGGCGGCTCGCCGAGGATGTCCGCCAGCCCCGGGCGCAGCGAGCCGGGGGTGCGCTCCCACCAGGGCGGCGGCGTCTCGGCCGCCAGGCCCGAGGTGTGCGAGAGCAGCTGGCCGACCGTCAGCCGGCCGACGGTCTTCCCGGTGCCGGGCAGATGGCGCTCCAGCGGGTCGGTCAGCTCCAGCGCGCCCTCGTCGCGCAGCCGCAGCACCAGCACCGCGACGAAGGTCTTGGTGATCGACCCGATCCGGTACTGGACGTCCTCGTCCGGCGCATGACCGTCGATCATGCTGCGGGCCCCGGTCCAGACCGTCCGTCCGTCCCGGACCACGGCGCCGACCATCGACGGGGTGCGGCCCTCCGCCTGGCCGACGGCCAGCCGGTGCAGCAGGGCCCGGCTGGTGGAGGGGAACAGGTCCTCGGCTGCGGAGGGGGGTGCCATCGGCGGTCCTCGGGGTGTCAGCGCGGCTTCTTCGTGGACGAGCCGGATCGGCCCCGACCCTATCCCGGAGCCACCGGGCCGGGCCGGGATTTTCCGGCGCGTCGGGCCGCCCTCGCGGAGATGCCCCGGACGGCCGTCGGCACCGCCCTGACCTGGGCGCGGACACCTGGTACGGCCGGGGCGTGGCCCGGCGCGAGCTGGGTAGGCTGCGGGACATGATCTCCGCTGTGGTGTTCGATGTGGGGGAGACCCTCACCTACGACCGGCGTTTCTGGGGCGGTTGGGCCGACTGGCTCGACGTCCCGCACCACACCCTGTCCGCGCTGGTCGGGGCGGTCGTCGCGCAGGGCCGCGACAATGCGGAGGCGCTGCGGCTGATCCGCCCCGGCATCGACGTCCGGGCCGAGTACGAGGCCCGGGAGCGGGCCGGGCGCGGGGAGCAGATCGCCGACGAGGACCTCTACCCGGACGTCCGGCGCGCCCTGGCCGGCCTGCGCGAGCTGGGCCTGTGGGTCGGGGTGGCCGGCAACCAGACCGTCCGGGTCGCCGAACTGCTGCGGAAGCTGGAGCTCCCGGCGGACGCCGTGGCCACCTCGGGCGAGTGGGGCGTGGCCAAGCCGCAGCGGGAGTTCTACGAGCAGGTCGCGGCCTGGGCGGGCCGGCCGCCGTCCGAGATCCTCTACGTGGGCGACCATCCGCAGAACGACATCATCCCCGCCCGCGCCGCCGGGCTGCGGACGGCCCATCTGCGGCGCGGCCCCTGGGGCTACCTCTACGCCGACACCGGGCAGGCCGCCCAGGCCGACTGGCGGATCGACTCGCTCGACGAACTGCCCATCCTCCTCGCCCCGGCCTGACCCGGGGGTCGCTCAGGTCCGCTCCGGGCGCACAGCACCGAGGGAGTCGATTCCGCGCGCCCCCGCCCCGCGCAGCGGCTACGGTTTCCGATGGACAGTCAGGAACGGAGCCCGGTCATGGCATTACCGCCCGCCGAGGGCGTAGGGGCGCGCATCGCCGCCGCGCGCCGCAGCCGTCGGCTCACCCAGCAGGAGCTCTCGGCGCACGCCGCCGTCTCGGTCAGCATGCTGAAGAAGGTCGAGAGCGGGCAGCGGACCCCAAGCGACGACGTCCTGGACGCCATCTCCCGGGCGCTGGACGTCGATTCCGCCCGGCTGCTGGGCACGGTCGTCCACACCGGCAGCCGGATCCACGCGGCCATCCCGGCGATCCGGCTCGCCATCGACGCCTACGACGTGCCCAGCGACGGCCCGGTCCGGAGCCTGCGGTCGCAGCGCCGGGCGGTCGCCGAGCTGGAGGGCTGGCGGCTCGGCTCGCAGTACACCAGCATCACCGAGAAGGCCCCCGAACTGCTGGCGGAGCTGGCGCGGGCGCTGCACGCGCGCAGCGGCCCGGAGCGGCTGGAGACGGCGGCGCTGCTCGCGGCGGCCTACCGGTCCGCCGACGCGGTGGCGTACAAGTCCGGCTACACCGACCTGTCCGCCCGGCTGGTGGACCTGGTCCGCAGCACGGCGCGGCTGGCGGAGGACCCGCTGCTGGACGCCATGGCCGCCTACGTCCGGACCGAGGTCTTCTTCCTGCACCGCAGCGAGGCCGGACTGCAGGTCGGGCTGCGGGCGCTGGAGCAGGCCGTGGACGCGGCCCCGGCCCCGGTCGACCCGGTCTCCCGGGCGGCCCTCGGGGCGCTGCACATGCGGGCGGCGGTGGTGGCCGGCCGGCTGGCCGACTCCGACGGCGCCCGGCAGCACATGACCGAGGCCCGGCGAATGGCCGAGGCCGTGCGCGAGGGCGTGTACCTGGGCACCGCCTTCGGCCCGGACTCGTACCGGGTGCACGAGATCGCGGTCGCGGTCGAACTGCGGGAGGGCGCCCGGGCGGTGCGGACGGCGGGGGAGTGGCGCCCGCCGGCCGACCTGCCGGCCGAACGCCGGTCGCACTTCCACATCGACCTGGCGCGGGCCCAGTTGTGGCAGGGGATGACCGGCGAGGCCTTCGACTCGCTGCAGACGGCCCGGCGGATCGCCCCGCAGCACGTCCGCGAGCACCCGCAGGTCCGGGAGACGCTGCGGTCGCTGGTCAGGGCGGACCGGCGCGGCCGACAGGAGCTGCTCAGCTACGCCGAGTGGGCGAAAGCGATCTGACGGAGGGACACAACGAGTGTCCCTCGCGACCCTCCCCGCCCGGCAGCATGGGTGCAGCAGCGACAGGCCCTTCAGGGACGAGGTGATGCGACGTGCGCGGCAGGCCCGTGATCCACTGCGGAACTCCCGGGTTCCGACGGCGACTTCGCCGCCACCGGCCCTGCGGTTGCCGACGGCCCGGCGGCTGCCGCCGGTCCTGGGGGGTGCTCCGGTGTCCGAGCTGACCTGGTCCGTCCCCACCCGGCTGACCCCCAGCCAGGAGTTCCGCATCCGGGTCGCCCGCAACGACCTCAAGCGGGCGCGGGAGCTGGGCGAGTCCGGCGCCGCCCCGGCCGAACTCGAACTGATGATGGGTGCGTTGGTGAGCAGTCTCTACAACGCCCTGCAGATCGTCGAGGACCTGGCGGAGAGCGGCTGGTGAGCCGGGCCCGCCCGCGGTTCGCCGCGACCGAGGGCGTGTCGCGCATTGCGCCCGCTCCGGGGCGGCGACAGTATCGAACCACCGGAACCGATGGTGGGAGCGGATGGGCAACGGCTGGCTGGCGGAGGTCGGCGCGGACCCGCGGCAGCGGGCGCGCGAGATCGCCCACGCCCACGCGGCCTTCGTGGCCACCCGGGAACTGCCCGCCGCGGAAGCGGGCCTGCGCGAGGTGGTGGCCAGGTCCTGGCAGCGCTCCTCGGACGCCCGGGTGGACGTGGACCGTCATCCGCCGGTCACCCTCAGCGGGGTGGAGCTCGGCGCCTACCGGGCCGGCCACCCGCTGACCAGGGTCATCGACGTGCTGCGGCAGTTGGTGGGGTCGGCGGCCGAGGACGGCGAGCACCTGATGGCGGTGGCCGACGCCGACGGCCGGCTGCTGTGGGTGGAGGGCAACCGGGAGGCCCGCTCCCGGGCGGCGCGGATCAACTTCGTCGAGGGGGCGCTCTGGGACGAGGCCCACGCCGGGACCAACGCCCCCGGCACGGCCCTGGCGCTCGACCACGAGGTGCAGATCTTCGCGTCCGAGCACTTCCGGCACCCGGTGCAGGCGTGGACCTGTGCCGCCGCGCCGATCCACGACCCGGTCAGCGGGCGGATCCTCGGCGTCATCGACGTCACCGGCGGGAACATCGTCGCCAATCCGCACAGCCTGGCACTGGTCAGGGCGGCGGCCAGGGCCGCCGAGGCGGAGCTGTGGCTGCCCCGGCCGCGCACCCCCGGCGACAGTGCGGTGCGGGTCCAGGCACTCGGCCGGAGCGAGGGACTGCTGCGGCTGGACGGGCAGCGGATCCAGCTGAGCCGACGCCACACCGAGCTGCTGGTGATGCTGATGGTCCATCAGCAGGGGCTGGCCGGCGAGGAGCTGGCGGAGCTGCTGTATGCGGACGGGACCTGTCCGACCACGCTGCGGGCCGAACTCACCCGGCTCCGGCGGATCGTGGGCGACCTGCTGGCCTCCCGCCCCTACCGGCTGACCGCCCCGGTCGGCGGCGACTTCCTGGAGGTCGCGGCGGCGCTGCGCGGCGGCGGGCTGGCCGCCGCCGTCTCCGGTTATCGGGGGCCGCTGCTGCCCGGCTCGGAGGCGCCGGGGGTGTGCGTCCAGCGGGAGTGGCTGGACACCCAGTTGCGCGCGGCCGTGCTCAGCTGCCCCGACCCGGCCCCGGTGCGGGCCTGGGCGGAGCACGGCGGCTTCCACGACCTCCAGGTGTGGGAGTGGCTGGCCGGCATCGCGCCCCGGCACTCGCCGGACCGGGCGGTCGCCTCGGCCCGCGCCCGCCAGCTCCGCGAGGACTACGGCCTGCCGGACCCCGGCCGGTAGCGGGCAACTGCTCGGGCCGCGCGGTCGCACGGCTACAACGTCGCTACAACGTGGCTGCAACGTCGCTGCAACGTCGGCGGAACTAGCGTGCCGGGCATCTCCCGACCGTCCGACGGAGGACGGCGGCGGAGTCCCGACGGAGGTCACACATGGCCCGCTACGCAAGCCCGGGCGAGCCCGGCGCGAAGATGAGCTTCCTGCCGCGCTACGACCACTGGATCGGCGGCGAGTTCGTCGCACCCGCCCAGGGACGCTACTTCGACAACCCGACGCCGGTCACCGGGCAGACGTTCTGCCAGGTCGCCCGGGGCACGGCCGAGGACATCGAGAAGGCGCTCGACGCGGCCCACGCCGCGGCACCGGCCTGGGGCCGGACCTCGGCGGCCGAGCGCGGGACCATCCTGAACCGGATCGCGGACCGGATGGAGGCCAACCTGGAGGCCCTCGCGGTCGCCGAGACCTGGGAGAACGGCAAGCCGATCCGGGAGTCCCTGGCCGCCGACATCCCGCTGGCGATCGACCACTTCCGCTACTTCGCCGGGGCGATCCGGGCCCAGGAGGGTTCGCTCTCCGAGCTCGACGACGACACCGTGGCGTACCACTTCCACGAGCCGCTGGGCGTGGTCGCGCAGATCATCCCGTGGAACTTCCCGATCCTGATGGCGACCTGGAAGCTGGCGCCGGCGCTGGCCGCCGGCAACGCCGTGGTGATCAAGCCGGCCGAGCAGACCCCGGCCTCGATCCACTTCCTGATGAGCCTGATCGCGGACCTGCTGCCGCCGGGCGTCGTCAACATCGTCAACGGCTTCGGCGTCGAGGCCGGCAAGCCGCTGGCCTCCAGCCCCCGGGTCGCCAAGGTCGCCTTCACCGGCGAGACCACCACCGGGCGGCTGATCATGCAGTACGCCTCGGAGAACATCAAGCCGGTGACCCTGGAGCTCGGCGGCAAGAGCCCGAACCTGTTCTTCGACGACGTCAGCTCCGCCGACGACGACTTCCTCGACAAGGCGCTGGAGGGCTTCACCATGTTCGCCCTCAACCAGGGCGAGGTCTGCACCTGCCCCTCCCGGGCGCTGATCCAGGAGGGCCACTACGGCGAGTTCCTGGAGGCGGGGATCGAGCGGACCCGGCAGATCGTCCAGGGCCACCCGCTGGACACCACCACGATGATCGGCGCCCAGTGCTCCAACGACCAGTTGGAGAAGATCCTCTCCTACCTGGACATCGGCCAGCAGGAGGGCGCGAAGATCCTCATCGGCGGCGAGCGGGCGCAGCTCTCCGGCGAGCTCGCGGGCGGCTACTACGTCCAGCCGACGATCTTCGAGGGCAACAACTCGATGCGGATCTTCCAGGAGGAGATCTTCGGCCCGGTGGTCTCGGTGGCGCCCTTCGCCACCTACGACGACGCGATCCGGATCGCCAACGACACCCTCTACGGCCTCGGCGCGGGGGTGTGGACCCGTGACGCCACCACCGCCTACCGCGCCGGGCGCGCGATCCAGGCCGGCCGGGTGTGGACCAACTGCTACCACGCCTATCCGGCGCACGCCGCCTTCGGCGGCTACAAGGGTTCCGGCATCGGCCGGGAGAACCACAAGATGATGCTCGACCACTACCAGCAGACCAAGAACCTGCTGGTCAGCTACTCGGCCAAGAAGCTCGGCTTCTACTGAGCCGAACCGCGGCCGGTGCCGCCGCGCCGACCACTGGACGGCGCGGCGGCACCGGCGGACCCTGGTGGCAGACGTGAGCGGACGGCCCCGGGCCGGGGCGGAGGGGTGGATGCCATGAGCACCGTCGACGAGGTGGCGCGAGTCGCCGTGACCGAGGCCGCGGCGGACCTGCTGCGCACCCTCTACGCGGCCAACGGGCCGCTGATGTTCCACCAGTCCGGCGGCTGCTGCGACGGCAGCTCGCCGATGTGCTATGTCGACGGCGAGTTCCGCACCGGCGCCTCGGACGTGCGGCTGGCCGCGCTGCGGATCGACGGGGTGCCGGAGCCGGTGGGCTTCTGGATGTCCAAGGACCAGTTCGCCCGCTGGCGGCACACCCATCTGACGGTGGACGTGGTCCCGGGGCGCGGCGGCGGCTTCTCGCTGGAGGCGCCGGAGGGGATGCGGTTCCTGATCCGCTCCCGGCTGCTGACCGGGGCCGAGACGGCCGTGCTGGAGCAGATCCCGCTCCTGGACGGCAGCACCACCTCCGGCTGAACCGGATATTTCGCCTGATGAGGTGATGCGCCGAGCCTGAACGGGGGGTCGCGTCGGGCCGAGTGGACTCCACTGTGACGCGCCTCTGCCGCCCGGCGGTCCGGGGGGCCTACCATCCGTTCACTGACGTGCCGTCAGCGAGGTGTAGACCCGTTCCCGCCAGGCCGGCTCCGCCGAGCCGGAGCACAGCACTGCCGTCCGCGCCCCGGTCCGAACGCGAAAGGCAACGAATCCCTCATGAGCACTCCGTCCGGCGCACCCCGCGTCCCCGAGGACGCCTATCCGACCGCCACCGGCTCAGGTGTCGGCGAGAAGGGTCTGAAGAGCAACGCGCTCGGCCTCTTCTCGTCCATCGCCATTGGAATCGCCTCCACCGCGCCCGCCTACAGCCTGGCGGCGACCCTCGGCGTGATCGTCGCGGGCGTCGGGCTCCAGGCGCCGATCGTCACCATCCTGGCCTTCGTCCCGATGCTGCTGATCGCCTACGCCTACAAGGAGCTCAACCAGGTCGACCCGGACTGCGGCACCACCTTCACCTGGGCGGCCAGGGCCTTCGGGCCGCGCACCGGCTGGATGGGCGGCTGGGGCATCATCGTCGCCGACGTCATCGTGATGGCCAACCTGGCGCAGATCGCCGGCGCCTACGGCTTCCAGCTGTTCGGCTTCTCCAGCCTGTCCAGCAGCACGCTCTGGACCACGGTCGCCGGGGTCGTCTGGATCATCGTGATGACCGCGATCTGCTACGTCGGCATCGAGGTCTCCGCCGCGCTCCAGCGCTGGCTGCTCTGCATCGAGGTGCTGATGCTGGTGCTGTTCTCCGTCTCGGCGCTGGTGAAGACCTACTCCAGCAATGCGCCGGCCGGATCGATCCACATCGCCGCCTCCTGGTTCAACCCCTTCGACGTCCCCAGCGTCAGCGCGCTGACCTCGGGCATCCTGGCCGCCGTCTTCATCTACTGGGGCTGGGACACGGCCGTCTCGGTCAACGAGGAGACCGCCGACCGCGAGCGCACCCCGGGTCGGGCCGCCGTCATCTCCACCGTGCTGCTGCTGCTCATCTACGCCTTGGTCTCGACCTCGGCGCTGGCCTTCGCGGGGGCCGGCACCAAGGGCATCGGCCTGGCCAACCCCGCCAACGTCGGTGACGTGCTGTCGGGCCTCGGCAACGCGGTCTTCGGCAGCCACGGGCTCGGCTGGTTCCTCGCCAAGCTGCTGATCTTCATGGTGCTGACCTCCTCGGCGGCCTCCACCCAGACCACGATCCTGCCGACGGCGCGGACCAGCTTCTCGATGGCGGTGCACAAGGCCATCCCGGCGAAGTTCGGAACCGTGCACCGCCGCTTCCTCACCCCGACCTACTCGACCGTGGCCATGGGCCTGGTCTCGATCGCCTTCTACGTCCTGCTGGTGGAGATCAGCGCCAATGTGCTCACCGACTCCATCGCCTCGGTCGGCCTCGGCATCGCCTTCTACTACGGGCTGACCGGCTTCTCCTGCATCTGGTACTTCCGCAAGGTGCTCACCCGCAGCGCCCGGGACATGATCTTCAAGGGGATCCTGCCCGGCCTCGGCGGCCTGCTGCTGCTGTTCTTCTTCTGCTACGCGGCCTTCTACGTCTATGCCAAGCCCTCGTACGGCGTGACCTCGATCGACCTGCCGATCTTCGGCAACACCGGCGGCGTCACCGTCATCGGCATCGGCTCGCTGCTGCTGGGCGTGGTGCTGATGCTGATCCAGTGGGCGGTCCAGGGATCCTGGTTCCGCAACCCGGACGTCCCGGTCAGCGCGGCGAGCCCGGACGCCCCGGCCGTCGCGGCGGGGCCGTCCGTCCCGTAGCAGCAGACGATCACTGCGTTGAACTCGTCGTACGCCCGGCCGGCCGGTCCGGTCACGCCGGACAGGCCGGCCACACCGGACAGGCCGGCCGGGGGTCGGCCGAGAAGCCGCCGCCATCGCCTGGCCTGGATCGTTGCTGCGCATCGTCCTCGCCCGCTGGGTCACCTGTGACTGATGGTGCCACCTGGGAATCCGGTCAGTGGCGGGTGTCCGCGCCGACCTCGGCCCGTCGTCGGGCTCGGCCCGAGCGCGAGGCGCAGGTGGTGCGCTCCAGCCAGTCGCGTCCGGCGGCGAGGGCCGGGGCGAAGCCGTCCGGCTGCGGCGGGCGGCGGGCGTCGTACTTCCAGACGAACCAGCCGTCGTAGCCGTTGTCGACGGCGGTCCGCAGCGCCGTCCGCAGCTCCGGCGGTCCGGCCGCGTCGTCCGGCGTCCGGCCCGGCGCGCCGTCAGGGACGGTGCCCTCCCCGGCGGGTGCGAGCTCCCGGACGTCGTGGACCTGGATGAAGCCCAGGTGGGAGGCGAGCCGGGCATAGGCGCGGGGGAGGTCCCCGCCCGGCTCCGGGGTGCCCTGGACGTCCCAGTAGGCACCGACCCCGGCCGCGCCGATCCGGTCGAGCAGGCCGGCCACCCGGCCCACCGAGTCCTGCGCGTCCTGGGTCTGCAGCAGGATCCGCACCCCGCAGGTCGCGGCCAGGCTGGCGACGGCCCGGAGCCTGCGCTCGGCCCGGACGCCGGACCCGCTGCCACCGGTGTCTGCGCCGCACGGCAGAACCCGGAGGTAGCGGGCGCCGACATCGGCGGCCAGCCAGATGTGGCGGCGCAGTTCGGCGAGCAGCTGTCCGTCCTCGCCGGGGGCGGTGACGTCGAGCGAGGTGACCAGCCCGAGCAGGGAGACCCCGGCCCGGTCGAAGGCGACGGCGATCTGCTGGCGCTCGGCCCGGTCGAGGCCGAGGTGGACCGTCTCGCCGGGACCGGAGCGCAGCTCCAGGCCGCGATAGCCGGTCTCCTGGGCGAGTTCGAGCAGTCTTTCGAGCGGTGGGGCGGGTAGGTCTACGACGGAGAATCCGAACATGTTCATGGGTATGGCCTCAGCGGATGGGTGCCGCCGAGGCGGCACCGTGTTCTGGAAACGGAGGGTCGGAGCGGTTCCGGGCCCGGAACTGCGGTGTGCCGTCCGGGCGGTGTGCTGGGCGGTGAAGGGTCGGCACGTGGGCGGTCACCGGCTGGACGCGCACGGCCGACAGTCCCTGATGAGCTCGCTGCGCGATGCTGAACAGCCACGGCGAGTCTCCTGTCGACACTGCGAATCAGCCCGTGTGATCATACGTGCGTGAAAGTGCTACTAACTGAGCATCTTCGAGCAGTGGCATGCAGAGTGTCAATGATGCTGCGCGGCTTTGACCGGACCCCGCGCATGCCGAGGAGGGCCCGGGCGGCGCCCTGGGCCCTCCTCACGTGCAACTCTCCGATGCGGGCACGGCCATGGGCCGCGCCCCGCGCCCGCTCAGCCGACCGGCGCGTCCCAGGCACGGCCGAGCGCCAGCAGCCGGTCGCGGTACTCGATGGTCCCGGTCCACTCGTCGGGCCAGGCGTCGGCGCCCAGGTGGGCCCCGGCGAAGGCCCCGGCGAGGGCGGCGATGGAGTCGGAGTCGCCCGAGGAGTACGCGCCCCGGCGGACCACCGACTGCGGGTCGTCAGGGAAGAGCAGGAAGCAGAACAGGCCGGTGGCGAGGGCCTCCTCGGCTATCCAGCCCGCGCCGGTGGCCAGGCAGGGGTCGGCCTCCCGGTCCGGCGCGTCCAGGGCGCGGTCCAGCCGGTCCAGGACCGCCAGGCACTCGTCCCAGCCCCGGGCGATGAACTCCTCCGGTGTCGGGTCCTGGGTGCGCAGGGCCAGATCGCCCAGCCAGTCCGCCCGGTAGACCGTCCGGTTCTCCCGGGCGTGGGCGCGCAGCAGCGGCAGCAGCTCGCCGGGCGCCGCGCCCTGCGCCAGCAGCCACACCGTCTGCGCCGTCAGCTCGCTCGCGGCCAGGGCGGTCGGATGACCGTGCGTCAGCCCGGACTGGAGCTGCGCGGCGCCGGAGCGCTGGTCCTGGGTCAGCCCCGGGACCAGGCCCAGCGGGGCCACCCGCATATTGGCGCCGCAGCCCTTGGAGTTCTTCTCGCTCGCCGCCTGCCAGGGTCCGCGCCCCGCCAGCGCGTCGCAGGCGCGCATGCAGGTCATGCCCGGCGCCCGGTTGTTCTCGGGGGAGTAGGACCACTCCACGAACGCCGCCCGCACCGGCGGCTCCAGCAGCTCCGCGCTGAGCGGCCCCCGAGCCATCGCCTCGACCAGCCCCTCGCCGAGCGCCAGCGTCATCTGGGTGTCGTCGGTCACGTAGGAGACCCCGCCCTGTACCGGGAGCGGCAGCCCCCGCCAGGGCCCCGACTTCGCCTCGATCTGCGCGATGCTGTTGAACTCGGTCGGGAACCCCATGGCGTCCCCGATGGCCAGTCCCAGCAGAGCCCCTGTGGCCGACTGCTTCATGACGCGTCCCCCGTACCGGTCGAGCTGCTCCCTGACCCGATCACGGTACCCCGCACCACCGACAGCCCCGGTGCGGAGCTATCCGGCGGGCGCCGATCGGCGCAGCCGCAGCGTCAGTACCTGGAAGGCCTACCCGGCCGCGTCCAGGAGCACGTCGACCAGCCGCTCGGCGGCGTCCGGTCGTCCCAGCGCCCGCGCCCGGTCGGCGACCTGAGCGCGCCTGGCGGGATCGTCGAGCAGCGGACCCAGCGCCTCGCGCAGCCGCTCCCCGTCGGTCTCGCCCAGCAGCGCCACCGCCGCGCCCTGCGCCTGCAGGTGCGCGGCGTTGTGCGCCTGCTCGTTGCCTGCCGCACTCGCCAGCGGGATCAGCACCGACGCCTTGCCCAGTGCGGTCAGCTCGCTGATCGTGCCCGCCCCGCTCCGCGAGACCACCACGTCCGCCAGCGCCAGCACATCGCCGACCTCCCCGGCCACGAACCCCGTCAGCTGGTAGCGCCCCGCCAACTCCGTTGGCAGCGCGGCCGCCACCGACTCCAGCGCCGCCACATTCGCCGGCCCGCACTGGTGGACCACGTTCGCCCGCTCCAGCAGCCACGGCAGCACCTCGGCGACCAGCGTGTTGATCTGCACCGAGCCCTGCGCCCCGCCCGTCACGTACACGGTCGGCAACCGCTGGTCGAAGCCGTAGAGGCCCAACGCCTCCACCGCCTTCTGCGCGTGCCCGTTCAGCACCGCAGGCCGCACCGGGTTACCCGTCACCACCGCCGAGGAGCGCACCGCATCCGGCAGCAGTTCCAGCGAGGCCTCGGACGACAGCGCGACCCGCGCCGCGGTCCGCACCAGCGCCCGGTTCGCCAGCCCCAGCCGAACCGTCTGCTCGTGCACCACCAGCGGCCGACGGCACATCCGCGCAGCCAGCCCCACCGGTACCGCCACGTAGCCGCCGGTGGAGAACACCACCGACGGCGTGAAATCCGCCACGATCGTGCGGGCCTGTGCCGCCCCGAGCGGCACCCGACCCATGTCCCGGACGTTCTGCGGTGACACCAGCTTCAGCGGGTTGCCCGACCTACGGATCTTCCCCGTTGCCACCGTCCGGAACGCAATGCCCTCCGCTGCTGCGACCCGCGCTTCCAAGCCCTCCGCTGTACCCACCCACAGCACGTCAAGCGCCCGCCCGGAGGCGGACAGCCGCGCCTGCAGCGCCCGGACCGCAGTGAGTGCCGGATAGGTGTGGCCGCCCGTTCCCCCGCCCGTGACGATCAGACGAAACGGCTGAGCAGCACCTGTACCGAAACCCATCAAAACTCCCAACTCGCTCGTAGGGCACCACATTAACCGCCACGACCTCGCCACACCCGCAGGCGGCGGCTATCGGCGCAGCCGCAGCGTCAGCACCTGGAAGGGGCGGAGGGTGAGCGGGACGGCGCCGTCGTCCGTCAGGGGGAGCGGCGGTTCGGGGAGCGGGCGTTCCAGCAGGTCGGTGGTTCGGGCCTGGGCCACGGCGAAGGCCGGTCGGAGGCGGGTGGCGGCTCGGCCGCCGAGGGATTCGTAGAGCCGGACGACCACGTCGCCGCTGCCGTCGTCGGCCAGCTTCACCGCCTCGATCACGACGGCCGCGCCGTCGGTGGTCACGAGCGGGGCGAACGGGACGGTCGCCGGGCCGGTCCGCAGCGGGAGGTTGAGCGCGTAGCCGGCCGCGACGGCGTCCGCGACGCCGGCGCCCGGCAGCAGGGCGTAGCGGAGGCGGTGCCGGCCCTGGTCGGTGCCCGGGTCGGGGACGCGGGGCGCGCGGAGCAGGCTGAGCCGCAGCGTGGTGGTGGTGCCGCCGTCCGCGCGGACGTCGCGGGTGACGTCGAGGCCGTAGGTGGAGTCGTTGACCACGGCGATGCCGTAGCCGGGCTCGCCGAGGTGGGTCCAGCGGTGCTGGCAGACCTCGAAGCGGGCCGCGTCCCAACTGGTGTTGGTGTGGGTGGGACGCCGGACATGGCCGAACTGGATCTCGGAGGCGGCGTGGTCGGCCCGGATGTCCAGCGGGAACGCGGCCTTGAGGATCTTCTCGCGCTCGTGCCAGTCGACCTCGGTGTCGATGTCGACGCGCGGGCTGCCGCAGTCCAGGGTGACGGTCTGCACGATCCGGGAGTCGCCGAAACCGCGCTCGATCCGGACGGCGGCGCGCAGCGGGCCCTCGGCGACGACCTCCACCGCCTCGGCGTCGGTCAGGTCGGTGCGCCGGCGCCGGTAGTGGGCGTCGATGTCCCAGGCGTCCCAGTGGTTGGGCAGGTCGGTGTGGAGCTGGAGCAGGTTGCCGGGAGCGCCCGGGGCCAGCGCCTCGCGGTCGGCGACCAGGTCGCGGACGGAGCTGAGCAGCCCGTCGGCGTCGACGACCAGCCGGACCAGGCCGTTGTCCAGCACGATCCGCCCGTCCGCCCGACCGACCGTCACCTCGGCGGGCTGTCGGTCCGGCGGCGCGCCGAGCGGGGCCGCACCGGAGCCGGGGACACGGGTCAGCACGGCGGTGCGGCCGTCGGCCAGGGGCTGGCTGCGGGCACCGGGCGGGGCGGCGGCCGGGGCGGTGACGGCGACCACCTCCGTCCGTTCGCGTGGTGAGGCGTTCAGCACCGACGTCCCGGCGCTGCCGCTGCCGCTGCCGCCGTCGGCGAGCGCGGCACGGGCCTCGGCGATGATCGCGTTCAGCTCGGCGGCCACGGCCGCATGGGTCGCCTCGGCCTCGCGGTGCACCCAGGCGATGGAGCTGCCGGGCAGGATGTCGTGGAACTGGTGCAGCAGCACGGTCTTCCACAGCCGGTCCAACCGCTGGTACGGATAGCCGAACCCGGCGTGGACGGCGTGGACGGCGGCCGTCGCCGACCACAGCTCGGCCTCGCGCAGCAGGTGCTCGCTGCGGCGGTTGCCGGACTTGGTGCGGGCCTGGCTGGTGTAGGTCGCGCGGTGCAGCTCCAGGTACAGCTCGCCGACCCAGACCGGGGCGTCCGGGTACTCGGCCCGGGCGTCGGCGAAGAAGCGGTTGGGGTGCTGCACCTCCACCCGGGGCGAGCCCTCCAGGTCGCGCAGCCGGCGGGCCCGCTCCATCATCTCGCGGGTGGGGCCGCCCCCGCCGTCGCCGTGGCCGAAGGGCGCGAGCGAGCGGGTGCCGCGGCCCTTCTCCCGGTAGTTGCGCTCGGCGTGCGCCAACTCCCGTCCGGACAGCACCGCGTTGTAGGTGTCGACGGAGGGGAAGTGGGTGAACACCCGGCTGCCGTCGATCCCCTCCCACCAGAAGGTGTGGTGCGGAAAGGAGTTGCTCTGGTTCCAGGAGATCTTCTGGGTGAGGAACCAGTTCATCCCGGCGAGCAGCGCCAGCTGCGGGAAGGCGGCGGTGTAGCCGAAGGAGTCCGGCAGCCACACCCCCTCGCACTCCACGCCGAACTCCTCGGCGAAGAAGCGCTTGCCGTGCACCAGTTGACGGGCCAGCGCCTCGCCGCCGGGCAGGTTGCCGTCCGCCTCGACCCACATTCCGCCGACCGGCGCCCACTGCCCGGCCCGTGCCGCCTCCTGCATCCGCCGGTAGATCTCCGGCCAGCGGTCCCGCACCCAGGCGTACTGCTGGGCCTGCGAGCAGGCGAAGACGAAGTCGGGGTACTGCTGCGCCAGGGCGGTCACATTGGCGAAGGTCCGGGCCGCCTTGCGCTCGGTCTCGCGGAGCGGCCAGAGCCAGGCGCTGTCGATATGGGCGTGGCCGACGGCGGCGACGGTGTGGGCGCTGGCGTGGGCCGGTCGGGCCAGCACCTCGACCAGCCGGGCGCGGGCCTCGGCGGCGGTGCCCGGCACGTCCAGCGGATCGACGGCGTCCAGGGCGTGGTCGACGGCGCGCAGCAGCTCGTGCCGGCGCGGGTCGCCGGTCGACAGCTCGTGCATCACTCCGCCGGCCACCTCCAGGTCGAGCGCCAGGTGCCAGACGTCCTCGTCCAGGACGGCGAGGTCGGCGCGGGCCATGGTGTAGAGCGGGTCGGCCGGCGCGGTGAGCTTGTCGCCGAAGGGGGTGGGGCGGACGAAGCCGTTCCCCAGGACGTCGGGGTTGGCGGCGGCCTCCAGCAGCAGGTGGACCCGCTCGCCGCCCTCGGCCCGCTGCGCCACCGGCACGTACTGGTTCTGCGGCTCGATGCCCTTGAGCGGCCGTCCGTCCGCGTCGTGGACCAGGGCCTCGGCCTGATGGCCCGGCCAGGCGCCGACGAACCCGAGGTCGAACACCGCCTCCACCCGCCGCCCGGCCCACTCGGCCGGCACCTCGCCGGTGGCCCGGATCCACAGCGTGGACCACGGCCGACCCCAGCGCTCGCCCACCGCGAAGGGGCGTCCCTCGGCCTCCAGTCCGGCCATGGCCTCGGCGACCGGCACCGGCTCGTCGGGGACCTGCCAGGCCGTCAGTTCCAGCGGCACGGAGGCGGTGTGGACGGCGGGCCGGATGCGCTGGGACAGCATCCGTTCGAGCCGTGCCTCGGCGAGCAGGCGATCGTCGTGCATGCGCGAGTCCTTACTCGGGATGTCCAGAATAGGCACGGAACGCGCCCCGCGGACGCAACCGGACCGGCCATTCCGCGCGGGCGTCGCTCCGTTCGACCAGTGAACGCAGCGGCACGGGTGAACTGCCGCCGCCTACAGGCTATTGACGCTGTATGGCCCACCTGCTTCACTTCCCCCTGAGAGCGCTCTCTTGCGCTCCAGGACGAGCCGCAGCACCCTCCCCAACCACCTCGCCAGGGAGAGCCATGTCCAACTTCCCCACCCGTCGTGCCGTGCTCCGCGGTGCGGCCGTCGTCGCCGCGCTGCCGCTGGTCGGCGAGCTCTCGGCCGGATCCGCCCTCGCCTCGTCACCGGCCGGCCACGGCCGTGGAGCCGCGGACCTGGGCGCCAACGTCCTGGTCTTCGACCCCTCCATGGGCGACGCGGCGATTCAGGCCCAGGTCGACGCCGTGTTCAACACTCAGCAGTCCAACCAGTTCGGCACCGAGCGGTATGCGCTGGCCTTCCGGCCGGGCAGCTACAACGTCGATGTCAACGTCGGCTTCTACACCCATGTGCTGGGCCTCGGCGACAGCCCGGACGACGTGGTGATCAACGGTCATGTCACGGTCGACGCGCAGTGGTTGCAGGGCAACGGGACGCAGGACTTCTGGCGCTGCGCCGAGAACCTCTGCATCGTCCCGCCGGACGGGCTGGACCGCTGGGCGGTGGCCCAGGCCGGGCCGATGCGCCGGGCGCACATCAAGGGCGACCTGTCGCTCTGGCCCAGCCCGCCCGGCAACCAGTGGTCCAGCGGCGGATTCCTGGCCGACAGCGTGGTCGACGGCCAGGTCCAGTCGGGTTCGCAGCAGCAGTGGCTGTCCCGCAACGACAGCTTCGGCAGCTGGACCGGCTCCAACTGGAACATGGTCTTCGTCGGCACCGAGGGCGCCCCGGCCCAGAGCTTCCCCGATCCCCCCTTCACCACGGTCGACGAGACCCCGACCGTTCGGGAGAAGCCCTTCCTCACGGTCGACGCGCACGGCCGCTACCAGGTCTTCGTGCCCGCGCTCCGCAGCAACTCGGCCGGGACCAGTTGGGCGGGCGGCCGGGCGAAGGGGTACAGCATCCCGCTGGACCGCTTCCACGTGGCCCGGCCCGGCGACTCCGCCGCCACCCTCAACCAGGCCCTCGACCGGGGGCTGCACCTGCTGCTCACCCCGGGCGTCTACGCCCTCTCCGCGCCGCTCCGGGTGACCCGGACCAGCACCGTCGTCCTCGGACTCGGCCTGGCCACCCTCCAGGCCACGCACGGCAACTCGCTGATCGAGGTGGCCGACGTCGGCGGGGTCTCCGTCGCCGGGGTGATCCTGGAGGCCGCCTCCGCCGACTCGCCGGTGCTGCTCCGGGTCGGCCACGGCCGCAGCCGGGCCCGGCACGCCGACAACCCCACCGTGCTCTTCGACGTCTACGCCCGCATCGGCGGCGCCGTCGCCGGTGGCGCCGCGGTCAGCATCCAGCTCGACAGCAACGACGTGATCTGCGACAACCTCTGGCTCTGGCGGGCCGACCACGGCAACGACGGCACCGTGGGCTGGTCGGTCAACCCGGCCGACACCGGCTTCCTCGTCAACGGCGACCGGGTCACCGCCTACGGCCTGGCCGTCGAGCACTACCAGAAGTACGAGGTGCTCTGGAACGGCGAGCACGGCCGCACCTACTTCTTCCAGAACGAGCACCCCTACGACGTCCCGACCCAGTCCGCCTGGGTCCACGACGGCACCAACGGCTACGCCGCCTACAAGGTCGCCGACTCCGTCAGCGACCACCTGGCCTGGGGACTGGGCAGCTACTGCTACTTCGACCTGCAGGCCGACATCTACACCGACCGGGCCTACGAGGTCCCGGACACGCCCGGTGTGGTCTTCACCGACCTGATGATCGTCTGCCTCAACGGCGTCGGCGGCGGAGGCATCCTGCACTGCATCAACAACACCGGCGGCCCGGTGGAGAACGGCTTCGGCACCTACAACATGACCGGCTACTCCAACGGCGTCGGCAGCGACTGACCCCGCTGTCCGCCGGTTCCCGACGACGGCCCCCGCCGCGCGTGGCGGTCCTCCCGACCGCCTCGTGCACGGGGGCCGTCGTCGTGCCTGGCGGCGGGCGGCAGGCTGCCGACGGCGGCGACGGCGTGCGGGCCCAGGCGGCACTGCCAGACGGCGGTCCCGCCGTCCGCGACGGGGTGCAGGCCGAGGTGGTGGACCGGGCAGACGGGCCAGACCCGCCAGTCGAACTCCATCACTCCCTCCTGGACGTGGTCCGCGACGGCGATGAGCGCGGAGGTGAGGTCCTCGGCGTCGACGGTGCGCAGGCCGTTGCCGTGCATCCGGCCACCGGTGAGCTCGACCTTGTAGTCGAGCGGGGAGGAGTCCGACATCGGAACCAGCCGCGCGGTGCTGCCGGACCAGGAGGGCGGCAGGTCGGCCGCCACCGTGCCCAGGGCCTGTTCCAGCAGGACGAGGCGTTCCGGGGCGAGCCGGAAGTCCGGCAGGAAGGCGGTGCCCTCCAGGAGCTGCTCGGCCAGCTCGCGCAGCCGCTGCGGACCGATCTCCTCCGGGCGGCGGGCCACCACCTCCTCGACGGCCGGCTCGTAGCGCCCCCAGTCGAGCAGCAGGCAGGCCAGCTCCACCACGTCGTCGCTGCGGAGCCGGTCGTCGCGCAGGCCGATGTACACCCGGGCGCAGAGCTGGTCGATCGCCTCCAGCGCCGTCCAGTCCATGATTTCGTCCATGCTGGCGATTATCACCGCGATGGACGCTTTCGGCCGACTCCATTCCGGCGCCGTGCAACTGACGGAGCATTGACCCCGCACGATCACATGGACTATACCTAGCCCTCACGTGGTCTATACCATGTTGGTGCGACGTCGGGGGGCGGCACAGTCTCCGACGTGCCCCTGTGTGCGATGTATCCGCCCTTCCCCCATGCCCCCCACGGCACTTGTTGAGGAGAGCCCATGTCCGCACCGTCCTCCACCGGTTCGTCCGGTCGCCGCCGTCCCCGGCGGCTGCTCGCCGCCGCCACCTCGGCCGGCTGCGCCGTCGCGCTGCTGGCGGCGCTGCCCGGAAGCGCGCAGGCCCAGGCCAGGCCTGCCCCGGCGGCCAGTGGCAGCCAGCAGGAGAAGCAGCTCGTCGGCTACTTCACCCAGTGGGGCATCTACTCCGGCTTCCTGGAGAAGAACCTGATCACCACCGGCGAGATCAACCACCTCACCGAACTCGACTACGCCTTCAGCGACATCGCGCCCGACGGCACCTGCTCCAGCGGTGACAGCTGGGCCGACTACCAGCGGCCGTTCGCGGCGAGCGAGTCGGTGAACGGGCAGGCCGACGCGGCCGGGCAGACGCTGCTGGGCAACTTCAACCAGCTGCGCGAGCTCAAGGCGGCCTACCCCAAGCTGAAGATCGTGATGTCGATCGGCGGCTGGGCCTGGTCGAGCCAGTTCTCCCAGCTGGCCTCCACCGCCGCCGGACGGCAGAAGTTCGTCGCCTCCTGCATCGACCAGTACATCAAGGGCGACCTGCCCGGCCTTCCGGCCGGCGCGGCGGCGGGGATCTTCGACGGCTTCGCGGTCGACTGGGAGTACCCGGGCGAGCCCGGCAACGGCAACCCCTACGGCGCGCAGGACACCCCCGACTACACCGCGCTGATGCAGGAGTTCCGCACCCAGCTGGACGCGGCCAGTGCGAGCGGCACGGGGGACTCGCACTACCTGCTGACCGCCAACACCTCGGCCAACCCGGTCTTCGCGGCGCAGCTGCAGCTCAAGCAGGTGGCCAAGGTGGTGGACTGGTTCAACGTCATGACCTTCGACTACCACGGCAGTTGGGAGCCGGCCGGTCCGACCGACTTCGCGTCCGCGCTGTTCACCGACCCGCGCGACCCGAACCCGGCGAACAACAGGTTCAGTGTCAACCAGGCGGTGCAGTACTACGAGTCCCAGGGGGTGCGCCCGTCGCAGATCTCGCTCTCCATCCCCTACTACGCGCACGAGTGGACCGGGGTCGCTCCCGGGCCGAACGGCGACGGGCTGTTCCAGACCGCGACCGCCGGCGGCGGGACGCCGAACTACAACACGGTGGTGGCCGCCCCCGGCAAGACCTACTTCGACCCGCTGTCGGACGCGCCGTACAAGTACGACGCGGCGACCGGAACCTTCTACACCTATGACAGCCCGCTCTCGGTGGCGGTCAAGGGGGCCTACATCAACGCGCTGGGCCTGCGCGGAACGATGGTGTGGTCGCTCGACGGCGACACCTCGAACGGCGCGCTGACCGCCGCGCTGGGCAAGAGCCTCGGCCACTGAGGCCGGCGGGTCGAACGAGGCCGGCGGGTCGAACGACTCCGCGCACCGCGCGGACCTGAACCCGGTCTGATCCCGGTGCGAGCGGTTCCGGGATCGGACCGGACCAACGGCGGTTCGCCCAACTGCGTCTTTCCGAACCGCGGCTCTCCAACTGTGGCACCGCGCCGGATCCCTGATGACTCAGGGGTCCGGCGCGGTTCTTTTCCGGCCCCCTGGAAGTTAGCTCTACTCAGGAGCTAAAATGACTGTATGACCGAGGCTGAAGTGCCAGAGGACTTTGCCGAGTTGCTGGTCGGTATCCAGCGACTGATCGTCCGCCGCTCGCAGCAGGGGGAGGGCGACCTGAGGCTGCGCGGGGCGCAGATCGGGCTGATCCGACTCGTCCGCGCCAACCCCGGCATCGGGGTGTCCGCCGCCGCCAAGGAGCTGCACCTGGCCGGCAACTCGGTGTCCACCCTGGTCAACCAGCTGGTCGCGGTCGGGCTGCTGGAGCGGCGGACCGCCGCCGAGGACCGGCGGGCCGTGCACCTCACGGTGACGCCCGCAGCGGTGGAACGGCTGCTCGACTGGGACGCGCGCCGGACCGACCTGGTGCGCAACCAGGTCGCGGCGCTCGACCACGAGGACCGGGCGGCGCTCGCCGCCTCGGTGCCCGCGCTGCGCAGGCTCGCCCAAGGCCTGCACGAGGACCTGGAGGGGCCATGACCACTCAGCAGTCCGCCGTGGAACCGGCGGCGGAGGCCGGAGCGGCCGGGGAGCCGGCCGAGGGGCCGGGGACGGAGGCCGCAGTCCGCTGTACCGGGCTGTCCTACGCCTTCGGCAGCACCAAGGCCGTCGACGACCTCGACCTCACCGTCCGCACCGGCGAGATCTTCGGCCTCCTCGGCCCCAACGGCGCCGGCAAGACCACCGCGATCCGCGCCATCACCACCCTGCTGCCGGTCCCGGCCGGCATGATCCAGGTCTTCGGCACGGACGTCGCCCGCGAGAAGATGTCCGTCCGCCGACTGCTGGGCTACGTGCCGCAGCAGCTCTCCGCCGACGGCGGGCTGACCGGGCGCGAGAACGTCGCGCTGTTCGCCCGGGTCTACGACGTCACCCGGCGCGAGCTGCGCGCCCGGGTCGACGAGGCGCTGGAGGCGGTCGCCCTCACCGACGCCGCCGAGCGGCTGGCGAGCACCTACTCCGGCGGCATGGTGCGCCGGCTGGAACTGGCGCAGGCGCTGGTCAGCGCCCCCCGGCTGCTGATCCTGGACGAGCCCACCATCGGCCTCGACCCGATCGCCCGCACCAGCGTCTGGGACCGGATCAGCGAGATCAAGGACGCCACCGGGATGACCGTGCTGGTGACCACCCACTACATGGACGAGGCCGAGCAGTACTGCGACCGAGTCGCCCTGATGCACAAGGGCCGGATCCGGGCGCTCGGCACCCCCGAGCAGCTCAAGGCCGATCTGCAGGAGAAGTTCACCGCCCCCACCCTGGAGGACGTCTTCCGCCACTACGCGGGCGCCGGGCTCCAGGGCGGCGACGGCGGTTCCGAGGGCGAGTCCGATGGAGAGGATTTCCGCGATGTCCGCCGCACCCGCAACACCGCTAACCGCGTCCGCTGACGCGGGGGCCGAGCACGGGCGACCGCTCGACCTGCTGCTCTCCCCGCCCCGCGCGCGGACCGGCTGGACCGTCGTCCCGGCCCGGGTCGGCGCGATGTGCATCGTGGAGCTGCAGAAGCTGCGCCACGACCGCACCGAGCTCTACACCCGGGCGATCCAGCCCGCCCTGTGGCTGCTGATCTACGGCGAGACCTTCACCCGGCTGCACGCCATCCCCACCGGCGGCATTCCCTACCTGGACTTCCTGGCGCCGGGCATCATCGCCCAGTCGGCGATGTTCATCGCCATCTTCTACGGCATCATGATCATCTGGGAGCGGGACGCCGGCGTTCTCACCAAGCTGCTGGTCACCCCCACCCCCCGGGCCGCGCTGGTCACCGGCAAGGCCTTCGCGGCCGGGGTGAAGGCGGTGATCCAGGCGCTGGTGGTGGTCGTCATCGCCGCGCTCCTCGGCGTCGGCCTGACCTGGAACCCGCTCAAGCTGATCGGCGTGGCGGTGGTCGTCATCCTCGGCGGGGCGTTCTTCTCCTGCCTGTCGATGACCATCGCCGGGATCGTGCTCACCCGCGACCGGCTGATGGGCATCGGCCAGGCCATCACCATGCCGCTGTTCTTCAGCTCCAGCGCGCTCTACCCGGTCAGCGTGATGCCGGGATGGCTGCAGGCGATCAGCAAGTGCAACCCGCTCAGCTACCAGGTCGACGCGCTGCGCGGGCTGCTGCTGGGCACGCCCTCGCACCTCGGCACGGACTTCACCGTGCTGGTGGTCGCCGCGCTGGCGGGCATCCTGGCGGCCTCCTCGCTGCTGGGCCGGCTGGCCAAGTGAGCTGCCGGGTCGGCGCCGGCGCCGGCGCCGACCCGGTCGGTCAGAGCGTGGCGAGCTGAGGGAGGACCTGCTCGCCGAAGAGCCGCAGGCTCTCCCAGCCGGCGTCGACCGGTATCCCGCCGCAGAGCGGATGCAGGGTGATGCTGTCGAACGGGCCCCCGGCGCGGGCGATCTCCACGCACTCCGCCGGGGTCAGGCAGCAGTAGATCCCCTCCGCCCGCAGCTGCTCCGGCGTCAGCGCCGTCGAGCGGAGGGCCGAGGTGATGTCCTCGGTCTGCCAGCCCCGGTAGGTCGCGGCCTCGTGCAGGAAGTGGCTGCCGTAGCGGGCCCAGGCCCGGTCCGGGTCCTCGGTGCAGTGGACCATCCGGGTCAGTTTCTGCGGGAGCAGCGCGTACCCGCCGGCCAGCCCGGCCTCGGCGGCCAGCCGGTCGTAGTACTCGGCCAGCTCCGGCAGGTGGGCGGCGGTCATGAAGGGCAGCCCGAGCCGGACCGCGCGCCGCACCGCGACCCGGGAGGAGCCGCCGATCATCAGCGTGGGATGCGGGTCGGTCAGCGGTCGCGGCGTCACCCGCACCGTCCGGCCCCGGTACTCGAACGGCTCGCCGGTCCACGCGGCCAGCAGGGTGCTCAGCACCTCGTCCTGGAGCCGGCCGCGCTGTGCCCAGTCCCGCCCCAGCGCCGCGTACTCCTCCGGGCGGTAGCCGAGGCCGGCGACCAGGCTGAGCCGGCCACCGCTGAGGTGGTCGAGCACGGCGACGTCCTCGGCCAGCCGCAGCGGCTCGTAGAGCGGGGTGAGGATCGCGCAGAGCATCACGCCGATCCGCTGGGTGGCCCCGAAGATCGCTCCGGCGGTGGACAGCGGCGAGGGGCTCCAGCCGTCGTCGGCACCGTGGTGCTCCTCCAGGCTGATCAGGTCGAAGCCCTCGCGGTCGGCGTAGCCGGCCATCTCCACGGTGGCCCGGTAGCGGGCGGCGACCTCGTGCCGGTCCAGCCCCGGGGTCACCTGGTTGAACCGCAGCGTCGTCACGGTCATGGGAGCACCACCTCCATTGCTGACGGTGTGTCAGATGATGTCAGCAGTAGCACGGGCGACCGGAGAGCGGAAGTGGCGCGGCGAATCCCGTCGCCCCTGCGGCACGGCGTCCGCTGCGCCGCGGCGTCCGCTACGGCACGGCTTCCGCTACGGCGCGGCGAACCAGGTGGGCTCCTCGCCCTGGGCCCGCGCGATCCGGTCGAGCGAGCGGGTCGACAGCTCGGGCAGCGCGGTCGGCGGGAACCAGCCCACCTCCAGCGACTCGTCGTCGTTCACCCGGGCCTCGCCGCCGACCGCGCGGCAGCGCAGCGTGATGTCCATGAACTGGCACCGGTCGCCGTTCGGGTAGACGATCGCCGGCTGGGCATCCACCGACACCACCCGCTCCACCACGCAGTGGACGCCGGTCTCCTCCAGCACCTCGCGGACCGCCGCCTCGGCCGGCTGCTCGCCCGGCTCGGGCATGCCGGCCAGCACGGCCCAGTTGCCGGTGTCGGCGCGTCGGCCCAGCAGTACCTCGCCCTGCTCGTTGAAGACGACGGCGCTCACGCCCGGAAGCCAGAGCAGCTGCTGCCCGGCCGAGGCGCGGAGGGTGGTGATGAATTCGGGGGTTGCCATGGCTCGACCCTGTCCAACTCGTTGATCGACTGTCAAGCGCGCTGCGCCGTCCGCCGTCGGCCGGGCACCCGGCCGGAGTACGGTGTTGATCTCCCGTCCGACGGGCCGCGCCGGAGCGGGGGCACGGTGCGGAGCCAGCAGCACAGCCACCCCAGCAAGCAGCCACCCAGCGAGCACCCACCCAGCAAGCACCCACCCAGCAAGCACCCACCCAGCAACCAAGAGGGAGAAGGCAACCATGGCCCAGCGTGTACGCGGTGTGATCGCGCCCGGCAGGGGCGAGCCGGTCCGGATCGAGACCGTCATCGTCCCCGACCCCGGGCCCGGCGAGGCCGTGGTCAAGGTCCAGGCGTGCGGGGTCTGCCACACCGACCTGCACTACCGCGAGGGCGGGATCAACGACGATTTCCCGTTCCTGCTCGGCCACGAGGCCGCCGGGATCGTCGAGGCGGTCGGCGAGGGCGTCACCGAGGTCGCGCCGGGCGACTTCGTCATCCTCAACTGGCGCGCGGTCTGCGGCCAGTGTCGCGCCTGTCGGCGCGGGCGGCCCCAGTACTGCTTCAACACCCACAACGCCGAGCAGCGGATGACGCTGGAGGACGGCACCGAGCTCTCGCCGGCCCTGGGCATCGGCGCGTTCGCCGAGAAGACCCTGGTCGCGGCCGGGCAGTGCACCAAGGTCGACCCGGCCGCCTCCCCGGCCGCCGCCGGACTGCTCGGCTGCGGCGTGATGGCGGGCCTGGGCGCGGCCGTCAACACCGGCAATGTCTCGCGCGGCGACACGGTGGCCGTCATCGGCTGCGGCGGCGTCGGCAACGCGGCGGTCATGGGCTCCCGGCTGGCCGGGGCCGCCCGGATCATCGCGGTGGACATCGACGACGACAAGCTCGCCACCGCGCTCCGGCTGGGTGCCACCCACAGCGTCAACTCCCGCACCGAGGATCCGGTCGAGGCGGTCCGCGCGCTGACCGGCGGCCATGGCGCCGACGTGGTGATCGAGGCGGTCGGCCGCCCGGAGACCTACAAGCAGGCCTTCTACGCCCGCGACCTGGCCGGGACGGTGGTACTGGTCGGCGTGCCGACCCCGGAGATGACGCTGGAGCTGCCGCTGCTGGACGTCTTCGGGCGCGGCGGCGCGCTCAAGTCCTCCTGGTACGGCGACTGCCTGCCCTCCCGGGACTTCCCGATGCTGATCGACCTCTACCTCCAGGGCCGGCTCGACCTGGACGCGTTCGTCTCCGAGACGATCCCGCTGGACGGGGTGGAGCAGGCCTTCGTCCGGATGAACAAGGGCGAGGTGCTGCGTTCGGTGGTGGTCCTCTGATGGCCGGCACCGGTTCCGCGCGGATCGAGCACCTGGTCACCTCCGGCAGCTTCGAGCTGGACGGCGGCAGCTGGGCCGTGGACAACAACGTCTGGCTGGTCGGCGACGAGGCCGAGGTGGTGGTGATCGACGCGGCCCACGACGCGGCGGCCATCGCCGCGGCGGTGGGGGAGCGGCGGCTGGTGGCCATCGTCTCCACCCACGCCCACAACGACCACATCGACGCGGCCCCGGCGTTGGCCGAGGCCACCGGGGCGCCGGTGCTGCTGCACCCGGACGACCTGCCGCTGTGGCAGCGGACCCATCCCGACCGGGCCCCCGACGGCGAGCTGCGGGCCGGCGGGCGGATCGCGGTCGCCGGCGTGGAGCTGACCGTGCTGCACACCCCGGGGCACAGCCCCGGCGCGGTCTGCCTCCATGCGCCGGAACTGGGGGCGCTGTTCTCCGGCGACACCCTCTTCCAGGGCGGCCCGGGAACGACCGGTCGCTCCTTCTCGCACTTCCCGACGATCATCGACTCCATCCGGGACTCGTTGCTGTCCCTGCCGCCGGAGACCGTGGTCCACACCGGCCACGGCGAGTCCACCACGGTCGGTGCCGAGGCGCCGCACCTCGCGGAATGGATCGCCCGGGGACACTGACGGCCCAATCCCGCCACCGCGCGGGTCCGGCTCCCGGCCTCAGCCCTCGGGCGGGGCCGAGAGCCGGTCGAGGACGCGGTCGGCGACCGCTGCCAGGGCGTCGACCTGTTCGGCGGTGAGCGCGTCGAAGACGTAGCGGCGCACGGCGGCGACGTGCTGCGGGGCGGCGGCCCCGATCGCGCTCCGGCCCGCCTCGGTGATCACGGCGTAGGCCCCGCGCCGGTCCTGCGCGCACTGCTCGCGGGTTATCAGCCCGCGCCCGGTCATCCGGGCGAGGTGGTGCGACATCCGACTCTTCTCCCACTGCAGCGCGGACGCCAGCTCCAGCACCCGGACGCGGCCGCCGGCGGTCTCCGACAGCTGCACCAGGACGTCGAAGTCCGCGAGCGAGAGCTCCGAGTCGGCCTGCAGCTCCTGTCCGAGCCGGGCCGTGAGCCGGGCTGTCATCTGCAGGAACGACCGCCACGCCTGCTGTTGCGAGTCTTCCAGCCACGGTGTGTCGTTGGTTTTCATAACGACCGATCCTAGCGATGTTGGTTGACGTGTCATCGAAGTCGGCTAGCATAGTTGGTGAAGATTCAACTACCTCTCGCCGAGGAGCCCGAATGACGACCGCCATCACCCCCGACCTGTCCGGCAACTACACCATCGACCCGGCCCACAGCCGGATCGGCTTCGTCGCCCGTCACGCCATGATCACCAAGGTCCGCGGCTCGTTCACCGAGTTCGTCGGCACGGTGTTCGTCGACGCCGAGGACCCGTCCAAGTCCTCCGCGAACGTCGTGATCGAGGTGGCCAGCGTCGACACCCGCAACGCGGACCGGGACGGCCACCTGCGCACCAACGACTTCCTCGACGTCGCCAACCACCCGCAGATCACCTTCCACTCGACCTCGGTGGAGCTGAAGGGCGAGGAGAAGGTGCTCCTGACCGGCGACCTGGCCATCCGCGGCGTCACCCAGCGGGTCACCCTGGACTTCGCCTACGACGGTGCGGCCACCGACCCCTTCGGCAACCACCGGCTGGGCTTCGAGGGCACCCACACCATCAGCCGTGCGGACTTCGGCATCAGCTGGAACGCGGCGCTGGAGACCGGCGGCGTGCTGGTCAGCGACAAGATCGTGCTGGAGTTCGAGCTCTCGCTGATCAAGGGCGCCTGAGCATCAGCGGCGCCTGAGCATCAGCGGCGCCTGAGCGTCGTTCCCGCCGTCCGCCCACCGGCGCCGCTTCGGCCGGTCGGCGGACGGGCGCGCGTCCCGGTGCCGCCGTCCGGGGTTGGAGCCGGGGCCGGGAGCGATGCCGGGGTCGGGGGATGGGCAGGGGCAGGGTCGTGGGGCTCCGTTGCCGCGTCGGCGGTCTGCGGAGGTGCGGCGGCGGCCCGGCGGGCGACCGCGTCCGGCATGGTCAGGCTGAAGAGCGCGGCCAGCGCGGCCAACAACGCCAGCAGCCGGTAGCCGTCCTGGTAGGCGCCGAGCGGCGGCGACGCGGCGCCGTGCCGCGAGCTGCCGAGGACCAGGGCCGTGGTGACCACGGCCGGGGCCAGGGCGCCGGCCGTCTGCCGGACCACGGTGTTGAGCGTGGTCGCGTGGCCCACGTCGCCCTTGGCCACGGTGCTGAGCGAGGCCACGGTGGTCGGCATGAACACTCCGCCCATGCTGACGCCCAGCAGGAACATGTAGAGCCGGAACGTCCACAGCCCGGTGTGCAGGTCGCAGGTGGACAGCAGGAGCAGCACCCCGGTCACGCCGGCCATCCCGGCGGCGATGATCAGGCGCGGCCCGACCCTGGCGTAGAGCGCGCCGGCCACCTGGACGGTCAGCAGCACGCCGAAGGCCTCGGTGAAGGTGCTGGTGCCCGAGTCCAGGGCGGACCGGCCCTGGGCCTCCTGGAGGAACAGCGGGCCCAGGAACATCGCCCCCATGATCGGTATGTAGCCGACCAGGCAGATCAGATTGGTGTCGCGGAACAGCCGGTCGGTGAACAGCCGCAGTTTCAGCACCGGCTCCGCGGTGCGCAGTTGCACCACCACGGCGGCGCCGAGCAGCAGCGCGCCGACCGCCAGCGCGGTGTCCACCGGGGCCGAGCCCCAGCCCTGCTGGGAGCCCTCGCACACCCCGTACATCAGGGTGGCCAGGCCGGAAGCGGAGAGCAGCAGGCCGGGGACGTCCAGTCGGCCCGGCGCGTGGTCGCGGTGCTCGTCCAGGAAGAGCAGACCGAAGGTCAGCGCGGCTGCGCCGACCGGCAGGTTGACGTAGAACACCCAGCGCCAGGAGGCGCCGTCGACCAGGAGTCCGCCGAGGATCGGGGCCAGCGCCGGGGCCACCTGCTGCGGGAAGATCATCAGTCGGGAGGCGCGGACCCGCTCGCTCGCCGAGAAGGTCCGGAAGAGCAGGGTGGCGCCGGCCGGCAGCAGCAGTCCGCCGCCGAGGCCCTGGAGGGCGCGGTAGCCGACGAGCTGACCGAGGTTCTGGGCGGAGCCGCAGAGCGCCGAGGCGCCGACGAACAGGGCCAGCGACAGCAGCACGACCCGCTTGCCGCCGAAGCGGTCCCCGAGCCAGGCCGAGGCGGGCATCACCATGCCGACGCAGACGGGGTAGACCACCACCACGCTGTCCAGGCCGGAGGCGGGGAGGTGGAACTGACGGCCGATGGAGGGGAGGGCCACGGTGGTGATGGCCCCGTCCACGATGGCCAGGAAGATGGAGGAGGCGACGATGACGGGCACGACGACACGTTGGCTGAGGCGGTGGGGCACTGACTCGGTCCTGTGAGAGGCGCGGGAGGATGACGGTGGCGTTGAGCGGCCGACAGGGCGACGCCACATATATTGAGCATACTCACTATGAGTGTCATCAGCATCAGGGAATCGGGGCACGGCACACATGCCAGTACCGGGGAGCAGCGACATCCTGGTGGACGAACTCTTCGCCACCACCACCCAGATCCGCACCTTCGTGGAAGCGCGGCTGAAGGTCCGCGGCGCGTCGGTGGCCCGGCTGCGGGCCATGCGGATGATGGCCACCTCGCCCGACCCGCTGCGGATGCGCGACCTCAGCGAGATGCTCGGCGTCGCCGCCCGCACCGCGACCGCCGTCGTCGACGCGCTGGAGCGCGACGGGCTGGTCGAGCGGGTGCGGCACCCCGAGGACCGGCGGTCCTTCCTGGTCACGCTGACCGCGCTGGGCCGCACCCGGCACCGGGAGGCGGAGGCGATCGACAGCAAGGCACTGGCCGATGCCACCGCCCGGCTCGGCCCGGCGGAACGGGAGCGGCTGCGGGAACTGCTGGCGCTGCTCCGCGATTCGGTGGAAGGCTGACCGCGACACCTGAGGGGACGGGTGGATGACGGGAATTCAGCAGGCCGGCTGCGGAAACGGGTCGGTAGCGGGCGCCCGGGGTCAGTTGCGCGGGTAGTCGCCGGTGCTGCCGTCGATCAGCTCGCGCAGGATGTCCATGTGCCCGGCGTGACGGGCCGTCTCCTCGATCATGTGGATCAGGACCCAGCGGAGCGAGACCGTACGGCCGTTCCAGGAGGTGCCCAGTGCGTCCAGGTCGAGCTCGGCGATGACCGCGTCGGCGGACTCCCGCGCCCGGCGGTGGAAGGCCAGGATGTCGGCGGCGGTCTCACCCGGCGCCGCCCGCATGTCGTCGTCGGGGGTGGCGCCCGGAACGGAGGGGTCGCCCGGGAGGGGCTCGGTCTCCCGGCCGAAGGTCCGGCAGAACCATCCGTACTCCACCGCGGCCAGGTGCTTGACCAGGCCCAGCAGGCTGGTGCCGCTGGCCGTCATCCGGCGGCGCAGCTGCTCGTCGTCCAGGCCTTCGACCTTCCAGAGCACGACGTCGCGCTGCCGGTCCAGGCTGCTGCGCAGCCCGGTCTTCTCGTCGGGGGTACGGGACAGGGCGGGATCTTGAGTCATGCCCGGCAAGCTAGCAGCCGGGTCCGACAGCTGCGCCGGATCCCGTTCACGCCGCCGAGTCGCGGCTCACACGCTGACGTCGATCTCCATCAGCGGCAGCTCCCGGCCGGGGATGCTGCCGGACGGGGTGCGGCCGATCGTCCTGGCGCCCATGGCGAGGTAGAAGGACTCGGCGTTGGGGTCCGCGTCGATGGTGAGGGTGTGGAAGCCCAGCGTCCGCGCCTGGGCCAGGACATGCTGCAGCAGTCGGCGGCCGAGGCCCCGGCCGATCGCGCCGGGGTCGACGAAGAGCATGCCCAACTCGCCCCGCCCGCCGCTCCCGGGCTCGGTGCCCGGCTCGGTCCCCCGCTCGTTCCCCCGCTCGGTCCCGGGCTCGCCGTCGAGCGTGGCGAAGCCCAGCAGTCGGCCGGGGCCGTCCTCGGCCACGACCACGCGTCCGGCCGCGAGCAACTCCCCGGGGACGGCGAGCTCGTCGTGGCAGGCCGTCATGAACGCCTCGTCATATCCCCAGTGGGCCTTGGAGCGCAGCGCCAGGGCATGCAGCGCGGCCGCCTCGTCGGTCCGGGCGGGCCTGAGTACGTCGGTCATGCGGTCCACTGTTTCACGCCGTGGGCAGGCCCTCGGCGAGGGTGTCGAAGAAGGCGGACCAGCCCGCCTTGGTTCTGGCGTACTCCTCCGCGCCCAGGTGGCCCTCCTGGACGAAGACCATCTCGGTCCTGCCGCCGAGGTCCTTGAGGACCACGGTCACCACCTCGACGTTCGGGTTGGCGGGGTCGGCCGGGTCGGTCAGGGTGAGCACCAGCCGCTCCGGCGGGAGCACCTCCAGGTAGCTGCCCCGGAAGGGGATGACCGTCGCCGGGTCGACGTGCATGACGACGCTCCAGGCGCCGCCGGGGCGGACGTCCATGGCCACCGTCTCCAGCGGGACGTCGCTGCTCGCGCCGAACCAGCGGGCGAACTGGGCGGGCTCCGTCCAAGCGGCGAACACCAGCTCGCGGGGGGCGTCGAAGACGCGGGTGATGCTGAAGCTCTCGGTCATCGGGGTTCTCCCTCTGCCTGGATCTCTCGGAGGTGGTCGGCAAGGCGGTCGAAGCTGTGCTCCCAGAGCTGCCGGTAGCGCTCCAACCAGACGGAGGCCTCACCCAGCGGCTCCGCCTCTATTCGGCAGGGACGCCACTGGGCGTTCCGGCCGCGACTGATCAGCCCGGCGCGCTCCAGCACCTTCAGGTGCTTGGAGATCGCGGGCAGGCTCATCGAGAAGGGCTCGGCGAGCTCGGTGACGGTCGCCTCGCCCGCCGACAGTCGGGCGAGGATCGCCCGGCGGGTCGGGTCCGCGAGGGCCGCGAAGACGCTGCTGAGCCGGTCCTGGTCGCTGACCATGCCGCATAACCACCTAGTTAATTAACCGCTGGGTTTACTCTAGTGCGCGCGGGAACGCTGTCAAGTCGGAATGCGGGAGCTGTGTCCCGGTAGTGTTGGCGGCGCATAAGCGGGTCGAGCAGCCCGCCCGTCCGCAAGGGAAACGGCCCGGCTTGATGGAACTCGCGTACATCCCCAGCCCCGCGCAGGGCGTCTGGCACATCGGTCCCGTTCCGATCCGCGCCTACGCGCTGTGCATCCTCGCGGGCATCGCGGCGGCGCTCTGGCTGACCCGGCGCCGCTGGGTCAGGCTCGGCGGCAATCCGGACGACGTCCTCGACATCACCCTCTGGGCGGTGCCCTTCGGGATCGTCGGCGGCCGGCTCTACCACGTGATCACCGACCCCGAGCTCTACTTCAAGCCCGGCGAGCAGCCGATCAGGGCGCTCTACATCTGGGACGGCGGCCTCGGCATCTGGGGCGCGGTGGCGCTCGGCGCGGTCGGCGCCTGGATCGGCTGCCGGAAGAAGGGCGTCCCGCTCGCTGGTTTCGCGGACGCGCTGGCGCCCGGTCTGATCCTGGCCCAGGCCATCGGCCGCTGGGGCAACTACTTCAACCAGGAGCTCTACGGCGACCCCACCAGCCTGCCCTGGGGGCTGCGGATCGACCCGGCGCACCGTCCGCCGGCCACCCCCGACGTGGCGTTCTACCAGCCGACCTTCCTCTACGAGTCGCTCTGGGACCTCGGCTGCGTGCTGCTGCTGCTCTACGCCGACCGGCGCTGGAACATGCACTCGGCGCGGCTGTTCGCCCTCTACGCCGCCGTGTACACGGCCGGACGCGGCTGGATCGAGGCGCTGCGCGACGACCACGCCAACCGCTTCCTCGGGCTGCGGCTGAACGACTGGACCTCGCTGGTCGTCTTCCTGGTCGCGGTCGGCTACCTGGTCGCCACCAGGAACCGGCCGGCGCCGGAGAATCCGATCGGACGCTCCCGGATCACGCAGCCCGAACCCCAGCCGGAGGACGCCGAACTGCCGGCCTGAGTGCTGCGCCCCGGGCCTGCCCGGTCGGCAGGTCAGCAGGTCAGCAGGTCAGTAGGTCAGCAGGTCAGTGGGCCGCCAGCAGGATCGCGCCGGCCAGGGCGAGCCCGGAGCCGGCGGCCTGCACCGCCAGCAGCCGTTCGCCGAGCAGGTAGCGCGCGGCCAGCGCGGTCACCACCGGGTAGAGCGAGGCCAGGACGGCGGCCACGGCCATCGACCCGGCCTGGCTCGCCAGCACGAACGCGCCGTTGGCGGCCACGTCGGCGATGCCGACCCCGGCCAGGGCGAGGACCATCCGGCGCGAGGCCAGCGACAGGCGCAGTTCCGCGCGCCGGTAGCGCTCGGGCTCGCGGCGCGCCGCCCGCACCAGCGCGCCCCCGCCGACCAGCAGGTTGCAGCAGCGCTGCACCAGCAGCGCCAGCAGCACGCCCGACGCGCCGGTCGTGGCCTCCGCCATCAGCGTCATCACCGCGCCGAAGCCGAAGGCGGCGACCAGGGTGAGCAGCACCGCCGTGCGCTGGACCGGCTCCCCGCGCAGCTGCGGGCCGCCCGCCAGGACCACCCCCACCGCCGCCACGGCGATGCCCAGGACCTGCAGCGTGCCGGGGCGTTCGCCCAGGGCGAGGCCGGCGCCGACCGGTACCAGCACCCCGACGGTGGCGAGCGGGGAGACCACGCCCATGGGGCCGAGGGCGAGCGCGCGATAGAAGGCGATCATGGCGATCGGCCCGATCAGGCCCGCGCCGACGGCGTAGAGCAGGTGCACCGACGCGTGCGCGAAGCCGCCGGTGGCGCAGACCGCCACCAGCAGTGCCAGTGCGGCGGCGGCCTGCGAGGCGACCACGACCACCAGCGCCGGGAGGCGGCGGGTGAGCAGTCCGCCGCCGAAGTCGGCCAGACCCCAGAGCACGCTGCTGAGCAGCGCGAAGACAGCAGTCATGGCGGGACCTCGCAGTACAGTGCAGTGAATCGTGGAGTACACGCCACAGTAGTGTATTCAGATGAACTATCAAGTTCATTATATTTTACTCGACCCCTCCTGGACTGGACTGCTGATGCCCGACCTCGATCTGGTCGCCCAGGCCCTTGCCCGCAACGTCCGACGGTTCCGCGCTGACCGGGCGCTGACCCTGGACGCCCTCGCCGCCCGGGCCGGCGTCAGCCGGGGGATGCTCATCCAGATCGAGCAGGCGCGGACCAACCCCAGCGTCGGGACCGTGGTCCGGGTCGCGGACGCGCTCGGCGTGAGCATCGCCCGCCTGCTCGACTACGACGAGGGCCCGGCGGTCCGGTTGGTCCCGCAGGAGGAGGCGGTGACCCTCTGGTCCACGCCGCAGGGCAGCAGCGCGGTGCTGCTGGCCGGGGTCGAGTCCCCGGGTCCGCTGGAGATCTGGGACTGGGTGCTCCAGCCCGGTCAGGGCCACGACTCGGACGCCCATCCGGCCGGCACCATGGAGATCGTCCGGGTGGAGGCGGGCACCTTGGTGGTCACCCTCGACGGCGTCGAGCACCCCGTGCCGCAGGGGACCACGGCCTCCTACGAGGCCGGTCGGCCGCACGGCTACCACAACCCGGGCGCCGAGGTCGTCCGGCTCACCATGGTGGTCTCGGTCCCGGCGCCGGTCGCCTGATCGGCGCCCCTGGGCCAGGGCCGGGATCGAAGGGCCTGGGCCGGGGCCGGTGCCCGGGCCGGGGCCCGGGCCGGGGCCGCGAGGCGCGCCAGCGCGCGGCCTGCGGCGGGTTGTCGGGAGCGCCGGATAGCATCGCAGGGTCCGGAACCGGGTAAGAGATGCTCATGCGAGGGGGCGGGGAACCATGTCCATGACGGCCGTGCTGTCCGTCGTCTTCGCCGTCCTCGCCGCCGTCAGCAACGCCCTGGGGACGGTGCTGCAGCGCCGGGCCGCGCTGATCGTGCCGCAGTCCGACACCTTCCGGCTCCGGCTGATGCTGGACCTGCTGCGCACCCCGGTCTGGTTCGGCGGCATCCTCGGGGTGATCTTCGCGGCGGTGTTCCAGGCCCTGGCGCTGGTGACCGGGCCGCTGGCGGTGGTGCAGCCGATCTTCGTCCTGGAGCTCCCGTTCGCGCTGCTGATCTCCGGGGTGGTGTTCCGGAAACGGATGTCGCGCCAGGGGTGGTTCTCGGTCGCCGCGATCGTCGTCGGGCTGGGCGCCGCCCTGGCGGCGGCGGCTCCGAGCGGCGGCGACCTCCAGCCGCCGCCCGCCCTCTGGGTGCTCGCGCTGGCCAGCTGCCTCGGGGCGATGTTCATGCTGGCCCTGGCCGCGCTGCGGCGTCCGGTCGGCCCGGCTCGGGCGGTCTGCCTCGGCACTGCGGCGGCGATCGGCTACGCGCTGACGGCGGCGCTGATGAAGTCGGCCACCGACACCCTCGACCGTCAGGGCGTGGCGGCCTTCTTCGAGTCCTGGCAGACCTACGGCTTCGCCGCGATCGGCGTCTGCGCCCTGTTCCTGCTGGAGAACGCCATGCAGGCGGGTCCGCTGGTGGCCTCGCAGCCGGCGCTGACCCTGGGCGACGCGCTGATCAGCCTCTCGCTCGGGGTCACCCTCTACAACGAGTCGGTGCGCACCGGCTGGTGGCTGGCCCCGGAGACGGTGGGCGTGGGCCTGGTGCTGCTGGGTGCGGTCGGACTGTCCCGGTTGGAGACCATCCGGCAGAGCGGCGGCGCCGCGCCCCGGACGGCCCGTCCTCCGGCTCCGCCGGGGCCACCGGCCCGGCCGAGGCCCCGGGCGCCCCCGGAAGCCCCACCGGTACCGCGGAGTTCAGCGAGACCTGATCCGGCGGGACCCGGTTCACTCGGTGCGGGCCGGGCCCGGCCGTCGCTGGGGCCGGGTCAGCGGACCATGCTGATCGCCTGCTGGTAGAGCAGCGAGACGTTGTTGTCGAAGTAGACGCTGTAGGAAACGTCGGGTGTGTACCCGCCCTGCTCGAATCCGCCGATCACGCCCAGCACGGTGCCCTCGTCGTGCTCCGGGCCCAGTTTCCCGGAGATGACCCAGGGGCTGCCGCTGGTCCCGTCGGTGTAGTCGGCGCAGGCGATCCGCATCTGCGTCGAGCCGAACATGGCGATGTTGTTGCTGCAGGTGATCGGAGCGCCGGCTCCGTCCGGATAACCCGTAAGAGTGACAACCTGGTTGGTGCCCAGATTGACGCCCAACCGGTTGGCCCCGACGACCTGCTCGATCTCCTTGCCGTGGAGCGCCCCGAGCACGCCGAAGGCCACGTCGTAGTCGGGGTCGGTGTTGGCCGTCCAGTTGGTGCTCTCCACCGTCTGCAGTACCGGCCAGATCCCGTAGGGGGCCTGGCCGTCGCGGTAGCCGGGGACGAAGACCGTGCTGCCGGGGCTGCTCGGCAGGCAGTGCGCGGCAGTGATGATCACGTCACCGCCGGGGCTGTCGACCACGCTCGCGCTGCAGTAGTGCGAGGTGCTGGTGATGCTGCCGGAGAAGAGCGCCCCCTCCCGGGCGGCGGCGGCCGAGGCCGACGCCGTGCGTGAACTGCCCAGGCCGTACGGACCGAGCGCCACGGCGGTGGAACTGCCGACCGCCATCACGATCAGCCACGCCAGGACTGCCAGGGACCAGCGGAGCGCCTCGGCGAGCGGGTCGGGCAGTTGAAGGTGCCTCACAGCACGACCATGCCCCTCCGTCATGGGAACGGAGTTGGAAGCGCGTGAGAAACCGGTGAACGTCCCGGGGCAGGTAGGGGCCAACGGGTCCTCCAGCGGGGCGTCGAGCAGGCAGGCGGGGTGCGGGGGAGCACGGCGGGGCGGGGCTACGGCAAGACGGGGGAAACGAACCGGTAAGGGACAGGACAGAACCGGGTCCCGGCCATGGTGCCCTGTCGTTCTCCCACGTCACAAGTGGCCTGGGCGTAAATCTCGGATCCGGCGCCGGCGGACCGGCCGGGGAGGGCGGCGGGCACCCCTGCCGTGCCGCCCTCCCATCCGCTCCGGGCAGGGGCGGGACCGGCTACCAGCCGGCCCGCGGGGCGAGCTCGCGGACGGCCGGCAGCGCCGCGTCCAGGACCGAGCCGAACCACGCGGAGAAGGGCTTCTCCTTGCGCAGCAGCTCCAGCTCGTCCGGGGTGACGAAGGCGGTGTCGGCCACCTCGGCCGGGTCCGGCTGCTGGCGCGCGGCGGCCAGTCCGACGAACAGGTGGTTGTACTCGTGCTCCACCAGGCCGGTGGCCTCGTCCGGGTGGTAGTACGTCACCGTCCCGGCCTGCCGCAGCAGCTCCGGCGCCGCGCCCAGCTCCTCGGCGGTCCGCCTGGCCGCCGCGACGAACGGCGGCTCGCCCACGTAGGGGTGGCCGCAGCAGGTGTTCGACCAGACGCCGGGGGAGTGGTACTTGCCCAGCGCCCGTTGCTGCAGCAGCAGCCGGCCCCGGCCGTCCAGCAGGAACACCGAGAACGCGCGGTGCAGGCGCCCGGGGCTGCGGTGCGCCTCCAGCTTCTCCGCCGTGCCGATGGTTCTGCCCTCGGCGTCGACGAGCTCCAGCATGATCTCGGGCGCGGTCGGGGACGTCGGTTCACTGGTCGGCATGAAGCACCTTTCGGCTTGTCGTTGCCGGGCTCGTGGCTGCCGGGCTCGTATGTGCCGGTATTGGCCACCCAACAGTGTGCCGTACCGGACCCCGAGCCCCCCTGCGGCGGCACGAAGAGGGTCCCGCTTCCCGAGTGACCTCCGTATTCGCCTACGATCGCGGTAGCCCGCACCCCTGTCCGACGTAAACATCGGACATAAAGAGAGTGAGACATCCCATGATCGGCCTTGTTCTGGCCGCCGGCGCCGGACGCCGACTGCGCCCGTACACCGACACCCTTCCCAAGGCCCTGGTTCCGGTGGACGGCGACCGGACCATCCTCGACCTCACCCTCGGCAACTTCGCCGAGGTCGGGATGAGCGACGTGGCCATCGTGGTCGGCTACCGGGCGGAGGCGGTCGAGCAGCGCAAGGCCGCGCTGGAGTCGCAGTACGGGCTCAAGCTCCACCTGGTCCACAACGACAAGGCCGAGGAGTGGAACAACGCCTACTCCCTGTGGTGCGCCCGCGAGCTCTTCGCGGAGGGGCTGCTGCTCGCCAACGGCGACACTGTCCACCCGGCCTCGGTGCAGCGGACCATGCTCGACGGCAACGCCCGCCGCGCCGCCGAGGGCAGCGCCCCCGGCATCCTGCTCGCCCTCGACACGGTGAAGAAGCTCGCCGACGAGGAGATGAAGGTCGTGGTCGACCCTGAGCTCGGCATGCGCCGGATCACCAAGCTGATGGACCCGGCGGAGGCCACCGGCGAGTACATCGGCCTCACCGTGATCAACCCCTCCGCCGCCGACGACCTGGCCTCCGCGCTGCAGGCCACCTTCGAGCGCGACCCGCAGCTCTACTACGAGGACGGCTACCAGGAGATGGTCGACCGCGGCCTGCGGATCGACGTCCAGCCGATCGGCGAGGTCAGCTGGGTCGAGATCGACAACCACGAGGACCTCGCCCGGGGCCGGGAGATCGCGTGCCAGTACTGACCCGGCTGGTCCCCTCGCCGCTGGTCGTCGACATCCGCGCCGGAGCGCTGGACGATCTGCAGTCGGTCCTCGCCGACCAGCGGATCTCCGCCTCCGGGCGGATCGCCGTCGCCGTCAGCGCCGGCTCCGGGGCGGCGCTGCGCGAGCGGCTCGCCCCGCAGATGCCCGGGGCCGACTGGTACGCCGTCCCCGACGGGACGCTGGACTCCGCCGTGCGGCTGGCGGAGGAGATGCGCTCCGGCCACTACGACGCGCTGGTCGGACTCGGCGGCGGGAAGATCATCGACGCGGCCAAGTACGCCGGCGCGCGGGTCGGCCTGCCGGTGGTCGCGGTCGCGACCAACCTCGCCCACGACGGCCTCTGCTCGCCGGTCTCCACCCTCGACAACGACGCCGGGCGCGGCTCCTACGGGGTGCCCAGCCCGATCGGCCTGATCGTCGACCTCGACGTGATCCGGCAGGCCCCGGCGCGCTTCGTCAACGCCGGCATCGGCGACATCATCTCCAACATCTCGGCCTGCGCCGACTGGGAGCTCTCCAAGCGGGTCACCGGCGAGCAGGTCGACGGACTGGCCGTGGCCATGGCCCGCAGCGCCGGTGAGCTGATGCTGCGCCACCCCGGCACCATCGCCGACGACAACATGCTGGTCGCGCTCGCCGAGTCGCTGGTGCTGTCCGGGATCTCGATGAACATCGCCGGCAGCACCCGCCCCTCCAGCGGCGCCTGCCACGAGATCAACCACGCCCTGGACATCCTCTACCCCACCCGCAACGCCCAGCACGGCGAGCAGTGCGGCCTGGGCGCGGCCTTCGCCACCCACCTGCGCGGCGACCTGGAACTGTCCGGGCAGATGGCCGAGGTGCTGGCCCGGCACCGGCTGCCGGTGACGGCGGCCCAGATCGGTTTCAGCGACGAGGAGTTCGTCGCGGCCGTGCACTACGCTCCACAGACCCGCCCAGGACGGTTCACCATCCTGGAGCACCTCGACCTCGACCCCTCAGCAATCCGGGACGCGTACACCGACTATGTCAAACACGTCAGCTCCTGCACCTGATTCCGCACCTGGTTCCGCCCCCGAACGACCCGGGCAGCCTGCCCGTCCCAAGGGCGGCAAGCCCACCCTCGCCGAGTTCCGGGCGGTCGCGCACCCCGAGGGCCTGCTCGACCGGCGCTCCGGCGAGCACTGGGCCGGCCGCATCTACATGCGCCGGATCTCCTCCCGGATCACCCGGCACCTCATCGACGCCCCGGTCAGCCCCAACCAGCTGACCTGGCTGATGATGGTCACCGGCATCCTCGGCGGCGCGGCCCTGCTGATCCCCGGGCTCGCCGGGGCGGTGCTGGCGGCCCTGCTGATCCAGGTCTACCTCGGCCTGGACTGCGTCGACGGCGAGCTCGCCCGCTGGCGCAAGCAGACCTCCACCACCGGTGTCTACCTCGACCGGGTCGGCCACTACCTGTCCGAGGCCGCGCTGCTCACCGGGGCCGGCCTGCGCGCCGCCGACCTGTTCCAGCAGCACGGCGCCCGCGCCTGGATGTGGGCCTTCCTCGGCACCGTCGCCGCGCTCGGCGCGATCCTGATCAAGGCCGAGACCGACCTGGTCGACGTCGCCCGGATCCGGCGCGGGCTGACCGCCGTCGACGACGCCGCCTCGGTGCCGCGCGCGGCCGGGGTGGCCAAGGCCCGCAAGGCCGCCGCCGCGCTCAAGTTCCACCGGCTGATCGGCGGCGTCGAGGCCTCGCTGGTGCTGCTCGCCGCCGGGATCGCCGACAGCGTCCACGGGGACCTGCTGTTCACCCGGATCGCGGTCGCCGTGCTCGCCGCCATCGCGGTGCTGCAGACCTTCCTGCACCTGCTCAGCATCACCCTCTCCAGCCGGCTCAGGTGACCGCCGTGTCCGACGAACTGAAGCTGGGCGCGGTCGTCCTCACCCAGGGCACCCGCCCGGTCGAGCTGGCCGCGCTGCTCGACTCGGTCGCCGCGCAGCACGGCCCGGTGGTCGAGGTGGTGGTCGTCGCCAACGGCGTCGAGGTGCCGCCGCTGCCGGCCGGCGTCTGCGGCATCAGGACCGACGAGAACCTCGGCATCCCGGGCGGACGCAACGTCGGCATCGAGGCCTTCGGGCCCAACGGCTCCGACGTCGACGTGGTGCTCTTCCTGGACGACGACGGGCTGCTGCCGCAGCCGGACGACGCGGAGAAGCTCCGGGCCGCCTTCGCCGCCGACCCGCGCCTCGGCATCGTCAGCTTCCGGATCGCCGACCCGGACAGCGGCGAGACCCAGCGCCGGCACGTCCCCCGGCTGCGGGCCGCCGACCCGATGCACTCCTCCGAGGTCACCACCTTCCTCGGCGGCGCCAGCGCGGTCCGCAGCACGGTCTTCGCCCAGGCCGGGCAGCTGCCCGCGGAGTTCTTCTACGGGCACGAGGAGACCGACCTGGCCTGGCGCGCGCTCGACGCGGGCTGGCGGATCCAGTACCGGGCCGACATCCTGCTGCACCACCCCAAGACCGCGCCCAGTCGGCACGCCGTCTACAACCGCAACATCGCCCGCAACCGGGTCTGGCTCGCCCGGCGCAACCTCCCGGCCCTGCTGGTCCCGGTCTACCTGGGGACCTGGGTGCTGCTCACCCTCGCCCGGCGGCCCTCCGGCGAGGCGCTCAGGGCCTGGTTCGGCGGCTTCGCCGAGGGCTGGCGCACGCCCTGCGGCCCGCGCCGGCCGATGCGCTGGCGCACCGTCTGGCGGATGACCAGGCTGGGCCGCCCGCCGGTGATCTGACCGTCCGCCGACCGGGCAGCGTTTCGCTCCCCGTTTCGCTCCCCGGTGGTGTCCGCGCTGCCGTCCCGGCGCCGACATGAGAATGTCGGAGCGTGATCGAGGACAACGGCGGCGTGGACACCGCCGAGCCGGGCGCGGCGGCGAACCAGGGCGCCGAGGGCCCGGGTGCGGACCCGGCGGCGGCCGGGCGCAGCGCGGACCTGGCCGCCCTGGCGGCGGCCCACGGACTGGCCGTCAGCGGAGAGCGGCCCTCACTGCCGGTCTACACCCGCCGGCTCTGGTCGCGTCGGCACTTCATCGTCGCCTTCGCCACCGCCCGGCTCACCGCGATGTACACGGCGGCCCGGCTGGGCCAGATCTGGCAGGTGATGACGCCGCTGCTGAACGCGGCCGTCTACTACCTGATCTTCGGCCTGCTGCTGGGCACCAACCGGGGCATCCCCAACTTCATCGCCTACCTGTGCACCGGGGTGTTCGTCTTCCAGTTCACCCAGTCGGCGGTGCTGGCCGGAACCAGGTCGATCACCGACAACCTCGGACTGATCCGGGCGCTGCACTTCCCCCGCGCCTGCCTGCCGATCGCCTTCACCGTGATCCAGCTCCAGCAGCTGCTGTTCTCGATGGCGGTGCTGGGGGTGATCGTGCTGGCCACCGGGGAGCCGCTGACCGTGCGCTGGCTGCTGGTGGTCCCGGTGCTGCTGCTCCAGTCGGCCTTCAACGCCGGGCTGGCCCTGTTCATGGCCCGGATCGGCTCGAAGACCACGGACATGGCGCAGCTGATGCCGTTCGTCATCCGGACCTGGATGTACCTGTCCGGCGTCTTCTGGAGCGTCAGCACCTTCACCGCACACGCCCCGAAGTGGGTGGCGACGATGCTCAACCTCAACCCGGCGCTGATCTTCAACGACCTGATGCGCTACGCGCTGATGCAGTCGGTCACCGCCGACCTGCTGCCCCGCCATGTCTGGGAGATCACCCTCGGCTGGTCGCTGCTGGTGGGCCTGGCGGGATACGTCTTCTTCTGGCAGGCCGAGGAGGAGTACGGCCGGGGCTGAGCGCCGGGGGAGGGGCCGGGCGTCAGCTCTCGCCGGCGGCGTTCGCACCGCCGTAGCGGTGGGCCAGGTTGGGGTCGTCCAGCCACCAGGGGCGCATGGTCTCCTGCTCCAGCAGCTCGGCGGCGCTGGGCGCGGCTGCCGCCTCCGGCTCGGCCCTGCCCGTGGTCCGGCTCCCGGCCCGTTCCCCGGCCCGTTCCCCGGCCTGCTTTCCGGCCTGCTCGGCGATCCGGGCCGCCGCCTCGGCGTCGAGCTGCTGGTCGACCTCGGCGGTCTTCAGCCGGTCCTCCCGGATCACTGAGACGATCAGCGCGACCAGGAAGGGCACGCCGGCGATGTCGCCGAGCCCCCAGAGCACCGCCCCGCCCCAGGACTGGTCCGCCAGCGGCGAGAGACCCCAGGGCCGGTGCAGCTGCGCCCAGTAGTCCGGGACCAGCAGATGCCCGCCGAAGACCAGCACGAAGCCCAGGGCCGCGTCGCAGAGCACCTCGGCGATGGTGATCACGATGCCCAGCAACGGCGGGTACTTCCGGCCCACCGGGTCGATCTGCAACCGGGGCCAGAAGTAGGCCAGCCCGAAGAGCACGAAGGAGACGTGGAACAGGTAGTTCCAGCTGTCGGTGGTCAGCGAGAGCCTGAGCCAGGGACTGAAGAACAGCAGCCACGGCGGGACCATCAGCATCACCGTCGACACCAGCGGGAACATCAGCACCTGCGAGACCCGGCCGCGCAGCGCCGCCCGCATCCACGCCCGGAACTTCCGGGGCGCGGCCTCGACCAGGACGGTGACCGGCGCGCCCATGGCCAGCAGCAGCGGCACCACCATCAGCAGCAGTACGGACTGCAGGGCCCGGTCGGTGAACACCACCTTCTCGTACACGCCCAGACCGGAGCAGCAGGTGAACACCCACAGCGCCATGCCGAGGACGAAGGCGACGGTACGGCCCTGGCGCCAGGCCGCCCCCTCACGGTGCATCCGCAGCATGCCGAGCAGATAGCCGGCCGTCCCGAGCACCGCGATGGCCAGCACCACCGGCTCGGCCTGCCACATGGTGAAGACCCGGTCGAAGGTCCAGGCCGGGGGGCCGGTGTAGAGGGGCGCCGCCGCTGCCGCCGCTGCCAGTTGCACGTGCACCACGCCGTTCCGCTTGACCTACCGTTGGACGATCGAACCGAGGACGCTCCCGCGTCCGCCATCCGATTGTGCCCCCGCCCCCCGGAGGAGCTCGACCCGACCCCCCGGAAGGGTGGCGGAGCGCGCGGGACCGGCCGCTGTCGGTGCCGGACGGTAGCTTAGGAGCGACCTCCCGACTCCGCACGGAAGAGCGCTCCCATGACTGTTCGCGTCGCCACCTGGAACATCAACTCGGTCAACGCCAGGCTTCCGAAGCTGCTGGAGTGGCTGGGCACGGCCGCCCCCGACGTGCTCTGCCTCCAGGAGCTGAAGTGCACGTCGGACGCCTTCCCCTACGAGGCGGTTCGCGAGCTCGGCTACGAGGCGGCGACGCACGGCACCGGCCGCTGGAACGGCGTGGCGATCCTCTCCAAGCTGGGGCTGGACGACGTGGTGCGCGGCCTGCCGAACCAGCCGGGCTACCTCGCGGAGGAGGCGGCGGCGGAGTCCACCCTGATCGCGGCCGAGCCCGAGCAGGAGCCCCGGGCCATCGCGGCGACCTGCGGCCCGGTCCGGGTCTGGTCGGTGTACGTCCCCAACGGCCGTGAGGTCGGCCACCCCCACTACGCCTACAAGCTGGAGTGGTTCGCGGCCCTGCGGGCGGCCGTGCTGGCCGACACGGCGGGGGAGCGGCCGTTCGCGGTCCTCGGCGACTTCAACGTGATCCCGACCGACGAGGACGTCTGGGACCCGGCCGCGCTGGAGGGCAGCACCCACGTCACCGCGCCCGAGCGCCAGGCCCTGGCCGACCTCCGCGAGGCCGGGCTCGCCGACGTATACCCGCGCGCGCTCAAGTACGACCGCCCCTACACCTTCTGGGACTACCGGGCGCTGGCCTTCCCCAAGAACAGGGGCATGCGGATCGACTTCGCCTACGGCAACAAGCCCTTCGTCGCGGCCGTCGCCGACGCCTACGTCGACCGCGAGGCCCGCAAGGGCAAGGGCACCTCCGACCACGCCCCGGTCGTGGTCGACCTCTCGCTCTGACCTGGACCTGACGCGGGCGCGGGGCGGCGCGCCGCCCGGCCGCCGTCAGGCGGCGGACGAGTCGTAGGTCGGGAAGACCGCCGTCGAGATCCGGTATCCGGCCGCCTCGACCACCTCGCCGAAGGCGAAGGTGGTGCGGGTGCGGTAGCTGCTCGCGTCGCCGCGCACATCGGGGCCCGACTGGACCAGGCCGGTGCCGGTGCGGGGATCGATGATCACATACCAGGGGATGTTCATGGCGGCGTAGTCGCGGATCTTCCCGGCGTAGTCGTTCTCCGGATTCGACACCGACACCACCTCGAAGACGATCTCCACATCCTCGGGGCGCACGCTGTTGCCCTCGCGGAGCAGCGCGCGCTCGGGGATGACCAGGACATCGGGCTTCCGGTTCTTGCCCAGCCCGGGGTTCTCGATCTCGGGACCCGTGTAGGCGTCCAGGCCTGACTCCTCGTCGATCTGGGTGGCCAGTTGCCGCTGCACCCGGCGCGCGATGAACTCATGCCGGTTGTCCGGGCGGGCCATCATGATGATCTCGCCACCGGAGATCTCGACACCCCAGATCGAGGGCAGCTCGGGCAGCTCTTCCTTGATCTTGCGGAGCTTCTCGTAGAGCTCGTTCACCGGACTTCTTCTCCGTGGATGGCGCCGGCCGGTGCCGGGACGGTCAGCCGCTGCTCAGGACAACGCTACCGCCGACCTCGCCCTCGACCGTCGGCCCGACTCCGCCGATGGGCGGGTCGGCCGTCGCGCCGGAGGCGAGGAGGTACTGGCCGAGGAGGTAGGTGGCCATCACCCAGACGTCGGCGACCGGCAGTTGCGGCCAGTGGGCCAGGCCGGAGGCGATCAGGCTGTCGGAGAGCAGGAAGAGCGCGCCGCCGAGGCCGGTGCGGCGGCCGGCGCAGGCGGAGCTGACGGCGGTGCCGGTGAGCAGCAGGCTGTAGCCGGCCAGCGGGATCCGCAGGCCGGACGCCAGGTCGGGCCAGAGCAGGGTGATCAGCAGCACCCAGAGCACGGCGTAGGGGGCGGCGGTCCGCAGCAGTCGGCGCCGGTCGCGCAGCGCGCCGCGCCGGACGAAGAAGGCGACGTAGCAGACGTGGGCGGCGGCGAAGCCGCCCATGCCGACCAGGAACCAGGCCCCGCCGAACAGCAGGAAGGTGTCGCCGGCGCAGGACGCCAGCAGCGCGCCGAGCAGCAGCCGGGGCAGCCGCACCGGGTGCGCCGACGCGGAGAGCGCGACCGCCAGCCGGGGCATCAGCAGCGGCTTCAGCACGTCGGTGGCGGGGGTGGCCCCGATCAGCAGCAGGAAGAGGTAGCCGACGCAGGTGACGGTGTAGTTCACCAGCACCCGGCCGGCGCGGACGCTGTTCCTCACGCGGCTACCCGCACGCCGCTCGCCTCGGCGGCGGCGCCCTCGGCCTCGGCCGGACGCCAGCCGGGGCCGCGGAAGAGGAAGCCGGCCCGCTGGCGCCAGCCGTGGGCGGAGGCCAGGTCCTGGTAGAGGGCGGCGTACTCGTGGGTCGCGACGACCAGCGGGTTGAAGGTCCTGATGTTCTTGGTGAGGCCGTAGACCGGGCGGTCCGTCTCCGGGGTGAAGGAGCGGAACAGCCGGTCCCAGACGATCAGGATGCCGCCGAAGTTGCGGTCCAGGTAGCCGCCCTGCGAGGCGTGGTGCACCCGGTGGTGCGAGGTGTTGAAGAGGAACTCGATCGGGCGCGGCAGCTTGTCGATGCGCTCGGTGTGGATCCAGAACTGGTACACCAGGTTGACGGGGAGCAGAAGGCCACGGCGGCGGGGGAGACCCCGAGCAGCACCAGCGGTGCGTAGAAGAGGCCGAAGGTCAGATCGGTCCAGGGCTGTCGGAGCGCGGTCGAGAGGTTGTAGTTGCGGCTGGAGTGGTGCACCACGTGCTGGGCCCAGAGCAGCCGCACCCGGTGGGTGCTCCGGTGCGACCAGTAGTAGCAGAGGTCCTGGCCGAGCAGCATCAGCGGCACGGTGGTCCACCAGTGGACCGGGACGTGCACCGGCGCCACCGCGTAGAGCACGTTGTAGAGGGCGAACGCCGGTATCTTCCAGCCCAGGTTGGTGACCAGGCTGCCGAGGCCCATGGTGAGGCTGGTCGCGGTGTCCTTCCCGGTGTACCCGAGCTCGTCCTCGTCCGGGTGGACCAGGAAGGACACGATCTCGATGACGGTCAGCAGGACGAACGCGGGTATCGACCACAGCACGGCATTGGGCAGGTTCGGCATGGCGGAAGCGTAGGCCGGTCGGATACGCGCTGACTAGAGGTTGTTACCGACCGGTATGGAACAGTTTCCGGGCACAGCCCCCGGTGCGGCGGTGCGCCCCCGAACGATCTGGAGCGCACCACCGCAGCGCGTTCACCAGACGCGGACGCTGGAGCCGACGGCGAAGGCCGGGCTGGTCGCGCCCGGCGGCGGGGCGTCCAGCGGCTGCGCCACCTCGCTCACCAGCGGGCCGACCTTGGCCGCCAACGCGTCCAGCGCGGGCAGGTCGAAGCCGTAGACCCGGGCCGCGTTGCTGCCGACCATGGCCGCGACCTCGGCGCGGGGCAGTCCGGCGTAGGCGGTGCGCAGCGCCTCGGTGCTGTGCGGCCAGGTGCCCTCGTCATGCGGGAAGTCGCTGCCCCACATGATCTTGTCGAGGCCGATCCGGTGCCGCAGCGGCACCTCGTGGGCGCGCATGAAGCTCGCGCCGACGAAGCAGTTGCGGTCCCAGACCTCGTGCGGGCTGTCGCCCATGGACTCGGCCAGCCCCGCGCCGAACTTGGACTCCGCCGTCTGCGGCCGGTCGGTGTCCGGCGGGGCCGTGGCCGCCCGGGTCGCCGCGCCGACCAGCCGCCGGTGGTAGTAGTCCAGCATGTCCAGCACGCCCGGGATCCAGCCCGAGCCCTGCTCGGTCAGCACCAGCCGCAGCCCCGGGTGGCGCTTGAACGCCCCGCCGAAGAGCAGGTGCCACAGCGCCCGGTGCGAGAACCAGGTGGTCTCCACCATGAACACGGCCCGCGCGGCCGGTTCGGGCCCCAGCTCCGGACTGGCCGAGCCGCCGTGGTGGTTGACCGGGACGCCGAGCTCGGCGCAGACCGCCCACAGCGGGTCGTAGACCCTGGAGTAGAGCTCCGGCACCGGCGCCCCCGGCGGGACGCCCGGCAGCACCACTCCGCCGGTCAGCCCGGCCGTGTGACAGCGCCGGACCTCGGCCACGGCCGCGTCCACGTCGCCGAGCAGGATCTGGAAGGTCCCCGCGCGGCGCCCCGGCGCCTGGGCGCAGAAGTCGGCCATCCAGCGGTTGTGTGCCTGGAGCCCGGCCCAGCGCTGGGCGAACTCCTCCGGCCCCGGCTGACCCGCCATCAGCGAGGCGCTGGGGAAGAACGGCGGGACGGTGTTCGGGAACACCACCTCGGCGACGATGCCGTCCTGCTCCAGCTCGGCCAGCCGGCGGGGCGAGTCCCAGTTGCGCTCCGCCTCGGGCGCCTGCAGGTCGGCATAGGGGTTGACGTACGCCGCCGCCCAGGCGTCGAAGGCCGCGTGGTGCCGGGACTCCAGGTAGGGCCGGTAGTCCAGCAGGTCGGCGCCGGCATGGCAGTCCGCCGAGATCACGGTGTAACGCTCGGGCTCCGTCGCCGGAGGGGGCGCAGGGCTCGCCGGGTTCACAGGGCTCGCCGGGTTCACAGGGTGCTCCCTTCGGTCGGGGCGGCGGTGCCGATGAACGGGAAGTCGCGGCCGGTCAGCCAGTGCCGGCCGACCTCGCGGGCCGGGGCCCAGGCCGCCTCCACCGCCGACTGGTCCTCCGGCTGGCCCAGTTCGGCCGGCGTGGGGCCTATCCGCCTGGCGATCGGGGCCAGCTTCGCCAGGTCGAAGCCGAAGACCTCGGCGCAGGACAGCCCCAGCATCTGCCGGGTCTCGCCGATCGGGATGTCGTGGAAGGTGGTCCGCATCCACTGCCGGGTGTTCGGCCAGGTGCCCTCCGGGTGCGGGAAGTCGCTGCCCCAGCAGATCGAGCCGACCCCGATCTCGTAGCGCTGCGCCAGCTCCCGCCGCTTGGTGTTGGTCGCGGCGATGAAGCAGTTGCGGTCCACGTAGGCGCTGGGCGCCATGGTCAGCTCGGCGAACGGCGAGAGCTTCTTGCCCCCGTGCGCGCCCAGGTAGAGCCGGTCCATGAACCACAGCAGGTTGGGCAGCCACCAGCAGCCCGACTCCGCCACCCCGAAGCGCAGCCCCGGGAACCGCTCGAACACGCCGGACCAGAGCAGGAACCACAGCGGGCGGGAGGGCCAGAACGTCACCTCGGTGACGTAGATGCCCAGGTGGTCGCCGTACTCGTGGCGCGGCGCCGAGCCGGAGTGGGTCACCACCGGCATCCGCAGCTCCTGGCAGACCGCCCAGACCGGGTCGTAGCGGCGGTCGTGGTAGGGGGCCTTGTCCACCCACATGGCCGGGATCATCACCGCGCCCAGGCCGGAGGCGTGCGCCCGGCGGACCTCGGCCACCGCCACGTCCACGTCCCCGGTGATCGGCAGCAGTGCCACCCCGCAGCGCCGTTCCGGCTGCGCGCCGCCGGCGATGAACTCGGCCAGCCAGCGGTTGTGCGCCCGTGCCCCGGCCATCCCCAGCACCGGGTCCTGGTCGCCGCTCAGCCCCAGGCCGACGCCGAAGGGCGCGGCGGTGGTGCTGTCCACCGCGTCCGCGTCCGGGAACACCACCTCGCCGGCCACGCCGTCGCCGTCCAGCTCCTTGTCGCGCTGCGCCGGGTCCCAGCCGCCGCGCAGGCCCTCCTCGTGATCCTCGAACCACTTCTGCGCGAAGGCCTCGTTGCGCACCCCGAGCCGGGTCGCGTCCTCGCGCCGGGACGCGGCCTCGGACAGGAACCGGTCGAAGGCGCGGTGGTGCGCGGACTCCAGGTAGGGCCGGTACTGCTCGGTGGGCAGCCCGGCGTGGCAGTCGGAGGAGACCACCAGGTAGGGCTCGTCGTACGGCTGACTGTCCGTCGGCCGACCGTCCGTCATCACTCCTCCTCCAGGATGAAGTGCTCCAGGTAGGCGGGGTTGCTGCGGTCCAGCATCGACTGCGAGCGGGCGCGGATCTGGCGGTCGCTGTGCTCGCTCGGCGGCAGCATCCAGAAGCGGTCGGCGCGGATGCCGTCCACCACGACCCCGGCGACCTCCTCGACCGGGGTGAACTCGATCTCCTGCCCGGCGGCGGCCATCGCCGCCTCCCACTGCTCCAGGCTGCGGTAGGGGGTGCGGCGCGGACGCTCCTTGGCGTAGCGCTCGGGGCGGTTGCGGTGCGACTCCCACAGCCCGGTGCGCAGCATGTGCGGCCCGGGGAAGAGCACCGACGCGCCGATCGGCGCCCGCTCGGCCCGCAGGTGGGCGTAGAGCGACTCGGTCATGGTGACCACGGCCGACTTGGTGACCGCGTAGACCGAGGCGGTCGGCAGCGGTGCGATCCCGCCGTCCGAGGAGGAGGTGTTGACCAGGTGTCCGGGTTCGCCGCCGGCCAGCATCCGGGGCACGAACGCCTGGATGCCGTGGAAGACGCCCCAGACGTTGACGGCGAAGGCCCACTTCCAGTCGTTGGGCTCGTGCTCCCACATCCGCCCCTCGGCCCCGGAGCCGACGCCGGCGTTGTTGCACAGCACGTGCACCGCGCCGAAGGCGCGGTAGGCGGCCTCCGCCAGGGCCTCCACGCTGTCGCGCTCGGAGACGTCGGTGACCTGGCCGACCGCGCTCGCGCCGCGCTCCCGCAGCCCGGCGACGGCCTTGTCCAGCGCGGGCTCCTCCACGTCGGCGAGCACCACCCGCAGTCCCTCGGCGGCGAAGCGCTCGGCCATGGCCAGACCGATGCCGCCGGCCGCGCCGGTGACCACGGCGACCTGTCCGGTGACGAGTTCCATCACGCCTCCCCGGCGGGCGCGGCGGGCGGGGCCGGGGAGTCCAGGACCTGCTGGGCGTCGTCGTAGCGCTGGTGGACGTAGGGCAGCACGGCCTGGGCGCTGAGCCGCTCCACCACCCGTCCGCGCTGGTCGGAGGTCTTCTCGCCGATGGTGATCTCCAGCAGCCGGCGCACCGGCAGGTCCGCGACCGGGTCGAACGCCGACTCCCGCAGCACCACCTCGCCGTCGACGCCCTCCAGCCGCCGCACCCGCTCGTTGCGCAGGCAGTGCACCAGCACCGGGTCGGCGTCGAAGCCCTCGCCGTCCACGGCGGGCAGGAACTTGAGGTAGAAGTCGAGCTTCTCGACCGGCTCGGGCAGCGGCAGCTCGCCGGTCACCCGGCCGCGCACCTCGACGAAGGAGATGCCGTGCCGGGTCAGCCGGGCGGTGACCAGGTCGCCGCCCGGGTCGGCCCGGCGCTCCACGCCGACCTCGCCGAGCTTCTTGGGCTCGCCGAAGACCTCCCGGCCGCCGATCAGCGCCCGTTCGGTGGTCATCGGCATCACCAGCGGGTACCAGCCGGTGTGCGCCCCGTGCTGGGCGCTCACCGAGAACGAGCCCGCCCCCAGGGGGCTGCCGAAGAGGTCGACCTGACTGATGTTCACCCGCACCAGCGCCCGCTCGGCGGGCTTGAGCGGCGGCGGGAGCACCTGGGCGACCGCGTCGGGGTCGCTCTCCCAGACCGCGACCACCCCGGTGGACCAGATGTCGGGCAGGCTGCCCCGGGCCCCCTTGGCTGCCCGGATCTCCGCCTCGCTGCGCGGGCCGTACCGTACGCGTGCCATGGCTGTACCGCCTTCGTCTCGTTCCTCCCGAGTTCTCTGTAACACTGTTACTCCGCCGGGCGTGCCGGGTAAAGGGGCTTGCAGGGCCCAACATCCTTGGGAGCAGCTTTCTGTGACGGATCATCAGATAAATCGGGAACTGGTCGTCGCGACCGCGGCCGAGCTCGTCCGCCGGGACGGGCCCAAGGCGCTGACCATGCGCCGGCTGGCCGCCGAGCTGGGCACCGCCGTCACCGCGATCTACTGGCACGTCGGCAACCGGGAGGCGCTGCTGGACGAGCTGGTGGCCCGGACCGTGCGGGAGATGGGGGAGATCAGAGCGGTCGGGGCGACCCCGGCCCGGCGCGCCGAGTCGGTGGCGCTGGCCCTGCGCCGGCTGCTGCGGCAGCGTCCGCACCTGATCGCGCTGGTCCATGAGCGCGGCCTGACCGAGGTGATGATGCTGCCGGCCCAGCGGGCGCTGGTGCACGAGGCACATGCGGCGGGACTGCGCGGCGAGGAGGCGGCGCGGGCGGTGCGCGCCGTCCAGTTCCAGGTGGTCGGCTTCGTCCTGGTGGAGCGCAACCGGGAGCGCGCGCCCCGGCAGCACCCCGGTGAGCCGGAGCTCTGGGACGACGAGACGGCCGAGCAGGACCCGGAGCTGGCCCACTCGCTGGCCGCGCCGCCCGAGCTGGACCTGCTCTTCGCCGCGAGCGTCCGCGCGCTGATCACGTCGCTGTGGCTGCCGACATCACCCGGGCAGTCGGCCGGGCAAACGCCCGGGCAGTCGACCGGAGAGGAGATCTGTCGCTCGTACGAGTGATCTAGCCGCTGGTCGGGAAACATCAACGTCTTCGCTGCGTTACGACGGACGTATCCGCCACGCGGTGTGTCCCGGCGCGACTGCCTGCCGCGCAGCGGGGACGCCCCGTCGTCCGGGACGCCGTCCAGACCTGCCGGGCCCGGGCCCGGCCGAAGGTGAGGGTGAGTCATGTCGGATTCCGCATCCGCCGCCGACCGCGGCTCGCAGATCGTGCGCGCCGCCCTGGTCCAGACCCGCTGGACCGGCGACGGCGCCTCCATGGTCGACCTGCACGAGCGCCACGCCCGCGAGGCCGCCGCGCAGGGAGCACAGGTGATCGGCTTCCAGGAGGTCTTCAACGCCCCCTACTTCTGCCAGGTGCAGGAGGAACAGCACTACCGCTGGGCCGAGGCCGTCCCCGAGGGCCCCACCGTCAGCCGGATGCGTTCGCTCGCCCGCGAGCTCGGGATGGTGATGGTCGTCCCGGTGTACGAGGTGGAGCAGCCCGGCGTGTACTACAACACCGCCGCCGTCATCGACGCCGACGGCAGCTACCTGGGCAAGTACCGCAAGCACCACATCCCGCAGGTGAAGGGCTTCTGGGAGAAGTTCTACTTCCGGCCGGGCAACCTCGGCTGGCCGGTCTTCGACACCGCCGTCGGCCGGATCGGCGTCTACATCTGCTACGACCGGCACTTCCCGGAGGGCTGGCGCGCCCTCGGACTCGCCGGCGCGCAGCTGGTCTACAACCCCTCCGCGACCAGCCGCGGCCTGTCCGCCTACCTGTGGCAGCTGGAGCAGCCGGCCGCCGCCGTCGCCAACGAGTACTTCATCGCGGCGATCAACCGGGTCGGCACGGAGGAGTACGGCGACAACGACTTCTACGGCACCAGCTACTTCGTCGACCCGCGCGGCCGACTGGTCGGCGCGGCCGCCTCCGACAAGGAGGAGGAACTGGTGGTCCGGGAGCTGGACTTCGGGCTGATCGAGGAGGTCCGGAACCAGTGGGCGTTCTACCGCGACCGCCGCCCCGACGCCTACGGACCGCTCACCGGGCCCTGACCGCCGAGCCCTGACCGCCGGGCCCGGCATCGATCCGCGCTCCAACCGCCACCGCACCGTCGTCGTCCTGCGGCCGCCGCAGGGGGGAAGCGAGTCCGCCGTGACCGATCTGATCCGCCGCCACCGCGCCGTCACCCCGGCCTGGCTGGCCGTCTACTACGACGAGCCCATCGAGCTGACCCACGGCGAGGGCCGCCATGTCTGGGACGCCGAGGGGCGCCGTTACCTGGACTTCTTCGGCGGGATCCTCACCACCATGACCGCCCACGCCCTGCCCGAGGTCACCAAGGCGGTCGCCGAGCAGGCCGGGCGGATCATCCACACCTCCACCCTCTACCTCTCCACGCCGATGGTGGAGCTGGCGGAGCAGATCGCCGAGCTCTCCGGCATCCCCGACGCCAAGGTCTTCTTCACCACCTCCGGCACCGAGGCCAACGACGCGGCGCTGCTGCTCGCCACCTCCTACCGCCGCTCCAACCAGGTGCTGGCGATGCGCAACAGCTACCACGGGCGCTCGTTCAGCACGATCGGGATCACCGGCAACAGCAGTTGGTCGCCGAGCAGCCTCTCGCCGCTGCAGACCCTCTACGTCCACGGCGGCGTCCGCACCCGGGGCCCCTTCGCGCACCTGTCCGACGCCGAGTTCACCGCCGCCTGCACCGCCGACCTGGAGGACCTGCTGACCCAGGTCGGCGGGCCGGTCGCGGCGCTGATCGCCGAGCCGATCCAGGGCGTCGGCGGCTTCACCAGCGGCCCCGACGGGCTGTTCGCCGCCTTCAAGCGGGTGCTCGACCGGCACGGCATCCTCTGGATCTCCGACGAGGTGCAGACCGGCTGGGGCCGGACCGGCGACCACTTCTGGGGCTGGCAGGCCCACGCCGAGGCAGGCCCGCCCGATGTGCTGACCTTCGCCAAGGGCATCGGCAACGGCCTGTCCATGGGCGGAGTGGTCGCCCGCGCCGAGGTGATGGACTGTCTGGACGCCAACTCCATCTCCACCTTCGGCGGCAGCCCGATCACCACCGCCGGGGCCCTGGCCAACCTGCGCCACCTGCTCGACCACGACCTGCAGGGCAATGCCCGGGCGATGGGCGCGCTGCTCACCGAGCGGCTGCGCGCGGCCGGGCTGCCGATCGTCCAGGAGGTGCGCGGCCGCGGGCTGATGATCGGCGTCGAGCTGGTCGACCCGGCGGGCGAGCCCTCCGCCGCCGCGGCGGCGGCCGTGCTGGAGCAGGCCAAGCAACTCGGCCTGCTGATCGGCAAGGGCGGTGCCCGGGGCAACGTCCTGCGGATCGCGCCCCCGATGACGCTGACCGAGCCGGAGGCCGTCGAGGGCGCCGACCTGCTGATCGAGGCCCTGGACCGGGCCTGGCAACAGCTCACCGCTGCCGGAGCGGGGCGCTGAGCGCCCCGCTCCGGCAGCGGCGGCCCGCCCGCTCCGGCCGGTCGGCTACCGGGCGCGGCCCGCGAAGTCGTAGCGGGCGGCGTACTCGGCGACCACGCGGGCGGTGCCGGTCGGCGGGTGCAGCCGCAGCGGAGCGGTCGTGTGGATGGGGAAGACCGTGCTCGGCCGCATCCGCTCCAGCATCAGGTGCAGGTGGTCCTGGCTCGCGTGGCCCGAGCAGCCGATCTGCCGCAGCGGGATGCCCAGCGCCGACAGCCAGTCGGTGAAGGGCTCCCAGCGCGGCTCGAAGGGGCCCAGCGGTTCGCCGTTGGCGTGGACGAAGACGGGGGCAGGGTAGCCGTCGCCGACCGGCAGGTCGAGCAGCGAGGCGAGGTCGTCCGGGTCCGGCGCGACCACGTACGAGCCTGGCGCCGCGTGCAGCTCGCTCGCGGGCACGTCGGCGCTGGAGAGCACCTCCGCCACGCCCAGCAGCCGCAGGAGGGCCGCGGTCTGCTCGGTCCACAGGACGGTGCGCCCGGCCGCGGCGGCGATGCCGAGGAAGGTGCTGACCCGCTCCAGGTCCCTCGGGTAGCAGGAGAGCAGCACCAGCCCGGGGGTGCGCTCGACCAGCTCGGTGAAGTCCCGCCGCACGTCGGTCTCGTCGCGGGGCCGGGCGCCGGGGTCCCAGCCGAGGGTGGTGCCCTCGGTGACCAGGACCTGGCACTCGGCGGCGCGCTCGACGAAGCCCCAGGAGCGCTCCGGGTGGTGGCCGTGGAACCGGATGTCGCCGGTGAAGGCGAGGACCCCGGCGGAGGTGCGGACCAGGTAGCCGGAGGCGCCGGGGACGTCGTGGTCCACGGCGACGCATTCCACCTCGATCGGCCCGACCCGGGTGCGCTGGCCGTCGGTGAGCCGGCGCCAGGCCGGGTCGCCGTGGGTGAGCCCCTGCCCGGTGGCGCTGAGCGCGTCGAGCAGGTCGACCGCGTCGGTGTGGGCGTGCACGGCGACCTCCTCGCGGAGGAAGCCGGCGAGGCCGACGTGGTCGATGTGCGGGTGGCTGACGAAGACGGCGGTCTCGCCCGCCGGTTCGGCCAGGGCGGCGGCCAGCGCGGGCCAGCCCGAACCGGCGGTGCCCCGGCCGGGCGGGGCCGCGGACCGGGCCGAGCGCGGCGGCGGTCAGGGCGTCCGGGTCGAACAGGCCGGGGATCCGCGGGGCGACGCCCATCCGCAGCCGGTCGGACAGCTCGCGTCCCGGCCGGAGCAGGACCGGCCGGCGGAAGGGGTCCCGGCCACTGGGGATGTCCAGACCGATGTCCAGCAGCACCCGGTGGCCGCCGTCCTCGATCATGATCTTGCTTCCGCCGATGACGCCGAGGCCACCCCAGAATTCGACAGCGACCATGAGTGCTCAGTTCCTCTCGGCGAGCGACCGGGCGTCGGCCCAGGTCCGTACGGTGTCGAGCAGATCCTCGATCACGGGGGCGGTGCGGTGGGCGGGGCCGTCGGCGCGGCCGAAGCGGTCGATGTAGGCGCCGACCGCGCCGATCTCCAACCCCGGTGCGATGTCGTTGTGCCAGTGGTCCCCGATCACCAGCAGTCGGGCGGCGTCCCCGGCGCGGACCTCGGACGCCTCGGCGTCCTCGGCGAGGCCGAGTTCGCGCCGCAGCAGCCGGTGCAGTCCGGCCGGCTTGCCGGTGCCGGAGACCACCTCGTCCACCAGCGGCAGCACGTCGAGCCGGCGCAGCAGCGGATCGAGGCCCTCGGCCGGGCTGTTGGTGGCGAGCACCACCCGCACGCCCCGCCCCCGCAGCTCCAGCAGCAGCTCCGCGTAGCCGGTGGGGACCTCCAGTTCCAGGGCGGGCCCGGCCATCCGGGCCCGGGTCTCGGCGAAGGCGGCGTTGAGCACGTCCCGGCCGAGGCCCTGGCGGCGGCCGAGGACGGCGACGGCCTCCCAGCCGTCCACCGCCTCCGGCAGGACCGGGGCGCCCTGGTCCAGGTAGCCGGCCAGCCCGTCCAGCAGCGCCGCGCGGTCGGCGGCCGGGAGCCGGTGCGCGGCCCGCTCGGCGTAGTAGTGCAGGGGGGCGTCGCCCCGGTAGAGCGTTCCGTCGAAGTCGGTGACCAGCACCGGCTTCCGACGGTCGGTCAGGTGGGTGGAGGCGGTGCCGGGTTCAGCCACGGACGCCTCCGGTGGCGGCCATGGCACCGGTGATGAAGTGGCGCTGCAGCACCAGGAAGAGCACCAGCACCGGCATGGTGGTGAAGGTGACCGCCGCGCACATGCCGGTGAAGTCGGTGCCGTCGGCCCCGGCGAAGCTGGAGACGCCGATCTCGATCGGCTGGACGCTGGGGCTGGTGGTCATGATCAGCGGCCACAGGAAGGAGTTCCAGCTGGCCATGAAGGTGTTCAGGACGATGATCAGCAGGGCCGGGCGGACCATCGGCATCCCGACGTACCAGAGCATCCGCAACCGCCCGGCGCCGTCCAGTTCGGCGGCGTCGAAGAGTTCGGTGGGCAGGCTCAGGAAGAACTGCCGGACCAGGAAGACCCCGAAGACGCTGGCGCCGAAGGGGATGATCTGGATCCAGTAGGTGTCCAGCCAGTTGATGTCGGTGGCGATGATGTAGTCGGGGATCAGCAGCACCGTGGTGGGCACCATCAGCACCGACAGCACCAGCAGGAACAGCTGGTTGCGGCCCTTGAACCGCATGACCCCGAAGGCGAACCCGGCCAGCAGCGAGGTGGCCAGCACCAGCACCGTGGTCAGCGAGGCGACCAGCACGGTGTTCAGGAAGTACCGGGTCCACGGCTCCGCGTCCCAGGCCCGGGCGTAGTTGCCCCAGTGCCAGTGCGGCAGCAGGATCCCGGAGAGGGACGCGGTCGCGCTGGCGGAGTTCAGCGAGGTGGCGACCACGAGGTAGAAGGGCAGCAGGAACAGCAGGCCGACGAGGACGGCCAGGGTCCGGCTCAGCACGGTGGCGACGCGCGAACTGCCCACCGGGCGGCTCGGCACGGCGCTCGGCAGGCGGCGCGCCGAGGCGCGCCGCCGGAGGAGCCCCCGGCGGCGAACCTCGGACCGGTCGCCCGTCAAGGCGTCGGATGCGGCAGAACTCACTGGGCGCTCTGCTGGTCGGCGAGGGCTGCCTTCTGGGCCGCGTTCAGCGCGGTGGTCGGGTCCTCGCCCTTGTCCAGGACGGCCTGGATGGCGACGACCTCCTCGCCCTGGGCCTGCTGGACCCAGGTGTACGGCGGCTGCGCCACCGCGTACTCGAGCGCGGCCACGGCCGTGGTCAGGTAGGGGTTCTTGGCGATGAAGCTGCTCATCAGCGGCAGCGCCTGCGAGGTGACCGGCAGGTAGCCGGTCTGCTCGGCCCACTGGGCCTGGCTGGAGGCCGAGGCGAGGAACTGCATGTACTTCCAGCCGGCCGACTGCTGGGCCGGGGAGGCGCCGGAGAACATGGCGATGTTGGTGCCCGAGAGGATGTTGGTCGGGGTGCCGGAGGGGCCGGTGGGCAGGACCTCGGTCCCCAGCGGGAACTTGCTGCCCACGGCCTGGTTCTCGTAGTAGTAGCCGGCCGCGCTGCTCAGGTCGAAGGCGCCCTTCTGCGCGCCGAGGGCGGTCTCGCCCGGGTAGTCGGTGCCGACCGCGAGGGCGCCCTCGTTCTTCAGCGTCTCCATGTAGGTGAGCGCCTGGATCGCCGCCGGGCTGTTCAGCTGCGGGGTGCCGTTGGCGGCGAAGTCCGGGGTGCCGTAGGCGGCGGTGAGTGCCTCGAACATGGTCGCGCCGCCGGCCGGGGAGGAGGTGGTGCCCGGGTCGACGGTGATCGCGGTGACCCCGCCGGTGGAGACGGCCTTGGCGTCGGTCGCGAACTGGGCCCAGGTGGTGGGCGCCGGCAGGTTCTTGGCCTTCAGCATGGTCTCGTTGTAGTACATGACCTGGACGCTCTTGTTGAACGGCCACATCCACAGCTTGCCGTCGGGCAGCTTCAGGTCGTTCTGGACGCCGCTGTAGAAGGCGCTGAGCCCGGCCGGGCTGTTGCTGCCGGCGTACTGGCTGAGCGGCAGGATGGCGTCGCTGTTGGCGAAGGTCGCCGCCCAGCTCTCCTGGACCTGCCCGAGGGTGGGGGCGTTGTGGGCGGCCACCCCGGCGGTCTCCTTGGCCAGCAGGTTGCCGTAGCTGGTCTGGTACTCCAGGTTGACGGTGATGCCCGGATTGGCCTTCTCGAAGGCGCTGGTCAGCGCGACCAGCGTGGACTTCTGCGTGCCGCTGTCCATGATGGACATGAAGCTGATGGTCGCCTTGCCACCGGCCTGGGCCGAGGAGCCGGAACCCGAGGCGGAACTGCTGGACGAACAGCCGGCCAGGGCGACGATCGCGGTGGCGGAGGCGAGCAGGGCGAGGCCCCTGCGGTTACGGGACATGACGGGTTGACCCCTTCGGTCGGCCTTTGGTGAAGGCGGAGAGCACTGCGGTGAGGGTGACGCGGTGGTCCGGTGTGGCGGTCCTGCGGGACGGCGGGCTCAGAGCGACTCGGCGATCTGACTGCCGGTCCGGCGGCGGAGCAGCGTGAACGCGGCGGTGATCAGGAAGAGCACCATGGCCAGCGCGGCGCCGTAGCCGGTGTGGAAGATGACGAACGCCTCCTGGTAGAGGAGGTAGCTGAGGGTGGTGGTGGCGTAGTCCGGGCCGCCCTGGCTCATCTCGTAGAACTGGGTGAAGGCCTGGAGCGAGGTGATGCTGGTGATGATCACCACGAAGCTGGTGACCGGCCGCAGCTGCGGCCAGGTGATGTGCCAGAACTCCTGCCAGGCGTTGGCCCCGTCCAGCCGGGCGGCCTCGCTCATCTCGCTGGAGACGACCGAGAGCCCGCCGAGGAAGAGCACCACGGTGAAGCCCAGTTCGTGCCAGAGGCTGAAGACGATCACCGAGGGCATCGCCCAGGTCGGCGACTGGAGCCACTGCACCGCCGGCAGGCCCACGGCCCTGAGGATGCTGTCGGCCAGGCCGAACTGCGGGTTGAAGATCCACACCCAGGCCACCGAGGTGGCCACCACCGGGGTGACGTACGGGGTGAAGATGGCGACCCGGGTGGCGCTCAGCAGCCGGCCGCCGCGCTGCAGCAGCAGCGCGATCCCCAGCCCGAGCGCGGTACCGCCGATCACCATCGCCCCGGTGAAGTAGAGCGAGTGCCCGAGGCTGGACAGGAAGGTCGGGGAGTTGGAGTGGAACAGCGCCTGGTAGTTGGCGAAGCCGATGTACTTGGACATCGAGGTGTTCAGCACGTTCCAGTTGAAGGTGCTGACGTAGATCGTGTAGCCGGTCGGCGCGATGACGAAGACCAGGAAGATCAGCAGCGCCGGAGCGCTGTAGAGCCAGCCCATCGGGCTCTCCCGGGCACGCTTGACGCGCTTCCTCCGCACCGCCCGGTCCGACCGGACGAGCACCTCGCTGTGTTGCGCCATCGTCCCAACCCCACCCGATCTCGCCCTGACTCGTCCTGCCGGTGTCGAGTGAAACGCGCGTAGATGGCGCGTATATGTCAAAAGGGGAAATACTTGGTGACGACCGCAGAACTTGCTTGGGGATATGAGAGCCTGGAAGGCTGGCCACTCTCGACCTCCACCGCGCCAATCCCGGAATACCAGGCCGCCGACGCGACTCCGGCCCCCTGGCGACACTCCGTCCCCCCTCCGCCAGTCTGCCCCCGGCAGGCGTGGGCCTGGTGCGTCGACCACCGGGCGCGGCCCGGCGATCGGCCGGTGGCCCGGGGCCCGTGCCCGCAACGGGGGTACTGTCGCCGCGATGAGCCCCGATTCCCTGGCCGGATGCGGCAAGCCCTCAGCGCGGGGGGCGTCGACGCCCTCGCTCTGCCGGGCGCGATCGCCGGCGATCGCCCGCGCATGGACAAGTACCGGTTGCAGAGCGAGCGATCTCGCGCTGCTCCGTGACATCGCCGCGCCGGTGGCTGGTCAACTGCCGTCCGGGACCGAGCTCCAGGCCGGTATCGAGCTCCTGGCCGGTATCGAGCTGGGCGGCGCCACGCTCGCCACAGCCTTGGCCCTGCACGCGGCCATCGCGGATAGCTGACCTGCGAACACATCACCCGTACGCCCGGCCCGGGGCGCAATGCCCTGCCGTCGGCAAGCCGCAGGCGTCAGTCTCGTCAGGCTCGGATCTCGTCCATCAGCATGCGGAGCGTCAGTGAGTGCTTCTCCGGCGGCAACCGGTCCAGTGCGCTCTGCGCGTAGGCGGCCCCGCCGGCCCTGTCCCCGGCTCGCGCCAGCATCAGCCCTCGGTGCATTTCGAGGTGCGTGCGAAAGCGGGGCAGGCTGGCGGGGAGCAGCGCCGCGGCCCGGTCCTGGGCCTTCACCGCCCGCTGCTCGTCGCCGAGTCGTGCCGCAAGGAGGGAGACGAAGACGTTCATACGCCACTCCGGCACGGCGTAGTCCGACTCCTCCCGGTCGCCGGACGCGGCCACGTCGAACACCCGCTGCCCCTCGTCCAGCAGTGCGCGGGCGGTGGCCCGGTCGCCCTGGTTCACCGCAGCGTGGGCCTTGCCCATGACGGCGTTGAGCCTGCCAAGTGACGGCTTGTCGGACAGGGCAAGGGCAGCGTCCGCGAAGCGTCCTGCCACGGGGAGCGCGGCCCCCTCGTACCCGAGGGCGATGGCAGCGCGGCCCCGGACCCAGACGCGGGTCTGCGTGTCCCCGGAACGGTCCGCCGCTTCGGCCGCGAGCCGGTACCAGTCCACGGCCTTGGTGCCGTCGGAACCGGGGTAGGTCTTGGCGTACAGCGTGGCCATGCGCGCGGCCACCTGCCACATCTCCGGGGTGTCCAACTGCTGCTGCAACACGACGAGATCGCCGGCGAGCCGCTGCTGGAGCTCGGCCGCACCGGCCGACATGTAGTCACGGCCATACGTTTCAAGGGTGTTCTGCCAGGCGTCCCCGCTGGGCTTGCCCTTGAGCGCGGAAGCGAACCCGTGCGACAACAGGTCATTGCCGACGACCGGGGCAATCGTCGTTGCGGCGACGGTGGTCAGGAACTGACGTCGGTACATGGCGGGGTTCTCCAGTATGGCTAGTGGCACCTGTAGGACCGTGGCCAACCGGGTGAGCCACCATGGGCCGGGCGTGACCTTGCCCCGCTCCCACCGGCTCACCTCTTCGCGGGTGACGTTGGTCCTGTAACCATTGGCCGCGTTCAGCTCATCAGCCAATCGGCCCTGGGACCAACTGTGTTGCTTTCGGAGATCACGGATCAAGAGCCCGACGTCCATAGGACCAGGATGCCCCTATGCGTGCCCCTACGTGGTCAGGTCTCTGCCGGTAAACCAGAAGGGTGACGGTCAGCCGTGGGCAAGGGAGCGTGACGGACGTGTTCGGTGGGTTGGCGATCGGACCATTGCTGGGCGGACGGGCCACAGGGCGGTGGCAGATGTGTTGATGCTTCGCGTGTACGTGGTGAACCGGGATACGGGTGTCGAGCGGGAGCTTCGGGTCGTGGACTATGAGCCCACCGCCTTCGTGAACACATCCGAGTCGCAGGCCATGCCCCCCTGTTCATGCCCCAACTGTGTTCCCGCGCCCGAGAACGAGGCAAGTGCTGCCCGCCGCGCGCTTGAGGCGTCATGAGGGGCGCGATCCACTGCGTCCCGCCGTCCCAAAGGCTCCCGTCCCTTCCGGGGCAGGGCATCACCCCCGTCGGACATCCGCCCGGTGGGCCGCGCATGACCCAACACAGGGAGGCCAGCACATGGCAGTGACTCCGATCCTCCGGCCCGTCGACGAGGGGGGTGACGGGCTCCCCGGTCAGCCGTGGGAACCGCCGCCCCCGCCGCCGCCGGACGGCGGCTCGCCGCCCGGGGACGGGGGCCACCGAAAGGAATGAGCACCGAACCGGAGCAGGGGGCCCGCGCCAGCGACGAGCTGGCGCGGTTCCTTCTCAACGTTGGCTCCATGACGCCCGATTGGGCCGAGAGCTTCCGGGCGGTACCGCGTGCCTGGTTCCTGCCGAGCCTGTTCTGGTCGCACTCCATGACCACCGGCACGAACACCGCCGTCAACCGGTACGAGGACCCGGACGAGTGGGAGGCACAGGCGCACGCCAACGTGCCCATCGTCACCCAATGGGATGACGGGAAGCACCTGGGTACCCAGCCCGGGGCGGTGCCGACAAGCTCAGCGTCCATGCCCAGCGTGGTGGTTGAGATGCTGCGCGACCTGGACGTGACCGAGGGCATGAACGTGCTCGAAGTCGGTACCGGGACCGGGTGGAACGCCGGGCTGCTGACACGCCGCCTCGGCGGCGGAAACGTCGTCACGGTCGAGGTGGACCCGGTGGTGTGCGTGGCGGCCCGGACAGCGCTGTCGGCTCACGGGCTCCGCCCGCAGGTGGTCCGGGGAGACGGCGCGGACGGGTACGTCGCGGCTGCTCCCTACGACCGGGTGATCGTCACTGCGGGGGTGCGGCAGATTCCCGCAGAGTGGCTTCGGCAGACTCGGTCGGGCGGCGTCGTCCTCGCGCCGTGGGGGACGCACTACGCCAATGACGATGCCCTGGTGAAGCTCACCGTGCGTGCGGACGGGAGCGCATCCGGGCCGTTCCTGAGGCCGGTCGCGTTCATGAAGCTCCGGGACCAGCGGTTGGACTGGGGCCGCTTCGGCAACCACGTCACGCACTACCCCGGCGATGCCGAGCAGAGCTGGACGGGCCTCGGTCCGGACGACCTCGGCGGGCAGCAGCAGTTCCACCCGGCCCGCCTGGTCGTCGGCATGTGCGTGCCGGGGGTCGCACACGTGCTCAACGCCACCGAGGCCGGGGTGAACGCATGGTTCTTCTCGCTGGACGGTCCGCCGTCCTGGGCGGCGGTCGAGTTCCGCCGGGGCGAACCGGCGGCCACGGTGTACCAGCACGGACCGCGCAGGCTGTGGGACGAGGTGGAGCGCTCGCTGCGGTGGTGGGCCGACCAGGGCCGTCCCCCGGTGGACCGGTTCGGACTCACGGTCACCCCCTCGGGCGCGCAACGACCATGGTTTGCGGACCCGACCAACGCGGTCCCGTCGTTCAACACGTCGGTCGAGGGCGAGGGCTGAGGCGGGGACCGCGTGGCGGGCTGCGCGCCGAAAAGGGCCTCTTTGGGGTGATCACCCGAAGGGGGCATTTTCGTCCGCGTCGTCCCTGTCGTGACGCATTGGTCGGGCCTACGCTGTCGCTCATGGCCTCATGAGTCAGTGCGACGGGAGACAGCGCATGACACGCACCCTGATTACCGGTGGGCTGGTCGTCACGGCCGCCGAGGAGGTCCACGCCGACGTCCTGATCGAGGGGGAGCGCGTGGTCGCGCTCGCCGGCACCGGAAGTGACGTGGCGTCCGGGTGGACCGCCGACCGGACCATCGACGCCACCGACTGCTACGTCGTCCCCGGCGGGGTCGACGTGCACACCCACATGGAGCTGCCCTTCGGCGGCACCAGCGCGTCCGACACCTTCGAGACCGGTACCCGCGCCGCCGCCTGGGGCGGGACGACCACCATCGTGGACTTCGCGGTCCAGTCGGTCGGCGGCTCGCTGCGCGACGGCCTGGACGCCTGGCACACCAAGGCCGAGGGCAACTGCGCCATCGACTACGGCTTCCACATGATCGTCTCCGACGTCACCCCCGACGTGCTGAACGAGATGGACCTGCTGGTGGAGGAGGGGGTCACCTCCTTCAAGCTGTTCATGGCCTACCCCGGCGTCTTCTACAGCGACGACGGGCGCATCCTGCGCGCCATGCAGCGCTCCGCCGACAACGGCGGACTGATCATGGTGCACGCCGAGAACGGCATCGCCATCGACGTCCTGGTCGAACAGGCGCTGGCGGCCGACCGGACCGACCCGCGCTACCACGGCGAGGTCCGGCGCGAACTGCTGGAGGCCGAGGCCACCCACCGCGCCATCCAGCTGGCCCGGGTGGCCGGCGCCCCGCTCTACGTCGTCCACGTCTCGGCCGAGCAAGCCGTCGCCGAGATCGCCGCCGCGCGCGACCTCGGGCTCAACGTCTTCGGCGAGACTTGTCCGCAGTACCTCTACCTCTCCACCGACAACCTCGCCGAGCCCGGCTTCGAGGGCGCCAAGTACGTCTGCAGCACTCCGCTGCGACCGCGCGAGCACCAGGACGCGCTCTGGCGGGCGCTGCGCACCAACGACCTCTCGGTGGTCTCCACCGACCACTGCCCGTTCTGCTTCACCGGGCAGAAGGAGCTGGGCCGGGGCGACTTCTCGAAGATCCCGAACGGGCTCCCGGGCGTGGAGAACCGGATGGACCTGCTGCACCAGGCGGTCGTGGACGGCCGGATCTCCCGGCGCCGCTGGATCGAGCTGGCCTGCGCCACCCCGGCCCGGATGTTCGGCCTCTACCCGCGCAAGGGCACCATCACCCCGGGCGCCGACGCCGACGTGGTCGTCTTCGACCCGCACGCCGGTTATCCCTTGTCAGCCAGTACCCACCACATGAACGTCGACTACTCGGCCTACGAGGGCCGCCATGTCGCCGGCCGGGCCAGGACCGTGCTCTCGCGCGGCAGTGTGGTCATCGAGGACGGCGAGTACCGGGGCCGGGCCGGCCATGGCGCGTACCTGCCGCGCGGCACCAGCCAGTACCTCGTCTGACGGTCCGGTCACCCCAGCTCAGCCCCGGAATGGAGGCACCATGGACTTCGGCCTCGTGCTGCAGACGGACCCGCCCGCCCGGCTGCTCGTCGACCGGATGAAGCGCGCCGAGGCGGCCGGCTTCAGCCACGGCTGGACCTTCGACTCGGTCGTGCTGTGGCAGGAGCCGTTCGTCATCCACAGCCGGATCCTGGCCGAGACCGAGCGGCTGACGGTCGGTCCGATGGTGACCAACCCCTGCACCCGCAGCTGGGAGGTGACCGCGTCGGTCTTCGCCACCCTCAACGACATGTACGGCAACCGCACCGTCTGCGGCATCGGCCGGGGCGACTCGGCGATGCGGGTCGCCGGGCGCCGACCGGCCACGCTGGCCCGGCTCGGCGAGGCCATCCACGCGATCAAGGAGCTGGCCGAGGGCCGGGAGGCCGAGATCGACGGCACGGTGATGCGGATGCCCTGGGTCCGCGACGGCGCGCTGCCGGTGTGGATGGGAGCCTACGGGCCGAAGGCGCTGGAGCTGGTCGGCCGTCAGGCGGACGGCTTCATCCTCCAGTTGGCCGACCCCTACCTCACCGAGTGGATGGTGAAGTCGGTCCGCGCGGCGGCGGAACGGGCCGGCCGCGACCCCGACGCGATCACCGTCTGCGTCGCCGCACCGGCGTACGTCACCGACGGCAGTGAGGAGGAACTGGCCCACGCCCGGGAGCAGTGCCGCTGGTTCGGCGGGATGGTCGGCAACCATGTCGCCGACCTGGTCGCCCGCTACGGCGAGCACTCCGACCAGGTGCCCGAGGCGCTGACCGCGTACATCGGGGCCCGTCACGGCTACGACTACAGCCACCACGGTCGGGTCGGGAACCCGGACACGGACTTCGTCCCCGACGCCGTCGTGGACCGCTTCTGCCTGCTCGGACCGGTCTCCGCGCACCTGGAGAAGCTGGCGCAGCTACGGGAGTTGGGCGTGGACCAGTTCGCCGTCTACGCGATGCACGACGCGGTCGAACGGGTCATCGACGCCTACGGCGCCGAGATCGTCCCCCGCCTCGGCTGAAGGCGGCCCGCGCGCTCACCACCGGTACCAGCCGCCGCCCCGGCCACCGGGACGGCCACCACCACTGCGGAAGAAGCCCAGAATCCACAGCACGAACACCACGATCGCGACCCACCACAGGATGTGGATCGCGAAGCCCAGGCCGCCGAGGAGCAGGGCGACCAGCAGGACGAGAAGTACAGGACCCATGTCATCAACCTCCTGACAGTCCTGTGCCCGGTCTCCGCCCGCTCAGTCCTGCGCCGCGCGTCCCGCCGCGTCGGCTCGGCATCACACCGGCGCGTAGGGGGCGAGCAGGAGGCGGATCATCTCGTCGAGGTGGACGAAGGCGTCCGCAAGGGTGGTGCGGCCGGTGACCCAGGCGACGAGCTCGCTGGTCCAGGCGGAGTCGATGAGCAGCGGCAGGACCGCGCCGGCGGCGGGCGGGACGTCGGGCATCACGGCCAGCAGGGAGGCCCGACCGGCGCTCGCCATCGCCTCGACCGCCTCGCTGGCGAAGGGGTCGGTGGACACGGTCACCGAGACCAGCAGGTGGGCCAGGTTCGGCTGGCGCTGGAAGGCCCGCATCCCCCGGTGGACGAAGCGGACGACCCGGTCGGAGGCGCCCGGCGGGGTGGGGGAGCCGCGCAGCTCGGCGGCGATGTCGGCCATCAGCTGACCGCGCCAGTCCGAGACGGCGGAGGCCAGCAGGTGGTCCTTGGAGGAGAAGTAGCGATAGGTCGTCCCGAGCGCGACCCCGGAGCGCTCGCTCACCTGTTTCATCTGGACGCGCTCGACGCCGATCTCGGAGACGAGTTCGATCGCTGCCCTGATCAGGTGCTTCCGGCGTTCCAACTGGCGGGGAGACATAGCCTCGACCGGCCGTGGGGACAGGTCTACCTTGGACACCTCTCCACTGTAGCGGGAACCCTGTTGCAGGTGTATGACGCGCGGTCAGATCAACTGACCACCGTGGATGTGATGTGCACCGCCGCCGCGTTGGAACGATGTTCTCATTGGCCCGTGTTCCCACCGGCCCGCGGCCGGTCCGGTACCGGCCCTGCTGCGGCTACCGCCGCTCGCGGACCAGCGCCTCCTGCACCACCGAGGCGACCAGCAGCCCGTCCCGGGTGTAGAACTCGCCCTGGGCCAGCCCGCGCCCGTCCGCCGAGGTGGGGCTGCGCTGGGCGAACAGCAGCCACTCGTCGGCGCGGAACGGGCGGTGGAACCACATCGCGTGGTCCAGCGAGGCCAGGTTGATCCTGGCCGGTCCCCTGCGTTCGGCGCGCGGCGGCTGCAGGTGCATCGCAGCGGTCGAGGCCAGGGTCAGGTCGGACAGGTAGGCCAGCGCGCAGACGTGCAGCAGCGGGTCGTCGCCGGGCAGCGCCGAGGCCGACTTCAGCCAGACGAACTGCTCCTCCACCCCGTCCTGCGGCTTCGGCAGCCCGCTCGCCCCGCGCGGGACGATCCGCATCTCCAGGGTGTACCGACCGGTGGTCGACCAGTAGGACTCGGCTCCGCCGCCGGCCCAGGCCACGTAGGGGTCGTCCAGCTGGTCCGGGTCGGGCAGCGGCGGCACCGCCCGCTGCCGGTCGGGGCCGTCCTCGGGCACCTTGAAGGAGGCGGAGAGGGTGAACATGGCTTCGCCGCCCTGGATCGCGGTGACCCGGCGGGTGGCGTAGGAGCGGCCGTCGCGCAGTCGCTCGACCTCGTACACCAGCGGGTGGCGCGGGTCGCCGGGGCGCATGAAGTAGCCGTGCAGCGAGTGCACGGCGCGTCCGGGGTCGACCGTCCGGCCCGCCGCGACCAGGGCCTGCGCGGCGACCTGACCGCCGAAGGCGCGCAGCGGCGCGCCGGCGTGGCACCAGCCCCGGAAGAGGTTGAGCTCGATCTGTTCGAGGCTCAGCAGATCCACGAAGCCGGAGATGCTGGTGGGCTGCTCGGTCACTCGGGTCTGGTCCGCCATCCGGCCATCGTCCCAGACCGGCCGCGCGTAACCCCGGGTGGAACCCGTGCTTCGGCTGTGACCTGTGTTACGCCGGCGCTCCTTCTCCCAGGTCAACGCTGGAAGTCGCCGCCCAGCTTGCGGAAGTCCCAGCTGGCGGAGGTGCGCGGGGCGAGGCGGAGCCAGGCGTGGCGGCCGTCGTGGACCATGCTCGCACCGAAGCCGTACTTGGCGGCGAAGAGCTTCTCCGGCGCCTCCAGTTCGGCGTGCGGCAGTCCGGTCCTGGGGCTCTCGCCGACGTGCTCCACCTCGCCGGTCAGTTCCACCCCGCGCAGCTCGCCGTAGGACTCGCCGGCGTCGACCACCACCGCGATGCGCGGGTCGGCCGCCAGCTCGGCGCCGCGTCGGCTGCGGGCGACGGAGTAGAGCCACAGCGCCGAGCCGTCCCAGACGAACCAGAGGGCGGTGGCGTGCGGGCGGCCGTCGGCGGCGACCGTGGCGACGCGGCAGGTGCGCTGCTCCGCGAGGAAGGCGTCGCGCTCCGCCGGGGTCATCATGATCCGTCTGCCGTGGCGCTGCTCGGGCATCTGCCGCCTCCTCTGCGAGGCCCTCCTCGGAGGAGGGTGCTTCCCCGGCAGAAGTAGAACGTGTTCTCGCTGGAAAAGCCAGAGCGCGGACGACAGTCGGTCGGGCCGGGGCGCAGCGGCTCAGTGGTCCTCGTGGTCCTCGTGTTCCTGGGTCGACGGAGTGTCACCGGCGGCTAAGCGGGTCAGCAGGGCGGTCAACTGCTCCTGCTCCCTCCCGGCGGCGGTGACCTCGATCACATGGGCACTCGCAGTCCGGCCGCCGCACCGTAGTGAGCCACAGCAACCAACTGCCGCACCCCACCGTGGTGCACCCGCACGGCGGCCGCACCCCGGCCGAGAGCGACGGCTACCCCACCGACCTGATCCAGCCCTCAGGCGGCGGGGGCACGGCAGGCATGCCCGGCATGGCCGGAATGACTTCCGCTTCCGCTTCCGGAACAGGAACAGGAACACCCCTACATGGACGGGGTGCTCGGCGACGTCGTCCTGGTCAACGGCGCACCCTGGCCGGTGCTCCACGCCGACTGGGCCCGCTACCGGCTGCGCATTCTCAACGGCTCCAACGCCCGCCGCTGCTCGCTGGCGCTGGACCCGCAGCCGCCCGGGGGCGGCGGCCTGGTGCAGATCGGCAGCGACGGCGGGCTGCTGGCCCGTCCGCTCGCGCACGACAGCATCGATCTGGCCCCGGCTGAGCGCTTCGACGCGGTGGTGGACTTCTCCCGCTACCCGGCCGGCACCCAGGTGCGGCTGGTCAACCACACCGAGTGAAGCCGAAGCGCTAGCCGCCGAGCGCGGCCAGCAGCTCCGCGCCGGCCGCCCGGACCTCCGCGACCAGCACCCGCAGATCCGGCTCGGTCACCGCCGGGTTGATCAGGCAGGCGCGGACGGCCTCCCGGCCGCCGGCCAGCACGGTGCCGGTGACGAAGGTCCGGCCGCGCTCCTGGACGGCCACCGGCAGTCCCTGGTTGACCCGGTCCAGCAGTTCGGCCGGGGCGCCGGCCGGGGCGTAGCGGAAGGCGGCGATCGAGGTCTCGACCGGGGCCAGCAACTCCAGGTCGGGCTCCGCGTCGACCAGTTCGCCCAGCCGACGGGCCATCGCGGTGCAGTGCGCCACGTCCCGGGCGATGCCCTCGCGTCCGGAGGCCGCGATCGTCGCCCAGACCTTCAGCGAGCGGAAGGGACGGGTCTGCTCGATGCCGTACTCGGAGAACCAGCCGAGGCCGCCCGCGTTCTCGTCCCGCAGATAGGAGGGGACCAGGCTGAAGGCCGCGCGCAGCCCGTCCGGGTCGCGGACCAGGACGCAGCCGCAGTCCACCGGCACGCCCAGCCACTTGTGCGGGTCCAGCGCCAGCGAGTCGGCCCGGTCCAGGCCCGCGTAGCGGGGCGCGGCCACCGGGTCGAGCACCCCGAAGGCCCCGTAGGCGCCGTCGATGTGCAGCCACAGCTGCTCCTCGGCGCAGACGTCGGCGACGGCGTCCAGGTCGTCCACCGCGCCGGTGTTGACGGTCCCGGCCGAGGCCACCACCAGGAACGGGACCAGCCCGGCGGCCCGGTCGGCGGCGATCATCTCCCGCAGCGCGGCCGGGTCGAGGTGGCCGGCCGGGTCGGAGGGGACGGTGCGCAGCCGGCGGCTGCCCAGGCCCAGCAGCTCGGCGGCCTTGCGGACACAGGAGTGCGACTCGGCGCCGGCGTAGCCGACCAGCGGCGGCAGCGCGGACAGCCCCTCCTCGCGGACGTCCACGCCGAGCCGCAGCGCCGCCCGGTGCCGGGCCGCGCCCAGGGCCACGATGGTCGCCATCGAGGCGCCCGAGGTCAGCAGGCCCGCGCCGGGCGGGTGCGGGAAGCCCGCCAGCTCGGCGATCCAGCGCACCACCGTCCGCTCCAGGTGGACGTCGGCGTGGTCGCCGCCGGCCGAGCTGGGGTTCATCGCGGCGGCGGCCAGCGCGCCCAGCACCCCGGCCGGGGCGGGTGCGGCGTTGACCCAGCCGAAGAAGCGCGGGTGCCCGTTGCCCATCGGATGCGGCAGGACGTCGGCGCCCATGTCCGCGACCAGCTCCGCCAGTCCCCGTCCCGCCCCGGGCAGCGGCAGCGCCAGCAGCCGCTCCCGGGCCGCCGGGTCCATCGGCTGCCAGACCGGCCGGTCGCCGAGGCCGTCCAGGTAGTCCGCCAACAGGTCCACGGCGGCCCGCCCGGCCGTACGGAAGTCGTCCATGTGCTTGATCGTACGGTGGGGTCCGGCACCGACACCCGGCCGGGCCAGGCAGTTCGTGCGGTCGAGCGGTCCGGTCAGCCGCGCGGCTCGGTCAGGGCGATCAGGTCCGTCGGCGGTCCGGGCCGGGGCCGCCGGGGTTCGCGGACGCCGGCCGTGGGCGTCCCGCCCTCCGGCCCGGGCCGGTGCAGCGCGCGGCCCAGCCGCGAACCGGCCAGCAGCGGCACCACGAACCGCATCGGCGAGCCCAGCGCGAGCACCACCACATGGGAGCTCACCCCGCGCAGATAGCGCGACATCGGAGAGGGGACCCGGCTCCGGTCGGCGCGGACCCAGGGGCTGCGCTCCAGTGGATAGGCGATCAGCGGCCACAGCGGCAGCAGCGCCAGTACGGTCAACCGGACCCCGAGCCGGGTGACCCGGCCGGGTCGCGGAGCGCGGGCTGCCCCGCCGCTGCGCCGTCGAAGTGATGCCATGTCAGCCTCCCTGTCTCCAGGGTGCATCGCGGGTGGCCCGTTCGGGAAGCTTTTCCGATGTTCGAGGTGCTGAACGCGGGGAATGCCCGGAGACTGGAAGGGTTGTCCACGGAGAGGGCGGAACGTGAGCTTTGTCGCCGGGCGGGGGTCCATGGGTGAGCCGGAGCTGCCGGCGGCGGGCCGCCCGCAGCCCCGCCGCGCAGCGGCCGACGAGGGGCGGCAGGGGGGCCGGCTGCGCCGCGCCGCCCGGCGTTCGGCGATGCCGCTGCTCGCCGCCGCGACCGGTGCGCTGCCGGTGCTCGTCTTCCCCACCGTCGGCTGGTGGTGGTTCGCCTATGTCTGCCTGGTCCCGCTGCTGCTGGTGCTCCGCGCCGCGCCGACGGGCCGCCGGGCGGCGAAGCTCGGCTGGTACGGCGGGATCGGCTTCCTGATCGGGGTGATGAGCTGGCTGATCCCCACCCTCAGCGTCTTCATCGTCATTCTCGCGGCCCTGCTCGGACTGTTCTGGGGGCCCTGGGGCTGGCTGGTGTGGCGGACCCTGCACGGGCGGCCCGACGCCTGGCGGGCGCTCGCGGCGGTGGTGCTGGTGCCGAGCGGCTGGATGGTCATCGAGACCATCCGCTCCTGGCAGTACCTCGGCGGCCCCTGGGGCCTGCTCGGCGCCAGCCAGTACCAGCAGCACCCGGCGCTGGTGCTGGCCTCGGTCGGCGGGGTGTGGCTGGACAGCCTGTTCATCGTCGCCGTCAACACCGCCGTGGTGGTGCTGATCGGTACCTGGGGCCGCTCGTTCGTCGCCTACGGCACCCTCGCGGCGCTGGTCGCGGTCACCGCGGCGGTCTGCGCCTGGGCTCCGCAGCCCCGGCTGACCGGGGCGACGACCTCCATCGGCGTGGTCCAGCCGGGCGGCAGCGCCAACGAGGCCGACCGCACCGCCCGGGGCGAGAAGCTCACCCTGGGCCTGGCCCCGCTCCGTCCCGACCTGGTGGTCTGGGGCGAGAGCAGCCTCGACTACGACCTCACCACCAACCCCGGCCTGACCGGACAGCTCGCCGTGGTCTCCCGGCAGGTCGGCGCCGACCTGCTGGTCAATGTGGACGCCGCCCGGCCGGGGACCGGTCCGGACGGCGGCGGGATCTACAAGAGCTCGGTGCTGGTCGGCCCGAACGGTCTCACCGGCCAGCGCTACGACAAGATCCGGCTGGTGCCCTTCGGCGAGTACATCCCGCTGCGCCCGGTCCTGGGCTGGATCGCGGACTTCTCCAAGGCCGCCGGGGTCGACCGGCGGCGCGGCAAGGCGCCGGTGGTGATGACGGTGCCGGAGCCCGGCGGCCGGACCCTCCGGATCGGTCCGCTGATCTGCTTCGAGTCGGCGTTCCCGGACATGAGCCGGGAGCTGGTCCGGCTCGGCGCCCAGGTGGTGGTGGTCCAGTCGTCGACCTCGACCTTCCAGGACACCGCCGCACCCGAGCAGCACGCCTCGCTGGCCGCGCTGCGGGCGGCCGAGAGCGGCCGGTCGGTGGTGCAGGCCACGCTGACCGGCGTCAGCGTGGCCTACGGCCCGACCGGCCACCGGATCGGGCGGATGCTGGGCACGGACGACCGGGGGACGACCGTCTACACCGTGCCGCTGGCCACCGGGACCACTCTCTACGTCCGCTGGGGCAACTGGGTGCCGACGCTGTGCTGCCTGCTGGTGGCCCTGACGGCGCTCTGCTGGTCGCTGCTGGCCTGGAAGCGGCGGAGGGACACGGCGGCAACCGCTTAGTCCTGCCCGATTCCGGGCAGGAATATTGGATTCGTCGGATTGCCTGCGTAAGGTCTCTCTCCGTGTCCAGTCCCAACGCCGCACGAACCGCGCCCACGGCGCCCGGCGCGCCCTCCGCGCGCAGCACGCCGACGGCGCGCCCCCGCACCGCACCGGCGGTGGCGGCGCACCCGCACGAGGACCTGCTGGACCACCTGGCCCGGACCACCGCCCTCGCACCCAGCGAGGCGGCGCGGGTCGTCGCCGACGTGCTCGCCTACTTCGCCGAGAGCGCGGAGGAGTACGTCCGCCGCCGCCACGGGGAACTGCAGGCGCGCGGGCTGACCAATGAACGGATCTTCGAGCGGATCGCCGCCGAGCTGCCGCTGCGCCGGGTCAGGGCACCCGACCTCTCCGCGCGGCAGCTGCGCCGCATCGTCTACGGCTGAGCCTGCAGAGGCCGAGCCGGCAGACGCTGGGCCGGCAGACAACGCGGTACGGACCTTCGCCGGTCGTGCGCCCGGCGTCCGTACCGCTGCTCGACCACCACCCTCACCTGAGCAAAGGAGCACCGCCCATGTGTGGCATCGTCGCCTACATCGGTTCCCGGGACGCCGCGCCCATCCTGCTGGAAGGGCTGCAGCGACTGGAGTACCGGGGGTACGACTCGGCCGGCATCGCCGTCGCCGCCAAGCCCACGGGCGCCGGCGCGGCGGGCGGCACGGCCCCGCTGCGGGTCCGCAAGAGCAAGGGCCGGGTCGCCGAGCTGGCCGCGCAGATCCCGGCCCGCTTCACCGGCAAGACCGGCATCGGCCACACCCGCTGGGCCACCCACGGCGTGCCCAGCGACGCCAACTCGCACCCGCACACCGACGGGTCGGGCCGGATCGCGGTGGTGCACAACGGCATCATCGAGAACGCCGACGAGCTGCGGGCCAAGCTCCAGGCCGAGGGCCGGGTCTTCACCTCGGAGACCGACACCGAGGTGCTGGGCCACCTGATCGCCGGCTTCGCCACCGAGGGCGTGGAGCTGGAGGACGCGGTGCGGGCCGCGCTCAAGCTGATCGTCGGCACCTACGGCATCGCCGTCCTGGACGCCGAGCAGCCCGACCGGATCGTGGTCGCCCGCAACGGAAGCCCGATCGTGCTGGGCATCGGCGAGAAGGAGATGTTCGCCGCCTCCGACGTCGCGGCCCTGGTCCGCTACACCCGCCAGGTGGTGCACCTGGACGACGGCGAGCTGGCGACGGTGCGCGCCGACGGCTTCAACACCTTCACCCAGGAGGACGCGCGGGCCACCGCCAAGCAGCCCTCGATCGTGGACTTCGAGGAGGCGTCCTACGACACCGCGGGCCACGCCCACTTCCTGGTGAAGGAGATCCACGAGCAGCCGGCCTCGGTCGAGCGCACCCTCAGCGGCCGGATCGACCAGCGCTTCTCCACCGCGCACCTGGGCGGCCTGAACATGGACGCCCGCGAGGCGCGCGCCTTCCGCCGGGTCAAGATCCTCGGCTGCGGCTCCGCCTACTACTCGGGCGAGCTGGGCGCGCAGCTGATCGAGGAGCTGGCCCGGATCCCCGCCCACGCCGAGCCGGCCTCGGAGTTCCGCTACCGCAACCCGGTGATCGAGGCGGACACCCTCTACATCGCGGTCAGCCAGTCCGGCGAGACCTACGACACCCTGGCCGCGGTCCAGGAGATCAAGCGCAAGGGCGGCCGGGTCCTCGGCGTCGTCAACACCGTGGGCAGCGCCATCGCCCGTGAGTGCGACGGCGGGATGTACCTCCACGCGGGGCCGGAGATCTCGGTCGCCTCGACCAAGGCGTTCACCTCCACCGCCGTCGCCTTCGCGCTGATCGCGCTGCACCTTGGCCGGGTACACGACCTGTCGCCCGCCGACGGCCGGCGCATCTGCGCCGGGCTGAAGGCGCTGCCGGACCAGATCCGGGAGATCCTCGGCCAGGAGAAGCAGATCGCGGAGCTGGCGGCGAAGTACGCCAACCACGACGGGATGATGTTCATCGGCCGGGTGCGCGGCTACCCGGTGGCCCGCGAGGGCGCGCAGAAGCTGAAGGAGGTCTCCTACGTCCACGCGGAGGCCTACCCGGCGAGCGAGCTCAAGCACGGCCCGCTGGCGCTGATCGGCCCGGAGCTGCCGACCGTGGCGATCGTCCCGGACGACGAGCTGCTGGACAAGAACCTCACCGCGCTCGGCGAGATCCGGGCCCGCAGCGGCCCGGTGCTGATGGTCGGCCACACCGCGCCCGACACCAAGCTGGCGGAGGACGCGATCCTGGTCCCGAAGAACGAGCCCGAGCTGGACCCGATCCTGCTGGGCATCCCGCTCCAGCTGTTCGCCTACCACGCGGCGGTCGCGCTGGAGCGGGACGTGGACAAGCCCCGCAACCTGGCCAAGAGCGTGACGGTCGAGTAGTCGGTCGGCACCGCGTCGACCGGGGCCGCGTCGGCCGTCACCCGGTCGGCCGTCACCCGGTCGGCCGTCACCCGGTCGACCGTCACCCGGTCGACCGCCGCTACCGCACCGGGGCGGGCTCCGGCGCCAGGTGGGCGGTGATCACCAGGGTGCCGTCCTCGACCTGGTAGTCGAGCGGGACGCCGAGTCGGCGCAGGGTGGCGATCATCCCGGTGTTGGACGCCGTGGTGACCGCGTAGACCCGGTCGATCCCGGCGTCCCGGGCCAGCCCGGCCAGCTTGCGGACCAGCTCCACGCCCAGGCCCCGGCGCTGCCAGGCGTCCTCGACCAGTACGGCGACCTCGGCGCTGTCGTCGTCCCACATCAGGTGGGCGAGCGCGACGAGGTCGCCGTCGGTGCTCTCGGCGGTGAGCGTCTGACCGTAGCGGGGCTCCAGCAGGTGGCCGAGGTAGCGGTCGGCGTCGCCGACCGGGCCGTGGTAGCGCTGCCGCAGGGTCCGGGTGCTGCACCGCTCGTGCAGGGCCCGGGCGGCCTCCTTGTCGGCCGGGTCGGCCCGGCGGACGGTCACCGTGGAGACCGGCGACTCGCTGCCGGGGGAGAGCGTCAGCAGCTGCCGGGTGTCCGGGACGCGCGGGCCGAGCTGGGCGTCCAGCTCGATCAGCGCCCGGGCGCGGGCGAACTCGGTCGGGGTGAACGGCGGTTCGTCCCGGGTCAGGACCAGGGTGCCGCCGGAGGGGTCGCGCAGCCGCAGGGTGCTGCCGTCCAGCTCGTCCTCGGCGATCTCGCCGGGGATCGAGCGGATGCTGCATCGGCCGAACAACTGGCGCAGGGCCAGCGGGAGTTCGGCGGCGTCCAGGGCGGTGCGGGTGGCCAGGTTGAGGATCCGGGTGGGGACGTCCACCAGGTCGTGGGCGTCGGCCCGCTCCAGCCAGACCTCGGTGCCGCCGGCCGCGACGATCGCCCCGGTGATCTCCTGGGCGCGGGTCCCGGTCCGGGCCTGGACCACGAACTCGTCCACGGTCTCGTCGGCGAGCGGGTGCGCCTGCATGGAGATGATGTTCACCGGCAGGTCGGCCAGCGCCCGGCACAGCGAGGCCAGACTGCCCGGGGCGTCCGGGACGGTCGTCCGCACCCGCCAGAGCGCGTGTCCGTCCGGCGGCAGCGGGGAGGGCAGCGGCGGCGCGCTGTCCCTGGGCGCGCCGGCCGAGGAGCCGATGTCACCCGGGGCCGGCCCCGGTGGGGCGTGCGGGTGGCGGTGCGACCACCAGCTGTGCCAGGCCGCCGTGGCCAGCAGGGCCAGGGCGGAGGCGACCAGCAGCACCGGACCGTCGTGGCCGTGCACCACCAGGTCCGAGACCAGGTCGGTGAGGGCGACCGCGAGGAACGCGGCGGACACCTCGACGGTGTCGCGGTGCCAGCCGTGGCGGCGGGCGGAGCGGGTCTGCTGAGATCTGGCGCCAGTCAACTTGTCCATGGTGAGAATCCTGCCGAAGCGGTGTTTCGCGACCACGAACGGATCATGACCAGGACGTAAAGAGTGGTTGATAGCGCTTTGTCCGATTCTCATGCTATTCAAGCGGGCATTCGGGAACTGTTCGCACGTTCCGTACGTCTGCAGAGGAGAAGGCGGAAGTGACCGTTCCGGACCGGTTATTGATATGGCGTCAATTCCGGGCGTTTGGGTTCCCGGCCGTCGCCGGAGGAGGTGCCCCGGATCCGGCGCATGATCCACGGGCCCACGTGCTTGCCCAGCCAGCGCAGGTCCGAGCCGAGCTTCCGGAGCCGCCCCGGCGGCGGGACGGCCGGCAGCGGGGCGCGCCAGTCGAAGGAGGCGGGCAGGCCCAGCGCCTGCAGCACCGCCTCGGCCACCCGGCGGTGCCCCTCGGGCGAGAGGTGCAGCCGGTCGTCGGCCCAGAGCCGGGGGTCGTCGAAGCAGCGCGCCTCGAACAGCTCGACCACCACGATCCCCGGCCGCTCGCCCAGGGCCGAGACGAAGTCCTTGAGGTGCAGGATGGCCGGCAGCAGCCGGGCGCTGCCCGCCATCCGCCGGCTCGGGTCGGTGCTGTGGAACAGCACCAGCCGCCGTGAGCCGGAGGCCAGCCGCTCGGCCGCCGCGCCGAGCGCGGCGCAGACCGCCTCGGCGTCGCAGCCGGGCCGCAGCACGTCGTTCAGCCCGCCGGCCAGCGTCACCAGTTCGCCGCCCAGCTCCGCCGCGACCTCCACCTGCTCGTCGGTGATCTGGCCGATCAGCTTGCCGCGCACGGCCAGGTTGGCGTAGCGGAACTCCCCGCCGGCCTCCGCCGCCAGCCGCTCCGCGACCCGGTCCGCCCAGCCCCGGTACTCCCCGTCGGGGAGCAGGTCGTCGCACATGCCCTCGGTGAATGAGTCACCCACGGCGACCATGCTGCGGAACGGCCCCGAGCCGTCTACTGGGTAGTTCATGGGGCGACCCTACCCACGTGGTCACCAGGCGGTTCGGGAGGCTCCCTCGGCGAGCGGCCTCAGGACCGCTCCGCACTGATCGGCGCCTTCGTGGGTGCGCTGATCACCCCGCTCGCGCTCGCCCACTACGGGCTTCGCGTGGTGACCCTGATCGCCGGGATCTGCTTCCTCCTCGGCATCGCCGCCACCCTCGTCCTGCGCGAGCCCAAGGGCCTGGCCCTGAGCGACCTGGACGGGACAGCGGCGCGCGAACCCGAGCCGTCCCTGGTCTGACCCCGCTGTCCGCGTCCGGCCCGCCGCCGCGGCGGCGGGCCGGGGAGGGACGGCGGTGGTCAGCCGCAGACCTCCGGGTTCAGCCGGCCAGCCGGTCGAGCGCGATGGTGTGGTTGGTGTGCTCGACCTTGGCCCGCAGGTAGTGCAGGTTGTGGCCGGTGGCGAAGACGCCGGTGGGGACCCGGTCGCGGACCGGGACGCCGAGGCCGCGCAGCTGCGCGGCCTTGTCCGGGTTGTTGGACAGCAGGTCCAGCGCGCCCACTCCGAGCGCGGTCAGCATCTGGGCGGCGGCGCTGTAGTCGCGGGCGTCCTCGGGCAGGCCCAGCGCCGCGTTGGCGGCGTAGGTGTCCAGGCCGCCGTCCTGGAGCGCATAGGCGTCCAGCTTGTTGTAGAGGCCGATGCCCCGGCCCTCCTGCCGCAGGTACAGCAGGTAGCCGCCGGCCTCGGCGATCCGCTCGACCGCCTCGCGCAGCTGCGGGCCGCAGTCGCAGCGGGCCGAGCCGAAGACGTCGCCGGTCAGGCACTCCGAGTGCAGCCGCACCAGCGGCGTGCCCTGCGGGTCGGGGTCGCCCAGGGCGACGGCGAGGTGCTCCAGGCCGTCGACGAGGCCGTGGAAGGTGACGACGTCGGCGTCGACCGCGTAGCCGTCGCCGAAGCGCAGCGGCACCCGGACCCGGGTCCGTACGGTGGCGGCGGGCAGGGCGCGGGAGTCGGTCTGGCTCTGCTCCGGCAGGGTCTGCTTCGGCATGGAAGGCTCCGCTCAGGGCGCGGTTGGTTCTAATTTGAACCACGTGGACCCGGCCGACGCTACACCGCGTTTCAAATTTGAACAACAGAGTAAAGTGGCGCCATGGACGAACCGCGCTGGCTGGACGATCGGGAGAAGGCCGCCTGGGTCGGCTTCCTGGCCGCCGCAAACCTGGTCAACCGCCGCCTGGAGCAGCAGCTCAAGGTCGAGGCGGGGCTCTCGCACACCCAGTACGAGGTCCTGGTCCAGCTCTCCGCGGCGCCGGACCGCTCGCTGCGGATGACCGAGCTGGCGGAGCGGCTGGTCACCTCCAAGAGCGGGCTGACGTACCAGGTCACCCAGCTGGAGCGGGCCGGACTGGTCGCCCGGCGCTCCTGTCCCAGCGATGTCCGCGGGGTGAGCGCCGAGATCACCGACCGCGGCATGGAGGCGCTGCGCGCCGCCGCCCCGGGCCATGTCGCGGCGGTCCGCGCGGCCCTCATCGACGTGCTCACCCCGGAGCAGCTCGACCACGTCGCGGCCGGTCTGGGCGAGGTCGCCCGCCGGCTGCGGCAGGAGCCGCCCCCCGCCTGAGCCATCGGCGGCCCTTCCCGGCCGAGCGTACACTCGGGGAAAATGCGAGGCGCTGCCCGCCGAACCGGCCGTCGAATCCCCCGTACGGCGGGCGCGGGCCGGTGCTGCGAGCCGCGGAGAATGCACGCATGGACGACCCGGTATTCCTCGAAGGGCTGGGCGGTTCCCCCGATCCGTCCGGGGAGGCGCTCGCGGTCATCGACGCGCGCGGGCTGGTCGCGGGCTGGAGCCCGGGCGCGGAGCGGCTGACCGGCTTTCCGGCCGAGGAGGTGGTCGGGCGGGCTGCCGCCGAACTCCTCCACGATCCCGAGGAGATCACCCGGTTCGCCCGGTTCCACTCCGACCGGCAGCCCTATGCGCGGGAGCCCGCGGTGCTCCGGAGCCGCAGCGGCACCCCGATCGACGTCGCCCTCCGGGGCCAACTGCTCACCCTCGCCGACGGGGTGCAGCACTGGCTCGCGGTGGCGGTCCGGGCCGCCACCGCGCACCGGGGCGAACTCCTCGCGGCCTTCTCCCGCGCCCTGTTCACCGAGTCACCGTTCATCATCGACATGTTCGACACCCGGCTCCGCTACCTCGCCAGGAACGAGGCGTCCGCCGAATCCACCGGATTCCCCGACGCCGAGTACGTCGGCCGCGCCATGGGCGAGGTGCCCTCGGTCGACCGGATGGACGTGGCCGCCTTCACCGAGCGGCAGCGCAAGGTGCTGGCGACCGGGGAGCCGCTGCTCGGCACTGAGGTCCGCACCCACCACCCGACCGACCCCGACCTCGACCGGGTCTGGTCGGAGACCATCCTGCCGGTGCGCGACCACGACGGGGCGGTGGTCGCGCTGGCGCACTCGGTGTTCGAGGTGACCGAGCAGCTCCGTGCCCGGACCCGGCTCAAGCTGGTCAACGACGCCAACACGAAGATCGGCAGCAGCCTGGACGTGCTGCGCACCGCGCAGGAGCTGACCGACGTCGCGGTTCCGCAGTTCGCCGACCACGCCTACGTCAACCTGCTCGACCCGGTCTTCGGCGGCGCGGAACCGGTGGCCGGGCCGCTCGGCGCCGGGGTGGAGCTGCGGCGCGCGGGGCAGTCGACCCGTCCCGGCGCGACCATGGGCCAGATCCTCCGGATCGGCGAGGTGGACGCCTTCGCCTCCGGGCCCGGCAGCATGTTCGCCCAGGCCATGGCCTCCGGCCGGCCGCTGCTGCTCAACGGCGACGAGGTGCTGGGCACCTTCGTCCACGTCGACCAGCGCCGGGCGGCGCTGATGCGGGCGCGCGGGGTGCACTCCTGGCTGCTGGTGCCGATGTCCGCGCGCGGCGCCGTGCTGGGCACGGTGGTCTTCCTCCGCTTCGACCGCGAGCACCCCTTCGAGCCCGACGACATGCTGCTGGCGCAGGAGTTCGTCGCCCGCGCCGCCGTCTGCATCGACAACGCCAGCCGCTACACCCGGGAGCGGACCACCGCGCTGGCGCTCCAGCGCAGCCTGCTGCCGCAGCGGCTGCCGGTGCTCGGCGCGGTCGAGGCCGCCTCCCGCTACCTGCCCGCCAGCGGCCATGCCGCGCTCGGTGGCGACTGGTTCGACGTCATCCCGCTCTCCGGCGCCCGGGTGGCGCTGGTGGTCGGCGACGCCGTCGGCCACGGGCTGCACTCGGCCGTCGCCATGGGACGGCTGCGCACCGCCGTCCGCACCCTGGCCGACCTGGACCTGCCGCCGGACGAGCTGCTGACCGAGATGGACGACCTGGTGGCCCGGCTGCAGGACGGGCGCGCGGGCGGCGCCGTCGGTCACGCGGCCGGGACGACCTTCGTCTACGCCGTCTTCGACCCGATCACCCGGCGCTGCACCGTCGCCCGGGCCGGGCATCCGGCGCCGGTCCGGGTCACGGCCGACGGCCGGGCCGAGGTGCTGGACCTGCCGGAGGGGGCCGCCCTCGGGCTGGGCCGGGGCCGGATCCCGTTCGAGAGCCGGGAGGTCGAACTGGCCGACGGGGACCTGCTGGTGCTCTACTCCGACGGCCTGGTCGGCGCCCGGGGCCAGGGTCCGGGCGCGGGGGCCGAGCAGCTGCGGGTCGTGCTGGCCGACCTCGCACCGGCCGGGACCGGCACGGCCCTCCCCGGCCCCGGCGAGGTCTGCGACACGGTGATCCGCCGACTGCTGCCGGAGGGGCCGCAGGACGACGTGGCGGTGCTGGTCGCCCGGCTGCGCGGGCTCGCCCCGGACAGCCATGTCAGCTGGGAGCTGCCGGCCGAGCCGGAGGTGGTGGCCCGGGCCCGGTCGCTGGTCTCCGCGCAGCTCGCCGACTGGGGCCTGGCCGAACTGGAGTTCCTGGCCGAACTGACCGTCAGCGAACTGGTCACCAACGCCATCCGCTACGGCACGCCGCCGATCCGGCTGCGGCTGATCCGCGACCGCACCCTGATCTGCGAGGTCGAGGACGGCAGCAGCACCGCGCCGCATGTGCGGCGGGCGCTGGAGACCGACGAGGGCGGGCGCGGGCTGTACCTGGTCTCCCAGTGCGTCTCGCTCTGGGGCACCCGGTATCACCCCCGGGGCAAGACCATCTGGGCCGAGCTGGAGCTGCCCGAGGAGCCGGCCGGGGCCGCCGAGCCGGAGCCGGTCGGCGGCGGGCCGGCGGCGGGGGAGCCGGTGGCCGGAGAAGCGGGCGCAGGGGAGCCGGGCGAAGCGGGGCCGGGTGAAACGGGGCCGGCCGGGGGCGGAACCCGCACCAGTCCGGCCGGGAACGCGCCCACCGGCAGCGGGCAGGTCCCGGAGTCGTCGTCCTGCTCCCCGAGCTGCCCGTAGAGGCTGTTGACGGCGGCCTCCAGGGCCGGCGGCAGCTGCGGCGAGGTGCCCTGGTGGCACTGGCTGAGCAGGGCCCGGCGCACCGCCCCCGGCAGTAGCGGCAGCTCGCCGGTCGCCGCCCCGGGACCGGCCGGCGGCATGCCCACGGGCACGCCCGGCGGCAGGTTCGCCGGGGCGGTCGGCGGCGCGCCGCCCTGGAGGTCGCGGGACTGGGTCCGCCAGTGCTGGGCGGTCCGGTGCTGCCCCTGGTTGCGGTGGAAGAGGTAGAGGCAGAAGGCGGCCGTGGGGTCGCCGCCGCCGGCCGCGAACTGCCACCAGAACTCGGCCGCGTCGGTGTGTCCGGCCAGGTGCAGCAGGCAGCCGAAGACCAGCGCGCCCTCGGACTCGGCCTCACGGCGGTCCGCGAACCGGGCCAGCGCGACGGCCGCCTTCGGGTCGCCGACGACCAGGGACACCGCCAGGTGCAGGTCGCGGGCGGCGGTCTGGCGGATCGCCCGCGCGCAGGCCGGCACGCACACCGGCTCACGGACCTCGTCGGTCGGGGCGTCCTGCGGCGGCGGCCGGTGGTGCCGGCAGCCGCCGGTACCCTCCGGCTCCCAGGAGGGGTGGGAGGGGTCGAGGTCGGCGTCGTCCAGGTCCTGCAGGACCTCGGCGTCCTCCAGCACCGCGTCGATGTCGGGATGCACGCCCCTGGGGACGGGGTCGGTCACGGCTGCTCCCCGGGCGCGGTCCGCAGCCGCAGCGCCAGCCGGGCCTTGGCGTGCGCCACGTGGGCGCGCACCGCGTCGGCGGTCGTGCCCAGGTAGGCGGCGATGTCGTGGTCCCCGGCGTGGAGCACGTAGCGCAGTACCACCACGTCGCTCTGACGCTCCGTCAGTTCGCCGATGGCGGAGTAGAGCCCCAACTCGCGTTCGAGGACCTCGAACCCGTCCTGGTGCTCGGGCAGCAGCAGCTTGCGCACCGCGGCGTGGAACGCGGCGGTGTCCGCCATCACCGGCAGCCGTCCGCGCTCGGCCAGCCAGCCGTGGATGTGGTCCTTCAGTGCCGCCCAGGCGTACTCCGGCACCGACTGCCGCCGCAGTACCTGCTCCCAGTCCTGCGCCAGTTGGTCGCGGACCGCGCGGACCAGCCGCGCCGCCTGGTCGCGGTCGCCCACCTGGAGCGTCGCGTAGCGCAGCCACAGGGTGCGGTGGGAGTCGTAGAAAGCGTCCAGGGTGAGCAACTCGCGCTGCCGAGCCACGCGTTCGGGTGTGCCCAGCCTCGGCGCGGTGGCCAGCGGGCTGTCGGGATCGGTCACTTGTCAGCCGCCTCGCGGCCGACGCCCGTACCCCGCCCGGCAGTCGCCGGCGCCATCGCGTCGCGCATCCGTATCACGAAGGTCATCCCGTCCTCAGGCACCGCACTGCTCCGACTGGTCCGGGAAATCCCGGACTTCGTTCCGGTCCGCTGGTACGGACCACGTCTAACCATCCCAGATACCGTTCCGGGAGTGGGAATCGGCCTCCCCCGTCGGCCCGGAACAGCTTGTAGGCTGCGCGCCGAGGGGAGCAGCCGGCTCCGCCACCAGTGGACCGACGCCCAGGGGGAACACGTTGAGCACCGACCGCCAGACCGGTATCGATCTGAAGATGGACCGGGCGCACTCCGCCCGGATGTACGACTACTATCTCGGTGGGTACACAAACTTCCCGGCCGACCGGGAGGCCGCCGGGCGCGCCATCGCGGCCTTCCCCTCGGCGCTGATCGCCGCCCGCACCAACCGCCGCTTCATGCACCGCTCCACCCGGTTCCTGGCCGGCCTCGGCCTGACCCAGTTCCTGGACATCGGCACCGGCATACCGACCTCGCCGAACCTGCACGAGATCGCGCAGTCCCTCGACCCGGCCGCACACGTCGTCTACACCGACAACGACCCGATCGTGCTGGCCCACGCCGCCGCGCTGCTGCACAGCACCCCCGAGGGCCGGACCGCCTACGCCCAGGGCGACGTGACCGACCCGAAGACGCTGCTGGAGACCCCCGAGGTCCGCGACGTCCTGGACCTCGACCGGCCGGTGGCGCTCAGCCTCAACGCGCTGCTCCACTTCATCCCGGACGAGGGCGGCACCAGGGCGGACGGTACGGCGGCGCTCGGCGCGCACGAGATCGTCGAGCTGCTGAAGGAACAGCTGGCCCCGGGCAGCACGCTCACCATGACCCACCTGACCGCGGACTTCGACCCCGAGCGGATCGAGCGGGCGACCGCCGTCTACCGCGCCGCCGGAACCCACTGCCAGGGCCGCAGCCGGGCGGAGTTCAGCGCCTTCTTCGACGGTTGGACCCTGCTCGACCCGGGGGTCGCCTCCGCCCAGCGCTGGCGGCCGGACCGGGAGGACGAGCTCGGCGGGGTCACCGACGGCGAGGCCTCCTGCTATGTCGCCATAGCGCGCAAGCCCTGACGGGGCGGGGCCGGTAGGACCGGTGCGGCCCCGGTGCCGGCCCCGGCCCCGGCGGCTACTGACCCCCGACGGGGTCGGTGCCGTCGGTGCCGTCGGCCTTCTTGGGTTCGCCCGACTTGTCCGGCGGGGCGGCCTTCCGGGCGTCGGCAGGCAGGTCCACCAGGTGGAACTGGGCGAAGTCGACGCCCTTCAGGGCGCCGCCCACGGCGTCGTGCCAGACCGGGCCGGCCAGCCCGCCGCCGGTGACGATACCGGGGACGCGGCCGTGGATGGTCTGGCCGTCGTCCAGGTGCTCGGTGGTGGAGGCGGTGTCGCTGATCAGCGCTGCGCCCGCGAGCTGCGGGGTGTAGCCGACGAACCAGACCTGGGCGCTGCCGTTGGTGGTACCGGTCTTGCCCGCGCTGGGGCGGCCGTCGTCGAAGCGGACCGGGGTCCCGGTGCCGTCCTGGACCACGCCGTTGAGCATGGTGGTGATCTTGTCGGCGGTGCTCTGCTGCATCACCTGGTGGCAGTCGGCCGCCGGGACGGCGAGCTTCTTGCCCGCCGAGGTGGTGACCGAGGTGATCGCGGTCGGGGAGCAGTAGCTGCCGCGCGCGGCGAAGGTGGCGTAGACGTTGGCCATCTCCAGCGGGGTGAGGTTGTTGGTGCCCAGGGTCAGTGACTGGACCTCGTCGATCGGGGCCAGCGAGGTCTTCTTGGTCTTCTTGTCGTGGACCTCCAGCGCCTGGCTGGTGATGCCCAGCTTGTTCATCATCCGCACCACGTTGCACAGCCCGGTGTCGCCTTCGAGCGGCACGAAGTAGGTGTTCACCGACTGCGCCATGGCCTGGTTCATGTTGAACGGTCCGACCAGGCTGTGGGCGTCGTTCCGGTTGCCCGGCTGGGCCCGCAGCCGGTTGCCCTTGCAGTCGGTCATCGCCGGGTAGTCCTCGGCGTAGGGGGAGGCGTACACCTGGTCCATCCCGATGCCCTGCTCCAGCGCCGCCGCCGCGGTGATCGGCTTGAAGGTCGAGCCGGTCTGGAAGCCGCCGGCACCGCCCATCGACTGGTCGACGTTGTAGTTCAGGCTGGTCACGCCGGGGGTCGAGCCGTAGCCGTAGGGCCTGCTCTGGCCCATCGCCAGGATCCGGCCGGTGCCGGGCTCGACCATGGTCATCGCTGCGGCCGCCTTGTCGTCCGGGTAGACGTGGGCGGTCACCGCGGCCTGGAGGGCCCGCTGGTCCTTGGGGGAGAGGGTGGTCCGGATCTGCAGTCCGCCCTGGTCCCAGAGCGCCTGCCGGGCCTCGGCGGTCTTCCCGAAGGCCGGGTCCTTCAGCACGATGTGCTCGACGTAGTCGCAGAAGAAGGCCGCGCCCTCGTGGGCGGTGATGCAGCCCTCCTTCGGCTGGCTGGGCTTCAGGTTCAGTCCGGTGGCGCGGTAGCGGGCGGCGTCCGCCTCGGTGATGGTGCCGTAGCCGGCCATCGCGGTGAGCACCTGGTCCCGCCGGGCCAGCGCGGCCTTCGGGTTGCCGATCGGCTCGTAGGCCGAGGGCGACTGCACCAGGCCTGCCAGCAGCGCGGCCTGAGGCACCGTCAACTGACTGGCGTGAATGCTGAAGTAGCGCTGGGAGGCGGCCTCGATGCCGTAGGCGGAGTTGCCGAAGTAGGTGATGTTCAGGTAACTGCCCAGAATTTCCTGCTTGCTGAGGGTCTGCTCCAGCTTGATGGCGTAGCGCAGCTCCTGGATCTTCCGGCCGGTGGTCTGCCGCTGGGCCTCGCGGACGGCCGAGGCGTCGTCGCCGGCCTTCTCGACGAAGACGTTCTTCACGTACTGCTGGGTCAGCGTGGACCCGCCCTGGCTGACGCCGCCCGAGCCGGCGTTCTTCACCAGGGCCCGCAGGGTGCCCTGGAGGTCGATGGCGCCGTGGTCGAAGAAGCGGTGGTCCTCGATGTCCACGATCGCCTGCTGCATCACCGGGGCTATCTGCGCCAGCGGCACGACCACCCGGTTGCGCGAGTAGGAGGTGGCGATCACGCCGCCGTCGGCGTCGTAGATGGTCGACGCCTGGGACAGGGTCGGCAGCACCAGGTCGTCCGGGGTGCTGTTGAAGCGGTCCGCCGCCGCCGCGGCGCCGAGGCCGAGCCCGCCGACGAAGGGGAGCGCCAGCCCGGCGACGAGCACCCCGGCGAGCGCGCTCGCGCCGACCAGGCGCAGGGCGGGGACGGCATGGTGACGGGGCGGATCATTGTGATTCCGATGCATGGCACAGCCTAACGTGTCCAGAGCAGTGCCTTATGACTATCGGAAGAAGCGGTAAAGAGAAGGTAAGGATGGTCCGGCGCCGTCGGCGGCGCCGGACCGTGCCGCTCGCGGCCGTCCTACTCCCGGCCGTCCTGCTCCCAGGCGCTGACCGGGTAGTCGACGAAGCCGCCGGCCGAGCCGGCGTAGTAGGTCGCCGGGTCGCCCGTGGCCAGGTCGCGCCCGAGCGCGAAGCGGGTGACCAGGTCGGGGTTGGCGATGTAGTGGGTGGCGAAGGAAACGGCGTCGGCCAGCCCCGCCTCGATGACGGCGTTGCCGGACTCGCGGTCGAAGCCGTTGTTGACGACCATCGGGCCCCGGAACAGCCGCCGGTAGCGCGCGATCGCCGCCAGGTCGGGCGCGTCGCCCGGTGCGACCGGGTCCTTCCCGCGCAGGTGCAGGTAGGCCACCGGACGGTCGTTGAGCTCCGCCACCAGTTCGTCGTAGTCGGCGAGCAGCTCCTCGTCGGGCGCGAAGAACTCGCCGGAGGTCCAGTACGGCGACAGCCGGACGCCGGTGCAACGCCCCTCCCACGGTTCGGCGACCGCGTCCACGATCTCCAGCAGCAGGCGCCGCCGCCGGGCCCGGTCGCCGCCGTACCCGTCGGTGCGCAGATTCAGTCGGGGATTGAGGAACTGCGGGACCAGGGAGGAGGAGCCGAGGGCGTGGATCTCGACGCCGTCGAAGCCGACCCGGCGCGCGTTGCCGGAGGCCGCCCGGTACTCGGCGACGGTGGCGGCCAGCTCCGCCGGCGTCAGCTCCCTCGGGGTCACCGTCGGCCGGAAGCCGGAGGCGGTGAAGGAGAGCTCCTTCAGGTCCACCGCCGAGGGGCCGCCGGGCAGTTCGCCGCCGAGGTGGTCCGGGTGCGAGGCCGAGCCGGTGTGCCAGAGCTGGAGCACGATCCGGCCGCCGAGGGCGTGCACCACGTCGGTGACCCGCCGCCAGCCCTCCAGCTGCTGCTCGCTGTAGGCGCCGGGGACGTTGACGAAGCCGATCGCCCGTTCGCCCACCCAGGCGCCCTCGGTGATGATCAGTCCGGCCGAGGCCCGCTGACCGTAGTAGGCGGCGTGCAGCTCCGTCGGGGTGTGCCCGTCGTTCGCCGCGCGGGCGCGGGTGGTCGGCGCGACCACCACCCGGTTGGGCAGTCGGAGGCCGCCGATCTCGGTGCTCCGCAGCAGCGGCTGGTCCAGGTCGGCCTTGGACGTGGTGCGCGTCATGGTCTGTCTCTCCAGGTCGTCGGGTGGTGCGGAGTCGTCGGGTGGTGCGGCCTCGCGGCCGGGGCGCGGTCACCTCGGCCGGTTCGGGTTCGTCAGAGTGGTGACGGACAGCACGAGGAAAGGTGACCGATGCACGAGCAGGACGGGCTGACCGAGCGGTTCGAGGCGGAGCGGGACCGGCTGCGGGCCGTCGCCCACCGGATGCTGGGCCCGGTCGCGGAGGCGGAGGACGCCGTCCAGGAGGCCTGGCTGCGGCTCAGCCGGACCGACGCCGAGGCGGTGGACAATCTGGCCGGCTGGCTGACCACGGTGGTGTCCCGGGTCTGCCTGGACATGCTGCGGGCCCGCCGCGCCCGCCGGGAGGACCCCTCCGGGCAGCAGCCCCCGGAGCAGCTGCCGGACGCCGAAGGGCCGGGCGCCCCGGAGCGGGAGGCGCTGCTGGCGGACGCGGTCGGCCGGGCCCTGCTGGTGGTGCTGGACACCCTCGCCCCGGCCGAGCGGGTCGCCTTCGTCCTGCACGACCTGTTCGCGGTGCCGTTCGAGGAGGTCGGTCCGGTGGTCGGCCGCACCCCGGCCACCGCCAAGAAGCTGGCCAGCCGGGCCAGGCTCAAGGTCCGGGGCACGCCGGTGCTGCCCGGCGCGGAGCTGGACCGGCACCGGCACGTGGTGGAGGCCTTCCTCACCGCCTCGCGCGGCGGCGACCTGGACGCGCTGCTGGCGGTGCTCGCCCCGGACGTGGTCCGCCGTGCCGACCCGGCCGCGCTGCCGCCGGGCGTGCCGACCGAGGCCCGGGGCGCGCTGGCGGTCGCCCGGGAGACCGTCGTCATCGGCCGCCGCTCGCGCTACGCCGAGACGGCGCTGATCGACGGCGGGGTGGGGATGGTGGTCGCCCCCCACGGGCGGCTGCTGCTGGCGCTGACCTTCACCGTCGAGCCGGCCGCCGAGGGCGGGCGGATCGCGTCCTACGAGGTGATCGCCGACCCGGCCCGGCTGCGCCGACTCGACCTGGCGCTGCTGGAGCCGGCGCCCCCCCGTCCGCTGACCGGAACGACGGAGGTCCCGCCGGACGTCATCGCTGACGTCCGGCGGGACCTCCGTGGAGCGGGTCCCGGCCTCAGGCCAGGGTGGCCAGCGCCTCGTTCAGCGTGGCCGACGGGCGCATGACCGACGCGGCCTTGGCCGGGTCGGGCTGGTAGTAGCCGCCGATGTCGACCGGCGAGCCCTGGACCGCGATCAGCTCGGCGACGATGGCCTGCTCCTGCTCGGCCAGGGTCTTGGCCAGGCCGGCGAAGGCCTCGGCCAGCTGGGCGTCGGCGGTCTGCGCGGCCAGCTCCTGGGCCCAGTACAGGGCCAGGTAGAAGTGGCTGCCGCGGTTGTCGATGCCGCCCAGGCGACGGCTCGGCGACTTGTCCTCCTCCAGGAAGGTGCCGGTCGCCCGGTCCAGCGTGTCGGCGAGGACCTGGGCGTGGGCGTTGCCCGTGGTCTGCGCCAGGTGTTCGAAGCTCGCCGCCAGCGCGAAGAACTCACCCAGGCTGTCCCAGCGCAGGTAGTCCTCCTTGACCAGCTGCTGGACGTGCTTGGGCGCGGAGCCGCCGGCGCCGGTCTCGAACAGGCCGCCGCCGTTGATCAGCGGGACCACCGAGAGCATCTTGGCGCTGGTGCCCAGCTCCAGGATCGGGAACAGGTCGGTCAGGTAGTCGCGCAGCACGTTGCCGGTCACCGAGATGGTGTCCTCGCCCCGGCGGATCCGCTCCAGCGAGAACGCGGTCGCCTGCTCCGGCGTCATGATCTCGATCTGCAGCCCGTCGGTGTCGTGCTCCGGCAGGTACGCCCGGACCTTGGCGATCAGGTTGGCGTCGTGGGCGCGCTCCGGGTCCAGCCAGAACACGGTCGGGCTGCCGGTGGCGCGGGCGCGGTGGACGGCCAGCTTGACCCAGTCGCGGATCGGCACGTCCTTGGTCTGGCACATCCGGAACAGGTCGCCGGCGCCGACCGGCTGCTCCAGCACGGTCTCGCCGGCCGTGTTGACGACCCGGACCGTGCCCGCGGCCGGGACCTCGAAGGTCTTGTCGTGGCTGCCGTACTCCTCGGCCGCCTGGGCCATCAGGCCGACGTTGGGGACCGAGCCCATGGTCGCCGGGTCGAAGGCGCCGTGGGCGCGGCAGTCGTCGAGGACGACCTGGTAGACACCGGCGTAGCTGCTGTCCGGGATGACCGCGAGGGTGTCGCCCTCGTCGCCGTCCGGGCCCCACATGTGGCCGGAGGTGCGGATCATGGCCGGCATCGAGGCGTCCACGATGACGTCGCTGGGGACGTGGAGGTTGGTGATCCCCTTGTCGGAGTCGACCATCGCCAGCGCCGGGCCCTCGGCCAGCTCGGCCTTGAAGGAGGCGGCGATCGCCGCGCCCTCGGGCAGGGCGTCCAGGCCCTTGAGGACGGCGCCGAGGCCGTCGTTGGGGCTGAGGCCGGCCGCCGCGAGCACCGCGCCGTACTGGGCGAAGGTCTTCGGGAAGAAGGCGCGGACCACGTGGCCGAAGATGATCGGGTCGGAGACCTTCATCATGGTGGCCTTGAGGTGCACCGAGAACAGCACGCCCTCGGCCTTGGCGCGGGCGATCTGCGCGGTCAGGAACTCGCGCAGGGCGGCGACGTGCATCACCGAGGCGTCGACGACCTCACCGGCGAGGACCGGCACCGAGGGGCGGAGCACGGTGGTGGCGCCGTCGGCGGCGACCAGCTCGATCCGCAGGGTGTCGTCGGCGGCGAGGACCGCGGACTTCTCCGAGTGGCGGAAGTCACCGGCCGCCATGGTGGCGACATTGGTCTTGGAGTCGGCGGTCCAGGCACCCATGCGGTGCGGGTGCGCCTTGGCGTAGTTCTTGACCGACAGCGGCGCGCGGCGGTCGGAGTTGCCCTCGCGCAGGACCGGGTTGACGGCGCTGCCCTTGACCTTGTCGTAGCGGGCGCGGACGTCGCGGTCCTCGTCGGACTTCGGGTCGTCCGGGTAGTCCGGCAGCGCGTAGCCCTGCTGCTGGAGCTCCGCGATCGCGGCCTTCAGCTGCGGGATGGAGGCCGAGATGTTCGGCAGCTTGATGATGTTGGCGCCCGGGGTCTTGGCGAGTGCGCCGAGCTCCGCGAGGGCGTCCGCGATCCGCTGGCCCTCCTCCAGCCGCTCCGGGAAGCTAGCGATGATCCGCCCGGCCAGGGAGATGTCGCGCGTCTCCACGGTGACACCCGCTGTCGAGGCGTACGCCTGGACCACCGGCAGGAACGAATACGTTGCCAGGGCCGGGGCCTCGTCGGTGTGCGTATAGATGATGGTCGAGTCAGTCACCGCTACTCCGCTTCACGTCTACAACGTTTCTCGACATCAAGATATCTCCTGATCGACCCTGCGCGACACCAACCCCCGTTCGAACCCTGCCGCAGTCACACGGATGCGGTAGAACGTGAGTCCCAGGTTCCGGCGTGCGAAGGGCGGCCCCGTTGAGCTTCACCGCGCTGGCAGTGATCTCGGTGGCAGCCCTGCTGGGCCCGCTGCTGGCGCTGCCGCAGCGCTGGCACCTGCCGGTGGTCCTCGGCGAACTGCTGGCCGGGATCCTGCTCGGCCCCACCGCGATCGACTACCTCCACGCGTCCGACCCCACCTTCACCTTCCTCGCCGACATCGGCTTCGCGCTGATCATGTTCGTCGCCGGGGCCCATGTCCCGGTCCGGGACGCCGGGCTGCGGGCCGGTCTGCGCACCGGGACGCTGCGCGCGCTCGGGGTGGGCGCCCTGGCCGTGGTCCCGGCGGTGGGGCTGGCGCACGCCTTCCACACCGGCCACACCGCGCTCTACGCGGTGCTGATGGCCTCCTCCTCGGCGGCGCTGATCCTGCCGATCGTCGACTCGCTCCAGCTCTCCCGGCACCTGGGCGACCGGCCGGTGCTGCAGCTGCTGCCGCAGGTCGCGGTCGCCGACACCGCCTGCATCGTGGCGCTGCCGCTGGCCGTCGACCCGCAGCACGCCGCCAGGGCCGCGCTCGGCGCGCTCGCCGTCGTCGCCTGCGCCGCGCTGCTGTTCCTGGTGCTGCGCAGGCTGGAGCACGACGGCTACCACCGGCGCGTCCACCGGCTGTCCCAGCGGCGGAAGTTCGCTCTGGAGCTGCGGATCAGCCTGGCCTGCCTGTTCACCCTGGCCGCGATCGCGGTGCAGACCCATGTGTCGATCATGCTGGCCGGGTTCTCCTTCGGCCTGGTGGTCGCGGCGATCGGCGAGCCGCGCCGACTGGCCAAGCAGCTGTTCGCCCTGACCGAGGGCTTCCTCGGGCCGCTGTTCTTCCTCTGGCTGGGGGCCTCGCTCGACCTCCGGCAGCTCGCCGACCACCCCTCCGCGATCGTGCTGGGACTGCTGCTGGGCGCGGGCGCCGTCGCCGTGCACGCCGCGGCGCGGCTGACCGGGCAACCGCTGCCGCTCGGAGTGCTCGCCTCGGCGCAGCTGGGCGTCCCGGTCGCCGCTGCCACCCTCGGCACCCAGCTGCACCTGCTGCGCCCCGGCGAGGCCGCCGCGCTGATGCTCGGCGCGCTGGTGAGCATCGGCGCGGCGACCGCCAGCGGCGCGCTGGCCGCGCGCGGCACGCCCACCCTCCCGGCGCCGCCGGACGCCGCGCCGCCGGTCAGCCCAGCGCCGCCCGGTGCTCCGCGCTGAGCAGCACGTAGCCCTCGGCGTTCAGCCGGATGCCGGCCAGGCCGTCCGCGTCCAGCTCCCGCTTGACCTTGGCCGGCACGCCCGCCACCAGCGAGTTCGGCGGCACCTTCATCCCCTGCGGGACCACCGCCCCGGCCGCGACCAGCGAACCGGATCCGATGTCCGCGCCGTTCAGCACCGTCGCGCCCATCCCGACCAGCACGTCGTCGCCGACCGTGCAGCCGTGGAGCACGGCGTTGTGGCCGACCGACACCCCGCGTCCGACCACCACCGGGAACCCCGGGTCGGCGTGGACCGAGCAGTTGTCCTGGATATTGCTGTTCTCGCCGACGGTGATCGACTCGCAGTCGCCGCGCAGCACCGCCTGGTACCAGACGCTCGCCCCGGCGGCCAGGACCACGCCGCCGAGGACGACGGCGGTGGGCGCCACGAAGGCGGTGGCGTCCAGCTCGGGGGTGCGCCCGCAGACGGGGGCGATCAGGGGTTCGGCCATGGTGCTGCTCCCGGGAAAATCATTTCGGCATGCTGTCCGCCGCACGCTACCCTCCGCGAGTGGCGTTGAGCGATGAGCAGATCAAGCGATTTGTCGACGACGGCTTCGTCCGGATCGAGGGCGCCTTCTCCCGGCGGACCGCCGAGGCCTGCCTGGACGTGATGTGGCCCGCGACCGGCTGCGACCGCGACGACCCGACGACCTGGACCCGGCCGGTGGTCCGGCTGGCCGGCTTCGGCGACGCCCCCTTCCGCGAGGCCGCGACCGCGCCCGCGCTGCACCAGGCCTTCGATCAACTGGTGGGCCCTGGACGCTGGTTGCCGCGCACCGGGCTCGGCACCGTCCCGGTCAGGTTCCCGCACCCGGACCCGCCGGGCGACGACGGCTGGCACATCGAGGGCAGCTACCTGCCGGGGGACGAGCCCTGGCCGTACTTCACCAACTACCGCTCCCGGGACCGGGCGCTGCTGATGCTCTTCCTGTTCACCGACGTCACCGCCGACGACGCGCCGACCCGGATCCGGGTCGGCTCGCACCGGGCGGTGCCCCGGGCGCTCGCTCCCTACGGCGAGGAGGGCCTGAGCTTCCTGCGGCTCGGCGAGACCGGCATCCTGGAGGCCACCGCCGAACTGCCGGTCGCCCACGCCACCGGCCGCGCCGGCGACGTCTACCTCTGCCACCCGTTCCTGGTCCACGCGGCCCAGGCGCAGCGGGGCGGCGCACCCCGGTTCCTGGCCCAGCCGCCGCTGGAGCCCGCCGAGCAGCTCCGCCTCGAACGCCCGGACGGGGACTACTCGCCGGTCGAGCAGGTCATCAGGACGGCGCTGGCACAGACCCGCTGACAGTGCGTCACTGATTCACCCGGACGCCCCGGCGCGACGGACCCCCGGCGCGACGGACCCCGGGCGCGACGGACCCCGGGCGGGGCAGACTCGGCCCATGCCGACTTCCGCGCACCGCGCCGAGTGCCGCTCCGAGCCGCACCGCTACCGCTTCCTCAGCGTCTGGGACCTGCCCGCCCCGCCCGCCCGGGTCTACGGCGTCCTGGCCGACCCGCGCACCTATCCAGCCTGGTGGCCGGAGATCCGCGAGGTCAGGCAACTCGACGAGCACAGCGGGGTGATGCGGTTCCGCTCACTGCTGCCGTTCGAACTCGCCGTGGTCGCCCGGGAGGCCCGGCAGGACCCCGCCGCCGGCGTCCTGGAGGCCCGGCTGACCGGCGACCTCGACGGCCTCACCCGCTGGACCGTGACCGGTCGCGGCGACGGCACGGCCGTGGCCGTCTTCTTCGAGGACGTCCGGGTGCGCAAGCCGCTGCTGCGCCGGCTGGCGGTCCCCGGGCGCCCCGCATTCCGGGCAAACCACGCACTGATGATGCTCCACGGACGGGCCGGACTGGCCCACTACCTGAGCGTGCGGAGCATTGGTCTTGACCAATGGGCGGCGTCCCCCTATGGTCGCCCATAGTGCAGGGTCCTTTAAGAAATAAGGGCGCATAAATACTGCACCCGAGCTTCACAGGCGGAGGACAGGGTGGGGACCACACTGGTCGCGAACGGCCCGGCAGCCGACACGGCCCCGGAGCCCAAGTACTGGCAGTTGCGCACCGTGCTGGTGCGCGCTCTCGACACCGAGTTCCACGCGGGCGAGGTGCTTCCCAACGAGCGTGACCTGTCCGCGCGTTTCGGCGTCGCCCGGGCCACGCTGCGGCAGGCGCTCGACCAGCTGGAGCTGGAGGGCCGCCTGGTCCGCCGCCGGGGCATCGGTACCCTGGTCGCCGCCCCGCGGATGGGCGTGCCGGTGGTCGAGTCCACCGACCACCGCTTCGGCACCGGCCGGGACAGCTGGCGCATCGTCGAGGCCGGCTTCGCCCCCGCGCCCGCCGCCGTCGCCGCCGCCCTCGGCGTCGAGGCCGACGCCCCGGTCCACACCGTCCGCCGGCTGCGGATGATGCAGGGTCAGGCCATCGGCACCGAGATCCTCTACGTCCCCGAGGCCACTGCGCCGCACGTCCCCGGCTTCCTCGCGGACTCCAGCCGGGCCCGCTCGGTGCTCCGGACGCTCCAGCGGCTGGAGCTGGACGGCGAGTCCCGCGCGGTGGAGCTCGGCGTCGCCGAGGAGGAGCAGGCGCGGCTGCTGGAGCGCCCGCCGGGCATTCCGGTGCTGGTGGTCACCGCCCGCTACCGGGCCGAGGGCCGGGTCGCCGCCGTCGGCGTCTCCACCTACCGGGCCGACACCTGCCGGCTGACCTTCGGCGAGTCCGGTCTGGTCGAGGTCGCCCCGGTCGTCGCCGCCGCCCCGGCCGAGGTCCGCGCCGCGTCCTGACCCACCGACTGCCCGAGGCCGCCGACACCAGGTGTCGGCGGCCCCGTCGTCTGCGCTGCGGCGGCCGGGTCAGCCGACGCCCGGCGTCCGCTCCCCCTGGTCCACCGAGAACAGCTGCTCCTCGGCGTGTTCCAGCGCCAGCCGCAGCGCGCCGACCGCGATCACGTCGTCGCCCAGCGCCGACAGCCGCACCTCCGGCGGACGCAGGCAGAACCGGACCAGCTGTGCCCGCAGCGGCTCCAGCATCCCGTCGAGCCCCGCCGCCCAGCCGCCGACCACCACGATCTCCGGGTCGATGGCCAGCACCAGCGCCGCCACGTCCCGGACCAGCCGGGTCAGGAACCGGTCGCGGACGTCCAGCGCGACCTGGTCGCCCTGCTCGGCCAACCGCAGCACCCGGGCCACCGCCGCCTCGTCCAACGGGTCGATCGGCTTGCTCGGCGCGGACAGCAGCTGCGCCGGGTTGGACTCGCGACCCAGCAGGTGCAGCGAGCCGATCTCGCCGGCCGCGCCGCCGAAGCCCCGGTGCAGCCGTCCGTTGATCAGCGAGCCGGCGCCCGGGCTCAGCCCGGCCAGGACGAAGACCACATCGCCCATGCCGACCGCCGCGCCGCGCCAGTGCTCGCCGATCGCGGCCAGGTTGGCGTCGTTCTCGACCAGCACCGGGCAGCGGAACGAGCGGCGCAGCCGTGCCCCCAGCTCCAGGCCGGTCCAGCCGGGCAGCGCCGTGCCGAGCCGCACCACGCCCTCGGCGTCGACCACGCCGGGGGTGCCGACGCCGACCGCCCAGAGCGTGTCGCGGGAGACCCCGGTCCGTCGCAGCAGTTCGGCCACGGTCGCCCGGACCAGCGCCAGCCGTTCGGTCGCGCCGGTGGACTCGTCGATGGGCCGGGCATAGGAGCTGAGCACCCGTCCGGTCAGGTCCGACATCACCGCGCGGGCGCCGTGGGTGCCGATCTCGATGCCGAGCAGGTGCCCGGCCTCGGCCCGGAACCGGAAGTGCCGGGCCGGACGGCCCCGCTGACGGGCGCTGTCCGCGCGCTTCGGATCGTTGTCCGGGACGACCTCGACGACGAGGCCCGACTCGATCAGCCCCTCGACCACGCCTTCGACGGTGGGACGGGAGAGGCCGGTGTCGCCGACCAGCTGGGTGAGCGTCAGAGCGTCCCCGCCGCGCAGCGCGTGCAGCGTGACCGCGGAGTTGATCCGCCGCAGCAGTGAGGAGTCCCCACCGGTGAGCTGTGCCAACTCTCCGCCTTCCCCGTCGCCGTTCCTAGGTGTCCATGGCTGTCGTTCGGGCTCCCGGCGACAGTGCCGGGAGGTTAGCGGATCGTATCTGTGCACGGTCCGCTGCGGCGAGCGTCTGTGCAGCTCATCACCCGCTTCGGTATCAAACGGAGACACTGCGGGACCTCGGGTGCCACTCCGCGGTACGGACAGCGGCCGCAGCGGGCCCCCGGCCACCACCTGCTCACCGACCCCGACGGCCGGACCGTCGAGGTACGGGCCGTCTGACCGGGCGGGCGAGCGGGAGAGCGCTCAGAGCAGCGCGAACTGGCCCTCCGGGCCCTCCTCCCGGTGGCTCAGCACCGAGGCCGGGCGGCGGGCCCGCTCCGGGACGGGCAGCACCCCCGCCTCCCGCAGCTCGGCGGCGCCGATCCCGGCCCCCCGGAGCCGGCGCAGCAGCGCCGCCTGCTGCGGGCGGAGCTCGGCCAGCAGCGTCAGCACGGTGGCCAGCTCGATCAGCTCGGCGGTGAACTGCTGTGGCCAGCCCGAGAGGCCGAGCGCCTCCAGGCTGCCGGGACGGGCCTCCGGGTCGATGCTCCGGGCGGCGAACCAGCTGCTCAGCACCGGCACCCCGGCGGTCCCGACCGCCCAGGCGGCGCGCGGGACCGGGGCGATCCGGCCGGTGCCGAGCAGCAGCGACTCGCTCTCGGCGTCGTGGTCGAGCTGCTCCGGGAAGCCGGTCACCCGCTCGCGGACGAAGGGCCGTCGGCCGTCCGGCAGCCGGAAGCGCTCCGGGGCGTGCTGACCGCCGCTCTGCTGATCACCGACGTGCTGACCGCCGCTGTGCTGATCACCGACGTGCCGGCCGAAGGTGTGCAGCCGGAGCAGCCGGTGGCCGAGGGCCAGGCCCTCCGCCCACAGCTCCGGGTCGCCGGTCAGCGGGACCGGCACCTCCTCGCCCGGGCGCGCGGTACCGGGGGAGTCCGGGGCGCCCGGGGAGTCCGGGACGCCGGTGACGGCGGCGGTCCAGGCGAGCAGGTCCTCCGGGCCCACTGCCCGGCCCAGCAGCGCGGACAGATAGCGGGTCAGGCCCGGGGCGAGGTTGGGCTCCCGGCCGCCGGGGCGGCGGTAGAGCGGATGGATCCGGCCGGGGGCCCGGCCCGGACGGTGGCCGTCCGGCAGCTCCGCGGAGAAGGCCACGGCCGGTCCGCCGACGCCGGGCGGCTGGACGCAGGCGAAGAGCTGGGCGGCGTCCGCGACCCGCCAGAGCTCCGGCCGGGCGGCGTCCAGCACCCGCTGGTCCGGCAGCAGCCACAGCCGGTCGAGGGCGCCGTGCCGGATCCGCACCGGCTCCGGGCAGGGGCCCGGGTCGCGGGCCAGCCGGAAGCTGGGCGTCCGCTGGCCGGGCAGCTGGGCGACGGCGCTGTCGACGGTCCGCGCGCGGCTCGCGCCGAACAGCACGGACCGCTGGTCGGCCGGGGCGTCCGCCAGCCGTTGCCAGCGCGCGGTGAGCACGTCCGGGTGGGCGGAGCGCACCCAGCCCCGGCCCAGGCGCAGTCCGGGCACGGACCACGGCATCAGCTCACCGAGCAGCGGTGCTTCGGTCACCTGGCACCTCCCGGCGCCCATGGTAGCGAGCGGACGGCGGCGAACCGGGGGAACCGCCCGCGATGCGAAACGCGTTCGAGGGCCGATCGGCTCCCGTGCTATCCATGTCCCCATGAGCGAGCTGAACGATCATCACCTGCGCACCGCCGGACCCGCTGACACCGCCGCGCTGCTGGACTTCTGGAAGTCCGCCGCCGAGGGCACCAGCATCAGCGACGACCCGGAGGGCGTGGACCGGCTGATCGCCCGGGACGCCGAATCGGTGATCATCGCGGAGCGGGACGGCCGCATCGTCGGCACCGTGATCGCCGGCTGGGACGGCTGGCGCTGCCACCTCTACCGGCTGGCCGTCGCCCCGGACGCCCGCCGCCAGGGCATCGGCGGCGCGCTGCTGGCCGCCGCCGAGCGGCGGTTCACCGCCCTCGGCGGCCGCCGGGGCGACGCCATGGTGCTGGACCACAACGAGCTGGGCCGACACACCTGGCGGGCGGCCGGCTACGCCCCGGAACCGCAGTGGAGCCGCTGGACCAAGCCGCTGGGCTGAGCCCGCCCCCGGTCCCGCCCCCGGATCCGGCAGTGGTTCCGGCGGCTGTCCCCGGGCCGCCGCTACTCGTGGGCGATCGCGTCCAGCACGTTCATCCGCGAGGCCCGCAGCGCCGGGCCGAGCGCGGCCAGCAGTCCGACCAGGCCCGCGCCGACGACCACGGACAGCACCGTGCTCCACGGGATCGACAGCGCCTGCATGCCCTTCAGGGCGAGCAGCCGCTGAGCCGTCAGCCCCCACGCCAGGCCGAGGCCGAGCCCCAGCACCGCGCCGAACAGGGCGATGGTCACCGACTCCAGCCGGACCATCCGCCGCAGCTGACGCCGGGACAGGCCGATCGCCCGGAGCAGGCCGATCTCCCGGGTGCGCTCCACCACCGACAGCGCGAGGGTGTTCACCACGCCCAGCACCGCGATGATGATGGCCAGTGCCAGCAGCCCGTAGACCAGGTTCAGCAGGACGTCGATCTCCTGCCGGATCAGGGCCTTGTAGTCGGCCAGGTCGCGCACCTGGACCTGCGGCTCGGCGGCCAGCGCGGCGGTGACCGCCGCCTTGACGGTGGCGACCTCGGCGCCGGGGGCCAGGTTGAGGTACAGCCCGTCGTCGAGGACGCCCGGGAGGTACCGCTCCAGCGAGGCGGTCCCCATCACCAGGCCGGTGCCGATCCCGGTCCGGGTGGTCTGCGGCGACTCGACCGCCGCGACCGTGAAGGTGCCCCGCTGCTCGTCCGGGAACAGCACGGTGACCGAGGAACCGAGGCCGAGGTGGTGCGCGGTCGCGTAGCCGGAGCCGATCATCACCGCGCCCGGGGCGATCCCGGCCGCGACCGTCCCGGCGCTGAGGGTGTAGTGCAGCACCTGGTCCAGGCCGGGCGTCGCGCCGACCGCGGTGGCCTGCTGCTCGCTGCCGTCCGCCGCGACCAGCGCGACCTGCGCGGCCTGGGTGCGGACCAGCAGGCCGACCCCGGGCACCGCCCGGACCGTCCGGGCGACCTCGGTCGGGAACGGCAGCCCGTCCGCGTTCTGGACGATCAGGTCCGCGCCCACGGTCCTGTCGATCTGCTCGTCGAAGGAGGCGCCCATGGACGAGCCGACCACCGACAGCGCCGCGACCAGGGCCAGGCCGATGACCAGGGCGGAGGCGGTGGCACTGGTGCGGCGCGGATTGCGCAGCGCATTGCGCTGGCTGAGCGCGCCGACCGCGCCGAAGGCCCGGGGGAACCAGCCGCCGAGACCGCGGATCACCGGCCGGGCCAGCAGCGGCCCGGTCATGATCACGCCGACCAGGGTGAGCAGCACGCCGACCCCGAGCAGCAGTGCCGCCGTGCCCGCCCGGTGCAGGCCCGCCGCGCCGAGCAGCGCCAGCGCCCCCAGCAGCAGCACCGAGCCGCCCAGCAGCGCCCGCGGCCGCAGCGAGGCGCCCTGCTCCGGGGCGTCCGCCTCGCGCAGCGCGGCCATCGGCGAGACCCGGGAGGCGCGCCGGGCCGGCAGGTAGGCGGAGACGGCGGTGACCACGATCCCGACCGCGTAGCCGGTCACCGGGGTCGGCCAGCGGAAGACGAGGTCGCTGCCCTTGAGTACCAGGCCGGCCCCGGCGACCAGTTTGATCAGGCCCAGGGCGAGCCCGAAGCCCAGCCCGAGCCCCAGCGTCGAGCCGACCAGGCCGAGCAGCAGGGCCTCGGCCATGACCGAGCGGGTCACCTGTTCCCGACTGGCGCCGAGCGCGCGCAGCAGCCCCAGCTCGCGGGTGCGCTGGGCGATCAGCATGGAGAAGGTGTTGAGGATCAGCGAGATGCCGACCAGGGCGGCGATCCCGGCGAAGCCGAGCAGGGCGTCCTTGACCACGCTCAGGAAGGCGCCCAGCTGCTCGCCGGTGGTCTTCGCGGTCTCGGCGGCGGTGCTGACCTGGTAGTCGCCGCCGACCACCGGTTCGATCCGCTGTTTCAGCACCTCATCGGGGACGCCCTTGGCGGCGGTGACGTCGACCGAGGTGATCAGCCCGGGACGGCCGAGCAGGTGCTGTTCGGCGAAGCCGGTCTCCAGGAAGACCAGGGTCGCGCCCGGGTTGGTGGTGGTGAAGGTGGCGATGCCGGTCATGGTGATCGGGAAGCTGCCCTGCGGGCCGATGACCCGCAGCTGCTGACCGATGACCAGATGGTGCTTCTTCACCGTGTCGGCGTCGATCACGGCCCCGCCGGCGGCGTTCGGCGGGCTGCCGGAGGTCAGCACGACCACCGACTTGGAGGTCGGCAGCCAGTTGACGGCGATGTTCGGCGCGCCGCTGACCGAGCCGATGTCGTGGTCGGCCGCGTCGACCAGGACCACCCCGGAGACATTCACCCGGGGCACCGCGCGGGCCACCCCGGGCACCGCCGCGACCTTGGCGACCAGGGCGTCGGACTCCGTCGCCACCGCGCCGGACAGGTTGGTCCCGCCGGTCGACTGGGTGCTCTGCGGGGTGACGCTGACATCGGCCGAGGTGTTGGCGAACAGCCGGTCGAAGGTGCTGCCGATGGTGTCGGTGAAGATCAGGGTGCCGGTCACGAAGGCGACCGAGAGCACGACCGCGAGCAGGGACAGGAACAACCGCCCCCGGTGGGCCAGGAATCCGCGCAGTGTCGCCTTGAGCATGCTCCTCGCACCGCCCCTCGGTCAGCTCGGCTCGGCGGTGGTGCCGGTGGTGCCGGTGGTGCCGGTGCTGGCCCCCGGGGCGTCGCGCCGGGCGTCCAGGCGGCGCATCCGGGCGAGGACGCCGTCCGCGTCCGGGTCCGGCAGCCGGTCGACGATCCGGCCGTCGGCCAGGAACAGCACCAGGTCGGCATGGGCGGCGGCGGCCGGGTCGTGGGTGACCATGACCACCGTCTGGCCCAGCTCGTCGACGCTGCGCCGGAGGAAGCCGAGGACCTCGCTGCCGGACCGGGAGTCCAGGTTGCCGGTGGGCTCGTCGGCGAAGACCAGCTGCGGCCGGGCGGCCAGGGCGCGGGCCACCGCGACCCGCTGCTGCTGGCCGCCGGAGAGCTGCGCCGGTCGGTGGCCGAGCCGGTCGCCGAGGCCGAGGGTGTCGATGACCTGGTCCAGCCAGGCCCGGTCGGTGCGGCGGCCGGCGATGTCGCCCGGCAGGGTGATGTTCTCCAGTGCCGAGAGCGTCGGCAGCAGGTTGAACGACTGGAACACGAACCCGACCCGGTCCCGGCGCAGCCGGGTGAGCTGCCGGTCGTTGAGGCCGGTGACCTCGGTCTCGCCGATCCAGGTCCGACCGGAGGTGGCGGTGTCCAGACCGGCGAGGCAGTGCATCAGGGTGGACTTGCCGGAGCCCGAGGGGCCCATGACGGCCGTGAACCGGCCGCTCTCGATCTCGACGTCCACGGCGTCCAGCGCCACCACCCGGGTGTCGCCGGTGCCGTAGGACTTCGTCAGTTGGGCCGCTCGCGCGGCGGGACCGGTCATCGGATCTCCCCCATCTCGACTGCGGTGTCTCGACTGCGGTGCGCGAGGGTAGGACGGGTCCGAGCCTATGCGCAGCCACCGACAGTCGGCATCCTTCGCACGGCCGGGTTTCGAACGGAGCGGGGACCTCCCCGGCGGGCGTCCCCGGCCTCCCGGCGCGTGCGGCGGCGCAGGTCGCCGGGGGTGCCGCCGCGGAACACCGGCCCAACTGCCGCCCAACGGGGAGAGAAGCCGAGCCTCCGAATCCGCTTCGATCTATTGACAGAGCCACAGCAAAGCGCGACGATCCTCGCCAACGAGTTAGGAAACCTTCCTAACCTGTCAACGCACTGGATTCTGAGGGGTCATCTTGACCATATCCACCGCGCTCACATCCGCTCGCCGGATCTCCACCCGCCGGACCGCAGCGCTCGTTGCCACCGCACTCACCACCGCCGTGGTCCCCGCCCTGGTGACGGTGGCCGCCGCCGCCCCGGCCCAGGCCTCGGGCTCGTTCCCGGCCCAGTACTCCGCGCCGTACCTGCAGATCTCCTCCGGCGACACCGGCGACCTCGCGGCCGACCTGAAGGCCAGCGGCGACAAGTACTACACCCTGGCGTTCCTGGTCCCGAAGTCCGGCTGTACGCCGATGTGGGAGGACGGCAACGCCTCGATGACGGCCTTCACCTCGCAGGTGAACTCCTTCAAGTCCGCCGGCGGCGTGGTCATCCCGTCGTTCGGCGGGGAGTCCGGTGGCGAGCTGGCCCAGACCTGCACCTCCGTCACCAGCCTGACCGCCGCCTACGCCGCCGTGGTCAAGGCCTACGGCGTGAACCGGCTGGACTTCGACATCGAGGGCGACGTCCTCGACGACACCTCCGCCAACTCCCGCCGCGACCAGGCGCTGGCCGCGCTGCAGAAGGCCGACCCGTCGGTGCAGATCGACTTCACCGTCCCGGTCGACCCGACCGGCATGGAGTCCGACGCCACCGCGATGCTCAAGGACGCCAAGAGCAAGGGCGTCAGCGTCAACCTGGTCAACATCATGGTCATGGACTTCGGCGCGGGCGACAACCCGCTGACCGACTCCGAGTCGGCGGCCAAGGCCTCCGAGAAGCAGCTCGCCTCGATCTACGGCGGCAGCGCGGCCCAGAACTGGGCGCGGCTGGGCCTGACGCCCATCGCCGGCCAGAACGACTCGCCGGACAACGAGGTCTTCACCACGGGCAACGCGTCCTCGCTGGAGTCCTTCGCGGCCAGCAACGGCGTCCAGGAGCTGTCCTTCTGGGAGGTCGACGGCTACGACAAGGGTGACGGCTACGCCTACTCGAAGATCTTCAACAAGATCTGACCGAGCGACGACCCGGCCGTCCGGAGGAAGCCGGCCGGGTCGAACGCCTCACTCCCGCCGCCCGGCGCGCAGCCTGCCGGGAGCGCGCCCAGCAGCGGGGCGCCGGCGACCAGCGGCAGGTCCGCCAGGTTGCACTCGGCAGCCAGGTCCGGCCGGTCCGGCCAGCTGCCGATCACCAGGCCCAGCAGTGGCACCGCACGGGCCCGCAGCGCCTCGGCGGTGAGCTCGGTGGTGTTCAGCGTCCCCAGCCCGGCCGTGGTGACCAGCAGCACCGCCGAGTCCAGCCCCAGCGCCCGCAGCGCGGCCGGGAGTTCGGCCAGGGTGGTGCCCTGCTGGTCGTAGCGGACCAGCAGCCCGCCGGCCCCCTCGACCAGCACCAGGTCGTGCGTACCGGCCAGCCGTGCGGCCTCCGCCGCGACCCGGTCCATGGCCAGCGGCGGCAGCCCGCTCCGCGCGGCGGCGGTGGCCGGGGCCAACGGCTCGGGGTAGCGCGCCAGTTCGGCCGTGGTCAGCCGCTCGGCGGCGCCGGCGGCGCCGACCGCCGCACCGACCAGTCGGCGGACCTCGTCGACATCGCCGGGCTCGTCGGGACCGACCCCGGTCTGGGCCGGCTTGAGCACCGCGACCCGCAGCCCCTCGGCCAGCGCCAGGGCGGCCACGGCCGCGGTGACCACGGTCTTGCCGATCTCCGTCCCGGTCCCGGTGACCAGCAGGATCCGCATCGTGCTCCTCTTTCCTATCCTGCTGCTGCAGCGGCGACGACCGCCGCGCAGACCGACGCGAGGTCCGCGTCGTCGGTGACGTACGGCGGCATGGTGTAGACGAGGTCCCGGAACGGCCGCAGCCACACCCCGGCCCGCGCCGCCGCCCGGGTCGCGGCCGGCAGGTCCACCTCGTGGTCCAGCTGGACCACGCCGATCGCGCCCAGGACCCGGACGTCCCGCACCCCGGGCAGCGCGGCGGCCGGGGCCAGCCCGGCCCGCAGCCCGGACTCGATCCGCCGGACCTCCGCCCGCCAGTCCTGACCCAGCAGCAGCTCGATCGAGGCGTTGGCGACCGCACAGGCCAGCGGGTTGCCCATGAACGTCGGACCGTGCGCCAGCAGCGGCACCTCGCCCCGGCCGATGCCCCGGGCCACCTCCTCGGTGCACAGGGCCGCCGCCAGCGTCAGGTACCCGCCGGTCAGCGCCTTGCCGACGCACATCACATCGGGGGAGACCCCGGCGTGGTCCGCCGCGAAGAGCTCGCCGGTGCGGCCGAAGCCGGTGGCGATCTCGTCGAAGACCAGCAGCACCCCGTGGTTGTCGCACAGCTCCCGCAGCACCCGCAGCAGCTCGGGGGAGTGGAAGCGCATCCCGCCCGCGCCCTGGACCACCGGCTCGACCACCACGGCCGCCGTCTCGTGGGCGTGACGGCCGATCACCTCGTCCAGATGGGCCAGGTACTCCGGCGACGGCGGACCGTCCGGCGGGGCGTCGGCGAAGACCTGCCGGGGCAGCACCCCGGTCCACAGCTGGTGCATCCCGCCCTCGGGATCGCACACCGACATCGGGTGGAAGGTGTCGCCGTGGTAGCCGCCGCGCCAGGTCAGCAGCCGCCGCTTCTCCGGACGGCCGAGCGAGAGCCAGTACTGGAGGCACATCTTGGCGGCGACCTCGACCGAGACCGAGCCCGAGTCGGCCAGGAAGACGTGCTGCAGCGGTTCCGGCGTGATCTCGACCAGCCGGGCCGCCAGCCGCACGGCCGGCTCGTGGGTCAGCCCGCCGAACATCACATGGCTCATCCGGCCGAGCTGCTCCCGCACCGCCTCGTCCAGCACCGGGTGCCGGTAGCCGTGGATCGCCGACCACCAGGACGACATCCCGTCGACCAGCTCCTCGCGGCCCTCCACCGGACGGGCCAGCCGCAGCCGGACGCCGGAGGCCGACTCGACCGGGAAGGGCTCCACCGCGGCCGGCATCGCGCCGTACGGGTGCCAGACGTGCGCCCGGTCGAGCTCGAGCAGCCGCTCCGGGGACAGTGCGCGGGCCGTGGTGACGGTCACGCGTTCGGCGGCAGGTCGGTACCCGCGCCCCGGCGGCGGACCGAGACGGCGGCCTCGCGCTGGGCCGGCAGGGTCGCCTCGTCCGCGCCCTCCACCACGAAGCCCGCGTCCGCGATCATGTCCAGGTCGGCCTGTCCGGCCTGGCCCTCGCTGGTCAGGTAGTCGCCCAGGAAGATCGAGTTGACCAGGTGCAGGGCCAGCGGCTGGAGGCTGCGCAGATGCACCTCGCGCCCGCCCGCCAGCCGGACCTCGACGTCCGGGCAGACGAAGCGGACCATCGCCAGGATCCGCAGGCAGCGCTGCGGGGTGAGGTTCCACTCCTTCGCCAGCGGCGTGCCCTCGAACGGGATCAGGAAGTTCACCGGCACCGAGTCCGGGTCGAGCTCGCGCAGCGCGAAGACCACGTCGACCAGGTCCTCGTCGCTCTCGCCCATGCCGGCGATCAGCCCCGAGCAGGCCGACAGCCCGGCGCCCTGGGCCTGCTTCACCGTCTCGACCCGGTCGGCGAAGTCGTGGGTGGTGCAGATGTCGCCGTAGGTGCCCTCGGAGGTGTTCAGGTTGTGGTTGTAGGCGTGCACCCCCGCCTCGCGCAGCCGCTCGGCCTGGCCGTCGGAGAGCAGGCCCAGGCAGGCGCAGACCTCCACGCCCTCGTTCCCGGCCCGGATCGCGTCCACCGTCTCGGCGACCCGCTCCACGTCCCGGTCGGTCGGGCCGCGCCCGCTGGCCACCAGGCACACCCGCTTCGCGCCTCCGGCCACACCCGCCTTCGCGGCGGCGGCGGCCTCGTCCGGCTTCAGCCAGGTGTACTTGAGGATGCCGGCGGTCGAGCCCAGCCGCTGCGAGCAGTAGGAGCAGTCCTCCGGGCAGAGCCCGCTCTTCAGGTTCACCAGGTAGTTGAGCTTCACCCGGCGGCCGAACCACTGGCGGCGCACCTGCCCGGCGGCGGCGACCACCTCCAGCAGGTCGTCGTCGGAGGTCGCCAGCAGGGCGAGGGCCTCCGCACGCGTCGGGAGCTCACGGTTCAGGCCCTTGGCCAGCAGGGAGTCAAGCAGATCCATGGCAGTGATCCTCTCCTCCGGGCCTGCTCGGCCGCCATGGCGAAACCTGCCAGAAGATCGCCCGGATGGTTGCAGAGTTGCCGCAGAAGTCCGACAACACCCGGTTGCCGGAGGTCCGGGGCGACGGACGCGGACGCCTCTCATCCACTCTTCATCCACCCCTGTGGGTTCGGCCCATGATCGCGCCCTAGACTCTGCGGAATGAACCTCAGGGGGGAGCACCGCGCCGCGGCCGACCAGCCGTCCCGGGCCCGGTTGCCCCGGACCGCCTCGCTGCTGCTGGTCCTGGCCGTCGGTGCGACGGCCGCGACCTGGGCCGAGGTGCACTACGCCGGGGCCGGGCAGGTCGTCCAGTCGGTGACCACCAGCAGCACCTCGCAGGACGACGTCCCGCAGGCGGCCGACGGCAGCGCGGTCCCGGCCGGCAGCATCTCCTCGCTGCGGGTCGACGACGTGCTGCCGGCCGAGGTGTCCGAGGCGGCCACCGCCACCAGCCCCGGGGGCTACAGGGCCGAGCGCTACCAGGGCCACGCCGGCAACGACTGCACCGCGGCCTTCACCCTCTCGGCGCCGGTCACCGCGAGCGGCGACTGCAACGGCTTCCTGACCGCCGACTACGTCACTGAGGACCACAGCCTCTACAGCTCGGTCACGGTCTTCTTCTACCCGGACCGCGCCTCCGCCGCCCACGCGGCCGCCGCGCTGAACTCCGCCTCGGTCGCCCAGGCCGTGGTCTTCCAGCAGCCCGGGGGCGGACTGCCGCAGCTGGCCGCGCAGGGCTCGCCCTCGGCCACGCCCTCGGGTGCCGCCCCGGTCACGGCCCCGCTCCAGGGCCAGCAGTCGTTCCAGACGCAGGTGGAGGCCGTCGGCAGCGCGGTCGACGTGATCCAGAGCGGCTACGCGACCGGCGTCACCCCGGCCCCGAACGCGCTGTCCACCCCGACCTGGTACCTCGCCTACCTGGTGGGCTCCCGGCTCGTCTGGGAGTGACCGACGTCCCGTCGGGCGCCACCGGCGGGGACGTTAGGATCGGCCGCATGGAGCAAGCACCACCCCCGGCGGCGGCTGAGGCCGCGGCAGCACCGGCCGACTGCACCCTCTGCGGGGAGGCCACCGAGGTCCCCGCCGAGCAGCCCGGCGCCCAGCTCTGCCCGCGCTGCGCCTGGCAGCAGCAGCAACGCGACTGCTGCAGCGGATGAACGCCACCGGCAGCACGCCCCACCCCGACCCCTTCGGCTGGCTCGACGCCGCCGCCGCGGCCCGGCGCGACGCCGGGCTGGTCCGGGTGCTGCGGCCCCGGCCGCCCCAGGAGGACCTGCTCGACCTGGCCGGCAACGACTACCTCGGCCTGGTCCGCCACCCCGCGGTCACCCGCGCCGCCGCCGACGCGGCGCTGCGCTGGGGCGGCGGCGCGACCGGCTCGCGGCTGGTCACCGGCAGCACCGCGCTCCACGCCGAACTGGAGGCCGAACTGGCCGAGTTCTGCGGTGCCGAGGCCGCGCTGGTGTTCTCCTCCGGCTACACCGCCAACCTCGCCGCGCTGACCGCGCTCAGCGACGCCGACACCCTGATCGTCTCCGACGCGCTCAACCACGCCTCGCTGATCGACGGCTGCCGGCTGTCCCGGGCCCGGGTGGTCCGCGCCGCCCACGCCGACCCGGAGGCGGTCCGGACCGCGCTGGCGGCGCGGACCGAGCAGCGGGCCCTGGTGGTCAGTGACTCGGTCTTCTCGGTGGACGGCGACGCCGCACCGCTGACCGGGCTCGCCGCCGCCGCCCGCGCCCACGGTGCGGCGCTGCTCACCGACGACGCCCACGGCTTCGGGGTGCTCGGCCCCGGCGGCCGGGGCGCGCTGGCCGCCGCCGGCCTGGCCGGCGCGCCGGACACGCTGGCCACCGTGACGCTGTCCAAGGCGCTCGGCTCCCAGGGCGGGGCCGTGGTCGGCCCGCGCCGGGTGATCGAGCACCTGGCGCAGTCCGCCCGGACCTTCATCTTCGACACCGGCCTCGCCCCGGCCGCCGTGGGCGCGGCGCTCGGCGCGCTGCGGCTGCTGCGCGCCGAACCGGAGCGCGCCGCCCGCGCCGGGCAGGTCGCCCTGGCCCTGGCGGACGGCCTGGCCGAGGCCGGGCTGCCGGTCTCCCGGCCGCAGGCGGCCGTGGTGTCGGTGCGGGTGGACTCCCCGGTCGCGGCGCTGGCCTGGGCCGGGGCCTGCCGGGAGAAGGGCCTCGCGGTGGGCTGCTTCCGGCCGCCGTCCGTCCCCGACCGCTGGTCCCGGCTGCGGCTCACCGCCCGCGCCGATCTGACGGAGGAGGAGATCGGCTTCGCCGTCGACGTGATCGTCCGGACCGCGCCGCTGGTGTGACGGCCGGTACGGGCCGCCGGGGTGACCGGCGGCCCCGGAGGGTGACGGCCGCTCCCGAGGCGTGGGCAGGCCCTCGACCTTTCCGGCCGCCGAGGGTTTGATGATCGTATGACCGAACCGATCCGCTGGGGCATCCTCGCCACCGGCTCCATCGCCGACTCCTTCGCCCACGACCTCCAGCTGCTGCCCGACGCCGAACTGGTCGCCGTCGGCTCCCGGAGCGAGTCCTCCGCCCGCGCCTTCGCCGACCGCTTCGGCATCCCCCGCGCCCACGGCAGCTGGGCCGGACTGGCGGCGGACCGGGGGGTCGACATCGTCTACGTCGCCACCCCGCACCACGCCCACTACGAGGCCGCCCGGCTCTGCCTGGAGGCCGGCCGGGCCGTGCTCTGCGAGAAGCCGTTCACCCTGAACGGCGCGGACGCCCGCGCCCTGATCGACCTCGCCGCCGAGCGCGGGACCTTCCTGATGGAGGCCATGTGGATGTACTGCATCCCGGCCGTCCGCCGGATGCTGGAGCTGGTCGCCGGGGGCGCGATCGGCGAGGTGCGCACCGTCCAGGCCGACTTCGGCCTGCCCGGTCCGTTCGAGCCGAGCCACCGGCTGCGCGACCCCGCGCTCGGCGGCGGCGCCCTGCTCGACCTGGGCGTCTATCCGGTCTCCTTCGCCCAGCTGCTGCTCGGCGCCCCGGACCGGGTCGAGGCCTGGTCGGCGCTCACCCCCGAGGGCGTGGACGCCAACACCGGCCTGCTGCTCGGCTACGCCTCCGGCGCGGTGGCCACGCTGAGCTGCGGCATCGTCTCCGGCACGCCGGTCCGAGCGGTGGTCTCCGGCGACCTGGGCCGGATCGAGCTGCCCGCGCCGTTCTTCTGTGCCGAGGAGCTGCACCTGTACCGGGGCTCCGAGGACGGGGCGGCGCCGGAGGTGCTCTCCGTGCCCCGCACCGGCCTCGGCTACGCCCACGAGGCGCAGGAGGCCATGCGCTGCCTGCGCGCGGGGCTGACGGAGAGTCCGCTGGTGCCGTGGCGAAGCACCCTGGAGGTGATGGCGACCCTGGACGCGGCCAGGGCCCGGACCGGGGTGCGCTACCCGGGGGAGTGACGGGTCATCTGATCCGGCCGTACCAGACCTCGCTGGTCCAGATCCGCTCCAGCCTGACGTAGGCGCCGGGGTGCGGCGAGTGCCAGATCCGGTTGTTCCCGGCGTAGATCCCGACGTGGTAGACGTAGTCGCCGTCGTGGAAGAAGACCAGGTCGCCGGGGCGCAGACTGCGCCGGGAGATGTGTTCGACGCTGTCGTACTGGGCCTGGGCGGTGCGCGGCAGCCGCCGGCCGGCGTGCTTGAAGGAGTAGTACGTCAGGCCGGAGCAGTCGAAGGCGTTCGGGCCCTGGGCGCCGTAGATGTAGGGGTCGCCGTGCTTCGACGCGGCGATGGTGAGGGCTCTGAGCTCGATGGTGGCGGCGTCGGCCGGGGCGGCCGCGAGCAGGGTGCTCCCGGCCACGGCGGCCAGGGTCAGTGCGGCCGTGGCCGCCGCCCGCCAGCGGCCTGGGCCGCGGGTGGACCGGTTCGGGGCATGGGCGTGCTCGGAGGCAGTCATGCGGATCCTTCCGGAACCGCCTACGAAAGGTTCCCTGTCGGGTTCGGGATCCGAAAGCTGCCCGGCCACCGCAGTGGCTTCACCCCTAGGGACGGTTCACACCGTCCCGGCGTACCTGGGTCTCCCGCTCTCGCCTGTCAGGTGTGTGCGCACCTGGCGCCCGACCGGTGGCGAGACTCGGCGTCCGGTCGGGCCGCCCCGCCGGGGTGGCGAGGACTTTGTGGCTCGGCCGACAGTATTGACATGCTTTTAGGCAATCTTCACGCTTCACCGGGATTCTGTGATTCTTGTCACCCCTGGTTTCCGGGCCGCCGAAAGAGTGAAACCGGCTCTGCTGAATGATCGGGTGTATGGATTTTCCAACAAGTCTGAAGAAGGCGAATTCTGGCCAGCTTCACGACTCTGACCTGCATAGTTGTCTGGAAAAACGAAAAAGCGGAGGGAAATCCTCCCCGGTGCCGGGTCACTCGAATGTGTGAGGTTCGGAATTGGCCCGGCGGCGCCCCCCGGACGGTGTAATTCCGGCTGCGCTCCGCCGTCGGGCGACCGCGCATAAGCCCGCGCCGCAGGCGCCCGACCCGGCGTGCATGAATTCGCGCCACATACCCGCCGCTCCGTCGAGCGCCCCCGCGCGCCGTCGGGCGCGCACCGACCCGGCGGGTCGCCGCAAAGCCGCCGACCCGCCGCGCCCCGCCCGTAGGCTCGCGCCATGACCATCGAGCGAGTACCGCGCCGCGCCGCGAGGATCCTGGTCCTGGACCCCGAGGGCGCCGTGTTCCTGCAACTCCACGACGACCCCGAGGTCGGCCTGCACTGGGTGCTGCCGGGCGGCGGCCTGAACGAGGGCGAGGACGAACTCGCCGGGGCGCTGCGGGAGACGGTCGAGGAGACCGGCTGGACCGATGTGGTGCCGGGGCCGGCGCTCTGGATCTGGGAGCACGACTACACCCGTCGCGGCGTGCCCACCCGGCAGCGCGAGGTGATCTTCCTCGGCTCCGGGCCGCGCCGCGACCCGGTCGGCGACCTCACCGAGTCCTTCGCCCACGACGGCATCATGACCTGCCGCTGGTGGACCCCGGCGGAACTGGCCGACTGCCCGGACCTGCTCTGGCCGCCGCGGCTGGTCGAACTCCTCGCCGAGCTGCGCCGCGAGGGCCCGCCGGCCCGCCCGCGCGACCTCGGCTACGTGCCCAACCCGCCCTGACGGACGGCCGCGGGACCAACGGCCCACGGCCGCGGGGCCAACGGCCCACGGCCAACGGCCGACCCGGCCTCGGCCCGCCGCCCGAGGCCGGGCCGGGCCCGCCGGGCCTAGCGTCGGTGGAGCACGACCCGCCACCGCCGAAGGGACCCGCCCATGCGCGCCATCCGACTCCACCAGTACGGCAGCCCGGAGGAGTTGGTGCTGGAGCAGCACCCCGATCCGGTGCCCGGGCCGGGGCAGCTGCTGCTCGCGGTGGAGGCCGCAGGCATCCAGTTCATCGAGACCCGGATCCGCGCCGGGCGGATGGCCGGGACGCCGCTCGCCCCCGCCGCCCTGCCCTGGGCGCCCGGCCGCGAGGTCGGCGGCACCGTGCTCGGGGTCGGCCCGGGAGCCGACCCGGCGCTGCTCGGCCGCCGGGTCGCCGGACAGGTTCCGGCCGGCGGCGGCTACGCCGACCGCGCGCTGCTCGCCGCCGCCGACGCCCACCTGCTGCCGGACGGCCTGGACACCGGCGAGGCGGTGTCGCTGCTCGGCACCGGCCGCACCGCCGTGGCGCTGGTCGAGACGGCCGCCGTCGGCCCCGGCGACACCGTGCTGGTCGAGTCCGCCGCCGGGGCCGTCGGGCCGCTGGCGGTCCAGCTCGCCCGGGCCGCCGGGGCCGCGCGGATCATCGGGCTGGCCGGCGGCGAGGCCAAGCTGGAGCTGGTGCGCGGCTTCGGCGCGGACGCCGCCGTCGACTACACCCGGCCCGGCTGGGCCGAGGAGGTCCGCGCCGCCGCGCCCGAGGGGGTCACCGTGGCCCTGGCCGGGGTCGGCGGGGAGATCAGCCGGACCTCCTTCGAACTGCTGGCCCCCGGTGGACGCTTCGTCGCCTTCGGCTTCTCCAGCGGGGGCTTCGCGCCGATCGACCCGGCGGAGGCGGCGGCCAGGCAGGTCACGCTGGTCTCCTACTTCGGCCCGGCGGTCGGCTCCAGGGGGCCGGCGGAACTGCGCCGGCAGACCGTGGTGGCGCTGACCGCCGCCGCCGAGGGACGGCTGCGCCCCTTCGTCGGCCGACGCTTCCCGCTGGCCGCGGCGGCCGAGGCGCACCGCGCCATCGAGGCCAGGGAGACCGTCGGCAAGACCCTGCTGGTGCCCTGACGCCGCCTCGGCCGGGGGTGCGGGCCGGGGCGTTACCCGGGGCGTGACCCGGGCTCAGCCCTGCTGCTGCGCTCCCGAACGGCGCTGCAGGTTGGCCAGGTAGTCGTTGTAGGCGTTGAGCTCCTTGTCGCCGTCCCGGTCCGCGGTGCGGTCCTTGCGGCGGGACAGCCGCTCCTCCGACTTGGCCCACTGGAAGGTCAGCGCGATCAGCACGATGAAGGTCGGGATCTCGCTGAACGCCCAGGCGAGCCCGCCGGCCATCTTCTGGTCCGAGAGCGGGTTCACCCCGAGCGAGGCCGCCGGGTGGGCGAAGGTCTGCACCATCAGCCCGGAGGACATCATCACCGCGATGCCGAAGAAGGCGTGGAACGGCATCCCGATGAACAGCTCCAGCATCCGCATCAGGTGGCCGGGGCGGTGCGGGCCCGGGTCGACGCCCATGATCGGCCAGAAGAACAGCATGCCGACGCCGAGGAAGTGCACCATCATCAGCTCGTGGCCGAGGGTGGAGCGCATCAGGAAGTCGAAGAGCGAGGTGAAGTAGAGCCCGTAGAGGCTGGCGATGAACAGCGGCAGGGTGAAGGCGGGGTGCGAGATCACCTTCATGTACCGCGAGTGCAGCAGCGAGACCAGCAGCTCGCGCGGGCCGTGCCCGCCCCGGCCGCCGCTGGGCAGGGTCCGCAGCGCCAGCGTGATCGGCGCGCCCATCAGCAGGATGATCGGCGAGAACATGGACAGCACCATGTGCTGGAGCATGTGCGCGCTGAGCATCTGCATGCCGTACTCCTCCAACCCGGTCGTGGTGACCAGGGCGACGGTGAGTACGCCGAGCACCCAGGCGACGGTGCGGCCGACCGGCCAGCTGTCGCCGCGTCGCCGCAGCCGGACCACGCCGGTCAGGTAGAGCCCGAGCAGCAGCACACAGCCGATCAGGAAGGGCCAGTTCGCCGAGGGGTGGAAGGCGAGGACCCGGGCCAGGGTCCAGGGCGGGAGGTCCTGCGTCATGCCCGGCATACCCGGCATGGAGCCCATCGGCGGTTCCTGCTTTCCAGCTGACAGCGGTGCGTCCTACCGGAACAGCGTAGAACTGTCCGGTTTGTCTCCCGGACGCGCCCCCCTGCCCGCGCGTCGGCACGGCGCCGTCCCCGGTGCCGCGCCCGGTGCCGACCGGGGCCGGCCGGGCCGGGTCAGCCGCGCGGGATCAGGGTGTTCTCGCTGGTCCGGCCGTTCAGGAAGTCGTCCACATTGCGCACCGTGGCCTCGACGATCTGGCCCACCGCCGTCCGGGTGAAGTAGGCCTGGTGCGAGGTCACCATCACCTGGGGGAAGGTCATCAGCCGGGCCAGGGTGTCGTCGGTGACGACCTCCAGCGACTTGTCGAAGAAGAAGAGCCCGGTCTCCTCCTCGTAGACGTCGAGCCCGACCCCGCCCAGCCGGCCCTCGCGCAGCGTCTCGACCAGCGCGGCCGAGTCGACCAGGCCGCCCCGGCTGGAGTTGACCAGGATCGCCTCGTCCTTCATCGCGGCCAGCGCCTCGGCGTCGATCAGGTGGTGGGTGTCCGGCAGCAGCGGGACGTGCAGGCTGATCAGGTCGGAGCCGGCCAGCAGCCGGTCCAGCGAGGTGTACTCCATGCCCAGTTCCAGGCAGGCGGGGTTCTCCGCCACGTCCCAGCCGAGCAGGGTGGTGCCGAAGCCGTGGGCGATCCGGGCGAAGCACTCGCCGATCTTGCCGGTGCCGACGACGCCCACGGTCATGCCGTGGATGTCCTGCCCCATCAGCCCGTCCAGCCGGAAGTCGAACTCCCGGGTGCGGTTCACCGCCCGGGTGGTCCGCCGGTTGACCGACAGGGCCAGCGTCCAGGCGAACTCGGCCACCGCGTAGGGGGAGTAGTAGGAGACCCGGGCGACGGTGATGCCCAGCTCCTCGGCGACCGCGAGGTCGATGTTGTTGAACCCGGTGGACCGCTGGGCGATCATCCTGGTCCCGCCCTTGGCCAGGATCCGCAGGGTGGTGGCGTCCAGCTGGGCGTTGACGCTGGTGCTGACGATCTCGTGGTCGGCGGCCAGCGGCGCGGTGTCCGCGTTCAGGAAGACGTCCAGGCAGTGGACTGCGTGGCGGCCCTCGAAGGCCCGCTCGATCAGGGGTTGCTCATCGGCCAGCACGCCGTAGGCGAGGATCTCCATGAAGGCCACGCTAAGCGAGGCGCGCCGACCCGACAATCCGGACAAAGCGGATGATGTCGGCGCGGCGCGCCCCGGACGGTCGAAAGCCGGACCGTCAGATGACCGTCTCGGCCTCGGCGTAGCGCTCGGCCGGAACCGTCTTCAGGTCGGCCACGGCCTCGGCCAGCGGCACCAGGTTGATCTGGGTGCCCTGGAGGGCCGTCAGATGCCCGAAGGCGCCCTTGTGCACGGCCTCGACCGCGTGCCAGCCGAAGCGGGTCGCCAGCACCCGGTCGTAGGCCGTCGGGGTGCCGCCGCGCTGGACGTGGCCGAGGATGACCGGGCGGGCCTCCTTGCCGAGCCGGTGCTCCAGTTCGACCGACAGCTGGGTGGCGACGCCGGTGAAGCGCTCGTGGCCGTAGATGTCCACGGTGCCCTCCTCCCAGTGCATGGTGCCGGGCTCGGGCTTGGCGCCCTCGGCGCAGACCACGATGGCGAACTTCTTGCCGCGCTCGAAGCGCTCGCGGACGACCTCGGTGACCCGCTCGATGTTGAACGGCCGCTCCGGCACGACGATGGCGTGCGCGCCGGCCGCCATGCCCGCGTGCAGCGCGATCCAGCCGGTGTGGCGGCCCATCAGCTCGACCACCATGACCCGCTGGTGCGACTCGGCGGTGGTCTTCAGCCGGTCCAGCGCCTCGGTGGCCACCGAGACGGCGGTGTCGAAGCCGAAGGTGACATCGGTGCAGGCGATGTCGTTGTCGATGGTCTTGGGCACGCCGACGATGGGCACCCCGCCGTCGGAGAGCAGCCGGGCGGCCTTCAGGGTGCCCTCGCCGCCGATCGGGATGATCCCGTCCAGGCCCAGTTCCTCGCAGTAGGCCTTGGCGCGGGCCACGCCCTCCCGGAGATGGCTGGGCTGCACCCGGGTCGAGCCGAGGATCGTCCCGCCCTGGGCCAGGATGCCGCTGACGGAGTCGAGGGTCAGCTCGCGGAAGTCGCCCTCCAGGAGACCGCGCCAGCCGTCCATGAAGCCGATGATCTCGTCGCCGTGGTCCACCACGCCGCGATGGACCACGGAGCGGATCACGGCGTTGAGACCGGGGCAGTCCCCGCCGCTGGTCAGCACACCAATACGCATCGCTTTGCAACTCCCGAGCAGAACCGGACGACCGGACTTTCGTACCCGATGACCACGCCACCGTACCGGCCCCGTTCCACTGGTGGTAGACGTGGATGTGGAGCCCGTGTGAAGGTGCGGCAATTCGGACTTTTTACCCCATCGCGATGATACCGCTCACCGACCTCCGGTCTGGTCGGGACGGACGCGGGAGCGGCGCCTTCGCCGCCCCGCGTGGGGCTGGGTGCTGCGAGCCCGTGCCGGGCCCTCGCGGGGGCGTCCCTGCCCCCGGGCTGGCGGTCCGGGTTGTTGTCCGGGTGCTGTCCGGGATCTCCGGGCTAGGCCGGCTGTTGGACGGCGTTGATGCGCTCGGTGCGCAGCGCGTCGTACCAGTGGTTGTCCACCGGCGGCAGCGCGCTGACGTCCAGGGCCAGTTTGATCAGCAGGTCCGCCACGACGGGGTTGCGCGCCATGATCGGTCCGTGCAGGTAGGTGCCGAAGACGGTGTCCCGCCAGGCCCCCTCGGTTCCGTCGCCGGTCCCGTTGCCACCGCCCACGGTGACGCGGGCCAGCGGGGAGACCCCCTGGCCCAGGTGGGTGACTCCCTGGTGGTTCTCGAACCCGGTCAGGGTCGGCAGGCCGAGCCGCGGGTCGGGTTCGGCGATCATGTCGCCGACATGGCGCTCGCCCTCGCCGCGGGTGCTCCAGACGTCGAGCAGTCCCAGGCCGGGGGCGCGCTGCCCGCGGTCGTCGATGAACTCGTGGCCCATGATCTGGTAGCCGGCGCAGACGCCGAAGACGATCGCGCCGTTCTCCACGGCCCGGTGCAGTCCCGGGTCCTGCCGCAGCCGCTCGCCGGCCAGCCGCTGCGGCCGGTCCTCACCGCCGCCGATCAGGTAGATGTCGCCGCTGGTCGGCACGGGCTGGTCGGAGCGGACGTCGATCCGGGCGACCTCCAGCCGGCGCTGGCGCGCCCGCCGCTCCACGACCAGCACATTGCCACGGTCGCCGTAGGTGCTCAGCAGGTCGGGGTAGACCCAGACCAGGCGCAGGGCGCTCTCGCTCATGAGTTCGGAATCCTCTTCGTCAGCAGCCGGTCAGCCGCGCACGTCGCGGCGCAGCTGCTGGAACGCGGTGTAGTTGGCGATGGCCTCGATCCGGCCGGGCGGGGCCGCGGCCACGGCCTCGGCCAGGGTCTCGACCACCTGGAAGTACACCCCGGCGACCTCCAGCCGGACCGCCAGGTCCAGCTTCCGCTGGCCCATGACGAAGACCGGGTGGCCCGCCAGGCGCTCGTAGTCGACGTCCCAGAGCCAGGAGGTGTCGGTGCCGTCGGCGCCCAGGGCGTTCACCGAGAGCACCACCGGCGCGGGCGCGGGGTCGATCAGCGAGAAGGTCTCCAGCCAGCCGGCCGGGTTCTTCGCCAGCAGCAGCCGGACCTCGCGGCCGGCCACCTGCACCGACTCGTAGCGGCCGGCCACGGCCTGCACCCCGGCCATCCGCTGCAGCGCGATCTGCGGGTGCACCCCGAAGACCGCCGCGACCGCCGCCGAGCTGGTGGCGTTCGACAGGTTGGCCCGGCCCGGCAGCTGCAGCTGGATCGGCCAGGCCGAGCCCTGCGGGTCGATCACGTGGTCGCCGTTGAGCGCCCAGTGCGGCTGCGGGCGGCGGAAGCCGCAGGAGGCGCAGAACCAGTCGTCGCCGGGGCGCTGCATGACGCCGCCGCAGCTCGGGCAGGACCAGGCGTCCTCGCGGTACGCCTGCCCGGCGGCCACCCAGACCACCCGGCGGCAGGAGGAGGCCGCCCAGGTGACCAGCGGGTCGTCGGCGTTGGCGATGATGACCGCCTCGGTGCCCTCCAGGCCCTCGCGCCACTTCTCCGCGAGCATCCGGGTCTCCGAGGAGCGGTCCAGCTGGTCGCGGGACAGGTTGAGCAGCGCGATGGCCTTGGGCGCGGTGTCGCGGGCCACCCCGGCCAGGTACTTCTCGTCGACCTCGATCACGCCGAAGCGCGCCTCGGAGGCGCCGGCCAGGGCCGAGGTGATGCCGGCCGGCATGTTCGCGCCCAGCGCGTTGGAGACCACCGGTCCTGCGGCCTTCAGCGCCTCGGCGATGAGCCGGGTGGTGGTCGTCTTGCCGTTGGTCGCGGAGACCAGCACCACGTCGAGGTGCTCGGCGAGGGCCCGCAGCAGGTCAGGTTCGAGCCTCAGTGCGACCTTGCCGCCGATCACGGAGCCGCTGCCGCGTCCGGCCGTGCGCGAGACCGCGGCCGCCACCTTGCCGGCCGTCACGGCGAGCTTGGCGCGCGGGGGCAGCGTGGCCGAAGGCCCGGCCGACTCGGGGTTCGCTGGCATCAGGGTCGCTCTCCTCCTCGGTACAGACGCGCTCAGCCTACCGGCACCGGCCGTTTTCCCAGGAGCCCCCCCTTGGCCAGGGCTTCGGGGACACCTGCTCGGGGAGCTGGTGGTCGGTGCCGTCGTACGATCTTGCAACATGTCCCGCATTCCCGGAAGTACCGGCACCGTCCACCCCGTCACGCCCTGGGCGGAACCCGTGCTCAGCACCCCCTGCGCCACCGTCACGGAGTTCGACGACGCCCTCGCCCGCCTGGTCGAGGACCTCTTCGCCACCATGTACGCCGAGGACGGGGTAGGACTGGCAGCCAATCAGATCGGCGTCGGACTGCGGGTGTTCGTCTACGACTGCCCCGACGACGAGGACGTCCGCCACCTCGGGCACCTGGTCAACCCGGTGCTGGTCGAGGCCGACGGGGTCGAGGTGGCCGGCGAGGAGGGCTGCCTCTCGTTGCCCGGGCTGCGCGCGCAGACGCCCCGGTACGACAGGGCGCTGGTCCGGGGCCAGGACCTCACCGGCGCGCCGGTCGAGGTCGAGGGCACCGGCTTCTTCGCCCGCTGCCTCCAGCACGAGACCGGCCACCTGGACGGCGGCGTCTTCCTGGACCGCCTCACCGGCCTCCGCCGGGCCCGGGCGCTCCGCGCCGTCCGCCGCGCGCCCTGGTACCGCGCCCCGGCCGGGGGCTGATGGCTGAGCGCTGAACGCTGCGGGCTGAACGCTGCGGGTTGAACGCTTCGGACTTCGGGCTTCGGGCTTCGGGCTGAGCGTCAGACCTGCTCCGGCCCCGTGCCGACCTGCTCACCGTCGGACGAGGTCTCCGAGGTCTCCGACGGCTCCGTGGTGACCGGCTCGGTGGTGACCGGCGCGGCGACCGGCCGGGCGCCGGCCGCCGCGAGCCGTCCCCAGAGCAGGTCGGCCAGCGTCTGCACCATCCGCTCGCGCGGGAAGGGGCGGGTCTCCAGCCACCAGTCGCCGGCCGCCAGCACCATCCCCGTCATCGCCTGCCCCCAGGCCGCCGCGATGACCGCGCTGTCAGGACCGAGGTCCACCCGCTCGCGCATCGAGCCGGTCAGCTCCGACGCGATCTCCTGGAGGGCCGGCGCCAGCGGCCCGCCGGGGGAGAGACCGTCGTCGGCCGGGTCCGGGTGCGTCAGGAACCGGTACACCTGCGGCTGCGCCTCGATCGCGGCCAGATAGGTGTCGATCACGGCCTCGACCTGGTCCCGCCGGTCCAACTGCAGCGCCAGCGTGGCCCGCACCGAGGCCAGCAGCCCGGCGGTGTGCCGCTCGGCCAGCGCCCGGTAGAGCCCGGTCTTGTCGCCGAAGTGCCGGTAGAGGATCGGCTTGGTGATCCCGGCCTCGGCGGCGATCGCGTTCATACTGGCCCGGGGCCCGTCCCGGCGAACAACCCGGTCGGCGGCGTCCAGCAGCTCGCTGCGCCGGTCGGCCCCTTCGCTGCGGCGGTCGGGCATGGACAGTCCCTCTCTCGTCGGTAAACAGGTGTCGGCAACAGGCTCACCACCCTGTTACCGACGGTAACATGCACCTGCTCCCGATCCCCGGCTCCGACTCGCCGGTGTCGACCGGGATGCCGGACGGCCGACCCGGGGTGATGCTGGGCCCATGAGGCATCCCGATGTGGACTACCGGTTCCATGCCCGTGTGGTGACTGATCCGGATCCGGAGCTCGCGCATGTGACCGCAGTGGTCGTGGACATCTTCGGCGAGGACGACCACCGCCTGGTGATCGTCCCGGTGGTGACCTGGTCCGACATCGAGGATCTCGGCCGGCAGTGGGACGTCCCGGAGGTCAGGCGCAAGATCGACGCCGACGCCCGCGCGGACCTGGACGCGCGCGCCGGTTGAGGACCCGGGCATCGGCCTCGGGTACTGGCCCCGGGTACTGGCCCCGGATATCGGCCCCGTGTATCGCCGGCGGGACGGCGAACGCGCGGGGCGGCGGCTTCCGGTCGCGGCTCGCCCTCCCGTCTCCGAACTCACTCCCCGGTGCGCGGTCCGCTCAGGACGATCCGTTCGCCGCCGAGGTCTGCGACCACGTCGAGCCGACCGCCGAGGGCCTCGACATAGGCGGCGAGAGTACGGACCTCGGTGAAGCCGGGCTCGGCGCGCTCGATCGCCGCCACTGTTTCCGGCGCGACCTGCATCCTCTCGGCCAACTGCGTTGCGGTGAGGCCCGACCGGCGGCGCACTCGGGCGAGCGGATGCGTCCGGTTGCCGGCGACCAACAGGGCGGCTCCGGCCTCCACCTCCTCGGCCCGGCCCGGGAAGAAGGAGTCGAGGAACGACTCCTTGCTGTACGTGGGGAAGGCGGTGCCGCCGGCTGCGAGCGGGATCGATCTCTCGGCCAGCAGGTTCCTGGCCTGCGGGAGCGCTTCGTCGTACCAGGTCCACCAGTTGCCCTGACGCACCGCGGCGGCGAGCAGCACCACCGTGTCGGCGGGTGCGGGCCCGACCGCGAACAGGATCCGGATCCCCGAGTCGGCGGGCGATCCCGGCCGCAGCTCCAGCAGGCCGGTCTCCAACGGGTCGTTCCCCAGCAGGCCGGGATCGCGTTCGACCGTGCCGCCCAGCTCCTGCTGCAGTTCCTGCTCAAGGCCGTGCGCGCTGCCCAGTGCTTCCTCGACCCGCGCTCGTGCGCCGGTGATCGCATCCTCGGGATCCGGACCGAGCACTGCAGGATCGTCGAGATCGACGCACGCCCTGTCGATCGCGGCCTGGGCCAGGACAACGGTGTAGGCGGCCTTCGCGGTCTCCTTGCGTGACCGGAAGGAGTCCACGTGCTGCTGCAGCCGACGGCTGGCCGCGGTGAGCTTCTCCTCCTCGCCCTGCAGCGCCCCGTAGTCCGCAGTCGCCCTGGCCAGCTCCGCCGACGTCGCCGATCCCCGTGCCAGTGCCTCCTGGGCCAGGTCGTCCCGACCGAGGTCGGCGGCCTTGCGGCCCTGTTCGGCGAGGGTCCGGCACTGCCGCCCGAGCTGTTCGAGCGTGAGCTCCATTCGCTTGCGCGAGGTCGCCACGTCGGCCACCCCTCGGCGGACCTGCTGCAGCAAAGCCAACTGGCGATGATAGGAGTGGTCCAGAGCCCGTCGGGGGTCCTGCGCCCGGAGCATGGACTCCACCGCGACGACCAGCGGCGGCTCCAGCCCGCTCCCCTCGTCGAGCAGCGCGGTCACCGCCTCGCCGACCAGCCGGGCCTCCGGAAGCCCGCCGGCCACGAGCCCCTCCAGCCAGGCCCTGACCTCGTCGGCCAGCTCCACCCGTGACGCCACGGCGGCACCTCCCCCCGGACGTTGGGCCTCCGGCCACTCTTCCAAGGAACCCCGTCCGCGACAAGTCACGGCCCGCACCGGGCTGCAGGGGGACCGCTGACGTCGTCGCCCACGCCCACCGCACCGGTGTGGCGGTTCGAGCCCTGCGGCCGGAAGGCGCGATCCGCCGCCGACGCGAAGGCCACGCTGCGCGGTGGACGGGCATTGACAGTTCTTACCGCCCGGTAACAGACTTGGCGCGTTGTTACCGGAGGTAACACCTAGATCGTCCGTCCGCCCGCACCGCTACTCCTGGGGAAACGCTCATGTCCGACGACAGCGCCAAGTCCGGCTTCAGTCTCGACCTCAACGAGGACCAGATCGCCGTCCGCGACTGGCTGCACGGCTTCGCGGCAGATGTCATCCGCCCGGCCGCCGCCGAGTGGGACGAGCGCGAGGAGACGCCCTGGCCGATCATCCAGGAGGCGGCCAAGGTCGGCATCTACTCGCTGGACTTCTTCGCCACCCAGCAGTTCGACCCGACCGGCCTGGGCATCCCGATCACCATGGAGGAGCTGTTCTGGGGCGACGCCGGCATCGGCCTCGCCATAGTCGGCAGCGCCCTCGCCGCCGTCGGCGTGGTCGCCAACGGCACGCCCGAGCAGGTCGGCCTCTGGGCCCCGCAGATGTTCGGCACGCCGGACGACGTCAAGCTCGCCGCGTTCTGCTCGTCGGAGCCGGACGCCGGCTCCGACGTCGCCGCGATGCGCACCCGCGCCGTCTACGACCAGGCCACCGACGAGTGGGTGCTGAACGGCACCAAGACCTGGGCGACCAACGGCGGCATCGCTCACGTCCACGTCGTCGTCGCCTCGGTCGACCCCGCCCTCGGCGCGCGCGGCCAGGCGTCGTTCATCGTGCCGCCGGGGACGCCGGGGCTCAGCCAGGGGCAGAAGTTCAAGAAGCACGGCATCCGCGCCTCGCACACCGCCGAGGTGGTCCTCGACGGGGTGCGGGTCCCCGGCCACTGCCTGCTCGGCGGCAAGGAGAAGCTGGACGAGCGGCTGGCGCGCGCCCGCGAGCGGGCTGCCGCCGAGGCGCGCGGCGAGCGGACCGAGAAGGTCAAGAACGCCGCGATGGCCACCTTCGAGGCCTCCCGCCCCGCCGTCGGCGCCCAGGCGGTCGGCGTCGCCCGGGCCGCCTACGAGGTCGCCCTCGACTACGCCAAGACCCGCGAGCAGTTCGGCCGCCCGATCATCGACAACCAGGGCATCGCCTTCACCATCGCCGACATGCGCACCCGGATCGACGCCGCCCGACTGCTGGTCTGGCGCGCCTCCTGGATGGCCAACAACGGCAAGCCGTTCACGGCGGCCGAGGGCTCCATGTCCAAGCTCTACGCCGGAGAGACCGCCAAGTGGGTCACCGCCCAGGCGATCCAGATCCTCGGTGGCAACGGCTTCACCCGGGAGTACCCGGTGGAGCGGATGCACCGCGACGCCGCGATCTACACCATCTTCGAGGGCACCAGCGAGATCCAGCGCCTGGTGATCGCCCGCACCCTGTCCGGGCTGCCGATCCGCTGAGACGTGTCGCCGGGCCAGGGGCAGGATTGAGGCTGTCCGGTCGAGCTCGCCTTCCACCACCACCGGAGGGCGAGCTCGACGCAGTTGATCAGCTGGAAGATCGCTTGGGAGATCGGGGCGGTGCTGCATCCGCTGGCACTGCCAGCACAGGCAGACCTGAGCAGCTCAGGCCCCCCGCAGGAGAGGCTCATATGGCCACTGTCCATTGGTCCACGGCCGAGCGGTGCAGCCGACCGCGTAACGAGCGGTGTGCGTCAGTGCTCCCAGTGCGGCTGTCCAGAGCCTTCGCTGACGCAGCGGATGGTCACGCCCTCGTTGTCCGTTGAGGTCAGGCCAGTATCCGAGCTCCGGCAGTATTGGCCGGCCTCCGGACAGTTGCCCTCGTTTGTGCGGATCGGGCAGGCCCCGGTTCCGGCGTTGGCCGGAGTGGGTGTCTGGGGCGCGTAGGTCGTCGGGGCAGGTGCGGGCGGCGGCACAGGCGGAACGACGGCGGTTGTCCTCGTCGGTACGGACACGGGTTTCGCTGAAGTTGTCGTACTGGACGGCACCGATGTTGGCGAACCCGATGTTGTTGCCGTCGTGGCCGAAGGGCTGGGCGACGTGTGGTGGGCAGTGGAACTGCTCGATTTGCAGCCCGCTGTCGCCAGCGCTGCGGCAGCGATGACCGCGATCAGCGCCCGCCGGTACGTGTGCGTTGAGGTAGACATGGCGGCTCCCACGGGTCGGCTCATTGGCGGCGGAGCCGCGTCTGCTGGCCTCGCGAGTACTCGCGCCCGTCCGCTCAGTCTCACCGCTGGCCTGCAAGGACGCACGCCAGGCGCACCCATCCCGGGAGTCCGGCCGTCTGTCCGATGGCCTCGGATCGCCTCTTCGGACTCCCGGCGTGCCGGCTGTGGCGCTGACGTCTGAGGGCGCGGGGCAGCGCCCTCCCGTGGCCGGCTACGCCAACCGCATGATCATGATCGATTTCCCCGAACTGTCCGAGGAGGGCGACAAGGTCCATGTCGTCATCCGCAATGCTCGGACGATGACCACCGAGGAGCTGACGATGCCCGATGCGTGTTCGGCGCTTTCGGAGCCGCCATTGTCGCGCTCCGCAACCGCTCCATCTCGGCGGTCTGCTGTGGCGGCATTTCTTCCGGTGACTGGGTTTTGACGGACAGTCATGATGGCGCAAGAGTGTGGAAGGCCGCGAAAGTTCCTTGCACTCGGAGGGGATCATGACGCTACGGTTCATTGCGATCGACCCGGAGACCAACGGCAACGGCTCACCGACGGTCTGGATCGACGAGGAAGCCCGGGAGATCGTCACCCAGGGGTACACCAGCGACGATGCGCTGAGGCTGAAGGTCACCCAGACCCCGGCCCCGAACCACGAAGCCGGCATCCCCGAGGGTGAGGACATCGTCCGTCTCCCGTTCAGGATGGTGCCGGCGCTGAGGAAGGCATGCGATGCCGCAGAACGACTGGGCTGAACCGTTCCGAGCAGCCCGCGTCTCCGCCGTACACCTGGAGATGCGAGACCTGTACTCGGTCGGTGACGAGTCCGGACCGTACGACCGGTGGCGGGAGACCGGCGAGGCCGGCACCGATCCGGAGTCGGCCATGTGGCGCCCGTGGACGAGCGTCGTGCGGGACCTGACCGCCGTCGGCGTGGTCATGCGCCGGGCCCGGATCGTCTCCGAACCCGTCACTGACTACATCAAGTACGAGCACGCCGGCACCGGTGTGAACCTCGCCGTCGGTGAACTGGTCCGCTGGTTGCCCCGCAGCCTCGCCTCGGACATCGCACTGCCGGGGAACGACTTCTGGCTGTTCGACGGCACCACCGTCGTGTTCAACCACTTCACCGGGAACGGTGACTGGGCCGATCCCGGCACGGAGACGATCACCGATCCGGTTGTGGCGAAGCTGTGCCGGGACGCCTTCGAGTCCGTCTGGGCCCGTGCGACCCCGCACGAGGAATACAAGATCCGCTGAGTACCGGGAACCATGGCCGAATCACCTTCACCCAGCGCCCAGGCGGCCCGCGAACGCCCCGCGGTCGCTGTCACGACCCGGGGCACGACCGACCAGAGAGGGGTCGACATGGTTCACGCCACCGCCGACACGTCCACGACTGACCCGGAATCGCGCCTGCTGCCGTCGCAGCAGTTCCGGCTGACGGTCGACCGCAACGACATGGCCCGGGCTGAGGCGCTGCTCGCGCGGGTGCCCTCGCGCGAGGTTCTCCTGTAAGCGGCTGGTCGAGATCTACGACGAGGCGCCCGAGATCGTCGAGGCTGGCCGTGCCCTCGACTTCAGACCGAAGTTCTGATGATCGAGCATCCGGTGGCCGAGCCCTTGGTCGCCCGAGGTCTGACGATCGCTCCGGTCGGGCTGGTGCCGGGACGGTCAGGCGTCGGGCGGTTCCGCACCCACCCGCTGGTACTCGGCCCGGCCGAGCAGCCCGTGCGCCGTGGCGTACTCGACCACCGCCCGGTCCGGCTCGTCGGGTGTGGCGTCGGCTGCGGCCTGCAGGCGCTCCGCCCAGCCCTCGTGCCCCTGGGCGATGGCCGCCAGCTGGACGACCTGCTCCGGCTGGAGATGCGCGACGTGCCAGGGGAACGCCGGGCCCGGCTCGGCGTGGGCGGCCTGGCGCTCCAGCTCGTGCTCGGCCCGGCCGGCGACCCGCCGGAGGTTCTCCGCCGGGGTGGTCGGCTTCTCCGGGCGCTTCACCGCCCTCACGCCGGGGCGGTGGAGGTACCAGGCGACGAAGTGGCGGAGCACGGCGGAGCGGTCGGTGCCCTCCGGGACGGCCTCGCCGAAGGCAGCCCATTCGTCGGCGTCGATACGGAATCGGCTGACCGGGGTCTTCGGTGCGTTCGGCATGGGCGAACGCTACCGCTCTGTGGCTACACCGGGCAACGCAGCGGGGGAGTGGTGTAGCCACACCAAGCGCGCGGCCGGCATCGGCTGCCGAAGGGGCGACGGCTCGGCGCGGCCCCCGCCGAGGCCGGCCGTGCAAAATTCAGTCGCTCCAGTGGTGGCCCGTTCGTACGATTCAGTGCAGCGGGATGGCGCAGTTCGGTCAGCGCGGGGGCCTCATAAGCCTCAGGTCACGGGTTCGAATCCCGTTCCCGCAACGCGTCGAGCGCCAGCGCGCAACCGGGCCTGTAAAGCCTGGGTCTTCGGACATGCCAGGGTCGGCACCTGGGCGACGCACTGTGGTCGTAGCTCAATCGGTAGAGCACCGCGTTGTGGTCGCGGTGGCTGCGGGTTCGATCCCCGTCGATCACCTGAGGCGTCGTACCCCAACGGCAGAGGGACTCGGTTCAGGACCGAGACAGTGTGCGTTCGAATCGCACCGACGCCACATGAGGCGCAGTACGCCCATCGGCAGCGGGGACGGCCTGAGGGGCCGTCGGTTGCAGGTTCGGATCCTGCCGACTCGGCGTGCACGCCGGTGGGATCGGCACGCGGTGGAGGCGCTGGGGGAGGCGCACCCCTACGAGGCCGAGGCGGCCGTCGCCTTCCTCGACGGCGTGCCCGACCGGGCGTGGGCGGGCACGGCGGGCCCGGCGGCTGGGTGCGCTGGTGCGCGAGCAGCACCTGGTGCTGCTGGACCCGGACCATCCGGAGCAGGCCACGCTCGCTCCCGGCTACGCCCCGGGCGAGTACCACCTCGCGTACGACTACGCCCCGCGCCCGGACAGCCTGGCCCGCGCCTGGTTCAGCGAGGCCGAAATGGCCCGCAGCCTGGACCGTCTCGCCAACGCCCAGCAGCCGGAAGGCGGCTGGCCGATCAACTGAGCGCTCTGGTCACCGACGGCCGAGGCGGAGGCCCGTCCCGGGGCGACGCTCAGGGCGCTGCTCACGCTGCGTGCCCACGGTCGGCTCGACGGCTCAACGGATGAGCGCTGAAAGGGTGTTGGGAAGGGCGCGGCAAGGGCACGGCAAGGGGGTGACGGTGGCTTTGAAATGGATGGATGTCCTTGGCATATGCCAATGACGCTCTCTTGCCAATTTGTTGTGTCCATTACGACTTAGCGCCATGTGTTCGCGCTACGTTGGTCCGGGGTTGCGAGCCCTCGGCCCCGATGTGCCGACATCGGGGCCGCCCGCTCGTCGGAGGGATCTCCTCAGGAGGTCTCGTCCAGGTGGTCGGCGTAGTACTCGATCGCCCGGCGGTACTGACGCACCGTCGGGTCCGCGCTGGTCGCCGCCGTCACCTGGAGCAGCAGCTGCACAGCCGCGGCGGACTCGCCGGTGTTGTGCAGCGCCATCGCCAGGAAGGTCCGCAGCGCCGCGTCCTCCGGGAACTCCACCAGCGACCGGCGCAGCACCGCCACCGCCTCGCCGTACCGGCCCAGGACGCGGTAGGTGCTGCCCAGGCCCAGGAACGCGCCGTGCCGGTCGGCGGCGGACAGCCCCTGGCCGGCCAGGGCGCGCTCGTAGTACGGGGCTGCCTCGGCCTCCAGGCCCAGGGTGTCGTGCGCCCAGGCGGTCTGGTAGGCGACACCGGCGTGCCGGGGGCGGCTGTCCGACAGCCGCCGGAGCCGTTCGCAGCCCTCGGGAGTGCCCAGCTCGCGCAGCCGGACGGCCTGGGTCAGGCCCGGGTCCTGATCATCGTTCATGCCGCAGCACGCTGTCATGATCAGTCCCGGGCGGGCAAGTCAGGCCGCCGGTGCGTCAGAACGTCAGACGGTGACCTCAGACGGTGACCTCTTCCGGCTGCGGGCCGGCCTTGGGCGGCAGCGGCGGCGCCGGCAGCGGCGCGTCGGCCGGCACCGGTGCGACCGCCCGCCACCAGGGCTCGGCCGGCAGCGCGGCGGAGGGCTCGAAGGGCTGGCCCGGGCGCGGGGTCGCCACCTGGACGCCGACCGCCCCGGCCGCCGCGAGCGTCCGCTCGATCGGCTCCGCCCAGGGGTGCGGCGCCAGGTCGAAGGTCGCCCAGTGGATCGGCAGCAGGACCGCGCCCGCGCCCAGGTCGCCGTGGGCCCGGACGCCCTCCTCCGGCGTCATGTGGACCTCCGGCCAGAACTCGCTGTAGGCGCCGACCTGGATCATGGTGGCGTCGAAGGGCCCGTGCTGGGCGCCGATCTCCGCGAAGCCGGGGAAGTAGCCGCTGTCGCCGCTGTGGAACAGCCGGTGCTCGGCCCCGGCCACCACCCAGGAGGCCCAGAGCTGGTGCGTCCCGGTGCGTGGCCCCCGGGCGCAGTAGTGGCGCGCCGGGGTCGCCGTCAGCGTCAGTCCGGCGACCCGGGCCGACTCCTGCCAGTCCAGTTCGACCAGCCGGTCGGCCGGGACGCCCCAGTGCTCCAGGTGCGCCCCGACGCCCAGCGGGACGGCGAAGTCCGCGCCGGAGCGGACCAGGGCGCGGATCGCGTCCATGTCGAGGTGGTCGTAGTGGTCGTGGGAGACCACCACCACGTCGACCGGGCCCAGGGACTCCAGCGGGATCGGGTTCGGGTGCAGCCGGCGCGGGCCGATGCCGGGGACCGGGGTGCAGCGCTCGCCCCAGACCGGGTCGAACAGCACCCGGCGGCCCTGGATCTCGGCCAGCACCGTGGCGTGGCCCAGCCAGGTCAGCCGCAGTCCGTCGGCCGGCGGGACGGCCAGTTCCTCCGGGCTCAGCGGGTGGACCGGGATCGGGGCGGTGGGCTTGGTGTCCTTCTTGGTCAGATTGGCCCGCAGGCCCTCCAGGAAGGTGCCCGGGATCATCCGCCGGGTCGGCACCGGGTTGCGGAAGGACCCGTCGACGAAGTGCGGCGAGCGCTCGATCCGGGCGAGCCGCTCGCCGGTGGGCTCGGCGCCGAAGGAGGCCGGGCGGAGCGCCGTCGGTCGCAGCTCGGTGATGCGGGAGTACTCGGTGAAGCGGGAGTACCAGGGGCGGGAGCCGGACACGGAGCCTCCTCCTACGGAAAACCTCGGGACCCTCCGCAGCCTATCCAGCCACCGGCCGGGCGTCCCGGTTTCCCCGGGGGCCCGGCCACCGACCGGGGACGGCGTCAGGCGTAGAAGCGGGTGATCGACTCGGCGACGCAGTAGGGCTTGCCGCCGTCCTGCCCCGCGATGGTGAAGCGGACGACCACCTGGACGCCGCCGGGCACGTCCTCGGTAGACACCAGTTCGGCCGTCCCACGAACGGCCGAACCGACCGGCAGCGGGGCGGGGAAGCGCACCTTGTTCGAGCCGTAGTTGACGGCCATCCGGACACCGGCGACCGAGTAGCACTCCGAGGCGAGCACCGGGAGCAGCGAGAGCGTCAGGAAGCCGTGGGCGATGGTGGTGCCGAACGGGCCGGCCTTCGCCCGCTCCGGGTCCACATGGATCCACTGGTGGTCGCCGGTGGCCTCGGCGAACAGGTCGACCCGGTGCTGGTCGACGGTGTGCCACTGGCTGCTGCCGAGCTCGGTGCCGACCGCGGCGGTGAACTCGGCGAGGGACGCGAACGAAGTCATGGTGCTGCCTCTTCCCTGCTGGAACCACATGGAACGCGCCCGCAGGAGCGCTTCCGGGGAGGCTATCGCTACTGGCGGGTCACTTGGCAGGGGGTCCGGGCTCGACCCGGCAGTGGAAGGCGAAGGGCCACTGGTGCACCGGGCGGGCCAGCAGCCCGGCCGGTGGCTCCGGCAGTCGGACCGGGGCGCCGCCGCCGTCCGTGGTCCGCAGGATCACCACGATCCGGTCGTCGGCCGCCAGGTAGACGTCCGCGCCCGCGCCGCGCTCGGCGAGCTGCCGCTCGACCCAGGCCAGCAGCTCGTCCAGCGCCCCGGGGACGGCCCTGACCTCCCACATCAGGGTGTCCGGGGCCGGTCGGCTCACCATGCGGACGGCTTGTAGTCCTTGAGGAAGCACCCGTAGAGGTCCTCCCCCTGCTCGCCGCGGACGACCGGGTCGTAGACCCGGGCCGCGCCGTCCACCAGGTCCAGCGGGGCGTGGAAGCCCTCGTCGGCGAGGCGCATCTTGTCCGGGTGCGGACGCTCGTCGGTGATCCAGCCGGTGTCCACCGCGGTCATCAGGATGCCGTCGTTGTCCAGCATCTCCTGCGCGCTGGTCCGGGTCAGCATGTTCAGCGCGGCCTTGGCCATGTTGGTGTGCGGGTGACCCGGTCCCTTGTAGCCCCGGCTGAACTGGCCCTCCATCGCGGAGACGTTGACCACGTACTTGCGCCGGGCCGACGAGGCGGCCATCGCCGGGCGCAGCCGGCTGACCAGGATGAACGGCGCGGTCACATTGCAGAGCTGGACCTCCAGCAGCTCGATCGGGTCGACCTCGTCGACCTTCTGGCTCCAGCTGTTGACCGGGTCCAGGTCCGGGACCAGCCCGCCCGCGTCGATCGCGGTCCCGGCCTCGATCAGCGCGGGCGCGGCCGAGCCGCTGGTCAGCGAGAGCGCGGTGAGCGCCTGGGCGCTGAGCGCGCCCCGCTCGCCCCGGCTCTGGCTGGGCAGTGCCGGCTGGCGGCTCAGGTCGAAGCCGCCGAGGACCACGGCCTCGGGCAGTTCGCCGGCCGGCAGCGGGGCGTCCTCGGCGGTGATCAGTTCGGCGTACGCCTGTGCGGAGCGGCGCACGGTCTGCGCGGCGTTGTTGATCAGGATGTCCAGCGGGCCCTGCGCGGCGACCGAGTCGGCCAGCGCGATCACCTGCGAGGGGTCGCGCAGGTCGATCCCGACGATGCGCAGCCGGTGCAGCCACTCGGCGCTGTCCGGCATCGCGGTGAAGCGGCGGATCGCGTCGTTGGGGAAGCGCGTGGTGATGGTGGTGTGCGCGCCGTCGCGCAGCAGCCGCAGCGCGATGTACATCCCGATCTTCGCCCGGCCGCCGGTCAGCAGCGCCCGCTTGCCGGTCAGGTCGGTCCGGGCGTCGCGGCGGGCCCGGTTCTCGTGCGCGCAGGGCTGGCAGAGCTGGTGGTAGAACGCGTCGACCTCGACATAGCGGGTCTTGCAGATGTAGCAGGAGCGGGGCCGCTCCAGCACGCCCGCGATCGGACCGGCGGTGCCTGCGGTCAGCTGCAGCCCCTGGGTCTCGTCGTCGATCCGGTCGGCCGCGCCGGTCGCCGTGGCCTCGGTCACCGCCCGGTCGTTGGCGGTCTTCGCCGCCCGGCGCTCCTGCCGGCGGCGGTGCTTGACCGTCCGGTAGAGGCCCGCGGTCGCCAGCCGGACCGCGATGGCGTCCGGGTGGTCGATCGGCAGCCGGTCGAGCTCGGCCAGCACGTCCAGGGCCAGGGCCAGGCGCTCCGGCTCGATGCCGGGAACGTCGTCCGTGGGGACGGTCCCGTCGAGGAGGGTCGTGCTGCCGTCAGGTCCTGCGCTCATGCCGCTGCCGTTCGTGGGTTGCGAGGGAGGGGGTTCCAACTGCGACACCTTACGCGGGGCGGCCCCGTCCGCCCAAACCGCCGACGGACGCTCTCGTCCCGATCGGCGCCCCGTACCCGGTCGGACCGCTCGCCGCGCGCCGCCGCACGGCTGCCGCCACAGTGGACGTCATGGCGACTGACAAGATGATGAACAGGCCGAACTTCACCGTCCACCGGCGGCTCCTCGCGGTCGGCGCGGTGCTCACCGGGACCGGGGCGCTGCTCGCGCTGGTCGGCACGGCGATCGCCGGCGCCGCGCTGGTGACCGCCGGACGCGGCTGGGTGCAGCAGTGGGAGACCGCCCCCGGCGAGCTGGCGAACCGGACCGTGCGGCAGGCCAGGGAGGCCTCCCGCGCGGGCATGGACGCCTGGCGGTCCCAGGCCCAGAACAACTGACCGGCGGCGACCGGACCAGCGATGACCGGACCGGCGGCGACCGGTCGGCGCCGCCGCTCAGCGGGCGGCGAAGGTGCGCCGGTAGTCGGCGGGAGTGACCCCGACCACCCGGCGGAAGTGGTGGCGCAGCAGCGCGGCCGTGCCGAAGCCGCAGGTGCGGGCGATGTCCTCGATGCCGAGCAGGGTCTCCTCCAGCAGGTGCCGGGCGTGCAGCACCCGCTGGGTGGCGAGCCAGCGCTGCGGGGTGGTCCCGGTCTCGGCGACGAAGCGGCGGGCGAAGGTGCGCTCGGACAGATGGGCACGGCGGGCCAGTGAGGCGACGCTGTGCTCGGTGTCCAGTTGCCCCAGCATCCAGCTGAGCAGCGGCTCCAGGCTGTCGACGGCGCAGTCCTGCACCGGCTGCGCCACGAACTGCCGCTGGCCGCCGTCCCGCTGCGGCGGGACGACCATCCGTCGGGCGATCGTGGTGGCCGCCGCCGAGCCCAGCTCGCGGCGGACCAGGTGCAGGCAGGCGTCGATGCCGGCGGCGGTCCCGGCGCTGGTGATGATGTCGCCCTCGTCGACGAAGAGCACGTCCGGATCGAGGGTGGCGGCGGGGAAGCGCTTGGCGAACTCGTCGACATGTCGCCAGTGCGTGGTGCAGCGGCGGCCGTCCAGCAGTCCGGTCGCGCCGAGCACGAAGGCGCCGCTGCACACGGTCAGCAGCGTCGCGCCCCGGGCGTGCGCGGCCCGGACGGCGTCGAGCACCGCGGGCGGGTACTCCCCGCGGATCAACGCGGCCGGGACGGCGACCAGGTCGACGTCGTCCAGGGCGTCCAGCCCGAAGGCGGGCACGATCTGGGCGGGGACGCTCATCTGCAGCGGTTCCCCCGGGCGCTCGCCGCAGACCCGGAACTCGATCGGCGGGACGCCGTCATCGGTGCGGTCGATCCCGAAGACCTCGCACAGGACGCCGAATTCGAACGGCGCTGTGCCCTCGATCAGCATGGACGCGACTGTCTTCAGCATGGCCTCAGCGTAGCTGGCAGGATTTTGCAGGACAAGGGCAGAAGCGCCACTGTTGGCGGTAATTGGTGCAGCAAAGAATTACTGCCATGACTGGTTCGCAGATCTCAGGCACCCTGATCATCCTCGTCGCTGTCGTCCTCGCCCTGGCTCTCGCGGTCGTCCTGGAGCGCAGGACCCGCGGGTCCGGGCCGGACACCCGCACCGTCTCACTCACCACCCCCGCCGACCGCCCCGACTCCGGCTCCGGTTTCGGCTCCGGTCTCGGCTCCGGCGACGACCGTTCGCCCGTGGCGGACGACCTCTGCTCTCGGCGTACCGATCTTCCGGAGCGTCAACCGGCCGGGTAAGACTCCGGACATGAGACTCCTGGTAATCGGTGGAACCGTCTTCCTCGGGCAGGCATTCGCTGCCGAGGCCCTCTCCCGGGGTTGGGAGGTCACCACCTTCAACCGAGGCCGGAGCGCCGCCGACCTCCCCGGCGTGGAAACGATCCGCGGGGACCGCGAGTCGGACGAGGACCTCGCCCGACTCGCCGAATCCGGACCCTGGGACGCCGTCGTCGACGTCTGCGGCTACGTGCCGAGCATCGTCGGCGCGTCCGTGGCCGCCCTCGCCGGCGCCGCGTCGAGCTACCTCTTCATCTCCTCCGTCAACGCCTACCCGGGCTTCCCCGCCGTCACCGTCGACGAGGACTCCCCGCGCCACGAGTGCCCCGCCGACGCCGGCCGCGGGGACGGCGACTACGGGAAGCTCAAGGCCGGCTGCGAGAACGCGGTCACCGATGGCTTCCCGGGCCGCGCCCTGATCATCCAGCCCGGCCTGATCATGGGCCCGGGCGACCGGGCCCGACGCACCATCTGGTGGCTGCGCCGGGCCTCCGAGGGCGGCCGGATGGTCGCGCCGGCCGCGCCCGAGCAGCAGATGCAGCTCATCGACGCCCGGGACATCGCCGCCTTCGGTCTCGACCGGATCGCGGCCGAGGACAGCGGCAGCTACATCGTCACCGGGCCGAGCGGGAACGCCACCTGGGGCGAGTACCTGGGCGCCTGCCTGGAGGCCACCGGCGACAAGGCCGAACCGGTCTGGATGGACGACCGGTTCCTGCTCGACCACGCCGTCGAACCCTGGTCGGAGCTGCCGCTCTGGGCACCGCGCAACGAGGAGATGGCGGAGGTGTGGAACGTCTCCTCGGCCAAGGCGCTCGCGGCCGGGCTGCGCTGCCGTCCGGTCGTCGACTCCGTCCGCGACACCGCCGACCGGCTCTTCGCCCCCGGCGGCCTGGAGGAGGCGTTCAGCGAGTACCGCAGCATGGCGGCGCTGCCGCAGCTGAGCCCGGAGAAGGAACGCCTGCTGCTCACCGACTGGGACGCCAGGTCCTGACGCCCAGGACGAGCGGTGCAGCGGTCGGACCGTCCGCCGCACCGCGAGCCGTTGCCGGTCCCGGTCGGTCGCGGCCGTTCCCGGCCGTTCGCGGTCAGTCGCGGTCGACCAGCACGGCCGTGCCCTGGCCGACGCCGACGCACATCGTGGCCAGCCCGCGCCGGGTGCCGGTACGGCTCATCCGGTGCAGCAGGGTGGTGAGCAGCCGGGCGCCGGACCCGCCCAGCGGGTGGCCCAGGGCGATCGCCCCGCCCTGCGGGTTGACCAGCTCCGGGTCGATCCCCAACTCCTGGACGCAGGCCAGGGCCTGGGCGGCGAAGGCCTCGTTGAACTCGGCCGTCTCCAGCCCTACCAGCTCGCGCCCGGAGCGGGCCAGCACCCGGCGCACGGCCGGGACCGGGCCGATGCCCATGACGTCAGGGTGGACGCCGGCGCTCGCACCGGCCGCGTAGCGACCCAGCGGCTCCAGCCCGAGCTCGTGCAGGGCCTCCTCGCTGACCAGCAGCAGGCCGGCGGCGCCGTCGTTCATCGGCGAGGAGTTGCCGGCGGTCACCGAGCCGCCCTGGCGGAACACCGGCTTGAGCGTGGCCAGCTTCTCCGCCGTGGTGTCGGCCCGGATCGACTCGTCGGAGTCGACGACCGTGCCGTCGGCCAGGGTCACCGGGACCATCTCGGCGTCGAACAGCCCGTCCGCGCGGGCGGCGGCGGCCAGCCGGTGGCTGCGGAGCGCGAAGGCGTCCTGCTGCTCACGGGTGACCTTGAAGCGGTCGGCGACCTCCTCGGCGGTCTCGCCCATCGACAGCACCCCGTGCAGCTCACGCATCTTCGGATTGGTCATCCGCCAGCCCAGCTTGGTGTCGAAGATCTCGGCGCCCAGCGGCAGCGCCTGCTCGGCACGCGGCAGCACGAAGGGCGCCCGGCTCATCGACTCCGAGCCGCCGGCCAGGACGATGTCCGCCTCGCCGCAGCCGATGGCGCGGGCGGCGGCGGTGACCGCCTCCAGGCCGGAGGCGCAGAGCCGGTTCAGCGTGGCGCCGGGGACGGAGTCGGGCACGCCCGCGAGCAGCAGCGCCATCCGGGCGATGTTGCGGTTGTCCTCCCCGGACTGGTTGGCCGCGCCCCAGTAGACGTCGTCGATCCGGGCCGGGTCGAGCGCGGGGACGCTCGCCAGCACGGCCCGGATCGCGGCGGCGGCCAGGTCGTCCGGGCGGACGGTGGAGAGGGCGCCGCGCAGCCGGCCCACGGGGGTGCGCTTGGCGGCGGCGAAGTAGACGGGACGCATGGGGCGGGCTCCTCGGTGCGGCGGGTGGGAAGTCGGGGGCGGGCGGTGGCGGGCGGCCGGTCAGGACGGGTCGACGCCGGTCAGCAAGTCAGAAAGCGTTGACGCCGGTCAGCGCGCGGCCGATGAGCAGCTTCTGGATCTGACTGGTGCCCTCGTAGAGGGTCATCACCCGGGCGTCGCGGACGTACTTGCCGACCGGGTACTCGTCGATGAAGCCGTAGCCGCCGAAGACCTGGAGCGCGGTGTTGGCGGCCTTGACCGCCGCCTCGGAGGCGTAGAGCTTGGCGACCGAGGACTCGGTGGCGAAGGGCAGTCCCCGGTCGATCAGGTCGGCGACCCGCCAGACCAGCAGCCGGGCGGCGTCCAGCTCGACCTTGATGTCGGCGAGCATCTCCTGCACCAGTTGGTGTCCGGCGATCGGGGCGCCGAACTGCTCGCGCTGCCCGGCGTAGCCGAGGGCCGCGTCCAGGGAGGCCTGGACGATGCCGACGCAGCCGGCCGCGACCGACATCCTGCCCTTGGCCAGCGCGGCCATGGCCACGCCGAAGCCCTTGCCCTCGGCGCCGAGCATGGCGCTGTGCGGCACCCGGACCCCCTCGAAGACCAGCTCGGCGGTCGGCTGGCCCCGCAGGCCGAGCTTGCCGTGGACGGTCCGCCGGGTGAGCCCGGGGGAGTCGGTGGGCACCAGGAAGGCGCTGACACCCTTGTGCCCGGCCTGCTCGGGGTCGCTGCCGCCGGTGCGGGCGAAGACCAGGGCGACCTCGGCCCAGGTGCCGTTGGTGATGAACATCTTGCTGCCGTCGAGCACCCAGCCGTCGCCCTCGTCGTCGCCCTCCCGGACGGCCCGGGTGCTGAGGTTGCCGGCGTCGGAGCCGGTGCCGGGCTCGGTCAGGGCGAAGCAGCCGAGGGCGTCGCCGGAGGTGAGCCGGGGGAGCCAGCGCTGCTTCTGCTCCTCGGTGCCGTAGTGGGCGATCGACTTGGCGACCAGTCCGAGCGAGACCGAGACCAGGCCGCGCACCGAGGAGTCGCCGCGTCCCAGCTCCTCGGTGACCAGGACGTAGGCGAGGTGGTCGCCGCCGGAGCCGCCGTACTCCTCGGGGATGGTGAGCCCGAGGAAGCCGAGGTCGCCGAGCTTCTTGACGATGCCCCGGTCGACCTGTTCGGCCCGGTCCCAGGCGGCGGCGTTGGGTACGATCTCGCGGTCGACGAACTCGGCGGCCAGTGCGCGCACGGCGGCCTGTTCCTCGGTGAGCTCCAGGTTCACGGGTCCTCGACAGTCCTCTGCGGCGGGGTGGCGGAGCAGATAAACTAGCAGTGCAAGTTTTTCGACTGTAACCCCTTCCGGTGCAGCAGCGGAAGCGGCGGCGAACGAACGCCCGACCGATCCCGACCGACCGATCCGCGCCGATCCCGACCGACCGACCGAGCCGTCCGGTCCGGCCGACCCAGGAGGTACCCGTGGCCCGTCCGCGCAATCCGCTGCTCAGCCGCGAGCGGATCGTGGCCGCCGCCGTCGCCCTGGTCGACGCGGAGGGGCTGGCCGCGCTCTCGACCCGTCGGCTCGCCGCCGAGCTCGGGGTCAGCGGACCCTCCCTGTACAACCACTTCGCGACCAAGGACGCGCTGCTGGACGCGGTGATCGACCATGTCCTCGGCGAGGTGGACCTCTCGATGTGGGCCGAGCCCCCGGGCGAGTGGCAGCTGCCGCTGCTGGCCTGGGCGCGCTCCTACCGGGGCGCGCTGGTCGCCCACCCGCAACTGGTACCGGTGCTGGCGCAGGGCCCCGGCCGCCGGGCCAATGCGCTGCGGATCGCGGACGCGGTCTTCGGCGGGCTGGTCGACGCCGGCTGGTCCAAGGGCGAGGCCACCCGGATCGGTGCGCTGATGCGTTACTTCGTGTTCGGTTCCGCACTGGGCTCGTTCGCCGCCGGCTTCGTCGACGACGAGCAGGTGTACGCCGGGGACTATCCCCACCTCGGCGAGGCGCACCTGCTGGCAGAGCGTCAGCGGCAGGTCGACGAGGGCGCCTTCGAGACCGGCCTCACCGCACTGGTCGACGGCCTGGTGCTGCGGTTCGCGCGGCAGGGGCGCTCACGCTCCGCGAGTTGACCTCCCGTTTCCCAATTGTTACAGAGACGATCGAGAATCAACACTCTCCAACATCGGGGTAAACCCCCACCCCGGGGCCCTGTCACGCCCCCAGCCGCGACGTACCGTCAGTTGGCCTGCCATGTGCGGTGATTTTCATCCTGCGCGAGACCTTGACATGCCTTCTCATGGTTGGTGATATCTGAACGCTCACGTTCGTTTGTGTTTTCATTCGAACCCCTGGGGAGGGGTCATGGCGCAGCACGAAACCAACACCAACAGGCCGACCGGAGCGCTTTCGCACACGCTCGGACAGTCGATATCGCGCCGGTCGCTCCTTCGCGGCGCAGCGATCGGCGCGGGCGCAGTCGCCCTGCCGTCACTGCTGGCCGCCTGCAGCAGCGGGTCCGGTTCCAGTGGCTCCAGCGGCACTTCGAGCAAGACGGTCACCTTCGGCTCCAATGCGGCGGTGCCGCAGCCGAAGGGCGCCTACGAGACACTGTTCGCCCAGGCGAAGGTGGAGACCGGCTACACGGTCGACGTCAACTGGGTCGACCACAACACCTTCCAGCAGAACATCACCACCTACCTGCAGGGCAACCCGCAGGACGCGTTCAACTGGTTCGCCGGCGAGCGGATGCAGTTCTTCGCCGCGCAGGGCCTGGTCGACCAGATCGACGACGTCTGGGCCAAGATCGGCGGCAACTACACCGACGCGATGAAGGCGCAGAGCAAGGGGAGCGACGGGCACTACTACTTCGTGCCGTTCGACTACTACCCCTGGGCCGTCTACTACAGCAAGAGCCTGTGGGCGTCGAAGGGCTACACCGAGCCCACCACCTGGGACGAGTACATCGCGCTGGCCAAGAAGATGAAGAGCGACGGGCTGATCCCGATCGCCTTCACCGACAAGGACGGCTGGCCCGCGATGGGCACCTTCGACTACCTCGACATGCGGATGAACGGTTTCGACTTCCACATCGACCTGATGCGCAACGGCACCAACTGGAACACGCCGCAGGTCAAGGCGGTCTTCGACCAGTGGAAGCAGCTGATCCCGTACTACTCCTCCGGCTTCCTCGGGCTGACCTGGCAGGAGGGCGCGACCCAACTGCTCAACAAGCAGGCCGGGATGATGGTCCTGGGGCTGGACCAGATCGGCACCATCTTCACCGGGGCCAAGGCGGACGACCTGGGCTTCTTCGCCTTCCCCGAGATCAACCCGACCTACGGGCAGGACTCGGTCGAGGCGCCCATCGACGGCATGATGCTCTCGCACTCGCCGAAGAACCGCACCGGCGCGGTCGCGCTGCTGGAGTACCTGGGCACCGCCCCGGCCCAGCAGTTGTGGCTGGCCGCCGACCCGGCCGACATCGCCACCGCCAACGGGGTGGACACCTCGAAGTACACCACTCCGCAGACCCAGTCGATCGCGCTGATCCAGAAGGCGAAGAACATCTCGCAGTTCATGGACCGCGACACCCGCCCGGACTTCGCCGACCCGGTGATGCTCCCGGCGATCCAGCAGTTCCTGAACAACCCCGGCGACATCAACAGCATCCTCTCCAATGTCGACAAGCAGGCCAAGTCGATCTGGTCCAGCAACGGCTGAGGCCGGTTCAGACGGCCGGTGGCGGAACGGCGGTGCCACCGCCGGCCGTCACCGGCCCCTTCCGCGTGTTCCCGGTCTCGCCTGGCGCGCAGGCCGCACTGTGATGAGGAACGTATGACCGCATTGGATATCAGTCCGCGACGGCGACGGCAACGGCGGGCGCGGGGACGGCGGCTGTCGACCGGCGACCGGGTGGCGCTCACCCTGATGGCCGGGGTGCCGCTGCTGCTCACCCTGTCCTTCGTATGGATCCCGGCGCTGCTGTCGATCGTCCTGTCGTTCTCCAGCTGGCCCGGCATCGGCGGGGTCTCCTCGATCCACTGGATCGGCTGGACCAACTACCACAACATCTTCACCATCTACCCGTCCTTCTATCCGGCGCTGGAACACAACCTGATCTGGCTCGCCGTCTTCTTCTTCCTGCCGGCGCCCTTCGGACTGTTCCTGGCCGTGCAGTTGGACAAGCAGATCCGCTTCTCCCGGATCTACCAGAGCGTGCTCTTCCTGCCGGTGGTGCTCTCGCTCGCGCTGGTCGGCTTCATGACCGAGCTGATCTTCTCGCCCACCCAGGGCCTGCTCAACAACCTGACCGGGCACGCCGGGCAGAACGACCTGATCGACTGGCTGGGCAACCCGCACCTCAACATCTGGGCCGTGCTGCTGATGGCCTGCTGGCGGCAGACCGGCTACATCATGATCATGTACTTGGCCGGGCTGAAGAGCGTCGACCCCTCCATGAAGGAGGCCGCCGCACTGGACGGCGCCGGCCAGTGGCAGACCTTCCGCCACGTGGTCTGGCCCGCCCTGCGGCCGATCAACGTGGTGGTCCTGGTGATCACCGTGATCGAGTCGCTGCGCGCCTTCGACATCGTCTACGTCATCAACCAGGGCACCGACGGCCTGGAACTGCTCTCGGTCCTGGTCACCGACAACATCATCGGCGAGGCCAGCCGGATCGGCTTCGGCTCCGCACTGGCCACCATCCTGCTGCTGATCTCGATGGCCTTCATCGTGCCCTACCTGTTCACCATCTTCCGGAAGGACGGCCAAGAATGAGCGCGACCACCGCCGTCAGGGCGACCGCCCCCGCCGCGCCGGCCGCAACGCCCCGTCGCCCGCGCCGGATCGGCCGGATCGGCCTGCACCTCTTCCTGGTCGGCACCTCGGTGATCTGGCTGGCACCGCTGCTCTACGCCTTCTTCACCGCGCTGCGCCCCTACACCGACACCGAGAAGTACGGCTACGTCTCGCTCGGCGGGCACTTCAACTTCAGCAACTTCAGCGCCGCCTGGAGCCAGGCCGACCTGCCGCTCTACTTCTGGAACTCGGCGATCATCACCGTTCCGGCGCTGATCCTGACCCTGCTGCTGGCCAGCATGGTGGCGTTCGTCGCCTCCCGCTACCGGTTCCGGATCAACGTCTTCCTGCTGATGTTCTTCACCGCCGGCAACCTGCTGCCGCAGCAGGCCATCATCACCCCGCTCTACAAGATCTACCAGCTGATCCCGCTGCCGCTCTGGCTGTCCGACTCCGGCAAGATGGACGACTCCTACCTCGGGCTCATCCTGATCCACGTCGCCTTCCAGACCGGTTTCTGCGCCTTCGTCCTCGCCAACTACATGCGCACCATCCCGAACGAGCTCAGCGAGGCGGCGATGGTGGACGGCGCCTCCGCCTGGCGGCAGTACTGGCAGATCATCATGCCGCTCTGCCGACCGGTGCTGGCGGCGCTGGCGACGCTGGAGTTCACCTGGATCTACAACGACTTCTTCTGGGCCACCGTGCTGATGCAGACCGGCGACAAACGTCCGATCACCGCCGCGCTGAACAACCTCCAGGGCCAGTTCTTCGTGAACAACAACCTGATCTCGGCCGCCGCCCTGATCGTCGCGGTGCCCACGCTGGTGGTCTTCTTCCTGCTGCAGAAACAGTTCGTCTCCGGGCTCACCCTGGGGGCCAACAAGGGCTGACCGGAGGGGCGGCCCCGGGCCGGTCACGGCCACGGCGCCGCGCGGCGGAGGAAGGCCGGGCGCTGCGCGGCGTCCGGGGCGTCGTAGGAGCGGTGGAAGACCGGGGTCGCGGAGCCCGACAGCGGTGGGACGATCCAGCTCCAGTCGGCGGGCACCGGGCGGCCGTGCCGGCGCTCGGCCTCGATATGGGCCAGGAACCGCACCGACTCGGTGTGGTGGTCCGAGACGGTGACCCCCGCCTGCTGGAAGGAGTGCAGCACCGCGAGGTTCAGCTCCACCAGGGCGCGGTCCTGCCAGAGGGTGCGCGGGCCGCTGGTGTCCAGTCCGAACAGGTCGGCCACGGCCGGCAGCCGGTTGTAGCGGGCGGTGTCGCCGAGGTCGCGGGAGCCGATCTCGGTGCCCATGTACCAGCCGTTGAACGGGGCGGCCGGATAGCTGACCCCGCCGATCTCCAGCGTCATGTCGGACACCGCCGGGACGGCGTACCAGCGCAGGCCGAGGCCGGCGAAGCCCGGGTGCTGCGGATGGCTGAGCGGGACCTCCAACACCGCGTCCCCGGGCAGCTCGTAGTACTCCGGCGGGCGCTGCACGGCGCCCTGGAGCAGCAGCGGCATCACGTCGAACTCCTCCTTGCCGCCCCGCCAGCCCAGCTCCCGGGCCAGCTCCAGCCGTTCCCGGTTGGCCGGGTCGTCGGCGTACTGCACCAGCTGGCCGCTGAGCAGCCGCGCGGCCGGGCGGCCGGGGCGGTCCGGGGCGAAGACCGAGACCATCGGCCTGATCCGGCCGCCGTTGCCGGCCAGCCGCAGGTGGTCGACGCAGGCGTCGGCGATGTCGTCCGGGTGCCGCAGCTGCCGCAGGTCGCGCACCACCAGGCTGCGCCAGTACAGCCGGCCGATGCAGCGGGCCGAGTTGCGCCAGGCCAGCCGGGCGCCGAAGGCCAGCTCCTCGGGCGTGTGCTCGTAGGTCCCGTGCGCCTCGACCTCGGCGCGGACCTCGCGCAGCCTGGGTCCGACCCCGGCCGCGCCGGGGTGCTCGTCGGCGAACCGGAGGAGGAACTCCTCGGCGGCGGCGAGCACCGCCCCGGCCGCCGGAACGGGCCCGGGCCCGGCCACGGCCACGGCGTGCGCGGCGGGCGTGGCGTGCGCGGTGGGCGCGGTGGAACGGCGGCGGCGGAAAGCGTTGCGCGGAAACAGCACGATGTGATTCCCTCCCGGGGTCATGACTACCCGAGGTCACCGGACGGGCGCGGAAAGTGGCTGAATGTCCGTGCGGGAGGGGAACTCAGGGGCTAGTGTGAGCCGTTGCCGTGCGACCAGAGGGGCGTCGGCCCGGGGCGCCGATAGACTCCGGCCATGATCGGAGCCGGGCGCACTGTGGGGGATCCGGGCGCGCTGAGAGTCGGGATCCTGGGCAGCACCCAGGCATGGACCGGAGGCGGCGCAGCGGTCGCCCTCGGCGGGCCGGGCCGGAGGGCCGCGCTGGCGCTGCTGGCCCTGGAGGCCGGACGGATCGTCCCGGTGCAGCGGCTGGTCGACGGCCTCTACGGCGAGGAGGCCCCGGCCGGGGTCGGCAACGCGCTCCAGTCGCAGATCTCCCGTCTCCGCGCCGCCCTGCGCGTCCCCGGCGAGCCCGACCCGATCGAGAACCACCCGGCCGGCTACCGGCTGGCCCTGGGCGCCGAACAGGTCGACGCCCACCGCTTCACCCGGCTCGCCGCCGCCGGACGCCGGGCGCTCGACGCCGGCGACCACGCCGACGCGGTCGAGCAGCTCGGCGCCGCCCTCGCCCTGTGGCGCGGCCCCGCGCTGGCCGATGTCGCCGACGCGCCCTTCGCCGCCGCCCAGCGCAGTCGGTTGGAGGAGCTGCGGCTCGCCGCGACCGAGGACCGGGCCGAGGCCAGGACCGCCCTCGGCGAACCGCGCGAGGCCGCCGCCGATCTGCGCGAACTGGTCGCCGCCCATCCGCTGCGGGAGCGTCCGGCCGCCCTGCTGGTGCTGGCGCTGCACGCCGACGGGCGGCAGGCCGAGGCCCTGGCCGCGTGGAGCCGGGCCCGGGAGGCGCTGGCCGAGGAGCTGGGCGCCGACCCCGGCCCGGAGTTGGCCGCCGCCCAGCTGACCGTGTTGCGCGGCCCCGCCGAGCCGGCGCCCCGCCCGGTGGCGGCCGTGGCCTCAGGACGGTCGAGCCTCCCGGTCCGGCTCAGCGCGCTGATCGGCCGTGAGCAGGAACTCGTCCGGATCGACGAGGCGCTGGGCTGGGGGCGACTGCTCACCCTGACCGGCCCCGGGGGCGCGGGCAAGACCCGGACCGCCGTCGAGAGCGCCGCCCGGTACGGCGGCGACAGCTGCTTCGCGGACCTGTCCGGGCTCACCGACGGCACCGACCTCGCCCAGACCGTGCTCAGCGCCCTCGGCCTGCGCGGTTCCACCCTGCTCGGCCCGGCCGAAGGACCGCTGCCGCTGGCCCGGCTCACCGCCGCGCTGACGGAGCGACCGCTGCTGCTGGTCCTCGACAACTGCGAGCACCTGATCGCGGACGCCGCCCGGCTCGCCGCCGACCTCCTGGCCGCCTGCCCCGAGCTGCGGATCCTGGCCACCAGCCGGGAGGCGCTGGCCATCACCGGCGAGCAGCTGCTGCCGCTGCCGCCGCTGCCCGAGGCTGCGGCGCTCCAGCTGTTCGCCGAGCGCGCCGCCGCCGTCCAGCCCGCCTTCGACGCCGAGCGCGAGGCCGGGACCGTGGCCGAGATCTGCCGCCGCCTCGACGGGCTGCCGCTCGCCATCGAGCTGGCCGCCGCCCGGCTGCGCTCGCTGACCCCGCGCCAGGTAGCGGACCGGCTCGACGACCGGTTCCGGCTGCTCACCGGGGGCAGCCGGGTCGCCCAGCCGCGCCAGCAGACCCTGCGCGCCGTCGTCGACTGGAGCTGGGACCTGCTGCCCGAGGCCGAACGCGCGGTGCTGCGCCGCGCCTCCGTCTTCGCCGGCGGCTGGACCCTGGAGGCGGCCGAGGCCGTCTGCGCGCAGGGCCCCGGGGACCGGCCGGAGGAGGTCCTGGAACTGGTCGCCGCGCTGGTCGACAAGTCGCTGGTGATCGCCAGGCAGCCGGCTCCCGGGGAACCGGACGGGGTCCGCTACCGGATGCTGCAGACGGTCCGCGCCTACGCCGCCGAACGCCTCGCCGACTCCGGGGAGCAGCAGCGGACCCGCCGGGCCCACCTGGACCACTTCCTGGCCCTGGCCACCACCGCCGGGCCGTACCTGCGCACCGCCGAGCAGCTGCACTGGCTGCAGCTGCTGGCGGCCGATCACGACAACCTCCACGCCGCGCTGCGCGGCGCCGACACCGGCACCGCGCTGCGGCTGATGGACGAGCTGGCCGGCTACTGGCTGCTGCGCGGCCTGCGGCACGAGGGCGGCCCGCACGCCCGCCGGATCCTGGACGCCCTCGGTCCCGCCCCGGTCGCCCTGCCCGCCGGGGCGACCGAGGAGCAGTACGCGATCTGCGTGCTGCTGGGCCGCCAGGGCGAGCACGGCCTGGCCGAGCCGACCGGGCACCTCGCCGCCGTCGCCGAGCTGATGGAGGCGTTCCAGCGCACGCCCCCGCACAACCCGGCGCTCACCCTGCTCTGGGCGCCGGTCTCCGGCGTCCCGCGCAAGCTCGACGAGCTCACCCCGGAAGAGACGGCCCAGTGGCTCGACGACCCCTGGTACAAGGGCCTGTTCCACGCCGGGCGGGGATTCTGGCACTGGTACATGAACGCCGACGCCGAGGCCGCCGACCGCGAGTTCAGCGCCTCCGTCACCCAGTACCGGAGTCTCGGCGACCGCTGGGGCACGATCATCGCGCTCACCGAGCTCGCCTCGGTCGTGCACACCCTCGGCGACCGGGACCGCGCCCGGGAGCTCACCGCCGAGGCCCTGCGCTCCGCCACCGAGCTGGGCGCGACCGAGGACACCGCCGACGTCCTCTGCGGCCGGGCCGAACGGGCGGCCCAGGCCGGTGAGTTGGACGCCGCCCAGGCCGATGCCGAGGAGGCCGCCGCACTGTTCCGGCGCACCGGCCTGAGCGAGACCGTCCCCCGGGCGCTGCTCTGCCTGGCCACGGTCGCCCGGCTGCGCGGCGACCTGCCGGCCGCGCGCGCCCAGGGGGAGGCCGTCCTCGCGGAGACCAACGCCGGCTGGTTCGGCGGCGACTGGCTGCTGTTCGGGGCCCGGCTCGAACTCGCCCGCACCGACCAGGCGGCCGGCGACCTCGCCGCCGCCCGCGCCCGCTACCGCCAGGCGCTGACCCCGGACATCGACGACCGCAACCTGCCCGCACTGGCCCAGGCCGCCGACGCCGTCGCCGACCTGGTCCGCGCGGAGGGCGACCCGGAGCAGGCCGCGTTCCTGCTCGGCCTCGCCCGGGCGCTGCGCCGCAGCGAGGGCGCGCCGAGTGTGGACCGTCGCCGGACGGCCGACGCGGTCGGCGCGGCACTCGGCGCCGCCGGCTACGAGCAGGCCCGCGCCAGGGGCGCGGCGCTGCGTCCGGAGGCCGCCGTCGCCGCGCTGATCGAGGTCGCCCAACGGCCCTGACCGGGCGCGGGTGCCGCCCCGACCGGCTGCGGCTACCGCCTTGACCGGCTGCGGCTACCGTCCTGAACCGCTGCGGCTGCCGCCCTGACCGGGCGCTGCCCGGGCGGTGCGGGGCCGGTCAGCGCGCGGTGCGGGCCCGGTCAGCGCCGCGCGCGACGCTGACGCCCATGACCACCGCATCCGTCACCACCGCGTCCCGGGACGCCGGCCCCTCGCCGCTCCGCCGCTGGGGGACCCTCGCCATCTGCGCCACGGCAGCGCTGCTGCTCGGCATCGACAACACCGTCCTCAACCTCGCCATCCCGGACCTGGTCCAGGCGATGCGGCCGTCCACCACCCAGGTGCTGTGGATTGCCGACGCCTACAGCTTCGCCCTCGGCAGCCTGCTCGTCGTCATGGGCAGCCTCGGCGACCGGATCGGCCGCAAGCGGCTGCTCCTGATCGGCGCGGGCTGCTTCGGACTGGCCTCGCTGCTCACCGCCTACTCCGGCAACCCCGACCTGCTGATCGCCGCCCGGATGCTGCAGGGCGCCGCCGGGGCCACGGTGATGCCGTCCACCGCCTCGCTGATCCGCTCGACCTTCGCCGAGCCCAAGCAGCGCACCCTGGCCATGGGCATCTTCGCGGGTGTCGGCGGAGCCGGCTTCGCCCTCGGCCCGGTCATCGGCGGGTTGCTGCTGGACCACTTCTGGTGGGGCTCGGTCTTCCTGATCAACATCCCGGTGATGCTGCTGATCCTGGTCCTCGGTCCCGTACTGCTGGTCGAGTCCCGGAACCCGGCGCCCGGCCGCTTCGACCTCCTCAGCCTGCTGCTCTCCGTGGTCGGCCTGTTCAGCGTGATCTACGCGATCCAGACCGGCGCCCACGACGGCTTCACCGAGCCGCAGGTGCTGACCGCCGCCGTCGTCGGCGTGCTGGCCCTGGCCGCGTTCGGCCTGCGCCAGTCGCGGATCGGCAACCCGATGATCGACCTGCCGCTGCTGCGGAACCGCGCCTTCGCCGGATCGGTCGGCGCCAACCTGATCACCATCCTGTCCGTCTCCGCGCTCTCGCTCGCCTTCTCCCAGTACTTCCAGGACGTGCGCGGCTGGACGCCGCTGCACACCGGCCTCGCCCTGCTCGCCGGACCGGTCGGGGCGATGATCGGCGGACCGGGCTGCGCGGCGGTGATCAAGTGGTTGGGCCGGGCGGCCACCGTCTCCCTGGGCCTCGGCCTGATGGCCGTCAGCATGGCCGTCTTCGCCCTGGTGGGCATCCACACCCCGTACCTGGAGCTGGCCCCGGCGGTCGTCGTCAACGGCATCGGTATGGGCCTGATCTTCGGCACCACCAACGACACCATGCTCGCCACCGCGCCCAAGGAGCGTGCCGGAGGCGCCGCCGCGATCGGGGAGACCGCGATGGAGCTCGGCAGCGGCCTCGGCATCGCGGTCCTCGGCTCCATCCTCACCAGCGCCTACCGCTCCGGTCTGCACCTGCCGGCCGGGCTGCTCCCGGCCTCGGCCGCCGCCGCCCGGGAGACCGTCGGCGGCGGGATGGCCACCGGCGCGGCGCTGCCCGCCCCGCAGGGCCCGGCGCTGGTCGCGTCCGCGCAGCAGGCCTTCGTCCACGGGATGCACCTCGCCATCCTGATCGGCGCCGCCCTGCTCGCCTGCGGGGCGGTCGCCACCCTCTTCGCCCTGCGCGGCGTGCCCGCGGTGATCGCCGAGGAGGACGCGGACACGGGGGCGGACGCGGAGGCGGACGCGGGGGTGGACGGCCCGGTGTCCGCCCCCGCCGCAGCGCGCGGGTGAGGACCCGGCGGGGCCGACGGCTGCCGGTCGGGGCGACGGCGGCCGCCCCGACCGCGGGCCCCGGCCGCGTATGCGCGCAGGTGGCGGGCGGGACCCGGAGATATTCGGCTGTCCAGGAGGACCGGCGAACGGGATAGTTGGGACCATGACTACCGAGACCCGTACCGAGATCCTGCGCTACTCCGCCTTCACCACCGATCCCGCCGCCGGGAACCCGGCCGGCGTGGTGCTCGACGCGACCGCCATCGACGCGGAGCGGATGCTCGCCATCGCCGCCGAGGTCGGCTACTCCGAAACCGCCTTCGTCACGGCCCGGGACGACCGGCAACGACGTTTCCAGGTGCGGTACTTCAGCCCGCTGACCGAGGTCCCCTTCTGCGGCCACGCCACCGTGGCGACCGCCGTCGCGCTGGCCGAGCGGATCGGCGCCGGAGACCTGCTCTTCGACACCGCGGCGGGGGAGATCCGGGTGGCGACCGTGATCGACGCCGAGGGGGTGGCGCAGGCCGAGCTGACCAGCGTGCCCACCCGCTCCCGTCCGGCCGGGGACGAGGAACTGGACGCCGCGCTCGGCGCCCTGGGCTGGGCGCGCGCCGACCTCGACCCGGCCCTGCCGCCGCACGTCGCCTTCGGCGGCGTCGAGCACCTGGTCCTGGCCGCCGCGACCCGGGCCCGACTGGCCGACCTGGACTACGACTTCGACGGCCTCGCCGCCGTGATGCGGACCCACGGCTGGACCACGGTGCAGCTGCTCTGGCGCGAGTCGGCGGACCGGTACCACGCCCGCGACCCCTTCCCGATCGGCGGCGTCGTGGAGGACCCGGCGACCGGCGCGGCGGCAGCCGCGTTCGGCGGCTACCTGCGGGCCATCGGCGAGGTGCGGGAGCCGGCGACGATCCGGGTCCGCCAGGGCGAGGACATGGGACGGCCCAGCGAACTGACGGTCACGGTGGACCCGGCCGACGCCCGGGTGCGGGTGGCCGGGCGGGCGGTCCCGATCGCCGACTGAGCCGGACGAAGATCCGAAACGCGGTGCGCGCAGGTCAGGTGTGCGGATAGGGTCTCTCCGGCACTGGGACTCAGCGGGGGCGGGGCATGTCGGACGGTCAGTCAGCATCCAACGACGGAACGTCGTCGGAGAAGTCGGCGGTGATGGAGTTCCTGACCGGAGTGGGCGGGGTGCTCACCGGAATCGCGGCCGTCATCACCGCCGTGGCGACGATCCTCGGGCTCAGCAACCACGGCAGCTCCGCCACGTCGGCCGCCGCCGGTCCGACCCCCGCGGTCACCGTCCCGGCGGCGCCGGTGGCGACCACGGCGGCGCCGAACACGCCGCCCGGCGCGAGCGCGACCACGAGCGCGACCGCCGCCGCGAACGGCGGCTTCCGGCTGCTCTGGGGCCCCGCCCCGTTCGTCGTCAGCAACGACGGCAGCGGCATCAGCAGCGTGCCGCCGACCAGCCAGGGCGGCAACCTCGACCTCTACGACGACGGCTCCGGCTTCGGCCAAATGGACGGCGCGCTGCTCGCCGTCTGGCACGGGGCGACCGCCCCGACCCCGGCGCAGTGCCTCAACCAGGTGCAGACCCAGTCGGCCGGTACGGAGGTCGTCGCCCCGGTGGGCACCACCGTCTGCGTCCAGTCCTCCTCCGGCCAGCTGGCGATCATCACCGTGACCGGCACCGACCCGAACTCGACCTCGGCCGAGACCACGACCACCATCTGGGCCAAGGACTGACCCGGGCGGGGCGCTCCGGGTCAACCCACCTCGGCCTGGGCCTCCTTGGCGGCCGCCTCCAGCCTGTCCCAGTACCCCTGGAACCAGGCCTCGTCGCCGCCGAACACATTGCTGTGGGACGCCCGCATGCCGACCTCGCCGTCGATCAGCTCGCGGACGATGTCGGCGTGACCGGCGTGACGGTTGGTCTCGGCCGTCACATGCAGCATGATCCGCTGGAGCGTCACGTCGCCCTGGTCGCCCCACCATTCGACGTGGCCGCCCGCGTCGAGCGGCAGTGTCTCGATCGTCGCGTCCGAGTGCGCCCAGGCGCGCCGGTAGAGGCCGACGACGGACTCGCGCGACTCGTCGGCGCCAGCCCACATGTCCGCGTTGGGCTCGGCGCCCTCCTCCTCCCAGGGGAGGTCTTCGCCGTGCGGGCGGCCGAAGGTCGGGCCGAAGTAACCGAGTTCGACGCCGGCGAGGTGCTTGACCAGGCCGAGGAGGTTGGTGCCGGTGGGCGTCAGGGGCCGACGGATGTCGTACTCGGACAGTCCGTCCAGCTTCCAGACCACGGCCTCGCGGGCCGCCCTCAGATAGCGGTGCAGGTCGTCCTTGGGATCATTGAGCTTCATGTGCCCGAGTCTCGCACCGGCCGGCGACAGCCGTCGCGCGGGATTTCCGGGCGCCCGGAGGACGGGGGAGGGGAGACGAGTGGCGTCAGCGGTGGCCGAGACCTTGGTCTCGACGACGACCAGGTCGGTGATCAGTAGGCTGCCCAGGACGATGACGTTGACAGCCTCCAGGACCTCGGCGTCGGCACCTTCGGTGCTGCAGCGGCGTCCAGCAGGGACGCCAAGCTGCGCGAGGTGTGCTGGTGGGCGCGGGTGACATCAGCAGCGGGGAACCTCCCGTACTGGTGGCTGCTGCCGCCGCGATCAGCATCGGCAGACCGCGGTCGAGCAGCCCGACGAACCCTCGGCGCCGTACGGTGGCGCGGATCGCGTGGCTGGTCAGCATCATGCCGGTCAGCTCACGCGTGCGGGACTTCTCGAACCACCATGCGGCGTAGTCCCCCTCGGCGGCGCTCCGCCAGGCCTCGGGGTCGTGCTGGTGGATCGAGCCGAGGAGTTGAAGTCTCGGGCGGTGGTGGGCGAGCCGTTCGAGCTGAGACGTCTTGCCCACGTTGTCGGGCCCGTTCAGGCTCAGGAACCATGGTGCTCCCGCCACGGTCACCACTCGCTGACCGATCGGATCGCGGCGGCGTTGGCGACGACGAACTCGGCCAGCTGTGGCGGCATCAGGTCGATCCCGCCCAGCGCGTCCCGGGTGAAGGGGATTCGGACGACGTCGTAGCCGCCGCGCTCGGGCTTGCTGAACTCGGTTCCGGTGCGGCGGTCCAGGTCCATGTCCTTCAACCGAGCCACGAAGATGTGCTGGACGCCGATGCCGCCGTCCAGTTCGTCGGTGATCAGGTGGACGAGCTGCGGGGTGTGCAGGGTGCCGCCGAGTTCCTCGGCCACCTCCCGGTGCAGGGCAGCCTCGACGCTGGCGTCCGTGGACTCGACCCCGCCACCGACCGTCACCCAGTACGGCCCGCGACCCGGCTTGGTGCGCCTCATCAGCACCAGCTCGTCGCCGTCCAGCAGAATCACGCGGGCACTTCGCTTGACGATCTCCGACATAGCGGTGGTCTCCTTGTGCTCTTCTGCGTTCCGCCGCGTAACTGGTCTGCGGCTGTCGCGCCTTGTTGTCGGGGGGATTCCCGTCGATGCATCAGCATGGACGGTGGCGATCCTTCGTAGCCTCAACGAGTGCCCCGGTCCTTCCGGGGAGCGTTCGTGGTCCAACGTGGTTGTCCTGGGAACAACTTCACACGGTCGGCCGAGCGTGCTGAAGCAGGCAGGCGGGTCAGCTTGGTCAGCTCGTGGTCAGAATGGTCAGCGTCGGCGGGACTTGGATGCTGACTGCGGTACGACGTGCCACCCTGGAGGGCAGGACAGTTCGGCAGGCGCGTGCGGGAGGTGCGATGAACGAGCCGTCGCCGCTCGGCGAGTACCTCGAACGGCTGGAGTGGTCGGCCGAACGTCTGGCGCGCGAGATCAACCGGATCTCCGGGCCCGGTACGACGACCGCCAAGGCTCCTTACGCGTGGATCAAGGGTGCCTGTCCGCGCGGCCGGTTACCGGAAACCGTCGCCTCGATCCTTTCGGGCCAGCTCGGCGAGCACATCACCGCCGAGATGCTCTGGCCGAAGCGCGTTCGGGGAACGCTGGTCCAACTCCCGCACCTGGAACTCGATCTCGCCTGGACCCAGCGCGGTGCCTGGCAGGCCGCCGGGCTTCTGAGTGAACACCTCACCGCACCGCCGCCTTTCCGGCCGCCGGTCCTTCCCGGCTCCTCACTCGTCGGCTCGGCCCTGGACTGGCTGACGGCTGACGACGATGAACCCCGCAGCCAGCAGGCCGGCAGGCAGATAGTCGGCCCGGAGGCCATACACGTGCTGCGCGACCGGACCGGCCAGCTCCGTCGCCTGGATGACACCCAGGGCGGCCCGTTGGTCCTGGAGTGGGTCACCCAGGACCTGCGCTGGGCTGCGGCTCTGGTGCGCAACGGTTCCTACGACCCGGAGACCGGCATCGAGCTGCATGGCGTCGTCGCCGAACTCGCCCAGCTGGCCGGTTGGCTCGCCTGCGACCAGGGGCATGCCGGGCTCGGACAGCGGTACTTCCTCGCCGGTCTGCACTTCGCCCACGCCGCCCGTGACTCCGCCCTGGGCGCGAACATTGTCTCCTGCCTCAGCTACCAGGCCACATGGTCCGGTGAGCACCAGGACGCCTTACGTCTGATCCGCGCAGCCCGCAAGGGAGCGGGCGGCCCGCACACCGGTCGCGTCCACGCCCTGCTCGCCACCCGCCAGGCGCGCGCCCATGCCCAGCTCCGGGACGCCGCAGCCTGTGCGAAGGCCCTGGACGAAGCCGCCTCCGCCTACGCCGAAGGCGGGGGAGCACCGGACCCGAGCTGGGCCTACTGGGTCAGTGAGGCTGTCCTCGCCGCCGACGCCGGCCGGGCCTGGCTGGAGCTCGAACGTCCGGACCGGGCAGAGCCCGAGCTGGTGCGCGGGCTGCAGCTCTTTGGCGACGCTCAGCCCCGAAACCGCATGCTCCACCACGCCTCCCTCGCCGAAGCCCGCCTCGCACTCGGTGACCTCGACGGTGCCGCCGACGCCGCCCACGGCGCGCTGAACCTCGGCGAACAGCTCGTGTCCGGTCGCGCCCACGCCCGGCTCCGCACCCTGCTGGCCGGCTTTGTCCGCATCGATTCACTCCTCGCGCGCGGGGTAGTCGAGCGAGCGAAGGCAGCCTTGGCGTCATAGGTTCGTACCGGTCGTCGAGAAGGAGAGGTTCGTGAACGTCCGTCACCAGGTCCCACTGGCCCCACTGACCACCCTGGGCATCGGCGGTAGCGCTGAAACCCTGGTGGAGTACAGGGACCCCGGGTCCTTCTTCGACGTGGTCCAACTCGTTCACGAGCACGGCGGTCAGCCGGTGGCCCTGGGCGGCGGCAGCAATGTGCTGGCCTCCGACGCCGGCTGCCGGGGACCGGTCATCCACATGACCACCTGCGGCATCACTTTGCGCGAGGCCCCGGACGGCGACGGCGTTCTGGTTACCGCCGAGGCCGGCCACCCACTCCAGGACCTCGTCGAGACCACCGTGGCCGAATGCCTCACCGGCATCGAGACCCTGGTGGGCATCCCCGGCACTGTCGGCGCCACCCCGGTGCAGAACGTCGGCGCCTACGGTCAGGAAGTCGGCGACACCCTGGTCGAGGTCGACGCCTGGGACTGGCAGCAGAACCGCGCCGTCACCTTGGACGCGGCGGCCTGCCGACTCGGCCACCGCACCAGCGTCTTCAAGCACACCGCACGCTGGACCCTGCTGCGGGTCACCCTCCGGCTCACGCGCTCCAAGCTCAGCCGGCCGATCGACTACCGCGCGGTCGCCGACCACCTCGGCGTCGCCCCGGGCACCCGAGTCCTGCTGGACGACGCCGCCCGGGCCGTACTGGCCGTCAGGCGGTCGAAAGGCATGGTTCTGGACCCCACCGACCCGGACAACCGCTCGGCGGGCAGCGTCTTCCTCAGCCCGCAGCTCGACCCGCCCCAGGCCGCCGCCCTGCGGGCCAGGGGCATCCCGCTCCATGACTTCTCCGACGGCACCACCCGCGTCAGCTCCAGCTGGCTCATCAAGGATGCCGGGTTCACCCTCGGCCAGCAGCTCGCCCCGGGCATCCGAATCTCCAGCAAGCAGTACACCCTCATCGCCGAAGGACCAGCCACCTCAGCCGCATTCGCCCAGGCCACCGAGGTGATCGCCACCCAGGTCCATCGTGAGACGGGAGTGCTCCTGCGCCCGGAACTCGACCTCCTCGGCAGCGAGTCGACCTATGAACGGCTCCAGATCCAGTAACGGGCCAGGCCGCACCGGTCCAACTGGTGCCGGCAGCGGGGGGGGGCACGGCTGGGGAGTGTCAGACCATGATCGCAACGAAAGACACCTGAGTACTCCAGTGCGAGTTCTCCCTATGTCCTGTTCGGCGGCCTGGTGGCGGTGGGTGCAGCCGGGTCGCTGCGGGGCCGGCGGCGGTTTCGCGGGGCGTCCGATCGGCGCGGCTCCAGGTGGCGCTCAGCGCCGCGGACTGTGGGCCGGGGAGGGGCTGATAGTGCCCAGCCAAGGGAGCTCTCCCACTCTCCTAGGGTAACGTTCCGGTCGCGACGCGCGGTTGGCACGTCGGTTCGAACGGCAGTGGGAAAGTCCCGTACGGCGGGAGGGGGCGCCCGGCCTCTGGTCGCCCGAGTCGTCCAAGGGGAATCATGACTGACCAGGGCTTGGGCTACGGCACCGAAGCATGGGGGCAGGGCCACCCGTATCAGGGCGGCCAGCAGCCTGGCAGTGATCCCTACGGGATGCCCGGTGGTGGCTACCCGCAGCAGCCGCAGCCGGGCTGGGGTGCGCCCCAGCAGGTGGTGGACCCGTATCAGGGCATCCCGGCACCGAGGGACCCCTACGCCACCGGCCAGTACCCGGTCCACCCCGTCCAGCAGCCGGTGCCGCAGCAGCCGGCCGAGCCGTCCGGGCCGGTGCTGGGACCCGACGGCATCGACTGGGTCGCCGCGGCTGCCGCACTTGACGCAGAGGCCGTGCAGGTCGAAGAGGTACCGGTCGAGGTCCCGTACGAGGAGGACCCGGCCGAGTCCTACGAGGAGTCGTACGAAGCCACCTACGAGGAGTCGTACGACGAGCAGGCCTACGAAGAGGACGAGGACGGCTACGCGCCCTTCCTGGCCGAGCCGGACGACAGCCGCAGCGGCCAGCGGCGCCGCAAGCAGAAGGGGAAGTCCCAGCGCAAGCGCAGCGGGGTGGCCTGTCTGGGCATGTCGCTGCTACTGGTCGGGTGCGTGGCCGGGGGCGGATACTTCGGCTACGGCTTCTACCAGAAGCACTGGGGTCCGCCGCCGGACTACCCGGGCGAGGGCGCCGGGCTGGTCACCGTGACCATTCCGGCCGGCGCCACCGGCGACGCCATGGGGCAGGTGCTCGCCGACGCCGGGGTGGTCAGGAGCAAGGGCGCGTTCGATGCCGCCTACGGCAAGAACTCCGACGCCGACAGCATCCAGCCCGGCATCTACACCCTGCCGATGCACATGTCCGCCGCCGATGCGATCGCCGATCTGATCAAGCAGAACGGTGGGCACTCGCTGATCATTCCGGAGGGCCTGCAGGCCTCGGCGATCTATCTGCGGATCGACTCCGGCCTGGGCCTGAAGGCCGGGACGACCGCTGCCGTCGCCAAGGCGGACGTCGGGCAACTGGGCCTGCCCTCCTATGCGAACGGCGACATCGAAGGCTTCCTGTGGCCCACCCGGTACTCCGTCGCCCCGGGGATGAAGCCCGAGGCGCTGCTCCAGCAGATGGTCTCCACCGCGGTGCAGGAGTTCTCGTCGCTGGACATGGACGCCGGGGCGAAGGGCGTCAACCTCCGGTCCGGCTACCAGGTCCTGATCGAGGCGAGCATCCTGCAGGCCGAGGGCAACAACCCGAAGGACTTCGGCAAGATCGCCCGGGTGCTCTACAACCGCCTCAACGGCACGGCGACCAACGGCGAGCTGGGCCTGGACTCGACCATCGAGTACTACCTGAAGACCGATCACTTCGGGTACGCCCAGCGGCTGCAGAGCGACGACGGCTACAACACCTACATCAACAAGGGCCTGCCGCCGGGGCCGATCGGCAACCCGGGCGAGGAGGCCATCCAGGCGGTGCTCAACCCGACGCCCGGCGCCTGGAACTACTTCATCGCGATGAGTCCGATCGACACCCAGTTCGCGATCACCGGGGCCGACTTCGCGAAGTTGGACCAGCAGTACTGCACCAAGCACGGCGAGGGCTTCGACCCCGTCCACGTGGTCTGCACCTGACGGAGCGACAGCGAGGTACAGCGAGCGAGGGCGAGGGTCGGCCCGGGCCCCGAGGTCCGCGCCGGCCCGCGCCCTCCCCGGGGACCGCGGACTGCTGGCTACTGGCTACTGCCGGCCCTCCGCGCCGAGGACGGCGAGCAGGCGGGCCACCTCGGCGGCGACCGCGTCGCGGGCCGGTGCGAGCCAGCGGCGGGGGTCGACCAGGGCCGGGTCGGCGGCCAGGGACGCGCGGACGGCGTCGGTGAACAGCCGGTTGAGGTGGGTGGCGATGTTCACCTTCCGCATCCCGGCGGCGACCGCCGCCGCCAGGGTCCCGTCCGGGACACCGGAGGAGCCGTGCAGCACCAACGGGACCGGGACGGCGGCGTGCAGCTCGGCGATCAGCGGCAGGTCGAGTGCGGCCTCACGGACCGTCATGGCGTGGGAGGAGCCGACCGCGACGGCCAGGGCGTCCACGCCGGTCTCGGCGACGAACGCGGCGGCCTCGGCCGGATCGGTGCGCACCCCGGGTGTGTGCGCCCCGTCCTTGCCGCCGATCTCGCCGAGCTCGGCCTCCACCAGGATGCCGCGCTCGTGGCACCAGGCGGTGACCTCGGCGGTGCTGCGCACGTTCTCCGCCCAGGGCAGCGTCGAGCCGTCGTACATCACCGAGGCGAAGCCGCAGTCGGCGGCCTCGCGGATCAGGTCGAAGCGGGTGGCGTGGTCCAGGTGCAGCGCGGCCGGGGCCTGCGAGCGGACGGCCTGCTCGCGCACGGCGGCGGCGATCGGGGCCAGCCCGCCCTGGTAGCGCACGGCGTTCTCGCTGATCTGCAGGATCACCGGGGCCTTGGCCTGCTCCGCGCCGGCCAGGATGGCCTGGGCGTGCTCCAGCAGGATGACGTTGAACGAGCCCGCGGCGAAGCCGCCGTCCTCGGCGGAGCGGAGTATGTGGGCGGTGGGGATGAGCGGCACTGCGTCAGGTCTCCTCGGGGCGGGGCACGGAGCGGCCGGGTGTCGGATCGGGGCGGGTCAGTTCGGCGTACAGGTCCGGGTCGTACTCGCCGGCCAGCGGGGCGGCGACGGCCGCCGCCGCCAGCGCGGCGGCGTCGGCCGTCGCCTCGGGCCAGGGGCGGCCGGCGACCAGCGCGCCGACCAGGGCGGCGCTCGCGGCATCGCCCGCGCCGGTGGCGTTGCCGCGCACCCGCCGGGGCGCGGGGGTGTGCCAGGCGAAGCCCTCGGCGGTGCTGCCGAACAGGCCGTCGGCCCCGGCGGTGACCACGGCCACCCCGGCGCCGAGCTCGCAGAGCAGCTTCGCGGCGTCCGCCGGGTCGGCCGCGCCGGTCGCCCGCTCGGCCTCGTCGACATTGGGCTTGACCAGGGCAGGGCCGCAGCCGGGGCCGACGGCGAGCCCGGCCCGGAGGGCCTCGCCGTCGGCGTCCAGCAGGGCCGGGACACCGCACTCGGCCGCGCGGCGGAGCAGCACCGCGTACGCGTCCGTCGGGACGCCCGGCGGCAGGCTGCCGGCCAGCACGACCGCGTCGGCGCCGCTGATCGCGGCCGGGAAGTCCCGGTCGACGAAGCGGGTCCACTCGTCGGCGGTGACCTGCGGCCCCGGCTCCCACAGGCCGGTGACCTCGTCGGCCTCCTCGGCGACCACGGCGACGGTGCGCCGGGTGGTGCCCTGGAGCCAGGTCAGCCGGTGCGGCAGCCCGCTGCGGTCCAGGTCGGCCCGCAGCTGGGTGCCGGTGACCCCGCCGACCAGCCCGGACACCAGTACCTGCTGCCCGAGCGCGGCCAGCACCCGGGCCACGTTGACGCCCTTGCCGCCGGCCCGCTCGCTGATGGACGCGATCCGGTTGGTCGCCCCGGGCCGCAGCCGGCCGAGCCGGTAGGTCACGTCCAGCGCGGCGTTGAGGGTGACGGTGACGATCACGAGAGGACGACCGAGCGGGTCAGGTGCTGCGGGTTGTCGACGTCCCGGCCGAGGCGGGCGGCCAGGGCGACGCCCAGCCGCTGGATCCGGACCAGCTCGGCGACCGGGTCCAGCACGCCCTGCTCCAGGTGCGCGCCGGTGGCCGCGACCTGCTCGGCCAGCCCTTCCGGCAGCTCGCCGAGGCTCCAGACCACGCGGCCGGGGCGGGCGATGCTGATCGGCCCGTGCCGGTACTCCATCGCAGGGTAGGACTCGGTCCACCAGGCGGCGGTCTCCCGGACCTTGAGCGCGGCCTCGCGGGCCACGCCGTAGGACCAGCCCCGGCCGAGGAAGCTGATCTGCTCGGCGTCCAGCAGCACGTCCGGCAGCGGCTCGGCGATCGCCTTGGCGCCGTCGGCGAAGACGCCGCTGACGTCCTCGCCCAGGTGGGCCCGGAGCAGCAGCAGCTGGGTGGTGGGGAAGCGGGTCTGGACGACCGACTGCTCGTCGGCGAAGTCAAGCACCACCAGCTCGTCGGCGAGGCCGGCGACCGGGGTGGCCGGGTCGGCGGTGATCGCGGTGGTGGCGGTCCGACCGCGCACGGCGGCGAGCAGTTCCAGCACCTCGGTGGTGGTGCCGGAGCGGGTGAGCGCGAGCACCCGGTCGTAGTCGCGGCCGGGCAGCGGGGCCTCGGAGGCGGCGAAGGCGTCGGTCGCGCCGTGTCCGGCGGACTCCCGCAGCGAGGCGTAGGCCTGCGCCATGAACCAGGAGGTCCCGCAGCCGACGACGGCGACCCGCTCGCCGGGCCGGGGGAGCAGCGGGGCGAACTCCGGCAGCCGGTCCAGGGCCTGCTGCCAGCAGTCGGGCTGGGAAGCGATCTCTTCTGCGGTCCGGGACACCGGCATGCTCCTCGTGGTTGAAGACCGTCTGATTGAAACTGCTCATTAGCATCATGCTTCGAGCAAAACTGAGCATACCGTGGCGCTGGACATACAGGAATACCCCGCCCGGCAGGAAGCCGGACGGGGTACGCGGGGGACGGCGGAGCGCGGGTCAGTCCTCGCGGAGGCCGGACTCCTCCAGGTCGAGCGCGCGCTGCAGCCGCCGCCGGGTGCCGTCGTTGATCTGCCGGTCCTCGTAGAGCCGGAGCAGCTCCGCCGACTCCGCCGCGATCAGCGACTGCCGCAGCTCCCGGTAGGCCACCACCAGCGAGTCGCCGGGGCCGCCGCCCTCGGCCAACTGCGCGTCGGCGTGGTCCATCCGGGCCCGCAGGCCGCGGCGCAGCTGCTCCACCACCACCTCCGGCGCGGCGTCCAGTGCGGCCAGCTCCTCCAGCCGGTCCAGGCCGGCCCGGGCCAGCCGGTCCTGGGCCCGGGCCTCCTGACGGGCCGTGTACTCCGGTTCCAGGGCGATGCCGGAGCGCCGCACCACCGGGGCCAGGGTGAAGCCCTGGAGCACCAGGGTCAGCACCACCACCCCGGTGGTCAGCACCAGCACCAGCGCCCGGTGCGGCAGCGGCAGCCCGTTGTCGCCGACCAGCGGGATCGACAGCGCCGCCGCCAGCGGCATCACGCCCCGGGTGCCGGCCCAGGACAGCACCGCCGGCACCCGCCAGGACACCGGGCCGTCCTGCCGCCGGCGCTGCATCGCCGCCGACATCGGGAAGATCCAGAGCATCCGCAGGGTGATCACGGTGGCCGCCACCGCCAGTACGCCCAGCGGCCAGAACGTTTCGTCACCGCTCAGGTCGCGGATCAGCGAGGGCAGTTCCAGGCCGACGACCGCGAAGACCACGCTCTCCAGCAGGAACACCACGGTCTGGTAGACCGCGTGCACCTGGAGCCGGATCGCGGCGTTGGTGAGCCGGTGCCCGGTGCTGCCCATGATCACCCCGGCGACCACCACCGAGGTCACTCCGGAGGTGTGCAGGTCCTCCGCGACCACATAGGCGGCGTACGGGGTGACCAGCGCGATCACCGTCTCCAGCACCGGATCCTCGGTGCGCCGGCGGATCTGCGAGACCACCCAGGCCACCAGCGCCCCCACGGCCGCGCCGCCGCCGGCCAGCAGCACGAACTGGCCGGCCGCCCTGGGCACCGACACCGCTCCCAGTGAGACCGCCGTGCCCACCGCGACCTTGAACAGCACCAGGCTGGTCGCGTCGTTGAACAGGCTCTCCGCCTGCACCATCACCTGGATCCGCGGCGGCAGCGCCAGCCGTCGGCCCAGCGCGGTCACCGCCACCGGGTCGGTGCTGGCCAGCACCGCGCCCAGGACGAAGGCCATCGGTCCGGACAGCGGGGTGAGCGCCCCGGCGACCATGCCCACCGCCGCCGCGGAGGCCAGCACCAGGCCGAACGCCAGCACCGTCACCGGACGCCAGACCCGGCGCAGCTCCTGGAAGGAGATCTCCTCGGCGGAGGCGTAGAGCAGCGGCGGCAGCACCCCGACGCTGATCACCTGCGGCGGAACGTGGATGGCCGGCACGAACGGCAGCGCGCCTATGAGCACCCCGGCGACCACCAGCACCGAGGGCGCGGGGAGGCTCCAGTGCCGGGCGCCGGTGGCGACCAGCGTCGCCAGCGCCACCAGCAGGAGGACCACGGTCAGGCTGCTCATGGGGGACGGGCTCCGGTTCCGGTCGCAAAGTCACGGGCAAAGTCGCAAAAGAGGCTTGTGCCACTCTGCCGACCAGACTTCCCGGCGCACCGTCGAACACTCTCGACTACCTGAATCCAACCGGACCGGGGTCCGGGCGTCAAGGCTGTGTCAACGCTGAGGCCGCAGGCGCAAGAGGCGCGTTAACGAGCGCAGTACCCCCGGATGACGTGCGGTTTCCTAACCATGCCGGTTGGACCGGCGCCGACCGGGAGTCCTCCCGACCGGCAGGAACCACTCGATAGCCGGGGTGTAACCCTCATGCTCGACGTGCTCTTCGTCGGGGTGACGATCCTTGTGTTCGCCGTCCTCGCCCTGATCGTCAAGGGAGTGGAGAAGCTGTGAAGAAGCTTTCCCGCTCCGCCCACGTCCCCACCGCTGCCACGGAGGTAGTGCGATGAGCGCCGACAACATCGTGGGCCTGGTCGTGTCCGTCGTTCTGGTCGGCTACCTGATCGTCGCCCTGATCCTCCCGGAGAAGTTCTAGTGAACGGTTTCCTTGCGGGCCTGCTGCAGGCCCTCGCCCTGGTCGGGGCGCTCGCCCTGTCCTACCGTCCACTGGGCGACTTCATCGCGCACACCCTCACCACGACGAAGCACCTGCGCGTCGAGCGCGGCATCTACAAGCTGATCGGCGTCGACGGCGACTCCGAGCAGACCTGGTCCTCCTATCTACGCAGCGTCCTCGCCTTCTCGGCGATATCGGTGCTCTTCCTCTACGCCTTCCAGCGCCTCCAGGCGCACCTCTGGCTCTCGCTGGGCTTCCCCAACGTGACCCCGGCGATGGCGTGGAACACCGCAGCGTCGTTCGTCACCAACACCAACTGGCAGTCGTACTCGGGTGAGTCGACCATGGGCCACCTGGTGCAGATGGGCGGCCTGGCGGTACAGAACTTCCTGTCCGCCGCGGTCGGCATCGCCGTGGTCGCCGCGCTGATCCGGGGCTTCACCCGGAACCAGACCGACCGGCTCGGCAACTTCTGGGTCGACCTGACCCGGATCGTCCTGCGGGTGCTGCTGCCGATCTCGATCGTCTTCGCGCTGGTCCTGGTGGCCGGCGGCGTCGTGGAGAACCTCCACGTCGCCCACGTCTACAACACCCTGGCCGGCAGCACCCAGTCGATCCCGGGCGGACCGGTGGCCTCGCAGGAGGTCATCAAGGAACTGGGCACCAACGGCGGCGGCTTCTACAACGCCAACTCCGCGCACCCCTTCGAGAACCCCAACCCCTTCACCAACCTGCTGGAGATCTACCTCCTGCTGGTGATCTCGTTCTCGCTCTGCCGCACCTTCGGCAAGATGGTCGGCAGCCACAAGCAGGGCTACACCATCCTCTCGGTGATGGGTCTGTACTGGGCCGCCTCCGCCGCGCTGATCACCTTCTTCGAGAACCAGCACTCCGGAATCGCCGCCCACATCGCCGGCGCCGCCATGGAGGGCAAGGAAGTCCGCTTCGGCATCCCCGGCTCCTCGCTGTTCGCCGCGTCCACGACGCTGACGTCCACCGGTGCCGTCAACTCGATGCACGACTCCTTCACGCCGCTCGGCGGCGGCATGGACATCCTCAACATGATGTTCGGCGAAATCGCCCCCGGCGGCACCGGATCGGGCCTCTACGGCATCCTGATCCTCGCCGTGGTCACGGTCTTCGTGGCCGGTCTCATGGTCGGCCGCACCCCGGAGTACCTGGGCAAGAAGCTCGGCGCCCGGGAGATGAAGTTCGCCTCCCTCTACATCCTGACCACCCCGGCGATCGTGCTGGTCTTCACCGGTCTGGCGATGTCGCTCAAGGCCGGCACCGGTGGGGGGATGCTGAACACCGGTCCGCACGGCTTCTCCGAGGTGCTCTACGCCTTCACCTCGGCCGCGAACAACAACGGCTCGGCCTTCGGCGGTATCACCGTCACCAGTGAGCACTGGCAGACCGCCCTCGGCCTGGCCATGCTCTTCGGCCGCTTCCTGCCGATGATCTTCGTGCTGGCCCTGGCCGGCTCGCTGGCCAAGCAGAAGCCGGTGCCCGAGACCGTCGGCACCCTCAAGACCCACACCCCGCTCTTCGTCGGGATGCTCTCCGGCGTGATCCTGATCGTCGTCGGGCTCACCTACTTCCCGGCCCTGGCACTGGGCCCGCTCGCGGAAGGCCTCCACTGATGTCCACCACCCTCCAGAGCCCGGAAGCCGGGCCGGACACCCAGCTGCCCGCGGGCGAAGGCGAACACCGGCTGTCGGCCGGCCTGCTCGACCCCAAGCAGCTGCTCACCTCCTTCCCCGACGCGGTCAAGAAGCTCGACCCCCGGGTGATGATCAAGAGCCCGGTCATGTTCGTGGTCGAGATCGGCTCCGTCCTCACCACCATCTCCGCCTGCGAGAAGCCCAGCGTCTTCGCCTGGGTGATCACCGTCTGGCTGTGGCTGACGGTCGTCTTCGCCAACCTGGCCGAGGCCGTCGCCGAGGGCCGCGGCAAGGCCCAGGCCGACACCCTGCGCCGGACCAAGACCGACACCGTGGCCCGCCGCGTCGTCGGCAAGTGGGCCCCCGGCATGGTCGACGTCCCGGAGGAGGAGGTCGGCGCGGCCGACCTCCAGCTCGGTGACTACGTCATCGTCGAGGCCGGACAGGTGATCCCCGGTGACGGCGACGTGGTCGAGGGCGTCGCGTCCGTGGACGAGTCGGCCATCACCGGCGAGTCGGCCCCGGTCATCCGCGAGTCCGGCGGCGACCGCTCGGCGGTCACCGGCGGCACCAAGGTCCTCTCCGACCGGGTGGTCGTGAAGATCACCTCGGAGCCCGGCAAGACCTTCATCGACCGCATGATCGCCCTGGTCGAGGGCGCCTCCCGGCAGAAGACGCCGAACGAGATCGCGCTGAACATCCTGCTCGCCTCGCTCACCATCGTCTTCCTGCTGGCCGTGGTCACCCTCCAGCCGATGGCCCGCTACGCCCACGACGAGCAGTCGATCGTGGTCATGGTGTCGCTGCTGGTGGCGCTGATCCCGACCACCATCGGGGCGCTGCTCTCGGCGATCGGCATCGCCGGCATGGACCGGCTGGTCCAGCGCAACGTGCTGGCGATGTCGGGCCGCGCGGTCGAGGCCGCCGGCGACGTCTCCACCCTGCTGCTCGACAAGACCGGCACCATCACCTTCGGCAACCGCCAGGCCGCCGAGTTCCTCACCGTCGGCGACGTCGAGCAGGACGCCCTGGCCGACGCGGCGCAGCTGTCCAGCCTCGCCGACGAGACCCCCGAGGGCCGCTCCATCGTCGTCCTGGCGAAGGAGAAGTACGGACTGCGCGAGCGCGCCCAGGGCGAGCTCGGCCACGCCACCTGGATCGAGTTCACCGCCCAGACCCGGATGTCGGGTGTGGACCTGGACGAGACCACCGGAGTCCACAGCATCCGCAAGGGCGCTGCCGGATCGGTCGCCAACTGGGTCCGCGACAACGGCGGGGTCAGCGACAACGACCTGGACATCCAGGTCGAGCGGATCTCCAACCGCGGCGGCACCCCGCTCGTCGTCGCCGAGAAGCGCGGCAGCGCGCCCGCCCGGGTGCTCGGCGTGATCTACCTGAAGGACGTCGTCAAGCCCGGCATCAAGCAGCGCTTCGAGGACCTCCGCGCCATGGGCATCAAGACCGTCATGATCACGGGTGACAACCCGCTGACGGCCGCGGCCATCGCCGAGGAGGCGGGAGTCGACGACTTCCTCGCCGAGGCGACGCCCGAGGACAAGATGGCCCTGATCAAGAAGGAGCAGGAGGGCGGCAAGCTGGTCGCGATGACCGGCGACGGCACCAACGACGCCCCCGCGCTCGCCCAGGCCGACGTCGGCGTGGCCATGAACACCGGTACCTCGGCCGCCAAGGAGGCCGGGAACATGGTGGACCTGGACTCCAACCCGACCAAGCTGATCGAGATCGTCGAGATCGGCAAGCAGCTCCTGATCACCCGCGGTGCGCTGACCACCTTCTCCATCGCCAACGACGTGGCCAAGTACTTCGCGATCATCCCGGCCATGTTCGCCAGCGTCTACCCGGGCCTGAGCCACCTCAACATCATGGACCTGCACAGCGCCCGGTCGGCGATCGCCTCGGCGATCATCTTCAACGCGCTGATCATCATCGGGCTGATCCCGCTCGCCCTGCGCGGCGTGCGCTACAAGCCCTCCTCGGCCCAGTCGCTGCTCCGCCGCAACCTGGGGATCTACGGGGTCGGCGGCCTGATCCTGCCCTTCGTCGGGATCAAGGCCATCGACCTGATCGTCCAGTTCGTCCCCGGTCTGCACTGAGAGAAGTGGTGTGACACATCATGGCTAAGCCCCTTCCCACCTCGGTGCGGAACCATCTGACCGGCCTTCGGATCCTGGTGCTCTTCACCGTGGTCTGCGGACTCGCCTACCCGCTGCTGATCACCGGGATCTCCCAGGTCGCCTTCTCCAGTCAGGCCAACGGCTCGCTGGTGAAGAACGCCCAGGGCCAGGTCGTCGGCTCCTCGCTGATCGGCCAGAGCTTCGAGATCGTCAGCAAGGACGGCAAGTCCGCCAGCCCGGACCCGAAGTACTTCCAGTCCCGTCCCTCGGCGGCCGGCACCGGAATCCTCGGCTACGACCCGACCGCCTCGGCCGGCACCAACCTCGGCACCAACTCCGAGGTGCTGGTGAGCGACTACACGGCGCTGAAGAAGTCCGTCGCGGCCTTCAACGGCGTCTCCGAGAGCCAGGTCCCGCCGGACGCGATCACGTCCTCGGGCTCCGGCCTGGACCCGGACATCAGCCCCCAGTACGCCGACATCCAGGTCGACCGGGTGGCCAAGGCCCGCGGTCTGAGCGACTCCGCCGTCCAGGCGCTGGTGAAGAAGTACACCCAGGGCCGCGACGCCGGAATCCTCGGGATGCCGCGTGTCGACGTCCTCAACCTCAACCTGGCGCTCGACGAGCTGAAGTGACGCCGGCCTGAGGCCGGAACCACGGGGCCCGGGACCACCTTCGGGTGGTCCCGGGCCCCGTCAGCGTGCGCCGCCCACGTCCTGGTGGACGACCTCGGCGACCCGCTCGATGGTCTCCACGCCGTAGTCCATCGTCCCGTTCTCGTCGGTCAGCACCACCATCCGGTAGTCCCGGCCGCCGCCGGTGAAGATGCCCAGGCTGTGCACCCGCCAGCCCCGGGTCGCCCGCGGCAGCCAGCCGTTCTTGTTGTGCACCGACACCCCGTCCGGCGCCCCGTGCGGCGTGCCCCAGCGCTGGGACGGGGTCACCCCGGCCATCAGCCGCAGCCCGTACGCCCGCCAGTGCGCGTCCAGCACGTCCTGGCGGTCCGTCAGCACGTCCAGCATCCGCATCTCGTCGGTCGCGGTGATCTGGGTCAGCCCCCACAGGTCGCTCGGTCCTGGCTCGGTGCTGTCCATCCCGCTCATGGCCAGGAAGCGGTCGATCCGGGCCCGGCCCAGCCCCAGCCAGAGGCTGGTGGCGGCGTCGTTGTCGGAGTACGTGATCATCGAGTGCAGCGCGCCGGCCTCGTGCCGGGTCAGGCTCCGGTGCTGCTCCTGGGCCCGGCGCAGCACCGCGCCCATGATGGTCGCCTTGATCGCGCTCGCCGAGTCGAAGTGCCGGCCGGCGTGGACGGCGCAGGTGAGGCCGGTGTTCGCGTCCCGGACGGTCAGGCTGACCGCGTCGTCGCGGTCCCGGATCGCGTCGGCGATGTCCTGGGAGAGGTGGGCAGCGAGCGCGGCGTGGGCTGCCGGGGCGGAGCAGAGCTGCTGATCGGGGGTGAGCGCGGGGCCGGCGGCGGTCGCCTGACCGGACGTCAGCGGGACCAGTACGGCCAGGGCCGCACAGCTGAGGAAGCCGCCCAGCGCCCGGCGTGCCCGGCGGCCGCGGTCGGAGCGGCCCGGCCCGGTCGGCGTGACCGCGCCGTAGGCCGAGGCAGGACGGGGAATTGCGGCACCGGGGACCGCTGGGGCTGCTGGGGCGGTGGAGCGGGGTGACATCGTTCAGGTCCTTCGGATCGGCGGGACAGCCTGCGCCGGGGAGCTGACGCTCCCTCAGCGGTCGACTACGTCCCCCCGCGCGCGCGGGGCGTACCGCGCCCGCCGGACAACCACACTGATGCGCGCCTCCCACTGCTCCGGTCAGGTCTCCGCCATCACTCCGTCGCGCGACACCAGCGCCGCGTAGTGCCCGTCCAGGGCGAGCAGCTGCTCGTGGGTGCCGAGCTCCACGACCCGGCCCGCGTCCAGCACGGCGATCTGGTCGGCGCCGCGCACGGTGGACAGCCGGTGGGCGATGGTCACCGTGGTCCGGCCCTTGGACAGGTGGTCGATCGCGGTCTGCACGGCCAGCTCGGTCTGGGTGTCCAGGGCACTGGTCGCCTCGTCCAGGACCAGCACCGGCGGGTCGCGGAGGATGGTCCTGGCGATGGCCAGCCGCTGCTTCTCGCCGCCGGAGAAGCGGTAGCCGCGCTCGCCGACCACGGTGTCGTAGCCCTCGGGCAGCCCGGCGATGTGGTCGTGGATCTGCGCGGCCCGGGCGGCGTCGTGCAGTTCCGCGTCGGTGGCGTCAGGACGGGCGAAGCGCAGGTTCTCCGCGACCGAGGCGTGGAACAGGTAGGTCTCCTGGGAGACCACCCCGACCGCGTCCGCCAGCGCCTCGAAGCCCAGGTCGCGGACGTCCATGCCGTCGATGGTGACCCGGCCCGAGGTGACGTCGTACAGCCGCGGCACCAGGTAGCTGAGGGTGGTCTTGCCGGAGCCGGTCTCGCCGACGATCGCCAGGCTGGTGCCGGCCGGCACGGTCAGGTCGATGTCGGTCAGCGTCGGCTCGGGCTGCGCCGGGTCGTATCGGAAGCCGACGCCCTCGAAGCGCAGCTCGCCGCGCACCCGCTCGGCGGGGACGATCGGGTCGGTCCGCTCGGTGATGTCCGGGACCAGGTCCAGGTACTCGAAGATCCGCTGGAACAGCGCCAGTGAGACCTGTACCGCGACCCCGGTCTGGAGCAGCTGCACCGCCGGGCGGAACAGGCTCTGCTGCAGGGTGGTGAAGGCGACCAGGGTGCCGATGGAGACCTCGGCGCCCCGGTGCCCGCTGAAGCCGGCGGTCCAGTAGATGACGGCGGGCATGGCGGACATGACGATCTGGATGGTGGACTGCCGCCAGCGCCCGGCCATGTCGGCGCGGACCTCCAGGTCGGCCAGCCCGTCGGACTCGCGGGCGAAGTCGGTGGTCAGTGCGCGGGAGCGGCCCATGGTGCGGCCCAGCAGGATGCCGCTGACGGAGAGCGACTCCTGCATGATCGTGGAGATCGCGGCCAGCTGCTTCTGCCGCTGGGTCGCGATCTTGCGGCGCTCGTTGCCGACCCGGCGGCTGATCCAGACGAAGAACGGGAGCAGCGCCAGCGAGACGACGGTCAGCTTCCAGTCCAGCGCGACCATGGCGACGATGGTCGCGACGACCGTGGTCAGGTTGGAGACCAGCGAGGTCGCGGTGGAGGTGACGGTGGACTGCATCCCGCCGATGTCGTTGGCTATCCGGGACTGGACCTCACCGGTGCGGGTGCGGGTGAAGAAGGCCAGCGGCATCCGCTGGAGGTGGGCGTAGACGCCGGTGCGCAGGTCGTGCATGACCCGCTGGCCGACGCTGGTGCTGATGTAGGTCTGCAGCACGTTGAAGACGGAGTTGGCGACGGCCACGGCGACCATGCCGAGCGCCAGCAGGGTCAGCAGGCCGGTGCGGCCGTGCGGGATGGCGTCGTCGAGGATCGCCCGCAGCAGGAACGGCGAGGCGACGGAGACCAGCGACGACAGCCCGACGAACAGGCCGACGGTGAGGAGCTTGCCCCGGTAGGGGCGGAACAGCCGCATGATCCGGCGCAGCTGGGCGGGGGGTACGGGCTCGCCCTCATTACGGGCGGGTGGAGTCCAGTCGGGTCCTTGGGGTCTCACGGGCGGCTCCGGGGGAGTGGGGGAGCGGATCGGGTCTGCAGGGCAGGCGTGGCTGCCCGGTCTGCACAACCGACTCTAGCTCACAATTATTCCATCTAATAATGAGCAAGGCTCTCTATTATTGCGGGCGCGCGCCGCGCCGATCCTGCCGCGCCCGCCCCGTACGATCCTGCCGTGTCCGACGATCAGCAGTTCCCCGACGACCTCGTCCGGCTCCAGCGCGAGGTCCTCGCCGCGCAACGGGCCCGGCACGACTACGCGCAGCACCCCGACCGGGACCCCGCCGAGCTACACCGTCTCATGGCCGCCGAAATGCGCGCGACCCTCCGGCTCGACAACCATCCGGCCATGCCCGCGGTCCAGGCCGAGGGCCGGGCGGAGGCGCTGCGGCGGGCGGCGGACGCGGAGTAGGGCCCGCCCGGCGGCCTGTCCCCGGCCGGCGGCCGGCGCGCGGCCCCGGGCCAGGGGCCGTCCTGCAGGTGTCCCCCTGGGACGGCGCCATCGAGGGCACAGCCCAGCCCTCCGGGCCCATGCCGGCCCTGCCGTCCTGCACCTGGAACCCACTGCGGGACGCGGTCCGGGGCTGGAGCAGCCGGGATGGACGGTCGGCTACCCCTGCCCCGGGGTGCTCAGCGGAGGGAGCCGGCCCATGTACTTCATCGCGTCCATGACCTGCTGCACCGTCAACGGGGTCTTCGGGCCGACCGGGGCGTAGGAGTAGACGGTGCCGGAGGTGGCGAAGTTGAGGTCCAGCTCGATGGGGTCGCCCGGCACCGGGGTGCGGGTCAGGCCGTTCAGGGCGATGGCGTAGCCGCCGGGCTTCAGTAACACCGTGCCGTGGGCCGGGATGGTGATCCACGGCAGCGCGGTGGGGGAGGAGCCCTCGGTCAGCGTGACCGACGAGGCCCACGGGCTGTCCACGCTGACCAGCCGGTCGGCGGAGCCGCCGTTGTTCTTGATGGTCAGATAGGCGTGGTCGGCGCTGCCGCTCGGCAGCGCCAGGTACGCGCCGACCATGCCCAGCTTCGGCGGCGCGGCGGCCGGGGCCGCCGCCGCCGAGTCCGGGGCGTTGCGGCCCCAGACCATCAGCACCACCGCGAGGACGACCAGGACCGGGGCCTGGAGCAGCAGCATCCGCCGCGCCCCGGTCAGCCCGCCGCGACGCTCGGCGGCCGCCTCCAGGGCCGCCGCCTCCCGCTCCAACTCGGCCAGCTCGGCATCGTCCGGCTGCGCCTCGGGGCCTTCGGCCCGGTCGTCCTCCACGCTGGTGACCGCCTCTTGTACCTAGTAGCCCGGGCCTAGTAGCCCGAGGGCCAGCTGAAGTTCTGGAAGGGGGTGTTCTTGCCGACGTCGAGCTGGATGTTCTCGTACTTGCTGAGCTTGATGTCCGCCGGGTCGCCGGTGTAGATCTTGCCGTTGACGTAGGTGGTGACGCTGCCCTTGTCGGGGCCGACCTGCGAGGTGCTCAGCGGCTGCTTCCACACGTCGAAGAAGTTGCCGAGGGTGTAGACGTGGTTGTTCGGCGACTCGATGTGGATGATGCCGGTCTCGTCGTGGGTGTGCAGGTAGAAGTACTTGCTGCCACCGCTGACGAAGGCGCTGCCGGAGGAGGTGTCCAGCTGGTACGGCGGGACGATGCCGACGCCGTAGGGGATGGTCTTCTGGACGCCGTTGACGAAGATCGTCAGGTGGGCGTGGATGTGGTAGTTGAGATTCTCCATCTCGTTGCTGCCGACCACGCCGTCGACCGTGCCGCCGGTGGACTGCGCCGACGTGGTGGCGAGCAGCGCGGTGCTGTGGTCGATGGAGGGGTCGCTGGCGGCCGCCTTGGCGGCGACGGTGCTCGCGTGAGAGTTCGCGCGCACGATGACCCAGGTGCCGCCGCCGGCGATGACGGCGACCGCGACCACGCCGCCGACTATGGAGATGAGCCGGGTCCGCTTCTGGCGCGCGGCCTCGGCCTGCCGCTGGGCGGCGATCTTCTCCTGCGCTATTCGGCGCCGGTCGGCGTTGGAGGGCTTCTTCTGTGTCATCGGTCCTCAGTAGCTTCGGTCAGCCTGGACAGGCTGCGCATCCTCGCGCCGGTCACGTTGGTGGGCGGCGACTAAGCGTCCTGCAAGTGTGCCGGGGAGGGGGAGGGGCAGCTTGTCGGATTGTATGGAGATGTCCGGAATGAAATGATCACAGATTGGTAACAGCCTTGCTGGGAAGGTTTCCTGTGAATCCTGTGAGTGCTGCGCTATGCGGCGCTGGGCCGGTGCGAGCTGCCGTGCGGGTCCACGCAGTGGGCGTCGGCGGAGGCGCCGAGCTGCAGCAGCTCCGGCGTGGCGTGGTCCACCTGCAGGGTCGTGTGCTCGATCCGGTGGTCGTCCCGCAGTGAGCACTCCAGCCGCCCGCGCACCGCGTGGCAGTCCTGGTCGTCGCGCACCAGCACATGGGCGGAGAGCGCCGGATAGCCGGACGTGATCGTCCAGACATGCAGGTCGTGCACCTCCACCACGCCCGGCTCGGCGGCGAGCTGGGCGCCGATGGCGTCCGGGTCCAGGCCCGCCGGGGCCGCCTCCAGGAAGATCCGGCCGGACTCGCGCACCAGTCCGTAGCCGGCGTGGAACATCAGCGCCGCGACCACCAGCGTGGCGATGGCGTCGGCCCGGGCGAAGCCGGTGAGCAGCACCACCAGGCCGGCGACGGCGGTGGCGATGAAGGCCCAGGCGTCGTTGAGGATGTGCTGGTAGGCGCCCTCGACATTGAGGCTGCTGCGGTTGGCACGGGAGATCAGCCAGGCGGCGATGACGTTCACGACGATCCCGACCAGCGCCGTCGCCAGCACGATCCCGCCCTCGACGCCGGGCGGGGAGACCAGTCGACGGATCGCCTCGTAGGTGAAGATCGCCCCCAGCGCCAGCAGGGTGATGCCGTTCGCCTGCGCGGACAGGATCTCGGCCCGCTTCAGGCCGAAGGTCAGCGACCCGCGCGCCGGGCGCGCGGCCAGCCGCATCGCCACCAGGGCCAGCACCAGCGAGGCGGCGTCGGTGAGCATGTGGCCGGCGTCGGAGATCAGCGCCAGCGAGTGGGCGAGCAAGCCGAGGATCACCTCGCCGACCATGAAGCCGGCGATCAGCATGAGTGCCCCGATGAGGAAGCGCCGGTCGGCGTCGGCGGACACGCTGTGGCTGTGGCCCGCGTGACCGCCGCCGGAGCCGTGGTCGTGACCGCCGTGACCGCTGCCGCCGTGGTCGTGCGCGTCGTGGTCGTGGTCGTGGACCTGACTCATCAGGGACCTCCTCGGTCGGGGACGCGCGGACGGACCGCGCAGCTGTCGGGACGTCCCACACTGTACCCGAATACATGAAGAATCTTTCATATGTCCCGGGAGGGTGATTCCCGCTGCTGACGGTCGTAACCACCGCCCGCCCGCGCGCCGCCGAAAACCGGTCGCCCGGGTACCGGCGGCAGCCATACCGTTCAGCCATGCCGCAGAACCTCCCGCTCGTCGCCGTGCTCAGCGGAGCCGGCTTCTCCACCGACTCCGGCATCCCGGACTACCGGGGCCCGAACGGGCTCTGGCGACGCGATCCGGGGGCCGAGAGGCTGGTCACCATCGGCCCCTACCTCGACGATCCCGAGGTCCGCCGCCGCGCCTGGCGGATGCGGCTGGAGACCGGGGTCCTCGACGCCCGTCCCAACGACGCCCACCGCGCGCTGGCGCTGCTCGAACGGGCCGGCGTGCCGCTGCGCGTGCTCACCCAGAACGTCGACGGACTGCACCAGCTCGGCGGCGTCAGCGCCCGCAAGGTGCTGGAGCTCCACGGCACCGCCCGCCTGACCCAGTGCGTCGGCTGCAAGGTGCGCGGCGACATGGCCGAGGCCCTGGACCGGGTGCGGGCCGGCGAAGCGGATCCGGTATGCCGGGCCTGCGGCGGCATCCTCAAGCCCGCCACCGTCATGTTCGGCGAGAACCTCGACCCCGTGGTGCTCGACCAGGCCCGCGGAATCGCCGTGGCCTGCAGCCTGCTCGTCGCCGTCGGCACCTCGCTCCGGGTCCATCCCGCCGCCGGGCTGGTGGACCTCGCCCTCGCCGGGGGAGCCGAGGTGGTGATCGTCAACGCGGAGCCGACGCCCTACGACGACTCGGCGACCGAGGTCGTCCGCGAGCCCATCGGCACCGCCGTCCTCGCGCTGGTGCGCCGGATCGCCGAGGAGCACGGACTCAGGATCGAATAGTCCCGTGCCGCCCCTGCCCCCACCTCCCCAGGACGGCGCCCGGCTCCGGCAGTGCCGGCGGGCGGTGTGGGCCGCCGTCCCGAGCCGCCGTCAGCCCGCCGCTTCCAGCGGCGCGGGCTCGGTGGCGGGCTCGGTGGCGGGTTCGGCCTCCGGCCGTGCGCCGCCGACCCGGAAGGTGCGCACCTCGCGGACGGAGAGCATGGCCAGCGTGCTCAGCGCGATCACCCCCGCCGCGCAGTACAGCGCGGGCCGCACGCCCACCGCCGCCGCGAGCGGCCCGGTGGTGATCTGTGCCAGCGGAATGGCGACGTAGGAGCCGACCATGTCGTAGGAGTAGACCCGGGCGAGCCGGTCGGCGGGCACCTCCTGCTGGAGCGAGGTCTCCCAGGCGACGCTGAACTGCTCGATGCACACGCCGCTGACCAGCCCGAGCAACAGCATCACGGACACCGGCAGGCCGAGGGCGAGCCCGAGCGGCAGCAGCACCAGCGTGCCCGCACAGACGCAGCCGACCAGCAGCAGGTGCCGGGGGCGGTAGCGCAGGGCGACCGCTCCGCCGAGGAGCATCCCGACGGTCTCCGAGGCGAGCACGAAGCCCCAGTTGCTGCGTCCGAAGCTGCTGTCGGCGATCACCGGCCCGAGCAGGGTGACGCCGCCGGCGAAGGCCGCGTTGATGAAGCCGAAGGCCAGCACGATCACCCAGATCCAGGTGCGGGAGACGAACTCCGACCAGCCCTCCCGCAGTTCGCTCAGCAGGCCGGGTCGCACCGGATCCACCTCGTCCGAGGCCTTCGCGGGGATGCGCACCTGGGCGAAGAAGAGCGTCGAGAGGGCGAAGCTCGCCGAGTCGACCACCAGTCCCCAGCCGGGGCCGACGCCGGCCACCAGCATCCCGCCGAGCGCCGTCCCGGTGATGGAGGCCGTGTTGGCGGCCATCCGGTTCAGCGCGTTGGCCGACTGCCGCAGCTCCGGCGGGACGGTCTGCGGCACCAGCGCGGAGGAGGCCGGCATCGACACCGCGGCAAAGGTGCCGTTGGCGGCGGACAGGACGATCAGCAGCGGCACGGTCGCACTGTGCGTCAGCACCAGCGTGGCCACGGCCGCCTGCGAGCAGGCGCTGAGCACGCCGGAGCCGACCAGCACCAGATGCCGTGGCAGCCGGTCCGCCAGCACCCCGCCGAACAGCAGGAACACCACGTTGAACAGGGAGCGGGCGCCGACCACGAGCCCCAGGTCCCTGACCGAGTGGGTGAGGTCGAGCACCGCGAACGACAGTGCCATCGGTGCCACGCCGTTGCCCAGCAGGCTGATGGCCCGGCCGAATGCGAGTGCCCGGAAGGCCCGGTGGCGGAGTGGGGCGAGGGGGGACTGCGGGGCACTGGGGCGGGACGGCATGAGCGTGACCCTCCCGGGCGCGGTCCCGGCCTGTCAACGCATTTTCGATCTTGCAGCTCCCGCCGAATCCGTACAACAGACTGTTGACGCGCGAATGGGGGGCGGATACCTTCTCGTCAGCGATCAACAATCTGTTGAAGGATGAGAGGGGCGCGGAATGCCGCACCAGGGCGAGACCGACCGGGAGGACCGGGACGGCCGGGGCCGCGCCGTGGCCACCACCTTCACCCGGACCGCGCGCGCGGCGGTGGACGCCGCGCTGGCCGAGGTCGACCGCGAGCTGCTGCGCCGCTACCCGGGCGAGCCGGCCACCCGACAGCCCGTGCACACCGTCTACGTCCCGGCCGACGCACTCACGGACACGACGGTGTCCGCCCTGGTCGGCGACTGGGGCCGGCAGGCGCTCGCCCTGCTCGACAGGCACGCCCCCGACGCCGACACCCTGGCCGGAGTCCTCGGCCACCCGCAGGGTGCGCCGGCCAAGGACGTCTACGACCGGGTCCGGAGCAAGCTCGAACGCGAACCGGTCGAGGACCTGCGGATCGACTTCGAGGACGGCTACGGGGTGCGCCCGGACACGGAGGAGGACGCCGCCGCCGTCCACGCCGCCCGCCTGGTCGCCCGCGCCGTCGCGGACGGTGACGCACCGCCGTACCTGGGCATCCGGATGAAGTGCATGGAGTCCGCCGTCCGTGCCCGGGGCATCCGCACGCTCGACCTCTTCCTGACCACCCTGCTGGACGAGGGTGCCGGCCGGCTGCCGGACGGACTGGTGCTCACCCTGCCCAAGGTCACCTATCCGCAGCAGGTCACCGCCCTGGTCCGGCTGGCCGAGGACTTCGAGCGCGAGGCGGGCGTGCCGGCCGGACGCATCGGCTTCGAGATCCAGATCGAGACCACCCAGGCCATCCTCGGCGCGGACGGCCGCGCCACCGTCGCCCGGCTGATCGAGGCGTCCGAGGGGCGCGCGACCGGACTGCACTACGGGACCTTCGACTACAGCGCCTCCTGCGGCGTCGGCGCGGCGTACCAGAGCATGGAGCACCCGGTAGCCGACCATGCGAAGGCAGTGATGCAGGTCGCCGCGGCCGGGACCGGGGTGCGGCTGTCGGACGGCTCCACCAACGTCATTCCGACCGGCCCCACCGCCCAGGTGCACGATGCCTGGCGGCTGCACCACCGACTGGTCCGCCGCTCACTCGAACGCGCCTACTACCAGGGCTGGGACATGCACCCCGGTCACTTGCCGACCCGCTACGCCGCCGTCTACACCTTCTACCGCGAGGGGCTCGACCAGGCCGCCGCCCGCCTCAGCGCCTATGTCGCCAGGACCGGCGGCGATGTGATGGACGAACCGGCCACGGCCAAGGCCCTCAGTGGCTACCTGCTGCGCGGGCTCGACTGCGGTGCGGTGGACGCGGCGGAGGTGCAGGCGGCCAGCGGCCTGGACCGCTCGTCGCTGGACGCACTCGCGGGTCGCTGAGCCGACGTCCCGACCGGGGCGTCGACCGGGCTGGGGCTGCTGCGCACCAGCAGCAGCCCCAGCAGGGCCAGCGCGGCGAGCGCCATGACGGTCAGGCCGTACTCGCGGGTGGTCGGCAGCAGCCCGCCGCCGTGCACCACCAGTACGCCGCCGATCACCGCAGGCAGTCCCATGGCCAGGTACGACACCGCATAGACGGTGGACAGCAGCCCCGAGCGCTCGTGCGCCGCCGCCAGCGGGACGACCGTGCGGATCGCGCCCTGGAACCCGGCGCCGAAGCCCACCCCGGCCACGGCGGTGCCGAGGAAGAATCCGACGGTGGAGCGTGCGTCGACGGAGAGCAGGACGCCGCCGGTGCCGACGATCAGGGCCAGGCCGCCGAGCAGCATGACCTGCCGGGCCGGCCGGGTCCGCAGCAGCAGCACGCTCAGAGCACCGCAGCCGGCGAGGACGAAGAGCGCGAGGCCGCCCAGCAGCGCCGAGTCGGAGCCGACGATCACGCGCACCACCGACGCCGCGACCGAGCCGTAGAAGCCCGCCAGTGCCCAGACCGCGATCAGCACCGGGACTGCTACCAGCATCAGCCGCCGTGCGGCCCGGGGGACGCCGAGCTGAGGTCGCAGCGAGGCCAGCGCCCCGGGCTTGGGCGAGGAGGTCTCGGCCATCAGTGCCACGCCCACGCCCTGGAGCAGGAAGATCCCCAGCAGCACCAGATACACCAGGTGGGTGCGGAACGGCAGGAACTGCACCAGCAGCCCGGAGGCGAAGCTCCCGGTCGCGGTGCCGGTCATCGGCGTGACGGCGTTGGCAATCGTCCCCTTGGCCTTGTCGAGGTCCAGCATCCCGGCCCCGACCGCGCCGAGTGCGGCCCCGGTGGATATCCCCTGGACGATGCGCGCGGCGAGCAGGTCGGGGACACCGGAGGCGGTGGTGAGGACCACCATCGTCACCATCTGCAGCGCGATCGCCACGAGCAGGATCGGGCGGCGCCCGATGTGGTCGGAGAGCTTCCCGAGCGTCACCAGGGAGGCCAGCACGGCCAGGGCGTAGATGCCGAAGACCACGGTGGTGGTGATCGGAGAGAAGCCCCATTCGGCCTGGTAGACGGCATAGAGCGGGGTCGGCGAGCTGGATGCGGCCAGGAAGGAGACGACGAGCGAGGCCTGGAGGAAGAAGGCGACGCCCTTCGGAAGGGTTCGGCGGCGGGCGGGGCGATCCATCGCCCGGGAATCTGGCACTAGCAGGGACACCGGATGCTTCTTTCGCCGAAGAGGGGGCTAGTCAGACAGGTCTGTCTAGTCCCCCGACGGTAGACAGACCTGTCTGTTACTGTCAAGGCATGGCTACTGCGACGCACTCCACGGACGGGCCGACCGAGCGCACCACCGCCCGGGAACGGCTACTGGCAGCTGCCGACGAGCTCTTCTACGAGGAAGGCGTGCACACCGTCGGCATCGACCGGGTGATCGAGCGCGCCGGCGTCGCCAAGGCGACCCTCTACAACGCCTTCGGCAACAAGGACGGCCTGATCCGCGCCTATCTCGAAGGGCGCCACGAGGCCAGGCGGTTTCGGATCATCGAAGCGATCGAGCGCTACGACACCCCCCGGGAACGGCTGCTCGCCATCTTCGACGCACTCGACGCGTCGCTGACCCGCCCGGGCTACAACGGCTGCGCCTTCGTCAACGCCAGCGCTGAGGCCCGCCCCAGTGAACCGATCAGCGAGGCGGCGAACAAGCACCGCTCCTGGTTCAGGAATCTGACGATCGGCCTGGCGCGGGACGCCGGCGTCCCCGAGCCGGAACTGCTGGCCCGTCAGTTCGTGCTCCTGTACGACGGCGCCGCAATCTCGGCCCGTATCGACCACAACCCCACCGCAGCGGCGCTGGCGCGGGCGGCGGCGGTCGCCCTGCTCGACGCGATGACCGGCGAGGCTCACCAGGTTTGACATGCGGCGATGGCCTGCGTAACGTTCTGTGGGTTGCCCTGCGGAGCCGTGGTGGTGACCAATCCCCTGAACATCCTGCACGGTCTTCTTTGTCGTGCGCTTTTCCGGGAATTGCGCGGAATTCGCGTCACTGACGAGAAACCGCTAGAGTTTCACTCGTCGGAACGGGCCGGAAACGGCGCGGGAAGACGGAGCAGGAACTGGCGAAACGGACTGGTGAAACGGTCTGCTAAGCTAAACAACGAAGAACGAACGCAGTAACATTGAAACGAAGCGCTCGGAGAGACCGGTGAAAGGGTCTTGAAGAAAGCGTCCGTTCCTTGAGAACTCAACAGCGTGCCAAAAGTCAACGCCAAATGTTGATACCCCGTCCGGCCACATCATGTGGACGGACGAGGTTCCTTTGGGAAAAACTGTAGTAAACACTAGCGAGGACGCAGTGCACGGGATCGGCTATTCCGCCGGTCGCTGTGCCGCTCAACGCGAGTGCTGACCCGATTACGGGACAACATTCACGGAGAGTTTGATCCTGGCTCAGGACGAACGCTGGCGGCGTGCTTAACACATGCAAGTCGAACGGTGAAGCCCTTCGGGGTGGATCAGTGGCGAACGGGTGAGTAACACGTGGGCAATCTGCCCTGCATTCTGGGACAAGCCTTGGAAACGAGGTCTAATACCGGATACGACGCATCCCCGCATGGGGTGTGCGTGGAAAGCTCCGGCGATGCAGGATGAGCCCGCGGCCTATCAGCTTGTTGGTGGGGTAATGGCCTACCAAGGCGACGACGGGTAGCCGGCCTGAGAGGGCGACCGGCCACACTGGGACTGAGACACGGCCCAGACTCCTACGGGAGGCAGCAGTGGGGAATATTGCACAATGGGCGAAAGCCTGATGCAGCGACGCCGCGTGAGGGATGACGGCCTTCGGGTTGTAAACCTCTTTCAGCAGGGAAGAAGCGCAAGTGACGGTACCTGCAGAAGAAGCACCGGCTAACTACGTGCCAGCAGCCGCGGTAATACGTAGGGTGCGAGCGTTGTCCGGAATTATTGGGCGTAAAGAGCTCGTAGGCGGCTTGTCACGTCGGATGTGAAAGCCCGGGGCTTAACTCCGGGTCTGCATTCGATACGGGCAGGCTAGAGTGTGGTAGGGGAGATCGGAATTCCTGGTGTAGCGGTGAAATGCGCAGATATCAGGAGGAACACCGGTGGCGAAGGCGGATCTCTGGGCCATTACTGACGCTGAGGAGCGAAAGCGTGGGGAGCGAACAGGATTAGATACCCTGGTAGTCCACGCCGTAAACGTTGGGAACTAGGTGTGGGTCACATTCCACGTGGTCCGCGCCGCAGCTAACGCATTAAGTTCCCCGCCTGGGGAGTACGGCCGCAAGGCTAAAACTCAAAGGAATTGACGGGGGCCCGCACAAGCAGCGGAGCATGTGGCTTAATTCGACGCAACGCGAAGAACCTTACCAAGGCTTGACATATACCGGAAACGGCCAGAGATGGTCGCCCCCTTGTGGTCGGTATACAGGTGGTGCATGGTTGTCGTCAGCTCGTGTCGTGAGATGTTGGGTTAAGTCCCGCAACGAGCGCAACCCTCGTTCTGTGTTGCCAGCGAGTAATGTCGGGGACTCACAGGAGACTGCCGGGGTCAACTCGGAGGAAGGTGGGGACGACGTCAAATCATCATGCCCCTTATGTCTTGGGCTGCACACGTGCTACAATGGCCGGTACAATGAGCTGCGATACCGCGAGGTGGAGCGAATCTCAAAAAGCCGGTCTCAGTTCGGATTGGGGTCTGCAACTCGACCCCATGAAGTCGGAGTTGCTAGTAATCGCAGATCAGCATTGCTGCGGTGAATACGTTCCCGGGCCTTGTACACACCGCCCGTCACGTCACGAAAGTCGGTAACACCCGAAGCCGGTGGCCTAACCCGTAAGGGAAGGAGCTGTCGAAGGTGGGACCAGCGATTGGGACGAAGTCGTAACAAGGTAGCCGTACCGGAAGGTGCGGCTGGATCACCTCCTTTCTAAGGAGCTCTTCTCCCGGCTTCGGTCGGGCAGAGGGCCAGTACACCGGCGACTGTCCGGTGCTGGTTCGCTCATGGGTGGAACGTTGACTATTCGGCGCGATCATCGTCATGGACACGAGTACTGCTTCGGCGTGGAAAGTTCTGTGGGTGTTGGTCGGGTCGGGCACGTTGTTGGGTCCTGAGGGCACGGCCGCAAGGTCTGTCTTCGGTACGCCGGCCCCAGTGAACTTCATGCCGTTGTGGTGTGGGGGTGATGGGTGGCTGGTCGTTGCTTGAGAACTGCACAGTGGACGCGAGCATCTGTGGCCAAGTTTTTAAGGGCGCACGGTGGATGCCTTGGCACTAGGAACCGATGAAGGACGTGGGAGGCCGCGATAGGCCCCGGGGAGCTGTCAACCGAGCTTTGATCCGGGGGTGTCCGAATGGGGAAACCCGGCAGTCGTCATGGGCTGTCACCCGCTGCTGAACACATAGGCAGTGTGGAGGGAACGCGGGGAAGTGAAACATCTCAGTACCCGCAGGAAGAGAAAACAACCGTGATTCCGAGAGTAGTGGCGAGCGAAATCGGATGAGGCTAAACCAGTCATGTGTGATACCCGGCAGGGGTTGCGTGGTTGGGGTCGTGGGAAAATTCTTGATCGGTCTGCCGGCCGGTCCGAGAGTCAGAAACCGTATGGGTAGTCGAAGGACATGCGAAAGGTCCGGCGTAGAGGGTAAGACCCCCGTAGACGAAACCTGTACGGCTCTCTTGAGTTTCTCCCAAGTAGCACGGAGCCCGAGAAATTCCGTGTGAATCTGGCGGGACCACCCGCTAAGCCTAAATATTCCCTAGTGACCGATAGCGGACAGTACCGTGAGGGAATGGTGAAAAGTACCGCGGGAGCGGAGTGAAATAGTACCTGAAACCGTGTGCCTACAAGCCGTGGGAGCGTCGCAGCATGTGCTTGCACATAGCTGTCGTGACTGCGTGCCTTTTGAAGAATGAGCCTGCGAGTTTGCGGTGTGTTGCGAGGTTAACCCGTGTGGGGTAGCCGTAGCGAAAGCGAGTCCGAATAGGGCGGTTTAGTAGCGCGCCCAAGACCCGAAGCGGAGTGATCTAGCCATGGGCAGGTTGAAGCGCGGGTAAGACCGTGTGGAGGACCGAACCCACCAGGGTTGAAAACCTGGGGGATGACCTGTGGTTAGGGGTGAAAGGCCAATCAAACTCCGTGATAGCTGGTTCTCCCCGAAATGCATTTAGGTGCAGCGTCGCGTGTTTCTTGCCGGAGGTAGAGCACTGGATAGGCGATGGGCCCCACCGGGTTACTGACCTTAGCCAAACTCCGAATGCCGGTAAGTGAGAGCGCGGCAGTGAGACTGTGGGGGATAAGCTCCATGGTCGAGAGGGAAACAGCCCAGAACACCGGCTAAGGCCCCTAAGCGTGTGCTAAGTGGGAAAGGATGTGGAGTCGCAGAGACAACCAGGAGGTTGGCTTAGAAGCAGCCACCCTTTAAAGAGTGCGTAATAGCTCACTGGTCAAGTGATTCCGCGCCGACAATGTAGCGGGGCTCAAGTACACCGCCGAAGCCGTGTCATTGCAGCTTAACTCCTAACGGGGGCTGTGATGGGTAGGGGAGCGTCGTGTGCCGGGTGAAGCGGCGGCGGAAGCCAGTCGTGGACGGTATACGAGTGAGAATGCAGGCATGAGTAGCGATACAAGAGTGGGAAACTCTTGCGCCGATTGACCAAGGGTTCCTGGGTCAAGCTGATCTGCCCAGGGTAAGTCGGGACCTAAGGCGAGGCCGACAGGCGTAGTCGATGGACAACGGGTTGATATTCCCGTACCCGCTTTGAAGCGCCAACGTCGAACCTCTGAATGCTAAAGCCGTGAAGCCGTCTCGGATCCTTCGGGTGATGAGGAGTGGTGGAGCCGCTGACCCAACAGGGTAGTAGGTGAGCGATGGGGTGACGCAGGAAGGTAGTCCAGCCCGGGCGGTGGTAGTCCCGGGGTAAGGGTGTAGGCCGTGTGGTAGGCAAATCCGCCACACATTAAGGCTGAGACCTGATGCCGAGCCGATTGTGGTGAAGTGGATGATCCTATGCTGTCGAGAAAAGCCTCTAGCGAGTTTCATGGCGGCCCGTACCCCAAACCGACTCAGGTGGTCAGGTAGAGAATACCGAGGCGTTCGGGTGAACTATGGTTAAGGAACTCGGCAAAATGCCCCCGTAACTTCGGGAGAAGGGGGGCCGGAACTGGTGACGAGTCTTGCACTCCGAGCTGGGGCCGGCCGCAGAGACCAGCGAGAAGCGACTGTTTACTAAAAACACAGGTCCGTGCGAAGCCGTAAGGCGATGTATACGGACTGACGCCTGCCCGGTGCTGGAACGTTAAGGGGACCGGTTAGTTCTGTTTCGACGGAGCGAAGCTGAGAACTTAAGCGCCAGTAAACGGCGGTGGTAACTATAACCATCCTAAGGTAGCGAAATTCCTTGTCGGGTAAGTTCCGACCTGCACGAATGGCGTAACGACTTCTCGACTGTCTCAACCATAGGCCCGGTGAAATTGCATTACGAGTAAAGATGCTCGTTTCGCGCAGCAGGACGGAAAGACCCCGGGACCTTTACTATAGCTTGATATTGGTGTTCGGTTCGGCTTGTGTAGGATAGGTGGGAGACTTTGAAGCGGCCACGCCAGTGGTTGTGGAGTCGTCGTTGAAATACCACTCTGGTCGTGCTGGATGTCTAACCTGGGTCCGTGATCCGGATCAGGGACAGTGTCTGGTGGGTAGTTTAACTGGGGCGGTTGCCTCCTAAAATGTAACGGAGGCGCCCAAAGGTTCCCTCAGCCTGGTTGGCAATCAGGTGTTGAGTGTAAGTGCACAAGGGAGCTTGACTGTGAGACCGACGGGTCGAGCAGGTGCGAAAGCAGGGACTAGTGATCCGGCGGTGGCTTGTGGAAGCGCCGTCGCTCAACGGATAAAAGGTACCCCGGGGATAACAGGCTGATCTTCCCCAAGAGTCCATATCGACGGGATGGTTTGGCACCTCGATGTCGGCTCGTCGCATCCTGGGGCTGGAGTAGGTCCCAAGGGTTGGGCTGTTCGCCCATTAAAGCGGTACGCGAGCTGGGTTTAGAACGTCGTGAGACAGTTCGGTCCCTATCCGCTGCGCGCGCAGGAGTCTTGAGAAGGGCTGTCCCTAGTACGAGAGGACCGGGACGGACGAACCTCTGGTGTGCCAGTTGTCCTGCCAAGGGCATGGCTGGTTGGCTACGTTCGGGAGGGATAACCGCTGAAAGCATCTAAGCGGGAAGCCTGCTTCGAGATGAGGACTCCCACCACCATTGAGTGGGTAAGGCTCCCAGTAGACGACTGGGTTGATAGGCCGGATGTGGAAGCCCTGTGAGGGGTGGAGCTGACCGGTACTAATAGGCCGAGGGCTTGTCCATAGTTGCTACGCGTCCACTGTGTTGTTCTGAAGAAACGACCCCTGCTTCCGGCAGCGTGTTAGTCGATATCTTCATAGTGTTTCGGTGGTCATAGCGTGAGGGAAACGCCCGGTTACATCCCGAACCCGGAAGCTAAGCCTCACAGCGCCGATGGTACTGCAGGGGGGACCCTGTGGGAGAGTAGGACGCCGCCGAACAACCTTTGATGAAGAGCCCCCTGACCACTGGTCAGGGGGCTCTTCGGCGTTCCCGACGGCATGTTCGGGTTGTCATGGGGGTGGGGATGGATACGGATATGAAGCGGCGTGATCCGAGGACCTTGCCGAAGGCGGAGCTGCATCTGCATCTGCTGGCGGCGATGCGGCCGGCCACGTTGGCCGAGCTCGCGGCGGAGGACGGACGCTCTGCGCCGGATCCGCGCGGGTTCACCGACTTCCCGGGTTTCCAACGCGTCTTCAACGCGGCCTTCGAGGCCACCTCGGCCCGGCCGGAGAACCTGTGGCGGGTCGTGGCGGAACTGGTGGAGGACGTCGCCGCAGACGGCGGGGTCTGGGTCCAACCGCACTTCGATCCGCACAGCTATGACCACTTCGGCTCGGGGGAGCAGGTCCTGGAGCTGGTGCTCGACGCCGGTCGGCAGGCCGGGGAGCGCTGCGGAGTCGGCTTCGGCCTGACGATCGCGGTTTCCCGGCACCGGAGCCCGGCGGAGGCCGTCCGGCTGGCGCGGTTCGCGGCCCGGCACGCCGGGCGTGGGATCCATGCGCTGGGGCTGACCGGTGACGAGCGGTTCGCGCCGGCGGAGCCCTTCGCCGAGGCGTTCGCCGTCGCCAGGGAGGCGGGGCTGACCTCCGCCCCGCATGCCGGCGAGCTCTGCGGACCCGACAGCGTCCGGGCGGCGGTGGAGCAGCTCGGCGCCACCCGGGTGGCGCACGGCATCCGGGCGGCCGAGGATCCGGCGCTGCTGGAGCTGCTGGTGGAGCGAGGGGTCTCGCTGGACGTCTGTCTGAGCTCGAACCGGGTCCTGGGCGTGGTGGAGGAGCTGACCGAGCACCCGCTGCCACGGCTGCTGGCGGCCGGTGTGCGCTGCTCGCTCGGGACGGACGACCCGCTGATGTTCGGCTCCTCGCTGGCCGAGGAGTACCTGCTTGCCCGGGACACGTTCGGGCTCACCGACCGGCAGCTCGCGGCCGTCGCGCGGACCTCGGTGGAGACCGGCGACGCTCCGGCCGAGGTGGTGGCCGCTGCCGTCGCGGGGATCGACGCCTGGCTCGGCTCGACGCCGGGACCGCGGGTGCCGCGCCCCTCGGCCGTGGGCGCAGGTGGGGAACGGTAGGGTCGGCCTATATCGTTCGTCGCTCTCAGGAGGCTCCCGGGTGGAGGTTCAGGAGACACGCGTCCAGACAGACCGTGTACTCACCATCCCCAACGTGCTCAGCATGGCACGTCTCGTCGGCGTCCCGGTGTTCCTCTGGCTGGTTCTGTGGCCCGTCTTCCACGGCCCGAAGAACGACGGCTGGGCCATCGCGATCCTGATGGCGAGCGGAGTCAGTGACTACCTCGACGGGAAACTCGCCCGCAAGTGGGGCCAGATCAGCCGGTTGGGTCAACTTCTGGATCCGCTCGCGGACCGGCTCTTCGTGCTGTCCACGATCGTCGGACTGACCTGGCGCGGCATCATGCCCTGGTGGCTGACCGCGCTGCTGCTGGGCCGCGAGGTCTTCATCGCCGCGCTGCTGCCGATTCTGCGGCGTCACGGCTACGGCCCGCCCCAGGTGAACTTCATCGGCAAGGCGGCTACGTTCAACCTGATGTACGCATTTCCGCTGCTGCTGCTCACCACCGTGCATGGATGGCTCGGGAGTGTGGCATTCATCATTGGATGGGCGTTCGTTTGGTGGGGTACAGCGCTCTACTGGTGGGCAGGCATCCTGTACGCGGTGCAAACACGCCAACTTGTTCGGGTTCGGACAGGCGCCGCGTTGGACTGAAGAGTCCGATCCCGTCTTATGCCTCAAGGAGGGTCCACCCGACATGAAGGCTGTTGTGATGGCCGGCGGTGAGGGCACGCGCCTGCGCCCCATGACGTCGAGCATGCCCAAGCCCCTGCTGCCGGTGGTGAACCGGCCGATCATGGAGCATGTACTGCGGCTGCTCAAGCGGCACGGGTTGACCGACACCGTGGTGACCGTCCAGTTCCTCGCCTCGCTCGTCCGGAACTACTTCGGGGACGGCGAGGAACTGGGGATGAACCTCACCTACGCCAATGAGGAGACCCCGCTCGGGACGGCCGGCAGTGTCAAGAACGCGGAGGACGCGCTCAAGGACGACTCCTTCCTGGTGATCTCGGGGGACGCGCTGACCGACTTCGACCTCACCGAGCTGATGGAGTTCCACCGCTCGAAGGGCGCGCTGGTCACGGTCTGCCTGACCCGGGTGCCCAACCCGCTGGAGTTCGGGATCACCATCCTCGACGACGAGGGCAGGGTGGAGCGGTTCCTGGAGAAGCCGACCTGGGGCCAGGTCTTCTCGGACACCGTGAACACCGGCATCTATGTCATGGAGCCGGAGGTCTTCGACTACGTCGCGGCCGACACCAGCGTGGACTGGTCCGGCGACGTGTTCCCGCAGCTGCTCAAGGAGGGCAAGCCGATCTACGGCTTCGTCGCCGAGGGCTACTGGGAGGACGTCGGCACCCATGACAGCTATGTGAAGGCCCAGGCGGACGTCCTGGAGGGCAAGGTCGACGTCGACATCGACGGCTTCGAGATCTCCCCGGGTGTCTGGGTGGCGGAAGGCGCCGAGGTCGATCCGGAGGCCGTGCTGCGCGGGCCGCTCTACATCGGCGACTACGCCAAGGTCGAGGCCGGGGTGGAGCTGCGCGAGCACACGGTGCTGGGCAGCAACGTCGTCGTCAAGCGCGGGGCGTTCCTGCACCGGGCGATCGTGCACAGCAATGTCTACATCGGGCCGCAGAGCAATCTGCGCGGCTGCGTGATCGGCAAGAACACCGATGTGATGCGGGCCGCGCGGATCGAGGACGGCGCGGTGATCGGCGACGAGTGCCTGGTCGAGGAGGAGTCGATCATCGCGGGCAATGTCCGCGTCTACCCCTTCAAGACGATCGAGGCCGGCGCCTACATCAACACCTCGGTCATCTGGGAGTCCCGGGGCCAGGAGCACCTGTTCGGTGCCAGGGGCGTCGCCGGGATCATCAATGTCGAGATCACCCCGGAGCTGGCGGTCCGGCTGGCCGGCGCCTATGCCACGACGCTGAAGAAGGGCGCCACGGTCACCATCGCCCGTGACCACTCGCGCGGCGCCCGCGCGCTGAAGCGGGCCATGATCTCCGGGCTGCAGGCCTCCGCGATCGACGTCCGTGACCTGGAGAACGTGCCGATGCCGGTGGCCCGGCAGCACACCGCGCGCGGCAGCGCCGGCGGGATCATGCTGCGGACCACGCCCGGGGTGCCGGACTCGCTGGACATCCTCTTCTTCGACGAGCGCGGCGCGGACCTCTCCCAGGCCGGCCAGCGCAAGCTGGACCGGGTCTACGCCCGCCAGGAGTACCGCCGGGCCTTCCCCGGCGAGATCGGCGACCTGACCTTCCCCTCCACCGTCTTCGACTCCTACGCGGGTTCGCTGCACCGTGCGGTGGACACCAGCGGCGTCGCCGAGGCGCAGCTGAAGGTGGTGATCGACGCCGCGCACGGCAGCGCCGGACTGCTGCTGCCGAGCATCCTGGGCCGGCTGGGGGTGGACTCGCTCACCGTCAACCAGGGCATGGACGAGGCCGTTCCGACCGAGACCGCCGAGGAGCGCCGGGCCGGGCTGATCCAGCTGGGCGCGCTGGTCGCGTCCTCGCGGGCGGCGTTCGGGGTGCGCTTCGACCCGGTGGGCGAGCGGGTCTCCTTCGTCGACGAACGCGGCCACATCATCGAGGACGACCGCGCGCTGCTGGTCTTCCTGGACCTGGTGGCGGCCGAGGGCCGGAGCGGCCGGGTCGCCCTGCCGGTGACCACGACCAGGATCGCCGAGCAGGTCGCGGCCTACCACGGCACCCAGGTGACCTGGACGACCACCTCCCCGGACGACCTGACCCGGGCGGCCTCGGCCGAGGGCACCATCTTCGGCGGCGACGGTCAGGGCCGCTTCGTGATCCCGGAGTTCAACGGGGTGTTCGACGGCTCCGCGGCCTTCGTCCGGCTGGTCGGGCTGGTCGCCCGGACCCAGCTCACGCTGAGCCAGATCGATGCCCGGATCCCGCGCGCCCATGTCCAGCGGCGCGACATCGCCACCCCCTGGTCGGCGAAGGGCCTGGTCATGCGCTCGGTGGTGGAGGCCGCCGGGGACCGCCACGTCGACACCACGGACGGTGTGCGGGTGGTCGAGTCCGACGGACGCTGGACGATGGTGGTGCCCGACCCGGCCGAGGCCGTCACCCATCTGTGGGCCGAGGGCCCCGACGACGCCTCGACCCAGGCGCTGCTGGACGAGTGGGCCCAGGTGGTGGAGAGCACGACGGACCACTGACCCGCGGCACTGCCCGGCAGTGCCGACCCGGAACCGTCGCGATGATCACAGACGTCCTGCCTCCCGTACGGCTCGCCCTGCCCGCCTGAGAAGTGCACCGCCGCCGGTGGTGCACCCGGTGGTCAGGATGGGTACGACGGGTGGCAGGATGATCGTCGCGCGCGGTCGGCGGTGCACGCCGGGCGAGGACCGGGGGACGGAGGTGGGTGCGGTGGAGGCTCAGCCACGTCCGCGGCATGTCGCCGGAATCCGGGCCCCCGACCGGTGGTTCACGGCACCCCCCACCGGCTGTCCCGGGGCCGTGTTGACCATCAACGTCCCCGGCGGCACCGTTCCGCCGGATATGCTGCGCAGCACGTTGACAGTGCTGCGGGTGACGGGGGCGGAGGCGGTTCGGATCGGTGGTCCACAGGCGTCGGCCTTGATAGCGCGCCGACGTGCTCACTACGCTCACTCGGCGCAGCCATGACGGCCACCAGGGTCGGACTCGGCCCCGTCGACAAGTCTTCTCGTCCAACGTCCATGATGGCTTCACCCTGCCCCTCGGGCGGGTTCGTGTCACGCAAGGGGTATCGTCCGTGAGTCTCTTCTCGAAGCTGTTCGGCCGGAAGTCCCGTAAGGGCGCCGTCGAAGCGCCCACGGCCCGGCACCGCAGAGCGGACGAGGAGGGCTACGGCTCGTCCGTTCCCGAGATGCGAGCTCCTGCCGAGGGCGACTCCCTGGCGCCGGCCGGCGAGCGTCCGCTGTTCCGGGAGACGGACCGACACGCAGGCGGCGTCGGTGGGGCGCGCATAGCACCCGAGGCGGTAGCCTCAACCTCCGGTGGAGGGTTCCCCGGTGGTCCCTCGGCGCAGGACCGGTCGGGTGAGGCGCGAGAGGAGGCCACAGACATGGCAGTGTGCAGCCGGTGCGGCAGCAGCAATCCGGAGGCGGCCCGCTTCTGCTCGTACTGCGGAGCCCCGCTGCGGGCCCGCGGCGGCGCGGAGCGGCCCTCGGAGCAGACGTCGACCATCTCGATCTCCGGCCTGGAGGCCTACGAGCCCGAGGTGTCGCCCAACGTCTCGCCGACCATCTCGCCCGAGGCCCAGGCCGCGGTGGACGCCCTGCCCCCCGGCTCGGCGCTGCTGGTGGTCCGGCGCGGCCCGAACTCGGGCAGCCGGTTCCTGCTGGACACCGAAGTGACCACGGCCGGACGCCACCCCGAGAGCGACATCTTTCTGGACGACATCACCGTGTCGCGTCGGCATGTCGAGTTCCGTCGCAACCCTGCGGGGTTCACTGTGGCGGATGTCGGCAGTCTCAACGGGACGTACGTCAACCGGGAGCGCATCGACGAGGTGCCCCTGAGCACCGGCGACGAGGTCCAGATCGGAAAGTACCGCGTGGTGTTCTTCGAGAGCCGCCGCGGCTACTGAACAGCAGTGAGGAGCGTGTGAACCCAGGTGCGAACGCAGTCAGGCAGGCAGTTGCTGAGCATCGGGGCGGTGCTCGACGTACTGCGTGCGGAGTTCCCCGAGGTCACCATCTCCAAGATCCGCTTCCTGGAGGCGGAGCGGCTGGTCGAGCCGCAGCGCACGCCCTCGGGGTACCGCAAGTTCACCGGTGAGGACGTGGAGCGGCTCGCCCAGGTGCTCCGCCTCCAGCGCGACCACTACCTGCCGCTGCGGGTGATCCGGGAGCACCTGGACGCCCTGGCGGCCGGCGAGGCGCCCCCGGCGCTGCCCGGGCCCGCGAGCGAGCCGTACGCCCTGGAGGCGGCTGCGTCGCCGGCCGGGGACCCGGCCGGTCCCTCGAACGGTTACTCCGCCGAGGCCGAGGCGGTCACCGACGAGCTGGCCGCGGCCTCCGGCGCGGTGCCCGGGCCGCGGCTGGGCCGGGCGGAACTGCTGGCGGCGGCCGGGATCGGCGAGCAGCAGCTGGCCGACTGGGAGTCCTACGGGCTGCTGGCCGCAGCCCCGGACGGCGGTTTCGACCCGGAGATGCTCCAGGTGGCCCGGCTGGTGTCGGAGCTGGGCCGGTTCGGTCTGGAGCCCCGGCACCTGCGGGCGGTGAAGGCCGCGGCCGACCGCGAGGTGGGGCTGGTGGAGCAGGTGGTGGCGCCGCTGCGGCGGCACCGCAACCCCCAGACCAGAGCCCATGCGGCGGCGATGGCGCGGGAGCTGGCGACGCTCTCGGTGCGGCTGCACGCGGCGCTGGTGCAGGCCGGACTGCGGGCCCGGGTCGGCGGCTGAGGGGCGTCCGAACCGTGTTGGCGGACCTGAGAACTGGAGTATCGGGCCGCCGCACCCTAGGGTTGCAGGTGTGAACGAGCTAGACGTTGTGGGTGTCCGGGTGGAGATGCCCTCCAACCAGCCAATCGTCCTCCTGCGTGAGGTGGGCGGTGACCGCTACCTCCCGATCTGGATCGGTCCGGGGGAGGCTACGGCGATCGCCTTCGCCCAGCAGGGGATGACCCCTGTCCGGCCGCTCACGCACGACCTCTTCCGGAACGTCCTGGAGGCGGTCGGGCAGCAGCTCACGGAGGTGCGGATCACCGACCTCCGTGAGGGCATCTTCTATGCCGAACTGGTGTTCGCCAGCGGGGTCGAGGTCAGCGCCCGCCCCTCGGACGCCATAGCGCTGGCGCTCCGGACCGGCACGCCGATCTACGGCAGCGACGGGGTCCTGGACGAGGCGGGGATCGCCATCCCCGACGAGCAGGAGGACGAGGTCGAACGGTTCCGGGAGTTCCTGGACCAGATCTCGCCGGAGGACTTCGGCAGCAGCAGCCAGTAGCGGCGGCCTGCCGGACCCGGCTGTTCGAACACCGCCATCCGGTCCCAGGTACCCCCGTCCCGGTCACGCTAAACCACTCCTGGGGCTGATATCACTCGGCGTGCCCAGCGTGGCGATCGTTGACGCGCGTGTGGCAACTGCCTACCGTCGGACGTGGACGTCCTGGGTGCGGCCTGCCGCACCCCGCCGTGGCGACCCAGGTGTACGAGTGGACGGAGGGTCGCGTGAGCAGCACCGGCGACAGAACAGCCGCGGGTGGCTCCTGTCCGATCCATTCCCCGGCGCGGCTGCCACGCGGCGGCTGGGAGTCGGTGGCGGTCATGTCGCAGCCGGTGGCGATCGCCAGGACAGTGCCCCAGCAGTCGGCCCCGCCCTTCCCCCAGCCGAGGACCGGCCACGTCCCGGCGCAGCCCTCGGCCCCGAACACGCCCGAACCCATGTCCCCCCTGCTGGGCTACCGGGGTCCGGCCGCCTGTGCGGCCGCCGGGATCACCTACCGGCAGCTCGACTACTGGGCCCGGACCGGGCTGGTCGAGCCCAGCGTCCGGGCGCCCCAGGGCTCGGGCAGCCTCCGGCTCTACTCCTTCCGTGACGTCCTGGTGCTGAAGGTGGTCAAGCGGCTGCTCGACGCCGGGGTGTCGCTGCAGAGCATCCGGACCGCGGTCGGCGAGCTCGCCTCCTGCGAGTCGGTCGACCTGCCCGGAACCACGCTGATGAGCGACGGCGCCACGGTCTACCAGTGCACCTCGCCGCACCAGGTGGTGGAGCTGCTGGAGGGCGGCCGGGGGGTCTTCGGCATCGCCCTCGGCGCGGCCTGCCGCGAGCTGGAGACCGCGCTGGGCGCCCTCCACGCCGAACGCACCGACACCGGGGAGACCCTGGCCGGGTACGACCCGGGCGACGAGCTCGCGAGACGCCGCAACCGCGCCGGGTGATCCACGCGTCCGCCCATCGTCGGGAACGATGCGCGGGAGGGCTTGGATGCGAGTACGGCTGCGGGCGCTGGCGGAGCGGCTGCGAATACCGGCGGAGCGGCTGCGGCTGCGGGCGAGGGCGCTGCCGGGGCGGGTGCGGAGCGGGCTGCGGACCCGGCGCGGGCAGCGGCGGGCGTTCCAACTCGTGGCGGCCCTGGCGGTGCTGACGATGCTGCCGCCCACCTGGCTGTACCTGTCGACGGCCGGACAGCTGCGCACCGTGGCCGACGCGCCGTCCGAGCCGGTGGTGGTGGTCTTCGGGGCCGGCCTCGACGACGGCGTGCCCAGCGCGTACCTGGCCGCGCGGCTCGACACCGCGCTGCAGCTCTACCACCTGGGGAAGGCCAAGGCGTTCCTGGTCACCGGCGACAACGACCGGATCAGCTACGACGAGCCCGACGCCATGCGGACCTACCTGCTGCAGCACGGCGTACCGGCGGACCGGATCGTCCGCGACTACGCCGGCTTCCACACCTGGGACTCCTGCGACCGGGCCGCCAAGATCTTCGGGGTGCGCAGCGCGCTGCTGGTCAGCCAGGGCTTCCATGTCCGCCGGGCGGTCGCGCTCTGCCGCTCGGTCGGCATCCAGGCCTACGGCGTCGGCGTGGACGAGCCGCACGACGCCACCTGGTACTACGGCGGTGTCCGCGAACTGCCGGCGGCCGGGGAGGCGTTGATCGACGTGCTGTTCCACCCGGACCCGACCTTCCTCGGCCCGCAGGTGACCGCCCTGGCGCGCTGGCAGTAGCGCTTCAGCTGGATTGTCGTACCCGTGCGCGATGATCGGGGCATGCGGTCCGTGCCGTCGATCCTGCACCTCGACATGGACGCCTTCTTCGCCGCGGTGGAGCAGGCGTCCAAGCCGAGCCTGCGCGGAAAACCGGTGGTGGTGGGCGGTCTCGGCGGCCGGGGGGTGGTCGCCACCGCCTCCTACGAGGCGCGGCGCTTCGGGGTGCACTCGGCGATGCCGATGTCGCAGGCGCGGCGGCTCTGCCCGAACGCGGCCTTCCTGATCCCCAGGTTCGAGCTCTACCGGCAGGTCAGCGACTTCGTGATGGGGCTGCTGCGGGAGCTCTCGCCGCTGGTCGAGCCGCTCAGCCTGGACGAGGCCTTCGTCGATCTGGAGGCCGGCCCCTACGGCGCGATGATCCGCGAGAGCTGCCCGGCCGAGGGCGCCGCCCTGGTCCGTGCGCTGGCCGAGGACCTGCGGGCCGACATCCTGGCCGGGGTCGGGCTGACCGCCTCGGTCGGGCTCTCCGGGACCAAGTTCCTCGCGAAGATCGCCTCCGAGCAGGCCAAGCCCGACGGCCTGGTGCTGATCGAGCCCGGCAGCGAGCGCGCGGTGCTGGACGGGCTGCCGGTGCGGGCCCTGCCCGGGGTCGGCCCGGCGACGGCGGACACCCTGCGCCGGGTCGGGCTGACCCGGATCTCGCAGGTGGCCGAGACGCCCGAGGACGAACTGGTACGACTGCTCGGCCGGGCGCACGGCGCGGGCGTCCACGCGCTGGCGCTCGGCCATGACGAGCGCCCGGTGGTGGCGGAGCGCGACGCCAAGTCGGTCTCGGTCGAGGACACCTTCGAGGTCGACCTGATGGACGTCGACCGGATCCGCTTCGAACTCGACCTGCTCACCGAGCGCTGCGTCCGCCGACTGCGGGCGGCCGGCCGCTCGGGGCGGACCGTGGTGATCAAGGTCCGTCGTTTCGACTTCACCACCCTCACCCGCTCGGCCACCCTGCCCTCGCCCACGGACGACCCGCTGGTGATCGCCGGGCTGGTCCGCCGGCTGCTGGCGCAGGTCGAACTGCTGGGCGGGGTACGGCTGCTCGGTGTCGGCGTGACCGGGCTCGCCGACTTCACCCAGGAGGACCTCTTCGCCCAGGCCCAGGCCGAGGCCGAGGCCGCTGAGGCCGCCGAGGCCGCCGAGGCGGGACGGCGGTGGGGAGGAAGGGCCGGGCCGCGGGCGAGGACCCGGCCCAGGACGGCACCGGGGGACCGAGGCCGCCTACGGCGGGCCGGGGGAGCCGAGGGCCTTCCCCCCGGGGCCGCACCGGCCCGGCGCTGGCATCCCGGACAGGACGTGGAGCACGAGGAGTACGGCCACGGCTGGGTGCAGGGCAGCGGGTGGGCCGGGTGACGGTGCGCTTCGAGGTGCCCGGACCGGTGCGCGGCCGGGTCCACACCTTCGCGGTGGAGGACCCGGCGCTCAGCGGCGCCGATCCGCTGCCGCTGACCGGAAGGGCTCCGGACGCGACGCCGCCGCCGCTGCCCTGACCGGGGAGCGGCGGCGTGCGGTCCGGGCGCCTCAGGCGCCGATCGCGTGGCCGGTGTCTCCGGAGCGCGGGAACGGCTCGGGCCGGCCGGCCGGGGCGCTGCCGGGAGCGGCGCCCGGAGCACTGCCCGGGGCCTGCTGCGGGGCGCCGCCGACACCGGGGCCTCCCACGCCGGGGCCGCCCATGCCGGGCCCGCCATTGCCGGGCACCGCGGTCGGCCCGGCCAGCCGGGTGCTGTCCTGCACCTGGATGTGCTCGCGGTGCAGCTCGTCCCGGACGATCTGCTCCTCGGTGAAGCGCTCGGTCACCAGGCGGATCCGCTCGACCGGCACCACCGCCTTGCGGACGACGACGCGCTCCTCGTGCAGGGTGACCTCCTCGGTGCTCTCGGAGATCTCCTGGTCCGTCAGCTGCTCCCGCTCGTCGGCGCCGACCGGCACCCGCTCGACCCGGATCCGCTCACGGATCACCGGGACCCGGCGTTCGACCTGCTCGGTGGTGACGTACTTCCGCAGCCGGGCGTGGCCCAGCACGCTCCACTCGGTCGTGATGTCCAGCCGCTCCTCGCGGCAGACGAACTCGATCGGCTCCGGGACCGAGGTCCCGGCCGCGGTGGTGCCGGTGGCCTGGCCGGGCAGCGGGTCGGTCAGCGGGTCCGGGACCGGCCGGGTGATCGTCACCGGCGGCGTCGGCGGGGTCTGCACCCGGGGCTGCGCCTGCGCGGTCGGCAGCGGCTGGGCCTGGAGCGGCTGGGCCTGCGGCGGCTGCAGCTGCTGCGCGGGCTGGGGGCTGGTCATGAAGGCGGCCGTCCTGCTGCTCGGAGTGGCGGGGGGAGCGTCGACCACCGGCATCGGCTGGGTGGACTCCGCGGTCGGCGCGGGCGCGGGCTTCGACCCGGCGGAGGCGGCCGCGGTGGCAGCGGCGGCAGCGGTCACGGCGGCGGCCGGTACGGCGGCCCCGGCGCCGGCCGCGGGCGCTGCGGCGGCGGTGCCGGTGCCCGTGTTGGCGCCGGTTCCCGTGCCGGTTCCCGTGCCGGAGCCGTTGCCGGAGCCGGAGCCGGAGCCGGAGCCGGAGCCGTTGCCGCGGGCGTCCCCGGCCGGCAGCTCCAGACCGTAGTAGCGGTAGAGCTGGAGTTCCTGGGCGGGCGACAGGTGCTGGCCCGCGCCGAAGTCGGGGGAGTCCTTGACCTGTGACTTCTCGTAGGGCACCCGCAGCTCGTCGCTGACGAACTCACTGGTGGTCAGCGGCACGAAGGCGTCGCGGCCGAAGAGGCCGGTCCGGACGGCGGCCCACTCCGGCTCGCCGGTGGCGTCGTCGAGGTACACCTCGTCGATGGTTCCGATCTTGTCGCCGTTGCGGTCCACTGCCTTGTGGCCGATCAGGTCCCTGGGGTCGATCTCGGTCTGCACGGGTCGTCCACTCCTCACGGCGGGAAGACATCCCCGCTCGCACAGGCACGCAGGGAAAATACGGTCAAGTCATACAAAAGTCCACAAAGATCACTTTGTCGAGTGCTGACCGGCCGACCGGGTGTGTCGCTGGGCCGAACGGGGCACCGGGGAGGCGCGTGCTTCAGCCTTCCGCGCTGGTAGCCTGGCCAGTGACCGTAGAGCGCGCGCGGGAGAGTCCGCGCCAGGCGCGGCGCCGAAGGAGCAAATCCTCCCCGGAATCTCTCAGGCCCCCGTACCGCGTGCGCAAGGTCGCTCTGGAAAGCAGGGCCGTCCCGGACCATCGGGACGCGTCCTCACCGACGGTGAAAGCCGGTGCCCGCGGGCGCCGGTGAAGCTCTCAGGTTCAGATGACAGAGGGGGAGGTCGTCCCGGCACACCACACGTGCCACCCGGGTCCGACCAGGAGGCAAGCCCGCCATGACGTCACCCCTGACCTCACCCCTGACTTCACCCCTCGCCGGACTCGAGCAGTCCAGTCCCTTCGAGAACCGGCACATCGGCCCCGACGCCGACGCCCAGGCCAAGATGCTGGCGAGCGTGGGCTACTCCACGCTCGACGAGCTCACCGCCGCCGCCGTGCCGGCCGCGATCCGCAGCCTGGAGGCGCTGGACCTGCCCTCCGCCCGCTCCGAGGCCGAGGTGCTGGCCGAGCTGCGCACCCTCGCCGACCGCAACCAGGTGCTGCGCCCGATGATCGGCCTGGGCTACTACGGCACCTTCACCCCGCCGGTGATCCTCCGCAACGTGCTGGAGAACCCCTCCTGGTACACCGCGTACACCCCCTACCAGCCGGAGATCTCCCAGGGCCGGCTGGAGGCGCTGATCAACTTCCAGACGGTGGTCTCCGACCTCACCGGGCTGCCCACCTCCGGCGCCTCGCTGCTGGACGAGGGCACCGCCGCCGCCGAGGCGGTCTCGCTGGCCCGCCGGATGGGCAAGGTCAAGGGCGGCGTCTTCGTCATCGACGCCGACACCCTGCCGCAGACCGCGGCCGTGATCCACACCCGCGCCGTGCCGCAGGGCATCGAGACCGTGGTCGCCGACCTCTCCGAGGGCATCCCGGCCGAGCTGGTCGAGCGCGGCGTCTTCGGCGTGCTGCTGCAGTACCCCGGCGCCTCCGGCGTCGTCCGCGACCTCAAGCCGCTGATCGACCAGGCGCACGGCCTGGGCGCGGTCGTCGCCGTCGCCGCCGACCTGCTCGCGCTCACCCTGCTCACCTCGCCCGGCGAGCTGGGCGCGGACATCGCGGTCGGCACCACCCAGCGCTTCGGCGTCCCGATGGGCTTCGGCGGACCGCACGCCGGCTACATGGCGGTCCGCACCGAGTACGCCCGCAGCCTGCCCGGCCGACTGGTCGGCGTCTCCGTCGACGCCGACGGCAACCGCGCCTACCGGCTCGCCCTGCAGACCCGCGAGCAGCACATCCGCCGCGAGAAGGCCACCAGCAACATCTGCACCGCGCAGGTGCTGCTCGCGGTGATGGCGTCGATGTACGCCGTCTACCACGGCCCGGACGGCCTGACCGCGATCGCCGCCCGCACCCACCGCTACGCCGCGACGCTGGCCGAGGGCCTGCGGGCGGGCGGCACCGAGATCGTCCACGACTCCTTCTTCGACACCGTGACCGCCCGGGTCCCGGGCCGGGCCGCCGAGGTCGTCGAGGCCGCCCGCCAGGGCGGGGTCAACCTGCGGCTGGTCGACGCCGACCTGGTCTCCGCCGCCTGCGACGAGACCACCACCCGCGCCGACCTGGCCGCCGTCTGGGCCGCCTTCGGCGTCCCGGCCGTCGCCGACGTCGACCGCCTGGCCGAGGCGGCCGGGCTCCGGCTGCCGGAGGCGCTGCTCCGCAGCGACGAGTTCCTCACCCACCCGGTGTTCCACACCCACCGCTCCGAGACCGGGATGCTGCGCTACCTGCGCAGCCTCTCCGACAAGGACTACGCGCTGGACCGGGGCATGATCCCGCTGGGCTCCTGCACCATGAAGCTGAACGCGACCACGGAGATGGAGTCCATCACCTGGCCCGAGTTCGCCCAGGTCCACCCCTTCGCCCCGGTGGAGCAGGCCGAGGGCTACCTCACGCTGATCCACGAGCTGGAGCAGCGGCTGGCCGAGGTCACCGGCTACGACAAGGTCAGCCTCCAGCCCAACGCCGGCTCCCAGGGCGAGCTGGCCGGCCTGCTCGCGGTCCGCGCCTACCACCAGGCCAACGGCGACACCGAGCGGACCGTCTGCCTGATCCCCTCCTCCGCGCACGGCACCAACGCCGCCAGCGCGGTCATGGCCGGGATGCGGGTGGTGGTCGTGAAGACCCTCGCCGACGGCGACGTGGACGTCGAGGACCTGCACGCCAAGATCGAGCAGTACCGCGACCAGCTGTCGGTGCTGATGGTCACCTACCCCTCCACCCACGGCGTGTTCGAGGAGAACATCGGCGACATCTGCGCCGCCGTGCACGAGGCCGGCGGCCAGGTCTACGTCGACGGCGCCAACCTGAACGCCATGGTCGGGCTGGCCAAGCCGGGCCACTTCGGCGGCGACGTCTCGCACCTCAACCTGCACAAGACCTTCTGCATCCCGCACGGCGGCGGCGGCCCCGGCGTCGGCCCGGTCGCGGTGCGCGCGCACCTCGCGCCCTACCTGCCGAACCACCCGCTGCAGCCGACGGCCGGCCCGGAGACCGGGGTCGGTCCGATCTCTGCCGCGCCCTGGGGCTCGGCGGCGATCCTGCCGATCTCCTGGTCCTACGTCCGGCTGATGGGCGGCGAGGGCCTGAAGCACGCCACCCAGGTCGCGGTGCTCAGCGCCAACTACATCGCCAAGCGGCTCGCGCCGTACTTCCCGGTGCTCTACACCGGGCCGGCCGGGCTGGTCGCGCACGAGTGCATCATCGACGTCCGGCCGCTGGCCAAGACGGCCGGCGTGAGCGTCGACGACGTCGCCAAGCGCCTGATCGACTACGGCTTCCACGCGCCGACGATGTCGTTCCCGGTCGCCGGGACGCTGATGATCGAGCCGACCGAGAGCGAGGACCTCGGCGAGATCGACCGCTTCTGCGAGGCGATGATCGCGATCCGCGGCGAGATCGACCGGGTCGGCGCGGGCGAGTGGCCGGCCGACGACAACCCGCTGCACCACGCCCCGCACACGGCCGCGCTGCTCGCGGGCGAGTGGGAGCACCCGTACTCCCGCCAGGAGGCGGTCTTCCCGGCCGGGGTCAACCCGGCGGCGAAGTACTGGCCGCCGGTGCGCCGGATCGACGGCGCCTTCGGCGACCGCAACCTGGTCTGCTCCTGCCCGCCGCTGGAGTCCTACGGGGAGTGATCGCGGCAGCGCGACGCGGGGCCGCCACCGGTGCACCGGTGGCGGCCCCGCGTCGTCGCTTGCGGGCGTCGGGGTCAGGCGACTTCGGCGAGGGCCCGGTGCGGGGCGATCACGCGGCCGTCGGGAAGGATCTCGCCGGTGTCCTCGAACTGCAGGACCCCGTTGCAGAGCAGGCTCCAGCCCTGCTCGGGGTGGCTGGCGACGACGACGGCGGCCTCACGGTCCGGGGAGTCGGCCGACGGGCAGACGGGACGGTGCTGGCACATAGCTCGTACCCTCGTTTCTCTGATCCTCGACGCGTTCCGTTCGAGGAGGTGTGAACCGCCGGTCGATCGGGTAGAGGCTCTTGCCCCCCGCGCTGGTTCCCAGTGTCGACGTCCTGGGACCTTCCCGCAGCCATTTGGTGACATGCGTCACGCACCTGGCTGAGGGATCACCCGTTTGGTACCCGGAAACCCCTGGTAACGCACCGAAGTGACCATGCGGGGCATGGTCACTTCGGGTGGCTTCCCAGGGCTCGTCCTTGCCGGTGCCGCCTTGCTGCCTTCCTTGCCGTCCGCGCTCTGCCGCCTGTGCTGCCGCCTGGTTCCCCGGGCCGGGTCAGATCGCGAGCGGCAGCAGTGCCGATCGGCCGAGCGCCAGCAGCGTCAGCAGCTCCTCGGCGTCGTGCGGGACGTGCGCGGTCACCCCCAGCGGCGCCGGCGCCAGCGGGATCAGCAGGTCGCGGCTGCGGGCCTGGTCGAGCACCGGGTGCAGCCAGAGCGCGGTCATGTAGCGGCCGGGCACCGACAGCAGCCGGGGCAGGTAGGGCGTCGAGGTCGCGGCGGTGTGCTGCCGCGCCTGCTGCAGCGCCCGCAGGGTCGCCAGCGGGTAGGGCCCCTCGGCGAAGTACGCGAAGGCGTGCCCGTCCGGGGTCTCCCGGGTCTCGGCGGCGGCGACGACCTCCTCGCCGTCCCGGATCAGGAAGCGCCAGCCGGTGCACCTGGCCTCGGAGAGCGGCGCGGCGCCGTCGGCGTGCGCGGCCGGGTCGAGCAGGTGGACCGGCAGCGGGTGCGCCGGGGCCAGCGGCCCGCGGCGGGTGGCCGAGCTGCGCAGGGCGCGCAGGGCGGCCGGGGAGTCGAGCGCGTCGAGGACCGCGCGCAGGGCGGCGGCAGGGGGCTGGGGGAGCGACAAAGACATGTGTTCGCCTCTCGTGGCAGAGACAGGCGGTGCAGGGACGTACGCAGGCGCCGCGGACGTCGGGGGCGGACGCCATCGGCCCGGGTGTTCCGGAAGTTCACGTGCGGAGGGACGGGGCCGTTGCGGACGGCCGAGCCGTGCCCTGCGGCGTGGGGGCCGGAGGTGGACGGCGCTTCTCGTACCTGCTGACCGAGTCTATCCGAACAAATGCGATGCGTGACTCTTCTACTACTGTCGGTATCCCTCCGCAAGGGATGTTCCGGGCAGTTCGTAGGCGCAGCGACGAGTTGGCACATGCCGGAACCCCGGGTATGGATCTCCGGCCCTGGGCATGATGCACAGGCGGGACCGATCGAGACGGGCAGGGCCGATCGAGGAGGTAGGGCGTCGATGGGGGAGAAGGTCGTCGCGAGCCAGGCCGATCTGGCGGACCGGCAGCTGTACCGGCGGAAGCTGCGACAGTGCCTGGAGGCGCTGGAGCAGATGTTGACGGAGCGGAGGTTCGACCGGCCCAGGGCCCGACTGGGGTTGGAGATCGAGCTCAACCTGGCGGACGAGTCCGGTCGGCCGGTCATGATCAACGAGCAGGTGCTGGACTCCATCGCGAGCGATGACTTCCAGAGCGAGCTGGGACGATTCAACATCGAGGTCAACATCGCCCCGCACCGGCTGGGCGGCCGGGTCTTCGAGGAACTGCGCGAGGAGATCGACACCGGCCTCCGCTACGCCGACCGCAAGGCCGCCGAGGTCGGCGCCCGGATCGTCCCGGTGGGCATCCTGCCGACCCTGGCCGGCGACCACGCGGTGCTGGACAACATCTCCAGCGGCGACCGCTACCAACTGCTCAACGAGCGCATCCTGGCTGCGCGCGGCGAGGACATCATGCTCGACATCGAGGGCGTCGAGCGCCTCCAGGTGGACACCGTCTCGATCGTCGCCGAGGCAGCCTGCACCTCGCTGCAACTGCACCTCCAGGTCACGCCCGACCGCTTCGCGAGCGTGTGGAACGCCGCGCAGGCGCTGGCCGGCCCGCAGGTGGCGGTGGGTGCCAACTCCCCGTTCCTGTTCGGTCGGGAGCTGTGGCGCGAGACACGGCCGGTTTTATTCGAACAGGCTTGCGATACGCGCTCGGCGGAGCTGAAGGCGCAGGGCGTCCGGCCCATCACCTGGTTCGGCGAGCGCTGGATCGACTCGGTCCTGGAGCTGTTCGCCGAGAACGGCCGCTACTTCCCCTCGCTGCTGCCGATCTGCGACGACGAGGACCCGCTGAAGGTGCTGGCGAGCGGCGGGATCCCGCTGCTGCGGGAGATGCGGCTGCACAACGGGACCATCTACCGCTGGAACCGCCCGGTCTACGACGTCGCCGAAGGGGTGCCGCACCTGCGGGTCGAGAACCGGGCGCTGCCGGCCGGGCCGACCGTGGTCGACACCCTGGCCAACGCCGCCTTCTACTACGGCCTGGTCCGGGCCCTCGCCGACCAGGCCCGTCCGGTGTGGTCCCGGCTGCCGTTCGAGCTCGCGGCCGAGAACTTCCGCCTCGCCGCCCGGTACGGGCTGGACGCGGAGCAGTGGTGGCCGCGCGCCGGACGCTTCGGCTCGCGCGGGCCCGGCGTCCGCGGCGGCGGCGGGGTGACCCGGGTCCCGGTCCGCGAGCTGGTGCTGGAGGAACTGCTGCCGCTCGCCCGGCACGGGCTGGACGCCTGGGGGGTGGACCCCTTCGACCGGGACCGCTACCTGGGGATCATCGAGCAGCGCTGCGTCCGCAACATGAACGGAGCGGCGTGGCAGAGCGCCGAGTTCCACCACGGCCGCGACCGGCTCGGTCTCGACCGGACACCGGCGCTGGCCGCGATGACCCGGCGCTACATGGAGCTGGTCCGCACCGGGGAGCCGGTGCACAGCTGGCCGGTCGGCTGAGCGGGCAGGTCGGGCGGTCGGCCGGCCGGGCGGGCAGGCGGGCAGGTCGGTCGGGCGGGCGGGCCGGTCGGTCGGGCGGGCGGGCAGGCGGGCAGGTCGGGCGGGCGTCGGACACAGGGCGCTGTGCGATGATCGGGCGACCCTAGCGCCCGTGTGGGAGACGCCGCAGTGACCACCATCGAAACCGCCCCGGCCCCGCCGGTCCTCACCCGACGGCTGCTCGGCCGCGAGACGCTGATCGTGCTCGGACTGTCCCTCGGGGCCAGCGCGCTGTACGCCTACATCAGCTTCATCGGCTCGCTGACCGCGCCGAAGGCGCTGAACACGCAGACCGCCAACCTCAACGGCTCGCTCGCGCCCGGCCGCCCCTGGCTCGACCTCAGTCTGCAGCTGTTCAACATCGGCACCGCACTGGTCCCGGTGCTCCTGGTCGGCTACCTGCTGGTGCGCGAGGGCTCCTCGATAAGGGCGCTGGGCTTCGACCTGACCCGGCCCGGCTGGGACCTCTCCCGGGCGCTGCTGGTCGCCGCCGCGATCGGCGGCTCCGGCCTCGCGCTCTACCTGGGCGCGCAGGCCTCCGGCGTCAACCTCACGGTCGTGCCCAGCTCGCTGCCGGACGTCTGGTGGCGGATCCCGGTGCTGATCCTCTCCGCCACCCAGAACGCGGTGGTGGAGGAGGTGATCGTGGTCGGCTACCTGCTGCGCCGGTTGGAGCAGCTGGGCTGGTCCTGGCCGGCCTCGGTGGCCGCCAGCGCGCTGCTGCGCGGTTCGTACCACCTCTACCAGGGCGTCGGCGGGTTCTTCGGCAACGTGGTGATGGGCCTGGTCTTCTGCCTGCTGTACCGGCGGTGGCGCCGGGTCGCCCCGCTCGCCACCGCGCACGCACTGATCGACACGGTCGCCTTCGTCGGCTACGTGCTGCTCGCCGGACACGTCAGCTGGCTGCCGACGTGAGCTCCCCGTCCAGGACGGTGACGGCGCGTCCGGTGAGCAGCACCCGGTCGCCGTCGAGCCGGGCGAGCACGCTGCCGCCGCGCGCGGAGAGCTGGCGTCCGGTCAGCTCGGTCCGGCCCAGCCGCGCCGCCCAGAGCGGGGCCAGCGCGGTGTGCGCGCTGCCGGTCACCGGGTCCTCGCCGACGTCCACGCCCGCGCCGAACCAGCGCGAGACGAAGTCGTAGTCGGCGGCGGCACCGTCCGGCGCGGCGGTCACGATCACCCCGCGCAGCCCCGTCAGCGCGCGCAGCCGGGTCTGGTCGGGCCGCAGCGTCCGGACGGTCCGCTCGTCCGCGAGCTCCACCAGCAGGTCGCCCAGCGCGCCGGTGTCGTGGGCCGCGCCGATCGGCGCGCCGAGGATCTCCGCCAGCCCCTCGGGCACCGGGACCTCCTGCGGCGGGTTGGCCGGGAAGTCCAGGGTGATCGACCCGTCCGCCGCCACCTCGGCCCGGAGCGTTCCGCTCCGGCTCTCGAAGCGGACCGAACTGCCGTGCAGCGCACCGGTGGTGTGCAGGAGGTGGACGGTCGCCAGGGTGGCGTGACCGCAGAGGTCCACCTCCAGGGCGGGCGTGAGCCAGCGCAGCGCCCAGGCGTCCGGGTCCTCGTTCGGCGGCTCTTCGCCCAGCGGCTCTTCGTTCAGCAGCTCTTCGTTCAGCGGCTTGGCGAAGGCGGTCTCGGACAGGTTCATCTCGGTGGCGACCTGCTGCAGCCAGCGGTCGCTCGGCCAGGGGCCGGCCGGTAGCAGCAGCACGGCTGCCGGGTTGCCGGCGAAGGCGGTGTCGGTGAAGGCGTCGATGATTCGGATCCGCATCCGCGCAGCCTACGACGCGGCGTCAGCCGCCGGCTGCTCAAGTCCGGTCGGCGGTTATGAACTTGCGCGGTTCTGCATCCTGCTGGTTAATAGTCGTCGCGCGCGCGGTCCGCGCACGGAAGGCGTCACTTTGGTTGCGCAAACCGTGCGTCGCGCGCGCCGTACCGGTCAGCGAGCGACAACAACTCGGGGGAAGACAGTTATGCAGCCGACCCATCAGTCCCGTTCGCCCCAGAGCGATCCGCCCGAACACGCCCCGCCGCGCCGGACCGCCGCAGCCGCACCCGTGGCGGCGTCGGCGTCCACGTCCGTTCCGCCGATGCCCGGCTACGCCCCGGGCAACGCCCCCGACAGCGGGATGCGGATCGCGGTGAGCAAGCGCATTCTCTGGGTCGGGACCGCGGCGTACCCGCTGGCCACGATCGTCCGGGTCGGTACCACCGTGATCGTGCCGAGGCACGGTGCGGCGGTCCGGCGATTCCTCAAGCTCGCGGCCATCGTCGTCCTCGCGGCCGTGGTCATCTACGTGCTCGGTTCCATCACCAGCAGTGGCGGTGGCGACGGGGAGCAGCAGTCGTCCGGCGCGGGGTGGGTCTTCGTCGTGGCGCCGATCGTCCTGATCGTCTACTTCCTGGTCGACACGCTGCCGGTGCTGACCCAGAAGCCGCTCTTCGCCGTGGCGATCGACACGGCGGGACCGCCGACCGCGCTGGTGGCCTGGAAGCGGCCGGAGGCGGCGAACGAGCTTGCGAGCGCGGTCACGGACGCGATCGAGAACCCGCAGATCGAGTTCAGCAAGGTCGTCCACAACATGGTGGTGGACCTGCGGCAGTACCGGTTCGGCGACAACGTCAACATCTACGGCGGGCAAGGGAACACGGGGGTCTCGAAGTGAGCGGGAACGGTGAGGGCCCCGGTCCGGGCGTCCACTACGGCGACCAGGTCACCATTCACGGCGGCAGCAACAACATCGGCATCCAGCACAACAGCGGCCGGGCCGGCGACGAGGGCCTGCCGCCCGCGGTCTCCGCGCTGTTCGCCCAGCTCGCCGCTCTGGTCACCCAGTTGTCCGCCGAGGCCGGGGTCGACGCGGAGGACCGGCAGAGCCTGGCCGGCACCCTTCCGGTGCTGAACCAGCCCGCGACGGTGGAGCGGCACCGCTGGCGCGACACCCTGCGGGTGCTGACCGGCCTGTCCCGGGAGATCGGCGATGCCGCGCTCCCGGTGCTGACCGTGGCGACCCAGCTCATGTCGCTCATCCGCGGCAGCTGACCGGCCGCCGCCGGAGGGCCGGTCCGGCCCGCCTGCGGCGGAGACGGGTGCGTCAGGCAGGTAGGTGTCAGGCAGGTGGGTGTCGGGCAGGCAGGACCTCGCCTTCCGTCAGGTGCGGCTCCGCCGGCCGGCCACCTGCCTCCGCGACCAGTTGGTCGAGTGTCTGCTGCGGCCGCAGTAGCGTGAGGCGGACGCGGCCGTCCGCGGCGGGCTCGAACCCGTAGACCGCGGGCCGCGGCAGGCTGTTGTACGCCCAGGGCGCGGTGAAGTAGTAGCCGCCGGTGTCGTGCAGCAGCAGGAGGTCGCCGGACTCCAGCAGCGGCAGCTCCCGTCCCGAGGCCAGCAGGTCCCCGGCGAAGCAGAGCGGACCGGCCACGTCCTGGACCCGGGTGGGGGTCCGCTTCGCCACCCCGTCCGGGTCGTAGGCGCCCAGGCGCAGCGGCCAGGCGTCGGGCATGAACACCGTCCGGGTCGCCACCTGGGCCCCGGCGTGGGTGAGCGCGACCCGCCGGGCGCCGACCTCCTTGGCGTACTCCACCCGGGCCAGGGTGAAGCCCTGCTTCGCCACCAGTGACCGGCCGAACTCGGTCACCAGCCCGTACCGGCCGTCGAACAGCCCGGGCACGTGCGCCCGCAGCACTTGGGCGTACTCGGCGAAGCTCGGCGCGACCCGGTCGTCGGCGAAGTTCACCGGCAGCCCGCCGCCGAGATCCAGGCTGGTCACCCGGCGCCCGGGGGCCGAGGCGTTGATCTCCTCGGCGAGCTCGTACACCTCCCGCACGCCGCGCGCGATCAACTCCAGCGGGCAGCCCTGCGAGCCCACGTGCAGGTGCAGCCGGTTGAGCCACGGATAGCGCTCGAACGCGGCGACGATCCGCTCCCGGCCACCCTCGTCCCGCAGCGGTACGCCGAACTTCGAGTGCTCGGTCGCGGTGCTCATCGCACCGATCGAGCCGCTGCCGACCTGCGGGTTGACCCGCAGACCGAGCGGCGGGCGGGCGCCCGGCACGGCCCCGGGGCCGGGCTCGCGCAGGATCTCGTCGATCCGGGCGAGTTCCTCGAAGTTGTCCGCGTTCACCGCCACGCCCAGGCGCAACGCCGTCCGCAGTTCGGTGCGGGTCTTGGCAGGGGAGTCGAGCACGATCCGCTCCGGCGCGAAGCCGGCGGCCAGCGCCTGCGCCAACTCGCCCGGACTGGCCGCCTCGCAGCCCATCCCCGCCTCGGCGAACAGCCGCAGCACCGGTACCAGGCTGCACGCCTTCGCCGCGAAGGTGTGCAGCACCGTCGACCGCGACCCGGCGAAGGCGGCGCGCAGCCCGCGCCGGGCCTCGGCGAGGCCGGCCACGTCGATGAAGCCGGCCAGAGGCGCCTCGTCACGGATCAGGCCGCGCCGCGCCGCCTCACGGACGGCCGCCTCCCGGCGAAGGGCCGCTGCTCCGGCCTGTTCCCGCTGATCCATCGCGCTCCTCGGTCTCGCTCCCGGCACGGGTCTCGGCACACCGGTGATGTGCTTCGCTCCCGTAGCTTCCCGCCCAGCAGCCCGGTCGCCCGGGAGCCGCGCGCACCCGGGACGCAGGAAGCCGTCACCACGGGCGCACGAGGCACGCCGTGAGGCAGGAGTGGCACTGCCGGTGCGGAGGACGGTGGGGCAGCCTCCCGCGACGATCGCCCCACCGCCGTCCGCGCCGGGACCGGCTACATGCTGCTGATGCTCTCCGGTTCGATGACCACGATGACCCGCACCTCCTCCGGTCCCCAGTACCAGGGGTATGGAGTGCCCAGGTATCTCTGGGCGAGGGCCTCGATGTGGTCGGCCGCTCCCTCGGTCGTGATGTCGAGCACCCGACCGCGCACCTGGAAGTAGTGCGGGAGGTTGTCCGGGTGGGAGACCGCGACGGCCACCCGTCCGTCACGCTCGATGTTGCGGGTCTTCACGTGCCCCTTCGCGGCGTTGATGATCACGTGCTTGTCGTCGGTGTCGACCCAGGTCTGGGTCACCTGCGGCGAGCCGTCGGGCATCGTGGTGGCGAGGTAGCCGATGCTCCGCTCGCGAAGCAGGACACGCAGTTCTTCAGGCAGTTCCACAGCAGCCTCACAGAGAGTCAAGTACAACACCAGTACGGTCGCGAGGCAGCGTACGGCCACTCCGACGGCGGGGTCCGGCGCATTCCCCACTGCTCTGACAGATAGTCAAGTCCGGTAGTGGAAGGGCAAATTCAGCCGCAATGCATTCCGCCGCGCACCACCACAACTCGGGCAATCGGCTCCGGAGCCTGCCCGGTCGACGGCTCGACGGCCCTGGGGGCGGATGGCGACGGTCCACGGGTCGCTGTCGGCTGACCTGTGACGGCGAACCTTGACTGCGTGCCACGGAAGATTGACGGACGGCGGTTTGTGACGCTGAAGTTTGATAACCCCAGGTCGGAGCGGTATAGGCCGTCCCGAGGATCGCGGCCGAGACCGACTGCGCTTCGCCAGATGGTGCCCGCCCGCTCCCGATGACTCGAAGCGCGGTGTCCTGTGACAGCGAAGTCGGGACGGTTGCCACCGAAGTTGGGACAACGCTGATCTGTGTCATCGAAGTCGGGAAGCGACCAGGTCGGGGCGGGCGGTGACTCCGGCCTGGCCGCGGGGACACGTCCTTCAGCGTGTACATCGTCCAGCAGCCATGGAGGGGGCCCGTCGCCCCAGGGGCGACGGGCCCCCTCCATCTCGGGCAGGTTGGAGGCGTCAGGCGTCAGCGGCCTTTCGGGCGTTCATGGCCTTCGCGAACTCCTCGTAGGTGACTTCCCTGTTGTGGTCCACGTCGCTCTGGTCGAAGAAGTCCGCTACGTCATCGAGGTCCTTGAAACCCCAGAAGGTGATGCTGTTCGAATCACTCGCCTGCCGACCCTTGACCCTCAGCGCCGTGATCAGCTCTCCCCTGGTGAGGACGCCGTTCCTGTTGAGGTCGAGCGAGTCGAACAGCTGGCGCAGGTCCGCGTCGGAAGCCATCACACAGTCCTTTGATCAAGAGGGGTGGGGCAGTGCGCGATGCCCCCGCCGACCTGAAACACCTGTCATTCGAGCGCCCAGTGGCCCTTCGCTGCGACCGCGTCGGCAGGACCGGCTCGCGCACGACGGCGCGGTCCCGTCCCCGCGGCCAGGCCGGAATCACCGCCCGCCCCGACCTGGTCGCTTCCCGACTTCGATGACACAGATCAGCGTTGTCCCAACTTCGGTGGCAACCGTCCCGACTTCGCTGTCGCAGGACACGCGGATGGGGGAGTGTCAGGGGCGCCAGGTGAACGACACCACGTCGGTGTTGCACTGGCTCGTGTCGCCGTTGTAGGCCTTGCGGGTCGCGCTGGTCCAGCCGCCGAACGGTGTGAAGTCGTTGAAGTTCCGGAGCGCGTCGTAGTGCCCGTACAGCAGGGGCAACGTGCTGTGGTCGGTGAAGTCGGCGCCGAAGTTCTGCTCCCAGTAGCTGACCGAGGTGTAGATGCCGACCGTCAGGCCGGCGGCCTTGCACGCCTTCACCAGGTTGGTGAGCACGGTCCTGTTGTCGTTCGTGTTGGGGCCCCAGTAGTTGCCCGGGGCCTCGGTGTGTTGAGCGACGTTCGTTGTGGTGATGGGTGAGCGGGTTCGCGTCAGGGTCGTGGTGATGTGGGAGAGGGCAGCCCGGGGGGGTTGCCCTTCGTCGTGTGCGGCGACAGCGTGCTCATGGTTGAACATGGGCGCGGCCCTCCCGGTGATCTCTTGGCCGAGTAGTCCGGGAGGGCCGCATCGCGCTCGGAGGCGCTGTGGTCACGGTAGAGGTATCGCCGGTTCGGGTCGAGATGCGGTTGTCGGCGGGCCGGATCGCGTGTCCGGGGTGCGGTGCGGGGCTGCGTCCGTGGGGTTGGTCCGGGCGGCGGTCGGTGCGGGATCTGCGGGGGCTGCGGCTGGAGTTGAGGCCGCGTCGGTCGCGCTGCCCGCAGTGCGGGGCTACGCATGTGTTGCTGCCGGTCACGGTGCTGCTTCGGCGTGCTGACGCGGCGGTGGTGATCGGGGCGGCGCTGGTGGCGCGGGCGGCTGGGAGCGGGCATCGGGTGATCGCGGCCGGGCTGGGGCTTCCCGATCAGACGGTGCGGGGCTGGTTGCGCCGGTTCGCCGGCCGGGCCGGGGTGGTGCGTGAGGTGTTCACAGTGCTGTTGGTGCAGGTCGCGCCTTCGGATCCGGTGCTGCCCGATCCGAGGGGCGCGCTGTTCGCGGACGGGGTCGCGGCGGTGCTTGCTGCGGCGGGCGCGGTCACCGCCAGGTGGCCGGAGATGGTCGCCTTGTCGCCGTGGCAGGTGGCGTCGGCGTTGTCGGGCGGGCGGCTGCTGGCACCGGGCTGGCCAAGATCGTCGATCAACGCGAGTCGCCCCTGATGCGGGGCCGGTGGGGCGGGCGAGGGTGGTGGGCCGGGACTGGCGGCCGCCTTCGGTCGCCGGCCCGGCTTGGTGCTCAAGGGGAGGTCGGTGCCGGTGGCATCGCAGTACGAGGAAGAGATGCGCAAGCGCGCGGAGCGGGCCCGCCTGGTGGGTCTGTTCCGTTACGGGGTGGTCCAGGACGCGCTGGACCCGGCGCTGTCGGCCAAGCAGCGCGGAGTGCTGGTGCGCGAGATCGCCGCGTTGACCCATGTCGGCCTGGACGGGGAGCCGGTGCAGGTGGCGCGGGGCACCTTGGACCGGTGGATCCGCTCCTGGCGGGTGGGCGGCTTCGAGGCGCTGGTCCCGAACGCGATGCGGGTCGCGGCCAGGACGCCGGCCGAGGTGCTGGAGTTGGCGGCGGGCTTGAAGCGGGAGAACCCCGGGCGCACGGCGGTGCAGGTCGCGCGGGTGCTGCGGGCGCACTCGGGGTGGGCGCCCTCGGAGCGCACCTTGCAGCGGCACTTCGTGCGCCTGGGCCTGGACCAGCTCGGCCAGGACCGGCCGAAGGAGGTCTTCGGCCGGTTCGAGGCCTCGCGCCCGAACGAGCTGTGGGTCGGTGACGCATTGCACGGACCGCTGGTCGCCGGGCGCAAGACGATCCTGTTCGCGTTCCTGGACGACCACTCCCGGGCGGTGATGGCGGCCCGGTTCGGCTTCGTTGAGGACACCGTGCGCCTGGCGGTCGCGCTTCGTCCCGCGTTGGCGTCCCGGGGTGTCCCCGAAGGGGTCTATCTGGACAACGGGTCGCCGTTCGTGGACTCCTGGCTGATGCGGGCCTGCGCTGTCCTGGGGGTCAAGCTGGTCCACTCGCGACCCGGTCGACCGGAGGGCCGGGGCAAGATCGAACGCTATTTCCGCACGGTTCGGGGCCAGTTCCTGATCGAGACCGCAGACCTGGCCGACCGGCCCGCCGACCAGGCCGCAGCGGCATTGGCGGAGATGAACCGGAAGTTCACGGCCTGGGTGGAGACCGAGTACCACCCGCGCAAGCACTCCGAGACCGGTCAAGGACCACTCGCCCGCTGGCAGGAGGGCTGGGAGAAGGGCCAGGGCCCGCGGCTGCCGCATCCGGACCTGCTGCGGGAGGCGTTCTTGTGGTCCGAGTGGCGCAACGTGTCCAAGACTGCGACCGTGCGCCTGCAGTCCAACTCCTACCAGGTCGAACCCGCTCTGGCGGGACGCAAGGTCGAGCTGGTCTTCGACCCCTTCGACCTGGAGAACATCGAGGTCCGCCACGGGAGCCGCAGCTTCGGCGCCGCGACGCCCTTCGAGATCCGCCGCCACTCCCACCCCAAGGCCCGCCCCGAACTCCCACCCGAACAGCCCGCCGCCGCGACCGGGGTCAACTACCTCGCCCTGCTGGACGCCGCCCACCAGGAACAACTCGCCGGACGCATCAACTACAAGGCCCTCCTCCACGAAGACAGCGACAGCGACAGCGACAGCGACAGCGACAGCGACAGCGACAGCGAAGGGGATCACCGTGCCGGTTGACCTGCAAGCACTGGACCGGGCCTGGGAGCTGTCGACTCGGGCGCTGGACCTGGCCGACCGTGTCTGCCAGCGCGCGAAGCTCCGTGACACCGAGTTGGCCGACCAGGCCGTGTTCACCGCCGCGCGTCTGGCCTTCGCCCTGTTCGACCGGGCCGACGCCCTGCAGCGGGCCGCGAACGCGCAGGTGACGCGGTGATCGAGCGCCTGCAGCAGTACTTCGGCTTCACCAAGATGCCGTTCGGCAAGAGCCTGGCCCCTGGGGCTCTGCACCGTCACGGCGCGCATGCTGAGGCGGTGGCCCGGATCAGCTGGGCGGTCGCGGAGCGCGCGATCGGGGTGGTCACCGGGGAGGTCGGCGCGGGCAAGACCGTCGCTGTCCGCGCCGCCCTGGCAGCTCTGGACCCGGTCCGCCATCAGGTCATCTACCTGGGCAACCCCGCCGTGGGCTCGCGCGGGATCCACCGCGCGATCGTCTCCGCGCTGGGCGGCAGCCCGCACCCGCATACTGCCGCGCTGATCCCGCAGGCCGCCGACGCGCTGGCCACCGAACGCGCCGAGCGCGGCCGCGTCCCCGTCCTGGTGCTCGACGAGGCCCACCTGCTGAGCCACGACCAGTTGGAGTCGGTGCGGATGCTCACCAACCAGGACATGGACTCCGCGTCGCCGTTCGCCTGCCTGCTGATCGGCCAGCCCACCCTGCGCAGGAGAATCAAGATGGGCACCATGGCCGCGCTGGACCAGCGGATCGCGCTGCGGTTCGCGATGCCCCCGATGACCGGCGAGGAGACCGGCAGCTACCTCAAACACCACCTCGCCCTGGCCGGCCGGTCCGACCCGCTGTTCTCCGATGACGCCGTCCAACTGATCCACACCACCGGGCGCGGACTGCCCCGCGCGGTCAACAATCTTGCCGTCCAGGCCCTGCTCGACGTCTTCGTCCAGAACAAGACCATCGTCGACGAGGCGTCAGCACGCGCCGCTGTCGCCGAAGTCACGACAGAGTGAGCATCACCGCGGCGACATGAACACAAGGGCCGGTCCGACTCCGTCGGACCGGCCCTTCCCGTCGCTGCCCAGCACCAAAACCAATGACGCCGTCATCACCACAACGAACGTCGCTCAACACTCGGTGAAGAGCCAGGTGGTCTGCACCGTGAGCTGGTAGTCCTTGATGCACTGGGCCACGTCGGCGGCCGCGGTGGCGGGAGTCTGCCAGGTCGCCGTGATCAGGGCGTCGACGGGCAGGCCCGCGTTCTGCGCGTTCTGCGCGCTCGCCGAGAAGTTCGGGTCGACCCGGTTGACCGACTGGTAGGCGCGGATGATGGCCTCGGTGTAGCCGTTCGACTTCAGGCACCCGTAGTTGGACAAGCTGACAAGACTGTCGGTCTCGACGCCGATGGTCATGGGACTCCTTGCTCCGGATGCCGTGCCGCCGTTCGCGGACGATCAAGGCAGCAGCCTAGCCACGCCGACGCCTCAGCGTGGCGGCTTTGGAACAAGGAGTGATCAACCCATCGGGGCTTCGAGCAGTGCCCGCTCGCCGGGCCCAGCCGGCACGGGCGGCGGCTTTCAATGGCACACGCTCAAGGTCTGCTGGCGCATGACCTGTGCCGGCGAACGCTGACCGTGTGCCAGCGAGGATTCACCGAACGCAGTTCGTTCCAGCGGACGGGCACCCTTCAGTGCCGCGCCCTCGGTCCCGGTCGCGATCCTATTGGGGCGGGCGGCCCCGCCCTGACCTGGGGTGATCAAACTTCGGCGACACGAACCGCCGTCCGTCGATCGTCGGTGGCACGCGATCAAGGTTCGCTGTCACCGGTCATTGTCCTGTGACAACGAAGTTTCACCGTTTGCCATCGAAGTTTGACCACTTGCCTGCTTGCATGTGCCGGGACGCGATAGGTGTCACCTGGCCAGGGTTTCTGTCACTTATCGGTCTGATCCGCCGCCACCTCGTCGAGGAACGGCTGTCCTGTCGCATCGCAGCTGGCGGATTCTCACTCGGTCTCATCGGTGTTGTCGGATTCTCACGGCACCGCGCGCTGAGCGGTGGGTTTTGCCCCGTTCGGGGGGTTTGATCTCGCTTCGCCGGTCTGGTTCTCACTGCACCTGTCACGGTCGCTTCGACGCGTGTACGTGAGGGCCGGGGGTGTTGATGGACCTGGGGCTGGTCGATGTCGAGTGGGCCGATGCTGACGGCGGCGGCCTGCGACGGTCCGTTCTGGAGGAGGTTGCCCGGGTTGCCTTCGAGTCCGCGAGTCCGGTGCGGCGCTTTGCGTCGTACCGCGGACAGCGGCACTTCCCGGGCTGGTACTGGGCGGCGACCACGGCGTCGCTGGTGGGGTTCGAGTCCTGGCTGGAGCGGGACCGGCTGATGCTGCTCGACCATGACCAGCGCGTGGTGGGGCTGGCTTCGCAGCCGTTCCGGGTGACCTGGCAGGGGGCGACGCGCCGGATCTCGCACACGCCGGACTACTTCGTCCGGCTGGAGGACGGGTCGGGGCTGGTGGTCGATGTCCGGCCGGCGGACCGGGTGGGGCCGGAGGACGCGGTGAAGTTCTCGGCGACCGAGGCGATGTGCCAGGCGATGGGCTGCTGGTCGTATGCCCTGGTTCACGAGCCGGATCCGGTACGGATGGTCAACGTCCGCTGGCTGTCGGGCTATCGGCACCTGCGCAACCGGGTCGACGACGTGGCAGGGCGGCTCGGCGAGGTCTTCCGGGAGCCCCGGACGCTGGTGGACGGAGCCAAAGCGGCGGGCGATCCGCTGGCAGTGCTGCCCACGCTGTTCCATCTGCTGTGGTGCGGTGACCTGACCACGGAGCTGATGGTTCCGCTGAGCGACGTTTCCGTGATCGGCCGCGCGGAGGTGGGCCGTGGGTGAGCTGGCCCCCAGAGGGGTGCTGCGGGTCGGGGACCGGATTCGCTTCGACGGTCGGACCAAGCAGATCGTCGGGCTGGAGGGAACGGCTCTGAGGCTGGTCGGAGAGGAGGGGGACGTCAGCGTGCTCGCGGCCGGGCATGTGATGGCCGCCGACGACTTCGAACTCCTCGACCGGGGGCCGGACGCGGTGCCCGCGGTGACGCTGCCTCCGTTCGCGCTGATGGACGCCCTGCCCGAGGCCGTGGTCGAGCAGGCCCGGTTCTGGGAACGACATGTCGTGGAAGTCGTCACCGGTCTGCCCCCGGACGCGGAAGAGGGCACGCCTGCGCGTCCGGAGTACGACCCGGCCTGGCGAACGCTGGTGGAGCGGGAAGCCGCCAAGGTCGCCGAGCTGGCAGCCGCCGGGCAGCAGATCAGTCGGCGGACCTTCCTGCGGATGCGCCAGCGCTACGAGGCCGAGGGCCTGTGGGGTCTGGTGGACGGCCGCTCCCGCAAGCCTCCCGCGCCGGTCCCCGGCACCGGCCGGGTGGACGAGCGCGTGGTGGCAGCCGTCACCGAGGCCCTGGCCGGGCAGACGGACCTGTCCACCGGCGACCGCAAGCGGGTGATCATGCGGACCCAGCAGATCCTGGTCGGCCGGCACGGCGAGGACGAGGTGGACCTGCCGAAGCGGGCGACCTTCTACCGGCTCGTGAACAACCTCGCCCGGGGCAACGACCCGTTCGGATCGGCAACAGTCCGCCGCCAGCGGGCTCTTCGCCCGGCCGGGCCGTTCACCCCGTCCATGGCCACCCGGCCGGGGGAGATCGTGCAGGTCGACTCCACCCGGCTGGATGTGATGGCGGTACTGGACGACGGGGTCGTGGCCCGGCCGGAGCTGACGATCGCGGTCGATGTCACGACGCGCACGATCTGCGCGGCCCTGCTGAGGCCCGCGGGCACGAAAGGCGTCGACGCCGCGGTGCTGCTGGCGAAGATGCTGGTGCCGGAGCCGATGCGGCCGGGCTGGAGCCGGACGCTGGCGATGGCGGACTCGATCCTGCCGCACGAGCGGCTGGTGGCCGTGGACAGGCGATTGGAGCACGCCGCCGCCAAGCCGGTCATCGTGCCGGACACCATCGTCATCGACCACGGCAAGGTCTTCGTCTCCGAGACCTTCTCCTCGGCCTGTTCGCTGCTGGGGATCTCGCTCCAGTTCGCGCGCCCCCGGACACCGACGGACAAGGCGATCGTGGAGCGGACGTTCGCGTCGATCAACTCGCTGTTCTGCCAGTACGTCGCGGGCTACACCGGTTCCGACGTCACCCGTCGCGGCAGCGACCCGGCGACCGAGGCGCTCTGGACTCTCGCCCAGCTCCAGGATCTGCTGGACGAGTGGATCATCTGCTGGCAGCACCGCCCGCACGAGGGCCTTCGCAACCCCTACATGCCAGGGCGGACGCTGTCACCGAACGAGTCGTACGCGATCGCCGTCGCCCGCGCCGGCTACCTGCCCGTCGCGCTGTCGGCCGAGGACTACATCGAGCTGCTGCCCGTGGTCTGGCGGGCGGTCAACGACTACGGCGTCAAGGTCGACTACCGCACCTACGACAGCCCGGAGCTCAACCGGCTGCGGCGACAGCCTTCCGGCGTGACGGCCAAGCAGGACCTGTGGGAAGTGCACTACGACCCCTACGACGTCTCCCGCGTCTGGGTACGGCGAAGCGACACCCGGCGGTGGATCGAGGCCGCCTGGACGCATCTGCCTATGGTCCGGGCCCCGTTCGCCGACTTCACCTGGCGCCACGCGCGCCAGCTCCTGGCCGACCAGGGCCAGGACGACACCAGCGAGACCGCGATCGCCCGCGTCCTTGCGAAGCTTCTCCACCGGTCGGGGAAAGCGCCGGCCGGCTCCGAGCAGGTCATGGCCCGGACCCGGGCCGCCTTCGCGGCCACCTCGCGCCCCGAGCTTCCACCCGCACCGCAGACCGATATCGACGGCCCCGAAGCCGCTGATGAGGAGATGCCGGTCACCCCGTTCGGCGTCTTCAACCCCCTGGAAGAGGAAGGAAGGCCACTATGGTGACCCCGCCTGCCGCCCCCGACGACGAACACAACCCGCTGACCACCAAGGACGGCTGGAAGCGGTTCGTCGACGACACCCCCGCCTGCCCGCAGATGCTCTCGCTCGCAGCCTTCAAGGCCCTGAGCGAAGAGGACCTGATCGCTTACAACGAGCCCAGACTGGACTACCACTCCAGACTCGTGGTCGTGGCCACCCCCACAGTCCGCGACGTGTTCACCACCGGGCGAAGGCTAGTCCTGCTCAACCGGCACCAGATCTCCGGCCGCCGCGGACTGATCGTCACCGGCCAGGCCGGAACCGGGAAGACCACCGCCATCGCCCAACTGGGCCGCAACCACGAACTCCTGGTCCGCAAACGCCTCGGTCCAGCCGCTGCCGGGCGCCTGCCGGTCGTCTACGTCACCGTCCCACCCCGGGCCACCCCCAAGATGCTCGCCATCGAGTTCGCCCGGTTCCTGGGCATCCCAGTCTTCCGGCAGGAGACCCAGACCTCCATCACCAACGCGGTCTGCGACCTGCTGATCAAGATGCGCGTCGAACTCGCGCTGGTCGACGAGATCCACAACCTCAACCTCGCGACCCAGGCGGGAGCCGAAGCCTCCGACCAGCTCAAATACCTGTCCGAGCGGATCCCCGCCACCTTCGTACTGGCCGGGATCGACGTCGCCGCCAGCGGCCTGTTCAACGGGGTCCGCGGGCAGCAGATCGCCGGTCGCTACACCGTCACCGACACCGAGCCGTTCGCCTACGGCACCAGCGCACAGCGCCAGAACTGGCGCAACCTGGTCGCTTCCCTCGAAGAAGCCCTGAGGCTCCACCACCACAAGCCCGGCAGCCTGGTGAAACTCGACGGCTACCTCCACGAACGCACCGACGGCGCGATCGGCAGCCTCTCCCAACTGGTCCGCGGCGCCTCCATCGAGGCCATCATCAGCGGCAGCGAATCCATCACCCGCAAGACCCTCGACACCATCGAAGTCGACCAGACCGCCGAGAGCGCACGCGTCGAACGGCGCCGGGCCCGCAGACCCCGCCGCCGGAGGCCCGATGCCGACGCGGCGTGACCCGCTCCGCCCGCTGCCCCTCTCGCCCGGCCCCGTCCACGGCGAGACCATCGGCTCCTACCTGCACCGCCTGGCCGTCGCCAACAACCGCCCGGTCAGCGGCCTCGCCCAGCTCCTGGGGCCGCTTCCTTCGGAGTTCTCCCCGCTCAGCAACACCACCGCCGGCTGGACCACCCAGTCCCCAACCCGACTGGCCGTCCTTGCCGGACGCCCAACAGCCCGACTCGCCAGAGCCCTGCCCGCACTCGCGGACTTCCTCGACCCTCAACACTCGAAGACCCGGCCGGAGCAAGTGATCGGCCGTCCCTGTCACTGCTGCACGGCCCGCCGCAGCCCCTCAGCCTCCATGGTGATCATCCTCGCGCCTGCCCACCAGCACCTCTGCCCTCGTCACCGGCGCTGGACCAGGTCCACCCACGACATCCCGCTCACCCACCTGCCCGAGGTCCTCCAAGCCCAGCACCACCTCGACCGGCTCGCCCGCCGTCACGACCACCGCATCCAGCATGCCCTCGACCTGGCCTGGAAGATCATCGACGAGTGGTCCGCCGGCGGCATGCCACTCGACCTCGGGCGGGAATGGACCCGCCGCCTCGACCGCATCGAGCTCCACCCCGCCGGCACGAAGATCCCCTTCGAGGACCGCCATCGCCTGGCGTCCTTCCCCGAGACCGCGGTGCTGACGGACCTGATCCTCAACCCACCGACGGAGGTCGTCGATCCCAAGGAGCTCTACCTGGCCACAACGGCCGAGCTGAGCCGAAGATTCGCGCGGATCTACACCACCCGCGGCCGCCAGGACCCGCTCTACCAGCGCTTCTGCCGACCTCACACAGCCCGGGAAGCCGCCTGATCAGCCTTCGGACTCATGACGGGCCCGCTGCCACGCTTCCTCGAAGTCACCGGGTCCGATCTCCATGGACGCATACTGCGGATCACAAAGGTCGAACGGCGGGTTGAACGGCCAATCCTCAATGCCTGTCTTGACCGAACCACCGTCCGGGCCGATCTCAACCTGCCGCAACCGCCGTCCGTCCGGCCCGAGTTCCATCAAGAAGACCTCTCCTTCCTCGCCCTCCGGCCAGCGCAGGCACACACGGTTCCGTCCCGCCAGGACACCGAATCCCGGCTGGCCACGCTGGGCATCCCGCTGAGCGCGGAGGCTGGACAGCGGATTCGGGTCCGGATCGTCAAGACGGACCTCCTCCAAACCCCACGTCTCGGCACGTCTCACCACGTCCGGGTCCGCGATCACCTCAACCTCGGCGCAGGCACTGACGATCTCCTCCGCCGAGCCCGCCCACACCCACCACCACAGCCCCCCCATCCCATAGTCATGAAGGACCAGATAGCGCGTCTTCCCGACCTCACCCTGTTGGCTCACAGCCCGTGAGCCTACGTCGCCCCAGGCCCAGTCCAGATTCCCCCCGACTGCCTTGCCAAGACTGCGGCTCGCAGCCCCCGGATTCCGCAGAAGCCAGATGCACTGAGAATCCCGAGCCGAGTGTTCTCACTCGACCTGGCAACACCGCAGCTCGGCGCAAGATCCACAGACAAGCTCAACGCGACAGGACACCGGGACACGATATTGGAACCTGGCCATAGGGGCTGGAACCGGAACTCTCCCGGCATCGATCGCTGAGGTGTCTCGTCCGGCAGCCGAGCGAGGAGGAGGCGGGCGATCGACAAGCCTCGCCGTCGCCGTGCTGTCCCACCTCGGGCGGTAGAGTACGGAGCCGTGCCGTTTCCCGATGAGCCCAATCAGGTAGCAGTGGTCGAGTATCGACTGGAGTGGCCGGCGGAGTTCGAGCGGTTGGCCGGGCAGTTGAGAGCTGCCCTCGGTGACGTCGCAGTCGCTGTCGACCATGTGGGCTCCACCTCGGTGCCGGGCCTACCGGCCAAAGACTGCATCGACGTGCAGGTCCGGATGACGTCGATCGCCGAGACCCGGGACGTCAAACTGCTCGCCGCGATTGGCTTCCGCTGTCGACCTGAACCGTGGAATCACCACGAGGTCTCGGCAGGACAACGGTGCCGCAAGCTCGTTTTCGCGCCCCCCATCGGCGCGCGCCGCAGCAATGTCCACCTCCGGGAAAGCGTTGGCCCCAACGCCCGCTTTGCCCTGCTGTTCCGGGACTATCTACGCGCGGACGAGACCGCTCGTAAGGGCTGGGGCGCGTTCAAGCAAAGGCTGGCGCTGAGCGTTCCGGACCTCTTGGAAAATGGGCAGATCAAGGCCCCCGCTACCCAGGTTCTGATGGCTGGGGCCGAACGGTGGGCCGCCGAGACGGGTTGGCAGGTCCGGTTCCAACAAGAATGACAACTGACCGTTGGTTGCAGGAAGCCTGGCAAACCAGTTCCAACAAGCCTGTCGCGTATGCCCAGGACAGCCTGGTCACCACGTCTCTCCGGTTCCAACTACCGTGTCACGGCTCACTCGTCGAGGAACGGCAGTGGCCGCAGCGCAACGTGCGTACCCAACCGTTCCGGACCCCGCCAGGAAAGGCCTCGAACAACCGCCCATTCGTGTTGGTTTGCCTGAGCGGGGGTGAGTGCCGACGGGCGCGATGATGCGACGGAGGGGTCGGCCGCCCCGCCGTCCGCGGCACGCTATGGCTGACCCGGGGTGCCTCCGGTGCCGAGGTCGCGGAGCCGGAGAGGAATGTCGCAGGGGGCCTGCTCGCTCAACTCGAGCACATGGGCTACCAACGTAGGCCGCGCTCCTGGCCCGTGATGGCGCACCGACGAAACGCCATGTACCGCATCGACGCAACTCGGTTCCATGACTGGTGGTTGATCCCGATCAGAGGAGTTCCGTCTGTACGCAGATCTCGCACGACCGCCAGGCTTAACCCCGGTTTCTTGCCTTTCTGATAGACCGTCACGGCCAGGCCCACCGGGATCCAGCAGCAACCTGAAGGCCCTGGGGCACAGGCCTTGGAGATATCTCAGTGAACTCTGGGGTTTTCTCATATTGATATTCCACGGGCTGTCCGGCTCCGAATGAACTGCCGGCTGATATGGGCGCGCCGAGGCCCCATCTTCTTGTGGCGTGAAAGGTGGGATATCCGACGTGGAGATAATTCCCGGATGCGAGCACACTGGATTTTCGGCGAGGACACTTCCCGACCTGCCCTGGCCCTGACCAGCGGCATCACGTGATCAACGGGGCTTTGCAGCAACCCCTGGATCAGACGGCACGTCGCAGTCGTTCCGCACAAAAATATCCGCAATATCCACCGAGAGGTTCTTGATGTTCCGCCGCCAGTACATGACGTCTGCAGCGATAGCTGCGCTTGCCGGTTCCGCTCTTATGATGTCCGCAGCCCCCAGTGCATTTGCGGATGCCGGGAGCCCGAGCGCGCAGCGGGCCGCGCAGTTGGTGGAGAAGGCCACCGGTACTGCCGACCTGGCCCCCGATGCTCCCGTCGCCGGCAGTCCCGCCCGTGCGCTCACCGCCACCGCGGCGGGCACGGCGACCGTGACGGCTCCCGCCACCTCCGTCGGTGCGGTATCGGCCGGCCTGCCCACCGGTGGGACCCTGTCCCTGGGCCTGCCCGGCACGGCAGCGGTGACAGGTAGCAGGCAGGCAGACGGTACGGTCGTCTACCCGGACGCGGCCAAGGACGCCGACCTCGCTGTCCAGCCCACGAAGGAGGGCGGCGCCCGTACCTTGGTCACCCTCAAGGACTCCAGCGCGCCGACCACCTGGCGTTTCCCCCTGGCCCTCCCCGAGGGTGCCGCCGCCCAGCTGCAGGTCGACGGCAGCATCCTGGTCTCGCGGGGCGACGAGGTACTGGGGTCCTTCGACGCCCCGTGGGCCACGGACGCGGCGGGCAGACCGGTCCCGACCTCCTACCGGCTTGAGGGCGCCACGCTGGTTCAGACCGTGGAGGCGAACGCGGCCACGGCGTTCCCCGTCGTTGCCGACCCCTGGTGGAAGCCGACCAGTTGGCACGTCCCGAAGTTCGCCAAGTGCGTGGCCAAGAACAGCATGGGCGGGGCCGCAGCGGGGATCGTCGGCGGTGCCTTCGCAGGTGGGGTCGGCGCAGGTCCGGGTGGTTTCATCGGGGCTCTTGGGGGAGCCGCCAACGGGGCTGTGACATGTTGAGTTCATCTGATGGGAAGGAACCCGGGACTATGGCACGGCTACGCACATCACAGACAGGTACCGGGTGGGGCGTGGGCGCTGCCGTGGTCAGCGGAATCCTGGGGGGAGCCGCGATGACCCACATCGCAGACCCCGCTGAGGGGCTCGCGGCCGGAGCCGGGATCGGTCTGGCCATCGGCCTGGTCTGTTGGACCATCCGCAAAGTCCTGGGCCGGTCGCGCCGCTGAGCGCCCGCCTCCCCCACCTCTGACGTGAGCACGGAGACGCGGGCCGGTCGCTTCGATGCCACCGCTGCCTTGCCCGTCCGGCGCAGTACCACCGGACGGGCAAGGCAGCGGCCAGGCGCCGTCTGGAGCCGTCCGCGCGCCGCATCCCGGGCGCGTCGGCGGAGGAACAGGCACGGTGTCCCGCCCTCCCACCGGTCCAGGTCCCGGCGTTGTTGCTCGCGCACGGACAATGGTCCTGGAAGACCTCGACCAACCGCGCCGCCACCTCAGTGGGCTGCCCCGAACGCGCTCGCCGGTACCGCTTCAACCAGCGCACGTTCGCCATGAGCACCGGGTCAGGCGTGCCCACCCACTCGAACTCCCAACCCGCAGCCGCGCAGGCCCGCCCGGTTGCCGCGAAAGCCTCCCGCGTCCGCTTGTCCATACGCTCATCTGCACGGACGTCCACGACCCGGCCCCGGCCGTCGGCCAGCCGCACGAAGTAGTCCGGAGCATGCCGACGCTCCCTCTCACCGTCATGCCAGTGCAGCCAGAACGGCTGCGAGGAGATCCCCACCACGCGCGGATCACGATCCATCAGCGTCAACCGGTCCCGCTCCAGCCACGACTCGTAGCCCACGTGACCCTCCGTCGTCACGGAGTAGTACCAGCCGGGGAAGCTCTCATTCCCCTTGGCCCAATGGAACTCCCGAACCGGCTCGGCAGCCTCGAACCTCACGTTCCAACCCCGCCCCAGAGGCATCCGCCGAAGCTCACCCGACTCGAAGAACCCCAACTCGAACACCGACAACGCGGCATCGCCGAACGCATGCGCCGGTGCCCCCACCGTTCCCCCGGACCGCCAGCAACCCCACCCGGTCAAACTTCGATGGCAGGAACCTACTGGTGATCAAACTTCGATGGCAATCGGTGAAGGTTCGCTGTCACAGGACAGTCATCGGCTGTCCTGTCCCAGTTGATCTGGTCCGCGCTGGGTGTGCTGACCTGCGGCGACCAAATCGACTGGGACAGCAGCGGGGTTGAAATCCCACTGGATCTGGTTCGGCGGGTCCGTTTGGTGGTGCTCGTCCCGGTCGATCTGGTCTGAGCTGGATGCTCCGCGGTGTTGGGCGGCTGGGCTATGGACCGTAGCGCAGAGGGCCGGAGCGGATGGTCTGCCTCTTGCGCTTGGCACCGGCGCGAGGTGATGGCAGCACGGTCTCTTCGGGGAAGAGGGTGCTGAAGACACTCCACCTCCCACTTGAGGCTGCGAACTTGTGCGCCGAGACGTACCGATCTGTCCATTTGACCAGGGGATCCGTCCTGTCCTTCGGGAAATAGCCGAGAAGGATATCCCGGTAGGTGACCTCCTCGACCAGGTAGAGGATCGTGCTGGTCTGTGCGGTGTTGCGCTCCCAGCAGGAGCTGGCCATGAGGCCGGTGAGGGTGATGATCTGAGGGTGGAAGAGGATCGCCAGCGCCGTTTCAGCCGGTGCGGGTTCACCGTTCTGCCCGAGCAGGTGCTGCGAGCTGCGAGCGATGATGTTGAACGGATCGGCGGTCAGCTCCTGGATCCAGTGGAGAAAGATGGAGCGGGCGTCGGGAAAGGCATTCCGCACCCAGCGTCGGCCATGACGAGTGATCAGGTTGCGGTGGTGGCGCTGAGCGCGGGCAGTGCCCGGCAGGATGCTGACATCGACCTGGTCCTCCGCTCGCAGGCACTCGCCGCCAGTCCAGAGGTAGTGGCGCAGGCAGACGTTGCGTTCGTGCGTGCTCCAGCAGATGACCTCGGATCTGATGCCGGCGGCCTGGACGCAGCGGCGGCAGGCGGGGCGTTTCAAGCAGCGGGGCAAATCTCCTGGAAGTGGGCGGCCGAAGTGCCCTGGAGGGTCGTCTGGTGGCGTGCTGCTGAGCGGGACCTGCATGAACTCGGGGAGGGCGAGGTGCAGGCTGGGGGCCGGTTTGCCCATGGCGAGGGCGAGCGGTTCGAGGATCTCGATGACGGGGGTCTTCCTACCGATTCCGAGGTAGGCGCGGAGGTCTTCTCCGCTGAGGTAGTTGGCGGCAGCCAGCCGCCGAATCAGGGAGTTCAGGGTTTCGTCGTGGAAGAGGGGGACCGAGCAAGGCAACTGTCGGTGTGACCGAGGCATGGTGAGGGCTCCGATAGCGGTTCAGGATGGACGCTGCTCTGAGCGGGGCGGTTGTGGACGCTCGGGATACTGTTCCGCCGTGACCCTTGAAGCACTGCGCGACCACTTCCACTGGTTGGAATCGGTCGTCATCCGGACCGATCTGCAGCCCAGCGAGGCGGTCATCCAGCTGAGGTCGAAGAGTGCTGGTGCGACTCTGCGCCTCGTGGGTGTCTTGCATGCGAGAGCCGACTTCTCCGGCCCGGATTGCGATTTCGTGGACGAAGTCGTCGTGCGGGAGCTGCCCCAACATGGCCCGTGGCCAGCCGAGGCTCGCCATCTCCTGCAGCACCACAACAACCGCTGTGTGCTCCAGTGGCTGACCATCATTGGTCCGAGCGAGGTGGAGATCCTCGCCGAGGAGTTCAGCGACAACTAGCGTTTCCGCCGTTGCCTGGGCTGGCCGTCGTCGCGTCGTCGTTCCAGGCCGGCAGTCCGTCGGCAGTCGGAGGAACAGAGGATGCGCCGCTGGCCGGGGCGGACATTGGTTGGTGTCCCGCAGGTCCAGCAGGGCTGCTGGCGCTGAGCGGCGAGGGGAACGCGGGCCATGCGGACAAGCCTCAGGCAACGCGCCGAGCAGTAGACGGCTCTGCGGCCGAGGGCGCCTGTGGGTGGCATCGGGGTGCCGCACTTGCGGCAGTTCACGGTCTCCAGCAGCTGCCTGAGTAGATCCGGATCGCGGCCGGTCACCGCTGCCAGAGGCGTCCACGGGAGGACTTCTCGCCCGGGGCACTGGCGCAGGAACGACATGAGGAGCGGGAAAGGGAGGTGATTGGCCTGGGCCAGGCGGCTCGCGAAGGAGCGGAATCCCTCACCGGCTCGCGGCCGGACCTGGAAAGGCAGTTGGCGGACAGTCCCGCCGTGGAGGGTCATGAGTCTGGGTTCCGCTTCCGCTCTTGGGCCGCGCGATCGAGCTTCACTCTTGCAACGAGGCGCGGGTGATCTTCTCGGTGCCGTCCAGGATCGCGTCGATGGCGGCCCCTCGGATGAGGTGGGAGAGCGAGCCGATCATGCCGCCGGTGCGCTGGTGCAGGTAGTGGGCCAGTCCCTCCAGGGTGCCGGGCCGGTGCTTGTGCAATCGCAGGGCCTGTTCCAGGGTGGCGACCAGGCCGGTCCATTCGTCGGTGTGGGGGAAGGGGACGGTCTCGATCATCCCGAAGCGCCCGGCGATCTGGCGGCCCCGAGTGCCGTTGAACAGGCCGTTCGCCTCCAGATCGATTCCGGCATAGACGAAGGTGGCGGGGATGCGCTCGGAGAAGTACTTGAGCGTGTCGGAGACCTCCGCGCCGTTGCGGGTCGCCAGAGAGAAGTTGTGGAGCTCGTCGACGCAGACCGCGGTGACGCTCGCATCGATCAGCACCCCGCAGACGGCCTCGATGACGTCGGTGATGTTCGCGCGGGCGGTGACGGGCAGGCCGAGGAAGCGGGCGAACTCCACGGCGACCACGCGCGAGGTAGCGGCAGGTGGGACGGTGACGTAGACGACCGGGATCCGCCCTGCGACTCCGGGGTGTCGGCGCTGGTCGATGGCTTCGATGGTCTTGCCGAACTGGGTGAGCGCGGTCGTCTTGCCGGTGCCGGCCGGTCCGGACAGGATCAGGCCCCGGCGGGCGCTGATCGCATGCCGGTTCAGCAGGATCAGCCGCCGGCCGGTGAGGACGACCTGCCGCAGCGTCGAGGTCGCGGCGACGGTCAGCCGGGTGTGGTGGTCCAGCCGCACGTCGTCGTAGTCCGCTTGCTCGTCCGGAGTAAGGCTGGTCAGGATGGCGGCGGTCAGCAGTTCGGGTGGGACCGGGTCTTGTCGGGTGAAGTCGCGCCAGCCCTCCAGAGTGGTGAGGTAGCGCTGCAGGTCCGCCTGGTCCAGCGACTGGCGCCAGTCGGGCTGCTGGCGGTCGTCGGTCACGAGTGCGGGGTCGTGGGCGGTCACCATCGGGTGTCAGCCTCCTTGAAGGGGTCGAAGACGCCGAGCGGGATCACCTTCGCGACCGGCTCGTCCTGCGGGCCGGGCTCGCCCTGGCCGTCCGGGTCCGGCTCGATAGCTGCGGCTGGCTCGGGTCGAGGCGGACCAAGGTTCGGGTTCTGTGCGGCGGCCCGGGTCCGGCCGGCAACGCGGAGGTCCCGCTGCGACGGCCGGGGCGTCCGTGCCTTGCTCCCGTGGTCCGGGCCCTGGGCGGCCCGGACCAGCAGTGAGGAGACTGCCTGGGCGATCTCCGCCTCGGTGGGGTCGGGTAGGCCGCTGCGGCGTAGGTCGGCAGCGGCGTGGTCCCAGGCCAGGTCGCCGAACGGCTGTGGGACGCTGCCCAGGTGCTTCCAGGGGACGGGAAGCCAGCCGTTGCCGTCCCAGTGGCTGCGGACCCAGATCCAGCTGGCGTCATAGGGGTCCCGGTGGACTTCCCACAGGTTCCTCTTGAGGGTGATCCCGGAGGGCTGGCGGCGCAGGGGCCCGAGGTCGGTGCAGTCGTAGATCCGGTGGTTGATTTTGATGCCGTAGGAGTTGACGGCCCGCCAGGTCGCGGGCAGGAGCTCGACGTAGTCGTCGCCTGACAGGGCAAGGGGGACGTAGCCGGCGCTCTCGATGAGCCTCGCGTACTTCTCGTTCGGCGAGAAGGTCCGGCCGGGGGTGCCAGGGTCCCGCAGACCGTCGTGGCGGCGTGTTTGCCACTTCGCGATGATCCATTCGTCCAGGAACTCCTGGATCTCTTGCATTGACCACAGTGGTTCGTCCTCGGCCCGGCGGCCCCGGTGCTCGGCGGTGCGGCCCAGGTAGCCGGGCAGGAACTGGCAGAACATTGTGGCCACCGATTCCAGGGTCCGCTCGATGTGGGGCTTCTCCGCAGGTGAGCGGGGGTGGCAGGGCTGGAAGGTGATCTCCAGACTTCGGCAGGCGGCCCGGAAGTTGTCCGAGATGAACGCCTTGCCCCGGTCGCAGACGATCATCTCCGGGATGATCACCGGTCGGGCCGCGGCGTGCTCCAGCCGCTCGTCCAGCGTCAGCAGCCTGCGGTGCGGCAGCACCGAGCGGGACATCCGCAGTGCGTCGGCCCAGCCGGGCCGCATCGGTTCCGGCGTCAGCGCGCGGGCCAGCAGCAGGGAAGCGTCCACCGACTTCGTCGTCGGCCGCAGCACTGCGGCGACGATGGTCCGGGTGGCGATGTCGACCAGGCCGTTGTGGACGTAGTTCTGAGCTGACCGTTGACCGCAGGGCCCTGTGCGACAGTGGGGCCATGGCCCCCAGCGAGATCAGTGACGAGTTGAGTACTGCGGTTCAGGATGCCGACTCCGCGTCGTGGTCCGTCAGGGTGGCTGCTGGGCGGCGACTGGCTGTCGACGCGGAGGCTCCTGGGATGGCTGAGATCCTGCAGCAACTCCTGCTGGACCTTCACGACACCGGCGTCACCCAGGGGACAGCCAATGCTCTTCTGCAGCGTCAGGACAGTTATGGGTTGCGCTTGGTCCTGGCCGCATTTGCCCGTTCCCGGGAGCCGTCGTTTCCGGAGCCCTCAACCGTGGATCATCTCTACTCGGCGATCATGGGCGATCTCCGCTGGATGACCGAGACCGGCGAGAGCCAGCTGGTCTCGCAGTTGGAGGAGCTGACACTGGACGCGGACGATGCCGTTCGAGTGGAAGCGCGTAAACTCCTCAGTCCGTCCCGCGGGTTCAACAAGTAGCGGCAGTTTCAGCAGGACCTGTCGTCGTCACAGGGGATCGTCATCGGTGGCCAGGGTGGCTGGCTCGGTTGATGTGGGTGACGTCGCTGATGGCTTCCAGGGCTTCGCGCAGACGGGCGTTGTCGACGGCCAGTCGCTGGATCTGGGCGGCTGCGAACTGGAGGTTTTCGTTCAGCATCCGGTTGGCGCGGCGGAGTTTGGCGTTTCGGGCGGCGAGGACTTCGTAGGGGCTGGGCCGCATCTCGGCCGTGGGGCAGGGTGACGGCCTGGAGCGGGCGGCGGAGACTTCCTTGGCCAGGTCGGGGAAGTGTCGGCGGAAGGTGGTGTTGCTCAGGTCGAACTTCGCTGCCAGGGCCAGGACGCTGGGGCGGGTGCCGTTGTCGTGGCACTCGTTGACGTACTGGTCCAGGACGCGGCGGACGTGTGGCTCGGCGGGGACGTCGGCGGGGCGGCTCACGCGGACTCCTGGGTGGTGGTGTTCTCCGTCAGGAATGCGGTGATCTCGGTGCGGCGGGCTTCCAGTCGGTGCCGTAGGAGTGGTGGCAGGGTCGGGCGGGTGGCCAGGCGGCGGGTGATGCGGTCGATCTCGCGTTGCCAGGCGGCGGTGTTCTCGGGAGTGAGGGCGACGTTTCGGCAGGCCAGGGGCTTGCAGCCGCCGTGGTCGGGGAGTCCTTCGCTGCGGCGGTGGCGGGCGCGTTCACACAGGGCCTTGGCGTGGTCGTGGACGCAGGTGATGTACTGGCCGGGATAGACGGCCGGGTCGTGCTTGGCCATGAGTCGCCGCAGCCGGTTGTCGTCCAGGACGACGGTGCCCTGGAAGCGGGCGCGTTCGCCGAGGCTCTCCAGGCGGCGGGCGGCCTCCTCGGCTGCGGGGCCGGTGAGCTGGGTGTGCTCGTGGGCGTCGATCGCGGCCATGAGGTGCTCGCCGCGGGCCAGGGCCTGCTCGCTCTCGACTTCGGCGCGGAATCCCGACTCGCTGGTGCCTGCGTATCCTTCGAAAACCTGGATGCAGTGGTGCCGATAGGCCAGGGCGCCGGCGATGACGCCGCCGGGACGGCGTGCGATGAACCAGGCCAATGTGCGCCTGAACTGGCTGTTTTTCAGGTGGAAGGGCTGCTGGTTGACCAGGGGGATGCCGTCGGTGCGGCTGTGGCGGCGGCAGTAGTCGTTGACCCAGGTGGCGAAGGCGTTCAGGCGGGCGTTGGTGGTCCCACTGGTCAGGACCTGGCTGATGGCGTCGGGCTTGACGCCGGGGCTGTGCTCCAGGCGGGCGAAGAGGTAGTCGGTGCCGGGTGGTTGCAGCCGTTCGAGGATGGCGATGGCCCGGGCTGCGGGTTCGCCGATGTTCCAGGTGGCCGGGACGCCGGCGGGGTCGTCCTCGGCCTTGAAGGCCAGGCTGTGCATCTTCCAGCGGTAGGTGGTGCCGTCCGCGTCGCGTTCGGTTGTAAGGTTGCCGCGCTTCAGGTGCTTGATCTCGCTGTCGCGAGCGCCTGAGAGGAAGGCAAGGACCAGGTAGCAGGCGTCCTGCAGCAGGCGGGCGAGTGCGGCGAGGCTGTCGCGTTCGGTGTGGTCGGCCAGGATCACCGCGATCCACGGCTCGCCGTCGAGCCGGGCGAGGATCGGTTCGTCGCTGATCGTCTGGGGAGTGGTCCCCACGATGGCGGCGGCCTGGTCGATCATGTGCCCGTAGCGGGCGAGGGAGATCCGGTTGCGGCCCAGCGCGTCCGCGATCGCGGTCGTGCTGGTCTTGCCTCGCCAGGCGGGAAGCGGTTCTCCTGCCGCGATGCGCTCGTCCAGCCAGGCTCGCAGCAGAATCTGCAGGTGGCCGTATGTGTGGAGTTCCGTCGATGACGGGGGCGGGGTTCGCCATTGACGGTCCGCGGCGACGATGTCGGTGGAGAACTCGTCGATGAATCGCATCGCCCAGACGAACAGCGGACCGAGGACTTCTTCCGGGATGCGGGCGGTGGCGTTCTCGTAGGCGCCGTGGGTCGGCTCGGTCCAGCCGTCGATGTGCTTCGGATCGAACCGCAGAGCTCCCGAGGGAAGGACGTCTCGCCAGAGCCAGAATTTGCGCACTCCGGCGCGGGCGCCCTGCCGGGCGCCGGAAGTCGGCAGGGTCTTGACCAGGAAGCGCTGGAAGTCCTCAAGGTCGTTGCCGGTCAGGGCGTCCAGGCGCGGAGCGCGGTCGGCCGCCCAGCGCAGGAACCGGACGTACTGGGTGAAGGCGGTGCGGACGGTGCCGACCGCCGGCCGGGTCTCGGCCGCCGGGACGGTTCCCGAGAGCATCGCGTAGCACAGTTCCTTGGCGACCTGCCGGTGAGCGGCGGGGATCAGGGTGAAGTCGAGGATGAACCGGCGCTCGTGCTTCTTGAGCATCGCCTGGCCCAGGTTCCAGACGTCGTCGCTGAAGCGCGAGGTTTCCTCCAACGCCCAACCCGCGCGCAGACGTCGGCCATGGAAGACGAACGGATCGCTTCCGTCGGCCCGGGGCTGTGGGGAGGCGGGGGCGGGCAGGACCCGCAGGGCTGTGGTCATGGCAGTTCCCAGGGGTTCTCGACCAGGTCCAGGAGCGCGTCGTGCGGTTTGTCGGCCTGGGCGTGTTGGAGTTCGGCGGGGGTGAATTTCGCGAGGATGTCCTGGCGGACGGCGACCCAGGCCGGCCCGTAGCGTGGCCACCAGACGTCTTCGGGCAGTTCGCGGCGGCGCTGCGTCAGCGCGTCGAGCAGAGCCAGAAGGCGCGGCAGGTGGTCGCGGGTGACCAGGCAGTTGCCGCAGTGGAAGCAGGCGAGGAAGGTGACCTGGCACGTTTCCCCGGTGAGGGGGTGCTGGTCGAGGTCGACGCAGGCCGTCCAGCCGGTGTCCAGTTCCCCGTCGGCGACCTGGCGGGCGGTTTCGGGATCGAGGCCGCTTGTCTCCATGACTGTGGTGTCGACGGGTCCGGGCAGGACGCGTGGGCCTCCGCCGGCGGCCTGGACTGCTCGCTCGTGCGCCTGACGTGCGGCCTGTTCGGCATCCAGGAGGGCCTCGCCGAGGACTTCCTCCGCCCAAGCGGTGATCACCGGGTCGCCGCTGAGGTAGTTCCGGAACAGGACCGGCATGCTGTTGGACTTGGCGGCCGAGGGCAGGTGACCGCCCATTCGCTTCGTGCGCCGCACCTCCATGCTCGTCTTGATCCGGTTGAAGCTGACCTGAAGCGGCAGCCCCCCGGTGGGCTCCGTCGGTGACGGACTGTCAGGCCCGACAGCAGCGGGCTGGGGGTCGGCCAGCAGTGGTCGGAGCCGGTTCGCCGCCCAGGCGGTGGGCAGGATCGCGGTGCAGCTCAACGAGTCCTGGAACGGGGCGATGTAGTCGTCGGCGGCTCCGAGCCTGGCCGCTTGGCCGTCGCGCCAGACGCACCACAGGTGCGGCGAGCCGCATCGCTCGCGGCTGCGGGCGGTCAGCTCCAGCATCAGCAGGTAGAACCCGCCCGGGGTGTGCAGTTCACGACCCGGTGCCCCGATCTCCCAGGTCACGGTCTCGAACCAGCGCCGCGCACCGCGGCGTCGTTTGACGATGACCAGCTCGACCGCACGGTCCTCCAGCACCCGGTGCCGGACCGGCAGCTCTTTGATCGTCTCTCCGTTGCGCTCCGAGAGTGCGGCGGCGAGCATCATCAGCGGCGCCAGGTCCCGCAGCGTCAGGAACAGGTTCCCCGCCAACTCCCGGCGGTCCGAGGAGAACGGATGGGGCTCGGCTCCCGGCGGTGGCGGCAGCTGTCCGGGGGCGGCCATCCATTCCAGTGCCTGCCCCAACCCCTGGTCCTGCTCGTTCAGCGCCCCGGGGTCGGCCCGATAGCGCCGGAGCAGGCCCTCGCCCGCCCGGACGCGGTCGCGGATCTTGGCGGCGTCCGCCCGCAGCGCGGCCAGGAGTCGGGCAAGTTCTCCATCGGAGAAACCCGTGGTCAGCCGCTTGGTGCCGATCCCGGACGGCGAGGGGCCGGTGCCGGTGGCCGGGGCCTTCGCGTCACGGGGCGCGGGCAGGCGCCGCTGGATGTGGTCCAGGACCTCGGTGGAGACCCGGTCGCGCAACGCGGGCAGGGCGAACAGCAGCCTGACCTCGTTCATGTCGTGCAGGGCCGTGGTCGGCGTGGTCTTGGCCCGGTGGTCGTAGAAGGCTTGCAGATGCGCGGGAGTGAGCTGGGCCGGGTCGAGCGGGGGCTGCGGCAGTGATCCCAGAAACCGCACCAGGCGGCCCAGTGATCCCCAGCCGGTGGTCGCGGCGGAGAAGGTGCGAAGGCCGCCGTCGGGCCCGGTGCGCTGGGCAACCGCTGCGGCCAGGGTCTGATGCCAGCCGGGCAGCGGCAGCTTGGAGACGTCGAAGACCCGGCGGCGGTCGTCGTCGCCGTGGAAGGCCACCAGCAGTCGCCCGTCCGGCAGTTCGCGCACCGGCGCTGGCGGCTCGTAGCCGTGCTCCGGCAGAGCGGAGGGCCGGCCGGGGCCGGTGCTGCCGCGTCCCTGCCGGTTCATCCGGCCGCCCCGACCACGCTGACCGGCGGTGTGTCGTCGCCGATCCGCTGGATCGGGGTGTCCCTGGGGTCCTCCCAGGTGTCGGGGACCAGCGCCATCCGGGTCTCCATCTCCAGTTCTTGCAGGGCGTGTAGGTAAATGGCCGTGGTCAGGACTGACCGGTGGCCCAATCTGCGGCGGACCCAGTCCAACGGGTCCCCGAAGATCCGGGTGTAGTGGCCGCGCTGGGCCGGGTCAAGGCTGGCCAGCGCCGCGATGTGGCCGCGCTGCAGCTGTTCGAGGGTCACCACGGCGAACCCGTGACGCAGCAGGTGGGCGTGGCAGGTCAGCGCCACCCCGTGGTCGCGGCAGCGCTGGTTGGCGTCCGCGAAGACGCTCTTCCAGGTCGACACCGCCAGCGGCTGCCCGTCCTCGCCGAGCCAGAACATCGCCGGCTCCAGGCCGTCCGCGCTCTCCACCAGCAGCCGTCGCCGTTCCATCGGCTTGAGCTCGCGCAGGTTCACCCTCCGCCGCTCGACACTTCCCACGGTCCGCACCAGGTGGGGTCGTGACGGGTCGTCGACCACCAGTGGTCTGCGCCAGCGGTCGTAGCGCCCGGCGGCACGGGCGTCCTGGACGACCTCGGCCCGGTCCAGGTCCGCGTAGGCCGCCAGGTCGCGCACCACGCTGTGCGGGACGTAGACCCAGCGCGCGGAGAAGTACTTCGCGATCGCCCCCGGCAACCAGAACCGCTGGTAGCCACCCGCCCCCACCTGCAACTGCATCTCCGTCGCGGTCAGACTCGCCTGCTCGGACAACCGCATCCCGGTGCGGGCCATCAGGTCGGTGAACGTCGCATTGCGCGCCGACCAGCGGCCCTTGAACCGGCCCGAGGGCAGGCCGTCGGGCCCGTAGCCGCGCAGGCCCACGTCCCGCCAGAGCCGGTAGGACGCCGGCGGGAGCCACTCGATGCGCTCGCCGCCCTCGTCGTGCGCGTAGGTCGCCGGAACCGTGCCCTCGGCGCGGGCTGCCTGCAGTGTGCCCAGCGGCGCCGGCCTGCGGGAGCGGTGCGGGATCGGGACCGCTCCGATCTGGCCCTGCCGCACGGCCCACTCGAAGAACTGGTTGACGTGCGAGACCTCCTGGCTCCACGTCCCGCCCGCCACCCTGGGCCCGGCCGGGTCCCGGCGCCGCCACTGATGGAACGCCAGATGGTCGCCCTCAGTGGCGTGCCGCCACGACTTCCCGCCCCGCGCGCCGTGCAGGAAGTTCAAGAACCCCGCCAGTGCCCGGGCCCGGTTGGCGTTGCTGTTCCACGGCGCGTCGATCAGGTTCACCCGATGGAAGTACGAGTTGAGCACCACGTCGTACTCGTATCGAGGCGACAGCAGGAACGGCAGCCCATCGGGCAGCCCGGCCTCGTCGAGCCACGGTGTCAGCTCTTCGGGCAGGTCACGAAGCCAGGGCAGCATTGCAGCGGGCCGGGCGACATCGCGGCTGGTGTAGTGCACCGTCCACGCAGATCTCTGCTTCACTGGCGCAACATACGCGGTCAGTGACCGACCGCTCACAATTTAGACTCGAACAGCACGTCTTCGGGCGGCTGAATCTGAGGATCAAGGATCTCTCGGAGGCGGTCGATGCTCTGCCGCCATCGCAGACCATCGCTGGCCTCGGCCCAGAGCTCCGCAAGTTCGGAGTGCTCCGCGAGGACTCGATTCAGGGCCTCGACTGCGAGCATCCGCAGATCGGCAGGGAAAGCCGAGACGGGATCCTTGGCACCGTAACCTGGGCTGACAGGCTCGCCTCCGGAGCACTGCGCGGCGATCAGAGCAGCCGCGGCTACGGCTTCGGCTCCTTCGCTGCCATCGAGGTAGGCCTTGGTGTCAGTTGCGCGCATCAGTGCGCTGCGGACGAAGCCCTCACATTCGTCGCCTGCGGTCTTGCCCAAGGTGTAGGAGAAGTCCGCGGCGGTGTCGTTGTCGAAGGGGCCGATGTCCCAGGTGCCCATGATGGTTCTCCTGATGTCGATGTCCAGGCATCGTGCCAGGACCCACCGACAGCCCGGTCACTGACCAAGCGCACACAAAGACCGCATAGCTCGACCCGGCCCGGCACCCCCTCGTCCAGCCGCACCAGCACGTCCAGCGGGGTCGAGTCGATCTGCATCAGCTCGCCCGGCGCCGTGACCTGCTCGTAGCGGAACGGACCCTCCGGCTGGTCGGCCAGCGACCGGCGGGTGCGGGCAGACCCGGTCACGTGGACCCCGCCCGACAACTTGCCGAACAGCCGGTAGAACGTGGTCCGCGCCGGCATCGCCACCACGCCCTCGCCGTGCTCGGCGGCCAGGATCCGCTCCGTCCGCCACCGGGCGTGCTCGATCGTGCGGGTGGAGGCGTTCACGCTCTCGGCGATGGCCTGCCGCACCGCCTCCACGACCCGTTGATCCACCTTCCCTGCCACGGTCGTGTGCGGGACCAGGCGATGATCCGCCAGGGCCTCGACGCCGCCGCTCTCGTAGCGTTGCCGCATCCGCTTGACCGTCCGCGGGCTGACCTCTTCGCCCAGCGCGACCAGTTCGACCGCCTTCGCCCGCTCGCGTTCCGCCAGCGACCGGCAGGACGGGTCGTACTCGGGCCGGGGCCGGACACCTGCGGGTGCGTCCGGAACCAGCCCGGTCAGCACCTCGACCATGTGCCGCTGCCACCAGAGCGCCCGCTCCGCCACCTCCTTCGGCAGGTGCCCAACGAGTGCGGATGAGCCCAGCCGGACCGGCCCCCGGCTCTCCAGCACCGCGAAGTCCACTGCCGACTGCAGATGCACCTGGTCGACCAGCATGCCGCCGCCGTGCTCGTCGGCCAGGCGGACCCTCATTCCGGTCAGTCCGACCACCGTGTGAACGCTGCCCTCGAACCGGATCCGGTCCCCCAGCCGGAGCCTCCCCGGCCTTGCCGACCTCACGTCCGCCGCCTTCCAGTGACGCAGACCAAGCTGCCGGCCCCCAGCGGGGCCGATGCCAGATCCACCATCAGTTCCTGCCGCCACAAAAGGTGGTAGAGCACGGGCAGGACCGCGATCCGGTCCCCGACCAGCTCTGCACCGGCAAACAGCGCCCGCGGGACCGCGAACACCTCCCGCAGGGCCTCAGCCGGCTCCACCCGATGACAACGGGAGTGCCGGTACCGCGCCAGCCAGCGCAGGTTCGACCGAAAGGGCTCACCCAGCTCCCCGACCAGTCGAAACTGCCAGCCCACCGCCTCACAGACCCGCCCTGTGAACGCGAAGACCGTCGCCGACTCCTCGTCCACCAATGCCCCCGGGCGGACATCGACGACCACCCCGCTGCCATCGGCCAGGCGCGCGAAGTAGTCCGGGGTATGCCCGTGCTCCCGCCCGTCCTGATTCCACGCGAGCCGGAAGGGCTGCGACGCCATCCCTTCGACCGACGGCTCGAAGTCCAACGCCATCACCGCATCCCGCTCCACCCAGGACTCGTAGCCCACCAGAGCCCTCGACGTCGCAGCCCAGTACTCGCCCGTGAAGTTCCGCTGCCCCTTGAACGCAACGAACCTTCTCGCTGGGCGAGCCATCTCGAAGGGCTCGTTCCACAAGCCCGCGAGCGAACCCGACCGGACGGCGCCTTCGGCGTCGACGAACGAGATGCCGACATCCGACACGTCACCCCCGACCTGGGGGACTCTCAGGGGCTCGCCCACGAACACCTCCGCACCCTCAGCCTGCTGCTGCGAGCTTGAAGCTTCGCGACCGCCTGCCGCCGGTCAAACGAAGGGACCTTCACCAGATCGAGCGGAAGGGGGCTATCGAACGTACGGATGGACCAGATCGAGTGGTACTGCGAGCGGATCGAACCAGATCGACTGGGACGTGGACCACATCAACCGGGACGGGACATCGGCGAACCGGAGAGAGGGCTTGCCGAACGAGTACTACCGATATATCGTTGAGGCATCGGGACAGTACGTGTCCCGGGTGTCGTTCATGAAAGGAACGAAATCATGCGATCGGGAATCCCCTTTGATGCAGCTCAGCCCGGCCGGACCGGCCGTGGCGGGCGTGGAGAACGCGGGCACCGGGGCCGTGGCCCCCGCCCGGAGTACCGCGAGGCCTTCGGTGGCTTCGGACCGCCCCCCGGGGGCGGCTTCGGTCCTGGCCCCGGCCCCTTCGGGCCCGGCTTCGGACCCTTCGGCCACGGCGGCGGACCGCGCGGGCGCGGTGGCCGTCACGGTGGCCGGGCGCGCCGCGGCGACGTGCGCGCCTCCATCCTGGCCCTGCTGAAGGACCGCCCCATGCACGGCTACGAGATGATCCGCGAGATCGCGGAGCGCTCCGGCGGCAGCTGGCGGCCCAGTCCGGGCTCGGTCTACCCCACCCTCCAGATGCTGGAGGAGGAGGGCCTCGTGAGTGGCGAGGAGACCGGTGGCAAGCGGCTGTTCAGCCTCACCGAGACGGGCCGTACCGAGGCCGAGGCCGGCCCGGACGCCCCCTGGGAGGAGGCCGGACAGGGCGAGCACTGGGGCGTCGTCCGCGAGTTCGCCCAGGCCGAGGGCGCCGTCCGCGACGCCCTGCGCCAGGTCGTCACGACCGGGACGCCGGAGCAGCGGGCCAAGGCGCTCGCGGTGCTGGCCGACGCCCGCAAGAAGCTCTACCTGATCCTCGCCGAAGAGGTCTGAGGAACGGATCGGTCCGATGTCTGCGATGTCGTCGGAGGCCGGGGGGAGGGCGTGCAGGTGGGGGCGTGCGCCTGGGCGTGCGTTCGTGCGCGGGGGTGGCGAATCATGGCGGAGGGGCCGGCCGGGACTCTGTTCCGGCTGGTCGGCTCCGGGTGGCAAGCCGATACCAGAACACGCGAACTGACGACCGCTCACGCGGACGGTGGGAAGATCGTATCTGTGGGTTGACTGTCGCTCACCCTGCGCAGCAGACTACCGGTGGCAGCGGGCCCCAAGGGTGTCGCTTCCTCCCACCTTCTCCACTTTTCAGCTTCCCCCTCCTTGTCCCTTGACGATGTGGTGGATCACGTGTCACCAGACCTGCACCTGATCGAACTGCGTGAGCCGGTCACGGCCCACGTCGACGCCGGTACGCTCAGCCGAGTCGCCGCCAGGGCCCGACGCCGCGCGGTGCGCGCGGGGGACGGCGAGGTGGACACCGGCCATCTGCTGCACGCACTGCTCGAATCGGACGACCGGGTGCTCGGCCTCGCCGCGCCACTGCCCGCGCAGGCCACCCGGCTGATGGGCTACCTCGTCCAGCGGAGCATCGGCTTCGGCCGTGCCTGGAAGTCGGACGAAGGGGTCGAGCTCCGTCGGCTCGGCGACCACGCCACCCTGCGCTGGAGCACCCCGGCCGAGGACGCGCTGCAGCAGGCGGCCAGAGCCGCGCTGGTGCGCCCGGGCACGGCGGAGGCGGATGCGCTGGACCTGCTCGCCGCGCTGGCGGAGGACCCGCGGAGCCGGGCCACCGAGATCATGCGCGGCGCCGGGGTGGACCCGGAGGCCGTGGCTGCCCGCGTCCGCACCGCGGTCGCGGGCGAGCCGGAGGGCGAGCTGGACGCCGAGGTCCGTTCCGAGGCGGGCTGAGCGGCGTACCTGCACGAGAAGGACGAGGCCCTGCGGGTCCGGGTGGACCGGACCCGCAGGGCCTCGTCGTCCCCGGCTGCCGGGTGCCGCTCCGGGATGCCGGGGCGGAGCCGGGGCAGGATCCTGGAGGCATGAGTGTTCACGAGGGCAGGTCGGTGCAGGTACGGCTGGCGTCGGACGGGGGCGGCGAGGATCTGATCGCCGACGTCTACGAGGGCCCCGGGCTCGGCGAGCTGGCGTCGGTGCCGGTGGTGACGTGGGCGGAGCTGCAGACCGTGATGCGGGAGCACGACGTCCCGGAGGACAGCTGCGGAGTCTCGGAGGAGCTGGGGCAGATCCTGGACCGGAACTCCGCGGCCTCCCAGCGGAGCTAGCCGCAGCCGCCCGGCTACGGGGCGGTGGCCTCGACGACCGAGGACACCAGGTCGGCCGGGACGTGGCGCACGGCGCTGTCCTGCGGCAGCTGCCCGCTGGGCAGCTCGATCGCGACCCAGCCCGGGACCACCCGGACCCGCTCGCTCGCGACGTTCAGCCGGGGGCTGCCCAGCCCGAGCTCGACCGCGCTGCGGAAGTACACGGTGGCGCTGAACCACTTGTCATCGTCCATGCCTCCAGCCTGCACGTGCCCGCACGGCTGCGCGACCGGGACGGGACCGGCTGCTGCGGCGTCCCCGGAACGGGTTGCCGCCGGGGGACGCCGTGCCCCGGCGGCCCGGTTCCGCCGAGCTCAGCCCATCGACTCCAGGGTCCGGCCCTTGGTCTCGCGGACGAAGAAGTAGACGAACGGGATCGACAGCAGGGCGAAGCAGGCGTAGATGACGTAGGTGGCCGAGAGGTTCCAGTCCGACATGGTCGGGAAGCTGACGGTGATGGCCCAGTTGGCGATCCACTGGGCGGAGGCCGCGACCGAGAGCGCCAGCGCCCGGATCCTGTTGGGGAACATCTCGCCGAGCAGGACCCAGACCACCACGCCCCAGGAGAAGGCGAAGCAGAGGACGAAGACGTGGGCGGCGACCAGCGCCACCGTCGCCTGGAGGTTCGGCAGGGTCGCCGTCGTCCCGGTGCCGTGGCGGTAGGAGAAGGCCCAGGCGGCGACGCCGAGGGCGACGGCCATCCCGGCCGAGCCGGCCAGTGCCAGCGGGCGGCGGCCGACCCGGTCGACCAGGACCACCGCGATGACCGTGCCGACGATGTTGACCAGCGAGGTGGAGACGCTGATCAGCAGCGAGTTGCTGGCGTTGATGCCGACCGACTGCCAGAGCAGCGAGGAGTAGTAGAAGATCACGTTGATGCCGACGAACTGCTGGAACACCGAGGCGCCGATGCCGATCCAGACGATGGGCATCAGGCCGAACCGGCCGCCGAGGAGGTCCCGCAGGGTGCTCTTGTGCTCCGAGTGGATGACGGTGCGGATCTCGTCGATCCGGGCGTCGAGGTCGGTGCCCGGGTCCTCCAGGTCGGCCAGGATCGCGCGGGCGCGGTCCGGCTTGCCCGCGGAGATCAGGAAGCGGGGGGACTCCGGGATGGCGAAGGACATCAGGAAGTAGATGAGCGCCGGGATGGTCTCCACCCCGAGCATCCACTGCCAGGCCTGGATGCCGGCGATGTGGTCGTTGGGGCTGCCGCCGGCGCCCTCGTTGAGCGCGTAGTTGACCAGCTGGGAGATGAAGATCCCGAGCACGATCGCGGCCTGCTGGAAGGAGGCGAGCCGTCCGCGCACCGCGGCCGGGGCGACCTCGGCGATGTAGGCGGGGGCGATCACCGAGGCCATGCCGATGGCGAGGCCGCCGATCACGCGCCAGGTGCCGAGGACCCACATGTTCGGCGGGAACATCGACCCGGCGCCGCTGATGGCGAAGAGGATGCCGGCGATCTGCATGACCTTGATCCGGCCGATCCGGTCGGCCATGGTCCCGGCGCAGGCCGCGCCGACCGCCGAGCCGAGCAGGGCGGAGGAGACGACCAGTGCGGTCTCGCCGTTGCCGACCTTGAAGTGGTGCTGGATGCCGGTCACGGCACCGCTGATCACCGAGCTGTCGTAGCCGAAGAGGAAGCCGCCCATGGCGGCGGCGGCTGCGATGAAGATGATGTGCCCGAGATTGGCCTCTCCGGCCGGTGGGGTCTTCGTCGTACTGGACAGTGGAGGCTCCCGGGGTGTGCTGCGGGCCGCCGGTGGCAGCGGCACCGGACTGGTGTGGTCCGTCCGGCCAGCCTAGGAACGCCGGGTCCGAAGGGCCTGCGGCGCGACCGTGGGCTGGGCCGTCCGAGGGACCGCCTGCCCCGGACGGTCCAGCGCACACCTCCCGCCGGTGGACTGACGCACCGTCGGCCCGCCGCGCCACTGCCGACGCACCGTCAGGAGCCGGAGCGGGCGTCCCGGCGGCGCAGCAGCTGCTCGCGGGCGCCGCCGTCGCGCGGGCGTCCGCGCTCGGCCAGCCGCTCGGCGACGGAGGTCTGCGTCCCGGTGTCCTTCTTGTCGTCGTACTTGAACTTCGGCCGTACCTCGGTCAGGGCGAGGCGCAGGCCGCGGATTCCGGAGAGCATCCGTCCGAAGGGCGCCTGTCCCGGCACGATCGGGGCCAGCGGGGTCTCCGGCTGGAAGCGGGCGAGCTGCAGGTCCAGCAGGGCCGCCTTCTCCGCCGGGTCGTCGATGACGGTGGCGGTGCCGACCAGGTGGACCGAGGCGTAGTAGGCGGTGGGCACGCCGTGCTCGGGCGGGGTGTCGGCCGGGGGCCGCCAGGGGCCGGGGACGAACGCGTCGTCGTCGGTCACCGCCAGGGTGAGCCGCGGGTTCGCCTCGATCGCGGCCCAGACCGGGTTGGGGCGGGCGAGGTGGAGCAGCACCTCGTCGCCGCCGGTGTAGAGGAAGGGCGTGGGGACGAGGACGGGCGCGCCGCCGTCGGTACCGTTGGCGGCGAGCAGGCCGAAGTCGCGGGTCGACAGCCAGTCGCGCCACTCCTGGTCGGCTCCCCGGTCCCAGGGGTTGATCAGCACGGGGACTCCTCTCGGTGTTCGGCGTCCGGTATTTGACAGCCACTATGTACTAGTTCATAGTCTCGTTTGTGCTAGGAGAATATCGGATCAGCGGGCGGCGTGCCACAGAGATCACCGCCGACATCGAACAGGCCGTCGAGAGCGGCGCGTTGCAGCCGGGGGAGGCGCTGCCCGCGCTCCGCGACCTGGCGGCCGAACTCGGCGTCAACCCCAACACCGTCGCCGCCGCCTACCGGACGCTGCGGGACCGGGGAGTGATCGAGACCGCCGGACGGCGCGGCAGCCGGATCCGTCCCCGGCTCGCGCTCACCCCCCGCGACGCGGTCCGGCTGGCGGTGCCCGAGGGGGCCCGCGACCTCGCCGGCGGCAACCCCGACACCGCCCTGCTGCCCGACCTGGAGAGCGCGGTCCACCAGGCCGCCCTGGCCCACGCGGCCCACCCGGTGCTCTACGGGGGGCCGGCCCTCGACCCCGGGCTCGGCGACCTGGCCGCGCGCTCCTTCGCGGCCGACCTGCCGCCGGTGCCGGGCGGCCGGCCGATCGCGGTGGCCTCGGGCTCGCTCGACGCCATCGAACGGCTCTTCCTCGCCCGGCTGCGCCCCGGCGACCTGGTCGCCGTCGAGGACCCGGGCTGGGGCAGCCTGCTCGACCTGCTGCCGGCGCTCGGACTGAAACCGCTGCCGATGGCCGTCGACGACGAGGGCCCGCTCCCGGCCGACCTGGCCGCCGCACTGGAGGCCGGTGTGCGGGCCGTGGTGGTCACCAGCCGGGCGCAGAACCCCACCGGCGCGGCGGTCACCGCCCGCCGCGCGGCCGAACTGCGGGAGTTGCTCGCCGCGCACCCCGGCGTCCTGCTGATCGAGGACGACCACGGCCACGGCATCGTCGACCTGCCCTGCCACCTGCTCTGCGCGGGGCCGGACGGCCGGCCGACCACCGCCCACTGGGCGCTGCTCCGGTCGGCCGCCAAGTCCCTGGGCCCGGACCTGCGGGTCGCCGTGCTGACCGGTGACCCGGAGACGCTGGACCGGGTGCGCGGGCGCCAGCGGCTCGGCGCCGGCTGGGTGAGCCACCTGCTGCAGCGCACGGTCGCGGCGCTCTGGGCCGCCGAGGACACCGCCCCGGCCGCCGCCGCGTACCGGGCCCGGCGCGACGGGCTGCTCGCGGAGCTGGCCGCGCGCGGGGTGCGGGCGTACGGGCGCAGCGGGCTGAACGTCTGGATCCCGGTCCCGGACGAGACCGCCGTCGTGGCGGGGCTGCTCCAGCGCGGCTGGGCGGTGGCGCCGGGGCCCGGTTCCGGCTGGGCTCGCCGCCGGGGGTGCGGGTGACCGTCTCCACCCTGGCCGAGGCCGACCTGCCCGGTCTGGCGGAGGCCGTCGCCACCGTGCTGCGGGTCCGCGGGGGTGATGTCCGGGGGGTCTGAGCTGCGCCGGGCCGGCCGGCTCTTGAGTACCGACCGACCGTTCGGTAGTCTTGAGTCAGACAGCCTGCCCAGGGAGTGACACCCATGCCCGCAGCGGAGACACCGGCGGCGACCCGCGCCGCAGAGCCGGACGGCGAAGCGCGCTTCGACGACCTCCTCGCCCGTGACCAGCGCATCGAGCCCCGGGACTGGATGCCCGAGGGCTACCGGGCCACGCTGGTCCGGCAGATCGCCCAGCACGCCCACTCCGAGATCATCGGGATGCAGCCGGAGGGGGAGTGGATCACCCGGGCCCCCTCACTGCGCCGCAAGGCCATCCTCTTCGCCAAGGTCCAGGACGAGGCCGGACACGGCCTCTACCTCTACTCCGCCGCCGAGACCCTGGGCGCGGACCGGGGGGACCTGACCGAGCGGCTGATCAGCGGCCGGCAGAAGTACTCCTCGATCTTCAACTACCCGACCCTGAGCTTCGCCGACGTCGGCGTCATCGGCTGGTTCGTCGACGGCGCCGCCATCTGCAACCAGGTGCCGCTCTGCCGCAGCTCCTACGGTCCCTATGCCAGGGCCATGGTCCGGATCTGCAAGGAGGAGTCCTTCCACCAGCGGCAGGGCTACGAGCTGCTGCTGACCATGATGAGCGGCAGCGCCGGCCAGCGGGCGGCCGTCCAGGACGCGGTGGACCGCTGGTGGTGGCCCTCGCTGATGATGTTCGGGCCGCCGGACGGCGACTCGCCCAACAGCGCCCGGTCCATGGCCTGGCGGATCAAGCGCCACAGCAACGACGAACTGCGGCAGCGCTTCGTCGACATGACCGTCCCGCAGGCCCAGCGCCTGGGCGTGCAGCTGCCGGACCCGGAACTCCAGTGGAACGAGCAGCGCGAGAGCTGGGACTTCGGCACCCCCGACTGGAGCGAGCTGCAGCGGGTGATCACCGGCGACGGGCCCTGCAACACCGCCCGGGTCGAACGCCGGCGGCAGGCCCACGAGGAGGGCGCGTGGGTGCGCGAGGCCGCAGCGGCGCACGCCGCGCGCCGCGCGCGGGCGGCGTCACCGGAAACGCCCGCCGAAGGCAGCACTGCGACACGAGAGGCAACGCCATGACCGCCCGCTCCGAGTGGCCGCTCTACGAGGTGTTCGTGCGCGGCAAGCGCGGACTCAACCACGTCCACGTCGGCTCGCTGCACGCCCCCGACGAGCGGATGGCGCTCACCAACGCCCGCGACCTCTACACCCGTCGCAACGAGGGCGTCAGCATCTGGGTCGTCCGCTCCGAGGCCATCACCGCCTCCACCCCGGACGAGCGCGACTCCTTCTTCGACCCCAGCGGCGACAAGGTCTACCGCCACCCCACCTTCTACGCCATCCCCGACGACATCCCGCACATCTGACGAGCAGGCGGCCATGACCGACGACCACGTCTACCTCTCCCTCGCCGAGGCTCCGGCCGAGGGCGACACCCGCTGGGCCTTCGGGACCGGCTTCGAGGACCCGCTGCACGGCGTCGACACCGCGCTGCCGCCCGGCATCGACCCGGCGGCGGTCGCGGCGCTCTGCCTGGCCCTCGGCGACGACGCCCTCGTCGCCGCCCAGCGGCTCGCCGAATGGTGCACCCGCGCCCCGGAGCTGGAGGAGGAGGTGGCCCTCGCCAACATCGGCCTGGACCTCCTCGGCCAGGCCCGGCTGCTGCTGGCCCGGGCCGGCCAGGCCGAGGGCCGGGGCCGGGACGAGGACGCCCTGGCCTACTTCCGCGAGCCCGCGGAGTTCCGCAACGTCCACCTGGTCGAGCTGCCCAACGGCGACTTCGCCGAGTGCGTCGCCCGGCTGCTGCTCTTCTCCAGCTGGCGGCTCGCGCGGTTCCAGGCGCTGACGGCACACCCCGACCCGGTGCTGGCCGCCGTCGCGGCCAAGGGCGTCAGTGAACTCGCCTACCACCGCGACCACGCCGCGCAGTGGACGGTGCGGCTGGGCGACGGCACCGAGGAGTCGCGCCGGCGGATGCGGCAGGCGCTGGCGCAGGTCTGGCCCCACCGGCAGGAACTGCTGACCGAACTGGAGCAGTCGGCCGGGGCCGGGGCGCGGGCCGAGGTCGAACAGACGCTGCTGCGGGTGCTGGAGGCGGCCGGGCTCGACCTGCCCGCCGAGGCCGATGCGGCCGTGGAGGCCGGCTCGGGACGGGACGGGCAGCACACCCCGCACCTGGCCGGACTGCTCGCCGAACTCCAGTCCGTGGCCCGGGCCGACCCGGAGGCGACGTGGTGACCCTGCAGGAACTCGCCCGCGACACCGCCGCCCAGGTGGTGGACCCGGAGCTGCCCATGGTCAGCCTCGCCGAACTCGGCGTGCTGCGCGAGGTGGACGTGGCCGCCGACGGCGGAGTCACCGTCGGCCTGGCGCCCACCTACAGCGGCTGCCCGGCGCTGGCCGAGATGCGCGCCGACGTCGACGCCGCGCTGCGGGCGGCCGGGTTCACCCGGGTCGCGGTCCGCACCGTGCTCGACCCGCCGTGGACCACGGACTGGATCACCCCCGAGGGCCGGGCCAAGCTGGCCGCCCACGGCATCGCCCCGCCCGGTGCCGCGCCCCGGCGCGCGCCCGGCGCCCCGGTCCCGCTGGCGCTGACGCCCACCCGGACCCTGGTCAGCTGTCCCCGCTGCGGTTCCGCGGACACCGAGGAGACCAGCCGTTTCTCCGGCACGGCCTGCAAGGCGCTGCGCCGCTGCCGCAGCTGCCTGGAGCCGTTCGAACAGGTCAAGGAGCTGTGATGGCAGGCACGACCGAGTCCCGCACCACCACGTCGGTGGAGCCCGGCGCCCGGGCGGCCAAGCACCGCTGGCACACGCTGCGGGTCGCCGCGATCGAGCCGCTGTGCGCGGACGCCGCGGCGGTGGCCTTCGACGTCCCCGAGGAGCTGGCCGCGGAGTTCGCGTTCCGTCCCGGACAGTCGCTGACCCTGCGCCGCGAGGTCGACGGGCGGGACGAGCGGCGCTCGTACTCGATCTGCGCGCCGCTGGGCGGGGCGCTGCGGATCGGGGTCAGGGAGGTGCCCGGCGGGCTGTTCTCCAACTGGCTGCTGCACGGGCTGCAGGTCGGCGACACGGTGGAGGTGCTGCCGCCGCTCGGCCGGTTCACCCCGGACCTGAGCCGCCCGGCGCACCACGCGCTGGTCGCGGCCGGCTCCGGGATCACCCCGGTGCTGTCGATCGCCGCGTCCGCACTCGACGTGCCCGGCTCGCGGGTCACCCTGTTCTACGGCAACCGGCGCAGCGACACGGTCATGTTCGCGGACGAGCTGGCCGATCTGAAGGACCGTCACCTCGACCGCTTCCAGCTGGTCCACGTGCTCTCGAGGGAGCCGCGCGAGGCGGAGCTGTTCAGCGGACGGCTGGACCGCGACCGGCTGACCGCGCTGATCGGCGCGCTGGTGGAGGTCGGCGACGTGGACGGCTGGTGGCTCTGCGGGCCGCTCGGCCTGGTCGAGGACGCCTGCGCGGCGCTGGACGGCGCGGGGGTGCCGGCCGACCGGGTCCACCGCGAGCTCTTCTACGCCGACGAGGACGCCGCCGGGGGCGCGCTGCCGACGCTGCGTCACCTGGAGCCGGAGCCGACCGGGCCCTCGGCCCGGTTGACGGTGCGGCTGGACGGCCGGGAGACCACGCTCGACCTGCCGAGCGGCACCACCGTGCTGGAGGGGGCGCAGCGGGTCCGCCCGGACCTGCCGTTCGCCTGCAAGGGCGGGGTCTGCGGCACCTGCCGGGCGCTGCTGGTCGACGGCGAGGCCCGGATGCGGCGCAACTTCGCCCTGGAGAAGGAGGAGCTGGCAGCGGGCTACCTGCTCACCTGCCAGACCGAACTGCTGTCGGAGCAGGCCGTCGTCGACTTCGACCGGTGACAGCGGACCGGTGACGGTCGGCCGTCGGCGTCGAGGACGGCCCGCCTCGGGATCAGCCGCTCTTGCGCCGGAAGTCGCGCTGCCCGCCGGACTTGGCGTGGGTGCCATGGACCTTGGACTGGTCCGTGCCGCCCGCGCCGGCCGCGGCGTCGCCCTGCGGACCGCGCTTGCGGTCCAGGGCCTCACGGAACTTGCGCTTCAGGTCGTCCTGAGGGCTCTGGTGCTCGGGGGCGTCGGTTGCCTCGGTGTTCTCGGCGGCGTCGGCTGCGTCATCGGCCATGGGGACCTCCTGTGTCTGGCGATTGCAGGCACAGTCTGACACGGGTTCGGGTACCCCGATCGATCATTCCCCGCCGGTCGGCCGGACCGCGCCGTCCAGCCGTTCGGTGAGGTTCAGCAGCATCGTGTGCAGGCTGCGCAGATCCTGGGGGTCGAGACCGGTGCCGGCGGCGATCTGCCGGGGCACGTCGCGGGCGCGCAGCCGCAGCGCCGCGCCCGCGGCGGTCGGCCGGACGATGACCGAACGCTCGTCGGCGGAGCTGCGCTCGCGCCGGACCAGCCCCGCCGCCTCCAGCCGCTTCAGCAGCGGCGAGAGCGTGCCGGAGTCCAGTCGCAGCAGTTCACCCATCCGTTTGACCGGCAGTTCGCCGTGCTCCCAGAGCGTGAGCATGGCCAGGTACTGCGGGTACGTCAGGTCCAGATCGCGCAGCGCTTCGCGGTAGACCGCGCCGAAGGCACGGGAGGCGCTGTGCAGGGCGAAGCAGACCTGGTGCTCCAGCCGGAGCAGGTCCTCCGCGTCCCCGGTCGCGTCCCCGGCTCCCGCTCCGACTCCGTCACCGGGTCCGTCTGTGGTCGGGTCTGTGGCGATCGTCATGCTTTCAGTCTACTACTGAGTTGTGTGCAATTGAGTTGTGTGCTGCTAGTGTGAAGGAGAACCCGGCGCCCACGACCGGCCCACGAGAAGGGGATCACCATGGACGTGCTCTACACCGCTGTCGCCACCGCCAATGGACGTGAGGGCCGTGCCGTCAGCTCCGACGGCCTGCTCGACGTCACCCTCGCCCCGCCGAAGTCGCTGGGCGGCAACGGTCAGGGCACCAACCCCGAGCAGCTGTTCGCCGCCGGCTACGCGGCCTGCTTCGCCAGCGCCCTGAGCGTGGTCGGCCGGGCGGCGAAGGTCGACACCAGCGAGGCCTCGGTCACGGCCGAGGTGAGCATCGGCGGCAACGGCCGGGGCGGCTACGGCCTGGCCGTCGTGCTGCGGGTCGAGCTCCCGGTCGAGCTCCAGGGCGAGTCCGGCCGCGCCCTGGTCGAGCAGGCGCACCAGGTGTGCCCGTACTCCAACGCCACCCGCGGCAACATCGAGGTCGAGCTCGTCGTCGAGTAGTCGTCGTCGGGCGGCGCGTCAACGAAGCGCGCGGCGGCCGCCCCCCGGGGCCGGGCCGGGGCGGAACGGACGGATGTCCGAGCCGCTCCGGCCTTTTCCGTTCCCGGGCGGCCGAATATGCCGGTCAAATGCCACGGTCGAAGGCCTGCGCGAACGGCGGCGAAACGTTCGCCCCCGATTGACGTTCACTGGAAAGAATTGATATCGGTCGAACACCGCTCGGACAGCGCGAATGCGTGGGTAGGGTGTGGTCTGTTGATTTTTCGGGCCCTGCGGGACCGAAGGGGCGGGCGTTCCCGCAAGCAGGGTCCGGCGACGGCAACAGACCCGCCGGAGGAAAAGTGAATGTGACCAGGCAGGCGTTAAAAGTACGTGAGCCGGCAGGTGAAATCAAGCATGGGCCGCCGCGCAGACGGGGCCGTATTTGGAATTCGGTGGTCGCGCCGGTCACCATCAGGGCGAAACTCATTCGCATTCTGCTGATCGCGCTCGCCCTGGTGATGTCGTTGACGGGAGTGGTCGCGGCACAGCAGCTCTCGACCGACCGGCAGGCGTCCTCGACGGTGCAGGAGGTCAAGGTCCTCATCTCGCTCCAGAGCTTCGTCCACGAGATGCAGAAGGAGCGCGGACTCAGCAACGGCGTCGCCAGCGGGACCACCTCCTTCTGGCCCCAGCTGCGGGTCCAGCGCAAGGCCACCGACGCCAAGCTGGCGGCGGTGCAGGCACTGATCGCCGGTCGGCACGACGCCGCCTCCGACCAGGCGCGCCAGGGGCTGCTCCAGGTGCAGGGGCTGTACCCGATCCGGCAGGCCCTCGACGACGGCAATGCCGACGTGATCACCACGTACAACTACTTCACCACCACCAACAAGTCGCTGACCGGACTCACCCTGGGGCTGGAGCAGGCCCAGGACCCGGCGCTGCGCAACGGCATCCAGGCGCTGCTGGCCCTCGGCAACGCCAAGGAGGCCACCGGTGAGGAACGCGCGCTGATGACCGGTTCGCTGCCGCTCGGGCACTTCCCCAGCGACTGGTACACCGAGTTCACCGAGGCCCGGGCCAACCGGCTGTCCGGCCTGGACCAGGTCCGGCTGTGGGCCACGCCCGCGCAGGAGGCCCAGGTCGACGCCATCTGGGGCCGGCCCTACGCCCAGCAGATGGCGCTCTGGGACCTGATGGCCACCCAGGGCGGCGGCAGGCTGAGCGAGAAGGCCATCCCCAGCCAGGCCTGGTACAACGCCCTCACGCTGACCGTCAACGACATGCGTACCGTCCAGGTCGCCTTCGGCAACGAGATCACCGCGCGGGCCCAGGTGCTGCAGGCGGACGCCCGGCGGACGCTGGTGCTCTACGGCCTGCTCGCGCTGTTCGTCTTCGCGCTGCTCGGCACCCTGGCCGTGGCCTGCATCCGGTCCATCTCCGGTCCGCTGGCCCAACTCGCCCAGGAGGCCGGGGAGATCGCCACCGGACGGCTGCCCGGGGCGGTCGCCCGGGTGCAGGAGGGCGGCGGCGAGCAGCAACCGCCGCAGCCGGTCGCGGTGCCCAGGCGCGCCGGGGTCGAGGTCCGGCTGGTCGCCGAGGCCTTCGACCAGGTGCAGCGGGTCGCCTTCGACCTGGCCACCGAGCAGACCGTGCTGCGCCGCAACACCACCGACTCGCTGGTCAACCTCGGCCGCCGGAACCAGAACCTGGTCCGCCGCCAGATCGGCTTCATCAACAAGCTGGAGCACGAGGACGCCGATCCGGCGCAGCTCGCCAACCTCTTCGAGCTGGACCACCTGGCCACCCGCATGCGACGCAACGCCGAGTCCCTCCTGGTGCTGGCAGGAGAGACGAGCCCGCGTCCGTGGGCGACCGCGCTGACCGTCACCGACGTGATCCGGGCCGCGCTGTCCGAGGTGGAGGAGTACCGCCGGGTGACGCTCCGCCGGGTCGACCCGGTGAAGGTCACCGGTGCGGTCGTGGCCGAGGTCGCGCACCTGCTGGCCGAGCTGGTCGAGAACGCGCTCAGCTTCTCCCCGCCCGACGTCGACGTCGAGATCGAGGGCCGGCGCACCAGTGCCGGGTACCTGATCGCCATCGTCGACCACGGTCTGGGCATGGGCACCGAGGCGATCGCCGAGGCCAATGTCCGGCTCTCCGGCACGGCCAGCTTCATGGCCGAACCGACCCGCTTCCTGGGTCACTACGTGTGCGGTGCGCTGGCGCGCCGGCACGGCATCGAGGTCCGCCTGGGAGACGCCCCGGCCGCCGGTGTGGTGGCCCGGGTACTGCTCCCCAACGCCCTGCTCGCAGAGGGGTCCACCGTGGACAGTGCGCGTGACTCGGTGCCCGACTGGGCCGGTCGGCCACTGCCGGCGGACGACGCCCCCGAGCTCCAGCGGGAGATCGACACCGGCACGCTGCCGCCGATCCGCACCTCCGCCAGGCTCGGCAGCGAGTACAGCATCGGCCGGCCCGACCCGGACCTGGCGCCCGCCGCCGCAGCCGGGAAGGCCGCGTCGGTCGTCCCGCCGCGCGGCGCCTACGAGGACATGGTCGGCGCCGGCGCGCGCGGCGCCTCGGCCGCCCGGACCCGCAACGGACTGGTCAAGCGGCCCAAGCGGACCTCGATCCCGTCCGCGGTCACCGAGGCCTCCGGCCGCTGGCAGGCCGGCGAGGAGCGGACCCCGGAGCGCAGCCCGGAGGACGTCCGGTCGATGCTCTCCTCCTTCCACTCCGCGCACCAGCGCGGCGAGCAGATCGTCGGATCGGCCGCGCCGATGCTGTCGGTCCCCGCCGAGCCGCGCGGTGAGACCGAGGCCCGGAGCGAGACCGAGGCCGTGTCCCCGATCGAGAGCGAGACCCCGCCCGCCACCGACGGAAAGGCAACACCATGAGTGTGCCCACCAGCACCCACTCCTCCGGGACCCAGACCTTCAACTGGCTGCTCGCCAACTTCGTCCGGAACACGGACGGGGTCAGGGACGCCATCGCGGTCTCCTCCGACGGGCTGCTGATCGCGGTCTCCGAGGGGCTGGGCCGCACCGACGCCGACCACCTGTCGGCCGTCGTCTCCGGCCTGGCCAGCCTGGCCCGCAGTGCCTCCCGGCGCTACGACTTCGACGGGATGAAGCTGCTGATGATCGAGATGCGGCGGGGCTTCCTGCTGGTCTCGGCCGTCCGGGACGGCAGTTGCGTGGGCGTGCTGGCGGACAGCAAGGCCGAACTCGGGCTCATCGGCTACGAGATCGCCGTGCTCGCCGAGCGCGCCGGCGACCTGCTGACGCCCTCCCTGATCGCCGACCTGAGGCAGGCCCTGCCGCGATGAACGAGGAGGAGCGGTACGGCGGCGGCGGTGCCGAGCGGGAGCTGGACGAGATGTTCGTCCGCCCCTTCATCATGACCGGCGGGCGGGTCCGCCCGATGCAGGACGACCTTCGGCTGGAGACCCTGGTCACGGCGGTCCCCGGGGCGCTCTTCGCGCCACTGGAGTTCGAGCGGCGGCGGATCGTCACCCTGTGCCAGACAGCGCAGTCCGTCGCCGAGGTGGCCGCCGGCATCGGCGTACCGCTCGGCGTGGCCAGGGTGCTGATCGGCGACCTGGTCGCGGCCGACCTGCTGGCCTGCCACCAGCCCAGGGAAGTCCCGCTCGCTGTGATGGAAAGGATCAGGGACCATGTCCGGGCGCTTTGAGAACCGCAACAACCGGGACCGCAACCGGGGACACCACGGGAGCCAGACCCGGGAGCCGTCCCCCGAGGTGGTGCCGACGGCAGCCAAGATCGTCGTCAGCGGCGGGCTGGGCGTCGGCAAGACCACGTTCGTCGGCACGATCTCCGAGATCGAGCCGCTGGACACCGAGGCCGCCATCACCGAGGTCTCGGTGGGCGTGGACTCGCTGGCCGGGGTCGAGGGCAAGACCACGACCACGGTCGCGCTCGACTTCGGCCGGATCACCCTCGACGCCTCGCTGGTGCTGTACCTGTTCGGAACGCCCGGGCAGGACCGATTCTCCTTCCTCTGGGACGACCTGGTGGAGGGGGCGCTGGGCACCGTGGTGCTGGCGGACACCCGGCGGATCGAGGACTCCTTCCCGGCCGTCGACTACTTCGAGGAGCGCGCCGCCCCGTTCGTGCTGGCGGTCAACCACTTCGAGGGGGCCGACACCTTCGAGCTGGAGGAGGTCCGCGAGGCGCTGGGGCTGAGCGACGACGTCCCGGTCGTCTACTGCGACGCGCGGGAGCGCTCGTCGGTGAAGGGGGTGCTGGTCGCGCTGATGGACCAGGTGATCAACCGGCACCTGCAGAAGCAGCAGCGGGTGGGGGCGATGGCCTAGCCGATCGTCCGGCACCGCCGACGGCGGGCTCCGGACCGGTAACGGATCCGGACCCCGCCGTCGCGGTGCGTCCGTGGTTCCCTCCGGGGACCGCCGCCGTCACTGGGCGGAGCGGCCCGGCGGGCAGAGCAGCCGGTCGAGCTTGGCGACCCGCAGGATCCGCTCCAACGGCGGCCGGATCTGGTCGAGGTGCAGCAGGACGTGCTGGTCGGCGGCGTGCAGGGCGGCTGCGATCAGTGCGCTGAGGCCGCCGGAGTCGCAGAACCCGAGCAGCGCGACATCGACGACGATGCGCTCGACGGCGGGGTGGGCCAGGGCGGTGGTGACAGCGGAATCCAACTCCGCAGCCGTGGTCCGGTCGAGCTCACCGGCGAGCATGAGGTGCGCCGTACCCGGTCCGTCCAGGACGAGTACGGTCAGACGGGACATGCCGGTCAACCTTGCCCCCTTCCAACTATGTGGGGCATCAAGGTAGTTGCCGTTTTGACGGTCCGAATACATCATCTTCACGTTTCCCAGGAAACCGTGTTCCAGTCGTTACCCGGAGTGGTGGTGGAACCGCCGGGACTGGGATGATCCCGGCATGCGCTACATCATCATCGGGGCGGGTGCCGTGGGCGGCACCATCGGCGGACGGCTGTACGAGAGCGGGCAGCAGGTGGTGCTGGTGGCCCGGGGCGCGCACTACGCCGCGCTGCGCGACCGCGGACTGCGGCTGGTCACCCCCGAGGGCGCGCGGACCCTCGACATCCCGGCCGCGGACGGCCCGGACGCGCTGCGGCTCCGCGCCGACGACGTGCTCGTCCTCGCGGTGAAGTCCCAGGACACGGCGGCCGTGCTGGAGCAGTGGGGCCAGGCCCCGGTCGGCGACGGCATCGCCGCGGACCTGCTGCCGCTGGTCTGCGCCCAGAACGGGGTGGAGAACGAGCGCGTGGCGCTGCGCACCTTCCGCCGGGTCTACGGACTCTGCGTCTGGCTGCCGGCCAGCCACCTGGAGCCGGGCGTGGTGGCCGCCCACACCGCCCCGCTCAGCGGCATCCTCACCGTCGGCCGCTATCCGCACGGCACCGACCCGCTGATCGAGCAGATCGCGGCGGACCTGGCCGCGAGCGTCTTCGCGGCCCCGGTCGTCCCGGACGTGATGCGCTGGAAGTACGGCAAGCTGCTGAACAACCTCGGCAACGCCCTGGACGCGGTCCTCGGCCGGGATCCGGACAAGGACCAACTGCTCGACCTGCTCTACCGGCGCGCCCGGGCCGAGGGCGAGGCGGCACTGGCGGCGGCCGGGATCGCCTTCACCGACGAGGACGAGCGCCGCGCGGTGCAGCGCGACCGGATGGACGTGGTCCCGGTGGAGGGCGTGCTCCGGGCCGGCGGCTCCACCTGGCAGAGCCTGGCCCGGGGCACCGGCGCGACCGAGGCGGACTACCTCAACGGCGAGATCGCGCTGCTGGGACGCCGGTTCGGCGTCCCCACGCCGGTGAACGACCTGCTGCAGCGGATCGCCGTCCGCTTCGCCCGCGAGCGCCGCGCGCCGGGCAGCATGACCACGGCCGAGCTGGAGGCCCTGGCCGCCGCCCTGCCGGAGTGAGCCGGGGCCTCAGCTGAAGCTGGGATCGGCGGCGCCGGGGCTGGCGACGCGGCCCTTGGGCTCCTCCCACTCCTCCTGGCGGCCCAGCGCGGTCAGGTCGAGCAGGGCGTAGGCGCCCGGGGCCGCGTTCTCGGTGCCCCGGGCATAGGTCGAGTAGGTGTGGAAGACGGCGTCGCCGTCGCGGAGGAAGCAGCTGTAGCCGGGCTGCTCGTGCGAGCCCTGCCCCAGCCAGCCCTGGCCGGCGTCGGCCAGTTCGAGTGGATCGCGGTAGTTGAAGAACGGCGGGGCCACGGCGTTGTCGATGGTCACGTGGAAGTCGTAGTTGAAGTCGCTGCCGTAGGAGGAGTACCAGGGGAAGGTCCAGGAACGGGCCGCCCGGGTCGCGGCGAGCTTCGCCCACGGCGCGCGGGAGACCCGGACGAACGCGGTGTCGCGGGCCCGGATGTGGGCCAGCAGGGCCGGGGTGGACTCGTCGAGGTCCGCGCTGCACCCGGGGCAGGGGTCCGCCCAGTCCGGAGCGAACATCACATGCTGGACGATCAGCTGGCTGCTGTCGCCGAACAGCTCCCGCAGGGTGGCCGTGCCCTCTTCGCCCGCGAAGGCGTACTCCTGCTCGACCCGCACCATCGGCAGCCGGCGCCGGTCGGCGTTGAGGGCGTCCCGCTGCCGGGTCAGTTCCTTCTCCCTGAGCAGCAGCTCCTTGCGTGCGGCGAGCCACTGTTCGCGGGACACGATCTCGGGGAGCGTCATGGTTCCTCCGTCCGGTGAGGCTCCGTCACCTCAACGCCGTCGTCCGATGTTTCCGACACCGAACGACGCTAGCGGGCACCACTGACAACCGGCCGGGAAGGTCACCGGGCCCCGGTCACCGGGAGGTGCTCGCCCGACCGACCGAGGACCGTTCGCGTCGGCCGATCCGGTACAGCACACCCCCGGCGACCACACCGGCGAAGCCGACCTCGATGCCGGGCAGGGACTGGCGCTGACCGGCCGACTGGCACCTGGAGTACTCCAGGTCCCGGTCGACCTCGTGCGGGGCGCGGTACGCGCCCAGGAACATGGCGACGATCGCGGGGCCGCAGGAGAAGCCGTTGCCGATCTCGCTGGGGCTGCGCACACCGATGCGGCACTGCTGGACGCAGAAGCCGAGAGCGGAAACGACGATCAGGATTCCGGCGATCCGGAACGCGGTCTTCACTCGGTCCTTCGGCTCTCTGTGCGGTGCGGCGCCGGGCGGGGGACTCCCGGGCCATCGGGAGGGAGGACGCCGCCCGCTGCGTTGCGGTTGCCCGGTGCCCGGCCCGGCGTGTCCGCCCGGTCCGGTCAGCGCGTCCGGTCGGGCGCGGGGTCCAGGTCCGTCCAGCCAAAGATACCGGTGGGGGAAAAGCTGCGGACACGCGGTCCGGGGTGCAACCGGGGGTCGGCCGCGTAGCGGTCGGCCAGCTCCCGCTCGGCGGCGGCGTCGCCCGAGTCGGCGGCGAGCAGCAGCCCGGCCACCTCGTCCACCAGCTCGGGAGCCGGTACGCCGTCCGGCCCCTGGGCCATCGCGCCCCAGCTGTCCCAGAGCAGCAGCTCGTCACGGCGGCGGTGGGCGAGCTCCAGCAGCACGTAGTTGTGGACGTACCAGGCACCGCGGAAGGGGGTCTCCGGGGCCAGGCCGTAGCGCTCGATCCGTGCCCCGTCGATCAGGCCCCGGCGGTGGTCCGTCCAGACCCGGGCCGCCGAGCGGAAGCCGCCGACGGACTGCGGCACGTCGACGGGATCGAACGGCCGGTCCGTGGCCGGGTCCAGTTCGGCGTCGACCAGGACCCAGCGCCCGCCGTCCCAGTACTCGGCCACCACATGGTCGCTGTGGAAGCCCGGGTCGAAGTAGCCCACGAAGCCGACCCGGCTGCGGGCCGGTACGCCGCGGTGCCGCAGCGCCGCCACCGTGAGCAGGGTGAAGTCGCGGCAACAGCCGGCGACCCGCCCGGCCCGCGGCCGCGGGCCGCGAGGGGCGCGCCGAAGCGCCGCTGGTCGGCGTCGAGCCGCCGGTCGAGCCGGCGGAGGTCCACCTCGGCCAGCCGCTCGGCGTCGAGTTCGACGCCGCCGGCGCGGTAGTGCACCACCAGGTTGCGCACGACGGCCGTGAGTTCCCGGAGGTCGGTGGGGAGCGCGTCCAGCAGCGCGGCGTGCGGACCGGGGTCGGTCGAGGCGGACTGGCAGGTCCAGGCGCGGAGGTCGGTCATCCGAGACTTCCCTTCGTGTCGTTCTCGGTCATGCGGGCCAGTCTTCACCCTGCCCCCCGAGCAGGGAGAGCCCGGGGCCGGGACGGGGGTCAGTGATCGAGGTCACGGCGCCGACCTGCCGACAGCGGTCCTGGGACGGGTACATGATCAGCAAGAGTCGATCAGTAAGGAGCAGCAGATGGACGGGGCGACAGGCCGGCGGACCGTACCGCAGTCACGTGAGCGGATCGCGCGGATGTTCGAGATCCAGGCTGCGGGCTGCGCGGCCTACGGGGCGGGCCTCTACGGCCTGCTGCTGCGCCGGGCCGCCGACGACATCCGGGCCGGCGGCCCGTGCGCCGAGGCCGTCGCCGGCCACGAGGACGCCCCGGGGCCGGACGCGGTCGCGCTGCGCCTCGCCGGAGCGGTGCACGCGCTGGTGCTCAGCGGTCGCGCGCCGGAGCTGGCCGGGTACTACCCCAGCGCCGGCGGGGCCTGGTCGCCGGAGGTGGCCGAGGAGTGCTGGTCGGCGTTCCGGGCGACCGTCGCCGCCGAACTGCCGTGGGTGCGGTCCTGGATGACCCGACCGCCGCAGACCAACGAGGTCGGCCGGTCCAATCTGCTGATCGCCGGACTGCTGTACGCGGTCACTGCCGCGCCGCTGCCGGTCCGGCTCTTCGAACTGGGGTCCAGCGCGGGCCTCAACCTGCGTCCCGAGCAGCACCGCTACACGGCCGGCGGCTTTGCCTGGGGGCCGGTCGACTCACCGGTCCGGCTCGCCGACGGCTGGACCGGCGGGGCGCCGGGCTGGCTGGTCGAGGCCGCCGCCGCGCACCCGAAGCTGGACGTGGTCGAGCGCCGGGGCTGCGACCTGACCCCGATCGACCCGCTGTCCGAGGCGGGTGCGCTCGCCCTGCGCGCCTACGTCTGGCCGGACCAGTCGGACCGGCTCGACCGGCTGGCGGGCGCGCTGCGGCTCGCGGCCGACCACCCGGCGAGGGTGGAGCCGACCGGCGCCGGCGACTTCCTCGCCGGGATCGACCTGCGTCCGGGGACGCTGACGGTGCTCTGGCACTCGGTGATGCAGCAGTACGTCCCGGCGGAGGAGTGGGCCCGGGTGGAGGCGGAGCTCGACCGGCTGGCGGCCGCGAGCACCCCCGGGGCGGCCTTCGCCCACATCGCCTTCGAGCCCGAGCGGGTCGGCGGACGGTTCCCGTTCCGGCTGAGCGTCCGGGTCGGTTCCGGCGTCCGGGTCCGGCTCGCGGAGGCCTCCGGGCACGGGATACCGGCGACGCCCAGCTGAGGTCCGCAGGCCCGCCGGTCCGGGCCGCGGGGCGGGATGGGATGCTGGGGGGGAGTGGTCGCCGCAGGGCCGCACCCACCCATGGGAAGGTTCCGTCCTGGACGCCGTCGTCGCCGAGATCGTCTCCGTCGTGCTGCTGCTGATGGTGCTGGTGTTCGCCGTCGCCAGGCCGCGCGGCTGGCCGGAGGCCGTGGCGGCGGTTCCGGCGGCCGGTCTGCTGGTGGCGTTCGGCGCGGTGTCGCCGGGCGCGGCCTGGGCGCAGACCCGGACCCTGCTGCCGGTCGTCGGGTTCCTGGCGGCGGTGCTGGTACTGGCCGAGCTGTGTGCGGACGACGGGCTCTTCACCGCCGCCGGCGATCTGGTCGCGCGGACCTGCGGCGGCACCCCGGTCCGGCTGCTGGGCGGCGTGTTCGCGGTCGCCGCGCTCACCACCGCCGTCCTCAGCCTGGACGCCACGGTGGTGCTGCTGACACCGGTGGTCTTCGTCACCGCCGCCCGGACCGGCGCGCGCCCCCGGCCGCACGTCTACGCCACCGCGCACCTCGCCAACTCCGCCTCGCTGCTGCTGCCGGTCTCCAACCTGACCAACCTGCTGGCCTTCACCGCCGCCGGGCTGAGCTTCACCCGGTTCGCGCTGCTGATGGCCCCGGCCTGGCTGCTGGCGATCGGGGTGGAGTACGTCGTGCTGCGCCGCTTCTTCCGGGCCGACCTCTCGGCCCCGGCCGTCCCCCGCCCGGCGACCGAACGGCCTCCGCTGCCGCTGTTCACCCTGCTGGTGCTGGGCGGTACCCTGGCCGGCTTCGGGGTCAGCTCACTGGCCGGGCTCAACCCGGCCTGGGCCGCGCTGGCCGGTGCCCTGGTGCTCGGGGCGCGGGCGCTGCGGCTGCGGCGGACCACCCCGGCCCGGCTGGTGGCCGCGTCCGGGCCGCTGTTCTGCCTCTTCGTGCTGGCACTCGGCATCGTGGTCAAGGCCGTGGTCGACAACGGCATGGGCGGCGCCGTCGGCCGGCTGCTGCCGCACGGCGACGGCCTGCCCGCGCTGCTGGCGGTCGCGGCGGTCGCCGCGCTGCTGGCCAATGTGATCAACAACCTGCCCGCGATCCTGGCGCTGCTGCCGGTGCTCGCCTCCGGCGGCCCCGGACCGGTGCTGGCCGCGCTCATCGGCGTGAACATCGGCCCGAACCTCACCTATGTCGGCTCGTTGGCCACCCTGTTGTGGCGGCGGGTGCTGCGCGAGCACGACGCCGAGCCCGACCTCGGCGAGTTCACCCGGCTCGGCGCGCTGTCGGTGCCGGCCGCGCTGGTCGCCGCCACCGCCGCGCTCTGGGCGATGCTGCACCTGGTCGGGGCTTGAGGCCTGAGGCCTGAGGCCTGAGGCCTGAGGGGCGGAGGAGGCACGGACAGGCCAGGCCCGGGGGGCCGTCAGCCGCCGTGCCAGGAGCGCCAGAGCGCCGCATAGGCGCCGTCGGCGGCGACCAGCTCGTCATGGCTGCCGAGCTCGGCCACCAGCCCCGCCTCCATCACCGCGACCCGGTCCGCGTCATGGGCGGTCTGCAGCCGGTGCGCGATCGCGATCACCGTACGGCCCTTGAGCACGGCGGCCAGCGCGCGTTCCGCGCTGCGGGCCGTCGCCGGGTCGAGCAGGGCGGTGGCCTCGTCCAGGATCAGCGTGTGCGGGTCGGCCAGCACCACCCGGGCCAGCGCCAGCTGCTGGGCCTGCGCGCCGTCCAGCGGGTGGGCGTCACCGCCGACCAGGGTGGAGAGGCCCGCCGACAGTTCGTCGACCCAGTCGGCGCCGACGGCGGCCAGGGCGGCGTGCAGCTCCGCGTCGGCGGCGTCCGGGCGGGCGATCAGCAGGTTGTCCCGCACGGTGTCGTGGAAGACGTGGTGCTCCTGGGTGACCAGCACCACCTGGCGGCGCAGCCGCTCCGGCGCCAGGTCCGCGACCGGGACCCGGCCCACGGTGACCGCGCCCGCCCCCGGCCGGTCGACCCCGGCCAGCAGCCGGCCCAGGGTGGACTTGCCCGCGCCCGAGGGACCGACCACGGCGAGCCGCTCGCCCGGCCGGATGTCCAGGTCGACGCCGTGCAGTACCTCGCGGCCCGTGCCGTAGGCGTAGCGGACGCCGGCCACCTCGATCCGGTCGTCGGCGGGTTCGACCCGGCTCGGCTCCCCGGCCTGCGGCGCGGCGGCCAGGCCCTCGATCCGGGCGTAGGAGGCGCTGCTGCTCTGCAGGTCCTCGACCCAGGTCAGGATCGTGTCCAGGGGACTGACCACCTGCCGCAGGTAGAGCGCGCAGGCGATGACCGCGCCGAGCGAGACCAGTCCGTCGTCGTAGAGGTACCCGCCGACCAGCAGGACGCAGACGACCGGCAGGATGTACGAGATCTCGACGGTCGGGAACAGCACCGTGCGCAGCCACAGGGTGTGCAGCCGGGTCCGGACGGCCGTGGCGATCGCCGCCTCGGACGCCTCGGTCCGGCGCTGCTGCAGCCCGAGCGCCTCGACCGTCCGCGCGCCGCTCGCGGTGGTGGTCAGGACCTCGGCGAGTACCGAGTTGGCCGCGCTCACGGCGAGGTAGCCGGCCCGGGCCCGGCGCAGGTACCAGCGCAGCACGACCGAGATGACGACCAGTGAGGACAGCACGCAGAGGCCGAGCAGCGGGTCGATCACCAGCACCGCGGCGATGATGAACAGGATCTGCACCAGGGCGATGACCACCTCCGGCACGGCGTCGCGCAGCGTCGACGCGACCGTGGTGACGTCGGTGGTGCCCCGGGTGACCAGGTCGCCGCCGACGGCCTGCTCCACGGTGGCGGCCGGCAGCGCCAGGGTGCGGTCGAGGAACCGCTCGCGGATCCGCGCGGCGGTGCGCTCGCCGAAGCGGGAGCCGACGTACAGGGCGTAGCGGCTCAGCACCACCTGGGCCAGCGTGCAGCCGACGATGACCAGGGCCAGCCGGTCCACGGTCGCCACGGCGGCGTGGCCCGGTGCGTTCTTGACGGTGTCGACGATCGAGCCGAGCAGCCACGGGCCGACCAGTCCCGCGCCCGCCGCGAGTGCGTTGAGCAGCAGGATCACCGCGAAGACGGGCCGGTCCGCGCGGATCTCGCCGAGTACGGCCCGGCGGACCAGGGCGGGCCCGGCGACGGGCAGGGCGGCGGTCATCGTTCGGCCTCCTGGTCGGCGTCGCGCGCCACCAGCGCCCGGTAGCCGGGGTCGGTGCGGAGCAGGTCACGGTGGGTGCCGGTGGCCGAGACCCGGCCGTCGACCAGGTGCAGCACCAGGTCCGCCCGGTCCAGCAGCAGCGGCGAGCCGGTGCTGACGACGGTGGTCCGCCCGGTCCGCGCGGCGCGCAGCCCGGCCGCCATCGCGGCCTCGGTGTGGGCGTCGACGGCGGAGGTCGGCTCCACGGCGAGGAGGAACTCCGGTGCCGCGCACAGGGCCCGGGCCAGTCGGAGCCGCTGGCGCTGGCCGCCGGAGAGGTTGCGCGCGTCCGGGGCGATCGCGGAGTCCAGCCCGTCCGGCAGTGCGTCCACGATGTCGGTCGCGGCGGCGGCGCGGATCGCCGCGTCGACGGCCTCGTCGTCCGCGGCGCCGCCCCCGGCGACCAGTTCGCGGACGCTGCCGGCGAAGAGGTCCGCGTCGTTGTCGGCGACCAGGATCCGGGCGCGGACCTGGTCCAGCGCGACCGAGTCCAACCTCAGCCCGCCCCAGGTCGCCTCGGAGCGGGTGAAGCGGCCGAGCCGGTCGACCACCGCCGCGCAGTCGGCGGGCCGGGCGGAGACCAGCGCGGTCAGCAGGCCGGCGGGTATCCCGACGCCGGAGAGCGGGTCGTGCAGCGCGGCCCCGGGCGGCGGGGCGTCCACCGGTTCGGGGCCGTCCCGGTGTTCGGGCTCCAGGACCAGGAAGTCGACCACCCGGCGGGCCGAGACCAGCGCCTTGGCCAGGTCGGAGCCGCCCTGGATGAGGAAGAAGACCGGCACCACCAGGATGGCCACGTAACCGTAGACGGCGACCAGGTCGCCGATGCTGATGGCGCCCTCGGCCGCCATCCGCGCGGCCAGCCAGGTCACCACGGCCAGGAACAGCGCCGGCATCCCGGGACCGATCGCGTCGACCCAGCTGGTCATCGCGCCGACCCGGTAGCCCTGGTCGCGCAGCGCCCGGGAGTCGCGGTGGTAGCGGGCCGCGTGCACCTCCTTGCCACCGAGTCCGCCGAGCACCCGCAGCCCCGACACCACGTCCACCAGCCGCGCGGTCAGCGCGCCCTGCCGCTCGCGGTAGCCGGTGTCGATCCGCTGGACCTGCCGCAGCAGCGGACCGACGGTGAGCCCGATCAACGGCACCCCGGCCAACACCACGGCGGCCAGCAGCGGCGAGATGGCCAGCAGCAGCGCGGCCACCACCAGATAGGCGACGACGGCGCCGAAGCCGGGGCCGACCACCGTCAGCGAGAGCGCGATGGTCTGCACGTCGCTCATCCCGATCGCGACCACCTCACCGGCGGTCACCAGCCGGGTCAGCGCGGCTCCGAGCCGGGTCGCCTGACGCATCGTCACCCGGACGGTACGGAAGGAGGCGTCCATCCGGATCCGGGTCATCGTCCGGTGCCGCATGATGCCGAGCCAGGCGGTGAGCACGCCCACGGCGAACAGCACGGCCACCCAGCCGAGCAGCACACCGGCGTGCCTGGGCCGCAGCCCGTCGTCAATGGCTCGGGAGAGCAGGTAGGGCGGTGCCGCCAGGCTCACCATCCACAGGCTGCCCAGCGTCGCCCCGGCCGCGATCCGCCGGGGCTGGCTCACCACCAGCCACCACAGGAACCGGAGCGGGCTGCGGATGTGCACCGCCTGCGGCGGCTCGAAGGTGTCGGCCATCCCGGCAGTCTAGTGAGCGGTGATCATGGGGCGCCGGGCAATTACCGGGGGGCCGGTGGGCCCGCGGCTCAGGGTCGGGAGGCCGAGCGCGACGACGTCCGGCCGGTTCTCGCGGCCGTGCTACCCGGCCTGGCCGGCCACGGTCTCCGCCCAGCGCATGTCGGGCTTGCCGGTCGGGGTGCGGTGGACCTCGGGGACCAGGTGCAGTCGGCGCGGCAGCTTGTAGCCGGCGATCCGGGTCCGGCAGTGGTCCTGGATCTGCGGCAATGTCAGCCGGTCGGTTCCGGGCCTGAGTTGGACGATGGCGGCGACCGTCTGACCCCAGGTCTCGTCGGGTGCGCCGACCACGACCGTGTCGTAGACGTCCGGGTGCGCCTTGATGGCGGACTCGACCTCCTCCGGGAAGATCTTCTCCCCGCCGGAGTTGATGCAGGACGAGCCCCGTCCCAGCAGGGTGATCCGCCCGTCCTCCTCGCGCCGCGCCCAGTCGCCGGGCACCGCGTAGCGGCGGCCGTCCGGGCCGGTGCGGAAGACCTCGGCGCTCTTCACCGGGTCGCCCAGGTAGCGGAGCGGGACGTTGCCGCGCCGGGCCAGCCGTCCGACGACGCCCGGCGGCAGCGGGTTGAGGTCCTCGTCGACCACCTCGGAGTCCTCGATCGCCCGGGTGGTGACGCTGCCGCCGGCGGTGCCCGCGCTGCCGTCGCCCTGGCTGATCCCGCCCGCGCCGCCCTCGGAGGAGCCGATCGCGTCGCTGAGATAGAGGGTCGGGAAACGCTCCAGGAAGCGCTGCTTGACCGGGGCGGAGAACAGCGCGGCGCTGCTCACCAGGCCGAAGAAGCCGTGCAGGTCGTAGTCGGCGCCGGGCGCGTCCAGCGCCTCGACCAGCGGGCGGCCCATCGCGTCCCCGGTGATCATCACCACGTTCGCCTGCTCCTGGGCCACCAGCTGCCAGACCCGGGCCGGGTCGAAGCGGTCCAGCAGGATCGCCCGGTTGCCCTTGAACAGCTGCTGCATCAGCCCCCACTGGGTCGCGCCGTGCATCAGCGGGGCGATCGGGAAGAAGGTGACCGCGTGGTCGTAGCCGGTGGTCGCGATCTCCTCGGGCGTCGCCATCCGGTGCCCGTTGGTGACGTCGATGCCGCCGCCGAGTGCGAAGAAGACGTCCTCCTGGCGCCAGACCACGCCCTTGGGCAGGCCGGTCGTGCCGCCGGTGAACAGCAGGTAGTGGTCGTCGGGGGAGCGCGGCGCGAAGTCCCGCCGGGGTCCGCCGGAGGCGACCGCCTTCTCGTAGGGGACGGCGGCCAGGGCGGGGGCCGCAGGCGTCTCCTCCGCGCCGCCGTCCGCCGCGCCGCCGTCCTCGATCACGATCAGGTGGCGCAGGCCCGGCAGGCCCGGGACGACCTCGGCCACCTGCTGCGCCCAGCGCTCCTGGTAGACCAGCGCCACCGGTGCGGCCATGCCCAGGAGGTAGGTCAACTCATGCGTCACATAGCGGTAGTTGACATTGACGCAGACCGCGCGGAGCTTGCAGATCGCGAGCAGCGACTCGACCCACTCGGCGCAGTTCAGGGCGTAGACGCCGACCGGGTCGCCGGGGCCGATCCCGGCCTCCTGGAGGTGGTGGGCCAGCCGGTTGGCCCGTTCGTCGAGCTCGGCGAAGGTGCGTCGCTGCACGGCGGGGGCGTCGGCGCGCGCGCAGGTGATCGCCTCGCGCTCCGGAAAGGTGTCAACCGCGTGCTCGAACAGATCGGCCAGGTTGAATTCCATGGGCGGAGAGTAGGAGCGGGCGGCGGAGAACTCCATACATCTCACCCGGGGAAATTGTTCTTGAAACCTCCCTTGTCAACCCACCCCCAAGACTGCAACCTGTTCTAGATCTGACGGTTCGTCAAGTGGCGCCGGTCGCGGGAGGACAGCAGCATGGGCGGTACGGAGCACCTGGGTGTCGAGCGGCAGGGGGCCACGCTGGTCCTCACCCTCAACCGCCCCGAGGCCAAGAACGCGTTCTCGATTCCCATGCTCGTCGGCCTCCACGACGCCTGGATCGAGGCCGACGCCGACGATGCCGTCCGGTCCATCGTGCTCACCGGTGCGGGTGGGGCGTTCTGTGCCGGAATGGACCTCAAGGCGCTGGCGGGCGCCTCCGGCGGATTCGCCGAGACCGATCCCTACCGGGAGCGCCTCGCGGCCGATCCGGACCTGCACTGGAAGGCGATGCTGCGGCACCACCGGCCGCGCAAGCCGGTGATCGCCGCCGTCGAGGGCGTCTGCGTCGCCGGAGGGACCGAGATCCTCCAGGCCACGGACATCCGGGTGGCCGCCGAGTCCGCCAGCTTCGGCCTGTTCGAGGTGCGGCGCGGGCTGTTCCCGGTCGGCGGCTCCACCGTCCGGCTGCCCCGGCAGATCCCGCGCACCCACGCACTGGAGATGCTGCTCACCGGCCGCCGCTACAGTGCGGCCGAGGCCCGCGACATCGGCCTGGTCGGCAGCGTGGTCCCGGACGGGACCGCGCTCAAGCGGGCACTGGAGCTGGCCGAGGCGGTCAACGAGGCCGCGCCGCTGGCCGTCGAGGCGGTCAAGCGCTCGGTCTACGAGTGCGCGGAACTCGGCGAGACGGAGGGCCTGGCCCGGGAGCTGGAGATCGGCTGGCCGGTCTTCGCCACCGAGGACGCCAAGGAGGGCCCGCGCGCCTTCGCCGAGCGCCGAGCGCCGGTCTTCCACCGTCGCTGACCGGTTGTGAGCGATCGTTCCGACCGAGCCGCCGTCACCGAGACGAGGACCCAGAGTGACCACTGTTCCGGACCCCGAACCACCCGCGACCGACGAGGTGCTGAGCGGGCCGCTGATCGTCGAGTTCCCGTTCACCCGTTCCACCGGTCCCGTCATCGGCGCCTTCCTGACCGGGCTGCGCGAGCGCGTCGTCCTCGGCATCCGGGGCAGCGGGGGACGCGTGCTCTGCCCGCCGGCCGAGTACGACCCGGTCACCGCCGCCGAGTTGAGCGAGCTCGTCCGGCTGCCCGACACCGGCACCGTCACCGCCTGGGCGTGGAACGCGCATCCGCGTCCGCAGCAGCCGCTGGACACCCCCTTCGCCTGGGCCCTGGTCCGCTTCGACGGCGCCGACACCGCGCTGCTGCACGCGCTCGACGCGCCGCCGCCGGGATCCGCCGACCCCCGGGCCACCCGCACCGGGCTGCGGGTCCGCGTCCGCTGGGCGGAGCAGCGCAGCGGCGCGATCACCGACATCGCCTGCTTCGAGGCGCTGCCCCAGCCCGAGGCCCAGGCCGGGGCGCAGGTCGGGGCCCAGACCGGGCCTCGGCCCGAGCAGGACGGAGGGCCGAACGCGTGAAGACCATCACCGAACTCCTCGCCGCCGTACCCGAACTGGCCGATGCGGAACCCGTCACCCGGGTCGTCGTCCCGGCCCGGCTGGAGTACAGCTACAGCCCCGGCGCGGCCCAGACCCGATTCCTGCGCGCGCTCACCCGGCGCCGGCTGGTGGCCGAGCGCTGCCCCGTCTGCACCCGGGTGTACATCCCGCCCAGGGGCGTCTGCCCGACCTGCGGGCAGGCCACCACCGACCGCCTGGAACTCCCGCCCACCGGCACCATCACCACCTTCTGCATCGTCAACATCGCCGCGCGCGGCCTCGATGTCGAGGTCCCCTACTGCTACGCCTACGTCCTGCTCGACGGTGCGCATGTCGGCCTGCACGCCCGCATCGGCGGCCTGCCGCACGACCGGGTCCACGTCGGCCAGCGGGTCCGGGTGGTGTGGAACGAGCAGGCCGCGCCGGAGCACCCGGAGGGCGAGCCGCCCGCCCCCAGCCTGGCCGCCATCAGCCACTTCACGCCCACCGGCGAACCCGACGCCGACCCCGAGACCTACCGGAGGTGGATGTGACCACCCGACCGGGGCCCGCAGGCCGCGACATCGCCGTCGTCGCCTTCGCCCAGACCGTCCACCGCCGCAGCACCGACCGGCTCTCCGAGGTCGAGCTGGTCATGCCGGTCGTCCAGGACGTGCTCAAGCAGACCGGGCTGACCGCCGACCGGATCGGCTTCACCTGCTCCGGCAGCAGCGACTACCTGGCCGGACGCGCCTTCTCCTTCACCATGGCGCTGGACGGCGTCGGCGCCTGGCCGCCGATCTCCGAGTCCCACGTCGAGATGGACGGTGCCTGGGCGCTGTACGAGGCGTGGGTCAAACTGCGCACCGGGCAGGCCGACACCGCCCTCGTCTACTCCTACGGCAAGTCCTCGCCCGGCAGCGTCCGCGACGTGCTGACCCGGCAGCTGGACCCCTACACCCTCGCCCCGCTCTGGCCGGACGCGATCGCTCTGGCCGCGCTGCAGGCCCAGGCACTGGTGGAGGCCGGCCTCGCCGACGAGCGCGACTTCGCCGACACGGCGGTCCGCAGCCGCCGCGCCGCCGCCGACAACCCGCATGCCCAACTGCGAGGCAGCGCCGGGGCGGAGGAACTGCTGCGGCAGCCCTACGAGCTGCAGCCGCTGCGCCGGCACGACTGTCCGCCGATCAGCGACGGGGCCGCCGCGGTGATCCTCGCGGTCGGCGACGCGGCCCGCGCGCTGCACCCGCGTCCGGCCTGGATCCGGGGCATCGACCACCGGATCGAGGCGCACCAGCCCGGCTCGCGGGATCTGACCGAGTCGCCGTCCACCCGGCTGGCGGCGATCCACGCCGGGGCCTTCGAGGCCGGGGCGTCCGGCGCGCCGATCGACACCGCCGAACTGCACGCGCCCTTCGGCCCGCAGGAGCTGATCCTGCGCCGGGCGCTGGACCTGAACAGCGGGGTCGCGGTCAACCCGTCCGGCGGCGCGCTCGCCGCCAACCCGGTGATGGCGGCCGGGCTGCTCCGGATCGGCGAGGCCGCCGCCCGGATCCACCGGGGCGAGTCCCGGCGGGCACTGGCCCACGCCACCTCGGGCCCGTGCCTCCAGCAGAACCTGGTGGCGGTACTGGAGGGAGACCAGTGAGCAGAACCGGGCAGGAGCCGGTCGCGGTCGTCGGCATCGGTCAGACCAAGCACGTCTCGGCGCGCAAGGACGTCTCCATCGCCGGGCTGGTGCGCGAGGCAGCCGCCCGTGCCCTGGCCGACGCCGAACTGGACTGGGCCGACATCGACGCCGTGGTCCTGGGCAAGGCCCCGGACTTCTTCGAGGGCGTGATGATGCCCGAGCTGTACCTCGCCGAGGCCCTGGGCGCGGTCGGCAAGCCGATGCTGCGGGTGCACACCGCCGGGTCGGTCGGCGGCTCGACCGCGCTGGTCGCCGCCAACCTGGTCGCCGCCCGGGTGCACGGGACGGTGCTCACCGTCGCCTTCGAGAAGCAGTCGGAGTCCAACGCGATGTGGGGACTGTCACTGCCGGTGCCGTTCCAGGCCCCGCTGACGGCGGGGGCGGGAGGATTCTTCGCACCCCATGTCCGCGCCTACATGCGCCGGACCGGCGCGCCGGACCACATCGGTTCGCTGGTCGCGTTCAAGGACCGGCGCAATGCGCTGCGCAACCCGTACGCCCACCTCCACGAGCACGGGCTGACGCTGGAGCAGGTGCGCTCCGCGCCGATGCTCTGGGACCCGATCCGCTACTCGGAGACCTGCCCCTCCTCGGACGGTGCCTGCGCCATGGTGCTCACCGGCACGGCCGGCGCGGCGCGGGCCCCGCACCGGCCGGCCTGGATGCACGGCGGCGCGATGCGCAGCGAGCCGACCATCTTCGCCGGGAAGGACTACGTCAGTCCGCAGGCCGGGAAGGACTGTGCCGCCGACGTCTACCACCAGGCCGGCGTCACCGATCCGCGCCGGCGGATCGACGTGGTCGAGATGTACGTGCCCTTCTCCTGGTACGAGCCGATGTGGCTGGAGAACCTGGGCTTCGCGGCCGAGGGCGAGGGCTGGAAGCTGGTGGAGTCCGGGGTCACCGAGATGGACGGCGACCTGCCGGTCAACCCCTCGGGCGGCGTGCTGTCCAGCAACCCGATCGGGGCTTCCGGCATGCTCCGCTTCGCCGAGGCGGCGCTCCAGGTGCGGGGGCGCGCCGGTGAGCACCAGGTGGACGGGGCGCGGCTGGCGCTGGGTCACGCCTACGGCGGTGGGGCGCAGTTCTTCTCGATGTGGCTGGTCGGCGCGGACCGTCCGGACCGGTGACGGGGGGCGCACGATTTACTCGTCGCAGTGCATCCTGTCAAACCACTCCTCCGGGCCCGGCCCGGGACGTTACAGTCGGATCACAGGACGGGAGGAGTTCGACGTGGCTAGCGACGCATTCTTTGGTGACTTCGGTAACGGCCCCGGGGGCGGTGTGCTCACCCAGCGCGGCCCGCTGGAGCAGGGATTCGACGGCAAGAAACCGCAACTCGACCTGACCGAGGCCGAATGGCTGTCCAGCAGCCAGGGGGTCGGCGACGTGCAGATCGCCTTCGTGGAGGGCTACATCGCGATGCGGGACGGGCGCAGCCCGGACGGACCGGCGCTGATCTTCACCCCGGCGGAGTGGCGCGCCTTCGTCCTCGGCGCCCGTGACGGCGAGTTCGACCTGACCTGACCCCACCCGCATGCCCCGATCCGGACCCGGCACCGCTCACAGCAGCGGCGCCGGGGCCGGATCGGGGCATGCGCTACCCGCTACCCGCCTGCGCGCAGCCATGCGCCGAGGGCGGCGAAGTCAGTGTCGGTGAGGCCCCGGCGCGGATCGACCCGGTGCAGCAGCGCCCGACCGCCGTGGTGCGCAGCCACCCAGGCGCGATCGGTGTCCGAGATCTCGTCGTCGACCCAGGCGAAGGCGCGGCCGGCGGCCCACTCCACCAGCGCGCGGGTCTTCCAGTGCAGGCCGTCCCGCGCGTCCGGCTCGTCCCGTTCATCCCGGTCCGACGGCTCCGGCCAGTCCACCACGGCCAACTGCTCCAGGCCGAGCAGCGGTGCGATGCACTCGTTGGCGTCGGCCATCCAGGTCGTGGCCCACACCAGTTCGCACGGCAGCGCCGCCAACCGGCGCCCGTGGTCGGGGTTGATCCGCGCCAGCAGCGGATTCGCCTCGGCCCCCTGGGTCCTCTCGGCCCCTTGGGGATGGGTCGGGTACCCGTCCGGAAGCTCTTCCGACGTGGCCCCGAAGGGGATGAGCGGTCCGTCGACATCGAGGAACAGGATCGGAAGCTGCGCAGTACCGGTCATCACCGCACCATAGCGGCGCTTGCTCGGCCGACCGGTGACCCGCTTCGGCCAACCCCGACTACCCGTCCCTCGACCTCGACCGGTGAGGCTCGTCGGGGCACTGGCCGGCTCATCGGCTGCGCCGGTCCCGCTGGTGCAGCGGCGAGTCGGCCGGGAACACGTCCCACGGGCCGAACTCGGCCCGGACGCGCGCGGAGACCTCGCGCGCCCCGTACCAGCCGAAAGGCAGGAAGCTTGCCGGGCCGCCCTCGCACTGCCGGACGGCGACGACGCGCTCCCTGATCCACTGCTCGGCGGCTCCCGCCGTGGACCGTACCTGCCTCGGGTGGGCGGTCTACGCTGTGGGCGCGCCGCGCGCCGCGCGCGATGGTGCGGTGGACGCCGGGTTGTACAAAGGGAGTCGGACGTGTCGACGAGGCTGAGCGCGGTGGTGGTCGAGGCGCTGGATCCGGCCGCTCAGGCGGAGTTCTGGGCGGCGGCGCTGGACTGGAGCCTGGCTGAACCTGGGCTGCCGGGGGGTGCGTTGGCCATCGGCCCCGGGGATCCGGACGGTGTCCGGCTGCTGTTCGTGCAGACGACCGTGCCGAAGGCCGACAAGAACCGGCTGCACCTGGACCTGGCCTCCGGCCCGGACCAGGCGGCCGAGGTGGCCCGGCTGCTCGCCCTCGGCGCGGTCCGTGCGGACATCGGCCAGGGCGCGGTGCCGTGGGAGGTGCTGGCCGACCCCGAGGGGAACGAGCTCTGCGTCCTGCCACGTCCGGACGCCGAGGAGCACCTTGCCGCGATCTGCCAGGACGCCGCCGACGTGGCCGTCCAGGGTGCGTTCTGGCAGGCGGCGACGGGATGGCAGGTCACCGACCGCGGGGCCTGGGGGATCGCGTTGCGGCACCCGTCCGGCAGCGGTCCGCAGCTGGTCATGGGCCCGCCGGTGGCGTCCGGTCCGGGCCGCAACCGGCTGCGCTTCGCCGTCTCCGCGGCTGGTGCGGGCGACGATCCCGCGATCGAAAGGGCCCGGCTGCTGGCGGCCGGCGCAACCGGGCCGGCTCACGAGCCGGACGGGTCCCAGGAGCAGCTGCTGCTCACCGACCCCGAGGGCAACGCCTTCCAGCTCGCCCGGACCTGACGGCCCCTCCGACTAACCGGGCGGTCGCTGGAGGAGCTGCCGGGACGACTCGAATCCCAGCCGCTGGTACACCGGCACCGCCCTACGGCCGGAGTGGACCGTCACGCGAAGGGATCCGAGGTGTTCCGCATGCTGTGAAGCTGCCTCCACCAGGGCTGAGCCGATTCCCCGGCCCCGCTGTTCCGGCATGACGAAGACGCTCTGGATGTCGGCAGACAGCCGACCTGTCGCTCCCGGCCTCGCCACGCGTGGGACGAGCGCGACCCAGGCCATGCCGACGATCTCGGGTGGGAGGAGTCGGGCCACGAAGGCCAGGTGCGAGTGCTGGTGGGGAGCCCACCACTCGGCGAGCTCCGCTGCGAAGGCGTCAACGGACTGCTGGGTCGGCTCCTCTTTGTGGGTGTCCAGCCACAGCAGCCGGGCCAGAACTGCAACGTCGTCGGCCTGCGCCTGGCTGATCCTCACAAGGTGAGTCTATCGACGCGGTGGCTGAAGGCTCGGTCGGATCATGGTGCGCCGTCGGTGCTCGGGCGGTGCGCGGGCGGTGCGTGGGTGGTCAGCGGGTGCGGCCAGGGTCATGAGTGACGGGTCCGGCGCCGAGAGCGGGGCCTGCTTCGACCTTGGGAGACCGAGATGGCTGGACTGACGGGCAGGACCGCGCTGGTGACGGGGGCGTCGCGGGGGATCGGCCGGGCGATCGCCCGGCGGCTGGCGGCGGACGGGGCGCTGGTCGCCGTGCACTACGGGAGCGACCGGGACGCCGCGCTCGCCGTGGTCGCGGAGATCGGACAGGCCGGCGGCCGGGCCTTCGCGGTCGGAGCGGACCTGGGCGCGGACGACGGTGTGGACACCCTCTTCGCCGCGCTGGCGGTGGACCTGCGCGAGCGGGTCGGTGAGCTGCGGCTCGACATCGTCGTCAACAACGCGGCGATCGGGGGTCGGGCGGGGGCGATCGACACGGCCACGCCGGCCGAGTTCGACCGGGTCTTCGCGGTCAACGTCCGCGCGCCGTTCTTCATCGTCCAGCGCGCGCTGCCGCTGCTGCCCGAGGGCGGTCGGATCGTCAACATCTCCTCCGCCGACACCCGGATCGCCATCAGCTCCGAGCTGGCCTACACCATGACCAAGGGCGCGCTCAACGCCATGGGCCGGACGCTGGCCAATGCCGTCGGGGTGCGCGGGATCACGGTGAACACGGTCGCGCCGGGCGTCACCGACACCGGCAAGCTGGGCTGGCTGCAGGGCGGTCCGGAGCTGCTGGCCGCGACCAACGCGGCCACCGCGCTGGATCGGGTCGGTCGGCCCGAGGACATCGCCGACGTGGTCGCGTTCCTGGCCTCCGACGACGCCCGCTGGGTCACCGGCCACCTGCTGGACGCCAGCGGCGGCATGTTCCTCGGCCCCCGGATGCCGTGACGGGGTCTCGTGCGCCCGCGTCGGCCGACACAGCACCGGCATTCGGCGGCACGGGCTGCCCCTCGGCCCTACATGTGTCGTAGGGTCGAGGGATGCTGTTCACGACCCCGGATCTGGCGTCCGCCGACCTCCGCGTCATCGAGGAGATCGAGGCGCTGCGTACCGAGCTCCGCCACCTCCTCTCCGAACCGCGTCGATGGGAAGGACAGCTGCGCCGGTCCCTGACGGCTGCGGCGGTACGCGGTTCGACGCGTATCGAGGGGTACAGCATCAGCGCGGAGGATGCCGAAGCCCTGATGACCGGCGGTGATGTCTCCGCCGACACCGACGATGCGACCCGCGACGCGGTCACCGGCTACCGGGACGCACTCAGCTACATCGAGCGGGCGGCGGGTTTCCGGATCTTCTCCTGGGACCACACCCTGTTGTCCGCGCTGCACTTCATGATGGTGCGGGCGGACGACACGGTCCATCCAGGTGAGTACCGCACCCAAGGAGTGTGGGTGTCGGGCGGTCCGAACCGGCCCCCGGTCTACAGCGCCCCGGACCCCGAGCAGGTGCCGGCGCTGATGGGGGAGTTGGTCCAGTGGCTGGCCGAGGGGGACCGTGAGTCGCCAGCGCTGATCCGTGCCTCCATGGCTCATCTGAACCTCGTCTCCATCCACCCCTGGCGGGACGGCAACGGCCGGATGTCCAGGGCGATCCACACCCTTGTCCTCGCCCGGGAGGGCGTCCTCGCGCCCGAGTTCTCCAGCATTGAGGAGTGGCTGGGTGCGGACGACTTCAACACCCGCGAGTACTACGCCGCGCTGCGTGGGGTTCAGGCGGGCTCCTGGCAGCCGCAGCGGGAGGCGCATGCCTGGATCAGGTTCTGTCTGACCGCACACCATCTCCAGGCCCAGGAGGTGCAGCGCCGTTTCGAGGCCGCATCCCGGCTCTGGTTCGCACTTGAGGGCATCGCAGGACAGCACCGCCTCGACGAGCGGACCGTCTCCGCCCTCTACGCTGCGGCCCACGGGCACCTGCGCCGTACCGGCTACCAGGCCGAGGAAGTGCTCACCCGCGACCAGGCCCTGGCCGACTTGCGGAGCCTGCGGCGGCTGGAGCTCATCGAACCGGTGGGCCACGCCCGCACCCAGCGTTATGTCGGCGGTCCTGCCCTCCGCCGGGTCCGCGCCGAGGTCGACACCGCCGTCCACGCCGCCCTCTACCGTGAGCCCTACGCAGGGTGAGCCGTGACGGCGATGCCCCGGCCGCAGTGGTCGAGTAGCCGGCCGTGCCCGGCACCAGCAGCGCCGAGTCGGGCCAGCTGGCGCCGTCGTCGGTGCTCAGCCGGACGGTCGGGTTCACCCGGGAGGTCGTGCCGTCGTTGGTGCCGCGCATGACCTGGGTGACCGTGCCGGTGCCGCGCTGGATCGCCTTGCTCTCGTTGACGTCGGTCGCGCGATCACCCACCCGACCACGCTCATCCGCCGGTTCGCCGAGCGGCGCGGCGCCGCCGGTGGCTGACGGCCGGGCAGATGGCAGATGAACAAAGGGAGTTGGCGAGGGACGTCGGGTCCGGCGAATGTGGGCGAGATCACCTCGCCCGGAGCCCCGGTGGTGGGCCCAGTGGCCCCGAAAAGCAGCGAGCGCCGCGTCGACCACCCCCACGGGGTCGACACGGCGCCGCCGTTCGGTCCGCACCTTCACACGCCCCCACGCGGCGAAGATAAGCGGACCCGCCCGCAGGACCGTCCAGCGGTGGTCCCGTGAGCGTGCCATTAGGTTACGTACAAAAGGGGAATGAGCGCGCCGGAACAGTGCACAGCCGCGCAGTGAGAATGGTGTCAGCGACAGACGGCGGAAGCCACGTGCTGCAGGTCGATGTGACCTCTGCTCGTGAGCCGCGTTGATCTCTCCATGTCGCCGACCGTATTCGGAACGTGATGAGCCCGTCAACTCGCCGTCTCGCAGGGTGGACACACCGTCCGCCGCCGACGGCGGCGCGCAGACGCGCGCGAGGGGCCACGTACGATGTGCGCATGGCCTTTCTTCGCCGCCGCTCCGGCACACCCACAGGTCCGGACTTCGACGTACTCGCGATGGACCCGGGCGACTGGCCCGGCGACTTCGGGGCGGCCCTGCTGGCCGATCCGGAGGACGGCAGCTGCCAGGGGATCTTCCTGCGCTACGACCTGCTCGGCGGGCGCGGCCCGTCGATGCTGATCGGAAACCTGCGGGCGGGCTCACCGGCCCGCACCCCCGACGACGGCGTGCCCTTCGAGGTCCGCCAGCTGCTGGCGGCCATCGGCAACGACGAACCGGTGGGGGTCGTCGACACCGAGGACTTTCCGGTGATGCTGCGCGACGACCTGCTGATCGTGAAGAAGGTCAAGCTCTCGGAGAGCCGCGTGGCCTGCGTGCAGTTCGGGAGCAGCGACGACATCCAGGTCACCGTGGCCACCTGGGACCGGCCCATCACCGAGGACCTCTACCAGCTGCTCAAGCCGCTTCCCGCGGACATGTTCCGTACCTGAGGCTTGTGTACCTGAGGCTTCTCTGCCTGAGGCTTCCGTACCTGGGACTTTCGTACCAGCGATTTTCGTACCGGCGACGGCATCGAGCCGTACCTGAGCCCGGCTTTCCGAGCGACCCCCCGGTCTGCTCGGTCCCCGGTCGGGCCCAGGGCCGTACGTTCAGGCCCTCTCCCTCCGGGAGGCGCGCGTCAGCGCGTCCCCACGGCCGCGCGGACCGCGCGTCGGGCCATGGCCGCGTCCTCGTGGAGTCGGCGGACCAGTATCCGCTGCTCCTCCCCGGCGCCGGGGTGGTCGTGGGTGCGGATCTCGCGCATCAGCACCAGCAGCAGGTTGACCAGGAAGGCGTCCCGGGGCAGCGTCCCGGACGCCTGGGCGACCTGGCTGATCTGCCGCCGCGCGGCGGTGTCGCCGGACAGCACGGTCCACAGCAGCGCCAGGTCGTAGCCGGGCAGGTACCAGCCGGCGTGCTCCCAGTCGACCAGGACCGGGCCCGAGGGCGCCAGCATCACATTGGTCAGCAGCGCGTCCCCGTGACAGAACTGCAGCGGGGTGGTCGCCAGTCCGTGCAGCAACTGCTGCAGGTCGCTGGCGTCCCGGTCGGTCAGCAGCCCGAGCGCGTGGTAGCGGGCCACCTCACGGACGCTGTTGACCGGGGCGTCGAAGGTCCCCACCGGGGGACGCCACAGGTTGAGCGAGCGCACCGCACCCAGGATCGCCCGGACCTCGCCCGGGGCCGGGGTGTTGACGGGGTGTCGCTCGCGCGCCGCCGGACGCCCCGGCACCCGCTCCATCAACAGCACGCAGCGCTCGGTGTCGGCCGCGACCAGTTTCGGCAGCCGGGCCGGCGGGCGGGTCCGGACGAAGGCCCGGTAGGCCGCGACCTCGCGGCGGAAGAGATCGGCGTTCTGCAGCGCGGTGCGGGTCGCCTGGCGGGCCTGGCCGCCGGGCTGGGCCAGGCACTTGGCGACCACCGGGGTCCGCCCGGCGGTGCCGGCCACCAGGATGTGGCGCTCGTCCTCCTGGATCAGCTGGCGCGGGGTGAACGCGGGGCATATCCGCGTGATGTTGGCCAGCGCGGCCCGCAGCGCGGGGGAGCGCTCCGCCGGTCCGTCGATGACCGGTCCGCCGTGGACGCCGGCGCCCTGCGGCAGCACCATCCGGCGGGCTGCGGGCTGCCCCGGCTGAGCGACCGGCCGGGCCGGCAACTGGCGCAGCGGCTGGCCGTAGGACTCGCGCGGCCGGGCCTCGGGCCGCCCCTCGGTCCGGGGGGTGGCGTGGGGGTGGCGTGGGCGGCGGCGCCCCGGGGGTCGCTGCGCGGCTCGGTCCCGGGCGCCGGGCGGCGGTAGGGGGTGCCGGTCCGTCCGGCAGGCGCGGTGACGGGGCTGATTGAGGGAGAGTACATGGGGTGTTCCTGATCCCTTCCTGACGTTCTGCCGCCGGCGGGGCCTGGTGACCCGCCGCCTTGGTGGGGGTGGCGCGACCCCGTCCGGCACCGACGGCGCCTCGCGGCCTCCGGTCGGCGCGCCCTGGGGAGTGCGTCCACCGGAGTTCACCGGTGCCTCGCAGGTCCCGCGCCACCCCTTGCGCCACCTCTGCGACCCGACGGTGATCGCTGGGCGAACCAGGGGTCGAGGTGGCGCATTCCTACCTGACACCCGGAATCTCGTGGCGCATCAGTTGGCGGACCCTGGCGAACCCTGGCGAATGCTCGCCTGGCACATGACGCGTGGATAGCCTCGGAAATGCCGAGGAACCTGGGGGCTTGACGTGAGCAGAGGACCCAACACCCGATTCGCCGATCTCTTCGCCCTCACGGGCTGGTCGAAGGGCGAACTGGCGAGGATGGTCAACCGACGTGGTGCCGCAGCCGGGGAGCAGCAGCTCTCCACCGACACCACGCGGGTGAGGCGCTGGATAGAGCGGGGCGAGATCCCGCGCGATCCGGTGCCGAGGGTGCTGGCCGCCCTGTTCACCGAGCGGCTCGGCCGTGTTGTCACCACTGAGGACCTCGGGTTCCAGCGACACCGGCAGACAGGTTCGGGCGGGACGTCAGACCCTGCGCCCAGTACTGGCTCCCTGGAACCGTCGCGCGCCGCCGAGGCCCTCACCGAGTTCACGGGAATGGACCTCATGCTCAATAGACGCGGACTGATGGGCGCGAGCACCCTGCTCGTGGCGGGCTCCGCCATCGCCGAACCCCTCTACCAATGGATGACCGAGAAGAACGCGGCGACGGGCCAGGACTCCGTCGCCCTCGTGCGCAGCCCCGGCGCGGCGGCCCTGCCGGCCAGCGACTTCTACGAGGCCGGCCCCGTCGGCCTGGACGAGGTCGAGGCGCTGGAGACGTCGGTGGACGTCTTCCGGGCCTGGGACGCCCGGCGCGGCGGCGGCCTCCAGCGCAAGGCGGTTGTCGGCCAGCTCAACGAGGTCGGCGGGATGCTGACCTACCCGCACCCCCCGGCGCTCTCCCGGCGGCTGTGGAGCGTCGCCGCCAACCTCGCCGTCCTGGCCGGCTGGATGTCCCACGACGTCGGCCTGGAGCCCACCGCCCAGCGCTACTTCGTCGAGGCGGTCAACGCCGCCCGGCAGGCCGGCGACCGGCCCAGGGCCGGGGAGGCGCTGTCCCGGGCCGCCCGGCAGATGGTCCACCTGGGCCGTCCCGGCGAGGCGCTGGACCTGGTCCGGGTCGCCGACAGCAGCACCGGAGAGCCCACCCTGCCCCGGACCCGGGCCATGCTGCGCACGGTCGAGGCCTGGGCGCACGCCTCGATGGGGCACAGCCAGGCCACCCGGCGGACCCTGGGCGAGGCCGAGGACCTCTTCGCCCAGGACCGGGGCGAGCCCGGGCCCAGCTGGCTCCAGTTCTTCGACCGGGCCGACCTCCACGGGATGGAGGCGCTGGCCTACCGCACCCTCGCCGACCACGACTCGGCCGCGGCGCCGCTGGCCCAGTTCCACGCCCAGCAGGCGATAGCGCTGCGCGGCGGCGGCCACGACCGCTCCGCGCTCTTCGACCACCTGTCCATGGCCTCTGCCTGCTACCTGGCCAACCAGCCGGACGAGGCGCAGGTCTTCGCCCGGATGGCCCTGCGGTCGACCCAGCAGATGTCCTCGCACCGCACCTGGGTGCGGCTCCGCGAGATGTACCGGCTGGCCGGCCGCTACGAGCAGATCGGGGAGGTGCGGGATCTCCGCGCGGAGATCCGGAAGGCGCTCCCGCAGAGCCCGCCGCCGTCGGTGGTCTGAGCCGCGGGCAGGCCGTACGCACCCCTGGTACCAGGCGTCCCACCAGGAACAAGGTGCACCGGCATACGTGTGGACGGTAGGATTCCGTGCTTCCGGCTGGCGGGCGACCGCCGGCCGGTGCCACAATCCGTTCGCGGCCACCGTCGCGGACTCCGCCAGTCGGCGACGGCACCCCCATCGGGAGGCCCCGCTGCACCGGCTGCACGGAAATCCCTTTGCCACCAGGACCGCCGCAACGGATGCTGACCTCATGTTCGAGCCCGCGATAGCGCCCAGCGCCTCCCTCCTCGGCCTGCTTCAGCGGGGCCGGGGGGACGGCACCCTGCACGCTCTGGCGGCAGAGCGCGCTGATGCTCTCGCCGCGCTGGAGGAGTGCGTCACCCGAGACCCCCGCCTCGACTGGCAGGTCGAGAACCGTTCCCTCTACTACGCCCGCCTCTACATGGAGCTGGAAGCTCCGCTCCAGGGGTTGGCGGACCACCTGTTCCACGTCGAGGACCTGTTGGACGAGCACGAGTCCCGCACCGGGCTCGCGCTCTCCGTCCTCGGCAGACTCGCCGGCTACGGCCGTCGGGACGCCCTGCTGCTGCTCCGCCGCTACGCCGCGGTCGGCAGCAACTGGGCCTGGGCCCTGGACGAACTCGCCCTCTGGGACGAGGACGACGCCCTGCTGGCCCTCGCCGGACCGGTCCTGGAGCGCTTCCCGGACGGCCCCGAGGGCGACGCCGAGCTGCGCGCCACCATCCGCGGCGCGTACGAGCCCCGGCCCTGGCACCTGTGGGCGCAGACCCACCCGCGGGTCGCCGCCGCCACCGAGCAGGCCCCGTTCGACCTCTGGCAGCGCCAGCTGGACCGCGCCGCCGGCGCGCCCGCCTGGAGCACGGCGGCCGTCCTGGCCTGGGCCGACGCCCAGGTCGGCGTGGGCCAGGAGGACTTCGAGCGGCGGGTGGCCGCCGCCGCCCGCTGCCTCGCCGCAGTGGCCGGCCCCGCCGACCGGACGCTGCTGCTGGAGGCCGCGACCACCGCCCAGGACGGCGCCCGCTGCGCCGCCCTGCGCCACCTCAGCGACCACGACGACGAGCAGGCCCCGGCCCTGTTCGAGCTGGCTGCCGCCGACGCCTCCCGGCGCACGGCCGACTTCGCCCTGGGCAGCCTGCCCCGGATGCGCGGTCCGAGGATCACCGCCCGCGCCCGGGTCTGGGCCGCCGACCCGGACGGCGGCCCACTGGCCGACGCCGCCGCCCGGCTGCTGGCCGCCGCCGGCGGCCCCGAGGACGCCCCGTTGATCGTCGCGGCACTGCGCCGGGGCGTCTCCGACGGCGGCGCCGACCACGAGGGCCTGCCGGTCCTGGTCGAGGCCGCCGGAAGGTTCGCGGCGACGGCGGCGGTGCCGGTACTGCGCCATATCTACGCCGAGACCAGCAGCTCCCAGCTGCGGGGCGGCGCGGCCCGCAGCCTGGCCGCCACCGACGCCCACTTCCCGACCGGCGCGGCCGTCGAGTGCCTGTGGGACTGCGAGGAGTCCACCCGCGAGCTCGCCGCACGGCATGTGCTCACCAAGGGCGATGTACGGGTGCTGGACCGGCTCCGCCGGCTGGCGGCCGATCCGGGCGAGGAGGCCGAGGTCCACGCCGCGGTCCGCGGCCGGTTGAGCGCGGGCTGAGCGCGGGCTGCGCTCTGGCCGAGCGCGGGGTCGAGCGCCTGCTGCGCGCGGATCGGGCCCGGATCGGGCGCGGGTCGGGCGCGGGGTCGAGCGCCCACTGGGCGCGGCGGGCACAGGCGCCCCTCGGGGGCGCTTCCGTCCTGGCCGCCCCGCCCGCACCGCTGCTCTTGGCCACCCCGCCCGCCCCACCCGTTGCAGGCCCGGAGCGCAGCTCCGGGGCTCTGCCGGGGACGGCTGGTGAGGGTTCGGTAGGCGTTCGTCCGTTCGACAGATTCCGGTGGCCGGGTACACCCCTGCTCTCGGAATAACCCCATCATGCGTGTCGCCATCGTCACAGAATCCTTTCCGCCGGACATCAACGGCGTCGCCCACTCCGTCCTCCGCACGGCCGAGCACCTGGTGCGGCGAGGCCACGAACCGCTCGTGATCGCCCCTGCCCCGGCCACACCGCCCACCGCCGCCGACCCCTGCCCCGTCATCCGGGTCCCCGCGCTCTCGCTGCCCGGCTACCCGCAGGTGCGGCTCGCCCTCCCCAGCCGCCGCCTGGAACAGCTGATCGCCGACCACCGCCCCGACCTGGTCCACCTCGCCAGCCCCTTCGTCCTCGGCGCCCGCGCCATGGCCGCCGCCGAACGCCTCGGGCTGCCCGCCGTCGCCGTCTACCAGACCGACCTGGCCGGCTACGCCCGCGCCTACCGGGCCGGCAGCAGCATCGGCGAGGCGGCGGCCTGGCGGCGGATCCGCACCGTCCACTGCGCCGCCGACCGGACCCTCGCCCCGTCCACCCCCGCCGCCCAGGACCTCACCGCCCACGGCGTGCCGAGGGTCAGGCTGTGGCGGCGCGGCGTCGACTCGGTCCGCTTCGACCCGCGCCACCGCGACGAGGAGCTGCGCCGCAGCCTCGCCGTCCGGCCCGGGGACGTGCTGGTCGGCTATGTCGGCCGGCTCGCCCCGGAGAAGCGGGTCGACCTGCTGGAGCAGGTCGCCGAGCTGCCCGGGGTGACCCTGGTGGTGATCGGCGACGGCCCCAGCGAGCCCGCGCTGCGGCAGGCGCTCCCGCACGCGGTCTTCCTCGGCCGCCGCGAGGGCGACGAGCTCGCCGCCCTCTACGCCTCGCTGGACGTCTTCGTGCACACCGGGCCGATGGAGACCTTCTGCCAGACCATCCAGGAGGCCATGGCCAGCGGCGTCGCGGTGGTCGGCCCCGCCGTCGGCGGACCGCTCGACCTGATCGACCACCACCGCACCGGCCTGCTGGTCCCGGCCTGTGACGCGGGCGCGGTGGCACGCGCGGTCGCGGTGCTCGCGGCCGACCCGGCCACCCGCGCCCGGTACGGCGCGGAGGCCCGGACCGAGGTGGCCGGCCGCACCTGGGAGTCGGTCGGCGACCAACTGCTGGGGCACTACCGGGAGATCCTCGACGACCGGGCCTACGGCCGGACCGTCCGTCCGGCCGCCGGATACCTCGCCAAGACCGGGACCGCCGCATGAACGCCACCGCGCTCAGCCGCGCCCCGGCCGCCCGCGCCACCGGCGGGGGGCTGCGGATCGTCCGGCTCGCCAACTTCGTCACCCCGGTCTCCGGCGGCCTGCGCACCGCGCTGCGGCACCTCGGCGCGGGCTACCTCGCCGCCGGGCACGACCCGGTCCTGATCGTCCCCGGACCGCCCAACTCACTCCGTACCGAACAGGAGACCGACCAGGGCCTGGTGATCAGCCTGCCCGGCCGGACCGTCCCCGGCACCGGCGGCTACCGGGTGCTGCTCGACCGGCCCGCGCTGGCCGCGCTGCTGGCCGCGCTGCGCCCGGACCGGCTGGAGATCTCCGACCGCTCCACCCTGCGCTGGACCGGGGACTGGGGCCGGCGCCACGGCGTGCCCGCCGCGATGGTCTCCCACGAGAGCCTGGACGGCCTGCTGCGCACCTGGGGCCTGTCCGAGGGCCTGGCCCGGCGCGCCGCCGACCGGCTGAACGCCGCCACCGCCCGCGACCACCAGGCGGTCATCTGCACCACCGCCTGGGCCGCCGCCGAGTTCCACCGGATCGGGGCGCGCAACGTCGTCCGCGCGCCCCTCGGCGTCGACCTGGACCAGCGCCATCCCCGGCACCGCAACTCGGCCGCCCGGGCCCACTACGCCGGTCCCGACGAGGTCCTGCTCGTCCTCTGCTCCCGGCTCTCCTCGGAGAAGTGCCCCGACCGGGCGCTGGACGCCCTCGCCGAACTCCGCCGCCGGGGGGTGCCCGCCGTCCTGGCCGTGGCCGGCGACGGCCCGCTGCGCGGTCGCCTCGCCGCCCGGATCGCCCAGGAACGGCTGCCCGCGCACCTGCTGGGGCACCTCGCCTCCGCCGACGACCTGTCGGCGCTGCTGGCCGGCGCCGACATCGCGCTCGCCCCCGGGCCGATCGAGACCTTCGGGCTGGCCGCCCTCGAAGCCCTCGCCTGCGGCACCCCGGTCGCCGTCAGCACCTCCTCCGCCCTGCCGCAGATCGTCGGTCCGGCCGGCCAGGCCGCCGCCGACACCGGCCCCGGTTTCGCCGACGCGGTCGAGCAGTTGCTCGCCCGCCCCGAGGCCGAGCGCCGTGCCGCCGCCCGCGCCCGCGCCGAGCAGTACGGCTGGGACCGCGCCGTCACCGCCTTCCTCGCCGCCCACCGTGCCACCGCACCCCGGGGAGCCCAGCAGCCATGACCAGTACCCCGCCACTGCGGATGGTCGCCCTCGGCGACTCGCTCACCGAGGGCCTCGGCGACCCGTGCCCCGACGAGGACCCCGGTCAGGACTCCGGCCAGGACTCCGACTGGCGCGGCTGGGCCGCGCTGCTCGCCGACGGGCTGCGCCCCGGCGGCCGCGCCGCCAACGCCGTCGACCTGCGCAACCTCGCGGTCAGCGGCGCGCAGACCGCCGATGTGCTGCACCGTCAGCTCCCGCCCGCGCTGGCCCACCGGCCGCAGGTCGCCGCCGTGGTCGTCGGCGGCAACGACACCCTGCGGGCCGGCTACGACATCCACGCCGTCGCCCGCAACCTCGACGCCACCCTCGGCAGCCTCGCCGGCGGGGGAGCGTTGCTGCTCACTGCCTGCCTGCCGGACCCCGGCCGGATGCTCGGCCTGCCCGCCCCGCTCGCCCGGCCGCTGGGCCGCCGGATGCGGAGCGTCAACGAGGTGGTGCACGTGCTCTCCGCCCGCCACGGCGCCCACCACGTCCACATCGCCGGCAGCGACTGGGTCCACGACCCGAGGATGTGGAGCGTCGACCGGCTGCACCCCTCCGAGCGCGGACACCGGGTGCTGGCCCGAGAGTTCCATGCGCTGCTCCGCGCCGACGGCAACGCGCTCGCCCCGCCGCCCGGCGCCGAACCCCTCGGTGCGCCGCCCACCCGAGGCGGCCAGACCTGGTGGATGGCCACCCGGGGCACCCGCTGGGTCCTCGACCGCTGCACCGACCTGCTGCCCGACCTGCTGCGGCTGGCCGTCGCCGAGACCCGGCAGCGCCGTCGCGGCGAGACCGACCTGCTGGACCGCCGGGCCGCCGCCGAGACCGCCGCCGCGCTCCGCGCCCTGCCGCACGCCCAGCAGCCGGACCACCAGCGGCTCCGCGCGGTGGGCTGAGCGGGGCGGGGCTGGCTGGCCGTTGGTCGGAGCGGCGGTCTGCAGGGACGTGGTCCGGCCCGGGCCCGGGGGGTCAGTGGACGGCGGGGGCGGGGGCGACCCGGGCCGAGCCGATGCCCCGGTCCGACTTGCCGAGGCGGAAGCGCACCCGGCCGTGCAGCAGCGTGCCGGACTCCGCCGGCCCGTCGGTGAGCCCTTCGTCCGGGAACAGGGTGGGCGGGGCTCAGCCGCCGACGCAGTACGCGCCGGTGACGCAGCCGCCGCCGCTCTCCGGGGGTGTGGGGGAGGCACCGGCGCTGTCGGCCGGCGCCGTGTAGTACGTCGTGGTGAAGTTCAGGCTGACGACGTAGCCCTGCGGGCCGGCAGCGGAGGCCAGTTGGGCGGATTTCACCCGGGTGAGGGTGCGGACTGCCGTATCGGTCTGCTCGGGGGACGAGGGACCGGAGCCGCCGGTGGGGACCAGCACGCCACCGTCGGTGAGACTGATCTGCCCGAGGTCGTCGGAGGGGGCCACCACGACATTGACGGTGATGTTTCCGTCGCCGTAGGTGCTGGAGACCGAGCCGAAGGCATAGGGCGCGTTCAGCGGTGATCCCTGGGGCGTCAGCCCCGCTTTGACCAGCGCCGAGTTCATCCGGGTCAGCTGGGGCGGCAGTGGGCCGTCGAGGCTGCCGAACCAGTCCAGCTCGCGGTCGCAGCTGACCGGCCCCCAGGTGGGGCGGCCGCCGATGGTGACCGCTTCCCCCTCCACCTGGGCGCTGCACCCGTCGTCCACCCCCCGGGCCACCGGGTGGATCCACGGGAGGATCTGCTGGAGGCGCGCGGCCTCGTCATTGAGGCTGTTCGTCGCGCCGAGGTCCGCGTCGTTGACGACGGATGACCTGGCGGCGGTGACATCCGGCGCCGGAGGATCGAGGTAGTCGTGCACGGTGTGCCAGAGGTACAGCGCGCCCAGGACGAGAGCGAGGCAGGCGACGAGGGCGACGGCGGCGCAGCCACCCCTGTACCGGGGCGCACGATTCGGCGGAGCGGGTGGGCGGGGGTGTGCCAGTACCGGTGACCGCTGATCCACGCGTACGCTCCTTGTTGACCTTGGAGTGAGTAGTTTGTCCAAGGGGGCGGAGCCTCCGCCTGAGTACGCGTACTCAGATCGGCAGTTGGGCTGCGCGGACGCAGAGCACGCTGGGCAGGTGCTCCGTCAGCAGGCGCCAGCTGTCGCCCTCGTCGCTGCTGCCGTAGACCTCGCCGTTGCGGTTGCCGAAGTAGACGCCGACCGGGTCGGCGTCGTCGGTGCAGAGGGCGTCGCGCAGGACCACGCCGTAGTGCGGGCTCTCGGGCAGGCCCTTGTCCAGTGGCTGCCAGGTCTCGCCGGCGTCCTCGGTGCGGTAGACCCGGCAGCGGTGGTTGGGCGGCAGCCGCTCGACGTCGGCGACGAGCGGGAAGACGTAGGCGGTGTTGGCACGGCGCGGATGGGTCGCGACCGCGAAGCCGAAGTCGGCGGGCAGCCCGGCGTCGATCGGCTGCCAGGAGCCGCCGTCGTCGTCGCTGCGGTACACGCCGCCGTGGTTCTGCAGGTACATCCGCGAGGGGTCGACCGCGTCGACGGCGACCTTGTGGACGCACTGGCCGAACTCGGGAGGGGTGTTCGGCTGGAAGCGGGCCTCCACCCCGGTGTTCGAGGGCGCCCAGCTGTCCCCGCCGTCGCTGGAGCGGTACACCCCGCCGGTGGAGACGGCGACGGTCAGCCGTCGCGCGTCGCGCGGGTCGACCAGGACCGTGTGCATCCCCTGACCGCCGAAGCCGGCCGCCCAGCGCTCCCGCTGGGGGTGCCGCCACAGGCTCTCCAGCAGCGAGAAGGTCTCGCCGCCGTCGGTCGAGCGGAACAGCGCCGCCGGCTCGGTGCCCGCGTAGACGACGTCCGGCTCCTCCGGCCCGGCCGGCTGGAGCTGCCACACCCGCTCCAGCGAGGCCCCGGTCGACTCGGGGAAGCGCACGGCCGCCCGGGTCGGCTCCTGCCAGGTCGCACCGAGGTCGTCCGAGTGGAAGACGGACGGCCCCCAGTGGCTGCTGTCGGCGCCGACCAGGATGCGCGGGGTCGCTCGCCGGCGGTCGATCGCGATCGAGTAGACGCCCTGCATCAGGAAGTGCGGACCCGTCCACTCCCAGCCGACCCGGTCACGGCTGCGCGCCAGGAACAGTCCCTTGGCCGTGCCCACGGCCAGCAGCGTCTCGTGCGCGCCCATCGCGTCCACCTGGTCCTGTTCGGTGCGGATCCGGAGTTCTTCCTCCCAGTCTTCACCCGAGGGGGCGCTGCCGTCCCGGCGACGCGTCGGGGGGCGCGGCCCGGTGTCCCCCGGCGGGCGGCACCGGGGACGGGTGGGGACTGCGGGGCGCCCGCAGCGGCTCAGCGGCTCACAGCGGCTCAGCGGCGGGCGACGGCGAAGCGGACCGGGGTGCCCGGTGTCGCCTGGGCCGCTGTGGCCAGGTCCGCCGCCGGGACCACGCCGACCACCGGGTAGCCGCCGGTGGTCGGGTGGTCGGCGAGGAAGACCACCGGCAAACCGTCCGGCGGGATCTGCACGGCGCCCAGGACCATGCCCTCGCTGGGCAACTCGCCCAGCCCCGGCCGCCGTTCCAGTGCCGGGCCGAGCAGCCGCAGCCCGATCCGGTTGCTCGCGGGGGAGACGGTGAAGGTCGAGGACGCGAGCAGTCGGTGCGCGGCCCCGGTGAACCAGTCGTCGCGCGGGCCGAGGTCCAGTCGGAGCAGCAGCTCGGTCGGCGGCGCGGGAAGCGGGAGCGGGTCGATCCGCACCGGTGAGCCGGTCACTGGCCCCAACGGCAGCAGCTGTCCGGCCGCCAGCGGCGGCGGTCCGAGCCCCGACAGCAGGTCGGCGGAGCGGCTGCCGAGCACCGGCGGGACGGCGAGGCCGCCGCTCAGCGCGACATAGCTGCGCACCCCGTACGTCGTCGCGCCGACCTCCAGCAGCGCACCGGCCGGGACCAGCACCGGTGCGCCCCAGGCCGCCGGGCGTCCGTCCAACCGCACCGGGCAGGGCGCGCCGGTGACGGCCGCGACCAGCGGCGCGAGGGCGCGGAGGGCGACGCCGCCGAGGGTGCACTCCAGCGCCGCCGTGCCGGGCGGATTGCCGACGAGCCGGTTGGCGAGCCGGTGGGCCGGCGGGTCGAGGGCGCCCGCGCGCGGCACGCCCAGCGCCGCGACCCCGCTCCGGCCGGTGTCCTGGACGGTGGTCAGCGGTCCGGGGCGGACCACGGCGACGGTCCGCTGCGGCGGCACCGTACGGGCGGCGGGGCTCATGCCGCCGCCCGGAAGCGGACCCGGACGCCCGGGGCCAGCAGTGCGGCCGGCTCCGCCGCCGGGTCCCACAGCGGCAGTCCGGTCCGGCCCAGCAGCTGCCAGCCGCCGGGGGAGGCCCCGGGGTAGACGCCGGTGTAGGGACCGGCCAGCGCGACCGACCCGGCCGGTACCCGGGTGCGCGGCGTCGCCCGGCGCGGGACGGCGTAGCGCTCCGGCAGCCCGGTCAGATAGGCGAAGCCCGGGGCGAATCCGCAGAAGGCGACCCGGTACTCGCAGCCGGTGTGGATCCGGACGGCCTCGGCCGGGCTCACCCCCCAGTACCCGGCCACCTCGGCCAGGTCCGCACCGTCGTAGACGGTCTCCACCTCCACCAGCGGGCCGGCGCCGGGCGGCAGCGCGGTCGGCCGGTGCCCGGCGAACCGGTGGGCGACCGCCTCGGGGGCGGCGACCCCGTCCAGCAGTACCGTGCGCGCGGCCGGGACGACCTCGGCCACCTCGCCCAGCTCGCCGGCCTTCCACTGTTCCGTCACCTCCCGCAGCAGGGCGGCGACTTCCGCGTCGCTGCCGACCTCCAGCAGCAGCGCGGCGCGGCCGACCCGGTGCACCGTCACCGCTCCGGCCCGGGGGAGCGCCGAGGTCCCGCTCATGCGAAGGCCTCGATCCGGACGCCCGCCGAGGTCAGCGCCTTCCTTAGCTGCCCGGCCAGTTCGGCCGCGCCCGGGGTGTCGCCGTGGAGGCAGAGGGAGCGGGCTCGGGCGGCGACCACGCTGCCGTCGGCCGCCACCACCTCGCCGTCGCGGGCCATCCGGACCGCGCGGGCGACCACCGCGTCCGGGTCGTGCACCACGGCGCCGGCGGCGGTGCGCGGTACCAGCGTTCCGGCGGGGGTGTAGGCGCGGTCGGCGAAGGCCTCGCCGACGGCGGGCAGGCCGGCGTCGGTCGCGGCCCGCAGCAGCGCGGAGCCGGGGAGGCCCAGCACCGGGAGCCCCCGGCCGTCGGCCCGGCGGAAGGCCAGCAGCGCGTCGACCACGGCGCCCGCCTGCTCCTCGTCGGCGACGACGCGGTTGTACAGCGCGCCGTGCGGCTTCAGGTAGGCGACGCGGCCGCCGGCGGCGCGGGCGAACAGGTCCAGGGCGCCGAGCTGGTAGCCGATCTCGTCGGCCAGCTCGGCGCGCGGGACGTCCATCGCCCGCCGCCCGAAGCCGGCCAGATCGCGGTAGGAGACCTGGGCGCCGATCCGCACCCCGCGCTCGACGGCGAGCTCGCAGACCCGCCGGATGGTCGACGGGTCGCCGGCGTGGAAGCCGCAGGCCACGTTCGCGCTGGTGACCACGGAGAGCAGGGCCTCGTCGTCGGTCAGGGTCCATCGACCGAAGCCTTCGCCCAGGTCTGCGTTGAGATCCACTGTTGGCTGCGTCACGTTTTCTCCCGTCGTGGGGCCTGCCGTCGCCGATCGTACGTGCACGGCTGCGGATCCATGGTCTTGACTGAGAAACGGGCACGAGGTGGGATGGCGGAATGGTTCCTGTCCTCGGCGCAGCATTTCGGCCTCATTCATGTCAGAGTCATGACATCAGCTGATGGAGCGTCATATCGAGTGCTGCGGGACCAGGAGAGAGCGGAGCAGTAATGCGGGCAGCCGAGCGGGAACCAGCAGTGCCCTCGGCAGGCGTCGGCACCCGGCCGACCCGGCTCCTCGGCCGCGACGCGTTCCTGGCCACGGCGCGGGCCGCGAGCGTCCCCGGTAGCGGCGTGCTGCTCACCGGCCCCACCGGGATCGGCAAGAGCGCGGTGCTGCGGGTGCTCGCCGAGGAGGCCGCCGCCGCCGGCGCCCGGGTCCTGCGCTGCGCACCGACCGCCGAGGACGCCGGCCTTCCCCATGCGGCGCTGAGCGACCTGCTGCGGACCGTGGCCGAGCGCGAGTACGCGCAGCTCCGCCCCTACCGGCGGCAGGCGCTCGACGCGGCGCTGCTGCGCGGGGAGCCGCCCCGTGCCGACCGGCCCCACGCCGACCAACCCCGTGCCGACCAACCGCGTGCCGAGCAGCCCTGCCCCGACCAGCCCTGCGCCGACCGCCCTTGCACCGGGACGGACCGCTTCGCGCTCCGGTTGGCCGTGGCCGATGTGCTGGAGCTCCTGGCCGCCGAGACCCGCGTGCTGCTGGTCCTCGACGACCTGCCGCACCTCGACCCCGGCAGTGCCGACGTCCTCGCCCATGTCGCGCACCGCGCCGCCGACCTGGGCGTCACCGTGCTGGCGGCCCGCAGCGGCGGAGCAGCGGACGGAGCGGCCGCCCCGCCGCGACTCCATCCGCCGGGCGCCGCCGAACTGACGGTGCCCCCGCTCACCGACAGCGCGATCGCCGCGCTGGTCGCCGACGAAATCGGCGAGCCGGACCCCGACACCCTGCGCCGGATCCTCCATCTCGCCGCCGGAAACCCGTTCCAGGCCCGCGAGCTGGCCAAGGCCGCCGCCGACGCCGCCCACCTGGCCGCCCCTGCCGGCGAACCGCTGCTCCCGGAGAGCCTCAGCGCCCCGGTCCGCCGACGGCTCGACGGACTCTCGGCGCGGACCAGGGCCGCGCTGCTGGTCGCGGCCGTCGCCGACCGGCCCGGCCTCGGACTGCTCCGCGCCGCCGGGCTGCCCGACCCCGCGTCCGCGCTGGCCGAGGCCGAGCAGCGCGGGCTCGCCGCCGTCGGCGCGGACGGACGGGTACGGCTGTCGGCGCCGCTGGTGGCCGCCGTGATCCGGGCCGAGGCGCCGGCCCGGGAGCGGATCGCGGTGCACGCCGCGCTGTCCCGGACGCTGGCCGAGCCGGTCGAGCGCGCCCGCCATCTGGCGCTCGCCCACCCCTACGAGGACCAGCACGTCGCCGGAGTCCTCGCCGCCGCGGCGGCCACCGCCCGGCGCGGCGGGGCGGCCGACGCCGCGTACGAGCTCGCCGTCCTCGCCGTCGACCGGACCCCCGCGGACCGGTCCGAGGACCGTCACCAGCGGCTGCTGGCCGTGGCCGCGCACGCCGCCGACGCCGGACGGCACCAGGACGCCCGCCGCGCCGCCGACCGAGTGCTGGCCGAGACGCCGGACGCGGTCCGCCGCGTCCACGCCCGGCTGGCGCTGCTGGAGACGGCGGGCCAGGCCCTGGACGACACCGGCTCGCTGATCGAGGGCGGACTGAACGACGCGGCCGGAGAGCCGGGCCTGCAGGCCCGGCTGCGGTTCTGGTCCGCCGTCAGGGAACTGCTGGGCGGGCGTACGGCCGGAGCCGGGGTCGAGGCCGGACGCGCCGTCGCCCTCGCGGCGCGGGCCGACGACCGGGCGACCCAGGTGGACGCGCTCGGACTGCTGGCCACCGTCCAGTCGATGCGGGGCCGGCCGGCCGCCGCCGAGACCGCCCTGGCCTCGGCGTTCCGGCTGGACGGGGCGTCTCTCGCGGACGGCGCGGCGGCGAGCGCGTCCCTGGTCCGTCGCCGGGCGCTGGTGGACCTGGACGCCGACCGGGTGGCGACCGCCCGCAAGCGGATCGAGGCCCTCGCCGAGCGGACCCGGGAGGCCGGCGCGGTGGAGGAGCTGCTGTCCACCGTCGTCGCCCAGGTCCGCATCCAGTCCCGGGCCGGGGACTGCCGCAACGCGCTGGCCACGGCCCAGCGCGGCACCCGGCTGCTGGCCGACGCGCAGCTCGACTCACCGCTCGGGCACTACATCGCCGCGCTGGCGGAGAGCGTCGGCGGCAGCGTGCCGCGCGCGGTCCGGCTGGCCCGCGCCGCCGTGGACGGCTGCAGCGCCGACGGCGACCGGCTGTTCCAGATCCGCGCACTCGGCGTGCTGGGCGCGGCCCACCTGCTCGGCGGCAGCGCGCCCGGAGCCGCCGAGGCGGCCGAGGTGCTGCAGCACGCCCGTGAGCTCTCGGCGGCGATGGAGCTGGCGGACCCGGACGCGGTCCGGCGCCTCGCCGACCTGGCCGAGGCGCTGGCCCTGCTCGGCGAACCCGCCGAGGCACAGCGGGTGCTGACGGAGGCGAGGACCCTGGCCGCGGAGTGGCCGCGCGGCTGGGCCGAGGGGGCGCTCGCGGCCGTGGAGCGCTCCGAGGGGCTGGCACTGGCGGCCGTCGGCCGGACGGAGGAGGGCGTGGCGGTGCTGCGCCGCTCGGCCGCGCGGCTGCGGACCGTGGAACTGCCGCTGGACCTGGTCCGTACGCTCGCGGGCTGGGGCAGCGTCGAACGCCGGGCCCGGCACCGCTCGGTGGCCCGGGCGGTGCTGGCCGAGGCCGAGCAGCTGTGCCGGGACCACGCCGCCCAGCCCCTGCTGGCCCGGGTCCGCCAGGAGCAGGAGCGGCTCGACCCGGGCGAACGGGACGGCCTGGCCGTGGACCTGACGCCGAGCGAACGCCGCGTCGCCGACCTGGTGGCCGGCGGCGCGACCAACCGCGAGGTGGCCGCGGCGCTGTTCGTCAGCGTGAAGACGGTCGAGGGCACGCTCTCCCGCGTCTACCGCAAGCTCGGCGTCCGCTCCCGCACCGGCCTGGCCCGCGCCGGGACCCCCGCCGACGCCCGGTTCCCGCTGCTGAGCTGACGTGCGCCGCCGAGGTCAGAGCCCCCGGGCGGCGGCCTGGCGCTGGCGCTTGGCGAGCGGGGCCTGGGAAAGGTCCTCGGCCGAGGACTTGAGGTTCTTCCAGCCGTAACCGCGCTCGGCCAGCCAGCGCAGGGCGGCTGCTTCGGCGCGCTCGGTCGCACCCACGATGTCCTCCTCGGCCTCGCCGGAGTCGGAGAAGCGGAAGGTGAAGAACGGCCGGGCGGCGAGGTCGTAGGTGAGCTGGCCCTCGGGGGTGAAGGCCGCCTTGAGGACGTCGTGCTCCGGGGCCTCGGCGAGCAGTTCGGCGCGCTGGTCGGCGTCGAGTCCGTCGAAGGCGCCGCGGACGGTGATCCGGAAGATGCGGGTGGTCATGGCCCGACCCTAAGCAGGCCCCCCGGTCCACTGCCACCGGATTTCGTCGGCGCCGCCGGGGCCCGTCCGGGCACCTGGCCCAGGGCCTCAGCGCACAGCGGCGGCGACGCGACCGCGCAGGCGCTCGTCGGTGATGGTCTCGATGCCGCGCCAGGCGGCGTCGGTGACCTCCTCGGCCTGAAGTTCGGCGACGTCGGCGTTGGTGGAGAAGGCGAAGCGGAAGTCGAAGTGCTGGTGGTCGCCTTCGCCCTTGGCCGGGTTGGCGGGGATGGGGTGGACGTCGATGTGGCGCGGCGTGTCCTGGATGGGGACGACGAGCTCGGGGCGGATACCGGTCTCCTCGGCGAGTGGACCCCGACCACTTTCGTGGCAAGGCCGCGAAGTTAAGCGGTTGGTGGCGGTGTCAAGGGCTGGTAGTTGGTTCGGTGAGCCTGTAGGTCCCTGGGCCGGTTTTGCGTATCATGCCCTGTTTGCTCCAGCGGAGCATCTGCTTCCGGAAGGCGTCGAACCCTGTCGCCTCTATGTCCACTGTCTGGGCGATGTCGCGGGTTCGCCAGTCCCGCTGGGGATCTGTGCGCAGGAGCGTGAGCACGCGTTCCCGGGTGCTGGTGCGGGCGGCGGACCCCGGTGGCGTCCCGGGGTCCGCCTGGAGCCGACGGGCTTGGGCGCTCCATGAGTGGGCTGGCTGGGTGGCGGTCAGGGGCGGTATGTCGTTCGGCTCGTGCACGGTGATCGTGACAGTGGTGATCTTCTGGCTGGTCTCGGGGCGGGGGTCGACGGGCCGGGACTGGTAGCGCGAGAGCGGGCATTTGACGCGGCGGGTACTGGTGCGGGGTCGGCGGGCGGGCAGGAGGTCGGCCAGGACGGCGCGGCCGATGTCGCCGACCGGGTCGATGAGATTGTCGGGCAGGACGCCGCGGGCGGCGATGAGCAGGTCGCGGGCGGATTCCAGGGCGGTGGTGAAGGCGGCGCGGTCGGGGTCGGTACCGGGCCGGGATTCCACGGCCGCGACCATGGCGATGCGCAGGGCCTGATAGAGCGTCAGCAGTGCCCACATCTCCTGCTCGACGCCGACCGGGTCGGAGGCCGGCGACGGTGTCGGCCGAACACCGGTGACCGGCCGCGGTCAGTTCCCGCGACAGGTTCCTGGTCGACTTCGTCGTTCAGCGCAGCGGCGACATCGGATCCCCGCGCATGTCCGGCTCGACCAGCGCCAGCAGCGCGGGGACCAGTTCCGGGTCCAGGTCGGCCAGCTTCTTGCGACCACCACCGGGACGGCGGACCCGGCCGAGCGGCTCCGCTGCGGAGTCCAACTCGTCCACTCCGCGCGAGACGGTGCCCTCGCGCATTCCCGCAGCCCGAGCCGCCACCCGGATCCCGCCGTGCCCTATCGATCTCGCCTCTGCCCCAGCCAGCAGACGGCGTTGCCGTTCGTCCAAGTGCGGGAACAGCGCATCGAACTTCGCCGTTAGCGACGCCTCGGTCTCCATAGATGTGCCCATACCACAACAACGAGGCCCAGAAGGGGAAGCAACGCTTTGATCCGCGGCAGGCCCTAACTTCGCGGCCTTGCCACGAAGGTGGTCGGGGTCCACCACCGGCGTACTCCCGCCCGGACCGGCAGCCCTGGTGGGAGCAATCGGCCGAGCCGTCCTGAACAACCTGCTCCCCGCCATCCCCCGCCACCGGGTCAAGGCCCGCAGCCGCAAGAACACCACCAGCAAATACGCACCGAACGCAGGTCGGCACCCGCAGAAGGCACAGAACTACACCCTCGACATCCGGATCCAGATCATGGAACAAGGACTTGCATCACGCCGCCGCCGGTAAACGCAACGGTGTTGGATCTGTCGTACCGCGAGGATCATGAAGCGTCACCCCGTTGCGGAGTCAGCGAGTTCAACCGGAGCAGTTCAGCCATACGGCGACGATACCGATCCAGACAATCTGGATCTACGGCTGCAGTACTACTGATCTTTTACTGGCTGCTTGACGCAATTGTGGCGACTTTCAGTCCGGTTCCGGCAAGGAATCCGTGGAGAAGGTGCGGCGCGTGCTTGATCTTGGCGAGGGCGGCGTCGGCCGCCTCGGTGAGCTCGTGAATCGAACGGAATGCGCGGTTCGCGAGCGCGTCCTTCACGATCTTCCACAGAAGCTCCACGGGATTCAGCTCGGGTGCGTACGCAGGCAGTGGGACCGTCCGCAGCCAACTCGCCTGCCCCCGCGCCCACTCCCGCACCACACCGGCGGTGTGACTGGAGTAGTTGTCCCAGATAAGCGTCACCGGGCCGCGCAACCGCCCGTGCAGCATCGTCAGCAACAGGGGGAAGTCCTCCTTCGTGTACCCCTCCCGGCTCTTGTGCCAGGCGAACATCCGCGGCTCACTCCCGGGCCGATAGGCGACGAAGACCACCATGTTCTCCCGCATCCCGCGCGCCCCGCTGAGCCTGATCACGGGCGTCACGCCCCGCGGTCCCCAGGTGCGGCGCACCACCCCTGTCAGCGCGGCTCCCGCCTCATCCTCGAAGACGATCCATCGTCCCTGCTCAACGGCCTCTCGGGATGGGACACCGCCGGCCACGTCTCCGTGCGCCAAGCGGCAATCGCCTCCTCGTCCCTCTGCGTCGCCCGCGTCACCGGAACCTGCCACGACCACCCCAGTCGCCGCAGCAACAGCCACACCCCCGGCAACGAGTACCGCGGCCCGAATTGCTCCTCGATCACCCGGGCGATCCGCGCCAACGTCCACCGCTGGTCCTCCCAGCCGAACGCCTGCGCCCCTCTCTTCAGCTCAGCCAGCACGGCCTCCTCCTGCTCCAGCGTCAGATACGCGGCCGCCCGGCCGACATGCCCCACCAGTGCGTCCGCACCACCTGTCACCCAGGCGGCATGCCACTGCCCGACCGCCTGCCGGGACACCCCCAGCAACCGACCGATCTCCGCCTGCTTCACACCCTGTTCGAACAGCTCGGCAGCCAGCATCCGCCGCCGCTCAAGATCAACCGGCCCCATCCGGGCCGACCTCGAAGTACCCATACCTGACTTATGCCAGCCCTGACAGATCGTCAAGCATCTCACTAAAGATCAGTAAAACTAGGTGTGCAATGCGAAGTGCGGGATGAGGAAGTCGCACATATAGAATAGAAATATGACCCCAAGCATTCTGGGGCGAAAATTGAATTCAGAATTTCCAATCCAGTGCTGGTTCCCCTTTCCGGCGCCGATGCGGTACTCCTCAATCTCATCGAGGACGGGCTGCGGAACCGATGCGCCCGCACCGAAGATGCCCCCTCGCAAGCCGAACGGCCGAAGGTCGACGTCTTCCCCGCCGGTTCTCACTGTGACAACACCGTCGCCGCTGATGCTCACGATCTTGCTCCATCCGATGCCCCGCTTGGAGAACGGCTCTTCGAACATGAGTCCGTCGGCTGAGCAGTGGATCTCGGAGCTGCTCGCGATGTGCCAGAGGCCCCAGGAGATGAGTGTAAATATGCAGGCCTCGGTAAATTTTCCCGTCCATGCCCCGACGTGGTGCCCGCGAATCAGCAGCCCGATGTTTCCGACGATGGCCAGCACTGCAAAGAGCCAGTAGAGCATCATCTTGCGGCCGGGGATTGAGATTACTTTTTCCTGCACTTTATTGATCCATTTCTCGACGGTATGGGTGATGGTGTGAAATTCCTGGGGCCGCTTCGCCGATCCACTCGCGAAGGCCTCATCGGCCCAGCGTTCTCTGGTCGCTGCACCGGGGTTCCCCATGCTGACAGCTCCTCGACCTTGGTCGTGGGGCGGCCTGCTGTCGGTCACTGCTGGGTGCCGCCGGATCCGTATCCGGCGGCACCCGTTGTTCGGTGCTGGGGTCAGTAGGTGCCGGTGGACCAGATGGCGGTTCCGGCGGTGTTGTAGACGACGAGGTTGCCGTCGTTCTGGAGGATCAGGGTGTCGTCGGGATTGTTGTAGGTGGCGGCCGACCACAGGGCGCTGCCGCTTTGTGCTGTCGCGGTGGCGACGGTGGGGTAGATGACGAAGTTGCCGTCCTTCTGCTGGAGGACGAACTGGGCGCCGGGGTTGCCGGTGGTTCCGGCGCTCCAGGTCCTGCCGTCGGTGGTGTTGGTGACGGTCAGGACGCCGTTGTTGAACGTCATGGTGGCGTTGGCGGTGCTCCAGGCGGTGCCGGTGCTGTTCAGGCCGGCGTTGTAGAGGGTGCTGTCGGAGGGGAAGAGGATGTTGCCGGTGTCGCTGCTGTACATGGCGGCGACCTGGTCGGAGGTCAGTGCGGTTTGGTAGGTGCGCAGGTCGGAGATGCTGCCGGGGAAGTAGTTGGTGTTTCCGGCGCTGCCGATGTCGAGGGGGCCGGTCGCGGACCATGGGGTGGTCGGGCCGGCTCCGGTGCCTGCGAGGCGGCCGTTGACGTACAGGCTCATGGTGTCGCTGGCGGCGTTGAAGGTGCCGACGAGGTTGGTCCACTGGCCCAGGGCCGGGGTGATGCCGGTGCCTGCGTGGAGGGTGGTGGGGGTGGTGGAGTCGTTGCCGGGCATGACGAACGCCCAGCCGCTGAACACGGGTGAGTACTGGAGGTAGTAGCCGTTGACGTAGCCGAGGGTGTCGGACTGTGAGGCGACGGTGTCGTAGGTGCTGTCGCTGTTGAGTTTGGCCCAGGCGCTGACGGTGAAGCTTTGGGTGGTGTTCAGGCTGGGGGTGGTGGTGGTCATGGTGCTGCTGGTGCCGTTGAAAACGGTGGCCCCGTTGGTGCGGCCGGCGTAGTCGGGGCCGTAGGTCACCGCGGTGGCGGCGGCGGGGTTGCTGCCGATGTCGGTTCCGGTGGTGGTGGCGGAAAGCGGCCAGACGTCGCCGGGGCCGGGGTTGTTGGTGATGGGGGCGGTTCCGGCGTTCTGGAGGTTGTCCGACCAGCCGGTGGAGGTCAGTGCCTGGGGCGCTCCGACGGTGGGTACCGGCGGGGTGCTGGTGTTCAGCGTGGTGGGCAGGTAGGTCAGGCGTCCGGTGCTGTCGACGGCCCACAGGACGGGGTTGCTGCTGGTGTCGGTGGGGCCGTCGGTGGTGATCATCGGGTACTGCTGGGCGCTGTAGCCGGCGGTGGCGAAGGTGGTGCCGCCGGTGGGGGTGCCGGTGGTCTGGGTGGTGGCGGTCGTGGCGGTGGCCCAGGACTCGATGTTGGGGTACTGGGTCAGTGAGCCGGAGGAGTTGTCCCGCACCCACAGGGCGGGGGTGCCGCCGACGTTGCCGGGGGACAGCAGTGTGACGCCGTTCCAGTAGCTTCCCTCGGCCAGAAGGATCGAGGACTGGGCGCTGGTGTTGGTGAAGATGGTCTCCCACAGGGTGGGGGTGGTGGTGTAGTCCTCGAGGGTCAGGAGCGCGGGTTTGTTGTTGGTGGCGGCGGTGGGGGGCAGGACTGGAGGCCGACCGATTTCGAAGACAGTCTTCTATGCTGCTAGTGCTGCGCTAAATGTAGACCTGCTCTCGAATTCATAGGGCGATAGGTAGCCAAGTTCCCGCTGAATCCTGCTTCTATTGTAGTAGGACTCGACATATTCAAATATGGCGGTTTTGACCTGCTTGATTGTTGCCCATACATGCAGGTGAATGAGTTCCTTCTTGAGGGTTGCGTTGAAGGACTCGGCCGCAGCGTTGTCGAAGCAGATCCCCGTCTTTCCTACCGAAGGGATGACCCCGTTGTCAAGGCAGTGGTCGCGAAATCTACTGCCGGTGTACTGGCTGCCACGATCCGTGTGCATCACGGCTTCTCCCTGGCCTGGCCGGCGGTTGCGGATGGCCATATCGAGCGCCTGGACCACCATGTCTTCACGCATATTGTCAGCGATGGACCAGCCGATGAGCTTGCGCGAGTATCCGTCGATCACCGTGGCCATATAGGCCCAGCCCTCTGCGGTATGAATATATGTGATGTCCCCGTACCATATTTGGTCTTTCTTTTCCGGGACGAAGTTGCGCTCGACGAGATCCACCAGGCCCCGTCGGTTCGCGGGGTCCTGGAGGGTGGTGGCCCTGTAGGGGCTGGGGTGGACGCAGGCCAGTCCAGCAGCCCTGGCCAGGCGCCGGACACGCTTGGGCGACACGCGCTCGCCCTGGCGGGCCAGCTGGGCGTGTATCCGATCGATTCCGTACCTTCCCTTATTCGTTTTGTCGATGGCGATGATGAGTCGCGTGAGCTCGACATCGCGCCGCGCGTGCCGGGACTCCTCCCTGCCGATCCACGCATAGAAGCCGGCTCGAGATACATGCAGCATCTGGCACATGAAGTTGATGGGATACCTGAAGCGGCGCGGCTTGCCAGCCTGCTCGTCTCTGACTTGCAGGATAAAGGCGAACTTTATTGATTCTGGCTTGCAAACCACGCCGCTGCTTTTTTTAGAAAATCCCGCTCCATTCGGAGCTTTCGGTTTTCCTCTTCGAGTTCCTTCATATGGACGCGCTCATCGATAGTAAGCGGCTTGTCTTTGATGCTTCCGCTCCTCTTTGCGGCATTTACCCAGCTCCCGAGGGTTCCCTCGTTCAGGCCGAGGTCCCGGGCGATCTCAGCCACGGGCCGGCCGGAGCTCACTACAAGCTCTACGGCCTCTGCCTTGTATTCCGGAGCGTACTTCTTCCGCTTTGAAACCATCGTGCACTTCCCACTTGACACTGCGATGAACTACTTCCAGTGTCCACGAAAGTGGTCGGGGTCCAGCCCAGGGCGACACCAGCCTGCTGGGCACCGCCTCCACCACCGAGACCTGCTCCACCGTCACCTACGCCGCCGCACCCTCCACCGAGTCCGCGATGGACGGCCTACCGGGCGAGTCCACCACCGTGGACGTCGACTCCACCACAGGCATCGGCACCGGCAGCTGCCCGGCCAAGACACCGGCGAACACCGTCGCCGACACCCTGGACTTCTACGGCGGAGACAAGACAGCCGCGGTACTGCCCAACGCCGCGGGCAATGTGACCAAGACGGAGACCCTGGGCGGCTGGACGGGTGCCACGGAGAACTTCACCACGAGCATGAGCACCACGGACGCCCCGACCGGCTACGACGCCTACGGCCGGCTCCTGTCCTCCACCAACGCCCGCAACGACACCGTCACCGACTCCTACACCCCCGCGACCGGCACACTGCCCACCAGCGAGGTGCAGAGCAACACGAGCGTCGGCACGTGGGCCACGACCACGACCACCCTGGACCAGCCGCGGCAGCTGCCGACGAAGCTCGCCGCGCCCAACAGCTCGACCACCACCGAGACCTACGACCCGCTCGGACGGCTGACCCACGTGTGGTCGCCCGGCAACAGCAGCGCCAACGCGTCGATCGTCTACACCTACTCGCTGGGCGGGCAGAGCACTCGCAGCTGGACCGAGACGCAGACCCTGCGCGACGACAGCACCTACACCACCGACTTCAAGATCTACGACGGGTTCATGCAGCTCGTCCAGGACCAGGCGCTGTCCACCGACAGCGCGGACTCCAACGGCTCCAACGTCACCGACTACGCCTACGACTCCCACGGCTGGCTGGTGACCCAGTCCAACCCGTACTACATCACCAACGGGCCCTCCTCGGTCCTGTTCGAGAACGAGCCGGTCAACACCCCCGGCCAGACCGTCACCACCTACGACGGCATGGGCCGCAGCACCGAGAGCCAGTTCGTCTCCCACGGCATCGCCCAGTGGGACAGCACCACCGCCTACCCCGGAGCCGACCGCACCGACACCGTGCCCCCGCAGGGCGGCACCGCCACCACCACGATCGTCGACGCCATGGGCCGCACCCTCCAGTCCTGGAAGTACCACGCCGACGCGGCCACCGGGAACCCGGCCGACGCGACCGTCACCACCTACGCCTACACCCGCGGCACCACCGCCTCCGGCGCCGCCGCGAACATCACCACCACCGACGCCTCCGGCCACACCTGGACCCAGACCACCGACACCCAGGGCAACGAGGTCGCCTCCACCGACCCGGACACCGGCAGCTCCACCGCCACCTACGACGGCGAGGGCGACCTGCTCAGCTCCACCGACGGCAACGGCCAGGTCCTGTCGTACACCTACGACATCCTCGGCCGGAAGCTCGCCCAGTACAGCAGCGCCACCCAGGACGCCGCGACGATGACGAAGTCCTGGACGTACGACACCGCCACCGACGGCGACGGGCTCCTGGCCTCGCAGTCCTCGTACACCACCGCCGCCAACGGCACGATCAGCGCCTACACCGAGTCCGTCACCGGCTACACGGTTCTGGGCGAGCCGACTCAGACCAACGTCGTCATCCCCAGCTCCGAGGGCACCCTGGCCGGAACGTACAGCGAGAACGACTACTACACGCACTACACCGGCACCCTGGACGAGAGGGACTACGGCAAGGACGGCGGACTGCCCGCCGAGGACGTCCTGTTCGGCTACACCGAGGGCGGGAACCTCACCAGCGTCGCCGGCAACAGCGACTACCTCACCCAGGTCGTCGCCAACTCCTTCGGCCAGGTCACCCGCGCCACCATCGGCGACATGCCCGACCAGCTCGTCCAGACCACCTACTACGACAACGCCACCGACCGCGTCACCGAACAGGTCCTGGACGCCGAGAACGACAACGCCGGCCACCTCGACGACAACACCACCTACTGGAACCCGGACGGGCAGATCACCGCCCAGAACGACGTCCAGGACAACGGCACCGCGACCGACCTCCAGTGCTACACCTACGACGGCCAGGGCCGACTCACCACGGCCTGGACCGACACGGCCGGCGTCAGCAGCCTGGCCTCCCCGGAGGTCCCCGACATCGGCGCCTGCAAGAGCACCATCCCCAGCGCGGCCACCAACGGCGGACCCGCCCCCTACTGGGAGACCTACGCCTACGACCCCAACGGCCAGTCCTCAGGAAACCGCTCCACCGTCACCGACTACAACACTGCCGGCGCCGTCACCTCCACCCAGAACTACGGCTACAACGCCACCGCCACCGGCGCCACCGGCCAGCCCGACACCCTGCAGTCCGTGAACACCACCAACGGCGCCGGGACAACCCTGTCCTCCACCGCCTACGGCTACAACCCTGACGGGTCCACCAAGACCAGCACCACCACCACCGGATCCGGCACCATCACCAGCAACGAGGCCTACAGCTACTACCCCGACGGCAGCACCCAAGGCATCTCCGACAGCGCCACCGGCAATGCCTCCGGCTACACCTACGACGCCTCCGGCAACCTGCTCCTGCAGACCGACACCGTCGCCGGCAAGACCACCACCGTCCTCTACCTGCCCGACGAGCAGATCACCCAGAACTCCAGCGGCGGCCTGACCGCCCTGCGGTACTACGACACCGGCGCCGGCATCACCGCCGTCCGCGACAACAGCGGCGACATCACCTACGAGACCGGCACCGCCCAGGGCACCGGCACCCTCACCATCAGCAACACCCTCACAGGCGAGACCCGCCGCTCCTTCACCCCCTACGGCAACACCCGCGGCACCATCCCCACGACTTGGGTCGACGGCCGCTCCTACCTCGGACAACCACAGGACCCCGCCACCGGACTCGACCTCCTCGGCGCCCGCGACTACGACCCCGCCACCGGCCACTTCCTCTCCCGCGACCCCGTCCTCGAAGCCACCGACCCCAACCAGATCGGCGGCTACACCTACGCCGGCGACGACCCCGTCAACGCCGCCGACGCCAGCGGCGCCTGCCCTTCCGACAAGTGCGGCTCAGGCGTCCCGAAGAGCAGCGGCGGTGGCGGCACGGACACCGAGGGAGGCTTCGGCAGCGGAGGAGACAGCGGCGACGGAGGAGGCGGTAGCGGCGGTGGAGGAACCGGCGGAGGCGGCGGAACCGGTGGCGGCGGAACCGGAGGCTCCGGCGCCCGCACAGGGACCGCAGCCAGCGCCGGCCCGCAGTACCGCTACAGCGTCCAGGACGCCAGCAGTTGCGACGGCAACCAGTCCTGCCTCATCGGCTTCTACGATGTCGTCAGTGTGATTGAGCAGAACAATGCCATCGCCGAAGCCGAAGCCATGGCCATGTGCACCAGCAGCAGCTGTTTCAACCAGTCGATGGCATCGACAACCGTCTACGCGGTTGTGAACAACGTGATCTTCACCAATGTGACCGCACAAGCCGCTAAAGCAACCCTAGATGCCGCATATGCGAACGCCGATGCTGTGACTGCGGCAAATCTGGTGTCGCATAGTTCAAGCTCCTGCAGCGTCCTGTGTCATTTCCGCGTAGCCGGAAACTTCCTTTCCGATTGGAGCTCCATTGTTGGCATAGCTTCTACGGCGCTTGCCGGGGCCGCGGCGGCTTCAGCCTTTGTCCCAGGGTTTGAGTGGGCAGCACCGGTCCTCGGGGAAGCATCCACTGTTCTCGGGTTGGCATCCGCTGGACTCGCATTTGCCGCCGGATCGGCATATATTCTCGGCGGAGACTGGCGCGATGCGGGGATAAATATATTCGCTGGCACCCTTGGGGTAGCCCTCGGTGGCGCCGGGCTAGTAGGGGCAAAATTTGGCTCACGCGCCCTGGAGGGAGGCCTCGGAGGCTACGTGGGAGACATGGGGACGAGAGCTGTCAAGGCATCCGGAGGCAGGTATACGCAAGAGGCAGCCGACAGAGATACCAATGTAGCCATATTTGGATTCAATATGCCCGTGGTGGGACTGAGCTATGCCGGCATCGATACCGACCCTGATCAGGACCCGGAAGGCTCAGGGCGCTGGTAGTAGAGTCAGGCGCCAAATAATGAATGCGCGGGATGTTGGCGGAGAGTTCAATATTCCGCCGACATTCCGTTGGACTACACGCAATTTGCCAACCCGTGAGGCCTCGATGCTTACATATGCGAGCGGAACCCTCGAGAGTCACATCTCGACCGGATCCATCTACTTCATAGCCGCAGCATCAACCGTATTCTTCGCGGCACCAATTTCGATAATGGGAACCGGGTGGCGGGCGATAGCCGCCGCTACATTTGCCGCATTCATGGGTATGGGTGCGGCGCTACTCATCGGCTCGCTGCGAGATCGGCCTGTAGCTCACGAGCTGATTCTCTACTCGGATGCCATGCTAGCGGCTGGCGTGATCACCCTGGCTCTCGGCCTAAAAGCGCGGAAATATCGTAGGCAGGGGATAGATCCAACAGAAAGGCCGGAAGAGATGCTCCCCTATGCTAAGCGGGTCGCCATATTTTCCGTAATCTCGACAGGAATCCTCTTGGGTGTGGAGTATGTGCCGATTTGGAGCTGAAAATATATATCGCCAATCTCCACTGGCAAAGAATCCCGCCCTTTCTAAGTCAGGGAAATAATCGATCTGATTAGATCGAAGGCGCCGGAGAGTAGTATAAGTACGGCGATCGACATAATTATGCGGGCCGAATAGTAATTGCGAGAAATGAGCCGACTTTTTGTGGCTCTATGGTCAAGGAGGCGACTCAGGCGAGCAGCCCGCCCCCCCGTCAACAAAAAAAATCCCAGAGCCACAATAGCCGCGCTGAAGAGAATGTTCGGTATGGCGCCTGTAGCGCCTAGGTGTGACATGGGCCCATTCTTCCGCTGCTGATGATCAAACGTCAACTCTGCATCAGCAGGCCATTGGATCCAGCTGAATGCGATTCATCGATTCGTGTTCAACTACCTGCGCCGGCCTGCGACCGCTCGGCAACAGCGGCTGCCTGTCACCGCTCAACCGCGCGTCGCCGCTGGCGGCGCGCGGGGTGGTGTCGGCGCTGACACCTGTCCACTGCTGCTCTCACCGCCGCCTTGGCTGTGCGGGCAGCACCGGGCCCAGGGCCGCGCACCGAACCGCAGGGCCTCCGTCTCGGCCTCGGTGAGCAGACCACGGCGGTCATACTGGGTGAGGTCGACCGGCCGTGCCCAGAGGGGTGCGGTCGTTGGGATCGGCTGGGCGGTCACCGGGCGACCGTCCCTGCGCTCTGGGCGGCCCGGGTGAGCATGTCCAAGCGCCAGGAATGGATCTGCTGCATGCCTCGATTCAGCTTCTCCGCCAGGTCCCGGCCGGACAGGTGGATGTAGGTCAGCGTCGACTCGGTGCTGCGGTGTCCGGCGAACGTGGCGATCGCGTGCAGTTCCCAGCCCATCCTCGCCAGGTCGGTCAAACACAGGTGCCGGGTGGTGTGCGTGGAGAAGCGCGGCAGGTCAGCAGCGAGGGCGACGCGCCGGACCACCTTGGACCAGGTCCTTCCAGCAATGCCAGGCCGGTTCCGGTGAAGAATCCGTGCAGGAGGTGCGGGGAGTGCTTGATCTTGCTGAGCGCGGCGTCGGCGGCTTCCGCGAGCTCGTGAATCGAACGAAATGCGCGGTTCGCGAGGAGATCCTTGACGATCTTCCACAGGAGTTCCACGGGGTTGAGCTCGGGTGCGTACGCTGGCAGCGGGACGATCCGCAGCCAGCGCTCCTGCCCCTTGGCCCACTCGCGTACCTGCGCGCTGGTGTGGCTGGAGTAGTTGTCCCAGATGAGGGTGACGGGTCCGCCGAGGCGGGCGTGCAGCATGGTCAGCAGGAGCGGGAAGTGCTCTTTGGTGTACCCCTCGCGGCTCTTGTGCCACACGAGCAGCCTCGGCGCGAAGCCGGGCCGGTAGGCCACGAACGCCGCCATGTTCTCCCGGGCCCCGCGCGAACCGTTCAGCCTCACCACCGGCGTGACGCCATGCTGGCCCCACGTACGGCGTACCAGCCCGTTCAGCGCCGCACCGGACTCGTCCTCGAAGACAACCCAGCGCCTTTCGGTCACGGCTTGCGCGGATGGGACACCGCCGGCCACGTCTCCGTGCGCCAAGCGGCAATCGCCTCCTCGTCCCGCTGCGTCGCCCGCGTCTTCGGCACCTGCCACGACCAGCCCAGACGGTCCATCAGATACCACACGCCCGGTATCGAGAACCGGACCCCGAACCTCTCCTCGACCACCCGTCCGATCCGCGCCAGCGTCCACCGCTGATCATCCCAGCCGTGCGCAGACGCCCCCGCCGCAACTCGTGCAGCAACTCCTGCTCCTGCAGTGGCGTCAGGTACGCGTGGGAACTGCCCGTCCGCGCCACAAGCGCCCCGCTGCCGCCCTCCAGCCACGCCGCGTGCCACTGGCCGACAGCCTGCCGCGACACCCCCAGCAGCCGGCCGACATCCGCTTGCCTCACACCCTGTTCGAACAGGTCAGCGGCCCGCATGCGCTGCGCCGCGCCTCACGCTCACCCGGCCCCCAACGGGCGCCATTCGAAGTCGCCATACCGCCTCTATACCCACCCTGACAGATCGTCAAGAGTGGTTCTAAAGATCAGTACTCCACGCCCAAGAGGATTCCCATCGAGGACATCGGCCCCAGATATCAATCGCTTACCAGATTAGCTTTCTCTACCTCCCGTGCCGAACTCCGCACAAACGGGTTAAGGTCATGGGACTGTGATCCGTCGTAGATGTCGGGCCTGGCTGCATTGCCAACGCCGAGAGCCAAGCCGGTCATAAAATCGAATATTACCGTCCACCGACTGACCTCCCTGCGGTGCTCTGGATCCCCGAGAATTTCCCATGCCCAACCAACTGCTGTAGCAGCCAGTCGTTCATCTGCGACGGCACGCCCCCGCCCAGCCTCATTTATAATACTCATGCGCTCGCCTCGCGAAAGCCTCGCCCACATTTGCCTGGCCGACTCTCCACGCGGAATATTCGACGCACTCAACATTAACTGCACCCCTGACGTTAGATCAAGAATCTTGACAGCAGCTTTAGTCTCACATGGTCCCACAGCCAGCTTCGAAGCCGCAAATATTCTTCGTTTCGAGGTATGTCGTGGCCTTAATTGCCATTGAACTCACCACCGCCACACGACTTGCAGTGCCTCCAACCTCAACGATTTTCGCTGCAAGAGCGCCGCCAAAGAACGATACAGCCGCTGCCCCGAGGGCGTTCACCGCTCCGGCTTTGTCGCCGGCCAACGCATACGCACCCGCCGAAGCCAACGAGAGCCCCATTCCTACGGCCGCACATGCAGCACACCCGAACATTGCGCCAAGGCTAACGATTCCTCCCGCAAAATTCAGCGCCGTGCCAAGATTCTCAAAAAGTGATGAAGTGTGAAATCCTGAGGCGAATGACTGGAGTTTCGACTTGACTGCCGACTTCACGAAGTCGCCGACCGAGCAGAAGACTCCGCAGCTTTTCGGGTGTGATTGGTTATATCCGGTTAGCCCTGTGGAATTCGCGAATGCTGTAGCTGCGGCCGATGTGGCGGCTGCGACCGTGGTATTCGTAACGATGGTGTTGTTCACAACTGGAGGCCGACCGATTTCGAAGACAGTCTTCTATACTGCTAGTGCTGCGCTAAGAGTGTGTCTCATGTGGTGAGTTTGGCCAGCTTCTTGTAGCAGGTCAGTGCGGCGGCGAGGCCGAGGAAGGCGAGGAAGTGGCTGCTTTCGCGTTCGTATCGGATGGTCAGGCGCCGGTAGCCGAAGGTCCAGGCGATGGTGCGTTCGATCTTCCAGCGATGGCGGCCGAGGCGGGTGGAGGTCTCGATGCCCGGTCTGGCGATGCGTGGGACGATTCCGCGTTCGCGTAGCCAGGAGAGGTGGTCGGCGGAGTGGTAGGCCTTGTCGCCGCGGAGTTTGGAGGGGCGTCGGCGGCGTGGCCCTCGACGGGAGCGGATCGCCGGCAGGCCCAGGACCAGGGGCTTGAGAGCGCCTGGCTGTCGTGGGTGTTCGCGGCGGAGACACCAACGATCAGGGGTATGCCCTGCGCTTCGGACAGGATGTGCAGCTTGCTGCCGGGTTTGCCGCGATCGACCGGATTCGGCCCGGTCAGCGAGCCCCTTTTTTCGCCCGCACCGACGCACCGTCGATGATGGCCGAGGTCCAGTCGAGCTCGCCCAGCGCGCCTAGTCGATCCAGGACCGCTCGGTGCAGCCGCGGCCACACGCCGGCTCTGGTCCACGCCGCGAACCGGCGGTGCGCGGTCGCGGGCGAGACCCCGAACGACGGCGGCAGAGGCCGCCAGGCACACCCGCTGGTCAGCACGTACACCACCGCCGTGAACACCGCCCGGTCGTCCAACGGCGCACTCCCACCAACCTGACGACGCGGTGAGAACACGGGCAACAAAGGTTCGGCAAGCTCCCACAGGCCGTCAGGAACCAGCCGCTGCGACAGATCAACCCCCATGAAGGTCAATCATGACGCATGTCAGTCAGCCACCACATGAGACACACTCTAAATGTAGACCTGCTCTCGAATTCATAGGGCGATAGGTAGCCAAGTTCCCGCTGAATCCTGCTTCTATTGTAGTAGGACTCGACATATTCAAATATGGCGGTTTTGACCTGCTTGATTGTTGCCCATACATGCAGGTGAATGAGTTCCTTCTTGAGGGTTGCGTTGAAGGACTCGGCCGCAGCGTTGTCGAAGCAGATCCCCGTCTTTCCTACCGAAGGGATGACCCCGTTGTCAAGGCAGTGGTCGCGAAATCTACTGCCGGTGTACTGGCTGCCACGATCCGTGTGCATCACGGCTTCTCCCTGGCCTGGCCGGCGGTTGCGGATGGCCATATCGAGCGCCTGGACCACCATGTCTTCACGCATATTGTCAGCGATGGACCAGCCGATGAGCTTGCGCGAGTATCCGTCGATCACCGTGGCCATATAGGCCCAGCCCTCTGCGGTATGAATATATGTGATGTCCCCGTACCATATTTGGTCTTTCTTTTCCGGGACGAAGTTGCGCTCGACGAGATCCACCAGGCCCCGTCGGTTCGCGGGGTCCTGGAGGGTGGTGGCCCTGTAGGGGCTGGGGTGGACGCAGGCCAGTCCAGCAGCCCTGGCCAGGCGCCGGACACGCTTGGGCGACACGCGCTCGCCCTGGCGGGCCAGCTGGGCGTGTATCCGATCGATTCCGTACCTTCCCTTATTCGTTTTGTCGATGGCGATGATGAGTCGCGTGAGCTCGACATCGCGCCGCGCGTGCCGGGACTCCTCCCTGCCGATCCACGCATAGAAGCCGGCTCGAGATACATGCAGCATCTGGCACATGAAGTTGATGGGATACCTGAAGCGGCGCGGCTTGCCAGCCTGCTCGTCTCTGACTTGCAGGATAAAGGCGAACTTTATTGATTCTGGCTCGCAAACCACGCCGCTGGTCGGGTGGCCCGGAGGAATCACACCTCCGGGCTCCCACAGATCCCGGCGTGACAGTCTCCCGTCACCGGGCTCCTATTGTCCTGGTCACCAGAACGAATGGACCCACTTCCACTGCGCGAACAGAAGCGGCCACATCTTGGTGGTCCCCTTCCACGCCTTGTGGAACTTCTTGAAGGTCTTCAACCGCCGGAACTTCTTACGGACCCAGCGCATCAGGTAGTGATTGATGCGCCGCAGGAGGGGATACAGCTCGGTGCGGTAGAACGCCCCGTAATACTGCATCCAGCCGCGCACGATCGGATTGATCCTGCGGGCCAGTTCTGCCAGCGTGAGGCCGATGAGCCGATGAAGCCGCCAGGAGCGGACCTCCGCGCTCATCTTCTTCAGGGCATCCTTGCTGACCGCGGGCAGGAACGAGGTGAACAACTCCCCGTTCCGGTCCTTGGCCGCTCGCGGCTGGAAAGTGAACCCGAGGAAGGTGAACGATCCGGCGGTCACTCCGCCGGCCCGCCTCCCGGTCCCGCAGTACACGATCCTGGTCTTGGCCGGGTGCAGTTGCAGCCCGACCTCCTCCATCCTGTGCGTCAGCGCCACCAGCACCTCGCGGGCCTGGTACTCACTCACGCAGTGCACCACCGCGTCGTCCGCGTAGCGCTCGAACTGCACGCCCGGATACTCCCGGGCCAGCCACATGTCGAACGCGTAGTGCATGAACAGGTTCGCGAGGACGGGCGAAACCGAAGACCCCTGCGGGGTTCCCAACGTCCGCTCGCGCAAGGTCCCGTCGGGCAGTTGCAGTGGGGCGGCGAGCCATCGCCGCACATACAGCAGCACCCAGCGGGCATCGGTGTGCGCCTCCACCGCCTTGACGATGAGGTCCCAGCGCACGGTGTCGAAGAATTTGGCGACATCGAGATCGATGACCCAGTTCTTCTTCCAGCAGCGCTCCCGGCAGGCCGCGACCGCGTCCAGGGCCGACCGTCCGGGGCGGTAGCCGTAGGAGTCGGGATGGAACACCGGTTCCACCCGTCTCTCCAGATGGGCTGCCACCACCGTCTGGGCGATCCGGTCCGCGACCGTGGGCACTCCGAGCAAACGAACCCCTCCGCCGTTCGGCTTGGGGATCTCCACCGCTCGCACCGCAGGCGGAAAGTAGCTTCCCGAGGACATCCGGTTCCAGATCTTGTAGAGCTTCCCCTTCAGATCCTTCTCGAACTCCTCGATCGAGCAACCGTCAACCCCCGGTGCACCCTTGTTGGCCTTCACTTTCAGATACGCCTCCCAGACTTCCCGCTTCGAGATATCGAACGGCCTGTCTGGAGACTTCAGCTCGCTCACGCAGCTCCTCCCAGGGAACTCCTGGTTGACCAAACAAACGAACCACGGACAATCCGGCCCCTTCGCTCCGCTCCCACCGCGCCCAGCAGGAGCTTCACCGCTACTACGAACCGGTCCGCCAACACGACCTGCCTCGGTACTCAATCCCTCACGAGGTCTTCGCTCGGGAGTCTCCCTTTCGCCGACCGTCCGCCGAAGCAGCCGGTCGGACGGCATCAGGCCGTGCCTTCCCACGTTCCGCACAGAAGCCGCAGATCAGGATCACGTCACCTCCACGCCGGGCACCACCTGGCCAATCGACGGGCACCCGCCAGGCTGATCCCGGGCCAAAAAGTAACACCCGGTTTTGATGCCGTTTCATCAATAACGACGCGTCAACAGTGGCCCCCCGAAAGGGGTTGCGCTCCGTCTTCCTGATCCCCACCTGACGCCTCTTGGACGCCTTTTCCACAGTCGCTCACCACGGTCGCGTCACCGCTTCCGCAGCATGTGGCGGTTTGAAGCCTCCCCCCGCAGGGCGGCTCCGAAGGGCCATCGGTCCTTCATCTCCTGTGCAGCACCGCGCTCAGCTACTTGACTACCTCAAGCCGCCTCCCGCGTTCGTGGCACACCTTTTTTTAGAAAATCCCGCTCCATTCGGAGCTTTCGGTTTTCCTCTTCGAGTTCCTTCATATGGACGCGCTCATCGATAGTAAGCAGCTTGTCTTTGATGCTTCCGTTCCTCTTTGCGGCATTTACCCAGCTCCCGAGGGTTCCCTCGTTCAGGCCGAGGTCCCGGGCGATCTCAGCCACGGGCCGGCCGGAGCTCACTACAAGCTCTACGGCCTCTGCCTTGTATTCCGGAGCGTACTTCTTCCGCTTTGAAACCATCGTGCACTTCCCACTTGACACTGCGATGAACTACTTCCAGTGTCCACGAAAGTGGTCGGGGTCCACGGGCGCTCTGCATCCAGGGCCGCAACCAGCCCAGACCTCACCGACGGTGACCGACAATCAGGTCACTCGGGCCATCACACCGCTCAACTTCGAAGACCCTCATTGGGTCCGGTCGGTACGGAGCTCGGGTGCATCGGGCAGGGGCAGCTCACCTTCAATGTCGCCTACGTCACTTCGTGAAACGCGTCTGACCGACAGCTCCGGAAGCCGCCCGAGCCGGAGGGGTCTGTCCAGCGAGCGGTGGGAAGTTGATTGATGGGGTTCAGCAGCGGGCGGCGGAGAGCCGTCCGTCGAAGGCGATGTCGAAGGCGTTGAGTGCGGCCCTCCAGCGGATGGCCCAGCGTTTGCGGCTCGTTCCGGTCGGGTCCAGGCTCATGACCGCGAGGTAGACGCACTTGAGGGCGGCCTGCTCGTTCGGGAAATGCCCTCGGGCCCGGACGGCTTTGCGGATGCGGGCGTTGACCGAGCGGATGGGCGCATTCTCTATACACCCGAGGGCTACGCAGGACCGGATGATCACGGGGTCGTGATGCGCGGGCAACGCGTCGGGGAAGTCCTTCGATCACGGCCCTTGTTCATGGTGACGCGCGACGGCGCCAATACCGAATGGGACTCCCTGCCGCACGAGGAGTACCGCAGCGGTCAGTTCCACGCCTGACGCGATGTGACTCATGACGGAGCAGCGCGGCCGCGACTCCGGGCCGACGCGGGCCGCCGGTGCCACTCGCGGCTCACGTCATGGCGCCGGATGTCATAGAGCTCGTCCGGTCCGCGTCAGCGGCCGGTCTGCTCGTGGGCGACGGCCGGGCCGAGCCCCGCGGGGAGGTTGCCGACGACGAGGGACACCGCGGCGTCCGCGGTGTGTGCGAACCTGAGGACCTCGGCACTACGAGGAGTCGGTGCGCTTGACGACCTCCACCTTCACGCCGTGGGCGGCGAACGCGTCGGCGAGCTCCGGGCCCTGGTAGGCGGAGTCCGCCCAGACCAGCTCCAGCAGGCGTCCGGGTTCGGTCATGAACTCCCCGAGCAGGCCGGGGGCGGCCTTGGAGTCGTGCACGTCGGCGGCGGTGACGGTGACCTCCAGCAGCGCCCGCCGGTGTCGCACAGGACGTGGCGCCTCCTGCCGTCGCGCATCTTGCCGCCGTCGTATCCGCGTGAGGCGGCCGGGCAGGTCTCCGAGCCGTCCACGGACGGCGAGTCGATGACGCCCGCGCCCGGTTCCGGCCCGCGGCCCTGCTTCTCGCACCAGGTGCGGCGCAGGCGCTGGTAGAGCTCGCGGATGCAGCCGTGGCGGCGCCAGCGGCGGAAGAAGTCGTACACGGCCCGCCACCAGGGGTAGTCCGCGGGCAGGTTGCGCCACTTCACCCCGTTGTCGACCAGGTACCGCAACGCGTCCAGCATTGCTCGGTGGCAGTGCGCCTCGGGGCGCCCGCCCCTGCCCTCCAGCCACGCCGGCATCGGCATCGGCATCGCGACGAGGATCACCGCCCACTCGGCGTCCGTCATGTCGCTGTCGTAGCGCGGCGCGCGGCACCCGTCCCCGATCGCCCCGTACAGGTGCACGTAGCAGTCACACCCCCGAGTGAGCGCAGTGGACTCGCCGGCACCAAGAGTGCTGGACTGATCGGGCAACGGGCCTCCTCGGGCGACAGCGGTCTCGACAACCAGCTCTCTACCGAGGGGCCCGTTGCTTCATGCCCGGTCAGTCACAGGCACCTGCGTACGAACGCTCACCCTTCCCACCTGCGGGCCTCGAACGACGCGCGGTTCACCACAACGCTCTGAGTGGGCCCAGCCTGCCAAGCCCGTACTGGCTTCACAGAGTTGCTGCACCGTTGCCATCGGATTTCCTGCTGCCGCCGAGCGCCGTCCAACAGTCATGGCCGGGGCGGTCCGGCGTCCCCCGGGCCTGCGGTGAAGCCGGGCTCCGGGCCGACGTACGACTGACTCACTACAGACATGTCGGGTTCACATCAGAAGCAAGGGATATCCCGCTTATCGGAGGGTTCCCGGGTTCCTAGCGTTGGACCCGACCGCTTCCGGTGCACCGACCGCCGACACCTCACCGGGTGTCAGGGGTCGGGCGCGCTCCCTGTCCCAGGAGGACCCCTGTGAAGTTGCCTCTCCGCTACGCCATCGGACTGCTCGCCGCTCCGCTGCCGATCCTCGCGCTCGCCGTAGTCCCCGCCCACGCGGCCACCCCGTTCGGCCAGGCCGGCGTCTCCCTCCGCGGGGACGTGGTCCCGGCTGTCGCCCAGGCCACCCGGACCGGTGCGGTGGCGGCCAACCAGTCGATAGCAGTCACCGTCAGCCTCGCGGTGCGCGACCAGGCCGGACTGCAGACCTTCCTCCAGCAGGTGGCCGACCCGGCCTCCGCCCAGTACAAGCACTACCTGACGGTCAAGCAGTTCGCCCAGCGCTTCGGCGCGACGCAGGACAGCATCGCCCAGGTCACCGCCTACCTCGCCGGGCACGGCCTGGCGGTCGGCAAGGTCGCTGCCAACGGGCTGACGCTCACCGCCCACGGCAGCGCGGCCCAGGTGCAGAAGGCCTTCGGCACCACCATCGCCACCTACCGCGACGCCTCCGGCAAGCGCAGCTTCTACGCCAACACCAACGCCCCGGTGCTGCCCGAGGCCATCGCCTCTGCCGTCGCGGACGTCTCCGGGCTGTCCGACTACGCGGTCTCCCACCAGGACGCGGTCAAGGCGCCGGCCACCCGGCCCGCCGCCTCCCCGAAGGCCTCGGTCGCGGGCTTCACCCCGACCCAGATCCGCTCGGGCTACAACCTCACCGGCCCGATCGCCTCCGGCTACACCGGTGCGGGCAAGACCGTGGCGCTGGAGGAGTTCTCCGCCTTCACCCAGTCCGACGTCACCACCTACGACAAGAAGTTCTCGCTGACCCCGTCGACCCCGGTGGTGGTCAAGTCCGACGGCGGCACCACCGACACCTCCGGTGAGGACGAGGTCGAGCTGGACATCGAGGTGGTCCAGGCGATCGCCCCCGGCGCGACGATCAAGGTCTACGAGGCGCCCAACAGCGACGCCGGCGAGGCCGCCGTCTACGCCCAGCTGGTCAGCGACGACGTGCCGATCATCTCCACCAGCTGGGGCCAGGACGAGGCGGCGGAGACCGCCAGCAACCGGGTCGCACTGAACACCGACTTCCAGGAGGCCGCCGCCCAGGGCCAGTCCATCTACGCGGCCTCCGGCGACAGCGGCTCTGACGACGCCGGCAACGGCGGCACCTCCGTGGACTTCCCGGCCTCCGACCCCTACGTCACCGGCGCGGGCGGCACCACGCTCAAGCTCGCCAGCTCCGGCGCGTGGAGCTCGGAGAAGGCGTGGTCCGACAGCGGCGGCGGCATCTCCTCCTACTTCGCCACCCCGAGCTTCCAGACCTCGGTCAACAGCGGCAGCTACCGCGACGTCCCGGACGTCGCGGCCGACGCCAACCCCAGCACCGGCTGGGCGATCTACACCGAGGGCGCCTGGGCGGAGTACGGCGGCACCAGCGCCGCCGCGCCCAACTGGGCGGCGTTCACCGCGATCTACGACGACGAGGCCGCCGCGCTCAACAAGCCGGCCCTCGGCTTCGCCAACGCCAGCATCTACACGCTGGCCGAGTCCGCGAACTACAAGAGCGCCTTCCACGACGTCACCAGCGGCAGCAACGGCGCCTACAGCGCGGGCACCGGCTACGACAAGGTGACCGGCTGGGGTTCCTACAACGGCGCGAACTTCCTCAGCGACGAACTGGGCTGACGCCGGTCGGACCAGGCACCTCCCCGTGATCGCGCGGACCGGCCCGGGCCAGTCCGCGCGATCACGCGCGTGCGCGGTGCAGCAGGCGGGGGAGCAGCAGGCCGAACAGGTAGGCGAGGGCGACGCCGACCAGGGTGGCGCCGACGCGTTCGTCGAAGCGGCCGTGGGCCTGGGCCGGGTCGGTGTGCAGCAGGAGCAGCAGCACCAGGAAGGTGGGCACGGCGGGCAGGACGTACCAGCGGCTGCCCTGGGTCGCCGCGCCGACGGTGATCGCGGCCACGGCCGCGCAGCCGTAGGCCCAGTGCGGCGGTACCGAGCGCAGGAGCAGCAGCGCGGCGACCCCGCCGACCAGCACCGAGAGCAGTCGGCCGACGCTGCGCAACCGCTGCATCTCCACCGTGGGACGCATCACCAGCAGCGCGGCGGCGACCGGCCAGCCGGGGTGGGTGGGAGCCAGGGCCAGCCCGCAGGCGGCAGCGGTGGCCCCGGCCGCGCCGAGCCGGAGCCCGTAGTCCGGCGCCTGCGCCGGGGTGAGCGGTCGATGGTCGGCCTCGGGCCTCGGCGGTGCCGGATGCTCGGGCCAGAGCAGGGACAGCAGACAGGCGTAGACCGAGCCGAGCAGGATCAGCACGGTGAAGCCGAGGGCGCTGGCGATGTCGGTGTAGCTGAAGCCGACGCCGACCATCGGCAGGCAGAGCGTCAGCACCAGCGCACCGAACCGGCGGCGCGCGGCGAGCTGGGCCGCCGCGACGGCCAGCACGAACACGCCGACCACGGCCACCCAGCGGACCTGGACCAGCAGCGAGCCGAGCACCATCGGCAGCGCCACGCTCAGGCCGGCGAGCAGCACCACGGGCCGCGCCCGGCGGGTGGGCAGCAGGCCGATCGCCGCCGCGGGCAGGACGCCGATGGCCAGCGCCATGCCCCGGCCCGGGTCGTGCAGCGCCGCGAGCCCGGCCGGCAGCGCGTAGAGCGCCCCCCGCACCGCCGCCGACCAGTGCCACACCACCCCGGGTGTCGCCGGGGTCGTCTCCGCCATCCTCGAACGCCCTTGCTGTCGGCCCGGTCATCGTCCCGTCCCGGGCCGGGCAGCACCGTCCCGTGACGCTCCAGCCATGGTGGCCCGCCCGGGGGCCCCGGGGCCGGAGGCGTCACCGGGCGAACGGGTGCCATCCCCGCCGCGGGGTGCCGCAGCCGGGTGCCGCCGCCGGGCGCCGCCGCAGCAGAGCGCCGCCGGGCGCCGCCGCCGGGTCAGCCCGACGTGCCGGGCGCCGGGCGAGCGCTCCCGGCGCCTACTCCGGCGTGCCCAGCTGCGCGGAGACCCGGGCCAGCGCCTCCAGCCTCCGCTCCAGCGTCGGGTGGGTCGCGAAGACGGTCGAGAGGCTGCGCCCCTTGCCCAGGGTCGGGGCGAAGAAGAAGGCGTTGAAGGTCTCGGCGGTCCGCAGGTCGCGCATCGGGATCCGGGCGATCTGGTCGCTGACCTTGACCAGCGCCGAGGCCAGGGCCGAGGGCCGGCCGGTGAGTTGGGCGGCGGCGCGGTCGGCCGCCAGCTCGCGGTACCGGGACAGGGTGCGGATCAGCACGAAGCTGATCGCGTAGACGGCGATCGAGACGCCCATCACCGCCGCGAACACCAGCGCGATCTGCGGGTTGGCCCGGCGTCCGCGCGCCAGCCCCGAGTAGAGGGCGAAGCGGACGACCAGCCCGGCGACGATGCCGAGGAAGGAGGCGATGGTGATCACCGCCACGTCGCGGTGGGCGATGTGCGACAGCTCGTGCGCCAGCACGCCGTCCAGCTCCTCCGGTTCGAGCCGGCGGAGCAGGCCGGTGGTGACGCAGAGCACGGCGTGGTCCGCGTTGCGCCCGGTGGCGAAGGCGTTCGGCAGCTCGATGTCGGAGACCGCGATCCGGGGCTTGGGCATGTCGGCCATGGCGCACAGCCGGTCGACGGCCCCGTGCAGCTCCGGCTGCTCCTCGGCGGTCACCTCGTGGGCGTGCATGGCGAACAGGGCGATCCGGTCGGAGTACCAGTACTGGGCGCAGACCAGGCCGCCGATCACTACCACCACCAGGGCGACGGACTTCAGCAGCACGACCAGTGCCGCGACGAACGCCACGTACAGCAGCCCGAGCAGGAACACGACGGCCACCATCCGGACGTTCAACTGCCGGTCGGAGCCGAAGCGGGAGCGTGGGGCGGTCGGCTCCGCGGTGTGCCGGTCGGTCCGGTGCCCGAGAGCCGGACGGCCCCCGCTCCGCCGGTGAGGTGGATGGTCATGGCTTCGCCTCCTGCTCCGGCGCGGTCCCCGGACCCGTGCCCTGATCCCGCCCCTCCTCGATCTCGGCCGGTGCGGACTGCCGCGCCAGTTCGGTACGCATCCGCGCCAACTCGGCCTCGACGCCGCCGTCGGGTCCGGAGTCGAGCGCGTCCAACTCGGACCCGAGCGCGTCGGGTCCGCCGGGCAGACCGGCGTTCGGCAGCGCGCCGGAGGCCGTCAGCTCGTCCAGCGCGCTCGCGCGGGCCTGCATCTCCTCGGTCTTGTCCAGCGCCCGCTGCATCGCGCCGCCGAGGTCGTCCGAGCCCTCGGAGATCCCGGCCACGGCCTCGTTGATGCCGTTCTGCGCCTGGGCCGCCGTGTAGCCGGCCTTCACGGTCTCCTTACGGACCCGGAAGTCGTCGATCTGCTTCTGCAACCGGTGCGAGGCCGCCGTCAGCTTCTCCTCCTCGGCCTGGAGCGAAGCCTCCTCCGCGTCCAACCGTGCGACCTCGGCGACCGCGGTGTTGCGGCGCTCCAGCGCCTCCCGGGCCAGGTCCTCCCGACCGGCCCGCAGCGCCTGCTGGGCCTGGCGCTCCAGGGTCCCGGCAAGCTGCTGCTGGTCGTCCCGCTGCCGCTGGACGCGCTTGCGGCTGGTCGCGACGTCGGCGACGCCGCGCCGGACCTGTTGGGCGAGGGCCAACTGCTTGGTGTACGAGTAGTCCAGCAGCTCGCGAGGGTCCTCCACGCGGTCCAGCGCCTTGTTGGCCTTGACCGAGAAAAGAGTCCTGATCCGGCGGGTGACTGACATCCTGGCTCACGTCCTTCTCCGACGTGGTGCGTTGTCCGACGTGTGCGTTGTCCGACGTGGTCCGTCGTCGGCGGCGGGAGCGGGCGGGATGCCGGGCTGTACCGGGGCCTTGTCCCCAGTATCGCCTCCTGCGGGCGGAACGGGCAGGGGCCGGACGGCCCGGAATTCGCGGCCCTCCGGCGGCTTGTCGAGCCGGGCACAGCTGCGCACAATCCGTGGCGTTTCGGTCCTTGTCAGTCGCAGCCTCTAACCTTGCTGATCGTGACCACCACCACCGCCGAAGCCAGCAGCCGCCCAGCGCTGGGCCCAGCCGCCGACGAGGGGCTGGCCCGGCGGTTGCGCGCGCTCGCCTGCACCGCACCGCTGCACGACCTCGACAACCGCAAGGCCAACCTCGCCGGGGAGTACGCGGTCTACGGCATGGCCGAGGTCGCGCTCGCCGCGATCGACCTCGTCACCCTGCAGATGGACTTCGACACCGGCGCCGACCGCGACCAGGTCCTCGCCCGGCTGCACCCGCGCGTCGCCGCCCAGGCCCCGGACCGGCCCTGGCGCGAGCACGAGCGGGTCACCCGCTGGGTGCTGGAGTCGCTGATCAACGTCGGCAGTGTGGACCGGGGCTTCCGCGCCGTCTACGGCACCTTCAACGCCGGCGGCGACTACGTCCGCCGGGACTACGACTTCAAGCTGATCGAGGAGGTCCCGGGCCCGGACGGCGGGGTCTACCTGCGGACCACCGACGAGGCGGTGAACGTCCTGGTCGGGGCGCTGGACACGGACGTCACCAGCGCCCAGATCGCCGCCGAGGTGAAGCTGGAGGTGCTGATCCGCCGGGGCCGGCTCGCCGACGCCCAACTCGCCGCCGAGCAGGCCCGCTACCGCACGGTCCAGTTCGCCGAGACGCTGCGCCGCGCGCTGGAGGCCACCCGCCGCAACGTTCGCGCGGTCGACTGGATGGAGACCGTCCCCGACCTCATCACCGAGGCGCTGGACCACATCGCCGACCGCTACCGGCACGAGAACGCGATCCTCACCAACATCCGCCGCGCCCGCGACGAGGCCGAGCCCAACACCCCCGAGGGCGCCGAGCACAAGCGCCGCGCCGCCGAGCTGGTCGAGATCGTCAAGGACTGCATCCGCCGCCACACCCAGCTGCAGACCCGGCTGCTGGAGGCAGGACCGCTGTTCCGGGCCGAGCAGGACCGGCAGGCCTTCTCGGCGCCCTCCGCCCGCAGCGGCCTCGACCTGTACGGGCAGTTGCTCGCGCCGCTGCTCAGCCTGCCGATAGAGCAGGCCGGACAGGTCACCGACGCCTTCTTCGGCCAGGCCACCGGGCTGCGCGCCCGCACCGCCGTCCGGGTCACCGACCTGATCGACGTCCTGCTCACCCCGCCGGTCGAGCGGGAGCACCTGGGCGCCGAGCTCCAGGAGCCGGACCTGATGGACGCGCCCGACGACGGCCGGTTCACCGAGGCCCAGTTGGACGCCGCGCACGAGCTGCTCGACCTGGCCCCGGACGCGCCCCGCAGGCTCTCCGGCCTGCTCGCCGAGGCCCGCCGGCGCGACCCCGAACTGCCCTACCTGGTCGCCCTGCTGGCCGTGCACGCGGCCAGCCCCTCGGTCGGCACGGCCTACCGGCAGGGCGAGGAGCGGCTGCTGTTCGCGGTGGACGACGGAGCCCGGCTGGACGACCCGGAGTTCGGTGGAGCGGACCTGATCGTCGGCAGCGCGCTGCTGGACGCCGTCGGCATGGCCGCGGAGCGGGCGGAGGCGGTATGAGCGCGGCCCGCCATGTTGTGGATCTTGCCCCGGCCACCGCCACCCCGTCCCCGCACCGTCCGTCCCCGTCCGACCGCCCGTCCCCGTCCGACCGCCCCACCCCGTCCCACCGCCTGGAGCGCCGCCCGTGACCAGCTACGCCGACCCCGCCCTCCCGGCGCAGCCCGGCTCCGCCGCCGACCGCTCCGCCGCCGACCGCTCCGCCGCCGACCGCTACGACGCGCCCGCCGCCGAGCCGCACAGCGGGTCCGCCGCCCCCGCCGTCACCCCGGCCGACGTCGCCGACGCCTCCCGGCTGGTCTCCTTCGGCCTCCAGCCGAAGCTGCTGCCCGCCCGCGACGTCGAGTACAGCGACCTGGTCCGCCGCTACCGCGACGACCCGGGCTTCGCCCGGCTCGCCGACGCCGTCGCCACCGGCCTCGGCCTGATCGTGCTGGAGGTCTCCGCCCGCGCGGGGATGGCCGTCGCCGCCGCCGAGGACTCGGTCTTCGCGGTCCGTCTCGGCGAGTACTCGCGCCGGGCCGCCTCCGAGTCCACCGACCGGTTCCTGCACGGCCTGGCCCATCTCGCCGTCGCCGCGCTGGCCTTCCCCCGTCCCGAGGACCTCGCCGACGACGGCTACCTCGGCCGGATCACCGTCAACGGCGTCGACACCTTCGTCCGCCAGGTCTGCCGCCGGCTGGAGGAGCAGGCCGACACCGAGGGCGCCAACACCGACCCGGCCAGCGACGCGCCGGGCCTGGAGGTCGCCTGGCGGGTCTACGCCCGGCGCAGCGCCACCGGCGCGACCAAGGACTCGCGCCGGCTGGTCGGGTCGACCATCGGCATCGTCGGCAAGGCCACCGCCTTCCTGGTCGACTCCGGCTTCCTGCAGAAGACCTCTGACGACTCCGGCGGCACCTACCGCACCACCGCCCGCTACCAGCTCCAGGTCCGCGACCTGGCCGGCAGCGCCGCGATGGCCGAACTGCTGGCCCTCGGCGTGGTCCCGATCAGCGACGGCAGCGCCAGCCTGCTGCCCCCGGACCCGACCGAGGAGCTGGTCGCCGACGCCGGCCTGCCCTTCCACTCCTCCTGACCCAGCAGCACCCGTCCCGCCACCCCCTACCCCGGAGAACTGACGCCCCATGTACGAGCTGAACCGTGTCCGCCTGTACTCCATCGGCCCCGCCGGTGCCCGGTACGCCGACACCGTGCTCGACCTGAGCGACGTCGGCGACGCCGTCCCGGAACCAGCGCCCCGGCAGCCCGGCTTCTTCGACGAGGAGCAGACCGGCCCGGTCCGCCGCCCCGCCCCGGCCGGCGTGCTGTTCCTGGAGAACGGCGGCGGCAAGTCGGTGCTGCTGAAGCTGATCTTCTCGGTGATGCTGCCCGGCCACCGCAACACCCTCGGCGGCGCCAGCTCCGGCGTGCTGCGCAAGTTCCTGCTGGCCGACGACTGCGGCCATGTGGCGCTGGAGTGGCAGCACACCGTCACCGGCGAGAGCGTCGTCGTCGGCAAGGTCAGCGAGTGGCGCGGACGCCAGGTCTCGGCCGACCCGCGCAAGTTCGCCGAGGCCTGGTACTCCTTCCGGCCGGGCCCCGGCCTCAGCCTGGAGTCGCTGCCGGTGGCCGAGCGCGCCGCGCTGCTGCCCGCGCCCGGCCAGGAGGACAGCGTCCCCAAGGTCACCGCCCGGGGCCGGCGGCGCACCATGAAGGGCTTCCGCGACTCGCTCACCGAGGCCGGCAAGGCCTACCCGGACCTCGACCTGACCTGGGAGGAGGGCCACGACCGCTGGATCGAGCACCTGGGCGTGCTGGGCCTGGACCCGGAGCTGTTCCGCTACCAGCGCGAGATGAACGCCGACGAGGGCGAGGCGGCCGGGCTGTTCGCGGTCAAGAACGACGCCGACTTCACCGACCTGCTGCTGCGCGCCGTCACCGACACCCGGGACACCGACGGCCTGGCCGACCTGGTCCACGGCTTCGCCGCCAAGCTCGGCCGCCGGTCCGAGCTCACCGCCGAACGCGACTTCACCGGCGGCTCGCTGGAGCTGCTGCAGCGGATCGCCGAGGCGGCGACCGCCCGCGAGTCGGTCCGCGAGGCGCACCGCTCCGCCGAGCGCCGGACCCGGCGGCTGGCCCGCACCCTCGCCGTCCGCGCCGCCGCCGAGCGCGACCGCTCCCGCGAGCTGGCCGAGCAGGTCGCCGCCGCCGCGACCGTGGTCGCCGACGCCGAGGAGGCCCGCTCCCGGCAGTCGCTGACCGTCGCCGAGCTGACCCACCGGCACGCCACGCTGGCGCTGGCCGCCGCGACCGGCGCCTCCGCCGCGCTGCGCCGCGAGCTGCTGGAGGCCCGGACGCTGCACTCGGCCTGGCAGGCCACCGAGACCGTGCTCCGGCACCGCGCCGCCGCCGACCGCTCGGCCCGGGTCTCCGCCGCGATCCGCGAGGCCGAGCGGGACGCGGCTCCGGCGCTCGCCGCCCGTACCCGCGCCGGGCTGGCGCTGGTCCGCGCGCTGGAGGCCGCCGCCGAGACCGCCGAGACCCGCGCGGACCAGGAGGAGCAGCGGGCCGGGGCGATCCAGGCCGAGAGCGAGGCCGCCCGCCGGGACGCCACCGCCGCGACCGTCGCCGCCCAGAAGGCCCGCAGCGAGTCCGAGCACCTGCGCCAGCGCCTCGCCGAGGTCGAGCAGGAGACCCAGGCCGCGGTCCGCGCGGGCTGGATCGACCCGGCCGGCTCCGGTCCCGACGCGGTCGACCCGGCCCGCGCCGCGCTCGACGCCGTCGACGCCGAGAGGACCGCCACCGCCGCCTGGGACGAGGCCCGGGGCGTCGCCGACGCCGCCGCCGTCCGCGCCCGCGAGGCCGGCGCCCGGGCCAACCGCGCCGAGCTGGCCGCCGCCCGCGCCAGCGACGCCCTCGCGGCCGGCCGCACCGTGCTCGCGGCCGAGCAGGACAGCGCCGCCCACCTGGCCCGCGACCCGCGCGCCTGCGACCTGCTGGGCACCGACGCCGAGGGGCTGACCCCGGAGCAGTTCGACCACGCCGCCGACCCGCTGCGGGAACTGCTGGACTCGGCCGTCGCCTCCGCCGAGCGCACCCTGTTCGACCTGCGCACCGCCGCCGCCGACGACTCCCGGGTGCTGGCCGCCCTCGGCGACGGCGGCCTGCTGCCGCCCGGACCGGACGTCCTCGCCACCGTCGAGTACCTCGGCGAGCATGGCGTCCCGGCCCTCCCCGGCTGGCGCTACCTCGCCCAGTCGGTCGATCCGGCCGACCACGACCGGATCCTCGCCGCCCGCCCGCAGCTGGTCGACGGCGTGATCGTGACCGACCCGGACGCGCTGCTGCGCGCCCGCGAGGTGCTGACCGCCGCCGCGCTGCTGCCGCGCTCCGCGGTCGCCGTCGGCACCGCCGCCGCGCTGCTCGGCCCGGTCACCGACCTGCCGGGGGCGGGCGAGGGCCTGTTCCTGGTCCCGCCGAACCCGGCCATGCACGACGAGAACGCCGCCGACGAGGAGCGCCGACTGCTCCGCGACCGGGCCACCGCCCGCGAGGAGCAGATCCGCACCCTGGCCGCCCGGCTCGGCGCCGACCGGCTGCTGGCCGGACGGCTGGCCTCCTGGCGCGCCCGCTGCCCGGCCGGACGGCTGGCCGCGCTCGCGGCCGACACCGAGGCCGCCCGCACCGCCCTCGACCTGGCCACCGCCGAGCTCTCCGCCGCCCGCGCCGAGCAGGACGAGGCCGACAGCGAGCAGGCCGAGGCGGTCCGGGTGCGCGAGGACCGCGCCGACGCCGCCCAGCAGTCCCGCCGCCGCGCCGACGCCCTGGCCGGGCTCGCCTACCGGCTCCGCGAGCGCGCCACCTGGACCGGCAACCTGCGCACCCTGGCCGACGAGGCGGCCGAGGCCGAGCAGCGCCAGCAGCTGTGCACCGAGCGCGCCCAGGCCGCCGACGAGGACCGCCGCGCCGCCCAGCGCGCCGCCGACGACGCCCGCCGCACCGTCCGCGCCCTGCGCGCCGAGCGCGCCGAGCTGCCGACCGCCGACGACGCCCCGGACGGGGCCGCTGCGGAGGAGACCGGCCCCTCGGCCTCGCTGCCCGCCCTGCGCGAGGCCCACCGGGCCGCCTCCCAGCTCTACGAGCAGGTCGGCGTCGGCGCCGACCTGCGCGCCGAGCAGGCCCGCGCCGAGGGCGACGAGACCGCCGCCCGGATCGAGCTGGACCGGCTCACCAACAAGGTCCGCAGCCGCGCCGAGGAGCTGCTGACCAGCACCGACGGCGCGGACGGCCCCGGTCGGCAGGCCGCCGCCGCCCGCGCCGAGGAGCTCGTCCAGACCATCGAGACCCGCGCCGCGACCGCCAGCGAGCACCTCGGCCGGCTGCGCGGCGACGCCGAGCGCAGCGCGCCGGTCAGCGGCGAGTCCCACACCGAGCTGCCCGAGGAGCTGGTGCCGGAGAGCACCGAGCACGCCCAGGCGCTGCTGCGCACCGCCACCGTCGAACTCGCCGCGCGCACCGACGCGCTGGCGGCCGGGCGGAGCGCCCACGCGGACTACCAGCGGACGCTGGAGGCCGCCCAGCAGTCCGCCGCCGACTTCGACGAGACCGCGGCCCAGCTCCGCGACGGCCTGCGCGAGCCCGCCGCCGCGAGCGGGGCCGGCGAGGCCGAGGAGGAGGCCCCCAAGCCCTACCCAGGCAGCCTGGCCGAGGCCCGGCAGGCCGCCACCGACACCCGGCGCACCCTGCGGGCCGCCACCGCCGACCTGGCCGGCTCCGACCTGGCCGTCCGCGACGCCTCCGACGCCCTGGTCCGGCATGCCAACGCCACCCGCTTCGAGGCCGTCCGCACCCCGGCCCGGCAGCAGATCCGCGAGCTGCCGGCCTCCGCGCTGCCCGAGCACGCCGCCGCCTGGGCCACCGCCTTCGCGCCCCGGCTGCGGGTCCTCACCGACGAGTTGGAGCAGCTGGAACGCAATCGCGACAGCATCGTCGACCGGCTGCGGGGCCTGGTCGAGACCTCGCTGGCGACGCTGCGCGCCGCCCAGCGGCTGTCCCGGCTGCCCGAGGGACTGGGGGAGTGGTCGGGCCAGGAGTTCCTCCGGGTCCGCTTCGACGACCCGGACCACGCGGTGCTCACCGAGCGCCTGGGCGAGGTCATCGACGAGGCCACCCGGGCCGCCGTCCGCCGCACCGCCGCCGCCGGGGCCAGCAGCGACTGGGGCCGCCGGGACGGGATGTCGCTGCTGCTGCGCGGCGTCCACGCGGCGCTGGAGCCCAAGGGCGTCGCCGTGGAGATCCTCAAGCCGGACGCGGTGCTGCGCGCCGAGCGGGTCTCGGTCAGCCAGATGTCGGACGTCTTCTCCGGCGGGCAGCTGCTCACCGCCGCGATCGCGCTCTACTGCACCATGGCCGCGCTGCGCTCCAACGACCGGGGCCAGGCCCGGCTCGCCCACGCCGGGACGCTGTTCCTGGACAACCCGATCGGCCGCGCCAACGCGACCTACCTGATCGAGCTGCAGCGGGCGGTGGCCGCCGCCCTCGGCGTCCAGCTGATCTACACCACCGGTCTGCTGGACGCCAATGCGCTGGCCGAGTTCCCGCTGATCATCCGGCTGCGCAACGACGCCGACCTGCGGGCCGGACTGAAGTTCATCTCGGTCGAGGAGCACCTGCGGCCGGGCCTGCCGGCCGTCGACCCGGACGACGTCCAGGTCCAGGGCGAGCTGACGTCCACCCGGATCTACCGGCGGCCGGTGGGGTAGCGGGCGTCGCCGGCGTCGCGGGGCGCGCCGGGGGCGCGCGGAGCGGGCGGGCGCGGAGCGCTCGGCGGGCGCGGGCCGCGCCGGGCGGCGGCCCGGCGCCGGTCCAGGTCGTCCTTCCAGGAGATGCAGACGTCCAGCAGGAACCAGGTCGAGAGGAAGATCCCGACGCCGGTGCAGGTGAGCGCCAGCGCGGTGTAGTCGGTGCCCGCGAGCTGGAGCACCACCGTGAACATCAGTGCGGTCACGGTCAGGGCGAGGCTCACCACCAGTCGGGCGCGCGCACTGCGCGACCTGTCCGACACCCGTCTTGCCATCGCCGTTCCCCGTCCCACCCGCGCCCCGACCACCGCACGCCCGGGTGGGCGCCGAAGCGCCCCCGGGCGTCGCTACGTCGGACCCTGCCCGCCCTGTGCGCGGGTCACACCTGCCGGTGACCGGTCAGGTAGGCCTCCACCTCAGCCCTCACCTCCGGTGTGTCCAGACCGCGCACGACCATCGTAGTGCGCCTGCGGAGCACGTCGTCCGCGGTCTGCGCCCACTCCCGGGAGGCGGCGTAGGCGACCTGCGCCCAGACGTCCGGGCCGTCCTTGTGCAGCGGGCGGCCGAGCTCCGGGTCCTCGTCGATCAGCCGGGCGATCTCGAAGGAGAGCGTGCCGTAGTGGGTGGCCAGGTTGCGCGCCACCAGCGGGTCCATCCGCGCCCCCGGGTCCCGGTCCACCAGCAGCCGGTGCGCGACCGCGTTGGGGCTGGCCACGCCGGGCAGCGGCACGGTCCGCGGGATCACCGAGATGTCCTCGGCCAACCCGGTCCCGGGCACCTTGGCCAGCTTCTCCAGCACCACCCGGCCGATGTGCCGGTAGGTGGTCCACTTGCCGCCGGCCACCGACAGCATCCCGCCGCGCCCCTCGGTCACCACGGTCTCCCGCTTGGCCGCGGCGACGTCGCCGGGGCCGCCGGGCAGCACCCGCAGCCCGGCGAAGGAGTAGGTGACCAGCTCCCGGTCCAGGTGCTCGTCCTTCACCGCGTGACCGGCCTCGCCGAGGATCTGGTCCACGTCCGCCTCGGTCGCCCGGACGTCCGCCGGGTCGCCGGTGTACTCCTCGTCGGTGGTCCCGAGCAGGACGTGGTCCTCCCACGGGATCGCGAAGGAGACCCGGTACTTGTCGATCGGGATGGTCAGCGCGGCCCGCCAGGGCGCCTTGCGCCGCAGCACCACGTGCGCGCCCTTGGACAGCCGGATGCTCGGCGCCGCCGCCGGGTCCTCCATCGCCCGCAGGTGGTCCACCCAGGGACCGGTCGCGTTCAGCACCAGCCGCGCGTTGACCCCGAACTCGGTCCCGTCCAGCTTGTCCCGCAGCTCCGCCCCGGTCACCCGGCCGCTGCCCGGCTTGCCGCCGGAGAAGCGCAGCCCGGTCACCTCGGCGTGGTTGAGCACTACCGCGCCCGAGTCCACCGCCGCCCGCACGGTCATCACCGCGACCCGGGAGTCGTTCATCTGGTGGTCGCCGTAGACCGCGACCGAGCGCAGCCCCTCCGTCTTCAGCGCCGGCACCTGCGCGGACGCGTGGGCGGCGGTCGACACCCGGCCCATGCCGTCCCGGAACGCCGACAGCGCCGAGTAGAGGAACACGCCCGCGCCGAGCTTCGGCGCGCTGTGCGGGCCGCCCTTGTAGACCGGGACGAAGAAGGTCAGCGGGTTGACCAGGTGCGGGGCGACGTCGATCGCCAGCGCCCGGCGCTCCTTGTGGTTCTCGGCGACCAGCTTCACCGCGCCGGTCTGCAGGTAGCGCAGCCCGCCGTGGACCAGCTTGGACGAGGCGCTGGAGGTCGCGCCGGCGAAGTCCCCGGAGTCGACCATGGCGACCCGCAGCCCGGACTGGGCGGCGGTCCAGGCGACGGCGGTGCCGAGGATGCCGCCGCCGATCACCAGCAGGTCGTAGGTGGCGCTGCTCAGCAACTGCCGCGCCTGGGCGCGGTCGGCGGTCCGGTTGGCACCGAGAGTGGGGATGGTGTTCATCGCTTTGGGTTCCTTAGGTGTGCGTGCCGTGCCGGCGGTCTGCCGGGTCGGCCGGGCCGGGGCGGGTCCAGGTGCTGGACCCGCCCCGGCCCCCGGCGGTCAGTCCTCGGCCTGCGCTTCGTCCTCTTCGAGCCAGCCCATGGTCCGTTCGACGGCCTTGAGCCAGTTCTTGTACTCGCGGTCGCGGACGTCGGCGGCCATCCGCGGCGTCCACTCGGCGGCGCGGTGCCAGTTGGCCCGCAGGGTCTCCAGGTCGGGCCAGAAGCCGACGGCCAGGCCGGCGGCGTAGGCGGCGCCCAGGGCGGTGGTCTCGGCGACGAAGGGCCGCTCGACCGGGGCGTCGAGCACGTCGGCGATGCACTGCATCAGCAGGTTGTTGCTGGTCATCCCGCCGTCGACCTTGAGCGCGGTGAGGGTGACGCCGGAGTCCTTGGCCATGGCGTCGACCACCTCGCGGGTCTGCCAGGCGGTGGCCTCCAGCACGGCGCGGGCCAGGTGCCCCTTGGTGACGTAGCGGGTGAGGCCGGTGACCACGCCCCGCGCGTCGGAGCGCCAGTAGGGCGCGAACAGCCCGGAGAACGCCGGGACGATGTAGGCGCCGCCGTTGTCCTCGACGGTCGAGGCCAGGGTCTCGATCTCGGCCGCGGTGGAGATGATGCCGAGCTGGTCGCGCAGCCACTGCACCAGCGAGCCGGTGACCGCGATCGAGCCCTCCAGCGCGTAGACCGGCTTCTCCTTGCCGATCCGGTAGCCGACCGTGGTCAGCAGGCCGTGGCGCGAGGCGACGGCCTGCTCACCGGTGTTGAGCAGCAGGAAGGTGCCGGTGCCGTAGGTGCTCTTGGCCTCGCCGACGTTGAAGCAGGTCTGCCCGAACAGCGCCGCCTGCTGGTCGCCGAGCGCGGACGCCACCGGCACCCCGGCCATCGCGCCCACGGCGTGGCCGTAGACCTCGGCCGAGGAGCGGATCTCCGGCAGCACCGCCGCCGGGACGTCCATCGCCGCGAGGATGTCGGCGTCCCACTGCAGCGTTTCGAGGTTCATCAGCATGGTGCGCGAGGCGTTGGTGACGTCGGTGACGTGGACGCCGCCGTCGACGCCGCCGGTGAGGTTCCAGATCACCCAGCTGTCCATGGTGCCGAAGAGGATGTCCCCGGCCTCGGCCCGCTCGCGCAGCCCGTCGACGTGGTCGAGCAGCCAGCGGATCTTGGGTCCGGCGAAGTAGCTGGCCAGCGGCAGGCCGGTGGCGGCGCGGAACCGGTCCTGGCCGGCCTCGCGGCCCAGCTCCTTGCAGAGCGCCTCGGTCCGGGTGTCCTGCCAGACCAGCGCGTTGTGCACGGGCAGGCCGGTGTGCCGGTCCCAGAGCACGGTGGTCTCGCGCTGGTTGGTGATGCCGATGGCGCGGATGTCCTCGTTGGTGAGGTTGGCCTTGCTCAGCGCCAGCGCGATGACCGCCTGGACCTTGGTCCAGATCTCGGTGGCGTCGTGCTCGACCCAGCCGGGCTGCGGGAAGATCTGGTTGTGCTCCTGCTGGTCGACGGAGACGATGCGGCCGTCCGCGCCGAAGATGATGCAGCGACTGGACGTGGTGCCCTGGTCGATCGCGGCGATGTACTGGCCGCCGTTGGACAGTCTGGTGGTCACGATGCTGATCCTCAGGGTGTGGGAGCGGTCGGGGGAACGCGTACGGGGTTCACAACATGGTGCTGTTCGAGTCGGTGTGTCAGAAGCCCTCGGACACTCAGAACATGGCCTTGTAGAGGAGTCCGGCGAGGACCGAGCCGATCAGCGGTCCAGCCACCGGTATCCACGCGTAGCTCCAGTTGGACCCGCCCTTGTTGGGGATCGGCAGCAGCGAGTGGACGATGCGCGGCCCCAGGTCGCGGGTGGGGTTGATGGCGTACCCGGTCGGACCGCCGAGGGAGTAGCCGATGCCGACCACGGTGAGGGCGATGATCAGGATCCCGATGCCGGAGAGGCCGACCCCGGCGTTGAGGCCGACGGTGAGGATCAGGATGCAGAGCACGAAGGTGCCGATGATCTCGGTCATCAGGTTCTGGATCGGGTTGTCGATCTCCGGGATGGTGGAGAAGATCCCGAGCGTCGGCTCCTCGTTGGCCTGGAACTGGCCCAGGTAGGTCAGCCAGACCAGGAACGCGCCGATCATCGCGCCTATCAGCTGCCCGGCGAAGTAGAGCGGGACCTGGTTCCAGTGGCCGGTCTTGATGGCGACCGCGACCGTCACCGCCGGGTTGAGCTGGGCGCCCGAGAGCGAGTTGGACGTGTAGGCGGCGATGAGGACGGCGAATCCCCAGCCGAAGGCGATGGCGGTCCAGCCTGCGCCCTGCGCCTTCGACTTCTTGAGCGTCACGGCGGCGCAGACGCCGCCGCCCAGCAGGATGAGCAGTCCGGTTCCGAGGACTTCGCCTAGGAAGACATGGAGGTTGGACACATCGACTCCTTTGTCCGTGCCCCTGTGGGGGGAGTGGGGCGGGTGGGGCCCGTGGCGTGACACTCGTGAACGATGTTCGACATTGTCGACCGCCATGCGGCAGTTTTCCGGGTAGGCCCCCTCGGCGTCAATACTCCGCACGCGGAATTCAGCAAAGCCGACATCATCGTGGAAACTATGAAAAATCGCCCAAATCGGGGCAGATAGCAGCTCATGGGCCATCCGCCGGTCGGGCCGACGGACGGTCAGAAGCGGGTCGCGCCCAGGTCCCGGGAGATCGCCCGGGCGGCCTCGCGGACCGACACCACCAGTTCGGGACGGGGCGCGCCGGCCTCGCAGACCCGCTCCACGGCGCCGCTGACGCAGACCGCCCCGACCGGGTTGCGCCGCCGGTCCTGGATCAGCGCGCCGATGGAGGCCTCGCCCTCCCAGGTCTCCTCGACCGCCGCGCTCCAGCCGCGTTCGCGGGTCAGCGCGCACTCCTCGTCGATGTCTCCGAGGTCGGTCAGGGTGCGGGCGGTGAACGCCTCCGGGGGGTTCTCGTCGAGCTCGGCGCGGGCCACCGGGTCGTGCGCCAGCAGCACCTTGCCGAGCGCCGTGCTGTGCAGCGGTTGCATGCTGCCGACGTCCAGCACCTGCCTGCTGTCGTCCGGGCGGAACACGTGATGGACGATCAGCACCCCGTGCTGGTGCAGCACTCCGAGGTAGACGGTCTCGCCACTGGCCCGGGCCAGGTCGTCGGCCCAGACCAGGGCGCGCGCCCGCAGCTCGTGGACGTCGAGGTAGCTCTGCCCCAGTCGCAGCAGCTCGGCGCCGAGTTGGTACTTGCCGCTCTCCGGGTCCTGCTCGACGAAGCCCTCCTGCTGGAGGGTGCGCAGTATTCCGTGGGTGGTCCCCTTGGCCAGTCCGAGGGAGGCGGACACCTCGGACAGCCCCAGGCGGCGTTCGCCGCCTGCGAGCAGTCGCAGGATCGCCGCCGCGCGCTCAACTGACTGGATCGGGCCTGGCATCGCACACCTCCGCAGGGGTGCGGTCGACAATGCAGACCATCAGATGCGTATGTCGACCGCGATTCATTCTGCCCTGAGTGTGCCAGGCAGCGATCCGGCGCTCCATCACCGAGAGGAGTGGAGCAGGTACACATCAGACCACATGCCGTCGACCGACCTGAATCGCGCATGCGGTCGAACTAGTGCCGCAAACCTCTGGCGCGGACCGAGTTGGCGCGCTATGTTCTTCTCAGTTCAAGAAAGACTCACTTTGAGAACAACGTGAAGGAGCAGTGTCCGATGGCCCCGCAGCCCGCCCCGCGCCCCGCCCGTCCGGGCGAGCAGGACTGGCTCGCGGACTACGACCCCCGCGCCTTCACACCGGTCGCCGTCACCGTCGACATCGTCGCCCTGACACTGCGGTCCAACCGGTTGCACGTCCTGCTGGTGGAGCGCGCCGAGCCGCCCTACCAGGGCTACCTGGCCCTTCCCGGCGGCTTCGTCCGCGCCGGACAGGAGGGCCTGGACCAGGCCGCCGCCCGCGAACTGGCCGAGGAGACCGGCCTGGACGCCGCCGCGCTGCGCCGGGTCCACCTCGAACAGCTCGGCTCCTACGGGTCGCCCGACCGCGACCCGAGGATGCACATCGTCTCCGTGGCCTATCTCGCCTTCGCTCCCGACCTGCCCGATCCGCAGGCCGGCGGCGACGCTGCCTCGGCAGCCTGGACTCCGGTCGCCGGACCTCGCGGGGGTGGGTCCGGCGACCGGGTACGACTCCCCGGCGCACCGCCGGAGCCCGGCGAGCCGCCGGTCCTGGCCTTCGACCACGACCAGGTCCTCGCCGACGCCCTCGACCGGGCCAGCGCCAAGCTGGAGTACACCCCCTTGGCCACCGCCTTCCTGGAACCCGAGTTCACCGTTCCCGAGCTGCGCGCGGTCTACGAGGAGATCTGGGGGGAGCAGCTGCACGCGGGCAACTTCCACCGCAAGGTCCTCTCCGTCCCCGGCTTCGTCGTCGCCACCGGCCGGACCAGCAGCCGCAGCGGCACCCGGGGCGGACCCCGCCCCCGGCTCTACCGGGCCGGCGGGCCCGGCTGCTCCAGCCCGCCCTGCTCCGACCCGAGCGCGAGTAGACCGCCCTGATCGGCGCGCCACCCCGGCGACCTTGGCCTGACCAGCCTCCGCATGGGAGATTGCTGTCCGGCAGCGCAGCCCACCCCGCTGCGCCGCGACCCGATGCAACGGAGCGCCGCGATGAGCACCCCCACCCCTGGTCCCCTCTCGCCCACCCCCCTCTGGCAGCCCGATCCCGGACGCGCCGAGGCCACCCAGCTCGTGCGCTTCCAGCACTGGGCCACCGAACACCACGGCGCACCCACCGGTGACTACGCCGCCCTGCATGCCTGGTCCACCGACGACCTCGACCGCTTCTGGACCGCCGTCGCCCAGTGGTTCGACGTCCGCTTCTCCACCCCGCCGACCCGCGCGCTGGCCGGAGCCGCCATGCCCGGCGCCGAGTGGTTCCCCGGAGCCCGGCTCAACTACGCCGAACACGCCCTGCGCCACGGCGAGGCCGCCGAGCACGCCGAGCAGCCGGCCGTGCTCCACCTCGACGAGAGCGGTGCCGACCCGCAGGTCCTCACCTGGGCCGAGCTGCGGCGCCAGGTCGGGTCGCTGGCCGCGCGCCTGCGCGAACTGGGCGTCCGCCCGGGCGACCGCGTCGCCGGCTACGTACCCAACGTCCCGCAGGCCGCCGTCGCCGTGCTCGCCACCGCCGCCGTCGGCGCGGTCTGGACCTCCTGCGCCCCCGACTTCGGCGCCCGCAGCGTGCTCGACCGCTTCCAGCAGCTCGAACCGGTGCTGCTCTTCGCCGTCGACGGCTACCGCTACGGCGGCAAGGCCCACGACCGCAGCGCCGTCGTCGCCGAACTGCGCCGCGAACTGCCCTCGGTGCGCGAGGTGGTGCACATCCCGCTGCTCGGCACCCCGTCCCCGGACGGCGCCCGCGACTGGTCCGCGCTCACCTCCGGCGACGAGCAGCCGGTCTTCGAACAGGTCGCCTTCGACCACCCGCTCTGGGTGCTCTACTCCTCGGGCACGACCGGCCTGCCCAAGGCCATCGTCCAGGGCCACGGCGGCATCGTCGTCGAACACCTCAAGCAGGCCGGGCTCCACCTCGACCTCGGCCCGGAGGACCGGTTCTTCTGGTACACCTCCACCGGCTGGATGATGTGGAACTTCCTGCTGGCCGGCCTGCTCGTCGGCGCGAGCATCGTCACCTACGACGGCAGTCCGGGCTACCCGGCCACCGACGCCCAGTGGCGGATCGCCGAACGCGCCGGGGTCACCGTCTTCGGCACCTCCGCCGCCTACATCACCGCCTGCGCCAAGGCCGACCTCCACCCCGGCCGGGACCTCGACCTCTCCCGGCTGCGCGCGATCGGCACCACCGGCTCCCCGCTGCCGCCCGACGGCTTCCACTGGATCCACGACCGGGTCCGCGCGGACCTCTGGCTCGCCTCGGTCAGCGGCGGCACCGACCTGTGCAGCTGCTTCGTCGGCGGCGTCCCGACGCTGCCGGTGTACGTCGGCGAGATCCAGGCAGCCTGCCTCGGCGTGGCCCTGGAGGCCTGGGACGCCGACGGCAAGCCGGTCATCGGCGAGGTCGGCGAACTGATCGTCACCAAGCCCGTCCCGTCCATGCCGCTCCACTTCTGGAACGACCCGGAGGGCACCCGCTACCGCGAGAGCTACTTCGAGGACTTCCCCGGCGTCTGGCGGCACGGCGACTGGATCACCATCAGTACGCGCGGCACCGTCGTCATCCACGGCCGCTCCGACTCCACCCTCAACCGCCAGGGCGTCCGGATGGGTTCCGCCGACATCTACGAGGTCGTCGAACGGCTGCCGCAGATCCGGGAGTCCCTGGTCATCGGCCTGGAGCAGCCCGACGGCGGCTACTGGATGCCGCTCTTCGTGGTCCTCGCCGAAGGGGCGGTCCTGGACGAGGAACTGCGCACGGCGGTCCGGAACGCCCTGCGCGAGCAGCTGTCGCCCCGTCACGTCCCGGACGAGATCATCGCCGTCGCCGCGCTGCCGCACACCCTCACCGGCAAGCGGCTGGAGGTCCCGGTCAAGCGCATCCTCGGAGGCACCCCGCTCGCCCGGGCGGTCAACCCCGGCTCGCTGGACGACCCGGCCACCCTCGACCCCTTCGTCGCGCTGGCCGCCGCCCGGCACGCCCCCGGCAGCGACTGACGCCGACGGGCGGCCCCCGCACCGGGGAGCCGCCCGTCCGCCCGTGCCGGCTACGAGTCGCTACTACTCGCGACTGCTCGCGACTGCTCGCGACTGCTCGCTACTCGCCGGAGAGCACCTGGTTGGCCGCCTTCCGTGCCTCCTCGGCGGTGTCCGTCGCCCGCGCGGCGGCGGCGGCCCGCTCGCACTGGGCGAAGGTGTACTTCGCCAGCGTCGCCCGGACGTACGGGATCGACGCCGCGCCCATCGACAGGCTGGTCACCCCGAGCCCGGTCAGCACACAGGCCAGCACCGGGTCGGCGGCGGCCTCCCCGCACACCCCGCAGCTCTTGCCCGCCCCCGGGCCGCCTCGGCAGCGGACGCCACCAGGTCCAGCAGGGCCGGCTGCCAGGGGTCCTGCAGCCGCGCCAGCGCCCCGACCTGACGGTCGGCCGCGAAGGTGTACTGGGCGAGGTCATTGGTGCCCAGCGAGAGGAACTCGACCTCCTCCAGGATCGAACGCGCCCGCAGCGCCGCCGAGGGGATCTCCACCATCGCCCCGAACTTCGCCCCCAGACCGGCCGTCCGACAGGCGTCCGCGAACGCCCGCGCGTCGATCCGGTCAGCCACCATCGGCGCCATCACCTCCAGGTACACCGGCAGCCCGGCGGCGGCGCGCGCCAGCGCCCGCAACTGGGTCTGCAGCACCTCCGGGTGCTCCAGCAGACTGCGCAGCCCGCGCACCCCGAGGGCAGGATTGGGCTCGTCCCCGGGGGACAGGAACTCCAAGGGCTTGTCGGCGCCCGCATCCAGCACCCGGACCACCACCCGTCCCTCGGGGAAGGCCTCCAGTACTGCCCGGTAGGCCTCGACCTGGGACTCCTCCGACGGCGGCTTCGAACTCAGCCCCTCCGAGCCGTGCTGCTCCAAGCGGTGCTCATTCAAGCTGTGCTGATTCAAGCTGTGCTGATTCAAGCTGTGCTGATTCAAAAATAGGAACTCGGTCCGGAACAACCCGATCCCCTCGGCGCCGGCCGCCACCGCCGCCGGGACGTCCGCCGGGCCGCCGATGTTGGCCAGCAGCGGCACCAGCCGACCGTCCGATGTCTGTCCGGGCCCGGAGGACGCCGCCAGCGCCGCCTTCCGCTCGGCCGCGACCGCCCGCAGCCGCGCCTGCTCCTCGGCGGAGGGGTCGACCAGGACCTCCCCGGTGCTGCCGTCGACCGCGACCACCACGCCCTCGGCCATGCCGGTCGCCCCGGCGAAGGCCACCACCGCCGGAACCCCGAGCGCCCGCGCGAGGATCGCGCTGTGACTGGTCGGCCCGCCCTCCTCGGTGACGAAGCCCAGCACCAGCGCGGGGTCGAGCAGCGCGGTGTCGGCCGGCGCGAGGTCCCGCGCGAACAGCACATACGGCTCGTCACTGTCCGGGACACCCGGCATCGGCACGCCCATCAGCCGGGCCACGATCCGGTTCCGTACGTCGTCCAGGTCCGCGACCCGCCCGGCGAGGTACTCACCGGCGTTGGCCAGCAGCGCCCGGTAGGAGGCGAACGCGTCGTAGACGGCGCGCTCGGCCGTGCTGCCCACGGTGATCCGCCGCTCGACGTCGGCCATCAGCTCGGGGTCCATCGCCATCAGCGACTGGGCCTCCAGCACCGCCTGGGCCTCGCCGCCGGCCAGGTTCCCCCGGGCCTGCAGGTCCGCCGCCACCGCCTCCACGGCCTGCCGGGCCCGCGCCTGCTCCCGCGGGGCCTCGGCGGTCGGCGTCTGCTGCGCCGGCGGCTCCAGCACTGCGGTCCCCATGTGCCGCACCTGTCCGATCGCGACCCCGTGGCTCACACCAACGCCGCGCAGCGTCTCTGCCATATCACCAGTCTCCGGTTGGGTGCGGCCGTAGGCGGCCGCAGGATTTTCGTCGGACCACTCAGCTCCAGGAGAAGAGCGTCTCGCCCGCCTTCACCTCTCCGGTCTCCAGCACATCCTGCAGCGCGTCGACCGTGGCCTCCAGTGCCACGACCGGGCAGATGGGCGACTTGCCCCCGGCCTCGACCGCGGCCGGGTCCCAGCGGACGACCGGCTGGCCGCGCTTGACCGTGTCGCCCTTCTGCACCAGCAGTTCGAAGCCGGCGCCGTTGAGCTGAACGGTGTCGATCCCCAGGTGGGTGAGGACCCCGTGCCCTTCGTCGTCGACCACGACGAAGGCGTGCGGATGCATGGAGACGATGGTTCCGTCGATCGGCGACACCGCCGCCCCCGGCTCGCGCACCGGGTCGATCGCCGTGCCTGGCCCCACCATGGCGCCGGAGAAGACCGGGTCCGGAACTCCGGCGAGTCCGATGGCACGTCCACTCAGCGGTGAGGTCACGTTCGTCATGCTCAGGCCTCCTACGGGGCTCCAGTACGTCTCGCGTCCATCAGCCTAAATCAGACATACCCGGCGCACGTGATGAGCCCGCCGGGCGTATGAGCCGCCGTCAGCGGCGTTCGGCGGCAAGGGCCACCGGTCCGGTCGACCGCCGCGCCACGCCACGTCCGGAGCCGATTTGCCCCTGCCGGTCGCCCGCTGTACCGTGGCATCTCTGCCCACGAAAACCTCCTGAGGTTGACGTGTCCCGGCGGCCAAGCCCCTGATTTCCAGCGCAATGAACATTGCGCTACATTATGGGCCTGCCCACGAAAGGCAGTTCGGAAATCACCGGAACAGACACCGAAAAGGGTCTGCTAAGGTAGACAACGAAGAACGAACGAAGCGCTCGGAGAGACCGGTGAAAGGGTCTTGAAGAAAGCGTCCGTTCCTTGAGAACTCAACAGCGTGCCAAAAGTCAACGCCAAATGTTGATACCCCGTCCGGCCACATCATGTGGACGGTCGAGGTACCTTTGGGAAAAACTGTAGTAAACACTAGCGAGGACGCAGTGCACGGGATCGGCTATTCCGCCGGTCGCTGTGCCGCTCAACGCGAGTGCTGTTCCGATTACGGAATGACATTCACGGAGAGTTTGATCCTGGCTCAGGACGAACGCTGGCGGCGTGCTTAACACATGCAAGTCGAACGGTGAAGCCCTTCGGGGTGGATCAGTGGCGAACGGGTGAGTAACACGTGGGCAATCTGCCCTGCATTCTGGGACAAGCCTTGGAAACGAGGTCTAATACCGGATACGACGCATCCCCGCATGGGGTGTGCGTGGAAAGCTCCGGCGATGCAGGATGAGCCCGCGGCCTATCAGCTTGTTGGTGGGGTAATGGCCTACCAAGGCGACGACGGGTAGCCGGCCTGAGAGGGCGACCGGCCACACTGGGACTGAGACACGGCCCAGACTCCTACGGGAGGCAGCAGTGGGGAATATTGCACAATGGGCGAAAGCCTGATGCAGCGACGCCGCGTGAGGGATGACGGCCTTCGGGTTGTAAACCTCTTTCAGCAGGGAAGAAGCGCAAGTGACGGTACCTGCAGAAGAAGCACCGGCTAACTACGTGCCAGCAGCCGCGGTAATACGTAGGGTGCGAGCGTTGTCCGGAATTATTGGGCGTAAAGAGCTCGTAGGCGGCTTGTCACGTCGGATGTGAAAGCCCGGGGCTTAACTCCGGGTCTGCATTCGATACGGGCAGGCTAGAGTGTGGTAGGGGAGATCGGAATTCCTGGTGTAGCGGTGAAATGCGCAGATATCAGGAGGAACACCGGTGGCGAAGGCGGATCTCTGGGCCATTACTGACGCTGAGGAGCGAAAGCGTGGGGAGCGAACAGGATTAGATACCCTGGTAGTCCACGCCGTAAACGTTGGGAACTAGGTGTGGGTCACATTCCACGTGGTCCGCGCCGCAGCTAACGCATTAAGTTCCCCGCCTGGGGAGTACGGCCGCAAGGCTAAAACTCAAAGGAATTGACGGGGGCCCGCACAAGCAGCGGAGCATGTGGCTTAATTCGACGCAACGCGAAGAACCTTACCAAGGCTTGACATATACCGGAAACGGCCAGAGATGGTCGCCCCCTTGTGGTCGGTATACAGGTGGTGCATGGTTGTCGTCAGCTCGTGTCGTGAGATGTTGGGTTAAGTCCCGCAACGAGCGCAACCCTCGTTCTGTGTTGCCAGCGAGTAATGTCGGGGACTCACAGGAGACTGCCGGGGTCAACTCGGAGGAAGGTGGGGACGACGTCAAATCATCATGCCCCTTATGTCTTGGGCTGCACACGTGCTACAATGGCCGGTACAATGAGCTGCGATACCGCGAGGTGGAGCGAATCTCAAAAAGCCGGTCTCAGTTCGGATTGGGGTCTGCAACTCGACCCCATGAAGTCGGAGTTGCTAGTAATCGCAGATCAGCATTGCTGCGGTGAATACGTTCCCGGGCCTTGTACACACCGCCCGTCACGTCACGAAAGTCGGTAACACCCGAAGCCGGTGGCCTAACCCGCAAGGGAAGGAGCTGTCGAAGGTGGGACCAGCGATTGGGACGAAGTCGTAACAAGGTAGCCGTACCGGAAGGTGCGGCTGGATCACCTCCTTTCTAAGGAGCTCTTCTCCCGGCTTCGGTCGGGCAGAGGGCCAGTACACCGGCGACTGTCCGGTGCTGGTTCGCTCATGGGTGGAACGTTGACTATTCGGCGCGATCATCGTCATGGACACGAGTACTGCTTCGGCGTGGAAAGTTCTGTGGGTGTTGGCCGTTCCGGGCACGTTGTTGGGTCCTGAGGGCACGGCCGCAAGGTCTGTCTTCGGTACGCCGGCCCCAGTGAACCTTGCCTGCTTGTCGGGTGGGGGTGATGGGTGGCTGGTCGTTGCTTGAGAACTGCACAGTGGACGCGAGCATCTGTGGCCAAGTTTTTAAGGGCGCACGGTGGATGCCTTGGCACTAGGAACCGATGAAGGACGTGGGAGGCCGCGATAGGCCCCGGGGAGCTGTCAACCGAGCTTTGATCCGGGGGTGTCCGAATGGGGAAACCCGGCAGTCGTCATGGGCTGTCACCCGCTGCTGAACACATAGGCAGTGTGGAGGGAACGCGGGGAAGTGAAACATCTCAGTACCCGCAGGAAGAGAAAACAACCGTGATTCCGAGAGTAGTGGCGAGCGAAATCGGATGAGGCTAAACCAGTCATGTGTGATACCCGGCAGGGGTTGCGTGGCTGGGGTCGTGGGAAAATTCTTGATCGGTCTGCCGGCCGGTCGGAGAGTCAGAAACCGTATGGGTAGTCGAAGGACATGCGAAAGGTCCGGCGTAGAGGGTAAGACCCCCGTAGACGAAACCTGTACGGCTCTCTTGAGTTTCTCCCAAGTAGCACGGAGCCCGAGAAATTCCGTGTGAATCTGGCGGGACCACCCGCTAAGCCTAAATATTCCCTAGTGACCGATAGCGGACAGTACCGTGAGGGAATGGTGAAAAGTACCGCGGGAGCGGAGTGAAATAGTACCTGAAACCGTGTGCCTACAAGCCGTGGGAGCGTCGCAGCGTGTGCTTGCACATAGCTGTCGTGACTGCGTGCCTTTTGAAGAATGAGCCTGCGAGTTTGCGGTGTGTTGCGAGGTTAACCCGTGTGGGGTAGCCGTAGCGAAAGCGAGTCCGAATAGGGCGGTTTAGTAGCGCGCCCAAGACCCGAAGCGGAGTGATCTAGCCATGGGCAGGTTGAAGCGCGGGTAAGACCGTGTGGAGGACCGAACCCACCAGGGTTGAAAACCTGGGGGATGACCTGTGGTTAGGGGTGAAAGGCCAATCAAACTCCGTGATAGCTGGTTCTCCCCGAAATGCATTTAGGTGCAGCGTCGCGTGTTTCTTGCCGGAGGTAGAGCACTGGATAGGCGATGGGCCCCACCGGGTTACTGACCTTAGCCAAACTCCGAATGCCGGTAAGTGAGAGCGCGGCAGTGAGACTGTGGGGGATAAGCTCCATGGTCGAGAGGGAAACAGCCCAGAACACCGGCTAAGGCCCCTAAGCGTGTGCTAAGTGGGAAAGGATGTGGAGTCGCAGAGACAACCAGGAGGTTGGCTTAGAAGCAGCCACCCTTTAAAGAGTGCGTAATAGCTCACTGGTCAAGTGATTCCGCGCCGACAATGTAGCGGGGCTCAAGTACACCGCCGAAGCCGTGTCATTGCAGCTTAACTCCTAACGGGGGCTGTGATGGGTAGGGGAGCGTCGTGTGCCGGGTGAAGCGGCGGCGGAAGCCAGTCGTGGACGGTATACGAGTGAGAATGCAGGCATGAGTAGCGATACAAGAGTGGGAAACTCTTGCGCCGATTGACCAAGGGTTCCTGGGTCAAGCTGATCTGCCCAGGGTAAGTCGGGACCTAAGGCGAGGCCGACAGGCGTAGTCGATGGACAACGGGTTGATATTCCCGTACCCGCTTTGAAGCGCCAACGTCGAACCTCTGAATGCTAAAGCCGTGAAGCCGTCTCGGATCCTTCGGGTGATGAGGAGTGGTGGAGCCGCTGACCCAACAGGGTAGTAGGTGAGCGATGGGGTGACGCAGGAAGGTAGTCCAGCCCGGGCGGTGGTAGTCCCGGGGTAAGGGTGTAGGGCGTTGTGTAGGCAAATCCGCACAACATGAGCCTGAGACCTGATGCCGAGCCGATTGTGGTGAAGTGGATGATCCTATGCTGTCGAGAAAAGCCTCTAGCGAGTTTCATGGCGGCCCGTACCCCAAACCGACTCAGGTGGTCAGGTAGAGAATACCGAGGCGTTCGGGTGAACTATGGTTAAGGAACTCGGCAAAATGCCCCCGTAACTTCGGGAGAAGGGGGGCCGGAACTGGTGACGAGTCTTGCACTCCGAGCTGGGGCCGGCCGCAGAGACCAGCGAGAAGCGACTGTTTACTAAAAACACAGGTCCGTGCGAAGCCGTAAGGCGATGTATACGGACTGACGCCTGCCCGGTGCTGGAACGTTAAGGGGACCGGTTAGTTCTGTTTCGACGGAGCGAAGCTGAGAACTTAAGCGCCAGTAAACGGCGGTGGTAACTATAACCATCCTAAGGTAGCGAAATTCCTTGTCGGGTAAGTTCCGACCTGCACGAATGGCGTAACGACTTCTCGACTGTCTCAACCATAGGCCCGGTGAAATTGCATTACGAGTAAAGATGCTCGTTTCGCGCAGCAGGACGGAAAGACCCCGGGACCTTTACTATAGCTTGATATTGGTGTTCGGTTCGGCTTGTGTAGGATAGGTGGGAGACTTTGAAGCGGCCACGCCAGTGGTTGTGGAGTCGTCGTTGAAATACCACTCTGGTCGTGCTGGATGTCTAACCTGGGTCCGTGATCCGGATCAGGGACAGTGTCTGGTGGGTAGTTTAACTGGGGCGGTTGCCTCCTAAAATGTAACGGAGGCGCCCAAAGGTTCCCTCAGCCTGGTTGGCAATCAGGTGTTGAGTGTAAGTGCACAAGGGAGCTTGACTGTGAGACCGACGGGTCGAGCAGGTGCGAAAGCAGGGACTAGTGATCCGGCGGTGGCTTGTGGAAGCGCCGTCGCTCAACGGATAAAAGGTACCCCGGGGATAACAGGCTGATCTTCCCCAAGAGTCCATATCGACGGGATGGTTTGGCACCTCGATGTCGGCTCGTCGCATCCTGGGGCTGGAGTAGGTCCCAAGGGTTGGGCTGTTCGCCCATTAAAGCGGTACGCGAGCTGGGTTTAGAACGTCGTGAGACAGTTCGGTCCCTATCCGCTGCGCGCGCAGGAGTCTTGAGAAGGGCTGTCCCTAGTACGAGAGGACCGGGACGGACGAACCTCTGGTGTGCCAGTTGTCCTGCCAAGGGCATGGCTGGTTGGCTACGTTCGGGAGGGATAACCGCTGAAAGCATCTAAGCGGGAAGCCTGCTTCGAGATGAGGACTCCCACCACCATTGAGTGGGTAAGGCTCCCAGTAGACGACTGGGTTGATAGGCCGGATGTGGAAGCCCTGTGAGGGGTGGAGCTGACCGGTACTAATAGGCCGAGGGCTTGTCCATAGTTGCTACGCGTCCACTGTGTTGTTCTGAAGAAACGACCCCTGCTTCCGGCAGCGTGTTGTCGATATCTTCATAGTGTTTCGGTGGTCATAGCGTGAGGGAAACGCCCGGTTACATCCCGAACCCGGAAGCTAAGCCTCACAGCGCCGATGGTACTGCAGGGGGGACCCTGTGGGAGAGTAGGACGCCGCCGAACAACCTTTGCCGAAGAGCCCCCTGACCATCGGTCAGGGGGCTCTTCGGCATGTCCGGACACCGGACGACGGAGCCGGCGGGGGCTATGCCTCGTGTGCGCGACCGTAGGCGCCGAAGCCCTGGCAGACGAGGCCGTCGCGGAAGGTCAGCACCTCGCTGACGGGGATGCCGCGTTCGTTGCGGTAGCCGATGACGATGGAGTTCACGCCGGCGCGGACGTGCTCGACCACGAAGTGCAGGTCGGTCATCTGCTCCATGGCGAAGGAGAAGTAGGCGCGCAGCGCGTCCTTGCCGTGGAGTTCACCGCTGGGGTCGTTCATCACGCGGACGATGGTGGGCGAGGCCCAGGCGACGTCCTCGGTGTAGTGGGAGAGGATTCGTTCGAGGTCGTGGGAGTTCCAGTCCTCGGCCCATTGGACTGCGTACGCTTCGGCGGCTTCAAGATCCATGGGTCAGGAGGGTAGTGCAGGGCGGTTTCCGGTGTCGGCCCAGCGGGGCTCAGGCGTCGAGCGGGCGGGGGAGGGCGGCGAGCAGCACCTCGCTCTCCAGTGGGTTGCCGTAGTCGCTGGAGGAGACGATGAGGCCGTCGACGACGCGGCTCACCATGATGTACGTCAGGGTGAACTGCTCTCCGCCTGCGGTGATTCGACCGTGGACGCGGAATTCGGCGATGACCACCTCCGGGTCGGCGGTCTCGTGGATCACCACGCCGTCGACGGACTCGTAGCTCCACAGGCCGCTGACGGCCTTCATCCGGGTGCGCATCGAGTCGTTGCCCTCGGTGCGGCCGGGGAAGCCGGGTCGGGTGAACGGCATGTCGATGACGACGTCCGGGGCGTAGAGGTCGGCGAGCTGCGAGCGGTCGCCCTCGGCGGTGATGCGGATCAGGAGTTCGACGGTCTCGCGCGGGGTGCGGGTGTGCGTGGACATGGTTGCTCCGGCTGGTGGGCGTGGTGGAGGAAGGGGGGCTCTATAATCGGAACGCTCGCCCCGATTCGAATATACGGAACGCTCGCCCCGTTTGTCTATGGGGTGCGTGCGCCGCAGCCTGCGTCAAGGAGTGTCATGACCGCCGCACATGAGCAGCAGCCCGGCTCGGCCGGGCGCCCGGCGCGGCCGATGCGTGCCGACGCGCGGCGGAACCGCGCCCGGGTGCTGGAGGCGGCGCGCGCGGTCTTCGCGGAGGAGGGCCTGGCGGTGCCGCTCGACGAGATCGCGGCCCAGGCCGGGGTCGGGGCCGGGACGGTCTACCGTCACTTCCCGACCAAGGAGGCGTTGTTCGAGGCGGTGGTGACCGACCGGATCGAGGCGCTGACCGAGCTCGGCCGGGCGTCGCTGGCGGCGGTCGCCGACGGCGCGGAGCCGGGAGCGGCCTTCTTCGACTACCTGGCGGTGATGGTCGCCGATGCGGAGTCGAAGATGGATCTGGCCGAGGCGTTGGTGGGCGCGGGGGTCGAGTTGCAGCAGACGACCCTCGGTGCGGCCGGCGCGCTGCGCGCGGTCCTGGCCGAGCTGCTGGTCAGGGCGCAGGAGGCCGGTGTGGTGCGGGCGGATGTCGACGCCGCCGACCTGCCTGCCGTCGTCGGCGGTGCGGTCGCGGCGGAGCGGGCCCGGGTGGCGGGCGCGGCGCCCGGGCGGCTCGCCCGGATGCTCTGCGACGGGCTGCGGACCACGCAGGCCCGGTCCGGGAGCTGAGCGGCAGTGGCTGCACGACAGGCGGTCCCCTACCTCACCGTCAAGGACCCGGTGCTGCACGAGACCGAGGTGAAGAAGTCGCGGTTCCTGTGCTCCGTCGCCCGGGTCGAGGACGAGGCGCAGGCGCAGGCGTTCATCGCCGCGGTGCGCAAGCAGTACTGGGATGCCCGGCACAACTGCACGGCGTTCATCGTCGGCGAGCAACCGCGCCGGGAACGTTCGAACGACGACGGCGAGCCGGCCGGGACCGCCGGCGCGCCGATGCTGGAGGTGCTGCGGCGCCGGGGGCTGACGGACACGGTGGCGGTCGTCACCCGCTACTTCGGCGGGGTGCTGCTGGGGGCCGGGGGACTGGTGCGCGCCTACGGCGGGGCGGTGTCGGCGGCGCTCGACGAGGCGGTCGTGGTGGAGCGGCGACGGGTCGAGGTGGTCGCGGTCGCGACCGACCATGTGCGGGCCGGGCGGCTGGAGAACGAGCTGCGGGCGGCCGGCTATCCGGTGCGCGACCTGGACTACACCGCCACCGGAGTGGTGATCGAGGTGGGCGTCCCGGACGGGCGCGCGGCGGAGTTCGCGGCCTGGCTGGCGGCGGCGAGCTCGGGCAGCGCGGTGGCCGAGCCGCTGGGGACGGACTGGAGCGACGTGGTGGTGGCGCCCGGCTGACGTGCCGAAGGGCGGAGCGACTTGCCGTGCCGCGTTGCCGGGGCGGGCGGCCTCCGCGTGTCAGGCTTCCAGGGCCGGTATGTCTGGTTTCTCCGGAGCGGGAGCACACGGATGGGCAGTGGGACGATCGAGGTCGCGGTCACCGGGCTGGGCGCGAGCACCCCGCTGGGCGGTGACCTGCCGAGCACCTGGGCGGCCATGCTGGCCGGGCGTTCCGGGGTCCGGCTGCTTCCCGACGCCTGGGCGGAGCAGCTGCCCGCCCGGATCGCCGCCTGCTGTCTGGTCGGGCCGGAGACGGTGCTGCCCCGGGTCGAGGCCCGGCGGCTGGACCGCAGCGAGCAACTCGCCCTGGTCTGCGCCCGCGAGGCCTGGGCGGACGCCGGGCGACCCGACGTGGACCCGGAGCGGCTGGCCGTGGTCATCGGCACCGGGATCGGCGGGGCGCACTCGCTGCTCGCGCAGGACGATCTGTTGGAGGCCTTCGGCCCCCGCAAGGTCTCGCCCTATGCGGTGCCGATGATGATGCCGAACGGGCCGGCCGCCTGGGTCAGCATCGACCTGGGTGCGCTCGGCGGCGCCCGGACACCCGCCAGTGCCTGCTCCTCCGGCGCTGAGGCGGTGGCGCTGGGGCTGGACCTGATCCGCTGGGGCCGGGCCGACGTGGTCGTCGTCGGCGGGACGGAGGCCTGTGTCGATCCGCTGCCGCTGGCCGGCTTCGCGCAGATGACGGCGCTGTCCACGCGCAACGACGACCCGGCTGCCGCCTCGCGGCCGTTCGACCTGGACCGGGACGGCTTCGTGCTGGGGGAGGGTGCGGCGGTGCTGGTGCTGGAGCGGGCGGACCTGGCGCGGGCCCGGTCCGCCCGGGTCCACGCGCTGCTGGCCGGGGCCGGGGTCACCTCCAGCGCGATGCACATCACCGCCTCCGACATGCACGGGCAGGTCCGGGCGATCCGGCAGGCGCTGGCCGACGGCGGACTGGCCCCCAGGGACATCGGGCACGTCCATGCGCATGCGACCTCGACACCGGCCGGGGACCAGGTGGAGGCCGACGCCGTCGCCGCCGCGCTGGGACTGCACCCGGTGGTGACCGCGACCAAGTCGATGACCGGTCACCTGTTGGGCGCGGCAGGTGCGTTGGGTGCGGCGGCGGCGGTGCTGGCGCTGCGGGACGGCGTGGTCCCGGCCATCCGCAATCTGGACAGCCCGGATCCGAAGGTCGGACTCGATCTTGTCAGGGCGGAGCCGCGCCGAGGGGCCTGGGAGGCGGCGGTGTCCAACTCCTTCGGCTTCGGCGGGCACAATGTCTCGCTGGCGTTCACCAGGGCGTGACGGACGAGGCGTGAGGCGCGGACGGCGTCGGGATGAGGGACGCTGACGATGTGCTCATGACAGTGCGACTGCTCCTGCGGCCGGTGGCGGGGCCGCCGGAGGCGGTGAACGGGGCGGGTCGGGAGACGGCTAAACAGGGGTGTACTGGCTGTTCATGTGACCTGTAGCACGAATGAGGCCGGTTAACCTGCCGTTCACACATGGGCAACAGGCGGGAAATTGCGGTCTGTGATTCTCCTTGCCATCAGGACAGCGGACCTCCCCAGTGACGCGGAGCACCGCGCCACGTCACCGCTAAGTTCCCACCCCACCGCGAGGAATGCCGCCCGTGAGCTTCAAGGCTGAGTACATCTGGATCGACGGCACCGAGCCGACCGCCAAGCTTCGTTCGAAGACCCGCGTTCTGGCCGACGGCGCCGAACTTCCCACCTGGGGCTTCGACGGCTCCAGCACCAACCAGGCCGAGGGCCACGCGTCGGACCGCGTGCTGAAGCCGGTCTTCTCGTGCCCGGACCCGATTCGCGGCGGCGACAACGTCCTCGTCCTGTGCGAGGTCTTCAACACCGACGGCACCGCCCACGAGACCAACACCCGTGCGCTGCTGCGCCCGATCGCCGAGCGCTTCGAGGCGCAGGAGGCGATCTTCGGCATCGAGCAGGAGTACACCTTCTTCAAGGGCGAGCGTCCGCTCGGCTTCCCGGTGGCCGGCTTCCCCGCCGCGCAGGGTGGTTACTACTGCGGCGTCGGCGCCGACGAGGTCTTCGGCCGCGACATCGTCGAGCTGCACCTCGACCGCTGCATCGAGGCCGGTCTGGCCATCTGCGGCATCAACGCCGAGGTCATGCCCGGTCAGTGGGAGTTCCAGATCGGCCCGGTGGACGCGCTGACCGCCTCCGACCACCTGTGGATCGCCCGTTGGCTGCTCTACCGCACCGCCGAGGACTTCGAGGTCTCGGCGACGCTGGACGCCAAGCCGGTGAAGGGCGACTGGAACGGCGCGGGCGCGCACACCAACTTCTCCACCAAGGCCATGCGTGAGGGCTACGATGCCATCATCACCGCCTGCGAGTCGCTCGGCGCCGACCAGGAGAAGGTGCTGGAGCACGTGAGCCAGTACGGCTTCGGCATCCAGGACCGGCTGACCGGCCTTCACGAGACCGCCCCGTGGGACGTCTACAGCTACGGCGTCTCCGACCGCGGCGCCTCGGTGCGCATCCCGTGGCAGGTCGAGGTCGAGAAGAAGGGCTACATCGAGGACCGTCGCCCCAACGCGAACGTCGACCCGTACGTGGTGACCCGTCTGCTGGTCAACACCTGCTGCTCGGCGCTGGAGAAGGCCGAGCAGGTCTGATCCGACGCACAACGTCCGAAGCGCCCGCCGGTGGTCCGGCGGGCGCTTCGTCGTGGTCGGCGGTCGTGGTCGGCGGACGGCGGTCAGCCGGCCAGGGTGACGGCCTGGTCGTAGAGGACCCGGACGTTGTCGTTGAACAGCGGGCTGTAGGAGACGTCCGGCGTGTTGCCGCCGGTCTCGTAGCCGCCGATCACACCCACCAGTGAGCCGCTGCCGGTGGTCGGGTCGTAGTCGGCGATCCAGCCGCTGCCGCTGGTGCCGGCCGGGTAGCCGGTGCAGTAGACCTGGAGCTGCGAGGCGCTGAAGCCGCTCGCGCTGCCGGTGCAGCTGATCGGCTCGTCGGTGGTCTCCGGGTAGCCGGTCAACTGGACGTTGCCGCTGCTCACGGCGTCGGTGTCGAGAGTGTAGGAGCCGGTGACGGACTCGATCGTGTGCCCGTTCAGCGGCTTGAGCAGGGCGAAGGCGACGTCGTCGTCCGGGTCCTGGTTCGAGGTCCAGGCCGAGGCCTCGACCACGTTGCTGATCTGCCAGACCCCGAGCGGCGCGGAACCGTCCCGGTAGTCGGGCACGAAGACGGCGTTGGTGGTGGTGCCAGGGCTGAGGCAGTGCCCGGCGGTCACGATCATGTTCCCGGAGGGGCTGTCCACCACGCTCCCGGTGCAGAAGTGGCCGGCGGAGATGCTGCCCGAGAAGATGGCGCCGACCTGGGCCGGCTGCTGGGCGGAGGTCAGCACCTGGGAGACGCCGAGCGAGGTGGTCGGCGGGGCCGGGACGGGCTTCGCCGTCGGCGAGGGGCTGGCCGTCGGCGAGGGCTTGACCGAGGGCTTCGGCTCGGCGGCGCTGCCGGAGCGGGCCGACTGCGAGCCGGACGAGACGGCCGAGGCCGAGGCCCTCGGCCGACTGGACGAGGAGGCGATCGGCTCGCGCTTGGAGACGTCCAGGATGCGCAGCAGCCGGGTGTCCGTACCCGTACCCGAGCCGACGATCGCGGCCGCGCCGAGGACGACGCCCACGGTGACGGCCGTGGATCTCCGGAAACGCCGTCTGCGCGCTGCTTGCTGGCGCTCGACACGGCTCCCCGGCTCCGGCTTCCCCATGCACTGCTCCTCAGTTCGGTGGGCCGATCGGTGCATCCGCTGTGGGCGGAGCAGCGACGGCCACCTGACTCATGGTGCTGCAAGGCGCTGAGAGGGCCGTGGGAGAAGTCTGAGAGCCCGATGATTACCTGCCGATCCCGCCTTCAGCCGTCGTCCACGCCGGGAGTGAGCCGGAACCGCTCGGGCCGGGGCACCGACCGTCGCTCCTCGGCGGGGAGCGCGTCCCGCCGCTCCAGCCAGGACCGCAGCCGGACCTGGGCGTTCCGGTCCCAGTCGGCCGAGGCGGAGGGGTTGTCCGCACCGGCGGCGGGGGCGGTCGGGCTCACCTCGCGGAGCAGCACCCGGACCGGGGTCCCCGCGTCCTCGGCCGCGTCGATGACCTCCAGCACCGAGAAGCGGGTGCCGGGCGGGAAGACGACCACGGCCTCCTCGCCGGGTTCCCCGAAGAGGGCGGTCCGGCGTCCGGTGGTGGACCAGATCGCGAACTCGGCCGGGGTGTCGAGCCGGGCCTCGACCGCGGTCAGCCCGGAGACGGCGGCCGGTTCGTGCAGCAGCGTCCCCGGCCGGTAGTGGTCGAGCACGGCCGGACCGACGTGAGCGCCGAGCAGCACCGCGCCGTGGTGGCTGGGCAGTCGGCGCAGACCGGACGCCAGGCAGCTGACGTAGGCGGCGAGCGGCCCCGGGCTGCCGCTGCGCGCGGCGGCGGTCAGTTCGGCGACGGGGGCGGGCACACCGGCGGCGGTGTGGTGCAGCAGGACGGCGACCAGGTCGGCCTTGATGTCGTCCTGGATGGTGGAACGGAGCGCGGGCAGCCGGGTGGCGACCTGGTCCGCGCGGCTGGCCCAGCGCTGGAACTGCGGTCCGAGCAGCGCTTTCAGCGCGGTGCGGTCCGCTGCGCTGCTGACCTGGGCGGCGGTGGGTCCGGCCACGTCGGTCGGGAAGGCCCGCACGGATCCGCCAGGCGCGGACGCGGACGCGGACGCCGGTACGGGCGCGGGCGCGGTGGGTTCTGGCTCGGGGTCCGGTTCGGGCTGCGGTTCGGGCTGCGGTTCGGGCACCGGCGTCGGGTGGGGTGCGAGCTCCGGCGCGGGGTCGGCGCCGAGCACCGGGATCCGTGTCGGGGCGGGGATCGGTTCTGGCTCGGGCTCGGGGTCCTGTTCGGGCGCGCGTGCGGGCTCGGCGCCGAGCACTGGGATCCGTGTCGGGGCGGGGATCGGTTCGGGCTCGGGCTCGGGGTCCGGTTCGGGCGCGCGTTCGGGCTCGGGTGCAGGCTCGGCGCCGAGTACGGGCACCCGCTGCGGGGCAAGGATCGGCTCCAGCTCCAGCTCCAGCTCCGGTTCCGCTTCGGGCACCGGCACCGGCTCGGGTATCGGCATGGGCTCGCGCTCGGGCTGGGCGGCGAGCGGCGGTGGCACCGGCACGGCAGGCGGAGCCGGTGCCGCAGCCAGGACCGGGTAGCCGGGCAACGGTGTTGACAGTGCGGAGGGTGCAGTGGGCACCGCCGGCACGGTGGGCGCGGTGGGTACGGCCGGCGCGGTGGGTGCGGAGGGTTCGGTCGGTGCAGTGGGCACCGCCGGCACGGTGCGTGCGGTGGGTTCGGTCGGCACGGTGGGCACTGCCGGCACGGTGGGTGCGGTGGGTGCGGTGGGTTCGGTGGGTTCGGTGGGCACTGCCGGCACGGTGGGTGCGGTGGGTGCGGTGGGTTCGGTGGGTTCGGTGGGCACTGCCGGCACGGTGGGTGCGGTGGGTGCGGTGGGTTCGGTGGGTTCGGTGGGCACCGCTGGCACGGTGGGTGCGGTGGGCACCGCCGGCACCGTGGGCACCGTGGGCACCGCCGGCACGGTGGGTGCGACGGGTTCGGTCGGTGTCGTCGGCACGGTTGGCATCGCCGGCCGGGCGGGGACCGCCGGGGGCAGTGGGGTGCCTGCATCGACCCGCGCGGCGGTGAGGCCGCCGCGCAGGACCGCGAGCTCGGTGGCCGGCTCGATCACCGGCGGGACCCATGCCGCGCCCTCCGCCTCCTGCTGCGCCTCGGGGAGCGCCGACACCGTGGCCGGGGCCCAGTTCTGGGCCGCCGTCCGGTTCGTGTTCGTGGCCCTGGGCAGCCAGGCCAGGCCGTGCCGCCGGGAGACGAAGCGGCCGACGGCGGTGGTTCCGGCGTCCATCGCGCTGTCGACCCGCAGGCCCCAGAGCGCCGGTTCGACCGGGGGCAGCTCGGCCACCATCGGGTCGAGCAGGTCCCAGACGTCCTCGGTCAGCCGCTGGCTCGGGGTGCCGACGATCAGCAGTCGGCGGCGCTGCTCGTCCGGGACGGGTTCCGGGGTGCCCTCTGGGGTGGTCTCCGGCCGGGCCCAGAGGCTGCCTGCGCTGTCCGGGTCGACCAGCCAGCCGGGCGGCGCCGGGGGGAGCAGGGCGACGGCCGTCTCCTCCTCGTCCCAGTCGCCCTCGCTGATCGGTGGCCAACTCGGGCCGAGGGGCTCGGGGGCCGTGGCCGGGGCGCAGTACCACCAGTCGGCGAGGGCGTACGGGTCCGGACCGGCGGGGCTGACCTGGAGCGCGCCGTCCAGGCCGACCGCGACCAGGCCGTCCGGGGCGACGACCGGCAGCCCGAGGCGCTCCGCGATCTGTTCGGCCGGGCGGCGGCCGCTGGGCAGGGCGGCGGCCAGGCCGGAGGCGGCGAGGACCAGGACCCCGGCCGAGCGTTCGGCGGCGATCCGGGCCAGCTCCGGCAGCCCGGCGCGGAGGACCGCGGCTGCGTCCGGCGCGGCGGCGAGCAGGATCAGCGCATCGGACACCGGGAGCAGCCGGCCGAGCGCCGAGGCGAGCGCCGCCTCGTGCTCCGCGCCGGGCGGGGCGATCACGCAGTGCGGGCCCACCGGGCGGAGCGTGGAGGGCCCGCCGCCGGTGGTCGCCACCGGCACCGGCGGGGCGACCATCCCGGCCGTGGCCTCCAGCCGGCGGCGGACCTTCCGCCAGGCGCGGACCGGCACCGGGGCGGACGGCCTCCTCGGGCCGCCCCCACCGCTGTCGGCGCCGCCCCGCCGACGCCCCCGCCGATGCTCATCGGTCGGCCTCCGGTCCCCGCTCCGGCTCGGCCAGCAGGGCTGTCTGGACCTGGACGGTGCGGCGCCGGGTGATGTGCACGCCGCGGCCGACCGGGAGCTGCCGGGGCTTGACGTTGCCGAAGATGACGCCCTCCGAGGGCGGGCAGGAGAGCAGCACCGCCGGGGTGTTGACCTCCTGGAGCTTGCGCAGCAGCGGGTCGGACAGGGCCCGGCCGATGCCGTTGGCGCCGCGCGCGACGATCAGGTGGAGGCCGATCTCGGTGCCCTGGGCCAGGTGGTCCAGGACCGGGGCGAACGGGTGGCCGGTCGTCCCGGCGGCGATCAGCTCGTAGTCGTCGACGATGAAGAACAGCTCCGGGCCCTGCCACCAGTCGCGCCGCTTGAGCTGGGCGGGGGAGATGTCGGCCGAGGGCACGCGCTCCTTCATCGCCCGGGCCGCGCCGTCGGTGAGCTGGCGCAGCACGTCCGTGGCGACCGCGTAGCCGATGCGGTACTCCTTCGGCACGGCCTCGTAGAGCTCGCGGCGGAAGTCGACCAGCATGACCCGCGCCTCGCTGGGGCTGTAGGCGCTGGTGATCTGCTCGATCATCAGCTTGAGCAGGTTGGTCTTCCCGGACTCGCTGTCGCCGACGATCATCAGGTGCGGCGACTCCTCGAAGTCGTGCCACAGCGGCGCGACCTCGGTGTCCTCCAGACCGATCGGCACCCGGAGCCGGCCCTGAGGGGCGGGCAGGTCGGCCGCGTCGACGGTCAGCGGCAGCATCCGGACCTGCGGCGCGCGCGGTCCGGTCCAGTGTGCGGCGACCGCGTCGACCAGGTCGGCGATGCCCTCGCCGAGGTCCTTGGTGGTGCCGGAGCCGTCCAGCCGGGGCAGGGCGGTGAGGAAGTGCAGCTGCTCGGCGGTGAGGCCGCGCCCGGGGGACTTCGGGACCTTGGCGGCGGCGCGCATGTTGATCACCGAGTCGACCGCGTCGCCGAGCCGCAGCTCGAAGCGGGTCTGCAGCTGGTCGCGCAGCCCGCTGGCGATCTCGCCCCAGCGGGTGGTGGCGATGACCAGGTGGACGCCGTAGTTGATGCCGCGCTGGGAGAGCAGGGTCAGCGGCTGCACCAGGTCGTTGAACTCCTGGCGGAGGGTGTTCCACCCGTCGATGACCAGGAAGACGTCGCCGTGGGTCTCCTCGGGGAGCCGGCCCTCGGCGCGCATCCGGCGGAAGGTGGCGATGGAGTCGACGCCCATCTCGGCGAAGGACTTCTCCCGTCGGGCGATGATCCCGGCGACCTCGGCCACGGTGCGGACCACCCGCTCGCCGTCGTGGCGTCCGGTGACGCCGCCCATGTGCGGCAGGTCGCGCAGCGCCGAGAGGGTGCCGCCGCCGAAGTCCAGGCAGTAGAACTGCACCTCGGCCGGGGTGTGGGTGAGCGCGAGGCCGGTGATCAGGGTGCGCAGCAGGTTGCTCTTGCCGCTCTGCGGCGCGCCGGCGATGCCGACATGGCCGCCGGCGCCGGAGAGGTCCGCCATCATCAGGTCGCGCAGCTGGTGGAACGGCCGGTCGACGACGCCGACCGGCACCGTCAGCGCGCCGCGCCCGGCCCAGCCGTGGGTGGTCAGCCCGTACTGGGGGTGCGGGGTGAGCGGCGGCAGCAGCTCGTCCAGGGTCGGCGGGACGTCCAGCGGCGGCAGCCAGACCTGGTAGGCCGGGGGGCCGACGTCGTAGAGCTTGGCGGCGGCGATGTCCAGCAGCGTGCCGGACGCGAGGGCGTCCTCGTGCGCCGGCTCGACCTCGGCCGGGAGGTGACGGGGCGCCACGTACTCGGTGCCGTAGGGGACGACCTGGCCCGCGACCACGGCCTGCTGCCGGGGGCGGCGCTTGGGCTGGTAGGGGCCGGAGACGTAGGCGGCCTTGAACCGGGTCAGCGTGGAGATGTCGCTGCGCAGGATGCCGTTGCCGGGCTGCGAGGGCAGCTGGTAGGCGTCGGGGACGCCGAGCACGCCCCGGCTCTCCATCGCGGAGAAGGTGCGCAGGCCGATCCGGTAGGACAGGTGCGACTCCAGGGCGTTCATCCGGCCCTCGTCCAGCCGCTGCGAGGCGAGCAGCAGGTGCACGCCGAGCGAGCGGCCGAGGCGGCCGATCATCACGAACAGCTCCATGAAGTCGCGGTGCGCGGCCAGCAGTTCGCTGAACTCGTCGACCACCACGAACAGCGTCGGCAGCGGCTCCAGCGGGGTCCCGGCGGCGCGGGCGGTCTCGTAGTCCAGCAGCGAGGCGTAGTTGCCGGCCGCGCGCAGCAGCTCCTGCCGGCGGACCATCTCGCCGTGCAGCGCGTCGCGCATCCGGTCGACCAGGGAGGCCTCGTCGGCCAGGTTGGTGATCACTGCCGAGGTGTGCGGCAGGGCGTCCAGACCGAGGAAGGTCGCGCCGCCCTTGAAGTCGACCAGGACGAAGTTCAGCACCTCGGAGGAGTGGGTGATCGCCAGCGCCAGCACCAGCGTCCGGAGCAGCTCGGACTTGCCGGAGCCGGTCGCGCCGATCAGCATGCCGTGCGGGCCCATGCCGCCCTGGGCGGACTCCTTGAGGTCCAGGTCGACCGGCTTGCCGTCGCCGCCGAGCCCCAGCGGCACCCGCAGCTTGTTGTTCAGGTTGCGCTTGGCCCAGAGCTGCGCCACGTCGTGCTGGTGCAGGTCGTTGATGCCCAGCAGCGCCGTCAGGTCGAAGTCGGCGGCGAGCGGTTCGGCGGCGACGGTGGCGTCGCCGACCCGGTAGGGGGCCATCAGCGCGGCCAGCCGGGTCGCCGTCGGGACGGCCAGCGCGTCCGGGCGGCCCAGCTCGGTGATCTCGTCCTTGCGGTTGCGGTCGGCGCCGACCATCGCCAGCCGGCCCTTCTCGACCCGCAGCCGCAGGGTGAACCGCGAGTGCTTCCACTCCAGCGCGTCACCGAGGTCGATGACGATCGCGTTGCGGTAGCCGGCCAGCGCGGCCCGGGTGGTGGGGGCGGCCTTCGCGCCGTCCAGGACCAGGACGGTGAAGGGCTCCTCCCTGGTCGGCACGGAGTCGGGCTCGTAGGGCGGACGTCCCAGGAACTCGTCGCCGAGCAGCTGCTCGACCTCGGCGACGGTGCCCGCGACCAGGCGTACCGCGCCGGCGCCGTCGGTGTCGCCCGGATGCTGGGCGTGCGGCAGCCACTTGACCCACTCCCAGGAGTCCCGCTGCTCGGGACCGGTGACCACGGCGATCCGCAGTTCGTCGGGGGCGTGGAAGACCGAGAGCTGGGCCACCATCGAGCGGGCCATCGCTTGGGCCGCCGCCCGGTCGTCGCTGCGGAGCAGCAGGTGGGAGAAGCCGCGCAGGTAGATCGCGATCGGCTGGTCGGCGACATTGTTGTACGCGTGGATGAAGCGGCGCAGGGCGTGGGCGCAGAGCGGCTCCAGGTCCTCGACCGGCTTGGTCGCCAGCGGCGCCAGCCGCTTCGCCAGCCGCTGCGGACCGGTGCCGATCCGGACGTCGCCGAAGTCGGGGTGGGTCGCCCGCCGTTCCCACAGCCGGGAGGTGCGGACCAGCGACCACAGCTCCGGCGAAGCCGGGTTCCGCCAGGCCAGCGCGAGCTGCTGCTGCTCGGTCGCGGCCCTGACCTGGCGGCGGATCTGCGAGAGGTAGCGCAGGTAGTCGCGGCGCTCGCTGCGCACCTGCTTCTTGCGGTCGCTGGAGCCGCGGATCAGCTGGGTCAGCAGCATGCCGACCGCCGACAGCGCCATCATCCCGATGCCGACATAGGTCATCGCGCCACTGCTGCCGCCGGGCTTGAGGAACATGACCACCATCGACAGCGAGCTCAGCGCCATCGGGGCCATGCTGATCATGCTCGACATGCCGCCCTGCGACTCGGGCAGACTCGGCGGCTCCTGGAGCTGGATCTCCCCGTCCGGCATGACCGGTCCGGGCCGCCGGGCCGTGCGATTGACCTGCACCGTGCTCAACGAAGAGCTCCTCACTCGCCTGCCGCGACCGTCGGTTCGGAGGACGGCCGTCCACTCGGACCACGGATGCGGGCCCGTGCACGGTTCAGTTGAACTTCTTCCGCCTCCGCGTACGTACAGCCCAGTGGGGTCGCAGCGGATCGGCGGCCCGGTGTCGATCCGTCCGACGATCCGCCCGACGAACCGCCCGACCTGTCTGGGAGAGACCTGGTGAACAGCACTGCCGGTGCCGCACTGTGCCGACTGAGGTTCCATGCGCCGCAGTCGGTCTTCGAACTGGCGGTGCCCGCCGACATCCCGCTGGGCGACCTGCTGCCCACGGTCGTCGGCTATGCCGGTGACGACCTGGAGGAGCAGGGCATCGAGCACGGCGGCTGGGTGCTGCAGCACCTCGGCGGCGCCGCGCTCGACGAGGAGCTGACGCCGGAGGCGCTGGGCCTGCACGACGGGGGCGAGCTCTACCTCCGCCCGCGCCGCGCGGAACTGCCCCCGGTCCACTTCGACGACCTGATCGACGGCCTCGCCGTCGGGCTGCAGCAGCGCGGCGGCTCCTGGCGGCCGGTGCTGACGCACCATCTGGCCGTCGGCCTCGGGATGCTGGCCCTGGCGGGGGGCTTCGTGCTGCTGGCGCTGCCCGGCGGGCACCAGCTCCGTGACATCGCGGCGGCGGTCACCGGCGTGCTGCTGCTGCTCGGCGCGGCCAGCGCGGCCCGGGCCATGGGCGATGCCGGCGCGGGCACCGCGCTCGGCGCGGCGGCCGTGCCCTACCTGGCGCTGGCCGGCCTGCTGCTGCCGAGCGGTCCGGCCGGACCGGAGCTGACCGGGGCCCAACTGCTGGCCGGGGCCTCGGCCGCGGCCGGTGCGGCGGTGCTGGCGCTGGCCGCCGTCGCCTGCTCGGCACCGCTGTTCCTGGCCGCCGTGCTGCCCGCGGTGCTCGGCGTGGTGGCCGGTGTCCTCGCCCTGGCCGGGTTCGCGCCCGCGCACACGGCGGCGCTGGTGGCCGTGGTCGCGGTGATCTTCGGCGCGTTCATCCCCTCGCTCTCGTTCCGGCTCTCCGGACTGCGGCTGCCCGCGCTGCCCCGCAACGCCGAGGAGCTCCAGCAGGGCATCGAGCCCTTCCCGGCGGCCGAGGTGATGGACCGGGGCCACATCGCCGACGGCTACCTCACCGCCTTCCACCTCGCCATCGGCGCCGTCGGCGCGATCTGCCTGACCCTGGTCGCCCTCGACGGCGGCCACGGCTGGGAGTCGCCCGCGTTCACCGGGGCGCTCAGCCTGCTGCTGCTGCTCCACAGCCGGTCCCTGGGCGGCATCTGGCAGCGGGTCTCGATGCTGGTGCCCGGCGCGTACGGGGTGGTGCTGCTCACCGGACGCTGGGCGCTGGACGAGTCCCCGGCGGGCCGGCTGCTGGTGCTGGCGGCGCTGCTGGCGGTCACCGTGGTGCTGCTGGTCGTCGCCTGGACCGTCCCGGGACGTCGGCTGCTGCCCTACTGGGGGCGCGCGGCGGACATGCTACACACCCTGACCGCGGTCAGCCTGCTGCCGCTGGGCCTCGCCGTCTCCGGGGTCTACCACCTGCTCCGCGCCATGAACGGCTGACGTTCCGTCGGTCGAGGCGCTGCCGAACCACATAACCGCCCAGGAGGAACCGGATGCAGTCCCGACGCGACCAGGTGCAGGCGCACCTGTTCGTGATGAGCAGGCTCTCCTCCGGCATGCTGCGGGCCGAGCCCGACGCGCCGGACACCCCCCACGGCCGAACCACCCGCGGCACCCTCACCGGGGTGATCCTCGGCGGGCTGGCCGCGGTCGGGATGACGGTCTACGGACTGATCTCCCCCGGCGGCAGCACCGGCTGGGCCAAGGCCGGGACACTGGTCGTGGTCAACGAGACCGGTGCGCGCTACCTCTACCTCGGCGGCGAACTCCACCCGGTGCTCAACATCGCCAGCGCCCGGCTGGTCGCCGGAGCCCAGCTGACGGTCGACCAGGTCAGCCAGAACTCGCTGAGCGGGGCCCAGGTCGGCGCGCCGCTCGGCATCGTCGGCGCGCCCGACACCCTGCCGGACGGCGCCGCGCTGGCCGACGGCACCTGGCTGGCCTGCGGCACCCAGCCGACCGGCGGCGGCGCCGCCGAGCTGACCCTGGCGCTGGCCCCGCGATCCCGGGGCACCTCGCTCACGGCCGGCCAGGGCACCCTGGTCTCCGCCCCCGACGGCTCGGTCTACCTGCTCTGGCAGGGGCAGCGGATGCAGGTGGCAGCCGGGGAAGGGGTGCTCCAGGCCCTCGGCTACGGCACGGCCGTCCCGTTCCCGGTGACCGAGTCCTTCCTGGACGCGCTGCCGGCCGGGCCGGTGCTGGCCGCGCCCGACATCCCCGACCGGGGCAAGGCCGGGCCCAGGCTCGCCAACAACCCCACCCGGATCGGCCAGCTCTTCGCCCTCCCCGGCGGTCAGCGCTACGTGCTGACCAAGGCCGGGCTGGTGCCGATCGACGCGATGCTCTACAAGCTGCTCAGCGGCGACCCGCGGACCCAGTCGCAGGCCTACCGGGGCGCGGCCGTGACCACCGTCCTGATCGGCGCCGAGGACCTGGCGGCGCACTCCGCCCAGGGCGCCGCACCGACCTCCACCCTGCCGGCCGACGCTCCGCAACTGGTGACGGTCGGCCAGGGGCAGGGCGTCTGCGCCGAGTCGCGGCTCGGCAGCGGCGCCCCGGCGGTCGCACTGACCGTGGTCTCCGCCGCCGCCGTGGCCGGGCAGGCCCCGACCGCCCAGCCCGGCGTGGTCCCCGGCTGCGCGGCGGCCGACCTGGTCGCGGTGCCCGCGCAGGGCGGGACGCTGGTCCGGGCACTGTCCGGGGCGGGCGTCGGCACGACCGAGTACCTGGTCACCGACGCGGGTGTGAAGTACCCGCTGGCCTCCGCCGACGCGACCACCGCGCTCGGCTACAGCGGGGTCGCCGCGCTGGCCGCACCGGGCGCGCTGCTGGCGCTGCTGCCGACCGGTCCCAGCCTCGACCCGGCCGAGCTGGCCGCGGGCGGGGTGGTGGAGCCGGCACCGGCGGCGGGGGCCTGCGCGAGCTGACGGCGGCTCAGGCCCCGGTTCGGGCCCGCCGGGTTGAACCGGCGGGTTCCGCAGACCCGTTCAACCGGATGGTGCGTGGTCGCTCCACGCACCCGCCGGCCCGCGACCGCGGGCCGGCTGCGGCGCACCGGCCGCAGCAGGACGACGATGGAGGATTCCGTGAGCACTCCCGGCATGTTGAAGAAGGACGACGGATCGATCCAGCAGGCGCTGGCCGGTCTGGAGACGCAGATTTCGAGCATGATCTCCTCCGGCCAGACCGTCGAGCGGATCAACGAGGAGATCGCGGCCGGCTACATCTCCGGCGCCAGCACCGTCTTCCAGGGGAAGGTCAGCGACTGGGTCGACCGCTACAAGAAGGTGATGCAGGCCTTCGACCAGCTCACCGAGAGCCTCTCCGGCGCCAGCAAGACCCTGACCCAGGCCGACGAGGACGCCGGCGTCGCGGGCGGCAACTGGGGGGCGTCCGACGGCGTCTACAGCGCGCTGCAGGGCTGACCGAGCCCCACCCCGCCGCTTCCCGTCACGCAACGCACCCCATTCCAGCGAGAGTTCGAGAGGACAGCACCATGTCAGTCCAGCTCCAGCACGAGGCCCTGAACCAGGCCACCGATGAACTGCGGTCGGCCGGCAACACCATGAAGAGCAACCTCGACGACCTGGTCAGCACCCTGAAGGGGCTCCAGGACGGCTTCCAGGGCGCCGCGGCCGAGGCGTTCAACAACTTCCTCAACGTCGTCAGCCAGAACGAGAGCCAGATGTCGGACGACCTCAACAGCGCGGCGACCACGCTCGAGACGATGCACCGGACCATGATCGATGCCGACAACAGCGCCCGCAACCACTTCTGATCGGACTTCCCCGGAAGGGAGTTGAGCGTCAATGAGCAAGTCTTCAGATGGCGGCGGCGGTGGCGACGGGTCGATCACAGTCGACGACGACTTCCTGACCGATTTCGCCAACAAGCAACTCAACAGCTTCAACCAGGCTGTCCTGACGTCCGCCCCGGTGCTCGATGTGTACAACTGGACGGCCCCGCTCAACCTGCCCAACACGACCCCAGGCACCTACGACCAGATCATGGGCGGGGGAGGTAGCGACTTCGCCGGCATCACCACCGACGCCACCAAGCTCTTCTCCAGCATCTATACGCAGATCGGCTCGATGCACACCGAGATGCAGAAGCTGTCCACGAGTCTGCTCGCGGCGAAGACCACACTGAGCAACGGTGAGAGCGACAGCCTCACCACCGCACAGATGATGGACCTGCTCAACCCGGCGCTCGGTTCCCCCTCGACCACCTCCACCCAGCCCCCTCTGCCCTAGCAGCACTGTCCGGGGCGCGGGTCCGTCGGCGCGCCTTGCGCGACGGACCCGCGCCCCCCGGGACGACGACATCGGCCAGCCCAGACGGCAGGGAGACCGCACAGATGGCCCAAACGAAGTGGGAAGACATTCTGAAGGCGTTGGGGCCGGCGAATCCGATTCCCAACGGGCGTAGCACCATCACCAACTCGACCATTGTGCAGCGGGCCGCTATCGCCGACCCGACGACTCCGGGCACGGCCTGGCTCGGTGGCGGCTCGGTCACCGAGAAAAACACGGACGACGCTGCAGACAACGGTCTGACGAATACCTACGCCTTCGAGAAGGCACACGACTGTTACTGGTACTTCAGCTACGAGTACTGGGGCAGCAATTACAACTGTGTCGTGGCCGTGAACTTCAACTATGCGCTGTTCGACGCTGCGGGCAGCCCCTGGAACAACTGGTTCGGGCAGATCCAGGACATCCTGGGTTCGCTGATGAACAGCCCGTACGAGAACGACAGCGTCAGCCTGCCGAGCTTCGACGCGGCGGTGACCGCGCTCCAGCAGGTCGGGTACTGGTTCGACGGATGGATCGCGGCGGTGAAGGGCTGGGCGGACGATCTCGACGTGTCCGGCAGCAACTGGCAGGGCAGCGCAGCCGCCGAGTTCAAGGCTCTGCTGACCAATTTCCACGACGGGATGGTCGCGGTCAATCAGAGCATCGAGTCCCCGCCCGTCCCCTTCTCGCAAGTGTTCGGCAACGCGAAGGCGGCGCTGGCGCAGGTCGTCAGCGACCTCAACACCGCGTACCTGGCGTGGAAGGCGCTGCCCAACGGCTCGCCGCCCTACTGCCTCAACGAGGCATTCCAGACCATGATGAACGACACCTCGGACATCAGCTACAAAGTCAACATCCTGGGCAACCCGCAGGTGAAATCGGCGCAGTACGGCGACATCCGGGGCAGCGCCTTCGCCCAAGCCCTGCAGGCGAAGGCGCAGACGCTGTGGCTAGCCAGCCTGAGCGGTCTGGACACGGCCGCCCAGAAGGCCGATACCGACCTGCAGAAGGCCTACCGCACCGCCGGAATGGTCCTCACCGGGCAGCCGATCGACACCTTCACGGCCGCCCTCCCGGCGCCGACCGCGCCGAACGACACCACTACCCCGCCGCCCACGACAACGCCGCCTCCGACCACCACGCCGCCGCCCCCGACGATCACCGGTACCGGTGGCGGTACCGGTGGCACCGGTGGCGGCACCGGCGGCCCGGGTGGTGGCGACGGTCCGAAGAACTACACCTCGCCGCCGCCGCCCGTCATCACCGGCTCGGGTGGCGGGACCGGCGGCAGCGGCGGCGATGTCCCGTTGATCGGTCCCAACGGCATGGACATCACCGGCCCCAACGGCCAGCCGCTGATGGTGCCGCCCGGCTCCACCATCAACTCGGCCGGCGAGGTGATCGGCCCGGACGGCAAGCCGGTGCTCGGCGCCAACGGCAAGCCGATCACCGTGCCCAAGGGCACCACCCTCGGCACCGGCGAGGGCGACGGGATCGACAACCCCGGTGACGAGTCGTTGAAGGTGCCGCCGGGCTCGCACATCAACAGCGAGGGCGAGGTGATCGGCCCCAACGGCAAGCCGGTGCTGGACTCCAACGGCAACCCGATCGTGCTGGGCAAGGGCGACACCATCTCCAAGGACGGCACGGTTCTCAGCTCCAACGGGAAGCCGATCTCGGAGGAGGACCAGCTGCTGACCAACGAGGAGGCGGCGATGAACGCCGCCGACAACGCGCAGCTCGGCGGGATCGGTGGCGGCGGTGCCGGGGACTTCAACCTGCCGACCTCCGGTGGTTTCAAGATGCTGGGCACCGGCGGCGGGATGAGCCCGGCGGCGGTGGAGCGGAGCAACGCGATGATGTCGGGCGAGCCGGCCACCGAGGCGACGCCCGCCGAGAGTGCGGCCGGCGAGGAGGAGCTGGAGAGCGCGGCCGAGGAGTCGCAGATGATGGGCCGCAACGTGGCGACCAGCAGCGGCAGCGACGGCTCGATGATGCCGCCGATGGGCGGTGCCGGCGCCGGTGCCGGTGGCGCCGGGCAGAGCGGCCAGGACAAGCAACGCACCACCTGGCTCGCCGAGGAGGAAGAGGTCTGGGGCACCGACACCGGCGGGGTGGCCGGCGTCATCGGCCGCTGACTTCAGTCATTCTCCAGCCATTCACAGCACGAGGCGCCCCCGGTCGGACCGATCCGACCGGGGGCGCTCTCGCTGCGGTCGAACCACAGGGCGTTCCGTTCCCGTTAAGACAGGTGGCGGCAGTCGTCGAGGCAACTGAGAGGTGGAACAGCATGACGTCCCCGTTCGCGGACCGGATCGAGCAGGCGATGGACATCCTGCGCGAGCAGCAGAGCAAGATGACGGAGGTCCGCAAGGAACTCTCGGAATCCAGTGCCTCGGTGACCTCCAAGGACCGGATGATCACCGCCAAGGTCGGCCCGCAGGGCCAGGTCATCAGCCTGACCTTCCACACCACCGGCTACCGCTCGATGGCGCCCGCCGAGTTGAGCAAGGCCCTGGTCGACGTCCTCAACGAGGCCCGTGCGGACATGGGGACGAAGGTCATCGAGTCGATGCGCAGCTTCGACGGCATGGGCGAGATGCTCCGTCAGTCCCTCCACGTGGGACCGCCCCCCGGGGAGGGCGCCGAAGGCCTCGACCTCGACGAGCTGCTCGCGCCGCTGCGGGCCATGCGCCCCAACTACGAGGCGGAGCTGACCGGCCGGACCAGCGCGAAGCAGGAGGAGTTCAATGGCTGAGAAGATCACCGCGCTGGATGACCTGAAGTCGGCCTTCACCAACTTCGGCGATATGTCGACCCTGATCGACACCATGCGGCACACCGCAGCAGAGATCAACATCGACAACACCAACGCGGCCGGCAGCGACGACGTCGGCACCCAGTACCACAGCACCGTCGACGCGCCCACCAAGGCGCTGACCGACCTGCTGCAGGCGGTCCGTGACGCCGTCGACTCGATCAGCAAGGCGGGCGTGGACGCCGCCAACACCTTCACCAGTGCCGACCAGGACGCCCTGGACCAGGTGAGCGGCTCCTAGCCGCTCGGCACAACCCGCCGCCGACCGGCGCCCCGGATGACGACGCACGAGCACAAGAGGTCCCTGGCATGTCGATGATGATCCCCGAGGGTCTGGCCAAGCTCTTCTCGGCGCTGACCGGCATGCAGTGGCCGGAGGCGGACGAGGACGAGCTGCGCGTGGTCGGCGACGACTACACCCAGCTCGCCTCGGAGATCCCGCAGCTGGAGACGTACATCAACCAGATGATCGGCGTCATCAACGACCAGTTCGAGGGCGACGCCGCCACCGCGTTCCTCCAGACCGTGCAGCAGTTCGTCGGTCAGAGCGGCGGACCCGACTACCTGGGGCTCGCCGCCAAGGAGGCCACGGCGCTGGCGAGTTGCGCCTACGACACGGCCAACCAGGTCGAGTACACCAAGTGGATGACGATCGCCCAGCTGATCCAGCTGGCCTTCGAGATCGCCATGGCCATCTTCTGGTCGCCCTTCGACGGCGGGCTCTCGCTGGAGATGCTGCCCACCCTCTACGCGACGGTGCGGGCCGCCATCCAGAAGATCTTCGTCTGGCTGCTGAAGACCATCGCGCTGCACACCTTCATGGGCATCGCCGGCGGCGTGGCGATGGACGCGATCATCCAGGGGATCCAGATCGCCGAGGGCAACCGCCACGGCTGGGACTTCAGCAGCACCCTGTCGGCGATCGAGTTCGGCGCCATCAGCGGGGTGCTGTCCGGCCCGATGGACCTCTTCGGCAAGGGGCTCGGCCACGTCCTGGGCGGGGCGATCGGCCACGGCGCCGGGGACGCGCTCGCCGACGACCTCTCGCACGACGCGGGCGCGGCGGTCAAGGACGCCGAGAGCGGACTGAAGGACCTCGACCACGACCCGGACAACCCGGCCGACGACCTGGACCACCCGGGCGGGGACGAGGCGCCGGAACCGGTGAAGACCGAGAGCGGTCCGACCGAGGACGAGGCGCCGCCGGCCGACGAGGAAGCCCCGCCGGCGTACGAGGAGCCGTCCGAGGCTCCGGCCACGGAAGACGCCCCGGAGAAGGCTCCCGCCGAGGCCCCGAGCGAGGCCCCCGCCGAGGCCCCCGCCGAGGCCCCCGCCGAGGCCCCGGCCAAGGCGTCGGAGGCCGGACGCCCCTCCTGGCTGACCGACAAGGCTGCCTCGGACGCCTTCACCAAGGACATGGGCAAGCTGGTCGGCCGCTTCGAGCAGCACATCAAGTCCGGTCTCAAGGACTTCGGCGACGCCTTCTACGCCGATGCGTTCGAGAAGGGCATGGGCCAGACCTTCGAGACGCACCTGGGCGAGCTGCTCGGCAAGGAGACGGCGTCGAAGCTCGGCCAGGAGTTCGGCAGCACCATGGCGGCGAACTGGACCAAGGAGGAGGACCGCTCGCTGCTCAAGTCCTCACTGCGGGACGTGCTCCAGGACTCCGGCCTCAACGAGTCCGCGCTGAAGATGCTCACCGAGACCCTGCCGGACAGTGCGCTCACCATGGAGTCCAACCTGGCGTTCAAGCTGGGCGAGCTGGTCGGCGAGCAGCTCAAGGGCGGCGTGACCAATGCGCTGACCCAGGGCTTCTACAACCTCATCTTCGACCCGAGCCACGACTTCACCATGACCTGGGGGACCTTCGGCTCCGGCATCGGCATGGGGCTGCTCGGCGTGCTGGGTCACCATGCGGTCTCGCCGATCACCGAGAAGTACCGGGCGATGGTGCACAGCTACTTCGAGAACTCGGACTCCAGCGACAAGTACTTCGGCCCCACCCACCCGCTCACCCTGCTCTCGTTGGCCCTCAACCTGAGCGGCCACAGCGCGCCGTTCCCGGTGCCGAGGCCGACAACCCGCGCCGGGGACGAGCCCCCGAGCTACCAGGAGGCGCTCGCCGACCCGCCGCCCGCCTACCGCGAGACGGTCGGCGTGACGACGACCTCGGAGGAGCAGGCGCCGCCGGCGGTCCAGCCCCCGGCGTCCCGGGGGAGCAGCTACGACCCGACGGAGGAGGAACAGCAGGGGCCGGCCAACCAGTCCTCGAACGGGCAGAACCAGACGACGGCGCCGCCGCCGCAGGTGCCGACCCAGTCCTCCTTCGGGCAGCCGTCCCCGAACCACAACTCCGAGTCGGGGCAGGGGGACGGGGACGGGCAGCAGTCGGACCCGAACGTCGAGCCGGTGGCTCCGCCGACCCCGCGTCCGACGACCAGCTCCCAGGGGCCGGGCGCCGTCCATCCCCCGGAGAGCTCCGAGCAGCCGGTTCCGACCGAGCCGCCGCCCAGCTACGAGCAGGCGGTGGCGGCGGGTGCCACGCCCAACCCGCAGCACGCGGTGGAGCCGCCGGTGCAACACCCCGGCACCGTGTCCAGCAGCGACCCGCTGAACGTCGTCCCGCCCGCCCATACGCCGAACCGGCCGTCGCACGAGGAGCCGCAGCCGACGCTGCTGCCGCCGCTGACAACGCCGCACTCCGCGCCGAGGCCGGAGGGGCCGACCGAGGTCGGGCAGTCGCTCGCGGACTACGGCAGCGCGCAGCGCGGCCGCTGGTTCGACAGCCCGTCGATGGAGCCCGAGGCGCGGCAGCAGGTCGAGCAGGCGCTGGCGCACCTCCCGGTGCACGACGGGGTCTTCACCCTCGCGGTGCACACCTCGGACGACAGCGGACTGCCGGTTCACGACGGGGTGGAGCTGACGCCGGACGACTTCGTCCGGACCATGGTGGAGCTGCACGCGTCGGGGGAGTGGAACGGCTCGGACCAGCTGCAGTTCGTCGCCTGTGGCCTGGGCTCCGCGCTGCACGGCGACTATGTGCCGGAGGTCATGCGGCAGTTGTGGGAGAAGGGGCTCGGCACGACGGCGCTGGCGGCGGACGAGCCGGTGTGGTTCATGCCGAAGACCGGCGACGCCCCGGCCGGTGACGGCTCGGGGCACCTGGTGGTCGCGTCCAAGGTCGGCTTCACCAGCGACGGCCGGCCGGTGCTCACGGCCGACGGGCACTGGCTGGAGTACCGCCGCCCCACGGTGGCGGAGATGGAGGCGCGTGCCGAGGAGTCGCCGTGGGGCGGGGCCGCCGTCGATCCGCTCGCCGCCGTCGTCGTCCGGCACGGTGCGCATCGGTCGGCCGACGGCAGCTTCACGGACCGGCCCGAGGGCTTCGGCCACGCCGCTGCCGACGAGATCCGTGAGCCGCTTCCGGACGCGGTGAAGTTCGCCGACGGGCCGCAGCGGTTGATGCCGAGGGAATGGCGGGAGGAGGTGTCGAAGAGCGGTCTCTGCGTCCTCGATGCGCTCTACGCCGGCGACCGCGAGTGGTTCGACACCCTTGAGGGCTTCAGTCGCCCGGACCGCGAGTCGCTGGACCCGGCGCAACGGATCAAGGCCATGGTCGACGACTATCTGGACCGCACGCCGAGTTCGGATTGGCCTTCGACGGTCAAGGAACACATCCAGGGGAAAAAGCGGGAGGAGCTGGAAAAGCTCAGCGACGAGGACCTGATCGACCGGGTCGCGGAAGGTACGACATTCCCCGGTCAGTCGGCCGTTGACAATCGTAGGACGATCGCGGAAGCAGTGAGCGCGGGCTTCTTCGAGAAAACGGCCCTGCTCGACATAGCCGTGCGAACGGCGCCCATCACCGCTGACGACGTGACTGCGCTGCGCACCCAGGTGAAGGACTGGGAGAAGGAGTGGAAGCCTGAGACGGGGGACATGTTCTCGACACTCGCTGCGCACGCTCTGGGTGTCAGGCTGGACAAGTACCAGGACTTCCTGGACGACGCAGGACTCAATTACCTGGTCTCCATCGGCCCGGAGAACGGCCACCGGATTCCGGTCGAACGAGTCGGGGACCGCCACTACGACGCCATCGTCCGGACCGCCACCGAGAGCCACCAGGAGGAGACGGAACAGCCGCCGGAGGCGGAGTCGGAGCATGGCACGGACGCCTGGCTCGAACCGGGCCCGCTTCCCGCGCTCCGGAGCGCGCAGGTCGTCGATTTCCATGACGGCTACGCCGTCTACGGGTACGACGGGTCGAACAGGCCGATCTATGGATACGACGGGTCGAACACGCCGATCCTCGGGAACGACGGGCGGCCGGCCCACCTGGTCCGCTCGCTCGACGAGCGGACAGGCCTGCACGTCTACGGGGTCGATGAGCGGACGGGCGCGCCGATCTTCGGCTTCGATCGGCAGACAGGTGCGCCGATCTACGGAGTGGACGAGCGGACGGGTACGCCGATCTACGGGTTCGATCGGCAGTCGGGTGCGCCGGTCCACGGATTCGATCCGAACACGCGCCAACCGTTCGTGCTGAACTCCGCAGGGACGCGATGGGTGAGCATCGAGCCGGTGTCCGAGGACCGGACGGTGCTGTCCTACGATCCGGAGACGGGCGCCGCACTCTTCGGGTACGACCCGGTGTCCGGTCACCCGGTCCTGGGTTATGACGAGGACACCTCGGAGCCGGTGTTCGGCTATTCCCCGAAAACGGGCTTCCCGCTGGTTCCCGACCGCAACCCGAACCCGGGCCCCGACTCCACGGGGCTGGTTGCGGACGGGAGGGGGACGCCGGTGCTCGCTCGGGTGGAAGGTGAGTCGTTCGAGGAGTTGCCCCTGCCAGTGCGGATCGCTCTCGCCGACTACGAGCTGGCCGCATCGCGTCGGGCGCAGGACGGCGTTCCCGCCGTCCCCGGAGCCGTGACATTCCCCCGGGGCGCGGAGGCCGACAGGTACGCCGGCCGGGCGTGGAACGACCGGGTGGACAAGCTCCCCTTCGACCAGCGAAAGGCGCTGCACGACTACACGGGCGAGCTGGGCCTCAATTCGTCCTCCACGACCACGACGCACGAAAAGATCAACCTGATTCTCCGGGACCTCGCGAAGGCTGGTCCGGAGCTCGGTGTCGATTATTTCGAGCGGGTGTTGAAGCTCCATCAGTCCGACGACGGCACTGTGATCGACCGCGGCGTTCGTCGTGCCGAGACGGAAGATGAGCGGGCCGCCTTCGCGGCTGTGGACGCACTCGCCGGGCGGACGGGGCTCTCGTCGGTCGTGGTGCTGCGGGCGCTGCGCACGATCGATGCGATGGACCGGGCGATGGAGGGCCTCCGGACGCCGGAGGACATGGTCGTCGTACGCGGAGTACAGGCCAAGCGGATTGTCGCGGACGGGAACCTGGCGTCGGTTCTGGGGGAGACGCTCAAGGCACACGAGTTCACTTCCACGTCCGCTGCCGTCGAACCCATTGCCGACTACGGCCTGAGGGAAGTGGCGATGCATCTGCGGGTGCCGGCGGGCACTCCGGCGATCTGGGTGGAGCGGGTCTCCGCGTACAACGCCGACGAGAAGGAACTGCTGCTCGGTCGGGACAGGTATTTCACGGTCGACCGGCTGATCAGTCATGACGGGCAGACGCATCTTTATGCGAGGCTGGAGCCGAGCACCGCGCCGGTCGACGTCGCTCCACAGCCGGTTGGGGGGCGGGGTGAGCGGCTGGAACTCCCCGGAGGTTCGTCGATGCACTACATCGCGGACCGGACCCTTGACAAGGAACTGCAGTTCAAGCAGGCCGAGGCACTCATGCGGCTGCCGCACTCGGACGAGACGTTCCGGGTTGCGCTGAGCATCGACGACAAGGGTCTTCCCCGTTACGACGGGCAGGAGTTGACGACAGCCGATCTCTCCGAAACGTTGCTGGAGCTGTGGGACTCGGGTGAGTGGCCGAAAGGTCACGTGCTGGAGTTCATCGCCTGCGACCTCGGTCTGCAGGAGCCCTATGTGCTTGAGGTCATGTCGGTCCTCTGGGACCACGGCGTCGATGTGCAGGCGCGGGCGGCGGACGGTTCCGTGTGGGTCGCTCCGGTGTTCAAGGAGTACAGCCTGTCCGACCCGATGCGCTACAAGAACTTCAACCTGCCCGACCAGGTGCACGAGATGGTTCCCGACCTGCACTTCCCGGCGTACCCGCTGGTGGGGAAGAAGGTGGGCTGGAGCGAGGACGGTCGTCCGATGCTCAGCACCGGTGGGAGCTGGAAGGTCTTCAGTAAGCCGAAGGAGGGTGAGCAGCCGGAGGTCACCCGTCAGTCAGTCGTGCTTCCCAAGGGCTGGGTCCTCGACGAGCAACCGCGGGGTGCGGTGATCGGTCCGGTCCACTTCGGAGCGGGCGACTCCGTCACGCCCGCCGAGCGGCTCGCGGCGGCTCGGGTGGAGTTGGCGCGGTTGGAGGGGGCGGCGCCGGAGCTCCAGGCCTCTGTGGACAGAGCGGAGCAGTCGGTCGACGAGGCGGATGGGGCAGCGCTCATGCGTCAGTTCGATTCCGAGATGAACCGCCCGGAGGCCGACGGTACGGCGACTCCTGCGTCGCTGGCGGCGGACGCGGCGCACGCGGTTGCAGTTGAGCGGCAGTCAGCGGCGCAGCAGGAACTGGATCGTGCGCGCGATGCGCTTCGAGCCAATGCCGACGCCCGTCAGGCGCAGTCGCACACGATAGCCGAGCTGACTCACGACGGGGCGGAGACAGACGCGGAGGCAGGCGCGCAGACCGCGCAGGGGGTGACGGACGACGAGCCGCTCGCGGCGGTGTCCGAGGTGCAGCCGGTCACGGAGGTCACCGCCCCGGACGAAGCGGAGGCGCAGGTCGCCCCGCCGGTCACGGAGGTCACCACTCCGGGCCAAGCGGAGGCGCAGGCCGCCACGCCGGTCGCCGAGGTCACCACTCCGGACGAGGCGCAGACGCCGGTCGCCCAGGTGGAGCCGGTCACGTGGGACGTGGTCGCGCGCGCCGAGATCCTGAGGCCGGCGCCGTCGGGGGGTGGGTACAATGCTGCCCCCGCCTCACTGGGCATCAGGCGCTACGACGTCGAGCGGTACCGTCGGTCGGACAACGGCGAGATGCTCTCCCGGTTGGTGGTGAAGGTCCATCTGGTGGCAGACCCGGAGCCCGACCCGGTTCTGGCCGAGGCACGGGACCGACAGGTCGACGAGCTGGCGGAGCGGGCCCAGGACGGCGTGGACGCCTACTACAACAGTCGCGGCCTGCGCCTCCCCAACGGGGATGCGCTGGACGTGGAGCTGGAGTTCGTCAGCAGCCCCGACCTCGCTCACCACGTCGTCAGAGCGGACAACCCGACCGGGCGGGCACATGCCCTTGCGTGGTGCCTGGACTCCACGGAGCGGACGCTCGCGCACGAGGTCGGGCACCTGCTCGGGCTCCATGACGAGTACCGCAGCGGTCCGAGGCAGGGCCAGCGTTCGGTGTACACCGACGGTTCGCTGATGGGGCCCCCGAACACCGACAGGTGGGGCCGGCCGACCGTCGAGAGCCGGTTCAACAGCCCGGAGGCCGGCGAAACCACGCGTCGGGTCGCTCCTCGGTACATGCGTCGGCTGGGGGCCGATGTCGACGCGGCGCTCGGCACCGCGCGCCGCAGTTCCACGGGGGAGATCGTGTTCAGCGCCGGTGAGGGGGCCGAGCCCCCTGCCGACGGTCTGCCGATCCGTGCCAGTTTCGATCTGGACACCCGTGAGAGCGCGCTGTACGGAGTGACGGGGGCGGATCGGGACTCCGGCCGGCTGTGGCCCGGGCCGGGTTCCGACCGGCCGGTTCCGAGGCGTGTCGCCGGTTCGGAGAACAACAACGGCACCTTCCGGGTGGAAGCCGCCGATGTGCCCCTGCAGCCCCATGACCCCCTGGCCGGGGACGTGATGGCCGATCAGCGTCTGCGTTCGCCCGGGCCGATGATGTTCCCGGACCACTGGGATGCGGACGACGCCGTGTACGCGGCGGAGCAGGCGTACCTCCATGCCCTGCGGGAGGGGCGAGTTCTGCCGGTGCCGGGACAGGAGGGCCGTTACACCTGGTCCGGCGTGTACGGCGGCGTGCGGATCGAGGGCGAGCTGAGCCACGGCGAGTTCACCGGTTTCCGGCCCGCCGACAGGCAGCCGAGGCTGGTCGGCGACGTGGTGACCCCGTTCCCCAGGCCGCTGGAGATGTCCGCTTCGGTTGTCCACCAGTCGGTGGAGGACATGGTTCACTACGGCAACAGGCGGACCCGGACCGGCGTCTACCACCTGCCGGACCCGGAGTATTCGGGGCAGTTCTCCGGCCTCTGGCAGGTGCGTGGCATCACCCACGCCAACGGCACCTACGAGGCGGTCATCCGGTTCCTGGATCCCACGGTGCGTCCGGGCGACCCGTTGTCGCAGTTCCCGACCCGGTGGCGACCGCACGCCGAGGGCGAGCACACCATGTTCCCCGACGACTGGACTCCGGAGAATCTGCTGCTGCGCGTTCTGGACGCGCACACGTCGGCCGTGGACCTCCGACAGACGGGGGTTCACGGGGAGGAGACCTACCGGTGGTGGGGGGAGTCCCACGGCGTACCGATCGAGGGCGTGGCGCGGAACGACGACGGCCGAATAGTCAGCTTCCGTCCGGTCCAGGTCGGTGGCACGCACCCGGACGAGGACGGTGAGAGTGGCCTCGGCGCCGGGTCGTCGAACGCCCACGTTCCGTCCCCCGCCGGGCCGGACACCATCTCGCCGGATGCCGGTATCCCAGGTACGACGCAGTACCCCGAGGGCACCTTCGGCAGGTGGACGGCGGAGGAGATCGGGTATGCCGCGAGGATGGCGGTGGCGAACCCGGAATGGAGGGTGGAGGACCCGCGGCGTAGCGGCGGGTTCGTGGCGCTGGGCACCTTCGCGGGTCGACGGCTGCTGGTGATGGGCACGGGTGGCACCGTCGATGACGTGCACCCGGCGGCCGACGACTTCCTCCGGGGCCCGTCCGGGGGCAGGGCGACTACTGGGGGAGAACAGCAGCCGAGGAGGGTTGACGGGGAGAGCTCCGTCGCCGGGGCGTCCGTTGCCGGGGCGGGGTCCCGCGCCGGGCGGATCGGTGCGGCCGAAGCCGCGCTCACGCGGCTGGCGGGCGAGGAAGTGCTGCTCAGGGCGGCCGCCGAGCGCGAGCAGGAACGGGCGGACGTCCTCCAGATCCAATCCGGCTGGACGCGCGGGCTTGCCGACGACGCGGTCCAGGAACAGCACACACCCGAGCAGATCCGGGCCGCCGACGAGGCGCATCAGCGGGTCGCCGAGCAGCACGCGGCATCGCTGGCGGTGCTGGCTCACCTGGACGCCGCAGTCAGGACCAACGCTGAAGCCCGCGAGGAGCAGTCGCGCACCAGGGACGAGCTGATTGATCAGGTAGGGGCTCCAGACGACCAGAGGTCCGCGCAGCAGGTCACCGACGACGAGTCCGGCATCGAGCCGGCGGGTTTCCGGCCGGAGCCGGTGCACCCGGATCCCGTGACGGAGGACCGGCCCACCACCCCGGAACCGCTGACCGGCGACGACCACCTGGGGCGGATCGACGGGACGACGCCGGAGCCGGAAGCCCGGCCGCCGGCGGCAGAGTCGGTGACCGTGGACGAGCCGATGGACCGGGGATGGGTTCCGGGCGGGCAGATGCCCTCGATCCACCAGGTCCTGGCCGATGGCGGGACGAACGAGGACGGCCGGGAGTTCGAGTACGCAGCCGCCCTGTCCGAAGAGCCACCGAGCGCGCCGCACGGCTCGACGGCCGTTGACGAGGACCCGCTCTGGCCGCCGCTCTCGTCACCGGCGCTGCCTGCGGGAACGGCGTCTGACGACGAGTCGGAAACCGAAGTCGGTCCGGTTCCCGGGCACGGCTCGGGAGCAGCCTCCGAGACCGACGGCGCCGTCCTCGTCGAGGAGGCGATGGAGGTCGACCCGCCGGTCGTCGAGGTGCCGTTGCCCGGGTGGGAGCCGATCGCTCCGCCCGCTGAGGTCACGAGGCCGTCGCGGGAGTATGTGATCGAGAACCGGCATGCCCCGGCCGCGGCGCACACGCGGCAGTACGAGGCGCAGCGGTTCCGGTCGGCGGACGGCGACACGATGACCCGGCTGCTGGTACGGATCAGGCTGGACGGACCTCCGGAGCTCGACCCGGTCCGGGTCGGCCGGCTGAGGGAACTGGCCCAGCAGGGGATGGACGAGCACTACAACGACCGGGACCTGCGTCTTCCCAGCGGGGACCTGCTCAGGGTTCAGTTGGAGTTCGTCGACGGTCCGGGCCCGGCACACCACACCATCGCCCTGCGGGAGACGGAGCCCTCGCCGAACAGTGCGAACTGGGGCCTGGACACCCGGGGCATGACGGTCGCGCACGAGGTCGGACACCTGTTGGGGCTGCAGGACGAGTTCCGCCAGGGCCCGAGCTTCGGCCGGCGTTCGATATACCGCGACGGTTCGCTGATGGCCGGCTACTTCAACGACGGCCGGGGGCGGCCGGTCGTGGACGACGACAACCTGCCGGACGGCTTCGGTTCTCTCACGGCGCGTCGGATCGCCCCTCGTTCCATGCGCCGGATCGGGGCCGATGTCGACGCGGCGTTGGGAACCACGTCCCGTACCTCTTCCGCGGGCACGGTGTTCGCCTCCGGGGACAGCCTTGAGCCCCGCGCGGACGGTCTGCCGACGCGCCCCCACTTCGATCTGGACACCCGTCGCACGGCGCTGTACGGGGGGTCGGGTTCACGTCGGGACTCCGGCCGGCTGACGCCCGGGCTCGGTTCCCTCCGGCCGGTGCCGAGGCGCGCCGTCGGTGCGGAGAACGCCAACGGGACCTTCCTGGCCGAGGACCCGGAAGCGCCCGTGCGGCCCCACGACTCCGATGCCGGGGAACTGTCCGTCGATCAGCGGCTGCGGTCGCCGATGCGGATGATGTTCCCGGCCCACTGGGATGCCGACGATGCCGTGTACGCGGCGGAGCAGGCGTACCTCCATGCCCTGCGGACGGGGAACGTCCTGCCGGTGCCGGGGCTTGAGGGCCGGTACACCTGGTCCGGCGTGTACGGCGGCGTGCGGATCGAGGGCGAGCTGAGCCATGGTGAGTTCACCGGTTTCCGGCCCGCCGAGGACCAGGCCGGCCTGACCGCCCACGGTCGGCAGACGCCCGGTCCGACGGCGGTCGAGACGTCGTCCCCGGTCTTCGGCCAGCGGGCGGAGGACTTTGTCCGCTCGGGCAACAGGCGGACCCGAAGCGGTGCCTTCCATCTGCAGGACCCGATTCGTGCTGCTCGGCACACCGGCGTCTGGGAGGAGCGCCTCGGTACCAACCCCAACGGCACGTACCAGGCGGTGGTCCGCTTTCTGGATCACACGGTGCATCCGGACAACCCGCTGGCGCAGTTCCCGACCAGGTGGCATCAGCACGCCGAGGCCGAGCGCACCATGTTCCCCGCCGACTGGACCCCGCAGCAGTTGCTCGACCACGTTGAGAACGCGCACCGCTCGGCCGACCGGATCCAGCCGTACCTCGGGCAGGAGAACGCCTATGTGTGGCATGGGACGAGCGGGGGCGTGCCGATCATCGGCCTGGTGCACAACGGTCGGCATGTCGAGTACCGCCCGGTACAGATCCAGTCCGCCAAGCGGCCACGCCCGGATGACGACGCCGGTTCCAGCGACCAGCCCACTGACAAGCGCCCCCGCATCGAGGGCGAGGACCCCCGCGGTTCCGGGTCCGGTGCTGGGTCCGGGGCCGGTGCCGGTGCCGGTGCGGATGCCGGTGCGGCTCCGAGGCGCACTCCCGGCCAGAGCCCGTTGGCCCCGACCGGGCCTCGGCGCGAAACCCGCCCACTGGCGGCCGATTTCCCGCGCACGCAGCATGCGGACGACACCTTCGGCCGGTGGACCCCGCAGGAGATCGCCATCGCCGCGAGGGAGGCGGTGGCCCGCCGCGACGGCGGATGGGTGGAACCCTCCGGCAGGACCCAGGTGCTGGGCACCTTCGCGGGCATGCGGCTGCGCGTGACGGTCGAGGCGAACCGGATCGTCGATGTCAACCCGCACGTGGAGAACCACGCGGCCCCTGTCCACCAGGAAGACGCGCCTCCGCACACCAGTCCGGCCCTTCGGTCTGCGTCGGAGGGCGGTCGCGGCCACGGGTCGGGGGAGCCGCTCGGCGGTTTCGGCGGTGCGGGGCGCGGTCGGTACTTCGATGACGGGAACCCGGATCCTGCGGCCCGTGAGCTGATGCGGGAGGCGTTGGCGCGGTTCCCCCGCCAGGACGGCAGCTACGTCCTGGCGATGCACACCTCGTCCGAGACCGGTCGGCCGGTGTTCGAGGGCCGTGAGCTCGGTCCGGACGATATGGCCGGGCTGCTGCGCGAGTTGCGTGACTCGGGTGAGTGGAACGGGTCCGACCCGTTGCAGTTCGTCGCCTGCGGTCTCGGTTCGGAGCTGAGCGGCGGCTATGTGGCGGAGGTGATGCACGAGCTGTGGTCCGAGGGGGTCACGTCCTCGGCGTTCGTCGCCGACCAGCCGGTGTGGTTCGTTCCGGACGGGCGTGACGCGGGGGCCGAGGGGCGGTTGGTGGTCGCCGCGAAGGTCGGGTTCAGCGGTGACGGTCGGCCGGTGCTCACGGCCGGCGGGCACTGGCTGGAGTTCCGCCGTCCCACGGCGGAGGAGGTCGAGGCGCGCCTGGCGGAGGCGGCGGCCGGGACCGACAGCCCGGCGGGGGCGCACGGTGCCGGTGATCCGTTTGCCGCTGTGGTGGTCCGGCACGGCGCGTACCGGTCGGACGACGGTAGCTTCAAGGACCGGCCCGACGGCTTCGACCACGCCGGAGCGGACGAGATCCGCAGCCCGCTGCCGGGCGCGGTGAGCTTCGCGGCACCGCAGTTCGTGGACAAGAGCTGGGTGGATGAGGTGAATGGCGACGGATACTGCATCCTCAACGCGATCCACAGGAGCGCCCCGGAGCTGGTCCGAGCCCGCCTCGGTTCCCGTGGCTCGGAGCTGAACGAACGAAGGCCCGGGCCGCAGTTGGTCAGGGTGGTCCTGGACTATCTCGACAACCGGTCGACAGCGGAACTGCCGGGTGAGATCCAGCAGTTCATCCGCATCGACCGGGACCCCGCTCCGGAGCTCGAAGTGCTGACCAATGAGCAGCTGACCAGGCTGATCGAGGAAGCAGGCTCCCCTCCCGGCTGGAGCGAGACCGAGCCCCGTATCCCCTTGAGCCAGTACAGCAGGCAGCGGCTGCTCGATCGGGCGTTCGAGGTCAGGCCCATCACCGCCGAGGAAGGCGCCCGTTTCCGTGCGCTGGTGGAGCACTGGGAGGACACGTGGATGCTTGACGGAGGCGATCGCCTTCCGTTGCTTGCCGCCCATGCTCTGGGCATCCGCCTGGAAATCTACCGGGACTACGGGGACCGTCGCGGGCTGGCACGGCAGACTCCGGTCGGTCCGGAGGGCGGCCACGAGGTCCTGGTCTTCCACAACGGGACCAACGGCAGAGCCAACCACTACGACGGCATCGTCCGACCCCGCACAGAGAACCTGGACGAGGCGCGGGAGCGTACTCGGCGGGAGGAGATCCAGCGTCAGGAGCGCGAGGCGCAGGAGGCGCAGGCGCGAGCCCAGCGCGAGGCGCAGGCGCGCGTCGAGCGCGAGGCGCAGGCGCGCGCCCAGCAGGAGCGGGCCGAGCGTGAGGCGCGGGAGCGCGAGGAGCAGGAGCGCGTCGAGCAGGAACGTGCCCAGGGTGAGGAGCAGCGGCGCGTCGAGCAGCAGCGCGCCCAGCGTGAGGCGCAGGAACGCGCCCAGCGCGAGGCACAGCAGCGCGTCGAGCGTGAGACGCAGGAACGCGTCGAGCGGGAGAGGCAGGAGGCACAGGACGACTCGGAACTCGTTCCCGAGCCGCCGGCTGCCACTGCCGTGATCGCCGAGCAGCTCCGCGCGGCACGGGCGGAGCTCGCGCGGCTGGAGGGCGCGGCACAGCTGCACCGGACGCCCGTCGAGCGGGCGGAGGAGACCTTGCGGCTGGCGGAGAGCACCTCCGCGCCGGCCGAGGTGCTGGCCCGGATGCGGGCCACGGTCGATCGCCTGCGGACCGAGGCCATGGCCGACGCCGAAGCCGATCACGGGCAGTCGGAGGGGACAGCGGGACCGCGGACCGCGGCCGATCAGCAGCTGGAGCAGCAGCGGACCGTGGTCCACGAGCTGGAAGAACGGCAGCGGATCGCCGCCGAGGAACAGGCGGAGCAGCAGCGGCAGCAGCGGATCGCGGCCGCAGAGCAGACGAGGCAGCAGCGGAGCACGGCCGCCGAGCAGGCGAAGCAGCAGCGGAGCACGGCCGCCGAGCAGGTCGAGCAGCAGGAGCGGCAGCGGATCGCGGCAGAGGACGAGGCGGTCCGCGCGGCGCAGCAGTCGCGTGAGACGGACCGGCAGCAGGAAATCCAGGCCGGGGCCGCGCGGGACCAGGCCGTGCTGGACCGCGACACGGTGTCGCGCGAAGCCGACGCGGCCGAGGCGGAGCGGCTCAGGGCTGAGGCCGAGGCGCGGGAGGCCCGTGCCCAGGAGCTGAAGTCACGTCAGCGGGCGACCGAGCTGCGCGAGGAGGCGGAGGACCGGGCCCACCACGCGGCCGCCACGCGGAGGAGGGCCGAGGAGACGAGGCGCGATGCCGACCGGCTCCAGGCCAGGGCGGCGGCGTGGTCGACGGCGGTTGAGAACGACCGGCGCGCGGTGGAGAAGGCCACGGCGGAGTTGCCGGACGAAGAGGCCAGGAGGCTGCGGGCGCAGCAGGCACGCGTCGGGTCGGTCGACCGGCGCAACGGTGAGGCGGAACGCCGTACCGAGGAGGCGGAGCGGCAGCAGGCCGAGGCCGATGAGCTCAAGGCGCGGGTCGACGAGCTGAGGCAGGAGGCCGACCGGCTCGACGCGGCGGCGCAGGGGTTCGCGGACGAGGCCGCGGCGGCCGAGACCGCGGCCGCCGAAGCAGCGAGCCGGCACGCCGAGCTGAGCCTCGCGCTGGAGCAGCACAACTCCCGGGTGACGGCTGCCCAGGCTGCGGTGGACGCCGCCGGTGCCCGGAGGCAGGAGGCCGAAAAGCTGGAGCGGCGTCAGCAGGCACGGCGCGACGCCCAGTTGCCTCCCGGGACGAAGGCGCGTACCGATGCCGCCTTCGCGCCGGTGAAGCCGCTGGAGCCCAAGGACCGGCTGTATCCGCCGACGGAGGTCGTCAGCCACGGGCTGCTCCGGGGGACCGACCTGGTGTTGGACCTGCGCGAGGACGAGGGCGCTCTCACCAAGCGGATCACCGACTTCATCAAGGAGGCCCTCGGCGAGGAGATGGCGTCCACCACCACCCTCGTCCAGGACTTCCTGGGCGCCGACGTGCTGCGCCCGCTCATCGCCGGCCTCTCCCGGGGCGAGTACTGGGAGATGCCGATCGACGACAAGACCCTGACCGGAGCCATCGGGCTGAGCGCGCGGGTCGAGGGGCTCACCCATGTCAGCACCGAGGCCAAGGTGGAGCAGGAGCACGGCTCCGAGCAGAGCGGCGAGTTCGGCTCCCGCGCCGGGAGCCGCTGGCGGCTCAACTACGGGCTCAGCGCCGTCATCAAGAGCAAGCTGGGTTCCCTCACCGCGAGTCTGGGCCTGGCCCACGACTGGCAGAACGAGGTGCTCGGGCGCGACACCGACCAGGTGCTGGCCCGGGCCAAGACCAGCCTGCCGACCGCGCTGTTCGCCGGGACGGTCACCTTGAAGCTGGACCTGAGCCAGCTCCGCTACCGGGTCAGCGCGTCCCACCCCGGAGGCGAACCGTTCACTTCCAAGGACGGCGCTGCCGGTCACAACCTCGATCTGGGGGTCACGGTCGGGATCCCGCAGCAGGAGTGTGTGGACTTCAACGGCGACCGTGCTGCTGACAAGAACAAGGGCAAGTTCGTCCTCCCGGAGAAGGTGCGGCGGGGCTTCGGGCTCGGCGCGACCGTGGTCCAGGGCGTCCGGTCGATGCTGAGCAATGACGGCGGCGACCGGGGCATGCGCGAGGTGCTCTCGCCGGTCGACCATGCGGGGAACGAGCTCTTCGGTTCCGACTGGGAGAGGGCGAAGACGCTGATCCTCGCCGCGGTCGACCTCAACCGGCTGCAGCAGGGGCTGCGCGGGATGTCGGCCGGTGACCCGATCAGCGTCAAGATCACCAGCAAGTCCGGGCGGGTCATCGGCTACGTGGAGATCGGCGCCACGTTGAAGTCGGCGGAGCAGGTGGACCTGACCCCCAAGGCCGAGACCGAGTTCAACTTCGGCACCGGTACCGCGCGCGGCGACACCGACCAGCGCACCCGCACGGACATGCTGAACATGGGCGCGACCGGCGCGCTGACCAAGACCGTGCACGAGTCCCAGGGCAACGCGACCGGGAACGGCGCCGTTCAGCTGGCCCGGGATGTGGTGGACATCCGCACCGACGGGTTCAAGTCCAGTTCGACGGTGAAGAGCAAGGAGCCCGGAGCCGTCTTCGACGGTGTGAGCGAGTTGCAGTTCCGGATGACCAAGCGGGTGTTCACGCCGGCCCAGTCCGACGCCTCGGTCAGGAACGTGTTCAGCCGGCTGCTTCCGCGCGCGCTCCGCCCGCCGATCCAGTCGCACTTCACCGAGGAGACCCGGAGCGCCACCTCCGAGGTGCGCTTCTCGGCCCGCATTCCGCAGGCCGACGTGCTGAAGGTGGACTCCGGGCACGTGTCGGACGACGCGAGCGAATTGAAGAAGCAGAAGGAGCGTGTGGACCCGGTGGTCCCGCGCGCCTTCAAGCAGGACGCCAAGGTCGCCCGGCCGCCGGTGGACGTGTGGAAGGAGACGGGCGGCGGCCTGAACGACACCGCCACGGTCAGGGACCTGCCGGACGTCGGTGCACTGCGCAGCGCGGTCATCGCAGAGGTGAAGTCGCGCCTGGGAGCGGGCGGTTGGGACGACGTCGCGGACGACGTGCTCCAGGCCGTGGGCTATGCCAAGATCTCGTCCCGGCTCGGCGCGATGACCCGCGGCGTGCCGTTGGAGACCCGGGAGCTGTCGACCGGGGGGAGGACGCTCAAGCTCAGCCTCAAGGCCGAGGTGCAGAGCATGGAGTACCACCGCACGCTCGACGTCGCCGAACGCAACGTGGTCAACGAGACGGTGAACTCCGACGCGGAGCGCCGGCTGCTGTCGCAGACGGGCACCGGGCAGTTGACGGTGGGCGGGACCAAGGAGCTGAACGAGGCCGGCACCAATTCGATCGGTGACATGGCGGGCTACAACTTCCAGCAGCAGGACCGTGACGGTCTGCGCTCGGGCGGTTCGGCGACGGTCTCCTCGAACGGCAAGTTCAAGGAGAAGCAGGACCTGTACGACAGCAAGGTGAAGGTCACCGTCGCCGTCACGGTGAACGGCGTGACGCATGAGATTCCGGTCGTCATCGACGCGGAGCTCAGCCTCAACGCGCTGGAGGGGCACAGCTACCAGCTCCAGGGGGACGCGAACGACGGGGTGGTGTTCACCAGGGAGCAGCAGAAGTTCCTCGAACCGGAGGAGACCGAGCCGCCGCAGCAGGATTCGTCCTCCTCCACGGTGCCGCCCGTGGCAACCGCCGTGCCGAAGGTCGAGCCGCCCAAGGCCGAGCCGCCGAAGCCGCCGGCCAAGCTGACCGAAGGTCAGATATCCGCCTCCTGGGTGGTCCACAGCCTCGACCGGAACGCAGTCAAGGTCCATGAGGACGTGCTTGAGGGGGTGAGGCAGCGCTTTGGACGGGTGTCCGACAGTGTGCGGATGCGGGTGCTGTCGACCTTCGATCCCGACGCGATGCGGGCGCTGCTCTCGCCGGCCACCCGGGGCCGGGAGATCACGCTGAAGATCAAGGGCGGTCGCAACGGGCGACGGGTCCGGCTGGTGCCGGAGCTGGCGAAGGACTTCGGTCACACCCGGGGGCTCGACAGCTACGAGTTCCAGCAGGGTTCCGCCTCCCGCTCCTCGGTCGGCGCCATGCGCGAGAAGCGCGTTGTGCACACCGCCGTGGACGTGCTCACCGGCAAGGCCCCGCACTTCCAGGGCACCTTCACCGCCAGCAAGGGATGGAACCGCGTCGCCAGCGGCACGGTGGAGAGCAACACCGGCACGCTCAGCAACGGCAAGGCCGTCGAGCGCGCCGAGGAGTTCAGCGGGACCACCAACTTCCGGGTGGTGTTCGAGCGAAAGTCGAAGGGGGCGTGGGTCGCGGACTCGGGCGAGCAGCCGAAGTCCGTGGCGGTGACCACCAAGCTCGCCGTGCCCACGCGGGAGACCTCGGCGGCGGCCTCCGGACCGGGGCGCGGCGTCCCCCAGGACATCGCCAACCGACTGGTCCTCGGTGACCAGCACGTCGTCCACAACGTCTACCACCTCAACCCGGCGACGAAGACCCGGTCGATGGCGGAGCAGACCATCGCCCCGCACCGAGTGACCATCGACGGGGTCGCGAAGCAGGTCGGAGTGGAAGCTGAGGGCGAGAAGGTCTTCGGCTCGGAGTGGCCGGAGATGAAGAAGCTCATCCTGGCCGAGCTCTCCCCGGACCGGCTGCAGGCGGGGCTGAAGCCGATGATGGCGAACGACCCGGTGAGGCTGAGGTCGAAGTCGGGGCGGAGCACCGTCTGGATCACGGCGTCCATGCGCAGCCTGGAGCACAGCTCCACCATGGGCGAGAAGGAGACCTTCGAGTTCACCAGCGGGACCGACCTCCAGCACAACTCGGCCAGTGAGGACGGGGCGACCACCTTCGGTACCGGGGAGAACAGCAACTACCAGCTGGCGCTGAAGGGGACGACCGACCCGGTGGGCAGCCTCCCGGCAGCCTTCGTCGGCCAGGTCACCGGCAGCTACGGCCACGCGGTGGAGGAGGCGGCCCCGCAGGCGCACCGGACCACCTCCGGTATGACCTACAAGACCAAGGCCCAGGCCTCCGACTTCAGCGGCGAGGTGACCCTGTCGTTCCGGATGCAGCGCAATCCCCGGATCGCCATCGGCGATCAGGACACGGTGGCTCCCGAGGGCGAGCGGACCGGGCTCAAGTGGGCTTTCAAGCCGACCCACGGCTATGCGAAGGCCAAGGTCGGGGTGGACGTCCTGGTCCGTACCTCCGCGGTGCGCGCCGACGGGACTGCCCTGGTGACGGAGGACGAGCAGGGCCGCGTCCTCAACCGGCAGGCCCTGACTCCGGTGGCGATCCCGAGGGGGACCCAGCTGCGGGTGCCCCCGGAGCGGGTGTGGAACGAGGTGGCGCAGCTGCGCGGCATCGACGTCATGAACGGCGTCCACGATGTCGGCGGTCTGCTCGCGCTGCTGCGCGAGGCGGGGCCCAAGCACTTCGGCAAGGCCACCTGGGAGCGGCTGGAGAGCAGCACCCTCACCGCCTTCGGCTACAACCAGCTCACGGCTCGTATTCCGGCGGCATCGCGCGGCGAGGAGCTCGGCACCCCGCATCCCAACAGCCGTCCGCTGGTGGACACCGACGGCGTGACCGGGATGCTCAGCATCGAGCACCTGGAGTACCAGGGGACGGAGAAGTCGTCCGAGCTGTCGCCGATCAACTCGGTGTCCAGCTCCGGCGGCGCGATGCGGCTGGAGTCGCACCTGGGCGGTCTGCAGATCTCGCTCGGCGGCCAGGGAGAGCTGGAGAACGGAGACAGCCTGACCGGTTCGGCCGTCATCGGCGGCCAGTACCGCAGCCGTGAGGGCGGGTCCACCGGTCAGGGCGGGCAGAGCATGTCGCACGCCAAGTTCGCCACGCCCTCGTCGCGGTACTCGGCATCGGCGTTGCTCAAGCTGACCCTGGGCAAGGGGGACGGCGCCGAGACGTTCACCGTTCCGCTCAGCTTCACGGTCACCGTGCCGGACCGGGAGTGCAGCAACTTCACGGTCGAGGACGACACGACCCGGATGGTGCTCTTCAACGCGAAGAACCCGCAGGGCGAGACCGTGTCGATGCCCGAGCCCGCGCCCGAGCCCGCGCCCGTGCCCGAGCACACGCCCGAGCTGCCGAAGGTGGAGGAACATCCCAGCCTGTCCGACACTGTCCACAGTGATCATCCCGACTTCCAGGCATCGCCGTCCACGACGCGGGCGCTGCGCGACAGCAGCGGCAGGCAGCACGGGGCGTGGCTGGGAGGCCCGTCGACGGACGACGGTGCGCGGCAGCAGATCGAGCAGGCGCTGGCGAAGTTCCCGGTGCACGACAAGGTCTTCACCATCGCCGTGCACACCTCGGGCGGTCGCGGCCTTCCGGTCCACGACGGGCGCGAGCTGACGCCGACCGACTTCGTCCGGACCCTGGTGGGGCTGCGCGAGTCGGGGGAGTGGAACGGTACCGACCAGCTGCAGTTCGTCGCCTGCGGCCTGGGCGGCGCGCTGCACGGCGACTATGTGCCGGAGGTCATGCGGCAGTTGTGGGAGCGGGGGCTGGGCACGACGGCGCTGGCGGCGGACGAGCCGGTGTGGTTCGCGCCGAAGACCGGCGACACCGCGGCCGGGGACGGCTCGGGGCACCTGGTGGTCGCGGCCAAGGTCGGCCTGACCGCCGACGGCCGGCCGGTGCTCACGGCCGGCGGCCACTGGCTGGAGTTCCGCCGTCCCACGCCGGAGGAGATCGAGGCGCGCCAGGCGGCGGCGGCCGAGTTCGACGACCCGGCCAGGGCGCAGGCCGCAGCCGACCCCTTCGCTGCGGTGGTGGTCCGGCACGACGCCTACCGGGCTGCCGACGGCAGCTTCAAGGACCGGCCCGAGGGCTATCAGCACGCCGCTGCGGGCGAGATCCGCCCGTCGCTGCCGGGCGCGGTGAAGTTCGCCGAGGAGGAGCGGCAGCCCGTCCCGAAGACGTGGCGGGAGAGGGTGCCGTTGGACGGTCTCTGCGCTCTCAACTCGATCTACGCCGGTGATCGCGAGTGGCTCGACGACCATGCGGGTTTCACCGCCCCGGGCCGCGAGTCGCTGGCTCCGGCGCAGCGGCTGAAGGCCATGGTCCGCGACTACCTCGACCGCACGCCGGGTGCGGAGCTGCCGACGGTGGTCAAAAGCTATATCCGGCTGAACAAGAGCAGCCGGCAGGAGCTGGAGGGGCTCACCAACGATCAGCTGATCGATCGGATCGTGCAGGACGAACCCTCCTCCGAGGTCCTCGGCGGGACGAACGACGATCTTCGTGAGCAGTACCGCGAGTACCTGCGCACGGATGCCCTCAGCCGCGAGGACCTCCTCGAAACGGCCACGGGGATGGGGCCCATCACCGACGAGGACATGGATGTCCTGCGCGACCAGGTCGGGCGCTGGGAGGACGAGTGGAACAGTGACTCGGGGGACGTGTTCTCGACCCTCGCCGCGCATGCCCTGGGCATCAGGCTGGACCTGTACCGCGACACCGGGGATGCACAGGGGCTGCGGTATGTGACCTCCGTCGGCCCGGAGGACGGCCGCGGGGTCCCGGTCGAACGCGTCGGGACCGGCCACTACGACGCGATCGTCCGGCCCGCCGCGTCCTCCCGTTCGGCTGGGGGCCCGCAGCCGCGGCCGGCGGAGCCCGAGGAGCCGGAGGAGTCGGAGGACGACGAGCAGCCGCCGCTGTCGAGCCAGGCCGTGGCGCTGTTGCACGACTCGAACGTCCCGACTGCGGTGGATGCGGTCGAGGGCCCGGCAGTCGTGGAAGTCAACCGGTGGGTGAGGTTCAAGGGCCTCCCTGCGCCCCTTCCTTCCGCCGGAGGCTCGGGCCACGCGCTGACCTTCGCGGACCCGACGATCCTGTCCCACGACCGGAGGACCGGTGCCGCCCTGTTCGGGCTCGGCCCGGCGGGAGAACCGGTCCTCGGCTACGACCGGGGGACCGGCAAGGCGGTCCTCGGGTACGACCCGAGGACGGGCTTCCCGGTCGTTGCCAAGGTGCCCAGGGGCAAGTCCCCGGAGGACGGCAGGTTCACTCCGTTCGTCGACCGGCAGGGTGAGAATCTCGTCGACCGGATCGGGTCCGAGCCCTTCGAGACGCTGTCGCTGCCCCTGCGGATCGCCCTCGCCGATCACGAGCTCGCCCGAGGTGCGAGGACCTTCCCCGATGATGAGGCGGCCAAGCAGTACGGAGGCAGCGAGTGGAACGACCGCGTCGACGCGCTTCCGTTCGATGAGCGGAAGGCCCTCTACGACTACACCAGCGATCGGGGCAAGATCACGAACCGCCCGGGCCCGCTCTCGTCGTACACGGAGATCAACCGGATTCTCGCGGACGGCCGCGACCACTCGCCTCTGGAGATCGCCCTGTTCCGGCCGGCGCTGCGGGTCTACCGGCAGGCCGACGGCTCGGTGATGGACGGTGGCGTTCCGCGCGCAGCCACGCCCGAGGAGGCCGAGGCGTTCCACGCGCTCGCGGCCATCGCCGAGCGGACGGGATTCTCGCCGGTCGGAGCGTTGCGCGTGCTCGGCACGATCGATGCGTTGGACAGTGCGATGCGGCGGTTCCCGGCGCCGGAGGACCTGGTCGTCGTGCGGGGGGTCCAGGCCGCTCGGTTGCCCCAGGAGCTGGCGTCGCTCACCGGTCATGTCCTGACGCTGCACGAGTTCACTTCCACCTCCCTGGCTGTCATCCCTCACCGGAGCTTCAACAGCCGGGAGGTGATCATGCACCTGCGGGTGCCGGCCGACACCCCGGCGATCTGGATGGAGAAGGCATCCTTCTACGACGACACGGAACAGGAGCTTCTCCTCGGCCGGGACCGGGAGGTCAAGGTCGACCGATTGATCAGCTACGGCGGACAGACGCATCTCTACGGAACGGTCCAGCGGTCCCGTCCCGCGCTCGGCGTCGAGCCGGACGCCACTCCGCGACCGGTCGAGGTGCTCGGTGAGCGGCTGGAGCTGCCCGGAGGTTCCTCGCTGCGCTGGATCGTCGACCGCACCTTCTCGAACCTGAAGCTGTTCGCCCAGGGGGAGGCGCTGTTGCGGCTGCCGCACCCCGACGGGGTGTTCCGGGTTGCGCTGAGCATGGGTGCGAGGAAGACTCCCCGCTACGAAAAGGGCCCACTGACGGCTGATCGCCTCGCCAACACGTTGAATGCGCTGTCGAACTCGGGTGAGTGGCCGGAGAGGCAGACGCTGGAACTCATCGGCTGCGATCTCGGGGTGAACGAGACGTACACGAGTGCGCTCATGACACACCTCTGGGATCACAACAGCGAAGCAGAGGCGCGGTTCGCCGACGGTGCCGTGATGGCCGTACCGGCCTACACCGAGGATGGAAAGCTGGACCTGACCGTCCCTGGACATCTGGTTGTGGCGAAGCAGGTGGGCTGGAACGAGGACGGTAAGCCGGTGCTCAGCGGCATCGGTGATTGGCTGCACTACCGCAAGCCGCCGGAGGGTGAAGAGCCGAGCCCCACCCGCGTACCGTCCGAGCTTCCCCCCGGGTGGCGAGACGGCGTGCCGGGGCCGGACAGGCGTCCGACCGGGGCGGTCCATTTCGGATCGGACGACTCGGTCACCGAGGACGACGGGAGCGGCGCCGATCCGCTCGCCCGGCAGTTGCTGGACATCTTGTCCGGCGGCAGTGCTGGAGACGGCTCCGCCGGCCACGCACCCGAGGTCGCCCACACTCCCGCGCTGATGACTGACCGTCCGCACAGCCAGGAGGCCCAGGCCACCGCTCATCCGAAGCCCCTGCCTGGCGTGGGCTCCGGCGGCGGGGAGCTTGGGCCCTCGTCGGAGAGCGGCCGCGGCCACCAGCGGGGAGAGTCGCTCGGCGGCTTCGGCAGTGCGGGGCGCGGCCGGTATTTCGACGACGGGAGCCCGGACCCGGTCGCCCGGCGGCTGATGCGGGAGGCGCTGGCGCGGTTCCCCGGGCAGGACGGCCGCTACACCCTGGCGATGCACACTTCCACGGAGACCGGTCGGCCGGTGTTCGAGGGGCGTGAGCTGGGCCCGGCGGAGATGACGCAGTTGCTGCGCGAGCTGCGTGACTCGGGCGAGTGGAACGGGTCCGACCCGTTGCAGTTCGTCGCCTGCGGTCTGGGCTCGGACCTGAGCGGCGGCTATGTCGCCGAGGTGATGCGCGAGCTGTGGTCCGAGGGGGTCACCGCACCGGCCTTCGTCGCCGACCGGCCGGTGTGGTTCGTCCCGGACGGACACGACACGAGCGCGGCAGGGCAGTTGGTGGTCGCCGCGGGGGTCGGCTTCGATGATGACGGTCGGCCCGTGCTCACGGCCGACGGGCACTGGCTGGAGCTCCGCCGCCCCACGGCGGAGGAGGTCGAGGCGCGTGCCGCGGCGACGGCCGGGGCCGACGGCCCGGCCGCGCTGCCCGGCGCGGGTGATCCGTTCGCCGCCGTGGTGGTGCCGCACGGTGCCTATCTGTCGGACGACGGAAGCTTCAGGGAGCTGCCGGACGGCTTCGACCATGCCGCTGCCGATGAGATCCGCGGCCCGCTGCCCGGCGCGGTGAAGTTCGCTGCCGCCACGCCGCCGGTCGCCGACACCTACGGACCGGCCAAGGTGCCGCCGTCGACTCGACGGTGGGCGCCGGTCGGGCCGTCGGCGACGGTGAGGCCGCCGGTCGACCAGTACCAGTTCGCCCCCGGGCCGGCGTTCGAGCGGAGCTACGAGGTACAGCGGTTCGAGACGCCGTTCGACGGCAGAGTCACCCGACTGCTGCTGCGCATCAGCCTGCGGATGACCGAGCCGCTCGACCAGGCCAGGATCGGCGAACTGATGCGGGCCGCCCAGGACGGCGTGGACGCTCACTACAACAACCGGGACCTGCGCCTTCCCAGCGGGGAGCGGCTCTCGGTGGCGCTGGAGTTCGTCAACGATCCCGGACAGGCCCATCACGTCGTCGAGCTGCGCGAGCACACCCCTCGCGAGCACTCCGGACTGTGGAGTCTGACCAGCACGCCGGTCACGCTCGCGCATGAGGTCGGGCACCTGCTCGGCCTCCAGGACGAGTACCGCGAAGGCGCGGACCCGAGGCTGCGTTCGGTGTACGGCGACCATGCGCTGATGACGTCCAACTGGACGGACCGATGGGGAAGGACGGCCCTGGACGGGGAGTACGCGCACAGTGGAGTTGCTGCCACCACGGGGCGCATCCCTCCTCGTTACCTGCGCCGGCTCGGGGCCGACGTCGACGCGGCGCTGGGCACCGCGATCCGCAGCTCCTCCCGGGAGAGTGTGTTCAGCACCGGCGACGTGTTCGAGGCGCGTGCCGACGGTCTGCCGACCCGGGCCCACTTCGACCTGGACACTCGCCGGGCGGAGCTCCACGGCGAGTCGGAGACGCGGTCGGAGCGCCACACCGGCCACCTGTGGCCCGGGCCGGGTTCCGATCGGCCGTTGCCCGGCCGGATCGGGGGGGCCAATGCCAACGGGACGTTCCTGGTGGCGGACTCCGAGGTGCGCCCACGGGTCCACGGCTCGGCAGCCGGGGAGCTGATGGGCGACCCTGGGGGGTCGGGACGGGCGGCGTTCCCGGAGCACCAGGACGCGGACGAGGCACGGGCGTACCTCAGGGCCCTCGCGGCCGGGAGCGCCGGGGACCTGGTGGGCGACCCGCAGGCGTCGGGACGGATGATGTTCCCGGAGCACTGGGACGCGGACGATGCGGTGTACGCGGCGGAGCAGGCGTACCTCGACGCCCTGCGGTCCGGGAACGTCCAGGCGGTGCCGGGGACGGAGGGCCGTTTCACCTGGGCCGGCGTCTACGGCGGCGTCCGCATCGAGGGCGAACTGGACCACGGGGAGTTCACCGGGTTCCGGCCCTCACGGCGTCAGACCGATGAGCCGATCCCGGGGTTCGATCCCTGGGGGCTGCCCGCAGGGCCGGAGTTCCCGGCGCCAGGGACGGTGCCGCAGAGCGGGCCGGTCTTCCCGCAGCGGATGGAGGACGTGGTCCGCTACGGCGACCGGCAGCACCGGACCGGCGTCTACCACGTGCCGGCCCGGCCGGACGGGGCGACGCCGAGGCTGCGCGAGGGCATCGTGCTGGAGCGCGGTGTCCAGCACGCCGACGGCACCTACCAGGCCGTCGTCCGCTTCCTCGATCCCCTGGTGTCTCCGAACCATGCGCTGGCGGCGCACCCGAACCGGTGGCAGCCGCACAGCGAGGGCGAGACCACCATGTTCCCCGACAGCTGGTCACCCGACCGGTTGCTGCGACACGTCGAGGCGGCGCACGCGAACCGCACGGTGACGCGGCAGGACGGGGCCGGCTACGCCTGGCGCGGCGTGGGCGGGGGTGTGCACATCGAGGGCGAGGTGCGCGACGGCCGGCATGTCAGGTTCCGCCCGGTCCAGGACCGGGAGTTGGGCAGTACGCCGGTCGCTGCCGACTACCCGCGCACCGTGCAGCCCGAGGGCGCGTTCGGCGAGTGGACCCCGGAGGAGGTCAGGTACGCCGCGAGCCGCGTGGCGGCGTCCCGGGGGTATGTGCCGGACCCGGGCGACCCCGACGAGCGCGCCTTCACCGGCGAGTTCGCGGGCCGGGAGCTGACCGTGACGGTCCGTGCCGGGGAGATCGTCGACGTGGTGCCGGTGGTGCCGGTGGCGCCGGCGGTGCCGGTGCACGGCGAGGGGCCGGTGCAGGGCCCGGAAAGGCAGGATCCGATCCGTCTCGCGATGAACGAGACGGGTGTCTTCCAGCTGCCGCAGGGGGAGACCCGGGACGGCGTCCGGGTAGTGCGCGGCGCGTCCCACGCCAACGGGGCGTACCAGGCCGTCGTTCGGGTCCTGGATCCCGCGCTGCGTCCGGACGACCCGTTGGCGCAGTTCCCGACCCGGTGGTCGCAGGGCGAGGGCGAGCACACCATGTTCCCCGCCGACTGGACCCCTGAGCAGTTGCGGGAGTACATCGGGCGGGCGCAGCAGTCGGCGCTGGACCTCATCAACGAGCAGAGCCTCGGGGACGGCACCTTCCGGTGGTGGGGCGTGGGCGGTGGCGTCGTCATCGAGGGCGTGTCGCGCGACGACGGCACGCTGGTCAGCGTCCGCCCGGCTCCCGCCGACGACCAGCGCTCACTGCTGGTCGCCGCCGGATTCCCGCGCACTCGGCAGTCCGTGGGCGAGATCGGCCGGTGGACGCCGGAGGAGGTCAGGCACGCCGCCGTCCAGGTGGTCGCCGACCCCCGGTCCGTGCGTACCCCCCATCCGGGCCGGGTCTCCGTCTACGAGGGCGAGTACGAGGGACGGCAGGTGCGGGTGACGGTCGAGCGCGGCAGGATCACCGACGCCGTGCTGGGTCCGGAGCGGGTGGCCGTCCCCCAGCAGGGCGGGTCGCCGAGCATCAACCCGATCGACGACGGTCACCACCTCGCTGAGGAGTTCGCCGCCGGGACGGAGATGGACATCGATCTGCCGTTCGCCGAGGTGCCGTTCCCGGGATGGGAGCCGATGGCTCCGCCCGCCTTGGTACAGCTGCCGCCGGAGGAGTTCGAGCTCGGGCTCACGCACGCCCCGGCCCCGATGTACGCGCGGCGCTACGAGGCGCAGCGGTTCAGGTCGGTGGATGCCGACGGCGAGACGACGACCCGACTGCTGGTGCGGATCAATCTGGACGAGGAGGAGGGCCTCGACCCCTTCCGGGTGGTCCAGTTGCGGGAGACGGCCCAGCTGGGGGTGGACGAGCACTACAACGAACGTGACCTGCGTCTTCCCAACGGGGACCGGCTCAGGGTGCAGCTGGAGTTCGTCGATGGGTCGAGCCCTGCCCACCATGTGATCACGCTGCGGGAGACCCAGCCTCGGGCGGACGCTGAGGACTGGGGCCTGGACAGTGGGCCTCTGACGCTGGCGCACGAGGTGGGACACCTGTTGGGCCTTCACGACGAGTACCGTGAGGGACACGCCTTCGGTCGGCGTTCGGTGTACACCGACGGTTCGTTGATGGCGGGCCTCGCCCACGACGGCCGGGGGCGCGCGTTCCTGGACAGCGACTACCCGATGGCGCGTCCCGGCGCCGAGTCGGTGGGCCGGATCGCTCCTCGGTCGCTGCGCCGGATCGGGGCTGATGTCGACGCGGCGCTGGGGGACGCTCGCCGTACGTCCTCGGGGGGCACGGTGTTCGCCTCCGGGGACGAGGTCGAGCCGCGTGGGGACGGTCTGCCGACGCGTGCCCACTTCGGTCTGGACACCCGTCGCGCGGTGCTCCACGGGGAGTCGGAGTCGGTGTCGGAGCGGCACGCGGGCCATCTGTGGCCCGGGCCGGGGTCCGATCGGCCGCTGCCCGGCCGGATCGGGGGGGCCAATGCCAACGGGACGTTCCTGGTGGCGGACTCCGAGGTGCGCGCACGGGGCTACGACTCGGCGGCCGGGGAGCTGGCGGGCGACCCGGGCTCGTCGGGAGCAGTGGTCCCGGAGCACCGGAGTGTGGAGGAGGCGCGGGCGTACCTCGCGGCCCTGGAGGCCGGGGAGACGGAGGGCGACGCGGGGCCGTCGGTGCGGATGATGTTCCCGGAGCACTGGGACGCGGACGATGCCGTGTACGCGGCGGAGCAGGCGTACCTCCATGCCCTGCGGGAGGGGAACGTCCTGCCGGTGGCGGGGCTTGAGGGCCGGTACACCTGGTCGGGCGAGTACGGCGGGGTGTGGATCGAGGGCGAGCTGAGCCATGGTGAGTTCACCGGTTTCCGGCCCGCCGAGGACCAGGGCGACCTGGACGAGGAGGGGTTGTCGACCCCTCGTCCGATGGCGGTCGAGACCTCGCTCCCGGCCTTCGGCCAGCGGTCGGAGGACTTCGTCCGCTCCGGCAACAGGCGGACCCGCAGTGGTGCCTACCATCTGCCGAACCCGGGGCAGTCGGTGCGGTACGCGGGGGTGTGGCAGGAGCCCGTCCGCCTGCACCAGGACGGCACGTACCAGGCGGTCGTCCGCTTCCTGGATCCGAGGTTGCGTCCGGACGACCCGCTGGCGCAGTTCGCGACCCGGTGGCACGAGGCCGCCGACGGCGAGCGCACCATGTTCCCCGCGCGCTGGACACCGGAGCTGCTGCTGCACCACGTCGAGAACGCGTTCCGCTCCCGCTTCGAGCTCGGGCTCGTTCCCGGGCGCGAGAACACCTACCAGTGGCGTGGGATGAGCGGCGGCGTGCGGATCGTGGGCCTGGTGCGCAACGGTCGGCATGTCGAGTACTACCCGGAACAGGTCCGGTCGGCCAAGCGTCCGAATTCGGACGGCGACGTGGGCTCCAGCAGCCAGGCCATGGGCAAGCGTCCGCGCATCGAGGGCCAGGACCCGCGCGGTTCCGGTTCCGGCGCCGAGCAGGGGCGCCCGTCGGGCCCGAGCCCCTTGGCGCCGACCGGGCCTCGGCGCGCGCCCGACCTGCCGCTGTCCGGGTTTCCGCGCACGCAGTACCCGGAGGGCACGTTCGGCGACTGGACCCGGGAGGAAATGGGCATCGCCGCCCGCGAGGCGGTGGCCCGCTACGAGAGCAGCCGGACGGACCCTTCCGGCGCGGTCCAGGTGGTGGGCACCTTTGCGGGCAGGCGGCTCCGGGTGACGGTCGAGGCGAACCGGATCGTCGACGTCCACCCGCACCCGGCGGACGACGCGCCGCCGGTCCAGCCGCACCAGGAGAACCATGCGCCGCCGGTCCGCCGGCCCGGGGCTCCGCTCGGGACTCCGCTCGGCGGTGTCGGCGGTGTGCGGCGTGGTCGGTGGCTGGACGACGGCAATCCGGACCCGACGGCCCGTCGGCTGGTCCAGGAGGCGCTGGCCCGGTTCCCCCGGCAGGACGGCGTCCACACGCTGGCGATGCACACCTCTGCCAAGACCGGCCGACCGGTCTTCGAGGGCCGCGAGCTCGGTCCGGAGGAGATGACCGGGCTGCTGCGCGAGCTGCGTGAATCGGGTGAGTGGAACGGGACCGACCCGTTGCAGTTCGTCGCCTGCAGTCTCGGTTCGGAGCTGAACCGCGGCTTTGTCGCGGAGGTGATGCGGAAGCTCTGGTCCGAGGGGGTCACCTCCTCCGCGTTGGTCGCCGACCAGCCGGTGTGGTTCGTTCCGGACGGGCGTGACGCGGGCGCCGAGGGGCGGCTGGTGGTCGCCGCGAAGATCGGCTTCAGCGGCGACGGCCGGCCGGTGCTCACGGGCGGCGGTCATTGGCTGGAGCTCCGCCGTCCCACGCCGGAGGAGATCGAGACGCGCAAGGGGGAGGCGGGGGCCCGGACCGGCGGCCCGGCCGGGGAACACGATGCCGGCGATCCGTACGCCGCCGTGGTCGTCCAGCACGGCGCGCAGCTGTCGAACGACGGCAGCTTCAAGGACCGGCCCGAGGGCTTCGATCACGCCGCTGCCGAAGAGATCCACAGCCCACTGCCCGGCGCCGTGAGCTTCGCCGAGCCCGAGGCGCGGCCGATGGAGGGCTGGAAGAAGGAGCCGTCACGGGGATCCATCGGCCTGTGCATCCTCAACTCCATCCACGGGAGCGCCCGTGACTGGGTCGAGGAGTTCCTCAGCGCGCATGAACCGGCACTTGCTGAACTGGATCCAGGTGCACGGTTGAAGGCAGTCGTCGGGGCGAGGCTGGAGGACGTTCTCCAGGCCGGCCGGGACTCCGACGTGCTGCGCGAGATCGTGCACCCCTACCGCCTGACTCCTGAGGGACAGGCGGCGACGAAGGCCCGACTTGAGCGGGCGACGTCCGATCAGTTCGTCGCTGAGGTCCGAAGGATCCTCTCCCACGAGGACAGCTCCCGCAATCCGGGACAACTGGATCGTGAAGAAATCATCGAGCGCTATTCGAATGGTGCGCTCGACCGGGAAACCGCGATCGAAGAAGTCATGGGACATCCCGATCGCCCCACGGGCATCGTCCACGACGACGAGGTGGCCCGGCTGCGCAGTGTGGTGGCGAACTGGGAGAACGACTACCTCAGCCCTGAGGGGGAGATGCTTCCCGCTCTCGCCGCCCATGCCTTGGGCATAAGGCTGGTGACCTGCTACGAGGAGAGCGGTACCGGCGGGCGCAGCGTGCGTGAGCGGGGGATTTCCTACGGTCCGGAGACCGGCCAGGAAATCCGGATCTGCTACAACCTGACCGACCATTACGATGCTGTAGTCCGGGACCACGCGGATTCGGACGAGGCGAACCCGGGCAACGGTGGAAAATCGGAATCCGAGGAGGAGCCGAAGGACAACGAGGAGCCGAAGGGCAACGGGAGCTCCGAGGGTGGCAGCCGGGACTCCGGGGCTGAGAAGAAGCCCGACCTCCCGGTGCGGAGCCGGATCGAGCGTCAGGGCCGGTTCTCGATGAGTGATCTGTACCTCACGGTGGACTCCGAGCGCGCGGACGGCGAGGACGGCCTCCGGGTCTTCGCCAAGGACATCAACGACGCCGTGGCGAGGATCGTCGGGGCCGACTCGGAGGCTCCGGATGCGATCGACCAGGTGTTCGTCGACCCGGTCGCCCTGCGCGGGGCGATGGCCAAGCTGGCGCGCGGGATGAGCCTGGAGGTGCCGATCTCGGTGTCCATGGGCGACCGGCGGGACATCATGCCGCTCCAGCCGTCCGAGGTCGGAACCTGGTCGGGGAAGATCACGATCACCGGCCGGGTCGGCAGGCCGGACGCCGGCCGTCCCGGGCCGATTACCGAGTTCGAGAGCGGCGGCGACCACCAGCAGGGGGACGGCTTCCACACGGACACCCGCAAGCGGGTCCAGGCCAGCGCCCAGGTGAAGTTCTCCGTGCCGGAGCGGGTCGACACCACCGAGACCTTCGGCTACACCTGGGACCGGACGACGGGCGAGGACTTCTCCAGCGGCAGCCGCCGCATCACGCGAGGCAAGTCCGTCGAGCCCAGCATGCTCATCGACGCCCCGATGACCCTGGAGGTGGACCTCACCGACCTCACCAGGTTCCCGAGGCTTCCCGGTTCGACCCACCAGGAGACCGTCGCTCCGGTCGACGTCACTGTCCACTTCTCGGTGCCCGCCCGGGACGTCCCGCTCGAAGGGCTGCCCGGGGCGATCCTGGGCGGACAGTTCACCGCACCGCGGCGGATCACCGAGCGGCGCACGCTCGGCGCCACCGACATCGTCGCTGACGCCTGGCACACGGACGGGAAGGGGAACCGGACCAAGAGTCCCAGCTTCTCCAAGGACGACCAGCGGCGCGGGACCGTCCTCTACGGTGCGGAGCTCTGGAAAAAGCTGCGGTCCGCCATCGCCGCCCGACTGGACGGCAGCGACCTGCAACTGGGCCTCAAGGGCCTGATGGCGGGCGACTACTGCCACGTCGAGGTTGTCTCCGACACCGGGCTGACCACTGCCACCGCCGACATCACGGCACTCGTGACCGAAAAGGGCCTGGCTCACGCCTACAACACCGGGAAGACCGAGTTCAACACGGGCAGCGGCGTCCAACGGGTATCCAACAACCAGAAGGCCACGCTGGGAACCAAGGCCCTGCCGACGCCCGGTGTCTTCCTGCCGAACAACATCAAGTCCGGCATCTTCAGCATCGGCGGCGGGGTGCAGCACGCAGGCGGCCGGGCGAGGATCACTGGTCGCAGCGACGAGAGCGTGCTCACGCTCAAGAAGAAGGTCGCGGGCGCGGTCTTCGACGGCGAGGCCACGCTGTCGATCACCCTCGGCAAGTCAGTGGTGGGCGAGGGGCTGTTGAAGCCGTTCACGCCCGGTAGGGCGGCTGCCGCAGTTGATCGGGACGAGTCCATCGAGTTGGAGGACAGGGCGAACCCGGCCAATCCGGCCAATCCGGCCAATCCGGCCGAGTCGGCCGTTGTCGTGAGTGCGCTAGTCGGCTTCACCACCATCGTGGAGCAGGCCGAGGCCCAGCCGGTGGGGGCGAAGCGGCAGCCTGTCGCGGTGACCGTGTTCGCTCCGCCGGAGCGCGCCTTCACCAGGGCCGACAACCCCACAGTGCCCGGCGGCCTGCCCGACACGACGATCGTCCGTGACCTGCCGACGATCTCTCCGCTGCACAGCGCGATCGATGCGTTGTGCGCGGACAAGCTGGGGCAGGCCGGCTGGGAGGCGGTCCGGGGGCAGGTGCTGGCGACCTTCAACCACGACACCCTGTCGGCCACCCTCCCCGCGATGACCACCGGCCTGCCGACCAGCACCCACGAGTTGGACGTGCCCGGCGTCGGCCGGGTGGTGCTCAGTGCCACCGCCCGCGTGCGCGAGATGACGCACCGTGGCCCGGAGGAGACAGCCCAGCTCAATACCGTCAATGAGAGCAGCACCGTCACTGCCGACCGCTACCAGCTCTCGCGCACCCGGTTGCTGTCCGCACAGGGCGGAAACACCTTCGAGTCCGAGCGGATGAAGGCCGAATCACTCACCCAGGGCGTCGCGGTGACCGCCGGAACCCAGCGGCGCGACCGTGGCACCCTGCGCAACAACGCCTCCGACACGTCCTATGCGAACGGCAAGTACTTCCGGGACCGGGAGAAGTTCGACTCCGAGGTCACCGTCCAGTTGGGTCTCACCATCGACGACAAGCCGGTGGCGCTCTCGGCGGAGCGGCCGGGCACGGCGGTGCTGCATCCGCAGTTCACCATGGACCGGTCGGACACCCGCACGGTGGGCCCGGATGTGTCGACGACGACCTTCACCGAAACCAGCGAGGGTCTGCACGAGCGTGAGGATGCCAAGCCGGAGCGCGAGGTCTCCGAACTGCTCGGTCGTGGCCTGCTCGGCGTCTCCGACGTGGTGCACGGCCTCGGCGTCGAGGCGACCCTGCTGCTGAAGGGCATCGAGCGCAGGCTCCGGGAGGCGACCGGAGTCGACCGGCTGCCGCACGAGGTGGGCATGCTGCTGCGGGAGCGCTTCGACCCGGTGGCGATGAAGGCCGCCCTGTCCCGGCTGAGCCGGGGTGGCGCACTGCGCGTCGACGTGGACGTCAACGGCTGGCACGGCAGTGTCACCGTCCGCGCCTCGGTCGACAGGTTCGTCCACGAGACGTCCATCGAGGGCGTCGAGTTCGAGCGTGGGACCCGGTCCCGCGCGGGCTTCGGCGTGACCCAGGACCAGCGCATCCGCAAGACCGTCGGCGGGACCGGGAAGACCAAGACCCCGCACGTCGAGGCCAACGTCTCCTACACCTACCAGCACGACAAACTGAGCAGCCAGACCGACGAGATGGTCGGCAGCGTTGTCTCGCGGGGCAAGAACGTGGAGGACGGCGCGCTCTTCCGGGGGCGGGCGACCTTCACCGCCGAGTACGACCTGAAGAAGCCCCTGGCCCCGGGGACGACCTTCCTGCCCGAGCGCTCCTACAAGGCATCCGGCGATCCGGTCGAGGTCCGGGCCGCCGTGATCACGCCGCTGCGCACCACCGCGCCGAAGCTTCCCGACGGCGGGCCCGGGGCGGTGCCGGCGGTGACCAAGTTCGCCACGCTGCCCCGACGGCTCAGGGAGACCCATGTCCTGGGCGACAACGACATGGTCACCGACGTCTTCCTGCTGGAGCGGCAGCCGAGGGTCGATCCGCTGACCGAGCCCGAGCCGACGGGACCGGTGCTCGCCGAACAGCGGCTGGAAGCCACGGTCGCGCGGCTCGACGCCCAGGGCCGGCAGTTGCTCGGCTCCGACTGGGAGGACATCCGCCGACAGATCAAGGAAGACCTTGACCTCGACCGCATCCAGGCGGGGCTCAAGTCGTCGATGGCCGGCGGACGCCCGCTGCTGACCTTCAAGCGCGGCCGGAGCAAGGTCACCGTCACCGCCTCGGTGCACAGCCTGAGCCAGAAGCTCGATCCGACGCTGGTCGAGTTCAACGCCAACACCAGCCTGCAGCACCGGCAGGGCGGCGTCGGCGTCGAGACCGCCCTGGGCAAGGCCACGGGCTCCGGCCACACCGTCGCCTTCACCGCGGCGGGGACCACCAACCCGTTCCACGACGGCGCCGAGGCGAACTTCGGCGCCGGCGGCACCTACTCCTGGGGCGAGCAACGGACGGACGCCCAGGGCGAGTCCACCACGACCGGCCTCGGCACCCGGAGCAAGGTCGCGGGCGTGACCAACACCGGGCAACTGCTGCTGCAGTTCAGGATGGAGCGGCGGCCGTGGACGAAGCCGTGGATGACCCCGGGCAGCCCCGACAGGATTCTGCCCGCCGGCGCCCGGTTCCGCGCGCTGCGGATGCTCGGCGTCCACAAGGTCGGCATGGCCTACACCCATCTCGGTGTGGAGACCGTGATGGAGGCCGGGAAGGTCGGCACGGACCGGGCCGCCTCGGAGTTCACCGCCGACGACCGCCGGCCGGCGCCGAAACCGGCGCCGGAGACGCCGGTCAAGGTCCAGGTGCCACCGAAGTCCATCTGGACCGAGGGCATGGGCGACTCCCATGTCGTGCGCTGGGCGGAGATCCCGGGCGCGCGGGAGCTGCTGCGCCAGGTCGGGACCGAGTACTTCGGCAGGAAGGCCTGGGACCGGCTGGCGGACACGGCGTTGAGCGCCTTCGAGCAGCCGTCGGTCGCCGCGCACTTCGCCGGTGCGACGAGGGGCGAGCGGCTGGCCACCCCGGACTCCACCCGGGTGGTGACGCTGGGCGACCTCAGGGTCAGCGCCAAGGTCGAACTGGTCCAGCTGAAGTTCGTCGAGGCCACCGCGGACGCCGAGCTGAGCCCGACCAACGAGATCGCCACCGTGCAGCGCAGCACCTTCATGGACTGGAAGCTGTGGGGCGGCCAGCTCTTCGGTGGCGGCAAGGGCACGGCCGCCGAGGGCACGCCGCACGCGGTGGGCATCGCCGCCCAGGCGAACGCGGGCGGCTCGCGGCGGGTCACCGACGGGCCGTTCCAGGACACCTCGACCAAGAGCGTGAGCAGCGCCAAGTTCCCGACCGCCATGGCCAACTACGAGGGCCACGCGGTGATGCGGCTGACTTTCGAGGAGGAGGGGCGGGAGCCGAGGACGGAGAACTTCGTCATCGGGGCGAACATCGACATCCCCCTGACCGAGACCGAGTCCCGGACGGTCGGCGACGACCGGACGCTGCAGTTCAGCCCCACCCAGCAGGACGTCCCGCTGGAGCTGCGGCCGGCGGAGGAGGCGAAGTCGGCGGCGAAGGCGTCGGAGACGCTTGCCACGGATCTGGAGCGGAGGGCGGAGCAGGCCGAGCGTGCCGTCGACGACCCGGCGGTCGATCCGGCGGACAGGGCGGCTGCGCAGGACCAGGCCGATGAGCTGGCCAAGCAGGCGCGGCAGGCGCGGTCGCAGGCGCTGGCCGACCAGGCCGCCGCGTCGAAGGCCGAGGTACGGGAGGCGGAGGGCCGCGCGGCGAGGGCGACCGCAGCTGCGCAGCAGACCCAGCACCTGGCTGACACGGCCCAGGCGGAGGTCGATCGGACCGAGCAGGCCGTGCAGGCGGGCGAGGCCACCCCGGAGCAGATGGCGGCGGCGCGGGAGGCAGCGCGGGAGGCCGACGGCCGGCTGGCCGAGGCCCGCGTGGCACAGAGCCGCGCGGCGGTGGAGCTGGCGAACGCGCGGGCGGCGGCGGAGGTCGCGAGGGCGTCGGCGGCGGCGCGGGCAAGGGCGTTGGCCGAGGCTCGACAGGGCGACGTGGCCAGGACCACGGACCTGACCACGGACCCGGCCGCGGACCCGGCCGTGATCGAGGCCAACCGGGCGACGGCGCTCGCCCGGGCGGAGCTGCGCGTGGCCGAGGCGCGGGAGGCGGAGTCCGGCGAGGCTCCCGGTACCGTGGCGGAGTCGCGGGCCCGTGCGGAGACCGCGACTGCGCTGGTCGAGGTGGCTGAGCTGCGGGCGAGGGTTGCGCGCGGGGCGGAGGCCGAGGCAGAGGCTCGCGTCGTCGCCGCGCGGGCCGATGAGCAGGAGGCGCGCGCGACGGTCACCAGGTCGCGGGGGAAGGTGCTGCGCGAGGCGGCTGAGCAGATGGCACAGCTGGCAACGGCCCGCAGAGCGCGGGTGGAGGCGGAGGCTGCCGAGGCCCGTGCGGCGGCGGAGGGCCGGGCGAGGGAGCTGATCGAAGCACAGACGGAGGTCCAACGCAGCCGAGTCCTGCTGGACGAGGCAGAGCAGCGGCAGTCTGAGCGTGACCGGTTGGCGGCGGAGCGGGCCGAACAGGCGCAACAGGCAGAGCGTGAGCGGTCGGCGACGGAGCAGGTTGAGCGCGATCGGGCGGCGGCCGAACGGGCCGAACGTGAACGGCTGGCGGAGGAGCAGGCCGAGCAGTTGAGGAACGAGGAGGTTCGGCAGGAGGCCGAGAGCTTGCGGGCCGAGGAGGACCGGGCGGCTCGGCTGGCGAGGTACCGGGAGGCTGCCGAGGAGTACGGCAGGTTGGCCGATGCGGAGGCGCGTCAGGCGTCGGCTCGTCGGGACCTGGCGGAGGCCGAGCGGCACCGGCTGTTGGACCAGCAGCGGCAGCAGGCCGAGGCGACTTCGGCCCCGGAACGGGTGCGGACCGAGTCCGTGGCGGAGCATCAGCCCAGTCAGGGCGACCACGAGGTGGACGCCCTGTCCGTAGGGGACCCGCACGACCGTGCGGACGATGGTCCGGAGTCCGGGTCGGGCTATGAAGCTGACGACGAGTGGAGCGACGACGATTCGAGCGACGACGATTCGAGCAACGAGGGCCGGGAGGACGGCCCGGGTCGTGGGCCGGGCGACGGATCGAGTGACGACGCGTCGAGTGATGACGATTCGGACGACCACGGCTCCGACGAACACGATGCGGATGACGACGACTCGGATGACGACGACTCGGATGACGACGACTCGGATGACGAGTCCGGCGGCGGCTCGCCTCGCCACGTCGAGGAGGAGTCCGAGGACGAGACCGGCGACGAGTCCGACCGGGGCGACAGCCTGGTTGCCGACGCGCCGGCGGCCAGCACGGAATCTCCCGGGCCGACCGCTGACCTGGAGGTCACTGAGGCGTACGCGGAGAGCGTCCTCGGCATTCCGCTGCACAACCAGCGGAAGTTCCAGGACATGGCGGATCTGAACCAGGTGGTCGTCGAAGTCCGGCCGACGAATCCGGATTCGGTGGCCCATCTCTACCAGGGCGCACTTCCGAAGCCGAAGGAGATCAAGGCCAAGACCATCAACGCCGAGGATCTGTGGCTGGGCGCCCTTCGGGAGAACCAGGGGCTGGTGGGCTTCTTCGAGCCGAGGGAGCCGTCGCCGGAGGAGTGGGCCCGGATCAACCAGACTCCCGGGCTGGCGGAGCGCGTCCGTTCGCGTCTGCAGCAGCGGCAGGAGGAGTACCAGGTCCTGAGGAACTCGCTGGACGACTACCCGCAGTTCTCGGTGATCGACGGTGTGGTCAACGGCCTCAACGCCGAAGGCGCCTGGCGGCCGATCACCGGTGACCACGACATCTTCGACCTGCTTCGGGCCGACGGCACCCAGCTGGACGACTCGGATGCGAACTCCGAGTACCAGGCGGCCGTTGCCGCGATGATGGCGGAGGGCATGGGCGTGCAGCACGGCGCCCACATGTTCTGGGTGCCCGAGGGGCAGTTCAACCAGGGGATCTACGATCGGATCGTGGCCGGGCACGGGCCGGGGCACGAGCCGTTGCTGCGCTTCGTGCCGGGGCGGGCGCGGCCGGTGCTCGTGAGCTCCGCGACCACGGAGACACCGGGCACACGCCGCTATGTCGGGCCCTTCCTGACGTCGTCGGAGCACATCGTTCACGACGGGCCCGGCAATGTGGTCGACTACCAGGAGCCGTTGGAGGAACACGGCGAGGAACTGGCTCTCGTCAGCCGGATGCTGGGACGCCAGTCCGTTCCGGAGCCCGGCAGCCTCCAATTCCGGACGGACCGCGAGATCCTGGCACTGGCGGCAGCGCAGGAGCCGCACGCAATCACCCTCCGCATGGACCAGCTGACGCGGAGTCTGCACTCCGACACCCCCGACCCCGACTCGGCGGTGACCGGTGCGCAGACCGCGTCGTTCCGCCGGGCCGCGGAGGCGCTGGTGGCTGTGGACATCCATCTGAGCCTGGAGAACCTGCGCGGTGCCCATGCGCTGCTGGGCTTCGACGGGGGACAGCACGATCCGCACACGTCGCTCCACGAGAGCGAGCTGGACCGGATCGCCCGGGTGCACCTGGGCATTCCGGAGGAGGTCCCCGTCCCGCACGGTCGGCTGTTCCGACTGCTGCGCGCGGCTGCCAGGCATCAGCGCGACGGCGTGCTCACCCGGGAGGGGCTGGACGCAGCCGTTGCCGAGGCCTCGGACACCCTCGACGAGGACACGGCCGCGCAGAGCCGGCACGAGCCGCGGTCCGACGGCGACTCGACGGACAGTGAGCCCGAGCAGGGCGTGGCCCACTCGCGCCAGCCGGAGGAGCACGGCTACTCCGACGGCAGCGACGAGAGCGACGAGAGTGACGAGGAGGACAACTCCGGTTCGTCCGACGACCAGGGGCGGTACCACGCCGACCAGCAGCAGGCCGGCGGGCACCACGACTCCGAGCAGGAGAGCTCGGAGGACGAGGGCGTTGCCGGCCCGGTCGACGGCGGTCAGTCCCAGGGGGAGGACCTGCACCTGGACGACCCGGCCAGCCTGCCGGACTCGGCTCCACTCGACGTGGCCGGTCCGCCGGACACCGTTGCCCCGGCGGAGCACCCGCTCACCGGCATGCCGGTCGTCGGACACCACGACGGCGCCCCGGTCTACGGCTACCACCCGGTCACCAACCGGCCGATCATCGACTTCGCCGAGGGCACGGGTGATCCGATCTACGGTTACCACGAGCAGACGGGAGAGCCGATCGTCGAGTTCGTCCAGCAGACGGGTGATCCGATCTACGGACACGGACCGCAGGGCCTGGTGATCGTCGACTTCCGGCACCCTTCGGGCGATCCGGTCTTCGCGCACCCGATCGTCGGAGCCCGGCTCGTCGGCAGTGACGTGCACGGCAGGCTGATCTACGGCTACCACCGGTTGAGCGGTCTGCCGATCTACGAGTTCGAGCGCGACACCAACCGTCCGGTCATCGGCGTCGACCCCGAGACCGACGACCAGATCACCGTGGTGGCGAACGCTCCCGTCTGGTCCCTGGCCTCCTCCGGGGCGGACGTCCGGATCCACGGGTACGACGAGCGGACCGGTCGGCCGGTGCTCGGGCAGACCTCGGACGGCACATCCATCGTGGGATACCGCCCCGCAACCGGGGAGCTGGTCGTCGCCGGCGAGCTCCAGTGGGACGACGAGGGCAATCTGCGCCCGATGCTGCTCGACGACCCGACCCACACGGTCCTCGGTCCGGCGGGCGGCCCTGCCGGTATGACCGGCCCGGAGTTCAGCCGGCTGCCGAGCAGCATGCAGAGCGCCGTCGCCTGGCTGGAACTCGCGCACGGCGCAAGGACCTTCGCCACCGACGACGAGGCCCGTGAGTACGGCGCCGAGCACTGGAACCAGCGGGTCGGCGCCCTGCCGCCGGATCAGCGGGGAGCCCTGCGCGGTTACTCGGGTGACGCGGGCCGCACGGCGAACCCGCCGAGCTACAAGTGCCTCCACGACTTCCTCCGCAGCGGCGTCGTGGTCCCCGACCGCGAGGTCGCGGCGGCGGCGCGGACGATGCTGGACCGGGAGGAGGCCGGCAGCGAGGCCGGGACCCCGGCGCCCCCGCCGGGCGGCGAGGAGGCGCTGGCACAGGTCACGGCCATCGCCGAGCAGGCCGGGGTCACCCCACGCAGGGCGGTCGAGTTGATCGACGCAGTCCGGGCGATCGACTCGGCGATGGAGCAGAACCGGGTGACCGATGACCTGCTCGTCGTGCGCGGGACCGACCTGGAACGCATCGGTGGGGACCTCGACGACCCCTCGACGCTGATCGGGCACACCTTCACCGAGCCGTCCTTCACCTCGACCTCACTGGCGCCGGTCCCGCCGGCGGGCTTCTCCGCGAAGCCGGTCCTCCTGTACTGGAGGGTCCCGGCGGGAGCCCCGGCGATCTGGCTGGAGCAGGTCGCCGTTCGCGGCACCGACGAGCTCGATCTCCTGCTCGGCCGCAATGTGCGGTACACCGTGGACCGGGTGGTCCACGAGGGCGGAAAATGGCACATCTACGGAAGAGTTCAGCTGTGACGAATGCAGTGGAGCCGACCGGCGCCGACAGCGGCGCGGCCAACCCCCGGCTCACCGACGGGCTGTTGTTCACGGTGGTGCCCGGCGGGCCCCGGGACTACGCCCGGGCCACGGACGGGCCGGTCCGGTACCTCGCGGTGGCGACCGGCGACGTCCTGCTGGGCTACCTCTGGGCGTCCGAGCAGGAGGACGCGGCCGGCTTCGTGCCGAGGGCGGCCGCCGGCGACGACGGCCTCAACGCCTCGGTGGCCTGGACAATGGAGCTGCGGGCCCGCAAGGCGCGCGAGCTGCTCCCGGTGCAGGCGCTCGCCGAGCTCGCGGACGGCGTCGGCCACGCGAACTACGGCTGGGCGGTGGCGGGCCCGGAGGAGGTTGCCGCCGACCTGGCCGCGCTGAAGGCGCTGGCCGGGCAGGCGCCGCCGGCGGCGGAGTGAACGCCGCGCGGCGGTTCGTACGTTGATGGACAAGAGAAGTCGGATCGGTTGAGGAGCGGACGCTATGGCAGACCAGGTGGCGGTGGGCGGGTTCCGGCTCGCTGCAGTCTTCGACCGAGTGGACCCGGTGACCGGGCCCGCGTTCGGGTCGGACAGCGAGCGGCTGGCGGCGGACGGTGACCGCGAGGCGGTGGCCGACTACCTGCGGGAGGGCGTCGCGGTACTGATCACGCCGCTGCTGGCCGACGACGTGCTGGACCCCTCGCGGACCGGCCTGGTCCCGCTGTCCTACCGGACCGACGGCAGCTGGATCTGGACCGACACCGTCACGTACTACCTGGAGCAGCACGGCCTGATCGCCGACGCCGAGCTGCTGGCCCACGTCCGGGCACAGGACGGTCCGCCGCCGGTGCCCGCCCCGGAGGTGCTGGAGCGGGCGGCCGCCTTCATCCTGACGCCGCCGGAGCCGGGCGACGAGGCGGTCTGGAACGTCGGCGGGGAGTGAGCCGGGCGGGCTCGGCCGGGCGGCCGAGCCCGGATTCCCGCGCCCCGTTTCCGGCCCAGTACAGTACGCGGATGGCGAACCTACGCAAGCAAATCATCGCTGACCTCGGCGTTGAGCCGACCATCGTGCCTGCGGCCGAGATCCGGAAGCGGGTCGGCTTCCTCAAGGACTATCTGCGGTCGACCCCGGCCAAGGGCTTCGTGCTCGGGATCAGCGGCGGCCAGGACAGCACGCTGGCGGGCAGGCTGTGCCAGCTGGCGGCCGAGGAACTGCGGGCCGAGGGGCACGAGGCCACCTTCGTCGCGGTGCGGCTGCCCTACGGCGTCCAGGCGGACGAGCACGACGCACAGATCTCGCTGGAGTTCATCGAGCCCGACCGGACGGTCGCGGTGAACGTCAAGCCGGGCGCGGACGCGGTCGCCGCCGAGACCGCGCGCGGGCTGGGGGAGCTGCTGGGCGGCGACTCCCAGCTGCGGGACTTCGTCCGCGGCAACCTCAAGGCCCGCGAGCGGATGGTGATCTGGTACGCGATCGCCGGCCAGCTGAACCTGCTGGTCGTCGGCACCGACCACGCCGCCGAGGCGGTGACCGGCTTCTTCACCAAGTTCGGCGACGGCGGCGCCGACATCACCCCGCTGACCGGGCTGACCAAGCGGCAGGGGGCCGCGCTGCTCGCGGAGCTGGGCGCACCGGCGAGCACCTGGCAGAAGGTCCCGACCGCCGACCTGGAGGACGACCGGCCCGCGCTGCCCGACGAGGTGGCGCTCGGCCTGGCGTACACCCAGATCGACGACTACCTGGAGGGCCGCGACGTCGCCCCGGAGGTGGCGGACCGGGTGGAGTCGATCTACCTGGCGACCCGGCACAAGCGGACGGTCCCGGTCACCCCGCTGGACGACTGGTGGCGGAGCTGATCGCGGCGTAGCCGCAGCTCGACCGATCCTGGCCCGAAACCGAATGAACCCTGCAGGCCCGCCGGTCCGTCACTCCTGATGGATGCGTCTGGATAGCCGTCGGCGGGTTGCGGCGGGGTGTCGGTGAGGGGCCAGGGAGCCGTGGTGGGCAAGGACCGGAAGAGCAGCGGGAAGCAGTCGCAGGAACAGGCGGCAGGGGAGTACCAACTGCCCGTCGTGGCCTGGGACGGTGACGACCTCGACGAGCCCGCGACGGCGCCGGGCGCGGCGGGCGGCGCGGCCGCCGTCGGCGCGGCGGCGGTCGCCCCGGCCCCCGAGCCGGCAGCGGCGGCCGGGACCAGGGCCGAGCCCGGGACCAAGGCGGAGCCCGGGACCAAGACCGAGCCCGGGACCGAGGCGGAGTCGGCCGCCGCTGCGGCCGGCTTCGGGACGCTCGGACTGGGCGCCGTACCGCGCATCGCCGAGACCGAGGCGGCCGCCGAGGCCGCTGCCGCCGAGGCGGAGGCCAAGGCCGCCGCCGGCGAGGCCGTGATCGGCCGGGAGCCGGCCGAGGCGGAAGCAGCCACCAGGGCGCTCCCGGCGGTCGGGGCCGAGCCCGAGGGCGGCGCAGCGGGCGCGGCGGAGGGCGCAGCCGAGGCCGAGGCGGGCGCGGACGCAGCCGCCACCGCAGCTGCCGGGACCGATGCCGACGCTGATGGCGAGGCCGAGGGCCAGGGCGCGGCGGAGGCCGAGGCCGAGGGCCGGACGCGGCGGATCTCCAAGCCGATGATCGCCGCCGCCGCCCTGACCGGGCTGGTCCTGGTGGGTCTGCCGGTCGCGCTGTCCGGCCTCGGCAGTGGGGGATCGCACCACGGCGCCGGCGGCAACACCGCACCGCTGGGCTTCACCCAGCAGAACGGCGGCAACGGCAGCGGCTTCGTCCCCGGCGCGCTGCCGCAGTCGAGCAACGGCGCGAACGCCGCGGGCGTCCCGACCGGCCACGCCGCCGCGGGCAACGCCGCCGCAGGCAACGCCGCCGGCCACAACGGCGGCTCGGGCACGGGCAACGGCGGTTCCGGCGGCCCCGGTACGGGTCCCGGCACCGCCGGCCACAAGGGCGGCTCGGCCGGCAACCCGAACCCGGGCACCAACGGGTCCACCGGGCAGCCCGGGACGGGCCCCAGCACACCGGCCGCACCCGGCACCGCCAATGCCCAGCCCAGGGCCGCGACCTGGTCCGGCGTGGCCGGCTACGGCTGCTCGGACGCCGGCACCGGCATCAACGACTCCAGCGGCTGGTTCAACGCGGGCCGACAGGGCTGGCAGTACTTCAGCACCGGCGGGATGACCGCCGACAACTGCAGCGGCGCCTATGTGACGGTGTCCATGTCCGGCAGCAACAGCGACGACGGCAACTACTTCCTCTGGACCTTCAACACCGGCTCGGTCTCCAGCGGCAACTGCGACATCCAGGTGTACATCCCCGACGACGGCAACGTCATGGCGGTCGGCGGCAACCCGACCTACTACAGCGTGCAGAGCACGTTCAGCGCCGGCAGCGGCACCGAGGGCAACTTCTCCATCAGCCAGGTGAACAACCTCGGCCAGTGGGTCGACGAGGGCAACTTCCCGGTCAGCAACGGCCAGATCGCCGTCATGCTGCACACCCGGGGCGAGGACTGGAGCGGCAACACCAAGACCTGGGCCCACCACGCGGCCTCCGCCGTCAGCGCCAGCTGCACGGCCTGACCCGCCCAGCACAGACCCACCGCAGAACAGACGCAGGACGCATGACCGATGCAGGACGAAGGGACGACCCAGGCATGACGCGCCAGGTGCTGACGGTGAGTGCGGAGCAGCAGAGCGGTGGCTCCTACCGGACGATCGGCGAAGCCCTCCAGGCGGCGCGCAGCGGCGCGGTGATCTCGGTCCGCCCCGGCCGCTACGAGGAGAGCCTGGTGATCACCAAGATGGTGACCATCACCGCCGAGGAGGCCCGGGGCAGCGTCCGGATCTCCCCGCGCAGCGGCGCGGTGGTCCAGGTCGTCTCCGAGGCGGTCCAGCTCACCGGGCTGATCCTGCACGGCCAGGACAGCGACCTGCCCGCCGTCGACGTGCCGCGCGGCCAGGCCGCGCTGCAGGACTGCGAGGTCGTCGGCAACTCCTGGACGGCGGTGCTGACCCGGCAGCAGGGCTCGCTGGCGATGCGCGGCTGCCGGGTGGTCAACTCGGCCGGGGCGGGCATCGTCGAGACCTCCACCGGCAGCAGCGTCATCGAGGACAGCGTCATCGAGCACCTCGGCACCTCCGCCGTGGTGATCGGCGAGGAGGCCAACCCGGTGGTGCGCCGCTGCGTGCTGCGCGACGCGCGCGGCAACGGCGTCTGCGCCAACGGCCGGGCCCGGGGTTCGGTCGAGGACTGCGAGATCTCCGGGACCGACAAGCCCGGCATCGCACTGGAGGAGAACAGCTCGACCCGGCTGCTGCGCACCACCGTCCGGGACGTCCCGGTCGGCGTCTACATCAGCTCCGGCGCCCGGGTGACGCTGGAGGACTGCACCGTCACCGGCAGCGAGGGCCATGCCTTCGCCCTGGCCAACGGCACCGACCCGCTGCTGCGCCGCTGCCGGACCAACCGCAGCAAGGGCCACGGCATCCACATCACCGGCAAGTCCCGGGGCAGCTTCGAGGACTGCGAGGTGGTCGCGGCGGACGGGATCGGCATCTGGGTCGGCGAGTCCGCCAGCCCGGCGCTGGCCCGGACCTCGGTCCGGGACTGCGGCGCGGCCGGGGTCGAGCTGACCGGCGGCAGCGCCGCCGAGTTCGACCGGCTGGAGGTCCGCGACGTGGTCGGCGCCGGGGTGAGCGTCCGTGAGGGCGCCAACCCGCTGCTGCGCCGGGTCCATGTGACCGACGCCCGGGGCCACGGCGTCGAGGTGCTCCGCGACGGGCGCGGCCGGCTGGAGTCCGCCGAGGTCAACTCGGCCGGCCAGTCCGGGATCTGGATCGCCGAGGGGGCCAACCTGCACGCCGGCAGCGTCACCGTCCGCGAGGCCGGCGCCAACGGGGTGACGGTCGCCGCCGGCGGCACCGCCACCCTGCGCGACTGCGACCTGAACGGCGCGGCCATGGACGGCCTGTCCGTGGAGAACCGGGCCGAGCTGACCGCGACCCGCTGCCGGGCTCGCGGCAACCGGCGGCACGGCCTGATGATCGCGGCCGGGGCGCGGACCACCGCGACCGGCTGCGAACTGGTCGACAACGCGGTGGACGGGATCCGGATCGAGTCCGAGGAGAACGTCCGGGTCACCGACTGCACCGTCGCCGAGAACCGGGGCGCGGGGCTGCGGCAGACCAAGCCCGGCAGCCGGGTGGAGGTCGAAGGGCTGGACAGCCGGGACAACGGCGTCGCCGACAGTCGGGGCACGTCCGAGGCGGCCACCGCCGTCGGAGCGGCCGGCGGGGAGGTCGGCGACCCGGCTGCGGCCGGGGACGCCCCGGCCGAGGCCACCGGCCCGTTCGCGGTGCTGCAGGAACTGGTCGGTCTGGACAACGTCAAGGACCAGGTCGCCAACCTGGTCAACCTGAACAAGCTGGCCAAGCGCCGGGAGCTGGCCGGGATGCCCGCGTTGCCGATGGGCCGTCACCTGATCTTCGCCGGGCCCCCCGGCACCGGCAAGACCACCGTCGCCCGGCTGTACGGCAGCATCCTGGCCGAGCTGGGCGTGCTGCGCAGCGGCCACCTCACCGAGGTCGCCCGTGCCGACCTGGTCGCCGCCGTGATCGGCGGCACCGCGCTGAAGACCACCGAGGTCTTCAGGCAGGCCCTCGGCGGGGTGCTGTTCATCGACGAGGCCTACACCCTCTCCGCAGCGACCGGCGGCAGCGGACCCGACTTCGGCCGCGAGGCGATCGACACCCTGGTCAAGCTGATGGAGGACCACCGCGACGAGGTGGTGGTGATCGTGGCCGGCTACGAGGAGCAGATGCTCGACTTCCTCGCCTCCAACCCCGGCCTGGCCTCCCGCTTCAGCCGCACCGTCGCCTTCGAGAACTACGCGGTGGACGAGCTGGTCACCATCGTCGAGCGGGCCGCCGTCGGGCACGGCTACGAACTGGCGCCGGACACCCGGGAGGCGCTCGCGGTGCTCTTCGAGCAGATGCCCAGGGGTGCGGACTTCGGCAACGGCCGGGCCGCGCGCAAGGTCTTCGAGGAGATGGTCGACCGCCAGGCCGCCCGGCTGGCCGAGCTCACCGAGTTCGGCAACTCCGACATGGCCTGCCTGGTCCCCGAGGACGTCGGCGCCGAGGCCGCCGCCGCGGTGGCGCGGGCCGCCGCCGGTGAGACCGACGCCGAGCCCAGCGCCGGACTGCTGGACCAGCTGCGCGCCATGGTCGGCCTGACCGCGGCCAAGGAGCAGGTCGAGGACCTGGTCAACCTGATCCGGCAGACCCGCCGCCGGGAGGAGGCCGGACTGCCCGCCCCGAAGATCAGCAACCACCTGGTCTTCTCGGGCCCGCCCGGCACCGGCAAGACCACCGTCGCCCGGCTCTACGCCGGACTGCTCGCCGAACTCGGCGTGCTGCGCGGCGGCCAGCTGATCGAGACCGCCCGCGCCGACCTCGTCGGCCGCTACGTCGGCCACACCGCCCAGCTCACCCGCGAGGCCTTCGACCGCGCCCGGGGCGGTGTGCTGTTCATCGACGAGGCCTACACCCTCACCCCGAGGCACGGCGGCGGCGGCGACTTCGGCCAGGAGGCCGTGGACACCCTGATGAAGTTGATGGAGGACCACCGTGACGAGGTGGTGGTGATCGTGGCCGGCTACGAGGAGGAGATGAAGGACTTCCTCGGCTCCAACCCCGGTCTGGCCTCCCGCTTCAGCCGCGAGGTCGCCTTCGAGCACTACTCGGACGAGGAACTGGTCACCATCGTCCGCTACCAGGCCGAGCGCGACGGCTACACCCTCGCCCCGGAGACCGCCGAGGCGCTGACCGAGCTGTTCCACGCCGCGCCCCGGGACCGCAGCTTCGGCAACGGCCGGCTCGCCCGGCAGACCCTGGAGTCGATGGTCACCCGCCAGGCGGGCCGGCTCAGCCGGCTCGACATCGGCGACGTGTCCGAGCTCAGCCTGCTGCTCCCGCAGGACGTCGCGCCCCGCAGGGTCGGGAGCCCGGCATGAGCGGACGGAGGCGCACGGCCGTCCTGGGGCTGCTGTCCGGCGCGCTGCTGCTGCCCGCCGTCCCGGCCGCAGCGGCGCCCGCGAGCGGCTCGGGCTCGCTGCCCGGGATCGCACAGACGGTGAGCGACAGTCAGCAGGGCTGCGTCAAGGCCTCCAGCGCGCAGGTCGGCCGGACGCCCTGGCCGCAGACCCTCCTCGCGCCGCAGAGCGCCTGGAACCTCAGCGAGGGCGGGGGCGTCACCGTGGCCGTGCTCGGCTCCGGGGTGAACGACAGCTCCGGCGTCCTGGCCGGACGGCTCAGCCTCGGCCCGCGCGAGAACGGCAGCGGCGACTCGGGCCGCGACTGCGTCGGCTACGGCACCTTCGTCGCCGGGCTGATCGCGGCCCAGCCCTCGGCCGGCCCCGGCCTGGCCGGAATCGCCCCGCAGGCACGGATCCTGGCCATCGGCGTCACCGACGACACCGGCGCCACCAGTGCCGGCGCCCTGGCCCAGGGCATCCGCGCGGCCGTGGACGGCGGGGCCAGGGTGGTGGACGTCACCGTGACCGTCCCCGGTCCCAGCGGCGCGCTGGCCTCGGCGGTGGGCTATGCGGTCAAGAAGGGCGCGCTGGTGGTCGCGCCCTTCGGCGCGGACGGCCAGACCCAGGCCGGGACCGTCTACCCGGCCGGCTACCCGCAGGTCCTCTCCGTCGCCGACCTCGCCTCCGGCGGCAGTCCGCCGCAGAACGGCGCGCTCGGCGGCCGGGTCGACCTGGTCGCCCCCGGCGACGCCGTGATGAGCGTCGGCCCCGGCGGCAGCGGCGACTTCACCGCCACCGGCCCCGGCCTGGCCACCGCCTTCGTCGCCGGGACCGCCGCGCTGGTGCTCGGCCGGTACCCGTCGCTGACGCTCGCCCAGCTGGTGCGGCGGCTGGAGGCCACCGCCTACCACCCCGGCACCGCGCTGCCCGACCCGCACCTCGGCTACGGCACGGTCGACCCGGTCGCCGCCGTCACCGAGGTCGTCCCCGGGCTCGGCGGAGCACCGGTGCCGAAGCCCGTCCCGGCGCGCGCCGCCGGGCCGGTGCTGCTGCCCGCGCCGACGGCCGACCCGGCCGCCGACCAGGCGGCCGAGGTCGCGGGCGCCGCGCTGCTCGCGGTGCTGCTGGTGGCCCTGGCCGCGACCGTCCTGCCGCGCGGCCGACGCCGGGGCTGGCGCCCGGGGCGGGGGCCCGAATGGCGCTGACCGCCGCCGCGCGCGGGCGTCGCCGCCCGTTCGGCCGCTCGCTGCGGGCGGTGCCGGCGCCGGTGTCGGCGACCGCCGCGGTCGACGCTGCCGGGGAGCAGCCGGAGGCCACCCGCCGCCTGCTCGCCTCCTGGCTGGCGCACCCGCAGCCGATCGGCCCCGGGCAGTGGACCGGCGGCGGTCTCGCGGTTCCGCCCGCCGAGGCGGACACGGTCATCGAGACCGCCCGGGAACTGGCCCGCGATGCCTCGCCCGCCGCCGAACAGCCCGCACCCCCGGCCGGACTGCTGCGGCTCGCCGAGGTGATGGTGGTGTCCGAGCACCCCTCCGTGTCCGGCTGGACCGCCGCCGAGCGCCGGCTCGCCGCCTCCTGGATCGCCGTGCTGCTGGACCGCCAGGGCGAGGACGGGGTGCAGCGGCTGGTCCACGCCCTGTGTGCGGCTCCCGTTGCCACCTGTCACACCAACCCCGTCCGTCTCTCCTGTGTTGACCCGGAGTGCGGTCCCGGGGGGCTATGAGAACCGGACGTGAAGTCCGTGTGTGCAAAGTGTGACGGAGACCAATGTCTGCTCCCGGCCAACGTTGGCGCACTTTTGGGAAGTTGTTGGCCGGATGCGAAAGCCTCGGCATGGTCATGCGGGACGGAGCAGTCCGCTTCGGATGCGGCACCCGTCCCCGACCGCAGACCCCAGCGCCAGCACCGAAGACAGAGAGCAGAACGGGCCGTGCAGACCCTTCCCGCCGACGAAACGTCCGCGATCCGCGTCACCCCTGAGGCAGCGACCGATACGGACGCCACGCCCGCAGCGTGCACTCCCCGCCCCACCCTGGACCACGACACCCTGGCCGAGCTCTACCGGCTCCACGGCCCCTACCTGCTCCGCTCCCTGCTCAGGGTGACCTGCGGGGACCGGGGCAAGGCCGAGGACATCCTGCAGGAGACGCTGCTGCGGGCCTGGCAGCACCCGGAGGCGATCTCCCGGGGGGCCGAGCAGAGCCGTCCGTGGCTGTTCACGGTGGCCCGGCGGATCGCCATCGACCACCTCCGGATGGCGGCGGCCCGGGCCAAGGAGGTCACCGACGAGGCCCCCGAGGAGCGCCGCGACGCCACCGACGCCTACGAGGGCGTCCTCGCGGCCCGCGACATGGCGGCGGCGCTGTCCGTGCTCCAGCCGCACCACCGCGACGTCCTGGTCGAGCTCCACCTGCGGGACCGCTCCGTGGCCCAGGCCGCCGAGGTGCTCGGGATACCGGCCGGTACCGTCAAGTCCCGCAACTTCTACGCGATTCGGGCCCTGCGCCCGGTCCTGGAGAGCCAGCACGCCGCGGCCTGAGCCGACCGGTCCACCGCCGGGCCGCCGGCGGCGGCACGACGCACCTGTCGGCGACCGGTTCTGAAGGGCCGTCAAACTATGTCGTCATACGACTGTTCTCGGTTGACGTCGGCAGGGATACTCGGTTCGCACACCCGCTCCCACAGCGACAAGGGGTCACTGATGCACACCGTCCTTGAGGAATCGCAGCTCACCATCGCGGCGTGGCGCGACGGCACCGGCACGGACAGCCCGGCCGGACCGCTGTTCACCGGCGGCGCCTACGCGGAGTCGGAGATCGCCGCATCCGACCAGGTCAAGACAGTTCAGTGCGGCACCGTGTGTTCGTACTCGGCCGGCCGCGACTGCTGCTGACCGAGGATGCCCGACTCGACGACGGGCGATCTCGAACCCGTGCTGGGCTGCCTGCTGGAGCCGGCCATGACCGGCCTGGCGGCCCGGCTCGGCGGCGTCCCCGGCCTGGACCCGACCGAGCGGACCGCCGTCCTGCGCGGAACGCGGCTCTCGCTGACGGCGAGCATTCGACGGAAGGTCAGTCGGGTGCTGCTGCTGGAGCTGAACGCCGCCCGGCTCTCCGGCCGGCTGACCGCCGCCGACTCCGCCGCCCGCTGGGACGAGTGGATCGCCGACTCCTCCCGGCCGGGCTACTGGGAGTCGCTGACGGACCACTACCCCACCCTCCTCGCCCGGCTGCGCACCGTCATCGGTCACGGCTGCGACGCAGGTCTCACCGCGGCCCGCCGCTACGCCGCGGATCGAACCGCGCTGGCCGAACTGCCCGGAGCCGGAACGGGCGCGCTGACCGGGATCAGCTTCGGAGCGGGCGACACCCACCGCGGTGGCCAGAGCGTCGCCCTGGTGACCACCACGACCGGGCGGACCGTCTACAAGCCGCGGCCGGTCGAGGTGGACGCCCGGCTCGCCGGGCTGCTGGACGTCGTCACCGCCGATGACCCGCCCGGCACCAGGATCCGGGTGCCGCAGGTGCTGGTCAGGCCGGAGTACGGATGGACCGAACACGTCCGGCACCGCTACTGCGCGGACGAAGCCGAACTGGACGCCTACTACCGGGCCATCGGTCACTGGCTCGCGGTGATGAGCCTGCTCGGCGGCAGCGACCTGCACGCGGAGAACGTCATCGCGGTCGGCCCGGTGCCGATCGTGGTGGACTGCGAGACGCTGTTCACCCCCCGTACCCCCGGAAAACCGTCCGGCTGCGGAGAGGCCGCCGACCGGGCTGCCGAACTGCTCGCGGACAGCGTCCTGCGCATCGGGCTGCTGCCGGGGCGCGGTAAGGCGCTGGGCTGGCGCGGCGTCGACCTCTCCGGCGTCGGCGCACTACCCGGCCAGCAGCCGCTGGTCCGCACACCGGTGATCGCCGACGCCGGCACCGACCTGGCGCACATCGACTACGCGCTGATGCCGATCACCACCTCGGACAACCATCCGAGCCCGGAGCCGGAACTGGGCCGGTACTGGGGCCGGGTCGTCGAGGGCTTCTCGGACCTGGCCGCACGGCTGCACCGGCTCGACCGCTCCGGACACCTCGCCGAACCACTGGCCGCCTTCGCCGACAGCCCGATCCGGGTGGTGATGCGGGCGACCGAGACCTACCAGGAGCTGGGCCGGATGCTGTGGCACCCGGTGTCACTGCACGACGAGCCGACCGCTGTGGAGCGGGCCCGCGGACTGCTCGCCAAGCATGCGGAGAACGTCGCGTCGGCGCCCGGCGACCCGGCCGTGATCGAGGCCGAGATCGCCGAACTGCTCGACGGAGACGTTCCGGTCTTCACCACCATGCCGGGCACAGGCACGATGACCGGTCCACGCGGCACCGTCTTCGGTCCGTCCCGGGACCTGATCACGGACTCGCTCGAACGATGGCGCACCGACGACTCCGCCCTGGACCGGCGGGTGATCCAGGGGACCCTGGTGAGCGCCTACCTCAACGAAGGCTGGCTTCCGGACCGGGACCCCATGCGACCCGGCCGCGTCACCGCCGACCGGTTGGACCGGCGCCGACGCGACCGGGCAGCCGCCCTGATGCGCGAACTCCGCGACGCCGCGATCCGCGCGCAGGACCGCACGGCCACCTGGATCGCCCCGGTGCTGGACCTCACCGGATGGTCGATCCAACCGATGGCGGGCGACCTGTACAGCGGCCTCTCCGGCACGGCCGTGCTCCTTGCGGCCTACGGCTTCGAGGTCGCACACGGACGGGCCGACGCCGTTCCCGGCCTCGACGAACTGCTCGCCGACACGCTCAACAGCCTGCGTCTGGCCGAGGACCGGACGGAACGCGATCGCGCCTCGGGCCTGGCCATCCGCCCCGACACACCCGGCGGCTACGTCGGCATCGGCTCGCGGATCTGGGCCTGGCTGCTCCTGGGCCGTCTCGGCGTCCCCGGGCTCCACCCCGGCCAGGCCACCGCCCGCGCCCGGCAACTCGCCCTGCTCCTGCCCGAGTCGGTCGAGGCGGACGACGTATACGACCTGTTCCGCGGAATGGCCGGGGCCGTGGTCCCACTGCTGCGCCTGGCCGAACGCACGGGCGAGGCCGGCTGGTCGGCGCTGGCGGCCGACATCGGAACGCGTCTGGCCGACGCCGCCCACCTCGGCGCCGGGACGGCGTGCTGGCGCAACTCGCTGCTGCCCGAGGGGATCGGTGGCATGGCGCACGGAGCCACCGGCATCGGCTGGGCACTGGCCCGGCTGGCCTCGGCGCCCGCAGTCCGGGCGGTGGCCGGGACCGGGGCCGCCGCGATCGGCCGGACGGCCGGGGCGGCCTTCGCGTTCGAGGAGCAGACCTACGACCCGGAGTTGGCCGGCTGGATCGACCTCCGTGCCCCCGGCCACACCGGTGCCGCCTGGTGCCACGGAGCCGTCGGCATCGGCGTGGCCGCCGCCGACCTGCTCCAACAGGACCAGGCCCGGTGGCGCGACGTGCTCCGCCGGGCCGCCGCCTCCTGTTGGAGGGACGGGAGGGGGTGGAACCACACGCTCTGCCACGGGGACGCCGGTGTGTGGGAGGTCCTCGACCTCGCCCTGGCCCACGGCGTGGCCCCGGCGGGGGTGGACCGCGCCATCTGCGACGCGGATCTGCTGAGCAGCCTGGAGGAGTTCGGCCCGATCAGCGGGATGGCCCGCGACACGTTCGCGCCGGGTCTGCTGCCCGGCGTCGGCGGCATCGTCTACCAGTTGCTGCGACTGCACCCGGACAGCCCCCTGCCGTCGCTGCTGCTGCCGGACCCTGGCCCGCCCGACCCCCTCTGAGGCGGATCCGCCCGAGGCGGCTCCGCGAGGGTCCGGGCCAGCGGGGCTGACCCGGATCGCGGCGGGCCGGAGAATCAGCAGTTGGAGCAGTGCGCCGCCGGTGCCGCCGGTGCGGCGTCGTGGCGCAGGCCGATCGCGCGGTGGGCCTCGGCGAGGGTGGTCTTCCAGTCGCCGGTGAAGCGCAGGGCGCGGTCGTCGATGTAGACGGCGGCGCCGAGCTTCTTGTTGGTCACCAGCAGACAGTCGCCCTGCCAGTAGGCGCGGTTCGGGTCGTCGTCCACGATGGTCTCCAGCCCGGTGTGCCGGCGCAGCCAGTCCGCGACCTCCGGATGGAAGCGGCGCGGACGGGCGGTGACGATGAACACCGAACGGACCTTCTTCAGTTCGTGCAGCGACTCGATGGCTCCCGGGATCGGTCGGCCGTAGATACGGCCGTCCTGCCAGCCCTCGTCGTGTGCCACCAGGGTCTGATCGAAGTCGATGCCCACCGCGTGGGAGGCGGGCGAGGCGGGATCGAGCGGAACGACGGTCATGACGTTCGGTCTCCTTGCAGTGATGGGCGCACCGGTGCGGTGCGCGGCCGCGGAGCCGGTCGGTGGCCGGCTCTCTGGAAGAAGGAGTCCGAGACGCCCGTTTGCTTACAGCACTTCGTCGCTCATTGTGAGTATTCGACTCCATAGGGTGAATATGGCGTGACTGGGGCTGGGCGGGTGCGCTTGTAAAGGCTGCCTTGACAGCGCGAGGTTGTAAAGGCAACCTTGACGTATGGATGACGTCGCTGAGCGGGCTGCCGAGGTCGCGGAGCGGGCGCGGGGGTTGGCCGATGTGGCGGTCGGTGGCGGGCGCTTGCCGCTCGCGGAGATCGGGGCCGCGCTCCAGATCGTCGGGCTGGCCGAGGGCACGTTGCGGGCCGCTGTGTCCGAGGCCAGGGCGGCCGGGCGGACGTGGCAGGAGATCAGCGGAGTGCTGGGCACGACGCGGCAGGCTGCGTTTCAGCGGTTCGGGAAGCCCGTCGACCCCCGGACGGGGGAGCCGATGGCGAGCAGGATGGTGCCGGGGGCTGCGGAGCGGGCTGCGGAACTGGTCGCCCTGGTCGCCGACGCGGAGTGGGAGCAGGCGTGTGCCGGGTTCAACGGCACGCTGTCCGCCGCGCTGGACGCCCCGAGGCTGGCGGAGGCGTGGGCCCGGGTCGCCGGGATGGTGGGGGCCTACGAGGGGATGGGTGCGCCGGTGGCCACCCAGTTGGGGGACTACACGGTGGTGAACGTGCCGATGGAGTTCGAGGCGGGGGAGATGACCTGCCGGGTGGCATTCGACGCGGATCGGAAAGTGGCAGGGCTTTTCTTCCTGCAGACGGAGAGCGAGGGGCGGTCATGAACTACTGGCGGGTGATGCGATGCAAGGACGGGCACCTCTTCGAGACGCCCTTCCTCCCGATGGTCTCGCTCAAGGCGGTGAAGTTGCCTCGGGGGAGGTACCAGCGCTGCCCGGTGGACGGGCGCTGGGGGATCTGCGACCTCCAGTTCACGGCGGAGCTGTCCGAGGACGAACGCGACGAGGCGCATCGGAACCGGACGAGCCGGCTGCCGTGACGGTCCCCGGGCTCCGTCGGGTCAGCCGCCGACCGGCGGCAGGGACGCGGGTCCGGGCGGCGACCGCCGGAACGTCCGGCGTGCGGGCCGCACCAGGACGCGTCCGAAGCTCTTCATCCCGACCAGTTCCACCCGCAGCGTGACCGGCACCGGTACGCCGGGATCCGGGGTCCGACGGACCCTGATCCTGCTGAACTCCAGGGTCAGCGCATCGGTGTCGACCACGATGCCCGGCCTGGTGATGATCGTCAGGTTCTTGCCGCGCATGGTCAGGTCGATCCGCAGGGTGTCCTGCGTGATCACCGCCTGGGTGAAGTCGAGCGTCACCTCGCACCACTCCGTTGTCAGTTCCATCCTTCGCGGCACCACCCAGGGCCCCACGCGTCTGACCGCACTGAACCTCTGGTCGATCCGGAGGACGTCCTTGACCTGGGCCACGGTCGCACCGGCCGAGGACACGGGCGGCAGGTCGAGGGTGAGCGCGGTCAGCTCGCTGACGGTCCGTGCGGAGAGGGCGGCCTCCAGGCGTTCGTCCAATTCGTCCGAGGTCAGTCGGCCGTCCCCGGCCGCGATGCGCAGCGTGTCGACCGTCCGGTCACGGTCCGCGTGCGAGGCTCGCAGTTCGGGTGCCGGGCGTGGGGTGGGGTGCTCCCCGGCGGGCGAGATGTCTCCCGACATGATTCCGTCCTGGTCCTGTTGAGCGTCTTCGCGCGATGCGGCCGTCGGCGCGGCTTGGGAACTAACGCTATATCGCGACATGGGTTCCGGCCAAGCCCGCTCGGGGGGTCTCAACGCTGGTTGAGGATGGCGATGATCTCCGCTGCGTCGAACGTCGGACCCAGGTCGATCTCCGGCAACGTCGGATGCCCCTCGTCGAAGCTTGCGTCGTCGTCGCTGTCGCTGTCGTCGTGGTCGTCGGAACTGGTGGTGTGATTGTCGCTGTTGTCGGCGCCGAAGTTCTCGTGACTGCCCTCGATGGTGGGGCTGAGGTTCTGGTGGTTGCTGCTCTGACTGCTGTCGCCGGTGGTATTGACGATCTGGCTGCTACTGCTGGTGTCGATGCTGTGAGCGTCCCCGCCGACGGTGCTGGTGCTGGTGCTGGCGGTGACAGTTCGGCCATTGCCGCCGGTGGTGGTGATGCTCTGGTTGTTGCTGGTGGTGGTTGTCGGCTGGTTGTTGCCACCACTGGTGGTGGAGTTTTGGCCTTCCCCGCCGGTAGTGCCGACGCTCTGGGCGCCGTCGTTGGCGTCGACGTTCTGGATACCGCCGCCAGTGGTGTTGACGGTTTGCTGACCGCCGTCGTGGTCGTCGCCGCCGATGGTGTTGACGGTCTGGTGATTCCCGTCGTTGTTGTCGACGTTCGGGGTGTCCCCGTCGGTGTTGTCGATGCTCGGTTGGTCTCCGTTGGTGCTGTTCTCGCCAGTGGTGTTCTCGCTGGCCGTGTTCTCCCCGTCGTTGGTCTCGCCGGTCGTGCTCCCGTCGTTGGTGCTCCCGTCCTCGCCGGTGTGGTCATCGGTGGTGGTGCTCGGGGTCGGCTCGGTTTCGATGGTGTGCAGGCTTATGTCGTCCGCAGCGCTTCCGCCGCCGTTGCCGCTGCCGCCGGGACCGTGGGCGATCGGGAACGTGGAGTTCACCAGTTTGTTGAGCTTGTCCTCCAGATAGTCGCCCGGCGAGATCGAGAACTTGCCGTTGGGGTTCACGTGTTCGTGGAAGGAGCCCATGGCGCCGCTGAACGCGCCGTTCGCCGCGCCGGAGACGTAGTCGCCGGTGGAGCCGTCGGCGGCGTCCTGCGCGGCGCCCTCGGCCATGCCCGTGATCGAGCTGAAGCCGATGTTCCAGCCTGCCTTGGCGAGGTCCGTGCCGAGCTTGCTGCCGAGGCCCTTGGCCAGTGCGCCGCCGAGACCGTCGTCGCCGAGCTTGCCCAGGGCGTTGCCGCCCAGTTTGCCGAGCCCCTTGCCCATCAGCTTGCCGAGGCCGCCCATGCCGAAACCGATCATGCCGCCGATCGCGCCGTTCTTGGCGGAGGTCTCGACCTCGGTCCAGTCGATGGAGCCCCGGTGGTGCTGGGCCAGCTCGATGACCTGGGCCAGCAGGTCGAAGCCGACCTGCGCCAGCACCGACTCCACGACCCGGGTGACCATCGCGACGACCGCCTTGCGCAGCAGCATCAGGAAGAAGATCCGGGTGGTGACGATCTCCGCCTCCGCCGCCACCTCGCCGCCGCACCAGGCGAAGTACAGGTCGACGGCGAGCTGGATCGCGAGTACCACCAGCGCGCCGATGACCTCGATCCGCAGTGTCTCGATCTCGTTGGCGAGCCCGTTCAGCGCGTCGGCCGCCGAGTCGCAGCACTGGACCACGGTGGGCAGGACCGGGGGCGAGCCGTCCGGTGTCGGCCCCAGCAGCGCGGTGAAGTAGCTGTCCACTGCGGTCCGGGAGGCCCCGGCCAGTGCCTGGTCGATCAACTGCCAGGCTTGGCCCACCTCCTGCTGGACGTTGCCGAGCGCTGTACCCGCGTCGCTCCAGGCTGCGCCGAGAGTGCGCAGCGCGGTCTCGTTGCCGGTCGGCCAGTCGTTGCCCACGACGATCGTCAGCAGTGTCTGCAGCGCCGGGGGCACGTTCTGGGCGTTCACCATCAGGCGGCGCCGGGTGAGGGGAAGACGTCGGCGAGGGTCTGGTTGTCCTCGTCCGCACTGGTGAAGTGCTGCAGGGCGCCGCTCAGCGAGGTCGCCAGCTTGTCCAGGACCGTGCCCATGCCGTTCACGGCCGTGAGCAGATCCTGCTGCGGCTGCTGGAAGTTGGCGGCGAAGCCGGTCCCGAGCTCCGGGTCGTCGCCCCAGGGGGCGGTGCCGGCGGCGGTCACGGCCGAGGCGATGGCACTCGACGCGCCCTCGGCGTCCCCGGCCGCCGCCCGCAGCAGGGCCACCGCCTTTGCGAGCGAGTCGAAGTCGACCACCAGCAGGTTCCCGCCGCTCAACCCGGACGGCATGCTCGGCGGCGTCCAGCCGACCGGGGGCTCGCTGATCGGGGCGTTGCGGTAGCCGCCGGTGGTGCCGGGATTGTCCGGGGCGGGCATCTCCGGCGGCAGGTCGATAGCTGGGGGCACGGGCACCGTTCCGGACGTCGTACGCGAGCGGGGCCGCCCCGTCGCGGCCCTCAGCCAATCACGCCGACCGTTTCCCCGGGATCCCCCTTGACGTCGTCCAGACGTTGAACACCGTTGTTCTGACGCGGTGTTGGCGCGGTACCCGGCGAGGGGCCGGCGCGGCGTCGGCTCAGCCGCCGGCGCGGCCCGCGAGCCGGTCGCGAATGCCCTCCAGCGCCGCGTCCAGCGTCGGCGCGGTGTCGCCGTGGCCGCTGAAGCCCTCGTCCTCGCCCTCGTCGACGGACCAGCCCCAACCGCTGTCGGGGTGGCCGTCCAGGACGGCGGTGTGGGTGCCGGTGTCGAGGGTGACGGACATGGCACCGCCCGGGAACCGCTGGACGGCGACGTGCACGCCGTCGTCCAGGATCTCGGCGACGCGCACGCGGACCTGCTGCTCGGTGATGTCGGCCATGGGCTTCTCCGCAGTGGGGGTCTGGACCTCCAGCCTGCGGCACCGGCCCGGCCCCCGCTCCCCGGCGGCGCCCCGGCCGCGTCGGGCTGCGCCATCGGGAGTAGCGCGGGATGCCGGGGCGCGGTGCCGGACCGATGCTTGAGGCATGGACAGCAAAGGCAGGGCCGACAGGATCGTCGTGTGGCCGAGGCCCGAGATCGCTCCGGACCACGTGGTCGGCCGCCCGTACGAGGGCGGCCTCGCCCTGGGGGAGGAGGAGCCCCTGGAGTCCCGCGAGGACGCCGAGCAGCTGGCGGACCTCTGGGGTGTCGAGCGTGAGTTCATTCGCTACGACGGCAACGCCGAGGAGATCCTGGAGGACGACGACGCGGACGACGCCTGACCGCTCGCCCGACCGCTCGTCCGGTTGCTCGCCCGGTCGGCCGCCCCGTCCGGTGGCTCGAACTGACGTCCGATCACCTCGCAGGTCAGCAGCGTGCCCGAGGCCCGGCCCAGGGCCGCGCCCTCCTCGTCGACCGCCGCCGCGTCCGCGAAGCGGCGCAGCAGCCGCAGCGCCCGGGCCTCGGCGGCCAGTGCCGTCAGCATGGTGAGCCGGGTCGTGGGCACGCCGCCGGTGGTGGCCCGGCCCCGGACGGCGCGGGCATGGCGCAGCGCCGCCTCCGGGTCTCCCACCAGCAGTTCGACGATGGCGGCGGCGGTCAGCGCCGTGCCCGCGTGGTCGTGCAGGGCGTGCTCGCCGACCAGGCTGAGCGCGGCCCGGGACAGTGCCCGCGCCTCCCGTGCCGCGCCCGGGTCGCCGGTGCCGGCGGTGGCGACGGCGCAGGCCGCGAGCGCGCGGACGCGGACGCCGCCGTGGGTGGCGCCGGTCCGGTCGACGGCCCGCCGGGCGAACACCCGGGCCTCGCCGCCGCGCTGCTGCAGCGTCAGCGCCTCGGCGGTGGCGCTCTCCAGCGCGGCGAGCGCCTGCGGGGTGCCGCTGCGCCTGGCGGCCCGCAGGGCCGAGTCCAGGCAGCTGAGCCAGTCGTCGCCGGGCCCGGCGGCGGCGTCGAGGGCGTACAGCGGATGGCAGAGCTCGGCGATCCGGACGGCCCGGTCGTGGGCGCGGGCGTCGGCGCTGCCGGCGGCGGTCCCGACCAGGTCGCGCAGGGCGGGCTGTTCGGCGCGGAAGCGGACCAGGGCGGCGTGCAGGCCGCTGGGGTCGGTGCGGACGGTCTCCGGGCAGAGCGGCAGCCGTTGGCCGGGCAGCCCGGGTCCGGCCGGATCGGTGCAGCCGCGCAGCACGCCGAGGTAGTGGTCGAGCAGCCGGAGCAGGGCCAGCCGCCGGTCCGGCTCGTCCTGGTCGGCGTGGAGCTCGCGGCTGAACAGCCGGACCAGGTCGGGGCGGGTGAAGTGACCGGTGGTGGTCTCGTGCAGCAGGTGGTGGGCGGCGAGGGTGCCCAGGGTGTGCCGGGCGGTGCTGGCCTCGCCGCCGAGGAGCGCCGCCGCCGTGCCGGCGTTGACCTCGGCGCCGGGATGCGCGCCGAGCAGCGCCAGCAGGTGCGCGGCCTCGTCCGGCAGCTGCCAGTAGGTCAGGGCCAGCGCGCTGCGGACGCTGGCGGTGCCCTGGGTGTCCAGGGCGAACAGCCGGCCGTCCTCGTCCGCGAGCTCGGCCACCAGCCGGGCGAGCGGCCAGTCCGGGCGGGCGGCGATCCGGGCGGCGGCGATCCGCAGTGCGAGCGGGAGTCCGTCGCACAGGGCGACCAGTCGGCGGGCGGCCACCGGATCGGCGGCGACCTGCTCCGGGGCGAGCAGTTCCAGCAGCTCCAGCGCGTCGGTCAGCGGGAGCCGGCCGACCCGCAGCAGCGCCGCGCCCTCGGTGACCACCAGGTCCTCCAGGGTGTTGCGGCTGGTGACCACGGTCGTGCTGCCGCTCCCGGCGGGGAGCAGCGCCGAGACGTCGGCCGCGTCGCGGACGTTGTCCAGGACCAGCAGCAGCTGCCTGCGCCGGGTCTGCGCGTGGTAGGCGGCGATGCGGGCGGCGGGGTCGGCCGGTATCGCGTGCGCGGGCAGTCCCAGGGCGAGCAGCAGCTCGCCGAGGGTCTCGTTCCGGTCGGCCGGTCCGGCCGGGTGGTAGCCGCGCAGGTCGGTGAAGAGCAGCCCGTCGGCGAAGTGGACGGCGGCCCGCTGGGCCCAGTGCTGGACGGCGGCGGTCTTGCCGGCCCCGGCGGGCCCGACCACCAGCGCCAGCGCGCCGGGGGCGCCGCGCCGGTCGAGCCACTGGAGGACGCTGCTGCGGCCGACGAAGCCGCTGGGCGGCCTGGGCATCCGCAGCCCCGGGCCCGGACCGCCGCTGGTGCCGGTCCCCGCCCCGGCCGTCGTCGACCGGCGCGCCGGCGGGGCATCAGCGGACAGCGGGGGACCGGGCGGAGCGGAAACGGATGGAACGGCGGTCGGCGGGACGACGGCCGGTCGGGCGGAAGTGGTGGCGGCGGGCGTGCGTGAGCGGCGCTCGGCCGGGTACTGGGGACCGTTGCCGGGGGCGCCGCCGAGGACGACGGCCAGCGCCTCGCGCAGCGCCGGGCCCGGGGTGACACCGAGTTCGTCGTCCAGCCGGACGCGGGTGTGGTGGTACGCGGTGAGGGCGTCGGACTGGCGTCCGGCCTGGTGCAGGCAGCGCATCAGCAGGGCGGCGGTCGGCTCGCGCAGCCCGTCGGCGCGGACGCTGCGCTCCAGCTCGGGGACGGCGGCGGCCCCGAGCTCCAGCCGCAGCAGGCACTGCGCCCAGGCGGTCAGGGCCCGGGTACGCGACTCCTCCAACTGCTCGGCGAGGGCGCGGCACAGCTCGGTGTCGGGGACGTCGGCCAGGGCACGGCCGTGCCACAGCTCCAGGGCCTGTTGGAGCAGGGGAGCGGCCTCGGCATCGGCGGCGGCGGCCTCGGCGCGCCGGGCCAGCTCGTCGAACCGCTGGGCGTCGATCTGCTCGGGCAGGCCGACCAGCCGGTAGCCGGGTGGCCGGGTGAGCAGGGTGAGGCCGGTGCCGTCGAGGACCTTGCGCAGCGCGGCGACATGCCCCTGGAGCGCGGCCCGGGCATGGGTGGGCGGCGTGCTGCCCCAGAGCAGCTCGAAGAACCGGTCGACGGGGACGGTGCGGCCCAGTTCGAGGGCGAGCAGGGCCAGCACGCCGCGCCGCTTGGCACCGGCTACCTCGGCGGTGCCGCCGTCGCGGGTCCGGAGCTCGACTGGCCCCAGCAGCCGAATGGTCATGCGCTCCCCATCCATATGCTTGGTCGATGCACCGACCACGCAGTGTATCCAGCTGTCGAGTACGCCAGATCTGCGCGTCTCCCTCTGCTGAGCTCTCATCTGCCTGACTATCTGGGAAGTTGTTTTTGTTGCACCGTTAAGCTGTGAGCTGCGCCACACGGCGGGGGTGCCCGATGCTGGTGATTTCCGCTACCGACTGTCATACATCGGTTGTCTTTCGTAGCTGGCAGACGGGTGGATTCCGCCTCCAGGACCCCTCCCGTACCCCTTTCGGACCGCCGCCTGACCGTCTGCCCGCCGTGCCGACGGACCGAGGGGCGGCCGGTGTCGGTGCGGTTCCCGGAGAGCGCTATCCTGCTCCGCGTCCGAGATCGTTGATCAAGGAGGTTGCGGGATGGCGCAGTTGAGGATCATCACGCTGGAGGAGCACTACGCCGCGCCGCCGTACACCCGGGGCCGGGGCGGAGCCTTCGGCTCCGACTTCGCCCGGAGCGTCGCCGAGCGGATCTCCGACGTCACCCGCTTCCGGCTGCCGGAGATGGACGCCGCCGGGATCGGCCTCCAGGTCCTGTCGCTGCCCAACCCCGGTGTCCAGGCCGAGACCGACCCGGCCACGGCGGTCCGCCACGCCCGGCAGGCCAATGACGCGCTGGCGCAGCTCTGCGCCGACCACCCCGGCCGCTTCGCGGCCTTCGCCGCCCTGCCCTGCCAGGCCCCGGAGCGGGCGGCCGAGGAGCTGGAGCGCTGCGTCACCGGTCTGGGCTTCGTCGGGGCACTGGTCAACGGCCACACCAACGGCGTCTATCTGGACGACCCCCGGTACGAGGTGCTCTGGGAGCGGCTGGGGGCCCTGGCCGTCCCGCTCTACCTCCACCCGACCTTTCCGCCGGAGACCCCGGCCGTGCTGGCCGGGCACCCCGGTCTGGCCGGTCCGGCCTGGGGCTGGGGCGTGGAGACGGCCTCGCACGCCCTGCGGCTGGTCTCGGCCGGCGTGTTCGACCGCCATCCCGGCGCGGTGCTGGTCCTCGGGCACATGGGCGAGGGGCTGCCCTTCACCCTGGACCGGCTCGACGACCGCTGGGCGGTGCTCCAGCACGAGCGCCCGCTGCGCCACGCGCCCTCGCACTACGTGCGCAGCAATATGTACGTCACCACGGCCGGCGCCGAGTCCCCGCACGCCCTCCAGTGCGCCCTCGCGGCCATGGGTCCGGAGCGGGTGCTCTTCTCGGTCGACTACCCCTACCAGTCCGCCGCCTCCGCGACCGCGTTCCTCGCCGCCGCCCCGCTGGAACCGGCCGTGCGCGAGGCGCTCAGCCACGGCAACGCCGCCCGGCTGCTCCGGCTCCCGACGTCCTGACGGCACCCGGTTCCCTGCGACCCGGGCACCCAGTGTCGGCCGAACGCGCCTCCGGGGTACTCCGGGTGCTACCGTCCCGGCATGACCAAGGACCTCGGGCCCGCCGGACGACCTGCGGCCAGGCCGCCGATGCGGGACGCGCTCGCCGCCGCCGCGTCCAGCCTCTTCGACGAGCGCGGCTTCGAGCAGACCACGATCGACGACATCGTGGCCCTGGCCGGCGTGGGCCGGCGGTCGTTCTTCCGCTACTTCCCGTCGAAGGAGTCGGTGGTCTTCCCCGACCACGACGGCTGCCTGGCGGAGATGAACGCCTTCCTCGCGGACGGTGCGGGCGACGCCGAGGACCCGGTCGACCGGGTCTGCGACGCCGCCCGACTGGTGCTCCGGATGTACGCGGCCGACCCGGTCTTCTCGGTCCGCCGCTACCGGCTCACCCGGGAGGTGCCCGCCCTGCGCTCGCACGAGCTGTCGGTGGTCCGGCGCTACGAGCGCGCGCTCGCGGCCTATCTGCGCGCCCGCTGGGCGGCCCGGTCGGACGGCCGGCTGCGGGCCGACGTGGTGGCTGCGGCGGTGGTCGCCGCGCACAACCACGCCCTGCGCTCCTGGCTGCGCTCCGGCGCGGAGACCGAGCCGGAGGCCGCCGTCGACGAGGCGCTCCGCTATGTCGCCCGCACCTGGGGCGAGCGGGCGCCGCAGCCCTCCGCCGAGGAGGCGGGGCCGGAGCCGGAGCCGGACGCCGGAGCGGACGAGGTCGTGGTCATGATCGCCAAGCGCGGCACGCCGATGTGGCGGGTGGTCCGCGATGTCCAGGCGGCCGTCGAGTCGGACTGAGTCGAGCCCCGTCCCGTCGGAGGCGGAGGGTACTCAGTGCCGTTCGGCCCAAGCCCCCGCTCCTCCTCGGTCGTTGCTCAGCTGAGGTAGCCCTCGACCTCGCTGACCGGACGCACCTGCGCCGCGCCGGGGTCGGTACCGAACTCGGTCGCGGCCCGGCGTCGGCGCAGCAGGTCCCAGCACTGGTCGAGTTGCTGCTCCAGGCTGGTGATCCGGGCCTGGGTGGTCGGGTCGTCGGGGCTGCCCGGGTCCGCGCGGAGCCGGTGCTCCTCGTCCACCAGGTTCCGGATCCGGTCCAGCAGTTCGTTGTCGCTCATGTCGGCCTCCCGAGTAGGCGGTTCGGCACGAGCGAGCCTACGCGCGCGGCCGCCGCGCCGCGCGGGGATCGGGCACGCGCGTCGCGGCGGTCGGCAGAGCGCCGTCGGTGGGCGGAGCCCCGTTGGTGGGCGGAGCCCCGTCGGTGGGTGGGGTGTCGTCAGTGGACGTGCCGCTGCCAGTCGGCCGGCACGCGCTCGGCCGGGCCCGGGACGGTCTGGCTGAGCGGGTGGTGCTGCGGGCCCGCGAGCGCGGGGCCGTCGTAGTACTCCTCGGTGGGGTAGCTCCAGAACCAGTCCTCGCCGGGCTCGAAGCTGCGGATCAGCGGGTGGCCGGTGTTCTTGGAGTGGGCGGAGGCGTGCTGGGACGGCGAGGACTCGCAGCAGCCGATGTGGCCGCACTGGGCGCACCGGCGCAGGTGCAGCCACCAGCCGTCGGGGGTCGCGAGGCACTCGGCGCAGCCGGTGCCGCTGGGGACGGCGGCGGGGTCGATGCCGGGGGTCTGGGTCATGGTCGGTTCTCCTCTGGCAGGTCGGTCGGGCTTTCGGGATCGGCGAAGAGGGAGGCGTCGGTCGGCGGGGTCGGTCGGGGCAGCCGGTTCTGGAACCGGGTGCCGCCGGGGGCCGTCACGGTCGGTTCCCCGGACGGGGGGAAGCGGTCCGGCGCCTGATTGCTGCTCAGCAGGGGCGGGGCCGGGGCCGGGCAGGGGGCCGTGGAGCGCAGCGTCACGCGGCCGTCGTCCACGGGCGGGTGCGCCGTCCGCGGTGCGTTCTCCCTCGCCACGCGCCCTCCCTCGCCCGGGTGACCGACCACAAGCCACGGTAAGCCCGTCGGGGGCGGCCCTGCACCCGTGTGCGCCCTGGGCGGAACGGCAGTTCGGGCCGCGCCCGGCGCGGGAGGTGGGAAGATAGCAGGGAGGGGGGACGACCTCCGGGCGGATTCCTGACGATGCACAGTGACGGACCCAGGAGTGACACGGTCGTCGCCCGTGATCCGGGCGGCGACGCGGCACTGTCGCGCAGCCTGACGGTCATCCCGATCGCCACGGCGCTGATCGAGGACGACGGCCGCATCGTCCACTGGAGCGCCGACGCCGAGGCGCTGCTCGGCTACAGCTCGGCCGAGGCCGTGGGCGCGTTCGCCGCGCAGCTGCTGGTGGAGCCGGAGCAGCGGCCCGGGGTGCTGGCGCTGTTCCAGAGCATCCTGTCCGGGGAGGGGTGGTCCGGGGTGTTCCCGGTCCGACACCGGGACGGGCACGCGGTCGACCTGGAGTTCCGCACCCACCCCGTCCTGGGCGCCTCGGGCCGCCCGCTGGTGCTGGCCGTGGCCTCGGACGTGCGGGCCATCCGCGGGATCCAGTCGGACCTGGCCGTCCTGGACAGCTTCTTCACCCAGTCACCGGTCGGCATGGCGGTCTACGACCGGGAGTTGCGCTTCGTCCGGTTGAACGACGCGCTCGCCCGGATCAACGGCCTTCCGGCCGCGGCGCACCTGGGTCGCCGGGTCGACGAGGTGCTGCCCGGCGCGCGGGGCGCGGAGATCCAGGCGCGGCTGCGGCGGGTGCTGGAGACCGGCGAACCGGTGGTCGACGCCAGGACGGACGTCGGCGGGCAGGGCGGCCCGGGCAGCCCGGAGCAGGCCTGGTCGGCCTCGTACTTCCGGCTGGAGGAGCCGGCCGGACGGGTGCTCGGGGTCAGCTCCACGATCATCGAGGTCACCGCACGCTTCCAGGCCGAGTCCCGTGCCGCGCAGGCCAGGGAGCGGCTGGAGGTGCTGGTGGACGCGACCTCGCGGATCGGCACCACGCTCGACCTGGGCGAGACCGCCCAGGAGCTGGCCCAGGCCATGGTGCCCCGGGTCGCGGACCTGAGCTCGGTGTTCGTGCTGGAGCGGCCGGACGCCGAGCCGGAGCCGGGCCCGGTCCGGGCCCGGCGGCTCGCGCTCGTCTGCACCGACCCCGGCTTCCCGGTCGAGGACCTGCCGCTCGGCGAGGTCAACACGGTGCCGCCGGACTCGCCCTACGCCGAGGCGCTGGCCACCGGGCGGACCGTCGTGCTGCCCTCGGCCGAGGTGGAGCCGCTGGCCTCGCGGGAGGCGGCCGAGCGGGTCCGGACCTACCAGGGCGCCCGGGCCCGGGAGGTGCGGATCACCCCGCTGCTCGCCCGGGGGACGGCACTGGGCATGGTGGTCTACTCCCGGAGCGGCGAGCGCGAGGACTTCGAGCAGGGCGACATCACCCTCGGCGCCGAACTGGCCTCCCGGGCGGCGGCTGCCATCGACAACGCCCTGCTCTACACCCGCGAGCAGGCGACCGGCGCGGCCCGGCAGCAGGCCCTGGGCGCGGCCAACGCCGCCCGGGAGCGGCTGGCGCTGGTCAACGAGGCGTCCGCGCGGATCGGCACCACCCTCGACCTGCCGCGGACCGCGCTGGAGCTCGCCGAGGTGGCCACCCCCGAGTTCGCCGACACGGTCGTGGTCGAGGTGCTGGAGTCGCTGCTGGGCGGACAGGACGCGGCCGGACCGGCCGACCGGTCGGCGCTGCTGCGCCGGCTGGCCTTCCACACGGTCGAGGGCGCGGGGATGGTGCCGGTGGCCCCGGTCGGCGACGTCCACCGGTTCCATCCCAGCACGCCCTACGCCTGGTGCCTGGCGCACAACCGGACGCTGCTGATCTCCCCGGTGGACGAAGCGGCGATGGACTGGTTCCAGGACGACCCGCCGCGCCGCGCGGCCCTGCGGGACCAGGGCGTCCGCAGCCTGATGGTGGTGCCGCTGATCGCCCGCGGCGCGGCGGTCGGCGTGGCCACCTTCTACCGGACCGTGACCGACCGGCTCTACGACCAGGACGACCTGTTCCTGGCCGGTGAACTCGCCGCCCGCGCCGCCGTGGCGATCGACAACGCCCTCCTCTACACCCGGGAGCGGGACGCGGCCAGCGCCCGGCAGCAGGCGCTGGAGGAGGCCCGCACGGCGCAGGCGCGGCTGGCGCTGCTGAACGACGCGAGCACCCGGATCGGGACCACGCTGGACCTCAAGCGGACCGCCGAGGAGCTGGTCGAGGTGGTGATCCCGCGCTTCGCCGACTTCGTCACGGTCGACCTGCTGGAGACGGTCGTCCAGGGCGGCGAGGAGGAGGGCGACCAGGCGCCGATGCCGGACGACGGGGTGGTGCTGCTGCACGCGATCGCGGTCGGGGAGGCCAGCGAGGGCGGCATGGTCGGCGCGGCCGACCAGGTCGGCGGAGTCTCCAGCTCGGCCAAACTCTACGCCGAGAGCCTGCGCACCGGCCGCTCGATCCTGGTCGCGGAGGTGGACGAGGCGGCGCTGCACCGGATCGTCGCCCACCCCGACCGGGTCCAGCCGAGCCTGGAGGCCGGCGTCCACTCCTACCTGATGGTGCCGCTGCTGGCCCGGGGCACGGTGCTGGGCGGGGCCGAGTTCGTCCGGACCGGCAACCCGGAGCCGTTCACCGAGGCCGATGTCGCGCTCGCCGAGGAGCTGGCCGCCCGGGCGGCGGTCTGCTTCGACAACGCCCGGCTGTACCGCCGCGAGCGCGACACCGCGCTGACCCTCCAGCGCAGCCTGCTGCCGCAGGAGGTGCACCGCACGCCGGGGCTGGAGATCGCCTACCGCTACCTGCCGAGCAGCGTGGTCAGCGAGGTCGGCGGCGACTGGTTCGACGTGGTGCCGCTGTCCTGCGGCCGGGTCGCCCTGGTGGTCGGCGACGTGATGGGCCACGGCATCCGGGCCGCCGCCACCATGGGCCAACTCCGCACCGCGGCAAGGACGCTGATCACCATGGACCTCGCCCCGGACCGGCTGCTCCGCCGCCTGGACGAGACCGCCTCGGCCATCGGCAACGGGCAGTTCGTCACCTGCGTCTGCGCGGTGTTCGACCCGGTCGACCGCAGCTGCAGCCTCGCCAGCGCCGGTCACCTGCCGCCGCTGCTGGTGGATCCGAACGGCCGGACCAGGCGGTTGGAGCTGCCGGCCGGGGTGCCGCTGGGCGTCGGCGGGGTGCCCTTCGAGAGCGTGGAGCTGACCCTGCCGGAGGACGGCGTGCTCGTCCTCTACACCGACGGCCTGGTCGAGCGGCGCGGCCGGGACCTGGACGAGGGCCTGGACCTCCTCTCGCAGGTGGTGGCGGTGCGCCGCCGCTCGCTGGAGGAGCGCTGCGACGCGGCACTCGACGCGCTCTCGGCCGGCGAGAGCGAGGACGACATCGCGGTGATCATGGCCCGGGTGCTGCCGGGTCGGCAGGACTGGATCGCCACCCTGCCGCTCTCCGAGGAGCTGGCCATGGTCGGCAAGGCCCGCCGCTTCACCCGCGACGTGCTGGCCGACTGGGGCCTGTCGGCGCTCCGCGACTACGCCGAACTGCTGGTCAGCGAGCTGGTCAGCAACGCTCTGCTGCACGCGGGCACCCCCGGCCAGCTGCGGATCTTCCGCGACCGGGTGCTCACCCTGGAGGTGACCGACACCGACGGCCACGCGCCCCGGCTGCGCCGGGCCTCCGTGGCCGAGGAGGGCGGCCGGGGGATGTACCTGGTGAACGAGCTGGCCCACCGCTGGGGCAGCCGGAGCACGCCCGAGGGCAAGGTGGTCTGGCTGGAGCTGGAACTCCCCCTCGGCAGCGCCGTCGAGGCGTGACGGCGCTGCTCGGCGACGGAGCGTCAGGCCGCGTCGGCGGCGCCCGGACCGGCCGGTTCCGGGGCCTGGGCCGGCGCGGCCGCGCCGGTATCCGGGTGCGCGGCGAGCAGGTCGCGGGCCCGGGCCAGCGCCAGCCGCGGGTCGCGGACGCCGACCCAGACGCACAGGGTGTAGCGGAGGTCGTCGAGTCGCCGCAGCGACCCGGGACCCGCGCCTCCGTCCTCGATGCCATGCTCCACGGCGTCCAACTCGGTGACCAGGCGGCGCAGCTCGACAAAATTGATCAACGGCATGATCGGGCCTCCCGACGCGGGCAGGGTGTGTGCCCCGCACGGCGGCTGCCGGGGCGGCGGCCGTGCGGGGCGGCGGCAGTGCGGTACCGGGCACGTGCAGTACGGGGCGGTGCGGCTGAGCGTGTTACGGCTGAGCGCGGTGCGGTGCGGTACTTGGCGGCAGCCGTCCGGCATCCGCGCGAGGGGCGCACATCGTCGCGGGCCGTCGGTTGCCTGACGGATGTCTACCCCGAAAGCGGCCCCGTCTAGCGGCGAATGCGCCCCGGCGTGCGCCGGGTGCGAACGTCCGGCGCGGACCACGAGTGGAACTGGCGCCCATTCGGCGTAAGGGACCCGCTACCGTCTCTGGTGGCAACCCGCGCCATGACGTCTCGTCACCCTGTTCCCGAGGAGCCCGCAAGTGACCGAGCCCGACCACGAGCCGGACGTCGTGCGCCTGCCGGCCCCCGCTTCCCCCGCTTCCCCCGCTTCCCCCAAGGCCCCGGCCGTCCCGGCTGCCCCCACTGCCCCTGCCGCCCCCGCCGCCCCGGCCGGGCTGCCGGTGGTCGGCCGGGTCGGGCGGTCGTGGTTCTCCATCGGCTTCCAGCTCAGCCTCGGGGCGGTACTGGCCTACCTGGTGGTCCAGTCCGTCGAGCAGGTCGCCGACATCGTGATGCTCACCCTGCTGGCGCTGGTGATCGCGATCAGCGTCGACCCCTTCGTCGGTCTGCTGACCCGGGTGGGGGTGCGCCGCAGCTGGGCGGTCGGCATCGTCCTGCTCGGCCTGGCCCTCGGCGTCGCCGCGCTGTCGATGCTGTTCGTCACCCCGGTCACCAACGAGATCGGCGCGCTGACCCGCAGCGTCCCGGTCTGGCTCCAGGACCTGCAGAACCATCAGTCCACCCTGGGCAAGCTGGAGCTCAAGTACCACATCGTCGAGAAGGCGAAGCAGGAGCTGGGCTCCGGGGCCGGCAGCCTGGTGAACGGGATCATGGGCGCCGGGCAGTTCCTGCTGACCACGGTCACCGGGGTCTTCCTGGTCGTCACGCTGACCGTGTACTTCCTGGCCGGACTGCCCACGCTGAAGGACTTCTGCCTGCGCTTCGTGGCCGGGAGCCGGCGCGCGCACGTCGCGGAGCTGACCGACGAGATCCTGCTGCGCACCGGTCGCTACATGCTCGCCAACCTCGCCACCTCGGTGATAGCCGGGGTCGCCACCTTCGTCTGGCTGGAGATCTTCGGCGTCCCCTACCCGGCGGCGCTGGGGGTGTTCGTCGGGGTGCTGGACCTGGTCCCGCTGGTCGGGTCCACCATCGGCGGAATCGTGGTCTCCCTGGTCGCCCTGGTGGTCTCCTGGCCGGTGGCGGTCGCCACCGCCGCCTTCTACACGGCGTTCCGGATGGCCGAGGACTACCTGATCACGCCCAAGGCGATGAAGTACGCGGTGGAGATCCACCCGCTGGTGACCATCCTGGGAGTGGTCGTCGGCGGGGACCTGCTCGGCCTGATAGGCGCGCTGCTGGCGATCCCGATCGCGGTCGCGGTCGGGCTGGTCCTGGACGACGCGGTCTTCCCCCGCATCGCCGAACGCTGACCGCCGCCGAACGCTGACCGCCGCCGACCGTTGCCCTCCCTCCGCCGTCCGCCGGCGCGGGCGTAGGCCGCCCGGGGTAATCGGCGCGCGCCCCGGCGTGCCCGACCGGCCAGGGGGGTACCCGACAGCCGGGTCACCGTGTCCGTGAGGGCACGACACGACACGACGGAGAGAGGGCGACGCCGTGGTCTACTACGAGATGCGGGCCGAGTACGCGGACGGGGGCTCCCGGGGCCGGATCGTCCAGTGGCACATGATCCGCGACAACGGCACCCACGCCCTGTGCGGGGCGGAGCTGAGCCCCGACGCCGAGAAGCAGTCCGACCTGGCCTGGGGTCACACCCGGGAGAAGTTCTGCCACACCTGCGGAGCCCTCTACCTGCGCCAGGTGCCGTAGTGCCGGGCGCCCTAGTGCCGGTCGGCCCAGTGTCGGTCGGCCAAGTGTCGGCCACGGGAGGAACATCGTCATGATCAACGGCGCCCATGTCATCATCCACAGCCAGGACGCCGAGGCCGACCGGGCCTTCCTCGGCAACGTGCTCGGCTTCCCCTCGGTCGACGCCGGCCACGGCTGGCTGATCTTCCAGCTGCCGCCGGCCGAGGTCGCGGTCCACCCCACCCAGGGCATTCCCCGGCACGAGCTGTACCTGATGTGCGACGACATCGAGGCGACGCTGGTGCGGGTCGCGTCGGCGGGGCTCGCGGTGGCCCCGATCAGCGAGGAGCGTTGGGGGAGGGTGTCCGTGATCACCCTCCCCAGCGGCGCGGAGCAGCCGATCTACCAGCCGATGCACCCGATCGCCCACGGCTGACCGCGCGCCCTGCGCCCCCCCGCGCGCCCCGCACCGCCGCCGGTGCCCCGGGCTACGGTCGGCGGGCCGCCCAGACGGTCCGGCGGGTGCGGACGCCGAGGTCGGTGCGGCGCAGGATGCTGTCGGGGCCGTCCTCGGCGAGGAGCGCGTCCAGCACGGCGAGGTCCTCGGCGTCCAGTCGGTCGGCCAGGCCGGTGCGGAAGCGGCGGATGGTGGCCTGGGCGTAGCGCCCGGCGGCCTCGGGCAGCGGGGCGGACAGGTCGATGCTGAAGTCGCGTCGCTCCTCGATGGTGAAGCCGGCCCGGACCAGGTTGCCGGTCCAGTCGGCCCCCAGGTGCGGCACCTCCTCGTGGTGGTGGTCGGCCATCGCCGCGTGGCAGCGCTCCTCCAGCCCCGGCCGGCCGAGGCCGAGGTCCTGCGGCAGGAAGCGCGGGAAGGAGTCCAGTTCGAGCAGGGCCAGCAGCCCGCCGGGCCGCACCGCCGCGAAGACCTCGTCCAGGACCCGGTCGGGGTCCCCCATGTGGTGCAGCGAGTTGGCCGCCCAGACCAGGTCCAGCGCGCCGAGCCCCGGCCAGGCGTGGTCCAGGTCGGCCCGGAGCGGGCGGATCCGCTCGGCCAGGCCGAGGGCGGCGGCTTTGTCCGCGAGGCGGTCCAGCAGTTCGGGGGAGAGGTCCAGCGCGGTGACCTCGCCCCCGGGGAAGCGCCGGGCCAGCGCAAGCGCGCCGGTGCCGGTGCCGGTGCCGAGGTCGAGGATCCTGGGGTGGGACGGGTCCTTCACCAGCCCGTGCACCCAGTCGACGACCTCGGTCAGGTAGGCGTGCAGCACCTCGGCGTCGAGGTCCAGCATCTCCGCCAGTGGCGCGGCGTCGTCGGACTCGCCGTGGCCGTGCTGGTGCCGGCCGGGCTGGTGCTCGTGGTCATGGTCGTTCCGGTGTTCGTCCATGCCCCGACCATAACCGCCTCTTGCGCCAATGACATACACTCTTGCGCATGACGCAAGACGGTGAACTCGACAGCCTGGTCCGCAAGCGGATCCGGGGACTCCGCACGGCCCGGGGCTGGTCCCTGGACGAGCTCGCCGCCCGCTGCTACCTCAGCCCCTCCACCCTGAGCCGGATCGAGACCGGCCACCGCCGGATCGCCCTGGACCAGCTGGCCCCGATCGCCCGAGCGCTGGGAAGCACGATCGACCAGCTGGTGGAGCCCGTGGGCGACGAGGACGTGGTGATCCGGCCGCACCATGACACGGTGCGCGGGAGGACCACCTGGATCCTCAGCAACGGCTCCGGGCCGCAGGGCGTCTCGGTCGCCAAGTTCCGCCTCACCAGCGAGGAACTTCCGCGCACCGCGGACGAGTTGCGCATCCACCCGGGCCGCGACTGGTTCACCGTGCTGTCCGGGGTGGTGGCCCTGCGGCTCGGCGAGCGGACCGTCCTGGTGGAGGCCGGCGAGGCCGCCGAGTTCTCGACGATGATCCCGCACGCCTTCGTCGCCCACGGCGGCCCGGCCGAGTTCCTGTGCATCTTCGACCACGACGGCGACCGCAGCCACCTCCACCCCACCCCCTGACCCGCCCACGCCCTGAGGCGTGCCGCCGTCAGGCTGCTGTCGGGACCTCGGCGGTGGTGATGTGGAGCGTGACCGAGGCGAAGACCGGCTGGTGCGCCAGGTGGTCGAGCAGGCTGCGCCCCTGCGCCGCGGTGAGGTAGCCGGCGGTCACGGCGCGCTCGGTGTTGCGCTGGAGCCCCAGGACCTGGTCGGCCGCGGTGAGATCGCGGAAGACGGTGGGCACCGGGGTGACCGTCGGCACGGTGAACCCGGCGGCCGCGGCCAGTCGGGGCAGCTGCCGGCCGATGGCCCCGTTGCGGACGATCCGGTCGGTGAGGTGCCGGGTGTAGCCGCGCACCACGGCGAGGTCGGGGTGGTCGATGGAGAGTGACTCCCAGTCGGGCTCGGCCATCACCAGTCGCGCGCCCGGACGCAGCACCCGGTAGGCCTCGGCCAGCGCCCGCGCCGGGTCCTCGACGTGCTGGAGCACCCGGTCGGTGCGCGCGCCGTCGACGCTGCCGTCGGCCAGCGGCAGGCTGTGCAGATCGCCCAGTACCACCTCCACCTGGGGCAGGTGCCCGGTCCGGGCGCGTGCCCGGTCCACCGCCGTCCCGTCGTGGTCGATGCCGAGGACCCGGCCGTAGGGGCCGACGGCCCCGGCCAGCGGGCCCAGGTCGATGCCGGGGCCGCAGCCCAGGTCCAGCACGGTGCCACCGGACCCGAGGGCGAGCATCCCGAGCATCGACGCCTTGTACGAGCGGACGGTGTCGGTGGCGGCGAGCCGGTCCTGGTAGGCGGTCCGGTCCGGCACGGTCGCCTCGAACATCCGCCCGGCGAACTCTGCAACGGACCGTACCTCCCGCTCCAGCAGCGCCCGCCCGGCGGTGGTGAGTTGCAGCGGGCGCTGCCGCCCCTGGACGTCCAGGTACTCGACCAACTCCTTGTCCCGCAGCCGGACGAGTGCTCCGGAGAGGCTGCCCCGGCCGAGCCGGCTGCCGGTCAGCCGCTCGATCGCGGTGTTGACGGCATACCCGTGCAACGGCCCCTCGGCGAGGGTGCAGAGCACCAGCATCTGGGCGTCATTGGTGCGCATGGGACTGGTTCCTGACGTCGCTCCGGACCACGGCACAATGACACGCGCCGCGTGCTATTGGTCCACAGTATGCACCCGGTGCGGAGGGAGTGGGCTCGGCTCAGCCCAGTTTCTGTTCGGTCCAGATGGTCTTGCCGGTGGGGGTGTGCCGGGTGCCCCAGCTGGTGGTGAGCTGGGCGACCAGGAGCAGGCCCCGGCCGCCCTCGTCCAGGATCCGGGCGCGGCGCAGGTGCGGCGAGGTGGGGTTGCCGTCGGAGACCTCGCAGATCAGCGAGCGGTCGTGGATCAGGCGCAGCTGGATCGGCTCGGCGCCGTAGCGGATCGCGTTGGTGACCAGCTCGCTGACGACGAGTTCGGTGACGAAGCCGGCCTCCGACAGCCCCCAGGCGTCGAGCTGGGCCAGGGTCAGCCGGCGGGCCTGGGCGACGCCCGCGAAGTCGGGGGCGAGGTCCCAGGCCCGGACGTGGTCGGCGTCCAGGGCTCGGGTGCGGGCCAGCACCAGCGCGACGTCGTCGGTGGGGTGGGCCGGCAGCAGCTCGGCGAGGACCCGGTCGCACTCCGTCTCCAGCGAGGGGTCGCGGGCCGCGGCCGGTGCGGCCAGGGTCGCCCGGAGCCGGGCGATGCCGAGGTCGGGGTCGTGGTCGATGGTCCCGACCAGCCCGTCCGAGTAGAGGGCGACCAGCGAGCCCTCGGGCAGCTGCAGCTCGGTGGCCTCGAACGGCAGTCCGCCGACGCCGAGCACCGGTCCGGCGGTCAGCGCGAGGACGCTGGTGCTGCCGTCAGGCATGACCAGCACCGGGGGCGGGTGGCCGGCGCTGGCGGCGGTCAGGTTCCGCGAGACCGGGTCGTAGACGGCGTAGAGGCAGGTCGCGCCGGTCTCGCCGCTCCGGGGGCGGGCAGCGGCGCCGCTCTCCTCCTCGCCGCGCTCGTCCTCGCTGCCGAGCCGCAGCACCAGGTCGTCCAGGTGGGCCAGCAGCTCGTCCGGCGGCAGGTCGACGTCGGCCAGGGTCTGCACCGCCGTCCGCAGTTTGCCCATGGTCGCGGCGGCGTGGATGCCGTGGCCGACCACGTCGCCCACCACCAGCGCGACCCGGGCGCCGGAGAGCGGGATGACGTCGAACCAGTCCCCGCCGATGCCGGCCAGCGAGTCGGTCGGCAGGTAGCGGCTGGCGACCTCCACCGCCGACTGCCGGGAGGGGCCGCGCGGCAGCAGGCTCTCCTGCAGGGTCAGCGCGGCGGAGCGCTCGCGGGTGTAGCGGCGGGCGTTGTCCACGCAGACGGCCGCGCGGCTGGCGAGCTCCTTGGCCAGGGTGAAGTCGTCCTCGGTGAACGGGTCGGGCCGGGTGCGCAGCATCACCGCGACACCGAGGGTGGTGCCGCGCGCGATCAGCGGGACCGCGATCAGCGAGGTGACCGTCCAGCCGCGCATCCGCTGCGCCCGCGCGGGCTCGTCCGCGATCCACCGGTCGAAGTCCGGGTCGCCGCTGGCGCTGACCACCGCCAGCCCGGACCGGAGCGCCTTGGCGGGCGGGGAGAACGGCGGATGGGTGGTGGCGCTGCCCACGCCGACGACCGCCTCCGGGGTGCCCGGGACGGTCGACAGGTGTGCCATCCGGCAGAGCACGACCGGCGACTGCGGCGGCCCGTTCTCCGGTTCCTCGCCGCGCAGCACCGGCTCCAGCAGGTCGATGCTGGCGAAGTCGGCGAACCTGGGGACGACCAGCCGGGCCAGTTCCTCGGCGGTGCGGCCGAGGTCCAGCGTGGTCCCGATCGAGACGGCCGCCTCGTCCAGCACGGCCAGCCGCTGCCGGGCCCAGTGCTGCTCGCTGCTGTCGAACGAGGCCGTCCCGATCGCGCAGACCCGGCCGGCCTCGTCCCGGATCGGCCAGATCTCCAGGTTCCAGGCGTGCTCGCGCTCCTCGGCGGGTGCGCGGGCGAAGACCTCGTAGCGCAGCGGCCGGCCGTGCTCGGCCACGCTGCGCAGCGCCTCCAGCATCCCGCGGGCGTCCTCCTCCGATGCGCCGAACGGGAAGGCGTGGCCCCGCAGGGCCGCCTCGTCGGCGCCCATCGCCACGCCTGCGGCCTCGTTCAGCCGCAGGTAGCGCTGCTCCGTGTCGAAGACCGACAGCGGGATCGAGGACTGCCGGAACGCCCAGTCCATTAGCGCGCGCTCCTCCTCGCTCCCGGTCTCCGGCTCCATGGGTTCAGCCTGACTCCGCGCCCGCAGGCCGACAACTCGGCGCGCGGACCCCTGTCGTGAGAGTGCACTTGCATGAGTCGTGCGAGCGAACTACTCTCATGAGAGACGCCTCGCATGGAGCGGGTCGACTCCAGCCATACTCCGAGCAGAGGGACCACATCATGACCACCGCAACCGCCCGCCCGGCCCGGACCATCGAGCTCGGCGAAGGCCTGAGCATCACCGTCGACGAGCAGGGGGACGGCACGGCCGGGACCGCCGTCCTGCTGCTGCACGGCGGGGCCGGCCCGCGCTCCATGGCCGGACTGGCCGGCGCGCTGTCCGAGCACGCCCGGGTGCTCACCCCGACCCACCCCGGCTTCGACGGCCGGCCCCGGCCGGAGTGGTGCGACTCCGTCGCCGACCTGGCGGTGGCCTACCTCGACCTGCTCGACGCGCTCGACCTCACCGGGGTCATGGTCGTCGGCAGCTCGATAGGCGGCTGGATCGCCGCCGAGATGGCGCTGCGCGACACCCGGGGCCGGATCGGCTGCCTGACCCTGCTCAACGCGGTCGGCATCCGGGTCGGCCGCGCGGACGAGATCCTCGACACCCGGGGCGTCGCACCGGCGGAGCTGAGCAAGCTGTCCTTCGCCAACGCCGCCTTCCGCCCCGACTTCGCCTCGTTCAGCGACGAGCAGCGGGCCGGGATGGCCGCCAACCAGCAGGCCCTGGCGATGTACGCGGGCCCGGCCTGGAGCCACGACCCCAAGCTGCGGCGCCGGCTGCGCCGGGTCACCGTTCCGGTGCTGGTGGTCTGGGGCGAGCAGGACGGCGTCGCCCCGCTGGAGTACGGCCGCGCCTACGCGGACTCCTTCCCGCAGGGGCACTTCGTGCCGGTCGCCGAGGCCGGGCACTTCCCGCACATCGAGCAGCCGGGCCGCACCCTCGGGGCCATCGGCGACTTCGTCGACACGGTGGTGCGGCCGTCCCTGGCGTGACCGGGCCGGGGTGCCCGCCGGGCACTCCAGGAGGCTCTCGTTTTATGATGCAAGCCACCTCTCGTCATGGAGGTGGACTTGCTGCCCCGTCGGTCGATCGAAAGAAGGGTGGACCCATGACCTCGCCGACCACAGCCGGCCGTGCCAATCAGAAGCTGCGCACCCGCAGCGCGATCGTGCAGGCCGCCGCCGACCTGGCCGGCACCGGCCGCGAGGTCGGCATGCCCGAGATCGCCCGGGCCGCGCTGGTCTCCGAGGCCACCGCCTACCGCTACTTCCCGGACCTGGTCAGCCTGTTGCGGGAGGCCATCGCCGGGCAGCTGCCCACGCCGGAGCAGGCGCTGGCACCGGTCGAGCACTCCGAGGACCCGGTGGAGCGGGTGGCCGCCGCGACCGAGTTCCTGCTGCGCCATGTGCTCGCCCGGCAGGGCGTGGTCCGCGCCATGATCGCGGGCACCGTCGCCCGGCCCGCGCAGGGCAGCCGCCCGGGGCTGCGCTTCGGCCTGATCGAGCATGCGCTGGCGCCGCTGGCCGGGACGGGCCGACGGGAGGAACTGGAGCAGTTGAAGCGCGGACTGGCCGTCGTGGTCAGCGCCGAGGCGCTGTTCAACCTGACCGATCTCTACGGGCTCGAAGCCGAGCAGGCCATCGCCAGCCTGGTCGGCACCGCGACCACCCTCACCCGGGCCGCGCTGCGCTGAGCCCGGGCGGGGGCTCAGCGCAGCGCGGTGCGGTCGCTGGTCAGGCGCCGCTGGCGCGGAGCATGGACTCGCGCTCGACGACCTTGATCCGCTCGCGGCCCTCGGCCTCGCCCAGCGCCCGCTCGTGGGCGTCGAGCCGGTGCCAGCCGTCCCAGGTGGTGTAGCGGACGCCGCGCTGCTCCAGGAAGGCGGTCACCGCCTCCGGCTCCGGCAGCTCGGCGCCGGGGAGCCGGCCGTTGGCGTGGTCGTCGAGGAGGCAGGCGACGGTCTCGTTGGCGTCGCCCTTGGTGTGGCCGATCAGGCCGACCGGGCCGCGCTTGATCCAGCCGGTGACGTAGACCGCGGTCTGGTGGCTGTCGTCGGCGGCCAGCACCCGGCCCGCCCGGTTGGGGACGGTGCCGGAGGCCGGGTCGAAGGGCAGCTTGGGCAGCTCGTCGGAGTAGTAGCCGACCGCCCGGTAGACGGCCTGGACGTCCCAGTCGGTGACGTTGCCGGTGCCGCGGACGTTGCCGGTGCCGTCCAGCTCGGTGCGCTCGGTGCGCAGCCCGACCACGCGGCCGTCCGCGCCGACGATCTCCTGCGGGGACTCGAAGAAGTGCAGGAAGAGCTTGTGCGGGCGGTCGCCGACGTCGCGGATGGCCCAGTTCTCCAGGGTGGAGGCGACCATGTCGGCCTGCTTGTTGCCGCGCCGGGTGGAGATCGACCCCTCGTCGTAGTCGATGTCCTCGGGGTTGACGATCACCTCGATGGTGGGCGAGTGGTCCAGCTCGCGCAGCTCCATCGGGCTGAACTTGGCCTGCGCCGGGCCGCGCCGACCGAAGACGTGCACCTCGACGGCCTTGTTCTGCGCCAGGCCGGCGTGGACGTTGGCCGGGATGTCGGTGGGCAGCAGCTCGTCGGCGGTCTTGGCCAGGATCCGGGCCACGTCCAGGGCCACGTTGCCGACCCCGAGCACGGCGACCTTCTCGGCCTCCAGCGGCCAGGTGCGCGGCACGTCCGGGTGGCCGTCGTACCAGGAGACGAAGTCGGCGGCGCCGTAGGAGCCGTCGAGTTCGCTGCCGGGTATGTCCAGGGCCCGGTCGGCCATCGCGCCGGTGGAGAAGACCACGGCGTCGTAGAAGGAGTGCAGCTCGTCCAGGGTGATGTCGGCCGGGTAGTCCACATTGCCGAAGAGCCGCAGCTGGGGCTTGTCGAGCACCTGGTGCAGCGCGGTCACGATGCCCTTGATCCGCGGGTGGTCGGGCGCCACGCCGTAGCGGATCAGTCCGAACGGTGCGGGCATCCGCTCGAACAGGTCGATCGACACCCCCGGTTCCTGGGCGGCGTCGGACTTCATCAGCGCGTCGGCGGCGTAGATGCCGGCGGGACCGGCACCGACGATGGCAACACGGATGGGACGAGGCATACGAGACGATCCTCCAGGCAACGCGGACAGGACGGTGCGTGACAGACCCGCCCACCGGCAGCCGAGCAGGAACGTCTGCATCCGGAGCATATGGCACCAGGTGAGGTAACCCTTCGGATGCCCACGATTCGGTACCGGTCCGTCCGCCGACGCGGGCCCGATCCGGTTCCGATTCGTTCCCGAGCGGTGCCGCCGGTAGGCCGATCGCGGCACGCCCGGAATTCCCCGGCGGGCCTGCGCGGAGATGTCGGTCGTACACGACAGGATGGGCCGGTAAAGCAGCTCGTCCTTCGGCGGAGCGGTCCGCCCGGTCCGGCAGGGAGTTTTCCATGGGAGGCACTCGACTCCGGGGACCCGTCGCCGGTGCGATCGCGGTGGTGTGCGCCGCCGCCTTCGCGGTGGCGACGGCTCCGGCGCAGCCGGCGCGGGCCGTGCCGGCCGCCGGTTGCGGGGTGCTCGCCGACGGCGCCTCGGCCACTGCCCAGGCGGCGGTCGAGGCCGCCTGCGCGCAGATCGGCGTCTGGTACACCTGGGGCGGCGGGCACGGGGCGGTGCCGGGGGAGACCCTGGGCTACTACGACGGGCACGATCCGGCCAGCCGGAACGACGGCAGCCGTGAGGGCTTCGACTGCTCGGGGCTGGTGCGGTACGCGTACTACCGGGCGACGGGCCGGGACATCCTCGACGGCACCGCGTCCGACGACCACCGCAGCCCGCTCGGCGTGGCCCGGTTCTCGGCGGGGCAGGGCACGGCGCCGCTGCTGCCGGGCGACCTGCTGTTCTGGCAGAGCGGCGGCTACGTGCACCATGTGGCGATGTACCTCGGGGCCGGCCGGATGGTCGAGGCCTACGAGTCGGGCACCCGTGTCCGGGCGACCCCGGTGCGGCTGTACGACGGGTACGCCGGAGCCGTCCGGCTGGCCGGCTCGCCGGGCAACCCGACCCCGCCGCCCGCCGACGGGGGCGCGGTCTTCCAGACCTGGGGCACCGATGTGCGGACCCATACCGCGCCCAGCACCGGCGCCCCGGCGGTGGACCGCTTCGCCGGACCGACGCAGGTCGGCGTGGTCTGCCAGGAGCACGCCCAGCGGGTGACCGCCGGCGGCTACACCAACGACGCCTGGTCGAAGCTGTCCGACGGCAGCTGGATGACCAACATCTACCTCAAGGGCCCCGCCTGGCTGGTGGGGGTCCCCGACTGCGGGGGCACGCCGCCGCCCGGCGGCGCCGGCACCCGGTTCGACACCTGGGGCACCGATGTGCGGACGCATGCCGCACCCAGCGTCGACGCCCCGGCGCGGGACCTCTTTCCGCGTCCCACCCGGGTCTCCGTGGTCTGCCAGGAGCACGCCCAGCGGGTGACCGCCGGCGGCTACACCAACGACGCCTGGTCGAAGCTGTCCGACGGCAGCTGGATGACCAACATCTACCTCAGGGGCCCCGCCTGGCTCGCCGGTGTGCCCACCTGCTGAGGGACCGCGCGACGGCGGGATGTCCCGAGGAAGCGGGCCGTTCGGGGTCGGGCGGGGCATCGTGAGCGCCGGGCCGCGCGGCCCGGCGCCGACGCCGGGGCTCTGACCAGCGCGTTGATTTCCCGTTTACGGACGATAGACGAGCAGTGGCCAGGCTGGTGGCTGCAAGCGGACGGCGAGTCCGCACGGAGTCCGGGGCGGGCGTCGGTACCGCGCCCGACCTGCTCCGAAGCGCTGTCGGCGCCGTCGAACAAGGCAGTAAACGACCAGGAGGAAATCTCTATGAAGTCGTCCAGCACCCTTAGTTTCGAGCTGTCGCAGGAGCAGGAGGACACGCTGGCAGCCATCGCCACCGTGGTCCCCGAGGACATGGAGCAGTTCGAGAAGTCCTACCGCGCGTGGAACGCGCACTTCACCGAGCCCGGCGAGTTCGAGGGCTCCTACCGTGCGTGGAACGCGCACTTCACCGAGCCGAGCGAGTTCGAGGCGTCCTACCGTGCGTGGAACGCGCACTTCGTGGAGCCCGGTCAGGCGTCGCTGTAGGCCTTGAGGTCCGGGGCGGCCGTTCGCGGCCGCCCCGGACCACTCCCTCACGCCCCACTACGCTGCAGGGACGCGGACAATGACGAACAGCATCGAGACCTCCGCCAGCGATCGCGATGTGCTCTCACGGAGCGCCGTGCGCGACTACGTGAAGCACGTCTGCCCGGAAAACTACGTCGACCAGCTGCTGGAAGTGGCCCGGGAATACACCGACCACGAACTCCCGCACTACACCGACGCGCTGACCGCCGCCTTCCACGACGTGCAGCCGGTGTTCACCCGGCCGCGGTACGCCGAGTTCTTCTGGCACTGCGCCACCACCGTCCCCGGCTACGCCGCCCGCGTCACCCTGGCCAACGGCCCGGCGGAGAGCGAGGGTTCGGAGAAGCTGTTCACGCTGTGGCAGGGCGTCCAGCACGACGACTCGGCCGCCGAGCAGGTCCTCCAGCACGCCAGGGACGAGTCCGCCCACTCGCGGCTCTTCGTCCGGCTGACCGAGGCGGCGTTCCCCGAGTTCCTGCCGCCCGGCGCGGGAGCGCAACTGGCCGGCGCCATGCCGGACATCCGCAACCGGCCGCTGGTCAAGACGCCCGCCCCGGTTCCGCACGAGCACCTGATCGACCATCTGGTGCAGATGAACATCGGCGAGATCCGCACCCGGCTGCACATGCACCTGTTCGCCCCGATCATCCACGGATTCGCGCCCGAGGAGGGCAAGCCGACCTCGCGCCGCATTCTGGAGAGCCTGGTCGGGGACGAGGTGCGGCACATCGGCTACACCGCCCTGCTGATGGAGCAGTGGTCCACCGAGGGCGCGGGCGACCGGATCCGGGCGCTCTACCAGAACCGGCTCCACATCTTCAACGAGCTCACGGTCGAGCAGACCGAAGGCGCCGTGCGCAGCTACGGCCGCGGAGAATTTCCCGACCTTCTCGAAATCTAGGGGAGCGCCCAGTGACCATGTCGGCCGACCTTCGCGATACCGCCCCCACCGATCCCGCCCCGACCGATACCGCCTCCTACGTCGCCCGGATCCGCGAGCACGGATGGTGCGTGGTGCCCGGGGTCATTCCCGAGTCCGAGATCCCCGTGGTGCACGACCTGATCCTCGCCGAGGAGCAGGCCCAGGCCCGGGCGCGCGGCGCATCGTGGACCCGGACCAGCAACGGCAGCACCGACACCACCCGCTACGACCGGGTCTCCAAGGCCGCCGCCATCGTCGCGCGACTGGGCGCGCACGCCTCGTTCATCGCCGAGGAGCGGGTGTTCGGGGTCGTCCAGGGGCTGCTCGGCAACTACGTGCGGGTGTCCAGCGACTTCGGCATCGTGACCTTCCCCGGTGCCGAGCGCGGCTTCTGGCACTGCGACTGGCCCTACAACCAGACGATCGCGGCGCACGTCCCGCAGCCCTACGGGGACATGATGATGCACCTCTCGGCGCTGTACATGGTGACCGACTTCACCGAGGAGAACGGCGGCACGCTCGTCGTCCCGGGCAGCCACCGCCGTCCGGGCAACCCGACGGGCGAGAACGACGAGCTGGCCGCGGCCTCGCAGCCGGGCGAGCTGCAGATCACCGGTCGGCGCGGCAGCGCCATCCTCTTCGACGCCCGGCTCTGGCACGCGGTGGCGCCCAACGACTCCGGGCAGACCCGGGTCGCGCTGGCCGTCAGGTACGCGCCGTGGTGGCTGAACCTGGAGGTCCGGCGGCCGGGCTCGGTCGACGCCCGGCTGGTGGAGGAGCTGACGGAGGGGCGGGGCAACAGCGCCCCGCTGCTGACCCGGGCCCAGTTCGAGGCGCTGCCCGAACTGCTCCGGCCGATGTACGAGAACTGGGTGGAGCAGCCGTGACGCCGTCGAACACACTCCGGAGCGCCCCGGTCGTCGCCGACGACGCGCTGCTGCTCGAACTGCGGCACGGACGCCATGTCCTGCCGGTGACGCAACTGGCCATGGACCTGGGCCTGTTCGAGCTGCTCGTGGAGCGACCGGCCGGCGCCGCCGAGATCGCCGCCCGGCTGGGCGTCACCCCCGCGCCGCCGAGGCGGTACTGGCCGTGGCGGCGGCGCTGGGGCTGCTGGCGGCGGACGCCGACGGCGGCTTCGCGCTCACCGAGGTCGCGGCCACCTACCTGCTGCGCTCGGGCGAGTTCTACCGGGGACGCTTCCTCCACCCGGACGATCCCGCGCTGACCGCGCTGCGCCGGGCGTCGAGCCAGGAGGACGCGGCGATCACGCCGTTGGCCGGCGACGTGGCGCTGCTCCCCGACGAGGAGGTCCGCGACTTCACCGAGCGGATGGCGGCCTTCGCCCGGCCCGCCGCCGGGGCGCTGGCCGCGCATCCGGCGCTGGCCGGGGCCCGGCGGTTCCTCGACGTCGCGGGCGGCTCGGGATCGCTGGCGATCGCCGTCGCCCGCGCCCACCCCGGCCTGGCGTGCGCGGTCCTGGACCGCGGACCGGTGTGCCGGCTGGGGGAGGAGCGGATCGCCGCCGCCGGGCTCGGCGACCGGGTCCGCACGGTCGACCTGGACATGCTGGGCGACCGGCCCTGGCCCGGGGAGCAGGACGCGGTGCTGTTCGCCAGCGTCTGGCACAACTGGGACCCGGCCACCTGCGCGGAGCTGGCCCGCCGCGCCTACGCCGCGCTGCGGCCGGGCGGCACGGTGCTCGTCCACGAACTGCCGCTGGACGAGCGGAAGGACGGCCCGCTCGCGGCGGCCTGCCTGTCGGTCACCATGCTGCTCAGCCACCGGGGCAAGCAGTACACCCGGAGCGAGCTGGCGGCCTTGCTGACCGCGGCCGGCTTCGAGGACGTCGGCGCCGACCAGGCCTTCGGCCTCTACGCCGTCGTCTCGGGGCGCCGACCGCGGTGACCGTCATCAGACTGCTCGCCCTGGCACTGCTGGCCCATGAACTGCTCTACCTCACCCGGGACGGCGAGGAGTACCTGAAACGCTGCTTCGTCCCGACCCTGGGACTGCGGCTCGGCTCGCGCGTGCACTACGCCCTGCACCTGGTGTTCATGGCGGCCTGCGGCTGGACGGCGGTCCAGCCGGACGCCGTCGCGGCGCACCTGGCGGTCTTCGTGCTGCTGCTCCTGGTGATCGCGAGCTATTCGCTCCGGGTCTCCAACCACCTGGTGCTCAGCGCCTTCTTCCTGGCCGCCGCCCTGGCGGCGGACGGGGTGCGGCTGGCCGGGGGCAGCGCGGCGGAGAGCCGGGCGCTGCTGCTGGTCGGCGTCCAGTGGCTGATGATCGCCACCTACCTGCTGGCGTTCACCCACAAGCTCAACCGGAGCTTCCTGAGCCTCGACGGCTACGCCGGCAACTTCGCCGCCTTCATGTGCTGGGACCGGGGCCTGGAGGCGCCGTACCTGGTCGACCTGGTGCGGCGCTACGCGGTGGTCAGCACGCTGGTGTACGAGCTGGGCATCCCGGTCCTGCTGATCGTGCCGCAGACCCGCAATGTCGGCGTGCTCGCCGGGATCGCCTTCCACTTCGGGCTCGCCCTGCTCGGCATCGTGAACTTCTCCGCCGTCATGTACGCGGGCCTGGCGGCGTTCCTGCTCGACGCGCAGAGCTCGACCTGGCCCTGGCCGCACTCCGTCCCGCTCTTCGCGGCCGCCGGCGCGGTCGCCTGCGCGATGGTGTGGCTGATCACCCCGCGCCGGGCCAACTGGCAGCTCCCGTACCGGCGCCGGGGACCGGCCTGGGTCATCCAGAGCTGCTTCGGGGTGCTCACCGCGTGGTTCGTACTGGAGCTGGCCCAGACCCTGGCCGGCCCCTCCGCCTGGCGTCCCGAAGCGCCGGACCCGGGCCGCTACTGGCCGGCCGCCGCCGTCCTGCTGGTGCTCTACACCGGCAACGGGCTGGCCCCCTACCTCGGCCTCAAGACCGAGTTCAGCATGACCATGTTCAGCAATCTGCACTGCAAGGACTGGAACCACCTGGTGTTCCCGGCGCCCTGGCACCGCTCGAACCAGGCCCGGTACCTGACCGTGGAGCGGATCGAGGGGCTGCCGGACGCGGACGGGATCGACGCCGCGGACGGCGCCGCCGAACTCGCGCTCACCGTGCTCTCCCACCCGCAGGACTACGAGTACCGCCCGTACTTCTTCTTCGAGGCACTGGAGCGGGTCGGCCGGGCGGCCCGGCAGCCGCCCGAGGTGACGGTCGCGCTGCGCTTCGGCGGGCGCGGCTACACGGTGACGGCGAGCGGGCGCTGCTCCGCCGCCTCGCTGCGCCCCGAGGGCTTCCCCCGCTGGCGGCGGCTCAACCTGTTCCCCTTCGTGCTTCCGGTGAGCGCGTCCGCGCCGCACTCCGAGCAGGGCTCGGTGCTTTCGTCCGACCGTGAGAGGCAGCTGTTCTGATGGACGACCATCTGTGCCGGTGGACCGGCGACGACCGCGCCCCGACCTGGGGCGGGCGGACCGCCCCGGTGAGCCTGGGCCCCTACACCCTCGCCTTCGCGGGCAGCCTGCTGCGCCCGGTGGGCCGCCCCGGCCGGACCGACGGCGGGACGCTGCTCGCCATCCTCGCCGAGCACGGGCTGCCCGGGCTGGCGTCCGCCGACGGCCTGTTCGTCTTCGCCCTGTGGGACGACCGGCGCAAGCGGCTGACCCTGGGCCGGGACCGGCTCGGCCTGAGGACCGGCTACTGGTCGCAGGAGGGGCAGGGCATCGGCTTCGCCACCCGGATGATGGACCTGGCCGACAGCGGCAGTCGGCGGCTGAACCGGTCGGCGGCGATGGACTTCCTGGTCAACGGCTTCACCGACCAGGACCAGGACACCCTGATCGAGGGGGTCCACCAGCTGCCGCCGGGCTCCGTGCTAGAGCTGGACGCGGGCGGCCTGCGCCCCGGTGCGGCCGCTGCCGCCGTCCGTCCGTGGTGCCGGCTCCCCGAGCCGGGCACGCTGGACATCGGTGCGGCGGAGGCGGCCGACGAGTTCCGGGAGCGGCTGCGCGAGGCGGTCCGGACCGCCGCGGCGGCGCCGGACACCGCGCTGCTGCTCTCCGGGGGGATCGACAGCTCCACCATCGCGGCGTTCACCCCGGTCCCCTCCTACAAGGCGTGCTTCGGCCTGCCCGAGCACGACCAGCTGGAGATCGTCGCCGAGGTGGCGGCCCGCCGGCAGGCGCCGCACCACCGGGTCGAGGTCACCGGTGAGGATCTGCTGGGCCGCCGGGAGGAACTGCTCGGCGCCCTGGAGGTCCCCTACGAGCGCTCCATCGCGGCCGCGCACTGGGCCGCCTGCGAGGCGATGGCCGCCCACGGGGTGCGGGTGACGCTGGACGGCGTGGGCTCCGACGAACTGCTCGGCGGCTACGTCCCCTGGCGCCCCTCGTTCGAACCGCTCGCGGCGGGCCGAGCGGTGCCCGGGCTGCCGTTCCTCAGCACCTCCCACCCGGCCGAGCTCTTCGCGCCGGGGCGGGACCTGTCGTCCGAGCTGGGCTGGCTGGCGGAGGAGGCCCGGCCCGCCGGGCTCGACGCCATGCGGGACGACCGCTTCCCGGAGATCCGGTCCTTCGGTGAACTCTGCCGGCACCACCTGCGCTACGGCGCCCTGCCGATCCTGCTGCGCTACAACCGGGAGATCGGCGCGGCCTTCGGCCAGGAGGCCCGGTCGCCCTTCCTGGACCAGCGGCTGGTCGAGCTGGCGATGGGGCTCGGCAGTGCCCACAAGCTGGTCGACGGGCGCACCAAGTACGTGCTGCGGCTGGCGGCCCAGGGGCTGGTGCCGGAGCCGCTGCTGCGGCCGGCCGAGAAGAGGAGCTACTCCAGCGTGGAGCTGACCTGGCTGCTCGGCTCGCTGGACCGGCTCCGGGAGGAGGCCGACCACGCCGCCGCCGAGTGGCCCGGCCTGTTGGACGCGGCCGGGCTCGCCGCCACGGCACTCGACGGCGGCGCATCCGACCGGCCGACCAAGACCGAGGTGCTCCGGCTGTGGCGGGTCAGCTGCTTCGCGGCCTGGGCCCGCCACTTCGATGTCAAGGGCTAGCCGGGGCGCCGACCGCCGCACCCCGGGGCGACCGGCCCAGCGGGACGAAATGAATCGGCTTGTCGATCGGCTGGTCGATCTCGTCGACCCAGGTCGTCTCGATCCTGATATGGCCGCCGAGCAGTCGGTCGATACGGGCGAGGAGCCCTCGGAACTCCTCCTCCCCGAAGAAACGCGACCGCACCGCCGACAGGCTGATGAGGTCGAATTCCTCCTGCCGGAAACGGTAGTCGTCGAACAGCGGCGGCCCCGGCGTGCGGTGCACCGCGACATTGAGCCGGTAGGCGCTGACCGTCATTCCGCCGGCGAACACGATCTTTTCCCTGGTCTTGCCGCCGATGCCCTGGACGACGGGTCCGTTCCAGTCGCAGCCGCATTCCTGGTCGACGGCGAATTCCCCGGTGTCGCCGATCCGGTAGCGGATGAACGGCATGATCGAGTTGTCCAGCGCCGTCCAGACCAGGTGCCCCGGTTCCCCCGGCGCCGTCGGCCGGTCGTCGTCGTCGAGGATCTCCAGGTAGTTGTGGTGCGCCAGGACGTGCTCCCGGCCCTGCGGGCACTCGAAGACGGCGCCGCCGAGCTCGGTGGCGCCGTACATGTCCACCACCGGGCAGCCGACGAAGGTGCTCAGATAGGCCCGCTCCTCCGGGGTCGACGCCGCCCCCGCAGAGCCGGCCACCACCAGGTTCAGCCCGGCCAGCCCATGGCCGTACTGCTCGACCAGCTTGCGCCAGCGGCGCGGGCCGAGCAGGGCGACCTGCGGCCCGATCTCCCGGAGCCGGTCGTACAGCTGGCTGACGCTGTTGCTCCGCGCGATGAAGTGGACCTGGCAGCCGTCCTGCTCGGGAAGCGCCCGGTCGACCTCGGAGAGGCAGGAGGCGGTGAAGGGCACCGAGCCGCCGTAGGCCAGCTGCATCAGGTGGAAGGAGGCGATGTAGAAGTCCCGGCTGGCATACAGCTTGAGCGGCTCCCCGCTGGTCCCCGAGGTGTACGCGGGCTTCGGCAGCCCGGCCGCGAGCGCGGCCGCGCTGACGAACGTCCCGGTGTCCCGGCCCTGCACCGTGGAGCGGTCCGCCACCGGCAGCTTCGCCAGGTCGGAAATCCCCCGGAAGTCGTCCGGGGTGAGCCCCTGCGCGGCCAGGTGTTCGCGGTAGAACGGAATGGTGGAGAATGTGTTCCTGACCCGGTGGGAGAAGAGCTCGTCGATGAACCGGTGGTATTCGGCGGAATCGCCTGTGAATTTACCGTGGAGGTGTTGACTGCTGAACATGGGCCCACCCTTTTCCATCGACCGCTGGAAGAACGGTATAACTCCGAGGAAGTGGAGTCAACATGCAGAATTCAGTGCCCGGGGTAATTGGGCGTCCGAGTCAGGTTGTGTGCGAACTCGGCCCGGACGACGTCATGCGGCGGGCGCTGACCGCCCCGGGGCCCGAGGTGCTGGAGATCGAGCGCTGCGACGGGTTCCGCAACCGGGCCCACCTCGACTGGTGGCTGCGCGACCCGGCCGCGCCGCCGCCGACCGACGTGGCCGCGCTGGACTGGATCACCGGCGGCCCGGTGCTGGACATCGGCTGCGCCACCGGACGCCATGTCGAGCTGCTCCGCGACCGCGGCATCGAGGCGACCGGGATCGACTCCTGCCCGGCCGCCGTCGAGCTGGCGACCAGGGCCGGGGTCGACTGCCGGGTCGGCGACGCCTGGCGGCCGCCGGTCGGCGCCGGGTACGCGGCGGTGACCGCGCTCGGGGCCAACCTCGGGATCGCCGGGGCGGTGGCCCGGGTGCCCGGCTTCCTGGGGGCGCTGGCCACGGCGCTGCGCCCGGGCGGCCAGTTGATCGTGACCAGCATCGACTGGCGGCAGGCCACCGGCCCGCACGGGGAGTTCGTCGCCGAGCGGCGCCGGGCCGGCCGCTACCCCGGCGACGCCCGGCTGCGGCTGCGCCTGGGGGAGACCGTCAGCAGCTGGTTCGACTGGGTGTGGGTGGATCGGGACAGCCTCGACGCGGCCGCCTCCGAGGCGGGCCTGCGGGTGGCCGGGGTCATGTCCTGGCGGCACCACTACGCCGCCCGGCTGGTCGCCCAGGACCGCTGACCCGGGGCCCCGCTGACGCCGCGTCGGCGGCGCGGCGGCGCGCCCGGCGCGGGCGGGGAGTGGTCAACCGATGGGGTTTTAGATTAGGTTAGCCTTACCTAAATCTAGGAGGGCCGAGTGGATTCCACCGGGAACCGTGCCGTCGAACCGTCCCCCGCCGAGCGGGTCCGCAGCGTGCTCGGAGCCGCGCACTCGCTGACCGTGCTCGCCAACAGCCAGCAGCACGACCTCTTCGGACCCGACCTGGTCGGATTCGCCGAGGACGGCATCCGGCTGCGGACGCCCGCGGACATCCGCCTCGTCCGGGAGACGGAGCACGCGGCCGGTCCGGGGATGCCGGCCCTGCTCCAGTGGACCGATCTCGCGCCGCTGGCCGTGCGGCAGCGGGTGCGCGCGCAGGTCCGGATCACCGGCTGGCTGCACCCGGCCGACGGGGCGACCGGTGACGCCACCGCCGCTCTGCTGCTGGAGCCGCGCCAGGTGGCGCTGGACACCGGCGGCGCCGACACCCTGGTCGACCCCCGGGAACTGGCCGCCGCCGAGCCCGACCCGATCGCCCGCCACGAGTCGGGGCTGCTGCTCCACCTGGTCGAGGGCCACCAGGACCACGTCGCCGCCCTGACCCGGCTGCTCGACCCCTACCTGATGCTCGGGGTGGCCGCGGTGACCCCGCTCGCGCTGGACCGGCACGGGATCGTGCTGCGCCTGGAGCACCACCGGGACCACCGCGACGTGCGGCTGCCCTTCCTGGAACCGCTGCTCGACGCCGAGCAGGTGGGCCACCGGATCCACGCCCTGCTGGCGGCGTCCCCGCGCGGCGGCAGGCGCCGGACCCGCACGTCGGGCGGCCACTGAGCGGGTGCCGACGGCGCGCGGACGGCGCGCGCCGGGCTACGGATTGTGGGCCCTCGGCGCGGGTAGGGTGACCTTCCCCGGTCGAGGAGGCGCCGATGACCCCCGAACTGCCCGGCGCGCTGGCGCGGCTCGCCCCGCTGCTGGAGCACTACGGCTACGCGGCGGTGTTCCTGCTGGTGCTGCTGGACAACTGCCTGGTGCCGGTGCCCGGGCAGACCCTGCTGACGGCCGCCGCCGTCTACGCCGGCGCGGGCGCCCTCAGCCTGCCGGGCGTGGTCGGGACCGCGTTCGCCGGCGCGGTGGTCGGCGCCGCGCTGGCGTACCTGGTCGGCCGGGTCGGCGGGCGGGCCTTCGTCCACCGCTACGGGCGCTACGTTCTGCTGCCGCCGAAGCGGTTCGCCCCGGTGGAGGCCTTCTTCGTCCGCAACGGCGGCAAGGTCCTGCTGTTCGCCCGGTTCCTCGACGGCCTGCGCCAGACCAGCGGAGTGCTGGCCGGGATCTCCGGGATGGACTGGCGCCGCTTCGGCGTCTACAACGTGCTCGGGTCGCTGCTCTGGGTCGGCGTCTGGGCCGGACTCGGCTACTCCACCGGGACCCATATCGGCCTGGTCTACACCGAGGTGGTCCGCTACCAGCTCTACGCCCTGCTGCTGCTGGTCGCGGTCGTCGCGGTGCTGGTCACCCGGGCCGTGCTGCGCCGTCGCCGGGAGGCGTCCGCCAGGTCCGAGGGCGACGGGGGTGGGGAGGACTGACGGCCGGGCCGGAGAGGGACTCCAGCGAGCGCCCCTCGGCGTCGACGCCCAGGAGGACCTCCACCACCGCCCCGACGATCATCACCGCGGCCCCGATCAGGTAGCCGACGAACAGCTTGAAGTGGTCCTGGCCGGTGCCGATCAGCCGGCCGTAGAGCCAGGGGCCGAGTGCGCCGAAGGACTGGGCGATCACGAAGAAGACGGCGATGGCCTTGGCCCGCACCTCCACCGGGAAGATCTCGCTGACGGTGAGGTAGGCGGCGCTGGCCCCGGCCGAGGCGAAGAAGAAGATGACGCACCAGCAGGCCGTCTGGGTGACCGCGTCGAGCAGGCCGGCCTTGAACAGGAAGGCGCTCACGGCCAGCAGCGACCCGGAGACGAAGTAGGTGCCGGAGATCATCTTCCGGCGGCCGACGGTGTCGAACAGCCGGCCGATGGTCAGCGGGCCGGCCAGGTTCCCCAGGGCGAAGAAGAGGAAGTAGTACGCGGTGTCGCCGCTGGGGACGTGGTAGATCTTGGTCAGCACCAGGGTGTAGGTGAAGAAGATGGCGTTGTAGAGGAAGGACTGAGTGATCATCAGCGACGCGCCCAGCACCGAGCGGCCCGGGTAGCGGGTGAACAGCATCCGGGCCAGGGCGAGGAAGCCGATGTCGCCGCTGCGGGTGACCTGGACGGCGTTGGCCTCGTCCACCGGCGCCAGGGTGCCGCCGGTGGCCTCGACGCTGCGCTCGATCTCCCGGACCGCCGCCTCCGCCTCCTCGACCCGGCCGTGCATCAGCAGCCAGCGCGGACTCTCCGGCAGGTTCTTGCGGACGAAGATGACGACGAAGCCCAGGGCGGGTCCGAGCAGGAACGCCAACCGCCAGGCGTAGCCGGCCGGCAGGTGGTCGACCACGGCCAGGACGAAGACGGTGGCCAGCAGCGCGCCGCCCCAGTACGTCCCGTTGACGGCGATGTCGACCCGGCCCCGGTAGCGGGCCGGGATCAGTTCGTCGATGGCCGAGTTGATGGCGGCGTACTCGCCGCCGATGCCCATGCCGGCGATGAAACGGGTGGCGTCCAGCCACAGCACCCAGCCCTGGGAGTGGCCGGCGGTGCAGGCGGTGAGCGCCCCGCCGGCCAGGTACACCCCGAGCGTGATCATGAAGAGGTTGCGCCGGCCCCACTTGTCCGAGAGCCAGCCGAAGACCAGCGCCCCGGCGACCTCGCCCAGCAGGTACACCGTGCCGACGGAGAAGCTCACCGAGGCCGAGGAGAGGTTCAGCGTGTCGGGCTGGGTGAGGATGCTGGTGACATTGCCGGCGATGGTGATCTCCAGGCCGTCCAGCACCCAGGCGACGCCGAGGGCGATCACCAGCCGGGTGTGGAAGCCCGACCAGCCCAGCCGGTCCAGCCGGGCCGGAACCAGGCTGAGCGCGGGGTCCGTCATCGGCCACCTCCGAATCGTCCGCGGCGGCCGGCGGGCCCCCTGTCCGGTTCCTTCGCAGGCTAACGCTGATCGGGGCCGACATGACGGAGGCTCAGCGCGGGCCGGGGCTCGGGCTCGGGAGAGGAGTCAGGCCCGGGAGCGGAGTCAGGCCCGGGAGAGGGTGACGCCGGAGAGGACGATCTCGGTCAGTGCCAGCAGCTCCGAATGGAGGTCCCCCTCGTCCACCTTCTCCTGCTGGCACCAGCGGTAGAGGGTGCCGAGGTAGCCGTCCCGGAGGAAGTTGCCCACCTGACGCGGCTCGACCGCCGGGCGGGTCTCGCCCCGGGTGCGCGCGGCTTCGACCGTCTCCGCGAAGATCTCGCCCGCGTACGGCTCCTCGATCAGCGGACGCCCGGCCTTCACCCAGGCGGTCAGCATGGCCCGGGACATCTCCCGCTCCGCCTCGTTGACCCGGGCCAGCACCCCCATGCAGCGTTCCAGCGTCGAGCGGAGGTCGTCGGCGCCGTCGGCCTCCGTGTCGGCCAGCCCCTGGCGCAGCTGGGAGCGCCGGGAGTCGCCCCAGGCGGTGATCAGGTCCTCCTTGTGCTGGAAGTAGTTGAAGAAGGTGCCGCGCGCCACGTCGGCGGCCTCGGCGATCTCCTCGATGGAGGTCTGCTCGTACCCCTTCTCGGTGAAGAGCTGCATGGCCGACGAGTACAGCCGACTGCGCACTCGCTGCTTGTTGCGCTCGCGGCGCCCCGGTTGGGCGCCGGCGGCGGCTCGGTCCTCTTCGTTCACGGCAGCTCCCCTGCGCGGCCAGTCGCTGACCGTCATCGGTGTCGGGTGTCCGGCCGACGATATAGGTCAGTCCCCTTACATGTATCGGAATTCAAGAATAGTCATCAGTTCATCTATTTGTCACGCGGGTGACGCCCCGACGCTCGCCACCAGCCGCTCCAGGCTCTCGGGGCCGAGCAGCCGCCCGATCGGCAGGTCGATGCCCAGGGCCGTGCGCAGCCGCCCGCGGAGCTGGGAGGCGAGGAGGGAGTCGAGGCCGTAGTCGCACAGCGGCCGACGGGCGTCCAGCCGGTCCACCGGCATGCCCAGCACGCCGGCGGCCGCTGCGGCCACCCGGTCCGGGGTGCTGCGGTCCGAGGCGTCCTGCGGCGGGTGGTCACCGGGCGTCCGCTGCCGGTGCTCCTGAGCCGGAGCCGGAGCCGATGCCGTTGCCGTTGCCGGAGCCGGCAGCGCGGGCCGGGCCGGGAGCGGGTCCTGACGCGGTGACTGCTCGCCCGACAGCCGTCGGGCCACGGCCGAGAGCAGGCCGGCCGCCATCCGCCGGCGGCCGGTCGGTGCGGGCGCCACCAGCCGGCTCAGCCGCAGGTCGCGGAACTCGGCCAGCAGCAGCCCGGCCGGGTCGAGGACCTGGACGTCCGCGCGCGCGGTCCCGGGCCCGTCGACCCGGAAGGCCGCCCGGCTCCAGAACTCGCCGCCGAGGTCGCCGAACAGCCGCACCCGGCCGAAGGACACCGGGACGTAGGTCGCGCGGGTGGACAGCGACCGGGGCAGCGCCGCCAACAGGGGCTGGAAGCAGGTCTCCCAGTCCGCCCCGCCCGCCGGCGCCGTGAGGCGCATCCGGGCCACGGCCTCTCCGTCGCGCCGCCACACCTGCTCGACCGCCTGGAACTGCTCGCCGATCCGGTAGCCCCTGGCCTCGGCGGCGGCGAGGAAGTCCGCCCCGGAGACGTACCTGGTGCAGCGCGAGAGCGCGGCGTTCAGTGCCGCCGTGGTGCGCCGCTCGGCCGCCCCGGCCGGGAGCAGCCGGCCCCGGAGACGGACGGACGGGGCCGTCCCGGCCGGTGCGGCGGTCTGCGCCTCGACCGTGACCAGCCGCTCGCCCGTCGACGGACCGGAGAGCCGGACCGTGAGCCCGGTCAACTCGCCGATGTCGAGGAACTCCTGTCCGAGCCGGGCGTCGACCAGGCTGAAGCCGTCGTGCTCGCCCTCCGCCGCCGCGGCCTCGAACACCGACGCGAGGTAGAGCGCGGGGGGCACGGGGGCGAGTCCGTGCAGCTCGACCCCGGCCGACTGCCGGGCCACCGGGAAGTCCCGTACCTGCTCCGAGCGTTGCGGCAGTCCGCCGCGGCGGGGCAGATCGGCCTTCTCCCAGGCGTAGCGCGGCAGCGGGACCTGACGGCTCGGGGGAGTGAACCAGCGGTCCCAGGCGACCCGGCCGCCCAGCGCGAAGAGCCGGCCGAGGCCGTGGGTGAGCTCCACGCGTTCGTCCCGCCCCCGTCGGCCGGACGCGACGACGCCGGACGCGCCGCCGCCCTCCTGGAGCGTCTCCTCGATCGCGCTCAGCAGCACGGGGTGCGGGCTGATCTCCAGGAAGACGTTGTCGGCGTCCTTGCCGAGCAGGCGCACGCTGTCGGCGAAGCGGACCGGTCGGCGCAGGTTGTCCATCCAGTAGGACGCGTCCATCTCCCTTCCGGTGACCGGCGCGCAGTGGACCGTGGACACCAGCGGGGTGGTGGCGGTGTGCGGGCGGACCGGGGCGAGCTCCCGCAGCAGGTCCTCGCGCAGGGTGTCCATCACCGCGGAGTGGGAGGCCACGTTCACCTTCACCAGCCGGTTGAACGCGCCGCGCCGGGTCAGTTCCGCGCCGATGCGGTGCAGTGCCTCGGCGTCGCCGGCCAGGACGGTCGCCCGGGGCGAGTTCTCGACGGCGACGCAGACCTTGTCGCCGTAGGGGCCCACCAGCCGCCGGGCCTCCTCGGCGGACACCTCGGCGGCCAGCATCGCCCCCTGCCCGGAGACGCGCCGCATCAGCCGGCTGCGCCGGCAGATCACCGCGGCCCCGCTGCGGAGGTCCAGGGCGCCGCTCACGCAGGCGGCGGCCACTTCGCCCATGCTGTGGCCGACGCAGACGTCCGGCCGGACGCCCATGGCCCGCCAGGTCCGGGCGAGCGCCACCTCCACCGCCCAGAGCAGCGGCTGCACCCGGTCGATCCGGTCGGGGAACTCCTCCTCCGCTCCGGTGAGCAGCTCCAGCGGGGACCAGCCGGCCTCCTCGCGGACGGCCCGGTCGCAGGCGGCCATCGCCCGTCGGAAGTCCGGGGAGCTGTCGAGCAGCGTCCGTCCCATGCCGACCCACTGGGAGCCCTGCCCCGGGAAGACGAACACGGTGTTCCGGGGCGCGCCGAAGACGGGGGCGCCCAGCCCGCCGTCCGGGATCTCCCGGCCCTCGGCCAGGTCGAGCAGGTTGGCGGCGAGCTCCCCCGCGGAGGCGGCCGCGGTCCAGAGCCGGAACGGGTGCGCGTCCTGCCGCAGCGCGGCGGCGGCGCAGACCTCGGCCAGGGCGTAGTCCGCACCGGCGCCGTCCGGCCCGAGGAACTGGGCGTAGGAGCGGGCCAGTTCGCGCAGCGAGGCGGCCGAACGGGCGCTGAGCACCAGCAGTTCGGGCCGGCCGCCGATCGGCGCGGGGACGGGGGCGCGTTCGGGGGCCGGGGCGGGTGCGTACTCGCCGATCACCACATGGGCGTTGGTCCCGGAGAGCCCGAAGGAGCTGACTCCGAGCAGGGCCCGCGGACCGGCCTTCACCAGCGGCCGGTTGCTGGTGACGATCTCCAGCGGCAGTTCGCCGTCGGCGAGCAGCTGGGTCGGCTGCTCCAGGTGGAGCGTGGCGGGCAGTAAGCCGTGCTGGGCGATCAGGACGGTCTTGATGAGTCCGGCGATGCCGGCCGCCGCCTCGGTGTGGCCGATGTTGCCCTTGACCGAGCCGATGGCGAGCGGCGGCCGGTCCGCCGCCCGTGACGCCTGCGCGGCTGCCAGCGCCCGGAGTTCGACGCTGTCGCCGACGGTGGTCCCGGTCCCGTGCGCCTCGACGTAGTCCAGCTGGCCGGCGTTGATGCCGGCGCTGGCGCAGGCGTCGCTGAGCATGGCCGTCTGCCCGGAGACGGCGGGCTGCAGCAGCAGGCCGCTGCCGCGCCCGTCGTTGGTGACCGAGCTCCCGAGCAGCAGCGCGAGCACCGGGTCGCCGTCGCGGAGTGCGTCCTCCAGCCGCTTGAGGACGACGACGCCGACCCCCTCGCTGCGGACGAAGCCGTCGGCGTTGGCGTCGCCGAACTTGCAGTGCCCGTCCGGGGCGAGCATGCCCGCCTGGGAGTAGGCGATGGCCTCCTTCGGGGAGAGGATCACGTTGACGCCCCCGGCGATGGCGAGGGTGCTCTCCCGGGTGAGCAGGCTCTGCCTGGCCAGGTGCACGGCGACCAGGGAGGAGGAGCAGGCGGTGTCCACCAGCATGCTGGGGCCGCGCAGGTCGAGCGCGTAGGAGAGCCGGCCGGAGGCCATCGCCCGGATCCGGCTGCCGGTCGCCTCGCGGATGCCGAGCTCGACCGAGTCGATCTCCTCGCTGAAGTCGCCGGTGGCCTGGCCGATGAAGACCCCGGTGCGGCTCGCGGCGAGCGCCGAGGGGCGGATGCCCGCCGACTCGACCGCCTCCCAGGCGACGGTGAGCACCAGCCGCTGCTGCGGGTCCATGCTGCGGGCCTCGGCGGGCGCGATGCCGAAGAAGGAGGGGTCGAAGCCGAAGGGGTCGTCCAGGAAGCCGCCGTGCCTGGAGCAGGTCTTGCCCGGTGTCCCCGGTTCCGCCGCGTAGTAGGCCGCCACGTCGAAGCGGTCCTCGGGGACCGGGGTGACCGCGTCCTGATTGTCCATCAGCAGCCGCCAGAACTCCTCGACATCGGCGGCACCCGGGAGCTTGCACCCCATGCCGACGACCGCTACCGCTTCGAGCCGATCCCGCTGGTCCATCAGACGATCCGCCTCTGCGTCAGGAGAGCCCGTCCGTGCAGCCCTCGGTTGGCCGTACGCTGAGATTCTGATCCAAAAATGCACCGGGGATTAATCATGTACTTCAGATGTGATGGACATCACTCCAAGCATGGTCTTGAGTATAAATATCGATCTGAGGCTAAGATTGTCACCGTGGAGAGAGTCGCTCGACCCACGTCTGCCGTTGTGCAGCAGCCCAGGAGGGGACCGGAACATGGAACTGCGCTGGTTGGAGACTTTCGTCATGGTGTCGCGCCAGGGCGGACTGAGTGCGGCGGCGGAGGCCATGGGGTACGCGCGCTCCACGGTGACCGGGCACATCCAGAGCCTGGAGCGTTCGCTGGGCGCCCAGCTGGTCGACCGGCGGTCCCCCGGACAGCCGCTGACGGCCGCCGGGGCGGCTCTGATCGAGCACGCGGAGGCCATCCTCGCGCAGGTGGACCGGGCGCGGACGATGGTCGCCCGGGCCGAGGAGGACCGGAACCACTCGCTGGTGCTCGGCGCCAACAGCTCGGTCTGCGTCTACCGGCTGCCCAGCTTCCTGCGGCTGCTGGGACGGCTCGCCCCCAACGTGCGCTTCGAGGTGGAGGCGGACTCCACCCGGGAGCTGCTGGAGCGGGTGGAGTCCGGAAGCGTCGACATCGCCCTCGTCACCGGGCTGCTGGAGCAGAGCCGGCCGTCCCAGGCCAGGGAGCGCGGCGCGCTGCACCGGACCCTCTGGGAGGAGGAGGTGGTCATGGTCGGCACCCGCGAGGCGGCGACGCATCCGCGGAAGGTGCTGCTCACCGGGCCCGGCTGCGTCTACCGGGAGCTGACCGAGCAGGACTTCCTGAGCCGGATGCCCGAGGCGGACGTGCTGCAGGTCGGCACGCTGGAGGGGGTCAAGTCGGCGGTCCTGGCCGGTCTCGGGGTCGGGCTGCTGCCGGTGGTGGCGGTCAAGTCGCTGCTGCTCCAGGGCCATCTGGTGCAGACTCCGCTGCGCAGCCGGCACAAGGTGATCACTGACGTGGTGTGGAACCCGGGCACCTGCCCCAGCGGTCTGGAGGCGCAGCTGCTGCGGCTGCAGCCGGTTTCCGAACTCGACCCGCCCGCCCCGGCCCGGCGCCCGGCGGCGCGCCCGGCCCTGGCGCCCGCCCTGGCGGCGGTGGGCTGAGCAGGGCGCCGGCGGCCGGTTGCGCCGCCGGTGGCAGGGCGCGCCGGAACCAGCGGGCCCCTTGGCAGAGACGTGGTCGACGCGACCCGTCCCGGCCGGGGGGCCCGTTGCCATGTTGGCCTATTTCCGGCTTGCGCACGGCAGTTCGAGCTTCACGAAGTCCCCTCGGCCCGGCGTTCGCGCGGATGGATGATCGGAACGAACCCAACGTGACTCTGCCTAAGGGGATTCGTGTCCAGCATCGGTCGTCGCCAACTGAGTGTGGTGCTGTCGAGTGTCTCGTCCGACTCGCACACCTGGAACCTGGTCTACCTCCAACTCCTGCTCGAAGAGCAGGGCTACCTGGTGCACAACCTCGGCGCCTGCGTGCCGGATCAGGTCATCGTCGACGCGGTGCGGCAGCACCGGCCCGACGCCCTGGTGATCTCCTCCGTCAACGGCCACGGACACCTCGACGGGGCCCGGATGATCCGCGCCCTGCGGGCCGAGGGCGACCCGGAGGTGGCGGAGGTGCCGGCGATGATCGGCGGGAAGCTCGGCATCGGCGGTCCGGCCAACGCCCACCTGGCGGACTCGCTGATCACCGCCGGCTTCACCGCGGTGTTCACCGAGGGCGCCGCGCCGCAGGACTTCAGCCAGGCGCTGAGCGCCGCGGCCTCCGCCCACCGCCCGGTCCTGGCCGAGGAGGTGGCGGCGTGAGCGCGCAGCCGGACATGCAGGACTACGTCGCGCGGTCGGCCCGGGACGGCCAACTGGTGGTCCAGCCCCGGATGGGGATGTCGGACCCGGACCGGATGGCGGCCGGCCTCCAGGCCGTCTCCGCCGCCCGGGCGCGGACGCTGGGGACGCTCACCATCGACTCCTACACCCGGGTCGAGGACATCGCGGGCGCCGAGGCGGCGCTGCGGGCCGGCCAGGCGCTCAACGGCTTCCCCATCGTCAACCACGGCCCCGCGGTCACCTCGCTGGTGGTCGCGGCCACCGGGAACCGGATCCCGGTCCAGGTCCGGCACGGCTCGGCCCGCCCGGCCCACATCTTCGACGCCATGGTGGCCTCCGGGCTCTCCGCCTCCGAGGGCGGTCCGGTCTCCTACTGCCTCCCCTACTCCCGGCTGCCGCTGGCCGAGTCCGTCCCCGCCTGGGCGGACGCCACCAGCCGATTCGCGGAGGGCACCGCCGCCCGCGGCCTGCGCGCCCACCTGGAGACCTTCGGCGGCTGCATGCTCGGGCAGATGTGCCCGCCCTCGCTGCTGGTCGCCATCAGCGTGCTGGAGGCGATGTTCTTCGTCCAGCACGGCCTGACCTCGCTCTCGCTGTCCTACGCGCAGCAGACCAACGCGGTGCAGGACGTCGAGGCCCTGGCCGCCCTGCACCACCTGGCCGACCGGTTCCTGCCGCCGCAGGTCGAGCGGCACGTGGTGCTCTACACCTACATGGGCGTCTACCCGGGTACCGAGGAGGGCGCCGGGCTGCTGCTCGAAGCCTCGGCGCGGATCGCCGTGCGCGGCGGCGCCCAGCGGATGATCGTCAAGACCGAGGCCGAGGCCCACCGGATCCCCACCGTCGCCGAGAACGTCTCCGCGCTGGAGCGGGCGGCCGCGGCCGCCCGCCGGGCCGTCGAGGACTGCGACCTGCCCTGGGCCCGGCAGGTCGACTACGAGGGCGTCTACACCGAGGCCCTGTCGCTGGTCGAGACCGTCCTCGGACTCGACCCGGACCTCGGCCGGGCGCTGCGCAAGGCGTTCGCCGCCGGGCTGCTGGACGTGCCGTTCTGCCTGCACCGCGACAACGCCAACGCGGCCCGGGGCGCCATCGACGAGAGCGGACGCCTGGCCTGGGCCCGCACCGGCGCCATGCCGCTGGCCGTCCCCGGCTCGGCGACGGCGGCGGTCACCTCGGGACAGCTGCTGGGCATGCTGCGCTACACCGCCGACAGCCACGACCGGGCCGCCGCCGCGCTCGGCCGCGGCAGCGGTCCCTACCGGATCGTCATCGTCGGCTCCGGGCCGCGCGGCCTCGCCGTCGCCGAGCGCACCGCCGCCCGGCTGGCCCGGACCCGGCCGGACCAGCCGGTCGAGATCTGCCTGGTCGACCAGGTGGAGGTCGGGGCCGGTCGGGTCTGGCGCACCGACCAGTCCGACGCCTTCCTGATGAACACCGCCTGCGGCGAGGTGACCATGTTCTCCGGCCCGGCGGACGAAGGGCCGGCGCGGGCCGGTGCCGGGCCCACCCTGGGACAGTGGTGGTCCAGCGTCGACCCCGACCACCCGGGCCCGAACGCCTACGCCCCGCGCGCCCGCTACGGCCAGTACCTCGGCTTCTACCTCGACGCGGTCGAGGCCTCGCTGCCCCCCGGCTCGGAGCTGCGCAGGATCACCGACGAGGTGACGGCCGTGCGCCGGGACGGCGGGCGCTGGCGGGTGACGCTCGCCGCCGGGGAGGAACTGGCCGCCGACCGGGTCGTGCTGACCACCGGTCACCCGGTGACCACCCTGTCCGGCGAGCAGGCGCGGCTCGCCGCCTTCGCCGCCGACCGTCCGCAGGCGCGCTACATCCGCGGCGACAGCGCCGCCGACATGCCGCTCGACGCCGTCGCGCCGGGCGCCAGGGTCGCGGTGCTGGGGATGGGACTGTCCTTCTATGATGTCATGTCCGCGCTAACCATCGGCCGTGGCGGTCGGTTCGCGGGCGACGGGCACGGCGGCCTGCGCTACCTGCCCTCCGGACGCGAGCCGCTGCTGCTCGCCGGTTCCCGCTCGGGCGTGCCGCTCCCGGCCCGGGGCCGGAACCAGAAGGGACCCGACTGGCGCTACACCGCCCGGCTGTTCACCCCCGAGCGGATCCGCGGGCTGCGCGCCGCCGGGCCGCTGGACTTCCGGGCCGACGTCTGGCCCTGGCTCGACGCGGAGCTGCAGCTGGTCTACTACGCCACCGCGCTCCGTGCCCGCTACGGCGCCGTCAGCGAGGAGAGCTTCCGCGCCCAGGTGGTCGCCGAGATCGAGGCCGAGGGCCCGCGCGGCGCCGGCGCCGTCGCCCAGCGGCAGGCCTGCCGGTTCGGCCTGGACACGCTGCCGCCGCTGGACGCGCCCCGGCTGACCCGGCCGTTCGCCGGAAGGCACTTCACCGGTCCCAAGGAGTTCACCACGGCCCTGGCCGAGCTGCTGGAGACCGACATCGCCCTGGCCCGCGAGGGCAACTTCCACGGACCGCTGAAGGCCGCGACGGACGTGCTGCGCGACGTCCGCGGCACCATCAGACTCGCCGTGGACTACGGCGGACTGACCGCCGACTCGCACCGCGAGGACTTCCTCGGCTGGTTCGCCCCGCTGAGCTCCTTCCTCGCCGCCGGGCCGCCGGTGGAACGGCTCCAGCAGACCCTGGCGCTGATCGACGCCGGACTGCTCGAAGTGGTCGGCCCCTCCTCCCGGTTCACCGCGGACCCGGAGCACGGACTCTTCGCGGTCGAGTCGCCGCAGGTCCAGGGGTCGCGCCGGCTCGCCGAGGTGCTGATCGACGCCCGCATCCCCGGTCCCGACCTCACCCGCGACACCTCCCCGCTCAGCCGCCGACTGGTGGCGGACGGCCACTGGACCTCCTGGAACAACCACGCCGGCGACACCCCCTTCGACACCGCGGGCGTCGCGGTCACCCCCGCGCCCTACCGGCCTATCGGCGCGGACGGCGGGATCGGCCAGGGACTCCACGTCCTCGGCATCCCGACGGAGGGTCAGCGCTGGTTCATGCAGGTCGGTTCCTCCCGCCCGGGACCGTGGACCGAGTTCACCCGGGACGCCGACGCCATCGCCGCCGACGTGCTCGCCCCGCTGGCGGCGGCCCGCCCGGAACTCGCCCGTGCCGGAGCGCGGTCATGACCCGGGGCGAGGCCGAGGACCTCCGCGACGACGACTACTACGCGCACCGCCGCACCGCCGCGCACAGCCTGTTCGCCCGGCAGCGCGACCTGCTGCTGGAACTGCGCAGCGACCTGGACGCCGCCCGCGCGGCCTTCAGCTGGCCCCGCCCGGCGACCTTCAACTGGGCCCTCGAATGGTTCGACGTGATCGCCGCCGGCTCCCGGCGGCCCGCGCTGGAGCTGGTCGGACCCGACGGACAGGCCGAGGTGATCACCTATCAGCAGCTGTCGGCCCGCTCCGACCAGGTGGCCAACTGGCTCGCCGGGCTCGGCGTCGGCCGGGGCGAACGGGTCATGGTGGTGCTCGGCCAGCAGGCGGAGCTCTGGGAGACGCTGCTCGCCTGCCTCAAGCTCGGGGCCGTGGTCATCCCCACCTACACCTCGCTGACCCGGGCCGAGGCCGCCGACCGGATCGGCCGCGGCCGGGTCCGCCACCTGCTGGCGCGCAGCGGCTCGGCCGCCCTGTTCGACGGGGTCGAGCTCGGCACCCGGATCGCGGTGGGGGAGCCGGTGGCCGGCTGGGCCGACTACCGGGACTCGCACCGGGCGCCGCTCCGCTTCGTCCCGGCCGGCCCGACCCGGGCCGACGACACCGCCTTCGCCTACTTCACCTCCGGCACGACCTCGGCGCCGAAGCTGGTCACCCACACCCACGCCTCCTACCCGATCGGGCACCTCTCCTCGCTGTACTACAACGGCCTGGTCCCCGGCGACCGGCACCTGAACATCTCCGCCCCCGGCTGGGCGAAGCACTCCTGGTCCAGCTTCTTCGTGCCGTTCAGCGCCGAGGCGACCCTGGTCGTGCCGCCGGAGGCGGTGGAGCCCGGGGACCTGCCCCGGCTGCTGGAACGGCACCGGGTGAGCAGCGTGTGCGCCCCGCCCTCGGTGTGGGCCCGGATGGCCGGCGACCTCGGGACCGCCGCGCCCCGGCTCCGCGAGGCCACCAGTGCGGGGGAGCCGCTGCCGGCCGAAGTCGGCGACGCGGTGGAGTCCGCCTGGCACGTGGCGGTGCGCGACGGGTACGGGCAGACCGAGACCACCGCCCTGATCGCCACCACGCCCGGCATGGCCCGCAGGCCCGGCTGGCTCGGCAGACCGCTGCCGGGCTGGGACATCCACCTCGACGACGGCGCCGTCTGCGTGGACCTGACCGCCCGTCCGGTCGGCATGATGACCGGGTACGACGGCGACCCGGTCCGCACCCGGCAGGCGCTCGGCACCGGCAGCTACCGCACCGGCGACCTCGCCGAGCAGGGTCCCGACGGCTACCTCCGCATCCTCGGCAGGTCGGACGACGTGTTCAAGTCCGGCGGGCACCGGGTCTCGCCGTACGAGCTCGAAGCGGTCCTGCAGACGCACCCGGCGGTCCGGGCGGCCGCCGTCGTCCCCGGCCCGCACCCGGTCCTCGGCCTGGCCGCGCACGCCGTCGTCGAGCTCGTCCCCGGCCGTCCGGCCCGGGTCGAGGAACTGCTCGCCCATGTGGACGCCCAGGTCACCAGGGACCTGCGGATCCACAGCATCTCCTTCACCGAGCGCCTGCCGCGCACGGTGTCCGGCAAGATCCGCCGCTCCGCAGTGGCGCGCCCCGCCCCCGCACCGGCACCCGTCGCCGTCCTCGCCCCCGTCCCGTTCTCCGAAGGAGCCCCCGCCCATGTCCGTTGAGACCCTGACCTCGTCCCTGCCGCTCGTCGCCCGCAGCTTCGCCACGACCGGGCTGCGGAGCGAGGACCTCGACTTCCTGCCGATCACCTCCGACGGGCGGACCGGGGTGAGCATCCACCGGCTGTACTCCACCGAGGAGACCGGCGAGGGCGGGCCGGCCGCCGGGATCGTCCGCTACGAGCCGGGAGCCGGGGCCGTTCCGCACCGGCACGAGGGCTACGAGATCATCTACGTCTTCGAGGGGCAGCTGGAGACCGACGGCGGGGTCCACCCGGCCGGCTCGCTGCTGGTCATGGAGCCCGGCTCGGTGCACGCCCCGCGCTCCGCCTCCGGAGCCGTGCTGCTGGTGGTCTGGGAGAAGCCGGTCGCCACCCTCTGATCCGCCGTCAGGCCCGCTGCCCGGCAAACCGGGTTCGGGGAAGACGAACAGCTGTTGCCGCCCGCCGACGCCCGGTTGTGGAGTCGGCGGGCGGCCGCCATTCTAGGTAAGTACTCAAAAGCCTTACACGAGCCGCCCGGCTCGGACCGCACCCGCTTCGACCTCCCAAGGAGCACGACGTGGCGATCCCCGTCACCAAAGCCAACCCCGCAACCACGCAGCGGACCCCGGCGTCCGCCCCGGCCCAGACCCCGGCCCCGGCCTCCAGGTTCGGCCCCCGGCACCGCTGGGTGATCCTCGGCATCGGCATCTCCTCGCAGGCGGCCTTCTCCGCCGCCTTCCAGGGGATCCCGACCACCTCGACGGCCATGCTCGGCGCCTACCACCTGTCCAACGGCACCCTCGGGATCGTCCTCTCGGCGATCTCGCTGGGCATCGCGGTGTCGGAGGTCCTCTGGGGCATCTGGACCGACAAGTTCGGCGAGCGCCGGATCCTGCTGACCGGCCTGATCGCCACCGGCCTGGTGCTCGGCCTGATGGCCGGGGTCGACGTCCCCGACAACGGCTTCATCCCGGCCGTGGGCATGCTCGGCGCCGGACTGCTGCTGGTCGGCGTCCTCGGCGGCTCGGTCAACGGCTCCTCAGGACGGGCGGTGATGGCCTGGTTCAAGGACGGACAGCGCGGCCTCGCCATGAGCCTGAGGCAGACCGCCATCCCGGCCGGCGGCGCGATCGGGTCGGCGCTGCTGCCCTGGCTCGCCGTCAGCTACGGGTTCCGCGCCGTCTACGGGGTCCTCGCGCTGTTCTGCTTCGTCGCCGCCGCTGCCGCCTACCGCTGGATGCACTCCCCGGACGAGCTCGGCACGGCCGTAGGATCCGCCGCCGCCCAGGAGGCCGTCGGCTCCCCGCTGCGGAACCGGAGCATCTGGCGCCTCGCCCTGGCCTCCGGCCTGCTGACCATCCCCCAGTTCGCGATCCTCACCTTCGTCGGCGTCTTCCTCCACGACACCCACCACTCCGCCCTGGTGGTCAGCTCCATGGCGATCGTCGTGGTCCAGATCGGCGGCGCCACGGCCCGGGTCTGGTCCGGACGCTGGACCGACAAGCACCCGGGCACCCGGCGCCCCTACGTCCGGGTCGTCGGTGGCGGGGCCACCATCGCCCTCGCCGCCTCCGCCGTGCTGACCCACGCCCCCACCTTCGCCATCGTCGCGGCCCTGGTCGTCTCCGGCATCCTGGCCAACGCCTGGCACGGCGTCGCCTACACCGAGATCGCGCACATGGCCGGCGCCCAGCGCGCCGGAACCGCCCTCGGCCTGGAGAACACCACCGTCTTCGCGGCCGGCTTCCTCGCCCCGCTGATGGTGCCGCTGCTGGCCGGAGCCTCCTGGTCGCTGGTCTGGGCCACCTGCGCCGTTGCGACACTGTTGGCCATGCCCCTCGCTCCGGGGAAGACCTCAGGAAAGAAGTGACCGCCGTGACCGCCAGCAGTGAGCAGCGCTTCGACACCGGACGTACCTGCCTGGACCTCCTCGCCACCGTGGGTTCCCGGCTCTCGAACAGCCCGGTGGAACGCCTCGACAGCCCGGACCGGCTGGTCCAGTGGCTGCACGGCGCCGGCCTGGTGCCCAGGGCGGACGAACTCGGCCGGGTGCCGGGGTGGTTGGAGGACTTCAGGTCGCTCCGGGAGCTGCTGCACCGCATCATCCACACCGAACTGGGCGGGCAGCAGGCCGAGGGCCGGGACCTCGCCCGGCTCAACCGGATCGCCGCCGCCGGAAACCCGGTCCTGCAGGCGGCCCGGGAGAGCGACGGCAGCCTCCGGGCCCACCTGCGGACGCCGATCCGGCTCGACCAGCTGCTCGCCGCCGTGGCCGACGACGCCATCCGACTGCTCAGCTCCCCGGAGCGCGACACGATGCGCCAGTGCGAAGGCCCGACCTGCGACCTGGTCTACCTCGACACCTCGCGCGGCCACCGGCGCCGCTGGTGCTCCGCGGCCGCCTGCGGCAACCGCCACTACGTGGCCGCCCACCGGGCCCGCAAGGCCGAGGCATGACCGCCTCCCATCCGCGCCGAAGGCCCCGACCGACCCGGTCGGGGCCTTCGGCGCGGATCGCGCGGAGCAGTGCGTTGACCCCTCCACCCACCAGTGAATACGGTCGTTGAATGGACGCTCGGGAACGTCTCATCGAGAGCACCCGCACCCTCCTCTGGGAACGCGGGTACGACGGCACCAGCCCCCGGGAGATCCAGGCGCGGGCCGGGGCCGGCCAGGGCAGCATGTACCACCACTTCCAGGGCAAGTCCGACCTGGCCCTGGCGGCCATCCGCCGCACCGCGGAGGAGCTGCGCGCCGAGGTCGACCGGCAGCTCGGTGCGCCCGGCAGCGCCCGCAGCCGGATAGCCGGCTACCTGCGGCGCGGGCAGGACGTGCTCAGGGGCTGCCCCATCGGCGGGCTGGCCCAGGACCCGGAGATCGTGGCCGCGCCGGAGCTGCAGCACCCGCTGGAGGAGACCCTCGACTGGCTCCAGCAGCGGCTGGCCGAGGTGATAGCCGCTGGCCAGCGGCAGGGCGAGCTGAGTGCCGCGCTCGACCCGCTCGCCACGGCCGCGGCGATCGCGGCCGTCGCCCAGGGCGGCTACGTCCTGGCCCGGGCCGCCAACGACCCGGGCCGGTTCGACCGGGCCGTCGACGGCATCCTGGCGCTGCTGGGCCCGCCCGAGGAGCCCGGTGCCGTTCCCGGCAGCCGGGATCCGGCGGAGGGTCAGGCCGAACCGGCGCGGAAGTAGTGGCCCTGCTCCAGGTCCTCGACCAGGCCGGGGCCGGTCGGCTTCCACCCCGTCAGCTCGCGGGTCAGCGCGCTCGACGCCGGACTGTCGGCCCCGATGAAGGCGCCGAGCCAGCCGAAGTGCGCGGCCGCCTCCGCCGGGGGGACGGAGACCGCGGGCAGCCCGAGCCGCCGCCCGATCGCCTCGGCCACCTCGCGGATCGGGACGCCCTCCTCCGCCACCGCGTGCAGGGTGGAGCCGGCCGGGGACTGCTCCACGGCCATCCGGACCAGCTGCGCGGCGTCCGAGCGGTGGACGGCCGGCCAGCGGTTGGCGCCGTCGCCGACGTAGCCGGAGACGCCCTTCTCCCGGGCGACGGTGATCAGGGCCGCCAGGAACCCGTGGTCGCCGTCGCCGTGGACCGTCGGTGCGAACCGCAGCACCGACGAGCGGACGCCCCGGTCGGCCAGGGCCAGGGTGGCGAGGGCGTTGCGGCGGCGCTGCTCGGGTCCGCCGGTCAGCGCCGTCACTGACGGTTCGTCGGCCAGCCCGTCCGCCTCGGTCGCGAGCCGGCCCGGGGACAGGCCGATCACCCCGGACGCGATGGTGAACGGCCGGTCGCTCCCGGCCAGGGCCTCGCCGAAGGTCTCGATGGCGAGCCGGTCCGCCTCGGCGGCGGCCTCGAAGCCCCCGCTGAAGGCGAGGTCGTGCTTGAACGCCAGGTGGATCACGCCGTCCGAGTCCGCGGCCGCGCTCCGCAGGACGTCCAGGTCGTCGATGGTGCCGCGGCGGACCTCGGCACCGGCCGCGAGCAGCGCGGCGGTGGAGGCGTCGGAGCGGGCGAGTCCGACCACCCGGTGGCCCGCCTCGACGAGCTCCGGAACCACGGCTGAGCCGATCCAGCCGGACGCGCCGGTGATGAAGAAACGCATGGGAGTCCTCCAGAATGATCGACCACTGGTGATGTCAGTGTCTGCCATCAAACGTAGCACCCGATGTCAGTAACTGTCATCGCGTAGAATCCGACCATGAGTCGATGGGAGCCCAACGCGCGCGGCCGGCTGGAGCAGGCGGCACTGGAGCTGTACATCGAGCGCGGGTACGAACAGACCACGGTCGCGGAGATCGCCAGGCGGGCCGGGCTCACCGAGCGCACCTTCTTCCGCCACTTCGCCGACAAGCGCGAGGTCCTCTTCCACGGCGCGCGCCAACTCCAGGAACTCCTCGTCGGCAGCGTCCTGGACGCGCCCGTCGGCACCGCGCCGATCGAGGCGGTGGCCGCGGCCCTCGACAGCGCCGGAGCCTCCTTCCAGGAGCGCGAGGAGGGCGTCCGCCGACGGCAGACCGTGATCTCGGCCAACGCGGAGCTGCAGGAGCGCGAGCTGATCAAGCTGGCCGCGCTCTCGGCCGCCCTGGCCGGGGCGCTGCGCGAGCGCGGCGTCGCCGAGCCGGCGGCCGGCCTCGCGGCCGAGGCCGGGACAGCCGTCTTCCGGATCTCCTTCGCCCGCTGGATCGCCGGGCCCGAGGGGGGCGAGTTGCGGCTGCTGATCCGCGAGTCCTTCGAGCAGCTCCGGGCCGTGACCTCGGCCGGCTGACCGGCGACGGCAGGCCGCCGGAGGGCGGACAATGGTTCGGGTTGTCCGGACGGACGAAGACCGATGAAGGAGAAGCGACGATGAGTGGACAGAGCGAGAAGGCGGTTCTCGCGGGCGGCTGCTTCTGGGGCATGCAGGACCTGGTCCGCAAGCTGCCCGGGGTCACCCGCACCCGGGTCGGGTACAGCGGCGGCGACACCCCGAACGCCACCTACCGCAACCACGGTTCGCACGCCGAGGCGATCGAGATCGAGTTCGACCCCGCCCGCACCGGCTACCGCGACCTGCTGGAGTTCTTCTTCCAGATCCACGACCCGACGACGGTGGACCGGCAGGGCAACGACATCGGCGCGAGCTACCGGTCGGCGATCTACTACGCCGACGAGGCGCAGCGGCAGACGGCGCTGGACACCATCGCCGACGTGGACGCCAGCGGACTGTGGCCGGGCAAGGTGGTCACCGAGGTCGAGCCGCTGGGCGACTTCTGGCAGGCGGAGCCCGAGCACCAGGACTACCTGGAGCGCTACCCGGCGGGGTACACCTGCCACTTCCCGCGGCCGGGCTGGAAGCTGCCGCGCCGGTAGCGGTCGGCGGCGGTAGCGGTCGGCGGCGGTCACGGGCGCGTCGGCACGGCGATGTCGAAATCGCGGTTCATGCTTCGTCCAGGGTGAGAGCGGCCGGTGAGGCCGCCGCAACGAGGAGGAGCCCGGCCGTGAAGTACATGCTGCTGATGCAGTTCAGTGAGAAGACCGCCGACTTCCCGGGGATCGACACCTGGACGGCCGACGAGGTGAAGGCGCACATCGCCTTCATGGTGGAGACCAACCAGCAGCTCGCCGCGAGCGGCGAGCTGGTCGACGCCCAGGGGCTGGCCATGCCGGGGACCGCGCGGATCGTGCGCTCCCGGGCCGGCGGCGACCCCGTGGTCACCGAGGGCCCGTTCCCGGAGACCAAGGAGTTCCTGGCCGGCTTCTGGATCCTGGAGTGCGAGAGCCCGGAACGGGCCGTGGAGCTCGCGGCCCGGGTCTCGGCCGCGCCCGGCCCCGGCGGGGCGCCGCTGAACATGCCGATCGAGGTGCGGCAGATCATGTCCGGGCCGCCGCAGGAGAACTGAGCGCGCCCCGGCCCCCGGACCACCCCGGCGGAGCTGCCTGTCGGACGCGTCAGCCGTCGAAGTCGAAGACGGCCTGGAACAGCGTCCGGAACTCCTGGTCCGGGATCTCCGCCGCGTCCTCCGGCCGCAGCCGGACGGTGCCCCGACCGGACGTCAGCCCGGGGTGGCGGGCGGTGAATCCGGCGTCGCCGCTCCGGCTCCAGCCGTAGACCGACACCCCGTGCTGCCAGACGCCGAGGAGGAGCCGCCGCCGGCCGACCCGGTAGCAGGGCATCCCGTACGACAGCAGCAGTTCGGCGTCCGGGCGCACCCGGAGCACCAGCCCGTGCAGCCGGTCGAACAGCGGCCGGAACTCCGGGGCGATGGCGTCGATGTACTCCCGCACGGCTCGGTCCATGCCTCGATGGTGGCCGCCCGGGCGGTCGCCCGCCCGCCCACCGGGTCGAACGGCGGACCCGCCGCCGGTCAGCGGGCGGCGCCGAGGGCCGGGACGGCGGCGGGGGCGGCGGGGTGGGTCCAGAGTCCGGCCGCGGCCAGGCGGGGGAGGACGCCCTCGCCGAACCAGTAGGCCTCCTCCAGATGGGGGTAGCCGGAGAGGATGAACTCGTCGATGCCCAGCCGGTGGTACTCGGCGATGCGCTCCGCCACCTCGGTATGGCTGCCGACCAGCGCGGTGCCCGCGCCGCCCCGGACCAGGCCGATGCCCGCCCACAGGTTGGGGTGGATCTCCAGCCCGTCCCGGCCGCCGCCGTGCAGGGCCAGCATCCGGCGCTGGCCCTCGGACTCGCTCAGCGCCAGCCCCTGCTGCACCGAGCGGACCACCTCCGGGTCGAAGCCGTCGAGCAGCCGCCGGGCCTCGGCCCACGCCTGGTCGGCGGAGTCCCGGGTGATGACGTGCAGCCGGATGCCGAAGCGCAGGGTGCGGCCCTCGGCGGCGGCGAGGCCGCGGATCCAGGCGATCTTCCCGGCCACCTGGGCGGGCGGCTCGCCCCAGGTCAGGTAGACGTCCGCCCGGCGGGCCGCGACCGATCCGGCGGCGGGGGAGGAGCCGCCGAAGTAGATCTCCGGCGCGGTCTCCGGCGGCCGGGTCAGCCGGGCCTCCTCGACCCGCAACTGGGCGCCGGCCAGGTCGGCCGTCCCGCCCGCCAGCAGTTCCCGGACGATCTGCAGGAACTCGTCGGTGCGCGCGTAGCGCGCGTCCTTGTCCAGGAAGTCGCCGTAGGCCCGCTGCTCGCGGCTCTCGCCGCCGGTGACCACGTTCAGCAGCAGCCGTCCACCGGTCTGCCGCTGGAAGGTCGCGCTCATCTGTGCGGCCAGGGTGGGCGAGACGAACCCCGGACGGAAGGCGACCAGGAACTTCAGCCGCTCGGTGTGCTGGCTGACCATCGCGGTGGTCAGCCAGGCGTCCTCGCACCAGGCCCCGGTGGGGGTGAGCGCGCCGGCGAAGCCCAGGTCCTCGGCAGCGCGGGCGATCTGGGTCAGGTAGCCGACGGTCGGCGGCCGGTCGCCGCCGGCGGCGGTGACCGGCGTGCCGTGGCCGCCGCCGACCACGTGGCGGCTGTCGCCGTTGGTGGGCAGGAACCAGTGGAAGGTGATCGTCACGGGGCAACTCCAGGAGCGGCCGGGACCGCTGGGGAAGGGAGGAACGCGTCGGCGCGCGGAGGGGAGGGTCTGCTCAGACGTCGCGGCGACAGAAGGCGCTGGCGACGCGGGCGAGGTCGATGTGGCGGCGCTTGGTCGGCCGGTGCACGTCGGGCTCCTCTCGCGTTCTCCGCAGGGCCCCGCAGGGGCGTTGCTCCGCCCAGCCTAGGGGGCGGGAACCGCTGCGGTCGAGGGCGGGGCGGAGTGACAGGATGTGACGGTGAATCAACCGACCCTCGTCGTGGTCAGCGGTCCGTCGGGTTCCGGCAAGACCACGCTCGCCCATGAACTCGCCCGTTCCCTCGGCTGCCCCGCGATCTGCCGGGACGAGATCAAGGAGGGCATGGCCCACGCGACCCCCGGCTACCGGTCGAGCCCGGGCGACGCGCTCGCGCTGCGGACCCTGGCGGCCTTCTTCGACGTGCTCGGACTCCTGCTCGGGGCAGGGGTGACGGTGGTCGCGGAGGCGGCGTTCCAGGACCGGCTCTGGCGGCCCGGCCTCGAACGGCTGGCCGGGACCGCCGCGATCCGGATCGTCCACTGCACCGTGGACGCCGATGTCGCCCGGGCCAGGATCGCGCGTCGGCTGGAGGAGAACCCGCTGCGGTCGGCGCACGACGACCGCGAACTGCTGCGCTCCCTCGCCGAGGGAGCCGCCGGGGCCGGCCCCCTGGACGACTTCGTGCCGGTCTCGCTGGAGGCGCCGAAGCTGCGGGTGGACACCAGCCACGGCTACGCCCCGGCCATCCCCGACATCCTGGCCTTCATCGAGCGCTGAGGGCCGACCGACCCGGGGCGGGTCAGGCGACCGGGGGTATCCAGGCCGCCTGGAAACTGCGGCGGGCACGGAACAGCCGGGAGCGGACGGTGCCGATCGGCAGCCCCAGGATGCCGGCCATCTCCTCCTCGTTCATCCCGTAGAACCCGCGCAGCACCAGCACCTGGCGGTGCTCGTCGGTCAGCCGGCTCAGGGCGTCCGCGATGTGCACGCTGTCCAGCGGATTGCCCTCGGCCGCGCGGTCGGTCAGGTCGTCGGCGGGCTCCTGCCCGAGGCGCTTGGAGGTGCGGACGGCCTCGCGGACGGTCACCGCGCGGACCCAGCCGTAGAAGGCCGTCGGCTCCCGCAGTCCCCGGATCCCGCGGAAGATGGCGAGCATCGCCTCCTGCGCGGCGTCCGAGCTGTGCCGTTGGGCGATCGGCACGCACAGCCGGCCGACGAACGGGGCGATGTGGAGCAGGATGTCGTTCATGGCCTGGCGGTCCCCGGCCTGTGCCCGGGGCAGCAGCGCGGTGGCGAGGAGGGCCTGCGGGTCGTGCGTCGTGGACATCGTGGACATGGGGAGGGCTCCTGGGCTCTGCCTGCTGGTGAGGGCGGCCGTCACGCGGCGGAATCGGCGGGGTCGACCGGGTGGGCGAAGCCGTCCAGCACCCGTCGGATGTCCGCGACCACCGCGGCTGTCTGCTGGTCCGTGAAGCACTCCCGGCTGTAGGGGAGTTCGATGTCGAGACAGCCGTCGACGGTGACCACGCAGACCATCAGCGGACCCCGGCCCGCCTCGGGGTGGTAGTTCTCCCGGGCCGGCACCAGCCGCACGTCGGTGACCTCCACCCCGTAGGGGCTCCTCGGCCCGGACAGCGCGCCCATGTTGGTCACGATGACGCTCGCGGCCAGCAGCGCCGGGTGCTCCGCCAGCCGGGGCATGATCCGCAGCTCGCGCAGGAAGTCGCCGCGGTCGATCGAGGCGTGCAGGTGGTCGTTGACCTGCCGGGCCAGCTCGCCCGGGTCGGTCTCCGCGGAGACCTCCAGGGTGTCCAGGTAGGAGGCGACGGCGGCCACCATCACCTCCGGCGACAGCGCCGGGACCAGGAACGGGCGCAGGTCGACCGGCGAGAGGCAGCCGAGGGTCAGCGGCCCCGGCCCCAGCGCCCGCTGGACGGCGAGCAGCGCGGCGGCGGCCACCAGCCCGTGGACGGACACCCCGACGGCCCTCGCGGCCCGGCGCAGCCGGGTGGTGGACTCGGCGGTCAGCAGCAGTCGCCGGAACGCCAACCGGGCGGCCCCCGGGGCCGGTTCGGTGCCCTTGGCGGCGTACGGCAGGAAGGCCGCCCGGTGTCGGCCGGCCCGTTCGATCCGCTGCGCCAGGTAGGCCTCCAACTCCTGCTCGGAGACGGCCGGCAGCAGTTCGGTGACCGGGGAGGGCCCGTCCCCGTCGGGCACCCGCTCCGGCAGCGGACGGCCCTCGGCCAGCTCCGCGTAGCTCTGCCACAGCGAGTTGAGCAGCGCGAGCGCGCTGAGCCCGTCGGTGACCGTGTGGTCCACGCTGAGGACCAGGGTGTACTCGCCCGCAACGCCCTGGAGCACTGCCCGGACCAGCGGACCGCCGACCGGCAAGGGGGTGTTGAACTCCGCGGCCAGCAGGTCGGGACCCTCCCGCCGCACCACCAGCTCCGGCAACTCGGCTGCCGTGAGCGGCTCCAGGACGAAGGCTCCGGCCGCTGCGCCGGCCTCGGACCCGACCGCTCCGGCGATCCGGCAGCGCAGCGCGGGGTGCCGGGCGAGCTGGGCGGCGAAGGCCGCGCCTAGCAGCTCCTCGTCGAGGTTGCCCCGGACCGAACAGGAGAGCACGGCGCGGCTGCGCTGCGCGACGTAGATCGTCTCCGTGGGGCAGAGCGGGCGATGCATGCGTGAGCCTTCCAACTCATGACCCGGGCGGCGGGCCTGGAGGAACGGTGGGCCGGGAATGGTGCGTCGGGCCCGGAAGAAATGCGCCGACCTGAAACGGTCTTCCGTACACGGATGCCGGGCGCGGTCGACGTCAGGAAATCTCCTGGTGACCGGCGCTCCGATACCGGATGAATGGTCGCGGAAACTCCTCGAAAAATCGCGGCCGCGCTCATTGAACCGTCAGGGAGGCGCCCTGTGCAAGGGCGCACGGGAGGCGCAGGGCGGTCGCGGGCGCGGTGGCGGCGCCGGGATTTCCCCGGTATCGGCTGGTGGCGGCCGATCCCGAGTGAATATGCCGCCAGCACATGGGGCGGGTGGGGTGGTCGAACGGGTCGAACTGTGGCCGGTAACCGTCGCCGATGGCCGGGAGGCACCTCTCGCCGCCCGAGCGGTGCCCGGCCGGCGGCGGAGCCTGCCTGGCGGGAGTACGGGTACCGGGACCAGGAATCCCTTGACGCTGAGCGGATTCTTCGTGCAAGGTGATGATTCCGGGGCGCGACCGCCCGGTTACAGAGCGCCCGGGAGTCCGTGAGCGCCGTGCACGGCGGCAAGCTGCCGCGATGCCCCTCGATGGGCATCCACCGTGCCGGGCCCGCAGTCGGACGTCCCGGTCCCACGGCTGCCGCTGCGTGCGGTCGGCGCCGCTTCCTCGCCGTGCGGAATTCGCGTACGCGCGACTTCTTCGCACGCGTGCAATGAATCTCCAGACGCCTACTGAGGGTTGGTTCATTTGTCTGTCCACGAGGGCGCCCAGTTCCCGCTGTCGGGGGCCCAGGAGGGCCTCTGGTTCGCCCAGCGGATCGACCCGGAGAATCCCGCCTACAACACGGCCGAGTATGTGGAGATCCACGGGGCCCTCGATCCTGAACTGTTCGGGTCCGCACTCCGGCAGACCGTCGGCGAGGCGCAGACCTTCGCCCAGCGGTTCACCGACACCCCGGCCGGACCACGCGTGCGGCTGGACCCCGATGCCGGGCGGCCGCTGCAGACCGTCGACGTCAGCGCCGCCGCGGACCCGCACGCCGAGGTCCGGGCCTGGATCGCCGCGGACCTGGCGACCGCGGCGGAGCTCGACGCCGGACCGCTGTACACCCAGGCGCTGTTCCGGGCGGCGCCCGGGCGCTGGTTCTGGTACCTCCGCGCCCACCACATCCTGCTCGACGGCTACAGCTACAAGCTGGTGGCCCGGCGGGTCGCCGAGGTCTACACCGCCCTCGCCGCCGGGCAGCCGGTCCCGCCCTCGCGCTTCCACCCGGTGGACCGGCTCCGGCAGGAGGAGGACGACTACCGCCGCTCCGCCCGCCACCGGCGCGACCGGGCCTACTGGGCCGGGCGCTTCGCCGACGTGCCCGAGGTCGTCGGCCTCACCGCCGTGACCGGCCTCGGCGAGGCCACCGCGCCGCCCGCACCGGCCTTCCGCCGCCGCACCGTGCTGCTCGGCGCCGCCGAGGCCGAGCGGCTGGCGACCGCCGCCGCCCGGCTCGGCGGCACCCGCAACGAACTGCTGCTGGCCGCCGTCGCGACCTACCTCCACCGCGCCACCGGCGCGCCCGACGTGGTCCTCGGGGTGCCCACCATGAGCCGGCTCGGCTCCTCCGCGCTGCGCACCCCGGGCACCACCTCCAACGTCCTCCCGCTGCGGCTCGCCCTCGCCCCGGAGACCACGGTCGGCGCGCTGCTCGCCGCCACCGCCGCCGGGCTGCGGGAACTGAGCCGGCACCAGCAGTACCGGGTCGAGGACCTGCGCCGGGAGCTGCGGCTGCTCGGCGGCGACCGCCGGCTCTACGGTCCGGTGGTCAACCTGGTGCCCTTCGACTTCGAGCCCGTCTTCGGCGGACACCCCAGCACCTTCCACCACCTCACCGGCGGCGCGGTCGAGGACCTGCAGATCAACGTCCGCCCCGGCGCGGGCGGCGAGGGGCTCTGGCTCGCCTTCGACGCCAACCCGGCGCTCTACAGCGAGGACGAACTCGCGGCCCACCAGCAGCGGTTGCTGCGGCTCCTGGACCAACTCGCCGACGCCCCGGTCGAGCTGCCGATCGGCGGCATCCCGGTGCTGCTGCCCGGCGAGGACCCGCACTACACCGGCGCCGGACCGAGCACCACCGCCCCGGACGCCGTGCTCAGCACCCGCTTCGAGGCCAGGGCCGCGCAGCACCCGGAGGCCGTCGCGGTCACCCACGGGCCCGGCGCCCCGGCCGCCGGCGAGCTGACCTATGGCGAGCTGACCTACGGCGAGCTGACCTACGGCGAGCTGACCTACGGCGAGCTCAACGCCCGCGCCAACCGGCTGGCCCGGCTGCTGGCGGCGCGCGGCGCCGGACCGGGCCGGCTGGTCGGCCTGTCGCTGCCGCGCGGCGCGGAACTGGTCGTCGCGCTGCTCGCGGTGCTCAAGTCCGGGGCCGGCTACGTGCCGCTGGACCCGGCCTACCCCGCCGAGCGCACCCGGCTGGTCGTCCGGGACGCCGACCCCGCGCTGCTGGTCACCGACGCCGCGACCAGCGCGCTGTTACCGCCGACCGGCACCGCCACCGTCGTCCTCGGCACCGCCGAGGTCGAGCTGGAGCTGGCCGGGCAGGCGCCCGCGGACCTGACCGACGCCGACCGCCGCGCCCCGCTCACCCCCGGGGACACCGCCTATGTGATCCACACCTCCGGCTCCACCGGGCGGCCGAAGGGCGTGGTGGTTCCGCACGCCAATGTGGTCCGGCTGTTCGAGACCGCCTCGGCGCACTTCGACTTCGGCGCCGACGACGTGTGGACCCTCTTCCACTCCTACTCCTTCGACTTCTCGGTCTGGGAGATCTGGGGCGCGCTGCTGCACGGCGGACGCCTGGTCGTCGTGCCGTACGCCACCAGCCGCTCGCCGCAGGAGTTCCTGGAGCTGCTGCGCCGCGAGGCGGTCACCGTGCTCAACCAGACGCCCTCGGCCTTCCAGCAACTGCTGGCGGCAGAAGCGGCGGAGGCGGTGGACGGGACCGGTCCGGTGCGCGACCTGGCGCTGCGGTACGTGGTCCTCGGCGGCGAGGCGCTGGACCCGGTCCGGCTCCGGCCCTGGGTCGAACGGCACGGGGACCGCTCCCCGGCGCTGGTCAACATGTACGGCATCACCGAGACCACGGTCCATGTCACCCACCAGCTCCTGGACCGGGAGCTGGTCGAGGCCGCCGGGGCGCGCAGCCCGATCGGCGCCGCCCTGCCCGACCTCCGGGTCTACGTCCTCGACCGCGCCCGGCAGCCGGTCCCGCCCGGCTGGGCCGGCGAGATGTACGTGGCCGGCCCCGGACTGGCCCGGGGCTACCTCAACGACCCGCAGCTCACCGCCGAGCGCTTCGTCGGCAACCCCTTCGGCGTGCCCGGCGAGCGGATGTACCGCACCGGCGACCTCGCCCGGCGGACCGCCGACGGCGCCCTGGAGTACCTCGGGCGGGCCGACCAGCAGCTGAAGATCCGGGGCTTCCGGATCGAACCCGGCGAGGTCGAGGCCGCCCTCGCCACCCACCCCCAGGTCGCCCGGGCCGCCGTGGTCGCCCGCCGTCCCGAGGGCGCCGAGGAGCCGATCCTGGTCGGCTACGCCGTGCCGCACCCCGGCGAGCTGCCCGAGCCGTCCCAACTCCGCGAGTACCTCCGTGCGTTGCTGCCCGAGCAGCTGGTGCCCGGCGCCTGCGTGGTGGTCGACGCGCTGCCGCTGACCGCCAGCGGCAAGCTGGACACCCGGGCGCTGCCCGCCCCCGACTTCGCCGCCGCGGCCGGCGGACGCCGGGCGGCCACCGCCACCGAGGCCCGGGTCTGCGCGCTGTTCGAGGAACTGCTGCTGCTCCCGGTCGGCACCGTCGGCACCGACGCCGGCTTCTTCGACCTCGGCGGCCACTCACTGGTCGCCACCCGGCTGCTGGCCCGGCTGCGCACGGTCACCGGCGTCGCCGTGCCGATGGCCGAGCTCTTCACCCGCCCCACCCCGGGCGCCCTGGCCCAGTACCTGGACCGGCACCTCGACCCTTCGGGCGCGGCCGCCGCCCTGCCGCCGCTGGCCCCGGCCGCGCGGCCCGAGCCGCTGCCGCTCTCCTCCGCCCAGCAGAGCATGTGGTTCCTCAACCGGCTCGGCGGCGCCGACGCGACCTACAGCATCCCGCTGGTCGTCCCGCTGCCCCACCCGGTCGACGCCGACGCGCTCGGCGCCGCCCTGGCCGACGTCGTGGCCCGGCACGAGAGCCTGCGCACCCTGCTGCCGGAGACCGACGGCGTGCCCCGGCAGGAGATCACCGCGCCGGACCGGCTGCCGCCGCTGCTGCGCACCGTGGACTGCCCCGCCGACGAGGTCGCCGCCCAGGTCGCCGCCGCCCGCCGGCAGCGCTTCGACCTGACCCGGGACCTGCCGCTGCGGGCCTTCCTGTTCGGCCCCGACACCCCCGCCCGGACCCTGGTACTGGTGCTGCACCACAGCGCCGCCGACGGCTGGTCGCTGCGCCCGCTGGCGGAGGACCTCTCCGCCGCCTACGCCGCGCGCCGGGCCGGCCACGCTCCCGCGCTCCCCGCGCTGCCGGTCCAGTACGCCGACCACACCCTGTGGCAGCGCGCCCTGCTCGCCCCGGAGAGGCTGACGGAAGGCCCGATGGGGCGTCAGCTCGACTTCTGGAAGCGGGCGTTGCGCGACCTCCCGGTCGAGTCCGGACTGCCGGTGGACCGCCCCAGGCCGCAGGCGCCGGGCGGACAGGGGGCCCACCTGGTCCTCGACGTCGGCCCCGGGCTGCACCGGGCGCTGCTGGACCTGGCCGGGCAGTCGTCGGCCAGCCTGTTCATGGTCCTGCACAGTGCCCTCGCCGCGCTGCTCACCCGCTGGGGGGCCGGGACCGACGTGGCCGTCGGCACCCCGGTGGCGGGCCGGACCGACCCGGCCGCCGACGAGCTGATCGGACTGCTGGCCAACTCCCTGGTGCTGCGCACCGACACCTCCGGCGACCCGGACTTCCGCACCCTGCTGGACCGGGTCCGGGCCTTCGACCTGGCCGCCTACGACCACCAGGACCTGCCCTTCGACCGGCTGGTGGAGGAGCTCAACCCGCCCCGGACCCCGGCCCGGCACCCGCTCTTCCAGACCATGCTCGCGCTGCAGAACAACAGCGCGGCGCTGCTGCGGCTGGGGGCGGACGAGGTCCCGCTCCGGCCCAGCGCCACCGGCACCGCCAAGTTCGACCTCTTCCTCGACGTGACCGAGCGCCACCGCCCCGACGGGGCGCCGGACGGGCTCTCCTGCCATGTGGAGTACAGCACCGACCTGTTCGACCGCAGCACGGTGGAGCGGCTGGCCGGGGCCCTCCACGCGCTGCTGGTGGCCGTGGCCGCCGACCCGGAGCAGCCGCTCAGCGCCCTGCCCCTGCCGCCGAACACGCGCGCGAGCAACGCCGGTTCGCCGGCCTCCTTCGACCCCGGGCCGCTGGAGCGCGAGCTGCTGGGGCGCTCCGGGATCCGCGACGTCCAGGTACTGGCGCCGACCGGTCCGGACGGACGGCCCCTCGTCCTCGCCGTCCCCACCCGGGCCAACGCCGTCGAGCAGGCCGCCCGAGAACTGCGGCGCAGCGTCGCCGACGGCGGGCCGGCGGACGGGGGAGCGGGGCCGAGGGTGGTCGCGGTGACCGCGCTGCCGAGAAATCCCGACGGCAGCCCCGACGGCGTCCTGCTCGCCGCCCTCCCGCGGATCGACGCCGAGAGCGCCGAGCAGTGGCAGCGCGCCCTCGCCGGGCTGCCCGGCGTCCGCGCGGCCACGGTGGCGCTGGAGGAGACGGCCGAACCGCTGGGCCGGCGCACCCTGCCGCCGCCGTCCGCGCGCCGCGCCCGGCCGGTCGACGGTGCTGCCGAGGCAGACGGCCCTGCCGAGGCCGCTGCCGCCGCCGACGGCGCAGCGCCCGGCAACGGCCCGGCCGGTGTCCCGGCGCTGAGCGTGGGACCGCCGCTGCCGGAGCCCTCCGTCACCGGCTGGGCCGAGGCGCTGCGCCGGGCCGCGCGGGGCGGGGCGCACGCCGAGGTCGTCCACGTCCGGGCCGACGGCAGCGAGACCGCGCGCAGCTACGCCTCGCTGCTGGAGGAGGCCGGGCACACCCTCGGCGGCCTCCGGGCCCTCGGGCTGCGCCCGGGCGACCAGGTGATCCTCCAGTGCGCGGACACCGAGGACTTCCTGGCCACCCTCTGGGGCTGCCTGCTCGGCGGCTTCGTCGCGGTGCCGCTGACCGTTCCGGTCTCCTACGACGCGCCCTCGGCGCCGCTGGCCAAGCTGGAGGGGGTGTGGCAGATGCTGGACCGCCCCTGGATCGTCACCTCGGGCCCCGGCGAGCCGGACCTGCGCGCGCTGGCCGCCCGGCGCGGCTGGCCCGACCTGCGGCTGACCACGGCCGACGCCCTGCGCGCCGGGCCCGCCGACGACGACTGGCACCCGGCGGACCCGGACGACACCGCGCTGATGCTGCTCACCTCCGGCAGCACCGGCCTGCCGAAGGCGGTCCGGCTCAGCCACCGGAACATCCTCACCCGGGCCGCCGCCACCGCCGCCGTCAACGACCTCAGCGAGCACGACGTCTCGGTCAACTGGATCCCGCTCGACCATGTCACCGGCGTGGTGATGTTCCACCTGCGCGACGTCTACCTGGGCTGCCGACAGGTCCACGCGCCGACCGGCTGGGTCCTGGAGGACCCGCTGCGCTGGCTCGACCTCGCCGACCGGCACCGGGCCAGCGTGACCTGGGCGCCGAACTTCGCCTTCGGCCTGGTCGCCGAGCAGGCGCAGCGGATGCCCGGCCGCAGCTGGGACCTGTCGCCGGTACGGCTGGTGATGAACGCCGGCGAGGTGGTGGTGGCGGCGACCAACCGGCGGTTCCTGGAGCTGCTGCGGCCGTTCGGACTGCCGCAGGACGTGATCCACCCCGGCTGGGGCATGTCGGAGACCTCGTCGGTGGTCACCGACACCGTGCTGGCCGCCGCCGAGCAGCCGGGCGAGCAGCACTTCGTCAGCTGCGGGCTGCCCTACCCCGGCTTCGCCATGCGGATCGTGGACGACGGCGACCAATTGGTGGCCGAGGGCGCCGCCGGCCGACTGCAGGTGCGTGGCACCAGCGTGACGGCCGGGTACCACGACAACCCGGTCGCCAACGCCGAGTCCTTCACCGCCGACGGCTGGTTCGAGACCGGCGACCTGGCCTTCCTGCGCGCGGGCGAGCTCTACATCACCGGCCGCGCCAAGGACGTCATCATCGTCAACGGGGTCAACCACTACAGCCACGAGATCGAGTCCTGCGTCGAGGAACTGCCGTTCGTGGTGCGGAGCTTCACCGCCGCCTGCGCGGTCCGCAGCGACCCGGCGGCGGGCACCGACGAGCTGGCGCTGTTCGTCCACCTCGAACCGGGACCGGACCCGGCCGAGGCGCTGCGGGCGATCCGGGGCAAGGTCACCCGGGAGATCGGGGTCAGCCCCAGCCACCTGCTGCTGGTGGACGCGGGGACCATCCCCAAGACCGAGATCGGCAAGATCCAGCGGACCCAGCTGCGGAAGCGGTTCGAGGCGGGCGAGTTCGACGCCCTCGCCCGGGCCTCCGAGGCGCTGCTCGGCACCGCGCCCGGCGTGCCCGACTGGTTCCTGCGCCCGGTCTGGCAGCGCGCCGAGCGCAGCCACGTCCCGGCCGGCCCAGGCACCCGGGCGCTGGTCCTGGCCGGCCGCGACCCCGCCACCGCCGACCTCGCCGAGGCGGTCGCCCGCAGGTTCCGCGCGACCGGCGGCCTGTGCACCGTGGTGACCACCGGGGGGCCGGAGTTCGACCGGCAGGACGCGGCCCGCTACCGGCTGCGCGGCCTCCGGACCGAGGACTACACCCTGCTGCTCGACCGGCTCGACGCCGAGGGCCGGTCGCCGGACACCGTGCTGATGCTGGGCGCGCTCGCTCCGGCGGCGGGCGAACCGCTCGGCGGCGAACCGCAGAGCGTCGCGGCGCTGCTGGCCGCCCAGGCCGACGGCGCCGAGGCCCTGCTCTGCCTGGGCCGGGCGCTGGCCGTGCGCCCCGGCCGGCCGCTGGCGCTGCGCTTCGCCACCGCCGGCGGCTGCCGGGTGCTCCCCGACGACCGGCCCGACTGCACCCACGGCGCGGCGCCCGGGCTGCTGCGCAGCCTCGCCGAGGAGCTGCCCTGGCTGCGCGCCGCGCACCTGGACCTCCCGCCCGGCACGGGCACCGAGGAGAGTGCGGCGCTGCTGGCCGCCGAGGCCGCGGGCCCGGTGACCGACCCGGACGTGGCCTTCCGCGAGGGCGGCCGCTGGGTACGGCAGTTGGCCCCGCTGCCGGACGAGCCGCCGTCCGACACGCCGGGCTCCGCAGCGCCGCTGCCCTCGCAGGCCGAGGGCTTCCTGCTGGTGACCGGCGGGATCAGCGGGGTGGCCGGCCGGCTGGCCGAGCACCTGCTGGACACGCCCGGCACCAGGCTGCTGCTGGTCGGCCGCACCCCCCTGCCGAGCGAGGACAGCTGGGCCAAGCACATCGCCGAGGGCGGCCCGCTGGGGCAGCGGATCGAGACCTACCAGCGGCTGCTGGCCCGGGGCGAGGTCCGCTACGAGTCCGTCGACGTCACCGACCCGGAGCGGCTGCGGGAGGCCGTGGACCGGGCGGCGCGCGGCTGGTCGGCGCCGCTGACCGGGATCCTGCACCTGGCCGGCCACTTCGAGCAGCGGGCCGTGGCGGAGCTGGGGCTGGAGGACTGGCGCGCCGCGCTGGCCGCCAAGCTGGTGGGCGGCTGGAACCTGCACCGGCTCGCCCGGGAGCGCTCGGTCCGGACGTTCGTCTCCTTCTCCTCGGTGAACGGCTGCTTCGGCGGCTCGATGAGCGCGGCCTACGCGGCCGGCAACTCCTTCCTGGACGGCCTCGCCGCGCACCAGCGCGGCAGCGGGATGGACGCCCAGGCGCTGGCCTGGAGCATCTGGGAGGCGCTGGGCACCAGCAGTGGCTTCGGCCTGGCCGCGCTGGCCGAGGCCAGGGGCTACCGGGTGCTGGACCCCACGCTGGGCCTGCGCTCCTTCGACCTGGCCCGGACGGTGGACGAGCCGCAGCTGCTGATCGGGGTCGACCGCACCGCGCCCTGGGTGCGCAGCCATCTGCCGGGCCCGGCCGGGCCGGTGCACCGGCTCGCCGGGCAGGTGCTGCTGGCGGACGGCGCCGATCTCGGCGCCCTCGTCCCGGCCGCCGCCGAGCGGGCCCGCGCGGTCGGGGCCGGGGACGGCTGGGTGCTGCGCGCCGTCGGTTCGGTCGACCTCGCCGCAGCGGGTGTTCCGGAGGTCCCCACCGGCGCCGAAGACAGACTCCGGTCGCTGGAGCGGACCCTGTCCGAGATCTGGTGCCGGGTGCTGGAACGCGACCGGGTCGGCGTCGAGGAGAACTTCTTCGACCTCGGCGGCCACTCGCTGCTGCTGGTCCGCGCCCAGGGTGCGGTCAACGCCGAACTGGGCTGCGAGCTGAGCGTGGTGGACCTGTTCAGCCACCCCAATGTCCGCGCCCTCGCCCGGCACCTGGCGACGGTGCTGCCGGACCCGCGCCCGGAACCGGATCCGAGCCGGGACCCGGACCGGGACCCGAGCCGGGACCCGGACCCCGCACCGACGCCGGGCGGGCGGGAGCGGGCCCGGGAGCGGGCCGAACGCCAGCGCGCCGCCCGCAGCTCGCGCCGTCCCGCACGGCCGACCCGCCCCACCGAGCAGGAGGACCGGCGACACGATGGCTGAGCCGACACACATCCCGGAGGACCCGACGACGCCCGAAGGAGCCGTCGCCGTCATCGGCATGGCCGCCCGCTTTCCCGGCGCCGACAGCGTCGACGAGTTCTGGGAGAACCTCGCCGCCGGACGGGAGTCCGTCCGGCCGGTCGGCGAGGCCGAGTACCTCGCGGCCGGGGGCGACCCGGCCGAGCTGGACGCCCCCGACCTGGTCCGGATGGTCTCCGCGATCGACGGCATCGACCTCTTCGACGCGGACTTCTTCGGCTACCCGCCGGCCGAGGCCGCCGTGGTCGACCCGCAGCAGCGGCTGCTGCTGGAGTGCGCCTACCACGCGCTGGAGGACGCCGGATACGCCGGCGACCGGGGCGAGTTGCAGGTGGGGGTGTACGCCGGGGCGGGGGACAGCCGCTACTACCCGGCCCATGTCCACCCCCGGTTCGCCGGGCAGGGCGGCACGGTCGGGCTGGTGCACGCCGCCACCGCCAACTCGCTGGGCACGCTGGCCACCCGGATCTCCTACGAACTCGGCCTGACCGGCCCGAGCCTGTCGCTGCAGACGGCCTGCTCGACCGCGCTGGTCGCGATCCACACCGCCTGCCAGGACCTGCTGAACCAGCAGTGCGACCTGGCGCTGGCGGGCGCCGTCTCGCTGAACCCGAGCGCCGCCCTCGGCTACCGCTACGTGCCCGACGGGCCGTTCTCCCCGGACGGCCGCTGCCGGGCCTTCGCCGCCGACGCGGCCGGGACCTCCTCCGGCGACGGGCTGGGGATGGTGGTGCTCAAGCGGCTGGAGGACGCCCTCGCCGACGGTGACCGGATCCGGGCCGTGGTCCGGGGCACCGCCGTCAACAACGACGGCCGCCGCAAGGTCGGCTTCACCGCCCCCAGCACCGAGGGCCAGACCGAGGTGATCCTGGCCGCCCAGGCGGTGGCCGGCCTGGACGCGGAGGCCATCGGCCTCGTGGAGGCGCACGGCACCGCTACCCGGATCGGCGACCCGATCGAGGTCGGGGCGCTGACCCGGGCCTTCCGGGAGACCACCGACCGCACCGGCTTCTGCGCACTGGGCTCGGTCAAGACCAACATCGGCCACCTGGGCGCCGCCGCGGGCATCGCCGGCTTCGTCAAGGCGGTGCTGGCGCTGGAGCACCGGCAGATCCCGCCGAGCCTGCACTTCGACCGGCCCAACCCGCTGATCGACTTCGCCGCCGGGCCGTTCCGGGTCCCCACCTCGCTGGAGGAGTGGGCCCCCGGACCGCACCCGCGCACCGCCGCCGTCAGCGCCTTCGGGGTCGGCGGCACCAATGCCCACGTCATCGTCGAGGAGGCCCCGGCCACCGCCGCCGAACCGCGCCCCGCCGAGCCACGCCCCGCCGAACCGCTGCAGCCGGGGCAACCGCGGCAGCCCGCCTGGCAGGTGCTGCCGCTGTCGGCCCGCACTCCCGGTGCGCTGGCCGGCCAGGCCCGGAACCTGGCCCGGCTGCTGACCGACCGTCCGGAGCTCGACCTCGCCGATGTCGCCGCCGCGCTCCGGCACGACCGGCCCACGCTGGCCCACCGGAGCGCCGTCGCGGTCGGGACCACCGCCCAGGCCGCGCTGGCCCTGGCCCAGCCGCTGCCCTGGGCCGAGCAGGCGGTGGACGGGCACGCCCTGCCGGTCGCCTTCCTGTTCTCCGGCGGCGGCACCCAGTACCCCGGGATGGGGGCCGGGCTGTACCGCGAACTCCCGGTCTACCGCGACGCCTTCGACCGGTGCGCGGACATCCTGCGCCCGGTCCTCGGCCGCGACCTGCACACCGCCCTCGACGACCGGAGCGAGCCGGTCGGTACCGACATCTTCCTGGCCCTGGTCGCCACCGAATACGCGCTGGCCACCGCGCTGATGGCGCAGGGCGTCCGGCCGACCGCCCTGATCGGCCACTCGCTGGGCGAGTACACCGCCGCCTGCCTGGCCGGGGTGCTGACCCTGGAGGAGATGCTGCCGCTGGTCGCCGAGCGGGTCCGGCTGATCGCCTCGGCCGGCGGCGCCACCACCGGAGTCGTCCTGGGCGAGGCCGAGTTGGGCCGCTACCTGACGCCCGAGCTGTCGCTGTCCGCCGTCAACGGACCGGCGGCCTGCACCGTCGCCGGTCGCGAGGGCGCCGTCACCGAGCTGGAGCGCCGACTGCTCGCCGACGGCGTCTCCTTCCGTCGGCTGCGGATGCCGGCCGCCGCGCACTCGCACGTCCTGGAGCCGGTGCTGCCCGCCTTCGAGGCCTGCCTGCGCAGGGTCAGACTGCACCCGCCGCAGATCCCCTACGTCACCAACGTCACCGGCACCTGGGTCACCGACGACCAGGCCACCAGCGTCGACCACTGGCTGGACCACACCCGGCACACCGTCCGCTTCGCCGACGGCGCGGCGGCCCTGGGGGAGCGCGGCACCCCGCTGCTGGTCGAGATCGGCCCCGGGGACAGCCTCGCCAAGCTGGCCGCCGTCCAGCTGACCACCGGCCGGCCGACCGCCTCGCGCCCGGCCCAGGACGCCGTCCGGACCGTGCCCACCATGCGGCACGCCCGGGCCGACAGCCCCGACGGGCAGGTCTTCGCCCAGGCCCTGGGCCGGCTCTGGGCGGCCGGGGCCGACGTCGACCTCGCCGCCTCCGGCAGCACCGTCGGCGGCGAACCGGGAGCGCGCCGCCGGGTCCCGCTGCCGGGCTACGCCTTCGACCGCCGCCGCCACTGGATCGACGCGCCGACCGCCAGGCCGACGCAGCCGCTCCCGACTGATCCGGCCGCGGCGGCCGGTCCGGCTCCCGCGGCCGCCTCCGGCCGGGCCCCGCGTCCGCACCTGGCGGTGGCCTTCACCGCGCCGCGCAGCGCGGCCGAGCGCCGGGTCGCCGACCTCTGGGAGGAGGCCCTCGGCATCGAGGGCATCGGCGTCGAGGACAACTACTTCGACCTCGGCGGCGACTCGATGCGCGCCGTGCTGCTGGCCGGACGGCTGCGCTCGGCCGCGATCCTGGACGTGCCCGCCGCGGCCTTCCTCAGCACGCCGACCATCGCCGGGCTGCTGGCCCGGGCCGCGCGCGGCGGCGCGGACGGCGAGGAGGCGTTCGCCCCGCTGCTCCCGCTGCGCGCCGAGGGCGACCAGCGCCCGCTGTTCTGCGTCCATCCCGGCGCCGGCATCGCCTGGCGCTACACCGGGCTGCTCCCGCACCTCGGCCCCCGGCAGCCGGTCTACGGCATCCAGGCCCACGGCCTCGACGGACGGCACCCGCCGGCCGCCGACGCCAAGGAGATGACCGACTCCTACCTGGCGCTCCTCCGCGAGGTCCAACCCGAGGGTCCGTACCGGCTGTTGGGCTGGTCCTACGGCGGCTTCGTGGCGCAGGCCATGGCCACCGCGCTCCAGCGCCGGGGCGAGGAGGTCGAGCTGCTGGCACTGCTGGACGCCCCGCTGATGTCCGGCCGGTCCGGCTCCGCCGAGGAGACGGAGCGTCAGGTCGCCGCGCTGCTGGTGCGGCTGGCCGGGCTCGACCCCGAGGGCGGGGCCGCGACCGTCGACGACGTGCTGCGGCAGCTCGCGGAGGACGCCGGACCGGGGTCAGGACCCTCGGCGGTCAGCCGCGCGGAAGCGGCCGCCATCGCCCGGGTGATGCGCAACAACCTGGCCATCGCTCCCGGCTTCGCTCCGGAGCTCTACCGGGGCGACGCACTGTTCTTCAGCGCCGCCGCCGAGCCGTCCGGCCCGGACCCGGACCCGGACCCCGGCTCCGACGCCTCCGCGAGCGACCCCTCGCTCGCGCCGGGAAAGGCCGACGCCTGGCGCCCGTACATCGCGGGCACCCTCACCGACCACCCCGTCCCCTGCGGCCACTACCAGATGACCGAGCCGGAGCCGATGGCCCGGATCGGCGCCGTCCTGGCGGCGGCGCTGCGCCCCGCCCTCGGCTGAGCGCAGCCGCCTCCTCCGGGCACCCACACCACACACCTACGCACCATCAGGAGTCCCCCGTGAGCGCAGACCTCTACGAACTCGGCGACGCACCCCCGTTGGGTGAGGTCCCCAAGCGGATGTACGCCTCCGTCATCCGGCCCGAACGCTACGGCCGACCCGTCGACGCCTTCCGGACCGAGGTGGTGGACGTCCCGACGCCCGGCCGCGGCCAGGTGCTGATCAACGTGATGGCGGCAGGCGTCAACTACAACAACGTCTGGGCCGCGCTGGGCGACCCGCTCGACGTGGTCGCCGCCCGCCGGAAGCGCGGCGCGGTGGAGGACTTCCACATCGGCGGCTCCGACGCCTCGGGGATCGTCTGGGCCGTCGGCGAGGACGTGCGCGGGGTGGCCGTCGGCGACGAGGTGGTGGTGCTCGGCGTGATGTGGGACGAGTCCGCCGAGGACATCCGGCTGGGCGCGGACCCGTGCACCTCGTCCTCGCAGACGGTCTACGGCTACGAGGAGAACTACGGCTCCTTCGCCCAGTTCACGGTGGTCGACGCCTACCAGTGCCACCCCAAGCCGGCCCGGCTGTCCTGGGCCGAGGCGGCCTGCTACATGGCCACCGGGGCGACCGCGTACCGGCAGCTGTTCGGCTGGCACCCGCACACGGTGCGGCCCGGCGACCCGGTGCTGATCTGGGGCGGCGCGGGCGGCCTGGGCTGCATGGCGATCCAGCTGGTGCGCCAGGCCGGGGGGATCCCGGTCGCGGTGGTGTCCAGCGACGAACGCGGCGAGTACTGCGTCCGGCTGGGCGCCAAGGGCTATGTGAACCGCAACGACTTCGACCACTGGGGCCGGCTGCCCGACACCGCCGACGACCGGGCCATGGCCCGGTGGCTCGCCGGGGCCCGCGCGTTCGGACGGGCCTTCTGGGAGGTGCTCGGCGAACGCCGGGCACCGAAGGTCGTCCTGGAGCACTCCGGCGCCGCCACCGTCCCCACCTCGATGTACCTCTGCGACAGCGCCGGGATGGTGGTCATCTGCGGTGGCACCACCGGCTACAACGGCGACGTCGACCTGCGGTTCCTGTGGATGCGGCAGAAGCGGCTCCAGGGCTCGCACGTCGCCAGCGCGCGCGAGGCCAGGGAGGTGACCACCCTGATCGGCCAGGGCCTGGTCGACCCCTGCCTGTCGCTGACCCTCGGCTTCGAGGACATCGGTACGGCGCACCAGCTGATGCACGACAACGAACACCCGGCCGGCAACATGGCCGTCCTGGTCAACGCCCCCGCCCAGCCCGGTGCGGGCGCTCAGCCTCGGACCACGGAGGTGCTCCGGCCGACCGGGTCCTGACGCCACCCGTGCTCGACGAGGTCGCACGGCGCCGTCGCGGACGCCCTCAGGCGCGAGCGACGGCCAGGGGCACCGGGCCTGTGTGCGAAATGCAGGATGTCGTCGAACACCAGTATTGTGCGGCCATGGCCCTGACACCTGATGAGTTCTACGCCCACGCCTGTACCGTCGCGGATGGTGAGCAACGCCTTCCGCTGGCCCGGATGACGGGGTGGGACATCAGTCCGTTCGAGGCGGACGGGCTGCGCGTCGCGCCGCTGCGCCCCCCGGTCCTGCCCGAACCGGCGCGGCACGGCGAGGATCCGTCGGACTGCGGCCCGTGCCGCAGCCGGGACGAGGGGATCTGGCTGGACGACCACTGGCGGCTCACCCGGATCACCGGGGTCGGCGTGCCGCTGGTGCTGATGCTGCACCCGCGCGACCACTTCGACCTGGCGGATCTGCCCGACGACCTGGCGGCCGAACTGGGGGTGCTGACCACGCACATCGCCCGCCACGTGCAGGCGCTGCCGCACATCGCGCGGGCCCACGTCCACCGCATCGGAGACGGCGCCGCCCATCTGCACATCTGGTTCTTCGCCCGCCCCGAGGGGCAGGCCCAGCTGTACGGGTCGTGGCTGCCCGTCTGGGACGACCTGCTGCCGGAGTACCCGGCGGAGCTGGCCGAGGCGGACGCGGCGATCGTGGCGGACGCGCTGGTCGCCTCCTACGGAGGCCGTCGGCCGACGCGGTAGGGGTACGGGCAGGCGAGCAGCGGCTCAGGCCGGTTGCGCTGCGGACAGGGCCGTCAGCTCCGCCTCGGTGAGCCGCAGCGCGCCTGCGGCCAGATTCTCGACCAGGTGGTCCTGGCTGCCGGTCCCGGGGATGGGCAGCACGTGGTCGCCGCGCTGCAGCGTCCAGGCCAGTCGGACCTGGGCGGGGGACGCGCCGTGCGCGCGGGCGACGTCGAGGACCCGGCGGTTCTCGGCGCCGGCGGCGCCCGCCTCGTGCTCGCCGCCGGCGATGGAGAAGAACGGCACGAACGCGATGCCCGCCGCGCCGCAGTGCTCCACCAACTCCTCGTCGCCGCGGCCGTCGATTCCGTAGCGGTTCTGCACACACACCACCGGTGCGACGGACTGTGCCTCGACGAGTTGGTGCAGCCGGACGCCGGAGACCCCGAGGTGCCGGACCAGCCCGGCCTCGCGCAGCTCGGCCAGGGCCCCGAAGTGCTCCGCGACGGAGTCCTGGCCCCGCATCACGCGCAGGTTGACCAGGTCGAGGTGGTCGCGGCCGAGCTGGCGCAGGTTCTCCTCGACCTGGCCGCGCAGTTGGTCGGGCCGGGCCGGGGCGGCCCACTCGCCCGAGGCGTCCCGGGCCGGGCCGACCTTGGTGGCGATGACGAGGTCGTCCGGGTACGGCGACAGCGCCGAGTTGATCAGCTCATTGGCGGAGCGGAGCTGCGAGAAGTAGAACGCGGCGGTGTCGATGTGGTTGACGCCGAGGTCCACCGCGCGCCGCAGCACCGCCAGGGCCTGGCCGCGGTCGCTGGGGGTGCCCCGGTGGAAGACGGCGCTACCGGTCAGGCGCATGGCGCCGAAGCCGATCCGGTTGACCCTCATGTCGCCGAGGAGCCAGGTGCCCGCCAGTGAGGCGGAAGTCGTCGCTGCGGTCATGTCGCCAGGTCCCTCTCGAAGGATCGTCACTGCCCGTGCGGTGGTGCGGTCATGGACTATGCACCGCTGACGACCTGCGACGAAAGGTGCGAGGTCTGGGAGGAATGTCATAGCGGACGGGGGAACTCCGAGGCCGCTGCGGAGGTTGGTACTGGTGTCAGGTCGAGCCCGCCGGCGCACGCGGACCGCGGGAGCCTGCCGCTCAACCGGGCACTGCGGTCCAGGTGAAGACACCCAGGGCGGTGGGGTGCACATGGACGTGGACGGCGGCGCTGGGGTGCCGCCTCGACCGGACGCGGAGGCCGCCGGGGACGGGCGCGGCGGTCAGGTCGAGCAGGAGGCTCGGGGCCCGGTCGCCGGGGAGCAGCGCCGAGAATGCCTTGAAGGCCGCCTCCTTGGCGGAGAACGTGGCCAGCAGGTCGCGTTCGGCGGTGGCGGGGTCGGCCACGGTGCGCAGCCGGGCGCGTTCGCCGGGGCCCAGGACCAGGTGGGCGGCGGCCAGCGGCAGGGCGTGCAGTTCGAGGTCGCAGCCCAGGGCGCGCAGCCGGGGCCCGGGACCGGCCAGGGCCACGGCCAGCCCGCCGGAGTGGCTGATCGAGGCGGCGCAGCCCTCCGGCAGCAGCGGCCGTCTGCCGTCCCGCAGGACCTCGGCCGGCGGCAGGCCCGCCGTCGCCATCGCGCGGTGCAGCGCCCGGCGTCCGGCCAGGAACTCGCGGCGCCGGGTCGGGTGCATCGGCGCCGCCAGGGCCGCTTCGCCGGGAGCCGGGCGGGGTGCGGCCGGTTCGTCGACGCGGGCGAGGCCCAGGGCTGCGCCGAGCGCGGCCAGCCGGGGTGCCAGCGCCGTCAGCTCCGCCAGCACCCGCTCGGCCAGTACCCGCTCCGTCAGCACCCGCTCGGCCTGGGCCGGTCCGGCATCAGCCACGCAGCAGTTTCTTGAGGATCTTTCCGGCCGGGTTGCGCGGCACCTCGTCGATGAACTCGATCCGCCGGGGGCGCTTGTAGGGGGCCAGCAGCTCCGCCAGGTGGCGCTGCAACTCGACTGCGGTGGTGCCCTCCTGAGCCGCGACGTAGGCCAGCGGCACCTCGCCGTAGTCGGCGTCGGGGATGCCCAGCACCGCCGCGTCGCGCACCGCCGGGTGCGAGCGCAGCGCGCGTTCGACCTCCGAGGGGTAGACGTTCTGGCCGGCCCGGATGATCAGGTCCTTGCTGCGGTCGACCAGGTGGATGTAGCCCTCGCGGTCGATGAAGCCGAGGTCGCCGGTGCGGATCCAGCCGTCCTTGGTGGTGATCTCGGCGGTGGCCTCGGCGTTGCCCCAGTAGCCGCGCATCTGTCCGGGACCCCGGACGCAGATCTCGCCGATGGCGTCGGGGCCCAACTCGCGGTCCTGCGGGTCGAGGGCGCGGGCGGACATGCCGGGGATCACCCGCCCGGCCGGGAGCGACTCCGGCAGCCGGTCGGCCAGCGGGTGCTCGTCCGGGCCCAGGGTCACGAACGGGCCGCCCACCTCGGTCATCCCGTACACCTGGCGGAACCCGCAGTCGAGCCGCCGCAGTGCGTCGGCGTAGATGTCCATCGGCATCGGCGCCGCGCCGTAGAGGATCTCGCGCAGGGTGGAGAGGTCGGTCCGTTCCGAGGCCTTGGCGTGCAGCAGGAAGCGCAGCATCTGCGGGACCAGCCAGAGGTGGGTGGCGCGGTTGGCCTCGATCGCCTCCAGCGCGCCCTGCGGGGTGAAGCCGGGCAGCAGCACGACGGTCGCGCCCGCCGCCATGTACGTCAGCGAGACGACCATGCTGCCGTGGTAGAGCGGGCAGCAGTTGACCAGGACCATGTCGTCCGTGGGTGCGGCCACGGCGAGCCAGCCGAGCGCGATCGCCCGGAAGGAGGCGTGGTCGACGGTGACGCCCTTGGCCAGCCCGGTGGTTGCCGAGGTGTGCAGGATCGCGGCCGGGGCGTCGTCGGGGACGGTGTCGGGGACCTCGCCGAAGCCGACGTCGGGGAGGCCGGGGACGCCGGGGACGTGGCCGGGGCCGCTCCGGGCCGTGGGTTCCGCGTCGCGGCCCAGGGCCGCGAAGGCCGGGTCCTCCAGCGAGATCCGCCAGCGCACGGGCAGCTCCGGGTGCCGGGCCAGCAGTTCGTCCTCGCCGACCACCGCGACCGCGCCCGAGCGCTCCACCGCCCCGGCCACCTCGGCCGGGGTGAGGCTGTGGTTCAGCGGGACGAACAGCGCGCCGATCCTGGCCAGCGCGAAGTAGGTCTCCAGCACCTCGATCCGGTCCAGCGAGAGCACCGCGACCCGGTCGCCCGAGCGGATCCCGACGGCGGCCAGGCCGTGGGCCAGCTCCAGGGTCCGGTCGTGGAGCTGGGACCAGGTCAGCGAGCGCCGGTGGTCCACCAGGGCGGTGCGGTCAGGGAAGCACTGGCGGTTGCGCAGCAGCAGTTGCGTCAGCCACATCAGCGGGCCTCGGTGCCGGTGCCGGTGCCGCGAGCCGCCAGGAAGCGCTCGTAGTCGGCGATGGTGGTGAGGCCCTCCAGGTCCTCGGCGGAGACCTCCTGGCCGGTGCGCTCCTCGATCAGCAGGACCAGCCGGACCAGGTCCCCCGAGTCCATGCCACTGGCGCTGAGGTCCTCGTCGTCACCGACACCGTCGGCGAACTCCGGTGTCCCGGTCAGCTCGACGAGCATCGTCCTGATCGCGCTCATGGCCCAACCCTTCTCGGCGCGTCCTGGCCGCGCCCCTCGCGAGCCCGCCCCGGAACGGGCGCGAACCCCGGCACTGACGGCCGAATTGACGGACTACCGAGGAGAGAGGAGGCAAAGGCGCCGGACACTCCGCCTCCCCCCTGTGACGCTCATCACGTAGCACCGGGGATCGCGGCGGGTGGACCGCGACTCTTCTCCTGTGGAAGGCGCTGCCACCCCGGCAGTCGCCGACGGAGGGGTGGACCCAGGTGCTGCCAATGATCCGCAGGGCCGCCGCGTCGCGCCCTGCCGGCCGACCGTCGATCGGTCGGCCGCCGGCAGGCAGGCCGCCGCGCACGGAGCGGGGGCCGTTCCGTGCCCTTTGAGACGAGCACGCCCGAGGCCGGGACCGGCGCCGGGGCCGGTGCCGAGACCGGCGTCGGGGTCGGGCCGACCGGACCCAACGGGCATGCGGGGCTGCAGGAGTACTTCGACGCCGTGCTCGCCGCCGGTGAGCAGATCGAGCCGCGCGACTGGATGCCGGACGGCTACCGCAGGATGATGATCCGTCAGATAGCCCAGCACGCCCACTCCGAGATCATCGGGATGCAGCCCGAGGGCGCCTGGATCACCCGTGCCCCCTCGCTGCACCGCAAGGCGAGCCTGCTGGCCAAGGTCCAGGACGAGGCCGGGCACGGGCTCTACCTCTACGCGGCGGCGGAGACCCTCGGCGTGGAGCGCGACGAACTGCTGGACGCCCTGCACCGGGGCCAGCAGAACTATGCCGCGACCTTCGACCACCCCGCGCTCACCTGGGCCGACACCGGAGCCATCGCCTGGCTGACGGACGGTGCCGCCGTGGTCAACCAGGTCCCGCTGTGCCGGACCTCCTACGGTCCCTACGCCCGCGCCATGCGCCGGGTCTGCCAGGAGGAGGCGTTCCACGTCCGCCAGGGCTACGACGTACTGCACGCGCTCTGCCAAGGGACGCCCGCCCAGCGGGAGATGGCGCAGGACGCCGTCGACCGCTGGTGGCTCCCGGCGGTGGCGCTGATGTTCGGCCCACCGGACACCGCCGCCGGGGGCAGCGACGAGCGGGGCGCGGCCATGGGCGCCGCGATGTCGCGGCGCGCCATGCTGTGGGGCGTCAAGCGGCACACCAACGACGAGCTGCGGCAGCGCTTCGTCGACAACTGCGTGCCGCAGGCCGAGCGGCTGGGCCTCACCCTGCCCGATCCCGCGATCGCCTGGAACCCGGAACGCGGGCACTACGACTTCGGCCCGGTCGACTGGGAGCTGTACCGCGCCGCGCTCGGCGACGACTCCCGGACCGGACGGCAACGGCGGGCGCACCGGCTGGCCGCGCACCGAGACGGCGCCTGGGTCCGCGAGGCCGTCGACGCCTACGCGGCGGCGGAGGCCGCCGAAGCGGAACAGGCCGCCGGGGCAGCACCGGCCGACGGCGCGGACGAGGGGAGTCGGGTCGGATGAGCAGCTCACCGCCGGTCCGGCGGCCGACCCCCTGGGAGGTCTTCGTCCGGCCGCGCCGGGGCCTGGCCCATCAGCACGTGGGCTCCGTGCACGGCGCGGACGCCGCGATGGCGCTGGCCAACGCCCGTGACCTGTACACCCGGCGCGGCGACCCGGCCTCGCTCTGGGTGGTGCGCAGCGACGCCGTCCACGCCACCTCGCCGAGCGAGAAGGACCCCTTCTTCAGCAACGCGGCCGGCAAGCCCTACCGCTACCCGGAGCACTATGTGGCACTCAACGCCGACGGGCGCGCGGAAGGGCACGCGGACGCGGACGGCGGCGGCGATGTCCCGGCCCCGGGGGAGGGCAGCCATGACGGCTGACCGCAACCCGACCGCGAACCCGACCGCGACCGTGGCACCGACCCGCGACCCGGACCTGGCCGGGTACGCGCTGGCGCTCGGCGACGACGCCCTCGTCCTCAGCCAGCGGCTCTGCGGCTGGGTGACCCGGGCGCCCACCATCGAGGAGGACCTCGCGCTCGCCAACATCGCCCTCGACCTGCTCGGCCACGCCCGCACCCTGCTCACCCGGAGCGGGCAGTTGGACGGCACCGGGCGCAGCGAGGACGACCTCGCCTACGGGCGGAGCGTCCGTGCCTTCCGCAACTGCCTGCTGGTGGAGCTGCCGAACGGGGACTTCGGGCAGACCGTCGCCCGGCAGCTGCTCTGGGCGCACTACAGCACCCTGCTCCACCGTGCCCTGGCGGAGACCTCCGACGAGGTGCTGGCCGGACTCGGCGCGCACGCGGCCCTGGAGTCCGAGTACCACCGGATGCACGCCGACCAGTGGACGGTGCGGCTGGGCCGGGGCACCGCCGAGAGCCGCCGCCGGATGCAGGCCGGGCTCGACCTGGTCTGGCCCTACGCGGCGGAACTGTTCGAGACCGACGACCGGGTCCGGCGGCTGGACGCGGCGGGTTCGGCGGTCGCGCCCGAACGGCTGCGCTCGGACTGGGCGCTGGGGGTGGCCGAGGTGCTGGACCGGGCCCGGCTGACCCCGCCCGGCCCCGACCGGCCCGCCACCGGCGGCCGTTCGGGACGGCACACCGAGGCGCTGGAGCCGCTGCTGGCCGAGTTCCGATCGGTACGGCTGCAGTATCCCGGGGGCAACTGGTGACCGAGCCCACGCCACTGCCACTGTCGCTAGCACTGCCGCTGTCGCAGGTCCGGGCGCGGGTCGGTGCTCTGCCCGACCCCGAACTGCCCGTGCTCACCCTGGACGACCTGGGCATCGTGCGAGCCGTGGAGCGCGCCGCCGACGGCCGGTTGGAGGTGCTGATCACGCCCACCCGCCTCGGCTGCCCCGCGCTGACGGTGATCGAGTCCGAGATCCTGGCGGTGCTGGAGGTGTCCGGCCACCCCGGCGGACGGGTGCGGCAGGTGCTCCGGCCGGCCTGGAGCAGCGACTGGATCAGTGAGGAGGGCCGCAGCCGACTCGTCGAGCACGGCATCGCGCCCCCCGGTCCGGCCGACGCGCCGCCGACCCTGCGGCTGGGCACCGGTGTGCCCTGCCCGCACTGCGGCTCCTCGGCCACCAGGCCGCAGAGTCCGTTCGGGGCGACCCGCTGCCAGTCCGTCCTGGTCTGCACCGCCTGCCGGGAGACCTTCGCCCAGTTGAAGGCGGTGTGACGGATACTCATGACCACGACCGCTGCCACTCCTGCCGCCGTCCCCGCCGAGGGACGGCCGCGCCGGACCGGCTGGTACCCGCTGCGGGTCAGCCGCACCGAGCCGGTCGGCGACCGGGCCACGGCGATCACCCTGGACCTCCCGGACCGGCTGGCCGAGACCTTCGCCCACCGTCCCGGGCAGCACGTTCTCGTCCGCTCGCACCAGGCCGGGCGCGAACTGCGGCGCAGCTACTCCGTCTGCCTGCCGCCGGGGGAGCGCCGGGGCCTGCGGCTGGTGGTCAAGTACCTGGGCCCCGGGGGCTTCGCCGAGTACGCCACGACCGCGCTGGCCGTCGGCGACCTGCTCGAAGTCTCGCCGCCCACCGGCCACTTCACCCTGGTCGAGGAGGCGGGCGCGCACCATGTGCTGATCGGCGGGGGCAGCGGTGTCACCCCGCTGCTCAGCATCGCCGCCGCCGCCCTGCGCGCGGACCCGGGCTGCCGGGTCTCGCTCGTCTGCGCCAACCGCAGCGCACGCTCGGTGCTGCTGGCCGACGAGCTCTCAGACCTCAAGGACGCCCATGTCGGCCGGTTCTCGGTGCTGCACGTGCTGTCCCGGGAGGCCAGGGAGAGCGACCTGCTGAGCGGCCGGATCGACGGCGCCCGGCTGCCCGCCCTGCTGGCGCTGCTCGGCGTCGAGCCCGGGGACCGCGCCCAGTACTACCTGTGCGGGCCGTTGGGACTGGTGGAACTCGCCCGGGACTCACTGGAACGCTGGGGCGCCGACCCGGCCCGGGTCCGCTTCGAGCTGTTCTCCACCACCGGCGCCTCCGCCTCCGCCTCCGCCGCCCCGGGCCCGGCCCGGCAGCCGCCCCCCGCCGGGCGGACCGGCGGGGTCCTGGTCTCCGCGCGTCTCGACGGTCGTACCAGCACCGTGGAGCTGCGCCCGGAGGACCGGGTGGTGCTGGACGCGCTGCTGCGCGTCCGGCCGGAGACCCCCTACTCCTGTCGCGACGGACTCTGCGGCAGCTGCCGGGCCAGGGTGCTCCTCGGCGCGGTCACCATGGACCGTCAGTACGCCCTGGACGCGGCCGAGTTGGCCGCCGGCTACACCCTGGCCTGTCGCGCCGGACCGGCGTCCGACCGGATCGACCTGGACTTCGACGCCTGACCGCCCGCCCCGACCGCCTCCCTCTCCCCGTCCCTCTCCGCCCCCGTCCCTCCCCCCGACCGCAGGAGCCAGCAACCCATGACCAGCACCGCAGAACTCCAGGACCGCACCGCCCTGGTGACCGGCGGCAGCCGGGGCATCGGCCGGGCCGTCGCCCAACGGCTGGCCGGCCTGGGCGCCCTGGTCGCCGTCCACTACGGCCACGACCGGGCCGCCGCCGAGGAGACCGTCGCCGGGATCACCGCCGACGGCGGACGGGCCTTCGCGGTCCAGGCCCGACTCGGCGTGCCCGGGGACGCGGAGGCGCTCTGGTCGGCCTTCGACAAGGGCCTGGTGGACGCGGGCGGTCGGCCCGGCGTCGACATCCTGGTCAACAACGCCGGGATCACCCTGCCGAAGCGGATCGCCGACGTGACCGAGGAGGAGTACGACCACCTCTTCGCGGTCAACGTCAAGGCGCCGTTCTTCCTGATCAAGTACGGCCTGGACCGGCTTCGGGACGGGGGCCGGATCATCAACATCTCCTCCGGGGTCACCCGGATCGCGGTCCCGCACATCGGCGCCTACGCGATGACCAAGGGCGCCCTCGACACCCTCACCCTCACCCTGGCGCAGCAGCTCGGCCCGCGCGGGATCACCGTGAACGCGGTCGCGCCCGGTTTCACCTTCACCGAGATCAACCCGACCCTGAACGACCCCCGGGTGCTGGCCGCCGCTGCGGCGGCCTCGGCCTTCAACCGGGTCGGCCGTCCCGCCGACATCGCCGACGTGGTGGCCTTCGTCGCCGGGGACGGCGCCCGCTGGATCACCGGCCAGTGCCTGGACGCCACCGGCGGCGCCCACCTCGGGCTGCCGGACTGACCGGCGCGCGCCCGGCTCCGGCCACCGCACCGTCAGCCGTCCCCGGCCCGACCGGGCCGGACCCGTCCGAACCTACGGAGTGCCATGCCCGACCTTCAGCCCCAGGACGAGCCCGACCTCGACGCCGGCTCCGAGGGGTGCCCCTTCCTCCAGTTCGACGGGCCGACGCCGTACGAGGACTACGTCCACGCCTCCCTCCTCGGCTCGCTCCAACGGCCGCTGACCAACGACCCGAACGAGCCGGCCTTCCTGGTCACCACCCAGGTGATGGAGCTCTGGTTCCACCTGATCGTCCATGAGTGGCGGACCGCCAGGGACGCCTTCGCCAAGGACGACTTCGACGCGGCGCTGGACGCCCTGGCGCGGAGCTGCCGCAGCCACCGTGCGCTGAACGGCTGCTGGGCCCCGATCGCCGCGCTGACGCCGGCTCAGTTCAACGGCTTCCGTGCCGCGTTCGGCAACGCGTCCGGCTTCCAGTCCACCTCCTACCGGCACCTGGAGTTCCTGCTCGGCGACAAGAGCCGGAGCATGGTCAACGCGCACCGGGGGGACCCGGCCGTCCACGCCGAACTGGAGCAGGCGCTGAGCAGCCCGTCGCTCTACGACGAGGTGCTCGGCTACCTGCAGCGCCGAGGGCTGCCGGTGCCGGAGCAGGTGCTCCGGCGCGACCTGACCCTCGGCTACCGGCCCGACCCGGGGGTCGAGGAGGCCTGGCGGCTGGTCTACGCCGGGCCGCAGCACGATCCGCTGGTGCGACTGGCCGAGCTGCTCACCGAGGTGGCCGAGCTGGTGCTGCGCTGGCGCGGCGACCATGTGCTGGCCACCCGCCGTGCCATGGGCGCCAGGTCCGGCAGCGGCGGCACGGCCGGCCTCGCCTGGCTGGAGAAGCGGTCGGTGCGCCCGGTGTTCCCCGAACTCTGGACGGCCCGCAGCCATGCCTGACACCCGCAGTTCCGAGACCCGCAGTTCCGAGACCCGCAGGTCGCCCTCGCCCGGGGCACTGGAGGAGGAGCGCCGCGTCCTCAGCCTGAAGCCGGTGCTGGCACCCCGGCACCACCGCTACGGCCCGCACCCCCAGCAGGTCTACGACCTCTGGCCGGCCGTCGACGGCGACGGCGCCGAGGCCCCGATGGTGGTGCTGCTGCACGGCGGGTACTGGCGCTACGACCGGATGCATCTGACGCCCTACGCCGCCCATCTGGCACAGCAGGGCTTCACCGTGGTGCTGCCCGGCTTCCGCCGCTCGGGCGGCGCCGGCGGCTACCCCGAGACCTTCGACGACATCGCCCTGGCCGTCGACACCATCCCGGCCGGGCGGCCCTACACCCTGGCCGGCCACTGTTCCGGCGGCCACCTCGCGCTCTGGGCCGCCGCCCGCGCGCTGCTGCCCGAGGACTCGCCCTGGCACACCCGCAGCCTGCCGACCGCCGTGCTGGCGCTCGCGCCGGTGACCGACCTCGCCGCCACTGTCCGGGCCGACCTCAGCAACGGCGCGGCCCTCCAACTGCTGGGCGGGGCCGACCAGGTGGCGTCCCGGTTGCCGCTGGTCGACCCGCTCACCCTGCTGCGCGAGCACGGCAGCACGGGGGTCCGCACGGTGCTGCTGCACGGCGCCGAGGACGAGGAGGTGCCGCTCGCCCAGTTCTCCGACTACGCGGCGGCCCACCGGGACGCCGAGCTGCTGGTCCTGCCCGGCACCGGCCACTACACCCTGATCGAGCCCGGTTCCCCGGCCTCCCGGGAGATCGTCGCCACCCTGGCCCGGCTGGCCGCGCCACCCTCCCGGTAGGAGCCCGACGTGCGCACTCCTGTCCCCGGCCCCTCGGCCGCCCGCACCCCCGAGGCCTCCGGAACCCTGGAAGCCCTCGAACGGCGGGCGGAGGAGCTCGACGCCGCCGACCCGCTGGCTGACCTGCGGCGGCGGTTCCTGCTGCCGGACGGGCTGGTCTACCTGGACGGCAACTCGCTCGGCGCGCTGCCGGCCGCCGTGCCGCCCGCGATGGCGGACGTGGTGCAGCGGCAGTGGGGCAGCGGGCTGGTCCGCTCCTGGAACGAGGAGGCGTGGTGGGCGGCGCCGCTGCGGGTGGGCGACCGGATCGGCCGACTCCTCGGCGCCGCCCCGGGGCAGACCGTCGCCGGGGACTCCACCAGCGTCCAGCTGTTCAACGCCCTCTGCGCCGCCGCCAGGATGCGGCCGGGACGGCCGCTGCTGCTGACCGACCCCGGGCAGTTCCCCAGCGACCGGTACCTGGCCGAGTCGGTCGCCCGGCTGTTCGGCCTCCGGGTCGGGTACGTCCCGCCCGCCGAGCTGCCGGACTTCCTGCGGACGCACGGCGAAGGCGTGGCGGTGGCGGCCTACAGCCCGGTCGACTACCGGACCGGCGAGCTCTTCGACGTCCCGGCCGTCACCCGGGCGGTGCGGGCCGCCGGGGCGCTGATGCTGTGGGACCTCTGCCATGCGGCGGGCGCCGTGCCGCTCCGGCTCGACGAGTGGGGCGTCGACCTCGCCGTCGGCTGCGGCTACAAGTTCCTCTCCGGCGGCCCCGGCGCCCCGGCGTTCCTCTATGTCGCCGGCCGTCACCAGGAGTCCTTCGACCACCCGTTGACCGGTTGGAACGGCCACGCCGACCCCTTCGGCCCGACGGCCGGCTACACCCCGGCCGAGGGCATCGGCCGGGCCCGGATCGGCACGCCGCCGATGCTGTCGCTGCTGGCCCTGGAGGCCGCGCTGACCGCCTTCGACGGCGTCGACCTGGACCGGGTCCGTGCCAAGAGCCTGTCGCTGACCGGCTTCCTGATCGACTGCGCCGACACCTTGCCGGGCGGGCTCGGCTTCAGCCTGGTCACCCCGCGCGAGCCGGACCGGCGCGGCAGCCAGGTCGCGCTGCGCCATCCCGAGGCCTACGCCGTCGTCCAGGCGCTGGCCGAGCACGGCGTCGTCGGCGACATGCGCGCACCCGACCTGCTGCGCTTCGGGGTCAACGCCCTGTACCTGACCCACCGGGAGCTGTGGCTGGCGATGACCCTGCTCCGCGACCTGACGACCGCCCAGGAGCACCGGGCCCCCCGCCACCAGCAGCGGGCGACCGTCACCTGAGGCTGATCAGGCGGTCACCTTGCCGATGAAGGCGGCGACGTTGGCCACGGTCCGCCGGACCTTCTCCTCCAGGGTGAGCGACTCCGGGAGCCGCGCGCCGACGCCCGCGTCCTTCGCGCCCCGCACGTACAGCGAGCAGGCGAGGTCGCTGCAGATGTAGGCGCCGACCGAGTTGCCCTGCCGTCCGGCCTTGCCCGCCTTCGGCGCGACCATCAGCGAGACGCCGCCGGTGTGGGCGGTCAGGCACATCGAGCAGAGGCTGCGCCGGGTCTGCCAGGAGGCGGCGCTCGGGCAGCGCAGCGCCAGGCCGGTCGGCCGGCCGTCCAGCTCGGTGACCAGGTAGGCGCGGTCGGGGGCCTGGGGGTCCCGCCAGCCCAGGAAGTCCAGGTCGGGCCAGGGCCGGTCGGCCAGGTCGCGCGGGACGGAGAGCCGCTTCGCCTCACCCATGGTGCAGTTGACGAAGGCGGCACGTATCTCTGGTTCGGTCAGCGGGTTCATGGAGATCAGGCTAAATTGGCTATAGGTATTAGGCAAATGTAATATCGCTTATGGTGAACCGGGGACGGACGGAAGGCGGAGGGCCATCGCGCGCGCAGGACTGACCACGGAGCGGCTCACCCTGGCGGGTGCGGAGCTGGCCGACGAGATCGGCTTCGACCGGGTGACCCTCTCCGAGCTGGCCAGGCGGTTCGACGTCAAGGTCGCCAGCCTCTACTCGCACCTGAAGAACTCGCAGGACCTGAGGACCAGGATCGCCCTGCTCGCGCTGGAGGAGATGGCCGACCGGGCCGCCGAGGCGGTGGCCGGCCGGGCCGGCAAGGACGCGCTCGCCGCCCTCGCCAACGTCTACCGGGACTACGCCCGTGAGCACCCCGGCCGGTACGCGGCCGCCCAGTTCCGGCTCGACCCGGAGACCGCCGCCGCCAGCGCGGGCGTCCGGCACGCCCGGATGACCCGGGCGATCCTGCGCGGCTACGACCTGGCCGAGCCGGACCAGACCCACGCGGTCCGGCTGCTGGGCAGCGTCTTCCACGGCTACGTCAGCCTGGAACTGGGCGGCGGCTTCAGCCACAGCGCCCCCGACACCCAGGAGACCTGGACCCGGACCCTGGACGCCCTCGACGTCCTGCTCCGCAACTGGCCCCCGGCCGACTAGTCCTCGGTCGGCCCGAGGTCGGGCTCGGGCCGCAGGTCGACGGCGCGGGAGAAGGGCGCGGCGTGCAGCTCCAGCACGGTGATCTCGTTCGGTCCCGGGCGCAGGACGGGACCGGGCAGGTAGAGGGAGCGCTGGGGGCCGCGTGACCAGTAGCGGCCCAGGTGGAAGCCGTTGACCCAGACATTGCCCTTGGTCCAGCCGGGCAGGTGGACGAAGGAGTCGGCGGGCCGGTCGACGGTGAAGGTCCCACGGTGGAAGACCGGCCCGGTCGGGAACCCCTCGACGGCGGTGAACGCCAGTCCGCCCAGGTCGCTCAGCGGGAGCGACCGGTTGGTCCAGCCGCTGAGCTCGCGGCCGTTGAGCCGGGCGGGCCCGGTGAGCCCCTTGCGGTCGTGGATGCCTGGCCCGTAGTTGACCCGTCCCTGGTTCTCCACCAGCACGCTCAGGGTGCTGCCCGCGCGGGGAGCCGTGAGGGTGACCGCGTGCTCGTGGTTCTCGCGTTCGAGCACGCCCGCCGGTCGGCCGTCGACGAAGACCTGGGCCCGGTCGTGCACCCCCTCCAGCTCCAGCAGGGCCGGTCCCTCCGTCGGCAGGACGGTCTCGTGGAGGACGTAGCCGAAGTCCTGCCCGAGCTGCTCCATGGTGAGCGGGTGCTCGGAGGGCACGACGCCGCCCAGCGCCGGGAGGCTGTCGAACAGCGGGGCGCTCAGTGGGAGTCCGACCCGGGTGGCGGCGAGCCTCGCGGTCGGCCCGGGCGCCGGCTCGTCGGGCACCGGGGTGTGCTTGGCGATGACCCTGCGGAAGGCGTGGTACTTCTCGGTGGGCTCGCCGGCCTCGTCGAGCGGCGAGTCGTAGTCGTAGGAGGTGACGGTGGGCCGGTAGGTGTGCTTGTCGTTGGCGCCGTTGGTGAAGCCGAAGCTGGTGCCGCCGTGGAACATGTAGAGGTTCACCGAAGCGCCGGTGGAGAGCAGGTCGTCCAGCTCCTGGGCGGCCTGGGCGGGGTCGCGGACGACGTGGCGGCCGCCCCAGCGGTCGAACCAGCCGATCCAGAACTCGGTGCACATCAGCGGGCCGGCGGGCTGGTGGGCCCGCAGGGCGGCGAGTCCCTCGTACGCGTGGCTGCCGAAGTTGGCGGTGGCGAGCACGCCGGGGAGCGAACCGCGGCCGAGGTCGGCGGGCTGGTCGCAGGTGAAGAGCGGCACGTCGACGCCCTCGCGGCGCAGCAGTTCGGCGAGGTGGGCCAGGTGCGCGGGGTCGTCGGCGTAGGCGCCGTACTCGTTCTCCACCTGGACGGCGATCACCGGGCCGCCGCGGGTGGCCAGCCGGTCGATCACCGGGGGGAGCAGCCGGGCGAAGTAGCTGTCCACGGCGGCGAGGTACCCCGGGTCCTGGCTGCGCAGCGTGATGCCGGGTTCGGCCAGCAGCCAGGAGGGCAGGCCGCCGCCCTCCCACTCGGCGCAGATGTACGGTCCGGGGCGCAGCAGGACGTGCAGGCCCTCGGCCGCGGCGAGGTCGAGGAAGGCCGGCAGGTCGAGCTCCGCGTCGAGCCGGAAGACGTCGGGCCGGGGCTGGTGGAGGTTCCACGGGACGTACGTCTCGACCGTGTTGAGGCCCATCAGCCGGGCCTTGTGCAGTCGGTCGGCCCAGTGGTCCGGGTGGACGCGGAAGTAGTGGAGGCCGCCGGAGACGATCCGGAAGGGCCTGCCGTCGAGGGTGAAGGCGTCGCCGTCGATCTGCAGGACGGGCATGGTGTGGTGTGCTCCGTAGGTGGTGGGCTGCGTGCCGGCCGCCGGGGTCGCCAGCCTTGCCGGAAACCCGGGCGGGCGCCGGGCATCGTCCGATGGTTGCGTAAACATTCGCATGCTCGGGCATGGGAAGTTTACGTAAACATCGGACTAGCGTGATGCTGGCACCACCGCCCGAGGAGCGTCAAGAGGCCGATTGGATCTGCTTCGTGCGCCACCCGGCGGCGACCCGCCGGCCGATCAGGGCCGGGCGCCGGCCGCCGCGCCGCCGCGCCGCTTTGGCGGCAGTCTGGGCAGGTTCTGGCGGACTTCAGCAGGCTGGGGGATGTCCATCATCCGTCTGCACCAACCGTTAGGAGAACCAGCGATGAAGAAGATCGTGATCCGCAAGGCCGGCCCCGTCCGTCTCACCACGGCCGCGTGCCACGTGTACCCGAACGCCTGATCCTGTCCCCTGGTCGGCCGTCGGCCGACGCTGAGGGACCGGGGTGGCGGCGCGTCCGTGAACGGACCGGAGCAGTCCGGACGCCGCACGGTCGCGCCGCTACCCACCCGCTGCCGTCCCGGTCCGGGGCGGACCGCCGCCGACGGAGGACGAGGGACCCGTGCAGGACCACGGAACCGGCCACGACATCCAGGACCCGCCGCTGCTCCACCCGCTGGTGTACCTGGAGGACGGCGAGGGTGTGACGATCGGCCGGGTCGACACCGACTCCTATGCCATCTTCCCGCCGGACGGCGCCCAACTGGTCCGCTGGCTGGCCGACGGCGCGACCGTCGCCGAGGCCGCCGAGCGCTACCGCACGGTGTACGGGGAGAGCGCGGACGTCGAGGACGTCGTCGCCGCCCTGGACGAGCTGGGGTTCCTCCGGGCCGAGGGCGAGGCCGCCGTCGAGCTCGCCCCGGTGCGCTGGCAGCGCCTCGGCCGGGCCCTCTTCTCCGTGCCCGCCTGGGTCTGCTACGCGGCCCTGGTCGCCTGGGCGCTGGTGCTCGTGGTCCGCTCGCCCGACCTGCTGCCCCGCTCCCACGACATGGTGTTCAGCTCCTACTACTCCGTGGTCGACGTGGTGCTGCTGGTCGCCGTGGTGCCGCTGATCGCCGTCCACGAGGCGTTCCACGCGCTGGCCGCGCGAAGGCTGGGCGTGCGCTCCCGGATCTCGATGTCCTACCGCTTCTACTTCCTGGTGGTGGAGACCGCCCTCGACGGTCTGGTCGCCGTCCCTCGGCGCAGGCGCTACCTGCCGATCCTCGCGGGCATGCTCGCCGACGTCCTGGTCCTCGCGCTGCTGGTCATCGCCGCCGACGCGCTGCGCGATCCCGGCGGCCGGCCGTCGCTCGGCGAACACGTCTGCCTGGGCGTCGCCTTCGCCACCTTCATCAGGCTGTTGTGGCAGTTCTTCTTCTACATCCGCACCGACGTCTACGTCCTGATCACCACCATGCTGGGCTGCGTCGACCTGCACACCGCCGCGACCCGCACCCTGCGCAACCGGGCCAACCGGCTGCTGCGGAGGCCGGACCGGCTGATCGACGAGACCGACTGGCACCCGGTCGACCGGCGGATCGCCCGCTGGTACTCCTGGCTGATCCTCGTCGGCTACTCCGTCAGCCTGTGCACCACCGTGTTCGCGCTGGCCCCGGTCTTCCTGACGATGATCGTCGCGTCCTTCGACCGCTTCGGCGACGGCCACACGGGTGTGCTCCGCATGCTCGACGCCTGCGTGTTCCTGCTCCTGACGCTGACCCAGTTCCTGCTGCCGATCCGGATCGCCGTCCGCGACCGCGCCCGGAACCGGCGCGTCCGCGCCGAGCACGTCGTCGCCTGAGGCGGGGGAGCGCGAACCGAACACCGCAGGGCCGAACACCGCAGGGCCGAACACCGCAGGGCCGAGCACCGCAGAGCCGAACGGCGATACCCCCGAGCAGTGAAACCCCCGAGACCGCGAGCCGCTGAACCGAAAGGCTGGTCATGCGCAGCCACTACTGGATCTCCGCCCCGTACCGCGCCGAGCGTGACCGACTGCTGACCGGCCTGGACCTGCCGCCGCTGCTCGCCACCGTCGACGCGCACCGAAACCTGCGCGGCCCCTACACGGCGGTCGGCACGCTGCTGCGGCTGATCGGCCCGGACGCGCTGCTGCTCCGTCCGGAGCTGGCGTTCCGGCACCGTATCGAGATCCAGGAGAGCACGCCCGAGTTGACGGCGCTGGTGCCGGTCGTCCGGCGTCCGCTGGAGCAGTCCGCGAAGGGTCCCGGCTCGGTCAGCCGCTATCCCGCCCGGCTGCACTCGCTGCGGATCTCCCACGGCCTGGTGGACTTCCTCGGCGCCTACCTGGAGGCCCTCGACGACGGCCCCCGGAGCCTGGTCGTGCACAACGTCCAGCACGCCGACGCCACCGACCGGGAGTTCCTCGCGGTGCTGCTGCGCCGGCTGCCCGCCGAGCGGCTGACCGTCGTGCTGCTCTCCGACGCCGAGCCGCTGGCCGACCCCGCGGGGCCGCTCAGCGCGTCGCTGCCGCAGTCCCTCGAAGCCCACGCCGTGCACCTCGTCGGCGGCTCCGCGACGCCCGCCCCGGCCGCGGAGCAGGCCCCGGCCGACGGCGCCGGGACCCTGCGCCTCGCGCGACTGCTGGTGGCGGCCGACGGGTCCGACGAGGACGCCGACCGGCTGGCCGCCTACGCGCGGCTGGAGCCCGCGCAGCGGGCCGCCCTGCACGACCTGCGGGCGGCCGAGGTGTCGCTCGCCGCCGGGGCCGAGCCCTCGCTGCGGCTGGGCGCGCTGCCGTACCACCTCGAACGCGGCAGCGACCCGGGCGGCGCCGGGGTCGAGGCCCTGCGCTGGGCCCAGAACCGCTGCAAGTACCTCGGCTTCTACCAGGCCGCGGTGGAGTTCGGCCGACGCGGCCTGGCCATCGTGGACGCGCGGCAGAACCCCTCGGAATGGTGGGAGTTCACCAGGGACACCGCCGTCGCGCTGGCCGCCGCCGGTCGTCCGGAGGAGTCCGCGGCGGTCCAGGACGAGGCCCGCCGCACCAGTGCCGACCCGGTCATCCACATGAAGCTGGCCTACGAGACCGGCATGCTCTACGCCCGGCACTTCCCCGAGGCGAAGCGCGATCCCGGTCAGGCCCGCGCCTGGGTCAACCAGGCCATCGCGATCGCCTCGCTGCTGGAGGACCCGGGCGAGCGGACCTTCTTCTCCGTCTTCAACCGTAACGGGCTGGCCCTGGTGGAGACCCGCACCGGCCGCACGGACGAGGCCCTGCGGCTGCTGGACGAGGGCATGGAACGCCTGGACCGGGAGCTCGGCCTGGGCGAACGCACCTGGCACCGGATCGGCCTCCAGTACAACCGGGCCCAGGTCAACGGCATGAGCGGCCGGCTGGAGGCCGCCCTGGCCGACTACGCGGTGGTCATCGACGCGGACGACGACTTCTCCGACCACTACTTCAACCGCGGCAACATCCTGCGCAAACTGGGCCGCACGGAGGAGGCCGTCGCCGACTACGAGCAGGCCCTGCGGTTGGAGCCGCCGTTCCCCGAAGCCCACTACAACCGGGGCGACGCGCGGCTGGAGCTCGGCGACGTCCCCGGAGCGCTCGCCGACTTCGACCGCACCCTCGAACTGGAGCCCGAGCACGTGGACGCCCAGCTGAGCCGGGCCGTCGTCCTCGCCGACCTGGGCGACCTCCCGGCCGCGCTGCGCGGAGTGGACGCCGGTCTCGCGGTGGAGCCCGACCACGCCCGGCTGCTCTGCCTCAAGGGACGGCTGCTGGCCGAGGAGGGCGCGCTCGACCAGGCCGGCGAGGCCCTCGCCGCCGCGCTGCGCAGCGACCCCGGGCTGGCCGAGGCCTGGGCGGTCAAGGCCGAACTGGCCTTCGAGGCGGGCGACCGGGACACGGCGGCGGCCGACTACGACCGGGCCGTGGACCTCGGCGACTCCCCGGAGATCCGCTTCAACCGGGGCGTGGTGCTGGAGGCCGCCGGCCGCTTCGACGAGGCCGCCGCCGACTTCGAGGCCGTCCTCGCCCGGATGGACGACGACGACGCCCGCGAGCGGCTCGACTCCTGCCGGCGTGCCGCACAGCGCGCCCACGCCTAGGCCGTCGGACGTGGACGCGGACGTGGACGTCCGACCGGAGGACCGCACCGGGAGCGGCCCGGGCCTGGCCGAGGCCTTCCGGGAGGCGATGGCGCAGCTCGTCTCCGGCGTGGTCGTGGTCTGCGCGCGGCAGGCCGACGGGGCGCCCTGCGGCCTGCTGGTCTCCTCGGTCTGCTCCTACAGCGTGCAGCCGCCCTCGGTGCTGCTGGCCGTGGCCAGGACCGCCCGGACCTACCGGGCCCTGGCCGCCGGCGCCGGCTTCGGCGTCCATCTGCTGGGGAGCGAGCACGCGGCGCTGGCGGCGGTCTTCGCCGGGCGCGGCGACGACAAGTTCGCCGGGGTCGGGTGGGACTGGGACGGCGAGGTGCCCCGGCTGCTCGGGGTGCCCGGCTATCTGCGCTGCGCGACCCGGGCCTCGTTCCAGCACGGCGACCACGCCATCCTGGTGGGAGAGGTCGAGCACTGCTCGCTCGGGTCCGGCGAGCCGCTGCTCTACTTCCGCCGCCGGCTCGACTGGCGGCTGTCGGCCGCCACGGCCCGGGACGGCGGCTGAGGCGAACCGGGTTGCGCGGAGCTCACTCTGTTGCTGCGTCAGCCGTGGGAGGACCGGCGCAACGGGATCGGTGACCTACGACATCGGAGGTGTCCGGAGCTGCTCGGCGTCCGTCCCTCCAGCACCGCCAGCTGTGCGGCGCGCAGGGCCGGTCCCGGCTCGATGCCGACGTTGTCGACCATGATCCGCCGGGCCCTGGCATAGGCCGCGAGCGCCTCGGCCCGGCGGTCCGCCCGGCACAGGGCCTGCACCAACTGCTCATGGAAGGCCTCCCGAAGCGGGTAGCGGGCGCACAGCTCCTCCAGGTCGCCGATGACCTCCGCGCCCCGGCCCTGGCAGATGTCCACGCCGATGCGCTGGCCGAGCACCGAGAGCCGCTCCTCCTCCAGCCGGACGGTGTACTGGGCCGGCAGGACGGAGCGGTCGAGGTCGGCCACCGCGTGCCCCCGCCAAAGGGCGAGCGCCCGGCGGAACGCCTCCCCGGCCTCCGGGCAGCGGCCCTCGGCCAGGTGGCCGCGCCCGAAGGCCGCGAGTGCGCCGAACCGGTCGACGTCGAGCTCCCCGGGACGCACCAGCAGCCGGTAGCCGGACGGCTCCGTGCGCAGCAGCGGATGCCGCCGGGCGTCGAGCCCGGCCACGCCGTGGCCCGGGTCGAGCATCCGACGCAGCCCCGACACGTACATCTGCAGCGTGGCCGTCGCCGAACGCGGGGGCCGGCGGTCCCAGAGGGCGTCGATGAGGCACTCCGCCGGCAGCGGTTCGTTGGCGGACATCAGCAGCACGGTCAGCAGCACCCGGCGTTTCAGGGCCGCCGGCGTGCACGGCTGCCCGTTCCTGATCACCTCCAGCGGACCGAGCAGGAAATACTGGAGGCGACTGGCTGCTGCCTCGCCGGAACGGCTCTTCTCGGCCTTTTCGGCCGGGCAGGTCTCGGGCCGCATGCAAGATCTCCTATTTCTGTTCCGTGGAACAGGCATTCCCGTCCGGACGAGAACGTGCCGCTGCCGACCGACACAGCGCGCAGGGTCATTTTTAGACTATTGTTGGGGTCATGTCACTCCCTAGTTTCGGCCAGCACCACGAAGAGGGATGACAGCAGGCGGTCCTGCTCGTCGCCGGAGTCGCCGCTTCCGGGGTGCCGGCACTTGAGCATTCACCCATCCCAGGGAGTCCGCCCACCCCACGCGTTCCGGACAATCGCGGGAAGATCGCGCCGAAGGAGGGTGGCGCCGCCATTGTGCGGACGTGCCGCCGCGGAACGCGCCCTTTTTGCAACTGGCCGGTTCGTGCCGCCGGAAATCGATGAGGCACTGGCGTTCACGCAGGATTTCAAGACCTTTTTTTCCGACGGAAAAGCGGGGCCACGGCACGGTGATCGGGTCCACCCGCTCCGGCAATTGAGCGATCCGGGCAGATGGCCGACGCGGACCGCACTCCGGCGGCGCGACCGCGCCCCGGCCGCCGCACCGTGGGCGACCGGGGCGCACTGCCGAACGGCAGGACTAGCGCGGGGCCATGCGGATCGCGCCGTCGAGGCGGATCACCTCGCCGTTGAGGTAGTCGTTGCCGACGATCGCGGCGACCAGGTCGGCGTACTCCTCGGGGCGGCCGAGCCGCGCCGGGTGCGGGACCTGCTTGCCGAGCGAGTCGCGGGCCTCCTGCGGGAGCCGGCCGAGCAGCGGGGTGTCGAACAGCCCGGGGGCGATGGTCAGCACCCGGATGCCGGAGGCGGCCAGGTCGCGGGCGATCGGCAGGGTCATCCCGGCGATCCCGGCCTTGGAGGCCGAGTAGGCGCACTGCCCGATCTGGCCGTCGAAGGCCGCGACCGAGGCGGTGTTGACGATGACGCCGCGCTGTCCGTCCACCGGCTCGGTCCTGGCCATCTCGGCGGCGGCGAGCCGCAGCACGTTGAAGGTGCCGATCAGGTTGATCTCCACCACCCGGCTGAATTCCTCCAGCGGGTACGGCGTCCCGTCCCGGCCGACGGTGCGTCCGGCGCTGCCCAGGCCCGCGCAGTTGACGGTCGCCCGGAGCGGGCCGTGCGCCGCGGCGGTGGCGACCGCACGGCCGGCGTCCTCCGCGCTGCGGACGTCGCCGGGGACGAAGTGGGCGCGCTCGCCGAGCTCCTTGGCAGTGGCTTCGCCGGCCGAGGTGGGCAGGTCGAGCAGGACGACGTGGGCGCCGAGGGCGATCAGCCGGGCGGCGGTGGCGCGGCCCAGGCCGGAGGCTCCGCCGGTGACGACTGCTGCTGCTCCGTCGATCTGCATGGATCTCAACTCCCGTGGTTGGCAGGGTGGCTGGACATGACCGGGCGGTGGTCGGGGTGGGGCCGGGACCGACGTCGGGGCCGGGGCCCCGGCGGCGTGCTCGGGGTCAACCGATGACCCCCTGCGCGCGGAGCGCCGCGATCTCCTCGGCGGGCAGGCCGGCCTCGGCCAGCAGCTCGTCGGTGTCCGCGCCGGTGACGGGCGCGTCCCTCGGCTCGCCGGCGGGGTGCCGCTGAACCTGGGCGCGGGGGCGGGCATCGGCGCGCCGCCGGGACCGGGGACGAAGGTGGACCGGGCGACGTTGTGCGGGTGCTGCGGCGCCTCGGTGAGCGAGAGCACCGGGGTGACGCAGGCCGGGGTCCCGGCGAAGTGCTCGGCCCAGTGGTCGCGGTCGGCGGCGGCGAAGGCGGCGCCGAGCTTGGCGCGCATGGCCGGCCATCGGCCCCGGTCGTGCTGGGCGGCGAAGTCGGGGTCGTCGGCCAGTCCGAGCCCGGCCAGCAGCGCGGCGTAGAAGGGGGGTTCGAGGGAGCCCAGGGCGACATGGCCGCCGTCGGCGCAGCGGTACACCCCGTAGAAGGGCGCGCCGCCGTCGAGCAGGTTGGCCCCGCGTCCGTCCTGCCAGGCGCCCATGCCGAGGAAGCCGTAGGCCATGGACATCAGCAGGGCCGAGCCGTCGGTCATCGCGGCGTCCACCACCTGCCCGGCCCCGCCCCGGGCGACCCGCAGCAGGGCGGCGACCATGCCGAAGGCGAGCAGCATGCCGCCGCCGCCGAAGTCGCCGACCAGGTTCAGCGGGACGACCGGGTCGCCGTCGGCCGGTCCGATCGCGTGGAGGGCGCCGGTGAGGGCGATGTAGTTGATGTCGTGGCCGGGCTGCTGGGCCTCGGGGCCGTGCTGGCCCCAGCCGGTCATCCGGCCGTAGACCAGGCGCGGATTGCGGGCCAGACAGTCCTCGGGGCCCAGCCCGAGGCGTTCGGCGACGCCGGGGCGGAAGCCCTCCAGGACCGCGTCGGCGCGCCCGATCAGGCGGAGCACGGCCTGCGCGCCCTGCGGGCGCTTGAGGTCCACGGCGGCGGAGCGCCGTCCGCGCTGCAGCATGGCGGGGGCGGCGGCCCGGCCGGCCTGGGCGGGCCGGTCGATGCGGACCACCTCCGCGCCGAGGTCGGCCAGCAGCATCCCGCAGAACGGCCCGGGGCCTATCCCACCCAGTTCGACGACGGTCAGCCCGGCCAGCGGGCCTGACCCGGCGGCGCGCGCCGTCCCGTCCGCGCGCGCCGTCCGGTCGGCGCTCATCGTCCGGTCCAGCGCGGGGCGCGCTTCTCGGCGAAGGCGCGCGAGCCCTCGGCGGCGTCGGCGGAGGCGAACACCGGCTCGATGATCTTCCGCTGCCGGTCCCACCGCTCGTCCTGGGGCCAGCCCGGCGCCTCGCTGAGGATCTGCTTGGTGGCGCGGACCGCGAGCGGACCGTTGGCGGCGATCTCGGCGGCCAGCCCGCGCGCGGCGTCCAGCGCGCCGCCCTTCGGCGCCAGCCGGTTGACCAGGCCCAGGGCGTGGGCGCGCGGGGCCTCCAGCACGCCGCCGGTGAGGGCGAGCTCCATGGCGACCTGGTAGGGGACGCGCTGCGGCAGCCGGAGCAGCCCGCCCCCGGCGGCGACCAGTCCGCGCCGGGCCTCGGGCAGGCCGAAGCGGGCGTCCTCGGCCGCGACGATCAGATCGCAGGCGAGCGCGATCTCGCAGCCGCCGGCCAGCGCGTGGCCCTCGACGGCCGCGATCAACGGCTTGAGCGGCGGCGCCTCGGTGAACCCGCACAGGCCCCGGCCCTCGACCACCGGCAGTTCACCGGCCAGGAAGGCCTTGAGGTCCATTCCCGCGCTGAAGGACCCGCCCGCGCCGGTGATCAGACCCACCACCAGGTCGTCCCGGGAGTCCAGCTCGTCCAACGCCGCGGCGACCCCCTCGGCGACGGCCCGGTTGACCGCGTTCCGGGCCTGCGGCCGGTTGATGGTGATCACGGCCACGCCGTCGCCGAACTCCGTCAACACCTCGGGGCTCATCAGCTCACTCCCTGACCCAGGATTTCGAACATTCGTTAAGTTAGGACGAGACGGCTGCCATGTCCATCGAAACCGGGGTGTCGAAATCGGCGGGACGCCGGGCGGTGCGGGGTGGCACCGGGCGGTGTCAGGGGGTGCCGGGCTGCTCCGCGCGATCCGCGCAGGAGGGGCAGAGCCCGCGGTAGGTGACCTCGGCCTTGGCGACGGTGAAGCCGAAGCGCTCCGTCTCGGCGAGCTCGGCCAGCGGGTCGCCGGTCGGGTGGACGTCGCGGATGGTGCCGCAGTCGTCGCAGGCCAGGTGCTGGTGCGGCCGGTGGGCGTTGGGGTCGTAGCGCTTGGCCCGGCCGTTGGTGGTGACCTCGATGACCTCGCCCAGGGAGACCAGCTCGCGCAGGGTGTTGTAGGCGGTCGCCCGGGAGATCTCCGGCAGCCGCTCCGCCGCGCGGGCGTGCACCTCCTCGGCGGTCAGATGCACATGGTCGCCTTCGAGAACCTCGGCGACGACGCGGCGCTGGGACGTCATCCGCCAGCCGCGTGCCCGCAGTCGATCCAGCAGGTCACTCATATCGGTTCACCAGCTTCAGTTCGTGGGAAGGCCGAAGGTGGCCAACAGATGTCCGGGTCCTGATCAGGTATGGGTTTGAGTTGCTTCTTGACTTGGACTCTGTCCATCATAGGATCGGTTCCGGTCATAGCCAATGGTCAGGGAGACGCCGGCACGACGGGAGACGAGAGAAGTGAGACGTGAGCGACCACCGCGAGGCCCTGCGCGGCCGGGTCGGGCCTGCCCGCCGTCCGTCCTGGGCCCTCCTCCCGAGCACCATCGAACAGCTCGGCAGCCCGCCCGGTTCGATGGACACGCCGAGGAGCACCACCGCGTCGTCTGACCGTCGTGCGCCGTCGTCCCCTACGTTGAACGCGTATCGGCCCGGCCCGCCGCCCGAGTCCCGACCGTTCCACCGTCCGCAGTTCCTGAGCACCGTGATTCGCCCAGTCCGGAAGGGTTCCCATGTCTGAGAACAATGATGCAATCGTCGTAGACGCGAAGTCGGAGGGCGCGGGAGGCTGCCCGGTGGCGCACGGTCGTGCGCTGTACCCGGTCCAGGGCGGCGGACTCTCCCAGTGGTGGCCCGAGCGGCTCAACCTGAAGATCCTGGCCAAGAACCCCGCGGTGGCCAACCCGCTCGGCGAGGACTTCGACTATGCCGAGGCGTTCAACAGCCTCGACCTGGCGGCCGTGAAGCGGGACATCGCCGAGGTGCTGACGGACTCGCAGGACTGGTGGCCGGCCGACTTCGGCAACTACGGCCCGCTGATGATCCGGATGGCCTGGCACAGCGCCGGCACCTACCGGATCAGCGACGGCCGCGGTGGCGGCGGCACCGGCCAGCAGCGCTTCGCCCCGCTCAACAGCTGGCCGGACAACGGCAACCTGGACAAGGCCCGGCGGCTGCTGTGGCCGGTCAAGAAGAAGTACGGCCGCAGCCTGTCCTGGGCCGACCTGATGATCCTCACCGGCAATGTCGCGCTGGAGTCGATGGGCTTCGAGACCTTCGGCTTCGCCGGCGGCCGGGTGGACGCCTGGGAGCCCGACGCGGACGTGTACTGGGGCCCGGAGACCACCTGGCTCGGCGACGAGCGCTACACCGGCGACCGCCACCTGGAGGAGCCCCTCGGCGCGGTCCAGATGGGCCTGATCTACGTCAACCCGGAGGGCCCGAACGGCAATCCGGACCCGCTCGCCGCGGCCCGCGACATCCGTGAGACCTTCCGCCGGATGGCGATGAACGACGAGGAGACGGTCGCCCTGATCGCCGGCGGCCACACCTTCGGCAAGACCCACGGCGCGGGCCCGGCCGACAATGTCGGGGACGCTCCCGAGGGTGCCCCGCTGGAGGAGATGGGCCTCGGCTGGAAGAACAGCTTCGGCACCGGCAAGGGCGGCGACGCGATCACCAGCGGCCTTGAGGGCATCTGGACCGACACCCCGGTCACCTGGGACAACAGCTTCTTCAACATCCTCTTCGGCTACGAGTGGGAGCTGTTCAAGAGCCCGGCCGGCGCCTTCCAGTGGCGGCCGAAGGACGGCGCCGGGGCCGGCACCGTCCCGGACGCCCACGACCCGTCGAAGCGCGTGGCCCCGACCATGCTGACCACCGACCTCTCGCTGCGCATCGACCCGGCCTACGAGCCGATCTCCCGGCGCTTCCACGAGAACCCCGCCGAGTTCGCCGACGCCTTCGCCCGCGCCTGGTACAAGCTGACCCACCGCGACATGGGCCCGATCGCCCGCTACCTCGGCCCGGAGGTCCCGGCCGAGGCGCTGATCTGGCAGGACCCGATCCCCGCGGTCACCCACGAGCTCGTCGACGCCGCGGACGTCGCCGCGCTCAAGGCCCAGGTCCTCGCCTCGGGTCTGACGGTGTCCCAGCTCGTCTCCACCGCCTGGGGGGCGGCCTCCTCCTTCCGCGGCAGCGACAAGCGCGGCGGCGCCAACGGCGCGCGCATCCGGCTGGAGCCGCAGCGCGGCTGGGAGGCCAACGACCCCGACCAGCTGGCGACGGTGCTGCGCACGCTGGAGGGCATCCAGACGGCGTTCAACGCCGCCCAGAGCGGTGGCAAGGCCGTCTCGCTGGCCGACCTGATCGTGCTGGCCGGCGGCGCTGCGGTCGAGAAGGCCGCGAAGGACGCCGGTGTCGAGGTCGAGGTCCGCTTCACGCCGGGCCGCGGCGACGCGACGCAGGAGCAGACCGACGTGGAGTCCTTCTCCGCGCTGGAGCCGACCGCCGACGGGTTCCGCAACTACCTCGGCAAGGGCAACCGGCTCTCGGCCGAGTACCTGCTGATCGACAAGGCCAACCTGCTGAACCTGAGCGCCCCGGAGACCACGGTGCTGGTCGGCGGCCTGCGGGTGCTGGGCGCCAACAGCCAGCAGTCGCCGCTGGGCGTGCTCACCGCCACCCCCGGTGCGCTGACCAACGACTTCTTCGTCAACCTGCTCGACATGGGCACGACCTGGGAGCCGACGTCCGAGGACGCCGGCACCTTCGAGGGCCGCGACGCCGCCACCGGCGAGGTCAAGTGGACCGCCAGCCGGGTCGACCTGGTCTTCGGCTCCAACTCCGAGCTCCGCGCGCTCGCGGAGGTCTACGCGAGCGACGACGCCAAGGAGAAGTTCGTGAACAGCTTCGCCGAGGCCTGGTCCAAGGTGATGGAGCTGGACCGGTACGACCTGGCCTGATCCACCGCCACGGCCTGATTCACCGGGTCACCCCGTCCAGGCCGGCCCGCAACGGGCCGGCCTGGACGCTGCTGACGGAACCTCAGGGCCCGGGATCAGGCGGTGCCGAGGGGGTTGAGCAGGGTGAAGCGCCAGGAGCCCGCCGCGTCGCGGTGAGCGATGTTGGCGGTGGTGCCGGTCGGGGCGATGCGTTCGCCGCCGGGGCCGTCGATCTCCATGGTCCAGTCGGTGACCAGGAGCGCGGTCTCCGCGCCGACGAGGGTGTGCCGGGAGGCATTGGTCAACCGGCCGTGGGCGGCGACGGTTCCGGCGATCTCCGTACGAAGCTCCTCGGCGCCGGCGATCTGCTCGCCGGACACCGTGCGCATGCCCGCGCCTGGGGCGAACAGGGCCAGCACGCCGTCGACGTCGCCGGCGTTCAGGGCGTTCTGGAACAGGACCGGCAGGGCGGCGGGGTCGGTGACAGCAGGGGACATGGTGATGGGTCCTCACTTCGGAACGGGGAGACGGTGGTGACGGCGGTTCCGCCGTGACTCCACGATGCCTCCGGGGCTGCCCTCCGGACGAGGTAGAGTCCTGACCTGAGATGGTCGAAAGTGGACAGCGCGACGTCATCGACATCGCCTATGAGAACCCCGACCGGTGGCACACCGGCGTCGAGGTGCTGACCTTCGACGCGTTGAAGCTGCGACTGAAGAGTTCGGTGGCCCGACGGCCGAGCCGACTGGACTTCCACCAGATCATGCTGGTGCGCGGTGGCGAGGGAACCGCGATGGTCGATTTCGTCGACCATCCGTGCACCCGGGGCACGCTGCTGCACCTGCGGCCCGGTCAGGTGCAGCGGCTGCCCTCCGCCGCGGCCGGCCGGCCGGCCGAGCTCGACGCCGTCCTGCTGCTGTTCACCGCCGACTTCCCGCCGCCGCTGCCGGTGACCCGCGAGGTGCTCGACGGGTTCGGGCCGGTGGCATGGTCGCTGCCGCCGGGGGAGTGCGAGGCCTTCGAACGCGCGGCGCTGGAGCTGGCGGCGGAGTACGCGGTGTTGCGGGACGGCCGGACCCGGGACGCCGACGCCGAGTTGACCGGTGTGCTGCTGCGCCAGCTGCTCGGTGCGCTGCTGGTCCGGATGGCGCGCCTCGGCGACCCGGCCGGCAGCCCGGTCCCCGCCGCGCCCGGGGCGGAGCTCCACCTCGCCTTCCGGCGCGAGCTGGAGCGCACCTTCGCCAGCACCCGCTCCGTCGAGGACTACGCGGCGCGGCTCGGCTACTCGGCCCGGACCCTGACCCGGGCGTGCCTGGCGGCCACCGGCCGCAGCGCCAAGCAGCTCGCCGACGCCCGGGTCGCCCTGCAGGCGCAGCGGCTGCTCGCCCACACCGACCTGCCGGTGGCCGCGATCGGCCGCTCGCTCGGCTTCACCGAGGCCACCAACTTCGGCAAGTTCTTCGCCCGCGAAGTGGGCGATACCCCGGGCGGCTTCCGAAGCCGCCAGCTGCCGCACCAGCCGTGGGTGCCGGATGAGAGTGGTCGCGTCGATGTCCCTCGCGGGTGGCGGCAGGTTTGAGTCCGGCGGCGGCTGAGGGTGTGGCCCGTGTGCTTCGCCGTGTTCGAGGCGACTGTGACTGCAGGTGGGATTCGCGCCTTCAGGCGTGTTCCTTCGCCTCGGTCAGTGTCTCCGACTTCGACACAAGCCCTCCGCCGGCTGTTGACTCGCCCCCGAGACGGAGCGTGCAAGCAAGTCGCCCTGACGGACCGGGCGGTGGCAGACTGCGGCAATGGTCATAACCGACAACTTCGCGTTGACGGCAGGCGTGGTGATCCCGGTCATCCTGCTGGCGGCAATTACCGAAGCCCGTGAGTTCGAGCAGAAGACGCGCGACCTCAGGTTGGTGGGGGACCTGACGGTCTCAGCGAAGGTGGCCGCCGACATCTTGGAGCGCGCCCGGCTCGAACCGGAGATGGACGAGGAGGAGAAGAAGCGGCGGCTTCAGGCTGCGCATGCTGCGGTGCTGACACCGAAGTTGGCCCTCAAGACTCTTGTCGGGAACCTGCGGGCGAAGGCCTACCTGGTCGTCGGTCTCGTCTGGGCGGTCACCCTCCTGGTCCTGGCCGTGTCCCAGATCGGGATCTTGATGTGGCTGGCGACCACAAGCCACAAGCCGAGTGGACTGCTCGCGGCCATGACGGTGTACGGCATTGCTGTCGCGATCGTCATGCAGGTCTTCGCCACCGTGCTTCGACTCAGCGTCAATGTGCCGACCAAGAAGGACATCGACGGCCTCCTCCAGAAAGCCGGCCCCCTCTTGGCCGCCGAACTGGAGAAGCTGCATCCCAAGTCGTCGGAATCCCCTTCACCCTCCACTGGCCACTCACTCGTGAGAGACGCCCGGAGGCGTGTGTCTCGGAGCGTTGTCCCGTCGAGGACCGTCGCCGGTCAACGCCGAGTACGCATCCGTGAATCCCGGAGGCGGCGTCCGGCCGATTGACCGCCGTTTCGCCGACGTCTCCGACCAGACTTGATCTACTGTCTTCGGAGCCCAGCAACGGGTCGGTGAGGTCCAGGGGACCCGCCCCAGTTGTCGGGCAGCGGGCGGCCGCTCCAAGCCGGTGCCAAGCGGTTCCAAGTCGTCTGCCAGTGGCGTTCGCACACTGGCCTGCATGTCATTCCACGCACAGCCGAACGCTGCCCCGACCGACACCCATCCGTTCACGCGAGAGATGAAGATGATCCACCGGATCTTCCGGCGTGAGTCCGCACTGATGCCGAAGCTGGTCGCGGCGGTCGCGGAGGGGGATGTCCGGCGCGCCGCCGTGCTGGCCGAGGCCTGGCGCAGCTACCAGCTGGGGTTGCATCTGCACCACTCCCACGAGGACGAGCTGCTCTGGCCGAAGCTGCTGACCCGGATGGAGCCGGACGCGGCGCGGGTACAGCGGATGGTGGAACAGCACCAGGCACTCGGCCTCGGGTTGGAGCGGGTGGAGGTCCTGCTGGTCGACTGGCTGTCGACGGCCTCCGTGGCAGGACGGGGGGAGGTGGTCCAGGCTCTCGTCGAGCACCACCGGACCCTCTGCGCCCATCTGGACGAGGAGGAGAGCGTGGTCATGCCGTTGGTCGAGCGTCATATCGGTGCGGCGGAGTGGTGGGAGGTCGGAGCGCGTGGTCTGGCCGCGACGCCCCGCAGCAAGAGACTGCTGGCGCTGGGAGCGATCCTGGAGGACGCCTCCGAGGAGGAGCGGCAGGACTTCCTCGGCAGGCTCCCCGGCCCGGCCCGGCTGGTGTGGTGGCTGGTGGGGCAGCACCGGTACCGCTCCCACGTGCGCCACATCCGCGGGAGGGACGATCGGGGCCTGCGGCCCGTCGGCTGGTGAACGCAGCGGCGGGGCTCAGCTCACCCGCACGCGACCGAGGGGCGCCGCCGTTGCGGCCGCGGCGGCGCGTGCCGCCGCAGCCAGGTGTGTGACGGCGGGCAGAACCAGCTGTGGGAATTCGTGCCGGTCACCGCCAACTCTTACAACGTCATCAACATGTACACCGGCGAATGCCTGGAGGACCACGGCTACGAGTCCGGGAACGGCGCCACCGTCGACCAGTGGACCTGCGGTGCCGGCTCGAACATGGACTGGACCTTTAGCAGCAGCAATCCAGGCTGGATCACCAACGCCAACGGCCTGGTCCTGGAGGTTCGCGGCAGCAGTACCGCCAACGGCGCCAGTGTCGACCTGTGGACCAACAACGGCTCCGCAACCCAGCAGTGGGATCTCTAACTGACCAGAGTCCACCGGCCCACGCCATTCACCATCGCCCCGGACCTGGTCGCGCACGCCGAAGCGGTCGCCCACGACCCGGAATCGGGACGACTGGACCTGCTCCCCGCGTCGACGAAGCAGCTGCGCCTGACTTCCGCCTCGCTGATCACCCGGATCAGCCGCCACACCGGTGACGGCGTCGTGCGCACCGTCCGAGTCCTGCCGCCCGGTGCCGCCGCCGGCAGTACCCCGGCCCTGGGGGCGGCCGACACCACGGCGGCCGCGCCACCGATAGCCGTCAAACCGCGCGAGCACTCCGTCGGCTACCGGCTGTTACCCCCGCGCAAGCGGAGGTGAACCGGCCTGTTCCAGGTCGCCTACGTGGGCCGCGCGGTGCTCTCCGCGCAGCGGTCTGTACCAGTGAGCGGCTCTGTTCCGTAGCCGGAATGCTGTTGGTGATCACCCCCATCCGGGGGTGCTCATCCTGGTCGAGGGCTCTGTCCCCGGGCCATGGCGGGGGACGGCGGCCCCACCTTCCGTTCGATCGGCCGGTGGGGCAACGTCGGGACCGGCCGGATGCCGCCGGACACGCACGCCGATCGGCTTCGCAGAAGTCCGCGTTCGTCAGTTCTGAAGACTCTGCTCGTCGGCGAAGGCGTTGTCGCCGACCGCGCTGGACCACTGCTGGTCTGCCGTGTAGTCGTAGCAGTTCCAGGTGATCGCATTGGCACCGTTCGCGGTGGAGCCCCCGGACACGCTCAGGCAGTTGAGGGGGTTCCGCTCGTTGACCAGCACCATGGTGCTACCAGTGTTGCTCTGGACCGACCAGTCCTGGTCGCTGTTCTGGTCGCAGCTCCAGGCCACGACCTGAGCACCCTCGGTCTCGGAGTCGTCCATCACTCCCAGACAGTCTCCGTTGCCGTTCTTGATGGTGATGTCGTTGGCCGCATTGCCGTTGTTGTGCGGGGCGGCGTACCACTGCTGGCCGGCCTCGCCGTCGCAGGTCCACATGATGACGTCGGAGTCGTGCTTGTTACCGGCCGCTGCCAGGCACTCGTTGCTGGACGGGCTGGCATTCCAGAGGTGGCCCGAGGCAGTGTCGGCGGAGGCGAAGGAGGCGTTCGCCAGGGACAGGGTGGCCACGGAGAAGAAGGCGCCGACGATCAGGGCTATACGCTTCGCGTTCATTTTCTTTACTACCTCAGCTTCACTTGTCTGCCTTGATCAATGTGCACCGGGACTGTAGCAGCGTGTGCCGGACGGCTTTCCGGGTGGTCCGCACCGAGCGAGTTCGGCCTTGCGGACGTCGTGGACCAGGGCCCACGGGACGAGGCTGATCGACCTCGGTACCCAGCGCACCGTCACCGAGATCGACAGCAACTGGTTCCAAGTCCTTCCGGACGATGTCTTCCTGCCGCCGGAGGTAAGGTACTCCGTGTCCACTGACGGGGTGAACTACCACCTGGTGTACGTCATACACAAGCCGGCCATCAGCGCCGACCTCCAGTCCAAGACGTACCGGGCGATCAATCTCGTAGCGACCGGTCGCTACGTGAAGATCGAGGTGGACGGGGGCACCGCTTGGACCAAGACCAATGAAGCCGAGGTGCGTGGACCGTAATGCTTCCCCAACACACCACAACCACCGCCGTCGGCGGTCGGGGGTGGACACGGTCGACCGGGGTGGCCCTGGCCGCGTGTGCCCTGGCGGTCCTCGGGCTCACGGCCTGCGAGCCCAGTTCCCAACTCACCATCCACAACGAACTGGAGGAGCAGGTCCAGATCAGTCATCTAGCTGTCGGAAGGCCCGGAGCAACGGCCGTCAGCGAGAACCCCGGCGTTGTGCTCCCGGGGGCGAGGAACCCGTGGGCTATCAACCTCGGTATTTCCAGTGGATGCCACGATGACATCGAGTACATCGCGACGACGCCGTCCGGGAAGACCTACACGTACGGCCCGCCAGTGTGCGTAGGCGGGACCTGGACCACCAAGGGGGACCTGGGTTCGTCCGGAGGATAGCTGACCATGCTCCAACAGCGGGCCTGCCGCCGGCGGGTCCGCTGCTCGGCTTCGGCGGAGTCGGTGGCCAAACCACCGCAACGTGGCTCCCAGCGGTCGAACCGGGCTCAATTCGCACTGGCGGGAGCGTCCTTGTTCCACCTCGGACGCCGTACAAGCCATTCGTAGCGCCCTCGCCACGCTCTTGGGGGCCGGACGGGTGGAGAAGTCGGCACAGTCGGGTACGGCCTTCCATGCCGCCGCAGTTTCCGCCTCGCCGCCCGGCGTGAAGGGCAGGGCGACACGGAAGAAGGCCGCGTCCAAGGCCACGAAGAACAAGGCGGCGGAGGAGAGCGATGGTTGCCAGGGCCCAGTTGCCGAATCGAGAACGGATGCAGGGGCGGCACGCCGCCTCCGATCCGGGCACGGTGCTGCTCGGTGGAGGATGCCGCCCGGTCGTCGACTGGCCGCACAGGAGCTGAACCCATGCACCCGCGATACTGACCGTCAGACTCGTGACAACGGCAAGTTCTTCGCCTTCGAAGTGGGCGAAACCCCGGGCGGCTTCCGAAGCCGCCCGCTGCCGCAGCAACGGTGGGTGCCGGATCACTGATCCATCCGGTGGGGAAATCCGGCGCCGGGTCGACGGTCGACCACGCGCTGTTCATCGCCACCGCGGACCCGCTGGACGCCATCAATCGACTTCCCACCGCTCGCTGGACAGACCCGACCCGGACCCCGGGGACCAGGTGGGGACCACCTGCTGTGCACGGGGGCGTACGAAGTGCCCGTTGATACGCGTTCCCGGCGGTCAGGTGAGGGTGGCGCGGTCGCCGTCGAGATGGAGGACGCGACGGGCGCGGGCGGCCGAGGAGGAGCGGTGGGCGATGACGACGAGGGTGCCGTGGCGTTGCTGGAACGCGGCTTCCGCGCGTCCCTCGGCGGCGCGGTCGAGGTGTGAGGTCGCCTCGTCGAGCACGACCACGGACGCGGGGGAGAGGTAGGTGCGGCCGAGGGCGATGAGTTGCCGCTCCCCGCTGGAGAGCGTCCCGACCGGATCGGGCAGCCAGGCGTCGAGGCCGCCGAGCCGGACCAGGAGAGGCAACATCCCGAGGGCCTCGGCGGCGCCGAGGAGCTCGGGATCCGTGAGCTGGGGGGCCAGGTAGCCGAGGTTGTCCCGGACCGTGCCGGGAAAGACGTACGCCTCCTGCGGGACCAGGGCGACCAGCCCCGGCCGGAGCTCCTCGGGGAGGTCGATGATCCGGCGGCCCGCGACCCGGACCGCGCCGGAGGTCGGCGCCCGTGTCCCGGCGAGGAGTTGGGCGAGTGTGGACTTGCCGATGCCGCTGGCGCCGACGATCGCAAGGTGGTCGCCGTGGGGGATGGTGAGGTCCAGGTCGCGCAGCACCGGCTCCGCGCCGGGGCCGTAGGCGAAGGTCAGTGACTCGACGGAGATGTCCGGGGTGATGCAGGGCCCGGAGGTCTGCGTCGGCCTCGGGGTTGATCTCGGAATTGATCTCGGAGTTGATCTCGGGGTCGGTGCGCCGGGAAGCGTGTCCGGCGTGGGCACGGGTGCGGCCTCGGCCAACCGGTTGAGCAGGACGCCGAACTGGCTCCAGTAGCCGCTGACTGTGCCGGTCATGAGCTGCAGGGCCGGGATGACGGATCCCGAGACGTAGGTGACCGCGCCGATCAGGGCGCCGGTGGTGACGGCGTGGACGTCCGTCAGGTGCCCGCCGACGAGCAGCAGGCCGAGCAGCGGGACGTACCCGCCGACGAGCACGACGGGTGTGCGCAGCGCGGAGGCCTGCCCGACCCGGACCAGTGAGCGGCGGGCCGTGTCGACCCGCTCGGCCACGAGTGCTGCCGCCTGCTCCTCAGCGCCGAGTGAGGTGATGTCACGTGCGCAGGTCAACGCCTCACCGCTCTGCCCGGCGACCTCCTCCGCCGCGAGCACCGTGGCGCGGCGCAGGCCGGTCAGCCGGCGCATCGACCAGCCGAACACCGCGACTGCCGCCCCCAGGGGGACGATCACCAGGAGGGCGAGGAGACGATCGAGTGCGGCGAGCCCGGCCGACGCCGCGATCAGGGTCACGGCCAGCGGCCGGGCGGTGCGCAGCAACGCCCCGGTCAGGTCCCGCACCGAGTCGATCTGGCTGCTGAGCCGGGACACGCCGGCGGTGTCCGGGCTCTGGTCGGAGGTCGTCGCCTGCAGCAGGGTGTTGTGGACGACGTGGTGGGTGAGACGGTCGCGCATCGGCTCGATCACGGCGGCGAGCGAGGTGAGAACGGCGCGTTCGGCGACGGCGCGGACCACGTACAAGACGGCGAGCACACCCAGCCAGGCGAGGCCGATGCCGGGCCGGCCTCGGAGGAAGCCGTCATTGAGAGCGACGGCGGTCACCCAGCCGGAGGCGAGGGCGGGTGCCGACTCCGCGACGGACAGGGCGGCGATGCGCCGCAGCGGCCGACGGCCGTCGCGCAGCGAGTCCGCCAGCAGAGCGACCGCGGTCGGGCTCAGCCCGAGGTGTGTGGCCAGGGCGCCGTGTGCGGCCGCCTTCGTCGTCAGCTGGTGTGTCGCAGGCCGTCGGCTGCGCATGGCTGCTCCGTGTCCAGGTCGGTGGCGTCGGTACGGTGGGCGTCGGCGGGGTCGGCGTCGGCGGCGTCGGCGGCGTCGGCGAAGACGGCCCGGTAGCCGGGGTCGGCCCACAGGGCGGCGTGGGGAGCGAGGGCGCGGATGCGTCCGCGGTGCAACCAGGCCACCAGATCGCAGCAGGCGGCTGTGGTGGGGCGGTGGGTGACGACCAGTCGGGTGCGGTCACCGAGCCGTTCGGTGACGGCCCGGCTGACGAGGTTCTCAGTGACGGTGTCGAGGCCTGAGGTCGCATCGTCGAGGACGTGCACGAGGGCCGGGCGGGCCAGCGCTCGGGCGAGTCCGACGCGTTGGAGCTGTCCGCCCGACATCGGGGCGAGCGCGGGCGGGGTCCGGTACCCCCCGGGCAGGCAGCGGATGAAGCCGTCTGCCCGGGCGGCGCGGGCAGCGTCCTCGGCCGCCGGGTCCGGGAGGTCGGTGCGGCCGAACAGGATCGCCTCGTGCAGGGTGCGCCCGGTCAGGGCCGGGCGTTCGAAGGCGTAGACGACGGTGCGGTGCAGTGTGGTCAGGTCGAGTTCGCGCACGGGGACGCCGCCGATGCGGACCTCTCCCTCGTCCGGGTCGGCCAGCCGGCCCAGCAGCGCGGCGAGCAGGGTCTTGCCCGATCCGGTCACGCCGACCAGGGCCACGGAAGCCCCGTCGGGGATCTCCAGGTCGAGCCGGTCCAGAACGCGTCGGCCGGCCCGGCGCACGGTGACGCCGTGCAGTGAGACCGCGCCGCTTGGGGGCCGGGCAAGGCGCGGGCCGCTCACGGGGAGCGGAAGGTCCAGGACCGCGCCCAACCGGGCCGCGCCCGCGCGGGCCTGGGCGAGGTTCAGTACCGTGTCGATCTGGTCGAGCAGGCCGGAGGCGAGGGCCAGGTAGCCGTAGACGGCGAGCAGGCCGCCGGGGGCGAGCCGTCCGGCCGTCACGTCCGCTCCCGCGGCGGCGAGGACGGCGATGTCGGTCAGGGCCAGCAGCAGCCCGATCTTCCAGACCGCGCCCCGCTGGATCCGCCAGATCGCGTGCCCGGCCGCGGACAGTTCGGGCAGCGGGGTGAGGACGCGTCGCGTCTCGACGTCGAGGGTGCCGGCTGCGCGGATCGTGCGTGCCCCGGCCAGTGCGCTCACCAGCGCGGTGACCACCCCGATCCGGGCAGCCAGATAGCGTGCGTCGGCGTCACCGGCAGCGGTGACGAACCGGCGGGCTACCAGCGCGGAGAGCGGTGACAGGAGGGCGAAGACCAGTCCCGCGCGCCAGTCGGTCAGCCACAGTGCGGCGAGCGCGCCGGCGGAGCCGAGCGCCGACACGGCGGTCCCGGCGGCCTGCGCCGGGAAAGCGGCCGCCTGGGGGGCGGCCTGGACCATCTGGGTTACGGCCTCGCCCACGGGCAACGAGGTGCGCGGGCCGAGCGCCAACAGGTGGCGCACTGTGCGCATGCGCAGCCAGGCGGAGGCCTCGGCGGCGACGGAGACCGACAGCAGCGACCCGACGACCTCGCCTGCCGCGCCGACCGTCAGCGCGGCCGCCAGCGCCGCGACCGGGCCGCGGAGGTCGCCGTGCCGGACCACCGCGTCGACGGCCGAGGCCGTGAGCACCGGGACCGCCAGTCCGGCGGCGGCTCGTACGGCGAGTGCTGCTGTGAGCAGGGCCAGGCGTCGGCGAGCGTGCAACGCGGTAGCTGCCAGCAGCCGTCCGCCGGTGGTGGCGGGCATGAGTGCCTCCGTGGGAGGGAGGGGCGGGGATGACCGGGGCCGCGGTCGGAAACCGTCCGCGGCCCCGGGACACCGGCGTTCCACCGGCGTGCTACATGTCGCCGGTGTCCAGGCAGGTGGACTGGCAGGAGCCGCCGCAACTGCGCGTGCACGTCGCCACGCAGCCCTGGGCGGACTCGTGCTCGGCGGGGAGTTCCTGGAGTGCGTCGAGGTCGAGTTCCATGATCGATCACCTCCTTCTCGGTCGCTGGTCGGTCGAATGACGGACCGTCGGGTCCGCGCCGTTCCGGGCCGCTACGCGGCGCCGGTGTCCAGGCAGCTGGACTGGCAGGACTCGCTGCAGGTCCTGGTGCACGTGAAGGAGCAGGCCAGTTCCTCTTCGGCGGGGAGTTCCTGGAGTGCGTCGAGGTCGAGTTCCACGGGTGATCACCTCCTCTCGGGGTGGTGGGGCCGGCCCGCGGGAGTGCGGGCGGCGGTGAGGAATCCGGTCACCGGAGAGCGCCTGCATCAGCCTCGTCAGCTCCATCGAGACCAGCGGTGGCGGCGGCGGCAAGGGCTGACCGAGGCCCAGTGGTGGGGCGGTTCCGGTGCCTGAGCGCCGGAACCGCCCCACCCGTCCGGTCGAGCTGTTTCGGAACCTGGAAGGAACCCCTCCCATGCGGCTCGGTGACATCAGAGACTTCCGCGTGCTCTGGATCAGCGGCCTGCTGGCGGGCCTGGGGGCGCAGATGTCGGCGATCGCACTGCCCCTGCTGGTGCTGCGGCAGACCGGTTCCGCCGTCCAGGCCGGCGTGGTGGGGAGCGTCTCGGTCGGCGCGCTCCTGTTCACCATGCTGCCCGGGGGCGCCCTGGCCGACACGGTCGAGCGGAGGCGGCTCATGCGCGTCTGCGACGCCGGCAGCACCCTGGTCGTGGGCGGGTTGGCGGTCTGCGTCCTCGCCGGTCGGCCGCCGCTGGCCCTGATCCTGTTGGCCGCCGCGGTCGGCGCGGCGATCAACGGCGTGTACGGGCCCGCCGCCCTCGGGCTGCTGCGCGCGGTCGTACCCGGCGAACTGCTCGGCGCCGCGTCGTCGCGCATGCAGGCCAGGGGCGCCGCGGCCCGGCTGGTCGGCCCGATGGCGGGCGGGATGCTGTACGCCGTGCACCCGGCGCTGCCGTTCGTGGGCGAGACCGTGTGCCTGCTGTCGTCCACCACCTGCCTGGCCTTCGTCCGGACCCGCTCCGCACCGGAGCCGGGCGCCCGTTCGGCGTTCTCCCGGGCGGAGTTCGCCGCCGGGCTCTCCTTCCTGTGGGGTCGCCCCTACCTGCGTACAGTCCTGCTCGTCTTCGGCCTGGGCATGAACGCCGCGTTCAGCGCCCTGATGTTCGTCGCCCTGACGCGGGGTCGGTGCCCCGGGGCTCACGACGGTGCGCAGGCCAGCCCGACCACGGTGCGGATGGTGGGAAGGTCCGGTCGGCCCGCTGTCGAGGTTGCTGCCCCCTCGATCGGTTCGGCCACCGGCCCGGGATCGGTGACCGTGATCAGGAGGGCGACTTCGACGGGACCAGGGCCTACGGCAGTTCGCGGAGCAGGTCCAGGACCTGAGTGGCTTCTGGGAGTTGTAGTGCGGCGAAGCCGGTGTGGGCTTCCTCCCAGGCTCGGCGGGCCGCTTGGTGGTCGTCGGCGTCACGGTGTACACGCCCGAGTTTCAGCAGCGTGTCGGCGACGCGGTAGGGGTGTTTGATCTCCCGCCAAAGATCTGCGGAGGCGTTGAGGGAGCGCTCGGCCGCGTCGAGGTCCTGCAGCTGGTGGTGGATCTCGCCGAGGGCTGCCAGCGCCCGTGCCTCGCCCGTCGGAATGCCGTGCTGTCGGGCCAGTTCGAGTGACCGGGCGTAGGTGCGTGTGGCCTCGTGGTGATTGCCGAGCTTGACGTCGCATTCGGCCAGGTTCTGAACGGCGACGATTGCGGGGAAGGGATCACCGATCGCGCGGGCGAGATCGACGCATTCCTGGAAAATGGGTCTCGCGTGTTCGAAGTCCCCGAGGACGGCGTAGTCGATGCCCAGGTTGTTGAGCGCGGACAGCTCTCCCTGCCGGTCCTCGGCCTGGCGGAAGAGAGCCAGCGCGTGCCTGTGGAGGTCCAGGGCCGGGTTGAGGTCCCGCTTCTGCCACGCCAGACTCCCGAGCCCGTTGGTCATGTGAGCCTCCGCGAGCTGGTCGTCCAGACGACGTGCGCTGACCAGGCCGGCGTTGTGCGTGGCCTCCCAGGCGCCCCACTGGGTGACCAGTCCGTAGAAGGGGCGAAGGACCTTGGGCAGCTGCCACGCCACGACGTCCAGACCGTGTTCGGCGGCGAGCAGCGTCGCCGCGGTGAGGTTCGCCAGCTCGGCCTCGCACCAGGTCTTGGCCCGGTCCGAGTCCTCGAACACGGGTAGCGGTGCATCACTGGCCCTCGGGCCCAGGTCGATGGGGACGGCCTGGAGCTGGGTGACCGACACCGCCCGGTCGGCGGAGTGGAGGAACCACGTCACCAGCCGACCCACCGCTTCCCGCCGCCGACGGGGCGGCAGGTCCTCGGTGGCGAGTTCGGCCGCGAGCAGGTGCACCAGGTCATGCGCGGCGTAGCGGCGCGGGCCTGTGCATTCGAGCAGATGGGCGTCGGCGAGACGGTCGAGCAGTTGCTGCGCCTCGCCCGGGTGGACCGCGAAGAGCGCGGCTGCCGCAGGGGTGCTGATGTCCGCGCCGGTCCACAGACCCAGGAGTACGAACGCCTCCCGCTCACGGGAGCCGAGCGCACCGAGGCTGACCGCAAGGGTATTGCGCACTCCCCGGTCTTCGAGCTGGAGCTCGTCGAGCAGGCGGCTGCGGTCCGTCAGACGATCCGCCAGGGTGCGGATCGTCCAGGTCGGCTCGGTGATCAGGCGCGCCGCGGCGATGCGGATCGCCAGCGGGAATCCGCAGCAGGCAGCCAGGACCTCGGCCGTCGCCTCAGGTTCGGCGGCGGCAGCCGATGCTCCGGCGATGCGCTCGAAGAGGGAGCGGGCGTCGGCGGAGCTCAGGGTGTCGAGGGTGATGCGGTGGGCGCCGTCCAGCCCGGCGAGCCGGTCCCGGCTTGTCACGACGACCGCGGAGCCCGCGGTGCCGGGTATCAGCGGCCTGACTTGCGAGACCCCGCTGGCATCGTCCAGGACGACCAGGATCCGACGATCGGCGAGCAGGCTGCGGTAGGCCGCCGCCCGCGCTTCTCCATCGTTCGGAACGGTCCCGGGGTCGGCTCCCAGAGCGACGAGGAATTGGCCCAGGATGTCCGCAGGTTCTGCCGGGACCTGGCTGGCACCGCGCAGGTGTGCGTAGAGCTGGCCGTCAGGGTAGTGAGCCCGCATCAAGTGTGCCGCGTGCACCGCCAGACTCGTCTTGCCGATCCCGCCGGCGCCGGTCACGGCTGAGAGCACCACCGCCACCGCGCTCTGCTCACCACTCGGCGGGAGCAGAGCGGAGCTGAGCGCGGCCACGTGGTCGCTCCGGCCGGTGAAGTCCGGGAGGTCGGCCGGCAGCTGGAAGACCGCTCTTCCGGGGACGGCAGCGACTCGGGCGGCATCGGGATCGTCCACCTGCCCCGCCCGAGCGATGAACTTCGCCCGTTGCGCAGGAGTGAGCCCCAGCGCCGCTGCCAGACGCGCCGCCGACGACAAGCGCGGCAGGCGTCGTCCCCGCTCCAAGGCATTGATCGCGTGAGTGGAAACCCCTGACTTGTCAGCCAGCTCCTCCTGGGTCCAGCCGGCCCGCAACCGATGGCTGCGCAGCAGTTCGCTGAAGTTCATGCTCCGACCCCCGTCTGTCGTGCCGCGTCGCGGAGCGTTCCGCCGCGTGGTTCCGGCACGACCTGGGCCGACCCTAAGGGTCAGCTGATCCGTAACGCCATACGAACGCCATATCAACGCCATGGAGCGAGGGGCGACCGCATAGGAGGCTGGGTCCGCGCGGACTCGATCAACCCACAAGATCGTCGGGCCATGTACCGCGCACTTGCGGGCCGTTGTGGCCCGACGCCGTTGCGATGGGGAGAACGTGCCACCAGGGTCTGGAACAACCGCGCCGAGAACTCCCGCCGACCGACGAGGCGGCGGGAACGCGCGATGAAGGGCTTCGGCTCCGTTGGCGCGGCCCGGCGGTTCCCGTCGGCGTTCCGCGGCATCCCACCCCACGCCCGACCACGCCGACACCTGCCGGCCGTCGGCGAACACGGCCTCGAACTGACCGTCCGCTTCACCATCTGCAACCACATCACCGGCACCGCCGACCTGTCCGCAACAGCGCACCCGACGAAAGGGCTCATCATGGCCAACCCCTTCGAGGACCCCGACGCCCGATATGTCGCTCTCGTCAACGACGAGGGCCAGTACTCGCTGTGGCCGGCAGCCATCGCCGTCCCCGCCGGGTGGACGGTGGCGGTCGAGGAGTCGACCCGCGCCGAGTGCCTCGCGTTCATCGAGGAGGCGTGGACCGACATGCGGCCGCTGAGCCTCGTTCGGGCGATGAGCGACGTGTAGGCGGGAGGCCCCCACCCCCGCTTCAGCACGGCTTTCGCGACAACGCCTCCACCACAGCAGATGTACCGAGGAGCAATCCGCCATGGCATCCACCCCTGATCCCGCCGCGCGGCTCGACCAGTCCCGCGACGGAATCGACGCCTCCATGACCCTGCCGGGCCTCATCTCTGCGCAGGCGGCCAGGACACCGGATGCCGTGGCCCTGATATCGGAGGGTTCCGAGTACACGTACGCGGAGCTGGAAGTCCGTTCGAACCGCCTGGCGCGGTACCTGCGTGCTGCCGGCGTGGGCCCGGAAACACTGGTCGCGGTGCTTCTGCCACGCGGGGCGGACGTGGTGGTGGCACTGGTGGGGACCCTGAAGGCCGGGGCCGCGTACCTGCCTCTCGATCCCGCCCTTCCCGCTGATCGGATCTCGTTCATGGTGCGCGACGCCCGTCCCGCGCTCGTCCTGACGGACGCGGGCTCGATGGACGTCGACCCGGACCTCTCGGACGTCCCCGTGCTCGTCCTGGACTCGCCGGAGGTGGCGGCGGACCTGGCCGCGCAGGACTCGGCACCGCCGGCGGAGACGGACCGTCACGGACTCCTGCTACCGCAACATCCGGCCTATGTGATGTACACGTCGGGTTCGACCGGCCGCCCGAAGGGCGTGATGATGACCGGCGGAGCGCTGGCCAATCTGGTCGCCTGGCACGTCTCCGCACTTCCGGGCGGGGCCGGGGTTCGCACGGCGCAGTTCACGGCTCTTGGATTCGACGTCTCGGCGCAGGAGATCCTCTGCACCCTCGTCGTGGGCGGCACTCTGGTGATCCCGGACGAGCAGACCAGACGCGATCCCGAGCAGTTCGCGCTCTGGCTGGAGAAGCACCGCGTGGCGGAGCTGTTCGCGCCGAACCTGGTACTGGACGCGGTATGCGAGGCAGCGCGACAGGCACGGCTCGAACTCCCCCACCTCAAGGTACTGGCGCAGGCCGGGGAGCCCCTGGCCCTGTCGGCCGCGCTGGCCGCGTTCATCCGGGACCGCCCGGGTCGCAGCCTCCACAACCACTACGGGCCGACGGAGACCCACGTGGTCACCGCGTGCACTCTCCCCGCGGACGTGGACCGGTGGCCGGGCTCCGCGCCGATCGGCCGTCCCATCACGGACATCCGGGTCTTCGTGGCGGACACCAGCCTGACCCCGGTGGCGCCGGGAGCGGTCGGCGAGTTGTATCTGGCCGGGGCCGGATTGGCCCGGGGGTACGTGAACGGTCCCGCTCTCACCAGTGAGCGGTTCGTGGCCTGTCCGTTCGGAGCTCCGGGCGAGCGGATGTACCGCACCGGGGACCTGGTCCGGTGGCTACCTGACGGACAGTTGGAGTACCTCGGGCGGTCCGACGACCAGGTGAAGATCCGCGGCTTCCGGATCGAGCCGGGCGAGATCGAAGCAGTGCTGTCGCGTGATCCCGACGTGGCCCGGGCCGTGGTGATCGCCCGGGAGGACCGGCCCGGCGATCGTCGGCTGGTGGCCTACGTCGTACCCGCAGCCGGCGTGGCGCCGGATGTCCGCCGACTGCGTTCCGCGACCGCCGCCGCCCTGCCGGACTACATGGTGCCCTCGGCCTTCGTGATGATGGACTCCCTGCCGCTCACCCTGAACGGGAAGACCGACAAGCGCGCGCTGCCGATCCCGGACCCCTCCGCACGAGCCGAGCCGGGGCGCAGTCCGCGCACGGCGCGTGAGGAGATCCTCTGCGGCCTGTTCGCCGAGGTCCTGGGGCTCGAACGGGTGGGCGTCGATGACGACTTCTTCGAGCTCGGCGGCCACTCGCTGCTCGCGACCCGCCTGCTCAGCCGCCTGCGCACCGTCCTCGGTACCGAGATCACCCTGCGCGACCTGTTCGCCCGACGGACGGCGGCCGAGCTGGCGATGCTGGTCGACGGCGCCGGCGGCACGACGAGACCGGTGTTGCGCCCTGGTGGGCGTGCCGAACGCCTGCCGCTCTCCCCGGCGCAGCGGCGGATGTGGCTGCTGCATCGGCTGGCGGGAACCAACGCGGCCTACAACCTGCCGCTGGTCGTTCAGCTCACCGGGACCGTGGACGCCGGGCACCTGGCGGCGGCCCTCGGCGATGTCGTGGCTCGACACGAGATCCTGCGCACGGTGTATCCGGAGGTCAACGGCGAGCCGTTCCAACACATCGTGGCCGCTGACGCGTTGCCGGTTCCGTTCACGACACGGACGGTGTCCGCCGAGCAGGTGCCGGCGGCGCTGGCGGAGGCCGCGGGGCACACCTTCGTGCTGGCCGCCGAGTCGCCGATCCGGGCTCTGCTGCTCAGCATTTCAGACCGTGAGCACGTCCTCCTCCTGCTGATGCACCACATCGCCGGCGACGGCTGGTCGATGGACACGCTGCTGCGCGACCTGTCCCGGGCCTGTGCCGCACGCGTCGCGGGCGAGGCGCCGAGTCGGCCCTCGCCGCCGGTCCAGTACGCCGACTACACGCTCTGGCAGCACGAACTGCTCGGCGACCCCGGCGATCCGGACAGTCTCGCGCACCGCCAGCTCGCGTACTGGCGCGGCGCCCTCGCCGGCCTGCCGGGCGAACTCCCGCTGCCGACCGATCGCGCGCGGCCGGCCGTGGCCAGCCACCGCGGTGCCGACGTCCCGGTGCGCGTGGGTGCCGATCTGCATCGAAGGCTCACCGAAGTCGCGCGCGACCGGGGCGTGACGCTCTTCATGGTGTTCCAGGTGGCCGTCTGCGTCCTGCTGAACAAGGTCGGCGCCGGGGAGGACATCCCACTGGGTGTCCCGGTGGCCGGACGCACGCACGAAGGCCTCGACGATCTCGTGGGTTTCTTCGTCAACACCCTGGTCCTCCGAACCGACATGTCCGGCCGTCCCACGTTCGCCCAGCTCCTGGACCGCGTGCGGGAGACCGCCCTCGACGGGTACGCGCACCAGGACATCCCCTTCGACGGAGTCGTCGAGGCACTCGCGCCCGACCGTTCCCTCGCCACCAACCCGCTGTTCCAGGTCATGCTCGCGCTGCAGATCCCCTCGGACACCGAATTCGTCGTGGACGGCCTGCGAGGCACCCACCGAGAGCTTCGGACCGGCACCGCGAAGTGCGACCTGACCTTCGACCTGGCGGAGGAGGCGACCCCGGACGGCGCTCCGGCGGGAGTGCTGGGCGTCCTTGAGTACGCCACCGATCTGTTCGACCGTCCGACCGCCGAGGCGCTGGCGGACCGTCTGGTCCGGGTGCTCGCAGCCCTGGCCGACAATCCCGACGCGGCCGTCGGCGGCTTGGACGTCCTGTCCGCCGCGGAGCGGGCGTTGGTCCTGGACACCTGGAACGACACCGGCCGCGACGTTCCCCGAGGGACGCTCGCCGATCTGTTCGAAGCCCAGGCACGCAGGACGCCCGACGCGGTAGCGCTCGCCTGCGGAGACAGGACCCTGACGTACGCGGCACTCGACCGATCCGCCAACCGGCTCGCCCGCCATCTGGCGGCCCGTGGCGCGATGCCGGAGCGGAACGTCGCCATCGCCGTCCCCCGGTCGATCGACCAGGTCGTGGCGCAGTTGGCCGTCGCCAAGACCGGTGCGGCCTTCCTCTCGGTGGATACCGGCTACCCTGCCGACCGCGTCGCCTTCCTCCTGTCCGACACCGACCCGGTCCTCGTCGTCACCACGTCCACCCTGGTCGCGGCGCTGCCAGTCACGGTCGAGCGACTGGTCGTCCTCGACGACGGCGACACCGCCGCCGAGATCGACGGGCAGCCGGACGCTGCCCCGGTCCGTGCGTCGGGCGTGGGGAACACGGCCTACATCGTCTACACCTCGGGCTCGACGGGACGGCCCAAGGGCGTGCTGGTCCCGAACACCGGACTCGCGAGTCTCGCGGTGTCCCAGATCGCTGCCTTCGGCACCGGTCCGGGCAGCCGCGTGCTCCAGTTCGCCTCGCCGAGCTTCGACGTCGTCATCTCGGAGTTCTGCGTGTCCCTGCTCTCCGGCGCGACGCTCGTCCTCGCGCCGTTCGAGCGCCTGCTCCCGGGACCGCCGCTGGTCGAGCTCGCCGCCGAACAGGGGATCACCCATATCTGCCTGCCGCCGTCCGCACTGTCGTCGATGACGCCGGACGCCGGACCCGGGGCCACCTTCATACTCGGCGGGGAAGCCTGTCCGGCCGAGACCGTCGCCGCCTGGTCACCGGGTCGGCGCCTGGTCAACGCCTACGGCCCCACCGAGACGACCGTCTGCGCCGTCATCGCCGACCTGCAGCCGGGAGCGGGTTCCGGCACCACCGGACCGGCCGCACCGCCGATCGGCCGCCCGATCGCGAACACGCGGGTCCATGTGCTGGACCCGGATCTGAACCCGGTGCCGCCGGGCGTCGTGGGCGAACTCCACCTCGCGGGCGCCGGTCTGGCCCGCGGTTACCACCGGCGCCCGGACCTGACCGCGAGCCGGTTCGTGGCCTGCCCGTTCGGTGAGCCCGGGGAACGGATGTACCGCACCGGCGACCTGGTGCGCTGGCGGCCCGACGGGCAACTCGAGTACCTCGGCCGCGCCGACGAACAGGTCAAGATCCGCGGCTTCCGCATCGAACCCGGCGAGATCGAGGCGGTCCTTGCCGACGACCCCGACGTGGCCCGGGCCGTCGTCATCGTCCGTGAGGACCATCCGGGTGACCCGCGCCTCGTCGCCTACGTGGTTCCCGTTCCGGACGGCCGGCCCTTCGTTCGCGGCCTCCGCGCCCGTGCCGCCGCCGCGCTGCCCGGCTACATGGTGCCCGCTGCCTTCGTGCTCCTGAGCGCCCTGCCCCTGACCGCGAACGGAAAGCTTGACAGGACGGCGCTGCCGGTCCCGGGCATCGACCCGCAAGCCGCGGCGCGGCGCGGTCCGCGCTCGCCTCGCGAAGAGGTGCTGTGCGGGGTGTTCGCGGGGGTGCTCGGCATCGAGTCCGTCGGCATCGACGACGGCTTCTTCGAGTGCGGCGGCCATTCCCTGCTCGCGACCCGGCTCACCAGCCGGATCCGCAGCGCGCTCGGCGTCGAGGTCGGCATCCGCGACCTGTTCGCGCACCCCACCGTCGCCGGGCTGGCCGCAACCCTGGAGCAGAACGGAAGCGCGCGACCCGCGCTCGTCCCGCGAGCGCGTCCCGATCGCCTGCCGCTGTCGCCGGCGCAGCGGCGGCTCTGGTTCCTGGACCGGCTCCAGGGCCCGAGCCCGACCTACAACATCCCGATTGCCTTCCGCCTGTCCGGCGCGGTGGACGGCGGTGTGCTCCGTGCCGCACTCGGCGATGTCGTTGCCCGGCACGAGAGCCTGCGCACAGTGTTCACGGAGGTCGACGGTGAGCCCGTGCAGCGGATCGTGCCGGCCGACGAAGCGCGGTCCGTCCTGTCACTCGCCGAGTCGGCGACGGATGCGCGAACCCTCCCGTCCCTCCTGGAGGATGCCGTCGGCCACTGCTTCGACCTTGCTTCCGAGTTGCCGATCCGCGGGTGGCTGGTGAGCACGGGTTCCAAAGAGCACACGGTGGTCCTGTTGCTGCACCACATCGCCGGCGACGGCTGGTCGCGGGGCGTGCTGCTGCGCGATCTCTCCCAGGCCTACAACGCGCGGCGGGCCGGTGGATCCGCTGGTGGCCGACCGCAGCACCTGCAGTACGCCGACTACGCGCTGTGGCAGCGTGAACTCCTCGGTGACACCGATGACCCGGACAGTGCGGGCCGCCGCCAGCTCGCGTACTGGCACGAAGCACTTGCCGGGCTCCCCGAAGAGCTCGCGCTCCCCACGGACCGGGCCCGACCCGTCGAAGCCGGCCACCGCGGTGACACCGTGCCCGTGCAGGTGAGCGCCGACCTTCACCGAAGGCTGTCACGGCTCGCCAGTGACCGGGACATGACGCTCTTCATGGTGCTCCAGGCCGCGCTCGGTGGCCTGCTGAGCCGGGTCGGGGCCGGAACGGACATCCCGCTGGGGGTTCCGGTGGCGGGCCGCGTGGACGAAGCACTCGACGACGTCGTCGGTCTCTTCGTCAATACCCTGGTCCTGCGGACCGACGTGTCCGGCGACCCCACGTTCGCCCAGCTACTGGACCGGGTCCGTGAGTCCGCGCTGAGCGGGTACGCGCACCAGGACATCCCCTTCGACCTCGTCGTCGAGGAACTGTCCCCGAACCGATCGCTGTCACGCAGCCCGTTGTTCCAGGTGATGCTCGCCCTCGAAAGCGATGCGAACGGCGGACTCGACCTGGACGGCATCGAGAGCCACTCCCTCGACCTGCGGACCGGGACCGCGAAACTGGACCTGACGTTCAGCTTCGCGGAGCAGCGCACCGGCGCCGGCCTCCCGGCGGGCCTGGCGGGGGAGCTCGAATACGCCACCGAGCTGTTCGACCGGTCCACGGCCGAGACGCTCGTGGCCCGCTTGATCCTGGTGCTCGAAGCCGCTGCAGACGATCCCCACACGGCTGTCGGGGGGATCGACGTTCTGCTCGGGCCCGAACGGGACCTGCTGCACGCCTGGGGTGAGCCGCCCGCACCGGACTCCGTTCCGACGGTGCCGGAGTCGTTCGCGGCCCACGCCGCCCGGACACCCGACGCGGTGGCCCTGGTCGCCGACGACGTGGAGCTCAGTTACCGGGACCTCGACGCGCGGGCCAACCAGCTCGCTCGGGTGCTCATCGCAGCGGGTGTCGGTCCCGAGTCGGTGGTGGCGCTGATGCTGCCCCGCGGGGCCGACGTGCTCGTCGGGCTCCTGGGCGTCCACAAGGCGGGCGGCGCGTTTCTGGCCGTCGACGTCGACCTGCCCGCCGAGCGGATCGCTTCGATGCTGGCGGACGCCCCGCCGCAGTGCGTCGTCACGTCGGCGGCGCACGAGCCGTCGGCCCGCTCGGCCGGAGTGCCGACGGTGGTCCTCGACGGACCGGACGCCGCAGCACAGTGGGCGGACGCGGACGGCTCGCCGGTGTCGGACACGGAGCGGCGGCGTCCGCTGTCGCCGGCCAATGCGGCGTACGTGGTGTTCACCTCGGGGTCGACGGGCCGACCGAAAGGCGTCGTGGTGACCCACGCGGCGTTCGCGAACACCGTGGGAGCGCTGAGCCGGTTCGGCGTCGGGCCCGCTTCACGAGTCGCGCAGTTCGCGTCGGTGGGGTTCGACAACTTCTGTCTGGAGTGGGCCCTGGCGTTCGCCTACGGTGCGACGTTGACCGTGGTGCCGTCGGAGCGCCGGCTCGGAGCCGCGCTCTCGGGTTTCCTGGCCGAGCAGCGGGTGACCCACGCCTCGCTGCCGCCGGTGGTGTTGGCGGGACTGGACCCCGCGTCGGTGTCGTCCGACGTGGTGATCGAAGTGGGCGGCGAGGTGTGCCCGCCGGACCTGGTCCGCGCATGGGCGGGGCCGGACCGGGTGCTGTTCAACACCTACGGGCCGACCGAGACCACGATCGACGCCACGGTGTGGCGGGGTGATGCCGCGTCACGATCGGTGCCCATCGGCACTCCGATCGCCGGTGCGCGGGCGTACGTCCTCGACGACGCGATGCGGCCGGTACCGATCGGGGTGCCCGGCGAGCTCCACGTCGCCGGTGCGGGCGTGGCCCGAGGATATGCGGGGCAGCCCGCCCTGACGGCGGAGCGGTTCGTCGCGTGCCCCTTCGGCGACGCCGGCGGGCGGATGTACCGCACCGGAGACCTGGTGCGGTGGACTGCGCCGGGGGAACTCGAATTCCTCGGACGCGTCGACGCGCAGGTGAAGATCCGGGGTTTCCGGATCGAACCGGCGGAGATCGAGTCGGTGCTCGCGGGTTGTCCCGGGGTCGACCGGGCCACGGTGGACGTCCGCGAGGACGCCGTCGGCGAAAAGCGTCTGGTGGCGTATGTCGTTCCGGTGGCCGGCGGAGGAGCCGCTCCGCTGCGGAAGCCGGTGATCCGCGACTTCGCGGCCGACCGGCTGCCCGCCTACATGGTGCCGTCGGCGTTCGTGCTCCTGGACGCCCTGCCGCTCACCGCGAACGGGAAGATCGACAGGAAGGCGCTGCCGGATCCGGATCTCAATGCGGAGGCCGGGTCGGGGCGCGGACGGCGTTCGGCCCGTGAGGAGATCCTGTGCGGACTGTTCGCGCGGGTACTCGGCTTGGAGCAGGTCGGCGTCGAGGACGATTTCTTCGCACTGGGTGGACACTCGCTGCTGGCCACCAGGCTGGTCAGCCGGATCCGCACGGTTCTGGGCGTCGAGGTCGGCATCCGCGACCTGTTCAGCAGGCCCACCGTGGCCGGGCTCGTCGAGGCCGTCGATGACATGTGCGGCGCGACGCGGTCGGCGATGCGCCCCGTTGAGCGTCCCGAACGAGTGCCGCTCTCCGCAGGACAGCGGAGGCTCTGGTTCCTGGACAAGCTGGAGGGGCCCGGCCCCACCTACAACATCCCCACGGCGTTCCGCTTGACCGGCGCCGTCGACGCGACCGCGCTACAGGCTGCCCTCACCGACGTGGTCACCCGGCACGAGAGCCTGCGCACGGTGTTCCCGGAGGTCGACGGCGAACCCGTCCAGCTGATCCTCCGCCCCGACCGGGCCGGGGCGCCGATCACCTTCGCCCGCACGGACGAGGGGACCCTGCCCACCGTCCTGGAAGCCGCCGCCGGGTACCCGTTCGACCTCGCGTCCGAGCCACCGGTCCGGGCCTGGCTGTTCAGCCTCGGCGCCGAGGAGCACGTGCTGCTCCTGCTGATCCATCACATCGCCGGCGACGGCTGGTCGATGGAACCATTGCTCCGCGACCTGTCGCAGGCCTACGGCGCACGACGGTCCGGAGACGCACCGGACTGGCAGGAGCTCCCGGGACAGTACGCCGACTACACGCTGTGGCAGCAGGAACTCCTCGGCGACGCAGGCGACCCGGAAAGCCTGGCCCACCGCCAACTCGCCCACTGGCGCGAAACACTCGAAGCACTGCCTCCGGAACTGGCGCTGCCCTACGACCGGGGCCGTCCGGACATCGCGAGCCACCGGGGCGGACAGCAGCCGTTCCGGCTGGACGCGGAACTCCACGCGGACCTCCGGCGCACGGCGCGGAACAACGACGCGACCCTCTTCATGGTGGTCCAGGCGGCGCTCGCCGTGGTGCTGTCCAAATCGGGCTGCGGAGAGGACATTCCGCTGGGGACCGCAGTGGCGGGCCGCATGGACGAGGCCCTCGACGACAGCGTCGGCTTCTTCGTCAACACTCTGGTCCTGCGGACCGACGTGTCCGGCGACCCCACCTTCACCCAGCTTCTCGCCAGGGCGCGGGAAACCGCCTTGGACGCCTATGCCCACCAGGACATCCCCTTCGACCGGATCGTCGACGAAGTCGCCACGGACCGGTCGCTGTCCAGGTCCCCGCTCTTCCAGGTCTCACTCACCCTGGACGACGCCACGCGGCAGGTCCCGGACCTGACGGGCCTGGAGGTCGAACCGGTTCCGGTCGCGCTCCAGCGGGCCAAGTTCGACCTCACCTTCTCGCTGACGGAGCGGTACGAGTCGGGGCGTCCGGCCGGTCTGGACGGCGTCCTGGAGTTCGCCACGGACGTGTTCGACTCCGGAACGGCCGGGTGCCTCGCGGACCGGCTGGCCCGCGTCCTCCGGGCGGCCGCCTCGGAGCAGGGGACCCCGGTCTCGCTGATCGACGTGCTCACGGACGGGGAACGAGCGCTGATGCTCGGGGCGCGGGGCGATTCAGCACCGGCGGTGGCACGCGCCACCATTCCCGAACTGTTCGCCGTGCAGGTGGCACTCCGTCCGGATGCGACGGCGCTCGTATCCGGCGGGGTGGAGGTCGGTTTCGCCGAACTCGACGCCCGCGCCGACGCGCTGGCGAGGGTCCTGGGCGAGCACGGTGTCGGGCACGAGGACATCGTCGCGCTCGCGCTTCCGCGCTCGATCGAGCTGGTGGTCGCGGAGCTGGCCGTGCTCAAGGCCGGTGCGGCGTACCTGCCGGTCGACCCGTCCTATCCGGCGGAACGGATCGCCTTCATGCTCACCGACGCGGCCCCGGTGCTGCTGGTGAGCGGGAGCCCGGTCCCGGGCGCCATGGCGGACGCCGGCGTTCCGGTGCTGCTCCTGGACGCGCTCGACGACGCGCCTCCCACCCCACCGCCGACCTCCGCTCGGGAGGTGCCCGAAGGGCCGGGGCCGTCCGCCGACGGCCGGGCGTACGTCATCTACACCTCGGGGTCGACCGGGCGTCCCAAGGGGGTGGCGGTGACGCACACCGGTGTCGCCGCGCTGGCGGCCACCCATGCCGAGCGGCTCGGGTGCGGTCCCGGTTCGCGGGTGCTGCTGTTCGCCTCGCCGAGTTTCGACTCATCGGTCTGCGAGACCTGGATCTCCCTGTGCGCGGGGGCGGCGCTGGTCGTGGTCCCGGCCGAGCGTCTGGCCGTGGGACCGGAACTGGTCGCGACCGCGGCGGAGTTCGGGGTGACCCAGGTGACCCTGCCGTCGGCGGCGCTGGCGGTCCTCCCCGACGGATCCCTGCCCGCTGTCAGCACACTGCTGGTCGCGGGTGAGGCCTGCCCACCGGACGTCGTGGAGCGCTGGTCGGTTGGACGGATCATGGTCAACGCCTACGGCCCGACCGAGTCGACGGTCTGCGCGACCATGAGCGGTGCCCTGATCGCTGACGGCAAGGCCCCGCCGATCGGCAGGTTCGTCGCCGACACCCGTGGGTTCGTCCTCGACTCCCGACTCCGGCCGGTGCCGCCGGGGGTGGCCGGGGAGCTGTATCTGGCCGGCCCCGGACTGGCCCGGGGATACCTCGGCGAACCAGGGATGACCGCCGAACGGTTCGTGGCGTGTCCGTTCGGCGAGCCGGGTGAGCGCATGTACCGCACCGGAGACCTGGCCCGATGGCGCCCGGACGGGCAGCTGGACTTCGCCGGACGGGCCGACGAGCAGATCAAGATCCGCGGGTTCCGCGTCGAGCCCGGCGAGATCGAGGCCGCGCTCGACGCCCGATCCGATATCGCCCGGTCCGCGGTCGTCGTGCGTGAGGACAGCCCCGGAGTCCGCCGACTGGTCGCCTACCTGGTCTCCGCCGAGGACGGCGTGGCCGGCGTGGACGTGCGGCAGGTCCGGGCCGATCTCACGGCGTTGCTGCCGGACTACATGGTGCCCTCCGCGTTCGTGGTCCTCGACGCCCTTCCGCTGACCCCGAACGGGAAGACCGACAGGCGGGCGCTGCCGGTGCCCGGCCGTGCGGCGGACGCCGGGGTCCACGTCCCGCCCAGATCGGAGGCCGAGGACCTGGTCGCGCGGGTCTGGGGCGAGGTGCTCGGCACCGACCGGGTCGGCGTCTTCGACGACTTCTTCGCGTGCGGGGGCAACTCCCTCCTCGCCGCGAGGCTCGTCGCAGGACTGCGCGAATACCTGGACCTGGACGTTCCGGTCCGCACGGTGTTCGCCCACCGCACCGTGGCCGCCCTCGCCGACGCAGTCGAGGTGCTGCTGATCGCCGAGGTCGACGGCCTCACCGACGAGGAGGCCCGCGGACTGGTCGAGGACCTTCCCGCGGCAGACCCGTCCGGAATCCCGACTCATGGAAGGCACGAAGAGCGATGACTGACCTGTCGAGTCGGACAGCGACCCTGTCCGACGACAAGCGAGCCGTCCTGGCGCAACGGCTCCGGGGGCGCGCGGTACCCGCGAGGTCCGTCGTCGCGCGCCCGGCGGATGGCGTCGTCCCCCTGTCGAGCGGACAGGAGCGCATGTGGTTCACGGAGCAACTCACCCCGGGAACCGCTGCCTACGTGCTTGCATTCGCCTGGCGGATCAAGGGCAACCTCGACGCATCGTCCGTGGAGTCGGCCTTGACCGGGCTCGCGACGCGGCACGAGAGCCTCCGGATGAGGTTCCCGGCGACGGCCGACGGCCGTCCGGAGCTCGTGATCGACGACGTCTCCCCGGCTCGGCTGCGGCTCGTGGACCTGGCCGACGGCGCCGGACCGACCGAGGAGCGGATGGCGGAGGCGCGCCGCGTGCTGGCCGAGGTCACGGATCGTGGCTTCGACCTCGACACCGGACCGCTGTTCCGATCCGCGCTGGCCCGCCTCGACCACGACGACCACGTGCTGGTGTTCGCCATGCACCACATCATCGGCGACGGCCAGACGCTGCTGATCATCCAGGACGAACTCCGCGCCCTGCTCGACGCCGCGCGCAGCGGCACCCCGGCGGACCTGACGGCGCTTCCGGTCCAATTCGGGGACTTCGCGATCTGGGAGCGGGACCGGCTGGCCGGTGCGGCCGCAGGTCCCGACATCGGGTACTGGCGCGCCCAACTGGCCGGCGTGCCCAACCTCGATCTCCCGTGCGACCGTCCGCGTCCCGCCGAGCAGCGCTTCGACGGCGCAGCCCACCTCTTCTCCTGGGACCGCGGGCTGGCCGAGGCGCTGGACGAACTCGGCCGTACTCACGGCGCGACGCTCTACACGACCCTGATGGCCGGGTTCCAGGCCCTGCTCGCCCGGGTCTGCGGCCAGGACGACTTCGCCGTCGGGTCGCCCGTCGCCGGTCGGCCGTACCGCGAGCTCGAAGGAGTCGTCGGTTCCTTCGTCAACATGCTGGCCCTGCGGGCCCGGGTCGCTGACGACCCGAGTTTCGGCGCCCTGCTGTCCCGGACGCAGGAGACCGCGCTGGACGCGTTCGCGCACCAGAACCTCCCGTTCGACCGGGTCGTCGCCGAACTCGGCGGCGCACGCGACGCGAGCCGTTCCGCGGTGTTCCAGACGACGTTCGCCCTGGACAACCTCTCCGGATCCGCCAGCGCGGGCACCGTGCGATCGGTGCGGGAGCTCGCCATCGAGCCCTTCGAGGTCGGCGGCGAGAGTACCCAGTTCGATCTCGCGGCCTACATGAGTCGGACGCCGGACGGCCTGACCGGTTTCATCACCTATCGCACCGACCTGTTCGCCGCCTCGACGGTCGAGCGTCTCGCGATGGCCTGGGAAGCCATGATGCGCGCCGCAGTGGCCGAGCCCGACCTGAGGCTGTCCGAGCTGCCGATGTTGGCGCCCGCGGACGCCGACCTGATCCTCGGCCCGTGGTCCGGGCAGTCCGTCGGGAAGCCGACCCACGCGACGCTGGACCGACTCATCCGGGCCCGTGCGGCGATCGCGCCGGACGACCCCGCGCTCGTCCTCGGAACCGAGTCGTTGACCCATGGAGAGCTGGACCGCCGGGCCACCGGGATGGCCCGGCGGCTGCGCGCGCTCGGAGTCGGCCCCGACACCCTGGTGGCGATCGGCCTGGAGCAGTCCTTGGAACTGGCGGTCGCGGTCCTGGGCGTACTCAAGGCAGGAGGCGCGTACCTGCCGCTGGACCTGGAGCAGCCGCGGGACCGCCTTGAGTACGTGCTCTCCGACTCCGGCACCGCGGTGCTGGTCACCGACTCCGCGAACCGCTCGAAGGTCCCCGGCTTCGCCGGGACGGTCCTCGCGATCGACGTCGAGCGCGAGTCCGTGGCCGAGGAGCGCGACGCGGAGCTGGCGCCGGTCGCGTCCGCGGGTGACCTGGCGTACGTCATCTACACCTCGGGAACGACGGGCCGGCCCAAGGGCGTCGCCGTCGAACACCGCCGGATCGTGGCCTACCTCGATGAGATCAAGGAGGTGCTGCGGATCGAACCGGGAGGGCGTTACGGCCTCCTGCAGTCACTGTCCTTCGACTTCAGCATGCTGATGTTCTACCTGCCGCTGACCACGGGCGGCTGCCTGCACCTGCTCCCGCGCCGGTCATCCGGAACCGAACTGGCCGAGGCCGTGGAACGCATCGGCCTGGACTACCTGAAGATGACGCCGTCCCACCTGACCTCGCTCGGCGTCGAGGTGGACCCGCGGAGCCTGCTGCCGCGCCGTGCGCTGATCCTCGCCGGCGAGGCATCACCCGCGCAGTGGGCGCGGGGACTGGCGGCCGAGGGCCGGTGCGCGGTGTTCAACAGTTACGGCCCGACCGAGACGGTCGTGGCCGTCACGGTGCACGAGGTCGTTCCGGACGGCGCCGACAGCAGTGTGACGGTGCCGATCGGGAAGCCGCTGCCCGACGTCCGGGTGCGGGTCCTGGACGACCGGCTGCGGCCGGTTCCTCCAGGGATCGTGGGAGAGCTCTACATAGGCGGGGACACGCTGGCCCGTGGCTACCTGGGCAGACCGGGCCTGACCTCGGAACGCTTCGTCGCCGACCCCTTCGGCCCGACGGGAGGCCGCCTCTACCGCACCGGAGACCTGGTGCGCTGGCTGCCCGACGGGGTACTGGAGTTCCGGGGCCGCCGTGACCACCAGGTGAAGATTCGCGGGTACCGCGTCGAACTGGCGGAGATCGAGCTCGCGTTGGCCGAGCTCGCCGAGGTCGGGCAGGCCGTCGTCGAGCTGCGCGGCCACGCGGGGAACGAGCGACTGGTCGCCTACCTGGAACGGACGGAGGGCCGCGCCGACGTGGCCGCCGCCGATCTGCGCAGCCACCTTCTCGGCAGTCTGCCGGAATACATGGTGCCCGCGAGGTTCGTCTGGATGGAGGCGTTCCCGCTCCAGGCGCACGGAAAGGTCGACCGCCGGGCCCTGCCCGATCCGGACGCGGAGCGGCCCGAGCAGGAGACCGGGTTCCGGGAGCCGGCGACGGACACCGAGCGGGCCGTCGCGACCGTCTGGTGCGAGGTGCTGGAGCTCGACCGGGTCGGCGCCGAGGACGACTTCTTCGCCCTGGGCGGGCACTCCTTGCTGGCCACGCAGGTGGTGGCCCGGATCCGCCGCGCGTTCCCGGAGATCGGCGGCCGGATCCGGGTGGTCGACGTCTTCAAGCACCCGACGGTGGCCAAGATCGCCGCACTCCTCGCGGACGGGGGCGGCGGGGGAGACGGGAGCGGTGGTGCGGCGCGTCGTCGGCTGCTCCAGGAGCTCACGGCGGTGATTGCGGACGAGCAGCGGCAGGCCACCTTCGTGTGCCTGCCGCACGGCGGTGCGAACGCGGTCGTGTACCAGCCGCTCGCCGATGCCCTTCCGCCCGGCTACAGCCTCTACTCGGTGGCAGTACCCGGACACGAGGCCGGGGTGATCGAGGAGCAGCTGCCCATCGGCGAACTCGCCGACCTGTGCGTGGCCGAGATCCTCGCTGCGGTGCGGGGGCCGCTGGTCCTGTACGGGCACTGCGGACCCGGCGGCGCGCTGGCCGTGGCCATCGCCCAGCGGCTGACCACCGCCGGCCGTGACCTGTCGGCTCTGTACCTCGGCGGTGTCTTCCCCGCGGCGCGGCTGCCGGGGCGGATGTCCGGGTTCAACCGGATCTTTGACTTCCTGGAGCGGATCGGCGGCGATCGCGCCGAAGCCGTCGGGCTGCAGGGGCTCGGGGCGGATGTCTCAGGGCTCGAAGAGGAAGAGCTCCTGGCGGTCGTCCAGGCGATGCGCCGGGACGGCCAGCTGAGCTTCGACTACTTCACGGAGCTGTTCCGGGGGAGCCCCGTGCGGATCGGGGCGCCCGTCATCTCCGTGGTCGGCGAACTCGATCCCGCGACCGAGTTCCATCAGGAGCGATTCCGGGAGTGGGGCTTCCTCGGCGACACCACCGAGCTGGTGACGATCAGGGAAGCGGGGCACTTCTTCCCCAAGTACCGTGCCGAGGAGCTCGCCCAGATCATCACCACGGTCCATCCCGCCATCGCTTCCGGCGATCGCGCGGAGCTGACCTGCGCCGGGCGCGGTGCCGACTGGTCGCTGCACGACGGGGCCGGGGCTGCGCGGCAGCCCGAGCCGACGGCCGCCGACACTGCGACTCCCTCGAAGTCCGCCGCGTCGTCCGATGGTCCCCGGCCCAGCCTGGGACGGTTCGCGGCCGTCGCCCTCGGACAGCTGGTCTCGATCACCGGCTCCGCGCTGACCGAGTTCGCCCTCCCGATCTGGATCTTCCGCACCACCGGTTCGGTGACGAAGTTCAGCCTGATCGCCCTGTTCGCGCTGGCCCCCGGCATCCTCGTCGCGCCGCTGGCCGGGGCGGTCGTCGACCGCCTGGACCGTCGCCGGGTCATGATGGCGGGCGATCTCGCCTGCGGTGGGATCCAAGCGGTACTGCTGGCGCTGGTCTGGTCCGGATCACTGCGGATGTGGCACGTCTACGTCCTGATCTGCGCGTTGTCGACAGCGTTGACGTTCCAGCGCATCGCCTATGACGCGGCGATTCCGCAACTGGCGCCCAAGCGCTATCTCGGGCACGCGAACGGCATGGTCCAGCTCTCCAACGGGACGGCCCAGTTCCTCGTGCCGATGGTGGCCGCCGGACTGCTGGTCGGGATCGGTCTGCGCGGGATCCTGGTGTTCGACGTCGCGAGCTATCTCGTGGCCGTCGCGGTGATCGCCGCGGTGCGGTTCCCGGCGACGATGGGTGGCCACCGCCGGGAGTCGATGGCCGCGGAGATCGCCGAGGGCTTCCGGTTCGTCCTGGGGCGGAGTGCCTTCCGCGGCCTGCTGATCCTGCTCGCGGCGGTCGGGATGTTCCTCATCCCGCTGACCGTGATGGTCGGCCCGCTCGTCCTGTCCTTCTCGTCGCTGCCGGCGACCGCCGCCGTCCTCGTCGCGGGCGGCGCGGGCGCGGTCGGCGGCGGCCTGGCCATGGCCGTGTGGGGCGGCCCGCGCCGGCGCCGGATGGTCGGGATCAGGGTCCTGACCGTGCTGATGGGCCTGTCGGCGCTGGTCGCGGGGCTCCGGCCGAACGCCGCCGAGGTCGCTGTCGGCGCTTTCGGGCTCCTGTTCTGCCTGGTACTCGTCAACGGGATCATCACCACCATCGTCCAGACCAAGGTCCCGCAGCGCTTCCAGGGCCGGGTCTTCGCGGTCAACACCATGGCCGCCAACGCCACCCTGCCGATCGGCCTCGGACTGCTCGTCCCCCTGGGGACGAGGCTGCTGGATCCGTTGGTGGCCCCGCACGGGGTACTCGCCGCAAGCGTCGGCGCGGTGATCGGGACCGGCCCCGGCCGAGGGCTCGGCCTGCTGTACATGGTCTGCGGACTGATCTCGCTGGTGATCGTCGGCCTGGCCGGCCGGTTCCGGGCGGTCGCCCGCTTCGACGACGACCTGCCGGACGCGTTGCCTGACGACGTCGTCGGCCTCGCAGCCCTCGGGCGTGGAGCACGACTCGGATCGGAGAGGAACTCATGAGCACGACATCGACGGCACCGCAGTGGATCGCCACCCCCGGAAAGCCCGTCACCGCGCATGTCCCTGAGATGTGCCTGGGGCAGGCCCGCGCATGGCTCGTGGACCATCGTGACGAGATCCGCCGGGGCCTGGACGAGCACGGAGCGCTGTATCTGCGCGGACTGCCGGTCCGCAGCGTCGAGGACTTCGCCGCCGTCCGCGACACGGTCGTGACCGAGGCCGCGTCCTACAAGGAGAAGGCGACGCCCCGCAGCCACTTCGGCTCCGATGTCTTCTCCTCGACCGATCTCCCGCCACAGCAGTCCATCCGGCCGCACAACGAGAACAGCTACGCCCTGGAGTTCCCGGGTCTCCTGGTGTTCGGGTGCCTGATTGCGCCGGACGAGGGCGGGGCCACGCCGGTCACCGATGTCCGCAAGGTCCTGAGGAACATCCCCGCCCCGCTGGCCGACCGCTTCCGCGAGCACGGCTGGGGGCTGGTGCGCAACTACGGCGAGCATCTCGGCCTGTCGTGGCAGACGGCGTTCGGCACCGAGGACCGGGCGGCCGTCGCGGAGTACTGCCGCAGGAACCTGACCGCGCACGAGTGGTGCGCCGACGGACACCTCCGGACCGTCCAGCGCCGGACCGCGACGATCCGGCACCCGCGCACGGGAGCGGAGGTCTGGTTCAACCACATGGTCTTCTGGAACGAATGGTCCCTCGACCCCGACGTCCGCGAAGTCCTGGCCGAGGACTTCGGCGCGGAGAACCTGCCGTTCGGCACCTCGTGCGGCGACGGTACTCCCGTCACGCGCGAGGACATCGCGACGATCGACGCGGCGTACCGCGACGCGACGGTCCGGGAGAGCTGGCGGCCGGGCGACGTGATGATCGTCGACAACATCCTGACGGCCCACGGCCGCGAGCCGTACCGGGGCTCCCGGAAGATCGTCGTGGCCATGGGCGATCCGGTTTCGCTCGACGACTGTGCCCCGAGCGCCGCCGCGCTCGCCGGCTTCGCAGCAGGCGTCAAGCGCCGACGCACGTCGAGGTGGCGCCGGGGTTCCTGAACGGGGCGCCCGTGGGCCGAAGGCCCGTCTGGGGAGTGGTGCGGGGTGGTCGGGGAAGTGGGTCAGGCCTTGCTGAGCCAGGCGGCGCCGGCGGCCTTGATCTCGGCTTCCAGGGCGCTGTCGCGGGTGGGGAACTCGCGCACGACGGGGAAGCCGGACTTCTCCAGCAGGTAGGCCAGGGCGGCGTACTCGCGCGGGAAGCGGCGGACCTCCTGCTCGTCGGCTTGCCGGCCCTCGGTCAGGAAGTTGAAGTAGCTCATGTCGTAGCTGCTGTCGCGGCGGCTGATGCGCCAGCCGCCGTCACGCTTCTCGACCTGGTCCAGGAAGCGGTTGTGGGCGGTTGCGCCGAGCTCCAGGACCGGGTTCTCGGCGATGATCATCGCGTTGGTCTGCACCAGGGCGCGGTCCCCGTTGAAGGTGATCTGCGGGTGGGTGATGAGGTGCTTGCTCCGTAGGCCGGAGGCGCCCATCCGGGCCGATCCGTCGACGAAGTCGCTGGCCAGGCCGTCGAACCAGGTGATGGCGATGGTCGCGCCGGGGTGGAACAGGCCGCGCAGCCGGTCCCACTCGCCCAGGTCGCGGTGCATCCAACCGGTCATCAGATCGGCGATCGCGGCGCGGTCCTCAAGGCGTGCGTCCATGGTGCAGGGCTCCCGTAGATAGAGGACGAGGTTGTTTCTTAAATCCACCGTACCTCGGTGGACCGTTCGACGCGAACGGCTGCCGACGGCTATAACGGGAAGGGTGACTGCCTCTGCTGCGACGCCATCCCCGCAGCTCCACGCCCCCGTTACCCGCCGCCGGGGGGTGGAGCTGACCCAGGCGATCTACCGGGCGACGCTGGAGGAACTGGCCGCGACCAGCTTCGAGGAACTGAGCTTCGAGAGGATCGCTCCCAGGGCCGGCACCGGCAAGTCGGTGCTGTACCGGCGCTGGAGCACCACCGCCGAGCTCGTCCTGGCCGCGCTCAAGGACGAGGACGCCGGGCTGGGCCGACTCACCGCGCCGGACACCGGGACCCTGCGGGGTGACCTGCTGTTCCTGCTCACCAAGTTCGCCCGGCTGCTGGAGGAACCGCGCGGACGCGCCCTGCGGCCCCTGCTGACCCAGCGCCCCCGCCATCCCGAGCTCTTCGCCCAGGTCATGGACCAGGTCATCCTGCCGCACCGCAGCGTCCTGCTCGACTGCATGCTCACTGCGGTCGGGCGTGGCCAGGCCGCCCCCGAGCGCGCCACCGCCCGCACCGCGGCCATCGGCCCGCGACTGATCGTGGCGGAGTCCATCGACCGCGGCCCCGTCCCCGACGAGGAGGTCAGGGCCGTGGTCGACGAGGTGCTGCTCCCGCTGCTGGCGCCGTAGCGGGGCAGGTCACGCTGCCGGCCCCGGTTCCGGCTCATCTCCGGGGGCGGGGCCTGGCTCCGGCTTCCTCGTAGAGGGGTGCGGCATGGGCCCAGAGTGATTCGAACGACTCCTCCAGTCCGGTGATCACCTTCGGGTCGTCGATCAGCAGCATGGGAGTGGCGGCCGGGCTCTGCCTGGAGTGCAGCACCGGCAGCAGGGCCCTGCTGCCGTCGGTGAGGATCATCCGGGTGGGCACATCACGAGTGACCCGCGAGACCTCGCCGGCCTGTGCGAAGTCGCGTGCGCTGGCCAGGAGGGCCGGGTCCTGGAGGATGTCGCTGTGGTAGATGCAGCGGACGGTGCCGCCGGCGGCGGTGAGCTGGTCCACGCGCTCGATCCACGACGCGTCCCCGATGCCCTCGAACGGCGGGCAGGCGGTGGCCAGGACCGAGTGCTGGGCGGCTTGGCACCACTGGCCGGACTCGGCCAGGACCACCCGGCCCCGGGGACCGCAGGCCGACCGGGGCCGGACTGTCCCGCCCGCGCCGCGAGCCAGGCGGGGCGCAGCTGCGCGACGACGTCGACGGCCAGCTGCCTGCCCGTGTCGATCAGGCGGGTGATGCCGCGCTGGGGGTCGATGGCGTCGAAGCGGGCCGGGCGCAGGTCGTGCCGGACCACGAGGCTCTTGTCCTCCAGGCTCTCCAGGACGTCGTAGACACGCTGCCGTGGGATCCGTGCGGCGGTCGCGACCTGCGCCGCAGACATTCCGCTGCGGTTCGCCAGGGCGATGTACACGCGCGCCTCGTACAAGGTCAGCCCCAGGGCGAGCAGAGGGTCCACAAGCGAAAAGGAGGTACTTGTCATGTTCTACACATATCACTCGGTCATGGCCCGGAGGCAGTGCCGCCGGTGTCTGCACGCCCCTGGCGGGTCCAAAAAGGGCACCCAATCGGCCATGTGCACGCGGCCGACGGCCGGGGGTTGCGGCGCAAGTCCGGATATGCCGGGAGCGGTGACACCTCCGTCCGGGGTGCCCTGAGCCCGCCGGCGCCCCAGCTGACCAGGCAATACTTGCCGCCGGCGGCGCGCCGGGCGCCCCTCGGTCCGAGGCTGCGACGACGCGCGGCGACAGGGGGATTCCAGGCCATAGTTCGGTCGCAGTATGTGGTCACATTGTGACGCACGGGCATGATCGGGTGTGCGCATGCCAAGGCTGCAGGCAAGACTGCGCTGCGATGTCCGTTCGTCCGACAGGAGATTGAAATGCGCACTCGGAATGTTCTCGCAGCAGCGGTCGCGGCCACCGCGGCCGGCCTCCTCGCCCTGAGCCCGACGCCGGCCTCCGCGATCCCCATCAACCAGGGACCCGACGACCTGGTCCTCAGCGTGGCCGGCGCCGGCCCGCAGCGCCAGGCCGGTGTCGAGCAGGCGGTCACGCTCAGCTGCACCCCGACCGCCGAGGGCACCCACCCCGACGCGGCGGCCGCCTGCGACAGCATCATCAGCGTCCAGGGCGACATCGCCCTGCTCCCGGCCGCCGGCACGCTGTGCCCGATGATCTACCTCCCGGTCACGGCCACCGCGGTCGGCGTCTGGAACGGCAGGCACCTGTCCTACCAGCAGACCTTCGCCAACCAGTGCGTCATGCTGCGGGCCACCGGTGAAGTCTTCAACCTCTGAGCCTCCTCCTCGAAGCGGGGCCCGGTCCCGCCGGACCGGGCCCCGGCACCGGCTCATCGGAGAAAGGTTCGTGCAGACAGGAACCGTGCGGTGTGAGTTTCCGTCCTGCAGGTAAGAGCAGGCCAGTACGGCCACAAGCACCGACGGAGTCCACCTTGCCCGACCAGCGCACCGTGCCCGACCAGCCCGTGATACCCGGGCAGTCCGGTGGCGGCCTCTCCGTTTCCGGCGGGAACCGGGCTGCGGCCCGCAAGCTGCGCTCCCGTGGGCGGCGCCGGCGCCGAACGGCGCTGCTGATCGCAGCCACGGTCTGCCTGGGCGGTGTCGTCGGTGTGGGCATCCCGATGATGAAGCACTACGAGATCCCGCCGTTCAGCCAGAAGGGCGAGCCGATCAACTTCGGCACGACCGTGGCCACCGGTCCGGGCGGGGGCGGCGGTACGGCGGTGAAGGCCGCTGCCGACACCGTCCTGCCGACCGGCCCGGAGACTCCGTGGCGGATCGCGCACACCCTGGACGACGGCACGCACATTGCCGTGGCCACCATCACCGGCAAGAAGTCCGGCTACACCGGCAAGGTGTGGGTGTGGGCACCCAAGGAGTACGGCGACCCGAAGTACGCGCACAGCGGCTTTCCGGTGCTGATCGCCCTGCCGGGCGGGCCCGGCTTCAACGACAACTACTGGGCCGACCCCGGCCTCAAGCTGGAGCAGAGCATCAGCTCCTGGTACCGGTCGGGCAAGAGCAAGCCGTTCCTGCTGGCCATGCCGGTGCTCAACCCCGGGCCCGACGACCACGACCACTACTGGGACGGCAGCGACATCCCCGGCCAGCCCAAAATGGGCACCTGGTTGGCCGATGACATCCCCGATCTGATGAAGCAGAACTTCCGGACGCTCAAGTCACGCGACGGCTGGGCCTTCATGGGCTCCTCCAGCGGCGGCTTCGCCGGACTCAAGACGGTGCTGCAGTACCCGGACCGCTTCAAGGCGGTGCTCGCCTCCGGCCCGGACATCGTGCCCGACTCGCCCTTCTGGAAGGGCCACGAGAAGGAGCAGCAGCAGAACAACCCGCAGGTGCTGGCCGGCCAGCTGATCGCCCGCAAGGGACCGGACGTCTACCTCGCCTTCCAGGTCGGCACCGCGGAGGGCCGGACGACGATCAGCGCGATCAAGAACTTCATCGCCTCCTACGGCAACCGCGGGCCGGTCCACACCACCCTCAACCTGATCCCCGGTGGCCGTCACAACGCCTACACCTACGTCCCGGCGATGGGCACCGGTCCGCTGCAGTGGATCAGCGACCAGTTGGAAGGGCCGACCCCCTCGGCGTGATCCTCGGTCGACAGCCGCGAGAAGCGATGTCGCTCGGCCCTCCGACGGGGCCCGGCAGCTCCGCCCCGGGAAATCAGGTGCGCCGATGACGGCTCTGCTGCTTGGCTGCGCCCATGGATCTCAACGACCGGATCGATCTCGTGGCCCGCAGCTGGACCCCCTCGCAGCAGTCGCACCCCGGCAACGTGGCTTGGCACGGCTCCGGCTGCGACGGGGCCCCGGCACCTGATGCCGTCCTCGACGGCAACGGCTGGTTCGCCGAGGTCTGGCACGCGGGTGAGGAGACGGAGGTCGAGGGTCACTTCTCGCCCGGGCTGTCGCGGGACGAACGGCGTCTCGCAGTCGGGAGGATCTTTGCGCAGGCGCCCCGGGGCTCCATCGGCCTGGTGACCGGAACGCCGATGGCGGACACCTTTCGCGAGGCCGGCGCGCATGAGCGGGGTGGCCCCTTCTTCCTGCTCCAGCACCGAGGGCTCGGCCGACTGCCGCGGGTGCCCCTGGCCCCCGGGTACAGCATCGTGACGGCCGAGGAGGCCGGCGAGGCCGCACGAGTCGAGGCCCACCGCCGAGCCTGGGCTCCGGCCCGGATCAAGGAGCTGCTGGGCCTGACCATCACCGGCAACGAGCCGGGCAGCAACTTCACCCTCGACGCGTTCCGGGCGCTGAAGGGGGTCGTGGCCTATCGGCCCGAACTCGACCTCGTGGTGCTGGCTCCGGACGGCGGCCCGGTCGTGTCCCTTGGAGTGGTGTAACGGTCGCATGCCAACGGTTAGGCGGTGGGCGGTAGTTCGTCGGGGGTGTGCGAGTCGGGGTAGATCTTGTCCATGCTGCCTTCGGGCAGGTAGCGGCGCGGGAAGGCAATCCATTCATCGTGCATCTCGAAGAGCACGGCGGTGACCAGTCGTAGGAGCGCGTCGTCGTTGGGGAAGACCTGGACGACGTCGGTCCGGCGCTTGATCTCGCGGTTGATCCGCTCCAGGGGGTTGGTCGACTGGATCTTCTTCCAATGTCGCTCCGGGAACGCCGCGAAGGCGGTCAGGTCGTCCTTGGCCTCGATGAGCATCTGCCTGACCTTGGGGAACTGCTTGCCGAGCATGTCGGCGACGGTGTCGAGCTGAGCGCGGACGGCGTCCTGGTTCGGCTGGGCGAAGACCGTGCGGATGGTCGCGGCGACCATCTCCGCCGCCTCCTTCGGGATCACGGCGAAGACATTTCTCAGGAAATGGACGCGGCATCTCTGCCAGGCCGCGCCGAGCATGACCTTGCGGATCGCCTTGACCAGGCCGGAGTGGCTGTCGGAGAGGACCAGGCGGACCCCGGCCAGGCCGCGTTCGCGCAGGGAGCGCAGGAACTCGGCCCAGAACGCCTCGGTCTCGCTGTCTCCGATCATCACGCCCAGGACCTCGCGGCCGCCGTCCTCGGTGATGCCGGTGGCCACGACCACGGCCCGGGAGACGATCTGGTGGTTCACCCGCGCCTTGCAGTACGTGGCGTCGAGGTAGACGTAGGGGAAGCGGGTGTGGTCCAGCGGCCGGGTGCGGAACGCGACGAGCTGTTCGTCCAGGCCGGCGCAGATGCGGGAGACCTCGCTCTTGGAGATGCCGCTGTCCGCGCCGAGGGCTTTGGCCAGGTCGTCGACCGAGCGGGTGGACACACCCAGGACGTAGGCCTCCATGATGACCGCGTAGAGCGCCTGGTCGATCCGCCGGCGCCGTTCCAGCAGTACGGGGAAGAAGCTGCCGGTGCGGACCTTGGGGATGGCCAGGTCCAGGTCGCCGGCCTGCGTGGTCAGCACCCGCTCGCGGTGGCCGTTGCGCCAGGTGGTGCGGGCATCGGTGTGCTCGCCGGGCTCGGCACCGATCCGTGCGGTGGCCTCCGCCTCGATCAGCTCCTGCAGGATCCGCTGGGCCAGGACCCTGATCAACTCAACTCCGTCGGCCGTACGCAGTGACTCCGAGAGCCGCAACAGGTCAGACTGGGACAAGGCCATCGCACACCTCTCATCAACGAGCTTCGCTACTCGGAGAGTTGCGCGATGGCTGCCCCATGACCAGGGGTCATTCCAAGATCCCTGCTACACCACTCGGCGGGACGCCATCGGCGGCCCGGCGGCCCTCGCGCTGGGCTGGTACGACGAGCGCTCCCGAAGCGTCCTCTTCGAGCCGGTCGGCACCGTCCCCGAGCATGCCCGGCGGGGGCTGGCCCGGGCCGTCTGCGTCTCGGTGATGACGAGGGCACGGGAGTCGGGAGCCACGCAGGCCGTCGTCGGTCCGCGCGGCGACGACGCGTACCCGGTTCCCCGGCGTCTCTACGGCTCCCTCGGCTTCTCCACACTGACGCGCACGTGCACGCTGGCGTGGAAGGCGACCCCGTGAGGGGGAGTCCTGCCCGGGCGGGCCAACAGGGGCGGGCCAACAGGGGGGGCCACGCGCAGCGGTGAGGCGTCAGCCGGCCGGCGCCGCGGGCAGGGTGAGGGCCATGGTCAGGCCGCCGCCGGGGGTGTCCTCCGGAAGCAGGGTGCCGCCCATGCTCTCGGCGAAGCCCAGCGACAGGGCCAGTGGCAGCCGGATGCTGCGCCGGGCGCCGCCGCCGTCGGCGCTCCGGGGCGGGAAGGGGTCGAAGACGCCGTCGCGGTCGGTGGCCGGGGACCACGGTCCCCGGTCGGCGACCCGGATCTCGACCCGGTCGTGCACCGGCCCGGCGGAGACCTGGATCTCCGCCCCGTCGGCGGTGCGGAGCAGGGCGTTCTCCAGCAGGTTGGCGAGGATCCGCTGCAGCAGGCCCGGATCGGCCAGCACGGCGGGGACCTCGTCCAGTCCGCTGCTGCCGACGGCGACCCGGGCCTCGCCCAGGGACTCCCGGGCCCCGGTGAAGCACTCCGCGACCGACACCGCCCGCAGCTCGGGAGTGAGGCTGCCGGTGTGCAGCCGCCCGAGGTCGGACAGGTCGTCGGTGAGCCGGGTGAGGCTGTCGAGGGCCGCCCGGGCGTCGCCGAAGAGCTCCTGCCGGTCCTGTTCCGGGAGGACGATGTCGTGGCTGTCCAGCGAGGTGACCGCGGCGACGGCCACCGAGAGCGGGTCGTGGAGGTCGTGGCTGACGGCTTCGAGCAGCGCCGCGCGCGCCTGGTTGGCGGCGCCGATCGGTTCCGCCCCGGCCACCGCCAGGGCCATCCGCTCCCGCTCCAGGGCCGCGCCGACGTGCGCCGCGAAGGCGGTGAGCACGCGCCGGTCGGCGGCCGGCAGTGGACGGCCGTTCAGGAGCAGCAGCGCGTCGCCGCCGACGGAGACCTCCTCGGTCGCGGTGCCGTGCCGGTGGTCCTCGACCTCCTCCCCGACCGTGGCCAGCAGCTGGTCGCCGCCGGCGCCGTCGCGGCGGACCAGGGCGACGCGGTCCATGCCGAAGGTCTCCCGCAGCCGGGCCAGCAGCGCCGGGACCGCCTGCTCGCCGCCGAGGATGGTGTGCGCCAGCGCCGAGAGCGTCTCGGCCTCGGCGGTGGCGCGGGCGGCGCGGTGCGAGCCGGTGGTGGCCCGGTCGACGACGGTCGCCACGGTCAGCGCCACCAGCGCGAAGACGACCAGGGCCAGCACGTTGTTGGGCCGGTCGACGGTGAAGCGGTGGATCGGCGGGATGAAGTAGTAGTTGAGCAGCAGCGAGGCGGTCACCGCGGCGAGCAGCGAGGGCAGGACGCCGCCCAGGCAGGCGACGCCGACCACGGCCAGCAGGTACAGCAGCGCGTCGCTGGTCAGGTTGAGCGAGGAACGGGTCCCGGTGAGGACCAGCGTGAGCAGGACCGGGACCAGCAGGGCGGCCCCGGTGGCGACGACGCGGCGCAGGGTCGGGTGCGGAGCGGTGGGCGCGGGCAGGTGGCGTCCGCGTCCGGAGGCCTCGTGGGTGACCCGGTGGACGTCGATGTCGCCGGAGAGCTCGGTGGTGGTCTCGCCGATGCCCGGACCGGTCAGCGAGCGGGCGATCCGGCCGCGCCGGCTGGTGCCGAGCACGAGCTGGGTGGCGTTCTCGGCGCGGGCGAAGTCGAGCAGTGCGGTGGGGACGTGGTCGCCGACCACGGAGTGGTAGCTGCCGCCGATCTTCTCCACCAGTCGGCGCTGGGTGGCGAGGGCGGCCGGGTCGGCCTCGGCCAGCCCGTCGCTGCGGGCGACGTGGACGGCCAGCAGGTCGCCGCCGGAGGCGCGGTCGGCGATCCGGGCGGCCCGGCGGATCAGGGTCTCGCCCTCGGGCCCGCCGGTGAGCGCGACCACCACCCGTTCGCGGGTCTCCCAGACCTTGCCGATGCCGTGCTCGCTGCGGTAGCGCTGCAGCCCCTCGTCGACCCGTCCGGCCAGCCAGAGCAGGGCCAGCTCGCGCAGGGCGATGAGGTTGCCGACCCGGAAGTAGTTCGACAGGGCCGCGTCGACCTTCTCCGGACCGTAGACATTGCCGTGCACCATCCGGCGGCGCAGGCCCTCGGGCGGCATGTCCACCAGCTCGATCTGGTCGGCGCGGCGGACGATGTCGTCGGCGACGGTCTCCCGCTGCGGCACTCCGGTGATCTTCTGCACCACGTCGTTGAGCGACTCCAGGTGCTGGATGTTGACGGTGGTCAGCACGTCGATGCCGGCGTCGAGGAGTTCCTGCACGTCCTGGTAGCGCTTCTCGTTGCGGCCACCGGGGATGTTGGTGTGGGCGAGCTCGTCGACCAGGGCGACCTCGGGACGCCGGGCGATCAGCGCGTCCACGTCCATCTCGGTGAACCGGGAGCCCCGGTAGTCGCGTTCCAGCCGGGGCAGGACTTCGAGCCCGGTCAGCCGGTCCTCGGTCCGGTGCCGGTTGTGGCACTCGACGTAGCCGACCACCACGTCGGTGCCCCGGTCCAGCCGGCGCCGGCCCTCGTCGAGCATCCGGTAGGTCTTGCCGACGCCGGGGGCGGCGCCCAGGTACACCTTGAGCCGGCCCGGCGTGGTCGGGACGTGCCGGCTCGCGCCGGAGGCGGACAGCTGGGTCACGTGTGATCCCTTCCCCTGGCCGGGGGTCAGCCGAGCCGCGCCAGCGCCAGGTTGAGCGTGACGACGTCGACCCGCGACTGTCCGAGGAAGCCGAGGCTGCGGCCCTGGGTGTGCGCCGCGACGAGCTGCCGGACCACCGCCGGGGCCAGCCGACGGTGCCGGGCAACGCGGTTGACCTGCTCATAAGCGTAGGCGGCGGAGATGTCGGGGTCGAGGCCCGACGCGCTGGCAGTGACCGCGTCCGGCGGGACGGAGGACGGCCGGACGCCGTCGAAGAGCGCGACGGCCAGTCGGCGCAGCTGGATGGTTCGGGTCAGGCCGGGGTCGTTGGGGCCGAGGTTGGAGGCGCCGGACGCGGTCGGGTCGTAGCCGGCGCCGGCCGCCGACGGGCGCGGTTGGAACCAGCGGGGGTCGGGCAGGGCCGGGGTCCGGACGGCGCGGGTCGGCAGGTCGAAGTTCTGGCCGAGCAGGCTGGAGCCGACCACCCGGCCGTCGAGCCGCACCAGCGAGCCGTTGGCCTGCCCGGGGAGGGCGAGTTCGGCGATGCCGGTGATCAGCAGCGGGTAGGCGACGCCGCAGAGGACGGTGAACACCAGCAGGATCCGCAGTCCCGTCAGATGGAGCCGGATCAGCGCCGGCAAGGGCTTGGCCACGGGTCTTCCCACGCTCTCTCTCAGAAGCTCTCAGAAGCTCTCGGAAGTCGGAGTTCTACCGCAGGCCGGGGATGAACTGGACGACCAGATCGATGATCTTGATGCCGACGAAGGGCAGCACCAGCCCGCCGAGCCCGTAGACCCCGAGGTTGCGGCGCAGCAAGGCGCCCGCCGAGGACGGCCGGTAGCGCACCCCGCGCAGGGCGAGCGGGATCAGCCCGATGATGATCAGTGCGTTGAAGACGATCGCCGAGGTGATCGCGGAGGTGGGGCTGTGCAGGTGCATGATGTTGAGCCGGCCGAGCCCCGGATAGACGCTGGCGAACATGGCCGGGATGATCGCGAAGTACTTGGCGACGTCGTTGGCGATGGAGAAGGTGGTCAGTGCGCCGCGGGTGATCAGGAGCTGCTTGCCGATCTCGACGATCTCGATCAGCTTGGTCGGGTTGGAGTCCAGGTCCACCATGTTCCCGGCCTCCTTGGCGGCCGAGGTACCGGTGTTCATGGCCACGCCGACGTCGGCCTGGGCGAGCGCGGGGGCGTCGTTGGTGCCGTCGCCGGTCATCGCGACCAGCTTCCCGCCCGCCTGCTCCTGGCGGATCAGCGCCATCTTGTCCTCGGGCGTCGCTTCGGCGAGGAAGTCGTCGACCCCCGCCTCCTCGGCGATGGCCGCGGCCGTCAGCGGGTTGTCACCCGTGATCATGACGGTCTTGATGCCCATCCGCCGCAGGTCCTCGAAGCGCTCCTTGATGCCCTGCTTGACCACGTCCTTGAGGTAGATCACGCCCAGCACCTGCGCCGGGTCGGCGCCCTGCTGCTCGGCGACGACCAGCGGCGTGCCGCCCAGGTGCGAGATCCGCTCGACGGCGAGGTCCAGCTCCTGGCCGGCCTGGCCGCCGTGGTCGCGGACCCAGGCGGCCACCGATCCGGCCGCGCCCTTGCGGGTGGCGTGGACGCCCGACGGCTCGTCGAGGTCGACGCCGGACATCCGGGTCTGGGCGGTGAACTCGATCCAGCTGGCGTGGCCGAGCTCGCCCTGGGTCCGGGCCCGGAGCCCGTACTTCTCCTTGGCCAGGACGACGATGGAGCGGCCCTCGGGGGTCTCGTCGGCCAGCGAGGAGAGCTGGGCGGCGTCGGCCAGCCGGGCGATGTCGACGTCGCCGACGGTGAGGAACTCGGCGGCCTGGCGGTTGCCGAAGGTGATGGTGCCGGTCTTGTCGAGCAGCAGGGTGGAGACGTCGCCGGCGGCCTCGACCGCGCGGCCCGACATCGCCAGCACGTTGCGCTGGACCAGCCGGTCCATGCCGGCGATGCCGATCGCCGAGAGCAGCGCCCCGATGGTGGTCGGGATCAGTGCCACCAGCAGTGCCACCAGCACCACGATGGTCTGCTCGGCCCCGGCGAAGGTGGCCATCGGCTGGAGGGTGACCACGGCCAGCAGGAAGACGATGGTGAGCGAGGCGAGCAGGATGTTCAGCGCGATCTCGTTCGGCGTCTTCTGCCGGGAGGCGCCCTCGACCAGGGCGATCATGCGGTCGATGAAGGTCTTGCCGGGCTCCGAGGTGATCTTCACGACGATCCGGTCGGAGAGGACCTTGGTGCCGCCGGTGACCGCCGAGCGGTCGCCGCCGGACTCGCGGATGACCGGGGCCGACTCGCCGGTGATGGCCGACTCGTCCACGGACGCGACGCCCTCGACCACGTCGCCGTCACCGGGGATCACCTGTCCGGCCTCGACCAGTACATGGTCGCCGAGGCGCAGCTCGGTCGCCGCGACCTCCTCCTCGGCCACCCCGGTCGCCCCCGGCGTCCAGCCGCCGACGACGCGGCGGGCCACGGTGTCGGTCTTGGTCCGGCGCAGGGTGTCGGCCTGCGCCTTGCCGCGGCCCTCGGCGACGGCCTCGGCCAGGTTGGCGAAGACGACGGTGAGCCACAGCCAGACGGTGATCACCCAGGCGAAGGTGCTGGGCTTCTGGATCGCCGAGAGCGTGGTCAGCAGCGAGCCGACCTCGACCACGAACATCACCGGGTTCTTCACCATCACCCGGGGGTCGACCTTGCGCACGGCGTCGGGCAGCGAGGCGAGCAGTTGCTGCGGGTCCAGCAGCCCGCCGGAGACCCGGTGCGTGTCCGGGTGGGCGTCCGGCTGCAGTTGGGGGGTGTCGGTGGTCATCGGTGCAGGCCCTCCGCGAGCGGCCCCAGTGCCAGGGCGGGGAAGTAGGTGAGACCGACGACGATCAGGACCACCCCGGAGAGCATGCCGACGAAGAGCGCGTTGTGGGTGGGCAGCGTTCCGGTCCCGGCCGGGACCGGGTGCTGCCGCGCCAGCGAGCCGGCCAGCGCCATCACGAAGACCATCGGCAGGAACCGCCCGAACAGCATCACCAGCCCCAGCGCGGTGTTCCACCAGGTGGTGGTGGCGGAGAGGCCGGCGAAGGCGGAGCCGTTGTTGTTGGCGGCCGAGGTGAAGGCGTAGAGCACCTCGGTGAAGCCGTGGGCGCCGTGGTTCAGCATCGCGGCGCGCTCACCCTTGAAGGACATCGCCACGCCGGTGCCGACCAGGACGATCGCCGGAGTGGTGAGGATGTAGAGAGAGGCGAACTTCATCTCCCGGGCGCTGAGCTTCTTGCCCAGGTACTCCGGGGTGCGGCCGACCATGAGACCGGCCACGAAGACCGTGATCACCGCCAGCACCAGCAGCCCGTACAGGCCGGAACCGGTGCCGCCGGGGGCGATCTCACCGAGCATCATGTCGAAGAGCGCGACCCCGCCGCCGAGCGCCGTCAGCGAGTCGTGCGCGCTGTTGACCGCACCGGTCGAGGTGAGGGTGGTCCCCGAGGCGAACAGCGCCGTGGCGGCGATGCCGAAGCGGACCTCCTTCCCCTCCATCGCGGCGTGGGCGGCCTGGGGCGCGGTGCCGTGGTGCTGGTACTCGAAGAAGGTCAGCAGGGCGCCGGAGGCCACCCAGAAGACCGTCATCACGGCCACGATCGCGTAGCCCTGCCGCCGGTCGCCGATCATCCGGCCGAAGGTGCGCGGCAGCGAGAAGGAGATCACCAGCAGCAGGTAGATCTCCAGCCAGTTGGTGAACGGGTTGGGGTTCTCGAAGGGGTGCGCGGAGTTGGCGTTGTAGAAGCCGCCGCCGTTGGTGCCCAGCTCCTTGATGACCTCCTGTGAGGCCACCGGTCCGCCCGGGATCGACTGGCTGCCGCCGGCGATCGTGGTGTAGACGTGGGCCGCGTGCAGGTTCTGCACCAGGCCGGCGGCGATCAGGACGACGGCGAAGACGATCGAGACCGGCAGCAGCAACCGGACCACGATCCGGGTGACGTCCGTCCAGAAGTTGCCGACCCGGTCGGTGCGGTTGCGGGTGAAGCCGCGGATCAGCGCGGCGGCGACGGCGATCCCGACGGCGGCCGAGAGGAAGTTCTGCACCGCCAGTCCGGCCATCTGCACCAGGTGGCCCATGGTCGACTCGCCCGAGTACGCCTGCCAGTTGGTGTTGGTGACGAAGGAGGTGGCGGTGTTCCAGGCGGTGGCCGCCGGCACGGCCGGGAAGCCGAGGGCGAGCCAGAGGTGGTTCTGCACCCGCTGGAACGCGTAGAGGAAGAGCACCGAGACCGCCGAGAAGGCCAGCAGGCTGCGCAGGTAGTACGACCAGGTCTGGTCGGCGTCGCCGTCCACCCCGATCACCCGGTGCAGCAGGCGTTCCACCCGCAGGTGCCGGTCGCTGCTGAGCAGGTGCGCCATGTAGTCGCCGAGCGGCCGGTGGGAGAGGGCGAGTGCGGCCGCCAGGGCGAGCGCCTGGAGCAGACCCGCCGACGTCGGGCCCACTAGAACCGCTCCGGCAGGATCAGCGCCGCGATCAGGTAGCCGACCAGCGCGACCGCCACCACCAGTCCGATGATGTTGTCCGCACTCACAGCCGCTCCACCCCCCGCGCGATCAGCGCGAGCAGGCCGAACACGACGATCGTGACGGCGACGAAGGCCACGTCGGGCATGCGTAGCTCCACTCCGGTTGCGGTCTGCGGGTCAGATCCGTCCGGAGGGATCACCAGGGCCGCGCCGCAGGAAACCTGAACGGTCGCCGACTCGCCCGAACGCGGGAGTGCCCCGGTCGGACCGGAGGCCGAACGGGGCACTGCTGAGGGGGCTGCTCACGGACGGTCAGGCATTGGGCCTCCGGCCGTGGTTGCCGCCCTTCTTGCGGCGGTCGTGCTTCTTGCGGGCGCGCTTGGACACGGGTTCCTCATCGTCGGGGTAGGCGTTCGGTGGAAGGGGAGATGACGCATGCTCAGCTCCGGGGCGGCGGCTCAGGCCCTCGTCGCGACGAGGTCGGTCAGCCGCTCGCTGAGCTTGAGCAGCCGGTCGACCGAGCGCTTCTCGGTGACCTGGGCGCCGGCTGCGGCCGGGGTCAGCCCCTCGTAGTACGCGCCGTTGACGACCTCGGTGCTGGGCCGGCACAGGGCGACCACGGTCTCGGCGACCTCGGCGGCGGGACGGCCGGACGTCCCGTACAGCGGCCGGATCGCGGTCTCGGCGATGCCCGGGTGCACGCTGAGCGCGGTGTGGCCGGCCGGGAGCCACTGGGCGAGCGCCGAGACGAAGGTGGTCAGGGCGAGCTTCGACTGGCCGTAGGCGGCGATCCGGGAGTAGCGCTTGGCGCGGGTGACGTCGGTCCAGTCGATGTTGGCGGTGCGGTGCAGGCTGGAGCCGAGGGCGACGATCCGGCTGTCGGCGCTGCGGGTCAGCGACCGTTCCAGCAGCCGGGTGAGCAGGTACGGGGCCAGGTAGTTGACCTGGAAGCAGATCTCGTTGCCCGCCCCGGTCAGGGTGCGCCGCTCCGGCGCGGCGATGCCCGCGTTGTGGACCAGCAGATCCAGCCGCGGATGCCGGTCGGCCAGCTCCTCGGCCAGCCGGTCGACCTGGCCCAGATCGGTGAAGTCGGCTTCGGCCGGTTCCAGGCTCGCCGCGGGCGCGCCGGCCGACACCAGCTGCCGTACCGCGGCGGCGGCGCTGTCGGCGGTGGGGCCGTGCACGATCACGCTGGCCCCGCCGGTGGCCAGGCGGAGCGCGGTCTGCAGGCCGATGCCCTCGGTGGCGCCGGTGACCAGTGCGGTGCGGTCGGAGAAGGAGAGGTCGGTGGACACGGTGGAGACCGTCCGTTCGGTGAAGTTCGGTGAGGAACGGGTGAAGTTCGGCGAGGAACGATGGGGCCCGGGGCGCGCGGGGCAGCCCGGGGCGTGCCGGGGCAGGCCACGGCAGGCCGAGCCGATGGGGCGGGGCCGGGCAGGGGAGTGCGGTGGAGAGGAAGTGGGCGCGTTTCAGCGCCGGGGCAGGCGCACGAACACGCCGCGACTCGTCGCCGGATGAGGCGGACGGTCGTCGTGGCTCCGGTCCGGCGGCACCAGCGGGGCCGCGCAGCACGGCGCCGTCACGGCGCAGCTCAGGCTGCGGAGGAAAAGGCCCATGGGGACGATCGAAGCGTCCCCGGACGCCCCGGACAAGCCGACGCGCGGTTTCCTGACGCCGTGCTGACGGCGGAGCGAAGATCCTGACGCTCCCTTGTGTCCGCGCGCATGTCCGCGAGGCTGTCCGCGCGCATGTCCGCGCGCATGTCCGCGCGCATGTCCGCGCGGCCGGGTGCCGGTGGCTTCAGAGCTGGTCGTAGATGGCGGCGAGTTGCCGCAGGACGTCGGTCGCGCCGTCCAGGGCGGTGGTGTCGTGGTGCGCGAGCGCGGTGTCGAGTGCCTGGGCCAGCGCGGCCTGGCGTTCCTGGTGGCGGCGGCGGCCGGCGTCGGTGAGGGCGACCAGGACCGATCTCTTGTCGTCGGCGGGGCGTTCGCGGGTGACGTAGCCGGCCGTGGCCAGGCCGTTGACCAGCTGGGTGGTGGCGGCGCCGGTGGTCTCGGTGGCGGCGGCCAGCCGACCGATCGGCAGCGGGCCGGCATCGGCCAGGGCGCGCAGCGCCCGCGCGTGGGTGAGGGAGAGGGCGCCGGGCGTCCGGGTGGCGCGTCCGCGCAGGCGGGAGTCGGCGGCGCTGAGGCTGTAGGCGGCGCGGGCCAGCTGGTCGAGGGCCTGGTTGCGGGCCTGGTCGCGGGTGGGCTCGGGCATGGGGGCGGACCTTCCGGGCGGGGTGGTGGGCGGGCTGGTGGGCGGGCTGGTGGTGGACCGGCTGGCTGGTGGTGGACCGGGGGCCGGTTGACATCCAGCTTAGTCTAAGTACTTAATAGCTAAGTACTTAGGCACTTCGGAGCGCAGCGCGAGCCGAGTGCCCACCCAGAGAGGACATCTGTCATGACTGTTCGTTCGACCGGCCAGAACTGGGCCCTGGACATCGCCCTCGCCCAGGGCGGCTTCGACGCCCTGCACCCCCAGGCCAAGGGCACCCTGGAGCAGTTCGGCCACGACCACACCGACTTCGACAAGGTCTTCGCCCTGGTCCAGAGCGGGGCGATGCTGCCCAAGGCGTGGGCCACGGTGGCCGGGCAGGCCGAGGAGCGCGCCGCCCACCACGAGCGCGGCGGCTTCGCGCAGACCGCCGCCGACCTCTACGTCCGCGCCGCCGTCATGTGGGGCCGCGCCCAGTACTCGATCTTCGACACCGCCGACCCGCGCAAGCTCGCCTTCCGTGAGCACACCAACCACTGCGTCGAGCGCATCGGCGCACTGCGCGACGGCCGGGTGCGCCGGGTGGTCCTGGACTTCGAGGGCGGTCAGATCTTCGCCCTGCTGCACCTGCCCGCCGGAGAGGTCACCGGCGCTCCGGCGGTCATCCTCGGCCCGGGGATGGACATGATCAAGGAGGACTACATCTACGCGGCCGAGCGCTACTACACCTCACGCGGCATCGTCGCCCTCTCCATCGAGGGCCCCGGCCAGGGCGAGACCCGGGCCAACGGCGTCACCGTCGACCTGACCAACTACGAGCGCGCCATCAGCCGCTACATCGACCACCTCGCCTCGCTGCCGCAGGTCGACCCCGACCGCATCGGCATGTTCGGCATCAGCATGAGCGGCTACTGGGGCACCCGCGCCGCCGCCACCGACCCCCGCCTCGCCGCACTGGCCGCCTTCGAGGCCGTCACCGGCGACTTCCGGACCATCTTCGAGCGGGCCCAGCCCACCTTCAAGAACAACTACATGTTCATGGCCGGCTACGACGACGAGGAAGCCTTCGACCGGGAGCTGGCCGGCGCCATGCCGCTGGGCGACCTGGTCCGGCAGATCACCTGCCCGGTCCTCTACGGCATCGGTGAGTTCGACGAACTCACCCAGCTGGAGCAGGCCCTGGCCAACTACGAGCGGATCCGCGCGCCCAAGGAGATGCGCGTCTACGAGAACGAGTTCCACCCGCTGGGCGGCACCGCCGCCGAGGTCTTCCGCTTCGGTGCCGAATGGGTCGAGCGCGCCCTGAACGGCGAGTTCCGCGAGCCCGGCCGCGACCGGCGCCACTACGTCCACCACGACGGCCGCACCACCGACGGCACCGCCAACCCCAGCTGGTGGCTCGGCACCGTCCCCAGCGAGATCAGCGACGCCCGGCAGGCATGAGGCCCAGCAGGCACGGCGCCCGGTTCAGCCGAGGGCGCGGATCGCGGTGAGCACGTCCGCGGTGAGCTCCGGGTCGGCGCCGGTCGCGGAGCTCACCGCCAGCCGGGTGACCACCCCGGCGTAGCGGCGGTGGATCTCCCGGGCGACCTCGTCCGGGGAGCCGGCCACGGCGAAGGCGTCGTACACCTGATCGTCGATCAGCTCGCCCATCTCGCGCCAGCGTCCGCGGACGGAGAGGGTGTGCAGCTCCTCGTGCAGCGCCCCCCAGCCGTGCTGCTCCAGCACCGGGCGGTAGGCGGGGGTGGAGGCGTAGAAGGCCAACCGCTCCCGCACGTCGACCAGGTTGGCCCGCAGCTCCTCCTCGGTGCGGCCGGTAGCGGTCAGCACGTTGCCGACCACCTCGAAGGGGCGGGCGGTCCACTCCGCGCCCTCGGCCTCGGCCTTGGCCCGTGCCTCGCGCACCCTCGGGAGCACCTGGGTGGTGAGGTAGTCGAGCGAGGTGAACGGGTGGCTGATGAAGCCGTCGGCGACGGCTCCGGCGGCGGCCGTCATCAACGGGCCGACGCCGGCCAGCAGGATCCGCGGCATCCCGGCCTCGATCCGGGGCGGGGCGAAGGTCGGCGTCATCAGGGTATGGGTGTAGAAATCGCCCCGGAAGGCGAGCCGGTCGCCGGTCTGCCAGCTGTTCCAGATGGCCCGCACCGCGTGGACGTACTCCCGCATCCGCGCGGCCGGCCGGTCCCAGGGCATCCCGAAGCGCCGGACGATGTGCGGCTTGACCTGGGAGCCGAGGCCGACGACCGCCCGCCCGCCGGAGGCCTCGTGCAGCCCCCAGGCCTCGTAGGCGAGGGTCATCGGGGTCCGGGCGAAGGCGATGGCCACGCCGGTCGCGAGCTCGATGGAACGGGTGGCGTCGGCGGCGCGGGCCAGTTGGACGAACGGATTGTGCGCGGTCTCGGCCACGACCAGGCGCTCGACGCCGCGGCTCTCGGCCGCGCGGGCCGAAGCCAGGATCGTACCGGGGTCGGCCGAGACACTGGCGTCCAGTCGGAGCCGGGGGCCGGTACTGGGGCCGGTACTGTCGACGGCCTCGGTCATCGGTCGTTCTCCTTGCTCGTGCGGCGGTGCAGGGTCGCGGTGAGGTCAGTGCATGCTAGCCAACCCTCCGGCGCGGGCCGGCGAACCTGCTCGGCGGCTCCGCCTGCAGTCCGGGCCGGGTGCTGCGCCGGCACTACCTCACCCGGAACTGGTCCGACCCGGTCGACAGGTAGGCGGGCAGCGCCACCGCAGGGTCGAGGTCGCCCGCGGGTTCGGGGGAGCCGTAGGCCCTGCCGACCGGCAGCACGCCGCTCCAGTAAGGGAGTTCCAGGTCCTCGGGGTCGTCGGCCGGCCCGCCGGTGCGGAGCTTGGCCGAGACCTCGTCCAGGTCCAGCCGGATCACGGCGGTCGCCGCCAGCTCGCGGGCGTTGGCCCGCCGTGAGTCGGCGCTGCGACCCGGGACGACCTGCTCGACGATGGCGTCCAGGGCGAGCGCCCGCTCGGCCGGATCGGTGACCTGGTGGGCCGTCCCGTGCACCACCACCGAGCGGTAGTTGATGGAGTGGTGGAAGGCGGAGCGCGCCAGCACGAGCCCGTCGACATGGGTCACGGTCGCACAGACCGGCAACCCCGGGTCCGCGGCCCCGCGCAGCGGACGCGAGCCGGTCGAGCCGTGGAGGTAGAGGTGCTCCCCGACGCGGGCGTAGAGCGTCGGCAGGACCACGGGAGCGCCCTCGCGGACGAAGCCGAGATGGCAGAGGTAGCCCTGGTCGAGGATCGAGTGCACCAGTTCGCGGTCGTAGGAGGCCCGCTCCCGCGAGCGGGTCGGGATCGTGCGCTCGGTCGCCTGGTAGTCCGTGCTCGCCATGGGATCGTCCTTTGAACTAGTACATAAGAGTTATTGCATTAGAATCAATCATAGGAAGAACGCGAAGATCGGGGCAAGGGGCGAGGCTGCCCGTGGTCGTGGTCGTGGTCGTGGTCGTGGTTGTGGTTGTGGTTGTGGTCGTGCCCGTGGTCGTAGACGGTGACGGCGATCCCGGGCGTCACCAACCGCTCGGTGATGAGCGGTTCGACGCGCTCCCAGTGGCCACCGGCCAGGCCGCAGCCGATGCGGGGCATGTGCACCGAGGCACCGCGCTCGGCGGCCTCGACCGCGACCGTCGCCAGCGCCGTGTCGATGGCCTCGTAGCGCACGGGCACCCCCTTGCTGCCGGTGCGGATGCCGTGCTGGCCGACCATGTTCGCCACCCACAGGCGGGGGCCGACCTGCACCAACTGCACCGCGCCGAGCCCGAAGTCGTTTCCGGCCCGCGCCCGGTGCCAGCGCCGGAACTCCTTCTCCGGCTCCGGCCAGCGCCGCGATACGGCCAGGACGAAGCCCTTCCCCCAGCCGCCCAGGTCGTTGCAGACGTGCGCGATCACCTTCGGGCCCTTGCCCAACGGTGTGGTCGCGTCGCCCCTTACGTACTCGATCCCCGTAGTCGTCGCCATGGTCCCGACGGTAACCGGCGGCGCTGACACCGCCCGCCAGCTGCGGATATCCGCTCGCACTCGGCTCGTCCGAAGCACTACGGTCGACAGCGGACCGAAGACCTGGAAGTAGTAGAAGCAGCAGAAGCAGTAGGAGTGCGCGATGACGAGCGAGCCCGTGAGCACGATGACGCTGTGGCGTCCCGTCGGCCCGGACGAGCTCGCGCTGGTCGATGCCTCGGGTTGGCGCGCGTGGCCGCCGCGTCTGCCCGAGCAGCCGATCTTCTATCCGGTGCTCAACGAGGACTACGCGATCCGCATCGCCCGGGACTGGAACGTGCCCGCCTCGGGCGTCGGCTACGTCACCCGCTTCGAGGTCGACGCGGACTTCGTCGCGCGCTACCCCGTCCAACAGGCCGGCGGGCGAACCATTCTGGAGCTGTGGGTGCCGGCCGAGGAGCTGGCGGAGTTCAACGCGCACATCGTCGGACCCATCGAGGTCACCCACGAGTTCCGCCCCGAATCCCGCCCCGCGCCGTGAACCCACCGGCCTCCGGCGACGGCGCGCGCCGCGGCGACGGCCGTCGCCGCGCCGTCGGCCAGTAGCGTCGGCAACGGTCAGACTCCGGCTGCGGTGCAGACCGTCCCCTGGGCAGATGCGAACGTGTCCGCCCGGCGCCCTGTCAACGTGTTGACTGCCCGGAACACGCTCTCGCTCGCCACGCCACGCGACGCCACCCCTTGTCCTCGGTCGCTGTCGGCGGGGGCGGCCGGTGGGCTCTTCGTGCCCCGCGGGGCGAACCGTTGCGACCCGGCGATGAGCGTCGCCATGGCCTTTCTGCTGGTCATGATGGTGTGATCCGTACCTCCGCCGGTCCCGGACCCGGCGCCCGACCGCCACGGATGCTGTGGCGGAGATCGTTGCCCTGCACCGGAGTTGTCCGGACCACGCTCCAACTCGCCCGCCGTGTGCGGCGACGGCCCACAGCGAGCCGCGCCCTGCCGGCCTTCGGCCGCACCGGGGAGGACCGGGACCGCCTACCGCGCGGGCGGCACCGTCCAGGAGAATCCATATTGTCGGAGCACGGTCACCCCCTCCGCTCCGCGGAGGTACCCGTCCGGAACCGATGAACCGTCACCCACCGTCGTACCAGACCGAGTCGCACCAGACCGAGGAGTACCGCTCATGTCAGTCCAGCCGAAGGACGACCGCCGACTGGCCCGGGAGCGCATAGCCGCGCTCCGCGCCGCCGAGCTGCACCGCCGTCGGATGATCACCGGCGCCGTGGCCGCGACCACGGCGGTCGTCCTGGCCGTCGCCACCCTGGTCGGCGTCAAGCTCGCCGACCACGGCACGTCCCCCGCCGCCGCTGCGGCCAAGGCCCCCGCGGCCGTCCAGGCCATGGCCGGAGCGGCCCCGGCCGCCCTGGTCGCCCAGGTGACCGGGGTGTCCCCGCAGGTCCTGGACCAGGTGGGGGCCGGGAAGGTGAGCACCCTGCCCGGCACCGTCTCCGGAGCTGCGGCGCTGACCAGCGGCGGCAAGCCCGAGGTCGTCTACGTCGGGGCCGAGTACTGCCCGTACTGCGCGGCGGAACGCTGGCCGATGATCATCGCGCTGTCCCGCTTCGGGACCTTCCAGAACCTCCAGCTCACCCACTCCTCCTCCTCGGACGTGGACCCCAACACGCCCACCTTCTCCTTCCACGGCGCCACCTACACCAGCGCCTACCTGGCCTTCAGCGGCGTGGAGACCAACACCAACCAGCCCGCCGCCTCCGGCAACGGCTACGGCACCCTGGACACCCCGACCGCTGCCCAGCAGCAGCTCCTCTCCACCTACGACGCCCCGCCCTACGTCGCCTCCGCGAGTACCGGCGCCATCCCCTTCGCCGACCTGGGCAACCGGTTCGTCGTCTCCGGCGCCTCCTACGACCCCGGACTGCTCGCCGGCAAGACCCAGCAGCAGGTGGCCGCCGTCCTCGACACCCCCGGCAACCCCATCGCCCAGGCCGTGGACGGCACCGCCAACGCGCTGACCGCCGCCCTGTGCAAGCTCACCGGCAACCAGCCCGCCACCGTCTGCAGCTCCAGCGCGGTCGCGGCCTACGAGGGGAAGCTGGGATGAGCGGCCGTTCCGACTCCCTGCAGACCTCCCCGTCGCGGGCCTCGGCGCAGCTCGGGCCGACCGCCGTGCCCAGGGCGCTGCCGCTGCTCGGCATGGTGCTGGCGCTGGCGGGTCTCGCCGTCGCGGCCTACCTGACCGTCGAGCACTACACCAGCCCGACGCTGCTCGCCTGCCCGGAGAACGCCGTCATCAACTGCCGCAAGGTCACCACCAGCCCGGAGTCGGTGCTGCTGGGCATCCCGGTGGTCTGGCTGGGCGTCGCCTACTTCCTCGCGATGACCGCCGCCAATGTGCCGGTCGCGTGGCGCAGCCCGAACCGGCTGCTGCGGACGGGGCGGCTGCTGCTGTCGGTCGCCGGGATCGGCACCGCGCTCTACCTCGTCTACGCGGAGCTCTTCGACATCAACGCCATCTGCCTGTACTGCACCGCCGTGCACGTGCTGTCGGTGGCGCTGTTCATCCTGACGCTCTTCGGCACCGCCGTCACCTCCCGTCCCTCCGTCAGCCCCGGCTGAGCCGGGCAGGAACAAGGGTTCCAAGGGTTCTTGCGCGTCACCCGACGGACACTCGGATATGGAGCATTGAAGGCAAGGCTCGCCCGGCTCGCGTCCCGGCGGCTCAGCGGCCGTGGACCGTCAGCCGGACGGTGACGGTGTCGCCGAGGTCGAGCGACTCGGCCTTGCGGACGGCGCTCTTGACCGGCAGCACGTAGCCGCCGTCCTTGGCGAACAAGGAGGTGGTCCAGTCGGTGCCGCCGATGCGCACGCCCACCGGGATCATGCCCCAGCCGTAGGTGACGGCGGCGGCGAGCGCCTGGATGTCCGCGGACCGCTCCGGCGGGACGGTCACGAAGTGGTGCGGCGCGGGGCCGCGCCAGTGATGGATCTCGCTGGTGAACTCGAACTCCACGATGCCCCCGGAAGGTGTGTCGGCTCGGGACGGTGACCCGACCAGGGTACTCACCGGCGCCGCCGCCGCCCCGGCGGGCGGTAGCGTCGACGGCATGAATCCGCCGCAGCCCGCGCCCGCCCGCCGGACCCGCACCGAGCCCGACGACCGGGGCACGCCGGTGCGCCTGGGGCCGGTCCGGCGGGTGGTCTCGCTGGTTCCGTCGTTGACCGAGGCGCTGGCCTGCTCCGCGCCCGGGCTGCTGGTGGGCGCCACCGACTGGTGCAGCCACCCCGCCGACCTGGACGTCACGCGCGTCGGCGGCACCAAGAACCCCGACGTCGCCCGGATCCTCGGGCTCGCCCCCGACCTGGTCCTCGCCAACGAGGAGGAGAACCGGGCCCCCGACATCGAGGCCCTGCGGGCTGCGGGAGCGGCGGTCTGGGTGACCGAGGTCCGCACCGTCGACCAGGCGCTGCGCTCCCTGGACCGGATGCTGGTCACGGCCTGCGGCCTCCCGCGTCCCGACTGGCTCGACCGGGCGGAGGCCGCCTGGAGCGACAGCGACGCCCCCTGGGCGGGGCCCGGTCCCGCGACCGCGGCGGCCGTCGTCCCCATCTGGCGGCGGCCCTGGATGGTCCTCGGACGCGACACCTTCGCCGGTGACGTGCTGCGTCGGCTCGGCGTCCGGAACGTCTACGCCGACCACGCCGACCGCTACCCGGCCATCCCGCTGGAGCGGTTGCGCGACGCCGGAGCCGACCTCGTCGTCCTGCCCGACGAGCCCTACCGCTTCACCGCCACCGACGGCCCCGAAGCCTTCCCGGGGCTGCCCGCCGCCCTGCTCAGCGGTCGCCATCTCACCTGGTACGGCCCCTCCATGGCCGAGGCCCGCACGGTCCTGGCCGCCCAGCTGCGCCGACCCGGTCGGCAGCCCGCTGCGGGTGGCTCAGCTGGTGTCGACCCACCGGTAGTGGGTCGTCAACCGACGCTCGTCGTCCAGGACGTGGAAGGCGAGCGCGGGCGGAGGACCGAGGTGGACGTGGTCCTCCGGGTGGGCACGGTGCTCCCAGGGGAGCCGGAGCGTGGAGACGACCCCGGGGGCGACCAGTAGCGGCCGGCCGGCGAAGGTGGTCGCCGCCGGAGTGTGGGCGTGCCCGCACAGGAAGGCGACGATGCCGGGACGGCGGCCGGCCAGTTCGGCGAGCCGCTGTGCGCCGAACTGCCGGATGCCGTCGATGAACGGGCTGTGCAGCAGGGCCGGCGGGTGGTGGAAGCCGACCAGGACGGGCACCCCGTCCGGCGTGCCGTCGAGCACGCCGTCCAGCCAGGCCAACGTCTCGTCCTGAAGGTAGCCCTCGTCCTTGCCCGGTACCGAGGAGTCGCAGAGCGCGACGACGACGCCGGGGGCTCGGTGCACCTGATTAACCGGCGCCGCCGATCCCGGTTGCCCGAGCAGGCCCTCCCGGAACGCGGCGCGTTCGTCGTGGTTGCCCGGGCAGACCAGTACCGGGTGCCGGGAGGCCAGCAGTTCGCGGGCCTGCTGGTACTCGGCCGGCCGGCCGTGGTCGGCGATGTCCCCGGTCACCAGGACCGTGTCCAGATCGAACGGGAGGTCCTCCAGGTAGTCCATGACCGCCCGGGTGCGCTCGACGCTGCGCTGCGCGTGGTCGCCGTGGCCGTCGCCGATGTGGATGTCGCTGAGGTGGGCGATCACGATCACCGCTGGGTCTCCTTCTCCGCCGGGTCTCCTTCGTTGTCGGGCCGAGGCCCTGGCCATCAACCTAGGCGGCATCCGGACCACGGAATAAGATCCAGTCCCATGTCGAATCATTGGTCCAGTTCCCGGTTGGACCTCCATGTCGACCTGACCGCGGCGAGCGGGCGGCGGGCCGGCCTGGAGTCCGCGCTGCGTGCGGCGATCAGGGACGGACGCCTGGCCGCCGGAACGCTCCTGCCGTCCACCCGCGGCCTCGCCCAGGAGCTCGGGCTCTCGCGGGGCACCGTCACCGCCGCCTACGACCAACTCGTCGAGGAGGGCCACCTGACCGCACGTCCCGGATCGGGCACCTCCGTCGCCGAGGCGCCGCCGCTCGCCCCGGCTCCCGCGCCCCCCGGACCGGCAGCGGCACGGCCGGTCCACGACCTGCGGCCCGGACTCCCCGACGTCAGCGCCTTTCCCACCCGCGCCTGGCTCGCAGCCACCCGGCGGGTGCTCACCCGCGCCCGCCCCGAGGACTTCGGCGCCGGAGACCCGCAGGGCCGGATCTAGCTGCGCACGGCGCTCGCCGACTACCTCGGGCGCACCCGTGGGTGCTCACCACCCCGCACCGCATCGTGATCACCTCGGGCTACTACCAGTCCGTCGGTCTGCTCAGCGACGTGCTGCGCGCCGACGGCACCGGCCCTCACCGCCCACGGCGTCCCGGCCGGTCTGCACGCCCTGGTCACCCTGCCTGCGGACGGCCCCGGCGAAGCGGAGTCGATGTCGGACTGCACCCGTCACGGCCCGTCCGTCCGCGGTCTCGGCGAACTCCAAGCTGATCGGCTTCGCCGCCCCGTCCGACCTCGACTACCCGTCCGCCCTCGACGCCCTGTCCTCGGTCCTGGCGGAGGCGCCCTGGGGCAGTTCCTTCACCAGCAGCTCGAACTCCAGGTCGTCGCGCTTGGGCCGGCCGAAGCGCTCCTCGCCGTAGGGGAACGCGCTCCTGCGCCCGGTGCGGGCGAAGCCGCGGCGCAGGTACCAGGCGATCAGGTCCTCCCGGGCCGTGATCACGGTCAGGTGCAGCTCGTCCGCGCCCCACTCCTCGCGCGCCAGACGCTCGGCCTCGGCCAGGACCTGTCGGCCCAGACCGCCGCCCTGGAGAGTGGGACGCACGGCGAACATGCCGAAGTAGGCGTGGCCGTCGCGGCTCTCCAGCTGGCAGCAGCCGAGGATCTCGCCGTCCGCCTCGGCCACGAGCATCCGGCTGTGCTCGGCGCCGATCACCGCGCTGACGCCCTCGGGATCCGTGCGCCGCCCGTCCAGCAGGTGCGCCTCGGTGGTCCACCCCGCGCGGCTGGAGTCACCGCGGTACGCCGACTCGATCAGTGCCACCAGCGCAGGCACATCCTCGGCCCCGGCGGTGCGGAAAACGGGCTGGGCGATTGCGGTGGTGACCATGGTGACGAGCTCCTGACGTGCGGCGATGGGTACCAGGGTAGCGAACACCCCCGGGCGGGCTGCGAGACTGGCCCGATGACCAGCAGCAGCCCCTTCGCCGACCAGTCCGACGACCGCGACGCCGCGCCCCAGTACGTGCTCCCGCTCGTCGTCCGGATCGAGCGTGACGATCCGCCCGCGCACACCGACGCGTTGGAGACCGCGGCCCGAGCCGTGCTCACGCTGCTCTCCGACCCCCGCGCCACCGAGCCGGACGGCGAGTGGGCCGAGCGCGTGCACGCCTGGCAGGACGCCAGGATCCGGAAGGTCGTGCGGCGGGCCCGCGGCTCCGAGTGGCGGCGGGCCTCCGAGCTGCCTGGGCTGACGCTCACCGGCAAGTCGGCCGAGGTCCGGGTGTTCCCACCGGTGCCACTGGACGGCTGGCCCAAGGAGCTGGTCAAGCTCCAGGTCTCGGGCACCGAGCTGGACGACCCGGAGCCGCCGACCGCCGCGGACGCGCTGCTGCCGGTGCTCTGGTTCAACCCGGACGTCCCGATGTCGACCGGCAAGTCCATGGCCCAGGCCGGTCACGGCGCGCAACTGGCCTGGTGGGCCCTGTCCGACGCGGACCGCGCGGCGTGGCGCGACTCCGGCTTCGCCCTCGCCGTGCGCACTGCCAGCCCCGAGCGCTGGTCCGTGCTGACCGGCTCCGGCCTGCCCACGGTCCGCGACGCCGGCTTCACCGAGATCGCCCCCGGCTCCTGCACGGTCGTCGCCGACCACCCCGCGCTGCGCTCCAACTGACCCCCCGGCGCCCGAGGTCGGTCCTGGCCGGTCCCGACCGTCCTCCTCCTCGCCGCGATCATGGACCTCGGCCCGCCGACCGACGTGCCGACCGACGTGTCGACCGGCCTCGCGACGGGCCGGGATCTGTCCCGGAAATCAGGACAGGTTCGAAATAGGGGAGGGGGCGGATCATGGGGGCGCACGGGAGGTGGCTGCACTACCGTTCGCGTCGCTGAATTCCGGTCGGACCCCTCTTCGGGGGCCGGAATTGTCAGTGGCGGCAGTGAGGATGAGGGGTGTACGGAACAGTCTGGGGGTGTTGGTCGTGGATGACGTGGTGGTGGCGGAGTTGGCGCGGTGCGTGCCCGGTGCGGACAGCGCGGCGCGGCTGGCAGGGCTGGCAGGGCTGGCGGGCGCGGTGCTGTCGGCGGCGGGCCGGGTCGACGCCCTGGTGGCGGTGGAGCGACACCTTCGCTGGCTGCAGGCCATCGAGTTGGAACTGCTGGCCGGGCTGGAGGCACAGCCGCTGGAGTGCATTCCGGGGCAGCCGGACGCGTTGGTGGACTTCCTGGAGACCGGGGAGCAGGTCGCGTGCGCCCTGAGGGTGTCGCCGGACACGGCGCGGGGCCGGTTGGTGGAGGCGCGGGCGATCGTGAGCCGGTTCCCGCGCACGGTCGCGCTGCTGGCGCAGGGGCGGATCCAGCTCATGCACGCCAAGGTCCTGTCCGAGCTCACCGCCAACCTCGACGACCCGGTCGCGACGAGGGTGGAGGAGCTGACCGTCGACCGGTTCCCGCAGCAGACCGTCGGTGCGGCCCGCAAGGCCATCGCCCGCGCTGTGATCAAGGCCGACCCCGTCGGCGCCGAGGAGCGCCACCGGCGGGCCGGCGAGGACCGGCACACCGCCCTGCAGCCCCGTCCGGACGGCATGGCCTGGTACGGCGCGCTGCTGACGGCCGTCGACGCCCTGCGCGTCGACGCCGCCGTCGACACCCACGCCCGCCGCAGCGACGACGGCCGCACACTGCGCCAGCGTCGTGCCGATGCCCTGGTCGACCTCGTCACGCGGCCCGGCGAACTTGTCCACGAATCCGGGACAACTTCCCCGGTGACGACGGTGTCGGTCACCGTCCCGTACGACACCCTGATCGGCACCGGCCAGGACCCGGCCGACCTCAAGGGCTACGGGCCGGTCACCGCAGCCCAGGCCCGCGCGCTGGCGACTGCGCCCGGCAGCATCTGGCGACGGCTCCTGGTCGAACCCGCCACCGGACGTCTCGTCAGGACCGACCCCACCTCCTACCGGCCCACCGCCGAGGTCGCCCGCCACGTCACCGCCCGCGACGCGACCTGCCGCTTCCCCGGCTGCACCCGCGCCGCCGACCAATGCGACCTGGACCACGTCGTCCCCTTCAACCACGACGACCCCCGGGCCGGAGGGCCCACCACCCCGGACAATCTCATCGCTCTCTGTCGGCGGCACCATCTGCTCAAGCACCGCGCCCGCTGGCGCGTCCGCCACGACCCCGCCACCCACGACGTCCACTGGACCAGCCCCACCCGACACCACTACACCAGCAGCCTCTCCGCCGCAGGTCACTGACCGGCAACCGCGTCGCCGGGGCGGAACGCCTCCGGGGTGAGACCGGTGCCGGCCGGGATGCCGAGCAGCACCCGCTTGTCGAACCAGATCGCGGCGACGAGCTTCGGCGGGCCGCCGACGCTGGGCGGTGGTAGATCAACCGGCATAGCCTGAGTGCGGAGACCGAGTGTCGGCCCATGCCCGAACGGCGGAAGGTGCCCGTGGTGAACGCCTCCGATGACGCCCAGCAGGACCCGGTCGAGCCCGGCATCGGGGCCGCCCCGGAGCAGCCTCCGCAGTTCAGCCCGTACCACCACCCGGCCGCCGGCTGGGGCGCGGCCGCGAGCGTGACCAAGGTCCTGGTGGGCGAGCGCGAACTGCTGGACGGTCCGCGGGCGATCCTCCGGATGAACCACGAGAACGGCGGCTTCGACTGTCCCGGGTGCGCCTGGCCGGACGACCTCAAGGGCCTGCACCTGGACATCTGCGAGAACGGCATCAAGCACGTCACCTGGGAGATGACCCGCAAGCGGGTCGACCGCGCGTTCTTCGCCGCGCACACGGTGACCGAGCTGATGGAGTGGAGCGACTTCGCGCTGGAGGACCAGGGCCGGCTCACCGAGCCGATGGTCTACGACGCCGCGACCGACCACTACGTCCCGATCAGCTGGCCGGACGCCTTCGCCCTGGTCGGCCGGACGCTGCGGGAACTGGACGACCCGAACCAGGCCGCCTACTACACCTCCGGCCGGCTCGGGAACGAGGCCACCTTCCTCTACCAACTGATGGCCCGTGAGCTGGGCACCAACAACCTGCCGGACTGCTCCAACATGTGCCACGAGGCCAGCGGACGCGCGCTCACGGCCTCGATCGGCACCGGAAAGGGGACGGCCGACCTGAAGGACTGGGAGGCCACCGACGCGCTGTTCATCATGGGCGTCAACGCCGCCTCCAACGCCCCCAGGATGCTCACCGCGCTGGCCGAGGCCTACCGCCGGGGCGCGCAGATCGTGCACGTCAACCCGCTGGTGGAGGCGGCCGCCACCCGCACCATCGTGCCGCACGAGTTGGTCGACATGGCCCTGTTCAAGGCGACGCGGACCAGCACCCTCAACCTCCAGGTGCGGATCGGCGGCGACATGGCGCTGCTCCGCGGGATGGCGAAGGCGCTGCTGGAGCAGGCCCCGGCCGATCCCAAGGCGCTGGACCTGCAGTTCATCGAGCGCCACACCACCGGCTTCGAGAAGTACCGCGCCGTCTGCGAGGCGGACTCCTGGGAGGAGATCGAGCGGCAGTCCGGGCTGAGCCGCAGGGACATCCTCCGGGCGGCCCGGGTCTACCGCGAGGCCGACCGCTCCATCATCAGCTGGTGCCTGGGCGTCACCCAGCACGAGCACGGGGTCGACACCGTCCGGGAGATCGTCAACCTGCTGCTGCTGCGCGGAAACCTGGGCCGGGAGGGCGCGGGCCCCTCGCCGGTGCGCGGGCACAGCAACGTCCAGGGCAACCGCTCCTGCGGCATCGACCACCGGCCGGGCGCGGCCTTCCTGGACCGGCTCGCCGAGGTCTGCAGGATCGATCCGCCGCGCGAGCACGGCAAGGACACCGTCAACACCATCAAGGCGATGCACGACGGCAGCATCAAGGTCTTCATCGGCATGGGCGGCAACTTCGCCCTGGCCGCGCCGGACACCCCCTACACCTACGCGGGGCTGCGCTCCTGCGAGCTCACCGTCCACGTCAGCACCAAGCTGAACCGCAGCCACATCGTGCACGGCCGACAGGCGCTGATCCTGCCGTGCCTGGGCCGCACCGAGAAGGACCAGCAGCGCGGCGGGCTGCAGAACACCTCCGTCGAGGACTCGATGAGCATGGTCCACCTCTCGCGCGGGATGAAGCGCCCCGGCTCGCCGCAGCTGCTCTCCGAGCCGGCGATCATCGCCGGGATGGCGCGGGCCGCGCTGCCGGACAGCGCCACCCCGTGGGAGTGGTACGTGGAGGACTACGACCGGATCCGCGACACCATGGCCGAGGTGCTGGACGGCTTCGAGGACTTCAACCGGCGGGTGCGGCTGCCACTGGGCTTCCGGATCAGGCAGCCCGCCCGGGAGCTGGTCTTCCTGACCCCGTCCGGGCGGGCGGAGTTCTCCTGCGCCCCGCTGCCCGACGTGGTCCCCGCCCCCGGCACACTGGCGCTGGGGACCATGCGCTCGCACGACCAGTGGAACACCACCATCTACTCCGACAACGACCGCTACCGGGGCATCAAGAACCTGCGCACCCTGGTCTTCCTGAACCGGGAGGACATGCGCGAGCGCGGGATCGGCGAGTTCGACCCGGTCGACGTCACCAGCACCGCCAGGGACGGGAGCACCCGCTCGCTCCACGGCTACCTCGCCGTCCCCTACGACATCCCGCGCGGCTGCGCGGCCGGCTACATGCCGGAGATGAACGTCCTGTGCGCCATCGGCGACTACAGCACCCAGAGCGACCAGCCGATCATGAAGCACCTCAAGGTCACCGTCGAACGGGCCGGATGAGCCGTCAGTCCCCCGGGACGAGGCGTTCGAGCAGCAGGTAGGCGCGCTGCTCGGCGGCGGCGAGCTCGGCCGGGTCGACCCCGGCCGGCCACAGCTCGCCGGCCGCCGCGTCGTCGGCGTCGTGCAGCTCCACCACTGCCGCCGCCAGCCGCAGCTGGACGACGGCGACCGAGGGGCCGGGCCCGCCGCCGAGCGCGCGCTCCGCCTCCCCGGCGGCGTCGGTGCACCCGGTCAGCGCGCGCTCGGCCCGGACCGCGGCGTGGTCGTGGACCACCAGCAGCGCGCAGAGCAGCCCGACGGCGATCCCCAGGACGCTGGCCAGCGCCCGCTCCCGGACCAGCAGCCCGGCGGGGGTGGGGACGACGAGTTCGCTCAGCAGCAGCGCCATCGGCGTGAGGAAGACGATGCCCAGGCCGTAGTTGCGGGCGACGACGTACTCCAGCAGGAACTCCAGCAGGATGATCACGCCGACCAGGGCCGCCGGGCCCGGGTGCAGTGCGATCACGCCGACCGCGACCAGCAGCCCGACGAAGGTCCCCAGCGTCCGCTGGACGGCGCGCTGCGCCGTCGTCCGGACGTTGACCGAGTGGAGCACGGCGGCGGCCGAGATGGCCGCCCAGTAGCCGTGGCCGAGGTGCAGGGCGAGGGCCAGTCCGCCCGCGACGGCGGTGCCGAGCGCCATCCGCAGCGCCGGGACCAGCAGCGCCGCGGCCCGGCGGCGGCCACCGGCGACCAGCTCGGCGGCCCGGTCGGCGGGGAGCGGGCCGAACCCGGTCGCCGTGGACGGCAGCGACAACCCGGGCAGCGACAGCTCGGGCAGCAGCAGCGGGAGTCGGCTGCGCCGGTCCACCAGCAGCCGTACCTGGCGGCGCAGCTGCCCCGCCAGGACGGCCGGCTCGTCCGGCCAACGGCGGGCGGAGCTGATCAGCAGCGACCAGGAGAGGTCGGTCAGCCGCACGCACACCCCGCCGCGGGCGGAGCCGCCCGCCGCTGTCGGGGGCGCGAGATCCAGGCTGCGGTAGGCCTGCAGCACGGCGCCGGTGGCCCGGTGGCGGGCGCGTCCGCCGACCGGGGGTCCGGCGGCGTCCAGCAGCTCCGCCAGCTCCCGCAGCGCCGCCGCCACCGCCAGCCGCTGCGGACGGTCCGGGTGCCAGAGCCGGCCCGCCATGGCCAGCAGCCAGGCCACGGCCGCTCCGGCGGCGGCCAGGGCCGTGTGCTGGGGGACCTCGGCGAGGGTGGGGGAGCCGTTGGCCGCCACGGCGAAGGAGAAGAGCAGCAGCACCGCGCCGAGGCCGCCCAACCGCGTCGCGTCGCAGACCAGCTTGGCCAGCCCGGCCACCACGGCGGTCGCGGCCACCACCGCGACCGCCCCGCCCCGCCCGCCTGCGGGTCGGCCCCCACCGCGAGCAGCGAGCCGCAGCCCACGCAGCCGGTCATCGCCACGGCGACCAGCGCCAGCGCCCGGGCGCGCCGCGGATACGGCAGGTTGCGGCCGAAGGTGGTGGTGAAGGCGCCGAGGATGACGTAGACCGCGAGGCCGCTGCGGCCGGTCAGCACCAGCGGCAGCGAGGGCAGCGCCACTGCCAGCGCGGCGCGCAGCGCGAAGATCAGGTTCCCGTCCACCCGGTGCAGGGTGAGCGCCCCGCGCGGCGAGAGCACCCGGGCGAGGGCGGACACCAGGCGGTCAGCGGGCGGGGAACTGGGCATACCAGGTGTATATCACCTGGATATCACCTGGTCAGGACCGGATTACGGCTGGGCGGCGCGGTCGGCCAGAGCCGTCTCCACCCAGCGGCGCAGCACCGGGGCGGAGGCGGCCCCGGCCTGGCGGGCGATGATCCGGCCCCGGTCGAGCAGCAGCAGCGTGGGCACGGCCTGCACCTCGAAGCGCCGGGCCAGGCTCGGCGACCGGTCGATGTCGACCTTGACCAGCTTGATCCGGCCGGCCAGCTCGGCGGCGACCTGCTCCAGCGCCGGGCTGACCATCCGGCAGGGGCCGCACCAGGTCGCCCACAGGTCGACCAGCACCGGCAGCCCCGCCTGCTCCGCGACCAGGGCGAAGTCTGCGTCCCCGGCGTCGGCGATCCACGGCAGCGGGGCCTTGCAGCTGCCGCACCGCGGTTTCCCGGCCGCGGCTGCCGGGACCCGGTTGGACTTGCCGCACTCGGTGCAGCGGACGACGCGGCTGCTGCTCTCGGGACTGCTCTCGGGACTGCTCAAGGGGAATCCTCCGGCGCGCCCTGGAAGGTGACGGCCAGTTCGCCGTCCCGGACCTCGACCAGGATGGTACCGCCGGCGCCCACTTCGCCGCCGAGCAGTGCCCGACCGATCTTCGTCTCCACCTCGTGCGAGATGAAGCGGCGCAGCGGCCGGGCCCCGTAGACCGGGTCGTAGCCCTCGGCGGCGATCAGCCGGCGGGCCTCCTCGGTGAGCCGCAGGTCGATCCGCTGCTCGGCGAGGCGGCGGCGCAGCTCTTCGAGCAGCAGGTCGACGATCCGCTCGATCTGGGCCAGCCCGAGCGGGTGGAACAGCACGATGTCGTCGACCCGGTTGAGGAACTCGGGGCGGAAGTGGCTGTTGAGCTCGCCCATGACCAGCTCGCGCGCCTCGGGCTTGATCTCGCCGTTGGCGGTGGCGTCGTCGAGCAGGTAGGCGGAGCCCAGGTTGGAGGTCATGATGATGACGGTGTTGCGGAAGTCGACGGTGCGGCCCTGGGAGTCGGTGATCCGGCCGTCGTCCAGCACCTGCAGCAGGGTGTTGAAGACGTCCGGGTGCGCCTTCTCGATCTCGTCGAAGAGGATGACCGAGTAGGGCTTGCGCCGGACCGCCTCGGTGAGCTGGCCGCCCTCCTCGTAGCCCACGTACCCGGGGGGCGCGCCGACCAGCCGGCTGACGGTGTGCTTCTCCTGGTACTCGCTCATGTCCAGCCGGATCATGTTGTGCTCGCTGTCGAAGAGCGCCGCGGCCAGGGTCTTGGCCAGCTCGGTCTTCCCGACGCCGGTCGGGCCGAGGAAGATGAACGAGCCGATCGGCCGCTTCGGGTCGCGGACGCCCGAGCGGGCCCGGATCACCGCGTCGGCGACCACCTGCACCGCCTCGTCCTGGCCGATCACCCGCTCGCGCAGGATGTCGTCCAGGTGCAGCAGCTTCTGCCGCTCGCCCTCCTGCAGCCGGGTGACCGGGATGCCGGTCCAGGCGGAGACGATGTCGGCGATCTCCTCGGCGGTGACCACCTCGCGCAGCAGCCGGGTCTCGCCCTGCTTGACGGCCAGCCGCTCCTCCTCGGCGGCGAGCCGGCGCTCCAGGTCGCTGACGGTGCCGTAGCGCAGCTGGGCGGCGCGGTTGAGGTCGTAGGCGCGCTCCGCCTCCTCGGCGTCCTGCCGGGCCTGCTCCAGGTCCTTGCGCAGCTCCTGGACCTTGCGGATGGCCTGGCGCTCGGCCTCCCACTGGGCGTGCTTGGCGTCCACCTCGCCGCGCAGGTCCGCCAGTTCGCGGCGCAGGTCCTCCAGCCGGGCGGCGCTGGCCGGGTCGGTCTCCTGGGCCAGCGCGGCCTCCTCGATCGACAGCCGGGTGGCCCGGCGGCTGAGCTCGTCGAGCTCGGCGGGCATGGAGTCGATCTCGGTGCGCAGCCGGGCGCAGGCCTCGTCGACCAGGTCGATGGCCTTGTCCGGGAGGAACCGGTCGGTGATGTAGCGGTGGCTGAGGGTGGCGGCGGCGACCAGCGCGCCGTCCTGGATCTTGACGCCGTGGAAGATCTCCAGCCGCTCGCGGATGCCGCGCAGGATGGAGATGGTGTCCTCCACCGTGGGCTCGTCCACCAGCACCGTCTGGAACCGGCGTTCCAGTGCGGCGTCGGACTCGATGTACTTGCGGTACTCGTCCAGCGTGGTGGCGCCGATCATGTGCAGCTCGCCGCGCGCCAGCATCGGCTTCAGCAGCTGCCCCGCGTCCATGGCGCCCTCGGCGGCGCCGGCGCCGACGACGGTGTGCAGCTCGTCGACGAAGAGCAGGATCGCGCCCTCGGCCCCCTTCACCTCACCGAGCACCGCCTTCAGCCGCTCCTCGAACTCGCCCCGGTACTTGGCGCCGGCCACCAGCGAGCCCATGTCCAGCGAGAACACGGTCTTGTCGCGCAGCCCCTCGGGGACGTCGCCGCGGACGATCCGCTGCGCCAGGCCCTCGACGATGGCGGTCTTGCCGACGCCCGGCTCGCCGATCAGCACCGGGTTGTTCTTGGTCTTCCGGCTGAGGATCTGGATCACCCGGCGGATCTCGGCGTCCCGGCCGATCACCGGGTCGAGCCTGCCGGTGCGGGCCTCCACCACCAGGTCGCGGCCGTACTTCTCCAACGCCTCGTAGGAGGCCTCCGGATTGGCCGAGGTGACCCGCTGGTTGCCGCGCACCCGGGCGAGCGCGGAGAGGAAGGAGTCCTTGGTGACGCCCGCGGCGGCCAGTCGGCGGCCGGCCGCCGTGGTGGAGCCCTCGTCGACCAGGGCCAGCACCAGGTGCTCGGTGGAGACGTACTCGTCCTTGAGCCGCCTGGCCTCCTGCTCGGCCGTGTTGAGCACCCGGGACAGCCGCTGGGTGACCCGCACCTGACCGGGCGCGGCCCCGGGGCCGGTGCTGCGCGAGCGTCCGGCGAGATCGGTCTCGACCGCGCTGCGCAGCGCCGCCGGGTCCGCGCCGGCCTGTTCGAGCAGCCGACCGGTCAGGCCGTCCTGCTGGTCGAGCAGGGCCAGCAGCAGGTGCTCGCCGTCGACCTCGCTCTGGCCGAGGTTCACGGCGATGCTCTGCGCCTCCTGCAGGGCTTCCTGGGACTTCTCAGTCAGGCGGTTCATGTCCATCGGGCTCGCTCCTTGGCAGCTCGCTCACTGCGGCGCAGTGCTCGCTCCAGCAGGTCGATGCGGTCGAGCAGGTCCTGTACCAGCCCGACCGCCGCGTAGTTGAGGGACAGCCCGGCCCGCAGCCGCTGCGCCCGGGCGAGGGCCGCGGGGCCCCGGCGCGGAACCACAGCCGTCCCCGGTCGTCCCGGCCGGCGTCGACCAGGCCGAGGGCGACGAAGCGGCGGACCAGCTCGGGCGGCAGGCCGGAGAGCCGGGCCGTGCTCTCCAGGCTCAACCGGTAGGGCTCGGCGCGGCGGACGAGCACCAGCGGATAGCTGGTACCGGGGGGCGGGGGTGTGGTCATGTCTGCTGCCTCGGGTCGAAGGTCGAGTCGGCGGCCAGCTGCTCGAACAGCTCGCGTTCGCGCGGGCTCGGCGAGGGCGGCACCATCACCCGGATCTCGGCGTAGAGGTCGCCCGGGGATCCCTTGGGGTTGGGCATCCCCTCGCCGCGCAGCCGCAGCCGGCGGCCGGTGGAGGTGCCCGGCGGCACCTGGACCTTGGCGGTGCCGCCGGGCCCGGTGACCGGCACCGGGGCGCCGAGCGCGGCCTCCCAGGGGGTGACCGGCAGGTCGACGTGGACGTCGCGGCCGGAGAGCCGGAACTGCGGGTGCGGGGCGATCCGGACCACCAGGTAGAGGTCGCCGGCCGAGCCCTTGGCCCGGCCCCGGCCGCCCTCCCCGGCCAGCCGGATCCGCTGCCCGTCGACCACCCCGGCCGGGATGGTGACGTCGTAGCCGCGCTCGCCGCCGGGGCCGCCGAGGGTGATCTTCCGTCGGCCGCCCCGGTAGGCCTCCTCCAGGCTGAGGGTCAGCTCCGCCTCCTGGTCCGCCCCCGGGACCGGCGCGCCGCCGCTGCGGCCCACCCGGCCGCCGAACATGCCGCCGAACAGGTCCTCGAAGTCGATGCCGGAGCCGTCGAAGCCGCCGCCGAAGTCCGCGCCGCCGAAACCGCCGCCGTAGCTCTGGCCGCCGTGACCCTGGCCGGCGTAGCCCCGGCCGCCGTGACCCCGGCCCGCGCCGACGCGCTCGTCGTAGTCCTCCGGGATCTGCCGGAAGTCCGGGCCGAAGCGGTCGTAGCGCTTCCGGGTGTCGGGGTCGGAGAGCACGCTGTAGGCCTCGTTCAGCTCCTTGAAGCTGTCCTCAGCCCCCGGGTCGCGGTTCACGTCCGGGTGGAACTTCCGCGCCAGGGTGCGGAAGGCCTGCTGGATCTCGGACGCGTCGGCCGTCCGGGGGACCCCGAGCACCTCGTAGTAGTCGCGGGCCATGGGGCGGCTCACTCCTGCTTCCGGCTGACCGCGACGGCGGCCGGCCGCAGCTGTCGGTCGGGCTCGCCGTAGCCGGGGCGGATCACCTGGACCACGGTGTTGGGCGCGGTGTCCGGGGCGTCGACCATGGTGACCACCTCGTGCAGGGCCGGGTCGAAGGGCACCCCGGTCTCGTCGTTGCGCGGATAGCCGAGGCCGCGCAGCACCTCCACCGCCTGGTCGCGGACCGCCTTCACGCCCTGGGCGATCGGGTCGTCGGGGTCCGCGTGGGCGAGCGCCAGCTCCAGGTTGTCGAGCACCGGCAGCCAGGCGCGGGCCACCCGGACCCGCTCGGCCGCCAGTTCACCGGGCCGCTCGCGGGCGTGGCGCTTGCGCAGGTTGTCCAGGTCGGCGAGGGCGCGCCGCCACTTGTCCTCCAGCTCGGCGATGATGCCGGTCGCCTCCGGCGGGGGCGCGGACTCCTCGGGCGTGCCGGTCTGCTGCTGCGGCCTGTCCTGCTGCGGCCTGTCCTGGTTCGACATGTCCTGGTCCGACATGGCGCCGCCTCAGCTTCGGTCGAAGTCGGCGTCGATGACGTCGTCGTCGCCACCGCCCGACGGGGCGGAGGACGGGGCCTCCCCGGTGGGCGCGGCCGGACCGGCGGAGCCGGCGGAGTGGGCGGCCAGCGCGGCGAAGACCTGCTGCAGCTCGGAGGTGAGGCTGCGGGACCTGTCCAGCGGCGCCTCCTCCTTGACCGCCGTCCGGGCCTCCTCGACCAGCAGCTCGGCGCGGGCGCGCTCGTGCTGCGGCGCGGCGTCCCCCAGCTCGCCGAGCCGGCGCTCGACCTGGTAGGCGGCGGCGTCCAGCTCGTTGCGGGCGTCGACCACCTCGCGCAGCGCCTGGTCGGAGTCGCGGTTGCGCTCCGCCTCGGAGATCATCCGCTCCACCTCGCCCGGGTCCAGGTTGGAGCCCTCGCTGATGGTGATCGACTGCTCGGCCGAGGTGTCCTTGTCCTTGGCGCTGACCTTGAGGATGCCGTTGGCGTCGATGTCGAAGGTGACGTCGATCTGCGCCTCGCCGCGCCGCGCCGGCCTGATGTTCTCCAGCCGGAACCGGCCCAGCACCCGGTTGTCGGCGGCGAGTTCGCGCTCGCCCTGGAGCACCACCACGTCCACGGCGGGCTGGTTGTCGGCGGCCGTGGAGAAGGTCTCGGAGCGGCGGGCGGGAATGGTGGTGTTCCGGTCGATGATCTTGGTCATCACGCCGCCGGCGGTCTCCACGCCCAGCGACAGCGGGGTGACGTCAAGCAGCAGGACGTCCTTCACCTCGCCCTTGAGCACCCCGGCCTGGATGGCGGCGCCGAGCGCGACCACCTCGTCCGGGTTCACCGTCATGTTCGGGTCCTTGCCGCCGGTCAGCCGCCGGACCAGGGCCTGGACGGCCGGGATCCGGGTGGAGCCGCCGACCAGGATCACCTCGTCGATGTCGCTCTCGGTGACCTTGGCGTCGGCCATCGCCTGCCTCACCGGGCCCAGGCAGCGCTCGACCAGGTCGGCGGTGATCTCGTCGAAGGTGGCGCGGCGGATCGTCTCGGTCAGGTGCTTCGGCCCGGCGGCGTCCGCGGTCACGAACGGCAGGCTGACCTGGGTCTGGGTGACCGAGCTCAGCTCGGTCTTGGCCTTCTCGGCCGCCTCGAACAGCCGCTGCAGCGCCTGCGGGTCCTTGCGCAGGTCGATGCCCTCGGCCTGCTGGAAGCCGTCCGCCAGGTAGTCCACCAGCCGCCGGTCGAAGTCGTCGCCGCCCAGGTGGGAGTCGCCGGCCGTGGCCCGCACCTCGACCACCCCGTCGCCGACGTCCAGGATGCTCACGTCGAAGGTGCCGCCACCGAGGTCGAAGACCAGGACGGTCTCGTGGCCCTTCTTGTCCAGCCCGTAGGCCAGGGCCGCCGCGGTCGGCTCGTTGATGATCCGGAGCACCTCAAGGCCGGCGATCTTGCCGGCGTCCTTGGTCGCCTGCCGCTGGGCGTCGTTGAAGTAGGCCGGCACGGTGATCACGGCCTCGGTGACCCGTTCGCCGAGCGCCTTGCCGGCGTCCTCGACCAGCTTCCGCAGCACCTGGGCGCTGATCTCCTCCGGTGCGTACTGCTTGCCGTGGACCTCGAACCGGGCCACTCCGCCCGGGCCGTCCACCACGTCGAAGGAGACCGCCTTCGCCTCCTCGCTCACCTCGTCGAAGCGGCGGCCGATGAAGCGCTTCGCCGAGGTGATGGTCCCCTTCGGGTTGAGGATCGCCTGCCGACGGGCCAGCTGGCCCACCAGCCGCTCCCCGCTCTCGGTGAAGGCGACCACGGACGGCGTCGTCCTGGCCCCCTCGGCGTTGGGTATGACCACGGGCTCGCCCCCCTCCCAGGCTGCGATCACCGAATTGGTCGTGCCGAGGTCGATACCGACTGCCTTCGCCATGGGGGAGACTCCTTCGTCGTGACGCGGTTACCGTCCACGCGGACGACCGCGACGCGCACCCAGCCGGCGAATCACCCGCCCGACCAGCTTGGCACCGGACCCGGTGCCCCGCCCGGCGTCGCTGGGCCGACCGTGGCTCCGCCGCTGGAAGGGCCTGCTACCGGAAGCAGGCGCCGCTACCCGGCGGTCGCGGGGCCGATCGGGACGACGGCCTCGCTGGTGTACGCCAGGAAGGTCAGCGACTCCTGGAAGTAGAGCTGGACGCTCTCCGCGTCGTGCGAGAGGTAGCCGATCGAGAGGTCCTGGCCCAGCTGCAGGGTGAAGTCGCCGCCGCGGACCGACAGCAGGAAGGCGCCGTCGATCGCCGGGGCCCAGACGATCTCGCCGTCCAGCAGCCGGCGCAGGTGCTCGTGGATCGGGTAGCCGTGGTCGGAGGTCTCGCTGACCGCGGTGTACGCGTCCGCGCTGAGCGCCAGCGTGTAGGGGCCGCCGACCCCGGCCAGCCGCAGCTCGGTCACGGCCTGGCTGATCACGTTGGGGTACTCCCGGGGGTCGGCCGGCAGGGTCAGCGCGGTGTTGCTGGAGGCGGCCCGCAGACCGGTGATGCCCGCGCCCGGGCTGCCCTCGAACACGGCCCGGTCCTCGGCGAAGGCGATCCGCTTGGCGGCCTCCTTCACCGGGCCCCAGTCCGCGTCCTGCGCGCCCCGGACCACGTTGTCCACCTGCTCCCGGGCCACGGTGAACGGAACCCGCAGCTCCACCAGCGGCTGGGCCCGCCGCAGCCGGGCCCGGACGCCCGGCGCCGGGGCCTCCACCTCGTCCAGGTGGCCGGTGTTGACGGCGGCCAGCTCGGGCCCGCCCGCCTCCGGCACGTCCACGATGCGGCGGGCCGCCACATGGCGGGTGAAGGTGCGCCGGGCCTCCTGCTCCATTTCGGCCCAGGCGGCTGCGGAGATCGGGGCGAGTGCGCGGTGCAGATTGTCCATGGTGCTCTCTCCATCCATCCGGTGCTTCGGTCCGGTGCTTCGGTGCTAGCGGGTCTTCAGGTCGCCGATCCCGAGCGAGCCCCGCTCGTCGGCGGTGGCCGGCGGTTCGTCGCCCAGGTCGTCCAGGAGGTCGGCGGTGGGAACGAAGAACAGGGTTCCGGTGACCGCGGTGGAGAAGTCCAGGATCCGGTCGTGGCTGACCGGCCCGTCGCCGAGGAACATGTGGCGCAGCATCTCCTCGGTGACCGCGGGGGTGCGCGCGTAGCCGATGAAGTAGGTGCCGAACTCGCCGCGGCCGGGGCTGCCGAAGGGCATGTTGTCGCGGAGGATCTTCCGCTCGGTGCCGTCCGGGTCGGTGATGGTGTTGAGGACGACGTGGGAGCCCGGCGTGTCGATCTCGACGTTGCTGAGCTTGCGGCGGCCGATGATCTGCTCCTGCTGCTCGACCGGGAGCCGCTCCCAGGCGTCGAGGTCGTGCAGGTACTTCTGCACGATCACGTAGGAGCCGCCGGCGAAGTCCGGGTCCTCGGCGCCGATCACCACCGCGTCGACCGCGGTCTGCCCGCCCGGGTTCTCGGTGCCGTCGACGAAGCCGAGCAGGTCGCGCCGGTCCAGGTAGCCGAAGCCGGACACCTCGTCGACCACCGTGACCGAGCCGCGCAGCCGGGCCATGACCTCGGAGCCGAGGGAGAAGCAGAGGTCCTGCCGGGTGGCGCGGATGTGGAACAGCAGGTCGCCCGGGGTGGACGGGGCTCGGTGCCGACTGCCCCGCAGCTCCGGGAAGGGATGCAGTTCGGCCGGGCGGGGACCGTCCAGCAGCCGCTCCCAGACCTCGGAGCCGATCCCGACCACGACGCTGAGCTCCCCCTCGGGATGGTTGAAGCCGATGGACCGCTCGATGCCGGACAGGTCCGCGAGCAGTTCGCGCACCACGGGCTCGCCGCCGGGGTCGACGGTCAGCACCAGGAACAGCGAGGAGGTGGTCAGCGGACTGAGCACAGCTTGTGGCGTCGGCATAGTCAGCATCGTCGCACGGGTGCCCGGAACAGGTGAGCCGGCCGCCGGGCGAGTCGCTAGGGTCTCGCCATGCCTGAACTGATCGCACCCACCGTCCGCCTGCAGGCCGCCTGGACCGAGGCGCACCGGGAGTGGGGTCCCGGGCTGCACGAGGACGGCTTCGGGCTGCTGCCCTCCGACGACGTCGACTCGCCGGTCGGGTTCGCGGCCTGGGTGGCCCGGCTGACGCGAGGAACGGCGGCGCAGCCGGGGGCCGGGGCGGAGCCGGGGTCGGCCGAGCCGGTCCGCTACCGGTGGATCGTCGAGGGCGACCGGCTGCTCGGCGGGATCGCGCTGCGGCTCGGCCGCAGCGACCAGGTGCTGCAGTACGGCCACATCGGCTACGGCATCCGGCCGTCCGCGCGCCGGCGCGGGCTGGCCGGCTGGGCGCTGGGCCGGATCCTCGACGAGGCGGGGGCGGCCGGGCTGGACCGGGTGCTGATCGTCTGCGAGGCCGGGAACACCGCCTCGGCCAGGACGGTCGAGCGCTGCGGCGGCGTCCTCGAAGCCGTCCGCGACGTCGGGCACGGTGCCGAGCGGCGCTACTGGATCGGGCTCCGGCCCCCGGGGGCGGGCCGGTGACGCGCCTCCGCGTCGGCGCCTCCGGTTCCCGACCGGACGGGGGTGTGGGAAGTGCTTTCGGGGGCAGGCGTCGGGCATGACCGAGACCAGCGACGGATGCCTGCGCTTCCACGAAGTCCCACCGCACGACGGCCATGCCCACCACTGCGCGCACGTGGTGGTCCACCCGCTCGACCCGGCGGAGGCCGAGCCCGGGCGGCGGGTGGAGGTGCTGGGGCGCCCGGTCGGCAGCGCGCGGTCGTTCGCCGAGCTGGGTGAGATCTGCCGCCGGGCGGGGCTCCCCGACCTCGATCTGGCCCTGCCCGGCAGCATCGAGTGGCTCGGCGGCGACGCCCGCACCTGGCACCGGCAGGACGTCGTCACGGGCCGGCGGTGAGGACGCGCGTCCTCTGCCGCGTCGGCCTCAGTCCTCGGGCCCGTGGCCCAGGCGGAGGCCGACGCCGTGGACGGTGACGATCCAGCTCTTCGCCCCCAGCTTCCTCCGGAGGCTGCTGACATGCGTGTCCAGGGTCCGCCCCGGGCGGGCGGATCCGCCACTCCGGATCCGCTCCAGGGCGGTTCCGCGCGGCACGGTTCCGTCCGGCTCCGCGGCCAGCAGGAGCAGCAGGTCGAACTCGGCGCGGGTCACCGCGATCGGACGGCCGGAGAGCAGGACCTGCCGTGAGCGCCGGTCCAGTCGCAGCGCGCCGCGCAGCACCGCCGCCGATCCGGGGGCGTGCCGCGGGTGCACCCGGCGGGTGACCGCCTCGATCCGGGCCGTCAGCTCGTTCAGGCCGAACGGCCGGACCAGGCAGTCGTCCGAACCCGCCTGCAGCGCCAGCACCCGGTCCAGTTCGCCCGGCTGCCGGGTGTAGCAGATGACGGCGACCTCGTCGGCGCGGCTCAGGTCCCGGCAGAGCTCCAGCGCGTCACGGTCCGTCAGTTCGAGGTCGAGCAGCACCAGATCGGCCCCCGCCGCGCCGGCCAGGGCCGCCTGCCGGGTGTGGACCAGGGAGGTGGTGTGGCCGCTCGCCCGGAGTCGGTCGACCAGTGCGGTGGAGTGGGCGGTGTCCGATCCCTCGGCCACCAGCAGAACCCGCACGACTACTCCTCCGGAGCGTTCTTCCCGAGTTCAGGGGGTCCCTCGACGGGTCGGCCTCGGCGCGGCCCGTACGCTGCGCCCCTACCACCGGACCCTTCCGCCGAAACCACGGGACGGGTCAAGTCTCCTTCCGCCAATGGGGTTTCACTGCCGCTGCGACCGCCCCGACGCCGGGTTGTTTGGCTGTCGGGGGCGGGGTATCCGAGGGGGTAGCCGGAAGGGGGTGGTGACTGCGGCCGCCCACCCGGGTGGAGGGCGTCGAGGAACCGTTCTGGAGTTGTGTGGTGCACATCCTGTTGGAGGAGAGCGATGCCGAGTCGGCCGGGGAGCTGGCCGTCGGGCTGCGGCGCCAGGGCCACGGCGTCGACCATGTGAGCACGGGGCAGGCAGCCCTGGGGGCTTACCGCTCGGCCGACCTGGTCATTCTCGACCTCGACCCGCCGGACCTGAACGGCCTCGCCTTGTGCCGGGAGATCCGGGCGGCGGGCGACACGCCCATGATCGCGATCACCGGCCGCCGCACGGAGCAGGGGCGGGTGCTGGCGCTGCGGGCGGGCTCGGACGACTGCATGGAGAAGCCCCTGGGGTTCCGCGAGCTGCTGGCCCGGATCGAGGCCGTGATGCGCCGGGCGCGGCGGCGGGCGGGCCGCCGCGAGCGGATCGACTGCGGTCCGCTGCGGATCGACCGGGCCCGTCGCGAGGTCAGCGTGGCCGACCGGGCGGTCGAGCTGACCGTGAAGGAGTTCGACCTGCTGCAGCTGCTCGCCTCGCAGCCGGGGAGCGTGGTCTTCCGGCAGGAGATCATGGCCAGGGTCTGGGGCGATACCTGGAACAGCCGGAGTCGTACGGTCGACACCCATGTCAGCAGTCTGCGGCGGAAGTTGGGGCCGGACAGCTGGATCACCACGGTGCGCGGGGTGGGACTGCGGTTCGACCGGGCGCCGGCGGAGCCCGCTCCGGGACGGACGGGGCGGACGGGCCGGACGGACGTGATCGGCTTCGGGCGGTAGGCCGTCCCCGGCGGTCAGTTGTCGTCGGTCGCCGGTCAGTCGCCGGTGATGTCGCCCTCGGCTCCGTCCCCGGCCGGCTCGGCCGGGGTGTCGCCGCGGTACCAGCTCCGGGGGTCGAGGTACCCGGCGCCGTCGTCCCGGTGGCGCCAGCGGTCGGAGCGGGCCTGCCGGTCGCGGGCGTCGGTGGCCGCGGCGTCCTCCTCGTCCGCCGTCTGGGCCAGCAGGACCACGACGACGGCGGCCAGTTCCTCGGGGTCGACCTGGCCCCTGGTGACCAGGATCTCCTGGCCCGGGTCCTCCGGCGACCGGGTCACTGGGGCGGGTTGCCGTGCTTGCGCGACGGCTGGCCGGAGTGCTTGGAGCGGAGCACGGCCAGGGACTCGACGAGGATCCTCCGGGTGTCGCGCGGATCGATGACGTCGTCCACCAGGCCGCGCTCCGCCGCGTAGTAGGGGTGCATGAGCTCGGCCTGGTACTCCTTGACCCGCTGCCGGCGGGTGGCCTCCGGATCGTCGGCCGCCGCGATCTGCTTGCGGAAGATGACGTTGGCGGCGCCTTCGGCGCCCATGACCGCGATCTCGTTGCCGGGCCAGGCGAAGGCCAGGTCCGCTCCGATGGAGCGCGAGTCCATCACGATGTAGGCGCCGCCGTAGGCCTTGCGCAGCACCAGCGAGACACGGGGCACGGTGGCGTTGCAGTACGCGTACAGCAGCTTGGCTCCGTGCCGGATGATGCCGTCGTGCTCCTGGTCCACGCCGGGCAGGAAGCCGGGCACGTCGACCAGGGTGACCAGCGGGATGTTGAACGCGTCGCAGAACTGGACGAAGCGCGCGGCCTTCTGGCTGGCGTGGATGTCCAGGACACCGGCGTAGGAGGCCGGCTGGTTGGCGACGAAGGCCGCCACCTCGCCGTCGAGCCTGGCCAGGGCGCAGACCACGTTGGTCGCCCAGCCGGGGTGGATCTCGAAGTACTCGCCGCGGTCGACGACCTCCTCGATGACGCCCCGGATGTCGTAGGAGCGGTTGGGATCGTCCGGGACCAGGTCGAGCAGCGTGTCGTTGCGCCGGTCGCCCGGGTCGTCGTTGACGACGGACGGGGGCAGCTCGCGGTTGTTGGGGGACAGCAGGGAGAGCAGGAAGCGCACCTCCTCCAGACAGGTCTCCTCGTCGTCGTAGGCGAAGTGGGACACCCCCGACACCTCCGCGTGCACGTCGGCGCCGCCGAGGCCGTTCTGGCTGATGTCCTCCCCGGTCACCGCCTTCACCACGTCGGGCCCGGTGATGAACATCTGCGAGGTCTCCCTGACCATGAACACGAAGTCGGTCAGCGCGGGGGAGTAGGCGGCCCCTCCGGCGCACGGGCCGAGCATCACGCTGATCTGCGGGATGATCCCCGAGGCCCGGGTGTTGCGCTGGAAGATCCCGCCGTATCCGGCCAGGGCCGAGACGCCCTCCTGGATGCGGGCGCCGGCGCCGTCGTTCAACGACACCAGCGGCGCTCCGGCCGCCAGCGCGAGGTCCATGATCTTGTGGATCTTCTGGGCGTGGGCCTCGCCGAGCGCGCCGCCGAAGACCCGGAAGTCGTGCGCGTAGAGGAACACGGTCCGGCCGTGGACCTTGCCCCAGCCGGTCACCACGCCGTCGTTGTAGGGGCGGCGGTTCTCCAGTCCGAAGCCGGTGGCCCGGTGTCGCCGCAGCCGTTCGATCTCGGTGAACGACCCCTCGTCCATCAGCAGGTCGATCCGCTCATGGACCGTCAGTTTGCCTTTGGAGTGCTGGCGTTCGGTGGCGTCCGGATCGGTTCCGGCCCGCGCCTCCTGCTGGATCTCATTGAGCTCCGTCAGTCGCTCGCGCGACGTCCAGGCCGTGCGCTGCCCGTCGTCGCGGGCGGTCGGGGGTTTCTCCGGGATGGTCATCAGGGGTTCGCTCTCCTCTGATCGGTAGGGCGGGCGGGCAGGTCACCGGGCCGCTGCGGAGCCGGCGTCGAGCGGCGCCGGGTCCAGGAAGGCGTCCCCCAGGCTGTCGTCCGCCATCAGGATCGCCTGCTGCAGCTCCCGCAGCCGTGGCGAGGGCTCCAGGCCGACACCCTCGGCGAGGGCGGTGCGGAAGCCCTGGTAGCTCGACAGCGCGTCGTTCCTGCGGCCCGAGAAGTACAGGGCGAACATCAGGTACTCGTGCAGCAGTTCGTCGTACGGGTCGAGGCCGGTCAGCTCGCGGAGCTCGCCGATGATCTCGCTGTGGCGGCGCATCCGCAGGTCGAGCGAGATTCTGTGCAGCAGCCCCGACCGCTTCTCCTCCTCCAGCCGCAGCACGTGGGCCTGCAGCACGGAGCCGGTGGCCAGGTCGGAGAGCGGGGTGTCGCGCCACAGCGCGAGCGCGGACTTCAGCACCGCCGACGCCCGGGTCAGCTGTCCGACGCCCTCGGCCTGCTCCGCCTGCCCGACGAGGAGCCGGTAGTGTTCGATGTCGAACTGTCCGTCCGGGGCGTCCAGCCGGTACCCCGTCGGTTCGGTGGCCAACAGGTCCCTGGCGACCGTGGGTCGGGTCGTGCCGGTGGGCGCGGAGCCGTCCATCGCCCGGCGGATCCGCATCACCTGGTTCTGCACGCTGGTGGCCGCGCTCCTGGGCGGGTTCGCGCCCCAGAGCTCGCGTTCGATGGTGCCGATGCGGACGACCCGGCCCTGGTCCAGGACGAGCAGGGCCAGCACTCTGCGGGCCATGGGCGCGGTCGGCACGATCGAGACGTCGTCCAGGCTGGCGCGCAACGGGCCGAGTACCTTGGCGATCACTGGTTCTCCCTGCGAAGAGGATGTTTCCGGATTGCGCGGGAATGTCATCGGCTTCGGTGAATCGTGGGAGCCAGTGTTCAGCCTGTCGGGACCGGGTTGGCCGGTCAACGGATTCCGTGTCAAGCGGAGGTCAGGTCGTGTCAGGGATTCTCAGCGGCTGCTCGGGCCGGGCTTCCTCCGGACCCTGCTCCGGACTCCGCTCCGGGGGAGCGGGGCGGGTGGGGCGCACGGTCACCAGCGCGACCAGGACCAGGGCCGCGGCCACCAGCGCGGTGGTGTGCAGGGCGCCGAGTCCGATCGGGGAGTTGGCGATGCTGCCGAGGACGGCGACGCCGAGCACGTAGCCCGTCTGCCGGCCGGCATTGAGCAGACCGCTGGCGATGCCGGCCTGCTCGCCGGGCACACCGCCGATGACCAGGGTGATCTGCGGGCCGACCGTCAGACCGACACCGCAGCCCAGCAGCGCCAGCGCCACGGACAGCGTCAGCACACCGGTGCCGGGCCCGACGGCCAGCAGCGTCAGCGCCCCGGCCGCCGCCAGGCAGAGTCCGGCGACGACCACGGGGCGTGCGCCCCAACGGGTGGTCAGGCGTCCGGTGAGCACCGGCAGCAGGAAGATCGGCAGCGCCGAGGGGAGGAACTGGAGCCCGGTGTCGAGGGCGCTGAGATGCCGGACCTGCTGCAGGTACAGGCTCAGCGCGAACACCAGGCCGTAGTAGGCGGCGAACAGCAGCAGCCCGGTGTTGACGTGCGAGAACAGCCGCGGGGCCCGCAGCAGCGACGCGGGCAGCATGGGTGCGGCGGCCCGGCGCTGGCGCAGCACGAACAGCACCGCGCCGACCACCGCCACCAGGTCGGCCGCCAGCGGCAGCGGCGCCGTCCAGCCCTGGGCGTGGCCCTGGATCAGGGCGGCGGTGAAGGCCGCCATGGTCACCACGACCGCGAACTGGCCGGGAAGGTCGAGGGCGCGGGCCCGGTCCGGCCGGTTGCGCGGCAGCCCCCCGGCGGAGGCCAGCAGCAGGGTGAGCGCTCCGATGGGCAGATTGATGAAGAAGATGGAGCGCCAGCCGACGGTGCTCACCAGCAGGCCGCCCAGGACCGGGCCGAAGGCCTGCGGGCTGCCGGCCGCGGTGGTGAACAGCGCCACGGCCCGCGCGCGCCGCGCCCGGTCCGGGAAGGTCTGGGCGAGCAGCGCCATGGAGGCGGGCATCAGCATGGCCGCGGCCACTCCCTGCAGCAGCCGGGCGCCGACCAGGACCGAGATGTCCGGGGCGACGCCGCAGAGCGCGGAGGCCAGGGTGAACAGCACGACGCCCATCCGGAAGACCCGGAGGGTGCCCCAGCGGTCGACCAGGGTGCCGCCCGAGAGCAGCAGGCAGGCCAGCACCAGCACGTAGCCGTCCACCACCCACTGCAGCGCGTCCAGACCGGTGTGCAGGTCGCGGCCGATGGCCGGCAGGGCGACGTTGACGATGGTGGTGTCCACCACGACCATCGCGTAGCCGATGCAGATGACGGCGAGCGTCAGACCGGGACGCACCCGCTCCGCCGGCTCCGGTCCTGCCTGGCCTGGGTGGGCTTCTGTCGCCACGTGCTTCTCCTCGTCCTGCTGTCGTCCGGTCCTGCTGTCGTCCTGCCGTCTGTGCCGGGGCCGCGCGGCGGCCGTACCGGCGGCGGGGTCAGCCGGGCCACTTGCTGAGCAGGCCGCCGTCGACCCGCAGGGAGGTCCCGGTGATGTACCGGGCGTCGTCGGAGACCAGGAAGGCGGTGGCCGCCGCCACGTCCTCCGGGGCGACCCAGCCGATCGGGAGTTCGTGCCATGCCTGGGCCGCCTTGCCGACCTGTTCCCGGTCGCCGTCCCCGCCCGGCGCCAGCAGGGCGTAGGTCTCCGGATTGTGGAACATGCCAGTGTCGATGTTGGTCGGGACGATCCCGTTGACACGGATGCCGTGTGGGCCCAGTTCGGCGGCGAGGGAACGCATCAGTCCCAGGACCGCGTGCTTGCTTGCACTGTAGTGCGCCGCGGTCGCCACACCACGCGCCTGCGTGGTCGAGCCCATCACGACCACCGATCCGCCGGCTCCCCGGCGCAGCAGATGGGGGACGGCGGCCCGCAGGACGTGCCAGGTGCCGAGGACATTGGTCTCGATCACCGCGCGGAAGGTCTCGGGCTCCAGCTCCCACAGCGGGGCGTTGCCGCCGTTGAGTCCGGCGGTGGCGCAGACGACGTCCAGTCGGCCGTGCAGCTCGGCGGCGGCGTCGACGGCCGTCTGCACGGCGTCGAGATCGCGCTGGTCGGCGCGGTGGACGCTGGCCCGGCGGCCGTGCCGCTCGACCGCGTGGAGGGTCTCCTCGGCCCGGCCGTCCAGGGTGAGCAGGGCGACGTCGGCGCCGTCGGCCGCGAGCCGGACGGCCTGCGCCCGGCCGACGCCCCGGTCCGCGCCGGTCACCAGCGCCACCCGTCCGAGCAGCGGTCGAGGGAGGGCGGTGGCGCCGGGCGTGTCGGCGGGCATGGTGTAGGTGGCCGGGGTGTAGGTGGCCGGGGTGTCGGTGGCCGTGGTTTCGGTGGTCATCGGGCCTCGTCTCCTGAGGGGTTGTCGCGGCTGTGTCGTGACGGGGTGTCAGTGGGTGGCCGGTGCGTGGATTCCGGGCAGCCGGGCCCAGCGGCCGGTGTGGGCCCGGTCGAGGAGGACCGGGTCGTCGCCGACGACCACGGGGTGTCCGACCTGCCCCAGCAGGGCCAGGTCCGAGGCGTGGTCGCCGTAGGCGTAGGACTCCGCCGGGTGGAGCGAGCGCTCCCGCAGCACCTCGGCGGCGGTCTCGGCCTTGCCGGCGCCGATCCGGGTGCGCAGGACCTCACCGGTGTAGCGGCCGTCGGCGACCGCGGGGAGGGTGCCGAGCGCCAGGTCCGCACCGACCCGGGCGGCGATGGGATCCAGGCAGGCCGAGAACGAGCCCGACACCAGCACGACCAGCAGCCCGGCCTGCTGATGGACCCTCAGCGCGTCCAGGACCGGGGGGTGGAACAGTCCGCCGGCGCGCATCCGGTCGGCGAACCACCGCCGCCCGGCCTCGGCGACCTCGGCGGTCCGCTGCCCGGTGAACAGGCGGTAGTAGGCCCGGTTGGACTGCTCGCGGGTGCCGCCCCGGTCGGTGATCTCCCGGAGCGAGCCGGTGGCTTCCGTCGCGGCCCCGTCCGGACGCCCGGACTCCCGGTAGTAGTGGTCGAGGAACGACAGCATGCTCTTGCAGGTGACCAGGGTCTCGTCGACGTCGAAGAACGCCGCCCCGCCGGTCACCCGCGGGCCTCCTGAGCGGGGGTCAGCGCGCCGACCCGGTCGAGCGTGCGCCCCAGGAGCTCGGGTTCCACCGACGACTCCAGCGCGGCGATGTGCCCGTCGGGCCGGAGGACCACGGCCCGGGGACGGGCGCCCAGCGAGCCCCGCAGCACCGACCACGCCGACACGTCCAGCACCGCGCACCGGGACCCGAGGGCCGAGCGCACCGCCTCGACACCGCTCTGCCACCGGGCGCCGCGGCGGCCGCCCGACCACAGCAGCAGGCTGAACCCGTCGGCGGCCACGGTCGGCCACGGGTCGTTCCCGTCCGGGCCCGCGCCCTGGTCGGCGACGAACACCGGCAGCCGCTCGCCCACCCGCAACGGGCGGTCGCGCCAGCGGACGTCGACCTTCGCGTCCGCCCGGTCCGCCGCGTAGTCGACGCTGAGCTGGCTCATCAGCGGTGTCACCAGGCGCTGCAGCACGCCGGTGCGCCGGGCGCCGCGCACCACGGCATCGCGGAACGCGACCCGCACCGGCGTGTCGATCAGTCCCCAGGTCGTCTGCTTCGCCGTCACCAGGGAGATCCGCTCGGCCGAGTGCCGGCGCTCCGGGTCGTAGGAGTCCAGCACGCCGGCGTCGACGGTGCCGTGGATCACGCCGCCCAGCTTCCAGGCGAGGTTCACCGCGTCCTGGATGCCGGTGTTCATCCCCTGGGATCCGGCGGCGCTGAAGATGTGCGCCGCGTCGCCCACCAGGAAGCAGCGGCCGGCCCGGAAGGTGGCGGCGGTCCTGCGGCGGGCGCGGTAGACCGTGGTCCACTTCAGCTCGCCGAGCCGGGCGGTGAACGGCACCACGCGGTCCAGGCTCTCCTGGAACAGCTCGCGCGGGGGCGCGTCCTCGTCGTTCCACACCGGGACGCTGCACGCCACCCGGTAGGTGCCGTCGCCGAAGGGCGCCAGGCCCATCGCCCCGCCCCCGGTGTAGCAGTAGACCATCTCGTCGGGCGGCAGCGGTCCGTCGAGCGGGCCGTCGCCGATGGCGAACAGGACGTCGGCCCCCCGGCCCTGGAACTCGATGCCCAGCAGCTCCCGTACCGCGCTGTGCGCGCCGTCCGCGCCGACCACCCACTCGGCCTCGACCTGCTCCGTCGATCCGTCGGCGTGCCGGAGGGTCGCCGCCGGGCGTTCGCCCGAGTTGTCCAGGCCGACCAGCGAGACCTCGGTCTCCACCTGGCCGCCCAGCTCGACCAGGCGCTTGCGGATGACGTCCTCGGTCTGCCACTGCGGGGTGCACAGGCCGTAGGGGTACGGGGTGTCGTCCAGCCGGCTCATCTCGATGGCGCCGAGCCGGCGTTCGCCCGAGTAGAAGGAGACCGCGTCGATGTGCTTGCCGGTCTGCGCCAGTTGGTGCGCGACGCCGATGCGACGCAGCAGTTCCAGGCTGCGCGGCCACATGATGACCGCCCGCGAGTGGACGGTGGCGCTCGGGGACTCGTCGATGATCCGGACCGGGATGTGCTGCCGCATCAGGTCGCAGGCCACGACCAGGCCGACCGGGCCGGCGCCGACGACCAGGACCGGAGCGGTCCGGGTACGGTCGCTCGGTTCAGTGTTCACAGGCTTGCCTCTCTGTCCGTGCTTGCGGGGGCCGTGCCTGCCGGGGCCGTGCCTGCCGGGCCGTGCCTGCCGGGGCCGGGCTCGCCGGGGCCGGGCGCCGGACGACGGCGCAGGACCAGGTGAACCCGCCCCCGGCGCTGAGGACCAGGGCCGTCTCGCCGGGAGCGATCAGCTTCTGGTCGACCAGGGCGGCGAAGCCGGCCAGCATGTCGCCCGCCCCCAGGTGCCCGGTGAGCCCACCCAGGTCCAGGGCGGGCGCGCCGGTCGCCAGGGCCACCGCCGGCACGTACGCGGACTCCAGTGCCGTCCGTCCGATCCGCGGCAGCACCACGCAGCGCAGGCCCGGGTCGTCGGCGGCGATACCGGCCTCGGCCGTGCTCGACCGGATCAGTTCGGGGACCCGCAGCCGCACGGTCCGCGCGAACGACTCCTTGCCGTTGGCCTCCAGGAACGCCTTCTTGGTCCGGCGGACGTCGACCGTGCCGCCGTGGGCGTGCGGGGCCCGGCTGAACCCGTCCCGGCCCCGGTGCATGGTCTCCAGCTCGGCCGCCGTGGTCGAGCGGAGGGCCAGCAGGTCCAGCGAGCCCTCGTCGGTCCAGTCCGCCCGTCCCGCCTCGCCCGGGAGGGTGGACCGGAGCAGCGCCGCCGTGGCCCCGTCGCCGTACCAGAGGCCGTAGTCACCGCGCCAGCGGTCGAATCCCGGGGCGCAGAACCGGTCCGCGGTGGTGACCACGGCGGTGTGCAGCCGCGGATCGGCCTGCAGCCAGGCGGCGGCGGTCTCCAGGGCGGCGGCGCCGCCGTTGCACATCTGCTGGATCCCCAGCGCCGTGGCCCGGAGCGCGCCCAGACCGTGGGCGACGTAGTGGGCCGGGGACCAGAAGTCGTGGCCCTGGTGGTAGGTCCAGGCGTGGACCAGCAGATCGACGGCCCCGGCGTCGAGGCCCGCCGCGGCCAGACAGGCCGCGGCCGCGCGCACGGCCAGCTCGGGCGCCGCCTCGGTCTCGGAGACCGGGAGCTGCCGGTAGCCGGTGGCCGACACGTCCTCGGCCGCCAGCGCCCCGCGGGCCACGGCCTCGGTCACGGTCTCCACCGTGTCGGGGACGACGGTGCGCGCGGCGACGATCCGGAGCGGCCGGGTCAGTCTCACTGCGCGGCCCCGGCGCGGGGCACGAGTCCGTCGGTGACCGTGAACGAGGCCTCGGCGATGGTCCTGCCGTCCTGCGCGAACACGGTGTGCAGCCGGGTGCCCTCGTCCTGCCGTTCCTCGGCGGTCGGACGGCGGGCGCTCACCGTGAGCGGGCTGTCCAGCTCCGCGTAGCTGGTGAACGAGGCGTCCAGCCCGGTCACGACGCAGCGGTCCGCCGCCGCTATGCCGAACTCCTCGGCTGCCAGCACGCTCAGTTGGCGGCCGGCCTCCATCAGCACCATCCCCGGATGGTGGTCCTGGGCGTGGTCGAAGAGGCTGGGGTGCGCACCCGCGACCCGCAGCCGCGCCCGGACCGAGTCCGGCTCGTGGACCGGGTCCAGCAGGACCACGTTGTCCGGCTGGTTGCGCCCGACCCGGCCCGGCTCCACCGGCTCGCCCGCAGGATCGGCGCGGAACGCTTCGGAGGAGGGCAGCCGACTGGTGCGGTACCGCTCGCGCATCGCCTCGTAGACCTCGGTCGGCAGGTAGCCGGCCTGGATCCGGGTCTCGCCGACGTGCTGCTCGGAGACGTACAGCTGGATGGTGTAGCCGAGGGCGCGCAGCACCCCGTCCCGCCACTGGCCGTCGTGGGTGGCGACGGTCATCGCCAGCTCCAGCGGACCCGGTTCGAGCCGCACCGACGCGAGCCCCGGCAGCTCCATCGACCAGGAGGCCAGCACGAACTTCTGGCTCTCCGGCGCCCCGAAGTGCGCGTGCACCGCGTGGGTCTCGGCCTGGCGGCAGCATTCGAGCAGGAGCAGCGGATCGATCGGCGAGGGACCCGTGTGGTCGCTGTAGTAGGCGTGGGAGGAGGGCAACTGGGCGGCGGAGACGAAGCCGTCCTGGTCGACCCGCCTGCTGTCGGTCAGGAAGAGTTCGGACAGGGCGCTGCGGTGCACCAGGTCGCGGTCGACGGTGCGGACGAATTCGAGCTCGGACATCTTGGAGCGGGTCTTCTCCCACTCGGAGGTGACTGCCACGCTGATCCTCGCTTCCCGTGGGGCTCGTACCGGTTGGTGCCAGGGACAGGGACTCCCTCCACCCTGGCCGCCCGCGCCACTCCCTCCCTCAGCCCCCGCCCACGGCGGCGGTGGGCCGGGGCTGAGCGCCCGGTGAGCGGGGGCTGAGCGGGGGCGGAGCGGCGGAGGAGCGGGGGCGGACAGGATGGGAGCAGGCGAAAGCGACGAAGGGAGCGAGACGGTGACCGAATTCCCCTGCGGACCCAGTGGCCGCAGCGGCCGCTGCGGCCCCGGATGAACCGGGCGGCGGTGGTGGCCGGTCTGGGCGCCTGGGTGCCGGAGACGGTGGTGACCAATGACGACCTGGCCGCCCGGTTGGACACCTCGGCGGAGTGGATCAGCACCCGCACCGGGATAGAGCAACGACACATCGTCGCCCCTGGCGAGTCCACCGGGGACCTCGCGGTCGAGGCCGGGGGACGGGCGCTGAAGTCGGCCGGGACCGAGCGGGCCGACATGGTCGTCCTGGCGACGAGCACCCCGGACCGCAGCTGCCCCGCCACCGCTCCCGAGGTCGCCGCCCGACTGGGCCTCGGCGGGGCCGCGGCCTTCGACATCGCCGCGGTCTGCACCGGCTTCGTCTACGCGCTGGGCGTCTCGGCCGCCCTGGTCGAGTCCGGAACCGCCGGGACGGTGCTGGTCATCGGGGCGGACACGTTCTCGACCATCCTCAACCCCGCGGACCGGACCACCCGGGCGATCTTCGGCGACGGCGCCGGAGCGGTGCTGCTGCGGGCCGGCGCCCCGGCGGAACCCGGCGCGCTCAAGGGACTCCACCTGGGCAGCGACGGCACCCGCAGCCGCCTGCTGGAGGTGGCGGCCGGCGGATCCCGGCAGCGCTCGACCGGCCGGCCGGCCGAGCCGGACGCCGAGTTCTTCACCATGGAGGGCCGGGCCGTGTTCGCCGAGGCGGTCCGGCACATGGCCGCGTCGGTCGAGACCACCGCGCGGCTGCTGGACTGGCGGCTGGACGACCTCGACCGGGTGGTGCTGCACCAGGCCAACTCCCGCATCCTGGTGGCGGTCGCCGAGCGCATCGGCCTGCCGGCGGACCGCTTCGTCCGCAATATCGAGCGCGTCGGCAACACGGTCGCCGCGTCGATCCCGCTCGCCCTGGCCGACGGAGTGCGCCGCGGCGAACTGCTCGCCGGGCAGCGCGTCGTCCTGGGCGGCTTCGGCGGCGGGCTGACCTGGGGCTCGGTCGGACTGGTCTGGCCGGACGTGGTCGCGGCCTGAGCCGCCCCCTCCGGGCCACCCGCCCACCGCCCGCCCCGATGCCCGGCCATCGCCCGCCCCATCGCCCGGCCGCCCTCCGAACCGTGCGACCGCACGGACACACCGTCAAGGAGTCCTGCCATGAACGCGACCGAAGAACGCATCTCCGCGCTGCTCACCGAGCGGTTCAAGGTCAAGAGCGCCGCCATCGGCCCCGAGGTGACCCTGGGGAACCTCTCCTTCGACTCCCTCGTCCTGATCGAGTTCGGTCTGGTGCTGGACAAGGAGTTCGACGTCCTGATGGAGGACGGGGAGCTCACCGAGGAGATGACCGTGGCCGCCCTCGCCGAGCTGCTCCGGACCAAGGGAGTGGCCGGCTGATGCCGCGCGACGACACGGAGGTCGTGGTCACCGGACTGGGGCTGGTGACGCCGGCCGGCATCGGCGTCGAGAGCAACTGGGAGCGCGTCACCTCGGGGGTTTCCTGCGCCACGACGGACGCGGCGCTCAGCGGGCTCCAGGTCGACTTCGACTGCCGGGTGCCGGGTTTCGACCCGGAGGCCCTCCTCGGCGGCTTCTCCTCCTGGCAGCTCGAACGGTTCGTCCAACTCGCCATCGTGGCCGCCCGGCAGGCGATCGCGGACGCCGGCTGGGAGCCGGGCGCCTGGGACGGCGGCCGGGTCGGCGTGGTGCTCGGCAACTCCCTGGGCGGCACCGCCACCTTCGAGGAGCAGTGCCGCACCCTGCGCGAGGACGGACCCACCAAGGTCTCGCCGCTGACGGTGCCCAAGTACCTGCCCAACATGGTCGCCGGCTACGTCGCCATCGACTGCGGCGCCCGCGGGCCCAGCCTGGTGACCGCCACCGCCTGCGCGTCCGGGACCACCGCCCTCGGCGTGGCCCGGAGCATGCTCCGCAACGGGGAGTGCGACATCGTCCTGGCCGGGGGCAGCGAGTCCGCGCTCACCCCCACCGCGATGGCGGGTCTGGCCAAGATGGGCGCCCTGTCCCGGCGGCGGGAGAGCCCGGAGAGCGCCGGCCGTCCGTTCGACATCGAACGGGACGGCTTCGTGGCGGGCGAGGCGGCCGGGGTGCTGGTCCTCGAACGCGCCGCCGACGCCCGGGCCAGGGGCGCCTCGGTCCGCGCCGTGGTGCGCGGCTACGGCGCCGCCTCCGACGCCCACCACCCCACCGCGCCCAGGCCCGACGGGGAGGGCATCGAACAGGCGCTGCGCACCGCCCTGGCCGACGCCGGCGTCGCCGCCTCGGACGTCGACCATGTGAACGCGCACGGCACCGCCACCCCGATGAACGACGTGATCGAGGGCCGGATGCTGCGCCGGGTGCTCGGCGACCGGCCGGTGGTGACCTCGACCAAGGGCGTGACCGGCCACACCCTCGCCGCGGCGGGGGCGATCGAGGCCGCCTACACCGTCCTGGCCATCGAGCGCGGCCTGGTGCCGCCGACGGCCAACCTCAAGAACCAGGACCCCGAGATCGACCTGGACATCGTCAGCGGCGAGCCGCGCAGCGGCCGCATCGAGGTGGCGGTCAGCACCTCGCTCGGCTTCGGCGGCCACAACGCCGTCCTGCTGCTCACCGCGGCCTGAGCCGCCGAGCGAGCCGCCGAGTGAACCGTCGAACAGGGAAGGACGCACCATGAGCCGATCGGTCTTCATCACCGGAGGCAACCGCGGCATCGGCCTGGCCGTGGCCAAGGCGTTCGCCGCGGACGGCGACCGGGTGGCGGTCACCCACCGGGGGGAGGGACGACCCGAGGGGCTGCCCGAGGCGCTGCTGGGCATCCGGGCGGATGTCGCCGTGCCGGGCGAGGTCGAACACGCGCTGAAGCAGGCGGAGACCGCCCACGGCCCGGTGGAGGTGGTGGTGGCCAACGCCGGCATCACCCGGGACGGCCCGATGCTGCGGATGTCCGACGAGGCGTTCGACGAGGTGATCAGGACCAATCTCACCGGCACGTTCGTGACCGTGCGGGCCGCCGTGCGGAGCATGCTCGCGGAGCGGCGCGGGCGGGTCGTGCTGCTCTCCTCGGCCCTGGGGTTCCTGGGCTCGCCGGGGCAGACCAACTACGCGGCCTCGAAGACCGGGCTGCTCGGACTCGCCCGATCGCTGGTGTGGGAGATCGGCGACCGGGGCATCACGGTCAACGTCGTGGCTCCCGGGATCATCGACACCGGGATGACGGCGGCGCTGTCGGCCAGGCGGATGGAGGAGCTGATGCGGATGACCCCGCTGGGCCGCCCCGGTTCGGTCGACGAGGTGGTGGCGGCCGTCCGGTTCCTGGCAGGGGAGAGCGCGGGTTACATCACCGGAGCGGTGCTGCCGGTGAGCGGTGGCATCGGTATGGGCATGTAGCCGGCGCCGGCAGGCTCAGACGACCAGGTCGGTGAGGGGTTCGGTGCCGTTGACGAAGGCCAGGGCGAGGTCGGACAGCCGCCGCTGGTGGGCGCGGGCGTAGCTGCGGAGGGCGGTGAACGCCTGCTCCATGTCGATGTCGAGGCGCTCGGCGAGCTTTCCCTTGGCCTGTTCGATCAGTACGCGGCTGTTCAGCGCGGTCTGCAGCTGTTCGTTCAGCAGGCTGTTGGCCCGGGTGGAGCGCTGCTGCAGCAGGCTGATGGTGGCGACGTCGGCCAGGGCCTGGCCCAGCGGGACCGCGGCCGGGTCGAACCGGTTCGGGCCGGAGCTGAACAGGTTGAGCGCCCCGACGACGTCGTCGCGCAGCCGCATCGGCAGGGCCTGGACGCCGGTGAACCCCCGCAGCTGGGCCTGGGCGACGAACTGCGGCCAGCGCAGCGCCTCGGCGGCCAGGTCGGGCACGGTCACCGGGGCACCGGTGCGGAAGCACTCCAGGCACGGGCCCTCGTCGTTCTGGATCTGGAAGAGCTCCACCAGCCGGGCCTGCTCGCTGGAGGCGGCCATCACCCGGAGCTCGCCGTTGAGATCGGCGAGCAGCACCCCGGCCGCGCCCACGCCGAGCACGCCCACACAGCGGTCGGCCAGCAGGCGCAGGAAGTCGATGAGGTCGAAGTCGGCGACGAGATTGTCCGCCAGTTCGACGAAGGTCTTGGCGAGCAGTTGTTCATCCATGGCGGTCACCTTGTTCGAGACTGGTCCCGCTCGCCACGAGCGGGAATGCGTGCGGTCGTTCCTGGCGGCCTGTCACGTGGTCATGGTCCATCGTCCACCTCGCCCACTCCGCCCAGCGGCGGGTCGGGCTCGGGATCGGGCGGGAAGCGCAGCCGGCGGCCGACCACGTCGGCCGCGACCTCGGAGATCCGACGGTTGTGGGCGTAGGCGTGGGCCCGCAGCCGGATGAACGCCTCCTCGATGCCGACGCCGATCTGCCCGGTCAGCATGCCGGTGGCCTGGTCGATCTCGGCGCGGTAGCCGGAGCCGACCGGCTCCGGCTCGTATCCGGCGGCGACGCCACCGCGTTCGGCGGCCCTGGTGTTGAGCAGGACCAGCGTGGCGAAGTCGGCGAAGGCGGTCGCCTCGGCCAGTTCCTGCGGGCCCAGCAGGAGCGGGAGGCGGGAGTAGAGGTCCAGCACACCGGGGCTGATCGCCCCGATCCGCAGCGGGAACGCGAAGACGGCAGCGGCTCCGGCGTCGACCGCGGCCGGGGCGAACACCGGCCAGCGGCTCAGCGAGTCCTCGGCGCGCAGGTCCGGCGTCCACACCGCGGCTCCCAGCGCGAAGGCGTCCACACAGGGGCCCTCCCCGAGCGTGAGCTGCAGTTCCTCCAGCTGTTCGCTGATGCTGTCGGTGCTGCACAGCGGGTAGCCGGCCACCGTGGGCGACATGGCCGAGATCCCGGCGCCGCCGACCGGCAGGGACTCCACGGCGGCGGCGCACACGTCGGCCACGCCGACCGGCCCGCCGTGCCGCGCCGCCCGCTCGGCCACCAGCACCGCGATCCGTGCCGCCCGGTTACCGAACATCGCGCATCCGCGTGGGTCGCAGGGCTGTCCGGACGGCGCCGCCGGCGCGCCCGATCCAGGGTTCGACCGCGGAACTGCGGTCGTCCGTCCGCTGGATCACCACTGGGTCACCACCCTCGGCCGACGCGTGCCCCCGGGCGCCGGCGGGGCGGCGGGGGTGCCGACACGGAGCGACGGCGCGGACGCCGCCTGCGACCACCTGGGTCCGGGGTGGTGTGCCCTCAGCATAGACGCGTCCCGGGTGCCCGGCGGCGAAACCCGTGGTCCGGAACCGTCCGGACGGTGACCGGGGCGCGGGCGACCACGTCATTTGACGGGGGAGCCCCGGCAGTTCGGCCGATGTTCGCCCGGCGCTTGCTGGGGCACTGTGGGGGTGCGCACGAGCGCGGCACCGGCGCAGCGGATGAGGGAGAAGAGAGCGAATGAGTCTCGAAGGGTTCTTCGCCACGGCCGCGGGTGTGGCCGGCGCGTTGATCGGACTGCTGTTCGTCGCCGTCTCGATGCTGCGAGAGCGACTGGCGGAGCAGGAGGAGACCCAGCTCCACCGCGCGCAGACAGCCGCGACCCTCACGGCGTTCGTCAACGCCCTGACCGTGTCGCTGATGGCACTCATCCCCGGCGAGAAGCTCGGCTGGGCGGCACTCGTCGACGGCATCCTCGGGCTCGGCGTCGTCGTGGTCTGCGTGCTCTCGCTGGCCCTTGAGCAGGGCCTCGACTGGCGGGCCCTGCCGGACCTGTCGTTCCTGTTCGTCCTCGCCGCGACCTTCGGCACCCAACTGGTCTCCGGGATCCAGGTGCTCGCCGACCCGGGCGGAACCGGTGCGGTACGCACCATCGCCGCGCTCCTCGTCGTCTGCTTCCTGGTCGGGATCTCGCGCGCATGGGAACTCGTCGGGGGACCCACCATCGGACTGGGACGTCAGATCGCCGAGCTGATCCGGCCGCTTGCCCGGAAACGGCGGGAACTCCGTGGGCCCGCCGGTCCGTGACCAACCGTCAGCCGCCGAGCTCTGCAACGGCCCTGCCGTCTCGAACCCCGTGCCGCTCTTCGGGGCGTCGAGCGCTCCGGATGCGGAAGGGAGTCGTCCGTACGGCGCGAACAGCGCGGCGGTCTCGGATTCCGTTGCCTCGGCGGCCTGCGCTGCGGGTAAGGTCTGCTGGAGATCCGACAACAGTTGTTGTCGAGCTGCGGACCGGATCCGGGCGCGGGACGAGATGAGGGCAGGCATGGGTGACATGGCCGGCAACAGCGGACGTGCTGTCAAGCGCGGAGTGCCGGGCGCGCGTGCGGCGGTGGCGCGGGGGGAGGCCGGGGTCGGGGAGCCCGAACTCCGGCAGCTGCTGGCGGGGTTGACCGCGGTGCGCGACGGCGACTTCGGCACCCGGCTGCCCGGTGACGGCGAGGGGCTGCTGGGGGAGATCGCGACGGTCTTCAACGGCATGGTGGACCAGTTGTCGCTGTTCACCTCGGAGGTGACCCGGGTGGCCCGCGAGGTGGGCACCGAGGGGCGGCTGGGCGGGCAGGCCGAGGTGCCGGGGGTGTCCGGGACCTGGGCCGACCTGACCGACTCGGTGAACGCCATGGCGGGGAACCTCACCACCCAGGTCCGCGACATCGCCCAGGTGGCGACGGCGGTGGCCAAGGGCGACCTGTCGCAGAAGATCGACGTGGACGCGCGCGGCGAGATCCTGGAGCTGAAGGAGACCGTCAACACGATGGTCGACCAGCTGTCCTCCTTCGGGGCGGAGGTGACGCGGGTCGCGCGCGAGGTCGGCAGCGAGGGCCGACTGGGCGGTCAGGCGCAGGTGCCCGGTGTGGGCGGGGTGTGGCGGGACCTGACCGACTCGGTGAACTTCATGGCCGGGAACCTCACCGACCAGGTCCGCAACATCGCCCAGGTGACCACGGCGGTGGCCAAGGGCGATCTGTCGCAGAAGATCACGGTGGACGCGCGCGGGGAGATCCTGGAGCTCAAGAACACCATCAACACCATGGTCGACCAGCTGTCCTCGTTCGCCGACGAGGTCACCAGGATGGCGCGCGAGGTCGGCACCGAGGGCCGCCTCGGCGGCCAGGCGCAGGTGCCCGGCGTCGGCGGCACCTGGCGGGACCTCACCGACTCGGTGAACTTCATGGCCGGGAACCTCACCGCGCAGGTCCGCTCCATCGCCCAGGTCGCCACGGCGGTGGCCAAGGGCGATCTGTCGCAGAAGATCACGGTGGATGCGCGCGGGGAGATCCTGGAGCTGAAGAACACCATCAACACCATGGTCGACCAGCTGTCCGCGTTCGCGGACGAGGTGACCCGGGTGGCCCGCGAGGTCGGCACCGAGGGTCGGCTCGGCGGGCAGGCCGACGTCAAGGGGGTGTCGGGCACCTGGAAGGACCTGACCGAGTCGGTCAATGTCATGGGCGACAACCTCACCGCGCAGGTCCGCTCCATCGCCCAGGTCACCACGGCGGTGGCCAAGGGAGATCTGTCGCAGAAGATCCGGGTGGATGCGCGGGGGGAGATCCTGGAGCTGAAGGAGACCATCAACACCATGGTCGACCAGTTGTCCGCGTTCGCGGACGAGGTGACCCGGGTGGCGCGGGAGGTCGGTACCGAGGGCAATCTCGGTGGTCAGGCGACGGTTCGCGGGGTGTCGGGGACGTGGAAGGACCTGACCGACAACGTGAATGTGATGGCGTCCAACCTGACGGGGCAGGTGCGGTCGATCGCGCAGGTCGCCACGGCGGTGGCCCGGGGGGACCTGTCGCAGAAGATCACGGTGGAGGCGAAGGGGGAGGTCGCGGCGCTGGCGGGGGTGATCAACACCATGGTCGACACCCTGTCGGCCTTCGCGGACGAGGTGACCCGGGTGGCGCGGGAGGTGGGCACCGAGGGCATGCTCGGCGGCCAGGCCCGGGTGCCGAACGTCGCCGGGACCTGGAAGGACCTGACCGACAACGTCAACTCGATGGCGAACAACCTGACCAACCAGGTCCGCAACATCGCCCAGGTGACCACGGCCGTCGCGCAGGGCGACCTGACCCGCAAGATCGACGTCGACGCCCGGGGCGAGATCCTGGAGCTGAAGACGACCATCAACACCATGGTGGACCAGCTGTCCTCGTTCGCGGCCGAGGTGACCCGGGTGGCGCGCGAGGTGGGCAGCGAGGGCCGGCTCGGGGGCAGGCCGAGGTCGAGGGCGTGTCGGGCACCTGGAAGCGGCTGACCGAGAACGTCAACGAGCTGGCCGGGAACCTCACCCGGCAGGTCCGGGCGATCGCCGAGGTCACCAGCGCGGTGGCCGAGGGCGACCTGACCCGCTCGATCACCGTCGACGCCTCCGGCGAGGTCGCCGACCTCAAGGACAACATCAACTCCATGGTGGAGTCGCTGCGCGAGACCACCCGCGCCAACCACGACCAGGACTGGCTCAAGTCCAACCTGGCCCGGATCTCCGGCCTGATGCAGGGCCGCCGCGACCTGGCCGTGGTCGCCGAGCTCATCATGGACGAACTCGCACCACTGGTCACGGCCCAGTACGGGGCCTTCTACCTGGCCGAGGCCGACGAAGCCGCCGACCGCGTCGAACTGCACCTCCTCGGCTCCTACGGCCACCCCGGCGGGGTGGGCGGCGACGGGCGGCCCCGGCACTTCCGCCTGGGCCAGTCGCTGGTAGGCCAGGCCGCGCGCAGCCGCCGCACGATCGCCGTCGACGACCTGCCCCCCGACTACGTCACCATCGGTTCCGGGCTCGGGCGCACCGCGCCGACCAGTCTGGTCCTGCTGCCGATCGTGGTCGAGGAGCAGGTCCTGGGCGTGATCGAGCTGGCGTCGGTGAACCGCTTCACCCCGGTCCACCGCGACTTCCTGGAACAGCTGATGGAGACCATCGGGGTCAACGTCAGCACCATCATCGCCAACTCGCGCACCGACGAACTGCTGGGCGAGTCCCAGCGCCTGGCCGCCGAACTGCAGGCCCGCTCCGAGGAACTGCAGAACCAGCAGGAGGAGTTGCAGCGCTCCAACGACGAACTGGAGGAGAAGGCCACCCTGCTGGCCAGTCAGAACCGCGACATCGAGGCCAAGAACCTGGAGATCGAGCAGGCCCGGCAGGAGCTGGAGACGCGCGCCCAGCAGCTCTCCCTCGCCTCGAAGTACAAGTCCGAGTTCCTGGCCAATATGAGCCACGAGCTGCGGACGCCGCTCAACAGCCTGCTGATCCTGGCCCAGCTGCTGGCGCAGAACCCGACCCGGAACCTGACGCCCAAGCAGGTGGAGTACGCCGGAGTGATCCACTCGGCCGGATCCGACCTGCTGCAGCTGATCAACGACATCCTGGACCTGTCCAAGGTCGAGGCCGGCAAGATGGAGGTCACCCCCGAGCGGGTCCCGCTGCGGCAACTGCTGGACTACGTCGAGGCCACCTTCCGCCCGCTGACCACCGAGAAGAACCTCGACTTCCGGGTCACCACCGCCCCCGGCACCGCCACCGAGCTGCTGACCGACGACTCCCGGCTGCGCCAGGTGCTGCGCAACCTGCTGTCCAACGCGGTGAAGTTCACCGAGACCGGCACCGTCGAACTGCACATCGAGCCGGCCGACCAGGAACGGCTCCCGGAACAGGTGCGCCGCCACGGCCCCGCGCTGTCCCTGCGGGTGCGCGACACCGGGATCGGCATCGCCGAGCAGCAGCTGGAGACCATCTTCGGGGCGTTCCAGCAGGCGGACGGCACCACCAGCCGCAAGTACGGCGGCACCGGGCTCGGCCTGTCCATCAGCCGCGAGATCGCCCAACTGCTCGGCGGCTCCATCGCCGCCGAGAGCACCCTGGGCGAAGGCAGCACCTTCACCCTGTTCCTGCCGCTGGCCAGGCCCGAGTACCAGGAACAGGCCGGTTCCGGTGAACCCGCCCCGGAGCCGGCGGCGGACGCCGAGGGCGTCCCGGCCCCGCGTCCGGCGGTGACGCCGGCGGTCGCCGCGCAGCAGCGCCGGCTGCTGGTGATCGAGGAGCGCCCGCGCGGACTGCTGTCCCTGGTCGCCGAGAGCGCCGTCGCGGACCTGGCCGAGAGCCGGGAACCGGGCGGGCTGCCCAACCGGGTCGAGGTGGTGTCCGTGGTCGGCGCCGCCGAGGCCGCCGCCGCCCTGGCGGACGAGACCTGCCACTGCGTGGTGCTGGAGCTGGACATGCCCGAGGGCGCGGCGTTCGCCTTCCTGGAGGCGCTGGACGGCGATCCGGCGCTGCGCAGCGTCCCGGTGCTGGCCCACAACAGCCGTCGCCTGGGCGTCGCCCAGGAGCAGCAGCTGCACGCCAGGGCCGACCACCGCCCGCTGGAGCTGCTGTCCAGCCTGGACGAGCTGCGCGAGCGCATCGCGCTTCACCTCAGTGCCGAGCAGCCCGGCGACGTGCTCCCGCTGGTCCGCCCCGACGGCGGCCGCCGGCCGGTGCTCAAGGAGGTCGACGGCAGCCTGGCCGGACGCCGGGTGCTGGTCGTCGACGACGACCCGCGCAACGTCTTCGCCCTCACCGGCATCCTGGAACTCCACGGGATGCGGGTCCTGCACGCCGAGAACGGCCGGGCCGGGATCGAGGCGCTCACGCAGCACACGGACGTCGACCTGGTCCTGATGGACGTGATGATGCCGGAGATGGACGGCTACACGGCCACGGCCGCGATCCGCGCCATGCCGCAGTACGCGGACCTGCCCATCATCGCGGTCACCGCCAAGGCCATGCACGGGGACCGGGAGAAGAGCCTGGCCTCGGGCTCCAGCGACTACGTGACCAAGCCCGTCGACGCCAACGCCCTGATCGCCGCCATCCAGCGCTGGCTCCGGGTCGCGTAGTGGCGGCGACAGGGCGGCCGCCGGCGGCCGGGCGCTGATCGAGATGGCGACCGGCGTCCTGGTGGAACGCCTCCACTGCGGCCCGCGCGACGCGGCCCGGCAGTTGGACGCCCTCGCCGCCGAGGCGGGGACGAACCCGCTGGAGCTCGCCGCCGAGATCGTCGACCAGGCCGCCCAGGACGACCTCAGCCTGCTCACCCGGCTGCTGGCCGCCGCCGACACCCAGGCGGTCGCCGACTCGCTGCTCCGCTACGCGCTCGCTCCGCTGGGCGCGACCGCGCTCGCCGTGCGGTCGATCGGCGCCGACGCCGCCGAGTCCGGTCGGACTACCGGCCGTGACCGGTCACCATCGGTACCAGCGGCCGCCGGAGGATCCGCGGAACGCGAAACCCAGCGCCCAGACCACCAGGACGAAGATCGCCACCCACCACAGCACATGTACCGCGAAGCCGATACCGCCCAGAATCAGGGCCAGCAGGAGCACCAGCAGAAGAGCACCCATCGTCATCCTCCTTCTTCGAAGCAGCGTGTGCCCGCGTCCCGCCGACCCATGCCTACGGCGTTCCCGCGGAGCCGCTCCGGCCGCGGGTGATCTCCAGCCAGACGGTCTTCCCCGATCCGTCCCGGTGCTGCTGCACGCCCCATTCACGGGCGAGCAGGCCGACGAGTCGCATGCCGTGGCCGCCGGGCAGGTCCAACCGGTGCTGACCGCAGAGCACCGGGGGAGTGGGGTCGGCGTCACTCACCTCGATCCGCAACGCCAAGTGCGTCGGAGGCCCGTCGTGGGTGCGCAACGTCAGCCGGTAGGGGGCGGCGCCGTGCCGGCAGGCGTTGGTCACCAGTTCCGACACCAGCAGGACCACGTCCTCGGCCGCCGTCCGTGCGACGGGATCCGCCGGGGGCAGCCAGCTGAACTCGGTCAGGGCCTGCGAGGTGAAGCGCCGGCTGTCGGAGACGGCGCCGTACCCCTCCGGCAGCGGCAGGGTACGGGTCCGGTCGGACCCGCCGGGCGTGCCCGTGGCAGGTGAATGGGGGTCGTGCATGGGTGATCGTCCTCGCTTCCGCCCGCTCCCGCTGCTACCGGGACCAGCGCGCCGGGGGACAGCGCCGAGCGAGGGGCTCGCCAGTACGAGGAAGCAACGACCGGTGGCTCGATGTGTCGTCACCGATGCGTGTGCCCACGAACGCCCGTGGAACACCGCGCGTGCGCTCCGCCCGCCCTGCGGTCAACGGGCCATTTCCAGCCAGACGGTCTTCCCGCCCTGATCGGCCCGCACCCCCCAGGCGGAGGCGAGCTGCGCGACCAGGCGCATCCCGAAGCCCCCCGGCACCTCGGGCCGGTCCGGTCCCATGGTGGGGAGTTCCGGGCCGCTGTCGGTCACCTCCACGCGGAGGTCGGCCCCGATGGGCTCCAGCGTGAGCCGGTAGGGGGCGGCGCCGTGCCGGCAGGCGTTGGTCACCAGTTCGGACACCAGCAGCAGCAGGTCGTCGGCGGCGTCCTGGGCGACCTGGTCCCGCGCCGGAAGCCAGCCGAAGCCGGTCAGCGCCTGTCGGGAGAAATCGCGGGCCGCGCCCACCGCCCCCGCGCCGGACGTCAGCACCAGACGGAGTGTTCCCCCGTCAGGTGCGGTGTCCGCGTCAGCTGCGCTCATCCGACCTCCCGCGCCTGTTCCACAGCCTCGGCACGGGTGGGATGGACCGCGATGACGGTGTCCACACCGGACATCGCCAGCACCCGCGCCATCGCCGGGGTGGGCGCCGCCACGCTGACCACGGACCCGCGCTCCGTCGCCGCACGCCTGGCGACGACCAGGGCGTTCAACCCGGTGGAGTCGCAGAACGTCAGCCGGGAGGCGTCGAGGACCACCCGGGCCCCGTCGATGTCCAGGGCCTCCTGGAAGAGCGAACGGAGCAACGGCGCGCTGTCGAAGTCCAGCTCCCCGGACAGTGCCACGACACGCACTCGGCCCTCGACCGTCAGCCGGCCCGTCAGCCGGCCCAGCTGTCGGGACGGCCCGGTCGCGGACCCCGCTCCCCCCGCGTCGCCTGGATCCGTCACTCGGCACCCCGCCCCTTCGCTCCGAGCAGTCGTCGGCACAAGTCCGGCCACGGGCTCGATCTTACCGGTGCCGGGCCGACGGAGTCCGTCCTGCGCCGGAAAAGCCCGGCGCGTTCGCGGTGCATGGGGTTCCCGATCGGGGGTAGGCGGCCGCGGATGCAAGCATGATCCCCGGTATGGACCCAGTACCGGGAAACCCACTGCGGGAGGAACCCCTCATGGACGGCAGTGTCCGAGTCCTGACCCGGGACGGTCAGATCCAGCATGCGCCGGCGGCCGTGTCGCAGGCCCCTGCGCGGGGCGAGCAGTTCTTTCCCGAACTCGACCTCTCGGACCCGGGCAGGGCTTCGGCCGGCGACGCCCGGGCCATGTCGAAGGTGCTCTTCGTCCGGCTGGCGGAGCTGGAAGAGGGCACTCACGAGTACCAGTACGTGCGCAACACCCTGATCGAACTGAATCTGGCCCTGGTGCGGTTCGCCGCCGGGCGCTTCCGCACCCGCAGCGAGCCGATGGAGGACATCGTCCAGGTCGGCACCATCGGTCTGATCAAGGCCATCGACCGGTTCGACCCGGACCGGGAGATCGAGTTCCCCACCTTCGCGCTGCCCACCATCCTCGGCGAGATCAAGCGCTTCTTCCGGGACACCAGCTGGGCCGTCCACGTCCCGCGCCGGCTGCAGGAGTTGCGGATACAACTGGCCCGGGCGACGGATGAGCTCTCCCAGCGCCTCGACCGGGCCCCCACCACCGCCGAACTCGCCGCGCACCTGGACCTGACCGTCGAGGAGGTCGGCGAGGGCCTGATCGCGGCGAACGGCTACTCGGTGAGCTCCCTGGACGCGAATCCGGGCGAGGAGGACACCGACAACGGGGCCTCCCTCGCCGCGCGCACCGGTGAGCTCGACCCGGGCATCGAGGGCGTCGAGAACCTCGAATCGCTCAAGCCGCTGATGGCCCGGCTGTCCGAGCGCGAGCGCACGATCATCTCGTTGCGCTTCGGGGCCGAGATGACCCAGTCCCAGATAGGGGCGGAACTGGGGATCTCGCAGATGCACGTGTCCCGCCTGCTGAGCCGGGCCCTCGGCTGCCTGCGCACCCACCTGCTGGTCGAGGACTGACATGACACCGGATCCACGAGGTACCGACGCCGCCTTCGCGGTGGAGAGCCACCGGGCGGGCGCGGCGGCCGTGCTGGTCCTGACGGGGGAGCTCGACCACACCTCGGCCCCGCTGCTGAGCGAAGCCCTCCGGGCGGCGCTCGGCGGCGCAGACGTGGACCTGGTGGCGGTCGACTGCGCGCAGCTCACCTTCTGCGACTCCACCGGTCTCAACACCCTGCTCATGGGCCGTGCGGACGCTCGGGCGCAGGACGTCGGGCTGCGGCTGGCCGGCCTGCCGCGGATGGTGGCGAGGCTGTTCGAGATCACCGGTGCGGACACCGTCTTCGAGATCTACCCGGGCCGCGAAGAAGCCCTGGGGGCCCGGTGAGCGACCTCATGAGCCGGCCCTCCTCCGCCGTTCCGGCGCCGGCCCCGGCGCCGGCGCCGCCGTGGGGGTCGGGCCTGCCGGCGGGTGGTCAGGTCCGCCGGCTGGCGCCGGCCGGCACCCGGGGCGCGGTGCGTCGTTGCCGGGGCTTCGCGCGTGAGGCGCTGGAGGACTGGGGGTGGCTGCCGGGCGAGGACGCGGAGCAGCGGGAGGTCGCAGAGGACGTGCTGCTGCTGGTGTCGGAGCTGGTGACCAACGCCTGCCTGCACGCGGGCGGGCCCACCGAGCTGGCGCTGCACGGCACGGCCGGGCGGCTGCGGGTCGCCGTCAGCGACCGCAGCGAACAGCCGCCGGTGCCGCGCACTCCGCACTCGGCGGCCCGCCCCGGTGGCCACGGCCTGCACCTCGTCGACCGGCTCACCAGCCGGTGGGGCACCGAGCCCCGCCCCGGAGGCAAGACCGTCTGGCTGGAGGTCGCCGCGCCGCGCCCGCCCGGTGGACGGGCTCCGCTCAGCTGACGGTGAGTGAGTTCCCCCCGTCGGAGACCTGCGCCCGGTCCGTCTCCGGGCGCGGGGCGCGGATGCGGGCGGCGAACAGGACGATGTCGTCGTCCTGGGCCCGGCCGAAGGCTTCGAGCAGGGCGTCGCACAGCGCCTCGGGCGCGGTGGGGGCAGCCATGGCGACGGCCCGCAGCCTCTCCAGCCGGAGGGCGAGGTCGGTGCCGGGGGTCTCGATGAGGCCGTCGGTGACCAGCACGATCCGGGTTCCGGCGGCAATGTCGTGGGTGGTGGAGCCCGGTTGGGGGCGTCCCACGCCGAGCAGCGTGCCGTGGTCGACCGCGTACCGGGCACTGCCGTCCGGGGCGATCAGCAGCGGAGGCAGGTGTCCGGCGTTCGCGATCTCCAGCCGCCCTCCGCCGGGGGCGATCAGGACCAGGCAGACGGTGGCCGTCCAGCGGGGCCACTCGCGCAGCAGCAGGGTGTCCAGCCGTTCGAGGAGCGCCTGCGGGCCGTATCCGTCGATGGCGTAGGCGCGGAGCGCGTGCCTCAGCTCGCCCATGACGATGGCCGCCTGCAGCGAGTGCCCGACGACGTCCCCCACGGCCAGCAGCAGGCCGCGCTCGGTCTCCACGGCCTCGTAGAAGTCCCCGCCGACCTCGCTCCGGGTGATCGCGGGCAGGTAGCGGACGGCCAGGTCCACCCCGGGAGTGACGGGCAGCCGTCCGGGGAGGAGGGCGCGTTGCAGCAGCAGCGTCAGCGAGTGCTCCTCGCTGTAGCTGCGCAGCGCCTCCAGCGCCAGGGCGCAGGCCTGGCCGAACTGGGCGAGCAGCTTGCGGTCCTCCTCGTTGCGGGCCGCCGCCGCGTCCAGGACCAGGCACACCGCCGGGCGTCCCCGCTTGGTGCGGGCGGTCACCACGGCCACGTCGCCGACGGGCGGAGCGGCGGCACCGCTCCCGCCCGGGGGGCCGCCGAGGTACTCGCTCCAGTCCGGGGCCGGGAGCAGCGCGACCTCGGCCCCGAGGCGGTTGCCGAGGGTGACCCCGGTCAGCTGGTCGAGCAGCTGCCGGGTCGCGGGGAGGGAGGCCGGAGCCTCCTCGCCCGCGCAGAGGGTGACCTGGATCTCCTCGCTCTGCGGCGGCTGCGCCAGCACCAGCGCGGGGGAGCCGGTCAGGGCGTGGGCGCCGCGCGCGGCGGCGACGGTGAAGGCATCGGTGTCCTCGGCGGCGTAGACCGCCAGGGTGGCCTCGTTCAGCGCGGTCAGCCGCTGGGCGAGGCGCTCGGCGCGGGCGCGGGCCCTGGCGTAGCGGAGGGCGGCGGCCACGGTGGCGAGCAGCTCGGTGGGGGCGATCGGCTCGGTGAGGTAGGCGTCCGCGCCGCGGTCCAGGCCCTGGGTGCGGTCGTCGGTGGCGATGGCCACGGCGGAGACATGGATGACCGGGACGCCGGCGGTGTGCGGGGCGGACTTGATCTGCTCGCACACCTCGAAGCCGCTCATGTCGGGGAGCCGGACGTCCACGATGGCGAGCTCGGGCAGTTCGTCGGCCGGTGCGGCGGCCAGGAGGGCCAGCCCCTGGGTGCCGTCGACGGCCTCGACCACGGTGTGCCCGGCCCGTTGCAGCCAGCTGCTGAGAATGTAGCGGTTGGTGGCGTTGTCCTCGACGACCAGCAGTACGGCCGGGGTGTCGTCGGCGGTCTCAGGGGTGCTCATGGCTGCTTCTCTTCCCGGTCTCGACGGCCAGCAGGTCCTGGAGCTGATGGAGGGTCAGGGTGCGTTTGCCCAGCACGGCACGGGCATGGGACAGCCGGTGGCGGGGCACGGTGGCGGGGTCGGCGGAGGTGACCACGACCACCGGGATGTCGCGCAGCTGCGGTTCGGCGGCCAGGCGGTCCAGTACCGCGAAGCCGTCGGCGCCCGGCATGGAGAGGTCGAGCAGGACGGCGTCGGGGCGCTCACGTCGGATCGCGTCCACCACCAGGTGGCCCTCGTCGACCTCGACCACCCGCTCGGCGAGCCGCTCCAGCACCGGTCGGAAGGACTCCCGGAAGCCGCCGTCGTCGTCCGCGCAGAGCACGGTGCCCAGCCGGGCCGCCGGCTGAAGGGCGTGGAGCTGCGGGGGGCGGGGCAGCGGTGCCGGTCCGCGCATCGGCAGCCGGAGCACCACCGCGGTTCCCTCGCCGGGCCGGCTGTCGAGGACCAGGGTGCCGCCCAGGAGCTCGGCCAGCCGCCGTGCGTAGGGCAGGCCGAGCCCGGTGCCCGAGTGGTTGCGCTGGTGCGGGCCGGCCACTTGGTAGAACTCCTCGAAGACCTTCCCCTGCTGGTCCTGCGGGATGCCGACCCCGGTGTCGGTGACGGTGAACAGCATCCAGTCCGAGTCCGGCGATTCGCGTGCGACGTCGAGACGCACCTCGCCGCGACCGGTGAACTTCAGACTGTTGGACAGCAGGTTGCGCAGGATCCGGGCCAGCATGACCTCGTCGGTGACCAGCACGGGGGTGGTGTCGAACAACGCGCGGTCGGTGTCGGGGAACCGCAGGGCCACCCCGGGCTGCGGGGCGGCGAGCAGGATCCCGCGCAACTGGGCGAGCATGCCCCGCAGGTCCACCGGACCCGGGTGCGGCTCCAACCGCCCCGCTTCCGCCTTGGCGACGTCGAGCAGTTCGTCGACCAGGGCCAGCAGCAGGTGTCCGGCCGCGCCGACCAGTCCCACCTGGCGCTGCTGATCGTCGGTGAGCGGATCGGAGCCCGGGTCGAGCAGCAGCCGGGTCAGTCCGACCACCGAGTTGACCGGGGTGCGCAGCTCGTGGCTGACATTGAACCAGAAGCGGGTCTTGGACTCGCTGGCCTCCTGCAGCAGCCGGCTCTTCTCGTCCAGGTCCGCGTAGAGGGCGACGACCCCGCGGTTGGTCTCCTCCAGTTCCTGGGAGAGTTCGGTGTAGAGCGCCAGCACACCCTGGTTGGTCTCCTCCAGTTCGGTGTTCAGCCGCTGCAGCTCCTCGTGCTGCTTGCGGGACTCCTCCAGGGCCGCCATCAGGTCGCTGGTCTGGGCTCGCAGGTCCTCGGTCAGGCTCACCCCCATGCCCGGCCGCAGGGCGGCGCGGACCCGGGCCGCCAGTTCGCCCCCGCCGTCCACGGTCCGGGGCAGGGCGCATTCGAGCACGATCCGGTCGGCCTCCGGCCGCAGGCCGACCTGCGGCAGCAGCCGGGACACGGCCAGTATCGACTCACGGCCCGGCACCCGCCCGTCGGTCCAGGCCAACTCCACGCTCAGCTGCGCGGGTTCGCCCAGCTCCAGGGTGAAGATCGCCCACATCGGGTCGCCCGCGCGCAGCAGGTCCCGGCCGAGCTCGCTCAGCGAGGTCGCGAGCCGGACCTGGTCCTGACTCTCCAGCCCGGCCGCCGCGGCGGCGGTCTTGGCGTAGCGGCGCAGCGCGAAGACGTCCAGCTCGGAGGCGACCGTGAGTTGGAGCAGCCGCTCGCGGCCGTTCACCACAGGCCCTTGGCGACCACGACGCCGGCGTCGTCGTGCCGGATCCCGGCGGTGCGCAACAACTGGCCGGCCGCCACCAGCGGCGAGTGGTGCAGCAGGCCGGGCAGGATATCGGTGCTCCACCGATCGGTCAGACCGTCGGAGTGCATGACCAGGGCACCCCCGGGCGGCAGGGTTTGTTCGAAGGTGCGCAGGCCGCGCAGCTGATGCCCGACGATGCCCGGGAGGGAAACCAGGCCGGTGCGCGATTCCGCCCCCAGCAGCACCCCGGCGATATTGCCGACGCCGCAGTACAGCAGGCGGCCCGTCGAGGGTTCGACCCGGGCGACGGCGACGGCGGCGCCGCGGGTCCCGCGCAGCGCACGGTGGATCTCCTGGACGGCCTCCTCGGGCATCCGGGCACCGCTGCCGCGGAAGGCCTGGACGGCGGCCGCGCCGGCCAGGGCGGCCATGGGGCCGTGGCCCAGGCCGTCGCAGAGCATCACCATGACCGCGGCGCCGCCGCCGGGCGGCGCGGGCGCGGGCGCCGCGGCGGTGGACCTGCGCCCGGCCGCGGCGGTGAGGGCGGACCAGCTGACACCGGAGGGCGCCGGTCCGGGCTCGGCGCCCGCCGACGACCGGACCGTTCGGAACGGCGGGGGCGTGCCGGACGGATCGCCGTCGCCCCCGGGGTCCAGCCGCGCGGCCCAGGCGTCGCCGCACACCTGTTCGCCGTTGATGGCGCGGGTCAGTCCCGCCACCGCCGGTTCGGCCGTCGCGAAGCCGCGGGCGGTGCCGCGGTTCCAGAAGCGGGCGGCCATGACGGTACCGCGCCCGGGCAGCGAGTGGATGTCCAGGGTGTCGGCGAGCCTGGCCAGGGCGCCCAGGCCGATGCCGAGGGTGCCGGTCGAGGAGGAACCGTCCCGCAGGGACCGGGCGACGTCGGCCATGCCCGGCCCCGAGTCGATCGTCAGCACCTCCACCCCGGCGACCTGGGCGGTGCGCACCACCCGCAGCAGCACCGAACCGTCCACGGCGTGCTTGGTCAGGTTGCCGGTGGCCTCGGAGACGCACAGGGCCACCTCGGCCGCGCGCTGTTCGTCCAGGCCCACCCGTCGCGCCAGGGCGGCGGCCGCGCCCCGGGCCGCGGTGAGTTCGTCGCGGAACCAGGCCACGTCCTCGCTGTCCAGCAGCAGGAGGGGGCTCATCTCGCCCACTTGGTGACGGTCACGGTCGTGCCGCGTCCCGGTGCGCTGTCGATCGCGAACTCGTCGACCAGTCGGCGTGATCCGCTCAGGCCCAGGCCCAGGCCGCTGCCCGAGGTCCAGCCGTCGGTCAGGGCGAGTTCCAGGTCCGCGATGCCCGGTCCCGAGTCGTCGAAGACCACCCGCACACCGCGCCGCCCCAGGCCGTCGATCAGCTGCCCTGCCATGGTCCCGCCGCCGCCGTAGACCAGGGTGTTGCGGGCCAGTTCGCTGGCGGCGGTGACCAGTTTGGTCTGCTCCACCAGCGACAGCCGGCACTGCTGGGCCAGGGTGCGCACCAGCTGCCGGGCGCGCACCACGTCCTCGTTGGCGGTGATGGCCAGCACCACCGGTTCCGCTTCGGCGCTCATCTCAGGCCGTCGGATCCGTGCTCGGACGGCCGGAGCGCTCCAGCGCCCGCAGACCCTTCTCCAGGGTCAGCGCCGTGCGCACCCCGCCCAGGGACAGGCCCAGTTCCACCAGGGTGATCGCCACGGCCGGGCGCATGCCCACCACCACCGTCTCGGCGTCCAGCATGCGGGAGATGGAGGCGATGGTCGCCAGCATCCGCCCCACGAAGGAGTCGACGATCTCCACCGCGGTGATGTCGATGACCACGCCGCGGGCCTCGGTGGCGACCACGCGTGCGGCCAGGTCGTCCTGCAGGTGCACCACCGCCCGGTCGTCCAGGTCGGTCTGGATGGAGACCAGGAGGACGTCGCCGATCTGCAGGACCGGCATGCGCTCGCTCATCCGCGTCGACCGTCACGGCCGTTGAGCTCCACGCCGGAGCGCTTGAGTGCATGGCGCAGCGCGTCCGCGAGCGTCGCCTTGGTGACGATGTCCCCGAAGTCGATGCCGAGTGCCACGATCGTCTGCGCGATCTGCGGACGGATTCCGGAGATCGAGCACTCCGCGCCCATGAGCCGGGCCGCGACCACCGTCTTCAGCAGGTGCTGGGCGACCTGGGTGTCGACGGCCGGCACCCCGGTGATGTCGATGATGGCCTGCTCGGAGCCGGTGTCGATGAGCGCCTGCAGCATCTTCTCCATCACCACCATGGTGCGGGCCGAGTCCAGGGTGCCGACCAGCGGCACCGCGATCACCCCGTCCCAGAGCTTCACCACCGGCGTGGACAGTTCGAGCAGCTGCTCGGCCTGTGCGCTGATCAGCTCCTCCCGCGCGCGGGCGTAGGTCTCCACGGTGAACAGCCCCAGCTCGTCCAGCAGCCCGGACAGCTGCAGGTAGGCGCGGACCTCGGCGGCGTCCAGGTCCTTGCCGAGCAGCGGTTCCAGCGCGCCCTTGAGCGCGAAGACGCTGATCGCGGTCTCGGTGGGGGTGAAGCCCTGCCGGGCCCGGGTACGCGAGAGCTCCGACAGCAGCGCGCGCACCTCGGCGAACTGCTCGCCGTGCGCGTCGATCCGGCCCCGGTACTGGTCCTGGGTCAGGGCGAGCACCAGTGCGTCGTACAGCTCCCGCAGCTCCCGCTCGATCTCGGCGCGGCTCACCCGGCCGCGCAGCGAGGCGGAGACCGCAGTGATCCAGCCTGCGGCCAGGTCCTCGCCCTCTGCCGAGAGCAGTTCCGCGAGCCTTCCGAACTCGTTGCCATCAGTCATGACGCGCTCCTCCGACGTCCCGCTCAGCAGCGGGAATTGACGTTTCCTTAACGGTCGAGGGCAGCGTAGGCCATCGGTGCGACCCCGATCGACCGCGGACCCGTGCCCCGTGACCGGACGGTGGCAGCGTCGGGTGTGGTCAACCGGGGTCGGGGCCGTCGTCGTGCGGCGGGGGGCGGTGCGCGACCAGTCCGGGCCAGCGCTGCCGGGCGCCCTGGCGGCTCATGTTGTAGGCGTGGCCCAGCTGCGGGTAGCCGGCCCCGGCCTGCGCCGCGAGCTCCGCCTGGTGGTTCACCTGCCGCTCGACCGCCCGTTGCAGGTGCATCAGGGCATGGAGGCAGGCCAGCGGGTTGCTCTCGACCGGAGTGGTCGGCGGGGCGTCCGTATCGCCGAGCGGACGGAAGGCACGGTGGGCCAGCCGTCGGGCGAGGTCCGCGACAGCGGCGTCGGCGATGCCGGCGATCTCCGCTTCGGAGAGCGCCAGGGCGAAGTGAGTCCCAGGCATGTCCGTCAGCGTAGGCCCCCGCCCTCGGATTCGACAACATTGCTTGTCGGGCGGTGCGGCCCCGGGCCGCGGTGTCGTGCTGCCGGTACGGAGCGGTCAGCTGCGTGCGTCCCCGTAGTAGCCGCCGACTTCCTGGTGGTAGCTCTCGTCGCCGACGTGCTTGTCCTTGTCGAACTCCGGGGAGTCCTTGATCTCCGCCCGGGTGCGGCCGACGTGGATGGTGCTCCCGGGAATGTCGATCGAGGTGATCGTGCCGGCGGGCAGCAGGACGTGCTTCCCGAAGATCCACATGCCGGTGTCGACCACGATGAACGCGGACCCGACCTCCTCTGAGTGCCGGTCGACCTTGCCGATGCTGCCGTCGGTCGCCTCGACGGTGAAGCCGGTCAGGTCCGACCCGACCTGGTAGCCCGATGTCGTCGTGTAGCCCCACACGCTGTCCGTCATGAATGCACCTTCCGTCATGGGCGGCCCAGGGAGGGGCCGCCGGAAATTCGCGGGTGTGTCCGCTCGTCGGTCGACTGCCCGCGATCGTGTGGTCCACACACCGGGGAGCCGGGCCGCGGGCCCGGTCCGCCTCCCGGGACGGACAGCTCTGACCCCCGTCGCGGTGGCCGGGAGCGCGGCGCTTTCGCGGGCCGTCCGGGCTAGGCTGTAGGTACGGAATCCGCTTTCGCGCCGGGCGCAGGCACCCCTGTCCCCTCCGGTGCCGTCCTGGCCGCGTCGCGGCGGGCTCCGCCGAGTACCAGCTGCCCCGGACCCCGGCCGCGCCGAAGACGAGACGGCTCAGGAGCTCCGCGTGACCACGGACAGCACCACCTCGGCACAGACCCAGGTCGTGGACCAGCCGGCCGCCGGGGCTCCCGCCCCGGCACCCGGCGCCGACCAGGTCCCCTACGACGGGCACGAACCCTTCCCGGCCGGCGGGTCCTTCGGCGGACCGGCCCCCGGCGGCCTGCAGATCGGGGCGACCGCCGTGATCGTGGCCTTCCCCTTCCTGGCGGTGGCGCTGGCGGGCTGGATGCTGTGGGGCCGGCTGATCGGCCCGACCGACATCCTGCTCGCGGTGGCCCTCTACTGCCTCACCGGCCTCGGCGTGACCGTGGGCTTCCACCGCTGCCTGACCCACCACAGCTTCACGCCCGCCCCGGCGCTGCGGGTGGCGCTGGCGCTGGCCGGGTCGTTGAGCTTCCAGGGCGACGTCATCGGCTGGGTCGCCACCCACCGGCGGCACCACGCCTTCACCGACCGTCCGGGCGACCCGCACTCGCCCTTCCGCTACGGCACCACGCTCCGCGGCCAACTGCGCGGACTGGCCCACGCCCATGTCGGCTGGCTGTTCACCGCCGAGGCCACCTCGGCCGAACGCTACGCCCCCGACCTGCTGGCCGACCGGAACCTGCGGGTGGTCTCGCGCGCCTTCCCGGCGCTGTGCCTGTTCTCGCTCGCCGTGCCGTTCGCCCTCGGCTGGGCGATCGGCGGCACGCTGCGGGACGCCCTCGCGGCCCTGCTGTGGGCCGGGCTGGTCCGGGTCGCCCTGCTGCAGCACGTGACCTGGAGCGTGAACTCGCTCTGCCACATGATCGGCCTGCGTCCCTTCCGCACCCGCGGCCACGACCGTGCCACCAACCTGTGGCCGCTGGCGCTGCTGTCGTTCGGCGAGAGCTGGCACAACCTGCACCACGCCGAACCCACCTGCGCCCGCCACGGCGTGGACCGTGGGCAGCTCGATCCGAGCGCGGCTGTGATCCGACTGCTGGAGCGCGCGGGCTGGGCCACCGACGTGCGCTGGCCCAGCGCCGACCGCCTCACCGCCCGCCGCCGCTGAGCGATCGGACGGCCCGTCACCACGGCGCCCCCTGCGCACGGCCGGTGAACGGCCGCGCCGGCGGGGGCGCCTCCGGTGCGACGGGGCGCTCCGGTCCTACCAGTAGTGGCGACGCCCCCTGACGGCGTGTCCGAGCGAACCCAGCAGGAACAGGGCCAGCCCGATGACGAGCAGGACGACCCCGATGCCCCACAGCAGGGCGATCTTGGCGACGAAGCCGATGACGAGCAGGATGATGCCGAGGGTGATCACGGTGGTGTCCGATCTCGTGGCGGGGTTCGGCGCGGGCTCAGTGCTTGAAGGCGTCCCTGGCCCGCTCGCGGGCCAGCTTCAGGTTCCCGGAGACCCGCCCCGCCCTGCCCCCGGTCCGCGGCCGGGCGTTCCCGCTGGTCCGGCCGAAGCCCTGCTTGATCCACCCGTGCAGCACCTGCCGCCGGTCGTTGATCTTCTCGATGAGGCTCATTCCGGTCCCTCTCGTCGGCGCCTGGGTCGACTCCCGCGGGCCTCCGCTCGGGCACGGAGGGAATCGCTGTCTTCCGCGGGGTCCGGGCGAAACGGTGGGGGCGCGGGCCCCGATCCTTCGGGGCGGCACTGCCTCACGCGACGCCTCCCAGTCAACGCCCGACCGACGGTGAAGTCAACGTTCGTGGAACTCAGGCGAGTTGGGAGCTCATCAGTGGTGCCACGGGGGCCCGGCGGTCGCGGCTCAGGAGCCCGCCGCCGCCTCCTGCGCGATCTGCTCGAACTGCGCGCCCATCGCCTCGGACAGGGCGTGGGCCCCGGACAGCGGCCGGACCATGACGGTGAACTCGTCGATCCTGCCGTCCTCGTCGGTGTGCAGGAAGTCGCAGCCGTGGACCTCGCGGCCGTTCACCGTCGCGGTGAAGACCAGGGCGTGGTCGCGGCCCTCGGGGTCGCCGATCTCGCGGACGTAGCGGAAGTCCTCGAAGACCCGCAGCACGCCCCGCAGGATGGCTGCGGTGATCGGCCGGCCCCGGTAGGGCTTGTGGACGACCGGGCTGAAGAACACCACGTCCTCGGCCAGCAACGCCTCGACGGCCTGGGCGTCGCGGGCCTCCACGGCACTGCGGAAAGGATGCATCCCCGGTCCTTACTCAACTAGTTGACTAGACGCATTCGACAATAGGGTGGCTCCATGGCATTGCGCAATGCGGTGATGGCCGCACTCCTCGAAGGCGAAGCATCCGGGTACGACCTGGCCAAGGAGTTCGACGCGTCCATGGCCAACTTCTGGATGTCCACCCCGCAGCAGCTCTACCGGGAGCTGGAGCGGATGGAGGGCGAGGGGCTGATCCGGGCGCGCCTGGTGGAGCAGGAGCGCAGGCCCAACAAGCGCGTCTTCTCGCTCACCGAGGCCGGCCGGCGGGCGCTGCACGCGTTCACCGCCGAACCGCCCAGGCCCACCGCGATCCGGGACGAGCTGCTGGTCAAGGTGCAGGCGGTCGACGTCGGCGACACCGGCGCGGTGCTGGCCTCGATCCGGGAGCGCGGCCAGTGGGCGGAGGCGAAGCTGGCGCGCTACGAGCGGCTGCGCGAGCGGCTGCTGGCCGGCCGGAGCGAGGAGGAGTACCTGGCCCGGGCGGAGCGGGTCGGCCCCTACCTGACGCTGCTGCGCGGGCTGGCCTTCGAGCGCGAGAACCTGCGCTGGGCCGAACAGGCCCTGGCGGTCCTGGAACGGCGCGCCGTGTCCCAGGACTGACCGGACTGACCGGGCGGGTCGGCGGGCCTGCCCCGGCGGCCCTACCCCATGGGCGGGGTCGGGTCCGCTGCGCCCCGGCCGTGCCAGGTGCGGACCCGGATGCGGCCCCGGTGCGGGACGTCCGCCCGCTCGGGTCCGTCGGCGAGCAGGGTCTCGGCCGCCTGGTGGTTGCCGGGGCGAGCTGCGGCGGCCATCAGCAGGGCCGCGCGCCGGGGGTCGGTCGCGGGCGGCACCACGAGCAGCTCCCAGCTGCCGATGCGGTAGGAGAAGAGGCTGATGGCGTGGGGGTCCTGGGTGTTGTCGTAACCAGCTGACGTGGACGCAGTGGGAGCCGGCCGGCGAGTCGTGGTGCAGCCCGGACCAGGCGGGGCCGTGCACGGCGGCCCGGGTGATCCGGCCCCAGGCGCGGTCCAGTTCGGCGATCAGGGACGGCAGTTCGGCGGACAGGTCGTGCGAGCGGGGCCACCAGGCGCCGTTGAGCCGGGACCAGGGCCCGGCGGGGGTCAGCGCCAGCCGCAGCCGGGCGTCGGCCCGCGGGCCCACGGGGGGCGGGAGGACGGTGTTCATGGTCATCTTGCGGACCTGTCTCCGGGTGGTCGCCCACCTGGTGGGGAGTTCCCCGGGAGCACGGCAGCAGCCGCGGGGCGGGGTCGGCTCGGACCGGAACCGGGTGGGACCGGATCAGAGCCGGATGAGTGGGGAGTCGGGGCCGGTCGGCGCGGGCCAGTGCGCGACGCGCGTCCGGGCGGCGTTGGCCAGCAGCGGAGCCTCGGCCAGGGGGCCGGTCGGCGGCAGCGCCGGTACCGGCGCCGCTCGGCCCTCGGCGGCGATCAGGGCGCCCGCGGTGGAGGTGCCCCTCGGATCGGTGGCGGCGGCCATCAGCCGGGCGGCGGCGGCCTCGTCGGTCACGGGCGGGACGACCAGCAGGTCCCAGCGGCCGACGTTGGCGGCGAGCAGCAGCAGTTTGTGCGGGTCCTGGCCGGGTCTGAACCAGCCCACGGTGACCGGATGGCCGGCGATCCGCACCCGGCCGAGCAGCGGGTGCCAGTGCATCGGGTCGACGGTGATCCTGCTGATCCGGCCCCAGGACCCCTCCAACGCGGAGAGGAGGGCCGGGAGTTCCTGCTGCAGGTCGTCGGTGCGGGGCCACCAGGCGCCGTCCAGCAGACCGGTGGGGGTGCCGAGCGGCTTGACGGCCAGGCGCAGTCGGGGCGTCCCGGCGGCGGCCCGCGGGGCCGGATCCGAGACGGGGGGAAGAAGCGAGGTGACCGCCATGGCGCGAACCTGTCCCCGGGCCCAAGGACGGGCACGGCGTCGGCGTTCGCCGAGAACGACAGCGGCAGAGCAGCCAGTGTGCAGAGAACCCTCGGTCCCTCCACCCTACTCCGCCCGCGACGCGACCGGACCCTCGGCGGACGGACGCGACCGGTCCTCGTCCCGGCGGTCGTCGAAGGCGTAGGTGAGCTGGTCGTGGACGGCGACGACGCCGTCCACGGTGCGGCACAGCCGCAGCGCGACCGGCAGCAGACTGCGCCGTTCGAGCTGTCCGGTCAGGGTGACCACCCCGTCGAGGACATGGACCTGGACCGCGCCGGGGGCGATGAACAGGGCCAGCCGCAGGACGTCGTGGACGATCTCCTCGCGGACGGCGGTGTCGTGGCGCAGGAAGACCCGCAGCAGGTCGCCCCGGCTCACGACGCCGACCAGCACGCCGGTGTCGTCGACCACCGGCAGGCGCTTGACGTGGTGGCGCTCCATGGTGCGGGCGGCCTCGACGACACTCCAGTCCGGACGGGCGGTGACCAGCAGGGTGGTCATCAGTCCCGCGGCGGTCTCCGCCTCGGCCCGGTCCCGGTCCCGCGGATGCAGCCAGGGGATGGGCGAGCGGCCGTCGGGCTCGGGCCGGACGACCTCCTTGCGGAGCAGGTCCGACTCGGAGACGATCCCGATCGGCCGGAACCCGCCGTCGACCACCGGTACGGCGGTGACGTCGTGGCCGGCGAGCAGCTCGGCGACCCGCTTGAACGGGGCCTCCCGGCGGACGGTCACCACCTGCTGGGTCATCAGATCCTGAACGGTCCTGTGTTGCATGGTCGTTCACTCCTCGGTACGAGTCCTGCGCGGACCCGGCACGGATGCGCGGATGCTCCGCGCCGGGCTCCACTGTGGCTCCGGCGGCCGACGCCGGAACAGGGCCGAACGGCCCTGTTCACCGCCGTACGGGCGGGGCCAAGCTGGTGGGCACCGGGCCCGTGCGGCGAGCCCGGAACCCACCGACAGGAACCCCATGGACCCGGCCACTGCCCCGCGGACGCACCGACCGGCCCCGAGGATCGAGGTGTTCCTGCTGGACGACCACGAGGTGGTCCGGCGCGGGGTGCGCGACCTGCTGGAGTCCGAGGACGACATCACGGTCGTCGGCGAGGCCGCGACCTGTGCCCGGGCCCTGGTCCGGATACCCGCGCTGCGCCCCCGGGTCGCGGTGCTGGACATGCGGCTCCCGGACGGCGACGGCGTCGGCGTCTGCCGCGAACTGCGCTCCCGGATGCCGGACCTGGCCTGCCTGATGCTGACCTCCTTCGACGACGACGACGCCCTGCTGGACTCGATCATGGCCGGGGCGGCCGGCTACGTGCTGAAGCAGATCAAGGGCTCGGACCTGGTCGCCGCCGTCCGGACGGTCGCCGCGGGCGGCTCCACCCTGGACCCGGAGACCACCGCGCACCTGCTCGACCGGCTCCGCCGGCCGCAGGACCCGCCGCCCAGCGGCGACCCCGCCCTGTCCGGGCTCACCGAACGGGAGTCCGGCATCCTGGAGCTGATCGGCGAGGGGATGACCAACCGGCAGATCGGGGCGACGCTCTTCCTGTCGGAGAAGACCGTCAAGAACCACATCTCCCGGATCCTGTCCAAGCTCGGGGTCGAGCGGCGGATCCAGGCCGCGGTGCTGGTCGGCCGGGGCGCACCGGCGGGGCTCAGCCCCGCCGCAGCGGCACCCGCCACACCAGCCGGGTCCCACCCCGGGGTCCCGCGCTCCCGACGCTGAAGGCCCCGCCGAGCTGCTCCGCCCGTGCCGCCAGATTGGCCAGGCCGCTGCGGGCCGCCCCGGCCGGCGACCCCGCACCGGCCTCCCCGGCCACGTCGGGCTCGTCAGCGGTTCCGGTCGGCAGGCCGACGCCGTCGTCGGCCACCTGCAGCGTCAACTCCTGCCCGGACGCCGACACGGTCACCTCGACCGCCCGGGCCCGGGCATGGCGGGCGGTGTTGCTGAGCGCCTCGCCCAGCACCGCGAGCAGGTTCTCCACGCAGTCCGCGTCCACCTCGGTGTCCAGCAGCCCCTCCATCCGCAGCCCCGGGGTGCAGCCCAGGCCGGGAACGGCGCGCTCGACCGTCTCGACCACCCGGGCCCGCAGCCCGTGGCCGACCGGGCCCGGGTCGCGGGCGCGCAGCCCGAAGATGGTCGAACGGATGATCTTGACGGTGGCGTCCAGGTCGTCCACCGCGCGGCGGACCCGCTCCACCGCCTCGGGGTGGTCGATGAAGCGCTCGGCGCTCTGCAGGGTCATCCCGGTGGCGAAGAGCCGCTGGATCGCCAGGTCGTGCAGGTCCCGGGCGATCCGGTCGCGGTCCTCCAACAGGGTGATCTGCTCGGTGTCCCGGCGCCGCTCGGCCAGTTCCAGCGCCAGCGCGGCCTGGCCGGCGAAGCCGAGCAGGGGGCCGGAGTCCGCGCGGGTGAACTCGGCCCCGCCCTCGGCCCTGGCCAGCATCAGCACCCCGCGCACCCCGCCCGCGACCGTGCCCATCCGTACCGCGACGGCGGGGCCGATGCCCTCCCACCGTGCGGAGCCGGCCGTGATCCGGGCGTCCTTGTTCACGTCCGCGCTGATCACCGGGGTGTCGGAGCTCAGGGCCGCGCCGACGAAGGAGCCCTCGGCCGGGAGCACCAGTGCGCGGTGCGCGTCCGCGCCCTCGCCGACTGCGAGCTCCACCACCAGCTCGCTCGCGTCGCCCAGGGGCAGGGCGATCACTGCCAGGTCCGCCTCGGCGATCCGCATCGCCCGGTCCACCAGCAGGTCCAGCACCTCGGCCTGCGGACTGCCGGACAGCAGGCCGTTGGTGACCTCGGCACTCGCCGTCAGCCAGCGCTCTCGGGTCCGGACGGCCAGGTAGAGCCCGGCGTTGTCGATCGCCACGCCGGCCGCCACCGCGAGCGCCGACAGTACCGACTCGTCCTGGTCGTCGAAGTCGCCGCCGCCGTGCTTCTCGGTGAGGTAGATGTTGCCGAAGACCGCGCCGCGCACCCGGATCGGCACCCCGAGGAACGAGTGCATCGGCGGGTGGCCCGGCGGAAAGCCGAGCGAGGCCGGATGCGCGGCCAGCTCCGGCAGCCGCAGCGCCGTCGGACGGCGAATCAGTTCGCCCAGGATGCCGTGGCCCTCCGGCAGCGGTCCGATCGCCGCCACCTGCCGGTCGTCCAGTCCGACCGTGATGAACTGGGACAGCCGCTCGCCCCGGCCGATCACCCCCAACGCCCCGTAACGGGCGTCGACCAGCACCACCGCGGACTCCACGATGTGCCGCAGCACCTGTTCGAGCTCCAGCTCGCGGCCGACCGCGAGCACCGCCTCCAGCAGGCCGTGCACCCGGTCCGTGGCGTCCTTCGCCAGGTCCAGCCGCGCCCGGAGCTCGTCCAGCACCGGGTCCACCGCTCGCGGGTCCCGGTTCGTTCGGCCGTTCGCTGCCTCGCCGGTCATCCGGGCCTCCTAGTGGGCCCCTGGCCGACCGTCGGAAGGCCGACGGGCCGGGGGTGGGGCCGCTCGGGCTCCTACCCGCAGTCGGAGGCCGCACGCGGAAGCGCCACCTGCGTTCGACAGGGGCCGACCGGCCCACCCCCGCCCCCGGTCGGCCCCTGCCGGAGGGCTGCGCCCGGGGCGAGGCTCGGAGGGACGGACACCTGTCCCCGCAGCCGCCCCGATCCGATCCCCGAGGAGCCCCCTCCATGAGCGCGTTCACGAGCGCGGAAGACCGCGCGGCCGACACCTCCGAATCCGCACACCCCGCGACGACGGCGCCCGTCCACGGCGTGGTCGTGGGCATCGACACCTCCCCGGACAGCGAACCCGCCCTGGACTGGGCCGCCCACGAGGCCGCCCGCCGGGGCGTGGCGCTGCACATCGCCCACTCCTGGAGCCTGGCGCCCTACCAGGTGCCCCCGGGTGAGCGCGGAGACCTCGCCGAGGAGCAGCTGCGGGCGGCGCAGCAGCTGGTCCGCCGGGCCGAGGAGCGCGCCCGCGCCGCCCGGCCCGGTCTGCGGGTCGACAGCGAGCTGCTGTCCGACCGGGCGGTGCCGGGGCTGGTGGCCGCGGCCGGGCAGGCCGTGATGCTGGTGGTCGGCGCCCGCGGACGCAACCGGCTGGCCTCGACCCTGCTCGGTTCGGTCAGCCAGGGACTGGCCGCCCACGGCCGATGCCCGGTGATCGTCGTCAGGGGGGCGGAGGGCCGGCCCGACGGCGGCTCCGAGGCCGCTGTGGTGCTGGGGGCCGGGCCCGGTGAGCCGGCGGCCGTGGTCGGCTTCGCCTTCGCCGAGGCGGCCCTGCTGGGCGCTCCGCTCCGGGTGGTCCGCACCTGGGCCTACCCGGCGGTGTACCCCGGGATCGTGGCGCTGCCGCCGATCGAGGAGAACGACCGCACCGGCGAGGAGACCGCGGACCTGACCGAGGTCCTGGCGGCGGCCCGCAAGGCGCACCCGGAGGTGCGGGTGCTGACCGAGGTGAGCCTGGACGAGGCGGCGGCCGCCCTGGTCGACGCCTCCGCCGGCGCCCGGCTGGTCGTCGTCGGCGCCGAGCGCCACCAGCGCCGGTTCACCCTGCCGCTCGGCCGGGTCACCCAGCGGGTGCTGCACCACGCCCACTGCCCGGTTGCGGTCGTCCCCCACCACTGACGGCCCGAAGCCGCCGCCCACACAGCGCCGCCCACACAGAGGAGCCGCACCATGCCGAACCCCGTTGTCGTCGGAGTCGACGACCCGCTGGCTGCCAGCGCCGCCCTCGACTGGGCCACCGACGAGGCCCAGCAGCGCAGCCTGCCGCTGCAGTTGGTCCACGCACCCGCGTGGAACCCCCGCCATCCGCCGGACGACGACGCCGCGCAGTCGATCCGGCGCGCGGACGAGCGGGGGCTGCGCGGGCTCGCCGCCCGGGCCGTCGGCCGCCATCGCGGGTTGAAGGTCTCCACCTGCCTGGCCGGCGGGACCGCCCGGATCGCGCTGGTCGCGGCCAGCGAGGGGGCCGAACTCCTGGTCCTGGGCTCGCAGGGCAGCGGGGGCCTGCCCGAACTGCTCATCGGCTCCACCAGTCTGCATGTCGCCGCCCACGCGGCCTGCCCGGTCGTGGTGGTGCCGGGAACCGGTGAGCGGCCCGCAGCCGCAGCCCCGGCCACCCGCGCCGACGGCTACGACGGCTACGACGGCTATGACGGCTACGACGCCGAGGGCCGGTCGCTCGACGGCGTGGCGGTCGGCATCGACGGCGCCGGGCCGTCGGACGGGCCGCTGGCCTTCGCCTTCGAGACGGCCCAGCGGCGCGGGCTGCCGCTCCGGGTGGTGCACACCTGGAGCTACCCGCTGGCCGTCGGCCCGGGCCACGCCTTCCCCCCGGTCTACGAGGCGGGGCAGGTCGGCGCCGAGGCGACCAGGCTGCTGGCCGAGGTACTGGCGGGCTGGCGGCAGAAGTTCCCCGAGGTGCGGGTCACCGAGGACGTCGTCCGCTCGGGGGCGGCCAGGCACCTGGTCGAGGTGTCGGCGAACCAGCAACTGCTGGTGGTCGGCCGCCGGGGCCGGCCGGACGGCCCGGTCGGACGCCTGGGCTCGGTCAGCCAGACCGTCGTCCACCAGACCCGCTGCCCGGTCGCCGTCCTGCCGGAGGACTGACCCCCGGCGGATCGGGTGACGCCGGCTCAGGTCACCGCCGGGCGCTGGGTCCGGGGGTCGTGGGTCAGGCCCCCGGGGGTCACCGGGCTCCGCTCGCCGACCTCCACGACCAGGGCGCGGTACGGCGCCGCGCCCGGCGACGGCTGGACCACGCCGATCTCCTCCCAGCCCAGGGAGCGGAAGCAGGCGCCGGCCCAGCGGTCGTCCTCCCGCAGCAGCACGGCGCCCAGGGAGGACCGGTTGTCGGAGAGGAGCCGCTCGACCAGGTGGCCGGCGACGCCGGGCTCGGTCACATAGGGATGCACCGCCAGCTCGGTGACCGCGAACACATGCCCGGAGGCGGTGAGTTGCTCGATCCGGGCGGGGAGTTCCCCGACGAACCCCTGCCACCAGTGGCCGTCGCGGTCGACCGGCACCCCGAAGGCGAAGCCCACCAGGGTCTTCGCCTCCGCGAGCACCAGGTCGAAGCCGGCGTGCCGGGCGTCCGCCACCAGGTGCCGGAGGAAGCCGGCGCGGTCCTCGAACTCCGTTCCCGGCACGGCCGGTCGGCACTCCAGATAGAGGTCCGCGAGGTCCTCGCGCTGCTTCTCGGCCTGCCACCGGTTGAGCCGGCGCAGCACGATCGGCCGCACGGACCTGGGGTCGGCAGCGGTGGTCGTGCGCGGGTCTGTGGTCGGTGCGGGCATGTGCTGCCTCGTTCCCGGCCCTGCGTCGGGCCCTGGGGGTGCGGTCGCGGGAGGCTACCGGTCGGTCCAAGCCTGCGGCTCCGACCGGTGCCCCGGACAGGGCCGACCGGTCCCGTTCCCCGCCCCGGGCGGCTCCTGCCCGGAGCCGACGCCCGGAACCAGGATGGGGGACAGCGGCGGCAGTTCACTGCCGCGACCCCACGGGCGAACATCCCGTTCACCGGGGCGCCCCGCATCCCGAACCGAGGACCATCCATGGCCGTTGTCGTCACCGTCGTCGTTGTCGTCGCCCTGCTGCTCCTGGTGGTGACGGCGATGGCACTGAAGATCGTCAAACAGTACGAGCAGGGGGTGCTGTTCCGGCTGGGACGGGTCCTGGGGGAGCGCAGGCCGGGGCTCCGCCTGATCGTCCCCTTCGTCGACGTCCTGCACCGGGTGTCGCTGCGGATCGTCACCATGCCGATCCAGTCGCAGGGCATCATCACCCGCGACAATGTCAGCGTCGACGTCTCGGCCGTCGCCTACTTCCGGGTCGTGGACCCGGTGAAGTCCGTCGTCGCCATCGAGAGCGTCCGCACCGCGATCGACCAGATCGCGCAGACCACCCTGCGCAAGGTGGTCGGACAGCACACCCTGGACGAGACCCTGTCCGAGACCGACGCCATCAACCGGGACATCCGCGAGATCCTCGACGTCACCACCGTCGAATGGGGCGTGCAGGTCACCCTGGTCGAGCTCAAGGACATCCAACTGCCCGACAGCATGAAGCGGGCGATGGCCCGTCAGGCCGAGGCCGAGCGGGAGAAGCGGGCGAAGATCATCAATGCCGAGGGCGAGTCCATGGCCGCCGCCGCGCTCGGTGACGCCTCCGACATCATGATGGCCCACCCGCTCGCCCTCCAACTGCGGAACCTGCAGAGCCTGGTGGAGATCGGCGTCGACAAGAACACCACCGTCGTCTTCCCCGCGCCGCTGATGAGCACCATCGGCGAACTCGGCTCCTTCCTCGCCCGCGAGGCCGCCGCCGCCGTCCCCGTCCCCGCTGCCGTCCCCGCTGCCGTCCCCGGCGCCGTCCCCGGCGCCGGTGCTGCGCCGCAGCCCACGAGCCCGGCGCCGAGGACGGACCGGGTCCCCGTCGCCCCCGTCAACGGTGACTCGATCCTCGCTGTCGGCTAGGCCGGGGACATGAGGATGGTCCGCACCGATGCCGCAGCGGTGCGGACCATCTGCCGACGTGTCCCCCAAGACCTGTCGGCGGCGCGCTGCTTCCGGTGGAGAACCCATTCGGCACCGGGGCAGCGCAGTCCTCAGGGTGTGCGCGGGGCCGCCGCCGGGCGGGGTGAGCGGGAGGGCGTCGTGGGAGGTGCGAAGGCTGCCACAGGCTTCCCCTCAGGGTTCACACGGTCGGCGGACGGTGCACGCACGGCCGGGGTCCGGGGCAGCAGTCTCAGCATAGGAGCCGAACGGCCTCAGGGACAGGGGCCGGACACGGTCGGTACCGGAGCAGGCTGCTGGTGCCGGCCGACGGGCCGGGGCTAGGGTACGACGGTGATCACTGACCACCGGTCGGCGGCGGCGTCGCGAGGCGGCCCCGGATGCTGAGCCTGGATCTGCACCCGATCTACCGGAACAACCGCGACATCGAACTGGCCCTGCGCCAGTTCCTGTTCACGGCCACGCGCTCCGGCGAGGCCGTTGTCGAGATCATCCCCGGCAAGGGCTCCGGCCAACTGAAGCGGCGGGTGCTCGCCTTCCTGGACCAGAAGCACATCAGGAAGCTCTACCTCCGCCACGAGTCGGCCCCGGGCAACGAGGGCCGCATCCTGGTTCACTTCCGCGAGGCGTGAGCCGGGCCCGGGGCCGGGGGCAGCGGCTACTGCTGCCGCCGGTGCGGGAACTCGGCCGCCCGGTGCTGGAAGGCGAGGACCGCCGGGTTCCGGACGACGCCGTCGTGGATCTCCATCGCCCGGCGGATGGTCTGGTCGGCCAGCCAGCCCTCGGGACCGTCGAGCACCGAGCGCAGGTAGGGGATCAGCGCCTCGCTGTTCTCCCAGGTGGCGGAGGACCACAGGTAGGACGGGCTGTGGTCGACGCCGTAGTAGTGCACGTTGTCGCCCACGGTGAACATCGGCTCGGTGAAGGTGGTCGGCCGGGCCCAGCTGAATCCCATGCCCTCGTCGCAGGAGACGTCGATGACCAGGGTGCCCGGGGCCAGCGTCGCCAGGTCCTCCTCGATCAGGAAGGTCAGCGGTGCGGCGGTGTCCTGGAGGACGCAGTTGACGATGATGTCGTGACCGGCGAGGAACTCGGCCAGCGGCTGCCGTCCCGTTTCGGTCAGGGCGTGGCTGCGGCGCGGGTCGGTGGTGTCGTCCGCCTCGTCGTGGTCGAACTGGACGATGCGGGCGGAGTGGATCGGCGATCCCACGGCGGTGACGCCGCGCGCGGTGAGCACGTCGACATCGTGCACGCCGAGGGAGTTCAGCGCGGTCACGGCGCCCCGGGCGGTCGCGCCGAAACCGATCACCACGGCGCGCAGCCGGCGCCCGTAGTCGCCGGTCGAGCCGCGCAGCTGCATGGCGTGCAGCACCGAGGAGTACCCGGCCAGTTCGTTGTTCTTGTGGAAGACATGCAGGTTGAACGAGCCGTCGCTGGTCCAGTGGTTCATCGCCTCGAAGGCGATCACGGTCAGCCGCCGGTCGATGGCAATCTGGGTGATCTTGTCGTCCTGGACGCAGTGCGGCCAGCCCCAGAGCACCTGGCCCTCGCGGAGCTCGGCCACGTCCTCCAGCATCGGCTTGGCGAGCAGGACGACGTCGGAGCGCGCGATCAGCTCCGCCTTCGGCAGCAGGCCGGCCACCAGGGGGGCGAGCTGCGCGTCGGAGTAGCCGAAGCCGGCTCCGTAGCCCTCTTCGAGGTGGATGCGGTCGCGCAGGTCCGCGTCGATCCGCTCCAGGTGTGCCGGGTGAACCGGCAGCCTCTGCTCGTTCTCCTTGTGCGACTTCGCGATGATGCCGAGCGTGAGCTGGTGCAAAATACCCCTTTGATTACTCCCTGTCTAGCACACGCCGCCTAATCGCCGACCTGCGGCGACTGCTCGCGGACCCGGTTCAGCGGCTGGTCAGGCGGTAGGGGATGGTGCAGATGACGGCATCCGTACTGGCCCGCAGCACGGTGGCCAGCAGCAGCCCGCGCTGGTTCTGCAGGATGCGGTAGCGCCAGTGGCGCGGCTGCACCTCGGGGATGAGCACGGCGATCTGCCGGTCGCCCTGCTGCGCCCGCTCGACGTAGCCGACGATCGGATGGACCAGTGACCGGTGCGGGCTCTCCAGACTCTCCAGCCGGACGCCGGGATTCCACTGCTCCCACTGGGCGCGGAAGTCCGCCCCCTGCTCCGGATCGGGATGGACGCTGACCGCGACGACGTCGTCGCTCAGGGACAGCGCCGCGTGCAGGGCGTGCTCGGTGAGCCTGCTGATGCTGTTGACCGGGACGATCACCAGGCTCCGGGCGGCGAGGGGCCGCTCCGGGAGCCGGCCGAGTTCCAGTTCCAGGCCGACGGCCCGGTAGTAGCTCTCGATCCTGGCGAACAGCAGCATCAGCGCCGGTACGGTCAGCACCACGACCCAGGCGCCCTCGGCGAACTTGCTGGCGACGAAGACCAGGGCGGCGATCGCGGTCAGCACCGCGCCCGTCCCGTTCAGGGCGGCCCGAGGCAGCCAGCGCGGGGGCCGCTGGGTGTACCAGTGCCGCACCAGCCCGGTCTGGCTGATGGTGAAGCCGATGAACACCCCGATCGCGTACAGCGGGATCAACCGGTCGGTGACGGCGTCGACCGCCACCAGCAGCCCCGCTGCGAGGAGCGCCAGCGCGACCACGCCGTAGCGGTGCACCGGCCGTTCGCTGCGCAGGCCGAACAGGTGCGGCAGCCGGTTGTCCTTCGAGAGCAGGCTCATCAGCACCGGCAGCCCGCCGAAGCTGGTGTTGGCCGCCAGCGCGAGGACCAGGGTGACCGCGATGTTCGAGGCGTAGTAGGCCCAGCCGGTCCCGAAGGAGCCGGCCGTCAGCTGCGCCAGCACGGTCACCCCGCCGCGCGGCTCCACGTGCTCGCGGCGGATCAGCACCGAGAGGCCGACCAGCATCGCACCCAGCAGCGCGCCGAGCATCAGCTCGGTCCGTTGCGCCCGCCGGGCCCGCGGTTCGCGGAAGGTGGGGACGCCGTTGGCGATGGCCTCGATCCCGGTCAGCGCCGAGCAGCCGGCCGCGAAGGCCTTCAGGATCAGCACCACCCCCAGCGCCTCGCTGATGTGGATCGGCTGCGCGGTGCCGACCAGCGCGGCCGGGTGGGACCGGACCAGGCCGACCGCGATCACACCGAAGATCGCGATCAGGAACAGGACCATCGGCAGCATCAGCGCGCGGGCGCTCTCCGCGATGCCCCACAGGTTGACGGCGGTGATCAGCACCAGGCCGGTCAGGCACATCGCCAGCAGGTGCGGCGCCAGCGAGGGGAAGGCCGAGGCCAGGCTCGCGGCGCCGGCGGCCAGGCTGACCGCGACGGTCAGCACGTAGTCCACCACCAGGCTGGCGGCGGCCAGCAGGCTGACCGTGGCGCCCAGGTCCTTCTTGCCCACCGCGTAGGCGCCGCCGCCGTCCGGGTGGACGGCGATGACCTGGCAGTAGGAGACCACCAGGACCGTGAGCAGCCCGGTGATCGCGATCGTGATCGGCAGCGTCAGCCGCAGCGCCGAGGACCCGGCCGCGACCAGGACGAGCACGATGGCCTCCGGCCCGTAGGCCACCGAGCTGAGGGCGTCCAGGGACAGCGCGGCCAGGCCGCCGAAGCTGGTCAGATGGTCCCGGTCGCCCTCCCCGTGCCGCAGCGGCACCCGTGGTCGCCCCGTCTTCGACGTTCCCCAACCCATGGCTCTTCCTCCCGTACGCGCTTCCGGCCCGGCTTCGCATTGTCCGTTCGTGGACCGTTCCCGCGCCGGACCACCGCTGCGGTGGGCGTGTGGCGCCGCCGGGACAGGGACCGACCGTCGGGGCAAGCGTCTTGCCGCATTCGGCGCCGCCAAACCGGAAGCGGTCCGATCGGCGCCGCGAATCGTGCCCCACCCTGCCGTACGGAGCCGCGCCCGGTGGATCCGAGGACCTGCTGCCCGCTAGCTGTGTCCTTCGCACATAGGGAAACGTGTGTCGAGCCAGCGGGGGTGGGTTGGGTCGACTTCGAGTATGTCTAGGAGTCGGGCCTGGATGCCTTCGCTGACTAGGACGACTGGTGGGCTGGTGGCGGTGCCGCTGCGCATACGCAGGTCGGACAGTGCGGTCAGGATCAGTTCGCCGGTCGGCCGCAGGGCCTGGTTGCTGCCGGGCTGGAGGCCGTGCATGGTGCGCTGGTCGCCCAGGGCCTGGCGGACCTGGCGCTCGATCAGGGAGAAGACCAGCAGGGCCAGGCAGATCACGGTGATCAGGGCGGCGATGCGGCGGTTGTTCTGCAGGAACATCGGCGCGATCGCGAAGGGGCCCTTGACGTGGCTGTAGCGGCGTTCGACGGTGCCCTGGCCCTTGTAGTGCAGGAGCACCTGGGCTGCGGTGGCCTGGTCGGCGGGCAGGTTGGTCAGCAGCGTGTACCAGCCGTCGACGGCCGCTTCGGCGTCGACGGCGTCCTGGTCGAATGACCAGGTCAGGGTGGGTTTCCCGTCCGGGCTGGTGCTGACATCAGTGTGCAGGTAGGCGGTGACGCGGCGCTTCTTGGCGATCACCGCGACCGTGTCGGCGACCTTCCTGGCGTCGGGGTAGTGGCGGGTGCCCAGGTTGCGCTGGATCTTCTCCAGGTCCTCGCGGGCCCGGGCCAGCTTCTTGGTGCGGGCCTTGAGCTGTCCGGTCGCGTTGGAGCTGGAGTGGACCAGGATCCGGCGCATCGTCAGCGCGGGGTCCTTCCTGCGCCGGCCCTTCCAGGTGAACCGGTCCTCCATGACTCGGTAGAGGGCGCGCTGGTCAGCTGGCTTGTCGGCGTCGCGTTCGGCGGTGTACTCCACGGGTTCGGCCGACTGCAGGTCCAGAGCGGCGTAGACGGCGCTGTCGACGCTGGCGGCGGCAGCCGGAGCCAGGAAGTGGACGCCTTCGGCCGTCATCGCGGACACGTTGTCGTAGGTCAGCAGTTTGCTGTCGCCTACCAGCAGCAGGTCCGGGCGCTTCGCGATCTGCCGCAGGGCGGTCATCGCGTCCACGACCTGGGAGACCTCGGCGGCTCCGCCGCTGAAGGCGCGGTGGGTGACGGGGATGCCGCCGTCGCCGGTGACCGCCAGTCCGGCCTGGATCTGCTTCAGGTCGGTGCGCCGGTCCTTGGGGTGCCCGAACTTGACCACTGGGTAGTCACTGTCGGGGTTCTCGTAGGCGCCGTAGAGGGAGACGCTGGTCATGTCCCAGTGGCAGCGTGAGGCGTCGATGCCGAACTCGGTGATCGCCTTGGCCCCGATGGAGCCGACGAGTTCGTCCAGGTGCGGGGCGACGGCGTCCAGCGCGCGGGCGATGCGGTCGTCGTTGAGGAAGTCGGCGTGGATGCCGAAGACGTCCTCCACGGCCCATTGCTCGGCCCAGCGGGCCACCTTGAACAGGGGCGTCGGCGAGGACAGCCGGTTGGCGATCAACGCCTCGACGACCTGTCCGTGGGTGAGGTGGGCGACATCGCGCACCGGGCACAGTCCGTCGATGATGCCGGCGATGTCCAGCCGGCGCAGGAAATGCGCACAGGCCGGCAGCGCCCCCAGCCGCTTCTCCACCACTGCGGTGATCAGAAGCTCGGCTCGGGGACGCTGCACACGGGAACGGTCGCGACCGACGAAGACAGGCACGCCACCATCAACGCGCACATCCCGGCGACGACACCGCCGAGGACTAGGAATCGCCACAAAGAGTCATGTGCGAAGGACAGGGCTAGCGGGTCCGGCCGTCGGTGCGGGCCTCGATCGCCTGCAGCACGGCTGCCATGTCTTCGCGTCCGTGGCCCAGCGCCTCGGCCTCGGCGTAGAGGGCGTGGCAGGCGTCGAGCAGCGGCGAGGCCAGTCCGGACTGCCGGGCCTCGTCGGCGATCAGCCGGTTGTTCTTCAGCACGTCCGAGATCGCGGCCTGGACCGCGAAGTCGCGCTCGGCGAGCTTGGCGGCCTTGGCGCGGGAGACGGTGCTGGCCATCGGGCCGGCGTCGAGCACGGCCAGGAAGCGCTCCCGGTCCAGTCCGTGCCGGTCGGCGAAGTGGAACGCCTCGGTGAGGCCGGTGACCATGGTGATCAGGAACAGGTTGACCGAGAGCTTCATCAGCAGGGCGTCCGGGACCGCGCCGCAGAGGTAGCTGTCGCCGCACATCGGCGCGAGCAGGGGGCGCACCTCGCGCACCGCGGCGTCATCCCCGGCCAGCATCGCCACCAGCTGTCCGGCCTGGGCCGGTCCCCGGGAGCCGGAGACGGGGGCCTCGACGTAGCGGCCTCCGGCCGACCGGACGTCGGCCTCCAGAGCGCGCGAGTACTCGGGCGAGGTGGTGCCCATGTGGACGACGGTGTGCCCGGCGACGTTGGCGGCGAAGTCCGCCGTGCCCCGGCCGAGGACGGCGTCGACCGCCGCGCCGTCGGCCAGCATCAGGATCACCGTGCGGGCCCGGCGGAAGACCTCGGCCGGCTCGGCCGCCACGGCCGCACCCACCGCCCGCAGCGGCTCGCAGGCGGCGGCGGTGCGGTTCCAGACGACGAGTTCGGCGCCCGAACGGGCCAGGTTCAGGGCCATTGGCTGCCCCATCACGCCGAGACCGATGAATCCTGCCTCCATGGCAACCCCATAACCGCCGCTGAGCTGGCTTTCTATGACAGCTGTCATAATAGCGGCAGTCGAGGTCCATGACATGGTTGACCCTTGAGCGACGTCGGAGGTCGATGATGGCGAGCCCTACGAGCCCTACGAGCCCTACGAGCCCTACGAGCCCTGCTGGTCCTGGGGCCGGGCCGCGCGAGCGGATGGTCTACACGGCGGCCCAGCTCATCCGCCGCGAGGGCGTCGGCGCGACCGGGATGCGCGAGGTCGCGGCGCGGGCGAAGGCGCCGCGCGGGTCGCTGCAGCACTACTTCCCGGGCGGCAAGGAGCAGTTGGTCAACGAGGCGGTGGCCTGGGCCGGGGAGTGGGCCGGCGGCCGGGTGGCCGGCTTCGTCGCCGCGATGTCCGAGCCCTCGCCGAGCGGGCTGTTCGCCGCGATGGTCCGGCAGTGGACCGACGAGTACCTGGAGCGCGGTTTCGCGGGCGGCTGCCCGGTCGCGGCGGCGGTGGTGGACTGCGCCGGCTCCGCCGACTCGACCAGGGGCGCCGCCGCCGAGGCCTTCGCCGCCTGGACCGGCCCGGTGGCGGGGGCGCTGGTCGGGATGGGCGTGCCGGAGCCCCGGGCCGGGTCGCTGGCCACGCTGATGGTCAGCGCGCTGGAGGGGGCGATCCTGCTCGCGCGCTCCGAGCAGGACATCCGCGCCCTGTCCGCCGTCGCCGGTGAGCTCGCCCCGCTGCTCGACGCGGCGGCCGGCGACCCGGCCCCGGTGCCGCGGTTGTGAATCCGGTTCAGTGGCCGCCCGAGCGGTCGCTGTGGTCGGCGTGTTCCGGCATCCCCGGCACCTCGCTGCGTCATTGCTGGGTCGTCGCTGGGTCGTCGCTGCTTCGTCACTGCGTCGTCACGCGTCATCGGCGGAAGGCCCGGTAGGGGCCGGCCCGGGGGCCTACTCGTCGCGGGCGAAGTCCGCCTCGGACTGCTCGCGGTCCAGGGTCCGCTGCGCGGCGAAGTACAGGTCGTGGACGAACTGGCTGGCCTGGTCGGCCGACAGTCCGGGGGCCTGGGCGAGAAGTCGCTCGGTCCAGGCCGAGATGGTGCTGGTGTCGTCGTCGCTCATGACTCCAGCCCACGCCCTTCTTGCGGTCCCCGCCACTCCGGGTCGCCCGGGGGAGGGGAGGGCGGCGGGACGAGCGGTGCCGCCGATGCTGTGGCACGGTGGTGAGCAGGGCCGATACACCCGCAGACCGAGCACCCCGGAGTGAGAGGAGCGGCCATGTCGTCGAAACGGCGTCGGAAGAAGAAGGCGCGTCGCAAGCACGGGGCCAACCACGGCCACCGTCCCTCGACCTGAGTACCGTCAGCCAGTCCTGACCACCGGTGCCCGCCCTTCCGCAGCGGAAGGGCGGGCACCGGCGTGTCGGCGCTCGGGTCAGTGGTCGTCCCAGTGGCCCTCGTGCGCGGCGTGGCGGTGGCCGTCGTGCACGAAGTCGACGTGCTCGCCGTGCGGCACGGCCACGTGCCCGCAGTTCGGGCCGTGCTGGTGCGGGTGGCTCTCGTGGACGGCGTGGGTCGCCGGTTCGCACTCGTCGGCGTGGTCCTCGTGCACCCGGTGCAGGTGTCCGTCGTGGACGTAGTCGACATGGCCGTCGTGCGGCACGGCGACATGGCCGCAGCCGGCGCCGTGACGGTGGGCGTGGTCGCTGTGCAGGGGGTGGGCGGGTGCGGACATATTGACCTCTCTCGGTTCCCCCCGGTTTTCCCTCAGTCTGCCCCTCCGGGGGTGCGGACGGGGCGAGGAACTCGCCGGGTTTTGTTGGTGGCACATACTTTTTAGTTTGTAGAACATACAATCGCAGGTATGCTGGCCGCATGACGACGACCGACCCCGTCCGGGGACCGCGCAGCCCCCGGCCCACCGAGGACCTCGGCATCGTGGACGGGCTGGTCCAGCTGTCGTTCCTGGTCCAGGGCATCCTCGGCCGGGCTGCGGACGGCTACGACCTGACCATCGTCCAGATCCGGCTGCTCGGCGTGCTGCGCGACCGTGAGCCGGGGATGTCCCAGCTGGCGCGCCTGCTGGGCCTGGACAAGTCCAGTGCGACCGGCCTGATCGACCGGGCCGCGCGTCGCGGGCTGGTGACCCGCAACGCGGTGCCGGGGGACCGCCGCGCGGCGACCGTCGCCCTGACCGACACGGGCCGGCGGATCGCCGGGGAGATCGCCGCCGAGGTCGACCGGCAGCTCAATCAGGCGGTGAGCGAACTCACCGACACCGGGCGCAAGCGGCTGTCGCTGCTGGCCAGCCGGGTCGTGCGGCACGAAGCCGCCGGGCTCGGCCTAGATCCGGGCAACTCCTGAACCACCCCCGTCCCCGTCCCCGTCCGCGCCCCCACTCCCGTGACCCGAAGGAGCCCGCTATGGGAACCGTCCCCGACCCGACCGCGACCAACGAGCGGATCGCGGTCGTCATCGGCAGCACCCGCCCCCAGCGGATCTGCACCGGCATCGCCCAGTGGGTGCTGGACGCGGCGCAGGAGGGCAGCCCGCTGCAGTACGAGCTGCTCGATCTCGCCGCCGTCGGACTGCCCTTCCTGGACGAGCCGCGGATGGCCGCGCTCGGACAGTACGAGCACGAGCACACCCGCGCCTGGAGCCGCACCGTCAGCTCCTACGGCGGCTTCGTGTTCGTCTTCCCGCAGTACAACTGGGGCTACCCGGCCCCGCTGAATGAACGCCCTGGACTTCCTCTACCGCGAGTGGAGCGGCAAGCCCGCGACCTCCGTCACCTACGGCACCAGGGGCGGCGCCCGGGCCGCCGACCAGTTCCGCGAGGTCCTCACCGGCCTCCACCTGCACACCCTGCAGGACCGCCTCGAACTCGTCATCACCAAGGCCGACCTGGACGAGGAGTGGCAGCTGAAGGACCTCGACGCGGTGATGGGGCCCTACCGCGAGCAGACCCGGGCCATCGACGCCCAGCTGCTCGAAGCGCTCAAGGGTTCCGACCGGGCTGACGGCTGATGCGCAGGGTCGGCAACCGCTGCGCCTGACGCGCCGACAGCCTCCGCCTCCGCTCCGGGGCCGCCCGGTAGCCTGGGCCGATGATGGAGCTGGCAGCGTGGGGTCAGCCGACCGGGCAGGGACGGGTGCAGCTGGGCGAGCTCGGGCCGGCCTTCGTGCTGTCGGCGGCCATCGCTCCGGAGCGCGAGGTCCGGCAGAAGAGCGCGGGCCTGCGCACGCATACGCTGGTCGGCTTCGGCGCCGCGCTGATCGTGCTGGTCTCCAAGTACGGCTTCAGCGACGTGCGGGGGAGCCACGTCGTGCTGGACCCCTCGCGGATGGCCGCGCAGATCGTCTCCGGGATCTGCTTCATCGGCGGCGGTCTGATCTTCGTCCGGCAGGACGCCGTGCGCGGGCTGACCACGGCCGCGGTGGTCTGGCTCACCGCCGCGGTGGGGATGGCCGCTGGCGCGGGCCTGCCGGTGCTGGCTCCGGTGGTGACGGCAGGTCACCTCCTGGCCGTACGGCGCTTCGCGCCGCCGGCGGTCCGCATCCCCGGCTCCACCCGGGCGCCGTCACGGCTGCGGGTGGACTACGTGACCGGCCGGGGCACCTGCGGGCGGTGCTGACCCGCTGCACCGGCATGGGCGTCTCGGTCCCCGAACTGTCGACCGACCAGCTCGGGGACGGTCCCGACCTCGCCCACCGGGCGGTGGTCCTGTCCGAGCTGGACGGGGTGCACCATGTCGGCACCAGCCAGGACGAGGTGGCGGACTAGCCGGCCGGTGCCGGTGGCCCGCTCTCCTCCTCGGGATGGTGCGGGTCCTCGGGGTGATGCGGGCGCAGAACGAAGTCCTGGTGGGTGAGGTGGCCCGACCGGACCAGGACCTGCTCGATCGACGGAACCATGCGCCGGCCGCCCGCGATCACGTTGACGTAGCCCTCGGGCAGGCCGGTGACCCGGTACTCCCCGTGCTCGTCGGTCCTGGCCCGGGTCAGCCGCCGCTTGTTGTCCGTGCTGGTGACGGTGACCAGCACGCCGCGCAGCGGCTGGGAGTGGGCGTCCTGGATCCGGCCGCTGAGCATCGGCTGCGAGGCGCCGATGTAGTGCAGGTGCGCGGTCACCGGCATCGGCTCCGGCATCTCCAGGGCCGGGTCCTGGACCATGGACTCCAACTGCCCCGGGGTCAGTTCCCGGTCCCCGGCGGAGCGGGCGGTCGCGATCCGGTGCTGCTCCCAGAAGTAGCCGAGGCAGATCAGCACGATGCCGGAGGCCACCCACACCGACAGGGCCAGCAGCGGCCGGAACAGCCCGGTGCCCCGGAAGTACATCTCGCCGCGCATCGCGTCGACCAGGTTGCCCAGCGGCAGGTACGGGTGGAGCGCGCGGAAGAAGGGCGGGACCATCTGGATCGGGATCGCCCCGCCGCTGGCCGGCATGGACAGCAGCACGAAGACCACGATCGCCACGCCGGGGAAGAACTGCCGGGCGAACGGCACCAGCCCGTAGGAGGTCAGCGCGACGGCCTGGGTCAGTAGGAAGGCGAAGAGGATGCACAGCGGCCGGTCCACGATGCAGTCCATCGCGAGCGCGATGTAGAACCCGACGACGGCCATCACCGCGCCGGAGGCGACGAAGGCGGCCACCTTCTTCTTCCGGCTCAGGCCGGTGGCCCGCAGCATCATCATCACCATGATGTAGGAGGGGATGGTCATCCCGAGGCAGAGGTAGAAGAGGCTGGTGCCCATCCCGTCGTGCGGGGCGGTGGGCGCCAGTTCGACCTGGGTGAGCCGGACCCCCGGCGCGGCCTCGGCGATCGGGGTGAAGGCCGCCTGCAGCTCGGCGACGATCTCGAAGCCGCCGGCCTTGGCGGTGTAGAGGGTCGGCCGGACCGGGTCGGGGAGGTAGGCCCCGCTGGCGTGCCGGTCGAGCACGGCCTGCCGCAGTCCGGCGGTGCCGCCCGGCACCGGCACGATCCGGTACCAGCCCGGCAGCGCCCGGTCCAGCCCCTGCTGCAGTCCGGCTGCGGCCGGTGCCGGGGCGGCCACCCTGATGTCGTGCGGTGTCGGGTCGTGGAAGGCCAGCAGGTAGCAGAAGAGGAAGCCGAAGAAGAACAGCGCCGGGAACCAGAGGCTGCTCGCCAGGGCCTTCGCCGTCTCCGTCCAGCGGGGCCGGGGCTCGCCCGAGACCGCGCTCGCCCCGCCCTGCTCCGTTGCGGCCATCGCCCGCGCTCCCTCGTGCCGCCGCTGCGGCGGTCTCCCGGATACCGTCCGAGGTGCAGGTATCCCCGGCCGGGAGGCCGCCGACACGGCGACTACCGCGTTCGGCGCAGCGGCGGGAGCGGCGTCAGTCGGTGTGCTGGTAGGCCGAGTAGGTGAGGTAGCCCGCGTCGCCGCCCTGGTAGAGCGTGGCCTCGTCGTAGGGGGCGATCGGCAGCCCCTGCCGCAGCCGCTCGACCAGGTCGGGGTTGGCGACGAAGGCGCGGCCGAAGCTGATGAGGTCGGCGCCCAGGCCGAGCCAGTGGTCGGCCTCGGCCCGGCCGGTCTGCTTCGGGCCCATCGGGAGCGTCGGGTTCATGATCAGGGTGCCCGGCCAGGCTCGGCGCAGCCCGGTCAGCACCGCCTCCTCGGAGGTGGCCTCCAGATGGACGTAGGCGACCTCCAGCCGCGCCAGCTCGGTCAGCAGCGCGGCGTAGAGCTCGGGGACGTCGCGCTCCTCGACGCCCCAGAACGTCCCGCCGGGGGAGAGCCGGATGCCGGTCCGGTCCTTGCCGACGGCCTCGACGGTGGCGGCGGTCGCCTCGACGGCGAAGCGGATCCGGTTGGCGACCGAGCCGCCGTAGCCGTCCGTGCGCAGGTTGGCGTTGGAGGAGAGGAACTGGGATATCAGGTAGCCGTTGGCGCCGTGCAGTTCGACGCCGTCGAAGCCGGCCTCGACGGCGCGGCGGGCGGCCTCGGCGAAGGACCGGGCCTGTCCGGGCACCTCGGCGGTGTCCAGGGCGCGCGGGACCGGTGCGGGCCTGGGGCCGGACGGGGTGAACACCTCGCTGGCCGGGACGGCCGAGGGCGCGACCGGCTGGAGGCCGGTGGTGTCCTGGTGCGAGACCCGCCCGCTGTGCATGAGCTGGGCGAAGATCCGGCCGCCGTTGGCGTGGACGGCAGCGGTCACCTGGCGCCAGGAGTCGGTCTGCTCGGCGGTGTGCAGCCCCGGTGTCCCCGGGCTGGACTGGCCGAGCAGGCTGGGCTGCACCCCCTCGGTGACGATCAGTCCGGCCGTCGCCCGCTGGGCGTAGTACGTCGCCATCGACGGCGTGGCCAGGCCGCCGGCGGCGGCGCGGGCCCGGGTCATCGGGGCCAGCACCACCCGGTTCGGCAGGGTCAGTTCGCCGAGGCGATGGGGGTGGAGGAGGTTCGTCACCGTGGGGCTCCTTCGTGGCTCGCGGTGCCCGGGGTTTCGGGCTCAGCAGCTACGCTAAAACCTGACATTGACGTCAGAGGCAAGCTCAGAGCCAGGCTCTGTGTCGCGAGTCACACGGGAGAGGGTGGGACCGGAATGCGTATCGGGGAACTCGCGTCACGGGCCGGGGTGAGCGTCCGGTCGGTGCGCTACTACGAGGAGCAGGGGCTGCTGGTCAGCATCCGCAGCGCCAGTGGGCAGCGGCAGTACGTCGAGCAGGCGGTCGAGCGGGTGATGTTCGTCCAGCGACTGTACGCCGCGGGGCTGTCCAGCCGCACCATAGCCGAACTGCTGCCGTGCGTCGACGCCCCGAGCGAGGAGAACGCCGACGCCGCGCTGGAGCGGATGGCGCGCGAGCGCGAGCGGATCTCCCGGCACATCGCCGATCTCGCCCGCACCCGGGACGCGCTCGACCAGGTCATGGGCACGGCCCGGGAGTACCGGGACGGCCTGCCGACGACGGCGCGGTGCTGACGGACTGACGGGCCGCCAGTCATGGACTGACGGCCCGCCAGTCCATGACTGGCGGGCCGTCAACTACCGGATCTCAGGGAAGCCGGATCTCAGGGAAGCCGGATCTCAGGGGAGCCGGATTTCGGAGAGCCGGGTCAGAAGGCTCCGACCCCGTCCGGGGTGCCGTTGCCGGTGGGGCCGTCGTAGCCCTTGCCGGCGGTGCAGAGGTAGCTGCCGCCGCAGGTGATCCCGTTGACGTTGGTACCGCTGGTGACGTCGTAGAGGTCCTTGGTGCGGGCGTAGAGGTAGGAGGCGTTGGGCAGCTTGCCGGGGTTGCCGGCCAGCGCGATGACGCCCGCGATGATCGGCGCCGACGCGCTGGTGCCGCCGACCGGCAGCCAACCGCCGTCGACGGTCGAGTAGACGGCCACGCCGATGGTCGGGTCGGCCTCGGCGGAGACGTCGGAGACCATGCGTCCGGGGCAGTCGGTGTCGTGCTGCCAGGCCGGCTTGGCCTCCCACGCCGAGCAGCCGCTGCCGGCCAGGTCCCAGGCGGTCTCGGTCCAGCCGCGGGCGTCGGTCGACTTGGTCAGCGAGGTGCCGCCGACCGCGATCACCCCGGGGAAGACCGCGGGCTCCGACGGCACCGTGTAGCCGTAGTCACCCGAGGAGGCCACGTAGGCCACGCCGGCGTGCTGGTAGTCCTTCGCATAGCCGGAGACCCCGTTGGACTCCTGGATGCCGTAGCTGTTGGACACCTCGGTCGCACCGAGCGAGGGCGCGACTGCCGCAGCGGCGCCCAGGTCGGCGTCGGTCTGGTCGTCGGCCTGGACCAGCAGGATGTGGCAGTCCGGACAGATCGCCGAGGCCATGTCCAGGTCCAGCGAGGTCTCGGTCTGCCAGCCGGCGGTGACCTTCGTCGTCCCGGCCGCCGGCAGCGGCGAGGACTTGCCCTTCTGGTTGACCACGCGGAGGCAGCCGCCGGCGACGGTGCAGGCCGGCAGCCCGTAGGTGGTGCGGTAGACGGCCAGGTCGGAGGCGGCCGTCGGGTCGCCGAACGCCTCGATCAGGGCGATGGTCTGGCCCTTGCCGCCGGTGGCCGGCAGCCGGTAGGCCGATTGCAGGTCCGCCGGTCCGTAGCCGGTCGGCAGGGTCGCGGCGGCCGCGTTCCGGCCGGCCTGGGCGGCGGCCGCGGGGCCGCGGACGCCGAAGCCGCTGTGTCCGCTGTCGCGGACCACCGCGAGGCAGCGCGCCTCGCCCGGCGACACGGCACCGCAGGCGTCGTGCGTCGTGGCCGCGGCGGTGGCCGCAGTGGTCGTCGGGCCGGCCTGCGCGGTGCCGCTGAAGGGCACCATCAGGGCGACGACCAGCGCGCCGAATCCGGCGGCGGTCCGGACAGCCTTGGAAGAAGTGGGTGACAGCCGCATGCTCAGGCCCCCTTGACGATCTCGTAGGCGTTGTTCACGGTCTGGTCGATCGAGCCGCCCGCGGCGTCGGTGGCGGTGATCCGGATCGACGGGTAGGTCCCGGTGTCCGCGGCGGGGTTGGTCCAACTGGCGGTGTAGGTCCCGGCCGAGGCCGCTCCGGTGCGGGTGAGCTGCGCGGCCTGCCAGGTCTTGCCGCCGTCGAAGGAGACCTGGACGGTGGCGGCGGTGATGGCCGCGTGCGAGCCGGTGCCGTTGTAGGACACGTGACCGAGGGTCAGCCCCATGGTCTCGGCGCCCGGGGCGGCCGTGTTGCTCTCGCTCACCGCGAGCTGGGTGCTGATGTTCAGCAGCGGCAGCACCGAGCACGGGGTGGTCGCGCTCTGTCCGACGCAGTTGGCCTGCGGGGTGAGCGCCGCTCCGGACTCCGCGGCGGGCGTGGTGGAGAAGGCCCAGGTGGTGTCGGAGGAGGTGGACTGGCTGATCTGCGGCCCGGCGGCGCTGGTGGTGTACACCAGCTTGTACTGGGCCCCGGCGGCGGGCGCGTCGCTGATCGAGAGCAGCGAACTGCCCGGCGTCGTGGTGAGCGGCTGACCGTTCTGGTAGGCGCTCAGCGACGAGCTCACCTGCAGCGGATTCCCGTCGTCCAGGTAGCCGGGGGTGCCCTGCTGGCCGGGCGTGCTGTCGTCGAAGTCGTTGAGGGCCAGCGAGACGTCGGTTCCGGCGACACATGCCTGGCAGGTGTTGGCGCCCACGGCGTTGGGCTGGATGGTGTGCTGGCCGACCCCGGGGGCCAGCGGCCCCCGGCCCCAGTCGACCGAGGTCGTGGTCCCGGGCTTGAGCGCGGCCGGATCGGCCGTGAACTCCACGCCGGATCCCTCGAACACCTGCTGGTTCCAGTAGGTGTTGGGGACGCTGTTGAGGTACTCGGTGACGTCCGCCGGCATGGACTGCGGGAGGATCGGGGACGGGCCCATCGGCCCCGGCTCCGCGAAGTCGATCGGCATCTCGAACACCCCGCCCACCTTGGGGGCGGCCGGGTCCGCGTAGTAGTGGTCGTGCACCGTCGCCAGCTGCGCCGCGGCCACCTTGTAGCCCGAGGGGTTGGGCACGGACGTGCCGGAGAAGGCGGTGTCGTAGCGGTAGGTGCCCTTGGCGTCACCGCCGATCCACTGCACCTCGGTGGTGAGGTGGCCGACCTTGGCGGCAGGCTGGGCGTTCATGGCGAAGGGGATGCTCCCGGTCACCGTGTAGTCGAAGCCGGTGGCGTTGTCCGGGGAGATCCCGTTCACCAGCGGGGCCGCGTCGGTGCGGTACCAGCCCACATTGACGGCCTGCGTGGTGCTGGGCAGCGGGGTGGCGACGCGGACCGGCACGGCGGTGCGGCCGTCGAGGACCACGTCCGGCACGGTCCCGGTGGCCGGGACGGTGAAGTCGGTCTTGGTGACCGTGTAGGCGGAGGTGAGGTTGCCGTTGTCGTCGAAGGTCTGGTCGCCGAAGTCGATGCTGTAGTGACCGGCCGGGATGGCGACCCGGTCCACTCCGCCGGTGATCGGGAGCACACCGAGGAACTTGCCGCTGTCGTCGGTGTCGATCAGATCCGCCTCGCCGGCGGCGGGGTGGCCGGAGCGGTCCGTCACGTCCACCTGCAGGATCCGCAGCGGATATCCCGCCGCGGCCTTCGCCAGGTCCGTGGTGGCGCGGGGCGCGGCCGGGACGCCGGCCAGGTGCGGCACGGTGGTGCCGGGCTGCCGGCCGGCCCGGACGTCGGCGCCGACGGCCTGGCGCAGCGCCGCCACCAGCTGGGCGGACGTCGCCGGGCTGACCTCGGTGACGACGCCGGACGTGGCCTTGGCGTCGGTCGTGGCGTCGGTCCGGGCGTCGGTCGTGGCGTTGGCGCGCAGTTGCGCCGTGACATCGAAGAGCGAGGGGTCGAGCGCGGTGCTGAGGAAGGGCTCGGCCAGGGCGGGGACGACGTGGTAGTCGCCCTGCGCGTCCGTGTAGCTCCGGAAGGCCCCGTCGCCGGGGACCGCCGCGTCGATCGCGTACCGGGTGTGCCCCGCCACGGTGGTGACGATCACTCGGTCACCGGTCACCAGGGTGACGGTCCGGGTGGTCGCACCGGCGCTGCTGCCCGTGCTGGACGCTGCTGCCGGTGCCGCTGACGTCGTGCCGGCGGTCAGGGCCGCGGTCGCCGGGGCCGCGGCGGCCCCGATCAGCCCCAGCGCCGCCACCAGCACGGTGGGTACCCGTCCGAGTCGGTGTAGGCGCCCCTGACGGGCACTGCTACCCGCTGTGGTCTGCTGCAAAGCTTTCTCCCCACACGTTGTGAACGACTATCAGATAAATGAACGCGTTGGGAGGAGCGTTATGTTGCAGCAGATGTGAAAGCAGACTGCTGGGGCTGGTGGGTATTCGGGTGCCTGTCCGCCCGTGCCGACGCCAGCGGCCGGTCAGGACCGGGACGCTCCGAGGAAGCGCAGAACGGCGAGCACGCGGCGGTGGTCCGTGTCGATCACCGGCAGGTCGAGCTTGGCGAAGATGTTGTTGATGTGCTTGGCCACCGCACTCTCGCCGACCGTCAGCGCCTCGGCGATGCCGGCGTTGGAGCGCCCCTCGGCCATGAGGCCCAGTACGTCCCGTTCACGAGGGGTCAGCCGGTCCAGCGGGTCGCTGTCCCGTCGCAGCAGCAGCTGGGCGACGACCTGCGGATCCAGCGCCGTGCCCCCGCCCGCGACCCGCTGCACCGCCTCCACGAACTCCCCCACATCGGCGACGCGTTGCTTGAGCAGGTAGCCCACGCCGCTGGTGCTGGTCGCCAGCAGGTCGGCCACGTACCGCTCCTCCACGTACTGCGAGAGCAGCACCACCGCCGTCCGCGGCCACCGCCGACGGATCACCATCGCGGCGCGCAAGCCCTCGTCGGTGAAGCCGGGCGGCATCCGGACGTCCACCAGGGCGAGTTCGGGCCGGTGCTCCTCCACTGCCGCCAGCAGCGCTTCCCCGTCGCCGACTGCCGCGGCGACCTGGAAACCACCCATCTCCAGCACCTTGACCAGACCGATCCGCAACAGCACCGAGTCCTCGGCGATCACCGCTCGCACGGCAGCTCCGCCGCGACGGTCGTCGGTCCCCCGACGGGGCTGCTGACGCGGAAGGTCCCGTCGACGGAGCCGATCCGCTTGGCCAGCCCGCTCAGCCCGGTACCGGCGGAGGCGTCGGCACCACCCAGTCCGTCGTCGGTGACATTCACCCGCAACACCTTCCCGACCCGCCTGACGGTCACCTCGGCACGTGTCGCGCGAGCGTGCTTGGTCACGTTGGCCAGCGCCTCGGAGATCACGAAGTACGCGACCGACTCCACGGCGGGCACCACCCGCTCCTCAAGATCGACCCGCAGGCGCACCGGCAACGGTGCCCGGGCGGCCAACCCGGACAGGGCCGCGTCCAGCCCTCGGTCTTCGAGTACGGCTGGGTGCAACCCGCGTACCAGATCGTTGAGTTCGGCGATCGCCTCCTTCGCCTCAAGGTGCGCCTCCGCGATCACCTCGCGGGCCTCACCCAGCAGGTCGGGGCGCGTGGCCATGGCCAGGCCCAGGTTGACCGCGAGGGAGACCAGCCGCTGCTGGGTGCCGTCGTGCAGGTCGCGCTCGATCCGGCGGCGCTCGGCGTCGACTGCCTCGATCAGGTCGGTGCGACTCCCGGCCAGGTACTCGACCCGCTCCTGGAGCCGCTGGGCCCGGCTGGGCCCGAGCAGCGCCAACGCGAGGCGCGACTCCGTCCGGGCCACCGCTCCCGCCGTCCAGGGCACGGCCCACAGGAGGGCGATGCCGGCCGCCGTGCAGCACGGCGCCCACGTCGCGTAGCCGAACCAGTCCTGGCGGACCCCCACCGGCAGCACCCACACCCAGCCGTAGGCGAGGGCGCCCGCCAGGCCCGCAGCCGCCATCGCGAGCACCGACAGCTCCAACGCGGCCAGCAGCGGGCCCAGGAGCAGGTGGTATCCGAGCTGGCGCCAGATCCGCGTCGAGGAAAGCCGTCGGGCGACGGCCGCCCACGACCACCGCTCCGGCGTCGGCGTCGGCCGAGGGATGTCCACTCCGAGGAGTGCCCGGTGGCGGTACCGCTGAACGGCCGTCAGCACCGGGACACCGAGCAGGATCAGGACGACCGGCGCGGTGAGCGCCAAAGCCCGGTTCCCCGTCTCGGCGGCGGTCGTCGCGCCCCAGGACCACACGGGCACCAGGGCCAGGTGCGGCATGACACCGGTGGCCAGGAAGCCGGTGTCCCGCCGCACCCGAAGCGCCGAGCGCCTCAGCGCGGGTGGAATCATCATGATCCGACACTAGGACACCTCGACGGGGGTCGGCCATGAGCCTGGCACCCAAATCCACGGTGGCACCAGTACCACCGTTGCTGCTTCCGCAGTCGGACAGGAGAGGCGCCAGTAGGGCCTGTTGTGAAGGTCGATCAAGATCGTGCCGCAGTTCCAGCCGGCCCTGGAGGGTATCCGGGTGCCCCGCACGGGTCCGGGTCGGCCGCGCACCAAGCCGGACAGGGTCCGTGCGGACGAGGCGTACGGCTCCCGCGCCAACCGGGCCTGCTCGTGGTGACCACCGAACCCGGAAGCCTCGGCATCCCTGGCGGCCACGCGGACGTGCACCTGTTCGAGTCGTCGGCATGGCGGACGGCCTGCCCGCAGCGGGAGCCGGCCCGATTCGGGTGCCGACCGGGCTCGTCGTCCTGGTCGGTCCGCCGGCCTCGGGCAGGGCGGCGCCGACCGGCTGCGGGCCGAGGGCGCGACCGCCGTCCACGAGGTCCCCGGCCGCGGCCGGGCGACCACGCCGGCCGAGGCCGCCGCGCACTTCGTCTTCGACCGGGACTGACCCACCGTCAGTGGTGCCGGCCGACCTGGTAGTCGCCGGCGGGCTGCTGGGTGATGACGTTGCCGCGGTTGAAGGCGTTGATGACGGCGATCTGGGTCACCAGGGCGGCGAGCTGGTCCTCGTCGTAGTACTTGGCCGCGTTGGCCCAGACCTCGTCGGTGACGCCGCCGGCCGCGTCCGCGATCCGGGTGCCCTCCTCGGCCAGCTCCAGCGCGGCGCGCTCGGCTTCGGTGAAGACCTTGGCCTCGCGCCAGGCCGCGACCAGGTGCAGCCGCACCGCGGTCTCCCCGGCCGCGGTGGCCTCCTTGGTGTGCATGTCGATGCAGCCGGCGCAGCCGTTGATCTGGCTGGCGCGGAGGTTGACCAGCTCGCGCGTCGCGGCCGGCACCGTCGACTCCGCGAGCGCCTGGCTCGCGGCGATGAGGTGCTTGATGGCCTTGGCGGCGACCGGGCTGGCCATGATGTTCAGACGGGCTTCCACGGTGCACTCCTGTGTCGTCGTTCCGCTGGGTACACCCTCTTGGACGGGACAGCTCCATCGGTTGTGACATGGGCGGGTGTGACCTGGGTCTCCCCGGGGGCGGCCACGTGGGCGGCCGCCGCAGGTACCGCCCCAGGCCACATTGACGAAGCCGGTCAGCTCACCGGCGCGCCGGGCACAGGCCCGGCCGAGGCTGTGGCGCCGCACCTGCCGCAACGGTGTCGGACCCGGCCGACGGAGGGACGGGGCCTGCCGTCTGTCCCGGCTGGTGCCGGTTGGGAAGACGGTCAGCAGGCACGCCAACGGAGCCCGGTCCGTTACCGGGCCGGGGCCGGTGGGGAGGCTGAGCGGCCGACCCCGCCCCGGGTATATCTTTCTGCAAGGTTGAAGTTGTTGCAACCTATTCGCAATAGTGTTGCCGGGCGGGCGACCGTGCCGACCGCCCGCACGAAACCCGATCGAACTGGATGAAAGGGTGTCACCCGATGGGCCAGTACACGCTTCCCGACCTGCCCTACGACTACTCCGCCCTGGAGCGCGCCATGACCGGCGAGATCCTGGAGCTGCACCACTCGAAGCACCATGCCGCCTACGTGAAGGGGGCCAACGACACCCTGGAGCAGCTTGCCGAGGCCCGGGACAAGGACCTGCTCACCCCGGCCGGCCTGGTCGGACTGGAGAAGACGCTGGCGTTCAACCTGTCCGGCCACGTCCTCCACTCGCTGTTCTGGAACAACCTGTCCCCGGACGGCGGTGACCGCCCCGACGGCGTCCTCGCGGACGCGATCACCGAGAACTTCGGCTCCTTCGAGGCCTTCAGGAAGCAGCTCACCACCGCCACCACGGCGGTCCAGGGCAGCGGTTGGGGGGTCCTCTGCTGGGAGCCGCTGGGCCGCCGGCTGCTCGTCGAGCAGGTCTACGACCATCACGGCAACGTCGGCCAGGGCACGACGCCGCTGCTGGCCTTCGACGCCTGGGAGCACGCCTACTACCTGCAGTACCGGAACGTCCGCCCCGACTACGTCACCAAGCTCTGGGACGTCGTCAACTGGACGGATGTCGCGGCACGCTACAGCAAGGCCGTGGCCCAGGCCTGAACCCGAGCGGATCCGACGGCCCGCAGGCGTCACCGGCTGCGGGCCGCCGCCCGCTGCGCACTAGCCGTCCCCGCAGGCGGCACGGATCCAGGCGAGCGCGTCGGGCACGGTCGGCGCCACCGGCACGTCGGTCGGCGTCGGCGGGCGGCGGACCATCACCACCGGCAGCCCCAGCTCCCGCGCGGCCGTCAGCTTGGCGGCGGTGGCCGCACCCCCGCTGTCCTTGGTGACCAGGACCTCGATCCGGTGCTCGCGCAGCAGCGCGCGCTCGCCCTCCAGGGTGAACGGGCCCCGCGCCAGCAGCACCTCGGTGTGCCGGGGCAGCGGCGGCTCGGGCGCGTCGACCGAGCGGAGCAGGAAGAAGAGGTCCGCCGGGCCCGCCGGGTCGGCGAAGGCGGTGAGCTCCTGGCGGCCGGTGGTCAGGAAGACCCGGCGGCCGAGGCCGGGCAGCAGCGCGGCCGCCTGCTCCGGCGAGTCGGCCGGGACCCAGCGGTCACCCGGGACGGCGGTCCACCCGGGCCGGCGCAGCACCAGCAGCGGGACGGCCGTGTCGGCCGCCGCCCGCGCCGCATGCCGGCTGATGGTGTCCGCGTAGGGATGGGTCGCGTCGACGAGGACGTCCGCCCGGTGCTCGCGCAGCCACCCGGCGAGTCCCGGCGCCCCGCCGAAGCCGCCGATGCGAACCGGTCCTGCGGGCAGCCGGGGCTCGGCGACCCGCCCCGCGAGGGAACTGGTCACCCGCAGGGCCGGGTCGCCGGCCAGGTCGGCCGCCAGTTGCCGGGCCTCGGTGGTACCCCCCAGGATCAGGACGTGCCGCACGGCCATGGAGAATCCTTTGCAAGCGGGTGGAAGTGGGACGACATGGTTGAGCCAGGGGCCGAGGGCGGCCGGGCCGCGCAGTTGCGGAGCAGCGGGCTGCGGTCGGGCTGGACGACCGGCGCCTGCGCGACGGCGGCGACCAGGGCCGCCTACACCGCGCTGCTCACCGGGCGGTTCCCCGACCCGGTCACGATCACGCTGCCCAAGGGCCAGCAGCCCGCCTTCGCGCTGGCCGTCGAGGAGCTGGCTCCCGGGCGGGCCATGGCGGGCGTGGTCAAGGACGCCGGGGACGACCCGGACGTCACCCACGGCGCGCTGGTCAGGGCCACGGTCACCCCGGGCCCGCCCGGCAGCGGCGTGGTCTTCCGGGCCGGCCCCGGCGTCGGCACCGTCACCAAGGCCGGGCTGCCGGTGCCGGTCGGCGAGCCCGCGGTCAACCCCGTGCCCCGGCAGCTGATGCGCGAGGCGGTCGCCGACGTGGCGAAGCGGTACGGCGGGACCGGGGACGTGGTGGTGGAGCTGTCGGTGGACAACGGCGAGGAGATCGCCCGCAGCACCTGGAACCCGCGGCTGGGCATCTTGGGCGGTCTGTCGATCCTGGGCACCACCGGCATCGTCGTCCCCTACTCCTGCTCGGCATGGATCGACAGTATCCGGCGCGGGGTCGACGTCGCGCGCGCCGCCGGGCGCACCCATGTCGCCGGCTGCACCGGCTCGACCTCGGAGAAGGTCGCGGTCGCGGTCCACGGCCTGCCCGAGGACGCCCTGCTGGACATGGGCGACTTCGCCGGAGCGGTGCTCAAGTACCTGCGGCGGCACCCCGTTCCCCGGCTTACCGTCGCCGGCGGCTTCGCCAAACTCTCCAAGCTCGCGGCGGGCCATCTCGACCTGCACTCCTCCCGCTCGCACGTGGACAAGGGCTTCCTGGCCGGGCTGGCCCGGGAGGCCGGCGCCGACGAGCAGCTGGCGGCCGCCGTGGCCGGGGCCAACACCGGGCTGGAGGCCGTCCAGCTGTGCCGCGCCGCCGGGGTGCTGCTGGGCGACCTGGTCGCGGCCAGGGCCCGCGACCAGGCCCTCGGCGTGCTGCTCGGGGCGCCGGTCACGGTCGACGTGCTGTGCATCGACCGGGCCGGGGCCGTCGTCGGACAGGCCCCGCCGCTGGGTCCGCCGCCCCGCACGGGCGGCCGGCCCGGCGGCGGTGCTCCGGCCTGAGCCCGCGTCAGCGGGCCGCCGGGACGCGGTCCTGCTTCGACGCCCTGCCGCTGATCACCAGCCCGCCGACCAGCCCCGCGAGCAGGGTGGCGCCGAAGGCCCACCAGAGGGTGGCGCTGCAGCCGTGCAGCGCCGTCGTTTCGACCGCCACGGCTGTGTCGGCGGCCAGGTGCGAGTGGGCGTTGAAGACGCGGGTGAGCAGCGCCGCGCCGAGCGCCACGCCCAGCTGCTGGGCCGCGACGACCGCGGCCGAGGCGGCGCCGGAGCACCGGGGGTTGGCGGCGCCGGTCGCGGTGGCGAAGAGGGGCATGAAGGCCACGCCGGTCCCGAGGCCGACGAGGACCAGGCCGGGCAGCAGCCCGCTCTCGTACCCGCTGTCGATGGTCAGGCCGGTGAGCAGCAGCAGTCCGACGGCAGCGGTCCCCAGGCCGGCCGCGACCAGCACCCGGGCGCCGACCCGGTGCAGCAGCCGGGGCGAGACCTGGGTGGAGCCGACGAAGAGCGCGGCGACCACGGGGAGGAGGGCCAGCCCGGTCCCGGCCGGGGAGTAGCCGAGGACGAGCTGCAGGACGTAGACCAGGGCGGTGAAGGGGCCGATGACGCCGACGGCCGCCGGCAGCATGGCGAGCAGACTGCCGGCCCGGCCCCGGTCCATGAAGACGTAGCGCGCGAGGAGCGGCGTCGACGTCACGGTCTGCCACCACAGGAAGGCGACCAGCAGGAGGACGCCCGCCGCGAGCGGGAGCAGCGCCGCGAGGCTGGTCCAGCCGTGCGGCACGCCGTAGGTGAGGCCGTAGCCGAGGACGGCCAGGCCGCCGCAGCCGAGCAGCACGCCGAGCACGTCGACGTGGGTGCCGGTCCGGGCCGGACGGTCGTGCAGCAGGGTGAGCGCGCCGACCAGGACCACGGCGGCGACGGGGACGTCCGCCATCAGCGCCCACTGCCAGTCCAGGTTCTCGACCAGCCAGCCGCCGGTGTACAGCCCGAGCAGCGAGCCGCCGCCGACGATCGCGGTGTAGACCCCGAGGGCCCGGCGCCGTTCCCTCGGGTCGGTGAAGTTGCCGGCCACCAGCGACAGCGCGGCCGGAGCCAGCAGCGCGGCGGAGACCCCCTGCAGGGCGCGGGCCCAGTCCAGCGTGGTGGCATCGCCGGCGGTGCCGGCGAGCACCGAGGCCGCCGCGAAGCCGACCAGGCCGACGATCAGCAGCTGCTTGCGCCCCAGGAGGTCGGCGAGGTGTCCGCCGAGCAGCAGCAGTCCGAGGAAGGCCAGCGGATAGGCGTTGGTCATCGCGCTCAGGCTGTCGGAGGTCAGGTGCAGGTCACGCTCCATGGCCGGGAACGCGATGGTGAACGACCCCGCCTGCAGCAGCACCAGCAGCTGCGCCAGGGCGACCACGGCCAGGCCCCACCAGCGCCGGGGGTGCGCGGGCGCCGGGTCCTGGTAGTCGGCGAAGGAGGCGGGGTCCTCGGCGGTGGTCGGCGGCAGGGGACCGGGCCGGTAGCCGGTGAAGGCCGCCGGGGGCGGTCCGAAGCCCGGCGGCGGCGGGCCGAACTGCCCCGGAGACACAGGGGCCGACGGGGCGTACGCGGGCATCGGGGGCAGCGCGGGCGCGACGGCGTCGGCCACCGGTGCTGCGGTGAGCACCACCGGGGCGACGGACTCCACCGCCGGCGCGAAGTCCAGCAGCTCCGCCGCATGGCGGCCGAGCTGTGCCAGCACCGGGCCGGGCAGCCACTCCGTGGTCCGGTCGGTGGCCGTGCGGGCGGCCACCTGCTCGGGGGTGGGCCGCCGGGCCGGGTCCTTGTGGAGGCAGGCGGCGACGAGGTCGACCAGGCTCTCCGGGACGCCGGTCAGGTCGGCTTCCTCCTCCGCGATCCGGAAGAGATGGGCGTTCAGCCCGGTGTCCCTGGCGCCGAAGAGGAACCGTCCGGTGGCGGCGTGGACGAGGACGGCGCCCAGGCAGAAGACGTCGCTGGCGGGGGTGAGCTCCAGGCCGCGGACCTGTTCCGGCGACATGAAGCCGGGGGAGCCGATCAGCATGCCGGTGTGGGTGTGGAGGCTGTCCCCGGCCAGGCTGTCCATCGCCCGGGCGATGCCGAAGTCGATGACGCGCGGGCCGTCGACGGTGACCAGGACATTGGACGGCTTGAGGTCACGGTGGATCAGTCCCGCCCCGTGGATGGCCTGCAGGGCGGCGGCCAGGCGGTTGGCGAGGGTGTGGACCGAGTGCTCGGGCAGCGGCCCGAAGTCCGTGCCGACCACGGTCTGCAGGTCGGGCCCCGGGATGTACTGGGTCGCCACCCAGGGGACGGCGGCCTCCGGGTCGGCGTCCAGCACCGCCGCCGTCCAGTGCCCGCCCACCAGCCGCGCCGCGGCCACCTCGCGGGCGAAGCGCCTGCGGAACTCGGGGTGCTCGGCGTACTCGGGCTGGACGACCTTCACGGCCACGGTGCGCCCGAGGTCGGAACGGCCCAGATAGACCAGGCCCATGCCGCCGGCCCCCAGTCGGGCGATCAGGCGGTAGGGGCCTATATGCGTCGGGTCCTCGTTGATCAGCTGTTCCACGGGAGAAAGATAGACCAACTGCCCAGCGGAGGTCTGGCCTACGGACGAATCATGTCGCCCGCCGAGGAGCGGCGGCAGCCGGTCAGTGGACGCTGACGGCGGCGGTGGCGCTCACCAGGCCGGCGAGTACCAGGAAGGCCAGGGCGATGAGCTGCGGGGCGACGGAGTGGCCCAGCGGTCGGCGGAGGCGCATCCGCTCCTGCCGGGCGCGCCACTGGAAGTACCCGGTGGCGGTGACGGCGACGGACAGGGCGATCAGGTAGCACGCCAGGGCCAGGCGCAGCGGGTAGGGGGCGACCCTGATCAGCTGGAGGCCGCCGAGGGCGCAGACCAGCAGGGCCAGCGCGGTGCGGGTCCAGGCCAGGAAGGTCCGCTCGTTGGCCAGGGTGGCGCGGTAGTCGGGCTCCTCGCCCTGCTCCCACCACGGCCCGGGCCTGTCGTCCCCATCAACGGGGGAGCGGTCGCCGAAGGGGGTGCGGCTGTCGTCCGTCGGCATCCAGGAGCCCCTGCCTCTTCCCTCGACCGGTGCGATCAGCGACGGCGACAGGACGGCCCGATGCCCGACCTGACACCTTTGTAGCTGGTCGACCCCCAGTTCCGGAGGATCCCGGGCGACTTCGCCGACCGTGTCGGCGCGGGCCACTCGGACGGCCCGTCCGGGACGCAGCACCGCAGAAGCTAACAATATGCGCAATACAGACAGCTGTACCAGACTGGCCGGAGACGGTTCGAGCCACTGCTGGGATTCCTGACCGCTGCTGATCGGAGCATCGCGTGAACCACCTGCCCTCGTTCGAGGACACCACCGACTTCGACAACGCCGACCGGGGTTTTCTCGGAGCCATGGTGCCGGCGGTCGTCAGGGCCGCCGACGGGCGGGTGGTCTGGGACAACGACGCCTACGACTTCCTCAAGGGCGAGTGCCCCGACACGGTCAACCCGAGCCTGTGGCGACAGGCGCAACTGTGCGCGAAGCAAGGCCTGTTCGAGGTCGCTGAGGGCATCTACCAGGTGCGGGGGCTGGACCTGTCGAACATGACGCTGGTCGAGGGCGACCGCGGGGTGATCGTGATCGACCCGCTGATCTCGACCGAGTGCGCCGCGGCCGCGCTGGCGCTGTACCGGCAGCACCGGGGCGAGCGCCCGGCGACCGGGCTGATCTACACCCACTCCCACGGCGACCACTTCGGCGGCGCCCGCGGCGTGCTGCCCGAGGGCAGCGAGGCGGGGGTGCCGGTGATCGCGCCGTCCGGCTTCCTGGAGCACGCGGTCAGCGAGAACGTCTACGCCGGCAACGCGATGACGCGGCGGGCCATGTTCATGTACGGCGACCGGCTGCCCAAGACGCCCGAGGGGCAGGTCGGCGCAGGGCTGGGGATGACCACCTCCACCGGGACCATCACGCTGATCCCGCCGACCGTGGACATCACCCGTACGGGCCAGGAGGAGACGGTCGACGGCGTGCGGATCGTCTTCCAGCTCACCCCGGGCACCGAGGCCCCGTCCGAGATGAACTTCCTCTTCCCGCAGCGCCGCGCGCTGTGCCTGGCGGAGAACGCCACGCACAACATGCACAACATCCTGACCCTGCGCGGAGCGGTCGTCCGCGACGCGCGGATCTGGTCGCGGTACCTGGACGAGGCGATGGAGTTCTTCGACGGCGCCTACGACGTGGCGTTCGCCTCGCACCACTGGCCGACCTGGGGCGAGGACAAGGTGGTCGAGCTGCTGTCGCAGCAGCGCGACCTGTACGCCTACCTGCACGACCAGACGCTGCGGATGCTCAACTCCGGTCTGACCGGTCCGGAGCTGGCGGAGGAGATGCAGCTGCCGCCCGCGCTGGAGCGGGCCTGGCACGCGCGCGGCTACTACGGCTCGCTGAACCACAACACCAAGGCGATCTACCAGCGGTACCTGGGCTGGTTCGACGGCAACCCGGCGCACCTCTGGGAGCACCCGCCGGTGGAACTGGCCAAGCGCTACGTCGAACTGGCGGGCGGTCCGGAAGCCGCGCTGGCCAAGGCGCGCGGCTTCGTCGCCGACGGCGATCTGCGCTTCGCCGCCACCGTGCTGAACCACCTGGTCTTCGCCGACCCGGACGACACGGCGGCCAAGGAGGCCCTGGCCGGGGTGTACGAGACGCTCGGCCACGGCGCGGAGAACGGCACCTGGCGCAACTTCTACCTGATGGCCGCGGTGGAGCTGCGAGAGGGACCGGGGACCATCCTGCTGGACGCCGCCAACCAGGGGATGGTGATGGCGCTGACGACCGAGATGCTGATCGACTCCATCGCGGTGCGCGTCGACGGCCCCCGGGCCTGGGACGATTCCCTCACCGTCGACCTGGCCCTCACCGACGAGGGCAACCGCCACCGGCTCACCCTGCAGAACGGCGCCCTGACCCATCGCACCGTCCCGCTGGGCACCGCACCGAAGACCCCGGCGCAGTGCACGCTCACCCTCACCAAGCCCCAACTCCTCGGTGTCCTGGCCGGCAAGGGCCTGGACGGGATCGACCACGACGGGGATCCGGCCGTGCTGGCCCGACTGTTCTCCTACGTCACCGATCCCGACAAGTCCTTCTCCGTCGTCACCCCCTGATCCGGCCGGCGGATGGCGGTGGTGACGGGAGCGGAAGCGGTCCGGGTGACCGGGGCGGACGATGCCAGGGCGTCGGGCGGGCCCGGGTGAGGCCTGCGGCGACCCACCCGGCCGGGCTGCGGGCGCGGCTGCTGACACGGCTGGGCCGGCCCACCGGCGCGGATGTCACGGCCGGGATGGTGACCGGGCTGTTCAGCATCCCCGAGGGCATGGCCTACGCCTCCATCGCCGGCTTCAACCCGGTGGCCGGTCTGTACGCGGGGGTGCTGCCGCCGGTCCTGGGCTCGCTGACTGCGCCCACGGTACTCATGGTCACCACCCTGACCAGCGCGATCGCACTGACCGGACAGAGCGTGCTGGCCGATGCGGGTCTGGATCCGCACGCGGCCGGGAACGTCGCCGCACTGACCGTCATGGTCGGTGCGGTGATGCTGCTCATGGGACTGCTGCGGCTCGGGGTGGTGCTGAGCTTCGTCTCCAACGCGGTGATGACCGGCTTCTCCACCGGCATCGCGCTGCAGATCATCACCGGAGTCCTCAAGGACGCCACCGGCTACCCGCCCTCCGGCCACAACAAGCTGCTGCAGCTGTGGAACTGGCTGGTCGGGATCGGCCACTGGCAACTCGCCCCCACCCTGGTCGCGGTCGCCACCATCGCCGTGTGGGCGCTCGCCCACGCCGTCCGCAGGCTGGAGGCGGTGGCGCTGCTGATCGCCATGGTGCTGGTCAGTGTCGTGGTGGCGGTCCTGGGCACCGATGTGGAGCTGGTGCGCGGCATCGCCCGCATCCCGGCGGCGCTGCCCGGCTTCTCCGCCCCGTCGTTCGGTGCGATGCCGCACCTGGTCGGCGGTGCGTTCTCGGTCGCGCTGGTCGCGCTCGCCCAGGCGGCCGGTGTGTCGCCGTCCATGCCGAACCCGGACGGCAGCCGGTCCAGCGTCAACGGCGACTTCGCCTCCCAGGGGCTGGCCAATCTGGGCGGGGGCCTCTTCCAGGCGCTGCCCTCGGGCGGCTCGCTCTCCCGCACCGGAGTCGCGGTCAGCGCCGGAGCGGGGACCCGCTGGGCCGGAGTGGTCTCCGGCGTCTTCCTCGCCCTGGTCGTGCTGGTGGCCGGCAAGCTCGCCGAGCGGATCCCGATGCCGGTGATCGGCGGTCTGATCCTGGTCATCGGCGGCGAACTGATCTGGGGCAAGCGCGCGGACATCGCCCTGGTCGGGCGCACCTCCAAGCTCTCCACCGCCGCCATGCTCGCCACCTTCGCCGCCACCACCCAGCTCCCGCTCCAGCAGGCGATCGTCATCGGCGCCGTGCTCTCGCTGCTGCTGTACTGCGTCCAGGCCGCCCGGCAGTCCGAGTTGGTCCCGCTGCAACGCGACCCGGACGGCACCTGGACGACCACCGACCGGCCGCCACCGGCGGTCCTGCCCCCCGGCCGCATCACCGTCCTGACCTACGAGGGCACCAGCCTCTTCGCCGAACTGCCGCGGCTGGAGGCCCACCTGCCCCGGACCGAGGGCGCCCGCAACGCGGTCCTGGTCCTGGTCATGCGCACCGCCCCCGACGTACCGTCCTCCGCGATCCTCAAACTCATCCGCCGCTACGCCACCACCCTGCACGCCCAGGGCGGACGCCTGATCCTGGCCGGGGTCCACCCGTCCCTGGAGGCCCTGCTCGACCGCACCGGCATCACCGCGCAGCTCGGCGACGGCGGCGTCGTCCCCGCGGAACCCGCCCTGCTCGCCCCGCTCGACCGTGCCGCCGACGACGCCCGGGCCTGGATCACCGCACGTACGGGAGCGGAGAGATGACCGCCGCCCACGTCCGGCGGCCGGCCGCCGGACGCCCGGAGAGGCTCGTCCGTCAGTCGAGGTAGCCGAGACCGGCGTGACAGTGCCCGCCGGTGCCGACCGGCTCCGGTCGGCCCGGCCCGGCGGACGGCGCCACGATCAGCACCTCGCAGACCGCGTGGGCCCAGCAGTAGCCGGTCACCGAGCCGGGCACGCTCAGCGGCTGCCCGGTGTGCCGGCCGCTGCCCACCACGAGCAGGTCGCCGCGCAGGTCGGCGGTGGCCACCAGCGCCCCGCCGGGCTCGGCCCGCAGCACCAGCGGACGGATCCGGATGCCCTCGGGGAAGCCGTCGAAGGCCAGTTCGAGGACGGTGTCCAGCCTGTTGCGCGCGGCCTGCTCGGGCCCCGGGAGCGGACGCGGGCCGACGCCGTCCCAGGCGGTCCAGGCGATCACCGGGATCAGCAGGGCGTCGCGCTTCCGCGCTTCCTGCGCCGCCCGCAGCACGACAGCGGGGCTGCTGGGCGATCCGTCGACACCGACAATGACGCGCGCGTTCTCGTTCATGGTGCTCAGCTTCCTCACGGGTTCAGGACCGGCTTCGCGGCTCCTGTTCCGATTGGATCCCCGGACATCGACCCCGGGAGTGTTCGTTGACGTACTGCCTACGCCGGAACCGGACGGATTGACGCGGGTTTGACGGCGCGACCCGACGGGCGGCCCGGGCCCCGGCCGAGCGCCCGTTCGCCGAAGTGTCCCGTCGGCGGGGGAGCTTGACAGCGTGGGGGAGCGGCGACAGAGTAGCGAAGGAAATGACATTCATGTTCATCAAGGGGGCGCCCCAGGCGCCCCCGACTTCCTCATGCCCCGTAAGGACGCACCATGTCCCTTGACGTCTCCCCCCAGCTCCTCGCCAAGGCCGAGCGCGACGAGGTCGACGAGGCCGAGTTCGTCGACACCGTCCGCACCTCCCTGCCCTACGCCTACCGGATGATCTCCGACCTGGCCGCCGAACTGGCCACCACGCCGCGCCCGTTCGCCGACAACACCACCCCGCCGCCGTCCGAGACCGAGCGCGGCCAGCTGCTGCGCGCGCTGTCCAGCGATGCCATCCGGGGGTCGCTGGAGCGGCACTTCGGGGTGCGGCTGGCGTTCATGAACTGCCACCGGGTCGCGGTCTTCCGCCCGGGCAGCGAACAGGACGAGCCCTACCGCAAGTTCACCTCGATCCGCTCCCAACTGCTGAACCAGTCGCCCGAGTTCCGCGACTGCTGAGCAGTATCGACCTCCAGGCAAGGCCCCGATGGCCACCCCCGCCAGCACCTCGGCGAACGGTGTCCGCATCGGGGCCTTGCTGCCGGCCGCGCCGGTCTGCCCGGCTGCCCTGGTCTGCTCGGCCGCCCCGGTCTACTCGGCTCGCGCGGCGGTGAGGCCGTAGCGGCGTTGGAAGCGCTCCACCCGGCCGGCGGTGTCCATGACGCGCGCGTTGCCGGTGTAGAAGGGGTGGCTGGCCGAGGAGATCTCCACGTCGATCAGCGGATAGGTGTTGCCGTCCTCCCACTCGATCGTCCGGGCGCTGGTGGCGGTCGAGCGGGTCAGGAAGGTGAGCTCGCCGACCTTGTCGCGGAAGACGACGGGGCGGTACTCGGGGTGGATTCCGGGCTTCATGGTCTGGCTCCTTCTGCGGGTCGCGGTGGTGCCGGTCGCGGTGGGGCGGGCTGCGCTGCTGCGGGCTGCGGCGCGGTCAGCGCTCTTCGCGGAAGTCGAGGTGGCGGCCGGCGCGCGGGTCGTACTTGCGCAGGGTCAGCCGGTCGGGGTCGTTGCGGCGGTTCTTGCGGGTGACGTAGGTGTAGCCGGTTCCGGCGGTCGACCGGAGCTTGATGATCGGGCGCAGCTCGTTGCGGGCCACTGGGTTCCTCCTCCATGGGGGGCTGACGTCCCACCATACTGTAATGGTTTTCATTGCCATTAGCGTGCTGCTCTCTCCAACGCCCGCAACGGCTGCGGTATTCCGCGCTGCCGCCGGGCCGGTCCGGATCGGAGTCCCATGTCCACGCACTGCCGGCTCACCGGCCGCCCTGCACCACGACCTGTCCGCCGCCCCGGGGCAGGGTCCACCGCCGCGCCCGGGACCGCACCGGTCCGCAGGGCGAGGCGTTCCTGCCGCTGACCAACGACTGCCCCTGCTGCGCACTGCGCGAGGACCTGCTGCCGGAACTGGCGCGGATCGCCGAAGCCGGCCGTCACCGCCTGGCGGTGGTCGAGCCGTGGGGGTGGAGATGCTCGCCGTCGGCGAGGTCGACGGGCGCTGTCTCCACGAGCTCGTCGACCTGGTGGGCGTGGTCACCGCCGTCGCCCCGCTCCGGCTGGTCCCCGAGCTCTCGTACAGCGACCTGCTGACCGAGCACGGCCTGCAGGCCAGCGCCGAGGACGAGCGCACCGTGGCCGAGGCCCTGGCCCGCCAGGTCGAGTACGCCGGGACGCCGGCGGCCCGCAACTGCCCGAGGCGGCGGGCTCGCCGGGGCTGCGGGCCGGGCCGGCGATGCTGCGCGGGCTCCGTCCCACCGCCCGCACCGTACGACTGGGTCCCGGGCCGCTGCGCCGCGCCGCCCTGGCGGGCTCCGACGTCACAGCGGCCCGGGACCGGGTCGATCCGGCGCCGGCCCTGCTGCCGCAGACCTGCGACCACGACGGCGTCGCCACCCTGCTCCGGGAGCGCCGCCGCCCGCTGCACCCGGCCAGGCTGTACGAGGCGCTGGACCAGCTGGTCCCGGCCGCCCGGCGCAGCCGGGAGCGCTTCTGGCCGGCCAACCGCCCCGAGCTGATGCTCGGCCGGGAGGCGGCCGGCGCGAACCGCGCCGTCGAGGAGTGCGGCCCCTGGCCGGCGTCGCTCCCCGATGCCGCCGCCTGGGAGCTCCACCCGCCGTCCGCCGTGCCGCCGCCCTGGACGCGGGACGGCCCCTACGGCGACCTGGTGCAGCAACTCACCTTCACCGCCGTGGGGTTGGACGTTGACGGATTCGTCGACCTGCTCGACTCCCGACCCGATCGACCGATCGCCGATCGAACCCAGCATCCGAGAGGAAGCGACACCATCCATGGCGAGGACCGCCCCGCCCCGCGCGGCCCGCAGGCCGCGCCACTCTGCTGCGCCCGTTCATCTCGGACCGGGGAAAGATCCGCAGCCGCCGGGTCACCCGGCTCACCGTCCAGCAGCAGTGCACCGTCGCCCGTGCGATCAAGAACGCTCGGGAGATGGCCCTGCTGCCCTATCGCTTCGGGAAGGCGGGTCGCTGAACCGCCCGCCCGTCCGTCGCCCCGCCCCGTCCGTCAAGCGCAGGACGTCCCAGCAACACCCGCCACCGCCGGGCCCAGCGGAAGGCGACTGTGTCCCAGCGGCTGGTGCGCGCCTACGAGCGGGTCTGATCACCCCGTGAGGACCGGCCGGGCGGCTCGGCGGGACCCTCAAGCTCGGTGAAACCTCAGTCTCGGCGGAACCTCAGTCTCGGCGGAACCTCAGTCTCGGCGGAACCTCAGTCTCGGCGGAACCCCCTCAGCAGGAGGTGGTGCAGTAGTTGCCGGAGTTCGAGGAACCGGCAGCGGGGGCGGCCAGCTTGCTGACCACCTGCTGCCACTGCGAGGAGGTGAGCAGCGCGTCGACCTGCGCGCCGGTCAGCCAGTTGGCGGCGGAACCGGTGTCACTCCACTCCTGGGCGGAGACCAGCACATTGCCGGGCGCGTTCCAGGTGTAGCTCACCACCGGGACCTTGCCCGCCTGGGCGTTCCCGGAGTCGGAGACGACCACCAGGGTGCCGCCGTCGAGCGGACGGGTCTGGCAGGTCTGGCCACCGACGTTGTCCGCAGTGCAGCTGGCGGGCGTGTCCAGGCGGGAGACGTTGACCAGGAGGCGGCGCTGCCCCTGGGGGGTGGTGACCTTGAAGGCCGCCGACACGCCGGTGGTGCCGGTGCTCAGGGCCGGGAGGCCGGTCGCGGCACCGGCGAGATGCGCGGCGTCGCCGGTCGGCAGCAGGGAGGCCGCGATGTCGGCCGCCTTCTGGGCCAGCGGCTGCGGGGTGCCGCCGTCGGCGGGCGAGGGGGTCGCCACCGCGCTCGGGGAGGCCGGCGCGGAGCTGTGGGCGGAGGCTGCTGCCGGGGCGGCGGCCGCGCTCACGGTCACGGTCCGCGGACCGCCGGCGGACGCGCCGTACACGACGGCTGCGGCCACGACGGCCGTCAGCGCGGTTCCGGCCACGGCGTTCCGGACGACCCGGCGGCGACGCAACTGGGTGCCGCGGCGGAGGGCCGCGGCGTGCAGGACGAGCGCGGGCGGGGGCACGGCCAGCTCGACGGCTGCGCCGAGCTCGTTGGTGAACTGCTCATCGTTCAGCTCAGGGTCCATGGAACGAGATCCTTCAGAGAGATGGGAAAGACAGGAAGGGGTGGAACGGGGCAGTGGCCGGTCAGAACCCGGCGCTCTCGGCGAAGCTGTCGCCCAGGACATGGCGCAGACGCTCCCGCGCGCGTCCGGTGCGCGTACGCACCGCACCCGATGACATGGAGAGCATGCTGCTCGTCTCCTCGACGCTGCGGTCCTCCCAGAAGCGCAGGACCAGGACTGCTCGGTCACGTTCGGGCAGCGTCCGCAGGGCGTTGAGCAGGGTCACCCGAAGGTCGGGATCGCCCGTCTCCCCCCGCTCGGCGGACTCGGGGATGATGCCGGCGGGGCGCTCGGTGCTGATGCGCCTGCGCCGCTGGGTCAGGAACACGCTGGTGAGGACCGTCCGGGCATAGGCCCCGGGGTGGTCCAGCCGCGCGTACTTGCCCCAGCGCGCGTACAGCCGCGCCAGCGTCTCCTGGACCAGGTCCTGTGACTGGTGGGTGTCGCCACCGGTCAGCAGGAAGGCAGTTCGGTACAGATGCGGCCCCCGCGCCGCAGTGAAGTCCAGGAAGTCCACGGGTTCACCGCGCGACTCCTCATCATGTTCCGTTGCCGTCATACTCCCTGGACGCCATGGACCTGCCCGAATGTCACACTCCCGCCCGATGAACTTTCTGACGTGCACTCAGATCCGGCGCAGGCGGCGCAGACGCCGCTGAGCTCGATGGTGTGCCGGACGGCGGCGAAGCCGTGGACGCGGGCGACCTGCTCGGTCCAGAGCTCGACCGCGGCGGCGTCCAGCGGATGGCTGAGACCGCACCCCCGGCAGATCAGGAAGTGGCGGTGCTCAGACCGACCGCGGAGCCGGCCGCGACCAGGGCCGCGTGGAGGGTCTGGGCGCCGACGAAGCCCTCGTGGTCGATCAGGGCCTGCAGCACCTCCGCGCGCTGCACGGTCGGACGCCCCAGCAGCTCGATGCCGCCGGGGCGTGACCGGTTCCTGGCCGTGCCGGCGTCGGCCGACCCGTTCGGCTCGGTCATGGCAGCGCGGGGGCCCCGGTCCGGGCGAGCGACGTCCGCGCCCAGCGCAGCAGTTGGGCCAGGAGGTAACTGCCGCCGGCGAAGGCGGTGACGTAGAAGCCGATCGGCCAGTCGGTGCGGTAGGCGGCGGCGATCGCGCCCCAGACGCAGCCCAGGGCGATGACGACGGCCAGGGCCATGGCCCGCAGCGGGTGCGAGGTCAGGCAGCGGGCGGCCGCCGAGGGGCCGACCATCAGGCTGAACATCAGCAGCGCGCCCACCACCGGCACGGCGGTGGTGGTGGCCAGGGCGACCACCACCAGGAAGGCCGTCTCCATCCGGTGCACCCGCACCCCGCGCGCCGCCGCGACCTCCGGCAGCACCGAGGCCAGCAGCAGCGGCCGGTAGAGCGCCGCCACCGCCAGCAGGCACAGCGCGCCGAGCAGCGCGGTGACGCCGATCTCGCCGCTGCTCACCCCGAGGACCTCGCCGAACAGCAGGGCGTAGATCTCGGGGGAGTACTCGGTGCTCCAGCTGAGGAACAGCGAACCGGTGCCGAGCAGCATGGCCACCGCCAGCGCGGTGACCACGTCGTGACGGCCCCGCCGCCCGAGCCGGCCGATGCCCAGCGCGGCGCCCAGCGAGAACACGCCGAGCCCCAGCAGGGTGCTGACGCCCAGCAGGGCGGCCCCGGCGGCCCCGGCGAAGGCCGACTGCGGCACCGCGTGGGCGACGAAGGTCGACCCGCGCAGCACCACGAAGAAGCCGACGACGGCGGCGACCACGGCGACGACACTGGCCACCACCCAGGCGTTGAGCATGAAGGAGGCGAACACGGTCAGCTCACCTCCGCCGGGGCCGGTGCGGTGGCGGCGGGACGCCGGCCGGTGCCGCGCCGGTGGGCGCGGGTCGTGGTGGCCCGGGCGATGAGGTCGGCGAGCAGGTACAGCGTGAAGACCAGCGTGACCACGAAGAAGCTGACCGGCCAGCCGTGTCCGCCGGGGGGCCACCGGTAGCTGTCGTAGGCCAGGACGATCCCGATCCAGGTCGCGGCCGTGCCGATGAGTCCGGCCAGGGCCATCGCCGCGACCGGACGGCGGGTCAGCCGCAGGGCCGTGGCCGCCGGGCCGACCAGCAGCGCGGGACTGAGGATGGTGCCCACGCTCATCGACGACAGCGCGGTGGCCAGCGCCAGCAGCACCAGGAAGCCCAGGCCCAGCAGCCGGACCGGGATGCCGCGGGCGGCGGCCAGGTCCGCGTGGACCGAGCTGAGCAGCAGCGGCCGGTGGAGCAGGGTCAGCACGGCGAGCACGGCCAGCCCGAGCAGGACCAGCAGCGGGACGGTGCCGCTGCCGACCGTGAACAGTGAACCGAAGAGGATGGTGATGGTCACTCCGGTGGTGCTGTCATAGGTGGTGTCGAGGTAGAGGAACAGCGCCGACAGGCCCAGCGCCGCGCTGAGGACCAGTCCGGTGGCGACGTCGCGGCCGCGCCGCTGCCCGGTGCCGAACAGCTCCATCACCCCGGCGACCACCACCCCGACGCCGACGAAGCCCCACAGCGGGCCGACGCCGGCCAGGGCGGCGCTGGAGCCGCCCAGGGTGCCGAGGTCGCTGAGCGCGTGTCCGGCGAAGGACTGCCCGCGCAGCACGGTGAACACGCCCAGCGCGCCGGAGACCAGTGCCACCACCAGCCCGGTGACCAGTGCCGACCGGACCGGATCGCTGGCGAAGAAGCCCGGCCCGAAGACGGTGTCGACGACGGTCCCCATCACAGCCTCTCTGCGGTCGCGCCGGCGGTCACAGTGGTCACGGCGGCCTCGACGGTCACGCTGGTCACAGCGGCCGGGGCGTCCGGCGCGGGCAGGGACGCCTGGCCGGAGACGACCAGGATCCGTCCGTCCACCCGCAGCACGCTCACCCGGTGCCCGTACAACCGGCTGAGGACCTCGGTGCGGACCACCTCGTCCGTGGTGCCCACGGCCACCCGTCCCCCGGCCACGTAGACGATCCGGTCCAGCACCGGCAGCAGCGGGTTCATGTCGTGCGCCGACATCAGTACCGCCACGCCCTGCTCCCTGGCGATCCGGGCGAGCCGGTCCACGATCTCCTGCCCGCTGCGGATGTCCAGGTTGGCCAGCGGCTCGTCCATCAGCAGTAGCCGAGGACGGCTGATCAGCGCATGGGCGATCAGCACCCGTTGCTGCTCGCCGCCGGAGAGGGTGCCCACCCGGGCGTCGGCGAAGCGGCCGGCGTCCACGGCGTCGAGCATCTCCTCGACCCGCTGCCGGTCGCGCCGGGACGGCAGGCGCGGGCCGATGCGCTCGCCGTCCAGGCCGAGCGCGACCAGGTCGCGGGCGCGCAGCGGGGCGTCGGGGTCGACCACGACCTTCTGCGGGACGTAGCCGAGGGACCGCTTCCGCCGTCCCAGCGGCAGGCCGTCGACCAGCACCCGGCCCGTGTCGGGCGCCTGCAGGCCCATCACGATCCGCAGGACGGTGGTCTTGCCGGCCCCGTTGGAGCCGATCAGCCCGGTGAACTCGCCCGGGGCGACGGTGAATCCGACCCCGTCCAGGACCGCCCGGCCGCCCAGCCGCACCCCGATCCCCTCCAGTTCCAGCACGGGGGCGGGCATCACAGCACCGGGGCCGAGGCGCCGTGCGCGAACGCGTCGGTCAGCGCCGAGGCCTCGGCCACCATCCAGGTCTGGTAGCTGTAGCCGGGGGTGGGCATGGTCTCGTAGACCCCGACCACCGGGATGTGGTTCTGGTGCGCCAGTTGCAGCAGCGAGTCCGTCAGCGAGTCGGTGACCTGCTGGTTGTAGACGAAGGCCTTCACCTTGTGCTCGGTGAACAGGCTCTTCTCCAGCGAGACGTCCTGCGGCGAGGGGTCGACCCCGTTCATCACGTCGGCCTGGAAGGACCAGGGCGTCAGGTTGTCGATCCCGGCGGCGTCCAGCAGGTAGTCCGCCACCGGCTCGGTGGTGGCCACCGCCGTCCCGGCGTACCGCGCCTTCAGCGCGGCCACCGCCGAGGTGTACGCCTGCACCGACGTGTCGAAGGTGGCGAGGTTGGCCGTGTAGTAGGCCTTGTGCGCGGGGTCGAGCGTGGACAGGTCGGCGGCGATGGCCCGGGCGACCGCGGGCATGGTCGACGGCTGGTACCAGAGGTGCGGGTTGGCCGTGGAGTCCGGCAGCCCGAGCAGCTTCTGCACATCGATCACCTGGCGGCCGGAACCGCCGGACGCCTGCTCGATCTTGGTCATGAAGTCGTCGTAGCCGACCCCGTTCTGCACGACCAGCTGCGCCGCGCTCACCACCTGGGCGACCTTGGGGTCCGCCTCGAAGGTGTGGGGGTCGGTGTTGGGATTGCTCATGATCCCGGTCACCGAGACGTACCGGCCGCCGATCTGGCCGATCACGTCGGCGTACTCGTTCTCCGCGCCCACGGCGACGATCTTCTTCACCGACCCCTGCGACGCGTCGGCGGCTGCGGTCTCGCTCTTCGCCGCACTGGAGCAGCCGGTCATCAGCAGCGCCAGCGCGGTGACCCCTGCCGCCGTTGCTCCCCGGAGGCGGTAGGACAGAACGCGTATGCCCATAACGGGACTTCCCCTCGATCACATGGTGGTGCGGGCGCATCCGCGCCGCCGCAGTGAAAAGATAATCGTTTTCAATAAGGATGTCGAGGGGAGGCCGTGGCGGTGCGCGGGGGTACCGGAAAAGCCGCCTGCCCGCCGCACCGGTGCCGCGAGCGGCGAATCCGGTACGACGGGCAGGCGGTGGTGCGGGCGGTCAGTGCAGGGCGAGCGCGCTGCCGTCCAGGGCGCCGGACTTGGCCTGCTCGACCAGGTCGAGGAACTGGTCGGCGCTCATCTGGATCTGCTGGCCGAAGTCGTCGGTGATCCGGACCCGGCGCTCCTCGGGCGCGTCGGGGTCGACGAACAACTGCGGGCAGCCGCAGTTGCAGTTGCCGCAGAACGTCGCTACCGCAACAGGGTTGAGCTCGGACACGGTCCACCTCACCAGATCCGGCCGGGGCGCCGGCGGATCCGCGCGCCCCGTTTGCGGGCTTCTACCCGCTCTGTCGCCCTGCTGCACGGGCGGCGTCGCCGCGGGGCGCAGTCTGGCCGGAAAGCGCCCCGCCGGGGCCGGTCAGTCGGTCGGCCCGTCAGTCGGTCGGCTCGTCAGCCGGTCGGCCGGCGCCCTGCCGGTCGAGCCAGGCGTCCAGCGCCGCGTAGGCCTGCTCGCGCGGCTCGGCCAGCGACAGGAACACGTCGTGGCGGGCGCCCGGGATCGGAACGACCGTCGTCTCGCCGCCGAGGCAGCCGGCCCACCGGGCGATCTGCGCGACGTCGAGCACGGTGTCGGCCCGGTCGCTCAGCGGCGAGTACCGGGACGAGAAGTGGGTGCGGTCGGAGCGCAGGACCAGCGAGGGGACACCGACGTCCAGGCCGCGGTGGAGCCGGGCGTGCCCGCGCCGCACCGCGTTCAGCCAGCCCAGGGTGACCGGGAACCCGGCCAGCGGCTTGATGGCGAGGTCGAAGTCCCACTCCCCGGTGCGGCTGATGTGCAGGGTGTCCCCGTACACGCTCGTGGGCAGCTTCAGCACCTGGTAGGGACGGACCTTCGCCAGGACGCGCAGGGCCTGGGTGACCGGGCCGCGCTGCACCGCACTGCCCTGCAGGTCGAACCAGGGACTGTTGAGCACCAGACCGGTGACCGGGGCGACCCGCCCGGCCGCGCGTCGGCGGTCCAGCCAGAGCGAGGTGACCAGCCCGCCGGTGGAGTGCGCGGCGACGACCACCGGCAGCCCGGGATGGGCGGCGGTGACGATCGCGAGCGAGCGTTCGAGCTCCTCGTCGTACCGGGCGAGGTCCGAGACGTAGTGCGCGGTCTGCCCCGGTCGCAGGCCCCGACCGCACTTGCGCAGGTCGAGGCCGTAGAAGGCCAGGCCGTGCCGGGCGAAGGCATCGGCCAGCCCGGTCTGGAAGAAGTAGTCGGTGAAGCCGTGCACGTACAGCACCGCGCCGTGCACGGCCTCGTCCGGCCGGGGCTCGCGCCGGACCAGCACGGCGGCGATCGAGCCCTCGCCGTCCGGGTCGGCGCCGAGTTCGAGCTCGTGCCGGTGGTAGCCCTCGCCGAGGAGGTCCGGCTGCCAGTCGGGGTCAACCATGGACGGCCTCCGGGGTGCGGGTGCTGCGGTCGAAGTGCAGGTCGGGGTCGTCAACGGGCAGGTGGCGCAGGAGCTTGACGTCGCCGCTGTAGTTCAGCGAGGTCCGCCACGGCGCGCGGTCGCCCTGGCGCGGGAGCAGGTCGATCACGCGTTGAATGTACCCGGCGCCGAAGTCGAGGAACGGCCGGGTCGGCATGGCCGGATCGGCGAGCACCGGGCGCGCGATGTCGACGCCCCGGGCGTCCATCCGGGTCAGCAGTCGGCAGAAGTGCTCGCAGAGCAGGCCGACCTTCAGGGTCCAGGAGGAGTTGGTGTAGCCGATCGCGTAGGCGAAGTTCGGCACCCCGGAGAGCATCATCCCCTTGTAGGCGACCGTGTCGGCCAGCCGGACCGGCTCGCCGTCGACGGTCAGCTCGATCCCGCCCATGGCCTGTACGTTCAGGCCGGTGGCGGTGACGATGAGGTCCGCCTCCAGGGTGCGGCCCGACTCCAGCAGCACGCCGGTCGCGGTGAACCTCGCGATGCGGTCGGTGGCCACCGACGCCCGGCCCTCGCGGATGGCGCGGAACAGGTCGCCGTTGGGCACGGCGCACAGCCGCTGGTCCCAGGGGTCGTAGGGCGGGTTGAAGTGCTCGTCGACGGGGTAGCCGGCGGGCAGCAGCTTCCGGTTGTAGCGCCGGATCAGCCGCCGGGCCGCCTTCGGGTACTTCTGGCAGAACCGCCAGACCGCCTGCTGCTGGAGGATGTTCTTGCGGCGCGCGACCGCGTACCCGCGCTCCTCGCCGAGCAGGCTGCGCAGCTGGTTGGCGAGCCGGTCCTTCGCGGGCACCGGCATCACGTAACTCGGGGTGCGCTGCAGCATGGTGACGTGTGCGGCGGTCCCGGCCAGGGCCGGGACCAGGGTGACCGCGGTGGCCCCGCTGCCGATCACCAGCACCCGCTTGCCGGTGCTGTCCAGGTCCTGCGGCCAGTGCTGCGGGTGCACCACCTGCCCGCGGAACTCCTCCCGGCCCTCGAAGCGCGGGGTGAAGCCCTCGTCGTAGCGGTAGTAGCCGCCGGCGCAGAAGATCCAGTTGCAGCTGAGCGTCGTGCGCTCGCCGGTCTCGGCGGACTCGACCTCCACGCTCCAGCGCGCGTCGGACGAGGACCAGGACGCGCTCAGCACCTTCGTGTTGAAGCGGATCTTCCGGTCGATGCCGTGCTCGGCCGCCGCCTCGCGCACATAGGCGAGGATCCGGTCGCCGTCGGCGATCGAGTGCTCGTCGCGCCACGGCTTGAACTCGTAGCCGAAGGTGTGCAGGTCCGAGTCCGAGCGGATGCCCGGGTAGCGGAACAGGTCCCAGGTGCCGCCGGAGGCCGCGCGCGCCTCCAGGACGGCGTAGCTGCGCTGCGGGTGCTCGCGCTGCAGGTAGTACGCGGCACCGATGCCGGAGATCCCGGCACCCACGATCAGGACGTCGACCGAGGACGGCTGAGGGGCAGTCAGAGGCATACGGCCTACTTCCGAAGCGGACACCGGTACCGAACAGCCTCCATCCTGGCCGCCGCCGCGCCGCAGAACCAGCACAAAGTGCACCGATCAGGCCCCGGAGTGAGGCAGAACACACCACTGGCCGTAGGCTGGGCCCATGGACTGGGAGCTGCCGTCGCCGCAGGTACGTGAGCTGATCCGGAGCGGGGCGCAGCTGGCGCTGAACCCGCCGGCCGACTGGCTGGCGGAGCTGGACCGGGCGACGCTGTCCGGGGTGAACCGGCAGAAGCTGGCGGACGACCCGGTGTTCGCGGCGGCGACCCGCCGCACCAACCGGTCCAACCTGCTGTTCTGGGCCGCCGCCAATGTCCGCGCCCCCGGTCGGCGGGTGCCGGCCAACGTGGGCGACGAGCCGCTGGCGGTCGCCCGCGACCTGGTCCGGCGCGGGCTGAACGAGTCGGCGCTGGACGCGTACCGGGTCGGGCAGGGCATCGCGCTGCGCTTCTGGACGCAGATCGCCTGCACCCTCACCGCCGACCCCGAGCAACTGCGCCAGCTGCTCGACGTCTCCTGCCGCTCGATCTCGGCGTTCGTCGACGACACGGTCGCCGCCATCTCCGAGCAGATGTCGCTCGAGCGCGAGGCACTGACCCGGGGCACCCACGCCGAGCGCCGGGAGGTGGTCAGCCTGCTGCTGGACGGCGCGCCGATCCCGCGGCCACGCGCCGAACAGCAGCTGGGCTACCGGCTCAGCGGCCGGCACACCGCGGCGATCATCTGGAGCGAGGACCCCGACGTCGATCTGGGCGTGCTGGACCGCACCGCCGACCGGGTCGCCGCGGCCGCCGACGCCGAGCAGCGCCCGCTCACGGTGCTCGCCGGCGCCACCACCCGGTGGATCTGGATGCACGGCCGCCCCGACCCGGCCCGGCTGCACGCCGACACCGTCGGACCCGACGTGCGGGTCGCCCTCGGCTCCACCGCCGTGGGCGTCGACGGCTTCCGGCGCAGCCATCTCGACGCGCTCACCGTGCAGCGGATGCTGGCGCGGCTCTCGTCGCCGCAACGGCTGGCCACCCACGAGGAGGTGGAGCTGGTCGCGCTGCTCACCGCGGACCCGGAACGGGCCGAGCACTTCGTCAAGCGGACCCTCGGGGAGTTGGAGACGGCCGGTCCCGAGGTGGTCGAGGCGGTGCGGGTGTTCATCGCCGCCGAATGCAACGCCTCGCACGCCGCGGCCCGGCTGCCGGCGCACCGCAACACCCTGCTGCGCCGGCTGGCCCGCGCCGACCAGCTGCTGCCCCGCCCGCTCGCGGAGAACATCGTCAACGTCGGCGCCGCGCTGGAGGTGCTGCGCTGGCGCGGCAGCGCGTGAGCCGGCTGGCGCGCGGCAGGGCGTGCCCCGACTCGGACCAGTCGGCGTCAGAGCCGAATCCGCAGGCGGTCCTCGGGGTCGACTGCGGCCCTGCCCCGGGGTTCGGGGCAGGGCCGCAGGGTGCGCCGTGGTTGACCGGTGCCTGAGGCTGCGCTTACGCGGTGACCGTCAGGGTGTTGGTAGTGCTGGTGGATCCCGTCCAGCCCGTGGTGGTGGCGGTGGTGATCCGCCAGGCGCCGGTGGCGGTGGCCTTCTGTTGGAAGAAGACGTTCCCGTAGACGTTGGTGACGGCCTCGGCCTTGGTGGTCCAGGTGGTGCTGCCGGCGGGGCGGAACTGGAGCAGGGCCCAGGCGTTGCGGAGTGCGGGACGGGCCAGGGTGCTCAGGCTGGTGCACTGGTCGAGGTGCCCGGAGAAGGTGACCACGGTGTTGCGGCGGGCCCGGGTGGTGGAGAGGCGGAGGGCGGTGGCCGTGGTGGGGACGACGTCGATGTTCAGGACGCTGTCGGTGGTCAGGCCGTTGTCGGATCCGACCGCCAGTTCGACTTCGTCGGTGCCGGTGGCGATCGAGTACCAGTCGGGCCAGGAGGGTGTGCTGGGGTAGGTGCCGCTGCTGGAGCTGGTGCCCGAGCCGGAGCGGTCGATGATGGACCAGTTGGCGAGTTTGCTGTAGCCGTCGGGGGCGGTGATGGTGGTGCGCAGGTTGATGTCGGTGTCAAGTCCGACGATCAGCGTGCTGGCGACTCCCGTCCACTGCACGTTCAGCGGCAGGGCGACGGTTATCGCCGAGGTCGCTGTGGTGGTGCGGCCTCGGTTGTCGGTGATGGCGACGGTGAGTTGGTGGTGTCCGTAAGGGAGTGGGCGGGTGATCTCGCCGGTGCCGCCGAGGTGGAGGAAGCAGTCCGGCGGGAGGCCGATGGCGGAGGCCGGGGCGGTGTTCCACAGGGTGCCGTCCACGGAGACGGAGATCTGCTGGGGCGCGACGTACTGCGCGCCGCTTCCGCAGCCCAGTGTGCTGGCACCGTACTTGTAGTACACGACGGTGTCTTCCAGGGCGTTCGGTTCCACGGTGCCGGAGTTCAGGCTCAGGGTGGGTGCGTGGTCGACGACCAGGGTGAGCGGGGTGGGGTCGCCGACGGTGCCGTTGCTGTCGATGGCGACGACCTCGGCGGGGTAGGCGCCGGAGGGGATGGCCCGGGTGTCGAGCGTGGTGCTCCAGCTCGTGCCGTCCGCAGAGGGAGTCAGCTGCAGCGTGGGCCAGGCGGCTTGGCCCGGGACCAGGAGCTGCACGGTGGTGACGGTGGTGCCGGCGGGTGCGCTGGCCCCGGGCGTCGCGGTCGCCTGCACGGTGAAGGAGCTGTCACCGGCCAGGCCCACCGGGGCCGTCGGGCTCGATCGCGTGGTGGAGCCGGGCACGACATTGTTCGGGCGGTGGTTGTCGACCAGCGCGTCGACCATGTCCTCGGCGGTCTCGGTATTTGCGTTGTACGCCTGCGCGATGAGGCGGATGGCTCCGTCGTCCAGTACCGGGAGTGCCGGTGAGCCGCTGCCGCCCTGGGTCAGGGCTGTGGTGTCCAGGTCGGCGGTCACGGTGCAACTGGTGGTGCAGTCGGCGGGCAGCGGTATCTGCCGGCGCAGCCGGACGGGAGGCGTCGTCCCGATGAACTGGGCAGCGGTGAGCTGGACGAAGGTCATCGGGTCGGTGGCCGAGTTCTGGACGTTCAGGGTGACCTGGGTGTCGCCGGTCAGGGTCTGGCCGGCGGTGATGTTCCCGAACGAGACGCCGGCCTGGGCGGGCGCGTCGGCGAGGGCCGGGGACGCGGTGACGGCGCAGCTGAGCAGCGAGGCCCCGAGGAGGGGGGCGAGTGCCTTCGTCGAGCGAAGGGGCGGCATAGGTGATCTCCGTGGCAGGGGCGTTGGGTTGAGAGTACTGGGTCCGACTTGTTGGCCGCTGGCGCCCATCTCGGTGGCCCCGTGGGACTGGTTGTCGAGCCGAAGGCGCAGGCAGGGAAGGTCGAGTCACGTCTTGGTGGTGTACCGGGCTGCAGTGTCGGCCGACAGGTCGACGACTCTGTCTGCGGGCCAGGGACGGAGGCGGTCAGTGCGATGCCTGCGGCAGGAGCACCGTCGGTGTTTGCGGGTGTCCGGCGCCCGATTGTGTCTGGAGGTGCGGTAGATCAGGGTCGAAGACCTTGGCCGTGGGCTGGACCACGGCTTCGAAGTCGCGGTCGGTGAACGCGGGGGTGTAGTCGACCGAGTCGAGCCTCGCCTCCTCGGCCGTGCCGTTCGCGGTCGGGAAGCCTTTCAAGTGACGAACCAGGCCAGAGGCCTGATCCACACTCAGTTCCCACGTTGCGGCCGCCTCGCCCGAGCGATAGGAGACAGTGGCCGTGAAGCCCGGGCGTCCGTCATCACGAAGCCGGCGGGCCCTTCGCCGCAGGAAGCGGTACATCAGGCTCGTGGCATCCTTCTCGGGGATGCCCAGGGACACTGCCGTCGCGTCCCAGGTCAGCTCCTCCGCATCGACGTCCGAGTGGACGGCGTAGGTGGCGGTCATTCCGGTGGCTGCCGCGGCGCGCTCCAGGGCGGTCACGCCCCGCAGTGCGGCGAGTGGCGACTCGACCGCGAGATGATCGTGTCCCCGCATGTCATGGGCGGTTCGTGCCCTTTGGCGGTCTACCGCAGCCAGGTCTTCGAGGGGCACTCACCAACTACGGCCGCCACGCCCTCACCGGGCCAGCCGGACTCGGCAGTGGCCGAGCGGGCCGGGTTGCGGCGGTCAGAGGGCGTGCAGGCGCAGGATGTAGACGCACTCGCTGCGCGGCACCACGGTGTAGAGGAAGAAGCCGCTCGGGACGATCGCGGTCTTCATGGGCTCACCGGCGCCCTGGTACGTGGCGCCGTCGAGGTAGAGGGCATGGGCAGCACGGACCAGTTCGTCGGCCTTGGTCTCGACTTCGGCGATGAACGCTTCGGGCGCGCCCTCGGTCAGGTACTCCTCGCTGGGGTCGTACTCCCAGGACCAGGTCACGCGCTGACCTTCGCGTAGGCGTGGTCGAAGAGGGCGGTGCACTCGCGGGCCGCTTCCCGCCACTGCCCGGTGCCGGGGTCCAGGACCTGCATGAGGTGCTCCGCCGCCCTCAGCCGGGCGGCGGACTCCAGGTTCCGGGCGATCTCGATGTGGGCGGCCCACGTCAGGATGAAGGTGCGCAGCGGGGCGATCGAGCCGGACTCGACGGCGAGCGCGAACACCTCGTTCTTCTGCTGCTCCATCTCGGGCAGGCGGTGCGGCGCGACCTTGGCCAAGGCGGCGCGCAGCGCCTCCGGGGAGTGCGCGGGGGCCGGGATCAGTTCCGCGTCCTCGGGGCGCTCGGGGTGGGTGCTCACAGTGTCCTCCCAGGGGCCTGGCTGGTGCCGCTGTGGTGCAGCTCGCGCAGGACGGCGGTGGCACCGCGGCCGGATGCGGTGCCGGCCTTCACAGTGACCGCGGTGGCGGCGGTGGCTGGGTCGGCCGCGACCTGGAGCAGGAGCCGCCAGCGGGTCAGTACCTGGCCGATCTGTTCGGGGGAGGCCTCGCCCATTTCGAGGTAGAAGTCCATCCTCTGTCCGGCTGGTAGGGCGGAGGCGACCGCGTTCCGGGTGCGCGCGATCGGCGCGTGGTGGGCGCTGTGGATCGGCTGCACGGACATCGGGCACCTCGTCTGCTGCTCGGGCACACCCACCCTACCGTCGCCCCGCCCACCCCGGCAGCCACCGGGCCGAAGCGGTCCCGCCGCCGGTCCGGCGGGCGACGAAAGGACTTGTCCTCCCATGTCATAAGTGGCTGGCCACTTATGACATGATCTCCTCCGTGAGTAGCCAGCACCGTGATCCATCGTTGGGCGTCCGTGTCCCGGGCGCGCTGAAGACTGCGACCCAGCAGGCCCTGGGCGACCGGGAGCTGCGCGGCTTCGTGCTCGCCTGCTGTGCCGCGCTGGTCGCCGACCCGCCCGGGTTCCTCGCCGGCCTGGAGGAGCACTGGCCGCCGCCGAACCGGATCGGTCGGCCGCCCAAGGCGACCGGGGCCGTGCACGAGCCCCGGGAGCTGCCGTGACCTCGGGCATAGCCGGGCCCGGCGGACGGGGCCCCGACCAGGGCGAGCGGATTGTCGCGGGCCGGATCCTGCCTGTGGTGCTGGGCGGTGCGGTGGCGCAGTAACGGCCGGTGACGGTGTTCGTTCTCGGGCAGGCGGGCAGCGGCAAGACCCTGGTTGTGGACCTGGTGCACGTGGCGCTCGCCGCCAGGGGCGGTGCAGTGCGCGTGGACCGCGACGCCTACAAGGACGTCCACCCCGGCTACCCCGGCTACCTGGGCGAGGATGTGCGCACGGCCGGCGTGCGGGTGCGGGCGGACACCTACCGGTGGCAGGCCGAGGTGGAGTCCCGGGTGCGGGCGGGCCGGTACGACGCGTTGGCCGAGGCGGCGCTGGCCGACCTGCGGGAGTTCCTGGCGGAGGTGGCCGCGTACCGGCGGTCGGGCTACGGCATCGAGATCGTGGCCCTGGCCGTGCACGAGGCGCTCAGCCAGCTCGGCATCCTGGAGCGCTACGTGCGCCTGGCGCAGGAGGGCCGGGCCCGCTACGTCTCCTGGGGCAACCACGACGCCTGCGCCGCCCTCGCAGATCACTGGGGGAACGGCAACATGAATACCACGTCCAGGGCACTGGGTGCGGCAGTACTGCTCAGCGTCGTGACATTGGGAGTGGGCGCCTGCAGCAGTGGTACCGCCAAGCCGATCGCCACGGCAACCGCCACCGGGCCTGCAGTCACCGCGGCGTCGGCCACGCCCGACAGCAGCACCGGCGACTCCATGGCGCAGAAGGTCGCCGCCTGGTTCAACGGTGGCGGCAAGGCCGACATCAGCACTCTGGGAACCGACTTCACTCGGCTCCGCTCGGACGCCAGCGCCGAGAACGTCTCGGCCGTGGGCGGCGACTGCGCCATCCTCGCCAGCGCCACGACCAGTGCTGTGGACTACGGCCCTATTCCCGACCCGCAGGCACAGTTGCACTGGGCGAAGACCCTCGCCGACTACACCACCGGTACCTCACTGTGCTACGACGGCGTCGCGAAGATGAACGCTACTGAGGCCGGCAAGGGCATCGCCGACATATTGGCCGGAACCACGCAGCTGGCGGCCCTCGGAACCCGCGTCCTCGCCATCCAGGCCGGCGCACGGTAACCCGTACGCATCCGAACCCCGGACTCACGGCTGCTGAACAGACAGCGGACACACACGCGCGCGAATGCCGCGCCGGCTCAGACGGCGAACAGCCGTTCGGCGTTGCCATGTGCGATCTTCTCGCGGTCCTCGGGGGCGAGCGGCGCGGTCTCCAGGAAGGCGGCGTGCTCGGCCGGGCTGCCGAACGGGTAGTCCGTGGCGAACATCAGCCGGTCGGCGCCGAACACCGTCAGCGCGCACTGCAGCGGAGCGACGGTGGTGTAGCCGCTGATGGTCAGGTGGACGTGGGAGCGCACGGTGTCGGCGACGGACTCCTGCCCCGGCCGGAACCGGCTGAGCACCGCATCGGCGCGCAGCAGGGAGAACGGCAGGTTCTCACCCATGTGCCCGACGACGACCTGCAGCCCCGGGTGCCGGTCGAACACCCCGCCCAGCACCATCCGCAGGATGTGCATGCCGGTCTCCACGTGCCAGCCCCACCCCGCCGTCATCAGCAGCGCCCCGGCCGCCGGGTCGAGACCCGAGCCGTAGGCCTCGGCGACGGCGGCCGGCGGATAGGTGGGGTGCAGGTACACCGGGACGCCGAGCTCCTCCGCCGCCGCCAGTACCGGGTCGAACTCGGCGTCGTCGAGGAACCGGCCGGCCGTGTGACCGTTGATGATCAGCCCGCTGAAGCCCAGCTCGCGCACGGCCCGGACGGCCTCGGCCGCGGCGGACTCGGGGTCGGGCATGGGCAGGCTCGCCAGCGCCCGGAACCGGGTCGGGTGCTGCCGGACCGCTTCGGCCGCCTGGTCGTTGAGAGCCCGCGCCAGGTCGACCGCGCGGGCGGGCGGCACCTCCTGGGCGGCCGGGGCGACCACGGACAGCACCTGGACGTCGATGCCGGCCGCGTCCATCACCGCGATCCGTCCGGCGCCGAGGTCCGCCAACGGGCCCGCCACCCCGGGCGGCAACCCGTGGCCGCCCATCACCTCCGGCGCGTGCTCGGACGGCAGGAAGTGCTCTTCGACAGCGATCAGTCGCATGGTTCAGCTCGTTTCAGAGGTCTCGAAGGGACGGGAGGAGCGGGTGCGTCGGCGGCGGGTCCCGGCCAGCCCCTGCCAGCGCTCCGCGATGTCCGCGGTGCCGAGGGGGAGGTCGAACTGGTCGAGGATCCGCATGACGATGTGGTCCACCAGGTCGCCGATGCCGTTCGGGATGTCGTAGAAGGCCGGCATCGGCGGAACGATGCGCACGCCCATCCGGGAGAGGGCGAGCATGTTGGCGAGGTGGATCTCGTTGAGCGGGGTCTCCCGGGGCACCAGGACCAGCGGGCGCCGCTCCTTGAGGGTGACGTCGGCGGCGCGGGCGATGAGGTTGTCGGCCAGGCCGTGTCGTATCGCCGCGAGCGTCTTCATGCTGCACGGTACGACGGCCATGCCCGCGACCGGATAGGAACCGGAGGAGACGGTGGCGCCCAGGTCGCCGAACTTGTGAGTCACATCGGCGAGTTCGGCGAAGTCCCGGGCGCTGTACGGGGTCTCCGTCTCGATGGTGGAGCGGGCCCAGGTGCTCAGCACCAGATGGGTCTCCACCTCCGGCACCGTGCGCAGGACCTGCAGCAGGCGGACGGCGATCGGGGCCCCGGTGGCGCCGGTGACGCCGACGACGAGGCGGATGGGGGGTGCGTCGGTCACGGTGTGCTCCTGGTGCGGAAGGGGGAGGGCGGGGGAGCGGGCGTACCGTGCTCCCCCTGCCCCGGCGGCTACAGCGGCTACAGCGGCAGGACGCCCGCCCAGCGCTCGCGCAGCTCCGCGCGGGTCGCCCGGTCGACCCGGTTGGCGGCCGGATACCGGTCCTTCCACGCGAACGGCTTGCAGGCGTCGATCAGCACGATGCCCATCGACAGGTCGCCGGCGGCGCGCCGGTCGGGTGCCAGCCGGGGGTCGATGGCGGTGGTGGGCGCGCGCACCACCTGGATCGACTGGGACGGGTCGACCCGGGTGAACATCGCCCACAGGACATGGTTGATGTCGGTGATGTCGATGTCCTCGTCGACCACGACGAAGTACCGCTCCATGCCGCCGGTGCGCTTGCGTCCGGCCGCTGCCAGCAGCGCGTGCATGGCGTCCCCGGCGCCGCTCTGCTCGATCGAGACCACCATCAGCAGCTGCCGGGCGTAGGCCCACACGCCCCTGACGTTCTGCACGCCGGAGGCCTCCAGGTGGTCCCAGGTCACCGACGCCGAGTACAGCGGCACGGCCTGGTCGCCCGCCGGGATGGTCGGCAGCATCGGCGGGGCGCCGAGGATGATCGGGTCGTCGCGGTGCAGGATCCGGGTGACCCGGACCACGGTCTCCTGGCCCGAGTGGGTGTAGTAGCCGGTCCACTCGCCGAAGGGCCCCTCCAGCACGGACTCCTCCTCGACCGGCGGCAGCTCGCCCTCGATCACGATCTCCGCGTACGCCGGTATCGGCAGCTCGCTGCCGGGAGCGTGGAGGACCTCGACGCCCTCCCCGCGGAGCCCGCCCGCCAGGTCGTACTCCGACATCCCGGACGGGGCGGCGATGGCGGCGGCGGTGGACAGGATCGGGTCCTGGCCCACCACCACCGCGATCGGGCAGTTCTCGCCGCGCGCCCAGTACTTCTCGGCGATCGCCTTGGCGTGCCGGTTGCCGAGCATCCACAGCGACAGCCGGTCCCGGCCCTGGACGCAGGCCCGGTAGGTGCCGACGTTGACCCAGCCGCTGTCGGGGTCACGGGTGATCACCATGCAGGCGGTGCCGATGTAGCGGCCGCCGTCCCCGTCGTGCCAGCGAGGCGCGGGGAAGATCTCCAGGTCGACGTCCGCGCCGGTCAGGACGTTCTCCAGGATCGGGCCGGTGCTGACCTCGACCGGGGGGATCGGCTCGATCCGCTTGCTCAGGTCCTTCCAGGCCCGGACGATGTCGAGCTTGTCGGTGTCGGGCGGCAGCCCGAGCGCCACCGCGGTGCGGGCGGCGGTGCCCATGAAGTTGGTGAACACCCGGTACCCCGCCGGGAACCCCGGAATGTTGTCGAACAGCAGCGCCGGGCCCTCCTGCTCGGCCAGCAGCTCGGTGATCCCGCCGATGTCCCGGTCCCGGTCGGCGCCGTCGATACGGAGGACCTCGTCCGCGCCGAGCGCTGCGGTCATCCGGTCGATGTAGTCCCGAAGGTCACGGAAATTGCTCATCTGCTGCTCCTCTTCCCCGTTGTCCTCTTCTCGACAGCGATCATGCGAATCGGCCGCGAACGGCGGCAACGAGTCCGGACGCGCGCGCCGGATACCGCCCGGGATAGAGTCGGGATGCGTGGAAACCCTCAATCTCCAGCTGGTCCACGCCCTGCAGATCGACGGGCGCGTCCCGCTGCGCCGGATCGCCTCGGTGCTGGGCGTCTCCGAGCAGGCGGTCGCCCGCCGCTACGCCATGCTGTGCGAGACGGCCGGACTGCGCGTGGTCGGCCGACTCAACCCCCGGCCGGTCGGGCAGACGGTGTGGGCGCTGCGGCTGCAGTCCGTCCCCAGCGCCGCGCTCGGCCTGGCCCGGAGCCTGGCCGCGCGGGAGGACACCCGCTGGGTCCAGCTCGCCTCCGGCGGCACCGAGATCATCTGCCATCTGGTGGCGCAGCGGGACAGCGCCCAGGACGCGCCGGTGCGGCTGCTCGACCGGCTGCCCGGGGCCACCTCGGTCACCGCGCAGCGGGTGCTGCGGCTGTTCAAGGGCGGCCCGACCACCTGGGGCGCGCTCACCTCCGCCCTGGACCGGGAGCAGCAGGCGGCCCTGGCCCCTGACTTCCCGCCCCCGGACGCCTGGTCGGCGCCGCTGGAACTCACCGACCTCGACCACGTCCTGCTGGCCGCGCTGACCCGCGACGGCCGGGCGACCTATGCCGCGCTGGCCGCCGAGGCCCGCTGCCACGAGTCGACGGTGCGCCGCCGGATCGCCCAACTGCGGACCGCCGGAGCGCTGTTCTTCGCCCTGGACATCGACGAGCGGCTGTTGGGCAGTCCGGGGGCCACCGCCATCCGGATGTCGGTGCGGCCCGCGCACCTCGCCGCCGTCGGCGCGGCGCTGGCGGAACACCACGAGGTCGCCTACGCCGGCGCCACCACCGGAACGACCAACCTGCTCGCCAGCGTCCTCTGCCCCGACGACGAGTACCTCTTCGGCTACCTCACCGACCGCCTCGGCGCCCTCCCGGGGGTGGACGCGGTCGAGACCGCCCCGATCGTCCGCACCCTCAAACGCGTCGGCACGGTCGGCCGCGCCCGGCGCTAGGGCGCCGACAGTTCGGGCGGGGCCGAAGTGTCGTCGACCTAGGCTCGGGTGATGGAACAGCAGAACGAGAACGCCCCGGTGCCCCGGGTGCAGACGGTGACCGGACCCGTCGATCCCGCCGAGCTGGGCCGGGTGCTCTCGCACGAGCACCTGCTGGCGCTGACGCCGGGCCCCTGGCTCTCCGGCGGCCGGCGGGGCGGAGCCGACGGGGCGGAGGAGTCGGCGGCGGCGTTCGACCGCGAGCAGGTCGAGCTCGCCGTCGCGGCCCTCGGCGGGCTGGCGGCCCACGGGGTGGACACCGTCGTCGACCTCAGCCCGTACGGCGATGCGGGGCGTGACGCGTGGGGCAGGAACACCGCGCTGCTACGGGAGATCTCCCGGCGCAGCGGGGTGTGGATCGTCGCCGGGACGGCCACCTACCGCGAGGCGTTCAGCCCGGCCTGGGTGCGGGCGGCCGGCGTCGAGGAGATCACCCGGCGGTTCGTCGAGGACGCGCAGGTGGGGATCGGCGGGAGCGGGGTGCGCGCGGGCATCCTGGGCGAGGTGCCCACGGGGCTGGGGGAGGTCACGGGGCACGAGCGCAAGGGGCTGCGCGCGGCCGCCCGTGCGCACCACCTCACCGGACTCGCCATCAGTACCCACACCACCCACGGGACCATGGCGCTGGAGCAGATCGACCTGCTGGAGGAGGAACAGGTCGACCCCGGCCGGGTGGTCATCGGTCACCTGGACAACCACCCCGAACTCGACTATCTCCGCCGGGTGCTGGACCGGGGGGTGAACATCGCCTTCGACTCGGTCGGGAAGCAGAACTGGGACCTGCGGCTGCCGCCGGCGACCGACCCGCAGCCCGACGGGCCCCACACTCGGCAGTCCCTGCGGCAGTCCGACGTCACCCGCGCGGACCGGCTGGCGCTGCTGGTCGCCGAGGGCCACGCCGAGCGCATTCTGCTGTCGCAGGACCTCACCGGCCCCCAGGTGCAGCAGAACCCGGCCACCCACGGTCAGTGGGGCTACGCCTACCTGAGCGCGGTCTTCCTCCCGATGCTCCTCGAACGCGGTGTCAACGAGGAGCAGGTCGAGACGATGATGCACAGCAACCCGGTCCGGCTGCTCACGGTGTGACCGCCAGTCGGCGGCCGGCCAGGGTCTCGGCGGCGGCCTGGCCGCAGACGCGGGCGGCGCCGTGGGTGGCGACGAACACGGAGCCGCCGGGGTCGCCGTGCGGGACGCCGAGCTCGACGACGACGGCGTCCGGGCGCTGCGCCAGCAGCGCGGCGATCCACTGTCGCACCGTGGGACGGCGGTGGGCGTCGCGGACCGCGAGTACCAGCGGCCGGGAGGCGGCCGCGGCGAGGACGGCGGCGAGGGTCTCCCGGTCGAGCGGCGCGCCGGCCGCGAGGGTGGTGTGGGTGGTGCCGGGCAGCAGCGCGGCCAGCGCGGGGCGCAACCCCCAGGGCACGCCCTCGCCGCTGACCACGGTGCCCGGGACGCCGAACTCGACCAGGTGCGGGGCCGCCGCCAGCGGCAGCACCGCCTCGCCGGTCAGTCGGACCCGGACGGCCCGGCGCGCCGCCGCCAGCCCCAGGCCGGGGGAGGCGGGCACGGCAGGGTGTGCGGCGGCGAGGGCGCGGCGCCAGGCGCCGAACTCGGCGACCCGCGCGGCGGCCTGCTCCAGCCGTTCCTGGCCGAGCACGCCCTGGGTGACCGCATCGGCGACCGCCTCGCGCAGCGCCAGCACCTCGCGCTCGCCCGAGCGGTTGCCGAGGCAGACCAGGTCCACGCCGGCGGCCAGCGCCCGGACCGTCGCCCCGGCGAGGCCGTAGCGGGCCCGGACCGCCTGCATCTCGACCGCGTCGCTCACCACCATGCCCTCGAATCCCAGCTCCTCCCGCAGGAGTTCGGTGACCAGACGCGGGCTGACGGTGGCCGGGCGGTCCGGGTCGAGCGTGGGCAGCAGCAGGTGACCGGTCATCACCGCGCGGACCCCGGCGCCGATCGCGGCCCGGAACGGGGGCAGCGCCACCGCAGCCAGCTGCTCGCGGTCGAAGGGGACCACGGGCAGGTCGAGGTGCGAGTCGACGGCGGTCTCGCCGTGCCCGGGGAAGTGCTTGACGCAGGCGCCGACCCCGGCCGAGTGCAGGCCGCGCACCCAGGCCGCGACATGACGGGCCACCAGCTCCGGGTCCGCACCGAAGGAGCGGGTGCCGATGACCGGGTTGTCGGGATTGCTGTTGACGTCGGCGTCCGGCGCGAAGTCGAGGTCGACGGAGAGCGCGCGCAGCTCCGCGCCGACCGAGCGGGCCACCGCCTCGCTCAGCCGCTCGTCGTCGACGGCGCCGAGGGCCAGGGCGCCGGGGTAGGAGGAGCCGGTGGCCGCCTCCAGCCGGGTGATGTCGCCGCTCTCCTCGTCGACGGCGACGATCACCTCCGGGTTCTCGGCCCGCAGGGCCGCGGTCAGGGCGGCAGTCTGTTGCCGGTCGCGGACGTTGGGGGCGAACAGCAGGACCGAGGCGAGGCCCTCCGACAGCCGGCGGCGGATCCAGTCGGGCGGGGTGGCGCCGACGAAGCCGGGCTGGAGCACGCGGTCCGCCAGGGACAGCAGTTCGGGAAGGGAGGGCGGTATTTCGGTCACCCCATCGGTAAACTGATGACACATTTCAGCCGTGCGACGGTGGAAATTTACCAGGGTGCCGAGCTGTCAGCGGCCCTGCGACCGGAGGAACGGATGGGTTTCCCCGAGGCGGCCGACGCCGCCGCGTCCCTGGTCCGGACGGCCGTGGCGGACGGCGTCGTCCCCGGGGCCGTGCTGCTCGCCGGGCGCGGCGCGGAGGGCCCGGTCGCCGCCCACGCCTTCGGCCGCACCGACTCCGGCCCCGACGCCCGCCCGGTGACCGTGGACACCGTCTTCGACCTCGCCTCGCTGACCAAGGTGGTGGCCACCATGCCCGCGGTGCTGCGCCTGGTCGAGCAGGGCGGGCTGAGCCTCGACCGACCGGTCGCGCACTGGCTGCCGCGCTTCTCCGGCGGTGGGCACGAACGGGTGACGGTACGCCAACTGCTGACCCACAGCTCGGGCCTGTCGGCCCACCGGCACTTCTGGACGCTGCCGGTGAGCTCCGCCGACCGGCTGGCCGCCGTACTCGCGGAGCCGCTGGAGACCGCGCCCGGCACCGAGGTGCGCTACTCCGACCTCGGGTTCATCGTGCTGGGCGAGCTGGTGGCGGCGGTGGCGGCCCAGCCGCTGGACCGCGCGGTCGACGCCCTGGTGCTGGAGCCGCTCGGCCTGACCTCGACGCGCTACCTGCCGCCGGCCGACTGGCGCGGGCGGACCGCCGCCACCGAGGCGCCCCCCGGCCGCCCGCCCAAGGTCGGCGTGGTCCACGACGAGAACGCCGAGGCGCTCGGCGGCGTCGCCGGGCACGCGGGGCTCTTCGGCACCGCCCCCGACCTGGCCCGCTGTCTGCGGACCGGCTGGCTGGCGGAGCAGGGCCCGCTGCTCGCCCCGGCCCTGCGCGCCGAGGCGCTGCGCAACCAGACCGCCGGACTGGGAGGGGTGCGCGGACTGGGCTGGACGCTGCGCGGTGACCGCTGGGACCACATGTCGGAGGCCTGGCCGGAGACCGGCGCGGGGCACACCGGATTCACCGGAACCAGCCTCGCCCTCGACCCGGTCGGCGGTCTCTGGGCGGTGCTGCTCACCAATGCGGTCCACTTCGGGCGCGATCGCCGCGCCGTGGCGCTGCGCCGGACGGTGCACGCCGCACTGGCCACCGCGCGCTGAACCCCACCGCGCTCAGCCCCGCCGCGCTCAGCCCCGCCCCGCCTCGCGCTCAGCCTTCCGCTGCGGTCGCCAGCGCCGGGCGCACCCGTCCGCCGTTGGCGGCCAGGGCGCTGCGGGCGCGCTCGGGACCGCAGTCGGCCAGCAGGCCGACCAGCGCGGTCTTGAGCTCCCCGCCGGCCGCCGCCAGCGCCTCGGCGCAGGCGGCGGGGGAGCGTCCGGTGGCCTCCTCCAGGATGGCCGACAGCCGACCGCGCAGCTTGTCGTTGCCGGCCGCCACGTCGACCATCAGGTTCGAGTAGGTGTGGCCCATCGCCACCATCGTCGCCGTGGACAGGCTGTTCAGCAGCAGCTTGTGCGCGGTGGCGGCCTTCAGCCGGGTCGAGCCGGTGATCGCCTCGGGACCGGTGTCGACGCCCAGGTGGACCTCGGCCAGCGGGGCCAGCTCGGCCTGCGGGTTGGCGCTGACCAGTACCGTGAAGGCCCCGGCGGCGCGGGCCGCCTGCAGCGCTCCGCCGACGTAGGGGGTGCGCCCGCTGGCGGTGATGCCCACGGCCACGTCCAGCGGCCCCACGTCGGCGGCGTCCGCGGCCCCGTCCTCGGCCCGGTCCTCGGCGCCCTCGGTGGGCAGGGTGAGCGCGGCCGACCCGCCCGCGTGGTGCGCCACGACCAGCCCTGGGCGGACGCCGAAGGTGGGGATGAGCTCGGCCGCGTCCATCACCGCCAGCCGGCCCGAGCTGCCGGCCCCGAAGTAGTGAAGCCGTCCCCCCGAGCCGAGTTGACGGACCGTCCGGTCGACCACCAGGGCCAGCCCGGGCAGGACGGCGGCGACCGCGTCGGCGGCGGTCCGGTCCTCCGCGTTGAGCAGGCGGAGCACCTCGACGGTGGGGAGCCGGTCGATGTCGAGCGTGCGGGGATTGCGTCGCTCGGTGGGCGATTCGACGCGGACGGAGTGGTGCGGAGTCATCGCGGAGGTCCTCTCGGTCACGATCACGATCACGGCGTAGCCGCAGCGGTGGATTCGGCACCAATCGTCCCGGCAGCACCGCCCGGTACGTCGGCGACGGGGCGAACGGCAGGTCAGCTACCGTGGCGAGGCGGTCGAACACGGACCCGGACGAACACGGACCCGGACCAACACCGACTCGGACGGAGCGGATGCAGTGGCGGTGGTGCTGGCGGTGGATCTCGGCCGGACCGGCTGCCGGGCCGGGGTGTGGACGGGTCGCGGTGAAGAGCCCCGGGCGACCCGGGAGGTCCCGGGGACGCCCGGCCTCGCCGCCCCCGGCGGGGCCGCCGAGGCCGGAACGGTGGTGCTCGCGGTCGCGCGGGAGCTGCTCCGAGCGGTTGGGATCCGGCGGGTGGACGCGGTCTGTGTCGGTGCGGCCGGCGCCCTGGCCGCGCCCGAGGCCGCCCGGGCGCTGGCCGGGGCCGTGCTGGCGGGGCTTCCGGCCGAGGAGACCGCAGTCACCAGCGACGCGGTGACCGCCCACGCCGGTGCGCTGGGCCGGGCCACCGGAGTGGTGCTCGCCGCCGGGACCGGGGCGGTCGCCGTCGGGGTGGGCACCGGCGGAACCTTCGCGGTGGTCGACGGCTGGGGCCCGTGGCTCGGCGACGAGGGCGGCGGCGCCTGGATCGGGACGGCCGGGCTGCGGGCCGCCCTGCGCGCGCACGACGGGCGCGGCGAACCCACGGCTCTGCTGGAGGCCGCCGTCGCGGAGTTCGGCGCCCTGTCCCGGCTGCCGACGGTGCTCGACGAGGGCGGCAATCCGGCCCGCCGCGCCGCCTCGTTCGCGCCCGCGGTCGCGCGGGCCGCCGCCGAGGGGGACCGCGCGGCGGTCGGGATCCTCCACTCGGCCGCCACCGCGCTGAGCGGGGCGGTGGCCGCTGCCGCCCGGCGCAGCTGCGGCCCGGATCCGGCCCCGGTCGTGCTCACCGGGGGCCTGGTGAACCTGGGCGCACCGCTGCTGACGCCGCTGTACGCCGCGCTGGCCGAGCTCGCTCCGGCGCTGCGGCCGCAGCCGCCGCTCGGCGACCCGCTCGGCGGGGCCCGGCTGCTCGCCCTGCCGGCCGAGGGACCGCACGAACCGCTGATCACCCGGCTGCGCCGCTGAGGCGCGAGCCCCACCTCGGCCGGCAGTGAGCCGGACGAGCAGTCAGTAGCGGTCGCCGGTGGGCGCCGGGAGGGCGTCCAGCTCCGCCAGGTCGGCGGCGGTCAGGTCGAGGTCGGCCGCCGCGACGTTGTCCAGCAGGTACTTCGGGGTCTTGGTGCCCGGGATCGGCACCACCCGGTTGCCCTGGGCGACCACCCAGGCCAGGGCGACCTGCGCGGGGGTGGCCCCGTGCCGCTCGGCGACCGCCCGCACCGTCTCCACCAGCGCCTGGTTGGCGGCCAGCGCCTCCGCCTGGAAGCGCGGCAGGGTGCTGCGCCAGTCCTCGGCCGGGAGGTCCGCGACGCTGCTGAAGCGTCCGGCCAGGAAGCCGCGCCCGAGCGGGGAGAAGGGCAGGAACGCGATGCCCTCGCGCTCGCAGTAAGGCAGCACCTCCGCCAGCACGTCCCGGGTCCACAGCGACAGCTCCGACTGGACGGAGGCGACCGGGTGGACCGCCCGGGCCCGGCGGATCTCCTCCACCGAGACCTCGGACAGGCCGATCCGCAGTGCCTTTCCGGCCGCGACCACCTCGGCCAGGGCGCCCCAGGTCTCCTCGATCGGGACCTCGGGGTCGACCCGGTGCAGCTGGTAGAGGTCGACGTGGTCGGTCCCGAGGCGGCGGAGGCTGTCGTCGATCGAGGCCCGGACGTGCTCCGGCCGCCCGTTGCGCACCAGTTGGGCGCCGTGGGCCAGGCTGTCACCGCCCTCCTGGGTCAGCCCCACCTTGGTCGCCAGCACCACCTGGTCCCGCAGGCCGCCGCCGAGCGCCCGGCCGACCAGCGACTCATTGGTGTAGGGGCCGTAGACGTTCGCCGTGTCGATCAGCGTCACCCCGAGGTCGACGGCCTGCCGGAGCACCGCGACCGAAGCCTCGTCGTCGCGCCCGTTGGGGTCGTAGGCATGGGTCATCCCCATGCACCCCAGTCCGATCACGCCGACCTGCGGACCCTCGTTGCCCAGGCTGGTGGTACGCATCTGGTTGCACTCCTCTGCGGGACGTCGTCTCGGTCTGTGTGCCCCAGCTTCCCTCTTCGAGTGCGCTCGAAGTCAAGTCGGGCCTGCCGTCAGCGCGGGGCGGAACCCGGGGTTCCGTCAGCAGCCGCTTCCCCCACGTCGAGATAGGTCTGGCTCAGGTGCTGCTGCAGCCGTGCGTGCCGGAACTGGTAGACGGCACCGGCCTGCCGCAGCACCCCGCGCCGATGGGCGTCGTCCAGGTAGGCGACCACCCGCCACGGCAGCCGCCCGGTCAGCGGCAGGCAGATGCGGGTGAACAGCACCCATTGCCCCCAGGCGGTGAAGGCCAGCGCGTAGGACGCGGCCCCGCCGATCCCGCCGATCGCCCCGATGACGAATCCGTTGGCGATCGGCCAGTTCACGTTTCCGAGGTGCCCGCGCAGGAGTTCCACCGTCGTCCACCCGATGACGGCGATGGCCACGGCGAGGGCCGGCGCGACGACCGCGACCTGGCGGAGCACCGTGGTGCGGTTGCTCAGCAGCAGGCTGGTCGGGGTGGCGGCCGAGCCGACGTCGACCGGCGTCTCCAAGGCCACCACGCTGCCGAGGACGCACCCGGCGGCCAGCCCGAAGACGATGCCGAACCCCAGCATGTTGATCAGCGTCGACTTGACCGCATCACCGCCGTAGGCGGTGTGCCCGAACAGGATCCGCGCTTCCAGGATGAGCGCGGGGCCGTACGCGACTCCGACCGCCATACCGCCGACGCATCCGATGCCGAACCAGGAGAGGAAGCGTCTCCACCTCGGCGGCCCCTCGGCTCCGTGCCGCAGGCCGACCAGCCGCAACTGCGTGCGCGAGGGCTCGAAGGTGGCCCTGTCGAACACGGTCACCAACCCGTAGATCAGCCCGAAGGTCAGGCCGACCGCGGGTCCGTACAGGAGGGCGTCGAGCACGCTCGCCTCCGGTTCGACCGGCGTCCTGCCCACGCCGAACAGGTCCAGGGGCCAGAAGACGAGCCAGTCCGCCAACGCGGTGAGCATCGCGGAAGCCATGGTGACGGCCAGGATCCGGACGGACGGGCGGACCGCCCCCGCCAACTGCCACCAGGCCAGGTCCTGATGACCGTGCTCCTGGTCGCGGTCGAGGTGGGCGGCGAGGTGGCCCGCGTACCGCAGTGCCCGGTCCGGGTCCCAGGTGCGCTGCCGCCGGGAGCGGGTGGCGGGCCCGTGCGCGGTCTGCGGCTGGGGCCGGTAGACGGTCGGCACGAAGCCGGCCAGCAAGTGCTCTTCGAGAGCTTCGGGCGTCGGAAACCTGTCGGTGTCCAGCAGGACGGCCGGATCACGGCCGGGAACGTTGCTGTAGACGGTCCTGGCCAGGACGACCATCAACGGGGTACTGAGGACGGCGGTGAGATGCCGGCAGGCCGGGCTGTCCGGCTGCCGGACCAGCCGGTCCACGACCGGGTCCCACACCGTCGGCGATCTCTCGCCCGGTTCGGCCGGTTCGCCCGGTTCGGCCGACGCGGTCGGCCGGGCGGTGAGCGGCAGGTATTCGGCCAGGTCGGCGGTGGTCAGGTCGGTCAGCTCGACGCCGGCGGCCCTGGTGAGCACGTCGGTCGCGGTGACCGCGTCGGCGAACTCCCCGGTACGGCTGGTCAGCAGGAACGGCAGCGTGCTCGCGTTGAGGGCGTCCAGCGCGGCGCCGTGCAGACCGGCGGCTATCTCGTCGAAGCCGTCGAGGACCGGCAGGATCCAGCCGGCCGCCAGCAGCGCCGCGGCCAGGGTCGAGCCGTCGGGCGCGCGGGCGTCCAGGTCCGGGTTGTCCCGCAGCAGGCGCCCGACGAGCCACTCGCGCAGTCCGACGGCGGTCGGTTCCCACGACCCCAGGCTGAACACCACCGGCACGGGCTCGCCGTCGACGCGGGTGCGCAGATAGTCCAGGACGAATCGCAGCGTCAGCACCGTCTTGCCGGATCCGGCGCGGCCGAGCACCACCAGCCGCCCGGAGCCGATGCGCCGGTACGCGTCCGCGATCTCCGACAGACCACCCGACAGGGAGGGCGGAGCCGAGGCCGACCCGGCGCCGTGGACATTGTCCGGATGGTCGACCCAGTTCGCCCGCGCCGAGCCCCACTTCACCGGTAGCGGGCGGGGATCGTGGACCCGGCGCCGCTCCTCCTCCAGGGTCCACCGGCCGTGCTCGTTGTGGGCCAGGGTCTCCGCGACCTCGGTCAGCACGCCCCGGTAGGGCATCGCCACGCGCTTCGCCGGCCCGGGAGCCGACGCGAGGGGCGCGGCACCCGGCTCGACCACGGCCCCGGCGCTCTCCGCGATGACGGCGGCACCGGTGCGTGCGGAGAGGAGCTCCTGCCAGACGGCGTCACGGTCGCGCCCCAACGCGTCGGCGAGCGCATGGGCGGCCAGCTTCACCGTGCCCGTCCGGGTGTCGTTCGGTGTCCCGGTCTCCAGCCGGTGGATGGTGCGCACGCCCAGCCCGGCCGCCTCGGCCAGCTGCTCCTGCGTCATCCCGGCCTCGCCGCGCAGATCGCGCAGCAGCGTGCCGAACTGGCTCGCCACGTCGATGCCTCCGCTTCGGTCATGCTCATTATCAAATGCTCGGCCACTGTATCCAAGCTCGGTCGGCCATATATGGCCGGTTCCCGGCACCCTTCTGACCTGGGCCGATGGCCGGTGCGGACGGCACGATGACGGACATGTCGAACGCGAGAGGCAGGAATGCATGGCGGCGAGCCGTAGGTACCGGTGCGGCGAGTGCGCATATCGGCCGCGTGGTGTGTCAGCAGCCGAGGGTGCCGAACGGCTCGCCGAGCACTACGCCGCGTGTCATCCCGGCGTTCCCGGTCTCGGCGGCGCGGGGTTCCGCCGAGCACGTCGCCGCGAGGTCATCGGTTGCCTGCTGATCATGGCGACCCTGCTCCTGCTCCTCTTCATCGCCGCCGCGTCCCACTAGCGGACACCTCCCACCGACCAAGGACTGAGGACTCACGATGAAACCAACGCTGACCGCCTGGCGCTCCCGAGCGAAAGCGGTCGTAGCCACCGTCGGAATGATCGCCGCGATGGCGATCGCCGCACCGGCCGCCCACGCGGACGCGTCGGACCCGTCCGGCCCGCCGACGCTGACCAACGGCTTCGGGCTGACTCAGGTCAACGACCCGTCGCTGCAGAACAATCCGTACATACCGGCCGCCACCGCCACCGACTTCACCGTCACCGTGACGACGCCCGACGTCGCCAACGACACCGGCACGGTCGGACACCACATCCGGATCGTCCTGCCCTCCGGCTACTACAGCGACCCGACCGCGCACTATCCGGTCCTGTACCTGCTGAACGGCTCCCCGGGCGACCCCTGCGACTACTTCGCGCCCGCCTACTTCCCGAAGCTCAACGCGCTGGCGCACGACTCGGGGATGATCATCGTCATGCCGGACGGCGGCGCGCGCGGCTGGTACTCCAACTGGGCGAACCAGACCACCGCGGCCGGCGCCCAGGACTGGGCGAGCTTCGAGGTCGACCAGGTGGTCCCCTTCATCGACGCCAACCTGCGCACCCTCCCGGACAAGGCCGACCGCGCCATCGCCGGCATCTCCATGGGCGGCTTCGGCGCCCTGCACCTGGCCCAGGACTACCCGGGCACCTTCAGCCAGGTGGCGAGCCTCTCCGGCGACGTCGACATGGGCGAGGACGCCATGGACCTGCGCCTGGCCGTCGTCGCCTCGCTCACCGACGCGACCGGGGTCATCGACGACGCGAGCGCCGCCAGCGGCTCGAACCCCGCCGGCAGCACCTACTGGAGCGCCTGTCGCGCGCCGGGCGACGCCTACACACCGGCGGTCACCAGCGACGCGATCTTCGGCTCGCCGTACCCCATCTCCTGGACCCCGCCGTACAACGACTCCCTCTGGAACGCGGCCGACCCGGTCGAGAACGCTGCCGCTCTCGCCGGAACGAACGTCTCCATCTACACCGGCAACGGCGGCGGCAATCCCACCAGTGCGGAGTTCTGGCTGGAGAGCGCGGCCCAGCACCTCGACTCCGCCCTGGTCGCGGCCGGCAACACGCCGTACTTCGAGGACTACGGCAACGGTTCCACCTGGGGCTGCGACGGCGGTCATGACGCCGGGTGCTGGGACCAGGACCTGGCCAACCTGCTGCCGCGGCTGCAGCAGGCCTTCGCCAAGAGCGACGGCACGGGACAGGCCACCAAGGCCTGACGCAGAGCGGCAGTTCGCACCATCCGTACCGAAAGGAACGCACTCATGGCAACCACCACTGCGAGTCCCGCGGTGTTCTTCAGGAGGATCCTGGTCGCGATCGTGGCCGCGTGCTGCATCGCGGTCGGGTTCACCGCCGGTCCCGCCGTCGCGGCCACGCCGTCCGGCGGCATCACCGCCCTCAGCGGAGTGGGCATCACCTCGGTCAGCAACGGCTACAGCCTGGACGACCAGAACGGCACCACGTCGGCCGGCTCCATCATCGTCACCAATCCGACGCCCGGCTACGACGAGTCGTGGACCGTCGGCACCCTGGCCACCGACGGATCCTTCCCCCTCGTCAACGACGGCACCGGGCTGTGCATCGACGCCGGCCTGCCGCTGCGTCAGCAGTCCTGTGACGGGCGCTCGACCGAGAGCTGGTACTTCCAGCCGGTCAGCGGATCGTCGACGGCCTTCATGATCCGCCAGGAGGGCACGGACAACTGCCTGGACCTGCTGCTGGGCGCCTGGTACCCCGACGCCTGGACCGACAGCTACGGCTGCAACGGCAGCGCGGCCCAGCAGTGGACGCTTCCCGCCAGTGCCGACCAGGCGGCGACGAGCCTGGCCCTCGACCATGCCGCCTCCGTCTGCGTGAGCACCGCGTCGACCTGCTCGTGGACCACCGGAAGCCAGAGCCCGGCCGCTCCACTGCCGCTGCAGTGCGTCTCGCCGGTCTGGTACAACAACACCTCGGCGCCGGTGACCTACGCCTTCCAGCTCAACAACACCACCGGCTGGTCGGACACCATCGGCGGCACCCTGGGCACGGAGTTCGACGACACCAACGCCTCACAGGTCGGGGTCAGCGGCGGCGCCGCTCCCGCGCCCAGCTTCCAGAACACCCTCACCCTCGAAGGCAAGATCACCACCTCTGTCTCCGGCTCTTTCACCAACAGCGTCAGCCAGACGCTGGGCAACACGGTGACCATGCCGATCCCGGTCGGCCAGTACGGATGGGTCGCGCTGTCGGAACTGGCGACCCAGGTCACCGGCAACTGGACCTTCGACGTCGGCGGCTTCCCGTGGACCGCTCCCGACACGGTCACCGTGCCGCTCACCACCGACACCGCCGGCGGCACCAGCATCTACGTCGCCGAGACCAACCTGAGCTTCGGGTCCTGCACCGGCTGATCCCGGTACGCGTTCGGAGCACCTGAGATCCGACGACCGACAGCGGCGCCGCAGCCGATCGACACGGCTGCGGCGCCGCTGTCTCAGCGGGTGGCGAGCCGCTCCAGCAGGGTTGCGGTCCGTGCCAGCAATGCCCGCTCCTCGTCCGTGAGTTCGGCCTCGATGGCCTGCGCGAGCCAACCGGCCCTGCGGCCGCGCTCCGCTTCGAGCGCGTCCCGGCCCGCGTCCGACAACTCGACCAGCGACTTGCGGCCGTCGGTGGGATGCGCCCGCCGGGTGATCAGGTTCTGCTCCATGAGCAGCCCCACCGCCCGGGCCATCGACTGGGGGCGCACGCGCTGATCGGCCGCGAGGTCGCTGGTGGTCATGGCGCCGCTGCGGTCGAGCGCGCCGAGTACGGCGGCCTGGCCCAGCGGAATGCTGTCCTCGTCCTTGACGCGTCGGGTGAGCCTGCCCATCGCGGTGCGCAGTTCGGCGGCGATGACGGCGGCTTCCGGAGTGGGCATAGGGCACTTTACCCCGTTGGCCAGCATTGCTGTGCACTTGACCTGCACAGCAGAACTGAGCAGCAGAACTGTACAGCAGAACTGCACAGCAGAACTGAGCAGCATTGCTGTATTGTCTGGCGTTGTCGGGCCCAGCGCCAGCGTCGTCGCAGCCGGGGCCGCGGCATACGACAGCAGGAAGGAACTCCCATGCCCGTCAAGGCAGCCGGAACCGTCATCAGTGCCATCGAATCCGTCACCGCCCGCCGGATCATCGACAGCCGGGGCAACCCCACAGTCGAGGTCGACGTGGTCCTGGCAGACGGGTCCCTGGGGCGCGCGGCGGTCCCCTCCGGCGCCTCCACCGGTGCCCGGGAGGCCGTGGAACTGCGCGACGGGGACCCCGCGCGCTGGCACGGCAAGGGCGTCGACCGGGCGGTGGCCCACGTCAACGGGGAGATCGCGGCGTCCGTGCGCGGCCGGGACGCGGTGGACCAGGCGGGCCTCGACGCCGTGCTGGTCGCCCTCGACGGCACCGCCGCCAAGTCCCGGCTCGGTGCCAACGCGATCCTCGGCGTCTCCCTCGCCGCCGCCAAGGCCGCTGCGGCGGCCCACCGTCAGCCCCTCTACCGCTACCTCGGCGGCGCCGACGCCCGCCTCCTGCCGCTGCCGATGATGAACATCATCAACGGCGGCGCCCACGCCGACAACCCGCTGGACTTCCAGGAGTTCATGATCGCGCCGGTGGGCGCGGACAGCTTCGCCGACGCCGTCCGCATGGGCAGCGAGGTCTTCCACACCCTGCGCCGCGATCTGCTGGCCGCCGGGCACTCCACCGGCGTCGGCGACGAGGGCGGCTTCGCGCCCGCGCTGCGTACTGCGGAGGAGGCGCTCGACTTCGTGATGAACGCCGTCGAGCGCACCGGCTACCGCCCCGGCACGGACATCGGCCTGATCATGGACCCGGCGTCGTCGGAGTTCTTCCGCGACGGGGTGTACGACTACGCGGGCGAGGGGGTGCGCCGTACTCCCTCCGAGAACGTCGACTACCTCGCCGGGCTGATCGACGCCTACCCGATCGTCTCCATCGAGGACCCGATGGCGGAGAACGACCCGGACGGCTGGCGCGAGCTGACCGCCCGGGTGGGCGACCGCTGCCAGCTCACCGGCGACGACGTGTTCTGCACCAACGAGACGCTGCTGCGAGAGGGCATCCGCACCGGTGTCGGCAACTCGGTCCTGGTCAAGGTTAACCAGATCGGGACCCTGACCGAGGCGCTGGCCGCAGTGGCCACGGCCCACCGGGCGGGATGGACGGCCGTCATGTCGCACCGCTCGGGCGAGACGGAGGACACCACCATCGCGGATCTGGCGGTGGCGACCGGCTGCGGTCAGATCAAGACCGGCTCGCTCTCCCGTTCCGACCGCACTGCAAAGTACAACCAGCTCATCCGGATCGAAGAGGAGCTGGGCGACTCGGCACGCTATGCCGGTCGTGCCGCACTGCGTCGGGGGTGAGCGGCTGATCACGATACATCCCTTATGTCAGGACAAAGGTGACTTATCGTTCTGTGTGTGCTTGTGGCAGTCCCGTGGAGAGCCCGTGGCCAATGTAAAACCTGGAAGAACAGGAGGTCCGAGTTGTCTGAGAAAGTATCTGTTGTTCCCTGAGAATTAGGCGGATTCGGCCGATCTGGGGCCTGTCGCGCCGCCCGGGTCGCTAAGGCTTGTACCCATGGCTACGACAGCACCTCCTGCGGCATCGGCACCCCCGACCGCCACCCCTGCCGGGACCCGCCGGGCACCGTGGCGTTCTCCGGCGGACCAACCTGGATACGCCCGGCCTGTCCTGCTGGTGATCGCGGCGGCCGCCGCAGCGCTCTTCACCTGGGGGATCGGCCAGAGCCAGTACCACTCCTTCTACTCCGACGCCGTCCGCAGCATGTCGATGAGCTGGAAGGCGTTCCTCTTCGGCTCCTTCGACCCCGCCAACAGCATCACCCTGGACAAGATCCCCGGCTTCCTGTGGCCGCAGGCGCTCTCCGCGAGACTCTTCGGCTTCCACGCCTGGGCGCTGACGCTGCCGCAGGTGATCGAGGGCGTGCTCAGCGTCCTGGTGCTCTACCGGGTGGTGCGCCGCTGGGCCGGCGCCAATGCGGCACTGATCGCGGCGGCGGCCTTCACCGCCACCCCGGTCGTGGCCGGGCTGTTCCGCAGCGCGGTCGAGGACGCGGCGTTCACGCTGCTGCTCCTGCTGGCGGCGGACGCGACCCAGCGGGCCGCGCAGAACGCGCGGCTGCGCCCGCTGGTGATGGCCGGTGTCTGGGTCGGGCTGGCCTTCCAGACCAAGATGCTGGAGGCGTGGGCGGTGCTGCCCGCGCTGGGCCTGGTCTACCTGGTCTCCGCGCCCACCGCGCTGCGCCGCCGACTGATCCACCTCACGGTCGCCGGAGCGGTCGCGGTGGCGGTCTCCGCCTCCTGGATGCTGGTGGTCACCCTCACCCCGGCCAAGGACCGGCCGTACGTCGACGGCACCACCAACAACTCGGCCTTCAGCATGGTCGTGGGCTACAACTTCCTGAACCGCTTCTCCTCGCTCGGGATCAGCGCGGCCGACACCGGCAGCGTGACGACGACCACCGGGGGCGGCGCCGCGCACGGCGGCGGCCACAGCGGCGGCCACAGCGGCGGTTTCGGAGACCACAGCGGGGGTTACGGCGCAGCCTCCGGCACCGGCACCGGCACCGGCACCGGCACCGGCACCGGCACCGGCACCGGCACCGGCACCGGAGCGGGCGCGGGCGCGGGCGGTGCCTTCGGCGGGCGCGGCTCCGGTGGGGGCGGTGGCTGGGCCGGTGGTCATGCCACAGGCGCCAGGGGCGGTGCCGGCGGCGGCATGAGCGGCCAGAACGGCTGGGGCAAGATGTTCGGCTCCACCCTTGCCTCGCAGGTCGGCTGGCTCTATCCGATCGCCGCCATCGCCGCCGTCCTCGGCCTGATCTGGCGGCGGCGCCGACCCCGCACCGATCCGGTGCGGGCCGGCTACCTGCTCTGGAGTGTCTGGCTGGCCATGTACTTCCTGGTCTTCAGCGCGGGCAGCGTCGCCGGTCACACCTACTACATGGGCGTGGTCGCGGTCCCGCTCGCCGCGCTGACGGGAGCCGGGGTCACCCAGTTCTGGCGGGCCTTCCGCGCCGGCGGACGCCGTGCCTGGGCGCTGCCCGCAGCCGTCGCCGCGACGGCCGGCTGGGGCGCGGTGATCGCCTGGGACTACCCGACCTTCCTGTCCTGGCTGGGCCCGGTGGTGCTGGGCCTCGGCGTGGTCGCCCTGGTGCTGCTGGCGCTGAGCCGACCGGGCGGACGCGCCACCGGACGTCGGGTGGCGCTGGCGGGGCTGGTCGCCGGGCTCGCGGCGATGCTGATCGCACCTGCCGCATGGGCCTCGTCCGCCTTCGAGTCGCAGTACGGGCACAACGCCATGGGCACGGTGGGTCCGGCCTCCAGCCTCGGCGGCGGCCGGGGTGCCACTGCGGTCGCGGGGGCCGCGCATCGAGTCGGCGGGAGCGCGGGCGGCGCAGCCGGGTTCGGCGGCGCGGGCGGCGCCGGGATGGGCGCCGGGATGGGCGCCATGTTCGGTGGCGGCGGATCGACGCTGACGGCTCAGCAGAAGGCCCTGCTCAGCTACACCGAGACACACCGTGACGGCGCGAAGTACGTCTTCGCGACCACCAGTTGGAGCACGGCCTCGCCGTACATCATGGCGGAGGGCGCGGACGTGCTGCCGATGGGCGGCTTCACCGGCGAGGTGCCGTCGCCCACCCTGGCCCAGGTCCAGCGGGACGTCGCCGCCGGCCAGTTGCACTACGTGCTGCTCAGCGGCAGCACCGGTGGCAGGACCGCCGGCTCCTCCGGGTTCGGCGGCTTCGCCGGCTTCGGCGGCGCGGGCGGCTCGTCCGCCCCGTCGGCCAAGGTCACCGACTGGGTCCGCTCCGCCTGCACCGCCGTTCCGGCCTCCGCCTACAGCGCGGGCACCGGCACGACGGCCGGTGCGGCAGCAGGCGCGCAGCAGCTCTACCAGTGCGGTGCCACCGGCTGATCCCCGCCGCAGTCCCCGAGGGCGGCCCATCGATCACGCATCGGCGGGCCGCCCACGCTGGGCGGAGCGGACCCGCCGCAGGACGTCGAACTGGCGAACACCGTCCAGGACGACCCGGAGGCCGGTGCTGCCGTCCTCCAGGCGCTGCTGCAGCGCCATGGCGGCCCGCTCTGCGCCTGGGGCCGCTGCGCCGCTGCGGACTGCGACCACTTCTTCGTCGACACCGGCCGCCGCAGCCCGCAGCGCTTCTGCACCCCACGCTGCGCCACCCGCGTCCGCGTCGCCGCCCACCGGGCCCACCACGCCACCGGCTGACCGCCCGCCTGGATATTTGTCTACTTGTCTACCGGTGGAGGGCGGACTCATCCATCGGCGGAGGACCGACGGTGACCGCGACCGCCCTGGCGGCTCACGCCCGGTTCAGGGCCGGTTCCGGCTCGGGCGCGGCTGCCCGGTCGCGGCGGGGGAGCAGCACCGGGGTGGCCAGGATGAGCAGGCCGGCGATCGCGATCGCGGTCCGGGGGCCGGTGAGGCCGGCCAGCAGGCCCCACAGGGCGGTCATCGCCGCCGTGCCGGCCTTGGTGGTGACCGACCACGCGGACAGGGCGCGGGTGATCCGGTCGGCCGGGAGCTGGTTGAGCCGGTAGGCGGCGAGCACCGGGTTGAACACGCTGCAGCAGGCGATGAGCCCGAGCTCGACGGCCATGACCAGCACCAGCCCGGCGGCGCCGGGGCCGACGAAGGCCAGCCCGAGCGACCAGCAGCCGCGCAGGCCTCCGCTGGTGAACAGCACCTTCTGCCGTCCGTACCGGGTGACGAGGCGAGGGGCCAGCCGTGAGCCGATCAGACCGCCGACGCAGGGGACCGCGAAGGCGAGGCCGTACTGCCAGGGGGCGAAGCCGAGGCGGCCGAGCATCAGGACGGCGAGCAGGGGCGCGGTCGCCATGATCAGGCCGTTGACCAGGATCACGTTGAAGAACAGCGGGCGCAGCGAGGAGTGGGACAGGATGTACCGCCACCCTTCGAACAGGTCGCCGGCCCGCAGCCGTGGCCTGTCGGAACGCTCGGGCTGCGGCTCGCTGCCGCCGATCGCGCGGATGCCGAGCGCCGAGAACAGGTAGCTGACCGCGTCGGCCGTCACCGTGACCACCGGGCCGAAGACCCCGACCGCGATGCCGCCGAGCGGCGGCCCGACCATCGCGGCGCTCCAGGTGGTGGACTCGAACCGGCCGCTCGCGACGAGCATGTCCTCCGGGCGCACCAGCGATTTGAGGCACGCGCCACTGGCTGCGGTGAAGGTGATGTCGGCGGCGGCGACGAGGACCGATACCACCAGGAGTTGGGCGAAGCTGAGCCGGCCGAGGACGAACGCCGCCGGGACGCTCATCAGTGCCACGAACCGGACCAGGTCCATGGCGACCATCACCGGCCGCTTCCGGCGGAACTCCACCCAGGGCCCGAGCGGCACCGCCACCACCGCGCCCACCGCCAGCCCGGCGGCCGACAGCACCGACACCTCGATCGCCCCGGCATGCAGTACCAGGATCGCGACCAGTGAGAACGCGTCGAAGGCGAGCCAGGTGCCGTACGAGCTGACCGCGTACGCCGTCCAGAGCCAGCCGAACTGCCGCCCCAACGACCGTCGACCCATCATGTCGCCTGCCCCGCCCTCTCGCCCTGCACCACCGCACGCCGACCGACGACAGCAAAGCAAGGACCTGACCGGCGGAGCAAACAACCGCCGCGCCGAGAAAATACAACCACTGGTTGTGTGACTAGGATGGGCGACGTGGATCTCGATGCCGTGGGCACCTTCGTCGCCGTTGCCGAGGGCGGTCAGTTCCAGGCCGCCGCCGACGATCTGGGGGTGACCCAGCAGGCCGTCTCGAAGCGGGTGGCCACCCTGGAGCGGGAGCTCGGCGTGCGCCTGTTCACCCGGACCGCCAGGGGCGTCCGGCTCACCATCGACGGGCAGGCGCTGCTGCCGCACGCCCGCGAACTCCTCCGCGCCGCCGAACGCGCCAGGGCTGCCGTGACTCCGGGACGCAGAGCCCTGCGGATCGACGTCGTCAGCCGCAGGATCGCGCCCTCCAACCTGCTCCACGCCTTCTACCAGCAACGCCCGGAGATCGAGCTCGACGTCGTCACCCTGACCTACGCCGAGGCGGAGTCGGCGCTGGCCGAGGTCGCCGCCGGCACCATCGACGCCACCTTTCGGTCGCTCCGGGACACGGCCCGGGAGGTCCCGAGCGGGCTTCGGGCGGCGCGGGTCATCGACGACCGGCACGAGGTGCTGGTCGGATCGCAGCACCCGTTGGCCAACGCCAAGTCCGTGTCGCCGGCCGAGCTCGCCGACCACCCCATCTGGATGCCCGGCATGCCCGCGGAGCCGCTCGGCTACTACCGCGACCTGGCCGAGGCGTTCGGACTCACCATCGACACGATCGGGCCGAGCTTCGGCGCCGAGGCGCTGCTCGAGGAGATCGCCGGCTCGGCCCGGCTCGCCACCTTCGTCGGCGAGGGCTCGCGCTACCTGTGGCCGGAGCGCTACGACCTCCGCCGGATCCCCGTCGTCGACCCGACCCCGGTCTACCCGCTCTCCGTGGTCTGGCGGGCGGACAACCCGCACCCCGTCCTCGCCGACTTCCTCGACTTCCTCCGGGCCGGGTACCGGGCGACGGCCGGCGACGACGTCTGGGTCCCCGACTGGGCGCGCTGAGCCGACCCGGCGCGCGGCCCCGGTCCCCGACGCGGGACCAGGGAGGCGCGCGGCCCCGGTCTCAGTGGGCCAGGCCGTGCAGCAGCAGCTCGGCGAGGTGCTCGTAGGCCTCGGCGTCGGCCAGGCCGGTGGTCGCCGCCACCTGGCGCTGCTGGATCCGCACCATCACCGAGGTGATGACGTCCGCCGCGAAGGCGACGTGCACCTTGCGGAAGCCGCCCGCCGCCACGCCCTCGTTGATCAGCTGCTGCACCCGGTCCGCCGCCGCACGGGTGTTCCGTTCGTAGACCTCGGCCGCCGGTTCGAAGGCGGCCACGTCGTCGAAGAACTGCGGTGACACCGGTGCGAGCTCCGCGGCGACCGCCCGGAGATAGGCGGCCAGCCGCGCGGTCGGCTCGGTCTCGGCCGTCAGCGCGGCCTCGACCCGGGTGGTCGCGCGCCGGAAGAAGTGCACCACGGCTGCCCGGACGAGCTGCTCCTTGCTGCCGGCGAGCCCGTACAGGGTGCGCTTGGAGCAGTGCAGCCGCGCGGCGAGATCGTCCATGGTCAGCTGGGCGAAGCCGTCGTCCACCAGGAGGGCCACCAGCTCCTCGAACAGTTCGGACCGGCGGGCTGCGCCACGCCCCGTCATCTTCGGGCTGTCGGGAGCTGGGGTAGCGATCACTCGCCCATTATTGCCCTTGCCTCTCTGCGCTACCCTATGCGGTACTGGAGTACCTGACTTAGTACCGTTTGGAGCCGTCATGGCCGTCGACCGCCTGCTGCCCACCCAGGAGGCAGAGGACCTGATAGCGCTGACCCGCGACCTCGCCGACCGGGAGCTCGGCTCCCGGGTCGAGCAGCACGAGGAGGCCGAGTCGTACCCCGAGGGCCTGTTCGCCATCCTCGGCAAGGCCGACCTGCTGGGGCTGGCGTACCCGGAGGAGTTCGGCGGCGGGGGCCAGCCGTACGAGGTCTACCTGCAGGTGCTGGAGGAGATCGCGGCCCGCTGGGCAGCCGTCGCCGTGGCCACCAGCGTCCACACCATGGCCTGCTACCCGCTGTACGCCTTCGGCACGGAGGAGCAGCAGTCGCGCTGGCTGCCGGACATGCTGGCCGGCCGGATGGTCGGCGGGTACAGCCTGTCCGAACCGCAGGCCGGCTCCGACGCGGCCGCGCTGTCCTGCAAGGCGGAGCGGGTGGACGCCGGTTACCGGATCACCGGGAACAAGGCGTGGATCACCCACGGCGGCAAGGCCGACTTCTACAGCCTCTTCGCCCGGACCGGGCCCGGCAGCCGCGGCGTCTCCTGCTTCTACGCTCCCGGCGCCACCGAAGGCCTGTCCTTCGGCAAGCCCGAGCGGAAGATGGGGCTGCGGGCCGTGCCCACCACCTCCGCCGCCTGGGACGGCGCGGTGCTCGACGCCGACCGGCTGATCGGCGAGGAGGGCCAGGGACTCCAGATCGCCTTCAGCGCCCTGGACAGCGGCCGGCTCGGGATCGCCGCCTGCGCCACCGGGCTCGCCCAGGCCGCTCTCGACGCGGCCGTCGAGTACGCCAACGAGCGGACGACCTTCGGCCGCAAGCTCGTCGACCACCAGGGCCTGGGCTTCCTGCTCGCCGACATGGCCGCGGCGGTGGGCTCCGCCCGCGCGACCTACCTCGACGCGGCCCGCCGCCGGGACGCGGGCCGGCCCTTCGGCCAGCAGGCCAGCATCGCCAAGCTGGTGGCCACGGACGCCGCGATGAAGGTCACCACCGACGCCGTCCAGGTACTCGGCGGCTACGGCTACACCACCGACTTCCCGGTGGAGCGCTACATGCGCGAGGCGAAGATCATGCAGATCTTCGAGGGCACCAACCAGATACAGCGCCTGGTCATCTCACGCGGCCTCAAGTAGGGGAACTGCCCTGCAGGTCACACCGTGTACGACCCGTGCGTCTGAGCCGGTCACGAGGGGCGTCACCCACGGCCCTTTTTGCTGCTGTCGACGTTCGTGGCCAACGACAGCATCGGCAACCTTGAGGAAGAGCGGACCCAGGGCACCCCATCCTGCCCCACGGACGAGGCTGACCGAGGGCATCTCGGGATCGGCTTCACGCTGTTCCCGATGAGCGCGCCAGGCAGGTCACGGATCGGCCGGTCGGATCTCACAACTGGGCGGCGATCCGCCCGGTCGCCGTCTCCCAGTCCGCCCGGATCGCGTCCAGGTCACTGAGGAGCTTCGGGGCGTCGGGGCTCATCGCGGTCAGGCCGGGCAGCTTCACGGGCAACACCTGCAGATCGTGGCGAGGTCCGCCCTGCGGGTGTGACACGGCTCCGGCCACGGTCCGGGTCTGGGGTGGTGACCTGGACCGTGGCCGGGATTCCGCGCCCTGCCGGGAGTGTCAGTACTGCGTGGTCACTGTCACTCCGCTGAAGGCGGTGTGGGCATACAGGCTGATGTAGCGGTAGCCGGCCGTGGTGTTGGTGACCGTGATGCTCTGCACGTTGCCGCTCTTGGTGGAGGCAGCCGTGTGGGTGGTGCTGGTGGCCCAGACGGTCGGGTCGTAGTAGAGGTAGGCGTTGCCGGTGCCGCCGGTCGTGGTGATGCGCAGGGTCGAGGTGCCGGCCGGGAGGTAGAGGTACAGGTAGTCGAGATTGCCGACGGTCTCGGACTGGCCGGTGCGGGAGCAGTTCTGGCCCATCACCTGGGTGTCGGGGTCGGTGCACGGTGTGGTGCTGCTGCCGGTCACGGTGACGGACTGGCTGGTGCTGGAGGTCTGACCATTACTGTCGGTGACGGTCAGGCTGACGGTGTAGGTGCCGGGGGAGGTGTAGGTCTTGCTGGGGTCGGCCGCGGTGGAGGTGGTGCCGTCGCCGAAGTTCCAGGCCCGGGCGGTGATGCTGCCGCTGCCGGATTCGGTGGACTGGTCGGTGAGTTGGACCGTCAGACCGGAGACGGTCGCGCTGAAGGCGGCCGTCGGCGTCCCGGTCGGCGTGCCGGTGGCGTTGCAGGCGCCGGCGGCGCAGGCGTCGAGCCAGGTGTTGAAGTCGGCGTCGTAGGCGGTGCCGATCGAGTTGTAGACCGCGTAGCCGCCGGTGTAGTTGCCGACCCGGAAGTCGGCGAGCATGGCCGCGATCACCGACGGGTGCTTCTCGAACATGTAGCGCACGGCGAGGTAGCCCCAGGGGTAGGTGCGGGTCTCGTCGCTGTTGTCGTAGGTGTTCTGGAAGATGGTGCTCAGGGCGTAGGTGTGGTTCGCCGCCTCGGTGACCGCCTCGGTGTCGGTGACGTTGCGATAGCTGTAGGAGACGTACTCTGCCAGTCCCTCGATCCACCAGACGTCGGGGACGGTGGTCTCCGCGGTGAAGTCGCCCAGCATGTCGTAGCGGCCGTCGAGGGCGTGGGTGTACTCGTGGTTGAGGTTCCAGATCCGAGCGGTGAAGCCGTTGTCCGTGGGCTCCTGGTACGTCAGCGACATCGGCTGGTTACTGGGGTCGGTCGGGTCACCGGTGAGGGTGATGCCGCCGTTGTCGGTGTCCACGCCGTAGATCGCTCCGGCGTAGGTCTCGTAGTCGGCTGAGCTGGCGAACACGACCATCTGGTCGCTGGACTCGTACTGGCCGGGTATCGGGCCGTTGTCCTTCACCAGGCTGTGGAAGTACGGGTCCTGGCCCTGCAGGCTGGCGCAGACCGCGCTGAGGTCGGCCGGGGTGAGCGCCTCGGCGAGGATGGAGTGGGTGGCGTCGCAGGTGTAGCTGACCGGCAGGGCGGCCTTGGTGAGTTGGGTGACCAGGTCGCAGACGCCGTAGTAGGAGCAGTCGGCCTGGTCGTCGCTGTCCGCCAGGTTGGCCACGCCCACCCACAGCGGGGCGGTCGGGCCGGTGATGGAGGAGGCCTGCAGCAGGCCCAGCATCAGCGGGCGCACCATGGCCTGCAGGGCGGGGTGCTCCACGAAGCGGGCCAACTCCGTTCCGGCGTTGGAGTCCAGGAACGAGTTGTCGGTGCCCAGCAGGGCGACGTGGTTCAGCGCGAAGTCGTCCAGGGTGGTGATGATGCTCGGGTCGGCGGTGACCGCGTTGACGAAGTCGTCGTTCTGGTGGCCGCGGAAGAGCGGGGTGAAGACGTCGTTGACGAAGTTCACCATGTAGTAGGAGGAGTCGTAGGAGCTCTGGTAGCCGTTCAGGATCTGCTGGTAGAGGTTGAGGTAGCGGGCCTGCAGGTTGGCGCTGTCGGTGAGGATGACCACGTCGCCTGCGATCTCGCCGTTGGCGTCGGTGACGTCGGTGAAGTGCGGGCTCCCGGTGAAGGCGTCGATGCCGCTCTCGACGGCGGTGGTCAGGGTGGCGTCGTAACTGCCGACGTCGGTGGGGTCGTTGTACTGGATGTAGTAGCCGGCGCGCAGGAACAGCACCAACTGCCAGATGCCGGTGGAGTCGTCGCCGGTGTAGCCGGCGGACATGCTGGTGAAGGCGTTGGCGACGGTGACCATCTGGGCTTCGCGGAAGACGCTGTTGGCGTCGGCGTTGTCCAGGCTGAAGAGGGTGTTGACGCAGTCGGTGGTGGACGCCTCGACGAAGGAGACGAGGGCGGAGCCGCTGCGGCTGCCGAAGTCGGCCGGGGTGCAGGAGGCAGCGGCCGGGCTGATGGCGTGTCCGCTTGACCGGTGTGCGGGGGAGTCGGGGTGGACGCCGTAGTTCCGTGCGGGGGTGGTCGGCGCGGGTGGGCTGTGCGGGGAGAGTTGGGCGGCGGGGAGCGGGTGCGCCTGCAGCGCGGCCTGGGTGCCGGCGCCGAATCCGGCGCCGGTGGGTGGCAGCGAGCGCAGGGGGGTCGGGGCGGAGGTGTGCACGCCGTCCACGGTGGTGGCGGCGCGGGCCTGGGGTGAGGGGGCCGCGATGGCGGGCGTGGCGACCAGGGCCGCGAGTGCGGCGCCTGCGGCAACGGCGGACAGGAACCTGGGCAGGGACCCGGACCTGGTTCTGGGCATGGGGGAGCGCTGACGCATCCCTACTCCTTCATGGACGGATGCGCCTCGGAGTGGTGCTGAGGCGTGAGAGGCACCGTCTCACCGCGCCATGACAAGAGCAATGAGGTGTGACATAGCATATTGGATTTGGCTGCCATAGCATCAGATCCCGTTCCCCCCGTGCGGCTTGGCGCCTCCCGAGGGTCCTCAGGTCTGCGTCGCCCAGGCGGCGAAGTGCGGGGCGTGGGAGATGAGGTCGCGGTAGGACGCGGTCGCCGAACTGAACAGCGTCTCCGCGAGCTCCCCGGTCAGGCTCTCGCGCCGCCAGACGAGCAGGTAGCGGCACCAGAGCGGAGTGCCGACCAGTGCCTTCACCAGCACCCCGTGGATCGGCCGGAGGGTCGCCTGCACGACCGAGACCCCGAGGCCGTCCGCGATCATGCTCTGCAACAGCAGTCGGTCGCCCAGGAATTCATGGACCGCCGCAGGCGTGAAGCCTGCCTCCTGGCAGGCCGTGTAGAAGACCCCCGGCCAGCCGGCACCGTCATCGGGGGTCATGAACCAGGCGTCGTCCGCCAGGTCGGCGAGCGTGACCTCGGGGCGGTGCCGGAGCCGGTGGTTCAACGGCAGCGCGACGAACGACGGCTCGGTGACGATGCAGCGGTGCACCACGCCGGCCGGGTGCCGGAGCTCCAGCCCGGGATAGTCAGCGGCTATCGCGACGTCCAACTCGCCCTGCTCCAGCAGTTCCACGATGTCCGAGGTCGCGTAGACGCTGCTCACCTTGAGCGCAAGATCCGGCATCCGGGTCCGGAGCCGGGCGACCATCCCGGGCAGCACCGGAGAGTTGGTCGAGGCCAGGCGCAGGATCCGGCACGGGTCGGCGGCCTCCTCGGCGGGACGCCGCCCGATCGCGTCGACGCGGGCCAGCACGTCTCGTGCCTGCACGAGAACCCCGACGCCGTACCGCGTCGGCTCGACTCCACGGGTGTGGCGCTCGAACAGTGGCTCGCCGAAGTGCTGCTCGATCCGCCGAAGTTGAGTGCTCATCGTCGGCTGCGAGTAGCCCAGCAGGGCCGCTCCCTGGCTGACGCTCCCGGTGTCGGCGATGGCGCAGAGAACCCGCAGATGTCGAAGCTCCAGGTCCATCCGTGCACCTCTCGCATTCCCGCGCTGCCCGAACGGCGCATTGCATGATAGCCGGGACGGGTCGGGATGCCGGGATGCCGGTTCAGCGGGTGACAGTGGTGGTCTCGGATCGGTGGGTCGGGCGGCGAACACGGGGAGACCGTCGACCTGGAAGCCGGGAGTCGCAGTAACGGGGCTGGAGCCCCGCTCCAGCCCCTGGTCCTGCTAGGCGCAGCCGTTCAAATCCGGGATCATGAAGCAGGCCGACGCCCAGGGCGTCCACGAGCCGCTGTCGGACCTCTGACGGTCCCAGGCGATGTTGTTGTCAGTGCCGGTCGCTACGATGGCGAAGTGGTCGGGGTCGTTGTCCCCGAAGGTGTAGATGGAGATGTGGCTCTCGACCACGCCACCCATGGACACCCATCCGTTCCAGTTGCCGTTGGTGTCGTCCCAGTTGGTCCACACTGCGTTGTCGGTCCCGACGATGAACTCCTCCTTCGTCCCGTTCCCGAGAGTCGTGGTCGTGACGCCGTCCGCGCAGAGGTAGGTTCCCCCCTGGAGCTGGCAGTAGGTGCTGCTTGCCTGGGCCGGTGCCACAGCAACGCCGATGCCCGCTATCGCAGTGACGAGAACTGCGGCCCCGCTCATGGCTGCCTTGATCCTGCGCATGTCTGTGCTCCCGTTCGTGTGGTTACCAGCACAAGCCCTGCTGGGCGTCGGCCGGGATCCCGCACGGCGAAGGCGCGTGCGATCACGACTCGATACACGTCTCGGCAGTACCTGTTGGTTCAAATGGGAGCGGATCGGCCCAGGCCGCGAGATTGTGGTGCGAATCCACGACGGAGAGCCCACCGCCGACACCTCAACCCTGGAAGACCCTCATGCTCACTCGCGCCCAGCGCCGAGCCATGTGCCGCGACGGACGAGGACGGCAAGGAAGTCGCACGTCAAGGTCAAGGTCAAGGTCAAGGTCGCGACCGAGGTGCCCGGGTGACGGCGAAGTCGCTGAGCCGAGCAGCCTGGAACGCAGAGCAGCCCCGTCCTGTCGCCATGGGGCAGCAGGACGGGGATGGCGAGCCACCGCAATTGCGGCAGGTCAGGTGCCGCTCGCCCACAGCGCCGGCCCGAAGCACGGGTTCGGGGCGGAGTAAGGCGTCTCTTGGCCGGCGTAGACGACCAAGTTGCCGTCGGTCTGGAAGCAGGCGAAGTCGGAGTCTTGATAGGCCGGGTAGGTGGCAGTCGCCCACAGGGCACGACCGAAGTTGTCACCCACCGTCTGATACAGGACAAGGTTGCCATCGGACTGCATCACGAGGACCGACCCGACCCCGTTGATCGGACCGGTGTAGGACTTGCTGGCCCAGGCTGCATTGCCGGCCGCGGTGTAAATCACCAGATTTCCGTCGGACTGCACCGCGAGCTCGTAATTTCCCGCACAAATTGCCGCTACCACGGTCACGCCGCCTGCTGTGGAGCCTGAGCCCGAATCCACCGATGAATGACCTGTCCGGGGCCTGGACATAACGACGCGGATGCTCTCTGACCTGGGACGATGGGACTTCCTACAGAACCAAGTCGCCAGATCGAGAGAACATCCGCGAGATGCAATCCTGCCATGCCGCCACAGCGGTTTCCGCCGTCTTCGATGAGCCGAACCTGATCGCCGACGCCGGGCTGCTGTCGCTGGTCCGGCTGGCCGAGCGGGCCGGCCTGCGGCAGCTGGCCGCGTCCGTGCTCCGCATCGAGGGCGCCGACAACAGCGGCGGCGCCAACCCGGCAGCCAAGGTGATGTCGCTGCTCGCCGCGATGTGCGCGGGCGCGGACAGCATCGACGACTCGGCGCGGCTGCGGCACGGCGCGATGGACCGCGCCTTCACCTCGGTCCGCGCGCCCTCCACATTGGGTACTTTCCTGCGCTCCTTCACCCACGGCCACAACCGTCAACTCCACCGCGTGCACCGCGACTTCCTGGCCGCACTGGCCCGCAGCACCCCGCTGCTGCCCGGCGCCGGCACGCTGCTGTTCATCGACATCGACCCGACCCACCGCCGCGTGTACGGCCACGCCAAGCAGGGCGCCGAGGTCGGCCGCCTCAAGGGCCAGCGCACCCTGCACCCAGTCCTGGCCACCTTCTCCACCCCGATCGCCCGGCCCGTAATCGGCGCGGTCCGCCTGCGCCGCGGCAAGGCCGCCGACGTTCGCGGAGCCGAAAGCTTCGTGGGCGAGGCCCTGGCCATCGCGAAGGAGGCAGGCGCGAACGGGATACGCCTGATGCGCGCGGACAGCAAGTTCTACACCGCCGACGTGGTCGCGGCCTGCCGCCGGGCCGGTGCCCGGTTCTCCCTGACCACCGGCATGAACTCCTCCATCGCCAGGGCGATCGGCCGCATCCCCCAAGACGCGTGGACGGTGATCCGCTACCCCGACGCCTTCGTCGACCCGGACACCGGCGAGATGGTCTCCGACGCCGAGGTCGCCGAGATCCCCTACACCGCCTTCACCGGCCGAAGGAAGTCCGAGCAGGTCACCGCCCGGCTGATCGTGCGCCGAGTCCGCCGCCTGAACGCCGAAGCCGCCCAGGGCCAGGGCGAGTTGTTCACCGCTTGGCGTTACCACCCCGTCTTCACCGACAGCCCCTTCGCGCTACTGCAGGCCGAACTGCACCACCGGCAGCACGCCGTGGTGGAACAGGCCATCGCGGACGGGAAGTCCGGGCCGCTGGCCCACCTGCCGTCCGGGAACTTCCAGGCCAACGCCGCATGGCTGACCCTGTGGGCGATGTCGCACAACCTGCTGCGGGCAGCCGGCGCGCTGACCTCGCTCTTCCACGCCAAGGCCACCACCGCCACCCTGCGCGCCCACCTGGTGAATGTCCCAGCCCGGCTCGCGCGCACCGCCCGCACGAAGCTGACAGTTCACCTGCCCGAGCACTGGCCCTGGCGCGATGCCTTCACCGGCCTGTTCGAGGCCGTCCACTCGCCACCACCGCGCCCGGTGGCCTGACCGCCACCCGATCCCGCACCGCGACGGCCTGACGGCCACCGGCGACACCGCCACCAACCGGCCACCACACCGCACAACCCCTTGGACAGGCCGCGACCCGCGCACGGCGGCTGCCGCACACCCTCAAACCCGTGCCCTCAGCGGCCGACTGTCCACGGGCAGGAGAGCAACCCCGAAATGATCAGCCGGTGGATTCGGGCTGAGCTGTACCCCCCACTGTTCGGCGCGATCAGTACATCCCCGTTTTGGGTGTTCGAAGTGTATTCGCACCCATGGGGGAAACTGTCCGAGCCGGGCACGCCGGGTCGCGTCCGAGCGAGCACTGACAGCCCATAATCCAAGCAATGGCCGAATAGCGCCAGGGTGCGAAGAGGGCGGAGCGCGTAGCGCCCCTGGGAGTCCCCTCTTCCGCGTCTACCCCAGCTTGGCCGCGACTGCCGGCTGCGGCATCGACGTGGACGACACCGGCGCCGTCACCTGAGTCCGCACGAACGCAGACACGACCGCCGAAGCCAGCGACATCACCATCGCCTGCTGATCAGCCGACCAGTGCAGCCCGAACCCGACACCCAAGGCGATGACTGCCTGGACCAGGCCCAGGATCGCGCCCGACACACCATCATGCGTCGACACCGCCACCAGCACGCCAGCCGCAGCCACGACCACGGCGTTCACCACCGACTGCTGATCCGGCGACAGGTGAAGCGCCATCGCGCACAGCGACTTGATCGCGATCTCCACCAGCGCCAACCACAGCACCGGCTCCCGGCCGAGCATCTTCCCCACGACCACTCCCTCCGCCAGACACCCGAGACCTACGGTCTGCCCCCTGGCGGCAGGGGCATGCCGGCCGGCGCACGAGGCCGTGGAAATGGCAGCCGGGAGCGCCGTCCAGCCTGCCGGCGTCCGGGCCCAGGAACTTCACGCATCTCTGCAGCCTTGGGGACCCACCCCCGCAGGGCCTCGGGGTGAACGTCGAGCTGGTCGGCGATGCGCTTGATCGCGCCCACCTGGCCGACCGGGTCCTTGCGGGCCTCGACCGCCAGACGCGTCGCATGTTCACGCTGTTCGTCGGGGTACTCACGGGGAGCAGCCACGATCGGATCCTTCCGGGTCTTCGATGTCTCCATCAAACCCGGGGTGATTCGGATCGCCCCCTCGCCACGTGCGGCGGCTGTGATCTTGGGCCGGGGAGTGTCCGGTTCACGGAACGGGGAGCATGGGAGCCGGCGGGGGTAGCGGGCTTGTCGGGCCAGCTGGGTGCCCGGCAGTGGGCCGATCGTGCCCGCGAAGAGCTGCGGGCCGCCCCGGGTGTCGAGCCCGGCACAGGGCCCGACGCCCTGGAGCTCGCTGTCTTCCGGCCGAGTCGAAGTCACCGTCCACGACGCGCTGAGCAGGCCGGGGAGCAAGTACGCGATCGACGTCGGCTCGAAGGCCGCAAAACCGAGCTGCCCCGCGCGCCGACCGCCGCGCCACACCGTGTCACGTGCTCAAATGGCAACGGCTCCACCCCGAGGGCGGTCCGGCGCCGCCGCTTGCCCGCCCGGCACGGAGAGATCCCGTCACCACCCGGTATTCCCGCACAGTCACCCCCACAGTTCGAGGACCCCCAATGAAGCGTCGTACCAAGCTCCTCGCGGCAGCCACGGGCACAGCCCTCGCGGGCACGATCGGCCTGCTCGGCACCGCCGGCGCGCAGGCCTCCGCCGCCGGGGCCGTCACCAGCAACCTCAAGACCTCGGTCGCGCCGGGCGGCAACTTCAACTTGTCCGTCTGGGAGCTGCAGGAGCCAGTGGGCTCCCCGGGCTCCCCGATCACCATCTCCTCCTCGAAGCTGCAGGGTGCGAACGGGTTCCAGGACTCGTACTTCTACACCGACAAGTCCGATGGTGCGATGACGTTCTGGGCGCCGGAGAAGGGTGTGACCACAACGAACTCCGACCATGCGCGCTCCGAGCTGCGTGAGATGAACGCCAACGGCAGCGCGGCGGACTGGTCACTCGGCGGCACGAACAAGCTGAATGCGACGTTGCGCGTGGTGTCGGTGACCGACCATGTCACGGTCGGTCAGATCCACCTCGGCACGGGCGGGTCCTCGACCAAGCCCCTGCTGGAGCTCTACTACTACGCCGACGGTGACATCACGGTCGGCATCGAGAACTCGCCCTCGGGGGGCCAGACCCCGCACACCGTGGGCCATGTGGCGGTCGGCACGAGGTGGACCTACATGATCGGGGAGTCGGGAGCCCACACCCTCAACCTGACGATCAACGGAACCACCACCCACTACACCATCCCCTCGTCCTTCAACCCGTACAAGGTCTACTTCAAGGCCGGCTCCTACAACCAGTCGTCCTCCGACAGCACGACCAAGGGCGCTCGGGTCGCCTTCTACGCACTGACCGTCTCACACAGCTGACCGTTCCCCGCTGCGATCAGCTGCCAAGGCGCTCGTTCCCGTCCGGGATCCAGACCGTGTCCTCCCAGGCAGACGCGGTCGGCGATGTTCGGGAACAGGACCGGGGCGGCGAGGACGGCGGACAGGGTGACCAGGACGCCGACGACCGCAGCGGTGAAGGCGTTGGCTCGCGGGCCGTTGACCCGGGAGGGCTCATTTGTCCGTCGCTGCTGGTCACATGGCGGTACTCGCGCTCGCAGACGTGCAGGTACCGATCGGGAAGGAGCCCCGCCCTGCATTGCCGGACCGTGGACATCGCGTGCAGGGCGATGTCTGCGGACCCGCGCGCCGTCGCCCGGCGGGCGTGGTCAGACCGACAGCAGTTGGTCGTAGCCGTACAGCGCGGTCATGTCGAGGGATCTGCGCGGTGTCGGCCACGGACGGCGCTCAAGTGGCAGTCGCGGGCGACCTCCAGCGCGACGGTGAAGCCGGCCCGGTCGGGATCTTCGGGCTGACTCGGTCGGCGCGCAGGTGGGCACGGGCGCACGCTGCCCAGGTCACGCTGCAATCGCGTCCTCACTGGCCAGGAACGGATTCAACAGCATGAGCAGGGTGTGCGGTCGGTGCAGAGGAATGATGTGGCCACAGTCCTTGATGACGTGTCCGGTGAGGTCGTCGGTGACGGGGCGGAGTTGGCGTTCCAGCGCGGCCCCGACAGGGTGTGCGCCCAGCGCCATTGTTGGCACCGTCAGGCGGGCAGTGGTGACGGCCTGCGAGATCTGCAGTGCGCTTTCGGGCAGAGCCCGGTAGTACGAGAATGCGCGGCTCAATGCGTGGCTGCCTGTGTACGTGCGGACAAAGGCGTCCCGGATGGCAGGGGGCAGTCCGTCGCCGAGCGTGCCGGCGTGCAGGAACCAGTCGATGTAGGCGGCCTCGTGGCCTTCCAGCACGGTCTCGGCGAGGCCGGGCGCGGCGGTGTGGAAGCCGAACCACCAGGGCGGCCCGCCGGCAAGGAAGCCCTCGGCGCCGGGCAGCCCGCCCAGCAGGGACTCCATGAGGACCAGGCGTCGGACGAGACCGGGGTGGCGCAGGGCGAAGAGGCCCGGCGAACCCAGTCGGCTGCCGGGTGAGCGCGGTGATCTGCTGGACCCGTCCTGCCCGACCCGCCAGTTGCTCGACCGTATCGGTACCAAGTGGACGGAAGAGCGACGCTGACGGCCACTCGTTGATGGCGGCAACGAGCCTCGCCGAAATCCTGCAAGCCGCCGGGACCGGGCGCGCCCACGTGGCGGGCCACGCCGGTGGCGCGAGCACCGCGCTGCACCTGGCCGACTCGAACCCGGAACTGGTGCGCTCGCTCGGGTTGTTGGAGCCCGCTGCGCCCCCCTCCTACGCCAGCGAGACCCCCGGACCCCGCGAGGGCCGGCGCGCGCCACCACCAACAGATGGAAGCCCACGCCTGTCCCGGGTGTGTCCGCAGGCCGGACTACTCGACCGGGCGCTTGAACGTGAACACGATCTTGATCGGTGCATTGATGTCGAGCATGCCCCTCCGGCTGGGGAAGATCGCCGTCTCCTGGATGGAGTCGCCGACCAGTTCCCAGCCGTCCGCCCCGACCTCGGCCAGCAGCGCCGACCAGTGCACGTCGCTCGCGGATCGCGTCTCCGGTGGCACGTTCCCGGGCCAAGTCAGCAGAAAGTCCTCGCGCCAGTCCTGGCGACCACCGTCCACGTCGACCAGTGCGACCTGGTACCTGACGAGGAGGTACTCCCAGCGCGTCCTCATGGGCCCTCCGGTGGCTCGGTCGATGTTCGCTCAGGGCAAGATCATTGCGCGGGTACGCGGCGCCAGGGGGCGTCCGGGCGAGGCTGAGGCCGATCTGTGACCTCCGGTCGGCGGCCTGGTCCGGCCTCTCCGGGACCGCTGCTCTGACGGTGCAGCCCCTGCAGTGGCAGGGTCACGGGCGTCTACCGTGCGGCCACCCGCGCTGTCACACTGAAAATGCGGCGCCGCCTGGCCCGGACGGGCCTTGGGAGGGGCTGCGAGCGCGTCCGAGGCACCTTCACGACCCGGGGCCGAGCAGTCCCGTCGAACAAGGGGGCAGCGCCATGTTCGGTCTCATGCGGGGCGTTCTCACCGCTGACTCGTCGGCCCCCGTTCCGCCTGTCACCCCAGGCATCGACGGAGGCGGCGGCCCGATGACGCTGTCGAGCTGGTTGATGGTGGCCGGTGCGGCTGTCCTTGTCGCGCTCTACCTCACTGTTGCAGCGCTGGTAGTCCGCCGCCGAAAGCGCAGACGCGCAGGCGGAATTGGATGACCAGGCGTCAGAAAGGCCATTTGCCAGGGAAGCTCGTTGACCACGGCTCGATAAGCGCCCAGGTCAGTACATGCGCTCGGCCACGGGCCCGGAAGCGCGATCGCTGGTGACCCGTCGTGCGGAGCCACTGCATCGTTGTGACGAGCTCCTTGCCGAAGTCCTCGCAGAGCGCGAGCAACCCGCGACCCGTGGACGAGTCGGGCAGCCCTGCGGAACCGGGGAGAAACCCGAGAGCACCGTGGCAGGCGGTCTCGACAGCGAAGTGGCGCGACGCGAAAGAGCCCTCGCCAGTGCTGTAACCGACTACGTTCACCGGGTGAGCGGGGTGTCGGCCTCCCTGGAGCGGGTGAGAGGATGTGCATATGTCGATCACTTCGGTGACATTGCGTCGGCGCGTGGATGACCTCGAAGCGGCCGTGTCCTTCTACGAGCAGCTCACTGGGGAAGCGGCCAACAGGTTTCGGTTTGCTGGCCTGGAGTTGGCCTCTGTCGGCCCTTTCCTGCTGTTCAGCGGGTCGGATGAGACAGCAGGACGGTTCGCGGGAGTGGCTGCGACGCTGTCGGTGCCGGACCTGGGCCAGGCCGTAGCGGGGGCTGTGGCGGCTGGCGCCGCCCTGATTGCGCCTCCTCGACCCACCCCGAACGGACACCGTGCCGTGCTGCGCCATCCGGACGGTGGCGTCTACGAGTACGTCAGCAGCTGAAGGACGTCCGCTTCCGATGCCTCTGCAGGCGCATGGCTTCGTGATCCGCGCGTCTGCACCCTCAGGGGAGGGCCCGCCAGGGCCGCTGCATCCAATTCGAACGCGACTATCGGCGCGCGCCACACCGGCACACTCTGGGTGTGGAACTCCTCCACGGGCGCGATCAACACGGGCCAGAGCGTAGCGACCGGCACCAGCCCGAGCATCGCCGATATGCCGAGCGGCGGCTACGAAGTCGCCTTCCAGTCCGGCAACGGATTGCTGGAGACCTACACCCCCAGTGGCGCGGCGACCAACGAAGAGCCCGTGGCACCCGGCTCCAGCCCGGCCATAACGGCCATACCCGGTGTCGGTTACGAAGTCGCGTGGGAGGGTGCCGGCAACGACATCCTGGACCTCTCCGACGGTCCCAACGAAGCCAGCACCACCATGGAGCCCATGCGGCCCGGCACCAGCCCCGCTCTCACGCAGTAGCCCCATCGCGGAACGAACTCCTCCAACGCGAGGAGTGCCCGCACCTGGTGATCACGGTCAGTGTTCGGTGCTGCCGAGCTGGGGCGTTTCAGCTGGCCGGGTGCGGGGGTTGGTCGTGGCCGGCCGGTCACCGGTCAGGTTGTGGCTGGTGGAGGCCGGCGTCCACCAGTTCTGGTGGCTGCTCAGGACCATCGGGCGCGGTGGGGCGGGTGGGTGTCACGGGTGGTCGGGTAGGGGTTGTCGTCGGGACGGCCTTGCAGGACGCGCCCTCCCCGCCGCTGTCCGGGCGTCAACTCCCGGCCTGCCTCACCTCCCGGTCATCGAGTTGACCGCTCCTGGCTCGGTGCGCCGGCCGGGTTGGTCTCGGGCGAACGTTGGCGGGCGAGAGCGAGGCCGGTCATCGTCGTGATCGCCATCGCGGCGACGCCGACCAGCGCTGCCGTGGTGTAGGCGCCGTCGTTCGGGAAGAGATGGCCGGTGTTGGTGCCGGCGGCCAGGACCAGGCCACCTATGGCGCTGCCCAGGGAGTACCCGACGCTACGGACGACGTAGTTGAAGCTCATGGCGCTCGACGTCTCGCTCCTGGGGGTGACGGCCAGGATGACGCCGGGCATGGCGGCCGAGAAACTGCCGACACCGAAGCCCAGCACGCCCATTACTACGAACAGTTCGGCCAGGTTCGACCGGGCCACCGCAAAGAGGACGAACCCGGCACCGACGACGACGGCACTGCCGGCCAGGAGGAAGGGGGCGTCGATCCGTTCGCGCATCCGGGGCGTGAGCCTGCCGGCGACGAACCCCAGCACGGAGAACGGAACCAGGACCAACCCGGCGACGAAGGTGCTCAGCCCGAAGCCGTAGCCGGCGCTGTGCGGCGTCTGCGCGTACCGGGTGATGAGCGTGAGGAGGAGGTACATGCCGATCCCGCCGACGAACATGGCGATATTCGCTCCGGCGACCGCCGGGTGCCGTACCGCCCGGACGCCGACCAGGGGTGCCTTGCCGCGCAGCTCGGAGGTGGTCCAGGCGCAGAGCAGGAGCACGGCGACGAAGACGAGGACAACGGCGACGGCGAGGTGACGGCTCCACAGGCTCGTCTCGCCGGCAAGGAACATGACGAGGAAGAGTCCGCCCGCCAGGAGGAGCGCGCCGGCCAGGTCCACGTGGGCGGAACGGCCCTCGGGAGCCACGGGTATGGAGCGCCAGGCGGCCAGGAAGGCAATGGCGGTGACGAACAGGCCGAGGCCGTAGGCGGCGCGCACCCCGCCGAACTCGGTGAGCAGCCCGGCGAGCGGGTAGCCGACGCCGACCCCGATGATGGAGACCACCGAGATCAAGGCGATGGTGGCCGCGCTGCGCTCCTCGGAGAGATGGTCGCGGGCCACGCCCATCATCAGCGCCGTCAGACCGAGCCCGACGCCTTGGGCGGCCCTCCCGACGAGCAGCCACGCGAACGGCAGCGGCAGCACGGTGAGTGCACTGCCGGCGACGACGAGCGCCAGCGTGGCGAGAATCGTGGCTCGTCGGTGCGGGCCGGCTCCGAGCCGGCCGAGGACGGGCGTGGCGATCGCGCCGCTCAGCAGAGCGATGGTCAGCGTCCACTGCGCGCTGTCGAGCGAGACGTGGAACGTGGTCGCCACGCTGGTGATGAGCGGCGTCCCGAGGCTGGCGACTGCCGCCACGACCAGGGCGATGAACATCAGGGAGGGGACGAGCAGCGGCGCCTCGGTGCGCTCCGGGGTCGTGGTCATCGGCCGGCCCCGGTCGTGGTGCGGGCGCACGGGCCGGGACGGATGCGAGCCCTGGCTCCTTGCGCCCACGGCTTGTCCAGCGCGGCGGCATGAAGCGCGGCGCCGTTGACGAGTAGCGTCCCGAAGGCCGGTAACGGCTTGATCGTCACCGGGGCGAGCCCGGTGGTCTCGGCGGCCATCTCCCGCATCCGAACGAGGTCTGCGTCGAAGTCCACGGTGACCTCGCCGAGTGGGCACCCTGTCACTGCTTTGCCCCTTCTCGATCCTGGTGTTCGAGCTCCGAGAGGTGTTGCAGCGCCGGAAGGGCTGCCACCAGGGCCTCGATCTCGTCGTCGGTGAGTTCGTCGATCAACCGCGCAAACGCCTGGACGCCCGCCTGGCGCCGTGTCTGAACATAGGACGCGCCGGCCTCGGTCAGACAAACCAGCGTGACCCGCTTGTCGGACGCGTCGCTCCTCCGCTCGACCAGCCCGGATTCCTCCAACACCCGAACCAGGACGGTCATCGCGGGCTGGGTGACGCCCTCGATCACGGCCAGATCGGTGATGCGTCGTGGGCCGGTCCTGTCCAGGGTGGCCAGGGTGGCGGCGGAGGTGAGGCTCTGGTCGCGTGGAAGACGCCTCACGGCCCTGGTGGCCAGTCCGTAGAGGGCTGACCCGACTGCAGTGGAAGCGCCACGAGTGACGTCTTGACGGCTCATGCCAGAAGCATAGACTATTTATATGAATCCTTTATGCATCTTCCGGCCTGAACTCGACCCGGGTCCGGCACTCGGCGAGGGAGGCCGGCCGACGAGCGCCCGCCGAACAGCGGCGACCGCCGGGCCTGAACCGGCTGACCGGCGTGTGCTGTGAATCACGCCGGTGACCCCTCGTTGGTTACGATCGATCTGAACTGTTGATTCGAAGTCAAATGTGCTCATCCGAACACTGGAGGTTCCGTGGCCAAGGGCTACTGGGTCAGCGTCTACCGCGCCATTTCAGACCCTGAGAAGCTGGCTGCCTACAACAAGCTCGCCGGTCCGGCCGTCCGGGCCGGAGGCGGGCGGCTCCTCGCCCGTGACGGTCGGGTCGTCGCACACGAAGCCGGAATCGCCGAGCGCACCATCCTGATCGAGTTCGACAGCTTCGAACAGGCCGTCGCGGCACGCGAGAGTGAGGCCTACCAGGAGGCGCTGGTCGCCCTCTCCGACGGCGTCGAGCGCGACTTCCGCATCATCGAAGGCCTCGACTGACAGGGGGACCCGGTCGGCGACCTGCCCGGCGTCCAGCTCCGACAAGCACCCCGACGGAGTTGCAGGCACCACACGCCGGGCAGGCACGCGACCAGGATGAGTACCCGTAGCCCACGGCCGTAGTAAGCCCCCGAGCTGCGCCAAGTCCGGAGAGGCCGGAGACGCCGCGAAGGCCGCCTTCCCCGGGTCCTCCCGCAGATCGTGGACCAACAACGGGATTTGACGCCCTCTGCGGACGACTCCGAAGGCCAGGCCGGTGTTGACCCCGCGTCCGTCGACGAGTGCGGTGTTCGTCGGCGAGTGCGTGTCCGCTTCGAGTCGCTGTACCGCTGCGCCGCGCTGAAAGGGTCAGTAGGGTGCCGGTCATGTCTGACGGTGCGACAAGTGACTGAGTCCAGGCCGGTTCGGATGGTGCGGGGGAGTGGGGGGTTGATCCGGACTTCCTGGTCTGCGGGGAGCCGGACCGGGTTCTGGCGGTGCTGGACGGTGCGTCCGGCCCTGCCGCGCGGTTGGCGGGAGCGGTGTACCGGAGCTCGCTGCACCTGCATCGTGACGCCGTAGCGGGGGTGCGCCGGCAGTTGTTGGCGGTGGACGCGGCCCGGTGGGGGGATCGGGAGCTGTCGGCGCGGATCACCGCCGTAGCGCTGGAGGACGAGCCCGCCGAGCAGTGGGGTGTGCAGTGGTCGACCGGAAACCGGGTCGACCACCGGTTGCTGCGCAACCTGACCGATTCCGCCGGCGCGGTGTTCGGGATGGCAATAGCGGCGGTCGGCGGTCGTCCCCATGCCGTCACCGGCGGCTCGGACCGGATGGTGCGGCTGTGGGACCTGGCGGCGGGGCGGCAGGTGGGTGAGCCCATGAACGGTCACACCGGCAAGGTGTGGGATGTGGCGACGGTGGTGCTCGACGGCCGTCCCCATGCGGTCAGTTGGGGCGAGGAAGCGACGTTGCGGTTGTGGGACCTGACCACGAGGCAACAGGTCGGCGCACCCATGACCGGCGGCAGGGGAAAGATGGCGTCGCTGACTGCGGGGCTGCTCGCGGGTCGAGAGGTCGTCATCGTCCACGGCGACGACAACGGCGACGATCCGACGGTGTGCGTGTGGGACCTGGCCACCCGGCGGCAGGTCGTCTCGCGCCGGACGGTCAGAGGTGAGGTGAAGTGGAACCTCCGCACGCGGAAGATCGACCTGACGGCACATCGCGACGACTCGGTGACGCCCGTGACTCTGACGGCGCTCGACGGGCGAATGCGGCGTCGAAGCCCGTCCTCCCGCAGTGACCAGGGGACTGCGCTGGTGATGGACGTGGCCACCATGCGGCACATCTGCCTCACCGGTGCCATCGACCAGGAGGCCGCGCTGGTGACGGGGGTGACCGTGCTGGCGACAGGGATGCTCGACGGCCGCCCGATCGCGGTCGTCGGAGGCACCGATCGGACGGTCCGGGCGTGGGACCTGACCACGCGGCAGCAGCTCGGCGAGACCATGACCGGCCTCACCGCCCCCGCGACCGTCCTGGCCACGGGGGTGCTCCACGGCCGCGCGATCGTCGTCGCCGGAGCCGACGACGGGGCGGTGCGACTGTGGGACCTGACCACGAGTCAGCCCATCGGCGAGTCGCTGGTCGGCCACGACGGCCGGGTGATGACGGTGGCTGCGACGATGATCGACGGCCGCCCGGTCGTCGTCAGCGGTGGCAAGGACAAGACAGTACGAGTGTGGGACCTGACCGCCGAGGGTTCGGTCGGTGGGCCGGTGACCGGTCGCGGTGACTGGCGTACGCAGACGGCGGTACTCGACGGACGTCCCGTTGTCCTCACCAACGGCGTGGACTGGTCGGCGTCGGTGTGGGACCTGGCCACCGGGCAGCGGGTCGGCAAGCCGGTGGGCGGCGGCACGCTGTCCGTCTCGAACGTGGCGACGGCGATGGCCGACGGTCGTCCGGTGGCTGTCACCAGTGCCGACTCGGAGATCAGGGTGTGGAACCTGGCTACCGGCGAGCAGATCGGCGGGGCACTTCGGGGCAACATGGGCGAAGTGAGGAAGCTGGTCACGGCGGAGCTCGACGGGAGCCCGATCGTCGTCGCCGCCGGTGCCGGCGGCAAGGTGCGGGTCTGGGACCTGACCCGGGGGGAGGAGATCGGCGAGGCCCCGACCGGACACGAGGGCCCGGTGACGGCGCTGGTAGCGGCCACGCTCGACGGTCGTCCCATCGCTGTCACCGGCGGCATGGACAAAACGGTGCGGGTGTGGGAACTGGCCACCGGCTGGCAGCTCGGTGCGCCGATGACCGGCCACAGCGGCTGGGTGAGGACGCTGGCGGTGACGGAGCTCGACGGGCGCCTGGTCGCCTTCGCCGGTGACAGCGGCGGGAAGGTGCGGGTCTGGGACCTGGCCACGCGGCAGCCGGTCGGCAAACCGCTGATCGGCCCCGACAGATCTGCAGTCGTGGAGGCAGGGGTGGCGCCACTGCTCGGGTGCCCGGTCGCGGTCATCACCAACATCGACAACACGGTGCAGGTGTGGGAGCTGCCCGGTTGGCACAAACGCGGCCCGGCAGTGGAGAACCGCGGCGGACGCGGGGGTGCGCCCAATCTGGTGGTGGCCACCGTCCTTGACGGCCGCCGCGTCGCCATCGGTGGCGACCACTTCGGAGGGGTGCGGATGTGGGACGTGCAGACCGGTCGGCAGATCGGCCCGGAGCTGCGGTTCCCGGGTGTGGTTCACACGCTGATCGCAGCCCCGGACGACCGCATCGTGGTGGGCTACGGCTGGGAGACCGCCGTGCTGGGCAGAGTCTGATCCGGACCGGACCGTGCCCGCGCGAGGACGGCCCGCGCCGTCGGCACGATTCTGGCAGGCCTGTTGGGATCCTGTGGTGGGCCTGCCGGAAGCGCGCTACTCCTGGGTGCCGTGCGCGTACACCTTCAGGAGGCGCTCCGGTACCGTCGCCACCCGGAAGGGACGAACGGTGCCACGTCGGCCGCCCAGCCGTAGCGGGAGTGCGGACGTGCGCGGACGGTGCGTCGATGGGCCAGTCTGCCTCCCGCGTCGTTGGTGCGGCGCGGGAGGCAGAGGCAGCGGCCCTGAGGTCGTGTCAGGCGCCTGCCCCGAAGAGGGGTCCGCATGCCTGGGCGTGGGCCGGGAAAGACCTGCAGTCGGGGTGCCCGAGATCGAAGTGGCCGGCGGAGTCGCCCCGCTACCCCGGGACGCGGCCATGGGCCGGGTCAGGATTCCCGTCCTGACGGGTCGTACCTGGTGGAAGTATCCGCACTGCCGTCGCACCGGGCACCCCGATGCACATCCTCCCGAGATCAGTGGCGGCATGCGGCGATGGTCTTTTCACCGCCACCCGAGGGCGACTCCAAGAAGTAGCCGCGTGCCTTCGCACCGGGAGGTGCAGGTGAAGTTGTGTATCCAGAGATCGAGGTCGGCCACGGAAACGTACGCGCGCTGCTGTTCACCCACCGCTGAGACGAGGCCGGCGACGAGTATTGGCAACCGGGCTTCGTCCACCGCAAGGTGAAGCATCCGTTGCCCTCTCACCTGGACGCCGCCCACCGTACATCAGGATCAGCCGGACTGCGGACCCGTTTCCGGCGTTCCTCCTTCGAACAGAGTGACGGTCAGTCACCATGGCGCTCATGAGCACGGCCGATGGTGCGCCCGGGTTGCCTTCGCCTGCTCAGACGTTCAGGTCTCGAATAGGTAGAACCCGAGGATCGCGATCGGTGCGACGAGCAGGATCGCGGCCGTGGAGCCGCGCCGGTCCTGGTCGTGCTTGTCGAGCAGGACGATGCCCGTTATGCAGGCGATGATGGCGAGTACGGCGAGGAAATGGCCCATGGTCGGCGCCTACCCGGCTTGCGCGATTTCAGCCCGCGCATACGCGGGCCCGGTCGAGGGGAGTCTCAACCGCGGCCGGGGGCGCTGCGGGTGAGGCAGCGGGGCCGGTGTGTGCCGGGTGGGGCGCGGGCGGGATCGGGTTCACGCGACCTTCACGCCTCTGGTGCCCACTCGTCCCGCCAGCCGGTCCGCCCGGAGTAGGCGGTGGCGGCGATGACCCGCACCGTCCAGTCGGCCTCGCAGGCGGCGTCGTAGGCGGCCTGGTCCCGCACGTCGTTCGCATCTGGATCCTGCCAGGCGTCCAGGGCGGCGCGGTGCATACCGATCACGCGGCGCGGGTCGTAGGCGGCGGCGATCCGGCTGCTGGGGGAGATGCCGACGGGCAGCCACGATGCGGGGTCGGACTGCGCTGCGGCAGCCTCGTCGGCGTCGAGTTGGGCGCGGAGCCAGGCCACCAGGGCGTCGCTCATGTCGTCAGCCTCCACACGCCCTCATGGCGCTCTTGATCCAGTGTGTCAGGACGCTGTCCCTGTCGGCGGCGTGCTCGACCTTCTTCGCTGCCGTGCCCACCATGATGCGTCTCACTGTCTCACTGTCTCACCGTCTCCCTGTGACGAGTGGGATCCCGAGGACGCACCCGAATACGATCAGCCGCCCCAGGAGCGCGCTCACCTGGTCCACGGCGTGGTGGATCCGCCAGAACGGAGCGTGTCGGCGTGCGGGGCGGCTGGGACGGTCGCAGGTCATGTGGGGCGGCTACCCGCAGACGGGGTGTTCAGCCGACGTGCTGGCAGCTCAGGGCGTTGATTCGGCCGCCCGTCGCCCTCGCCCTTGCCACACCTGGGGCTGAGGGACTACGGGTGGGTGCTCCCAGTCGAGTTCGGTCGGCGCCGAGCTCAGTCGCTTCCGTCCGTACTCGTGCTGGTGGTGAGCCCGAGGTCCTGGTCGGCTGTGGCCCAGTCACTGGCGATGGCCTGCTGTGCGGCGGCGAGGGTGATGCGCCCGGTGCAGACGGCGGTGTGGAGCGTCGACTCGACCTTGTCCTTGGGGTTGTCGACGCCGGATCCGGGCTTGTGGCCCGGGCTCGGCGGCTCGACCCAGAGGTTCCGCGGGTCGTTGGGGTCGCCGCCGAGTTCGAGGCTGACGAGGTGGTCGTACTCGGCGTCAGCGAGGGATCCGGTGTAGTCGTAGGCCTCGGCGTTGGCCTTCTTCTCCTTGCCGGTGATCGCTGCGGGTGGGCGGATGTCTCCGGTGTAGCCGCCCTTGCGGCAGATCGTCGTTCCCAGGGTGGCCTGGGTGACGGCGGAGGAGAGCGCACCCGGGGTGCAGTGCGGATCGGGGAGCGGCTGGCCGTCGTGCGAGCCGTAGCGGCAGGACCCGGCAGCAGGCTGTGGCTGGACGGTGTAGCGGGACTGCGGGCCCGGGCCGTACGCCAGCGGACCTTCGGCTGCCCCGGTGGCTGACGGGCTCCTGGTGGCGGCGTCGCCGGACGTGCCGGTCTTGGCGGTGGTGCAGCCGGCGACGGCGAGGAGCAGGGCGGTCGCGGCGGCGACAAGGCAGAGGCGCATGGTCGCCATCCTGGCGCATCCGGGACGACGGCTGTGCGGGTTCTGTGGGTCGTCGCCCGGACGAGTGGTCAGCGACGTGCAGAGGCGCCCGCCGTCATCGCCTCGGGGCGGGCTCCCGGAGACCGACCGCCATGGCCTAATCTGGATGTCATGTCGAACCCTGACGGGCTGCTCGTCGACATCGCCGCGATGGTCGAGTCCGAGAACAGCAACCAGATGTCATTGACCGTGGTGGTCCCCGGCGCGGTGATCACCGGCAGGCTGGCGCCGGTGTCCCTGTGGTGGGAGCGGGTGGCGGAGGTCCTCCAGGCCTCGGACCACCTGAAGCCGTTCGCCGCCCTCTTCGCCCCGCCCGCCGACGGCGCGCCCGCGCGGCCGACGCACCTCCACCTCCACCGGGCGAAAATCCTGCAGGGCGACTTCGGGCTGCCCCACACCGGCGGCATGTACCGCATCGCCATCGAAGACATCAGCAGCTGGACCATCGGCGACCTCAGCTACTCCGACACCTGATGCGGGCGGGCGGCGAGCCCGACCGTCCGCCCCGGAGTCGGATTCGGCGGGACGGACTGGTTGTGCGTCCCAGTGCCGGACCAGGGACGGGGCGAGAAGCCGGGCCGGAACGGGTCGGGGTCCGACCATCCGGGGTCTGACTCTTCAGGCGACAATTTCAGGCGACAACGGGGCACCACCATGGGCACCGTCATCGACGCACAACACCCCGGCGGCCCTGCTGGGCGGAGGGGCCCGCTCGCGTTCATCCGCGGCGCGAGCCCCTCAACCGGCCCGGGCTACTCGGCGCTGCGCTGTGCTCTCTTCTCCGTGATGAGTTGATGCAGCTGCACCATCGCGGGGGCCTCGGTCTCGCGGCGACCGTCCTTGGTGTAGGCCGAGTAGTCGGTGAGCACGACGGAGTCCCGGCTTTCGAGCTTCAGCGTCTGCCCGCCCTCCAGGACCAGTCCCACGACGTGGAAGTCCTGGGTCACCACCTGGCTCCATTCCGGCTCGGGGAAGACGCTCCGCTCGCTGCGGATGGTCACCTCGCTGAACTCCTCCCAGCGGTGGGCCGATCGGAACTTCCCGCGCTTCCCGACCAGGACGATGCCGTTCTCGAAGGCGTGGTAGAGCTGCACCGCAGGGTTCTGGTACATCTGCCCGGTCAGTATCCGTATCCCGAGGTGAAGGTCGGCCGCAGCCCGCCAGGACTTGCGCGACAGCTTCTCCGGGGACCGCGAGATGTTCAGGGGCTTGCCCTGGGATTCGGCCCGAGCCAGCCACTCGGCTGCCTCCGTGTCGTGTCCGTTGCGTTCGAGGTACGCACCGAGGGCGTGGATCGCGCGATACTCTCCGCTCGCCGCGCCCCGCCGCAGCCAGACCTCCGCCTCGGTGACTCGACCGATCCGCTCCAGCACCAGGCCGTAGTCGCTGAACGCGTCCACCAGGGCCGCCTCGGTGGCAGGGCGAAGCAACTCCTCCGCCTCGCGGAACCGGCCCTCCATGCGCAGGAGATGCCCGAGCCTTTCCGCCGAATGGTGGAGGCCGGCTTCCGCCGCACGTCGAAGCCACTCCTCGGTCCCGATCTGCGACATGGCGCGAGTGTGGCCGCGGCGGGCTGCCCACTTGCTCCATATCACGGTGCCCGAGCGCTCTCGCTCCGCCTCGTGGTACAGGGCACGCCCCAGTACGCCGCCCCCGACTGCCCGACTGCCCGACTGCCCGACTGCCCGACTGCCCGACTGCCCGACTGCCCGACTGCCCGACGGGCCATGCGGGCCATCTTCCTCGCCCGAGGAGCGGCCCGGAACTCGGACTCCTCCTCAGTCATGAAGTCGTCCAGCAGGAACCCCGCCCGGACCTCACCGGCCTTTGCCGAGCGGAACAACCAGTCGATGGACTCCACTGTCCGCCCCCGCCCCCGAAGCAGCGCGCCCCAGCGGAACATCCCGCAGGGGTCGCCCCCCCTCCGCGGCGTGCTCGATCCAGGCCGCGGCGCCGGCCCAGTCGCCCGCGTCCTCCAGCGAGTTGGCCAGCGCGAGCATGCCGACCGTGTCCGCCGGCGCCGGTAAGCCGTTGTCCTCCATAAGCAGCGAGGATAGATCAGCCGACGGCCGCGTCCAAGAGCACGTCAGCGCCGCATCTCCCTTGCGGCTCCGCCCTGTTGCAAGGCCGGCGGGCGCCGTGGCTTCGCTGCGGCCGGGGCTGCCTCGTGCGGGGTCGTCCGGAGCGGCCCCGTACTGCTCAGTCGGTCGGGTGCCGCAGCGCCGGAACACTCCGCGCGGCGCGGATCATCAGCCGCTCCCACCAGTCCACAGCCCGCTCGACAGCAAGGAGCGGCCGGACGGCCTGCGGATGCGTGCGCACGTGATCGATCCACGCCCACAGCGCAGTGGCAGCGGCAGCACCGATGGCGACCAGCAGGATCAGGACGGCTTGCAGCACGGATACTCCCAAGCGGCGACAGTACGGACCCCAACCGCCTAACCCGAAGGGCGGCGCCGAAACAGGCCGGGGCCGGACTGTCAGTGCCGCGCCGTAGCTTCGGAAGTGCGCACCCAGGCCGACAGGCAGTCGATCCCGGAGAACGCGCGAAAGCGGCGGCCGTCCCGACGTACGGGGACGACCGCCGCTCACCTGCGTCGGGCGCGTGTGGCCCCGGTGTCGTCGACGGGTCGGTCGGCGTCGGGGTCGCGAACTCAGGTGGGGAAAGTTCCAGGGGCTTCAGCGGCGAACGGTGTGTCCACCCAGCCGGCGGGACGTGCAGACTGTGGGATGTCGCTGAAGTCGAGAGCGGCAGCAGATCCCTGTCGGGCAATCCCGCCGCTGTAGTCGGGTTCGGCGCTGAGCTGGTGCGCCTGGGACGGCCAGCCGGTCTCCAGCAGCGGCGCAGTCGCCACTGCGGTGAGTGTGACGGCCGCGGTGAGCGTGGCGGCGGCGAAGAGCTTGTGGATCATGAATCCCCCTCGGTGGAACCTCTATCTACTCGACGGTAGCTCCGAGCGGGAGCGGACGAAAGAGCTGCCACTTCCTGCCCGCCATGCCCCCGCCCTGCCCCCACGTCCGCTGAGCAGGCGGTGTTGCAACCGGTCAGGTCGAGCAGCAGTTCATGGTCTGCGGGGCCATCGACTACACCCGAGCCCACTTCGAGTCGGCCGGGGCTACACATCGCACCGTGCCAACGCCAACGCCAACGCCAACGCACTCGCCAACGTCAACGGCAGCTACGGGTGCGGCTCCGGGCACGCCTACGCGGCCGGGGGCGGGGTCGTGGTTCGCATCCGAAGCGGAGGGGTGATCGTTGCTTCGGCGAAACCCGGTGATCGCTTGGTGGGGCCGTGATTTGGTGGAGATGTCACCGTTGCCACATAGGAGGCACCATGAAGCGCATTGCTGCCATCACCGCCGGCATCGTCTGCGGCCTGACACTGACCCTGGTCGGCGTCACACAGGCGACAGCCGGGGCTGTACCCGTCCAGCCTGCCGTCAGCCACGTCAACTCAATCGGTGGCGGTTGCTGCTGACGAGCAGTCGGACTCGTGGCCCGACGGGAAACCGGTAGGGCCGCGAGCTTCTCTGACCCTCGACACGGGTCCGGGCCCCGTCGGCGCCGGGCGCAGCAGCAGCGAGTTGCGGGGCAGGCGGCATCGGCCTGACACTTCGGCCGACTCGGCCATGGACCCATCTGCGGAGGCGGCCCGAAGCCCTCGGGCGCGGAACCCTCCGGGACGGGCGGCGGCGGCACGACGCCGCCCGTCACCGCAGGCGCGGCGTACCCGTCCGTGACCGGAACCGTGACCGGAACCGGCCCGAACCCCTGCTGCGGGCCAGGGAACCCTTGCGGGGCCGGATACGCCGGCGGCGTGGGATAGCCCGGCGGGACGGGATGGCCCGGCGGCGTGGGATAGCCCGGGGAGACGGGATAGCCCGAGGGGACGGGGAATGTCTGCTGAGTGGGGAAGACCTGCGGGACCGGGGGACGGGGGGTGCCGCGCTGTGCCCAGCGCGAGCGGGCGCGGCCCAGCGTCGCACGCCCCCGTTCCGCGGCCACCCGCCCCCGCTCGGCAGCCACCCGCCCCCGCTCGGCAGCCACCCGGCTCAGTTCCGACTCCCGCGCCTGCCGCAGCCTCTCCTGCAACGCCGGGGTCAGCGTGCCGTCCTGGGCTCCCTGGCGCACGCTCTCCCATGCCTTGCGCCCGCTGTCGGCGGTGGACCGGCCGAACTCCAGCGCCCGGCGGGTCGCCTCCGCCTCGACGATCGCCTGCGGAGCGTTGGCCACCACTTCGCGGGTACCCGACGCCACCGCCTGGACGGCCTGGACCGCAGACTCGGGCAGGCGGACGCTGCGCACCGCCGACCCGGACAGACGGTCCGAGATCGAGCGCCCCGAGGGTTGCAGCGCGGAGATCGCGTTGGCCAGGAGCGCCGCCACGGCCCCCAGCCAGAGCACTACCGCCAACGTCAAGTCCCCTGCCACCAACAGACAGCAGGCGACCGCGTAGCAGCCGACGTCCGCCACGGACGCGGCTGCGGCACGCACCGCGGCCGGACGCCAGCCGAGCCTGAGCCCTTCCTCGCCACCGTCCGACACCCGCAGGCCGAGCAGCGCCTTGCCCAGGGTGCGGCCGAGCAGCCTCACCGTCAGTAGTTGGTACAGGAAGACGCCCAGGGTCAGGGCGATGAACGCCTCTTCGACGTCGTGCTGGCAGCCGTGCCAGATCTGCATCACCATGCCCGGCAGGCCGCCGCTCAGCGCGCGACCGTGCGAGCTGAGCACCTGCCAGGCCCCCAGCCCGTCGGCTCCCGAGAGAACCGATCCGTGCAACTGGGCGACAATGCGCTGGAAGGTCAGATGGCCCAGCAGCACCGCCAGGCCGATCGCCAGGCTGAAGTCGATCAGCCACGCCAGCCCACGGCGCCACTTCGAAACCCCGTACATGGCAGAAGCCCCCCGCTTCCGACGAATCCCCAAGGTATCGACAGTGTAGGACCCATCGTCCGGGACGTCAGGGACACATCAGAATTGACCCCGTCCCGGTGGTGCACCTTCGAATCCGGCCGCGATTGCGTGAATGATCCTCGCGAAGGTGCGGCGGTCCCGCCGGTGGGAACCGAGAGGGATCGGTTCCCACCGGCGGCTGGTGAGCAGGCTCAGCAGGGGAGGGTGCTGTGCCCGGCTGCGCCGGTCGCGCCGGTGGTGCCGTTCGCGGTGAGGGTGGCGGCGGTGCCGTTGCCGCCGGGCTTGCCGGGGCACACCGGGCTGGCCGCGCCACCGGCACCGCCCGTGCCGCCCTTGTAGGTGCCGCCGGCCGTGGAGGCGCCCCCGTTACCGCCAACGCCGCCGGCGATGCCGCTACCGGCGTTGCCCACCCCGCCCACGCCACCGATGCCGCCGGTGCCGCCCTGGGTGGCGGCCCCGCCGGAGCCCCCGGTCCCGCCATTGCCGTTCGCGCCGCCCGCGCCGCCGGCACCACCGCCGCCACCGGTGCTGCCAGTGCCGGTGCCGTTGCCGCCGCTGCCGCCGTTTCCGCCGTTGCCGTTCGCACCGGCGGCGCCACCAGTGCCGCCCAGGCCACCGATGCCCCCGCTGCTGCTGACACCGTTGGCGCCGTTGCCGCCGGGCGAACCGAGGGCGGGGTGGATGACTGCGGGTCGGATGTTGGCGGTGCCGGTGGGGCTGGTCGCGGAGGCCAGGGTGGGCGCTGCGGTGAGGCCGGCCACGGCGATCGTGGCGACGAGGAGGGTGCGGGAGAGCGTGCTGCGCGTGGAGCGCATGGGGTGTCCTTCGGTTTTTGCGGTCCGAGATGTTCTCGTACCGACAGTTGATGAATTCCCGATATTGCTGATCACAAACAATTTAGATAGTTTGTGTCCGAAAAGAGATGGTGAAAAATCTCGCTGCTCCTGAAAAAGACGCGCCGGGGGAGTGGGTGCGCGTCCTGCCGGTGCCCTGCCCATCGACGGGGTCCCGCGTAGGGTGCACCCGAGGCGACCAGGTATTTTGCTGCGACAGCTCGCCTCGACGTCCCCGTGCTCCACAGGAGAACCACCCATGCAAACCCCCATTCCCACCGCCACGGCCCCCGACGTGCCGGTTGCGGGCACTGCGACGCAGCAGCGCGCTCGACGTGTGCTCGTGGGGATGGCGGCCGTGGCGGCTGTGGCTCTGCTCGGCACCGTGGCGTGGGTGGTGCGCATTCCGCTGCAGCAGCTGCCCTACACGACGGGCCGGTCCGGCATGGCCGGATCGTTCACCGCGCAGACGTGTGTCACGAAGTTCAGCGGCCGCAGCGGCCTCACGACCTGCCGGGGCACGTTCGTGGCAGCGTCGGGCACCTTCTCGGACCCGTCCGTGACGGTCTACAACGACGGCGTGCACGTCGGCGAGCCGGCGTCCTACCGGCGGACCTCCAGCGGCGGCTACGTGAGGACCGGCGCCGGACCTGCCGGCAGGGACATTGCCGGGATCCTCGCGCTGGCGAGCGTCGCCCTGCTGATCGTCGAGGGTTTCCGCGCTGTCGCGCGGATGTGGCCGGGCAGGACCTGGCGGTCCGACTGGGGCTGGAAATGGGGGATCGGTGGACTCTTCGCAGCCGTCGCCCTGCTCGCGGTGGGGTCATTCGGCTGAGGACTGGTTCATGTCCCGACGGATGTCCTGACGGCGGTGACGAAGACTCCCTCGCCACCGGTCTTCACTGTCGTCCTGGTGCCGCCGATCACCGCGAGGGCCACGGCGATGGCCAGTACGACGAGGATGGCCGCGCAGCCGATCCCGAGGCAGCCCCGCATTCGTCTGCGTCTCGGTGGGCGGACGGGACCGTAGGGATTGTCGGCGGTCGGCCGCCACGCGGGCTTGTCCATGTGCGCCTCCGGCTGGGCTGAATATTTCTTCCGTGGGGCTACTGCCCGGAATCCGGGCCGACAGTGCGGGAATCCGAGAGTCCGGAAAACCGGGAGGGCGTGGGGCTTTCCCCCTCCACCCTGCGCCGCCCGGCCCCGACCCGGCCTGCGCCGCCCGGTCCCGACCCGGCGGCACCCGCCGAGCAGCCGACCTGCGCTGTCGTGTTCACCACGGTCAGCCGATACGTGGCACCCGCGACACGGTCCGCGTCGCCTCCTCGAACCACAGCCGTACCCGGTCCGTCCGACAGTCCGCCGTGACGCCCGACCCGCTCGCGACCGGCCAGACGTTCAGGGCCGGCGCTGCCTCGCGGAGGCTCTGGACTGCCTCGTCGACGTCGACGCCGACGAGCTCCGGCCATTCGGTCCTGCCGTACTCGGAATCCGCCATGTCCCGCACTGTACGGGCGGCCAAGGGCATTGCCCACAGTCGAACTCAAGCCTCGCCGACCGGTCTTGACGGTCGGGCGACCCGATCTTGCAGGAGTCCCGCCGATGTCGGGCCTCCCGCTGTCAGGCCTCCCGCACTGCTTCGCCGGCGTGGATGCCCTGCATGACGATGCTGAACGATCGCACCCTGCCGAGGGGGACCCCGGTGATGGCGTACGGCTCGGTCTCCGGGTCGGGCACGGTGCTGCGTGGGTCGATGTACAGGACCCCGTCGGCGACCGCGAGCCGGCCGACGGTGATCACGTCGAGGTTGCTGGTGCCATTGGGGTCGGGGACCAGCGCCTCGTGGAGGTGGACTTCATGGATCTGCTGCCAGATGAGGGGCGTCATGACCCTCGCCTTACCGCGAAACGGGGCGGCATGCCTTCGCGGGCGAGTGCCACGCCGTTCGGCTCGACGAGATCGGCGTCCTGCGGCCCGATGCTCTACCTGGCCGCTGGGCATGAGGCGTTCGGGGACTGTGTCATGTGGAACGGCTGCGGGTGCGGCGGCCTCCGGCGAAAGGCCGGTCAGGACGGTTCCCCACCCACGTGACGGGGGTTGGGCGCAGTGGCGGATCTCGACGCGGTTCCGCTGCCGTGGTGCGGCTGCTCGGCCGAGGTTCGGGGAAGCCAACCGGCCGCTCCGTCAGCAGGTTCCTGCCAGCCGGGCCACGCGGACGGCGTCGTCCGGCGCTCCGGTGAACGGCTCGCCGTGGCCGGGGAGCAGCAGGCCCGCGTCGAGGGGCGCGAGGGCCGAGAGCGAGGCCAGCGCCTGCTCGGTGCTGTGGGTGAAGGCGGCCGAGACGATGGTCGGGCCGGTGCGTCCGACGATGCCTTCCTGGGTGACCAGTGCGTCGCCGGTGAACAGGACCCCCTGTGCGGGGAGGTGGAAGGCCACGCTGCCGGGGGTGTGGCCGGGCGTGGCGACGACCTGCGGGCGGCCGGGTACGTCGAGGGTGCCGCCGCCGGCCGGAAGCATCTGGGCGGACCGGACGGCGGGGGTGCGGAAGGCGCCGTACGAGCAGCTGACCACTGCCCGCGACTGGAGTCCTGACTCCTACGAACAGTGGCTCGCCGCGATGCTCCGCACCACGCTGCTCACTCCTCCGGGCTGACCGGAAGCCGTGGGTGCCGCCCCCGGCGTCTCGACAGTGTTACCTGGGCGACGTACTTTTTACTCGTGCAGGTAAGCGGCAGGGGCGGCGACGGCAGATCATTCACCACGACCGCGCGCCGGGCGCAGATCGTGCGGGCCGCGATCGAGACGATCGCCGAGGTCGGCTTCGGTCGGGCGTCGTTCGCGCGGATCACCGAGCGGGCCGGCCTGAGCAGCACGCGGCTGATCTCGTACCACTTCGCCGGCAAGGACGAGTTGATCGAAGAGGTGGTCCGGGAGGTGACGTCCGGGATCGGCGGCTTCGTGTCCGAGCGGATGAAGGACCAGAGCAGTGCGGCGGAGGCACTCCGCGCGTACATCCTGGCCACGGTCGAGTTCGTCGGGGGCCACCGCACCCAGATGAAGGCCCTGCTGTCGATCTTTCTGAGCGGTGGGCTGCACTACGACTCGTCCGCCGACGAGCTCGTCACCTCGGTCATCGAGCGAATCCTGACGGAAGGTCAGTCAGTCGGTGAGTTCCGTGACTTCGATCCCCTCGTGATGGCGGTGACCATTCGCCGCGCCGTCGAGGGGCTGCCGTTTCTGCTGGAGTCCCATCCCGACCTGGACCTGCGCAGCTATGCACAGGAACTGGTGACCATGTTCGAACTGGCGACCCGTCGGGAACGAGGGGAGATCGGATGAGCAGTGGCCGGAGCAACGAAGGCGGCGACAAGCCCCCGGGCAACCTCGCCCTGCACATGGTGGTCATGCTGGCGACCGACCTCGTGGGTCCGATCGCCCTGTATTACGGCCTGCGTGCGGCAGGCATCGGCAACGTCGTCGCCCTGACCGTCGGAACGGTGCCGCCGCTGCTCGGCGCGGTGGTCAAGTTCATCAAGCAGCGCAAGGTCGACGCGCTGGGCGTCTTCGTGGCGGTGGTCTTCGTGTTGAGCATCGCCGCCTCACTCGTCACCGACAGCCCCCGGTTCCTGCTGCTCAAGGACGGGTGGCTGACCGGCGCGGCGGGCGGGGCCTTCCTGGCCTCGCTGTGGGGCCGGCGGCCGCTGGCCTTCGACTTCTCCCGTCCGCTGCTGGAGCGGCGGTTCTCGTCGGGGGAGGAGACCTGGGACGACCTGTGGGACCGGAAGCCGGGGTTCCGTCGGATCTGGCAGGTGACCACCGTCTTCTGGGGGGTGGGCCTGATCCTGGACGCCGGGCTGCGGGTGGTCATCGCCTACGCGCTGCCGGTCGACCTGGTCCCGCTCTGGAACGGCATCCAATACGGCGTCTTCACGCTGCTGATGCTGGTGATCACCAATATCTACCAGGCCAGGGCCGGACTGTGGGACATCCTGCAGCACGATGCGAACACCGGCGAACCGGCGCCGAGCGCTCGGTGAATCCGGGTACATGGGACGGACGTTGGGATTCAGTGGGCCTGCTACCGGGCCGGCGGGGCCCCGCAGCCCGGTCGGGTCAATTGCTCACGAATCCGGGCACGCCCATGGTCCAGGTCCTGATCGGTAGCCCTGATCGGGCGTCAGGAGAAAGCTGTGGTCGGACCGGTGGCCGCTCTGGTAGCTTTCCGTTGGCCGTGATCCAGCGCCAGGAGGTGAGACCCATGAAAGCAGTACTCGTATGGGTGCTCCCCCTTGTCGCCACGGTCGGGCGATCTGCGTAAATGTCGCCGGGAGCGCCTCGAAACCAGGCACCCCCGAAAGGCAACACGCCATGAATACTCTGCACTTCACCGCCGAATCGACCGTCAACGGCATCGTCGCGCGCGATTTCACCGTCAACGGGGTCCCCGGTGTCCTATGGTCCCCCGAATCCGGCGCGGACCGTGCGCCGCTGATCCTGATGGGTCACGGCGGCGGCAACCACAAGAAGCACCCCGCGATGTCGGGCCGGGCCCAACACCTGGTGCACGGCTGCGGCTTCCACGTCGCCGTCCTCGACGCGCCCGGTCACGGTGACCGGCCGCGCACGGAGCACGACGAGCAGGAGATCGCCGCGCTGTTCGCGGCGCGGGCGGCCGGCGAGCCGGAAGGCCCGATCGTCGTCCGTTACAACGACCACCTGGCGAAGCTGGCCGTGCCCGAGTACCAGGCGCTCCTGGACGCACTCCAAGAGCTCCCGGAGATCGGGTTCGGCGGCCCGGTCGGCTTCTGGGGCATCAACATGGGTACCGCGATCGGCGTGCCCTTCGTGGCAGCCGAGCCCAGGATCACGGCCGCCGTCTTCGGCCAGCACTGGCCCGATGTGCTGGCCGAGAAGGCGAGGCAGATCACCGTCCCGATCGAGTTCGACCTGCAGTGGGACGATGAGCACATCTCCCGCGAGGAAGGTCTCGCGCTGTTCGACGCCTTCGCCTCGAAGGAGAAGTCCCTGCACGTGAACTCGGGCGCGCACAAGGAACTGCCCCGGTTCGAGGCCGACAGTGCGGTCCGGTTCTTCGCCCGGCACCTCGGCAGCGCGGTCATCTCGCCGGCCTGACATGAGCGGTGCGGTGTCCGGTCGGGCGGCCGACCGGCCGGATACCGCGAGAGGGTGGGGTTGAGCTCGTCATCCGCTGGTGGAGCGGCTGCGGTTGCTGCCTGATCCCCGGCGCCGGCGCGGTGTGCGACACCCGTTCGTGGCGGTGCTGCTGGTCGCGGCCTCGGCGGTGGTGGCCGGCGCCCGGTCGTACGCGGCGATCGGGCAGTGGTCCACCAGCGCCCCGCAGCACACGCCGGCCCGGCTGGGCGCCCGAACCGTCGGCGCGCTGGACGTGCGCGTCCCGCCGAGCACCGCCACGATCCGACGGATCATCGGCCGCGTCTGCCCGGGCGGCCTGGCCGACCTGACCGGTGCCGATCCTGCAAGTGCTCAGTCTTTGGCATCAACACACTCCGCGACGCCGGACACAGCAACATCGCCGCCGGCCTCCGCCACGCCTCCTACGAACCCTTCACCCGCCCACTCGACCTCCTGGGCATCGCCTGACCGGCGCACCCACCATATCCACTTCGTACGTTCCCCTCTGATCCTCTAAATTGCGGACCGACGGCATCAATTCGACCACAACCTACATCGTCAATCTGAATATTTCTAAAGCAGCGAGAAAAATCGATTCTTCAGACAAGTCACCCGTATGGCGCAGGGATCCGCCGCAGATCACAGCCTGGCTGAGGGCTAGTGTCTCGTTTCACGGTCGCCGTTCGGATGACCCAACAAGCGTGCTCGCAGGTGCGCTTTCACGTTTTCCGCGCATTGACGGCCGATTGACCCGACCCTCGCAAGGAGTTAGGCGCCTCAATGACAAGACTGCAGGAATCCACCCCATCCCGGCGGGTATTCGCCCGCATGGCAGCCACATCTCTGGTGGTGGCTCTCTCCGCCGCCGGCCTGGCGATGCTCCCCACAAGCGCCAGCGCCATCGGCGTAGCGGTCCCGCTCGGGACGGCGAGCAGCTACGCGGTCCTGGCCGGACAGAGCGTCACGAACACCGGCCCGAGCACGATCAACGGAGACCTCGGCGTGAACCCGGGCACCGCGGTGTCCGGATTCCCTCCCGGCACCGTCAAGGGAACCATCCACTCCGCCGACGCGAACTCACTGCAGGCGCAGAGCGATCTGGCCACCGCGTACAACAACGCCGCCGGCCAGGCACCCGACTCCAGCATCTCCGGTGACCTGGGCGGCCGGACGCTGACGCCGGGCGTCTACAAGGCACCCACGTCCATCGGACTCACCGGCACGCTCACCCTCGACGCCCAGGGCGACCCCAACGCCGTCTTCATCTTCCAGATCGGCTCGACGCTGACCACAGCGTCCGCCAGCCGGGTCCTGCTGGTCAACGGCGCCCAGCCCTGCAACGTCTACTGGCAGGTCGGCAGCTCCGCCACCCTGGGAACCGCCTCCACCTTCGTAGGCAACATCCTCGCCCTGACCTCCATCACGGTCACCACCAACACGACCATCGACGGCCGCGCCCTGGCCCGAAACGGATCAGTCACCCTCGACTCCGACACCATCACCCGCCAAACCTGCGCCACCGCCGGCGGTGGCGGTGGTGGTGGCGGCGGTGGTACTGGCGGTGGTGGTGGCGGCGGTACTGGCGGTGGTGGTGGCGGCACCGGCGGTGGTGGCGGCGGCGGTACTGGCGGTGGTGGTGGCGGCACCGGTGGCGGTGGTACTGGTGGCGGTGGTGGCGGCACCGGCGGCGGTGGTACTGGCGGCGGTGGCGGCGGCACCGGCGGTGGTGGCGGCGGTACTGGCGGAGGCGGCACCGGCGGTACTGGCGGCGGCATTCCGTGCCCGCCCAACCCCTGCCCGCCGCCCCCGTGTGACTGACGGTGGCTCGCAACCCGGCTCGACAGCCAACAGGAGCGCCTGTACGAAAGACGTAGCAGACACCAGGTAGCGATGGCAGTGCCTGGCGCGAGGCAAGCTGGCATCCCCAGTTCGTGGCGGCTCCCTGCGTAGCCCGGTCTGGACCTTGCTGGAGCTGTCCGTGCATTGCCGTCAGGGCGATGGGCAGCCGTGTTGTCGACGGCTGCCCATCGCGGTGGGCAGCCGGGCCGGACACGCTTCGCCTTCAAGTCGGTTCCACGGCGCGGGCTGACCGTCCTACTCTGCTCGAGCGCCAACCCGGGCGGCACGTTCCACCTCGACATGGAGATGCGATAAGCAGATCGCTATCACGGCGGTAGTCGGCAGTTGATCAGCGCGGCCGGTCGGCCAACGAGTAGGCGGCTGCCCGCTGGCCGCCGAGAGCCGGATCGCGTCGAGGAGAGATCCGCTCACAGGTCGGTGTCGAGGCACGGCACTCTGACCAGCGGCCCTTCTTGATCACTGGGACTTTGCATCAGCCCTGCCGGAGCAGCTGCTTGAATACAGCCAAGCAGCCGCATCGAAGGAGAGTCACGGTGAGCACCCCCGAGCAGGGCACGCATTTCTACTCGATCGCGATCCAGTACCCGCGTACCGACGACACGTTCGGTGTCGTTCACGCGCAGGGCACCTACACACCGAGCAAGAGGGAAACCCGGTTCGACGCGTTCGGCGAGATCTACGGCCAGATGATGGAGATGTACCCGCAGGCTGCCGACGGCGTGGTCCTCGCCTTCGACATCCAACCGAACAAGCTGTGACCGTGCCCGCACTTCCCTGACGGACGCCCGGCTCCGGACGAGCGCCAGGCCCTGTTAGGCCGAAACCCGACCACGCGGCGAGCGAGTCGGCTGTGCTCGACGGATACGGCTCCGCGCGGCTCGACCTGGTCCGTCACCACCCTTGAACGGTTCCGCCGGCCTGCCGGCCGCCGGCTTCGGAGTCCTGCCCGATCTGCCTGCTCTTCGACCTGGACCCTGGACCCTGGACCGTCGACCGGATTCACCGCGACCGGCGAAGTGGCGCCGCAGTAGAGGCTTTCTCGCCCGATTCGAGGCAGGCTGCCCGAGCCGCCGATCAGACGGCGGTGCTGGACGCCTGGGTGAGGACCCGACACCGCATGGACGCCTCCATCCCCGCGTGCTCCGGGTGAACTCCCTTGTATGAGCCCGGCTCCGATGGAGGGACGCCTCCACCTGCGTGAACTGCGGGTCGGGGAGAGGGCCGAGTGATCGACCCGGCCGCCGGACGACGGCGACGCCTCTGAACTCATCGCCCGATCGCTGCTCCCGGACCGGGGGTGGGCCCGAGCGATTGGGGCCTGTCCGGCGGATCTTGTCGGACAGGCCCCGGCCGCAGTCGTGCCGTCAGCCCACCGCGTACGCGTTGACCACCGTGGTCGTGGTGGTATCGCCGTGGCTGTCGGTGACCTCGGACCGCAACGACACCAGGCCGGCGGCCGGGTCGGGCACGGAGGTGCTCCAGGCGCCGCCGGAGAGCCTGACCGGGACCGCGTGCCAGCTCCGGCCGCCGTCGGTGGAGTACCAGGCCTGCACCTTCTTCACCGAGTCGGAGAGCTGGTGCACCAAGTCGTCGTTGGACGCGGGCCGCTGCAGGTCCAGCGCGACCGTGGTGTGCGCACCGGGCGCGGCCTGGTCACTGGCATTGAGCCCGGCAGGGGAGAAGCGGGTCAGGTAGGCCCGGATCTGCCGGTAGGCCGTCAGGTCGGTGTAGAAGTGGAAGGCGACCGAGGAGGCCGTGGACAGCGCGGTCGCGGGCAGCGCCCGGTCGGGCGAGCGCCTCGCCGAGACGGTGAGGTCGTACCAGCCGCCACTGGTGAGGATCGGGTTGAGGGTGGCCTGGCTGTTGCCTCCCAGACTCTTCGACAGCAGCGTTCGGCCGCCCTTGGTCAGCTTGTAGGCCGCAGAGAACCCGAGGCCGTAGGGCAGCGCGGAGTCGGTGAACATCTGGTCGGTGTTCAGGTAGAGCCGGTGCTGCCCGGCCCAGACGTAGGGCAGGTCCCCGCCGGGCCCCCACGCCGCGTTGTTGACCGTCAGACCGTAGGACCTGCCGGCGCCGTAGTTGAGGGCGCTGCTGTAGAGGTAGTCCTGCGCCTGCTCGGAGACGGACCACGAGCCGGGGGACACGTGGGCGGTGATCGAGTACGGCAGCGTGGCGTCGAACGCCACGTTCCCGAGACTCCACATGCAGGGGGTGCCGCTGCTGTCCGTCAACTGGAGCTGCGAGTCGCCGGTCTCCGGGCCGCTGCGGGCGGACACCCTGAGAGTGGCCAGCGAGGACTGCCGGACGGTGGCGGACACCCCGCTGGGCAGGCCCTTCGGGTGGTCGCCGATGGCGACGAAAGCCGTCGCCGCCGCGCCCGGCCCGTTGCGCCACGTCGAGGAGTAGGCCAGCTCGAACGAGGAGTCGGCGGAGGGGATGACGAAGACCCTGCCCGCGCTGTTCACGGCGGACGCACCGTACGGGGAGTCCGCCGAGCATGCGGAGACCGCGACGGACTGGAGGTAGCCGGCGCCAGGGGCGGGGCTCAGCGACGCCTTCACGGCGCGGCCCTGCCGGGCGTCGATGGTCGCCCTGGTCGCGCCCGAGACCGTCAGCGTCCTGGCGCCGATGGTGTCGGTGCCGTCCGCGCCGTTCCAGATGTCGACGAACACCTGGTAGGTGCCCTTGGCCAGGGAGTGCGCCTGGCCGCTGCTCAGCTGGGCGAAGGCCTGTGTGCTGGTGTTGTACACACTGAGGGTGGAGCTGACCGGCTTGCCGCTCCGCCCCAGCGTGGTGACGGTCAGCGTGCCGTTGCCGCTCGTGGCGGACGCGCTGCCGGTGTTCCCCAGCAGGAGCGGCGTGAGTACCGCAGCCGCAGCCGCGAGTGTTGTGATGCGTCGCAAGGCGACCCCCCGTTCGATTGATGTGAGCAAAACGAGTAAAGCTAGCACACACGACCGACACCCCTTGAGGCTCCTGGCGTGCCAGGCAGGGTGTGGCTGCTGCTCACCTCAGCCGCCGCCGCACTCCGGACTGCCCGTGGGTTTCCGCCAGCAGGCCGTCGAGATCGGCGAGGGGAAGCGCGGTGCACTCGCGGGCTTCGTTGATGTCACCTTGGTCGCAGACTTGCATGATCTCCGCTACGTCGGTGCGGACGACAGCGTTGTTGCCGGGGTCGGTGAACAGCTCCCGGCTGCTTGTCGGGGCGCGCAGGTTCGAGTCCTGCCGGGTCTGCGGAAGGCACGCCACCTGCGCCTGTGCTCCGGCCAGGCGCGAGGTGCACTCCGACGTGACACAAGGTCATCGGCGCAATCGCGGGCAGAGCCACTCCCGAGGAGCGTCTTCAGGACGGTTGGTCAGTTCGACTGCTCTGGCCAGCCGGTGGGCGCGTCGTAGGTGAAATCGGCCTCCAGCAACGGGACGTGGCCGGTCGTATCCACGAGGAGAGTGACCTGGCCGTATCCGTCGGGTCTGGTCGCGGTGATGACGCGGTACTGGTGGGATGGATCCAGTGGCCCGATGACCCCATTGGGGAAGCCGCCTTCCAGGTCGACCGGGAAGTCGTTGTCGTGCATGCCGAGGAGCGGCGCGGCGGCCAGGGTGGACCCTGGGGCGACGCCGGCGAGAAAGCCGCTCAGGCAGGCCTGCGAGATGGACGTGCGCAGGTCGAAGGTCTCCCTGTCGTCGTTCCAACTGTCGGCGTAGGCGTACTTCAGCCCTCTCGTCCCGCAGGGCGCTTCCACCCCGAACCGGTGCAGCAGCTGGGGGAACGTGTGGTCGCCGGAGAAGGACTCGTAGGGGGAGCACACCTCACGCGAGTCTGCGCAGCCGGTGGCCCAGCCCGGCCAGCCGCAGGCGATCGCCACCGTGGCCGCGACGAGCAGGGCACCGCAAGCCGTGAAGACGGCGATCGGCACCAGCCGCGACCTCTGCCGAGTGGGAGGCGCGTCATTCTCAAATCGGCCGACGGAGAGAACCATCCGAACACGCTAGCGGATCATGTGGGCGGCTGGGGCCGCTCGGCCGAACGGCGGTTGGGGCAGGGCTTGTCGGAGTGGTCGCGCTTCTCGACGGACACTTCCGGCGGCGCTACGCCGCGACGGGCTCGGGTTCGTCCTCGGCCTCGCGCGGCCGTCCGTCGCGCACCGCGACGGCCGCGAGGTAGGCGTCGACGAGCTTGTGGTACTCGGCCCGCTGCTCGACGGTTCCCGGCGAACGTCCGGGCAGGCCCCGCAGGTACGCCCGGATTGCCGCGTTGGCGCGGTCGACGGCGCGCTGCGGGTGCTGGGTCGAACTGGGAGAGGCCATTGGTCCATTCTCTCAGGTCGAACGGACACGACATGACCACCTCACGTGCCGTCAACTTGCATGCCCGGACCCGACGGCCGCTACCAGTCACTCCGTGTGCACTTCCGCTGCGGGGCGGCCAGCTGAAGCCGGGGCGACTCCTGTTGAAGAGTGACTTCGAGGCAAGATGCGGTCGGTCAGCTGGTAGGCCCAACGTCCCCGACCGCAGAGTGTCCTGAGCTTGACTCTGTCGGTGGTCTTGGTTGGTCAAGGTCAGGTGCCGAGGGTGCGCCAGGACTTGGATCGGGGAATCGACTGCTGGTCCAGGAAGGCCTGGAAGGCGGTGGGCGGTCTCGATGATGAGGGTTTCTCGGTCTCTGGTTGGCTGCTGAGTCGTTCGATGTTCACGGCGATGGCTGTGAGGACGTGTTGCAGGTGGGCTTTCGGCTGTCCTCGGTAGCGGCAGCGGCGCATGCCGTGGCCGTGGGCGAACCCGTTGATGGTGCCCTCCACTCCGGAGCGGACCGCGTAGCGGGCCTTCCATTCGGGTGACTGCTGCTCGGCGCGGACGCGGACTTGCAGATCACGGAGTTCCTGTGGGGGAAAGCCCACGTTGCGGGCGTCGCTGGAGCTGGTGCACCGGGGCCGGTCCGGGCACGGCTGGCACTGGCTCTTGGTGAATCGCGCCACGATCAGGGGTGCCGCGGTGGGTGAGGAGGTCGGGTAGGGGCCGTGCCAGCCTGCGCTGACCTGGCCCTGGGGGCAGGTCACTTGTCGGCGGTCGAAGTCGATGTGGAAGTCGTCGCGGTCGAAACCCTCGGACCACATCGGTTGTAGGCGTGGGTGGCGTCACAGCAGCCCCTTGGGAGGGGCGTCCGGTGAACTGCGGCGGCCCGGCACGCAGGGTGCCGGGCCGCCGACTGCCGTGGTCATGCCCCAAGGACGATTTCCGGAACTAATGATCTGAACTCAGAGCAGTCCCTAACGACTACAGTGCCAACGTAGTCCGCGCTTTCCTGTAGGTGTAGGACGCAACGGCTTCCGGAGCCACGTTGGCCGGGAATGCTCCGTACTCGTCCCGACTTGCCCCGTGGACGACACCGGCGGTCCTCCGCCAGGCGGCGGCCCCGCCACCGGGCAGCCGGTCAGCACCCCGTACCGGTCCGCCGCTCGGTGTCTGTGTCCGCATTGGGGCTCTTGGTCGGTGTTACTGGTTGCAGGGGGCGTTGGTGGGAGGTTCGGGAGAGGTGTTGGTGATGACGAGGGTGTTCTGGCCGCCCGTGTTGTCCCGGGCGTTGGAGAGGTTGTGGCCTGGGACGGTGTAGGTGTATCCGCCGATGGTGAACTTCCAGTAGCCGATGGTCTGCATGACCAGGGGGGATTCCTCGATCCAGCCGAACTGTCCGGGCGGTACCTCGATGTCCGTCGTCCGCGAGGTCTCGTCGTCGTCGACCCAGGTGTGATCGGTCGAGAAAGTGGCGCCGAGGCCGAGGGACGTGAAGGGGCCGACGGACACCTCACCGCCGACCGACCAGTCGGAGCCGGTCAGGTGCTTCCACTCGGCGCCCAGCGTGGCGGTGCTGGAGGGGCTGTTGTTGTAGAGGACGTCGCCGTACACGCAGGCGGGTGCGTTGTAGGGGACCGGGGTGCTGGTGTCCTGGAAGACGCAGTTGGACGTCTTGTCGCCGGCGCAGGCGGCGGCGGCGTGTTCGAGCGCGAGGTTGAGGATGCCGGGGGCGGTGGCGCCGTCTCCACCGAGGTTCCAGACCTGCTTGTGGTTCGGGTTGCCGTCGCCGCAGGGGGATGCCTGGATGACCCAGGGAGCGCTCAACTCGGAGTCCAGGGTCGCTGTGAGGCAGAGTGCCGCGCCGGCCTTGTGGATGCGGTAGCCCGTGGGCTTCCCGGTGCTGTCGGTGGTCGCAGGTTCGAGGTACCACTTCGTCACCGCGGACGCGCCGCAGGGGTATACGCCCACCTCCGAGTCATCGTTGGCGATACACCCGAGGGTGAGGTGGTTGAGGATGGTGAAGGTGCCGTTGGTCGCGCCGGGAACGGGTTCGAGGGCCCACTTCTGGCTTGTTGATTGCGGGTCGGGGGTCTCGCGGTTGACGGGCTCGAACGTGGTGCCAGGGATGGTGTCGAGGTCTTGGTTCAGGTCGGGGAGATGGATCCTGAGGCAGTCCGGTGCCCCGGCGCCCGCGCAGTGGTCGGTTGAGATCGGGGCCGGTGCGCTCCAGTCGAGCCAGGTGCCCGCCGGCGAGTCGGGGGTGCCGGCGGCGAGCTGGTCGATCGCGTACATCGTGGCGGAGGCTTGATCGACAACGATGACCGTGAAGGCGCCTGCGGCGGTGCGGGTGACGGTAAGGGCCGTGGCCGACACCCCGGGGTGCGGGGGCCAGCCCCCGTCCCAGATGCCGGTGGCATCGGTGCCCGGGATGAGGGTGTGGGTCTGGGAGCGGTGGACGACGGTGTGGTCGCTGTTGAAGCCGAAGACCGACAGGCGTCCGTCGCTGGCCGCGGCGACCACAGGCGGTGAGGTGAGGGCCAGGCCGAGGTCGTAGGGGTGGCCGGTGTCCCAGGTGCCGTCGGGAGTGGCTGCGGTGCCGGACTGGGACTGGGCGACGGTCCACGGGTGGTGGTCGCTGCGGTTGGCGAAGGCCTGCAGCAGGGTGCCGTTGCCGCGCGTACTGGTCTGCCCGGTGCTGGTCCTGTAGGCGTTGGCCACCAGTTGGGGGTTGCTGATGAAGTCGGCGCCCAGATCGGTCCAGGGTGCCCAGTTGCCGGTTGGCAGCGAGGCCTCCTGGGTGCTGGGCTGCTTCTGGCTGGTCGCGTTCAGGTGACCGTCGCTGGTGCGGGCCGCCAGTGCGATGCGACCGGCACCAGTGACGACGGCGGCGGGGTCACCGGCCCACGGCCCGCCGCCCAGCTTCTCCCACGCGCTCCAGCCCCCGTCGTTGGGAGCCTTCTGGGCGCGATGCCACAGGGCGTCGTCCGCACCGCGCACGAACAGCTCCAGGCGGCCGTCCGAGTTTCCCTGGACCTGGCCGCTGGCACGGGTGGAGGCGGCGGCGTTGTTGTCGGTCACCACGACCGGCGTCCCGGCCGCCGTCGTGCCGGGCGGAGTCCCCATGTCGCTCCAGGCGCCCCAGCCCGACGCCTCCTGCGCCTGGAACCAGACGTGACCGGAGGCACGGGTGGCGAAGACCTCCAACCCGCCGTCCAGCCGGTGCCCGACGACGGCGTTTCCGGTGGTCTGTCCGCCAGTGTCGATCCACGCGCCCCATTGGGCGGTGGCGTGGCTGCGCTCGCGCCGCAGCAGGCCGTCGGCGGGAGTGCGGGCGAACACCGTCGTGGTGCCGTCCTGGGCGATGGTCACGACCGGCGCCCCGGCCGTGGCCGGGGGCTGCGCCACTTTCCGGGCCTCCCGTGCCTGTGCCGCGGGCGTGACGGCGGCCGGCAGCAGTCCGGCCGTGGCAAGTGCGGCGACGAGCACCAGGTGCAGAGCCCGCCTGCGCGGACGGGCCGAACGTCGGCGGGAGCGGATGGGGACACGTGGGAATCTGTGCATGAGCAGACCTCCGGGGACAGCGGGACGAGACGCTTGTGCAGGACACGCGAGCGGTCCGGCGGCCGGTGCAACCGGAGCGGGGAACGCGCCCTCGGGGGTGTGGCTAACGGCCGGACACAATGGCAGCGGGCGCCGATATGCACCGGGCACCGGTGATGCTCCGGTTGCCGAGAACCCTCGCGCCTTGGCGGGTCGGCCGCCCGGTGGCGGCGGCGCGGCCGCAATCACTGCTCCAAGGGGCGATCCGGCCTCGAACGCAAAGAGAGGGGCACCCCTGGCCCGGCGTGGCCTGCGCCATTCGGCCCCGCGGACGCGCCGGTGTCATAGCATTTGAAAGATCCACTGACACCTCATCAAGGGCCATATTTGCAAAAACTATCCGTTTATGACTCAAAGTCAACGAACGACCCGGACCTGCCGCTCCCCCCACAGGTGGACCCGGCAGACCTTCAACACGGTCGTCGTGGCGGGCAAAGCCTCCGGCGTCTGTGTGGTCCACCGTGCGGGACGCGGCGGCGCCGGGCTACCGGGCGGTTCTGGTCGCCGACGCCGCCGCGACCTACTCGGACGAGGCGCACAACACCACCCTGACCGTGGTCCACCGCTGCTTCGGCGACGTGGGGACAGCCGCGGAGGTCCTGGCCCTGCTGCATGCGGGAGGTCCCGGTTCGCCGGCCGGGGCCGGGGCGCCGTGAACGCTGTCTGCTCAGCTCCGGCGTCGGCGGAGGGAACCGGTCGGCCGTAGGCTCGCGGTCGAGGTGCGGAGGTCCGAACACGACCGGGAGGCCGCGGCGGGCGGCCCTGGGACTGGCTCGACTCCGCTGACATCATCGCGCCTGCCCGGGCGTACCGGCTGCGGTGGCCCCGTCACAGGGATGATCACACCAGGGAGGGCACGGACATGGGGACCGGACCAGATCGCTGACCGCATCATCGAGGACCTCGCAAGGGGCGGCCAGGTCCGCGTCCTGGGCGGCGCGCCGAGCGAGCAGAAGCACCTGGTCCACGACGCCGACCGCCGCTGGCTGGGCATCACGGCCAGCTTCGCGGCACCGGTCGTCACGCTGTTCGCCGGCACCCTGAACGACGCCGGCGGCTTCAATCCCCCGGTCGCCGACTCGGGTCCGCCGGACGCCGAGGACCGGGCCGCGCTGGCCCGGGCCGTGAGCGAGTTGTGGCAGCTCCTGGGCCGGGCCGACGTGTGACCGCCGCTGCAGCCGGCGCGTCGCCGACGTCGACGTGGGAGTACTGCCTGTCCGCCGCGGACGAGCTCGTCCTGTGGGACCTGGCCCGGAGGGCGGTCTTCGGGGGGCGTTTCCTGGACGGCGATGAAATCGCACGGCGTCAGCGGCAGCAGCTGGCCCTCGCTGTCCCGGCTGAGCCGTCCGCACAAGCACTCCTGTTCGGGGTCGCCCCACTCGATCAGGCTCTCGTCGTCGGGGCAGCGCAGGTGCACTCCGGGCAGCGCGCTCCAGTCGGTACTGGGGTTCGGCTCGGGCAACCGCACGATCCGAGATCTCCGGTGGCCGGGCGTCTCAAATGACCCGGTCGTTGCAGGTCACAGCCCTGGCCCTGGACCAGATCATTTGAGACGGGACACAAACCGGCAGGTCACAGCAGGCTCGTGGTTCCAACTGCCTTGTCCAGGCACAGACGACGACCGGTAGTACCCTCGGGCACGATGAGCGTCATGGCACACATCGCACTCTTCCACTCTGTGCTCGGCCTCCGCCCCGTCGAGCTCCTTGCCGCCGAGAGGCTTCGCCGGGCCGGGCACGAAGTCGTCGCCCCTGACCTCTTCGGTGGTCTGGTGGCGACCACCCTTGATGAAGGGTTCGGGCTGGTGGAACAGGTGGGCTGGGACACCGTGATGCAGCGCGCTCGGCTGGCACTGGAAGGCATGCCGGAGGACACGGTGCTGGTCGGTGTCTCCATGGGCACTGGCGTGGTCAGCGGTCTGTGGCCCGAACGGACCGGTGCCGCCGGGATCCTGCTCCTGCACGCCACGGCCGAGGTGCCGGTCAACTCCCGCCCTGGTCTCGGCATCCAGCTGCACGCCGCCGACCCGGACCCCTTCGCTCCTCCGGAACGCGTCGCCGCCATGGAGATGACAGCCAAGGGATCCGCATCCGTCCTGGAGGTCTTCCGCTACCCCAGCGCCGGCCACTTCTACACGGACCCCGCCTCACCGGACCACAACGCAGCCGCAGCCGAGCTGACCTGGGCACGGGTCGTGGATTTCCTCCGCCGACACGATCCACAGCTCGCCCCCGAGAGCCGGCCGCAACGGGTCGGATGACGGCGTGCCCGGCCGCCCTGCGAGCACAAGGCCTACGCGAGTTCGATGCTGAGCTGGGCGCCCAGCTCCCGGAAACCCAGCGCGAGTGCGACCCGTCGGGAGGCAGGCACCCGGGCCCGCCACTGGGGCAGCAGATCGGCTGCGAGCGCGTGCGCCGCCGTCGCCGAGCCCGCCGTCCGGGCCAGTCCCCGCCCTCGCCACGCGGGGGCGGTCAGCACACTGATATGGGCGGTCCGGCCCGGCCAGACCCGGTATCCGGCAGCGGCGACCACGTGGCCGCCCTGGCGAACTACGAACGCGGGCGAGGTAATCTCCTCCAAGCCGGCTTCCCCGGTGTCCTCCTCGCCCGCGAGCTTCTCCAGGCCACGCAGGTCCTGGTGCTCTCCCGGCAGTCGTTCCACCGTCAGCAGACCGGGGTCTACCGGGCGGAACCCGTCCGCGGACACATACGCCAACGCAGCCGGCCCGAGTACCCGGGCCACCGACAGCACCTCGCGGACCGCATCGGCATCGGCTACAGCCTCCACCGGCAATCCAGTCAAGGCATCGTGAACCATCGCGGCCGTGTCCTCGCTGGGCGCGGTCACGATCGCCGATCCTCCCAGCGTCACAACGCCAACCCATCCGGCCGGACACAGTCCCGACTCGGCCGAGACGACCACGCGCACACCCCCGTTCGGGGCGAACGAGACTGGCACCGAGGCCAGGCGCTCCCACAGCCCACGGGCTCTGACCAGCAAGGGATCTACCGACATGACCCGATCCTGCCAGTCCGGACACCCCGCGGGCCTGCGGAATTAAACCAATGAGATCACTACCAAGGAACACAAACCCCTGCAAAGCGGGTCTTCGAACGTGGGAACGAGGTACCGAGGAACCGACGGCCGTCACACCGGGTGCACGCTCGTTTCCTGATGACGGCTCATGGGCACTGGGACTACCGTCGGTCCAGGATCTGCTGTTCCTGGCCCGCCGCCCCGACCAGCCCGCGCCGCCGCGCGCGGCAGCACCCGGCCCGGACGCTGTAGTGCGCCTGCGGGCCCGGGCCTTGTGCCAGCGGAGCGCTGACCGCCGCCCTGGGGCTGGGGGGGCCTTGCTGGCGGCGTCGCTGGAGGGGCCGGTGACGGTTGTCCGGGCAGCTGGCGAGGGCCAGAGGAGGACGGTGGCCGCGACGGCGGGGCTGATGCGCACGGGCAGTATCCCTGGCGCGCCGGCCGCAGTGCCTGTGGGTTTCTGTGGGATGGTCACCGATCCGGTGAGGGGCCTGCCGGAGTGCCGCCGGTGGAGGACAGCGGGGATGTCCTGCGGGGGAGCGGCCTTGACGATCACCGGGTTTGAAGTCGTCACCCACAGCTGCCGTCAGCGGGCTGTCCCGGTCCTCGGCCTGGGCGTGCGGGGGCCTGTGGCCTGCGTCGGGGCGATTGCGATGCATAGTCCGGAGGGCTGGGGGCAGCAGCCTGGTGAAGGAGGATGATGACAATGGGTGCTGTTCTGCTTGTTCTTCTGCTCGCTCTGATCCTGGGCGGCGCGGGGTTCGCGATTCATATTCTGTGGTGGGTCGCGGTGGTTGTGCTGGTCCTGTGGGTCATCGGGTTCTTCGCCCGTAGCAGCGGCGGAGGCGGTCGCTGGTACCGATGGTGACCCGGCACACGCCGTAGCCGAAGCACACGCCTGGGGGCGCACCGACCGGTGCGCCCCCAGGCGTGTGTCGTCCCGGCCGCACAGCCTGTGTCGTATGCCGCGTGCGCCTCGGCGGTATTCCGGGGTAGGGGAGAGGGGAGGGGTCGGCGCCGGGCAGCCAGCGTGTGACCCGCACGTATCCTCCGGGCGCCCCGCCGACCCCTGCCTCCGGTACCCGGTTGTGTCCGGCCCGGAACCCGCCACGGCCAAGAACGGTCCGTGCTCCGCGCGTGTCCTTTGACAGCGAAGCTAGTCCGTAGCAACGTGCTGACCTGGAACGACTAGTGCTGTGACCGCATAGGTTCGCCGGGTTGGTCGTCGTGGCGGTTGGATGTGCCGGTTCAGGAGAAGGACGGCGCCAGAGGAGAACGGCTCAGGCGGCGGACGGCTCGATCTCCCCCGCGAAGACGATGACCTGGTCGATGAGGCTCCGCCGCAGATGGACGACGTCCGTTCCCGCCAGGCGGGGGCCTCCATCCGGCGTCGTGAAGGCCCACTGGTACCGGGCCCACTCGTCCGGCATGTCCACCGCCGAACAGCGCGTCATCGTGCCGGTCCCCGCGGGGTGGCGGCGGATGTCCAGCACGAACCGCTCGACCGCCTCGATCCCCTCAGTGCGGCCCAACGGTCCCCAGAAGACCACGTCCGAGGTCAGGGCCTGGGAGAGCAGCGCAGTCACATCGCTGTCGTCCGAGGCGTTGAACGCGGAGATGAACGTGTCGATCGCGGACCGCGCGGTGTCTTCCTGCATACACCAGTAATAGCAGTCTGCGCCGCTGCCGCTACCGAGGACAGCCGAAAGCCCACCTGCAACACGTCCTCACAGCCATCGCCGTGAACATCGAACGACTCAGCAGCCAACCAGAGACCGAGAAACCCTCATCATCGAGACCGCCCACCGCCTTCCAGACCTTCCTGGACCAGCAGTCGATTCCCCGATCCAAGTCCTGGCGCACCCTCGGCACCTGACCTTGACCAACCAAGATCACCGACAGTGTCAAGCTGAGGCGATGGCGTCAATCCGACCAGCGAGCGTGAAGTCGGCCTCGGTCGGCACTCCACCCGCGTCAACGGCCGCATCGCCTGCCGCCAGCCGCAGTGACTCCTCTGCCCGTCTCCTCGGTGTGCCACGAGACACGGGCAGGGCGCGGCTCTATGCCACCCGCATGTGGTGCAGCAGCAGAAGCGCGGCAACGGCGTTCGCGGAGCGTACGTCGCCCTTCGCGACCATCTCGGGCACCCGAGCCAGCGGCACCCATTCGCGCCGCTCGGATTCGAAGTCGTCCTCCGGATGCCCCACATACTCCGCGCTCTCCGACCAGTACACATGGTGCAGCGCATCCGTGAGCCCGTTCGACGGCTCCACCGTCAGCAGATGCTTCAACGGGCCCGGACGCCAGCCCGTCTCCTCCAGCATCTCCCGTGCGGCGGCCGCCTCCAGCGATTCCCCGGCTTCGACGACTCCGGCGGCGAGTTCCCAGCCCCAGGTGTCAGTGATGAAGCGGTGCCGCCACAGCAGCAGCACCTCGTCGTCCTCGTTGACGCAGGTGGCGAGGGCGACGGGCCGCAGCCGCATCAGGTAGTGGTCGAGGTGGCGGCCGTTGGGGAGTTCGACGTCGGCGAGGTTGATACGCAGCCACGGGTTCTCGTACACCGTGTGCTCGCCGAGGTTCTTCCACACCGAATCCGACACGCCCGCGCCCCTGCTCTTCCGTCCGTCAATACCTGCCGACGCTATCGCAGCGCTACAGCGGTACGGACAGTGACGCGTCGATCTGCTCCACAGCCTCCCGTGTGGCCGAGGAGCCGTGGCCGGCGAGCTTGGCGCGCAGGGCCACGAACCGGTCCCGCAGCCGCTGCGACTCCATCCCCGAGGCGATATCCAGGGCGGTCAGGGCGTTCGCGGCGGCCAACTCGGGCTCGCCGCGACCGAGGTCCACTGTCGTCAGGGTGGCGAGGCGGTGGACGCGACCCCGGGCATGGGCCTGACTGCGAACCGCCTCCTCCGCGAAGGTGTGGGCCGGACTCCAGTCCTGGAGGCTGATCAACGCCTCGGCGAGCTGGGCTTCGACGAGCCCGGGCTGAACGTAGCCCGTCTCCGGCGGTTCCTCGTCGGGGCGGATCATTGCCGCTGCGGCCTCGGCGCGACTCATGGCCCGGTGGGCGGCACGGATGTCGCCGAGACGGGCGAACGCTTTCGCCTGCATGGCGTTGAGGTCGGTGGCCAGGCCAGGACTGATGTGACCGCCTGCGGTACGCAGACCTGCTTCGGCGAACGCGACGGCCTGCCGGTAGTCCTTCAGGAAGACGGACTGGTTGACGAGCAGCGCAATCACGTAGCCGCCGAACGCCCGGTCACCTGAGGCCTTGGCGAGGCGCAGAGCATGGTGGAAGTAGCGCTGGGCCAACCCTTGGGCGTCGGAGTCGTAGGCGCAGATCCCGGAGACTGCGACCAGGCCCCCGGAAGCTCGGCACAGGTCGCGGCCGACATGGTCGGTGTAGGAACCGCGCAGGAGCGGGGCGGTGTGGCTGGTGAGGAACCCGACGATGCGTCCCCGAGTGGCGACACCACCGGATGCCCGGTACATGCTCTCGTAGCGGGTACGTGCGGCGCGCAGCATCTCGACGTCGCTCAGCCCGACGCGTGGGGTTCCGGTGCGGGATACATCGAGGTCGTCGGGCGGGTTCTCCCATTCCCACACGGGCATCACGGCAGCCGTACCGACCAGGGCCGGGGCGGCTTGGACATCGGCACGCTGCTGCTGGTCCGAGCGCCACAGGGCGGTGGCACGCTCGACGAATCCGGCCAGGGCGGTGGGGGGCGGGGTTGCGCCGGGCTTGCCCATGCCGATGTCATCGTGGCTGAGGAGCCGTTGCAGACGTTCGCTCAGGATGTCGCAGATCAGGTCGGGGACGATCTGGCGGGGGCGTTGGCCCTTGAGCCAGCGACCGACGGCGGTGTGGTCGTAGCTCAGTGTCCTTCCGCGTGCCCATCCGGCGGTGTTGACACGGGCGGCAAGCCCGGCGTGGGACATGCCTGCTTCGTCGAGTAGCGCGTCCAGCAGGCTGTTCGGCTCCATGGCTGATTCCCGTCAGGTGACGTTCCGTGAGTTGACGCTAACGGATCTCGATTCACACGGGGTGTGAATCGAATACCGCACCCTGCCCCCTGCGCACCCTGCCGCTGTCGACCATGGGTGTTGAGCGACGTTCGTTGTGGTGATGACGGCGTCATTGGTTTTGGTGCTGGGCAGCGACGGGAAGGGCCGGTCCGACGGAGTCGGACCGGCCCTTGTGTTCATGTCGCCGCGGTGATGCTCACTCTGTCGTGACTTCGGCGACAGCGGCGCGTGCTGACGCCTCGTCGACGATGGTCTTGTTCTGGACGAAGACGTCGAGCAGGGCCTGGACGGCAAGATTGTTGACCGCGCGGGGCAGTCCGCGCCCGGTGGTGTGGATCAGTTGGACGGCGTCATCGGAGAACAGCGGGTCGGACCGGCCGGCCAGGGCGAGGTGGTGTTTGAGGTAGCTGCCGGTCTCCTCGCCGGTCATCGGGGGCATCGCGAACCGCAGCGCGATCCGCTGGTCCAGCGCGGCCATGGTGCCCATCTTGATTCTCCTGCGCAGGGTGGGCTGGCCGATCAGCAGGCAGGCGAACGGCGACGCGGAGTCCATGTCCTGGTTGGTGAGCATCCGCACCGACTCCAACTGGTCGTGGCTCAGCAGGTGGGCCTCGTCGAGCACCAGGACGGGGACGCGGCCGCGCTCGGCGCGTTCGGTGGCCAGCGCGTCGGCGGCCTGCGGGATCAGCGCGGCAGTATGCGGGTGCGGGCTGCCGCCCAGCGCGGAGACGATCGCGCGGTGGATCCCGCGCGAGCCCACGGCGGGGTTGCCCAGGTAGATGACCTGATGGCGGACCGGGTCCAGAGCTGCCAGGGCGGCGCGGACAGCGACGGTCTTGCCCGCGCCGACCTCCCCGGTGACCACCCCGATCGCGCGCTCCGCGACCGCCCAGCTGATCCGGGCCACCGCCTCAGCATGCGCGCCGTGACGGTGCAGAGCCCCAGGGGCCAGGCTCTTGCCGAACGGCATCTTGGTGAAGCCGAAGTACTGCTGCAGGCGCTCGATCACCGCGTCACCTGCGCGTTCGCGGCCCGCTGCAGGGCGTCGGCCCGGTCGAACAGGGCGAAGGCCAGACGCGCGGCGGTGAACACGGCCTGGTCGGCCAACTCGGTGTCACGGAGCTTCGCGCGCTGGCAGACACGGTCGGCCAGGTCCAGCGCCCGAGTCGACAGCTCCCAGGCCCGGTCCAGTGCTTGCAGGTCAACCGGCACGGTGATCCCCTTCGCTGTCGCTGTCGCTGTCGCTGTCGCTGTCGCTGTCGCTGTCGCTGTCGCTGTCGCTGTCGCTGTCGCTGTCGCTGTCGCTGTCGCTGTCTTCGTGGAGGAGGGCCTTGTAGTTGATGCGTCCGGCGAGTTGTTCCTGGTGGGCGGCGTCCAGCAGGGCGAGGTAGTTGACCCCGGTCGCGGCGGCGGGCTGTTCGGGTGGGAGTTCGGGGCGGGCCTTGGGGTGGGAGTGGCGGCGGATCTCGAAGGGCGTCGCGGCGCCGAAGCTGCGGCTCCCGTGGCGGACCTCGATGTTCTCCAGGTCGAAGGGGTCGAAGACCAGCTCGACCTTGCGTCCCGCCAGAGCGGGTTCGACCTGGTAGGAGTTGGACTGCAGGCGCACGGTCGCAGTCTTGGACACGTTGCGCCACTCGGACCACAAGAACGCCTCCCGCAGCAGGTCCGGATGCGGCAGCCGCGGGCCCTGGCCCTTCTCCCAGCCCTCCTGCCAGCGGGCGAGTGGTCCTTGACCGGTCTCGGAGTGCTTGCGCGGGTGGTACTCGGTCTCCACCCAGGCCGTGAACTTCCGGTTCATCTCCGCCAATGCCGCTGCGGCCTGGTCGGCGGGCCGGTCGGCCAGGTCTGCGGTCTCGATCAGGAACTGGCCCCGAACCGTGCGGAAATAGCGTTCGATCTTGCCCCGGCCCTCCGGTCGACCGGGTCGCGAGTGGACCAGCTTGACCCCCAGGACAGCGCAGGCCCGCATCAGCCAGGAGTCCACGAACGGCGACCCGTTGTCCAGATAGACCCCTTCGGGGACACCCCGGGACGCCAACGCGGGACGAAGCGCGACCGCCAGGCGCACGGTGTCCTCAACGAAGCCGAACCGGGCCGCCATCACCGCCCGGGAGTGGTCGTCCAGGAACGCGAACAGGATCGTCTTGCGCCCGGCGACCAGCGGTCCGTGCAATGCGTCACCGACCCACAGCTCGTTCGGGCGCGAGGCCTCGAACCGGCCGAAGACCTCCTTCGGCCGGTCCTGGCCGAGCTGGTCCAGGCCCAGGCGCACGAAGTGCCGCTGCAAGGTGCGCTCCGAGGGCGCCCACCCCGAGTGCGCCCGCAGCACCCGCGCGACCTGCACCGCCGTGCGCCCGGGGTTCTCCCGCTTCAAGCCCGCCGCCAACTCCAGCACCTCGGCCGGCGTCCTGGCCGCGACCCGCATCGCGTTCGGGACCAGCGCCTCGAAGCCGCCCACCCGCCAGGAGCGGATCCACCGGTCCAAGGTGCCCCGCGCCACCTGCACCGGCTCCCCGTCCAGGCCGACATGGGTCAACGCGGCGATCTCGCGCACCAGCACTCCGCGCTGCTTGGCCGACAGCGCCGGGTCCAGCGCGTCCTGGACCACCCCGTAACGGAACAGACCCACCAGGCGGGCCCGCTCCGCGCGCTTGCGCATCTCTTCCTCGTACTGCGATGCCACCGGCACCGACCTCCCCTTGAGCACCAAGCCGGGCCGGCGACCGAAGGCGGCCGCCAGTCCCGGCCCACCACCCTCGCCCGCCCCACCGGCCCCGCATCAGGGGCGACTCGCGTTGATCGACGATCTTGGCCAGCCCGGTGCCAGCAGCCGCCCGCCCGACAACGCCGACGCCACCTGCCACGGCGACAAGGCGACCATCTCCGGCCACCTGGCGGTGACCGCGCCCGCCGCAGCAAGCACCGCCGCGACCCCGTCCGCGAACAGCGCGCCCCTCGGATCGGGCAGCACCGGATCCGAAGGCGCGACCTGCACCAACAGCACTGTGAACACCTCACGCACCACCCCGGCCCGGCCGGCGAACCGGCGCAACCAGCCCCGCACCGTCTGATCGGGAAGCCCCAGCCCGGCCGCGATCACCCGATGCCCGCTCCCAGCCGCCCGCGCCACCAGCGCCGCCCCGATCACCACCGCCGCGTCAGCACGCCGAAGCAGCACCGTGACCGGCAGCAACACATGCGTAGCCCCGCACTGCGGGCAGCGCGACCGACGCGGCCTCAACTCCAGCCGCAGCCCCCGCAGATCCCGCACCGACCGCCGCCCGGACCAACCCCACGGACGCAGCCCCGCACCGCACCCCGGACACGCGATCCGGCCCGCCGACAACCGCATCTCGACCCGAACCGGCGATACCTCTACCGTGACCACAGCGCCTCCGAGCGCGATGCGGCCCTCCCGGACTACTCGGCCAAGAGATCACCGGGAGGGCCGCGCCCATGTTCAACCATGAGCACGCTGTCGCCGCACACGACGAAGGGCAACCCCCCCGGGCTGCCCTCTCCCACATCACCACGACCCTGACGCGAACCCGCTCACCCATCACCACAACGAACGTCGCTCAACAACCATGGGCGCCGACTCTTGATCTATCGAGAGACTTCCGGAGGCTCAATGAAGACCGAGACGCCGCTACCGGAGCAGCACACACCCACCTATGCGCAGCTCGACGAACAGGCTTGCATCGACTACGCCATGACGGTTCGGGCTGACACCCCCGACTCGGAATGGATCCTGAACCAGCATGCATGGCAGCCGCTCGGCTCCTCGACGACGCTCCTCGCGTCCGGCTACGGGTGGGACGCGGTCCGCACGCCGGAAGGCCTCGGGCTGGCAACAGCCGAACGGCTCCTCGCCGACACCCACGACCGGGAGTTTCTCGGCCCGGTCCTCTACTCACGTCGCTCGGGACATCTGCACTGGCTGATTCGTCCCGGCTCCACCGCCGACTACCCCGACGGCTGTCAGAGACTCGGCCGAACCCACTGGATCGTCGCACCCGGCGTGCACGCCCTGCATCCCGACCTCGTCCGCTGGCTGCACCTGCCCGCAGCCGGCGTCCTGACCCGGCTGTCTGGCTCGCCGCCGCACTCCATGACACCCGACCGACTGGAGGGACCCGATGATGCACCTTGGCGACTCGACAGTGCTCGGCCAGCAGGCCTTAGTGCCGTTCGCGGAGCACCGGCCCGAAACGGTCAGCGTGGATACCTGGGTTGAGTACGTACGATTGATGACCGCTGCCGGCTATGGGCAGCTCACCCCGCCGGGAGTCGCACGGCTGGATGCAATCTACGACCAGGCGCCCGAGATCATTGCCGCCGGGCGCGACCTCGACTTCGCGCCGGGGTGGATCAGATGACGGGCCGCACGCCGGCCACGGGTACCGGCACGCTCCCTACGCGGCATCGAGCGGGTCGACCGTCACTCGTAGGATACGACCGGCACCCCCGAGCACTCCCCGTCGACCGAGGACTGAGCCGTGACCGAGACCCCCGCCGAACTCCTGACCTCCGCCGTCGAGCTCCTCCCCGGTGACGCCGCCGTCGGAGGTGCGACTGTGCCGTTCGTGACCGGCGCGATCGGCATCGGACAGCACGACCTCGCGCTCGACATGCTCGTCGAACTCGGCCTCGACACTCCCGTGCCGGCCCCGTACTGGCTGTTCCTGCGTCAAGCCGCGTGGCTGCTGCCGGACGTGGACGCGGTCGCCTACCACCGGCGCCACGGGCTGCCGAAGCCCGGCGACGACGCCTGACCAGGCGCATTCCGCAGCCGTCCGGCCCGTCCGGCCCGAGCGGCCCGACGGCGATCACGCACGTTCGGGTGAGGGATGAATACTGCGCGCACACCCCGGGCAGGCGCACCGCATGAACCTCCACAGCGACGCCCACATGCACGACCAGGCCACGGCCCTGCGCCATGTCCGGGAAGCCACCGCCGAGCACGCTCGAACCCGGCGGGTACTCGACGCCGCCATCGCCGAGGCGACCGCCGTCGGCGTGCCACCCGAGGCGCTGCACGACGTCGGCCAGTGCGAACCCGGGCACGGCAAGCACGCCGGCAGTGAGGACGTGGGAGCACCGGCGCAGTTCGACGCCTTCGTCCACGCCGAGGAGTTCTGATCGGGGCTGCTGTTGGCCGCAGTTGGTCGGCGGCGGCGCTTCGCGCCGTCGTCGCCGCCCAGGGCGTGCGGGGGGCCTAGCGGCGTTCGGCGCCCGGTTCTTGGGCGGGCAGGCCGCGGAGAAGCGTACCGAGGAACAGCTCGAAGCGGGGGGTGCTGTCGCCGAGGTCGAGGGGGTGCTCCTGGACGGCGAGCCAGCTGACGATGGACGTGATGAAGATGTACCAGCTCTGTTCGGCCAGGTGGGGGGAGACTCCGGCCTCCGTGAAGGCGGCGATGACGCTGCTGCGGAGCCGGCCGAAGGTCTGGGTGGTGTGCCGGTGCGGTCGCGAGATACGGGTGGCGTAACCGGGTAGCGCCAGGAAGCGGTCGTGGATGCCCCAGGCGAGGTGCGCGAGCCACGGCCGCCAGTCATGGTCCAGTGGCCCCTCGGCGGGAAGGACGCGTTCGACCATGACCTCGTTGATGAGGTCGAACAGTTGGTCGCGATTCTTGACCCAGCGGTAGAGCGCGGCGTGGGTGACCCCCAGGCGGGCGGCCAGCTCCCGCATGGTCAGGGTGTCGAGGTTCCCGGTCGAGATGGCGGCGTCGACGATCAGCTCGCGGTTGATCTGTGCGGGGCGTCCCCGGCGGGCTCGGGCTGTCGGGGCGTCGGCCATGGTCAGGACTATACGAGACCACTGCCGACGGGTGCCCGGGATACGGGTTTCCAGCAGGGCTGGACCGGCGCGACGAAATAAGTAACCATTGGTAGCTAAGTCGGCTGCGCTCCTGGGCGTCGGCCGGGACCCATGTCGTGACGGAGCTGGGAGGAAGCGATGACGGAGGAAATCGGGGTGCGGGGTGCGGTGGCCGACGGCTTCGAGTCGGTCCGTGAGGAGTTCGCCGCGGTCGCGACCGGGGAGGGCGCCGACCACGCCGCGCAGCTCGTGGCCTACCAGCACGGGGAGCGGGTCGTCGACCTGTGGACGGGCCCGGAGACCACCGCGGATTCGCTGTTCGGCGCGTACTCCGCGTCCAAGGGCGCGGTACACCTGGTCGTAGCGTCACTCGTCCAGGAGGGCGTGCTGGACCTGGAGCAGAGGGTCGGCCACTACTGGCCGCAGTTCGCGGTGGAGGGCAAGGGAGAGCTGAGGCTGCGCGAGTTGCTGGCGCACCGGGCCGGCCTGGTCGGCGCGGACACGGGGTTCACGATCGAGGAGCTCGCCGACGACCGGATCGTCGCCGAGCGGCTCGGTGCCCAGCGCCCCTACTGGCGGCCCGGTACCGCATTCGGCTACCACGCGCTGGTCATGGGCGCGCTCAGCGGTGAGGTGGTGCGCCGTGCCACCGGGCGCAGCGTCCAGGAGTTGTTCGCCGAGCGCGTGCGCGACGCGTACGGGGTCGACTTCCACCTCGGACTGCCGCAGGACCAGGAATCGCGATTCCTCGGCGCCCGGCCGATGGTGGCGACTCCCGAGCGGCTGGCCCTGCTGGCGGCGTCCGCGGGCGCCGCGAACAGCCTGTCCGGCATCGCCTTCAACCGGCATCACCCGCAGAACCCGGGGGTGTGGGAGCTGCCGAACTTCCAGGTGGTCCGTACCTCGGGGACGGCCTCCTTCGGCGGGGTGGCCTCGGCGCGCGGTCTGGCCCGGATGTACGCGGTCGCGATCGGGTCGGTCGACGGCTCGGTCCCGCTGCTCAAGCCGGAGACGCTCGCGGCGGTCGGGCAGATCCAGTCCATCGGGCACGATGCGGTACTCGGCCAGCAGAAGGCGTTCACCGTTGGATTCCACGCCACCTCCGAGTACTACCCGCAGCTCGGCCAGGGCTCGTTCGGTCACAGCGGCGCGGGCGGCCAGCAGGCCTTCGCCGACCCGCGCAACGGCATCGCCTACGGCTACACCCGCCGGCGCACCCCCTTCCCCGCCGCCGCAGGCCCGGAGAACGACCGGCTGATCAGCGCCCTGTACGGTGCCGTCGCCGCACGCTGACGACGGCGCCCGGTGCACAGACCGGACGCCGCCGCTCATTCTCAAGCCGGTGAGGTGACCGTCAGGCCAAGGTGCCGGACCAGGAACCGGACCGCGCTGTCGACCTCGAACCTGGGCAGTTCAAGGTGCTTGCCCGCGTTGGCGTGCAACGTCTTCTCCTTCGAGGCGAAGGCGTCGAACAGCGCGAGACCGGCCTCGCGCGGGATGTGCTCGTCGTCCCACTGGATGTCGAACTCGATCGGGACGGTGATCTGCCTGGCATGCGCGGCCAGGGCATCGGGCCAGTGCGGGCCGAAGACCGCGGCCGTGATCCTGGGCTCGGCCGCCACCAGCGGTACGCCGATCGCGGTGCCCAGACCGATGCCGACGTAGCCCACGGGCCCCTCGGCGCCGATCTCCGGAAGTTCCTGGAGGGCGTCCAGGGTCGCCTGCCACTCGGGCACGGCGAGCTCCGCCAGGCGGGCGTTGTAACCGACGATGATCGGCCCTTGCGGCTCGCCCTCCGCCTGCGCCTGGCGCAGCTCGGCGATGTCCCGCTCGTCCTGCGCGCTACGCGGCCGGTCGCCGTGGCCGGGGGCGTCGATGACGGCGACGCGGTAGCCGCAGCCGGTCACCAGGCGCTGGGCCCGGCCCGTCATCGCCGGATGCTTCTTGTGGGCGCCGCCGCCGTGGCCCAGCAGGACCAGGGGTGCGCGGTCGGCCGCGCCGGAGGCCGGCGACCAGAGGACACCGGGGACCCCGCCCACAATGAAGTCGCGCCCGACCATGCCGTTCGACGACGACTCGGAGGTGAACTGCAGAGAATGCATGAGGTGTTGCCTTTCAGGAGGGCCTTGTTGTGGAGGCGCTCCCGGCGACACCTACGTCAGTCGCCCGACCGTGACGGCAAGGGGGAGCACCCACATCGATACAGCGTTCATGGGTCTCACCTCCTCGGGCAGCGTCGCGATCAAGTGCAAGGTACAAGCCCGGGCATCGTCCCGTCCAATCCCCTTTGCCCGAGCAGCCCCGCCCGTCGCGAAGGCCCCGCCGGTTCCGGTGGCGGGGCCTGCGCGGGCTTCTAGCCGCGTGTCCGGCCGGGGGAGATCAGCCGGTACAGGGCGAGGAGGATGACGGAGCCGACGATGGCGGCGATCCACGTGGAGGCGTGGAAGAAGCCGTTGATGGAGTGGACGTGGAGGACGACCTTGCCGAGCCAGCCGCCGAGGAGCGCGCCGCAGATGCCGATGATCATTGTGATGATGACGCCGCCGGGGTCTCTGCCGGGCATGATGGCCTTCGCGATGGCGCCGGCGATGAGGCCGATGAGGATCCAGGCGATGATGCCCATGGGGTACTCCTGTCGTTGGGGCGGCCCGCAGTAGCCCGGGCTCAATGGGCGACTACCCCCGGCGACGGAAGACATGGGTGTGACCTGTGCCCCAGATCCTTGGACATCGGCCGTGCACGAAAAAGCTCGGCGTCGTGGTTCTGCGCGAAGATGCGGCTCCGCCCCGTCACGGCGGTCCGGCGGAGGCCGAGGAGCGGTAGCCCTAGCGGCGGGCCCGGTTGGCCGAGGCCGAGCGCAGGCGCCAGCCGGCGAACAGCAGCGCCACCACGAACACGACGCAGCCGATGACGAGCAGCCAGAGCAAGCCCTTGATCAGCGCGCCGAGGAAGCCGAAGACCACGGCGATCAGGATGAGCAGTAGGAACCAGACCACGGCAGCCTCCTCGGACGGGTCGTTCTATGACCCTGCCTCACCCACAGGTGACCTGCATCTTGGGACGCCGCGCCACCTGCGTTGTCGGCCCACGCGGGATCGTGGCTTCGGGTGCGCGCCGGGGGGTGATCCGGGGGAGGGGCGATGGTGTCCATGGTCGAATGCAAGTGCGAATAAGTGAGAATGTGCCAGGCCGGCGGTCGGTGCCGGGGGAGCGGCGGCCGTTCCGGGTTGGCGCTGACGTGGTGCGCCGCGCCGTTCTCGCTGGGCCGGCTGCGCACACTGGCAGGCACCCTGCACGGCGAGCCGGGTTCTTGTATTGTCCCCGAGCTGTCCCGGATGATCTACGTGTAGGCGTATCGGGTCGCTCGGTCGCCTTCGATCGGCATGCGGCATAGTTGTCCCGAGCTGCTGGATGTCCGGAAGGTCGGAAGATTCGTGAGCCGGCTTCCGGGGTCCGCAGGCCAACGCACCAGGCTCGGCGAGAGTGCCGAGCCGCCGCCGGCCCGCCCGCTGACAGCCCTGTCGACTGCAACCGTCGTTCATCCGTTGAGGAGAGTTCCATGGACATAGCCGGATCCGCCGCACTGGTCACCGGTGCCGCCTCGGGCCTGGGCGCGGCCACGGCAGCCGCCCTCGCCGAGCGCGGTGCGCTGGTCTACGGCCTGGACCTGGAGCGGGCCGTCTCCGAGGCGGGGCCCCAGCCGGACGGGGTCACCCTGCTGCCCGCCGACGTCACCGAGGAGGCGCCGGTCCGCGCGGCACTGGAGCGGATCGACGCGGACGGCGCTGTGCTGCGGCTGGCGGTGAACTGCGCCGGGATCGCCCCGTCGGCCCGGATCCTGGGCCGCAAGGGTCCGCACGACCTCGACCTCTTCCACCAGGTGCTGAAGGTCAACCTGCTCGGCACCTTCAATGTGCTGCGGCTGGCGGCCGAGTCCATCGCCCGGCACGAGCCGGACGAGAACGGCCAGCGCGGGCTCGTCGTCAACACCGCGTCGATCGCCGCGTTCGAGGCGCAGATCGGCCAGATCGCCTACGCCGCGTCCAAGGCCGGTGTCGCCGGGATGACCATCACGGCCGCCCGCGACCTCGCCCAGTACGGCATCCGGGTGGTCACCATCGCCCCCGGCATCGTGGACACCCCGATGATGGCCGGCTTCAGCGACGAGGTCCGGGACGCGCTCGGCGCGAGCGTGACGTTCCCGCAGCGGCTGGCCCGGCCCGAGGAGTTCGCCCGGCTGGTCACCATGATCACCGAGCACGACTACCTCAACGGCGAGACGGTCCGGATGGACGGCGCGCTGCGGATGACCGCCCGGTAGGGGCGGCGGCGGAGCGGGGCGGCCGGGCCGCCCCGGCTCCGGCGGCGGCGGGATGCCCTTCGGCTGCAGCCGGCGTGTATGCCGCGCTAACCGAGGCGTGACCTGCACGCAACAGCCCGGAAACCTCGCTGCCGGAGCCTTCACGGCATGGCGACGGCACCCGACCCCGAGAGGCTGCCCCAGGGCAACCGCGAACTCGACTTCGAGGGGCACCGGTTGGTGCTCCAGGGCAGCGCGGTACTGGTCGCCGGGGAGTGCATCCGGCTGTCGCCCACCCAGGCCGCGCTGCTGCGGGCGCTGGCCGAGCGCCCCGGCCGGGTGCTCAGCCGCGCCGAGCTGCTGGGCCGGGTCTGGGTCGGCACGGGTGCGGACGAGCATGCGGTGGAGGCGGCCGTCGCCCGGCTGCGCGGTGCGCTGGGCGGCTACGCGGGGCTGGTTCGCACGGTGCCCAGGCGCGGCTACCGGCTGGCGGTCGCCGCGTGAGGGCACCCGGTCGGGATCCGCAGTCACTCGTGAGCCGGAGCCGCTCGGGGTCCGGCTCAGAGGACGAAGGGGATGAGCATCTTCGTCGAGCGCTTGTAGGCCGGATACGTGTCCGGGAAGCGCGCGGCCATGTCGCGCTCCTCGGTGACGGCGCTGTAGACGAAGTACCCGGCGAACACCACGAGAACCACCAGGTAGGTCAGGCTCACCGCGACGGCGGTGCCGGCCATCGCGAGGATGATCCCGGAGTAGATGGGGTGGCGGATGCTCCGGTAGGGGCCGGTGGTCACCAGCTCCGGGTCGGCCTTCCTGGTCATCGGCATGCCCCAGTTCCGGCCGAGGTACGCCCTGGCCCACACGGCGAGCGCCAGCCCCAGCACGAACACGGCCAGTCCGACGCCCTGCCGCCAGGGGTCGTCGGTCACCGCGTGGCCCTTGAACGCCCTGGTCCGGACGAGCACCACGAGGACGAGGACGAGCACCACCCGCAGCCCGGCGAACCGGCCCCAGCGCATCCTTCCCGGCTTCGCGCCGAAGGCCGCGATCAGCCAGCCGATCGAGAAGGCCACCCAACCGAAGAGGATGACAAGCGCCGTCACGTCCATCGCCGGGATTCCTCCCTACTCGACGACCGGTCGCCCCCGAGGGCCTACGGAGCACGACCTCGTCCCTGCCAACCTGGACCACCGGCGGGGCGGGAGCACCGGTCGGTGAGCTGCTCACCAGGGCACCTCGCCCGCGTCGTCGAAGAAGCCGCCGGTCGGGCCGTCGTCGGGCAGGGTCGCCAGCCGGACGGCGATCGCCGCGCCCTGTTCCGGGGTGCGGACCCCGTGGAAGGCGTTGAGGTCGGTCGCGGTGTATCCGGGGCAGGCCGCGTTGATGAGGATGCCGGTGTCCTGCAGCTCCTTGGCGTACTGGACGGTGACGGCGTTGAGGAAGGACTTCGACGGTGAGTAGGCGGCGGAGATCGGACCGATCTCGGCGCCGGGCGTGGTCTGCAGGGTGAGTGAGCCGACGCTGCTGGACATGTTCACGATCCGCGGTGACGCCGAGCGGCGCAGCAGCGGCAGCATCGCGTTGGTGACCCGGATGACCCCGATCACGTTGGTCTCCACGGCGGCCAGCACCGTCGCGGGGTCGACCGTGGTGGGGGTCTGCGGTGCGCCGCCGGTGATCCCGGCGTTGTTGACGAGGACGTCGAGGCGCCCGGCCCGCTCCTCGATCAGCGCGGCGGCGGCGGCCACGCTCGCGTCGTCGGTCACGTCCAGCGGAACGCCGAACACGTCGGCCCCGGCCGCGCGCAGCTTGGCCACGGCGGCCTCGCGGCGCTGCTCGTCCCGGGCGCCCACTCCCACCTGCCAGCCGAGGGCGGCCAGGCCGACCGCGATCTCGTATCCGATGCCCTTGTTCGCGCCGGTCACCAGCGCGATTGTCTTTTCGGTCATGGGTCGAGCCTGCTCCTGCCGACGGCGCGGCGTCCAGGACCGATGGGGTGGACAGCGATACCGGACGGGTATCGCTCCCGCTGGGGACGGGTAGCGTGGACGCGTGGAGACCCGGGAGTTGAGGTATTTCATCGCCGTCGCCGAGGAACTGCACTTCGGCCGGGCGGCGCAGCGGCTCGGCATCGCGCAGCCGCCGCTGTCGCGGGCGATCCGCCAGCTCGAACGGCGCCTCGGCGCGACACTGCTGGAACGCGGCAGCCGTGGCGTCGCCCTGACCGGCGCCGGAGCGGTGCTGCTGCGGGAGGGCCGGGCGGCGCTGGAGGCGGTCGAGGCCGCCGAGCGCCGTACGCGCCGGGCCGTCCTGGCCGAGGCCGGGCAGGCCGACGTGGTGCTCGCCACCAAGGCGGGCGCGTCCAGCGAACTGCTGACCAAGTTGCTGGACGCCTATGCCGCCGAACCCGGTGCGGGCGTCGTCGAGGTGCTGCTGTGCGGGATCGGTGAGCAGGTACGGCTGTTGCGCGACGGGCGGGCGGACGTGGCCCTGCTGCACCGGCCCTTCGACGCGACGGCCGGATTCGACACCGAGGTGCTCTGCACCGAGGGTCAGGTGGTGGTGCTGCCGGCCGGGCACCCCCTCACCGGCCGGGCCCAGGTGCGGATGGCCGAGGTCACCGCGCTGCCGGGCCTGCCGATGCCGCGCTGGCCGGGACGCGACGGCGCCTATCCGGACGGTCCCGGTCTGCAGGTCCGGGACCACACGCAGCTGCTGCAGCTGATCGCGCTCGGCCGCGCCTCGGCGGTCCTGCCGGAGTCCAGCCGGGCCCAGTTGCACGGTGACCTGGTCGCGGTGCCGGTGCTGGACGCGCCGCCGGTCACCACGGTGATCGCGTGGCCCTCGCACAGCCGCTCGGCAGCCGTCGCCGGCCTGGTCCGGACCGCCACCCGGCTGTGAGGGGGCGGCTGTGAGGAGGCGGGAGTGAGGAGGCGGGGGCGCGGGGGCCGGACCGGTCGCGGGGGTCAGACCGGGTCGGGCCGGGCCGGCCAGTAGGGTGCGGCATGGGCCAGCGCCGGGCCCTCCAGGACGGCGACCATCCGTTCGAACAGCTGGACGGCGGCGGGGCCGCTCCAGTCCGCGGGCAGCACCTCGCTCGGCAGTCCCGGATCGCGGAACGGCAGCTTGCGCCAGCGGTTGACCACCGAGAGGTAGGCGTCGAAGGCCTCCTCGCCGCCCATTCCGGCGGAGCCGGTCAAGCGGTCCGCCCGGTGCCGGTGGTCCTCGATGAACTCCCGGTAGCGCCGGTCGATCTCGTCCAGGTCCCAGCCGTTGCGGACCATGGCGGTGAGCTCCTGGCCCGCCGCATAGTCGCCGACGAAGACGGCGCACTGCGGGGTGAGGTCCAGTTCGGCGATGGCGCGCTGGGCCGCCGGGAGCATCCGGGCCGGGGCGATCCAGACCGCCGAGCCGATGTTGCCGAAGCCGAGCGAGGCCAGGTGACCGGTCAGCTGATGGCGCACGGCCCGGGCGGACTCCGGCACCGAGAAGTTCACCACGCACCAGCCGTCGGCGAGGTCGGCCGGCTGCCGCGCGTGCCAGATGACCTCGTCGCCGACCGCGAGCGCGTCCAGCGCGGTCGGCGTCAGGGCGTAGCCGCGCCGGCCCGCGCGGGTCTCCGACTCCAGCCAGCCGCGCTTCTTCAGCCGGAACACCGCCGTCCGGACGCTGGAGGTGTCCAGGCCGGACTGGGTGAGCAGGGCGACCGTGCCCGCGATCGGCATCCAGTCGCCCATGGTGCGGACGACCGAACCGAGGAAGGTCACCAGCACGGTCCGGGAACGGGGCGCGGTCGCCGCGGGCCGTTCGACCATCATGTCGTTCATCGGTGCCAGTATGCCGAACCGGTGGTCATCCGGACGCCGGGCCCCTGCCCGGCGTCCACCGCAGGTGCACGTCGTCGGCGGCGCCCGCGCGCAGCAGCGACAGCCGCGGCGGGACCTTGTCGGTGCGGGCGGACGGCGGCCTGCGGCGACCGGCCTCCCAGGGCGCCGGCCACTGCGCGCCGGAGCCGCGGTACTCCTGCTCGGCGGCGGCCTGGAGCGTCCACTGCGGGTTGTAGAGGTGGGTGCGGCCCAGGGCGCAGAGGTCCGCCCGCCCGGCGAGCAGGATCGAGTTCACATCGTCGTAGGAGGAGATGGCGCCGACCGCGATCACCGGCACCCCGGCAGGCCCGGCCACCAGGTGACGGATCCGGTCGGCGAACGGGGTCTGGTACGAGCGGCCGAAGGCCGGCTGCTCGTCCTGGGCGACCTGGCCCGAGGAGACGTCGATCGCGGCGGCGCCGTGCTCGACGAACGCCCGGGCGATCTCCACCGCGTCCTCCCCGGTGTTGCCGTTCGGCACCCAGTCGGTCGCCGAGATCCGGACGGTCACCGGGATCTCCGCCGGAACGGTGCGCCGCACCGCGTCGAAGACCTCCAGCGGGAACCGCAGCCGGTTGTCCAGCGGCCCCCCGTACTCGTCGGTGCGCCGGTTGGCGACCGGGGAGAGGAAGGACGAGAGCAGGTAGCCGTGGGCGGCGTGCACCTCGACCAGGTCGAACCCGGCGCGCACCGCCCGCCCGGCGGCGGCGGCGAAGTCCGCGACCACCCGGTCCAGGTCCGCGCGGGTCGCTTCCCTGGGGACGTGGCAGCCGCTGCCGTAGGGGATCGCCGAGGGGCCGATCACCTCCCAGTTGCCCTCGTCGAGCGGCTGGTCCATGCCCTCCCACATGACCCTGGTCGAGCCCTTGCGGCCGGAGTGGCCGAGCTGCAGCCCGATCCGGGCGGAACTGTGCCGGTGCACGAAGTCGGTGACCCGGCGCCAGGCCTCGCCCTGCTCCTCGGTCCACAGCCCGGGGCAGCCCGGGGTGATCCGGCCCTCGGGCGAGACGCAGACCATCTCGCTCATCACCAGACCGGCCCCGCCCAGCGCCTTGGAGCCCAGGTGGACCAGGTGGAAGTCGCCGGGGACGCCGTCCACCGAGGAGTACATGTCCATCGGGGAGACGATGATCCGGTTCCGCAGCTCAAGACCGCCGATCCGGACCGGCTGGAACATCGCCGGAGCGTCCTCCGTCGAGCCCTGCTGCCGCGCGAACTCGGCCTGCATCAGCGCGGCGAACCCGGGATCGCGCTGCCCGAGGCTCTCGAAGGTGATCCGGCGCGAGCGGGTGAGCAGGTTGAAGGCGAACTGCGCCGGGTCCTGGCCGGCGTACATGCCGATGTTCTCGAACCACTCCAGCGACGCCTGCGCCGCCCGCTGGGTCGACTCCACCACCGGCTTGCGCTCGGCCTGGTAGGACTCCAACGCCGCGGCCACGTCCGGCTGTTCGTGCAGGCAGGCGGCGAGCGCGAGGGCGTCCTCCATGGCCAGCTTGGTGCCCGAGCCGATGGAGAAGTGGGCGGTGTGGGCGGCGTCGCCCAGCAGCACCACATTGCCGTCGTACCAGCGCTCGTTGCGGACCGTGGTGAAGTTGATCCACTTCGAGTTGTTGGTCAGGACCCGGTGGCCCCGCAGCTCCTCGGCGAAGATCTCCTCGATCCGGGCCACGGCGTACTCGTCGGACGCGCCCGGCGGCAGGTCCTCCGCGCCGGGGCGGTCGAAACCGGCCCGGCGCCAGACGTCCTCGTGCATCTCCACGATGAAGGTCGAGCCGGTGTCGGAGAAGGGGTAGCCGTGGATCTGCATGGTGCCCCACTCCGTCTGCCTGACGAAGAACTGGAACGCCTCGAAGACCAGGTCCGTGCCCAGCCAGATGTACTTGTTCCGGCGCCGGTCCAGCGAGGGCCGGAAGACCTCGGCGCCCTTGGTCCGGATCGCCGAGTTGAGCCCGTCGGCGGCCACCACCAGGTCGTACGACGCCCGCAGCCCGTCGAGGTCGGGCGCCGCGGACCGGTAGTGGACGGTGACGCCCAGCTCCGCGGCCCGCTCCTGGAGGATCCGCAGCAGCTCCTTGCGGCTCATCGCCGCGAAGCCCTGGCCGCCGACGCTGAAGGCGTGGCCGCCGAACCCGATGTCGATGTCGGTCCAGCGGGCGAAGCCGCTCTCCATCCGGGCGTGGACGACCTCGTCGGCGTTGTCGATGCCGCCCAGGGTCTCGTCGGAGAAGACGACGCCGAAGCCGAAGGTGTCGTCCGGCGCGTTGCGCTCCCAGACGGTGACCTCGTGCGCCGGATCGAGCTGCGCCATCAGCGCCGCGAAGTACAGGCCGCCGGGTCCGCCCCCGGCGATCGCGATCCTCATGCCTGCTCCTCCACCTGTGTCTGCGGTTCCACCAGCCGGCGGAGCTTGAAGTGCTGCAGCTTGCCGCTGACATTGCGCGGAAGCGGGCCGGTGAAGCGCACCTCGCGCGGGTACTTGTACGGCGCGATGTGCTGTTTCACGTGGTCCTGGATCTCCTTGGCCTTCGCCGCGTCCCCGGCCACGCCCTCGCGCAGCACCACGAACGCGCAGACCACCGAGCCGCGTTCGGCGTCGGGTGCGGCCACGACCGCCGATTCGAGGACGTCCGGATGGGTGTCGATCGCGGCCTCGACCTCCGCGCCGGCGATGTTGTAGCCGGAGGACACGATCATGCTGTCGCTGCGCGAGCGGTACCAGAAGTAGCCGTCCTCGTCCCGGACGAAGATGTCACTGGTGACGTTCCAGCCGTTCCTGACGTAGTTCGCCTGCCGGTCGTCGTCGAGGTAGCGGCAGCCGACCGGGCCGATCACCCCGAGCCAGCCCTCGACCCCGGGCCCGACCTCCCGCCCGTCCAGGTCCAGGACGGCGGCGCGGTAGCCCGGCACCGGCCGGCCGGTCGCCCCGGGACGGATGTCGTCGCCGGCGGCCGAGATGAAGATGTGCAGCAGCTCGGTGGCGCCGATCCCGTCGATGACCCGGAGACCGAGCCGGTCGCGCAGCTCCTGCCACACCTCGTGCGGGATGTGCTCGCCGGCGCTGACCGCCACCCGCAGCCCGGCCAACTGCCGCACCGCACCGGACTTGAGGATCTGCCGGTACGCCGTCGGGGCGGTCGCCAGCACGGTCACGCCGTGCTCGGCCACCAGGTCGGCCAGCTGGGCCGGGGTGGCCGCCTCGGTGAGGAAGGCGCAGGCCCCCGCCCGGAGCGGGAAGACCACCAGCATGCCGAGGCCGAAGGTGAAGGCGGCCGGCGCGGTGCAGGCGACCAGGTCGTCCGGGCGCAGCCCGAGCAGGTTCCGCCCGAAGGTGTCGTCGATCGCCAGCAGGTCCCGGTGGAAGTGGGTGGTGATCTTCGGGACGCCGGTGCTGCCCGAGGTCGGCCCGAACAGCGCGACGTCGTCCGCGGCGGTGTCGGCCGCGGTGAACCGCCCCGACTTGGCCGCGGCCCGGCGGCTGAGGTCTTCGGCCGAGTCGCCGCCGTGGGCCACGACCGTCAACCCCGGTGCGACGGAGCCGGTGAGGGCGATGACGTCGTCCAGGAAGCGGTGGTCGACCAGGGCGACGACCGGCCGGGTCTTGGCCACGATCGGCGCCAGCTCGCGGGCCCGCAGCGCCGCCATGGTGGTCACCACCACGCCGCCGGCCTTGACCACGCCCAGCCAGGCCGCCACCGACCAGGGGTTGTTCGGGGAGCGCAGCAGCACCCGGTTGCCGGGCACCAGCCCCAGGTCCTCGGTGAGCACCTGGGCGACCTGGTCGGCCCGCAACCGTAGCTCGCCGTAGCTCCAGACCTCGCCGTCGGGGGTCCGCAGCGCGGGCCGGTCCGGGCCGTAGCGCTCCGTGGCCACGTCGATCAGCTCGGTGGCGGCGTTGAGCCGCTCCGGGTACCGCAGCTGCTCGGTGGTGAACTCCAGCACCGGCCACTGCTCGGCGGGCGGCAGGTGGTCGCGGGCGAAGGTGTCGGTGTGCCCGGTGGGCGACAGCGCCGTCACTGTCTCGCCCCGGTGGCGTCGGCGCTGTCGGCGGCCTCGGCGGCGCGGATCATGCCCTCCTGGACGACCGTGGCCAGGTGGGTGTGGTCGGGGGTGAAGAAGCGTCCGGTCGCCACGCCGCGACCGGAGTCGGCGGCGACGGCCTCCTGGGCGTAGAGCAGCCAGCCGTCGGCCACGCCCGGCCCCGGCGTCCGGTGGAACCACATCGCGTGGTCGAGACTGGCGGTGACCAGGCCCTCCTGCGCCCACGGCAGGCCGAGCACGCGGAGCAGCGGCTCCAGGATGGTGTAGTCGCAGACGTAGGCCAGCGCGGCCAGGTCGCGCTGGGCGTCGCCGAGCCCCTCGACCGGCCGGAGCGCGTCGAACGGCCGGACCCAGACCGCCTGGTGGGCCACCGGCTTGCCCTCGACGGTCAGGTAGACCGGACCCGGCACATGGCGCATGTCGAAGCCGCGTCCGCCGGACCAGTAGTCCCGGGAGGCGTCCGTCATCGTCCCGCCGCTGCGGCCGGCGAGGTAGGCGGCGGAGCCGGGCAACTGCTCGGGGCCCGGCAGCTCGGCCGGGCCCAGCCAGTCGGGGAGCGCGGCCGTGTGGCTCGCGCCCGGCTCGCCGGCGGCGAAGTTGGCCAGGCAGACGTAGACCGGCTTGCCGTTCTGGAAGGCGCGCACCTGCCGGGTCGCGTAGCCGCGGCCGTCCCGCAGCCGCTCCACCTCGTAGCGCACCTCGGCGCCGATGTCGGCCGGGCGCATGAAGTAGGAGTGCATGGAGTGGAGGGCCTTGCCGTCGTCGACCGACCGCATGGCGGCCGCCGCGGCCTGGGCGACCAGGTCGCCCCCGTACGCCTTGGGCCAGGGGCAGGGCTGGGTGACCGCGGTGAAGGCGAGGTCGAAGTGCTCGGCCGGCGCGGGGGTCAGCGTGACGGCGGCGGTGAAGACCGCAGAGGTGGGCTCGGGCATCAGATCCGCTCCGTCCAGTCCCGGAGGTCGGCGTCGGCGACCTGGGGGAGGTTGACCACGATGTTCTCCGGGGTTCGCGTGGTCATCCAGGTCAACGGGTGGTTGCGGTCGAGGTTGCACTCGACGTGGGGCATGAACGGCGGGACGAAGACCCAGTCGCCCTCGCGCAGGTCGAGGTAGTCGGCGAACCGCTCGCCGAAGTAGATCCGGGCCCGGCCGGAGAGCACGTAGCCGCCGGTCTCGGCCTCGCCGTGGTGGTGCGGCACCGAGCGGTAGCCCGCGTCGTTGCTGACCTTGCCGAACCAGATCCGCCGGGCCGGGGTGTGCTGCGGACCCACCCCGGAGATCCGGACCGCGCCGTCGGACTGGCCGGTGTTGCCGGGCTCGTCACCGGCGCGGGTGACCACCGGCACCACCAGGCCGCTCGGCCCGGCGTACATCGAGTTGTCGCCCTCCAGGACGTACCTGCTGAAGTCGGGCTCCATGACGGCTCCTTGCTGCGGTCTGCTGCCGGTTGCTGCTGGACGGAGGGGCGGCCGACGGTGGGTCCGCACGCCGGCCGACGGCGCTCATATTTCATTATTGATTCGATCGTCAGAGATCTGTCAATGGATGTTAGCGTGGCAATCCCCGGCATCCAGTCCCGCAGGAGCTCCCATGGCGACCGACCTGACCCCGACCCCGATCAACCCCGGATCCCTGCCCGAACCCCGGGGCTACTCCCACGGCACGCTGAGCGGCAACACCCTCCACCTGGGCGGCCAGACGGCCCTCGACCGGGAGATGAGGATCGTCCCGGGCGGCATCGTCGAGCAGTTCCGGCAGGCGTTCGGCAATGTCCTGGCCACCCTCGCGGAGGCCGGCGGGATCCCGCAGGACCTGGTGAGCATCACCATCCACCTGACCGACATCCCCGGCTACCAGGCGCACGGCAAGGAGATCGGCGAGGTCTGGCGCGAGCTGGCCGGGCCGGTCTACCCCGCGATGGCCGGGATCGGCACCACGGCCCTGTGGCAGCCCGAGGCCCTGATCGAGATCCTCGGCGTGGCCGTCATCCCCGACGAGCGCCTGGTCCGCCCGGCGCGGGGCTGAGTCAGGCCCCGCCGTCCGCCCGGGTCAGGGCCAGGACGGCGTTGTGTCCGCCGAAGCCGAGCGAGAGGCTCAGCGCCAGCCGGACCCGCTGGCTGCGCGGGGCTCCGGTGACCAGGTCGATGCCGTCGGTGCCCTCGTCGTACCGCTGGAAGTTGGCGGTGGGCGGCGCGCTCTGCCGGACGAGGGTGAGCACGGTCAGGGCGGCCTCGACGGCCCCGGCGGCGCCCATGGTGTGGCCCAGGACCCCCTTGGCCGAGGTGACCGAGGGGGAGTTCCGGGCGAACAGGCTCCGGATCACCCCGGCTTCGAGCCGGTCGTTGAGCGGGGTGCCGGTGCCGTGGGCGTTGACGTGGTCGACGTCCGCCCGGCTCGCGCCGGCGGCGGCCAGCGCGGCGTCGACGGCCCGGCGCAGCGCCGTGCCGTCGGGGTCGGGGGCGGTGGCGTGGTGGGCGTCGGTGCTGCCGGCGTGGCCCGCGAGGAGGGCCAGCGGCCGGACGCCGCGCGCCCGGGCGTGGGCGGCGCGTTCGAGGACCAGCACCGCGGCGCCCTCGCCCAGCACGAACCCGTCCCGGTCCCGGTCGAAGGGGCGCGAGGCGTGCCCGGGGTCGTGGCTGCGCCGGGAGAGGGCGCCCATCTTGGCGAAGGCGGCGGCGCAGAGCGGGGTGGCCATGGCGTCGGCGCCACCGGCCAGGGCGAGGTCGCACAGTCCGGCGTCCAGCAGCAGGGCGGCCGTGCCGATGGCGGTGGCCCCGGACGCGCAGGCGGTGGAGGTCTGCAGGGCAGGGCCCCGCACACCGAGGTCGATGGCCAGGTGCCCGGCGGCCATGTTCGGCAGGAAGGCGGTCAGGGTCAGCGGGGAGAGCGCACCGGCTCCGTTCGCCAGCAGCCGGCGGTGCTGGGCCTCCAGCACCCCGATGCCGCCGGCGGCGGTGCCGACGACCAGCGCGACCCGGGGGCCGTCCCAGTCGGCGGGGTCGAGACGGGCGTCGCGGACCGCCTCGTGGGCGGCGGTGAGCAGGAACTGGGTGGCGCGGTCGTAGCGCCAGGGCCGCTCCACGGAGGTGTGGGTACGGGCGTCGAAGTCCGGCACCCGGCAGGCGAGGGCGACCGGCAGGCCGTCGAGCTCGGGGTCGTTCCGGGCGGGGGAGCGGCCGGCGCTGACGCCCTGCCAGGTGGCCTCGGCGCCGATCCCGGCCGGGGTCACCAGCCCGAGGCCGGTGACCGCGATCGGCTCGGCCACTACGCCGCCCCGTGGTCGCGGCTGCGCAGCAGCTCGGACACCGCGCCGGTGACCTGGTCGAGGGTCAGCTCGCCGGTGGCCGCGCTGTCGTCCAGCGGGATGTCCCAGTGCTCCTGGAGGGTGACGTACAACTCGACCACCGCCAGCGAGTCGAGGTCCAGTTCGCCCAGGGTGGCCCGGGGCCTGACCCGTTCGGCGGGGACCTCGAACTTCTCGGTGAGGATGGTCACGAGCTGCTGGAAGACGGGGTCCTGGTCCATGCGGGGCTCCCTGGGGGTCGGGTTGCGCTCTGGTGGGGCGGAGGGGGTTGCGGCGGTCGCCACCGGACGGGTGCGGCCGGCCAGGTCAGGGCGACCGAGGCCCAGGTGAGGCCGCCGCCGAAGGCGGTGAGCAGGGTGCGCGCGCCGGGGGCCAGCGCGCTCTGGACGGCGGCGTCGGCCATCACCAGCGGGATCGAGGCGGCGGCGGTGTTGCCGAGTTCGTGGATGTTGCCGAAGCAGCGGGTGGCGGGAAGGCCGAGGCGCTCGGCGACGGAGTCGAGGATGCGCTGGTTGGCCTGGTGGCCGATGAAGGCGTCCACGGCGGTGGGCGTCCACCGGGCCTGCTCCAGGGCTCGGCGGGCGCTCTGGGTCATCCGGCGGACCGCGTGGGCGTAGACCTCGCGGCCCTGCATCCGGAAGTAGGTGTCGGTGGGGTCGGCCCCCGGCCGGTGGGCCGGGAGCCGGGATCCGCCGGCGGGGATGGTGATCAGCTGGTGGCCGCTGCCGTCGGCGCCCAGGTCGGCGGCCAGGACCGCCCCCGGGTGGTCCGGCGGGCCGAGCCGGAGCAGGACCGCGGCGGCGCCGTCGCCGAAGATCGGCGCGGTCTCCCGGTCCTGCGGGTCGAGGATGGTGGAGTAGGTTTCGGCGGCGATGACCAGCGGGGCGCGGCAGGCTCCGCTGCGGAGCAGGGCGGTGGCGGTGGTGAGGGCGTAGAGGAAGCCCGAGCAGACGGCGGCGAGGTCGAAGGCGGGTACGGTTCCCAGGCCCATCCGGTGGGCGACGTCGGGGGCGGTGGCCGGACACGGGTGGTCGGGGGTGCTGGTGGCCAGTACCAGCAGGTCGGGATCGCGGTACTCGGCGGCGTCGCCGGAGGCGCGGGCGGATTCGAGCGCCGCCCGGCCGGCCGCCACGGCCAGGTCGCCGGTGCTGGTGCACGGGTCGACATGGCGGCGGCGGGCGATGCCGGTACGGGTGCGGATCCAGTCGTCGCTGGTCCCCAGGGCCCCGGCGGCGATCACGTCCTGATTGCTGAGGACACGGTCGGGAAGGCAGCCGCCGATGCCGGTGACGACGGCGGTGGCCTGGTCGAAGCGCATCAGGGCCCGGGCTCAGCCGGCGGCGAGGGGAGAGGGGGGCTTGGGGATGCCGGCCAGCCCGCCGTCGGCCACGCTCAGGCCGCCGTCGATCGCCAGCGCCTGGCCGGTGACGTAGGACGACGCGGGGGAGGCCAGGAAGAGCGCGGCCAGCGCCACGTCCCGGGCGTCGGCCCAGCGGCCCGCCGGAACATGGCTGATCAGCCAGTCCGACAGCGGTTCGTTCTCGGTGGCGAAGCTGGTCATGTCGGTCCGGGTCCAGCCCGGGCACAGGGCGTTGACGCGGATGCCCTGGCGGGCCCAGCCGACGCCGAGGCTGCGGGCCAGCGAGATCTGGGCGGCCTTGGAGGCGGCGTAGGCCTCCAGCAGCGGGGTGCCGATCAGACCGGCCACCGAGGACATCAGCACCAGGCTGGCCCGGTCGGACCTGGCCAGGTGCGGATGGGCGGCCCGGCAGACGGCGGCGGTGGCGTTGAGGTTGACGGCCAGGACGCTGTCCCAGTCGGGCTGGGGGAGCTGCTGCAGCGGGACCAGCAGCGGGGTGCCGTCCTGGAGTTGGGGTATGACGCCGGCGTTGTGGACCACGATGTCCAGGCCGCCCAGGGCCGCCGCGGCCTGCTCGACGACCTCGGCGGCGGCCCCGGCCTCCGCGAAGTCGCCGGTGAGGGCGACGGCCTTGCGGCCGCGGTCCTCCAGCGCGCGGACGGTGTCCGCGAGGGCGGGAGCGGTGCGGGCCGCCACCGCGACGTCCGCGCCGGCGTCGGCCAGGGTCTGGGCGACCGCCTTGCCGATGCCCCGTGAGGCACCGGTGACCAGCGCGCGGGCACCGTCGAGTCGGAAGGAGTCCAGGGAGTTCATGCGGGCAACCCTTCGAGGAGGTCGGGGGAGGACGGGGAGGGACCGGCTGCGGCCGGGGCGGAGACGGTGAGCCGGGCCGGGGCGCCGCTCCACCCCAGGAGGGCGGTGCCCCAGGTCATGCCCGCGCCGAAGACGACGATCAGGGCGAGGCCGCCGGTCGGCAGCCGCCGCTCGGCTGCGGCGGTGGCCAGCGCGAAGGGCGCACTCGCGGCCCCGATATTGCCCACCGCGTCGCCGATGACGGTCACCCGGTCGTCGCTGAAGCCGAGTTCGCGGCCCAGGCGGCGCAGCAGCACCGGGTTGGGCTGGTGCGCGATCAGGGCGTCGATGTCGCTCACCTTCAGCCCGTTGCGGGCCAGCGCCTCGTGGACCAGCCGGGGGAAGACGTCGGTGATGAAGTGGCTGACGGCCCGTCCGTCCATGTGGATGCGATGGCCGCGGCCGGCCAGGGTGTCCGCGCTGGCCGGGATCCGGCTGCCGCCGGCCGGGATCAGGACCAGGCCGGCCAGGGTGCCGTCCGAGCCGAGCGCGAAGTCGCCGAAGCCGTGCGGTGCGGCCACCGGCCCGAGGATGGCGGCGGCGGCGCCGTCGGCGAACAGGACGGCGGTGCCCCGGTCGGCCGGGTCCACGAACTTGGAGTAGGCCTCCACCCCGACCACGGCCGCACAGCGGGCGCTGCCGTCCGCCCGCAGCCAGTCGTGGGCGACCTTGGTCGCGAACAGCCAGCCGGAGCAGGCCGCGCTCACGTCCAGGGCCACCGCGCGGTCGGCGCCGACCAGGTCCTGGACCCGGCAGGCGGTGGCGGGACCCAACTCGTCGGGGGTGGAGGTGGCGCAGATCAGCAGGTCGATCGACCCGCAGTCGATGCCCGCCGCCGAGGCCGCCGCGCGCACCGCACCGGCGGCCAGGTCGGAGGCGGCCTGCTCGGGGGCGGCGAGGTGGCGGGTGCGGACGCCGGTCCGCTCGCTGATCCACTGGGCGCTGACGCCGACGGCGCGGGCGACCTCGTCGTTGGAACGGGTCCGGTGCGGCAGGTGGGTTCCCATGCCCAGGACCCCGATCCGCCGCGCTGCGGGCTCCGGCCTTCCGCCCTGCGGCGGAGGGAGCGCGCTCATGCCGCGCCCCCCTGCTGCCAGGTCAGGGTGGAGGCCCAGGCCCGGTTGTAGTCGGCGGCCGCGAGCGGGGCGCCGGAGACCTCGGCGGGGTAGCCGAAGGCGTCCTCCAGCAGCGGCAGCCAGGGCAGCAGCCGGTCGCAGAGCCGGTCCGTCCGCTGGGACAGGCAACGGACCTCGGCGGGCTGCAGGGTCCCGGCGGAGAGCAGCGAGCCGGTCCAGCGGTCGGCCGCCGCCGTGCCGTGGAGGGCGGCCAGCAGGGCGAGCACGCCCCGCAGCCGTGGGTCCCGCACCCGGGCCAGGGCGCGGGTGACGTCGTCGGCCACGAGCCGTTCGGCGTGGGCCCGGCCCAGCTCGGCGGCGCGTTCCAGCAGCGGGTTCCAGACCTCGAAGTCCGAGCGCTCCGGGCGGGTGCGCTCGGCCTGCTCGCGGTGCAACAGCCGGGCGAGGGACTGCTCGTGGGCGCGGATGACGGTCGGCCACCAGGCCGGGTCCGTCTGCTCCGGCCAGGGCGGCAGCCCGGCGGCTGGGCCGCTCTCCAGTGCCAGGGTGCGGCCCAGGTCGTACAGGATGAGCTGGTTGTCGCCGCCGGCCGTGCTGAAGGCGTGGAAGAAGCCGTGGTAGGCGGTGAGCCGGTTCATGTCCAGGTGCCCGGAGAAGCCGCAGCGGAGCCGGCACTCGCCGGTGATGCGCGCGGCCTCGGAGACCGCCAGCGCCTTGTAGGCGGCCAGTGGGCTGCTGACGGCGGCCCACGGGGAGAAGGTCATGGCACCGTCGCCCTGCTGTTGCTGTTGCTGTTGCTGTTGCTGTTGCTGTTGTGCGGGAACCGCGCCCGCCGCCGACGCCTCGGCCCACAGGCTGCGGGCCTGCTCCGCCGCGCAGGTCAGCGCGAAGGCGTCGGCCAGTGCGCCCAGCAGCGCGTGCTGCTGGGCCCGGTACTCCAGCAGCGGCCTCCCGGGCGCCAACCGTCCCTGAGTACGGCGCTGCCGCGAGTAGTTGAGGGCCAGCACCGCGGCCTGACGGCCGGCGGCCGCGGCGACGGACGGCAGCACCCCCCACAGCGCTTGGCCGGTGCACAGGGTGCGCTGGAGCCGGCGGTCGGTCGACCCGAGCGGGTCGTGGAACACCCCCTGGTCGCTGATGTCCGCGCTGTCGCGCAGCCAGCGCCGGTAGGGCAGCCGCAGCTGGTGGAAGCGGACCTGCGCGTAGTCCAGCGGGATGCTGCTGACCTCGACCAGGCTGGACATCTCGACGCCCGGCAGCAGTCCGTCCGCGTCGCTGATGTCGACCACGAACGCGAACACCCCGCAGTCGGCGGAGCCGACGAAGAGCCGGGCCAGCACGACGGCGGTGCGGGACAGCCCGGGTATCTGGATCCCGCCGAGCTTCGCCGCCTCGGGGTCCGGCGTGTCCAGGACGAACTCACGGGTGGTGGCGTCGAATTCGGCCCGGGTTCGGGTGGCCAGATGGCTGTTGGACCGGCCGACCTCGGTGACCATGTAGCTGCCGGCGGTCGTGCCGCTCTCGAACGCCTCGAAGCTGTCCTTCAACTCACTTTGGTCGGGGGCGAGTTCCACCATGGAGGCGAGGCAGAGCTGGAAGTGGACCAGGGCGGCCATGCACAGTCCCGGGTCCGCGACCACGGCCCAGGCGTGCAGCGCGGCCAGCTGGGCGGGGTCCTGGAACAGTTGGCGGGCCGGGGGCAGTCCCCGGACCAGCCGGAGCAGCGTCCGGATGCTGCGGCCACTGCGGTTGCCGCTGCGGTGCTCGGAGGTGTCGGCGCCGGGGTCCGGGCCCTGCGCCAGGAGTCGGCGCAGGGTGTCGAGGTAGGCCGGGGTGCAGGGACCGTGGACGAGGCGGGCGAGCTCCTGCCGCGCGCCGGGAGTGAGGATCGTGGCTTCTTGCTCTGGCATGGCAGCCTCCGGGGCTGGTCAGGTCGGTTCGGGCCGCTGCACCGACCGCCACTCGAATGCGGCATCGGCCAGCGGGGCGTGGACGGTCACCGGGCGGTCGGCCAGCACCCGCTGGGCGCTGCGCGACAGCGCGCTGCCGGTGCCCGCCTCGTAGAGGGCCACCGGACGGCGGCCCGCCGCCTGCGGCAGCACCTGCGGCAGCAGCGCCGGGCGGACGAGGCAGTCGGCCAGCCGGGCGGCCAGGTCGTCGGAGGCCGTGTAGGCCCGCCCGGCCACCGCCGAGTAGACCGTCCGGTCGGCGGTGGCAGCCGGGTAGCCGCGCACGGCGGCGGCGAAGATCCGGGCCTGCTGCTGGAGTGCCGGGTGGTGCGAGGAGAAGGGCAGCTTCAGTCGGGTGGCGGTCACCCCCTTGTGCCCGGCCTCCTCCTCCAGTGCGGTCAGCTCCGCCGACGGCCCGCTCAGCACGGTCTCGTGGTCGTCGTTCACGCATGCCACGGCCAGCTCCCGGGCGCCGGCGTGCTCGACCAGCGTCAGCGCGGTCTGCTCCGAACACCCCAGTACCGTCAGGCCGCCGGGACATTCGGCCAGGACCCGGGCGAGGTCGTGCGCGATCCTGGCCCCGTCGGCGACGCTGAAGACCCCGGCGGCGGTCAGCGCGGCGATCTCCCCGAAGCTGACCCCGACCACCGCGTCCGGCTCGCCCATGGCCGCGCAGAGCCCTTGGTGGACGGTCAGGCAGGCGCCGAAGAGGGCGAGTTGGACGGTGCCGAGCCGGGCTCTGGCCAGATCGCGCCCACCGGGGGCCCGGGAGGAGAGCAGCCAGGGCGCCAGCGGCGGGCAGCCGCGCTCCACCGCGACCTGGTCGACCTGCTCGAACACCTGGAAGGCCGCCTCGCGCAGCGCCCCGCCCGGTCGGGTGGCCCGGGCCAGCGGGCTGACCGGAAAGTCGCCCTGCCCCGGGAACAGGTGGATGACTCCGGCGGCAGGGACGGGCCTGGCGCCGTCGATCGCCGGACTGAATGCGCGCATACCGATTCCTTCGCTGGCCGTTCCAGGGGTGGGACGCCGGGACGCGGCGCGCGGCGCCCGGAGCGGAGCCGTGCCGGGGTGGGACTCGCCGGTTCTCCGGGGCCCCTCCAGTAGGCGCTCACCGACACCGCCGGGAAAAGCCCTTCCGGGGAGGGAGGTTGTTGAAATTCCACGGGTGTTGAAACACCGCTCGCGGCCCCGGGGTCACACCTGCTTCGCCGTCGAACGGCTGCTCGAGGCGTTGCCGCCCGCGCCGCCCCGCCGCCTGTTACCCGGACGGGTGATTGTCGGTGGAATTTACACCGGCGCGGAATTTCCGCAGGTAGCGTGTGAGCTACATATCGACTGTTCAGGTGGGGAATTGTCGCAGTGGACAGACATCCGAACCACTTCCTGCGTCGACTTCTCGCGGAGACCGGCTGGACCGGCGACCGGTTGGCGCGCGCGGTCAACCAGGTCGGCACCGAGTGCGGTCTCTCGCTCAACTACCAGCGCTGGTCCGTCTCCCAGTGGCTGGCCGGGACCCAGCCGCGCCCCCCGGCCCCGGCGCTGCTGGTGGAGGCGCTCTCCCGGGGGCTCGGCCGAACGGTCTCGCTGGCCGAGGCCGGCCTCGACGACCGGACCGTCTCACCGCTCCTCTCGCCGACGGACCGTCAGGAGGGGCCGGAGGGAAGGCTGGTGTCCCTCGCCCGGTACGGCGGGGACCCGGAGCTCGCCCTGCCCTGCGACCTCTCGGTCTGGACGGCGGTCCTGGGCGACCGTCGCCGGGCCCCCGGGGCCGGGTCCGGCACGGAGCCGACCCCGCTGAGGGCCGGGGAGCGACTCTCGCCCCCGAGGGTGGAGGCGAGCGGGGCCATGGTGCAGGTCTTCTCCGCGGCCGACCATGTGCACGGCGGCGGCCAGGCCCGAACGGCGCTGGCGGTCTACCTCGCCGAGACCACGGCCCCGATGCTCCGGGCCCCCGGGCCCCCGTGGCTGCGCCGCCGGGTGCTGCTCACCGCGGCACAACTCACCTATCTGTGCGGCTTCATGCACTTCGACGACGACCTCCAGGGGCTGGCCCAGCGGTACTACCTGACCAGCCTCGAACTGGCCGAGGCCGCGGACGACCCGGTGGGCCAGAGCCTGGCGCTGCGCGGACTGAGCGTCCAGGCCCATGCGCTGCACCGGCCCGGCCGGGCGCGCGACCTGGCCCGGGCCGCGGTCGAGCGCTCGTCCGGCCAGGCCGCGCCGACCCTCCGGGCCTCGCTGTTGGGCCAGTTGGCCGTCGCCGAGGCGGCCGGCGGGAACCACTCGGCCGCTGCGGACGCGCTGCACCGTGCCGAGCAGGCGCTCGCCGCCGCGCCGGACGAGTGCTCCGCCGTGGGCGCCTACCACCTGGCCTCGCTGGACCACCAGCGCGGCGTGACCGCCGTCCACGCCGAGGACTGGCCCACGGCCGTCGCCGCGCTGCGCGGCTCCCTCCGGCGCCGGCCACCGACCGAGCCGCGGTCCCGGGCGCTGGTCCAGGCCAGGCTGGCCCGCCTCCAGTACCGGCTGGGTCACGCCGAGGCGGCGATGGCGACCTGGGAGGAGTTCCTCGACAGCTCCGGCCGGGTGCTCTCGCGCCGGGTGGAGCGCGAGACCGAGGAGCTCGTCCGAGTGGTGCGGAGGCACCGGGGCCGACCCCTCGCCGACCGGCTGCTGCAGCGGGTCGACCGGCGCCGGACGGGCTGACCGCTGCAGCCGTTCCCGGCGGCGGGGGCAGGAGACAGAAGCAGGGGTGTTCGAATTCGTTCATGTCGATGAACTGCCTCGATGTCGGCGTGTGCCAGGGTCGTAGCAACTGGTCGATCAAGGAGAAGGGCGGCCGATGAACAGGTCGCGGCTCACGGAGGAGCTCAGCAGTTCCAGCCCGCTGAACGGCGAGATCGTGGTCGCCGAGCGCTACACCCACCCGGTCCGGGGCCCGGTCGACTGTCCGGCTGCGCCACTGCTGGTCGCGTGGCTTCGGGGGCGGGGCGTGCCGGCGCGCTCCGGCAGCTTCGACCGCCTCTCCGCGACCGGGAACACTGCGGCCGGGCACGCCGCGACCGGGCACGCCCCGACCGTGGTCGCCGCGACCAGCTACCTCGACCCGGCGGGACAGGCGGTGGGCCTGGCCGTCGCGGCCGGCCGGGACGACGCCGAGGTGGCCACGGCGGCGGTCAGGACCTGGTCGGCGGTGCTGCGCACCCGGCGGGTCATCCTGCCGTTCCCGAGCCGGCCCGCCCCCACCGACCGGCCCCAGGGCGCGGCGGCCCGGCCGGTGCCCGCTACCCGACGCGAACCGGCCGTGGACGGTCGGTCCCCGGCCGCCGGGTGCGTGGAGCCGGCCTGTCCCAGGGAGAGCAGCACCTGGGGCGCCGTCAGGGCGTACCAGGGGCGCGGTGACACGGTCCTGATGCTGGGCACCAGGCGTGGGCGGGATGCGGCGCTCCGGACCCCGGGCGGGGTCGACGCCGGGCGCTGCGTGCCGGTGCGCACGCTGGAGGACGCGGGCGAGGAGTTGCGGCCCGAGGCGGAACGGCTCTCCTTCGTGGTCCGTCCGTGTGCGCCGATCGAGGAAGTCGCGCCGCTGCTGCGGGAACTGAGGGGCCGCTTCCCACTGCTGCGCGGCCAGCACCCGGACGAGTGGTGCTACGCGGCGTCGGACCGGAGGAACAGCCTCCGGCTGGCGGCGGAGGCGAGCGACCTGGTCCTGCTGCTGGGGGATCCACTGGACCTCGACCCGCTCGCGCTGGGCCGGGCCGAGCGGCGTCAGCTCTCGACGCTGGCCGACCTCCGGCCGCTGGACCTGGCGGAGGCCGGCACGATCACCCTGGCCGACGGCGGCACCGACGCCGATGCCGACAGCGCGGTCGAGGTCACGGTCGCGGACCTGATCGGGGTGCTGGGCGGGCTCGGCCCGCTGAGCGTGGTGCGGCACCGGGTGCGAACCGAGTCCGGCCTGGCGGCCCGCGACCCGCGCGCAGCGATGGAGCCCGCCTGACGGCCGCCGCCGGGAGATGGTCGGGGGTGGCCGGGGGCGGCGCGCGGCGGCCCGGGAAATAATCGGTTTCGCCGGGTCCCGGCCCGGCGTATCGTCTCGAAGGCCCTGCTCAGACCGAAGTGTGGAGACCCCGATGCGCCGACAGATCGACGTTCCTTTCGGACCCGACCTGTCACCCGCATCCCCGAGGACTCCGCACTGTGCCCACCACCCTGAACATCGGCATCCTGGCGCACGTCGACGCCGGTAAGACCAGCCTGACGGAGCGTCTGCTCTTCGACGCGGGCGTCATCGAGCGCCTCGGCAGCGTCGACGGCGGCGACACCCGCACCGACTCCCTCGACCAGGAACGCCGTCGCGGCATCACCATCCAGTCCGCGGTGGTGGCCCTCAGCGCGCCCGCCCCGGGCGCGGAAGGACCGCGGATCACCCTCGTCGACACCCCCGGCCACGCCGACTTCATCGCCGAGGTGGAGCGGGCGCTGCGCGCGCTCGACGGCGTCGTCCTGGTCGTGTCGGCGGTGGAGGGCGTGCAGGCGCAGACCCGGGTGCTGATGCGCACCATCGCCAAGCTGCGCCTGCCCACGCTGATCTTCGCCAACAAGATCGACCGGGTCGGCGCCCGCGAGGACGCGCTGATGGCCGAGATCCGGGAGAAGCTGACGGCCCGCGCCGTGGCCGTGGCCTCGGTGGACGCCATCGGCACGGCCGGCGCTCGGGCCGTCGGGCGTCCGCCGGAAGAGCTCGGCGAGTTCCTGGCCGACGCCGACGACGGCTTTCTCGCCCGGTACCTCGACGACACCGTGAAGCTGGACGACGCCGACCACCGGGCCGAACTGGCCCGTCAGGTGGCTGCGGCGCGGGCGTACCCGGTCTTCTTCGGCTCGGCGGCCACCGGTACCGGGGTCGCGGCGCTGACCGAGGGCATCAGGGAACTGCTGCCCGCACGCAGCCTGCCCACGGACGGTCCGCTGAACGGGACGGTCTTCAAGATCGAGCGCGGCCGGGCGGGCGAGCGGATCGCCTACGCGCGGCTCGACGGCGGGACCCTGACGCCGTATCAACAAGTGGTGTACTTCCGCCCCACCGAAGCCGGTGCGGTGCGGGAGCTGGCCGGTCGGGTGCGGGCGGTCGAGGGCGGCGCGGCCGGCCGGATCGCCCGGATCACCGGGCTCAGGGACGTCCGCATCGGTGACCGGCTCGGCAGCCCGGACGGGCTGGCCCAGGACGGGCACTTCGCGCCGCCGAGCCTCGAATCCGTGGTGACGCCGCGGGACCCGGCCCGCACCGGCGCGCTGTACACCGCCCTGGAGCAGCTGGCGGCCGCCGACCCGTACATCGGCGTCCGGCGGGACCCGGCGACGCACGCGATCTCGGTCCGGCTCTACGGCGAGGTGCAGAAGGAGGTCGTCCAGACGACCCTGGCCGAGGAGTTCGGGATCGAGGTGGGGTTCAGCAGCTCGCGGACCCTCTGCATCGAGCGGGTGCGGCGGCCGGGTTCCGGCGTCCAGGAGCGTCGGCCGGAGGAGCGGGTCTTCGACTGGGCCACCGTCGGCCTGCGGATCGAGCCGACCGCGCCGGGCTCGGGCGTCGGCTACGGCCTGGAGGTGGAGCTGGGGGCCCTGCCGCTGTCGTTCCACACGGCGATCGAGGAGTCGGTGCGCAGCCGGCTACTGGCCGGACCACAGGGCTGGGAGGTCACCGACTGCCGGGTGACGGTCACCCGCACGGCGTTCTTCCCGCCGCTGTCGACGGCCGGTCACTTCCGCAGCGTCGCGGCGCTGGCCCTGGACCGGGCGCTCCGCGAGGCCGGCACCGAGGTCTGCGAGCCGGTCGACCGCTTCGAGCTGGAGGTCCCGGCGGACAGCGGCCCCCGGGTCCTGCCGCGGCTGGTCGCCCTGCGCGCGGTGCCCGACGAGCCGCAGGCCGGCCCGTCGATCTGGCGGCTCACCGGCACCATCCCGGCCGACAGCATCGCCGCGTGCGAACAGGAACTACGCGGCCTGACCCATGGCGAGGGCCTCTTCCTCAGCGAGTTCGACTCCTACCGTCCGTGCTGAGCCGACACCGGAACAGGGGCGGCGCATTCCCGGATCGCCGCCCCGGCCGGGCCGGGCTGCCTACTAGGATCGCTCCCTGACGAACCATTGGGGCGGACGGGTGGACAAGGAGCGCAAGTGATGTCGAATGCTGCCGACTGGATGAAGCAGAGGACGGAGGAGCCGCCGGTCGAGCCGGTGGACCTGCGGATCGACATCCCGCACTCGGCCCGGATGTACGACTTCTGGCTCGGCGGGAAGACCAACTTCCCGCCGGACCGGGCCCTGGGTGAGGCGTTCGAGCAGGCGATACCCGGGATCAAGGTCATGGCGCGGGAGAACCGGAGGTTCCTCGGCCGGGCGGTGCGCTACCTGGCCGGCGAGGCGGGCATCCGGCAGTTCCTCGACATCGGTACCGGCATCCCCACCGAGGGGAACATCCACGAGGTCGCCCAGGCGACGGCTGCGGAGAGCCGGGTGGTGTACGTCGACAACGACCCGATCGTCCTGGCCCATGCCCGGGCGCTGATGGACAGTACCGGCACCGGCCGCACCGCCTACATCCACGCCGACCTGATGGAGCCGGAGAAGATCCTCGCCGATCCGCTCCTGTCGAGCACGCTGGACCTCGAACAGCCGGTGGGCCTGACGCTGGTGGCCATCCTCATGCTGATCGCCGATGCCGACGACCCGTGGGGCCGGGCGCGGGTGCTGATGGACGCCCTGGCGCCCGGCAGCTACGTGGCCGTCACCCATCCCGGAGCGGACTTCGACCCCGTCGCGATGGCGTCCGTGGTCGAGGCCGCGGCCAAGGGGCAGATGACCCTGGTGCCCCGCACCCGGGAGGAGGTGGCGCGCTTCTTCGGCGACTGGGAACTCGTCGAGCCGGGTGTCGTGCCGGTCATGGGCTGGCGCCCCGACGGCGAACCGCCCGCGGATCCGGCCGCCGCCTACTACTGGTCCGGAGTCGCCCGGAAGCGGTGAACCGGGACCCCGACCCTGCGTCGGCGGCGGGAAAACCGGATGACCGTGATCGCGGGAGTGCGTGAGAATGGCGCATGCTGACCGATCACTGGCCCCTGCTGGGGCTGCGTCTGAACACTCCCCGCCTGGAGCTCCGGCTGTCCTCCGACGACGAGTTGGCCGACCTGGCCGAGCTGGCCGCCGAGGGCATCCACGAGCCGGACCGGATGCCGTTCATCGTGCCGTGGACGGACCTGCCCCCGGCCGAGCGGGCGCGCTCGGTGATCCAGCACCACTGGCTGCGCCTCGGGAGCTGGTCCGCCGACAACTGGGCGCTGAACCTCACCGTGTTCGAGGACGGCCGGGTGGTCGGCCTGCAGACGGTGGCCGCCAAGGACTTCGCGGTCCTGCGGCAGGTCAGCACCGGTTCCTGGCTCGGTGCGCGACACCAGGGGCGGGGGATCGGCACGGAGATGCGCGCCGCGGTGCTGCAGCTGGCCTTCGCCGGGCTCGACGCGGCCGAGGCGACCTCCGGCGCCTTCGAGGACAACGCCTCGTCGCTCGCCGTCTCGCAGAAACACGGGTACGAGTCGGACGGCGTCGACCGCCGGACGGTCCGCGGTCGGCAGGTGACGGTGCGCCGGTTGCGGCTGTCCCGCGACCGGTGGCGGACGCACCAGCAGGTACCCGTCTCGATCACCGGCCTTCCGCCCTGCCTGCCGCTGTTCGGGCTGTAGCGGCGCACCCGACCCTCGACGGTCGCGGCGATCCGCTGGGCGGCGCCGATTTCCGGAACGGGATCAACCTGGGGCGCCGCCGACTATCGTCTTCCCAAGGCAATCGTGCGGGGAGGAGACGCGCGTGCGACGCGAGGCGAAGGCGCAGGCCGACAGCGGCGACCCGGAGGCCGTGTTCGAGGAGGGGCTCAGGCTGTACCACCTGGGCAGGCACGCCGAGGGCGTCCCGCTGCTCCGGGCCGCCGCGGCGAGCGGGTACCCGAAGGCGCAGAGCTCGGTCGGGTACAGCCTGATCGAATGCGGTCGGCCGAGCGAGGGGGAGGCCATGCTCCGGCAGGCCGTGGACGCCGGGTATCCCGGGGCCCAGTACAACCTGTCGTGGCTCTACGACCGTTGGGGGCGCGAGGAGGCAGTCGCCCTGCTGCAGCAGGCCGTCACCGGATGGCAACGGCTCGCGCAGGAGGGCGACCCCGAGGCGCTGACCGAGTTGGCGCTGACGCTGCGGGCCGCTCGGCGGGCCGAGGAGGCGGACGAGGCCGTGAGGGAAGCGGTCCGCCGCTACGAGCAGTCGGCCGCCGACGGTGACGTGGATGCGATGTGCCGGCTCAGGGAGTGCCACGACGAGCTGGGCGATCGCGACCAGGCCGAGGTGTGGGCCCGCCGGGCCGCTCGGAGCGGCAGCGCCGAGGGGGAGTTCGCGCTGGCCGGTCTGCTGCTGGAGCGCGGGGACGAGGCCGGCGCGGTGCAGTGGTTCAAGAAGGCCGCGCGGCACGGCCACGCCGGTGCCATGTTCAACCTCAGCCTGCTCCAGCGGTCGCCCCGGCAGACCAAGCGGTGGCTCAGGCGCGCGGCTCGTGCGGGCGAGCGGGGAGCGATGAACAACCTCGGTGTGATCATGAAGCAGGAAGGACGTCCGTCGACAGCCCGTACCTGGTACCTGCGGGCCATCGAGCTCGGCGACCCCGACGCCGAGCGGAACCTGGGACTCCTGCAGAATGCCACGGGGCTCTGACCGGTCGCTCCGGAACGACGTCGGAGGCGGTAGCGACACGGGGCCTGGGTTCTGACGGAACGTCATCGGAGTCGGGAGAAGCAGTCTTGTCGAGCTACGAGGTCCTCGTCATCGGCGGTTCCGGCGTGGACACCATCGTCCAGGTCGAGGAGCTCCAGGTCCCTCCGGGCGACTACGCGCCCGTGCCGCCGATCCGCGACTACGTCGCGCACAGCGGCAACGGCGTCGCCCTCGGCTTCCATGCGCTGGGCCTGTCCACCCGGTTCATCGACTACCTGGGTGACGACCCGGCGGGCCGGCTGATCCGGGCCCGGTACGCGGAGGTCGGCCTGGACTTCCACACCCTGCCCGCCCCCGCCGGTACGCCCCGCAGCGTCAACCTCGTGGACCAGCAGGGGCGGCGCTTCTCCTTCTACGACGGCCGGCATCCGGACGAGCTGCGGCTGCCGGCCGAGTTCTACCGTCCGCACGTGGCCGGAGCGCGCCATGTCCACGTCTCCCGAAGCCACTTCAACCAGGACGTCTTCGAGGACCTGGCCGCGGCCGGGGTGACGGTCTCCACCGACCTGCACGCCTGGGACGGCATCGATCCCGGCGCCCACCCGTACGCCTTCGGCGCCGACTTCGTCTTCATGAGCGCGGCCACGGTCGGCGACGGGGCGCCGGAGACGCTGCGCCGGATCATCGAACTGGGCCGGGCCCGGGTCGCGGTGGCCACCGACGGCGCCGCCGGGTGCCATGTCGCCACCCGGCAGGACCCCGGCACCGTCCGGCACTTCCCCGCCGTCGAACCCGAGCGTCCGGTCGTGGACAGCAACGGCGCGGGAGACGCCTTCGTCACCGCCTTCCTCTTCGGCCGGTTCAACGGGGATCCGCTCGCGGAGTGCGTCCTCGCGGGCTCGGTCGCCGGCGCGTTCGCCTGCGGGAGCCAGGGAACGCACGAGGAGCTGATCACGAGCGGAGGGCTCGCCGCAGCCGTGGACCGCATTCGGCGCAGCGGGGCCGGGCTGCCGGCAGCGTTCCGGTGAGCCCCGGCGGGAGCCAGGCCCCGCCGGGACCGCCCCGGCCCCGCCGACGGCGCGTCACTGAGTGACGGAGGCCAGCGTGGTGCCCATCCTGATGTCGCTGAGCCACTGGGTGGCGCTGCCCGAGGAGGGGTGGTAGAGGCCCCACTTCAGGTAGTCCACGGTGCCGTCGTAGGTGGTCCCGGTGTAGGTGTCGGAGCCGTTGGAGAGCTTCTGCTCCACGCCGTCGTACCAGAACCGGATGGTGCCGTCGGTCACGCCCTCGGTGATGCCGAGGGCGTAGCTGCTCCACTTGTCGTTGACCGCCGGGGTGCTCCAGAGCACGACCGAGGTGTGCTGGTGCGTCCACTCCTCCAGCTGGACGTTGCCGTTGACGTCCTCCAGGACGACCGGGTGGTTGGCCGTCCCGGTGCTCGGGTCGCACTTGAGCTGGAAGAGGTAGCGGCTCATCCCGTCGGTGATGTCGAACTTCGACGACCAGCCGAGGTAGTAGCTGCTGTTCAGCGTGACCGTGGGGCCCTGTCCCTCGCAGCGCTCCAGCCCGGCCGGCTGGACCACCTGCCAGACCTCGCCCATGTCCGTGTCGGCCGTGCTGGTGAAGGTGTTGGACGTGCACTGGATGGAGGTGAACGCCGCCGTGGAGCCGCCCGGCGCGGCGGACCACAGCAACTGCCCGCCGGCGGCGGGTGAGGTGACGACGGGTCCGGGGCCCGTCGTGGCGGGCGAGGTGACGACGGGTCCGGGGCCCACCGGGCCGGGCGCTGCGGCCTGGGCGTCGGCCAGCAGCGCGGCCCCGCCGGCCACGGTGACGCTCAGCGCGGCGGCCAGCCACACGCGGGTGCGGCGGGAAGGTGTACGTCGTCTGTTCACGGGGTCCTCGGTGTCGGTCCGGCAGCAGCGCCGGGTGGTGGGTGCCGTCGGCGGCGGTCGGCGCCGCTCGCCTGTGCGTCGGCCACCGTGTCGGCTCCGGAAGGACGGCCGGATGACAGCCGGTGACCAGGAGCTGTCGGCGCTCTGAAGATCCTTTCACGGGTGCTCCGCGCAGCCGAACTCCCGTGCCGGACTACTCTGTCGGACCATGGACCCGGACGGCTGGTTGGCAGACACCCGCACCTCCTACGACACGGTCGCAGCCAGCTATGCCGACACGATGCGCGAAGCGCTGGTCGGCACGCCGTACCTCCGGGCGGCCCTGGCCCTGTTCGCCGACGCGGTCCGGGACGCCGGCGGCGGGCCGGTGGCGGACGTGGGCTGCGGGCCGGGCCATGTCACCGCCCATCTCGCCGACCTGGGCGTCGACGCCTTCGGCATCGACCTCTCGCCCGGGATGGTCGAGGTGGCGCGCGGCGACCACCCCGGGCTCCGGTTCGAGGTCGGCTCGATGACGGCGCTCGATCTCGCCGACGAGTCGATCGCCGGGGCGCTGGCCTTCTGGTCGTTGATCCATATCCCGGACGACGAGGTCCCGACGGTTCTCTCCGGCCTCCGGCGGGTGCTGCGCCCCGGCGCACCGCTGCTGATCGGCTTTCATGTGGGCGACGGGTCCACCCTGAAGACACAGGGGTACGGGGGCCACCCGATGAAGGTCCACGTCCACCGGCGCCGGCCCGCCCAGGTGAGCGGCCGGCTGCGCGAGGCCGGGTTCACGGTGGAGACCGAGATGCTGCTCGACCCGGAGGGAAGCACCCCGGGGGCGGTCCTCTTCGCCCGCCGTCCCGCGTAGTCCCGGCACCGGCAGTTGCCTCTGCGCCGGACTGGCACGAGGCGCGGACGAATGTCTAGGCGTCCGGGTCCGGTTCGGCGAGCTGGTCGTCCATGGCCGAGCACATCCGGGTCACCAGGGTCTCGACCTGCTGGAGGAGCTCTGGCGGGTACTCGGCCATCAGCGCGTCCAGGCGTCCGGCGAGCGAGCGGAAGAAGGTGTCGGCGCGCGCCTGGATATCAGTGCTGCTGCGCAGGGTGACGACGCGTCGGTCCTCGTGCTCCCGGGTGCGCACGATGTGTCCGGCGGCTTCGAGACGGTTGAGCAGCGCGGTGGTGGCACCGGAGGAAAGCTGGATGCGCTTGCTGAGGCGGGCAGGCGACAGCGGTGTGCCGCGCTCCTCGGCGGCGGTGATCTCCAGCAGCGCAGCCGCGTCCGTGGAGTACAGGCCCAGCCAGGCGGCGAAGCGGCGACTGAACTCGGTGTAGCGTCCGCCGAAGGCGGTGAAGCCCTCCATCAGCCGCTCGCGCTGCGCCGCGACGTCTGCGATGTGCGCCTGCTCCGCCAAGGCCGTCTCCCGTGCTGATCCCGTGAGCCGCTTCGGGCTCGCCTTTGACAACCTACCGCTATCAATTTACCTTCATCATGGAACTACTTCACCATGGAGGTATTGAGATGCGTGATCCATCACCCCGTCGCCGTTGGCTTGGCCTGATCGCCATCGCACTGGGGGTGGCGCTGATCGTGGTGGACACCACGATCGTCAATGTGATCGTCCCCTCGATCGTCGAGGACCTGCACGCCACTTCGGCCCAGGCGCAATGGGTCCAGGAGTCCTATGCCATCGTCTTCGCGGCGTTGCTGCTGCTCACCGGCCGGATCGCGGACATCTTCGGCGCCCGCCGGATCTTCACCGCCGGGGCCGTCCTCTTCGGGGCGACCAGCATCCTCGCCGGGCTGGCACCCGACAGCGGCCTGCTCGTCCTGGCCCGCTTCCTGCAGGGCGCCAGTGCCGCCATGCTCCTGCCGACCTCGCTGTCCCTACTGAAGGCCACCTTCACCGGCAAGGCCAGGGGCCAGGCGTTCGCCGTCTGGGGTTCGACCATCGGCGCGGCTGCGGCGCTCGGACCCGTGCTCGGCGGCTGGCTCGCCGAACACGTTTCCTGGCGCTGGGCCTTCGGCATCAACGTGCCCCTGTCGGCCCTGGTCGTGGCCGGCGTGCTGCTCCACATCGCGCCGTCGCCCCGCACCCGCGGGCGGGTGGACCTGCCCGGCGGGCTGCTCTCCGTCCTCAGCCTCGGCCTGCTCGCCTTCGGACTGGTCGAGGGCCGTGAGTACGGCTGGATCGCGACCGTCCGGCCGCTGAAGCTGCCCGGCTTCACCTGGGCCGGCGGGCCCTCGCCGGTCCTGGTGGCGCTGCTGCTGTCGGCCCTCGCCATGGCCGCGTTCGTACGTCGGCAGCTGGCCCTCCACCGCAGCGGCGACACCTCCCGGATCCTGATGGACGTGGGCCTGTTCTCCATCCCCTCGTTCCGGGGCGGCAATATCGCCACCCTGATCATCGGCCTCGGGGAGTTCGGCATCGTCGCGGTGCTTCCGCTGTGGCTGCAGTTCACCCTCGGCTACAGCGCCCTCCAGGCCGGGCTGGCCCTCGTGCCCGTGGCCATCGGGAGCTTCGTGGCCAGCGGCGCCAGCTTCGGCATGGCCGCCAAGGTCTCCCCACTGAACATGCTGCGCCTCGGCCTGGCCCTGGAGGTCGTCGGACTGGCCGGGATCGGCCTGGTCGCCTCGCCCGGCAGCTCCTGGTGGTCCGTCTCGCTCGTGCTTTTCCTGTACGGAATTGGCGTCGGCTTCGCCACCGCCCAGGTCACCAACGTCGTCCTGAACGACATCCCCGAAGCCAGCTCCGGCCAGGCCTCCGGTATCCAGAGCGCTCTGCGGCAGTTGGGCTCCGCACTGGGCATCGCCGTCCTGACGACGGCGTTCTTCACCACGCTCAGCACCAGGCTGCACGGCCGACTGACCGACGCCGGCCTGTCCGCGGCGCAGTCCGGCAGATTCACGAGCGCCGTCACGGACAGCGCCGGCGCCGCCATCGGCCCTCTGGCCGCCCATCCGCAGACCGTGGCCGTGGCCGAGGCGGCACGCTCCGCGATGACCGACGGCGTGGTCCTCGGCGGCTTCATCGCGGCGGCCTTCGTCGCCCTGGGCCTCCTGGCCTCCTTCCTCATTCCCGCCACCCCGGTCGAGTCCGCCGGCGACAACCGTCCGCCCCGCACCGAGAGGGAGCTCGCGCACCCCTGACCAGTTCGAACCTGACCATGGTGTCGTCAGCCGCCCGAACGTGCGCTCGTCGTCGCCCCGAACGCGACCCGCTAGCCCTGTCCTTCGCACATGACTCTTTGTGGCGATTCCTAGTCCTCGGCGGTGTCGTCGCCGGGATGTGCGCGTTGATGGTGGCGTGCCTGTCTTCGTCGGTCGCGACCGTTCCCGTGTGCAGCGTCCCCGAGCCGAGCTTCTGATCACCGCAGTGGTGGAGAAGCGGCTGGGGGCGCTGCCGGCCTGTGCGCATTTCCTGCGCCGGCTGGACATCGCCGGCATCATCGACGGACTGTGCCCGGTGCGCGATGTCGCCCACCTCACCCACGGACAGGTCGTCGAGGCGTTGATCGCCAACCGGCTGTCCTCGCCGACGCCCCTGTTCAAGGTGGCCCGCTGGGCCGAGCAATGGGCCGTGGAGGACGTCTTCGGCATCCACGCCGACTTCCTCAACGACGACCGCATCGCCCGCGCGCTGGACGCCGTCGCCCCGCACCTGGACGAACTCGTCGGCTCCATCGGGGCCAAGGCGATCACCGAGTTCGGCATCGACGCCTCACGCTGCCACTGGGACATGACCAGCGTCTCCCTCTACGGCGCCTACGAGAACCCCGACAGTGACTACCCAGTGGTCAAGTTCGGGCACCCCAAGGACCGGCGCACCGACCTGAAGCAGATCCAGGCCGGACTGGCGGTCACCGGCGACGGCGGCATCCCCGTCACCCACCGCGCCTTCAGCGGCGGAGCCGCCGAGGTCTCCCAGGTCGTGGACGCGATGACCGCCCTGCGGCAGATCGCGAAGCGCCCGGACCTGCTGCTGGTAGGCGACAGCAAACTGCTGACCTACGACAACGTGTCCGCGATGACGGCCGAAGGCGTCCACTTCCTGGCTCCGGCTGCCGCCGCCAGCGTCGACAGCGCCGTCTACGCCGCTCTGGACCTGCAGTCGGCCGAACCCGTGGAGTACACCGCCGAACGCGACGCCGACAAGCCAGCTGACCAGCGCGCCCTCTACCGAGTCATGGAGGACCGGTTCACCTGGAAGGGCCGGCGCAGGAAGGACCCCGCGCTGACGATGCGCCGGATCCTGGTCCACTCCAGCTCCAACGCGACCGGACAGCTCAAGGCCCGCACCAAGAAGCTGGCCCGGGCCCGCGAGGACCTGGAGAAGATCCAGCGCAACCTGGGCACCCGCCACTACCCCGACGCCAGGAAGGTCGCCGACACGGTCGCGGTGATCGCCAAGAAGCGCCGCGTCACCGCCTACCTGCACACTGATGTCAGCACCAGCCCGGACGGGAAACCCACCCTGACCTGGTCATTCGACCAGGACGCCGTCGACGCCGAAGCGGCCGTCGACGGCTGGTACACGCTGCTGACCAACCTGCCCGCCGACCAGGCCACCGCAGCCCAGGTGCTCCTGCACTACAAGGGCCAGGGCACCGTCGAACGCCGCTACAGCCACGTCAAGGGCCCCTTCGCGATCGCGCCGATGTTCCTGCAGAACAACCGCCGCATCGCCGCCCTGATCACCGTGATCTGCCTGGCCCTGCTGGTCTTCTCCCTGATCGAGCGCCAGGTCCGCCAGGCCCTGGGCGACCAGCGCACCATGCACGGCCTCCAGCCCGGCAGCAACCAGGCCCTGCGGCCGACCGGCGAACTGATCCTGACCGCACTGTCCGACCTGCGTATGCGCAGCGGCACCGCCACCAGCCCACCAGTCGTCCTAGTCAGCGAAGGCATCCAGGCCCGACTCCTAGACATACTCGAAGTCGACCCAACCCACCCCCGCTGGCTCGACACACGTTTCCCTATGTGCGAAGGACACAGCTAGCCGGCGAAGGCCTGGAGGTTCTCCTCGGCCCACTGGGCGAAGGTGCGGGCCGGGGTGCCGAGGAGGGTCTCGGTGGTGTCGGCGATCGGGGCCGGGACGCCGTCGGCGGCGGCCCACTGCTTGAGCAGGGAGGAGAGGATGGGGGCGGGCATATGGCGGCCCAGCGTCTGCTCGGCCTCGGCGCGGGTGAGCTGGAGGACCGGGATGGTGCGGCCGAGCAGGGCGCCGATGCAGTCGATCTGCCGACGGAAGGTCAGCGACTCGGGGCCGCTGAGGGTGAGGGTCCGGCCGGTCAGGGCCTCGGTGGTGAGGGCGGCGGTGGCGATCTCGGCCAGGTCCTCGGGGTGGACGACGGTGAGGTGCGCATCCGGGTAGGGGAGTTGCATCGGCATCCCGCCCCGGATGGCGAAGCTCCAGGACAGGGAGTTGCTGCTGAAGGCGCCGGGGCGGAGCACCGTGGTGGTCAGCTTCGACTGGGCCAGTGCGCGCTCGACCCGCACGTGGGGGCCGGCCATGCCGTCCTGCTCCGCGTCCGGCAGCAGGACGGAGGACGAGGAGAGCAGCACCACGTGCTGGACGCCTGCCTCCTCGGCGGCGCGGATCAGCTCGTCGATCCCGGTCTCGGAGGAGTAGAGGAACAGCGCGGTGACGTCCTGGAGAGCCTCGGCGTGCGCCTCCGGCCGGGTGAGGTCGAAGGGCACCGGCCGCACGCCGGCCGGGAGTACGGCGGTGGCCTCGACCGGGTTGCTGCTGGCGGCGCGGACCGAGTGCCCTGCGGCGTGCAGGCGGTTGACGACGCCTCGGCCGACCTGGCCGCGTACTCCGGTCACCAGGAAGGTCATGGCGTTCTCGCTCTCATTTATATGTGTGCTTGCATGCATATGTTTGTTCTTCCACATGTGTCTGTCTATTGTCAATCGTCTATGCTGCGGGCATGACGGCGAAGCCGAAGAGGCAGTTCACGGACGAGGAGGCGGAGGCGCTCCTGGGTTCCGTCGGTCCGGCGTTCACCCGACTGCGGCGCAGTGTGCTGCTCGACGTGGAGAAGCCGGTCTCCGCCAAGGACCTCTCCAGGACCCCGGTACTGACCGTGGTGGAGGCGGGGGCTGCGGAGGAGCCGCCCCGGGAGGTCAACATCGGGGCCATTACCGAGAACCTGTCGGTGGACCCCTCGGTGGCCAGCCGGATGGTCTCGGACTGCATCCAGGCCGGCTACCTCACCCGGCAGGCGTCCCAGACCGACGGCCGCCGGACGGTTCTGCGGCTCACCCCCGAGGGTGAGGCCATGCTGGCCAACTTCCGCCGCCAGCAGCGGGATGCGTACGTCTACATCACCCGCGACTGGAACGTGGACGACCGACTCGCCTTCGCCCAGCTACTGCTGAAGTATGTGGACGCCGTCAACGAGGTGCGCAGGGACGCCGCGCCGGCGCGGGCGAAGTCACGCGACAGGTAGCCGGCGGCGGAATCGGATCCGTCCGGAGCGTGCGCGGCCTCGACCAGGCCGCGTCCAAGTCCGGCGGACTGCCCGTTCCGGACGAGTGAATTCGGTCGATGCGCATGCGCGAACATGGCAGCATGACCGCATGACGACGAACAGAAAGGTCCATGCCGCGTAGCCGGCCGGGACACATCCGGGCTGCCAGTGCTGGCCCCCGGGCACGAACTGCGCGGCCGGTGATCGACGGTGTCTCTCTGCGGACGCTGTCCGAGATCACCCGCCTTGAGCGCACCCGGAACTACCTGCGTCCGGGGGACGTCGCTGACGCGATCCGGCTGTGGAAGGACTATGTCCACCGCCCGGAGCGTCAGTTGTGGCGCGACCACGACTGGGGCAGCGACCACTGGGACTGCTGCGGTAACCCCCTGGAAGCCCGTTCCCTCCTCGGCACGGTGATGCAGGCGCTGTCAGCTCAAGGTGCGCGTGAACTCCGCAGGATCGTCGGCAGGGCCGACTCCGAATGGCGGCTGCCCTCGCCTCCGTTCGCCGAAGACGGGGGTTGACCGGCCTGCGCCCCGTGGCTGCCGTGCTGCTCATCGGGGGCCGGTTGCACGGCCTCTCCGGCGGAGTCCCAGTCGAGGGCGATGCGGTTGCGGCGCTGAACGGCCGGATCCTGGAGCAGCACCGGTTTTCGAGCGCCCGCACGCACCCGGTGCCGCACGGTCCGGCCACCCCGGCGGTGACGCGGATCAACGCGGTGCGGCGAACCCGTTGCCCGCGCTGTACCCGGTCACCGTGGCGCACCGACGGCGGTGAGGGTCTTCAGCGGCTCTCGGCAGCCCCGGTCGAGGAGCAGCGCGTAGGCGAGGCATTCGCGGCACATCGGGTCACCGCCCACGGTCGGCGTCACCGCGCGGGCCTTCCGGCAGCTGCCGCAGTCCCCGTGCGTCCAGGGCGCAGCGTCCATGGCGGCGGTGTCCTCGGCGTGCTCGCGGTTCATCTCGTCCCTCCCGGGAGTCGGGTGTCATGGAGTGCGGCGGCGAGCCATGCGGCCGGGGTGAGTACGCCGGCCTCGGGCAGGTGGAGCCAGCGGACGGTGTCGGGATGGAGGGCGTGGATCCCAGGCACGGCAATCCAATTGCCTTTGCCGAGGAGTTGGCAGTTGCTGCGGTAGTGCGCGGTCGAGCCGGTCCGGACGATCCAGTACAGGCATTCGGAGCGGCGCGAGTGCAGGACGGGTCCGAGGAGCGGGCGGTCGTGGGCGTCGGCGAGGAGACGTCCGGCGGTCGCGAGACCGAGCTGCTCCGGCGTCCGGACGGCGTCCCAGTCGTAGCCGGCGGCGAGGAGGAGCACGTTCGAGTCGGGCGCCCGGTAGGACTGCGGGTTGAGCAGCCAGTTGACCTCGGGGGCGACCGTCAGCGCGGTCATGGCGTACCGCCTTGGTGCTCGGGGCAGGTGACGACGGGCCAGACCAGGTGCTCGCCTGGCCGTACCTCCGTGCGGACGTGACCGGCTGGCAGCAGCTCACAGTCGACTCGTCCGCAGCGGATGCAGGAAAGGGCGTGGAGCTGGTCGTAGTCGGCTTGTATGCGAGGCCCGTCGTTTCCGGCGAGGATGGGGACGGCGTCGATGAGGGCCCGCTCCGGCTGGCGCTCCATCAGCATGACTCGTGCCTCTCGATCGACGACTGGCCGCAAGGTTGCGGTACGAACAGCGTCGTCAGCGGTGCGATGTCGCACGAGTACCGGCGGGGGTTACCGCGACGGTAATACTCTGGTTGCTCTGGGTGATCCAGCTGAAAGCGAAGCCAATGAACCAGCAGTCCCTCATCCCGACGGACGTCCTGTCCCGCACGGACATGCGGGCGGCGTTGGCCGAGCACGACTTCGCTACCGCCTTCGGCCTGCTCAAACGCCATGGCATCAGCCAGAACCGCATCGCTGCGGCCTGCCAGCTCAGCCCCGGCAAGGTGTCAATGATCGTCAGCGGCAGGCATCAAGTCCTCAGCTACGACGTCCTTGCGCGTATCGCTGACGGCCTCCGTATCCCAGGCGGCTACCTCGGACTCGCACCACGCTCTTGGGAATCGGCAGGCCCGTCACTGCAGAGCGATCCCCTGCCGGGCATCCCCACGCCCCCCGACACCGACGCAGCATGGTCGCCCGACCATACGGTTCACCTCGCGGTCCGCCTGACCCGAAGCGACCTCATCATGGACCGCCGTGCCGCAGCACTGCTGATCACGGCCGCCGCCCTGTCTGGCGCGGCCCTCCTGGACCCCCTCGAAGGATGGCTCCAGCCGGCCACCCGGGGCGCCGACGCCCGACGACCCGGACGCCTCGGCGTACAGGACGTTCAGCAGCTCGAAGAGACAGCGGTGGCGTTCCGGCACTGGGACCACCGGTACGGCGGCGGCCTCAGGTCCAAGGCCGTACTCGGCCAGCTCAACGAGGTCGCGAGCGCCCTCGAAGAACACCAGTTCGGCCCAATCGAACGGCGCCTCTACCGGGTCATGGCGCAACTCGCTGGAACCGCCGCCACCATGGCATGGGACGGCGGTCTCCAGCGAAGGGCCCAGGACTACTACCGGCTCGCACTTCGCGCCGCGCATGCCGGCGACGATCCTGTTTTCGGCGCGAACGTGCTCGCGGGTATGGCAAGGCAGATGCTCTACCAGGGCCGACCTGCTGATGCTTTGGAACTCGTGCGCCTTGCTCAGGAAGGCACACGGGACCTCGCGGGTCCCAGGGTTCGGGCGATGCTCCACACCCGCGAAGCGTGGGCGCTCGCAGCTACCGGCCGCACCGCGGCATTCCGCCGCGCCACTCAGCAGGCCCAAGCCGATCTCGCTGCCGCCCGGGAACCCGACGAAGAACCCTACTGGATCTTGTACTTCGACGACTCCGAGCTGTCCGGGGTGACCGGCGGCCGGCTCCTGGAGCTCGCACGACAGGACCCCCGCGCCCACGCGGATGAGGCGGCCGAGCACATTCGGGCGGCGATTGCCCGCAGGCCGCCCCACGCAGCCCGCTCCCATGCCCTGGATCACATCGGGCTTGCCGAGACACGGTTCCTCGCCGGGGACCTGACGGCCGCCTGCGAGCAGACCGAGCGGGCTGTGGAAGCTGCTGCCGCCACGCAGTCGGGCCGTGTCCGCACGCAGCTTGCCGAGCTCTACCCCTATACCGTTGGCCGGTCGGCATCTGGGAGGGTTCGGCAGGCCCGCGATAGCATCCGTACGCTGCTGGCCGAGCGATCAGAGGGGTGATTCGTGACCGTCCTTGCTGTGACCGGGCATATGGATCTGTCCGAGGAGTCCGTTCCGCTGGTTCGGGACGAGTTGCGACGCGTCCTCAGCGAGGCTGCTGCGCAGGGGCCGTTGACTGCGCTGTCGTGCATCGCCCGGGGTGCCGACTCGCTGTTTGCGGAGGCCGCCTTCGAGGTCGGCGGCGACCTTGTCGTGGTCGTCCCGTCAGCGGACTACCGGGAAGCGAAGGTGAAGCCGAAGGACGCCGCACTGTTCGACCGCCTGGTGGCTGAGGCGGCGGAAGTGATCGTGATGCCCTTCCGGACCGCCGGACGCGAGGCGTACGAAGCGGCGAACGAGTTGCTGCTGGAGCGCGCGGAGGTGCTGGTGGCGGTCTGGGACGGGCAGCCCCCGACGGGCAAGGGTGGTACGGGCGACATGATCGAGCATGCGCGGGCGGCCGGCGTGACCGTGCGGCGCGTGTGGCCGGACGGCTGCTCGCGAGGCTGAAGGCCGCCCTCCTGTCCGGCGGACCGAGAACACCGGCCAGGGAGGTGTCATGCGTCTGCCCCTCCTCCCACGGTCGCATTCGTTGGGCCCGCGCCTGGAACGGGCGTACGTGTCCTGGGTGTTGCGTGCGTTCTGACGGTCAGCGGTGCTTGAAGTGCTCGACGGCGTCGAGCATCGTCTGCCGCAGGGCCTCGCTCCCGGCGTGCCGCTGTCCTCGATGATGTGGAGCTGCGCGTCCGGCCACGCCTTCGCCAGCTCCCATGCCGTCTGTACCGGGCTGCCCAGGTCGTGTCGCCCGTGGCCGAGTACCGCCGGGATGCCGGCCAAGCGGTGGGCGTCGCGAAGCAGTTGGTCATCCTCCAGCCAGGCGCCGTGGCTGAAGTAGTGGGCGCAGATCCGGACGAACGCGATCTGCGCGTCGACCTCCCGGGCGCTGTACATGCCGGGCACGCCGTTGGGCTCGTTGGAGATCACCGCGTCCTCCCAGGCCAGCCAGTCGGCGGCGGCCTTCGCCCGGACCGCGCGGTCGGGGTTCTCCATCAGCCGCGCGTAGGCGGCGAGCAGGTCGCTGTCCCGTTCGTCCTCCGGGACGCCGTCGCGGAACCGGTCCCAGGCCTCGGGCTGGGGAGGTGCTCGCGCAGCTGCTCCATGTCGTCGATCAGGTGCTGCGCGGTGTTGCGGCTCATGTCCGCCGCCGGGTCACTCGCGTGCGGGGTACTGCGGCCGCAGTTGCGCTGGTCGAAGCGGACGAGTCGGTAGCGCTCGGGGTCAAAGGCCCTGGCCGGCCGCTGCGGTGTGCCCGCGCCCTGTCCGCCGTGGACGTTCAGGACGGTTTGCCCCAGGACCACAGTGCGGTCCTCGCCGGGCTGACCCTGGACTGCAGCTCCGGCGTCGTCGAAGGCCACATCGACCGCCTCCAGATGCTCGAACGCCAGATGTTCGCCGCGCCGGACGCCCGCTGCTGCGCAAACGGGCCCTCCTCGCCCCTGACCCGGCTCGACCCGGTAGATTCCACGGCAACGAGAAGAGAAGTTCCGTGGACCCACGTATCGCCCGCCTGCGGCGCAAGCTGGCCCAAAGCCCCTTCAACCCGCACCGAAGCCACTCCTTCGGCGAGGAGCACCACCGCCTCCGGCCCGGTCCGCCTCTGACAGAGAAGAAGATCAGCGCGTTCGAGGCCGAACAGAGCATTGACCTTCCCGACGCCCTGCGGCAGTTCCTCCTCCACGTCGCGGGCTCGGGTGCGGCCCCGTTCTACGGCCTGATCCCGCTTGAGGACGGCTCTCTCTACACGATGGAATCCAGAGGTTACCCCGGAAGCCCACGCGGATTCGTCCGGGCACGGAGAGGAGCAGCGGAAGGCGATCTCTTCCTGCACATCATCACCATGGGCTGCACCGACATGTGCCTCATCGCGGTCACCGGCCCCCTCACGGGGCGTGTCCTCATCGGCAACGCCGAAGGCCACTGGGGACCGAACGTCTCCTCGGCCCCGGACTTCCTCGCCTGGTACGAACGCTGGCTCGACCATATGAACGCCGGCAAGGACAACCGCGCCTTGGAACTGACATCACCACCGCTTCGATCTCATCCGCAGCGACACCGCCTGGTACCAGTGATCTAACGCCCCCGCGACTGCAAGAGGGACGCCGACAAAGGTGACCCCCCGTCACCGGGAAGGTCGGCGAGGGCGTTGTCCCAGGTGGCCAGCTGACGCAGTGCCAGGTCCAGGGATTCGGCATCGACAGACTCGCCGAATCGCAGCCGGACCCACCCGGAGCTGACGGCTCCTGGCGCGTGCGAACCGCGACGGCGGCGGAGATCAGGAGCTCATGGGGGATCGCCGTGCTGGTCTGCGGCGAGGAGGTGGGTGAGGAGGCGGGTGAGGTGGTCCAGCTCCTGGGGTGGTAGTGAGTCGAGTGCGCTCGGCGGGCGGAGGAGGATGGCGTCGGCGGTGGCGATGGCCTGGTGCCCGGCGGGGGTGAGGGTGACCAGTTTACGGCGGCGGTCGTCGGGGTGCGGCAGGCGTTCCACCAGGCCATGGGCTTCGAGCTTGTCCACGATGGTGGTGGTGTAGGGCGCGTCGGCGCCTATCGCATCCGCCAGTTGACGGAGAGTCAGTGGATGGTCGCGGAGCTGGAACAGGGCCTTGCCGCGTCCTGCGCCGAGACGGAAGCCGAGGGCTTCGGCGAGATCGCCGTGGCGGTTGTGGGTGCCGACGAAGCTGTACATCAGGGCCCAGGCGCGCTGGGCGGGGTCGGGGGGACCCTGGTCCTGGTTCGAGTTGCTGGACATCGGTGCTGTGCTCCGGGGTGGGGGACCTACCAGGCGACGGTTCGGCCGAGGTAGTCGACGTAGTGGAGTCCGGGCTTGCCCTGGAGCGAGTCGATCGTCCTGACGGCGTTCGGGATGCTCTCCTCGATGGTCAGTCGGGCGTCGGGGCCGCCGAGGTCGGTGCGCACCCAGCCGGGGGCGAGGAGGACCAGCGTCCGGGTGTCCTCGCTGCGGCGGGCCGCGTAGCTGCGCATGAAGGTGTTCAGTGCCGCCTTGCTGCCCCGGTAGACCTCGTGGCCGCCGGTCTCGTTGTTGGCCACGCTGCCCTGGCCCGAGGACATCACGCCGATCGTGCCGGTCGGGGTGACCAGGTCGGCCAGCGTCTCGACGACCCGCAGCGGGCTGAGCGCGTTGGTGACCATGACCCGGACGAACTCCTCGGTCGAGGTCTCGGCGACGGTTCCCTCGGGCTCGTTGGTGACGCCGGCGTTGACGAAGAGGAGATCGAAGCTGCGCGAGGCCAGCCGCCGGTGGAGCGCCTCGACCTGCTCGGGTTCCGTGATGTCGACGGTTTCGATTTCGAGGCTCGCGCCGTGGGCGTCGGCGAGATCGTGGAGCCGCGTCCGGGCTGTCCCGCGCACGGTGGCGACCACGTGCCAGCCGTTCCGCAGCCACTCCTCCGCCAGTGCCAGCCCGAGGCCGCGGGAGGCGCCGATGAGCAGGACCTGCTTGCCCGCCTGATTAGTTGTAGTCATAACAATGATTGTGTGGGGTACAAGTATCTGCGTCAAGCGGTCAGCGGTGTCACCGGGCGTCGAGGCCTTGGTTGAGGCGGGCCGCCTGACGGGTCAGGTGCTCGCGCTCGGCCAGGGTGGGGGCCTGCCGGGCCGCCTCGGCGTAGAGCCGGGCCGCGGTCGCCCGGTCGCCCTCGCGCTCGTGCAGGTACGCGGCCACCGCGGTGTGGCGGGGCAGGGCGGCGTCCAGTGCCGCCAGCGCGGCCAGCCCGGCTCGCGGTCCGTCGGCCTCGCCGACGGCCACCGCGCGGTTGAGCCGGACGATCGGGCTGTCGGTCAGCCGGACGAGCTCGTCGTACCACTCGACGATCTGTACCCAGTCGGTCTCCTCGGCGGTGGGCGCGTCGGCGTGCAGCGCCGCGATGGCGGCCTGGGCCTGGAACGAGCCGAGCCGGTCCCGGGCGAGGGCCGCCTGCAGGATCTCGACGCCCTCGGCGATGGCGCGGGTGTCCCACCGGCCGCGGTCCTGCTCGGCGAGCGGCACCAGGCTGCCGTCGGGCGTGGTCCGGGCGGCGCGCCGGGCGTGGTGCAGCAGCATCAGTGCGAGCAGCCCGGCCACCTCGGGGTGGTCGATCGCCGCCGCCAGCTGCCGGGTGAGCCGGATCGCCTCGGCGGCGAGGTCGACGTCGCCGGAGTAGCCCTCGTTGAAGACCAGGTAGAGGACGCGCAGCACGGTGGCGACATCGCCGGGCCGGTCGAGCCGGGCTCCCGAGACGGTGCGCTTGGCCCGGCTGATGCGCTGCGCCATGGTCGCCTCGGGCACCAGGTAGGCCCGGGCGATCTGCCGGGTGGTCAGCCCGCCGACGGCGCGCAGGGTCAGCGCGACCGCCGACGACGGCGTCAGCGAGGGGTGGGCGCAGAGGAAGTAGAGCTGGAGGGTGTCGTCAAGACCGGGGGCCGGGCCGGGCGCCGGCTCCTCGTCGACGCGGTCCTCGCGTCGGCGGCGGGCGGTGTCCGCGCGGGTCGCGTCGAGGAACCGGCGCCAGGCCACGGTGACCAGCCAGCCCTTCGGGTCGCGCGGCCGGCCGTCCGTCGGCCAGACGCGGACCGCCTCGACCAGCGCGTCCTGGACGGCGTCCTCGGCCGCTGCGAAGTCGGCTCCGCGGCGGACGAGGATCCCGAGGACGCCCGGAGCGAGGCCCCGGAGCAGCGCCTCGTCCAACTCGGAGGTCACTCCGTGACGGTGGGCGAGACGCCCATGAACGGGCGCAGCTCCAGCCACTCGTGGATCGGCCGTCCGCCCGCCCCGGGGGCGGCGGAGAGCTCCCCGGCCAGTTCGAGGGCGCGCGGGTAGCTGTCGACGTCGATCACCATCCAGCCGGCGATCAGGTCCTTGGTCTCGGCGAACGGGCCGTCGGTGACCGGCGGGCGGCCCTCGCCGTCGTACCGGACGAAGGTCCCGCCCGGGGAGAGCGCCTGGCTGTCGACGAGCTCGCCGGTCGTCACCAGCCGGGCCGCGAAGTCGTGCATGTACTGCATGTGGGCCGAGACCTCCTCCGGGGTCCACCGGTCCATGGGCACGTCGTTGACCGGGCTCGGGGCGCCCCGGTAGTGCTTGAGCAGCAGGTACTTGGCCATGGCGGTTCTCCTCGGTGCTGGTGCGACCCATTGTGGCCGCAGTCACGGCAGGGACGGAGCCGGCCACGGGATCTCGACATCGGCGGCGGGGGAATCTCGACCCGGCTGGGCGAATCGCCCCGCCGGGTCACCCCCCGGGCGCGCCGCCCTCGGGCCCCAGTGCGTCGAAGGCGGCCCGGACCAGGCCCTTCAGGTCGGTCGTGGGCTGCTGGAGCTCGGGTCGGCGCAGATGGGTGAGCCGGACCGCGCGCAGGACCGCGACCCCGGCGCGGGAGAGCACCGCCGCGCGCAGTTCCGTGCCGGGGTCCGCGCTCGCGGGATCGGCGCCCGGCGGCAGCAGCCGGGCCAGGAAGGCGGACTCCACCGCCTCCTCCATGTCGACGAGCAGGAAGCGGTCGCCCCGCCGGGCCGCGTCGCGCTGCAGCGGCTGCGGGCCGACCAGCAGGATGCCGGGGGCGGCGCCCTCGCGCCCGGCCAGGTCGAGGACGCTGTTGCGCAGCGCGGTCAGCGGCGGTTCCTCGGCCGGTCGGGCCCCGATCGCCTCGGCCAGCAGCGGGATCAGGTCCCGAACCTGCTGCAGGATCAGGCTCTCCTTGGAGGGGAAGTAGCGGAAGAAGGTCCGCTCCCCGACGCCGGCGGCCTCGGCGATGTCCCGCACCGTCACCGACTCGAAGTCCCGTTCCCGGAACAGCCGCGCCGCCGCCTCGATCAGCGCACGGTGGGTGCGCTGCTTGTTCTGCTCTCGGCGTCCCGGCTCCCGGGCGTGTGCGGTCTCCACGCCGCAATCATCCCAGACCGATCGTCCCCGGCCGGGCCGGCCGGACCCGGTATTTGGCAGTCCTGCCATCTTTGTTAATGTGGCAGAGCTGCCAGTTTCCAGGGCGGCGCCATGCGGACCCCGGACCGCGAATCCCAGCCCACGGAGCCACCATGCCCACCCTGCTGTACCGACTCGGAAGCCTCGCCTTCCGCCACCGACGACGTGTCCTGGCGCTCTGGCTCGTGCTCATCTCCGCCACCGTGGCCTGCATGGTCGCCTTCGGCGGCACCGGCAAGCTGGACAACACCTTCACCATCCCCGGCTCCGAGTCCCAGCAGGCGCTGGACCGGATGCACAGCGACTTCCCGACCTCCTCCGGCACCAGCGCCCAGATCGTGTTCACCGCGCCGGCCGGGCAGAAGCTGACCGACCCCGCCGACCAGCAGGCGATCCGCACCGCCCTGGCCGCGGCCGGCTCCGCGCCTCAGGTCGCCAAGGTGGTCTCCCCGGAGGTCGCGCACACGGTCTCGCCGGACGGCAGCACCGCCGTCGCCCAGGTCCAGTACGAGGTCACCGCGAGCCAACTGCAGTCGGGCTCGCTGGACGCGCTGAAGAGCGCCGTCGGCAGTGCCGGTCAGTCGGGTCTGGACGTCCAGGTCGGCGGCGCGGCCTTCAGCTCCGCCTCCTCGAAGTCCGGGAGCTCCGACCTGATCGGGGTCGGCATCGCGCTGGTCATCCTGGTGATCACCTTCGGCTCGCTGCTGAGCGCCGGGCTGCCGCTGGTCAGCGCCATCGCCGGGGTGGTCACCGCGATAGCCGGCGTGCTGGCGCTGACCGGCGTGGTCTCCATCTCCTCGACCGCGCAGAGCCTGGCCCTGATGATCGGGCTGGCGGTCGGAATCGACTACGCGCTGTTCATCGTCAGCCGCCACCGCTCCCAACTCGCGCTCGGCACCGAACCGCAGGAGTCCGCCGCGCTGGCCGTGGGAACCGCCGGCAGCGCGGTGGTCTTCGCCGGACTCACCGTCGTCATCGCCATGGCCGGGCTGTCCGTGATCGGCATCCCCTACCTGACCGTGATGGGGCTGAGCGCCGCCGCGGCCGTGCTGGTCGCCGTCGCGGTCGCCACCACCCTGCTGCCCGCGCTGCTCGGCTTCGCCGGCCACCGGCTGACACCCCCGCCCGGCACCCGGGCGAGGCGCCGCGAACTGGTCGCCTCACGCGCCGGCGCCGAGCCCGCCAACACGGGTGAGCGGTGGTTCCGCCTGGTCACCCGGCGTCCGCTGCTGACCGTGCTGGCCTGCCTGGTCGCGCTGGGCGCGCTCGCCTGGCCGGTGCACAGCCTGCGGCTGGCGCTGCCCGACAACGGCACCGCCCCGGCCGGCTCCTCCCAGCGACTGGCCTACGACCAGGTCAGCAAGGAGTTCGGCCCCGGCTTCAACGGTCCGCTGCTGATCCTCGCCGACACCAGCCACGCCGCCGACCCGACCGCCGCCGCCGACCGGATCGCGGCCACCCTCCGGACGCTGCCGGACGTCTCGGCCGTCGGCCGACCGAGCCTGAACCCCGCCACCGACTCCGCGCTGATCCAGGTCGTCCCCGCCAGTGCGCCCAGCGACCAGGCCACCCGGAACCTGGTCGACGCCGTCCGCGCGGAGGAGGGGACCATCCGACAGCAGACCGGCGCGACCATCGGCGTCACCGGCAGCACCGCCGTCGACGTGGACGTCTCGGCCAAGCTCAACGCGGCGCTGATCCCCTTCGCCGCGGTCGTGGTCGGGCTGTCGCTGCTGCTGCTCCTGCTGGTCTTCCGCTCGATCGTGGTGCCGCTCAAGGCGGCGGCCGGCTTCCTGCTCTCCATCGCGGCGACCCTCGGCGCCATGGTCGGGGTCTTCCAGTTCGGCCACTTCAGCAACCTGATCGGGGTGGACCGGGCCGGGCCGGTCAGCAGCTTCCTGCCGATCATCCTGCTGGCGGTGCTGTTCGGACTGGCCATGGACTACGAGGTGTTCCTGGTCTCCCGGATGCGCGAGGCCTACGCCCGCACCAAGCAGCCGCTCGCGGCCGTGCACAGCGGCGCCCGGCACAGTGCTCGGGTGGTGACCGCCGCCGCCCTGATCATGATCTCGGTCTTCGCGGCCTTCCTCGGCACCGACAGCCAGATGCTCAAGCAGATCGCCTTCGCGCTGGCCGTCGGAGTCCTGCTGGACGCCTTCGTGATCCGGATGACCTTCGTCCCGGCGGTGCTCGCGCTCACCCGCCACGCGGCCTGGTGGCTGCCCCGCCCGCTGGCCCGGGTGCTGCCCGACCTCGACATCGAGGGCGAGCGGCTCCAGCACCACCGCGCCGCGGCCGGCCGGGTGGAGCAGGAGCGGGCAGAGCAGGAACCGACGGAGCAGGAACCGACGGAGCAGCAGCGGGCGGAGCTGCGGGACGCGGAGGGATCCCTGACCTGAGGCGTCGGCGCGCGGCGGCGTTCCGGGCCCGGAACGCCGCCGGCGCGGCAACGACCGGCCGTCCGGCGACCCTCAGCGGCCGCGGATCTCCAGGGTGCAGCACTTGGCGCTGCCACCGCCCTTGAGCAGCTCGGACAGGTCGACGCCGATCGGCTGGAAGCCGCGTCGGCGCAGCTTCTCCATCACCCCGGTCGCGGCCTCGGGCAGCACCACGTGCAGGCCGTCGCTGACCGCGTTGAGGCCGAAGACCTGGGCGTCCGCCTCGCTCACCCGGATCGCGTCCGGGAAGAGCTCCGCCAGCAGGGCCCGGGCGGCCGGGGAGAAGGCCTCCGGGTAGTACATGATCTCGTCCCCGTCGAGCACCGTGAGTGCGGTGTCGAGGTGGTAGAAGCGCGGGTCGACCAGTTCCAGGCCGACCACCGGGCGGCCGAGGAACTCCTGGGCCTCGGCGTGGCCCTCGGGGGTGCTGCGGAACCCCTGGCCGGCCAGCAGGCAGGTGTCGGTGAGCAGGAAGTCGCCCTCGCCCTCGTTCACATGGACCGGGTCGTGGCCCAGGTAGCCGCGGGCCCGGAACCACTCCAGGTAGGCCGGGCCCTCGGCGGCCCGCTCGGCGTTGCGGAAGCGGACGCCGAGCACCCGGCCGTCCACCACGGTGGCGCCGTTGGCCGCGTACACCATGTCGGGCAGACCGGGCAGCGGGTCTATCAGCTCCACCCGGTGCCCCAACTGCTGGTGCAGCGACCGCAGCCGCTCCCACTGGAGGACAGCGAGGCGGGTGTCCACCGGCTTGGTCGGGTCCATCCAGGGGTTGATCGTGTAGCTCACCTCGAAGTAGGTGGGGCGGCACATCAGGTAGTGGCGCGGGCGGGGGACCCGGACCTGCGTCGACCGGTTCATGGCACTCCATTCGACTGAACGAGGGGACACGGCAGGGGAGCTGTCAAGCCCGCTGCGGGAACTCGTGCTGCGGGAGGTCGCGCAGTGGGCGGATCGGGCTGGCCGGCAGGACGGGACCGGCGCAGAGCGGGGCGCCGGACATGATCCGGATCGTATCCCTGCTGCCCAGCGCCTCGCCCGGGAAGTCGCCCAGCAGGGGCGCCGATCGGGATCGCGCCGTGGTTGACGGTGGAAGCACTCGCGCGGGACCGACCCATCATCTCCGGCCGGGAGTATCTCCGGTAGAAGCCCCCGGAGATGACATTCCCTCGGCCGCCGTCTCCGCCGACCACGCGTTCCCCGGTGAGCCGATGGTCCGTGCGCCGGTTCCGTGCGGGATCAGCGCCCGATCACCGTTCTGGATCCGCCGCCGGTGCGAGTCCGGGCGCGGGCGCGGGGGAGGCGGGACACCGGGCGAACCGCATTCCGGGCCATTTCGCTCCGCCGCCGAGGTTCGCCTACGGATCTCCGATGGCCACACCGGTGCTGACCTGGGGATATCTGCGGTTGGTCATGGGTAGGACGGCAGCAGAACCGGATACGGCTGATTAGTCGTCAAAAGGGAGAGATGGGCCACATTCCGCCCGTCCGGAAGGGGCCGGTGTTCATGACGGGGACACGGCATGTCATTATCTACTAGCTAGTCAGATAGTGGGACGAACCTTTGATACGGGGCGAGCGGGACAAGGTGAGTACGGCCGGGATGACCCACGTCGAGGAGTCGGCGGGATGCCTGCCGCCGGGACCGGTGCACGAGTCCGAGCGGGGCTGCGGGCCGCTCCGGGAACGCGAGGACGCCCTGGCGCTGTTGGCCCGCGAGGCCGGGCACGCCCGGCGCGGGGCCGGCCGACTGGTGCTGTTCAAGGGTGCCACCGGCACCGGGCGCACCTCCCTGCTGGAGGCGGCAGCCGAGGAGGGCACCGGGCAGGGCATGCGGGTGCTGAAGGTCCGCTGCTCCGCCGAGAACACCGGCGCGGCCTACGCCGCCGTGCTCCAACTCCTCGACCCCTGCTCCGAGCTGGGGGCCGACCCGGCCCCGGACGCCGGACCCGACGAGCCGCCGGACCCGGCCCGGCAGCGGCGGTTCATTGGTCGGCTCTGGCAGCTGCTCTGCTCGTACACCGGCGACTCGCCGCTGCTGCTGGCCGTCGACGACGTCCACCTCGCCGACCCCTCCTCACGGCGCTGGTTCACCGGGATCGCGCGCAGGCTGGACGAGTTGCCGGTGCTGCTGGTGGCGACCGAGCGCAGCCAGTACGACATCGCGCCGTCCGCGCCCGGTCTCGCCCACGCCCTGTCGCCCTCGCTGGTGCGGACCCGTACCCTCGCCCCGCTGAGCCGGACCACCGTCGAGGAACTGGTCCGCGCCTGGGGCGGTGACCGGGTCGGCGACGCCTGGGTGGACGGCTGCGTGCGGGCCGGAGCGGGCAACCCGCTGCTGCTCCGGGCCCTGCTGGACGACCTGCGGACGCCGGCCCGGGCCGGTGCGGCCGCGGCGGCGCTGCCGGACAGCCACGCCGACCTCTACCCGGGCGCCTACGCGGCCGCGGTCTCCTGGTGGCTCGACAGTGCCGGGCCCAGGACCGCGGCCGTAGCCCGGACGCTGGCCGAGCTGGAGGACGGCCACGACGCCGGGGAACTGCTCGCCGCGGTGGCCGGGGCCGACCCCGCCAGGGTGTCCGGCTGGGTCACCGCGATGGAGCGGCTGGGCATCCTGCGCCGGGACCCGGTGCGCGGACAGCCGCGCTTCGCCCACGGCCTGCTGCACGGGGCGGTGCTGGACGGCTGGCCCCGCTCGGCCCGGCAGGCCACCCACCGGGCGGCGGCCCGGCTGCGGTACCGCCGCGGCGACCGGGCCGAGGCGGTGGCCGGACACCTGCTGCAGGCGCCGCCGGTCGGCGCGGAGTGGGCCGCGGAGGTGCTGCTGGACGCCGCGCCCACTGCGGTGGGCGCGGGCCGGACCGCCGACGCGGTGGACTACCTGCGCCGCGCACTGGACGAACCGATGTCGCGCAGCCGCCGGGCCGCGACCCTCGGCGACCTCGGCTCGCTGGAGTTCGCCACCGTGCAGTCCGCCGGGATCTCCCGGCTCGCCGAGGCGCTCCGGCTGCACGAGCAGCCGGAGGACCGGGTGCGGACCGCCATCTCGATGAGCACCGCGCTGGCCTCCCAGGGCGAGGCGCAGGCCGCGCTCGCGGTACTGCGCGGCCTCGGCGGCAGCGTGCGGGACGACCCGGGACTGAGCCGCGCGGTGCAGACCGCGTCCGCGCTGCTCTCCGACCACGACCGGGAGATCCGGCAGCAGGTCTACTCCGGTCTGCGCGACGAGCAGGAACGCTCACCGGTGGCGCTCGGTCCGGCCGAACAGGCCCTGGTGGTCCGGTTCGAGGCGACCGCCGGACTGGTGTCGGCCGGGCGGGCCATGGAGCGGATCCGGACGCTGCTGACCGTGCCCGAGGACCCGCTGGTCAAGCCCTACCTGCTGGGCACGGCGGCCACCGTCGCCCAGTGGGCGGACGAGCTGGACGAGGCCGACCGGCTGGTCCGGCGCGGTCTGGCCGAGCAGAGCCTGCTGCGGCTGCACCCGATGCACCTGGCCCTGCTCAACACCCGCGCGGACACCGCCCTCGCCCGCGACCGCTTCCCGGAGCTGCTGGCGGAGCCCGGGGTGTGGGAGCTGCCCGCCGACCGCGGCGCCGGCTCCGGTCCGACCAACCTCCAGGCCAACGCACTGCTGGCGCTGGTCGAGACCGACCGGCTGCCCGAGGCCCGCCGCCTCGCCGGCCGGATCGGCACCGCGGACGCGCACGACAGCTGGGAGTTGAACCGGTTCCTCTACGCACGCGGCGTGCTGCGCGCGGCCTCGGCCGACCACCTGGGCGCCCTCGACGACCTGCTGGAGTGCGGACGGCTGCAGACGGCCCGGGACGTGGTGTCCCCGGTGGTCACGCCGTGGCGCTCGGCCGCCGCCGAGTGCTACCTCGCGCTCGGTCGGCCGCAGCCGGCGATCGCCCTCGCCGAGGAGGAGCACCGGCTCGCCGCGGTCTGGGACACCCCCCGGGTGCTGGGCCGTGCCCTGCGGACGCTGGGCGCGGTGACCGGTGGTCAACGCGGCCTGGAACTCTCGGCGCAGGCGGTCGACACGCTGCGGGGCGCCCCGGCCGGCACCGAGCTGGTGAGGGCGCTGCTCGCGCGCGGGCGGCAGCTGACCGCCGCCGGGCAGTGGGGCCAGGCGCGACCGCTGCTGCAGGAGGCCGCCGCCGTCGCCGAACAGGCGGGCGCCGCCCGGCTGCTGGCCGGCGCCGAACGGGCGCTGCGCGAGGGCGGAACCCGGCGCACCGGCGCCGGGCACGCCGGCCCGGCCGAACTCACCGACAGCGAGTACCGGATCGCCGCCCTCGCGGCCGAGGGACGGACCAACGCCGAGATCGCCGAACTGCTGCAACTCGCCCTGCGCACGGTGGAGACCCACCTGACCAACGCCTACCGGAAGCTGGGCATCCGCCGCCGCACCGGCCTCCCCGCAGCGCTGGACCGGAGCGGATCTCGTGGTTCCGCCCGCGCTGCGGCTCGTGGTGCATCTCGTGGGTGACCACGATTGCGGATGCCGCACCGGGCACAGCACGATGGAGCGGAGGTCCTGCTTCCGCAGCCGGCTGTCCGGCGACCTCTCCCGAGCCGCGTGCGGCGGCCGGGGCACGCACGGAGGAGAAGCGCTTGCACACGTCCTTCGAACCGGCGGGCGCGCTGAGCCGGATCCCGGTCGCGGTGCACGCGCCGGATCCGATCTCCCTCGCCGGGGTCACCAGCCAACTGCGCCAGGAACCCGCGATAGAGCTGGTCGAACAGGCCAGCGAGCGGCCCGGACGGGTCGCCGTCCTGCTGGCCGACGCACTGGACCAGCCGACCATGTCCCGGCTGCGCCGGCTGGTGCGGACCGACGGCGCGCGCGCCGTCCTGGTCGTCCGGTCGATCCGCGAGGCCGACCTGCTCGACGTGATCGAGTGCGGGGTCGGGGCCATCGTCTGGCGGCACGAGGCCACCGGGCACCGGCTGGTCCAGGCCGTGCTCGCCGCCTCGCGCGGCGACGGCGACCTGCCCGGCGACCTGCTGGGGCGGCTGATCACCCAGGTGGGCACCCTGCAGCGGAGCTCGGCCGCGCATCCCGGGGGCATCCCCTCCGCCGGGCTCGCGCCGCGCGAGGTCGACGTGCTGCGGCTGGTGGCCGAGGGACTGGACACCGGCGAGATCGCCGGCAAACTGTCGTACTCCGAACGCACCGTCAAGAACGTGATGCACGGACTCACCACCCGGCTGCAGCTGCGCAACCGGGCCCACGCGGTGGCCTACGCCCTGCGTGAGGGACACATCTGAGGTCCGCGCCGGTCCCGGCCCGGCCCGCCGGTCCTCGGGGGCAGGCGGACCTGCCCCCGAGACGCGCCACCGTGCCCGCGCGGACGCACCCGGGGGCGGCAGGATCGTCAGCAGCGGCGAAAGGCAGGAGTGGCACAGGTGATCCATGAGGTGGACGAGGTTCTCCGGGGAATGCTGCGCGGCGGCGCGCTGGCCGGGACCGGCGTCGAGATCGCCTTCGACGCCCCCACCCGGGACTGGGCGGCCCGGCGCAACGCGCCGACCCTCGACGCCTACCTCTACGACATCCGCGAGGACGCCAACCGGCGCGAGCGCGGAGCGGTGGCGGTCCGCGACGAGCGCGGGTTCGTGGTCAGCAGGCGCCAGCCCCCGCGCTGGTTCCGGCTCTCCTACCTGATCACCGCCTGGACCAAGCGGCCCGAGGACGAGCACCGGCTGCTGTCCGCGGTCCTGGCCACCCTGCTGCCGCAGGAGGTCCTGCCGCCCGCTGCACTGACCGGGGCGCTCGCCGACCTCGGCCTGGCCGTGCCGATCACCGTCGCCGGACCGCCGGCCGAGTCGCGGTCCCTGGCCGACATCTGGTCCGCCCTCGGCGGCGAACTCAAGCCCTCGCTGGACGTGGTGATCACCGCCCCCTTCCCGGCCTACCCCGAGTACGACGCCGGGCCGCCGGTCACCGAGGGCGCGGCGGTGCGGGTCAGGGGCGTCGACGGGACCCTGGAGGACTCGGCCGAACGCCGGCACCAGCCCCGGCACTTCAGCCGCAACGCGGTCCGCCGCGCCCCGGGGGCCCGGTCCCAGTGAGCGAGCACCCCACGGCGGCGCCGCTGCTGGACCGACTGGCCCGGCTGCGGGAGCGGGTCGCCCTCCTGGTCGAGCGGCGCAGCGCCGTCGACCCGACCGCCGCCGACCCGCTGCGCGGCCTCTACCTCTCCGAGGAGGCGGTCGGACACCTGCTCCGGCCCGCCGCCGAGGAGGCCGTCGAGCCGGAGACCTGGACCGGAACGGGAACCGACGGCGACCGGTTGCTGGAGCTCGCCGAGCGGCTGGGGCTGAGCACGCTGGACGCCCGGATCCTGCTGCTGGCGCTCGCACCCGACCTGGACCGGAGCTTCGAGCCGCTCTACGGCTACCTCAACGACGACGTCGGCCGCCGCCGCGCGACCGTCGGGCTGGCGCTCGACCTGTGCGGGCTGCCCGCGCACTCGGCCGTGGGACGCGCGCGGTTCCATCCGGGGGCGCCGCTGGCCGCACTGGGGCTGCTGGCGCTCGCGGAGACCGAACGCCCCTTCCTCAGCCGCTCCTTGCAGGTGCCCGACCGGGTCACCGCGTTCCTGCTCGGCGACGACGCCCCGGACGCGGCGCTCGCCGGACACGCTCGGCTGCTGCCCGAGCAGGCCGTGCCGGCGGTGCCGGCGGTGCGGGCCGCGCGGGCGGGAGCGGCAGCGGACGCCGGCCCCGATCCGCTGACCGCCAAGCTGGCGAAGCGGCTGGCCGCCGGACCGGCGACGGTGTACCTGCGGGAACAGCGCGAGGGGGACGGCCTGGCCTGCGCCGCCGCGGCGCTGTCCGCGGCCGGCCTCGCGGCGCTGCACCTGAGCGCCGGGGACGGCGGCCCGGAGCCGCTGCCGGAGCTGCTCCGCGAGGCGCGGCTGCGCGGCTGCGCCATCGTCGTCTCCCCGCTGCCGGAACAGGCCGGGCCGCTGGTGCGGGAGTTGGCCGGGAGTACGGTGCCGGTGCTGCTGACCGGTCCGCATCCGTACGACCCGCAGTGGTGCGACCGCGAGGTGCTGGTGCTCGACGCTCCCCGGCAGCGCTCGGGCGGGGTGGACCTGTGGTCGGACGCCTTCGCCGCCGCCGGGGAACCCGGGTTCGACCTGGCGCAGGCGGTCGCGCCCTACCGGCTCGGCGCGGAGCGGATCCGCCGCGCGGCCGGGGCCGCCCTGGACCTGGCGGCCTTCGACGGCGCCCCGCTCTCCGCCGACCACCTGCGGCTCGCCGCCCGGCAGCAGTCCGCCTCCGGGCTGGAACGGCACGCCCGCCGGATCCGGCCCGCCGTCGGCTGGGGCGACCTGGTCCTGCCCGAGGCGCCGCTGGCGCAGCTGCACGAGCTGGTGCTGCGGGCCCGGCACCGGGAGCGGGTGCTCGGCGAGTGGCGGCTCAGCGCGGGCGGCGGTCGCGGCCGGGGCACGCTGGCGCTGTTCGCCGGCGAGTCCGGCACCGGCAAGACGCTGTCCGCCGAGGTGGTCGCCGCCGAGCTCGGCCTGGACCTCTACGTCGTCCAACTCTCCTCGGTCGTCGACAAGTACGTCGGGGAGACCGAGAAGAACCTGGAACGGATCTTCACCGAGGCCGACCGCACCGACGCGGTGCTGCTCTTCGACGAGGCCGACGCGGTCTTCGGCAAGCGCTCGGCGGTCAAGGACTCCCACGACCGCTACGCCAACCTGGAGAGCGCCTACCTGCTCCAGCGGCTGGAGTCCTTCGACGGCATCGTCCTGCTGACCACCAATCTGCGCGCCAACATCGACGACGCGTTCACCCGGCGGCTGGACCTGGTGGTCGACTTCCCCTTCCCCGACGCCGAGCAGCGGCTCGCGCTGTGGCGGCACAGCCTGGCCCACGTGCCGTGCGCGGAGGGCCTTGACCCGGAGCCCTGCGCCGCCGAGTTCGAACTGGCCGGCGGCTCGATCCGGAGCGCCGCGGTCACCGCCGCCTATGCCGCGGCCGGCCGCGGCTCCCCGGTCACCGGCGCCGACCTGCTCTCCGGCGCCCGGCGCGAGTACCGCAAGGCCGGGCGGCTGGTACTGGAGCCGGGCAGCTGGTGAAGGCCGGCCCGCCCGCCCGCAGGTAGTCATTGTTTGGTTTCCGTGGCTCTCCGGCTGGGTGCCAACTGCCGTCGAAGCGCGTGTGGACCCGAACCGAGCGCTGCCCCGGACGAGCGCCGACCCGGTGGGCCCCACGGCGGACGGCAGTCACGGCCGGCCTGACCGGCAGGGCGGTTTTCCGCTTCAGCGTCGAGCGGTTAGCGGCATGCCGAGAATGGCTTCCATCTGCGCGATCGTGTCTGCCGGCTCCTTGGCGAGGATGGTGGCGATTCCGAGGTCTTCGGCGGGCGGGAGGTTGCGGGCGGTGTCGTCCACGAAGACGCATGCCTCGCCGGGCAGTTCCATGAGACCGAGCATGATCGTGTAGATCTCGGCGTCGGGTTTGCGCAGCTTGTAGTGCTCGGAGATCAGCACAGTGTCATAGAGCCGGTCGAAGTCGTAACCGGCGTAGACGTCGTGCGGCTCGCTGCCGAGACTGTTGGAGAAGATCCCGACCCTCACGCCCTGCGCACGAGCGGCCTGCGCTGCGGCGATGACCGACGGCTCGGGGTGCAGGTCCAGGAGGACCCGGCCGAGCAGGTTGGTGCCGTCGATGCCGAGCAGGGCGCCCGTACGCTCGTTCCACTCGGCCTGGGTGATCGTCCCTCGCTCCAGGTCCGCGTAGAGGGCGGCGCCTTCGGGGTTCTTGGCGATGACGGACAAGAACATCCCCTCGGGCAGGCCGGCCCGGCGGTCGAAGCCCACCGCGCAGGCGGGCACGCTTGTGGTCAGGACTCCGCCGAAGTCGAGGATCAGGCCTGTACGGCGGCTCATGCGACACTCCCGGTGGTCTTGAGCAGGCTTCGGGTATCGATCACGTGTTCACCAAGGCTCCGCGTCCCCGCGGTCTTGTGGGTCCGCAGGCCGTGGTGCAGCTCGGTGACGCGGCGAAGGGTCTCGCGGTGCTGGACCTGGCCCACCCACGACTCGGACCGGCCGACTGCAGCTGCGAGCTCGTGCTGCAGCAAGCCCTTGCGCCTCCGGCCCTTCTCGATGCGCTTGCCAATGATCTTGTTGAACTCCATCACTGGGCACACCTCGAAGTCCGTGACCGAACCGCTACAGGCGGCAACCATACTCGCCCGGACCTCCGGGCCGGCAGCGAAGAGCCGACTCCTTGCCTCAGCGGCGGGGCAGGCTCCGGAAGAGCACACCCCCGGCATCGTGCCCTGGACGAGGAGTCAGCCGGGGCGGAAGAAGCAACCGATGCGTACTGAGAGCAGGGAGATCACGATCCGAAGATGCAATGACTACGACCTGAAGGCTCAGACGGTGAAGGTCAGGCCGTAGATGCGGACCGAGTAGCTGAGGCTGCCGAAGAAGACCCAGTGGCCCGGGGTGGTGCAGGTCGGGTTCTGCGGCCAGCCGGAGCCCTGGAGATCGGCGGAGGCGCAGGCGGTGCCCGAACCGACGCTGATCCCGATGCCGTCCATCCAGCTTCCGGTGCCGGGCTTCCCGATGTAGAGGTCGCCGCCGTCGACCGCGCACAGCCAGCTCGACCGCTCCCAGCCGGTGTTCGTGTCGTAGCCGTTGGCGCAGACGCCACCGGTGCCGGACACCGCGAGGTCGAGGCCCTCGATGGGCAGGGTCGCCGCGGTGGTGCCGGCCAGGGAGCTGTCGCAGACCGGCTTCTGCCAGCCGATGTCGCTCACGTAGGCGCGGTAGCAGATGTGTCGGCCCATGGCGGAGCCCGCGTTCCCGCCGAGGGAGGCGTTGAGGGCGGCGACGGCCTGCCCTGCGGTCACGATCGTCGGCGAGGCCTTCGGGGTCGGCGCGCCACCGCCACCGCCGCCTCCGGACGACGACGCCGCCCGGGTCGCGCTCGCGCTCGCGGTCGGCGTCGGGGCGGCTGCGGCCGTCGTCGCCACCGCCGTCGGCGAGGGCGGCGGCAGCTCCGTGGCCGCGACCGGCGCCACCTGCTCCTGGGCCAGGCTCTGCACGTGCGGCTGGAAGGCCACCCAGAGCAGGACGAAGGCCACCGCGAGGGTGGCGAGCAGGCTGACCACGGTGAGCAGCCAACGGGGCATCACCCGCTGCTGGACGTAGTTCCCGGCGACGGCGAGCGGCTCGGCCCCCGAGCGCAGCACGGAGAGGGCGAAGGGGCGGGTCTCCTTCTGTCCGAACCAGGTGATCCGGTGCGGTCGGAGCGTGGTCCGGACGAACGCCGCCCGGCCGGGCTCGATCTGCACATTGCCGGGGTGGATCTCGTAGGAGAGCTGCTCCCGGTTGTCGCCCCCGGTGATCGACGCGGTGAGCCTGACATTGCCCAGGTTGTCCACGGCGAGCCGGGGCCGCCCGCGGAACCGGCCCCGGCAGGTCGGCGGCACCAGTTCGGCCCGGACCTCGGTGAAGGGAGTGACCGTCAGATTGCCCTCGGGGACGGTGGTCGCCTCCGGGTGCTCGGTGGGGATGATCTGGACCGCGTACGGGTTGGGCCCGGCCGTCGCGTCCGGGCTGCGGGGCGGGGTGAAGACGAGCTGCACCGTGCCGGTGGTCCCCGGATAGAGCCGGATCGTCGGCGGCTCCACGGTGGTCCAGGGTGCGACCGGGCCGACCGGCACGATCCGGTACTCGTCCACGACGTCGCCGGTGTTGCGCAGCCGCAGTCGTACGGTGGCGGTGCCGCCGGGGTCCACCGTGGTGGACGCGGGTTCCAGGGAGGTCCAGATACTCACCCCCCGGACGCTAACCGGAGGTCGGACGAGCGGTCAGCAGGCTCCGGGGTAGAGCCGCTGCCCCGGCGGACGGTGCCGGCTGCCCTTCCGGGCCCGCCGCCGTCCGCCGGGGCAGCCGCCTCAGGACGCGTTGGCGCCGGCCCCGCCCGCCGCCGGGCGGCCGTCGCTGCGGTCGACCACGTGGAGCACCGTGACCGGGGCGGAGGCCAGGGCGACCCAGCCGTCCTCCGAGACCGAGCCCTTGGTCAGGTAGTACGTGTTGATCATCACCACGACCACGCCCCGGCCGCCGCGCCGGCTGAACTGCCGGCTGATGTACGGGTCGGTGCTGAACTCCGGGTGCCTGCGGCCGTTGTGCACCTGGTCCGCGGCCTGCCGCTGGCTGGGGGCGGCCGTGTTGGCGTCGGCGGACCGCCCGCCGGCGGACCCGTGCGCCACCATCGCGTTGATGTCCTCCATCAGCGCCCCCCGGTACAGGGTGACGTTGACGTTCGCCCCGGTGGCCACCGCGTGCGCGACCTCGCCCTCGGAGGTGGCCGCGGGCAGGCTCGACTGATGGGCGGTGAGGTTGTCCTCGGAGCTGTAGTCGCTGTCGCTCTCGTGGAGGTTGCTGGCGGTGGTCGCCGAGTAGTTCACCCGCTGCACCGCCATGGTGCCCGGGTCGTCCGCCCGGGTCGCCGCACCCTCCTCGGCGGCCCGCTGCACCGGCACCGGGCCCTGCATCACCCGGGTGGCGTTGGCCTCGGCCGCCCGCTCGAAGCGGTCCGACGGGTCGCTGACACTGACCCCGCCGCCGTTGTCGGTGCCGGCCACCGGACCGTTGCGCTGCTGGATCACGTGCGTCAACTCGTGCGCCAGGGTGTGCTTGTCGGCCCCGCCCTGGCCGATCACCACGTGGTTGGCGACGGTGTAGGCGCGGGCCTCCAGCTCCTGGGCCGAGCGCTGGGCGGCGAGGCCCGTGTGCACCCGGACGTCGGACAGCGGCTCGCCGAGCCTGGCCTCCATCTCGGTCCGGACCGGCTCGTCCAGCGCGCGTCCCGGGGAGCTGATCACGTCGCCGACGGAGGAGCGCTGGAGCTGCGGCCGGTCGTGGCCGCAGCCCGCGCCGTGGGCGTGCTGCTCCTCCTCCGCCGCGCGCTGCGCCTGCGCCGACCGCTGCGCCTGCACCAGGTGCGCGACGGCGGCGTTGCCCGCGGTCCGCTGCAGGGCGAGCAGCGACTGCGCGGAGCCGGGCACGGCGACCGGCGACGCGGCCGCCGGGCCGGCGGCGGAGCGCAGCGGGAGCGCGCGACCCGTCCCCCCGGCCTTCTCCGTCTGCTCCTGGGCGTGCATGTGGCGGCTCCTCGACGAGCTGGTGTCCGTGTGCGGCTCTCCGGATACTGCCTACGCGCTCCGGCCCGGCGGGGGAAGGGACTTCGGGGCAGTCCTGGGGGCAACTCCGGGCGCTGCGACCGCCGGCACCCCACTCGCGGGCAGGGCCAAGTGGCCGCTCGGGCACCGGATGTGCCCCCGGTCAGGTCCCGGAGGACCTGACGCGGGCGCGCTTCGCGCGGGAAGAGTGGGGAACGTACCTGTCTCGTACTCCGAGGAGCACCCAGCATGCCGTCGTACCTGTCACCTGGCGTTTACGTCGAGGAGGTGGCCAGCGGCTCCCGCCCGATCGAGGGCGTCGGCACCTCGGTGGCGGCCTTCGTCGGGCTCGCCCCGTCCGGACCGCTCAACGAACCGACGCTGGTGACCAACTGGAGCCAGTACGTCGCGGCGTTCGGTGACTTCACCGACGGGTACTACCTGGCGCACTCGGTCTACGGCTTCTTCAACAACGGCGGCTCCGCCGCCTATGTGGTCCGGGTCGGCGGCGTCCACGGCGGCGAGAGCGGAGCCTCCGGCAGCGGCCGCGACGCGGCGGCGGTCGGCCGCCGGACCCCGGCGGCACTGCCCCCGGGCGAGCCGCAGCAGCTCGGCGCCTTCAAGGTCTCGGCGCTCGCGGTCGGCGAGAGCGGCGGCCTCAGCGTCGAGGTCGCGGACGCGGAGGGCGAGGGCCCGGCGGACCGCTTCAAGCTGGTCGTCAGGGACGGCGACACGGTCGCCGAGAGCTTCGACGTGACGGCGAAGAAGGGCAACAGGTCCTACGTCGTCACCCAGGTCAAGGAACGCTCGAAGCTGATCACCGTGCAGGAGGCCGCTCCGGCCGCGCAGGTGGTCCGACCGGACAACCAGACCGTGGCGCTGGCCGCGCCGGTGGCGGCGGCGGAACCCGCGCCGGCGCCCGCCGCCCAGGGCAGCGCCCCGATCGGCGCCGGGGACTACCTCGGCGACTCGGCCGACCGCACCGGCTTCGGCGGCCTGGAGGCGATCGAGGAGATCTCCATGGTCGCCGTCCCCGACCTGATGGCCGCCTACCAGCGCGGGTCGATCGACCTGGAGGCGGTCAAGGCCGTCCAGCTGGGTCTGATCGCGCACTGCGAGCTGATGGGCGACCGGCTGGCGCTGATCGACCCGCCGCCCGGGCTCAACGCCCGCCAGATCCGGGTCTGGCGGCAGGAGACGTCCAACTACGACTCCAAGTACGCGGCCCTGTACTACCCGTGGATCAAGGTGTTCGACCCGGCCACCGGCCAGGCGCGGCTGGTGCCGCCGAGCGGCCACGTGGCCGGCGTCTGGGCCCGCAACGACTCCGAGCGCGGCGTGCACAAGGCCCCGGCCAACGAGGTGGTGCGCGGCGCGGTCGATCTGGAGATCCAGATCACCCGCGGCGAGCAGGACCTGCTCAACCCGATCGGGGTCAACTGCATCCGCACCTTCCCCGGCCGCGGCATCCGGATCTGGGGCGCGCGCACCCTCTCCTCCGACCCGGCCTGGCGCTACCTGAACGTCCGCAGGTACTTCAACTACCTGGAGGAGTCGATCCTGATCGGCACCCAGTGGGTCGTCTTCGAGCCGAACGACGACGCGCTGTGGGCGAGGATCCGGCGCAACATCTCGGCCTTCCTGGTCAACGAGTGGCGCGGCGGCGCGCTCTTCGGCGCCCGGCCGGAGGACGCCTTCTACGTCAAGTGCGACGAGGAGACCAACCCCACCGAGTCGGTGGACGTCGGACGGGTCGTCTGCGAGATCGGCATCGCGCCGGTCAAGCCGGCCGAGTTCGTGATCTTCCGGCTGGCCCAGTTCTCGAGCGGCGGCGGTGAGCTGGACGAGTAGCCGTACCCACGGCCCGGTCCGGTCCAGCCCAACCCGCCCAGTCAGTAGAAGGACAGTTCAGAGACGATGAGTAGTCTGCAAACCGGTGATGCCCTCGCGGCACACAACTTCGGCCTCCAGATCGACGGCGTCCTGGTCGAGTACCTCCAGGAGGTCAGCGGCCTGAGCATGGAACAGGACGTCATCGAGTTCCAGCAGGTGTCCGCCCAGGGCAAGCCCATGATCCGGAAGATCCCCGGCGCCAAGAAGGCCGGCACCTGCACGGTCGTGCGCGGGATGAGCCAGTCGAGCACCTTCACCGACTGGATCAACCAGTCGATGGCCGGCAACATGGCGATGGCCCGGAAGAACGCCACCATCATGCTGATGGACTTCCAGAACAACACGGTGAAGCGCTACGACCTGCGCAACGCCTGGTGCAGCAAGGTCGACACCAGCTCGTCCAAGGCGGGCGAGGCGTCCGCCGTCACCGAGTCCGTGACCATCACCTACGAAGAACTGGTCATGGGCTGATGCGTCGTTCGGCTCCCGGGCTGCCGGCCGCCGCCGCCGAATCCGTGGCGGCGGCGGCCTTGCCCGGGGAGTTGGCCCCGGAGCCGTCGCTCCGGCGGCAGCTGCAGACGGAGTTCGCGTTCGAGCTGCCCCGGGGATACGTCGACGAGTCCGGGACCGTGCACCGGGACGGCGTGATGAGGTTGGCGACCGCCCGGGACGAGCTGGTCCCGCTGCGGGACGTCCGGGTGCAGGAGAATCCCGCGTACCTGTCGGTGGTGCTGCTGGGCCGGGTGATCACCCGCCTGGGCAGTCTGCCGATCGTCCACGACGGGGTGGTGGAGAACATGTTCGCCTCCGACCTCGCCTTTCTGCAGGACTTCTACCGCCAGGTCAACGCCGAGGGGCACACCCGTGCCGGAGTGACCTGTCCGCACTGTTCACAACCGTTCGAGGTCGAGCTCGGCGGGAGCCGCCTGGGGGAATCGTGACGTACGCGACCGACCGGATCCATGAGGAGATCGCGTACATCGCCTACCACTTCCACTGGAACCTGGAGGACATCCTGGACCTCGAACACCGCGACCGACGCCAGTACGCCGAGCAGATCGGCTCCCTGGTCACCCGGGCCATGGCGGAGCGGTAGCGGCGGACATGGGACTACTCGACCGGTGGCGGGGACGCCCGCCCGAGCAGGCCGTGGGACCGGACGGCCACGAGGACGGTCCGGCTGCGTCTGCGGCGGACGGCTCGACCCGACCGCCGCGCCCGGCGGCGCGCGCCGAGTGGGTCGGCCTGCCGCCGATCCAGCGCGTCAGCGCCCGGGGCCCGGCCTCGGGAGCGGTGACCGACGCCGGCTTCGGCGGCACCCTGGCAGCCCTGCAGAACCACTCCTTCGCCGGGACGCTCTCCCACGCCGTGCTCGACGACGCGCCCGGAGGGCTGCTCAGCGGCGTGCTCGCAGCGTCGGCCGGACCGGTCGCGGGACTCGAACTGCCCTCGCTGACCCTGCCGGTGGCCCTTCCGGCACCCGAGGACGCAGGGTCTGCCCCGGCGGTCCGGTCCACCCGGATCGTCCAGCGCGCCGTACTGCCGAGGGGCCCTCGGGTCACGCCGGTCACGCCGGTCGCTCCGCCCGTCCGTCCGGCCCGAGCGGCCGCGCTGACCAGGGCGAGCCGGACCGCGACGGTTCAGCGGGTGCTGCCGGCCGTGGCCCGGCCGGCGTCGGCGGAGTCGGCTTCGGCGGTGGCTGCGGAAGCGGCTGCGAAGCCCGCCGCAGAGCCGGTTGCGGCTGCGGCTGTGGTTGCGGCAGTGGGTGCGGAGCCTGTTGCAGCTGTGGTCCCGCAGGGCAGCGCTGCCGTCCAGCGGGCGGTCGGCCCGGCTCGGACGGACGCTGCGACGCCCGGCGCCGACCGCGCTTCGCGGACCCCGGCAACCCACGCCGACAGTGGCTTCACGACGGCTCCGGACGCACCGGTGGCCCCTGTTCCCGGCCCCGTCACTGCCCCTGTCGCCGGACCGGTCGTGCGGCCGCCCGTGCAACGCAGCGTGTCCAGCGCGGTGCCGGCGAGCACCACCCGGTCGGCGGGGCCACGACGGGTCGGACTCGGGGCACCCATCCAGTCGGCCGCTGCCGCTCCCGTCGTTTCCCGCGCCGTCCAGGCTCCTGGCACGGGTACGCCGGTGACGCCGTCGCCGAGCGCTGCCCGAACGCCGGACGCCGCTGCCCCGCCACAGGCGGAGGCACAGGCACAGGCACAGCGCCACCGGCCCTTGCTGGGCGCGCCACTGACCACGCCGCCCACGGACACGGAGCCGCTGGCCGGAAAGCCCCCGGCTGTGGCTGCTGCTGCGGCTGCGGCTGCGGTGGTGAGGAACGGCGCTCCTCCCGTCGCCGTCCAGCGTGCGACTGCCGCCACGCCGGGACAGCCGGGCGTTCGGCCTGTCCGGGCGTCAGGAGACGTCGGCCGCCCGGTGGCGGGGGACGGGCACGCCGCTGCGGCAGCGCCGTCGGCGGCCGTGGTGCCGACGTCTCCGGTCGGCGACCGCCGGGACACCGCACGGCCTGCACCGGCGACCCCGAGCGCCTCGGTGGTGCCCACGCCCACGCCCACGCCCGCGCACACAGTCGCGGTGCAGCGCGAGACCACGACCCCGACACCATTGGCCCCGACACCATTGGCCCCAGCAACATTGGCCCCAGCGCCATTGGCCCCGGCGGAGCCCTCAGCGGGGCCCGCGCAGGCGTCCGGACGGAGCGAGCGTCGAGTCGTCTCCACCCCGCGCCCGGCGCGTCCGTTGGCGTCGGCGAGGCCGCTGACGTCCGCGCTGCCGAGCACCCTCGCCGCCGCGACGTCCGTGCGGACGGCCCCGGTCGCGGTGCCGCTGCGTCCCGTCGTCCAGCGACAGCAGCCGGTCCCGGTCCCGGCCACGGCCCCTCGGCCGGTCCAGCAGCGGGGGCCCGAGCAGCCGAGTGCGTCGGGGAACACCACCGCACCGGCCCCAACCAGCCTTCTCCGCAGTGCGGTTCAACGACTGGCGATTGCCGCGCGGCGCGGCGACGGGCCGGGGCCGGCAGCGTCGGCGAGCCCGTCGACCGTCTCGCCCGCTGCGTCGCCTGCTGCGCCGTCCGCCGCGCCGGACGCGCGGGCGGTCCGCCGGGCAACGCCGGCGCCCCGGGCGACGCCGCCCGTCCACACCCCGATTCAGCGCTCGGCCGCTGCCCCAGCGGCGCGCGACTCGGCAACCGAAGCGGCGCCGGTCCGCCACGCATCCGCGACCGCAGCCGGTGAACCGACGTCGCCCGCAGCGCCTCGTCGTCCCGGAGCAGCAGGCACGCTGCTCCGGGACACCGCCGGAGCCGGAGCTGGCGCCCGCAGCACCGCGCAGCTCGCCATCGGCACCGCTGCTCAGCGGTCCGCTGCACTGCCGGTGCAGCAGGCGACCGCCACGCCGCCCGTGGCAGCCCCGGTCCAACGCGCCACCGGAGCCGCGACCCGGCTGCCCACCGTGCCTCCGGTGCAGCCGACATCGACATCGGCACCGGCTGCCGCCGTGGCGCCGTCGGCGGCACCGTCGGTGCAGCGCAGCGCTGCCGCGTCGGCCCAGGCAGCGGCCACGCGCCCGATACCGTCGTCCGCCGTCCCGTCGCCGGTGCAGCGCCTCGCTGCCGCGCCCGACTCGGCAGCGGGCCTGCCTCCGGTACTGTCGTCCGCTCCCGCGTCGTCCGCCGTACCGTCGGTGCAGCGCTTCGCTGTCGGCACGGTCCCGGCACCCGGCATGCCTCCGGGAGGGCTGTCCTCGCCGTTGGCGGCACCGTCGGTGCAGCGCAGTGCTGCCCTGCCCGTCCAGGCGCCCGGCACGTCCTCGGCACCGCAGCCGTCCGTCTCACCGGCCGTTTCACCGTCCGCCCCGGCTTCCGCTTCGCTGCCGGTGGAGCGCATCGCTGTCGGCGCGCCCCCGGCACCGATGGTGCTGCCGGTGCAGCGGGCATCGGCCTCGCCCTCGCCCTCCGCAACGCCTCCATTCCCAGGCTTCACGGCTGCCGCGCCGCGCTCCGCCTTCACCGTCCAGCGCAATGACGCGCCCGGGCCCGGCCCCTTGCCGGCCCGCGCCTCCACTTCCGCCGCGACCTCGACCTCGACCTCGACTTCCACGTCCGCCTCCGCCTCCGCCTCCAAGGGCAAGGACAAGGACAAGGACGAGAAGGCCAAGGAGCAGGGCGCCGAGTTCGACGCCCGCAAGCTCAGCGACGGGCAGTTGGACGAGCTGACGCACCGCCTGATCAGCCCGCTGACCCGGCTGCTGCGCGCCGAGCTCAGGCTGGACCGGGAACGCATCGGGCGCCTGCGCGATCCACGCCGCTGAGCCCGCGACACCACATGACCTCCGACGCACCCGCAGTTGCCCGCAGAAAGGCCCACCGCCGATGACCAGCCCACAGGACCCGGGGTCCACCGTCTTCTTCACCCTGACCATCGACGGGAAGAGCCTGGGCGCCTTCAACGGTTGTGAGGGGCTCTCCTCCCAGGTCGAGGTCGAGCAGCACCAGGAGGGCGGCAACAACGGCTTCGTCTGGCAGTTTCCGAGCCGGGTGAGCTTCACCAACATCCGGCTCACCCGCCCGCTCACCCAGGACACCGCCAAGGTGGCCGCGTGGATCTCCACCATCCCCACCGGGATCGACCGTCCCACCGCGCAGATCTCCGCCATGCGCGCGGACGGCTCGATCGTGGCGCGCTGGGGTCTGATCGACGTGCTGCCGGTCAGCTGGCAGGGGCCGTCCCTCGACCCGGCCAACCCCGGCGTGGCCACCGAGGTTCTGGAGATCACCCACCACGGCTTCACCGATGCGGGGGCGGCGTAGATGGCCCAGGCCGGCACGGGGCAGAGCCTGATCCACGCCAAGCTGGAGATCCACGAGCCGCCGCTCGGCTACAGCACCACCCCGGGCGCAATCACGGATGAATTCGAGTTCGACTTCAACCCCACCCAGCTGGTGCTGAGCCGCCGCGCGCTGTGGAAGACCACGCCGACGGCTGCGGTCCGCGACGGCGCGCTGCCGGAGTTCATGGGGCCCGAGCCGCGTGAGATGGAGGTCGACGTCTTCCTGGACAACTCGCACGACCCGGGCGGCACCGACCTGCTGAAGAAGGTCGAACTGCTCTTCTCCTGCTGCGAGGTGACCGAGAACAGCATCGACGCCAACCAGCCGTCCACCCCCTGGGTGGTCTTCCAGTGGGGGTCCTTCACGACCGCCCGCTTCACCGCCTTCGTCAGCTCGGTCACGGCCAGCTACACCCTGTTCAGCAGCACCGGGGTGCCGATCCGGGCCCGCTGCAAGCTCAGCCTCAACGAGATCCCCACCAAGACCGCAGGGCAGAACCCGACCTCCGGCGCGCTCACCGCCCGCCGGGTGCACCGCGTCGTCGCGGGCGACTCGCTGCAGTCGCTCGCCTGGCGCGAGTACGGGAACGCCGGCGTGTGGCGCGCCATCGCCGAGGCGAACGGCATCGACGACCCGGCGCGCGTTCGGCCCGGCACGGAACTCGTGCTGCCGGCCGCCGAGGAGGTGAGCCGCTGATGGCCGAGGCCGCTTTCTCCAACATCTTCCATGTCGTCGTCGGCGGCGTGACGCTCCACGAGGACCTGGCCAAGCTGCTGGTCGAGGGCTGGGTGGACCTCGGGGCCGGCGTGCCGGGGGCGTTCCAGCTCTCCTTCCGCGACCCGGCCAGGGAACTGCTCAACCTGGCGGGCATCGACATCGGCGTGCCCGTGGTGCTGGCCCCGGTCGCCGACGGCGAGGGCGCGACCACGCCGCTGCTGACCGGTGAGGTGACCGGGCTGGAGGCCGACTACGACGGCACCGGCACCTTCACCATCGTCCGCGGCTACGACTTCGGCCACCGGATGCTGCGGCAGCGCCGGGTCTTCGCCTACCACGACATGACCGCCGCCGACATAGCCCGCCACCTGGTGGGCCTGGACAAGATCCTGATCGGCGAGATCACCGACACCGGCACCGTCTACCCGTTCATCACCCAGGCCAATGTCACCGACTGGGACTTCCTCTCCCGGCTCGCCGACGAGAACGACATGGTGATGTCGCTGAGCCCCATGGGCAAGTTCCAGTTCGTCCGTCGGACTCCTGCGGCCGGCGCGCCCTCGTCCGGTGGTAGTGACAGCAGCCCGAAGGTGCTGAAGGCACGCCGCGACATCCTCCGCTGCCGGATCGCGGTCACCTCCGCCGACCAGGTCAGCGAGGTCGAGGTGCGCGGCTGGGACGTCACCGCGAAGAAGACCGTGAGCGAGGAGGCCGAGGCCGACGCCAACCAGGGGATCAGCATCGGCACCACCCCCGGCAGGGTCGCCGCCAAGTTCGGCAGCGCCAAGCTGGTCGAGACCGACACGCCCTACGACAAGGACGGCCAGGTCAAGAAGGCCGCCGCCGCGCTCGCGGACGATGTGACCGCCGCCTTCGCCGAGGTCGAGGTCACCGTGCGCGGCAACCCGGCGATGCGGCCGGGAGTCCCGGTGGCCCTCGCCGACGTCGGCCACCCCTTCGAGGGCAAGTACACGGTCACCGCCGCCCGCCACGTGTTCGGCATGAACGGGCCCTACCGGACCTGGGTGACCGTCAGCGGCCGGCAGTGGCGCTCGCTGTACGGGCTCGCCTCCGGCGGCAGCAGCAGTGCCCCGCGACTGCCCGGCGTGGCCAACGCCCTGGTCACCGACATCAAGGACCCGCTCTTCCAGGGCCGGGTCAAGCTGCGTTTCCCCTGGCTGGACGACGCCTACGTCAGCGACTGGACCCGCACCGTCCAGTTCGGCGGGGTGCGCGGCGGGGGAGTGATCGCCCCCGACGTCGGCGACGAGGTGCTGGTGGCCTTCGACCGGGGGGCGCTCGACCACCCGTTCGTCATCGGCGGGCTCTACAACGGCGAGGACCGGCCGCGTCCGAACGAGGTGCCGCTCTACAACGGCACCAGCGGCCGGATCAGTCGACACACCCTGGCCGACCGCTCCGGCAACCGGATCGACCTGCTCGACGAGCGCAACGGCGCGCGCCGCAGCGGGGTCCGGCTGAGCACCGGTGACGACCGGCTGACGGTGAATCTGGACCGCACCGGCACCAGCATCACCGTGGACAGCACGGGCAGCGTCAGCATCAAGGGCACCACCTCGGTCTCGATCGAGGCCGGCGGCGACCTGACGCTGAAGTCCGGCGGTGCGCTCTCGCTGAAGAGCGCCGGCGTCCTGGACATCGAGGCCACGGACATCAACACCAAGTCGCTCGCCTTCACCGTCAACTCGGCCGGGGTGCTGGTCCTCAACGCCGTCGGGATGACCAGCCTGACCTCCGTCGCCGACATCAACATCAAGGCCGTTGCCGTCCAGCTGGCCGGCATCGTCACTGCCAACGACAGCCCGGTGGTCTGATGCCTGAACAGTTCGTCGGCTCCGGCTGGGCGTTCCCGCTGCGGATCGGGCCCACCGGCGGCATCGCCCTGGTGAGCGGGGAGCGCGAGGTCGAGGAGGCGATCCGGCTGGTCCTGGCCACCGCGCCGGGGGAGCGGCCGATGCGTCCCGAGTTCGGCTGCGCCATCCACGACATGGTTTTCGCCCCGGTCAACGAGGCCACCGCCGGACGGATCCAGCACGAGGTGCACACCAGCCTGGACCGCTGGGAGCCGCGGATCGAGGTGCACGACGTCGCGGTGACCGCCGGGAAGGACGCCGGCGTGCTCTTCATCGACGTCCGTTACGCGATCCGCGGCACCAACAACCCGCGCAGCCTGGTCTTCCCGTTCTACGTCATCCCCTCCCACGACGAGCCCGCGTCCGGCGGACCCGGACCGGCCACCGAAAGCGACCGCTGATGGCACTGCCCTCGCCCAACCTCGACGACCGCCGCTTCCAGCAGTTCGTCGACGACGCCAAGCGCTACATCCAGCAGCGCGCCCCGGAGTGGACCGACCACAACGTCTCCGACCCCGGCGTCACCCTGGTGGAGACGGTCGCCCACATGGCGGACCAGATCGTCTACCGGCTGAACCGGGTGCCGGAGAAGAACCACCTCGCCTTCCTCGACCTGATCGGCATCACCCGGTTCCCGCCCTCGGCCGCCCGCACCGACGTCACCTTCTGGCTGTCCGCCCCGCAGCAGGAGCCGGTCCAGCTGCCGGTGGGGACCGAGGTCGCCACCGCGCGCACCGAGAGCGAGCAGGCCGTGGTCTTCGCCACCGAGCGCGATCTCACGGTGGTGCCCTGCGAGCTGCGCTACCTCGTGGTCCAGGCCGGCGGACAGCCGCTGGTCGACCGCACCGACGACCTCGCCGAGGGCAAGGACCTGCTCTGCTTCACCGAGGCCCCGAAGCCCGGGGACTGCCTGCTGTTCGGACTCAGCGCCGCCGTCCCGCACTGCGCGGCGGTGCTGACGCTCGACAGCCAGGTCGACGGCGTCGGCGTGGACCCCCGGCAGCCGCCGCTGGTGTGGGAGGCGTGGACCGAGGACGGCTGGGCGGCGTGCGAGGTCGACCGGGACAGCACCGGCGGGCTCAACCGCCCGGGCGAAGTCGTGCTCCACGTCCCCGGCGGGCACACCCTGTCCAGGACCGGGCGGCGCGAGGCCGGCTGGCTGCGCTGCCGGGTCACCGAACCCGAGCCCCAGCAGCCCTTCTACACCACCTCGCCAACGGTGCGCTCGGCCGAGGCCTACACCATCGGCGGCACGACCGGCGCCGTGCACGCCGAGACGGTGAGCGACGAGGGGCTGGGGGAGTCCACCGGACTGCCGGGGCAGCGGCTGCGGCTGGCCCACGCACCCGTGGTCGGCGACGTGCCGCCGCTGCGGCTCCAGGCCGCCGAGCGCGAGGGCTGGACCGACTGGGAGGTCGTCCCGCACTTCGCTGCCTCCGGTCCGCAGGACCGGCACCTGCTGCTGGACGCCACCACCGGGGAGATCACCTTCGGCCCCGCCGTGCGCGAAGCCGACGGCTCGCTGCGCCAGTACGGCGCGGTGCCGCCGAAGGGCGCGGTGCTCCGGGCCCGCCGCTACCGGACCGGCGGCGGCCGGTCGGGCAACGTCGCGCGCGGGGCGGTGCAGGTGCTGCGCAGCTCCGTCCCCTACGTCGCCTCGGTGGTCAACCGGGAGGCGGCCAAGGGCGGCGTCGACGGCGAGACCGTCGAGGAGGCCAAGGCCCGCGCGCCGATCACGCTGCGCGCCCAGGAGCGCGCGGTCACCCTGCGCGACTACGAGGAGCTCGCCCGGCGCGCGGCCCCCGAGACGGCGCGGATCACCTGCCTGGAGGCCGACGCGGACGAGCACGGCGCCCACGCGGTACGGGTACTGGTGGTCCCGCAGGCCGTGCCCGACCCGGGCGGGCGGCTGCGCTTCGAGCAACTGGTGCCCGGGGACCAGCTGTTGGACCGGATCACCCGCTACCTGGACGAACGGCGGCTGATCGGCACCCGGTTGGCGGTGGGCCCGCCCTACTACCAGGGAGTCACCGTCGTGGCCACGGTGCACGCCTTCCGCGGCATGGACCTGGACCGGGTCCGGCGCCAGGCGCACGACGCCCTCTACCGGCACCTCGACCCGCTCACCGGCGGCGCGCACGGGACTGGCTGGCCCTTCGGCCGACCGGTGCAGTCGGGCGAGGTCTTCGCGGTGCTCCAGCGCGTGCCCGGGGTGGAGCTGGTGGACCAGGTGCTGCTGCACCCCGCCGACCCGCTGACCGGCAAGCGCGGCGACCCGGCCGACCGGATCGACCTCGAACCGACGTCCCTGGCCTTCTCCTTCGACCACCGCGTCCGGGTGATCGGGGAGACGGCATGAGAGGGTCCATCGACGGTCTGGGCTCCTCCGCCCCGCTCGGGCCGATGCTGCCGGCCGTCTTCGCGGAGGACGAGCTGGCCCAGTCCTTCGTGGCCGGCCTGGACGAGGTCATCGCCCCGATCCTCAACGTCCTGGACTGCCTGGACGCCTACTTCAGCCCCGCGCTGGCCCCACTGGACTTCACCGCCTGGGTCGGCAGCTGGATCGGCGCCGAGACCTCGGGCCAGGAGGGCGAGTACGGCTCCGACGCGGAGCGCGCCCGGAGCGCCGCGCAGCTGCGGGCGGCGGTCGCCGCCGCCGTCCACCTGCACCGGATCCGGGGCACCCGGCAGGGCCTCGCCGAGGCGGTGGAACTCGCCTTCGGCGTGCAGCCCGAGATCACCGAGAGCGGCGGTGCCGCCTGGGACGCGCGGCCGCTCGGCCCGGTCCCCGGCGGACGCCGCCCGGAGCTGCACGTCACCGTCCGGCTCGCCGCCCCGGGCCCGGCCGACCGCCACCGGCTGGACGCCCTGGTCGCGGCGGCCCGCCCCGCCCACATGCCCTACACGGTCCAGGTGACCGCAGCCGAAAGGACCCCCGACGCGTGAGCGAGCCCCAGAACCCGGCCCGGCCCTGTGCCGAGTGCGGGACGCCCCCGATCCCCGGCCAGTCCTTCTGCGACGGCTGCGGTGCCGTCCTCCAGTGGACCCCGCCGACGCCCACGCCTCCGGCTGCACCTACGCCTCCGGCTGCGCCCGCGCCTTCACCCGTGCCCGCGCCCGCGCCTTCGCCCGCGCCCGCACCCGCGCCTTCGTCGGCCTTCACCCCCGCGCCTTCACCCGCGCCTTCGGCACCCAGCCCTGCCAAGGGAGCACCGTCGGTCCCGACGTACGCCGAGATCTCGTCAGGACTGCTGCGGGCGGCGCCCGTCGCGGACACCCCGGCCATGCCCGAGTCGGCGCCCGTGGCCCCGTCCGCCGCCGAAGCGGACACGGTGCCCAGCAACCCCGTCTTCACCCACCCCGCGCCGGGCTACCCCGCGCCGGGCTACCCCGGGCCCGCCGACGCCGGTCTCACCGAGACCGCGCCCACCGAGCAGCTGGAGCAGTCCGCCTCCGACCGGGCCAGGGCGCTGCTCGTGCCCGTGGCCGATCCGGAGCACCGGGCGCCGGAGGCCTCCTCCGTCGCCCCCGTGCTGCCGGCCCGGCCGGTCGCCTCACGGCTGCTGGTCAAGGGCCCCGACGCGAGCCTGGAGGACGAGGGCGGCACCCCGTGCCCCTGGTGCCGGACCGGCAACCGCGCGGACCGGCACTTCTGCCGCCGCTGCGCCATGCCGATGGCCGGCAACCCGGCCGACGCGGGCCGACGCCCCTGGTGGCGGCGGCTGCTCGACTACCGGAACCGCCCCGCGCCCTGGGCCGGTGACCGGCCGCGGCTGCGCCGGGGGTTCGGCCGGCTGCTGAACTGGGTGATCGGCGCGGTGATCGTCGGCCTGCTGCTGACGGCCGCCCTGAACGCGGGCACGGCGGTGCACGCGGTGGGCAACCACTTCGCCAAGCGCGTCCTGATCGAGCCCGGCTCCGAGTCGGCGTCCCACTCCTACGCGGGCCACGGTCCGCAGAACGCCTTCGACGAGGTCAGCAACACCTGGTGGGGGCCCGGGATCTCGGGGAGCGGGGAGGGCGAGTGGCTGCAGGCCGACTTCCCGCAGCCGGTGCAGCTGTTGAACCTGGTCATCACCCCCGGCGTCTCGGCCGAGCCCGACCAGCTGTCCCAGTCGGCGCTTCCGCATGTCATCCAGGCGGTCATCACCACCTCCGACGGCCGGACCAGCACCCGGAACATCACCCTCGACCAGGGCGGCGTCCAGAGCAGGAGCTTCGAGGCGAGCAACGTCACCTCGGTGCGCTTCGTCCTGCAGTCCGCCTACGGCGCGAGCGCGAGCACCCAGGTCGCCATCGCCGAGATCGAGTTCTTCGGCCCCTCCAGCGGGAGCTGGCTGCAGTGACGGCGACCGCCCCGGCCGAGGCCGGGGCGGCGCACCGCCACGTCGGCCTCGCACCGAGCCTCAGGGGGCCTTGGTGAACATCTCGACCAGCTGCGCGTAGGAGTCGGCGTTCATGAAGGCGCGCTTCCCAAGCGCGTACCAGTTGTACTGCTTCAGCTGCAGGTCGGCCTCGTCCTGGCCGGTGTACCGGTCCGAGGGGAGCTGCACCCGGTTGTCGTCGAACCGGGCTCCCGGGCCGGCGGTCGGGGCGATCCCGAGGGCGGCCATCTCCGCCGCGACCGCGTCCCGCGACTTCTCCCCCTCGTAGGGGGTGTACTGGTAGTCGAGGGTCCCGGCGAACCTGTGCGTGGCCTCGTGAATGATGGTTCAGGCTTCCTGGCCGCCCTCGCGCAGATGAATGGGACCACTGCGCTCGAACGGGTCGATGACCTTGTCCTCCTGCATGTACCCCGGCTTGAGGCGCATGGCGAGGTCCGTCGTCGACGGGTTCACCCAGCCGTTCGCACCTGCGGTCACCGCACTCTGGGCGGAGATGTCCAGCAGGCCGGGCACGCCGACGATCGCGATCCTCGCGCCCGTCGGCGACTCCAGGCCGTCGACCACGCGCACCAGTATCTGCGCGATGTGCGCCATGCAGTCCTGCATGTCGATCTGCCCCTGTGCCTGCTGGAACACCGGGAAGGAGCGTTGCAGGGCGGCGAGCAGCCGGCCCTGCGGGTGGCCGGCCGCCGAGGTGAGCGCCGCGATCGTCTGGTGCATCCTCCGCTTGGCGTCGACCAGGGCCAGGCGGACGATGCCCTCGCGCTGATCGGGCTTGTCGACCGTGCCGACCTTGGTGATCTGGGCATTGCCGCTGCTGTACACCTGGTGCGTGACGTCGTCGTACTCGTCGCCGTGCCGGGGGTCGGTATGCGCCAGGCGGGCCGCCACGCCCCCGGCCTCCGTGGGTTCGGACACCTGTCGGGGGTTGTCCTTCAGGTGCCATTGGCCCGTCGAACGGCCGCCCTCGGGCGTCCTGGTCCTGGTGGTCCCGTTGAAGGTCCAGAGCGCGCGCTGCACCGGAGCGGTGACCGCGGGCTCGCCGTGCTGCCGGCCGCAGCCCGCGCCGTGCTGGTGCCGGGACTGCTCGATCAGGCGGGAGACCGCCGCGTTGCCGGCGCTGCGCTGCAGGTCGATGACGCTCGCCGGGGACATCCCGCCGAGGTTCGCCGCCGCCCCGGTCGTCGGAGCCACGACGCCCTGCGGCTGTGGGGTGCGCTGCTGCTCCGCGGTCGACGGCTTGCGGGGGTCTTTGGCGTGCATGGAAATCCTTCTGGGGCGAGCAGCCTGCTGGGGCGCGCAGCGTTCTGGGACGAGTAGTTGATCTACCTGGATAGCCGACCGGACCGTCGTCCCACAACGGCTGATCGGGCACGGTGCACTGCGCGAAAGGGCAGGTGGCGGGCGGTGGGCGTGGCCCTGAGCAGGCCGGCCCCGGAGAGGCGGGGACCCGTGTTCAGCGGGTGCTGAAGACGCCGGTCGACCAGTCGGCCGGGTCACTGCCGAGTGAGGTGATGTACGCCAGGTATGCGGTCGCGCTGCCGAGCGGCTTCGCCTCGGAGCCGGCCGGGACATCGGCGAAGCTCGACCCCTGGTCCCCGTTCTTGTTGAGCGTCAGCGAGATGTGCAGGCCGTTCAGGTTCTCGCTGGCGGTGACCGGCCCGCTCTGGGTCGCGCCGCCACCGGGTGTCACCGCGATCTGCGCGATCACGCCCTTGCTGACCGCGACGTTCACCAATGCCTGCCTGAGCGAACCCTGACCGAGCATCAGCTGGGCTGCGGCCGAGGCCGAGGAGGCCGCCAGCGGACCGCTCAGCCGGATCGGCAGCGGCCGTTGCACCGGGGCGAACACCAGGCTGCGCGCGATCCTGACCGCGACCTGCTCCGAGAGGTTGTTGGTCTCCAAGGAGATCCACTGGCCGGACGGCGACTGCAGGATGACCTCGACGTAGACCTTGGTGAGTCCCATGTCGCCGGTCCTGGTGCTCTCGTACGCCTCGTGCCCGTTGATCGGGCCGATGCGCGTCATTCCGCCGATGTGCCCCTCCAGCGACACTCCCGGCTCCTCGTCGGTGAAGAGGTCGACCTCGTAGTCGAACGTCGCGCTGGACGCGGAATCGTTCTCACCGTACGGGTGCTGGCGCTCAAGAGGGTTGTGCTCGTAGAAGACGGACGTGTCCTGGGGCGGCAGCCAGCCGAAGGCGGCGCTCTGGAGCAACGGGTCGCTGCCCGTGGCCGGGGTCGTGGCGGTGGCGGTGGGCGACTGCGAGGGCGTGGCCGGAACCGTCGTGGTGGGCCGGTCGGACGGCAGGAACGCCGCGGCCAGGCAGACGGCGGCCAGCCCGGTCACCGCCCCGGCCACCCGGCGTCGGGCCCGTCGCCGCACCAGCCGACGGCCCTCGCTGAGCAGCTGCCCCAGGTCGACGTGGTCGTCCGGGATCGGGCCGTCGACCGCCGCGTGCAGGCCCCGGGCGAGCGCTTCGCTGTTACTGGTCATGATCTGGCTCTCCTTGGTCGGGCTTCACTGCTGGGTGGTGGTCGGGCCGGACGGGGTTCGGGTGTCGGCCAGGACCGCGCGGAGGGCGTCGAGCCCGCGCGAACTCTGGCTCTTGATGGTGCCGTCGGAGCAGTCGAGCAGTGCGGCCGTCTCGGAGACCGAGAGGTCGCAGTAGTAGCGCAGCACCAGCGCCGCGCGCTGCCTCGGCGGGATCCGGGCGAGCGCGACGACGAGGTCGATCGCGCCGTCGACCTCGTCGGTCGGCGACCGGGTGATTTCGTCGACGTCGACCTGGTGGTGCGAGGTGCGCTGCCACCAGGAGCTCCTCTGCTCGTTGAGGAAGACATTGACCAGGATCCTGCGCACATAGGCGTCGAGGTTCTCCGCGCGTTGGGCCCGGCCCCAGTTGAGGTAGAGCCGCAGGAAGGCGGCCTGGGTCAGATCGTCGGCGCGGTGCCAGTCGTGGCAGAGCAGATAGGCGATGCGGCGCAGCCAGGGCCTCCTGGCCTGCACGTACGTGGTGAACTCGGCATCGCGCCGGAGCGTCGCCATGAAGTGCCCCCCTTGCAGCAGTGGACCCCGATGGGGGCGGTTGTTGGGTCGTCCTTGCCGGACAACCACAAGACAGCACCGGCCGGCGAAAGGGTTGCACCGGCTGCGCGGGTTCGCCGGCGCGGGTCGGGCGCCCGGTTCACCAGGGACGCCGAAGGAGGGGACGGCGGGCCCCTACCACAGTCGTCCCGTTCGGCGGGGCGCCGTCGGCTCCGCCACTGTCCGGGCGGTGCGGTGCGGTGCCGTGGGGGCCGGGACCATGGTCCCGCCGTCGGCCGTGGCCGTCGGGTGGATCCGGCGCCAATCGCACAGGTTTCGGGGTGCGTCCGAGGGGGTTGCTGCGGTCCCGGAGACCGCTGCCCCGGCCGCCGCCGGTGCCCCGGCCGGGCCCTGGGCCGGGTCCGTCGCTCGGTCGGTCAGGGCGTCCGAAGGCGCCGCCAAACCGGTCTCGACCTGCGGAAACGCACCGATGAGGGTGGTCGGGGGGTGCCAGGCGGGCCTGTCGGGACTCGTGTGGTTTGGGACACTTCGGGGCGTTTTTTCTTGCCCGTCGCAACGGGAGCGTGTGACGGTGTTGAAGGATTCGACGACGCGGTGACCGAGAAGGGACCGCGTCGGGGTTTAGGCCCCAGGGTGACTCCGCTCACACTCTCGTTCGAGGGTCGGCAGGTGCGACTGCCGCGCGGAGCGAGCCGCCTTTCTCCCCCACAGCAGTACCTGCAAAAAGTGGCACCGACTGCTCCCAGCAGGACGGACCGACGGCTCGATTCCGGGCGTCACCGCCACTCCCTCCCTGTCCCTGGAGTGACATGCGCAACCGCGCCCGTAAGCACACCCGTCTCGCCGTCCGCCTGGCCGTCTCCGCCGCGATGGTCGGTGGCATCGCCGCCACCACCGTCGGTGCCGCGAGCGCCGCCACGCCCACCAGCTACCCGAACGACCTGTCCGGCTGGATCGCCCAGGCCCAGGCCGTCCTCGCCGCCGACGGCGACCAGGTGCCCTCGGCCGCGGCCATCACGGCCCGCGCCATGACCGAGTCCTCCGGCAACCCGCTGGCCGAGAACCACTGGGACGAGAACCAGGCGCTCTACGGTGGCACCTACGGCCTGATGCAGATGATCCAGCCCACCTTCGACACGTGGGACCTGCCGGGCTACACCGACATCATGAACCCGGTCGACTCGATCATCGCCAGCGTCCGCTACGCGAACTACACCTACGGCTCCTTCGAGAACATCGCCTACGGCACGGGCGGCTACTGAGCCCCCCACCGGTTCCGGCGACCGACCCGGGCTGTTCCTGCCTCCGAGAGAGACAGGAACAGCCCGGGTCGGCTGCGTTCGGGCGGTCAGCCGAAGATCTCGAATTCGCTCCAGGGCGGGGCATCGTCGCCGCCGAGTGCCGAGAGGTGGGTCAGTCCCGCTCAATCGCGTCGTAGATGTCGGCGTCCACCTCGCGCTGCCACTCGGGGAGAGCGTCCCACTCGGCGGTGTAGCCAGGCTTGGTGTTGCCGAAGTGCTCGACCATCTGAAGCCGCCAGAGCGAGGCCACCACGCGGCCCCTGGCCTCGCGGTCGCCCTCGGCGGGCGAGGCGGCGATGTGCTCGCGCACCAGCGCGAAGGTGTTCGCGGCGGCCTGGCGCTCCCATTCCGGAGTCTCCTCCCAGGGCGCCACGTAGCCCGGCTTCGGCTCGCCGGGGAAGTGCCTGTGCACGCCCGTGATCCATGCCGCTCGGAACCGGCTCCTCTCATCAGACGTTCAGTGCTGCGATTTCCTGGCGAAGGCCATCGATCCGCGCGTCAGTCGAGTCCACTGCGGGGACTCGGCAAGCGCCGGTCGCACTAAGTCAATTCCCGCTCCTCCGGTCGCCAGCTGCTTCCCTCTGTAAGGGCCGTGACGGCGTGGGGTTCAGCAGGACGCGAGAGCCCCCCAGGGTCAACGGATCGGCGCCGGGGGGCTCAAGGGGTGCTGCGGGGCCCGTTCAGGTCGACGGGAACTCCCCGGCCTTGACGGCGCTCACGAAGGCCGCGAAGGCGGCAGCGGGGAAGGCGAGCGCCGGCCCCTGGGGGTCCTTGCTGTCTCGCACGGGGACCATGCCGCGTGTGGCGACGAGGTTTGCGGCGACCTCGATGCACTGGCCGCCGTTGCTGCTGTAGGAGGACTTGAACCACTGCGGGTCTTGGGTCGTCACGGGGTGCCCTTTCGTAACTTGCTGATCATGGCCACAGATGCCGCCTGCGAGAGCGCTTCGGCCTGTAGCTGATGGTAGGCCGTCAGCATGGGCAGCACGAACGCACTTTCCCGTTCGAGATGGCCCTGCTGGGCAGACTCGGCGTAGGCAATGTGAGCTCTGTCTTTGAGGGTCAGAAGTGTCACGGGCAAGTCGAATGCGCGTCGTTCGCCGAGATCGTACGGTGCCACCTGGAGGACCGTGGTAGGCAGCTCGGCAAACTCGGCGAGCCGGTCCAACTGTGCCGCCATGACTGCTTCCCCGCCCACCGGCCGACGGATGCAGCTCTCGTCTATCACCGCATAGACCAGAGGGGCCGGAGTCCTTTCAAGGGACGACTGTCGATTGGCGAGGAGCACCAGCCGCTCCTCGCCCTGGCTCTCCGTGATCGCTCCGCGTCGTACCGCGCCTCTTGTGATGGCTGCCGCGTACTCAGGAGTCTGGAGCAATCCGGGGATAATCCCCAGTTCAAAGAGCCTGATCTCGGCTGCCTTCGCCTCATGCGCGACGAACTCCGGGAAGCCCTCAAGAAGGGAGTCCGAGCGTGCTGCTCTGCCCTGGCGCTCCAACTGATCCCCTGTGCCAAACGCCCTGTCAGCACTGGCCGAGAAGTGAGGAGTTGGGGAGCGCCGCCCAGTTTCGACGGCAGAGATGTGCGTTCCCGAGTAGCCCATGCGCTCGCCGAGCTCGTCCTGTGTCCACCCACGGGCATCCCGTAACGTGCGCAAACGATCGCCGAACGCCGCCCCTGGCGACGTTTGTGGGTCCAGATGCTTCCGGTTCACCCGTTCTCCTCCCAGCTCTTCGTGCAAACAGCGCAAGTTGAAGACCTCTGAACTGTAGGGCACGCTCGGATCTCTCGGTAGTGGAACCGCTACAGAGAGGAATGGCCGTGCCTGCGCGGAACGCTTTCACGAGCACGCCCGTGATCGGCACGCTCCCCACCGGTCGGTGGGGAGAGGTTGCCTGACGACGCCTCGGGAGGACAGGGCGATGACCCAGAAGAACACGCAGCAGGAAAGGAAAACCCCGAGGGCACCCGGGGACACCCCGCTATTGGGTATGGCGAGACGGCTCCGGGCCGCCATGGCGGACACCGGCTTCGACCTCGGCCGCCCCGACCCTCCCGTCCCGGAGCAGGGCAGTGTCGTGGTGTTCGACGGCGGCCCCGTCGTCGAGTCCTGCTGCGGGTTGCGGGTCGAGACGTGAGCGACGCACCGGCGATCCGGGTGCGGGTCTACGCCGTCGACGCCGCGACGGGAGAGCGGACGCTACTGCGGGATCAGGTGCTCGTCAGCGACGGCCCGCTGCAGTCGCAGCAGTACCCGCCCTGCGAGTGCCGGCGCTGCGCTCGGCCGGCTGCGGGAAGGCAGGCGGCATGACGGGCCGACTGCCCCGGGAGGTGGCCACGGTGCGACCGATGGACTGCGGGGCCGAGTCATCGCCATCCCAGCAAGGAGCACGGGCCGTGGACGATCAGACCGAGTACAGCGACGAAGCCCCGGCGGTGAAGAGACCGCGCGCCGATCGGACCTACGTGGCCCGCCTGGACTTCATGACGCAGATGCATCTCCTGCGCTTGGACGGGGCGACCCCCGCTGTCATGGTCGATCCCTTCGGGGAGGAACGCATCCGCGTCGGGACCATGTCCGTCCCCGTGCTGGAGACGATCACGGAGGCACTGAGACTGCTGGTCGCCGCCCGCGAGTCCGCCCCCGAGCGGAGGAGGACGGATGATCTCCCTTGATTCTGCAGCCCTGACGACAACGCTGAGTGCAGGCCTGGCACCCCGCCGAGCACCTGCGACCCGAAGCAGTAGGCACACGTGAGCGACAGCCTCCCCGGCCCGGAGTTCTGGGCTCAGATCTACCCGTACACCGGTGATGTGACCGATGTACAGCACACCGCGCGGGGGTTCAGTTCGGACTTTACGGCTGTGGTCGAGTGCCGAAAGGGGCCGTTCTTCGTCAAGGCCATGCGCAACCGGCCGGGGGGACGGTTCGACTCCCTTCTCCGGGAACGGGATATCAATCCGTTCGTACGCCCCCTCTCCCCGGAGCTGCTGTGGCATACCGATGAGGGTGGGTGGGCCACTCTCGGTTTCGAGGTGATCGATGGACGGTTCAGCGGCTTCAAACCGGGATCGGCGGACCTCCCCGCCGTGGTGGACTTGATCGACCGCATCGGACGGTTGGAACTGCCTGCCGTGGCGGAGAGCTGGGCGGAGTCCCGGTGGGACCGATTCGCGGAAGGTGACGCGTCGCTGTTCACGGGCGATGCGCTGCTGTATACGGACATCAACCCGGACAACCTATTGATCGGCGAGCTGACCAACTGGGTCGTGGACTGGTCATGGCCGACGCGCGGGGCGGCGTTCATCGACCCTGCCTGTCTCGTCCTGCAACTCATCGCGGCTGGCCACTCGGCCGCGTCCGCCGAAGGCTGGGCCGCCGACTGCGCGGCATGGGAGGGCGGGGACCAGAAGGCGCTGGACGCCTTTGCAGCGGCCAATGTCCGAATGTACCGGTCCCTCGTTGAGCGGAAGCCGGATGCCGATTGGCTCCGCGCGATGCTCGCGGCGGCCGAGGCCTGGACGACTCACCGAGGGGTTCCGGCGTAGGGGGAGACCCTTTGAGGACATCGCCTACGGCAGCGGCGGCTACTGAGCCGGCCGGTCCCGGTGGCCGTTCAGGCGTCAGGGCTGCGAGTGCCTCGCAACTTGATCACCAACAGGGCTGACCATGCGCGGCGTCGGGCCCAGGCGTTCGAGGTCCGGCTGACCGTGGTCGGGCAGGAGATGTTCGCCGCTGCCGTCCATGCCGGGAGCGAGGCGGCAGAAGTGGACTGGCGGAGCGACTACGACGCGCTGAGTGCAACCCGGCCGGGCAATGGCAGTTCATCGCCCGGAGCACCGGGTTCCGCATTGCCGAGGCTCACGCCAACCTCTTACAAGGAGAAGTGCATTGACGCTCGACACGACCGCCGCCTCGGCTCTGCGTGGCGCACTGGCCGCCCACCTGACCGAGAGCGGCACCCTGACCGACCCGGCCTGGCGGCGCGCGGTCGAGACGGTACCCCGGCACGTGTTCGTCCCGGAGTTCCTCCGGCAGCAGCCTTCGGGCGTGTGGGAGGCGGTCGCCGAGGGCAGGCCGGGTTACCTGGAGGAGGTCTACGCAGACGTATCGCTCACCACGCAGGTGACCGACGGCAGGGCCACCTCATCATCAAGTCAGCCGGACCTCATGCTGACCATGCTTGAAGCACTCTCGGTCGATGAAGGCATGACGGTGCTTGAGATCGCTACAGGGAGCGGGTACAACGCTGCCCTTCTCAGCGAGCGGTTGGGCAGCGAGAACGTGACCAGCGTGGAGATCGACCCGGATCTGGTTGCCCTGGCCAGGCGTCGCCTGACCGCCTGCGGCTATTCACCGCTGGTCCTGGTGGGCGACGGCCGTAGGGGGCACGTCGAGGGTGGGCAGCGTGACCGGTTGATCGCCACCGTCGGCATGGACGGGATCCCGGCCGCATGGCTGTCGCAGGTCAAGCCCGGCGGCATCATCGTGAGTCCCCTCGGCTGGGGGAACGTGCGGCTGGTCGTCGGTGACAACGGCCGGGCCGAGGGCAGATTCCTGCCGGGCGGGTCGTTCTTCATGGCGGTGCGGGAGGCGGGCGGGAACGGCGGGGTCCCGTACCCCGGCAAGCCGGACGCCCTTGCGCACCGCCCCGCGATCGTGGACCCCTCGGTCCCGTTCACCGAGGACGCGTTCAAGTTCGCCCTGTCCCTGATGCTGCCCAGCGTCGGCATGGCCAGTGAGACCGAGGGCGGGGTCAACGTGGCGGCGCAGCTCTGGGCCGCTGACGGCTCCTGGGCGCGGGTCGAGGACGGTCAGGCCCTACAGGGCGGCCCCCGGCGTCTGTGGGACGTCGTGGAGCGGGCCTGGACGCGGTACAAGGGGAACGGCAGGCCCGTGCGTGAACGCTACGGCGTGAGCGTCACCGAGGACGGCCACCGCGTGTGGATCGATCAGCCGAGCAAGCCGTTGGCAGAGTGACCGTCCATACGCTCCTCTCGCCGTCCGCCTCGCCGCCTGGCTGTCCGGTGGCCGACCCGGGCTGCTCCCACCTCCGTCGGAGGCAAGGCGCAGCCCGGGTCGGGTGCGGTCAGCCGTTCAGCCGTTCAGCCGAAGATCTCGAACTCGGAGACCTGGGCGCCGTTCTGGACGCTGTTGGCGGTGAAGTCCAGCTCCACGTACTGCTCGGCGGTGCCGGTGGGCAGGTTGATGGACACGGTGTTGCCGGTGGACGGGTTCCAGGTGTACGCGGCCGGGGCCACCAGCGTCGTCCAGCTGGAGCCGTTGTCCGAGCCCAGTACCGAGAGCGTCTGCGACCTGGTGGACCAGGCGCTGGACGGCGGCAGGTCGATCACGACGTTCCCGATCGTCCGGGCCGAGCCGAGGTTGACGGCCAGGGTGGTCGGCCAGACGCCGTCGGTGCCCTCCCAGTAGCTGGAGCTGTTGCCGTCGTTCGCGTTGGTCGCCGGATACCCGCCGGTCGCGCTCGACGCGGTGATCGGCTGGTTCAGCGCCAGGTCCGGGTTGGCCGAGGCCGTGCCGAACACCTCCAACTCGGAGACCTGGGCGCCGTTCTGGACGCTGTTGGCGGTGAAGTCGAGCCGGACGTACCGGTCGGCGGTGCCGGTGGGCAGGTTGATGGACACAGTGTTGCCGGTGGAGGGGTTCCAGGTGTACGTGGCCGAACCGGCCAGTGTGCTCCAGGTTGCGTCGTCGTTGCTGCCCAGGACCGAGAGCGTCTGGGGGCGGGTGGACCAGGCGGTGGCCGGCGGCAGGTCGACGGTGACCGAGCTCAACGAGTCCGTCGCGCCCAGGTCGGTGGTCAGGGTGGTCGGCCAGACGCCGTCGGTGCCCTCCCAGTAGCTGGACGTGTTGCCGTCGACGGCGTTGGTCGCCGGGTAGCCCGAGGTGCTGCTCGACGCGGTGACGGGCTGGTCGAGCGCGAGGTCGACCGGCGAGGCGCCGCCGCCGCTGGTGCCGGTTCCGGTGAGGGCGACCGTCAGTGAGGCGTCCGTGGCGTTGCTGGCCACCGTCAGCGTCCCGGAGGCCGCGCCGGTCGCGGTGGGGGAGAAGCTGACCGAGGCGGTGCAGGAGGCGCCGACCGCGATCGAGGAGCCGCAGGTGTTGGTCTCGGCGAACGGGGCCGCCGTGGTGAGCGAGGAGATCGCCGCCGCTGCGGTGCCGGTGTTGGTGACGGTGACCGTCTGGGCCGCGCCGGTCGAGCCGACCGCCTCGCTGCCCAGGTTCACCGAGGTGGGCGAGGCGGTGAGGGTCGGCGTCGGGTTGGAGCTGCCGGTGACGGACATGGTGACGCTCTGCACGATCAGCGGCGCTGCGGCATCGGTGACGTTGAGGCGCAGGTCGGCCCCGCCGTTCTGGGCCTCCGCGAACTGCGCGCCGGTCAGTTGGACGCCGGCGGTGGCCCAGGTCCCGGTGCCCGGACTGCTGACTGTCGGACCGTTCTGGTAGGCGTTCCCGGGTGTGTCGTACTGGACCACGAAGCCCTGCCCGGCGGTCGCCCAGTAGGTGACCTGCACGGTCACGTCGGCCGCTGCCTCGACCGCCGAGAGCGGGTCGAGCTGGAGGTAGACGTTGGCGTCGCCGGAGCCGCTCTGCGACGTCGTCCAGGTCTCCTCGGCGGTCTCGCCGGCCTGGGTGATCTGGGTGAGGTTGCCGTCGGAGCCGGCGTTGGTCTGGCCGATCCCGAGGAACTGCAGGCCGCCGCCGGCCTGGCCGGCCGTGGCCGTCACCGAGTCGGCGCCGGTCCCGGTGACCGGGCAGCTCGACGACGCGGTGCCGGCGGGCGGCGAGCCGGCCACCATGGTCCACTGCGCGAGGGTCGCCGCGCCGATGTCCGCCGACGCGCACACCAGGCCGTTCGACTGCTGGGTCTGCGGCACGGCGACCCCGGTCGCGACGTTGACCAGGTGGTAGTTGCCCGCGTTCAGCCCGAGCCCGGCCGGGCTGAAGGCGATCGGGTCGTCGTAGGCCGTGCCGGAGGTGATGTCGGCGAGGGTGATGGAGGCGCCGGAGCCGTTGGCGGCCACGGCCGGGACGGTCTGCAGCACGCCCACTCCGGGGGAGTCGATCTGCGCGTACGCCGTCGTGTACTGGGTGAGCTGCTCCGGCTGGGTCAGCACGGTGCCGCCGCCGGACCGGTAGGCGCTGAGGTTGGCGTCGACGCCGTTGAGCGGCAGCACCGCCTTGAACGAGGACAGGCTCACCGCGCCGTCGGCCACCTCCTGGCTGGTGACGACGCTGAAGCCGGCCTGGTCGTTCAGCCAGAGGTTGGCGATCTCGTTCTGCACGTTGTTCAGGCTGCCGCCGCCGGTGTTGCCGTAGCCCTGGGAGAAGTCGATGTACACGGCGGCCGGCTGCTGCGGATAGCTCCCGGACAGGCCCTTCAGCGTGGACAGCCAGTCGAGGTAGATCGGGAAGCCGACGGTGTCCTTCTGGGTGCCGTCATGGATGAAGAAGTCCTCGCCGGCGCCCTCGGGCAGTCCCATCGCGTAGTTGGAGATCCACTGCACGGCCTGGGCGGCCAGCTGGGTGTTGTCGCTCGGAGCGGTCCACTCCTGCGCCAGCTTCACGCCGTAGGCGCGGGCCAGGCTGGCGAAGGTCAGGGTGAGGCCCTGGGACCCGGCGGAGTCGTCGATGATGGCGACGTTGTACTGCTTCGCCAACTGGAAGAAGGTGTCCGGGTTGTTGGCGTAGGAGGTCGCGTTGCCGAAGCCGCCGCCGAAGTAGTAGTACAGCGGGGTGCCGGCGGCGACACTGCGGACGTCGGCGGTCAGCTGGCCGTAGGTCTGCCTCACGCTCCACGCCCGGAACGCCTGGAACACGCCGAACAGGGCCTGGCCGGGAGCGGCGGCGGGCACCTGGCTGAACGCGGAGTACGCGGTGCCGTTGTCCGAGTTGAAGGTGGCGATGCTGCCGTAGGTCTGCGGCAGGTAGGTGTTCTGGAACTCGCTGACGTCGTCGGCCGCGTAGCCGCCGCCCGCGCCGTTCAGGTCCCACTGGGCGTCCAGGAAGCCGTAGTCCAGGATCGCGCCGCCGTAGCCGGGCAGGCCGGCGGCGTTCTGGATGGTGTCCGTGACGTAGGTGAAGTACTCGGACTGCTCCGTCGGGTCCCACCACGCGGGCGCCGTGCCCTGCGCGCCGCCGCTGCCGACCTCGAAGTCGGTGATCCACGGGGCGGGGCTGCCGCCCCAGCCGGACTGCCAGAAGATCGGGACGAGCTGGATCCCGGCCGCACTGGCATTGGCGAGTTCCTGGTCGAACTCGGTGAAGGTGAAGGTGCCGGCCTGCGGTTCGATGGCGCCCCACGGCATGTCGAGCTCGGCCGTGGTCAGGCCGTCGGCCGCCAGACCGGCGAAGTACGACTCCGACCAGGCGGTGCCGTTGTTGTCGAAGTCGAGCTGGGTGGACCAGATCGGCGTGGTGGCCGAGGTGCTCGCCCGGAGGTCCGGAGCGGCGGCGGCCGGGCCGGCGTGTAAGCCGCCGAGCAGCACGGCCGCCACGGCCAGCGCGACGACTCGGGCCAACCGCCCGCCTCCCGGCCGGTGGCGCCGCAGCACGGCCTGATGTCCCTTGAGATTCACTCGCGTTCCTCCCTGAGCGCGGGCAGCCATGTCCTGCCGTGCGCTCGGCTGCTCGACGGGCGCGGTGGGCCCGGGGTCGTGCCCGGTGAGTGGCCGGGCCGGTGTGGGTGGCGCGGGGCAGGGCACGACCGCCGCAGACGCGGGGCGGCGGCTCGCTTCGCCGAGGACTCTAACGTTCACAACAGCGGCCTGCAATAACCGTACTGAATCATTGACAGATTTTGCCTAGGGCTGCAATGCAGTGGTGTGACACCCGAGAGAATCGTACTGATGACCGCCGGGCGGGCGACCCGACGCGCTCCGCCCGCGTGTTGAGTGGCATGCGCGGCACCGACAGCGACAGGCTGGACCCGCGGGGCCAGGGACCCTGTGCCCCGGCCCACTCTTTGCCTGGAGGCGACGAACCCATGCCCGTGGTCAGTACCCCCTACCCGCCCGGCACGCCCTGCTGGGTCGACCTGATGGCCCCCGACCTGCAGGCCGCCATCGACTTCTACCGCGACCTGTTCGGCTGGCAGGGCGAGAAGGGCCCCGAGGAGTTCGGCGGCTACGCGATGATGTCGCTCAACGGCAAGCCGGTGGCCGGCATCGGCCCGGCCATGGCGGTGGACGGCAACCCGCCGCCGCCCACGGTGTGGACCACCTACCTGTCCACCGACGACGCGGACGCCACCGCCACCAAGGTCACCGCCAACGGCGGCACGCTGCTCTTCCCGGTGATGGACGTCGGCACGGTGGGCCGGATGTTCCCGGCCGTCGACCCGACCGGCGCGGTCTTCGGCGTCTGGCAGCCGGTGGACTTCGGCGGCGCGGAGATCGTCAACGAGGCCGGCGCGGTGATCTGGAACGAGCTGAACACCACCGACGTGAAGGCCGCCGCCGCCTTCTACCGGGCTTCCCTCGGCATCGAGTTCGTCCCGATGCCGGACATGCCGGAGTACCACGAGCTGCAGGTCCAGGGCAGGACGGTCGGCGGTGCGCAGGGTCTGGGCAACTTCCCGCCCGGCACGCCCGCGCACTGGGCCACCTACTTCGCGGTGGACGACACCGACAGCGTGGTGGACGCCGCGGTGCGGGCGGACGCCACCCTGCTGGCGCCGCCGGCGGACACCCCGGTGGGCAGGATCGCCGGGCTCAAGGACCCGCAGGGCGGCATCTTCATGGTGATCAAGCCGAAGCCGTTCGAGGCCGGCTGACCGGCCGACCGGCCGTCAGGGAAGCGCCACGGCCCGGCCCGGCCCGGCCCGGTGTCGGGTCGGGTGTCCGGCCCGGGCCGTGGCGTCGGGTGGGGCCGGACCGCTCAGGGGGGCGGGATGCGGTGGTCCACGCCCTGGACGCCGCCGGCCTCGGCAACCCCACCGGGATCCACCCCGGTACCGTCCACTCACAGGTCCCGGCGGTCCACCAGGACCAGTGCGAGCACGGCCGACACCAGCGGCCAGAGCAGGTAGACCCACCACTCGCCACCGGGGTGGGCCGGATACTGCAGGTTCGGATTGGCCTGGGTCGGCGTCAGCTGGTACAGCACCTGGAAGGCCCGGAACGGCGTGGCGTGGTAGAGGCACGCCGACCAGTGGTGATGGTCGGTCATGAAGTTCGGGATCAGCAGCAGCACGGTCACGGTCGCGACGATCGTCGCCGCGCTGTGCCGGATCACCGCGGCCAGGCCGAGGCCGACCAGGGCGCTGACCGTCGGAAGCAGCGCCGCGGCGGCCAGCCCCTGCCAGATGCCCGCCTGGGTGATCGAGATGCCGACGTGCTTGCCGGCGAGGACGGCCTGGCCCAGCCAGAACGAGGTACCGGTCACGACGACGCCGAACCCCAGCATCACCGCCGTCAGCACCGCGATCTTGGCGGCCATCAGCGCCCGCCGGTCGGGGACGGCCGCGAAGGTCACCCTGGCCAGCCCGGACGCGTACTCGCCGACCAGGGTCATCGCCCCGAGGGTGCCTGCCACCAGCAGTTCGGTGATGCCGGCGTTGTTGGTGAACACGTCGCCGAACGAGCCGAAGGGCCGGAACTGGGCCCGCATGGCCGCCGGGTACTGCGACCAGTTCTGGACGTCGGCGAGCGCCGCGTCGAAGTTGAGCACGACGACGCCGACGGCCGCCAGCAGGAAGCCCCAGCGCATGGAGCGCATGGACCAGAGCTTGAACCATTCGCCGGCCAGAAGGTCACGGGCGTGCGGCGGCGGACCCTGCACCGGGGGCCGTTCGGCCGGAGCGATGGCGGAGGCGGAGTCGAGGGCGGTCATCGCTGGTCTCCTGCGGGGTATTCGACGCTGTCGGCGGTGAGTTCCATGAATGCGCTCTCCAAGGAGGCGCTGTTGACGACCAGTTCATGCAGCCGCAGGCCGTGCTCGAAGGCCAGGTCGCCGATCCGGTCCTTGCTCAGGCCGGTGACCAGCAGCGCGTCCTGACCGTCGGGGCGGGCCGCCGCCCCGGCCGCGGTGACCGCGCGGGCCAGTGCCGGGACATCCGGAGTGCGGACCCGGACGCCGGCCCCGGTGCCGCGTGCGGCGAACGCCGACAGCGGCTCGTCCGCGATCAGGCGGCCGCGGCCGATGACGATCAGCCGGTCGGCGGTGTTCTCCATCTCGCTCATCAGATGGCTGGAGACCAGCACCGTGCGGCCCTCGGCGGCCAGCCGGCGGAACAGGCCGCGAATCCACCGCACGCCCTCCGGGTCGAGGCCGTTGAGCGGCTCGTCGAAGAGCAGCACCGGCGGATCGCCGAGCAGCGCGGCGGCGATGCCGAGGCGCTGCCGCATGCCCAGCGAGAAGCCGCCGATCCGGCGGCGTGCGGCGTCGGCCAGCCCGACTTCGTCCAGTACCTCCGCCACCCGCCGCAGCGGTATCGCGTTGGTGCGGGCCAGCACGCCGAGATGGGCGGCGGCGCTCCGCCCGCCGTGGACGTCGCTCGCGTCGAGCAGTGCGCCGACATGGCGCAGACCGCGCGGGTGGTCGCGGAAGCGGGTGCCCTGGACGGTGACGCTGCCGCCGGTCGGGGTGTTCAAGCCGATGATCATGCGGAGCGTGGTGCTCTTCCCGGCTCCGTTCGGGCCCAGGAAGCCGGTCACGCAGCCGGGGCGGACAGTGAAGGTGAGACGGTCGACGGCAAGGGCCGGACCGTAGCGCTTGGTGAGGTCGTGGGTTTCGATCACGGGGTCCACGATTGTCCGGCAGGCACCCCCGCGTCGTCCTACCGGCGTGGACAACTGACGGACCGGCTGTCATCCCTGGTAGTACCGCCGTGGTCGGATGCCGGGGGGCCGGGGCGCTGATTACGATCGCTGCATGTCCGTTCCCAGCCTGCGCGCGTCCGCACCACGCCGGACACCCACCCGTCCACTCCTCAGGCGCGTGCCGATGGGGGTGTGGACGGCGCTGGCCTGGGTCGTGGGCGCGGCCTACTCGCTGACCTTCCTGGTCCGGCTGCCCGGCGAGGCCTCGGGAGGCTACACGGGCTGGCAGTTGCACCTGCACAGCATGGTCAACCTCAGCGCGGGTACCGTGTCGGTCCTGCTCGGGAGCGCTCTGCTGCGCCGCCGGCCACCGGTCGCGCTCGGGCTGCTGCTCCTGGGTTCGGTGTTCGCGGCCCTGGCACTGAGCTCCACCGAGATCCAGTTCCCGACCTTCCTGCCCGCGGACATCGCGCTCTGGTCCATCGCCGCAGGCCGGCCGCGCCGGGAGTCGACGGTGGCGGCGGCGATGACGACGGCGGTCCTGGTCGGCCTTCCGGCGGTGCGGCTCTGGCTCGGCTTCGTCATCGGCACCTCGACCCTGCTCGCCGTCGCGCTGACAGCCGTGGTCGCCTGGCTGCTCGGCAACCTGTCGCGGCAGGCGCACGAGCACCAGGCGGCGGAGCGGGCGCTGGAGCGGGCGCACGCGGCCGAGAGTGCGGTGGCGGCCGAGCGGCTGCGAATCGCCCGGGAACTGCACGACATGGTCGCGCACACCCTCGGCATCGTCGCGCTGCAGGCGGGTGCGGCACGCCGGGTGCTCACCACCCAGCCGGAGGCGGCCCGGGACGCTCTGGGCGAGGTGGAGGCGGCCGGGCGGGAGACGCTGTCCGGTCTGCGCCGGATGCTGGTCGCGCTGCGCGCGGCCGACGGCCCGCCGGATGCGACCCGGTCCGAGACCGGGCTCGGTCCGCTGCCCGGCCTGGCCGACCTGGACCGGCTGGCCAGGAACACCACCGCGGCAGGCGTCCGCGTCGAGGTCCACTGGTCGGGCCACCGGCGGCCGCTGCCCGCCGAGGTGGACCTGGCGGCGTACCGGATCGTCGAGGAGTCGGTCACCAATGTGGTCCGCCACGCGGACACGCGGTCGTGTCTGATCCTGGTCGACTGCGGCGAGCGCGAACTGGCCGTCGAGATCCAGGACCCTGGCGAGTTGGACGCTGCCGGCCCACCACGCGCCCGGGAGGGCACGGGGGAGCGGGAGGGAGTCGGCTACGGTCTGCTGGGCATGCGCGAGCGGGTGGACCTGCTCGGCGGCCACTTCACCGCCGGCCCCCGCCCGAGCGGCGGCTTCCGCGTCGCCGCCCGGCTGCCGATACCGACAGGAGCACCGTGACCATCCCCACCACCGGGTCCGCGCGAGTTCGGATCCTGCTCGTCGACGACCAGCCACTGGTCCGCGCCTCGCTGCGGATGGTCGTCACCGACGCCCCGGACCTGGAGGTGGTCGCGGAGGCAGGCAACGGGGCCGAGGCGGTGCAGCTCGCGCGGGAGCTCCGGCCGGACGTGGTGGTGATGGACATCCGGATGCCCGGGATGGACGGCCTCGAAGCCACCCGACGGATCGTCAGCGCCGACGAGCACTGCCGGGTACTGATCCTCACCACCTTCGACGACGACGAGTGCGTCTACGGGGCGCTGCGCGCGGGCGCATCCGGGTTCCTGGTCAAGGACATGGCGCTGGACGACATCCTGGGAGCGGTCCGGGTCGTGGCCGTCGGCGACGCCCTGCTCGCCCCGAGCGTGACCCGCCGACTGATCGCCGACTTCAGCGCGGCACGGCCGAGCACGACCCCTGCCCCTGCGACTCCACCGGCCGAGCTGAGTGCCATCACCGACCGGGAGACGCAGGTGCTGACACTGATCGGCCAGGGCCTGTCCAACACCGAGATCGCCACTGCGCTGTGCCTCAGTGTGACCACGGTCAAGACCTACGTCAGTCGGCTGCTCTCCAAGCTGAACGCCCGCGACCGGGTCCAACTGGTCATCCTCGCCTACGAGGCCGGCCTGGTCACCACCTCCCGCTGACCGAGCGCGACCGGCGCGGCTCCGGGACTCGGCCCGCAGGCGTCCCGGTCCGCGCCGAAGCGCATGCGAGCGAGGGCCGTCACGCCACCGATCCCAGCAGTGCGCCCACGAGGTCGTCGGCCGGGCCGCCCGCGTGCGTGAGCCGGTCCCGGTGGGCACAACTACCGTGGCACTGACGGACTCCTGCGGCAAGTGAGGCTCTGACCTGCAGGTTTCGGCTGGATCCGGTAGTGACAGGCCGGGACGGGCGCCGGATCGTCGATGCCATGGGGTCATTGCCGCAGCCGGGGCCGCAGCGCTACTGCCAACAGTGCGGGGCCGACGGGGCGCCGGTCAGGCCCCGGGCAGCAGTGAGCGCCAGAGGTCCTGTTCGGCGGTGGCCGACCAGACGACGTCACCGTGCCCGTAGCCCGGCAGCACGGTGAAGCGCACCGGTGTGCCGGCGCGCTCGCGGATCAGGCGGGGGCCGTGGTCGTGGTCGCCCCGGCCGAGGCCGGTGTTGACCCAGATCACCTCCGCGCGGATGGCGGACCAGTCGATGCGGTGGACCTCCTCGCGGCCCGCCCAGACGGCGGCCAGGTCGCGCAGCAGCGCGGTGGGCTGGAGTCCGCTGCCGAGTCGGGCCACGGCCGCCGACCACACCCCGATCGGGGTGTGGTCCAGCTCGAACCGGTCCTCGGCGGGGGAGTCCGCGAAGAGGTACCGGCCGCCGCTGAAGCCCTGGCGGTAGATCCAGTTGGCCGGACCGGGCAGGTCGGACGTCCTGATCAGCGCGTAGTGCAGCAGGCCCGCGTTGCTGAAGGAGGTGGCGGGGCCCGCGACCGGGCGCGGGACCGGGCTTGCGCCCTCGGGGTCGGTCGCGGCCCGGGCGAACAGGGCCTTGAGGCCGGGGTCCACCACCTGTACGCCCTGCTCCAGCAGCTTTTGACACGCGGTCAGGAGGTCCTCCGCGCGGGCCGCGAGTGCGGGCTCGGCCCGGGGGTCGTAGGGGCCGGTCGTGTCGAGCACGATGACCCGGTCCGGGCCGGGGCCCGGTGCGGGGCCGGGCGCGGGGCCGGTCGGGGTGGTGGCGGCGAGGTCCAGGGCCAGGACGGCTCCGGCGGAGTGCCCGAGCAGGTCGTAGGGCTGGGGGAGGACCGTCTGCGCCGCCGCCACGACCCGGAGGGCATCCCCTCGGTGCCGGACCAGGCCCCAGTCGCGGACGTCGGTTCCGGTCCCGGTCGAGGTCCCGGTCGAGGTGGAGTTGGAGGTCAGACCGTCCTCGCGGCGTGAGATCCCGATGGCGAGGAATCCGTGCGCGCAGAGGAAGTCGGCGAGTCCGCGACCGCGTGGGGTGAGGAAGTCTGCAGCCGTGTTGAGCCCGCCGCCCGGCAGCAGGAAGACGGTCCGGGACGGCCGTTGCCCGGTCGGTACCAGCACGTCCACAGTCAGGGGCACCGGCTCGTCCTCGATCAGGATCCGGTGCCTGGTCCGCTCCCCGTCGTCCTCGACCAGCGTCGCCACGGTCGGGACGGGTCCGAGTCCGGCCGCTCCGAACCGGCGTCCGAGTTCGGCCGAGAGCCGGTCCACCACGTCCGCGCTCCATGGCCGGCCGGAACCGTCCGGTGCTCCGGGCGGGACGGCGGTGCCGCTCACGCCAGCCGCTCCTTCATCACGAGCAGGTGGTTGCGGCTCAGTTCGGCCGCGGCGGCGCCGTCGCGGTCGGCGACCGCCTCGACCAGACGGACATGGAGGTCGTGGTCGAGCTCGGGGTCGGACTCGCCGAGGCGGAGCATGTCGATCATCGCGCGCCGACTGTGCGGCGTGAAGTCGTCGAAGAGCTCGGTGAGGATCGCGTTGTGCGCGGCCACGAGAACGGAGCGGTGGAACGCCGTGTCGGCGTCGACGTGCTGCTCGGTGTCGGAGTCGGTGTCGGTGTCGGCGCGGTGGCCCGTGCGCTGCTTCGGGGCGCGCCGGATGGTGCGCAGCTCGGCGGGTGTGCGGCGTTCGGCGGCGAGCGCGGCGGCTTCGGTCTCGATCGCGAGCCGGGCCTCGATCACGGCGACGATGCCGACACGGCGCAGCACGGTGTTCCAGTCCTCGGGCGCGTCGAGGGCGGTGACGAAGACGCCCGCGCCCTGGCGGGTGGCGAGCACCCCGCGCCCGGCGAGCTGTCTGATCGCCTCACGGACGGTGGACCGGCCCACGCCCAGCTGCGGGGCGAGGGTGGTCTCCCCGGGAAGCTTCTCGCCGAGCTTCCACTCGCCCGATCGGATGCGCGTGAGCAGCAGCTCGGCCGCCTGATCGGCCAGCGGTTCCCGGCGAACCTGGACCATGCCTGCACCCTCCCTTCTCGATGATTCTTCGCCACTTGTCCGAAGCTCTTCGGCGGCGACGCCGCGTCAGCTGCAGGAGCCAGACCTTTGATCCATCCGGTTGAGAGATCGTACCGCCATGGGCGGGGTGGCTGAAAGCGCCTCTGGCCTGGCCTTTTGCTCCTGGAGTGACGGTCACGTCCATGCTGCTGGACCGGGCCTTGCCGGAGACATCGGAGTCTCCCTGTGAAGCCCGGGTCGTTCGAGCTTCCGAGGCGTGAATTGCTACGGCACCGGCCGTTCCGGAAGGGGCCTGGCACGCCTTGCGGCATTGCTCTGCTCACCCGCTGGAGTGAAAGCTCGCGAGGCATGCCCGGTAGGCCAATCCGGGGCCCGTCATGCAGCGAATCAGGGGTGGTTGCCGCAGAGTTGCTGCACAGCTTCTCGCCTTGCCGGGGTTCGCCTCCAGCGGGTCCGGGAAGCGCTGGACTCCCGGCATGGCAGTTCTGGCTGCCGGCGCCCCTCCTGCTCCGGTTCACCTACCTCCCCCGGGCGGTGAGCCGGTGACGTCGGGCCCCACGCTCGGGAAGGGCTGCCAATGGCCCTTGCCGAGACACCCGGCGCCGTGTTCCCGCAGTCCTTCAGGAGGCGGGGACACGGCACAGTCCCATTCGTGCCGCACCGGATGTTGTGGTGACAGACCATCAGGGCCTTTCGGCGGGCTGGGTGTCGCGGCGGGGTTCGGCTTCGGCGCTCTGTCCGAGGGTGGCCGGGATCGTCCTGGTCGGTTCGACCAGGTGGGCTGGGGCCGCGTCCGTATCGTCCGCCTTCATGGCCCCGACCTCGGACTTGAGGATGCGCAGCGACTTGCCCAGGGCACGGGCCGAGTCGGGCAGGCGTTTGGCTCCGAACAGGAGCAGGACCACGACCGCCAGGATGATGATTTCCAGTCCTCGGTTCTCAAGCACGGGTTCCCTTTCCAGGCTCATTCATGACGCCGCCGGTACGGCTGTACCTGAGACTCTTCGTTGCAGACCGCTGCCGAGATGGGTCACCCTGCCGTCCAGGGGGATCTCGAAGTCCGACACCGGAATGCCCGGTCTGCCGAGCCGATCGGGAACGACGCGGTCAGGGAGCGGGCAGCCCTGACGGGGTCCTCGGGCAGGGATACCGCCGACCGGGCACAACCGGTCATTCCCGTTGCCCAGGGGCCGTCCAGGGCTCTTGACGGGTGACATGTCACACACAAAACTCGTGGCAGTCGGACACGATCGGGCAGCGGAGGTGAGCCGGGATGTACGCACTGGAGAGGCGTCAGTGGCTCATCGAACGGGCCCGCTCGGCCGGACGGCTGGACGTGTCAAAGATCGCCCAGGAGCTGGGCCTTGCCCAGGAGACCATCCGTCGCGACCTGGGCAAGCTGGAGCGCCAAGGCCTGGTCCGCCGGGTCTACGGCGGCGCAGTACCGGTGGAACGGCTCACCTTCGACAGTGACTTGCCGATGCGTGCACGGCGGCGGCACGAGGAGAAGAACCGCATCGCGGCAGCGGCCGTGGGCCTGGTGCGGTCCGCCGAGTCGATCTACATCGACGAGGGCCACCTTCCCCAGTTGGTCGCCGAGCACCTGAAGCCCGAGCGCCCGATCACGGTGGTGACGCCCTCGATGGCCATCGCGACCGCGCTCGTCGAGAGGCCGAACGTCGAGGTGATCGTGATCGGCGGACGGGTCAGGGCGCAGACCCTGGCCGTCGTCGACCACTGGGCGGTGGCCATGTTGGAGACCTTCGTCCTGGACCTGGCATTCATGGGAGCCAACGGCGTCACCCTCGAACACGGAGTCACCGTCCCCTTCGGCGCGGTCGCTGCTGTGAAGAGCATGGCGATGCGGGTGTCGCGGCGTCGGATCTTCGTCGCGGACAGCAGCAAGTACGGCGTGGACTCCTTCGTCCGATTCGCCGGCCTCAGTGACTTCGAACGCTTCGTCACCGATACCGCCCTCACAGCGGAGCACGCCGCGGAACTTCATTCCCGAGGGATCGACGTCACGAGGGTCTGACGCCTCGACCGGTACCAACCGCACCACCGCTCACTTTTCGACGTCCACAGCACGGACGCCGCCCGGAGAAACACCACCCCTTGGAGAGGCACGTCTCCTGCCGACGTACACCGACGGCAACCGGAAGAGAAGGCAGGCACAACCATGCGATCCCCGAGATTCCGTGTACTGGTACCGGTCACTGCCATAGCGATGGCGGCCGCTTCGCTCAGCGCCTGCTCCGGCGCCGGCGCCGGCACCGCCGGCGGTGCCGACGCGGCGAACACCATCCACGTGCTCATGGTCAACAACGCGCAGATGGTCGACCTGGAGAACCTGACGGCGGCCAACTTCACCAAGCAGACCGGCATCAAGGTCGACTTCACGGTGCTTCCCGAGGACTCGCTGCGCGACAAGGCCAGCCAGGAGTTCTCCACCCAGGCCGGGCAGTACGACGTGGCCACGTTGTCCAACTTCGAGATTCCCTTCTACTCCAAGAACGGCTGGCTCGCGCCGCTGAACAGCGACGTCGCCGCCGACCCGGGGTTCGACCAGGCGGACATCCTCAAGCCGATCGCCGAGTCGCTGACCGGCGCGGACGGCCAGCTCTACGGCGAGCCGTTCTACGGCGAGTCCTCGTTCCTGATGTACCGCAAGGACGTCTTCGCGGCCAAGGGCCTGACCATGCCGGCCCACCCGACCTGGCAGCAGGTCGCGGCCCTGGCGGTGAAGCTCAATGGCGCCGAGCCCGGGATGCGCGGGATCTGCCTGCGCGGCCAGCCCGGCTGGGGCGAGGTCCTGGCCCCGCTGACCACCGTCGTCAACACCTTCGGCGGCACCTGGCTCGACCAGAACTGGAACGCCCAGGTCACGGCCCCCGGCTTCACCAGCGCCACGAACTTCTACGTCAACCTGATCAAGCAGGCCGGCGAACCCGGCGCCGCCCAGTCCGGCTTCACCGAGTGCCTCAACGACTTCCAGCAGAGCAAGGTGGCGATGTGGTACGACGCCACCTCCGCGGCCGGATCGCTGGACACCGCCGGCTCCCCGGTGACCGGCAAGGTGGGCTACGTCCCGGCGCCGGTCGTGGACACCAGCAACTCCGGCTGGCTGTACACCTGGGCCTGGGCGATCGAGAAGGCCAGCACCCACCAGGCCGACGCCTGGAAGTTCATCTCCTGGGCCTCCGGCAAGGGCTACATCAACCTGGTCGGCCAGAAGCTTGGCTGGGCACAGGTGCCGCCCGGCACCCGTACCTCGACCTACTCCAACCCGAACTACCTGGCCAGCGCCTCGGCCTTCGCAGCGCCGACGCTCACCGCCATCGACACGGCCGACCCGCAGAACCCGGGGGTGCAGCCGCGGCCCACGCCCGGAATCCAGTTCGTCGACATTCCCGAGTTCACCGACTTCGGCACCCAGGCCTCCCAGTTGCTCAGCGACGCGATCGCCGGCCAGATGAGCGTGGCCAGCGCACTGAAGCAGGTCCAGGCGCTGACCCAGACCGCGGGCGACAAGTACAAGTAGCACTCCTCTCGCGGCGGTGCGCCGCAGTCGCCTCCCCGATCGGCGCACCGCCGCCTCCCCCCGTCCGACCACACCCGACCACCCATCCACCCGACCACCCATCCACACCCGACCTGGAGACGAGCCATGCAGAGCACGGTCCCAGCGGCGGCTGCCGCGGAAGCGACGTCAGGGCGCTTCACGAGGTCAGCTGCGGGGGCGTTCGCAAGACGGGCGCGCTGGGCGCGCCGGGCACCGCTCCTGCCCGCCCTGATCTTCCTGATCACGGTGACCCAGTTGCCCTTCGTGGCCACCCTGGTCATCTCCTTCATGCGCTGGAACGCGATGGAGCCGAACGACCGGGGCTTCGCCGGGCTGGCCAACTACCGGGAGGTGTTCACCGATGCGCAGCTGCGTGACTCGGTGCTCACCACCGTCGTGCTCACCGCGTCCGTGGTCATCGCCAGCCTGCTGATCGGTCTCGGCGTCGCGCTCCTGCTCGATCGCGCCTTCCACGGGCGCGCGATCGTGCGCACCATGATGATCGCACCCTTCCTGGTGGTCCCCGTCGCCGCCGCCCTGCTCTTCAAACACGGTGTCTACAACCCCAGTTACGGCCTGCTCAACGGAGCGGTCACCGGGGTCTGGCACCTGTTCGGCGCACACAACCCCCCGCAGCCCGCCTGGATAGACCTCCACCCGAAGATCATGGTCGAGGCCGAACTGGTCTGGCAGTGGACGCCGTTCATGATGCTGATCCTGCTGGCCGGCCTCCAGTCCCGTGACGGGGAGGTCCAGCAGGCGGCCAGGGTCGACGGGGCCGGGCCCTGGCAGATGTTCCGCCACATCACGCTCCCGCACCTGCGCCCCTACCTGGAGCTGAGCGCGCTGCTCTGCAGCATCTTCATCCTGCAGAACTTCGACGCCGTGTTCACCATCACCTCCGGAGGGCTGGGCACCGCGAACCTCCCCTACACCATCTACGAGACCTTCTTCAGCGCGCACGACTACGGCCTGGCCTCGGCCGAGGGCGTGGTCGTGGTGGCCGGCACCATCGCCGTCGCCACCTTCGCGCTGCGAGTGGTCTCCTCCCTGCTGCGCGAGGAGACAGGACGATGACCGCATCAGCCGTGGCGGCCCCGGTGGCCGCCGACCGCCACCGCCGCCCCCGGCGCAGGCGCCCGAATCTGTGGCTCGGCCTGCTCGCCTGGGTCGTGGGCCTGCTGTTCTTCGTGCCGGTGGCCTGGATGGTGCTGACCTCCTTCCACAGCGAGCCCGACGCGGCGACCAACCCGCCGAGCATCATCGCGCCGCTGACCCTGGCCGGATACCGCGAGTTCTTCAGCAACGCCTCCGGTTCGGGACCCTGGCCCGCTCTCATCAACTCCGTCAGCGCGAGCGTCATCTCCACGCTGCTGGTCCTCGCCCTGTCGATCCCCGCGGCCTACGCGCTCGCCATCAAGCCGGTCCGCAAATGGACCGATGCGCTGTTCTTCTTCATGTCCACCAAGATGCTGCCGCCGGTCGCCGGGCTGCTGCCGATCTACCTGTTCGCGCAGCACACCCACCTGCTGGACAACATCTGGCTGATGATCGTGCTCTACACCTCGATGAACCTGCCGATCGCGGTGTGGATGATGCGCTCGTTCCTGGCCGAGGTCCCGCACGAGATCCTGGAGGCCGCTGCCCTGGACGGTGCCGGGCTGGTCACCATCCTGCGCCGGGTCATCGTCCCGATCGCCTCTCCCGGCATCGCCGCGTGCGCGCTCATCTGCTTCATCTTCAGCTGGAACGAACTGCTGTTCGCCAGTGTGCTCACCGACGTTGCCGCCCAGACCGCTCCGGTCTTCCTCACCGGCTTCGTCACCAGCGAAGGACTCTTCCTGGCCAAGGTGTGCGCCGCGGCCACGGTCATCTCCGTGCCGGTGCTCGCCGCCGGTTTCGCCGCCCAGGACAAACTGGTCCAGGGCCTGTCCCTGGGAGCCGTCAAATGAAGGCCGCCATCATCACCAGCCCCGGTCGGATCGAGATCACCACGGTCGACGACCCCGCCCCCGGCGCGCGCCAGGTCGTGGTGGAGGTCGCCGCGTGCGGGCTGTGCGGGACCGACCTCCACATCCTCGACGGCGAGTTCGCACCGACCCTGCCGATCATCCCCGGCCACGAGTTCTCCGGCACCGTCGTCGCCCTCGGCGACGACGTCACGGACCTGGCGGTCGGCGACCGGGTCGCGGTCGATCCGTCCCTGTACTGCTTCGAGTGCTACCAGTGCCGACGCGGACGCAACAACCTCTGCGAGCGATGGGGCGCGATCGGTGTCACCAAGCCCGGCGGAGCCGCCGAGTACGCGGTGGCACCCGCCGCCAACTGCTGGAAGCTCCCCGACGGGCTCGACCTGGGCGACGCCTCGCTGGTCGAACCGCTCTCCTGCGCCTTGCGCGGATTCGACGTGCTGCAGCCCAGCTTGGGCGACACCTACCTGATCTACGGCTGCGGCACGATGGGCCTGATGATGATGGAGCTCGCCAAGCGGGCGGGCGCAGCCAGCGTGTCCATGGTCGACATCAACCCGGAGCGGCTCAAGACCGCGCTCCAGCTGGGCTGCACCGATGCGGTGGGCAGTGCCGACGTCCTGGACCGTCCGCACCTCTGGGACACCGTCATCGACTGCACCGGCGTCGAGGCGGCCATCACCGACGGACTGGGCCGGGTCGGCAAGGCCGGGACCTTCCTGCAGTTCGGCGTCGCCTCCTATGCCTCCCGCGTGCAGATCGAGCCCTACAAGGTCTACAACCAGGAGATCCGGATCATCGGATCGATGGCGGTCCTGCGCAGCTTCGAACGGGCCGGCGACCTCCTCAGCGGCGGGGTGCTGCAACCCGACGTCATGATCAGTCACCGCTTCGGGCTCGACCGCTACGCCGCGGCGATCGACCAGTTCAAGGCCGGGGTGGGGCGGAAGATCCAGATCGCCCCGGGCGCATGAGCGACTTCCTGCGCCGCCACGGGCGAGGGTGACGGGGCGACAATCGGCACCGGTCCGGCTGCCTTCCACACCTTCACGGCCGGACCGCGGTTGCGGGCACTGGTGGCGCACGGCGTCACCGTCGCCGACGGGAACACGATGGAGGCCGCTCCCTTCTCCTACGCGATCTTCGAATTCACCCCCGCCCCGATCGCCCGCTCGCCGTGGTCGAGCGGGCGTACTCGGTGGGCGTCCGGCCGTAGTGCTGCTTGAAGGCGCGGATGAAGTGGCTGCTGTCGGCGAACTGCCAGTGGGCGGCGAGTTCGGAGATGCTCGGCCGACCGGAGGGCGCGGTGAGGGCGAGTCGGGCCTCCTCCAGCCGCCGTTCGCGGATGTAGGAGGTGACTGACCCGCCTGCTGCGGCGAATGCGCGCTGCAGGTTGCGGACCGAGACATTGAGTTCGCGGGCCAGCATCGTCCCGGACAGCTCCGGGTCGGCCAGGTGGCTGTCGGCGAGCTCCTTCGCGGCCTGTGCGAGTGCGGGCGCCAACTGCGGCTCGGTGTCGTCGAACCGGCGCCTGGCGACCGCCTTGGCCAGTTCGATGAGTGTGCTGTGGGCGGCCTGGACTCCGGCCGGTCCGAGGTCGGCGACGGTTTCGTAGATCATGTTCGAGTGGGCCGTCAGCAGGCGCACCTCGGCGGAGTCGGCCGGCCCGGTGACAGCCTGCCGTGCCCCGAGCAGTGGTTTGAGCATGGCGGCGGGCAGGACGAGGACTTTCGCCGTCGTGCCCGGAACCGTCTCGAAGTGCAGCGGCCGTCCGATGTGGCGGATGAGGAACTGTCCGGCCGTCACGGTCTGTTCGTCGCGGGCCAGCGGCGCGCCCAAGGTCCAGGAGCCGCGCTGGACGACGTACATCCGCACCTGGTCCTCGACGCCGCTCAGCGGACCCTCGGTCCGAATGGCCGAGGCGCCGTGGAGGTCGGTGATGGCCACGTCGCCCACTGTGGTGGCGCGGCTGCTGACCCGGAAGTCGCGGGTCGTCTCCGCGCTGAAGGTCGGCAGCGGGAAGCCGTCGCCGATCTCCGTCTCCCAGCCGTTGCGGAAGGCGTCGAACGGTCCCGGTGCGGTGCCGGCGGGTGCGGATTCGCCGCCGGCCGCTCCGCGTGACTCGCCGGCCTTCACTCCAGCGCTGTTCATCAACGGCCGTCCTTCCGCCTTCGTCGCTCCGTCGCTCCGTCGCTCCGTTGCTCCGGCGCAGCCTGGCGCTGATGTTCTGTCCGGATGGCGCTGTGGTTCAAGCCTGCGCTGCTCCGATCTTCCTAAGCTTCAGTGGCAGGGACAACCCCTGGCTCTGGCTTGGTACATATCCACGAGGAGGTGCAGCGTCGTGCTCATGGACCGCACCCGGGCCACCCTTCGGAGGGGAACGGACCTGTATCCCCGGACGGCTTCAGGTGGGCTCCGGGGGCGTGGTGTTCGTGGGCGGGAACGGACCACCGGCGGGGTGGCCGGCCGCACGGGCCCGCAGGCGGACCCGGAGTCCGTCCGCGCCTGCCAGGTAGAGGACTTCAGCCGACGCGTCGCCGGCTGCGCCGAACCAGTGGGGGGTCCGGGTGTCCAGTTCGGCCGCGTCGCCGGGGCCGAGGGTGAGCCCGGTTTCGGCCAGGACCAGTTGGACCTGGCCGGTCAGGACGCACATCCAGGCGTAGCCCTCGTGGCGCCGCTGGTCCGGTGTCTCGTGCGGGGGCAGGACCAGCCGGTAGACCTGGACCCCGCCGGTGTGGTGGGACAGCCGCTGCGCGGCGATGCCGCGGCGCCGTTGCGGCGAGTGGACGACCGGAGGCTCTCCCGCGTGGTCGACGACCGCGACCAACTCCTCCACCGGCGTCCGGTAGACGGCGGCCAGTGGGACGAGCAGGTCGAGCGAGGGCTGGCGACGCCCGGCTTCCAGGCGCGAGAGCGTGGAGGCGCCGATGCCGGTCAGCGCAGCCACCTGATCCAGCGTCAATCCGGCTGCCTGACGCAGCACGCGCAGCCGGGAGCCGATCTCCGGGAGCAGCTGGGCTATCTGCTGGCGCTGGGGGATCACCGGGACGGTTGCCATGACCCGCAGTCTTGCAGTTTCCGCATCTTCGTGGACCACCGTTCGCACCGCGACGGACCATCACCACGGGCCGGACCACGGCCCGTCGGAACGGCCTTGGACAGAGAGGTGGTGGCGGCGTGAGGGGACAGGATTCCTTCCCGGACCGCATGCGGTACTTCGTCGAGCAGGTGCAGGAGAAGGGAAACCTCGACCTGATCGACGCGCTCGTGCATCCCGACTTCCGGAACCACACCGTCGAGCCCGGACAGCGCGATGACCGCCAGGGAGTGCGCGAGACCATGGCGGCCCTGCACGAGGCGTTCTCCGACCTGCAGGTCGAAGTCCTGCACTGCATCGGGGACGGAGAGCTCGTGGCCACCCACAAGCTGTTCCGCGGCCGGCACACCGGCGACTGGTTCGGCATCCCGCCGTCGGGCAACCGGGTCGAGTTCAGGGTGATGGACCTGGTCCGTTACCGGGACGGGCAGCTCTTCGAGCACTGGGCGGTCGCCGACGCGGTGACCCTGCTGCGCCAGACCGGGGCAGGAGCACCGGGGCTCGGGGGGTGACCGCTGTTCACGAGCGGGCTGGCCTGCCGGCCGCGAAGTAGCGCGGCAGACAACGTCGCTCGATTCAACGTCGCTTGATTCATCAGGGATTGATTCAACAGGGATTGGAGATTTCCGATGGCTGGAGACAGGTTCCAGGGCAAGGTCGTCATCGTCACCGGCGGTGGATCGGGCATCGGCGCGGCAACCGCTCGCCTCTTCGCTGCCGAGGGCGCCACGGTGGTGATCATCGGTCGGACGCAGGCGAAGCTGGACCAGGTGGTGTCCGGCGCGCCGGCGGGCCGGACGCTGATCGCCCGGGTCGGGGACGTCTCGGACGAGGAGGGGATCACCGGGCTGGTGGACGCCGTGGCCCGCGAGCACGGCCGGTTGGACACCCTGGTGAACAATGCCGCGACGTGCGAGCCGCTGGGCTCCGTGTCCGACATCGACACGGCGGGCTGGCGACGCGTCATGTCCACCACTCTGGACGGGGTCTTCTTCACCTCCAGGGCCGCGCTTCCGCATCTGCGTGCCGTGGGCGGCAGCATCGTCAATGTCGGTTCGGCCTCCGGGCTCGGCGGCGACTGGTGCCTGGCCGCCTACGACGCCGCCAAGGGCGCGGTGACCAACCTGACCAACGCGATGGCGCTCGACCACGGCGCCGAAGGCGTGCGGGTCAACGCAGTCCATCCCAGCATGATCTCCACCGACATGACCGCAGGATTCCTGCAGAGCGACGCAATCGTCGCGGCCGCGCTCAACCGGGTACCGCTGCGACGCTTCGGCGACCCGGCCGAGGCGGCTTCGGTGATCACGTTCCTGGCCAGTGCGGCGGCGAGCTATGTGAACGGGGCGCACATCCGCGTCGACGGCGGGCTCGGCGCCTCGAACGGCAATCCGCACATCGCGTAGCGCGGTGCGAAGTCGAAGATCACGCCCGGCGGCAGGCCCTGCAGCCGTCCTGCCTCCGGGGCCTGCCCCGGCTCCGCGCCCGCCCGCGACCCGTGGGCTACGGACCGAGCCCATCTAGGAAAGTCTGTTCTCGTAATGAGAGTCCACGTGCATAAAGCGAACGACTCGCCTACTCTCATGAGAGTCAACCCCAATAACGATGGCTCTCTCTTCACTGGAGGTTCAGATGGCAGATGTCTCAGTGGTCGGTCCTGGCGACGGTGAGTCGATCCAGCTCGGTCCGACCCGGATGCGGATCCTGGAGGACGGCAGCACCACCGGGCACCGGCTGGGCGTCGGGGAGATCACCTTGGCCCCGCACACCGACGGGCCGCCGCAGCACCGGCACGCCCGGCACGACGAGGGCTTCTACGTGGTGTCGGGCGCGGCGCGGTTCACCGTGGGCGAGACCGAGTACGACGCTCCCGCCGGGACGCTGGTGATGATCCCGCCCGGCGCCCCGCACACCTTCGCCAACCCGACCGACGGCACCACCGTCCTGCTCAACACCTTCACCCCGGACCTGTACGTCAACTACTTCCGGGACCTGCGCGACATGATCGCCGACGGCCGGCCGCTGACCCCCGAGGCGACGATCGAGGCGATGAGCCACTACGCCACCGAACCGGCCACCGACTTCGCCTGAGCGCTCGCCCCGCGACCCGTCCCGCGCCGGACCAGTACCGAACGAACCGAACGAACCGAACGAACCGAACGAACCGAACGAGGAGATAGCCATGGGCACCACCACGCAGTACACCGTCAGCCTTGCCGGCATCGGCCCGATCGAGGTGTCCGTCGCCGAGTACGGGTCCGGGCAGCCGTTCCTGCTGCTGCACGGCGGGGCCGGCCCGCAGTCGGTGAGCGGCTTCGCCGAGAAGTTCGCCGCCGCCCACGAGGTGCGCGTGCTCGTCCCGACCCACCCGGGCTTCGGCGGCACCCTCCGGCCCGAGGCCCTGGATTCCGTCGCCCGCCTGGCCGCGCTCTACCAGGCGCTGCTCGACCAGCTGGAGCTGGCCGACGTCACCGTCATCGGCAACTCCATCGGCGGTTGGGTCACCGCCGAGATCGCGCTGCTGAAGTCGCCGCGGGTCAGCGGCATCGTCCTGATCGACGCGGTCGGGATCGAGGTCCCCGGCCACCCCGTCGCCGACTTCTTCTCGCTGACCATGGATCAGGTCTTCGAGCTCAGCTTCCACAACCCCGACCCGTTCCGCTTCAACGCCGCCACCCTGCCCCCGGCGGCGCAGGCCGTCGCGGCCGGCAACCGGGCCGCGATCGCCGTCTACGCGGGCGCTGCGATGACCGACCCGACCCTGGCCGCGCGGCTGGGGACGCTGGAGGTCCCGACCCTGGTGCTGTGGGGGGAGAGCGACGGGATCGTGGACAGCGACTACGGCCGCGCCTACGCCGCCGCGATCCCGCTGGCCCGATTCCAGCTGCTGCCCGCCACCGGCCACAACGCGCAGATGGAGACGCCCGACCAGGTCGTGGACGCGATCTGGGGCAGCGGGGACACCGACTTCTCCGCCTTCGCCCGCTGAGTCGTGTTCCGCCTGCCGCCCCCGCCGCCCTCGCCCCGCCCGTCGCCCGCTGCCCAAGGAGAACCGACCATGCCCAGGACCGCAGTCACCCGTATCACCCACAGCTGCCACCTGATCGAGATCGGCGGCCGCACCTTCCTGACCGACCCCTGGTTCAGCACCAGGCCCGGCTACTACCAGGGCGAGCCGATCGCCATCGGCATCGCCGACCTGCCCCGGCTCGACGGCGTGCTGATCAGCCACGAGCACTACGACCACTGCGACCTGGAGGCCTTCGCCGCCTACCGCGACCGCTCGGTGCCGCTGTTCGTCGCCGAAACCGTCGTCGAGGCGGCGCGACGACACGGCTTCACCGACGTCACCGCCCTCAAGCCCTGGCAGGACGTGGAGGCCGGCGGTGTCACCATCACCGCGACCCCGGCCAAGCACGGCGTCTACGAGGTCACCTTCGTCCTGCGCGCCGGCGCCGACGCGGTGTACTTCGCCGGGGACACCATGCTCATCCCCGAACTCGCCGAGATCCCCGACCGGTTGGGGCACATATCGCTCGCGCTGCTGCCCACCAACGGCCTGCACGTCCGGCCCGCCGACAACCTGCAGGTCGTCATGAACGCCCGGGAGGCGGCCGAACTGACCGCGATCCTCAGGCCCGAGCTGGCCGTCCCGCACCACTACGCGTTCACCAAGGGCTTCCTGGGCGACCGGCTGATCACCCGCAGCGACAAGAACCCGCTGCACTACCAGGAGGCCTCCCGCGACCTCGCCCCCGGGACCAGCGTCCACATCGTCGAACCCGGCATCAGAATCGAGCTCTGATCCACCGGCATCGCCCGGCCGTGCATGCGGGCGACCCGCTGACGCTCACCGCACCGTTCGCGGCCCAACGGGGCACTGCACATGCCAGAACCGCACCAATATCAGCGAGGAGGACGGACATGAGGACGTACACGCCCCCGACCGGCGGTGGTCGCCGGCGGGGAGGGCTGGTGCTGGCGGTGTGCTGCCTGAGCCTGCTGATCACCGCTCTGGACACCACCGCCGTGAACGTGGCCCTGCCTGCGGTCGGCCGCGATCTGCACGCCCCGGTCAGCGGTCTGCAGTGGACCGTCGACGGCTACACCCTGGCGGTGGCCGCCTTCATGCTGCTGGCCGGGTCCACCGCCGATCGGATCGGACGGCGCCGGGTGTTCCAGGCCGGACTGTCCCTGTTCACCGTCGGCTCGCTGGCCTGCTCGCTGGCCCCGACTCTGGGCTGGCTGATCGCCTTCCGGGTCGTCCAGGGCCTGGGCGCCAGCATGCTCAACCCGGTCGCCCTGTCGATCATCACCCACGCCTTCCCCGAGCCGCGCGAGCGCGCCCGTGCGATCGGGCTCTGGGGCACCACCGTCGGCCTGTCCCTGGCCGCCGGACCCGTCGTGGGCGGCCTGCTGGTCGGTTCGGCCGGCTGGCGCTCCATCTTCTGGATCAACATCCCGATCGGCGTGACCGCCCTGGTGCTGGCCGCGGTGTTCATCCCCGAGTCCAGGGCCGCGACGGTGCGGCGCCCCGACCCGGTCGGTCAGCTGCTCGTGGTCACGCTCCTGACCTCGTTGATCTTCGCGATCATCGAGGGCTCCCGGCGGGGCTACGGCAGCCTGCCGATCCTCGGCCTGTTCCTCCTGGCGGCGGTCGCCGCCGTGGCACTGCCCGGCTACGAACGCCGGCGCGAGCAGCCGCTGGTGGACCCGGTGTTCTTCCGCTCGGTCCCGTTCACCGGTGCGTTCGTCGTGGCCGTCACCGCCTTCGTCGTCCTGTCCGGGTTCCTGTTCCTCAACACCCTGTACCTGCAGGAGGTGCGCGGGTGCAGCGCGCTGGACGCCGGGCTGCTGACCGTACCGATGGCGGCCGGCATCGCGCTCGCCTCACCGCTGTCCGGGCACCTGACCGCCACCCGTGGCCCGAGGCTGCCACTGGTCGCCGCGGGGCTGCTCATCGCGGCCTCCGCGCTGATGCTGACCACGCTCACCGCGACGACGCCATGGGCGGTCCTGCTCACCGCCTATGTGCTGCTGGGCATCGGCTTCGGCCTGGTCAACACCCCGATCACCAGCTCGGCGGTGGCCGGCATGCCGCGCGCCCAGGCCGGGGTGTCCGCCGCGATCACCACCACCGGCCGCCAGGTCGGCAACAACCTCGGCGTGGCGGTTCTGGGCTCGATCGTCGCCGCGCACGCCGGGGGAGCAGGTCGCGCGGGCCTCGCCGCCGCCGGCCACCCGGGCTGGTGGATCCTGGCCGCGAGCGGACTGCTGATCGTGGTGACCGGCCTGGCGATCACCACGCGCCGCGCCACCGCCACCGCCACCCGGGTCGCCGCCCGCTTCCCGTCCGATCCCGTGCCTCCCGGGGCGGGTGAGGACACGGGGTCGGTTCACCGGCCGAGCCATGGGATCCGGCACACCGACCGTACGTCGCCGCCCGGTCTTGCGCCGAACTCGGCCCTGTGATGCGCTGCCCACGGCCAGGATGGAGCAGGAAGTGCAAGAGGTTGTCCGACCCCGCACCTGAACGGAGTTCCCAGATGAGCATGGTCTACCTCGCGCAACCCGAACAGCAGCAGCAACTGGAATGGCTCGACGGCGGCACCCTGGCGATGCTGCTCGACGGCAGGGCCACCGACGGTCAACTCATGATCGGGCGCTTCGACGTCTCCGAGGGCGAGGCGCCGCCGTACCACACGCACACCCGCGAGGACGAGGTCTTCCTCCTCCTCAAGGGCACCGCCCTGGTGTGGTGCGACGACCAGGAGTACGAACTCGCCGAGGGCGGCATCGTGTACCTGCCCAAGCAGGTCCCGCACGGCTACCGCATCACCTCCAAGAAGGCCGACCTGCTGATGATCAACACGCCGGCCGGCATCGAGGGGATGTTCCGCGAGACCGGCCGCGACAAGTCCACCCCGCGCCCGCCCGGCTTCCAGGTGACACCCGATCCCGGCATCGCCGACAAGTACGGCAACATCATCCTCGGCCCGCCGCGCTGACCGGTCCGTCCCACGTTCCCGACGACCCCGGATTCCCGAGAGGCATCACCATGACTCAGCAGCAGCGCCGTGACCTCGATGAACTCCTGCGCCACGGACCGCTTGACGTCGGCGGCGACATCGCCGAGCAGCGGGCGGTCTTCCATGAGATGACGGCCTCGGTGCCGCTGCCCGAGGACGTCTCGGCCACCCATGGCGAGCTCGGCGGGGTGCCGGTCATCACTGTCGAGACGCCCGCCAACGACCCCTCAGTGGTCCTGCTGTACTTCCACGGTGGTGCCTACGCCCTTGGTTCGGCGCCCGACTCCGTGGGCCTGGCCGCCGACGTCTCCCGGCGCGCCGGAGCCAGGGTCGTATCGGTCGACTACCGCCTCGCCCCCGAACACCCGTTCCCCGCAGCCCTCGACGACGCCGTGGCCGCCTACCGCGCGTTGCTCGACCAGGGTGTTCCCAGCACAAGGATCGCGTTCGTGGGCGAGTCCGCAGGCGGCGGCCTGGTCGTGGCCACCCTGGTCGCGCTCAGGGACGCCGACCAGCCCCAGCCCTCCTCGGCCGCGCTCTTCTCCCCCTGGGTCGACCTGACCGTCTCCGGTGCCAGCGCGACCACCAAGGCCGCCCTCGACCCCGCCCTCACCCCCCAGGCCCTGCGCACCAGGGCCCGCGACTACCTCGGCGAGCGCGACACCGCCACACCGCTGGCCAGCCCCGTCTTCGCCGACCTCACCGGGCTGCCACCGCTGCTCATCCAGGTCGGTTCCCACGAGATCCTGCTCGACGACGCCCTCCGCCTCGCCTCCCGCGCCGCCTACCACGACGTCGCGGTCGAGCTCCAGGTCTGGCCCGAGGTTCCGCACGTCTTCCAGGGGTTCGCGGCCCTCCTGGACGACGCGGACCGCGCCCTGAACGCGGCTGCCGCGTTCCTCACGCGCGCCTGGGCCGCCTGACGCTCATTGATCCCGCCGCGATGGCGCGCCCTAGCTGAGGCCCGCGGCCGCCGTGCGGAGTTCGTCGAAGGCTGCTCGGGTGAGGGCGGCCAGCTCGCCGGGGTCGTCGTCGCGGGCGGGGTCCGTCCACCGTGCGTATCCCAGCCTGAACGCGAGCACGCCCAGTTCGGCGGCGACCTGGGCGGTGGGTTCCGCGACGCCGCGCCGCTTCAGTGCGTCGACCATCGTCGCGGCCATGCCGGCGCTCTTCAGCGCCGCGCGGCTGCGCAGCTCCTCGTTCGCCTCGATCGCCGCGTGCAGCAGCGGACCGAGCGAGCGGTTGAACGCTGTCATCTCTCCCGACGCGCGCTCCAGGCCGGCCGCGACGGCTGTCATCGGCGTCGCCTCCTCGGGGGCTGCGTCGATGCCTTCGGCCAGCAGCCGGCTCAGGGCCTGCTGCCCTGCGGTGAGGATCTCGCGCTTGTCGGTGAAGTGGCGAAAGAACGTGCTGCGCGTCAGTTCGGCGCGCTCGGCGATCTGCGCGACCGTCGTCTCGTCGTAGCCCTGCTCGGCGAACAGCCCGAGCGCCGCCACGACCAGACGCTGACGCGCATCCGGTTTCCATCTCGGCATGTCGCCATCGTAGTCGACGGGACAGGTGTCGCATCATCCGCTACGGTGATGGGACACCAGTCGCATCACTGCTTGGAGCTCGTCATGCGCGTCTTCATCACCGGCGGAACCGGCCTCATCGGCTCGGCCGTCGTCACCGAACTGCTCTCCGCGGGACACTCGGTCACCGCCCTCGCCCGCTCCGACGCCTCCGCGGCGCAGGCCAAGGCCGCCGGCGCCGAGGTGCTCCGCGGCCGACTCGCCGACCTCGCCGTGCTGCGAGCCGGCGCGGAGCGGGCCGACGGCGTCATCCACCTCGCCTTCAGCAACGACTTCAGCTCGCCCGAGGCCCTGGCCCGGGGCGTCGCCGAGGAGGCCGCCGCGCTCGCGACGCTCGGCGACGCCCTCGTCGGCACGGACCGCCCGCTCGTCACCGTGGCCGGCACGCCCTACCAGCCGGGGCGTGCTTCCACCGAGGACGACGCCCTGCCGACCCAGGGACCGGTCGCCGGCCGCAGCCGGTCGGTGACGCACGCGCTCGAACTCGCCTCCCGCGGCGTGCGCAGCTCGGCGGTACGGCTGCCGCGCACGGTCCACAACCAGGGCCGGGGCGGGTTCGCCGGGCTGCTCACCGACATCGCCCGCCGAACCGGCGTCGCCGGCTACCCCGGAGACGGCGCGCAGCGCTGGCCGGCCGTCCACGCGCGGGACGCCGCCGTGCTGTTCCGGCTCGCCCTGGAGCAGGCCCCGGCCGGAAGCTCCTGGCACGCCGTCGCCGACGAGGGCGACACGGTCCGCGACATCGCCGCGGTCATCGGCCGACGGCTCGGCCTGCCCGTCGAGTCGGTACCGCAGGAGAACTTCGGCACCCTCGGCCCGATCTTCGCCACCGACCAGCCCGCGTCCAGCGCCCGCACCCGCGCCACCCTCGGCTGGCAGCCGACCCACCCGAGCCTGCTCGCCGACCTGGAGAACCTCGAACCCTGAACCGCGCCCGGACAGCCCTGACGCCCGCGTCGAAGGTGCGCTTGGCTGCCTCGATCGCGCCGGAGGCGACGTTGCTGATCCGGCTCGGCCCGTCGGCCCGTCGGCCCTGAGCCGGTCGAGCCCGTTGTCACCTGCCACCGACATCGCGGGCCGGCCTGGGCCCCCGGGCCGGTCCCCTCGCCCAGGGGCAGGCCGGGTGGACGTCAGGGTGTCGTAATGAGTCGTTTCGGCTGATTCATCCGGCCGCGGCCTACGGTCGTGCCAGCGGGGCCACCCGCCGACGCCCGACCTGCCAAGGAAACGACTGATGGATCCCGACGACAGCCACCCTGACACTCCGTCACCCGCGCCCCGACGGCCCGATCGAGGAGGCAGCACTGCTGCCGCGCCCGGCACGGGGTCCGGCAGGGGGCGCGCGGAACCGCCGCGTGAGGCGCACCGCCCCGGGCGGCTGCGGCAGGCGATCGAAGCCGCTGGGGCGAGGGGCCGCCGGCTGCGGGCCGCACTCGCCGGGGGCCGCCGCCCGGTCCGGCGCGTCCGGAGTTCTGGCGCAGCCCGATCCGGGGCCCGTGGCTGACCTCGGTCCTCGGAGCGGTCCTGCTGGTCGGCATTCCGGTGATGTTCGTGACCGGGCTGCTGTCCTACGCCGCCTACAACCCGGATCTGGCGGCGGTCAACGACCAGACCCCGGACAAGGGCTGGCTGGGCTTCTACCTCTTCTCCTGGCCCACCGATCCGTCCTGGCTCTACCGGCTCACGCAGGGCGTGCACGTCACCCTGGGCGTGGTGCTGGTGCCGGTGCTGCTGGCCAAGCTGTGGTCGGTGATCCCCAGGCTGTTCTCCTGGCCGCCGGTGCGGTCGGCGGCCCACGCCCTGGACCGGCTGTCACTGCTGCTGCTGGTCGGCGGTGCGCTGTTCGAGTTCGTCACCGGCCTGCTGAACATCCAGCTGCACTACATCTTCCCGGGGTCCTTCTACACCCTGCACTTCTACGGCGCCTGGGTGTTCATCGGCGCCTTCGTCGTGCACACCGCGTTCAGGATCCCGGTGATGGTCCGGGCCCTGCGCAGCCGTCGACTGCGTACCGAAATGCGGACCAGCACCGGCGCGACGCTGCCCGAGCCGCCGGACGACACCGGCCTGGTGTCCCCACGGCCCGCCCCGGCGACCATCTCACGGCGCGGCGCGCTCGGGACGGTGGGCCTGGGCTCACTGGTGCTGTTCGCGGTGACGGCGGGTCAGAGCATCGGCGGCTCGCTGCGTCGGACCGCGCTGCTGGCGCCGCACGGCCAGGAGCCGGGCGGCGGACCCGACGGCTTCCAGATCAACAAGACCGCCGCGTCCGTCGGCATCCGCGCCGCCGACATCGGCCCGCAGTGGCGGCTGGTGGTCCGCGGCCCCGGGCACGAGAGTGTCCTGACCCGGGACCAGGTACTGGCGCTGCCGCAGCACGAGGCTGCGCTGCCGATCGCCTGCGTGGAGGGCTGGTCCACCGCCGACCAGCACTGGAGCGGGGTGCGACTGCGGGACCTGGCCGCCATGGCGGGCTTCACCGGCCGGGCGCCGGAGGTGTTCGTCGAGTCCGTGGAGCGTGGCGGCTCCTTCGGCTCCACCGTGCTGCGCGCCAACCAGGTCCAGGACCCGCGCTCGCTGCTCGCGCTACGGGTCAACGGCGCCGACCTGTCCCCGGACCACGGCTACCCGGCCCGGATCATCGTCCCGGCCAACCCCGGGGTGCACAACACCAAGTGGGTCACCCGGCTGACCTTCGGAGCCGCCTCGTGAAGGGCGCCCGCGAGCGCTACGGCGCTTCCCCGCTGCACCTGCTGGCCGTCCTGTGCTCCTTCGCGCTGGCCCTGTACGCCGGACTGCGGCTGCTCAAGGGCGACACGGTCGCGGTCGCCGTCTGGTTCGTGGCCGCCGCCCTGGTCCACGACCTGGTACTGCTCCCGCTCTACACCGTCACCGACCGCGCGCTGCAAGGCCTGCTGCCCGGCCGCCACGGCGGCCCCGGCTCCCGGGCGGGCAGCGGGTCGGTCAACTACGTCCGGGTTCCGGGGTTGGTCTCGCTGCTGCTCCTGGTCGTCTGGTACCCGCTCGTCCTGCGCCGGGTTCCCGGATTCGGGCCCACCACCGGGCTGCCCGCTGGCACGTTCCTCGGACACTGGCTGCTGATCACCGCTGTGCTCTTCGCCGCCTCGGCGCTGTGCCTGCTGGCGTCCACCGTCCGTGCCGGTCGTCAGCGGCGCCTCCAGCTGCGCCGTCAACGCCCCCGTCAACGCCCCCGTCAACGCCCCCGTCAAGGCCGCCGTCAACGCCGACCCCGGGCGCGGAAGGGCTGACGCGGGGGTGGGGCGGGCGGGCCGGCGTTCCCACCCGGGCGACGCGGGTGAGCCCGCGTACCGCCGCACCGGCCAGCACCACGTAGAGCGCCGCCGCGTAGGCCGGTTGCTGCAGTGCGCCGTCGGACAGGTACATGGCCTGACCCGCCACCGGCAGGGCCAGCCACTCCCAGCGGCCGTCGAGCGCGACCAGGGCCACCACCAGCAGCGCGTACCAGGGGTAGTCGGGCGCGGCCAGGAACAGGGCGGTGCCGGTGACGGTCAGCGCGCCGCGCCAGGGCGCACCTGGATCGCCGTACCGCAGCACCTGCAGCACCGCTGCCAGCAGGACGGCGGCGACCGTGACGGGCAGCAGCGGCTGGGGGATGCCGAGCAGCGCGAGCAGGCCGAAGCCGGTGCCCTGGTCGTACCCCTGCTGCTGGAGGTAGCCGGGCAGGAAGCCGAGCACGCCGAGCCCGGAGGCGAGGACGTAGGGCGTGTAGCAGAGCAGGAAGGTCAGCCCCGCAGCGGCCGGCAGCAACAGGTCGCGTGGGCCCGGGCGGCGGCCCCGGGCCAGGCAGCCGGACATGGCGCCCGGCAGCGCCAGCACCGGGATCAGCTTGGTACCGGTGGCCAGGCCGAGCAGCACCCCGGCCGGCCCGCGCCGTCCGCCGCCCGCCGGGCCCGGCAGCAGCAGGCCCAGACCGCCGACCAGCAGCAGCGCTCCCAGGGTGTCCACGTGGGCGTCGTTCACGGACCAGGCCGCCACCGCCGGGCACCAGCCCCACAGCGCGGCCCGGTGCGCGGGCGCCCCGGTGCGCCGCAGCACCAGCAGCAGCGCACCGGTGGTCGCCACCGCCAGCAGCGCCCCGCCCGTCTGGGCCACGCCGATGCCGGTGCGACCGGCGATCCGTCCGGCCTGGTGCAGGCCGAGGAACCAGAACTCGGCGACCGGCGGATAGATGGTGTGCACGGTCGGCCGGTTGACATGGGTGCAGATCCCGTCGGCCCGGTGCAGGTCCCAACCGGTACAGGTCCCGGTGACCGGGAACAGCGCCGGGTTCCGGGCCCGCAGCGCGGCCAGCGCCGGAGCGGTGGGGGCGTCCGCGTAGGGGGAGATGCCTGCTGCCTGGACCTGGCCGTCCCAGAGGTAGCGGTAGGCGTCGTCGCTGGTCCGGGGGGTGGCGAGCAGTCCGGTCAGGGCCACCGCCAGGCTGCCGAGCAGGACCAGCGCGGTGCTGCGGCGGGCCGGGACCCGCCGCAGCAGCACGATGGCGACGACGAACAGCAGGACGTCCGCCGCGTACCAGCCGTACAGCGGGTCCCGGTGCCCCAGTGAGCCGCCGCCGGTGAAGGTCCCGGCCAGCGCCGCCACCAAGGCGGCCAGCGCCGCTGCGCACCACCCGGTCGCGGCCCGGCCCGGGTCGGGCCGGTGCGGACGGGCGGTGCTGGTCGTGGTCACGGTGGCGTACTCCTGTCGGCGGTGGGGGAGGGGCGGTTCAGCGCCCGAGCGCGAGGAAGTGCCGTCCCTGGCAGGTCCAGGCGTCGGTGAGGGCGAACCCGGCCTCCTCCGCGCAGCGGACGGTGGCAGGTGCGCCGAGCCGGGCCCAGCGGAAGGCGGGGCCGCTGCGCCCGGCCGCGTCCTCGACGGTGACGGTGACCCGCTCGTCCAGGTCGTCGGGTTCGACCTCGACCAGCAACTGGCCCTCCGGCGCGAGGAGGTCGGCGGTGCGGCGGAGCAGGGCGGCGGGGTCCCCGCCGATGCCGAGGTTGCCGTCGGCCAGCAGAGCCGTGCCCCAGCGGCCCTCGCCGGGAAGCCGGTCGAAGACCGAGCGGCACAGCGCACTGCCGCCCGCACCGCGGGCGCGCAGGACCGCGGTGCGGGTGAGGTCCACCCCCAGGGCCGGCAGGCCGCAGCTCTGCAGCGCCGCGATCAGTCGGCCCGGACCGCAGCCGATGTCCAGGGCGGGTCGGCCTCGGCGCAGGCAGCGGAACAGCAGGGTCCAGTCGGCCGGGTCGGGCGGGGCGCACCAGCGTTCGACCTCCAGCGGATGCCGGTGGCCGTCGTCGCGGCGCAGCCACAGCGGGCCGTTGCCGGTGCGCATCGCCTCGGCGAAGGGATCGTCCGACCAGGGGCGGGGACGGGGGGCGATGACCCCGGGGACGGTCATCCGGCCGCACCGTGCGCCGTGGCCCGGGGCTTCGTCTCCAGTGCGCCGGCGGCACCGGTGACGGTGCGCCAGGTCCTGGCGAAGCCGCCGGCGGGTGCGAGCGCTGCGACCTCGGCGGCGTCGGTGACCGTGTCCACGTCGTTGAGGACGGGCAGGGTCGCCACCCGCAGCCCCGCTGCGGTGAGCCGGTCGAGCAGGGCCGCGCCCGTCGACGGGCTGGACATCGGCACCCCGAGCAGCAGGCGCCGAGCGAGGTCCGGATCGGGACGGGCCAGGCCGAAGGCCCAGAAGCCGCCGTCGGCGGCGGGCCCGAACCAGGCGTCGGTCCCGGTCCTGCCCGCGCGTGAGAGGGCTTCGGCGAGGGTGCGCGCCCGCAGCTGCGGGGTGTCCATGCCGACCAGCAGCGCGGGAGGGCTGTCGGGGCCCTCGGACGCCGAGGCGAAGGCGTCGGCCAGCCGGGCGTCCAGGCCGCCGCCGCGCTGCGGGACGACCTCCCAGCCGGGCGGGAGCCAGCGGCCGGGCGGGCCGTCCAGGACCAGCAGCCTCCGTCCGGCCGGCACCCGCGCCAGGGTGGTGAGGGTGTCCACCAGCGCCGCCTCGGCGAGTCGGGCGGCCTGCTCCGGGGTGCAGGCCGGAGTCAGCCTGGTCTTGACCCGTCCCGGCTGCGGGGACTTGGCGATGACCAGCAGCGTGGCCGGCCGCGCGGCCAGGATCGCGCGCATGTCGTGGACCGCCTGCCGGGTGCCGCGCAGGGTGCCGGTGACCTTGGACCGTCCGGTGCGCGGCCGGTAGCCGACCTCCCGCTCGGAGATGCGCATCCCGGCGGCGGCGCCGGAGAGCACCATCTCCAGCGGATAGCCGGAACGGCGGTCGCCCAGCCCCAGGTCCAGCAGCCGGTCCCGGCGGGCGGCCCGCATCGGGCCCAGGTCGTGCAGGTCCGCCCCGGTACGGGCGCGCAGTCTGCGGGCCAGTTCGGCGTTGGCCAGCCGGGCGTGCAGCGGCCAGGCGCCGCGACCGGTCGGGCGGCGGCGGCCCAGCACCAGGTCGGCGCCGCCGGCGTGGACGGCGGCGACCAGTCCGGGGAGGTCCGCCGGGTCGAGCGAGGCGTCGCAGTCGCAGAAGCACACGTACTCGGCGGTGGCCGCCAGCAGCCCGGCGTGGCAGGCGGCGCCGAAGCCGCGCCGGGACTCGGACACCACCAGCGCGCCCAGGGAGCGGGCCAGTTCGGCCGAGCCATCGGTCGAGCCGTTGTCCACGACCACTGCGCGGTAGCCGTCCGGCATTCGTCCCAGCACCCACGGCAGCGCGGCCGCCTCGTCCAGGCAGGGCAGGACGACGTCGACGGCCGCGGGAACGGGCCTCGGGGGAAAATCTGTCATGTGACCACGCTAGGAGCTGGACTCGGACAAATGCCGCAGCGGCACCTTACGGAAGTCCTACGGAGCGTCACCGGCCCCGGGTGCGCGGCTCACACGCCGCGCAGCGGGGCGTGGGCGAAGTCCGCCATGCCGTCCGCGAACGACACCGAGGGGGACCAGGCCAGCTCCGCCCGGAGCCGGCCCGAGTCGGCCGTGATGTGCCGGACGTCCCCCAGCCGGTACTGGCCGGTCACCACCGGCGCCCGCCCGCCCCCCGCCGCGGCGAGGGCGGCGGCCATCTCCCCGATCGTGTGGACGGACCCGCTGCCCACGTTGTAGCAGCGGACACTTCCGGGGTCGCGTCCGCGAAGCGCCTCCAGTGCCGCCAGGTTGGCCTCGGCCACGTCCGCGACATGGACGAAGTCCCGGCGCTGACCGCCGTCCTCGAACACCCGCGGCGCCTCGCCGCGGGCGACCGCGGACCGGAAGATCGACGCCACTCCCGCGTACGGCGTGTCGCGCGGCATGCCGGGTCCGTAGACGTTGTGGTACCGCAGCACGGTCACCCGCCCTCCGGCCGCGCGGGCCCAGGCGGACGACAGCTGCTCCTGCGCGACCTTGCTCGCCGCGTAGACGTTGCGCGGGTCCAGCACGGCGTCCTCGTCCACCAGGTCCGGTGCCAGGGGCGCCCCGCACCTCGGGCACGGCGGTTCGAACCGTCCCGCGTCCAGGTCGACCGTCCGCCGGGGCCCCGGTGCCACCGCGCCGTGCTCCGCGCAGGTGTAGCGCCCCTCTCCGTAGACGACCATGGACCCGGCCAGCACCAGCTGCGAGACCTCCGCCCGGGCCATGGCCGCCAGCAGCACGGCCGTGCCCAGGTCGTTGCAGCCGACGTAGTCGGGCGCGTCGTCGAGGTCCAGCCCCAGGCCGACCATCGCGGCCTGGTGGCAGACCGCCTCCATCCCGTGCAGTGCCTGCTCGACCGTCGTCCGGTCCCTGACGTCGCCGTGCCGGAACTCCACCCCGTCGGGCAGGCCCGGCGGCCTGCCCGACGGATGCACGGCCGGCAGCAACGCGTCCAGCACCCGGACCCGGTGGCCCGCACCGACGAGGCGGCGGGCGACGGCGGAACCGATGAATCCGGCTCCGCCGGTGAGAAGTACGTCCATACCCGGGCACACTAGACGCCGCAGCCCCCGATAGCCGCGAAGGAGACGAAGCGTCAGGGATTCGTAAGCCCACGGGAAGCCCGCTCCTCCGTCGGTCCGCGGGCGGCCACCGCTGACGCATCGAGGTCGGCGCTGCCCGCAGCCCTGCCGTCGGACTTCAGTTGCAGGGGAGGTGGTCACTCACCGTGTAGTAGTAGATGACGGGGCAGAGGTAGTTGCCCGGGCCGTCGTAGATCCAGCCGGATCCGGCGCCGGTGGAGCCCCAGTAGAAGCTGTTGTTGTTGAAAATGGAGAACTGGCAACCGGTGGCGGTCGAGGTCGGGTAGAACTCCATTTCGTCGTGCAACCCGCCGTTGACGTTGGCCAGCTGGATCTTCTCGACGGCGGAGCAGGGCCCGACCGAGCCCGAGTAGGTCCCCTCGTTGGCGGCGAAGGCGGGCGCGGAAGACAGGGCGATCGCGGTAGCGACGCCGAGGGCGGCGATGGCAGATCGCACGGACGTGCGGCGAGTCAGCATGGGACGGCTCCTTCTTGAAGGTGAGGTGGCCGAAATCGAGTGCCGGCCACCGGGTTGTGTGATCATCCGGAGGTGCGTGGCGACCTCAGTTGCACACGCCCTGCCACTTGAGTACGCCGGTGACCTTGTCGTGGATCTGGGGGCACATGTAGTTCCCCGGGCCGTCGTACCGCCAGCCGGATCCGGCGCCGGTGGAGGTCCAGACCACGGAATTGTTGTCGATGATGTCGAACAGGCAGTTGGGCCCGGTTCCGGTCGGGAAGAACTCCATCTGGTCGTGGTACCCGCCGTTGACGTACTGCACCTGGATCTCCTCGGTCGCCGTGCAGCCACCCCAATTTCCTTGGTAGGTGCCCTCGTTGGCCGCGAATGCGGGCGAGGACACGGTCAGGGCGATCGCGGCGCCGACACCGAGGGCGGCGACGGCGGACCGCATGGACGTACGGTGAGTGATCATCAAACGCATCCTTCGTCCGGAGATGAAGGGAGAGCCCCACGCCCCCACGGCGATGTCTCCCCCTGGGCAGTTGGCCGTCCTGCGGCTCTGGCGGACCAGCGCTGAACGACACGACCAGACTGCCTGCGGCATCGGTGCGCAGTCATGTTTCCCGCACGAATCCGTACACCCTCCTCAGGGACTCGTCAGGGCAGAAGCACAGCGACATGGGGGTGTCATGGGTGAACAGCCCGGCATGCCGGATCCGGGCCGGGCGGTCGATCTGGCCGTGGACGCGTTCAAAGCGGGCCGGCGTCGCCTCGACCTCGACCTGGTGGTGGCGATCGTCCGGGCGCTGGGCGTGGACGAGGCCGGTGTGGCCCGCTGGCGTGAAGCGTGCATCAAGGCGCACAGGTCAGCCAGGACCGGAGGTCCGGGTCGGGGTGTCCGGACAGCTCCCAGCCGGTCCGGCCACGCTCACCGGCCGCCGGGAGGAGCTCGCGCGCCTGATCGCGGCAGCGACCGACCGGCAGCACGGTGACGGCGCGAGGACCGTGGTGGTCTCCGCGATCGAGGGCATGGCCGGTGTGGGCAAGACCCGGCTCGCGGTCCGTGCCGGAGCCCCTGCGCCGGATCTTCGGTCTGCTCGGCCACCACCCCGGCCACGACGCCACCGGCGCCTCCGGGCCGCCTCGCCCACGCGCGCCACCAGCACGGGGTGACGGTGCGGGGGCGAGGGACAGGACGGCAACAGTCTGGCGGCCGGTCACGGCGTGAGCCGCGGGTGGCGGTACTCCTCCATGGCGTCGAGCAGCCAGTCCGCCAGGTACTGGGCGAAGGAGCCGCGCACCAGCAGGCGGTAGGCCGGTTCCGGGCCGACCTGGTGCAGGACCACGTTCACCTTCGCGACCAGGGTCTGCGCGCAACGGCCCGGCCGGAAGGCGCGCGGGTGCAGGTCGAGGGCGCAGCCCTTCTCCAGGACCTCGCGGGCGGCCGGGCCGGAGAGTTCGAGCGTCGTGCGGTTGGCGGAGACGTCCACCACCGATCCTGGCTCGTCCTCCAGCGCGGCGCGCAGCCTCGCCGCAGTGGCGGGCGCGGAGCCGTCCGGGCCGAGCACGAGCCACTCCTCGGGGCCGAGCCAGAGCACCCGCAGCCCACCCGTCGCCGCGACGGTGTTCGGGTCGGTCGGCAGTGGCGCACCGAGTGACCGCCCGATCCGCTGCGCGGCCGGGCCGTGCGACTGCAGCTGGAGGTCGAGCTGCGTCAGGAAGGGGATCTCACGCAGGCTCACCCCCCGCTCGCCGCTGCCGGAGTGCGCTGCCAGGACGTCGGCGAGGTGCCCCAGCGGGCTGCGTCGCAGGGTTTCAGGCGTCACGGCGGGTTCCCTTCGGGTCGTAGAGGACGCTGTCGGTGACGGTCGCGGCGATCACGCCTCCGGGCAGCGGCGCGTACACCGTCTCGCCCAGCCGTTCCCGCCCGCCCGCGACGAGGGCCAGGGCGAAGGTGCGGCCGAGCGCCGCGCTGCGGTAGCTGGAGGTGACGTGCCCCAGCGCCCGGGTGGGGGCGGCCACGTCGGCGCTCGCCACCAGCTGTGCGCCTTCGGGCAGCAGCACGGCGGGATCCACCGGCAGCAGGCCGACCAGCTGCCTGCGGTCGCCGCGTGCGGTGTCCGGGCGCCGGAAGGAGCGCCGGCCGAGGAAGTCCTTCTGCTTGGAGACGACCCACTCCATGCCGAGGTCCTGCGGGGTGACCGTGCCGTCGGTGTCCTGCCCGACGATCGGGTAGCCCTTCTCGGCGCGCAGGACGTGCATGGCCTCGGTCCCGTAGGGGGTGATGCCGTACGGGGCACCGGCCCGGACCACCGATTCCCAGGTGGCCAGGCCGTACCAGCTAGCGACGTTGATCTCGAAGGCCAACTCGCCGGAGAAGGAGATCCGGCAGATCCGGGCCGGAACGCCGCTCGCCAGGCGGGTCTCACGGGCCGTCATGAACGGGAAGGCGTCGTTGGACACGTCCAGGTCGGGGGCGAGCGCGGTGACGACCGCGCGGGACCCGGGGCCGACGACCGCGACGGTGGCCCACTGCTCGGTGACCGAGGTGACCCGGACCCGCAGCTCGGGCCACTCGGTCTGCAGCCACTCCTCCAGCCAGTCCAGCACGGCTGCGGCGTTCCCGGTGGTGGTCGTCATGATGTAGTGGCCTTCTGCCAGGCGCAGGGTCACGCCGTCGTCGAAGACCATGCCGTCGGGCCGGCACATGACGCCGTAGCGGGCCGAGCCGACGGCCAGCCTGGCGAAGCCGTTGGTGTAGACGCGGTTCAGGAACGCCCCGGCGTCCGGGCCGATGACGTCGATCTTGCCGAGGGTGCTGGCGTCCATCACCGCGACGCCCTCGCGGGCCGCGCGGCACTCGCGGAGGACGGCTGCCTCCAGGTCCTCCCCGGGCTGCGGGTAGTACCGGGGGCGCTTCCACTGGCCGACGTTCTCGAAGCGTGCGCCGTGCTCGACGTGCCACGGGTGGATCGCGGTGGTGCGCACCGGGTCGAACAGCCTGCCTCGCTCGCGGCCGGCGAGCAGGGCGAAGGAGAGGGGGACGTAGGGGCCGCGGAAGGTGGTGGTGCCGACCTCGCCCGGAGAGCGGGCGCCGAGCAGCCGGGCGATGACGCCGGTCGAGGCCACCCCGGATGCCTTGCCCTGGTCATGGGCGGTGCCGATGGTGGTGTAGCGCTTGATGTGCTCGACCGAGCGCATCCCGGCCCGGACCGCCCGTTGGACGTCCGCGACGGTGGCGTCGCGCTGCAGGTCCACGAAGTGCTCCTGCCAGTCGCCCGGTTCGCCCTCCTCGCCCGGGACGATCCACACCGGCCGGGGCCGGGACGGGGGCGCCTCGCCGGAGTGCGGCGGGGTGGCGGGCACGGAGACCGGGAAGCCGGCCAGGTCCGCCGCCCGCGCGCCGGCGGCGAACCCGTCGTCGAGGCATCCGCCGAGGTCGAGGACGCCGCGAGCGGCGCCGACGCTGTCGACCTGCTGCGCCGCCCGGTCCGGGACGAACGCGGCGAGGGCCTCGTCGTAGCGCAGGGTGCCCTGGGACTGGCTCCACAGCTGCACGGCCGGGCTCCAGCCCCCCGACACGGCGAGCAGGTCGCAGGGCAGTTCGCGGACCGGGCCGGTGATCGCGTCGTCGGCGTCGAGGGCGGCGATCCGGACGGCGGTGATGCGCGCGTCCCCGCGCGTGCCGACCACGGCCGAGCCGCAGCGGACCTCGATCCCGGCGCGGCGTGCCGCCTCGACCAGGCCGGTGGGCGGTTCGGGCCTGGTGTCGACGAGCGCCGGCACCTCCGCCCCGGCCGCGACCAGCGCGAGCGCGGTCGCGTAGGCGTGGTCGTTGGTGGTCAGCACGACGGCGCGGCGGCCGGGGAGCACCGCGTACCGGTTGACGTAGCTGCGCACGGCGGCGGCGGACATGACGCCGGGCAGGTCGTTGCCGGCGAAGACGATCGGCCGCTCGTGGGAACCGGTCGCCAGCACCACCCGCCGGGCCCGGAGGTGCCACAGCCGCTGCCGGGAGACGCCGGGGACCGGGTGCGGGCCGAGGTGGTCGGTGCGGCGCTCGGCGACGAGCAGGTAGTTGTGGTCGTAGTAGCCGGTGGCGGTCGATCTGCTGAGGATCCGGGTGTCGGGCTGCGCGGACAGTTCCGTGCGGACGGCGTGCACCCAGTCGAGGCCCGGCGCGCCGTCGATCTCCTCCCGGTCGCAGAGCAGCGATCCGCCGAGTTCCGGCTGGTCGTCGACCAGGACCACACGTGCGCCCGACCGCCCCGCCGCCAGGGCGGCGGCCAGGCCGGCCGGGCCGCCGCCGACGACCAGGACGTCGGTGTGGACGTGCATCTTGTCGTAGCCGGACCCGTCCGGGGCGGGGTCGAGCCGGCCGAGTCCGGAGAGGCTGGTCGCGGTCAGGCCGTCGTACAGCTCGACCGTCGTCGCCAGTTGCATCGGCTCGGAGCAGGGGCCGTCGAGCTGGACCAGGGCGTTGGGCTCCTCCACCCCGGCCGTCGCGATGCCGCGCGGCCGCCTGCGGTGGAGGCTGGGGGCCGCGCCCGGCACGCCGTTGGCGAGCAGGGCGGAGGCGAGGGTGTCACCGCGCAGTCCGGTGTACTGCACCCCGTCGTAGCTGAAGCGCAGCGGAGCGGAGCGGTCGACGCGGCCCCCGGAGGGGAGGCGGCCGGGGAGTCGGTGCGGCGTGGTCATGGGGTGATCACCGGCCTCGGCTGGTCGGTCGCCACCGGGCGAACGCCCTGGACGGCCAGGATCTCGTGGGTGACGGTGTGGCGGACGACGTCGAACCAGCGCCGGCATCCGGCGGCGTGCGACCAGCGCTCGGCGAACGGCCCCTTGGGGTTGTCGCGGACGAACAGGTACTCGCCCCACTCGGCGTCGGAGAGCGCCGACGGGTCGGCCGGGTAGGGGACGTGGGCCTGGCCGCCGTAGTGGAATTCGAGCTCTTCGCGTTCGCCGCACCAGGGACAGGCGATCAGCAGCATGGGGACTCCTGCCGGGTGGTGGTCAGTGGGCCACGGCGGCGGCGCCGTGCTCGTCGATCAGGGCGCCGGTGGTGAACCGGTCCAGCGCGAAGGGGGCGGCCAGCGGATGCGGCTCGCCGGTGGCGATGGTGTGCGCGTAGACCCAGCCGGAGGCGGGGGTGGCCTTGAAACCTCCGGTGCCCCAGCCGCAGTTGAGGTAGAGGTTGGCCACCGGTGTGGGGCCGATGACGGGCGAGGCGTCGGGGGTGACGTCGACGATGCCGCCCCAGGTGCGCAGCACGTGCGCTCTGGCGAAGATCGGGAACAGTTCGAGCGCGGCCGCCATCTGGTGCTCGATCAGGTGGAAGGAGCCGCGCTGGCCGTAGCCGTTGTAGGAGTCCACGCCCGCGCCCATGACCAGCTCGCCCTTGTGCGCCTGGCTCACGTACACGTGCACGTGGTTGGACATCACCACGGTGGGGTGCACGGGTTCCAGCAGTTCGGACACGAGTGCCTGCAGCGGGTGGCTCTGCACCGGCAGCCGCAGCCCGGCCAGTTCGGCCAGGACGCTGCTGTGCCCGGCTGCGGCCAGCGCGACCCTCCCGGCGGCGATCGGGCCCCGGTCGGTCCGCACGCCGACCACGCGGTCGCCGTCCCGCAGGAACCCGGTGACCTCGCAGCCCTGGATCAGGTCGACGCCGTACTCGTCCGCCCGGCGGGCCAGCGCCCAGGCGACGTGGTCGTGCTTGGCGATGCCGGCCCGGCGCTGCAGGGTGGCGCCGAGCACCGGGTAGCGGACGTCGGGGGAGGTGTTGACGATCGGACAGAAGTCGCGCACCTGCTCGGTGTCGAGCCATTCCGCGTCGACGCCGCCCAGCCGGTTGGCATTGACCCGGCGGGTGCCCTCGCGGACGTCCTGGAGGGTGTGCGCCAGGTTGAGCACGCCGCGCTGGCTGAACAGGAAGTCGTAGTCCAGCTCCGCCGGCAGCCCCTCCCAGAGTTTGAGCGCGTGCTCGTACAGCGCCGCGCTCTCCTCGCAGAGGTAGTTGGACCGGATGATGGTGGTGTTGCGGGCCATGTTGCCGCCGGCCAGCCAACCCCGTTCCAGCACGGCGACGTTGCTGATGCCGTGGTTGCGGGCCAGGTAGTAGGCGGTCGCCAGCCCGTGCCCGCCCGCGCCGACGATGACCACGTCGTAGGAGCGCTTGGGGTCGGGGGTGCGCCACAGCCAGTCGGGGTGCTCGGGCAGCTGGTGGGACATCGCGGGACTCCTGGAGAGGTGCGGCGTCGGGGGTCGGTGCAGTCGGCGGCGTCCGAGGGCGGGGGCAGGAGCTCAACTGTTTCTGACTATGCACACTGTTGCGCCTATCACAACAGTTTTGCAAGGGGGCGGTCGCGGCCTTGACGGCTCCTGACGGGTTCCCGAAACTGTTGCGCAGTACGAACGCAGTTTCGTGTAGAGAAACTCGCTGCTCGCAGCACCTCGCCTGACTCGGAAATCGGCGTCACCGCCCCGGAGAGCAACGGCAGGACACAATGACCTTGCAGCAGTACGACTTCATCATCGTCGGCGGAGGCTCTGCCGGTTGTGCGCTCGCGGCCCGGCTGAGCGCCGACCCCGCCAACCGGGTGCTGGTGCTGGAGGCGGGCCGGCCCGACTACCCGTGGGACGTCTTCATCCACATGCCGGCCGCGCTCACCTTCCCGATCGGCAGCCGGTTCTACGACTGGAAGTACGAGTCCGAGCCGGAGCCGTTCATGAACGGGCGGAAGATCTACCACGCCCGTGGCAAGGTCCTCGGCGGTTCGAGCAGCATCAACGGCATGATCTTCCAGCGCGGCAATCCGCTCGACTACGAGCGCTGGGCCGCCGACGCCGGGATGGAGGACTGGGACTACGCCCACTGCCTCCCCTACTTCAAGCGGATGGAGAACTGCCTCGCGGACCAGGGCCGGGACGCCGGACCCGGAGCCGCTGCGGGGCACGGTTTCCGCGGACACGAGGGCCCCCTGGTGCTGGAACGCGGACCGGTCACCAACCCGCTGTTCGGCGCCTTCTTCGAGGCCGTGCAGCAGGCCGGCTACCCGCTCACCGACGACGTCAACGGCTTCCGCCAGGAGGGCTTCGCCGCCTTCGACCGCAACCTGCGCCGCGGCCGCAGGCTCAGCGCCGCCCGCGCCTACCTGCATCCGGTCATGGGCCGCCCCAACCTCGACGTGCGGACCCGCGCACTGGTCACCCGGGTGCTGTTCGACGGCAAGCGCGCGTCCGGGGTGGAGTACAGCAGGGGCAGGACCGTGCACCGGGTCGGCGGCGGCAAGGTCATCCTCTCCGGCGGCGCCGTCAACTCCCCGCAGCTGCTCCAGCTCTCCGGAATCGGCAATGCGGCGGAGCTGGAGGCGCTGGGCATCAGGACCCTCCAGCACCTGCCCGGCGTCGGCGAGAACCTGCAGGACCACCTGGAGGTGTACGTCCAGCACGCGTGCAAGCAGCCGGTGTCCGTGCAGCCCGCCATGAAGATGTGGCGGCGCCCCTTCATCGGGGCCGAGTGGCTCTTCCTGCGCAAGGGACCCGGGGCGACCAACCACTTCGAGGGCGGCGGCTTCGTCCGCAGCAACGAGGAGGTCGACTACCCCAACCTGATGTTCCACTTCCTGCCGATCGCGGTCCGCTACGACGGCTCCGCCCCGGCCGGCGGGCACGGCTACCAGGTCCACATCGGCCCGATGTACTCGGACGCCCGCGGCTCGGTGAAGATCAGGTCCAGGGACCCGCGCGAGCATCCGGCGCTGAGGTTCAACTACCTGTCCACCGAGCAGGACCGGCGGGAGTGGGTCGAGGCCGTCCGGGTCACCCGCAGCATCCTCGGCCAGGACGCCTTCGCCGAGTACAGCGACGGCGAGATCTCGCCCGGCCCGGAGGTCGCGACCGACGAGGAGATCCTGCAGTGGGTCGCCAAGGACGGCGAGACCGCCCTGCACCCCTCCTGCACCGCGCGGATGGGCACCGACGAGCTGTCGGTCCTCGACCCGTCCAGCCTGGGGGTCCACGGACTGGAGGGGCTGCACGTGGTCGACGCGTCCGCGATGCCGTACGTGACCAACGGCAACATCTACGCCCCGGTGATGATGCTCGCCGAGAAGGCCGCCGACCTCATCCTGGGCAACACCCCGTTGGAGCCCGACCCGGCCCGGTTCTACCGGCACCGGCCGGTCGGGGCCTGACCCGGCGCCCCGGGCCGGTCGGTGGCCGGCCTCACGCGGGCTCGCCGACCGTGACGTGCAGCACCACGTAGCCGTCGACCAGGGTGACCTGATGGGTCTTCAGCGGCCGCCTCGCGGGCGGGCAGGTCGGCCGGCCGCTGCGCAGGTCGAACGAGGACGCGTGCAGCGGGCACTCGACGAAGCAGCCCTCCAGCCAGCCGTCGGCCAGTGAGGCGTCCTGGTGGGTGCAGGTGTCGTCGACGGCGTACACGGTGCCGTCGGCGTTGAAGAGGGCGACCGGGGCCGGTACGCCCTCGGTCACTCGGAGTGCTTCGCCCGGCGGCAGGTCTTCGATCCGGCACACCGTGATCATGGGAACCTCCAGCTTCGGATCCTCACCCCACCGACGGGGCGCGCATCGTATTACACAACTCGATGCGTATTGCGCAACATGGTTTCGGCTCGCCAGGGGCTTGTCAAGGGGTCGACCCGCCGCGACCGGGCGGCGTGCATAATGTTGCGTTATGAGCAACAGTCGGTACGGCAAGTCCTCCGAGGGGCCGGGGAGCTCGCAGCGGACGGAGTCCCCGGTGCAGTCCGTCGACCGTGCGGTGACCATCCTGGAGATCCTCGCCCGCGGGGGGGAGACCGGCGTCACCGAGCTCGCGGCAGCGCTCGGTGTGCACAAGTCGACGGCGTTCCGGCTCACGGCGGCGCTGGAGATGCGCGGCCTGGTCGAGCAGCCGGGGGAGCGCGGCAAGTACCGCCTGGGCCTGGGCCTGGTCCGGCTCGCGGGTGCGGCGACCGTGCGGATGGACCTGTCGCAGCAGAGCCGCCCGGTCTGCGAGCGGCTGGCGGTCGAGGTGGCCGAGACGATCAATGTGGCGATCCTCGACGACGACCAGGCCGTCAACATCGACCAGGTGTTCGGCCCTTCGGCGCTGACCACGCACAACTGGGTCGGCCAGCGCACGCCGCTGCACGCGACGTCCAGTGGCAAGGTGCTGCTGGCGCATCTGCCGGCGGAACTCCTGAAGAAGCGGCTCGCCGCCCCGCTGGAGCGGTACACGCCGCGCACCGTGACCGGCCGCAAGGCTCTCGCCGCCCAGCTGGAGCAGATCCTGACGGACGGTTTCGCTTTCTGCGTCGAGGAGTTGGAGCAGGGCCTGAACGCCGTCGCGGCTCCGGTGCACGCGCTGAACGGGCAGGTGGTGGCGGCCATCAGCGCCTCCGGGCCGTCCTTCCGGCTGACCGAGGAGCGCATCCCGGCCGTGGCCGCCGCCGTGCGGGCCGCCGCCGACGAGGTCTCGGCACGGCTCGGGTACCTCCGCCCGGCGTGACGTCGCGGAGGAGGGGCGCCGGGAGCACCCGGCGCCCCTCCTCCGCGACCTCACGCCGCCGGTGGAGTGGTCAGGACTCGGCCGTGGGGCCCTCGGCGGTCACCAGCCGTACCGTCGCCGGACCCTGAGGTGCGGTCCGGTGCCGGTAGCGCAGGTAGAGCAGGCCGCCGACGGCGGAGATCGCGCCGGTGAAGACGATGGCGCCCCACTGGTAGTACCAGTGGTCGCTGCCGTAGACGGCGGCCCGCGGCCACGCCAGGTTGACGGTCATCGCCGCGCCGTAGAGCACGGCCACGAGGTTCACCACGACCCCCCACCGGCCCATGCTGAAGAACGGACCGTGGTCCGCCCGGGGCCAGTCGCCGCGCAGGCGGCGCACCAGCATGGGGGTGGTCACCAGCAGGTAGGGGATGTAGAAGAGGATGATCGCGACCGAGGTGAGGATGTAGAACACCCGCTGGTTGCCCATGTTGACCAGCAGCAGCACGATGGTCAGCACGCCGGTGATGACGGCGGGCAGGACCGGGGTGCCGGACCTGGGGTTGACCTTGGCGATGCGGGCGCCGAAGGGGAGCCGTCCGTCGCGGGCCATGGAGAAGAGCAGCCGGATGGCAGCGGTCTGCACGGCGAGGCAGCAGACGGTGATGGCGATCGCCGAGCAGAGCAGGAAGACGTCTCCGAGGCTGTTGCCGAGCGTGCTCTTGATCAGGTAGGGCATGCCGAGCGTGCCGATCTCGGACGACTTGATGTTGCCGACCGCCATCATGCCGACGAGCATGAGCAGCCCGCCCGCGATGGCGGCGGCGGTGAGGGCGCGGAGGATGGAGCGGGGTGCGTGGCGACGGGGCTCCTTGGTCTCCTCGGCCAGCGAGCCCGCGGTGTCGAAGCCGTAGAAGACGTAGGCGCTCATCAGCGAGGCCACCAGGAAGGCGCCCAGATATCCCCAGGAGTGCCCGGCTCCGGTGGCCTGGGTCTGCAGCACGACCTGGGGGCCCCGCTTGATGTGGATGGCCAGCATGATGATCAGCAGGGTGACGCCGACCAGTTCGACCGCCACGCCGAAGTTGTTGATCTTCGCCATCAGTCGGACGCCCACGATGTTGACGATGGTGGTGAAGACGACCAGGCCCAGGGCGAGGATGATCGCGTTCTGCGCGCCGGCGGGGGTGGTGGTGACGCCCGCGTCGGAGGAGCCGCCGACGATCTCGAAGACCAGCGAGACCTGCGGCAGGATGATCTGGTAGGCGACGGCCACGGCGGCCGCCGTGACGATCGAACCCACCGTGATGATCCAGCCGGACATCCACGAGGTGCCCGGTCGCGCTATCTGCTTGGACCACTGGTAGACGGAGCCGGCGAGCGGGAACTGGCCCGCCATCTCGGCGAAGCAGAGGGCCACCGCCCCCTGGCCGATGAAGACCAGCGGCCAGGTCCAGATGAAGGCCGGGCCGCCGGAGGCGAAGCCGAAGCCGAACAGCTGGAACACGCCGGTCATGATCGAGATGTAGCTGAAGCCTGCGGCGAAGCTGGAGAAGGAGCCGAGGGATCTCTCCAACTGCTGGGTGTAGCCGAAGCGGGCGAGGTCGGTGCTGTCCTCGTTCGGCGGCGCCGTGGTGCTGGTGGTTCCCGGATTGCGCATGGTCGCTCCATAGGCAGGCAGGGGCGTGGGGAGTGTGCGTGCTGCGAGGACCGGGGAGAGCTGTTGCCGTCAGCCGGCGAACCAGTGCTGGGCGGCAGGGGTGACGGTGCGCCAGATGTGCTTGGCCTCCTGGTACTCGCGGAGACCGGACGGGCCGAGCTCGCGACCCGTGCCGGACTGCTTGAACCCGCCCCACTCGGCCTGCGGCACGTAGGGGTGGTAGTCGTTGATCCAGACGGTCCCGAGGCGCAGCCGCGACGCGACGCGCTCGCCGCGTCCCACGTCCTGCGTCCACACGGCGCCGGCCAGGCCGTAGGGGGTGTCGTTGGCCAGGGCCACCACCTCGTCCTCGTCGTCGAAGAGTTCGACGGTCAGCACCGGTCCGAAGACCTCCTCGCGGACGATGGTCATGCCGGCGTGGCAGCCGTCCAGCACGGTGGGCCGCAGGAAGAAGCCCGCCTGCAGCTCCGGCTCGGTGGGCCGACCGCCGCCGGCCCGGAGCACCGCTCCCTCGGCGACGGCGCCGGCGATCAGGCGTTCGACCTTGTCGCGGTGCTCGGCGGTGACCAGCGGACCGGTCTCGGTGCCCTTTGCGAGACCGTCGCCGAGCCGGATCAGGTCGGCCCGGCGGGCCAGTTCGGCGGTGAAGCCGGCGTGCAGGCTGCGGTGCAGCAGCAGCCGTGAGCCTGCCGAGCAGACCTGGCCGGAGTGGAGGAAGGCGGCGGTGAGCGCGAAGTCGACGGCGGCGTCGAGGTGGGCGTCCGCGAAGACGATGTTGGGGTTCTTGCCGCCGAGTTCCAGGGCGACCTTCTTGACCGTCAGGGCCGCGGCCCGCATCACCGAACGGCCGCTGACCGCGCCCCCGGTGAAGGAGACCAGGTCGACCTGCGGATGCTCGGCGAGGGCGGCGCCGACGGCGCCGCCGCCCAGGACCAGGTTGGCCGTGCCGCTGGGGGCGCCGGCCTGCGTCAACTGCTCCTGCAGCAGCTCGAAGAGGCGGACCGTGGTCAGCGGGGTGACCTCGCTGGGCTTGGCCACCAGGGTGTTGCCCGCGGCGAGGGCGGGGGCGAGCTTCCAGGAGATCTGCAGCAGCGGGTAGTTCCAGGGCGTGATCAGCGCGCACACGCCGACCGGCTCGTACACCACGCGGCTGATCGCGTCGGGTCGTCCGGTGTCCACCGTGCGGCCCGCGTCGGAGGTCGCCAGCGCCGCGTAGTAGCGCAGTACGGCCGTGGCGTCGTCGACGTCCATCCGGCTCTCCGCCAGGGTCTTGCCGGTGTCGAGCGTCTCCAGCCGGGCCAACTCCTCGCGGTGCTCCTGGAGTGCGTCCGCGGTCGCGGTGAGCACGCCCGCACGGCGGGCGGTCGGCGCGTGGGCCCAGGAGCCCTCGTCGAAGGCGGCCCGGGCGGCGCGCACGGCGCGGTCCGTGTCGGCTGCCGACGCCTCGGCGGCGCTCGTCACCACGGACGCGTCGAAGGGGTTGACGACCGCTCGTCGTCGGCCCGACTCGGCGGGCGTCCATACGCCGTCGATGAGCAGGCGCGCTGGGTCGGTGGATGAGGGCACAGGCTGCCGCCTCCTCAGGGAGTTGCGCGATGCGAGACGTCTGTCCCCATCCGCAACTTGCGGTGAGTATGGAAGGGCCCCATACCCCTGTCAAGGGGGGTGGCGGGCGGGCGCCGTCGACCCCGGCCGCGCCTCCCGGGGCGGGGCTCTTGACAGGCCGCGCCGCGCGGATGAGGCTGTCTCACATCACGCATAGCGGTGCGCTATATGCAACTTGTGCACTGTCCTGGCCGATCGGCCCGCTGTCCCAGCCGGTTGGACCGCCGGCCGGCCCCAGCCCGCCGCAGCAACCTCCCGAGGGGACGGATGCTTTGACAGTCCAACCGAGAGTCGTGATCGTCGGCGCCGGCATCGTCGGCTGCGCGCTGAGCGACGAGCTCACCGCACGGGGCTGGACCGATGTCACCGTGCTGGAGCAGGGCCCCCTCTTCGCCACCGGCGGGTCGAGCTCGCACGCACCCGGACTGGTCTTCCAGACCAACGCGTCCAAGACCATGACCGAGTTCGCCGCGTACACCGTGCGCAAGTACTCGGAGCTCACCCTCGACGGGCAGTGGTGCTTCCGGCAGGTCGGCGGGCTGGAGGTGGCGACCACCCCGGAGCGGCTCGCCGAACTGAACCGCAGGCACGGGCTGGCGACCTCCTGGGGAGTGACAGCCGCACTGCTCGACCCCGACCAGTGCGCCACCCGGCACCCGCTGCTCGACCGCGACCGGGTCCTCGGGGGCCTGTACGTGCCCACCGACGGACTGGCCAAGGCCGTCCGCGCCGGCGAGGCGCAGGCCCGGCGCGCGATCGAACGCGGCGCCCGGTTCCTGCCGCACCACACCGTCACCGGTTTCGAGTCGTCCGGCGGGCGGATCACCGCCGTCGTCACCGACCGGGGCGACTTCCGCGCCGATGTGGTCGTCTCCTGCGCCGGGTTCTGGGGCCCGAAGATCGGCCGGATGGCCGGGCTGACCGTTCCGCTGGTCCCGCTCGCGCACCAGTACGCCAGGACCACCCCGGTGCCCGACCTGGCCGGCCACAACACCGACGAGCTGGAGGCGTCCAAGCCGATCCTCCGCCACCAGGACCGCGATCTCTACTACCGCGAACACGGCGACCGGATCGGCATCGGCTCCTACGCCCACCGCCCCATGCCCGTCGACATCGACGACGTGGCTCCGCCCCCGACCGCGCCGACGGCGCCGATGCCCTCGGTGCTGCCGTTCACCGAGGAGGACTTCGCCCGGTCCTGGGCCGACTCGCGGCAACTGCTGCCCGCGCTCGCCCGGGCCGAGGTGGAGGAGGGCTTCAACGGGATCTTCTCCTTCACCGCCGACGGCTTCCCGCTGCTGGGGGAGTCCCCGGAGCTGCGCGGCTTCTGGGTCGCCGAGGCGGTCTGGGTGACCCACTCCGCAGGCGTGGCCAAGGCGATGGCCGAGTGGCTGGTCGAGGGCGCGCCGCGGACCGACGTCCACGAGTGCGACCTCAACCGCTTCGAGCCGGTGCAGCTCACCCCCGCCTACGTCCACCGGCGCAGCTGCCAGAACTTCGTCGAGGTCTACGACATCATCCACCCCCTCCAGCCGATGGCGGAGCCGCGCCCGCTGCGGGTGTCCCCCTTCCACGCGCGCCAGCGCGAGCTCGGCGCCTTCTTCCTGGAGGCCACCGGCTGGGAGCGGCCGCACTGGTACGAGGCCAACGGGGAGCTGCCCGAGGTCGCGGCCGTCCCCGGTCGCGGGTCCTGGGCCTCGCGCTACTGGTCCCCGATCGCGGGCGCCGAAGCCATCGCCACCCGCGAGCGCGTGGCGATGTACGACATGACCGCGCTCAAGCGGCTGGAGGTCACCGGTCCCGGCTCGCTGGCCCTGCTGCAGTACCTGACCACCAATCAGCTCGACAAGCCGGTCGGCTCCGTCACCTACACCCTGATGCTGGACGGGACCGGCGGCGTGCGCAGCGACCTGACGGTGGCCCGGCTCGGCCGGGAGCGGTTCCAGGTCGGCGCCAACGGCGCCCTGGACCTCGACTGGATCACCCGCCACCTGCCCGAGGACGGCACGGTCCAGGTCCGCGACACCACCGCCGGCACCTGCTGCATCGGCGTGTGGGGTCCGCTCGCCCGCGACCTGGTCCAGCCGCTCACCGACGCGGACTTCTCCCACCGGGGCTTCGGCTACTTCAAGGCCAAGCAGGCCGCCCTCGGCGACGTCCCGGTCACCGCGATGCGGCTGTCCTACGTCGGCGAGCTCGGCTGGGAGCTCTACACCACCGCCGACTGCGGCCCCAGGCTGTGGGACACCCTGTGGGCCGCCGGGCAGCGCCTCGGCGTGGTCGCCGCCGGACGCAGCGCCTTCAACAGCCTGCGGCTGGAGAAGGGCTACCGCTCCTGGGGAACCGACCTGACCGCCGAGCACAACCCCTACGAGGCGGGTCTCGGCTTCGCCGTCCGGATGGAGAAGGGCGACTTCGTCGGACGCCACGCGCTGCTCGGCCTCAGCGAGCAGACCGTGTCCCGCAGGCTCGCCTGCCTGCTGCTGGACGATCCGCGGGCCGTGGTCATGGGCAGGGAGCCGGTGCACCTGGACGGCGCCCCCGCCGGTTACGTCACCAGCGCGGCGTACGGCTACACCATCGGCGCCTCGATCGCCTACGCCTGGCTGCCCAGGGCCGCCGCGGAACCCGGCACCCGGGTGACCGTCGGGTACTTCGGCGAGCACCTGCCGGCCACGGTCACCGAGGAGCCGCTGTTCGACCCGAAGATGACCCGGCTCCGCTGCTGACCGCCCGCCGCGCGCGGTTCGACCCGCGCCGCCCCGCCGGGCCCGCCCCCGCCGCGCCGGCCCCCGCCGGACGTTCCCCAGCCGTGCGCTCTCCTGACGAAAGGCACACCGCCGTGACCGCGACCGAGCTCCCTCCGAGCCTGATCCGCACCCTTCCCGGATCCTCCTACACGGATCCGCAGATCTTCGCGCTGGAGCAGGAGCAGATCTTCGAGCGGATGTGGTTCTGCGCGGTCCGCGCGGGCGACCTCGACCGGCCGGGGAGCTTCCGGACGGTGCAGGTCGGTCGGGAGAGCGTGCTGGTGACCCGCGCCCGCGACCACGGCGTCAAGGCGTTCCTCAACATCTGCCGGCACCGGGGGGCGCGGCTGTGCACGGAGCAGAGCGGCGAGGTCAAGCGCGCCTTCCAGTGCCCGTACCACGCCTGGACCTACGGCCTGGACGGCAAGCTGGTCGCCGCGCCCAACCTGACCAGCATGCCGGACGTGGACCGGACCGCCTTCGGGCTGGTCCCGGTGCAGGTGCGCGAGTGGCTCGGCTACGTGTGGGTCTGCCTGGCCGACGAACCGCCGTCGTTCGAGGCGGACGTGATCGCCGCCGCGACGGAGCGGCTCGGCGACCCGGCCGCCATCGACCGCTACCAGATCGACGGGCTCTCGGTCGGCCGCCGGATCCGCTACGAGGTGCGCGCCAACTGGAAGCTGATCGTCGAGAACTTCATGGAGTGCTACCACTGCGCGACCATCCACCCCGAACTGACCGAGGTACTGCCCGAGTTCGCCAGCGGATACGCCGCGCAGTACTACGTGGGCCACGGCGCCGAGTTCGCCGGGGAGGTCGAGGGCTTCACGGTCGACGGCAGCGCGGGCGTGGACCGGATCCCGACCGTCTCCGACGACCAGGACCGCAGGTACTACGCGATCACCGTCAAGCCGCAGGTCTTCGTGAACCTGGTGCCCGACCACGTCATCGTGCACCGGATGTTCCCGCTCGCCGCCGACCGCACGGTGGTCGAGTGCGACTGGCTCTTCGTCAAGGACGTCGTCGACGCCGGCACCGACGTCTCCCGCTCGGTGGAGCTGTTCCACCGGGTCAATGTGCAGGACTTCGAGGCCTGCGAGCGCTGCCAGCCCGCCATGGACTCGCGCGCCTACCGGGCCGGCGGCGTCCTGGTGCCGAGCGAGCACCACATCGGGGCGTTCCACGCATGGGTCACCGACCGGCTCCGGGGCTGACCCGGGACGCGCCACCCGGTGCCACCCGGTGCCACCCGACGCGACCAACGCCTCGGCCGGACACCGGGATCCTGGCCCGGTGCCGCCAAGTCGCCGTCCTGCCAGGGCAGCTCGACGCATCGCATTGCGTACCTCGTTCGTGTCATATGGGCTTTCCCGGCCATTCGGCGGGCACACATGCTCTTGTGTCGTTTACTCCTCCCGCCCACGTGGCCTGCATCATGGATGGCAACAGGAGATGGTCCGCGAGGCAATCCCTGCCGGAGAACGCCGGTCACCGCGCCGGCCAGGACGCGGCGTTGGATGTCATCGACGCGGCGCGCAGCGTCGGTGTGCGCTGGCTCACCCTGTACGCGTTCTCCAGCGAGAACTGGCGCCGCCCGCCCGACGAGGTGGCGTTCCTGATGAAGCTGGTGCAGCGCACCATCCGCCGACACGCGCTGGGGCTGCACGCGAAAGGCATCCGCTGCCGCTTCCTGGGCGCCGCCGACCCCCGGTTCCCCGCCGCGCTGCGCCGCGACATCGCCGATCTGGAGAATCTGACGCGGGAGAACCGCGGCATGACGCTCACCGCGGCGTTCGGCCACGGCGGACGCGGCGATCTGGTCCAGGCCGCCCAGTCGCTGATCCGCAGCGGCATCCCGGCGAACGCGGTGACCGAGGAACTGCTCGCAGCGCATCTGCCGCTCCCCGACACACCGGATGTCGATCTGGTCATCCGCACCTCGGGGGAGCAGCGGATCTCGAACTTCATGCTCTGGCAGGTCGCCTACGCGGAGTGGATCTTCCCGCCGGAGCTGTGGCCCGACTTCGGCACCGAACCCTTCCTGCGGTGCCTCGACGCCTTCAGCCGCCGTCAGCGCCGATTCGGCGCCCGCCCGCAGACCACCGCGCATGTCCCCATGGGAGCGAACCTTGCCTGAATCGATGCCGGACACCACCCCGTACCCCCTGTTGCGCGAGCTGAGCGGCGAGCTCGGCTGGGGGCTCGCGATGGTCCGCGCGGTCGTCCTGCAGGCGGCCCATCCGCAGATCGCCGCCGCCCTGATGGATGACTCCACCTTCCTCACCCATCCGTGGCGGCGGCTGCACAACACCATGGTCAGCCTGCAACGCCTCTTCGACGAGCGCTCCGAGGTGCGGGAACGCGAAGTGGCCAGGCTCAACCGGATGCACGCCCGGATCACGGGCGTCGGCGCGGACGGGGCCGGGTTCACCGCCATGGACCCGGAGGCGCGCGCCTGGGTCCACGCGACCCTCTTCGAATCCACGGTGGCCATGCGCCGCAACAGCACCCGTCCCTTGGACTGGGCCGCCCAGCAACAGCTCTACGCGGAGTTCCGGTTGCTGCTGGCCGCCTTCGGCGACGACCCGGCGGCGCTGCCCGAGCAGCTCCCGCACTTCTGGCCCTACTACGAGCGGATGCTCTCCGAACGCCTCGAACACTCCGCCGCCGTCGACTCCGTCCTGCACCGCCTGCTCGACACGGTGCCCCCGCCCCCGCTGCTGCGAAGCCAGCGGAGCGCGTGGGTCGCGGTCCGCTCGATCGCCGGGCCGATAGCCGCCCACATCACCATCGCCTCGCTGCCTCCGACGTTCCGCGACCGCGTCCGGATCAACAGCACCGTCCTCTCGGACGTGCTCATGGTCGGCGCGTACCAGGGCACTGGCCTGGCAGCGCTCTGTCTGCCGAGCGTGACCAGTCCCTGGGCCCTGGCGGACCTGCTGGACGCCGAGGACGACCAGCAGCCGGTCGCCGCGGTGTTCGGGGCGCTGCTGCGCGGTGCCAGCGCCCTGACCTCGGTCGTCCGAACCGTCCGCCCGAACGCGGCCGCCACCGCCACTGCCGCCACCGCCCGGCCCGGCCGGGAGGCCGCGGCGTGGCCGGCGGAGCGCTTCTTCACCCAGGTGCTCGACCAGACCGGCGACGGCACTCTCGGCTGGCCCGACCTGGCCTCGCTCGCCCGTGAAGTCGCCTGCCGCCTGGACCTGGACGCCGAACCGGAGTCGGCCGTGTACGCCGCGTTCCACGACTGGTGGCAGGAGTTGAGCACGGCCCTGGACGCCGACGGCGACGGCGTGATCACCATGCAGCAGTACGTGGACGGCGCCTCGACCCTGCCCACGCCGGCGCTGGTCAACCTCGCCGACGTCCTGTTCGACGCCACCGACAGCGAGCACAGCGGCACGATCTCCCCCGAGGAGTACCACCGGCTGCTGCACACCGGCTTCTCGCACCAACTGGCCACCACCCCCGACGGAGACCTCACCAGAGCCGCCTTCACCACCGAGTTCCTGCACTTCATGGCCGGACACCGGCCCGACCCCGCGTGGGAGCAACTCACCGCGGACAGCTGAGCCGGGCCGGGTGGAACGGGGGCAGGAGTCGGCCTGCCAGGTGCTCACCGAGAGCTTGACCTCGCCGGTCTGCACGTCGGCGGTCTCGATGGTGGCGATCGCGATGCTGTTGGTGCCGCGGTCGCGGATGCAGAGCAGCCGGCCGCCGTTCACCTGGGCGAAGCCGACGGTGGCTTCGGGCTGGGTGTCGATCGCGGTGTTGCACTGGGCCGGGGTGGACGCCGGGTCGGTGAGCACGGCGAAGTCGGAGGGGTCGAAGCCGGCCCCGGTGAAGGAGTCGGCCGTGGCGCTACCGGTGGGGCTCGCGTGCACCAGTTCGAGCGCCCACTTCGGGGCGGTGGTGGGAGGGGCCACCTTGCCGCCGACCAGGTCGACCTGGTCGGCCTCGGTGGCGTACAGGCTCGCCGGGATGTCCAGTTCGACCTTGCTCACCAGCGGGGTGTAGCTCGCTGCGGTGGCGGACGCCGAGCCGCCGCCGACGGAGCCGGGCAGGCCGCCGGCCGACGAGGCACCGGGGTTCGCCGCGCCGGCGGTCGTGGTCGTGGTCGCGGTCGCGGTCGGGGACTTCGCGGCGGCCGGGACCCGCCCGGCGCTGCTGCTGCCGGTGGTGCTCGACTTGCCGCTCTCGGTCAGCGGCACCCGGCCAGCGAGCCGCCGAGCGCCACCAGTACGGCGACGGCCAGCAGCGTCTTCCAGGAGCTGCCCTTCGCCTCGGCCTGCGGCGCCGTGGGGTTCGGCGCGGTCCCGGGCACCGGGACGGTCTGCTCATCTGCAGGCATGGGCCGAGATTTGCCTTACTGTGTGTCAACTGTGAAACGCATGACCGATTTGCTCGAACGGCTGTGACGCCGTGCGCGTCCGGGTCGCCGTCCGCGCCAGTCGCTCCGAGCAACCGCGAGACCCGAGCCGACTCTGCCCAGCGGCGGAAGCCGAACGCATCGGTAGAACTACGCAATCCGACTGCGCAAATCAAGGCGCGGCACAGTGGTTGCCCGGGCCGAAGCCCAGCTCAGCGGGGGCCGACGGAGCCGGCGGACACCGGCCTGCCGGTGATCGGCTGTTTCTTCTCCGGGCGGGTGACGGGTACGGTCTGCTCCGACGTCGGAGATCAACTGGGGGTTCGGTGGCAGTCGGAGAGATCGCGGTCGGGTACGTGTTCGCGCGGGCGGCCCGCGGGGAGGAGCAGCGGGCGGAACCGGCGGGTGCGGAGGTCGAGTACACCCTGGAGGCCTGGACGGACCGGCTCCACGATCTGGTCAGCCGCAAGCTGGGCGATGCCCCCGCGCTCAGGAAGCTGGCCGAGGAGGCCGAGGCCGGGCAGGACGCACCGAGCGACCGCACCCGGCAGCGGGTGCGGGAGGCGCTGGACGAAGCCGCCCAGCAGGACCCGGACTTCGGCCAGGCACTGGACCACGCGGTGCGGCGGCTGGAGGCCCAGGACCACTTCGAGGCCTTCGCCACCCAGCACTACCACGCCTCCTCGCTGGCCGAGGCGGGGGATGCGGTGGGCTCCGGCGCCGCGTTCGAACAGCTGGTGACCGACATGGTCCGGGTGCTCGGCGCCGACCACCCCGACACCCTCAACACCCGGGGCGTACAAGCGCACTGGCGGGGCCAGTCGGGGGATGTTCCGGGCGCCCTCGCCGCGCTCGAACAACTGCTGTCCGACATGGTCCAGGTACTCGGTCCGGACCATCTCATCACCCTCAACCACCGCGGTCTGCTGGCGCACTGGCGGGGAGAGGCGGGGGACAGGGTCGGCGCCGTCACCGGCTTCGAACAGGTACTGCCGGGCATCGTCCGGGCGCTCGGCCCGGACGACCTGGACACCCTCCGCACCCGGAACTCGCTCGCGCGCTGTCGGGGTCTGGCAGGGGACGCGACCGGCGCCGTCGATGCCTATACCGAGTTGCTGACCGCCGTGGTGCGCGTGCTCGGCCCGGACCACCCCGAGACCTTCACCTGCCGGGAGAATGTCGCCCTCTGGCGGAGTCGGGCAGGGGACGCGGCCGGCGCCGCCACCGCTGCTGAGGAAGTGCTGGCCGACCGCCTGCGGGTACTCGGCCCGGACCACCCCGACACCCTCACCAGCCGCAACAACCTCGCCCACTTCCGCGGCCAGGCAGGCGACCCGGCCGCCGCCGTCACCGCATACGAACAACTGCTGGCCGACCGTCGGCGAGTACTCGGACCGAAGCACCCCGAGACCCTCATCACCGAGCACAACCTCGCTCACTGGCGGGCCCGGGCGAACCAGGACCGCAGCCGCTGGTGACGCCGTCGATGAGAGTTCGGAGTTCCGGCCCCGGGGGTGCGTCGGCCGGACTCGTTCCCGTGGCGATGGGTGGATGGGCTGGGGGGACCGTCCGGCCGGACGTGCAGGAAGCGTGCAGGAATTCGATTTCGACGGCGAGCGAAATCGCGTTGACGGCCGAGCGCCGCGGCGATGCTGTTCCCGGCGTCGATGTTCGCGTACAGCCATCCCTCCGTGTGCGGAGACCGGCCGAGCAGGTCGGCCCGCACCTGCGGCGGATTCGACAGTGCGGTGCTCACCCAGGGAGTTGCCATTCCTGGGAGTTTTGCCATCTCTTTACAACCTGGTCCGGTGCTGCTTCGTCTCTCCGGTCGGTTCATCGCCTCGATGCATCACAGAGACCGAACCAGGTATGGAGGAAGTGTTTTGGTAGCGATATCTCGACGCGTCGCGCTCGCCGCGACTGCGGTGCTCGCGGGCGGCATGCTCGTTGTGGTCGCCCCGACCGGAGCGTCCGCGAACGGCATTCCCGCGAACGGATCGTCAGTCGGCGGTTCCGCACGGGCGTACCCCCTGCCGAGCGGAGACCGCGTGCTGGTCCACGGATCGGGGGCGCACGCCGGGTACTCGGTGCTCGACGCGAAGGGCCGCCCGGTCCCGGCCGTGAAGTACGACGTCGGTGCCGGCCACGCCTACGTGATCCCGCTGGCGGCGCTGGCCGCGGGCCGCCCCCCGATCGACATGTCGAAGTACGACATCCCCACGCTCTCCTCGGCCGCCCCGGCTGCCGCGGCCGGGCCGAACGGTGCGGTCGCGCACTATGTGATGGGCATCCTGCAGGTCAACGCCACCGACCTCACCGGCTCGACGACCACGGCCAGCGGGTCGGTGTTCCTGGTGAACACGGACTCGGTCACCAGATGGTCCACGCCGATGGCCATCGCGAGCGGCGTCGCCCGGGTCGCGGTGCCGACCGGCCACTACGCCGCCTACACCACGTTCTACGAGACCAACCCCACGACGGGCGTCGTGACGACGTACCTGGTCGCGACCCAGGATTTCACGGTCGCCCCCTCCGTCACCACGCAGTTGAACGTCAACGAGCGGACCGCGACGGTTCCGGTCACGGTCGCCACGCCGAAGCCGGCCACCGCCGACATGGCACAGGTCAACCTGACTCGCGGTGACGCCGCCGGTCTGACGGGCAGCGTGAACCTGTTCGGTGGCGGGCCGATCTACGTGAGCCCGGCACCGGCGGCCAAGGTCGGCTCCTTCGCCGAGCAGGTCGACTGGGCCGGCGTCGGACCGGCCGGCACCTCCGACCAGTACCGCTACGACCTGATGTTCCCGTCGGCCAACCACATCGACGCGAAGCAGGTGTTCAGCGTCGCCCAGAGCCAACTGGCCACCAACCGCGACGTCTTCGACATCGACCCGGCCGTCGCGAGCGGCGACAGCGGGACCTACGAGGTCGGCCCCGTCTCCGCCGCCGCGAGCGCGATCGAGGACTCGGAGTCCGTGCCGACCCCCGGCACGCTCACCGACTACCTCAGCGCCCCGCTGCCGGGCTACAGCTGGGGTCAGGGCTATTTCTACGCCTCGCTCCCGACGAACCCCGTCTACGGGTCGGTCTCGCTGGACACCAGCAACCCCGCCACCGCCTACCCGGTGGGCAAGACCGTCACCCGCACGTGGGGCCAGGGTCCGCTGACCCCGCAGGTGGGCCAGTTCAAGGGCGCACTCCCGTGCAACGCCTGCGTGGACGGCACGACCATGGACCTCGGCCTGTCGCCGCTGGACGATACCAACCCGGACTCCTCCGGCTCGATCGGGGGCGCGGTCACCGGCAGCCTGACCGTCTACCGGGACGGCACTCAGGTGGCATCCGTCCCCAACGCCGCGAAGACCGAACTGACCGGGATCACCCAGCAGGCCGGTACCTACCGCATGGTGCTCGACCAGGACCTGAGCGCCTTCGGGTTCACGCAGTCCACCTCGACGCACACCGACCTCTCGTTCCGGTACCAGCCGACCGGCAACCCGACCCTGCCGTCCGGTGACACCTGCTCCGCACAGGGCACGAGCACCACCCGCTGCCAGATCCTGCCGCTGCTGAACCTGAGCTACGCCCTGCAGGGCACCGACGGCCTGAACACCAGCCACTCGGCGGTGCAGACCCTGGACCTGACCGTCGGGCACCAGAGCTACAACGGGACCGGTTCCACGGCAGCCATCACCGGCGCGACGGTCTCGGTGTCCTACGACGCCGGCAAGACCTGGGTCGCGGCGACGGCAGTGTCGACCGGCGGCGGCCACTACAAGGCGACCTGGCCGAACAACGCGGCCAAGGGCACCACCCCGTGGCTGAAGGTCACCGCGACCGACGCCGTCGCCGGCTCGATCAGCCAGACCGTCGCCAATGCCTACACCATCGGCTCACTGAGCTAGCGCGGGAGCAGAACATGACGACTTCGAACACCCACCGTCTCCGCGCGGGCCTCGCCGCACTGGCCGCCGCCGTGCTGACCCTGGCTCCGACCACGGCCGACGCGGCCACCAGCCACAACGCGGCCCCGCCGACGAGCAATGTCCGCGACGTGTGCGGCCCGGCCACGCCCGGCCACGCGCGCTGCTTCGCCGAGCTGCGCACCGACGTCCACGGCGGCACCGGCGTACGCGGCCTGGCCGCCAAGACCGGCGCGGCCACAGCCCTGCCGAAGGGCTTGAGCCCCGCCGACCTGCGATCGGCCTACAAGCTGCCCGCCACCGGCGGCGCCAGTCAGACGGTCGCCATCGTCGACGCCGGGGACGACGCCACCGCCGAAGCCGACCTGGCCGTCTACCGGACGACCTACGGCCTGCCGGCCTGCACCACGGCCAACGGCTGCTTCCACAAGGTCAACCAGACCGGCGCCGCCGCCCCGCTCCCCTACGACCAGAACTGGGGCGTGGAGATCGCCCTCGACCTCGACATGGTCTCGGCCGCCTGCCCGCAGTGCCACATCCTGCTGGTAGAGGCCAACTCCAGCAACGAGGCCGACACGGCCGCCTCCGTGGACGAAGCGGCCACGCTGGGCGCGACCGAGATCTCCAACAGCTACGGCTACGACGAATCCGGCGCCGCCGTGCAGTTCGCCAAGGACTACTCCCACCCCGGCGTCGCCATCCTGGCCTCCTCCGGCGACGACGGCTACGGCATCCCCGAGGCACCGGCGGCCTATCCGACCGTCATAGCCGTGGGCGCCACCACCCTGACCAAGGCCACCAACGCCCGTGGCTGGACCGAATCCGCCCTGAACCGCGGCGGCAGCGGCTGCTCGGCCTGGTTCGCCAAGCCCGCCTGGCAGACCGACCCCAACTGCCCCGGCCGCATGACCTCGGACGTCGCCGCCGACGGCGACCCGAGCACCGCCCCCGCGATCTACGCCACCAGCGACGGCTTCAACGGCTGGGGCGAGGTCGGCGGCACCAGCGTCTCCACCCCCTTCGTCGCCGGCGTCATCGCCCTGGCCGGCAACCCCGGCAAGTTCCCCAATGCCTCCGCCTTGTACGCTCCCGCCGCCAAGGCCGGCCTCAACGACATCACCACCGGTAGCAACGTCTACAAACTGAACTGCGGCGGCGACTACCAGTGCACCGCCAAGCCCGGCTACGACGGCCCCACCGGCATGGGCACCCCCAACGGCCTGAGCGCCTTCTAGCGCTCTCCCCACCCGCCGCCCGCTGCCGACAATTCCTCGGCAGCGGGCAGCGGCACCTCCGGGGGCGGTGCTGACCGCTCCGTGCTAGCTGATCGAGAACTGCTGGAAGCCGGCGTAGGGGCCGCTCTGGTCCTGGCAGACGAAGTCGCGAAGGCCGTAGTTGCTGTCGTCGATGCACTTGCCGGTGGCGGCGTTCTTGAACACGTACTTGCCGTCGGGCTGGACCGTGAGGGAGAACTGCTGGAAGCCGGCGTAGGGGCCGCTCTGGTCCTGACAGACGAAGTCCCGCAGACCGGCGTTGCTGTCGTCGATGCACTTGCCCGTGGCGGCGTTCTGCAGCACGAAGTTGCCGTCGGGCTGGACCATGAGCGAGAACTGCTGGAAGCCGGCGTAGGGACCGGTCGGGTCCTGGCAGACGAAGTCGCGCAGGCCGTAGTTGCTGTCGTCGATGCACTTGCCGGTCGCCGCGTTCTGCAGGGACGCGGTGCCGCCGTCGCCGGGCGGGACCACGGTGGCCGAGGCCGTCCCGACGCCGATGAAGCAGAGCGAGCCGACGGTGGCGGCGGCAGCGGCGAGGCGGACGGAGGTGTGCTTCCTGATCATCAGTGTCTCCTGGTGTTCGGTGGCTGATTGGCTCCGGGAGTCGAGATCGCTCCTCGGAGTCCGGGGGCGTCGTGAGGGAACCCCCGGAGGCGTCCGGCGTTGGCGCCGGACACCGCAGTACGCGTGAGCTAGGTCATGGCTCTTCCCCTCTGACGACCGGTGGGAGCGACGACGGCAGAGGTGATCGGCGTCCTGCCGTTCGTTCCCGATTGAAGGAAACCGGAGGACGGGCCTGCCTCTCGAGTGATTCGATCAGGTTCGAATACTCATGACGCCGGACGCTCGGGCGGCCGGCAGCTCACCTCGGGAGGTCCCGTGCTCCACCTCGACATGGACCGCGCCGTCGTCGCGAATACCCGGTTCGCGATCTCGCCGCTCAGCACCGCGATCGGCGCGCTCGGCCTCCTGCGTGACAACACGTCGCCGGGCGGCGGTGGTTGGCGGGGCAGGATCCAGGAGACGGTCCGCGACCGGAGGCTCGTGCTGCTGGGCTCGCTGTTCAGCGGTTCGTGGGACTACGTGCCGGACTTCCTGACCCCGCAGCCCCGGACCCCGGCGGCCGAGCTGCAGGAGGAACTGCACGCGGTCGCGACCGTCGATGCCGCCCGTCTGCGCTGGGAGCTGCAGGCCATGGCCCGGGGCGTCAGCGAGGAGCGCCTGGCGGGCCGGACGGTTCCCGTGGCCGTGCGCGACGCCCTGGAGCAGGGGGAGCATGACTTCGCCGAGCGGGCGGCGGCGGAGCTGCACCAGTTGTGGGAGGGGGCCGTCGCCCCGCAGTGGATGGCTCTGCGCACCCTCATGGAGGAGGACATCGGCCGGCGGGCGCGGACGACCGCCCGCCACGGACTGTCCGGCATGCTGGCCACCCTGCATCCCGGACTGCTCTGGAGCGACGATCAACTGAGTCTGGTCAGCCGCTTCCGAGGCCGGATCTCCGGCAGCACCGGGCTGGTGCTGACTCCCTCGGTGTTCACCACGGACCTACGGGTGGTCATCGACTCGATACCGGGACCCGCCACACGGCAGCCCATGTTCGCCTACCCCTGCCGGCGCGGGCCGGAGACCCGCACCAGGCCAACGGTCCACGACCTGCTCGGGGTGACCCGGGCACGCCTGCTGTCCGACCTGCACACCGGCCGCACCACCACGGAGCTGAGCGAGCGCCACTTCCTCACCACCAGCACGGTCTCCTACCACCTCGGCATCCTGCACCGCACCGGACTGGTCACCCGCACCCGCACCGGACAGCAGGTCCTGTACCAGCGGACCCACCGCGGCACCGACCTACTGGCGGTCCCCCTGTAGGGGGCCGGCAGCGGACAGGTTCGGCCGGATGCGGACCATCCGCGGCGGCTACCTCCTGGCCGCGCTGGCGACCGTCGTGATCGTCCTGCCCGGGACACCATCACCGTGGTGGCCGCCTCCGGGATCCTCGGATGCGGGCTGTTCCTGCCCTTCGCCCCGCAGATCACGCTCTCGCACGCCTACCTGCCCCGGCATGTCGGCACCGCGAGCGGGGCCACCCTCGGGCTGTCACTGTCACTGTCACTGTCGCTCGCACTGTCACTGTCACTGTCGCTGGGCGGCTTCCTCACCCCGGCGCTCGGCGGCCCCGCCGACAGCAGCAGCGTCCGCGCCGTCTTCGTGCTGATCGCCGCCCTCGGCCTGGGCGGGTTCCTCTGCTCGCTGTTCCTGACGGAGCGACAGCAGCACGCCGCCCCCGCGGGTGCCGTCGCCGAGGACGCGCTGACCCAGCGCGTGTGAACGGACCCGGGCGGCTCGCCTCAGTCGCGCCGACCGAAGATGTTCAGGAAGAAGAGGAAGACGTTGAGGATGTCGAGGAAGATCGACGCCGCGAGGAAGGGGGCCGATTCGATGTTCTGCGAGCGCCGCAGCCGCTGGAAGTCGATCAGCGTGAATCCGGCGAAGATCACGAGTCCGGCGATCGAGTAGATCAGGGAGCTGTGGGGGATCCGGACGAAGATCGTGACGATCCCGAACAGGATCAGCACCAGCAGCGCCCAGAAGCAGGCCCGGGAGAGCCCGGACAGGTCGCGTCGGGTGGCGTAGCCGGCCGAGCCGAGCGCGCCGATGAACAGGGCGGTCGCGCCACCGGCCTGCCACAGCGCCTGCGGGTTCGCGGCGGCGTAGTACGCGATGGTCGGGGCGACGGACACGCCCATGAACAGGCCGAACGCGCCCAGCAGGGCCAGCGTCCCGGCACGGGACCGGCCGGTCGTGGCCCGCATGGCCAGCAGGCAGACGAAGGCGGCGACGAAGCCGATCAGGCTCGCGAACCCGGTCAGGTTCCGGCCGAGGTAGGAGCCGAGCGCGAAGAGGCCCGCGGTGCCCGCCACATAGGTCATGGTCTGGGCGAACAGGGTGTTCGCCGGGACCCGGTAGCCGGGACGGCTCAGGGTTGCGTCATACATGCGGGTGTCCTACCCACTTCCTGCGTCGGGGCCAACGGGCCGGTGGCACCAGGGCTGAGGCTGCGGCTGTCCGGCACTCGGTCCCATAGTGCCCGGTTGTCCGGGGCCGGGTCGACCCGACTCTCGCGGAGCCCACGATTTGTGGGGCCGCGGGAGTCGGCGGCCGGCCGGGGCGGCCGAAGCCTGGTCCGATGAACAAACGCTTGTTAGGGTGATCGTCGGTCGGCCAGGAACTGACACTGCGACAGAGAAGGCAGGCAGCATGACCGAGAGCACCGGCAACCCGCTGGACTTCACCGGCCGGGCGGTACTGGTCACCGGTGGCACCAAGGGCATCGGCCGCGCCATCGCCGAGGCCTTCCTCGCCGCCGGGGCGGAGGTGCTGGTCTGCGGGCGCGGCGAACCGGCGGCGCTGCCCTCGGCGGGCGGACGGACGGCGGCGTTCCACACCTGCGACGTCCGCGACCCCGCGCAGGCGGCACCGCTGGTCGACGCCGCCGCCACCCGGTTCGGGCGGCTGGACGTCCTGGTGAACAATGCCGGGGGCTCCCCGGACGCGGACGCGGCCACCGTCTCGCCCCGGTTCGTGGAGAAGATCGTCGCGCTGAACCTGCTGGCCCCCTTCTACGTCGCGCAGGCCGCGAACCTGGTGATGCGTCAACAGCCGGACGGCGGCGCCATCGTCAATATCGGCAGCGTCTCCGCGCACGACCCGCAGCCCGGCACCGCCGCCTACACCGCGGCCAAGGCCGGGCTGCTGGCGCTGACCCGGGCGCTGGCGCTGGAGTGGGCGCCGCGGGTGCGGGTCAACCACATCACCGCCGGGCTGATCCGCACCGAGAGCGCGGCGGCCGGCTACGGCGAGGACGGCGGCGCGGCGCTGGCGGGGATCATCCCGATGGGCCGGATGGCCGTCCCGGCCGACGTCGCCGGCGCCTGCCTCTTCCTGGCCGGCCCGCTGGCCGGCTACGTCAACGGCGCGGACCTCGCCGTCCACGGCGGCGGCGAGCTCCCGGCCCGGTACCTGACGGTCCATCCGGACCGGAAGCGCGGAGACGCATATGGCCGCAGCGTGTGCGACGGCCGGATGCTTCTCTGAGCCGCCACCCGTGCAGGCGCGGCAGCCTCCCCGTTTTGCGCCGCTTGGACCGGTCTAGCGCGAAGCAGCACGACCACAGTGCCCGGGGCACCCGTCTTGAGTCCCGCTTCCCGCACGAATCCACACATCTGACTCGTAGACTTCGCCTGTCAGGAACACAGCTGGATGACGCGGGGGCGTTGTGGTCGAGCAGCGGGGCAGGGTGCCGGATCCGAGCGGTGCGGTCGATCTGGCCGAGTTCATCGGCCTGCTGGGCGAGCTACGGGAACGGGCGGGGATGCCCTCGTACCGGTTGCTGGCCAAGCGGGTCGGAGCAGTGGTGCGGCCGGCGCGTGTCGTGTCGCCATCCACGGTCGTGGACACCTTCAAAGTCGGGCGCCGCCGTCTCGATGTGGACCTGGTGACGGCGATCGTGCGGGCCCTGGGGGTGGACGAGGAGGGCGTGGGTTGTTGGCGAGAGGCCTGTCTTCGGGTTCACCGCGAGGCGAAGACGGAAGGGGAGGCTGGTGTGCTCCGGCAGATGCCGGCGGACCTGGCCACGTTCACGGGACGGCACAGGGAGATCGCCCGGCTGCTGGAGACTGCCACGGGGCCGTCTGCCGGGGAGCCGACGGTGCGGATATCGGTGATCGAGGGCATGGCCGGAGTCGGCAAGACCCAGTTGGCGCTGCATGCCGCGCACAGGCTGGTCCGGGCCGGCGACTACAGCGACCTCCAGCTGTACGCGAATCTGCGCGGGTACGACCCTGACCGGCCGCCCGCCGACCCGGCGGCCGTGCTGGATTCCTTTCTGCGGCAGTTGGGAGTCGCGGCCCAGCACGTCCCGCAGGCGTTGGAGGAACGGGCGGCTATGTTCCGCGACCGCATGCACGGTCGCGCCGCCCTGGTGGTTCTGGACAACGCGGCAGATGTCGGCCAGGTACGGGAGCTGATCCCGAGCAGCCCCACCTGCCTGGTGATGATCACGAGTCGGCGCAGCCTGACCGAGCTACCCGAGGCGACAGTGGTGCGGCTCGAGGTGTTCAGGGAGGATGAATCCCTGCAGTTGCTCGCCCGGATCGCCGGCGCAGACCGGGTCGACGCCGAGCCGCAGAGCGCGCGGCGGCTCGTCGAACTGAGCGGTGGCCTTCCGCTGGCCGTGGCGTTGGCCGCTGCCAGGCTCCGCTCCCGTCCGGCCTGGAGCCTGCAAAAGCTCGCTGACCGACTGGCCAAAGGAGCAGGCCCGGAACCGGGCGTGACAGCGGTACTCGACCTGTCCTACCAGGGGCTGCCGAAGACCGCCCAGCGCGTCTTGCGCCTGCTGGGCACCGACCCCGGATTGGACGCCACCGTCGACTCTGTCGCAGCGATGGCCGGCATCGACCTGGACGAGGCCGACCGGCTGCTGGAGATGCTGCAGGACGAGCACCTGGTGCAACAGCAGGTACTCGGCCGATACGAGCTGCACGACCTGGTGCGGGCCTTCGCCGGCGAGACCAGTCGGGCCGTCGATTCGCTCGCGGAACGGAATGCCGCAGTGACCCGGTGGCTGGACTGGTACCTGCACTCCGTCTACGCGGTCACGGACCTGGTCAACCGGAACCGGTACCGCAACGGCGACCTGCCGCGCCCGCCGGCACTCCCGGTGGCTGAGCCGACCGATGACGAGGAAGCCCGCGCCTGGCTGTCGGCCGAGCGTGCGAACCTGCTGGCGGCCACCCGGCACGCCGCCACCGAGGGTTGGACGGGACACGCCTGGCGGTTCACCCAGGCACTGTGGGCCTACTACTACGCATCGGGCCTCAATTCCGACTGGGCCCAGAGCCTTCACTACGGCCTGGCCGCAGCCGAGGCGGACGGCAACGCCGCCGCGCAGGCCGAGCTCTGGCACGCCCGCGGAAACTTCGAAGTCGTGGCGGGCCGCTTGGACCGGGCACTGCCGTACACCCGTGAGGCTCTACGGCTGCGCAAGATCGCAGGCGACCGTGCGAAGACCGCAGCCACCCTCGGCAATCTGGGCTGCGTCCTGTCCGACATGAGTCAGTACGGGCAGGGCATGGAGATCTTCCATGAGGCCCTCGCCCTCATGCGGGAGACCGGCAACCGCCACGGCGAAGCAAGCTGCCTGCACAACATGGGCATCGGCGCCTGCGCAATGGGCCGTCACCGTCAAGCCCTGGACTGGTTGACCCAGGCCCTGGTGCTGTATCAGGAGACCGGGAACAAGGACCACCAGACGTTCGTCCTGATCCCCATCGGCTTGACCAGGAGCTTGCTCGGCGAGCACGACCAGGCCGCCGCCGTCCTGGCCGAGGCCACGGCCCTCGCCGAGCAGACCGGCGCCCACCGACGCCTGGCCGGTGCGATCAACGTCCTCGGCATGCTTGCCACCGAGCGCGGCGACTACCAGGAAGCCGCCCGCGAGTATCGGCGCGCGCAGGAACTCGCCCGAGAGATCGGCGACTGGGGCGAGGAAACCGAAGCTCTGTTCGAGCTCGGGGTCAACGCCCTGCGAGCCGACGATCCAGCCGCGGCCCTGGAGTTTCTCGACCAAGCCGCTGCTCGTCAGCAAGACCGTCCCTATCACCGGTGGGTCCTGCCCCTGCCGCAACACCGCGGCGACGCGCTGCTCGCCCTTGGTGACCTCGCCGGTGCCGCAGAGCTCTACCAAGGAGTGCTTGCCTCGGAGGAGGAATCGGAAGCGGTCGTCAGGGCCCGCGCGGCCTACGGCCTGGCCCGCATCGCCATGACCCAGGACGAGGCAGACCGCGACACCGCTCGCACACGGCTGCACCAGGCACTGCGGATTCTGGATGGGGCTGAGTTCCCCTCACTTGAACAGACCATCACCGCCGCGCTCATCGAGGCCGGCCTCGAAGACGGAGCACGATCCGGCATCGATCCGGCTCAGGCCCCGCCCGAATAGGCAGCAAGTCCTTCCGGTACGAAGCGGCAGGAACAGGCCGCCCGGGACGACCAGGTGACGTCCCGTTTGCGGCGGCGGCCGGAACGGCGTTGACGTTCTCGTCCGAGGGTGCGCGCAGCTCGGCCCGTACGGTGCTCCTGACGGTTGGGTACGGGCGAGTTGGCCTGTGCCGGCCACCGCGGCCCGGTTTGCGGGTCGATCGCCCACGCGTGCTGCTCGCTTGCAGTGACGGTCAGCCCGTAGTCGTACAGTTCCGGCGAGCCGAGGCCGAGCCACTGGTCCCAGGCGGCGTCCAACTCGTCGGCGAGGCGCCGTGGACCGCCCTGCCGGATCGTGGCTGCGGTCAGCCGCGCCCAGGATGCGGTGCTGTCGTGGACCCACGCCGTGAGCCCGTCGCCGTTGGCGCGGGTGACGATCCGGGCGTCCGGTACAGCAACGCGGAGTGCCAGCAGCAGGTGCGCGTTGTCGAGCAGTGGCCGCAGGTCCCGCCAGTTCGGCCGCTCGTCGACGTCCGGGTTCATCGAACTTCAGGCGCCGGACGCTACGCCCCGTAGACCGGGGCCGGGGCGGGGGCGCGGCGCAGGAGTTCGCGGACGGCGGGGCCGACCTCGGACGGCTCCCAGCGGCGGTCGCGCGACAGCTGCGGGCCGTGCTGCCAGCCGTCGGCGACGCTGATGCTGCCGCCCTCGACCTCGAAGACCCGCCCGGTCACGTCGCCCGACTCCGCCCCCGCCAGCCACACCACCAGCGGGGAGACATTGCCGGGGTGCATGGCGTCGAAGCCGGACTCCGGCGCGCGCATCCGCTCGGCGAAGACCGCCTCCGTCATCGGCGTGCGCGCGGACGGCGCGATCGCGTTGACGGTGACGCCGTAGCGGGCCAGCTCCACCGCCGCGATCTGCGTCAGCGCCGCGATCCCGGCCTTGGCCGCCCCGTAGTTGCCCTGGCCCACGCTGCCCATCAGGCCCGCGCCGGAACTGGTGTTGACGATCCGCGCGGCCACCTCGCGCCCCTGCTTCCGCTGCTCCCGCCAGTAGCCGGCGGCGTGCCGCAGCGGCGCGAAGTGCCCCTTGAGGTCGACCCGGAGGACCAGGTCCCACTCCTCCTCCGTCATCGACACCAGCATCCGGTCCCGGTTCACGCCCGCGTTGTTGACCAGCGCGTCCAGCGTGCCGAACTCCGCCACCGCCCGGTCGACCAGCGCGGCGGCGTAGGCCCAGTCGCTGACGTCGCCCGCGTCGGCGACGGCGGCGCCGCCCGCCGCCGTGATCTCCTCGGCCACGGCCTCCGCCGCCGCGCCGATGTCGTTGACCACGACCCGGGCCCCGGCGGCGGCCAGCGCCAGCGCGTGCTCGCGCCCCAGGCCCTGGCCCGCGCCGGTCACCACCACCACCCGGCCCTCGCAGCTCCCCGTCACTCCCCGCTCCCCTTCGTCCGCTGCGCGTCCCGCATGCTGCGGGCGTCGTGGCCGGCCAGCGAGTCCCGGCCGACCTCGGCGTTGTGCGCGTGGGCGAAGTGGTGCAGGCCGAACGCCGAGTCCATGCCGGTCTGCAGGCCCATCTGGTCCTCGGCCTGGTTGACCGCCTTCTTGGTGAGCGCAAGACCGAGCGCGGGCATCTCGGCGATCCGCCCGGCGATGGAGAGCACCTCCTGCTCCAACTGCCCGCGCGGCACCACCCGGTTGACCATGCCGAGGCTCAGCGCCCGTTCCGCGGGCACCCGTTCGCCCAGGTAGAGGAACTCCTTGGCGAAGCGGGGCCCCATCACCCACGGGTGCGCGAAGTACTCCACGCCGGGGATGCCCATCCGCACCACCGGATCGGCGAAGAAGGCGTCGTCGGCGGCGACGATCAGGTCGCAGATCCAGGCCAGCATCAGCCCGCCGGCCACGCACGCGCCCTGCACCTGGGCGATCACCGGCTTCGGCAGCTCCCGCCAGCGCCGGCACATGCCCAGGTAGACCTCCTGCTCCCGGGCGAACCGGCTCTCGCCGCCGGACCGGCCGACATGGTCCCACCACAGCCCGGCCCGGCGGTCGAAGGAGGTGTCGACGTCCCGTTCCGGGGTGCCGATGTCGTGCCCGGCCGAGAAGTGCTCGCCGGCCCCGGCCAGCACCACCACCTTGACCTCCGGATCGGCGGCGGCCCGGTAGAAGGCGTCGTCCAGGGCGTAGGTCATGGCGGAGTTCTGCGCGTTGCGGTACTCGGGGCGGTTCATGGTCACCACCGCGACCGGACCGCGCCGTTGGTACCGGACCACCCCGTCGTCGGTCCCCTGCTGCTCTGCGGTCATCCGGGTTCAACCCACTCTCGTCAACTGGAGTTCACGGGCGATCAGTTCGCGGTGGTCGGCGGGGCCGCCCCAGGCGGCGGCGAGCGCCCAGGCCCGCTTGGCGTACAGGTGCAGGTCGTACTCGGTGGTGTAGCCGATCGCGCCGTGGCACTGGATCGCGGTCCGGGCCACCAGCCGTCCGGCGTCCGAGGCCAGCACCTTCGCCAGCGAGGTCGCCACCGCCGCAGCAGGCTCCCCGGACGCCTGCGACCAGGCCGCCGCCAGCACCGCCGGACGGGCGAAGCGCACCGCCCCGGCCGCGCCCGCCAGCGCGTGCTGGACCGCCTGGAAGGAGCCGATCGGCGCGCCGTACTGGCGCCGCTGCCGGACGTAGTCGACGGTCAGGTCGAGCATCCGCTCGCAGAGCCCGACCAGCAGCGCGGCCGTGCCCAGCACCCCGCGCTGCCGGGCCCGGTCCACGGCTATCGGGCCCTCGGCGAGCAGTACCCCGCCGCCGTCCGGCGGGCGCCGGAGCCGGGCCAGCGCCCGCGAGCCGTCCACCGCCGCCACCGGCTCCAGTTCCAGCTCGTCGCGCCGGTACAGCCGCAGCTGCGCACCCGCCTCCAGCACCAGCAGGTCGGCGCGCTGCCCGAACGGAACCGGACCGGAGCCGTCCAGCGCGGCGGTCAGCAGCAGCCGGGCCGACAGCACCTCGGCCAGCAGCGGCGATCCGGCGGCCGCCAGCAGCGGAGCGCCGACCGCGATGCTCTCCGCCGCCGGCACCGGCAGGCCCGACCGCCCCAGCTCGAACAGCAGCGGCGCGAGCGCGTTCTCGTCCAGGCCGAGGCCGAGGCCGTCTGCCGCCTCCGGTACCAGCGTGCCGAGCGCGCCCAGCTCGGCCAGTCTGCGCCAGGCGGCGTCGACCCGCCCGGCGGAGCCCCCCGGCCAGCCCGCCCGGATCTCCTGCGGGGTGACCTCCTTGGCCAGCAGCCCGGCGGCGGCCGCCGCCAGCGCCGCGTCGTCCTCGGCGATCCGGAATCGCATCGCCCACCTCACTTCCTCGGCAGGCCGAGCAGCCGCTCGGCGACGATGGTGCGCTGGATCTCGTTGGTGCCCGCGTAGATCGTCCCGGCCAGCGAGAACAGGAAGCCCCGGCTCCACGGGCCGTCCAACTCGGCCTCGGGGCCGAGCAGTTCCAGGGCGGTCTGGTGCAGCCGGATGTCCAGCTCGGACCAGAACAGCTTGTTGAGACTGGACTCGGCGCCGATCCGACGCCCCTCGCTGATGGCGGTGACCTGCTCCAGGGTGAACAGCTGGTAGGCCTGCGCGTCGATCCACGCCTGCACCACCTGGTCCCGCTGCGCGGCGGCCCGCTCCGGGTGCGCCCTGGCCGCCTCCACCAGCCGGTCGGCGGCGCTGAGGAAGCGGCCCGGTGAACGCAGGGTCAGGCCGCGCTCGGAGCCGGTCGTGGCCATCGCCACCGACCAGCCCTGGTCCACGCCGCCGAGGACGTCCTGGTCCGGCACGAAGACGTCGTCGAGGAAGACCTCGGCGAAGCCCTCGTCGCCGTCCAGCCGCTCGAAGCCGCGCACGGTCACGCCCGGTGCGTCCAGCTTGACCAGGAAGTAGGTGAGGCCATGGTGCCGCTGCGCCTCGGGGTCGGTGCGGAACAGGCCGAAGAGGTGGGTGCAGAAGGCGCCGCGGGTGGTCCAGGTCTTCTGCCCGCTCAGCCGCCAGCCGCCGGCCGCCCGGTCGCGCACCGCGCGGCTGCTGATCGCCGCCAGGTCGCTGCCCGCGCCCGGTTCGGACCAGCCCTGGGCCCACAGGTCCTGGGCGGCGGCCATTCGGGGCAGCAGCCGCTGCTGCTGCTCGGGGGTGCCGAACTCGAACAGGGACGGCCCGAGCAGGAAGATGCCGTTCTGGGTGACCCGCTGCGGAGCCCCGGCCCGGTAGTACTCCTCCTCGAAGATCAGCCACTCCCACAGCGTGGCGTCCCGGCCGCCGAACGCCTCCGGCCAGGACACCACCGACCAGCGCGCCTCGAACAGCCGCCGCTCCCACTCCAGATGGGCGGCGAAGCCGGCGCGGGTGTCGCCGGAGGGCAGCGGGCTGCCCGGGACGTTGGCGGACAGCCAGACCCTGGCCTGCTGCCGGAAGTCCTGCTCCGCCGCGCTCCAGGTCAGGTCCATCTCAGCGCTCCGCCTCGGTCGTGGGCCGCGCGCCGAAGCCGTCGCGCACCCGGTCGGCCACCCCCGAGAGGTTCAACTCGAAGGTGAAGCCCTGCTCGTAGCGGTAGCTGCGCTTGACGTCCCACAGGTCGATCCCGGCGAAGGCCTCCTTCGCGGCGCGGATCACCACCGGGTTCTTGGCCGCGATCCCGGCCGCGACCTCCAGTGCCCGCCCCCGCAGCCGCTCGGCCGGGACCACGTCCAGCACCGAGCCGTAGCCGTGCAGTTCGGCCGCGGTGGCGGTGGCCGAGGTGTACATCATCGCCCGCGCCCGGTGCAGCGGCACCAGCCGCGAGAGGTGGGTGGCCGCGCCCAGCGCGCCCCGGTCCACCTCCGGCAGGCCGAAGACGGCGTCGTCGGCGGCGACCACGATGTCCGCGTTGCCGACCAGGCCGATCCCGCCGCCGAGGCAGAAGCCGTGGACGGCCGCGACCACCGGCACCGCGCAGTCGTACACCGCCGCGAAGGCCGCGAAGCAGCCCCGGTTGGCGCCGATCAGCGCGGTGAAGCCCGCGTCGGCCTGGATCTCCTTGATGTCCACCCCGGCGTTGAAGCCCCGGCCCTCGGCCCGGAGCACCACCACCCGGACGGCGGGGTCGCGGCCCAGCTGCTCCAGCACCTCCGCCAGCCGGTACCAGCCGGCCACCGGCAGCGCGTTGACCGGCGGACGGTCGACCACCACCTCGGCGATGCCGCGGGCGTCCACGCCCCAGGTGACGCTCTTCTCGTCGGTCATCGGTGTCCTCCTGCGGGGGAGACGGGTGCGGGGGCGTCGACTGCGGGGGTGTCGGCGGTCAGCCTGCGGAGCACGGCGTCGGCGTCGGCGACGATGCGGTCGATCAGCTCGGCGCAGCTGGGCAGGTCCTCGATCAGCCCGGCGACCTGTCCGGCGGCGAGGGTGCCCAGGTCCACCCGCCCGTCGACCATGGCGGCGTGCAGCATCATCGGGGTGTTGGCGGCCATCAGCACCTGGGACCAGCCGAGACCGTGGTCGCGGCGCATGGTCAGGCCCTGGCGGACCATGGCTGACCAGGGGAGGCCGGACATCCGCCGGAACGCCACGGCATGGCGCAGCGAGCGGGCGGAGCGGGCGACCGGGCCCGCGGCGACCAGCCGGTCCACCAGCTCGGTGCGCAGCACCCGCTGCGGAACGCCGTCCAGGACCGGGGTCACCACGGTGTCGGCGACGCCCCGCTTGAGGTACTCGGCCTTGACCGCCTCCGGCACGGTGCTGTCGCTGGTCAGCAGGAAGCGGGTGCCCATCGCGATGCCGACCGCGCCCTGGGCGAGGGCGGCGACCAGGCCGCGTCCGTCGTGGAACCCGCCGGCCGCGACCACCGGGATGTCGACCGCGTCGACCACCTGCGGCAGCAGGATCGAGGTGGGCACGCTGCCGGTGTGGCCGCCGCCCTCGCCGCCCTGGACCACCACCGCGTCCGCGCCCCACGCCTGGACCTTCTCCGCGTGCCGGCGGGCGCCGACGGAGGGCACCACCACCAGTCCGGCGTCCTTGAGGGTGCGGAGCACCCTCTCGTCGGGGGCGAGCGCGAAGGAGGCGACCCTGACCCCCTCCTGGATCAGGATCGCGGCCCGCTCGGCCACGTCCGGGGAGTCACCGCGCAGGTTCACCCCGAACGGCGCGTCGGTGCGCTCGCGCACCGCGTGGATCGCCGACCGGATCCCGTCGGGGGAGAGGGTGGCGCCGGCCAGGATGCCCAGACCGCCCGCCCGCGCGGTGGCGGCGGTGAGTTCGGGCCCGGACACCCAGCCCATGCCGGTCTGCACGATCGGGTAGCGGACCCCCAAGAGCTCGCAGAGCGGGGTGTGCAGCGCGGGGTGCGTCATTGCGGGACCTCCCGGTCGCGCAGCGCCCTGGGGTCGAGGACGGTGCGGACGAGGGCGAGCTCCTCCGCCGTCGGTAACCGGGTCTCGGGGACCTCGCCGTCGGTGTGCAGCGCGAACCCGGTGGCGGCGGCGACGGCGTCCACCGTGACGCCGGGGTGGAGCGAGCGCAGCCGCAGGGTGTGCCCGGGGCCGCCGAAGTCCAGCACGGCCAGGTTGGTGACCACCCGTCGCAGGTCGTGGAAGCGGCTGGCGGAGTAGCCGGCCCGGGCGGCGCTGTCGTGGCCGACGCCGCAGACCACGTCGACCCGTTCGGTGAAGGTGCGGGCGGTGTGCCGGGGCACCCAGTAGCTGGTGGCGTGGTTGACGGTGTTGCCGGGGGCGCCGCGGACGCCGAGCAGCTGGCGCCTGGGCCGGGCGAAGTCGCCGATGGCGGAGATGTTGGCGTTGCCGTAGCGGTCGAGCTGGCTGGGGCCCATCATGACGTGCCGTCGGCCGCCGGCCAGCAGGTCGAAGATGGTGCGGTAGGGCACCCAGCCCTCGGCGGTGGCCGGGGCCGGCTCGTCGATCGCCCAGACGCCGGCCACCAGGGTGGCCTCGCCGTCGGAGAGCAGCAGGTCGGGCTCGAAGGTGGCCCGGGCGAGCCGGGCGCCGATGCCGGGGATCAGGCCCATCGGGCTGGCCAGGATCTCGCCGTCGCCGCGCCAGGCGTCCGCGCAGGCGGCGACACAGACCTCGGCCCTGGTGACGGTGGCGTTCACGCGCTCGCTCCGATCCGGGCGGCGCGGTCGGCGACCGCGCGCTGGTAGTCCTGCTCGTCGCCGCCGAGGTAGGTCTTCCGGAACAGCTCCCACGCCTGCGGGTCCTTGGCAGCGGCGGCGTACTCCCGCTGGAAGCCCTCGTCGCGGCCGTAGTCGGGGGCGCAGGAGGTGAAGTGGGCGCCGTTGGGGGCCTCGACCACGCCGGCGACCATCCAGCGGTGGATCCGCAGCCGGGTGATGTCGGCGGTCCTGGCCAGCTCCTCGGTGGGCACCACCCGCTCGCAGGAGACGTAGGCGCGGTCGGCGGCGGCGCAGAAGAGGTCGTCGAAGTAGAGGTCGGGGCCGAGGAACTGGGCGTTCCCGGCAGCGTCGGCCCGGTTCAGGTGCACCAGCGCGGCGTCCAGGTGCAGCGCGGGGACGGCCACCAGCTCCTCGCCGTCCCCGTAGGGGGAGGCGACGGTGCGCAGCTCCGGGTTGACCCGCATCACGTCGGAGCCGAGCCCGGCCCGGACCGGGAGGAACGGCAGCCGCTGCGCCGCCGCGTACAGCCCGGCCTGGAGCATGCCCTCGTCGTACTCGGTGGCCAGGACCGCGCCGGACTGGCGGGCGGCCTGGAAGTGCGGTTCGAGCGGGATGGAGTCCAGCGACACGAAGCCGTAGACCAGCCGTTTCACCTTGCCCGCGGCGCAGAGCAGCCCCACGTCGGGACCGCCGTAGCCGACCACCGTCAGATCGGTCAGGTCGGAGCGGAGCAGGGCGCGCACCAGGGACATGGGCTTGCGCCGCGACCCCCAGCCGCCGATGCCCACGGTCATGCCGGAGCGCAGCTCCGCGACGACCTGATCCGCTGTCATTCGCCTGTCAGCCATGGCGCGTCTGCCTTTCCTGGAGCGGCAACGACCTAAGCACGCTACCAAGCGTTTGTTAGGTTGCCAACGGTAACTGACTGACCGTCATCCCGTCCGGGCCCGGCCCCCGGCGGAGGCGATTCGTGCAGCTGCCGGGCAGTCGATAAGGTTCCAGGTCACGACCGCACCCGGTGAGAACCACGGGAGGGTCAGGCTCTGCCGCAGTTCGTGGCACCTCCACGACTGCCGTGCCGGAACCTGGCTGCCCGGGTCTCGGGGCACCGGACGGTCTTCACCGGCCGGGCAGTCGGGTCCCGGTCGAAGGGCCAGGAGGAACGAGTGGCAAAGATCATCGCCGAGGTCTCAAGGACGTTCAACGAGTTTCTGCTCCTGCCGAACCGGACGCGAACCGACTGTTCGTCCGCGACGGTCGACCTGCGCACACCCCTGGTCCGCCACGTGGCGGGGGAGCGGTCGGCGATCGAACTCGGCTCGCCGTTCACGTCCGCGATCATGCAGGCGGTCAGTACGCCGGAACTCGCGATCGCGCTGGCACGCAACGGCGGCCTGAGCTTCCTCCACCACAACCAGTCGATCGAGGACCAGGCCGCGGCCGTCTGCCAGGTGAAGAACTTCAAGGCCGGGTTCGTCACCAGTGACACCAATGTCCGGCCGGACGACAGCCTGCGGCACATGGTCGCCGTCATGCAGCGCACCGGTCACAGCACCGCCGCAGTCACCGACGACGGCAGCGCCACCGGCCGGCTGCTGGGCCTGGTGACCTCCCGCGACTTCCACCCCGGCCGCCACGACCTCGACGGGCCCGTGGGCGGCCGGATGACCGCCATCGCCGACCTGCCCCACGCCGCAGCCGACACCACGCTGTCCGAGGCCAACGCGCGGCTGTGGGACCAGCGGCTCGACTGCCTCCCCGTCCTCGACGCCGGGGGACACCTGCAGTACTTGGTGTTCCGGTCCGACTATGCGGATAACAAGCGCTTCCCGAACCAGGCCGTGGACGCTGCCAAGCGGCTGCGCGTGGGCGCGGGCGTCAACACCCACGACTACCGGGAGCGCGTCCCCGCCCTGCTGGAGGCGGGCGCCGACGTCCTGTGCTTCGACTCCTCCGACGGCTACAGCGACTGGCAGGCGCAGGCCCTGACCTGGGTGAAGAAGCACTACCCGGAGATCCCGACCGGCGGCGGCAACGTGGTCGACGGGGAGGCGTTCACCTTCCTCGCCGAGGCCGGAGCGGACTTCGTGAAGGTCGGCGTGGGCGGCGGCTCCATCTGCATCACCCGCGACCAGAAGGGCATCGGCCGCGGCCAGGCCAGCGCGGTGCTGGACGTCGCCGCGGCCCGGGACGCCTTCGCGGAGCGCACCGGCGCATACGTGCCGATCTGCTCCGACGGTGGGTTGGTCCACGACTACCACGTGGCCCTGGCTCTGGCGATGGGCGCCGACTTCGTCATGATGGGACGCTACTTCGCCCGCTTCGACCAGGCGGCCGGCGCGAAGCTCCCGACCCGGGACGGATTTGTGAAGGAGTACTGGGGCGAGGGCTCGAACCGGGCCCGCAACTGGCAGCGCTACGGCCAGGGCGGCCAGGGCCTGATCTTCGAGGAGGGCGTCGACGGCTACGTCCCCTACGCCGGCGACCTCAATGAGGGGCTCGCCCTGACCATTGCCAAACTCCGGACCACGATGGTCTCCTGCGGTTCCACCACGCTTGCGGAGTTCCGGTCCACGGCCCGGCTGACCCTGGTCTCCGAGCAGAGCTTCCAGGAGAGCCACGCCAACGTCACGCTGCGGGACGCCCCGGCGACCGTCGCCTGACGGGCCGTCCGGCAGTGGTTCGGGTGGAGTGGACCGTATCGGTCCACTCCACCCGTCAATGAGGTCCACCCGCATGCTGCCGGTGCCCGAAACGAGCGGGGCCGGCGGGGACGAACGGCAAGGCTCGCTCGGCGGCGAGAATGCCGCTGCCTGCCGATACAGCCTGCACAACGGCCCCTTGCACGCCACCTCGGTGCGTCTGTCCCGTGGTGCCGCCGACTGTTCAGAGTCCGCCCCGGTCAACCGGCCTTGCTGACTTCCTGGGCCACGCGTGCTGGTGTTGCCTGCGTTGGGCTGAGGTCGATGATGTTGTGGGCGAGGGCCGGGGCGCCACCGATGATCAGGAAGCGGACGGACGGTGTGCGGTTGGCGGTGGGGGGTACTGCGGTGTCCAGGCTGCTGCCGACGGTCGCGATGGTCGTGCAGCGCATCTGGGTGAGGGTGTCGAGGAAGGTCGCCGGCGTCGCGTTGGGCGGGAGGGCGAACTGCTGCACCAGCAGGTGTGTTGAGGAGGCGGCGGCTTGGCGCATGCCTGTCCAGGCGGCTGCGGTCAGGGCGGGGCTCGCGCCGGGGCCGGTGAGCAGGCAGGCCCGTGCTTCGCTGTCGATGCTCGACACCGGCGCAGGGGTACTCGCGTGCGAAGTGCCGCCGCCCGAGAGGCCGATCACTGCGGCCGCCGCTGCCGCCAGGGTGCCCGCGGCTGCCGCGATGGCCGCCGTGCGCGGCTTCGGCGTCCTTCGCATTGACTTCTCCGTCCCCGGTGCGATTTCTCCTGCGGATCATAGCCACTCGGTATGTCGCGGGTGGTGGGCCGGTATGCATTGAAGGCAAGATATCCTTACCATTTCTCTGCCTGTGCGAAGCCTGTTGATCGGCTGTGGAAATTCTACCGGGAGTGGATACCACTTCCGGCGGTGGCCGGGCGTCAGGGTCGGCGCGCCGCCATTTGCTGGCATCAGTGCAGTTCGGTGGTGGAGGCCGACCGATTTCGAAGACAGTCTTCTATGCTGCTAGTGCTGCGCTAAATGTAGACCTGCTCTCGAATTCATAGGGCGATAGGTAGCCAAGTTCCCGCTGAATCCTGCTTCTATTGTAGTAGGACTCGACATATTCAAATATGGCGGTTTTGACCTGCTTGATTGTTGCCCATACATGCAGGTGAATGAGTTCCTTCTTGAGGGTTGCGTTGAAGGACTCGGCCGCAGCGTTGTCGAAGCAGATCCCCGTCTTTCCTACCGAAGGGATGACCCCGTTGTCAAGGCAGTGGTCGCGAAATCTACTGCCGGTGTACTGGCTGCCACGATCCGTGTGCATCACGGCTTCTCCCTGGCCTGGCCGGCGGTTGCGGATGGCCATATCGAGCGCCTGGACCACCATGTCTTCACGCATATTGTCAGCGATGGACCAGCCGATGAGCTTGCGCGAGTATCCGTCGATCACCGTGGCCATATAGGCCCAGCCCTCTGCGGTATGAATATATGTGATGTCCCCGTACCATATTTGGTCTTTCTTTTCCGGGACGAAGTTGCGCTCGACGAGATCCACCAGGCCCCGTCGGTTCGCGGGGTCCTGGAGGGTGGTGGCCCTGTAGGGGCTGGGGTGGACGCAGGCCAGTCCAGCAGCCCTGGCCAGGCGCCGGACACGCTTGGGCGACACGCGCTCGCCCTGGCGGGCCAGCTGGGCGTGTATCCGATCGATTCCGTACCTTCCCTTATTCGTTTTGTCGATGGCGATGATGAGTCGCGTGAGCTCGACATCGCGCCGCGCGTGCCGGGACTCCTCCCTGCCGATCCACGCATAGAAGCCGGCTCGAGATACATGCAGCATCTGGCACATGAAGTTGATGGGATACCTGAAGCGGCGCGGCTTGCCAGCCTGCTCGTCTCTGACTTGCAGGATAAAGGCGAACTTTATTGATTCTGGCTTGCAAACCACGCCGCTGCTTTTTTTAGAAAATCCCGCTCCATTCGGAGCTTTCGGTTTTCCTCTTCGAGTTCCTTCATATGGACGCGCTCATCGATAGTAAGCGGCTTGTCTTTGATGCTTCCGCTCCTCTTTGCGGCATTTACCCAGCTCCCGAGGGTTCCCTCGTTCAGGCCGAGGTCCCGGGCGATCTCAGCCACGGGCCGGCCGGAGCTCACTACAAGCTCTACGGCCTCTGCCTTGTATTCCGGAGCGTACTTCTTCCGCTTTGAAACCATCGTGCACTTCCCACTTGACACTGCGATGAACTACTTCCAGTGTCCACGAAAGTGGTCGGGGTCCAGTGGTGCCTTCCATGGGAGTCCGACTTGTGAGGAGTGTCTGCTAAATCCTTTCGTTTGATCACGGAAGGATGCCGCTCCTATTTCTGTTTGAATACGCATCTCGCGTGGCGCTTTCCGCTGCCGGTAGTTATTTGCTGCTCATGCGCAGTACTCCTTCGCCGTGGTCGCGGTGTTGGTGCTGCGCTGTTTCTGCGTTGAGAGTCGGTGTGCGGTGCGTCGCGTTTCGCGTTGGCAGTCCTGGGTGGTTGTCTTCGCTCTGGTGCTCGGGTTCTGGGCGCAGGGCGGGGCCGCGCTCGCGGCGTCTGTCCCGACTCCGTCACTCGGCTCTGCGGCGGGGTCGTTCGCCAAGTGGCTCCGGGCGGCGGGTTCGGGCGGTGTCCGTTCGGAGACGGGTGACGCGTCGCAGGTGCACCGGGCGCGCAGCGGGGCCGGGCACCCGAGCGGTTCGGCGCCGGGGCGGGGGCGCGGGCAGGTGCCGGCGTACGCCGCTTTTCGGGCGGCGGCCCCGGCGGTGGGTGCCTCCGGCCGGGTGTCCCGCGGGTTCGACACCCGGACGTCGAAGCTGGTCGCGGCCAAGTCGGGCCAGAAGTTCGACTACTACCAGAACGCGGACGGCAGCTTCACCCGCAAGGTGTCGCAGAACCCGATCAACTACCAGGCCAGTGACGGTTCCTGGCAGCCGTTGGACACTGGCCTGGAGCGGGCTGGCGATGGGCGGTGGCAGGAGAAGGCCAACTCGCTGAAGGTCTCGTTCGCGCCCACGTCCACGGGAGCGGCCGCGGCGTCCCCGGTGCCGACGCCGGCCCCTTCCACGGCCCAGGACGCCTCGTTCTTGACGCCTTCGGCCGGTCCATCAGCATTGCCGTGGAGTTTCGGCCGTGCGGTGCAGGCCGACTCGGTGGTCTCCGGCGGTTCTTCGACCGGCGCGCTGGCGACGCTGACGGTCTCCTCCTCCGAGTCGGTCTCCTGGTCACTGGCGGGCGCGGATGACGTGCCGGTGTCGGTGACCGGGTCGACGGCCGAGTACGACGGGATCCTGCCGGACACCAACCTGGTGCTGCAGCCGACCGCTGACGGTGTGAAGGAGTCCATGGTTCTTACCTCGTCCGCAGCGGCGACGACCTGGGACTTCCCGATGACGTTGACGGGGCTGTCGCTGACGACGGCTGCGGACGGCACGGTGGAGCTGGTCGACGGCACGGGTGCCGTGGTCGCGACACTGCCGCAGGCGTACGCGTACGATTCCTACGTGGACCCGGTCTCGGGGGAGCACCACGAGAACTGGTCGGTGTCGTACACGGTGGCGACGGTGGACGGCGTGCCGTCGGTGCAGATGTCGTTGGACCCGACATGGCTCGCGGGTTCGGACATCCAGTTCCCGGTGACGGTGGACCCGTCGATCAACGTGTCGCTGCCCGGGCAGACGGAGACCACCTATGCGGAGTACCCCTACGACGAGGACTTCTCCTCCGCCGGGCAGCTGAAGGTCGGCACCTATGACGGCGGTGCGCACATCGGCGAGTCGCTGTTGAAGTTCCCCACGGTGCCGACGAGCAACGGCTATCGCATCGAGGGCGCCGTCCTGCACATGTTCGACATCTGGTCGGCCACCTGCGGGAGCTCCCAGTCCTACTCGACGTATCCGATCACCGCGTCGTGGAGCGTGACCGGCGCGAAGTCGTGGTCGGATCTGCCCCCCACCGCTGCCGCGATCGGGACCTGGACCGGTGAAGCCGCAGCCTCCACCTGCTCCAACTCGTCGTTGGACTCGTCGACAGGGCAGTGGCAGGACACCACGCTGTCGACCTCGTACTTGCAGGACATCGCGCTGGGCACGACAGCGAACAACGGCCTGGCGGTGTTCTCCTCGGGCACGAACTCCTCGGCGTGGAAGCAGTTCGACTCCTCGCAGGTGGTCGACGAGACCCCGTACTTGACGATCACCTACGCGCCGGACGCGGCCCCCGATGTCGAGCACATGTTCCCGGCCTCCGGCTATGTGTCGCCCAAGCTGACGCCCGAGCTGCAGGTGCAGGCGGTCGACCCGGACTCCTGGCCGGACGCCCTGACCTACGACTTCGCGGTGTACAACTCGGCGGGCAAGGAGGTGGTGTCCTCGGCCAAGCAGTCCTCCACGGCGTGGACGGTCCCGTCGGGCGACCTGTCCTGGAGCACCAGCTACTACTGGACAGTCACGGCGTACGACGGCTTCCTGGCGAAGACGAGCAGTACGAGCGCGTTCACGACGCAGGTGTCGCAGCCGCTGGTGGCCTCGCGGCTGGCGCAGAACTCGGGGCACGGGTACGACGAGGAGGCGGGGAACTACACGACCAGTGCGACGGATGCCACGGTGGCGACCGCCGGGCCGGCGCTGGAGGTGGACCGCTCCTACAATTCGCTGGACACCAGTACCGCGGGGGCGTTCGGGGCAGGCTGGTCCTCGCTGCCGGACATGCGGGCCGTCATGGACGACGACGGTACGAAGAACGTCGTGATCACCAATGACGGCGGCCAGGAGCAGCGCTACGGCTACTCCGGCTCCGGATACATACCTCCGCTGGGGACCTATGCGACGTTGGTGGCGCTGTCGGGCGGCGGCTACGGGCTGACGCAGACCGACGGGACGACGTACACGTTCGGCGCGGCGGGCGGGACGAACACCTGGCTGCTGTCGAAGATCACCACGCATGCGGGGCTCTCGGAGTCGTTCACCTACAACGCGTCCTACCAGCTGACGCAGGAGGAGAACAACGTCTCCTCGCGTTCGCTGTACTTCGCCTGGTCGACCCCGTCGGGGGCCGCGCACGCGCACGTGGCGACGGTGACCACGGGCGACGCGACGTCCGGGGTCGCGTCCACGGCCTCGCTGTGGAGCTACGGCTACACCGGCGACCAGCTCACCTCGGTCTGCCCGCCCTCGGAGGCCGCGTCGGCGACCGCGTCCACCAGCTGCTACGGCTACACCTACACGCCCGGGTCCAACTATCCGGCGGCGGCACTGGACGCGGGCCCCACCTCGTACTGGCGGCTGGACGACGCCGCGGGCAGCGGCAAGGCGGCCTCCTCGGTCCTGGCGAACGAGCAGGACGACGCGGGCACCTACGCGAACGTGACGCTGGGCGCCGACGGCAGCCCGCTGGCCGGCTCCACCGCCACGGCGGCACGGTTCAACGGCACCAGCTCCAGCCTGGCACTGCCCAGCACCCTGGCGACGGCGGCGAGCAACCAGTCGATCTCGCTGTGGTTCAAGACCACCACGGCCGGCGTGCTGTTCTCCTACCAGACGGCCCCGGTCACCTCCGCCACCTACGTCGGGGGCTACTACACGCCGTCGCTGTACGTCGGCTCGGACGGGAAGCTGCACGGGGAGTTCTGGTACTCGGGCGAGGTCGACCCGATGGCCTCCGGCCAGGTCGTCACCGACGGCGCGTGGCACCACGTCGTGCTCGCGGCCGCGGGCACGACACAGGCGATGTACCTGGACGGCTCCCTGGTCGGCGACGCGACCGGGCAGGTCGAGCCCTACAACGCCTACGGAAGCAGCTACGTCTACGTGGGCGCGGGCTTCTGGGGCGGGACCTGGCCGGACGAACCGCACCAAGCGACGGACAACTACACCGGCTACGCCGACTCCTTCGACGGCGACATCGCCGACGTGTCGGTCTACAGCCAGCCGCTGACGGCGACCCAGGCCACCGCCCTGCACAGCATCGGAACCTCCAGCGCCTCCTACCTGACCGGGACGACGACCCCGGCCAAGCGCGTCCAGGCCCAGGTCACGTACAACACCGCGACCAGCCGGCTGACCTCGGTCACCGACGACAAGGGCGGCACCTACACCCTCGGCAACCCGACCGTGTCCGGCTCCAGCCAGGTCTACCACTCCGCGGTGCTGGGCGACGGCCCTGAGGGGTACTGGCAGCTCGGCGACGAGGCCGGGTCGACGTACGCGGCGGACGAGGTCAACGGCGGAGACGGCACCTACAACAACACGACACTCGGGGGCGGCGGCCCGTTCTCCGCGACGGATGGCACCGCGCCCACAGCCGCGTCGTTCGACGGCACCGACAGTTATGTGGAACTTCCCCAGGACCTGACGTCCACGGCCTCCGCGGTCTCGGCGCAGGTGTGGTTCAAGACCGCGACTGGGGGCGGCGTGCTGGTGGGCATGGAGAGTGACGTGCTGTCGGCCGGGTCCTTCGCCGCCGCGGCACCGGTGCTGTGGGTCGGTACCGACGGAAAGCTCTACGGCAAGTTCTGGGGCACCGGGATCACGCAGATGGCGTCCACCGCCGGCGTGACCGACGGCAAGTGGCACCACGCGGTGATCACCGCGACCGGCACCAAGCAGGTTCTCTACCTGGACGGCAGCCAGGTGGCGACGAGCAGTGCCACCAGCCTGGCGCTCACGAGCATGCCGTACCTGACGCTGGGTGCGGGGGTCACCGGCATCGGCTGGGACGCCCTGCCAGAGAGCTCGACCGTCTACTTCGACGGCTCGATGGCCGAGACCGCCGTGTACACGTCCGCGCTCACCGCCGCGCAGGTCGGCGCGCAGTGGTCGGCGGCCCAGCAGTCCGCCGGCACGGCGGCCACCGAGACGGTGCAGGTGACCGACCCGGGCCAGAAGGTCATGTCGAGCTCGTACGACCTGTCCAACGGCGGGCGGATCCTGTCGAGCACCGACGCCACCGGCGCGACGACGTCCTACGGCTACGACGCCAGCGGGTTCCTGGCCACCGTGACCGACCCGAACGGGGACACCACCACCACCGGGAACAACGCACGTGGCGACGTGGTGTCCCGTACCACCTGCCAGGACCAGGCCACCAGCCTGTGCTCCACGTCGTACTACACGTACTACCTGGACACCACGTCGGCCACCGACCCGCGCAACGACGAGATGCTGACCTCCTCGGACGGCCGCTCGGCCGGCGCGACGGACACGACCTACCAGACGTCCTACACCTACGACACCAACGGCAACCGGCTCACCGAGACCACGCCCGCGGTGACCGGCCACACCGGCGGCCTGACGACCGCCAACACGTACACCACCGCGACCACGCCCGACGCGAACGGCGTCGACGACGTCCCCGTGGGACTCCTGGCCTCCACCACCACGCCCGGCGGCGCGAAGACCGCGTACACCTACTTCGCGGACGGCGACCTCGCGACCGTCGTCGACCCCCGCGGCCTGACGACCACGTACTCCTACGACCAGCTCGGCCGGGTCCTGACCAAGACCCTCGCCGGGAACCTGGCGACGAACCCGGTCACCAGCTACACCTACGACCCGCTCGGGCGCGTGCTCACCGAGACCGACCCGGGGGCCGTCGACGCCATCGGGAACAACGTCGTCCACACCAAGGAGACGACGTACACCTACGACGCCGACGGCAACACCCTGACCACCACGGTCTCCGACACCACCGGCGGCGACCCCTCGCGCCCGACCGTCGACACCTACAACAGCCACGGCGAACTGGCGACGTCCACGGACCCGATGCTCTACGAGACCCAGTACTTCTACGACTCCTACGGGAACCTGTCCTCGGAGATCCAGCCCCGCGGCCAGCAGTACGCCTACACCCACGATGCCGACGGACGCCTGCTGACCACCACGCTCAGCAACTACACCGGCTCGACCGCGACCGCGCAGGCCCCCGTCGCTCAGCTGCTGGAGAGCCGGGCCTACGACCCGGGCGGCCGGCTGTCCACGGTGACCAACGCCATCGGCGTCACCCGCACCTACGCCTACTACGACAACGGGCTGACCAAGCAGGTCACCGACACCGGCTCGGCCGACACCGGCTACATCGACGAACAGGACAGCTACGACCCCGCCGGGAACCTGACTGCGCAGGTCACCAAGAACGGCACGCTGACCACCGACCACACCTGGGACGCGGACGACCGCACGCTGACCACCACCGTCGACCCCAGCGCCGCCGACCGGGCCACCAGCTACACCTACGACCTCGACGGCCACGTCCTGACCTCCGACGAGACCGACGCCGCCGGCGACCCGGCACAGCAGTGGACCTACACGTACTACCCCGACGGCGACAAGAAGACCGCCGCCCAGTACGTCAACGCGACGACCACGCTCACCACCGGCTGGACCTACGACGAGCGCGGCCTGGTCCTGACCATGACCGACCCCGACACGCAGACCACCAGCTACACCTACGACGCGGCGGGCCAGCTCTCGACCACGGTCGCCCCGACGATCACGACAACCGATCCGACGACCGGCGCGACCAGCCCGACCGCCCCCACCACCCTGGACGGCTACGACACCTTCGGCGACCGCACCCAGAGCGAGGACGCGCGCGGCAACATCACCGTGACCGCGTACGACCTGGACGGCCGCAAGTCCGCCACGACCCTGCCGTCCTACACTCCCCACGGCGCCAGCAGCCCCGTCCCCTCGACCACGACCTGGAGCTGGGACGCCGACAACGACCTGACCAAGCAGGTCGACAACGACAGCAACGAGACCGACTACACCTACGACCAGCTCGACGACCGCGTCTCGCAGACCAACCCCGCCATCGACGCGGGCGGCACGATGACGCAGGGCACCTGGAGCTACACCTACGACCTGGGCGGCGACCAGCTCACCTCCACCGACCCCTACGGGAGCGTGGCCAACCAGGGCTACGACGACCTCGGCCGCCCCAAGACCACGTCCGAGAACGTCTACACCTCCACCACCACCCAGACCCAGGTCGGCACCACCGACACCTACAACACCGCCGGCGAGGTCGCCTCGAGCGTCTCCACAACCGGCGTCACCGCCTCCTACACCTACGACAACCTCGGCCAGAAGACCTCGTCGGCCGACACCAGCGGCGACACGACCCACTACACGTACGACCTGAACGGCGACACCACCAAGACGGTCCTGCCCGACCAGAGCGTCCAGACCGCCACCTACGACGCCGCAGGGCGCGAGACCGGCACCGCCGACGAGAACCCGGCCGGCACGGTCCTGCGCTCCACCAGCGCCACCTACGACGACGACGGCGACCTGCGCAGCAGCACCAACGCACTGCAGACCACCGAGACCTACCAGTACGACGCACTGGGGGACCTGACCGAGCAGGTCGAGCCGACCACCGCCACCCACTCGATCACCACTACCTACGGCTACGACGCCGACGGCAACCAGACCGCGTACACCGACGGCAACGGCAACGCGGCCGGCACCACCGCCGACACCGCCTACACGACCTACACCCCCTGGAACCTGCCCGAGTCGAAGACCGCGCCCGCCACCTCCGCCTACTCGGGCGCTGCGAACTCCACCACCTACCTCGCCTACGACGGCGACGGCGACACCGCGAACGAATACCTCCCGGGCGGGGTGACGGTCACCGACAGCTACGACGCCCTGGGCGACCTGACCGCCCAGAGCGGCACCGGCGCCGACGCCCCCACCGCCACTCGCGGCTTCTCCTACTCCCTGAACCAGTACCTCGTCGGCAGCTCGGTCGGCTCCAGCACCGAGACCTACGCCACCAACGCCCTGGGACAGCTCCTCACCGCCACCGGCGAGGCAGGGGCTAGCTCCTTCAGCTACAACGCCGACGGCAACCCGCTGACCCGTACCGACGCGTCGGGCACCAGCAGCTACAGCTACGACGCCGACGGCCGCCTGTCCACCGACACCGACGCGGCCACCGGCACCCAACTCACCTACCATTACAACCCGCTGTCCCAACCCACCAGCATCAGCTACGGCACCGGCGGCGACACCCAGAACCTGGGCTACGACGCCCTGCACCACCTGAACAACGACACCCTGACCACCGCGGCCGGCACCACCGTCGCGGGCATCGCCTACACCTACAACAACGGCGACCAGCTCACCGGCGAGACCACCACCGGCACCACCGGCGCCTCCACCAACACCTACCAGTACGACCAGGCCGGACGCCTCACCTCCTGGGCCACCACCCCCGCCGGCAGCACCACCACGACCACCACCGGCTACACCTACGACGACAACGGCAACCGCCTCACCGCCGGCGCCACCACCTACACCTACGACGCCCGCGACGAACTCACCTCCGACGGCACCTCCACCTACAGCTACACCGCCCGCGGCACCCTCGACGGCAAGACCGTCACCGCCAACAACTCCACCATGGCCTACAGCTTCGACGCCTACGGCCAGGAAGCCACCGCCGGCCCCACCAGCTACACCTACGACGCCCTCGGCCGCGCCATCACCTCCGGCACCACCACCCTCGCCTACTCCGGCCAGGACAACGACGTCGCCTCCGACGGCACCACCACCTACAGCCGCGACCCCTCCGGCAACGTCACCGGCGAGAACACCCCCGGCACCGGCGCCACCCTCGCCATGACCGACGCCCACGACGACATCACCGCCCAGTTCACCGCTGCTGCCACCACCCTCACCGGCTCCGCCAGCTACGACCCGTGGGGCAACCCCGTCGGCACCCCCACCCTCACCGGAACCCTCGGTTACCAGAGCGAATACACCGACCCCACCACCGGCCAGGTCAACATGGCCGCCCGCTGGTACCAGCCCGGCACCGGCAGCTTCAACTCCGCCGACACCCAGAGCAACTCACCAGTCGGCTCCAGCGTCAACGCCAACCCCTACACCTACGCCAACGACAACCCCACCACCGGCGCCGATCCAAGCGGACATAATCAGTGCAGCTACCTCGAGGTAGCCTCACTGATTTGCGACGCCGTGTGGAGCGTGCTTCAACCGATGCAGGCCGGCAACGACAGCGACACCTGCACCGGTCTCTACGGCGTCAGCTGCTCGCAGTTGCAGCTCAACTCGTCGGGAATGAATCAACTCCTCGGCGGTTCAGGCCAGCAATGTGGGCCGCCCCTCCTCATCCCCTGCAACACGATGGAACCCGTAACGCAAAGTGGCGGTGGCGGTGGCGGTGGCGGCGGTAGGGCTGGGGGCGGCGTCTCTGTAGCTGTAGCTGCAGCTGCTGCCGCTGCCGCCGCCGCAGCAGCGGCAGCGGCCGCAGAGGCTGCCGAAATTGCGGCTGAAGCCAGGACGCTCACAGAACACATAGGCCACGCTACCCTCGATATCCACTCAATCGACGTTGCACAACCGCCATCCTCGCTGATCAACATCGGCAGCCTAAGCAACATCGTCAGCACCTCAACACTGGTCATAGGGTCCGCACTTGCAACAGCCGCCACGTGTGCCGTCTCCTCATGCACTCCGACTTCCAACGACGATCCTCAGACCTGTGCGAACAACCCGATGCCAGGCTCTCAGTCGAACGCTCAGAACGGTGGCTGGGCCTACTATGAGCCGACCGGATATGATGGACGCTCCGAAGGTTCTGTGGTCTGCGCAACCAAGACCAACAGTAAGCACAACAGAGCGAAAATACCGCGAAGCATGGCTCCCGATTCCCCTGCGCAGCAGCTGGCCGCGCTCAATAGGAGTAGGCTCAACAGTTGCCACTTGGCTCCATCGGTCTTGGGAGGGAGCGGTGCGTTGGACAACGTTGCACCCTGCTGGCGGAGCACGAATGTGGGCAGCGGATCGATGCGCCAGTTTGAAACGCAAGCGCAGGGGCAGTTGAAGCCTGCGGGGAATTCTGCTCTTATTTATGTCGCCATGCCGAGATATGCGACTGCGACGAGCACCATTCCTCTGGGATTCTGGCTAAGCTATCTATCGCAAAGCCAGGCGACCGGAGCTCCATTGGGAGTTGGCTCAGTGTACGTGCCTAACACTGGGGATAACCAGTATCCGAATCTTGGAAACTAGGGATGCATATGAGTGCGGATCTTGATGACCTTGCCAGGTTTCTGCCGCCGCCAGAGGGCGGCGTATCCTCGCCGCCCTGGGAGGGCGCGGCTGCAGAAATTGGCATCGATTTCCCCGGGGATTATCGGGAATTTGTCGGCCGCTATGGCGGTGGGGTAATTTATACGGCACTTGATGAGCCGAGGTTCTTCGTTTATGCTCCAAGCCTAAGTAATGGCGGTTTTAATCGGTTCGTTGACAGAACTCATTCGGACTTTAGGCCGCTCTTTGAATTCGATGGTGCCGATGAGGACTATTGGGGTGGGGTGGTCTATCCAATCCATCCGGCGTCAGGTGGTCTGCTGGCCTGGGGTGAAAATGAGGACGGCGATATTTTCTTTTGGTTGACGGGGGATCCGGATCCGGACCGATGGCCGGTGATCATGTGGGCGCGAGGCGCTGCCACTACCTACCGCTTCGAGGGTGGAATGGTGGCGTTTCTCCTTAATGTGCTCCATGGCGATCACCCGGCGTCCGAGTGGCTAACTGGGCCCCGGATGTGGTGGATCATGGAGTCGGATTGGCTGCGAGAGGGCTTGTCGGTATCCTCTGGGCCGCCGGCTGTGTAGGTGTTTTTCGAATAGCCTGTGGTTGTCGATAAGATATACGCTCCACCTGAGAGGTTGATAGGTAATTTCGCGGGCGGCATGGAGGGCCACTGTGAAGCTGCAGCGGTCCGGGTCCGTACCGGTCCTGGACTCGGCGGCCTCGACCATCGCCGCACGCCGGCGGGGTCGCCCGACCGCAGGACGCGCCCTTGCATGATCGTGTGGCGGAGGGCGTAGTACGCGGACTCGTGCTCCCACCGCCTCGTGGTAGACGCGGACTAGTACTGCAACGACACTTCGGTATGACCTCTGCGTTTGTAGTGGCTGATTCGGGCCCGAGCCTGAGCTTTTCGGCGCCAGAACGACCAGGCGAGTGCATGGTGGATTCCGTTGCGCTTGGGAAAGCAGACGCGGCTGAAAAGATGTCGTGCTTCGTTCATGCTGACGGGCACCAACAGTTCACCAGTTCGAGATTTTGATCCCCTTTTTAGCGGCCTTCTCTCTAAGGAGGACGAGAAATGCGAGGGCGGCCATGGAGAGGGTGATATGCCGATACCACGCGGTATATCCACGGACCTGGTAGTGGTCAAGACCGGTCTCGTTCTTCGATGTCTGGAAGCACTCTTCGACCATCCACCGCGATCCCGCGATCGAGGCAAGCTTTTGGAGCGTGGTTCCGGTGGGACAGAAACATATGTAGTAGGCGATATCCGTAGGATCGGTGAGACTGCGTCGGGCAAGCAGCCAATGGTCCCAGCCCTCAAGACGCCAGGGGCGGATCGGGGCTGCCGCCCAGTCGTACTCCCGTGGTCCATGGGCACCATCACCGCAGCTCAGACGTTGCCAGGCATTGGCCGGAAGGCCGCCGATCAGCTCGTGAGCGCGGGCCTGTCCGAAGAATTCCATGGTGATGACCATCTGGGATTTTGGCACGACCAAAACGTGGGGGATGTCGTTTTCCTCCAGCCAAAGCCGCAAACGCCCGGTCTGACCGTAGACCTCATCGCCAGTCACCCAGGAGAACGGCACTCCGGCGTCAACGGCGCGTTTTAGCATTCGAAGTCCGAGATCGGGTTTGGTTGCGAAGTTGACATTGTCATCGATACCAGCGGCCTGGCACCGCTCACGGTCATCGGTCCAGTCCTTGGGAAGGTAAAGCTCCCGGTCGATCAGAGCCCGACCACGATTGGATCCGTACGCCAGAAACACACCGACCTGAGAATTATCGATTCGCCCCGCTGTCCCCGAGTACTGGCGCCCAACCCCCGCCGATCGGACCCCCTTCTTCATAAACCCCGTTTCATCCAGAATGAGGACTCCATGCTCGCGATCGCCGATGGCTTCGATAACCGCATTGCGGATGTCATCCCGTAACGCGTCCGCGTCCCAGGCGTAATAGTTCAGCAGTCGCTGCATTCCCTGCGGACCGGCGTCGCCTGCTGCTTCCGCCAGCGTCCAGCCGTTCTTCCGCTCCGTCTCGCCGAGCAGTCCCCGCAGGTAGGAGATCATCTGCCGCCGGGGCTCCACTCGCCCGAAACGACCAGCGAACCGGGACACGAAATCGTCAAACTCATCTGACCAGCCGTCAGTTATGTTTTCCAGCATACGATATCCAACGACCCAACCGCTCCTCAGGTCACGGAGTGTCGTTGCAGTACTAGGTCCTGTCTGGAGTTTGGATCTCGAGTTTGATGATTGGCCTGCGCCATGAGGCTCGGTTTTGATAGGCAGTCAGTCATGGCGCGAGGCAATGTCACCGATGAGCAGTGGGCCCTGATCGACCTCGATGAGTCTGTTGTGATCGCGGCTGGGTAGTGGTTTCGGTTCGCACCGGTTTGTCCTTCACGGCAGCTGTAGATCGTGATCTCGGTGGTGTTGCTCCTGGTCAGCGAGGCCGGGGCCGTCTGCGGGCATGAGGACAGCCGCCGCGATCATGACGAGATGTGACTCAACATCAGTACGCGGCGGCTGCCGCGCCGACGATAGCGCATGACCGGCACCGTGAGCTCTTCGAGGACCTCATGGGCGCTGTGGCCAGCGGTTTTCCCCGCCGGGAGACGCGTTCGACGTTCCGCCAGCTCGCCGAGGGGCTGCTGATGGAACTGGAGAACGTCAACTGCTGGACCCTGGCCGAGGCGATCGGCCACAGCGGCCCACACCGCCTGCAGCACCTGCTCTCCCGCGCGAGCTGGGACGACGAAGCGGTGCTGGACGCGGCCGCCGCCTGGGCCGTCGCCGCGCTGGACGACGGCGACGCGGTGCTGATCGCGGACGAGACCGGCGACGCGAAGTCCTCCACCGACGCGGTCGGCGCCGCCCACCAGTACTCCGGCTCGCTCGGCGGGATCGGCCTGTGCCAGGTCGCCGTCCACCTCACCTACGCCACCAGCCGCGGCCACACCATCGTCGACCGCGTCCACTACCTCGGCCGTCAGTGGGCCGCCGACGAGGAGCGTCGCGAACACACGGGCGTGCCAGAGGAGTTGATGTTCGCAACCAAGACCGCCCAGGCCCAGGCCATGCTGGAGAAGGCGCACGCCGCCGGGGTCCGCGCGAGCTTCTTCGCCGGGGACGAGGTCTACGGCGCCAAGGCCCTGCGGACCACCTGCCGCCGGCTCGGCCTCGGCTACGCAGTCGCGGTCCGCAGCAGCCACCACCTCACCCTGCCCTCGGGCGCCAGGCTGTCCGCCGCCAAGGCGAAAGCCCTGGTCCCCAAGGGGGCCTGGCAGCGGATGCGCACCGGAACCGGCAGCAAGGGCGCACGCGACTACGACTGGGCCATGCTCGACGTCCACCCCGACGACACCCCCGCCGACCACGCGGAAGGCGGGGTCTCGGTGCTGCTGGCCCGCCGCCACCGCTACACCGGAACCGTCTCCTACTACCGTTGCTGGAGCCCGATACCGGCGAGCCTGGCGCGGCTGGTGGGCATCGTGTGCCTGCGCTGGAAGATCGAGGAAGACTTCCAAGCCGCGAAGAACACCGTCGGCCTGGACAAAGGCCAGGTCACCACCTGGACCAGCTGGCACCGCTGGTCCACCGCCGCCCTGGTCGCCTACGCATTCCTCGCCGTCGCCACCGCCCTCGAAGCAGGCGAACCCACACCCGCCGGGCTCGAGCTGGTCCCACTCAGCAGCTTCGAACTCCTGCGCCTGCTCCGGCTACTGATCCTCCCCACGCCCCGCCGGGACGCCGGCCACGTCCTGCGCTGGTCCGCCTGGCGACGCCGCCACCAACACCGCGCCCGCGCCTGCCACCAACGCTGGCACGCCTACGCCGACAGCACCCCATGAACCCAAAGATCACGATCTACAGCTGCCGTGTCCTTGCGATGTCGGTGCGGGTCTTCGCGTTTCGCTGCGGCTGCGCCGGGGTTCCACTGCTCCCGGGGCTGGGCTCTGCTCCTTCCTGTTCCGCGTCGGTCGGGTGATGGAAGGTCAGTGGAGGGCCGGTAGGAGGCCGAGTCGTTGCCAGCAGGTGGTGAAGGCGTCGCACCAGGGCCAGGTGCGCGACAGGGTGAGCCAGCGGCGGCGGGCATGGCGGGTGAGCTTGGCCGGGAGGTGGTAGAGCCGGTAGCGCATGGTCTCGGGCTCGGCGGCGGCCAGGTCGTCGACGTCGTGCAGGCCGAGCAGGCGGGTCCAGGCGTCGAGGTCTGCGGCAAGGTTGCAGGTCAGCATCCACGCGCGGTTCACGTCCCAGGTCTGGGAGGGCAGGTTGCGCAGGCCCATGGCCTTGTTGCAGCGCACCCGGTCCTCGACCTGGGCCCTGGCCCGGGCGACGGCGTCCAGCCACTGCGGCTGGTGGGACCCGGCGATGCCCCACATGTGGCGGATGTTGGTCGCGATGACCGCGTAGCGCCAGCCGGTGGCGCGCTCGAAGTCCGTCAGCTTCTTGGCCTGCCGGGCAGAGGGTCGGGTGCGACGGACCAGCAGGCGCATGCCCTCGGGCCAGCCGGGGCGGGTGCTCAGGTCGGTGAGTTCGGCGATGTGCGCGGTGGGGACGGTGGTGCCGTGCTGGGCCAGGGTGTCGCCCCACGCGATGTCCGGCAGCAGGGAGATGGCGGTCTCGTCGGCGTCGGTCATCTTCCAGCCGACCAGGTAGCGCACGGTGCGGCGGGCGGTGTTGAGGGCTTCGAGGTGGTCCAGGAGGTCGTGGGTGGCACCCGCGCCGTCGATCCGGATCAGGATCTTGGCGGCCGAGGAGTCGGGGACCTGGCGCAGGGCGTCGGCCAGGACCCGCAGGTGGTCGGTGACCGTGTTCGCGCCGGCGTTGCCCTCGCGCAGCAGCATGGCCAGGCACTCCTGGGTGTTCTGGCACCACGCGGCCAGCGGATGAAAGCCGAACGTCCGCTTGAAAGTCGCCGCTGCCCCGGCCTTCCTGGACGCCGAGGTGATGATCGTGGCGTCGATGTCGATCACGATCCACCCCGTCAGGCGCTTGCCCGCCACGCTCAGCCAGGGGAATCCGCCGGGCCGCAGCGCGATCTGGTTCCACACGTGGCGACGCACCCGTGCCCGGACCTTCGCGATCCGCGCCAGGACCCTGTCATCGATCGCCGCCAACGCGCGGCGCATCGTTGAGTCCGAGGCCGGAGCCTTGAACAGCGCGGACTGGTGGGCCAGTAGAGCCTCAGCGTCCAGCAGGCTCGTGGCCCCCAGCGCGATCGCGACCGCGAGCATCACCACCACCTGGCCGCGATCACGCCACCCGGTACCGACGCCGCTCGGCAGTACCCTCCCCAGCGCACTGGTCAGCCCGGTCCGGTCCGCACATCGGCGCAGCAGCGCCGCCCCGGCGTGTCCGACCACGCCCTTGCCGTCGGCCTTCACCGACAGCCGTTCATCCCACCCTGTAGCCTTCACCCGAAAGGTGCCTTGCTCCCGCACTGGATATGACTTCGACACTCACATCCTTGCAGGTCAACGGCACCTTTCCCTGATCCGGGGTCAGATCATCGCCACCGTTGAATACCCAAGGCTGGTCCTGCCTGAAGTACTGATCTTTAACTAGCCGCTTAACTCAACTTCCGGTAGCGCCAGACCGGTTCCGGCGAGGTGCGTGGCGTGCTTGACGCTGCCGAGTGCCGCCTCGGCGGTGTCGGCGAGTTCGTGGATCGAACGGAATGCGCGGTTCGCGAGCAGGTCCTTCACGTTCTTCCACAGGAGCTCCACCGGATTCAGTTCCGGCGCGTACGGCGGCAGCGCGACCACGCGCAGCCATGTCGACTGCTCGGCAATCCAGGCTCTGACCTGGGCTGATGTGTGACTGGAGTAGTTGTCCCAGATCAGCGTGACCTTCGCGCCGAGGCGGGCGTGCAGCATCGTGAGGAGCAGGGGGAAGTCCTCTTTCGTGTACCCCTCGCCACTCTTGTGCCAGGCGAGCATCCGGGGCTCGCGCCCGGTGCGGTAGGCCAGGAAGGTCACCATGTTCTCGCGCTTGCCCCGTGCCCCGTTCATGGCGATGACGGGTGTGACGCCCCGTGGACCCCAGGAGCGGCGCACTACCCCGGTGAGCGCGGCTCCCGCCTCATCCTCGAAGACTATCCAGCGTCCCTCGCGTGCGGCCTGGTCGGATGGGACGCCGCCGGCCACGTCTGTGTGCGCCAAGCGGCGATCGCCTCCTCGTCCCGCTGGACGGCCCGTGTCACCGGAACCTGCCAGGACCACCCCAGTCGCTTCAGCAGGTACCACACGCCCGCAAGGGTGAACCGCGGACCGAACCGCTCCTCGATCACCCGCGCGATCCGCGCCAGCGTCCACAACTGATCGTCCCACCCCGACTCCAGCGGTCCGCGCCTCAGCACCACCAGCAGGTCGCCTTCCTCACCGGACGTCAGATAGGAACCAGGACCCCCTGGCCGTGCGACCAGCGCCTCCGACCCGCCCTCTTCCCACGCGGCCCGCCACTGACACACAGCCTGCCGCGACACCCCCAGCAACCGGCCGATCTCAGCCTGCTTCACGCCCTGTTCGAACAGAGCGGCAGCCCGCATTCGCCGCTCCTCACGCCAAGCAGCATCCAACTTGCCCGAACTAGACTGCACCATAGGGAACTTGTACCCATTATGACTGATCGTCAAGTCAGAGATTAAAGATCAGTAGTGAGCTGCCGACGCCTGGAGTAAAATAACCGGGATATCGGTTCAGCTACCTAGGGTCCCCCTAGTACTACAGCCGGTGGTTTTACGGTGAGTGAGCGCGGGCGGTTCGGGTGCGGTAGTGGCTGTGGCGGGCCCGGGTTTGGTGGCGGGTGCGCCAGCGGTGCCAGTGCATGGTCAGCCAGGTGCGGGCGGTGCGCACTGGTGCCTGGACGATGCGGTCGTACAGGCGGCGGATCTCGTTCACGGTCGGGGGTCGACTGTCGGTGGACGGTGCGGTATTAGCCGGCTCCGGACGTCGGCCAGGAAGGCCATGGCGAGCATGCATACGGTGGTGTGCCGGTACCACGAGCACCATTTGCGTACCTCGTGCTCATCGAGTCCGACCTGGCCCTTGGCCACCTGGAAGGACTCCTCGACCATCCAGCGCTGCCCGGCGGCGGTCACCAGTGCGGACAGGGTGGTGCCGGTGTCGGCGTGGCACAGGAAGTAGGCGACCTCGCGGACCAGTTCGCCGGTCTTCTTGTTCACCTTGTTCGGAACGGTGGAACGCCGGATCAACAGGTGGCGCTCCAACTCCAGATCAGTGTGGGCGAGTTGGACGATGGCCCAGTCGTAGTCGCGCGGGCCCTTGGCGCCGTCGGCGCACGAACGGCGCTCGAAGACGTCCTCGGGCACGGCCGCGTACAGTTCGCGGGCCTGGCGGGTGCGCCCGTCGGGCAGTGGCAGCGCCTCGTCCTTGGGGATGGCCAGCACGTAGCGGATGCGCTGTTCCTCCAGCCAGGCACGCAGGGCGCGGGCCTGGCCGTAGACCTCGTCGGCCAGGAAGTAGGAGAACGGGACCCCTGCCCGCACGGCGCGTTCCACCATCCGCCGGGCCAGTTCCGGCTTGGTGGCCACTTGCGTGGCGCGCTCGGGCGGGATGCCCTGCTCGGCACTGCGCCGTTCATGTTCGGCGGTGGTTCCAGCCCATGTCCTCCCGAGGTAGAGCTCACGGTCGATCAGTGTCCGACCCCGGCTGGAGCCGTAGGACAGGTGGACGCTGACCTGGGCGTTCTCGATCCGGCCTGCGGTTCCGGTGTACTGCCGCTGCACCCCGGCGCTCTTGGTGCCCTTCTTGATGTCACCAGTCTCGTCCGCGATGAGTACCGCATCCGGGGCGGTCAGGGCGGCGACGGCATAGTCCCGGACCCGGTCGCGCAGTTCGTCCGCGTCCCACGCCGCCTTGGCCAGGAAGCCCTGCAGCCGGTCGGGGTTGGGGTGACCGGCGAACTCGGCCAGCTGCCACAGGTTCTTGCGCGGCACCTCAGCCAGCAGCCCGCGCATCATCGCCCGCAGGTTCTCCCGCGAGGCCGGGCGGGCGAACACATCGTCCACCGAGGCACACAGCGCCTCCAACTCACCCTCCATGGAACGGACATCAGCCTCGCTCAACTCGCCCGTCGGCACCGCACCTGGCGGCAGCATCACTCCCACGAATGGAGTAACGAGCCAGCCGCCATCACGTCACGTGAACAACCGGCTGTAGTACTAGGTAGCTGGGGGTACGTAGTTGTTGCGAGAGGGGAAATGGATATGAATTCGTCACTTCGACGGCTCGTCGATGTTCTGTCACCTCCTGGGAATCCGCAAGAAAATGTGGACTGGCAAGCGGTGGAGCGGCGCTGGAAAGTCTCCTTCCCTCGGGATTTCCGGGAATTCATGGATGCTTACGGCAGGGGCACAATTGACAATGTGCTCACGATCGCAACTCCCGTCGACGGTGAACTGACGCCGGGCGTGCTTCGGTGTCGTGACCTAACGCCGATCGCCAATACTGAGTCCCGAATTGACGGAAATGAGTTTTGGTATCCAGCTTGGCCGCAGATGGGCTCCCTTGTTGGCTGGGGCACTACGGGGACTGGCGTCGACCTCTTCTGGTGCATGCGTGGAGAGGATCCAGACCTGTGGCCTCTGGTTGTGCGGAATCATCGTGGGGGTGCAGCGAAGGAACTGTTCATGGGCATGGTGGAATTCATCACGCTCACGCTCGGTGATCGCCATCATCGCCCATTTGACATTCCCGACATTTTGGGCGCTCCCCATTCCCGTTTCATTCATGCGGAGGATGAACGTCGACTTATGAGTGAGGGTGCCGATCCCTGGGAGTACCTGGTGAATTCGACGAGCTCTGAGGCGGGCGAGGTGAATTTAGACCGCGCCTCCCTGGGGGCTGGGAGTTGAGCTTGTGAACGTTGCATCTGAATCAGTGTCAGCGGCGACCCGGCGGCGGGTACGTCGCCGCGGCCACGGCCTCCCTGGTCACCGCGCAGCAGGAGGTCGCCGCCAACCCCGCCCCGACGGTGCCCAGCGGCGTGCAGACCATGCCCACGCAGTAGCGGCGGCTCCGCCCGACCCACGCTGCCGGCCGTGCCCGCCCGCCCCGGGCACGGCCCCGGCGGCGGGTCAGCGCAGCGCTTCGGCGCGGTCGAGCTCCTCGTCGAGGGCGATGGCGGCGGTGATCAGCGCGAGGTGGGTGAACGCCTGGGGGAAGTTGCCGAGTTGCTCGCCGGTCGGGCCGATCTCCTCGGCGAACAGGCCGACGTGGTTGGCGTAGGTGAGCATCTTGTCGAAGGCGTAGCGGGCCTCGTCGGTGCGGCCGGCCCGGGCCAGGGCGTCCACGTAGAGGAAGCTGCACAGGGAGAAGGTGCCCTCGCTCCCGCGCAGGCCGTCCGATGAGGCGGCGGGGTTGTAGCGGTAGACGAGGCTGTCGGAGACCAGTTCGGTGTTCATCGCGTCGAGGGTGGCCAGCCAGCGGGGGTCGGTCGGGGAGAGGAAGCCGACCAGCGGCATCAGCAGCAGCGAGGCGTCCAGGACATCGGTGCCGTAGTGCTGGACGAAGGCCTGGCGCTGCTCGTTCCAGCCCTTCCGCACGACCTGGTCCATGATGGCGTCGCGGGCCGCCCGCCAGCGCGGGAGGTCGGCGGGCCGTCCGAAGCGGGTGGCCACCTCGATGCCGCGGTCGAAGGCGAGCCAGCACATCAGCCGGCTGTAGGTGAAGTCCTGCTGTCCGCCGCGGGTCTCCCAGATGCCCTCGTCGGGGCGGTCCCAGTGGTCGGTCAGCCAGTCGAGCAGCTCTGCGCTGAGCCGCCAGCCGTCGATGCCCGCGAGGTCGGCCAGGGTGCGGACCTGGGCGAGGGCGTGGACGGCCTCGCCGTAGATGTCGAGCTGCAGCTGGCCGGCGGCGCCGTTGCCGGCGCGGACCGGCGCCGAGGAGCGCCAGCCCTCCAGGTGGTCCAGCACCTCCTCGGTCAGCTCGGGGTCCCCGTCCACGCGGTACATGATCTGCAGCGGCTCGCCGTTGGCGGTGTTCCCGGCGCTGAGGCGGTCGCCGAGCCAGCGGCGGAAGGCGTGGGCCTCCTCGGTGTAGCCGAGGTCCTGCAACGCCCGTACCGACAGCGAGGCGTCGCGAATCCAGGTGTAGCGGTAGTCCCAGTTGCGTTCGCCGCCGACCTGCTCGGGCAGGCCCATGGTGGCTGCGGCGATCGGGGCGCCGGTGGGCGCGTAGGTCAGCAGCTTGAGGGTGATCGCCGAGCGGCGCACCTGCTGCTGCCAGCGGCCGCGGTAGCGGCACCGGGCGGTCCAGCCCTGCCAGTAGTGCCGGGTGTGCCGGATCTGCGCCAGGGCGTCCGACAGGGTCAGCGGGTCCGGCGCCGGGCCGCCGTCGTCGCCGGCGCTGTCGCTGTCGCTGTCGCAGAGGGTCAGCAGGGCGGCCGCCTCCTCGCCGGCGCGGAGCGTGACCCGGGCGCGGACGTCGCCCGCGCCGTCGCGCTCCAGCCGGATCGGCCCGGCCGTCTGCAGACGGGCGTCGATGCCCGGACCCGCGAAGAGCGCGTCGGCGCCGTCGAGGTGCAGGCTGTGCGCGGCGCGGCCGTAGTCGAACCGGGGGCGGCACTCCAGGGTGAAGTCGACGCTGCCGCGCACCACCCGCATCCCGCGCAGCAGCCGGTGCCGGTCCGTGGCCTGCTCGGGGCGGTTCACCGGCATGCAGTCCACGACCTCCCCGACGCCGTCGGGGGTCAGGAACCGGGTGACCAGGATCGCCGTGTCGGCCAGGTAGAGCTGGCGGACGCTGGTGCCCGGGACGTCCGCGGCGCTGATTGAGAAGTAGCCGCCGCGGTCGTGGTCGAGCAGGGCGGCGAAGACGCTGGGCGAGTCGAAGCGCGGCGCGCACATCCAGTCGACGACACCCTCGGCCGAGACCAGGGCACAGGTCTGCAGATCGCCGACGAGCCCGTGGTCGGCGATGGACGGGTAGCGGAGCATGGGAGGTCCCTCCGGAAAGGGGCACGGCGCCGACTCCGGGGCGGTGCGGGTCAGGGGGCGGTGCACCGGCGCGGCCAGTGGTGCGGTGCCGCACGCGGCGGCACGTCCCGGCCACTCTTTCCGGCCCCGACCGCCGCGACCAGCCGGGTTGCTCCGTCCGGGTCCGCGCCCGGTCTGCCGGCGAACCCCGGCACCCCCAGGCCGGACTCGTAGGCGATCACCACCGCGTGGGTCCGGTTCTGCGCGCCCAGCGATCTCACCGTGCAGCAGCCGCACCCGCTCGGCCAGGCCGGGCAGGCCGTGTCCGGAGGTCGGGAAGGCCCTCGTGCCCGTGCCCGTGCCGGGCGTGGTCCGGTTGACCACGCCGAGCTCCAGCCGGTCCGGCGCGGCCGCGACCCGGACCTCGATCGGACCGCCGCTCCCGTGCCGCAGCGCGTTGGTGAGCGCCTCCTGGAGGATCGCCGCGCAGCAGCGGCCGGAGTCTCCTGAACATGATCGTAAGTATGACCGGGCAGCTCAGCGGGGTCCTCCCCCGATCGGGGGAGGAGTTCTTCCCGCCCCCGCGCGATGTGCCTCCCGGCCCCCGGAGACCAGGATCATGCCCAGATACCGGTCAACGAGAGGACCACCGATGTACACGACAGGGACAGAGATGCCGCCGAGCCGGACAGCACCGGCGGTGCGGCCGCCGACCGGTCGGCCCGGCCTGTCCGCGGTCGCCCTGGTGCTGGGAGCGATCGCGCTGAGCACCTCGATCCTCGTCGTCGGCGGAGTGATCGGGGTCGCCGGTCTGATCCTGGGCAGTGTCGCCCTGGCCCGGTCCAGGCGGACCGGCCTCGGCCGGGACCGGGCCGTCACCGCCGTGGTGACGTCGGCGCTCGCGATCGTGGTGTCCGTCCTGGTCGCCGTGTTCCTGCTCTGGTACGGCCACCGGACGGCGAGCTGCTACCACTTCCACCACCTGCACCAGTACCAGCAGTGCGTCAGCCGGCTGTTCTCCGCCGGGTGAGGCTCCACCGGCCCGGTCCCGCTCGGGGCGCCGGTCAGCCGAGTGCCGCTGCCAGCAGTGCGGCGGCCTCGGCGACCAGCGGTTCGTCGGCGGGGGCGGTGGAGACGTGCTTGGTGGTCAGCACGGACAGCACGACCGGTCCCCGGCCGGGGGGCCAGGCGATGCCCACGTCGTTGGCGGTGCCGTAACCGCCGGTGCCGGTCTTGTCCGCGAGGGTCCAGTCCTTGGGCAGTCCCGCGCGGAAGCGGTTGCCGCTGGTCGTGTCGGCGAGCAGCCATCCGGTCAGCCGCTCGCGGTGCCGCGCCCCGAGCACGTCTCCCAGGACGAGCCGGGCGTAGGTCCGGCCGATGGCACGGGGGCTGGTGGTGTCGGTGACCCGCCCCGGCTCCGCCGAGTTCAGCGCGGGCTCCCAGCGGTCGAGCCGGGTCACCCCGTCGCCGATGGAACGGCAGAAGCGGGTGAACGCGGGCGGACCACCGATCTCGCGCAGCAGCAGATTGGCTGCGGTGTTGTCGCTGTACTCGATGGCGGCCGCGCACAGGTCGGCGACGGTCATGCCGTGGGCGAGGTTCCCGGGCAGGCCGGTGATCGGCGCATACCCCGACCCGGTGACGTCCTGCTCCGTGTAGCGGACGCGCTCGGCGAGGAACCGGCCGTCCCGGTCGAGGTCCCGCAGGATCGCGGCGACGGTGACGGTCTTGGAGGTGGAGCACATCGCGAACAGCTCGTCCGCGCGGTAGCCCACGGTCCTGCCGGTGACCGTATCGGCCGCGAAGACCCCCAGCCGGGCGGAGTGCGCCCGTTCGAGAGCGCGCAGCCGGGCGGTGATCCCCTCGCCGTCGGCGCCCTGCGCGAAGGCCCTTCCCCCGCTGGGGAGGACGACGGTGAGAGCGGTGCCGGCAGCCCCGACGAGAACGCCGCGCCGGCTCGGACGCAATTCCATGACCATGCTCCTTCGAGGTGTGCGGTACCAACGGGCAACGGCCTTCACCCTAGCGAGAGAGACGATCTCCGGTACACGGAGCAGGCTCGGCCGAAACGGCCCGTCCGCGTCCGAACCGCCGCGACCTCCCCGAGCGGGAGCGTGACTCGCGGCGACAGATCGGGCCACGAAAGGCACTGGCGTCACGTCCCTCGCAGTCGTAGCGTGGACCTGCGGCAGACGCCCCTTTTGTCCGTACCACAGCGGCTGTCGTGCAGCGAGGAACGGCGCCAAGGGAGCGGCAGATGAATCGTCTCGGTTGGACGGCAGCGGTCCTGGCCTGCGTCGGCTCCGCAATTCCCGTGGTCGCCGTCGGAGCGCCCGCCACCTCGTTCGCGGCCACGCCGACCGCGGTCCACCAGGTGAGCCGGACCGGGCCGGTCGTCCTCGGCTGCGTGGGCGAGGCCGGGACGCGTCCCGCCACCTACCTGCTCGCCTGCGGGGACGGCAACAACTACCTCGTCTCGCTGCACTGGTCTCAGTGGGGGGCGAAGGGCGCCCGCGCGGTCGGCACCGACGTGGCCAACGACTGCCTGCCCTACTGCGCCGCCGGCCACTTCCACGACTACCCCGCGGTGGTCTCGCTCAGCGGGGCCGAGCCCTGGACCGGGCACCCGGGGGTCGAGCGCTTCACCCGGCTGACGCTGGACTACCCGGGGGCCAGGCCGGCCGGAGCCCAGCGGCAGATCAGCTACACCCTGCCGGCCGGTCCGGTCTGACGGGTCTGACGGGTCGTCCGGAACCGGCTGAGGCACGGGCTGCGGCGGCCCGCCGTCATTCGCCGAAGGGACCGGGCTCGCAGGGCGAGACGCCCTCGCCCGAGGGCGCCGACAGCGCGAGCACCTGACCGATCGTGCCGTCGGTCAACCGGTAGCGGATCACCCGCCCGTCGCGGATGCCGGTGACGACGCCTGCGGTCTTCAGCAGCCGCAGCGCCTGGGAGACGGTGGTCGCGTTCATCCCGGTCGCCACCGCGAGATCGGTGACGCTGATCGGCCCGGCCTGCCGGATGGCGAGCAGCAGCGCGAGCCGGTGCGGATCGCTGACCAGGGAGAAGCGGGAGGCCCAGGCGGCGAGGTGCTCGGGGTCGCCGATCGCCGCGATCGCCGCGCACACCCGGTGGTCGTCGATGGACGGTAGGTGGGCCCGCTCGGTCGGCACGAGATGCATGTGACAACTGTCTCACATGTTACACATCTCATTAGTTATGCAGGCTTGTAGCTGTTGTCCGGCTGCCCCTACGATGACTGCGTTCCGACAACGGTCGGAACGGCGCAGCTCCAGCGAAGCCCGGTGTGAATCCGGCACTGTCCCGCAACGGTGAAGCCCCTCAGCCACGGCGCATGTCGACCGTGTCCGAAGGGGACGAGTCCGGTCGCCTGTGGCTGCACCGATGGAACCCCGTCTCGCAGGAGGGCGGCTCCACCCCCGGCCGCGACGGCTGGTCGAGGGGCGCCGGACCTGTGAGCATCCCGAGGAGGATGCCCCGTGTCATCGATCGCCACCAGGTACCGGACCGTGACCCAGGCGCTCCATCCGTCCGAATGGGCCAGACTCGGCGTGATGGCTCTGGTCATCCTGGCCCTCAACGGCTTCGGCTGGGGCATTTACATCTTCACCGTGCTGCCGCACCACTTCCACTACGACAAGCTCGGCGTCGGCCTCGGCGTCGCCTTCACCGCCTGGACGCTGGGCGCCCGGCACGCCTTCGACGCGGACCACATCTCCGCGATCGACAACGTCACCCGCAAGCTGATGGCGGAAAAGAAGCGCCCGCTGGGCACCGGCTTCTTCTTCGCGCTGGGCCACTCCACGATCGTGGTCGCCGTCGGCGTGGGCATCACCATCGCCGCCAAGGCCGTGTTCGGCGCGATGGTCGACCCCAACTCCACCTACGAGACCCTGGGCGGGATGCTCGGCACGATCACCTCGGCCGGCTTCCTCTACCTGATCGCGGCGCTGAACCTGATCGTGCTGGCCGGGATCTTCAAGGTCTTCCGCGACATGCGGCGCGGCACGTTCAACGAGGACGAGCTCGAACGCCAGCTCCAGGCCCGCGGGTTGATGTGGCGCTTCTTCGGCCGCTTCATGCGCTCGATCAACCACACCTACCAGATGTTCTTCGTCGGCCTGGTCTTCGGCATCGGCTTCGACACCGCCACCGAGGTGGTGCTGCTCGCCGCGACGGCCTACGCCGCCACCTCCGGACTGCCCTTCTACGCGGTGCTCGCCCTGCCGCTGCTCTTCTCCGGCGGCATGACCCTGTTCGACACCCTCGACGGCTGCTTCATGAACTTCGCCTACGGCTGGGCCTTCGCCAAGCCGGTGCGGAAGGTCTACTACAACCTCGTCATCACCGGCCTGTCGATCGCCGCCGCCTTCCTGATCGGCACCATCGAGATGCTGGGCGTGCTCACCAGCGAGATGCACCTCAGCGGCCCCTTCTGGGACTTCATGGCCGACTTCGACATCAACAAGGCCGGCTTCGTCATCGCCGGCCTGTTCGCCGGCACCTGGATCGTCGCGCTGCTCTTCTGGCGCTTCGGCAAGGTCGAGTCCCGCTGGCAGGCCGGACTCGACCGGGGCACGGGCGTCGCCTCCGCGGAGGAGGAGCCCCAGCCCGCGAGCTGAGGCGACGTCACACCGGGGGCCACGCGCCGCAGCGCGTGGCCCCCGGTGGGCGGTGCGGTCGCGGGACGGCTGCGCCGTGCGAGGATGGGCGGGTGCTGCTGCGGATCGAGGGCTACGACCTGCCGGGACGTCACTGCGGGCCCGGACCGGACTTTCCCGGGGCCGGGAACGTCCATGTCGCCGTGCAACGCAAGGACAGGCCGGGCGAGTTGCTCGCGGTGCAGCCGGGTGACGCGGACTCGGTGTCCTGGGAGCTGGAGTGCGAGCCCCTCACCGACGCCGACGGCGTGCTGACGCTGCGTGGCCGCTACATCCAGAACCGGCTGGGCGGTCGCTTCGTCTACCTGTCGTGGGGCGAGGTCGGCACGGACGGCGGCTTCACCATGTTCCGGCGGGCCAAGCTGCTGCTGTCGGGCGTGGAGCCGGCGGTCATGGCCGCGGCGGTGGAGACCGGCACCCTGCTGGCGCGGGTCCGGATGACCGACGCCAAGGGGAATCCGGTCTGCGCCTGGACGGAACTCGCCTGGAGCGCGCCGCTCGCGGACTGACCGCGACCGCTCTCAGTACGAGACTTCCTGGGCGATCGGATCTGCCCGGCCGCCGGCCCGGGCCGGCGCGGGGGTCCGGCCGAACAGCGCGGCGGCCAGGGTCAGGCCGACGACGGCGCCGACGAGCTGGGCGGCGACGAAGGGAGGCACGGACGCCGGGGCGATGCCGGTGCAGGTGTCGGTGAACGACCGGCCGATCGTGAGGGCCGGATTGACGAAGCCGCTGGAGGCGGTGAACCAGCACCCGGCGCCGATCCAGGAGGCGACCGCCACCGGCAGCAACCGCTCGCGGCCGGTTCGGGCCAGCCCGAGGGCCAGCAGGACCAGCCCGGCGGTCGCGACGACCTCGCCCAGCAGTTGGTGACCGTCGGCGTGCCGGTGGGTGGACCACTTCACCAGCGGCTCCGCGAACATGGCGTCGGCCAGCACCGTCCCGCCGATCGCGCCGACGATCTGGGCCGGGACGTAGGCCGCGACCACGCGCAGCTCGGGGCCCCCGCCGGTGCGGCGGCCGGTCCACCAGGCGGCCAGGGTGACCGCAGGGTTGAGGTGGGCGCCCGACACCGGGGCGAGGAGGGCGATCAGCACGCCCAGTCCCAGCGCGGTGGCCAGGGAGTTGGCCAGCAGTTGCACGCCGGTGTCGGGCGAGAGGTCGACGGCCTGGATGCCCGAGCCGACGACGATCGCCGCCAGCGCGGCGGTGCCGACCGCCTCGGCGGTCGCGCGGCGGGCCAGGGGGACCGGGGCGGTCATATCGTCCCCCCGGCGGGCGCGGGGGACCGGTGCAGGACGGAGGGCCCGGCCGGTGCGGCGGACGGCGGGGCCCCGAACTGACGGGGCGTCGGTATTTCCGGATTCGACATGGGCCCATGTTGACAGATTGTTGAAACGCGACGGGCCGGAGTCCACGGCGGCACCACTGCCGGCGGCTTCCGAGCCGCAGCCCCCGGAGGGGCGTCCGCCCGGTCGGTCAGTCCTGCCCCGGGCCGGTGGTGGCCGCAGCGGCCGCGATGGCCGCGTCCCGCTGCGCCTGGAGCCGTTCGCCCTCGATGTCGGGGTCGGGAATGTACTTGGCGAACCACTGGGGGTGGTACCAGAGCTTGGCGCGGACGATGGCCATGGTTGCGGGGACGAGCGCGAGCCGGACCACGAAGGCGTCCAGGAAGACGCCCACGGCGAAGCTGAAACCGATGGCCTTGATGGTGGGGTCGGTGGTGAACATGAAGGCCACGAAGATCGAGAACATGATCAGCGCGGCGGCGGTGACCACCCGGGCGGACAGGCCGGTCCCGCGCGCCACCGCGCCCCGCGCGTCGCCGGTCCGGGTGAAGTCCTCCTTGATCCGGGAGACCACGAACACCTCGTAGTCGCTGGACAGGCCGAAGATGATGGCGAGCATCAGGATCGGCAGGAAGCTGATCGTCTCGCTGGGGGTGACCCCGAAGACGTGCCGGCCCCAGCCCCACTGGAACATCGCCACCTGGGCGCCGAACGCGGCGGAGACCGACAGCAGGAAGCCGATGATGGACTTGATCGGCACCAGGATCGTCCGGAAGGCGAAGGTCAGCAGGATGAAGGCCAGTCCGACGACCACCGCCAGGAACACCGGCAGGGCGCTGGAGAGCTTCGCGGAGACGTCGATGTTGGACGCGGTGGTGCCGCCGACCAGGATGGTGGCCCCGGTGGTGCCCTCGACGGTGCCGCGGTCGTCGCGGATCCGGTGGACCAGGGTCGCGGTGGCCGGGTCGTTCGGCCCGGTGGAGGGGATCACCTTGATCACCGAGACCCCGTTCTGCGCCGCGACCGGAGTGGCGCTCACGACCCCGGGCAGCTGCCGCAGGGTGGCCGCCATCTGGTCGGTGACGCTGCTGGAGGTCACGCCGTCGGCGACCACCAGCAGCGGACCGTTGAAGCCCGCGCCGAAGCCGGCGGTGGTCAGGTCGTAGGCCTTGCGCTGGGTGTCGGAGGTGGGCTTGGAGGAGCCGCTCGGCAGCCCGAGCTGGAGGCTCGCCGCCGGGATCGCCAGCACCCCGAGCAGCGCGACCCCGAGGACGAGCACCGGGATCCGGTAGCGGACCACGAACCGGGCCCAGGATGCGCCGAAGGTGCGCTCCGGCCGGTTCGCCGAGGTCCGGGCGACCGCCTCGTGGTGTCCGGGGCGCAGCGGAGAGTTGATGAACTTCGCGATCCTGGGGCCGGCGAAGCCCAGCATGGCCGGCAGCAGGGTCAGCGCGATCAGCAGGGCGACCAGCACGGCCGCGGCGGCGGCCAGGCCCATCACGGTCAGGAAGGGGATGCCGACGACCGAGAGGCCGCACAGGGCGATGATCACGGTGAGGGCCGCGAACACCACCGAGCTGCCGGCCGTGCCCACGGCCAGCGCCACCGAGTCCTCCACGCTCATCCCGGTGAGCAGGTTGTTGCGGTGCCGGTAGAGGATGAACACGCCGTAGTCGATGCCGCAGGACAGGCCGAGCATCAGTGCCACGGTGGTCGAGGCCGAGGCGATGTTGATCACAGCCGCGACGGCGGTCACGCCCATCAGGGTGACGATGACCCCGATGACCGCGGTGATGATCGGCAGTCCGGCCGTCACCAGTGCGCCGAAGGTGACCAGCAGGATCACGAACGCGACCACGATGCCGATCAGCTCGGGAAGCTCGGAGGGCACGGTACGCCATCCGGGGTAGGCACTGCCGGAGTAGTTCACCTCGACCCCCGCGTTCTGGGCGGGGACCACCGCCGCCTTGACCGCGTCCAGGGTGGAGTCCTTGACGTCGGTCGGCTGCACCGAGAACTGCACGCTGGTCAGGCCCACCTGCCCGGTGGACGAGACCGCGTTGCCGGTGAAGGGGTCGGAGACCGAGACGACCTGGGGCACCTTCCTGAGGTCGGCGACCGCTGCCTCGATCCCGGCCTTCTGGGTGGGACCGGTCAGCACGGTCCCGCCCTTGACGGAGAACACCACCTGGGCCTGGCCGCCGCTGAGCGCGGGCAGCTTCTTCGTCAACAGGTCGGCCGCCCGCTGGGACTCGGTCCCGGGAATGGTGAAGTTGTCGTTGGTCTTGCCGCCGCTGGCGGTGGCGATCACGATCGTCGCCACGGCCAGCACCAGCCACAGGGCGAGCATCCGCCGGCGGTGCTCGAACGCGAAACGGGCCAGCCGGTACAGGTACGTGGACACGCGCTCCTCCAGGGAAGGGCCACCATCGATGGGGGGTGCACGTGACCGTGCCTGCCCGTCTCACGGCCTGGGGACCGGTGCTGACCTGCTCAGATCAGCCCTGACCCGCCGTCAAGGAGACAGTACGTGGCTTCCCCGCCGACGGCGCGCCGACCGGGCGGCCGGCGTCACCCCGCCGGTGCGGCCGGCTCCGCCGATGGGCCGCACCCTCGCATCACAGATCGGAAAAGGTCGCCGCCGCCCTCTTGCTGTTGCCCTGGTTGCCTTCCATACTCCCGGCTCAACACGAGTTGCCAACTCGTATTGCGGCTGGTCAGCGGTCGAATCCAGCTGTTTCCAAGGAAGGGAGCAACTCTCGTGCCCACACGTCAGGAGGTGGCCGCGCTCGCCGGGACGTCACCTGCCGTCGTCAGCTACGTCCTCAACGGGGGACCGCGCAGTGTGGCTCCGGCCACCCGGGAGCGGGTCCTGGCCGCGGTCAAGCAGTTGGACTACCGCCCCAACGCGCTCGCCCGCTCGCTGCGGATGAGCCACACCATGACCCTGGGCCTGGTCGTCCCCGACAGCGCCAACCCGTTCTTCGCCGAACTGGCCAGAGGGCTGGAGAACCGGGCCTGGGCCGGCGGCTACACACTGCTGGTCGGCAACGCCGGCGACGACGCCGAGCGCGAGGCCGGCTACATCCGCACCTTCCTCGACCGCCAGGTCGACGGACTGATGCTGGTCCCCGCCCACGGCGACCGGCCCTGGCGCGACGAACTGGCCAGGACCGGGGTGCCCTGCGTGGTCTTCGACCGCGAACTGGAGGGGGCAGGCGTGTCCCAGGTGCTGGTCGACAACCGGGGCGGGGCCGTGGAGGCCACCCGGCACCTGCTCGCCCACGGCCGTCGCCGGATCGGCTGCATCGCCGGGCCGCTGGGCATCCACCCCACCGTCGACAGGGTCGCCGGCTGGCGCGCCGCACTGGAGGAGGCCGGCCTCCGGGCCGGATCGGGCTCCGTCGGCCGTACCGGCTGGGAGGCCCTGCCGGACGCCGCGCCGCTCCTGCACGGCGCCTTCGGCCGCCGGGCCGGCTACCTCGCCGGACGGGCGCTGCTCGGCGCGGACCGCAAGGTCGACGCGCTGTTCACCACCTCGGACGAGCAGGCCCTCGGGGTGATCCGGGCCGCGGCCGAGCTGGGGCGCCGGATCCCCGAGGACCTGTCGCTGGTCTCCTTCGACGGCATCGCCGGCTGCAACTACACCACGCCCTCCCTCTCCACCATGTCCCAGCCCTTCGACGAGCTCAGCCGGGTCGGCTACGAGCGGCTCACCGCCCGGATGCGCGACCCGGACCAGGAGCCCACCAGGGACGTGCTGCCGGTCCGGTTGGCCCCCCGCCGCTCCTGCGGCTGCCCGGAGGAGGCCGAACCCCACCCGACGACGCCGGAACCTGCGAACCACCAGCACCACGAACACGGAGCAGAACAATGAGCACACAACTCGCCGTAGTCGGCAGCCTCAACATGGACCTCTCGGTCCGGGTCCGGAGACTGCCGACCCCGGGGGAGACGGTGTCGGGCGAGGACGCCGTCCGCGACGCCGGGGGCAAGGGGGCCAACCAGGCGGTCGCCGCCTCCCGGCTCGGCGCGCGCGTTCGGATGGTCGGGCTGCTCGGTGACGACGCCTTCGGTACCGAACTCCGGGCCCGGCTGGTCAGCGAGGGGGTGGACGACCGCGCCGTCGGCACCCTGCCGGACAGCAGTTCGGGGGTGGCCCTGATCGTGGTCCAGCACGACGGGGAGAACGCGATCACCCTGTCGCCCGGCGCCAACCGTCGGCTGGACGCGCCGGTCCTGGAGCGGATCACCGGCGGCGATCTGCTCGGCCCGGCCGACGTCCTGCTGCTGCAGCTGGAGATCCCGGTCGCCACCGCGCTCGCCGCGGCCCGAACGGCGCGGCGGGCGGGGGTGCTGACGGTGCTCAACGCGGCACCGCTGCCGACGGTCGACGACGAGCTGCTGGAACTGCTGCGCTCGGTCGATGTCCTGGTGGTCAACCAGAGCGAGGCGCTCGGGCTGCTCCCGGACGCCGGCCGGCCCGAGGCCGGGCCCGACTGCGCGGCGGCGCTGCTCGGACTGGGCCCCACCGTCGCCGTGGTCACCCTCGGCGAGGCCGGAGCCGCTGCGGCCGAGGGGCTGGAGGCCCTGGTCGAGCCCGGGTTCCGGGTGGACGCGGTGGACGCGGTCGGCGCGGGGGACGCCTTCTGCGCCCAGCTCGCGCTGGCCCTGGGCGCACGGGTGGGCCTGCCGGAGGCGCTTCGCCGGGCCTGCGCCGCCGGTGCGCTGGCCACCACCCGGGCCGGTGCGCAGGCCGCGCTGCCCACCTCGGCCGAGGTCGACGCGCTGCTCGCCCGCACCGGGGGAGGCGTGCATGCGCGCTGACGGACTGTGGCATCCGGGCCTGCTGGCCCTGCTCACCTCGCTCGGCCACACCGACCGCATCGTCATCGCCGACGCGGGCCTGCCGGTGCCGCCCGGCGTACCGGGCATCGACCTGGTCTGGCGGCGCGGCGACCCGCCCTTCCTGCCGGTGCTGCGCGCCGTGCTCGCCGAGCTCGTGGTCGAGCGCGCGGTGATGGCCGCCGAGGCGGCCGAACCGCTGCGGGCGGAGCTCGCCGGAATGGTCGCCCCGGCCCCGCTGGACCGCGTGCCGCACGAGCGCTTCAAGGAGTTGACCCGGGGCGCCGCCGCCGTCGTCCGTACCGGCGAAGCCACCCCGTACGCCAACGTCCTGCTGATCGCCGGCGTCCCCTTCTAGCCCTTCGCCCCCGGGCGCCCGCACTGCCGTTCCACCACCAGCCACCCGACTTGCCATCGGGGTACTCCCGCACGTCCAAAACCCACCCAGCGCACCCTCGAACACCAGAAAGGTGGACCTCCATGTCCATCACTCGCACCCGTGCCCGCGCCGTCGCCGCGTCCCTCACCGGCGCGGCCGTCGCCCTCGCCCTCAGCGCCTGCGGCCACGAGGGGACGTCCAGCAACGCCGCCTCCGCCGTCGCCAAGGGCGGCAAGCCGACCGTCTGCCTGGTCATGAAGTCGCTCGGCAACCAGTACTTCCAGGGCATGCAGGCCGCCGCCGTCGCCCACGCCAAGCAGCGTGGCGACCTGGTGCTCCAGGCCGTCGGCGTGCAGAGCGACACCGACGTCGACGACCAGGTCACCGAGATCAACAAGTGCATCACCGAGGGCGCGGCCGGCCTGATCATCGCCCCTGCCGACTCCCGTGCCCTGGTCGAGCCGCTGAAGCGGGCGGTGGCAGCCGGCATGAAGGTCGTCAACATCGACGTCCAGCTGGACCAGGGCGCGCTCAAGCAGGCCGGCCTGGCCATCCCCTTCATCGGCCCCGACAACACCGCGGCGACCCTCGCCTCGGGGATGGTCCTGGCCAAGGACCTGGGCAGCGGCGGCAAGGTCGTCATCCTCCAGGGCGAGCCCGGCGCGGCCAACGCCGTGCAGCGCACCGCCGGTTTCATGGAGGCCGTCCAGCAGGGGCACCTGGACCTGCTGGCCTCCACCACCGCCCACTGGGACACCGACGACGCCTACACCGTGCTCAGCGACATGCTCACCGCCCACCCCGACATCAAGGGCGTGCTCTCCTCCAACGACGACATGACGCTGGGCGCCGAGAAGGCGATCGCCGCGGCGCACCTGACCGGCAAGGTCAAGATTGCCTCCTTCGACGACATCGACGCGGTCCAGACCTACCTGGCCGACGGCTCGGTGGTCGCCACCGTCAACCAGAACGCCGGCCTCCAGGCCGACGACGGCATCGACGACGTCCTGAACGAGATCGCCGGGAAGGCGACGTACACCGGTTGGGTGAAGACCCCCTTCTCCGTCGTCACCACCGCCTCGGCCGCAGGCGGCAACTGATGGCCGGTCAACCCGAGGCGGTGCTCTCCGCCAGCGGCATCGTCAAGCGCTTCCCCGGAGTGCTCGCGCTGAACGGGGTGGAGCTGGAACTCCGGGCGGGGGAGGTGCACGCGCTGCTCGGCGAGAACGGCGCGGGCAAGTCGACCCTGGTCCGGGTGCTCGCCGGGATCCATCCGCCGGACGAGGGCACGGTCACCCTGGGTGGCGAACCCTACCGGCCCGGATCGGCCGCCGAGGCCATGGCGGCCGGGGTCCAGGTGGTCCATCAGGAGCTCAACCTGCTCCCCAATCTCACCGTCGCCGAGAACCTCTTCTTCCAGCGCCTGCCGCGCCGCCACGGCCTGGTGGATCGGCGCGAGCTCAACCGCCGGGCCGCGGAGCTGCTGGCCGAGGTCGGCCTGGAAGTCGCCCCCGACACCAGGGTCGAGCGGCTGGGCATCGCCCAGATGCAGCTGCTGGAGATCGCCAAGACGCTCTGGCAGAACTGCCGGGTCCTGGTGATGGACGAGCCCACCGCGACCCTGACGCCCCGTGAGACGGCCCGGCTCTTCGCCATCCTGCGCCGACTGACCGAGCGCGGGGTGGCCGTCCTCTACATCTCCCACCACCTGGAGGAGGTGTTCGAGATCGCGGACCGGGTCACCGTCTACCGCAACGGCACCCATGTGGTGACCCGCGACCTGGACGGACTGGACACCGCGGAGGTGATCCGGCTGATGGTCGGCCGGGAGCTGGCGGACGAGTACCCGCCGCGCGGTGACGCGGCCGTCGGCGAGGAGCTGCTGCGGGCGGAGGGGCTCACGCCCCCCGGCGGCCGTCCGCTGGACTTCGCGCTCCGGGCCGGCGAGGTCGTCGGCATCGCCGGCCTGGTCGGCTCGGGGCGGACGGAGGCGGTCCGCGCGCTGTTCGGGGCGGACCGGCCCACGGCCGGCCGGGTGCTGCTGCGCGGCAAGGAGGTGCGACTGCGCTCGCCGCGCGACAGCGTCCGGCACGGCATCGGCCTGCTGACCGAGGACCGCAAGGCCCAGGGCCTGGTGCTGGACCTCTCGGTGGCGGCCAACACCACCCTGGCCACACCGCAGCTGGTCTCGCGCTTCGGGCTGCTCCGCCGGGCGGCGGAGCAGCAGTTGGCCGCCCGGATGGCCGCCCGGCTGCGCACCAAGACCCCCGACACCGCCACCCCGGTACGCACCCTCTCCGGCGGCAACCAGCAGAAGGTCCTGCTGGGCCGCTGGCTGCTGGCGGACTCCGATGTGCTGGTGGTCGACGAGCCCACCCGGGGCATCGACGTCGGGGCACGCTACGAGATCCACCAACTGCTGATCGAGCTGGCCGACCAGGGCAAGGCGCTGCTGGTGGTCTCCTCCGACCTCCCGGAGCTGCTGGGCATCTGCGACCGGATCCTGGTCTTCTCCCGCGGCGGGATCGCCGGCGAGGTGGTCCGGGCGGATTTCGACAGCACCCGGATCCTGGAGCTCGCCTACTCCGGCTACACCGCGGCGGCCTCCGCCGCCGACCCCGTCCCCACCAGTTCAGGAACATCCTCATGACCACAGAAACCCTGGACCGCACCGCCCGTAGCGGCCGAACCGGCTCGGGCCTGCTGCGCACGGTGATGGGCGAGGCCGGCACCGGCGTCGCGCTGCTGGTGCTGCTGGCCGTGTTCGCGGCCTTCGCACCGCACTTCGCCTCGGCCGGCAACCTGTCCGACATCGCCACCGAGATCACCCTGAACACCATGCTGGCGGTGGGGATGACCTTCGTCATCCTGGTCGGCGGGATCGACCTCTCGGTCGGTTCGGTCATCGCCCTCTGCGCAGTGGTGTCCGGGCGGGTGCTCGCCTCGTCCTCGCTCTCCGCGCCGGTCGCCATCCTGCTGACGGTGGTGCTCTCGATCGTCGTCGGGATGGCCTGCGGCCTGGTCAACGGCTTCGTCTCGGAGCGCTGGCGGGTGCCGTCCTTCATCGTCACCCTCGGCATGCTCAACGTGGCCCGGGGCGCGGCGCTGCAGTACACCAACGCGAAGACCTACTACACCTTCCCGCAGTCCTTCGACGACTTCGGCACGATCACCCTGCTGGGCGTGCCGATCCTGTTCTGGATCGCGCTGGCGATGGTGGCGGTCGGCCACTTCGTGCTGACCCGCACCGTCTACGGCCGGATGATCTTCGCAATCGGCAACAACGAGGAGGCGGTCAGGCTCTCCGGGCACCGCACCTCGCTGGTGAAGATGTCGGTCTTCGTCATCAGTGGACTCTGTGTCGGAATCGCGGCCGTCACCTACATGGCGCGGCTGAACATCGCCGACCCGACCATCGGCGAAGGCTACGAACTGAACGCCATCGCCGCCGTGGTGATCGGCGGGGCCTCGCTGAACGGCGGCAAGGGCTCGATGATCGGCACCGTGCTCGGCGCCTGCCTGCTCGGCGTGCTGACCAACGGCCTGCTGCTGATGGGCATCTCCGAGTTCGAGAGCGAGATCATCACCGGTGCGGTGATCATGATCGCGGTGATCGTCGACCACTACCGCGCCCGCCTCGCAGCCAGGCTCGCCGCCCACGGCTGAGCGGATCCCGAAGCAACACCTCTGGCCGGAAGGGGACCTGTCCGGCTCGGTCGGACAGGTCCCGCTCCCGACACGCCCCGACACGCCCCTTCCCACCCAGGAGAGCCAGCATGTCCCGAACCAAGATCGCCGCTGTCTGCACCGCGTTCGTCCTGGCCGGTGGCGGCATCACCGCCGCACAGGCCGCGAGCCCCGCCCCGGCGCCCGCCGCGACCCCCACGGCAGCGGGCGCAGCCCGCACGACGGCCCGGCCGGCCTCCGCCGACGCCCCCATGGTCGTCCTGGACACCGACATGGGCGAGCTCAACGACGACGCCCAGGCCCTGTTCCTGCTGGCCAGACACCGCCAGGTCGACCTGCTCGGCGTGGTCACGGTCTCCGGGAACACCTGGACCGAGGCGGGTACCGCCTACGCACTCAGCCAGCTGCAGCTGATCGGGCGCAGCGACATCCCGGTCGTCGAGGGCGCCGCGCTCCCGCTGATGCCGGACCGGGAACAGCGGCTGGTCGGGGACGACGCGCTCTACGGCACCGCGCCCTGGACCGGGGCCTTCGAGGGGCCCCGTCCCAGCTCCTACCGCACCCTGCCGCAACCGCCCTACGGCGGCTACGCCGCGGCGGCCCCGTTGGCCGACACCTCGGGCGCCGACTTCATCGTCCACCAGGTCGAGGCGCACCCGCACCAGGTCACCCTGCTGGAGATCGGCCCGCTGACCAACCTCGCCATCGCCGTCAGCGACCACCCCGAGATCGTGCCGCTGATCAAGCAGGTCGTCTACATGGGCGGAGCCTTCACCGCACCCGGCAACATCGGCCCGGCCGCCGAGTTCAACTTCTGGTTCGACCCGGAGGCCGCCAAGATCGTGCTGCGCCAGCCCTTCGCCAAGCAGACCATCGTGCCCAACGAGCTGTGCACGCAGGTCGTCTACTCCAAGCCGCTGTACCAACGGGTGGTGGCCGGCGCGCCGAACCCGGTGAAGCGCGAGTTCGAGGCACTCCAGGGCCCGACCTTCGCCAAGGACCCGGGCTACACCACCCCGGTCTGGGACTCCATCGCGGCGGCGGTCCTGCTCGACCCGTCCCTGGTCACCCGTCAGCAGGTCAGCTATGTCGACGTGGACGACGTCGACGGTCCCGACTACGGCCGGGCCGTCGCCTACGACCTGGACGAGTACTCCCCGCCGAACAACCCGGTCGGGACCCAGCGGGCCACGATCGTGCAGTCGATCGACATTCCCAGGTTCTGGAACGAGTACGTCGCCGGAATCGCCAATTAGCGCCACCCGGCCGTCGCCGCTGCCGACCGCGTCTCCGGGCCCAGGTGCACGGGCAGCGCGGCCACGCTGTTGCTCACGAAGGAGGGCACGGGCTCGGTGTCGTGGACCGCTGTGAGCTGGGGGAACCGCTGGTAGAGGGCGCGCAGCGCGATGCCCGCCTCCAGCCGGGCCAGTGGCGCGCCGACGCAGTAGTGCAGTCCGTGGCCCAGCGACAGGTGCCGGTTGGGTGTGCGGGTGAGATCGAAGCGGTCCGCGTCGGCGTACTGGCGCGGATCGCGTCCGGCCGCGGCGTAGGAGGCCAGGACGGCCTCGCCCCGGCGGATCACCACGCCTGCGATCGCGATGTCCTCCAGGGCGTAGCGCATGGGGAAGTTCGCCACCGGCGAGTCGTAGCGCAGGGTCTCCTCGACCACCGCTGACCAGGGCACCGCCCTCGACCGGGCCAGATCCCGCTGCGCCGGGTCGGCCGAGAGCGCCCGTACCGCGTTGGTGAGCAGGTTGAGGGTGGTGCCGTGGCCCGCGACCAGCATCAGGATCATCGTGCCGACGAGCTCCTGCTCGGAGAGCCGGTCGTCGGCCTCGCGGACGGCGATCAGGTCGCTGGTCAGGTCGTCGCCCGGCCGGGCGCGCTTGGCGGCGGCGACCCCGCCCAGCAGCTCGGTCAGGCCGCGGTAGGCGGCCAGGGACTGCTCGGGCGTGGCGGAGCTGCTGACCACCGTCATGGAGTGGAGGTGGAGGGTGTCCCGCGCGTCCTGCGGCACGCCGAGGAGGTCGCCGATCACCCGCATCGGCAGCGGGTAGGCGAAGAGCTCACGGAAGTCCACCGGCCCGGGCGCGAGGCCGGCCAGCCGGTCCAGGAGCTCGGCGACGGTGGATTCCACGTGCGGGCGCAGCGCCTCGACCCGGCGCGGCGTGAAGCCCCTGCTGACCAGGGAGCGCAGCCGGCGGTGGTCGTCGCCGTCGGCGGTGGTCATGCCGGGGACGGTGACCATGGCGAGCAGCGGCCAGTCCCGGGGGACGCGGCCCTCGCGCATCGCGCCCCAGTGGCGCGGGTCCTTGGCGATCCGGGGGTCGGCGAGCAGCGACTGCAGCTCGGCGTGGCCGGTGACGGCCCAGGCGGTGACCCCGCCCGGCAGTTCCACCAGGGCGACCGGCCCGAGGGCGCGCAGGGCGGCGTTCTCCGCGTGCTGGTCGGTGCCGCGCGCGTCCAGCGGGTAGGCCGGGGACGGGGTCGAGGCGCGGGGTGTGCCGCCGGTCATGACAGGCCTCCGAAGCAGCGGGAGAGCGGGAACCGCAGGAAGCGCGGGGACCGCCGAACGAGCTGGTCGTCCGTCAGTATCCTCCCACCGCACCGAGGTTGGCCTGCTGCCGGGGCAGCCCGGGCGACCCGGCGTCGCCGGTCGCCGGCGCCTTCACCGAGCGAGGAGCTCGGCGAAGCGGTCCAGCGCACGATCGGTGCGGCGGCGGTCGCCGGTGGTGGTGAGATCGAACAGCAGGCCCCGGACCACGGCCATGACCAGTGTGGGCGTGACGGTGTCGTCGGGACCGTCGGTGACGTCGTGGAAGGTGGCGCCGAGGGTGTCGAACCAGTCCGTGATCGCCTGGCCCTGGTCGGGGTAGTTCTCGGGGTGGACCAGCCCGTCGGCGTGCACCTCGAAGAACAGTCGGACGAACGGCGCCCGCTCGTCCGCGCTCATCCACGCCCAGATGCCGCGCAGCCGCTCCTGCACGGTGCCGGTCGTCGGCGGAAGGTGCTCGGCCAGCCGAACCGCACCCCGGCGGCGGGCCTCGGCGAGGACCGTCGCGACCAACTCCTGCTTGCTGCCGAAGTCGTAGAGCAGCATCCGGGGGCTGGTGTCGAGGGCCGCGGCCAGTGGGCGCAGGCTCAGTCCGGCCAGGCCGTGCGCCAGCACGTAGTCGGTCGCCCGCGCCAGGGTGCGCTCGCGCCGGGCGGGATCTGCGGGTCGCCCCACGGTGGATCTCCTCTCGGGAATTCGGAACCGGAACGTGCGTTGGCGAGTATATGGTACGACTGTTTCAATAATGAGGGAGGGCACGATGCACACCATCGACCGAGCACTCGTCCTGGGCCCCGGAGGTCATGTCGGCACGGCCTGGATGGCCGGTCTGGCCCACGGGCTGCGCCGCGACGGCGTGGATCTGGGCGAGGCCGACCTGATCGTCGGCACGTCGGCCGGCGCGATCGTCGGCACGCTGCTCGCCACCGGCCAGGACCCGGGGCGGCTCGCGGCTCCGGCTCGCCAGTCCGCTCACCGGATCGAGGTCGACCCGGCGCGGGCGGGCGCGGTCTTCGCGGTGCTCGGCGACCGCAGCCTGGAACCCGGCGAGGCCAGGCGTCGCGTCGGCCGGCTCGCACTCGAAGGCACCGACCCCCGGGCCGATGCGGCGCTGATCGCCGGGCGTGGCGCCCTGATCGGCGCGGACGAGTGGCCGGAGCGGCGACTGATGATCATCGCCGTGGACGCGACCACCGGTGAGCCGGTGGTGTGGGAGCGCGACAGCGGCGTGCCCCTGGTGCACGCGGTGGCGGCGAGCAGCGCCTTCCCCGGGGCCGCGCCCCCCGTCGCCGTCGACGGCCGACGGTACATGGACGGTGCGCTGCGGGCGGGCGCCAACGCCGATCTGGCGGCCGGAGCCCGCACGCTGGTCGTGGTCGAGCCGATGGCACACCTGTTTCCCCGTGAGGCCCTCGACCAGCAGTTGGCGGCGGTGGGGGCGGACACCGTGGTGACCGTCGGCCCCGATCCGGCCTCGGCGCGCGCCTTCGGTCCGGACCTGGGCGATCCGACGGCCTGGGAGCCGGCCTACCTGGCGGGGCTCCGCCAGGCCGGCGACCTCGGCGCGCAACTCCGTTCCAGCTGGCGGAGCGAGGCCGGGGCGGACCGACCCCACGCCGGTCGGCGGGACCGCTAAAGGCCCCGGGAATCCGCGTCCTTGAGCCAGTCCGGCGTGCGGAAGGTCCCGCCGCCGTACATCGGCAGTTCTATCTTCTCGCCGTAGCGGGCCAGTTGCTCCCAGGGGCGGTTGATCCCGGCCGAGCCGTAGCGGCGCACCCGGGTGACGGTGTCCAGGTCCAGGACGTCCACCAGGACCTCCTCGCCGGTTCCGGCCTGCTGGCGGACGATGCCTTCCGGATCGACGACGGCGCTGGCGCCGACGCCGGCCGGGTCGGCGGCGTTGACGTTGACCACGTAGAGCTGGTTGGTCCAGGCGTTGGCGCGGGCGCAGACCAGCTCCATCTCCCGGTCCCGGGTGGTGGTGAGGGTGGGCTGGATGACGACCTCGGCTCCGAGCCAGGCCAGTTGGCGCATGGTCTCGGGGAAGGAGCCGTCGTAGCAGATGGCCAGCCCCACGCGGCCGACCCCCGGCATGTCGAAGACCACGAACTCGCTTCCGGGGGCGGCCTGTTCGTAGGGCTGCCAGGGGAAGACCTTGCGGTAGCGGGCGACGATCTCCCCCTGCGGGGAGACGGCCAGGGCGGTGTTGTAGATGTTCCCGTCCCCGGCGCGCTCGAAGATGCTGCCCGGGATCAGCCACAGGCCGGTCTCCGCCGCCAGCGCGCAGATCCGGTCGGTCAGCGGGCCCGGGATCGTCTCGGCCGTCCGCTCCATCCAGTCGGCGGGGGCGTCGGCCAGCAGCGGCCCCTCGGCCATGAGCAGCAGCTCCGGCACGACCAGCAGTTGGACGTGCGGGAACAGCTCCCGGACGGCGCGCGCCTGGGTGGCGAAGCGCTGCCAGCTGGCCTCCGGGTCGAAGGGCACCGGGGAGGTCTGGACGGCGGCGATGGCGAGGGTTCGCATACGGTTGCTCGGTCTCTCTGTTCGATCGGTCTGCGGTGCTGCGGTATTGCGGCGCTGCGGTGTTCGGTGTGTCAGTCCTCGACGACGAAGTCGGTGATGGTGCTGCGGCCGTGGCGGAAGAAGTCCGGGTAGCGGAGCCGCAGCACCGCGATGACGGCCAGGCCCAGCACGATGGAGCCGATGCCGAGCAGGAACACGCCGCCGACGCCGTCGATCGAGGTGCTGCCGTAGTCGGGGGCGACGGTCTGGTAGGCGCTGTAGCCGAAGGCCGCGAGCATCATGATGCCGCCGGCGGCCGGCAGGACCCCCTTGACCAGCAGGTCGCGTACTGAGTTGCGCAGCTCGTGGCGGAAGTGCCAGGTGCAGGACAGGGCGGTGGTGCCGTAGTAGAACGCGATCAGCAGGCTGGTGGACAGGATCGCGTCGCCGAGGAACCGGGAGGAGGCGAAGGTGAGGACGACCAGGAGCACTGACGCCGAGGCGCCGGAGAAGACGGTGGCGAAGGTCGGGGTCTGGTACCGGGGATGGATCCGGCCGAAGACCGCCGGCTGCGCGCCGTGGGCGGAGACCGAGACGTTGGGCCGGGCGGTGGACACCACGCAGGTGAGCAGGGCACTGACGGTGGAGATGCAGATGGCGAAGGTGACGAGCTTGGCGGCGGCGCTGCCGAGGACCGGGCCGGCCAGGGCGGTGAGGACGTCCGCCGAGTTGCTCGGGTCGGCCAGCCCCGCACCGGTGGTGCCGGCGCCGGCGAAGCTGATCGCGGCGACCGCGGTGAAGACGTAGGTGCCCAGCAGGATCAGGGTGGAGAGCACCGCGGCGCGGCCGGGGGTGCGGCTGCGGTCCTTGGCCTCCTCGTTCACGGCCAGGGCGGCGTCCCAGCCCCAGTAGATGAAGAGGCACAGCAGGACGGCCTCGGTGAACCCCTTCGCGCTGTGGATCGCCAGGGGGTCGAGCCAGCTCAGGGACGGTGTCGCGGCGTGGCCGCGGCCCAGGGCGATGGCTGCGAAGCCGAGCAGCGCGACCAGTTGGACCACCAGCATGGCGTTCTGCACCCGGGCGGACAGCTGTACCCCGCGGTAGGAGACCGCGGTGACCAGGGCGATCAGTCCGACCGCCACCAGTGTCGTCGGCAGCGTCTGCCCGGCCCAGGCGTCGAGGCCGACCAGGCTGAGCAGATTGGTGGCGCCGATGCTGCCGAGCGCGGTCATGGCGATCGCCGTGGCGATCTGGGGCACCCAGTTCCCGGCCAGCCAGCCGGCCCAGGGACCGAAGGACCGGGTGATCCAGACGAAGTTGGTGCCGCAGTCGGGCATCACCCGGTTCTGCTCGCGATAGGCGAAGGAGGTGCACAGGATCGGGACGAAACCGACCAGGAGCGCGGCGGGCGCCTGCACTCCGACGATCGCGACCACCAGGCCGAGGGTGACGGTGAGGCTGTAGGCGGGAGCCACGGAGGCCAGTCCCAGGGAGATCATCGTGAACAGCCCGACGGAGTCGGGACGCAGCCCCTTGCCGACCGTGGCGGAGACGGCTCCGGAGGCGAGGGCAGGGGGCGGGCCGGTTGGTCTCGCCCTGTCGTCGACGGCGGGCGGGTTCGTGCTCACGGGCGCTCCCTGGATCGGGCCTGCTGTTAGTGTTAAATGCAGATTTAAGAGTCTGTTGTCCGTTCCGTCAAGGGTTCTGCCCGTAGACGTTAAAGATGGATGCAGGTGAACCATGGGGCGGAGGGCCTGCTTCCGGCGGGAGGGGCGGTATGTGCACAGCCGGTTTCGAGGAGTAGGGTGGCGCCAGGCCTTTGGATGGCTTTGCCAACCAAATGCCGACTCTGTCATGCCGGTTGCCGCCGACTGCTCGGCGAGCCCGCTCGGAGGGAGAGATGGATGGGCCCGGTGTCCGACTTACCCGACCGCATCGTGGTCGTCGGCGCGTCAGCGGCCGGTCTGAGTGCGGCGGAGGGGCTGCGCGCGCACGGCTTCGACGGACCGCTGACCCTGGTGGGAGCCGAGGACCAGCTTCCGTACGACCGACCCCCGCTGTCCAAGCAACTGCTCCAGGGGGACTGGGAGCCCGACCGGTTGGAGCTGCGGAGCCGCGCGGCGCTGGCCGCCCTGGAGCTGGACCTCAGGCTCGGCCGGCCGGCGACCGCGCTGCACACCGGCCGTCGTGAGGTGCGGCTGGCCACCGGCGAACGGCTGCGCTACCGCGCCCTGGTGATCGCCACCGGATCGACCCCGCGGCTGCTCCCGGGGACGTCCCCCGGAGCCGCCCCGGCACCGGGGACCCACACCCTGCGCACCCTCGGCGACGCCCTCGCCCTGCGGCGAACACTGCGGCGGACCCGCCGGCTGGTGATCGTCGGCTCCGGCTTCATCGGCAACGAGGTCGCCGCGGTCGCCGCCGGGCTGGGCGTCGACGTGGCCCTGGTCTCGGCCACCCGGATCCCCCTGTCCGATGCCGTCGGCGAGGAGATCGGCGCCTTCCTGGCCCGCACGCACCGCGAGCACGGCGTGCGGCTGCACACCGGGGTCCGGGCCCGCCGGGTCCTGGTCGAGGAGGGGCGGACCTGCGGGGTGGAGCTCCAGGACGGCACCTCGCTGCCCGCGGACACGGTGCTGCTCGCCGTCGGCGCCGGCCCGGCCGTGGACTGGCTGGTCGGCAGCGGCCTCACCGTCGACGACGGCGTGCGCTGCGACGCCACCCTGTGCGCCGGACCGGGGGTGTGGGCCGCCGGTGACGTGGCCCGCTGGACCCACCCGCGCACGGGACTGCCGACCCGGATCGAGCACCGCACCAACGCCGCCGAGCAGGGGCTCGCGGTCGCGCGCAACATCCTCGCCCCGCCCGGCGGCGCCGAGGTCTTCGACCCCGTCCCGTACGTCTGGTCCGACCTGTACGGCCTGCGGGTCCAGATCTACGGCCGGACCAGGGGCGCGGACGAGGTCCGCGTGGTCGAAGGCAGTACCGAGGCGGGCCGGTTGGTCGCCCTGTGCCGGGCGGACGGCCGGGTGGGCGGCGTCATCGGCGTCAACCTGCCCAGACAGACCCGGAACCACCGCGCGCTGGTGGCCCGGCGGGCCCCCTGGGACGAGGCCGTCGGCGCCGGCGGGCCCGATGCCGGTGGCCCCGATGCCGGCGAGCCCGATGCCGGCGAGCCCGGCGCCGCCGCGCAGCCGTAGGCCGTGCACCCGAGAGCCGTACCCCACCGAAGCAGACGAGACGGGACAGGACAGGACGATGACCGAGACCTCCACCCAGATCGACCCGGACACCACGGCCCCCGGGGCGCCACCCCGCCGGCCTACCCCATGGCGCGCGACGCCCGCTGCCCCTTCGACCCGCCGCCGGAGCTGCGCCGGCTGCGCGACCGGCAGGAGCCGCCGACGCGGGTGCGGCTCTGGGACGGCAGCACCCCCTGGCTGATCACCGGCTACGACGACCAGCGCGCCCTGCTGGTCGACCCCCGGGTGAGCGCCGACACCGGACTGGCCGCCTACCCCCACCCCACCGAGGCCACCCGCGCCCGGCGCGAGCAGGCCAGGACCTTCATCAGCATGGACGACCCCGAACACGCCAGGCTGCGCCGGATGGTGACCGGTCCCTTCGCCATCAAGCGGGTGGAGGCGATGCGCCCGGCGATCCAGCGGATCGTCGACGACCTGGTCGACGCCATGCTGGCGGGGCCCCGGCCGGTGGACCTGGTCCAGGCCTTCGCGCTGCCGGTGCCGTCCATGGTGATCTGCGAACTGCTCGGCGTGCCCTACGAGGACCACGCGTTCTTCCAGCGGCACAGCAGCGTCCTGGTCAACCGTGACCAGAGCCCCGAGGCCTCGGTGCAGGCGCAACTCGCCCTGGCGGACTACCTGGACGAGCTGATCGCGCGGAAGCTCGCCGAATCGGCCGACGACCTGCTGTCCAGGCTCGCCCTGGAGCAGGTCGCCACCGGTGCGCTGACCCGGCACGACCTGGCGGTCACCAGTGTGCTGCTGCTCATCGCCGGCCACGAGACCACCGCCAACATGATCGCGCTCGGGACCGCCGCGCTGCTCCAGCACCCGGAGCAGCTGGCGGAGTTGCGGACGACCGACGACCCGCGCCTGGTGGCCGGGGCGGTCGAGGAGCTCCTGCGCTACCTCACCATCACCCACTCCGGACGCCGCCGGGTCGCGGCGGAGGACATCCTCGTCGGCGGCCGGACCATCCGGGCCGGCGAGGGCATCATCCTGGCGAACGACGTCGGCAACCGCGACGGGGAGGCCTTCCCCGACCCCGACCGCCTGGACATCACCCGCGAGGCCCGGCACCACGTGGCCTTCGGCTTCGGCCCCCACCAGTGCCTGGGCCAGCCGCTCGCGCGGGTCGAGCTCCAGGTGGTCCTCAGCACGCTCCACCGCCGGATCCCCGGCCTCCGGCTGGCCACCGACCTCGACCAGGTGCGCTTCAAGCACGACGGACTCGTCTACGGCGTCTACGAGTTGCCCGTCACCTGGTGATCCGACCGGCGCCGCCGCACCAGCCACGCTCGACAACCACCCGGCACAAGTGAGGAGAACGCCCATGCGAGTGACCATCGACCAGGACAAGTGCGTCGGTTCGGGCCAGTGCGTCCTGGCCGCGCCCGACGTCTTCGACCAGCGCGACGAGGACGGGATCGTGGTGCTGCTGGACCCGGAGCCCCCGCGCGACCTCGACCAGGACGTGCGCCGCTCCGCGATGGTCTGTCCGGCCCTCGCGATCCAACTCACCGACTGACCAGTCCGGTCGGCCCCCGGCCCGGCTGCCGCCGCCCGCGGCGGTTGCCGGGCCGTCAGCGCGCCAGTGCCCGGGCGCAGTCACGGGTGAGGCTGGTGAACGCCCTTGCCGCAGCGCTCCGGTAGGCGGCTTCGCGGCGGAGCAGGGTGACCGTGCGGGAGGGCAGGGCGGGGGTCAGCGGGACGGGGTGGAGCTGCGGCTGGTCGTGGGTGATGGCGTCCGGGAGGACCGTGGCCAGCGGGGTGCGCCGGACGATCTCGGTCAGGGCGGTGATGGAGTTGGCCTCCACCGCGACGGTCGGCGTCGTGCGGTGGCGGGCGAAGTGGGCGTCGATGTGGCCGCGGGTGGCGAAGTCGCCGCTGAGCAGTGCGAGGGGCTGACCGTCGAGGTCGGTCACCGGGAGCGGTTCGCTGCGGCCGGCCCGGGGGTGGCGGGGGCCGACGACGAGGCCGAGGGTCTCGGTGAACAGGTCGGTCCCGGTGATGCCGGGCAGGTGGGGACCGCGGAAGGCGATGCCGAGGTCGAGCTCGTCGGCCAGTAGCGCCGACTCCATCCGGTCCTGGTTCAGCTCCCTGGCGTCCAGGGTGATGCCGGGGTGGCGGGCGTGGAGCTCGGCGGCGAGCGGGCCGATCAGGTACGCGGTGAACGTCGGGGTGAACGCCAGGCGCAGGTGGCCGTGGGAGAGGTCCTGGAGGTCGTGGACGGCACGGTCGGCGGCCGCGAGGTCGCGGATGGCCCGCCGGGCGTGGTGGAGGTAGGCGGTGCCGGCGTCGGTGGGGCGGACGGAGCGGCCGGTCCGGTCCAGGAGCTGGACGCCGACGGTCCGCTCCAACTGCTTGATCTGCTGGGACAGGGTGGGCTGGGAGATCCGCAGCTCCTGGGCGGCGCGGGTGAAATTGCCGTGTTCGGCGACGGCGAGCAGATAGCGCAGATGACGCAGTTCCAGGGCCATGGGACCAACCATAGATGACATCACTGGCAACCATCGACAACAGGTCTTGGACACTATAGCCACAGGTCATGCATGGTGGATCTGGTCGGCCCCAAGGACCGGCAGCCACCGAAGGGAGTGACCGTGCAGAACCTCTCCGAAGGCGTCGCGCGTTTCCGTCGAGACGTCTTCCCGGCCAAGGCGGAGCTCTTCGCCCGCCTGGCGACCGACCACACGCCGACGACGCTGTTCATCAGCTGCTCGGACGCCCGCGTGGTGCCGGAGCTGATCACCGGCAGCGAGCCGGGCGAGCTGTTCGTCATCCGCACCGCCGGCAACCTCGTCCCGGCCTACACCCCCGGCGCCGACGGGGTGGCGGCCAGCGTCGAGTACGCGGTCGCCGTCCTCGGCGTCACCGACGTGGTCGTCTGCGGCCACTCGGCCTGCGGGGCGATGACCGCCCTGGCCGAGGGGCACGACCTGAGCGCCGTGCCGACCGTCGCCGACTGGCTGCGCCACGCGGACGCCTCCGTGGCCCGCGCCGCCGGCACCGGGGTGGACGCACTGGTGCGGGGCAACGTCCTCGCGCAGCTGGCCAATCTGGCCACCCACCCCTCGGTGGCCCGCGCACTGGCCGATGGCAGGGTCACCCTGCACGGCTGGGTCTACTCCATCCCCACCGGCGCGGTCGTCGACCTTGCCGCCTCCGGCGCCCCGGCTCTGGCAGCCTGACCCCAGGCTCGGCGCCCACGCCCGATCCCGGACCACCCGTCGCGGGACACCCGTCCCGGGACGCCCGATTCCCGCCGCTCCGGCCCTCGGACCGGCACTCTGCGAAAGGACACCACCTCATGGTGCACGCCCAGTTCGACAACACCGCCCGCGAGGCCCTGGCCGTCAGGGCGGTCGAGGCAAAGGTCCGCAAGGACCTGTCCTGGCGGGAGATCGCCGAGGCCGGCGGCCTGTCGGTCGCCTTCGTCACCGCCGCCGTGCTCGGCCAGCACCCGCTGCCCAAGGCCTCGGCCGAGGCCGTCAGCGAGCTGCTGGGCCTGGACGGCGACGACGCGGTGCTGCTGCAGACCATCCCGGTCCGTGGCTCGATCCCCGGCGGGATCCCCACCGACCCGACCATCTACCGCTTCTACGAGATGGTCCAGGTCTACGGCACCACCCTCAAGGCCCTGGTCCACGAGGAGTTCGGCGACGGCATCATCTCCGCGATCAACTTCAAGCTCGACGTGAAGAAGGTCGCCGACCCCGAGGGCGGCGAGCGCGCGGTCATCACCCTGGACGGCAAGTACCTGCCGACCAAGCCGTTCTGACCCACCCCTGATCGATCGGCGGCGGTGCGCGGGGCCCGGCCCCGCGCCCGCCCGCACCGCCTCGGCACTTCTCCAGCACGTCTCCAGCACCTCTCCAGCAAGGGACCCCCGCCATGGACTTCGCGCAGCGCACCATCGACCTCGCCCGCCAGAACGTCGCCGAGGGCGGCCGACCGTTCGCGACCGTCATCGTCAAGGACGGCGGGATCCTCGCGGAGAGCCCGAACCTGGTCGCCCAGACCGGCGACCCGACCGCCCACGCCGAGATCCTCGCGATCCGCGAGGCCTGCGTGAAGCTGGGCACCGAGCACCTGACCGGCACCACCATCCACGTGCTGGCCCACCCCTGTCCCATGTGCCTGGGCTCGCTGTACTACTGCTCCCCGGACGAGGTCGTCTTCCTCACCACCCGCGACGCCTACGAGCCGTACTACGTGGACGACCGCAAGTACTTCGAACTGGACACCTTCTACGGCGAGTTCGCCAAGAACTGGGACGAGCGCCGACTGCCGATGCGGCACCGGGCCCGGGCGGACGCGGTCGAGGTCTACCGGTTCTGGCAGGAGCGCAACGGCGCATGATCGCCGCTGCGCCGCCGACACCCCTAGGCCGGCAGGGCGATGCCCAGCAGGTGCGCCAGCCGGTGGACGGTGGCGGGCGACTCGCGGTGCAGGGCGGCGATGTCGAGTCCCTCGTCGCCCAGGATCATCAGCAGGGCCTGCCCGCCGATGGCCAGGACGACGACGTAGCCGCCGCTGCAACGGGTGACCACGTCCCGCAGGCCGCCGACGCCGACCTCGGCGGCGGTGCGCTGGCCCAGGCCGAGCATGGCGGCCGACAGGGCGGCGACGGACTCGGGGTGGACCGTTGCCGTGTCGGCGGCGACCAGGAGGCCGTCGGTCGTGGAGATGACGCTCTCGGAGAGGCCCATGATCCGTTCGCGTAGCGACTTCAGCTCATCGACAAGCGATGCGGACGACGTCTGGCTGCTCATGGTCGGCTCTTCTCCGTGCGGTGTGCGACAGGTGGTTCGTCGGCCGTGTTCACGGCCGGGAGGGTGATGGGGCGTGTCCCCCGGAGCGTGGTCCCCCGGAGCGTGGTCGCCGCCCGGGCGCCCGGGGCGGGCCGACCGGGGGTGCGGCGCGGCAGCGGACCGGCGACGGGGGCCGGTGCGCCGGTCGGGGGAGTGCGCGGCGCGACGCTCGGCGCCGCGTCGCCGGAGCGCGCCGCCTCCGGGACGAGCAGTCGGCGGGCGTCCATCCCGGCCAGGTCGAGCATCACCGCGAACAGGCCGCGCCCCAGCCCGAACCCGATGTCCCGTGGGGTGTTCCTGCCGGTGGCGGCTGCCAGGAGGTCCCGGTACCGGCGCGGCATCCGCAGCGCACCGCCCCCGGCCTCCGGGGAGCAGTGGAACCGGGTGCGGGCCAGTTCGCCGGGCGGTCCCCAGAGCCTGGTCAGCAGCGCGCGCCTGCGCGCGGTCTCGTCGAACAGCAGCTGCGGTTCGAGCCCTGGACGCACCGGCAGTTGCGGCGCCGCGGCCGAGGCCGTCACCTCCCGGCTCCCGGGCGGGCTGAGGGACATGGCGAAGGCGCCGTCGAAGGCGGCGGCCAGGCAGACGATCTCCAGCTCGGCCGCGCTGACGACCCCTGCGGCGATCAGCGCCCGGTCGAGCCGCCCGTCGGCGGCGCCGACCGTGGCGGCGGCGCTCCAGTCCGCCTCGCTGATCCGTCGGGACCGCAGCAGCAGGGTCTCGGCGCTCGGAGTGCCGGGGGAGTCGATCGCGGTGACCAGTCCGCGCTCCAGGTGGATGGTGCCGCCGGGCGAGCCGGAGACGGTGACCAGCCCGCTGAACCCCTCCTGGCGCAGTGTCAGCAGGAGCGCGGGTACGTTGCGTGCCGCGCGCGGCACGGAGCCCTCGGTCATGCGAGCAGGTTCTCTGCGTGGGTCGCGGTCTCGCGCATCGCGAGTGCCAGGTTGGTCCGCTCGCGGTCGACCACGACGGCCAGCAGTAGCGGGTCCCCCTGCCGGGGAACCACCTGGACGATGTGGTGCCGTCGCCGACCGGTGACCACGATGCTCTCCAACTCTCCGTCCGCGCCTGCCTGGTGCAGCCCGTCGGCGACCAGTTCGGCAAGCTCGGAGAGCGCCTCGCCGGAGCCGACCGCCGTGCGGTCGCCGGCGGCGGCATAGGTGAGGCCGCTGACGGCGTCGACGAGGAGGACACCGATCGTCCCCGGCGAAGCGAGTACGTCGGAGAGGGAAGTGTCGAGTGTGCGCACCGGGGTCCTTTTCCTTTCCTGACGTCAGCGAGCCTACTTGATTGCGGAGATTGATCGCGCATGGCGGTGGTTGACGGCCTGTTTGCTACTTTGTCCGTGCACGCGGCGGGATTCCGGCCGGGGAAGTCATTCGAAGGAAGTACAGCACATGAACATTCAGTCCGCGCTCCAGGAAGCGATGGCCATCGACGGCGCCCTCGGGGTGGCCGTCGTCGACTACGAGAGCGGCATGGCGCTGGGATTCCTCGGCGGGGGGCAGCACCTCGACCTGGAGGTCGCCGCGGCGGGCAACACCGAGGTCGTCCGGGCGAAGCTGCGCGCCCTGGCCACACTGGCGATAGACGACGTCATCGAGGACATCCTGATCACGCTCGGCACCCAGTACCACCTGATCCGCCCGCTGGGCCGCAGTCAGAGTTCGCTCTTCCTCTACCTCGCGCTCGACCGTTCCCGGGGCAACCTGGCCCTCGCCCGGCACGCCCTGAAGGGCATCGAGGCCGGCCTCGAACTCTGAGCCGCGCCCGACCGACGCGCACCCCCGCATTCATTCCGCAGGCCCGACGCCATGAACCTGCCATTGCCGGGGGAATGGCGCCGGGATATCGCCGTCCACGACGAACCGATGACGGGCGCCGATGCTCCGGTGAATGCGGCGCCGGGGTGACCGCTGTCCATTCGCGGCGACCCGCCGGGCAATTGCGTGACCATTCGACGACGCACCGTCACGGCCCCGGAAGCTACGGCCGGATACTGCTTGAACACGCGTTCGGCGTTCGCGGTGCGACCCGGGTGAGGGGCCGCCGTGCGCAGCGAGCAGCACTGCTCGCTGCGCACCCTCGCGCCGCTGTCGACGCCGGACCGGCAGGGGGTCAGACCGAGAACCGCTCGGGGTCGGCGGCCTTCCAGTCCGCGGCCCAGGACTCGGGCGGCTCGATCAGCAACTGGCCGGGGGTCAGCCACTCGTAGAGGTCGGCGTAGGACTGCACGGTGACCGGGTCCACGCGGCGGCGGAGCATGGCCGGGCGCAGCTCGGCAGGGCTGTTCACCCCCAGCGAGGCGATGATCTGCTGGGCGCTCTTCACCGTGCCGGACTGGAAGTGGTGGACCCGGGACGACTTGTCGTCGACGTTCAGCGCGCGGGCACGGCGCTGGTCCTGGGTGGCCACGCCGACCGGGCAGGTGTTGGTGTGGCAGCTCTGCGCCTGGATGCAGCCGATGGCGAACATCATCGCGCGGGCCGAGTTGGTGAAGTCGGCGCCCTGCACCATCCGCTTGACGATGTCGGCCCCGGTGGCCACCTTGCCACTGGCGCCGATCTTGATCCGGTCCCGCAGGCCGGTGCCGACCAGGGCGTTGTGGACGGTGGTCAGCCCCTCGGTGAGCGGGCTGCCGAGGTGGTCGGCGAACTCCAGCGGAGCGGCTCCGGTGCCGCCCTCCGAGCCGTCGACGATGATGAAGTCCGGGGTGGTGTTCTCCTCGATCATCGCCTTGCACACCGCCAGGAACTCCCGCCGGGAGCCGACGCACAGCTTGAAGCCGACCGGCTTGCCGCCGGACAGTTCGCGCATTTCGGCGATGAACCGGACCAGTTCCCTGGGCGTGCTGAAGACCTGGTGGTACGGGGGCGAGATCACGGTCTTGCCCTGGGGCACCTCGCGCACCCGGGCTATCTCGGCGGTGACCTTCTCACCGGGCAGCACGCCGCCGATGCCGGGCTTGGCGCCCTGCGAGAGCTTCAGCGACACGCACTTCACGCTGTCGTGCGCGGCCTTCTCGGCGAACCGGTCCCGGTCGAAGCGGCCGTCGTCGGTGCGGCAGCCGAAGTATCCGGTGCCGATCTCCCAGACCAGGTCGCCGCCGTGGCGCAGGTGGTACTCGGAGAGGCCGCCCTCGCCGGTGTCGTGGGCGAAGCCGCCGAGGGCGGCGCCGCGGTTGAGCGCGAGAATGGCGTTGGCGGACAGCGAGCCGAAGCTCATCGCCGAGACGTTGAGCAGCGCCATGTCGTAGGGCTTGGTGCAGTCCGGTCCACCGATGCGGACCCGGGGCTGCTCGGCCGCCACCGGCTGCGGCCGCATCGACGCCTCGAAGTACTCGTAGCCCTCTTCATAGACGTTCCGCTCGGTACCGAAGGCGAGCTCCGCCTCTTCCCCCTTGGCCCGCTGGTAGACGAGGCTGCGCACATCCCGGTCGAAGGGACGCCCGTCGAAATTGCGCTCAATGAAATACTGCTGCAATTCGGGTCGGATCGACTCCAGCATGAAGCGTATATGCCCGAGCACCGGATAATTGCGGAGGATGGAGTGCCGCTTCTGCAGGAGATCGTAGGTTCCGAGCCCTGCCACTGCCGCGAGCAGGGCGGCGGCCAGCCACCACCAGGGGGACACGGCCAGGGCCGCGGCGGCGGAGCCGACCGCGAGCGCCCCGATGAAGGCGATTACTGCAGTTCTGATCATTCGCGGAGCGTACCGTCGCGCCGTCCTCCGGCTCAATCTCCCCGAGCTGGGAGCTCCGACACAGCGTCACCCGCAGGTCCGGAGGTGCGACGCCCGCCCGGCGACGGGGAGCGGTCGGGTCCGTGAACCGTTTCCGAATTCGTGGGCACAAAGGCCCTCGTGAAGTGCGATAACTCCCGGGCGGGCGGTGGGATATGAGTCCGGGGCCGGCGGCATCGATTTCGATCCGGCCGATGGCTCCGCCGCACCGGGCTACCACGCGCACCTGGCGCCGTTTCGCCGAGGTCGGTGCGGCGGATGCCTCGGCCACGCTGATCGACCCATTGGTTTCCATGGTGGGAACTCCGGAGCTTCCACCATGGAAACACGAGGGCCGGGCTCCGTGGAGGGCTACCGGCTGCCGGCGCTGTTGACGGTCACGCTGCTGATGTCCACCGGCAGGGTCGGGAAGCCGTCGCCCGGGCCGTTCTGGGAGTCGTCACCGGCCGCGGCTATCTTCTCCAGCACGGCCATGCCCTGGGTCACCCGGCCGAAGGGGGTGTAGTCGGGCGGCAGCGTGGTGTCCTTCCAGACGAAGAAGAACTGGCTGCCATTGGTGTTGGGGCCGGCGTTGGCCATCGCCACCGTGCCGGCCGGGTAGGTCGCACCGGTCAGGTTCTCGTCGTTGAACGAGTAGCCGGGGCCGCCGCTGCCGGTGCCGGTGGGGTCTCCGCACTGCAGGACGAAGATGCCCTGGGTGGTGAGCCGGTGGCAGTGGGTGCGGTTGAAGTACTGCTGCGACGCCAGGAACTTGAAGGAGAAGGTCGTGCACGGGGCGGCGGCGGTCAGCGCCTGGAAGGCGATCAGCCCCTGGTCCGTGTGCAGCTTCACGGTGTAGGGCTTGGCGGCCTCGGCCGCGTTGAACACCGGGACGCCCTTGAACCGGTCGGCGGGCACCGAGGCGACGAAGCCGCATCCGGTGGGCGCCGCCGCCGAGACCCTGACCGTCCGGGCCGCCTTGCTGCCGTGCGGGCCGATGCTGCTGGCCTGCGCCGCTCCTGCCAGGCCCAGTACCAGCGATGCCGCCGCCGCGAGGGAAACCCATTTTCCGAACGCCATCGAAAGACCTCCGCACCATCCACCGATTGTCATGACCCCGATGCCATTCCCCGGCCGACGGCCCGCCAAGCGTCCCTCGGTCGCTTGTGGTTAATAATGCCCAGTATTAATATGTGGGCATGGCACGCAAGCAGAACGAGGGTGACACCCGGGAGAAGCTGATCCGCGCGGCCGAGCAGCTGTTCGCCACGCTCGGTGTGGACGGCACCCAGACCCGGGACATCACCAGGCTGGCCGGCCAGTCCAACCCGTCGGCGATCCAGTACCACTTCGGCTCCCGCCAGGCGCTGCTGGACACCATCCTGAAGGACCGCCAGGCCCGCACCGAGGCGACCCTGCGCGGGCTGCTCGACGAGCTCGGCCGCCCGGAGCCGGACGGCCCGAGCCCACTCGGACTGGCCGAGCTGGTCGGACTGCTGGTCGCGGTCGAGGGCCGGGAGCTGGCCACCGAGCGCGGCCGGTACGGCCTGCGGATCGTGGCCCAGCGGACCCACACCAGCGGCCTGCGCACCCGCACCCCCCACCCGCTGCTGGCGGGCACCCGGGTCTGGGAGCTCGTCACCGCGATCGAGTCCCGGCTGGCCGACCGGTCCGGGTTGGCCGAGCCGCTGCGCCTGGAGCGGGTCGAGCAGGTGCTGACCCTGGTGGGCCACATGCTGGCCGACCGCGCCCAGCAGTACCAGGAGCAGCTCCCCCCGCTCACCGACGAGCCGCTGTTCCTGGCGGACCTGGCGAATGTGAGCGTCGCCCTGCTGCAGGCGCCCCCGCCGCCGACGCGTTCCCGAACGCCGGACCCGCTACACCCCAACAGCACGAGGAGCACCACATGAGCACCCTTGGGAACAAGGTCGTCATCATCACCGGCGGCGCGCGCGGGCTGGGCGCGGAGGCCGCGCGCCAGGCCGTGGCCGCCGGGGCCCGCGTCGTGGTGGCCGACGTACTGGAGGAGGACGGCGCCGCGCTGGTCGCGGAGCTCGGCGAGGCCGGCCGCTTCGCGCGGCTGGACGTCACCTCCGAGGAGGACTGGAACCGGGTGGTCGGGTTCGCCGTCGCGGAGTTCGGCCGCCTCGACGGCCTGGTCAACAATGCCGGGATCTCCACGGGCAGCCTGCTGGAGGCGGAGTCCGTCGAGCACTTCCGCCGGGTGCTGGAGGTCAACCTGGTGGGCGTGTTCATCGGCATGAAGTCCGTGATACCGGCCCTCAAGGAGGCCGGCGGCGGCTCGATCGTGAACATCTCCTCCGCGGCCGGGCTGATGGGCATGGCCTTCACCGGCAGCTACGGCGCCTCGAAGTGGGGGGTGCGCGGGCTGAGCAAGATCGGGTCCGTCGAACTGGGCACCGACCGGATCCGGGTGAACTCGGTGCACCCCGGCATGACCTACACCCCGATGACCGCCGTGACCGGCATCCGGCAAGGGGAGGGCAACTACCCGAACACGCCGATGGGGCGCGTCGGCGAGGCCCCGGAGATCGCGTCGGCCGTGGTCTTCCTGCTCTCCGACGCCGCTTCCTACATCACCGGTGCCGAGCTGGCCGTCGACGGCGGCTGGACCACCGGCCCGACCATGAAGTACATCACGGGGCAGTAGCACCGGCCCCGCTGCCGAGCGGCGCGAGGCGGACGCTCGGCAGCTCGCCGGCCGGGCCCGCCGAGCAGAGGTCGAACAGCAGCTGGAAGCGACGCCGGACGTCGTCGCGGTCGGCCTGCTCCGGCACCGTGGCGTCACAGGTGTTGGCGATCAGCTGGGCCTGGTCCAGCAGGACCTGCCTGCGGTCCGGGTCCACGGTCTGCTCGGCGACCCGGTGCAGGGCGTCGAGTTGACGGATCATCACCGCGGGCATGGCGACCGAGGCCTGGCGGACCTTGTCGAAGGCGCGCTGCACCAGGCGGTCGTAGGCGACCTGCTGGGCGAACACCCGCACGTACCCGTCGCGGTCGCGGTGCACCCGCTGCGGGTGCCAGCCCAGGGTGATCCGGCACAGGCAGTCCCCGAGCCAGTCGATGCAGGTCAGTGCGGTGAAGGTGTCGTTGACGGCGGGGGAGAGGGCGCGGATCGCGATCTCCACCAACTGGTCGATGCCGAAGGAGATGTCCTGGGACAGGGTCCGGTAGGGGCCGGTGGCCTGGCCCCGGCCCAGGTTCGCCGCCACGTGCGGGGCGGCCTCGGCGGGCCAGACCACGGCCAGCGGCGCGCCCTCGACCAGGAAGTGGCCCGGCCGGTAGGGCAGGTGGATCACCGCATCGGCCTCACGCGCGATCCGGATCAGCCGGTCGTGGCGCAGGTACTGCAGGTAGCCGCTGGCCGGGGTGGGGATCACCGCGCCCGCGCTGTCCATCCGGGCCAGCAGCTCCGCGGGGGACAGGCCGCGCTCGCGCCCGTCCACCGCGCTGGCGTCGGCGCCGCCCTGGTCGACGATCGCCTTCGCCAGGTCGGCCGCCACTGCGGCTATCACCTCCGGCAGCTGGATGGTCCTGGCGATGTGGTTGATGAAGTAGATCAGCATGGCCAGGTCGAGCACGGTCAGCGCGAGCGCGACGGTCATCGACAGATGCGGCACGAAGTCGCCGTGCGGTCCCGGGCTCACCGCGACCAGCACCAGAACGGTGTAGAGGAAGGTGGCCACGAAGGTGCCCAGGGTGTGCTGGGTGCCGCGGTCGCGGATGAAGTTCCGCAGCAGCCGCGGGCCGAACTGGGTCGAGGCCAGCGTCAGCGCCACTATGGTGATCGAGAACACCAGGCCGACGACGGTGATCACGGCCGCCGCCACGGTGGTCAGGATCTGCCGGGCCCCGTCGGCGCTTCCGGCCAGGACCCAGGTGGGCAGGGTCAGCCGGCCGTCGTAGGCGGCCCGGTCCACGGCGACGGTGGCGGCGAAGAGCGCGGTCGCGAGCAGCGACTCCAGCGCGGGCACCAGCCAGAGGTTGGTACGCAGGGCTTCGAGCCGCCAGGCGGCGACCCGGAACCCGCCCCGAGGCTTGCGAAGGCGGTAGCTGGAGGACATCAGGACTCCCGGGGCAGGCGAACGGACGCGCCGCCCCTCGGGGGCTGTCGCGCGCCGCCGACCAGACTTCCCGGCTCACCAGAGGTTCTGAGGGTAACCGACCCGCCGCGGCTCGGGTGCGGGGATTACCCACTGCGGCCCCGCCGGCCGGCCGGCCGGGTGCTCGGCCGCGTCGGTTCGAGCAGGCCGGCGGGGGGAGTCGCTGTCGGTTTTTTGCAGTACCTCACATCAATATTGAGTAACTTATCTGCAACTATTGCGGCGATGTGTCCCTGGTCCTACTCTCTGCACACCAATCGAACCCACCGGCCCCTCCAGGCGCCGCAGCGCGGTTGCCGCGGTCGAGGTTCGGCACGACGTCAACCAGGGAGACCGATGAGACACTCTGCCCCGACCGTGCAGCCGCTCCCCTCCCGCCGCCGCCCGCGCAGGCTGTTAGCCATGTGCACCGCGGCGGCCACCGCCGTCGCCGGCCTGATGCTGGCGGTCCTGCCGGCGTCGGCCGCGGTGGCGGCTGCCCCCTCCACCGCCACCGCGTACCAGGCGCCGGGCACCCCCTCGCCGAGCGTGGCCGGCGCGACCACGCCGTTCACCACCTACCAGGCGCCGGAGGGCGCGCTGGGCGGCGGGGCCGGCGTGGTGTCACTGACCTCGGCGCCCACCTCCGAGTACGACAGCCCGCAGGGGGAGGCCACCGGCCACGCCTACGTCCAACTGACCGGCACCGGCCAGTCCGTTCAGTGGACCAACGACACCGGTCAGCCGATCAGCTTCATCAACGTGCGCGCCTCCGTCCCGGACTCCGCCACCGGCGGAGGGCTCACCAACACGCTGGACTTCTACGTCAACGGGGTGTTCCGGCAGGCCCTGGCCCTGAACTCGATCCAGAGCTGGCAGTACGAGGGCGACGACAACTACAACGGCAGCGACCAGAACCCCGCCGACGGCAGCCCGCGCGACTTCTGGGACGAATTCCACGCCTTCGTCACCGGCACCCCGATCCCGCCGGGCGCGACCTTCGGCCTCCAGGAGGACTCGTCCAACACCGCCGGGTCCTACTGGATCAACTCGATCGACCTGTTCGACGCGCCCGCCCCGGCCGCCCAGCCGGCGAACTCCATCTCCATCACCAGCTGCGGCGCGGTCCCCGACGACACCCCGACCAACGGCACGGCCGCGCCCGGCGCGGTCGACAGCACCGCCGACATCCAGAACTGCGTCAACGAGGCGGCGGCGGACCACGAGATCCTGTGGATCCCGCAGGGCACGTTCTACCTGACCGGCACCGCGAGCATCGTGGTGGACAACGTGACGGTGGAGGGGGCGGGCTACCTGTACAGCGAGATCTACCGCGACGTCCCGCTGCCCAACAGCGTGGCGCTGGGCTCCGCGTTCCAGTGCACCTCCTGCCACCTGCAGAGCTTCCACATCGACTCCGACGCGCTGAGCCGCGCCGAGGTCGACGGCGGCGGCGGGGCCGAGGACACCACCGGCAGCGACTGGTCGATCGAGTCCATGTGGGTCCAGCACGTCGAGTCCAGCCTCTGGGCCTCCGGCACCGGCGGCACGGTGGCGGGCAACTTCTTCACCTCGATCTGGGCCGACGGGTGCAACATCAACAACGTCTCGCTGACCGGCACCACCGGCAGTGACATCAAGGTGACCGACAACTTCATCCGCGGCACCGGGGACGACGCCATGGCCATCAACTCGGTGGCCTACAACGGCTCGACCGACTACACCGCGATGTCCGACATCACCATGACCCACAACACCCTGCTCGGGGCGTGGGGCGGCAAGGGCATCGGCGTCTACGGCGGCAGCGGACACGTGGTCGAGGACAACTACATCGCCGACACCGCCCGCTACATCGGCCTGGGGATCGGCCGCTTCGGGGTCAACGGCAGCGACCTGCTCGGCGCCACGGTCTCCGGCAACGTGATCGTGCGCTCCGGCGGCAACGCCTACTTCCAGGGCCAGCCCGCACTGCAGATCGGCAACGGCGGCGACGGCCAGAACGTGGGCACCGTCACCGACGCCGACGTGACCGGCAACACCGTGGTCGACCCGGTCTACGACGGCATCGACTTCTCCACCTCCACCGACACCACCCTGGCCGCCAACCAGGTGGTCGACCCGTGGCGCGACGGAGTCGTGATCTCCCCCCAGTACTACCCGGCCCCCACCGGCAACGCTGTCATCACCGGGAACTCGGTCACCGGCCTGGCCCCGGGAACGACCGCCTACGACAACGAGTCCACCGGCTTCACCGCCACGACCACCGGCAACAGCTGGCAGAACACCACGGCCGAGAGCCCCTACGGCGGCACCGCGGCCGCAGTGCCGGGAACCGTGCAGGCGGCGAACTACGACAGCGGCGGCCAGGGCGTGGCCTACACCGTCGGCTCGGTCAACGGCACGGCCGACGGCTACCGGCCCGACGGGGTCGACCTGGAGGCCAGCTCGGACACCGGGGGCGGTGACGACCTGGCCTGGACGGGCGCCGGCCAGTGGTTCAGATACACCGTCGACGTCGCCACCGCCGGGCTCTACACCGTCAACTTCCGGACCTCCTCGACCAGCGGCGTCTCCGACGCCCTCCACCTGACCGATGCCGCAGGCAACGCCCTCACCGGTGCGGAGGCGGTCCCGGCCACCGGCGGGCCGCAGAGCTGGGCCACGGTCTCCGACACCGTCACCCTGCCCGCGGGCCTGCAGACCCTCGTCCTCGACCAGGACGCCCCGGGCTGGAGCCTGCACTACCTGGCCTTCTCCTCCGGGAGCGGCACCGCGCCGGGCCCGGTGCTCAGCGCCGCCCCGGGCACGCTGAGCTTCCCCAACGAGGTCGTCGGCACGGCCGCTCCGACGCAGACCGTCACGGTGAGCAACTCGGGCACCGCACCGGCGACCGTGTCGGGCGTCGCGGTGACCGGCCCCTACACCGAGACCAACGACTGCACCACCGTCGCCGTCAACGGATCCTGCACCGTGACCGTGGGGTTCACCCCGACCGCGGCCGGGGCCGCTCCGGGCGCCTTGACCGTCACCAGCAACGCGAACGGCAGCCCGGCCACGGTGTCGCTGTCCGGCAACGGCATCGGCCCGGGCACCGACCTCGCGGCGGCCGGGACGATGACCGCGAGCAGCGCCGCCGCCGGGTACCCGGCGAGCGACGCCAACGACGGGAACACCGGCACGTACTGGGAGAGCCTGGACGGGGCGGCCTATCCGCAGACCCTGACCGCCGACCTGGGCCAGTCGTACCCGCTGGGCTCGGTGACGCTGACGCTGCCGCCGTCCACCGCGTGGGCGACCCGCACCGAGACCCTGTCGGTGCTCGGCTCGGCCGACGGCACCACGTACAGCACGCTGGTTCCCTCCGCGAACTACACCTTCAACCCGGCGACGGGCAACACGGTGTCGTTCGGCCTGCCCCAGGGCACGAACGACAAGTACCTGGAGCTCTCGTTCACCGCGAACACCGGGTGGAGCGCGGCGCAGGTGTCGGAGTTCGAGGTCTTCCCGGGGACCGGCGGCGGCAGCCCGGGCACCGCGACGCTGAGCGCGTCGCCGAGCTCGCTCTCGTTCGGCAGCGAGACGGTGGGTTCGACCACGGCGGCGCAGTCGGTGACGGTCACCGACACCGGGACCGTGGCGGCGGCGATCTCCTCGATCAGTGCCGGTGCACCGTTCGGCGAGACCAACACCTGCGGCAGCAGCCTGGCCGCCGGCGCCTCGTGCACGGTGGCGGTCGCCTTCGCCCCGACCGCGACCGGTGCGGCCTCGGCGAGCCTGGTGGTGGTCGGCGGCGCCGCGAACGGACCCCTGAGCGTCGCCCTGTCCGGGACCGGGAGCAGCGGCAGCCCGGTCAACCTGGCCCTGGACCGGCCGGTCAGTGCCAGCAGCAGCACCCCCGGCTACCCGGCCGGCAACGCCGACGACGGCAACACCAGCAGCTACTGGGAGGGCACCGACGGCGTCTGGCCGACCACCCTCACGGTCGACCTCGGCGCCGCGCAGTCGCTGTCCTCGGTGGTGGTCGACCTGCCACCGGCCACCGACTGGAACACCCGCACCCAGACCTTGTCCGTCCTGGGCAGCACCAACGGCACCGGCTTCACCACCCTGGTGGGCCCGGCGACCTACACCTTCAACCCCGCCACCGGCAACACCGTCTCCATCACCCTGCCGGCCGGCACCGCCGACCGGTACGTCGAGCTGGACTTCAGCGCCAACAGCGTCCAGAACGGCGCCCAGGTCGCCGAGTTCGAGGTCCTCTCCTGACCGGCTGCCACCACCGCCCCCGGTTCGCACCCCGGGCGGTGGTGGCATCCTTGGCGGGAAACGAGCCAAAAGCAACTCATTTCTGACGGTCACTCATATCTGTTGCTGGCCTCACGCTCGTACTCGTGCTCGATACGTACCCATTCGATCAGAGGAGCGTGTCCATGAGCGGTCTCAGGCAGTTGGTACACCGAGTGCTTCCCCTCTCCGTCGCCGTCGCACTGGCGTTCTTCGCCTTCGTCGGGCCAGGGGCGGCGGGCGCCCGGGCCGCGACGCCGAGGACGGCGACGTCGGTCTGCGCCAACCAGACCGTCCCGGCCGGTTACATCGTCACCGCAGCCTCTGCAGCCCGTTCGAGGGCGAGATCCTGGCGTCCTGAGCACCCGTCTGCTGGGTACTCCCCGCCCGGCCTCAGCGGCCGGGCAGGGGGTGCCGCAGGTGGTCGATGTCCTCGGCGGGGCAGGAGAGTTCGAGCTGCTCCCGGCGCCGGAGCGCGACCCCCTCGCGCAGGGCCCAGGGGCAGAGGTGCAGCCGGCTGAGCCGGAAGGTGTCCATCAGCGCCTCGGCGACGATGGCTCCGGCGAGGATGTGGCGGGCACGGGAGGCCGAGACGCCGTCGAGCCGGGCGCGGTCGGCGGCGGGCATCGCGGCGAGGAGCGGGATCACCGCCCGGACCGCGCCGCGCCGCAGGGTGAGCCGTTCGGGGGCCCGGTGCGGGCGGGTGAGCCGGGCGAGCTGGGCGAAGGTGCGCGAGGTCGCGAGGGCGCGGAACCGGGCCGGTTCGGCCAGGTGCTCGCCGAGCTGCGCGGCCAGGGCGGCGGCGACGTGCTCGCGCAACGCGGTGACGTGGTCGTGGCAGGGCGGGTCGTCGGGCAGGGCGGCGAGGGTCAGCCGTCGGGCGCCCAGGGGGAGCGACAGGGCCCAGTCGGCCTCGGGCCCGCTGCCGCCGGCCACCTCCACGGTGCCGCCGCCGATGTCGGCCAGGACCAGCTCCCCGGCGTCCGGCCCGGACCAGGCGCGGGCCGCCAGGTAGGTCAGCCGCGCGTCCTGCCGCCCGGTCAGGAAGCCGAGCCGCACCCCGCTGGCCGCCTCGACGCGGTCGAGGACCTGCTGCTGGTCGGGGGCGTCGCGGACCACCGAGGTGGCGAAGGCGATCAGCTCCCGCGCCCCCGAGCGCCGGGCGGTCCGCACCGCTGCGGCCACGGCCCGGCAGAGCTGCTCCACCGGCTCGGCCCCGATGGTGCCGTCCGGTGCCACGGCCGTGGAGAGCCCGGTCCGGTACTTGACCGTGACCGAGGCGTGCAGCGGCCGGTGCGGCCGCAGGGTCACCAGATCGAGGCGCGCCGACGACGCCCCCACGTCCAAGATGGCCACCCTCATCCCGGGTACGTTACCGGGTGGTGGTCGGCGGTCACTCGGCCGGGTTCGGCTAGAGGCCCGGCAGGTCCAGCGTCGGGTCGGCGGCGGGCGGCGGCTGGACGGGGCGGCCGTTGTGCAGGGCCAGTGCCCGCAGCGCGATCTCGATGGCGAAACGCTGGGTCGGGTCGGTGAGCTGGTCGCCGAAGATCTGCTCCAGCAGCCGCATCCGGTAGCGGAAGGTCTGCGGGTGCACCCCGAGCTGCTCGGCGATCTGGGCGGCGGTTCCCCGGCTGGTGAGCCACACGTGCAGGGTCTCCAGCAGCCGCCGGCGCTGGGTGGCGGTGTGCGCCGCCAGCGGTGCCAGGCAGCGCCGGGACAGCTCACCGATCAGCGCCGGGTCGCCCAGTAACCAGAGGGTCAGCAGGCTGTCCTCGCTGCGCGTGGGCGCGCCGTCCGGGATCACTCCCTTCTCGACCAGGGCCAGGGTCTGCCGGGCCCAGCGCAGCGAGTCGGCGGCGCGGCCCAGCGCCACGGTCGGCCCGATCGCGGCCCGGCAGCCGGCCAGCGCCTTGGCCAGGAAGGCCTGTCCGGCCTCGTCCAGCGGTCCGGGTAACAGCAGGTACGGTTCGGGGCAGCCCAGATCGGCCAGCACACGGCGGTCGAGCCCGGCGCGGCTGGGGATCGAGTCGCGGTGCAGGGCGACCGGGGTGATCTCCTCCGGCAGCGGCCAGCCGACCTGGTCCGCCAGTTCGGAGAGCGCGTTGTCGGCCGTCCCGGCCCCGGTGAGGATCCGCTGCATCAGCCGCCGCCGGCGCCCGTCCGGCTCCTCGCCCATCTCGATCACCGCCCGCAGGTAGCCCTCCCGGGAGAGTTCCGCGATCTCGCCCATGTAGGCGAACAGCGCATCGGCGAAGGCCATGAGCACGGCGGCGGAGAGCCGGTAGCGGTTGCCCACCTCCCTGGCCCTTCGCAGCGCGACCTGGCAGCCGATCCGGTAGGCGTCCTGGAGCACATCCAGGCTGCGCCCCTGATAGGCCTCGAACCGCCCGAAACTCCGGCAGATCTCGTCCCGGAGCTGGGTGTTCGCCTGCGGCGCGGCGACCTGGTTCACAAAGGTGATGACGTTCTGCTTGATGCCCAGATGGACCAGACCGGCGTCCGGCCCCTCCATCAGGAGCCGGTACTCCGGCAGCGCGGCCACGATCTCTGCCGTCATCTCCCGGAGCAGACTGGGTAATTCGGGCCGCATCACCACGGCGAGCTCGCGCGGCACCGCGCCCAGCGCCGCCCCGGCGCGGGCGGAGGCCTGCCGAACTTCTGTCATCTGCTGCTACCCCCACGCTGTTCGGCTCAGTTAGGACGCGGGCATACGAGATCGGTGGTGCGTGCAACATAGACCACGACCGAGCCGCCTGCACAGTCACGCAACAGGATTCGTCGGGTCCGGTCGCAACGGGCAGTCCTCCGGGGGCGGTTGCTCATTTTTCGACAAAGCCGGGAGCGGCACTGTGTGCTCGCAGACAACAAATTACCGGTCGGTAATTCTTTTGCGGGCGGGCCGGTTCCGGCCATTGCGGCCCCGGGTTACCGCTGCGTAACGTCCCCGTCGCACCGCAGTTCAGCGGGTAACCCACCCCCGGAAAGGATCACCATGCGCCACATCTCCAAGGCCACAGCGGTCGCCGCAACGGCGTTCGCGGCAGTGGTCGGATTCGGCACCACCCAGGCCTTCGCCGCCACCACCTGGACCGTCTCGGGCGGTGGCTCGTTCACGGCGTCGGCGAGCAGCCCCACGCTCACCGACACCAGCACCGGCGCGGCACTGGACTGTACCTCGTCCGCCGCCTCGGGCACCGCCGCCAACGGCACCGGCCTGTCCGGCACCGACATCGCCACCATCAGTGCGGTCTCCTGGAAGAGCTGCACCGGCCCGCTCGGGATCACCTTCTCGGTCACGCCGAGCGGCCTCAGCTGGGACCTGAACGCCACCTCGTACAACGCCACCACCGGTGTCACCACCGGCACGCTGACCGGCGTGAAGGCGAGCATCAGCGGCACCCTGTGCTCGGCGAACTTCGCCGGCACCAGCTCCACCACCCCCGCCACCCTCAACGCCACCTACACCAACTCCAGCCACACCCTGGCGATCAGCGGCGGCAACCTGCACGCGTACGGCGTGTCGGGCTGCCTCGGGCTGATCAACACCGGCGACGCGGCCACCTACTCGGCCTCCTACGTCGTCTCGCCGTCCACGCTGAAGATCACCTCTCCGTGATCCCACGCACTTTGTGACAGGGCCGGGCGGCGAACTTGTCATCCTCTGACAAGTTCGCGGCCCGGTCAGCAGTTTCTGACTCGTCCTGTGTTTTTCTGCTTGTCGTTGATTGCTACCCACACGTACTGTCCTGCGCCGCTGGACAAGTTCTATCGAGGAGGCACAAGGTGGGTTCTGCCACGGGGCTGCGCCCCGCGCCGTTGCTCGCCGGGGTCGTGGCCGCCGGAGTGCTGGTCGCGACGGTGATGACCGGGCCCGACGCCGGAGCGGACGTGCGCACCGGGCAGATCACGGTCGCCTACGCCTGCCTGCTCGCCGACGGCACGCAGGCCCTGCAGGTCTCGCTGACCCAGGACTACCCGACCGCCGACACCGCCGGGGCCCCGCTGCAGCCCGGACCGCTGACGCTCCGGACCGCCGTGCCGCGCGGGCTGCTGCCGGCCGGGGCCGCCTCGGTCTCCGGCACGGTCGCGCTCCAGGTCTCGGTCGCCGAGTCCGACGGTGCGTCACAGTCCGTTGCTACGAAGGCGGTTCAGTCAACCGCCGGGCAGTCCACGCTCACCCTCCGGACGTCGGCCCGGGCCCGGGCGGCGGGCGCGGCACAACCGGGGAACACCGCCGAGTGGTCGGGGCTGACCGTCGCCCCGGTACGACTGGGCACCGCCGACCCGGAGCTCACCGCCACCGGGCAGGTGGCGGCGCTGACGGCCGGCCCCGACGGGAGCACCACCACGGTCACCCCCGCGGTGCTGACCCTGTCCCTGGTCGCCGGGGGCAGCACGGTGCAGCTCGCCTGCACGCCCTCGGCCGCGCCCGGGACCCTCGGCAGCGTCTACGCCAGCAGCGCGCCCAGGCCGCAGAGTTCGGCGTCGGCCGGGGCCGACCCGAGCGCCGCGGTCCGGCGACGGGCGCTGTCCGCCGCGCAGGTCCCCTCCTGCCTGAGCACCCCCTCCGGGTCGCTCAACCCCTCCGACCTGATCGCCCCGCCGCCCGGAGCGATCTACTACCCCCCGCTCGGCCAGCCCCCGGCCGACACCGGGGTGGAGTGCGCCTACGCCATCGGCTATGCGAACGTCGGCAAGCTGGGCGAGGCGTCGCTGGTGAACAACCCCGCGGACGACCCGGGGCTGGCCACCCTGGCGGTATTGCGCGACGTCTACAGCTTCACCGTCAGCCCGCCGTTCTTCGAGGCGGAGGAGATCGGCAGCCTCACCCTGCCGCCCGCCGACACGACCTTCCTCACCTACGGCTTCATGCCGACCACCGCCAAGATGCAGCTGATCCCGCACGGGCCGCTGACCGTGGTCAACACCGGGGCGGGCCCGTACTACCAGGAGGCGAGCGTCACCACCATCTCCGGGGAGCAGACCCTGCGGCTCTACGACGTGGAGGTGGACGGCACCCCGCTGAACGTCGGCCCCGACTGCCGGACGGTCACCCCGCTCCAGCTGAAGCTGGTGGGAACCAGCAACCAGGGGCTGCCCGGTGACGACCCGACCCGCGACTACCAGATCGCCACCGGCGGACCGATCAGCCAGGACCAGCTGACCATCCCCTACTTCACCGGCTGCGGCAGCGGGGGACAGGACCTCGACCCGCTGTTCGACGCCGCCGTCTCCGGCACCGGCAACTCGCTCAACCTGGTCCAGGGCCCCATCTGCACCACCTTCCAGGGAACCGTGTGCAACACCTTCACGATGCCGGTGCTGCCCAGCCGCGCACCGAAGACTCCGGGGCAGTGACATGCGAGAGGCAGTGACATGGGGATCGAAGTGACCGTCGAGGGACTCACCAAGTCCTTCGGCAGCCAGACGGTCTGGGAGGACGTGAACCTCACCCTCCCGGCCGGCGAGGTGAGCGTGATGCTCGGGCCCTCCGGGACCGGCAAGACGGTCTTCCTCAAGTCGGTGATCGGGCTGCTGCGCCCCGAGCGCGGACGGGTGCTGGTCGGCGGTGTGGACATGGCCAGCAGCCCGGAGCACGAGATCTACGAGGCCCGCAAGCTCTTCGGGGTGATGTTCCAGGACGGCGCGCTGTTCGGTTCGATGAACCTGTACGACAACATCGCCTTCCCGCTGCGCGAGCACACCCGCAAGAAGGAGTCGGAGATCCGGCGGACCGTGCTGGAGCGGATGGAACTGGTCGGCCTGCTGGGCTCAGAGGCGAAGCTGCCGGGGGAGATCTCCGGCGGGATGCGGAAGCGCGCGGGACTGGCCCGGGCGCTGGTGCTGGACCCGCAGATCGTGCTGTGCGACGAGCCCGACTCCGGGCTCGACCCGGTGCGCACCTCCTACCTCTCGCAGCTGCTGATCGACCTGAACGCGCAGATCGACGCGACCATGCTGATCGTCACCCACAACCTGGACATCGCCACCACCGTCCCGGACAACCTGGGCATGCTGTTCCGCCGCCGGCTGGTCGCCTTCGGCCCCCGCGAACTGCTGCTGAACAGCGAGGAGCCGGTGGTCCGGCAGTTCCTCGGCGGGCACCGGATCGGCCCGATCGGCATGGCCGAGGAGAAGGACCAGCAGACGATGGAGCTGGAGGGCGAGCTGCCGGCCGCGCCGCCCGTGGCGATCCCGGCGCAGCTGGAGCCGAGCCCGGGGCTGCCGCCCCGGCAGGCCGTGCAGCGGCGCCGGCAGCGGGTGGCGGCGCTCCGGAACCAGCACCGGCTCGCCGCCGCCGCACCCGCCCCGGCCACCGGCCCGGCCGCAGGGGAGCAGCCATGAGCAATCCGGTGCAGTCCGCGCTCCGGCAGTCCGGGGACTTCTTCTCGCTGGGCGCGACCACGTTCCGCGACACCTTTCGCCGTCCGTTCCAAGTACGGGAGCTGGTCGAGCAGTTCTGGTTCGTCGCCAGCGTCACCATCCTTCCGGCGGCCCTGGTCTCGATCCCCTTCGGCGCGGTGATCGCGCTTCAGGTCGGTTCGCTGACCCAGCAGTTGGGCGCCCAGTCGTTCACCGGCGGGGCCAGCGTGCTGGCGGTGGTGCAGCAGGCCAGCCCGCTGATCGTGGCCCTGCTGATCGCCGGGGCCGGCGGGTCGGCGATCTGCGCCGACCTGGGCTCGCGCAAGATCCGCGAGGAGCTGGACGCCATGGAGGTCATGGGCGTCTCCCCGGTCCAGCGGCTGATCGTGCCCAGGGTGCTGGCCACGATGCTGGTCGCGGTGCTGCTGAACGGGCTGGTGTCGGTGGTCGGGGTGGTCGGCGGCTACTTCTTCAACGTCTACCTCCAGCACGGCACGCCGGGCGCCTACCTCTCCAGCTTCTCGGCCCTGGCCCAGCTGCCCGACATCTATGTGGGCGAGCTGAAGGCGCTGATCTTCGGCCTGATCGCCGGCCTGGTCGCGGCACACCGGGGACTGAACCCGCGCGGCGGCCCCAAGGGCGTCGGCGACGCGGTGAACCAGTCCGTGGTGATCACCTTCCTGCTGCTCTTCCTGGTCAACGTGGTGCTGACCGCCGTCTACCTCCAGCTCGTCCCGCAGAAGGGCATGTGAGCCATGGCCTTGACCGAGCGTGAGAGCGCGCCCGAGGCAGTCGTCGATCCGGCGGCCCCCCGCCGCAACTGGTTCCGCTGGCTGGACGAGTCCGGCGACCATCTGATCTTCCATCTGGGCGCGCTGCTGTGGATCCCGCGGACCCTGCGCCGCTACCTGCGCGAGGTGCTCCGGCTGCTCTCCGAAGTCGCCTTCGGCAGCGGGGGGCTGGGCGTCATCGGCGGCACCGTCGGGGTGATGGTCGGGATGACCCTGGCCACCGGCACGGTGGTCGGCCTGCAGGGCTACTCGGCGATGAACGAGATCGGGACCACCGCCTTCACCGGCTTCATCTCGGCCTACTTCAACACCCGGGAGATCGCACCGCTGGTGGCCGGTCTGGCGCTGTCGGCGACCGTGGGCGCGGGCTTCACCGCACAACTGGGCGCGATGCGGATCAACGAGGAGGTCGACGCGCTCGAGGCGATGGGCATCCGCAGCGTGCCCTACCTGGTCACCACCCGGATCATCGCCGGGGTGGTCGCCATCGTCCCGCTGTACGGGGTGGGACTGCTCGCCTCCTACGCGGCCTCGCGGCTGGTGACGGTGTACGGCGAGGGCCAGTCCTCCGGGGTCTACGACCACTACTTCAACCTGTTCCTGGCACCGGAGGACGTGCTGCTGTCGGCGCTCAAGGTGCTGGTCTTCAGCGTGGTGGTGATCCTGGCGCACTGCTACTACGGCTTCCACGCCAAGGGCGGCCCGGCCGGGGTGGGGATCGCGGTGGGGCGCTCGGTGCGCAACGCCATCGTGATCATCAGCCTGACCGACTTCTTCCTCAGCCTGGCGATCTGGGGCGCCACCACCACCGTGCGGGTGGCGGGATGAGCGCCCGGCCGGTCTCCACCCTGCGCCGCCGGGGCGCCGGGCTGTGCTTCCTGATGGCGCCGGTGCTGCTGGCCTGGCTCTCGGTGTCGGTGTACGACCACGACTTCAGCGACACCGACAGCGTCCTGGTGCACACCGACAGCGTCGGCAACCAGATGCAGGTCGACGCCGACGTCAAGCTGGACGGCGTGGTCGTCGGCCGGGTCAGCTCGATCAGGGCGAACGGTTCGGGGGCGACGCTGACCCTGGCCATCCCGCCCGCCCGGCTGCGGCAGATCCCGGCCGGGGTCTCCGTGCAGATGCTGCCGACCACCCTGTTCGGCGCCCGCTTCGTGGAGCTGATCCCGCCCGCCACCGCGAGCGGCCCGGCGCTGACGGCCGGCAGCGTCATCCCGGAGGACCGCTCCAGCGACGCGATCGAGCTGGAGCAGGTCTTCGACAACCTGCTGCCACTGCTGGACGACGTCCAGCCGGCCCAGCTCGCGGCCACGCTGAACGCCGTCGCCGGGGCGCTCCAGGACCGGGGCGCCGAACTCGGCACCACGCTGACCACCCTGGACACCTACCTCAAGAAGTTCAACCCGCAACTGCCCGCCCTCAACAGCGACCTGCACAACCTGGTCCAGGTCAGCCGCTCCTACAACCAGGCCGCCCCGGACCTGCTCCAGGCGCTCACCGAGCTGGCCACCACCACCGGCACCGTCGCCGACCAGCAGAGCCAGCTGGCCGACCTCTACTCCACCACGACCGCGGCGGCCGGGAGCACCACCGCCTTCCTGGAGCAGAACCAGTCGACCATCATCCGGCTGGCCGCGGACAGCCGCGGCACGCTCACCCTCCTCGGCGAGTACTCCTCCGAGTTCCCGTGCACCCTGCGCACCCTGGCCGACTTCGTCCCGGAGATGAACAAGGCCCTGGGCGCGGGCACCGACGAGCCGGGTCTGCACGTCGACCTGACCTCGGCGCCCTCGCGCGGGGCCTACCTGCCCGGGCAGGACACCCCGCGCTACGACGCCACCGGCGGTCCGGCCTGCTACAGCACCCCGTACACCGGCCGACCCAACACGCCCCAGGAGAACGCCCTGATCAACGAACTTCTGGCACCCTCGGCCGGGACCCGGCCCACCGACCTGCCCAGCTGGAGCAGCCTGCTGGTCGGCCCGGTGCTGCGCGGGGCGCAGGTGGGGGTCCGATGAAGCGGCGCAGCCTGGCCGGGCCGCTGGCCAAGTCCGCGGTCTTCATCGCGGTCACCTCGCTGGCCACCACCGGGCTGGCCCTCGCCGTCTCCGACACCTCGGTCGGCGCCACCACCGGCTACTACGCGCAGTTCACCGACGTCACCGGGCTGGTGGCGGGCGACAGCGTGCGGATCGCCGGGGTCCAGGTGGGCCAGGTGGAGGGGGTGCGGGTGACCGGGCGCCGCTACGCGCTGGTCCACTTCGACGTGCAGCGCGGGCGCGCCCTGCCCGCCTCGGCGACCGCCTCGGTCAAGTACCTGAACCTGGTCGGCGAGCGCTATCTGGAGCTGGACCAGGGCGTGGGCCCGGTCGGCCGGTCGCTGCGGCCCGGCGGGACCATCCCGGTGCAGAGCACCACGCCCGCGCTGGACCTCACCCAGCTCTTCGACGGTTTCCAACCGCTGTTCGAAGGGCTCGACCCGGACCAGACCAACCAGCTGGCGCAGGAGATCGTGGAGGTCCTCCAGGGCGAGGGCGGCACCGTCGACGGGCTGGTGCAGGACGTCGGCACGCTGACCAACACCCTGGCCGCCAAGGACCAGGTGATCGGCTCGGTGATCGACAACCTGACCTCGGTGCTGGACAACGTCAACGGCCACCAGCAGGGCTTCACCACCCTGGTGACCACCCTCCAGCAGCTGGTCAGCGGATTCTCCGCGGACCGCCAGCCGATCGGCGAGGCCATCAGCGCGCTCTCCGGGCTCAGCACCAGCACGGCCGGGCTGCTCGCCCAGGGCCGCCAGCCGCTCAAGGACTCCATCGCACAGCTGGGGCGGCTCTCGGACAACCTGGAGGCGGGCACCCCGGAGCTGGAGGACTTCCTCCAGAAGACCCCGCAGAAGTTCACCGCGATCGGGCGGACCGCCTCCTACGGCTCCTGGCTCAACCTCTACCTGTGCCAGGCCACGGTCACCGGAGTCACCACCTCCGACGGCAGCGCGCCGCCCACCGGGATCGCCATCACCCAGCCGAGGTGCGGTTCATGAGGCCACCGTTGTTCACTCCGCTGCGGCGCCGCAACCCGGTCACCGTCGGCCTGGTCGGCGTGGTCGCCTGCGCCCTGGTGTCGTTCGCGGCCTACGACGCCGACGCGCTGCCGCTGATCGGCGACGGCGGCACCCACTACAGCGCCTACTTCACCGAGTCCTCAGGACTGGAGGCCGGCGACGACGTCAGCGTGGCCGGGGTCAAGGTCGGCCAGGTCACCTCGGTGGCCCTGGACGGCGCACAGGTGAAGGTCGGGTTCCTGGTCCGCGGCGCCTGGGTCGGCAACGCCAGCACCGCCGCCATCGACATCCGCACCCTGCTGGGAGCCAAGTACCTGGCGGTGGACCCGCTCGGGGACGCCGCCCAGAACCCCTCCCGGACCATCCCCAGCAGCCGCACCAGCTCGCCCTTCGACGTCTCCCAGGCGCTGGACGGGCTGGGGCAGACCCTGGACTCGGTGGACAGCAAGCAGCTGGCGGCGAGCTTCCAGGCGATCTCCGACACCTTCAAGGACACCCCGCCCTCGGTCCGCTCGGCGGTCACCGGCCTGTCCGCGCTGTCGCAGACCATCTCCAGCCGGGACGCCCAGCTGGCCCAGCTGCTGTCCGCCAGCGCCGCCCTGACCGGCACCGTGGCCGCCCAGAACGACAAGCTGGCCGACCTGATCACCGACGGCAACCTGCTGCTGGCCGAGGTGCAGAGCCGCCGCGACGCGATCCACTCGCTGCTGGTCGGGACGACCGAGCTGGGCGCCGAGCTGACCGGGCTGGTCCAGGACGACGACCAGCAGCTGGCGCCGACACTCAGTGCGCTCTCCCGGGTGGTCTCGGTGCTCCAGGCCAACCAGTCCAACCTGGACCAGGTGCTGGCCCTGGCCGGGCCCTACTACCAGCAGCTGGGGAACACCCTCGGCAACGGACGCTGGTTCGACGTCTACCTGTGCGGGCTCATTCCGAACAGCTACCTGCCCGCCGACCGGCAGTCGTCCTCCGGCTGCATGTCCCCGACCACCGGAGGTAAAGGCAAGTGACATCCGTACTGGACAGGCGACCGCTGCGCCGGACCTCCACCCGGGCCGCCATCGCCGCCGGCACCGCCCTGGTGGTGGTGGTCGGCGGCGGCACCGCCGCCGGAGTGGTCTCGCTGAACGGCGGCGGCGGCCTGCGGATCACCGCCTACTTCAACCGCGCCATCGGCGTGTACGCCGGTTCGGACCTGCGGATCCTCGGCGTCAAGGAGGGCTCGGTCGAGTCGGTCACCCCGGACGGCACCCAGGTCAAGGTGGTGCTCTCGGTCGACCCGGGGGTCAGGGTCCCGGCCGACGCCGACGCCGTGGTGGTCGCGCCGACGCTGATCGCCGACCGCTACGTCCAGCTGACCCCGGCCTACACCGGCGGCCCGCAGCTGACCGACCACGGGAGCATCCCGCAGTCCCGCACCGCCACCCCCGTCGAGGTCGACCAGCTCTACCAGAGCATCACCCAACTGGCCGACGCCCTCGGCCCGCAGGGCGCCAACTCCGACGGCGCGCTGTCGCAGCTGCTGGACACCGGGGCGGCGAACCTGAACGGCAACGGCACCGCCATCGGCCAGTCCATCAGTCAACTTGGTTCCGCCGCACAGACGTTGAACGGCAACAGCACCGAGCTCTTCGCCACCCTGACCTCGCTGCAGAGCTTCACCAGCATGCTGAAGCAGAACGACAGCCAGGTGCAGTCGGCCACCGGCGAACTCGCCGACGTCAGCGGCTTCCTGGCGGAGGACCGGACCGACCTGGGCACCGCGCTGTCGCAGCTGTCCACCGCCCTGGGCCAGGTGCAGGGCTTCATCCAGTCCAACCGGGCCCAGCTGCAGGGAGTGGTGAACCAGCTGGTGCCGATCACCCGGACCATGGCCCAGCAGCGGGCCTCGCTGGCGGAGCTGCTCGACGACGCGCCGCTGGCCGCGGACAACCTGTTGGGCGCCTACGACCCGGCCAAGGGCAGTATCGACGGCCGGGCCGACCTGAACGAGCTCAGCTTCCCGATGCCCTTCCCCAGCACCGGCGGCACCCAGTGAGCCGGCCCGGGCGGGCCGTCTGCTGCTGGCTGGCCGCGGGCGCGGTGCTCAGCACCGCCGGCTGCTCCGGCTACACCGCCATGCAGGACCTGCCGCTGCCCGGCGGGGCCGGCCTGGGCAGCCACCCCTACACCGTCAAGGCGGACTTCAGCGACGTGCTCAGCCTGGTCCCGCAGGCGTCGGTGGAGGTCAACGACGTCGCGGTGGGCCGGGTCACCGGGATAGCGCTGGCTCCCGACAGCTGGACCGCCGTGGTCACCATGGAGCTCAACGGCGGGGTCCACCTGCCGGCCGACGCCTACGCCTCGCTGGAACAGTCCAGCCTGCTGGGCGAGAAGTACATCGAACTCTCCGGCCCGCCCGCCGAGCAGCCCGCGACCGGCTCGCTGACCGACGGCGCGGTGATCCCGCTGGCCAGGACCAACCGCTCGCCGGAGGTGGAGGAGGTCTTCGGGGCGCTGTCGCTGCTGCTCAACGGCGGCGGGGTGCAGCAGTTGAAGACCATCAGCACGGAGCTGAACCAGGCGCTGGCGGGGAACGTGCCCGAGGTCCGCGACCTGCTCAGCAGACTCGGCACGCTGGTGGGCGACCTCGACGCGCACCGCTCGGACATCACCGCCGCCCTGGACGGGCTCAACCAGCTCTCCGCCACGCTGGCGGCCCGCAACCAGCAGATCGACACGGTGCTCAGCGACCTCAGCCCCGGCCTGTCCGTCCTCTCCGAGCAGCGGCAGCAGCTGGTCACCATGCTCCAGTCGCTGGACACCCTGTCCGGCGTCGCGGTGGACACCGTCAACGCCAGCCAGGCCGACCTGGTCGCCGACCTCAAGGGGCTGGCCCCCACCCTCCAGCGGCTCGCCGACGCCGGCCAGGACCTGCCGGACTCGCTCCAGGTGCTGGTCACCTACCCGTTCACGGACCAGGTGCTGAACGGCGTCAAGGGCGACTACCTCAACACCTACCTGGACCTGGCCGCACCGCCGGACACCCAGATCATCCCCGCGCTGACCGCGGCCGACAGCGACTTCCCGCCGGCCCCCGCGGCCGACGCCGACCGGGCGCTCGCGCGCCTGCCCTTCCCGCTGCCGTCGGCGAGCGCCGTCCGAGGAGGCACCAAGTGAGGCTCAGGCGCGTCGTCCTGATCAAGAACGTCACCTTCCTGGCGCTGTCCGTGCTGGTACTGGGCTACCTCGGCGCCGACTACGCGGACGTGGGCGGCCTGTTCGGCATGCCCGGCTACTACGTGGTGCGGGTGGACCTGGCGCAGACCGGGGGCCTGTTCCAGAACGCGGACGTCACCTACCGCGGGGTCTCCGTCGGCCGGGTCGGGCCCATCCGGCTCACCGACGACGGAGTCCAGGCCGACCTGCACCTGAACGACTCCGCCCACGACATCCCGCGTCAGCTGCACGCCCAGGTGGCGGACCTGTCGGTGGCCGGCGAGGAGTACCTCGACCTGGAGCCCGCCACCGACCGGGCCCCCTACCTGGTCGGCGGCGACACCGTCCGGCAGGCCGACACCAGCACCCCGGCCCCGGTCACCACCATGCTGACCAGCGTCAACACCCTCACCGAGTCCGTCCCGCTGCAGGCCCTGCAGACCGTGGTCGACCAGCTCGGCGACGCGTTCACCGGGCAGGCCCAGAACCTCCAGGCACTGCTGGACAGCAGCAGCCAGTTCACCGAGGCCGCCGACCGGGCCCTGCCGGCCACCAGCACCCTGCTGGCGGACGGTCGAACGGTGCTGCAGACCCAGGCCGACGAGGGCGGCGCCATCCGCTCCTTCGCCACCAGCGCCGACCAGCTCGCCGCCCAACTCGACAGCTCCGACAGCGACCTGCGGCAGCTGATCACCAACACCCCCGAGGCCGCCACCCAGCTCGACCAGCTGCTGCAGGACGTCGGCCCCAACCTCGGCGTGCTGCTGGCGAACCTGCTCACCACCGCCGACGTGGCGGTGGGCCGCCAGGCCGGCATCCAGGAGCTGCTGATCCGGCTTCCCCAGGTCGCCGCCGCCGGATCCACCGCGATCAACGGCAGCGGGGCGCACATGAGCATGGCGGTCACCTTCTTCCAGCCGCTGCCCTGCACCGACGGCTACGGCGGCACGGTCCACCACAGCGGCACCGACACCACCGACGGCCCCTGGAACAGCGCGGCCGGCTGCGACTCGCCGCCCAGCACCGGCGTCGACGTCCGGGGCTCGGCCAACGCCCCGACCGGGAGCGGTCAGTGAGCGGGCGGTCGATCGGCTGGTGGGCGGCCACCGTCGGCGGACTGCTGGCCTGCGCGGCGGCGGTGGGCTGGTGGGCCGCCCGGCCGGCGCCGGACACCGACCCGGCCCGTGCCCGGGCCGCGGCGCTGGCCGACGGACGCGCCGACCTGACCGCACTCAGCAGCGCGGACGGCGCCGCCGCCGGCAGCTCGCTGCACAGCTGGCTGGCGGCCACCACCGGGTCGCTGCACGACGGGCTCCAGCGCGGCTCCAGCGGCAGCCTGGCGAGCCTCACCGGTTCCGGTACCGAGGCCGTGGGCAGCGTGACCGCGGCCGCGCTCAGCGCGCTGGACCCGCGCGGCGGCACCGCGACCCTGCTGGCCACCCTCTCGGTCCAGGTCAGCGCGGTCGGAACCACCGCGCAGACGCAACAGCGGGGCATCCAGGCGCAACTGGTGCGCACCGGCGCCGGTTGGAAGGTCTCCGCGCTGACCACCATCTCCGGCGGCACCTCATGAGGCGCGGCCTGCGCTGGGTGCTCCCGGCCGCGCTCTGGTTCACGGCCCTGGGCTTCGGCGCCGCCGGGCTGCAGGCCCGGCCCGGCGGTTCGGCCGACCGGGCGGTGATCGACCCGGCGGCCACCGCCCGGGTCAGCAGCCAGGTGGACAGCGCCCTCAGCCGGATCCTCTCCTACACCCCGCAGAACACCGGGGCCACCGCGCTGGCCGCGCGCACCCTGCTCAGCGGCACCGCCTCGACCCAGTACCAACTGCTCTTCGCGCAGGTCGAAGGGCAGATCGGGAGCCAGCGGCTGACCGTCACCACCCGGGTGACCCACAGCGGCGTGCTCAGCCTGACCGGGGACCAGGCGCAGCTGCTGATCTTCGTGGCACAGACCGCCCAGCGCCAGGGCGCCCGCTCCAGCACCGTGGAGGGGCAGTTGTCGGTGACCGCCCGGCTGATCGACGGGCAGTGGCGCATCAGTGACATGACACAGCGTTGACTCGACACGGCGCTGATTCGACAGAGTGTGAGGGGACGACAGTGGCATCAGCGGTGACGGTGGCGGCGCGCGGCCTGGCGGTGCTGGCCGCGGCTGCGGCGGCCTGGGGCGGCTGGTCCTGGTACGCGGCGGCCCACGACGGCTCGGCGGCGCTGGCGCAGAGCCGGGACCAGGTGCTGGCGGCGGGGGAGCAGGCGGTGCAGAACCTCAACACCCTGGACTGGCAGCACCTGAGCGCCGGACTGAACTCCTGGAGCCAGTCCACCACCGGCGACCTCCACACCCAGCTCAGCCAGGGCGAGGCCGACTTCAGCAAGCAGGTGGAGCAGGCGCACACGGTCACCACGGCCAAGGTGCTGGCCGGCGCGGTCACCGAGCTGGACCAGCACACCGGGCTGGCCTCGGTGATGGTGGCCCTCCAGATCACCGTCTCCGAACCGGGGGCAGGCCCGACGGTCAAGCAGAGCCGACTGCTGGGACAGCTGACCCGTACCGCCACCGGCTGGAAACTCAGCGACCTGGCCCAGGCGTCGAGCACCGACTCGTGAGCGGCACCCGGAAGGAGACTGCGCGATGACCACCACCCGCCAGACCATCAACCACCGACGCCGACTGGCCTCCAGGGCGGCCGGCGACACGGAGACCCTGCCGCGCCCCGGCCCGGCAGCGGCAGCGCCGCCGGCGCGGGCGCCGACACGGCCGCACCGGCCGCACCGGCCGCAACGGCCGCCGCGGCCGCCGCGAAGGGCCCGCGGCGAGCGGCCGGGGGCCGGTGGCGCAGGCTGCCCCGGCCCCGCACCCCGCTGCTGGCGGTGCTGCTGACGGTGGTGCTCGGCTGCTTCGCTGGCTACGCCCAGGCCCGGGCCGGGAGCCTGAACAGCGGCCCCGGCCGGACCAACACCGCGCTCACCGACGCGGTCCGCACCAGCCAGGTCAAGGGCAGCATCACCCAGGCGGTGAACACCCTCTTCTCCTACGACTACGCCGATCCGGCCCGCACCGACGACGCCGTCGGCGGGCTGCTGACCGGCCCGGCCGTCAAGCAGTACGCGAGCATGCTGGGCGCCGTGCGAGCGGACGCCGGCAAGCTGAAGCTGGTGCTGACCACCACCGTCACCGACTGCGGGCTGGAGCAGCTCGACGGCGACCGGGCCCAGCTGCTGGTCTTCGCCGACCAGCGGGACACCACCACCGGCACGGGTGCGAGCTCGGCCGCGGACAGCGAGGACTCCCCGGCCATGTTCACCGTGTCGGCGGTGCTGCTCAAGGGCGTCTGGCGGATCAGCGACATCGGCACCTTCGCCGCGGGCTGACCCGGCAGCAGACCGGGACCGGGGCGCCCCCGAACCGGGGCGCGCCGGAGCAGCGGCAGCCGGGCGCCTGACTCAGAGGACGGCCAGGCTTGCCGCCAGGTCGTCCAGGCCGAGCGAGCCCTGGGCGAGCGCCGCCATGTGCCAGGTCTTCAGGTCGAATCCGGCGCCCTGCCGCCGCCTGGCCTCCGCGCGGCCGTGCAGCCAGGCCCGCTCGCCGAGCTTGTAGCCGATCGCCTGGCCCGGCCAACCCAGGTAGCGCTCGATCTCGCCGTTGCGGCGGGCGGCCGGGCTGCCGTGGTAGGCGGCCATGAACGCGGTGCCCAGTTCCGGGGTCCACCGCTCGCCCGGGTGGAACGGCGAGTCGGCCGGGATCTCCAGCCGCAGGTGCATGCCGATGTCGATGATCACCCGGATGATCCGCAGCATCTGCTTGTCCAGGTAGCCGAGCCGGTTGGCGGGGTCGGTGAGGAAGCCCAGCTCGTCCATCAGCCGCTCGGCGTACAGGGCCCAGCCCTCGACATTGGCGCTGATCTTGCCGAGGGTCACCTGGTAGCGGGTCAGGCCGGCGGTCCACGAGGCGATCTGCAGGTGGTGGCCCGGCACGCCCTCGTGGTACCAGGTGCTGACCAGCTGCCAGGTCGGGAAGACGGTGCGGCCCAGGGCCGGCAGGAAGGTGCGTCCCGGGCGGCTGAAGTCGAGGCTGGGGCCCGAGTAGTGCGGGGCGACCGAGCCGCCGGGCGGCGCGATCCGGGTCTCCACCCGGCGCAGCGGGCCCGCGATGTCGAAGTGGGTGCCGTCCAGGTCCGCGATCGCCTGTTCGATCAGCTCCTGGAGCCAGGCCCGGATGCCCTCCTCGCCCTCGATCGCGTGGCCGTGCTCGTTCAGGTGGGTCATCGCCTCCAGCACGGTGGCGCCGGGCAGCACCTTGTCCGCCGCCACCCGCATCTCGGCGAGGGTGCGGTGGAACTCGCTCCAGCCCCAGGCGTAGGCCTCGGCCACGTCCAGGTCGGCGCCGGTGGCCCGGCGGGCGGAGCGCAGGTACATCTCCCGCCCCACCGCGTCCGGGACCCCGAGGGTCCGCGGGGCGTAGTCGGTGCGCAGCCAGTCGCGGAACTCCGCGACCGCGGCGGTGGCCGTGAGCGCGTCGCGGTCCAGTTCGGTGCGCCGGTCCCCGGGCCCGTCCGCGACGAAGCCGGTGAACCAGCCGGGTCCGCCGCTCTCCTCGCCGGTCCAGGCGGTCAGCTGCCGGATCGCGGCCTCGACCTGGCGCGGGGCGGAAAGCAGCCCCCGGTCGACGCCCTCGCGCAGCGTCCGGCGGTAGCCGTCCAGCGCTCCGGGCAGGGCCCGCAGCCGGGCGGAGGCGTTGGCCCAGTCCTCGTCGGTCTCGCTGGGCGAGAGGGTGAAGATGCTCCGCAGCGACTCGAACGGAGGGCGGAGCGAGCGCACCGACCGCAGGTGGTCGCCCGCCTCGTGGCAGGCGAGTTCGGCCGTCAGCCGCTCGCGCAGCAGCCGCGCGCAGTCCGCCTCCAGCGGGTCCGGCGCCGGGCCGGCGGCGCCGGCCGTCGCCGTGTCCAGCGCCGTCAGCGCCTCGCGGGCCAGCTCGGCACCCGCCTCGTACCACTGCGGGGACAGCTCCGGCTGCCGGTCCGCCCCCACCCGCTCGCCCAACGCGGCGGCGATGGAGGGGTCGTGGGCCGCCATGCGGGCCACGTAGTCGTCGGCGATCCGGCGCGGGGTCAGGTTCTCTTCTGGCACGAAGACCATTCTCGCGCAGCTGATCGGGCGACATGTCGCATTGAGAGGCATCTCACCCCCGGGCCCGGCGTCAGCGTGAAACCGGGGCACCGTGCCGTGCAACCGGGCCCCGTGGTCAGGCGTATCCATGAACGAGCAAGCAGGACACCGGTATTACCGACAGTACGGAGAATCATGAAGCTCTCGTTCACCGCCAGGCTGGCCGCCGTGACCGCGGTCGCCGCAGGCGCCCTGGTCAGCGCCCCGGGCCCGGCCCAGGCGTCCGCGATCCACCCCGACGGATTCCCGTTCCCCTCGGCGTGCAGCAGCCAGAACAGCGCGGACGTCCGCTACAACGCGGGCACCGAGATCGGCTCTGGCACCGCCATCTGCATCGCGGACTCCGAGTACACGCTCGCCTACGAGCTGGTCGACCAGAGCGACGGCAACCTGGTGATCTACAACGAGGTCGGCCAGGCGATCTGGGCGAGCAACACCGACATCCACGCGAACACGCTCGGCGTCATGGAGTTCGACGGCAACTTCGAGGTGGTCAGGACCACCGGACCTGAGGTGTGGTCGTCGAACACCTCCGGGCACGGCGGCGCCTACGTGTGCTTCCAGCGCGACGGCAACCTGGTCGTCTACGCACCCGGCGGCAACTGCTCCGGCACCGCGCTCTGGGCCAGCGGAACCTGACGGTTCGCAGTCGGCGTCGTCTCCGGCGGAAGCCGGAGCGGCGCCGTGTCGATCCGCGGTCGCGCCGTTCGACCTTGGGGTGAGAGGGTCGACGGACGACCCCGTACCCAGGAGGCCGAAGATGGCTAAGTACATGTTGATCATGCGTGGCACGGACGAGTCCATGGCGAAGATGATGGACACCCCGTTCGAGGAGATGCTCGAAACGGTGGGCCGCTTCAACGAGGAGCTGATCCGGGCCGGAGTGCTGGTCGCCGCCGAGGGCCTGGACGACCCGGGGCAGGGGGTGGTGGTCGACTTCGGCGGCGAGACGCCGGTGGTCACCGACGGCCCCTACGGGGAGACGAAGGAGCTGTTCGGCGGCTTCTACCTGATCGACGTGGCCTCGAAGGAGGAGGCGGTCGAGTGGGCCAGGCGCCTCCCGGCGCCGGCCGGCTCGAAGTGCGAGGTGCGCCGGGTGCCCGGCATCGACGAGTTCCCGCAGGACAACGAGTGGATCGCCAAGGAGCGCGCCTGGCGTGAGCGGACCGGCCAGCTCTGATGCCGGACGCCGCAGCAGGCCCGCCGAGCCCGCAGACGGCTCGGCGGGCCGTGGAGGCCGTGTGGCGGATCGAGTCGGCCCGGATCGTCGCCGCGCTGACCCGCTACACCGGGGACTTCGAGCTGGCCGAGGACGTCGCCCAGGAGGCGCTGGCCGAGGCGCTGGTCAGCTGGTCGCGCGAGGGCGCGCCGACCAACCCGGTCGGCTGGCTGCTCGCCACCGCGCGGCGACGGGCGATCGACCACTACCGCCGCCGCACCGCCCTGGACGAGCGGTACGCGGTGCTCTCCGGCCCGCTCGCGGAGGGCGAGGCGAGCTCGGGCGCCGGGACCCCGCCGGAGCGCTCCGACGACCTGCTGTGGGACCCCGACCAGGTGCCCGACGACGTCCTGGCACTGATGTTCGTCGCCTGCCATCCGGTGCTCGCGCCCGAGGCGCGGGTGGCGCTGACGCTGCGTGCGGTCGCCGGGCTGGCGAGCGAGGAGATCGCCCGGGCGTTCCTGGTGCCGGTGCCGACCGTCCAGGCGCGCATCACCCGGGCCAAGAAGACGATCGCCGCGGCCGGAGTGCCGTTCGAGCTGCCGCCGGCCGAGGAGCGCCGCAGGCGCGTCGGCGGGGTGCTGAGCGTGCTGTACGTGATCTTCACCGAGGGCTCGACGGCGACCTCCGGCGACCGGCTGCTCCGCCCCGACCTGGCCTACGAGGCGATCCGGCTGACCCGGATGCTGGCCGCCCTGCTGCCCGACGAACCGGAGGTGTCCGGGCTGCTGGCGCTGTGCGAGCTGACCGCCGCACGCTTTCCCGCCCGCACCGGCGCCGACGGCGAGCCGGTGCTGCTGGAGGACCAGGACCGGCGGCTCTGGGACCGCTCCGCGATCCGCCGCGGCCTGGCCGCGATCGGCCGGGCCGCCGCCGTCGGACGCGGCCTGGGGCCCTACGGACTCCAGGCCGCGATCGCCGGCTGCCATGCGACCGCCCCCTCGGTGGCGGAGACCGACTGGGAGCGCGTGGTGCTGCTCTACGAGGCGCTGGGCCGGGTCGCGCCCTCCGCCGTCGTCGAGCTCAACCGGGCGGTCGCCGTCGCGATGGCCGCCGGGCCGCAGCAGGGGCTGGCCATCGTCGACGAACTGGTCGCCACCGACCGGCTGTCGGGGTCGCACCTGCTCCCGAGCGTGCGCGGCGAGCTGCTGCGCCGGCTCGGCCGGACCGAGGAGGCCCGGGCCGAGCTCGAACTCGCGGCCCGCCTGTGCCGCAACGCCCGCGAACGGTCGGTGCTGCTGCGCAAGGCGGCCTCGCTGCCCTGAGGGTGACCCCCGCTGCCCCGAGGGTGACGGCCGCTCAGGCGGTCGGCACGCCCGCCCGCAGCTGCTGCGCCCGGCGGAGGTCGAGGGCCGAGGGGCGGCGGTCCAGCCGCTCCCGGAGCAGCAGTTCCGCGTCGGCGTAGCGGCCCGAGGCGGTCAGCGCACGGAGCAGGGTCTCCTCCACGACCTCGCGCTGGGCGGCGCTGCCGCCGACCCGGCGGGCCAGGGGCCGCAGCGCGGTCAGCGTGTCGGCGGCCTCGCCCCAGCGCTCCTCCACGGCGGCGGACATGGCGTCGCAGAGCGGTGCGATGACCTCGGACTGCACGGGATCGGAGTGCCAGGCCGCGTGGCGGTGCAGCCGGTGCAGCCCGACCAGGTCGCCGGCGGCTGCCAGCGCGACCGCGCTGTGGAGGGCGACGAAGGCACTGCCGGGCTGCTCCAGGGTCTCCTGCCCGATCGAGTCGAGCACCGCCTCGATGGGCGTCGCCCCGGGCCAGCGGTCTGCCAGCCGGGCCCGCCAGAGCAGCGAGGCGGAGTCGACCAGCGCCCGGATCCCGTGCACCCGGGACGGCGAGAGTTGGGAGTGCCAGCGCCGGCGGACGGCGGCCGCGTCGTCGAGCGCCAGTTCGTGCAGGCCGGCGTGCCAGGAGAAGTGGGCGTGGTGCGCCGTGCCCTGCCCGTGGCGGTCGATCCACGCGTCGAGCCAGCGCAGCCCCTCCCGGTGGTCCCCCTGCTCGTAGTAGACGTGGGTGAGGGCGTGGGCGGCGTGCCCGGCGGCCGGCTCGGCGGCCAGGGCGCGGCGGGCGAGCCGGTCGGCGGCCGCGAAGTCGTTCTGCTCCTGTCGGATGAAGGCGAGCAGCGAGGTGTGGAACCAGTGGCCGTCGTGGTCCGGGGCGGTGCGCTCGACCAGCTGGTAGGCGTCCTCCTGAAGGTCCGCCACCCCGGAGAAGGCAATGGTGGGCACGGCCATGCCGAGCGCGAGCACGTCCCGGGGGTGGTCGGTGAGGTGGCGCAGCAGGGCGGCGTCCCCGCCGGCTCCGAGGATGCGCTGGGCCACCACCTCGACCATGGAGCGTTCGCGTTCGTCGCCGCGTTCGCGGACGGCGGTACGGGCGTCGGCGAGGGCACGGGGGACGTCCACGTGGGCACCGCCCTCGTGGCCGAGCGCGGCCAGGGCGGCGTGGGCGAGGGCGAAGCCCGGATCGAGCTCGACGGCCTGCCGAAGGGCCTCCTCGCTGCCGGCCCGGACCGCCATCAGGTCCTCCAGCGCGGTGCAGTAGGCGGTGGCCGCCTCCGGGTGGGTGCTGAGCGGCAGGCCCAGCTGGTCGGTGGGCCGGCGGGCGGCCGGGCGGGTCCGGGGGGTGACGCCGTCGAGCAGGGCGCCCGCGAGGCGTGCGGCCTGCACCCGGATCTCGGGCACCGCGGTGCTCTCCCAGAGTTCGCCGCGGCGGTGGGCGCCGAGCGTCCACAGCGGCGCGGGCGTCGTGTCGCCGGCGCCGAGGAGCCGGCCGTCCGGGTCCGTCGCGTAGCCGATGCGCATCGGGCCGGTGCGGGCGAGACCGGAGTCCAGCAGGCCGGTGTGGAGCGGGTCGGCGGACCGGGCCGGGTCCGTCGCCGGGCCGGTACAGTCCACCACCCAGCGGACCCGGAGGGTGCGGCCGCCGTTCAGGGCGACGACCAGTCCGGGGCGCCGGTCGGCGCCCTCCGCTCCGTCCGGCAGCGGCCGGACGGCCTCCACCCGACCGGTGGCGGGAACGAACCGTCCGGCGTCCCGGAGCCGTTGGAGGGACTCCGCGGTCGCGGGCGACATCCGGTGCCGCAGGGTGTTCCAGCGGGAGTGGTCGCGGGCGAGGAACTCGGCGCGGTCCGCGTCCGAGAGGCCGCTCCAGAGCTGGGCGGTGAGCGGCCGCAGCCCGTCGACGGCGGGGCGCCAGTCGCCGTGGGCACGGATGGTGCGGCCGACGTGCCGGTGGACCGCGCGGCGCAGGTCGGCCAGCGGGAGCCCGAGCAGGGGCCCGTCCGGGGGCAGCGGGGCGAGCGGCGCGACGGCGTGCGGGCGGGGCAACTCGCCGCCGCGGGAGACGGCGTGGATGGTGCGACCCGGCCGGTCGAGGGTGAGCGCCACGTCGACGGCGGTCAGCCCGCTGCCGACGAGCAGGATGTCGCCGTCGGCGGCGAGCAGCCGGGTGAGCGCGTCCGGCGCCCAGGGATCCGGCACGAACTGCGGGGAGCGGCGCAGCTCCGGGGGCGCCCAGCCCTGCCGGGAGCGCAGCGGACCGGTGGCCAGGACGCAGCTGTCCGCGCCGAGTTCGGTGCCGTCGGCGAGCACCAGCGCCATGCGGCCGCCCTGTCGGCGGATGTCGGCGACGGCGGCGGCGACGTGGCGCACCGCGACCGAGGGCCGGGCCCGGGCCGAGGCGTCGACCAGGGTGTCCGCGAGGTACGAGCCGAAGAGGCCGCGCGGCACGAAGTCCGCGGCGGTGCTGCGGGTGTTGGCGTGCCGGACCAGCCAGCGGACGAAGTGGGTGCCGTCGTCGGGGTAGCAACTCATGCCGCCGGCCGGGACGTTCAGCCGGTGCCGGGGATCCCGCGTGGCATAGGCGGTGCCTGTTCCGGGCGCACCGGTGGGATCGACCAGGAGGATTTCCAGTCGGCTGCCCCGGCGGTGGGCGGCCTCGCAGAGGTGAATCGCCACGAGGGTCCCGGCGGCTCCGGCCCCGACGACGGCCACCGTGTGCCGGGGCTCCAGGGATTGATGGGTCGGCAGTGACATGGTTTCCTCCCGCGAACGGCGCTGCCCACTGATGCCGTCCCACTATATGGACACCCGGCGACGCAGAGGTGGGGTTGGGTGACGGAGTGGTGTGGGTCACGTTGCGCGCGCACGAACAATCGGCTCGGAGCAGCGGCAACACGGGTGCGGTGAGCGCCCCTCGGCGTGTCGGAGTTCCGGTACGAAAAGTCGGCCCACCCGGCCCACCCGGCCCGACCCGGTCACGGCCGGCCGAGTGCCTCCCGCAGCCAGGACGCGGCGGCGGCCAGCGCCTCGTCCGCCTCGGGAAGGATTCCGCGCAGCCCCAGGAAGCCGTGGAACATCCCCGCGGCGACGCTGAGTTCGACCGGGACGCCGGCATCCGCGAGCCGTGCGGCGTAGGCGCGGCCCTCGTCGTGCAGCGGGTCGCACTCCGGCAGCAGCAGGTAGGCCGGGGGCAGGCCGGACAGGTCGGCGGCCAGGCCGGGGGAGGCGTAGGGGTCCGCGCCGTCACCGTCGGCGCCGAGGTACTGCCGCCAGTACCAGCGCATATGGGCGGTGGTGTGGAAGAAGCCGGTCGCGTAGGCGGTGGCGGACGGTCGGTCGAGCCGGTGGTCGAGCACCGGGTACAGCAGCAGCTGCGCGGCGATCCGCGGGCCGCCCCGGTCCAGCGACATCAGTGCGGCGGCAGCGGCCAGGTTGCCGCCCGCGCTGTCACCGGCGAGGGCGACGCGCGCACTCCGCCGAGCGGCCCAGCAGAGGACCGCGTAGGCGTCCAGCAGGGCGGCGGGGAAGGGGTGTTCCGGCGCCCGGCGGTAGTCGACGCCGACGACGGCCGCCCCGGTGCGGGCGGCCAGCTCACGGCAGAGGCCGTCATGGGTGTCCAGGTCGCACAGCACCCAGCCGCCGCCGTGCAGGAACACCACCGCCGGGCCGCCGTCGACCGCGCCCTCCGGGTGGTAGATCCGCACCGGGACGGGGGGAGAACCGGGCCGGGCCGGGTCGCCGTGGATCACGCGGTCCTCGACCAGCGGCAGTCGGCGGGTCGGTCGGCCGACCCCCGCGCGCGAGGCGGCGCGCAGCGCCTCGGCCGTGAGCGGGGCGCGCCCAGGGTCGGGGAAGACCTCCGCCATGGCGTCGACGAGCGCCCGGACCTCGGCGGAGAGCGGGTCGGCGGCGTTCACCTGGCGGTCATCCCCCCGTCCACGACGAACTCCGCCCCGGTGACGTAGCTGGACGCGTCCGAGGCGAGGAAGAGCACCATGGCGGCGACCTCGTCGGAGGCCCCGGGCCGGGAGAGCGGGATGTGCTGCCAACCGCCCCCGGCCCCGATCGCCCCGGCGACCATGGGGGTGTCGATGACGCCGGGGTGGACGGAGTTGACCCTGATCCGGTCCTCCGCCAGGTCCAGGGCCGCCGACCTGGTGAGGCCGCGGAGGGCGAACTTGCTGGATCCGTAGGCGGTGTGGCCCCTGATGCCGACGATCCCGGCGACCGAGGAGATGTTCACCACCGATCCGCCGCCGACCGCGCGCATGGCCGGCACGACGGCCTGGATGCCGAGGAAGGGCCCGTGCAGGTTGACCCGCAGCAGCCGGTCGAGGGCGGCCTCGGTCTCGCTCTCGATCGGCGTGGCGTGCCAGATGCCGGCGTTGTTGACCAGGACGTCGAGCCGGCCGAAGCGGGCGACGGCCTCGGCGACCACCCGGCCCCACTGGGCGGAGTCGGTCACGTCGTGCCGGAGGAACAGGCCGTCCTCGCCGATCCCGGCGGCGACGGCCCGGCCCTCCTCCTCCAGCACGTCGGTGAGGACGACCCGGGCGCCGGCCTCGGCCAGCATCCGCGCCTCGGCGGCTCCCTGGCCGCGCGCCGCACCGGTGACCACCGCCACCCTGCCGTCGAGCGGGCTCATGCGCCTGCCCCCTGCTCCGTGGCCGTCCGCTCCTCGGCGCGGAAGTGCGGGATGACCTTCTCGCCCCACTGGCGGATGGTCTCCAGGCACGCCTCCTGCGGGACGGTGCCCATCTGGATCAGGCACATGACCTCGTCCACGCCGATCTCGCGCAGCCGCTCGACGTAGGCGATGGCGGTGTCGGCGTCGCCGTAGGCGTGGTCGGTGTTGAGGATGCCGGTTTCCTGGGGACGGACCGGGATGTCGGCCTCGTGCAGCCTGGCGACCAGGTCCTCGGCGCGGTGCGTCATCTCGGCGGCGTTGTCGACGTCCTCGGTGTCCTCGGAGGGGAGCGGGCCGTCGCCGTACCAGTGGGCGATGGACTCGGCGAAGAAGCGCTGACCGCGCGTGCCGATCCGGTAGGCCTCGGCCGCGTCGTCGAGCACGACGGTCGGGCACAGGGCCGAGAAGTGGTCGTTGACCTCGGTGGAGACGAGGCGCTCGCCGGTGCGGGCGGCGATGGCGTCGTCGTAGACCCTGCGCATCTGCCGGACGTCCTCGGCCCCGGCGAAGCCCAGCACCAGCGCGCCGACGCCGTACTCGGCGGCGGTGCGCAGGGTGTCGTGCTTGCTGCAGGCCATGAAGAGGGGCGGGTGCGGGGTCTGCACCGGGCGGGGCAGGATCGCGCCGGGACCGATGTCGATGCTGCCGTGCCACTCGAACTCCTCCTTCCGCCACGCCCGGCCGACGATCCGCAGCGCCTCCTCCAGCTGCGGGTAGGTGTCCTCGGGGCTGACCCCGTACATGGACATCTCCTGGCGGGTGGCGCCGCGTCCGGCGCCGAGGTCGACCCGCCCGCCGGAGAGCACGTCCAGCATGGCGGCGCGCTCGGCGACCCGGACCGGGTGCTGGTAGCCGAAGGGCACGGTGACCACGCCGTGGCCGATCCGGATGCGGCTGGTGCGGGCGGCGACCCAGGTCAGGAAGATCTCGGAGGCGCTCATGTGCGCGTAGCGGGTGAGCGAGTGGTGCTCGACCGCCCAGATCCGGTCGAAGCCCACCTCCTCGGCGCGGACGGCCTGGTCGACGCAGTCGCGGATGACCTGGTGCTCGCGTTCGGGTGTGGGGTCGGCGAGTTGGGCCTCGAAGATCATCGAGAACTTCACGGTGAACCTCCCGTATTTCGATTAGACATATACCTAACAGGCATACCTGGGGAAGGGAAGGGACGGAGCGGCCGGACGTAGACTTCGGCCGTGGCTGACGCGCGAGGTGCCGAGGAGTCCCCGGTCGACGGGCGGCCGAACCTGCCGGTGACCAGCTGGGCGGTGCTCGGTCTGCTCTCCTTCGGGCGCGAGCTCTCCGGTTACGACCTGAAGAAGTGGGCCGACCGGAGCATGGGCTTCTTCTTCTGGAGTCCCTCGTTCAGTCAGATCTACGGGGAGCTCAAGCGGTTGGAGGCGGCCGGCCTGGCGGTCTCGCGGATCGTCGACCAGGGCACGGGCTCGCGCTCCAAGCGGATCTACGCCATCACCGAGGCGGGCTCGGTCGCCCTGCGCGGTTGGGCACGGGAGGCCCCGGTGGAGCCGATGGTGCTCAAGCACGGTCCGATGCTGCGGCTGTGGCTCGGGCACCTGCAGGAGCCGGCGCAGATGCGCGGGGTGCTGGCGCAGCACCGCGAGTACGCGGAGGAGATGCGGCGTCGGGCCGAGGTGGACATCAAGGCCGCCCGGGACCATCAGGAGTGGGTCTACCCGGCGGTCACCCTGAAGTGGGCCGAGCGCTACTACCAGGCCGAGCGGGACCTGGCCGAGGGCATGCTGGAGGACCTGGAACAGGTCTGGCGCGAGCGCGGCGAGGACGGGTAGCGGTCCGGCGGCCGCGGCGACCACGCCGGTGGTCTCCCTAACAAGTGCTTGGTGGGTTACCGTGCGGGGGGTCGGTCGCCGACAGGCCGAACGCCTGCGCCGGGAGCGGCAGATGACGGCCTCCGGCGCACCATCGCCGCCGAGCGGGTGCTCGGCCCGTCCTGGGAGACCCGCCCATGACCACTCCGGCCTCCGTGCCTGCCACTGCCTCCGCGCCCGCAACCGCGTCCGCGCCCGAGTACCTGCCCGGCCACGGGCTGCTGGCCGGCCGCAGCGCCGTGATCACGGCCGCCGCCGGGGCCGGGATCGGCGGCGCGACCGCCCGGCGCTTCCTGGAGGAGGGCGCCGACGTCGTCCTCGGCGACGCCCACGCCCGCCGGCTCAAGGAGACCGTCGAGGCCCTGACCGAGGAGTTCGGTTCGGCCAGGGTCACCGGCGCCCCCTGCGACGTCACCGACGAGCAGCAGGTCGGGGCGCTGCTCGCGCTGGCCGAGGAGCGGCACGGGCGGCTGGACATCCTGGTCAACAACGCCGGCCTCGGTGGCACCGCCCGACTGGTGGAGATGGACGACGCCCAGTGGGACAAGGTGCTGGACGTCACCCTCACCGGCACCATGCGCTGCACCCGCGCCGCGCTGCGCCGCTTCCGGGCGACGGGTCAGGGCGGGGTCATCGTCAACAACGCCTCGGTGGTGGGCTGGCGGGCCCAGGCCGGGCAGTCCCACTACGCCGCGGCCAAGGCCGGGGTGATGGCGCTGACCCGCTGCGCCGCGATCGAGGCCGCCGAGTTCGGGGTGCGGGTCAACGCCGTCTCCCCGAGCCTGGCCATGCACCCGCACCTGGTGAAGGTCACCACCCCCGAGCTGCTGGCGGAGCTCACCGCGGGCGAGGCCTTCGGCCGCTACGCGGAGCCCTGGGAGGTGGCCAACGTGATCGTCTTCCTGGCCAGCGGCTACTCCTCCTACATGACCGGCGAAGTGGTGTCGGTCAGCAGTCAGCACCCGTAACCGGGGCGGCGATGTGCCCGCTGGCGGCAGGTCGCCCCGCAGTTCGTCGAGTGCCTGGCGGAACCGTCGCGAGGAGGCGGCCAGGGTCGGGTGCGGCCAACTCTTCTCCGTGGTCAGGGCGTCGCAGGTGTGCTTGCGCCGGTGGGACGCCGCGACCACGTCCAGGAGGAAGCCGAACAGCGCCGCGACCGGCTCGGCGGCGGCCGCCCATCGCCGGGCGGCGTCCGCCTGGTCGTCGATGTGCTGCACCAGTACGGCCTCCAGCAGGATCTCCTTGCTGGGGAAGTGCCGGCCCCGGTGCCGGCGCCGACCCCCGCCTGCCCGGCGTGGCTACCGTCCCGCCCCCCGCTCGGCGGGCGGCGCGGTCCGCAGCTCACGGACGACGGCCCAGGCCACCGAGACGACGGGGACGGCGACGACGGCGCCGGGAATCCCGGCGAGGATGCCGCCGGCGAGGACCGACAGCGCCACCACCACCGGGTGCAGCCGGACCGCCCAGCCCATCACCAGCGGCTGCAGCACATGGCCCTCGACCTGCCCGATGACCACGATCAGCACCAGCACGATCGCGGCGGTCACCGGGCCGCGCGCCGCGAGCCCCACCACCGCGGCGACCGCCATCGCGACCGGCGAGCCGACCAGCGGGACGAAGGTGGCGAAGAACTCCAGCAGCGTCAGCGGCAGGGCGAGCGGGACGCGCAACAGGTACAGGGAGACGCCGACCATCACCGCGTTGCTGGCGGCCACGATGAAGATCCCGCGGGTGTAGCCGGCGAAGGCCTGCCAGGCCGCCTTCGCCGCGCGCTCCAGCCGGACCGGGGCTCCGCCGGGCGTCTGCTGCGCGACCCAGTGCCACATCCGGTCGCCCGAGTGGATGAAGAACACCGAACAGAACAGGGCCAGGGCACCCCCGGTGGCCACCTCCACCACCCGCCCGGCACCGTTGACGGCCGTGCTGACCACGGTGGCGCGATGGGTGGAGAGGTAGTTGCCGAGGCTCTTCTGCAGACCCGACAGGGCCGCCGGGCCGACATGGAACGGCGGCCGCTCCAGCCAGCGCTCCACCCGTCCCAGTCCGCTGCTGAACTCCCCCCGCAGTGTCGGCGCCTGGGCTGCGACCGCCTCGCCGATCAGCGACAGCAGACCGCCCACCAGCAGCAGCGCACCCAGGATGACCGCCAGCACGGCCAGCTTCCTGGGGACCGCGTGCGCCAGCCGATCCGCCACCGGCCGCAGCACGGAGGTGACCACCAGTGCCACGAACACCGCGATGGCGATCAGCTCCAGCCGTTCCACCAGCAGGAAGCCCGCGTAGGCGGCGCCCGCGACCACCAGCAGCCGCCAGGCGTAGCCGGCCGCCGACCGGAGCAGCGGCGGGACCACCGGGCGGTCGCGCCCGCTGCCGCCAGGGCGCGGAACGGCCCTGCGAATCAGCAGCCGAACCGGCGCGGTGCGGGCCCCGCTGCGGACGATCGCCCCGCGGACCCGGGACCGGTTCGGCCGTGCCGAGGCCTCGTCGGGGCCGGTTCCGCTGCCCACGAGCCCTTCCCTTCCGCCTGGGGCGCCATGGGCACGGTCGGCAGCACCGTCGAAACTGCGGGGTACGGAGGCGATCCTGGCTCCTCGGGAGCCCGCGGGCGGCACCGCAGCGCCGTGCGGGGCCCGTCCTCACCCGAACGGCAGCACCCGCCGGGGCGTCGGCCGAAGCCCCGCATCAGACGTCCCGGCGCCGGACCGCTGCCACCGGGTGCACCTGGTGATCAAGGCGTACGAGCTGGGACTGGTCACCCCACCGGAGCAGGGGAGCCCGGCGTCGTGAGTGGCAGTACGACGCTCTCGCCCGGCTGCAGGCTCCGTACCTGATTTTCGATCAGGTACACCGGTTCGAATCCGACGGCGGTCAACCGCCCGTCCGTGAGCACTGCTCCGGCGCGCTCGTCCAGGGCCACGACGGGTCGGCCGTTCCTCCTCGCCCAGTCCTGCGCACGTGGCGCGTCCTGCCGGCGGTGGTGTACGAACACCCCGTGACCCGCCAACAGGTCGAGGCCGCGAGGGTCGGTCGTGTGGCAGGAGTCCACATCGAGGTGCGCGACCGTCGTGATGTCGGCACCCAGCACCGCCGCGCCCGCGCTTCCTCCGTAGACGGCTCCGCCGTTCTCCACGAAGCGCTGCAGTGCAGGTGGGAGGCCGTGGCGTCGAAGGACCGCCAGCAGACGGAAGGTGTTGCCGCCACCGATGTACACCCCGCGGAACTCCGCGAGGCGTGCGGCCGGCTCGCCGTCCGCGCCGTCCCACATGTGGATCTCGTCCACTCCGAGGGGCGCGAACACACCGGTCACCCAATCCAGACAGGCGGTGTAGTCGACTCCGGTCGGATCCATCGCGACGGGCCAGTACCACAACGGTCCGGAGCCCACGGCTGAAGCGAACGCGGAGTCCAGCAGGAGCGAGTCCTCGGCACCGCCGCCCCCGGACAGGAACAGCGAGCCGGTCACCACATGCCCCCCAGGACGACTTCGCGCATGGGCCCGAACCTAGAGGACATGATCAACAGACTGCAAGCGGACACCTCCATGGTGCCCGTCAGCACGAAGAACCTCGCGCTGACGGTGCGAACCCCGATGGACACCCGCGATGCCCTGCCGCCGAAGGACGGCCGAGGTCAGGGCGTCCAGACGTACGGTGTCGTCGTGGTGACCGCGTGCAGGCCCAGCCTGGTGAGGATCGGGGCGCTGTCGACCGAGGCGTCGACGTAGAGGTAGCGGACACCGCGGGCAACGGCGAGTTGGGCCCGGTGGGCGACCATGGCCCGGTAGATGCCCTGTCCGCGCCATTCCTTGAGCGTCGAGCCGCCCCAGAGACCGCCGAAGTCGGCGCCGTCCTTGAACACCAACCAGGCGGCGCAGACGACTTCGGTGCCTGCCTCGGCGACGAGGATGACGGTGTCGTCGGGGGCGTTCTCGATCCGGGCGGCCAGGTCGTCGCCCAGCCAGCTCCAGTCCTCGCCCCAGACGGTGCTCTCCATGGCGGCGATGCGCCGGAGGTCCGACGTGGCGGTGACACGGCGGAGGGTCACACCGTCGGGCAGGACCGGGTCGGCCGCGAGGTCCGCGGACTGGCCGATGAGCACGGTCTCGCTGTCCTCGGCGACGAAGCCGGCGGTGGCGAGTCGGTCAGTGAGGTCGGCGGGGAGATCGTGGGCGCGGGTCTTCCACTCGACCGCCTCGCCACGGGCAGCGTAGAAGTCACGCTGCCGGGCGATGAGCGTGTCGAGTTCCTCCCCGTGCACGCCGAGGTCGCGCGGGCCCGTGACGAAGCCGCGGTGCCAGCCGACCACACGGGTCAACGGGCCGTCGTGCTCGATGCGGGCGTTGCCGCCGGGCGGGGTGACACCACGGAGTTGGGCGTCGTAGGCGGTGCGGAGTTCGTCGATCAGCATGTCCTTCATTCGGACACCGTACGGACCGGGTCAAGTGATTAAGCGCCGCCGCCGGTGGAACCGGACTCCTCCTCCGCGCTGTCGATCACCACGTGCATCCGACAATTCTGCGTGGCGGCGTCCTGGCGGAGGGCGTCCCGGAGGATTTCCGGCGCACCCGCGTACTGCACGGCGACGACGGCCGCGTCGTCGTCCAGGCGTCCGCCGGCATGGGCGAGCAGGTCTTCCCGCAGGTGCCGGAGCAGCACCTCTGGGGTGTGCGTGACCCACTGGGCCACGCGCTCTGCCAGGGGGTAGAAGGCCCCCTGGTGGTCGCGCGCCTCGACGACCCCGTCGGTGTACAGGAGGATCATGTCGCCGGGGCCGAAGCGGAAGGTGTCGAGGGGCTGGCCGCCTGCTCCCATCGCGCCCAGTCCCAGTGGTGGTGCCGGGTCCGAGCCGGCCACGGGCGTGAGGCGGCCCGCGCTGATCAGCAGCGGCGGGGGATGACCGCAGTCGGTCATCCGGACCATGTCGCCCTCGTCGGGGATCTCCAGCAGCATCGCGGTGACGAAGTGCTCGGCGATGTCGTCCGGGGAGTCGACCAGGCCGCTCAGGTCGCTCAGGTACTGGGCGACGCTCTGGTCGAGAGCAGCGGCGAGGATGTCGAGGGTGAGGCTTTGGCGGGATGCCTGGCGGAAGGCGCCGAGCAGGAATCCGGACTCCCCGATGGCTTGGAGGCCCTTGCCCCGGACGTCGCCGATGATGATCCGTACGGCGTGGTCGACGGGCGCCACGGCGTACAGGTCCCCGCCGATCTGGGCCTCGTCCTCGGCGGCCAGGTACAGGGCGGCGAAGCGCAGGGGGCCTATCCGGGTGGGGAACGGCCCCAGGAGTGCTTTCTGTGCGGCTTCGGACACGGTCCGCACCTGCAGCAGCTCCCGCCGGCCCTGTTCGCGTACGAGGCTGAAGACCACGACGAGGGCCGAGAGCAGGGCCAGCACGATGACCTGGACGATCACGGTGTCGGTGAGCAGCACGCCGAAGTGGACACCGATGAAGGCCTGGGCCGCTACGGCCAGGGCCCCCATCGTGGCGGTCCACCGCGGCCCGGCGAACGAAGCCGTGATGGTCGGGGCGATGACCAGCAGCGGCCCCAGGTGCGCCTGGATCGGGGACAGGATGTCGGCGGCGGTGATCGCCGCGATGAGCACGAGCGGCAGCAGCAACAGCGCCCGGGCCGATGACCGTGGCTGCCCGAGGTCAGCGATGCGCTGCCGAAGGCCCATATCCCTACTGTGTACCTGCGCAGGGTGGGCCACGAGTCGGGGAGCGGAGCCAGTCGCTCGGAGGTACCGCAGGCGTGCCGGGGCGAACGCGCCGGACGCACCTCGCCGGGACCCCGGACGGTCCGTGGTTACTATGTACGGTGGCATATAGGATGCAGGTCAGTCGACCCGACCGGGAGGAGTCTGCGATGGATACCGGCGACAGTGGGGGCGGCCGGCCGGGCTGCTGCCTTCCGTCCGGCCGCGGCGCGGCGGTCCCGGCGGTGCCCGCGGTCTGGCCGGGGCGCCGGGCCGCCGGTCCCGACCCGACCGGCATGGTGACGGTGCCGGGCGGGGAGTTCCTGATGGGAACGGATGACGCGGAGGGCTTCGCGGCCGACGGCGAAGGCCCGGTGCGCGCCGTACGGCTGGACTCCTTCCGGATCGACGCGCACGCGGTCAGCAACGACCGCTTCGCGCGGTTCGTCTCCGCCACGGGCCATGTCACCGATGCCGAGCGGATCGGCTGGTCCTACGTGTTCGCGGGGTTCCTGCCGGCCGCGCTGCGGCGCGCCTCGCCCCGCCCGGCCCGCACGCCGTGGTGGTGCGGGGTCGGCGGCGCGCACTGGGCCCGTCCGGAGGGGCCGGGCAGCGGGACGGCGGGCCGCGAGGACCACCCGGTGGCGCACGTCTCGTGGAACGACGCCGCCGCGTACGCGCGGTGGGCGGGCAAACGCCTGCCCACCGAGGCGGAGTGGGAGTACGCGGCCCGTGGCGGCCTGGAGCAGCGCCGCTACCCGTGGGGCGACGAGCTGGACCCGGACGGCGACTACCGCTGCAACATCTGGCGCGGATCGTTCCCGGCCAGGAACACGGCCGCCGACGGCTACCGGGGCACCGCGCCGGTGGACGCCTTCGAGCCCAACGGCTTCGGCCTGTACAACGTGTCCGGCAACGTCTGGGAGTGGTGCGCCGACTGGTGGACCACCCAGCACGACAGGAGTCCCGGCGCGAACCCGAGCGGCCCGGCGTCCGGGACCGCCAAGGTGATCCGCGGCGGCTCCTACCTGTGCCACAGCTCCTACTGCAACCGGTACCGGGTGGCCGCCCGTACCGCCAACGACGTCGACGCCTCCGGCGGCAACACCGGCTTCCGCTGCGCGGCGGATCTTGACAGCGCTGCCGGGTGAGGTCAGCCTGGGGGCCTGTTAACTGCTCGGGTACATAGGAAGCGCGGAATGCAACTCGACTACGTGATCCTCGGCGTCCTGTCCCTGGGGCGGTTCTCCGGATACGACCTGCGTCGCTGGATGGAGGGGCCGGGACGGTTCATCGGGTACGGGGTGCAGCTGCCGCAGATCTACCGCACCCTCGCGAAGATGGTCGAGCGGGGGTGGGTCGTCTTCGAGGTCGACCCGCGCGAGGGGCGTCCGGACGCGAAGGTCTACCGGCTCACCGGGACCGGCCACGAGGCGCTGCTGGCGTGGGCCCGTTCCCCGTACGAGCCGGCGTCGCGCCCGATGGACCCGGATTTCATGCTGAGGTTCATCTTCGCGGGGCAGCTCGGCCGCGACATCGCGATCGACATCGTGCGCACCGAGCTGGAGTACCGCCTCAGGAACGTCAGCGAGAACGGGGCGTTGGCCGGCGTCGCCGGCTACGACCCGCAGATCCCGGAGCTCGATCCGGCCTGGGCGAGGGAGATCCATCTCACCGCCCACGAGCAGGGCTTCGCGTCGACGGCGGCGTACATCGCCTGGCTGAAGCTCACGCTGCAGCGCCTCCAGGCAGGCCGCACCCCGCTGACCGGCACCCCGCTGACCGGCACCTCCTGACCGGCGCCCCCTGACCGCAGTCCCGGCCAGGGGGCGCCGCACGGCGTCAGGCGCTCCGGTCGGCGGCGACCGTGGCGAGGTCGGCCGCCAGGGCGTCCAGCCGCTGGCGGGGCAGCAGACCGACGGCGAAGGCGGCGACCTGCAGGAGCGAGAGCCCGGCGGCGATGGTGACGAAGGGGCCGTCGAGCAGGCCGGCCAGGTGGCGGCGCAGCACCGCCTCGGCCGCCGGGTCCGCCAGCAGTTCGCGCAGCGGGACGTGGACGCTGACCGGGCCGGCCGGGTAGTCCTCGGGGCGCGGTGCGGGCCGGCGGGCGGCGATCGCCTGTGGCTGCTGACGGCGGGCCAGCAGGTGCTCACCGGTCACCGGACCGCTGCGGGGGAGGCCGAGGCGCTGGTACTGCTCGTCGGGGGCGTCGGCCGCGCGCAGTTCCCGGGTCAGCAGTTCGGCCATCCGCAGCTCCAGCTCGTCGTCGACGAGCGGGTGCTCCTGCCCGGGGTCGGCCGCCAGGTCGAACAGCAGGGTGCCGAAGGCGTAGGGGCTGGACATGGCGTGTCCCGGCACCTTGAGCAGCGGAACGCCCTTGGTGAAGCTGAACGGCGGCGCCAGTTCCGCGCCGCGCAGCTCCTCGGGGCGGAACCGGCCGCGCATGTGGGTGGGCATCAGGGTGTGCTCGGACAGCGGGCCGTTGGCCGGCTCGGCGCAGGCGCGCATGTAGACGTAGCGGCCGTCGGTCACGCTCACATGCCCGCCGAAGGCGCCGAAGAGCCCGGCCTCGCGCACCGGCGCGTCGGTGGCGACGGTGTCGCGCAGGGGCCGGCCCTGCATGTCCGGAGTGCGGTCGACGCCGAAGTACTCCAGCAGGGTGGGACCCAGGTCGATCGTCTGCACCAGTGAGGCGCGGCGCTCGCCCTGCCGGGCGCTGCGCGGGTCCCAGACGAACAGCGGGGTGTGGATGGTCTCGTCGTACCAGGGCTGGACGTTCTTCCCCCACCAGCCGTGCTCGCCGAGCAGCAGGCCGTGGTCGGTGTTGACGATCAGCAGGGTGTCGTCCCACAGCCGGAGTTCGTCCATGGCGTCCAGGACGCGGCCCAGGGAGGCGTCGCACATGGACAGCAGGGCCGCGTACTCCAGGCGTCCGTGTTCGACCTGCTCGGGGGTCTCCAGGACCTGCTTGTAGTCGGGCCAGTCGAAGTGCGGGCCGGTGTAGTCGTGCGGGTAGAGCTCCTTGTGCCGGGCGTAGCTGAAGAAGGGCTCGTGCGGGTCGAAGGTCTCGATCTGCAGGAACCAGCCGTCCTCGGAGTGGTTGGTGTGCAGGAACTCCAGGCCGGCGTCGAAGGTGCGGGTCTGCGGGTGGTCGGCCTCGTCCGCGAGGTGGGCGCGGTTGACCCAGTCCTGCCGCCAGCTGTCCATCCGGAGGGCCTTGAGGCTGTCGGGGATCTCGGGGTCGGCGACCTGCCCCTTCCAGGCGTCCCCCTCCTGGCCGCGGAAGAACTCGAAGGTGCTGAAGCGGCCGTGGTAGGTGGCCCCGCCGTCCTCCCAGTAGTGCTGGTGGTCGGTGGTCAGATGGGTGTGGACGCCGTTGTTCTTCAGCAGCTCGGGCACCGAGTCGTCGAACGGTTCCAGCGGGCCCCAACTGCGGTGCAGGAAGTTGTAGCGGCCGGTGTGCAGCTCCCGGCGGGCCGGCATGCAGGGCATGCTCCCGGCGTAGCAGTTGTCGAAGGCGACGGTGCGCTCGGCGAGCCGGGTGAAGTTCGGCGCGTGGACCCAGTCCGCGCCGTAGGGCGGCAGGAACCGCCGGTTCAGAGTGTCGAACATGACCATGACGGCCTTCATGCGGCGCCCTCCTCGATATGTACGCACGACGATATACGCGGGAGTGCGGTAGTCAAGATTCATGAAGTTCGTGTGACAAAGCCCGCCTCCTACCTTGACGCCTGTCGATGGGTCGAGCAGCCTGGGCATCCACCTTAGGTTCGTCAGTACATATCAGCGAGGACGCCTTGCGTATCATCTACGTCGATGTGGACACCCTTCGCGCCGACCACACCACCCCTTACGGCTACCACCGGCCGACCACCCCGAACCTGCAGGCGCTGGCGGACAAGTCGGTCACCTTCGACCGCTACTACTGCTCCGACTCTCCCTGCCTGCCCTCCCGCACCGCGCTGACCAGCGGGCAGTTCGGCATCACCAACGGCGTCATCGGGCACTTCGGCCAGGCCGCGCAGTTCCGTCTGGACGCCGGGCACGGCCCCGAGCCCGACCGTCCGCTGCTCGGTCAGCGCCTGGGCTGGGGCGGCTACTACACCGCGGCGGTCTCGGTCTTCGCCGAGCGCCACCGGGCGTACTTCTTCCACGGCAACTTCCGCGAGAGCATCCGGGCCACCGACCGCTTCGGCGACGAGGAGGCCCAGGACGTCAACCGGGTGGCCATCGACTGGCTCCGCCGGCACGCCGAGCAGGACGACTGGTACCTGCACCTGACCTACTGGGAACCGCACACCGACTACACCCAGCCGGCGGAGTGGACCGAGCGGATGGCGGCCTCCGGGCCGGTGCAGGCCTGGCCGGACGAGGAGACCATCGAGGCGCACGCCGAGGTGTACGGGCCGCGCAGCGCGCTGGACCTGCACTACTCCCTCACCGGACCCGGCCGCTCACCGGTGCCGCACAACATGCCCGACGCCATCCGCTCCCGCGCCGACTTCGAGCACCTGATCAACGGCTTCGACGGCGCGATCAGCTACTGGGACCACCACTTCGGCCTGCTGATGGCCACCCTGGAGGAGTTGGGCATCGCGCAGGACACCGCCGTGATCGTCAGCGCCGACCACGGCGAGTCCTTCGGCGAGCTGGGCTCCTACGCCGAGCACGGCCTGGCCAACGAACCCACCCACCGGCTCCCGTTGGTCGTGTACTGGCCCGGCGTCACCGACGACCTGCCCGAACAGGCCAGACGCAACGACGCCCTGCTCTACAACATCGACCTCGCCCCGACTCTCTGCGACCTGCTCGGCCTGAGCGTCCCGGCCGGCTGGCAGGGCGAGTCCTTCGCCCGGGCCGTCCGCGGCGAGGAGACCGAGTCGCGGGAGTACCTGGTGCTGGGCCACGGCGCCCACACCTACCAGCGCGCCGTGCGCACCCGTGACCACCTCTACATCCGCACCTACCACCCCGGATGCTTCCGTGCCGAGTGGGAACAGCTCTTCGACGTCACCGGCGACCCCTACCTGACCCGTGATCTGCTCGACAGCCAACCCGAGTTGGCCGCGCGGATGCGCTCCCACCTGTCCGAGTGGTGGCACCGGTACGCGGGCAGGCCCGGCTGTCTGCCCGACCCGATGCAGACGACCCTGCAGACCGGGCCCACCCACTACAACGACCCGGTCCGGTACGCGCAGCACCTGCGCGACACCGGGCGGAGCCACCTGGCCCAGGACCTGGAGGAGCGGCTCGCCGCCCTGACCGTCCCGGTCTCCTGGCACACGCCCGAGGTCCCTCAGACGCCCCGACTCCTCGGCCGCTGGCAGCAGCTGCTGCAGGAACGCGCCACGCACGGCGGACAGCGGAGCTGACCGTCCCGCATCTGCCGGGCACCGCAAGAACCACCCAACCGGATGAGCCGGCCCTGAACACGTATGGAGACCAGATGTCGGCGGAGCCCCTCGCCGTGGCAAGCCCGCAGGCCCCCACCGCCCCGGCGGGACAACCGGGGCGGTGGCGTCAACTCGCCCTGCTCAGCGGACTGACCAGTATGGACGGTACCGAGGGCAGCGTCGCCACGGTGCTCTTCCCGGCCCTGCGGACCGCCCTGGGCGTACCGCTGTCCGCACTCGGGGTGCTGGTCGCCGCCTCGAAGCTGGCCGGCATGGTGACCGGCCCGGCCTGGGCGGCGCTGGCCCAGCGCACCAACCGCAAGGCGGTCCTGGTGATCTCCTCGGGACTGTGGGGCGGTTGGAGCATCGCGACGGGCCTGGCCCAGAACTGGACCCAGCTGGTGGTCCTGTTCACCATCGCGGCCGCCGGCTTCGCCGGGGGCGGACCGCTGGTCAACGGCATCCTCGCCGACCTGTTCGAGGACGCCACCCGGGGTCGGGCCTCGGGGTACCTCTACGGCGGTGCCGCCGTGGGCCTGGCGGTCGTCGGCCCGCTCCTGGGCCAGCTCTCCCGGGTCCACGACGGCTGGCGCTACGGGTTCTTCGTCTCCGGCGCGGTCACCGTCGTGTTCGGCGTGCTGGTCCTGCTCTTCTTCCGGGACCCGGGGGTCGGGGCTGCCGACCGGGCGCAGCCGCCTGCGCGGACTCTCGCGCCGTCGGACCGGCTGACCGGGGCGGTGCTGCGCGAGCTGCTGGGCATCCGCACCCGCCAGCTGATCCTGGTCCAGAGGTTGACGAACAGTCAGTTCACGCTGCTCAGCTTCGGGGTGGTCTATCTGGTCGACGTCTTCCACTTCAGCAACGCCGAGGCCTCGCTGGTGACCGCGCCGGCCGCGTTGGCCTACCTGCTCGGCACGGTGCTCGGCGGCATCGTGGTGGACCGGGCGCAGCGCCGATGGCCGGGCACCGGACGGCTGGTGACGTGGCAGGCCGCAACCCTCGCCTGGGCCGTCGCCGCCCTGCTGGGCACCCAGGTCAGCTGGCCGTCGATCGGGATCTACATCGCCTTCTTCGCCGCGCTGGGCCTGTTCCAGGGGTTCAATCCGGGCGCCAACCGCCCGATCCTGATGGCGGTGACCCGACCCGAACTGCGCAGCGCCGCGTTCGCGCTGATGCTGTCGGCCGAGTCGGCGGGCTGGGCGCTCAACACCCTCGTGGTCGGCTACCTCAGCGACGCCATCGGGCTGCGCGCCGCGGTGCTGTGGCTGGTGGTGGTCCTCTGCCTCGCCAACGGGCTCTTCATGACCACCCTGTACCGGCCCTACGCCCGGGAGTCCGCCGCCCTCGAAGCCGCCGAGGACTGACCCGCCGTACTCCTGCACGTCGGATTTCCTGGTGATCCCCTCGCGCCGACGGTTGACTGAGGGCCGGGCCAAGCGCAGCGCCCACGGTCCCGACGGCCGCATCGGCCCGGGGCGGGCTTGCGCCGTGGTCGATCGTGCTCACCGTCGTCACCACCGCGAAGGAGACTTCTCGATGTCTGATCCGACCAAACCCACCGTCGTCCTGGTCCACGGGGCGTTCGCCGACGCCTCGGGCTTCTCGGGCGTGATCCGCGAGCTGACCGTCGCGGGGTACCGCGTGGTCGCACCGCCGAACCCGCTGCGCGGTCTGGCCCACGACGCGGCCGCGGTAGGCGCCGTGACGTCCGCGATCGATGGACCGGTGGTGCTGGTGGGCCACTCGTACGGCGGCGCGGTGATCACCCAGGCCTCGGCCGGCCTCGACAACGTCGTGGGCCTGGTCTACCTCGCCGCGTTCAGCCTCGACGAGGGCGAGAGCTGCGGGTCCGTGCAGGCGCCCTTCCCGGCCACCCTGCTGGCCGACTCGGTGCGCCCGACCCCCTACGACGCACCCGGCGCCGTCGGCGGCCCCGACCTGTACGTCGACCGCGAGCACTTCCGCGAGACCTTCTGCGCCGACGTGCCCGTCGATCTGGCCCGGGTCCTGGGCGCCACCCAACGGCCGCTCGCCGCAGTCGCGTTCAGCGAGAACGCGACCGCGGCCGGCTGGAGGACCGTCCCCTGCTGGTACCTGGTCTCCCGGCACGACAACGCCGTCGCCCCCGAGGCCCAGCGCTTCATGGCCCAGCGGATGGCGGCGACCACCGAGGAGATCGACGGATCGCACATCGCCTTCGTCGCGCGACCCGTACGCACCGCCGAGTTCATCAAGGCCGCGCTCGCCAAGGTCTGACCCACGACCCGCCCGCCACCAGGAGGCGGGCAGTCCGTGACCCCCGTCTTCCGTAGCCGGTCGGGAACATGCACCCCCGTTCCCGACCGGCCCTGGCCCGGGCCGTGGCTCGGCTACCGGCGGTCGCGCCATTCCGCCAGCAGCCGGTCGACCTGGGCGACCTGTTCCGGCGCGTCCAGTTCGAGAAATCGCGACCGGGCCAGGGCGAGCCTCGCCACCGCCTATTCCCGACGCTGCGCCTGCGCCCGTGACGCGTAGGTCAACTGCTTCGCCTGTGCCACGGCGTCGTCCAGCCGCTCGGCGGCCGCGGCGCCCAGCGCGAAGAGCTCGTACCAGTGCGCCCACTGGAGCCAGCGGTCCGAGAAGTGGTGCAGTGCCTCGGTGGTCTCGACGACCTGGCGGTCCCATCGGTGGGTGGCGGCGATGTGCAGTGCGCCGAACCAGTTGTCCGCCTCGGTCTGCAGCCAGCTGCCGGCGGCGTCCCGGGTCGGCAGATCGACCGAGAGCTGCCCGTCCGTCGGGGCGGCACCGTAGTCGGGCTCGAACCAGCGACCGGCCGCAACGGTGGCCCGGAGCAGCCAGTCGGTCATCGCCCTGGTCGGCGTCTCCAGGGCCGAGGGCTCCTCCTCGGCCGCGAGCCGGTCCCCGGCGAACAGCCGGATCAGGTCGTGGAAGCCGTAGCGTCCGTCGCCGCGCTGGGACAGCAGCCCCAACTCGTGCAACTCGTCCAGCAGATCCTCGGCTTCGTCCACCGACGAGCCGATCAGCACCGAGGCCAGCGGTGCGGCGAAGTCGGGCCCCGGTACCAGCGCCAGCCTGCGGCACAGCCTGCGTGCCGCAGCGCTCAACTGGTCGTACGACATGCCGAAGGCCACAGTGATCTTCAGGTCGCCGGCGTTGATCCGCTCCAACCGCCGCTCCGAGTCGGCCAACCGCTTCGCGAACTCGCGAGCGTTCCAGCCCGGCCTGGTGGCCAGCCGGTTGCCGATGATCCGCAGGGCCAGCGGCAGCCCGCCGCACAGCGCGGCCAGCTCCGGCAGGCCCTCACCGCGTGGGCCGTCCACATCACCGCTGATCGCCCTCAGCAGTTCGAGCGCCTCCGGGGCCTCCAGCACCGGCACCGCCAGCCGCTCGACCCCCTGGAGGCCGGTCAGCAGCCTGCGACTGGTCACCAGCACGAACGAGGCTCCCGTCCCCGGCAGCAGCGGCCGGACCTGCTGCTCGTCGAGGGCGTTGTCCAGCACCACGATCGCCGGCCGCTGCTGGAGCAGCGCGCGCAACTGACCCGACCTGGCGTCCAGTTCATCGGGTATGTCCCGGTTGCCGACGCCGAGCGCCTTGAGCAGACGGAACAGGGCCGCACCCGGGTCCAGCGGCTCCGGGTCCATGCCGCGCAGGTCGAGATGGAGCAGCCCGAGGCCGCGCTCGTCCGCCAGCCGGCGACCCGCCTCCACCGCCAGCGTCGTCTTGCCGATCCCGCCCGGTCCGGACAGCACCACGACCGAGGCCGTGCGCCCGGAGCCGGCCAGTGCCGCGAGCTGGGCCAATTGCGGCCCGCGTCCGGTGAACTCGGCCACGGGCCGCGGCGGCACGCACCACCCGGCCGGAGCCGTGACCGGGCGCGGACGCCCCGCCTCCGCCAGCTGCTCCAGGGCCTCCCGATGCGGCTCGTCCAACCCGAGGCCGTCGGCCAGCGCGGTCACCGTGCGCCGCTGCGGCCCGAGGATATGACCGCGCTCCAGCCCGCCGATGGTGCGCACGCTGACCCCCGAGGCGCTCGCCAGCCCCTCCAGTGTCATTCCTGCCCGCTGCCGAAACCGGCGCAGCCGGCCGGCGAACGTGGTTGCCGCTCGCTCTTCGTCCTCAGCCACCCTGATGTGCTCCATTGTGAGAAGGCGGATCGGCGGCAGCGGAGCCACGCGCAGCTGCGCCTGGCCGTGGCGGCCACCGGACACACGACGACAACGCCCCTCCCGCATCCGCTGCGCGATATCGCGACCCCGTAGGGGCCGACCGGCCCAGCCTATGAGGTCCGCTGCGCGGTTCAGCGAGCCCACGACCGTTTTCCACGCGAGGAGTTCGACCTCCCGGACGGTCAGCGGCGGCCGGCACGCTCCGCTCCTCCGCTCCTCCGCGACTGCAACACTCCACCCTGGTCGACGCTCTTATAGGGGTGCAGGCCGCAGATGGAAGGGGCGGGGGATGAAGGAGGACGACGGTGAATTGCACGCATTCATCGAGGGCGGGCGGGATCGGCTGTTCCGCAGTGCCTTTCTGCTGTGCGGGGACCGCCACGAGGCGGACGACCTGGTCCAGTCGACGCTGCTGAAGGTCGTCATGGCCTGGCGGCGGCTGGAGCGGATCGACAATGTCGAGGCCTACACGCGGCGCACGCTGATGAGCGTGTTCATCGCCTCGCGCCGCAGAATGTGGCGGCGGGAGACTCCGCACGCGGACCTCCCCGAGCGCCCCGCCCGCGTCGCCGGGGCGCCGGATCCTGGGTCCGAGCTGACCCAGGCCGTCCTGACGGCCCTCGCCGGGCTCCCCGTCAAACAGCGCGCCGTGCTCGTCCTGCGCTACTGGGAGGACCTGACAGTGGAAGCCACGGCGGAGGCACTGAACATGCGTCCCGGAACGGTACGCAGCCACGCCTCGCGGGGGATCGCGACGATGCGCTCCGCCGTGCCACTGGCGGCCGCTCACTTGCAGAAGGAGGATGCATGAACGACGACGAGGGAATGCGTGACCTGCTCACCGTGGCGTTGCGCGGGGCCGAGCGCCCGGTCGGGCCCACCACCGACGAGCTCGTCGCCAGGGGGCGGAGGTCGCGCAGTCGGCGGCGCATCGCGGTATCGGCGTCAGCGCTGGTGGTCGCCGGTGCCATGGTCGGCACGGCGGTGCTGGTCGATGCGGACGCCGACCGTGCCGTAGCACCGAGCGCCTCGCACGGCGGCAGCAAGCAGCCGGCGGACACGACCGCGCCGACACCTGCGCCGACAGTTGCCGTGCGGGCCGAGCCGGAGTCCGGCCCGCAGTTGCTGAAGAACCTGGAACGCCTGCTGCCACCCGGAACGGTGACCGACGTCCAGAGCCGCGGCACCGGGGCGGGTGGGGAGCCACCACAGGTCGAGTTGGACTTCAACGACGGGCACGGAGCCGCCGCCATCACCCTCGAACTGCTGCGCTACACGACGCCGTGGGCCTCGGACGCCCCGGGCGTCACCTGTGCGGCCTGGGCGCTGGACCCGGACCAGGCACAGCAGTGCTCGGCCACCGACCTCGCCGACGGCAACCGCTTCGAGCTGAGGAAGGGCGATTTCCTGCTCAGCACGGCCAAGGGGGTGAAACTCTGGAGCGGCTACTACAGCACTCCGGACGGGTACCAGGTGGAGCTCACGGAGATGAACGCAACCGTGCCCACGAGCTCCGGCGACCCGCTCCTCGGTCTGGCGCGGCCCACCCGTTCCGAACCACCCCTCAGCGAGGCCGAGGTGGAGTCGATCGTCACCAGTGCGTCGTGGACCCCGGCCGTCGCGGCCGTGCAGCCGTCGGGCCCCGGCGTCACCAGCCGGGACAACGGCCCCAATCCCTGGCGCTCGGAGATCGACGCGACGATCGCCAAGGCGCTTCCGGCGGGATTCCACGCCACCATCGGCACGAACACCGATGACCGGGGGTTCGGGCAGGTGATCGTCTCCGCGGGGAGCCGACGCGTCTGGCTCAACGTCGCGGTCGAGCAGTGGAGCTCCGGAACCAGCGCGGCCTTCGCCGGGATCAACGCGGGCGCACAGACGCTCTCCGACGGATCCAGGCTGGTCCTGACCCAGGCGGTCCATCCGACGGACCCGATGTCCGACGGACCCCAGGCGCTCCTGCTGCGCCCGGACGGCCTGCGCATCATCGTGAGCGAGAGCGGCTTCGGTGGCGGTTCCCCGCTGCTGCTGACGATGGATCAGCTGCGGTCCATGGTGACCAGTCCGCTCTGGCAGGGCTGACCCGACCGCCCGCCGTACCGCCACCGGTCGAGCCGCACGGCCGAACCCGGTGGCGGTGCGCTCGCTCACACCCGGTGCGGTGCCCGCCGTGAGAGGGGGATCCGGCGGTCCGGCCGTGCGGGGAACTGAGTACGGGTACTCAGGCGATGCCTCTGTCAACAGGCGATGATCACTGAGTAGTTCAGTGACGGGGTCGGGTCCGACCGCGCCGAACCGCCGGGGGTACAGGGCATGACGTCGTCATGGAGAACGCAGAGCGCGATCGGGGCCGCGGTACTGGTGGCCGCCGTGCCGCTGTGGCGACTGCTCGCGGGCGGCGGGAGCGGTCCGACGGGCGGAGGACTGGTACTCACGCTCGCCGTCGCCATCCTGTCCGGCTGCTACCTGGCGGGCACCGGATCGAGCCTGCCCGCGCCGTCGCGCTCGTGGTTCTGGCTGACCCTGGTGTCCAAGTCGGTCTCGGTCGCGGTGGTGACGGATCTGCTGGTGTTCGGGGCCGAGGCGGGGCCGTTCGCCGTGTTCGGCACGGTGATGCTGATTCCCGCCGCCGCCGGCGCCTTCGGGACGCTGCTCCTGCGCCGTGGGCAGCTGTGGGGGGTGCTGCCCAGTCTGTTGGCAGCGTTGACCTGTGCCGCGATGGGCTTGATGTTCGACGGCGGCGTTGTCGGCCGCGTGCTGGACGGCGGCCCGGGCTGGGAGTTCCTGCTCGGGGCCGTGCTGTTGGTCGCCACGGCCGTCCGGGCCGCTCCGCAAGGCGCCTCTCGGATCGATCTGCGGGCCGATCGGACGCACGATCGGCAGTACGGCTGCGGGGTGGCCGTCATCGTCGGCACCCTCGTGACGGGCCTGCTCGGGCTCTGGTTCTGCGTCAGTATCTACGACGAGTACAACCCGTCGCCGCCGGACGTGAAGGGGTTCGCCGCCTCGTCGGCCGTGGTCCGGGCCGACAGCGGCGCCGAGGCGTCGATCAATGCCTCGCTCAGCCGACTCCACTCCGCCGTACCGTCGATCGACAACGCGGGAACCATGGTCGACGACTACTGCGGGACCGACGACACCGTCGACGAATTCGGTGAACAGCCCAGGTACAAGCCCATCACCTGTCAGCGCGTCGTCGTCCTGGTCGGCGCTTTCGACGGCGACCCGGCGAAGGAGAGCACACTGGTCGCCCGCGCCCTGACCCAGGACGGCTGGGATCTGAACAGCAGCGGCGGTGGCGAGGTGCTCAACGCGGGGCGGAGTGACAACGACCTCGCCCTGACGACGGAGGTCTCGGCCGGCCCGGCCCTCCCCGCTCTCCTCTTGCCGGAGGTCCCCGACGGCGCAGACGGCGCACCCTCGGCTGCGCCGGGATCGGTTCCGAGCACAGTCGCCTTTCGTGACCTGCAGGTTCCCTCGCTGGCAGCACTGGCCGAAACGGCCTACAAGAGCCATGACCACGTGATCACGATCAAGATCACCAGCGAGTACGTCACCCAGCCGGGTCCCACGCCGACGCCGACGCCGACGCCCTCGTATGTCGCGCCCTACGGCGGGGACCCCTGCTACAGCGGCAGCGGAACCTGCAACTGACGTGCGGTGCTGGGCATTCACCCGTTCTTCCGCCCCCGACGCGGCTCGACGGGGCTACGAGCCCGCCGGGCTCTCCGTGAACGCGGCGGCGTGGTCGGCGGCCCACTGGCGGAACGAACGAGGCGAGGTGCCGAGGATGTCGGCCACCGCAGTGGTGACGTACGCGGGCTGTCCGACCGCCGCCGCGGTCGGGAGGGGGCTGCGCCGCAGTGATGCCGACATCTTGGGATGGGTGCGCCCCTGAGCGGCGCGGATGCCTGCCGAAGTGATGTCGCAGTGGGATGCGGCTCCGAGGGGGCGGGCCGCGGGCGCCGATGACCGGCACGCCGACGAGCCGCGCCGCGCCGGCCGGCCTCCTCCGGTGGTGCCGTCCCCACGGGGCCGCAAGTACGGGACCGGGCCTGGCCGGTGGGTGTATTGACGTGCGCACTTCAATGTAGAAGGCTGTGGCTCGCTCCGTCCGGCACTCCGCCGCGCACACCCCGCGCACGGTCATCAGGGAGACCCCCATGGCAAAGACCGCCTCCGCCTGCCTGCTCGTGATAGGTGCAACCCTCGTCGCCCTGGGCAGCCCGGCCGCCGCCAACGCGGCGACCGAGCGCCCCGCCACCGGGTCGACAACTGGCATACCGTCAACCGGTCCGGCCCACAGCCTGGTTCGCCATGCCGGGGCCGACAACAGCTGGGGCGGCTACGCCGTCACCGGCGGTACCTACCACTCCGTCACCGGCAACTGGACGGTCCCGGCCCTGAACTGCTCGGCGACCGCGGGCGACATCTCCTTCTGGTCCGGACTGGACGGATGGACCAGCAGCACGGTGGAGCAGATCGGGCTGGACGCGGTGTGCACCAAGTCCGGCCAGGTGCAGTACAACCCGTGGGTCGAGATGTACCCGGCCAACTCCATCTACTTCTCCGAGCCGATCGAGGCCGGGGACACCATGACCTCCAGCGTCGTCACCAACGGCAGCGGCTCCTTCACCCTGGTGCTGGCCGACCCCACCCGGGGCTGGACCAAGACCTACACCAAGTCGCTGAAGTCGGCCGCGCTCAGCTCGGCCGAGGTGATCGTGGAGGCGATAGGCAGCCAGGACATCCCGCCCTGCCCGGACTTCAGCTCGATCCAGTTCACCGACGTCACCGCCAACGGCGGTACGTTCGCCGGCGCGGGGACGGTCAACAGCACCAACCTGGAGCGCAACGGGGTGCTGCTGACCCAGGACGGCGCCCTGGACGGCACCTCCTTCCCGGTCGGCTGGCTGCACGCCTGACGCTGGACGGCTGATGCCGCTCGACCGACGCCACCGGCCGGACCGCGGCGCTACCCCGGTCCGGCTCAGGCCCGGACGTCGCCCGGCCGGCCGGACATGCCGCCGGCCGTCGCGGTCAGGATCCGGGCGAGGCGGGGTTCGAGGTCGACGACGGCGTGGGCGAGCCGGGGGTCGCTGCGGTAGAGCGCGGCGACCTCCGGGCCCGGGTTCGCGATCTGCCACATCGCCCCGGCCAGTGCGACGGCCGTCGCGATCAGGTCGCCGTGCTCCTGTTCGCTCAGGGCGGGCAGCCGCTCGCGCAGGGCTGCGACGATCGGCTGCCGGGCGGCGAGCGTGGCGAGTTTGAAGGTGCGGACCGCGTCCAGCGAGACATTGCGTTCGAGGTTGAGCGGCGCCTGGGCCAGCAGGTCGCAGAACATCCCCCGGGACGCGAGGGTGGCCGCGAACGCCTGCGCGACGGATGCCGGGGCCGGGCCCGGATCGGAGGCCGCGCGCAGTCGAGCCGACAGCGAGTCGGACCACTCCGCCCAGCCCTGCGCGGTCAGCCGCAGGAAGATCTCCTCGCGGGTCTCGAAGTACCGCAGCAGCGCCGACTTGTGCATCGCCACTGCGGCGGCGATGTCGGTCAGGGTGACGTTCCTGATGCCCTGCTCGCGGCCGAGTTCCCGCGCCGCGTCCAGGATCGCGGTCTCGCGCAGGCGCTTGGCCTCCGGTGACCGGGCGCGCTGAAACTCCGAGGTGTCCACCCCATGAGGATAGCGGAACAGGGTTGCACTATTACCGCAACGGCGTTTTACTAAGTCTATGCAACAGACCTGGTTCATCACCGGCTCCTCCCGCGGCTTCGGCCGCACCCTTGTCCGTGCGGCGCTCGAAGCCGGCGACCTCGTGGCCGCGACGGCCCGCCGCCCCGAGCAGTTGGCCGACCTGGTCGAGCGCTTCGGCGACCGGATCCGCCCGATCGCGCTCGACGTGACCGACCCGGCGGCCGCGCGGGCGGCCCTCGCCGAGGCGCAGCAGTGCTTCGGCCGGATCGACGTGCTGGTGAACAACGCCGGCTACGCCAATGTCGCGCCGATCGAGACCGCCGACGAGGCCGACTTCCGTGCCCAGTTCGAGACGAATTTCTGGGGCGTGTACAACGTCACCAAGGCCGCCATCCCGATCCTGCGGGAACAGAAGTCGGGCCTGGTGGTGCAGTTCTCCTCCGTGGGCGGGAGGGTCGGCGGTTCCCCGGGCATCGCCTCGTACCAGGCGGCCAAGTTCGCCATCGACGGCTTCAGCCGCGTGCTGCGTGCCGAGACCGCCCCGTTCGGGGTGAAGGTGCTGGTCGTCGAGCCCAGCGGATTCCGCACCGACTGGGCCGGTTCCTCGATGGTCGTCCACGACATCCCGGCGGCGTACGCGGAGACGGTCGGCGCGGTCAACGCGCGGCTGCGGCAGAACGGCGACGGCCCGGCCGGCGATCCGGACCGGGCCGCCGGGATCCTCGTGCAGCTGGCCAAGCGCCGCGACATCCCGCACCACCTGCCCCTGGGCGTCCATGCGGCGGAGGCCTCGATCGCCCTGGACCGGCAGCTCCTGGCGGACGACCTGAAGTGGCGCGAGGTCGCCCGCTCGGCCGACTTCGCCGAGTCCTACCCGGTCGCGTTCCCCGCCGACCCGGCGCACTGACGCGGGCGGGCGGGGGCCACCCGGGCGGACGCCTGATCAGGCGGTGCGCACGATCAGGCGGTGCGCACGATGAGGCGGTGAATGGTCCGGCCCGAGGACTCGCTGGTGACCTCCTGGTCGACCAGGACGGTGTGCGGCCCCAGCGAGTCCCGGACCGTCTTCGCGTCGAAGCCGGCGTACAGGCGGCCGTGCTCGTCGCGCAGGCCGGCCCCCGGGCTGACCCGCCAGGTGAGGTAGAGGGTCCCGCCCGGCACCAGGATCGCGGTGAGGCGCCGCAGGGACGGGGCGAGCTCCTCGGGCGGCAGGTGCATGATGACCGTCTCGCAGAGGACGTTCTGGAACGATCCCTCGGCGACGCCCGCGAGTTCCGGCAGCGCGGCCTGCTCGAACGGGACGCCGGGGTGGCGCCGCCGTGCCTCCGTCAGCAGGGCCGGCGAGGCGTCGTAGCCCACGGCCGCGAAGCCCGCCTCGGCGAGCCAGGAGGTGTCGCGGCCGGCGCCGCAGCCGATGTCGGCGGTCGGCCCGACGTGGAAGTGGCTGCGCACGGCCTCGCGCAGCTCGCTGTCGGTCGGCTGGGTGTGCCAGTCCTCCGCGTACCCGGCCGCGTCCCGCTCGTAGGCGTCGAGGGTCTTGGCGTCCATCGGATGCTCCTGGGTATCTTGATGACGAGGTTCTTCATGTCAAGATATATGAGCCCACCGGGTGGCCGCACGGCGGTTCGGATCAGTCCGCGGCCGGATCGGCCATCGCGAACCGTCGGGGCGACATCCGGCACATGGGGATCACCAGCAGCGCGGCGACGGCCGCCAGTACGGTGAAGGCGACCCGGAAGTTCCCGGTGGCGTCCCGTAGTTCACCGACGACCACCGGGAGGACGGCGGCGCAGCCGTAGCCGACGAAGAACGCCATGGCGCTGAACCGTCCGGCCTGGACCGGATTCCGGGCGGCCGACACCGGCAGGGTCAGCACCAGGGTGAACAGCCCGCCGTGGCCGATGCCCATGGCCACCAGCCACACCCAGGCGCCGGCCCCCGGGCTGAGGGCGAAGCCGAGGAAGCCGATGCCGGTCAGCAGGGAGGTGCCGATCAGGCCGATCCGCCGGTCGATCCGCTCGCCGAGCAGCATGGGCACGGTGAGCATGGCGACGACCTGGATCGAGATCATCACCGTGAGCAGGAATCCGGCATCGGACGCGCTGCGCCCGCCGTCATGTTGGAGCAGTGGCGCGATCCAGGTGAGCTCGCAGTAGTACAGCGCGGAGTTCCCGGCCGAGATCACGGTGATGCACCAGGCCGTGGAGCTGCGCCAGGGCAGGCCCTTGGTCACCGGTCCGCCGGGGCCGGCCAGGCTGTCCAGGTCCAGCGACCGCTTCGCGGCGAGCCAGACCGCCATGCCCGCGACCGCCAGGACCGACCAGGAGGCCAGTGCGCCCGGCCAGGAGTCGAAGGCGTCGGCCAGCGGGGCGCTCACGCCCGCCGCCACCGCGCCGCCGAGGCCGAGACCAACCGTGTAGAGGCCGGTGACCAGGCTCGCCCTGGAGGCGAACCGGGTCTTCACGACGGCGGGCAGCAGGGTCTGCGCGATCGCGATCCCACCACCGACGACGGCCGCACAGCTCAGTTGGAGCCAGGTGGTCGCGGCCGCGCCACGGGCCAGCGAGCCCACGGCGATCACTGTGAGCCCGAGCAGCACCCCGGCGTGCAGGCCGATCCTGCGGCCGACGGCGGCGGCCAGGGGCGCGCACAGCCCCATGGCGAGGGTGGGGAGGGCGGTGAGCAGGGAGACGCCGATGGAGTCGAGGCCGAGGCCGGCCTGGATCCGGTCGGCCAGGGGGGAGACGGCGGCGATGGCCGGCCGCAGGTTGGCCGAGGCCACGAACAGGGCCAGGGCGGCGAGGCCGAGGACGGCCCTGGGCGGTGCGGACGGGGGCGCGGTGCTCGCCGGGGCGGCCGCCGACTGCGGCTGATCTTGAGTGTCGGTCATGTCCACTTCCATCTCGGATGGTTGATGTCCGAGTTATAGCAGACTCGGACAGTATCCATCCGGGTTTGGCTGCCACGGGTGCGGAGCTGCCCAACGGCGCCTGGGGGAACCTCCGCTGACGCCGCGTCGTATTCGGTCGGTACGATCGGGACCGTGGACGACAAGGATGAGCCGGGCCGCAGCCCGCTGGTGGATCCTCGGCTGGCGGGAGCGGGCGGGATTATCATTGCCGCTGCCGCGCTGGCCTGGATCTTCACCCAGGGCGCTCACCAACAGGGGGTGGCACCGCAGCCGGTGGGCAGCGGCGTCACGGCGTCCGCCGTGCCGGGCGACGGTTCGCCCTCGCGCTGAGGACGCGCCCCGGCCGTGCCCCGGCCGGTGGTCATACGGCGAGGCGCTGGTCACACGGCGAGGAGCCGGTCCGAGGCGCGGACCGGGGCGGGCAGGGTGGTGCTGCCGGTCAGGTAGCGGTCGACCGCGGCGGCCGCGGACCGGCCCTCGGCGATCGCCCAGACGATCACCGACTGGCCCCGGCCCGCGTCACCCGCGACGAACACCCCGGGCCTGGCGCAGGCGAAGTCCGGGTCGCGGGCGAAGGCGCCGCTGTCGGCCAGGCCCAGACCGAGCTGCGCCATCAGGCCGTTGTGCTGCTCCGGGCCGGTGAACCCCAGGGCCAGCAGGACCAGCTCGGCCGGGATCACCCGCTCGGTGCCGGGGAGGGCCCGGCGCGTCCCCGTCTCGGCGTCGGCCAGGCGCAGGGCGCGGACGCGGCCCTCGCGGTCGCCCTCGAACTCCACGGTCGAGGCGGCGAACACCCGCACGTCACGGTCGTCGTCGGGCTGTCCGTCGGGTGAGGCGGCCCGGGCATGTGCGTCGGTCGACCCGAGGCAGGCCAGGTCGCGGCCCTCCTCGTGGGCCGGCGAGACCCGGTGGATGCGCGGATAGGTGGGCCAGGGATCCTCGGGCGCGCGGTCCTGACCCGGTCGCGGCCTGATGTCCAGCTGCACCACCGAGGCCGCTCCCTGGCGCAGCACCGTTCCCAGGCAGTCGGCGCCGGTGTCGCCGCCGCCGACGATCACCACGTCCTTGCCCTGCGCACTCAGCGGGGACCGCAGGTAGTCGCCCTCCTGGACGCGGTTGGCCGGCGGCAGGAACTCCATCGCCTGGTGGATGCCGGCCAGCTCACGCCCGGGCACCGGGAGCTCGCGGGCGGCGGTGGCTCCCACCGCGACGACCATCGCGTCATAGCGCGCCAGCAGTTCCGCACCGTCGACGTCGACGCCGACCGCGACGCCGGGACGGAAGACCGTCCCCTCCGCCCGCATCTGTTCGATCCGCCGGTCCACCTGGTGCTTCTCCAGCTTGAACGCCGGGAGGCCGTAGCGCAGCAGGCCGCCCAGACGGTCGTCCCGCTCGTACACGGCCACCGTGTGCCCGGCCCGGGTGAGCTGCTGGGCGCAGGCCAGCCCGGCGGGGCCGGAACCGATGACCGCGACCGTGCGTCCCGAGTGCTGCTCCGGCGGCAGGGGGCGCACCCAGCCGTGCTCCCAGGCGTACTCGGCGATGGCCGCCTCAACGTTCTTGATCGTCACGGGATCGGCGTTGATGGCCAGCACGCAGCCGGTCTCGCAGGGGGCGGGGCAGGTCAGCCCGGTGAACTCGGGGAAGTTGTTGGTCGCGTGCAGCCGCTCGTTGGCCGCCGCCCAGTCGTCCTGCTCGACCAGTTGGTTCCACTCGGGGATCAGATTGCCCAGCGGACAGCTGCTGTGGCAGAAGGGGATGCCGCAGTCCATGCAGCGCCCCGCCTGCGCGCCGATGATCGGCAGCAGCGCTCCCGGCACGTGGACGTCCTGCCAGTCACCGACCCGTTCGGGAACGGGACGCAGCGGCCAGTTGCGGCGTGGAGTTGTGAGAAAGCCCCATGCGTCGGCCATGGCGGGCTCCAAGCACCCGAGGAATCCGGTCGGTGCGGCGTGCTGCCCGCCACCGTCCGGGGACTCGCCCGGCGAGCGAGCCGGGTGGCAACCGCGACGTCGCAGGAGCACCGCACCCTGCTCACCACGATACGGCGCCGGCGGCCGGCCCACCCGGGCAGGGCCGCATCGGGCCCGGCGACGTCGTAGCGGTCCCGGAGCCTGGTGGAGTCCCCTGGTCCGGGCAGGGTGTGCGCGGTCGCCCACCGGGCACAATCGGAGGAAGCAGCGCGCACGGCTCGATCACGATGCGGGGAGACCGAAGGTGAGCGGCGACGACGATCGGCACTGGAAGGCCGGCCAGTTCTATTTCAACCGGGACGACCGCCGCATTCTGGTGCCCAAGCGACTGGGTTTCGGCCGCACGTTGAACTTCGCCCACCCCGTGTCGTGGCTGCTGTTCGCACTTCCGATCGCCATCGCCGTGATCGCCGGTGCGCCCAGGGGCTGAAGCGGTCTCACCGCAGTCGCGTCGGGCGGCTGTCCGCGCCGGTTGCCGCGGGCCGGTGCGGTTCGCGGGCCGGGGCGTTGCCGATCAGGAGGACGGTGAGCACCAGGACCACCGTGACGCCGGCCAGTTCGAGCAGGACGGAGCGTCGCAGCGCCACGGTGCTCCGTTCGCGGGAGCGTGACACCAGGGTGCGCGACCCGGCGGCGACGGCGATCACCAGGAGGAACACGGCCGTCTTGACCAGCAGCAGCTTGCCGTAGGGCGTGCCGGTGAGGGCGGCGAAGCTGCCCACCTCCCGGAACGCCTGGTAGAGGCCGGTGGCAGCCAACACCACCACCGAGCCCAGCGCGAGGCGGGAGAAACGCGCGGTGGTGGTCCCCAGCTCCGGATCGGGTCCGCGGGCGCCACGCCCACTGCGGGTCAGCAGGACGGCGATGGTGAACAGCCCGCCGGCCCACACCGCCATCGCGGTGACATGCAGCGTGGTCACGATGAGCGCGAGCGGGACGAGGGTTCCGCTCGACGCGTGGCTGATCCCGCTCCAGGTGGCGGCGAGGGCGAGCGTCAGCACCGCGGCCGCCACGGCTCCGGCGACGGCGCCCGGGCCCGGGCCGCGGCGCAGGAGCAGCTCGCCGACCATCGCGACCAGGGCCAGCAGGATGATCCGGGCGACCAGGGTGTGCCCCTCGTGGGTGGACAGGGTCGCCGCGAGCAGCGGCCGGTCCAGGAGGTGCGCGAGGGACTTCCCCTGGGTGGAGGGCCCGTAGGCGAAGAGCTGGACCAGCGTCCCGGCGAGCAGGGCCGTCCAGCCGACGGTGGCGGGCCAGCGAAGGACGGTCCGGTCCTCAGCGCTGGTCCCGTTGTTCCCCTCGGCCGCCGACGGTGGGGCCGGCGCGGCGCCCGCTCCGGCTGCCGGGAGGCAGTGCAGACGGATCGCCGCGGATCCGACCAGCAGGGCCAGCCCGGCCAGACCCGTCCAGACCGCCAGGTCGAGGACCGCGTCGGTGACCCGGTCGGGGGCTCCGAAGCCGTTGACCACCGTGGTCCGGCTGGGCGCGCCCACCGAGAACGTGAGCGCGCCCGAGGTGGTGTGCCCGTCGTCGGCGGCGGTCGCCCGCCAGTCCAGGACGAAGGTGCCCCGATGCGGATCGGCGGCGAGGTCGACGGCGATCCGTTCGGCGCCGGAACCCACGGTCTGCGGTACTCCGATGTCCAGCCGCCGCCCGTCGGGCCCGATCACTCTGACGGAGCTCAGCCTCAGCGTCACCGCCTCGGAGAAGACGAGGGTCACCTGCCCGGGCTCCTCGGCGACGACGGCCCCGTCCGAGGGGGAGGAGGAGACGAGGTCCGCGTGTGCCGAGGCCGGACCGGCCAGGGCGAGCAGTCCGGCCAGGGCCAGGGCCAGGGCGAGCGCGAAGGTGACGGCGCAGCGCCGTAGCGGTGCCCGCGTCGGGGTCAGTGACACGCGTCCGCCGCCCGTCTCCGCTCGACCAGCTTCTCGACGCCGAGCCGGTAGTCCGCCAAGGAGCCCGGGTCCGGGACGAACTGCCACTTCCCGGCCTGGTAGACCAGGGTGCTGCTGCCGGTGGCGGCAGCGCGGTGCCAGTCGACCCGTACCGTGGTCGAGTCGACCTTGACGCTGTCGTCGATCACGTAGGGGGTGCCGAGCGCCGGCCGGCACTCGGTGTTCAGCCGGACGAAGTCGGCCTGGCTCATGACCTGGCGGGCGCTCTCGGCCCACAGGTCCCACGCCTGCGCCCAGCCGCCGCCGGCCAGCAGCCCGAACTCCTCGGAGGCGACCGAGTCGGCCTGCAGCGTCTGCGGCAGGGGCGGGGCGGCGGGGCTGCTGTGCCGGGGCAGGCCCGAGCAGCCGGCGACCACGGTGACGAGCACCGCGGCGCCGACCCGGGTGCGGGTTCGCCGATGGGGTTGGCGGCGCAAGGTGGACTCCCACTCTCGGTCATCAGTGCCGGTCGTCAGTGCCGGTCGGCGCGGCCGGGCGCGGAACGGGCTCGGGGCGGGGGTCGGGTCGGGACCCGCCCCGAGCGTGGTCGGCGGGGCTGCGCCGGCCTAGTTGGTGAGTCGGTTGGTGCCGTAGTGCTCGATCAGCGCCTGGTTGGCCTGCAGGGTGAGGTCGGCGGTGAAGGCCAGCGAGTCACGGATCTGGTCCAGCGTGATCGCGGAGCTCGGGATGCCGCCGATCTCGTAGGTGAAGGACTGCCCCGGCGAGACCTGACGCTGGCTGAGCGGCACGTCGTGGAAGTCGAGCCTGACGATGTAGAAGGAGGTCCCGTCGCCGCGCGGCACCTCCAGGTAGTCCTCCTGGGGGTGGCCGTACGCCTGGGTGCTGGAGTAGCTGTGGTCGTCCGAACCGGACGGGGCACGGAAGACCAGCACCGCGCAGTCCGTCGAGAGCACCTCGTCGGAGGTGTTGGTGAAGACGAACTGCCAGTCGCCGTAGTACTGGTTGCCGCTGAAGGTCACGTACTCCGACAGCCCCACGTTGCTGGTGAACTGCGTGGTGAGCGGTTGGCCGAGAATCGGGTTGGCGCCGCTGAGCGGGTAGTCGACGCCGTTGGCACACCGCTCCAGCGGCGTGTTGTACTGCGAGGGCTGCCCGGTGGGGACCGCCTGGGTGTACGCGGCGGGGCCGGCGCTCACGGCGGTGGTGGTGTTGGCGTCGGCGGCGGCCGGGCCCCCGTAGGCGAACGCCGTGACTCCGGCGAGCAGCAGGACGGTGGCGAGGCCGACGCCCAACCCACGTCTGGTCGATTTCGTGCGCATGGTGGATCGATCCCTTCTGTCGCGGGGAACGGACGACCCACAGCGGGCGCGCCAGGGTGCGCCAGAGATACCGCGAGAGCAGTGTGAACGCCGCTTCGACGGCCTCGGCTGACTCGCCGGCTCGGAGCAGAGGGGGTACGCCACGAGACGGCACTTCTTCCAACGCGCCTCACTGCAGGGTCAGTTGTACGTTTGCACTGTGTTTTGGACGCGTCAAGGGTCTGGACCAATTAGGTCTAGTCCATTAGGTCTGGACCGACCCCCGGCGGCCGGCTGCCGCGGTTCGGTAGGGATCAAGCTGTCGTCAAGGGCCGGGCTCTGTCCGTTAGGGGGGCGTCAAGGACGGTTCCGTGGCATGTTGCTCGGGTGTCCAATGAATTCACGGGCAGCGCGGCTGTCTTGCCAAGGAATCGAAGTCGGATCGGCGTCGGCCGGTCGGACGGTACAGAGGGAAGCGAACAGCATGGCTGAGCACCGGGTCGTCGTGGGCGTCAGTGGGTCAGCGGCCAGCCGCGCCGCGTTCCAGCGCGCGGCGCGGGAGGCGCGGCGCCGCGACGCCGTCCTGGTTCCGGTACTGGCCTGGCACCCCGTGGGTGGCGAGTTCGCCTACCGCACCCACCCGTGCCCGCCGCTGCTCAAGGTGTGGGAGCAGGCGGCGCAGGCGCGGCTGGACGCTGCGTTCGTGGAGTCCTTCGGCGGATACCCCGCAGGGCTTCGGGTCCAGCCGGTGCTGGTGCGCGACGAGCAGCCGGGCCGTGCGCTGGTCGAGGTCGCCGACCGGGCCGACGACCTGCTGGTGGTCAGCACCGGCAAGCAGGGCCGGCTGCAGCGGCTGTTCCACGGTTCGGTCAGCCGCTACTGCCTGGCCCACGCCCACTGCACCGTCGTCGCCGTTCCCCCCTCGGAGCTGCAGCCGGCGTGGGAGGCGTCCGCCCGGGCGGACGCCGACACGACTGCGCAGCGCGCGCTCACGCCGGTCGCCGCCTGACGGAGCGGCCGGTCACTGCTCCGGTTCGGCCCGGGAGATGCCGAAGAGGACCACGTCCACGATCCGGGCGGCGACGTCCTCCGGGGCTCCCTCGATCGCGACGCCCTCGATGGAGCGGCAGATCAGGGATGCGGTCAGCAGGTAGGCGATGCTGTCCGCGTCCAGGCCCGAGCGCAGTTCCCCGGAGGCGAGCCCGGCCCTGATCACCCGGCGGGTCACCTCGCGACGCGGCTCCACCACGTCGGCGTAGTAGCGCTCGCGCAGCTGCGGGTACTCCCGGCCGGCCGCCATCATCCCGTTGAGGATGCTGGTGGCCCTGGTGTCCTGGAGCCGGGTGACCAGCACGCTGAGCAGCAGGATCAGGTTCTCCCTGACGCTCTCCCGGTCGGGGTCCGGCAAGGCGGGGTTGAGCGAGGCCACCGCGTCCACCAGCAGCGCGTCCTTGTTGGGCCAGCGGCGGTAGATGGTGTTCTTGCCGACGCCCGCGCGCGCCGCGATGGCGTTGATGCTGATCGCGCCGAGGTCGGTGCCCTCGTCCAGGAGGTCGAGGGCGGCCCGCAGGATCGCGTGCTCGGAGTCCGCGCTGCGCGGCCGCCCCCGGGTGGGGCGGTCGTGCGGCGGGGGCGTGTCAGTCGACAACCGGCACCTTCTCCTCGGTGCGGGCCTGGGCGGGGACCGCCGGCGCCGCGGGTCCGCCCTGCGCCAGGGGGTTGCGGCCGGGCAGCCAGAGCAGGGCGATGACCACGCCGATGGCGCCCATGACCACCGAGCCGGCCACGGCCAGGTGCATGGCCTGGACGAAGGCGTCCTTGGAGGGTTCGAGCAGCGCGTCGGCCCTGGGGCCGACCTTCTCCACGAACGCCTGGGTGGCGGTGATCGAGCTGGACAGGTCCTTCACCGTGCCGGGGTCCGAGTGCAGCTGCGGGACGCCGTCGAGCACCGGAGTGATCCTGGTGCGGTAGGCGGAGGTGAGGATCGAGCCGAGGACGGCGACCCCCAGTGCGCCGCCGACCTGCCGGACGGTGTTGCTGATGGCCGAACCCTCGCCGGCCTTCTCCCGCGGGACCGAGGCCATGACCGCGGCGGTGGCCGGCGGCATGACGTTGGCCATCCCCATGCCCATCACGAACAGGGCGATCTCCAGGACCCAGATCGGGGAGTCGGTGCCGGCGAAGAAGTAGGAGGCGAGGGCGAGGGTGACCAGGGCCATGCCGCCGGCGGTGACCGCCTTGTGGCCGAAGCGCTTGACCAGGCCCGCGCTGCGGGAGGAGAAGATCAGCTGGGCCACGGCCAGCGGGATCAGCAGTACGCCGCACTTCAGCGGGGAGAAGCCGCGCACCGCCTGCATGTAGAAGGAGAGGAAGAAGGTCATGCCCATCAGGGCCAGGAACACCAGGCCGATGACGGCGACCGCGGCCGAGAAGCCCCGGTGGCGGAACAGCTTGACGTTCAGGGCGGGGTGGTCGGTCTTCCGCTCCCACAGCACGAACAGCACCAGCAACACGATGCCGAGGGCGATGATCCCGAGCGCCTCGGGCTTGAGCCAGCCGATGTCGCCGGCCCGGATGATGCCGTAGACGAAGGCGGTGATGCCGGCGATGGACAGCGGCACGCCGACCGGGTCGAACCGGCCCGGCTCGGGGTTCTTGGAGTCGGGGACCAGGAAGAACATCAGCAGCAGCGCCGCGGCCACGATCGGGATGTTGACCAGGAAGACCGAACCCCACCAGAAGTGCTCCAGCAGCACGCCGCCGGTGATCGGGCCGATGGCGATGGCGATGCCGACCGCGCCGGACCAGATGCCGATGGCCTTGGCGCGCTCCTTGGGTTCGAAGACATTGGAGATGATCGCCAGAGTGGTGGGCATGACCGCCGCACCGCCGACGCCCATCAGGATCCGCGCGCCGATCAGCTCGCCCGGCGACTGCGAGTACGCCGAGGCCAGCGAGGCGATGCCGAACACCACCATGCCGATCAGCAGCATCTTCTTGCGGCCGATCCGGTCGCCCAGGACGCCCCAGGTGAACAGCAGCCCGGCGAAGGCCAGGGTGTAGGCGTTGGTCGCCCACTCAAGGTCGGTCTCGGAGGCGCCGAGCCCCTTCACCGGGTCGGCGATGGTCTTGAGCGCGACATTGAGGATGCTGGAGTCGAGGACGACGACCAGCAGGCTCAGCACGAGGACGCCGAGTATCAGCCAGCGGCGGCGGTGCACCGTGGGGTCGACAGCAGGGGCGGACATGAGGGTGTTCCATTCATCGAGTTACGAGACTTCGAGGTCTCGAAAAGAGTAGCACCATTTCCGAGACCTCAGAGTCTCGTAACTCCGGTCGGTCCGCTCAGCCCTCACCCTCGCCCGGGGCCAGGGAGAACCACACGGTCTTGCCCTCGCCGTCGGGTCGGGTGCCCCAGGCCGTGGCCAGGGTCTGGACCAGGAGCAGGCCCCGGCCCGACTCCTGCTCCGGGCCCGCGTGCCGGGCATGCGGGACGGCCGGGCTGGAGTCGCGGACCTCGACGCTCAGCTCCTCCCCGTCCAGGCGCAGCCGCAGCCGCAACGGGCCGCCGGCGTGCCGGACGGCGTTGGCGAGCAGTTCGGATGCCAGCAGGCAGGCGGTGTCGGCCAGGTCGGGACGGTTCCAGGCGTCCAGGGTGCGGCGCAGGAAGTGCCGGCCCCGGCCGACGCCGGCGGGAACGGCGGCCAGCTCCGTGCAGGCGGTGGTGGCCGGGGTCCGCGGGATCCGGGCCAGCAGCAGGGTCACGTCGTCGGCGTAGTCGTCGGGGTCGGGGAGCAGGGTGGCCAGCACGGAGTCGGCGGCCGACTCCAGGTCGGGCCAGTCGGCGACGGCCTTCTCCAGCGCCGCGGTCAGGACGTCGACCTGCAGCTCGATGTCGCTGTGCGGGGTCTCCACCAGGCCGTCGGTGTACAGGGCCAGGACGGAGCCGGGCGCGACGGCCAGGGTGGTCTGCTGGTGCGGCACCTCGCCGACGCCCAGGGGGACGCTCACCGGCACCGGGAGCCGCCCGGCCCGCCCGTCGGGGTCGACCAGCAGGACGGGCAGGTGCCCGGCCGAGCACACGGTCAGCTCGGCGAGGTCCAGGTCCAGCACCAGGTAGCAGCAGGTCACGAACTGGTCGGGGAGCTCGCTGACGACCGCGTCCAGGGCCTGCACCAGTTGCCACGGCGGCATGCCGGTCTTGGCCAGGGCATGGGCCGCCGAGCGTAACTGGCCCATCACCGCGGCGGCCTCCAGGCCCCGGCCCATCACGTCGCCGATCAGGACGCCGACGTGTCCGGTGCCCAGCGCGATCAGGTCGAACCAGTCGCCGCCCACGCCGGCGCCCTGGCGGGCCGGGAAGTAGCGGCCGGCGCTCTCCAGGCCGGGCACCGGCGGCGGTGAGCCCATCAGGCTGCGCTGCAGGGTGAGTGCGACATGGCGCTGCTGCTCGTGGAGTTCCGCGAGGGTGGCCTCGGCGGCCTTGCGTTCGCTGACGTCGCGGACGGCGGCCGACACCAGCGGGCCCTGCGGGGTCTCCAGCGGGCTGAGGCTGATCTCGACCGGGAACTCGGTGCCGTCCTTGCGCAGTCCGTGGAGCTCCAGTCCGGCGCCCATCGGCCGGAGCCGGCGGGTGTCGACGTAGCCGTGCCGGTGTCCGGGGTGCTGGCTGCGGAACCGCTCGGGCACCAGGATCTCGATGTCCTGGCCCAGGAGGTCCTCGCGGGGGTAGCCGAAGAGGGTCTCGGTCTGGGCGTTGACCAGCCGGATGACGCCCGCGTCGTCGACGATCACCATCGCGTCCGGGGCCGCCTCCAGCAGTCCCCGGAAGAGCGTCTCGGCGGCCTTGCGTTCGCTGACGTCGCGGACGGCGGCCGACAGCAGCGGTCCGCCGGGGGTCTCCAGCGGGCTGAGGCTGATCTCGACCGGGAACTCGGTGCCGTCCCTGCGCAGTCCGTAGAGCTCCAGTCCGGCGCCCATCGGCCGGACCCGGCGGGTGTCGACGTAGCCGTGCCGGTGCCCGGGGTGCCGGCTGCGGAACCGCTCCGGCACCAGCACCTCGACCGGTTGGCCCAGGAGTTCCCGGCGCGGGTAGCCGAACAGGGCCTCGGCCTGGGCGTTGACCAGCTGGATCAGTCCCGCGTCGTCGACGATGACCATCGCGTCCGGTGCCGCCTCCAGCAGTCCCCGGAAGGGTTCCTCGGTGGTGGTCGCCATGGTGCCGCCTTGCGCTCGCGTCGCCCGCACCAGTGCCGGAGCCTGGAGTGGACAGACATTCCGGTCAACTGCTGGTGATATCTGACCACGGATCGGGTTCCCCTCCGAGACTGTCACCTGTTCTGACTGAAACTGATCAGAAATGATTGCGAAGGTGCGGGGGAGGGGCGAGTCGCCCAACTCGGCCCCGCGCGGCGGAACGGCGTGTTGTCCCGGTCATCCCCGGTGGGACCGCGTTTCATGGTGAGGGACCACCGGTCCTCACCGGGCCGGCCGACGGGGACCGTTCGGCCCTGTCGTGGCGCGGACCGCGCGGAGCAGTCTGGCTGCAGCCCCTTCCGCTCCGCCCCCGTCCGCCGTCTGCCCCAAGGGAGCCACCCGAGCATGAACACCACCGTCACCGGCATCTCCGACGCCGAGGTCAGCGACCTGGACGCACACTGGCGCGCCGCGAACTACCTGGCGGTGGGTCAGATCTACCTGCTGGCCAACCCGCTGCTGCAGGAACCGCTGCGCGCCGAGCACGTCAAACCCCGGCTGCTCGGGCACTGGGGCACCTCGCCCGGTCTGAACCTGGTCCACACCCACCTGAACCGGGTGGTCAAGGCCCGCGACCTGGACGCGATCTGCGTCTGGGGCCCGGGCCACGGCGGTCCGGCGGTACTGGCCAACTCCTGGTTGGAGGGCAGCTACACCCGGACCTACCCCGACATCACCCGCGACCGGGACGGCATGGCGAAGCTGTTCCGGCAGTTCTCCTTCCCCGGCGGCGTGCCCAGCCACGTCGCCCCGGAGACCCCCGGCTCGATCCACGAGGGCGGCGAGCTCGGCTACTCGCTCTCGCACGCCTACGGCGCCGCCCTGGACAACCCCGACCTGCTGGTCACCTGCGTGGTCGGCGACGGCGAGGCCGAGACCGGCCCGCTGGCGGCGTCCTGGCACTCCAACAAGTTCCTCGACCCGGTCCACGACGGAGCGGTGCTGCCGATCCTGCACCTCAACGGCTACAAGATCGCCAACCCGACGGTGCTCGCCCGGATCCCCGAGGCCGAGCTCGACGAACTGCTGCGCGGCTACGGCCACGACCCGATCCACGTCACCGGCGACGACCCGGCCGCCGTGCACCGCGCCATGGCCGCCGCCATGGACACCGCGGTCGACCGGATCCACGCCGCCCAGCAGCAGGCCCGCAGCGGCGCCGGTGAACAGGAGCGCGTGCACTGGCCGATGATCGTGCTGCGCACGCCGAAGGGCTGGACCGGCCCCGCCATGGTCGACGGCGTGCCGGTCGAGGGCACCTGGCGCGCCCACCAGGTCCCGCTGGACGGCATCCACGAGAACCCCGAGCACCTGGCGCAGCTCGAGTCCTGGCTGCGCTCCTACCGCCCGGAGGAGCTCTTCGACGCCGAGGGCCGGCCCACCGCGCAGGTCCTCGCCCAGATCCCGGAGGGCGAGCGCCGCCTGGGCGCGAACCCGCACGCCAACGGCGGCCTGCTGCTGCGCGACCTGCCGATCGCCGAGCTGGAGCGGTTCGCCGTGCCCGTCGACAAGCCCGGCACCACGATGCACGAGCCCACCCGGGTGCTGGGCGACCTGCTGGAGCAGGTGATGGCCGACACCGCGGCCCGGCGCGACTTCCGGCTGGTGGGCCCGGACGAGACCGCCTCCAACCGGCTCCAGGCCGTCTACGCCGCCAGCGGCAAGGCCTGGCAGGCGGAGGTGCTGCCGGTGGACGAACACCTGGCCCATGACGGGCGGGTGATGGAGATCCTCTCCGAGCACACCTGCCAGGGCTGGCTGGAGGGCTACCTGCTGACCGGGCGGCACGGACTGTTCTCCTGCTACGAGGCCTTCGTCCACATCGTCGACTCCATGGTCAACCAGCACATCAAGTGGCTGCGGACCACCCGCGGGATCACCTGGCGCGCACCGATCGCCTCGCTGAACTACCTGCTCACCTCGCATGTGTGGCGCCAGGACCACAACGGCTTCTCGCACCAGGACCCGGGCTTCGTCGACCACGTCCTGAACAAGAGCCCGGAAGCCGTCCGGGTCTACTTCCCGCCGGACACCAACACCCTGCTCTCGGTGGCCGACCATGTGCTGCGCAGCCGCGACTACGTCAACGTCGTGGTGGCCGGCAAGCAGCCCTGCTTCGACTGGCTCACCCTGGACCAGGCCCGCGCCCACTGCGCCCGGGGCGCCGGCATCTGGGAGTGGGCCGGCACCGAGTCCCCGGACGGTGAGCCCGACGTGGTCCTGGCCTGCGCCGGCGACGTCCCCACCCAGGAGGTGATGGCCGCCGCCGACCTGCTCCGGCGCCACCTGCCGGACCTGTCGGTCCGGGTCGTCAACGTGGTCGACATCGCCCGGCTGATGCCCGCCGAGGAGCACCCGCACGGCATGCCCGACCGCGATTACGACGCCCTGTTCACCCCCGACAAGCCGGTGGTCTTCGCCTACCACGGCTATCCCTGGCTGATCCACCGGCTGGCCTACCGCCGCAGCAACCACCAGCACCTGCACGTCCGGGGCTACAAGGAGTCGGGAACCACCACCACACCCTTCGACATGGTGGTCCGCAACGACCTGGACCGCTACCGCCTGGTCATGGACGTCATCGACCGGGTGCCGGGGCTGGCCGTCCGCGCCGCCGGGGTGCGCCAGCAGATGGTGGACATCCGCCAGCGGCACCACGACTGGATCCGGGCCCACGGCACCGACCTGCCCGAGGTCACCGACTGGAGCTGGAGCAACTGACCCGCGCCGGCGCCCCCGGCCGGCGCTCTCAGCCCGCGACCGTGACCGTGGCGCCCTCGGCGTTCCAGTCGCGGGGGCGGGTGTCGTCCCAGCGCGACTTGCCCCAGCGGTCGGTGGAGTCCGGCTCGACCAGCGCGGCGGCGGTGTCCGTGTTGCCGGAGCGGGACGCGGAGGCCATCAGCCGGGCGGCGCGTTCCGAGTCGGCCTCCGGCGGCACCACCAGGAGGTCCCAGCGGCCGACCTCGTAGGAGAAGAGGCTGAGCTCGTCCGGGTCCTGCTCGGCGTCGAACCAGCCGAGGCGGACCTGGTGCGATCCGGCCCGCACCCCGTAGGGGGAGTCCGGCCACAGGTGCCGGTTGAAGGTGGCGTGAGTGATGCGTCCCCAGGCCCGGTCGAGTTCCGCGACCAGGGACGGCAGCTCGCGTTCCAGGTCGCGCGAGCGCGGCCACCAGGCGCCGTCCAGCCGGCAGCGCGCCCCGGCGGGGGTCAGCGACAGGCGCAGCGGCAGCGCGGGGGAGGACAGCGCGGGGGAGTGCAGCGCGATCGAGGGTGAGTCTTCGGTGGAATTCGCCATGGCGGAAAACCTGACCCCGGGCGGTCACTCGCCCGGAACACCGCGAGGACGACGCGGCCACAACCGGTCGCGTGCGAGATGTCCTCCGCACTTCGACTCTACGCCGTCCCGCCGGGCGGTGAGCCCGCGCGGGACGGAACACCGGCCGGGGCCTGGTCACGCCGTTCGAGCAGCGGGTCGCAGGGGCGACTCCACCGCCGAGGCGGGCTCGCGAGGGAGCCGTGCGCGCCGGCTCCGCACGCGGATGCGCCGGGGCGGGTGGGGATTGCCGGCCGGTTCCGGGGTGAAGTCATAGAGCGGAGTCGCCGACGTCCGACTCTCCTGGGCGGGTTGTTCGGCGGCGCCCAACGGTCCGGTCGCCCACCGGACCGGAGCAGCGTGTGAGGAGTAGTCAATGTCCCCCAGTGGGATCGCTGTCAAAGTACGGCCGCACCAGTGCGATCGGCCCGTCAGGTCCCGGAGTCACCGGGTGGCCGAGGCGGTGCAGGCGTGAATCCCACGGTCCTGGAGCGGATCCTGAGCAGCCCGAGCGGTCTCGGCACGTCGGGCCTGCGGCTGGGCCGACCCGACGCCCCGGAGGAGGAGCCGGTGGACGCCCCCGGGGCGGGGACGCCGATCCCCGGCCTGTACTACCACCCGGTGCCCGAGCCGGATGCCGAGCGGTCGGCGGAGGTGGGCCGGCGGGTCAAGCGGTGGGCCATGGACGAGGTCCAGCTGTACCCGCCGGAATGGGAGGACCAGTTCGACGGCTTCGACATCGGCCGCTACATGGTCGCCTGCCACCCGGTCGCCCCCTCGATCGACCACCTGATGATCGCCGCCCGGCTGATGGCGGCCGAGAACGCGGTGGACGACTGCTACTGCGAGAACCACGGCGGCTCGCCGGTGGGCCTCGGCGGACGGCTGCTGCTGGCGCACATCGCCCTCGACCCGCTGCACACGGTGGCGGAGTACCAGCCGGAGGCAGCGGCGTCGCTCCACTCGGACGCCCCCCGGCGTGCCTACCGCTCCGCCATGCAGTACTTCACCCAGGCGTCCTCGCCCTCCCAGGCGGACCGGTACCGGCACGACATGGCGCGGCTGCACCTCGGCTACCTGGCCGAGGCCGCGTGGACCGAGACGGACTACGTTCCCGAGGTCTGGGAGTACCTGGCGATGCGCCAGTTCAACAACTTCCGCCCGTGCCCGACCATCACCGACACCGTCGACGGCTACGAGCTGCCCGCCGACCTCCACGCCCTGCCCGCCCTGCAACGGGTGATCGCGCTCGGCTCCAACGCCACCACCATCGTCAACGACCTGTACTCGTACACCAAGGAGCTGGCCATCCCGGGCAAGCACCTGAACCTGCCGGTGGTGATCGCCGAGCGCGAGGGGTGCGACGAGCGCGAGGCCTACCTGAAGGCGGTCGAGGTCCACAACGAGCTGATGCGGGAGTTCGAGGCCGCCGCGACCGAGGCGGCCACGGCCCACCCGCTGCCGCCCGTGGTCCGGTTCCTGCGCGGCGTGGCCGCCTGGATCGACGGCAACCACCACTGGCACTGCACCAACACGAACCGCTACAGCCTGCCCGACTTCTGGTAGCCGGCGCGCTGCCCGGCCCCGGCCCTGTGCGCCGGGGCCGGGCGATCGGTGCTCCGGGCTCCGCCCCGGCCGATGGTCCGTTCGGATGGCGGACCCGCCGCAGTCGGCGCGCCGGACCGCAGCAGCCAGGGGCCCGTCCGGCGACGGGCTAGGTTCTGGCTTGTGACGGGCAACGATACGATTCTGGTGCTGGTGGTAGCCACCGCGCTGGGATTCGATTTCACCAATGGATTCCATGACACCGGCAACGCCATGGCCACCTCGATCGTCACCGGCGCGCTGCCGCCACGCATCGCGGTCGGCCTCTCGGCCGTGCTGAACCTGGCCGGGGCGTTCCTGTCGACCGCTGTCGCCGCGACCATCGCCAGCGGCCTGGTCGACACCACGGACGTGACCCTGACCGTGGTCTTCGCCGGACTGACCGGCAGCATCCTGTGGAATCTGGCGACCTGGTTCCTCGGGATCCCCTCCAGCTCCTCGCACGCGCTGATCGGCGGCGTGGTGGGCGCGACCATAGCGGCGGCCGGCTCCTCCGCCGTCAAGTGGCAGGGCCTGGTCTCCAAGGTGATCGTGCCCGCGGCGCTCTCCCCGTTCATCGCCGGGGCCATCGCCGCGCTGGGCACCTACCTGGTCTACCGCCTCACCCGGGACGTCCCCGAACGCCCGCGCGCGCACGGCTTCCGGCTCGGCCAGATCGGCTCGGCCTCCATGGTCTCGCTCGCCCACGGCACCAACGACGCGCAGAAGACCATGGGCATCATCACGCTGGCCCTGATCGCCAACGGAACCCTGCACACCGGGGCGAAGTCGCCGACCTGGGTGATCGCCTCCTGCGCGGCGGCGATCGCCCTGGGCACCTACATCGGCGGGTGGCGGGTCATCCGGGCGCTGGGCAAGGGACTGGTGGAGATCGAGCCGCCGCAGGGAATGGCCAGCGAGGCCGCCTCGGCCGCGGTGATCCTCACCTCCACCGACTTCGGCTACTCGCTCTCCACCACCCACGTGGCCACCGGATCGATCCTGGGCGCCGGGGTGGGCAAGAAGGGCGGCGTGGTCCGCTGGCACATCGCCCGCCGGATGGTCGTGGCCTGGCTGCTCACGCTGCCGGCCGCCGCCCTGGTCGGTGCGGTGGCCTACTGGGCCGCCCACGGGATCGGCGGGACCCCCGGCGTGGTGGTGATCTTCGTCGTGCTGGTGCTGGCCTCGATCGCCTTCTTCATCGCCTCCCGCCACCCGGCGGTGACGCCGGAGAACGTCAACGCCGCATGGACGGGATCGGTAGTCCCGGCGCCGCACCCCACGGAGGCGGGCTCGTGAACTCCTGGATCAACCTGAACGCGCTGTGGAAGATCGTCGTGGTCGGACTGCTCGCCGGGGCCGGCCTGCCGGCCCTGTTCGCGATCGGGCTGCGGCTGCTCAGCCCGCCCGCTCCGGCGGGCGGCTCCGCCACCGGCCGGTCCGCGGCCGGGCCGGTCGGCTACGCCCTGGCCGGGCTCTGCTTCGCGGCGGTGCTCGCCGCGATCGGCTGGGGCATCGCCGTCATCGTCAACCACAGCTGACCGTCCGGCCGTCCGCGACCGCAGCCCCGCCCCCTCCGGAGGGGGCGGGGCTGCGGTCGGCCGTGCCGGTCGGCCGCCGGGCTCAGCCGGCGGTCAGCGGGTAGGCGTCGTAGGAGGTCTGGGTCACCGAGTCGCCGGCGGCGTCGGCGGCCTGGACCCTGACGGAGACGGAGCCGCTGGTCCTGGCCAGTGACGGCACCCGGTACTCGGCGGTGTACACCCCGGAGGACGAGCGGGACACGGCCGACTGCGTCCAGGTGCCGCCGCCGTCCGTGGAGGTCCACACCGTGAAGCTGGTGACGGCACAGGCCAGGGACGGGTTCGCGCCCAGGTACGGGGTGATCTGGATCCGGTGCGTCGCGTCCGCCGTCACCGCGTTGCCCGCGTCGACGAAGGCGTTGTAGCGCAGCTGGATCAGCGGATCGGCGTCGCAGGGGCCGCTCTGACCGAAGTAGTCGCCCATGCAGCGGAACGCCTCCGGCAGCGCGTCGGCGGTCGGGCGCCGTGAGCTGAACGTCCAGTCGCTGTCCAGGTCGGCCGCCCCGACGGTGAGGCGGTAGCTGGCCGGACCGTCGGAGAGCTGGTAGACGGGCATGGTGCCCTCCGTCTGCTGCGGCAGTTCGACTCCGTCCCGGTAGAGGTGGACGGCGGACGGGGCGAAGGAGTAGGTGGCGTAGGGGTTGTTCACCAGCGCCGGGTCGGCGCCGGAGGTGAGGAAGGTCGTCGGGTAGAAGGTGTCGCCCTGGCGGCAGAACGCGCAGAAGTAGAGCTGGCCGAGCGTCACTCCGGTCCGGTAGTCGGCGTCGGGAACGGCCGGGACGCCCAGCGACTCCGGTGCCGCGAACCAGTCCTCGGTCCGGCTGCCGGGCCGGTCGAAGACGTTCAGCGCCTGGTCGGGACCGGACACCCCGGCCGCGGTGGTCAGGGTGGTTATCCGGTCCCAGACCAGGTCAGGGGAGACCGGTCCGTAGTACTCCTGGACGGTCGAGGGGGCCGGCGCGAACACCGAGGGGATCAGCAGGGCGAAGAAGTCGTCGGGGTGCAGCACCGACTCCACCTGGGTCGCGCTGCCGGGCTGCGAACTGTGGAAGGTGGTGCTCTGCCGGGCGAGTCGGCTGCCGTCCACCGAGTAGCGGAGGGCCGTCGGGATCCGTCCCTCCCGGTCGAACGCCAGGTTGTAGAAGTAGGGGCTGTACCCGTGGTCGGTGACGCTCACCGTGGCCGGGCCCCTGGCGAGCAGCGCCGTCAGTGCGGCGGCCTCGTCCGGGGTGACCGTGGCGAACGGGATCTGCACCGGTTTCCCGCCGGTCCACCACCAGTCGGGCTCGACCGGCACCACCGGCAGGTTGGTCGGGTCGACGTCGCGCGGATCGACCAGCACGCCGGCCGCGCCCGCCTGGAGCGCGGCGCTGAGCTGGTCGGACTGGATCTGGTAGATGCCGGAGGCCCGGCGCATCAGCACCAGCTTGCCCCGGACGTCGACGCCGGCGAAGTCGGCCGCGGTGCCGTACCCGACGTTCACCACCTGGGCCGTGGTCGTGCCGGAGAACCGCTTGAAGGTGGGGGAGTCCAGGTCGGTGTAGCGCGGGTAGTACAGCTGGAGGGCGGTACCGGAGCCGCCGCCGATCGAGCCGGACACGGGTGCCTGGCCGCGCAGCCAGAAGGTGCTCAGATGGAAGTCGCCGATGGTGACCGGTGCGGTCGGGACCGCCCACGCCTCGTCGAGACCGGAGCTGTCGGGCTGCTCCCAGCCGCTGTAGACCCCCGGGGTGGCCCGGCTGTTGGTGAGGTAGTGCTCCAGGTCGACGGCCGGCTGCGGGGTGTCCACGGTGAGTTTGGCGGCGGTGTCCAGGTCGGTGTCGACCGTGCTGTCCCCGGCCACCACCACCTGCGGCACGACGGTGTCCACCAGTTGCTCCATGCCGTGCCGGTAGACCGAGACGCTCATGTCCTGGGCGTCGTAGACGCCGTTGGGGACGCTGAAGGTCACCGCGTAGCGGTTGCACGGGCTGGTGTCGAGGCAGGTGACGCCGGTCGGGGTGGCGGTCTGGCCCGCGGCCGTCCCGGTGAGGCCGATGAGGACGGGGTAGTAGGGGCAGGCAGTGGCGGTCGCGATGCCCTGGAACCAGGAGAAGACCGGGCAGTAGACCGCGTCGCCCTGGGCGGCGGTGAAGGTCCAGGTGACGGTGGAGCTCGGGGCGTCGGCCGGGGCGAGCGAGGCCGGGGTCCGGTCGCCGGTCGGCCAGGCCGCGGTGATCCCGCCGCTGAACGCCGGACGCGCGGTGCCGTGCGCGGTCGCCGACCGTCCGGTGCCGCCGGTCAGGGCGGCCCAGAAGGCGCCGGCCCGGGCCGCCACCACCTGGAGGTCGACGTCCCCGTCGCCCGCGTCGGCGCGGACCACGGTGGCGCCGGCCAGTGCGCCCGCCCTGGCGGTGAGGGCGGCGGCGGTGCCGCTGCCGCCGTAGTGCACGGTCAGCGGGATCACGGCGTCCGCACCGGTGTCGCCGTGGGCGGCCAGCCAGGTCACGTCGAACGCCCGGGCGTCGATCAGGTGCAGCTGGATGAAGTCCGTCGCCGAGTCCGGGAGGGCGGACACCTGGGCCTGGTCGACCGTCCGGCCGAGGACCGAGAAGGTCATCCTGGACGTGGACCGGGGCGCGGCCGAGGCCAGGTACGTGCCGGAGGCCTGCCGGCTGAGCACGACCTGGTCACCGGTGGGCAGGGTGACGGTGTAGGAGCTGCCGGACCGGCCGGGCAGCGCGACCGGCTGGAGCCCGGGGGCGGGGGCCGGGGCGTGCGAGGCCGCTTCCGGGACCTCGGCGGCCGGCTGCCCGGCCGCGGTGCCGGGGACCGCCGTCCGGGCGCCGGTGGGGTGGGAGTCCGCCGGGCTCGCCGCGCTCGCGGCGCCGGGCAGGGCCACGGCGAGGCCGAGGGCGACGGCGACGAGTCCGCGCAGGGTGAACCGTCGCCAGGACCGGGGATGCTGTCGTGCGATCACGTGTGCGCTCTCCTGATGGTTCGTCATCGGGCGCCTCCCGCCGCGTCCAGGGACCAGTCCAGCCGGGTGGTCCGGTTCGGGGAGACGGCGGCGGTGGCCGTGGCGGCGGCGTAGCCGGGGGTGGTGGCGCTCAGTCGTGCCGGACCGGCCGGGACGAACAGCGAGTAGAAGCCGGAGACGGTCGCCTCCTCCGTCGGGGCCGCGACGGCGTAGTCGCCGGGCGAGGCGGTGTCGCCGACGGCGCTCGCCTGGACCGGCTTGCCGGTGGCGCGGTCGGTGACCAGGCCGCTGACGATGCCGCCGGGTAGGGCGGTGCAGGTGTGGGTGCCGAGCAGCACGTCGCCCACCGACCACCACCAGCCGTGCCCGCCGCTGAACCGGAACCGGACCCGTACGCCCTGCTTGCCCGCGGCCTGCGGGACCGGGATGTCGACGGCCCCAGCGCCGTTGGCCGTGGTCCGGTGCCAGATCTCGGTCCAGGTACGGCCGTTGTCGGTGCTGAGCTGGACGTCCGCACTCTGCCCGGCCGCGCCGTAGTAGCCCGAGTCGAAGCTGAGCTGCGGTGCCGACTGGCCGGACAGGTTCACCGCCGGGGAGGTGAGGGTGGTGTCCATCCGCCCTCCGGTGGTCGCGGTGTCCGCCACCGCGAAACGGCTGTCGAGCGGGTTCACCGCCGAGCGGTCCTCCGGGTTGTCGAACCGCCAGCCGGCCTTGGACCCGGAGACGGTCCAGCCGTCGCCCGGGGCGGCGCCGTGGGCGTCGCCGAAGTCCTCGGACAGGCCGTTCCAGCCGTATCCCGGTGCGGTGCAGGCGTTGGCGTCCACCGCCAGCCCGAAGTCGCGGCCGACGTCGCCGGTGCCCACCGCGAGCGCGGTGTCCTGCTGGAGGTAGCCGTCCTCCGGGGTGTCCAGGACGCCCGGGTACACCGGCACCACGTGCACCTGGTAGGTGGTCTGTCCGGCGAGGGTCACGCTGTAGTGCCCGGTGAACGGGTCCGTGTAGATCGGACCGCCCGGATAGCCGTCGATGGTGATCCGGGCGAACAGCGGCCAGCCGTGCCCGGAGCCGTCGGCCACCGTGCCGGAGACGGTCGCCTGCGGCTTGGCCCGGAGCGCGAAGTCCACGGTGGTGTCGGCGTTCGGGGTGACGTCGGCGCCGGCGTGGTCGGCCGAGGTGTAGGTGTAGGAGGTCACGCCGACGGTGTAGGTGCCGACGCCGGCGTTGATGTCGTAGTGCCCGGTGGAGTCGGTGTGGGTGAGGTATCCGCCCGGCGAGGCGGTGACGACGGCCTCGGCGACCGGCGCCCCGGTGGCGGCGTCGGTCACCTGTCCGACGAGGTCGCCGTGCTGGCCGTAGGAGAGCGCGCCCACCCCGTCGGGCGTGCCCAGACCGGTGGGGCCGTCCCAGCCGGGACCGGCGGTGCACAGGACGTCGCCGCAGGAGCCGTTCGAGCCCTGGGTGACGTCGAACAGGTCGGCGGCCTGGTTCAGGTCGTGGTAGGGGTAGGTCACCGGGTAGGTGCCGGCGGCCGGCGTGCCCGCCAGTGCGTACATCGCGGTGACCAGCGGCGAGGCCAGGCTGGTGCCGCCGACCTGCAGCCAGCCGCCCTGCCCCAGCGTGTCGTAGATCGCCAGACCGCTGACCGGGTCCGCGTCGGCGGAGACGTCGGCGGTCGCCCGGTTCGCGCAGTGGGTGTCCAGCGAGGCCTGGAAGTCGGGTTGGGGCTCGACGGTCGAGCAGCCGGAGCCGCCGGAGTTCCAGGCGGCCTCGGTCCAGCCGCGCGCGGTCGAGGCGTCCCTGGTCAGGGTGGTGCCGCCGACCGCGACGACGTTGCCGAAGCTGGACGGGTTGATCACGGTGTTGCCGGTGTCGCCGCTCGACGCGGCGATCACCACGCCGGGGTGGTCGTAGTAGTGGCTGTTGGCGTCCTGGCTGGGGTCCTCGGAGGCGCCGTAGGAGTTGGAGACGAACTTGGCGCCGAGCGCCACCGCGGTGTCCTCGGCGGTCCCGAGGCTGGCGAAGGAGGAGTCGTCGCCCTCCACCAGCAGGATGTTGCAGTTCGGGCAGGCCGCGGACACCGCGTCCAGGTCCAGCGTGGTCTCGGTTCCCCAACTGGGGTCGTCGGAGGGGTAGTTGGTCCCGCCGTTCTGGTCCACCTTCTTGAAGCAGCCGTTCGCGGTGGTGCAGGCGGGCAGGTCGTAGTAGGCACGGTAGGCGGCCAGGTCGGACTCGGCGTCGGAGTCGCCGTAGGCGTCCACGATCGCCACCGTCTGGCCCCCGCCGCGTGCGGTCGGCAGCTTGTAGGCGCTCTGGATGTCCGCGGGGCCGAGCGCGGTGCTGGGCGGTGCGACGACGTCGGGCGTCACCACATGGTCGGCGGGGGTCCGCACGACGGACATGCAGCGCGCGAAGCCCTTGCGCGGGGTGGTGTTGCAGCCGGTGTCGGTGCTGGTGGTCAGCGGCGCGACGGCGGCGCTGACGGCGACCGGGGCGGTGGCCGGCGCGGAGTGCGCCGGGAGCTCCAGGCCGAGCCCGACCAGGGCGGCCACCACCATGGTCACCACCGGGCCGGTGACTGGTGCCCGTCGGAGTAGTCGAGGTATGCGCATGTGCACGTGCCTTCCCGCCCGGACGGCGCCGGGGCGCCGCTCGGGCTCACTGAGGGGGTCGGGGGAACGGCGGCACCGGTTGCGGGCACCGGCTTCGGAGACTGGTGGGGGAGGGGACCGTGGGGGATCCGGGCGGTGCGGGCCTCAGAGCGGGCGGTAGGCGTCGCTGCCCGGCGCTGCTCCCCGGCCACGCTCGGGGCCGGCGGCGGGTTCCGGCGCCGGGCCGCCCTCGGCCCCGTCCTCGCTCCCGTCCTCGACGGCGGGGGCGGAGCCCTCGGAGGCCGGCCCGGGGGTCTCCTGGGCACTCGTGGCGGGTTCCTCGGCGGTCGCCGGGTTCCGGTCGGGACGGTCCATGTGCTGATCCCCTGTCAGAGTGCTTCGCCTTGTGGGTCGAGTCTCGACGTGCCGGAGCGAGGGGGGATGCGTCGGACGACCCAAAGTTCAGCATGGGCATGACCCAAAGTTCGACGCGGGCACGACCCAGAGGCCGTGCTGTGCGCCGGGCCGTCCGTCCTGCGGGCCGGGCCGTCCGTCCTGCGGGCCGGGCCGTCCGTCCTGCGGGCCTACCCGGCGCCCGCCGCGTCGGCGCCGGGCCCCAGGCCCAGCTCCACCAGGCGCACCGCCAGCGCGGTGCGGGAGGAGACGCCGAGCTTGCGCATCGCCGAGTCGAGATGCCGGGCGACCGTCCTGGGGGAGAGGAACAGCACCTCGCCGATGTCCCGGTTGGTCCGGCCGCCGATCACCAGCCCGGCCACCTCCAGCTCGCGGGGCGAGAGCCGGTTGCCGTAGCCGCGCCGGGCCGCCGGGGGCGGCCCGGCCGTCACGCCGTACGTCCGCAGCACGGCCGTCGCCCGCAGCGCGTCACCGCCGGCGCCGAGCTCCGCGTAGTCCGCGCGCACCTGCTCCAACAGCGCCAGCCCGTCCGTGCGGTGACCGCACGCCAGCAGGAGGGCGGCCCGGCGCTCGCGCGCCGCCGCCGCCGAGTACGGACGCGGCAGCGCGTCCCACAGCCGGGCGGCCCGCGCCCACAGTGCCGCCGCCCGCTCCCGCTCGTCGCGCGCCCCGGCCAGCAGCGCCCGGCAGGAGGACAGCGCGGCTCGCGCCGCAGGCATGTCGCGCCCCCGGAGCCACTTGGCCAGACCGCGCACCAGCCGCTCCGCCTCGGCGGTCCGCGCGCCGCCGACGGCGGTCAGCGCCTCGACCCGGACCGGCACGAAGTCCACGCCGGACAGCCACATCCCGTTGCCGGTCACGATGGACAGCGGTCCCTCGGTCAGCGCCAGGGCCGCGTCGGCGTCGCCGTCCGCCAGCGCCAGCGCGGCCAGCGCACCCGCCGCGTCCAGGGCGCACTCGGGCGCGCTGCTGTTCCCGGCCAGTACCTGGCGCAGGCCCTGCTCCGCCGCCGCCCGCTCGCCGCGCGCCGCGGCCAGCCGATGGCCGGTCAACCGGGCCTCCAGCTGGGTCAGCGCCGCCCCCTCGGTGGCCTCGACGATGGCGGGCAGCCGCTCGGTCAGCCCCTCCCAGCGCCCGGTGGACCAGTCCAGGCCGCACTCGGCCGCGGCGATCAGGGTGGAGTAGCGGTTGTACCGGTAGCGCTCCGCCAGCCCGCGGGCCACCGCCAGGTAGTGCCGCGCCTCGCGGTAGCGGCCCCACTGGCGGGCCATCGCCCCCAGGTTGAGGTGGAGGCGGGTGATCTGCAGCCGTTCCGGCGTGGTCGGCGCGTCCTGCGGGATCAGCGCCGCCTCGGTCCATCCCTCCTGCTCGCCCAGGGTGAGCAGGCCGGTCACATGGTTGACGCGCAGCCGGATCCGGTCCTCCTCCGCCATCGGCAGGGCCATGGTCTCGGCGGCCCGCCGCAGCCAGCCCAGATGGGTGGCGGCCGGTCGGGCCTCGCCGAACGCCCAGCCCAGCAGGATCATGGCCTGCGCGGCCGCCACCGGATCGTGGCCCAGATGCGGGATCGCCCGCTCCAGCTCGATCCGGCCCGCAGCGTGGTTCTCCGCCAGCAGCTCCAGCCGACCGATCTGCGCGCGGACCTCGGCCTGGTCCCGCTCGCCGAGCTGCTGCTCGGCCAGGACCCCGCGCAGCGAGAGCACCACGCCCCGGACCCGGCTCATGTCCTCGGCGGTGGCGAAGCGCAGTTTTCCGGCCAGCCGCGCGACCGTCCCGCCGGGCAGCCGGGCCTCGGTGATCAGCTCGCCCAACAGGCCGACGGCGGTGGCGTTGTCACCCGAGGCGAGGGCCAGGTCGGCGGCCTGCTCGGCGTACCGGCTCCAGCCCCCGGTGTCCCGGGCGTCGCGGAAGTGCCGTGCCAACTGGGCAAGTGGGGGCGGCGAGTCCCCCTGGAGCGCGTGGCCGGCCCGCCGGTGCAGCATCCGCCGCCGCGCCGCCGGCACCGACTCGTAGACCGCGCGGCTCGCCAGCACATGACGGAAGGCCAGCAGCCCCCGCCGGTCCTCCACCAGCAGTCCGGAGCCGACCGCCTCGTCGAGACCGGCCTGGGCGTCCTGCCCGTCCGGCTCGCTCCCGCCGTCGTCCCGGCCCGTCCCGGACAGCCCGGCCACGGCGAGCAGCAGTTCCTCCGGGGCGGGGTCGGTGAGCACCGCCGCCGCCTCCAGCAGCGTCCGGGCCGAGCGCGACGTCCGGCGGACCCGCTCCATCACCGCGTCCCTGATGGTCGGCGGAACGTCGATGTCGGCTATCTCCCGCCGCACCCACGCCCCGTTCCGCCGCGCCAGGTCGGCGCGGTCGCCCATCAGCCGGATCGACTCCTCGACCGCGAGCGGGATGCCGTCGGTGCGCCGGTGCACGAACTCGGCGAACTCGTCCGACACCTGCTCCCCGGCCAGCATGGACGACACCAGACCGGCGGTGGCGGCCACGTCCAGCGGGCCGAGGCTGACCCGCAGCCGGGTGGCGCCCGGCGCCAGCGGCGAGAACAGCCGGCGGACCGCCGAGTCCTCGGGCAGCTCCTCCGGCCGGTAGGTCACCACCACGCTGAGCTGCTGGGTGCGGCGGGCGCACAGGAACAGCAGGAACTCCAGCGTCGCCTCGTCCGCGCAGTGCGCGTCCTCGACGGCGAGGACCGAGACGTCCATCCGGTCCAGCAGTTCGCACAGCGCGCCGAAGAGCCGGTGCCGGACGGCGGTGGCGTCCTCGGCCGGCTCGGGCGCGGCCGGCAGGTCGGCCGCCCACTCGGGGAACAGCGGGCGCAGCGCCCCGGCGAGCGGGCTCAGCGCCAGACCCGCGATCCGGTCCACGCCCTGGCGGATCGCGTCCACCAGCGGACCGAGGGTGTGCGGCCGACGGAACGGCGGACAGACCGCGACCAGGGTGCGCGCCGGCGGCCCGCTCGCCGGAACCGCGTCCAGCAGTTCGGCGAGCAACCGGCTCTTGCCGATCCCGGCCTCGCCCTCGATCAGCGCGACGGCCGGCGCGGAGGACTCCAGGGCGCTCCGCAGCGCGGCGAACTCCGCGTCCCGGCCGGTGAATCCGGGCCGCCCGATCACCGCCTGCCCGGCGCCGCCGTCGAGTCCGATGCTCACGTGTCCGGCCATGGCGCTCCCTGGGGCTGATCGCTCCCGGGCATCGTCGCAGACCGGATCGATCACCGGAACCCCGCCTGCCGCTCCCGGCACCGGCGCCGCCGCGCGCACCCTCCGACTTGATCGTCGCTCCGGCCGTCTCCGCTACGATGCGTCCATCGAGTCGGCTCTATGGACAATCGAGGCTGGAGTGCTGGTCACGTCGGGGCAGGCGACGCGGGCACCGGGGGTGTCGTTCCCGCCGGTGCGGAGGCTCGCCGGGGCAGGGCCCGGGGCCGACGGGAGCGGCCACATCGACCGCACTCCGAACGGCAGGTGACCCGATGTCCGACTCGTTGTTCGACTCCGTCGACGCGCTGCTCGCGGCGGTGGACTCCGGTGCCGTGCTGCCGGTCCCGGCCGAGCGGGTGCGGCTGCGCGAGGCCGCCGGCCTCACCGTCGCCGCCGTCGCCCAGGCGCTGAAGACCCGCACCGCCTCGCTGGAGTCCTGGGAGGGCGGACGCACCGAGCCGACCGGCGACAAGCGGGAGGCCTACCGGCGCCTGCTGGAGGGCCTGGCCGCGAAGTTCCCGGCCACCCCCGCCGGGCCGCAGCCCCCGTCGCCCGCGCCGACCGGCCCCGCGCCCGCCGCGCCCGCCGCACCGACTGCACCCGCCGCTGCTCCGGAGCCCGCGCCCGCCCCGGCCGCCCCGGCCGCCCCGGCCGCGCCCCGGTCCGGCGCCGTTCCGCGCCCGGCGAGCCGGCCGAGGCGAACCCGTTCCCGGACGGGCCGCTGCTGGTCCTCGACGGCGACGGCCAGGCCTACGGTGTCGACGGCCTGGTGCTGACCTGTCCGGCGACGACGGTCCCGGCGCTGGCGAAGTGGGCGCTGGGACAGAAGCTGGGCACAGCGCCGGCCGGCCCGGGCGGCTTCCCCGGGGACCCGCTGATCGTGCTCACCGCCGCCGCGGCCGCGCGGCTGGGGCTGCCGTCCGAGCTGGCGGACCGTCAGGGGCTGCGGCTGCCCGCGGACCACAAGGTGGTCAAGGCGCTGGCGAAGGCGGAGTGGGAGACGACCAGGCGCGGCTTCGGCCCGTGGACCCGGCTGTTCAAGGACCCCAAGGCGATGGGGCGGCGGTACTGCGTGCAACTGGCGGTGCTGCCCTGGGGGGCGCTGGATTCCCGCTCCTGGGGCGACACCGCCGCTCTGCCCGCCCCGCAGGTCGCCCGGATCCTCGGCGCCTACGCGGCCCTGGTCACCACCCCGCGCGGCTCCACCGGCGCGTCCGGCCTGGCCCTGATGACCGACCTGCGCCCGGCCGCCCGCAGCGCGTACGGCCCGGACGGCAGCCGCAGCCGGGTCCCGGCGCCCGGCGCCCTGCACGGCCCGGTCGACCCGGCGCCGCCGGAGGCCCCGCCCGAGCACCCGGTCGCCGTCGACTGGCCCGGGGACCAGTTCCTCGACGAGGAGGCGTACGACTGGATCTGCGACCCCAAGCTGCTGCCCGACGAGCAGTGCCTGCTGCCGTTCGCGGTCGGCATCGACATCAACCTGGCGTTCCTCGCCGCCACCAGCACCCTGACGGTGGGTCTGGGCGGCCCCACCCGGGTGACGCGACCGGCGTTCGACAAGAAGCTCCCCGGCAGCTGGCTGGTGGACCTGTCGGGCATCGACCTGGACCCGCGGCTGCCGTCACCGTTCACCCCGCACGGCGAACGGCCGACCGGACCGGCCTGGTACGCGACCCCGACCGTGGCCTACGCGGCCGAACTCGGCCACCCGGTCCAGCCGGTCGAGGCGTTCCTGCGCCACGAGCACGGCCGGTACCTGGAGCCCTGGTACGCGCGGCTGCGCGGCGCCTACCTGGCCGTCATGGCGGAGGTCGGCGTGGTGCCCGGGATGGATCCGGCCGCCTTCCTGGCCGCGATGGAGCTGCTGCGCGACAAGCGGACCGACCCGGTGCAGGCGGTGCTGCTGGCCGCGATCAAGTCCACCGCCAAGGGCGCGATCGGCAAGATGCGCGAGCGCGCCCAGGGCAGCCACCGCGCCGGTGAGCGCTGGTACGCCCTGGACCGCGACACCTGGCGCCCCGACATCCGGGCCGCCGTCATCTCCACCGCCCGGGTCGGCATGCACCGCAAGATCAACGCGATGGCGAGGACCGGCCGGTTCCCGATCGCGGTCCTCTCCGACTGCGTGGTCTACCCCAGCGCCGGGCCCTCGCCGCTGGACCTGCTGCCCTACGACAGCGCGGGCAAGCCGCTGCGCGGCGGCTTCACCCTCGGGGTCAACCCCGGCTACGTCAAGCACGAGGGCACCATGGCGCTGACCGAGGCGATCGACATGGTCGAGCCCGCCCCCGGCGACGGGGACCGCCCGCAGCCGGAGCGCCGCAAGCTGTTCAACCCCGCCCGCCACGTCAAGTCCGCCGGACGCGACGATGACGAGTAGCCGGCCCGGGCCGAAGGAGTAGATCACCGTGGGCACCATCGGCGACAGCCTCCAGCGCGCGCAGGAGGGCCAGTTCACCCGCAAGCCGCCCGTCAGCACGCAGAAGCGGGCCGAGTTCCTGGTCCGGCAGCTCGGCTCCACCCGGGCGGTGGCACAGGCGCTCGGGGTCTCCCAGCGCACCGTGGAGCGCTACCTCAAGGGCACCCGGAGGAACCCGCCGAAGGTCCTCGCGGCGAGGATCGACGCCGAGGTGAAGCAGCGCTGGCAGCCCCTGGTCCGCCGGCGCGCCGCGCAGCGGGCCGCCACCACCGGCGGCATCACCGTGGAGACCCGCGCCCGGTTCGGCTACGCCGCCGCCGCCGGCTCCACCGACGACCCCAGGCTGCGCCGGATCACCGAGCGCCTGCCCCCCGCCTACGCCCAGCGCCTCTTCGAGGCCCACCAGGTCGGCGCGGCCGAGGACCGGCTCGCCGCGATCATCGCCGAGGGCCTGCAGGAGATGTACTTCAAGGACCGGGGCCGCCGCGCCCAGGGCCTGGTGGTGGAACTGAACTCGATCGACTACCTCGACCTCGACTGGTGAGCTCCGCCGCCCGGTTCGGGCCGGTGGTCCGCCGCTGTGCCGTGACACGATAGTTGGAACTCTGTCACGGTTGTTGGAACCGTGCCCTGCAGGTTTTTCGAGAGTGCTTGGGGGATCCAACCGGGGAGCTGGATCTTCCAAAGAGCAAGGTCGCCTCCGCCTGCCTCAAGTACTGTGACTTCGCATGATCGAATCTGAGATTGAGATCAGCGAGGATCTGGTCCGCGATCTGCTGCGGGACCAGCATCCAGACTTGGCCGCGCTGCCCATCCGCGAGGTGGCGGGTGGTTGGGGCAACCAGATGTGGCGCCTTGGGGAGGAGTTGGCGGTCCGGATGCAGCGGATGGCCACCACCCCGGATCTGCAGCTCAAGGAGCGCCGGTGGCTGCCGACCCTGGCCTCGCGCCTGCCGCTGCCGATCCCGGTCCCCGTGCGGGACGGTGCGCCGTCCGAGCGCTTCCCCAAGATCTGGACCGTCATGACATGGGTTGAGGGGATGCCGCTGGACCACAGCTCGATCACCCGCGGCGACCATGCGGCCGACATCTTGGCGGCCTTCCTCAAGGCGCTGCATGTGGAGGCGCCCGCCGAGGCGCCGGACTCCTCGGACCGCGGCGGTCACCCCAAGGAGTGCAGGGAGGGCTTCGAGCATTTCCTGCGGGCCGTGGACCTCGGCCGCTTCGCCGAGGACGACATCCGGGCCGTGTGGGACGACGCGGCTGCGGCTCCCGGGTGGGAGGGCCCGCGGGTGTGGGTTCACGGCGACCTGCATCCCGCGAACGTCGTCGTCGCGGAGGGGACACTGGCGGGCGTGGTCGACTTCGGCGATGTCTTCGCCGGCGACCCGGCCTGGGACCTTGCGGCCGCCTGGGTGCTGCTGCCCGCGGGCGGCGCCTCGCGGTTCTTCGACAGCTATACGCAGGCGGACGAGGCGGCGGTCCGACGGGCGCGCGGTCTGGCTGCGATGAAGAGCCTGTTCCTGATGCTGATGGGTCAGAACGGGGACCGCGGCCTGCCGGGCGGCAAGCCGAACTGGGGGCCCGCAGGCCGGTCGGCGCTTGATCGTGTCCTGAAGGGCCTTTGACGTCGGCATTGATCGGCCGGGCCTTCCTGGCGGCCGTGCCCCCGCTGACAGGGTCGGAGTAGTCCCGGCCGTCGGAACTGTCCAGACCGAGAACTGCTCGATCCCGGTTGTCATGCTGCACATGCCACGGCCTCACGTTGCTCCGCCGGCTGAAGCGCTCAGTCACAAACCGGCGCCGCTTATGGCAGTGGACTGTTTCGGTCTATCGCGTCTGCGAGTTGGTCCGCGTAGCCGTTGAGGAGGGACTTCAGGTCGCGGTAGAAGGGGTGTTCGTCCGCCTGGCTGAGCCAGTGGGCCGTCTCGGCGCGCTGGCGTCTCCAGCGTTTCAGGGCTCCGGGGTCGCTGAGGATGTCCGGTGGGCAGGGGGAGTGGTGGTGCTCGCCTTGGGTGACGCGGGCCCAGATGTGGGCGGAGACGGCGAGCCGCTTGCGGTCGTCGGTGATGGCCCGGTTCCCGGGCTGGACGTCGAGTCGGTCGACCATGTGAGTCCAGGCGGCCGGTGGAAGGGTCCAGGTGGCGAGGGCTTGCCGACGGCGCTGGTAGTCGACGCGGGGGGGATGACTCCAGGTCGGCGGCAATGGCGTCGACGGCCATGTCGAAGGCGTGCAGGTTGTCCTGGGCGCGGCTCCATCTGCTGAGCACGGTGCCGAATCCGATGGACTTGTCGCTGGTGCTGATGCCGAGGAATTGTGCGGCTTCGTTGAGGCCCCGCCCTTGGGCGCGTCGGACGAGGTAGGTGGCGGCGGTGCGTCGCAGGAGGCGGGTGCTGATGCCCGTGAACACGCTCAGGTGTCGGTCGGCCCATTCCTGGGGGAGGAACGCGGGGACGTGTTCGGGGCCGTAGCCGACGCGGCTCAGCGGGATCCTTCGGCCGCCCGGCTTGGTGCGGCGGAAGCTGGGGACCAGGGTCTCGGCGACGTGCTGGAACCGGTCCGAGCAGGCGTCGCGGTGGTTCTTGAACGAGAGGTCCCAGCTGAGGTGGCGCTTGGGGGTGATGCCGGTGCGGGTGCGGTTCTCGACGGGGGCCAGGGGTGCGAGGGCGGCGCGCAGGTCGTCGGTGCCCAAGATGGTGTCGGCGGCGTGGAGGAAGGCGGCGCAGGCCCGGGCATTGGTGGGCGGGGCGTTGGAGTGCTTGCGGGGTTCTTGGGCGACCTGGTCGGCGGCATAGAGGTCGGCGGCGTTCACCGTCGTGGTGGGGGCTCCCGGCCTTGTCAGGGGCCAGGTGATGATGGCCAGCGCGGCGACCAGTTGCAACTCGGTGAAGTACTGGCTGGCGAGCTCCGCGGAGTGTTCCGGGCGGAGCATGGAGGTGATCTTCTCTTGCAGCGTGATGAGTTCAGGCTCGGGGCGGTCCGCGGCATGGAGTTCGATCTGGTCGAGCCGGCCCTGGCAGAGGGCCTCGGGGCTGCGGGGTCTCTTCTCGGTGTGCGGGCGGGGCTGTCGGCACTGGGCGGGATGGAGTCCCGGGATGGTGGGCCGGGCGATCAGTTGTCCGTTCGAGCGGCTGCCGATGGGCTGGTGGCAGGTGGGGCAGAGGTGTTCGAGGAAGCACTGGTGCTGCGGGCAGAGGAAGAACACGGGCAGCCGCCATTCGCGTCGCCAGGGGCCGCCGTGCAGGTTTTGGAGGGGGGAGCCGTCGCCAGCCAGGCAGGCGGGGCAGTAGCGGGCAGTGGTGGTGAACAGTCCGTCCAGTTGGCGTGTTGGTCGGCCGAGGTGGAAGTAGTCCTGGGTACGGGCGATGGGCGGGTAGTGGGAGGCCCAGGAGGCCAGGGTCAGAGCGGTGGTCTCGGAGGGGGTGAGCCGGGTCGCGTTGGCGAAGTCGGCAGTCTTGTCCGCGGGCAGGATGATCGCCCAGGCGGGCTTGGTCAAGGACTGGGTGTTGTCCTGGATGTCGGCCAGGCCGGTGTCGCGGACGACGCGGTCCGGGGAGATCCGCAGTTGGTGGGAGAGCCGCAGGACCAAGCCGGACAGCGATTCGCCGGGGAGGGGGTCCAGGCTCCGTCTCAGCGGTCGGATGATCCTGGCGGTCGCGAGCGGGTCAGCCATCTGCGGCCGGCCTCTGCCCGTGGTCGTCGTAGACGGTGTTGCGCGGCCGTTTCCTGCTCTTCTCCTTGCCGGGCGGCTGGACGTCCTGCGGGATCTCGAGGATCTCGCCGGCTTCGGGGTCGAGGTCGGCGAGGTTGCCCAGGCGGATGGCGGTCCGGGCCAGGAGTTCGGGTGTCAGTCGTTCCTCGCGGCTGGTGATGGCCTCGGTGCAGCCGTCCTCGATCAGCCGCCGCAGCAGGCCCACGATGCCGTGGGTGCGCCGGTAGAGGTATTCGGGCATCTCGCCCGTGGTGAGCATCCCCTCGAAGGAGTAGAACAGCCGCAGCTGGTCCTCGATTCCGGCGAGGTGGTCCTGGAACGCGGTGATTCCGGCCGGGGTGGTGTAGTCGAACGGGTCGAGGTCGACCATGTCGAAGCGGCGTTCGGTCTGGGTGGAGGCTGCTTCGTTGTGGCTCTTGCCGCGTCTGACGTCGGGGAATACCCACTGCTTGGTGCGCGGGTCGATGTAGACGCCTCGCAGCAGGCCGGAGCGGGGGATGTCGACACCGATCAGGACGAGCGTCACGTTCAGGTCCATCAGCTCGCGGATCAGGTCCAGGGTGTCCTGGTCATCGGCGCGGTGTAGCCGCAGGCGGGTCACGTCGTCCAGTTTACCGACCGCAGGAGCTCGGATACTGGCTCTGAACTGCGACGATTCATAGACTACATGTCCGCGACGGCGCTTCACTACTGCTTGATGTCGTCCGTTGGAGTGGTTCGTGATTGCACTGCTCTGACCTCTGCTCTGTGCACCGAGCATCGTGGTCGGGAACCTGATTGTGGGGCAGTGTCCCGACCACGACGTTCGGTGCGGGTCAGTTGAGGCTGAGGTGGATCACTTCATCATTGACGGGCATGAGGCACGTATTCTCGCTGCAGGCTCCGTAACTGACGATCACATCGGCCTGGTGGGCGCTGGTTTCCCGGACCGGCAGGGTGAACGTAACCGGGCCGTCTGGATAGACGGGGAGCTCGGTCGGTAGACCCGCCGGTCGTAGGAGGCGCGTCGCGAGGCTCGCCGTCGGCCTACCGACCGCGGTGAGACCGCCTTGAACTGAAAGCCTGGTGGGGATGCCCAGTCCGTCGATGCCTTGTGCGGGGAGGTCGATGCTGTAGATGTGGAAGCCGGGCTGTTGCGGGCTGAAGGTTGCCCGCAACTCGCGCTGACCGTTGGCCACCGGCACCAGGGTGACGCTGACCGTGACCCCGTGGGCGGTGGCGTGGCCTGTGGGTTCAGGGGCCCGGTTTGTGCCGCATCCGCTGAGGAAGAGGACTGCCGCCGTGGTCGAGCCCAGAACGACACCCCACGAACGCGAGATGGTCACTGGCTTGCGCTGGGTGCCCAGCGAGTCAAGAAAGCGCTGACCTGGCTGGGGTCCATGGTGCGGGCGTTGGAGAAGGATCCGTCGTTGGTGGCGGTTCGCAGGGTGCCGTTGGACGTCAGGACGACCAGGGCCGGAATGCCGCTGGTCTGCAGGTTGACGTACTGTTCGGCGAGGTCGATGTTGTGGTTGAACTGGCCCACGTCGACGGCGACCACGAGGTAGTCCTTCTGCAGCAGCGGTTCGACCTGTGCCGAGTGGAACATCACGTCCAGTGCCCTGCAGTCCGGGCACCAGTTGGCGCCGAAGTCGATCAGTACTTCCCGGTGTTCCTTCGCCGCCGTCGCGAGGGCGGCCTGGATGTCGGCTTTCGCGTTTCGAGTGGCATCGTATCCGTCAGGCAGAGCTTGAGCGGTCGCCGATGTCGCCACGGCACTGGGACTGCTGCTGGGAGACGTTCCCGCAGCGGGCACGGTGGTTGCGGTGGGCGCTGTAGTGGTGGCGGCCGGCGCCTGCGCGGCGGTGGTACTGCTGGAGGCACAACCTGCAGTCAGCGCGACGGCTGATATCCCAGCCGCCAGACCCAGACGTATTCGGCGCATGGGGTTCCCCTCCCGTAAGTGATCAGTCGCAGGAGGATAGCGGTAGCCAGATGCCAGCTCACACCCAGATTGATGATTGAGCCACGTCATCAGGGCGCCGAAGGGCTCCCCGGTCGCCCGGCATGCCAGGCGGCGACACGCTGTCTCAACTCGCGGTTGACATAGGGGCTGTCGTGGCGGGCCATCCACGCAAGGTGTTGCAGTACGTTCTCCGAGCGGTCGGGGTGGGACACCGCGAGCACGTCGATGCCGGTCTCGCCTGTCGAGGCACAGACGTACACGCTGCCGTCCAGGGCCATCATGGCGAAGCCCGGGTGGCCCGAGTGCACGCCGAGGAACGCCGATGCCGCGCCTCGGCCCATGATGTCCCAGTGATCCAGAAGTCGGACCCGGGTCCAGAGCGCCGGTGCGTGGTAGCCGTGCATGTGCTGCCGGGATTCGGGAGTGCGACGTCCATGAATCCGCCGGAAGCGAGAGCCCGATGGAACACTATGACCCCGGCGCGTCGGCTGACCCGTTTGCAGCCGCGTTTTCTTCCTTCACTTCCCTCATCGCCGACCTCACCAGGCCCGAATCACTCACCGCCTGCCACGACACCCTGGAGGAGATGATCGCGACCCGCGGCCGGGAGATGCAGCGCCTGCTCCTGCAGGGCTTCCTCGACCTGCGTGAACAGCGGGAAGCCGCGACCCTTGGCGCGCTCGCCCCCGCCCGGCGCGCCGACGTCTTCGAGGGGCACAGCCGCCTGGAGACCGGACACCGGCGCCTGCTGGCGACCGTCGTCGGCACGGTCACGGTGACCCGGTGCGCGCTGCGCGCCCCGGGACGCACCGCGCTGCACCCGGCCGACGCCGCCCTCGCACTACCCGGGGAGCGCTGCAGCCTGGGCCTGCGCAAACTGGCCGTCATCGAGGCGGTGCGCGGCTCCTTCGACCAAGCCCTGGAGGCCGTCACCCGCACCTGCGGCCAGGTCTGCGGGAAACGCCAGCTCGAAGCCCTGGTCCGGGCCGCCGCCGTGGACACCGCCGCGTTCTGCACCTCCCGCCTGCCCGAACCCGCGGCCCCCGGGGTGCTGCTGGTGCTCTCCGTGGACGGGAAAGGGGTCGTGATGCGGCCCGAGGACCTGCGCGAGCACACCCGCAAGGCCGCCGAGAAGGCCCGGCACACCTTCCGCACCCGCCTGGCCGGCGGCGAGAAGGCGAACCGCAAACGCATGGCCACCGTCGCCGTGGTCTACGACGCGGCACCATCGGTGCGCCGCCCGCACGATGTGATCGCCCCGCCCGGCGGCCGCACCGGACAGCGTGTCCCGCGCCCGGGACCCAAGGCGAGCAGGAAATGGTTGACCGCCTCCCTCGCGCAGGACGCCGCCGACGTCGTGGCTGCCGCCTTCGACCAGGCCGAATCCCGCGACCCCCTGCACGCCCGCCCCTGGATCGTCCTGGTGGACGGCGCCTGCCACCAACTCGACCTCATCCACGCCGAAGCCGCCCGGCGCGGCGTGAGCGTCCACATCGTCCTCGACATCGTCCACGTGCTCGAGAAGCTGTGGGCGGCGTCCCGCTGCTTCCACACCGCCACCGACCCCGCGGCCGAGACCTGGGTCGCCACCCACGCAGCCGCCCTGCTGAACGGCCGCGCCGGCGACGTCGTCACCGCGATCGGGACCCAGGCCGACCAGCGGAACCTGACGAAGGACCAGCGCTCGGCCGCCGATGCCGCCTGCCGGTACCTGGAGAGCAAGAAGGACTACCTCGGCTACGACACCGCCCTCGCCGAAGGCTGGCCCATCGCCAGCGGAGCCGTCGAGGGAGCCTGCCGGCACCTCATCGTTATCTGAACCAGCGCGTGGCCGTTTCAGGTGCCGGGATCGGGGTGCGGGCCGGTGTTCGGGGTGATGGTGTGCGGGGCGACGTCGTGGAAGCGGGGCATGCCGAGGTCGGTGGTCCGGTGTGCTGACTCTTGGAGTTGGGCGATCTTGTTGTTGGCGGCGGAGAGGCTGACGTTGAGGCCGTCGACCTCGCCGAGCCAGCCGTGTTCGCGGGCTTCGTCGATCCGGGCGAGGAGGTTGTCGCGGATCTCGATGAGCCGGGGCAGCTGGGCGGGGTCGGTCCGCAGAAGTGGGCAGCGGATGCAGGCGTGCTCGTGGATGCAGCCGGTGCCGTAGGCTCGCCCGCAGCTGCCCAGGGAGACTTTCCGGTGCTCGAAATGACCGAGGAATTCCTCCCACTCCTCATCCGTAGGGGACCGGTATTCGGTGGAGGGCCGCAGGTCACGGCGGCGGGCGAGGTAGGCCCGGTGGCCGGTGATGGCCTCCTCGGGGTAGACGGCCTTGTAGCCCATGGTCGTGTTGATGTTCGCGTGACCCATGATCAGCTGGCAGATGTGGGGCGGCATCCCGTTCATGATCGCTTCGGTGGCGAAGATCCTGCGGAAATCGTGGGGCTTGAAGTCCAGCAGCGCGCCCGAGGCATCCGTCACGCCCATGCTGTTGGCCGCGTCGGTGATCCAGCGGCGAAGGGTCGTCGCGCTGATGGGGCGGGCGTCGGCGCCGTGGCGGTGCTGGAAGAGGACGGGCATGGCCGGGGTGAACTCGTGCTCGTGGACGTCGTAGGGGACGACGATCGGGACGGCGCCGACCTCGTCGCGGATGCGGTGGATGATCGCGGCCAGGACGTCGGCGAGCTCGGGTGAGATCACAAGCAGCCGTTCGAGGTCGTTCTTGGACGGGGCGACGTGCAGCAGCGGCACGAGTTCGCCGGTGGAGGGCAGCCGGTATTGGACCAGGCTGTGGTGGGACAGTTCGGTGAGCTCCTCGATGCGGATCCCGGTGGCGTGCAGGACTTCCACTGCGGCCCAGGTCCAGAACGCGGTGTCGTCCTCGCGCGTGAGATCGCGGCGTGTGCCGGTGGCGGGGTCCTCGGCCCAGGTGCGGGAGGTGCCGGTGGCGATCCGGGCTCGTCGCAGCACGATGGTGGGGTGATCGATCATCTCGCCGGGTGGTGTCCGGTCGGCTGCTTTGAGCAGGGCGGCCGCCTGGAGGCGGGCGTCGTCGACGTGGCGTCGCAGGGAGGGCAGGTGGGGCAGGCGCTCGCGGGTGCGTTGGTCCATCCGCGACTTGCGGCGGGCGGCGTCCTTGGTGGCGCCGATGTCGGTGCGGCGGATCGGGCATGGGACCGCCCAGGCGGCCCAGCGCTCGGGTTCCTCGCTGGCCCAGTGGGACAGGTCGAGGTAGAACGCGCGGACCGTGACCAGCAAGGAGGCGGCGTCGGTGCGGGGCTCGGTCGTCTCCACCCGGCGGCCGTCGGCGGTGCGGACGGTGACGGTCTTCCTGGAGGTGCGGCTCTTCCAGGCGGTGGCGACGTCCGGCGGCAGCCGCAGGGAGTCGATCCCGGGGTGGTGGTTCTCCAGGTCTTTCCAGAAGAGTTTCACCAGGTGGTAGGCGAGTTGCTTGAGCGTGGCGTAGTCCAGGCGGGGGCGGTGCTCGGCGAGGTAGGCGACCAGCAGGTCACGCACCGGTCGGCAGGCCGGTGCGTACTGGTCCACGAGTTCCTCGACGCTGAGCTGGTGGCCGAAGCGGCGGTCGAGCATGCGCAGGGTGGTCGGCGCGTCGGGCGGGAAGTGTCCGAGCGCGTAAAGGAGTTGGTAGAAACCCCATCCCGGATGGCCGGCGCCTTCGGCCTTGCGCTGGTCGCGCAGTTCGATCAGCTCCAAGCAGTCCCCGACGGCGATATCGGCGATGGTGCCGCCCTTGGCGGTCAGAATCACGGAGACCTGCTCGGCAGCGTGGCGGCGCTGGTCGAAACTCAGCCCTGCCGCGGTGGCCTGCACGGCGAGCGCGGCGAAGCCGCGCGGATCGCGCAGGCGAGGGATCTCCCGGCCCAGGGGGAACCGGATCGGGCTGGTCACGAGCCAGGCCATCGGTGGGCGTAGGACGTCGGCGTAGATGAGCTGGCCCAGGCCGGAGGTGAGCGCGGCGGCGAGTCCCTCGTGCCCGATCGTGCCGGTGCGTCCGCGGTCCTGGAGCCACTGTGCCGCAGCCGTGCGCCAGTCGGCGCGCGGGTCATCGGCGATTCCGCTGGACTGCCAGCGTTCCTGCCAGTTCCCGCCGGGGTGTTGCTCCAGCCAGTCCAGGAACAGGACGGCGGCACGTCGTCGGCGCCGCTGGTTCGAGGGCGTGCCCACCGTCAGCGGCGGGGCGGCCAGCCGGGACAGCACCATCGCGCGACTCCAGGACATGGCCGGCCAGCACGTCGGTGACGGTCGTGGCGGGAACCGGCGACGCAGATCCTGCGAATCCCGGCCCCGGGGCGATCGCTCCGGCGGCGGGGCGATGACTGGCGTGCCGAGCGGTGCCGGCGCCCTGCTCGTCACGCCGGTCCCCGACCGAAGAGGACGTCGAGTGACTCGCTCCGGTAGCCGGGGGCGGTCGGCGCCGGCGGCGCGGCGGCGCGGTCGGCTGCCCGGCGGTGGTGTGCCAGCACCGAAGCGATCACGTCCTCCGGAACAGGAGAGAGATAGAGCTGCGTGGTGGTCAACTGGGCGTGTCCCAGGACCCATTGAACATCGGTCAGCGGCATCCCCGGGTCCCTCGCCATCCGGTAGGCCGCGGTATGCCGAAGATCATGAAGGCTCCAGTTCGCTCCGATCATGGCGTTGACCCGCTGGAACATCCGATATGCCGCCGGATAGGACAGCGGCCGGAACGGGCGGCGCAACGTCCACCACAACGGAGCATCCACCCCTGTCTCGATGAGCCCGTCCATCTGCGCCTGGTAGAGGCGCAACCACACCAGCGCGTCCGGGGACGTGGGAAGCGCTTGCAGAGCCCGGCTGCCCTTGCGCACCACGGTCACCAGCTGCTGGCCCGGGTCCACTTCCCCGCCCCGCACCCCCAGCAGCTCCGACGCCCGGGCCCCCGTCGACACCCACAACGCCACCAGCGCCCGGTCCCGGTGCGAAGGCAGCCGGGAGAACAGCTCGTCGAACCGGTCGTCCGGGATCCGCCGCGGGGCCTGCTGGGAGATCTTCGGGCGGTAGAGACCGCTGCGGTCGAACCGCACCGGGGCCGTCGGAGTCCGGTGAGCCCCCGCTCGTTCCCCGTCTCTGCCTCTGACCAGCGGGAACGGGTTGACCAGCGGACCGCTCCCCATCTCCAGATGGAAGGCGTAGAAGCTGCGGAGCACCGTCTCGCTGTGTGCCCGCGTCCGCGGCGCGTACTGGCGCCCGGGACCGCTCTTGCCGGTCACCGGGTTCACGCGTCCCCGCGGGATCGCGCCGTCCCTCTTCGGCTTCTCGGCCACCTGCAGCCACCTGCTGAAGTCCCTCGCCTCCACCCTGGTGGCCTGCTGCCAGGGCACCTCGACCGCCCACAGGAACCGGAACCACCTCAGCAACGCCAGCGCATACGAGCGCTGCGTCGTCGCCGGCCGCCCGATCGCCTGCAAGTCCTTCAAGTACTCCGCGACCGGGCCGACCGCCGCCCCGGAAGCATCCAGCAGCTGGTACGGCTCCCAAGGATCGGCGGTCTCCACCACCGCCCCCACCGGCGGCACCACCAATGCCGCGACCTCACCGGAGCCTTCACGCGCCTCAGACATGCGTCCAGACGGTAGCCACAACAACACACCCCCATGCTGTGAACTGCGAAGATTGGAGTGGTAGTTCAGTCAACAGTCACCGACCGCCTGGCGATCACAGGATCACGGTGGAGCGTCCCCGGCGCCGAAGCCGTCCTCACCCTGCGAGCGATCATCAGCAACGGCGACTTCGACGAGTACTGGCGGTTCCACCGCACGCGAGAGATCGAACGTGTCCATCCCCACGCCGACCAGCACCGATTCCAACTCGCCGTCTAACAAAGCGACCTCACCGCATCCGAGCTACACCCATACCGGTTAGGGCTGACCGGCGAGAGACTTCAAGATCCCGTTATGAGATCTTGCCCGCCAGGTCAGCGGACCCGCCATTCAGCATCCGGGACAAATCCGGTTTGAATGTCACATACAGAGACCGACCATTCACGTGCAACAAATACTGGCCGCGAAAGAAGCATATCTCCGGCGCGCTGGGCGCGCAGAACAATCCCAAATTCATCCGCCCCCGGATCTCCTTCCTGCGACATTGAAACTTGATGTACCCCATGTGCTACCGCGTAGTCAATGAAATCGTCCTCGATCTGAGACGGAACGCGCCCGACCAGCTGCAGTCCATTGAGATCAACTTGTGGACCGAGGCGCGCATCAATTGCTACGCAGGCCAGTTGGCCCGAGTCTCCATAATATGCGAATACCTTGGGTTGGATGCCGCCGAAATAGGCATTCTGGGCAATTCCTTCACGGTATGTGCAGGCTGCCAATGGTTCACCTAGCTCTGATGCGACCTCCTCGTGGGTCATCCCAAAGCGAAGCGGTCCCACCTTTACGAACGGTTCGTACGACCATTTCGTATGCTCTTGCCCATCAAAGATGGACCCTGCGTTACCCATATCGTCAAGGCATCCATTCCATCTTGCCAGGCTATTCACCCGGATTCGGCACACAGTGTACACGCGTGGTGTCGCGCGCCGCAAAGGAAGACGGCAGCAAGTCACTACGGTAGTGGTATTTGTGATTTCCCATATAGCGGAATTGAGCCGCCATCGAAATAGATAGTCAACTTTGACCCCGGGGGGAGTATGGCCTCCACTGCCGGCTGGCATCCAAGCGGAGGGCCACATACGTAATCATTGTTAATGACGGCACTGCCATTCAGTGCTCCGGAGTTGCGCATCCAGATCGCAAACCGCGTTTCTGGATGCTGACTCGAAGGGTAGTACGGAGCCTTCGGATTGATGCGCTGCATGCCGCTCCTCGGGTCTTTAAGGAGCTTGTTCGCCTCCTCTACATTGTCATCGGTTCCCCCGCTGGTTGTTGGCCCCTGGAGAACCTTTCCGTCCGGGTCCAACAGGACCCCAGTAGTGGGCCCCCGGCTCTGGCGAGGTGTTGCTCGTGGCGGTCTCGCTCTGGACTGGACCCCGACCACTTTCGTGGACACTGGAAGTAGTTCATCGCAGTGTCAAGTGGGAAGTGCACGATGGTTTCAAAGCGGAAGAAGTACGCTCCGGAATACAAGGCAGAGGCCGTAGAGCTTGTAGTGAGCTCCGGCCGGCCCGTGGCTGAGATCGCCCGGGACCTCGGCCTGAACGAGGGAACCCTCGGGAGCTGGGTAAATGCCGCAAAGAGGAGCGGAAGCATCAAAGACAAGCCGCTTACTATCGATGAGCGCGTCCATATGAAGGAACTCGAAGAGGAAAACCGAAAGCTCCGAATGGAGCGGGATTTTCTAAAAAAGCAGCGGCGTGGTTTGCGAGCCAGAATCAATAAAGTTCGCCTTTATCCTGCAAGTCAGAGACGAGCAGGCTGGCAAGCCGCGCCGCTTCAGGTATCCCATCAACTTCATGTGCCAGATGCTGCATGTATCTCGAGCCGGCTTCTATGCGTGGATCGGCAGGGAGGAGTCCCGGCACGCGCGGCGCGATGTCGAGCTCACGCGACTCATCATCGCCATCGACAAAACGAATAAGGGAAGGTATGGAATCGATCGGATACACGCCCAGCTGGCCCGCCAGGGCGAGCGCGTGTCGCCCAAGCGTGTCCGGCGCCTGGCCAGGGCTGCTGGACTGGCCTGCGTCCACCCCAGGCCCTACAGGGCCACCACCCTCCAGGACCCCGCGAACCGACGGGGCCTGGTGGATCTCGTCGAGCGCAACTTCGTCCCGGAAAAGAAAGACCAAATATGGTACGGGGACATCACATATATTCATACCGCAGAGGGCTGGGCCTATATGGCCACGGTGATCGACGGATACTCGCGCAAGCTCATCGGCTGGTCCATCGCTGACAATATGCGTGAAGACATGGTGGTCCAGGCGCTCGATATGGCCATCCGCAACCGCCGGCCAGGCCACGGAGAAGCCGTGATGCACACGGATCGTGGCAGCCAGTACACCGGCAGTAGATTTCGCGACCACTGCCTTGACAACGGGGTCATCCCTTCGGTAGGAAAGACGGGGATCTGCTTCGACAACGCTGCGGCCGAGTCCTTCAACGCAACCCTCAAGAAGGAACTCATTCACCTGCATGTATGGGCAACAATCAAGCAGGTCAAAACCGCCATATTTGAATATGTCGAGTCCTACTACAATAGAAGCAAGATTCAGCGGGAACTTGGCTACCTATCGCCCTATGAATTCGAGAGCAGGTCTACATTTAGCGCAGCACTAGCAGCATAGAAGACTGTCTTCGAAATCGGTCGGCCTCCAGCGGGCGGCAGGCCAGGCTTGCGGTCGTGGGGGTACCACTGCCCGAAGTTCTCGTCGCTCCAGGGCCCTTCGAGATGGTCTCGGGGGCCATGATCGCATTGTGATCATTGTGGGCAGGGATTCCGGTAGGGGATGCCGGGTGCGTATTGCGCCCACTGGCCGGTCGTCATCGTGTCTCCCGTGTACGTGCACAACCGGTCGGCGAGGTTCGTGGGTGCGGTGTCGAAGAACATCACCGAGCCGCTGGTGGCAACCGCGATGGTCGGGTGTCCTGACAGGAAGGAGGCCGATACTTCCGCTCCGCCGGCTTGGTTTGCGGGGATCGTGATGCTGCTCAGGAGGCTCGGGGCGGCAGAGCCGAGGGTTCCCCATATCTGAATGGAGGCTCTGTTCCAGTCGGCCATCAGCTGGTCGTCCTGGCTGAAGGTCACGCCGGCCGTGTCCTGCAGCGCGCCCACCGCGCCAACCGAGTGAGGGTGGGAGGGATCGTGGACGTCCCAGAGGGTCAAGGTCTCGTTGGCTGGTCCTGAGATTGCCAGCCTTGTGCCGTCGCTGCTCATGTTGAGGGTGGATCCAACGGCCTGGGGCAGGCGGCTGGTGTGTGTCAGGTGGCCTCTCGGCAGTGCGAAGACCACCAGCTTGTCGCCGCTCGTTGACACGCCGGTGGTGGCGGCGAGGATGCCGGTGCCGCTTGCGAGACTTCCTTCGGCGGCTCTTTCCACGTCCGAACTGCCGGCCTGTGTGGGGTGACCCGGATCACTGATGTCCCACCACGTTATTCCGTTTGCGGTGATGACGCTGACGGTGTTGGTGTCGGCGAGGCCCGCGATGTCGCTGGATGGGTCGGGGATGGGGATCGCGCCGAGCTTGGTGGCGGTGAGCGTGCTGGTGACGCTCCAGAGTCGGAGTCGGCCGCTGCCCTGTATCGCGACCAGGTTTCCCACGGCAGTGACCCCGGGGCCGAGGATATAGTCGGCTCCGTCCAAGGCCTTGGGAACAACTGGGAAGTCGACGGTCCCCAGCGAGGCGGCCTTGACCGGGTGGTGTGGGTCGTGAAGATTCCAGAGCTGGACTGTGCCGTCGTGCGCCACGGTCAGCAGGCCGCTGGTGCTGAGGAACGAGACATCTTGAACCCCGGCCGACAGACTCAACGTGGCGTCCAGTACCGGACCGTCGGGGGCAGATATGTCCCAGACGCCGACCTGTGAGTCGGTGCCGGAAAAACTGCTGGCGCGTAATGGTGCTGCGAGGAGTCGGTTGTCTGGGCTCAGGGCCCATGTGCTGCTGCCGGTGATCGACAGGTCGGGGACTTCAGGCAGGGGCTGCCGCCACAGGCGGACCACGCCGTCCAGCCCGCCGGTGAGGATGGCGCCGCTTGTCGTATATGCCAGGGCGAAGGTGTCGAAGCCGGTGTCCGTGCAGGTGGACACGGCATTCAGCGCGAGGTTCGCCGGGGACAGATCGACTAGGCACAGCGCGCCCTTGGGATCGTTGGTGTCCTGCCCGCCGTAGGCGAGGGTGCTGCCGTCGGGACTGAAGGCGACGCTCTGCAAGTCCGCGGGGGCTACTGCGGTGGTGACGGAGATCGACGCGGGGTGGGCCGGGTCGCTGATGTTCCAGAGTCCGGGGTTCACGTCGGCGGCGGCCAGCATGTCGCCGTTGGGGCTGAAGGCCACGGATTGGTATCCCGTGGAGATCGTGGCTGTTCTCACTGCTTCGGTCGGGGAGAATTTCCACAGTTGGGTCGTGCCGCCCTGGATCGTTTGTGCCAGGAGGGGGCCGTGGGGTGAGAAGGCGACGCCGGCGATGACGCCCTGCTCTGACGTCGGGTTCGGTATCTCGACAGCTCCGCGCGGATGCGCCGGGTCGGCCACCGACCAAACGAGGGTGTAGCCCTGCTCGGTCGCCGCGGCGAGCAGGCTCCCGTCCGAGCTGAAAGCCATGGAGGTGTATTGAATCCTGGCTCCCGTCAGGCTCGGGGGGAGCGGTAGCTGCGCTGTGATCTCGGGCTGATGGGGGTTGGTCAACTTCCACAGGCATAGGCGCTTTCCACCTGTGCACGCGGCGGCCATCAGGTCGAGGCGCGGGGCGAGCGCGAGTGCTGCGGCGGACGAGCGCACGGACGCGTCCAGCACCGGATGGGACGGGTCGGCCGTGTTCCAGAGACGCAGGGACCCATCGTCCTCCACCGCCGCCGCGAGCGGGCCATCGGATTGGGCCGCGATCCTTAGCACGCCGCTGCCGGTGGTGGCGATGAGCCGGTCCAGAGGCGTGTCAAGGGAGGCGTAGAGCTGATCGGCGGCAGCCTGCGTCGGCGAAGTGCGGTAGGCGGCTACCGCGAGTTGCGCGGCGAGCCCGGGATCGGTGGGTGTGAGCGCGGCCGCATCGACGGCAAGCGTGTTCGAGCGGGTGATGGCGGCGCTGCGGGCGGCCTGCAGACGATTCTGGTTTGCGATCAGTGCGGTGGCGCCGACGGCAAGGGCCAGCGCGCACACGAAGGCGATTACTGCTCGTCGGGCGCGGGCGCGGGTGCGGACGTGAGTGTGCCCGCGGTCCAGGTATTGGCGCTCGGCGGGACTCAGTTCGTCGGCGCGGTCGGGGTACCACGGACGGGCACTGGAGAGCGCGATCCTGGTGGGCAGCAGGTCGGCAGGGCGCTGCGCCTTCTCCCACCGGCTGACGTCGTGGCGCAGGGATTCGTGCCAGGTGAGGAAGGCGTTGTCGGCGGCGACCTGCTGCGCGAGCATCGGCCAGGCGATGAGGAGCACTTCATGGGCGAGTTCGACGGACTCGGCGTCTAAACATGAGGCGTTCTCGCGGTCGGTATCGGTTCTGGTGCGGATGACGAGCAGTCTGGCGGCGGCCAGGAGCTGGGCGACGCGCCACTCGTCGTCGCTGAGCTCCGTGCGCGGTACGACGCGGCGTGTGGGAGCTTCGGACCCGATGGGGACGCGCACCAGTCGCGGCAGCAGGCGCTGGGCGGCGGCCCTGTCCGCGTCCGGGACGTCCGCCCAAGCTCTGTCGGCGTATGTGGCCAGTGCGCCGGCGACACCCCCGAGCGCGTGGTAGGCCTGGAAGGTGAGCATGCCGTTCTCCTGGTGGCCCCACAGCAGGTCGAGAGTGAAGCCCAGTAGTGGCAGGACGCCAGGGTCGGTGCCGGTGTCCTTGAGGATCTGCCCGTCGAGCTGCGGCTCGAAGTAGACGCCCGGTACGGTCTCGACCGGCTGGGTGATCGCTTGGCGTAACTGGTCGCGGCTCATCGGCATCAGGCCCTCGAACGTCTGGCTGACCAGGGGCCCGAGAACCTGATGGCTGAGCACCGGCTCCACGAAGTCGGCCCGCAGCGTGGCCAGTACACGGACAGCTGCAGGGCGTCTGTCGCCGGAAAACAGTGCCACCAGCGCAAGGATGTCGCCTTGGTGGTGATCGAGCAGTTCTTCGAACTGGTCGATCACCACCAGCAGCCGCGAGGCGCTGTTTTGGCCGACAATGAGCGGCACGATGTTGTGCAGGCCCTCTCGGGCGAGCCGGTCGGCGAGGTCGTCGGCGGCCGAGAGCGGCCCCTGCCTGTCGGTACCCGCTACCAGCGGCACGAGTTCGGCAGCCAGGGCACGTAGGGGACTGCTGCCGTGCGAGGGGCGGACGACGACCGGAATCTCGCCCGCCGTGCGCCGCAAAGGAACAACCCCAGCACGGACCAAGGAAGATTTCCCGCTGCCCGTGGGGCCGATCAGCGTTGTCCAGCCGCGTCGGCCGACTGCCGCTGCGATGCGCTCGGAGTCCTCCTGCCGACCGTGGAAGATCACCTGGTCGGATTCCTCGAACGGCTTGAGGGACCTGAAGGGGGACGGGGGCAGAATCAGGTCGCGCAACCGCGGCCACGCAGCGGCCAGGCGCTCGGTGGGGATCAGGTAACTGACCGCCGGAGCGCCGGTTTCGGCGATCGCCATCATGCCGACCACGCAGCCCAGCGTCTCGTCCCAGACCGGCCCGCCACTGAAGCCCTGGGAGACGGCGTAGCCGCCTGATGCCGGGTCGAGGTTCATCTGGATCCATCCGGCGGCCTGCGGTGCCTTGAGCAGACCGCTGTGCCAAACGCCGTCCGGACGCGCGCCCGGCAGTCCGAAGGCACCTGCCCGGTGGTTCCAGACTCCGTGGGCCTCGACGAGCCGTACCGGCCGCGCCCCAGGTACAGGCGCGCTCAGCCGGAGCACCGCCACGTCGCCCGAGCCTGTGGGCTGACGCGGCATCAACTCTTCGACACTCGCGGTGAGGACCGCTCCGTTCCCGAACGCGGTCGTCAGTAGCGGCAGGTCTACTGTGATGACCGCTCCTTCGGGCTTCGGGGCGCCTGCTGTCAGACCGAGTGCCTGGTACACCACGTGCGCGCACGTCAGCGCGAACTGGTCGTCGACGAGGAATCCGACGCCCGCGGACGTCTTCTCCCCGTTTGCGCCGGGCCTTTCCGCGTAGATCCGCAGAATGGCGGGCTTCAGGGTCTCAGGACCAGCACCCTCCAGGTGGGGGGCGTGCTGCGTCATAGCGTCCCCTCGGGCGCCCGGACAGACCCGGCTTCCGGTTCTGGGGTCGGCAACCCGCGCCATGCGAGGGTGATCTTGAAATTGGCCTGTGTCGCGGTGGTGGCGACGACCAGGTTCGCGTCGGCTGAGAGCGAGAGCCCGAACTCGAGGCCGATCTCGTCGGGCGGATTGGCCATACCGGTGAAGCCGTCGAGGAAGCTCTCCGCCACTGGGCGTATGCTGGCGAGCATCTCCCCGAGCGACCGGGTGGCCCGTGCGACCGCCTGGCCGGGCCTCGACACCTCGACGAGGCCCTCGGTGGCCTGCTCGATCTCCACGCCCACCATCACAGGCGGACCAACTGGACCGCCTATCGGCAGCTCTACAAGGTACTTCACTGGATCCCCCTGGAGTCTGGCCCCGCAGCACCGGGACATGTGCATGCTCAAGAGTTGGCATTCAACCGCGATCGGGCCACCGGCACCACCCCAACGCCCACGAACGACCCGCTTGATTACACGTCCACGACCGGCGGCGTGCCTCGATGGAACGACGATACGCCCAGGGACTGCCTGGTCAACCGTGCCCAGCTCAACGGGCGTGCCCAGTCACCGGAGCAATGACCGGCGACCTGAGCGACCGCTCCCGCACGGAGATGAACGAACTCGTCTTCAAAGCAGGTGGAACGCCCCGGCCCAGGCCGAGGCCGATGAGCAGGCCGCCCTCCGGCAGGCATACCAGGACGCCGCCGCCGCTTTCCTCGCCCAGAGGACCCAGGACACCGCTCGTCCTGGCCCGCCAAGTCGCCGACTGGGCCGAGCAAGCTGCACACCGCCTGGAAGACCCGGCACAGCGCCACCCAGCCCCCCGTCCCGCCGGTCGAACGGCAGCCGCGGACGCCACCGGGCAGCGTACGGACCCTACAAGCCCGGACCGACCTGCAGCAGCTGCTCGCCGAAGTCAACCGGCGCAACGCCCAGCAGCCAGAACCCGACCCCGCCGATGCCCACCCCTCGGCCCAGCGCCGGAGCCGGGCAGCCGGAGCCGGTCCAGCGCCCCGCCCGCTGGCGCGGCAGCCGAGCCGGGCAGCGTCCAGGGCAGCGCTGGAAGCGCGGTTCTCCGCCGTCTCCGAGCCGTTGCGTGGAATGCTGATCGAGCGGGCCGAGCGGGAAGAACGCGAACGGGCCGCCCGGACAGGGCGGCGCGAAGACTACTGAAGCTGACCCCGCGTCACCCGCTGGGTGTAACGGCGGGTGTCCGTTGACAGCGAGGTTTCACTGATTGACAGCGAAGTTTGACGGCTTTGTCAGTGAGTGGGGTAGCACTGGTCGATTCGGTGGGGGTCATGGAGTGCCGTCATCAGAGCGGCGATGGTGAGGATCAGCGCCAGTTGCACCGATAGCTGGCATTGCAGCCAGCGGACGCGCTTGGCGTCGCCGCGTTCGCTCGCGAAGAGGAGCTTCAGGGCCATCACCGCGCTGATCACGGCGACACAGGCCAGGGCCACCCCGCCGATGACCAGTGTTGGGTCGAAGTTCTGCGGTTCGGTCTGATCCGACTGACCTGGACTGAAGCAGCCGGACGAGAAGATCAGGATGAACCACCCTGGGACGGCCAGGCCGGCGGTGAGGCTGGTGACCTCGACCAGCAGTGTCCATAGTGCGATCCGCCATCGCGGATTTCCCAGTAGCTCTTCCTGCACTTCGCTCCCCCAACTCCCCAAGGCGCATTCGATCACCTGGGGGCCAACGGTGCCAGAGAATTTGAACGGGTTCAACTCTCGGGTCTGTCCAGCGAGCGGTGGGACTTCTGTTAGCGGCGGTTGGTGGTGAGGCGGCCGTCGAAGGCGATGTCGAAGGCGTTGAGGGCTGCCTTCCAGCGGATCACCCAGCGGCGTTGGCCGGTACCGGTGGGGTCCAGGCTCATGACGGCCAGGTAGACGCACTTGAGCGCGGCGGCGTCCGTGGGGAAGTGTCCGCGGGCGCGGACGGCCTTGCGGATGCGGGCGTTGACGCTCTCGATCGCGTTCGTGGTGCAGACGATCTTGCGGATCTCGACGTCGAACTGGAGGAAGGGCACGAACTCGGCCCAGGCCCGGTTCCACAGGCCGATGATCGCCGGGTACTTCCTGCCCCAGTCCCGCTCGAACTCCAGGAACCGTTCCATCGCGGCCTCCTCGGTCGCGGCGGTGTAGATCGGCTTGAGTGCCTTGGCAATCTTGTCCCAGTCCTGGCGGGCGGCGTACTTGAAGCTGTTCCGCAGCAGGTGGACGACGCACGTCTGCACGATCGTGTCCGGCCACACGGCGTTGACGGCGTCGGGCAGGCCGGTCAGGCCGTCGCAGACCAGCATGAGGACGTCGCGCACGCCCCGGTTCTTGATCTCGGTCAGGACCTGCATCCAGTGCTTGGCTCCCTCGCCGCCGTCGCCGGCCCACAAGCCCAGGATGTCGCGGTTGCCCTCGGTGGTGACGGCGATGGCCATGTAGATCGGCCGGTTGGCGACGTGGCCGTCCCGAATCTTGACGTGGATGCAGTCGATGAAGACGACCGGGTACACGCCTTGAGTTCTATCGGTGATTGCGAACGTTCGACAGGAGAACGATTCGATGCCCCGATACGCGCCGAACAAGGTAGAGACCGCCGTCAAGAGGAGGTACTTCGAACTGCTGCGCCTGGGGTACAAGGGTGCAGCCGCCGCTCGAGAGGTAGGGGTGTCCACGAGCTGCGGGTCCCTGTGGTTCATAGATGCTGGCAGCATGATCGTCGATGACCCTGCCCCGATATCCCCGCGATTCCTGACCCAGGACGACCGCATCGCCATCGCCGACGGGCTCCACGCCGACCGCGGAGTCAAGCAGATCGCCGCCGAGATCGGCAAGAGCTTCCAGAGCATCTACCGCGAGATCCAGCGCAACAGCAAGCCAGACGGCCGCTACCAGCCCTGGTGGGCGCACAACCAGGCGCTGCTGAACCGTCGACGCCCGAAGGCCGAGAAGATCCGGGCCGGCGAGGACCTGCGAGACATCGTGCGCGAGAAGCTGACCGGGAAATGGTCACCACAGCAGACCTCCCGGTTCCTGGCGCGCACCTACCCCGAACAGCCGGCGATGCAGGCCTGCCCCGAGACGATCTACCGGGCCCTGTACGCCGGGCTGCTCGGCTTCAAGGAGGGCAAGCTCCGAACCGGCCGCAAGAAGCGCAAGGCCCACAGGCGCGGGGTTCCAATACCCAACAAAATCAAGAATATGACCCTGGTCCATCAACGGCCGCTCGAAGTCAACGACCGTACGGTTCCGGGACATTGGGAAGGCGACCTGATCATCGGATGCCATCAGGGCTCCGCCATCGGCACCCTGGTCGAATGGACCACCCGCTACGTCAGACTCATCCACCTGCCCGACGGCTGGAAAGCCCCACAGGTCCGCAACGCCCTGATCGCCCAGACCGCTTCCATCCCGCAGCAACTGCGCAAGACCCTCACCTGGGACCAGGGCCGCGAGATGTCACTGCACGAGGACACCTCCGCCCTGACCGGGTTCCGGATCTACTTCTGCGACCCCCACTCGCCCTGGCAACGCGGCACCAATGAGAACACCAACGGATTGCTCCGCCAGTACTTCCCCAAGGGCACCGACCTGTCCGTTCACAGTGCCCACGACCTGCGAGCGGTAGCCGACGAACTCAACCGCCGCCCCCGCCTCGTCCTCGGCGACAAGACCCCCATCGAGGCCATGAGAGGATTCCTCACACGGCCCATGACCAGCTAATTCGCAACGACTGATGGAAACCGCCCGCTGTCCAGCGGACGGTTCTGCCATTCCACCATCCCCGCGAGCACGCTGTCGGTGATCGTGGAGATCGTCTGCTTCGACACGCTCGCGCCGTAGACCTCGGCCAGGTGCGCGGAGATCTCCCCGTGCGTCAGGCCCTTCGCCGACAGTGAAGCACCATCTCGTCGATCCCGCCCAGCCGCCGCTGACGCTTCTTGACCAGCTGCGGCTCGAAGCTGCCGGCCCGGTCCCGGGGAACTTGGATCTCGACCGGCCCGATCTCGGTCTGCACCGTCTTGGCCCGGTGCCCGTTGCGGTGGTTCTCCCGCGGACCCTCCTCGACGCGCTCGTGCATCCCCGCGCCCAGGTGGTCGGTCATCTCACCCTCGAGCGCGGACTCCAGGATCCGCCGGGTCAGCTCCTGCAGCAGCCCGCCCTCCCCAGTCAGCTGCAGACCACGCTGCCGGGCCTGGGCCACCAGCCCGTCCAGCGCCCCCAGCTCGAGTCCCTCCAGCACCTGCGGCATCTCGGAGCCCCCCTCAGCATCCAGAACCTGATTAGTCATCAACTACACTCCCTGTCTCGGGAGTCCCACCGTTGAGCGTACAGACCCCACGTCACCAGTTCCAACTACCGTGTCACGGCACAGCCGCCCGTGCGGCGATGTCACATCCTGCGGCGGTGTCCTGTCCAACGGTTGGCTGTGAGCGCACCGCGCCGTGCGGCCGCAGCCACCGGGGAAGCCGACACCGAAGGGGAACGATCATGAAGGCCGTCATCGTGTGCACGTCCGTGTCCCACGGCAACACGAAGCGGATCGCCGACGTCATGGGCCAGGTCCTGTCGGCCCCGGTCGTCGAGCCCGAGCAGCTGGACCCGGCCGAACTCGCCGACTGCGACCTGGTGGGATTCGGCTCGGGGATCTTCTCGGGCAAGTTCCACCCGCGGCTGCTCCGCTTCGTCGAGTCGCTGCCCGAGGGGGAGCGGCGAAGGGCGTTCGTCCTGGCCACCAGCGGGCTGCCGGAACTGCCGTTCCGGCCCTTCACCCGTCCCCTCGCCCGGCTCCTCGAACAGAAGGGCTTCGAGGTGGGCGACGCCTTCTCGTGCCGGGCGTTCGACACCTGGCTGCCCTTCAAGCTGGTCGGCGGCCTCAACAGGGCGCGGCCCGGCGCCGGCGACCTGGCGGCCGCGCGCGCGTTCGCCGAACGGCTGCAGGCTCAGCTCGGCGCGCTGTCCTGAGCATCGATCCGCACCTGTTGCGGAGCGCTCCGGGGGAAGGTCCAGACGCGGCCCGAGGTGCTGGTGGCGGTCACCGTGGCTCCGTCCAGGGCGACTTCGGCGAAGGGATTGGACGAGCAGGAGACCGCGAGCCACTCCAGGGTCTGCTGGTCGTCGTCCCGGGTCAGGGCGACCCAGCCGATGCTGCCGTGGTCCGACGACTCGCCGGCGAGGGCACGGCTTCCGGCGCAGGTGGATGAGGCGAACGTCGTGTCGACGTCCATCCAGTCAGTGGGAGTCCACGCGGTGGCCCGGAGGACCTCCCACCACTGCCAGTGCTCGGCCCGCGGGTCATGGAGCCGATCCGCGGGGGAGAAGCGGATGAGCTTCATCACCGACAGGGATCCGTCGGAGAACAGGACGAAGTCCCCGTAGGGCGCCTCCCGGGCACGCCAACGGGCTTGGACCAGGTCGGCACCGGGCGCCGCAGCGGGAGAGTTCACGCCCGCCATGATGACAGGGGCAGGGCGCGGCCCGGGTCCGGACGTGACGGTGACCGTCGGCCCGTCGAAAAGCAGCGGCGTCGGACCTCTTTCCATGTGACATGTCACATGGATACAGTCTGTTTGAATCTGGGCGAGCCTGACCGCTCGATTCGCAAGAATCAACATATGCAAACCTCTATGCCCCTGCCGTCCACGACACCGGAGCAGCCATGAGACGCACCGCCTGCGATGCCCCTCGCCGTGCCCGACGAAGAACGTTTCTGCCGCGTATCGTGCTGGTTCTCTCCCTCGCCGTCCCCGCGCTCGGCGTGACCCTCGGCTCCGCCGCTCCCGCCCAGGCGCTGGACAACGGCGTCGCCCGCACCCCGCCCATGGGCTGGGACGACTGGAACACCTTCGGGTGCAATGTCACCGAGCAACTCGTCGAGCAGACCGCCGACTTCATCGCCTCCTCCGGGCTCGAACAGGCCGGCTACGACTACGTCGACATCGACGACTGCTGGATGGCGAGTGCGCGGGACGCCAACGGCAACCTGGTGGCGAACCCGCAGAAGTTCCCCGACGGCATGGCCGCCGTCGCCGCCTACGTCCACAGCAAGGGCCTCAAGCTCGGCCTGTACGAGAGCCCGACCCTGCACACCTGCCAGGGCTTCCCCGGGAGCCTGGACCACGAGCAGCAGGACGCGGCCCTGTTCGCCTCCTGGGGCGTGGACCTGCTCAAGTACGACAACTGCGAGGCCAGCGACCCCTCCCAGCGGGTCGGCGACGAGAAGCTGCCGCTGGAGACCCGCGACGGCTGGATGCGCGACGCCCTCGCCGCCACCGGCCGCCCGATCGTGCTGAGCCTGTCGCTCCAGCCCCAGGCGCAGGGGGAGACCCCGTGGGTGTGGGGCAGCAGCGTCGCCAACATGTGGCGGATCGACGGCGACCGGGACGCCTCGTTCGCGGGCCTGCTGCGGCTGGTCCACGACGACCTCTCGCTGTCCCAGTACGCCGGCCCGGGCGGCTGGAACGACATCGACATGCTGGCCACCGGGAACGACATCGACACCGCGCCCGGCGCGAGCCTCAGCTACGACCAGGAGAAGTCGGAACTCTCCGTCGCCGCGATCCTCGCCGCTCCGCTGATCTCCGGCGCCGACTTCCGCTCGGCCGGCGAGAGCGCGGGCACCGCGGGCGACCCCATCAGCGCCCAGGCGTTGAGCGTCTACCTCAACAAGGGCGTCATCGCCGTCGACCAGGACAGCCTGGGCGAGCAGGGCACCGAGGTCTCCGACGACAACGGCCTGGACGTGCTGCGGCGGACCCTCGCCAACGGCGACGTGGCGGTCGCCCTGTTCAACGAGACCGGCACCCCCGCCACGATCAGCACCACGGCGGCCGCCGTGGGCCTGCCCCCGGCCCCCGGCTACACGCTCGACGACCTGTGGGCGAACACCACCTCGACCAGTCAGGACGGCAGCATCAGCGCCACCGTCCCGGCCGGCGGCACGGTGATGTACCGGGTCACCCCGCAGCCGCTCACCATCAGCCCGGCCACGGAACTGGTCTCCGCCTCGTCCGGGCGCTGCCTGGACGCCTACGACAACCAGACCGCCCCCGGCACGAAGATCGAGATCTGGGACTGCAACGGCGGCTACAACCAGCAGTGGTCCGCGACCTCGGCCGGTGACCTGCGCGCCTACCAGGGCGCCGACTGCCTCGGCACGGCGGGCGGCAGCCTCGCCTGGGGCACGGCGGTGCAGCTCCAGCCCTGCGACGGGAGCGCGAGCCAGAAGTGGTCGCTGAACTCCTCCGGCTACCTCACCAACGCGACCCAGTCGGGGCTCTGTCTGGATGTCACCGGGGGCAACCTGCCGTCCGGGAACGTCGACGGCACCCAGGTCGAGGTCTACGGCTGCAACGGCGGAGCCAACCAGCAGTGGACCCGGCAGTAGCGACACCCCGCGCCGGGGCGGCCCGCTCCGGCCCGGATCCCACCACCCTAGGAGAAGGCATGCGCAAGACCTGGGCCACGTTACTCGCGGCCGCACTCACCATGGCGCCGGTGGCCGTCGTCACGGTCACCGCCGCGACACCGGCCGCAGCGCTCGACAACGGACTCGCCCTCACTCCGCCCATGGGCTGGAACGACTGGAACGCCTTCGGCTGCAACGTGAGCGCGAAGCTCGTCGAGGCGACCGCCGACAAGATCGTCAGCAGCGGTCTCAAGGCCGACGGCTACGAGTACGTCAACATCGACGACTGCTGGATGAGCCCGAACCGCGACGCGGCCGGCAACCTGGTGCCCGACCCGACCAAGTTCCCCGACGGCATCAAGGGCGTCGCCGACTACGTCCACAAGCTCGGCCTCAAGCTGGGGATCTACGAGTCGGCCGGCACCTACACCTGCGCCGGCTACCCCGGCAGCCTCGGCCACGAGCAGCAGGACGCCGACAGCTTCGCGTCCTGGGGCGTCGACTACCTCAAGTACGACAACTGCAACAACCAGGGCATCCCCGCGCAGACCAGGTACACGGCCATGCGCGACGCCCTGGCCGCCACCGGCCGCCCGATCGTCTTCAGCCTCTGCGACTGGGGCGACGAGAACGTGGCGAGCTGGGGCGGCTCGGTCGGCAACCTGTGGCGGACGACCGGGGACATCAACGCCTCCTACGGCTCGATGCTCTCCAACTTCCACACCAATGTCGCGCTCGCGGCCGGAGCCCACCCCGGTGCCTGGAACGACCCCGACATGCTTGAGGTCGGCAACGGGATGACCCCGACCGAGGACCAGTCCGAGTTCTCGCTGTGGGCCGAGATGGCCGCACCGTTGATCTCCGGCACCGACCTGACCACCGCCTCGCCCGCCACCCTGGCGATCTACGGCAACAAGGAGGTCATCGCCGTCGACCAGGACAGCCTCGGCAAGCAGGGCGTGGAGATCTCCTCCGCCAACGGCCTCGACGTGCTGGCCAAGCCCCTGTCCGACGGCAGCGTGGCGGTCGCGCTGTTCAACGAGAACGACACCCCCGCGACCATCTCCACCACCGCCGCCGCGGCCGGGCTGCCCAGCGCCAAGGACTACACCGTCCGCGACCTGTGGGCGCACACCACCACCGAGACCCGCGGCACGGTCAGCGCCTTCGTCCCGGCCCACGGCACCGTCCTGTACCGGGTCGCGGCCGCCTCCCGGCCCGGCCAGTACGCGCCGAGCAGCACCCTGGCCAACGCCGTGCCGCAGCAGGCCGTCGCGGGGCAGCCCAGCACGGTGACGACCACTTTCACCAACAACGGGACCGCGGTCACCAATGTCCGGCTCGGACTGAAGGCGCCGACCGGATGGAACGTCAAGCCGCTGACCAAGACGGCCTTCGGACGGGTCGCCACCGGTCACGAGGCCATCGCCGCGTTCCGGGTCACACCCCCGGCGACACTGCCCGCACCCATCGCCGACTACACCCTGGACGCCACGGCGGCGATGGGCTGGAGCGGCGGCACCGAGGAGGTCACCACGCCCGGTACGGTCACCATTCCGTCGCCCGTGCAGGCGCCCTGGAAGACCTTCACCGACAACACCGCCACCTTCGGGCAGCAGGGCGGCAACCTGGCCGTCCAGGGCGCCGGCGCCGACCTGTACGGGAGCACCGACGAGTACAGCACCGTCTACCAGCAGGGCGCCGAGCACGACGGCTCGACCACCGTGGTCGAGGTCACCGGACAGTCCGACACCAGCGTCTGGGCCAAGGCGGGGATCATGGTCCGTGACGACATCACCCAACCCGGTGTGTCCCCCGGCTACGTGATCCTGGCCGAGGCGCCCGGCGAGGGCTACGTGGTGCAGTGGGACAGCACCGGCAGCGGGCAGCTCGACAGCAACAGCGCCCCGTCGAACAGCGGCAGCGGCACTGCGGCCTACCCCACCTGGCTCAAGCTGGTCCGCTCCGGCGACACCTACACCGGCTACTACTCCACCGACGACAGCACCTGGACGCTGGTCGGCACGGCGACCGCGCCCGGCGCGACCGCCACCCAGGACGTGGGAGTGTTCACCTGCTCCCACAGCGCGGGCACCATCGGCGAGGCCGACTTCTCCGGCTTCAGCCAGAGCTGACCCGCCGGGCGGGGAGATCTGAGGGGGTCTCCCCGCCCACCCGGCCCACCCCGGGAAGCCGCGCGCGGCTCCACGGCCCCTGGACTGTCGCGGGCGCGGGCGCTGCGGGCATACTGGGCGTAATGACAAATATGCGAATGGCCAAGCGTTACTTGCCGTCCAGCCCCTTCAAGGCCGCGGCTGAGCCCCCGGACAGGTTCTTCGCGGTGGGCAGCCGAGTCACCCACGACGTCTACGGCCTGGGCCGGGTCACCGAGGTCGAGGCCGGCGTCGCGGTCGTGGTCGACTTCGGCGCGCTCCTCAAGCGCATCACCAGCCCGTACTCCCAGTTGACCGGTCTTTAGCGACTGTCCGGGTCCGGCCGGGGCTCCGGTGGGCGTAGCGCTTCGCGCGAGGCCCCGAGTCGCCCCGGCCGGGTCCGGTCGGTCGTGCTCCGCCGATTCTGCCGAGCCGGGCCCACAGCCCCCGCTCCGCCTGCTACAGTGAGTCTTGTTGCAGTTGTGGTTCCCATGAACTTATGTGTGCGCCTGCTGGTTGTAGCCGACAGGCGCATTTCTGTTTTCCCGGACACGTTCCGGGCTGGTCATCATCACGGCAGTGCGGAGCACGCGGCATGCGCGCTCCGGTACACGCCCCATCAAGGAGATACATATATGGCTACTGGCACCGTGAAGTGGTTCAACGCGGAAAAGGGCTTCGGTTTCATCGAGCAGGACGGTGGCGGCGCCGACGTCTTCGCCCACTACTCGAACATCAACGCCCAGGGCTTCCGCGAGCTGCTTGAGGGCCAGAAGGTCGAGTTCGACGTCACGCAGGGCCAGAAGGGCCCGCAGGCCGAGAACATCCGTCCGATCTGACGTCTGACCGCAGCGCTGGTTGCTGCGAAGCACCTGCCCGCGCCATCCGAACGGTGGCGCGGGCAGGTGGCACCACCTCCCTGAGGTTCTCTCCGGCCCGCTTTTCGGGCTCCCTGGCTCCGCCACCGGCGACCCTTCCTCGCGAGACGCTCAGCGCCGCGTTCGGGTATCGCCCCCTGCCGTGACTCTCCGGATTCTCATCCCGCGAGCACGGTTCGAGGTTTCTGCCGCCCCGTTTCCTTCGGGTGCGCGCCGACCGCAGGTGACGTGCCGCACGGTTCCACCGTCCACGCCCCGCATTCATTCTTCTGGCTCGTTCGTGTGAGCTCCCCCGCTCGGTTGCGGCCTGGAGCCTTCCTCGACACGTGCCCCCTGAGGAAGGTCCTCCAGTGATCCGTTCCAGCCGCTCGTCCGACCGCAGCTCCAGTCCCCACGCCCGCTCGGCCTCGCGCGCCGAAGGCTCCGGCTCCTCCTACGGACGCCGCTCCGGCGGAGGCCAGCGTTCCTCGGCTCCCAGGGGCCGTCAGAACTCCTCCGTCCAGGGCGAGTTCGCGCTTCCCGTCAGCACCACGCCCGCGCTCGCGGCGGTCGAGTCGTTCAGCGACCTGGACATGCCCCGCGCCCTGCTCGACACGCTGGCCCGGCACGGCGTCACCGCGCCGTTCCCGATCCAGGCGGCGACGCTGCCCAACTCGCTGGCCGGCCGCGACGTCCTCGGGCGCGGCCGTACCGGCTCCGGCAAGACCATCGCCTTCGGCCTGGCCGTGCTGGCCCGCACCGCCGGGCGCCGGGCCGAGCCCCGCCAGCCGCTGGCCCTGGTACTGGTCCCCACCCGGGAACTCGCCCAGCAGGTCACCGAGGCGCTGACGCCCTATGCCCACGCGGTCCGGCTGCGGCTGGCGACCGTGGTCGGCGGGATGTCCATCGGTCGGCAGGCCCAGGCGCTCCAGCGCGGGGCCGAGCTGGTCGTCGCCACCCCCGGCCGGCTCAAGGACCTCATCGAGCGCGGCGACTGCCGGCTGGACCAGGTCACCATGAGCGTCCTGGACGAGGCCGACCAGATGGCCGACATGGGCTTCCTGCCCCAGGTCACCGAACTCCTGGAGCAGGTCGCCCCCGGCGGCCAGACCATGCTCTTCTCGGCCACGCTGGACCGCAATGTCGACCGGCTGGTCCGCCGCTTCCTGAACGACCCGGTCACCCACTCGGTCGACCCCTCCACCGCGACCGTCAGCACCATGGAGCACCACCTGCTCCACGTCCAGAACAGCGACAAGAACGCGACCGTGGCCCACATCGCCTCCCGGTCCGGGAGCGTCATCATGTTCACCGACACCCGCCACGGCGCCGACCGGCTGGTGGCGGACCTGCTGGCCAGCGGAGTCAAGGCGGCGGCGCTGCACGGCGGCAAGTCCCAGCCCCAGCGCACCCGCACCCTGGACCAGTTCCGCAACGGCCAGGTCACCGCGCTGGTCGCCACCAACGTCGCCGCCCGCGGCATCCACGTGGACAACCTCGACCTGGTGGTCAACATCGACCCGCCGACCGACCACAAGGACTACCTGCACCGCGGCGGCCGCACCGCCCGCGCCGGCGAGTCCGGCACCGTGGTCACCCTGGTCCTGCCCAACCAGCGCCGGGAGATGACCCGGATGATGCAGACCGCCGGCATCACCCCGCGCACCAGCCAGGTCCACTCCAGCGACGCCGAACTCGCCTCCATCACCGGCGCCCGGGTTCCCACCGGCGTGCCGGTCGTGGTCAGCAACCCGGTGGTCGAGCGGCCCCGCCGCAGCGGCTCCTCCGGCCGCGACCAGCGCTACCGCTCGGCGGCCTCCGGTTCCCGCAGTGCGCAGGGCGCCCCCGGCGCCCGCAGCCGCGCGCCCCGGCGTGCCGCCGTCACCGCGTAGTTCCAGCCCCGGCCCTCGTCGGCCGGGTACACGGAGGGCCCTCGACTCAGGTCGAGGGCCCTCCGTGCGTGCCGCTGCCCGGGCGCAATCCCGCCGGGGTGGAGGATGATGCGGCAGGGACGGCAGGCGGCAGTCCTCCGCAGCGCGGTCCCTGCGGCGGCTCGGATCTAGCTATGTCACATGTGAAATGGTACTTTCCTCTCGGCCTGACGGCGACAAGGGGAGGTATGCGGTGGAGCAACAGGGCGGCGTGCACGGAGCCGGGAGCCACGATCGTGCGACGCCGGACGCGTTGGCCGCGTCGTTCCAGCAGGGCTGGGCGGAGACCGGCCGCGAACTGCCCTTGCTCCCCGGGGCGGTGTACGCGGCCAAGCGGCGGGCGGCGGTGTCGGAGCGGTTCCCCGGTGAGCGGATCGTCATTCCGTCGGGGGGCGTCAAGGTCCGGAGCAATGACTTCGACCATCCGTTCCGGCCGCACTCCGCCTTCCTCCATCTGACCGCCGAACAGGGGGCGTCGGCCGTCCCCGACAGCGTCCTGGTCTTCGAGCCCACCGGGACCGGGCACTCGGTCACCGTGTTCACCCGCCCGCGCTCGCCGCGCGACGGCGGACCGAACAGCTCCGAGTTCTACCGCAGTCGACAGCACGGCGAGTTCTGGATCGGGCGGCGCCGGACCCTCGCGGAGACCGCCGACGCCTTCGGCATCGCGGCCGACACCCGCGACGCCCTGGCCGGGGCCCTGAGCGGCACCGTCCCGACCAGGGTGCTGCGCGGCGAGGACGCCCTGGTCGACGCGCTGGTGCCGCCGGCCCACCGGGCCGAGGCCGAACTGCGGACCTTCCTCTCGGAGTTGCGGCTGGTCAAGGACGAGTGGGAGATCGGGCAGCTGCGCTCGGCCGTGCGGACCACGGTCGCCGGCTTCCACGACGTGGCCGGCGAGCTGCGCCGCGCCACCGGCCTGGCCCGGGGCGAGCGTTGGATCGAGGGCACCTTCAACCGGCGGGCCCGGCTGGAGGGCTACGGGCTGGGCTTCGAGACCATCGCCGGGGCCGGCGCGCACGCCTGCACCCTGCACTGGATGCGCAACGACGGCCCGGTGCGGGAGGGGGAGCTGCTGCTGCTGGACGCCGGGGCCGAGGCCGACTCCTGCTACACCGGCGACGTCACCCGGACCCTGCCGATCGACGGACACTTCACCGATGTGCAGCGCCGGGTCTACGACCTGGTCTTCGCCGCCCAGTCGGCGGGCATCGCGGCGCTGCGACCGGGCGCGCGCTTCGGCGACTTCCACGACGCCGCGATGCGGGTCGTCGCCGAGGGCCTGGACGCTTGGGGCCTGCGCCCCGGCGGCCCGGCGGCGGCCCCCGACTCCGCCCTGTACGGCCGGTACACCGTCTGCGGCTCGGGCCACATGCTCGGCCTGGACTGCCACGACTGCGCGAGCGCCCGCCGCGAGGCCTACCTGGACGGCGTGCTGGAGGCCGGCCACGTCCTCACCGTCGAGCCGGGCCTGTACTTCCAGCCCGACGATCTGACGATCCCGGAGGAGCTGCGCGGTATCGGCGTCCGGATCGAGGACGACTTCCTGATCACCGGCGACGGCGCCGTCTGCCTCTCGTCGGAGCTGCCGCGCCAGGCCGACGAGGTCGAGACCTGGATGGCGTCGCTGCGCTGACCGCGGCACCGGGCCGCCCTTGATCGCTCATGCCGATCGAGGGCGGCTTCCTGCTGCCCGGGCGTGCTCGTGGCGAGTCCCGGAGAGCCCTGGCCAACCCATATGCTGTGTGACATAGTACTGATGTGGTCGGTGGAGGCAGGTCGGCGTCGCGGTCCCGGGGCGCCGCCGCCCGCTCGGCCACCCTGCACAGCGCCACGGTCCGCGACCGTCGGCGGTGCTGCCCACCGCCACCGGCCGGTACCTGTGCGATCCCATCGACCCGTTCCCCGAAGGGTTCCTCCTGTGAGCACCAGCAGCACGGCCGACCTGCCGACCGACCCGACGGCCGCACTCGCCAGCCGCAACCCCGCCGACCCGGAAGACGTCGTCACCCTGGTCGAACCGGTCGGCGCGGCGGCCGTCGCCCGGGCCGCCGAGCGTGCCCGGGCCGCCCAGCCCGGCTGGCTGCGGGTCGGCGCGGCGTTCCGCTCCGGCGCGCTCGACTCCGCCGCCTCGGCGCTCGCCGCCGACGCCGAGGGCTTCGCCGCGCTGATCGTCCGCGAGGTCGGCAAGCCGGCGGCCGAGGCGCGCGGCGAGGTCGCCAGGGCGGTGGCGATCCTCCGCTACTACGCGCAGGCGCCCTACCTGCCGGTCGGCGAGATCCACGACCCGTCCGCCGGCGACGGCCTCCTCTACACCCGGCGCCACCCGCACGGGGTGGCCGGACTGATCACCCCCTGGAACTTCCCGCTGGCCATCCCGCTGTGGAAGGCCGCACCGGCCCTGGCCACCGGCAACTGCGTGCTGCTCAAGCCCGCCCCGGAGGCCACGGCCTGCGCGGCCAGGCTGGCCGGACTGCTCGCTGAGGCACTGCCGGCCGACGTCTTCTCCCTGCTGCCCGGCGGCGCGCACGAGGGCGCGGCCCTGATCGACGTCAGCGACGTCGTCTCCTTCACCGGTTCCACCGCCGTCGGCCGCAGCGTGGTCCGCGCCGCGACCGGGCGGGGCATCCCGGTGCAGGCCGAACTCGGTGGCCAGAACGCCGCGCTGGTCCTTCCCGACGCCGACATCGAGTCGGTGGCCGGCCATGTCGCCGCCGCCGTGGCCGGCTACGCGGGGCAGAAGTGCACCGCCACCAGCAGGGTCATCGCGGTCGGCAGCGCCGCCGAGCCGCTGCGGGAGGCCCTGGCCGCCGCGCTGCGGGACTTCCCCGTCGGCGACCCGGGCGATCCCGGCACCGCCTGCGGGCCGCTGATCGGACCCGCCGCGCTGGACCGGGTCACCCGGCTGCAGCAGGGCGTGGCCGCCGCCGGCGGCAGAGTGCTGGCCGGCGGCGACCGGCTCGACCGGCCCGGCTGGTACAGCGCCCCGACCCTGGTGGAGGGCGTACCCGACGACCACCCCCTGGCCGTCGAGGAGGTGTTCGCACCGATCGCCCTGCTGCGGACCGCCGCCACCGTCGAGGAGGCCGTCGCCCTGGCCGACGGCGTCCGGCACGGGCTGGTGGCCTCGGTCCACACCCGTGACCTCGACACCGCGCTGGCCCTCGCCGGACAGCTGCACGTCGGGATGCTCAAGGTCAACGCCCCCACCACCGGCGTGGACTTCCACCTCCCCTTCGGCGGCAGCAAGGCGTCCGGCCTGGGGCCGCGCGAACAGGGCCGGGCCGCGCTGGAGTTCTACACCGAGAGCCGCACCGTCAGCCTGCTCCCCGGAGGCCGACGATGACCGACCGCCCGGCGGCGCCGGCCGCCCCCCGTCCGACCGCCCTCAGGCCTGGGCGAGCAGCGCGGGCAGCGCCTCCGCCAGCCGCCGGTACTCCTCGGGGCGGTTGTACAGCTGGGCGCTGATCCGCAGCACCAGCCGGCCCTGCCACTCGCTCACCGCGGTCTCGGCGCCCGCCCGGTCGGCGAGCAGCATCTGCACCCGGTCCGGGCCGGCCAGCCGTTCGGGCAGCGGCAGTGCCGCCATCGACATCCCGGCCTCCTGCGGGTACTCCGCGCGGCCCAGGCCCAGGGCGTCCGCCAGCACCGAACGGCCGTAGCCGGCCAGCGCGTTGTTGCGCGCCATGATCCGCCGCTGCCCGCCGAGCCGCTCGAACAGGGCGAGGGCGGCGGGCAGCGAGAGGATCGCGCTGCTGTCGACCGTGCCGGGCAGGCTGAAGCTGTGCGGGTAGCCCTCGTCCTCGCGCCAGGAGACCACCGGGGCGGGCAGCCGGGACCGGTGCTGCGGCGCCGCCCACAGGGCCGCCGCACCGCGCGGCGCGCACACCCACTTGTGGAAGTTGCCGACCCAGAAGTCCGGACGCAGCACGCCCAGGTCGACCGGGAGCATGCCGGGGGAGTGGGCCCCGTCGACGAGCACCGCCACACCCCGCGCCTGCAGCGCCGGGACCAGCCGGGCGACCGGGAGCAGCCGTGCCGTCGGCGAGGTCGCGTGGTCCAGGACGGCGAGCCTGGTCCGCGCCCCCACCGCGCCCAGGACCGCCGCGCGGATCTGCTCCTCGGTGCAGACGAGCGGGAACGCGGCGGTGACCAGCCGGGCACCGGCCCGGGCGCAGGCGCGTCGCGCGGCGGCGGTCACCGCGCCGTAGCCGTGGTCGGTCACCAGCACCTCGTCGCCCGCCCGCAGCGGGAAGGCGGCGAGCACGGCGCCCGCGCCGGCCGTGGCATTGGGCACCAGGGCGATGCCGTCCGGGTCGGCGCCGAGGAAGTCCGCGGCCCGCAGCCGGGCCTCCGCCACCGCCGGCTGCCACTCACGGCGGAAGAAGCGGACCGGATTGGCGTCCATCCGGGCCCGCCAGCGGTCCTGCTCCTGCTGGACCGGGCGCGGCACCGCCCCGTAGGAGCCGTGGTTGAGGTGCGCGACGCCGGGGTCGAGCGGCCACAGCGCCCGGACCTCGTCCGGGTCGTGCTCCCGGTCCCAGCGCAGGACCTCGTCCGGCACCGCGGTCCGGCCCCCCGCGCGGGACCAGGCCCACGCCCGGCCGCCGCCGCTCATCCGGCGACCGGCCCGGGGAAGTGGCACGCCGTCAGATGGGAGCGGTCGCCGTCGGACCGGTTCTCCAGCGCCGGCTCCCGCTCGGCGCAGAGCTCCCGCGCCCGGGGGCAGCGGGTGCGGAACCGGCAGCCCGAGGGCGGGTCGACCGGGCTCGGCAGGTCGCCGGTGAGCCGGATCCGGGCCGCCGAGGCCGCGGCCCGCGCGGCGGGCCGGGGATCGGGTTCCGGCACCGCGGACAGCAGCGCCTGGGTGTAGGGGTGCTGCGGCGACCGGTACAGCTCGTCCCGAGGTGCGCTCTCCACCACCTTGCCGAGGTACATCACGACCACCCGCTGCGAGAAGTGCCGCACCACCGCCAGGTCGTGGGCGATGAAGACGAAGGCGATGCCCAGGTCGCGGCGGAGCTGCTGGAGCAGGTTGACCACCTGCGCCTGGATCGACACGTCCAGCGCGGACACCGGCTCGTCGGCCACGATCACCCGCGGCTCCAGCGCCAGCGACCGGGCGATGCCGATCCGCTGCCGCTGGCCCCCGGAGAACTCGTGCGGGAACCGGTTGATGTGCTCCGGGTTGAGGCCGACCGTCTCCAGCAGCTCCTGGACCCGCGCCTTCCGGCCGCCCGGCGGGTCGATCCGGTGCACCTCCAGCGGGGTCGCGATGATGCCGCCCACCGTCTGCCGGGGGTTGAGCGAGGCATAGGGGTCCTGGAAGACCATCTGGATCTGGGCCCGGATCGGCGCCAGCTCCCGCCGGGAGGCGTGGGTGATGTCCTGGCCCCGGTAGCGCAGCACGCCCGAGGTCGGCTCGTACAACCGGGTGAGCAGCCGGCCCGCGGTCGACTTGCCGCACCCGGACTCGCCGACCACGCCCAGGCTCTCCCCGGCGCGCACCACCAGGTCGATGCCGTCGACGGCGCGGAGCACCGGCCGGGCGGACCGCCGGGACGGCAGCAGGCCGGCCGTCGGGACCGCGAAGTGCTTGGTCAGGCCGACCGCTTCGAGCAGCGGCACGGACGAGTCGGCAGCGGCAGTGGCGGCTGCGGCCGGCGCCTTGGCGAACTCGGTCATCGGGAGGTCTCCTCGGTCCGGCGGAGGGTGGCGCGCTGCTCCCGGTCGAGGTGGCAGGCGGCCAGGTGCGGGGCGGTGCCGCTGAGGACGGGGCGCTCCGTGGAGCAGTGCCCTGCCGGAAGCAGCGAGCTGGCCCCGCAGCGGGGGTGGAAGGCGCAGCCGGCGGGGATCGCCAGCAGGCTCGGCGGATTGCCCGGCACCGGCCGCAGCGGCAGGTCGACGTCCCCGCCCAGCAGCGGCGCCGAGGCCAGCAGCCCGGCGGTGTAGGGGTGCTGAGGGGTGATCAGCACGTCCTCCACCGGGCCCTGCTCGACATTGCGCCCCGCGTACATCACCAGGACGTCGTGCGCGATGCCCGCGATCACCCCCAGGTCGTGGGTGATCAGGACGATCGAGGTCCGGAAGGTCTCCTGGAGCCCGGCCAGCAGGTCCAGGATCTGCGACTGGACGGTGACGTCCAGCGCGGTCGTGGGCTCGTCCGCGATCAGCAGGTCCGGGTCGCAGACCAGGGCCATGGCGATCATCACCCGCTGGCGCATGCCGCCGGAGAACTGGTGCGGGTAGTCCTTGACCCGGGTCCGGGGCGAGGGGATGCCCACCACGCCGAGCATCTCCACCGCCCGCTCGGCGGCGGCCCGGCGGGTGCAGCGGGTGTGCCTGCGGTAGGTCTCCGCGATCTGGTCGCCGACGGTGTGGTACGGCGAGAGGGCGGTCAGCGCGTCCTGGAAGACCATGGCCATCCGGCTGCCGCGCAGCGAGCGGAGCCGCGGCTCGCCCGCGCCGACCAGCTCGGCGCCGTCCAGCCGGATGCTCCCGGTGACGGTGGTGCGGTCGCGGTTGTGCAGGCCCAGCACGGCCAGGCTGGTGACGGACTTCCCGGAGCCGGACTCGCCGACGATGCCGAGCGTCCGTCCGCGCTCCACGGAGAAGGAGAGCCGGTCCACGGCCTGGACCTGGCCGCTCTCGGTCGCGAAGCGCACCGAGAGGTCCCGCACGCTCAGGAACGGCTCGGCGGCCGCCCGTTCGGGCTCCTCGCTCATGACGCACGCACCCGGGGGTCGATCAGGGCGTAGCAGGCGTCCACCGCGACATTGGCCACGACCATGGCCGTGGACGCGACCAGCACCGTCCCCATCAGCATGGGCAGGTCGGAGTCGGCCACGGAGTCGACGGCGAGCTTGCCGATGCCGGGGATGTTGAAGGTCGTCTCGGTGATCACGGCGCCGCCCAGGAACAGGCCCAGGTCGATCCCGAACATGGTGATCACCGGGGTCATCGCCCCCCGCCAGGCGTGCTTGACGTAGACGCCCCAGGGGGTCAGCCCCTTGGCGCGGGCCGCGCGCACGTACTCCTCGTCCAGCGCCTCCAGCATCGAGGAGCGGGTGAACCGGGCGTAGGTGGCGACATTGACCACGGCCAGGGTGATCCAGGGCAGCAGCATCCCGCCGGCCCAGCCGGTCAGCGAGCTGCCGGGCGAGGTGTAGCCGGGCAGCGGCAGCCAGGCGAGCTGGTCGACGAAGATGTAGCGGACGACGATGCCGAAGAAGTAGATCTGCACGGAGGCGCCCACCAGGGCGAGCCCCATGGACGCCTTGTCGAGCGCCCGGCCGCGCCGCAGCGCGGCGATCATGCCGAGCCCGACACCGCAGCTGAGCACCAGCGCCCCCGCGCCGAGCGCCAGCGACAGGGTCGCCGGGAAGCGGTTGAGCAGCGTCTGCAGCACGGGCTGCTCGTTGACGAAGGAGTAGCCGAGGCAGGGCGCGGAGCAGTCGGCCGCGCCGTAGTGGCGCCCGACGAAGATCCCTTCGAGGAAGTGCCCGTACTGCACCCACAGCGGGGCGTCGATCCCCATGGTGTGTCGGATGGTGGCGAGCAGCTGCGGGGTGCACTGCTTGCCGCAGGCCAGCAGCGCCGGATCGGACGGCATGGCGAAGAAGAGGACGTAGGTGACGGCGCTGATCACCAGCAGGATCAGCGCCGCCCCCGCGGCCCGGCGGATCAGGAAGCGCAGCACGTGTGCTCCATGGCGGGAGGTGGCGGGTGGGCGAGGGGGCTTCGAGGGGCGGTGCTCACTTCACGTAGACGTCCAGCGGGTAGACGGTGCCGATGAAGCCCAGGTGCACGCCGCCCAGGTCCGGCCCGTACATCGAGACCTGGCGCAGGTCGACCCAGGGGATGATCGGCACCTGGCCCATGATCGTCTTGTCCAGCGCGGCCCAGTCCTCGTCCTGCTGGGCGAGGTCCGTCTCGGCGCCGATCCGGTCGATCTCGGCGTTCACCGACGGGTTGTCGAAGAGCATGGTGTCGGAGCCGTCCGGGGCGATCTGCCGGCCGTCGAAGAGCGGGGGGATCACGGTGTCCGCGCTGGGCCAGTCCGGGCCCCAACCGGCCCAGTAGAGGTCGAACTTGTTGTTCACGTCGCCGATCTCGTCGTAGTAGTCCTTGCTGTCCACCTCCTGGGTCACCACCTTGAAACCGGCCTTGTCCAGCGCGGTGGCGACGGCCACGGCCGCCGCCTCCCACTGGGTGGTGCCCTGGTAGGCGAAGACGATGGTGGGGTGCGGGTCGCTGCTGGCGGCCAGCAGCTTCTGGGCCGCCACCGGGTCGCCGGTGACCGGGGCGTGGTAGAGGTCGTAGGCCTGGTAGCCGTTGGTCACCGGGGAGAGGATGGTATTGGTGTAGTCGCCGTAGAGCGGGCCGCCGAAGACCAGCCGGACCTGCTGCCGGGGGAAGGCCATCAGCAGGGCCTCGCGGATCTTCGGGTCGGTGATCCGCCGGTTGTTGATGTCGAAGTAGGTGGAGAACGGCGACACCTGGTCCACCGTCCTGGCCAGCAGCGACGGGGTGCTCAGCACCTGCTTGGCGACATCGCTGGTGACCAGGGTGTTGAAGGTCATCGCGGTGCGGTCGGCGCCGTTGGCGGCGATCAGCCGCTGGTCGATGTCCAGCGGCTGCCCGCCGAACTCGAACTTCCACTCGTCGGGGTAGGCGTGCCGGACCGGGTCGGTCGCCTGGCTCCAGCCGGCGCTGCGGACCAGCACCATCGACTTGTCGGCCTGGTGGCTCTGGACCATGTAGGGGCCGGAGGAGAAGGGGGCGAGGTCGAAGGCGCTCTTGGTGTCGTGCGCCCGGGGCACCGGGCTGTAGGCCTGCATCGCCACCGCGTAGGGGAAGTCCGCGTGCGGGCCGGCGAGGTGGAACACGATGGTGTGCGCGTCGGGGGTCTGGATGGCCGGGAGGTCCTGGCCGTTCCAGGGCCCGGGGTAGGCGGCGGAGTAGTCCGACTTGCCGGTGAGCCAGGTCTGCAGGTAGGTGGGTCCGCCGCTGAGCGCGGACTCGAAGGTCCGCTCCACGCCGTACTTGACGTCCTGGGCGGTGATCGGCGAGCCGTCCTGGTACTTGATCCCCTGCTTGAGGGTGAAGGTCCAGGTCCGGTCGCCGTCGCTGGGCGTGCCGGTGTCGGTGGCCAGGTCGCCGACCAGCCGGGTGACCCCGTCGACGTACTGGTAGCTGGTCAGCTGGCGGGTGAGCAGCAGGTCGGCGGTCTGGTTGGCGGAGCTGTAGACCCGGGCCGGGTCCAGGTGGCTGAAGTCGTTCTGCTGCAGCACGGTGACGGTGCCGCCGGTCTTCGCCCCGGGGACGGCCGGATCGGGGGCGTCCGACTCGGCCGCGGTGCCCAGGGCGACGGCCTGCTTGGCCGCCGGGCCCGAGGGAGTGACGGCGGCGGCGCTGCCGCTGGAGCCGTGGCAGCCCGAGACGGTGACCAGGGCCCCGGCCGCGACGGCGGCGGCGAGGAGGTTGACGGTACGTCTGTTCAGGGGCATGGCAGTTTCCTTGGCTGGGATCGGGTGTGCACTTCGGGTCGGGACGGGAGCAAGCCGGGCTTCAGCGGCTGGACTTGGGATCGAGCGCGTCCCGCACGGCGTCGCCGAGCAGGTTGAAGGCCAGGACGAAGATCAGCATGGCGAGGCCGGGGAAGAGCATGTAGCTGAAGTCCGCGTTGTAGACCTCGGCGCCGCGCTGGATCATGCGGCCCCAGTCGGGGGTGGGTTCGACCATGCCCGCCCCCAGGAAGGAGAGGGCGGCCTCGGTGGTCACGTAGTTCGGCACCGCCAACGAGACCGAGATCAGGATCGGCGTCCACAGGTTGGGCAGCAGCTCGCGCAGGATGATCCGGCGCGCGGGCACACCGATCACCTGGGCGGACTGGACGAACTCCCGCTCGCGCAGCGACAGCACCTGGCCGCGCAGCAGCCGGGCGGTGGAGGCCCAGCCGAAGGCGGAGAGCACCAGGATCACCGTGGTCGCCCGCATCCAGGTCGGCACGGCCTCGGTCGGGCTGACGAAGGCCGACTGCGCGACCGGGATGAACGCGACGAAGAAGAGGGTCGCCGGGAAGCAGAGGATCACGTCGATCACCCGGCTCGCCGAGTAGTCGATCCAACGGCCCGCATAGCCGGCCGCGACCCCGACCAGGGTGCCGATCACCGTGATGATCAGGACGATGGCCAGCGAGATCAGCAGCGAGGTGCGGATGCCGTAGATGAGCTGGGTGAAGACGTCTCGGCCCAGTCCCGGCTCGATGCCCAGCCAGAAGTGGCTGCTCATCCCGCCCATCGAGCCGACGGGGTAGCCGAACTGGTCGAGCAGCGCGGGCTGGTTCTGGCCGTAGGTGGTGTAGGGGTTCTTGCCGTAGAGCCAGGAGATCACCGGCGCGCCCAGGCCGACCACGAAGAACAGGGCCACCACCAGGCCGGCGGCGACGCCGGTGCGGTCCCGGCGGAAGCGGCGCCAGGCGAGCGCGGCGGGCGAACGGCCTTCGAAGGCGGTGGCCGTCGCGGCGCTCGCGGACGGCGGGGGGTCGGTGAGGAGTGCGGTCATGAGTGCTCCCCGGGGCTGGTGACGTGGACGGCACGCATCATCAGTGCCAGTGCAATGTCACGTTGCTCTATTGTCTTGTGAGCGACTGTGTCGCCATTGGTAGCCCTAGTCAAGCGTTAAGTATCAAATATGACAGTGCAATTGCATAACTCTCGGGCCTGCGACGCCTCGTAGCCACTCATCCCGCCGCTTCCGCACAAGAAGCCACATGGCCGATCGGGTGTCGCGTGATGGTGCAGGATGATGTTGTACAACCGAGGAGGAGCCATGAGCATCGAGCCCCTGAGCGGTCTCAATCTGCCGTCCATGAACGAGCGGCGCAGCCTGCGGGAGCTGATCACGCATGAGCTGCAGGCTGCCCTGGTGGCGGGCAGACTGCGTCCCGGGATCGTCTACTCCGCGCCGATGCTGGCGTCCGAGTTCGGTGTCTCGGCCACGCCGGTCCGCGAGGCGATGCTCGACCTGACCAAGGAGGGGCTGGTCGAGGTGGTGCGCAACAAGGGCTTCCGGATCGTCGGCCTCACCGACCAGGACCTGGACGACTTCACCGAGATCCGCGCGCTGATCGAGATCCCGGCGACGGTGCGGGTGGCCGCCGGTGCGACCGCCGAGCAGTTGGAGCCGCTGCGGCCGGTGGCCGCCGAGATCGTCGCGGCGGCCCGGTCCGGCGACCTGATCGCCTACGTCGAGGCGGACCGCCGGTTCCACCTCGGGCTGCTGGCCTTCACCGGCAACCGGCACCTGGTGGAGACCGTCGGCGACCTGCGCAAGCGCTCCCGCCTCTACGGTCTCAACCAGCTGGTCGAGGCCGGCCGACTGGTCGCCTCGGCCGAGGAGCACGAGCAGCTGCTGAATCTGATGATCGCCAGGGACCTGCCCCGGGTCGAGGAGGCGATCACGCTCCATCTGGGACATGTGCGCTCGCTCTGGGCGACGCCGCAGGACTGACCGGCCCTCAGCCCCGGCGGCCGGAGCCGCCCGCGCCCGGCGGGCGCGCGGTTCCGGGCGCACCCAGGATGCTGGGCGCGCCCGGAACGGTGTCAGCGATCAGTCGTGCCGGTCGCGTCGCACGGGGTCAGTACTCGGTGGCCGAGGTGTCGTCCACCAGGAACGATGTGGCCGGCGTGGTCCCGGCCTCGTTGGAGACCAGTTCGAGGCCGACGGTGGTGCCCCAGCCCACCTTGGCGATGAACGGCGAGAGGTCGACCGACTGCTGCTGGTAGCCGGGGCTCGATCCGTAGCTGGACCAGGTCTTGACCGTGCCGATCGGCTGGCCGGTGTACTGGTCGATGGCGATCAGCGACAGCGTGTCCGGAGTGGTCGCGCTGGTGTTGGTGGTCTCGGTGTCCAACCAGAAGGAGAAGTTGGCGGAGCTGTACCCCGGGTAGGTGTCGAGGTACTGGGTGATCGAGTCGGTGGTGCCGGAGTCCTGGCCGAGCCAGGCGTACCAGCTGCCCGAGTGCGCCGAGTGGAGGCTGGACGGGGTGATGATGTTGTACTCGGACGGGCTCCAGGGATCGGTCATCATCGTGTGGTCGACGTCGGCCGAGCCGTTCTCGAAGCCGGGGTCGATCAGCTGCTGGACGGCGGAGCAGCCGTGCTGCCCGCCGGCGAACAGCCCCTCCCAGAAGCTGGTGGTGGCGGTGTTCCCGGCGGTGTCGGAGGCGTTCACGGTGATCTGTGAGTAGCCGTTGGCGGAGGCGCTGGTGGTACCGGAGATGACGCCGGTGGACGGGGCGATGGAGAGCCCGCTCGGCAGGCCGGTCGCGCTGTAGGTGACCGCGTCGCCGGTGCTGTCGGCCGCGACCGCCGGTATCGACAGCGGTTGCCCCGGTGGGTCGGTGCGGCTGCACATGGTGCTGAGGGTGAGGACCGGTCCGGTGGAGATCGGATCGGAGGACATGCAGAGGTGGTCCTCGTCGGACCAGATCGTCTGCAGCGGGAAGGAACCGGTGGAGAGGTTCTCGAAGAACAGGCCGCCGTTGGAGCCGTAGGGGATCCAGGCGCACTTGTCGGCGACCTCCTGGCCGGTGGCGTCGGTCCAGCCGCCGGGGGTGTTCGGGTCGGTCAGGGTCTCGGCGTACTCGTGGCCGCCGATGATCCCGTAGCCGTCGAGCAGCCCGCGGGGGGTGTTCTCACCGAACCAGTTGGCGCCGCAGCCCGCGACGTCGGGCAGGTACGGCATGTTGGTGTAGGCGAGCTGGCCGTCCGAGGAGCGCTCGAAGTCGTGCCAGGCGCAGTAGCCGAGCTCCTTCCACTTGTCCGGGTCGGTGCCCTGCGGCGAGTCGATCACGTACTGCACATTGCGGTTCTGCGCCTCGGTGGTGTTGCCGAAGTGCTGCGCGGCGGCGGCCGCCTCGACCCCGAGCTGGGTCTCGGTGGCGGACTGGGGCGCGGCGGCGCTGTTGTCGACCCACACCCCGGCCAGCACGCTGCCGGCCTTGGGGTACTGGATGTGGGGCGCGGTCGAGGGGCACTGGATGGTGCCGGCCGGGATGCCCTCGCAGTACTGGGTCAGCACCGCGCTCCAGCCGTCGCCCGCGCTGCCCAGGCCCTTGAAGAAGTCCTGCTGGTAGGGGACGGCTCCGTCGGGGTCGCCCGAGAGGGCGGTGTCACCGCTGGAGTCGGTGGAGGCGGTGCCCCACTGCGAGCCCCAGACCACCAGGTACACCTTGGGCGCACCGGTGATCACGCCGCTGGAGTCCTGGCCGCCCTTGTACTGGACCTGCAGGTCGTACTCGTTGGCCACGGAGCCGTCGCCGTCGTTGCCGTCGCCGGGGTCCGAACCGTCCGCCAGCTGCGGCTTCTCACCGCCGCCGGTCTTGCCGGCCGAGGTCTTGGTCGAGGCCGGCCCGGGAGGGGTGGCGCTGCGCTTGCCGAGGGGCGCGGCCGCCTTCGGCCGGGCGACGCTCTTGGCGACGATCGGGGTGCCGGGCTGGACCTGCACCCAGTTGCCGTCCGCGGTCCTGCTCCACCCTGCCGAGGCGGGGTGGGGGTTGGCCGCGGCGGCCAGTGGATTGGTCAGGCCTGCGGCGGCCACGGCAACGACGAGGCTGCCGAGGGCGATGGATCGGCCGCGACGGAAGACAGCGGATCTGAGTCTGCGCACGTGACACAGTCCCCTCTCGGGTTGACTTTCTGACGGCCAGTCACCGTCAGTGCAATAGCATATTTGACGTGTCGCACGACACACAAGGGTCTGTCGGGCACGGGGATTCCAGAACACTGACGCCGCCTCAGCGGCCGCCGCTGTCGGGAGAGCCAGGGGCGGCCGGCGCCGCCCGTCCGCGGTGCGCCGACCGGACCTCCCGCGCGAGGCGGGACGACTCCGGTCCCTCGGGCCGGAGTTCGCCTCAAGCTGACCGAAAACCGGGATGACATCCGGGTTCTGACTAGCATTCACACAACTGCCCGATCGCTGCGAGGAAGTGGGGGAGTGCGGATGGAACTGGAGCTCCGGCACCTACGGGCGCTGTGCGCGGTCGCGGACGCAGGCAGCATCGGCCGGGCCGCGGCCGGCCTCGGCTGCTCGCAGCAGGCGATGAGCACGCAGCTGCGCCGGATCGAGGCCCACCTCGGCAAGCCGCTGTTCGAGCGCGACACGGTGGGCGTGCGGCCGACCCGCTACGGCGCGGGGGTCGTCTCCCGCGCGCGCGACGTGCTGGCCCGGGCCGAGGCGGTCGGCCGGGAACCGGCCGAGGAGGCGGTCCATCAACCGGTGCTGCGGCTGGCCGCCACCAACTCCCCGATCCTGGCCGGACTGGTCGGGCGGATCCGCAACGACCTGCCCGGCCTGGTGGTGACGGTGAGCAGCGTCTACGAGTCCTCGCAGATCGTCGACCTGCTGGAGCGGGACGGGCTCGATGCCGCGATCGGCGTGGACTACCCGGGGCAGGAGCTGCGGCACTCCGAGGCCGTCGGGCACTGCGGGATCGTCACCGAGCCCTCCTGCGTGGCCCTGCCCTCGGGGCACCGGCTCAGGCACTGCGCGGCGATCGACCTCGCCGACCTGGCCGAGGAGCCCTGGTTCGTCACCCCCGACGACGGCGCGGGGTGGCCGGGCGTCTTCTATGCCGCCTGCGAGGCGGCCGGATTCAGTCCGGTGCTGGTGCACGAGTTCCTCGGCGACCGGCTCCAGCTGCAGCACATGATCGCCGAGGGGCTCGGGGTCTGCCTGGTGCAGGCGACGACCCGGCCGATCCCCGGCGTCATCGTCAGGCCCCTGGTCGGCACGCCCGTCCGGTGCCGCTACCTGTTGGCCTGGCGCAGGGCCAGCGTCGGCGAGGAGTTGGTGGCGGCGCTCCGGGACTCGGCCGCCGCCTCCTACCGGAGCCTGATGGACGGTGTCCCGACCCGGCAGGCCCGCGCCACCCGGAGCCACCGAGGGTCGCCCCGGTAAAGAAGCAGCCCCGGATGTTGTGACGGATCCACTTCAATTGCTGTTCCTTCCCGCATTGTTCGAGCCTGCGTGCGATGAGACGGTGCGTCACACGCTTCCCGCACGATTCACGAAGCGACCCCCACTCCGAAGGAGCAGCAATGCCCCGCCGATACCTCCTGCCCAGACTGCTGGCCTCCGGCACGGCGATAGTCACCATGCTGGTGGGCGTGGCGACCGCTCCGGCCCTGGCCGCGACCGGTTCGACCGCCTCGGCCCGGCCCGCCGCCGGATCGCACCGCCCGGCCGAGCCCGCGCCCACGGGTGCCCTCGCCGGCGGCACGGACGCGGCCGCCGTCCAGTACGGACGGCTGGCCGTCGGCCAACTCCCGCCACAGCGACCGACGGCGTCGCAGACCACGACCTCCCCGGCGAAGCCCGCCGGCCGGACCCGGGCCACGAACTCCGCCACCACCCAGGCCTGCACCCCGGCCGCCTTCTCCGCCCTGACCGGCCCGGCGCTGGCCTCGTACGTCGAGAACTCGACCAGCGACTGCATCAACTCGCTGTTCACGGTGACCGGCAGCGACGCGCAGGCGCTGTTCAACGAGTCGCAGATGGTCACCGTCGCCCAGGCGTACCAGGGGCTGGCGTCGAGCTACACCGGTGACGACTCGACCGGAATCGGGCAGCTCATCCAGTACCTGGAGGCCGGGTACTACGTCCAGTACTACGACACGACGGACGTCGGCAGCTACGACGCGACGCTGTCCACGGACGTCGAGAACGCCCTGAACACCTTCTTCGCCGACCCCCGGACGGCCGACGTCTCGACCGGCAACGGCGAGGTCCTCGGCTACGCGGTGATCCTGAGCGACAGCGCCAACCTGCAGAGCGACTACCTGAGCGTCTACCAGCGGCTGCTCAGCGCGTACACCAGCTCCTGGGACGCGGTCGGCGGCATGGACGGCGTCATCTACGACGTCTACACCCCGCTGTGGCGCGGAGCCTTCAACCCCGCCTTCGTGACCGCGCTGACCGCCGATCCGAGTGTCATCAACGCACTCGACGCCTTCGCGCTGGACCACACCGGCCTGCTCGGCGGCGGCAACACGTTCATGGACGCCGACGCCGGCAACGACCTCGCCGCGTACGTCCGGATCCCCGCACTCCAGGCGCAGGTGCGGCCGCTGATGCTGGGCCTGCTGCAGGCCTCGTCGATCTCCGGCCCGACCGCCGCGCTGTGGATGTCCGTGGCGCAGCAGGCCAACGGCTACGACGCGGCCGACTGCTCGTACTACGGCGTCTGCAACCTGGTGGCCCAGGCGACGGCGGCAGCGCTGCCGATCACGCACGCGTGCAACTCGGAGACCAACATCCTGGCCCAGTCGCTCAGCCCGTCCGAACTGAACGTGGCGTGCACCGAACTGGCTGGCCAGGACGCGTACTTCCAGAACGTGGTGAAGGACAGCGGGCCGATCCCCGGCCAGTACAACGACACTGACAACATCGTCGTCTTCGCGAGCTCCCTCGACTACGAGATCTACGGCCCGGTGATCTACGGCATCACCACCGACAACGGCGGCATCACCATCTACAACACCCCGGCCACGCCCGGGAACCAGGACTACTCCATCCTCTACCAGGACTCCGGCGCCGACGGGTACACGGACGACATCTGGAACCTGAACTACGAGTACACGCACTTCCTCGACGCCCGCTACGACACGATGGGCACCTGGGCGGACATGGAGGTCGACCCGAACATCTGGTGGATCGAGGGCATCTCCGGCTACATCTCCGCCGGCTACCGGGGCGTCACCGACACCGACGCGGTGACCGACGCCGGCGAGCACACCTACGCGCTGAGCACCCTGTGGCAGACCACGTACGCCAACAGCAACGACGACCGGGTCTTCCCGTGGAGCTACCTGGCGGTGCGCTACATGGTCGAGGAACACCCCGCCGACCTGCAGGCGATCCTCAACGACTACCGGGTCGGCAACTACACCGCCGGCTACGACTACTACACCGACACCATCGGCACCCGCTACGACGCCGACTTCAACACCTGGCTCGACAACATCGCCAGCGGCGCCCAGGGCTCGCCGACGGCGGCCTTCGGCGCGGCGGCCACCGGGCTGACGGCCGGCCTCACCGACCGGTCCACCGAGTCCGGCAGCGGCAGCATCACCAACTGGGCCTGGAACTTCGGCGACGGGACGACGTCCACGGCGCAGAACCCCTCGCACTCCTACGCGGCGGCCGGAACCTACACCGTCGGGCTGATCGTGACCGACAGCAACGGGAAGACGTCCAGCACCTCCCAGTCGGTGACCGTGACCAGCCCGTGCACCGGCTCGAACCCGCAGCAGATGGACCAGGACTGCTTCCGGACGAACCAGTCCGCGACGGCCGGGAACCTCGACTACTACTGGATCTACCTCCCGGCCGGAACGACCACGCTGACGGTCGCCACGACCGGCGGCACCGGGACCGCCTACCTGTACTACGACCCCACCGACTGGGCCGACGGCGCCAACCACACGGCCGCGTCGACCGGCTCCGGCACCGCGCAGACCATCACCGTCACCAATACCACCGCCGGCTACCGGTACTTCAGCCTGTACGCCGACTCCGCGTTCAGCGGAGTCACCGTGACCACCGAGTACTGAGCCCCGCGGAGTACTGAGCCCCACGGGCGGTCGGGAGCGGGGCCGCTGTCAACCGGCGGTGCTCCCGGACGCACGGGCCCTTGCTCGGGCCGCCACAGCCGTGGCGGCCCGAGCAAGGGCGCCCTCGCGCCCGGGGGTGTCCGTAGGACCGGTCCGAGCTGGAAGAGGCCGTTGTCGACGCTTCGGGACGCCGGTACCGGGACACCGGGCCGCGACCTGTGCGAGCGCGGCCGTCACCCACGGGAGTGCCCCTGCCGCCCAGCTGGGAGCGCTCCCGATCGTCGCCCCCAAATGCGGCCCCGTCAAGGCCCCCGACGGTCCGTCGGCCCAACCTCGCCCTGACATCCGTTTGACAAGTGAACGCAGCGCGCCCCCTTGACGGGCTCCCGGATAGCTGAATTCATATGACTCGGCGTCATCCAAGCATCTTCCTACGGGAGTTGAAGATGCCATGCGGGTCGGACCGCTGTCGCCACCTCCTTTCACCCACTCAGCGAAGGGGTCGGTGCCCTTGAATATTGGGAGCGCTCCCACGGCTTGCGGAGCGCTGAACCACGCGCAGTCCCCGTGCCGCCCAGGCCCCTTCCGAAGTCCCCAGGTCCACGAAGGAGAAGTCCCGTCATGACTGATTCCCTGTCCCGGAGGCGGTTCGCGGCCGCTGTCGGCGGCGCGCTGGTGGCCGTGGCCGCCGCGCCCGCCATCGGCCGAGCTGCGGCGGCGATCGCCGCCGCACCGGGTACGACCGGCGCTACGACCGCGACGGACCCGTACACCCAGCAGTTCCTGACCCAGTACAACAAGATCAAGAACTCGGCCAACGGCTACTTCAGTGCGGCCGGGGTGCCCTACCACAGCGTGGAGACGCTGATCGTCGAGGCGCCGGACTACGGGCACCAGACCACCTCGGAGGCGTTCAGCTTCTGGATGTGGCTGGAGGCCACCTACGGCCGGGTGACCGGTGACTGGACGCCGTTCAACAACGCCTGGACCACCGCCGAGCACTACATCATCCCCCAGCACGCCGACCAGCCGACCAACAGCTCGTACAACCCCGACTCGCCGGCCACCTACGCCCCGGAGTGGCCGTCGCCCAGCGACTACCCGAGTGCTCTCAACACCTCGGTCCCGGTCGGCCAGGACCCGCTGGCCAACGAGCTGACCTCGACCTACGGCACCGCGGACGTCTACGGCATGCACTGGCTGCTGGACGTCGACAACAAGTACGGCTACGGCAACGCCCCCGGCACCGGCGCGGAGAACGGCCCCACCGCGGCCGGGCCCTCGTACATCAACAGTTACCAGCGCGGATCCGCCGAGTCGGTGTGGCTGACCATCCCGCAGCCCTGCACCGACCTGTTCAACTACGGCGGCCCGAACGGGTACCTCGACCTGTTCGTGGCACAGACCAGTGCCTACTCCAAGCAGTGGAAGTACACCGACGCCCCGGACGCCGACTCCCGCGCGGTGCAGGCCGCTTACTGGGCCTACCGGTGGGCCTCGGCCCAGGGCGCCGAGGGCCAGATCGCCGCCTCGGTGGCGAAGGCCGCCAAGATGGGCGACTACCTGCGGTACGCGTTCTTCGACAAGTACTTCAAGCAGATCGGCGACTGCACCAATGCCGGCACCTGCGCGGCCGGCACCGCTCGCAGCTCCGAGCACTACCTGCTGTCCTGGTACTACGCCTGGGGCGGGGGCGAGCCCGGCGCCGGCTGGGCCTGGCGGATCGGCGACGGCGCCTCGCACCAGGGGTACCAGAACCCGCTGGCGGCCTGGGCCCTGTCCACCGTGGCCACGCTGACCCCGCAGTCCCCGACCGCGCAGAGCGACTGGTCGGGCAGCCTGACCCGGCAGCTGGAGTTCTACCAGTGGCTCCAGTCGGCCGAGGGCGCCATGGCCGGCGGCTGCACCAACAGCTGGGAGGGCCAGTACGCCACCCCGCCCGCCGGCACCTCGACCTTCTACGGCATGGCCTACGACTGGGAGCCGGTCTACCACGACCCGCCGAGCAACAACTGGTTCGGCTTCCAGGCCTGGTCGATGGAGCGGGTCGCGGAGTACTACTACGTGACCGGCGACGCCAAGGCCCAGGCGCTGCTGCAGAAGTGGATCGCCTGGGCGGTCTCGCAGACCACGGTCACCGCGACGGACTTCCAGATCCCGTCCACGCTCGGCTGGTCCGGGCAGCCGGACACCTGGAACCCGAGCTCCCCGGGGGCCAACTCCGGGCTGCACGTCTCGGTGGTCGACTACGGCAACGACGTCGGCGTCGCGGCGGCGTACGCCAAGACCCTGATGTACTACTCGGCCAAGTCGGGTGACACCACGTCAGGAGCGCTGGCCAAGAGCCTGCTCGACGTGATGGCGACCTTCGCGGACACCATCGGCATCTCGGTGCCGGAGACCCGCACCGACTACAGCTCGTTCGGCGCCACGGTGTACGTGCCGTCCGGCTGGTCGGGCAAGATGCCGAACGGCGACGCGGTCGTGCCCGGGGCGACCTTCACCTCCATCCGCTCCTGGTACAGGAGCGACCCGAACTGGTCGCAGGTGCAGACCTACCTGAACGGCGGGGCCGCGCCCGTCTTCAACTACCACCGCTTCTGGGCGCAGGCGGACATCGCCATGGCCTACGCGGTCTACGGCGAGCTGTTCGAGGGCAGCGGCACCGGCCCGACGGCGACCCCGCCGACGGTGCCGACCGGCCTGGCCGCCTCGAACGTGACGAGCACCTCGGTGACCCTGTCCTGGACCGCGTCCACCGACCCGTCCAGCAGCGTGGCCGGTTACACCGTGTACCGGGGATCGACCAAGGTCGGCCTGACCACCGGCACCTCGTACACCGACACCGGACTGACCGCCGCCACCACCTACTCGTACACGGTCACGGCGCAGGACCCGGCGGGCGACACCTCGGCGGCCTCCACCGCGCTTTCGGTCACCACTGCGGCCGCGGCCCCCGGCGGGAGCTGCACCGTCGTCTACAGCGTCAGCAGCGACTGGGGCACCGGCTTCAACGGCAACGTCACCATCACCAACAACGGCACCACCGCCACCAAGACCTGGCAGGTCACCTGGACCTGGCCGGGCAACCAGACCATCACCAACATGTGGAACGCCGGCTACACCCAGACCGGCACCTCGGTCACCGCCAACGACCTGTCCTACAACAACGCCATCGCCCCGGGGGCCAGCACCAGCTTCGGCTTCGGCGCCACGTACAGCGGCACCAACACGGCCCCGAAGGTGACCGTCACCTCCACCTGAACAGCCCCCGGCCGCGCGCCGCCCGCTGAGCGGTGCGCGGCTGTAGGTGCCCACCCTCCGGGCGTGGCCGGCCGCATGACGTAGCGGATGGGCCCGGTGGGTCCGACACCCGGCGGAGCCGGCCCTGGCCGGGGGCTGTTCAGCGGTCGGTCTGCCGGGTGGCGCGTGCGAAGCGGGCGCTCCACTCGCTCAGGTACGCCACCAGTTCGGGCGGGGTGACGACCTCGAACTCGGCGCCGAGCCTGCCCAGCGCCATGGCGGGCCAGTCGAGGGTGTCGGCGGTCATCCGCAGCAGGCAGTGCCGGGCGTCGATCGGTTCGGCGGTGGCCCACTGCCCCAGCCGGGCCTGCACCTGCGCGGCCGGGGCATGGACCCGGACCTCCACCGCATGACCTGTGGGCTGGGTTGCGACCCGGGCACGGACGAACGCCGCCGCGTCGGGGGCGGGCAGTTCGCGTGGGCGGAACCGGAGGCCGGTGGTCCGCGGTGCGCCGAGCCGGTCGAGTCGGAAGGTCCGCCAGTCGTGGCGGACCAGGTCGTAGGCCACCAGGTACCAGCGGCGGCCCAGCGGAACCAGACGGTGCGGCTCCACCTGCCGCTGCGAGGGCTCGCCGCTGCGGTCGGTGTAGTCGAACTCGACCCGCTCGGTGTCGCGGCAGGCCAGCGCCAGCGCGATGAGCGCCGCCGGGTCGGCGGCGGCCGAGGTCGGGGCGCTCCAGCTCGACGGGTCGGTGGCGGCGCGCAGCGCGTCCACCCGGCGGCGCAGCGGGGGCGGCATCACCTGCACCAGCTTGGCCAGCGCGCGCACCGCGGCCTCCTCGATGCCCGCCACCGCGCCCAGCGCTGCGGCCTGCATCCCGACCGCGATCGCGACCGCCTCGTCGTCGTCGACGACCAGCGGGGGCAGCGCCGCACCGGCGGCGAGCCGGTAGCCGCCGTCCACGCCGCGGCTGGCCGTGACCGGGTAGCCGAGCTCGCGGAGCCGGTCGATGTCGCGCCGCAGCGTGCGCGCCGAGACCCCGAGCCGCTCGGCCAGCTCCCCGCCCGGCCAGTGCCGGTGGTTCTGCAGCAACGAGAGCAGACGCAGGGTTCGGGAACTGGTGTTGGCCATGTTCCCAGCTTCGCGCCATTGCGGTCAGAAAGTGACCGCAATGGCTTCTAGAGTTCTTTTCATGACCACCAACGAGCGTGATGACCTGCTGGAAAGCCTCGCCGCACACCGACGGTTCCTGTTGCACACGGTGCAGGGACTGACCGACGACCAGGCCCGGAAGCGCACCACCGTCAGCGAACTCACCCTGGGCGGGCTGATCAAGCATGTCGCGCGGACCGAGAAGGGCTGGATCGACTTCATCGTCGACGGACCGGCCGCGATCGCGATGACCGAGAACAGCTACGCCGAGCACGCCGACGGTTTCGTGCTGCACGAGGACGAGACGCTGGCCGGGGTCGTCGCCGAGTACGAGCTGATCGCGAAGCGCACCGACGAGCTGGTGCGCACCCTGCCCGACCTCGGCGCGGCGCAGCCGCTGCCGGAGGCGCCCTGGTTCCCGCCGGGCGCCAGCCGGTCCGCACGGCGGGTCCTCATCCACATCGTGGCCGAGACCGCTCAGCACGCCGGCCACGCCGACATCCTCCGCGAGGCGATCGACGGTCAGAAGACCATGGGTTGACCGCTCACCCGAGGCCGGGGCACGGGACCGGAGGATCGCTCCGGCCGCTCCGGCCTCGGCGGAGAGATCGCGGACGCGGTGCTCCGGGATGCGGGCGGTCGCCGGCCTTGCGGGCGCGTTCGGGGTTCCCCGGGGAGCGGACGGGTGGGAGGCTGGGGGACAGGATGCGTCCAGGGCAGGGGGCCGTGATGGGGGCGGATACGGCGGGTGGGCACAGGTTACGGGGCCGGGCCAGGCCGGTCCTGTTCCTGACGGGGTTCGCGCTGACGATCGCCGCAGTCCTGGGCGCGGCTTCGTCCTCACCGTCTCCACCGACGGCGACGGCGTCTCCAGCCTCGGTGACCTTGTTCGGCCCCGTCGACGTCGCCGGTCTGGCGCTGCGGGACGACCCGGTGTACATAGCCCCGTCGGTGCTGGTGAGCGCCCGGCAGCTGTCGGCCCTGCAGACGATCGTCGGCTCCTCGGACGGTGCGATGTGCGCGGCGGAGCTGCCGGACAGTGCTGCCGTCCTGGCCGATGGGACGCCGGACGACGTGGCCGACATCCTGGACTACTCCAATGATCGGCCGGGGATGCTGCCGTACAGCTGTGTCGTCCTGGTGGGGGACCGGCTGGGAGCCAGCTCGGCCTTCATCCCCTCGGCTGTGTCCGACGGCTATGCCCGGGCCGCGCAGGCACGCTTTCCGAGGGATCCGCAGTCGGCGCTCGCGGCGCTCGCCGCATCCGTCCGGGAGGCTGTGGTGCCCGGGGAGGAGGCCGTAGCATCGGCGGACGCCTCCTGGGCATCCGGGAACACGTCCGCGATCGCAGCGGCCGACGCCCGCGCGGCGAACGAGGGGAACCAGATCACTCCGGGGATCGATGGCGGTCCCCTCTCCGGCGCCGACCTCCTGGTCTTCCCGATCCTCGCTCTGCTCCTGCTCCTGTTCGGCCTCATGACCGCGATTGTGGGACGCCGCCGACCCGGTGGCCCAGGCCGTCCGGCGCAACCGGCCGAAGCCGCCGACGCTCCCGGGCGCAGCCTCCCGAGTCCCGGGGCGGGTGACGGCGGCTCGGCGACTCCCGGAAGCGCGGACGAACAGGGATGACCTGGTGCTCCTGGCCCGGGCCCTCGGCTGCGAGGCCCGGGTGAGGGCACGGACCGGCAGCAGCCGCGCGAGGCCCGTACGCAGTCCCGGGTCGATCAGGGAATCCAACTGGACGCCACTCGCTCGGCCACCGAGAAGTCGGTCCCGCAGTCCGGACAGGCGGCCCGCCCGAAGAGGTGGCGAACGCCATGAGCCAGACCCTCCTGCCCGTCCGCCGTCGCCCGGGTGAACAGCCGCCGAGGCAGCCCCTTCAACTCCGGCGATGGCGCCGGTCGGAGGGGCGACTTCTCGACTTCTCGCAACGCGTAGTCCTCGGTGCAGCAGAAGGACTCGTCCTGGCCGACGACGACGAACACGTCGACGCCGCAGTACGGGCAGTCGACCTCGTACTCCCCAGTCCGCAGGCCACCCAGGCAACGATCCCAGATCTCAACGCCCTCGAAGGAGAGCAGGGCCTGCAGCAGGTTCACGTACTCCTCGGCCTCGGCTGTCCGGCCCAGGCGGTGATCAGTGAGGTCGTGCAGAGCCGCCAGCGGAGCCGAGTGGACCGTCAGCGGGCTGTCGGGCTCGGACAGCCCGGGGGAGCACGCGGCGATTGCCCCCGCTGCCGGCAGCACCCAGCTCAGGGCGTCCTGGCTGCCCACAGCCGCGATCTCGGCCAAGCGCGGAAGCGCGGCGAAACTGGCGGTGAAGGCGGTATCCAGCTGCGGACACAGGTGATCCATCAACTCGGACCACATGCCGCTCGGATCGGCCTCGAACCGGTCCAGGAGGCCAGGCACGTGTTCCGCGGAACCGCATGCGTCGGTGAGCGCTGACCAATCCGTCATGCGCTCATCCAAGCAGGCGGCCCTGGACGGGTTGCACCGGGTCGGGCGACTCCAGGACCCTCAACGGTGAACCCCATGTCGTGGTCGTCGCGGGCGCGAAAGCCGGCCGGGGCCGCCGGGCGATGCGAGGACCGGGGGGCGGTCAGGTGCCGAGCGCGGATGGCGCTGCTCCCGCCTGCGGCCGCGCTTCGTCGGCCGGTGTGCTGTTTGACCTTCACCTTTGGGGAAGCCGCATAGTGGTCGTGCCGGGCAACCGCCCGGAACGAGGGAGTCGTCATGGGCCTGGTCAGTATCGGTGAGTTCGCACGTCTGTCGCGGCTGTCGCCCAAGGCGCTGCGTCTGTACGACGAACTCGGACTGCTGGTCCCGGCAGAGGTCGACGCGGAGACCGGCTACCGCTGGTATGCGGACACGCAGCTGGAGCGGGCCCGCGTGGTGGCCCTGCTGCGCCGGATCGGTGTCCCGCTGGCCCGGATCAGGGACATGCTGGCCCTGGAGGCGGCGTCGGCCGCCGAAGAGATCCGAACCTACTGGGCCGCGACCGAGAGGGAGCGCGCCGCCCAGCGGGAACTGGTCGGCTACCTCGTTGACCGCCTTCAGGGAAAGAAGTCCGCCATGTACGAAGTCGCCGTCCGCGAGATCCCCGAGCGCAGCCTGCTCGGCCTCATCCGCAGGGTGCACCAGGACGAGGTGATTCCGATGGGCCGAGAGCTGTTCATCCACCGACTGGCCCGGGGCGGCGTCCCCCGGGTCGAGGGGATCGCCGGAGCACCGTTCACGATCTTCCACGGGGAGGTGAGCGGGGACAGCGACGGCCCGGTCGAGTGGTGCTGGCCCGTCCCCGACGACCAGGCCGCCGAGATCGCGGCCAGGTTCCCCGACCTCACGCTGCGCAAGGAGCCCGCGCACCAGGAGGCGTTCGTCCGGCAGGGGTCGCCCGGAGCCTGGGGCAGCGGGGCCGAGGCCGAGGTCGCCATCGAGTCCCTGTTCGCGTGGGCTTCGGAGCAGCAGCGCCAGCCGTCGGACGGCGTGCGCAGCGTGCTGATCTTCAACTCGGCCAACCCCGGAGCCGGGCCGGACACCGAATTCGCCGTGTCGCTGCGCTGAACCGAGGCGCGAAGCACCGGCGCCCACGACGATGTCCTGACGCGGTGGCACCGGCCCCCTGTCCCTGGCACCACGACTTTGAGCCTGCAGGTGGCGGGCTGGGGTGCGGGCATGGTCGTCGTACTGCCCGACCTGAGGCCGTGGCGGCCGCCGTACGCCATCTGCCCTGCGACCTCGGCCCGGTCGGATCCGGGGCCCTCCACGACGTCGCCGACAGCCGATCGTGCGACCGGGAGTCAGGAAGGGCCGGTGGAGGTCGGTGCGGGCTTCCCGGCGGATGCGTAGCCGGCGGTACCGGTGAAGGAGGGCGGCTGTCGTCGGTAGCGGCCCGGAGGGATGCCGTACTCGCGTTTGAAGGCCTTCGCGAACGCGAACTCCGAGCTGTAGCCGCTGCGTTCGGCGACGACCGGGAGCAGCGCGTCGGTCCCGCGCAGCAGTTGGGCCGCCGTCGTCATCCGCCACCAGGTGAGGTACGCCAGGGGCGGTTGGCCGACGACCGTGGTGAACCGCTTGGCGAAGGTGGCACGGGAGACGCCGGAGCGGGTGGCCAGTTCCTCGACGGTCCAGGGGTGTTCGGGGCGCTGGTGGATGTGGTGCAGCGCGGTGGCGACGGCCGTGTCGGTCAGGGCGGCGGCCCAGCCGGTCGTGGCGTGGCCGGACTGCTCGTCGATCCAGACCCGCAGGACGTACATCAGCAGCATGTCGACCAGTGGGGCGAGGATCGCCTCGGTGCCGACGCGCGGCCGCCGCAGTTCGTCGCCGATCAGGTCGACGGTGGCACGGAGCGCGGCGTGGCTCCCGACCCGGGCGGGCAGGTGGATCACCGGCGGCAGGTCGGCCAGGAGCGGATGGGGGCGGATGCGGTCGAAGCTGTAGCAGACGCAGAGCATCTCCGTGGCGGGGCCGGGGCCGGGGATGTTCAGCTCGGTGATGAGGGAGCGGTCGTCGCGCGAGGGGCGGAAGTCGACCAGCGGGCTGCCGGGCCGGTCCGCCAGCACATGCCCGTGTCCCGGGGCGGTGAACAGCACGTCACCGACGTCGAGGGCGATCGGCGCGCCCTCCGGGGGAATCAGGCAGCACGCGCCCTGGAGCACGATGTGGCAGCAGGCCGAGTCGCCGGCCGGGAACCGCACCCCCCAGGGCTCCCAGCACCGGGTGCGCCCTGCATACGGCCGCCCCGCGCGCATGGCGGCGAGTACGTCGCCGAGTACGTCCATGTCGTCACCGTACCAAGCCCGATGAGACGCTCGGACAAGAAGTACGGACAGAAGGACATTCAGCGTCCAACTCCGGATCCCTACGGTGGAAGCAACCGATGCACCACCCACCGCTTCCGGAGGAGTGCCTGTGCCTTCCCTGCCCCACCGACAGTCCGGCTCGGCCACCACGACGGCCGCCGCCCGGCCTGACTCGACGTCAACCTCCGTCGCGCCCGGCACCACTGGCTGGGCGGCCGGCTGGAGCACCTCGATGCAACGCCCGGGAGCCGGTTTCGCGCCCAACTGGTCCGAGCAGGGTTTCGCCCTCCAGAGCGTCCGTCAGGTGGTCCGGTTGAGCGTCGGCGGCGACGCCGTCCGGGTCCGGCTGTCGAACCTCCACGGGACCGGTCCGCTCACGGTTGCCGGGGCCACGGTCGCCCGCAGCGCGGGCGGGGCCGCCGTCCGGGCGGACGGGCTGCGCCACCTCACCGTCGCGGGGGAACGGACCTTCACCGTCCCGGCCGGCGCCGAGTGCGCGAGCGACCCGGTGCCCTTCGGGACGGCGGCGCTGGAACGGCTGGCCGTCACGCTGTACCTGGCCGCACCGACCGGCCCGGCGACGTATCACGCCCAGGCCCTGGCCACCGGCTACCGGGCCACCGGTGACCACCGGGCCGACGCCGGGGGCTCGGCGTTCACCGAGACCACGCAGTCCTGGTACTACCTGAGCGGCATCGACGTGTCCGGGGGAGCGGCACGGCCGTCCGGCATCGCCCTGTTCGGCGACTCGCTCACCGACGGAACGGGAAGCAGCCCGGACGCCGACCGCCGCTTCCCGGACGCGCTCGCCGAACGGCTGGCCGCGACGGGCCGACCGCGCGCCGTGCTGAACCAGGGCATCGGCGGCAACCGGGTGACGGTCGACTCGGCCTGGCTCGGCGACCGGGCGACAGCCCGCTTCCGGCGCGACGTCCTCGGCCAGCCGGGGCTGGGGACGGTGGTCATCCTGCTCGGCATCAACGACATCGGCATCAGCGAGGTGGCCGGGGTGTCGCCGTTCCCGGTCTTCGAGCCGTACACCGAGGTCTCCGCCGAGCAGGTCATCGCCGGGTACCGCAATCTGATCCGGCAGGGCCGCGCCGCCGGACTGCGGATCGTCGGGGCCACCGTGCTGCCCGCCGGGCCCTCGGCCTTCTCCACCGCGCGCAGCGAGGCCAAGCGCGCCGTCATCAACAGCTGGATCCGGACCTCGGGCGGGTACGACGCCGTCGTCGACCTCGATCGCGCCCTGGCCGACCCTGCCGCCCCGGACCGGCTCAACCCCGCCTTCGACTCCGGTGACCACCTCCACCTCAACGACGCCGGATACCGGGCCATGGCAGACGCCGTCGACCTCGCCGACCTCGGCTGAGCGCCACCCGCAGCCCGCAGCAGCCCAGTTCACCACCTCAAGGGATCACGATGCCACTCCATGTCATTGTCGGAACCAGTGCCTCCGGAACCGCCACCGCGCGCCTGCTCGCCGAGTCCGGTGACCGCGTCCGCATCCTCAGCCGACGCGGCGGCGGACCGGAGCATCCGCTGATCGAGCGGATCGCCGCGGACGTCCGCGACGCCGACCGGCTGACCGAGCTGACGGACGGTGCCACCACGCTGTTCAACTGCGCCACGCCGGCGTACGACCGGCTGCCGGTGGAGACACCCGCGTTGGCCGCCGCACTGCTGACCACGGCCGAGCGCACCGGCGCCGGCTACGTCAACCTGAGCAACACCTATGGGTACGGCCCCGCCGACACTCCGCTGACCGAGGACCGTCCCCTGTCGCCGACCACCGTCAAGGGACGGGTCAGGGCACGGATGTGGGCGGACGCCATCGCCGCCCACCGAGCGGGCCGGATCCGCTTCACCGAGGTGCGGCCAGGCGACTTCATCGGCCCCGGCCAACTGTCGGTGTTCAACCTGCTGGTCGCGCCCCCGGTGCTGGCCGGCGAGACCGCGACCGTTCCGGCGGACCTGGACGCAGCGCACAGTTGGGGCTACCCCGGCGACGTCGCCCGCACCCTGGTCGCCCTCAGCCGGGACGAGCGGGCCTGGGGACGGGCCTGGCACGTTCCGCCCGTCTCCGACGGCTCGGTACGCCAGTTGGCGACGCGGTTCGCCGAGCTCGCCGGCGCGCCCGTGCCCCGACTGGCCGCCATGTCCGCGTTGGACCTGCACAACGCCGGCCTCGCCGATCCGATCGTCGCGCAGATGTGGGAGATGCAGTACCAGTACCTGCGACCCTGCCTCCTGGACGCCTCGCTGACCGCACAGACCTTCGGCCTGGTGCCGACCCCGCTCGACGAGGTCCTCCTCGAAACGGCCGGGGCGTTCACCGGGTAGCGCCTTCCGCCGGTTCCCGCGAAACCGTCCCACGGGAATCCCGGTCGACCGCACGGGCGGGGCGGGGCTGCCTATGCTGCACCGCGTGATCCGCTCGATGCGCGTCCGCCGACTCTTCTATTCGGACCTGGACTTCCTCGGCGAGCCGAAGAGACTGACTTCGGCCGAGCGGACGGACCTGGTGCGGCACCGCTGCCTGACCCGTCCGCTCCAGGACCCGGATGCCTCGCCGAGCCCCGTCCCGGGCGGGCGGCTCACCCCCCCCGCGGACCTGATCCGCCGACCGACAGCTGCAGTTGCGATCAGGCCTGCCCGGTCTCGAAGCGGCTCACCTTGCCCCCCTCGACCGTGAACCTCCAGGCGGTGCGCATCTCGCCCCAGGTCTCGTTGCGGAAGTTCGCGACCAGCGCGCGGCCACCGTCGGACTCGGTCTGTACCTCCATGTGTCCGCGCGAGGAGAAGATCTCGCGGTCGACCCACTGTTCGAGATCGCGGTCCGATCCGTCGTCGGACATGGTCGCGCCCTCCGCGAGCAGGGCGAGGAAGGCGGCGCGGTCGTTGTCGTTGATCGCAGTCACCAGGGCCCGGACCGTGGGGTCGGAGAGTTTGGCGGTGGCGATGGTCATGGCGAAGCTCCTCGTGGAAACGGGTCGACTGCCACCATGCTATTACGCAAGGTGACTGTTGGTGACTGGTAGTGGTCATCCGAAGGGGGGAGGGGCGGGGGAGCCAGAACGCCGGGCCGATGTGACGCCGAGTTCCCGTGCCGGCGGCGAGCAGGGCTCCTGCCCGCCGGTGGCAAGGCACCGTTCGGACACGCTCACGGATGGCGGAGCTTCCGTGCTTTGTGTCGGCCGCTTCGATAGGGATGGCTCGACCATCCGCCGATCCACGCCATCGAAAGGGCTGACATGTTGCTTGCCCAGTCGTCCGTGAAGAAGTCCGCCGTGAAGTTCTCCGCCCTCGGCCTGACCTGTTGTGCCCTGCTGCTGGCGGCACCGCTGGCCCTCGCCCAGTCGGCCGCCGCAGACGGCCCGAGGAATGAGCAGGAGGCTGCCGCCTGCCGTGGCGTGGTCAGCGTGCTCCTGCCGGCCCTCGCCCCGGCCTGCGCGGTCCAGCCGGAGGACAGCTGACCTCGCTCCAGTGGTCTGCCTGACCGGTCCACTCCACGGCCGCTCGCCGGGCGGCCGTGGTGGCTCCCCCGAAGTGCTGTCCGGCCCGGACGTGGACGAGATGTGGAAGATCAACGTGGGTACCCCGGCCGGGCCGTTCCGGATTTTCGGATGCGGCCGATCCGTGCGGACGACAGGATACGGCCATGGAACCACTTGATGTGCCTGAGCTCGCAGCGGATGACGGGTTCACCCTTCGGCCCTGGACCCTGTCCGACCTGGAGCTGGTCCGCGAGGCCGCGGCGGACGAGTACATCCCGCTGATCACCACGGTGCCGGCGCCGTACTCCGAAGCGGCGGGAGTCGCCTTCGTCGAGCGTCAATGGGACCGTGCTGCCACCGGGACCGGTTGTCCGTTCGTCATTGTGGCGAAGGACGGCAGGCCCGTGGGCAACGTCGGACTGTGGCTGCGGACCGTCGGCGCGGGGCGGGCATCGCTGGGCTACTGGGTGGTCGAGTCGGCGCGGGGGCAGCGGGCCGCCGGGGCGGCTCTGACCGCAGTGGCCCGCTGGGCCATTGAGGATCTTGGAATCCCCCGTCTCGAACTCTGTGTGGAGCCCTGGAACGAAGGGTCCCGGAGGACTGCCGAGCGCGCCGGCTTCACCCGTGAGGGGCTGATGAGGAGCTGGCAGCAGGTGGGCGGCGAACGCCGGGACATGTTCATGTACTCGCTCCTGCCGGGCGACAGCTGACCCTCCCCCCGGGCAGGGGCAGCCGCGTCGACCGCGCCCGGTGCCGCCGGGCGCGGTCGAGCTCACTGCCGACCGTCCGCTACTGGACGGTGTAGGACTGGGAGGCGCTCAGGCTCTTGGCCCCGTCCGGGGAGGTGATGGTGACCTTGAAGGTGAGCGACTGCCCCGCCGTGCTGTCGGGCACATCCACCTGAACGGTCTGCCAGTTGAGGTTCCCGTTGGTGATCGAGTCCGCCTGCACCTGGCTGGGGAGCTCCCAGTGGTAGCTGTACTTGTCGTAGTCGGCGGACTGGTCGCCGTTCTCGTCGATCGGCGAGGAGCCGAGCAGCGCCTTCGAACCGGCCTTGAGCCCCATGCCGAAGATGGCCGCGCTGGAAAACATCCGTAGTTCCCTTCGGTAGTGTGTCGACCCGGCCTGGCGGAACCTGTCAGGCCGACCGACGACAGTTCTTCAACGAAGCGAACGTATCCAGCGCATCGGCCGACAAAGTCATTTCAATGGAAGTGTCCCTGACAGCAGGGCAGTTGCTGTATGGGGCTCAGAGGTGCAACCGGAGGATCCGGCTGAGTGCCACGGTGCACCCGGTCCCCTACGGCGTACCGCCCCGGCCTCCGACCGAGCGGCAGCCGGCCGGCTCGAGGACGGCTCACCCGCTGCCTTCGGCGAGAGTGTGGGCGAAGAGTGCGTTGGCGTGGTCCGCAACCGAGGAGTGCGCGAACTACGTCGTCGGGGAGGAGAGCAGCGGCCGTGGGGGCGCTGCGGTTGCCGGAGGGCGGAAGCATTATGGGAGGGCTTGTTCACACGGCGGCCGCGATCGCAGCCTCAGCGGCGATGGTGGCCGGCGGCGGGGCCGCAGGAGCACCGGGCTCCGCGCGTACGGTGGCTGCCGTCGCGCTGCCCGGGTCGGTCCCCGTCGCGGTGGGAACCGCCGTGCGGGTGGGGGCCGCGCCCGCGACGCAGCAGCTGACCGTCCAGGTGTGGCTCACCGCGGACGCGGCGGGCGCCTCCGCGTACGCGGACGCGGTGGCCACGCCGGGCAGCCCCGAGTTCCACCACTACCTGAGCCCGGACGCCTACACCGCCAGGTTCGGCCCGTCCGCCGCGCGGGCCGGGGCGGTGGCGGCGTGGCTCAGCGGCAAGGGGCTGACGGGAGTACAGGTCGACGGCGGCCGTGACTACGTGTCAGCGACCGGGCCGGTCTCGGCGGTCGAGTCGGCCTTCCAGGTGCGGATCGGCCAGTACCGCGCCAAGGGTGCCGCGGACGGCTCGGCGGGCCGGTCGTCGCTGTTCACGTCGAACGACCGCGCGGTGTCGGTGCCCGCCCCGCTGGCCTCCGACGTGCTCGGTGTGACGGGACTGAGCAGCTCGTCCGCCGCGTCGCGGGGCACGGCCGTGGCGGCTCCGCAGGGCGGCACCCCGGCCGGGGCGGCGACCTGCTCCCAGTACTGGGCGCAGCACGCGCACCCGCTGCGCCCCGCCTACCAGGGGCTGAACCAGGCTTCGCTGCCGGTGTGCGGGTACTCCGCCGCGCAGCTCCGCGCCGGCTACGGGGCGACGTCGAAGGACACCGGCAGCGGCCAGACCGTGGCGCTGACCGAGGAGGAGGCGCCGACCGCGATGTTCCAGACGCTGACGGCCTACGCCCGGAGCAACCACCTGCCGCTGCCGAAGCCCTCCCAGTTCCGGCAGATCCAGGCGGGGAGCGCCTGCAAGGCGCCCTCGGCGGCGACGGAGCGTGCGACGCAGTCGCCCCCCGTCGACGTCGAGGCGGAGATGGACTCCGAAGCCGTCTACGCCATGGCGCCGGGCGCGGACCAGGTGATGGTGGTGGGCACCGGCTGCGACGAGGACCAGGCGCTGCTGGACGCCGCCTCGGCCGTGCTGACCGGGAACGGCCACCAGCCCCTGGCCTCCATCGCGTCGAACTCGTGGCAGATCCCGCTGGGGGAGGTGTCGCCGCAGACCGTGCACGCCATCGACGTGCGGGCCGCGGCCGAGGGAGTCGGCATGTACTTCGCCTCCGGCGACACCCCCGGCCTGACGGTCACCGACTCCGACCCGTACGCGGTGGCGGTCGGCGGCACCACCCTCGGCATCGGGGCCACCGGGAACCGGTTGTTCGAGACCGGCTGGTCCGACGACTTCGGCTCACTGGCCGGCAGCACCTGGAGCGACGACGGCGTCAACGGCGGCGGAGGGGGCGTCAGCGACGTCTACCCGCAGCCGTCGTACCAGCACGGCGTCGTCCCGGCGTCGATGGCACAGGTCAAGGTGGCCGGCAAGACGGTGCTCGGCCGGACGGTGCCCGACATCGCCGCCGACGCCGACCCCGACACCGGCATGCTGATCGGCTACACCAGCACCGACCCCGACGGGAAGCCCGGGCCCTACCTCACCGTGGCGAACGGCGGTACCAGCCTGGCCACCCCGCTGGTCGCGGGCCTGGTCGCGGACGCCCAGCAGGGCCAGAAGTCTCCCTACGGCTTCATCGACCCGCTGCTCTACCGCCTGGCCGACACCCAGGCGTTCCACGACGCCCTGCCCTTCGACAGGTCCACGCCGTTGCAGAACCGGGCCGCGTACATCGCGCCGACCGACTCCTTCTCCAGCGCGGACGTCGACGTCTTCGACGCCCAGAACCGCTCCGACACCCAGCAGTTGACCGCCAAGGGCTACGACACCATGACCGGGATCGGCACCCCGAACGGCGCCGCCTTCATCGCCGCCCTGCGCCTCGGCCACTGACCGCGTCCGCCACGGTGCTCTCGGCAGCCGCCGTCGGTGTCAGCCGCCGTCGGTCGGGCAGAGAGCCCGGCGGACGCTGTCGCGGAGCCAGCGGTGGGCCCCGTCGGCCGTGTGCCGGGGGTGCCAGGCCATGCCGATGGTCAGTGGTGGCAGCGCCAGGGGGATGTCGAGGAGGTGCAGCCCGAGGGCGACGGCGTCGTGGGTGAGGGGCGAGGGAGCGGCGCCGGGGAGTGCGGCGGGTACGAGGCAGACGACGTCGCTGCGGGCGGCGAGGGTCATCGCGGCCAGGTGGCTGGGCAGGACGACGTTGACCCGCCGCTGGAGGTCCTGCTCGGCCAGGGCGGTGTCGACGGGGCCGGTGAACCGGCCGCGGCGGCTGACCGCCACGTGCGCGGCGGCTGCCAGCCGGGCCGCGGTCAGCGGCCCTTCGGTCAGCGGATGGCCGGAGCGGACGGCCGCCACCATCCGGAGGCTGACCAGTTCCTCGACCCGGGTCTCGGGGTCCACGTGGTCGATGGATCCGACCTCCAGGTCGATCCTGCCGTCGCGCAGGGCGGGTCCGGCCTCCAACTCCTCGGCCCGGACCCGGAACGAGACCCCCGGCGCCTCCTGCTGGGCCAGCCGCAGCAGCCCGGGGGCCAGCGCCGCCCCGACCAGGTCGGCGGCCTGGAGGGTGAAGGTGCAGTGCAGGCCGGCGGGGTCGACGCTGGCGCCGGGGCCGAGCAGTGCTCCGAGGCGGGCCACCACCGCGGCGGCCTCCTCGCGCAGGGCCAGGGCGCGCGGCGTGGGCACCATGGTCTGTCCGGCCCGGACCAGCAGCGGGTCCTGGAGGATGCGGCGCAGTCGGGCGAGGGTGCGGCTCATGGCGGCGGGTGAGGTGTGCAGACGCGCGGCGGCGCGGGTGACGCTGTGCTCGGCCAGCAGCGCGTCCAGCGCGATGGCGAGATTGGCGTCGATGATCGGATCCGGGCTGTTCACCAGCATCATTCCATTTCAGTCAATGACTCCTTGCTGATGTTCCCATTGTGGCAACGTGCTGTGCGCTCGCAGGATGGGGGTGTCCCGATCCGCGCGACCTGCGAGGTTTTCATGATTGTCATTACTGCTCCCACCGGTAACATCGGCCGTCAGCTGCTCTCCCGGCTCCTGGAGTCGGCCCCCGCCGCAGGCGAGGAGCTGCGGGTGATCGTCCGCGATCCGGCCCGGCTTCCGGACGCGGCGCGCGGACGCGTCGAGGTGATCACCGGCTCGCACGCGGAGGCCGAGGTCCTCGACCGGGCCTTCGAGGGTGCGGACGCCGTCTTCTGGCTCGTCCCCCCGGACGCCTCGCTGACCCCCGAGGACGCCTACAGCGGTTTCACCCGCCCCGCCGTCAAGGCGCTCGTCGCCCGCGGCGTCGGCCATGTCGTCGGCGTCTCCGCCCTCGGCCGCGGTACCGCGGTGGCCGACCGGGCCGGCCTGGTCACCGCCTCTCTGGCCATGGACGACCTCATCATCGGCGCCGGCGTCGCCTACCGGGCCCTGGCCAACCCGTCCTTCTTCGAGAACCTCCTGGAGGAGTCCGCCTCGATCCGCGAGAAGGGCGTCTTCACCGACGTCGTCGACGCCGACCGCAGGGCCCCCCTCGTCGCCGTCGCCGACATCGCGGCCGCTGCCGCCGGTCTGCTGCTGGACCGCTCGTGGACCGGCGCCGACAGCGTCCCGGTCCTCGGACCGCAGGACCTCTCTCCCAACGACCTGGCCCGGATCATGACCGAGCAGCTGGGCCGCCCGGTCCGCTACGAACGCCAGCCGTTCGACGAACTGCAGAGCACCCTCGTCGGCTACGGCCTCAACGAGGCATTCGTCCAGGGCATCGTCGACATGAAGCGGGCCAAGGACGCGGGCCTCGACGCCGGCGTCGCCCGCACCCCGGACACCGCCTCGCCCACCAGCTTCGAGCAGTGGTGCGCGCAGACCCTCAAGTCCGCCGTCCTCTCCTGAACTCCAGCACCCGGCGCCGGAACACCCGGAACTCCGGGCGCCCGGCCGACCACGACCACCTGCCATCCCTTGGAGACCCCGATTGGAGACCCTGATGCCCACCGAACCGCCGGTCACGGCGTTCATGCTGGTCAAGACCACACCCGAGTGGCTCGCCCTGACCGTCCAGGAACGCGTGGACGCCTTCACCACCCAGGTCCTGCCGGCCATCCGGGCCAGGACCTCCGGCGTCCGGTCACGCTTCTACGACACGGAGTTCTACTCCGCGCGCGTCACCGACGTCTGGGTGTGGGAGGCCGACGACCACCGCGCCTACCAGCTCCTGATCGACGCGCTGCGTGAAACCCCGTTCTGGGACCGCTACTTCGAGGTGGTCGACCTCCTCGTCGGCACCGAGAACGGCTACGCCCGAACCTACGGGCTGGAACCCGTCGCCACCGTCGCCACCTGACCCACCGCCCGGCCGCGCCACCGGGCCTCGAAGGGGTCGGTGACCGACCGCGGTCACCGACCCCTCGGACTCGGCCGCCTAGACCGGCGGCAGGCCGTAGACCTTGTCGCCGTGGACCGCGAAGAGCATCGTTCCGTCGGTGCTGAGGTACCAGTCCTTGTCGGTCTGGCCGTCCTGGAAGTTCCACAACTGGTGCCCCCCGGACTCGGTGAAGGCGTACACCGCGCACGGGTCGGCGTTGGCGCCGACGAAGAGGGTGGACCCGATCGCCACCGCGGGGTCGCCGGTCAGCCCGATCTGCAGCGGCGTCTGCCAGTCCACCGAACCGCTCGCGGCGTCCAGGGCGAACACCAGGTTCCCGGTCACGTCCTGGACGAAGAGCCGATCGCCGACCGCCAGGGGCAGCTGGTAGCTGTCGCCCGAGGGCGCGTTCGCGGTGAACACCTGCCTGCCGCTCGCGAGGTCGAAGCCGAGCAGGGGCGAGCCGCCGATGTAGAGGGTGCCGCCGACGATCAGCGGGTACACCGGCTGACCCGGGTTCGGGTTCGAGAAGTCCTTCGACCACAGCTGCCGACCGTCCGCCGTGCTCCGCACGACCACGTTGCCCTTGTCGTTGGCGTAGACGAGGTAGCCGCCGGAGACCGAGCCGGCGACCTCGTAGTCGGCGGCGGCGTTGCGCTGCTGCGCCCAGCGCAGCGTCCGGGTCTTCAGGTCGATGGCGAGCATGTAGGTCTTGGAGGTGGTCGCCAGGTCGGTGCCGACCATGTAGGCCGTGGTCGAGTCGGCGGCCAGCAGCGTCCCGGGGGAGTACGCGCCGATGGTGTGGAGGTTCCACAGCTGGCCGCCGGTGGCCGGGTCCAGCCCGAACAGGTCGAGCGTTCCCGGGTTGACGCCGATCAGGTAGCCTCCGGCCAGCATCCCGGCGGTGGCGAACATATTGCCGGGAGCGAACTGCGGGCCGGTCCAGAGCACCTTGCCGGTGCGGGCGTCCAGGGCGGTGCTCGCGTCCCCGAAGGCGTACACCTTGCCGCCGGTGGCCAGGACCGGTGCGATCTGCATCCCGCTGCCGGGGAAGGTCCACAGCGGCTGCGGCGGGACGCCCGCGGCCCTGGTGGGGAACCCCCCAGTGGGGGAGGCACTGGCGGATGGCCCGGAGGAGTGGCCGCCGGGGCCCGTGGTGGGGCCGGACGGCTTCGGCTTCGGACCGCCACCGGACTCCAGCGCCAGCGCGGTGCCGCCTCCTGCCACGACCACGCCCAGCACGCCCAGGGCGCCGAACAGTACCTTGCGGCGGGTCGCGGACCCCGCGGCCGGCGGCACCGCCGTCGCCGCCGGTCCGGAGGCGGGCGCTGCCGACGGGGTCCCGAGGCGCACGGTACCGGGGTCGTTCGCGTCGTCCCGGCGGTCGACGGCCGCCACGTCACCGAGGCGCGGGTCCCGCGCGCCCGAGCCGCTGCGCGGCGCGGGCGTCTCCATCTCCATCACCCGGGCCGCGTGCCGGGCGATCCCGGAGGCCACCTGGGCCGGCAGCCAGCTTCCGGCCAGCCGGGTCGGGGTGCCCTCCGGGGCCAGCAGCCGAGCCAGCTGCGCCGGGGTGGGCCGCCGCGCGGGGTCCTTCGCCAGACAGGCGGGCAGGATCTCGGCCAGGCCGGAGGGCAGCCCGGTCAGGTCCGGGTCCTCGTGGACCACCCGGTAGAGCATCGAGGGGGCCGAGTCCTGCCCGAAGGGCCCGCTCCCGGTCGCGGCGAAGACCAGCACGGAGCCCAGGGAGAAGACGTCCCCGGCGGTGCCCACCCCGCGTCCGGTGGCCTGCTCGGGGGACATGAAGCCGGGGGAGCCCACCACCAAGCCGGTGGTGGTGAGGCCTTCGCCGTCGAGCGCGCGGGCTATGCCGAAGTCGATGAGCCGAGGGCCGTCAGCGGCCAGCAGCACATTGGAGGGCTTGAGGTCGCGGTGGATCAGCCCGCTGCCGTGGACGGAGGCGAGCGCCTCGGCGAGGACGGCGCCCAGGGTCCGGACACTGTCCTCGGGCAGCGGCCCGTACTGCGCCACGGCCTCGGCCAGCGAGGGGCCGAGCACGAAGGCGGTGGCCAGCCAGGGGGTCGCCGAGTCGCGGTCGGCGTCGACGACCGGAGCGGTGTAGGCGCCGTCCACGGACTGCGCCGCGGCCACCTCGCGCCGGAAGCGGGTCCGGAACTCCGGGTCCCCGGCGAGGTCGGCGCGGACCACCTTGACGGCCACGGTGCGGCCCCCGGCCGACCGGGCCAGGTACACCCGCCCCATCCCGCCCACGCCGAGCCTGGCCACCAGCCGGTAGGGGCCTATCGTCGATGGGTCGTCATGCTCCAGTGGCTCCACGCCGGTTCCCCCGTCTCGATGGCTGCCTCTCGGCCCGTCCACCCCGGGGGGCGCTGCGGCAGCGGGCGCCAGTGTAGCCAAGCGAGGAGCCGCCTTCGCGTCGGCTTCCGCGCGAGGCCGACCCGGTCCCCGCTCGGCAGCGCCGGTACCGAGTACCCGGCAGCCCAACTGCCCTCCTTCGCACCGGCGTCACCGGTGAGCAGCCGGGCGGCCGGGGCTCAGGTCTTGCGGGTGAACTTGCGGATCGCGATCGGTGCCATGATCACGGTGAGGCCGATGGTCCAGGCGAGGGTCACGGTCAGGCCGTGGGCGATCGGGCCGCCGGTCATCAGGCCACGGGCGGTGTCGGCCAGGCCGGACATCGGGTTGTACTTGGTGAAGCTGTCCAGCCAGCCCGGCATGGAGCTGGTCGGCGCGAAGATCGACGAGCCGAACTGCAGCGGCATCATCACCAGGAAGCCCATCGCCTGCACGGACTGGGCGTTCTTCATGGTCACGCCGAGCACCAGGAAGATCCACATGATGGCGGAGCCGAACAGCGCGGACAGTCCGATGGACGCCAGCAGGCCGCCCCAGTGGCCGTTGACGTGGAAGCCCACCAGCAGCGCGATGATCATGACGACGATGGTGGCGACCAGGAGGCGGAGCAGTTCCACGACGATCTTCGCGACCAGGACGGAGCCCCGGCCTATGGGCAGTGACCGGAAGCGGTCCATGATGCCCTTGTTGAAGTCCTCGTTGAAGCCGGTGCCGACGCCCTGGGCGATGTTCATGCTCATCATCGCGATCATGCCGGGGATCACGTACTGGACGTAGGCGCCCTGGCCGCCGCCGAGCGCCTTGCCGATCGAGCCGCCGAAGACGTAGACGAAGAGCAGCGTGAAGATGACGGGCATCAGGACCGCGTCCATCATGGACTCGGGGTCCTGCTTGATCCACAGCAGGTTGCGGCGGATGAGCGCACTGGTGTGGCGCAGGTGGCCGCGCAGGCCGATCTTCGGGTCGGCCGCGATGGTGATGGTGGGGGCCGTGGGAGAGGCAAGGGTGGCGCTCATACGGCGACCTCCTGGAGTTCGGTCCTGGCGTCCTGGGGGGCGGATGCCTTCTGGCCGGTGAGGGACAGGAACACTTCGTCCAGGCTGGGCAGTTCGGTGGTGATCGAGCCGATGGTCAGGCCGCGCGCGGTGACCGCGCCGACCACGGTGGTCAGCTGCTCGTCGCTGATGATCGGCACGAGGACCTCGTGGGACTCGGTGTCGATGGTGGTGGCGGAGCCGGTCAGCCGCAGCTCGTCCAGGGCGTCGGCCAACGGGCGCAGCTCCTGCGGGTCGGACGGGCGGACCCGCAGGGTGCGGCCGCCGACCTTCGCCTTGAGCTCGTCGGTGCCGCCGTTGGCGATGACCTTGCCGCGGTCGATGATGGTCAGCTCGGAGGCCAGCTGCTCGGCCTCCTCCATGTACTGGGTGGTGAGCAGCACCGTCACACCGTCCCGCACCATGGACTTGACCTCGGTCCACACCTCGTTGCGGGTGCGGGGGTCGAGACCGGTCGTGGGCTCGTCCAGGTACAGGACGTGCGGGCGGCCGATCATCGACGCGGCGAGGTCCAGGCGGCGGCGCATGCCGCCGGAGTAGGTACGGGCCGGGCGGGTCGCGGCCTCGGTGAGCGAGAACCGTTCGAGCAGCGCGTCCGCGCGGGACCGGGCCTCCTTGCGGGACAGGTCGAGCAGCCGGCCGATGAGGTACAGGTTCTCGCGGCCGGAGAGCTTCTCGTCGACCGAGGCGTACTGACCGGTGAGGCCGATCACGCGGCGCAGCTGTCGGGGCTGCTGCACCACGTCGTACCCGGCGACGACGGCCTTGCCGGCGTCCGGAACGATCAGGGTGGACAGGCAGCGGACGAGGGTGGTCTTGCCGGCGCCGTTCGGGCCCAGGACACCGAGGACGGTGCCCTCGTGCACATCCAGGTCCACGCCGTCCAGGGCCTTGGTCTCGCCGAAGTGCTTGACCAGTCCCCGCACGGACACCGCCACCGGGCGGCCGGCTTCGGGGCGCTTGTCGATTTGCTTCATGCCCAGCAGGATGTCAGGCCCCGCTGACACCGTGCTGGCGGCCTCCTCCAGCCGCTGACATATCGCTGACACGGGCGGTTCGGTCGAAGAGGAGAACATAGAAGGTCAGGCTTGCAAGTTCACCTTTGGAAGTCTAGCCTTCTAAAGGTGAACGACATCCAGAAGTCGCCCGAGCGGATCGCGGCGGTCCATGAGACCGCCACCCGGCTGCGGGTGTGCGTCGGGGCTTTCCGGCGCCGCACCCAGGAGGCGGTGTCCGAGGGGGACCTGAGCGTGCCCCAGCTGACGGCGCTGTCGCGGCTGGACCGGCTCGGTCCGTCCACGACCGCGGAGCTGGCCCGGCGCGAGCAGATCACCCCGCAGGCGATGGGGGCCACGGTGGCCGGCCTCGAAAAGCGTGAACTGGTCGTGCGGCAGCCGGACTCCGTCGACGGGCGCCGCATGATCCTGAGCCTGACCCCGGCGGGACAGGCCGCTGTCACCTCGGGCCGCAGCGTCATCGTGGACCGGATCGCCGGCGCGCTGGCCGAGTCGTTCACCGACGAGGAGATCGCGGCCCTCGACACCGCCGCACGGTTGCTGGAACGTCTCGCCGAGCTCCTGTGACCACCAGGTACGGGAGAATCTGATGCCCTCGACCGGGTCCACATCCGGGTCCACCCCTGGGGCCTCGACCGAATCCTCGGCCGGCGCCCCCGCCGCGACGGCGACGCCGCCCGAGAACCCGTTCTCGTGGCGGTTCACCACACCGCTGTTCCTCGGCTCGGCGCTCAACCCCGTCAACAGCTCGTTGATCGCCACCGCGCTGGTGCCGATCGCCCACGGGCTGGGCGTCTCGATCGGGCAGACCGCCGCGCTGGTCACAGCGCTGTACCTGGCCAGCGCGATCGCGCAGCCCACGGCGGGCAAGGCCGCCGAGGTGTTCGGACCGCGACGCGTCTTCCTGACCGGCATCGGGTTGGTCGTCGTCGGCGGACTGGTCGGCGGGTTCGCCCAGAACCTGCTGACGCTGCTGGTCAGCCGGGTGCTGATCGGTCTGGGCACCTCGTGCGCCTATCCGACGGCGATGCTGCTGATCCGCCGACGCGCCCATGACGCGGGCCTGGAGCGGCCCCCGGGCGGGGTGCTGGGCGGTCTGCAGATCGCCGGTATCGCCACCGCCTCCCTCGGCCTGCCGCTGGGTGGCGTGCTGGTGGGCGCGCTGGGCTGGCGGGCGGTGTTCTTCGTCAACGTCCTGGTCGCGCTGGTCGCCCTGGTGGCGACGCTGCTCTGGGTGTCCGCCGACGGCCCGTTGGACCGCACTCGCAGCGCCCGTGACATCGCGGCCGTTCTGGACGTGGTCGGCATCGCCGGCTTCGCCGCCGCGATGATCGCGCTGCTGCTGTTCCTGTTCGGCCTGCCCACCGCGCACTGGTACCTGCTGGCCGTCTCCGTGGCTGTGTGGATCGGCCTGGTGCTGTGGGAGCTGCGCGCCCGGTCCCCGTTCCTCGACTTCCGCCTGCTCGCCGGCAACCGGGCCCTGACCAGTACCTATCTGCGCTACGGACTGGTCCTGCTGTGCGTCTACGTCGTGCTGTACGGCGTCACGCAGTGGGTCCAGGCCGTGCGGGGGCTGTCCGAGACCGAGGCGGGACTGCTGCTGCTCCCCATGACGCTCGTCTCGGGCCTGGTGATCTCACCGATATCGCGGCGCAACCTGGTCCGGGGCCCGGTCATCGCCGCGGCCCTGGCCTGCCTGGTCGGATCGGCCGGAGTGCTCCTGTTCAGCGCGTCGGCCTGGATCGGCTGGGTCGTGGTGGTCACGCTGGTCTTCGGCATCGTCATGGGCACGGCTGCCGCCGGCAACCAGACCGCCCTGTACAGCCAGGCGCCCGCCGAACTGCTCGGCACCGCCTCGGGCCTGCTGCGGACCTTCGGCTACATCGGCTCGATCGCCGCATCCGCGATCACCGGCGTCGTCTTCCACACCAGCGTGTCGGACCACGGCATGCACCTGATTGCCTGGATCATGGTCGGCGTCAGTATCGCCCTGGTCCTGATGACCATCGCCGACCGCACTCTGCGCACCGGGTCCCCCGCCGATCGCCCGAGCCGCTGATCAACCTCCGGCGACGGGGGAGGGCCCGCCGGGAGAAAAGCTGTTGCCTGCGGCAGCGGGGAAGCCGACTATGACGAGGTGTCGGATCTCCTTGAGCGTGTGACCGCCTTCCGCGCCGCTTTCGCCCGCCGCCAGGCCGCTGAAATCGTCGAGCTGCCCGGGGCCTTCGCCGTTCGCGACCCGGACTTCTCCCGCTCCCAGGAGCACAACCAGCTGATCGTCGACACCCCGGACGCCGACCCGGCAGCCCTGCCCGGCCTGGCCGCGCAGGGCCTCGGGACACGTCGGCAGTACCGGATCACGGTGCTCGACGGGGCGCTCGGCGCGCGAGCCACCCCGGTGCTGGCGGCAGTCGGCTACGCCCGGGACACCGAGCTGATCATGGCCCGGGGGACGGCCGGCTGTGCACTGCCCGAACACGCCGCGCACCAGGTCGAGTTGGCCGAGCTGCGAGCGGCGGTGTTCCGGCAGCAGCTGGACTGGAGCCCGGACGAGGAGCTCGCCCGGCAGCTCACCGAGCGCCGCTCCGCCCGGCTGCGCGGCGCCGAGCGGGTGCTCTTCCTGGCCGCCCGGACGCCGGACGGGGAGATCGCGGCCTGGGCCGACCTCTACCTCGATCCCACCGCCGGGCTGGCCCAGTTGGAGGACCTGGTCACCGCCACGCCGCACCGTGGGCAGGGCCACGGCGACACCCTGCTCGCGACCGGCCTGGCATTTGCCGCCGCTGCCGGAATCCCGCAGCTCTTCCTCACCGCGGACGTGAGCGACTGGCCGCGCGAGTGGTACGCCCGCCGCGGCTTCACCGAACTCGGCCGCAACCACTCCTTCCTCAACCGCTGAGGTCTCAACCGCTGACGGCCTCAACCGCTGACGGCCTCGACCGCTGGCGGCGAGGATCCGCCGGTGCGCGCCGCCGAGCACCCTCCCGAGGCGGAACGCCGGACTTGGTAGGGTGACCCACTCGACCGGTGAGGGGAACTCCATGGCGGACGCCTGGCTGTGCAGTGGAATCAACCCGGACGCCCCGGAGGACGTCCACCTCGTGGTGGCCGTGGATCCGGCCGGTCCGGTCGGCGAACGCGCCGTCGCAGGCGTCGCGGTGTGGGGCGCCGAGGTCGACGGCGCGGTGTACATCCTCCAGACCGACGCCTGGGTGGAGCGGGCCCTGCGCGGTGACCGGCTCACCGTCGACGTGATGGCCTACCCGAGACTGCTCTCGTACGCGGACGCCGAGGCTGCGGACTTTCCCGAGCGGCCCCTGACCGATCCGGACGCCGTCCGGCTGCTGCGGGTGGTCACCACGGTGGACCCGGTCGCCTACGGGCAGGCCGGGGAGGAGACGGTGGTCCTCGACGTGCCGGCGGGCAGCTCCGCCGCCGAGGTCGTCGCCGCGATCCAGTCCGGCGAGGACTGGCCGACGATCTACGCTCCGGCGCCCACCGGCGTAGACGAGTAGCAGGCTTGCGGGGGTGCCGCCGGTCGGCCGCTGGGGTGGGGCCGCTGCCGGGCGGTCACCCGCCCGGCAGGGTTCCGGGGCCGGGCTATCGCTGAGACCGGCGGTCCAGGGCGCCCAGTACCGGGAAGGCGGGACCTCGCCCCCGAAGACCCCGGCGCGGTCGTCGTCGGCGGCGCACCGGCGGCGCACCGGCGGCCTCCGGCCCGGTGCCGACCGAGCGCAGGGGGACCGGCCCGGGGGTGTTTGTGTCAGGTTGACGATAAGGAGGGATCCATATATCGTCCGAGTGACGAAAAGGAAGGTGCGACATGGCCGACATCAGTACCCGTTTCGGGCTCCACCACCTGCGGGCGGCGCCCACCTCGCATGTCCGGCACCTGAGTCGGGGTCGGGTCGTCCACGACGGTCCCGGGCTCGCCTTCCGGTTCCGGCCGCTCACCTCGGTGCTCTCCGAAGTCCCCATAGACGACCGCGAACTGGCGATGCTCTTCCACGCCCGCACGGCGGATTTCCAGGATGTCACCGTGCAGGCCGCCGTGACCTTCCGGATCACCGACCCGTCCACCGCCGCCACCCGGCTCGACTTCAGCATCGACCCCGACAGCGGGACCTGGCGCGCGGCGCCGTTGGAGCAGATCGGCACGCTGCTCACCGAGACCGCCCAGCAGCACGCGCTGCACCTGCTCGCCCGGACCACGCTCGCCGAGGCGCTGGCCGACGGCGTCGCCTCGGTGCGGGCGCGGATGGCCGAGGGCCTGGGGGCCGAGCCCCGGCTGAGCGAGACCGGACTTGAGGTGATCGGCGTCCGGGTGGTCGCGCTGCGGCCGGAACCCGAGGTCGAGCGGGCGTTGCGCACCCCGGCCCGCGAACAGATCCAGCAGGAGGCGGACCGGGCGACGTACGAGCGCCGTGCCGTTGCGGTCGAGCGGGAGCGGGCGATCTCCGGCAACGAGCTCGACAGTCGGATCGAACTCGCGCGTCGGGAGGAGCAGTTGGTCGCCCAGCAGGGGGCCAACGCCCGCCGCGAGGCGGAGGAGCAGGCGGCCGCTGCGACCGTGCGCACCGACTCCGAGGCGGGTCGGCGGACGACCCTGGCCACTGCCGAGGCCGAGGCGGTCCGCGTCCTCGGTGCGGCCAACGCCGCCGCCGAGGCGGACCGGCTCGCCGCGCACCAGAGCGTGGAGCCGGCGGTGCTGCACGCGCTGGCCCTGCTGGAACTGGCCGGGAACCTGCCCAAGGTCGAGCAGCTGACGCTGACCCCGGACCTGCTCACCGAGCTGATCGGCAGGTTCGCCCGGTGAGCCTGGCCCCGCGCGCCGTACTCGTCCACCGCCGGACTGAGTACCAAGAGTTGATCGACCGTCATGGAACGCGCGGTCAGGCCGAGTTCTTTCTGAGCAGTCGGGGGCGGGAGATCGGACCGGTGGAGCAGCGGCACCGGTCGGCCGAATCCGCGCTGGCGCTCGCCGCCGCGGCGGTCCCGCCCGACTGGCGGCGGGCCCGGGTGGAGCGCGCCGACCTGTCCCGCTTCCTCTTCGCGCCGGACGACGTGGTCGTGGTCGTCGGCCAGGACGGGCTGGTCGCCAATGTCGCCAAGTACCTCGACGGCCAGCCGGTGGTGGGTATCGACACCGAGCCCGGCCGGAACCCCGGCGTCCTGGTCCGCCACCGGGCCGAGGACGCGGCCGGGCTGCTGCGGGCCTCGGTCGGGTCGGGGGTGGACCGCCGGCTCGACCCGCGCACCATGGTCGAGGCCGTCGCCGACGACGGCCAGCGGCTGCTGGCCCTCAACGAGGTCTATCTCGGCCAGCCGGGCCACCAGACCGCACGCTACCGGCTGGAGGCGGGTTCCGCCGCCGAGTCGCAGGCCAGCTCGGGCGTGCTGGTCGGCACCGGGACCGGGGCCACCGGCTGGTGCCGCTCCGCCTGGCTGGAGCGCGGCAGCGCGCTGCGGCTGCCCGCGCCGACCGTCGCCGGGCTGGCCTGGTTCGTCCGTGAGGCCTGGCCCTCGCCGACCACCGGCACCGCGGTCGTCCAGGGCCTGCTCGCCGAGGACCAGCGACTCTCGCTGACGGTGGAGTCCGACCGGCTGGTCGCCTTCGGCGACGGGGTGGAGACGGACGCACTGGAGCTCACCTGGGGCCAGGTCGTCCGGGTCGGGGTGGCGGAAGCACGGTTGCAGCTGCTGGGCTGAGCCGCTCGGCCCGGTCCGTGCGCCGCTCCGGCCACCCCGGAGGCACCGCCCGCGGCGCCTCGCGGTGTCGGGTCGTCAGATCCGAGGCGGGGCTGGGGCGGTGGCGCCCTGCAACGGCAGTGCCGCCACGGTCGGATGGTCCCGTCCGACCGGACCGAGCCTCGCGCTGCCGCCCGGGGCGCCGATCTCGGCGAAGAACTCGGCGTTCGGCTTGAGGCCGAGCTCACCGGGTGCATCGGCTGCGGATGTCTCTCGATGAAGGCGTGCGCGCTGCTGAACCCCGGTGACGCGCTCGCCGGGGACGGCGTCGGGCCCCGACGGCTCTGAGCGGACTGCCGGCGCCGGGGCCCCGCCGGCTAGCTCTGCGTCAGGGCCGTGAACTGGACCCGGCCGCCGTCGTCGGCTCCCTCGCTGACCGTGCCCTGTTGGTAGTCGCCCGCCGAGAAGTGCCCGGAGGCGCCGACCAGGACACGCGGAACGGCGACCGTGTAGGACTGCTTCTGGCTGCCGGACGCCGCGGAGAGCGTCAGCGTCCCGTTGCCGTTGTCCGCGACCCGGTAGGAGAACGAGGTGTCCAGCGGGACGCCGGTGAGCAGGGTGTAGAAGTCCGCCGGGGCGCTCGTTCCCGAGGCCACCATGACGTAGAGCTCGCCGGACTTGTAGTCGACCATGACGAAGGGGGACGAACCCCCGCTGCCACCGGCGTGCAGCTGGGCGACGCAGATCTCGGGGTTGCTCTGCGGCAGTCGGAGGACCTGCAGGGTGGCGTCGAGCACGTGCTTCTCGGTGCCCACGGCGTACTTGTCGGCGGACTCCAGCTCGGTGCGCGAGTGCAGCGAGCCGGGGGTGGTGGCCGCCCCCGAGGGCGCCCAGAAGGTCAGGGCCCCGCCGCTGTCCTGGGTCAGCCAGGGCGAGATCAGTCGGGCGGGGCTCAGCACCTCGGCGTCCTTGCCGGAGGGCTGACCGGCCGAGTCGACGGGGAGCAGCAGGCCGTCCCAGCTGCTGAGGCTGATCGGGGCGGCCGCTCTCGTGGTGGCGGGTCTCACCGGGTTGGCCGAGGCCAGTGCGGTCGTACCGACTCCGGCAGCCAGGGCGAGCACGCCGGTCGCTGCTGCTGTCCACTTCATTCGCATCATGCGCCGAGCTTATTGTAAGGATGCCTAACCAGAACCTGGTTCGCGAAAGCTCCCCGGTCGGCCGGCGCACCGTGGGTGGCGCCAAGTGAGCTTTCCCCTGCGGTGCTTGACGCTGCGCCGGGCCGGTGGTTCGCTCACGGGACGTCGAAGACGAGCTCCGAGTCGATGCGGTAGCGGTCGCCGCGGTAGACGGACCTGGTGTACTCGATGATGCGGTTCCCGGTGTCCCTGGTGGTGACCTCCAGCAGCATCGCCGGGGAGTACGGCGGGGTCTCCAGGAAGGCGGACTCCCGCTCGTCGGTGACGGTGGCCTCGATCGACTGCTTGGCGCGGGCCATGGTGATCCCGTAGCGGGAGTGCAGGAGCTGGTAGAAGGAACCGCTCTCGAAGTCCTCGGCGGTGATGTCCGGGACGAAGTGGTCCGGAATGCGCAGGCGCTCCACGGCCAACGGCGTCCCGTCGACGATCCGCAGCCGCTCGACGAAGACGATCCGCGTGTTCGGGGCGACCTGCAGCTCCCTGCCGAACCGGGCTCCGGCGCTGCTCCGTTCGAAGTGGAGCGTGCGACTCTGCCACAGGCCCTCGGTCAGCGGCACGCGGAACGAGTTGGCCACGCCGGCGCTGGGGGCCAGTGGTTGGGCGATCTTGCGCGGGCTGGTGAAGGTGCCGCGGCCCTGCTGCCGGACGAGCACGCCCTCCTCGATGAGTTCGTCGACGGCGGCCCTCAGGGTCGGGCGCGAGACCCCGAGTTGCTCGCACAGCTCGTGCTCCGACGGCAGCGCCTCGCCGCCCATGTGCTGGGAGATCAGCGCCATGATCGCCTGACGGGCGCGGGCGCGCTTGGGCGCGACGCGGGGGCGATCGGTCGATGCGGGGGAGGTGTCGGCATGGCTCGTCACCTGTCGAATGGTAAGTCCAAGCCGGTTCCAGGCCAACTGGATTGACAGAAGGTTATCTAGTAAGGCTTCTTGACATGACAAAAGGTCACCCCGAGACTGGCGTAGCCCGAGCAGAACCTCGAACCGAACAAGAGGTGCGAACATGTCGGACCAACACCGATCCGCGCGAAGGTCCGGCCTGCGCGGCCCGCTGGGTGTGGCCCTTGCAAGTGCGCTGGTCGCAGCCTGCGCCATCGGCCTGCAGACCCCCGCGAAGGCAGCAACGGCCGGGACCGAGGTGTCGGCGTCCAGCGAGGCGAACGCCTACACCTTCCTGGACAACATGATGGACAAGTACGCCACCGGTACCGAACCCCGGCTGGTGCAGAGCTTCGTCGCCGACAAGGCGATGGGAACCTTCACCGATTCGGTGACCTACGACGACGCCCTGGTGGTGGACGCGCTGCTGGCCCGTGGCACGGCCGACGACATCGCCCGGGCGCAGGTCATCGGCAACGCCCTGCTGTATGTGCAGGCCCACGACTCCAGCCACGACGGACGCATCCGCGCCGCCTACGCCCCGACACCGCTGACCAGTGCGAGCAAGGTCAAGGCCACCGATCCGACGAGCGACGTCGGCAACATGGCCTGGGTCGGCCAGGCCCTCGTCCAGCTCTACGCCAGGACCCACGTCACCTCCTACCTGACCGGCGCGACCGACGTCGCCGACTGGGTCAGGAGCAAGACGTACGACACCCGGGGCGCAGGTGGCTACACCGGCGGCTACGACGGCAGCAGCAAGATCGAGTGGAAGTCCACCGAGCACAACATCGACGTGTACGCCTTCTTCAGCATGCTGGCCCAGGAGACCGGCAACAGCGCCTGGACCTCCGCCGCGACCCACGCCGAGACCTTCGTCCACGCGATGTGGGACGCCGACGCGAAGAAGTTCTGGGTCGGCACCGACGAGAGCGGCGTCACCCTCAACAAGGGATTCCTGCCCGAGGACGTCAACACCTGGAGCTACCTGGCCTTCAAGGACCCGACCTATGCCGCCTCCATCGACTGGGACATCACCAACCTGGCCGTCACCAGCGGCAGCTTCACCGGGGTGAGCTTCGGCGCGTGCGACCGCAGCAAGGTCTGGTTCGAGGGCACCGCCCACCTCGCAGCCGCCCTCGCCGTCCGCAACGCCCCCGGCGACGCAGCGAAGGCCCAGGGCTACCTGAACTCGATCCAACTGGCGCAGACCACCGCACCCAACCAGGACGGCAAGGGAATCGACGCCGCCTCCGGCGACAACCTCAGCGACTGCGACGGCGACGACTACTACGCCGCCCCGCACATCGGTGCAACCGCCTGGTACCTGCTGGCGGCCGGGGCGGCCGATCCGTTCCTGCTGATCAACGGGCCGAGCAGTGCTGCAGGAGCGTCATCGTCCGGGTCCGTAACGCCCCTGACGGGTCACCAGTCCCGGTCGTAGATCGCCCGCAGCCACGGTTCCCTGACAGCGGGCATCCGCGCGAGAGTGTGGCGGAGCGCCTCCCGGGACGGACTGCGCGGGTAGCAGGGGTGCGGCGGGAGCGGGTCGTCCCGCTCCACGCCGGCCGGCAGTCCGCCGACCACCGGCAGTCGCGTCCGGTGCGGCGGGAAGGCGAGTTCGGCCCAGAGCGCGGCATCCATGGGCACCGGCACCGGCACCGACCCGCCACGCGGCTGCCACATGTCTCCGGTCTGCGGATGGACCGGCACCAGCGCCAGGTCGGTGGCCGGCTCGCCGTACCCCGGGCCCGCCAGGTCCAGCCGCTTCGCCCCTTCCCCGGCGGGCAGCAGCGCGCCGAGTACCCGGCCGAGGAGCTCCGCGACCGGCCCGGGCGCCACCTCGACCGGTGCGCCCCCGGCAGCCACCACCACCTGGGCGAGGGCCACGCCCGCCGGGATGTCCCAGTACTCGCTCAGCCGGTGCTGCAGGGCGCCGGTGGCGAGCAGCTCCGCCCAGTCCATGACCGGCCGCTCCGGGGGGCCGGGCAGCCGCACCACCGCCTGCGGGACGAGCCGGACGACCTGCCAGCAGCCGCAGTCGTCCATCCTCGTTCCAACCGGCAGATCGCAGGCCAGGCACGCGAGGTTGGGGCCGTCGCTGCCGTTGATCCCCATGCAGTAGCCCCCGGCCCGCTCAAGGATCAGCCCGGTGCCACGCATGTCGCCGGGCGCGAGGAGGACGGTGTCCGACGGTCCGTCGGACAGTGCGCCGAACGGCGCGAACAGCCCCTGCTCCGGCGCCTCGCGCACTCCGAGCCCGTCCCACTGCCGCCACGGCGGGCCGGCCGGCGCGGGGTCGACGGCGTAGGTGCCGGCCTCCAGCAACGGCGGGTGCAGCGTCTCCCAGTGGGTGTCGGCCAGGTGGATCGGCAGTGCCACCTCCAACACCGCCGCCGTCAGCACCGCGCCGCAGCCTGCACACCCGAACACCGCCAAGCTGTTCCCCCCTGCCGTCGAAACTCCTGCATTCCACCAAGCAGCCGGACCGGGGAGCAAGAGGTTTTCCGATGGCGCCGCACTCACCCGCGCCGAGAAGGTCCGGGGCGGGTGCCATGCCCCCGCAGTGGGGTCGCAGCGGGGCCCGGCAGCTGCCGGGCCCCGAACGAGGTGAACGGCTACTGAGCCGGTGCCGTACCGAGGAGACCGGCCAGGGTGGTGGCATTCCCGTAGGCGAAGGGCTTGACCGTGCCGTGACTGTCGACTGTCACCACGGCCAGGTCGAACGTGGGGGTGGGCGTGGTGGAGCCCTGGGCCGGCGGCGGGGTGGGGATCTTGTAGTCACCGGCGATCACGCACACCGCGACCGGGCCGGCCGCGTCGACCTGGCTGGAGTCGAGCGTCTTGCCGGTCTTGCCCAGGTAGCGGGTCTTCCAGTCCGTGACCGACTTCGCCGAGCTGCCGTAGGCCCTGAGGACCGAGGTGGCCTGCCCCCACTGGTCGGTCGCCGTTCGGGCGTTGGTCCCGCAGCTGGTGACCAGCTGACTGCTGGTCAGTCCGCCGCCGATTCGCGCCGTTCCGCTCAGCGGGAGGGCGGCCTGCGCGGCGGCGGCCGGAGCAGGAGCGGCCTGGGCGTCGGCGGAGGTGGCGACCGAGGAGGACTTGTATCCGCAGCCCGCGCCTTCGCCGGCCCACCACTCGGTGTCCGAGCTCCACTGTCCGCACATCCACGGGTCGATGGTTGTGCCCTGGCGGCCGCTGATGGCGTGGCTGGTTCCGGAACTCAGGTAGCTGATGTCGGAGTACGGCTGACCGGTGGTGCTCGCGCCGGCGTCCCAACTCTCCAGGCCGAACTGGATGCTGGTGCCGGTCGTCGTCCCCCAGTCGGCCGTGGCGCCCATGACGGTGTTGTCTATCTCGTAGTGCCAGGTGTTGCCGGTCCGGTAGATGCTGAACCGGTGCTGGGCGTTGGGGCCGATGTAGCTCTGGTTCTCGGTGCCGAGCGGGTACCAGGCCCCGTTCAGTCCGTAGCCCCAGTACCAGAAGTTCTCGTAGTCGCAGCGGTGCCCGGTGCCGAGCTCCTCCCAGTCCTGTCCCTGGGCGCCGGCAAGGGTGATCCACTGCGACTGGTAGGCCACGCCGCCGCTGATGCTCCAGCCGCTCCCCGGGACCCCGGCGCAGTTCGAACCCGCAGCTATCCCGGAGATGTTGATGTCGTTGCGGGTCACCCCGATCCCGTCGTAGGGACCGTGGGTGTTGTCCCACCCGATCGCGTAGCAGTGGAAGGAGCCGCCGCTCGGGTAGCAGCTGGAGTTCGGCGCCGAAGGCGCTTTCGCCCCGGATGCGGCCCCTGCAGGCGGTGCGGCCCCAACGCTCGCGAACACGCCGATCGTGCCCAGCAGCGCCGCTATTCGCAGGCGCCGCGTACGAGTCATACCTCGCATGGACTTCATTCGTTCCCCCACTCGGTTCTGCGGCAGCCCCCTGGGGCCGCCACATCGTTCGCGAACGGCGGCAAACGCGTCACAGTGGATCCGAGGCGCACCGTCCCAAAGGGTGACAAACGCCTTGTGACCGCCGGGGCCCAAGTGGCGACTTGGGCGACGGAATGCTTACACAGCCCTTGGGATTTTCACAACAGGCCCACAGTCGCATTTACGGGGGAATACCCGCATTGGTTTCCCAATGTCATGCAGCAATTGCGAAGTATTTGATGCCAGGTCATGTATGTCCGGTCCCAGGTGATTTGGCCCCGGCCTGGAGGCGGGTCTTCCGGTTCCGGGACTTCCCGCGCCTTGGAGCCCGTACTCGTCTCCGACTTCTCCCATGCCGCGACCTGGTCATGAGGCCGACTCACGGCAGACCTGCGCCGAGCGGTCGGCCACCGGCCGACGCCCGGCGCGGCATGATCGTGGGATGACCGACGAGTCCGCGAACGAGACGACGACAGCGCACACGCCCAGCACGGCCTCACCGATTGAGGCCGTGCTGGGACTGGCGGCCCCGCGAGGTCGCGCGGTCGACGACCACATGTTCCGAGTGGGCGCCGCCACGGGCCGGGCCGCCGGGCCGGCCGACGCCCTGGGCTGGCTGCCTGGGACTACGACGCAGAGCGCATCCACGGATTCGACGACCACGACATCGGGGCCGTCCTGACCAGTTCCGCGATCGCCGCCGACGAAGCGGAACCGACAGGCGCTCTCGAAGCATGGCGCCTGCGGCCCGGAAAGTTCCGCTGCCCCTGGCAGACCGATGACCCGAGGTAGTCCCATTCCATGCGACCGAGGGCGGCTTTGTGGGGTCGGCCGTCACCGAGGATGCGTGCGTTCCGCTCCCAGGGCAACCGCGTGTAGTAGAAAGGGGGGATGGGAAGACAGGCAGTCGTCGTGCTCTACGTGCTCGCGTTGGTGGCTGTCGTGGTTGGCGTGGATGTGCTGTTCTTCCGACAGCAGTTCTGGGAGCGGTTGCTGGCGAACGTCGGCATCGTCCTGGTGTTCGCGGCGTTCTACCTGCGGTTCCTGAAGCGCTGATGAGCGCTGCCGCCCTGATGCGCCGAACCCGGCGGTCGGGCGGTCGGGCGGTCAGAGTCCGGCCGGGCCGGCTTCGGTCGGCCCTGCGGGCTTCTGGGCCGACCCCGCAGGGCAGCAGGTCGCGGCAGGATCCACGGACAGCGTCCATGCGAGGGGCCACCAGCCGGAGGTGTCGTCAGGCGGGTGCGGCGCCGCCGAACCCGATCGCATTGCCGTCCGGGTCGCGGAAGGTGGCCTTGCGGACACCGTTGGCGTAGGTCTCGCGCTGGGCCGGCTCCAGGCCCCGCTCGGCGATCTGGGTGATGCGGGCGTCGAAGTCGCTGACGAAGACCGTGTGCAGGGCGTGCCCGGCGTGCTCGGGCCGCACGACGATGTACAAGTACCGATGGTCGGCGAGTTCCCACACCGCCTCCGTGTCGTTCGGCAGGAATGCCGGCGGGGCGCCGAGGAGGAGCTCGTACCAGGCCGCTGCTGCGGCGTAGTCGCGGACGGGGACGCCTGCAAACAGATCCAAGGTCATGAGGTCATGCTAGGGTCTGTTTAAAGTGGATCAAGGTCTGCGATGATCTTGTCGTGGGACGTGGAGATCTGGCGAACGAACAGTGGGCCGTGCTGGCACCGTTGCTGCCCGTGGGCGTGAGGCCGGGGCGACCCGCGATGTACTCCCGTCGGTAGCTGATCGACGGGATCCGGTGGCGGACTCGCACGGGAGCGCCGTGGCGGGACGTTCCGGAGCGGTGCACATAATTTGTCGATCGGGGCAGGGTGCACGGGATACCGCAGGCGGTCGCGGGCAAGGTCGGATACGCCGCAGGAGGCTGATACCGTCACTGCGCGCCAGCACCTCGTAGCCGTCGAGGGGATGCTGCCCGATCGTGTCGGCGAGACGGGACAGGGGGCAACTTGCGCTGGTGGGGTCGGTGGTGTCGTAGATGACCCACTCGGGTGCGGTGGCCTGGCATGCCTCGGTGACGGTGGTCCGGGCAACCAGTTGAGCCGCCAAGTGGTTGGAGGCGGCGATCTGTACGCCGTCGGGAACCATGTCCAGCAGTCGGCGCGCATCGGTGTCATGGGCTGTCAGGGCCCAGGTCTTGGGCAGCAGGACCTCATGGAGGGGGTACACGGCGACGGTGGCGGCGGTGAAGGCCAGTCCGAGGGCGGCAGCCGCGCGCACGGTGCGCGCGGAGGGGCGGCGGTGGCCGGCGAGGGTGTGGACGGCTGCGGCGAAGACGATGGGCATGAGCACGGCGCTGTAGTGGTAGTGCGTGCCCCAGTAGGCGGGGTTGTCGGCGGTGAAGCGCCAGGCCAGGGTGGGGGCGGCGAGCAGGAGCAGGGGGGAGCGCAGGGCCAGGAAGCCGGTGGGGGCCAGCACCATGAGGCAGGTCAGCCACTTGACGGGGGGCCAGAGGAGCGCTGCCGCGGCAGCCCAGGGGCTGTGACCGGCGCTGATCTGGGAGGCGTAGGAGAAGGTGTGGTTGCTGTTGGCCGCGGGGATCAGGACCAGGACTTCCAGGGCGCTGGCGGCGCAGCCGAGCAGGGCCAGGGGGATTCCGGTTCGGCGGGGCCCCTTCCAGGCGATGTAGCAGCCCAGTACGGCGACGGTAGCGCCGAGGTCCTCCTTGACCAGGAGCAGGGGCAGGGACCAGAGGGCGGCGGCGCGCCAGCGCTCCTGGCCGGCGGCGGTCAGGGCGAAGGCCAGCAGCGGTACGGCGAAGGCCACTTCGTGGAAGTCGAAGTGCACCATCTCGGCCAGTCCCCATGAGCAGCCCAGGCCGATCGCGGTCCACCAGGCGGCCTTGGGTCCGCATGCGGCGTGGGCCCAGCGGGTGAGCGGCACCAGTGAGAGCGCCGCCAGCAGCGACTGCGCGGCCAGGAGCGTGAACGTGCCGGGGAAGATGCGGTAGACCGGTGCGAGGAGAGCCAGGATCGGGCTGAAGTGGTCGCCGAGGATATTGGCTCCCGGGCCTTTCAGTGGAACGATGGGAGCTCTTCCCCGGGAATAGGCCTTGATGGCTTGCTCGAAGATTCCGAGGTCGAATCCGCCGGAATGCAACTGGCGGTCGTGCAGCACGGAAAGCGTCATATGGAGGACGCCGAAGAAGCTGGCGGCGCCCTCGGCCAGAGGGCCGCTCCGCGCCCCCCAGGCCGAGGGGTCCTGACCTGCCGACCGCTTGGCCGCCTGCGGGAATGGCCTGGTGAACGCAGGGTTCATGGGGGTTCCCTCGGTTGCTGGCGAGCGATCCAGCTGATCATAACAAGATCCTTTTATGGCTGGAGTCAGACACTCCGGCCCCCTGGAGTGTCGACGGAACCACTGACGCGACATCAATTCGGCCGTTACCGTTCCGTGCATTGACCGATTGTATGCAAGTATGTTTCATTGTGCCCGAACTGAATCGGCGAAGATTCGAAAGACGAACGGCACGTCAGTTGAAAATCATTGCCAAGACCGCGCTTTGTCTGATCGCGGCCGCCACCGTTGTGGTCGGCGTGACCAGCACCGCCGACGCCACGACCTCCGTGGTCACCTGGAAGAACGCGGCCACCAGCATGTACCTCGCCCAGGTCGCCGCCAACACCAACGGCTCGGCGATCGGCACCCGCGACATCAGCGCCGGCATACCCTCCGACGTCTACACCAACTGGAGCGACTCCAGCAACGGCGACGGCACCTGGACCGAGACGAACACCGCCACCCGCCAGTGCCTGGACAGCAACAACACCCCCGGCGCCAACGGCACCGCCGGCAGCGTCTACGCGCTCAGCTGCAACGGTGGCAACAACCAGCGCTGGTACGAGGTCCACTACAGCGAGGGCTGGAAGCTCACCAACAAGGCCACCGGCCTCCTCCTGGACTCCAACCTCAACGGCCGCGTGTACATGAGCCACGACAACAGCGGCTCCTACCAGCGCTGGCAGTAAGGCGACGCCCCGGCCCCGAGGCACCGGATCTGGGCAGTATCGCCACCCCATGGACGCAGTCGGCCCACCCGCACTCGTGGCGGCCGGTCATCATCTGCGCGAACGTCATTTACGTGCCGGTGCAGGGCCTCCAGGTACGGGCCGGCCGCCAGGACGTCTACCAAGCCTGCGTGGTGAAGTAGAGCTCTGCAGTGGCCACGGCGGGCTTGACGATCTTGTTCTTGTCCTCCAGGGTGGCCGCGACCGCGAGGAGGTGGTCGTCGCGGTGGTGCGGGGCGATGAGTTGGCGCAACTGGAGGCCGGCCGGGAGGTCGGTGTCGTCGTCGGTGACCCGGTGTCCGAGGCCGCGCAGGGCGTCGGTGGCGCGGTCGAGCCCGTCCAGCACAGCGGGCTCGGGGTTGGCTGCACCCAGGGTGCGGTTGCCGAGCGGTCGCAGGGCTGTTGAAAGACTGCGCAACCGCAGCGGCACGTGCGGCGTCTTCTGGTCCGTCAGATGCAGCAACTGGACACAGGGGGGCATTACATGAACGTGCACTGGGGACGCTCGAGATCGGTCGCGATGGGGGCAGCCGCGACGATCGCGGTCGCGGTCGGGCTGGGCCTGGGACTGCCCGGGGCGGCCGGCGCGGCGACCGTGACGCGCGGCGCGACTGCGGCCGCGCCCGCTACCGCATCCGCTCCGCAACACGTCGTGCCCGACTGCTCCGGCAGGGCGCAGGTCAAGCCGGGGGCGATCGTGCTGACCTGCGCGGACGACGGCATCGGGCTGATGGGCCTGCATTGGACCAGCTGGACGCCGCAGCTGGCCAGCGCCTACGGGACCGAGAGGGAGAATGACTGCATTCCCTACTGCGCCCACGGCCACATCCACTACTACCCCGTCGTGGTGGAGGTTCTGGGCAGCGCTGCGGTCAAGGGCCACCCCGGCGAGCTCCGCTACACCGAGGCCACCATCACCTACACGGCGGGCCGCCCGGCCGTGTACACGAGGACCTGCAGCGGCAAGGTAACGGCCACCTACCCCATCTCCTGGACCAGGCAGCTCGCACCGTGACGCGAACTCCGCGCCGCTGACGGCCCGGCCGCCCCATGTGCGGCCGGGCCGTGCGCCTGCCGGGCGGGCCGACTCGCGGCGTCACGAACCGGTGGTCGCCGGCTTCCCGGTGGGGGCCGTGACCGCTCCGAAAATGTCAGCACCGTCGGCTGCCGCCAAGGTTCGGTCCGCTGATGACGGATGCGGACGGACACTTCGGCGAGCGTGAAGCAGAGCGGTACGACGAGTCCTCGGGCTCCGAGTTCCAGGGTGACGCCATTGGGCAAACCGTGGACTTCCTCGCGGAGTTGGCGGGCAACGGGAGGGCACTGGAGCTGGGCGTCGGGACGGGACGCATCGCGTTGCCACTTGCCCGGCGGGGTGTTCCGGTTCACGGCATTGACCTGTCCCGGGCGATGGTGGCTCGCCTGCGCGCCAAGCCTGGAGCCGAGGGGATCGGCGTCTCCATCCCTACTCGGCGTCCTGTGCCTCGATCAGGTCGAGGTCGCGGACGCAGAAGCCGTGGTGTTCGAAGGTCTCGTTGAGCACCGTGCCGAGGCACTGCCGCACCGAGCGACCCCGGGCGTACGGCGGCCAGACATCGTCGTCGGGCACCGGCGCTCGTGCCGCGAGCGCCGGTGCGGTGGCCTCGTCGAGCCACGCCTGGAGCTCGGCGGCCTGTGCGTCACGCACGCTCACGATCTCGTCGAGGGCCGGATTCAGCGAGAGGTCAAGCCCGTGCGCTCCACGGTAGGGCTCGACAGTCGTCCCGATGCCCATCGGCGTGAACAGCTCCGTCGAGCCCAGGCAGCAGCGGCGGAACCACGAGTCGTGGACGAAGACCAGGTGGCGCATCGTCTGCACCGCCGACCACTCGTCGTTCATGCTGCGGCGCTCGATGCCGGGCGTACGCCGGATTCGCTCGATCGTGGCGGCCCAGCCGGCACGGAGCCGACGCGATGCCTCGCGCAGGTCGGCAGGGTCCTCGGAGCGGATCAGCACCCGCTCCGGATGACGCCGGTCGAGCTCTGCCTCGACGTACTCGGTGACCTCAACACCGTTCACCACGAGGTTGGTGATGAGCCCGTCGATCACGGCATCCTGCATGACGACGCCGATCAGGCGTGCCCCGGTCAGATCGCACTCGCGGAACTCCGCACCGTGCAGATCCTCGTCAACGTATCGCGTCATGCTCCGCATATTAGGTCCGAGCACCGACAAGCCGGCTTCCCCGGCTTGATTTGGCCTCTTCCAGGTCCTGACCGAGCGCGAAGAATGATCCACACCGGGTTTCCGAGAGGCCCGGTTCCAGCAGCCTGGCCGCACTGCGACTTTCTAGCTAGATGACTTCTGGTCGCGGTAGTTGACGCCCAGGGCTGCGGGTAGTCGGGCGTCGATCGTTTGTGCAAGCGAGGCGGCAAGTGAGTCGAGCTCGACTTTGAGGCCGACGTAGTGAGGGCGTGGGCGGGCGCTCTGCAGAAGGCGCCAGATCACCTCGCTCGACTGTCAGCGCTCACCCGCCAACTACAGTGCTCAGTCACACCAGGTCGCCTGCTTCCGCAACGTCGCCGGGCGCCTCGCGCCCGGAGGCTGCTGCGTCGTCGAGGTGATGGTTCCGGAACTGCGCAGGATTCCGGCCGGGCAGAACATCGTCCAGTTCAACACAGGTCCGACCGAGTGGGCCTACACCGTCTACGACACCGTCACCCAGGACGCGACCTGCCACTACATCACGGTCACACCGGACGGCCGCGGCGAGGCCCGTACGATCCCCTTCCGCTACGTCTGGCCCGCGGAGCTGGACCTCATGGCCCAACTCGCCGGGCTGAGGCTGCGTGAGCGCTGGGAGGGGTGGACACGCAGGCCCTTCGCCGAGGACAGCGCCCAGCACGTCTCGGTCTGGGAGAAGCCGATCGGCTGAGGACGCAGGGCCAGGAAACGACATCGGGTCCGGCGCCGCGCGACGGAACCCGGCCGGAGCCGGCCGCACCACGCCGCGACGGTGACCGCGCAGGGGAACGCGCAGGTCACCCACAGGGGCGCCCGGCAGCACCATCGAATCCCGTTGATCGAACCGGTGGCCTCGCAGCTCCGGAGCCGGGGCGGGTGTCAGTGGGCACCGGCATCATCGGTGGTAGCACCGGCGGAGGAAAGGACATCCTGTGCAGAACGCCATCATCTTCCACGGAACAGGTGGGAACCCCGAGGTCTGCTGGTACCCGTGGCTGGGCCGACAGCTGGCCGGGCGGGGTTACGACGTCGCGATCCCGCACTACCCCGGCCTCAATGTGGAGCCCGTCGACTCGTTCCTGCCGAAGGTCCTGGCCGACCACGACTTCAACGAGCGCACCGTACTGGTCGGGCACTCCGGGGGTGCCGCGCTGCTCCTCGCCGTCCTTGAACACATCGACGTGACGGTGGCCCAGGCCGTCCTCGTCGCCGGGTACTGCACCAGGCCGAACACCGAGGACGAGCCGGTCCTGCAGGGCGACTACGACTGGGCGGCGATCAAGTCCCACGCCCGCGAGCTGTACTTCGTCAACTCGACCCATGACCCCTACGGCTGCGACGACAGGCAGGGGCGCGCCATGTTCGATCGGCTGGGCGGCACGCAGATCATCCGCGACGAGGGGCATTTCGGGGACTACGACCAGCCCTACCCGGAGTTCCCGCTGCTCGACAGACTCATCGACTAGCGGATCGCCGCTGCGGAGCGGGCTGTCTGCGGAGCCGGCTGCGGGAGCAGCGCCGTGCGGGCCCGTTCGCCGTGCGGGCCCGATTGCCGTCCGGGTGCTGCTCCCGTTCGCCGTGCTGGCCGATGGCCGCGACGTTCCCTGCCCGGTCGGCGACGGCGGCCCGGGGCCCGGGGGCTACCTCGCCGCCGCCCGGCGCTGGGCGACGGCGAGTACCAGGGAGGCCGCAGAGGCCAGCAGCGCCGCCACGATCACCGCCGTCCAGCCGCGTCGGAAGGCGTCCAGCGCGGCCTGCGGTCCGTGCGGGGTGCCGATCAGACTGACCGTCAGCGCCACGCCCACCACCGCGCCGATCTGCCGGGCCATCGTGGTGACCGCCGAGCCGGTGGCGAAGCGCGTGGGCGGCAGCGCCGCTGCGGCGGACCCGATCAGGGTGGGCAGGGTCAGCCCCACACCCAGGCCGGTGAGCAGCATCCCGGGCAGCAGCTCGGTGGCGTAGCCGGGCCGGACCCCGATGGTGGCGACCCACCAGCCGATGCCGGCAGCGAACAGCAGGGTGCCGAGCGCGGCCAGCCGCCCGGCGCCGAGCCTGCGCACCAGCACGGCGCTGCCCAGCGCGACCGGCGGCACCAGCAGTGGGCCCGGGGCGATGGCCAGGCCGGTGCGCAGCGCCGAGTACCCCCAGGCCTGCTGGCACCACAGGACCGAGGTCAGCAGCATCCCGGCGAAGGCGACGGTGAACAGCAGCGCGGCGGTGTTGGCCGCGGCGAAGCTGGGCACCCGGAGCAGCGGCAGCTCGACGATGGGAGCGGGGTGGCGTGCCGAGCGGCGCAGGAACCAGCCGGTCAGCAGGACGGCCGCGAGCAGCCCGCCGAGGACCCGGGCCGAGTCCCAGCCCCAGTCGTCGCCCTTGACCAGGGCCACGGCGAGAGCGGCGATGGCGGCGGTGAGGAGTCCCGCGCCGAACAGGTCCGGCAGCGGTCCGTCCTCCTTGCCGCGCAGCCTGGGCAGTACGCGGGCGCCGACGGCGATGGCGGCTGCGCCGACCGGGACGTTGGCGATGAACACCCAGCGCCAGTCGGCCTCGACCAGCAGGCCGCCGAGGACCGGTCCGAGCCCGGCGGCGATTCCGCCGATCGAGGCCCAGGCCCGGATGGCGCCGGGGCGCTCGGCCGGGGGAGTGGCGTCCAGCAGCAGCGCGAGGGAGGTCGGCATCAGCGCGGCGGCGCCCGCCGCCTGGACCACCCGGGCGGCGTCGAGCCAGCCGACGGCCGGGGCGAGCGCGCAGAGCGCGGAGGCAAGGGTGAAGACGGCCAGACCGGCGAGGAACACCCGGCGGTGTCCGATCCGGTCCGCCAGCCGTCCGGCCGCGACCAGCAGCGCGGCGAAGACGATGGCGTAGCCGTTCAGCACCCACGAGAGGGTGGCCAGGCTGCTGCCGTGGAAGTGCTGCTGCATCGCCGGAAGGGCGACGTTGACGATGAACAGGTCGAGGTTCGAGACGAACACCGCAGCGGCTACCACCAGGAACGCGACCCGACGGTGCGGCCGGTCCCGGTCGGCTGACACAGGCACTGGGTTTGATATTCCAACTAGCTCCATGTCCAGGAACGCTAGCGGTAGTGAGTCTGAAACCACAACCCTCTGTGGCAGGCTGGTGGAGTGACCCAGCACACCGACGTCCAGCCCGCCGACGCCCAGCCCGCCGACGTCCAGCGCACCGACGCCCGGCACGCCGACACCCGGCCCATCGAAGGCCGGCCCGCCGGCTCCCGGCCTGCGGCAGGCCGCTCTGCCGCCGTTCCGCTGCCGGGCCGCCCCTGCTCCATCGCCGCCGCGCTGCAGATCCTCGGCGAGAAGTGGGCGCTGCTCGCCGTGCGCGAGATGTTCTACGGCAATCACCGCTTCGACCGGATCGTTCGCAACACCGGTGCCCCGCGCGACCGGCTCACCGCCCGGCTGCGCGCTCTGGAGGAGGCGGGGGTGGTCGAGCGCCGCGCTTACAGCGAGCGCCCGCCGCGCTACGAGTACCACCTCACCGAGGCCGGGCGGGACCTCGCCCCGCTCACCCAGGCCCTGCTCGCCTGGGGCGACCGCTGGGTGACGGCCGAGCCGCCGGTGGTACTGCGGCACCGTCCGGCGGACCACCCGGACCATCCCGACCACCCGTTGGACGCGGCCTGGACCTGCCGTACCTGTGGGGCGGAGGTGCGCGGCCCGGACGTCCGCCTGGAGATCCACTCCCCGGGCTGGGTCCGCCAGGGCCCGACCGTCCCGGGATCCGAGGCCGCGCCCGGGCGGTGAGCCACGCTCCGACGGTGGCACATCGCCTGCGGGTCGGGGGCTGAGCGCGGGCGGAGCCCGCAGGAGGGCGGAGCATCGGCTGCACCGCGATCCGCGGCCGCCCCGGACGACAGCGTCGGCCTTCAAGACCTCAATCAGGTCCTGAAGGCCGACGTCGTGCACGGGCCCGGGGCAGCCGACCGTGTCCGTCGTCTGCGGGCCACGGGCTGTGGGTCAGGCACGGGTGGTACGGGTGGTGCGGGCGGTGACGTTCTGCGTGAGTTGTCGCAGGGTGGCGCGGGTCTGTTCGAACGCTTCGGGGTCCAGGCCCATGGCGTCGCCGATCGCGGTGGGGATGCGGCGGGCGCGCTCGCGCAGGGCCGTTCCTGCGTCGGTGAGCGAGATCCGGACCGCGCGCTCGTCGTCGGGGCGGCGTTCGCGGCGCAGGAGTCCGTTGGCCTCCAGTCGCTTGAGCAGCGGGGTCAGCGTGCCGTAGTCGAGGTGGAGCGCGGCGCCGAGCTCCTTGACGGAGGCCTCGTCCTGGTTCCAGAGCACCAGCAGTACGAGGTACTGGGGGTAGGTGAGCCCGAGTTCCTCCAGCATCGGCCGGTAGAGCCCGGTGACGGCGCGGGAGGCGGCGTACAGGGCGAAGCACATCTGGTCGTCGAGGAGCAGGGAGAGCTCCGGCTCGGGCTGCTGGTCGGGATCACGGCTGGTCATCCGATCATGATAGCTCCGAGTGTGGGCGATTTCCACGTGTCAATGAAACTTGTGCACGAGGTAATCGTGGACTAGGTTTCTGGCTGTCGAGCTGAACCGAGCCCCGATCCGAAGGAGTCCCCCATGTCCGAGCACGCCACAGCGCCGGTCCTCGAACCCGCGGCCGCCGCGTTCGCCGAAGCCACCGCGCAGCCCCCGTACCTGTTCCAGATCCCGCCGGCCGAGGGCCGCGCGGCGGTCGACGACGTCCAGTCCGGTGAGGTCGCCCGGCCGGCGGTGGACGAGGAGTGGATCACCGTCCCCGGCGGTCCGACCGGCAGCGTCAGGGCCCGGATCGTCCGCCCGGCCGGCGTCACCGGGGCCCTGCCCGCCGTCCTCTACATCCACGGCGCCGGCTGGGTCTTCGGCAACGCCCACACCCACGACCGCCTGGTGCGCGAACTGGCCGTCGGCGCAGGCGCCGCCGTGGTCTTCCCCGAGTACGACCTCTCCCCGGAGGCCCGCTACCCCGTCGCCATCGAGCAGAACTACGCCGTCGCCCAGTGGATGACCACCCACGGCGCCACCAAGGACCTGGACGGCACCCGCATCGCCGTGGCCGGCGACTCCGTCGGCGGCAACATGGCCGCCGCGCTGACCCTGATGGCGAAGGAGCGCGGCGACGTCACCCTCCTCCACCAGGTGCTCTTCTACCCGGTCACCGACGCCCGCTTCGACACCCCCTCCTACCACCAGTTCGCCGAGGGCTACTTCCTGCGCCGCGACGGCATGCAGTGGTTCTGGGACCAGTACACGACCGACGAGACCCAACGGGCCCAGATCACCGCCTCCCCGCTGCGCGCCACCACCGAGCAACTCACCGGCCTGCCCCCGGCCCTGGTCATCACCGGCGAGGCCGACGTCCTGCGCGACGAGGGCGAGGCCTACGCCAACAAGCTCCGCACCGCCGGCGTCGCGGTCACCGCGGTCCGCTACCAGGGCATCATCCACGACTTCGTCATGCTCAACGCCCTGCGCGAGACCCACGCCGCCCAGTCCGCCATCAACCTCGCCACCACCACCCTGCGCCAAGCCCTCACCCAGGGCTCCAGCCAGGCCTGATCCGAGCGAACAGGGCTCCAGCGGCCTGCTTGTGGCTACGCCCCTGGACGGGACTGTCCCGAAGAAGGCTGTTCCATTCATATATCGCCGGAAAGGATGAACATGTACCAGGGCGAGGGCTTTGGTGCATTCGGATGGCGGGTGCGGGGCAGATACCGTCCGGTGGCCGCGGGTGCACACGGCCGGGCCACCGCCCCAGGGGGCGGAGCGAATGGGCCCAATCACCCTCTGCGGCAGGTGATTCCGCGTGCGGCTGGTCGAACGAAGGAAGTTGTCTCATGCGCAACCTCGCGAAGTCTGCGGTCCTGGGCACGATCATGGTCTCGGCGCTGATGGGCGCCGCCGGTGCCGCCTCGGCGGACACCGGGCCCGTCTACGCCCAGCACTCCGCCACCGCGAACGGCGACGGCGCGTCCAGCTCGGGCGTGCTCTCCTCCGCAGGCTCCTACGGCGATGGCCGCGGCGACGCGGCCGGCCCTTCCTACGCCGCCGGTTGGCAGGCGGCCGGGGCTGACGGGGCCGCCTCCGCCTTCACCGGCTCCGGCTTCAACGGTGCGGGCCAGGCCTACTACGTCCACGGCCTGCAGATCGCCGGTCCCGCCGGGGCGTCGACCTCCTGGACCTTGACGAAGTCCTGACCTGGGGCCACCGACTGGGGCCCACCGTCACCAGGACGCTGGTGACGGTGGGCCCCTGCCTGTCAGCGGTCGATGAACTTCCAGTCCGCAGCCCACAGTTGGATGTGCGTCAGACGGGACGGTGTACCGGATCACGCCCCGCCGCGAGAGTAGTGGATCCGAGGACTGACCATGCCTCGATGCGCGTCCTGGTCGGTCACGACCGGTTGGGCGCCGGTTGGGCGCCGGTGCCGGTGAGCTCGGCGGTGGCGGTCCACAGCGCGCGGGCGGTGTCCGGGTCCAGAGCCGCGCGGGAGGGCTTGCCCACCGCCGGGTGGCCCTTGATGCCGCCGACGCCGCTCGGGCCGACGTAGGAGCCGCCGGGGAGGTCCTCGACGGCGGCGAACAGGGTCGACAGTGCGCCGATCTCGGCGTCGTTGGTCATGAACCGCATGGCCCGGCTCATGAACCCGGGGAATCCGCCGACGTGGGAGGTCAGGTTCGTGGCCGCGATCCCGGGATGCGCCAGCAGTGAGCGGACCCGGCTTCCCGAAGCGGCCAGCCGGCGGTCCAGCTCGATCGCGAACAGGGTCACGTCGAGCTTGGAGTCGCAGTAGGCGGTGGTCGGGCTGTACCTGCGCGCCCTCCAGTTCAGGTCGTCGGTGCGCACCTGCCCGCGGCGGTGCAGTTGTGAGGAGACGGTGACGACGCGGTCGGTGATGTGCGGCAGCAGCAGGTTGGTGAGGGCGAACGGGCCGAAGTAGTTGGTCGCCGCCTGGGACTCGAAGCCGTCGGCGGTGTAGGCCAAGGGGACCTGCATGATTCCGGCGTTGTTGACCAGGATGTTGATGTCCCCGGTCCACGCGCCCGCGAATGCCCGCACCGAATCCAGGCTGGACACGTCCAGGCGCCGCACCTGCGTGTCCCCGGCCATGGCGCGGGCGACCTTCGCGCCCTTGCCGGTGTCGCGGACCGCGAGCACCACCCGGGCACCGGCCCCGGCCAGTTCCCGGGCCGTGATCAGGCCGATGCCTCCCGTCGCACCGGTGACCACGGCCGTGCGCCCGGTCAGATCGGGGAGTTCTGCGGCGGTCCACTTCGTCATGGTGTTTCCTGTCGGTCCGGGCGCGCCCTGGGTCCGCGCGACTGTCGAATCCGCCGCGTCGGCGGCCGTCTCCACCACTGCACCCGGAATCCACGGGCGGAACAAGGACCCGCCCAGCCACGGATCGCCGAGCCGTGGACAGCGAGTTCCTTGTTGGGCACGCCGCCGCGTGTGAGCCTGGATCCGGAGTGGACGCGGTCCTTCGTGACCGGTCGGGCGAGCGATGCCTGCGACCATGTGACGATGCTGGAGTGTGACCTTGCTGGAGAACGTGAAGGTGCCGGGGCTGTCCACCCACCACGTCCACCGGTACGACGAGAAGACCGGCGTGGCGGTCGGCGCGCGCTCCGACCTCCGACCTCCGGCCGGAGCGGTACGGACGCACGGTCGTCGAGTGGTTCTCGGCCCTGGGATGAGGAGACGCTGATGGACCGGGCCGGACTGGCGGACTTCCTGCGCAAGCGCCGCGAGCTGCTGCAACCCGAGGACGTCGGCCTGCCCCGGGGCTCGCGTCGTCGCACCGCCGGGCTGCGCCGCGAGGAGGTGGCCGCGCTCGCGGACATGTCCACCGACTACTACAGCCGACTGGAACGGCAGCGCGGTCCCCAGCCGTCCGAGCAGATGCTGGCCGGGATCGCCCGCGGCCTGCATCTGACCCGCGACGAGCGGGACCACCTGTTCCTGCTGGCAGGCCACAGCACCCCGCTCCGGACCATGCGGGGCGACCACGTCAGCCCCGGCATGATGCGGATCCTGGACCGGCTGGACGACACCCCGGCCCAGGTCGTGTCCGGGCTCGGGGAAACCCTGGTGCAGACCCGTCTCTCCGTCGCGCTGGTCGGCGACGAGACGCACTTCACGGGCCGGGCACGCAGCATCGTCTACCGGTGGTACACCGACCCGACCGCACGGCTGCTCTACCCGCCGCAGGACCACGAGCTGCTCGGCCGAACCTTCACCTCGCAGCTGCGGGAGGCAGTCACCCGCGAGGGCGCGGACTCACGGGCGGCCGACCTCGCCGACACGCTCCTGGAACGCAGCGCCGACTTCGCGGCCTGCTGGAACGCGCACGAGGTCGGCCTGCGACTGACCGAGCAGCGCAAGCGGCTGCTCCACCCGGAGCTGGGCCTGATGGAGCTGTACTGCCAGGTCCTACTGGACCCGGCCCAGTCCCAGTCCCTGCTGGTCTACACGGCCCCACCCGGTACCGAGAGCCATCAGAAGCTGCAACTGCTCGGCGTGATAGGAGCGCAGCGCTTCCGGACCGGTCCTCCGCAGACCGCTGACTGAAGGGCATGGCCCGTGGCGGGCAGCCGGGTTCACTTGCTGGAGATGCTCCACGAACCTCCGCCGGCCGCAGCGGTGTTGTGGAGGTCGGTCCACGCGGCGCCGTCGACCTTGAAGGTGTCGAGCAGGTAGGCGGAGATCGCGTCGGCGACGAGGGCGACGCGGGCGGGGTCCTCGTCGGTGGTCTCGGCGACCTTCTCGCCGGCCACGCCGCCCAGGGTGTGCTCGCCCTCGGCGATGGCGAGCAGGCTCTTCGGGGACGGGCTGAGGTGGTAGGCGTCGGTGAACCACTCCGGTCCCCGGGTGGAGAGCTGCGACTGGTCCTTGCCGCCCGCGACGACCAGGGCCGGGGTGGTCATGGTGGAGTAGTCCGGCCTCATGAACGGGAGGTGTTCGGCGGCGAACGGGGTGAGCGTGTCGCCGGTTCCGGTCGCGGCGATCAGCGCGCCGGCCGAGACGGCAGAGTGGGAGAAGTCCTCTCCGGGAACGCCGTCGGCGTCGAGCACGCGCACGCCGAGGATCGCGCCGGCGGTCTGGGCGCCCCAGGAGTGGCCGACGACCGCGATGCGCTCACGGTCGACGCGGCTCTCCAGGTCGCCGGCCTGGCGGAGGATGTCGCCGAGGCCGTCGAGGACCGCGTGGAGGTCGGCGATCCGGACGCGCCAGATGGTGGCGAAGCGCGGGTCGTCCCATCCGATGCCGTTGCGGCGGGAGTCCAGGTGGGTGGGCTGCACCACGACGAATCCGGCGGCGGCCCACCGGTCGACGAGGGGCTCGTATCCGTCCAGGGACCATGCGTTGCCGTGGGAGAACACGATGACGGGCAGGTTCTGGCCCACCAGCGGAGCGGTGACCTTCACCATCAGGTCGACGCTGCGGCCGGGCGCGGGAACGGTGATGGGCTTGACCGAGACGATCCGTTGGTCGAGGTGGCGGGAAGACATGGGGGACCTGCACTTTCTCCATGGGATCGCTCTGCCATACTTTGGCGGAGCGTCGTTCCGCCAATTTAGCGGAACATTGTTCCGCGAGCAAGAGGAGGATCCCGTGCCGGAACCGGTCGGAGTACGCCAAGCCCAGGCGCAGCGCACCCGCAGCGGCGTGCTGGCGGCCGCGGCGGCGGTCTTCGTGGACCAGGGCGTCCAGGCCCCCATCCGCGACATCGCCGAACGCGCGGGCGTCGGCGTCGGCACGATCTACCGGAACTTCCCGACCCGGGCGGACCTGGTCACCGCCGTCTACCGGCACCAGATCGACACCTGCACCGCACTCGCCCCCCAGCTCCTGGAGGGATCGGCCTCCCCGTTCACCGCCCTGACCCGTTGGGCGGACGCGTTCGTGGAGTTCCTGGTGACCAAGCACGGCCTCGGCGCCGCCCTGGGGTCCGGTGATCCAGGGCTGGAGAACCTCCACGCCCTGATGCTCGACACCCTGGTCCCGGCCTTTGCAACGCTGCTCGACGCCTGCGCCGCCGCCGACGAACTCAGCCCCGGCATCACCGCCTACACGCTCATGCGCGCCATCGGAAACCTCTGCATCACCGGCCCCGACTACGACCAGGCCGACGCCAAGAAGATGGTCGCCACCCTCCTCGTCGGATGCCGTCGCCAGGCGTAGCGACAGGACCCGGCCCGCACCCACCGCCTGCCCTTGCCGGACCGCGATCCGCACCCGGGCCGACCCTGTTGCCGAGCAGGGCCGGCACCGGCGCGCGGAGGTCGTGACCGGGGCTCACCGGAAGGAGTGCCGTGCCGGTTCGGTGGAGTCGGCTCAATCGGAGAATCGGGTCGGCGGAAGGCATCGGCGCCGAGAAGATGTGGTCGGGTCGGTGCGGGTCGCGCGGCCGGTTTCCGGCGCCGTCGACCGCGCTGGGGACGGTTCTGGTCGGCCCGGCGGGCCCGGCGGGCGCTCCGTCCGCTCCGTCCGCTCCGGGCATGCTGCCGGACCCGGATAAGCTCCCCCTATCCGAGGCGTCAAAACGGACATGACGCCTCAATGGTCGGGAGGATCCCCTTTGAGCTCCAAGCGCAACCAGCCCGCCGCCCTGCCCAACCTCGCCGACGCCTACCGTCTCGCCTCGGTCGAGGCAGTCGAGAGCGGAGCCCGCGACCTCGCTGCACAGGTCGCCACCACCGAGCTGCGCCGCGCGTCGCACCCGGGGAGGGCCACCTGGGCCCCCACCGACCAGGCCGAGCCCGACCCCACCCCGCAGACCGTGGTCGACGGCGACGGTGACCTGTGGCTGCGCGCCCCCGCCACCGGGACCTGGACCATGCCGGGCTTCGCCCCCGCCGACCACGAGGCGCGCTGCGGCGACACGCTGACCTGGCAGCAGCTCGCCCACGAGTACGGTCCGCTGACCTCCCTGGCCGACGACCGCCGCGCCGGCGGCCGCCGCTGACCGGCGCGCTGGCGGCCGCCGCTGACCGGCGCCGGTGCTGGTCACCGGCACCGGCACCAGCACCGGTCAGCGGTACCGGCACAAGGGCGGGCCCGGCTGCGGCCCGCTGTCCCGGTGCCATGGGGGCCGAACCGCACCACGGAACGAGGGCGACACCGGGGACACCCCCGCGACGCCGCCCGAGCCGGTGTCCATCGCCGCCCGCGTCACCGTCACCGGCCTGGAAGCGCAGTCGCTGCGCGGCCCCGGCGGCGGTGTCCGGGCGTAGCCCGGAGGACCTGGCGGAACGGCGGCGGCGGCGACTGCGGCGGCAGAGCCTGGGTCGGGACGCCGAGGTGACGCTCGCCACAAACGTGCCGGGAAGCGGCACCTGGCGCTGTGGCCCGCCCGCTCCGACGAGAGCCTCTCCTCCTGGGAGCTGAACCCAGCCCCAGGGCGCATCACCCAGGCGCCCGACGGGGGATGCGGAAGCCGCACCGGTCCACCCCTGCCCGGTCTCCGGTTGGATGGCGTCGGGGCAGGACCGACCGCGCGCCCCGGGACGTGGCAGCGCGTTCGCGCGTGAGATGGTTGCCGTCATGACAGGTGGCGCGAGTCCGGGCAGCGAAGTTGTAATCGAGACGAGCCGCCTGCTGCTGAGGCCTTGGCGGGTAGCCGAGGCTGCCGTCCAGCGTGAGCTGTGGACCGAACGTGATCCACGCGTGCCGCCGCACCGCCGAATCGACGCGGACGGACACCCCACGGTCGCGGAGCTGGAGGATTCGATCCGCACCAACCAGCTGTGGTCGACCGGGTTGCTGGCGGTCGAGCGGAAGGCCTCCGGCGACGTCATCGGCTACTGCGGGCTGGTCGACAGCGGGCGAGGACCGACGGGGGAACCGGAACTGGCATTCGAGCTGCTGCGCCGAGCGTGGCGGCAGGGATATGCGACCGAGGCCTCGTTGGCGGTTCTGGAATGGGCTAGATCATCTGGCTGCGAACGTCTGTGGGCCACGGTCTGGGACTGGAACACCGCTTCTCGCCGTGTGCTGGCCAAGGTCGGGTTCACCGAGACCGAGCGGAAGGAAGTGGACGCGGTGTACGGGACCACCCTGTTCACCACGAGACAGCTCTGACGCACCCGGTGTTCGGCCCCGTGGACGCTGTCCCGCCGACCCGCTGTCCCGCCGGACAGCAGCCTCGCCATCTACTACGAGCGGGTCCTGGCCGTTGTCCGGCACGGCAGGGGAGCCGCCGGCACCCTGGTGAACGCGCCGCCCCGGCTGCGCCCTGGGGCAGCTCCCGATGACGGCGCGTCAAGTTGCCCGGTGACGCCTCGCGAACCGGCCGTTGCCCGCAACTCGCCCTGTCGGCCGGTGGTCGCCGCCGTCCCGCTGCGCGCGCTGGAACTCGGCCGGGAGACGCGCGCCGTGGTCCCCCTGCCGTGGCGCGGGGTCTGACCAAGTGGATGAATATGACTGAACGAAGTTGATCGGCTACTCATTGTCCTGGAGTCTGGTGGGTCGGAGATCGGGCGAAGACCCGATCCGCCTGATCGAGGGAGACATCCTGATGCATCCGACGCGTCCCATGAAGTTCCTGTCGCGCGCTCTGCAGGTGTGTGCCGCCTGCGGCGTGAGCGCGGCCCTGTTGGTCGGCGTTGCGCCGAACGCGCAGGCGGCGCGGGCGGACGGGCTCCGCTCGTCAGCGCCGGCCTGCCCGCTCACCTCGAACCTGGTGTCGCCGCAGTTGGAGAAGGCACTCGACTGCTGGCAGCGGCTGCTCGTGGGCAAGACCATCGTCGCAAACGGCCTGCCGGTAGGGCCGGGCCAGATCAGCGCATCGGCGCTGCCCCAGCAAGACGCCCGCGTCGTGGGTCCGAACACCCCCGTCTCCCTCGACTACGTGCCGAACCGGCTGAACATCATGACGAACGCGCAGGGGTTGATCTACAAGGTGGATCTGGGCTGACGGGGCACCGGAGCCGCGGCACGGAGAGAGCGGGCGTTCGGCGCGCTGCAGCCAGGCCTGCCGAATTTTCTCCCCCCGCCCGTAGGTTGTGATTGTGCAACCGCTCGCCGGGCGCGGCGGCCCCGGAGGACCCGCGACAGCGGCGGCCGTCCCGACATGCGGGGACGGCCGCCGGGTCAGTTCGGCGGTCGCATCAGGTCAGTTGGGAACGCTGTCCGGAGCGGTCTCCGGTGCTCCGGTCCCGGTCCCAGCCCCGGTCTCCGGTTCCGTCGACACCGAGCCGGTGCGCAGGCCCCGCCAGGCGACGAACCCGCCGAGGATGAACAGCAGGCCGGCGACCGAGAAGATCAGGTCGTAGGTCCCCATCCAGACACCGACGATGCGATGGTGGAACCCACGGAGGAGGGTGGAGGCCAGGTAACCGGCCAGGGCCATGCCGGCCAAGTTGGTGACCTGGGTCAACGGTTGGAAGACGCCCGCGACGCGCCCGAGCAGCTCGCGGGGGGTCGCACCGATCAGGATCGGCGTGATCGCCACGTTGAGAACGCTGATGGGGAGCGACATCAGGATGAAGAGGGCTGCGGCAACGGCGAATTCGGACTGTCGGGCGTACACGAGGAGGATCGCTCCGGACAGGGCCAGGGTGAAGGTGAAGGCCCGGTTGACGCCGAGTCGGGCGGCTACGGTCGCGGACAGCAGGGCGCCGATGAGATCACCGACTGCGGTGCAGGTGGCGAGTACGCCGTAGTACTTGGTGTCGGTGTGCAGGTTGTTCTGGACGAAGAAGACGTTCAGGGTCGTGAGCAGCCCGGCTCCGAGATTCACTATCAAGGCGCAGATCACCAGCACCCGGAGCACCCGGCTGCGCCAGATCACCCGGAGCCCGGCGGTGAGCTCGCTGCGGAAGCCCGAGCGCCGCACCTGCGGGGCGGTCCCGCCCCCTGGGGTGGTCGATCCCGCGTCGGCCGCACGTCGGTACGGAACAGCCGCGATGAGCAGGAAGGAGCCGCCGAAGCTTGCCACATTCAGGATCATGGCCCACTGCAATCCGGCGGAGAACAGCAGCGGGGCGGCGAGCACCGGGCCGATCAGGCCCGCGATCGAACTGCTGACGCCTGAGAGGCTCGACGCCTTGGCCAGCGATTCGGGGGCGACGAGGTCGGTGACGATGCCGAGTCGAGCGGGCAGGAAGAAGCGGGAGACGATGCTGCACAGGAACACCACGGCATAGATCCAGATCAGCTGCCCGGCTCTGGAGACGGCCCCCTCGGGTAGCAGGGCGAGCAGCACGAGGGAGCTCATCAACAGGCCACGAAGGGCGTCGCTCACCAGCATGGTGCGTTTCGGGTTCCAGCGGTCGACATAGACGCCGGCGAACGCGCTCACCGCCAGTACCGGAACCACTTCGGCGATCAGCACTCCGGAGCCGGCCTCCGGTGCCCAACTCTGGCCCTTGGCCACAGCGGTGACGATCCACAACAACACTGTCGTGTCGAAGACCATGTCACCGAGCTGGGATATTTGGCCGCCTAACCAGAGCCTTGCGTGGGCTCGGTTGATTAACAGTCGTTCGATCATGAGCTGAGTGTGCCAGCTCAACCCGCGACCCATGAAGGGTGCCGGACAGTCGGCATCCCGGCAGACGCAGTCTGCGAACTGCTCGGACGTCCTTGACTTGCTGGTCAGAAGGGACGGACCGTCACGAGGGTGCGATGTCGGGGGGCCTTGTCCGCCCAGCACGGGCCCGAGGGCTGCGAGCCCGTCAGCGGCGACGTCATCGGCTTCGTACTGAGCGCGGCCGACCTGCCCACGGTCTACGTCAGCGGTGACAACGCCTCACTCGACCTGGTCAGGGCCATCGCCGAGCGCACCGGTCCCGTCGACACCGCCGTCCTGTTCGCGGGTGCGGCCCGCACCGGACTGTTCGACGGTGCGCTGCTCACCCTCGACAGCGCCCAGGCAGCCGAGGCGGCCGCGATCCTGGAAGCCCGCCGGGTCGTGCCCGTCCACTTCGACAGCTGGGCCCACTTCAGTGAGGGACGCGCCGAACTCGAAGCCGCTTTCGCCGCCGCCGGACTGCTGGACCGCCTCCAGCTGGACTGATCCGTGGGCGCTGCTGACCATCCCGCCGAACGGCTGAAAGTTCGGCGGCAGCGGCCGACGGCGCCTGTCCGTGACGGTGGCACGGACTGCGTGGGTGTTAGCTTCGGGGCGTCGTCGGACGGGACAGTGTCCACGGATCTCCGCCGTCCTCCGCGCGTTCGTTCACGGGAGCTGTACTGTGCTCGGAATCCATCGTCACCGTCCCCGGGGGATCGGACTGCTGGTCTGCGCGGCGCTCGCGCTGGCACCCGTCGCGGCCGTCCAGGCCCGCGCCGCGACGGCCGTCCCCGCGGCCGCCACGGCCGGCGCCGTCCCGGCCACCGCCGTCGTCTCGATGGGGGACAGCTACATCTCCGGTGAGGCCGGTCGCTGGAAGGGCAACAGCGACGACAGCGGCGGCAGCCGGGACGGCACGGACCGCGCCTGGACCGGCAGCGGCTACGACCCCGCTCTCGTCTACGGCAGCACCTACGCCAACGGATGCGACCGCTCGGACGTCGCCGAGGTGCGCAGCGCCCCGACCGTGGCCCAGGCGCAGATCAACCTCGCCTGCTCCGGCGCGACCACAGCCAACATCTTCCGCGCCTCGCAGGGCGGTAAGTCCTTCAAGGGCGAGGCCCCGCAGGCCGACCAGCTCGCGGTCGTCGCCGCCCACTACCAGGTCAAGGTGATCGCCCTGTCCATCGGTGGCAACGATCTCGGCTTCGGTGACGTGATCACGGCCTGCGTCGAGGACTACGTGGCCTACGACTCCTACTGCTACGCCACTCAGCAGAAGGCGATCGACGCGAGGATGGCGGCGGCCATGGCCGGTGTCGCCAAGTCCATCGACGAGATCAGGGCGGTGATGGCCGCCGACCGGTACTCGGCGCGCGACTACCGGATCGTGCTGCAGTCCTATCCGTCGCCGATTCCCCGTGGCAACGAGAACCGCTACCCCGAGCGGGGTATCAGCCGGATCGAGACCGGAGGATGCCCCTTCTGGGACGCGGACTCGGACTGGGCCCGCGACTCGCTGGTCCCGCAGATCTCCAACCGCCTCGCCGCGGTGGCCGCCGCCAGGGGCGTGCAGTTCCTGGATCTGCGCGACGTCCTGCAGGGTCGTGAGGTGTGCTCCACCGCGACCCGGCAGGCGACCGGGACCGAGGGTCCCTCGGCGGTCACCAGCGAGTGGTCGCGCTTCCTCGACTACTACTACCTCCAGGGCACGACCCAGGAGTCCTTCCACCCGAACTACTACGCCCAACTCGGCCTCGGCCGCTGCCTGACCCTGATCGCCGCCCGGGCCACCGGCAACTGGGCCTGCCACAACACGCCGGGCCGCGACGCTTCCGGGATGGTCCTGCTCAGCCGCACCTCGGCCGTGCCCTGCCCGGTACCGGTGGCCGTCGGCCCGGTCCCGCCGCGGTCCCGGTTGCTGCTGCCGAAGGCGCTCGGCAGGGCGTAGCCGGGTCGCCGTGCCCCTCCGTACCGACAGCCGGGGGCCGGGAGCCGGGAGCTCTCCGAGGGCGCCGTCCCGCCGGTCGTCCCGGCGTCCGAAAGGACCTTGCGCGGGAAGGCGATCGCCTTCCCGCGCAAGGTCCTTCAACGGTGCGCCCTCGGGTCAGCCGATGCTGTAGCTGTACGGCAGGGCCGCCAGCACGTCACCGGAGACCGACACGACGTACTGGTTCGTCGCGCTGATTCCGTTGGCTCCGGACACCAGGTACAGCACGCCGTGCACCTGGCTGCCCTTCGCGCCGCTGGGCGTGATGGTCACCGGGATGGTGACCCGGGCGCCCGGCTGGACCAGCACCGGGGCCGCCGGAGCCGCCGAGGCGTTCACACCGGCGGCGAACGGGTCGCCCACGCCGGAGCTGACCGCCGGGTCGAACTCCTGGGTGAGCGCCGACGCCGTGACGGTGGTGCTGCCCGCGACCGCGCCGCCGGCCGGGAACGGGCCGACCTGTTGCACGACCGTGGCCCAGAAGCCCGGTGCCGACTGCTGCCCGGGGGCGGCGGCCGAGTTCGCGACCGACACCGTGCCGCCGTTCAGCGCGGAGTTGAGGTCACCGAAGACGTCCGGCAGGCCGGTGCTGTTCTCCAGCTCCAGCTGCGCGGGGGTGGTGGAGGTGGCCGTGGACTGGACCGCCACCGTGCCCGGCGGCACCAGGAAGCTCGGCGGGAACGTCGAGGAGAGGGGCAGCGGCACCGTCGCCGGGCCGAACGGCACCAGCGGCAGCTGCGCCATGGTGTCGAGGCGGCCGTCGACGCCGATCCACTGCTGGGCCCCGGTGGTGTTGGTGTAGGTCACATTCACCGTGGTCGGCGCGCCGGCGGCCAGGCGGGTCCTGGTCCCGGTCGGAAGGCCCTTGGCGGTGGCCAGGTCCCGGTCGAAGGCGACCGTGCCCGTGTACTGCTGGGACAGCTCGGCGCCGCTGACCGGGTTGACCTCCTCGACCACGAACCGCCACCGGCCGGGGGCCGGGTCGATCGCGGTGGTCGAGAGGGTGGCCCCGGTGCCGGTGGGCACGCCCTGCGCGTTCAGCAGGTAGTTGCCCTCCGAGTCGATCGGAGTGTTGTCCGGGCTGATGAGCACACCCTGGACTGCCACATTGGTGTCCTGGCCGAGGGCCAGCCCGACCTGCAGGTCCTTCTTGCCCTTGGGGACGTCGAAGGAGTAGGTGGCGGTCTGCGCCTGCGAGCCCGCGCGCGCGTTGCCGCCGATGAGCGTCCCGCTGAAGGTGCCCGTGTTGTGCGAGAGCGGAATCAGGGCCCGCAGGGTGACCGGGACGCTGAGCTGCTGGCCGTCGGAGGCCGAGACGTCGACCGACTCGGAGCTGTCACCGCTGCTCGCCGGGGTGGTCAGCCGGACGTGGAACACGCCGGTCCGCCCGGGGGCCAGGGTCTGCGACGAGGGGCTGACGGCTCCGTCGGTGACCGCCTTCTGGGTCGCGGTGTCCAGCAGTACCGGACCGGTGAAGCCGTCGGTTCCGGCGTTGGTGTAGAGGATCGCCGTCCAGGTGCCCGCCACCGGGTGCGACACGTCCACGGCACCGTAGTTGGCCGAGACCGCGCCGCCCTGCGGCCTGGTGTTGGTCTCGAACCGGCCGGACGGGTCGAGCAGGGTCATCCGGACCACCGGGGTCACGGACGAGCCGCCGCTCGCCTGGGCGACGCCCTGCCAGGCGATGGCCGCGGACAGCCGGTCGGCCCCGGCCGGGACGGTGAAGGTGGCCTGGTGCTCGACCCAGGGCGCTCCGTTCGTCGGATACACGAACGGCTGGTCGGTGGTCGAGTTGAGTTGCACGGTCTGCTGGCTGTCACCGAACGGGACGAAGGTGCGCGTGGTCGCGCTCACCGTCGTCGGCTTGCGACCGGTGTTGACCACGGTGACGCTCTCGCTGTGGCGGGAGCCGGGGTGGCCGGTGATGTCGAGCTGACCGGTCGTCACCGCGACGTTGTGGTCGGCCGCCGTACCGGTGCCGCCCTGGTAGCTCTCCGCGGCCTCGACCGCCGCCCGGGCGTCGACCAGGCCCGCGCCCTGCTCGGAGGCGGGTACCCCGAGGTCCTCCGCCGTGCCCACCAGCAGCGACTTCACCAGGGCCGGTGCGGGGGAGGCGCCGTTGTGGGTGTTCCGGTAGGCCTCGATGACCAACGCCGCCGCGCCCGCGGTCAGCGGCGAGGACTCACTCGTCCCGCCGAACGCGATGACCGGGCTCGGCTGGCCGTTGTAGTTGGTGCACTCCGAGTACATGGCGACATCGGTCGAGCACAGCGCCCAGTTGGCCTCGCCCGGGGCGACCAGGTCGACGGTGCGGCCGGTCTGGGTGTAGCCGCCCGAGGACAGCGCCGAGATCTGGTCGTTGGCCCAGGTGCCGTTGGAGTTCCGGCCGAGGGCGTAGCCGGTCTGCTCGTAGAGCTGGGAGTCGGTGGACGCGCCGACCGAGATGACGTTGGGGTCGGCGCCCGGGTTGCCGATCGTGCTGGTGACGCCCGCGTCACCGGAGGACGCGACGACGGTGACGCCGGCGGCGACCGCCTCGCCGTTGAACACCTCAAGGGCGTTGCCCAGTCCGCTGTCCGGGGTCTCGTTCTGCCCGAACGACTCGTTGAGCACGTCCACGTGGTCGGTGACCACGGCGTAGTTGATGGCCTGCAGGACTGAGGAGTTCGTGAAGAGCGTTCCGTCGGCCTTCAGCACCACCAGCGACGCGCCGGGGGCGACACCCTGGACCCGGATGTTGCAGCCGGCCGGCAGCGGGTAGGCGGGGTTGACGAAGTTCGACAGGTCGTAGCTGACCCGTCCCTGAGCAGCAATTGACGAGGCGTCACCGAAGGCCTCCTCGCCTCCGGTGGGGGCGCTGGTGCCGGATCCGGAGAAGTCCTGGTAGTCGGTGACGACATGCTGGCCGTTGGCGCGGATGAAGTCGGGGTTGTTCGGGTCGAGCCCGTCGGCTATCAGTCCGACCTTGACGCCGGAGCCGTCCACCAGTGCCGAGGCGCCGGGCGACCCGGGGGTGCTCGCCACGTGCATGGAGTAGAGCGCCTCGGGCTCCAGCAGCGGCTTGGCCGGGTTCGACGGGCAGACGGTGCTGGGGTACTGGGTCGTCCCGGGCTTGGCCTTCGTGGTCGTGCTCCTGCCGGTCGCCCCCTTCGTACTGGTCCCGCCACCGGTGGCGACCGGGGCCGGCGTGGTGGTCGGAGCCACCGGGACCGGCAGGTCCGGCAGCACCGAGGCCACCGCCGGGTCGGCCGCCAGGTCCGCCTCCAGCGCCGGGCTGACCGTGGCCGAGAACGCGTTGCCCAGCACATAGCTGCTGATGTGCGTCGCGCCCGCGGCCTTGGCCATGGCGATCAGCGGCTGCTGTGCCGCCGCGGTCTGCTGCTTGCGGGCGCTGAGGTGCGCGGCATCCGCCGGCACCGCCGTCAGCTGATCCTTCAGAATCACGATCACCGGCACCGCCGCGCCGCCCGCCGTGGACTTGGCGGCGGTGACTGTCGGTGCTCCGTTTGCGCTGGTCCCCATCGCGAGGACCACGGAGGCGGCTGTGACGGTGACGGCTGCGAGTCTGGCCCTGTGCCAGCTGATCATCGATTTCCCTTCGTCCATCATGGCGTCGGGGAAGATCGGCCCGAGATGCGTTCGGCACTTGCGAGACGTGCGTCATCCCTCGGAACACCCTTCCCGACAAGCCCACGCATTCCAGCGCACCTGACACCCCACTGACAAGAGGACGATCTATCCAATCTCGTGGCACATTCGGAAGGGCCAAGTCCGGTCTCCGGCCGTCCGCAGCTCAGCGGAGCTGAGGCCACCACACCTGCGAAGAAAGGAATCTGATCACCAGTCGAATTTCGTCACCCCGAGCCGGGGTGTCCCGCCCGTCGAGCCCGGAGCAGACGCTTGGGAAAGAGGCCGGGAACAGATCCCGCCACCCGGGTGTTGGACGGTTCAGGAGCACCGGTTCCGCTGAAGGGGTTGCCGGGGGATGGCCACTCGGTGCTACGGTAGCTCCAGCACGTGACAACGCCGCTCTGTCGGCCACCCGTGTGTTCCGCACCACCGGCTCCCCCTGACGCAGCCCGTCCTTTCGCGACCGGCGACCAGGCGCAGCCCGCAGTTCCGTGCCACACCCGTCACGCAGCAGCCTCCGGCGTTCTCCATCGCCGCGCCGTGCCGCCCTGCGCCGCGCCATACCGCGCCGCGCCATACCGCGCCGCGCCATACCGCGCCATACCGCGCCGCGCCGCGCCGCGCCGTGCCGCCAGGCCCCGCGAGGCCAAGCCCCGCCTGCCCGCGTGCTCCCCACCCCTGCTTTCACACCTGCTCTCAGAAGGAGCCACCATGAACACCGAACTCGAAACCTCGACCTCGACCTCGCCCGAAACCGAACCCCGCTCCGCCCGGGAGGCCACCGTCAGCGGTGTCCTCGACCAGGTCGGCAACAACACCATGCTGCGCGCCCACGGCTACCTGCCCGGCGCCGACGACCTGCGGCTCACGCCGCAGCAGGTCCGGCGCCACGGACTGCGCCGCGGCGACCTCGTCGAACTGGCCGGGGACCGCGTCGTGCGCGTCAACGGGCTGGCGCCCGACGCCCTCGCCGGGCGGCCGCACTTCGCCGACCTCACCCCGATCCACCCGCAGGAGCGGCTGCGCCTGGAGACCGACCCGGGCCGGCTCACCACCCGCATGATCGACCTGCTCGCCCCTGTCGGAAAGGGTCAGCGGGGGCTGATCGTCGCCCCGCCCAAAACCGGGAAGACCCTCATCCTGCAGGCCATCGCCGATGCGGTCTCCCGCAACCATCCGGAGTGCCACCTGATGGTGCTCCTGCTCGACGAGCGCCCCGAGGAGGTCACCGACATGACCCGGTCGGTCCAGGGCGAGGTGCTCTCCTCCACCTTCGACCGCCCCGCCAAGGACCACACCGCTCTCGCGGCCCTCGCCATCGCCCGTGCCAAGCGACTGGTCGAGTCGGGTCAGGACGTCGTCCTGCTGCTCGACTCCCTCACCCGCCTGTGTCGCGCCCACAACACGACCGCCACCGCGGGCAGCGGCCGCACCCTCAGCGGCGGCGTCGACGCCGGCGCGCTGCTGGCACCCAAGCAGCTCTTCGGTGCCGCCCGCAACATCGAGGGCGGCGGCTCGCTGACCATCATCGCCACCGCGCTCGTGGACACCGGCTCCCGCGCCGACGACTACTACTTCGAGGAACTGAAGAGCACCGGGAACATGGAGCTGCGCCTCGACCGCACCCTCGCCGCGCACCGGGTCTTCCCCGCCATCAGCGCCGCCCCCTCCGGCACCCGCCGGGAGGAGATCCTCTGCTCACCCGAGGAGTTGGACGCTGTTCGCCGGCTCCGCCGTGCGCTGCAGGCGCAGTCGCCGCAGCAGGCGGTCGAGCTGCTGCTGGAGCGGTTGAAGCACACGGCCGACAACGCCGAGTTCCTGCGCCAGGTGGCCCGCACCACCCCCGAGTTCGCCCGCGCCGCGTAGGCCGCCGCCGTGGCTCGGGATCGCGGGCAGTGCACGGCACTCCCCAACGACTCCGTCGCGGCGGTCCCGCTCCGGCAATCCACCGACGGTGGTAGTGACCGCGCCCCAGCGCTGTCATCGACTCTCGTTGGGCTCCTGCTCTTCTGAGTCAGCGGGCGCTTGAGTGCCTTGTGGGGAGGGTCGGCGCGGCGCGGGTCTGAGGGGGCACACGAGAGCCCCTCAGGGCGAACGGTCGGCCCTGAGGGGGCTCAAGGGGGCTGCGGGGAGTTCAGACGGAAGGGAACTCCCCGGCCTTGACGGCACCCACGAAGGCCGCGAAGGCGGCAGCGGGGAAGAGCAGGGCGGGGCCGCTCGGGTCCTTCGAGTCACGGATGGGAGCGACGCCGGGCATACCCTCGCCCAGCTCGATGCAATCTCCGCCGTTGGTGCTGTACGTGGACTTGCGCCACTTGACGTTGTTCAGCTCGATCGCGCTGTGCATTACTTCAGCCTTTCCAGGTATGTGCAGACAATCTCGGCGGACTTCTCGGGTGACTCTGCGACCGCCCGCAGCAGATCATAGGAGTGGACTGCCGCTGCCGTTTCCGCGCTGTCGTAACCCATCCTGCCCTGCGAGTGCCCGTCAACCCAAAGGACTTGTTCACCCCCGGCAAGGTCGAGCAGTGTGAACGGCCCGGCGAGCCCGGCGTGCGACGCCTGGTCCTCGGGAACCACCTGAACGACTGTGCGCGGATGCTCCATCGCCTCAAGCAGCTCTTGGAGCTGAGCAGCCATCACGGCCGGTCCGCCGATTGTCCGCCGCAGTACCAACTCATCGAGGATCAGCCATACATGCGGCCGGTCGTCACGTTCAAGCACCCGGCGGCGAGCCATCCGACCGCTGACCAGATCCTCAAGGTTCTCCGGTCGGACGGCGGCGAGCATCGCCCGTGCGTAATCCTCGGTCTGGAGGTAGCCCGGCATCACCTGACTCTGGAAGGACCGGATAATCCGTGCCTCCCGCTCCAACTGGGCGTACGGCTCGAACCATGGCGGCAGGACGGCGCGGGACAGGCGCTCCCTCAAGCGTGTGAACGACTCGGGGGTGTTGAACACGCCGTCGCAGTTCTTCGCGAACTGATCGGAGCCGAGACGTTCCCCGGTCTCAACCATTGCCACGTAGGAGCGGGTGTAGTCCGTTGCCTCGGCAAGCTGCTGTTGGGTCATCCCCATGTGATCGCGCCACAGCGCTACCTCCTGCCCGAACTGACTCGCGGCTGTCGGCGGGGTCGTGGCCTCGATGGTCTCGGAATCGCTCACGTGTACCCCAATCCGCTTGTCACGGAAGATCCGTGACGCCCAATCGCCTATCGAGAATACGCTCGCGCGCCGATCCTGGGGATACAAACGAACAGGCCACGGACAGCGCCAGATGCCCGAGGTCGTCGGGAAGGAGGCGCGAGCGATGGTTGGTGAAGGCATGCAAATGAGCGTCTACACAGTCAACGCCGCGACCGGGGCGAGACGCCAGCTCCGGCCGGAAACGATCGTCAGCGGGGACGGCCCACGGTCCTCACAGGTGTACCCCCCTTGCGAGTGCCCGCGCTGCGTCCGGCCTGTTGCAGGCCGGAAGGCGTCATGAAGATCGAGCAAGGAGCACGGGCCGTGGACGATCAGACCGAGTACAGCGACGAAGCCCCGGCCGTGAAGGGACCGCGCGCCGATCGGACCTACGTGGCCCGCCTGGACTTCATGACGCAGATGCATCTCCTGCGCTTGGACGGGGCGACCCCCGCTGTCATGGTCGATCCCTTCGGGGAGGAACGTGTTCGCCTCGGCACTGTGTCCGTCCCCGTCCTGGAGACGATCACGGAGGCGCTCAAACTGCTCGCCGCGTCCCGGGAGATCAGCCCGGTGCAGTGGGAGGACGGATGATCTCCCTCGATCTCGGGTTGCCGGCGCGAAGCGTGGCCGAGGAGGATGCCCGACTCTGGGGCACGAACTTCTGTTGGTTCTGCCTCGAATGGCTGCCGGTCCGATACCTCGGCCCGATCCACACGCCGGGTGGCACGGCCCCCGTCTCCGGGTGCGGGCCCTGCTTGAAGCGACGTCTCCAGATGGCTGCGGACTACGCCGCTCAACCCGACGTGGCCGTACTCAACTACCCGGAGTACGCGCGGAGGGGACAGCAGGTATGAGAGACCCGGACAAGCGCCTTATCCCGCAGGCGATTTGGGACGCGAGCAAGACCGAGGCAGTACGGCTCTACGCCCTCCCCACGTCGATACGCCGGATCGCGTCCAAGCTGAGCGTGTCGCCCGGGACAGTGCAGGCGATGCTCAAGGAGGCGGGGGTCACCATCCGCCCGCGAGGGTCCGCACCGGGCAGCACGCGGGTGAACATCCAGCGACTCGAGGCGACCGGCTCCGCCGACGTGGTCATACACATCACTGGCATCCGCTGCCCCGACTCCTGGTGCGCTCGGAGGGTGGCAGTGACGCGGCGGCACGTGGCGCCGCACGAGAACCCGTTGGGTGCCGAGTGCCCGATGTCCCACGCGGAAGTCGTCTTGCCGATGGAGGCGGAGGCCTCCCGTCCGCACGTCCGCACCCGCTGATCGGCCCCGGCTGTCCGCCTCCCCCGTGGCGAATGGCCGGGGCTCCCCAAGACTCCCGCCCCGGCCACGCGGCTCTCCACCGTGGACCGGGGCGGGCACCAACTCCCGGCGGGCGATCCCGCCGGGGCCCTACCTCCCGTTGGGCGCATCGCCCAACGGGCCACGCACGATCCAACGAAGGGAACGTGACCGTGACCACGACCATAGAGCCGGGTCAGGACGAGGCAACCCGTACGCGGTCGGTGTCGTTCGACCTGACGCGCAAGTGCCAGCTTGGCTGCACTCACTGCTACAACGAGTCCGGCCCGGAAGGCACCCACGGCACCATGACCCGCGAGGACTGGACGCGGGCGCTCGACCAGGCCGCCGCATTCGGCGTTGCCACGGTCCAGTTCATCGGCGGCGAGCCGACCATGCACCCGGACTTCCGCGAGCTGGCCGACCACGCGTTGGGGTTGGGCCTGGAGGTCGAGGTGTTCTCGAACCTGGTCCACGCTTCCCCGGAGCACTGGGAGCTGTACCAGCGTGCCGGACTCAGCCTCGCCACGTCGTACTACTCGTCGCGGGCCGGGAAGCACGACGCCGTGACAGGCCGGGCGAGCCACCGCAAGACCCGGGCCAACATCGAGAAGGCCATGAGCCTTGGGGTGTCCCTGCGGGTCGGCATCATCACGGATGATGCGGACGACGGAGAAGCCGCGAGGGCTGACCTGGCGGCGCTGGGCGTGACCCGCATCCGCGTCGACCGCGTACGACAGTTCGGGCGTGGGTCGCAGGGCCACGAGCCGGACATGAGCGAGCTGTGCGGGCAGTGCGGCGTACATGCTGCCATCGACCCCACGGGGAAGGTGTCCCCGTGCGTCATGTCGGGGTTCATCGGTGTCGGTAACGTCAGGGATGACCCCCTCGCCTCTATCATCGACGGCACGGCCATGCACGACGCCGTGGCGGCCATCCAGACGGCGACCGGCTGGGGCAAGAAGTGCGGCCCCGACAACGCCCCCTGCGGCCCCGACAGTTACTGCGGCCCCAAAAGCGCCTGCGGACCCGACGACAACACGGAATGCGGCCCCGGCACCCCGCCGAGCACCTGCGGCCCGAAGAGGTAGCGAACGTGAGCGACAGCCTTCCCGGCCCGGAATTCTGGGCACAGATCCACCCTCACACCGGCGACGTGACCGACGTCCAGCGCACCGAACGAGGCTCCATGTCCGACCTCACTGCCCTGGTCGAGTGCGAGAAGGGGCCGTTCTTCGTCAAGGCCGTACGCAACCAACCGGGCGGACGCCTCGACTCCCTGGTCCGGGAACAGCTGATCAACCCGTTCGTCCGTCCGCTCTCCCCGGAACTGCTGTGGCACTCGGACGAGGACGCGTGGGCAGTCCTCGGCTTCGAGGTGATCAAGGGAAGGTTCGCCGATTTCACGCCGGGGTCGGCGGACCTCCCCGTGATCGTTGAACTGGTCAACCGCGTCGGCCGGCTGGAACTCCCGGGAATCGCCGCAGACTGGACGGAGACCCGGTGGGACCGCTTCGCCCAGAACGAGGCAGAAGCCGAACTGTTCCGGGGCGACACGCTGCTGTACACCGACATCAACGAGGACAACCTACTGATCGGCGAGCGGGTCAACTGGGTTGTGGACTGGGCGTGGCCGACGCGCGGGGCGGCGTTCATCGACCCGGCCTGCCTCGTCCTGCAACTCATCTCGTCCGGACACTCGCCTGAGTCTGCCGAGGGCTGGGCGGCTCACTGCCCTGCATGGGCGAATGCGGATCCGAAGTCCGTGGACGCGTTCGCTACTGCGTACGTGTACATGCTCCGTAGGTTCTTCGAGCGGTCGCCCGAGGCCGAGTGGTTCGGCGCGATGGCACGGTCGGCCGAGGAGTGGACGACTCACCGAGGGATCTCGGTGTGAGGAGACGGCCCCGCAACAGCGGCTCGCTGCCTCTCCGGCGGCGGGACATCCCCCAGGGCGGTCGGACGCTCCGGGGGAGCTGGCCGCCCGGCGCGGGCTAGAGCACCGGGCGACGTCATCCGGCGGGCCGAGTTCCTGCGCCAGGTGGTGCGCACCACCCCCGAGTTCGCCCGCGCCGCGTAGGCCGCCGCCGTGGCCGCCGAGTCCCTCGGCCACGGAGCCCGGCTGCCGCCGGTGGAAAATCACGTGGCCTCGGCGCGCCGTCCGGATAGAGTCGCGCAGGTGCCCGAGTTGCAGCGGCTGGACGCCGGCCATGCCCCGGCGGTCCTGGCCTTCGAGCTGGCGAACCGCGCCTACTTCGCTGCCTCGGTCTCCGACCGAGGAGACGAGTTCTACGACCGGTTCGCCGACCGGCACCGCGCCCTGCTGGCCGAGCAGGAGGCCGGCAGCTGCGCCTACTACGTGCTGCTCGCCGAGGACGGCTCGGTTCTGGGCCGGTTCAACCTGTACGACTTCGAGGACGGCTCCGCCGACCTCGGCTACCGGGTCGCGCAGCACGTCGCCGGCCACGGCGTGGCGACCGCGACCGTGCGGGAGCTGTGCCGGTTGGCGGCGGCGCGGCATGGGCTGCGCACCCTGCGGGCAGCCGCCGCCCACGCCAATGCCGCCTCCCGGAAGGTGCTGACCAAGGCCGGGTTCGCCCCGGTCGGCCCGGCGGACCCGGCCGACCTCGGCGGCAAGTCGGGCACCTGGTACCGGCGCGACCTGGCCCTCCGGCCGTAGCCCGCGCTACACCGGCACCGCCTCGATCGCGCTCTCGCTGCGGGAGGCGTGCGAGGGGGCGGCGACGACGGAGCGGATCGCGAAGCCGGCCTCGGTCAGCAGGTCGCGGTACTGGTCGAGGGTGCGGTCGTGGCCGTCGACCATCACCAGCATCAGCAGGTCGATCAGCTTGGCCTGTGCGGCGAAGGGGCCAGGACGGGCGGTGGCCGGCTCCTCGTGGTCCTCCAGGTACTCGAACAGCAGCAGCCGGCCGTCCGGTGGCACCGCCTGGCGGACCCGGTGCAGGATTGCCACCGCGCTCGGGTCGTCCCAGTTGTGCAGGACGCGCGAGAGCGTGTAGAGGTCGGCGCTGGCCGGGACGGTCCTCTCGTCGAAGAAGCTGCCTGCGACCAGGTCGACGCGGTCCGCCAGCCCGGCCTCGGTGAGGCGGGCGCGGGCCAGGTCGATGGACTCCGGGAGTTCCACCAGGGTGCCGTGTGCCGTGCGGTGGCGGGCCAGCACCTTGGCCAGCAGGCCGCCCTCGCCGCCGCCGATGTCGACGACGGTCCGCAGCCCGGCCAGGTCGCAGGCGGCGAGGGCGGCCGGGACGGCGGCGGCGCCCATCGCGGCGTGGAAGGTGGTGGCGGCCTCCGGGTGCTCGCCGAGGTAGTCGTAGAAAGGGACGTCGTGGAGGTGCTCGAAGGCCGGCTGCCCGGTGCGCAGGGTGTGCATGATCTCGCCGAAGGCGCCGTGCACCTCCTCGCCGAACATCAGCGCGGTGGCGCGGCTGGAGCGCCGGTAGTCCGAGCAGAGCAGCCGGGTGGTGGCGGTGAGGGCGAAGCTGCGCGGGGCGCTGCGCAGCAGCAGGCCGCTCGCGGTGAGCGCGCGCAGGGTGCGGTGCAGGGCGCGGGGGTCGGCGTCGCAGGCGGCGGCGAGGTCGTCCACGGTGCGCGGGCCGTCGGCCAGCAGGTCGGGGATGCCGAGCTTGGTGATCGCGTAGCAGGCCTGGGCGATCCAGCCGCCGGTCAGTACGCCGAACAGCGCGGCCCGTTCGGCGATCCCGGGTTGCCCGTCGCCCGTCGGAGCGGGCTGCGTCACGGCTGGTCCCTGCGCACCCGCGCGCCGAGGCTGCGGACGGTCTCGGCGGCGGCGATGGCGTGCGAGCGCCGGGTGCCGTGCCGCCCGTCCGCGCTGTAGAGGTCCGCCTCCTGCGAGGCCGGATGGCCGATCAGGTTCACCTGGACGGTGCCCAGTCGACCCGCCAGCCGCTGGGTGCGCTCCGCCAGATCGTGCAGTCGGGCGCGCATCGCGGGGCGGTACTCCTCGGGCACGGCGGGGGAGTAGGAGCCGTCGAACATGCTCACCGTGATCACCACGGCCCCGCCGGCCTGCAGTCCTTCGACGATGGCCTGCAGGTCCGCCTCGACGGCGTCGGCGTCGTAGGAGCGGCTGAGGAGGTTGAAGCCGCCGCAGGCGACCAGGGCCAGGTCGGGGGCGAACGCCCGGGCCTCGTCGAGCTGTTCGGCCCGGACCTGCTCCGAGGGGGTGTTGCGGCGGCCGAAGTTGTGGAACGCGAAGCCGGGGCGCAGCTCGGCGAGCTCGGCGGCGATCCGGTCGACCCAGGGCTCGTCCGGGTAGCCGGGGCTGGGCTCGCCCAGGCCCTCGGCGATGCTGTCGCCGAGCACCGCGAAGCGCTGCCAGGGGTGCCCGGCGAGTACGGCGGCCGCCTCTCCGTCACGCAGGCAGTAGGGGTCGGCGACTTCGCCGGGAGTGAGGGCTATGGACATGGGAGGTGTGTTCCCTTCTGTGATCGATACTCAAACGCCGATATTTGCAAGGCCGTTGTATATCGAAATGTCGGTCGGTGGACAGCCGGCAGGATGCGGTCCGGGGATCGTCGGACCTCTGCGAGCGCCTGCGCAGAGTGCGAGGAGTTGGGGCGCTCGTGCGACTACGGGTGTTCCGGACACCATTGGACCCCTTCTGTCCGGGCGGCGGTGAGAAGCGTCAACTGCGGCTTTCGTGCCGCGATGTGAGGGTGAATCAGGTCGATTGCGGGATCCGGAGGCCCGCCGACTTCTTTGCTGGTGCCTGACCCCAAGGGTCCCGAGGCCCCCATCCGGTGCAGTGCTACCCAATAGTCACGTCCGGAAAACAGGTCCCAGATCACGGCGCCCGTCCCTGTGGCCTTCACTCTGTGCGGGCCTTCACCGCGTGCCCCGACGGCGCAGATCCTCCTCACAGGGAGCCTTGACCAGCCCGGTCGGGTGTGGGAATTTTACGGCGCGAGAAAGCCAAAACCGGCTTCGCGCCTGCCGATCGCCCCCTTATCCGGGAGACGCGATGTTAGGTTCCGCCACGCCCCACCCATCGAGGGTCCCGCCGCACGACGGCTGGGTCGACCACTACCTGCTCGTCGGTCCGGCAGACGAACCGTGTCTGCGGCTGGGCCGCACCGTGACCCGGGGAGCACTGCTCGACCTGGTCGCTGAGCAGAAAAAACGTTTCTCTGTGGCGGGACTGGTGTCCGGCGGCACGGTGGTCCTGCGGCTGCCACCCTCGTTGACGTACATCGCCGTGCTGCTGGCCGCCTGGCAGTCCGGCGCCCAGGTGAGTCTGCTCGACCACCGGCTGACGCAGGCCGAGGTCGACCGGGCGCTGGACCGGCTGGACCCCCAGTTCGTGGTGACGGCCGAGCGGACCGGCGGCGCCGCGCTGCGCGGCTACAGCGAGGTCGAGGCGGTCCTCGCCCGAAGGCCGGGCGGCCGCCCGGCGCAGAGCGACCACTGCCTGGTCCAGCTGAGCTCCGGCTCGACCGGCCCGAGCAAGGTGATCGCCCGCACCCCGCAGGACCTGGTGCGCGAACTGGCCCGCTACGACGGGCTGGCCGACTACCCGGCCCGCGGCGCGAGGATCGTGCTGCTCGCCTCCGTCGTGCATGTGCTGGGCCTGGTGGGCGGCCTGCTGCAGAGCCTGCACGCGGGTGCCCGACTGGACTTCCCCGAGCGGCTGACCGGCGTCGGGATCCTGGACGCGGTGGCGGTGGACGAACTGCCGACCACGGTGCTCGGCGTCCCCTTCCACGCCGAACTGCTGGCCGCCCAGAGCGATGCGCGCCGCTTCCCGCAGCTGACCCGGATGATCGTGGCGGGCGAGCTGGTCCGACCGGGACTGCCGGCCGTGTTCACGGAGCGCTACGGCGTCCCGCTGGGGACCATGTTCGGGATGACCGAGCTCGGTATGATCGCCACGGATCTGACCGGCCGTCACCACCCCTCGGTCGAACCGGCGGACGGTATGCGGGTGCGGGTCCAGGACGGCGAGCTGCTGATCGCGGCGGCCGCCTCCCCCTACCTCGGCAGCAGCGATCCGACGCGCTGGGCGGACGGCTGGCTGCACACCAGGGACGCTGCCACCGTGGACCGGGACAGCGGCCTGCTGACCCTGCTGGGCCGACTCGACTCGCAGATCTCGATCGGCGGTCTCAAGGTCGACCTCACCGAGGTCGAACGCACGGTGACGGCGCTGCCCGGAGTGACCGAGGCGGTGGTCGTCCACGACGGGGGCATCGACGCCTACCTGGCGCTCGAAGGAACCACCGTCGACATCGTCCAGGCTTCGCTCGTAAGGGAGTTGGCACCCTACAAGCGCCCCCGGCGGCTGCACGTGCTGCCCGGGCTCCCGCGCACCACGACCGGCAAGACCCTGCGCGACCCGGCCGCCCTGCGCCGGGCCGCCGCCGAGCACCCCGCCTCCTGATCCCGCCGCGCACCACCCACCCCGCCGCGGCGGGGCGACCGGGCGCGGCCGTCCGAAAGGTAGAGCACCGTGAAAGAGGAGATCAGCACCTTCATCGTCCAGGCGCTGCGGGACATGAACTACGACGTGGACGAGGTCACCGACGAGACCGACCTCGGACCCGCCGGCCTCGACCTGGAGTCGCTCGCCCTGGCCGAGTTGACCGTCCAGTTGGAGGACGCCTACGGCCTCAAGTTCAGCGACGAGGACGTCGAGACCCTGGCGACGCTGAACCTCGGCGAGTTCGCCACCGCCCTGGCCGCGCGGCTGGCCGTGGACGCTGCGGGCAGAGCTGAATGAGCCTCGCCTCTCCCGACGGTCGTGACGACCCGATCGGCCGTGACGACGTGGTCGCCATGCTGGCGGCCTTCGGCAGCCGTGAACCCCGCCAGGTGGACGAGGTCGTAGGTTCGCTCGAACTCACCTGGCTGCTCACGGAGGTGGAGCAGCGCTACGGCGTGGTGCTCGACCTGAGCGACGAGGACCTCGACCGGATGGTCACCGTGACCGTCGCCACCGAGGTGCTGCGCGAGGCGCTGGTCGGCAGCGCCGGTCATGCGTGACGCGCGGTCGCCCCGGCCCGCCACCGCCAGGCGGGTCGTGGTGACCGGTCTCGACGCGGTCAGCGCGCACGGTCGTGGCGCGGCCCTGGTGCAGGCCCGGGTCACCGCCGGTACGGCCGCGTTCGCCGCCGTCGACCGGTTCGGCACGAAGGCCTTCCGGGTCGACCGGGCCGCGCTGCTGCCGGACGCCGGAACGCTGCTCCAGGAGCTGACCGGCTCGGTGGGCCGGGCTCTGGCCCAGGCGCAGGCGGACCCGCGAGCGGTCGCGTGCGACGCGCTGCTGCTGGCGGTGCACGCCGACGGGCCGACGCCCGAGGGGCCGCTCTCCCGGGCGCTGCCGGCCCGGTGCGGGCTGCTCCCGGTGAGCCGCCTCTACACCACGGCCTGTGTGGCGGGCAGCACGGCCGTCGCCGACGCCGCCGCGCTGATCGCCTCCGGACGCGCGGACCTGGTGGTGGTGGCGGCCGGGTACCTGGTCGAGCCGATCCAGTACGCGCTCTTCGACGCCGGCCGGGCGCTGGCCCGGGACGGCGAGGTCCGGCCGTTCGCCGCGGACCGCAAGGGCGTGCTGCTCGGTGACGGCGTGGCCACGGTCGTGCTGGAGGCGGCGGAGGCCGCCGCGGCCCGCGGGGTGCCGGCCCTGGCGGTGCTCGCGGGCTGGGGCCGGGCCGGGGACGCCCACCACGTGGTCCGTCCCCGCCCGGACGGGCTGGGCCTGGCCCGGGCGATCGACGCCGCGCTGCGCCGGGCCGGGATCGGCGCCGACCGGGTCGGCTACGTGAACGCCAACGCCAACGGCACCGTGCTCGGCGACAGCGCCGAAGTCGAGTCGCTGCGGCTGGTGTTCGGCGACGCGGTCGGCACGGTACCGGTGAGCTCGACCAAGGGCGCGCACGGCCACGCCCTGGAGGGCTCGGCCCTGCTGGAACTGGTGGTCACGGTCGGGGCGCTGCGCAGCGGCCGGCTGCCGGTGCAGGCCGGGCTGGGCGCGGCCGACCCGAAGTCCCCGCTCGACCTGGTGCTCGACCACCCCCGGCCGAGCACCGCCCGCTACGCGCTGAGCCTCAACTCGGCCTTCGGCGGGGCCAACACGGCGCTCCTGGTGGGTGCGGCATGAACGGGCCGGCCCTCGATCTCGCCGGCCCCGCCGCCGCACAGGGCCTGGTGGTGCTGGCCGGCGCGCAGTGGCCGCAGGGGCCGGGGGACACCGTGACACCGGTGCCCGGCTTCATCCTGTCCAGCTTCCAGCCGCTGGTCGCCGAGGTCGCCGGACGCTGCCTACGGGACCGGCCGCCGTTCGAACCGGCGCCGTGCACCGGTCTGTTGATCGCCAGCGCCCGCGGCGACACGGTGACCCGCGCGGTGGTCGCGGACGCGCTGGCCGAGGGGCGGCAGGTGCCGCCGCTGCTGTTCTACCAGTCCAACCCCAACGCCGTGGCCGGCCACGTCGCGGCCCGCTGGGGGCTGGACGGCCCGGTGGTGTGCACGGCCCCGCTCGGCGACACCGCCGAGGCCGTCCTGGCCGATGCGCTGGGCTGCGCCGCCCTGCTGATCGAGGACGGCGACGCGGAGCAGGTCCTGGTCGTCGCGGCCGACCAGGGTGGGCCGGGCGGACCGGACCACGCGGTGGCCGTGCTCGTCGCCGCCGCGGCAGTACCCCGAAGACTCGTGACCCGTGAAGGAAGGGACCAGCGACCGTGAGCGTCCGTCAGATCCGTGCCAGTCTCGCCGCCGATCCGCAGGTCGGCGCCGGAAACGTGCTGTCCGCCCGGATGGCCCTCGGCATCGGCCTGGACCAGCCGATGCTGGCCTTCGACACCGACGTCGACCGGGTCCCCGCGTGGGCGCCCTTCACCGTAAGGGAGTTGGACCGCCGGGTGCGGGCCAGGGCAGCCGCGCTGGCCGCCCTCGGGATCGGCCCCAGGGACCCGGTGGTGGTGATCGCCGACGCGGCGGGCGAGGCCGTGCTGGCCACCCTGGCGCTCACCCGGCTCGGCGCCATCCCGGCCCTGATCAACCCGCGACTGGACGCCGAGAAGGCGTCCCGCTACATCCGGCGGCTGACTGCGGTGGGCGTGCTGACCGACGAGCGGCACCGCGCGGCGCTGGCCGGGTACGACACCGGCACGCCGCTGCTGCCCGAGATCGGCTCGCTCGGCGCGGCCGACCCGGACGCCGCGCCGCCCGCCTACCGCCACGCGCCGCAGGATCCGGTGGCGATCACCCACTCCTCGGGCACCACCGGACTGCCCAAGGCGGTCGTCCACTCGCACGACAGCCTGTACGCGGCGGTCCGCTACCGGCTGGCGCTGCCGCGTCCGCAGGGGTCGGACCGGCTGCTCAGCGCACTGCCGGCCGCGCACGCCGCGACCCTGATCGCGCTCAACCTCGCGCTCAGCTCGCACGCCGAGATCGCCCTGCTGTCGGAGCAGAGCGGCGCCGCCGTGCTGGAGGCGATCGAGCTGCGGCGCCCGAACGGCGTGCTCGGCTTCGCCGCCACCTGGTCCGACCTGGCCCGGTACGACCTGTCCGGGCGCGACCTCGCCTCGGTCGCGCTCTGGTGGAACACCGGCGACTGCGCCCACGAGACGCACATCCGCCACCTGGTGGCGCAGGGCAGCCGGGAGGCCCTGGTGGACCGGCGCCGGCAGCGCATCGCCGGCTCGGCCTTCGTGGACGGCCTGGGCTCCACCGAGATGGGCCACTCGCACTTCCACATCACCCACACGCCGGAGACCGAGCGCTACGGCCGCTGCGTCGGAAAGCCGCACCCGTTCGTCGACTGCGCCGTGCTCGACCCGGCCGGCGAGGCACTGGAGCCGTTCGAGATCGGCGAGTTGGGCACCCGCTCGCCCACCCTGGCGCTGGGCTACTGGAACGACTCGGCGACCACCTACCGCACCAGGGTGCGCGGCTACTTCCTCACCGGCGACCTGGTCTACCGGGACGCGGAGGGCTACTACTACCACGTCGACCGCGCGGTGGACTCGGTGGACCTGGGCGACGGCCACCGCCTGCACACCGCGATGTCCGAGGAGCGGGTGCTGGTGGCCTGCCCCGACGTGGTGGACTGCACGGTGGTCGCCGTGCGCGAGGGGGAACGGGTGATCACCGACGTGCTGCTCCAGCTGGCGGCGGGGGCGGACCGCGGGCGTGACCGCACCAAGGAGGTCAAGGCCGCGTTGGAGGAGGCGGTGGCCGTGACGGTGCGGCAGGTGGTCGCGGTGGACGACAGCGCGATCCCGCTCGGACCGACCGGCAAGGTGCGCAAGGTCCTGCTGCGCGAGCAGCACCTGGCCGCGCTCGCGGCCGGCGCGGAGGCGGAGAGATGAGCGCCCCGGCGCGGCCCGGCGCGGTCGTCACCGGCATGGGCCTGGTCACCCCGCTCGGCCGCAAGCCGGCGGAGTTCTTCGAGGCGCTGCTCGCCGGCCGCTCCGGCCTCTGCCGTCCGGCCGAGGACCATCCGGCCGGCGGCTGGCTGGAGTCGGCCGGGATCGCCCCCTGGATCGACCCGCTGGAGGTGCTGCCGCGCACCGAGACCAAGGCGGTCGACCGCTTCGTCCTGCTGGCGCTGGCGGCCGCGGACGACGCGATGGCGGACGCCGGGCTGGTGGTGGGCCGCGACGTGGACCCGCGCCGGGTCGCCGTGGTGGTGTCCACCGGCGGCGGTGGGCTGCAGACCTTCGAGCAGCACTCGCAGAACCGGCAGCTGCGCGGCCGACCGGGGGTGAGCCCCTACCTGCTGCCCGGCATGCTCTCCAATATGGGCTCGGCCCGGATCGCCATCAAGTACGGTATCCGCGGCTACAGTTCGTCGATCGTGACGGCCTGCGCGGCGGGCGCCCAGTCGATCGCCGAGGGGCTGCGGCTGATCCGCGGCGGTGAGGCGGACGTGGTGGTCTGCGGGGCGGCGGAGTCCTCGCTGCATCCGACGATCGCCGCCGCCTTCACCAACGCCCGCGCACTGGCCAGTGGTTGGCAGGATCCGACGGAGGCCAGCCGGCCCTTCGACCACCGCAGGAACGGCTTCGTGCTCGGCGAGGGCAGTGCCGTGCTGGTGCTGGAGCGCGCCGAGCACGCGGACGCGCGCGGCGCCGCCGGCCACGCCGACCTGCTCGGCTGGGGCGCCAGCACCGACGCCCACCACCCCACCTCGCCCCGCCCGGACGGCGAGGGCGCCGCCGACTCCATGCGGGCGGCCCTCGCCTCGGCCGGACTGTCGCCCGGGGACGTCGGCTACGTCAACGCCCACGGCACCGGCACCAAGTTGGGCGACGTCGCCGAGGCCACCGCGCTGCGCGCGGTCTTCGGCGACCAGGGCCCGGCGGTCAGCTCCACCAAGGGCGCCACCGGCCATCTGCTCGGCGCCGGGGGAGCGGTGGAGGCCGTGGCGAGCATCCTCGCGCTCTGCCACGGGCTGTTGCCGCCGACCCTCAACCTCGATGCGCCGGGCCCCGGTTGCGAGCTCGACCACGTGAGCGGCGCGGCGCGGCAGGTGCGGGTGCGGGCCGCCCTCTCGAACTCCTTCGCCTTCGGCGGCCACAACCTGAGCCTGGTCTTCGGCGCGCCGAGCACCCGGCTGGCCCGTGCCGGCACCGCCGTCCCCGACCCCTCCCACCAGTGATCCCCGCTCCCCGAACCGGCAGGCCGGGCACCCATCGCCGAGCACCCGCAGCGCACCCGCAGAGGACGGTCACCGCACCATGAGCATCCAACGGATCGACCATGTCGAGTTCCACGTCGTGAACGCCGACGAGGCGGCCCGCGAGCTCGCCGGGACCTTCGGCTTCCAGGAGGGGCCCCACCCGGGCGCCGCACCGCTGCCGGCGGGACGGAGCGCGGTGCTGCTGCGTCAGGGCGGCATCCGGCTGCTGTTCACCTCCGCGGACGACCCCGCCGACCCCGTGGCCGGGTTCGTCCGGCGGCACGGCGACGGCGTGGCGGCGATCGGGCTCTCCTGCGACGACGCGGCCGCCTGCTACGCGAGCGCGGTGGCCGCCGGGGCCGACCCGCTCTCCGCGCCCGTCGCCCACCAGGAGGACGGCCGCCGGGTGGTCAGCGCCGCGATCCGCGGCTTCGGCGACGTGGAGCTGCGGTTCGTCCAGCGCGATCCTGCGCCCGCCGACGAGGGGCCGGAGGGCCTGCTGGTCGAGCTCGACCACCTCGCGGTCTGCGTCCCCTCGGGCGAACTGGCCCGCACGGTGAAGTTCCTGGAGCAGACGCTGGGCCTGCGGCAGATCTTCACCGAGTACATCGCGGTCGGCAGCCAGGGGATGGACTCGATCGTCGTCCAGAGCCCGTCCGGCGGGGTCACGCTCACCCTGATCGAGCCGGACACCAGCCGCGACCCCGGCCAGATCGACGGGTTCCTGGAACAGCACCGGGGCGTCGGCGTCCAGCACCTGGCCTTCCGCACCGACGACATCGCGCTCTCCGTGCAGACCCTCGAAGGGCGGGGCGTGCGCTTCCTCAGCACCCCCGAGCGCTACTACGACCAACTGCGCGAGCGGCTCGGCGACTCGGTGATCCCACTGGAGACGCTGCGCCGGCTGAACATCCTGGTGGACCGGGACCACGGCGGGCAGCTCTTCCAGATCTTCACCCGCTCGGTCCACCCGCGCCGCACCTTCTTCCTGGAGGTCATCGAGCGGCGCGGGGCGCTCACCTTCGGCAGCGCCAACATCAAGGCACTCTACGAGGCCGTGGAGCGCACCGACGCTTCCCACGCCTGACCCAGGAAGGCGAATCGTGACATCACTGGCCGAGTTCACCCTGACCGACGCCGACCGGGAGCTGCTGCCCTCGCCGGAGGACGTCCGCCGCTACGCCGAGCACGGCTGGTACCTCTCCCGGCGCCTGCTCAGCGAAGAGGAGTTGGCCACTCTGGAGGCCGCGAGCGAGCGCTTCTACGCCGGGCGGGTCGACCGTCCGCTGCCCGTGCGCCCGGCCCGGCTGGCCGACTGGCAGCCGGCCGACGGCGACGTGCAGCGCCACAACGACTACATCCACCACCAGAGCGAGGAGATCGCCGCGATCCTGCGCAAGCCGCTGATCGGCGCGGTCGCGGCGAGGCTGGCGGAGTCGGACGAGGTCCGGATCTTCCAGTCCACCCTGATCCTCAAGCCGCCGCGCCCGGCGGAGCCGAGCAACCTGGTGCCCTGGCACGCCGACCGGCACTACTGGCAGACCTGCAGCTCGGACCGGATGCTCACCGCGTTCATCCCGTTCCACCACTGCGACGAGGAGATGGGCACCATCACCATGGTGGACGGCAGCCACCGGTGGAAGGAGGTCGAGGGCGACGACTCCACCCGGCACTTCGCCCAGCGCGACCGCGGCGAGCTGGAGCAGATCCTGGCGCAGACCGCCCGGTTCAACGAGGCCGAGGTGACCAAGGTCCCGGTGGTGATCCCGGCCGGCCACATGAGCTTCCACCACTGCCTCACCTACCACGGCAGCGGCGCCAACCTCTCGGTCCGCCCGCGCCGGGCGATCTCGCTGCACCTGCAGGACGGCGCCAACCACTACCGCCCGTACACCAAGGCGGACGGCACGCAGGTGGTCTACAACCACGACGTCCTGGTGCGCCGCACCGCCGGGGGCGACCCCGACTACGCGGATCCGACCTACTGCCCGACCACCTGGAAGGACCCCCGGTGAGCCCGGCGAGCCCGGTGACCCCGGAGGCGCTCTACCGGGGGATGCGCCTGATCCGCGCGTTCGAGGAGACCGCGCTGTCCCTGGTGAAGTCCGGCGAGATCGTCGGCGGCATCCACCCCTACATCGGGCAGGAGGCCGTCGCGGTCGGCGTCTGCGCCGCGCTGCGCGCCGACGACCAGCTGACCAGTACCCACCGCGGGCACGGCCACGTGCTGGCCAAGGGCGCCGACCCGCGCCGGATGCTGGCCGAGCTGGCGGGCCGGGAGAACGGCCTCAACCACGGCCGCGGCGGCTCGATGCACGCCGCCGACCTGTCGCTCGGGGTGCTCGGCGCCAACGGCATCGTGGGCGCCGGCGCGCCGATCGCGGCCGGCGCCGCCTGGGCGGCCCTGCGCCAGGGCCTGGACCGGGTGGTGGTGACCTTCTTCGGTGACGGCGCGCTCAACCAGGGCGTACTGCTGGAGGCGATGAACCTGGCCGCGCTCTGGCGGCTGCCGGTGCTCTTCGTCTGCGAGAACAACGGCTACGCCACCACACTGTCGGTCCGGGCCGGCGTGGCCGGCTCGGCGCTCGGGCGCGCGGCCGCCTTCGGGATCCCGGCCGAGGCGGTGGACGGCATGGACGTCGAGGCCGTCCGGTCGGCCGCCGAGCGGGCGGTGGAACGCGCCCGGTCCGGCGCCGGGCCCTCCTTCCTGGAGTGCCGTACCTACCGTTTCGAGGGCCACCACACCATGGAGCGCCGGGTCAGGCTGAACTACCGCAGCGCCGAGGAGATCGACTCCTGGCGGCAGCGGGACCCGCTGGAGCGCTGCGACCCGGGCGCCGGGCGGCGCGCCGAGATCGACCGGGAGGTCGATCGACTGATGGCCGAGGCAGTGGAGTTCGCGCTGGCCGGCGCCCACCCCGACCCGGCCGGTGCGCTCGACCACCTGTACGCCGACGGGCTGCGGCCCCGGGCAGGAGCCCTGACGTGACCAAGCTCTCCTACGCCAAGGGCCTCAACCGGGCGCTCGCCGACGAGTTGGCCCGCGACCCCGCGGTCTGCGTCTTCGGGGAGGACGTCGGCGCGGGCCTGGCCGGCCTGACCCCGGGCCTGCAGGCCCGCTTCGGCGCCGACCGGGTGGTGGACACCCCGCTCTCCGAGCAGGCGTTCACCTCGTTGGCGCTGGGCGCCGCGCTGGCCGGGATGCGGCCGGTGGTGGAGTTCCAGATCCCCTCGCTGCTCTTCCTGGTCTTCGAGCAGATCGCCAACCAGGCCCACAAGACCTCGCTGATGACCGGAGGCCAGATCGCGGCCCCGGTCACCTACGTGGTGCCGGGCTCCGGCTCGCGCGACGGATGGGCGGGCCAGCACTCGGACCACCCGTACAGCCTCTTCGCCCACGTCGGGGTGAAGACCCTGCTCCCGGCCACCCCGGCCGACGCCTACGGCCTGCTCGTCTCGGCGATCCGCGACCCCGACCCGGTGGTGCTGTTCGCCCCGGCGGGTGCGCTGGGCGTGCGCGAGGACGTCACCACCGAACTGGTGCCCGTCCCGATCGGATCGGCCCGGATCCACCGGCCGGGCGAGGACGTCACCGTGGTCGCCGCCGGGGCGCTGGTGTACGACGCGCTCGCGGTGGCCGAGGAGCTGGCCGGCGAGATCTCGGTGGAGGTCTTCGACCCGCGCACCGTCTACCCCTTCGACTGGGCGGCGCTGTCCGCCTCGGTCGCCCGGACCGGCCGCCTGGTGGTGGTCGACGACTCCAACCGGATGTGCGGGTTCGGCGCGGAGGTGATCACCGGCGTCGTGGAGCGCGGGACGCCGCTGCGCACCGCCCCGCGCCGGGTCACCCGGCCGGACGGCGCCGTGCTGCCGTTCGCCCTGGGCCTGGACCGTGCCCTCCAGCCCAGTCGGGACCAACTGCGGCACGCCGTCCGGTCCGTCATGGACTGACCCTGCTCCCGACCCCGTTCCGACTTCCTGAACCGCTCGCCCCCCGAACCGCCCTGCACCGAGTAAGGAGATCCCTCCCATGAGCACCGACCGCTACCACTGGGACCGTCAGCACCCCGGACTCGCCGCCCTCCAACAGGCCATCGAGCCGGCCCGGCAGACGGTCCTCGGCCACCCGATGTACGGGCGGCTGAACAGCCTGGAGGCCGTGCGGACCTTCCAGGAGACCCACGTCTTCGCGGTCTGGGACTTCATGTCGCTGCTCAAGAGCCTGCAGCGCACCCTGACCTGCGTCTCGGTGCCCTGGGTGCCCAGCGGGCCGACCGCGAGCCGAAGACTGATCAACGACATCGTGCTGGTGGAGGAGAGCGACGAGCTCGGCGACGGCTTCACCAGCCACTTCGAGCTCTACATCGCGGGCATGGCGGAGTCCGGCGCGGACACCGGCCCGATCACCGCCTTCGTGGAGTTGCTGCGCGAGGGGACGGCGGTGACCGAGGCGCTCAAGCTCGCGGCGGCGCCGCAGGCCGCCGTCGACTTCGTGGCCGTCACCTGGAGCATCATCGAGACCGCACCCGTCCACTGCCAGGCCGCCGCCTTCGCCTTCGGCCGCGAGGACCTGATCCCCGAGATGTTCCAGCAGGTGATCAGCATCGAGGACGAGAAGGGCCAACTGGGCACCTTCAAGGACTACCTGGCCCGGCACATCGAGGTGGACGGCGAGCAGCACACCCCGATGGCGATGCAGATGCTGATCGACCTGTGCGGCGAGGACGACGCCACCTGGGCGGCCTGCGCCGAGACGGTGCGCACCGCGCTGGAGGCCCGGACCGAACTCTGGACCGCGATCCACGCCGCCACCCTCAGCTGACCGCCCATCACCACACCCACATCGAGAAGGAAGTGGCACCGATGACCGAACAGTCGGCACCGAGCGTCAACTACGTCGAGCAGCTGCTGGAACTCTTCGCCGCCTGCGGGGACAGGGAGGCGGTGGTCTGCGCCGAGCGCAGGCTGAGCTACGCCCAGATGCGGACCATGGTCCTGGACCTGGCGGCCAAGCTGCGCGATCAGGGGGTGCGTCCCGGCGCCGGGGTCGCGCTGCTGGTCAGGAACCTGCCCGAGTCGATCGCCCTGCAGCTCGCGCTGCACCTGCTCGGCTGCCGCACGGTGTGGATCGCCCGCTACCCTCCCTACCGCGAGCAGGTGGAGTTCATCGAGCTGGCCCAGGTCGAGGTGCTGATCTACGACCCGGAGCGGACCGGGCGGCTCACCGAGGAACTGACCCAAAGGGAAGCGCCGTTGCAGATCCTCTGCGTCGGCCCCGGTGGCTCGGGCCCCGACCTGCTGGAGCCGGTCGAGCCGGGCGGCCCGGAGTTCGTCCGGGCGCCCGGCACCCCGGAGCCGTCCTCGCTCTTCTACACCGGCGGCACCAGCGGACGGCCCCGGCTGGTCCACCACGAGCACCGCTTCTTCCTGGCGCTGCTGGCCGCCGCCGGCTACTACCGCTCGATCGGCGAGCTCGGCATGCGCCACCTGTCCACCACCGCGTTCGTCCACGTCAGCGGCCAGATGCCGGCGCTGCTGACGCTCGCCGAGGACGGCCTGCTGGTGCTGGCCGAGAAGGTCGACCTCCCGGCCTTCCTGGACACCGTCCGGGACGAGCGGCTGACCAGCGCCTTCATCTCACCGGCCCGGCTGTCCGAGCTGCTGGACAGCCCGCTGCTGGACGGCGCGGACCTCAGCAGCCTGCGCTATCTCAACTGCGGCGGCGGTCCGATCTCGCCGACCCGGCTCGCCCAGGGCATCGAGCGGTTCGGGCCGGTGCTGCGGCCGGTCTACGGGCTGAGCGAGCTGCCGCTCGTCGCCGACCAGCCGTTCCTGGTGAACGACCCGGAGCACCCCGAGCGGCTGGCCTCGGCCGGCAAGCCGTTCGCGGACGCCCGGATCGAGATCCACGGCGAGAAGGACGAACTGCTGGGCACCGGCGAGATCGGCGAGGTCTGCGTGGCCGGCTCGCTGGTCATGACGGGTTACTGGAACGACCCCGAGGGCAGTGCCAGGACCATGGCCGGCGGCTTCCTCCACACCGGTGACCTGGGCTACCTGGACGAGGACGGCTACCTCTTCCTGGTGGACCGCAAGAAGGACATGATCGTCACCAGTGTGGGCGCGGCCAACGTCTACACCCGCCCGGTGGAGGACGTGCTGAGCTCCCACCCGGACGTCCGGGCGGCCGCGGTGATCGGGGTGCCGGACCCGGGCTGGGGCGAGGTGGTGCACGCCTACGTGGTGCTGGCGCCGGATGCCACCGTCACGGTCGAGGAGCTGCAGGCGCTGGTGGAGACGGAGTTGAGCGAGCTGCACGTGCCGCGCGGCATCGACTTCGTGGAGTCGCTGCCGCGGACCGCGCTGGACAAGGTGGACAAGCGGGCGCTGCGGGCCCGGCACTACGAGGACCCGGAGCGCCGGACCGTCTCCGACCTGGCGCCCCGGTGACGGCCTACCGCCCGGTCCGCGCCAGCCTCGGCGCCAGCAGCCGGCCGATCCCGGCGGCCGGCTCCCGGCGCATCATCAGCCGGTGCTCGGTGTCGATCTCGTGAGAATCGATCCGGCCGTCGACGTAACGCTGCCAGGTCTCGGCCGAGTTGAGCGGAGCGGTCCGCTCCAGCGCGGCCTTGACGAACAGCAGGTCGCCCCGGAACAGCTCCGGGGTGAACCGCCGGCGCAGCCGGATGTTGTGCAGGAAGACCTGGAGGACGGCCGCCAGCCGGTGGTCCTCCAGGCCGTCCAGCAGGTGCCCGCGCTCCAGCAGCACGGCCAGGGCGCGCTCCTCGTCCAGCGGGGCGCCGTCCGGGGCGACCAGGCGGCGCGGGTCGCAGCCGGCGTTCTCCAGCAGGGTCGTGAGGTACTCCTGCTCGGTGGGCTCCTGCGCGGGGCTGGCCGGGTCGTAGGGGAAGCAGTCGAGCAGGGCGAGCAGGGCGACCTGCTCGCCCCCGGCCTGGAGCCGGGCCGCCATGGTGTGCGCCACGATGCCGCCGAAGGACCAGCCGAGCAGCCGGTACGGGCCGTGCGGCTGCACCTCGCGGACCAGCCCCAGGAACCGCTCGGCGGCCTGCTCCACGGAGTCCGGGAGCAGCCCCGGATCCGCCAGGCCCTCGGCCTGGAGGGCCAGCACCCGGCGCCCGGGGTCCAGGTGCGGCGCCAGCGCCGCGTACTCCCAGGCGATTCCGGCCGCCGGGTGCACGCAGAACAGCGGGTCCCCGCTGCCGGACGCGATCTCGATCAGCGGCTCGAATCCGGGATACGTCGGCACACTCACCATCGGAACACTCCCTGTACGAGAGGACGGATATCACGGAACATCATGGCGCACCCCCGGGGATAATGCACGGAATCGCCCCGGAGCGCACCCCGGACAACTGTGCCCGGAATATCCAGCCGCCCGCGCCCGGAATTAACACCGGGTCGCGCGGGCGGTCGTCACCGGTTTCCCGGAGGAGATATCCGGAAAACCCTCGGACTGTCCGCTGACAATCATTCCCGAACCGGTGGAGACCATGGCCGACCAACAGCCCGACGCTTTTCCCTTCCCGCTGCACCCCGACGAGTTCGGCACCTCCTCGCGCCAGCACCGGCTCCGCCGCGAGCAGTGCCCGCTGGGCGAGGTGCTGCTGCCCAGCGGCGACCAGGCGCATCTGGTGGTCGCCTACGAGGACGTCGCCAAGGTCCTGCGGGACCGCCGCTTCAGCCGCAACCTGCGCTACCCGGGGGCGCCGCGGATGGTCCGCGAGGCCGACATGTCCGACCACCCCGACGCGATCATCAACCACGACCCGCCGGAGCACGGCCGCTTCCGCCAGACCATCCAGGGCGCCTTCAGCCCCAGCCAGGAGCCGGTCTGGCGGCCCGTGGTCCAGCGGATCGTGGACGGCCTGCTGGACTCGATCGCCGCCGCCGGGCCGCCGTCCGACCTGGTGAAGGACTTCGCCGGGGTGCTGCCGATCGCGGTGATGTGCGCGCTGGTGGGCGTGCCGGCCGAGGACACCGGGCTCTTCCAGGAGTGGACCGGGGTCTTCTTCGCCGTCGACCAGGCCAGTACCGAGGAGCGGCTGCGGGCCAACAAGGAGTTCCTGGCCTACATCCGGGCCTTCCTGGACCGGCGTCGCAAGGAGCCCGGCCAGGACCTGGTCGACGTCCTGGTGGCCGCCTGCGACGTGGAGCAGCGACTCTCCGAGGCGGAACTGGTCCAGATGGTCACGGCGCTGCTCATCGGCGGCCACGAGAACACCGCGTCCACGCTGGCCCGGGGCGTGTTCACGCTGCTGCGCCACCCCGGGCAGTTCGCCGCGCTGCGCGACGACCCGGCGCTGACCGGCCCGGCGGTCGAGGAGGTGCTGCGCTTCGAAGTGCCCAGCGAGGGCGCCTTCCTGCGGGTCGCCACCGAGGAGACGCCGCTCTCGGCCGGCAGCGTGCAGGCCGGGCGGGCCGTCCAGGTGTCGATCCCCGGCGCCAACCGCGACCCGCGGCACTTCCCCGACCCCGAGCGCTTCGACATCCACCGGACGGCCAACCCGCACCTGACCTTCGGCCTGGGCGCGCACTTCTGCCCCGGCGCCCCGCTGGCCCGGCTGGAGCTGTCGCTCGCGCTGCGCGGCCTGGCCGAGCGGTTCCCGGGGCTGCGGCTGGCCATCGCGCCCGAGGACGTCCGGTACGCCGAGGGCGCGCTCATCCACCCGCTGCTGTCCCTCCCGGTGGCCTGGTGACGCGCTGACGCGGCCGGTGGGAACGGGCCGGGCCGGTGCGACCGAATCAGCGATTCGGTCGCACCGGCCCGGGTTCGAATCAGCCCCCGAAGGGGCCGGTCGGAACTCAGTCCTCGGTGACGCTGGCGTCCTCGGCGACAAAGTCCTCGGTGACGTTGGGGTCCTCGGTGACACGGCTCATAGCTGGCCTCCATTCGTTCGGAACACTGGACAGGGCACGTGCGGTGGAGCAATTTCAAGATAGTCGGGAATCGCGGTCCTGCCAAGATGGACAACCCGGACACCGGTTGATCGAATTCCGGACGATCACTTCCCCGGGGATATCAGCGCAGCGTCACCGGGAAATACTCGAAACCGCGCAGCACCATGCCCCGGCGCACCGGTTCGCCGGCTGGGCGAAGCTTCGGGAACCGCTCCAGCAGGGCCGGGAAGAAGGCCGCCGACTCGATCCTGGCCAGCGGTGCGCCCAGGCAGAAGTGCATGCCGCCGCCGAACGAGACCGAACCGGTGCCGGGCCGGGTGATGAGATACGCGTCCGGGTCCGGGAACCGCTCGGGATCCCGGTTGGCGGCGCCCAGCAGCCCGATCACCAGGGTGCCCGCGGCCACCGGGGTCTGTCGGACGGTCACGTCCTCGGCGGCCACCCGGGCCAGGATCTGGATCGGCGCGTCGTAGCGCAGCGCCTCCTCCACCGCGCCCGGCGCGAGCGCGGGGTCGGCGCGCAGCAGGTCGGCCTGGGCCGGGTGGGCCAGGAACGCGGCGGTCCCGTTCACCAGGTGGTTGACCATGGTGTCGACGCCCGCCATGAAGAGCAGCAGCAGGGTCTGCAGCAGCTCCGGCTCGCTCAGGCCGCCGCCCTCCCCGCCGCCCTCCCGGTCGGCGGACGCTTCGTCGCGCACCGCCACCAGCGCCGAGGCGAGGTCGTCGGTGGGCTCCTTGCGGCGGTCGGCCACCAGCGCCGCGAAGTAGTCCATCAGGGTCTCGGCGCCCCGGTCCGCGGCGGCCAGCGCCGGTTCGTCCACGCTGAGTTCGACCACCTGCATCATCGCGGACATGGACTCCTGGAGCAGCCCCCAGTCCTGCTTCGGGACACCGACCATGGTCCCGATCACCGAGACCGGCAGCGAACGGGACAGCAGCGCCTGGAGGTCGACGACGCCGCCGTCCGCCCCCGCGTCGGCGATCTCGTCCAGCGCGGTTCGGGCCAGCTGCCCCACCTGCTCGCGCAGCGCCGCCATCCGGCGCGCGGTGAAGGCGCCGCTGACCAGCCGGCGCAGGCGGGTGTGGTCGGGCGGGTCGCGGAAGAGCATCGCCTCGATGGTGGCGACCTTCCCCGGGCGCTCGCGCCAGCCGGGGGAGACCCGGTCCATCCAGTCGGGACCCTGGGCCCGGAAGGCCGTGCTGCGCACCAGCTCCGCACAGTCCCGGTGGCCGGTCAGGAAGACCTGCCCGCGCCGGCTGCGGCAGACCGGTGCCAGGGCACGCAGCTCGGCGTAGACCGGGTAGGGGTCGGCGCGCCCCTGTGGGGTGCCCAGCCGGGCCAGCAGCGCCTCGGTTGCCTCCTCCTCGGTCGCCTCCTCCTCCGATGCCTCCGGTTCGGTGCTCCGGTCCTCGCCCATCGGCCAGCCTCCTCGATCAGGGGTTCAGCGGTCCAGTGGTCCGCGCCGGGGTCATTCTGGGGCGCTCGGGTCCGCCCCGTCGAGGTCCCCGCCGGCTCGGGCGTTCAGTCGAGGACCGATCAACTCGGTTGGGATCATTGCCCTCTGCTCCATGGTCACCGTAGGGTCTCGGCAGGCTGCCGACCGCACCTCCGCCCTGCGTTCCCCGACCGGGAGAGCCCGATGCCACTCGACCCACAGGTCCAGGCCCTTCGTGAGCGCCGCGCCCGATCGGCGGCCCCGCCGCTGTACGAGATGACCGTCGAGCGCGCCCGCGCGGCCGACCTCGCCGACATCCGCAGCGCCGCCGGGGACCCCGAACCGGTCGGCCAGGTGACCGAGTCGACCATCCCCGGACCCGGCGGGGAGCTCACCCTGCGGGTCTACCGCCCGGTCGGCGAGGGCCCGCACCCCGCGCTGCTCTACTTCTTCGGCGGCGGCTGGACGCTCGGCACCATCGACACCTGTGACGCGCTCTGCCGCAGCCTGACCAACGCGGTCGGCTGCACCACCCTCTCGGTCGGCTACCGGCTGGCCCCCGAACACCCCTTCCCGGCCGCCGTCGAGGACTGCTGGTCCACCGCGCGCTGGGTGGCCGACCACGCCGAGAGCCTCGGCATAGACCCGGCCCGGCTGGCCGTCGGCGGCGACAGCGCCGGCGGCAACCTCGCGGCCGCGGTCACCCTGCTGGGCCGGGAGCGCTCCGGCCCCGCCCTGGTCCACCAGCTGCTGGTGTACCCCAACACCGACTACCGCGCCGACACCCCCTCGCGCCGCGAGAACTCCGACCCGCTGCTCTTCAACCACCGTTCGGTGGACTGGTACTGGGGCCACTACCTGTCCGACGTCCGGGACGGCGACCACCCGCTGGCCTCCCCGCTGCGCGCCGAGGACCTGGCCGGGCTGCCCCCGGCCACCGTCATCACCGCCGAGTACGACCCGCTGCGCGACGAGGGCGAGAGCTACGCGCAACGGCTGCGGGAGTCGGGCGTCCCGGTCAGCGCCACCCGCTACCCGGGCATGGTGCACGGCTTCTTCGCGATGTCCGGGGTACTGGACGGCGGCCGGGCGGCCGTCGACCAGGCGGCCCGGGAACTGCGGGCGGCGTTCGCCCCGACCGCCGCGGACCGGGGGCACGCCGATGACCTCGCCTGACGCGGACCCGGTGGCCGAGGCGCTGGCGGCCCTGCGGACCCCGCAGGGCACTGCGCAGCCGTACCCGCACTACGCGCAGCTGCGGACGCACTCCCCGGTGCACCCCACACCCGGCGGCGGCCTCCTGCTCACCCGCTACGAGGACTGCGTGGCCGTCAGCCGCGACCCCCGCTTCCATGCGCAGAACGCGGCCTGGATGGACCTCAAGCGCCCCGACTGGCGCGACCACCCCGGCCTGCGGGCCACCACCGAGTCCTTCCTCTTCCAGGACCCGCCCGGCCACACCCGACTGCGCCGGCTGGTCGGCGGCGCCTTCACCCAGCGCCGCGCCGCCGCCCTGCGCGCGTACGTGGCCGACCTGACCGGCCGGATCCTCGACCAGGTCGCCGTGCAGGGGGCCGACGGCTCGCCCGTGGACCTGCACGAGGTGCTCGCGGCCGGCCTGCCCATCGCGGTCATCGGCAAGGTGCTCGGCGTGCCCGAGGAGGACCAGCCCCGGCTGCGGGAGCCCCTGGAGGGCCTGCGGCTCGCCGTGGACGGCGGCGGGGTGGACGCCCACCTCGCGGTCATCGACCGTGCCGGGGCCGCGCTCACCGGCTACTTCGGCGAACTCGCGGCCCGCCGCCGGGCCGACCCCCGCGACGACGTCACCACCGCCCTGGTCGCGGCGACGGACCCGGCCGGTGCGACGGGCTCGGCGGGCTCGGCGGGCTCGGCGGGCTCGGCGGGCTCGGTCGGCTCGGCCGAAGAGCCGCTGACCCAGGACGAGTTGGAACAGACGCTCACCCTGGTCTTCAGCGCCGCCATCGAGAGCATGGTCGACATGCTGCTGAACGGTCTGGCCGCCCTGCTGGCCCATCCCGACCAGGCGGAACTGCTGCGCGCCGAACCGAGGTTGGTCGGCGGCGCGGTGGAGGAGATGCTGCGCTACGACACCCCGGTGCAGGCGATGGCCCGGGTCGCGGGCGAGGACGGCGTGATCGACGGCGTCCCGGTGTCGGCGGGCGGGCAGGTGGTGATGATGCTCGGCGCCGCCAACCGGGACCCGTGCGCCTTCCCCGACCCCGACGTCTTCGACATCACCAGGACCGGCGGCCCGACCGTCTTCTCCTTCGGCGGCGGCGTGCACCACTGCCTGGGCGCGCCGCTGGCCCGGATGCAGGCCGCGGTGTTCTTCCCCGCGCTGCTGGAGCGCTTCCCGAAGCTGGCCGCCGCCGGCGCCCCGGTCCGCCGCGGCACGGTGCTGCGCGGCTTCGCCGACTTCCCGGTCAGCGTGTGCTAGCCGCACCACGGGGGCGCACCCGGTGACCACCGAACAGACCTCCGACGACGACGTCGACGGCCGGCCCGCCGAGCCGCGACCGCTGCACCGCAACCGCGACTTCAACCTGCTGTGGAGCGGGCAGGCGGTGTCCGCGCTCGGTACCCAGATGTCGGGCATCTGCTACCCGCTGCTGGTGCTGGCCGCCACCGGCTCGGCGGCCAAGGCGGGCCTGGTCGGCAGCGCCACCCTGGTCGGCAGCCTGCTGATGCTGCTGCCCGCCGGGGTGGTCGCGGACCGCTACCCGCGCAAGCGCATCATGGTGGTCACCTCCCTGCTGCAACTGCTCGCGGTCGGCAGCGTGGTGCCGGCCGTGCTGGCCCACCACATCTGGCTGCCGCAGCTGATGGTGGTCGGCGCGGTGCAGGGCTGCTCCTCGGCGTTCTTCACCGGCGCCAGCCGCGGCGCGGTGCGCCGGGTCGTCCCGTCCGCCCAACTGCCCGCCGCGATGGCCCTCACCCAGGCCCGCGGCCAGGCCGCCGCGATGATCGGGCCGCCGGTCGGCGGCGCGCTCTTCGGCCTGGCACAGTCGCTCCCGTTCGGCCTGGACGCGCTCTCCTTCGGGGCGATCACCGTCACCTCGGCCCTGGTCCGCAGCCCGCTCGACCCCGAACGCCGGCCCGCCACGGGCGCCCGGCGTGAACCGCTGCGCCGCGTCGTCACCGCCGGCCTGCGCTACGTCCTGGGCAACCCCTACCTGCGGATGTACGCCCTGTGGGGAGCCGCGGTGAACGCGGTCGCCGCGGGCATGCTGCTGATGGTGATCGTGCTGGCCCGCAGCCGGGGGGCCGACCCGACCGAGGTCGGTGCCATGGTGTCGGTCAACGCCCTCTGCGGGCTGGGCGGTTCACTGCTCGGCCCGCGGCTGGCCAAGCTCCTCGGCGGTCGCGCCTGGGTGCTGATCACGTCCTGGCTGCTGCCGTTCTGCGCGGTCGGCATCGCGTTCGCGCCCTGGGTCTGGCTGATGACCGTGCTGGGCGCCGTCAGCACCTTCACCATCATGCCCGCGATCATCGTCTTCCAGGTCCGGGCCACCCGGATCACCCCCGACGACCTCCAGGCGCAGACCGGCAACGCCGTCCAACTGCTCGGCTCCAGCGTCAGCTGGCTGGCCCCCTCGCTCTTCGGCCTGCTGGCCGACTCCCAGGGCGCCCGCACCGCGATCCTGCTCGCCGCCGCGCTGTACGGCGCCACCGCCCTCTGGCTGCAGGGCGACCGCGCCCTGCGCGGCCTGGATCAGGATCCGGTCAGTCCGTTCTAGCGATCCGGACATCCACCCGCGCCGCGCCCGGGCCCGCGGCCGCGACCGCGACCATCAACCCGTCCAACTCACCAGCGCTCACCGCGAGTTCTGCAACCTCCGGCACTGCGGTGAGCGGCCAGCACCGCTGCGCCCACCCGGTCGGCCACTCGTCCGGCAGCGCCACTGCGCGCAGCAGGCCGACTCCGCCGCCCAGGCCCTGGCCCAGCGCCTTGGCCATCGCCTCCTTCTGGGTCCAGAGCCAGAGGAAGGCCGACGGCTCCCGCCCGGGCCCCCACCGTCCGATCCACGCCGCCTCGTCGGCCGGGAACCAGCGCCGGGCCAGCGCCCCGACCGCGAGCGGACGCACCGCCTCGACGTCCACCCCCACCGCCGACTCCCGGCTCGCCGCCACCGCGACCACCCCCCGCGCATGACTCAGGCTCACCTCCACCCGCCCCCCGCCGCCGACCACGTACGGCCGCCCACTCGCCGCCCGCTCCAGCCGCAACCCCGCCACCGCCACCCCGCACACCCGCGCCGCCAACTCCAACGCCAGCCCCCGCGCCGCCTGCCGCTCGCCCCCGCGACCCGACCCACCAGGACCTCGACCCGCGGCACGGCGACCGGTCCCGACACGGCTGAGAGCATGGGCCCAGCCTAATGCGTCGTCAGCTGCACCCAGCTGAGCCCGGGTTCACCGGTCCGACTCGCGGGGTGTCCAGACCGCACGTGGATACGCAGTCCTGTGCTGTCCTCGGTCTCAACGATCACGTCCCACCGTCCCGCGTCCGGCGCGGTACGAGCAGCCAGCCGTTCCCTTGCGACCTCCTGCCGCCGCCTTCGCTTTCCCTGTCCTGGCACCGGCCCAGGATCATCGGCCGGCGTCCAAACGGCAAGGCAATTGAACCGCGCCTGCCCCGTCCGGTGATCATTTGTCAGACAGGCTCCAGTGGGAGCCAGGCTTCTCACCTGGGCTGATGGCCGACCTGGCCGCATAATCAGGTACGGCTCAGGCCGCTCGCAGTGAGAGCATGCACGTCATGCACCCCTGGGATTCGCTGACGATCGCCGAACAGACACTCATGCGTCGTGCCATCTCGGGGTACTCCCTGGCCGGGATGGTCCAGAACTACGGCGTGGCCCTGCGCTGGGCCGGTGCTGCCCAGGCTCCGCCCCCACGCAGCTTCACCGAGGACGAGCAACGCGCCCTGGTCCCGCAGCTCGCCGGCGTGGCCCTCGATCTCGCCGAACGCGGGCTGCTGGCCGTCCACGAGGGGGAGAGCCACCGCGCCGTCGCCCCTGTCCTGGTGACAGGGCCCGAACTGCACGGGGTCCTCACCGATCCGACCAACTGGCTGTGGGCCGCGGGCCCCCGCCGCCGCTTCAGCCTCGACGCTCCGCAGCCCGTGCGCGAGCACTGGTTCGACGGTGCGCATCCGACTGCCGACACCAGCGCGCTTCCCATCTGGGACGAGCTGAGCTAGTTCGGACAAGACCAGATCGGCGCGCTCGGCTTGGTCCTCAACGCCCTGGTGCTCTTCAACACCCGCTACCTTGACGAAGCCGTCGCCCAGCTCCGCGCCGACGGCTTCGAGGTCCGCGACCAGGACGTGGCCCGTCTTTCGCCGTTCGTGCGCCACCACGTCAACATGCTCGGCGAATACTCGTTCCAGCTGCCGGAACTGCCTGGCGGCCTGCGACCATTGCGTGCCCGGACCAGGCAGACCAGGGGTGAAGGGGCCCTGTGTCGATCATCTGCCGAGCGTGACCGGGCCGAGGCCGGATGGCAGGTGCTGGACGGCCAGTGCCACAGCCTCATGCGCTGTGGCGAACCGGCCGAGGTCCGGAGTGATGATGCCCCGGCCCAGGCCGAACGTGCCGTCGCTGCCCGCCGTCAGGCATGGTCCGACGACGGTCAGGTCCGGGCGGGTGGTGGCCGCGAAGCGCAGTGCCCAGTGGCTGGTGAACGGATAGAGGGCACGCAGCGCCGGTTCGGCGTATGCCGCCTCGATCAGGGCTTGGTACGGCTCCTTCCAGGTGTACTCCAGTTCAGCCGCTTTCTGGCGCATGCTCTGCCACTCGGATTCCGTAAGACGCGCGGGATGGTGGTCTGGCACCTCGGTCCTGCCGGTCAGGTGCACGAAGGGGACCGCTCGGCGAATTTCATCCAGAGCTGCCCCGTCGTGCCAGGCCCGGGCAGCCCTGGCGACCTCCGTCAGATCCTCTGTCCTGCCGTCGAGGAGTGACAGGCCCTGGAAGGGCTCCGTGCCGCGAATCGACCACCGACGTTCGTGGGACCACGCGCTGATCTGCAGCGGCTCGCGGTGAGGCAGGGTGCTGGCGACGGCCGCGTGGCGCAGCGGATCCGCATCCGAGGATGTGACAGGGACGGCGCCGAGGCAGCCCTCAGCCTCGGCCCGAAGCGCGGCAGCGAGGCTGCCCAGGGCCGCGACATCTGGGTACAGAGCGGAAGGATCAGGAGGGGTAGGCACGGCTCGATTGTGCCTGAGCCCCCACCCCAGCAGTGGCTCGGGCCTCAAAGCGCTTCGGTCGAAACGGACACGACCCGGTAGGACGCGGCCGGCTGGCCGGAAGGGGAAGACCGCTGGTGACGCCGGTTGCGCCTACGGCAGCCGGCCTGGAAAACCGGACGGGCCGTCACCGGTACTTCGGTGACGGCCCGCTGCGGCAGGGCTGTTCATGCGGTCAGGCTGGCCAGGGCCCGGCGGGCGCGCTGGGTGGCGCGCTGGGCCCGGTGGTTGAGTCGAGCCGCGCGGACGAGGCGGTACTCCTCGCTCACCCGCCGACGCTCGTCCATCGTCGCCCGAGCCGCTTCGAGTTGGTTGGTCATGGTGATGTCCCCCTGATGGTGGGCGACCCGTCGGCATCATCCTGACGCCGACCCTGGAGGCCGCCTTACGTCTTCATATTCTACACCCGAGCAAGCTGATCGCCTTTCATTTTCCGCTTCGTTCATCAATCTGCCTTCCTATCGAAGGGTCTGGCCGGTTGGGGTCGGGATGGTGTCCTGGGCATGGACTGTTTGATCATGCGGGTGCAACTGCCCGCGCCGTCCAGTCCTCGTCGTCCCGGCGAGGCCATCCCCATGGTCGACCAGTCGCGGCGGCGTATCGTCCGTATGACCACGTGCGGCCCCGGCTCCTGGGGGCAGTGCCGTGCTCTCGACGGGGCTCACGTCGTGCTCGATGACGGCTTCCCGTCAGTCGCGCCTGGTGCCCCACTTCCGGCGCGCCCGTGGCCACCTTCGGTCCGGTCGTCACACCTGGCCCGTCGCTGCGCACACGACATGTGCCGAGGACCGGCCAGCCTCTGGTCGGATGCTCAGCGCGGTCCAGTTCCTTGCCGACTTCGTCGGAGGCGCACTGGAGCCATGGGCGTTGCCCCGGATCCGAGCCGAGGTGGCTGCCTGGTGAGGCGTCGGGCAGCCACCTGTAGCGACAACGGCCCGGTGAACCGGCACCCGGCCGACGAGGACACGCGGCCTTGTGACTACTGCGGCCATCCGGTTGCTCCGGACTCGGCCGACGAGTATGACTGCCCGGTCTGCGGTGATCCGGACTCCCGGTGATCCGCATCATGAGGTCGTCGTTGCCAGAACCACCAGCACGATCGACTACCTCGCCGAGCTGCTGCGATCCCGACTGAAGGCGACCAACTCCCCGTTCAGGTCACAGCCGCCGGGCCGGGTCGCGGTGCTCGTGCTGGCGATGCTGCGGCACGACCAGCGGTTACTCGACCCGGCCGGCGGCAACGGCGTGCCCGAGTCCACCCTGCGGCGCTGCCGTGACGAGATGATCGACCTCCTCGCCGCCAGGGCCCCGCGCCTGGACCGGGCGCTTCGCAAGACAGCCGCGCGAGGCGGGGAAGTCGTTCTGATCGACGGCACTCTGATCCCCACCCAGCGGCGCACGGGAGCCGCGAACCGGCCCAACTACTCCGGCAAGCACCATCGTCACGGCCTGCACTTCCTCGCCCTGACCGATGAGAGGGGCAGGCTGATGTGGATATCCGCCGCCCGGCCGGGCCGGACACACGACGCCACCGCCACCCGCCACGACAAGATCGTCGAGCACCTCAAGGCGGCTGGCCTCGGTGCTCTCGCCGACCTCGGCTTCATCGACGTGGACAAACCCAAGAACCCCGACGACCAGGTCATCGTCACCGGCTACAAGGCCACCCGCACCCGCAAGCTCACCTCAGGTCAAAAGCAGGCCAACCAGGTCCTGGCCGCCGGACGCCCGTCGAACACGGCTTCGCGAACCTGAAAGCCTGGCGGATCCTCACCAGGCTCCGCACCGACCCCGCCCGCGCCACCGCCCTCCTCGTCCTGACGAACTTCGAAGTCAACCGCTGACGCGTCACGGGGTCCACGTGGGATTCCGAGGCTCGATCGCCGGTTACCGGAAACCTACATTCGGCGCGGCACGGCTCCGTCCTGCCAGCGGTAGAGGTCGCGCAGCAGGGAAATCTCGGCGCCGTGATGGATCAGCTCCCTGTTGACGTGCAGGACCCTGTTCTCCATGGGAAACCCCTCGGGACCCATCGGGGGCGGATTCTCCAGGTCGGCGTCCGAGAGTTCGCGGACCCCCGCGTTCCATCTCCCGTACATCTCATCGAGCTGGTTCAGTGCCTCGTCAGCGGTTCCCGCGTAAGCGAAGGCATCGAAGTCGACGTCCTGGCCGCCGAAGTACCATCCGACCCGATAGCCCAGGCACGAGACGATCATGTGCCCCAGCCGCCAGGCAATCGTGGCCACCGGCGCCGGCACCGGGTCAGAGGACGCGGAGTCCATCGTCCATTCCCCCGAACCTTCCGACATCGGTGCGGCCGACGTGCCACGTGGGCGGATGCTCCAGCAGCCGCGCACCGGCTCCCAGAAGTACTCCTCATCGGTAAGACCATGCAGCCGCGGCCGCAGGTTCCTGTGCCAGTGCCAGTCCAGTTGCTCCGCGAGCCGCTCGCTTCTTGTCATTTCCGTACACTACATACGACGGAGACCTGGCGACCCTCGCGGATGCCGTCGCCGGCCGTGGGACGCGACCGTACCGCGCACCGGTGGATGACGCTGGGGAGCTGATGTGCCCTTCGGGCCGCGCTTCCGCAAGTGGCTGTTTGACATTAACAACTCGGCCGGCGGGGCCTCGACCGATGACATGGCGGATGATCAAGACTGCAGGCTTCCGCCCGAGACCAGCATGAGTATCCTCAGCGAGCGCCACACCAGAGCCTCCGACCTGCATGTTCGAAGATGGCGAAGACTCATTGCCTGGAACCGATCAGGGTCGTGGTTTCGCTTCGACGGCGGGTTCGGCGAGTTCCTGGTCGCGAACCTGTCGGGCGAGTACCCCGAGGCGTCGTGGATTGTCGGCGACCAGCCCTCTCCGACGTGGGAGCTCGTTCAAGACTGGTCGAAGGACCGCTGAAGCCGCGAGAGCTCGCGTTGGCTACGGAGATTGATCATGATTTCACTCCAGGCCTCCAACGTGATGGTCCAGCCGACTCCTGGAAGTTCCGTCCAGGCGCGCGGCGAGTCCCGCCAGGTCGGCCAAGTCCAGCTCCCGACCGCCGGATCCCGGCAGGAGAACATGGAGCGGGCGCATCCACGACACGGGTATGGCGTCCATTCCGTACACCGCACCCGCGAGGCCGCCGGTGACGGCAGCGACGGTGTCGGTGTCGCCGCCCAGGTCCACAGCGCTGCGGAGGGCGTCCTCGAAGGAGAAGGTGGTGCGTAGCGCCCAGACGGCGGAGCCGAGGCACGGCCAGACGGCGCCGTTGAACTCGGTGGCCCGGTCGGGGTGCCAGTCGGGGGCAAGGACAACTGCGTAGCGCTGGCGCTGGTCCGGGTCGACGAGAGGCAGGATGTCGGGCAGGGCAGTGATGGGGTCGCCGCCGTCCAGGGCGATCCTGACGAGCTCGTGGAAGATCGCGGTGCCTTCCCAGGCGGCGGGGTCGCCGTGGGTGAGGGCGGCGATGCGGCGGGCCGCGTCCATGGTGATCTGCTGTCCGGCGCGGGCGAAGTAGACAGCGGAGGTGGTGGCGCGCATCAGGGAGCCGTTGCCTGCGGCGAGGTGGTTGGTCTGGAAGTGGACCGCGGCGGCCCGGTCCCAGGGGTGGCCATTGGTGAGCACGCTCTCGGTCTGGAGGCCGATGTCCATGGGGTCGTCGGTGGCCCAGCGTTGGAAGCGGGCGAAGATGTCCGGCAGGTCCATGCCGTCGCGTTCCAGCAGTGACTCGGCAAGGTGCACGGCCATCTGGGTGTCGTCGGTGGCCTCGCCGGGATCCCAGCTCCCGCCTCCGCACATCTCCCTGTCGGGGTCCGGTTCCGGGAAGCGCGTGGAGAACGTGCGCTCCCTGCTGAACTCGAAGGGCGCGCCCAGCGCGTCACCGACCGCCGAGCCGACTACGGCACCTGTCACCCGCTGGTCACGATCCATGCCGGCAGCCTAGTACTACAGCCGGTGGTTTTACGGTGAGTGAGCGCGGGCGGTTCGGGTGCGGTAGTGGCTGTGGCGGGCGCGGGTTTGGTGGCGGGTGCGCCAGCGGTGCCAGTGCATGGTCAGCCAGGTGCGGGCGGTGCGCACTGGTGCCTGGACGATGCGGTCGTACAGGCGGCGGATCTCGTTCACGGTCGGGGGTCGACTGTCGGTGGACGGTGCGGTATTAGCCGGCTCCGGACGTCGGCCAGGAAGGCCATGGCGAGCATGCATACGGTGGTGTGCCGGTACCACGAGCACCATTTGCGTACCTCGTGCTCATCGAGTCCGACCTGGCCCTTGGCCACCTGGAAGGACTCCTCGACCATCCAGCGCTGCCCGGCGGCGGTCACCAGTGCGGACAGGGTGGTGCCGGTGTCGGCGTGGCACAGGAAGTAGGCGACCTCGCGGACCAGTTCGCCGGTCTTCTTGTTCACCTTGTTCGGAACGGTGGAACGCCGGATCAACAGGTGGCGCTCCAACTCCAGATCAGTGTGGGCGAGTTGGACGATGGCCCAGTCGTAGTCGCGCGGGCCCTTGGCGCCGTCGGCGCACGAACGGCGCTCGAAGACGTCCTCGGGCACGGCCGCGTACAGTTCGCGGGCCTGGCGGGTGCGCCCGTCGGGCAGTGGCAGCGCCTCGTCCTTGGGGATGGCCAGCACGTAGCGGATGCGTTGTTCCTCCAGCCAGGCACGCAGGGCGCGGGCCTGGCCGTAGACCTCGTCGGCCAGGAAGTAGGAGAACGGGACCCCTGCCCGCACGGCGCGTTCCACCATCCGCCGGGCCAGTTCCGGCTTGGTGGCCACTTGCGTGGCGCGCTCGGGCGGGATGCCCTGCTCGGCACTGCGCCGTTCATGTTCGGCGGTGGTTCCAGCCCATGTCCTCCCGAGGTAGAGCTCGCGGTCGATCAGTGTCCGACCCCGGCTGGAGCCGTAGGACAGGTGGACGCTGACCTGGGCGTTCTCGATCCGGCCTGCGGTTCCGGTGTACTGCCGCTGCACCCCGGCGCTCTTGGTGCCCTTCTTGATGTCACCAGTCTCGTCCGCGATGAGTACCGCATCCGGGGCGGTCAGGGCGGCGACGGCATAGTCCCGGACCCGGTCGCGCAGTTCGTCCGCGTCCCACGCCGCCTTGGCCAGGAAGCCCTGCAGCCGGTCGGGGTTGGGGTGACCGGCGAACTCGGCCAGCTGCCACAGGTTCTTGCGCGGCACCTCAGCCAGCAGCCCGCGCATCATCGCCCGCAGGTTCTCCCGCGAGGCCGGGCGGGCGAACACATCGTCCACCGAGGCACACAGCGCCTCCAACTCACCCTCCATGGAACGGACATCAGCCTCGCTCAACTCGCCCGTCGGCACCGCACCTGGCGGCAGCATCACTCCCACGAATGGAGTAACGAGCCAGCCGCCATCACGTCACGTGAACAACCGGCTGTAGTACTAGAAGCGGTGGGTGGTGGATGGCACGGGGTTTTTGACGCGGATCGACGGTCAATCAGCCCGAATCCACCGATGAATGACCTGTCCGGGGCCTGGACATAACGACGCGGATGCTCTCTGACCTGGGACGATGGGACTTCCTACAGAACCAAGTCGCCAGATCGAGAGAACATCCGCGAGATGCAATCCTGCCATGCCGCCACAGCGGTTTCCGCCGTCTTCGATGAGCCGAACCTGATCGCCGACGCCGGGCTGCTGTCGCTGGTCCGGCTGGCCGAGCGGGCCGGCCTGCGGCAGCTGGCCGCGTCCGTGCTCCGCATCGAGGGCGCCGACAACAGCGGCGGCGCCAACCCGGCAGCCAAGGTGATGTCGCTGCTCGCCGCGATGTGCGCGGGCGCGGACAGCATCGACGACTCGGCGCGGCTGCGGCACGGCGCGATGGACCGCGCCTTCACCTCGGTCCGCGCGCCCTCCACATTGGGTACTTTCCTGCGCTCCTTCACCCACGGCCACAACCGTCAACTCCACCGCGTGCACCGCGACTTCCTGGCCGCACTGGCCCGCAGCACCCCGCTGCTGCCCGGCGCCGGCACGCTGCTGTTCATCGACATCGACCCGACCCACCGCCGCGTGTACGGCCACGCCAAGCAGGGCGCCGAGGTCGGCCGCCTCAAGGGCCAGCGCACCCTGCACCCAGTCCTGGCCACCTTCTCCACCCCGATCGCCCGGCCCGTAATCGGCGCGGTCCGCCTGCGCCGCGGCAAGGCCGCCGACGTTCGCGGAGCCGAAAGCTTCGTGGGCGAGGCCCTGGCCATCGCGAAGGAGGCAGGCGCGAACGGGATACGCCTGATGCGCGCGGACAGCAAGTTCTACACCGCCGACGTGGTCGCGGCCTGCCGCCGGGCCGGTGCCCGGTTCTCCCTGACCACCGGCATGAACTCCTCCATCGCCAGGGCGATCGGCCGCATCCCCCAAGACGCGTGGACGGTGATCCGCTACCCCGACGCCTTCGTCGACCCGGACACCGGCGAGATGGTCTCCGACGCCGAGGTCGCCGAGATCCCCTACACCGCCTTCACCGGCCGAAGGAAGTCCGAGCAGGTCACCGCCCGGCTGATCGTGCGCCGAGTCCGCCGCCTGAACGCCGAAGCCGCCCAGGGCCAGGGCGAGTTGTTCACCGCTTGGCGTTACCACCCCGTCTTCACCGACAGCCCCTTCGCGCTACTGCAGGCCGAACTGCACCACCGGCAGCACGCCGTGGTGGAACAGGCCATCGCGGACGGGAAGTCCGGGCCGCTGGCCCACCTGCCGTCCGGGAACTTCCAGGCCAACGCCGCATGGCTGACCCTGTGGGCGATGTCGCACAACCTGCTGCGGGCAGCCGGCGCGCTGACCTCGCTCTTCCACGCCAAGGCCACCACCGCCACCCTGCGCGCCCACCTGGTGAATGTCCCAGCCCGGCTCGCGCGCACCGCCCGCACGAAGCTGACAGTTCACCTGCCCGAGCACTGGCCCTGGCGCGATGCCTTCACCGGCCTGTTCGAGGCCGTCCACTCGCCACCACCGCGCCCGGTGGCCTGACCGCCACCCGATCCCGCACCGCGACGGCCTGACGGCCACCGGCGACACCGCCACCAACCGGCCACCACACCGCACAACCCCTTGGACAGGCCGCGACCCGCGCACGGCGGCTGCCGCACACCCTCAAACCCGTGCCCTCAGCGGCCGACTGTCCACGGGCAGGAGAGCAACCCCGAAATGATCAGCCGGTGGATTCGGGATCAGCGTGGGCGGCGCGCCGGCCGGTCCAAAACAGCGAGTGACCGCTCGAAGACGCCAGTGGAGGGCCAGGGCGTGAGCTGGATGGCGTGGAGGTTGTGCCCCGGGCGATCTCCCGAGTCGCCTCAGGCCCTGGTGCGTGGCGGGCTCGGCAGCTCCTGGATGATCGACTGGCACGTTGTCGTTCGGGAGAGCCCGTGGGGTCACTTTGAGAGTTCGGTTGCAGCCGCTGACGTCGTCCTTGATCAGCCAGCTGGGTGAGCTTGCCGGGATGGGTTTCATCCGCTCCGGCCTCGCTCAGTTCGTTGACGAGCAGGGATGGCGGGAGCAGGACGATTGCTTCGAGACCGCGTCGGGACACCGACTTGTGCCCGCTGTCTCGCTGGGGGACTGGGAGGATCAGCAGCCCAGCTTCCACCTGCCGTTCTGCTACTTCGATCCGCGCGACGAGGCCGAGGACGGCCCGCTCGGTGACGGGTTCCATGAGCTCGGCGAGCTCGACGGGTGGGATGTTCTCGCTGCTGACGCTGTCCCGTTCTTCGAGGGTTGGCAGCACGGCTGTGAATTGGTGTCGGGCGTACTCGGGCAACCGCAGCTGACGCTCACCTTGGAGACAGAGCCCGAGGCCTGGCACTTCGCTGCCTGGCGGGTCGGTGCAGCGGCTGTCGTCGTGGCGCAGGGTGAGGAGTTCTCGTCCTACGGAGAGCTGTCCATGGCTGCCGTCTGGCTCCGTCAGCAGGAGGTGGACGCTCCGCTCCCATCCGACGGGGCCGCGTTCTACTCATGGCTGCTCAACGAGGGTTGAGCAGCCGCCCGACAGCCGCTGGCCGGGCGCCGGGCTGCCACCGGGGAACAGCCAGGGCACGTCGGGGGTCCGATTCTGGCGTTGCCCCGGCGGGTGGCTGTGAGTTTGCGGACGAGGCCGGCTCTTGGTTGTCCCGCCCGCCTACTGGGACAGTAATCCAGTGAAAGAAGCCCCCGCCGCGCCGACGCCCGTTGTCCTCGGCATAGACGACCTCCGACCGCTCCCCAGGGCCACGCGAATTGCCCGGACCAGCTGCGAAGGCATCCAGCTGCTGGAGGAGCACCGGGACAGCTTCATCGACGAGCTCTGGCTCGACCACGATCTCGGCGGCGACGACACCATCATGCCGGTGGTGACCCTCTTGGAAGAAGCCGCCTTCAACGGCCGGCCCTTTCAGATCGGAGTGGTCTTCGTTCACAGCGCCAACCCTGTCGGTGCCGAAACCGTGGTCCGGTCACTCGGACGCTGGAACTACCGCGTCCGGCGGGCAATGGCCTAGGGAGCCCGACCGCCTCAGCAAATGCTACTCGGGCGGCGAGCTCGTGGTGATCTTGAGAGAGTTCGACAGCACGAGTTGGGACATATGCACAGCCAGCGGGTGGGTGCTGCGCCAGGTTCGGGAGGGCTACCCGGATGCCGAGCCGACCCCTGCCGGCGAATGGGCCAGTCGCTCATCGTCGTAGGCACGGCTCATGCGAACCGATCCTTGCCGCCCGATCAGACCTCGACAAGGGTGGGCCAGGTCCTGCACGCCCCAAGCACGCCGCCACGAGGTCGACCTGCGGTCGGACAAGCTGTGGTGCCGACCAAAGGGTCGCGGCTCGACCGCGCTCGGTCAGCAATCGCGGGCCGAGTCGTTAAGCTGATCCTGGCAGCAGCGGAGAGGGAGCGTGGGTGTGACGCCAGAAGAGGACGGCTTCGACCGTCGGCTCGAACCGTTCCGCACGGAGCTGCTGGCCTACTGCTACCGCATGCTCGGGTCCGCCCACGACGCCGAGGACCTGGTTCAGGACACGTACCTCAGGGCCTGGCGGGCGCGGGACCGGTACGACGACACCCGCAGCTCGCTGCGCACCTGGCTCTACCGGATCGCGACGAACGTCTGCCTGACCGCTCTGGAGGCGCGCGGCCGGCGTCCCCTGCCCTCGGGGCTGGTGGCTGCGTCGGACCCGCTCGGGCCGCTGGTCCGGGGGGAGAACCCCTGGCTCCAGCCCCTGCCGGACTCGTTGGTGGCGGTGGGCGATCCAGCCGGCACCGCGATCGACCGCAGCAGCCTGCGCCTGGCCTTCGCCGCCGCCCTGCAGCATCTGTCGGCGCGTCAGCGCGGTGCGCTGATCCTCCGTGACGTGCTCGGTTTCTCCGCGTCCGAGGCGGCGGAGATCCTCGGTACCACCACCGTGTCGGTGAACAGTTCGCTGCAACGGGCGCGTACCCGGGTGAAGGAGACCGGGGTCGGGCAGGGGCGTCTCAGCGAGCCGTCCGCGGCCGAGCAGCGCGCCTGGGTCGACCGCTATATGAAGGCGTTCGAGCAGGCCGACGTCGAAGGTCTCAAGCGGCTGCTCACCGAGGACGTGCTCATGGAGATGCCGCCGATGCTGAACTGGTTCACCGGCCGCGACAACTACGGACTGTTCATGGAGTGGGTCTTCGGGGCGGCCGGAACGGACTGGCGGCTGAGGGCGGTCACCGCCAACGGCGGCCAGCCCGGGTTCGCCGCCTACCAGCGGGTCGGTGACGGTTACCGGTTGCACACGCTTCAGGTCTTCACCGTCACCGCCGAGGGCATCAGCCGGAACTCGGTCTTCCAGGATCCCGAGGTCTTCGCGGCCTTCGGCCTGCCGACCGAACTCGACGACATCTCCTGACCGCGGACGCGATGAGTTTCGACCCTGGCGCCGGTATGTACTGACGAGCTCGCCCGGAACACCCCGAGCGAGCCGTTCACCAGGGAGAATCCGATGTCAGAGAGTCGTGCGGAAGACGTGGCCGCGATCAGGGCCCTGCTGGCCGCCTCGTACCGGGCGTGGGACGCCGGGGACGCCTACGGCATGGTCGCCGACTACACCGCGGATGCGACCGCCATCATGACCGGCTCGCTCCGCGACAGCCGTGACGTGATCCGCCAGAACATGGCACTGGGCTTCGACGGGCCGCTCAAGGGCAGCTCGACCTGCAACAAGCAGCTCAGCCTCCGCTTCCTCGGCAGGGACGGCGCGATCGTCGTCAGCGAGTCCGGCATCCTGTTCGCCGGCGAGACCGAGGTCCCGGATCAGCGCAGGGTGAACGCGACCTGGGTACTGGAGAAGCGGGACGGCCAGTGGCTGATCGCCGCCTACCACAACAGCCCGGTGCTGGCACCGGCGAACTGAGCCACCGGGCCTGTCCGGGGCTTGGCCGAATGGCCTGGAGAGTGCTTCTCACCTGCGACGACGGGACTTGTCGAGGGCCCTGTCCGGGCAGGAGAGAAGCACTCTCCAGCTGAACAAGCGTTTCGGGTCGTATCCGCCTGGTCGCGGTGGCATCCTGCTTCTCGGAGTGCCCCGGCACCAGCACGCCGTCGATGTCCACGTTGACCTGCCCGATGACCACTGCGCCCCCATCGCCCTGGACACGGGCGGCGCTGTTCTCGGTGGCGGCGTGTTGGAACTGATCGATGCGGTCCCGTCCGCATGTGTGGGCGAAATCGGTGGTCCGAATGGGGCGGAGGCCCGATCATGGGGCGATGTTGGACTACAGCCCGGAATTGTCCGGCTTGGCGGGGAACCCGGGTCTGCCGCAGCAGCTGCTGGACCACTTCACCGCCGTCGCCGACGAGGACCTCTGCGAGGACCTCGCGCAGCGGGACGGCCTGACTCTCCAGCAGGTACGCAACCTGGCCGTCCGGTGCAGCCCGTGGACGTTGCGCGGGCTGATCGCCGACGGAGTGGTTCCGCTCCAGGACATACCGCAGGACGATCCGTGGCTGGTCGTCGCGGCGACCGGGCGTACGGACGTTCCCGCTTCGTGGATCCGGGACCTGGCACGCGGTACCGACGTGTCGCTCCGGATCGAACTCGTCGAATTCGGCGGGCACTCCGAGGAACTGCTGTATCTGCTCAGTGGCGACTCCCACACCGGCGTGGTGTGCGCCGTTGCCGAGCACGCCGGGCTCCCGGCAGACCTGGCCCGGCGCCTGGCCGCGCACCCCGACCTACGGATCAGGGACGCCCTTGCCCGGAACGCGGCGACCCCGCCGGATGTCCTGGCCGTGCTGCTGGCCGACGGCGGAAGCCCGCCGGTCGAGCGGTGCAACCGGTGCGAGGACCTCGCGGAGGGCTGCGGGGACCACGAGGCCGGGGTCCAGAGACTTCGGATGGCAGCGCTGCAGAACCCGTCCACCCCGGCCGCCGGCCTGGACCGGTTTCCGGGTTCCCCGGACATCTGGGTGAGAGCCACCCTGGCCGGGCGACCGGAGCTGTCGGACGACGCCTACCGCCGCCTCGCCGCCGACCGCGACAGCCGGGTCCGCCGGGAGGCCGCGGCCAACCCCGCCGTCGGCGAGGCACTGATCCGCGCTCTTGCGGCCGACCCGGACCGCTCCGTCCGCAATGCCGTTGCGGCCAACCCGGCCCTCCCGATGTCCCTGCTGAAGCAGTTGGCACCCGCCGTGCGGATGGGGACCGAGCTGTGGCCCCGCATCGCCGCCGCATCACCCGAGGAGCTTCACGACCTCGCCCACTCGACCACGGCCCAGCTCCGCGCCCTGGTCGCGACCCACCCCGACCTTCCGATCGACCTCGTCACCACCCTCGCCGGCGACCCCGATCCGTCCGTGGCCAAGCGGCTGGCGCGCCACCCCGCACTGACACCGCACCGGCTACACGCACTGGCCGAACGCCACGGCCCGACCCTGTACCCCGCGCTCGCCCGCAACCCGAACTGTCCGCCCGACCTCCTGCACGCCATGGCCGTCACCACCGCGACAACCCACGACACGCTGGTCGAAATGGCCAAGCACCGCTCCGTGACCCCGGAGACGCTGCAGCTCTGTCTGGACCACCCGTACGAGCGGGTTCGGGCTGCGGCCGCCGGCAACCCGTCTTTGCCGGTTCCCGCGATGGCCCGGCTGCTGGGCGTCGCCATGGTTCCGTAATGACTCGGGGACCGGTTGGCGGTGCAGGACTTCGTCCTCCTCGGGCAGGAAGAGCGGCTCGCTCATGTCCACCGGCACGTAGTAACCCCCGTTGTCGGCGTGGCAGAACAGGTGTGAGGAGAACATGGTCAGCTCGTCGTGGACCTTCTCCTGATCCCGGGCGTACTGCTCGGCGTCCACGGCGTCCACGGCGTGAGCCGGGGTGAGAGGCCGCCGTTGTCGGGTGCTGGTCCCCGTCAGTGGGTGGGGGCGGCGAAGGGGCCCTGGGCGACGAACTGGCTTAGCTGGCGGGCGAAGGTCCGGACGTCGTCCTGGGGCCAGGAGGCGAGGGAGGACTCGATGCTGGCCGCCAGCCGTTGCCTGGTGGCCGACACGGTGGTGTGGCCCTCGGGGGTGAGGGCGAGCAGGGTGGCGCGGCCGTCGGCGGGGTCCGGTTGGCGCTCCAGCAGGGCGGCCTGTTCCAGCCGGTCGGCGCGGCGGGTGACGGTGCTGCGGTCCAGTCCCACCTCGCGGCCCAGGTCGGCGGCGCTGCACGGTCCGGTCCGGGCCAGGCCGCTGAGGACGGGGTAGGTGAGTTCGTCGACCGCCTCTCCCAGGCCCTCCGTGAGGTGGGCGTAGAGGTGGACGCGGGTGCTCCGTCGTAGCAGCAGCCCCAGTGCGTCGGCGATGTCGTACCCGGTCGTGTTCGTCATCTCTCCAGATTAGCGTGTGCCGAGCACGCTTTTGCTGCTACAGTCATAAGCGTGCTTAAGGCACGCATATTCTTCTCTCCGAGCGGGTGCTTCCCGCCAATCGAAGGAGTCCCCATGGACCGCACCAACGTCTCCGCAGCCCTCACCGACCTGCTCTTCACCCCGGGCCTGGACCTGGACGAGGCCGCCGACCGGCACTTCGCCCCGGACTACCGCCAGCGCACCGACGGCCGCTGGGACGACCGCACGCAGTTCCTCACCCACATCGCCCACCTGCGCGCGGTCATAGTCGGCGGCTCGGTCGAGGTGCACGACGAACTCGTGGACGGCGACCGGTATGCCGACCGCCACACGGTGACCGCGGACAAGACCGACGGGTCCACCGTCCGCATGGAGGTCTACCTCTTCGGAGAGTTCGCCCCCGACGGGCGCTTCCGTCGGATCGAGGAGACCACTCTGATGCTGCAGGGCGCCGAAGCCGACCGGAACCTCGGCAGCGCCCGCTGACCACGCGCCCGGACCCGGAGCCCGCAATCGTCCGGGGCCCAGCCCAAAGGGCCCCGGGCAGCTGCGCCTTCGCGACGCTCGCCGCTGTGCCGGCTGGGCGTGGCCGGGATCGTCAATGGGCTGTGCCTGCCTGCTGAGCGTTCGTATCTGACGTACAGTCGGATGATCAAGGCTCTGTTCGTCAACCGGCTCACTGCGGTCGCCCCGCGGACCGCCGTATCGACCTGAAGCAGGTCGAGGCCGGGATCGCGGTCACCGGTGACGGCGGCATCCCGGTGCACGCGTGTGTCTCGACGGCGGGGGCGCCGAGGTCGGACAGGTCGTCGGCGCGATGAAGGAACTGCACACTCTCGCCGGGGGTGCTCCCCCCGGGCACAGAACACCGTCACGGGCTGATCTTCGAGGCCGTCATCGGGCTGTGCGCGGCCTGATCGAGACGTCCACGGCTCGGCTCGCGGCTCGCTCGCCCCGAATTCTGCAGCAGCCGGGCGCAGTGAAAACTCCGAAAGGTGCCTTCGGCGGGGAGTGAACTCCCTGCCGAAGGCACCTTCTCAGTGGTGCGGGGGATGGGTCAGCGGCGACTGGTGCGGCGCTTGAGGGTGAGGATGACAGTGGAGCCTACGGCGAGCAGGGCGAGGGCGATGCCGACGAGCAGGCTGGTGTCGCTGCCGCCGCCGGTCTCGGCGAGGGTGGCTCCGGTGGCGGGAGTGGCGAGGGCGGTGGTCGGCGCGGTGGGCCCGGTTGTGGCGGCGGACGAGTGGGGGGTGGGCGACGCGGAGGCAGAAGCGGAGGCGTGCGGGCCGGTCTGCGGGTCGCGGCTGATGGTCAGCACCTTGCTGGTGTCGTTGGCGCTCAGCCGGAGTTGGCCCTTGGCGGCGGTGGCGGCGTACTTCACCAGGTCCACGCGGATGCGGTAGACGGTGGTGGCTCCGGGGGCGAGGTCCTTGGACGGTGCGGGGAGGGGGTCGCCGGCCGCGACGGGGACGTAGGCCCGGCCGTTCCAGACGTCGGTCTCCAGGGTGACCTGGTCGAGGAAGGTCTGGGAGCCGGTCGGGTCGACCGGGGAGAAGGTGAGGCGGTCGGTCCAGTCCCGGCCGAGGGGGGCGCCGGTGTTGTTGGTGACGTTGAGGTACTCGTAGGCGGGCTGTCCGGGGGCGACGGTGTTGTCGCCGTTGATGGTCTGCAGGACCGGGCCGCCGGTCTTGCCGTTGCCGACCGTGAAGTCGTGGGAGTTGTAGGTGGCGCCGTCGTTGCCCATGACGTAGAACTTCAGGTCGCCGTCGTTGAGGGGCCAGGCCTTGGTGGCGGCGAGGGAGAGCTTCCAGCTGTAGGTGGCGTGGGCGGGGATGGTGAAGGAGTCGCCGAACGTGCCGCCGGCCGGGTAGAACGCGCCGAGCAGTCCTCTGTCCTGGGTGTTCAGGGAGCCGTCGGTGGCCGGGGTGCTGCCGATCGCGGTGGCCTGGAAGGTGACGTCCGCGGCGGTGATGGGCAGGACGCCGGCGCTCATGCCGCCGGCCTCGGCGGTGAACTTCTGGGCCGTGGCGGTGTTGTTGGTGGCGGTGACGGTGAAGGTCTCGGTACCGCCGCCGGGGGTGAGCGCTCCGGCCGGAGCCGGGGTGCCGAGCGTGACGGTCACGTTCGAAGTGGCAGGAACCGGAGCGGCGTTGGCGGCCCCGGCGGCCAGGACGGCGGTGGTGGCGGCGAGGACGACGGCGGTGGCGGTGGCGGTGAGGGCGCGCCGACGAGCAGGCATGGTGATGCCTTTCAAGAGTGAAGGGGTTGATTCGAAGGGGTTCGCGGGAGCCGCGCCGCCGTGGCCGATCGGGATCCGATCCAGACTTTCGGTTGCTGCTCAGTGCGATGGCTGAAGACTGTCAGCCCAATATCCTGGATCTGTGGGGTTGTTGTAACAGCGGGGCAACAGTGGGCGCCGTGAGGATGGATCATGCGCCCGGTTCGGTCGCTGGAAGGATCGGCCGCTTCGGACGGACGACTTCGGTGGGTCGGGTGGGTGGCGCGGGCAGTCAACAGCGGTGGCACGCAGGGGTGAGTCATGGTGGTAGTCGTTGAGCAGCTGTGTGGCGCGCCGGATTGAGGCAGGGTCAGGATGCTGGTTTGCATGAAGCGGCAGTGGGGAGAGCAAGAGGTCGAGGAGTTCGGGGGAGGACTTTGTCAGTGCTCGCCGACCGACGCTGCGGCGACGTCCTGTAGAGGTCTACTGACGGTCCGCCGCCGGAACCTCGTCGCCCCCGTTCCCGTGACGCTCCTGCCACAGAGCGTTCTTTGACGGGAAGTCAGCCGATGGCGGCTACGGTGCAGGGCACTGGTGCTTCCAGGGGGGTGTTCTGGCTGCCAGGGCCCTGTTCGGCTCCCGGTGGGCAGCAGAATGCGGCGGCGGCCGTGAGCACGATGGCGAGGCCGCCCGCGAAGATGCCGTAGACCAGGTGCTTGGTGTCCTCGATCGCCTCGCCGTAGACCGCGGAGGCGAACTGGGCCGCCACGACACCGATCATGCAGACCATCACCGCGACGAAGGCGGCACGGCGCTGGTTGTCCCGGAGTCTGCGGTACCAGAAGAAGCCGAACACTCCGAGTGCCAGCAGGCCGGGGACCAGGGCCCGTCCGGATGCCCGGGCGAAGTCGCTGAAGAGGGTCAGCCGGGACTCCAGCGTGCCGGCCGGGTGGCCGGTCCACGCCGGGTAGGAGCCGAGGTAGTCGGGGTGGGCTGCGGCGAAGGCGTCCATGCCGCCGAGGGTGATGCTGGTGGCGACTCCGGGGTGCTCGACCAGGTAGGTGGCGATGTTGCCGTAGGTCATCCTATTCGCGATCTCGGAGAACTGCGGGTCCCTCTCCGGCGCGTGGGCGGCCCACCAGTCGAAGCCCTTGTACTGGACGAAGTGTTGGGGGAGGCCCAGGTCCTTGGCCGTCTGCGACGGGTCGGAGCTGTGGCCGAGCACGCCGTCGAAGATCATCTCGGTGCGGTTGATCGGCTCGAAGGCCTTCATCTGGGTCTGCATGGTGAAGACCCCGGAGGCGGCGATCAGCAGCGCGGCGACGGCCGGCAGCAGTCGGGGGGCGAACCGGCCGTGTAGTCGGGAGAGCGGGAGGCCAGAGAGCGGGACCCGGACCACGAGCAGAAGCGCGGCAAACGGGACAATCAAGGTCACCGCCTGCGTCTTGGAGGTGACGGCCAGCAACGCGCCCGCCGTGAACAGCAGCAGGCCGCCCTGCTTGGCCCTGGTGCCGCCGCCGAAGTGCATGGCCCCGGCGGCCACGAACAGGATCCCGACCAGTCCGGCCAACTCGCTGTACGGGGATATCGCATAGCCGGCGAAGGCGGTGTCGCCTACGACGACGAACAGTGCCGCGCAGATCAGCAGTCGCACGATCAGGTGCCCGCGGAGCGCCGCCGCGAAGACCGTGAAGACGAAGGCGACGATGATGCAGAAGAGCAGCCCCAGCGCCCGCAGGTCGAACGCCCCAGGGTAGCCCCAGTAATGACTCAGCGGTTTCGCGATGTGCATCAGCAACTGCTCGCTGCTGGTGTAGGTGTTGGTCGCGTTGCAGGCGCTGGGTGGCCCGTAGCCGTACCGGGGGTTCAGGAACTTGAACCAGCGTACAGAGCCCTTGGGTATGTGGGCGACCAGGTTCAGGCCGCACATTCGACTCGGCCCGTCGCCGTTGTCGGCCATGCCGATCGGCCCAGGTAGGAACAGCCGAATGGCCATGGACAGACCGGCTAAGGTGCCGATGATTGGTGCGAAGACCCAGGGCCTGGCCAGGATGGCGAGGGGACGCCCTCTTCCCTCGGATGACTTCTCTGATCCGCGCAAAGCGGGTGCTCTGATCACCCGTGGACTCAAGTGCACGGAATCGGACCCAGGTTGTTGGTGGGGGTGCCGGTGAAGGTCTCGGCACTTCCGTCGGGGACGAGCGCCCCGGTCGGGGCCGGGGCGCCGACTGTGATGCGCACGTTCGAAGTGGCGGGGGCCGGGGCGGCGTTGGCGGTTCCGGCGGCCAGGACGGCGGTGGTGGCGGCGAGGGTACGCCGACGAGCAGGCATGGTGATGCCTTTCAAGAGTGAAGGGGGTGGTTCGAAGGGGTTCGCGGGAGCCGCGCCGCCGTGGCTGATCGGTATCCGATTCGGACGTTCGGCAGCTGATCAGTGCGATGGGTGAAGACTGGCAGCCCAATATCCTTGATCTGTGGGGCTGTTGTAACAGTGAGGCAACAGCAGGGGGCATGAGGAGGGGCCACCCGCAGGTCCGGTCGTCGGAGGCATCGACCGTTTCAGGTGGACGAGTTGGCGGCTCGGGTGAGTGACGCAGGCGGTAGACGCCGGTGGTGCAAGGCTGTTGAGGCACTGGGGCAGCGCAGCTGTTTGGCGCGCTGCATTGAGGCAGTGTCAGGAGGGCGTCCCGGACTGGGCGGTAGCAGAAATAGCAGGAGGTCCAGGTGCTCGGAGCAGGACTTGCCAACGGTGAGTTCCGGTCCGCCCTCGGTATCGGCGTGGCCCCAGGGGCGTCCACCGCCAGGCCCCGGCGTGGATGGGCATCGCCCTGGCCCGACCATGCCGCGCAGGCCGGTGTCCTGGACGGCCCCGAGGCAGTCCGGCAGTGGGTCGGGCGGTCGGCGTCCGCTGTCCGCTGTCCGCCGACGCGGCGGTGCGGGCGATGCGATGACGGGCGATGACGGCGTCCACCTCAGTGAGGATCAGAGCAATGACGCAGCCAGGCCCGGGACGAGCGCCTACGCGAGGTCGTGAACAGGGCGAGCGTCGCCTGACGCGGCCGCACCCCGCCGGAACAACGCAGTCCACAGGAACGTCACGCCGAACAGTGCTGATTCAGGAGGTTCTTCTCGCATGCGGCGCAGTTCGACCTCTACCAGGTCGGAGAAGATCCAGCGCAGCGATTCGGGTGTGTAGGCGAGGCCGCCGTGCAGCGCACGTTCACGGTAGAGGTCCGCGTCGGCGAGCTCCGACCCCGTTCCCGCCTCGCCGGCGGCGAAGCTGGTGAGTGCGAGATGGCCGCCGGGCGCCATCCCCAGCCGCGCCGGAGAGACTACTTTGACGAGTGTTCCAGCGGCGCTGCAGGGCGAACGCTGTCCGATGCGGCACAAGCGGATCACCATCCGGGTTGCCCTCGGCCGCCTGGACTGCGGCCACATCGGCCCCGACACCGGCCCAACTCGTCGGCGCTAGCCGACGCTGACGTTGAAGGTGGAGACACTGCCGTCCGTGGCAGTCAGGGTGACCGGACCGAAGGTGATGATCACGGCAGAGTTGCCTCCCGGGCCCCGGTAGTAGCCGGTCGCCTCGGTGACCCGAACAGCCAAGGCCACGAGCGTCGAAGCGGCCGTCTCATCGACCTCCATCCTCGGCTGGGCGAGAGCGGGATGCCCGTTGGCCTCTGCCCAGTCCCGGAAGAGGCGCGCGTCTCGGCTCATGTCGGGAAGGATGCTCTGATTGGCCCAGGCCCACAGCCACGAGCCCGAGCCCCGGCTGAAGCTGCCGAGGATCTGTGCCGGTGCCGTGGCCGTCTTGTCCGGGAAGGTCCAGGTGATCGTGCCCGTCGTCTGGTCGAGATCCCAACGGTCCGCTGATCCCAGGCCCCAGGACATGTGTGCGCGACCCAGTTGTTCGATCATGTCTTCGCCCTGCGGGAGCAGTACCCTCAGGTCATCCTGCTCCACAGTCTGACCAGCACTTTCCGTCTCTTCGGCCCGCTTGAACAATCCCATGCCGTGGAGTCTGCCAGAGGCCACCGGCCAGTCGGCGACGACCCCTCAGGACGCCCACGCGGCCCTCGACAAGGTGGGGAGCTGCGTGAGCGTCGAGTTTCGACGTTTTGGCAGCTGGGCAGTGGGGCGGCAGCTGCCGGGGCGCCGGGCACACGCTACGATCCCGCCATGAGCGCCAAGGGGGTACGCAAGACGAGCGGTACCCATTCGATGTGGGACACGCTGACGCATCCGGAAACCATGACCAAGGTCTTGCAAGGCCAACCCGTCAGGGATCCCGCCGACGATCTGGCAAGCCTTGAGCAAGGGGTGTCACTCAGGACGTCGACGTTCCGCAAGACCGGGAGGCGCTGGCGCGCAGGCAGTCTGTTCTTCCGGTCCACGGACGACGTCACGCCGATCGCCTGGCAGCCGGGGATCTGGTCCTGGGCCTGGCGTGCAGCTGAGCCGATGACTGGGCCCGTCATCGTCGAGTCCGTCGAGGAGATCACCGGCGCGGACCGATTCTGGGTCAAGGCCCACCTGTTCCGGAAGATCCGGCTCACCGCCGCCGGGCGGGCGTGGGTCATCGCGGTGCCGACCCATGACGTGCCGCTGGTGCTCACGGTGTTCAAGGCCCACGGCGAGAACTGAACCACCGAGCGGCCAACGCACGGCGTCGCGAACGATTCTGCGTTCGACGCTCGGCCGGGGTCCCGCGAATCGGCTCTTCTCGCCTGCGGGAACGGCGTGGTGGGTTGAGTCGAGAGACCCGGTCACGGGGTGACGGCGGCGCCGTCGGCAGTGGGGCAGCCGACGCCAATCTCGTCCCGCACGATGTGGCCGCCCGGGAACACGTGCTGGTGGGGTGACACGCCCGCGGGCCCGGCTGCCGATGACGGAACGGGCGTCTGCCCGGGCGGTGAGCCGCTCTCCCGGATGGGGTCCGGGGCCGTGCTCGTTGAGGAGGGTCCAAGCGTGCAGACTCTGTTGACGGGTGCTCTCGGTGGCCGGGGCCACGGAGGCCGGAGCGGTGGTGGCGGCGGTCACGGCGACGGTGAGCGCGATGCCGACGATGAGCGCTCGCACAGCGGCTCCCCCCGCACGACGGAGAGCCGGTCGGCACAGAGTCGGCGACCGAGCGGAATCACCTGTGCGAGCCGGAACAAGGACCAGCGCGCTGTCAGAACCCGGCAACGCGGCTCCACCGCCCCGGATGGCAGTCTCGCTGCTCAGCGATATGCACTGCCCGGCTTTCGCCGACAAAGCCACAAGGTGATCCTGGCCGCGATCACGCAACTTCGGGGCTTGATCGGGCAGGCCCCGTCGGGGGATCCCATTCATGAAGTCAAGTGCGACTGGCCCCAGTGCATGAACCCGGCGAACGGACGAGAGAATCAGGTACCCACGTCAACTACGTTGCTACCATTGACCGTTCGAGCCATGCGATGTAGCGTCGCGGCGCAAAGTCCTGATAGTTCAGCTGGCCGTATGACTCCCTGACCTGCCGGGCAATGCCCTCTGTCGGGATGGTCGCTGGCCACGGCGTCCGGAGGTCCGATGGTCGGCAAGTTTGCCCGTGCCGGATTGATCGCACTGCTCATGACCGGTACCGCGATGGCGGGTGCCCTGCCCGCGCAGGCAGCGCAGGCGTACGCCAAGCCTGGGATAGCGCCGCCCGTCGAGTATGTCGTGGACTACTACAACAACGCCCAGCACACTCTTCTCGTCGGGGTGCGCCAGAACGGCCCGTGCGGAGCGTTTTCCTACGGGACGACCACTGCCTACTACGTCGGCGGTTATGCCCCCTGCTCCGCCTGAACTACTGAGCATTTCAAACTGCGCGGGCAGCCGAAACAGTCGACTGTCGTGCGGATTCCGATTCGCACGGGGCAGTTGGCTGGGTGATGTTGGCAAGGTCGCCTGTCACCTGATCTCCTCGGAACCGGTGGCCGTCGCCGGGCCGGGGAGGTCAAGACGGTGACGGTGCCTGTCGCGAAGGGCCCCTATCGGGACACGTCCCCTGCCCGGAGGCAGCTGAGGCCGTTCCGCGGGGTGGCTGACAGATCAACGGAAAGGTACCAAAACCAGTCTTTCCGCGAGTCAGGCCACCGCTCGAAGCGGTACCAGATCACCTCGCTGAGGACCCCGACCGGCCCGACACGGTCACCTCCTCCTCGCGTTGCCCCCACGACGGGTGGCCACCGGGTCCGGTCAGCACCTCCAACGTGAAGGGCGCGTAGTCGTTGAGGCTGTCGCGCACCGTGAACCCGGCCGACCCCAGGATTGCGGCGATCGCCGCAAGCATCGCCTCCAGTACGACCTGTTGATGGGCGAGCGCCGGATCGTCCAGGAGGTGGTGTTTCACTGCCCGGAGCACACAACTCTGCAGCCGTGGGCTCGACCTCCAGCCCACCGAAACCCCGCCGGCGGCGGAGTCGAACGGGTCGACGGAGACCTCAACGCCTTGTGACAGCACAGGATTCAGTCCTGGCGCCACGACCGGCAAGCCGGCGGCCACCAGTTCGTCCCGCACCCGGGTCGCGATGCGCTCGCGCTCGGCCAGAACCTCAGCACCCACCCTCTCCAGCATCCCGGCACCCTACCCGAGCGATGACCGCACCGAGCAGGAAGCCCCTGCCCATGACCGACACCATCAGCACCCTGTTCGTGCGGCCGTGCTGGTCGCAGTGATCGGCGAGTGGCTCTGAGCGAGGCCGGACGGACCGGCATGGAATGCCGGCCGGTGACAGCAGCCCGTGCCAAATGGAGGATTCGTGGCCGTCTACTACCGCGCCGACAGCGGGACGGTGACCGCATCGGCGAGCCGTCCGAGGATGCCATCTGGATGCCCACGGCCAACGAGCCGAGGCCACTGACGGTTCAGAACACGGCCCGGCGCTGTTCGATTCGAAGGTCGGTGGCCGCGGATGGCAGCCTGCTCGGCCCTGCGATCAGCTGACCACGGCGAGGAAGTCCTCGATCATTGCCGTGAAGGCCTGCGGGTCGTCCAGCCACGGATAGTGGCCGGCGCCCGGCTGGACGGCGAGCCTCACCCGGGGGAAGAGTGACGCGGCCTCGGCGGCGGACTTGGCGGTGGGCCACAGGTCCAGCTCGCCCACGAGGAGCAGCGTCGGGCAGGGCAGGGCGCTCAGGCGATGCCGGAGCGCCTCGGTGTCGGGGGTGTAGTCCTTGTAGTAGTGCTCGCTGACGGGCAGCGCCCGCTGGGCGGGGTCGGCGGCGGCGTGGGCGCGGGCGGCGTCGTCCCAGCGGCCGTACATGAGCGGCTCGAAGGCGAATCGGTACGGCGCGGCCTCGGCGAAGGTGTTCGCGGCCCTCATGTGCTGGTGCGCCGTCACGGCCGCTGCGTGCCAGGGTTCGGCTGCGCGGGCGGCGATCACCGCTTCCGCGCCGGTGTCGGAGGGCAGCCCGACGGCGGCGAACGAGGGGTCGACCAGGGTCAGGCTGTTCAGCCGGTCGGGGTGGGCGGCGGCGTAGAGCATGGCCAGGCTGCCGCCGGCGGAGTGGCCGAGCAGGTCGATGCGGTCCAGGCCGAGGTGACGGCGCAGCGCCTCGACGTCGGCGACCAGGTGGTCGACTCGGCAGCTGGCCGGGTCGGCGGGCCGTGCGGAGGCGCCGGTGCCGCGGGTGTCGGGCAGGATCAGGGTGCGGTGCGCGGAGAGTCCGCCGAGGTCGCCGAGGTACTCGGCGGCGCGGCCGGGGCCGCCGGGGAGGCAGAGCAGCGGGGGGCCGTCGCCGAGAGCGCGGAAGGCGAGGGTGGTTCCGTCGTACGAGGTGAGGAATTCCATGGCGGACAGCCTGTGGGGTGGTGGCCGGGCCCGGCTATCGTTCAGCCACGGCTAAACGATGGGAGGCAGGGCGGGCATGGCGGTGGAGATCCGGCTCTCGGCGGCCGAGGTGGCGCGGGTGCGGCTCGCGGTGTCGCCGCTGGCCGAGACGGTGCTCGGGGTGCGGACGGCGCTCGGTGTCGGCGGACACGGGGTGCACCGGGCGTGGGTACGCGAGGCGCGACCGGTGCTGGCAGGAGAGCCGGAGCTGCCGTTGCTGCGCACGCTCCTCGAAGGCTGTCTGCCGTCGTTCCTGCTCCCGGTGCCGGAGGAGCGCCTGCCGGTGTTCGACACCGAGCTGGCGGGCCTGCGGGCGGCGGATCCGGTGTACGTCGCGGCGGAGTGCGCTGCCGCGCTGGGTGCCCGGGCGGGGGAACTGCCTGGGGCGGCGGTGCTGTTGGAACGGGTCGCTGATGCGCTGGTGCGCTGCTACGTCCGACTGGTGGCCCCGCACTGGGGGCGGATGCGGGCGGTGTTGGAGGCGGACCTGGGCAAGCGGGCGCTGGCGCTGGTGGACGGCGGGGTGGAGGGGCTCTTCGCTCAGTTGCACGGCGATGTGGTGTGGCGGGATGGTGAGTTGGTGGTGCACGGGCGCCGCCGGTCGGGTGCGCAGTGGACGGTCGAGACGGACGGGCACGGGCTGGTGCTGATGCCGTCCGTCTTCGGCTGGCCGGACGTGATCGTCGACTACTCCCCACGCACCACAGCCTCCATCCGCTACCCGGCGTCCGGTGTCGGACTGCTCTGGGAGCAGCCCCGCCCGACATCGGCCGGCCTCACCGCCGTCCTCGGTCGCACGCGCGCCGCACTTCTCGCGGAACTCGGTGAACCGCTGAGCACCCCCGACCTCGCCGCCCGCCTGGGTGTCACCGCCGGTGCTGTCTCCCAGCACCTCGGCGCTCTGCGGGGCGCTGGGCTGGTGACGACCCACCGTACCGGCCGTACGGCCGTGCACCTGCGCACCCAGACCGGCACGGCGCTCACGGCCAGGCCGTCGGACTGACCCCGACTGCGGTCGGACCCCCTGGGCATGGACCGTCTCGACCGCGAATCCGCAGGTGGAGACGGCCGGTCAGCAATGGCCACCGGCCATTGCATCCGCGGAGCTGTGGGCGCTGCCCGACCGCGTCGTAGCGTCGGGGTCGCACCCTTCGGAGTCCATTGCGGCAGAGAGGATCTGACATGAGGTTGGGAAGAGCCGTGGCAGCGACTATGGCCAGTGCGGCGGCATTACTGCTGCTGTCCGCCTGCGGTGCGGACGGCCTCGCCGGGAAGATCGAGGACTACGACAGCGTCTCGGTCTGGCCGAGCGCGGATCCCGTCGGTCAACAGCCGACTGGCGAGCTGACTACCTTGGCTCCGGTGACCGTGGAGTGCTACGCGGCCGGGCAGGTCGACAGCAACGGAATGGGCTACGGCGCGTCCTACAAGATCTCCTACGATGGCGGAAGCGGCTACATCGACGCGGGCACCTCGATTTTGAGCGACAAAGGCGAAGTTTCCCCTGGGATGGTGCCGGCCTGCTAGACCGTCAGGGCCCGGGCCCGGCGTCGCGACCGAAGCGATCGCCGGGCGACTCCGAGGGCGAGCAGCTCCGCCGTGGCGAGGATTGTGAGGCCGGCCCGGCCGTGCGGCGGAGTCGGCTCGACTGCCGTCAGCAGGGCCATTCCCCGCAGGTCGTTCAGGGCAGGTTCCGGTAAGGTCGTCTTCTCATGGACGCGAGCGCAGAGCAGAAGATGATCGCTTGCCCATCGGGGCAGGTCATGCTGTCGGACCGGCGGACGCAGCGCAGTTGGCCGGTTGAGCTGGCGCCCTACCAACTCGCGGCGTACCCGATCACCCAGGCGCTGTACGCCCGGATCGCCGACCGGCGTCCCAGCGCCGCCCAGGGGGACCGGTTGCCCGTCGACGGCGTCTCCTGGTGGGACGCGGTCCGGTTCTGCAACGCCCTGTCCGAGCGCGACGGGTTCTCGCCCGCCTACCACTTCCAGGCCGGCGGCGAAGGCATCGAGTGGGACGCGTCCGCCGACGGGTATCGGCTGCCGACCGAAGCGGAATGGGAGCATGCCTGCCGTGCCGGTACGCCCGGGCCGCGTTATGGCCCCCTCGACGAGATCGCCTGGTATCGAGGCAACTCGAACGAGCGGATCCGTGAGGTGGGCCGCAAGCGGCCCAACGCGTTGGGTCTCTACGACATGCTCGGCAACGTGTGGGAGTGGTGCTGGGACGTCTACGACGCCGAGGTCTACGGCAGCTACCGGGTGCTACGCGGCGGTGGCTGGTTCGACGAGCACTGGAGCTGCCGGGCCTCAGTACGGCGCCGCAGCCACCCGACCTTCCGGGTCGACGACGTGGGATTCCGCCTCGCCCGCTCCGTGGTGCGCTGATCGGCGGGTGGTGCCGCTTCCGGCACGATCGATCTGCTGACCCGGCTAGCTCGACAGACATCCGTCGACCGACACCGAGAGCCCTCCGTCGCCCTGGCAGCCTGACCACCCCCCGAAGGAATTCCGGGGTCGACCACCAAAGCCGTTCGTGCGGGTTGTTGCGCCAGCTGCCACCCGCGCCGGGGCGCCCGCCGGATCTCCGATGAGCTCACCAGGACCGGGTTCCGGCGGCGCGGGCGCGGGCGGCCGTGCACCGGATCCCCGTAGACCGTCACCCTGACGCTGCAGTGGGGCTCAGCCGGATCGGCGATCCCGCCCCGGTCCTCATGGACGCCCTCCGCGTCACGGATCCGGTGCCGGTCGCCTCGCGCCACTGGATTCGGGAGCGGCTCCTCCCACGCTTCTGCTGATCACTGCGAGACGCTGAACCGGACGGCCCCAACCTACTGGCCCTGGGGCCGGGCGATGGGCCAACGTAGTGCGAACCGTATGACAGAGGAGAAGCCATGACCGTAGCCGTCGGATCGGGTGGCCGACCGAAGTACCTCGTCCTCGCCGCGATGATTTTCGCCGTCTCGATGACGTTCATCGACCAGACCATCGTCTCCATCGCCGTGCCGGAGATCCAGCGGGAGCTGGGTCTGAGCAATACCGGGGTGCAGTGGGCGGTCAACGCGTACCTGCTGTCGCTGGCCGCGCTGTTCGCCTTCGGCGGACGGCTGGCGGACACGGTCGGGCACCGGAAGATGGTGGTGCTCGGCGTGGTCCTGTTCGCGGCGGCCTCGGCGATGTGCGGGCTGACCCCGAAGGGCAGCCTGGCCGAGGCGTGGATCGTGACCTTCCGCGCCGTCCAGGGAGCGGGCGGAGCGATCATGTTCCCGGCCGCGCTCGCCATCGTGGTGCAGACCTACCCGCTGCGGGAACGCGGTAAGGCGCTGGCCCTGTTCTTCGGCGTCGCCGGCGGCCTCACCGCGATCGGGCCGGTCCTCGGCGGCTACCTCACCGAGTGGACCTGGAGGGCGATCTTCTGGGTGAACATCCCGGTCGCCCTGATCGCCCTGGTGCTGGTGTTCATCTCCAAGCCGGAGACCGAGCACAGGCCCGCGAGGATGGACTACCGCGGGCTTGCGCTGATCGCGTCCGGGGTGGCGCTCAGCGTGTTCGGTTTCCAGCAGGCCACGATCTGGGGCTGGAGCAACCCCGGCATCGGGATCTCCATCGGCGCGGGACTGCTGCTCCTGGTCGTGTTCGTCCAGGTCGAGCGGCGCACCGAGTCGCCGCTGATGAAGGTGGACATCTTCCGGAATCGGGCGTTCCTGTTCGAGAACCTGGTGCTGGGCATCGCCATGCTGGTGTTCATCCCGGTGTTCTTCTTCGGGAGCGAGTACGCACAGATCGGGCTGGGCAAGTCGGCCGGCGAGTCCGGGGTGATCCTGCTCTACTTCTTCCTCGGCTTCGTCGTCGCCGCGCAGATCGGCGGGCGGATGCTGGACAAGGGCGGTGCCAAGCGCCCGGTGGTGCTGGGCTGTGCCCTGTCCGCCGTCGGGTTCTACCTGTGGGCCGGCAAGGTCACCGGGCTCGACTTCAACGCCCAGCAGTGGCTCGTCGCCCTGGCCGGCGCCGGTATGGGTTTCATGCTCGGTCCCGCCAGTACGGATGCGGTGAACAGGGCCTCCATGCTCTCCTACGGCGAGGCCACGGGCATCACCCAGACCGTCCGCAACTACGCAGCCAGCCTGGGCCTGGCGATCCTGGGCACGATCTCGGTCTCGCAGTTCCACTCCCGGGTCACCAGCTCGCTGGTGGCGATGGGGATGCCCAAGGGACAGGCGGCAGCGCAGGCCGCCAGGGACTCCCAGTCGCAGGGCGGGACGGGCAGCGCCGTCACCATCCCGCACTTCATCCGGCTCGACTTCGCCTACTCCACCCGCACCGTCCTCTACATCATGGCCGGGACGATGGCGGTGGCAGCGGTCGTGGCCTTCCTCGGCCTCCAGCGGGGACGCCAGGCCGACCCGGCGGAAGAGGCCGAGAGCGCCGCGGCCGGTCCGGGCAAGGCGGCCTGACGCCTCGGCGGACGGCGAGCCGGTCTGGTTCGGCTTCGGGATCCGCCCGCCCAAGCCGATCGGCAACGGGTTCGCCGGCGTCCGTGCCACCGGGGTGGAAGACCCGAACGCCAAGTACAGCCTGGACTTCGCCGAGCTCCACCCGACCTGGCTCAAGCGCCGAACCAGGCACGAAGGCGGTTCGGGTGATCATGCGCTCTCCTGCCGAGCACTCGCGGCCCGTACCGAACTACACGAACGGAGGCAGGGCATGGCAGAGTGCCGGAATGGACAGCGATGCACCTGGTGCCGTGCAGCAGGAACTTCATGACGTCAGAGATCAGCTCGATGCGCTGCGTTCTGGGATCTGTTCGAGGCTCCGGCTCTCCGCCTGGCGCCGGGGTCCCGACGGCGAGACCGTCACCATGCCGACCGACGAGGCGATCCTCGAAGCGATCGAAAGGCTGCAGATCACCATCGCTGCGTACGAGGCCCCGGTCGATGCGGCCGAGCTCCCTTGGGCCGCAATCGACGCGATGATCTTCGTGGGCCGCAAGATGCACGCCATCCAGGCGATACGGACCGAGTTCGGGGACGACCTTCGCCTGGCATTGGATCGACTCTGCGCCCGCTACAAGATGCTGCGACGCGAAAAACCCGACGGCTTCACCATCCCTGCCGAGACCTACTGGGATGGCTTCTACTCGTAGCTCCGGGCGGGTGACCGGCTCATGTCGTGGGTCACCCGCCCGCGCCACCGGCGCTCGGGCTGGAACCGGTGCCCGCGAAGGTCGAGGGCGTGCGCTCGAAGGCGGAGCGCCTGGCCGCCGCGTCCGTGTCACTGGACGGAGACCGGCCACGTCAGCCACTGTCAGCTCACTGCGGCCGGGACGGCGGATCGGTTGGCCGCGGAGCTGGACAACACCCTGGTGCGGAAGCCGGGCCTGCCGCGTGACCAGGGTGGTGGCCACGGCCGTTGCTGGGGCAGCGGGTGGGCTCGCACGCCGTGGCTGCTGCTCGGCCTGGGAGACTGCCGGGATGGACACCTCGCACGAGCTTGCCCGTTCGTCCCTGCTTCGCCGGGGCTTCGCGTTGGAGTACGCCACGCTCGGCTGGAACGTGGTCGGCATCGTGGTGCTGGCCGTGGCGGCGCTGGCGGCCCGCTCGGTGGCACTGGCCGGGTTCGGGCTGGACTCGCTGATCGAGATCGGTGCCTCCACGGTGGTGGTCTGGGAGTTGTCGGGGACCGGCGAGGACCGTCAGCGCCGGGCGCTGCGGTTGATCGGCGGGGGTTTCGCGCTGCTGGCGGTGTACCTCGCGGTGCAGTCCACGGTGGTGCTGGCTGTCGGCTTCCACCCGCACCACTCCGCGCTGGGCATCGTGTGGACGGCGGTCACCACCGCGGTGATGTTCGTCCTGGCGGTGGGCAAGTCCCGTACCGGGGCGGCCCTGGACAACCCGGTGCTGAAGACCGAGGGCAAGGTCACCTTCGTCGACGGCGTGCTGGCCGCCGCCGTCCTGCTCGGTCTGGTGCTCAACTCTCTGTTCGGATTCTGGTGGGCCGATCCGCTCGTCGGATACGTGGTCACCTATTACGCGGTACGCGAGGCACGCGAGATCTTCCGGGGCGGTCACTGACCCCGGCGGCCCCTGCCGGCTCAGCGGGCGAACAGCCTGCGGAGGCGGCGGCGGACACGGAACTTGAGTGGGTCTTCGGCCGACAGCGGCACCGTGATCCAGAGGAAGTCGCCTTCGCCGTCGGGCGTTCCGGTGAGCGCGGATATCGTCTGCGCCGTGGCCGCTCTGCGAAGCGGGCGCAGGCGGGTCTGCGGCTCCGCCCAGCCGATGGTTTCGTGGCTACTCTCCAGCGGGGCTCTAGCGGGGCTCGGCCGGCCACCCGAGGGCCTGGAAGACGGCGACGGGGTCCAGGTAGTCCCGCCAGTGCGTCACCTGGCGGTCCTTGACGGTGAGCACCGAGACGAAGCGGTTGTCGTAGGCCCGTCCGGTGTGGACCGCCCGCCCGTGCACGGCGTACTCCAGCACGACGACGGACGTTGCCCGGTCGTGGTGGACGGCGAGTCCGTCCACGCTGTGCAGGACCATCATGTCGCCGTAGCCGCGGTACAGGTCGGCTACGGCCCGTCGCCCCTGGATGCGGCGCGGGTAGCCGGGCACGGAGACCACGTACTCGACGACCACGTCCTCGGCCAGGAGGTCGAAGAAGTGCTCACCGTCGACCAGGCCCGCAAGACCCTCCTGGATGATGCGGAAGAACGGGTCCAGCGCCCCGAAGTCGGCGATGTCGCCCACGATCGCGGTCACCGGGCCGCTGCCCAGACGTGGACGTTGCGACGAGCGAAGTCGAGGAAGGCGGTCGGAGGTCGGCCGGTGACCTTCTCGACGTCGTCGTTGGGGGTGGAGCCGTTGCCGGAGCTGATGGTGCCGGTCAGCCAGCGCAGCATCACCGCGTAGTCGGCGGGAACGAGGCCGGCGGCGATGGCGCCTTCGATCCACAGCCCGGGGTCGAGGTCGTGGTGCGCGACGGGCCGGCCGGTCACGGCGGTGATGGTGTCAGCGACCTCGGTGACGGTCAGATCCTGTGGGCCGGTGGGCTCGTAGCGGGCGCCGGCGTGGTCGGCGGGGGCGAGCAGGGTCTCGGCCGCGACGGCGGCGATGTCGTCCGCGTCGACGAAGGCCTCGGTGCCGCTGCCCGTGGGGACCGTGATGGCCCCGTCGATGACCGGCAGGTGGGTGTCGGCGAAGTTCTGCATCACCCAGGCGGGACGCAGGATGCAGTGGGTGATGCCGCCGCGGGCGGCGAGGTCGGCCTCGACGGCCCTGATGTCGACCTGGGGCGGTGCCTGGTCGGCGCCGTAGGTGCTGAGGTAGGTGACGTGACGGACGCCTGCGGCTTCGGCAAGGTCGAGGAAGGCGGCGACCCGGTCCGCGTAGGTGACGCGCAGGACGGGGGTGACGAGGTAGAGGCGGTCGACCCCGGTCAGGGCGCCGGGGTGGGTGGCCGGGGCATCCCAGTCGAAGTGCACATCGGCGCCGTGGCGCGCCGCGGTGCGGGCCCCCAGGCCGCGTTCGGCGAGCCTCTGCGCCAGGAGCGAGCCCGAGCGGCCGGTGCCGCCGAGGACGAGAGCGGTATGCGGTGATCCAGTCATGGGTTCATCGTGGGCGCGCTGGTGGGGGCGGATCAATGCGTGAATCGCTCAGTCTTTTACGTCAAACGCTCTCTCCGTCGCCGACAGCAGTCGTCCTGCGATACTGGACGGGTGGACATACTGCATGATCACCTGGCGCGGGCGCGCGCCGGCGGCGCGGTCTTCGCCCGGACGGTCGCCGAGCCACCGTGGGGGCTGCGGCTGGCCGGCTCGATCCAGCTGGCGGTGCACACGGTGGTCCGCGGCCGGGGATGGCTGTGGCTCACCGACCCGGGCCACGCGGTGGAACTCGTCCCGGGGGAGGTGACGCTGGTGCGCGGGGGACCGGACCACCACATCGGCCACGAGCCGGGCGCCGAATGCCTCGAACCGGACGAGTTCCGGGCCCGGCACGCCCACGACGCCCAGGCCGAGAACCCCCGGTCGACCGTGTTCCTCTGCGGCGCCTACCGGTTCACCGGCGACATCGGCAACGGACTGCTGGAGGCGCTGCCGCAGGTCCTCACTCTGCAGGCCGCGGTCGGCGACCCGCTGCGGGACGTGATCGCGCTGCTCTCCCGCGAACTGGCCACCCCGGAGCCGGGCCAGCCCACGGTGCTCGACCGGCTCCTCGACGTCCTCCTGGTCCTCGCCATCCGCAGCGACTTCCGCCGCAGCCCCACCGCCCCCCGCTGGTACCGGGCTCTGGCCGACCCCCGCCTGAGCGCCGCGCTGCAGGCCATCCACGGTGACGCCGGCCGCGACTGGTCGGTCCCCGAACTCGCGGCGATCAGTGGCCTGTCCCGGGCCGCCTTCGCCCGGACCTTCCGCGACGCGCTCGGCCAGACCCCCATGCAGTACCTGACCGACTGGCGCATGGCGCTGGCCCGCGACCAGTTGCGCACCGGCGAACTCGGCATGGCGACCATCGCCCGCACGATCGGCTACAGCTCGCCCTACGCGTTCGCCGCCGCCTTCCGCCGCCACCACGGCGAACCCCCCGGAGCCTGGCGACAACGAGAGGCGCTACGCGAGCAGCAACTTGCTGCGGTTGCGCCTCGCTCGGCGTGGTGCCGCTGCGACGAGCCTGCACCCTGACCTAAGGTGAACCTCAACTGTGGTCCGGCTCATAGCCATTGACGGTCGGCACGGTCGGCAGCGGGAACCGGGAGCTTCCGATGCAACGGCTCCGTCGCGTAGTCGGGGTGGTGGGTGCGGAAGGGCGGTCACTGGTCGTGCGGCGGTCTTTTCACGGGCGGAGCAGGAGTGCGGCGACGGCTTCGGGGGCTTCGTGCATCGCGTCGTGTGCGGTGGGCAGGTCGTGGACCTGCCAGTGGGGGTCGGCCCGGAGGCGGTCGCGGAGTTCGGTGAACGGTGTCCGGTCCTGCCACCGGGTGCAGTAGACGAACTCGCGGCGCGGGACGCGGGCGTGGGCGCCGGTGAGTCGGATCGTCTGCAGGAACGAGGCGAGGGGGTGGGGGCGGCGGCGGGGGTCGCCGCCGTCCGGTGGTCGGACGGCGTAGCCGGTGGCTGCGGTGCCGGCGGTGAAGACCTCCCGGAAGTGCGCGTTCGTCGAGGACCAGCACGACTCGCCGTCGCGCGGGACGTAGGCGTCGAGGTGCACCAGTCGTGAGATCCGGCCGTCGGCGCGGTCGGCGGCGGCGGTGATCACCATGCCGGCGTAGCTGTGGCCCACCAGTGTCGCGTCGGTGATGTGGTTGCGGTCGAGGTGGTGCAGCACGTCGTCGGCGTGCGTGTCGAGGTTGGCGGCCGCGAGGGTCGCTGCGTCGTCGTCGGGCCGTAGACCGGTCAGGGTCAGGGCGTGGACGGTGTGGCCGGCACGTTCCAGCAGCGGAACGACGGCCTCGAACGACCATGAGCCCTTCCAGGCGCCGGGTACCAGGACGAAAGTTGCAATGGGTCTCTCCCTCTCTCTCGGGTTCTCGGGTTCTCTCTCGGGGTGCGGCGGTCCCGGGCGGCGGTAGTGCCGGGGCGAGCGCTGCGCGCGGTCCGGGCGCTGCGCGCAGCCCGGGACCACTGCGTACGGGGGAAGTCTCGCCGGGTGGGGGTGTGGCCTGCCACCGCTAAGATGCCAACTGATGCCTGTTCACCGCCAACCTCTGCCGGCCGCCGGCGCGGCCTCGCACATCTGGCCCTCCGGTGGGCGCCACCTGCGGCCGTCCGGCCGGACGAGTGCGGTGCAGTCGCACACGCGCGGGCACCTGGTGTACGCGGCCAGCGGTGTCCTGGCGGTCCACACCGAGCGCGGCACGTCGATCGTTCCCGCGAACCGGGTCGCCTGGACCCCGGCCGGCTTCACGCACCGCCACCGCGCCCACGGCGACACCGACATGCGGATCGTGTTCCTCGCGCCGTCCCTGGCCCGGCTCGTACCGGACCATCCCGCCGTGTTCCTGGCCTCCGGCCTGGCCCGCGAGGTCCTGCTCGCCCTGACCGGCCCCCGCAACTACGGGCCCGCCGCGCCCGGTTACAGCCGCTCCGCGCGCTCACGCCTCCTGCGTGTCCTGGTGGAGGAACTGCGCGAAGCCCCCGAACAGCCGCTGCACCTGCCCGAGCCGCGGGACGACCGGCTGCGGGCCGTCGCGCGGATACTGCACGAGACACCCGGGGACAACGCCACACTGGCCGAACTCGGGAGGACGGTCGGAGCCGGTGCCCGCACCCTGAGCCGGCTCTTCCACGACGAGCTGGGCATGACGTTCTACGAGTGGCGCACCCAACTGCGCGTCCACCACGCACTGGTGCTCCTCGCCGAGGGCCACGACACCACCCGGACCGCCGCCGCCTGCGGGTGGGCCAATCCCAGCAGCTTCATCGCGGCGTTCACCGACATCATCGGCACGACCCCGGGTCGCTACCGGGCCGACCTGCGGCCCACGCCCCGGCCCACGCCCACGCCCGCTGGGACCTGACGTCCGTTCGGCCGGCCGCCCGAGACAGCCGGCCGGACCCCCGGCCGCTCGCCCCTCCCGCCCCGCCCCGCCTGCTCCGTGGCGGTCCGCGTGTCCTTCGCGGACGGCAGTCGGCGGAAGGGCCCGTGGGATGGCGCCCTCCGTGGCCTGCTGGTGTTGCCGGTGTGCGGGGGGTGGGCCCGAACGGGCTTGGGGGGTACCGCTGGTGGCGCGAGTTCCGTGCGGCCGGGTGTGCGGTTTCGCTACCCGTGCCGCGCGGGCCGGTGCAGCGGCCGGACACCGCGCGTCGGGGCCCGGCGGCTGCCGGACCCATCCCCGCTGGTTGTCGACCGTCGCGGTGTCCTGACGGATTGGGCACCAGAGATGTCATGTCCATGATGGGCTGTCGGGTCCGCGCCTGGCGTGTTGGCGACAGCAGGAAGTCCTTCCGGTGGGGTCCGTGTGCGACGAAGCTGGTCACTGCCAGCAGGGAACGGCCCGGACCGGGAGCCCCGAACGGCGGCCGGACGATGCGTCACCGCGGGACGCCAGATCCGGAGATGACCACCCGTCACCTCTCCAGCAAAGGACCACTGCCATGATCCGCACCCGTCTCGCCCAGGCCGCCGCGGTCACCGCCCTGGCCACCGCCACCGTCGTCCTGTTTTCGGCCGCCGCGCTCGCCGCCGTGCAGCCCGCCGGGCCCGCACAAGTCTCGCAGGCCTTGCAGGCCTCGCAGGCCTCGCAGGCCTCGCCGGCCCTGCAGGTCGGACCAGCTGTACCGGTCGGCGCGGGCAACCCGGGCTGGGGCTGACGGCCTTGGACATCGTCTACGTCAGTCTGGACCGGCGGACCGCGCCGGAGGCGGATCCGGCGGGTGAGATCGCCGAGGCCGTGGGCGCGCTGTGGGCACACGCCACCGCCGAGGACGGCCTTGAGCACGTCAGCGGCCATGCCGGGTCCAGTCGGTTGGACCTGCTGCTGTACCTGCTCGTCCTGGCTCCCGGAAGTGGCCCGGCCGTCGCCGCGCCCTGCGCCACCGAGCGTGCCGCCGCTCTGCTGGCCCGGTGTCACCGGGCCTCGCCCGTCTGGCGCCGCCGCTACCTGCCCCCGCCCGTCGCCGGGACCGCGCCGGATCCCGATCGACCGGTGGACTGACACCGGCCGGCGGCACCCGCCGGCAGTGGGGCACCCTCACCGCTCGCATTTGACGACCGCTGTTCCTGCAGGACAGCCGTCCCGCTCATTCCGCTCACCCTGCTCTGCTCTGCCCTGTCCCGCTCCATCGCGCTCCACCCCGGTTTCATCCCTGGGCCGTCATCCCTGGGCCGTCATCCCTGGGCCGTCGTCCCTGGGCCGTCGTCCGGTCGGCTGTTCCTGCAGGACGGCCGCCGGTCGGTGATGCCGGTCGATTCCACCCGCATGCCTTTTGCGAAGCCCTTTCCAAGGAGACCTGTGATGTCGATGAATTCCCGTTCCCTCAAGAAGTCCGCTGTCGCCACCCTGGTCGCGGCGGCTGCGGTGAGCGGCCTGTCGGTGCTCCCGGCCCACGCCGACACCCCCAGCAGCATCGTGAGTGCCGTGCAGAGCCAGCTCAATGACGGCCATACAGGTTCCAACGGGGCCGGTTACAGCGACGGGGTCAACCAGGGCGGCTCACTGGCGAACCCGACCGAGTGGTGTGCGGACTTCGCGGGCTGGGCCTGGGCGCAGGCCGGTGTGGCCGACCTCGGGATCCTGGGCGACGGTGCGGCCAGCTTCTACGACTACGGCCGGCGCTACGGGACCCTGTCCGGCACGCCGCAGGTCGGCGACGCGGTCGTCTTCGGCTACAACGCGTCCTCGGACTCCGCCGCCCATGTGGCCATCGTCACCGCCGTCAACTCCAACGGCACCATCAACTGGATCGGCGGCAACCAGGGCACCAGCGGCCTGGTCACGCAGGACTCCGGTATGCCCGGCGGGGTGGGCGACTACGAGTGGACCGACGACGGCTCCAACGTCGACCTGTCCGGCTTCATCGCCCCGGTGACCTCGCTCAACAACACCCCCTCGACCCTGCCGGCCGGCACGCTGGTCAAGTCCCCGGACAGTGCCGAGGTCAAGGTCATCATCGGTGGCGCGGGCATCGCGGTGTCCGCCTCGGACGTGTCCGCCGACGGCTACGACCTGTCCAAGATCGTCTCCGTGACCGACGCGGCCTTCAACGCGCTGCCGGCCACGCCTCCGGACGGCACCGTGGTCAAGGACCAGTCCGGGGCCAACGCCACCGTCTACGTCATCGTCGACGACACCGCCCTGCCGGTGACCGCCGCCGAGTTCACCGCCGACGGCTGGAGCACCAAGCCGCTGATGGGCGTCCCCACCTCCTGGCTCCAGACCACCGCCGCCAGCACCCTGCCCTCGGGGAGCGTGGTCTACAACGAGAACGGGACCGACCCCAGCCGCTACGTGATGGTCGACGGCGTCGCCCTGCCGATCTCCGGCGCGGAGTGGACCGCCGACGGCTACAACACCCGCCCGCTGCTCGGGGTCCCCGGCACCTGGCTCGCCGGCGCCGTCGCCGGCACCCTGCCCGCCGGGGCCGTGGTGATGAACCAGTCCGGGACGGACAGCAACCGCTACGTCATGATCGGCGGCGCAGCCCTGCACATCACCGCCGCCGAGTGGACCGCCGACGGCTACAGCACCCGTGCCCTGATGGGCGTCCCCGGCACCTGGCTGGCCGGCGCGGTCGCCGCCGCCCCCGCCAACGGCACCGTCGTCGAGGACCAGGCCGGGACGTCGGCCAACCGCTACGTCATGGTCGGCGGCACCGCCGCCCTGATCTCCGCCTCGGAGTGGACCGGCAACGGCTACAACACCCGCCCGCTGCTGGGGGTTCCCGGCACCTGGCTCGCCGCGGCGGCCGCCGCCGTACCCGCCAACGGGACGCTGGTCCAGGCCTCCGGAAGCTCGGCCGTCTACCTGGTCACCGGTGGTGACAAGGAGCTGCTGACGGCCTCTCAGTTCGGCACCGGCGGCTACAGCTACAGCAACGTCGTCCTGGCCCCGGCCGCCCTGCTGGCCCAGCTCCCCACCACCACCGGCTGACACCCCGCCAGGACCGGGCCCCGATCCACCGGCCCTGATCCACCGATCCCAGCCCCCGCAGGGCCCGTCCGCAGACGGGCGGCCCCTGCGGGGGCTGCCCACGTGTGGTTCCTCCGGGAACGACCCGATCCTGCCGGTCAATTGGGTGGGGTGGTGCAATGGTGGCGGGCCGGTGCTGCGGTGCGCCTTCTTGTGCCCCGTACGCCTGTTCGGCGGCGGGCTACGATGACCCCGGTTCGATTCCAATTCGGGTCGCGCTACGGGGGAGTGGGCCTCGTCGCGGGTTGCGGCTCGTGGGAGGGGAGCGAAGGCACATGATCCCAAGGGCGGCTCGCGTCGTCATTGTTTCGATATCGGCCGGTCTCGGATTGGTCTTCGTGGGGACCCTGGCCCTCCTGTTCATACTCCACGGCGGGAGCATCTTCGGCGGCCCGAACTATGTCCCCGTCACGTCGCAAGCCCTCGCCGGCGCTTGGCAGGGCGAGAAGGGGATGCGGATCGAGTTCGGCGGGAACGGCTCTTTCACGGCTGAGGATTGGCCCACCCAGGATCTGGCCGACGGGAGTTGGGGTCCGGAGTCGTATTCCGGGACTTGGGACGTCCAGCAGGGCGGGGACGGCGGTGTGGCGCTGGTCGACCTGAACATGAGCGTCATGTTGTCCGCGCAGTGGAATACTCCCGTCTCCATTCAGATGATCAGGCGCGGGCACGCCATCCTGCTGTGCCTTGAGGACGACCCCGACTCTCCTTGCGACCTGGGGACTCTGGCCCGGGTCAGCGGTCACTGAACCCGGGCCTGTGACTGCGGCCACCCGGGCGCGGGGATGGCGCCGGGGGCGGTGAAGTCCGGGCCCGGTGGTCACAGTTGGTGTCCGGTGGACCGGTGGTGGCGATCCGGCGGGGACGGAGGCGCCCGGTCAGCGGCGGCCGGTGGCCAGGATGACGAGGAACTGGCCGCCGCCGGCCTGGATGTCGGCGGTGACCGGCAGGCCCGGCACCAGTCGGGAGAAGCGGTCCACCAGCCAGTCCGCCGTCTCCTGGGCGTCCTGCCTGGTCGGGCAGCGGCCCACCATCTCACGGCCGCCCTTGCGTTCCAGTCTCGCGGCGACGGTGATCAGCGGTGCGGGTTCGACCACGTACAGGCGGTCCGGCCAGGCGATGACCGCCTGGGCCGCGCCCTTGCGGGTGTTGCACCCGCGGTGCGCGAGCCGCTCGGCGACCTTGGCCTTCCGGTCGGCGGTCCGGCTGTCGACGCTGGGTCCCCGCGGGTCGTTCACCGACATGTCGGGGTCGACCGGTTCGTCGCACACCCAGCATCGCCAGCCGTCGCGCTCGGCCACATCATCGAGGAGGTTCATCCGGACAACCTAGCCTGCGCCGGGGCGGCGCGAACGCCACGCGCCCTGGCCGCCGCGGGGCCCCTGTTCGCACAAGCCCCCGTGGGGCGCGGCGATGAACCCCGGCGGATGCAGCCGCGATGTGTGGCATGACCCACATCGCACCGATTTCGAGCATCTCTCAGGAAACTGCTAGCGTGTGGAACATGCGTTCTGCCCTGTTGACGAGTCGACGAGCGGTCGACTACGTCCAGGTCGCCAGCTCTCTCTGTCGCTGACCTCTTCGCGACACCACCCGCGCCGATCGGTTTCACCGCCCCCGGCGCGGCCGCGCGTCTCTGCGCCCTTCGTGATCCCGTAGTCGATGCACCGACGGCCCCTGTCCGGGCGCGTTCGGGCGCGTCGTGATCACGCATGCCCTCGTACCCCGAACCACCCCTCCCTCAAGAAGCCATTGGAGATACTTGTCATGACTGAGTCACGCCCGTCCAGCGGGACCCCAGCCCCTTCGGCGAACGAGCCGCAGCTGCCCTCACGCGGCAACGGCCGCCGCCGCACCGTGTGGATCGCGTCGACCTCCCTGGTCGTCGTCGCCGCTGTGATCGTGACCCTGGTCCTGTCGCTCTCCGGCGGCTCGAACAGCGGGCCGAAGGCCATACGCATCGGTGTCACCGACGCCTCCCAGCCGTACTGGAAGACCTACACGGAGCTGGCCAAGAAGCGGCTCGGCCTGACCGTGCAGATCGTCAGCTTCAGCGACTACAGCCAGCCCAACCCGGCGCTGAAGGAGGGGCAGCTCGACCTCAACGAGTTCCAGCACATCCAGTACCTGGCCAACTACAACGTCACCGCGCACGACGACCTCCAGCCGATCGGCGCCACCGCGGTCTACCCGCTGCCGCTGTACTCGCTGAAGTACGCCAAGCCGTCCGCGCTGCCGGACGGCGCGAAGGTCGCGATCCCCAACGACGCCATCAACGAGGCGCGCGGCCTGCTGGTGCTCCAGGCCGCCGGACTGCTCACCCTCAAGGACGGCGGCACCGCGTTCTCCACCACCGGCGACATCGTGACCCACAGGGTCGACGTCACCGCGCTCGACGCCTCGCAGACCGCCGCCGCACTGCGCAACGGCTCGGTCGCCGCCGCGATCGTGAACGACGACTACGCGATCAGCGCCAAGCTGACGTCCGAGCAGGCGATCTTCCACGACGACCCGGCCAGCCCCAGCGCCGCGCCCTACGTGAACATCTTCGTCGCCCGCAAGGCCGACGACACCGACCCGACCTACCTCAAGCTCGCCGCGCTGTACCAGGACCCGGCCGTACAGCAGGGCGTCCAGGCGGCCAACGGCGGCACCGCCGTGTTCCGCGACGTGCCGGCCGCGCAGCTGCAGGCCGAGTTGGCAACCGTGGAGCAGCAGGCCAAGGCCGCCCAGCAGTAGCCGTCCAGCACGGGCAGCCGTCCAGCACGCCCGTCCCACCCACGCGCCCCCGCTGCGGGGCGCCCGGCAGACCGGTTCGGCCCGGCGTCCTGTGACTCGCCGTCACAGGACGCCCGGGCCGCCCCGGAGTCAAGGAAAGCAATGCCCGCGGACAGCCCGCCGACCCCCGTGCCCGCGCCGACCCCCGTGCCCGATCCGGTGCCCGATCCCGTGCCGGTGCCCGGCCCCGCGCCGACCGCCGTGCCCGCGCCGGTGCACGTGCGCTTCGACCACGTCGGCAAGACCTTCCCCGGCAAGGGGCGCAAGGCAGCGCCGCAGACGGTGCTCGACGACGTCAACCTGGAGATCCGCCGCGGCGAGGTGTTCGGCGTCATCGGCCACTCGGGAGCCGGCAAGAGCACGCTGGTACGGCTGATCAACGGCCTGGAGACACCCACCACGGGACGTGTCCACGTGGGGCAGCACGAGCTGACGGCGCTCAACGAGCGCGGCCGGCGCGAGGTGCGTCGCGACATCGGCATGGTCTTCCAGCAGTTCAACCTCTTCCGGTCGCGTACGGTCGCCGGCAACGTCGCCTACCCGCTGAAGGTCGCCGGCGTGCGTCAGCCCGAGCGCGACCGCCGGGTGGCCCGGCTGCTGGACTTCGTCGGGCTGCTCGATCGCGCCCACGACCATCCCGAGAAGCTGTCGGGGGGTCAGAAGCAGCGGGTGGGCATCGCCCGCGCGCTGGCCACCGAGCCGTCGCTGTTGCTGGCGGACGAGGCGACCAGCGCGCTGGACCCGGAGACCACCGGCGAGGTGCTGGCCCTGCTGCGCCAGGTCAACCGCGAACTCGGCGTGACCATCGTGATCATCACCCATGAGCTGGACGTCATCCGCTCGGTCGCCGACCGGGTCGCGGTGCTCGACCGCGGCCGGGTGGTCGAGTCCGGCAGCGCCTACGACGTCCTGGCCGAGTCGAGGACCGAGGAGGCCGCGCGCTTCGTGCGCACCGCGCTGCGCGACCGCCCGTCGCCGCAGACCCTGGCCCGGCTGCGCGCCGCGCACGCCGGACGGTTGGTCACGGTCCGGGTGCGCGACCAGGCGGGGTTCCAGACCCGGCTGGCCGGCAGGTTCCTGGAACACCACGTGGCCGCGGACATCGTGTTCGGCGGCATCAGCGAGATCCAGGAACGGCCGGTCGGCAGCCTGACGTTCGCCCTGACCGGCACCGACGACGCCGTGGCCGCAGCGCTGGAGGCACTGCGCGCGGACGGCGTGGACCTCGTAGAGGAAGAAGCCTGAGATGCACGAGTTCCTCACCAACCTTCCGGTCTACCGGGAGGCGATCGGACAGACCCTCTACATCGTCAGCATCTCGCTGGTGGTCGGCGGTGTGCTCGGCCTGGTCCTCGGCCTGGCCCTGTACGCGACACGACCGGGCCACCTGCTCGCCAACCGGGCGGTGTTCCTGATCATCAACGTCCTGGTCAACGTGGTGCGGCCGGTGCCGTTCGTCATCTTCATCACCGCCATCCAGCCGCTGATGCTGCACACCATCGGCACCACCATCGGCACCAATGCGGTCACCTTCGCGCTGTCGCTGTCGGCGGCGTTCGCCATCAGTCGGATCGTCGAGCAGAACCTGCTGACCGTCGACCCCGGCGTGGTCGAGGCCGCCCGCGCGGCCGGGGCCCGACCGGTCGGGATCCTGCTGACGGTGCTGATCCCCGAGGCACTGGGCCCGCTGGTCCTCGGCTACACCTTCATCTTCATCGCCGTGGTCGACATGTCCGCCCAGGCCGGCCTCTTCGGCGGCGGCGGCCTCGGCGACTTCGCGATCACCTACGGCTCGCAGCGCTACAACTGGCCCATCGTCTACATCACGGTGGCGACGATCATCATCATCGTCCAGGTCGGCCAGTTCCTCGGCAACTGGCTCGCCCGCCGGGCCCTCCGCCGCTGACCCCGGCCCGGCCTCGGGCCGGCCCCCGGCCCGGCGGGTCGGTCCGGACGGGGCCGATCGGCGAATCCGGCGCGGACGCCGGGGCCGGCTGGCACAATCGGCATGCCAGGGCACCGGGGTCGGTGCCCGCGAGTTTCGGGGGAAGATGATGCGTTTCTCGTTGGGACGGCGTGGCGCGCGGACGGTGTTGGTCGGGGTTCTCGCAGCCGGGGGGCTGGCCTGTGCCACCGGGCCGGCCGCCGCCTATCCGGCGACCAAGGTCGTGCTCAGCACGGTTCACGGCGTCGGTATCTACGCGGCGGCCACCTCGGGCGCCCGCAAGGTGGGCACCGACGTGGTCCCGGGCTACGGCAACGCGGTCTGGGCCATGTGCTGGCAGGCCGGGCAGAGCATCGGCGACTACGGCGACGTCTGGTACGACACCGTCGAGGTGGACTACAACGGCCCGGGGACTCCGAACGCGGCGTACTTCAACGACGAGACGGCGTGGACCTTCGCCCCTTACGTCGACGGCGCCGCCGCGTTCCACAACGGCCTGCCGCAGTGCCCCCAGTCCATCCCCTCCTGACCGCCGGACCTGGCGCGGGACGGGGAGAGAGCCGGCCAGGGCCCGTCTTTTGGAGATCGTCTGTGCCCTGGAGTCGATCCATGGCCAAGAGCGAACAGCGGCCGGTGGGGATGACACAGGACCGCGCAGCGGAAGCACGTGCGGGGGACGCAGACCGGGAGGCGGTGGCCGAGAGACTGCGCAGTGCCGCAGGCGACGGCCGTATCGACCTCGTGGAGCTGGACGAGCGGCTCGGCCTGGCGTACGGCGCCAGGACGTACCGCGAACTCGACGAACTGGTCGCGGACTTGGGGGAGCGGTTGGGCGGGGCGGGGCCGGATACCGAGGTGCTCCGTCTCAAGACCCGCCTGGGCAGCATCGAGCAGAGCGGACAGTGGACCGTTCCTCGGCGGATCGTCGCCGAGTGCACGATGCTGAACATCACGATCGACTTCACCCAGGCCGTCTGCGTGCACCGGGATGTGACCGTCGAGGCGGTGTGCGGATCGGACAGCATCCGGTTGATCGTCCCGCGCGGCTGGGCGGTGCGTGTCGACGCGTCGAGCACCAACACCGCCCACATCGTCAACAAGGCGGCCGGGCAGCCGGACCTCGCGGCCCCCACCGTGACCGTCGTCGGCCATCCGCGGTCGGGCCGCATCCGGATCAAGCAGCTGCGTCGGGACTCCCCGGCAGTGCTCCCGCTCCCCGGCTGACCGGGCGGGCCCGAAGGGTTGACGGGGGCCGGGGCAGGGAGCGCTCCACGGCGGTGCTGCGTTCGGGGGTTGACCAGCGGCCTCCCGGCGCAGCCCCGTCCGCGGCGTCGACGTCCTGTCGCCGGCCCGCGCCGCCGCACTGCCGCACTGCCGGGCCGCTGCCGCAGTCGACGAAAATCCGTTGCCCGCGCGGTCACCGGGTCGGTAGACAGTCCGGATGTCAACCATCCTGGCCCCGCTGCGCCTTGCCCCCTTCCGACGGCTCGCCCTGGGCCGTGCCGCGGCGATGCTGGGCAACGGGGGCGCGCCGATCGCGCTGGCCTTCGCGGTGCTGCGGACCACCGGCTCGCCGACGCAGCTCGGCCTGGTGGTCGCGGTGCGCTCGCTCTTCAACGTGGCGTTCGTGCTCTTCGGCGGTGTCCTGGCCGACCGGCTGCCGCGCCGCCTGGTGCTGGTCGGGTCGAGCGTGCTCAGCGCGGCCAGCCAGGGAGCGCTGGCTGCGCTCGTCCTGACCCATCACGCGACCGTCCCGTGGATCCTGGCGCTGTCGGCCTGCAACGGAACGTTCGCCGCCTTCGCGATGCCCGCCTCCTCCGCACTGCTGCCGCAGACCGTGCCGGACGAGCTGCGCCGCCAGGCCAACGCGCTCAACAGGATGGCCGCGAACGGCGCCATGATCGGCGGGGCTGCGCTCGGCGGCGCCGTGGTGGCCGCCGCCGGTCCGGGCTGGGGCCTGGCGATCGACGCGACGACCTTCGCCCTCTCGGGCCTGCTCTTCGCCGGCGTCCGGGTCGGGCCCACGGCGGCGCCCGCCCAGGACGCCCCGCCCGGGGCGGCGGGCACCGGCATGCTGCACGAACTGCGGGTCGGCTGGCGGGAGTTCGTCGCCCGGCGCTGGGTGTGGACGATCGTGGCCACGTTCTGCTTCCTCAACGCCGCGTACTCGGGCGCCGTGGGAGTGCTGGGCCCGGCCATCGCCGAGAAGTCCTTCGGCGGCGCCGGTTGGGGGCTGGTGCTGGCCGCTGAGACCGCCGGGATGCTGGTCGGCGGTGTGCTCGGGCTGCGGCTGCGCCCGCAACGGCCGCTGCTGGTCGGGGTGGTGTGCATGGCGGGCTGCGCCCTGCTGCCCTTCGCGCTGGCCCTGGGGATGCCCGTGGCGGTCCTGGCCGGGGTGAACTTCCTGGCCGGCGTGGGCGTGGAACAGGGCGGCATCGCCTGGGAGACCTCCCTGCAGCAGGAGATTCCCCAGGACCGGCTGGCGCGTGTCTACTCCTACGACGCGCTCGGCTCCTTCGTGGCCGTCCCACTGGCCCAGGCGACCGTCGGCCCGCTCGGCGCCGCGATCGGCGTGCACGCCGCACTGTTCGGGTCCGCCGCGGTGATCCTCGGCTGCACGGTCGCCATGCTCGCGGTGCGCGACGTCCGCGCGCTGCGGATCAAGACCGCCGCCCCGGTGTCCGCCCCGGCCGCCGCTCCGGTGACCACCGCGGCCTGAGGCGTCCCGGCGCAGCCCGGTCCGCGCCGGTCCGGGCTCGGCCGGTTCTCCTGGGGCCGGGGCCGGTTGGTCGCCCGGGAGGGCGGCGTCGGCAGGGCCTGCCGGTGGGGATGGTGAAAATCGCTGTCCGGCGGCCGGAGCACGGTGATAGACATCCGGCGTGCAAAAGAATCTTGAGTTCCCCGACCTGCTGCGACTGATCGATGAACGGTCGACCGCCTTCCGTGCCGCGGTCGCCGCCGCGCCCAGTCTCGACGCGCGGGTGCCGACCTGCCCCGAGTGGACGCTGTTCGACCTGGTGGAGCACCTGGGCGGGGGAGACCGCTTCTGGGCCGCGGTCGTCGGTGCGGGGCCCGCCGACGGCCCCCGGCCGAGGCTGCCGCCGCGCGCGCCGCCCTCGTGCTGCCGCGGGAACGCGAGGCCCTGGTGGCGTGGCTGGCCGCGTCGACGCAGCTGCTGCTGGGCGCCCTGCGCCAGGCAGGACCGGACAGTGGTTGCTGGACGTGGTGGCCCGCATCGCAGTCACCGCAGAGCGCCGGCGGCATCGCCCGGCACCGGGTCCAGGAGACCTCGGTGCACGCCTACGACGCCCAGGCCGCCGTGGGCGCGCCGCAGCCGCTGCCGGCCGAGGCGGCCCTCGACGGCGTCGAGGAGTTCCTCCTCACCGTCTGCGCGACGCCCAGTCCATGGCCGCACGAGCCCACGTCCTTCGACTTCCACGCCGCCGAGGGCCGCTCCTGGCGCCTGACGGTCGACGGCGACGGCGCGCGCGCCACCCGTGTGCCGGCACCCGGCACCACGGCCGGCCAGGCCCCGGACGCAGTAGGCGCCTCCGTCCACGGCACGGCCGGTGAGCTGGTCCTCTTCTGCTACGACCGCCTCCCGGCCGGCACCTTGCGCGTGGACGGGGACGCAGGGCTGATCGACCTGCTCCGCGCCTGGGAACCGGAGGAGTAGGACGTCGCGGGGACGGCCGGCCGCGGCTTGAGCCGATCGGACACGGCTGTCCGCCGGGGCCGCCTGATCCGTCGAACCCGGCGCCGGGCCCGAACCGGCCGAGCGGCCTGACGAGCCGTCACCGGGCCGGCCGTCGACCTGGTCGGAACCCGGCCCCGCGTCCCCGCACGGTCAGGGACGCAGGCACCGGCAGCCGGGAGGCCGACGGTGCGGGACCCGCCGGGGCGGGCGCCACCGCGTCCCCGGCGGACGGCGAATCCCCGGCACCGACGGCGGGTGGATAGCATCGACGGGATCCGGCCCGCACGGACGGAGCGGAGCCCTACGGAGCAGGGGGACGCTTTGCGTCCTCCACATCCGTAGGAGCGCAGTCATGCCCAGGCCCGCCTTGAAGCAGCCCGGCACCGGCATCCCGCGTCCGGAGCAGGAATCGGCGCCGGCCCGCTCGCGGCATCCCCGCCGCTGCGCCTACCGCTGCGCCCGCCGCCTGGAACCACCCCGCCCGTCGCCGCCCGGGGGAGCGGACCGGTGACGCGGACCCCGCCCGAGATGCGGCTGGGGGTCGCGCGTGACGACGACGGCACCCTCTACATCCCCGCGCAGCAGGTCACCGACCTGCTGCGCGGCCTGGCCGGCCAGTGGCAGGACTGGGGCCACGACGGCGAGCAGCCGGTCCTGGACCGGGACACGCTCCAACTGCTCACTGCGGCGCTGCGCGACGCCGCCGACCAGATCGACGTGGAGTGCATCGCCCGTACCCGCGTCCGCCACGGCCACCGGGACGGCGAGGCAGGGCGGCAGTGACCCGGCCGGGCCGGCCGGTGCGGGGTGGGCCGGTGTCGGCCCGCCTCCCGGCCGTGGGGACGTTCTCGCCGGTCAGCTTGTGCACGGGCCGTTGGTGATGCCGCCGCTGCCGGCGGTGGTGGCCGGGAGCGTCACGCACACGGTCCGGCCGGTGTCGGTGTCGGTGATCTGGACCTGCCCGCTGGTGGCGTACGAGTCGGCCAGCCGCACGCCGTAGACGCCGTGGGAGTTGACGATCGGCTCCGGCGCGTCCAGGCCGGAGCCCGCGAAGGCCCCACGCGGATTCGTGCGGCACGGTGGCGGCGTCATCACCCCGCCGCCGGGCATGGGGATCGGCCCCATGGTCGGCAGCGTCCCGCATTCCTGTGCCGCCTGAACGGCCTGCCCGATCACCTGTCGCCCTGCCTCCTGCAGGCCGTCGGTGACGCCCTGGTCGGCCCAGTACCGGATGCCGAGCAGCCCCGCGCCCATGCACGCCAGCGCGATCCCGAGTCCGACGAACCAGCGGCCTGTGCGCCCGGTCTGCCGGTCCGCGTGCCCGGAGCCCCTGCTCCACCGCTGGCCGGCCACGGCGGCGATGGCGGCCAGCGCGATGGCCAGTCCGACGCAGAGCAGCGCGATGCCCGTGCCGGGCGACGGCGGCGGTACGTATCCGTGCTGCTGCGGCTCCGATATCAGCACTGCTTGTCCCCCGGTTGTCCCCTCGGCCATGTGGACCGTCAGCATAGGGCTGCCGCCGCTCGGCGGGATCGGCCGCCGTGGCGCAGGGCGCTACCGCCCGTGCCCCGGCGGCCGTAGCCGGGGCACGACGCGACCGGGACACGCGCCGTGCTGCGGGCCCGGGTGAGCCCCCCGGGGGCGCCCTGCGTGCGACGCGGCTCCGAACCGGGCCGGGCTCGTGTGGCACCGGCTTGGTCCTCTCCGCCCGGTGGGGATGCCCGGCACCGGGGCGCTGCGGCCGGGCCGACGGGCCGACGGGCACACGCGTCGGTCAGCGCTGCCGGTTGCGCCGGTCGAGTTCGGCCTGCAGGACTGCGGCGCGGCGCGACCAGAGCCTGTACAGGTCCTCGTGGTGCCGGCCGGCCCACTGCTCGCCGCGCAGGGCGACCTGGAGTTCGGCGCGAAGCAGGTCCTCGCTGTGGTGCTGCGCGGATCGCTTGCCGCCGCCGTGCTGATCCTTCAGGGCGCCGAGGAACCACTGCTCCAGCCCGTGGCGCTGCGCGTAGTTCGGGTCGCTTCCGGTGCCGGCACGCCCCGGTCCGAGGAACCAGATGCCCCGGCGGCGCATCCGCCCGTGCGGGTCGCACCACAGGATGGTCTGTCCGCGCGGGACGGCGACGACTCGGTCGAGGGCAACGCGCCGCTTGCGAAGGAGACCGCGGACGGTGATCCATTCCTCGTCGCCGCGCACCCAGAGGACGCCTGCCCACCAGGGAGTGCCGAAGAAGGTGGCGGGCTTGATCATGGTGGTCCCTCGGTCGTCCTGGCCGTGCGTCCCCGCAGGCTACCTGGCCGGCCCGAGAGGGCGGGGCCGGGGCCAGGCCGCCGGTGACCTGCGACGACGGGTACGCTACGGCTCCTGCTGCTGCGGCTCGCGGAGTACTCCGGCGCGCACCACGTCCATCATGGCCTCGGCCAGGTCCGGGGTCGTCTCGCAGGACATGTTGATCCCGTGGATCAGTTTGACCAGGGACGTCGCGTCGACCTCGGGCCTGGCCGCGCCCGCGGCCTTCGCCGAGTCGAGCAGGGTCGCCGCGATGTCGGTCATCCGGGCCTTGCACGCGGTCAGTGCCGGCGGGTGGGTCAGTCCCTCGTCCAGCATGTCCCTGATGGCCTTGCGCATGCCGCCGTTGTGCATGCCGGACTCCAGCTGCAGGTCCATGTAGTGGCTGAGCGCGGGGCCGGGCCCGAGGTCCTGGGTCTGCTTCTCGACGCGGTCGCAGAACTCCTCGATGTCCGAGACGTACACCGCGGAGAGCAGGTCCAGCCGGGAGGGGAAGTGGCGGTAGAGAGTGCCGGCGCCCACGCCGGCCCGCTTCGCGACCTCGTCCAGCGGGGCGTCGCAGCCCTGTTCGAGGAAGAGGCCGCGGGCGGCGGCCACCAGCGCGTCGTAGTTGCGTCGGGCGTCCGCTCGCATCCGTGACTCCTCATCAAACGGAGACAGTCTCCATTGCCAAACGGAGACAGTCTCCGTATAGTCGTCGTGTCATCAACCGGAGAGTACCTCCATTTCATCGCCTCCCGCCAGTTTGGATCTCGCCATGCCCCAGCAGGCCCAGCCGCAGACAACCGTCGCGCCCACCGCCACCACCGCCGCCAGCGGTGCCGCCACCGCCACTGGTGGTGAAACCCACGGCCACGACACCCGAACACACCAGGCGCAGCCCAGGTCGAGGCCAGGAATCGCCCTCGCCGTCATCCTCTCCGCACAGCTCATGCTCATGATCGACGCCACCGTGATGAACGTGGCACTGCCCCGGATCGCCACCGGGCTGCACTTCACCTCCTCCTCGCTCGCCTGGGTACTGGACTCCTACACCCTCACCTTCGGCGGACTGCTGCTCCTCGGCGGACGCCTCGGCGACCTCGTCGGGCGGCGGCGCCTGTTCACCCTCGGCATAGCCCTGTTCACGCTCGCCTCACTGGCCGGCGGCCTGGCCACCTCGGCGTCCTGGCTGCTGATCACCCGGGTGCTGCAGGGCGTCGGCGCCGCGGCGGCGGGTCCCAGCGCGATCGCGCTGCTCAACAGCACCTTCACCGACCCCAAGGCGCGCGTGCGGGCGCTGTCGCTGTTCGCGGGCATGTCCTCGGCCGGCTTCTCCCTCGGCCTGATCCTCGGCGGCATGCTCACCGAAGCACTCGACTGGCGCTGGGTGATGTTCATCAACGTCCCGTTCGGCGCCGTCGCCACCCTCCTGGCCCCGCGGTACCTGAAGCAGCCGCCGCGGCACGAGACCCAGCTCGACGTATTCGGCGCGATCGCCGCCACCGCCGGCATCGGATCACTGGTCTACGGCCTGATCCACGCCGCCTCCAACGGCTGGGGCAACACCGCCACCGTGGCACCCATCACCGCCGGGGTGGTACTGCTGGCCGGGTTCCTGCTGCTGCAGCTCCGCGCCGAACACCCGCTGCTGCCGCTGCACCTGTTCAAGGACCGCAACCGGGCCGCCGCCTACGCCAACTACCTGCTGGGTCCGGCCGCCGGCATGGGCACCTTCTTCTTCCTCACCCAGTACCTCCAGGACGTGCTGCACTACAGCCCGGTCCGCACCGGCTTCGCCTTCCTGCCGATGGCCGCACTGGTGTTCACCATGTCGCGGCTGGTTCCCCGCCTCCTCCCGCGCTTCGGCCCCAAGCCGATGGCCGTTCTCGGCACCGTGCTGATGCTGAGCGGCCTGATCGGGTTCACCCAGGTCGGCCAGCACAGCAGCTACTTCGCCGACCTGCTGGCCCCGATGCTGCTGATGGGCCTCGGCATGGGCCTGGCGTTCAGCCCGCTGATGGTCGTCATCATGGCCACCGTCAGGCCCGAGGACGCCGGCGCGGCCGGCGGCACCATGCAGACCCTGCAGCAGACCGGGGTCACCCTGGGCCTGGCGGTACTGGTCACCATCGCCGGCAGCGCCTCCCGTGCACACCCGGCCACCGCGATCACCAGCGGCACCACGGCGGCGATGGCCACCGCGGCCGTCATCTCCGTGCTGACCGTCCTGGTCTCGCTCACCTTCAAGCCCACACGCACCAACTGAGCGGACCCGCGTGCGCGGCCGACGGTCGGATCGCCGATCGATCTTGCTGTTGCTGCCTTGCTGTTGCTGCGGGGAGGCTGCTGCCGGGGGCGGTGACGCCGCGTCGTCATCGTTCGTGATCACCCGGGTCTGCTGCTTCCCGGCGAAGCCCCAGGACGGGTTCCACCAGGGACCCGGCGCGGTCGGGGCCCGGTGGGTGGCGGCGGACGGGTGGCCGCTGCGGGTTCTCGAACGCCGGGCGATGAGCCGTTTCCCCGTGGCGAAGCTGTCGTGGGTGGTGCGGGCCGGAACAGCGGGGCGCCCGTTCGCGGTGGCGTGGGCGGCAGCGCCCCCGGGTGTGGGAGGGCCGTGCCCGGACCGCTGGGCCCGGCCCGCCCGGGGGTGCGGAAGACAGGCGCCCGCCGCCGGGCCGTTCCCGACCGGGCCGCGCCGGGTACGCCCCGGTCCCGGGCCCGCCGCCCCCGCGCCGCACCCGGTCCGAGCGCCGCCCGGGCCCCAACACCGGCCGAGTACGCGAAGACCTCGTCAGCTGGCGTGAGAAGCTCGACGATCCTGCGCGAACCGCACGCAGCGCAGACCCATCGGCCCATGCCGTTGTGGATCGCGCTGCCATCGGACAAGACCGCCTGGTTGTGCCCGGATCGGTGCGGGCACAACTGCACAGGCAGGTCCCTGGCACAGGGCCGCACAGGGGTTGCCTGGCGATCAGCCCAAAAGCGTGCGCAGGCAAGGCTCCAGAAGGTCCGCCAGGGGAAACTCCTGCGACTGGCTTCCGGCCCAACGCATCACACCCAGGGCGACCATCCCCTCCAGAGGTTGGCGCCAGCCACTCGCCGAAGCCAGCGGGGACGGGCCTTCCAGCAGCCGCCGGACCAGAACGCCTTCCCCGAACTCCGCCTCCATCGGCTCGGGCAGGCTCCCGAGCCAGGCAAGCAGAGCCAAACTGCGGGCGTCGGGATTCGGACAAGCCCTCACCAGTTCCTGCCGGAGCTCGTCCACCTGCTCCTCGGGCAGATCCGCCGCCTCCTGCCCGGAAACCCTGGCCAACGCGGGCCGCAGCGCAACGGGGACCTGACGGACGGCCAGCAGGTCAGCTCCGGCTCTGCCATGGCCGGCCTGACGGAATTGCGGTCGGCCCTCCTGGAGCCCGAGGACCCGCGCGAGACGCGAGGAAGAACGGGTCAGCCAACGTGACGCCCCGTACCGGGACAGCAGCAGCGCCAGACCCACCGGGTCGGCGACCTCCAAGTCGTCCCCGAAACGAGCACGGGCCCACGCGACTGTGTCCAGGCCGTGCAGGCTCGCATGCCCGACCGCCCCTCCATCGGCGTCGTGCAGGCTGAGGGTCAAGCTGCCCAGGCACCGACAGACATCGCCAGTGAACGACCCAGTAGTCGACAGCACACGCAGTTCCGACAGGGCTTCCGGATCCTCAATCCAGCCCAGTATCGGCCGGTCTTCCAGAGGGCAGTGGCCTTCCCCTCCACCAAGGACTTGGACGAGCACGGTCCGTGCCCACACATCGTCGAGCCACATCTCCACCGGATGCCGCATCCCCCACCCCATCCCGGGTCGCGCCGATGGCCCACCAAGACCATGGTGCGATTGTCGCTCAGCTGTCGCTGGACCTGCAGTGTTGGCCCCCTGCGCCCGGATGCAGGGGGCCAACGGGGTCTAGCGGTACAGGCCAGAAGGAGTCGCCCAGACGCTGCGGTTGGCAGTGACCACCTTCTCGTTGGTCCTTTGCTGACGGATGCTTTCGTAGCGGCCTCCGGCGGGTCGACGTCCTTCGTGCATCGGTGTGTCGGTGCGTCGTGTGTCGTGCGTCGGCGATGCCCCGTGCATAGCGTTCACTCTCAGTCCATTGCAACACGCAAGGACGGGGCATTGCATTGACCTTCAGCGCCAGTGCAACGATTTAGCGCCATTCACCAGCAGCGATGGCCTTTTCGCGCAACAAGCTTGTTGCTGGACATTGGAATGCAACGTAGCGTTTCCCATGTCAGCAACACCGGGCCAGCAGGCCGCAGACTCGCAGGAGAGCATCATGCAGAAGTTCGCCACCCCCGCCCCGATCGCCGCCGTCCTCGACATCCCCTCCGGGCGCGTCCAGCTCATCGCCGCCGACCGGGCCGACACCACGGTCGAGGTCCTGCCCGCGGACGCCTCCAAGAGCCGCGACGTCAAGGCCGCCGAGCAGACCACGGTCGAATACACCGACGGAGTCCTGCGGATCGGGGTCCCGACGAAGAACCAGTACTTCGGCCCGACCGGATCCATCGAGGTGACCGTCCAACTGCCCGCCGGCTCCCGGATCGAGGCGAAGGCGGCCAGCACCGAACTGCGGGCCGTCGGCCGCCTCGGCGAGATCGCCTTCGAGGGCGCGTACCGCCAGATCAAGATCGACGAGGCCGCCGGCCTGCACCTCGCCGCCGTCGACGGCGACGTCGAGGTCGGCCGACTGGGCGGCCCCGCCGACATCAGCACCGCCAGGGGCGACATCCGAATCGCCGAAGCCACCCGCGGCCGGGTCGCGCTCCGCACCCAGACGGGCAGCATCTCGGTCGGCGCCGCCAAGGACGTCTCGGCCTCCCTGAACGCCGGCACCACCCAGGGCCGCGTCACCAACAGCCTCAAGAACGACGGCGCCACCGAACTCCACATCCACGCCACCACCAACCAGGGCGACATCACCGCCCGCAGCCTCTGACCAACTGCCCCACCGCCCCTCACTCAAAGGTCCCTGACCCGCGAGCCCCACTCGCAAAGCCCAGAAGCTGAAAGGGAACACTTGACGGCTGCCCGACGCGAGGCCGTCGACCCCTGCCGCTGCTGCCCCTGCCGCCGCTGCCTGATCGGCCACTGTCAAGGGACAGTAGGAGTGGTTCTGATCCGCTTGATACGGAGCGATGACCAGGGGTCCGGTCAGTCGGCGTGGAGGATCTGCGGGCGGAGGAGGTCGAAGCCCGCGCGACCATACCCATCTCTTCTTGATCCGTTTGGTGCGATTCAGGTTTCCCTGGACTCGGCCGGAATTCACTCCAGGGCGAGGTCGGCGGTGGCGGCTGCGAAGCCCCGGCGGAGGCCGCGGACCAGGCCGGCCAGGGAGGGGGAGCAAGTGGACCGAAGCACCTGAGCTCAGGTGTCCGTCAAAACGGATCAAGCCCAGTCACTGCGAGGAGACTTGACGATCCTCAGGGCGCGGAATACGGGCCTGGGCCGTGTCTGACGGCTCTTGTCCGGATGGTGGAGCTACTGCTGCTCCGGGCATGAGCCCAGTCATGGTGGGTCGGCATGAACTGACGAATGCCCAGTGAGCTGATTCCATCCTGAAATCCACAGGTCACGGGCGCCGGCGTGGTGCAGGGGCAGGGTGCTCGGGCAGGTCACGGGCTTGATCGTGCTCTGGTGATCGTCCGCGGGCGGGAGATCGCGGTGTCGATCGCCACGATCAGGGCACGCACGAGCCGCATGCGTGTTCTCCGGTGCTCAGCCGGAGCAGTCGGTAAGGCGATCCCGCGTTCGGGGCGGGCGACCCCGAACGCGTGGACGTCTGTGATCAGCGGCAGATCGTCACGGGTTGCGGAGCGACAGCGGCCACAAGCGCTCCTTCGTGGGGACGACGCTGCAGCCGCCGGAGGCGGTGAGTACCAGCCGGCCCAAGGGCCGGCATTCGGGGAAGCGCGGCACGGTGTGCCTGCCGTCGCCACGAATGGCGAAGATGTCGTCGCCGAGGGTGTGTTCCGCGAACAACCCGGGGAGGTCGGGGCCGAAGTGGCCTGGCCATCGGGGGCGCGGTGGGCAGCACGCACGGCCGGTGCCAAGGCGCGAGGCCCCAGGCGTAGGCGTCGACATCACCACACGGTTGCCGACGTGCGGGTGGTGCCGCCGAGCCGAGCGGACCTCGGTGAGGAAGATCCGTGGATGGCGAGGATCGTGCCGACGGGCTCGAAATGCAGCCGAGGGAAATTGTATTCGAACTAAATGTCATCAAAGAACGCAATAACGATTTCCACTGCCCATCGAGGGCGGCCTCCCGGGCCCAAACTAATACAGCAATAAGGGCTATCGAATGTTCATAACATCCTGTAGTGTGTAGCAGCGCGGCGAGGAGGCGTCGGCGCACTGCGGAGTGATCACGGGTGATGCGCACGGCTCGACCGTCGAGTTGTATTGGCGCCGCCCGCAGGGCTGCCGTGACGAGAAGACAGGTTTCGTCTCAAAATGACCTGAGCCGTTCGGGCAGAGAATTCGGTGTGAATTCTGGCGTGACGGCCTTCTCTCTTCGGGCCGCCCACTTCATGGCGGACTTTCAGACCTGGCGACCGGGAAAGGTACTGGCATGAGAACGTGGCATACAGATGCAGGTCAGCGATGGTGACCGTGGATTTCCTGATTCGACCACAGAGCGAGAATTGCCGTCGGATCGCCGATGCCTCCGACCACTGCGTCGTGGGTCTGAGCCCGTTCAACGGCTACTACACACCATGCCGGGTGGAGGCGTTGGTCCAGTGGGCAGCCGGACATTTCACGAGGGTCGACGTTCTCGTTCCCGGATTCGAGGCGGCACATACCCTCACCGCTGCGGGCGTCAGGCCGCTGGAGGCAGTGGGGCGTGTGCGGCGAGCTGTGAACCAGCTCAGGAATCCCGCGGTGCTGGCGCTGTCGCGTGCCGGTGTGTCCACGCCGGAACGGCGCGTCCATACCTGGACTCAGCTGATGAGCCGACCCGAGTACGTGGCGTTGCGTGAGCGGGCCAGAGCGGCATACCGAGTCGATCCCGCCCTCAGGGCGGCCTGCCGGGCGGTTGCCCGGGGAGCGGTCCGGTCCATCGCGGATACGGAGCCCGGTGAGGAGCAGATCGACGCCTGCGTCACTTATCCGATCGCAGAGTTGCCGCTGATCGTGGACAGCCCGTCGATCTTTGACGTGGCTTCTTCGGTGTTCGTCTACCACCGGCGGATCGAGCTCGCCGCAGCCCTGCTCGCCGGTCCGGCGACCGGGCTGCGGTCAGCTGCACAACAGGGGTTCGTGGTGGCCGAGCCTGTACTGCCGGGTGGTTCGTGATGAGGCAGCTCAGGCAGCTCCCGATGCCGGCGAGGACACCGGAAATACCGTTGAGGTTTCCCTTCGTGCTGGGCCCCCTGGGCACGCCTCCGCCCGTGATCCACTGGGCACGCCGACGGCAGCCGGTCTGCCCGGTCGAGCTTCCGGGCGGATCCCGGCTGTGGATGATCTCCCGCCGGGACGACATCCTTCGAGTATTCACCGACCCGGACCTCGTGCGGCTGAGCGATGCCGCTGAAGCACTTCCCCCTCCGGCCGGGATCAGCGGGGCAGCGCGCTCGCGGGCCGGGCAGCCGGGCGCCGAGTATTGCGCGACGTGGGCGGTGGAATCCCACCGGGCCTCGATCGTGAAACAGACGGGTCTCGTCCTGGACGCCATGGAAACCGGGAACAACCCTGCCGATCTGCTGGAAAAACTGGCAGCGCCGCTAACAGCCGCCGTGTGCCGCGATGTCTTCGGGCTGTCATTCGATCCCCAGGAATTGCGGAACCTTCTGATCCAGGAAGAGCCGACAGGAAATTCGGCTGTCGGGCACCCGGTCCTGCACTCGCTCACAGAGCACCTCCGGGATGGCCCCGTCCGCGGTAATGCCGCCGGTACGCCCTTTAAAGCCCGCGAACAGCGGGAGGCCGACACTGAACCGTCGCACACCGTGGTGACAGGCTTGCTCGTCCGGTGCGCGAGGTCACTCTTCTCGGCATTGCTGACCGGACCGTTCACTCTCCTGCTCCACCCCAAACCGCTACGGGAGTGCCTGCGCGATCCAGTGCTGTGGCGGGCGGCAGCCGGGGAACTCCGCCGCTACCACCCGGGCACGGTGCTCGGCCCCACCCATATCGCGCTCAGAGACCTGGAACTACACGGCACCCTGATCAAGGCCCGAGACGCGGTATGCGCCTCGCCCCTCGGCGCGGCCTGGGACGAGGAGCACTACCCCACCCCGGCGAAATTCGACATCCATCGTCCGGACGCCGGGTCCACAGACCTTCGCACGGATCCTGGCCCCCTGGCAGACGACGCCCTCAGCAGGCTGGTTCTCACCATCGTCTGCCCCGCCCTGTTCGAGCGCTTCCCACAACTGCGCCTGGCCGTGGATGAACACGAGATTCCCTGGAGAAATGATCTGACGTTCATCCGTCCCGCCTGTCTGCCCGTGGCCTGGTGACGGCCAACCCGATGAGAGGAGAACACCATGCATCCGACTGCCCGCATCATCAGCGTCCTGTCCGACAAGTTCGCCCGGGACCCGTACGCCTGGTATCCCCAGCTGCGGGAGAACGACCCCGTCCACTACGAACCCGGCATCGGTGCCTACTTCCTGAGCCGGCACGAAGACGTTCGCCGGGTTCTGACCGAGGACCAGACCTTCACCACCCAAGCCTTACGGGAACGGGCCGAGCCGGTCATGCGCGGTCGCGTCCTGGCACAGATGACCGGCGCCGAACACACCGCCAAACACCGGACAATGATCCGCGGATACACCGGGCCGATGCTGGAAGACCAGATCCCGCTCATCCGCCGCAACGTGGAGCAGCTCATCCGCCCCCATCTGCGGCGCGGCCGGTTCGACCTGGTGAAGGACTTCGGACAGCAGCTGGCGATCTGGGTCGCGCTGGACAGTCTTGGACTGCCCAAGGACAACTGGCGGAATGTGCACTCCTGGTTCCAGGGCGTGGCCGAATTCGTGACGAGCGTCACTCTGACCGAGGAGCGATACCGGCATTGCGTCCAGTGCGCCCGCCGGCTGGAGGACTATCTGCGGCCCTTCATCAAGGAACGGCGCGAGAACCCCGGCCAGGATGTGATCTCGCTGATGTGCCACACGGAGTACGAGAGCGGGAGGATGAGCCTGCACGAGGTCACCGCTCTGTGCCACAACGTGCTCCTCGCCGCGACCGAACCGGCGGACAAGACACTGGCCCTGCTGTTCCGGCATCTGATCACCCACCCCGATCAGATGGCCCTGGTCCGCGGCGATCCCGGACTGGTGACCAACGCCATCGCGGAGACGCTCCGTTACACACCGCCGGTGCAACTGATCCCCCGCAGGACAGCGGAGAACGTCGAGATCTCCGGTGTCGCCATACCCGCCGAGACCATGGTCTGGTGCATGCTCGCCGCCGCCAACCGCGACCCGCGTGTCTTCGAACGGCCCGACACCTTCGACCTCCAGCGCACCGACCTCGGTCCCGAACGGTCCTTCACCGCCGCCGCTACCCACTTCGGGTTCGGCGCGGGCATGCACTCGTGCGTCGGGGCCGCATTCGCGCGCAGGGAACTGGAGACGGTCGTGACGATGCTGCTGGCCCTCATGGAGAACATCGGCTTCCCCGAGGACGCCTCCTACGAAGAGACCGGCTTCTACTCCCGCGGCCCCGAATCACTCACCCTCACCTTCGATCCCACCGTGGAAGGACGGCTCCTGGCTGCCTGAACCGCCAGAAGGGGGAAACCGCGTACAGCCGGCAGCGACCTCCTCCACATCACGATGACGGAGGACCGGAAAGGGGACATGCCGTGGACAGTAATCGCCACCACACATCTGTTCTGATTGCCGGAGGAGGACCTGCCGGACTGGTCCTGGCGGTGGAACTGGCCCGTCGGCACGTCGACTTCCGGATCATCGACGCCGGCGCGGGTCCCTTTCCGGGATCACGGGGCAAGGGTCTCCAGCCGCGCACCCTGGAGATCTTCGACGACCTCGGAATCATCGACTCCGTACAGGCGGAGGGAGCGCCGCTGCCGCCGATGGTGGCCTGGGAGGAGGGAAGGATCGTCAGGGAGTGGGACGTCATCGCCCGTGGCGAGCCCACCGGGGCCACGCCCTATGCCGAGCCCCTGATGCTTCCTCAGTCGCGTACCCAGGAACTGCTTCGCGAGCGACTGCTGCATCTGGGCCACCGTGTCGAGTTCGGAGCGCGGCTCGACGGATTCTCCCAGGACGAGGCCGGCGTGCTGGCCCAGGTTGTCCGGACCGACGGAGGTACGCGGGAGATCGCGGCCGACTACCTGGTCGGGGCAGACGGGGGCGGCAGCACCGTACGGAAAATCCTGGGTGTGAGGTTCGACCGCGAAGACGTGGACACCCGGCCGCTGCTCGTGGCCGATGCCGATATTCCCGGACTGGACCGCGAGCACTGGCACACCTGGGGTGACGCGGTCGGCATCATGACCGCGATCTGTCCCGTCGCCAGAACGGACTACTTCCAGGTCATCGCACGGTTCGCGACGGGAACCCCCGACCCCGCTCCCGAGCGGGTCCGCGAACTGGTGGCTGCCCGCACGGGAGTGCCGGTGCGGAAGGTGCTGTGGTCATCGGTCTTCCGGGCACGAGCAGCGCTGGCGGAGCACTTCCGGGTCGGCCGGGTGTTCCTGGCCGGTGACTCCGCGCATGTTCATTCCCCGGCGGGCGGCCAGGGCATCAACGCGAGCATCCAGGACGCCTACAACCTGGGCTGGAAACTGGCGCTCGCGGCAACCGGCCAGGCAGCACCCTCGCTCCTGGACTCCTACGAGGCGGAGCGCCGGCCCGCTGCGGCGGAGGTGCTGGGAGTGAGCACCCGCATCCACCAAGGGGCGGGTCGGGTCAGGGAGCTGGCCGCGCGCCGTGACCGCACCACGCACCATCTGGCACTCGGATACCGGGGTGTTCCACCCAACGCGGAGATGCGCCCCGCTCTCGTCGAGGAAGCCCTCCACGCGGGGGACCGCGCTCCGGACGCCCCTTGTACCGACCGTGGCGGAGCCCCGGTACGTCTCTTCGACCTCTTCCGCGGACCCCACTTCACCCTTCTTTCCTTCGGAAGTGCGCCCATCCAGCCTGTCAGCGCCCGGGGTCCCGCGGTGATCCGCGTGGTGCGCGTCGGCCACGACGTCTCGGACCCCGCGGGGTTCGCCTCCCGCGCGTACGCACCGCACGGCCTGTTCCTCGTACGACCGGACGGATACATCTCGCTGGCTACCGAGACTCCAAGTGAGGTGACCAGCCATCTTCGCTCACTCGGCATACATGTCGGATGACCGGCGGGACCCTGATCCGGGCTGCTCGTGCTCGCGTCGGCGGCCCTGCACCGCTCGTCGGGCCCGGAGGAACCAGAGAGGCAGACCATGACCGACCCGGACCGTCCGCAACCCGCCCCCTACGTTCTGGATTCAGCCGCCCGAGCGGATCTCGAATTCGACCGCCTGCGCACGATCGAGCAGGTCTACGACCCCGGAACCGAGGAGATCCTCACCCGGCTGAACCCGGCGCCCGGGTGGTCATGCCTCGAAGTCGGCGCGGGAGCGGGCAGTATCGCCCGTCTCCTGGCATCTCTCGCCGGAGAGACCGGAAGAGTGGTGGCAACCGACAGCGATCCGCGATTTCTGAGGAACATCGCACATCCCGGGGTCGAAGTGATCGAACACGACGTCACCGCAGGCCCTCTGCCACCAGGTTCCTGGGATCTGATCCACGCCAGATCCGTACTGGAGCATCTGCCGGACCCCGAATCCGTCCTGGCCCGGCTGATCCCCTCGCTGGCACCACACGGGCAGCTCTTCGCCGAAGCGATCGACGTCAGTCGCGAGACACTCGCCATCGCCGCCAAACACGCCCCGGACAGAAGGGCGGCCACAGCCTTCCTGGAGTTCGCAACCGCGGTGCACCGGCTGATGACACTCGCCGGAGCACACCCCGAACTCGGCAGCACCCTCCCGGTGCTCCTCGCCGCCCAGGGTCTGGAGGGCATCACCCACCAGCGGCGACACCCCCTCGTCTCCGGTGGAAAACGCGGCTTCTACGCGCTCACGCTCGCCCGCCTCGCACCGTCGTTCCAGGACCACGGTCTGCTCGACACCGCCGATCGACGGCTCTCCTCCCTGTTCGACGACCCGTTCATGGTCTTCCCCGCACTCCCCATCGGCGCTGCCCATGGACACACCCCCGCGGTCGGACGGCGACAGCGGAGAACCTGAAGAGCCGGTCCGCCAGGAAGGGCGGAGAGCGTCCATCCGAACGGAACAACACGCAAACGGAACACCGAGAGAGGCGAAGCCGATGAGTGAAGTAACGGTTGTGGGCCGGGTCGTCGCCAGGGCGGGCAAGGAGGCAGAACTCGCACAACTGCTCCAGGCGGTCATCGAACCCACCCGGAACGAGGAGGGAAGCCTGCACTACTCCATCCAGCAGAGCATCGAAACCCCGGAGGAATTCATCGCCATCGAGCGGTGGCGACACACCGAAGACCTCCAGCGCCACTTCCGAAGCGCGCACTCCCAGCACCTCGCCGCCGCGGTGGAATCACTCCTGGCGGAACCGATCAAGATCACAACATGCCGGGAGCTGACATGAGATGAGAGTCCCCACGAGGGCGACCGCTGACCCCACGGAGACTGCACGGACAAGACCTGAGGCCCGGCCCCATGCCCAGCGCAGACTCCGAGCTGCCGTCTCCAGCACCCGGGACCAGCCTGGGAAGCCCTCCTGGGGAACACCCCGGGCTTGGTAGTCCGCGGGCAGCGAGCTGGTGTCCATGCCGTCCGCGCGGTGCGGGACCGGCCGGGGACCGGTGCTCCAGGCGGGCGGTGGGCCGACCATCGCACCGTGGTCAACGGGGTGCTCTCCCGGACGCGAACCGGGATTCCCCGGCATGACCTGCCCGAACACCACGGATCATGGCAGACCTTGTACGAACGCCACCGCTGCTGGTCGGCCGACGGCGCCTGGTCGAACATTCTGCGCGCCCTGCAGGTCGGTGTGGACGCCACAGCCCGGGGCACGGACGGCTCGTGGGTGGTCAACGCAGACTCCACCACCTGCCGGGCCCACCAGCACGCAGCCGGGGCCCGGCATGCTCCGCCGGCCGGCCACCCCCAAAAAAGGGGCGGAACACGCGTGGACAGAGAGGGCCGCGAGGCCCTGGGACGCTCCCGGGGCGGACTGACCAGCAAGGTCCACCTGCTGGCCGACGACCGCTGCCGACCCCTGGTCTGGCCGACCTCGCCCGGCCGGCGTGGTGACAGCCCGATGTTCACCCCGCTCGTGCAGGCACTGAACGTGGCCCGCACCGGGACCGGGCGTCCGCGCACCCGGCCGGACCGGACCCGCGGCGACAACGTGATTCTGCCGAACCGGTGCTGAAACCGCAGTAGCTGATGCCGCAATGCTGTTCACCCGCCGGCGCTCGGGAAGCCGGTCGGGAAGTTGGAGGTGGGAAGCGTCGAGGTGCCGACCGAGAAGCCGATCCCGGCCAGGCCGAAGCCGATCAGCGCGAAGAAGAGGCCCATCAGCCCGAAGACGCTGAGGATGATGACCGGCACGACGGCTGGCATCCCACCGGTGCCTGCTCCCCGCGCGTCGGCAGGGACGCCCCGATCCGGGCTGCCGGGCAGGTACTTGACCGGCACGTGGTCGCCGACGATCCGTGGTTGCCCGGACGAGTCGTCGATCCGGTAGTCCTGCCCGTTTGCCGCCCGAAAGCCGATGATGGCGTGTCGGACCGTGAGGCGGTGGTCGTGGCGTCCCTCGAGCGCCTGGTAGACGTCGAGCACGCGCCCCTCGGCCACCAGTCCGCTGCGCAGCGCGGCACCGGTCGTGCCGGCTCTGCGCAGGATCCTGACGATCATGATGACGGCGATCGCTGTGAAGGCGAGGCCCACCAGTCCGAAGACCGTGCCGAAAGCGCCCACCCCGTTGAAAACGTCCATACCAGCCCCCCGAATGCCGTGGTCCCCGGATCGACAACGGGCGCCGCTTTGCCGCCGGATGCCCGCGTGCGCCTGGTGCCGTCGATACCCCCGGTATCTGCCGCAACGGCACGCCTTGTCGTCCGGTGATCCTCTCCCGGAATCGATCACCGCGACAACCCCGCACTTCGGTTGTCCGTACCCCGCCGATCGGCGGGGCCCCTTCGGGCACGACGCCCCAGTAACGGGAAGTCGCAATGCTGAATCCGACGGGTCCGAGCATGCGCCTGCCTTGACCGGGCATCGGCGTCGTTGGCACCTCCCATGGCTTGCGCTCTGCCTCGTTGATCAGGGCCGTCAAACTGATCGTCGAGCCTGTAGCAAGGGCGCTGCCAACGAGGCCGGCCACGTCGACTGGCGCAGCCTGGTGTCCCAGGGGGTGAGTGAGGCCGGAGACGCCCCAGCGGCCACGCCCGGGAGATGCCGTGTCGCCGGTCCAGGTCCAGTGGGCTCCGTGCGCGCTGATGAGGAACTCGGCCAGGAAGGCCATCAGCAGGGTGTGCAGGCGGATCTGCTCCTCCTGCGCCAGAAGGGCGGGGTTCTCCCGGGCAGGCTTTCGTCGAGGATGCGGGCCGCGGTGCCTGGGTCCGTCTGCATGAGATCGGCGGCCTGGCTGAACTGCTCCACCACCCGAACCACACCGCCCAGACCCGTGCCCTGCACGCCTACCTGCGATGGCGCAACACCCACGCCCGCCACCCCGACGTCCTCGCCGCCCAACGCCGCGAACGCGCCCGCATCCGCAGCGAGAAAGGCATCCGCTGGGGCGGATGCCCCCTCCTCTCCGTTGCACAACCCACAACCCGGCGAAGTCACCCGGTCACCGCACTAGCGAGCCATCGGTGCCCGGCCGATCCCTGCTCGGGCGGGCCCTCGCAGCGGGCCCGTGAGCCGGGCGCAGACCCGCTGCAGCAGCTGGCGGTCAACCGCCGCCCGGAGCTGGCCGTAGACCCCCGCCGTCAGATGCGAGGTGACCATCGGTGTCCAGTCGGTCGGTGCCTGTAGCGAGCAGGGTGCCGAAGGCACGGACGAGCGGTGGCTTCGCGTTCCGGGCAGCGGGCCAGGACTGCCTTGCTCTGGGGTGCGCTGGTCCTCGGAGTCGACCTGGCCGGGACACTCCTGTGCGGAACCCGCCTGGCAGGGGCCGACCTGACCGAGACCTGCTGGCGTGCCTGGCCGCTGGGAACGCCACCTCGACCTCCACTACGCCTCCGTCCCACCGGGCTGCACGATCATCTGCTACTGGCGACGCCTCAAGAAGGCCACAGCACGATCGTGTTTACGAGCTTTTCAGGACAGGATTCCTGCCTTTCACGCCGGTCGGTCAAGGCCATTTCCTGGCCGCATGAGGGAATCTGAACCGCAATTCCCCCGAAGCGCAGGGAGATTGAGCCGGGTCAGCACCCTGCTAGCGGGCCGCCAAGCACCCTGATCGGGCGACGCGGAATTAACGCCGGACATCCAGGAGCGGATATCTTCCTGTCTGCGCGCCGAACTGGCGACGCGAAGAAGAACGATGGCGGCCGACCTCGATTGCCGGTCCTACGGGGGGCAGGTGGGAATCTCGCCGTTGTCAGGTCAGGGGATAATTTCAATGAATACTGCTGGACGTTCGTCGTCGGCACTGCGGAATCGAAGGATGATCGCCGCCGTCATGACGGCGCCGCTCCTGGGAGGGTTCCTCACGCTGGCGCTTCCGGGCGAGGCACTCGCCGCGACGCAGGCTAAGTGCAGCCTCGACATCAAGTTGGACTGGGGTCGAGGGGTGGTCGCCTCGACCTGCACGATGATCATCGGTCCGCAGGTGAAGGGGGCAAAGATGGTAAACCATCACCGATCGGTCCTGTCGTGCGACGATATACGAGGCCAGGGGAACCAGCACGATATCCGGGTCAAGCTCTACGGCCCCTGGAAGCCGGTGGGGCAGACCTCCACCGTCAAGTTTCCGATCCGCTCCTCAGTCGCCGGGTTCTCGCAGGAAACCAACTAGGGATTTTCGCCCTATCACAGTTTCCACGGCGCCGGCCGCCTTAGAATGCGGTCGCGGCCGGCGCCGTCGCAGAGGAATCCGTGCGATCGAGCATTCGGTTCGCCGACTTCCCGTCGGGTAGACTGCGGAGAGTTCGCGCAGTCGAAGCAGGAGAGCAGGTAATTTCGTGACCACGCAGCAGCAGATACGCTGGGGCGTATTTCTCGTCTACGCCGTCGGCAGCGCGGAGGCACTCATCGCGTTCGACCAGACGCAGGCCTCCCGCTGGATGTGCTGGGCAGGACTCCTCGTCGCGGCCGCTTCGGCGGTGGCACTCTGGAACCGCCGCCGCCCGGGGGAGACCAAGCAGTAACCACTCCCCCCGGCCTCCCGGCCGTGTCGTTCGAAGTGCCGCTTTCCCTGCTCTGCGCGCGTGACGGCGTGCGTGCCCGCCTGGTCGAGCCGGCCGAGGCCCGGTAGGGCGGGCGGCACTGCCCGTGGCCGGATCCTGTCGAGCAGTTCGCGGCGAGCGCGTGTTCACTCGTAAGTGCCTGTCTTTGAGGACTGAGATGGTGATCAGTGATCGGTGGGATGGTCGATAACGTGGCAGCCGATGCCACTGATACTGGATCGTTGCCGACGCTGTCTGCCTGGCCCAGGTGCTGGATGTTGTCGTTGGCTTCGCCCAGAGTCATGGACGCGCCACCGTAGTTGGAGTCGACGAACAGTTGTGCGGCACCGCTGCTGGGGGGGCATGGCAGATCCTCCTGATCGTGGTGAGACCGGCAGCTCCGGCCCCACGGTCCCCTCTACCCACATCGGAGCGGCCCGTCACGACAAGGCCTGCGGGGCGGATCGGGACGAGCAGTAGCGGGAGTTCAGCCTGAGGTGAGCTGCTTCGGAACGCGGCTGGCAGTGCGGAGTTCCTGCAGGTCGGGGATGTGGTTGTAGAGGGTGCCGGGGCTGATGCCGAGGAGCTTGGCGATCGAGGTGATCGAGTTCTCGGGGTTGGGGAGCATGTCGCGCGCCGCTCGGATGATCTCGGGGGTGGCGACGCTGGGGCGTCCGCCGACGCGGCCGCGTGCGCGGGCGGCGTCCAGGCCCTCGCGGGTGCCGGAGACGATGAGCCCGCGGATGAACTCGGCCAGGGCGGCGAAGACGTGGAAGACGAGCCGGCCGCCGGGGGTGGTGGTGTCCAGGCGCTCGTGCAGCGAGGAGAAGCCGATCCCTTGGCCCCGTAGCTCGCCGACCATGTTCACGAGGTCCTTCAGTGAGCGGCCGTAGCGGTCGAGTGCGGGCACCACCAGGGTGTCGCCGGGCTGGAGGAAGGCGTGGCAGGCCGTCAGCTCGGCGCGGTGGTCGTCCTTGCCGGACCTCTTGTCGGCGAAGATCCGTCGGCACCCGGCGGCGGTGAGGGCGTCGATCCGGCGGTCGAGCTTCTGTCCACCGGTGGAGACCCTGGCGTAGCCGATGCGGGATGAGGCAGGGTGCTGGTAGGTCATGACAGCTCAGCCTCACGTGGGCGGCGAGCCGGGACCGCCGGTCTAACAGGAGGAAGCCCCATGGCCAACGACGTGATTCTGGTCGTCGGCTACGAGCCGATGCGCAGGGAAACACCAGTGAACTGCTCGTGCAGAACGACTACGCGGCCGAAGGCACCGACACCGCAGACTCCGCCCACACGCTGCTCTGGGCGGATGATACGCGCCACAGCCTGCTGCTGATCACGACGAACCTGCCCGGCAGTCTGGGTGCCGAGGACCTCGCAGAGGAGGTCCGTGAACGGAAGCCAGACTTCCCGGTCGTCTTCATCGACGACGCCGAGACCTCACCCCAGCTCCCCGGGGCCCCGGTCCTGCGGAAGAACTTCACACTCGGCCAACTGCTCAACGCTGTGGAGACCGCTCTCAGGTAGATCCGAGGTGGGACGCCTCAGCGCGCCCCCGGTGTCGGTCACCGGGGGCGCGCTGAGCCCCGGTGTCGACAGGCGGGGCGGCTGCGTCGCCGGGCGTCTTCCACCCCGAGCTCGCGGGGAGAGGCCGGCAGTGAGACCTGTGACTGCTCTCAGCCGCCGGATGCGTCTCCCAGCGCCGATGATCACCGGAACAGCATGATCATTTGGATCAACGGCGCCTTCGGTGCTGGAAGGACCACGACCGCCACCCTGCTCACCGAGGCCATGCCCGGCAGTCTGCTGTTCGACCCCGAGGATGGAGGCGGCATCATCGATGGGATGGCCTGCGCCGCCACCATCAGCAGCCGATTCAGCATGAAGACCCGCTCCCCGCATCCACCGTCCGACACGAAGTGACGCCCGCGCGGCGCGGCCGCTGGCGAGGATCGCGGGGCCGGCCGAGCGACTGCGCGTGGCGGGCGCCAGGCACTGGTCCGCACCGCGCAGAGGCAATCGCTAGATGTCGGCCAGCTTCGAGGCGATGCCGGACCTCTGGTACTCGTCCTCGGTGTGGAAGTTGATGGAGAAGAAGGAGAACGTCTTGGTGATCCCGCCGAGCTGCTGGGCAACGGATTCCGCGGTGCCGACGGTCCGGTCCCCGGGGGTGCCGCAGCCCTCGCCGGTGGTCTCCTCCCAGGAAGCGAGGATCCACTTGAGCTGGCCGTCGTTGCCGGTGACCGCGTGCAGGATGTAGGCGTTGTCGAAGTTGCCCACCGTGCCGTAGACGGCGGAGCGGAAGTCGTCCTTGGCGGTCCCCTCCGTGCTGGCGATCTGGCCGGTGACCTCGCCGTTTTCGAGGGTGAGTACCCAGGTGTCGAACCCGTCGGCGGTCAGGGAGTTGAACTCGTCGATGACCTTCTGGGGCACGGTGACGTCGGTCATTGCTTTGGGCTCCTTCAGCCTCGCTGAATCAGGTGGCGCCGCAGTCCTGGTTGGGGTCACGGCGCTTGTGGCTCTTCGTATCCTGCCGGACACGGTTTGTGCATGTGATCAAACTGCAGAATCTGACTACGGTGCAGTGGGCGGCCTGAACAGGATGCCGGTCGCGTAGGTGAGGGCTGGGTTCTGGCACGGGCCTTGGGGCCCAACCGGAAGTAGATGCGCACCTCGGGCGTCGCCGCCGAGGCAGGCCCTACTCGGGGGTCACGCTGTAGGTGAGCACCGCGGAGGAGTTGGCTGGGACGGTGACCCTCCATGTGAGGGTGGTGCCGTCGAACGCAGGGGTGCCGGTCGTCGCGGAGGCGTCGTCGTTCCATGAGGCGGATTGCAGGACCAGTTGCAGGTTGTCAGTGACGCTGGTGGTGATGGGCTCGTCGTCCGGGTTGTTCAGCGTGACCGTGTACGTGACCGGCGCGCCGACGGTCTGGGCGCTGCCCGCGGCGGTCTTGTTCATCTCCAACGGCATGGGTGCACTCCTCAGGGATGGGTGATCTCCTCAGGGAGAGCGTGCCCGACGCCCATGAGAGTTGTCGATCTTTCGTCAACTTGCCGCAGCGCATGTTCGGTGGGGTGTAGTGGCCCGTCGGGCCCGCAACCTACAAGGCAAATTGCGGGCTATTCCGCGACTTCCGGTACCCGACTCCACCATTAGCCGTGTTCAAGGAAGACCCGATCCGCTCCTACCGGTCGTTCCTGGACAAGCGCCGCGACGCCGACCGGCTGCGGACCGCGCTGATGGAGTGCGCCCCGATTGGGCTGGTCTTCATGCAGCTGATACTGACGTGCGAACTGTCGCGTTACCAGGCCCGCCGGGGCCTGGCCGCACTGCGCGACCCTCTTGATCATCGCCGTGCTGTTCGAGAGCCCCCGCATCCAGCAGGCGCCGGGCCGCAGCCACCTGCTCCAGCGCTCCCGGGCCTGCCCAACTGTCGATAGCACCACGCCACAGCGAACGGAGCAGTACGAAGCGTGCCAGCTGCGGCTGGTTCTCCTCGATCTGCGACCTCGCCCAATCAGAAGCGTCCGCCGCACCGAGCGCCCCGAACTGCGCCCGAAGCGACTCCGCCTCAGTCCGCTTCGCCGGAGCAAGTCCAGACAACCACGACTGCCACGTCGTCTCGGCATCATCCATCGCACCAGGATGCCCCACCGGCCGCATCAGCAAGATCAGTGGTTCACGGAATCGCGGTCAGAACCAAATTCAAGAAGCGCCATCACGCCGCGCACCCCGGCGACGCCGAGGCCGCCCTGGCCGCGTACGAGGCGGCGCTCTTCCCGCGCAGTGAGGCGTCCGCCACCGAGTCCGCCGACAGCCTGGACAACATGTTCGGCGAGCGCGGCCTGGAGTACATGGTCGAGTTCTTCACCGCCGGCCCGGCAGCCCGGTGAGACCAGCGGTCCTGCCCGCCCTCCGGACCCGCGAGGGCGGGCAGGACCACATGCCCTTTCACACACGGGGCTGCTCGGCCGCCGTCCCGGCGAGCTGTCCGATCAGCTCCCCGCCAACAGCCTCAGCGGTCCTCGTCCCGGTGAACCGCACCGGGTTCGCCGTAGAGCGTGATGTGCGCCGGGTCTCCCGGAGTCGGCTTGCGTGGTTCCGGGCTGCCGGCAAGGTGGTTGGGGTGCGGAGCTCGTACTCGATCGGGGCGAGCATGCCGAGTGATGAGTGGCGGCGCCGGCGGTTGTGGAAGATCTCCAGGTACTCGATGTGCGGGGTCGGGTAGCCCCCAGTGGGGGTGCCTGCGTAGCCGGCGGCGGTTGTAGAAGGTCTCGCTGCAGGAGAAGACCCTCGCCGCGCAAGAACGAGTGTCCAAGACCACAGGGGGCTGCACAACCGGCTTCCACCTGCGGATCGTCATACAAATGAGCTGCGGTGTGGAACCGCAGGAGGCCGCTGGTTGACCTTCACCTGGGGGCAAGCCCCAGCATCAGTGGGGCCGGGCAACGTGCCCGACGCAAGGAGGGGACCGCGTGACCAGTACTCAGGATCACCACCGGGCCGACGTGCCGGTCGTGGACGCTTGCGACCGCGACCTGCGGTGGGAGGGCAGCTTCAACGTCCGGGATCTCGGAGGGATACGCACTGCCGGCGGGGGTGAGACACGCTGGGGTGCCGTGGTCCGCTCCGACAGTATCGACGGCCTGACCGCCGCCGGCTGGGCCGCCCTTCAGGCGCACGGCATCCGCACCATCATCGACCTGCGCAACGAGGGTACGGCTAAGCCCTCGCTGCCGAGACCCGAGGGGATCGACTTCACCCGGGTGCCGCTCGACGCGCTTGTCGGAAAGGAGTGGTGGGACGAGTGGGGCCACCTGGACGGGACCCCGCTGTTCCTCCGGCCCCACCTCGAACTCCGCCCGCACGCGGCCGCCGCCGCCGTCACCGCCGTTGCCCGTGCCCAGCCCGGCGGCGTCCTCGTGCACTGCGGTGCGGGCCGGGACCGCACCGGGCTGGTCGCCCTTGTACTGCTCGCGCTCGCCCGTGTCGCGCCGGAGGACATCGCCGCCGACTACGAGCTCAGCGCCTCCCGGCTCGCAGCGCTGTGGGCCCATCTCGGCAGGGCGGACGAGCAGATGGAGGTCGACCGGATCCTGGCCCGCGAGGGAACCACCGCGCGCGAAGCGCTCGTGGAGACGCTCACCTCGTTCGACCCCGAGGCCTGCCTGCTCGCGGCCGGCCTCGGCGCGGACGATCTGGCCACCGTCCGCGCCAGGCTCCGGCCGAGTGAGTGACCCGAGCCCGCGCGCGCTGCTGCCATCTCCTGGCAGGCCACGAATCCTTCATCGCGCCGCCCGACGGCGAACAGCGCGGACTCCATGGCATTCAGGGCACGAACAAGGAGGTCGGTCCGGTTCGGGTCGCCCACGTCGATCGGCCGGGCGTTCGCGACGGCCTCCGGATGAAAGGCCGGCTCCGCCGGTGAACGGCTCTCGGCGCGGTAGCCCGCCATGGTCAGGGCTGCTGCCGACTTCGGCCGATACGTCAGCGGGCCCACCTGCAGACGCCCCCGGGGCGTGTTCAGCTCCTCGACTGAGGGACGTCCCCGAAGCGCTGGCGGTACTGGGCCGGGGAAAGGTCGAGAGTGCGCTGGAAGGCGCGGCGCATGGCCTCGGGGGTGGGGTAGCCGCTGGCGCGGGCGACGTGCTCGATGCTGTCCCGGGTTTCCTCCAGCAGGCGGCGGGCGGTCTCCAGGCGGGTCTGGTCCACGTACCGGCCGGGGGGTGTGCCGATCTCGGCGGTGAAGGCACGGGTGAACTGGCGGGCGGAGAGGTTGGCGCGCTGGGCGAGGGTGTCTACGGTGAGGTCCGCGTCCGGATGGGTGGCGATCCAGTGCTGCACTTCGCGCAGGGACGGGCGGTCGGCGAGCTGCGCCAGCAGGTGGGTGCTGAACTGCCGCTGGTTTCCGGGGCGGCGCAGGAAGACGATCAGGTAGCGGGCCAGGGTCAGGGCGGCCTCGCGCCCGAGGTCCTCTTCGACCAGGGCCAGGGCGAGGTCCATCACGCTGATACCGCCCGCGGAGGTGGAGACCCTGCCATCGCGGATGAAGATCGGGTCCGGGTCCACCTGGGCCCCGGGGCAGGCCCGGGCCAGCCGGTCGGCCTGGCTCCAGTGGGTGGTGACCCGCCGTCCCGTGAGGAGCCCGGCCTGCGCGAGCAGGAACGCTCCGGTGCACATGGAGACGATTCGCCGGCAGCGTGCCGCGTGCTGCCGGAGCCAGTTCACGACCTGCGGGTCGGGCGCCAGGTCGCCCCATCCTCCGTACGGTCCTGGCACCAGGAGGGTGTGCGGGGCGGTGGCGGTGTTCAGGTCGGTGTCGGGCACAACGGTGAGGCCGCTGGGACTGCGCACCGGGGTGCCACCCGGACTCGCGGTCCGGATGCTGTAGGGCGCCTTGTCGGACGTCGTCCGGGCAACGTGGACGTTGGCGGCGGTGAGCACCTCGACGGGGCTGACCACATCCAGTGCGTCCACGCCGTCGAAGAGCACGACGAGCACGGTGCGGGTTCTCACACAACCAGCCTGCCCGCCTGAGCTGACGTCTGCAATGTCGCTTATGCCACCTTCTGTGCCATCCGAGGCTGTGGGCCCACCGACGAATGGGCTGTACACGCCGGTCACAGCGGCTGAGCGGTGCCGCGAGTTCCGTGCGCTCTGCGGCACCGCTGCGGTCTCACCGGCGGCTCGTGGTGCCGGTCCTTTGCCTGCTGTTCCACCAGCGGGCGAGTAGGCCGACGGCGCCCGCTCCGACGACGACGGCCACGGCTGTGGCTGCCGGGTCTGCCCATCCCTGGTGGGGCAGAAGGGTGAGCAGGCCCCACCGTAGGAGCCAGCCGGCCATCAGTCCGACAGCGACCAGGCCCCACAGGGATGCCTCGTAGCCGAACCGCGGAGGTGTGTTCGGGTCTTGCTTCTTGGTACGGGACACGTTCTCAAGCCTTTCGCGATCGTGCTTATTTGAAGAAGCCTTCGACGGCTCCCTTGGCGAATCCTCCGATCGCGCCCACAGCCGCCCCCGGGCCGCAGCCGGCGCCGGCCGTGCTCACCGCGCCGACGATGCAGCCGCCCACTGCGCCCGCGACGGTGGAGCGGTTCGAACTCTTCAAGGCGTTCTTGGCACGCTTCTTGAATCCGGCCCAGGTCGGGTCGGCGACCACAGGGAAGGCCGTGCCGGCGTCGAACGCCACGCTCTGGACGAGTGCACCGTCCTGGACCCGGTAGCTGGTGGGCACGGCGGTCCCGTTGGCGTCCTTGGCCCACGGGGCCTGGAACGCCCCGAGTGCCTCGCCCTCCTTCATGACGGTGACGCTGCCGTCTTCCTGCTGCTGGAGGGTGGCCCCGGCGGGCAGGTCCAGGCCGTAGCGGTACTCCTTGGGTGCGGAGGCGTCGGAGATGACGGCCAGCGCGCGCACGCCTCCCCCGGTGGTGCGCTGGACAGCCAGGGCGGAAGAGCCGTCGGCGTCCGGATAGACCACGGTGCCGTTCCCGGTGGCGACACCGCGGGCCTTGCCGGAGGCGGGCAGAGTGATGCCGATGGTGCTGCCGTCGTCCGCGGACGACGTGATGACACCTGCCGCAGTCGCCGGGACGGTACCGGCGGTGCCGGGGGCGATGTCGGCGGTCCCGGTCGTCCGCTCCACCGCCACCGCAGACCGTGCCGCGGCCTGCGAGGGGGTCTGGTCGGAGTCGGCGAACGCTGCTGGGGCGCAGGCAGCCAGCAGGGCCCCGGCCGAGACAAGGGCGGTGGCCGATATGCGCAAGGTGGTGGTGTTCATGTGGTCTCTCGTTGGTTTCTCGACGATGGCGCTCGCCGAAGACGGTGCGCCGTCCGGCCCCGTGTCGCTGGATCGGGGCACGAATGTGCTTGCGGCAGCCCGGTCTGCCCGGCAGGTGGGTGATCCCGAGAAGGTCTCGGGTTCACGAGACACGGTGGGATGCCCGACACCTACGGGTCGTTCCCCGGGCTTCAACACCTTGCCGCCTGTGTGGGGAAGGGCCCCGGCCCGGCGGCGAGGAGAAAGGGGCTGCCTGGGCAGGTGCGCCGGTTGGTTCAGCAATCCTCACACGGATCCAACAGCGCCCGGCGCATCACGCCCCGGCCTTGCCCAAGCGCAACCCAACCAGGATTGCGTCACATAACTGCTGGTCAAAGCCATCATGCGCCGGTCCGGGCGCACCACGGACAAGTCCATGCGCAGTCACAACACGGCCGGATTGGAGGGAGACACGTCGCGTCCCGGGCAGGAGGGTCGTCGGCGCCGAGCCGAAGGGCGCCATCGAGCGGGCCTGGCTGATTCCTTCCGGGGCTGAGCTGAGGGCCGAGGCCGGCGAGGCACCGTAACGCTGCCACAGCGGGCACGTGGATGGGCCGGGTCTGACTCTGGGGGCAGCCCCGGCCGCCACCGCGAACGGCCTGTTCTGCTCCGGCCCTGGTGGGGCCCGGCGGCTCGGCGGGGGAGTCCAAGCGGATGGCACGAAGTCAACTGCTGATCCTTTCAGCTGACGGCTCCGTGCCCAGCAGGAGTGTCATGGGATCAGCAGCAGACTTCGCCGGGTCCGCTCAGGAGTGTGGGTCAGCAACGTCCCTTGCCAGGGTCTCCCGTGCGACAGGTTAGGACTGTAGGCCGGACAGCGGATGGCGAACCGTTTCCGCGCTTCTCATCCGGGTGGCCCGGCGTGTTCGTGCGTGCCCTCAGGAGGGACGGATCGGAAGCCTGGGGGCTGTCCCCGAGCAGAATTTGGAGTCTCGTTCCATGTCCTACCGTACGAAACTGCGCGGTGCCGTGGTCAGCACCTGCACCGTGGCGCTGCTGGCCGGCTCCGGCCTGCTGACCGCACCCGCCCAGGCCATCGGCAACCAGGTGGTCCCGGCACACACCGCCACCACCCGCCACCGCTCATCGCCGGCAGAGGATCAGGTCGTCACCTTCTTCAGGCACTACCGCGAAGCAGCGAAGGGGACGCGCGCGCAGACCCTGCTCCAAGTCGAGGAGGAGTTCCTCACCCCAGAACTCATCAAGCAACTCGCCGCCTACGCCTCGGCGAACCAGGTGGACCCGGTGTTCCGCCAGGAGAACATCCCGGTCACCTATTCTTACGCGGACGGCGGAGCGTGGGACCTGCTCAGCCACAAGGTGATCCTGACCATGAACTTCGAAGACGGTTCGAGCACCGTCATGTGGTACAAGGTCCAGGACGTCGACCGGGCCATCACCAACCTGGAGAACGCGCCCTCCTGACGGTGTGCCCAGCGCTGCTCCGGCCGGCCCCAACGGCCGGAGCAGGTCCTTCCAGGACGGTCGAACGAGTGGGTGGGTGGGCTGATCGGCTACGTGGGATAACATTTCCCATCCTCTCCGGGGCTGGTGGACGGGCCGGCGAAGACGCTCATCGGCACCATTCCCGGGACTGTGGTTGGGATCGTCCTTCCCGCCATCGACCCGAATCTCCACCACCTTCCCCTGACCGCCACGGGGGCAGGGGAACAACGAGCAGGCGTTGTGGCGGTAGAGAGCACGGAGGGTCATGAAGTGGTCCGAATAGTGAGGCCTTCCCTGGGGCCGGACGCCGTACGCCTCGGCTCCTCCTCACGGATGCTCTGGTCGTCTCTCATTCCTCTGGTCATCGGCGTCGTCTGCGCGCTGACAGTGGGTCGGAGCCGACTCTTCCACGAGTACATCTGTCTGGTGGGCGGGGCCTCCTGCTCGCTGCTCGTCCTCTGGCAGGTCTGGTATCTCGCATTTGTGGACCAGGGGCGGCTGATGATCCGCAACCCGTTGTGGAGGGTCGTCGACCTGGAACGGCTCGTCCTGGTCGAGGCCTTCCCCGGCGGTCCGAACGGACCTGTGCTCAGAGTCGTGGACCAGAGCGGGGCCAAGTGCCTCGTCGCCAAGACGAACCTGAGCCGCCACGACTGGGCCGTGCTCTGCCGGGCGTTGCTGCCCTACGTAGAGCGGGCGAGTGCCAAACACGAGGGCCCGGTCCGCAAGATCCTTTCCCCCGTCTGAGGCATCCGGCCCGGTCCGGAGTCCCTGAGCCGGCACCGCGGAGGAGGGAAACGACGAGCCTCGCTCGGCTCGGACTCGTCCTCGAACGACCGGTGCTGCAGGAGGCATCGACAACTGGGGACATGCAGTGCTCGGGTTAGCCCCGGCGGTCGATCGCGTGGTCCTGACGGCGGATCCCGCGCTGCCAGACTCATCGGGCCTCCGGGGCGGCTGTGGCTGTCGAGGGCTGACTCATGGTGGCCGGCGCCGGGACGGCTGGATCTGCCCTGTGTCAGGCGCTCGGGGTGGTTCAGGCTGGGGTTGACCGCTCACGACTCGGGAGGATCCATGAGGAGTCTGTCAGGCCGTACTCTGGCCGTCGGCATTGCCGGACTGGCGGTGGCAGGGAGCGCAGTGCTGGGCGCGCCCGCTGCCCAGGCCGCAACCACGGGTCACTGCACCACCGTGACGAGCGGCCCCGGCTTCGACGGCCCCACGCTCACGTCCATATTCTTTGGGCCACTGAGCAACTGCGGCGGCTCCTTCACCAACCTGGGAGCGCCCTACACGTTCGCCTTGGACAACGTGATCGTGCCGTACTTGGGCGGAACCGGGATATGGACTTCCGGCGCTGATCACAACCTGATCGCCACGTGCACATCCGTATCCGTGAACAATGCGCAGCTCTACGCGTCGGGTTGCACCTATGCGCCAGAATCGTGACCGGTCGGAGGGCTGATCGCCGTCGCTCGCGGTGGGGTTGGCAGCTCCTGGTTCTGCCCGCCGCCGACTCCCGCGAGTAACGACTGCACCTCCGAGCCGAGCACGGGCCGGGACGGGGCCGATGGCCACCGACTCGTCTTTCTGCTGATTCGCGAGATCGTCGTCGACAACATCGGCATGCTGTCCCGCTGACCTCGACCGAGCCCGGCAACCCGAGAACCCGGGCTCAGGTGTTGGACCACGCGCGCGTGCAGAGCACGAGCCGGTAGCCGTCCGGATCCTCGACGGTGATGCCCCACTTGTTCCAGTACGGGTTGGGAGACGGGACACGCTTGCCGCCGTGTGCCTCGAGGCGGGTCACAAGTTCCTCGGGTACCTGGTTGTCGAGGTAGATCACGAGCAGGTCTTCCGTGGTGGGCTGCGGCTCGACGGGCCCACCAGCCTCGTGGACGAGTTCGAGGTGCCAGGAGGCGTCGGGCCAGCCGACCGTCAGCAGGTCGTGCTCTCCCGGCGTGTCGCCGCCCTCGGTTCGGTACAGCACGTTCAGCCCGAGGCCTCGGCTCCAGAAACCCTCCGCCGCCACGAGGTCGCGCGGTGGGCGGGCGACGCGAATGTGGCTCAGACCGTTGGCGGGCATGGGCTCCCCTTCGTAGTGGCGCGCTCGGAGGCGGGCCGATGGTCACGGCACCTTCCGTGGTGGACCGTTTCGGTCAGCCTGGGCAAGAAGCGTTCGTGCAGCAGTGGGACGCATGGACATGCGGAGAATCGTCGCGGTGCTCGCCGAGGAGGCCGAGCAGCAGATCCAGGGCCGGGTGTGGGAACTGCTGCCGAGCGACCACGCACTCGCTCTTGAGGCCGAGGCAGGGCTGCGGAAGGCTGTCGGCCTGTCGGACATCCAGGAGGAGCTGCCGCAGATCAAGCGGCTGGAGCACCTGCGGGAGGCGCTCGCCGTCCTGGCGGCCTGCCTCGCTCGCACTCGCGGACGCCTGGCCTGGTTCCTGTCCGGTGCTGCCAACGCGCTTGAGCCGGTCCTGCGCTGGCGTGCTCTCCCCGCCGGCGCCGGCGGCACCTTCGACACCTTCCTGCCGAGTCCGGAGGAATATGCGGAGGCGGAGGATGCGGTCCGCCGACTCCAGGGGGCTCTCGCGCTGATCACCGGCTCAGGTGACCCCGGAGACCCGGGTCGGCGACCGGACGGGGCCTGAGTCTGTCGGCGAGCCGGACCGGCGTCGTGAGGAGGAACAGCCGGCCGGCCGCGACGGCGGACTGGAAGTCGAGGGGAGCCCTCCTCTGCTGCGATCTCGCGCTCGGATCCGACGGGCACGACGACAACCTCGGCACCCGGTGGCCCACCCGGCCGCACCGCCTTGACCAGTGCCGCAAGCCTTCCCGGCGGACTACAGCCAGCCGTGTTCGCGGGCGATGCGGACTGCTGTGTGTCGGTTGTCGGCGGAGAGTTTGGTTGCGGCGGAGGACAGGTAGTTGCGTGTCGTGCCGGTGGAGAGTGATGCCCGGCGGGCGACCTCCGCGACCGGCGCCCCGTCCGCCGACAGCTCCAGCACCTGCGCCTCGCGCGCGGTCAGCGGCGAGTCCCCGGCGCTGATGGCGTCGGCGGCCAGTTCCGGGTCGATGTAGCGGCCACCGGCGTGGAGGTTGCGGATGATCTCGGCAAGGCGCTGTGCCGATATTGTTTTCGGGACGAAGCCGCGTACTCCGGCGGTCAGGGCCCGTTTGAGGTGGCCGGGGCGGCCGTGGCTGGTGACGATCATCGTCCGGCATCCGGGGAGTTCGGTGCGCAGCGCGGCGGCCACCGCCACTCCGTCCGGGCCGCCTGGCATCTGCAGGTCCAGCACGGCCACGTCGGGGCGGTGGGCGCGGGCCATCGCGAGTGCTTCGGGTCCGGACGCGGCCTCGGCGACCACCAGCAGGTCCTCTTCGTAGGACAGCAGTGCGGCGATCGCGCCCCGGATCAGGTGCTCGTCGTCGGCCAGCAGGACCCGGATGTGCTTGCTCATGGGGCGGCGACCTCCAGCTGCTGTGTCCTGGGCCCGGGCGGTGGTACTTCTGCGGTGAGTCGGAAGTCCCCGGTCCGGGAGTCGGTGGCCAGTGTGCCGTTCAGCGCGGCCAGGCGTTCGCTCAGCCCGTTCAGTCCGGACCCCGACGTACCGTCGGCGGTGTGCTCGCGCACGCCGTCGTTGTCGACGGAGAGCACCGCCGAGGCGTCCGCGCCCACCGTCAGCCGGATGGTGCAGTGCCGTGCCTCGCTGTGCCGCAGCACATTGGTGGTGGCCTCGCGCACCACCCAGCCCAGGGCGGCCTGGACCTCGTCCGGCAGCGCGCTGCCGTCCTGCCCCTCGGCCCGCCCGTCGATGCCCGCCGCGCGAAGCACCGACAGTGCGCCGGCCAACTCGACCGCCAGGTCGGCCTTCCGGTAGCCGCGCACCACGTCGCGTACCTCGCGCTGCGACTGCCTGGCGATCCGCTGGACCTCGATCATCTGCTCCACCGCCTGCGGTCCGCCGCGCCGCGCCAGCTGCACGGCCAGCTCGCTCTTGAGGGCGATCACCGCCAGGTTCCGTCCCATCACATCGTGCAGGTCGCGGCCGAACCGCAGGCGTTCCTCCGCGACTGCGAGCTGCGACTGCAGCTCGCGGGCGGAGTCCAGCTCCCGCACGACCCGAAGCAGCCACAGCGAGCTGCCGCTGGCGAACACCATCGCGCCCCCCGCCACCAGCACAGCCAGCGCGAAGCCTGCGCCGGCCTGGAGGGGCAGTCCCAGCAGTGTGCTGCCGGTGCCGAGTGCGAGTGCCGCGCCTATCAGGAGGTGCAGCACGGCGTGGCCCCGGGGGACGGCCAGGACTGTTGCTCCGAGTCCGATGGAGACCAGTGCGACGGCGAGCTCCGGTGCGCCCACGCCGTGCGCGGACGGGACGTTCATCCGCAGCCCCAACGCGAACAGCGCCCCGCCCAGCGACGTCGTGGCGACGGCCGCGAGCAGGCGGATCGGTTGTTCGCGTCGTCCCAGGTGCCAGTTCAGGCCGGTGGAGCACAGTGTCGCGCACAGTGCCGCGTGCACGGCCACCAGTGCGAACAGGCCCAGCCGCAGCCCGTTGCGGGTGCCGCCGCCGCTGAGGACGGAGCTGCTGAGGAGGGTGATTTCGTTGAGGGCGAAGAGGTGGAACGAGGTGCGTGTGTAGAGTTCGATGCGTGCGGGGTTGTTGCGCCGGTGCCACCAGCCGGTGAGCCTCACTGTGTTTTCCTCCGGGTCCTCAGCGGCGTGGTTCCCAGCGGAACCGGTGTTGTACAGCAAACACGGCCGACAGTGTCCAGGCCAGCCCGCTGGACAGTGACCGCAGCACCTCCAGCGGCGCGGCCGGCGCTCCGCCGGTCCAGCCGGCCCGGACCAGCTCCATCACCGCGGTCATCGGCAGCCACCGGCACAGCTCGCCCAGCGGCTGCGGCATCGACGCCAACGGGACCACCAGCCCGGAGCCGGCCACCGAGACCAGTAGCAGTGGCATCGTGGTGAGTTGGGCGAGTTCGACGCTGCGGGTGAAGATTGTGGATCCGGCGGCGAACGCCACCAGCAGTACGAACCCCCAGGGCCACCCCGGCGAGCAGCAGCTCCGGGCGGTGTGGCAGCGGCAGGTGCAGCAGCGCGACCCCGGCGGCGACCATCGCCGCGCACTGCGCCAGCGCCAGCGCCACGGCGGGCAGGGCGGTGCCCGCCAGGATCTCGATATCCGTCGGTTCGCCGGTGCGCAGCCGTTTCAGCACCCGCTCCTCGCGCCGCGCCACGTAGGCGGTCACCAGGTTGTAGTAGACGACGAACAGCAGTACGAAGCCGATGCCGCTGCTCACCGCCAGCTCCCCGGCACTCACCCTGGCCCCGCCCGGCGCGAGCCGGGCCAGCGTCGGACTCCACGCCCCGACCATCCCCGCCGGCAGCAGCAGTGCCGTGGCCAGCGCCGTACGGTTGCGTCCCAGCAGCGTCAGCTCGGCCCGGCCCAGCGCCGCCGTCCGCCGCGCCGCGGTGCTCCCGGCCGGCGTCATCGCACGGCTCCTTCGGGGGTGGTGGTGCCTGCCGCGTCTGCGGCGATCGCCAGGAACGCCTCTTCCAGTGATGCGGTCCGCGCGTCCAGGCGGTCCAGCGGAACGCCCCGCTGCTCCGCCCAGCGCAGCAGCACGGTGAGGGTGTGCTGGAGCCGGTCGGTGTGCAGCACCACCCGCCGGTCGCGGACCTCGTGACCGAGCACCGCGAGCTCGGGCAGCGACGGCAGGTCGCCGAGGTGCCACCCCTGCGGCAGGCCGAAGACGATGCGGGCCGGGCGCGCGCCGCTCACCTCCGCCGGAGTGCCGCAGGCGACCACCCGGCCCTGGTGGAGAATGGCCAGCCGGTCGGCGAGCACCTCCGCCTCCTGCAGGTAGTGCGTGGTCAGCAGCACGGTCGTACCGCTGTCCCGCAACTCCCGCACCAGCGACCAGGTGTCGCGCCGTCCCTGCGCATCGAGCCCGGTCGTCGGCTCGTCCAGGAACAGCACCTCCGGCCGTCCCAGCAGCGCCAGCGCCAGATCCAGCCTCCGCCGCTCCCCGCCGGACAACTGCCGGACCCTTACCCCGGACCGGTCGCCCAGCCCCACCAGGTCCAGGGCCTCGTGCTCGGGCCGGGCGCCGCTGATGCAGCCTGCCCACATGCGCGCGGTCTCGCTGACCGTCAGGTCGGCCGGGAATCCGCCCTCCTGGAGCATCATCCCGATGCTGGGCCGTACCCGCGCCCGCTCGGTGTACGGGTCGCACCCGAGCACCCGCGCGGTCCCGGCGCTGGGCCGGGCCAGGCCCTCCAGCAGTTCCATGGCGGAGGTCTTGCCCGCCCCGTTGGTGCCCAGCAGTGCGAACAGCTCGCCGCGGCCCACCGCGAACGACACTCCGCGCACGGCTTCGAAGCCGCCCCTGTAACGGCGGCACAGCCCGGAGGCTTCGATCACACTCTCCCCGATGTCCATGGGACAAGCGTGATGCCGCCGAACCGCCGGAACCTGTGCCGAACCTCACCAACCCCGATGACGAATGTCATGGCGGCCGGGCCCACTCCGTGAACAATTCACAGAAGTGGAATCGCCGCCGGACCCGCGACTCGAGATCCTCATCGTGCGCCTTTACCGGCTGGAACTGAGCTTGGCGTTTATCCCTGGCTGGCTTGATGCTCTTTGATCGTTTCGGCGCGTTTGACCGTCTTTCCGACGTCGTGGTGCTTGGCCCAGTGCTTGTTCTTCGAACCGGGCGGCCGTCTTGGCCGTGGCCTGAACGGTTTCGGTGCGGCTGCCGGGCAGGCTGCGCCCAGATCCCCGCGCATCGCCCGCGCCCGCACCCCCTGCCCGCCGCCAGCGGCGTCGCGCTCGACCAGGGCCACGATCCGCGCGCAGTCCAGCGGAAGCACACCGACCCCCAACCCCTCGCTCCACAAAGGAACTTCGACCCGCGGCCCGACCACGTCCGCAACCGGCTCCACCACCGACCCACCGGCCGGCGCCACGGGCACCGCCGCCAGATCGGCCAACTCGGCCAGCGCCTCCACCGTCTCCTCCCGAGCGATGACCGCGCGCCGCGCCGCCTGCTCCGCCTCCACCACCGCGGCCTGAACCCGTTCCAACTCCGCCCGCAACTCCTCCGCCCGGGCCAGCGCCACCCGCTCGCGCCGCTCCAGCACTCCCAGCACCGACGGCATCCGCCACCTCCGACCACACCCCGCACCGATACGACGGTCCGAGCATGCCTACCGAGCGACGGCCACACACCTCACCTGGGAAAACGTGACCCTACCTTCGGTTTGGAAATCGCTTCTAAGCCCAGGCCGGTGGCCAACTGGAAGCTCACGGAATCGCGTAGCACAGCGTGGCCGACTCGGTGTTCGAGGAGCGTGTCCGGCTGGAGAGCGGGGCTGATGCTGGTGAGTAGCCATTGGCGGCAGTGAGGGTTCCGCTTTTGGAGCGTTCGGTCTGTCTGGGCCGACAAGGCGGGTCTGGCCCTGGCGACCGTGCTACTCACCGGCTGGCCCCTGCTTCCCGGGCGCGCTTCGCCCGCTGCGGAGGGGGGTACGAGCTGCGCGCTCGGCTCGGACGACGGGGGCGCCCGAATGGTTGGTTCACACGTCGCGGTGCCGCACGGCGACCAGCGCGAGGACGGTCGCGATCAGCGGCCAGGCCGCGTAGGTGACCCAGGAGCCGGTGACCGTGGGGTGGAGGAAGCCCGGTGACGGATCCCCGTCCTGGGCCAGGCGCCCCCACGCGCTCTGCGTCATCGCGTTGCGGATGTCGGCGGACCAGTGCGTGCCCGAGGAGAACATCGGGGGCAGCATCAGCAGCGTGAAGGCACTGGTGACCATGGTGGCGGCGCTGTGCCGGATCAGCACGCCCAGGCCCAGGCCGATGAGCGCGCAGACCGGGGCCAGCAGTGCGGACGCAGTCAGTGCCCGCAGGGCGTGGGGGTGGGTGATGGGGAAGCCGGCGTGCCAACCGTCCAGGATGCTCTCGGAGAGGGTGAAACAAGCGGTGGCGATGACGGTGCCGAGTACGGTCCAGACCGCGGCCAGCACGACCGCCTTGGCCAGCACCACGGAGCCGCGGGCGGGCACCGCCACCGTGGTGGTGCGGATCAGCCCGCTGCCGTACTCGCTGACGGCGGTGACGGCGCCGATGCTGCCGGCGACGAGCATCAAGGGCAGGTATCCCGCCGCCGGGAAGGCGTCGCCCAGTGAGAACAGGTGGAGCCGCTGCCCGAGCGGGGAGTAGTGCGGCTGGTGGTGGTAGTCCGACAGTGCCGCCACGGCCGCGGACCCGATGACGAAGAGGGTGGTGAGGACCAACGTCCACGGCGTGGAGCGCAGCGATCGCATCTTGATCCACTCGGAGGCGAGCAGGTCGCCGAATCGGGCGGGCGGCTCGGCGCCGGGCACGGCCGCACTGATGGGGGGAAGGGGGGCGAGTGTGGTCATCGGGGTCGTCCTGCCAGGTATTCGACGCTGTCGGCGGTCAGTTCCATGAAGGCTTCCTCCAGTGAGGCGCTGTGGGTGGTCAGTTCGTGCAGCGGGAGGTGGTGCTCGTGGGCGAGCGCCCCGATCCGGTCGGCCTGCAGCCCGGTCACGGCGAGCCGCCCGGTTCCGGCCGAGCCCTGCGGCTCGACCGACGCACCGGCCGCGGTCAGTAGCACGGTCAGCTCGGCGGCCTGGGGCGTGCCGACCGTGACGCTGAGCCGGGTGCTGCGGGCCGCGAAGCTCCGCACCGACTCGGCTGCGATCAGCCGTCCCTGACCGATGATCACGAGCTGGTCGGCGGTCAGCTCCATCTCCGTCATCAGGTGGCTGGAGAGGAAGACCGTGCGTCCCTCGGCCGCCAGACGGCGGAACAGGTGGCGGACCCAGAGCACGCCCTCCGGGTCCATGCCGTTGATCGGCTCGTCGAACATCAGCACGGGTGGATCGCCGAGCAAAGCGGTGGCGATACCGAGCCGCTGCTTCATGCCGAGCGAGAACCCGCCGATCCGGCGGCGTGCCACCTCGGCCAGACCCACCTCCTGCAACACCTCCGACACCCGGCGCGACGAGATGCCGTTGCTTGTGGCCAGGGCCGCCAGGTGCGCTGTCGCGGTCCGTCCGCCGTGCACGTGCCCCGCGTCGAGCAGGGCGCCGACGTGCCGCAGTCCGCGGGGGTGGCTGCGGAACGGGACACCGTTGACGGTGGCGGTGCCACCGGTAGGGGCGTCCAGGCCCAGGATCACGCGCAGGGTCGTGGTCTTGCCGGCGCCGTTGGGTCCGAGGAACCCGGTGACCTCTCCGGGCCGGACGGTGAACGACAGCTGGTCGACAGCGGTCTTGCCGCCGTAGGTCTTGGTGAGTTCATTGACTTCGATCACGGTGCCGATCCTGCCGGTCGGGCCCCGGCCGGGACATCGGGCCGGGGGCGGCAGTCGCACGGGCCGATCAGCCCCGGGGAGTACGCCCGTGGGCCAATGTCCCGCAGGCGAAGCCCGGATAGTCTCGCGGGATGACAAAGACGAGGCTGATGGCCTGGGGCGGGGGACTGCTGTACCCCGTCACGCTGCTGCTGCTGGTGGGCCTCGCGCCCCGCGCCTCCGGCACTCTGCTCGCCATGGGGGCACTGCTCGCTTCCGGCCTGCTCGTCGGGGTTCTGCGCCACAGGCCGCTACTGGCCCTGGCGATGACGCTGGTCGGCTCCATCGTCCTGGTGCCGGTCAGCCTGGGCCAGAGTCCGGGCCGGTTCGCCCCGTTCCTGGCGGTGGACCTGGTGCTGTGCCTCGTCGTCGTTGCCCGGTCGCGTCGCGTCGCGACCGTCGCCGTCGCGGTGTGCGCCACGCTGCAGTTGGTGACCGTCGACGGCTTCACAGATGGGCCGGACGGCCTGTTCGTCGGCTTGATCGCCCTCCTGGTGACGGCCACCGCCTGCATGATCGGGCTGCTGATCCGCGAGCGTCGCGAGCACACGGTGGCCCTGCGCTCGCAGGAGGTGGCCAAGGCGGTTACCGCCGAACGACTCAGGATAGCCAGGGAGTTGCACGACATGGTCGCGCACAGTGTCGGCATCATCGCCATCCAGGCCGGGGTGGGCAGCCGGGTCATCGAGACGCAACCGACGGAGGCCCGCAAGGCGCTGCGGGCCATCGAGACCACCAGCCGCGAGACCCTGTCGGGCCTCCGGCGCACGCTGGTGGCGCTGCGTCAGACCGAACCGCACACCGACTCCTCGCAAGCGCCGCTCGCCCCCGCGCCGGGCCTGGCGGACATCGAGCGGCTGGCGGTGGCGACCGCGGACGCGGGGGTTCGGGTCGACGTGCGCTGGGCCGGCGAGCGGCGCCGGCTACCGGCCGACATCGACCTGTCCGCCTACCGGATCGTGCAGGAGGCGGTGACCAACGTGGTCCGTCACGCGGACACCGGGCACTGCCGGGTGTCCATCGACTACGGAGCACAGGAACTGTCCGTGGAGGTCCTCGACGACGGTCGCGGCACGCCGGGCGCGCAGGGATCCGGCTTCGGCATCACCGGCATGCGGGAGCGCGTCAGCCTGCTGCACGGCCGGTTCAGCGCCGGGCCGCGCCCCGGGGGCGGCTTCCAGGTGACAGCCCGACTGCCCCTTCCCGAGCCCGTCGCGTCCCGGGCGGGCGTGCGATGACCATCAGCGTCGTCCTCGCCGACGACCAGCCACTGGTCCGCTCCGGCCTGCGCGTGATCATGGCCGACCACCCCGACCTGGACGTCGTCGCCGAAGCCGCCACAGGCGCCGAGGCGGTACGACTTGCCCGGGAACTGAGCCCCGACGTGGTGGTGATGGACATCCGGATGCCCGGCATGGACGGCATCGAGGCCACCCGCCTGATCACCGCCGCCTCCAGCACCACCCGCATCCTGGTACTGACCACCTTCGACGAGGACGACCACGTCTACGGCGCACTGCGTGCCGGAGCAAGCGGCTTCGTAGTCAAGGACATGGCGGTGGACGACATCCTCGCAGCGATCCGCATAGTCGCCGCCGGAGACGCCCTCATCGCCCCGGGCGTCACCCGCCGCCTGATCGCCGAATTCCTCCGCGCCCCCGCTCCCACCCCCCAGCGGTCCCCCCAGCCGATCGAGGACATCACCCAGCGCGAACAGGAGGTCCTCACCCTGGTCGCCCGAGGCCGCTCGAACACCGAAATCGCCGCCGAACTCTTCATCTCGGTAGCCACCGCCAAGTCCCACGTAGCCCGGCTCTACACCAAATTGGGCGCCCGCGACAGGGTTCAACTCGTGATCACCGCCTACGAGATGGGCCACAGAACACCACCGCCGTAACTCACTCGGCGCCACCTGCCCGCGTTGCGTTCTCCTGCGAGGACGGAGTGGTCGTAGCAGCCGATCTGACAGTCCGCCGACGGGACGCGGAGGGTGCTGCCGAAGTTGCTGAAGCCCTCGCCGGCGGTGGCCGACTGCCCGAGGGTGACGAGACCCCCGGGTGCCGATGGGTAGCGGTCAGGACAGGAGCCGGGTCCTGAGCCCTTTCGCCCGCCCGCGCGCGGGAGCACTATGAAGTGCCGACAGTGAGCGGAGGCGGGGATGCGACTCTCAGTGTTAGCAAGGCTCCAGGCACACCGGGGGTTCCGCGGGGGGTTGGGCGCGCTTCGGCGTCCGGTCGCGGTGCCGGTGATCGCCCTGCTTCTGGTGTCGGGGGTGGCAACGACCGCGGCCGCTGCCGGGGGGTCGCTGCTGGACGGTGGTATCGGCGTGGCCGCGCAGGCGCTGCGGACCGGTCCGCTGTACATCGCCCCGGGCGCGTCCGCGGGCACCGAGCAGCAGCAGGGGGCGCTGGGGGCGCTGGTGAGGAGCGACGGTGACGGGGTGGTGGCGGAGCTGGTGGACAGCCCGGCCCTGCGGACCTACGGCAGCCCGGACCAGATGGCCCAGTACCTCTGCACCCAACTTGAGCTGCCACCGGCCACCGCGGATCCGGGGACGACGGTTCCCGGCTACTGCGTGGTCCTGGTGGGCGGCCATCTGGGCGCCTACGGGCTGGTGCTGACGGACGGCGCCACCGACCAGGCCGTTGCCCAGGCGGGGCAACGGTTCCCGGACAGTCCGCAGGCGGCGCTGAGCGCGGTGGTCGGCTCGCTGCACCAGGCCCTGCTGACCCTGCCCGTGGCCGCCCCGACCGCCCCGGTCACCGCCGCCGTCCCAGCGGCAGCCAAGAAGAGCACCCTGCCCTACGCGCTGCTGGGGTTCCTCATCGTCCCGGTACTCGGCCTGCTGACGTGGCTCATCTCCCGGGCGACCGGCTTCGACCTGCTGGCTGCCGCGAGCCGGGGCGACTATGTGGACCGGGGCACCGCCGGCATGTGACCCGACGGGTCGGTGCACTGCCTGCAGGGGGCGAGGTCGTTCCGCCGGCAGGTGTTGACGGCGGACGACGCCGTCGAGTTGGCCTGTCGGCTCGGTCGGGCGGCGACCTGATCTTCCGGTTCCGATCAGGAAGGCAGTGGCCGGTTGGACTTCGCCGGGCCCGACGTGGCCTTCGCGTTCACCCGGAGCGATGTGGGTCCGGTCGAACTGGGCGTCGGCCTGGACTTGGAGTTCGAGCAGGCCTGGGGACGCCAGGCCTGCTCGGGTGGGCCGTTCGTGGTCACGGCCCGGTTGCCGGCCGAGTCGGTGTCGACGGAGGCCGAGTGGGCGGCCGAGATCGGGCCGTATCCGCCTGCGGGTGGCGCCACCCTGCCGTGAGGTGAGGCCGGGCGGTAGGTCCGGGGCCGTGTGGCCGGACGCTGGGCGGCTTCCGCTCGTCGTCGGCGAGCGGGTGATCCGGGCGTCCCTGTCAGACGTGGCCCGGGTCGGCTCACCCGGTCGCGTCTGTGGGCCCAAAGGCCTCCGGGTGTGTTCAGCCGACCGCTATTCCTTCCCCGCCGACTGCCCCGGGTACCGTCACCGAGCCGGTGGCGGTGAGCGTGCCGTCGGTGTTGACCCGGAACGAGTCGACGATGCCGTCGGCTCCGGTCTGCACGTAGAGGAACCGGCCGTCGGGGGTGGCTGCCGCGTCCACGGTGCCCGGGTCGGTGGCGGTGTTGCCGAGGGGCGTCAGGGTGCCGTCGCTCGCACTGTCCTGGAAGCCGGACAGGGTGCCGCTGCCGGCGTTGGAGGTGTAGAGCCTGTCGCCGGCCCGGACGATCCAGCAGGTCGCGGCCTGTGCGGTCGCTGCCGAGCCCAGGGCCCTGAGAGTACCTTCACGGCTGATCGTGAAGCTCGCGACGGTGCCGGGGCCGACCTCGGTGACCTGCAGCCGTCCGGCCTGATCGAAGGTGAAGCCGAACGGCACGGTGCCGGGTTCGGCGTTCACCGCGGGCTGTGCTGCGGGGGCGTCGAACGTGCCGAGCGGGAAGACGTCGATGCTGTTGCCGGCGGCCTTGGTGGTGACCACCAGGGCCGAGCCGTCGGGGGTGAAGGAGATCTGCCCGGGGGTGTGTGTGAACTGCGGTGTGGCGGTGGGGTCCAGGCCGAGCGCGCGGTTCCAGGAGGCCACGGCGACCAGGCTCTTGCCCTCGCGCACGTAGCCCTGGATCGACCCTCCGTCGAGCGCGTTGAGCACGTAGACGAGGTTGCCGTGCACCGCGATGCTGACCGGGAAGGTGCCGCCGGAGGGGAGGACCTGGGTCTGGGTGAGCCGGTCGCCGTGGACCGCGAAGACGGTGACGGTGTTGCTGCCCGCGTTGACGGCGTAGAGCAGGTGGTGCGTGTGGTCGTAGGCCAGCGAGCCCTCCGAGGCGAGGTGGTCCGCGACCGATCCGGCCAGTACTCCGCCCAGGCCGCCGGTGCTGTAGACGCCGGCCCGGGTGAGGCTGCCGTCCGCGGCGCGGTCGTAGGCGACGACGGTGTTCCCGGCGGTGTTGTCGCTCTGCACGAACACCGGCGAGCCGGAGGCCGGGCGGTGCGCGTGGTCGGCCGTGACGGCGCTGGCGGGCACGGCGAGCAGTGCGGTGGCTGCGGCGGTGGCGACGGCGATGGCCGCGCCGCGGGCCGTACGGATGAGCTTCATCGGTAACTCTCCCTGCAGAAAACGAAATGAGTCCACGACCGGTGTCGTCTGCCCATGACGCTAGGCGGAGAAGGAGTGGCTGAGACGGTTTCGCCGGCCGACGTTCGAGGTCCGTAAGAACTGTCCGGGGGCGCGATGTGACGGCCCGTCGGGCCGTCCGGCTGCGGGAGCCGCATCCACGACGTCCTGGACGCGGCGGGCGGACATCGCGCTGTCGCCGTGCGTCAGTACCGTCGCTGCGGTGTCGACCCACAGCCGTGCCCACGTCCATCCCGGACCAGCCCGCCGCCGCCCCGAGCACCGTCCGACCACCGGCCCCGACCCGGTTCGTCCCCGCCACCGCGCGCGGCCGGCTGCCCGTCGCCACCTGCGGCCCCCTGGCCACCGCGATCCTGACCGACCTGCCGCAGCCTCTGTCCGTCCACTGGCACTGACCCCGCCCTGGCCGAGCCGCCGGCGGCCCGGCCCTTCCGGCTGCTGTGCCCGCCGCTGTGCGAGGGAAATTCCGCTCAGGTTCTCAGCTGGCCTTGATCGTTACGCCGAACTGGACGCCGGGGTAGGTACTGAAGTTCTTGATGCCCTGCGAGTAGGCCGTGCAGCTCACGCTCGCCACTCCGCCCGGCGGGGTCTCGGGGATGGCGTCGGAGCATTGCGCGAGGTTCGTGTACACGAGCTTCCCGTACTGAAGCCCGGTGATGGTGAACGTCACTGTTGCCGAGCCCGCGATACTGCCGTCGTTCTGGAAGGTGGCGTTCACCGAGCAGTTGTCAGTCCCACACGCTGAGCCGCCCCAGTCGAAGGACGTCCTGATGAACTGGGCTTCGCCGCAGTACAGGGCGGTGCAGGGCGTGTCCGACGGCGTGGGCGTGGGCGATGGCGCGGGCGGTGGCGTGGGCGTGGGCGTGGGGAACGGCGTTGCTGTCGCCGGTTCCGTGTACGGCGGATCCGGCACGGTCGGTGTCGCTGTCGGCACTGACACCAACACCGGACTGTACGCGGCAGTCGGTGTCGGCGAGGGGTTGAGAGCGCTTTGCAGCTGCTTCCAGTTGTTGACGCCGAAGAACGCCAGGATGGCCAGGGCAACCGTAATCACCCCTACCCACCGATATTCGTGGTTGTCGTCAGCCATCGCTCCCCCCGCCATGCTCACGTAAATTATGGGCGAGGCAGAGTAATTGAGAAAGACCGCAGGAACTGGTCGGTGTCGCGGCGGGTGTGGATGCGCAGCTTCCGACGCAGTCCCCGGTGACGTCGGGGCGTTCGGCGGGCTGGCGGTCCGGCTCTCGGACCCGGCCTGGGACCCGGCCTGGGCCCCCTTGAAGAGGGCCGCGCCGTCCGACCGGCGCTCTGTTCTGCGGCGGCGCCGGACTGCCCGCATCAGCGTGCTGACCGCGCCCGTGTGGCGGGGCCGTGGGCCGGCCCGGTTGACGGCTTCGGCGACCGCCGCGCGCGTCCTTGCCGCCGGTCTGCTGCGGCAGTGGCGGGCTCGGGTGCCCGAGTCCCGGCGGGGTCGGCGCCGCCCTGGGTTTCCGGGAGCTGGGCGCGCAGCTGGGTATCGAGCTCCGATGGCGACGGCCGCGCACGAGGCGGGGACTGCACCTGGTGCGCCACGCCGGGGACGGCCCGGCCGGCTCGAAGGGTTCAGATGGCCACGAGATCGGTCGGTGGCCGGGCGCATCGTCCTGTCGAACGAACGAACGGCCGGGTCAGGCGAGGCCGGTCGGGCGGTTTCGTCGGTGCGGCGGTGGTGTCCAGGGGTGGGCGAGGTCCCGGGGCGCGTGCGTTTTGTCGACGGGCCACTCGCCGGCCGCCGACGGGACCGCGATCAACGCGCCCAAGGCGAGGACGGCGAAGGTTCGGGTGACGCACTCCATGAACTCCCCCTGGTGCAGACGCTGTCCGCCGTCCCCGGCCCCGGGCGCCGCGCGGAAGGTAGGGCCAGCACTTCCACGTCGGCTGAGCAGGTGGTGTCGCATTTGAACAAGACGCGCCCCGAAGTCCCGGCCAACGTGGTGCCGCCAGCCACTGAGGAACAACCCCGCAGCGATCCAGCACCCAGGAGAAGGGCACCCCATGCTCAAGATCCGGAACATACGCCTCACCGTCGCCCTCACCGCCACCGCACTCGCCGCGACCGGCATCAGCCTCGGCACCGCCGGCACCGCGCAAGCCGCCGCGGCGGACTGCTCGGTCATCAACATCGGCTCTCCCGGCACGATCTACTCCGGGACCACCGAGGTCGGTCAGGTCGAGCAGCAGTACGAGGTTTGCGGCGGCGTCGACTACGCCCGCGCCCATTACCAGTGGGCCAGCGGCTTCGCGAGCAAGAATCCCAACCAGTATGTCAACGTCTTCGTCGATAGCTCGAACTACTCCCAGCAGGGCGAAGGCGGCGGCTACGCCAGCGGTTCGCCGGATGTCTGGACGAACTGGGTCAACATCCACAGCGCGAGCCCTGACACCTGGCAGGCGAGTGCGAACACCTTCCTTGGCGGGGGCAACTGCTATGCCTACGGCTCTTGGCATGCCTATGCTAACGGCGCGAACTCGGGCAACTCCGACGGCCACTGCTGACCAGGCACGCCTGTCTGCGCACGCAGGACCACCACGGCCTCCGGATCGACGGCTGACCGGTCGGTGAAGTCGGCGGGGTCCACGCGGACCGCGAGCAGCGTGCCCGGGCAGAGGGCGACGGCGAGCGTGGCCGGGCCAGGCGACGGGTCATGAGCAGGGTCATCAACCAGTAGACCATCCCCTCGGCACTGCTGGTGGTCCGCTCGAAGTTTCTGGCCGCACGCACCCCCACCCGTAGCACCTCGCTCGGCGACCTCGCCGCCCTGCTCCAGGACGAGGACGCCCGCAATGCGCACGCGCCTGCTCCGCACCCCCGTGGCGGAACGGGCACATCCCCCACGGCGCTGTGCCCCGCCGGGAGCGGGAGCCCTGCAGAGGCGGCACGGGACTCCCGCCAGTCCTCGCGGGAGACCCGTGCCACAGGTTGGCTCAGTCGGCTCAGTTGTAGACCGGGCTCTTGACGAAGCCGAGGTCCTTGGTGATGTCCCTGAACTCGACCACGTCGGTGAGCAGCGTGCCGTTGGATGCGTAACCGTGCCAGTACGTCTTCGTGGGCGCATTGGCACCCGTGGTGGTGTTCGCGTTCGGTGAGGCGCCGTTCTGGAGGATCACCACCTCGCAGATGTCGCCGTTACCGGAGTTGACCCAACCGGTGACCTCGTTGGCCGTCCAGATGGTCCAGGCGGTGCAGCCGCCGCTGTGCGCCAGCCAGTTGGCGCCCGACGCCTGGGCGCTGGGCGCTGCGGCCAGGCCCACGGTGGCCGTCACCACGGCGAGGGTGGTCATTGCGGTCACGCGGCGGATCTTGCCGGTGATCGGGCGGGTTGCACTCATCTCGTCCTCACAATCGTTGCATTGCACGGATGTTGGCGGATGATCGGGAAGACGGTGGCCCCACGTAGTCGGCGGATGTCCCCCGTCTTCTGCTGCGACCACTCTGCGTTGCTTGACCGGTACGTCACAATGATCTCGGTGAGGTCCGGACGAATCCGGATGGTTCCAGTTACCTCGCGGGGGGCTGCGGGGAGTCAGCAGAACGGGGGGCGTGGCGTGAGGCCGGTTCCGGACGCCGATGTGGCGGACTTCGTCAGAGCATTGCGGGCGCTCAAGGTGGCTGCGGGCAAACCGTCCTTCCAGGAGTTGCAGCGGCGCACCCGCATCGCCCGCAGTACCCTGGCGGACGCACTCAACGTCCAACGCAGGGAGCTACCCAGGCTGGAGGTCTGCCTGGCCCTGGTCAGCGCATGCGGAGGCGGCCGGGAGGACCTGGTGCAGTGGCGGGCCGAATGGCTCCGCATCGCGCAGCTCAGGGAGAGCGGGGCGGATCCTCTCCTGCCCGCGACTGCACCGCAGGCCGAGCCGGCCCGGTCAGAGCTTCCCCAGCAGTCGGGCGCCGCGCCGTCCGGGAGACGGTTCCTGCCGCTGGGCCTGCGGGACTTCACCGCCCGAGAAGCGGAGCACGCGGCGATCCTCACAGCCATCGACCGCACCGCCCCCGGCTCGCCCACCGTCCTGGCGATCGACGGGATGGCCGGCGTGGGCAAGACCGCACTAGCCGTGCAGATCGGCCACTCGGTGGCCGGGAGCTACCCCGACGGCCAGTACTACCTCGACCTGCACGCCCACACCGCCGGTCGGCCGCCGGTCGCCCCGGACGACGCCCTCGACGCCCTGCTCCGGGCCTCCGGGCAGGTGACCGGCACGCTGCCGCGTGAGCTGGACGAGCGGGCGGGCCTGTGGCGCGCCGTGCTCGCGGACCAGCGCGCGCTGGTCGTCCTCGACAACGCGGCCACCGCGGAGCAGGTCCGTCCGCTGCTCCCCGGCGCGGGCAGCGCCCTGGTGCTGATCACCAGCCGACAGCGGCTCGTCGGACTCGACGCCGCGTCCATGGCCGCGTCGCTCTCGCTGGACGTGCTCTCGGCCGAAGCGGGAGCACTGCTCTTCGGACGGGTCCTCGGACCGCGCGCGGATGCGGAGCCGGACGCGGTGCGGCGGCTGGTCGCGCTGTGCGGATACCTTCCGCTCGCCATTCGCATCGCCGCCGCCCGGCTGCGGCACCGCCCGACCTGGACCGTCGAGCAGTTGGCCGACCGCCTCGGGGTCGAGCTGCGGCGACTGGACGAGTTGACCACCGCGGACCTCGCCGTGGCCGCCGTCTTCGAGACCTCCTTCCCGCAGCTGCCCGCCGCCGAGGGCCGGGCCTTCACCCTGCTGGGACTGCATCCGGGCACCGATATCGATGCCGCAGCCGCCGGAGCGCTGTTCGGCCGGAGCTCAGAGTCGGCTGAACGCAGCCTGGAGGCACTGCTCGACGGCCATCTCCTGGAACAGCACCGGATGGCCCGCTACACCCTGCACGACCTCCTGCGCATCCACGGCGCGAACCGCGCGGCCGGGCTGCCCGTACCCGAGCGCGAAGCGGCGTTGCGCCGACTCGTCGAGCACTACCTGTTCCGTGCCGGGCAGGCAATGAACGCCCTCTACCCCCAGGAACGCCTACGGCGTCCGCAGTTGACGCCACCCGCGTGGGCCGCTGCCGAGTTCGCCGACTCCTGCGCCGCTGTCCGCTGGCTCGACGAGGAGAGGGCGAACCTGGTCTCCCTGGCCGGGCTTCCCGGCCTGCCGCAGCAGATCATCGACCTGTCCGCGACCGTCGCCCGCTATCTGGAGCGCGGTGCCTACGGCGCGGAGGCACTCCTCCTGCACGGGCGGGCGCTGTCCCTGGCCCAGGCCGAGGGCGCCACCGGCACCGAGGCGGGCGCGCTGCGCTTCCTCGGGCTCACCCACCTCCAGCTCCAGGACTACTCACGCGCCCACGACATGTTCCAGCAGGCCCTGTCCGTGCTGGAGACCATCGAGGACGACACGAGAGCGGACGGATCCCGCTCTTCCGCCGCCGTGATCTCGTTGCGCGCCGTGACCTTCAACAACCTGGGCGCGACCTGCGGGCGGATGGGTCGGCTGAGCCAGGCCCGGGACCACTTCGAGCGGGCCTGGACGCTGGGCCGGTCGGTGGGCGACAGCGTCAACGAAGCCCTCGCGATCGTCAACCTGGGGCTGATCCTGCGTCGGCTGGGGCGGTTCGAGGAGGCGCTGCAGACACTGCAGCAGGCCCTGGAGCTGCATCAGCGGATGGACAACAAGGCCGCCCAGAGCATCTCGCACGACAACCTCGGGGTGGTGCACCGGCTCCTGGGGCACCACGAGGATGCCCTGACGCACCATAAGCAGGCCCTGGCGCTGGACCGGGAGGCAAACGACCGGGTCGGCGAGGCCATCACCATGGACAACCTCGGCCTGGTCCTCATGCTCCAGGGCGACCTGACCGAAGCCCTGGAGCATTTCGAGCGCTCCCTGGAGCTGTCCAGGGAGATCGGCGACCTGGCCAACGAGGGCCTCACCTTGGGCAACCTCGGCACATTGATGCGGCTGCGCGGCGAGCTGTCCGCCGCGCGCGAGCTGCACGGGCAGGCCCTGACCCTGTTCCGGGACGGCAATGAGCCGCCCCTCAACCTCGCCGAGGCGCTGAACAACCTGGGGGAGACCTCAGCTGCGATCGGCGATCCGGCCCAGGCCCAGCAACTGCACCAAGAGGCCCTGGATCTCGCGACGGCCAGTGGCGACCCAGTCGAGATCGCCCGCAGCAGGGAACTGCTGGGCAATGTGCTGCACACCGTCGGCGACGAGTCCGGAGCACAGGCCGAGCATGAGCTCGCCGTCTCCGCGTATCGGCGGATGGGTCTGCCCCGGGCCGAGTCGCTCGCCGCCCGGGGCTGCTGCTGAGGGAGCGGAGCCCTTGACGAAGGACCCGCCCGGCGCGCGGGACCGCCCCGCCTCCTGGCCCGGGCGACCGACCGCTCGCCACCCGTCACCGACCCGTGCTCCTGGCCTCCGTAGGCGCTGATATCCGCCAGGTTGTCGTCCGGGTCGCGGATGTAGACGCTGCTGATCGGGCCCACCGCCCCGGTACGCGGCACCGGCCCCTGCTCGATCTCCACGCCCTACCGAAGCGACCGTGTGACCGGCGCGTTTCGTCGAATTCCACGGCTCACCGATCCCGGCTGGTCACTGCCCGACCCTGACGAGTTGCGCGCCCACCTGTCCGACTCGAAGCTCGGGACCTGGTTGCGCTCGGCGGCCCGCCGGCGCCGTGCGACGGGTCGCCCGGCAGGTCCGGGCGCTGTGGGGGCGGGTACGCGGTGCTCGGGCGGCTGGTTGCCGACCTCACCCGCGTGCCCTACCCGCAGTCGGCGGTCCGCCTGGTGCTCGACGCGCTCGCATGGATGACTCCTTCTTCCCTGGTAGCCGGCCCGGCGCGGCGTCAGGGGCGGTGACCGGCTCCGACCTGGCCCCGGACGGCGGCTTGGTGCCCGCAGCGGCCGAGGTCCGCACCGTGCCCAGTTCGGGCGGCCTGTGGTCCACGGCCGCCGACCTGGTGTGCTTCGGCCTCGGCTGGGCCTCGCTGCTGCCTGCGGACCTGGCGGGGGAGGCGCTCACCCCCCATGCCGAGCGGCCTTTCGGCGCAGTCGGTCTCCGCTGGTTCCTGGACCGGACCGGCGAGACGGCGGGGCTCTCGGGCGTCGGCCCCGGTGTGTCGGCCTCGCTGGTCGTTCGGATGGGGGACCGGTGCGCCCAGGTCCCTCTGAGCAAGTGTCGGGCCCCGGTCGCGTCAGTCAACGGCCGGGTGCTCCGCGCGATCGACAGGGGAACAACGGCCTGACCGGGCGTCAGTCGCAGCCTGCCAGGCCCGCTCCCGCGACACGCACATACCTGCGGCTTGATCACCCCAGGGCCCTCATTGGATCTGCACCCGTCAGAGTTCGGTGAAGGCCCAGGTGGCGGTGCCGGCAGTCTGGGTCAGGCCCGGGTCGGAGAAGCAGGCCGTGACGTTCGTGTTCGGCTCTATGTCGGTGTTGTTCCTGGTTGGCATCCGGTTGTCGTAGGCGCATGACAGGTTGTCGCCGGAACGGTTCAGGACGAGCGAATGGGCGACGGGTGTGTGGGAGGCGGGCGAGGTCTGGCGGCTGCTGAGGCAGGACGAGTTGGTCGGGGAGATCGTGATCGAGAAGGGGGACTTCCCCTGGTTGTCCGGCCGCTTCGTGGCCACCCTGGCGTTCGCTGAGTGGAGGCCTTTGTTCGATCGTGAGCTCGCGCTGATGGAAGAGGAGGCCTGGGACGAGTGGGAGAGGATCGTCGATCAGGTCTGCAACAACCTGCTTCTGGCCGCTCCGAGCGGGCCTGTCGCCGAGTTCCTGCTTCATATCGAGGGCGACCAGGCATGGTTCCGCTGGAGTGACGAGCCGTTCGAGTAGTTCTTCGCCCTGCTGATGAGGGCCTGATCATGTCGCGAGGGGGACGACGCCGTGGCCGTTGGTGGCATGCCGACGAGCGGTGCGCCGGTGTCGCCTTGGCCGACCTCGCCCGCGCCGGAGTCGGCCAGCTGGCGGACTTGCGGCGTGGGCCCGCCTTCGAGCTGCTGCCCGCCCGGCTCGGTGAGAGCGTCCAGCCGCCAGCCGGTGGCGTCCTCCTGGAAGCCCTGTGGTGCCTCACCGCCCACGCCGCCGCGCGCCTCGGCGAACCCGAGACCGCCGCGCGCTGCAGTTGCCCTGCGCGACGCTCGTGCCGAACACGCTGGCGCCGCCAGTGGCATGCTCACCCTCGGCCCGGTGGAGCGCTACCTCGCCGGAGCCGAAGCATGCGCCGCCGCAGACCAGTGATCCGCCCCAGCGCACGGGCGGCAGTTGGTCGAGCAGCGCGAGGCCCGGCCGTTCGTGGGGCCGGGGCTGTGGGCGGGCCGGATCGGCCGGGCCTTGTTGCAGCACCTGGAGGGATTGTCCGAGGAGGACCCGTCCGAGGGGACCGGGCTGACGCGAGCCCGGGGTGCTGTGGCAGGAGCTGGACGCCTGTCTTGCCCGGCGGCGCGAGGAGTTCGGGTACCGGGAGGAGGATGCGGGCGAGGGCCCGGACGGTGAGGGGCCGTGGGCCCCGGTTGTCCGGGGTCAGGGAAGGATCTTGCAGGCCAGTGGCCATGTGACCGGCTGAGCCACATGAGGCACTGGTCCTCTTGGCTCACGGGCAGGACGAGGACGAGGACGGTGGCGTCGTCGCGCTCGCCTCGCTGAGGTGTCCGAGGTGGCTCGGGATGCGAGGGGTGGTGGGTGGATCCGCCTGGGGAAATGAGCGGCAGGGGTTCCCTGGTATGCGGTACGGTGCGCCGATGTCAGCGATCAGGAAGTTCCAAGTCACCTTTGACTGCGCAGAACCTGAGCGCCTCGCTCGTTTCTGGTGCGAAGTGTTGGGGTACGTCGTGCCGCCGCCACCGGAGGGGTTCACCACCCGGGACGATTTCAACCGCACCCTGCCTCCTGAGAGGCAGGATTCATGGTTCGCCTGCAGCGATCCCTCAGGCGTGGGCCCGCGCCTGTACTTCCAGCGCATCCCCGAAGGCAAGGTCGTCAAGAATCGGGTGCATCTCGATGTCCGGGCTGTCGGCGGCGGCTGAACTCTGACCCAGTTTCGCCGGTTGAACGCTGACCCTCGGGTCGTCAGTTGATCTTCATTAGCTGGTTTCGTTGACGGCGGTGGGGACGCGGCCCAGGTCGTGGCCGCGCATGCGGTAGGAGTCGCCTTTGAGGGAGTGGACCTCGGCGTGGTGGACGAGGCGGTCGATCATGGCGGCGGCCACGGTCTCGTCGCCGAAGACCTCGCCCCAGCGGCCGAAGGGCTTGTTGCTGGTGACGATCACACTGGCGCGTTCGTAGCGGTTGGAGATGAGTTGGAAGAAGAGATTCGCGGCGTCGGCCTCGAAGGGGATGTAGCCGACTTCGTCGATCACGATGAGCGGGTAGCGGCCGAGTTTGACGAGTTCGTCCTGCAGCCGTCCGGCGGCGTGCGCTTCCTTGAGGCGGTCGACCCACTGGGCGGCGGTGGCGAACGCGGTGCGGTGTCCGGCCTGGCAGGCGCGGACCGCGAGGCCGGTGGCCAGGTGTGTCTTCCCGGTCCCGGGCGGGCCCAGGAAGATGGCGTTCTCCTTGCCCGTGATGAAGTCCAATGTTCCCAGGTGGGCGAGCTGTTGGCGCGTCAGGCCGCGCAGATGGGTGACGTCGAGCTCCTCCAAGGTCTTGACCGCGGGGAAGCGGGCGGCGCGGATGCGGCCCTCGCCGCCGTGGGACTCGCGGGCGGCGACCTCGCGCTGCAGGACGGCGACCAGGTACTCGGCGTGGGTCCACGTTTCGGCCCGGGCCCGCTCGGCCAGGCGTTCGGCGGCGTCCAGTAGCACTGGGGCCTTCATCGCGCGGGCGTAGAACGCCAGGTCGGAGGCGGTCTGCTTGGCAGTGCGACGCCCGCTGGCGGCCTTGGTGGAGGCAGGTTCGGTGGCGTCCTGATCGGTTTCGATGGTGCTGGTCATCGGTTCTCCTCCTGGCCGGCGCCGCCCTGGATGAGGGTGAAGATCCTGTCGTAGGTGTCGAGTTGTCGTTCCTCGACTTCGATGCCCAGGTTGTCGGGGGCCAGGGCGGTGGCGGTGCGCGAGCGTGCGGCCGCGGCGGCTTTGGCGTGGATGAAGACTCTGCTGCGCTATTCGGTTATGCGGTGAGTCGGTAGCTGAGGTGGGTGAGTCTGCTGGCGCGTGACAGTGCAGGTGGGGTTCCTTCGGTGCTCCAGTGGGCGTCGAGGCGGATGACGTTGAGTGCGGCGGCGGAGAAGGCGTGCTGGAGACGGACCTTGGGCAGGCCGCGGTAACGGGCCCGGCGGATTCCGGTGACGTCCAGGGCCTGGTTGATGGTGCCCTCGATCCCGGCGCGCAGGGCGTACTTGGCTTGCCAGGTATCGGTCTTCTGCTCGGTGCGGGCGGCGGTCAGTGCCTGGTGGAGCTCGCGGGGCTGGAGCGTGAGCATGCGGGTGCCGCGTCGCGAGGCGGTGCACTGCTCGCGTGCGGGGCAGGGCCGGCAGTCGCTGCGGGCGAAGTCGACGACGATCGCGTCGTGGCCGTGCTGCCGGACCGGGTACCAGCCGCTGCTTGTCCTGCCTTCGGGGCAGCGGACCTGGCGGGCCTTCCAGTCGATGCGGAAGGCGTCCTTGGCGTAGCCGGTGTCGGCCCTGGCCTGGGGCGAGGTGTCGGGCCGGAGCGGGGTGACCATGGTGATGCCCTGCTCGGAGGCGGCCCGGACCAGCGCGGCGGAAGGGTATCCGGCGTCAAGGTAGTGCTCGCCCGGTGCCAGGCCCCGCGTCGCCAGGTTCTCCTGGACCGGCGCGGTGGCGTTCACGTCCGGCACGGTCGCGTCGGTGGTGTACACATCCGTGATCAGCCGCACCGGCAGACGCCCGGGCGACGGCTCACCACCGGCTTCGGCTTCGGCTTCGGCTTCGGCTTCGGCTTCGGCTTCGGCTTCGGCTTCGGCTTCGGCTTCGGCTTCGGCTTCGGCTTCGGCTTCGGCTTCGGCTTCGGCTTCGGCTTCGGCTTCGGCTTCGGCTTCGGCTTCGGCTTCGGCTTCGGCTTCGGGAGGAGCATCGCAGCTCTCTGTCAGATGGATCTTGTATCCGCACCAGAACAGGTCCTCGCCTTTCGCCGCCCAGCGCGCGTCCGGGTCGTACGGAGAGGCGAGGCGCGTATGGCCGGGCGGGACGCCGTCACTGTCGGCCTCCCGCTTGCGGATCACCTCCCGTCCCCGGGTGTCGGTGGCAACCAGGTACGTTTGCACCGTGATCCGCCGCAGCAGCGCAACGGGCTCCAGGGTCCGCAGCACCGGAGGGGCTGTCGGTGCCCACACCGCCCGCAGCAGGGCGACGGCGTCCTGCCCGAACACCGTGGCCAGCCGTTCCCGCTTGACCTGGGAGGAAGGTATCTTCCAACCGTTCACCCGCTCGCCGTAGCGCAGCGCGAGCTCGGGCACGTTCACTGCCTGGGCCAGCCAGGCCGGAGCGACCACCGCCAGCGCTTCCAGCGCCGCGCGCACCGATTCCCCAGCCAGCTCGAGGCGGTTCAGGTCACGCACCGCGCTGATCACGTGCGTGGAGTCCGTGCGCTGCTTGCCCCCGGCCCCGACCAGGCCCTGCCCGCGGCACCAGTCCAGCAGCCGGTCGAAGACCACACGCTCCATCCCGTGCTCGACCAGCCGCGCCCGGAACCGGGCCAGCACACTGTCATCGAAGCCGGTCGCGCCCAGCTCCATCCCCATCGCGTACTTCCAGTCGATCGCGCGAACCGCCATCGCCGCCGCCTGCCGATCCGTCAGGTCCTCGGCGAACTGCAACACCGTGACCAGCGACAACAAGGCCGGCGACAGCCCCGGGGCACCCCGGACCCCGAACGCACCCGCGAACGGCTCGTCCGCGAAGACCTCACCAAGCCTGTCCCGCACGCTCATCGCCAGCGACCCCTGCGGAAACGCCGACCGTGCCACCCGGACCGTATCCGCCGGAATCTCCGGCAAGCCCCTAACCTGCAACGACATCGCACCACCCCCTGCGACCCCACGACAGGACAGTGGCCGCAGAAGCGATCATCCCCTCAACCATCATGCTCATGCAGCGAATTGCGCAGCAGAGTCGATGAAGTCGCCGCGCATCTGGTCGGCGGCACTCTTGTGGTCGGGGTCGGTGAGGGTCTGGTGGCGGGCCCAGCAGCGCGGGTGCTCGGCCACCAGGTCGCCGCCGTCGGTGACGACGCGGATCAGGTCGGCGTCGCAGGTGACCTGGACGCGGCGGCCGATGGCGCGCGGGTGCACGGAGTAGTCGTTGAGGTCGATGCGCAGGTAGTGGTCGCGGCCGATGCGGGTGTGGAAGAGGTACCACTGCGGGGGGCCGACCGGAGGCAGGGCCAGCATGGCGGCGCGGTCGGCTTCCCAGCGGTCCACGGGGCGGGCCTGGATGCTGCGGTGCAGGCGCCGGTTCGCGCCCTGCAGCCAGTCGCCGAGCTGGGTGTTGAAGTCGTCGGGGCCGGTGAAGGTGCGGCCGGGCACGAAGCTGGTCTCCAGATAGCCGTTGGCCCGCTCGACCAGCCCTTTCGCTTCTGGATCACGAGGGCGGCAAAGATGCACTTTGACGGCGAGCAGGCCCGCGAACGCGGCGAACTCGGTGGTCAGCTTGCCTTGGCCGATGCCGGACTCGTTGTCCCAGACCAGCATCTTGGGGACCGTGCCCCAGTCGGACAGCAGCCGCCAATGGCCAGCGATCAGGTCGCCGGTCTGCCGGGTCGGGATCATTCGCGCGGTGATCATCCGCGAGTAGCCCGAGACCATGACCAGCACCGGCGGGCAGGCGACCTGGCCGTAGCCGACCGGGATGTGGACCGGCGGGAACCACAGGTCGCACTGCGCCAGCTCGCCAGGCAGGTACTGGGTCCGCCCGGTGGGATCCGCGGGCAGGTAGGCGGGGCGCAGCTCACGGACCCGCTCCTTGAGGACCGTTATCCCGCGCTCCCAGCCGATGCGCTCGGCGATCACCGTGGCCGGCATCGACGGCGTCGCCTTCAGGAGCTCGCGGATCGCAGGCTCGAAGGCGTCCACCGCCGAGCCCTTCGCCGCCCGCTCGTAGACCGGTGCCCGATCGGTCGCGATCGCCCGCTTGACCGTGTTCTTCGAGATGCCCAGATGACGCGCGATCGCCCGGATCGGCATCTCCTCGGCCCGATGGAGCCGACGGATCTCAGCCCAGTCCTCCACGGATATCACCCTCTCCTCCTGACCTTGAACACCAAGATCAGGATGACCGGACGACCATCAGGTGGGTCAGATTTGTACCGCCGAATAGCGGTCAGGATTCACCCGACGCCGACACGGGCCGGCACCGGGCTCGTGGGGGACGAGCGCCTCGCCGCGCTTGAAGCCGAGTGCGCACGACTGGTGGCGCTCGGTGCGACCCACGTGCAAACACTGTATGCCGATGAGGAAAACGAGTCGTGCATCCCGATGCTGGACATCGAGGGCAACGAGTTCTGTATCGACTGAGTGCTCCGGGCAGGTTTGGTTCGGTCAACGGGCCTCACGGGGTCCGGCCTTCCAGGGTGATGCGGGTGATTCCGCGGACAGACCGCTCGGCGCCGTGGGCGGTTGCTGACCTTCGGGGGGCGATGTGGCAGCTCTGGTGCATGCGGTCGGGGTTTCCTTGGCGGTGCTGTCGGCGTCCTCGTCCTCGTAGGGAACGCAGGACACGACTTGGCAGCCGTAGTGCCGGCCCGCGGCGACCATCTGCGGGTGGCGGACCGGGATCCCGGCGATGTGCTCGACGGTGACGGTCTTCGCCGCGTTCACCGCCCGCCGGGTCGAGCGGGCACTGCCCGGATAGCCCATCGTCACGAGCTTGTCGTGGACCACGTCGGAGCGGATCGTCGCCTTGGACTGCTCGACCCACTCCTCGATCTTCTCCAGGAACGCGTCGATCATCTTCGGCCGCGGCTCGCGCTCATACGGGTTGCGCCCGCTGGCGCGGGCCTCGACATACCGCTTGACCGTCTTCGGGTCGTGCCCTGTCAGGGTGGCCGCCGACCAGACCGTCTCGGTCAGGTCGTACGCCTCAAAGATTTCCATGATCTCTCTGTCAGACTTCGTCACAGGATCTCCGGCCGGTTGCTGATGCTCGCAAACACCAGCAAACCGGACGGAGGGGTCTCCTTCAGATAAGGGAGCGATCAGGAACGCCGCAGGCCGGACGGCCATCCACCTGGATTTCTGGTGGCCATCAGCCGGGACTCAACTGGCCGCACACCTGGACTTTGCCACGGCCACCGACAGGTGGTACCCCAGCAAAAACGAACACCGCATCATCTGGCGCGGACCCTACATCAAAGGCCCCGCCGACGCCCCCATGCTGCTCACCGAGAAGGCGTAGGGTCGGTTAGGAGCGAGTGGCGGAACACCGGCCTTGGGGCCGGCATATGGCCCCCGGCGTTGCGGCGCCGGGGACCACTGCTCGGCGGCGGCCGCACGCCCAGGGGGAGGTGATTCGGTGTCGCCCTGGTCCAGGGCGACGTGGCCGGCGTCGGTGAGGGCAGCAGTCCACTGCCGTCCCTTGTAGCCCGGTCCACCGGACTACTCGTAGCCACGGGCACTAGGCACATCGCCTCCAGCGGCTTGAGCGTGGCCAGGGGCAGGTCCGGAGTTCCCCGCCGGGCACTGTGTTCCGGGGCTGTGTGCGTTGATAAGCGCACCGTGCACCGTGTCTGCCTGCGGTTGCGTGTTTCGTCGCACAGGTGATCTTTACGGCGCGCGCGGTTATTCGCTCGGCATGGATGATCTGTTGGGCGGGGTGGGGGCCGGGTCTGCGGCCGGGGAGTGCGAACACTGCGGGAAGCCGGTGCCAGCGGGCGGGCGGGCGGGAGCGGCCGCGGCGCTACTGCGACCGGGCGTGCCAGTCGAAGGCCTACCGCGCGCGACGGTCTACCGCAGTCGACGCGGGACGGATGCTGCTCGCCACGCGAGCCGGCGCTGATGCCGACGAGCGTGACGACCCGGAGCCGCCGCGTGAGGAGGCCGGTCGGGGCGAGCGTGCCGGAGACGGCAGTGGGCAGCCGACGACGTCCCGCGGGGCACTGCTGGAGTGCGCCGACCTGGTGGTGCAGCAGGTCGGGCTGTTCCTTGAGGACCTGGACCACGGTGGGGAACCCGACCGGGCGCTGAGACAGCTGCGGACGGTGATGCCCCTGCTGGCTGCGCGACTGGTCGAGCAGGGCCGTCTGGTCCGCGACGAACTGGGCGGGGGTGTCCCGGTGGCTGCGGGGGGAGGGCTGGTGGACTTGGCCCGAGCGCTGCGGCACCGCGACCCCGGGTTGCTGCCGTTCCTTCGGGAGGGAGGGCCGCGACCCGGCGGAGCTCGCGCCGGTGGACGTGCGTCGGCCGATCGAGGCAGTGGGCCTGGTGCCCGGCTGGGAGCTGGCGGGGTGGACCGCAGACATCTCGGTGGCGCTGTTGTGCCGTGAGGAGGATGTGTTCGGCCGGGTGGAGTTCGTGGACGGGGCCTGGCTCGCGGTGCACGGCAGCGAGTACATCAACGAGGCGGGGGACGGGGCCCTGCGGATGCACCGGGACGCGTTTGAAGCGGCCTGCTCGGTGGCGTTCGCCGTCCAGTCGCTTCGGCGGAGGGATGGTGTGGTGTGGGGGAGTGGCGGACCGAACCGACGTTCGCGATGTGTCGGGCGTTGGTGGACGGGGCGGGACTGTCCTCGTTCGTGGGTGGCCCGTTCGACGTGCGAGCGGTGGCGGCAGCTGTCCGGCCCGAGGCCAAGGACGGATTCCTCCTCGACGAGGTCCCCTGGGAGCACTTCCCACGGGGGATCGTGTCGGGGAGGCCGTTCGCCTGCTGCACGCCGGCGACTCGCCCGATCGCACCGGCAAGGGCGTTGTGGGCGGCATGTGCGCCAACGACATGCGGGCCGCGGCCGTGCTCGCGGTGCCGTTCCTGATTCGGATAGCTGCCGACATCCGCCACCCCCACCGTGCCGCCGCGCTCGCCGAGGTCTCCTGCCCTGCCCGCGCCCTCCATTTCGGCGTCGCCTCCCGCGACGAGCTGCTGCTCCACCGCGCCGGCACCCGGGACAGCCTCTACGACGGTTACGGCGTCGAGGTGACCGGCTACCCGGCAGGCTGGTCGGTCGCCGCGGCCCGGGCCGCGATCACGGCCGACATCGCCCTCCTGCAGCCCCTGCTCGGCGATCCCGACCCCGCTACGCGCATCAGTGCCACCTACGCGCTGGCGACCGCCGCCGACCCCGACCACATGGTCCGTGCCGCCTTCCGTACCCTGCTCGGTACCGAGCAGGACCCGATCGTCCGTGCCGCGCTGGTCCTCGCCACCGCCGAGGCCACCCGCACCCACCGACCACCGAGTGGATACGAGAGCTGTGGCGGGACCGGGCACAGGCCCCCGAGGTCCGACTGGCCGCCGCGACCGGCTGGCTCTGTCTCACCGGCGAACCCGCCCCCGACAGCCTGCGCGCCGCCGTCGACGGCCTCGCCACCGGCGAGCGCGCCCACGCCATGGACGCCCTGCCCTGGATGGCCGCAGCTGGCAGGTCCGGCGAGAGGGGACTGCGGCACTGCGTCCGGGAGCTGCTCCATCCCGAACAGCCCGGCCAGGCGGTGCACGACGCCCCGTGGGCGCCACCTCGCTGACGGCACCGCAGCTGCTGACGTGCCGTTGCGGCTGGACTCATCCGTGTGCACGCAGGTGCCTTACTACATCGCGAGGGCGACGGGCCTGCCGGAGACTCTGTGCGCGAGGCCCATCTCCGCGCCATAAGTTACCGGCGCGTATATCGCCTCCTGTGGAACTGTATGCATGTGCAAGTTCTTGGGCTCAGGTCAGTGACCGCCGTCCAGCCAGCTACCTACGTCATTTGACCGGTATCACCCCGGCGCTTCGGCCGATGGCGCGCGGGCAAAGGCGGGGCAATGTGGTCATGCGCGCCAGGGCGCGTCGGATCCACCTCTTCGTCACACCGCTCAGAAGGAGTGAAACCATCATGGAGACCTCGTACAAGGTTCTCGGCCGGGAGCTCATCCGCCGTTCGGGACAGACCGCGGGACGCCGTGGAGCCCGGGCGATCGTCCCCGTGGTGACCGCCGCCTTCCTCTCGGCCGGTCTGGCCGCGCCCGCCATGGCGACGGCGTCCTCGCAGCACCCGCAGAAGTACACGATCAGCAGCGTCCCCAGCGGCAAGGTGGTTGACATCACCAACAACAGCCACACCGCCGGAACCCCCACGATCCTTTACCACAACCACCACGGGGCCAACCAGGAGTTTCAGCTCGATGCGGCGCACGCGTTGTTTCCCAACTACATGATCGTCAACCCGTATCTGCGAGTCAACCAAAATTTCTGCCTCACCTCGGACTACCACCAGGCCCCCAATTCCACCGACTTCTACTCCGCCACCCAGCAGCCCTGCAACGGCTCCTCATCGCAGGAGTGGTACAGCCGGCAGGGCGCCCACGGGGTGCAGATCGTCAACGCCGGAAACGGCACCTGCCTCGACGTCGCGGGAAACAACACCGCCGACGGAACCCCGATCGGCACCTACCAGTGCAACGGCCAGCCCAACCAGGAGTGGAACTTCCAGAAGGACTAACCCCTCCCGGGAGTGTCCAAGAGGACGCTCCCACTCCACTGAGAGGACCGTCGATGTGCTCTGACGGCATAGTGGCGGGATGAGCTTCGGGGTGGGGTCCGGCGAGAGCGACTGGGGCGGCGGGGTGCTCGGGGAGATGTTGGGGCGTGTGGCGGAGGGCCTCGGGGTCGTCCTGCCTGAGCTGGACGAACCACAGGGCGGCATACCCGTGTACGTCGCCGCAGGGCTCGGCCGGCGGGTGAGGGTGCATCAGGCCGACGAGCAGCGTCGGGCCTTCTGGGTGTGCCTCCAGGGCAACGGTCAGCGCCTGGCCTGCGGGCGGACCGCTGATCCGGCTGAGGTGGTCCGGGCGGCGGCGGTCTGGATCGGCGGAGCGGGGCAAGGAGATCGGGCCCGGCAGGCGACTGCGTCTCAGAGCAGCGGCACGTCGATCGGCGGCGGTGGTGGATTGAGGGCCAAGCGCAGGGCGTTGATCATGGCCATCCAGCGCGCACCGTCGGAGGCCGCTACCCAGCTGTCCATGATGCCGAACTCGTCGGACGCGATGCGGGCCAGCGCCTCGTAGGCGGGCAGGCGGAGGTCCTCGGCGAACGTCGGCATCACGGTCTCAGGACCGTATCCGGAGTCAACCGGCCTACCCCCAGGGCATTGGGCCGCGATCAGTGCAGCCGCACCGACAGGGCGAGGGGCCACGGACCCAGGCATCGCTAATGGATCTTCGAATGCGCTCCTTAGAGATCACTAGGGCCCGGCGACCTGCGGTCGCCGGGCCCTACCGCTGATTTCGACGGTAAGGGCGACCTGGCCCAGCGCAGCGAAGACCTGCTGGGACAGGGCCTGGACCGGTGACCGGGGAGGCACCGCGCACCGCGGTCGCCGACACCAGCGTGCAGCTCGGCGCCTTCAACCAACGCGACCAGCTGAACGACGCCGCAGTCCAGGCCCTGAACATGCCGCGGCTGATGACAGGTCTACGGCGAGGCCGAGCAAGTGCAGCGCCGATAGGGAATGCGGCTGGGGCTGGCGGACGCGGTCGATATCGCGCTCGCACAGCGGCTGCCGGTGCCGGCGATCCTGAGCTTCGACGGGCACTACCTCCAGGTCGCCCCGCGCACGGAGCGGGAACCGGGAATCTGGGTGGCGCCGGGGCCCCTAGGCCGACCAGGGGTTCCGTGTCTGCCTGGCCTGGCCGCCGTTCGCGCCGGGGCCTCCCACTGCTGGCTAACGCTTCCCAGCGCCGTGCACACCGATGACCAGTCCGCGCTGCTGCTGGGCGCGGGCGCGGCGATTGAGCAAGTTCACACCATCGGTACAACTAGCAGTCATACCGAGGTACTGTGATCGGTATGGCTACCACAGAGAAGGTCACCGTGTCGCTCCCGCCGGACGTCCTCGCCGCCGCTCGCGCGGCATCGGGCGGCAACCTGTCCGCCTACACGGCCAACGCGCTCAAGAACCAGGCCATCCGCGACGCCGCCGCCGCACTGGAAGCCTGGCGAGCCGCCACCGGCGACAACCTGGACGACGTCTACGACATGGCCGAGAAGGACGAGCGTTGAGCGTCCCCCTGCGCCGAGGCCAGATCTGGGAAGTCACCTCCCCCTCCGGCAGGCCCCGCTGCCTCCTGGTCGTCTCGGCCGACGGTGCCCTCCAGCTCTACCAGCACGGCGCCGTCTGCGTCCTGGTCGACACCACCGGCACCGCGCCCGACACCCTGCTCACCGCCCCGATCACCCACCCTGTCGAGGGCATGGCCGTCGCCGTGGACGTGCTGAGCTACCGACGCGAGCGGATCACCAACGGGAAGTACCTCGGCATCGTCACCCCGGAGGAGATGGCCCGGCTCGGCCAGGCGCTGCGTCTCGCCCTGGACCTGACGGACTGACACGGGCGGCAAGACGCGCGGGAATGTTGTCCGTGGAGAAGATCGGCAGGTTGCTCGATGACCCCGAAATCCGTCAGAACGTCTACGACGGCGAACTGACTGCTCGGGTCCGGCGTCGCCAGATCTGAAGGGGCAGGAGCCGATTCACACGGGGGCGGTTTGACGGGAATTCAGAAGAAGCTGCCCGGGTCGCTGAACCCTCCGCCGGGGTCGGAAGGGAGGGAATGGCTGGGTGAGGAAGTGTCATGGTGGCTGCTGTGATCGCTGACTGAGCTGTCGTGATACTGGCTGCTGTGGTGACTGGACGAACTGTCTTGGTGGTGGCAATTGCAGGAGCCGTCGCTGCCGTGATGGGACGCACTGGAGTGGAAACCGGGTGCCGCGTACATGGCGCCCGCGTGGATGCCGGAGCCGCCGACTGCGGGGGCCCCGACCTCAACTTCGTAGGAGACCTCCGGCCAGGCGGATGACTGCGTGTCCGAGTTGCTCGCCGTGTGGGCCGCACGCGCGGCGCGGACCGCAGCGCGCTTCACCGCACGCCGGTCCTCTCCGTCAGCGCTGGACGAAAGCGTCGGGGAGGCGGGAATCTGGGATGCCGATGAATAAACCGAACTGGATGCCTTCGTTGTCGGCCTGCTCCTCTCCTGCCGCTTCTCTTCCTGCCGTCTCTCTTCAACCGCCAAGCACCAGCCGATGACCGCCGCGAGAACGCCGCAGGTGACCACGGCATCGAAAGTATGGAGGGCCAAGAGCCCGAACAGGCCTCCGATCAAGCCCCCGATCCAGAAACCCTTGCCGGCACCGCCGCCGATCTTCCGATCCATCGCGAGCCCCCTCAAAGACGTCTTTCCTTTCAGGGATACTCCAAAGCTCTGCACAAGCGTTGCACAATCGCCGAGGTGGTAGGAATCATTCCACTTTATGTCTGGGCTGGCACCAAGGAGGAGACACCCCAGACCTATCGCGTCGATCCGACGCGGATCCAGCCGCTTTCGCCGGGCGATGCCGGGGCGGCGGCCGCAGCCCAGTCCTGGCCGTGCGGCGCGGCCCCGCCGGTCGTTGGGCAGGCCATGATCTGGAGCGTCATTGAGCCCGAGGCCGGGCGGCACCGGCGGGCGGACGGGCAGGCCCCGCCGCGGACCTGCACGTGCGGCTGCGTGGAGTGGGCGCTGTGCCTGCCCGGCCGGACCCGGCCCGTCATGCGCGGCCGAGGCCGGCCCCGCCCCCACCACCAGAGCCTCTGGACGGTCCGGTCGACCAGGCGGGCGACGACGGGCCCGGCGGGGTGGTGCTGCCGTTGCGGCGCAGGGGCCGGCGGTGGCCCCGCTGAAGGGAGGAGGCCCGCTGACCTGGTTCACGTGGCTAGCACGTCAGGACGCCCTGATCCTCGCGCTCGAGGCCGCCCGGGCGTGCGAGGGGAGTGGCAGGAATTCCTCAGCCACTTCGAGCGGCGCAAGCTCGCGCTCGGGGACTGTGGACGGGCCTATGGCACTGACTGCATTCACGAGCATGCTTGTGTCAGATGCTCGCTCCTCCGACCTGATCCGGCCCAGCGGGCCCGGCTGGCTGACATCCGCGACAACCTCATCGCCCGCATCGCCGAGGCCGAACGCGAAGGATGGCACGGCGAGGTCGAAGGGCTGCACGTCAGCCTCGCCGGTGCGGAGGGCAAGCTGGTTCAGATCGACCAACGCCGTGACCATCGGACCGTGGTCGACCTCGGTATCCCCACTCCACAATCGGTCTCCCCGGCCTCGCCACCGCGGCCATGACTGCCCAGTAATCAGGAGGAACGGGGACGGCATGAGCTGCCAGAATCAGAAGATGACCAACCAGGGGATCATCTTCGTCTGCCGTCGCCACACTGATCGTGGCGTGCTCGAAGTCGTCCCGTGCATCGACGGCACCCCTCTCACCGACTTGATCGACCAGTTCGAGACGGACGCCGGGATGCAACCAGCCGGCGACGCCTACGGAGGCCTTATCCCGCAGTTCTTCCGGTTCGGCCCGATGGACGACCATTTCCACGGACGATCCACCGGCGCGATGGGGCCGAAGACGCCCGTGCTCGGCTGTGAATGCGGCGAGTGGGGATGCTGGCCGCTGATGGCCAGCATCACAGTGACCCCTGACCACGTGACCTGGGACTCCTTCGAACAACCCCACCGCAAGACACGTGATTATTCGGGGTTCGGCCCGTTTCAGTTCGACCGTCTTCAATACGCTGACGCCGTGAAGGTCCTGAGTGCAGCACTGGGCGCTGACGAGACGTGAGCACAACCCATCGGCTCATCACGAGGAGGAAGAAGTCGTGTTTGACCACTTCATCGGGCTAAGCCCTGAGGAGGCCGCACGCTGGACCGCGCTGGTCGAGCAGTCCCGACCAGTCCTTGAGAGCGCTGGAATGGAGGCTGTCCAGACGTTCCTGGCCGAGCGCGGCATGAGCGTCATCCAGGCGATCGCTATCACCCGGGCGCTACTTGGGAATGCGGAGACACCGCTTCGGGTCGCCGTCGACATCGTGACCACGAGCAAGGCTCGGCAATAAGTTCAGAGAAGCCTGTGTCAGATGTCCCCTACTGCTCGTGGACCCGACCCAGATGCCACGCCTCCAGGAGATCCACGCCAACCTCATCGACCGCCTCCAAGAGGCCAAGGACCAGGGCTGGCTCGGCGAGGTCGCCGCGATCGAGACCACCATGGCCGCCGCCGTACAGAAGCTGGAGGTCATGCGCGAGCGTGCAGCCCAGCCCTCCACCGTCCACCTCGGCATGCCCGACTTCCGCCGGGATGGCGGACGAAGCAGCGCCGATTCGGAGGACTGAGCGCCGATGAGTTCCGGATCTCCGGCGCACAAAATGAGAGGTCCTCTCAAGGCGTGTGCGGCATGATCGCGCAAATGAGCGAACCGGAACTGGACCTGCTCTCACGGCTGTGGGACGAGCACAAGCACGCGACGTTCCCGCCGCACCTTCGTGGCCGGGACATCGAGGGCGAAGACCTGGTGATGCTGGACGCGAACATCGCCGGCTGTGTTTCCTCGTCCCTGTCCGGGCCCCTTGGTGAGCGGCGCCGTAGCATCTTGCTCCAGTGCCTCGCTGTCCTTGAGAAGGTCGTGCCGTCGATCAGCGATGAGGGCGGTGCGATCGAGTACTACGAGCGCCTGCGCGAGATGGGCACGCTTGCAACCGAATCCGGGAACGCCAAGGCCCAGTAGCGAGTGAGCTGGGGCGGTGGATCGGCCCACGGCTCGCTGCCTGACGCTCAGGCCACCTGCGCAAGGGGACTGGGCCACCCCGCCGATCGGTGTCGATGGGCGGAGAGAGACGATTGCCCAAACGAACGTCCCCTAGGCTCCGAGGTCTCACGTGATCGTCCGGCTCAAGCCGCTGTCCGGTTCCCTTGTCCAGCAACTCGCCGAGCTTGCACGGGGGAGCTGGGACCACCCCAGTGTCGATGGCTTCCTCGCCGGACAGGGCTGGGAGGAGTCGACGTGGAACGGTTACGACACCGCCAGCGGCCATCAGCTGGTGGCAGGCGATCCCGACCGGATCGGCACCGGCCAGTCGCGCTTCCACCTGCCGTTCTGCTTCTTCGATCCGAGCGACGACGCCGGCCCGCTCGGCGACGAGTTCGAGATGGACGGCTGGGTCAGCCTGGAAGGTGATCCCACAGCCTTCGATCACGCCTGGTCGGCGGCTTGCTCTGCGGTTGCCACCGAACTCGGCGCGGCCGAGACCACGGTGAGCTGGTCCCTCGGCTCCCGGCCGTGGAACTTCGCGGGCTGGCGGGTCGGGGTCAGAGCGCTGATCGTGGCTCAAGGGGAGGAATTCGGCTCCTATGGTGAGCTGGACATGGCAGCCGTCTGGCTGATCGACCTCGCCCCGGACGTGACATTCCCCGATGCGGGCGGCTTCTACGGCTGGATGCTGGGCGAAGGCTGACCGGCGCGACACGCCCGAACGCCTGGTTCTCCCCGCTTTCGTCCACTACTTTCAGCAACCAGCGTTGGCCTCCCCTGCCCAAGTCTCCGCTGCGGGTAGTTCGGATAAGCGTGCATCCGCTGCCCGGTCCTGATCGTCAGCCCGACCGAGCGACCGCGTCTGGTCGAGATCCGAGAGAACCTCCATGACCGCATCGCCGAAGCTGAACGAGAGGGCTGGTTCGGTGAAATCGAACTCCTGCAGGTCAGCCTGTCTGCGGCCGAAGAGAAGATCGGTCGGCTCGATACCCGGCAAGAGCGCAAGGATTTCCCGTCTTTCTCGTAATTCCCACGCTTGACCAGATCGCCGGACGCACCATCGAAACTCGGGAGCCCACGCCGTGATGCCTAATGCTTATGCAAAGCAGCAACAGAAGCCCAGGCTGCGATGGCCGCGGCAATGACGGAAGCAGTCGTCAACCAGATAACGACTTTCTGGATCCGGATGTTTGTCGCCGTAGCTGTAAGTTCTGCACTCGTCGAAATAAGCTCACGAAGGCGTGATTCGAATTGCAGGGCTTCCTGGGAGCGCAATAGCGCCTCTTGGCGCCATCCCTCCGGCAATGCATGAATCGCTCCGTATGTGGCCAGGCGTGGGGGGACGACTGGAGAGAATCCAATAGTCGCCCAATCCTTCGAGTCATTTGCCATGGCGGAGATGTCGCCGATCACAATCTGCGTGTCGACTCCTGCCTGCAGGAGGGATTTGCGCAGGCTGGTGAAGGAGCGACCGGTGCCCTTGCGGACAGCTCTTTCCGATCGATCCCTCAAGACCGTGAGTTGCTCGCCAGTGATACGTACCATGATGAGCAGGGACCATCGGGTAAGCAACTCTGATATTGAATCAGTGAAGGCGGAAATATACTGACTCGAGTCCGTGTATTGCATGGTGAGGTCGGGGATTCTAGCTGCGGCAGTAATCACCCGCTCGGAGGTTTCCCGAAGGCGGATCTCGTTACTCCCTTGGGATTTCCAGAAGATTCGACCGCCACCAAGTCCAAGGATCTCGGTGTACTCGTAGTCTGACGGGTTTCGTACTTCTTCCTTATCCCAGGCCAGGCACTTTTGAGTGGTGATCAATTCCACGGATGGAAGTACCACATCAGCATCCCGAGAGAACCATCCAGGCAAATTTTCGTTCATCCAGGAGGAGCAATCGAGCCGCTTCTGTTCGCGCCAAGTGCTCTGCGCGCCGATCTTGAGCTTTATTACGTCCGCTGGCGAGGATGAGCGTTTGCGGTGGTTCTTGCGAATTATCAACTTGCTCTCTTGGTCTTCATTGACCGCCGTGCTAATGATTTTGGATTCATCCGATTCTAGGACGAAGCACGCAACTATTGCAGTAATGCTCGAAGTGATCGAATGCAAGTGTAGATCGATGTATTCTATGCCTGGAGGCAAGGTCATCGTCACATGGGGAGCTTCTTCAATGAACTGACCGCTCCTGCGTACTACTCGGGGAAGCTGCAAGAAGCCAGTCACCCCCGTGCTGCGGCTTTCCAGGAGCCAGTCGGAGTACCCAGGAGGTGAAGAAGATTCGCTGTCGGATTTCTCCATCCTACGGACAAACTTGTTCAGCTTGTCGGAGGAGTCTGGTCCATATGTCTCGCAGATCCATATGGTATCCAGGCCGACAGACTCCCCGTCTGGAATTCGTGTCTTTTTGTTCTTGCGTGCATCGGAGGCTTGAAGGTTCTTTAGGTGGGCCCTATTGAACTGCCTGCCGAAGATTCTATTCCGAATGAAGCGCGGAGCATGCTGAATCGCCTGATTTTCGATCCATCGAGTGCTTCTGCTGAGTGCTGGCGTGTGCTCCGGAGATTCGCCTGCCGAGTTGGACGGCGAAACGGGAGAGGCTTCGCTGCTTTCCCCGGATCCGGTGGACTCTTGATCACTTGACTCGATACCCACAGACCACTCCGTCTGAAAACCGAAAGCAGGGGTCCAGCACTCGAAGCGGCTCATCATACCGAGCTCTCGAGCTTCAGCCCAACTTGCTGTTCGAGCGGCGTGAGAGCATCGCTGCAGAGGTCCTGGTACTGACCAGTACTACAGCAGCAGATCATGTGACTGGTGATCGGGTGTGTCGTTGATCGGTCATGCTGGATGGTGGACCCCGACCACTTTCGTGGACACTGGAAGTAGTTCATCGCAGTGTCAAGTGGGAAGTGCACGATGGTTTCAAAGCGGAAGAAGGACGCTCCGGAATACAAGGCAGAGGCCGTAGAGCTTGTAGTGAGCTCCGGCCGGCCCGTGGCTGAGATCGCCCGGGACCTCGGCCTGAACGAGGGAACCCTCGGGAGCTGGGTAAATGCCGCAAAGAGGAGCGGAAGCATCAAAGACAAGCCGCTTACTATCGATGAACGCGTCCATATGAAGGAACTCGAAGAGGAAAACCGAAAGCTCCGAATGGGGCGGGATTTTCTAAAAAAAGCAGCGGCGTGGTTTGCGAGCCAGAATCAATAAAGTTCGCCTTTATCCTGCAAGTCAGAGACGAGCAGGCTGGCAAGCCGCGCCGCTTCAGGTATCCCATCAACTTCATGTGCCAGATGCTGCATGTATCTCGAGCCGGCTTCTATGCGTGGATCGACAGGGAGGAGTCCCGGCACGCGCGGCGCGATGTCGAGCTCACGCGACTCATCATCGCCATCGACAAAACGAATAAGGGAAGGTACGGAATCGATCGGATACACGCCCAGCTGGCCCGCCAGGGCGAGCGCGTGTCGCCCAAGCGCGTCCGACGCCTGGCCAGGGCTGCTGGACTGGCCTGCGTCCACCCCAGGCCCTACAGGGCCACCACCCTCCAGGACCCCGCGAACCGACGGGGCCTGGTGGATCTCGTCGAGCGCAACTTCGTCCCGGAAAAGAAAGACCAAATATGGTACGGGGACATCACATATATTCATACCGCAGAGGGCTGGGCCTATATGGCCACGGTGATCGACGGATACTCGCGCAAGCTCATCGGCTGGTCCATCGCTGACAATATGCGTGAAGACATGGTGGTCCAGGTGCTCGATATGGCCATCCGCAACCGCCGGCCAGGCCAGGGAGAAGCCGTGATGCACACGGATCGTGGCAGCCAGTACACCGGCAGTAGATTTCGCGACCACTGCCTTGACAACGGGGTCATCCCTTCGGTAAGAAAGACGGGGATCTGCTTCGACAACGCTGCGGCCGAGTCCTTCAACGCAACCCTCAAGAAGGAACTCATTCACCTGCATGTATGGGCAACAATCAAGCAGGTCAAAACCGCCATATTTGAATATGTCGAGTCCTACTACAATAGAAGCAGGATTCGGCGGGAACTTGGCTACCTGTCGCCCTATGAATTCGAGAGCAGGCCTACATTTAGCGCAGCACTAGCAGCATAGAAGACTGTCTTCGAAATCGGTCGGCCTCCAGCGTGCGCTATGGAGCATCGCTGTCCGTACCGGGCGCGCCGCAAGGAGGAAACGAAACGCACCCGGGCTGCGCGGCAGGGGCCCGGTCGTTCAGCCTAGTGACTTCACGGCCTGCTGGTAGTCGGCGGCCTGCGCCGGCGTCAGGTAGTGGCTGACACGGATCAGGACGTTGCCACTGACGAAGTCGTATTCAGTGGCCGAGGGGAGCGCCTGGGTGACGGCCTGGATGTACTTGGCGCGGGTGGCCGCATCGGCGGCGGTCGGGAACACCTCGATGCTGCCGCCGAACTGGACGTCGCCCTTCGACAGGCCCTGGTCAGCGGTGTCTGATGCGGATACGCGCGAGTCCGTGAAACGCACGTCGGAGGTGTACTCGTTGGGCCGGCCCATGAGGTGATTGGGGTCGGTGGCGTCGGTGAGGACGAGGTCTTCGTGCGCGGTGCGGACGTCGCGGGCAAGGATGGCCATGTCCTGGCTGGCGTCGAGGTTGCCCACGGGGGCCGACGACGGGGCGGCCGTGCTGCTGGAGCCGGCGGCCGCGGTCGGTACCGCGTCGGTGCTTGTCTTGGCACCACTGGAGCAGCCGGTGAGGGTGAGTAAGGCGGCGGCTGCGGTGGCGGTGAGACTGAGGGTGCGATTCATGGCCAGAGCCTTGCAGTGGCATATGCCTGATCGTCGGGAAGTTGCCGGTCCGTTACGCAGGGTCTTAGTGTTGCGGGCGGTACGCGGATGCGGCCGCCCCGGTCAAAGAGGAGAGGCCCTCATGGCGGTCGGGATCGCAGGCGCGGGTTACGCGCTCGGGTCGGAGACGGTCAGCAGTACCGATCTGGCCCTGTCGCACGGTCTGGAGCCGGACTGGTTCGTCCGGCGGACCGGCACCCAGCAGCGCCGGGTCTATGCCGAGGGGGAGAGCCTGATGACCCTGGCGGCCGAGGCGATCGGCAAGGCGTGTGCCGAGGCGGGCGTGGCCCCGCAGGCCATCGGCGGCGAGACCCTGCTGATCTTCGCGCAGGTCAGCATCCCCGCGTACGTGGCCCCCTCGCAGGCGGTCCTGCTGGCCCAGCGGGCGGGGATCGGGTGCGCGAAGACCATGAGTGTGGACGGCTCGTGCGCGGAGGTGATCCCCGCGCTGGAGACAGCGGTCACCATGCTGGAGACGGGCCGCTGCGAGCGGGCGATCGTGGTGGGCGGCCAGGATGCCGTCAGCCTGACGAACCACCAGGATCTCAGCCTGGCCGGCATCTTCGGGGCCGGAGCCGCAGCCGTCGTCCTTGCCCGCGACGAGAACTACGGAACGCGGCTCGACGTGCGCGGGAGCCAGTGGGAGACCCACACGGCCGACTGGCAGCTGGGCACCCTGCCCGTCCACGAACGCCGCAGGGCCGAAGAGGGCTTCGAAGTGCGCACCGGCTTCTACACGATGGAAGGCGTCGAGATCGTCCAGGCCGCCCGCCGGCACGTCCCCGGGGTCGTCGACTCGGCCCTCGCCCGGGCCGGCTGGACCACGGCTGATCTCGACCTGGTCATCGCCCACCAGCCGAACACCCGCACCCTGCAACTCGTCATGAAGGCATGCGGGATCAGCATGGACATCGTGCCCAACCCGTGCGCCGACATCGGCAACCTGGGCCCGGCCAACGTCCTGACCACCCTCGCCATCGCCCGCCAGGAGGGCACCCTGAAGCCGGGAAGCCGGGCCCTCCTCGTGTCCTACGGCGTCGGCTTCTCCTGCGGAGCGATGGCCGTCACCTTCTGAACCAGGAAAGAACACTCGGACAGTGCGGCCGGGACCCGCTCGGCCCCGGCCACACCCCCCATGGCCGGGGCCGCCCCGCGGACCGTGCCCAAGACGAGGGCGGCCGGGCCCGTTCGAGGGCATGGTGCCGATCCCCCAGATGGGGCAGACCGGTGGCCAGGGGCCGGACGATGGCCCCAGACCCTCGACACCAGCACCTTCCCATCTGCGTCACAGACCCCTTGGAAGTCACCCGATCGGGGTGGAGCCCAAAACCGCTGCCGATCATGGACTAGCGGTCATCCCAATGACACTCGGACGGGCCAAGAGTGGCTCATGATCAACATGTCGGGGTGGCTCTCGCCGACCCGGTCGAAAACAGGGTGGGGGTGTTTTTGTTAGTGGTGGGGTGGGGGTTGGAGTTGGACGGTGGCGGTGATGACGGGTTGGTTGTTCTGGGTGGCTGTGATGGTGCAGTGGGTGTGTGTGGTGTTGGGGGTGGGGTGTGGGTGGGTGTGGATGGTGCAGGGGGTGTCGAGTTCGGCGTAGTGGTGGAAGGTGCAGTGGAGGGCTGTGAGGGTGGTGCGGGGGTGGGTGGTTGTGGTGTGGGCGGCTTGGCGGGCGGCTTCGAGCAGGAGCATGCCGGGGGCGTGGTCGAGGGGGTGGTCGAAGAGTCCGGGGTGGGTGGGGTCGGTGCGCAGGAGGTGGGTGGTGGGGGTGGGGGTGGGTGACAGGACGACGTCGCGGGTGTGGGTGCGTGCGACGTGGGCGGGTGGTAGCGGGGGGCCGGGGGGTGTGGGGGTGTGGTGCGGGTCGGCGTGGTGTCCGCGCAGTCGGTTGTAGACGGTGGGGGAGTGGTTGGTGAATGTGGTGGTGGCTGTGGCGAGGTGGCGTCCTTGTGCGGTGATCTGGACCTGCATCCTGGCGGCGGCCGGTCGCCGGGCGCGCATGACCACCTCGGTGCAGGTGATGTGCAGGTCGAGGGTGGTGGGTCCGGTGCCGGCGGCCAGTGCGGCCAGTGCGGTCGGGTCGAGCCGCAGGCCGAGGTCGCGCCAGGCCTGGCGGTCGCCGGGCGGTGCGCCGTAGGCGGCGTGGGTGAGGAGCGGGATCGACTGGCGGACGGCTTCGGCGAGCAGCAGCGGGTCGTGGAGTCCGTGCCGGGGCCGGTAGAAGCCGTGGGTGGGGGGCAGTTCCGCCGTGACGTGGTGGGTGTCGGGGCCGGTGGTGCGCCATCGGGTCAGCAGGACGTCGGCGGTGCGGGTCTTGTGGACCAGTTCGGCGATGGTGGCGGCCGGCTGTGTCGAGGCCGGTGCGCTGTGTTCCAGGAGTGCTGTGGACATCAATCCCCCTCGTCCGGGCAACAGGCGGCGCTGGCCGCCCAGGCACCACAACATAACGAGTGTTCGGTTTTATGTCACAGCAATCCCGTAACGGTTCGATAACGCAGCGGGAAGTTAATTCTGTTCTTACACCGCCAGCCGCCAGCCACCGGTCGCCGGTCGGGCGGCCGCCAGCCGCCGGTCACCAGCCACCGGTCGCCGGTCGGGCGGCCGCCAGCCGCCGGTCACCAGCCACCGGTCGCCGGTCGGGCGGCCACGAGCCGCCGGTCACCAGCCACCGGTCGCCGGTCGGGCGGCCACGAGCCGCCGGTCACCAGCCACCGGTCGCCGGTCGGGCGGTCGGGGGCGGAGCTGCGGGTGCGGGATCCCGGGGCGCCGTACGGCCCGGCCGTCCGGGGTGCCGTCGTCCGGGGAGCCCTGGGGGGCCCTGGGGCGTGTCCGGTGTGCCGGGCGAGTCCTGGGGCGTGGTCAGGGAAATCTGGGGCGTGCCCGGCGTGTCCGGCGTGTCCTGGGGTGTGCCCGGGGCTCTGGGGTGTGTCCGGCGTGTCCGGCGAGTCCTGGGTACCCGGGGAACTTTCGGGGCGTGTCCGGGGGCTCTGGGGCGTGTTCGGCGGGTTCCGGGGTGTGCCTGGGGGCTTTCGGGGTGTGTCCGGCGTGCCGGGCGAGTCCTGGGCCGTGTCCGGTGAACTTCGGGGGCGTGTCCGGGGCTGTGGGGTGTGTGTGGGGGGTTCCGGGGTGTGTGTGGAGAAACAGACCAAGGGCTGGCATCCCGCCCAAAGGGCCGGATAAGATAGCGAGCGTTCTTAACTTTTTGGAGGGGTTGTCGTGGTGGGAGAGCCGAAGCAGGAGCGGGCGATCCAGACCCGTGCCCTGTTGTTGCGGGCCGCGGCGGAGGTCTTTGACGAGTACGGCTACGACGGTGCGAGTGTCAGCAAGATCCTGGCGAGGGCGGGTGTGACGCCGGGGGCGATGTACTTCCATTTCAAGAACAAGGAGGCTCTCGCGGAGGCTGTCATCAACGCCCAGCCGGAGACGATCGTCCCGCACCTGGAGTCCGAGGGCCTGCAGCGTCTGGTGGACATCACCATGGTGTGGTCCAAGCAGTTGCAGGTGGACCCGGTGCTGCGTGCCGGTGTCCGCCTGGTCGTCGAGCGCTCGACGTTCGGGGAGCACGATGCCAGTTCCTACCTGGACTGGGCCCAGATCATGACCGGGGTCCTGGACGAGGCCGTCCGCAAGGGGGAGTTGCAGGCCGGGGTGCGGCCCGAGGAGGTCGCCCAGTTCGTCGTCGGGGCCTGCACCGGGATCCAGTTGTTCGCCGAGGCCGCCACCCGCCGGAGCGACCTGCCCGAACGCGCCGTGCGGATGTGGCGCCTGCTGCTGCCGGGTATCGCCGTCCCCGCGGTCCTGGCCCGGACCCGGGTGGACCCCGACCTGTTCACCGTGCTGGGCGGCGCGCGGTAACGGCCCGCTTCACACGCGCCCGGACCGCCGTCCGCACCCCCCGTCCGCCCCCGGCCCGGCCCCCGGCTCCGGCCTGGCTCCGGACCTGTCCCCGGCCCGGCCCCGGCCCCGGCCCGGCCCCCGGCCCCGGACCTGTCCCGTCTCCGGCCCGTCCCGTCTCCGGTCCTGTTCCTGGCCTGTCCCGGCTCGGGTCTGTCCCGGTCTGTCCCCGGCCCGGCCCCCGGCCCGGCCCGGCCCCCGGCCCCGGCCCGGCCCCCGGCCCCGGCCCGGCTCCGGACCTGTCCCCGGCTCCGGCCCGGCCCCGGCCCCGGCCCGGCTCCGGACCTGTCCCCGGCTCCGGCCCGGCCCGGCTCCGGACCTGTCCCGTCTCCGGCCCCGTCCCGTCTCCGGTCCTGTTCCTGGCCTGTCCCGGCTCGGGTCTGTCCCGGTCTGGCCCCGGCCCGGCCTGGTTCCGGTCCTGTTCCGGGCCTGTCCCGGCTCGGTCCGGTCCCTGGTCTGGTTCTGGTGCGGACCGGCCTCTGGGTCGGTCGCGGGCTCGGGTGGGTCGGGGGGCGGTCCGGGTCGTGTTTGGGGGTCGGGTGCCGGGTGTCCTTGGCCAGTGAAGTTAGTCGATGCTGACGTCCTGACCTGGGGTGACTGGGTTCGTTGGCAGAGGACCGAACGCGGGTCGTATGTGCTGCCAATACCTGGTGACGGCGGCGAGCCTGTCCACGAACTCCGTGCGGTCCGCGGACACCGCCATGGTGCCCGGCAGCGTGAAGAACTTCGCGTCGACGGTGCGCACTGCGATGAACACACGCGATGCCTTGCCGCGCCGCCCGTTGGTGCGCGGCTCGACCGCGACGATGTCGCTCCAGGGAACGACTCTGAGGCGTCCCAGGCCAACCGTCCTCACTGCGGCAGGGGTCAGCGTGGTCCATCCATAGCTCACGAACAGGGCGAACAGCAGAAAGAAGAGGAACGAACCGATCGCCAAGAACACGGCCAGCCGCCTGGAGACGGCGTCCGGTGCGCCCTCGACGTAGCCGCGGATGAACTCGGCCGCACCCATGCCGACGCCGATGAGGATGTACCTGATGATGTCCGTGCCGAATCGCTTGAGGGTGCCGCGATCCATGCCGATCCTGACGTTCTGCATGGTCGGGATGGTACGAGGTGGGAACCAGGAACCGAGAGCCGGCCCCTGGCACCCGAAGCGACTGGATTCATTGTCAACGCCTCGGTTGGATGACAACGGACACCGGGGCCGTGCGGGGTGCCGTCAGGGGGGTGGGGAGGGGGTGATGGCGCTTCTTGGAATCGACCACCCCCTACTCGGGGCGATCCCGCACCTGCTCTGTGGAGCTCCCCACTCAGGTGGGGCTTGGCCTGCGGCCGGATGCCTCACCGAGAGGTCCGGCCGCTGGCCCGGGTGAAGCACTGTCGTAGGGACCCGGTGCTTGTGACGTCATGGATGGAGCCGACGGGTCTCGTGCCGACACCCAGGACATCGGAGCGTTGCGGGACGCTTTCGCCGTGGAGTGGCGGGAGCCGCCCACCGGGTTGGGACGCGTTGCGGGTCTGGGAGGGGCCGGCACGGCGTCGTCCTGCCCGAGCCCTGCCGGACGTTCATCGCAGAGACCGCCAACGGCTCCTGCCTCGGGCCGCCCGAGGACGGCGGCCTCCTGCCGCCGGGCCGGCTCCCGCCCGGCTGGCCCGACCAGGACCAGCCCCGTGAACCCGCGGCCGGGTTCCCCCTGGACCACAGCTGGATGTGGGAGGACGGCAATCGCGGCTACCGGGCCCTGGCCCCATCGTCCATGCGGTCTGCAACCACGGCTCTGCCGTCCTGGGTGCCGAGGACGGCCCCATGTACTGGCTGCTGGCCGTCACCGGCCCAGCCGCGGCAAGGTCTGGCTGGTGGCCGACGTCGGCGCGCACCTCTGCCCCCAGGACCCTGGCATCTTCACGGACTGGGTCCGC